>CAWBRG010000013.1:0-113953 GCA_963791185.1 uncultured Actinomycetota bacterium | reverse complement strand
GTGGCCGCGCTGGATGCCCGTTCCCGGCGTCTTGGCTGGTGAGCGTGGCGGAGGATGGGGGATTCGAACCCCCGAGGGCTTGCACCCAACACGCTTTCCAAGCGTGCGCCATAGGCCACTAGGCGAATCCTCCAACGCGGGCAAGCATAGCCGGGTCATCGCGGCCGCCGACGACGGCCTACACTCGGCGACGGACTCCGCGCGGCGTCCATCCTGTGAACTCCCCCAGGGCCGGAAGGCAGCAAGGGTCAACGGGCTCTGGCGGGTGCGCGGAGTCCCCTTTTGTGCCCGGCCCCGGTTCTGTCGGTGCCGGTCGGTAGCCTCGCGGACGTGGCGCTGGCTCTGTACCGCAAGTACCGCCCGGCGAAGTTCGCCGAGGTGGTCGGGCAGGAGCACGTCACCCAGCCGCTGAGCGTCGCTATCGAGGCCGGTCGCATCAACCACGCGTACCTGTTCTCGGGGCCTCGGGGCTGCGGCAAGACGTCGAGCGCGCGCATCCTGGCCCGTTCGCTCAACTGCGAGCTGGGGCCCACGCCGGAGCCGTGCGGCGTCTGCTCGTCGTGCGTGTCGCTGGCGCCGGGCGGGCCGGGCAACATCGATGTCACGGAGCTCGACGCGGCGTCCCACGGCGGCGTCGACGACACCCGAGAGCTGCGCGATCGGGCGTTCTTCGCACCCGCCGAGTCGCGCTACCGCGTGTTCATCGTCGACGAGGCGCACATGATCACCACGCAGGGCTTCAACGCCCTGCTCAAGATCGTGGAGGAGCCGCCGGAGCACCTCGTCTTCGTGTTCGCCACCACCGAGCCGGAGAAGGTGCTGCCCACCATCCGGTCGCGCACCCACCACTACCCCTTCCGCCTCATCCCGCCGGGCACCTTGCGCAAGCTGTTGGAGCGCATCTGCGCCGACGAGGAGGTCACGGTCGCGCCCGCCGTCTACCCGCTGGTGATCCGGGCGGGCGGCGGCTCGGCGCGCGATTCGCTGTCGGTGCTCGATCAGCTGGTCGCGGGGGCGGGGCCCGAGGGGGTCACGTACGAGCGGGCGGTCGCGCTGCTGGGCGTCACCGACGTCTCGCTGATCGACGACGTGGTGGATGCGCTGGCCGCGGGCGATCGGGCGGCGGTGTTCGAAGCGGTCGACCGGCTCGTCGAGGCCGGGCACGATCCGCGCCGGTTCGCCAGCGATCTGTTGCAGCGGCTGCGCGATCTCACGCTGCTGCAGGCCGTGCCGGAGGCCGTCGAGCGCGGGCTGGTGGAGGCGGCCGACGACGAGATCGCCCGCATGGTCGAGCAGTCGGGCAAATTCGGCGCGGCCACCCTCACCCGCTACGGCGAGATCCTGCACGTCGGCCTCACCGAGATGCGCGGCGCCACCGCCCCCCGGCTGCTGCTGGAGCTGCTCTGCGCCCGCATGCTGCTGCCCGCCGCGACGACCGAGGAGCCCGGCCTGCTGGAGCGGCTGGAGCGCCTGGAGCGCCGTTCGGCCATCGCCGCCGGCCCGCCCGCGCCGGGGGAGTCGGGTGCAGGTGGGGACTTGAGCGTCTCCGCGCCGCCGGGTGGCGGGTCAGCGCAAGGAGGTGGCGGCAGGTCGGGGGCTGCGGCTGGTGGGGCGACCTACAGCAGGCGGTCCGCTGCTTCGCCGCCCGCTGCTTCGTCGTCCGCCGGTCAGTCGCCCACGGGGGCCGGTGGCCTGCCGCCCGCGTCCGCTGTCGCGCCCGTCGCCGCCGCCGCATCCGCCGGGCCTGCCACCCCGGCTGCGTCCACCGCCCCGCCCGCCGGGTCTGCTCCGGGCGCGACCGCCGCTCCGCGTGCCGGGTCTGCTCCGGGCGCGACCGCCGCCCCGCGTGCCGGGTCTGCTCCGGCCGCATCCGCCGCCCCGCCCGGGCCTGCCTCGGGCGCATCCGCCAGTTCCTCGTCGGCGGCTGGCCTGCCGACCGCAGGCGCCGGTCCCTCGGCTCCAGGCGGGGGCCAGCCACCCGTCTCGGCCGCGCGGGGGCCTGCCCACGGCAGACGCCGCTGCGTCGGCTCCTGCTGATGGTCAGCCGCCTGCGCCTGCCGCCTCGGCCGCCTCGTCGGCCGCTGGTAGCCCGCTGCCCGCATCGGATCCTGCGGCCGCCTCGGCCGCCTCGCCCCCATCCGCTGCCTCGCCTGCGGGCGAGCGCTTGCCTGCGGCCGCCACCGGGGGAACGCCGCATCCGTCGGCCGCAGCGCCTGCGAACGGCCGGTCGCCCGCATCAGCCGCTGGTGGTCAACCGCCCGCAGCCGCCACCCCGCCCGCCGCAGGCGGCCCACCATCCGTTGGTGCCGCGCCGGGTGGACAGGCCGAGGAGAAAGTCGCCGCTCGTCCGGCGACTTCGGCGGTCGGCGCGGCCGACGTCCGGCGGGTCTGGCAGGAGATCCAGGAGGCCGTCAAGCAGCGGAAGAAGCGCACGGCGGCGCTGCTGGTCAGCGCCACCGTGCGTGCGGTGGAGAACGACACGTTGGTGCTGTCCATCGGCACCGCCCCGCTCGCCCGGCTGCTGTCCGAGCAGAGCAACACCGACGTCATCGCCGAGTCCCTGCACGCCGTCCTCGGGGTGCGGTGGCGGGTGCGGTGCGAGCACGGCGACGGCTCCGCGCCCCGTGCCCAGGAGGCGCGGCAAGCTCCGCGCGCGACGGCCTCCCCTCCGTCCACCCGCACGCCGCAACCACCCGGCCAGGCGCCCGACGGGTCGCCGCCCGCGGGCGGCCCGGCGGGCAGGCCACCGGTCGGCGGCCAGGCGTCGGGCAAAGCCTGGAGCAGAACACCGGGTGGCGGGGCGCCGTCGGCCGACGCCGCAGGCGGCCGTCCGCCAGCTGATAGACCGCAGGCGGCCGGTGGGCGCTGGCAGTCGGGCGCCGCGCAGGCGTCCGGCGGGCGGCCTGCGGGTCGGCCTGCCGGGCGCGAGGACGGCGTGCCGCTACCTCCCGAACCGCCCGAGGAGGACACGCCGCCCGACGACGAAGAGGCGATGCTCGCCGAGCTGGACGCGGGCCCGAGCGAGCAGCAGCACGCGCCCGCACGGTCGGATCCCGAGGAGGCCGCTATCGCGCTGCTCACCAGCCAGTTGGGCGCACGGGCGATCGATCGCCGCTGAGCCAACTAGGATGTCCGTTTTGACCAGCCATGAGTGGGAGAGCCCATGACGGTCGACTCGCTGCTCGAGACGATCCCGCCGCTGTTGGTGTACCTCACCGTCGGCATCGTGATCGGCTTGGAGAGCCTCGGCATCCCCCTACCGGGCGAGATCGTGTTGGTGAGCGCCGCGCTGCTGTCGTCGCGGCACGAGCTCGACGTGTCGCCGTTGTGGATCGCCGTAGCGGGCAGCGCAGGCGCGATCATCGGCGACTCCATCGGCTACGCCATCGGCCGTCGCTACGGCACGGCCCTGTTCGCCCGCCTGGGGCGCCGGTTCCCCAAGCACTTCGGGCCCGCGAACGTCGCGTTCGCCGAGAACGTGTTCCGGCGTTGGGGCGTGTTCGCCGTGTTCTTCGGCCGGTTCATCGCGCTCCTGCGCATCTTCGCCGGACCGCTGGCGGGGGCGTTGAAGATGCACTACCCGCGGTTCCTGGCGGCCAACGCGCTCGGTGGCATCTTCTGGGCGGGCGGCACCACGATGGCGGTCTACTACCTGGGCGTGATCGCCGAGACGTGGCTGAGCCGCTTCTCCTGGATCGGCCTCATCGTGGCCGCAGCGGCAGGCCTCACGGTCGGCTTCCTCGTCAAGCGCAAGACCGACAGGATGGTCGAGCGCTTCGCCGAAGAGCAGGGCGAAGCTCAACTCCGCGCCGCTCCCGAGCCGGGCTCCGAGCCCGCCGCCTGAGCCTCGCCACGCTCACGGCGAACCCGCCGACCCGCCTGCCGCCGTCACTACCACGATGGTGCGCGGCTGAGGCGCCGTGCCGACAAGGTCCGCACCCGCGCTCACCCCACCGCGCCGATTCGGCCGACTCGCGGCGTTGAAACGTGCGACTCACCTCAGGGGTGGCGCAGGTACGCGAGGATGCCCGCGGCGAGCGCGGCGGCGTAGCGCTGACGCCCGTCGGCCGACGACACGACGGCGGCTTCCGCCGGGTTGCGCATGTTCGCGCACTCGACGAGCGCGGCCGGGCGGGTCGCGAAGTTGAGCCCGGCGAGGTCGGGGCGCGAGGAGATGCCCCGCTCGCCGAGGTAGGTCGAGTCGTGGAAGCCCGCGCCGCGCAGGGCGTCGTGCAGCGCGGTGCCGAGCGCCCGCGCCTGCCCGGCCTGCGCGGGGTTGAGCGGCGGGGACGCCAGCGCCACGTGGAAGCCGCTCCCGGACGGGGCGGCACCGTCCGCGTGGATGGCGACCACGGCCGCGGCGTCGGCCCGCTGGCCCGCCGTGCCACGCACGTCGACGCACGGGCCGACGCCGACGTCGTTCGGCCGGGTCAGCACCACCCGCACGCCCGCCGCCTCCAGCACCCGCTCGGTGCGCTGCGCCACGTCGAAGTTGAAGGCGTGCTCGGGGTAGCCGGCGTCGGTGGCGGTGCCCGTCGTGTTGCAGGGCTTGGTGCCGCCGCGCCCGTCGGGCACGGGGTGTCCGATCTCGGCCCGGTGCGCGGCGTTGCCCCCGTTGTGGCCGGGATCCAGCACCACCACGGGCACACCCGCGACCGGCCCGGGTGCCGCGGCCGGAGGTGGCGCCGCGCCTGCCGCACCGGGAGCAGCGCCCGGGCCTGCGGAGCCAGAGGTGGGTCCCGCACCGGGCCCACCCCCGACGGTCGGCGCGATAGTGGCCGACCCGGCGCTGCCCGGGCCTGCCGCCGGTGGCGCCCCACCCGAGCATGCGGCGAGCACCAGACAACCGGCCGCCACCAGCGCCAAGATCGTCCACCGCGACGGCGCGACGGCGACGGGAATGCGCGCGCCGGGGTCGGGCGTGGGGTGGGCGCACGAGCTGGTCGGCCTGCGGCCACGGGTGCGCACGGGCCCACCCTTGCACGGCTACTCTGGCGACCGGAGCCGGTGGGCAGACCCGCCGGGTGACGCGAGGAGTTCGCTGGTGCAACCGGGTATGCCTGACATGTCGATGCTTCTGCAGCAGGTGCAGCAGATGCAAGAGGAGATGTCGGCCGCCGAGGTCACGGGCCAGGCGGGCAACGGGCTGGTGGAGATCACGATCACGGCCCCGCTGCAGACGTCCGGGCTGGAGATCCGCAGCGTGCGCATCGACCCCAAGGTCGTCGACCCGGACGACGTCGACACCCTGCAGGACCTCATCACCGGTGCGCTGGAGGACGCCGTGGCGAAGGCCGCCGCGCTCCAGCAGCAGAAGATGGGCCCGCTGGCGGGCGGCCTGGGCCTGCCCGGCCTGGGCTAGCGCCGTGTTCGAAGGCCCGGTACAGGATCTGATCGACGAGCTCGGCCGGTTGCCGGGCGTCGGGCCGAAGAGCGCACAACGCATCGCGTTCCACCTGCTCGCGGCCGATCCCGTCGACGTGACGCGGCTGCAGGAGGTGCTGCAGAAGGTCAAGGACGGCGTGCGCTTCTGCGAGGTCTGCAGCAACGTCTCCGAGCGCGAGCGCTGCCGCTACTGCGCGGACGCCCGCCGCGACCCCACCCTCGTGTGCGTCGTCGAGGAGCCCAAGGACGTGCTGGCCGTGGAGCGCACCCGGGAGTTCAAGGGCCGCTACCACGTGCTCGGCGGAGCGCTCGACCCGTTGGCAGGCGTCGGCCCGGACGGCCTGCGCATCCGCGAGCTGCTGGCCCGCCTCGGCGGCACCGGCCCGGCTGCGGACGAGACGGAGATCGCCGAGGTGATCATCGCGACCGACCCCAACACCGAGGGCGAGGCCACCGCGACCTACCTCGTGCGGCTGCTGCGCGACTTCCCCGGCCTCACGGTCACCCGGCTCGCCTCCGGCCTGCCGATGGGCGGCGACCTGGAGTTCGCCGACGAGCTCACCCTGGGCCGGGCGCTGTCGGGTCGCCGCACCCTCTGAACGAGCCACCAGGCCGCCGCGCCCTGTCATCAGGGCACGGCGGCGGCTTCGCGGTGGTGTCTCAGAGGTCGAGGTCGCGACCGTGCGGCTGCAGCCGCTGCGCCTCCCATTGCTCGCGGCGCTCGGCGGCGACCTGCCGCCAGCTCGATGCCTGCAGGGCGTCGACGATTCCGACGACGATCGCGGCGAGCAGCAGGAAGCCGAGGCCGCCGATGATCAGTGTGATCACGGTGACCACCTGCCGATGCGCTGCGGACGGCTGCTGGTGCTGGTGGTGGACTTCATCATCGAGTTCCTTTCCCGTGGACGGACACCGGCGACGGTCGTCGCGGTGCAGCAGGGCCCGGACCGGGCGTGGGTCGGGAGGGGATGGAGAGTCGTGGTGGATGTGTGCATCACGGCCTCCTCTCGGGATGACCGTCCTTGGCGTGGTGACTTCCACCACACTTGGGGACAGTGCTTAGATTGCCCGATGCCAGTGCCTCATGCAATTGCAAACGGGCGCACTGCGTGACTAATCACCCACACGCAGCAGCGCCGCCGCACAGCCCGATCGGCGCCCGCCGCCGACTCGGCGCTGAGCTGCGTCGATTGCGGATGACGGCCGGTCTGACGCTCGACGACGTGGCCGAGCGCATGACCTGCTCCACGTCCAAGATCTCCCGGCTGGAGACGGGCAAGGGCGTGCCGAAGGTGCCCGACGTGAGCGAGCTGCTGCGGATCTACGGCGCCGACTCGGACCGGGAACGGGCCCTGCTCCTGCGTCTCGTCCACGACGGCCGCGAGCACGGCTGGTGGGAGAGCTACACCGAAGGCGTACAGCCCGAACGGCACTTCCTCGACTCGCCCAGCCGCTACACCTCGCTGGAGAACGACGCTCGTACGGTGCGCTGCTTCGACCTGACGACCGTGCACGGCCTGCTGCAGACCGAGGACTACATGCGCGCCGTCCTGCGGGAGTGGCTGGCTCACCACTCGGACGACGAGATCGAGCGGCTGGTCGCACTACGGCTCCGCAGGCAGGAGGCCCTGCTGCGACCGCGGAACCCCGTGGAGTTCGTCGACGTCCTCGACGAGTCGGTGCTCTGGCGGCCGGTGGGCGGCCACGGCGTGATCGCGGGGCAGTTGCAACGGCTGCTCGAGCTGATCCAACTACCCAACGTCACCATTCTGGTGCTCCCCGCGGAGACCGGTCTCCTCCGTGCGCACGTCGCCGCGTTCGTCCTGCTGGGCATTCCGGAAGAGCTCGGGTCCGATGTGGTCTACGTCGAGGGGCAGGCGGGCAACGCGTACCTCGACGCCAGGTCCGACGTTGAGCTCTACGAGGGCGTCTTCCAGGACGTCCTGGATCGCGCGCTCGACCCCGACGCGAGCGCCGTCATGATCCACAGGTATCTTGCTCAGCACGCTCCCCAGTGAAGGGTCTTCCGTGGTCACGTACAAGATCAGCAGTTTTTGCTCCCTCGGCGAGTGCGTCGAGGTGGGGCAGCTGCCCGGCGGTTCGGTTACTGTGCGTGACACCAAGGACCCGGAGCGCCGCGCGGCGCTCACCTTCACCCGCGACGAGTGGGACGCCTTCGTCAAGGGCGTCAAGAACGGCGAGTTCGACCCGGCCTGAACCCGTGCGCGGCAACGGGCTCTCCACCCCGTTGCCGCGCACAGAGGTCAGCGCATCGCCCGGTTGATCGCCGAGACGACCGCCTTGAGCGAGGCCGACACGATCGAGCTGTCGACGCCGACGCCCCACAGCACGGTGTCCTCCACCGCGCACTCGACGTAGGCCGCGGCGCGGGCGTCGTCGCCCGCGGACAGGGCGTGCTCGTGGTAGTCGAGCACCCGCACGTCGAACCCGATGCCCGCGAGCGCGTCGACGAACGCCGCGATCGGCCCGTTGCCGCTGCCGCTGATCTCGTGGATCTCGTTCTCCACGCGCACGGTCGCGATGATCTCGTCGGTGCCCTCGCCGTCGCTGGTGAGGCGGTGGCGGATCAGCTTCAGCGGGGTGACCCGGGCCAGGTACTCGGTGTCGAAGACGTCGCGCATCTCCTTGGGCGACACCTCGCCGCCCTCGGAGTCGGTGACCTGCTGGATCACCTTCGAGAACTCCATCTGCAGCCGCCGCGGCAGGTCGAGCTGGTGCTCGGCCTTCATGATGTACGCGACGCCACCCTTGCCCGACTGCGAGTTGACCCGGATCACGGCCTCGTAGGTGCGGCCGATGTCCTTCGGGTCGACGGGCAGGTAGGGCACCTCCCAGCGGTAGTCGTCGACCTCGACGCCCGCCTCGGCGGCGTCGGCCCGCATCGCGTCGAAGCCCTTGTTGATCGCGTCCTGGTGGCTGCCGGAGAACGCGGTGTAGACCAGGTCGCCGCCCCACGGGTGGCGCTCGGCGACGGGCAGCTGGTTGCAGTACTCGACCGTGCGGCGGATCTCGTCGATGTCGGAGAAGTCGATCTGCGGGTCGATGCCCTGGGTGAACAGGTTCATGCCCAGCGTGACCAGGTCGACGTTGCCGGTGCGCTCGCCGTTGCCGAACAGGCAGCCCTCGATGCGGTCGGCGCCCGCCTGGTAGCCCAGCTCGGCGGCGGCGACCCCGGTGCCGCGGTCGTTGTGCGGGTGCAGCGACAGCACGATGCCCTCGCGGCGCTCCAGGTGGCGGTGCATCCACTCGATCGAATCGGCGTAGACGTTGGGCGTGGCCATCTCGACGGTCGCGGGCAGGTTGACGACCATCGGCGAGTCCGGCGTGGGCTGCCAGAGCGCGCTCACCGCGTTGCAGACGTCGACCGCGTACTCGAGCTCGGTGCCGGTGTAGCTCTCGGGCGAGTACTCGAAGCGCCAGTCGGTGTTCGGGTACTTCTCGCTGAAGCGCAGCACGTCCTCGGCGCCGTCGGTGGCGATCTTCGCGATGCCCGCGCGGTCGGACCGGAAGACGACCCGGCGCTGCAGGATCGACGTCGAGTTGTACAGGTGGACGATCGCGCGCGGCGCGCCCTCGCAGGCCTCGTAGGTGCGCTCGATCAGCTCGGTGCGGGCCTGGGTGAGCACCTGGATCGTGACGTCGTCGGGGATCAGGTCCTGCTCGATGATCTCGCGGATGAAGTCGAAGTCGGTCTGGCTCGCGGCCGGGAACCCGACCTCGATCTCCTTGTAGCCCATGCGGACCAGCAGCTCGAACATGCGGTGCTTGCGGGCCGGGCTCATGGGGTCGATCAGCGCCTGGTTGCCGTCGCGCAGGTCGACCGCGCACCACAGCGGCGCCTTCGTGATGCGCTTGTCCGGCCAGGTGCGGTCGGGCAGGGATACCGGCTCGATCATCTCGTGGAACGGCCGGTAGCGGTGGACCGCCATGTGCGAGCCGCGTTGGGGGTTCCACACGGGCTGGTCGTCGGGCATCGGGCGCGACGGGGTGCGCAGACGGCTGCGCGCGGACGTGTAGGCGTCGGGTGAGGTGGTCATCGGAATTACTCCATTTGGCGTGGGCCGGTGTCATGACCGGCGCACGCGCCTTCCCGCGACGAGGGGCCGGTCGGTCAGACCCCGCCGCGGCGGCGAAGGAGCAGGCGCACCACGGGGTGAGGTTAACCCCTTCCCCCGGGCGCGGCGCAAGCGGGCGGGTTCGCTCGCGTGCCACCATGAGGATCGTGAGTGCAACCACCCGACGGGGTGCCGGGGTCGTGGCGAGCGTGCTGAGGCTGGTCGGCATGCTCATCGTGCTGCTGCTCGTCGTCTACGTCTTGCTCACCGCGCTGGAGGCGAACTTCGGCAACGTGTGGGCCGCCGCCGTGCGCGAGGCGGCCCAGTACTTCGACCTCGGCTTGGCCAACCTGTTCCAGCCACCGGACCCGAAGGTCGCCGTGGCGATGAGCTACGGCACGGCGGCGCTCATCTGGTGGGCGATCACGGCCGTTGTCGTGCGGCTGGTCCGCCGGATCGGCTGAGGGTCGCGACGAGCCGGGCCACCGCCGATGTGAACGCGTGCGCCGGTGGCGTGGCGTAGCCGACGACGAGCGCGGGGGCGTGGCCGGGGGCGAACGCGAACTCGGTGAGGCCCTGAACGGCCAGTCCGCGCCGCTGGGCCTCGGCGACCGCCTGCTCCTCGGTGCGGTCGTCGGGCAGGTCGACCACGGCGTGCAGGCCCGCGGGCAGCCCGTGCACGCGGAGGTCGCCGAGCGCGGCGACCAGCCGGTCCCGCCGCCTGCGGTAGGCGAGGCGGGACCGGCGCACGTGCCGGTCGTAGCGGCCCGAGGTGAGGAACTCGGCCAGCACGAGCTGGTTCAGCGCGGCGGGCCGGGCACCGATGCGGGTCAGCTCCGCGACGACCGGCGCCACGAGGTGCTCGGGCGGCACCAGCCAGGCCAGCCCCACCGCGGGCGCCAACGCCTTGCTCGCCGTGCCGCCGTAGACGACGTGGTCGGGGGCCAGCGCCTGCATCGCGCCGAGCGGTCGCCGGTCGTAGCGGAACTCGCCGTCGTAGTCGTCCTCGACCAGAACAGCGCGGTGGGCGCGGGCCCACTGCACGAACTCGGCGCGGTGCTCGAGCGCGATGCCCAGCGGGAACTGGTGGGCCGGGGTGAGCAGGACCGCGTCGACGTCCTCGCCCGGCAGTTCCGCGCCCGCCGCGCCGACCGGCAGGCCGACCAGGCGGAGGCCCGCGTCGGCCAGGATCGCCCGGTGCATCCGCAGGCCGTGGGACTCCACGCCCACGCGCCGGGCACCGAGCCGGTGCAGTGCGGCGGCCAACGCGCAGAGGCCCTGCCCGAAGCCCGCGCACACGACGACCCGTTCCGGTGTGACGCGCACGCCCCGCGTGCGGGCGAGGTAGCCGGCGAGCGCTGCGCGCAGCTCGGGCAGGCCCTGCGGGTCGGGGTAGCGGTAGGCCGAGGACGGCGCCCGCCCCAACGCCGTCCGCGCGGCGGCGAGCCACTCGCCGTGCGGGAACGCCGCGACGTCGGGGTAGCCCGCCCGCAGGTCGTAGGCGACGGCTCCGCGCGATGCGGTGCGCCCGCCCCACGGAAGGCCGCCCGCCCCCGCCGCACCTGCCGTCCCCGCCGCACCTGCCGTCCCCGCCGCGCCTGCACCCGCCGCCGCGCCTGCACCCGCCGCCGCGCCCGTCCCCGCCGCCGCGCCCGCGCCCGCCGCCGCGCCTGCGCCCGCCGCCGCGCCCGCGCCGCGCCGCCGCGCCCGGATCCGGCGCCGCCCTTCCCGCACCGGAGCGCGCCGGCTTGGGCCGCCCGCCCACGCCCGTGACGGAATGCGAGATTCGCCGTGTCGAAAACGGAGACTCGCCGTCGGGGAACGCGGGACTCGGGGTGGGTGGGGTGGGCCCCGTCGGTGGGGCGGCCACTCGAGTACCCGAGCCCTGCCGCGCGGTCAGCCACCCCTCCGCGACGAGCTGCGTGTACGCCTCCGCCACCGTGTTGCGGGCGATCCCCAGGTCGCCCGCCAACGCCCGCGACGGCGGCAGCAGCGTGCCCGGCGCGAGCCGCCCCGACTGCACGGCCTCCCGCAACGCCCGCTCGAGCGCCACGCGCCGTCCGCTGCGGCCCAGGTCGAGGTGCAGGTCCCGGCCGGAAATGGCCCAACTATCCGGCATGGAATTGGACTGTAGACCTGGGTCTTTGCAACCTACGGTGGATCACATGACCACACACGCGATCCCCGTCCGGCTCGACCTCGACCGCTACGCCACCGGCTTCGGCCGGGCCATGGCGCACCTCGACAAGGCCGCGACCAAGGAGCTGGACGCAGCGAACATCGACCCGCTGCTGCGCGAGCTCATCCGCGTGCGCGCCTCGCAGATCAACGGCTGCGCGTACTGCGTCGACATGCACACGCGCGACGCCCGGGCCGCGGGCGAGACCGAGCAACGCCTGCACGCCGTGGCCGTCTGGCTGGAGGCCCCGTTCTTCACCGACCGGGAGCGCGCGGCGTTGGCGTTCACCGAGTCCGTCACGCGCGTGGCCAGCACCCACGTGCCCGACGAGGCCTACGCCGCCGTCGCCGCCGAGTTCGCGCCCGAGGAGGTGGGCGCGCTCCTCAGCCTGATCGTCGCGATCAACGCCTGGAACGCGCTGTCGGTCGCGTCCCGGTCCTGGGCGCCCGAGGTGCAAGGATCGGCGGCGTGACCACCTTCCGCGAGCTCCACCGACCGGGCTCACCGCTGGTGATGCCCAACCCGTGGGACGTCGGCAGCGCGCGCGTGCTCGCCACGCTCGGCTTCGCCGCCCTCGCCACCACGAGCAGCGGCTTCGCGGCCACGCTCGGGAAGCTCGACGGCGAGGTCGGCCGGGACGCGGCCGTCGCACACGCGGCCGAGCTCGCGGGGGCGGTGCCCGTGCCGGTGTCCGCGGACCTCGAGAACGGGTTCGCCGACGACCCGGCGGGCGTCGCCGCCACCGTCGAGGCCGCGGCCGCCACCCCGCTCGCGGG
Source organism: uncultured Actinomycetota bacterium (assembly GCA_963791185.1). Taxonomy (GTDB): domain Bacteria; phylum Actinomycetota; class Actinomycetes; order Mycobacteriales; family Pseudonocardiaceae; genus Pseudonocardia. The sequence continues at coordinate 101,537 of CAWBRG010000013.1, read as the reverse complement.
CTGCTCGATCGAAGACCGTGGGCCGGAGGGCGGCTACCCGGCCGACCTGGCCGTCGAGCGCGTCGCGGCCGCCGCGAAGGCCAAGGGCGGGCTCGTGCTCACCGCCCGCGCCGAGGCGTTCCTGTACCCCGACGCGGACCTCGCCGAGGTCGTCGCGCGGCTGCAGCGCTTCGTCGAGGTGGGCGCGGACGTCGTGTACGCCCCCGGTCTCGTCCGGCCCGCGGACATCGCCACGGTGGTGCGCGAGGTCGACGTGCCGGTCAACGTCCTGCTGCGCCCGGGCGGCCCGACCGTGGCGGAGCTGGCCGACCTCGGCGTCGCCCGCATCTCCGTCGGTGGCGCGTTCGCGTTCGCCTGCCTCGGTGCGCTGGAGAAGGCCGCCCGCGGGCTGCTCGACGGCGAGCTCCCACCGTGGGACGACGTCGCCGCAGGCGCCAAGCTCGCCCGCCGCGCCTTCGGGTCATGAGCTACACCGGCACCGAAGGCGAGACCAGCGCGGTCTTCCGCCGCGATCTCGAACCGCTCATGCTCGGCGCCACCGCCGCCACGTTCGTGGCGCCCGGCTCGGTGACGAACGGCCAGTTCGGCCTCTACCGCTGGGACATCCCGGCGCGCGGGGGCGGCGCGGGCGGCCACTTCCACCGCGGGTTCTCCGAGTCGTTCTACGTCGTGTCCGGCACGGTCACGCTCTACAACGGCGAGATGTGGAGCCCGTTGCCTGCGGGCGGCTTCTGCTACGTGCCTCCGGGGGGTGTGCACGGCTTCCGCAACGACGCCGACGAGCCCGCGAGCATGTTGATCCTCTTCGCGCCGGGGATCGCCCGCGAGCGCTACTTCGAGGAGCTGGCGGAGATCCGCCGCACCGGCGCCGAGCTGTCCGAGCAGGAGTGGGCCGACTTCTTCGCCCGGCACGACCAGGTCAACCTCTGACCTGACGTGGTGGTTATCTCGGTCGGCACCCGGGGTGTCCGCCGGTAGGGTGGCGGCGGGCCGCGGGGGCCCGGAGCAGGAGGTCTGAGGGTGGCCCTCGTCGTGCAGAAGTACGGCGGCTCGTCGGTGCAGGACGCAGACCGGATCAAGAAGGTCGCCGAGCGCATCGTGCGGACGCACAAGGAGGGCAACGACGTCGTCGTCGTGGTGTCCGCCATGGGCGACACGACCGACGAGCTGTTGGACCTGGCCGAGCAGGTGTCGCCCGCACCGCCGCCGCGCGAGATGGACATGCTCCTCACCGCGGGCGAGCGCATCTCCAACGCGCTGGTCGCCATGGCCGTCCACGCGCTGGGGGTGCAGGCGCGCTCGTTCACCGGCTCGCAGGCCGGGATGGTCACCACGTCCAAGCACGGCGACGCCCGCATCGTGCAGGTCAACCCGCACCGCATCCGCGACGCGCTCACCGAGGGCTCCATCGTCCTCGTGGCCGGTTTCCAGGGCGTGAGCCAGGACTCGAAGGACGTCACCACGCTCGGCCGCGGCGGCTCCGACACCACCGCCGTCGCGCTCGCCGCCGCGCTCGACGCCGACGTCTGCGAGATCTACACCGACGTCGACGGCATCTTCAGCGCCGATCCGCGCATCGTCCCCGACGCCCAGCGCCTCGCCTCGATCACCTACGAGGAGATGCTGGAGATGGCCGCGTGCGGCGCGAAGGTGCTGCACCTGCGCGCGGTCGAGTACGCCCGCCGCTACGGCGTCCCCCTGCGGGTGCGGAGCTCGTACAACGACAAGCCGGGGTCGCTCGTCACCGGCTCGATCGAGGAGATCCCCTTGGAGAACGCGATCATCACCGGGGTCGCGCACGACCGGTCCGAAGCCAAGATCACCGTCGTCGGGGTGCCGGACACGCCCGGCATGGCGGCGCGGATCTTCCGCACGGTCGCCGACGCCGACATCAACATCGACATGGTGCTGCAGAACATCTCCCGCACCGGCGAGACGTTCACCGACATCACGTTCACGCTCCCGAAGGTCGACGGGCCGCGCGCGGTCACCGCGCTCACCGGCGTGCAACGCGAGATCGGGTTCGCCGAGATCGTCCACGACGACGAGGTCGGCAAGGTCTCGCTCATCGGCGCGGGCATGCGCAACCACCCCGGCGTCACCGCCACGTTCTGCGAGGCGCTCTCCCAGGCCGGCATCAACATCGAGACGATGAACACGTCGGAGATCCGGATCTCGGTGATCTGCCGGGTCGACCAGCTCGACACCGCGGTGGGCGCGCTGCACAGCGCGTTCGATCTGGGTGGCGGCGAGCGGGCCGTGGTGCACGCGGGGACGGGGCGATGAGCGAGACCGGGGGACGGAAGCAGGCGGAGCTTGCGGAGCCTGCGGGGCGGGTAGGCGCAGCGAGGGAATCATCGGCGGGGCCCGTCCTCGCCATCGTGGGTGCCACCGGCGCGGTGGGTTCCACGATGATCGACATCATCGACGCGCGGCCGTCCGTGCCGTGGTCGCGGATCAAGCTCGTGGCGTCGCCACGCTCGGCGGGCAAGGTGCTGCGGGTGCGCGGCGAGGACGTCGTCGTCGAGGCGCTGGCACCCGAGGTGTTCGACGGGGTCGACATCGCGCTCTTCGACGTGCCCGACGAGGTGAGCGCGCAGTGGGCGCCGATCGCGGCTTCTCGAGGCGCGGTCGCCGTCGACAACTCGGGCGCGTTCCGCATGGACCCCGAGGTGCCGCTGGTCGTGCCCGAGGTCAACGCCGAGGAGGCCCGCAACCGGCCCAAGGGGATCATCGCGAACCCCAACTGCACCACGCTGTCGATGATGGCGGCGATGGGCGCGCTGCACCGCGAGTTCGAGCTCACCGCGCTGGTCGTGGCTTCGTACCAGGCCGCGTCGGGGGCCGGGCAGGTCGGCATCGACCGGCTGCGGGCCGAGATGGACGCCGTAGCCGGTCGCGAGGTGGGCGTGCGCGGCGGCGACGTCGCCGAGGCGCTCGCCGGGCTGGCCGCCGAGTCGCCGTTCCCCGCGCCGCTCGCGCTCAACGTCATCCCGTGGGCGGGGTCGCTCAAGGACGACGGGTGGTCGTCGGAGGAGCTGAAGGTCCGCAACGAGTCGCGCAAGATCCTCGGCCTTCCCGACCTGCGCGTTTCGGCGACGTGCGTGCGGGTGCCGGTGATCACCACGCACGCGCTGGCCGTGCACGCGACGTTCGCGCGCGAGGTGTCCGTCGAAGCTGCCCGCAAGGTGCTGGCCGCCCAGCCCACGATCGTGCTGCGCGACGACCCGGCGGCGGGGGAGTGGCCCACGCCCGCCGACGTCGTCGGCGACGACCCCACCTGGGTCGGCCGCATCCGCCAGGCGCTGGACTTCCCCAACACGCTGGAGCTGTTCGTGTGCGGCGACAACCTGCGCAAGGGCGCCGCGCTCAACACCTACGAGATCGCCGAGACGGTGGCGGCGGGCTGATGGCGTACGAGGAGCTGATCGAGCGCTACGAGGCGGGCGGCGGACGGCTGGCCAAGGCCCGCGCCGAGGGCCTCGCCGTGCCGCCCGCGCTCAAGACGGCGCTGCTCACCTGCATGGACTCGCGGATCAACACGTACACGCTGTTCGGGCTGAAGCTCGGCGAGGTGCACGTGCTGCGCAACGCGGGCGGCGTGGTCACCGACGACGTGATCCGCTCGCTCACGATCAGCCAGCGCAAGCTCGGCACCCGCGACGTGCTGGTCGTCCAACACGCGGGCTGCGGGCTGGGCACGTTCACCGACGATGACTTCTCCGAGGAGCTGGCGCGGGAGGTCGGCATGCGGCCGCCGTGGCGCACGCACGCCTTCCGCGACCCGGCCACCAGCGTGCGCCGCGACATGGCCCAGCTCCGCCACGACCCGTTCCTGCACCCGGAGACGCGGGTGCGCGGCTTCGTCCTCGACATCGAGTCCTTCGACCTCGAGGAGATCTTCGTCGATTAGGCACTAGCTTGACCTGGAGTCGAGTGCAGGTCCTAGCGTCGGCGGCATGACTAGGACGATCTTGGTGACCGGCGCGACCGGCCGGGTCGGCGGGCAGGTCGTGACCCAGCTCGCGGGCACCGGTGCGCGGGTGCGGGCGGTGGCCCGACACCCGGTGGCGGGCGTTGCCGCGGGTGACCTCACGCGGCCGGAGACGCTCGGCCCGGTGCTGTCCGGGGTGGACGCGGCGTTCCTGGTCTTCCCGTCAGTCGCCGGTGACGCGGCCGCGGCGGCGTTGGTCGAGGCGTTGACGGCGACCGTGCCGCACGTCGTCTACCTCTCGGCGCACGGGGTGCCGGACGTGCCCGACCCGGAGGCGGCCGCCGACGGCACGATCCTGGGCTCGCACGCGTCCGTCGAGGGGTTGTTGGCGGCGGCGCCAGGCACGGCCACGTTCCTGCGCGCGAGCGGGTTCGCCGCCAACACGCTGGGCTGGGCGCCGCAGATCCGGGCGGGGGACGTGCTGCGCTGGTTCCACCCCGACGCCCGCCGGGCGCTCGTGCACGAGGCCGACCTCGCCGCCGTCGCGGTCCGGTGCCTGCTCGGCGACGTGCCCGCGGGCGGACGGCACCACGTCACCGGGCCGCAGCAGCTCAGCCAGGTCGAGCAGCTCGCGGCCATCGGTGCCGCGCTGGGCAGGCCGCTCCGGTTCGAGGCGCTCGCCCCGGACGACGCGGTGCGGGAGCTGAGCGACGAGTTCCCGCCGGGGCTGGCGGAGGCGATCGTCGCCGGTCAGGGCGCGTTCGTCGAGACGCCGGAGGCGATGACCCGTGAGGTCGAGGCGCTCACCGGACGCCCGGCGCGGACGTTCGCCGAGTGGGCCCGCGACCACGCGGCGGACTTCCGCTGAGCCCGCGCAGGCGGGTCGATCGCAGCATGCGCTGACCGCCGCGGCAACCGCCGAGGGGGCCCGGCTTGCGGGCGTCGAGATCAGGGCAGGCGGAGCGTCGTGAGGATGGCGTGGTGGTCGCTGCGGGGCAGGTCTACCACGCGGAAGCTCTCCGCGACGATGCCGTGGTTGGCCAGCACGTGGTCGATCTGCGGGCCGATCACCCGGGTGCGTTGGGTCGGGCCCCAGGTCGGGGCGAGGCCGTCGCCGCGCTGGGCGGCCGCGTCGCCGCAGCCCGCCATGCCTGCGCGGAGCAGGGAGTGGTCGAGGGTGGCGTTGAAGTCGCCCGCCACGATGGCCGGGGTGGGGCCCGCGCACCACGTGGGCAGGAGCGCCATGTCGTCGCGCCACTCGGGCACCGCACCGGGCACCGGGGCCACCGAGTGGAAGGCGACCACCTTGAGCGCGCCGAGCGTGCCCCCGGTGATCTGGACGTCCGGGAACGTCGAGGTGTTGTGGCCGACCCGGAACGACACGTCGCCCAGCCGGGCGGCGACGGCGGCGGTGACGCCGTTGACGTCGTCCTCGTCCTCGTCGACCGACGAGCGCAGCCGGTAGCCCATCGGCTCGATGAGAGGGGCGAGCTTGTCGGCGAAGCGCTGGCCCGCCTCGGGGAGCGCCACGACGTCGGGCTGCTCGGTGCGGATGAGGTCGGCGAGCGCCTTGGTGTCGGCCCGGCCCTCGTAGACGTTGAACGAGAGCACCTTGAACGGGGTGCCCGTGGTCGGCACCGGGTCGGGGAGCACCCGGGGAGCCACCATGCCCGCGCCGATGAGCAGCACCGCCGCGAGCCCGGCCGTGAACGGCCACGCCCGCCGCGCCTTGAGGAGGGTGACCACGCCCAGCACGATGAGCAGCACCAGCCCGGCCACCAGCAGCTGCCAGCGGAACGACACGATCTGCACGAACGGGCTGCGCCGATCCAGCCCGAACAACAGGTCGGGCAGTACGCCGACGGCGGCCGCCGCCGTGAAGAGGGCGGCCCACACGAATCGCGCGGGGGAACGCCGCGGCCGGGGCACCCGGCGATCCTCCCCGGCGGTGTCGACGCGGTCCGGCGGCGCGCTCACCGCCCGGCCGCGTTCGGCCGCACGGCACGGCACGGGGCCGCGCTCGGTCGCTCGATGCCGCGCCCCGTCGCATCCGGCCGCAATACGCCACAACCTGCCGCGTCCGGTCGCTCGGTGGGGCGCCGCGCCGCACTCGGCCGGTCGACGAGCCGCCAGGCCGCGTCCGATAGGCCAGCGCCGCGCGATGCCGCGCGCTGCGACGGGTCGGCGCCGCGTCCGGCCGCGCGCTGCGGGCTCACGGGGCCCGCTCCACGCGGGCGCGGAGCGCTCGGCCACTGGACGGTCTCGTGCAAGACGTTCTCACGCAGGGCGCACGCCGGGCTCGCGTTCATCGCCGCCGAGTCTGCCCGAGTCGGCTTGAGAGCGCGCTGAGGGGCCCGGCGGGGTGGCGGCCGACCGCGGCGATGCTCGCGCGAGCGCCCAGCTCAACAAGGCGGCGACGATACCGAGCGTGCCCACCACGAGCACGGCCGTGCCCGGCGACCACCGGTCGATGAGCAGACCCGTGAACGCCGAAGCCGCCGCGGCCCCGGCCGTGAGCGACGACGTGTGCAGCCCGATGACGAACCCGCGGGCGTGATCCGGCGCCAGCGCGTTGACCACCCCCGCGCCCGCCGCGATCGACGGCGCGCAGAGCAGTCCGGCGGGCACCATCAGCAGCGCCAACCCCCACCACGACCCGGCGAACGCGATGGGCAGCGTGGCCGCCCCGAGCCCCGCGACCAGGCCCGCGAGCGGCAGCGGGCGTCGCAGCGCGCCGTAGGCGAAGCCGCCCGCGATCGACGCGATGCACCACACGGTGTTGACCACCGGGATCATGAGGGCCTGCCCGCTGCGTTGCAGGCTCGCCACCATCACCAGCTCGGTGCCGATGAGGAGGTAGACCGAGGCGAACGTGGCGATCAGCGCCGCCGCCAGCCCGCGGCCGATCCCACCCGTCGACGGGGCGCCCCCGGCCTCGTGGCGGACCGCCGGATCGAGCAGCCACAGCGCGACGCCCGCCGCCACCCACAGGCCGCCGACGATCCACAACGGCCACGGGCCGGGCAGCCCGATCGCCAGCGTGGCGCCGAGGGCCGGGCCGACGATGTAGGAGAGGTCGACCAGCATCGCGTCGACCGCGTAGGCGGTGTGGCGCAGCTCCAGCGGCGCCAGCACGCCCACCGACTGGCGGATCACCGCGTGCACCGGCGTGGCGAGCAGGCCGCCGACGAACGCCGCGCCGAGCAGCACCGGGTACGCCAGCCCGGGGGCGAACGCCCAGAACACCCCGGCCACGACGAGGGTGAGGGCGAGCATCGTGCGGAGATCGCGCCGATCGACCAGCCTGCCCATCAGCGGCGCGCCCACCCCCATGCCCACGGTGCTCGCCGCGACGACCAGCCCGGCGGCCGCGTAGCCGAGGCCCATCTGCAGCACGACGTGCAACGTGAGGGTGATCGCCGTGGCGGTGGCGGGGATGCGCACCAGGAACGCCACCGGCATGAGCCTGCGCAGCGACGGCACCGCGAGCACGGCCCGGTAGGCGCGTAGCCCGGTCGGTGGCGAGGTCACGGGAACATGGTGCCGCGCCGCACCGACAGAACGGGGATCCACCAGTCGGTGGACACGGTCGTCCTCCGCCGCATCGTCTCGTCGGGGGGCGGTCGGGTGACGTGTCTCGGAGCAGGCTCGAACCATGACGACGCCAGCCGCGACGACCACCCCGCACCCCACCCCGGGCACCCGCGAACGCGTCCAGTACCTCGTCATCGGCCTGGTGATCGGCGCGCTGTGGATCGCCCACCGCAACGAGCCGCTGTGGGAGCACGCGGCCCGGACCCTCCTGGTCCTCGTGGCCGTGCCGCTCCTCGCCGCGCCCGTGCTCGCGTGGTGGCGGAAGCGGCAGCGGGTCGGCCGATACGCGCCGCGTCTCGCTGGTGCGCTTCGTCGCCGCGAAGGCGTTGCTCGTCGGCGTCGCGCTCGGCGTGGACGTGCTGCTGTCGATGTGGCTGCCCGGCCTGGCCGACTTCCTCGTCGCAGGCGGCCTCTTCGCCGCCATCGCGGTGCTCGGACCGCTCTACCACCACCTGCTCGTCACGGACCACCCCCGTTGCTGACGAGCACCTGGCCCGTCACCCACCGCCCGGCGTCGCTCGCGAGCCAGGCGATGAGGCGGGCGGCGTCGTCCGGCTCGCCCCACCGTCCCATCGGTTCCAGCGCGAGCACGGCCGCGTGCGCCGCGGCGTCGGCGTAGCCGGTGTCGGTGGCGCCGGGATCCACCGCGTTCACCGTGATGCCGCGCGGCGCCAGGTGCGCGGCGAGGCTCGCCGTGACCTGGTGCAACGCCCCCTTCGACGCGATGTACGGCAGCTCGCCGGGCATGGGCCCGCGGTGCTGGCCCGAAGTCATGAGCACCACCCGCCCGGGCCCGGGGCAGCGGGCGGCGAACTCCTTGACGAGCAGCAGCGTCGCCCGGGTGTTGACGGCGTAGGTGAAGTCCAGCTCCGCGGCGGTGAGCTCCTCCAGCGTCGCCACGCTGCTGCGGGCGTGGTTGGCGACGAGCGCGTCGACCCGGCCGTACGCGCCCTCGGCGGCCGCCACGAGCTGGGCGGGCGCGTCGGGATCGGCGAGGTCCGCGACGAGGTGCTCGACACGCACCCGGGTGCGGAGGTCGGCGACGATGGCCGCCGCACCCTCGGGATCGGCACCCCAGGGCTGCTCCGCGTCGTGCGGGCTCCACGAGTGCAGGAAGAGGTCCCACCCCGCCTCGGCCAGCCGCCGCGCGACGGCCGCCCCGATCCCGATCCGCCGCGACACCCCGGTGATCACCGCAACAGCCATTGCGCCACCTTGCCCGTTCCGCGCGCCGCGTGCCCGCCATGATCGTCGCTTCGGTGCGCAGACCCGGGCCAGACTGGTGCCGTGGACCTGCCGGACGGTGAACCCGACTGCGGACCGTGGCGCGCCGTCGCGGTGACCGAGCTCTACGCGGCGCTGGGGCGCCCGCGCGTGCTCGCCGTCGACGGGCGCAGCGGCTCGGGCAAGTCCACGCTCGTCGCCCGGCTGGCCGCGACCGTGCCGAGCACCGCCGTCGTCCACACCGACGACGTCGCCTGGCACCACGACTTCTTCGACTGGGCCGACCTGCTCCTCGACGGCGTGCTCGTGCCGTGGCGGGCCGGGCGCGACGTCGCCTACCGCCCGCCGCCGTGGGACGCCCGCGGCCGCGCCGGGGCGATCACCGTGCCCGCCGCCGCGCCGCTGCTCGTCGTCGAGGGCGTCGGAGCCGGGCGGCGGGCGTTCGCGCCCCACCTGGACGCGCTGATCTGGGTGCAGACCGACCGCGCGCTCGCGACCCGGCGCGGCCTCGAGCGCGACGGCGGCGACGTCGCGTTCTGGGACGAGTGGGAGGCCCGCGAACGCCCGTTCCTCGCCGCCGACCGGCCGTGGGCGCGTGCCGATCTTGTCGTGAGCGGGCAGGATGTGCGGCATGACCTGGTGGAAGTCGGCCGTGGTGTACCAGATCTACCCGCGGAGCTTCGCCGACTCCAACGGTGACGGCATCGGCGACCTCCCCGGCGTCACGGCCCGCCTCGACCACCTCGCCGAGCTGGGCGTCGACGCGGTCTGGCTCTCGCCGATCTACCGCTCGCCGCAGGACGACAACGGCTACGACATCTCCGACTACCAGGACGTCGACCCGATGTTCGGCACCCTCGCCGACCTCGACGCGCTGATCGCCGCCGCCCACGCACGCGGCATGAAGATCGTGATGGACCTGGTCGTCAACCACACCAGCGACGAGCACCCGTGGTTCGTCGAGTCACGATCGTCGACCGACAACCCCAAGCGCGACTGGTACTTCTGGCGCGCGACCCCGAACAACTGGGAGTCGATCTTCTCGGGCTCCGCGTGGGAGCACGACCCGATCACCGACGAGTACTACCTGCACCTGTTCTCCCGCAAGCAACCCGACCTCAACTGGGAGAACCCGGAGGTCCGCGCGGCGGTGTACGCGATGATGCGGTGGTGGGTCGAGCGCGGCGTCGACGGCTTCCGCATGGACGTCATCAACCTGATCTCCAAGCCCCCCGGCCTCCCGGACGGTGACCTCTGGGCGTTGTGCGCCAACGGCCCGCGGGTGCACGAGTTCCTCGCCGAGATGCACCGCGAAGTGCTCGCCGGACGGGAGCTGCTGGCCGTGGGGGAGACGCCGGGCGCCTCCGTCGACGACGCCCGCCGCTACTCCGACCCGGCCCGGGCCGAGATCGACATGGTGTTCACGTTCGAGCACGTGGGGCTGGACGCGGGCAGGTCGAAGTGGGACCTGCGGCCGCTGCGGCTCACCGAGCTGAAGGCCAACCTCTCGGCCTGGCAGCACGGCTTGGCCGAGGTGGGGTGGAACTCGCTGTACTGGGACAACCACGACCAGCCCCGGATCGTCTCCCGCTGGGGCGACGACGGGGAGCACCGGGTGGCGAGCGCGAAGACGCTGGCCACGGTGCTGCACCTGCTGCGCGGCACGCCCTACGTCTACCAGGGCGAGGAGCTGGGCATGACCAACGCCTACTTCACCGAGCTCGCCGACTACCGCGACATCGAGTCGGTGAACTGGGCGAAGGGGGCGATCGCCGCCGGCCTGACGATGCCCGAGGTGCTGCACTCGCTCGCGGTGAAGTCGCGCGACAACGCCCGCACACCCGTGCAGTGGGACGCCTCGCCGCAGGCGGGCTTCACCACCGGCACGCCCTGGCTGCCGGTGAACGCCAACCACGTCGAGATCAACGCCGAGGCCGCGCGGAAGGACCCGGAGTCGGTGTTCCACCACTACCGGAAGCTGATCACGTTGCGGCACACCGTGCCCGTGGTGGTGCACGGGGACTACCGGCTGCTCCTGCCCGACGACGAGCAGGTGTTCGCCTACGAGCGCCGCCTGGACGGCACGACGCTCACGGTGCTGGCCAACTTCTCCGGCTCGCCCGCGGCCGTCCCGCCAGTCCTCGGTGACGTGGTGCTCTCGACGCACGGCCGCGCCGCGCCGCCGTCGGAGCTGGCGCCGTGGGAGAGCCTGGCGGTGCTGTCGGGCGCCTGAGCCTGCCGCGCGTCCCGAAACCGGGACTCGCCGTGGCGGAAACGACGACTCGCCGTCGTGGGAACGGAGACTCGCCCTCGGACGAGGACGGGCCGCCACGCGCGGGAGGCGTGGCGGCCCGTCGGTCGGAGCGCGGGTGGCTAGCTCTTCACGCCGCCCGCGGTGAGGCCCGCGACGATGCGCCGCTGGAAGATCAGCACCATGATCAGCAGCGGCACGGTGAGGATCACACCCGCCGCCATGATCGAGCCGAACGGGATGTCGCGGCCCGTGGTGCCGGTGAAGAACGTGACCGCGACCGTCGCCGTGCGGTACTCGGCCTTGTTCGTCATCGTCAGCGCGATGATGTACTCGTTCCACGCCGCCACGAACACGATGATCGCGGTGGTGAACACACCCGGCGCGGCAATCGGGATGATCACCTTGCGGAACGCCTGGCCCTGGGTGCAGCCGTCGATCATGGCGGCCTCCTCCAGCTCGGCGGGCATCTGCCGGAAGAACGCCGTCAGGATCCACACCGCCAGCGGTAGCCCGAACGACAGCGCCGGGAGGATAAGCGCCTGGTATGTGTTGATCCACCCGATGTCGGTGAACAGCCCGAACAGCGGGATGACCATCGCGATGCCCGGGAACATCGAGCAGGCGATGATGATCCCCAGCGAGACGTTCTTGAACGGGAAGTCCAGCCGGGCGAGCGCGTAGGCGGCGAACGTGCCGATGATGAGCGTCAGCACGGTGACCGTGCTCGCCACGATGATGCTGTTGAGCAGGGCCCGCGCGAAGTTGTTGGACGGGTTGAACACGTCGACGTAGTTCTGGAACGAGATCGGGTTCGGGATCAGCGTGGTCTGGAACTGGTCGGCCGGTCGGCGCAGCGAGCTGACGATCATCCAGTAGAACGGCGCGAGGCAGTAGAGGATGATCAGGACGATGCCCACGTAGGGGCCGATCATGCTGTAGGACTTCGGCTTGGGCGCGACCGGGATCTCGCCGGCAGCGGTGCTCGCGGTGCCTGCCTTCGTCGTGTCGACCGGGGTACTCACGGCGTGTCTCCCTTCGCGACGAGCGCGCGTCGCCTGCGTGGGGCCTTGGGCGTCTTGGCCCGCGCGTCGCCGATGACGTCGGCGCCCAGGAGCTTGACGAACAGGTAGGCCACGACCATGACGTAGAGGAACAGCAGGAACGCATAGGCAGCCGCCGGGCCGAACCGGGTGTTGCTGTTCTCCAGGTAGGACAGGATCGAGAGCGTCTCGACGCTGGGCTTCTGGAAGCCGATCAACACGGCGGGCAGGTCGAACATGCGCAGGTTGTCGAGGATGCGGAAGAGCACCGCCACCAGCAGCGCGGGCTTGACCAGCGGGAGCGTCATGCTCCAGAACGACCGCCACGCGTTGGCGCCGTCGATCTTGGCGGCCTCGTAGATGTCGGCCGGGATCACCTGCAGGCCTGCCAGCACCAGGAGGCCGATGAACGGCGCGGTCTTCCAGGTGTCGGCGATGATCACTGCGAGCTTGGCCTGTGGGCCGTCGGTCGACCACAGGATCTGCTGGCCGAGGATCGAATTGGCGATGCCGTTGGCGTCGAAGATCCAGGCCCACAGTTTGGCCGAGACCACCGTCGGGATGGCCCACGGCACCAGGATGCTGGCGCGGATGAGGCCCTTGCCCTTGAATGCCTTGTTCATGATCAATGCCATCGCGACGCCGAGGATGACCTCGATGATCACGCAGACGACCGTGAAGAGCGTGGTGTTGTAGAACGCGTTCCAGAACCGTGCGCCGGTGTCGCCGTTAAAGATCGCGGCGTAGTTGCCGAGGCCCACGAACGTGTCGCCCTGGATGACGAATCCGTCCGCGTCCACGCCCTGACCCTGGGTGAACATCGACTGGTAGATCGCGGCCAGGATCGGATACCCGATGACGACCGCCAGCACGGCCATCGTCGGGGTCAGCAGGTAGGCCGCAAGCCGACCCTGCTGCCGGAAGTCGGTGGATTTGTCCACCTTCGGCTTGGGCGTCCGGGCGGGCGCCTCGACGACTGTCATGTCTGACCCTCCTCCGCGAAGGAGGCGGCGGGCCAGGTTCGGCCCGCCGCCCCTTGCGATCCGTCGGTTGCTCGGCTGCTCGGATCAGCTCGACGTGAGCTGGGTGAGCTTGTCCTGGAGTTGCTGCACGGCCTGGTCCACCGTCACCGTGCCCTGCATCGCGCCGTAGGCCGCGTCCTGGATGGCCAGCGTGGCGTCGCCGTAACGGACCACCTTCGGGCGAGCCTGCGCGCCGAGGATCGACGCCTTGAGGGTGGCGAGGTACGGCAGTTGCTTCTGCAGCGACGCGTCGTCGTAGATCGAAGTCCACACCGGAGCCAGCGAGGCCTGCTGCACCTGCGTCGTGTTGGCTTCCTTGCTGGTGTAGAAGTTGATGAAGTCAGCCGCCGTCTTCTTGTTCTTGGCGTAGGTGGAGATGCCCAGCGCGTGACCGCCGAGGCTGGAGACGCCGGGGCCGTTCAGGCCGGGAAGCGGGGCGACCGCGAACTTGCCCGCGACCTGGGACGAGCCGTCCTTCTTGTCCGCCAGCGCGTAGACGTACGGCCAGTTGCGCAGGAAGATCAGCTTGCCCTCCTGGAACGCGCGGCGCGACTCCTCTTCCTTGTAGGTCAGCGCTTCCTTGGGGATGTAGCCCTGCTTGATGCCGTCGGCCAGGAAGCTGAGGCCCGCCTTCGCCTCCGGGGTGTTGACGTTGGGCTTGCCGTCCTTGTCGGTGATCACGCCGCCCGCGCTGTTGATGGCCTCGGCCGCGTTCACCGTGAGGCCCTCGTACTTCTGGAACTGACCGGCGTAGCAGTTGAGGCCCGCGCCCTGCGGCGTCGCCTGGATCTTCTTGCAGTCGTCGATCATCTCCGGCCACGTCTTCGGCGCGGCGGCGATGCCCGCGGCCTGGAGGAGGTCGGTGCGGTAGTACAGCATTCCGCCGTCGGAGGCGTAGGGGACGGCGTAGAGCTTGTCCTTGTACTTCGCCGAGTCGATCACCGGCGGCAGGAACTCCGCCGTGTTGGGGAACTGGTCTGTGGGCAGCTCGACGATGTAGCGGTTGGCCGCGAACTCGGCCGTCCAGACGTTGTCCACCGCGAGGACGGTGTAGGCGTCGGACTTCGCGTTGGCGTTCTGGATCATCTGCTGGCGCTGGGCGTCGGCGTCCTCCGGCAGCTCGATCAGGGTGACCTTCTGATCGGGATGCTGCTGGTTCCACTTGTCCAGCTGGCCCTGGACGAAGTTCGAGGTGTCCTTGCCCTGCACCAGGGTGATCGGGCCGACGCCCTCGAGCGCCGTGCTGGCTCCGCCCCCTCCGCTGCTGCTGCCGCTACTGCCGCCACAGGCGCTCACGAGTAGTGCCGTGGCGGCGGCTAGGGCTCCGACCGCGACTGACCTGCGGCGCATGAGCTTCAGTCCTTCCGTCGTCGTGTGCACGCCGTCCAAGGCGAGGACAGCGTTTGCGGTGAGCAGCGTGTCACGTATCACCTTGTCGGGCACAGACGTGAACTTGTCGTTTCCAATTCGTGACCTGACGTCGGCCGGGTCGCAACTGCTACGGTTCCCCCGTCACTGCAAACGTGTGCAGAGCCGGGGTGAGACGATGCCGGAGGAGGCGGCGGCGCGGCCGCGGAGCCGGCACGCCAGCATCCTCGACGTCGCCGCGCTCGCGGGGGTTTCGGCCGCCACCGTGTCCCGTTCCCTGCGTGGCAGGGGAAGCGTTTCACCGACCACGCGGCAGCGCGTGCTGGACGCGGCCCGCGAGCTCTCCTACAGCGCATCGCCGCACGCCTCCGGCCTGGCGTCGGGCCGCACCACAACGGTCGGCATCGTCGCGCCGTTCATCGGGCGGTGGTACTTCGCCAACGCCGTGGCGGGCGCGGCCGACGCACTCGCCGAGGCGGGCTACGACGTGCTGCTCTACCACCTGGCCGACGTCGCGGCCCGCGACCGGTTCTTCGAGCGCATGCCGCTCGCCCGCCGCGTCGACGCCGTGCTCACCATGACGATGCCGCTCACCGAAGAGCACACGCTTGCGCTGCGCGCGCTCGAGATGCCGTTCGTGACCCTCGGTGCCCGCATCCCCGACGTGCCGTGCGTGCGCATCGACGACGCCGCCGCCATGCGCACGGCGGTGCACCACCTCCTGCACCAGGGCCACGAGCAGATCGCGATGATCGCCGGCATCGAGGACGACCGCCAGTTCGGCTTCCTCTCCTCGGCCGCCCGCCGCCTCGGCTACCGGCAGGCCCTCTGCGCCGCCGGGCTGGAGCCGCGCCCGGAGCTCTCGGTCGCGGGGGCGTTCGGGATCGAGGGCGGCGCGCGGGCGATGGCCGAGCTGATGGCAGGCCCCACCCTGCCCACCGCCGTGGTCGCCGAGTACGACGAGCTGGCCATCGGCGCGCTGCGCACCCTGCGGCAGGCCAGCGTGGCGGTGCCGGGCCGGGTCTCGGTGGTCGGGCTGGACGACCACGAGATGGCCTCGGTCGTCGACCTCACCACCGTCGCCCAGCCGGTGCGCGAGCTGGGGGCGCGGGCCGCGCAGCTGCTCCTGGAGCTGCTCGACGGCACGCTCACGGGTGATCTCGACGTCGTCGTGCCGACCCGGCTCGTCGTGCGGGGCACCACGGCCGCACCGATCGTCCGGGCGGTCGACGGGGGTTGTTGACGCCGCTAGGCGCATGGCACAGTGCGACCGACGGTGATCGCCGCCACTCACTCGGATCGTCCGGCACGTTCCTGCCGGTGAGCATGAAAGGTGCGTCCTCCCATGGCCGCAGTGACCTTCGACCACGCCAGTCGCATCTACCCGGGCAACCCCAAGCCCTCGGTGGACAACCTCACCCTGGAGGTCGCCGACGGCGAGTTCCTCGTCCTCGTCGGGCCCTCCGGCTGCGGCAAGTCCACCTCGCTGCGCATGCTCGCGGGCCTGGAGGACATCAACGCGGGGCGGATCCTCATCGGCGGTCGCGACGTCACGCGCGTGCCCCCGAAGGACCGCGACATCGCGATGGTGTTCCAGAACTACGCGCTCTACCCGCACATGACCGTGGCCGACAACATGGGCTTCGCGCTCAAGATCGCAGGCACGCCGAAGGACGAGATCCGCAAGCGGGTCGCGGAGGCGGCCAAGATCCTCGACCTCGAGCAGTACCTGGACCGCAAGCCGAAGGCCCTGTCCGGTGGCCAGCGCCAGCGCGTCGCCATGGGTCGCGCGATCGTGCGCTCGCCGCAGGTGTTCTGCATGGACGAGCCGCTGTCCAACCTGGACGCCAAGCTGCGCGTGTCCACCCGCACCCAGATCGCCTCGCTGCAGCGCCGCCTGGGCGTCACCACCGTCTACGTCACCCACGACCAGGTCGAGGCCATGACGATGGGCGACCGGGTGGCCGTGCTGAAGGACGGCATCCTCCAGCAGTGCGACACCCCGCGGCACATGTACGACAAGCCCAAGAACCTGTTCGTCGCCGGCTTCATCGGTTCGCCCGCCATGAACCTGGTGCAGACCACCCTCGACGGCGACCTCGTCCACTTCGGCGCGGCGAACGTGCAGGTGCCGCGGGCGGGCATGGACGCGCTGGGCTCCGAGCGCTCGGTGCACCTGGGTGTTCGCCCCGAGGACCTCAACGTCGTCGGCGAGGGTGAGGGCCTGCCCACCGAGGTCGATGTCGTCGAGGAGCTGGGCGCCGACGCGTACGTGTACGGCAGCGCCGAGTTCGGCGGCGAGCGGCGCCCGATCATCGCCCGCGTCGACGGCCGCAGGCCCCCGGAGAAGGGCTCCGTTCTGCACCTCGCGCCGCAGAAGGGGCACATGCACCTGTTCCGCGGCGACAACGGGGAGCGCATCGACCTGGAGGTCTGAGCAGGCGGCTCCGCCGCTCGTGCGCGGAAACGGTGGCTAGGACCCCGATTTCCGCGCACGAGCCGCAGGCAGCTCCGCCCGGAGGTGGACGCACGCCGTCGGTGAGCTCCGCCGCCGGGCGCAGGCCCGCGCGGCGGAGCAGCCGCGTCACCCCGAGGTCATCCGGCCGGGCACGGCCCGTCAGCTCGACGAGGCCCTGCTCGGCCGCGGTGTCGGCGAGCCGCCGCACCAGGGCCGTGCCCAGCCCGCGGCCCTGCCAGGCGTTGTCGACGAGCACGGCGCACCGGCCCGCGCCCGGGGCGTCCAGGTCGAGGTTGGCCACCGCCACCGCGCTGCCGCCGTCGGTGGTCAAGGCGAGCACCGCGTAGCCCCCCAGCAGCGCGTCCAGCTCGCCCGGGCCGAGGCGCGGGGTCGGCGACAGGAACCGCGAGCGCCGCGCCGCCGGTGAGCAGCGCGCGTGCAGCGCCCCCACCAGCAGGGCGTCCGCGGCGGAGGCCGCGCGCACCCGCACCTCCGAGCCGTCGCGGAGCAGCAGGATCTGCCCGTCGCGGGGCTCGGCGGGCACCCGCATCGCGAGCTGGGCGGCCAGCTCCAGCAGCGCGGCGGCCCGCGACAGCTCCGTCGCGGTGAACGGCCACGCCCGCCCCAGCCGCACCTGCGCCGTCCCGATCCGCAGCGTGTGGACGTGAGCCGGGAGCGCTCTCGGCCGCGGGGTCGACCAGCCGCGCGCGCAGCATCGTGGCCACCGCGCTCGGCGCGCTGCCCGGTTCGGCGACGACCATGCGGGCCAGCGCGAGCGCCGTGGTAGCCGGGTCGGCCAGCTCGACCGCGTCCGCGCGCACCAGCAGCGTGCAGGGGATGCCCGCGCGGCCGATCTCGTCGACGAGCGCGGCCGGGTCGCTCGCGGACGGCACCCGCACGAGCAGCTCGTCGGTCACCGAGCCGTCGTCGGCGGGCTCGCCCACGACGTGCAGCGAGATGATGTTGCAGCCGGCGCGGCCGACGGCCGTGGCGAGCTCGCCCAGCCTGCCCGGCCGGTCCTCGAGCTCCACGTGCACCCGCCACAGCACCACAAGTCGAGCGTAACGGTGCGGAGGCGGGGCGCTCGCGCACGCCGGGTGGGGCTGACGCACGGTGCGGGACGTGTGCGTCGGCCCCCACCGGTGTGCGTCAGCGCAGCCTGCCGCGGGCGAAGGCGACCTCCGTCGCCATGTGGGCCATCGACTGCTCCACCACGAGGCTGCCGTGGCCCGCGTCGAACCGGCTCACCGCGTAGTCGGCGTCGCGGGCGGCCAGCGCGTCGAGGTAGTTGTCGATCTGCCGGATCGGGCAGCGCGGGTCGTTCTCCCCGGCCAGCACGAGCACGGGCGCGCGCGACGGCGTCGACGTAGGTGAGCGGCGACGCCGCCCGCCAGACCTCCGGCTTCTCCTCCGGCGAGCCCCCGAACAGCGCCCGGTCGAACGCCCGCAGCTGCTCCATCTCGTCGACGTAGGCGGTGAGGTAGTCGGCCACCGGCACGCCCGCGATGCCCGCCGCCCACCGCTCCGGCTGCGTGCCCACCGCCAGCAGCGCGAGGTAGCCGCCCCACGACCAGCCCTCGACGACGCAGCGCGCCGGGTCGGCGATGCCCTCGGCGACGCAGTGGTCGACCACCGCGGCGACGTCCTCCAGCTCGGTGAGCCCGGGGCGGCCCTCGATCGCGTCGCGCCAGGCCGAGCCGTAGCCCGTCGAGCCGCGGTAGTTCACCTCGACCACGGTGAAGCCCGCGTCGACCCAGGTCGCGCGGGCCGGGCTGAAGCGGTCCTCGTCGGCGGCGTGCGGGCCGCCGTGGAGGCTGAACACCGTGGGCCGGGGGCCGTCGCCTGCCCGCGCGACCAGCGCGTGGACGTCCCCGGCCCAGAGGTCCTCGACGGGCACCGAGCCCGGCGCGCGCTCGCCGGGCAGCGCGACGAGCACGCGGTCGGTGCCGTCCGGGTGCAGCGCGCGCACGCTCGTCGGCTCGGCGGCCGACGAGCACGTGTACTCGACGGTGCCGTCCGGCCGGACCTGCGCCGAGCCGACGCAGCCCGGCGCCACCGGCAGCTCGCTGAGCGTGCCGTCGAGGTCGTAGCGGTAGAGCCGGGTGCGGGCCGCGTGCGTGTGCCAGACCAGCAGGAACGTGGCGTCGGGCGACCAGTCGGCGGCCACCTCGCCCGGCAGGTCGAGGTGGATCTCGGTCTCGGTGTCGGCGTCGACGTCCCAGATCAGCAGCTCCTCGCGGCCGCGGCGCTCGTGCAGCAGCAGGAGCCGGGGGTCGCCGGGCACGGGGGCGAAGCCGAGCGGGGTGAGGGCCTTGCCGGGGCCGTCGGACTTCTCGGCGACCGTGCTCCCGTCGGCCACCCGCACCACCCGGACGTCCGGGTGGCGGGAGTCGCCGTGCTCGGAGTGGCCGATCGCGAGCAGGGTCTCGTCCTCGGAGAGGCCGCCGACGCCCGCGTCCTCGGCGTTGGCGTAGATCACCTGGGCGGCGCCGTCGCCGCGGCGCACCCAGATCCGGGTGCCCGCGTCGGTCGAGTGCCCGCCGCGACGACCGAGCGCCCGACGTCGAGGCCCGCGGAGTACCCGTCCTCGACGCCCGGGAGCGCGGGCTCGTGGTCGCCGCCCGCGAACGGTTCGGTGACCCAGTGGCCGTGCTCGTCGCCGTCGGTGTCGGCGAACCACCACACCAGCTCGCCGTCGGGCGCGAGGGTGGCGGCGTAGGTGCCGCTGGGTCGGTCGGTGACGCGGCGGTGGAGGTCGGTCGCGCGGTCCCAGACGTAGACCTCGGTGGTGCCGCTCGCGTTGGAGGTGTAGAGGCAACGGTCCGGGGCGTCGCGCGCCCAGCCGGGCCGCGACATGCGGGGCGCGGTGTAGCGCGCCCGCCAGCGCTGCTCGCGTTCGTCGTCGAAGAGGTGCTCGGGCACCGGGGCGACCGGGTGTGCGCTCACACCGTCCGATCATGCCCGGCCCCGCCGCCCGACTCGCGCACCCGCGGTCGGTCGCGGGCGATGATCCGGCCATGACGGTCGTCCGGTCGGTGCTGTTGTTCGTGCTCGCCGCCCTCGCCGAGATCGGCGGTGCCTGGCTGGTGTGGCAGGGCGTGCGGGAGCACCGGGGCCTCGCGGTGGGTCGGGGCGGGCGTCGTGGCGCTCGGGGTGTACGGCTTCGTCGCGACGCTGCAGCCCGACGCGCACTTCGGGCGCATCCTGGCCGCGTACGGCGGGGTGTTCGTCGTGGGGTCGCTGCTGTGGGGCGTCGTGCTGGACGGCTTCCGGCCCGACCGCTTCGACCTGATCGGCGCCGCGCTGTGCCTCGTCGGCGTCGTGGTGATCATGTACGCGCCGCGGTGAGGTGGCGCGGCGCTGTGCGGAGCGATCATCAGTGATCGAGGGTCGTGGCACTATCGCGGGTGTGAGCGAGCCCGTCCGCCCCGAGGACCTGCGGGTGTCCGACGCCGAGCGGCAGAACGTCGCGGACCGGCTGCGGGTGGCCCAGGAGGTCGGCCAACTCGACATCCACGAGTTCGACGAGCGCGTCCGGTCGGTGTGGGCGGCGCGCACCCGTGGCGAGCTGGAGCGGGTCACGGTCGACCTGCCCGCGCCGCCGCCGCGGGCCGCGGCGCCCGCCCGCCGCTCCGCCCGGCAGGTGTTCTCCGACACCGGCGGCGGGGTCACGATGCGGATCCTCACGATCATCTGGGCGGCGATCCTCGCGGTCAACGTCGTCGTGTGGGGGCTGGTGTCGGCCACCAACGACGAGGCGGTCTACCCCTGGCCGATCTGGCTCGCGCCCGCGGGCGTCGTGCTGCTGGTGCTCTACGTCGCGGGCATCGGTCGGCCGCACCGCTCGTGACGTCCCCAACGGCGTTGACGGTGCTGCGCGCGGTGGCCGCGGGTGCGGGGTCGCTCGCGCCGGTGCACGCCGCGTTGGGCACGGTGCTGGACACGATCGAGCCCGGCCTCGCGGTCGCCCGGGTGCCCCGGCTGCCGCCGCACCGGCTGCGCGGCCCCGGCGTGGTGCCGGTGCTGGGCGACCTCGTGCTCAGCGCGGCGATCACGTCGTCCCTGGCGGCGGGGCTGCGGATCAGCACGCTGACGCTGCACACGGCGATGCTCGGCCCGCTCCCGCCGCCGGGTGCTGCGCTGGTGGCCCGCGCCGAGCTCGTCGGCCCGGGGGGTGCGGTGGCGGGTGGGACAGCGGATGCGTCGGCGGATGGGGTGGCGGGTGCGACGGCCGGTGCCTCGGCGGCCGCGGCGGCGGGTGGGGTAGGCAGTGCGTCGGCGGGTGAGTTGGCGGGTGCGGTGGTGGGCGGGCCGGGCCGTGCATCGGTGGGTGAGTCAGCGGGTGCGGTGGCGGGTGCGACGGCGGTGAGCCGCGCCGAGGTGTACGCGGCCGACGGGCGGCCGGTGGCGCAGGTCGGGGCGCGCTGCGCGGTGCTGCCGTCCACCGGTGGCGGCGAGCTGTTCCACGACCCGGTCGACCCCGACCCGTTCGCCGCGCTGGGTCCGGAGCTGCGGGCGGCCGCCACCCTCGCCAACTCGGCGGGCGGGGTGCAGGGCGGGGTGCTCGCCGCCGTCGTGGGGCACCGGATCGCGGAGGCGATCGGCGCGCCCGACGCGGCGGCGTGCGACTACGACGTCACGTTCGTGCGCGGGGTCGCCGCCGACGGCGCCGGGATGGCGGTGGACGTGGAGGTGCGCCACGGCGGCCGTCGGCTGGTCGCGGCCGACGCCCGCCTGCGCGACTCCCGTGGTCGGGTCGCCGTGATCGCCTCAGCCGCCTGCTGGCTACCCGCGAGTCCCCAAATCCCCGACGGCGAGTCTCCGAATCCCTGACGGCGAGTCGCGAATCATTCGTAACGGTGAGTCTGCCGACTCGCCGCGGTAAGTCGGCGTTTGCGATGCGGCCGTGTCGTGGGGCGGCGAGACGTGCGTCGCGGGGTGGCGAGGTGGGCGTGGTGGTGGCGAGCCGCTGGGGCCGAGGGCGGAGGTGGGCGAAGAGGCCGGTTAGGCGGTGGCGGTGGGTCTGGTGCCGCCACCGTTCGCGCCCGGTGGTCGGGTGGGGAGCGTGATGCCGCAGGCCTGCAGGGCCGCGCGGACCTTGGGGTCGGCGAACTGCCCGCCGCCGCGGTTCTGGCCGGGTGTCCGCGTCGGCGGTGGCTCGCCGGGGGCGCGGGTGGGGCGGGGCGTGAACGACGGCACGGGCAGGCCCGCCGCCTGCAGGCACTGGGCGATCTTCTGCTGCTCGGCGGGGTCGCGGCGGGCCCCGCCGCCACCGCCCGGGCCGCCGCCGGATGCCGTGTTCGTCGTCGCGGCCGCTCCTCCGCAGCCTGCGAGCGCGAGCGTCACCACGGCGGTCGCGGTGACGAGGGAGCCGCGCGCTGAGAGCTTCATCGGCCCGTCCTTCCCCGGCGGGTCATCCGCCGGTCGTTCGGCTGGTGATCGAGGTGGCGGTGACGGAGCCGTCGGGGTTGGCGGCGCCGGTCACCGAGACCGGGGCGCCGGGCTTGAGGCCCGCGAGCCCGGAGGTCGTCGTGACCGTCGCGTTCGGGGGCACCGTGACCGTGACGGTCTTCCCGGCGAAGTTGGTGAGCGTCAGCCGGTCGGCGTTGACGGAGGCGACGGTGCCGACGGCGATCGGCGCGTCGCCCGCCGCCCGCGCCTGCGCCCGATCCGGCCGCCCCGCCGCGCTGCGCCGCTTGCTCCGCCGGAGCCGCCGCCGTCGCCTGCACCACCGGAGGCGCCGCCGGATGCGCTGCCCGCGGCCGCTGGGCCACTGGAGCCGCCTGCGCCGGAGCCGGAGGCGTTCGCCGCTCGGCCTGCCCCGCTGCGGCCGCCGCCGAGGCCTGCGACCGCGAGGCCGCCGCCTGCCGGGCGGGCGGTGCCGCGGGCGGTGGTCAGGAGCGTCGTGTCGTACTGCCGCTCGATGAGCAGGCCGCCCGCGAAGGCGAGGGCGGCCACGACGGCGGCGACCAGCACCCACGTGAGCCGGTTCGTCCACCGTGGACGGTCCCACTCCGCCCCGAACGGGTCGAGCTCGGCGGGCTCACTCATAGCGCAGCGCGTCGATCGGGCGCAGTGCGGCGGCGCGGTTGGCGGGGTAGATGCCGAAGAACAGCCCGATCGCCACGGAGACGAGGAACGCCACCACGACCGAGTACGGGGCCACCACCAGCTGGAACGTGCCGAACTTCAGGCTGCCGACCACCACGCCGATGCCGACGCCGAGCAGCCCGCCGAACATCGACAGCAGCACGGCCTCGAGCAGGAACTGGCCGACGATGTCGCCGCGCTGCGCGCCGATGGCCTTGCGGATGCCGATCTCGCGGGTGCGCTCGGTGACCGTCACCAACATGATGTTCATGACGCCGATGCCGCCGACGAGCAGCGAGATCGCGGCGACGGCCCCGAGCAGCATCGTGAACGTGCCCGTCGCCGCGGTGACCGCGGCCAGGATCGAGCTCGGGTTGAAGATCGAGAAGTCGGGGTCGTCGGGGTTGACGTCGTGGCGGTCGGCGAGGACCTCCGTGACCTCGGACGTCGCCGCGTCCACCGCGTCCGCGCTCGCCGCCTTCACCGAGATGCTGGAGAGGTTGCCGTAGCCGGTGAGGGTGTCCTGCACGGCGGTCAGCGGGGCGATGACCCGGTCGTCCTGGTCCTGCGGCCCGGTGCTGCCCTTCGAGGTGAGCAGCCCGACCACGGCGTAGTCGATCCCGTTGAACTGCACGGTCTGCCCGACGATCGCGGTGCCGTCGCCGCCGACGAGGCTCGTCGCGACGGTCAACCCCACCAGCGCGACCCGGCTGTGCTGGTCGTAGTCGGACTGCGTGAACGGCGCCCCCGCGGCGACCGCGTCGTTGTCGTTCACCAGGTAGCTCGGGGTCGTGCCGTTGAAGGTGCCGACCGCGTGCGAGGCGCCCGCGTCGGTGGCCGTCACCGCGGTCGCGTTGACCACCGGCGCGACGGAGACGACGTCGGGCGCCTGCACCGGGTCCTGCAGCGCCTGCGCGTCGGCGAGGGTCAGGGCGGGCGAGCGGGTCTGCGTGCCGTTGTCGACCGTGCCGACGCCGCCGCCCGCGCCGCCGCCACCCGCCCGTGCGCCGCCGCCTGCCCCCGCGCCGCCGCCCGCTCCCGCGCCGCCCGCCCCACCGGCCCGCGCACCCCCCGCGCCGCCCGCCCGTGCGCCGCCTGCCCCGCCTGCCCCGCCGAAGGCGCCCCCGAGCCCGCCTCCGACCGCACCCGCACCCCGCCCGGCGCCGCCGCCGCCGACCCGCCGCCCCGCCGCGGTCGAGTTCGACGTCACGGTGAGCGTGTTGCTCCCCAGCGCGCTGATCGAGTTCTTGATCGCCGCGCTCGCCCCGTTGCCCGCGGCGATGAGGATGATCACTGCCGCGACCCCGATGAGGATGCCGGACATCGTCAGCACCGAGCGCAGCTTGTTCGACACCACACCCCGGGTGGCGAACCGCACGCTCTCCCGCACGCTCACCGGGCCGCCCCCGCCCGACCGGGGCGGAGGATCGGACGGCGCCGCGACCCGCCGGTCGGCCACGATGCGCCCGTCCCGCATCCGCACCACCCGCTTGGCGTGGTGCGCCACCTCCTCCTCGTGGGTGATCACGATGATCGTCCGGCCGTCCGCGTTCAGGTCGGCGAACAGCGCGAGGACGTCGTCGGTGCTGTGGCTGTCGAGCGCGCCCGTCGGCTCGTCGGCGAGCAGGAGCACCGGGTCCGTCGCGATCGCGCGGGCGATCGCCACCCGCTGCTGCTGCCCGCCCGACAGCTGCGACGGCAGGTGGTGCACCCGGCCGCCCAGCCCGACCTGCTCCAGCGCGCGGATCGCCCGCTCCCGGCGGATCCCCGGGCGGACACCCGCGTAGGCCATCGGCAGCTCGACGTTGCTCACCGCGGTCGTGCGCGGGATCAGGTTGAACGACTGGAAGATGAACCCGATCTTGCGGTTGCGGACGAGCGCCTGGCGCCGCTCGTCGAGCCGCCGCGTGTCGACGCCGTCGAGGAGGTAGCGCCCGGAGGTGGCCGCGTCGAGGCAGCCGATGATGTTCATCAGGGTCGACTTGCCGGACCCCGACGCGCCCATCACGGCCACGTAGTCGCCGCGCTCGACGACGAGGTCGACCCCGTCGACGGCGCGCACGACCACGTCCGCGCCGCCGTACACCTTGGAGATCGACTGCAGCTCGACGACGGGTCGCACGAACGCGCAGCTTGTCCTCCGCGATTGGCAACGGCCTGTGCGGAGGCTGGGGAAACGCTATGAGCCGAACGTGATGAGCGGCTTGATGATGCCGTCCTCCTTGGTGGTCATCATCTCGAAGGCGCGGTCGATGTCGTCGAACGAGAACGTGTGGGTGGTCATCGGGGTCGGGTCGATCCGACCGCTGGTCATCAGCCGGAACATGCGGGTCATGCGCTCGTTGCCACCCGGGCACAGGCCGGTGTGGATGGCCTTGTCGTTCATGCCGAGCCCGAACGCGTCGAGCGGCAGCTGCAGCGGCGCCGGGTTCTCGCCGTGGTAGCCGATGTTGGAGACGCGCCCGCCCGCCTTCGTCACGCGCAGGCACGCCTCGAACGTCTGCGGGAAGCCGAACGCCTCGATGGCCGCGTCGACGCCTTCGCCGCCGGTCATGTCCATGATCTGCTCGACGGGGTCGCCCTGGGTGAAGTCGACGATGTCGTCGGCGCCGAACCGCTTGGCCAGCGCCTGCCGCTCCGGGCGGGACTCGACGGCGATGATCCGGCCCGCGCCCAGGAGGTTCGCGCCCAGCGTGGCGCACAGCCCGACCGGTCCCTGCGCGAACACGGCCACCGTCTCGCCGAACTGGAGACGGGCGTGCTCGGCGCCCATGAAGCCGGTGGAGAGCATGTCGCAGGTGTAGACGGCCTGCTCGTCGGCCAGGTCGTCGGGGATGGGCGCGAGGTTGGCCTGCGCCGCGGGGACGACGAAGTACTCGGCCATGTTGCCGTCCATCTGAACGGTGTACTTGTAGCCGCCGAGCGCGCCGCCGCACTGGCTGGTGAAGCCGCGCTGGCAGTAGCTGCAGCGGTAGCACGGGGTGACCGCGTTGACGGCCACCCGCTGGCCCTCCGTGAACCCCGTGACGGCCGAGCCCAGCGAGTGGATCACCCCGACCGACTCGTGGCCCAGCGTGCGGTCGTTGGGCACCGGCAGCGCGCCCTTGACGGTGTGGACGTCGGAGGTGCAGATCAGCGCAGCCGTCGTCTTGACGATCGCTTCCTCGGGGCCCGGCGTCGGAACGGGCTTCTCCATCACCTCGGTCCGCCCGATCTCCCTGATCACGAATGCGCGCATGGTGTCCGACACGTTGGGCTCCCTCGACCGACGGCTGGAGTTCGATCCTCGCGCGGAACGGTGTTATGTCGATGTGTCGATATGACACACGCCGTGACAGGGTGCGGTGGTGGACGAGCGCATCGAAGAGCAGCGGCTGATCCGCGCCGAGCCCGCCGAGGTCTTCGCGGTGCTGCGCGACCCGCGGGGGCACGTGGCCATCGACAGCTCCGGCATGCTGATGGCCGCCACGGGCGAGCCGGTGAGCGCGGTGGGCGACTCCTTCGCCGTGCACATGGACCGCGAGGCGCTGGGCGACCTGCCGTTGGGCGAGTACGACGTCACGGTGACGATCACGGCGTACGAGCCCGACCGCGAGATCGCGTGGAAGGTGCTGGGACGGCTGCGGCCGCAGATCGGGCACGTCTACGGCTACCGGCTGGAGCCCACGGCCGACGGCACCCAGGTGACGTCCTACTGCGACTGGTCGGGCATCGACCCGGTGTGGCGCGAGCGCGGCCTCAGCTTCCCGATCGTGCCCGCTTCGGCGTTGAAGGCGACGCTCGGCATCCTGGCCAGGACGGTGTACTCGCGCCGGGAGGAGTGATCGTTTCATCGCCCGGTCCACCATCACACGATGGTGGGTGATCACTCAAGAACCACGCTCAGTGACAGTACGCTCACTCCGGCGGTACGGGCCGGACGAGGGCGGAGCACGACATGGTGGGAACCGCGCGGCACCGCCGCCGCCCCACCCGCACCCCCGTGCGCCGCTCGGCCGCCGTGCTCGGGCTGCTGCTCGCGATCGTCGCGATCGCCGTCGCGGGCACGCTGTTCGCGGTGTCGGAGCGGCTCGGCGACGACGTCGTCCGCGTGCCCGACCCCTTCACGGCGCTCGACCCGGCCACCCGCCCCGCGCCGAAGTCCCAGCTGGTCGGCATCGACGCGCGCTCGGCCGAGCCGACCACCGGCGAGGACGCCGCTAAGCAGGCCTTCGTCGCCAGCGTGCAGCGCGGCGACGCGGCGCTGTGGGTGGCGCTGCGGGACGGCCCCCCGGCGGCGTTCGCCGAGCAGCACCCGGAGGCCCTGCTCGGGCCCGCACCGGCCGGGGAGGAACACCCGTGACCTTCCGCGAGAACCTCGCCGTGCTGCGTGAGCGCTGGGTGCTCGTGCTCGTGACCGTGGCGCTGGCAATGGGCGCCGCCGCCGCGGTGTGGGCGCTGCGTCCGGTGCGGTACACCGCCACGCTCACCCTCTACGTCTCGGCCCAGACCGCCGACCCCGCGCAAACCGGCCTGCTGTCCCAACAGCGCGTGAAGTCCTACATCGAGCTGATCCGCAGCGTGCCTTTGAGCGAGCAGGTGGTCGCGGACCTACGCCTGCCGCTCACCGCGGAGCAGGTCGCGGCCAAGATCGACGCGACGAGCCCGCCGGACTCGGTGCTGATCGACCTCGGGGTGACCGACCCGGATGCCCGGCAGGCCACCGCCATCGTCAACGGGGTGAGCGCCGCGATCGTCCGCCTCGTCGACGAGCTGGAGCGCCCGGCCGCCCCGAACACGGTGCCGTCGGTGGCTGTGCGCATCGTGCGCCCCGCGTCCGTGCCGTCGCAGCCGTCGTCGCCGGACCTGCCGGTGATGCTGGCGCTCGGCCTGCTCGGGGGGCTGGTGATCGGCGCGGGCGCGGCCATGGCCCGCCACCTGCTCGACACCACCGTCAAGTCGGCCGAGCAGCTCACCGCGCTGGCCGAGGCGCCCAACCTGACGACGATCGGCTACGACGGGCCGTGCGCAAGACGCCCGCTCACCGTGCACGAGCCGCCGGACGCCCCGCGCGCCGAGGCGTTCCGGCAGCTGCGCACCAACCTGCGGTTCGTCGACCTCGACAGCCACCACAAGGTCATCGTCGTGACCAGCCCGCTGCCCGCGGAGGGCAAGACCACCACCACGCTGAACCTGGCCATCGCGCTGGCCTCGGGCGGCCAGAAGGTGCTGGTCGTCGAGGCGGACCTGCGCCGTCCCGGCGCCGCGCGGCTGCTCGGCCTGGCGAGCACGGTCGGCCTCACCAGCGTGCTGACCTACGGCGTCCCGCTCGACCAGGCGATCCAGCCGTGGTCGGGCGGGGTCGACCTGCTCGCCAGCGGCCCGCTGCCGCCCAACCCGGCGGAGCTGCTGGGGTCGATGCACATGGCGGCGCTGCTGGCCGAGGTCGGCAGCTGGTACGACACCGTGCTCGTCGACACCCCGCCACTGCTGCCGGTCACCGACGCGGCCGCGATCGCCCCCGCCGCCGACGGCGTGCTGTTGGTGACGCGCTTCCGCAAGACGACCCGTGAGCAGGTGGCGGCGGCCGTCGCCGCGATCTCGGCGGTCTCGGTGCCGCTGCTCGGCACGGTGCTGAACATGGTGCCCCGCCGCGGCCCGCGCGCCTACGCCCGCTACCACACCTACTACGCGTCCCACCCGTCCCCGGAGCGGGCGCCCGCCTCGACGCCGCCGCGGACGGCCCCGCGCCAGGCCGTGCGCTCCTCCGTGCGCTCGCACAGTAACGGCGAGAGCACCGGGGCCCACGCCAAGCCCGAGCCCTTGCCCGTCAACGGGGTGCGACCCTCGCCGAGCCGGCGGAGCTCGTGATCGACCTGACGTCGCTGGCGGCGAGAGGCGGGCAGCCCGGTTCCGCGGCGAGTTCGACCGCTACCTCGCCGGGTCCGGGCGCGCCGACGTGCGCGCGATCGGACGGCAGCAACGCTTGACGCCCGCCTGGCTCGCCCGCCGCGAGCTGGCCGCATTCGGCGGCCGTGGTGCCCGCTGCTCGCTCGACGTTGGTGCCCCTGCTCGGCGATGGCCGGCGGCCAGCATCCGGCGCACCATGGTCTGGCCGAACGAGCCGGTGCCGCCGGTCACGAGCGTGCGCTTGCCTGCGTACATGATCGGTTCGTCGGGTGCTTGACCTGGGCTGTTACGCAGAACACCCGATCGGTTACCGGTCGTGCTCAGCGTGATCAGCAGGCCACCATGTCGGTGTGCCCCGGCCAGGCGAGGGTGAGGTGCCAGCAGCCCGGTGTGGGCAGGTCGACCAGCGACGGGCCGGGCCCGTCGGGGATCTCGCGGATACGGTGGTAGTGGTGCCCCGAGTGCCGCGGTGATTGTCAACGGGCCGTCGGGGTGCGGGTCGCGGGTGACCCAGAGGATCTTGTTGCCGCGGTCCGGCGCGGCGGGCGCGCTGAACGGTTGGCCGAACAGCACGCCGAGGATCGTGCCGCGTTCGCCGACGACGAAGGGCACGGCCTGGTCGGGCGGCGAGAACCCGCCGCGGGCCCACCCCGGCAGCGGCGCGGGGGCGACGTCCGCCGCGCACCCCGCCGCGCTCGGTGCCGCCGGGCCGGGGACAGCCGGCGTCGTCGACGGGGGCGGTGGTGCGGGCGCCGAGCACGCGGCCGCAAGGGTGGCGAGCAGCCCGAGCACCACCCCGCTGCGCCCTCCGCCCATCGGCCGATTCTGCCGCTGATGATCGGCACGAACGGCACACCACGCCGGTCGCGACCCGCCTCAGGTGCCCTTCGCGGCGATCAACGACAGGGGTGGCGACTTCCGGCGGGCGGGAGGGACCTGCGCCGCACACACTGACACGGCACGATCGCGGGCAAGGCGGAGGGAGCGCGCGTGGGCATGCGTGAACGGGTGGGGTCGCTCGTGGGGGCGTGGCCCGTCTACCGGCAGCTCGTCGGGCCCGACCGGCTGGGCCGGGGGGCCGCGGCCCAGTCGCCGCGCTCGGAAGCCGCAACCCCGCGCACGGCGACGGCCGATCGGGTGGCCAAGTCCGTGTGCCCGTACTGCGCCGTGGGCTGCGCCCAGCAGGTGTTCGTGAAGGACGAGAAGGTCATCCAGATCGAGGGCAACCCCGCCTCGCCGGTCTCCCGGGGGCGGCTCTGCCCGAAGGGCTCGGCCTCCACCCAGCTCGTGACGGGCCCGCAACGCGAACAGAAGGTGCGCTACCGGGCGCCGGGCGCCACCGAGTGGACCGACCTCGACCTGCACACCGCCATGGAGATGGTGGCCGACCGGGTGCTCGACGCCCGCCGCCGCGGCTGGCAGCAGACCGACGCCGAGGGCCGGATCCTGCGGCGCACCACCGGGTTCGCGGGCCTGGGCGGGGCCGCGCTGGACAACGAAGAGAACTACCTGATCAAGAAGCTGTTCACCGCGCTCGGTGCCATCCAGATCGAGAACCAGGCCCGTATTTGACACTCCGCCACCGTTCCCGGTCTGGGAACCTCGCTCGGGCGTGGCGGCGCCACCGACGGACCGCACCGGCTCGTCCACGCCGACTGCATCGTGATCATGGGCTCGAACATGGCCGAGGCCCATCCCGTCGGGTTCCAGTGGGTGGTGGAGGCGAAGGCGCGCGGCGCCAAGGTGATCCACATCGACCCGCACTTCACGCGCACCAGCGCGCTCGCCGACACGTTCGTGCCCATCCGGGCGGGCAGCGACATCGCCTTCCTCGGCGGCGTCATCCGGCACATCCTGGAGAACGGGCTGGACTTCCGCGAGTACGTCGCGGCGTACACGAACGCGGCCGCGCTGATCTCGCCGGAGTACCGCGACACCGAGGACCTCGACGGGCTGTTCAGCGGCTTCGACCCGGAGAAGGGCAGCTACGACACGGCGAGCTGGCAGTACCGCTCCACCGGGCCGCCGCCCGGCGACGAGGAGCGCCCGCAGGAGGCGCAGTCGCACGCGGCCGGGGCGGGCGGCGCGCCGATCGCGGCGCCCGGCCGAGGCGACCGACCCGACCCTGCAGCACCCCGACTGCGTCTACCAGATCCTCAAACGGCACTTCGCGCGCTACACCCCGGAGTTCGTCGAGGAGGTGTGCGGCGTGCCGCAGGACGCGTTCCGCGCGGTCTGCGACGCCTGGACGGCCAACTCCGGCCGCGAGCGCACCACCACGCTGATCTACAGCGTGGGCTGGACCCAGCACAGCGTGGGCGCGCAGTACATCCGCGCCGGGTCGATCGTGCAGCTCCTGCTGGGCAACATCGGGCGCCCCGGCGGCGGGATCCTCGCCCTGCGTGGCCACGCCAGCATCCAGGGCAGCACCGACATCCCCACGCTGTTCAACCTGCTGCCCGGCTACCTGCCGATGCCCTCGCCCGCCACCCCCGACCTCGACGCGTACGTCGCGTCGATCCGCAGCCGCAAGCAGAAGGGCTTCTGGTACGCCGCCGACGCGTACCTGATCTCGCTGCTCAAGGAGTACTGGGGCGAGGGCGCCACCGCCGACAACGACTACCGCTTCGACTACCTCCCGCGCATCGACGGCGACCACGGCGTCTTCCGCACCGCGCTGGACATGGTCGAGGGCAAGGTGCCCGGCTACTTCCTCTTCGGCCAGAACCCCGCGGTGGCGGTGTCGAACGGGCGGCTGATGCGGCTCGCGATGGCCCAGCTCGACTGGATGGTCGTCCGCGACCTCGCGATGATCGAGACGGCCACCTTCTGGAAGGACGCGCCGGAGGTCGACACCGGCGAGATCGTGCCCGAGGAGTGCCGCACCGAGGTGTTCTTCTTCCCCGCCGCGTCCCACGTGGAGAAGGAGGGCACGTTCACCCAGACCGAGCGGATGCTGCAGTGGCGGGAGCAGGCCGTCGAACCGGCGGCCGACCAGCGCTCGGACCTGTGGTTCACCTACCACCTCGGCCGGATCATCCGGGAGCGGCTGGCGGACTCGGCCGACGAGCGCGACCGGCCGATCGTCGAGCTGAACTGGGACCTGCCCGTGCACGGCGACCCCGTGTGGGGCGAGCCGGACGCCGAGGAGGTGCTGCGCCGGATCAACGGCTACCACCTGGACACCGGCGAGCTCGTCGCCGACTACCGCCACCTCAAGGCCGACGGCTCGCACGTCGTCGGGCTGCTGGATCTACACGGGGGTGTTCAAGGGCGGGGTGAACCTCTCCGCGCGGCGCGGCGACGGCCCCGACGGCAAGTGGGGCTGGTGCTGGCCGCTGGACCGCCGCGTGCTCTACAACCGGGCCTCGGCCGATCCGGCCGGGAAGCCGTGGAGCGAGCGCAAGAAGCTGGTCTGGTGGGACGACGACGCCCGCCGCTGGGTGGGCGACGACATCCCCGACTTCCCCGACGACCTCCCGCCCGACCACGTCCCACCGCCGCACGCCGTCGGCGCCGGCCGCGTTGCGCGGCGACGACCCGTTCGTCCTCCAAGCCGACGGGAAGGCCTGGCTGTTCGCGCCCAACGGCGTGGTCGACGGGCCCCTGCCGACGCACTACGAGCCCGACGAGTCGCCGGTGCGCAACCCGCTGCGCGGGCCGCGGGCGAGCCCGACCCGGCGGCGGTACGAGCACCCCGAGAACCCGGCCAACCCCGCGTCGAGCACCGTGTTCCCGTTCGTCCTGACCTCGTCCCGGCTCACCGAGCACTACACCTCGGGCGCGATGACGCGCACGCTGCCGTTCCTGGCCGAGCTGCAGCCCGAGCTGTTCGTCGAGGTGTCGCCGCAGCTGGCCGCAGAGCGCGGGCTCGTGCACGGGCAGTGGTGCCACGTCGTCACCACCCGCGCGGCGGTGCAGGCGCGCGCGGTCGTCACCGAGCGGATCCCGCCGCTGCGGGTGCAGGGCAAGGTGGTGCACCAGGTGTGGATGCCCTACCACTTCGGCAGGCGCGGCCTGGCGAAGGGCGACGTGATGAACGACCTGCTCGGCATCGTCGCCGACCCCAACGTGGGTATCCAGGAGGGCAAGGTGGCGACCTGCGACGTCCGACCGGGCCCGCGCCCCACCGGCAAAGCGCTGCTGGACTACGTGGCGGACTACCGCCGGAGGGCAGGGATGGCGTGAACAGCCTCTTCGGTCCGCTCGACGACGTCGCGGGCGACGCCGGGCACGTCGACCACCCGCCGCGCGTCGGGTTCTTCACCGACACGTCGGTGTGCATCGGCTGCAAGGCGTGCGAGGTGGCGTGCAAGCAGTGGAACGGGGTGCCCGCCGCCGAGCACCTCGACCTGCTGGGGATGTCGCACGACAACACCGGCGACCTGGGCGCCAACGCCTGGCGGCACGTGGCGTTCGTCGAGCAGAGCAAGCCGGTCGACCTGGGCATGCCCGCGGTCGACGGGCTGCGCTGGCTCATGGCGTCGGACGTCTGCAAGCACTGCACGCACGCGGGGTGCCTGGACGTGTGCCCGACGGGCGCGCTGTTCCGCACGGAGTTCGGCTCGGTCGTCGTGCAGCAGGACATCTGCAACGGCTGCGGCTACTGCGTGTCGGCGTGCCCGTACGGCGTGATCGAGCGGCGGCCGGGCGACGGGCGCGCGCAGAAGTGCACGCTCTGCTACGACCGGCTGCACGGCGGCCTCGAACCGGCCTGCGCGAAGGCCTGCCCCACCGAGTCGATCCAGTTCGGCGAGCTCGACGAGCTGCGCGAACGCGCGGCGGCGCGGGTCGCCACGCTGCACGAGCGCGGCGAGACCGGGGCCCGGCTCTACGGCGCCGACGAGCACGACGGCGTGGGCGGCAACGGCGCGTTCTTCCTGCTCCTCGACGAGCCGGAGGTGTACGGGCTGCCGCCGGACCCGGTCGTGCCCACCCGCGACGCCGTGCGGATGTGGAAGTTCGTCGGGGCGGCCGCCGGGGCGTTCCTCGCCGCGGCCGTGGGCTCGTTCCTGGGGCGCCGATGAGGGTCAGCGGGGCTCACGCACACCGCGTGGGGCCTGCGCACATTGCGGGCAATGTGCGCCGACCCCCGACGGTGTGCGCGGGCTCGGGGTGCCCGCCGGGCGGCGGTGCGCGGTGAGCCGCCGGGCGGAGCCGCTGCCGCCGCCGCGGCCGGACGACCACTCGTACTACGGGCGGCCCATCCTCAAGCCGCCCGCATGGGACTGGCGGATCCCCGCCTACCTGTTCGCGGGCGGGCTGTCCGGGGGATCGACCCTGCTCTCGGTGGGCGCCGACCTCACCGGGCGAGCCCGCCTGCGCCGCCGCACGCGCGTCACCGCGGTGGCCGGCCTGGGGGCGAGCATGTACTTCCTGGTGTCCGACCTCGGCAGGCCCCTGCGGTTCCACCACATGCTCCGGGTGGCCAAACCGACGTCGCCGATGAGCGTCGGCACGTGGATCCTCTCCGCCTACAGCCCCGGCATCGGGCTGGCCGCCGCGGCCGAGGTGCTGCCCGCGCGGTGGCGGCTCACCCGGTTGCTGCGGCGGTTGGCCCGGCCTGCGTCGCTGTCGTCGGCCGCGCTCGCGCCCGCGCTGGCGGGCTACACGGCGGTGCTGCTGTCGCAGACGGCCGTGCCCGCGTGGAACACCGCGCACCCGTACCTGCCGTTCGTGTTCACCGGCTCGGCCGCGGCGAGCTCGGGCGGGCTGGCGATGGCGCTCGTGCCGCCCGCGGAGGCGGGCCCGGCCCGCACGTTCGCGGCGGTGGGGGCGGCGGCCGAGCTCGTGGCGTCGCGGGTGCTGGAGCACCGGATCGGGATGGTCGCCGAGGCCTACACCACGGGCCGGGCGCACACGCTGCGGCGCTGGTCGGAGTACCTCACGGCGGGCGGCCTCGCGGGCACCCTGCTGGCCCGGCGCAGCCGCGTGGCCGCCGTGGGGGCGGGGCTCGCGCTGGCGGCCGGGCAGCGTGCTGCAGCGGTTCGGCGTGTTCGAGGCGGGCGTCGCGTCGACCCGTGACCCGCGCTACGTCGTCACGCCGCAGCGCGAACGGCTGGCGGCGGCGGAGGTCCCGACGCGGCGGTGACCGGAGGGCCGCACCCGGCGGTGGCCGGAGGGCCGCCACCCGGCGGTGACGGAGGACCCCACCCGACGGTGACGGAGGGCGCGCTCGGCACGCGGGGAAGCGGAAGGCCCCGCCCGGCGGTGGCCGGACGGGGCCCTCGTACCGTCACCGCGCAACGCGGGGGCGCGGGCCCACCCCCTCCGGCGGGCCCGCGGCCGTCGCGTGGCGGTGACGGGGAGAGCCCGCCCGAGCGGTGGTCGGACGGGCTCTCGATCATGCGGGGGTCAGACGGCGGCGGGCGCCGGGAAGCTCGGCGCGAGCGTGCGGAAGCGCTCGGTGGCGGCCTCGGTGGCCTCCTTGCTCGCGGCGATGACGCTGGTGGCGTAGGCGCGCTGCTCGGCGAGCAGCTTGCCCGCCAGGTCGTAGGCGGTGTCGATGGCGGCCTGGGTTTCGGCGGCGTCGGGCACCGGATGCTTGGCGTCGAAATCCGCGGCGTAGCGCTGCGCGGCCTCGGCCCAGGCGTTCAGCGCGGCGGCGACGGCGTCGCGGCTGTTGTTGGCGATGCGGGTGAGGTCTTCGGTGGGCGCGTACATGGTGTTCTCCTTCGGTTGTCGGTGGGTACGCAAACTAAAGTACACAGAAGCGTTAACTATGTCAAGCACACGGGTTCCGCCGGACGGGAAGACGAGCGCCACCGCCCCCGACCCGACCATGCTGATCGCGTGGACCACGCACTCGTGCTGGCCGGCGCGGCGGAGAACCTGTTCCCGGCGCGCATGCAGATGGCGCTGTCGCTCGGCTGGCACATCGTGTTCTCGTGCTTCGGGATCGCGTTCCCGACGATCGTGGTGTTCACCGAGTGGCGCGCCCACAAGCGCGGCAACCCGATACTCCTCGACCTCGCCCACACCTGGGCCAAGGCGATGGGCGTGCTGTTCGCCGCGGGCGCGGTGTCGGGCACGCTGCTGTCGTTCGAGATGGGCATCCTCTGGCCCGGCCTGATGGCGCCGTTCGGCGAGGTCTACGGCTTCCCGTTCGTGCTGGAGGGCTTCGCCTTCTTCCTCGAGGCCATCTTCGTGGGCATCTACCTCTTCGGCTGGGACCGGATGTCGCCGCGCGCGCACATGCTGAGCGCGCTGCCGATCATCGTCTCCGGGGTCGCGGGCGCGTTCTTCGTGATCGCGGCGAACGCGTGGATGAACAACCCCACCGGCTTCCGGATGGAGAACGGGCGCGTGGTGGACGCCGACCCGGTCGGGGCGATGTTCGGCCCGTCGACGTGGCCGCAGTTCGTGCACATGCTGATCGCCGCCTACATGGTGACGGGCTACCTGGTCGCCTCGGTGTACGCGGTGGGGATGCTCCGCGGCCGCCGCGACCGCTACCACCGCTTCGGCCTGCTGATCCCGCTGACCTTCGCCACGGTCGCGACGCCGATCCAGCTCCTGGTCGGCGACTGGATCGCGACCACCGTCGCCGAGAACCAGCCGGTGAAGCTGGCCGCGATGGAGGGGCTCTTCGACACGGGCCGCGGGGTGCCGCTCTCGCTCGGCGGCATCTTCCTGAACGACCGGCTGCAGTGGGCGCTGGAGATCCCCTGGGGGCTGTCGCTCCTGGTGACCCACGACCCCAACGGCGAGGTGATCGGCCTGCAGAGCGTGCCGCCCGACCTGCGTCCGCCGGTGAACGTCGTGCACCTCGCCTACAACACCATGGTCGGGCATCGGCTCGGCGCTGATGCTGCTCGCGCTGTGGCTGGGCTGGACCTGGTGGCGGCGAGCACCGCATCCCCGGCTCGCTGTGGTTCCTGCGCGCGACGGCGGTGTCCGGCGTGGCGGCGGTGGTCGCGATGGAGACGGGCTGGATCACCACCGAGGTCGGCCGCCAGCCGTTCATCGTGTACGGCATCCTGCGCACGGCCGACGCCGTGAGCCCGGCGCCCGGCCTCGCGCTCGGCTTCTTCGCCGTCGCCGCCATCTACGCCGTGCTGACCGTGCTCACCGTGGTCGTGCTGCGCCGCCTGGCCCGCTCGCACGACGTGGCGGCGCCCCAAGAACTCGAGCCGGTGCCGTGACGCTCGCCGAGGTCGTGCTGGGCGTGATGTTCGTCGGCCTCATCGCGTACGCGCTGTTCGGCGGCGCCGACTTCGGCGCGGGCATCTGGGACCTCCTCGCGGGCGGCACCCGCCGCGGCGCGCCCCAGCGCGGCGGTGATCGAGCACGCGATCGGGCCGGTCTGGGAGGCCAACCACGTCTGGTTGATCTTCGTGCTGGTCGTGCTGTGGACCGGGTTCCCGGCGGGGTTCACGCCCGTGGCGTCCACGCTGTACGTGCCGCTCACCCTCGCGGCCTTCGGGATGATCGCCCGCGGTGCGGCGTTCGCGTTCCGCAAGAGCATCACCACGCTGCCGATGCGCCGCTTCCTCGGCGCGGCGTTCGCGGTGTCGTCGCTGGTCACGCCGTACTTCCTGGGCGCGGTCGTCGGCGGCGTGGCGTCCGGGCGGGTGCCGCAGGGCATCGCCAAGGGCGACGTCGTGACCAGCTGGGTGAACCCCACCTCGACGCTCGGCGGCGTGCTCGCCGTGCTGACGTGCGCCTACCTGGCCGCGGTCTTCCTCTGCCTCGACGCGCTGCGCGACGGGCACCCCGAGCTCGCGGAGGGGTTCCGGCTACGGGCGCTGGGCACCGCCGCGGTCACCGGCCTCGTCGGGCTCGTGGGCCTCTTCGTGCTGCGCGCCGACGCGCCGCAGCTCGCCGACGGCCTCTTCGGCCAGGCGTTGCCCGTGGTGGCGCTGTCCGTGCTCGCGGGCGTGGCCTCGATCGTGCTGCTGGTGCTCCGCCGCTACGCGGTGGCGCGGGTGACGGCGGCGCTCGCCGTCGCCACGATCCTCATCGGCTGGGCCGCGGCCCAGTACCCCTACGTGCTGCCGCCGGACCTCACGATCGCGGACGCCGCGGCCGGGCAGCGCCACCCTGGTGGCGATGCTGGTCACGCTGGTCGTCGGCTCGTGCGTGCTGGTGCCCGCGCTCGTCTACCTCTACCGACTCTTCCAACGCTCGGAAAGGATCACGCCGTGAGCGTGCAGAAGGCCGTGGAGCTCATCGGCACCGGCACCACCATCCAGGACGCCGTGACCGAGGCGCTCGACCGCGCCCGGCTCACCCTCGACGGGATCACCTCCTTCGAGGTCGCCGACATCACCGGCGTGGTCGACGGCGCCTCGGTGGAGTACCGCGTCGAGCTGCGCGTCTGGTTCACGCTGCTGGAGCGCATGCACGGATGAACGGGATCACGCGCGTGGTCCTGCCGATCGGGGTCAACGCCGTCCAGAGCGTCAACTGCTACGTGCTGGCCGACGGCGACCGCGTGACCGTCGTCGACTGCGGGGTGTGGCGCCCCGACCTCCCCGACGGCGGCCTGGCCGCGCTCACCGCCGGGCTGAACGGCGCCGGGTACGCGCTCGGCGACGTCGGCCGCATCGTCGTCACGCACGCGCACATCGACCACTACGGCCTCGCGGGCAAGGTCATGGAGGAGACCGGCGCGCAGCTCGTGATGCACGCGATGACCGACCTGGACTGCGAGAAGTACCGCCACCCCGACACGGCCC
Source organism: uncultured Actinomycetota bacterium (assembly GCA_963791185.1). Lineage (GTDB taxonomy): Bacteria > Actinomycetota > Actinomycetes > Mycobacteriales > Pseudonocardiaceae > Pseudonocardia. The sequence goes on along the minus strand of CAWBRG010000013.1, from coordinate 62,984 downwards.
GCGCGCGGCGCCGCGACACCTACGAGGACCACGGGGTGTCCGAGGCCGAGCGGATGGACCTCGCCGACCACCTCACCCGCTGGCTGCCCTACCTGCACTCGGTGGTGGAGGCCTCCACCCGGTTGCGCGGGGGCGAGCGCCTCGAGATCGGCGGCGACGCCTGGGACGTCGTGCACACGCCCGGCCACTCGCTGGGCCACGTCTGCCTGCACTCGCCCGCGCGGGGCGTGCTGCTCTCCGGCGATCACCTGCTGCCCGGCATCACCCCGCCCGTCACGTTCGAGCGCGGCTTCGACGCCGACCCGCTGCGCAGCTACCTCGACTCGCTGCGCCGCGTGGCCGACCTGCGCCCGACGCACGTGCTGCCCGGCCACGGGCACCCGTTCGACGACCCGGCCGGGCGGATCGAGGCCATCTACCGCACCAAGCTGCGGCAGGCTGGAGAAGGTGCGCCAGGCCATCGCGGCGGAGCCGTCGTCGGTGGTGGAGCTGGCCGACCGGCTCGTCGCCAAGGCCATCCTCGCCCACCAGCGCCAGCTCGCGATCAACGAGACGCTCTCGCACATCGCCTATCTGCGGTGGTCCGGCGAGGTCGAACGGCGCACCCGGCCGGACGGCGTCTACGAGTGGTACCTGACCGCGGCTCTCACTGACCGGAAGGCCGCGTGCGCCCGCCGCCGGGGGTGGAAGTCTCGCGGGAAAGCGCATCGAGGGAGGACCGCCATGACCGACCCGTCCGACATGGAAGCCACCGTCAAGCGGGTGCAGGATTTGTCGGCGCAGGTCGTCGACAAGGCGAAGGAGAACGGCCTCGCCTGGCTGGAGGGCTACGAGCGGATGCTCAAGAACTTCCTGGACCTCGAGGAGCAGGCCGCCAAGGGCTCGGGCATGGAGTGGGCGGCCACCCTGGCCAGCACCCACGCCAACTTCGTGCGGGAGACCTCCGAGGTCGTGCTCGGCGTGATGCGGGAGCAGCTGAAGAAGTGATCAGCGGCAAGACGACGGTCGTCGCGCACCTGGGCTACCCGACATTCGCCTTCAAAGCGCCGATGATCTACAACCCGTGGTTCGACAAGAAGGGCATCGACGCGGTCGTCGTGCCGATGGGCGTGAAGCCCGAGGAGTACCGGGCGATCTTCCCGCTGCTGTTCAAGATGTCGAACATCCGCGGCGCGCTCGTCACGATGCCGCACAAGGTCGTCACCTGCGAGCTGGTGGACGAGCTCACGCCCACCGCCACGATCGCCGGTGCGGCCAACGCCGTGCTGGTGCGCGAGGACGGCAGCCTGCTCGGCGACCAGTTCGACGGCGCCGGGTTCGTGCGCGGCGTGCAGCGCAAGGGGTTCGCGCTCGCAGGCGCCCGCGCGCTGGTCGTCGGCAACGGCGGCGTCGGCTCGCCGATCGCCGCGTCGCTGGCCGCCACCGGGCTGAGCGGGATGGGCCTCTTCGACCCCAACCAGGCCGCCTCCGACGGACTGGCCGAGCGGCTGCACGCGCACTACCCGGAGATGCAGATCGAGACGGGCTCGAAGGACCCCGACGGTTACGACCTCGTGGTCAACGCCACCCCGCTCGGCATGAACGACGGCGACCCGCTGCCGATGGACGTCGAGCGGATCGCGCCGAGCACGTTCGTCGGAGAGGTCGTGATGAAGCAGACGATCACCCCGTTCCTCGCCGCGGCGCAGGCCCGCGGCTGCCCGATCCAGGTGGGCAGCGACATGCTCTTCGAGCAGATCCCCGCTTACCTGGAGTTCTTCGGATTCGGCGTGGCCACCCCCGAGGAGCTGCGCGACGTCGCACAGCTGCCGACATGACCGACCGGCACAAGGTCGTCATCGTCGGCGGGGGCTTCGGCGGGCTCAACGCGGTGCGCGCGTTGGCGCACGCCGACGTGGACGTCACGGTGGTGGACCGCACCAACCACCACCTGTTCCAGCCGCTGCTCTACCAGGTGGCGGCGGGCATCCTGCCGCCCGGACTGATCGCGCCCGCCCTGCGCGGTGTGATCAAGAAGCAGGCGAACGCGCGCGCGGTGCTGGCCGAGGTCACCGACATCGACCTCGAAGGGCGGGTGGTGGCGGCCAAGGGCCCGGACGGGCGGCCGCTCGCGCTGCCCTACGACACGCTCGTGGTCGCGGCGGGCGCCACGCACTCCTACTTCGGGCGTGACGATTTCGCCCGCTACGCCCCCGGCATGAAGACGGTCGAGAACGCCCGGCACCTGCGCGACGCCATCCTGCTCGCGTTCGAGATGGCCGAGATCGCCACCGACCCGGTCGAGCGGGCGGAGTGGCTCACGTTCGTCGTGATCGGGGCGGGCCCGACCGGCGTGGAGCTGGTGGGGCAGGTGGCCGAGCTCGCGCACAAGGTGCTGCCGCGCGACTACCGCACCGTCAACACGAAGGAGGCCCAGATCCTGCTCCTGGAGGGGGCGGGCGCGGTGCTCGGCCCGTTCCCCGAGAAGCTGCGCGAGTACAGCCGCAACAAGCTGGAGTCGATGGGCGTCGACGTGCGGCTCAACACGCTGGCCGTCGACATGGACGACGAGAGCATCACCGTCAAGGGCCCCGACGGGTTGGAGGTGATCCGCACCCGCACGCGGATCTGGGCGGCGGGCGTGCAGGCGTCGCCGCTGGCGAAGCTGCTCGCGCAGAAGGCCGGTCTCGAAGTCGACCGGGCGGGCCGCATCCCCGTGCAGCCCGACTGCTCGCTGGCCGGGCACCCCGAGGTGTTCGCGCTCGGCGACATGGTGGCGCTGAACAACCTGCCGGGGGTGGCGCAGCCCGCCATGCAGGAGGGCAAGTACGTCGGGAAGCTGATCGCAGGCAGGCTTTCGGGCGACGAGAAGACCGAGCCGTTCAAGTACTTCGACAAAGGCAACATGGCCACGATCGGGCACCGGTCCGCCATCGCCGACGCGTTCGGCATGAAGTTCACCGGCGTGATCGGGTACACGATGTGGGGCTTCATCCACGTGCTGTACCTGATCGGCTGGGGCAACCGGATCGGCACGATCTACACGTGGGCCCGCGCGCTCACGTTCTCGCGCAACCGCGGGCACCGGCTGATCACGTTCGACGACGCGCGCAGCTTCGGCGCGGCGGACGACGGAGAGCGCGCGGCGGGCTCCGGAAGAGCGCACGGCCGTACCCGGCCGTGCGGCGGACGCCGAAGAGCGCACGGCCGTACCCGGGCCCGCGCGCGACGCGCGCCCGGTCAGCCCAGGAGCCGCGCCCGCCGGTGCGCCGCCATCCGCACCGGACCGTTGACCTCGCCGTAGCCCGCGTAGCCGCCGGAGCGCTGCACGGCCTCGAAGAAGACCCGTCCGCCCAGCACGTGGGTGTAGAAGTGGCGGAACTCGCCCTCCGCGTCGCGGTCGTAGAGCACGCCGAGCTCCCGCAGCTCGTCGATGTCGGCGGGGGCGAGGCGGGCGTCGAGGTCGTCGTAGTAGTTGTCCGGGATGTCCAGCAGCGGCGCACCGGCGGCGCGGGCGCGGCGGGCGAGCGCGAGCACGTCGTCGCACGCGAACGCGATGTGCTGCGGGTCGGCCACCCCGGGCGCCCAGTCGCCGCGGCGCAGCGCCGACACCGAGAGGCACACGCGCACGGTCAGGCCGCGGTCGCTCACGGCCCGGTTGCGCACCAGGCCGAACGGAGCGGCGATCTCGGACGCGTGCTGGGTGAGCAGGCCGAGCAGGGAACGGTAGAAGAGCGCGGCCTCGTCGAAGTTGTCGTAGGGCTGGGTCAGCGCCACGTGGTCGACGTGCGTGACCCACCCCGTGCCGGGCTCGGCGTCCGTCGGCAGGAAGTCGGCCAACCAGCTGACGCCCTCGGTGGCGGTGTGGCAGAAGAACACCGCCGTGTCGTCCGGCGCGGAGACGCCGAGCAGGTCGGCCTCGGCGGGGCCGTGGTGCTGGGGCAGCGGCGGCGCGAGCAACGCCGTGGCCCGGCCCGCGGCCGCGGTCGGGTCGGCGGTCTCGATGCCGAGCGCCACGACCGACGCGCCGTCGCCGCCCGACTCGGTGAGCACCACGCGGGCTTCGCCCTGCTGCCACAGCTGCACCGGCTTGCTGCGGTGCCGTCCGGTGTGCGCGAAGCCGAGCGCGGCGAGCAGCTCCGCGACGGCCGCGCCGGAAGTGGCGTCGGCGGCGATCTCGGTGAACGCGAACCCGTGCAGCTCCGGGGTGGGCGGCGGATCGCCCGCGCTCGGCGCGGTCGCCTCGCGCAGCGCCAGCAGGGAGCGGCGGGCGTCCACCGCGGCGCGGCGCGGGTCGGACTGGCGGAAGACGTCGTTGAACACCTCGAGCGACAACGGCCCGGTGTAGCCCGCGGCCAGCACGTGGCCCAGGAAGGCGGGCAGGTCCCAGGCGCCCTGGCCGGGGAAGAGCCGGTGGTGGCGGCTCCACTGCAGCACGTCCATGTTCATGTGCGGGGCGTCGGCGAGCTGGAGGAAGAACAGCTTCTCGGCCGGGATGTCCTCGATGCCCGCGGGGTCCGAGCCGCGGGACAGGATGTGGAAGCTGTCCACGCACAGGCCGAGCGCGGGGTGGTCGGCCCGCCGCACGGCGTCCCAGGACTGCTCGTAGGTCGAGATCCGGGTGCCCCAGGCGAGCGCCTCGTAGGCCACGCGCATCCCGTTCGCCTCGGCCCGTTCGGCGAGGCCGTGCAGCTGGGCGGCGAGGAGTTCCATGTCGGCGACGGCGTCCGGGGCCACCGCGGAGCAGACCAGGATGAGGTCGGTGCCCAGCTCGGCCATGATCTCGAACTTGCGCTCGGCGCGCCGGAGGTTGTGCGCGTACCGCTCGGGGTCGGTGGAGTCGAGGTCGCGGAAGGGCTGGTAGAGGTCGATCGAGAGGCCCAGGTCGGCGCAGCGGGCCCGGATCTCGGCGGGGGAGAGCGCCGACACCACCAGGTCCGGCTCGAAGATCTCGACGCCGTCGAACCCGGCCGCCGCGGCGGCGGCGAGCTTGTCCTCCAGCGTGCCGGAGATGCAGACGGTGGCCAGCGCCGTGCGCAGCCCGCTCGCCTCGGACGGGTGCTCGGTGGTCGCGCTGCGCACGGATCCGGACATGGGCGCCCCCTCTGCTCGCCCCCGAGCCTGATACGCGCGGACGTCGGCGGCGCGCCCTTTCCAGCCAGTGGAGTCCCCTCACCCGAGGCGGCTGATCAGGCCTGCGAGCAGGGCGACCCGGTCGGGCGCCGTGGTGAGATCGAGCAGGTGGCCCGCGCCGCCGATCTGCTGGACTGAGCCCGCGGCCGTAGCGTGGGTCCGTGGCGGAACCCTTGTTCCCGGACTGGTTCTTCGACCGCGCCGACCCCGGGCCCGACACGGCGTTCTACGGGCCGCCACGGCTGGTCACCCACATCGACGAGGGCGCGATCGCCGCGGTCGGCGACCTGTACGCCGAGCTGTCCGTCGAGGGGGAGGTCCTCGACCTGATGTCGTCGTGGGTGTCGCACTTCCGCGCGCCGCCCCGGCGCCTCGTCGGGCTGGGCATGAACGCCGCCGAGCTCGCGGCCAACCCGGTGCTGGCCGAGCACGTCGTCCACGACCTCAACGTCGACCCCGCGCTCCCGTTCGCCGACGCCAGTTTCGACGACGTCACCTGCTGCGTCTCGGTGGACTACCTCGTGCGGCCGGTGGAGGTCTTCGGCGAGGTCGCGCGGGTGCTGCGGCCGGGCGGTCGCTTCGTGGTGACGTTCTCCAACCGCTGCTTCCCGACCAAGGCCATCCGCGGGTGGCTGGCCACCGACGACCGCGGCCACCTCCAGATCGTCGCGGCGTACTTCGCCGCCGCCGACCGGTTCCGCGACCTTCGCGGCGAGCGCAGGCCCACGCCGCCGGGCGGTGACCCGCTCTGCGCCGTGTGGGCGCACCGGGTCTGAGGGCTTCAGGGCGTGAGGTTGCGCAGGTCGGTGCCGTAGCGGGCGCGCACCCGTTCGCGCAGCTCCGGGTCGCCGCGCGGCACCGGCTCCAGGAACACCTCGTCGACGTCGGTGAACTCCTCGCGCAGCGTGTTGTCGATCCGCACGCAGGCGTGCTCGATGTCGTCCGACGTCGCCGACTGCGCGAAGTCCAGCCGCGCGCACACGAGCACCTTGTCGGTGCCGGTGAGCATCGTGAGCAGGTCCACCACCTCGTCCACCTCCGGCTGCTCGGCGAGCCGTCTGCCGATGGCGCGCACCAGCCGCGGGTCGGCCTGGCGCCCGATGAGCAGCGCCATGTTGGTGCGGGTGAGGCCGTAGGCGACGGCCACCAGCAGGAGCCCGATCAGCAGTGAGGCGAGCCCGTCCCAGACCTGGGAGCCGGTGAGGGCGGTGAGCCCGACGCCCGCGAACGCGATCACCAGGCCGGTGATCGCCGCGCTGTCCTCGTAGAGCACCGTGATGACGGTCGGGTCGTCGCTCCTGCGGAGGAACGTGCGCAGGTCGAGCTGCTCCTTGCTGCGTTCCGCGCGGACCTGCCGGATGGCCTGCGCGAGCGACACCCCCTCGATCGCGGCCGCGACCACCAGCACGATCAGCGCGACGAGCACGCTCTTGCTTCTCCTCGGGCCCGCCCAGCAGCGTGTGCACACCTTGGTAGATCGAGAACAGCGCGCCCGCCACGAAGATCGACACGGCGGCGAGCAGCGAGAAGACGTAGCGCTCCTTGCCGTAGCCGAACGGGTGCGTGCGGTCCGGCGGCTTGGTCGAGCGCTTGAGGGCGGTGAGCAGCAGCACCTCGGTCATGGTGTCGCCGACCGAGTGCGCGGCCTCCGACAGCATGGCCGCGCTGCCGGTGAGCAGCCCCGCCACGAGCTTCGCCACGCCGACCGCCAGGTTCGCGCCCATCGCGAGCAGCACGGTGAGCGTGCTCTCGCCGCCGGATTTCGCCACGGAAGACGGTGTACCCGCTATCGGCGTCGCCCACCACCACCTCATTCGGATGGCGGCGCCGGTGTGGTGAGGAGGCGCTGCACGACCTCGAACGTCGGGGGACGGCCTTGTGGCGGCGGCGGATCAGGTCGGCCACGAGGCCCGTCCAGCCGGTCTGGTGCGACGCGCCGAGGCCGGCGCCGTTGTCGCCGTCGAAGTACTCGTAGAACAGGATCTGGTCGCGCCAGCGGGGGTCGGTCTGCATCTTCTCCACCCCGCCGAACACCGGGCGCCGCCCGTCGGGCCCGGCGAGGAAGAGCGAGACCAGCCGGGCGCGCAGGTCGTCGGCGACGCGGTCGAGCGTGGTGCGCTGCCCCGAGCCGGTCGGGTACTCGACCTGCAGGTCGTCGCCGAAGAAGCGGTAGTACCGGTCGAGCGCGGCCACGGCCAGGTAGTTCACCGGGAACCACACCGGCCCGCGCCAGTTGGAGTTGCCGCCGAACATCGCGGTCGTCGACTCGGCGGGCTCGTAGTCGACGCTCGCGTACAGGCCGTCGAACTGCAGCACGGCCGGGTGGGCCCGGTGGCGGGCCGAGAGCGACCGCAGCCCGTGCGGGCTGAGGAACTCGGCCGGGTCGAGCAGCGCGGCGAGCATCTGCTCGACGCGGTCGACCCCGACCACGCTCACGAACAGCCGCCTGTTGTCCCCGGAGCCGCGCAGCAGCCCGGCGTCGGCCAGCCGCGCGGGCTCGTCCAGGCCGTGGCGGCGCAGGAACCGGCCGAACCGCTTGGTCACCGAGAGCGTGCCGTCGAGCCGTTCGCCGTTGACGACGCCGCCCGCCAGCATCGGGATCATCGACGCGATCGACCGCACCTTGATCGGCACCGTGCCCTCGGGCGTGCACAGCCGGTCGTAGAACATGCCGTCGACGTCGTCCCACAGGCCGATGCCGTCCAGGGCGTCGCGGATGGCGGCGAAGTGCTCGAGGAACGTCTGCACCAGGTCCACCGCGGGCCGGTGGCCGCTGCGGTGCAGGATCGCCGCGATCGTGGCCATCACGGCCGCGTAGCCCGCCATCCAGCCGGTGCTGTCGGACTGCTCAAGCCGTCCGGCGACGGGCAGGTGCGAGCGGTCGATCGGGCCGATGTTGTCCAAGCCCATGAACCCGCCCTCGAACAGGTTCGAGCCCCCGGCGTCCTCGCGGTTGACCCACCACGTGAAGTTCACCAGCAGCTTGTCGAACACCCGGGACAGGAAGTCCAGGTCGCGCCCGCCGTCGAGGACGAACACCTCCAGCGCGGCCCAGGCGTGCGCCGGCGGGTTGACGTCGCCGAAGTCCCACTCGTAGGCGGGCAGCGCCCCGCCGGGGTGCTGGAACCACTCCCGGCACAGCAGCGTGAGCTGGTACTTCGCGAACGCGGGGTCGACGTGCGCGAGCGCGACGCAGTGGAACGCCAGGTCCCAGGCCGCGAACCAGGGGTACTCCCAGGTGTCGGGCATGGAGAGCACGTCGTAGGCGTCGAAGGTGCGCCAACGGGCGTTGCGGCCGCCGTGGCGCTGCTGCGGCGGTGGGGGCTGGGCCGGGTCGCCGTCGAGCCAGGTAGCGACGTCGTAGTGGTAGAACTGCTTGCTCCACAGCATCCCGGCGAACGCCTGGCGCAGCACCCGCGCCTCGTCCGCGGAGGCCGCGTCGGGCGTCAGGTCGGCGTAGAACTCGTCGGCCTCGGCGCGGCGGGCGGCGACCACGTCGTCGAAGTCCGGCCCGCCGCCGGGGGAGAGCCGCAGCCGCAGCTCCACGGTCTCGCCGCCGCCCACCGTGAGCCGGTACCACGCCGCGCACTTGCTGCCGCGCGCCGCGGGGTTGACGGTGGCGGCGCCCGCCACGACGTGGTCGTTGATGCCGTCCTTCGGGTAGCGCGGGCCGGGCACCCCGAAGAGCCGGGCGGAGTTGCTCTCGTTGTCGCAGAACAGCAGCTCGGGCGGGGTGCCGTCGGGGCCGGGGCCGACGTCCAGCGTGAGCGGGCCGAGGAACGGGTGGTCGGTGCGCACGGTCGCGCCGTCGGCGACCAGTTCGTGGGGGGCCGTGCCGTCCCAGGACCAGGTGTTGCGGTACCACAGGTGCGGCAGCACGTGCAGGGTGTCGGCGTCCACGCCTCGCCGTCGGCGCTGTAGTCCTCCCGCACCGTGCCCCACTGGCGCTCCGAGAGGTAGGGACCCCACAGGTACCAGTCGCCCGCCTGCCGCAGGCCCAGCTCCAGCCTGCCGAACCCGGCGGTGCGTGCCCGCTCCGCGCCCGCGATCTTGCTCACCTGGGCATTGTCGCGGCACCGCGGGACCGCGAGAGGTATTTATCGCCGTCCCCGTCGCTCTTGTGGGTGAGCCGCGCATGCGAGCGAGGGGCAGCGACAGTGGGTATCAGCGAAGCCGACCGCGCCGAGGTGCACGCGCTCGTCGCCGCCCTCAAGGCGAAGGTGCGGGCCGAGGCGCCGCCGGAGCGGCGGCAGGAGGCCACCGAGCTGGTCGACGAGCTGGAGGACGCCATCCTCGCCGGGGCGCCGAAGGTGCGCCGGATGGCGTTCATCCGCGACTGGTTCAGCGCGCACCTGCCGAAGCTGGCGGGCGCGGTGAGCGAGCTGGTGCTGAGCCCGCTCGTCGGGAAGATCGTCGGCGCGGCGGGCGATCTCGCCGCCACCGAGTTCCGCAACACCTTCGGTCCGTGAGCCACGCGAGGACGCAGCTCGGCGATCCGTTGACAACAAGATCCTGAGAGGGGTAGGTATTTCGGCCCTCCGTCACCCATCCTTGTCACGGGGGGTCGTGGAGACGCGCCTTCGATCGGAGGGTAGCCATGGCGCATCGGGGGGCGGGAGAGATCCGCGCCGATGTCACCGTCACGGGTGACGCCGTCGGGCAGCTGGCGCACGGCCGCAACACCTTGCGGATGCGGGTCGACCGGGTGCGGGGCAACGCGGTCACCGTCCGCCCGGCCGCCGCAGCAGGCGTCGTCCTGCGCTGGGTGCGCTTCCCGCCCGGCCCGCGGGGGCCGGTCTTCGGCCGCGACGACGAGGCCGAGCAGGTGCTGGCCGAGCTCGCGGCGTACGGCTCCGTCGCGCTGCAGGCGCCGCCCGGCATGGGCGCCACGACGGTTCTGCGGCACGTCGCCCACCACCCCGCGCTCGCCGCCGCCTACGGCGGGGTGGTGTGCCTCTCGGCCCGGGACCTGTCCCGCGACGACCTCCTCCAGGCCCTCTTCACCACGTTCTGCACCACCGACGTGCCGATGCGGCCCACCCTCGAGCAGCTGCGCGAGCTCCTGCGACCGGCGCGCGCCGCGGTGCTCCTCGACGACGTCGAGCTGTCCGCCGCCGACGTCGCCGAGCTGCAGTACCTGCTCCCGAACTGCGGTTTCGTGTTCGCGGGCCGCAACGTCGGCGGGGTGATGCGCTCGGTGAAGCTCGACGGGCTCACGGTCGACGCCGCGGGCGAGCTGCTCGCGCACGTCGTCGGCGAGCCGGTGGAGCGCAGCGTGGTGTACGCGTTGTGGGGCCTCACCCGCGGCGCCCCCGCGGCCCTCATCCAGCTCGGCCTCAGCGCGAGCACGCACCCCACGGCCGAGTTCGTCGCCTCCGCCCTCGACGAGGGGCCACCGCCGTTCGCCGTCGACTCCCCGCAGGACCGGCGGCTCTTGGGGCTGCTCGGCGCGGTGCCCGGCGTCGAGCTCTCCGCTGAGCAGCTCGCGGCCGCGTCCGGCGTGCCCGACGTCACCGAACGGCTGCGCCGGTGGGTCGGCTGCGGGCTGGTGACGGCGTCCGCCACCCGTACGTACCGCTTCGCGGGCGGCGCGCTCGACCCGACCGAGTGGGGCCTGCCGCAACGCCGTGCGGAGCTGGTGGCGGCGTTCGCGACCTGGGCCCGGCGCCACCCGAACGCCGAGCTCGTCGCGGGTGGCACGGCGGAGCCGTTCCGGATGCTCCAGGAGGTGGCTCGCCAGGAGCAGTCCTGGCGTGCCGTGCTCGCCATCGGCGCGGTGCTCGACGGCGCCTACGCCGCCGCGGGCCGCTGGGACGCCTGGCACTCCTGCCTGCTGGCCACGCTCGAGGCCGCGCGCGCTACTCGGCGACCAGGCCGCGGAGGCCATGGCCCTGCACCAGCTCGGCACCGGCGCGCTCGGCCGCGGCGACCTGGAGGCGGCCTACGACCTGCTCTCGGGCGCGCTCGGCATCCGCGTGGCGCTGGGCCACACCGCGGCTGCCGCGGTCACCCGGCAGAACCTGGCGACGATCACCGCCGCCCCCGCGAGCCGCCGGTTCGCGGTCGCGCTCGGCCGGGTCCCCACGCCGGTGAAGGCCGTCGCCGTCCTGCTGCCGCTGCTCGGGTCGCTGGCGTTCGTCGGGCTGGCGCAGGCCGGTTCGACCCCCGCCGCGCGGCTGGATCCGCAGCAGCTCGCGTTCGTCGACCAGGTCGTCGACAAGGCCAGCGCACCGCAGGTCTTCCGGCTCACCAACGACGGCCCGGCCACGCTGCACGTCGACAACGTCGCCGTCGGCGGGGCCAACCACGGCGCGTTCACGCTGGTCGACACGAGCTGCGTCGGCGAGGTGCCCAAGGGCGGTGGGTGCACCGCGACGGTCCTGTTCACGCCCGCGACGCCGGGCGAGCAGCGGGCCAGCCTCTCCTGGCAGATCCGGGAGATCCCGGGCGGCCTCACCGCGCCGATCGTCGGCACGGGCGTGGCAGCACCGCCGCCCCCCGTCCCGGTGGCCGTCAACCCCTCCGTGCTCGCGTTCAACGCGCAGACGCAAGGCACGCCCAGCGCGCCGCAGCAGGTCCGCGTCGTCGCGGGCTCCACACCGCTGGCGCTCAAGGCGGCCGCCGCGCAGGGTGACTTCCGGGTCGACGGCGACGGCTGCGCGGGCGTCGTGCTCGCGCCCAGCACCGAGTGCCGCGTGGCCGTCCGGTTCACGCCGAGTGCCGTGGGCGAGCGCACCTCGCAGCTCACCGTGGCCGACGCGGACGGCCGTCCGGCGGCGAGCGTGTCGCTGCGCGGCACCGGTTCGGCCGTGCCGCAGCCCGACCTGGCCGTCACACCGGCGGCGCTCGGCTTCGGCGACCAGACCGTCGGCACCACCTCGGCGGCGCGCCGCGTCACGCTCACCAACCGGGGCAACGCGTCGATGGACCTCGGGGCGCTCACGCTCTCCGGCGCCCGCGGCTTCGCCGTCAGCGACAACTGCCCGGCCGCGCTCGGCCCGGGGAGGGTGTGCACGGCGACCGTCACGTTCGCGCCGTCGAGTGCGGGGCCGCGCAGCGCGCAGCTCCGGACGGGCACGGTGTCGGTCGGGCTCCGCGGCGCCGGGGTGGCGCCTGCGCCGCCCCCGCCGCCCCCCGCGCCGCAGCTCGTCCTGGTCCCGGGCCTCACCGGCGACCAGCTCGCCGACGCACAGCGCGCGATCGAGGCCGCGGGCCTGAAGGTCGGCGCGGTCACGCGGCGCGCGGGCTCGGAGGCCGAGGGCACCGTCGTCGGGCAGACCCCGGCGGGCGGCGCGAACGTCGAGCGGGGCGGATCGGTCGACCTCGTCGTCTCGAGCGGTGTGGTGCAGGTCGCCGTGCCGTCGTTCGTCGGCAAGTCGCTCGATGCGGCGCGCGCGGCGATCTCCGACGCGAAGCTGGCCGTCGGGCAGGTCACGGAGAAGCCCAGCGACACGGTGGCCGAGGGCGTGGTGATCAGCAGTTCGCCGGGTGCGGGTGCGCAGGTGGCGCCGGGTGCGTCGGTCGGGCTGGTCGTGTCGAGCGGGGCCGTGGTGCAGCCGGAGCCGGTGCTCGTGCCCGGCGTGGCGGGCAGGTCGCTCGCGACGGCCCGCGCGATGATCTCCGACGCGAAGCTGGTCGTCGGCCAGGTCACGGAGAAGCCCAGCGACACCGTGGCCGAGGGCGTGGTGATCAGCAGTTCGCCGCGGTGCGGGTGCGCAGGTGGCGCCGGGTGCGCGGGTGGGGCTGGTCGTGTCGAGCGGGCCCGCGCCCGAGGTGCAGCCGGTGCCCGAGCCGGTGGTGGTGCCGGGCGTGGCGGGCAGCCCGCTCGCGTCGGCCCGCGCGATGATCACCGACGCGAACCTGGTCGTCGGTCAGGTGAAGACGCAGCCGAGCGACTCGGTGGCCGAGGGCGCGGTGATCAGCAGCTCGCCCGGCGCGGGCGCGAAGGTGGCCGCAGGTACGCCGGGTCGGGCTCGTCGTGTCGAGCGGCCCCGCCGAGGTGGCGGCGCCCGTGGTGCCGAAGCCTGTCGTGCCGAAGCCCGTCGTGCCGAACCGGTGACGCCGCCGCGAGCCTGCGGCGCAGGAGCCGGTGACGGCGCAGAAGCCTGCAGCGCAGAAGGCGCCCGAGGTGCAGAAGGCGCCCGAGGTGCAGAAGGCGCCCGAGGTGCAGAAGGCGCCCGAGGTGCAGAAGGCGCCCGAGGTGCCGAAGGCGCCTGTCGTGCCGAAGGCACCCGCAGTGCAGAAGGCGCCCGAGGCGCAGAAGGCACCCGTGGTGCCGAAGGCGCCGGTGACGCCGAAGGCGCCGGTGACGCCGAAGGCGCCGGTGACGCCGAAGGAGCCTGCGGTGCAGGAGGCGCCCGCGACGCAGAAGGCACCCGCGGCGTCGAAGAAGCCCGCAGCGTCGAAGGTGCCCGCGGTGGAGGTTGCCGCTGTGACGCCGAACGTGGTCGGCCTGACGGTCGGGCAGGCGACGGCCGCGCTGCAGCAGGCCGGGCTGCGGGCCGTCGTCGTCGACACCGACGGCAACCCGGCGACGTCGGGCACGGTGGTGGCCGCGTCGGCGCCGAAGAACAAGCGGGTCACGCTGACCGTTCAGGCGTCGTCGGCCTGATCGCCGGTGGGGGTGGGGCGCCGACCGCGCGCTCCACCTCGGCCACCAGCGCCGCGGCGGCGTCGAGGGTGGCGGCCAGCTCGTCGGGCGTGCTCCCGACCCGGGCCAGCAGGCCGTGCGCGCGGGCCGCGAACCCGGCGGGCGCGCCCGGCAGCGCGCCCGCCGCCGCGATGAGCCCCTTCTCGTTCACCACCCACCGCCGCGCGTGGGCGTGCAGCGCGACCGCGCACACCCCGAGCGCCCGGAACAGGCAGCCCGCGACGTAGGTGACGTCGCCGCGGTGGAGGGTCTTGCGCGCGATGGCCAGCGTGAACCCGGCCTCCGGCAGCCGCGCGACGAGCGTGGCGGCCAGCGCCTCCGGGTACTCGGCGGCCGCGGTGTGCAGGCGGGTCAGCTCACCGCTCGGGTCGGCCAGCACCACGCCGAGCGCCACCTCGGCCGCGTACCAGACGTCGAGCACGCCCAACGGGTGCCCGACCTGCGCCTGCCACGCGACCCGCCCGTCCTGCGCGTCCGCGCCAGGCCGTCCGCACGCGGTCGACGTCGCGGTAGACCCAGTCGACGGCCACGCCGTCGATCGAGAGCCACGCGCCGCCGTCGACCCACGGCCCCCAGTCGCCGGGCCGGGTCACCGTCGCGTCGGGCCCGGCGAGCTCGCGGGCCAGCGCGGCGAGCCCGTCGACGTCGAGCGGCGGCCGGTAGTAGACGCCAAGGTCGACGTCGGAGTCGGGGTGGTGCGTGCCGCGGGCCCGGCTGCCGCCCAGCAGCACGCCGACGACACCGCCGACCCCGACGAGCCGCCCGGCGATCGCGGCGAGATCAGCCACGGCCCGACCCTAGCCGGCCCACCGGTCAGACGAGGTCGCTGCGGCCCACCACGCCGACGACCACGCCCTCCTTGACCACCGGCAGCAGCCGCAGCCCGCGATCGGCGATCAGGTCGCGGGCGGCGCCGACGGTGGCGTCGACGTCGACGGTGATCGGCGCGTGCGTCATCACGTCGCCGACGGTGCGGCGTGGGCCTTGCGTGTAGAGCGGGTCGCCCAGCACGTCGGCCTCGCTCACCAGCCCGACCAGCCGCCCGTCCCACTCCACCACCGGCAGCGCGGTGTGCCGGTGCTGGAGCATCAGCTCCACGGCCCGCGACAGGGTGGCGCTGCGCCGCACGGCGATCACGTCGTTGGTCATCACGGTGGTGATCGGCGCGTCGTCGGGGGCACGCGGCCCGGGCCTGCGCGGGCGGGCCATGTGCAGCAAGGGCTCGTCGCGGTCGTCGCGGCGGAACCGGCTCCGGATCCGGTCGCCGATGCTCGCCCGCGGCCGCAGCAGGTCCGAGCGCGTGACGACGCCGACGAGCACCCCGCGCTCGACGATCGGCATCACCCGCAGCTCGCCGTAGGTGCGCAGCCGGTGGCCGACCAGGGTGAGCTTCGCGGAGGGCCGCATCCAGAGCACGTCGCGGGTCATGATCTCGCCGACCGCGGGGTCCTCGGTGTCTTCCGGGTGCGCCTCGCGCCACCGCAGCACGTCCAGCAGGCTGACCATGCCGACGAGGTGGTAGCCGCGGTCGGCGACGGGCAGGGCGCTGAAGCCGTAGCGGCGCAGCAGGTCGACCGCGCGCGTGGCCGGGTCGTCGGGCAGCACCGAGACCACGCGGCGTGGTCATGACCTCCTTGACGGTGCGGGGCACTCAGTGCACCTCCGGCCAGGTCGCGCCGGGTCGGCAGACGACCACGCGGCCCGGTCACCGCCCAGTCGCCTATGCCGTCGGGCACGGCCAGCACCTCGCCGCGGGTGAGCGGCTGGCCGCCGTCGGCCCACTCCAGGCTCGCCGTCCTCGAGCACGACCGCGACGGCGAAACCGTGCGGCACCGGCACGGCGTCGCCTGCCGCGACGTCCACCCGGAAGAACGGGTCGGCTTCGGGTGGCAGGCCGCGCAGCAGGTCGGCGGCGCGGTCGTCCAGGCCGACGTGCACCGGCTCGGGCGCGGGGAGCGCCTTGTGGCTCACGGCGGGCAGCACGACGTCGAAGCCGAGCCCGAGGTGCGACTCGTCGCGCGTGGCCGTGGTGACCGACCACTCCAGGAGGATGGAGAAGTCGGTGGGCTCCTGCACCTCGACGAGGAACACCCCGGCGCCGGTGGCGTGCGCCTGGCCCGCGGGCACGAGGATGCCGTCGCCGGGTCGCACGTTGATCTTGTTGAGGTGCTCCAGCATCCACGCCGAGTCCTGGGCGTCGACCTTCTCGGCCAGCAGCGCCGGGTCGACGTCCTCGCGGAACCCCACCCACACGGCCGGGTCCTCGCCGTGGGTCTCCAGCACGTACCAGGCCTCGGTCTTGCCGTAGCAGGAGTGCAGGTGGTCGCGCGCGAACGGCCGGGTGGGGTGGACGTGCACGGGCAGCCGCTGGCCCGCGTCGAGCAGCTTCACCAGCAGGCCGACGTCGGCGGGCCCGGCCGGGGCGTCCGCCGTGCCCGTCCAGCCGACCGGGTCGGCCGCGACGGCGTCGGCGAACAGCGAGCCGTCGGCGCAGCCGGCTGCGGCCGACGTCCGGCTCGCCGGCCCGGTGCACGGTGGCGGCCAGCCACTCCTCGGGCCGCCGCGGCGAGGGCAGCGGCACCCCGCGCAGCGCGGCCAGCCGCTCGCCACCCAGGTAGAAGTGGTCGATGACGTTGGGCGGCAGCACGACCGGTCGCACGCCGCCGACCCTAGCGGGTGCCGTGCGACGAAGGACGCTGCCTCCGGCCCACGGGCGGGTGCCGTCTGCCGCTGCAGGCGCGCGAGGACCCGGCGCAGGTCGTCGAGCAGCAGGTCGGCGAGGTCGTGGGTGAAGCCGTTGCGCACGACGATGCGGAGCGCGGCGATGTCCTCCCGGTTCTTCGGGAACGTGTACGCGGGCACGAGCCAGCCCTGCTCGCGGAGCCCGGCGGAGACGTCGAAGACGGAGAAGGGCTGCTCGCCGTCCACCACGAACGCGAAGACGGGCAGCTGGGTGCCGTCGGTGAGCAGGCGGAACGGGCCGAGGTCGGCGATCGCCGTGGAGAGCTGCTTGGCCACGGCCCGGCAGGAGAGCTGCACGCGGCGGTAGCCGTCGCGGCCGAGGCGCAGGAAGTTGTAGTACTGCGCGATGACCTGGCCGCCGGGACGGGAGAAGTTGAGCGCGAACGTCGGCATCTGGCCGCCGAGGTAGTTGACGTTGAAGACCAGGTCCTCGGGCAGCGCCGCGCGGTCGCGCCACACCGCCCAGCCGACGCCGGGGTTGACCAGGCCGTACTTGTGGCCCGACGTGTTGATCGACGCGACGCGGGGGAGGCGGAAGTCCCAGACCAGCTCCGGGTCGCAGAACGGCGCGATCATGGCGCCGGAGGCCCCGTCGACGTGCACCGGGACGTCGAGGCCGGTGCGTTGCTGGAGCTCGTCGAGCGCGGCGCAGATGGCGGCGACGGGCTCGTAGCTGCCGTCGAACGTCGACCCGAGCACCGCCACGACGCCGATGGTGTTCTCGTCGCACGCCGCGACGGCCTCGGCGGCGCCAAGGTGCAGCCGGTCGCCCTCCATCGGGATGAGGCGGGGCTCGACGTCCCAGTAGTTGGCGAACTTGTCCCAGCAGATCTGGACGTTGGCGCCCATCACGATGTTGGGCCGGTCGACGGGCTTGTCGGCCGCCCGGCGGGCGTGCTGCCAGCGGCGCTTGAGCGCGAGCCCGCCGAGCATGCACGCCTCGCTGGAGCCGGTGGTCGAGCAGCCGACCGTGTGCTCGGGGTCGGGCGCGTGCCAGAGGTCGGCGAGCATGTGCACGCACCGGTTCTCCAGGTCGGCCGTGCGCGGGTACTCGTCCTTGTCGATCATGTTCTTGTCGAGCGACTCGGCCATCAGCAGCCGGGCCTGCGGCTCGGCCCACGTCGTGACGAACGTGGCCAGGTTGAGCCGCGCGTTGCCGTCGAGCATCAGCTCGTCGTGGACGATCTGGTAGGCGACGTCGGCGTCGAGCTCGCCGTCCGGCAGCCGGTACCGCGGGATGTGCATCGGCTGCCGGGTGAAGATCGGGTTGACCGAGAGGTCCGGGCGGGCGTCCGACGGCGGGTGCGCGGTGGGCATGCCAGCACCGTAGGGCTCGCGGCCGGGTGCGAGGCCGATTCGGTGGCGAGCGTCAGTCGGCGAGAGCGGGTGCGGCGGTCGCGAGGGTGGCTACGGACGCGTCGGTCCACGGGCCCGTGGTCACCACGCCGACGTGGTCGATGCCCAGCTCGGTGAACGCCCGGCAGCGCTCGACGAAGGACGCGGCCGACTCGCCGGGCTCCAGGCGCGTCGAGATCGTCTTCTCGATCGCGTCGTAGGGGCGGCCGATCTCGGCGCACAGCCGCTGCAGCACCCCGAGCTTGTGACGGGCGGTGGCGCCGCCGTCGGGGATGTCGAAGACGTTGCAGGCGTCGGCGTAGCGGGCGACCAGCGGCAGCGTGCGGCGCTCCCCGGTGCCGCCGATGAGGATCGGCGGTCGCGAGATCGGCGGCGGGCTGTGCACGGGCGCGTCGAGCCGGTAGTGCTCGCCGACGATCGGGCTCTCCTCGCCCGCCCAGAGCGCCAGCGCGATCTTGAGCGTCTCCTCCAGCCGCTCGAACCGCTCGCGGATCGGCGGCAGCGGCAGCCCCATCGCGGCGGCCTCCGCGGCCTCGTAGCCCGCGCCGATGCCGAAGAGGGCGCGGCCGCCCGACAGCACGTCGAGCGTGGTGACCGCCTTGACCAGCAGCGCGGGCGGCCGGAACGTGACGGCCGTGACCAGCGTGCCGAGGCGCACCCGCGAGGTGCACGCGGCCAGGTAGCCGAGCGTGGTGTAGGCCTCCAGCATCTCCGTCTCGCCCGGGCGGGCGCCGTACGGATCGGCCTGCAGCAGGTGGTCGGCCACCCACACGCCGTACAGCCCGCCGTCGTCCGCGATGCGCGCGATGTCGGCGAGGCGCCCGGCGAGCGGCCCGTCGCGCCAGGAGAAGTTCGTGACGCTGATGCTGAGCTTCATCGCGCACCGTCCAGCCGCGCGCCGATGTGCACGGCCGCGACCCGCCAGCCGTCGGTGCGCACCGCGGTGACGGTGCAGCGGAACCGCCCGGAGACGTCCCGCTCGCCGAAGCTCGACTCCTGCGCGTCGACGCCGACGACCACCGCCGCGTCCGGCCCGTGCGCGTGCACCTGCGCCTCCTCGACGGCGAAGGCCCGGTTGCGCAGGCCGCCCGCGAACCGGCCGAGCCACTGCTCGCGGGTGAGCACGAAGCCCGCCGCGCCGACGCCGACGAACTCGGGCGCGAGCAGCGGGGCGATCCGGGCGGGGTCGTTGGACTGCTCGGCGGCGGCCCAGCGGTCCACGAGGTCCAGTACGTCGTTCATGTCTCCTCCTCAGTTCTTAGAGTTACCCCAAACATAGCGCTACTACAAAAATATGGCTACCCTGATGTTGTGGGGTTGCGAGAGCGGAAGAAGGCCGAGACGCGCCGCCGGATCGCCGAGGCGGCGCACCGGCTGTTCGGGGAGCGCGGCTTCCAGGCCGTCACGGTGGTCGAGGTGGCGCGGGCGGCGGAGGTCGCGGAGGCCACGCTGTTCAACTACTTCCCGACCAAGGAGGACCTGTTCTACTCCGGCCTGGAGGCGTTCGGCGCCCGGCTGGTGGCGGCGGTGCGCGAGCGGCCCGACGGCGAGTCCGCGCTGGCCGCGTTCCGCGCCGAGCTGCTCGCCGACGCCGGGCAGCTCGACCGCATCGCCGCGGGCGACCCGGAAGCGCTCGACCGGGCCCGCACCACCGCTCGGGTGATCGTGGCCAGCCCGGCCCTGCAGGCCCGGGAGCGGCAGGTCCTCATGGGCATCGCCGCCGAGCTGGCCGACGCGATCGGGCCCGTCGCGGCCGAGCCGGTGCCGCGGGCGGTGGCGAACGCGCTGATGGGCGTGCACATCGCGCTCGTCGAGTACACGCGGGCGCGGCTGCTCGCCGACGACCACCCCGAGGCGCTCGCGGCCGACGTGCAGGCCCGCGCCACCGAGGCGCTGGCGCTGCTGGAGCACGGCCTCGCCGCCTTCGCCCCGGCCGGTTGACCGCCGCGGGCCTCGCTTCGCCCCGGCCGGTTGACGGCTGCGCCGGGGCCCGAACCGACCCGGTCACACTCTTCCCGTCGGATCCGTCACCCGGGTAGTGGCACTCCCGCCACTCCACGAGATCGGAGCCGTCATGCGCCGCTACGCCTACTGGTCCGCCACCGCCGTCACCGTCTTCATGCTGCTGTCCGGCGGCCTCGCCTACGTGCTGGGCGCCGAGTTCGCCGTCGGCGGCGTCGTGGCGCTCGGCTACCCGGCCTACGTCGTCACGATCCTCGGCGTCTGGAAGCTGCTCGCCGTGCCCGCGCTGCTCGTTCCCGGGTTCGACCGGCTCAAGGAGTGGGCCTACGCCGGGGTGATGTTCGACCTCACCGGCGCCGCGGCCTCCCACCTCGCCGTCGGCGACCCGCTCTGGCACCAGTTCCTCATCGGCGGCCTGCTCGCCGCCGCGTTCGTCTCGTACGCACTGCGGCCCGCCGTCCGCGTCCCGGATCGCGTGCTTGCGGACGTGAGCGCGTGACGGCTCTAGGGCTGCCTCGGTTCCAACGGCACCTGCTTGCCCCGCACCAACCCGAGCTGCACGGCCTGGGTCGGGAGGAGGGCGTCCAGCAGCCAGTCGGTGAGCACGCGCACGCGGTTGCCGGGCATCGCCAGCAGGTGGTAGCCCTTCGTCACGGCGGTCGCGGCCAGCCCGGAGAGCGGTACGCCGAGCGGGCTGGCCGCGGCGTCGAGCCCGCCGAGCTCGACGACGAAGCCGAGGTCGTGGTGCTTGTAGCGACGCCGCTGGCCCCGGCCGAGCGCGGCCGCCACGTTGCGCGCGGCCAGCGCGCCCTGCCGGGTCGCGTGCTGGGCCGTCATCGCGGTGATGTGGCCGGGACGGGTGAGGTCGGGCACCGCGGCGGCGTCCCCGCAGGCCAGGATCTCCGGGTGGTCGGGCACGGCCAGGTACGGGTCGACGACGAGCCGCCCGCTGGTCGGTCTTGAGGCCGAGGTCGTCGACGAGCGGGTCGGGCCGCACCCCGACGCACCAGACGAGCGAGCGCGTCGGCACGTCCTCGCCGCCGGTGAGCCGCACCGACTCGGCGCGGGCCTCGGCCACGGACTCGCCGGTGCGCACCTCGACGCCCCGCTCCCGCAGCACCCGGTCGGCCGTGCGGGACAGCTTCGGGTGCAGCTCCGGCAGCACCCGCGGCGCGGTGTCCAGCAGCATCCAGCGCATCCGCTGGTCGCGCAGTGCGGGGTAGGCCTTGGCGAGCTGGGCGGTGAACCGGGCGCCCTGCGCGGCCACCTCGGTGCCGGTGTAGCCCGCACCCACCACGACGAACGTGCACCGGGCCGCGCGGTCGGTGGGCTGGGCTGCGGCCAGCTCGACCTGGCGCACCAGGTGGTCGCGCAGGTAGAGCGCCTCGGCGATGCCGCGGTAGCCGTGCGCGTGGTCGCTGACGCCCGGGATCGGCAGCAGCCGGTTGACGCTGCCCACCGTGAGCACCAGCCGGTCGTAGGCGGTCTCGCCCTTGTCGCCGTCGGCGTCGGTCCAGTGCACGGTGCGGCCGTCGACGTCGATCGTGTCGACCGTCGCCACCACCAGCTTCGCCCCCGGCAACGCCCGCGCCAGTGACACCGCGATGTGCCGCGGCTCGACGACGCCGGTGGTCACCTCGGGCAGCAGCGGCAGGTAGAGGAAGTGGTCCTTGGTGTCGATGACGGTGACCTCGGCGGCGTCGCCGAGTCGGCGCAGCAGCCCGCGGGCCGCGGTGAGCCCCGCGAAACCCGCTCCGACGACGACGATGCGCGGCCCCATCGGAGGCACGGTAGCGGCCAATCCCACGGCGCGCACCGCACTCTTCGAGCGCGCGCGCCGGCATGCTCCCCCCATGACCGTGCTGTCCGGCCTGCTCGCCGCCGTCGACGTCGTCGACCTGACCACCCCGCTGCAGTCGTCCACCCCGATCCTGGAGCTGCCCCCGCCGTTCGCGAACACCCACCGCTTCGAGCTCTCGGAGCTGTCGCGCTACGACGAGAAGGGCCCGGCCTGGTACTGGAACGACATCCACACCGGCGAGCACACCGGCACCCACCTCGACGCCCCGGTGCACTGGGTCACCGGCCGCGACGGGCTCGACGTCTCCCAGGCGCCGCTCTCCACCCTGGTCGCCCCCGCCGTCGTGATCGACATGACGGCCGAGGTGGCGCAGGACGCCGACTTCCTGCTGGAGCACGACCACATCCGGGCCTGGGAGGAGCGGCACGGCGCCCTGCCCGACGGGGGCTGGCTGCTCTACCGCACCGGTTGGGCGGCACGCGGCGACGACGCGGCCGCCTTCGCCAACGCCGACGAGAACGGCCCGCACACGCCCGGCGTCTCCCCGGAATGCGCGCGGTGGCTGGCCGAGGAGTCGCCGATCGCCGGGTTCGGCGTGGAGACCGTGGGCACCGACGCGGGCGCCGCGCACTCGTTCGAGCCCGCGTTCCCGTGCCACTCCGCGCTGATGGGCGCGAACAAGTGGGGCCTCACCAGCCTGCGCAACCTCGACCGGCTCCCGGCGACCGGCGCGGTGCTGATCGTGTGCCCGCTGCCGATCGTCGGCGGCTCCGGCAGCCCCGCCCGGGTGCTCGCGCTGGTCGAGCGCGCGTGATCTTCGCGACCGGCATCCGGATGGGGGAGTCGCCCCGCTGGCACGACGGCCGGTTCTGGATGTGCGACTGGCTCGCGGGCGAGGTCCTCGCCTTCGCGGCCGACGGCGCGCGCGAGGTGGTGGCGCGGGTCGAGGGGCTGCCCTTCTCCATCGACTGGCTGCCCGACGGCCGGATGGTCGTCACGACGAACGACGGCGTGCGCGTGGGGCCCGAGCTCGCGCCCCACGGCCCGGGCGGTCGGCCGTGGAACGAGATCGTCGTGGACCCGGCCGGGCGGGTGTGGGTCGACATGCCCGGCGCGATGCCGTGGGAGGAGCCAAAGCCCGGGGTGGTGGGGGTCGTCGACCCGGACGGCGGTGGTCGGGTGGTGGCCGACGACGTCTGGTTCCCCAACGGCATGGCCGTGACCCCGGACGGCTCGACGCTGATCGTGGCCGAGTCGCACGCCCACCGGCTCACCGCGTTCACGATCACCGACGCGGGCGAGCTCGTCGACCGGCGGGTGTGGGCCGACCTCGGCGAGGGCGCCGCCCCCGACGGCATCTGCCTCGACGCCGAGGGCGCGGTCTGGTACGCCGACGTCCCCAACCAGCGCTGCGTCCGCGTCGCCGAGGGCGGCAAGGTGCTGCAGACCGTGCCCGCCGACCGCGGCTGCTTCGCCTGCATGCTCGGCGACGACGACGGGCGCACCCTCTACGTCGTCGCCAACCGGTACGACAACGGCCAGGTCGGCGACGGGATCGTGCTCACCGAGCGGGTCGACGTGCCGCACGCGGGCATGCCCTGATCACGCCCGCGCGAGCAGCCGCTCCGCCCGCTGCGCGACGGGCAGGTCGACGAACTCGCCGTCCGGGAGCCGGAGCGCGGCGCCGTCGGCGGCGGCGAACGCGGCCACCACCTCCCGGGCCCAGGCCAGCTCCCGCTCGGTCGGGGTGAACACCGCGTGCAGGACCGGCAGCTGCCGCGGGTGGATCGCGGACTTGCCGAAGAAGCCCAGGCTCCGGGCGAACTCCGCCTGCGCCCGCAGCTCGTCGTCGTCGGCGAGGCGCGGGAACACGCTGTCGATCGGCGGCCCGATCCGCGCCGCCCGCGAGCAGACGACGAGGTGGCTGCGGGCGTAGAGGGTGGCGAGGTTGCTGCCGTCGGTGGCCAGGTCCTGCTGCAGGTCGACCCCGCCCATCGCGAGGTGCGCCACCCCGGGTGCGGCGGCGATCTCGGCGGCGGCCAGCAGGCCGCGGGCCGACTCGATCGCGCAGATGATCGGCTTGCCCGGCGCCCGCTCGGCCACCCAGGCGACGTCCTCGGGCGACTCGGCCTTGGGGATCCGGATGCCGTGGGCGTCGGCCGCGACGGCGTCCAGGTCCGCGGCGCACAGATCGGTGCGCGCGGCGTTGACGCGCACCCAGGCCCGGGGTGCAGGTGCACCGGCGGCGGGCGGGTCGGCCAGCGCCGCCGCCACCATCCGGCGCGCGGCGGCCTTCTGCGCGGGCGGCACCGCGTCCTCCAGGTCGAGCATCACGGCGTCGGCCCCGGCGGTGAACACCCGGTCGAGCAGCTTGGCGTTGTGGCCGGGGGCGAAGAGGTAGCTGCGGTTCATCACACGACCCCCTTGGCCCGCAGCTCCGCCAGCCGCTCCTCGTCGACGCCCAGCGACGCGTAGACCGCCTCGTTGTCCTGGCCGAGCCGCCGCCCCGGCCAGCGGATGGCACCCGGCGTGTCGCCGAGCCGGAAGATCAGGTTCTGCATCTTGAGCGGACCGAGGTCCTCGTCGTCGACGGTGGTGATCGTGTCCCGGGCCAGGACGTGCGGGTCGTTCACGAGCTGCTCGACGTCGTAGATCGGCGCGCAGGCCGCCCCGGCGTCCTCGAACGCGGCGAGCACGTCCTCGAGGTCGCGGGCGGCGATCCACTTCTGCACGGCGCCGTCGAGCACCTCGGCCCGGCGGCTGCGCTCCCCGGCGGAGGCGAACCACGGCTTCTCGACGAGGTCGGGCCGCCCGACCAGGCGCATCACCCGGGCGGCGATCGAGGTGGCGCTGGCCGAGATGGCGACCCAACGGCCGTCGCGGGTGACGTAGGCGTTGCGCGGGGCGTTGTTGGGCGAGCGGTTGCCGTGCCGTCCGGCGACGATGCCGAGCTGGTCGTACACGGTCGGGCCGGGCCCGAGGATGCCCAGCAGCGGCTCCAGCAGGGCGAGGTCGATCACCTGGCCCGCGCCGCCGCGGGCGTCGCGGTGGTAGAGCGCGGTGAGCACCGCGTACGCCCCGGCGATGCCCGCCACCCCGTCGGCCAGCCCGAACGGCGGCAGCGTCGGCGGCCCGTCCTCCTGCCCGGTCTGGTGGGCGAACCCGCTGATCGCCTCCATCAACGTGCCGAACGCGCGGCGCTCGGAGTACGGCCCCTCCTGCCCGAAGCCGGTCACGCGCAGCACCACCAGCCGCGGGTTGTCGCTGCAGCAGCACGTCGGGGCCGAGCCCCCACTTCTCCAGCACGCCCGGCCGGAAGTTCTCGACGAGCACGTCGGCGTCGGCGGCCAGCTCGCGCAGCAGCTCCTGGCCCTCCGGCGTGGACAGGTTGAGCGTGACCGCGCGCTTGTTGCGGGCGATCACCTTCCACCACAGGCCGTGCCCCTCGCGGTTCCAGCCGTGCGTGCGGGCCGGGTCGCCGTTCGGGTGCTCGACCTTGAGCACGTCCGCGCCCATGTCGCCGAGCAGCATCGCCGTGATCGGCGCCGCGTAGACCGTGCTGATGTCGAGGACCTTCAATCCCGTCAACGGACTCAAGCGTCTCACCCCTTCGTCGCCTGTTGCGTGACCCCAGGAGACGGCAGGGTGACGGTCGAGATCACGGTTGTGGCCGCGACGGTGGTAGCGGTCGTATTGGTCAGGGGGCCGCTCGATGCGGACGCGGTGGTCGGTCGCGGGGCAGCTGCTGGCCCTGCAGCTCGGGATCATCGCGGTCGTGCTCGTCGGCGTCGGCGGGGTGTCGCTGGCCCAGGCCCAGATCGACTTCCGACGCACGGAGGGCGCCCGCGCGTTGTCGGCAGCGGAGAACCTGGCGGCCCGCCCGGTGCTGCGGCAGGCGCTGGTGTCGCCGTCGCGGCCCGCGCGCACCGACCAGGCCGCGCCCATCGCCGACGGCGTGCAGAGCCTCTCCGGGGTGTCGTTCGTGGAGATCGCCGACGCCGACGGCGTGGTCGTCGCCAACACGCGCGACCCGGCCCGGCTCGGCACGCGGCTCGACCTGGCCACCCGGTCGTCGGTGGGCGACGGCGAGGGGCCGGGCGGGCCCGCGGTGGTCGCGCAGGTGCCGGTGCTCGGCGAGACCGGCCCGCAGACCGGGCAGGTGGTGGGCGTGGTCGCGGTCGGGCAGACGTACCCGAGCCTCGGCGAGAGCCTTCTGTCCGCGGTGCCCAACCTGCTCGCCTACCTGGGGCTGGCGGGCATCGTCGGGTTCGCGGGGTCGCTACTCGTCGCGCGCCGGGTCAAGCGGCAGACCCTCGGGCTGGAGCCGGTGGAGATCCGCGGGCTCGTCGAGCACCGCGAGGCCATGCTCACGGGGATCAAGGAGGGCGTGATCGGCCTCGACCTCGACGAGCGGGTCACGCTGGTCAACGACGAGGCGCACCTGATGTTGGAGCTGCCCGCCGAGTGCGTCGGGCGGACGCTGCACGAGCTGGGCATCGAGGACCGCCTGCGCGACGTCCTCACCGGCGCCGCCGACCGCCGCGACGCCGTCGTGTTCGTCGGCGAGCGCATCCTCACGCTCAACCGCAAGCCGGTCGCCGTGCGCGACCAGACCGTCGGCTCCGTCACGACCATGCGCGACCTCACCGAGCTCCGCCAGCTCGAACAGGAGCTGGGCGTCACGCGGCAGACCACCGAGGCGCTCCGGGCCCAGGCGCACGAGTTCGCCAACCGGCTGCACACGATCTCCGGGCTGCTGGAGCTGGCGGAGTACGACGAGGTGCTGCGCTACGTCAAACGGCTCGGATCGGCGACCCAGGCCCTGGCGGCGACGGTCACCGAGCGCGTCGACAGCCCGCCGCTCGCCGCCCTGCTCATCGCCAAGTCGAGCGTGGCCGCCGAGCGCGGCATCCGGCTGCACCTGGCGCCCGAGACCCGGGTCGGCCCCGTGGACGAGGAGCTGGCCGAGGACCTCGCCACGGTCGTCGGCAACCTCGTCGACAACGCGCTGGACGCGGTGGGCCCGCTCGGCGGCGGGGAGGTGGCGGTGTCGGTCGTGCAGGTCGACGGGGACGTCGCGGTGGAGGTGCGCGACTCCGGCCCCGGGGTGGCGCCCGAGCTGATCGAGGAGGTGTTCACCAGCGGGTTCACCACGAAGGCTGCCGACAGCGGCTACCGCGGGTTCGGGCTGGCGCTCACCCGCACGATCTGCGTGCGGCGCGGTGGCTCGGTGGGCGTGCGCAACGAGGACGGGGCGGTCTTCACCGCCCGGCTCCCGCTCGCGGTGCCCGCGCGATGATCCGCGTGCTCGTCGTCGACGACGACTTCATGGTGGCCAAGGTGCACGGCGCGTTCGTCGGCCGCACGCCCGGGTTCGAGGTGGCGGGCGTGGCGCACACCGGGGCGGCGGCCCTCGACGCCGCCGAGCAGCTGCAGCCGGACCTCGTGCTGCTGGACATCCACCTGCCCGACCTGTCGGGCATCGAGGTGCTCCGCAGGCTCCGCGAGCGGCAACCCGACGTCGACGTGCTGGTGATCAGCGCCGCCAAGGAGGCGGAGACCGTGCGCACGGCGTTGCGCGGCGGCGTCGTGAACTACCTGCTGAAGCCGTTCGACCAGGACGCGCTGCGCGAACGGCTGCAGCAGTACGCCGCCGACCACCACTCGCTGGACGCGACGGTGGAGCAGAGCGAGCTGGACAAGCTGTTCGGCTCCGCGCCCGGCCGCCCGGCGCCGCCCAAGCTGCCGAAGGGGTTGAGCCCGGAGTCGGCCGACCTCGTCGCGGGGGTGTTGCGCACGTGCGCCGAGGACGACCTCTCGGCATCGGAGTGCGCCGAACGCACCGGGCTCTCCCGGGTGAGCGCCCGCCGCTACCTGGAGTTCTTCGTCGACGTCGGCCGCGCGGAGGTCCGCCTCCAGTACGGCGCGGCGGGCCGCCCCCAGCGCCGCTACGCCTGGAAACCCCGCTGAGCTACGCCAGCCGCTGGAGCAGGCCGCCCACCCGGGTGTCCTCCTGCGCCAGGAACGCGGCGAAGGCGTCGCCGTCGAGGTAGGCGTCGGTCACGGACATCCGGGTGAGCGCGGCCTGCCACTCCGGCGAGCGGTGCAACGCGTCGACGAGAGCCGTGAGCGCCTGCCGGTCCGCCGCGCTGATCCCCGGCGGGGCGACGAGGCCGCGCCAGTTGGCGAACTCCAGGTCCACCCCGCCCTCGCGCAGCGTGGGCGCGTCGATCCCGGGCACCCGACGCGCCGAGGTGACGGCCAGCACCCGCAACTGCCCGGCCTGGATCTGCTCCCGGAACTCCCCGCTGCTGGAGACGGCGAACGCGGCCCGGCCGCCGAGCAGCGCGGCCAGGAGGTCGCCGCCGCCGTCGAACGTGCGGTAGTCGACCGCCCGCGGTTCCACGCCGATCGCCTGCGCCAGCAGGTGGGCCGCGAGGTGGTCGGGGCCGCCCGCGCTCGACCCGCCCGCCACCGGCAGCCGGGCGTCGGCCCGCCACGCCGCCACGAGCGCGCCCAGGTCCGGGTACGGCGACCCGGCGGGCACGACGACCGCTTCCGCGTCCTCCACCAGCCGGGCGATCGGCGTGGTGTCGGCCACCGTCGCCTGTGTCGGGTGCGTGTGCGTCGCCCCGATCAGCCCGAGCCCCATCTGCATGAGCAGCTTGCCGTTGCCCCGCTCGTTCACCAGCCGGGCCAGCCCGACCGCGCCGCTGGCCCCCGGCAGGTTGAACACCTCGACGCCGCGGGCCAGCCCCTCGTCTTCGAGGGTCTTCACGGCCGAGCGGGCGGTGAGGTCGTAGCCGCTGCCCGGCGTGTTGGGCACCATCAGCCGGAGCCCCGTGAACGCGCGGTCGCCGCCGCACCCCGCGGCCACGAGGGCCAGCAGCAGCGCGACGGCGACAGCTCGCATGCCGTTCATTGTGGCGGTCAGCCGATCGGGATCACCCCGAGCGCGATCGCGACGGCCAGCATGACCAGCGAGCACACGCCCGCCCGCCAGATCACCTTCTTGTGGTGGTCGGCCAGGTTGACCCGGGCCAGCGAGACGAGCAGCAGCATCGCGGGCACCAGCGGGCTGGTCATGTGCACCGGCTGGCCGACGATCGACGCCCGCGCCATCTCCACCGGCGCGATCCCGTAGTGGCCCGCGGCCTCCGTGAGGATCGGCAGGATGCCGAAGTAGAAGGCGTCGTTGGTGAGGAAGAACGTGAGCGGCATGCTCAGCACCCCGGTGATCACGGCGAACCAGGGCCCCAGCTCCGGCGGCACGGCCGCGACGATCCCGTTCGCCATCGCCGACACCATCCCGGTGCCGGAGAGCACGCCCACCAGCACCGCGGCCGCGAACACCATGGCCACCACCGTCACGATCGACGTCGCGTGCGACTTGATGCTGGCCAGCTGCTCCTCGGGCTTCGGGAAGTTCACGACCAGCGCGATGGCGGTGGCGCCGATGAACACCAGAGAGAGCGGCAGCACGTCCAGGCCGAGCAGGGTCAGCAGGGCGACGGTCAGCCCGAGGTTGAACCAGATCAGCTTGGGCCGCAGCGTCGACCGGTTCGGGTCGAGGCTGGAGACGAGGTCGTTCGACGGGGCGTCGGCGCGGTCGTCGTCCGGGCCGAGGCCCACGGACCCGCCACCGCCGCCTGCGCCCACCGGCACCTTCGTCATCGACGAGGCGACGTTCGACAGCGTGCGGCCCGAGGCCAGCAGGCGCTTGCGCTCGGAGCGGCCCAGCAGGTAGGCGAGCCCGACGACGGTGAGGATCCCCGCCACCATGCCCGGCACCATCGGGTTGAACAGCTCCGAGGGCGACACCTTCAGCACGGTCGCCGCGCGGATGGTCGGGCCGCCCCACGGGAGGATGTTGAGCACGCCGTTGGCCAGGTTGGCCACCACCGTCAGCACGACCGGGCTCATGCCCAGCTTGAGGTAGATCGGCAGCAGCGCGGAGACGGTGATGATGAACGTGGTCGAGCCGTCGCCGTCCAGTGAGACGACGCCCGCCAGCACGGCGGTGGCGACGACGAGGCGCACCGGGTCGTTGCGCACCGCCTTCAGGATGAAGCGGATCAGCGGGTCGAACAGGCCGACGTCGATCATCGTGCCGAAGAAGATGATCGCGAAGAACAGCAGCGTGGCCGTCGGCGCGAAGTCCTTGATCGAGCTCATGATGGAGTCGACGACGCCGTCCTCGCCCGGCTGCCCGACGCCGGTGGCCGTCACGACCAACGCGAACGACAGCGGCACGAGGACGAGCGCCAACGTGGGCGTCAGCCGTTTGGCCAGGATCAGGTACATGAACACGGCGATCATGGAGAAGCCGAGAAAGATGAGCATCTTCGCTCCCTCATCAGGTGATGGGGGGACGTTAAGAGGGCGATGCCTGCCTGGTCGTGGTTAGGAAACTAGGTCGCGTTGTGGTCGTTGTGGTCGCGGTGCTTGACCTCAACCCGAGTTGAGGGCGCAATGTCGGGGCATGGCCATCGAGCTGAACCACACCATCGTCGCCAGCCGCGACCGGCGCGCCGCCGCCCAGTTCGTCGCCGACGTGCTCGGCCGTCCGGCGCCCGTGCCGTTCGGGCCGTTCGCCGTCGTCGAGCTGGACAACGGCGTGAGCCTCGACTTCGCCGACTTCATGGACGAGGTCGTCGAGCAGCACTACGCCTTCCTGATCACCGAGGACGAGTTCGACGCCGTCGCCGCGCGCCTGCGCGAACGCGGCGTCGACACCTACGCCGACCCCGGGCACGCGACGCCGGGCCACAACACCAACGACGGCGGCCGCGGCCTCTACTTCTCCTCGCCCGACGGCCACAACCTGGAGGTGATCACCCGCCCGTACGGCAGCGGTGGGTGAGGCCCGCACATTCAGTGCCATGCCGATAAGGCTCATCCATCGCAATCTTCCCCAATCGGGTCGTCGCCGATTTGTGGTCGCTCATAATTCGTCGCAATAGGTCATCGCGCGAAAAGGCGGCCCGAAATGATCATCGACTGCGCGCACTACCGGGACGGGTGTCGGCAGGGGGTCGGGCCGGTCGCGGTCGAGGAGGCGGCGGCCCGGCACGTGGACGGCGGGTTCGTGTGGCTCGGCATGTTCGAGCCCACACCCGAGGAACTCGCCAGGGTGCGCGACTGCTTCGGCCTGCACGAGCTCGCCGTCGAGGACGCGCAGACGTTCCACATGCGACCGAAGGTCGAGTCCTACGACGGCGAGGTGCAGTTGGTGATCCTGCGCACCGCCCGCTACGACGACCCGGCCGAGGAGGTCGAGTTCGGCGAGATCAGCGTGTTCCTCTCGCCGAAGTTCGTCATCACGGTGCGGCAGGGCGTGGCCAGCGAGCTCCGCGGCGCGCGGGCCCGGCTCGAGCAGCGGCCGGACCTGCTGGACATCGGCACCCCCGCCGTGCTCTGGGCCATCCTGGATTCGGTCGTGGACAACTACGCGCCGGTCATCGCGGGCATGGAACGCGACATCGACCAGATCGAGGCCACGGTGTTCAGCGGCGCCGTCGCCCCGACCGAGCGCATCTACTCGCTGCGCCGCGAGGCCACCGACTTCTACCGTGCGGTGCACCCGCTGCTCGGCGTCGTCAGCACGCTCGAACGCCAGGCCGACGCGTACCTCGCGCCCTACCTGCGGGACGTGCACGACCACCTCGTGCTGGTGAACGAGGAGGTCTCCGCCCAGCGCGACCTCCTCGGCACGATCCTCGAAGCCAACATCGCGGTGATCTCGGTGGAGCAGACGAAGGTCAGCGTGCGGCAGAACACCACGATGGAACGGCTCACCGTGCTGGCCACCGTCTTCCTGCCCCTCACGTTCGTCACCGGGTTCTTCGGCCAGAACTTCGGCTGGCTGGTGAACGACATCGACGGCCCGACGGCATTCCTGTTCTTCGGGATCGGCGGCCTGATCGTCCCGCTGGTCGCCCTGTTCTTCTGGTTCCGCCGCGGCCGGGCGGACTGACCGGTACGTTCCGTTCGCATGCGGTTGGTCCGGCACCCCGACGCGGCGGCGTTCGCCGCGGTCGCCCTCCCGTACCTCGCTGTTGATCCGGCCCGCCACACCATCACGCTCACCATGCTGGACGGGCTGCTGCGCTCCGGCGCGCCGCCCGCGCTGGCGATGACGCTGCACGAGGACGACGTGCTCGTCGGCGCCGTGCTCCGCCGCGCAGACAGGAGCATCCTCGTGTCCGGGCTGCCGCCGCGGTACGCGGGCGTCGTCGCCGCGGCGCTCGCGGGCACGCAACTGCCGGGGGCGGTGGGTCCGGTCGCCGAGGCCGAGGCGTTCGCCGAGGCGTGGACGGCGCCGGTGCAGCACCGGTTCGACCAGCGGTTGTTCGCGCTCGGCACGCTGACCCCGCCCGTCGGCGTGCCCGGCGCGGCCCGCCCCGCCACGGCGGCCGACGCCGCGCTGCTCGGCGCGTGGCGGGCGGCGTTCGCGGCGGAGACCGGCGTCGGGCAGACCGGCTCGCGGCCGCCGCCGGAGGTCGCCGTCGGGCAGAGCGGCTCGCACCCGCCACCGGAGGTCGCCGTGGGGCAGACCGGCTCGCACCCGCCGCCGGAGGTCGCCGTGGGGCAGACCGGCTCGCACCCGCCGCCGGAGGTCGCCGTCGGGCCCGGGGAGTGGTTGTGGCAGGTCGACGGCGTGCCGGTGGCGCAGGCCTCGGCCCGACCGGTGATCGCGGGCATGTCCCGCATCGGCCCCGTCTACACCCCGCCGGAGCACCGCCGCCACGGCTACGGCGCCGCCGTCACCGCCGCGGCCTCACGCTGGGCGCTCGACGTCGGGGCGCGGTTGGTGGTGCTGTTCACCGACGCAGGCAACCCGAGCACCAACGCGCTCTACCCGCGCCTGGGCTACCGGTACCGGCACGACGCGGTCATGCTCGAATTCGCGTGCCCGGGTTGAGCCCACGCCCCCGGCTCAGCGGAACTCGGCCTCCACGGCGTCCTGCGCCTTGCGCGCGGCGATCAGCACCGGGTCCCACACCGGCGAGAACGGCGGCGCGTAGGACAGGTCGAGCGAGAGCACCTCGTCGACGTGCATCTCGTTCCAGATCGCGGTGGCCAGCACGTCGATGCGCTTGGCGGCGTCGTTGCGGCCGACGATCTGGGCACCGAGCAGCCGCCCGGTGCGCTTCTCGGCGACCAGCTTCACCCGGATGGGCTGGGCGCCGGGGAAGTAGCCCGCCCGCGTCGTCGAGTCGACCGCCGCGCTCACGAACCGGTACCCGGCCGCCTCGGCCTCGGCCTCCGAGAGCCCGGTGCGCGCCACCTCGACGTCGCACACCTTCGTGATCGCCGTGCCGATCACCCCCGGGAAGGTGGCGTAGCCGCCGCCGAGGTTGATGCCCGCCACCCGGCCCTGCTTGTTGGCGTGCGTGCCCAGCGCCACCACCACGCGTTGGCCCGACAGGCGGTGGATCGACTCGACGCAGTCGCCCGCCGCCCACACCCCCGGCGCCTCGGTGCGCATCCGGTGGTCGACCGCGATGCCACCGGACGGCCCGAGCGGGATCCCGGCCTCCCGGGCGAGCGCGACGTTGGGCCGCACACCCACCCCGAGCACGACGAGGTCGGCGGGCAGCTGCCGCCCGGACGACGTGTGGACGGCGCGGGCGCGGCCGTCGGCGTCGGTGGCGATCTCGGTGACGGCGTCGGCCAGCACGAGCTCGACGCCGAGCCCGCGCACGGCGTCGGCGATGAACGTGCCGATGTCGGGGTCGAACATGCCGACCGGGGTGGGAGAGCGGTCGACGACCGTCACCGCCAACCCGCGGACCTGGCAGGCCTCGGCCACCTCCAGGCCGATGTAGCCGCCGCCGACGATCACCACCCGGTGCACCTCGTCGGTGAGCGCCGCCCGCAGCGCCGCCCCGTCGTCGAGGGTCTGCACGCCGTAGACGCCCGCCGCGTCGACGCCCGGCACCGGCGGCCGCGCGGGCACGCTGCCCGCGGCGTAGACGAGGTCGTCGAACGGCTCGGTGTACTCGGTGCCGCCCTCGAGGTCGCGGGCGCGCACCGTGCGGGCGTCCACGTCGATCCCGACCACCTCGGTGCGGGTGCGCACGTCGATGTGGTTGCGCCGGTGCGCCTCCGGCGTCCGCGTGACGAGCTGCTCCTCGCGCTCGACGGCCCCGCTGATCCAGTACGGGATGCCGCACGCGGAGTAGGAGGTGGCGCGCCCCCGTTCGAACGCGACGATCTGCAGCTCGTCGGGCCCCCGCCGCTTGCGCGCCTGGCTCGCCGCGCTCATGCCCGCCGCGTCGCCGCCGATCACCACCAGCCTCTGCATGGGACCAACCTAAGGTGCTGTGGTGACCTACGAACGCTTCACCAACCTGCGCGTCGACGGACCCGACGACGACGGGGTGGTCGAGCTGGTGCTCGACGCCCCCCACCTCAACGCGGTGAGCGAGGCCGCGCACGGCGATCTCGCCGAGATCTGGCGCGCGTTCGACGCCGACCCGGCCGTCCGGGCGGTGCTGCTGCGCGGCGAGGGCAAGGGGTTCTCGGCGGGCGGGTCGTTCGACCTCGTGGAGAAGATCACCACGGACTTCGACGCCCGCACCCGCACGATGCGCGAGGCCCGCGACCTCGTCTACAACATCCTCGACTGCAGCAAGCCCATCGTGTCCGCCGTCCACGGCCCCGCGGTCGGCGCGGGCCTGGTCGCGGCCGTGCTGGCCGACGTCTCCGTCGTCACGAAGACCGCGAAGATCATCGACGGGCACACCCGGCTCGGCGTGGCCGCGGGCGACCACGCCGCCGTCTGCTGGCCGTTGCTGTGCGGCATGGCGAAGGCCAAGTACTACCTGCTGACCTGCCGTCCGCTCTCCGGCGAGGAGGCCGAGCGCATCGGGCTCGTGTCGCTGTGCGTCGACGAGGACGCCGAGCTGCTGCCCACCGCGCGCGAGGTCGCCCACGAGCTCGCGGGCGGCGCCGCGCTGGCCATCCGGTCGACCAAGCAGGTGCTGAACCACTGGTACCGGCAGGTGGCGGGCGCGATCTTCGACGCGTCCGTGGCGCTGGAGTTCTACGGCTTCGGCGGGCCCGAGGTGCAGGAGGGCCTCGCCTCGCACCGCGAACGCCGCGCACCCCGGTTCCCGCGATGAGGCCGCTCACCGGGCTGTCGGTGGTGGAGTGCGCGAGCTTCGTCGCGGGCCCCACCGGCGGGATGACCCTCGCCCAGCTCGGCGCGTCGGTGATCCGGATCGACCCGCTCGGCGGCGGCTCCGACCACCACCGCTGGCCGGTCGTCGGCGTCGGCGCCGGGCCCGACGACGCCGAGTCCTACTACTGGGCGTCGTTGAACAAGGGCAAGCGCTCGGTGGCCGTCGACATGCGGTCGGACGCGGGCCGCGAGCTGGTCACCGCGCTGATCACGGCGGCCGGGGTGCTGGTGGACAACGTCGTCGGCCGCCGCTGGATGGCCAACGCCGCGCTCGTCGCGCAGCGGCCGGACCTGATCCACGTGCGCGTGCAGGGCTACCCCGACGGGCGCCCGGCCGTCGACTACACGGTGAACGCCGAGGTCGGGATCCCGCAGATCACCGGCGCCGAGGACGGCGGCGCGCCGGTCAACCACGTGCTGCCCGCCTGGGACCTGGTGGCGGGCCTCTCCGTCTCGACCGCCGTGCTCGCCGCCCTCTACGACCGCGACCGCACCGGCCGGGGCACCTACGTCGAGCTGGCGCTGGCCGACGTCGCGCTGGCGGGCGTGGCCAACCTGGGCTGGCTGTCGGAGTCCGCCGAGCGCGGCCGCGACCGCCCTCGGCACGGCAACCACGTCTACGGCTCGTTCGGCGTGGATTTCGCCTGCTCCGACGGGCAGCGGGTGATGGTCGTCGCGCTCACGCCCGGCCAGTGGACGGCGCTCACCTCCGTCACCGGCACGCAGGCCGTGTTCGCGGCGCTGGAGCAGGCCCTCGGCGCCGACCTCACGTCGGAGTCGGAGCGCTACCGGCTGCGCGACACGATCGCCGCGATCCTCAAGCCGTGGTTCCTCGGTCGCGACTCGACGGCCGTGGCCGAGGAGCTCGACGCCGCCCGCGTGCTGTGGGGTCGCTACCAGCGGATGACCGACGTGGTCGCCGCCCACCGCGGCGGCGCGCACCCGGTGCTCGCCGACCTCGCGCTGCCCGACGGCGCCACCGGCATCACCGCCCGCTCCCCGCTGCGCTGGAACGGCGAGCACGGGGCGGCGGGCGCCGCGCCCGCGTTGGGCCGCGACACCGAGGCGGTGCTCGCGGAGGTGCTCGGGCTGAGCGCGGCCGAGATCGCGAGCCTGCACGATCGCGGCGTCATCGGATGTCGAGAATCCCAGGACGGCTCCGCTCACCCCGTGTGAGCCGCGAAACGGCGGGCCCCGACACCAGGAGATGACCATGCCGAAGTACCTGCTCCTCAAGCACTACCGCGGCGGCCCGGAGCCGCACCGCGCGGTGCCGCCGATGGACCAGTGGGCCCCCGAGGACGTCGAGGCGCACCTGGCGTTCCTCCGCCACGTCGCCGAAGTGCTCGAAGAGCGCGGCGAGTACGTCGGCGCCCAGGCGCTCGTGCCCGCCCGCACCTGGGTGCGCTACAGCGGCCCGGACGCCGCGCCGGTCACCACCGACGGCCCGCACCCCGAGACCAGCGACCTGGTCGCGGGCTGGTACATGATCGACGTGGAGTCGCACGAGCGCGCGCTGGAAGTCGCGGCGTTCGTCTCGGGCGGCCCCGGCCCGGGCGGTGAGCCGATGTACGAGTGGATCGACGTCCGCGAGATCATGGGCTGAGTGGCGTGGCCGACGAGCCGGTGCTCCGGGTGGACGAGGGCGAGCTGCGGGCCCTCGTCCCCCGGGTCCTCGCGGGCCTGGTGCGCCGCGGCGAGGACTTCGACGCCGCCGAGGACGCGCTCCAGGAAGCCCTGCTGGACGCGCTGCGCGTCTGGCCGGAGCACCCGCCGGACAACCCGCGGGCCTGGCTCGCCGCCGTCGCGATGCGGCGGCTGATCGACGCGCGGCGCAGCGAGGCGGCCCGCCGCGGCCGGGAGGAGGTACTGCCCGAGCCGGTGGCCACCGAGAGCGGCGACGACACCCTCTTCCTGCTCTTCTGCTGCTGCCACCCCGACCTCACGCCCGCCACCCAGGTGGCGCTCACGCTGCGCGCGGTCGGCGGCCTGAGCACCCGGGAGATCGCCGACGCCTTCTTCGTGCCGGAGGCGACGATGGCGCAGCGGATCAGCCGGGCCAAGCGCAGCCTGCGCGACCGCCGCCTCGACGAGCCCGGCGACCTCGCCGTGGTGCTGCGGGTGCTCTACCTCGTCTACACGACCGGGCACGGGGGGCGGCTGGACCTCGCCGCGGAGGCGATCCGGCTCGCCCGCCAGCTCACCCTGGCCACCGACGAGCCGGAGGCGCGGGGGTTGCTGGCGCTGATGCTCCTCAACCACGCCCGCCTCCCGGCCCGGCTGGATTCCGACGGCCGGATCGTCACCCTCGACCGGCAGGACCGGAGCCGCTGGAACACGCGCGAGATCGCCGAGGGCGTGCGCCTGCTCCAGTCGGCGCTGGCCGAGCAGCGGCCGGGGCGCTACCAGATCGAGGCCGCCATCGCCGCCCTCCACGACGACGCGGCCACCACGGCGGAGACCGACTGGCCGCAGATCCTGGCCTGGTACGACGACCTGGTGGCGCTCACCGCCGACCCGGTGCGGCAGGACCCGGCCGCGGTGCTGGGCCGGGCGGTCGCCGTCGGGCACGTGCTGGGCGCCGCCGCGGGGCTGCGCGAGACCGACCGGCTGCGCGGGGTGCTCGGCGACCGTCACCGCTGGCACGCCGTGCGCGGCCACCTGCACGAGCTCGACGGCGACCCGGTCGCGGCGGGCACGGCGTACGCCGAGGCCGCCCGCCGGGCCACCGACGTCGCCGAGCGCGACCACCTCGTGCGCCAGGCCGCCCGCGTGCGGGCCGATCAGCCGAGGAGCTCCGCGGGGTCGGTGTAGGCCAGCTCGTGCGCCTCGGCCACCGGCTCGCTCACCAGCTTCCCGGCCAGCGTGCTCAGGCCGAGCCGCAGGGCCGGGTCGACCCGGGCGGCGCCCACCACGCCGTGCTCCGCGACGCGCACGAGGTAGGGCAGGGTGGCCGCGGTCAGGGCGAGCGTGGAGGTGCGGGCGACCGCGCCCGGGATGTTGGCCACGCAGTAGTGGATCACGTTCTCCTCGACGTAGACCGGGTCGGAGTGCGTGGTGGGCCGGCTGGTCTCGAAGCAGCCGCCCTGGTCGATGGCGATGTCGACGACGACGCTGCCGGGGCGCATCGCCGCGATCATCTCCCGGGTCACCAGCTTGGGTGCCTTGGCGCCGGGCACGAGCACCGCGCCGATCACCACGTCGGCCTCGGCGACGTAGGCCGCGGTGCGGGCGCGGTTGGGCACGACGAGGTCGAGCCGTCCGCCGAAGATGTCCGAGAGGTAGGCGAGGCGACTGGGGTTGGTGTCGAGCACCCGGACGATCGCCCGCATCCCCAGCGCGATCTTCGCCGCCTCCGTGCCGGACACGCCGCCGCCGATGATGAGGACGTTCGCCGCGGGCGTGCCGGGCACGCCGCCGAGGAGGATGCCCGCCCCGCCCGCCGGGCTCTCCAGGTGGTGGGCGGCGGCCTGCACGGACATGCGGCCCGCCACCTCGCTCATCGGCGTGAGCAGCGGCAGCTTGCGGTCCGGGGTCTGCACGGTCTCGTAGGCGATGCTGTCGATCTGCCGCTCGATCAGGAACTCGGTGAGCCCGCGGTCGGCGGCGAGGTGCAGGTAGGTGAACAGCTGCTGGCCGGTCCGGAAGCGGTGGTACTCCGCGGGCACCGGCTCCTTGACCTTGACGATCAGATCGGCCGCCGGCGAACACGTCGTCGGCGCTCGGCACGATCTTCGCGCCCGCCCCGGCGTACTCGTCGTCGGGGAACCGGGAGCCCTCGCCCGCGCCCGCCTGCACGAGCACCTCGTGGCCGCCGTGCACCAGCTCCACGACGCCGTCGGGCGTGAGCGCCACCCGCTTCTCGTTGTCCTTGATTTCGCGCGGCACCCCGACGACGAGCGTGCTCATGCTGGGATCTCCCGGTTCGAGAAGTAGGGCGTGGTGAAGGGGAAGTCCGTCGTGACCCACTCCCGCAACGCGCGGTGGAGCCCGACGTAGTGGCCGCGGTCGTAGGCCTCCGGCGTGACCCACCAGCTCACGTCCACGTCGTGGTGGATCAGCTCGGCGGTGAGCGGGGTGCGCCGTCCCATCGGGTAGAGGTAGGCGCAGCCGACGTAGCCGCCCGCCGCGTCGTACACGGCGTAGGAGTACGAGTAGCCGTCGCGGAACTCGACCTCGTGCCAGACGAGGTCGGCGAAGTCGAACTCCTCGGTGACCGCCTCGGTCGGCCAGTCGCCGCCGCGCGTGCGCGGGATCAGCTCCAGGCTCGCGTTGATGCCGCGCACGTCCTCGGCCAGGTCGGCCCGGGTCAGGACGCGGGCGCGCAGCTCACCGT
Organism: uncultured Actinomycetota bacterium; assembly: GCA_963791185.1. Lineage (GTDB taxonomy): Bacteria > Actinomycetota > Actinomycetes > Mycobacteriales > Pseudonocardiaceae > Pseudonocardia. The sequence continues at coordinate 23,836 of CAWBRG010000013.1, read as the reverse complement.
GCTCGAGCCGCGTGGGCGGCGCGAAGCCCGGCGGCAGCTGCAGCGCCCTGATCAGCCCGGCGTACTCCGTCACCGGCGCAGCGTATTACGGCGCGCGCTGGGTGGGGCACTGCAACACCATCGCCGAGCGCGGCGCGAGCCGGAGCTTGCTGCCGGGCCGCGGGTAGCGGCGACGGGCGTTGGCGAGCAGCGGGTCGTTGGTGTCGACGACGGCCTGCCAGGCCCCCCCGTAGCTCTCGTCGGGCAGCGTGAAGGTGGTGCGGGCGGTGCCCGGCGTTGAACAGCAGCAGGAACGAGTCGTCGCGCACGCGTTCGCCGAGCTGGTCGCGGTCGGGGATGCCGTCGCCGTTGAGGTAGATCATGAGGCTCGGGTTGTCGGCGTGCCAGTCCTTGTCGGCCATGTCCCGGCCGTCGGGGTGCAGCCAGGCGATGTCCTCCTTGTTGGAGCCCTGGATGGGGCGGCCCTGGAAGAACCGCTGCCGCCGGAAGATCGGGTGCGCGGCGCGGAGCGCGGTGAGGCTGGCGGTGAACACCGTGAGCACGTCGTTGTCGCGCGCGGCGTCCCAGTCGATCCAGGACAGCTCGTTGTCCTGGCAGTACACGTTGTTGTTGCCCCGCTGGGTGCGGCCGAGCTCGTCGCCGTGCGCGATCATCGGCACGCCCTGGGACAGCAGCAGCGTGGTGAGGATGTTGCGCTTCTGCCGCTCCCGCAGCACCTCGACCTCGGGGTCGTCGGTGGGCCCTTCGACGCCGTGGTTCCACGACCGGTTGTGGCTCTCGCCGTCGTTGTTGTCCTCGCCGTTGGCCTCGTTGTGCTTGTCGTTGTAGGAGACCAGGTCGTCGAGGGTGAAGCCGTCGTGCGCGGTGACGAAGTTGATCGAGGCGATGGGGCGGCGGTTGTCGGCCTCGTACAGGTCCGACGAGCCGGTGAAGCGGGCGGCGAACTCCCCGAGGCTGGCCGGCTCGCCGCGCCAGAAGTCGCGCACGGTGTCGCGGTACTTGCCGTTCCACTCCGTCCACAGCGGCGGGAAGCCGCCGACCTGGTAGCCGCCCTCGCCGACGTCCCACGGCTCGGCGATCAGCTTGACCTGGCTGACGATCGGGTCCTGGTTGACCAGGTCGAAGAACGCGGCCAGCCGGTCGACCTCGTGGAACTCCCGGGCGAGGCTGGAGGCCAGGTCGAACCGGAACCCGTCGACGTGCATCTCGGTGACCCAGTACCGCAGCGAGTCCATGATCAGTCGCAGCGACTCGTGGTGGCGGACGTTGAGGCTGTTGCCGGTGCCGGTGGTGTCGTAGTAGTAGCCCTCGTCGCCGTCGACGAGGCGGTAGTAGGCCTGGTTGTCGACGCCGCGGAACGACAGCGTCGGGCCCAGGTGGTTGCCCTCGGCGGTGTGGTTGTAGACGACGTCGAGGATCACCTCGATGCCTGCCCGGTGCAGCGTGCGCACCATCGTCTTGAACTCCTGCACCTGCTCGCCGCGCGTGCCGAAGCTCGCGTAGCCGTTGTGCGGGGCGAAGAAGCCGATGGTGTTGTAGCCCCAGTAGTTGGACAGGCCCTTCTCGACCAGCGTCGAGTCGTTGACGAACTGGTGCACCGGCATCAGCTCGACGGCCGTCACGCCCATCCGCTTGAAGTGCTCGATCATCTTCGGGTGCGCCAGGCCCGCGTAGGTGCCGCGCACCTCGGCCGGGATGTCCGGGTGCCGCATCGTCATGCCCTTGACGTGCGCCTCGTAGATCACCGACTCGTTGTAGGGCACGCGCAGCGGCCGGTCGCCGGACCAGTCGAAGAACGGGTTGATCACCACCGACTTCATCGCGTACGGCGACGGAGTCGGTGTCGTTGAACGAGCCCGGGTCGCCGAAGCGGTAGGAGAACAGGGCCTGGTCCCACTCGATGTGCCCGTCGATCGCCTTCGCGTACGGGTCGAGCAGCAGCTTCGTCGGGTTGCAGCGCAGCCCGGCCGACGGCTCGTACGGGCCGTGCACCCGGTAGCCGTACCGCTGGCCGGGGCCGACCCGGGGCAGGTAGCCGTGCCAGATCAGCCCGTTGCGCTCCGGGAGGTCGACCCGCTCCTCCTTCCCGTTCTCGTCGAACAGGCACAGCTCGATGCGGTCGGCGACCTCGGAGAAGATGGCGAAGTTGGTGCCACCGCCGTCGAACGACGATCCCAGCGGGTAGGGCGAGCCAGGCCAGATGTGCAAGCGATCTCCCTCGTCAGCGGCGGTGGTACCCGAAGAGTTCTACCTCACGCGGCGCGGGACCACCGACTACGTCACTCGAGGTGGGCGGCCAGGAAGTCGGTCATCACCATGCCGGTGAGCGCGCGGGCCATCGGCTGGCAGTGGAAGTCGGCGCCCTGTTCGCGGGTGAACCGGACGATCTGCTTCTCGCCGGGGAGGCGGTCGTAGAGCTCCTGGGGCTGGCCCGCGAAGAACTGCTCGGCGTCCGGGTCGGTGATGAGCATCGGCGTCGAGATCTTCTCGACCAGGCCGTCGAGGGTGAAGCTCTGCACCGCGGCGAACACGTCGTAGGGCGTCGTGCCGCCGTAGGGCTTGGCGCGGAAGGCGAAGGTGCGCTCGCGCTCGGGGTCGGCGGGGCCCGCGGAGATCGCGGCGTTGAACGCGTCGCGGTCACCCGCCTCGAGCAGCGCGATCAGTTCCGGCGGCAGGTTGGCGTTCCAGCTGCGGGCGACGTCGACCACGCCCGCGTCGACGACGGCCGCCGCGAACCGGTGCTCGAACGCCAGTGCGCGGGGCAGCCAGTAGCCGCCCTGGCTGATCGCGTACCCGAACAGGGCGGCGGCGTCGACGTCGGGCCGCGCGACCAGCACGTCGACGACGGGCGTCAGCACCGCCTCCCAGTCGTGGCGGAACGGGATGCCGCGCTCGAACAGCAGCGACTGCTGGCCGGGGCCGTCGAAGACGAACGCGTTCCAGCCGCGGTCGAGCGCGGGGCGGATGGCCGTGGCCCAGAGCCCGCTGAGCGCGCCGTCGCTGCCGTTGGTGACCACGAGCGTCGGACGGGCGGCGCCGCTCGCGTCCGGGCGGAAGAGGTAGCCGGGCAGGGTGTCGCCCTCGAAGGGGACGTCGGCGTGCACGTGCCTGCCCGCGGAGGCGGCGACGAAGTCGTCCCAGGCGGCGCGGTGCTCGCGGAACGTGGGCAGCAGCACGGCGTCGGGGTCGGGCATGCCGTCGACGAGGGCCAGCGACTGGTCGTAGAACTCGCTGGCCGACAGGAACAGCGCGGCGGCGGTGGCCGTGTTGCCTGCGGCGCGGGCGTCGACGGCGGCGGCGCGCAGCCGGTCGGCCTGCTCGTGCCAGGCGGCGTACCAGCCCGCCGGATCGTCGTCGGTGCAGCGCGACAGGACTTCCAGGACGGGGCCGATGTCGGAGGTGCCCATGGCGGCGTGGCCGACGGCGGTGCGGGCGATGAAGTCGACGTCGGGACTGGCGAAGAAGGGCAGGATCATCGTGGGCTCCTTCAGTAGGCGTTCTGGTGGCGGGCGGCGGCGGTGCGTCGCTTCGGGTAGCCGAGGACGATCACGAGCACCGCGATCGGGACACCCCAGTTGAGCAACAGGTTCGCGGCCGGGTTCTCCAGCAGTCCGGCGAGCGTGTGGGCGAGCGCCATCACCAGCACGCCCACCCCCCACGCCGCGCTGATGCGCCGGTTGACGGCGTGGAAGCGGGGCGTGTTCCACACAGACTGCGGCACGCTCTCGCGGGCGTACTGCTCGGTGAACGGGCGCACCGGCAGCGTAGCGAGGATCACGACGGCGAGCGCCAGGGTCGAGAGCGCCCGTCCGAACCCGGCGAGGAACGGCTCCGTGGCGGGCGCGGCGAACCCGACCACCGCGTAGACCGCGAACAGCACGGCCCCCGTCACCTCCAGGATCTTCGCGGTCGCGCCGTGCAGGACGGTCCGCACGATCAGCGCGGCGGCGATGGCCAACGCGACCAGCGCGGCGACGGGTACCGACGTGGGTCCCGCCCAGTTGACGATGACCGTGTAGGCGATCCAGGGGGCGAAACCGAGGATGAGCTTGGCGACGTTCACGGGATGAGCGTCCCGTCGCGGCGAGGCCGGGACATCCGCCATCTCACTCGGTCCCGACGGCGATCGGCGCGCCCCGCTCGGCCGGGACGTCGACGCTGCGGTGCACGGCGACGCCCAGCACGACGAGGCTCACCACCGCCACCACGCTCATGCCGAGGAGCGAGCTCTGGCTGTCCCACAGCGTGTGCAGCCCGACCGCGACCAGGAAGGCGATCCCGAACTCCGCGACGCGGCGGCGCTGCCAGTGCGAGGCGGCGGCGGCGAAGAGCGCGGAAGCGGTGATGCCGGTCCAGGCCATGTGGCCCGCCGGGCTGAGGAACCCGCGCAGCAGCAGCGTGTCGACGGTGTCGGTGATGCTGCCGTGGCTGGCGATCAGCGTCGAGAAGGCGTACCCCATCGTCTCCAGCGCGGCGAAGCCCGCACCCGCGGCGACCCCGAGCAGCAGCCCGTTGGCCCGGGTGCGCAGGCGGGGGAGCAGCAGCAGGACGGCCAGCGGGATGATCAGCTTGCTGGTCTCCTCGATCAGCCCGACGCCGAGCATCGGGAGCGTGCCGAGGTCGCGCCCCGCGTCGAACTCGAGGGTGCCCGCGACGACGATGCCGATCACGCCGCCGAGGAAGGCGGTGGCGCCGAGCACGGCGCCGCCGACGGAGTAGGGCAGCCGTCGCCCGGAGATGAACGCGACGAACGCGGCAGGCACGACGGCCGCGCCGAGCAGGATCGTCGCGGGCACGAGGTTGGGGTTCTGCGTGGCGACCATCGTCCGTTCGACGGCGATGAACAGCACCGCGCCGAGGGCGAGGACGCCGAGCCACGCGTGGCGGCGGGAAGGGGACATGACGAGCTCCTGTCAGTAGGTGATCCAGTTGCCGTGCTGCCCGAGCGGCCCGCGCACGGGCATGCGGATCTCGGCCATCGGCCCGCGTGCGGGATCGGCGGCCGGGATCACGACCAGGGCGCAGGCCCCGGTCGAGTGGCGGGTGGTGAAGGTGAGCCACCAGCCGCGGTCGGGGGCATCGGAGCGGGGGTCGGGCGCGAACACCGGCTCGCCGACGGCCAGGCCGTCGGGACGCCACGTCGCGACCGCGTCGGTGCGGGTGTCGTGCCAGGCCAGGGCGTCGCGGCCGCCGGGGTGCGGCTGCGGCGCCCCGGTGGCGACCGCGAAGGCGCTCACGGGGTGGGCTCGGCCGATCAGCCGGTCGTCGATGCGGCAGAAGTCGACGTCCAGGTCGTCGACCACCGTGCGCCGCACCACGCCCGCGGCCGGGTCGATCACGGCCCGGGCGAGGTGCGCCCGGGCCCGCCCGCCGGGGCGTGGCCACTCGGCGTAGTCGAGGACGACGGGGTTGCCCGCGACCGGGTCGTCGACGTCGTGGGCGTTGGCGGTGTGCCACACCCAGAACGCGTCGTCGTGGCACCAGCGCACCGGGCCGCCGTCGCGCGGGACCAGCGCGATGCGGGTGCCGTGCTCGGGCTGCCAGTACAGCAGCGAGCCGCCTGCCATCGCCGCCTGCCCGTCGAAGAACAGCGGGGCGACCACCAGCACGACGTAGCGGCGGGTGATCGCCATGTCGTGGATCATCGAGGGGCGCTCGATGCCGTCGACGGGGGTCATCGGGCGGGCCGTGCCGTCGCGGCCGATCGTGGTCCAGGCCAGGAACGGCGGGGTGCGGCGGTAGCGGAAGACCAGCATCTCGCCGGTAGCCGGGTCGATCTTGGGGTGGGCGCAGATCCCGTCGGGCAGGACGCCGTCGAAGGTGCACGGGCCGACCGTGTCGAGCCGGTCGTCGAGGACGTGGGGCCGGGCGCACTCGGCGAGGGCGAGCAGGCGGCCGCCGTGCCGCACGATGTTGACGGCGGGCAGGTCGCGCGGGGTGGATGTGCGGACGAACCGGTTGTCGTAGCGGGCGTGGCCCGCCTCGATCGTGACCCGGTGGACCCGGTGGTCGCCGATGCACAGGTAGGCGCCGTTCAGGTCACCCGGGAGCTCGCCGACGACCGGGGTGAACGGCCCGCTCAGGTGGGTACCGGTGCTCATGCGTTCACGGTGCGCGGGCGGCGGCGGCGCCCCATCCGCCATCTCGCTCGGTTCGGATCGCTCGTTCAGCCGATGTGGCGGCCGGGGTCGTCCGTCGAGGCTTGATCGGTGCCTGCTGCGCTCGTCGTCGGACCGCGAGACGTCGGACGGCTGGTGGCGCTGCTGGACGACACGCCCGTGCTGCTGCTGACCGGAGGGCCGGGGGTCGGGAAGTCGACCACCCTCGACGCGCTCGCCGCGTTGCTCGCCCTCCGGTCGGACGCGCCGCGGTTGTTCCGCACGGCCGCCGACGACACCACCCGGCGTCGGCCGTTCGGCCTCGTCGCCGGGCTGGTCGGCCTCGACCTCGCGTACCCCCCGCCCGCCGACCAGGCCGAACGCATCGTGGACCGGGTGGAGCGGCTGTGCGACGGCGGCCCGGTCGTCCTGATCGCCGACGACGTGCACCAGGCCGATCCCGATTCGCTCACCGTGCTCGCCGGGCTCCCCACGGCCGAGCTGCCGCTCACGGTGCTGCTCGCCGCCCGTCCGCTGCCGGTGCGGGAACAGCTCCTCGCGCTGGCCGCGCGCCCCGGTGTGGCCGCCGCGGAGGTCGGCGGGCTCGACGACGCCGAGCTGGGCGCCCTGGTCGCGGACCGTTACGGCGCGCCGCCGGGGCCCGCCCTGCGGGCGCTGCTGGACCGCACCGGCGGCAACCCGTTCCACGCCAGGGCGTTGCTCGCGGAGCTCCACCGGCGCGGGCGGCTGGCCGTCGACGGCGGCGCGCTCGAGGTGCACGACTCGGCCGTGGACGGGGTGCCCGATTCGGTGCGCTCGGCCGCGCGGGCGCAGCTGGCCGTCGTCGACGCCCGCACCCGGGAGCTGCTGCAGGTCCTCGCGGTCTGGGGGCGTCCGGTGGGCGTGGCGCGGCTCGCCGAGACCAGCGGCGCGCCTGCCGTCTCGCTGTTGGGTCCGGTCCAGGCGGCGGTGGCCGCGGGTCTCGCGCGGTGGACGCCCGACAGCGAGCTGCTGGAGTTCCGCCACGACCTGTACCGGGAGGTCGTCTACGCCGATCTCGACCCGCCCCTACGCCGTGTGCTGCACGACGCCTGCGCCGGGGTGCTGCGCGCCGAGGGCCGGACGGGTGCCGAGGTGCTGCACCACGAAGCGGGCCCGCTCGACGCCGCGCGGGCGCTCCGCGTCGTGCGCAACGACCTGGGCGAGGCCCCCGCGCAGGCGGCCGACCTGCTGGCCGAGGTGCGGGCGGGCTCGCCCGAGCAGGCCGACGCCGTCGCCATCGCCAGGGCGCAGGCGCTCGCGGCCGCGGGCGACACGCGGCAGGCCGAACGGGTGGCCCGCGAGCGGATCGCCGTCACCACCGACCCCGCGGCGGCGGCCGCCCTCACCCGCATCCTGCTGCACATCCTCACGAACGCCGCGGACGTGGCGGGTGTGCTGGCCGTCCTCGACCGCGCCGAGCAGATGCCGCTCACCGCCCCGCAGCGGGAGGGCCTGGACCGGGTGCGGCAGTTCGTCGGCGCGCTGGCGGGCCGGGGTCGGCCCGACGCGAGCGCGAACGCGTCACCGCTCGGGGCGGCGCTCACCGCCTTCGTGCAGTGCCGCAGCCAGGACGCCCTGCGGTTGGCGCTGGAGGAAGCGGCCGTCGAAACCACCGGGTCACCGGACTTCACCTCGCCGTGGCAGACCCCGCGGTCGAGCCCGATCTGGCCGGCGATCATCGCCGCGTCCGCCGAGGGCCTCGACGCGGCCCGGCAGCGCTCGCTCGAGATCCGGCGGCTCGCGCAGCAGCGCGGTCAGACGTGGCTCAGCCCCGGCCTCCTCTCCCTCACCGCGGGCATCGACTACCAGGCAGGCCGGTGGGACGACGCGCTCGCCGAAGCCGGAGCGGGTCTGGAGGCCGCGTCCGCGTCCGGCACGGGGTGGATCTCCCGCGCGGTGGCCACCGTCGTCCACATCCGGGTGCAGCGCGGCCAGCTGGAGGCGGCCGCCGACGACCTGGCGCACTGGAAGGTCCGGGGCCTGCCCGAGCAGCTCGGGCTGCCGATGGTCGCACTCGGGGAGATGCTGCTGACCGAAGCCCGGGGCGAGCTCGACGCCGCCGTCGCGATCGGACGGCGCTGCTGGGAGCAGACCATGGGCGGCGGCCGGACGATCTGGGCGCTGCTCGCGGGGGTCGAGACCGCCCGGGTCGCCGAGCAGTCGGGCCACGCCGAGCTGGTGCGCCGGATCGCCGCCGAGTCGGCCGCGCTCGACGTCTCGCAGATGCCCGGCCACCCGCCCGCCGTCGAGCTCGTGGCCGCGATGGCCGCCCGCGACGGCGACCGGGCCGCCGCCGCGGCCGCCGCCTTCTCCCTGCGCGGCAACGTCGTGGGGGAGCTGTCGGGGTGGGAGGAGGCCGCGGTAGCTGCGGCCGCGCGGGGACGGACCGAGCAGGCTCGCACGTGCGCCGCGCGATGCACCGAGCTGGCCGGTGCCCTCGGCGCGGTCACCGTCGCGCGGCGGGTCGCGGCCCGGCTCCGCGACCACGACGTGCGGCTGCGGGCGCCGGTGCGGGCCGGGCGGCCCACCAGCGGCTGGGGGAGCCTCACCCCGACCGAGCTGACGGTCGCCGACCTGGTCGGCCAGGGCCTCACCAGCCCGCAGATCGCCGCGCAGCTGTACCTGTCGCCGCGCACCGTGCAGACCCACATCTCGCACAGCCTGCGCAAGCTCGACCTGCGCACCCGCTCGGAGCTGGCCGCCATGGTCGCCCGGCACCAGCGGTGAGTCAGAGCCGGTCCAGGAGGTCGCCCATGCCGTGGTCGAGCGCGTGCCGGGCCACCGGGATGGGCAGCCAGAAGAGGCTGAACGTCCAGAGCGGCACGTCGCCGTCGCTCATCTCGTCGTGGTCCCAGGCCTGCGGCACCTCGCCGAGCGGGGCCACGTGGAAGTGGTGGAGCTCGCGGCCGCCCCGCGTGATCGTGCCGAGCGGCCGGACGACCTCGACCTCCAGCCCGGTCTCCTCCCGCACCTCCCGCACCACGGCGGCGGCGGGCTCCTCCCCGTCGTGGATCGTGCCGCCCGGCACCTGCAGGCCCGCGGTCCCCGTGCCGGGGGTGGGGCGGTGCGTGAAGACGAGCACGGCGTCGTCGCGCACCACGTAGGCGACGGCGCGCGGGCGGGTGATCGGTTCGGCCAGCTCCGCGAGCCGGTCCACCGACGCCCGGAGCCGGTCGGCCGTCGTCGCGCGGGCGCGCTCCAACCGTTTCGGGTCGGTCAGCAGGCTCCAGTCGTAGGTGTGGCGCACCAGCGTCCGCCCGTCGTCGAGCGGCTCCAGCTCCCAGCGCCACAGGTGGCCCGGCGGCGGCTGCCCGGGCTCGGACGGCCGCCAGGCGATCCGTCGTCCCTCCGCGAACTCGACGACGTGGTTCTCCCGCTGCGACCCGAGGGTCAGCGTCATGACGAACACGTCCCCGACCGCCCGCACCCGCTGCCCGCCCGCGGCAGTCGCGAGGTTGTCGTTGCCGTCCCACCGCGGCTGCGCCGCCGGATCGGCGATCAGCGCGAAGACCTGGTCCGATGGCGCCGCGACGACGCGCTCGTACGCGACCACCCGTGCATCGGAGGTCACGCCACGCTCGCCTCCACTTCGAGGAGGCGGATGTCGACCAGCTCGACGCCGACCGCCGCCTGGTTCGCCGCAGTGTCCATGCGGAAGGTAGCCACCGTCGCATGCGTCGCCTCGCCCACGACCGAATGCTCTCGCGCAGCCGTTACGGAGGGGAAGACCGCGTCGGTAGTGCTCGGACCGGAGGTACGCCTCCGTCCCCGCCCGGACGGATGTCGTACTGCGCGGGCACCGGCGCAGGTGCGAACATCCGCTCCAGGTGGCGACGCAGCGCCGTCGCCGTCAGCGGTGCGGCGCGGAAGCCCAGATATCCGTCGGGTCGGACCAGATAGCCGCTACCTCCCACCGCTCCGTACGTGTCGCGGAACTCGCCTGCGGCGTCCACGATCACCGGCAGTCCGGCAACGCTGAGCCCCGGGTCGGGGGTGATGAGGTAGGTCCTCGCCCGTCCGCCGGTCACGGTGGTGAGGACGTCTTCGACCTCCGCGAGGTCGGGTGCCGGTCCGGTCTCGTCGGCGTAGAGCAACAACGTGTGGTGCGGATCGGCGAGCAGCTCGAACAACCGCAGGGAGAAGTTCACCTGGGCCCGCTGCAGGCCCCGGCAGTCGGGTGCGCGGTCTCCCGGATGCGGTCCGTGGCCGGACCCGCTGTCCGCGGTGCCGCCGACCATCCCGCTGTCGCGGTAGTTGACCAGCAGCTGTGCCTCACGTCGGACCACGACCGCGGGGTCCTCCGGGTCGTTCTCGATGCCCTGGCGGGCGTGGCGTGTCGTGCGACCGACGACTTCCTCGCCGACCGGATGGCGCTCGTCGTGGTAGCTGGCGAGCAGCCCGTCCGCCGCGGCGCCCTCCACGGCCAGAGCGAGCTTCCACGCCAGGTTGATCCCGTCCTGGATGCCCGTGTTCATGCCCTGGGCCCCGGTCGGCGGATGGATGTGCGCCGCGTCGCCTGCGACGAACACCCGCCCCACGCCGTACCGGTCGACCAGCCGGTGGCTGATCCGGAACACCGAGGACCAGCGCAGGTGGTGCGCCGTGGTCGGTTCGGGGGCGAGCCGGTCGAGCACCGCCTGGATGTGCTCCAGGCTCGGGGTCCGGCCTGCCTCGATCCCGTGCTGCACCTCGCCGTTCGCCGGGGTGGCCAGCTCGGCGGGGGCGAACATCGACATCCGGTAGCGCCCGACGCCCGGCAGCGGGATGCACACCAGCGCGTCGTCGGTCCGACCCGCCGTCTGGTGCATCGACCGGATGCCGTAACCCTGCGGGAGGGACCAATCCACCTCGACGTCGCCGAGCATGTACTCCTCGGAGAACGCCTCCCCGGTGAACGCGAGCCCGAGCCCCGCCCGGACGCGGCTGTGCGCTCCATCGGCGCCCACGAGGTAGGCGAACCGACCCGTTTCCTCCCCGTCCTGACCCGCGAGCCGAACCGTGACGCCGTCGGCGTCCTGGTCGAAGCCGACCAACTCGACCCCGCGCTCGACCCGGCCGCCGAGCCGACCGAGCCGTTCGGCCAGCAGGTGTTCCGTGACGTTCTGCGGGAGCGCGACGAACCCGAAGGGCACGTCCGACGGCACGGCCATGTCCAGGCGGGACACCTGGGTGCCGTTGACGAACACGAGCTGGCCCCGCATCGGGACTGCCCGATCCAGCACGTCCCGCAGCAGCCCGAGACCCTGCCGCTCCCACAACTCGAGGGTCCGCGGCTGGATACCGACCGCCTTGGCGTACGGCGCGGCCTGCGGCAGTCGGTCGACGACGCGGCACTGCACACCGCGACGCCGCAGCTCGACGGCGACCGTCAGCCCGACCGGCCCCGCACCGACGACGAGCACCCTCACGTGTGTACCGCGGTTGCGGGGGAGTGTTCTTCCGGCCGGTAGTTCCCGTAGCCCAGGCGGCCTCGGGTCACGGCGACGACGACCACGGCCAGCACCACGAAGCCGACCAGCTCCGGCAAAAGCCCGTACTCATCCAGGAGGGGGGCGGGGAACAGCGGTACCACGACCTTGTTGGCGAACGTGTTGAAGGACGCGTGCATCAACATGGTGATGAGCAGGCTGCCCTGCGCGTTGTTGAACACCCACGACATCACCACGGTCAAAGCGGTGATCATCACGATGAACATGGCGATATTGGGGATGGTGGGCGGTGTCCACACACCACTCCAGAACAGCGGAAGGTGCCACGATGCCCACAGCACGCCCAGGATGACGCTTCCCAGCAATGGGCCGTGCAGCGGCTGCAAACGAGGCAGGGCAAAGCCGCGCCAACCGGGCTCTTCCCCGAGCGGGCCGCCGAGCACGAAAGTCGCGGCAAACGCGGCGGGATAGGAAAGCGCCATCGACAGCGTCGGCGGCTGGTACGACGCCGCGACCCCGGGCAGGACGAGCGCGCCGAGCAGCTCGCTGACCGGGATGACCAGCAGGATGAACAGGTACCACCGGAGTCCCACCCGCCACTGCACGTACCGGCGCAGCAGGCGGTGCACGCCCGCCCGCCCGTCGACGACGCTCGTCATGACGAACGCCGACAGGGTCGGGCCGGTGAATGTCGCGGCGGCAAGCATCAATGCCGCCAGAGGCCCGGGAATGGTGAACGGTAGGAGGCCGGTACCGGTTCGGGAGAGCACGACCGGCGCTTCGACGAGCCACGCGCCCGCGAAGGCGATCAGGAAGAAGAACAACAGTGGATGACGGCCCAGCACGCCTCCGCGCGCAGTCTCCGTACCCGCAGTCTCGGAGGTCGTCATACCGAGCCGCCTTTCGTGGGGCGGTCAGCGTAAGCACGCGGCCGCACCCCGAACCGCCTATGTCATCCGATCGTGTGTGAGGCGGCCTGCCGATGTGTCGAGCACTCGCCCGGCAGTCGACCCCAACCAACACGAGGGTGCCCGGGTCCCAACTGGAGGGTGGGCTGACCCGCGCGACGTGCTCAGGTCGCCGCTTGCTCGCGGCGCAACGAGTCGCCGTAGGGGTCGGGGGAGAGGAACGCGGTCACGATGGTGATCAGCACCATCGCGGCCATGTAGAGCGCGATCAGGTTGTAGCTGCCGGTCGCGCTCAGCAGGGCCGTCGCGATCAGCGGGGCCAGCCCGCCTGCGAACACGCTGGCGCCCTGCGCGCCGATCGACGCGCCGCTGTAGCGCACCTCCGGCTCGAACAGCTCGGAGAAGTACGCGGGCTGCGGCGCGTAGACGGCGCTGTTGCCGACGTTCACGGCCACGACCGTGGCGAGGATGATCACCGGCAACGACCGGGTGTCCAGCGCCCAGAAGTACGGCCAGCTCATCACGAGCAGGACGAACGAGCCCCACAGCACGATCCGCTTGCGGCCGAACCGGTCGCAGGCCCAGCCGTAGAACGGTATGCTGGCCAGCCCGATCACGGACGAGACGATGACCGCGAGCAGCAGGTCGCTCCGCCGCAGGCCGAGGGTGACCGTGCCGTAGGTGAGCACGAACGTGGTGTGGATGTAGAACGTGCTGTTCTCGGCGAACCGGAGCCCGGCCGCGCGCAACACGTTGCCCGGTTGGGTGCGCAGCACCTCCAGCACCGGCTGCCGCTTGATCCGGCCCTCGGCCTTGGTCTGGGTGAACACGGGCGACTCCTGCACCCGCAGCCGGATCACCAGGCCGACGACGACCAGCACGATGGAGGCGAGGAACGGTACCCGCCAGCCCCACGCCAGGAACGCCTCCTCGGACAGGACGCCGGACATGAGGAGCAGCGCGAGATTGGCGGTCAGCAGCCCGGCAGGCACCCCGACCTGGGGAAAGCTGCCGAAGAACCCGCGTCGGTGCGGCGGTGCGTACTCGACCGCCATCACCGCGGCCGCACCCCACTCACCGCCGAGGCCGATGCCCTGCACGAACCGCAGCACGACGAGGATGATCGGCGCGGCGACGCCGATCGTCTCGTACGTCGGCAGCAGCCCGACGGCGACCGTGCCGCCGCCCATCAGCAGCACCGACAGCACGAGCATCGACTTGCGGCCGATCTTGTCCCCGAAGTGGGCGAACACGACGCCGCCTATCGGGCGCGCGACGAACCCGACCCCGAACGTGGCCAGCGCGAGCAGGGTGCCGGTCAGCGGGTTCGCGGTCGGGAAGAACAGCTTGTTGAAGACCAGCGCCGCTGCGGAACCGTAGACGAAGAAGTCGTACCACTCGATCGACGTTCCGATGAGGGTCGCCACCGCCACCTTGCGGGTGCTCGTCAAGGTGGGCTGCGCGGCCGGGGGAGAGGCAGGGTGCATCGTCGGACCCTTCGAGCTCGGCTTCTGCGGGGACGCGTACAGGCTCCGTGCGTCGGGTCGGCGCAGCTTACGTCACGTTTCGTCCGTTTGCCGGGTGGAGCGACGACAGCGACCGCATGGTCCGGATCGTCGCCAGAGACGACGAAGGCCCTGGCCATCTGCTCATCGTGAGCGTCTGACCAGGGCTTTTGGTGGTCGGGGTGACAGGATTTGAACCTGCGACCTCTTCGTCCCGAAGCAACCTGTGCACGCCGCTGACCTGCGCCTTTTCGCAGCTCATGGCACGTCTGTCGTCCATGGACGTCCACGTACATGCGACGTTGTGCAGGGTGATTGATACTCAGATAGTTACTCGGCTGGTGGATCATCCACTTCGGATGGATCGCAGCCCAAGATCCGTGGACGGCTCGCCCAACCCGGTCACAGCCTCGGCGAGCTTCCCGCGAACCGGCTTGCTACTGCAGTTGGCCATCCGACTCGAGGTTGCCAGAATCTGGTCGATTGATTCGCGGTCGGAGGGCGACTCATCGGCGAGTCGGCCGAGCGCGTACACGGCGCCCACCCGGCACCTCGGGCGCACCGACGAGTTCCCGGCGGCCGAGGCGGACGACGACGGGATCCGGTGCCCGTACTCAGCCCACCTGCGCAAGATCAACCCGAGAGACCAGGCCACGGACATCGGCGGCCCCGACAACACCTTGCACCGGTGCATCCTGCGCCGGGGAATCCCGTTCGGGCTGCCCTACGTCGACGACACGGCGGACGCGGATCGGGGGCTCCTGTTCGCCTCGTACCAGGCCTCGATCACCGACCAGTTCGAGTTCCTGATCACCGACTGGGTGAACAGTGCGAAGAACCCCCAATCGCACCCCGGCGGAATGGACCTCCTCATCGGCGGGGAGCCGCTCGCCGCCCGTACGTTGGTGATCAGGAACTCGAACGGCGCCCCCTACACGGTTCCCGTGGCCGGACTGGCCGACCGACCCTGGGTGACGGCGACTGGCGGCGGCTACTTCTTCGCACCCGCTGTCTCGACGATCGCCGCGGCCAGATGATCACCCGCTCACAGCATTCGGGTATCGACGAAAGGTGTGGAACACGATCGGCCGCCCCTGCAGGAATGCAGCGACACCCGCACCAACCTGCGCAATGCAACCGCATCCGGGTGCCGTCGACTACGGTCGGGGATCTCGAGCTACGGATCCCGAAACTGCGCACTGGCTCGTTCTTCCCAGCTCCTCGAACGTGTGGGTGTGGGGTAGCTATTCAGCAGGGGCGGCGGCGGGTGGTAGCCAGGCGCCGGTGGTGAACAGCCGAGTGAGGGCGTCGATGCTGTCGATTCCCCATTTGCGGGCGGTGGACAGGTAGGACTGGACGACGGCGAAGTCGGCCAGGCCCGGAAAGTCGGGAGCGGGCTTGCGACCGGACGCCGGGTCCCGAACACGGTGACGCCCTCAAGCCATGGAGCCCCTGCGGCACGACGACGGAAACACCGGTCATCGGCGGAGGCGCCGAGGGCGCGGGGTGGTCGAGACGCTCACGGGGCCGCCCGGATCCGGCGGTCCCGCGGTCAGCAGCGTTGGTCGACGAGAGGTGTCGTCGCGATCTTGTCAACGGCAGCCGAAAACTGATCAGTTGGCGGCAAGGCGGGTTCTAGTCAACGTCGCAACATTGGCTGGTCAGGCGGAGGTTAGCAGCGCCTCGAACAGCTCGGCTGGCGTGTGGTCGGCGAGGACCAATCGTGGTCGGGCGTTGAGCTCGTCCTCGACCGCGCGCAGGTGCTCTGGTCCGTAGACGCTCAGGTCGGTGCGCTTGGGGAAGTACTGGCGCAGCAGCCCGTTGGTGTTCTCGTTCGAGCCGCGCTGCCATGGCGCGTGCGGGTCGCAGAAGTAGATCGGGACTCCGAGGTCAGCGGTGATTTCCGTGTGACGGGCCATCTCGGTGCCCTGGTCCCAGGTGATCGTCCGCAGTAGCGACGGCGGCAGGTCGCCCATCCGATCCGCGAGAGCGCGGTGCAGAGCAGCCCCGGTGCGCAGCGGCAGGTGCAGCAGCCGGACCATCCGGGTGCGGCGCTCGACCAGGGTCCCGATCACCGAGGCGTGGTCGCGGCCGACGATGAGATCTCCTTCCCAGTGCCCGGCCTCGGATCGGTCGGTCGGCTGGAACGGGCGCTGATGGATGGTGAGCATCGGTTCGGCGAACCGCGGCCGGCGCCGGTCGACCCGCTGATGCGCCCGCCGGTGATCGCGCCCGGTCCGCAACGGTGAACGCTGCACCGACGCGACCTTCGCAGGTCGGACCAGGACCGATCCTGGCTGGTAGATCGCCTGGTAGATGCTCTCGTGACACAGTCGCATCTGCGGCCGGTCAGGAAATCGGGCACGCAGGTGACGGGCGATCTGGGGTGGGCTCCAGCGCTCACTGACCAAGCCGCCGACCAACTCGCGCAGCTCTGGGTTGGTTTCCACGCGGCGTCGGTGCGGGCGGGCCCGTCGGGCGACGGCGTGGCGGTGTGCCTCGAAGGGCCGATAGGTCCCGCCGGGGCGGGTGTTGCGGCGCAACTCGCGCGAGATCGTCGAGGGCGCCCGACCGAGCTCGGCGGCGATCGCGCGGATGCTCGCGCCCTCGCGCTGCAGGTCGGCTAGCAGGAAGCGCTCGTCCTGGGACAGATACCGGGCGCTGACCTCGCGAACGGCCAGATGATCGAGCGGCGCGACGAACCTGACGACTTCGCCGTTGCGGTAGGTCTTGTAGCCGCGAGCCCAGTTCGCGCCCGAGGTTCGCGACACACCGACCTCGCGGGCGGCGGCCAGGATGCTCCAGCCACGGGCCCGCAGTTCCATGAACCTCTGACGCTTGGCCGACTGTGGCCGGCGACCCGGCCCCTTCTTCACGCGACGCATCGACGACAACACGAACCCCTAAACGATCAAGGACGTGTTGCGACGCTCGGTGGAAACCACCGTGCCGCGCCCTGTTCAGTTTTCAGATGCCGTCGACAGATCTCGATGTTCCCGAGCTGGAGTCGTATCCGTCGCGTGTCGGGGTACGGGCGGGATCAGGCACATCCTCGGCCGACCGAGCGTCAAGAGGGGTCACGAGCCCTTGGACACCTCGCCGTCCCTCTATCCCGTGATCGGATGAAACCTGACGCATCACCCGTCACCCGCGCCACGATCTCGGGTATCACCGGGGCGTACTCGCTCCTCTCACTACCAAGGGCGGTGCTGACCATTCGGACACCGGGTCGTTCCGGAGCGCCTTGGATGGTGCCGACCCCGACACATCGATCCTGCTGATCAGTCACCGGTCTGAGGAGAACCTCACCCGTTGCGTCCGCCGTCTGACCTCGCGGCGAGCGCGGCCATCGGCAGCGCGGTGCGAACCTACTCAAGTCTGAGCGCCAGGGGAGGCTCACCATGACCACACCTACTACTCCACCTGCACGCTGGCCGGGCGTCTACGTCGCCGCTATCGCCGTACACGTGCTCGCGATGGTCGCATTCGTCATCGGGATAGCGACTGGCTTTGAGGGCCGGGTTCTGCTCGCCCTCGGCATCGCTGTCGTCGCATCCGGCGGATGGGTCGCATGGTTGCGGGCCGTCTCCGAAGACCTGTGACGTGATCATGCACTGTGATCGTGACTGCCGCGTGATGAAGCGGCCCGGCCTACGGGAAAGTCACTCCACGCAGGCCTGATCGCCGCCGCCACCACACCGGGCATCGTCGGCCAGCGCGTCGCCGCCACCGTCACCCCGGCCGGACGGCAAATCCTGGAAACCGCAGCTCTCGCGGCGGCATAGCACTTGCCCGCGGGCGACCAAGACCGTCTTTCGCGCGTCAGATCGATGGGCACGACCCCGGATTCGGGTCATCGACCGAACCCAACGACCGCCAAGGGGAGGACCAGTAATGCCCGGACGCCACAAGCAACCAAGCTCCGCCAACGACGCTACCGTCCCTGCATGGCGTTGGCCACGGTCAGAACGGGCCCGACGATGGGCCCATGAACGCGCCGATGCCGAACTGATCAGCGAAATCCGCTGGCAATGGCGCAACGCGTGCTTGAGCTCGATTACCCCCCTGGCGCCGATTGTCTACACGCCCACCGGTACGACGCGGGGTGTGCCGGTCATCGGCCACGTTGACCTTGGACCACCGGTCAGCTTGACGGTCCGAATACGTCCGGGCCAGACGATCGCCGACTTCATCGCCGCGCCTCCCTCCATAGCGGCGGCCTTGAATGCGGAAAGCCTGCAGGTAATCCCGATCTCGGCGCATTGGGTCCGGATCGTCCTTCTGCCCGCATCTGTCGTGGCCCTGCCCAACAGATCGTCCGAGCCGGACATCGAGGCGCGCAAGTTCGGGGCGTAACCAGGTGGTCGGCAAAGTCGCGTTGAGTGGGTGCTGAGCTGCGACACGCCGTCGTAGGTGAGGTGCGGGCACAGTCCTGATGGTGATCATGACGGTTCTGACGGCTGTCTCGATCATCGGAGGAGAACCGTGCCCGCATCTGCATCCTTGTCCATCCCCGCGATCGCCGACCAGGTGGGCGGGGTGGAGCTACCCGATCCGGTCGTGCTCGCTCCAGCCCTGAGCGTCGTTCTGGAGAAGCTGGCCGATCCGCGCAAGGCGCGCGGGATCCGACACCGGCTGGCGATACTGTTGACCGTGACGGTGTGCGCTGTCGCGGCCGGAGCCCGTTCGTTCGTTGCGATCGCCGAATGGGCGGCTGACCTGCCCGCCGCGTTGGCCGACACGGTGTGGGGTTCTTGAACTCGGCCACGGCCTCTCAGCTGCGGTTTCAGGCTGCGCCGCGTTCGTATTCGTTGACGCTCAGTCCTCCGATGATCGGTCGCCGCCTGATCTGTGGCTGAGTGACGTCGGGAGCGGGTTGATCAGTGTGTGGGGACGAGTCGCAGTGCTCGGCCCGTACGCCGCGGCCGCGCTCACCCCTGCCGGCGCCGTCACTGTGGTCGTGGCCCCGCACCCGCAGCGCCGTCGGTGCAGCCGGTGCTCGACCACGATCGGGGTGATGATCGGGATGTCGTGGACCTGGCGGCGCACCACACCGGCCGGGCTCGCGTTGGTCAGGTCGCTGCCGCAGCCACCGCAGGCGTCGGGGACGTGATCGATGACCTCGTCCGGGTCGCTGGTCTGGAACAACGCCGACCCGCCCGCGCCGGGCTGCTTACCCGGGCGTCGGCCGCTGCGCCGCCGCGCCGCACGCGACGGCGACACTGCGGGCCCATCCGCCGAGGGCGGCTGCGAGGAGTTGCCCGAGTTGCGGCCCAGCCGGCGCTTCAGCTCGGCGACCTCGGACCTGCAACTGCTCGATCATGCGGGCCTGCGCCTCGATCAGCGCGAGGAGTTCCTCACGCGACGGCTGCTCCGACCCGGACACCGCACATGATCAGCACACCGACGGCTCCCGGTCACGCACCGACACGCCCCAAGATCACCGAGCCGGGACCTGAATGGTTACACATTGAGGTCCCGACCTCTGCCTGATGGACTTCAGTCCGACCCGAAGCCTGAATGCCGGTCAACTCCAACCTGCCGCTTCTCGGACTCGCAGGTATCGAACAGGAATCACGTATCTCCTCAAGGTATGAGCCCGTCCGTCGCACCGCCAAGTCCTGGCCTGGGGGCCCCACAGATCGACGGTGGCAGCATCGTTCATTCGCCGAAGGTGGATCACTGTATGGCCGGCTGCCCGACCGGTCGAGTGGTGGAGCATCGGACCGGGTGCTGCGGGGCCGTGTTCACCGGGCCCAGCCTGACGACTGGGACGGATTCCCCGGACATCGCCGACGCCGTAGCGGTCTGGGCGCCGACGAGCGGTGGCACTGGAGGATGCGGATTCGTCCCAGGACCACTGATCTACCGCATCCGCACTGAATTACCACACCCAACAAGATGATGACACCGGCGCAAGTATGTGCCGCGAAACCGCAGGCGCCGCACTCCTGTGAGTGGGCGGGTCGTGACCTGGTGTTCGTGAGCTACAGCCGCGACGACGCGGAGTGGATGCAGGCGTTCCGGGTGATGCTGGAACCCGTCCTCGACGAGTTCGGTGTGCGGCTGTGGGTGGACACCGACATCCGGACCGGGGACGAGTGGAATCCGGCAGATCGAGCGGGCGATCGCGCGCAGCGGGGTAGCGCTGCTGTTGGTGAGCGCCCGGTTTCTGGCCTCGTCCTACATCCGCCGCCACGAGCTGCCAGCGCTGCTGGCGCACGGTGTGCGGCTGGCCCCGATCCTGGTCGGCTCGTGCCTCTACGAGCATGCGCGGGAGCTGACGCGGGTGCAGTGGCTGCACGACCCGGGCCGTGAGGGCGCGCTGAACCTGGCCGAGCGGGTCGGGGGAGCGGGACCGGCGGATCACGCAGGCGTGCAAGAAGCTGATCTGAACCTGCTTCCCGGCAACCGCGGCCCGCCCGACCCGAGGGTCATCGGCCGAGTGCCAGCATCGAGTCGGTCCGGCGTGGAGCAGGTGCCGATCGCGGCTGAGCCGGGCCCGCTGTACGGGGTACCGGCCGCACCGCCGGGCTATGTCGCCCGTGAGGAGCTGGCCGCGCTGATCGAGGCGGTCACCGCCGTGAGTCCGGCGCGGTCGGGGTGACCGGGCAGGTGCGATCGTTCGGATTGCACGGTCAGGGCGGCATCGGCAAGTCGGTGCTGGCCGCCGCGGTGGCGCGGGACGAGATGGTGCGGCGCCGGTTCCCGGACGGGGTGTTCTGGGTGACCGTCGGCGAGGCGGGCGACGTCCTCGCCGCGCAGCTGCGACCTGCTGGCACCGCTCGACCCGACCGTCCCCGCTCCGCGGACCCCGGCCGAGGCGGAACGGCGTCCTGCGGGAGCGGTTGGCGGGCTCGGCGGGTGCTGCTGGTGGTCGACGACGTGTGGTCCGACGCCGCCGCGCGCGGCGTTCCGGCTCACCGGCCCGCAGGGCCGGGTGCTCTACACCACCCGCGACCCGCGCGTACTCGACGCGGTCGGGGCGCGGGCCGTTCCCGGTCGAGGTGCTCAGTCTCGCCGGCGGCGCGGGCGCTGGCCGCGGCGGTCCTGCACGCCGGCGACCCGACGCCGACACGTCAGGACGGCGCCGCGGTGCCGGAGGCCGCGGACCCGGCGATCGAGCAGGTCGGTCGGGTGGCGCTGGCGGTGGCGCTGCTGGCCGCGGCGGTGCGCGGGGGGCGGACCTGGACGCAGGTCGCCGCCGACCTGGTGCGCGACGCCGACGTGTTCGGTGACCACCCGTATGCGAACACGTTCAAGGCCATGCAGATCGGCGTGGCACGCGCTGCCCACCGAGCTGGCCGCAGGCGCTGTACGGGCTGGCGGTGTTCCCGCGCGATGCGCGCACCCCGGTCGCCGCGATCGCGCGGTACTGGGCGCACACCCGCGGCGCCACGGCCGGCAGACCGAGGCGGATCTGGCCCGGCTCGCCGCCGCCAACGTGCTCGCCCTGGGCCGGCCGGCGGTGTCGAGTTCCACGACCTGCAGCACGACTACCTGCTGACTGCACGCCCCCGCCCTGCCGGACCTGCACGCGCAGCTGCTCGACGCCTACCGCAGCCTGCTGCCGAGCGCGACCAGTGGTGGCAGCTCCCGCCCGAGGAGCCCTACATCCGGGACCGGCTCGTCGCGCACCTGCGCGGAGCCGGCGCGCGCGCGAGCTGGCCGCCACCATCACCGACCCGGCCTTCCTGGTGCAACGCATCGCGGCCGACGGGCGTGCTGGTCGCCGAGCGCGACCTCGCCGACGCGGCCGAGACGCTGCCCACCGACCCGGTGATCGCCTGGTGGCGGACGTGGCTGCCGCAGCACACCCACGTCCTCGACCTCGCCGACGACACCGTCACCGACCGGGCGTCACGTACCCGGGCGCTGGCCCCGACCCTGCGGGCCTGGCTCGCCGCCGACCCGTCACGGCCCGCCGGTGTCGACCCGACCGGCTGCTCGCCCTCGGCCCCGAGCCCTACCTCGACGCGTGCTGGGGTCTGACGCCCCCCACCCGCGGCGCAAACCCGCGTCCTCACCGGCCACACCGACTCGGTGACGCGCGGTGGCCTGGTCCCCCGACGGCACCCGCCTGGCCACCGCCGGCGACGACGCGACGGTGCGGATCTGGGAACCCGGCCACCGGGCAGACCACCGCCACCCTCACCGGCCACACCGGCCCGGGGTGAGCGCGGTGGCCTGGTCCCCCGACGGCACCCGCTGGCCACCGCCAGCGACGACGCGACGGTGCGGATCTGGGACCCGGACACCGGGCAGACCACCGCCACCCTCACCGGCCACACCGGCGGGGTGAGCGCGGTGGCCTGGTCCCCCGACGGCACCCGCCTGGCCACCGCCAGCCGCGACGAGACGGTGCGGATCTGGGACCCGGCCACCGGCAGACCACCGCCACCCTCACCGGCCACACCGGCTCGGGTGACCGCGGTGGCCTGGTCCCCCGACGGCACCCGCCTGGCCACCGCCAGCAGCGACGGGACGGTGCGGCTCTGGGACCCGGCCACCGGCCGCAGCACCAACCGCCACCCTCACCGGCCACACCAACGGGTGGCCGCGGTGGCCTGGTCCGCCCGACGGCACCCGCCTGGCCACCGCCAGCGACGACGACGACGGTGCGGATCTGGGACCCGGCCACCGGGCAGACCACCGCCACCCTCACCGGCCACACCGGCGGGGTGAACGCGGTGGCCTGGTCCCCCGACGGCACCCGCCTGGCCACCGCCAGCGGCGACGAGCACGGTGCGGATCTGGGACCCGGCCACCGGGCAGACCACCGCCACCCTCACCGGCCACACCGGCGCGGTGGATGACGCGGTGGCCTGGTCCCCCGACGGCACCCGCCTGGCCACCGCCAGCGACGACGACGACGGTGCGGATGTGGGACCCGGCCACCGGGCAGACCACCGCCACCCTCACCGGCCACACCGGCTGGGTGACCGCGGTGGCCTGGTCCCCCGACGGCACCCGCCTGGCCACCGCCAGCGACGACGCGACGGTGCGGATCTGGGACCCGGCCACCGGGCAGACCACCGCCACCCTCACCGGCCACACCGGCCGGTGTCCGCGGTGGCCTGGTCCCCCGACGGCACCCGCCTGGCCACCGCCAGCGACGACGAGACGGTGCGGCTCTGGGACCCGGCCACCGGGCAGACCACCGCACCCTCACCGGCCACACCGGCTCGGGCGACCGCGGTGGCCTGGTCCCCCGACGGCACCCGCCTGGCCACCGCCGGCGACGACGGGACGGTGCGGATCTGGGACCCGGCCACCGGGCAGCACCACCGCCACCCTCACCGGCCACACCGACCGGGTCGACCGCGGTGGCCTGGTCCCCCGACGGCACCCGCCTGGCCACCGCCGGCGACGACGCGACGGTGCGGGTGTGGGACCCGGCCACCGGCAGACCACCGCCACCCTCACCGGCCACACCGGCGGGGTGAACGCGGTGGCCTGGTCCCCCGACGGCACCCGCCTGGCCACCGCCAGCGACGACCGACGGTGCGGCTCTGGGACCCGGCCACCGGGCAGACCACCGCCACCCTCACCGGCCACACCAGCCGGTGTCCGCGCGTGGCCTGGTCCCCCGACGGCACCCGCCTGGCCACCGCCAGCGACGACGCGACGGTGCGGCTGTGGGACCCGGCCACCGGGCAGACCACCGCCACCCTCACCGGCCACACCTGGGCGACCGCGGTGGCCTGGTCCCCCGACGGCACCCACCTGGTCGCGGCATGGTCCGACTCGGGGCGAGATCCGCGTACATCACTTCACGAACAACGACGAGCCCAGCCGCCTCCGACTCAGCTCGGCATCACATGTCGACTGGGCCGGCGAACGCATAGCTGCCG
>CAWBRG010000012.1:0-726267 GCA_963791185.1 uncultured Actinomycetota bacterium | reverse complement strand
CACCGGGACCTGCTCGCGCTCCTCGGCTGACCGGGCTACAGCTTGAGCACGACCGCCCCGTCCCCCGCGCGGCGCCGCCGTTACGTCCGGGCGGAGGCACCCTCACCCGCTGCAGGACGGTGGTGTGAACGTCGAGGGCGTCCACGGCATCCGACGTCGGGGATCCCGCAAGACGTATCAAGAGCCGGTGTTTTGTTCTCTTGCTCTGCAAAGCAGGAATACGAGCGAAGAGATCGTCATGGCCCGGGTGTTCATCAGCTATGCGCGCACGGATGCCGAGGTGGCGGGCCGGGTTCGGAGCTGGCTGGTGGATGCCGGGCACGAGGTCTTCCTGGACCGGGACGTCGATGGGTGGTATCCGGGTGGGCGAGGACTGGCAGGAGCGGCTGCACGAGCGGCTGCGCTGGGCGGACGCCGTGGTCTGTCTGGTCAGCGCCGCGTCGATCGATTCGACGTGGTGCGTGTGTGAGGTGTCCACCGCGCTGTCGCGGGGCAGTCGAGTTCTTCCGCTGCAGATCGAGCCCGGGGTGCGGCATCCGCTGCTGACCCGGCTGCAGCATGTCGATCTTGACGACGACGACGCCGACGCGCGGGCGCGGTTGGTCGCGGAGTTGCGCGTGGTGGATGCCGGTGGTGGATCGGGGTGGCCGGATGATCGGTCCCCGTTTCCGGGTTTGCGTCCCTTCGACGCCGACCAGCATCGGGTGTTCTTCGGCCGCCAGTCGCGAGGTGGCTCAGCTGACGGCGCTGCTGCGCTCGCCCGGCCGAGCGTGTCGACGCGGGCGTGTTGCTGGTGGTGGGGCCGTCGGGGTGTGGCAAGTCGTCGCTGGTGCGGGCCGGGTTGGTGCCGGCGATGACGGCCGAGCCGGGCTGGTGGACGGTGGCGCCGATGAAGCCCGGCGCCGATCCGGTGGCGGCGTTGACGCGGGAGCTGACCGCGGCGCTGCGGGGGGTCGGGCGGGACGTCGGATTGGCGCAGGTGCGGGACTGGCTGGATCGGGACGGGCTCGCCGCGGTGGCGGATGAGCTGTTGCTGGCCGCGCCCGGTCCGCGCCGGACCCGGCTGCTGCTGGTGATCGACCAGCTGGAGGAGGTGCTGACGCAGACCCCGGCGGGGGAGCGGGCGCGGTTCGCGCGGCTGCTGGCGCCAGCCGTGCGGGGCCCGGTGCAGGTGGTGGCGACGCTGCGGCCGGAGTTTTGGGATCCGCTGCTGCTGTGCCCGGAGCTGGCCGGGCTGGAGCTGGGCAGGCGGCCGTTCGCGGTGCGGCCGTTGGCGCGGGAGGCGCTGCCCGCGGTGATCGAGGAACCGGCCCGGCTGGCCGGGATCGCCATCGAGGACGGGCTGGTCGCGCGGTTGGTGGCCGACACCGAGGGTGGTGAGGCGTTGCCGCTGTTGGCCTACACCCTGGAGCAGCTGGTCGAGGGTGTCGGGCGCGGTGGGCGGCTGCTGATGTCCCGGTATGAGCAGCTGGGTGGGGTGCAGGGCACGTTGACCCGGCAGGCCGACGCCGCCCTGGCCGAGGCCGTCGCGCGTCGGTGGCCGCGGCCGGGATGTCGTGGTGCGGGACCTGCTTGCGACTGGTCACCGTCGATGAGGAGGGTCACCCGACGCGATGGCGGCTACCGCGGGCGGAGCTGTCCGAGCAGGTGTGGGCCGAATGGGCGCCGTTCGTGACCCGCCGGTTGTTGACCACCGACACCGACGACGGCGCCGATGTGGTGGAGGTGGCGCACGAGGCGTTCCTGTCCGCCTGGCCACCGCTGGCCACGGTGATCGCGGACAATGCGACCGCGTTGCGGGCGCGACGGCGCATCGAGCAGGCGGCCGCCGAGTGGGCCGACCGACGACGGCCGGTGCGGCGGTTGTGGACCGGCGATCAGCTCGCCGCGGCCCGGGCCGATACCGGCGCACGATCTCGACAAGACTCGCACCGAGAACGACGCCGACCGACGTCGAGCGGTCCGGACACGATCGACGTGGTGGTGGCCGCGTCGGCATCGCGGTCTTGTCACCGACTGTGTGGCGTTGACCGCACGCGGCCCGCGAGTTTCTGTATGCCAGCATCCGCCGTGACCGGTTCCTGCGGTGGCGCATCACCGTCGGTCTCGCAACACTGCTCGTGCTCGCCCTCGTCGCCGCCGGAATCGCCGTGGTCCAACTCGGCGTCGCCGAGCAACAACGGCAGGTCGCCGTCCAACAGCAACGGCGCGTGACCGCCCAATATCTGCTCAGCCAAGCCCGCGCGACGATCTCCATCAACCCACGCACCGCACTCCAGTTCGCCGAGGCAGCCCACCATCTGGACCCGACACCCGAAGCCGACGACGACGCTCGTCCAACTCCTGGGCGACACCCGATACTCCGGCACCCTGACCGGCCACACCGACGCCGTGCACGTCGGTGGCGTTCGCCCCGGACGGGCGCACCCTGGCCACCGGCAGCGACGACCAGTCGGTGATCTTGTGGGATGTGCGGGACCCGGCCCGGCCGCAGCGGATCGGGCCAGCCCTGACCGGCCACACCGACGCCGTGTACTCGGTGGCGTTCGCCCCGGACGGGCACACCCTGGCCACCGGCAGCGACGACAGCTCGGTGATCTTGTGGGATGTGCGGGACCCGGCCCGGCCCCAGCGGATCGGCCACCCCTGACCGGCCACACCGACATCGTGCTACTCGGTGGCGTTCGCCCCGGACGGGCACACCCTGGCCACCGGCAGCGGCGACAAGTCGGTGATCTTGTGGGATGTGCGGGACCCGGCCCGGCCGCAGCAGATCGGGCGCCGCCTGACCGGCCACACCGACACCGTGCACGTCGGTGGCGTTCGCCCCGGACGGGCACACCCTGGCCACCGGCAGCGACGACCGGTCGGTGATCTTGTGGGATGTGCGGGACCCGGCCCGGCCGCAGCGGATCGGACAGCCGCTGACCGGCCACACCGACGCCGTGTACGCGGTGGCGTTCGCCCCGGACGGGCACACCCTGGCCACCGGCAGCGACGACCAGTCGGTGATCTTGTGGGATGTGCGGGACCCGGCCCGGCCGCAGCGGCTCGGGCCACCCCTGACCGGCCACACCGGCTCCGTGACGTCGGTGGCGTTCGCCCCGGACGGGCACACCCTGGCCACCGGCAGCGCCGACCAGTCGGTGATCTTGTGGGATGTGCGGGACCCGGCCCGGCCGCAGCGGATCGGGCCAGCCGCTGACCGGCCACACCGGCCCCGTGTCGCGGTGGCGTTCGCCCCGGACGGGCACACCCTGGCCACCGGCAGCGACGACACAGTCGGTGATCTTGTGGGATGTGCGGGACCCGACCCGGCCGCAGCGGCTCGGGTCGCCCCTGACCGGCCACACCGGCTCCGTGGACGCGGTGGCGTTCGCCCCGGACGGGCACACCCTGGCCACCGGCAGCAGCACGACCAGTCGGTGATCTTGTGGGATGTGCGGGACCCGGCCCGGCCGCAGCGGCTCGGGCCGCCCCTGACCGGCCACACCGGCGTCGGTGTACGCGGTGGCGTTCGCCCCGGACGGGCGACACCCTGGCCACCGGCAGCGACGACAGCTCGGTGATCTTGTGGGATGTGCGGGACCCGGCCCGGCCGCAGCGGATCGGGTCGCCGCTGACCGGCCACACCGACGCCGTGTCCGTCGGTGGCGTTCGCCCCGGACGGGCACACCCTGGCCACCGGCAGCGGCGACAGTCGGTGATCTTGTGGGATGTGCGGGACCCGGCCCGGCCGCAGCGGCTCGGGCCGCCCCTGACCGGCCACACCGGCGTCGTGTACGCGGTGGCGTTCGCCCCGGACGGGCACACCCTGGCCACCGGCAGCTATGACCAGCTCGGTGATCTTCTGGGATGTGCGGGACCCGGCCCGGGCGCAGCGGATCGGGTCGCCCCTGACCGGCCACACCAACTCCGTGTGCGTCGGTGGCGTTCGCCCCGGACGGGCACACCCTGGCCACCGGCAGCGCCGACCAGTCGGTGATCTTGTGGGATGTGCGGGACCCGACCCGGCCCGCAGCGGATCGGGCAGCCCCTGACCGGCCACACCGACGCCGTGTGCTCGGTGGCGTTCGCCCCGGACGGGCACACCCTGGCCAGCGGCAGCTCCGACCGGTCAGTGATCTTGTGGGATGTGCGGGACCCGACCCGGCCGCAGCGACTCGGCCCGCCCCTGACCGGCCACACCGGCTTCGGTGAGCGCGGTGGCGTTCGCCCCGGACGGGCACACCCTGGCCACCGGCGGCGACGACGACAGGGTGATCATCTGGAACCTGGCCGATCTGTACCTCCTCCGTGACCGCGCCGCGCAGGTGGCGTGTACCCGGACGGGAGGTGGGCTCAGCCCGGATGACTGGAACCGCTTCGCGGGCAACCTGCCCTACGAGGACTCCTGCAGCACGCCGTGAGGTGGTTGGTCGGGTGACCATCACGGACACCACCGCGGCCGCCGTCGGTCGCCGGGCCGGGACATCGCGGCGACAGCCGGGATCACGCTAAGCCGGGATCACGCTAAGGCGGGAGCGACGGCGCCCCGGCCGTCGCCGCGAGGTGCAGCGCGGGCGCCGAAGCCGAGTCACGCACGGGCGATGCGGGCGGCGGCCCGGCCTGCCGCCGCGGCGAGCGCCTCCGCGTCGGCCGTGCGCAGCTCGCCGTCGCGCACCACCTCGTTGCCGCCGACGAACAGGTGGGCCAGCGTGGGCGCGCCGAACACGAGCGTGCAGACCGGGTCGGCGATGCCGCTGCCCGCCAGCCCGTCGACCCGCCAGACCGCGACGTCGGCGAGCTTGCCCACCTCCAACGTGCCCAGCTCGGCGTCCCGCCCGAGGCAGCGCGCGCCGCCTGCCGTGGCCGCCCGCAGGCTCTCCCGCGCGGTGAGCGCGAGCGGGCCACCGCGGAACCGGGCCGCGAGCAGCGCCTGGTGCAGCTCGTCGACCATCCGGCCGGACTCGTTGGACGCCGACCCGTCCACCCCCAGCCCCACCGGCACCCCGGCGTCGAGGAGGTCCCGCATCCGCGCGATGCCCGACCCGAGCCGCGCGTTGGACGTCGGGCAGTGCGCCACCCCGGTGCCGGTGGCGGCGAACCGGGCGATCGCGGCGTCCGAGAGGTGCACGCAGTGGGCGAGCCACACGTCGTCGCCGAGCCAGCCGAGGTCCTCGGCGTACTCGACGGGCGTGGCGCCGAACGTCGCGCGGCAGAACTCCTCCTCGTCGAGGGTCTCGGCGAGGTGCGTGTGCATCCGCACGCCCGCGCGGCGGGCCAGCGCCGCCGAGTCGCGCATCAGCTCGGCGGTGACCGAGAACGGCGAGCAGGGCGCCACCGCGATCCGCACCATCGCCTCGGGGGACGGGTCGTGCCAGCGCGCGATGGCCGCCTCCGTCGCGGCGAGGATCGCGTCGTGGTCCTCGACGACCGAGTCCGGCGGCAGTCCACCGGCCGATTCGCCGAGGTTCATCGAGCCGCGCGTCGGGTGGAACCGCAGCCCCACCTCCTGCGCCGCCGTGATTTCGGCCTCGAGCAGGTCGCCGCCGCCGGTCGGGGAAGACGTAGTGGTGGTCCGTGCTCGTCGTGCACCCGGTGAGCGCCATCCAGGCGAGGTTGGCCGCGGCCGAGTCGTGCACGAGGTCCGCGTCGAGCCGCGCCCACACCGGGTACAGCGTGGTCAGCCACTCGAACAGCGTGCCGTCGATGGCGTAGCCGCGCGTGATCCACTGGTAGAGGTGGTGGTGGACGTTGACCAGCCCCGGCGTCACCAGCAGGCCGCGGCCGTCGATGCGCTCGGCGTCGGGGAGGTCCGGGGCCGGGCCGGCGCCGACCGCCGTGATCCGCCCTGCGTCGAACGCGAGGTGGCCGCTCGCGTATTCGGTACCCGCCGCATCGGCGGTGGCGACATAGCATCCCTCGAGGGCGATCACCGGTGCAGTGTGCTTTCCGAGGAGGAACGATGTCCACGGTCGCGGAGGTCATCGGCACGATAGTGGCGCGGCTCGGCGTCGGGCACGCGTTCGGCGTGGTGGGTAGCGGCAACTTCCACGTCACCAACGCGCTGCGCGCGGGCGGTGTCCCGTTCGTCGCGACCCGTCACGAGACGGGCGCGGCGATGATGGCCGACGCCTACGCGCGCACGTCCGGGGACGTCGCGGTGCTGAGCCTGCACCAGGGCTGCGGCCTCACCAACGCGCTCACCGGGATCGCGGAGGCCGCGAAGAGCCGCACCCCGCTGCTGGTGCTGGCCGCGGACACCGCGGGGGCGGCGGTGCGGTCCAACTTCCGCATCGACCAGGACGCCGCGGTGCGCGCGGTCGGGGCGGTGCCGGAGCGGGTGCACACGGCGGCGTCGGCCGTCGACGACGTCGTGCGGGCGTACGGCACCTGCGCGCGGCAGCGGCGCACGGTGGTGCTCAACCTGCCGCTCGACGTCCAGGCCGCCCCGTGCGAGCTGCCCGACCCGCTGCCGACGGTGGCGCCGTGGGGTGTGCCGCGCGCCGACCAGGCGTCGGTGGCGGCGCTCGCGGCACTCGCTCGACGGGGCCGAGCGCCCGGTGTTCATCGCGGGCCGGGGCGCCCGCCACGCGGGCCCGGACGTGGCGGCGCTCGCCGAGCGGTGCGGCGCGCTGCTGGCCACCTCGGCGGTGGCGAACGGGCTCTTCGCGGGCGACGCGTGGTCGTTGGGGATCTCCGGCGGGTTCGCCACCCCGCTGGCCGTCGAGCTGATCACCGGGGCCGACCTCGTCGTCGCGTGGGGTGCTTCGTTGACCATGTGGACGACCCGGCACGGCGAGCTCATCGGCCCGTCCGCCACGGTGGTGCAGGTCGACGACGACCCGACCGCGCTCGGCGCGCAGCGGCCGGTGCACCTGGGCGTGCTCGGCGACGTGGGGGCGACCGCGCGCGACGTGCTCGCCGCCGTCACCGGCGGCCCGGGGCAGCGCACGGAGGAGGTCGCCAAGCGGATCGCGGCCGAGGGCCGGTGGAACGACCTGCCGCTGCCGTCCGGGGGAGACGGCGAGCGGATCGACCCGCGGGTGCTGTCGGCGGAGCTGGACGACCTGCTGCCCGCCGCGCGCACGCTGGCACTGGATTCCGGCAACTTCATGGGCTACCCGGCCGCCTACCTCGCCGTGCCCGACGCGGCCGGGTTCTGCTTCACCCAGGCGTTCCAGTCGATCGGGCTGGGGCTGGCCACCGCGATGGGCGCGGCGTTGGCCCGGCCGGACCGGGTGCCGGTCGCCGCGCTCGGCGACGGCGGCTTCCTCATGGGGGTCGCCGACCTGGAGACGGCGGTCCGGTTGGGGATGGGGCTGCTGGTCGTCGTCTACGACGACGCGGGCTACGGCGCGGAGTTCCACCACTTCCCGCGACGACGACCACGGCACGGTCCGGTTCCCCGACACCGACCTCGCCGCGATCGCCGCGGGCTTCGGCTGCGCCGCGGCGACCGTCCGCGCGCCCGCCGACCTCGCCGTCGTCCGCGAGTGGCTCGCCGGGCCGCGTGACCGCCCGCTCCTGCTCGACGCCAAGGTCCGCGCCGACGAGCCGTCCTGGTGGCTGGCGGAGGCGTTCAAGGGGCACTAGGAATGCGTGGGTGATCACCGGCGCGCACGTCATCCTCTACAGCACCGACGCCGACGCCGATCGGGCGTTCCTGCAGAACCTGCTCGGCACGACGACCGTCGACGCGGGGGGCGGCTGGCTCATCCTCGCCCTGCCGCCGGCGGAGGTGGCGGTGCACCCGACCGACGGGCCCTCGCACCACGAGCTCTACCTGCTCTGCGACGACATCGAGGCCACGTACGCCGACCTCACCACGAGCGGCGTCGAGGTCGAGGGCGGCGATCAGCGACCAGGGCTGGGGGCGGCTGATCACGCTGCGGCTGCCCGGCGGCGGCGCGCTGGGCGTGTACGAGCCCCGGCACCCGGTCGCGGCAGGCTCCTAAGGGAGGTCGAAGACCGCGACGGACTGCTCGGTGTCGGGATGGCGGCCCGGATTCCGCCGGTCCGTCGCGACAACCACCTGGTTCGCCCCCAGGAAGGCCACGCCTTCGACGGCCTCGAAGCGTGGCTCGCCGTCGTCGTCAAGGGGGAAGTGGTACACGGCGCCCTCGTCGACCGTCCAGGTCAGCGGGTCGAGATGGCCGAGCCACAGCGCCGACGACTGCTGGGAGACGACGGCGATCAGGTCGCCTGCGACGGCGACGCCCGCGTAGTCCTCGAACTCGGGCGACAGCTGGATCGTGGCGATCCGCTTCCACCGGTCGGCCGCCTCGGAGTAGACGCCGAGACGGCCGTCGTCGGCCTCGCCGAGCCCGAGCAGGAAGAGACGGCCGTCGTGGCGGACCGCGGTGAGACCCTCGATGCCCTTGTTCTCCGCCGAGAACGGCGTGTCGAGCTCCTTGGCGGCGACCAGCCGGTACTCGTCGTCGTACTCCTCGACGAGCGCGTGGAAATCCCGGCCATCCCGCACCTCCTCGACCACCACGAACAGCCGTCCGCCCGCGGGATCGGCGGCGAGGTCCTCGTAATCACGGCCCCGCCCGCCGCGGAGGCGAACCTCGTGACCGGGGCGCGCCAGGCCGGGGTCGAGGATGGCGATCTTCCCCGTGTTGTCCGATACGACCAACAGTTGTCCGCCGCGCACGATCACGCCGCTGGCTTCGCGAGGCTCCGCGGTGCCCACGAGGTCGGCGACCCGGGCGATCCGGTCCAGGGCGAGGATGCGGTTCACGGAGAGGGGAGGGCGCGCTGGGCGCCCGGGCGGCGCACCGTCAGGAGCTGCTCGAAGAACCCGCCGATCTCGCGTTCGCGGTCGACGAGGTGCACCTCCAGGATCCAGTGGCACTGCCTGCCGCTGCGGTCGGTGCGGCGCATCGGGCCGTCGCTGCCGGGCGCGATGTAGCTCTCGATGCGTTCGCCGTCGATCAGCTCGTGCGGGAACTCGCCGACGAGGTGGCCGCTGTGCGGGCCGCCGAACGTCCAGCCCGCGGCCTCGGCCAGGCCGACGACGTGCGCGTACAGCTCGGCGCCCGTGATGTCGGGGTGCGCGTCGAAGTGGTCGCGGCCCGCGGCGAACACGCGGGGGAGGTCGGCGGCGAGGCGGTGCTTGACCGGGTCGTCGCCGAGCACGTACGTGCGGCCGAAGTCGGCCTCCCACTCGGCGAAGATCGGGCCGAAGTCGAGGAAGACGATGTCGTCGGCGGCGATCGTGCGGTCGGGCGGGTTCTCCCGGTAGGGCTGCAGCGTGTTGGGCCCGGAGCGCACCACGCGCTTGTGCCAGTGCTTGCGGGTGCCGAAGAGCTCGGCGCCGAGATCGCGCACCGCGTCGCTGACCTGCGACTCCCGCAGGCCCGGCGCCACCAGACCGCGTTCGGTGACCGCCGCGAACAGCGCCTCCGCCTTGTCCTCGGCCGCGGCCAGCTGTCGGGTGCGTTCGGCTTCGGCGGTCGCGGTCATCGGGTCACGGTAGGACGTGGTGCGCGGGAACGGCTAGGTTTCCCGGATGGGCGACCCGGCACCGGACATCCAGGAGTGGGTCGGGCAGGTGGCGGGTCGGCTCGGCCTCGACCTGGCCGGGGTGGACCAGGCAGGAGCTGGTCACCGCCGTCCTCGACCTCACCGCGGACGTCGCGCACGGCGTGAGCAGGCCCGCCGCGCCGGTCACGGCGTTCCTCGTCGGCCTCGCCGCGGGTGGGGCCGCAGATCCCGCCGCCGCGGTGGCGGAGCACGCCGCGGCCGTGCGCGACCTCGCCGCGCTGTGGCCGCCGCCCTGACGGTGCGGGTCGCGGCCGGCGATCAGGCGATGCGGTGGCCGCCGCTCGGGGTGCGGGCGGTGCGGCCGGTGCGCGCCAACAGCTCGAGCAACGGCACCGCCACGCGGCGGGAGGTGCCGAGCGCCTGCCGGGCCTCGCTGAGCGTGAACTCCGGCCCGAGCCCGGCCAGCACGGCGAGCGCCTTCTCGTCGGCGCCGGGGAGCAGCACCACGCCGTCGGCGACGCGGAGCAGCTCGCCCGTGCGCACCAGCGCCGCGAGCTGACGCGGGCCGAGGCCCAGCTCGGCGAGGCGGTCGGCGTCCGGTGCGGCGAACGGGGCGGCGTCGAGGTCGGCGCGCAGGCTGTCGAGCGCGGCCTGCAGGGCGGCGGGTGTGCCCTTGCGCGCGATCGCGCTCACCCGGCCGTCGCGCACCACGAGATCGGTGCGCTCGGCGAGCCGCAGCACCGGCTCGATGAGCCGGGTGTCGGGCAGGCCTGCGGCGCGGCGGGCGGCCTCGACGGGCAGGCCGGGGTCGACGGGATCGGCCGCGTCGTGGGCCGCGAGCGCGTCGGCGAGCGCGGCGGCCCGCTCCACGGCGACCTCCGGGGCGATCAGCCACCCCGCGGTGGCGGGCCCGAGCGCGTCCAGATCGGCGACGGGCACGCCCATAGCGCGCAGGTCGAGCCGTCGCACCAGCCCGCGGCGGCCCACCTCGCCGCTCGCGTCCGGCCTGCCGGTCATTCCGGCCAGCGCGGTGGCCCGGGCCGCCGCCGCGCCCCGCCGCCGCAGCTCGGGCGGTCGCACGTCGAGCACGACGAGCCCGGCCGCGACCACCCGGCGGCCGGGGTCGCGCAGCACCGCGCGGTCGCCGATCCGCAGCGGGAGCGGGCGGCCCAGCCGCAGCCGGACGGTGTCGGGGCCCAGCGGTCGCACCCGCACGGGCGTGGCCACCGACCCGACGTGCAGCATCAGCTCCTCGGGCAACGTGTCGGCATCCACCCCGACTCCGGTGCCCACCGTGAGCCCGACGAGGCGGCCGTCCAGGGTCGAGACGGCGAGCCAGGCGTCCGGCTTCAGCAGCGCGTCGCCGCGGGCGATGGCGTCGCGGGGCACGCCGCGCAGGTTGACCGCGACCCGCGACACCCCGCGGACCCGCGACACGTCGGCGCCGAGGCTCTGCAGCCCCCGCACCGTGACCCGGCGGCGGCCGACGGCGGTGGCGAGCTCCAGCTCGTCGTCCACCTTGATCCGGCCCGCCCCGAGCGTGCCGGTGACGACCGTGCCCGCGCCGCGGATCGTGAACGCGCGGTCGACCCACAGCCGCACGTCGGCGGCGTCGTCGGCCGCGGGCAGCCCCGTGACCAGCGTCTCCAACGCGGCCCGCAGCTCGGCCATGCCCGCACCGGTGGCCGCCGACACCGCCACGGCCTCGATCCCGGCCAGCGGAGTGTCGGCGAGCCGCTCACGGGCCTCCTCCACCGCCAGCTCCGGCTCCATCAGGTCGCTGCGCGTGACGACGAGCAGGCCGCGCCGCACCCCGAGCGCCACCAACGCGTCGACGTGCTCGCCGGTCTGCGGCATCCAGCCCTCGTCCGCCGCGACGACGAGCAGCACGGCGGGCACGGGCCCCACCCCGGCGAGCATCGTGGTGACGAACCGCTCGTGGCCGGGCACGTCGACGAACGCCACCGGGCCGGACGGCAGGTCGGTCCAGGCGAACCCGAGGTCGATGGTCATGCCGCGCCGCTTCTCCTCGGCGTAGCGGTCGGGCTCCATCCCGGTGAGCGCCCGGACGAGCGTCGACTTGCCGTGGTCGACGTGCCCGGCCGTGGCTAGGACGTGCATGCCCGCACGGCCGCGGCCAGCGTGGCGTCGTCCTCGGGCGCGACGGCGCGCAGGTCGAGCAGGCAGCGCCCGTGCTCGAGGCGGCCGAGCACCGCGGGCTCGCCCGCCCGCAGCGCAGCCGCGAAGTGCTCGGGGAGCGCGACCGCCGCGCTGGGCAGCACCACGTCGGGCGCGCCGCCGCCACCCACCCGGGCCTCGGTGTCGCGGGCCTCGGCGCCCAGGTCGGCGAGCGCCGCCGCCAGCCGGGCGGCCCGGCGGCGCAGGTCCGCGGGCTCGGCGTCGAGGAAGCGGCGCACGGGCGGCCGCGGGCCCCGCACCGTCGCCTCCAGCGCGGCCAGCGTGAGCTTGTCCACCCGCATCGCCCTGGCCAACGGATGGCGGCGGATCCGCGCCACGGCCTCGGCGCCCGCCCCCGGCGCGCCGAACAACAGCCCGGCCTGCGGCCCGCCGAGCAGCTTGTCGCCGGACGCCGTGACGATCGCGGCGCCCTGCGCGAGCGCGGTGGCGGCGTCGGGCTCGTCGGGCAGCAGCGGGTGCGGCGCGAGCAGCCCCGATCCGATGTCGGCGACGACGGGCACGCCGAGGCCCGCCAGCTCGTCGATCCCGCAGGCGCTGGTGAAGCCCGCGCACCACGAAGTTCGACGGGTGCACCTTCAGCACGAACGCGGTGTCCTCGCCGATGGCCGCGGCGTAGTCGGCGCGGGTGACCCGGTTGGTGGTGCCGACCTCGCGCAGCCGCGCACCGGTCGCCTCCAGCAGCGCGGGGATGCGGAAGCCGTCGCCGATCTCGACGAGCTCGCCGCGGGCGACGACCATCTCCCGCCCCTGCGCCAACGTGAGCGCGACCAGCGCGAGCGCCGCGGCGCCGTTGTTCGCCACGTGCGCGGCCGCGGCGGCGGGCACCGCGGCGAGCAGCGCGCCCACCGCGCCCGCCCCGCGCGGGCCGCGCTCGCCGGTGGCGAGGTCCAGCTCCACGTCGCACGTGCCCGCCGCGACGTCCAGCGCGGCGCGGGCCGCGTCGGACAGCGGGGCCCGCCCGAGGTTCGTGTGCAGCAGCACCCCGGTGGCGTTGAGGACGGGGCGGAGCGTGGTGGCGGTGCGGGGCAGCGCGTCGAGCGCGGCGTCGACGACGTCGGCCGCGGCCAGCGCGCCCTGCCGCACGGCCTGCTGGGCGGAGACGACCGCGGCCTTCACCCGCTCGCGCCCCAGCCGGGCCGTGACGTCGGCCAGCCGCGGGTCGGCGAGCACCGTGTCGGTGCGCGGTACACCCCGGCGCGGATCCACCTGGCAATCCTACGGTCGTAAGGTGCGGACATGGTCGACTCCGTCCCCCCTCGCCGCCTCACGCAGTTCAGCCACGGCGCCGGTTGAGCCTGCAAGCTCGCACCTGACGAGCTCGCGCAGGTCCTGCGCACGCTGACCCCGGCCCGCCACCCGGACCTCCTCGTCGGCACCGACACCGGTGACGACGCGGCCGTCTGGCGGCTGGATGCTGCGCGCGCGCTCGTGGTGACCACCGATTTCCTCACCCCCGTCGTCGACGACGCCCGCACCTGGGGGCGGATCGCGGCCCAGAACGCGGTGTCGGACGTCTACGCGATGGGCGGACGGCCGCTGTTCGCGCTGAACCTCGTGGCGTGGCCCCGCGACGAGCTGCCGCTCGACATGCTCGGCGAGGTGCTCGCGGGCGGCGCCGACATCGCGACGGAGAGCGGGTTCGTGGTGGTCGGCGGGCACAGCGTCGACGATCCGGAGCCCAAGTACGGCCTGGCCGTGGTCGGCGAGGTGGCGCCGGACCGGTTCCTGACCAACACCGGCCTGCGCGACGGCGACGCGCTCGTGCTGACCAAGGCGCTGGGCGTCGGGGTGGCGACCACCGCGATCAAGCGGGGCGAGGCGTCGGAGGCCCTGTCGGCCGCCGCGGTCGCCTCGATGACGGCGAGCAACGCGCCCGGCCGCCCGCGCGGCGCTCGCGGCCGGGGCCACCGGCGCCACGGACGTCACCGGGTTCGGGCTGCTCGGGCACCTCGCCAAGATGGCGGCGGCCTCGGGCGTGGACGTCGAGATCGACGTCGCGGCCGTGCCGTTCCCGGCGGGGGTCCGCGCGCTCGCCGAGGCCGGGGTCGTGCCGGGCGGCACGCGGCGCAACCTCGCCTGGGTCACCGCCGTGCTCGACGACGGCGGCTACGGCGAGGTCGACCGCCTGCTGCTCGCCGACGCGCAGACCTCCGGCGGCCTGCTGTTCGGGGCCGCGCCCGAGCGGGCCGCGGCGGCGGTCGCCGAGCTGGGCCCGCCCGCGGCCGTCATCGGGCGGGTGCGCGCCGGATCGGGTCGGATCCGGCTGCGGTAGCGGAGGCGGACGGGAATCGAACCCGCCTGGCCGAGCTGCTCGACCACGTCGGTTTTGAAGACCGCGGGGGCCACCAGGCGCCCTCACGCCTCCCTGAGAAGCACCCTACCCATCCGGTGGGGCGCCCTCCTCGGGTGGCTGCTCGGCCCGGGCCAGCAGGCCCGCGACGACCTCGGCGGCGGCCACCGGCAGCACCGGCATCACGGCGAGGCCCAGCTCGACGAGCCACTCCTCGGCCCGGGTGGCCGAGGCGACGTCGACGCCGCTGACGATCATCCGTCCGTTCGGCACCGGCCCGAAGAGGTGCGCGAGCGCGTAGTCGGTGCCCGCCTGCAGCCCGGTGAGCAGCTCGACCGTGGCGGCGACCACCCCGCCCGCGTGCTCCGCGGTGGGGCTGGACACGATCAGCAGGCTGCCCCGGCGCAGGTCGGGGGCCAGCGCGGCGGTGTAGCGCTCGGCGGGGGAGAGGCGCGTCGTCGTCCGGCGGCTCGGTGACCAGCGCGACCGTGAACCCGGCCGCGACGCCGGCGTCGTCGGTGACGACGTAGCGGCCCGCTGCGCGGCCTGCGGCCAGATCGGCGGCGAGCGAGGCATCGAGCTCGGTGAGCTCCGGCACGGGCTCGTCGAGCGGATCCAACAGCCCGACGACGGAGCGGCCTGCTCGCAACAGCGCAGCGGTGACCACCCGCGCGACCGGCGCGACGCCCGCCACCACCGTCAGGGCACCCTGACTGGCGCGGGCGCGACGTCGTTCACCGCACTCCTCTCCCGTTAGCGCGCCCCGACCCGCGCAGCATGCAGCGCGTTCGCTCGTACAGGCGTTACGCGAGCGACCGCGCGGTGTCGACGGTACCCAGAGAGGGCCCGCTCGCGGGAGTCCTGCGCGCAACCCGCTGAGCAGGAAACCGTCGGTCGAACGGCCGGTGAGGCCCGTGTCGGGTGCGGCTCGCGGGCGCTGCCGATGGTCGACGGCAACCGACCGCTCACGGTTCGACGGGTACACACGACGGGGTGATCCAGTGCGGCTGCGCTACGGTCGGTTTTCGTGCGCCATCCCCCGAAGGGCGCACGCGGCTCCCCGACCGTATGGCATCCGAATGCCCGACGAACACGCCCGGAAGGTCCGGTATGAGGCTATCCAGCGCTGGATCGAGCACTGGACAGTTCCCCGACCCGCCCGGTGGCGGCGACGGCAGCGGCGGCGACGGCTCCACCACGCGGATGCTCGTCAAGCCCGTCTTCACCCGCGACTCCGAGCGGCGTCGGAAGCTGCTGGTGCGCGGTGGCTACCTCGCTGCCGCGGCGCGTGCGTGGCCTACCTCGCGATGGTGCTGGTCAGCGTGTTCGCGTCACCGTCGGCCCGGCCCGCGGCGAGCGCCGCGCCGGAGGCCAATGAGACCTCCGTGCAGCAGGTCACGCCGGAGCGGCCGTCGGCGAAGCCGAGCCCGCCGCCCGCGCCCGCCCGGGTCGTCCGGCCCGGCGCCCGCGCCGGTGACGCGCCAGCCCCTGCCCCCGCCGGTCACGGCGGCCCCGCGGCGCCCGCATCGGCCTCGGTGGCTCCCTCGGCCTCTGCGAAGCCGACCAAGACCGCCGAAGACGACCAAGGCCCCGAAGACGACCGCGCCCGCGGCACTGGGGCAGTAGCCCGTGCGGCCTCGACGGATCACGTCGTCGCGCGTGCTGACGGTCGTGCTCGCGAGCGTGTTCCTGCTGGTCCTGCTCGTCGCGGGCGTCGCGAACTCGCCCGGCGGCAACGACGCCGCGGGGGAGCGGCCCGAGGGTGACACCAGCAACGTCCCCAAGTTCGTCAGCGACGGCGGCCCGATCGTCAACACGACGAACGGCAAGGTGACCTCCGCCCAGGTGCCGCGCGGCACGATCGTGCTCACCTTCGACGACGGCCCCGACCCCAAGTGGACGCCCGAGGTGCTGGCCGTCCTCAAGAAGCACGACATCCCGGCCACGTTCTTCGTGGTCGGCGTCGAACGTCACCCGCTACCCCGACGTCGTGGCCGCGATCCACGAACAGGGCTCCGAGCTGGGCGTGCACTCGTTCTCCCACCCCGACCTCGGCACGAAGCCCCGGTGGCGCGTCGACCGCGAGCTGGCCGAGACGCAGCTGGCGATCTCCGGCGCCGCGGGCGTCACGACCTTCCTGCTGCGCCCGCCCTACTCCTCGAGCGCCGACGCGATCGACAACCTGGGCTGGAGCACCGTGCAGGCCGCGGGCGAGGACGGCTACGTCACGGTCTTCACCACCGACGACAGCGAGGACTGGCAGCGGCCGGGCATCGACGCGATCATCCGCAACGCGACGCCCAAGCCGGGCGACCCGACGGGCTCGGTCGTGCTCATGCACGACGCGGGCGGCGACCGGTCCGAGACGGTGGCCGCGCTGGACAAGTGGATCCCGCTGATGAAGGCGAAGGGCTTCAAGTTCGCCACGGTGGCGGGCGCGTCGAAGGGCACGGTCGCCGAGGTCACCGCCTCGCCGCACGACCGCTTCACCGGCAGCGTGCTCGTGGCCACCCTGACCGTCGCCACCAACATCGTGGCGTGGCTCAGCTACCTGCTGATCATCGTGGGCGTCCTGGTGGGCGTGCGGCTCATCCTCATGGTGGTCTACGCCCGCCGTCACGCGAAACGCAGGCGGCGCCCGGACTTCAGCTGGGGACCGCCGGTCGACGAGACGGTCACCGTGATCGTGCCCGCCTACAACGAGATCAAGAACATCGAGGCGACGGTCCGGTCCATCGTCGCCAACGACCACCCCTTGGAAGTGCTGGTCGTCGACGACGGCTCCACCGACGGCACGCCCGAGAAGGTGGAGTCGCTGGGCATCCCGAACGTGCGGGTGCTGCGGCAGAAGAACTCCGGCAAGCCCAAGGCGCTGAACGCGGGCATCCGGGCCGCCAAGCACGAGATCATCATCATGATCGACGGCGACACCGTGTTCGAGCCCGACACCGTGCGCCTGCTCGCCCAGCCCTTCGCCGATCCGACGGTCGGCGCCGTGGCGGGCAACGTCAAGATCGCCAACCGCGACGAGCTCATCGGCCGGATGCAGCACATCGAGTACGTGGTCGGCTTCAACATCGACCGCCGCGTGCAGGACGTCACGGGCTCGATCATCACCGTGCCCGGCGCGGGCGGCGCGTTCCGCCGCAAGGCGCTGCTGCAGGTGGGCGGCATGTCCACCGACACGCTCGCCGAGGACACCGACCTCACGATCGCGCTCGGCCGGGCCGGGTGGCGCGTGGTGTTCGAGGAGCGCGCACGGGCCTGGACCGAGGCGCCCGCCACCATGGCGCAGCTGTGGAAGCAGCGCTACCGGTGGAGCTACGGCACCATGCAGGCGATGTGGAAGCACCGCGGCGCGGTGCGGCGAGAAGGGGTTCGCGGGCAAGGTCGGGCGGCGCGGGCTCGCGCACGTGGCCGCGTTCCACATCCTCCTGCCGCTCACCGCGCCGCTGGTCGACGTCTTCTTCCTCTACGGCCTGGTGTTCGCCGACCCGGCCCTCACCCTGCTGCTCGGTGCCGGGATGCTCGGCGTGCAGCTGCTCACGGCGTTCTACGCGTTCCGGCTGGAGCGCGAGCCGCTCGACGTGCTGTGGGTGTTCCCCGCGCAGCAGATCGTCTACCGGCAGCTGATGTACTCCGTGCTCATCCGGTCGGTCGCGAGCGCGGTGAGCGGCGTCGCCGTGCGCTGGCAGCGGATGAACCGCATCGGCGTGCTGAACAACCTGCTGCCGAAGCAGTCGGCCGAGCCCGCCCGGGCGGCGGTCAACGACCACACCGCGGCGCTCGCGCTGCTCAGCAAGAACGAGATCGAGCGGCGCAGGGAAAGCCGGTCGACCTCCGACACCGCGCCCGTCGCCGCGGTGACCGGCCGCGAGCGTTGGCTCGACCTGTTGAAGGTCGCGGCGCTGTCCCGGGTGATCGCCTTGGGCGCCGGCGCGCCCGCGTACCTGGCGCTGTTCCCGGCGTGGGGCGTGTTGTTCGGCATCGGCGGCTCGATGATGTCGCGCTCG
Organism: uncultured Actinomycetota bacterium; assembly: GCA_963791185.1. GTDB lineage: Bacteria > Actinomycetota > Actinomycetes > Mycobacteriales > Pseudonocardiaceae > Pseudonocardia. The sequence continues at coordinate 708,291 of CAWBRG010000012.1, read as the reverse complement.
GCGCAGCACGAGCCCGAAGTCGACGTGATGGGGCACCGGCTGCGTCGCGTGCTGGTGCCGCTGTGGGTGTTCGGGATCGTGGCCGTGCCGCTCATGCTGTGGCAGGGCTGGGGCGTCGCGGACGACGCCAACCCGTTCTTCGTCGCCAACCTCGTCTTCTGGATCTTCCCGTTCCTCGACCCGCCCGGCAGCACCGCGGCCTCGGACCTGATCGGCGGCCTCTGGTACATCCGGGCCTGCCTGTGGTTCGTGCTGCTCACCCCGTTGATGCGCGCGGGGATGCGGCGCAGTGCGATCGTGGCGATGCTGGTGCCGCTCGCCGTCGTCGGGCTCGACGCCTGGCTGAGCTGGGGTCTTGCGGAGTCCAGCGGCACCGGGCCCGCGCTGATGGACTTCTGCACCTACGCGACGTGCTGGATGTTCGGCATGGCGCACCGCGACGGCAGCCTGAAGCGGGTCGACAAGGTGCTGGTGGGCGTGCTCGCCGTCGCGGCGCTCGCGGGCGGCGCGGTGTGGACCAAGCTGTACGTCCCGAGCCTGGAGATCGACGAGGTGCCGCTCGCCGCGGCGCTGATCTCGGCGGGCGTGGTCATCCCGCTGCTGAGCGCGTCGCCCGGGATGGCGTGGCTGGACAAGATCCCCGTGCTGCGCGGCTTGCTGGGGTTGATCACCGGCCGCGCGCTCACGATCTACCTGCTGTTCCCGATCGCGGTCGCCGCGGTGCCGCTCGTCGTCGCGCGGCGGGGGCTCGGCACCGACACGCGCACACTGGTCCTCGTGACGGTCGGGTTGACGGTGCTCGGCGTGCTCCTCTTCGGTTGGGTGGAGGACCTCGCCGCCCGGCGCCCGCTCGGCGTCTACCCCCGTTACCGGCGGAAGAAGCGCAAGGCGAAGTCGTTCGACACGCGGGCCGTCCCGTTGGGTGCACCCGTGCTCGCGGCGCCGGAGCCGATCCCAGCGCCGCAGCAGGCGGGCCCTCGGCAGCCGGTGCTGCAGGGGGCGGGCGGGCCGCCGGTACAGGCGTCCGGCCCGCACCGCGCGGTCGGGGGATGGCCGGGCGACCCGTCCGTCCCGCAGCAGGTGGGCCCCGGCCGCGGGCAACCCGAGCGGCCGCAGAGCTGGCCGCCGCAGGCCCCGCCGCACCGCGCCGGGCCCGGTCCGCAGCACCCCGGCCCGCTCCTGCCGCCCAACGGCGGCCCGGCGCACCCAGGCCCGTCGGCACCGCACCACGCCGGCCCGTCGCACCCCGGGCTCCACCACTCGGGCCCCCAACCGGGGCTGCCACCACTCGGGCCCCCAGCCCGGGCTGCCGCACTCGGCGCCTCCGCACAGCGGATCGCCGCAGCCGCCGCGCGTGCCGCATCCAGGCGCACCCCCGTCGCCGAACGGCGGGCCGCCGCATCCCGGGCCGCAGCACTCCGGCGAGCACCCGATGTACGCCGGTCGGCCACCCGGCGGACCGCCGCGATCCGGCCCACCGCCGCAGAACGGCGGGCCGCCCTCCGGGGTGCAGCACTCCGGCGAGCACCCGCAGGCGGGCCCACAGCACTTCGGGCCGCCGCCGTCCGGTCCGCGTCCGCCCCTGCCGAACGGCGGCCCGCCGCCGCAGCAGCCGCACCCGGAGCCGCACCAGCCGGGCCGCAGGCCGCCCCCACCCCAGCGACCCCAGCCACCACCGCCCGCCCAGCGATCGGGGAGGCCCCGTTGAGAACCCGTACTGCCCGCGCGATGGCGTGCCTCGGTGCCGCGTTGGCACTGGTGCTCACCGCGTGCACGAGCACGACCGCGCCGAACCCGGCGCCCGCGCCGTTGCCGTCCGACGTGAAGCTGGACGGCTGGCAGCTCACCCTGCCCATCGCCAACGCGGAATCCGGCGACGCCGACACGATCAAGCCCGCCCGACTCGCGCCCCCGTGGCTCACGGCCGACAACGGCGGCATGACGTTCTGGGCGCCGGTCGGCGGGGCCACGACGAAGAACTCGTCCCACGCCCGCACCGAGCTGGTCCAGGTCGACAACTTCGCGGCGGGCACCCAGCCGCGCACCCTCACCGCGTCGGCCACGGTCACCCAGCTGCCCAACGAGAACCCGGACGTCATCCTCGGCCAGATCCACGGGGCCGAGGACATCAAGTCGGTGGCGTGGGTGATGCTCCACTACTTCGACGGGGCGATCAAAGTCGTCGTCAAGCAGGCACGGGAGGGCGACGCCTCCCAGGACTACATCCTCGCCGACAGCGTGCCGCTGAACACCCCGTTCACGTTCCGCCTCAGCGACAACGGCAACGGCACCCTCACCTTCGGCCTCGACGCCAACGGGCAGACGAAGCAGGAGACCGCGCCGGTGCCGCCCGCCTTCAGCGGAGCCACCGTGCGCTTCCAGGTCGGTGCCTACCAGCAGGCCGAGTCGGAGCAGAGCACCTCGGACGGCGACGGCGCGCGCGTGACCTTCACCAAGATCACCACCGACGACAAACCCGCTCCGGCGCCCACCCCGTAAGCCGAACCGGCGGCCGGGTGGCGGTGGCCCGTCACTCGGTCGCGCGCTCCGGCAGGTGCGGGCGGTCGTGGTAGTCGCTCGCCTCGCTCGTCCACCAGGCCTCGACGGTCTGCAGGCCCGTCGGCGGGTCGAAGGTGCCCGCGCTGATCGAGATCCGGTCGGGCGTGGCCGCCCCGCGCCAGAACAACGACGATCCGCACCGCCCGCAGAAGCCGTAGGCGGCCTCCGGCACCTCGTACCAGCGCAGGAGCGCCTCCGAATCGGCGATCTCGACGTCGTCCACGCGCCCGTTCGTGGCGGCCATGTGGTGGCCGGTGAACCGACGGCAACGGTGGCAGTGGCAGTTGAGCACGTCGCGCAGGGGGCCCGTCACGACGAAGGAGACCGCGCCGCACAGGCACCGTCCCGACATGGGCACCACCTACCGATCCCCGATCGCCGCCGCTGCGCCACGCTCGGCCCATGACCAACTTGACCGACATCGCGCCCGACTTCGTCGCCGCCGCGCACGCGATCGTCTACTGCACCGTCGGCAGTGTCGAGGCCGGGGGCCGCCCGACGTCGCGCGTGATGCACCCCATCTGGGAGTGGGACGGCGAACGGCTCACCGGCTGGCTCACGACGACACCCAGCCCGAAGGTGCGCCAGCTCGCCGCCCACCCCTACGTGAGCTGCGCCTACTACGACAGCTGGGCGGTCGCCGTGGTGGCGGACTGCCGCGTGGAGCCCGTCGCCGACGACGCCGCGCGCACCCGCATCTGGGAGCTGTTCAAGGCCACGCCGCCCCCGCTGGGCTACGACCCCGGCGCCATCGGCGTGCCGGGCTGGGACGGGCCGACCGCGCCGGGCTTCGTGCTGGCGCGGGTGGAACCGTGGCGGGTGCAGGTGCGGAGGGTCCAACCGGGCGTCGGGGTGGAGCTGCGCACCTGGCACGCGCCATGATCGCAGCCGTGGACGAGCAGGCCGCGCTGCTGCGGGAGGTACCGCTCTTCGCCAGCCTGCCCGACGCACGGCTGCGCGAGCTGGCGGCGCTGGCCCGGCCGGTGTCGCTGCCCGCGGGCGTGGTGCTGTTCGAGCGCGGTGACCCCGGTGACGCCCTCTACGTCATCCGGCACGGACGGCTGGAGGTGGTCGTCGACGGCGAGGTGGTGCGGGAGGCGGGCCGCGGCGAGGTGCTCGGCGAGCTCGCGCTGCTCACCGGCGAGCCGCGCAACGCGACCGTGCGCGCCCGCCGGGACTCGGAGCTGTACGCCGTGCGCCGGGCCGACCTCGACGTGCTGCTCGCCGACCCCGGCTCGGCCCGCGCGCTGGTCCGCCACCTCGCCGCGCGCATCCCCGGCAGCGCAGCGCCCGCGCCCGTCCACGCCGACGCCGTGCTCGCCCTCGTCCCGCTCGACGGCACCCCGCCCGCGCTCGTCCGTCGGCTCGCCGACCGGCTCGCCGCCGAGCTGGGCCGCTACACCCGGCTGACCAGGCTCGACGGCGCCGACGCCGAGAACGGACCGGCCCGGCTCGACGCCGCCGAGGCCGCGCACGAGCTCGTGCTGCTGGTGGCCGAGCACCCCGACGACGCGTGGGCCCGGTTCTGCCTGCGCCAGGCCGACCGGCGGCTCGTCGTGGTGGACGCGGCCCGGCACCGCCCGGCCGACGCCGGGCGTGCAGCGGCGGACGTCGCCCGACACGCCGCGCCGGACCGCGCGCCCGACGCCGGGCGCGGCGCGGCGGACGCGGCCCGGGACACCGCGCCGCGCAGCCCGGCCGAGCTCGGGCTCGGCGCGGGGGAGACGTCCGGCCCGGCCCGCTCCCGGCAGGCCGACACGTCGGGCCCGGCCCGCTTCCGCCAAGCCGAGACCCGGCTCGTCGTCGTCGGCGGTCCGGGCTCGGCGTTGCGGGCAGCCGGGCCCGGGCCCCACCACCTGGTCGGCGCCGACCTGCCCGCGGCCGACATCGCCCGGCTCGCCCGCAGGCTCGCCTGCAAGGCGGTCGGCCTCGTGCTCTCCGGCGGCGGCGCCCGCGGGCTCGCGCACGTCGGCGTCGTCGACGAGCTGCAGCGGGCCGGGATCGTGATCGACCGGGTGGGCGGCACCAGCATGGGCGCCGTGGTCGCGGGCCTCGTCGCGCTCGGGCTCGAGCCGTCCGACATGTTGGCCGTCGCGCGGCGCGAGCTGGTGGCCAGGCGCCCGTTCGGCGACGTCACGTGGCCGCGGCACGGGCTGGTCCGCGGCGGCAGGCTGGACGCCAGCCTGCGGCGGGCGTTCGGCGGCGCGTTGATCGAGGACCAGCCCATCCCGCTCTTCACGGTGAGCGTCGACCTGGTCGCGGCCGAGGAGGTGGTGCACCGGCAGGGGCCGATCGCCGAGGCCGTCGCGCTGTCGGTGCGCCTGCCCGGGATCGTGCCGCCCCGGCGGGTCGGCGGCAGGCTGCACGTCGACGGCGGCGTGCTCGACAACCTGCCGATCGGGGTGATGGCCGCCGAGCGGGAGGGGCCGGTGCTCGGCGTCGACATCGCCGAGCCGTTCGGAGCGGGCGCGGTGTCCACGCTGCCGCACATCGTCGACACGGTCAGCCGCGCCATGACGATCGGGAGCTGGCGGCGCGACGACCCGAGCCGGGCGCTGGCCCGCGAGGTCATCGTCCCCGACCTCGGCGACATCGGGCTGTTCGACTTCCGCAGGCTCGACGACCTCGTCGAGCGCGGGCGGGCCGCGGGTCGGGCCGCGGCGGCCCGGCTCACCGACCTCCGAGCCCCGTGAGTCAGGCCGCTGCCCCGTCGAACCACAGCGGCCGGTCGGGACGCGGGGCCCGGCCGACGTAGGTGATCTCCGGCCCGGAGCTGGTGACGAGGAGCTCGGGGAACGTCAGCGCGAGCACCCGGCGCATGGCCGCGTTCTCGGCGAGCACCTCGGCGACGACCTCGGTGATCCCGCGGGCCCGGCCGAGCGCGACGACCTCGCGGACCAGGCGCGCGCCGATCCCGTTGCCCTGCCACTCGTCCACGACCTCGACGGCGAGATCGGCCCGGCCGCGACCGATCGCGATCAGCCGCGCGATGCCGATGGGCTCCGGGCCTGCGAACGCGCCGAGCGCCATGTGCCTGCGGCCGTCGACGGCGGCGAGCAGCGTGCGCGTCGAGGAGGGCATCCGGGGCATGGCGCCGTGGAAGCGCCGGAAGCGGCTCAGCGTGGACAGCCCCGCGAAGACGGCGTCGAGCACCGCGCCGTCGTGGGGGCCGAGCTCGCGGACGGTCAGCATCGGGGTGGTCATCTCCGGTCCTCTCTCGTGACGGACACCAGCGTCGCGCCCGGGCGCCCCCGCGCTCATCGGTGCTGATCGCCCATCTCGCGTCCGTGCAGCTCAGAGCGCTGCACGCGGGGCCCGCCGCGCGGGTTGCCCCCTCGGCACCACCTACGTGCCCACCGCGCCCACCCGGTCTAGGTACAGCCGTCGCCCGAGATGGGTGACCTTCCCCGATGGGCGGCGCGCCGCCGCGCGGCACCGTTCTCGGTGTCGGAAAGACCAACCAGACGAGGAGAAACCGATGACCGAGACCGTGATCACCGAGACCGTCCGCAACGGCGTGGACACCGCGACGATGTTCGCGACGCTCGACGCGATCAAGGCCCAGCCCGAAATCGCGAAGTTCCGCTTCCGGGCCCGCAACCAGTGGCTCGGCGGCAGCCACAACCGTTCGACGATCAAGGACTTCTACGCCGCCTGCGGCGAGGACACCACCCGCACCGAGGCCTGGACGCTGGACGCGGGCGAGCCCGCGATCCTGCTGGGCAGCGACGAGGGCCCGAACCCGGCCGAGTACCTGCTCCACGCGCTGGCCGCCTGCGTGACCACCTCGCTGGTCTACTCGGCCGCCGCCCGGCGCGTGAAGCTGACGATGGTCGAGTCGACGCTCGAGGGCGACCTCAACGTCGAGGGCGCGATGGGCACCAACACCGTCGACTTCCGCAACGGCTTCGAGCGGATCCGGATGAGCATCCGCATCGCGGGCGACGCCCCCGCCGAGAAGCTGCGCGAGGTCGTGCAGCGCGGCACCGACCGCTCCGTGGTCTTCGACTCGATCACGAAGGGCGTGCCGGTCTCCGTCGACGTGGACACCGTCTGACGGGCCCGACCCGGGTGGCCGGGCCGCGCGGCCCGGCCACCCCACGAGAGGACCAAGCCATGAAACACGAGTACGACGCCGTAGTGGTCGGCGCCCGGTGCGCCGGGTCCGCGACCGCGTTGCTCATGGCCCGTGCGGGCCTGCGGGTGCTGCTGCTCGACCGCGTCCACCCCTCGCGGGACACGCTGTCCACCCACGCCCTGATGCGGGCGGGGGTGCTGCAGCTCGACCGGTGGGGCCTGCTCGACCGGATCACCGCCGCGGGTACGCCCGCGGTCACCGGCACGACCTTCCACTACGCCGACGCCGCCGAGCACGTCGCGCTCACCGCGCCGCTGTACGCGCCGCGGCGGACCGTGCTCGACCCGATCCTCTTCGAGGCCGCGCTCGCGGCGGGGCGTCGAGGCGCGGATCGGCGTCGACGTCAGCGGCGTCATCCGGGCCGACAACGGCCGCGTCACCGGCCTGCGCTACGCGACGCGGGGCGGCCCGGAGGAGGTCGTGCGGGCCGCGTTGACCGTCGGTGCCGACGGACTGCGCTCCGGCATCGCCCGCGCGGTCGACGCCCGCACGACCTGGCAGGGCGAGGCGGCGAGCGCGTTCGTCTTCGGGTACTGGCCCGCCGACGGCGCGACCGACTACGACTGGTACTACCGCCCGGGCGCCGCCGCGGGCGTCATCCCCACGAACGACGGCCTGGCCTGCGTGTGGGCCGGGCTGCCCGCCGCGGAGTTCGCGACGCGCCGCCGCGCGGGCCTCGACCGGGTCTTCGCCGACGTCCTCGCGCACGCGGCGCCCGGCGTCGAGTTCCCGGCGGCGGAGCGGGTCGGCCCGCTGCGCGGCTTCCCCGGGATGGCCGCCCGGTTGCGCCGGCCCGTCGGCGACGGGTGGGCGCTGGTCGGCGACGCGGGCTCGTTCAAGGACCCGCTCACCGCGCACGGCATCACCGATGCGCTGCGCGACGCCGAGCTCCTCGTGCGGGCCGTGGTCGACGGCACGCCCGCCGACTACGCGGCCACCCGCGACGCCCTCACGCTGCCGCTGCTGCGCGTCGCCGAGGAGATCGCGGCCTACCGCTGGGACACCCCCGCGGTGAAGCAACTGCTGCGCGCCGAGAGCGCGGCGATGAAACCGGAGGTCGCGGTGCTCCGCGGCCTGGACCTTTCGACAGTGGGGAGGGCGGCGTGAACGCCACCTGGAACATCCGTGACGCACTGCTGCTGGCCTTCGAGGAGCTGTCGTCCTACGGCGTGCTCACCGTGCCCGCAGCCACCGGCGAGACGGCGCAGATCCGATTCGAGCTGGCCCGCGCGCTCATGGCGACGGCGCCGTTCGGCCTCGGCTCGTACGCCTTCTGGCTCGAGTCCGACGAGCACCTCTTCGCCGAGGGCCACCGCCCGCCGCTCTACACCAGCGGGCCGGAGGTCGACATCGCGCTCGCCGCGGCCCTCGCGCACCAGGGTTACGCACTCGACGTCATCGAGGAGGCGGCGTGATGATCGACACCGCAGTGATCGACACCGACCGCCTCATGGGGCTGTGGGCCACCCCGCCCGCCGACGACGACGCGGCGCTGGCCGGGATCCGCGCCCTCTACACCGACCCCGTGCAGATCAACGGCACGATGATGACCGCGCTCGACCTGCTGGCCCGCGTCCGCGGGATGCAGCGCGCCTACAGCGGGCTGCGGCACGAGCTGGTCGAGCGGGTCGACGCGCCCGGTCGCCTGGTCATCGCCTTCCGGCTCCGCGGCACCCACACCGGCCCGCTCGCCACGCCGTTCGGCGAGCTGGCCGCGACCGGCCGCCCGTTCGAGGTCCGGGTGATCGACATCCTGACCCTCACCGACGGCCGGATCAGCGCCGTCACGATGGTGGCCGACGAGCTGGGCCAGCTCGCCGGGCTCGGTGCCCTCCGCCTGGCCTGACCGCACGAAGTTGCCGTGAGCGGGGATTCGGTGTCGCGAATCCCCGCTCACGGCAATTTCGCGTTCGCGTTTTGCCAATCGCCCCCGCGACGAGGACCGTCCGGTCATCCTGCGCACCGTGGCTGGTGTGCCCGGGTGGCCGGTGGCGTTCCGCGGGTCGCGGGCCGTGGCCGCCGGGCTGGTGACCCCGGACCGATTGCGCGGCCCGCGGTTCCAACGGCTACTGCCCGACGTCTACGCGCGAGCCTGCCCGGATCCGCCCGGCTTGTTGCTGCGCTCGCCGGCTGCGTACCGGTTGGTCGAGGGGCACGGCGTGCTGTCGGGGTACTCCGCCGCCGCACTGCTCGACGCAGCCTGTGCGCCCCCGTCCCACACTCCGGCCGAGGTAACCGTGGTCGGCGGTGGGTTGCGGGGGCGCTTCGGCCTGGTCGTGCACCGCGACACGCTGCTCCCCGACGAGATCACCCAGGTCGGGGACGTGCGGTGCACGACGCCGCTGCGCACGGCGTTCGACCTGGCGCGCCGCGCGGATCGGGACGACGCCGTGGTCGCGGTCGATCGGCTGGCCAACCGGCACCGGTTCCACCCCGAGCGGCTCGCTGAGTACTGCATTCGCCACCGAGGTCGGCGCGGGGTCGGCCGGGTCTCGGAGGTGCTCGCGTTGGCCACGCCGTACTCCGGGTCGCCGATGGAGACCCGGCTGCGGTTGTTGATCGTCGCGGCCGGGCTCCCGCCGCCGCACGTGCAGTGGGTGGTGCAGGACGTCGCCACGCGGACCGCCGTCTGGCTGGACCTGGCGTGGCCGGAGCTCATGATCGGCATCGAGTACGAGGGCGGGGTGCACACCGAGTCAGGCCGGGTGCTGCGCGACATCGGCAGGCACACGCGCCTGGTCGACCGCGGCTGGGCGATCTACCGCTACACGAAGCTGGACATGTACGCGGAGCGCGACCGAATCGTCGCGGAGCTGACCCGCGCCCGACGCGCGAGATCGCCCTCAATGGGGTTTCGCGCGCCGTGAACCCCGCTGAGGGCGATCTCGTGCCGCCGTCGCGAAGGAGGTGCGGGCGGCCAGGTGGGCCGTCACGTGCTCGGCGTCGGCGGCCACGCCGTCGAGGAAGCTCGACGAGCGCCGCGACTGCCACCGCAGCCCCAGGAAGTACAGCCCGGGTGCGGCGGTGATGCCGTGCTCGTGCTCGGGCTCGCCCGCGGCGTCCAGCACGGGCGCCGAGAGCCAGGAGTAGTCGCGGCGGAATCCGGTGGCCCAGACCACCGCGCCGATGCCGCCGAGGTCCAGCTCGCGCGGGCCCTCGGTGACCGGGCCGCGCGGGCGCGGCGCCTCGACCGGCGCGGCGAACCCGGTGGCGGTCACCCAGGCGTCGACGGTGGCGCGGAACCGGTCGGCGTTGGCGTCGGCGGCCGCGAGCGTGGCGTCGAGGTCGTCGCCGAAGCGGGCCACCCCGGCGCGCACGTCGAGCAGCCTGCCGTGCACCACGACGCCCTGGGCGGCCAGCGACGGCACGTCCAGGTCCCGGGTGCCGCCCGCCAGCACGGCGTTGCGGCTGCGGTGCGGCGGTCGCCCGCCGGGCAGGGTGTCCACCGACCGCGCCAGCATGCCCAGTCGGTCCATCCACCAGTACGTGTCACGGCCCCGGTAGCGGCGGGGGAGCGCCTTGTGCCCGCCGACGGCCAGGTGCACGGTCCGTCCGGCCGCGGCCAGCTCGCGCGCGATCTGCTGCCCGGACGGGCCCGCCCCCACCACGAGCACCGCGCCCGGCGGCAGGCCGTCCGGGTTGCGGTAGTCGCTCGTGTGCAGGGCGGGCACCGGCAGCTGCAGGTGCGGCACGTGCGGCACGCTCAGCTCCCCGGTCGCGACGATCACGTTGCACGCCGTCAACGTCCCAGCGGAGGTCTCCAGCACCCAGCCGTCCCCGCCGGGCTGCACCCGCGTCACGGTCACGCCGCTGCGCACCGGCGCGGCGAACGACCGCGCGTAGCCCGCGAGGAACGCCGCGGTCTCGGCGCCGGTCATGAACCCCTCCGGGTCCGGCCCGGCGTAGGCATGCCCGGGTAGTCGGGTCTGCCAGTTGGGCGAGAGCAGGGTGAACGAGTCCCAGCGCTGCGAGCGCCACTTCTCGGCCACCAGGCCGCGCTCCAGCACGACGTGGTCGACACCGCGGTTCACCAGCCACCAGCTGGCCGCGAGACCGGCCTGGCCTGCGCCGATGACCACGGTGTTGCGATGGGTGCGCATGGCGTCCTCCTCGGTTCGGGTCTGCTCATGACGCTAGGAATCCCGACGACGGGCGACATCGGCGTGACCTGCCCATTCCGGACGGGGGGCCGCCTAGGTTGTTGCTGTGCTGCTCGAACGCGACGGTGAGCTCGAAGTGCTGGAAGGCGCGCTGGATCGGGCGGCGCGGGCCGCGGGCTCCGTCGTGCTCGTCTCCGGCGAAGCGGGCATCGGCAAGACGAGCCTGGTGCGCGCGTTCCTCCGGGCCGCGGCTCATCGCGCGACCGTGCTGCAGGGCGCGTGCGACGACCTGCTGTCCCCGCGCACCCTCGGACCCCTCCGCGACGCCGCCCGGACCCGGGGCGGCCCGCTGGCCGCCGCGCTCGCCGACGGCGACCGGGACGCCGTGCTGGCCGCCGTCCTCACCGAGCTGGGCGGGTCCCGGCCGACCGTGCTCGTGCTCGAGGACGTCCACTGGGCCGACGACGCGACCCTCGACGTCCTGCGCTACGTCGGCCGCCGCGTCGACGAGCTCGCCGCCGTGATCGTGGTGACGTTCCGCGACGGGGAGGTCGGCCGCAGCCTGCAACGCGTGCTGGGCGGGCTCGGCGGCCCGTCGGTGCGGCGCCTCGCGCTCGCGCGGCTCTCCCGGCCCGCGGTGGCCCGGCTGGCGGGCGGCGCGACCTGCGCCGATCGGGCGTCACGGTGATCCCGCGCGGCCCGAAGCCCACCACCCGGGAGAACCCGGCCGGGCTCACCGACCGGCAGGTCGAGATCCTGCGCATGCTCGCCGACGGCGCGACCAACGCCGAGATCGCCGCGCGGCTCGTGCTCTCGGTGCGCACGGTCGACCACCACGTCTCGGCCGTGCTGCAGAAGCTCGGCGTGCCCGGTCGGCGTGAAGCCATCGCCGCCGCCTCGACCTCGGCCTCGCCCGCTGACCCCAACGAAGCCGAGTCGCCGTTCTCGTGACGGCGAGTCTTCATTTTCGGCACGGCGTGTTGCGATTTTCACGCGGCGTTGCCGTGCTGGCTCGGGCGCTGGGCGTCGCGAGAACCGCGACTCGCCGTCTGCGAAACGGAGACTCGCCGTCTGCGAAACGGAGACTCGCCGTCTGCGAAACGGAGACTCGCCGTCTGCGAAACGGAGACTCGCCGGGCTACCCGCCCGCGGCGGTCGCCGTGCGGGCGACGAACCGGAACCGGTCGCCGCGATAGGCCGAGCGCGTCCACTCGACGGGGCGCCCGCCCGCGGCCTCGCCCAGCCGGTGCACGAGCAGCAGTGGGTGCCCGGTCTCGATGCCCAGCAGCTCGGCGGTGACCGGGTCGGCCAGGTGCGTCTGCACGGTGTCCTCGACGGCCTGCAGCTCGACGCCGTACACGTCGCGCAAGGTGGCGTAGAGCGAGCCCCGGCGCTCGAGCTCGGCGGCGAGGCCCGGGTACTCACCCGCGAGGCGGGCCGACTCGTGGGCGAGCGGCACCCCGTCGACGAGGCGGACGCGGTCGACCCGGCACACCGTTGCGACCCCGAGGCGGAGCGCGGCCTCACCAGTGGCGGGCTCGACCGCCACGTCGAGCACCCGGCTCCCCACCCGTGCTTCGCCGAGGTCGTCGGTGAACGAGGAGAGCTGGCGGATGTGCACCAGCCGCGGCTCCGCGACGTAGGTGCCGCTGCCCTGGGTGCGCACGAGCAGGCCCTCGACGACGAGCTCGGCGATCGCCTGCCGCACGGTGGTGCGCGAGGTGGCCAGCTGCTCGGCCAGCTCGCGCTCGGTGGGCAGGGCCGTGCCCGGATCGCCCGCGTCGACCAGACCGCGCAGCTGCTCCTTCACGAGCCAGTACTTCGGCACCCGTGTCGTCGTCACGTGCCCATCCCTTGCCGCGCCGCATTGGTCTATGCCAATATAGCACCCGATAAATGGCGTAGACCAATCCGGAGGAAGCTCGCGTGACCGCCGTTCTCGGGCTCGACATCGGCGGCTCGACCACCCGGGCCGTCCGCGCCGAGGACGGGCGGTGCGTCGCCGAGGCCCGCGCGGGTAGTGCGAACATCCGCTCGGTCGGGGCGGCCGAGGCGGGTCGCCAGCTCGACGCGGTGCTCGCGGGCATCAGGACCGACGACGTCGCCGCCGTCTGCGCCGGGGCCGCGGGTGGCGACTCCGCCCCCGCCCGGGCCGCGCTCGGTGAGCTGCTGGCGCAACGGCTGCCGGGGGCCGTCGTCCAGATCGTCCACGACGCCCGGCTGATCCTCGCGGCCGCCGACCTCGACGCGGGCATCGCGGTGATCGCGGGCACCGGGTCCGCGGGCTGGGGCCGCACGCTCGACGGGCGGGAGGCCCGCGCGGGCGGCTTCGGCTACCTGATCGGCGACGAGGGCAGCGGCTACTGGACGGCCCGCGAGGCCGTGCGGCACGTGCTGCACCGCGCCGACACCGGCGCCGCGCCCGACCCGCTCGGCGCGGCCCTGCTGGCGGCCTGCGGTGTCGCCGCGCCCGTCAACCTGTTCGACCTGTTCTACGCACGGCCCGAGCGCGCGTTCTGGGCCGGGCACGCCGGGGTCGTGGTGCGGCTGGCCGCGAGCGACCCCGTCGCCGCCGAGATCCTCGGCCGCGCCGCCGACGCGCTCGCGAGCCTCGCGGCGACGGTCGGCGCCCGGCTCGACAGCACCGGGCCCGTGGTGCTCGGTGGCGGGTTCGCGGTGCACGAGCCCGCGCTGCGCACCGCCGTCGCCGCTCGGCTCGTCGCCGCGGGCCTCCCCGACGTGCGCGTCATCCCCCGTGACCCGGTGGAAGGCGCCGTGCGGCTGGCCCGACGACTCCTGGAGACCGCATGACCCGCACCGCAGGCGGCGCGATGGCCGCCGAGATCGCGGAGCAACCCGCGCAGTGGCGCACGCTGCTGGCCGACGCGGGCCCGGAGCTCGATGCCGTGGCCGCGACCATCCGCCGCTACGACCCGCACACCGTGCTGCTGGTCGCCCGCGGCACCAGCGACCACGCCGCGCTGTACGCCAAGTACCTCGTCGAGATCCGGCTCGGCAAGGCGGCGGGCCTCGTCTCGCCGTCGACGATGACCGCCTACGGCGCCCGGCCCGACTTCCGCGGCGTGCTCATGATCGCCGTCAGCCAGTCCGGCGGCTCGCCCGACCTCGTGCGGTCGCTGGAGGTGGCCCGCGACTGCGGGGCGCTGACCGTCGCCGTCACCAACAACGCGGCCTCCGACCTGGCCCGTGCCGCCGCCGCGCACGTCGACGTGCTGGCAGGCCCGGAGCGGGCGGTCGCCGCCACCAAGTCCTACACCGCGCAGCTGCTCGCGCTGCACCAGCTGCTCGACCGGGTCGGCGGCGGCCACGGCGGCGCGGCCGCCGGGCTGCCCGACCTCGCCGACGCCCTGCTGGAACGCCGCGAGGAGATCGCCGCCCTCGCGTCCCGCTACCGCTTCGCCCAGCGGATGGTGACGACCGGGCGCGGCTACTCGTACCCGACCGCCCGCGAGGCCGCGCTGAAGCTCATGGAGACCGCCTACCTCTCGGCACAGGCGTTCTCCGCGGCCGACCTGCTCCACGGGCCGCTCGCGATGATCGACCCACAGGTGCCGGTGCTGGCCGTGGTCGCCGACGGGATCGGCGGCCGCGCGATGGCCCCGGTGCTGCCGCGGCTGGCCGAGCGGGGCGCCGACGTCTGCATCGTCGGGGCCGCGCCGGATGCGCACGTGGTGCTGCCCGCGGGGCGCTCCGGAGGAGCTGTCGCCGCTGCTGGAGATCCTGCCGTTCCAGCTGCTCGCGCTGCACGTCGCCGTCGAGCGCGGGGGCGACCCGGACGCGCCGCGCGGCCTGGCCAAGGTCACGGAGACGCTGTGATCCTGTCCGCAGACGCGTTGGTCGCCCCGGCTGTCGACGGGCCGGGCTGGCTGCAGACCGAGGGCGACCGGATCGTGGCGCTCGGCTCGGGCGTGGTCGCCGCCGACGCGCACTTCCCGGTGCTCGTGCCCGGCTTCGTCGACGTCCACGTGCACGGCGGCGCCGGGGCGGCGTTCCCGGGCGGGGACGTCGAAGACGCACTGCGAGCGGTCGCGTTCCACCGGGCCCACGGCACCACGACGACGCTGGCCAGCCTGGTCACGGCCGCACCCGAGGAGCTGCGGCGCGCGGTGGACGCGCTCGCCGAGCTGGTCGTCGACGGGGAGATCGCGGGCGTGCACCTGGAGGGGCCCTGGCTCGCCGCTTCCCGGTGCGGCGCGCACGACCCCGCGCAGCTGCGCGACCCGGACCCGGGCGAGCTGGACGAGCTGCTGGTCACGGGCGTGGTCGCGATGGTCACCCTGGCGCCGGAGCGGGTGGGCGCGCTCGACGCCGTCCGCCGGGTGGTCGGGGCGGGTGCGACGGCCGCGGTCGGGCACACCGACGCCGACTTCGCGCTGACCCGCGCGGCGATCGCGGCGGGCGCCCGGCACGCCACGCACCTGTTCAACGCCATGGCCCCGCTGCACCACCGCGAGCCCGGTCCGGTCGTCGCGCTGCTGGACGACGACCGTGTGACCGTCGAGCTGGTGACGGACGGCCTGCACGTGCACCCCGCGCTGTGGGAGCACGTGGTGCGGGCCGCGGGCGCGCACCGGGTGGCCGCCGTGACCGACGCGATGGCCGCCGCGGGCATGCCCGACGGCGCCTACCGGCTCGGCCGACTCGACGTCGAGGTCGTCGACCGCGTGGCCCGGCTCGCGGGCGGCGGTGGGCCCGGGGCGATCGCGGGCAGCACCGCCACCGCCGACGCGCTCTTCCGCAACATCGTGGCGCACGCCGCCGTGCCGCGGACCGCCGCGCTGCGCCGGGCGGTGGCGATGACCGCGTCCACGCCCGCCCGCGCGCTGGGCCTGCCCGACGTGGGCGAGCTCGCGGTCGGGCGCCGCGCCGACCTCGTGGGCCTCTCCGCGGACCTGGCCGTCGAGGCGGTCTACCGGTCGGGGGAGCGGGTACCCCCGTGGCATGAGCGATGACGAACGACACGGCGCCTTCGTGCGTGCTCCCGTCGGCATCGACGAGCGCATCACGGCGGACGGCTCGTCGCGGTGGCCGGTGGCGGCGGGCCGGTACCGGCTGATCGTGGCGCGGGCGTGCCCGTGGGCGAACCGGGCGGTGATCGTGCGGCGGCTGCTCGGCCTGGAGGACGCGATCTCGATGGGGATCACCGGGCCGCTGCACGACGAGCGCAGCTGGCGCTTCCACCTCGACCCCGACAACCGCGACCCGGTGCTGGGCATCGAGTACCTGGGCGAGGCCTACCGCAAGGCCGACCCCGACTTCGACGACGGCATCACCGTGCCCGCCATGGTCGACCTCGAGACCGGCGCCGTGGCCACCAACGGCTTCCAGCAGCTCACGCTGGACTTCTCCACGCAGTGGACCGCGTTCCACCGCGCCGGGGCGCCCGACCTCTACCCGGAGCCGCTGCGCGCCCAGATCGACGAGCTCAACGCCGACGTGTACGCCGACGTCAACAACGGCGTCTACAAGTGCGGCTTCGCGAGTGCCCAGGACGCCTACGAGAAGAACTTCGCGGCGCTCTTCGGGCGGCTCGACGCGCTGTCGGACCGGCTCGCGACGCGGCGCTTCCTCGTCGGCGACACGATCACCGAGGCCGACGTGCGGCTGTGGGTCACGCTCGTCCGCTTCGACGCCGCCTACCACGGCCACTTCAAGTGCAACCGCCACAAGCTGACGGAGATGCCGGTGCTGTGGGCCTACGCCCGCGACCTGTTCCAGACCCCCGGGTTCGGCGACACGATCGACTTCACCCAGATCAAGCAGCACTACTACGGCGTGCACAAGGAGATCAACCCGAGCGGGATCGTGCCCGCGGGCCCCGACCTCGCGGGCTGGCACACCCCGCACGGCCGCGAGGAGCTGGGCGGCCGCCCCTTCGGCGACGGCACCCCGCCCGGGCCGCCGCCGCCCGACGAGCGGGTGCCGCCGGTCGGCTGAGCGCGACGTTTCCGGGGTTCGGGGCCCGGAAACGTCGGTCTCGGTGGTCAGGCGAGTGCGTCGGCGGGACCGAGGTGGCCCGCCGCGCGGGCCGCGAGGGTCGCGGCGCCGAGAGTGCCTGCCTCGGCGACGTCGGCGACGACCAGCGGGCCGAACAGCCGGCGCTTGGCGGCCAGCACGGCGGCGCTGGCGCACCAGCCGCCCGTCACGACCAGCCGGTGGTGCGGGCCGACGATCCGGGCCATCGTCGCGATCCGCTCGGCCGCCGCGCAGGTCTCGGCCTCGATGACCGCGCGCCACGTCGCGCCCGCCCCGACGGCTCCTGCCCGGCCCGCGTCGGCGTGCGCCCGGTCCGCCGTCGGCTCCCGCTCGGCCCAGTCGGCGCTCGGGGTCGGCGGCGAGCGCGGCGGCGTCGAGCTCGGCGAGATCGGCCCAGGCGACGCCGAGCTCGTCGAGCGTGTGCCGCAGCACCAGCCCGCCCTGCGTGCCGCCGAGCAGCGACCAGTTCCCGACCCGCACGCCGAGGTCGGTGGTGATGCCCGCGGCGGCGAGCTCCTCGACCTGCCCGGTCGCCAACCCCGCCGTGACGGTGCGCAGAACGGCCTCGGCCGAGCCGTGGGAGTCGAGCACGTCGCCCGCCCCCGCGACCCCGGTGCCGACGGCCGCGGCCTGGTGGTCGTGGCCCGCGATCGTGACGACCGCGCCCGCGAGCAGCGGATGGCAGGCCGTGCCGATCGGCTGCCCGGCCGCCACCAGCGGCGGCATCAGCGACGCCGCGGCGCCCGACCACGCCAGCAGCTCCGGGTCGAAGGCCTCCTGCGCCAGGTCCAGCCAGCCGGTGCGGCTGGCCAGCGACCGCTCGCTGACCTCGTCGGCCCCGAGCCCGCGCGCCACCCACTCCGCGACGTTGAACCGCCGCACGGCCGCCCGGGTGGCGGGCAGGTGCGCGGCGAGCCAGCGGTGCTTGGTCAGCGCGTACTGGTTGGTCGGCGGCTTGCCGGTGCGGCGGGTGAAGCTCGCGGGGTCGACGTCGCGGACGAGCTGCTCGGCCTCGGCGCCGTCGCGGCCGTCGTGCCAAGCGATGGCGGGCGCCAGGGGCGTGCCGTGCCCGTCGACGAGCACCCCGGTCTCGCCCATGCTGGTGATGCCCACACCGCCGACCGACCCGCCCGACGCCCGCAGCGCCTCCCCGATGGCGGTGAAGGCGCTCTCCCGCAACGCCAACGCGTCCACCTCGACGCCGTGCGGCCCGGTGTACCAGGGCGTGGCCGCCCGCCCGGACCCGACCGGGCTGTCCCGCGTCGGAATACACGACGGCCTTCGTCGACGACGTGCCGACGTCCACTCCGAGCCAGGCCATCGCTAGACCCGCACCCCCCGGCCCGTGCGCAGGCTCTCGTTGGCGGCGTCGGCGAGCACGAGCGCGGCGCGGCCGTCGGCGAAGGACGGCTCGGGCGGCGTGCCGTCCTCGATCGCGGTGAGGAAGTGGTCGAGCTCGGCGGGGTAGGTGGTGCCG
The DNA here is from genome assembly GCA_963791185.1 of uncultured Actinomycetota bacterium. Classification (GTDB taxonomy): domain Bacteria; phylum Actinomycetota; class Actinomycetes; order Mycobacteriales; family Pseudonocardiaceae; genus Pseudonocardia. Next base: position 690,020 of record CAWBRG010000012.1, on the reverse strand, counting down.
TAGCGCTGCCGGAAGAAGTTCAGGTAGGGCGCGGCGGCCTCGGAGCGGTCGGCGGTGGCGTACCGCACGCTGGTGGGCCGCTGGTTGTCCGCGCTCAGCATCCCGGTGCTGCCGAACGCCTCGATCCGCTGGTCGTAGCCGAAGACGGCCCGGCGGCTGTTCGTGATGTGCGCGAGCGCGCCGTCGGCCGAGCGGAGCACGACGACCGCGCTGTCGATGTCGCCCGCGGCGGCGATGTAGGGCGCGACCAGGTTGGCGCCGACCGCGTGCACCTCGACGACCTCGCCGAGCAGGAAGCGGGCCATGTCGAAGTCGTGGATGGTCATGTCGCGGAACAGGCCGCCGGAGCTGGGGAGGTAGCCCTCGGGCGGCGGCTCGGGGTCGCGGCTGGTGATCGCCACGTGCTCCAGCCTGCCGACGTCGCCCGCCCGGATCCGGTCGCGGACCTCCCGGAACGACGGGTCGAAGCGGCGGTTGAACCCCACCATGACGACGGGGGACAGCGGCGCGATCTCCGCCCAGCACGCGTCGACCCGCGCGATGTCGAGGTCGATCGGCTTCTCGCACAACACGGCCTTGCCCGCCCGGACGGCCGCGACCACGAGATCGACGTGGGTGCTCGTCGGCGACCCGATGATCACGGCGTCGACGCCGTCGTCGGCGAGCACGGTGGCGACGTCCGCCGTGGCCTGCGCGCCGTGCCGGGCGGCGAGCTCCTTCGCCGGGCCCTCCATCGGGTCGCACACCCAGGCGAGCTCGGCGCGCGGGTTCGCCGTCACCGACTCCGCGTGCACCGTGCCGATCCGTCCGCAGCCGAACAGGGCGATTCGTGTCATGGCGTGATTTTGATCCCCGGTGCGCCGCCACGGCGAGTCTCCGTTCCCCGGACGGTGAGTCACACGTTTCGCCGCCGTGAGTTGGGCGTTCGCCGGGGCGAGGATCTCGGTGGACGCGCGCCCTGCGGCGGGTGGAGGCTGCCTGTGATCGGGGGGATCGCTGATGACGGAGGGGAAAGCCGCGCGCCCGCGGCACGCAGGGCTCCTGGCGCTCGTGCTCGTCGTCGCGGGGTTCGCGTACGGCTGGCGGGCGCAGAGCGTGCCCCTGGAGCCGTACTACGCGGCGGCGGTGCGCGCGATGGCGGGCAGCTGGCACGACTTCGCGTTCGGGGCGTTCGACCCCGCGGGCACGGTCACGCTGGACAAGCTGCCGGGCGCGTTCTGGCTGCAGGCGCTGTCCGTGCGGGCGTTCGGGGTGAGCACGTGGGCGATCGTGCTGCCGCAAGTGGTCGAAGGCGTGCTCGCCGTGCTCGTGCTGTACCGGATCGTCCGCCGCCTCGCCGGGCCGGGCGCGGGCTTGATCGCCGCCGCGGTGCTGGCGGTGAGCCCTGCGGTCGTCGCGCTCGACCGCGGCAACATCTCCGACTCGCTGATGATCCTCCTGGTGCTGCTCGCTGCGGACGCGGTGTGCGGCGCCCTGGCGGACGGCCGCTGGTGGCGCCTGGTCCTCGCGGGCGTGTGGGTGGGGCTGGCGTTCCAGGCCAAGATGCTGGAGGCGTGGCTCGTGCTGCCCGCGCTGGCTGTGACGTACCTCGTGGCCGGTCCCGGTGCGATCGGACGGCGCCTCGGGCAGGCGGTGGTGGGCGGCGCGGTCGCGATCACCGTCTCGCTGTCGTGGATGGTGGCGGTGAGCCTCGTGCCCGCGGGGTCACGGCCGTACGTGGACGGCAGCTCGGGCAATTCGCTCTTCGAGCAGGTGTTCGTCTACAACGGGCTCGGCCGGGTCGGGGAGGCGAGCCCGCTGCAGGTCCTCGCGGGTCAGGGCATCGGACTGGTGACGGTGGGGGGCGCACCGAGCCCCGTGCGGCTGTTCGTCGGCGACCTCGGCCACGAGATCGGCTGGCTGCTGCCGCTGGCGCTGGCCGTCGCCGTGGCGGGGGTGGTGGGTGCCCGCGGCCGACCGCGCACCGACCGGCTCCGGGCGGGCTACCTGTTGTGGGGCACGTGGCTGGTCGTGCTCGGCGCGGCGTTCTCGGCCACGTCGACGATCAACGGCTACTACACCGCGGCCCTCGCCCCCGCGGTCGCGGGCATCGTCGGGATCGGCGTGGTCGACCTGCGCCGCCGGGAGTCCCGCACACCGCGGGTCGTGGCCGCGCTCCTGGTCGCCGCCTCGGCCGGCTACGCCGCCTGGCTGCTCACGAGCGTGACCCTCGGTGCACCCGCGTGGTTGGTGCCTGCGGTGCTGGTGCTCGCCGCCGCGGCCGCCGGGTTGCTGCTCGCAGGCCGGTGGGTGCGGGTCGGGCTGGGCGTCGGCGCCGTCGCACTGCTGCTCGCGCCGACGCTGGGCGCGGCCGAGATCGTCGCCCGGGGCGCAGGCGCCCTCGACACCCCGTTCGAGGCACGCGAGAACGTGGTGGCGATCGACCGGCTGTTCGTCGCGACGCCCGCGCTCGTCCGCAAGACCCTGCCCGGCCTGCAGGAGGCCCGTGGCGGTGCGCCGGACCTGCTCGCCGTCCAGTCGGCCGCCGTGGCCTCGGTGTTCAGCTACCCCGACGGCGACGAGGTGCTGCCGATCGGCGGGTTCACCGGCACCGGGCCGTCACCGAGCCTCGACCAGGTGCGCGCCGCGATCGCGGGCGGGCAGTTCCACCTCGTGCTCGCCTTCCCCTCCGCCGACCCGCGCATCGCGTGGATCGCCCAGCACTGCCGGCCGCTCCCCGACACGCCCCCGCCGTTCCACGGCTTCTACTGCACCCCGGCCGACGCGGCGCCGTGAGTCAGCGGGTGGCGTGCGCGCCCCCGTTGACGTTCAGGTTCTGCCCGGTGATGTGCCGCGCGGCGGGGGAGGCGAGGAAGAAGACCACGTCGGCGACGTCGTCCGGGGTGCCCGCGCGCTTGGTGTGGGTCTCCGCGACGAACGCCGCGGCGCGCTCGTCGCTCAGCGTGCCCCGGAAGAACTCGGTGTCGACGATCGGGCCGGGCGACACCGTGTTCACGGTGATGCCGCGCGGGCCGAGGATCGACGACAACCCGACCGTCCACGCCGCGACCGCGGCCTTGGCCGCCCCGTAGGACCCGCGGGCGTGCTCCGCCCCGATCGAGCCGACGTTCACCACCGCCGCGCCCTCGGCCAGCACGGGCCGGAACGCGGTGGTGGTGAGCACGGCGGACATCAGGTTGGCATCGAGGTTGGCCCGCCACCGGTCGGCGACCCGGGCCAGCGGGGCGTCCAGCGGCAGGGGGTCGTAGGTGTCGACGTTGCTGCCCGCCATGTTGACCAGCACGTCCAGCCGGTCGCCCACCGCCTCGGCCAGCGCTTCGACGTCCGCGGCCACCGTCGCGTCGCACCGCTGCGGCGCGGGCGCCGATCTCGGCCGCCGCCTTCGCCAGCCGGTCGGCGTCCCGACCGGTGATCACGACGTCGTCCCCGTGCGGCGGCGAACCGCGCCGCTGCGGCACGGCCGATGCCGCGGCTGCCCCCGGTGACGACGACGATCCGGCCCACGGGCGTCTCCTCTGCCTCGACCACGGGCTCACGGTAGTCAGCGGTCCGGCGCGCCCCGGTCACGACCTCGTCGGCACCGCGACGGCTGTCGAGACCCCGGCCACCAGGAACAGGCCCGCCGTGATCAACCCGGTGAGGTGCAGCCCGGCGAGGAACCGCGCCGGGTCGGCGGGTGCGCCCGCGACCGACCCGTAGAGGGCGACCCCGGCCACGCCGCCCGCCTGCCGTGCCGTGCTGTTGATCGCCCGAAGCGAGGCCCGCGTACTGCGGCGGGACCGCCGCGAGGGCCGCCGCGACGACCGCCGGGGTGAGCACGCCCAGTCCGATGCCCCAGGCCAGCATCGCGGGCAGAAGGCCGCCGTACGGGGTCGTGACGTCCCACGACGAAAGCAGCGCGACCCCGACCGCGGCGACGCCGAGGCCTGCGAGCATCGTCGGCCGCGGTCCCCACCGGGCGGTCGCCCGACCGGCGAGCGGGGCGAGCACCACCAGCGGGAGGAACAGCGGCAGCACCGCCGCTCCCGCTGCGGACGCGGAGCGCTGCTGCACGGTCTGCAGGAACAGGCTGAGCAGGAACAGCAGGCCGAGCGAGCCGAAGTTCATCGCCGCGGCGACGGCGTTGGCCACCGCGAACGCGGGCCTGCGCAGCAGACCGAGCACGGCACGCACCAGCGCGTCGAGGTCGAGGTGGGATGCCGTCGACCCGGTCGCTGCGGACCGTCCGCAGCGTGCCGAGCGCGGCCACCAGCACGACCGGCACGTTGACCAGGAACACCGAGCGCCAGCCCCACGTCGCCACCAACCCGCCGCCGAGCAGGGGTCCCGCGGGCAACGCGACGCTGCCGATGCCCGCCCACACGCCGATCGCGCGGGCCTGCGCGGCGGGCTCGGGGAACGTCCGGGTGATGATCGCCAGCGTGCCGGGGAGCAGGAGCGCGGCGCCCACCCCTTGCAGCACCCGCGCCGCGACGAGCACCCCGACCGTCGGCGCGAGCCCGCACCCCGCCGACGCCGCACCGAACAGCGCGAGCCCGGCCAGGACCACCCGCCGGTGCCCGTTGGCGTCCCCGAGCGCGCCGCCGACCAGCAGCAATGCCGCCAACGCCAGCGCGTATCCGTTCACGACCCACTGCAGCCCGGTGACGCCGACGCCGAGACCGGCACCGATCGTGGGCACAGCGACGTTCAGCGCGGTCACGTCGAGCAGGACCAGGAAATAGCCCACGCACATGACGGCCAGCACCATCGGCCCAGTCTTCGTCGCGGTCGCTGCGGCGGGCGCCGAAGTGTTCCGGGGCTACCGTCGTGGCATGTCCGGTGACGCCGACATCGCCCGCATCTCCGCGCTCATCGGCGAGCCCAGCCGGGCCCGGGTGCTGATGGCGCTGGCCGACGGCCGCGCCCTGCCCGCGGGCGTGCTCGCGGACGAGGCCGGGGTCTCGGCCTCGACGATCAGCGAGCACCTCCGCATGCTGCTCGACGCGCACCTCGTCGACGTGGAACGACAGGGCCGGACCCGGCGCTACCGACTGGCGGGCCCGCCGGTCGCCGAGGCGCTGGAGGCGATCGCGCGCATCGCGCCGCCCGAGCCGGTCCGGTCGCTGCGCCAGGGCACCCACGCGCACGCGCTCCGCCGCGCCCGCACTTGCTACAACCACCTCGCGGGGCGGTTGGGGGTCGCGCTCATGGCCGCGCTCGTGCGGGACGGGGTGCTCATCGGTGCACACCGTCCCGGCCCGGCGGCGGACCGGTTCGCCGCGCCCGGCCGCGACGTCGAGTACCGCCTGACGCCGCGCGGCGCGGGCACGCTCCACGGCCTGGGCGTCGACCTGGATGCGCTGCGCGGCCGTCGCACACCGGTCCGCTACTGCCTGGACTGGTCCGAGCAACGCCACCACCTCGCGGGCCCGCTCGGCACCGCGCTCACCGACCGCCTGTTCGCCATGGGCTGGATCCGCCGCACCGGCAGGCGGCGCGTGGTCGTGCTCACCGACGCGGGCCGCACCGGGCTCGGGCGGCTCGGCGTCCCCGACGACTGGGACGCGGCCGCCGCCGCGTCGTGACCGTCGATCCGGTCGTCACGGGGTCAGGAGGTCGGCGACCGTGGCGATGCCCTCGGCCACCGCCCGGTCGCCGAGGTTGCCGAACCCGAGCACGAGCTGCGGCGGGGTGGTGGCGCCGTCCACGCGGAAGCCGCTCATGCCGTAGAGGCCGACCCCGCGTCGGGCCGCCTCGGCGACGACGCGCGGCTCGTCGACCCCGTCCGGCAGGTGCGCCACGGCGTGGAACCCGGCGGCCAGGCCGGTGAGCCGCACCGCGGGGGCGTGCCGGGCGAGCGCGTCGACCAGCGCGGTGCGGCGCCGGGCGTAGCGGGCCCGCATCCGGCGCAGGTGGCGGTCGAAGCGGCCGGACTCCACCAGGAGGGCGAGCGCGACCTGGTCGAGGCCCGGGGTGCCGCGGTCGGCGAGGAGCTTCTCCTCGGCCAGCGCCTCGGCGAACGCGGGCGGGGCGAGCACCCAGCCGACCCGGATCGTCGGCGCGAGCGACTTGCTCACCGTGCCGACCGTGAACACCCGCTCGGGCGCGAGGCCCTGCAGCACGCCGACCGGGTCGCGGTCGTAGCGGAACTCGGAGTCGTAGTCGTCCTCGACGACGAAGCCGTCGGTGGCGCGCGCCCACGCGACCAGCGCGTGCCGCCGCTCGGCGGTGAGCACCACGCCGGTGGGGGACTGGTGGGCCGGGGTCACCACGACCACCTGCGCCCCGGAGGCGGCGAGCGCGTCGACGTCCACGCCGTGCTCGTCGACGGGCACGTGGAGCAGCTCGCCGCCGATCCGCAGCGCCGCCCGGGACGACGCGCTCCGCGCCGGGTCGCCGTTGCCGGGGTTCTCCAGCGCGATCCGCCGGTAGCCCGCGCGGGCGAGCGTGCGCAGCACGAGCGTCGCGCCCTGGGCGAACCCCGAGCACACCAGCACGTGGTCGCGGTCGGTGACCGCCGCGCGCACCCGGCCCGCGTAGCCCGCCAGCACCTCGCGCAGCCGCGGGTCGCCGCGGGGGTCGCCGTAGTCGAGGTCCGCCACCGCGACGGTGCGACAGGCCTCGCGCACCGCCCACGCCCAGTCCTCGCGCGGGAACGCGGACGAGGTCGGGCACTCCGGAGGCGAAGTCGATCCGCGGTCGCGGTCGGGTGGGCGCGGGCGTGGGTGTCGCGGGCTGTGGCTGCCCCGATGCCGCCGACGCCGTCGGCCCGAACCCGCCGCCACCCGCGTGCCCGACCCGACGACGCTGGTGAGGTAGCCCTCGGCCTGCAGCTGGCCGTAGCACTCCTGCACGAGGCCGCGGGAGAGCCCCAGCTGGCGGGCGAGCTCGCGGGAGGACGGCAGCCGCTCGCCGACCGGGAGGCGGCCCGAGCGGATCGCGTCACGCAGACCGGCTTCGAGCTGCGCGCGCAGGGGCAGCCCGGCGTCGCGCCGGACGTCCACGAGCAGCGGCGGCGCCAAACCGGCCCACTGGACAGGCATGGAAATGGACCTTAGCAGGAGGCCATTGCCGCCTTAGCGTCGTGCGCATGACAACGGCCATGACCACGCCCACCGCACCGGTCGCCCGCCTCGTCACCCGGCCGTTCGCGCTCGCCTGCGGGGCCGCGCTGGCCAACCTCACGGCGTTCTACCTGCCGCTTGTCCGTGGTCCCGGCGCGCGCGGTCGCGGCGGGGGCACCGGACGGCGCAGCGGGGCTCGTCACCGCCGCGCTCATGTTGGGCGGCGTGCTCGCCGAGTGCGTGGCGCCCCGGCTGATGGCCCGCTTCGGCGACCGCGCCGTGCTCGCCACGGGCCTGCTGCTGCTCGGTGGCGCGGCGCTACTGCTCGTCCCGGCCGTCGACGTCGTGTCGGCGGTGCTGGTCTGCGGGCTGCGCGGGCTCGGGTTCGGGTTCGCGGTCGTCGTCACGGGCGCGCTGGTCACCCGGCACGTGCCCGCCGCGCGCCGCGGTGAGGGCCTCGCGCTCGCGGGCGTCGCGGCCTGCGTGCCCGCCGTCGCCGCCCTGCCCGCCGGGGTGTGGCTGGCCGACGCCTGCGGCGCGGACGTGGTGTTCGTCGTCGCGGCGCTCGTCGCGCTGGTGGGTGTACTGGCCCCGCTGGCGCTCGGCCGGGCCGCCGGGTCCGCGAGGTCGTCCGCAGCGCACGGTGGCTGGGGCATCGGAGTCGGCCCTAGCCGCAGCGGTCACGGCGCCGGAGTCGGCCGGCGGCGGTCACCGAGTCGGAGTCGGAGTCGCCCGCTGCGCGGGCGGGTTGGTCGCCCTCGCCCGCGTGCCGGTGCAGCGGCGGTCGGCCGTGCTGTTCGCCGCCACCACCGTGGCCGCGGGGATCGTCGTCGCCTACCTCCCGCTGGCCGCGACGGGACCGGCCGTCGCCCTCGGCCTGTTCGTGCAGGCGCTCGCCGCGACCGCGGCCCGCTACGGCGCGGGCCGCTGGGGCGACCGGCACGGCCACGCCCGGCTGGTCGGTCCCGGCCTGGCGGCCTGCGGGCTCGGGATGGTCCTCCTGCTCGGCGTCGACCAGCCCGCAGTGCTGCTCGCGGCGATGGCGGTGTTCGGGACCGGCTTCGGCGTGGCGCAGAGCGCCACGTACGCGGTGATGGTCGAGCGGGCCCCGGCGGGTGGCGACGGCGCGGTGAGCGCGCTGTGGAACCTCGCCTACGACCTCGGGTACGGCATGGGTCCGCTGGCGTTCGCCGCCGTCGTCGGGGCGAGCGGCTACCCCGCGGCGTTCGCCCTCACCGGGCTGGTTGTGCTGGCGGGGCTGCGGGCGGCGCGGCGGGTCGGTTGAGCGACGGCGCCCGCCGGGGAACGGGGTCGTCCTCGGTGGCCGGGGCCGGTCCGAGCAGGTAGCGCTCGAGGTGCTGCATGCCCAGCGCAGCGGCCATCAGCGCGAGCGGCACCAGCACCGCCAGCCAGGCCTCCGACACGACGCGCGACCCCCGTCCCCGCAGACAAACCCGCAACTGGTGCATCGCTGCGGGCCGCTGCGGGGTTACGGGTTGTCGCGCTCATCCGCGGGCGACGACCTCCGCGAGGTGGGTCAGCGAGTTCTCGAGGTGCTCGGTGCCGAACGGCGGAAAGGTGATGTGCTCACGCAGGAACGCGGGCACCGCCGACCAGTCGTACGACAGCGTGACGTCGGTGGCCGAGCCGCGGTCGGCGAGGTCGTAACGCCAGATCCAGCCGCCGTAGCCCACCTCGCCGTCGCCCCGGTCCTGGCCCGGCTCCCACGCGATCGTGCGCGGCGGCGCGAACTCCGTGACCCGGTTGGCCATCTCGTAGCTGCCTGCGGGGTGGTTCTCGTGGTACATCGCCATGCGGAACGTCTGGCCGGTGCCGGTCAGCGTCACGTCGTCGAGCGACTTCACCACCCAGCCCGTGCCGTCGATCGCCGGGTGGCTCGCCGGATCGGCGAGCACGGCGAACACCGCCTCGGCAGGCGCGGGGATCGTGGTGGTCACACTCATGTTCTCGTTGGGCATCGCTCAGCTCCTTCCGGGAAGGCAGACCGCGGTGCCGCGCGAAACTCATCGGTCGCCCGCCGCCGCAGCGCGAGCCAGACGAGGCCGCCCGCCGGGACGACCGCCCAGTGGCTGATCAGGCGGTAGAGCAGCACGGCGGTCAGCGTGCCCGCGGGGCAGCCGCCGAACGCCACGAGCGTCGCGGTCAGCCCGCCCTCGACGACGGCGAGTCCGCCCGGCGTGAACGGCAGCGCCGACGCCGCCTGCCCGAGACAGTAGGCGAGCACCAGCCCCGCCCACGGCGGCCGCTCCCCGAGCGCGACGAAGGCCAGCGCCAGCACCGACAGGTCGGCGATCCAGGACAACAGCATCCCGACGGCCGCCGCGCCGACAGCACGGGCCGGGAGCGGCTGTACGCGGAGGTCGGCCCAGCGCGCACGCAGCCGCGCCGCAACGTGCGGGCGCGCCGCGACGCTCCACGAGGCGCGCGGCAGCAGCGCTCCGCTCCAGCGGCTCGGCTGCGTCGCTCGCTCCCGCCGGACGCCGGGCTGCGCGAGCTCATCCCACCGGGCGCGTAGCGACGTGGCTCCGGGCCACCGCGTGCGGAGCTGCGCCAGCCCATTCCGCCGGGCGCGTAGCGAGGTCGCTCCGTCCCACCTCGCGTGCCGCTGCGCCTGCCCATCCCGCCGGGCGCGTAGCGACGTGGCTCCGTTGCACCCCGCGGGCCGCTGCGCCTGCCCATCCCGCAGCGCGCGGCGCCGTCGCCCCACCGCCACGGCCGCCGCAACCACCACGACAACGGCCGCGACGGCCAGCAGCCCCGGCCCGGACGGCAGGGCGCCCGGACCGGCCGCGACAACGGCGACCCCGGCCGCCACGACCCCCAGCGCGACCAGCACCGCCATCCCGACCAGCGTCACGACGGCGAAGCCCCACACCGCCGCGGCCCGGGGGGCGCCGCGGCGGTGGGTCTGGCCGACCGCGACCGCGCCGCCCGCCGCGAAGCCGAACGGCAGCACGTAGGCCACGGCGTCGCCGACCACGGTGATCGCGGCCAGCGCGGCCGTGCCCACCGTCGGCGCCGCACCGCGCAGCACGGCGCGGAGGGCGCCGCCGCGGGTCAGGTAGGAGACCGCCTCGGCGAGCGCGGCGACCGACAGCCACGCCGGGCAGACGGTGACCAGCAGCGCCAGCGCGGCCGCGATGTCGTGCCGGTGGACGACGAGCAGGGGCACCAACACCCCGCCGCCGAGCACCGCCAGCACGGTTGTGAGTGCTTTGCGTGCCACACGACCTGATAGCACCGCGGGTTACGGCGGCGGCGCGAGCACCTCGATCCCGCCGTCGGCCTCGCGGACCGACAGCGTGGGCAACGCCCGCGGCGGCGTGGGCAGCTGGTGGCTGACCAGCGTGCCGTTCACCGCGAACGACGTGCGGTGGCACGGGCACCGCAGCTCCCGGGCGGGCGCGTCCAGCCGCAGCGCGCAGCCCTGGTGCGTGCAGATGCCCGACACGGCGGCCACCTGCCCGCCGTCGCGCCGCACGAACCCGGTGACGCCGTCGACGTCGAAGCCGCGCACGCCGCCGTCGGGCAGGTCGGTGCTGGCCGCCACCCGGGTCCACGTGCCGTCGTTCGGCACGAGCGGTCCCTCGGCCACATCGGCGGGCGTGCTCGCGGCCCGAGCGGCGACCGCTCCCACCGCGAGGCCCGCGGCGGCGACCGAGCCGAACTGCAGCACGCGACGGCGGCCGCTGCGGATCGGCACCACGGCGTCGGCATCGTCCTCGTCCAGCTCCGTGGCGAGGCGCCGCCGCAGATCGGCGACGAACTCCTCGCTCGCCGCCCCGCTGCCCGCCCGCCCGGCCCGCAGCTCGATCGCGGCGCGCATCTGGGCGGCTTCCTCGTCGTCGGGTCGGAAACCGCGGGTCCGCCTGCCGCGCAACAGGTCCTCGACGAACCGCCGGACGCTCATGCCCGCCCCCCACCCAGCTGCGCGGCGCGGCGCAGCGCCCGGTGCTGCAGCACCTTGGCGTTGGCCACGGTGACGCCGAGCGCCACCGCCGCGTCCTTGATCGAGTAGGCCTGCAGGAACCGCAACGAGAGGATCCGCCGGTCGCGTTCGGGCAGCTCGTCGAGGATGGCGGCGGCGCGCTGCGGGGCGTCGGACACCGGGTCATCCTGCCGGACGGCCTCGATCTGGTCGTCGTCGATCGTGGTGATCTCGCGGCCCATCGTCGTGCGCCAGTGCCGGGCCAGCACCGTGCGGGCCGTCGCGAGCAGGTAGGCCCGCACCTCGCCGATGCTGCGGTCCAACCGCGCCGGGCCGAGCGCGGCGAGGAAGACCTCCGCCGTCAGGTCCTCGGCGTCGGCGCGGTTGCCGACCTTCGCGAACATCAGCCGGTGGATGCGGTCGACGTTGTCCTCGTAGACCGACCGCCAGTCGGCGTACGTGTCGTCGGACACCACCCGCAGCTCCCGCGGCCGCACCTTCGGTGGCGAGTTGTCCGCCTGCTCACCGCTGTGCGCCATCACCACCTCCAGGACTGACCCCGGAGACCTATAGGCGCGGAGGTTACAACCGGGCCGGTGAACGAACGCGGCGGCTCGACCCGTGGTAGGCGGCGAACCACCCGACAAGCGTCAGGAAGGCACCATGCGCGTCCGAACATCGGCACTCGTCACCCTCGCCGCGGCGGCCGTCGCCCTCGGCGTCACCGTTCCGGCCCTCGCGACCGCCGGGCCGCCCCAACCCGGCGTCGCGGACGCCCCGGGGTCGGGGAAATCCGTCGTCGACTGGAACCGCCAGCTGATCACGATCCTCGGCACCCCCGGCGCCCAGCCCGCCACGATCCACCCCACCCGCAGCTTCGCCATCCTCCAGGCCGCCGAGTACGACGCGGTCGTCTCGATCACCAAGGCGACGCCGCCGTACAAGGCGGCCGTGCCCGCCGCGTCGGACGCCCGGCCCGACGTGGCCGCCGACCAGGCCGCGCACGACGTCCTCGCCGCCCTCTACCCGAGCACCCGGGCAGGCGCCGACGACCTGCTGCGCACCGAGCTCGCGGCCGTTCCCGACGGCGAGGCCAAGCAGGACGGCATCGCGGTCGGCCAGGCGGCCGCGGCGCAGCTGCTCACGCTGCGCGCCTCCGACGGCGCCACCGCCACGCCCGCGCCGTTCCCGACGGGCACGCAGCCCGGCGACTACCGGCCGACCCCGCCGAAGCTCGCCGCCCCGATGTACCCGAACTGGGGCTCGGTCGCGCCGTTCGTGCTGAGCAGCGGCAGCCAGTTCCGCCCGGCGGCGCACCCCGCGGTCGACGGCGCGGCGTACGCGTCCGCGCTCGCCGAGGTCGAGACCCTCGGCCGGGACTCCAGCACCACCCGCAGCGCGGACCAGACCGTGGCGGGCAAGTTCTGGAGCGCCTCGCCGATCTGGAACACCTGGAACCAGGTGGCCCAGCAGCTCGTGGGTGACCGCAGCCTCGCCGACACGACGCGCGCGTTCGCGGCGATGGACCTCGCGGTGGCCGACACCACGATCGGGCTGTACGACGCGAAGTACGCCGACCACGTGTGGCGGCCGATCACCGCGATCCGCGCGGGGGTGCCGGGCACGGCGGCCGACCCCAACTGGAACCCGTTGACGCCCACCGCGGCCGACCCGTCCTACCCCGGTGCGCACGGCGCGCTGAGCGCCGCCGCGGCGACCGCGCTGGGGGCGGTGTGGGGTGACCGGCAGAGCGTCGCCGTCACCTCGACGGCCGACCCCGGGGTGACCCGAAGCTTCACGAGCCTGAGCGCGGTCGCCGACGAGGCGGGTCTCAGCCGCATCTGGGCGGGCCAGCACACGCGCATCGACGACCAGGCGGGACGGCAGCTCGGCCGCGATGTGACGGGCGCCGTGCTGGCGTCCCTGCAGGTGGCCCGCGCCTCGTGAGCAGGAGTTCGCACGACCGCGTCGCCGCCCGGGGGGTCGGCGGCGCGGTCGCGGCGTAACCCGGTCGCCTATTCAAGGGTTGATCCGGCGCGGGGGAGACTGTGGGCTCGTCCGCTCGCCCCTCCCGAGGAGGTGTCCATGTCGCTCCCGCGCCGGTCGCGCCCGTTCGGTGACCTGGAGGCGACCCTGATGGACCTGCTGTGGAGCGCGGAGCGGCCGCTCTCCGTGCGCGAGGCGATGGACGGGCTGCGCCCCGAGCGCGAGCTCGCGTACACCACCGTCATGACGGTGCTGGACAACCTGCACCGCAAGCGCTGGCTGCGCAGGCACCGCGACGGCCGGGCGTGGCGCTACGCGCCCGCGCTCAGCAGGCAGGCGTACACCGCGCAGCTCATGCACGACGCGCTCGCGGTGAGCGACGACCGCGCGGGCGTGCTGGCCCGTTTCGTCGAGGAGATCGACCCGGCGGACGCCGCGGCCCTCGCTGCGGCGCTGCGCGAGGTGGAAGCCCCGGGCGGCGACGGCGGGTCGGGGTCGTGACCGTCGGCGGAGCGCTCGTCGTCTACGCCTTCGTCGTCGGGTTCGCCGGACCGGCGTGGATCCGCCGCTCGGACTGGCCGCTTGCGGGCGCCACGGCTGGGCGCGGCGGCGGTGGTGGCCGCCGCGTGGTCGGTGCCGGTCGCGCTGGTGCTGGCGGGCGTCACGGTGTTCCTGCCCGCGAGCGGGCTCACCATCGACGTCGGGCACCTGATCGGGGCGTGCCTCGGACGGCTGCGCGCGGCGTACGGCACGCCGGCGGGCGCGGGGATCGTCACCGCGGGCCAGGTGCTGACGGCCGGGATGCTGTTGCGGGGAGCGTGGACGGGCGTCCGGTTCGTCCGCCGCAGGCGCGCGGAGCGCAGGCGGCACCGGCTGCTGGTGCGGTGGGCGGGTGCGCACCTGCCGGAGCTGCGTGCCGTGGTGCTCGAGCAGCCGGGGCGGCCGCCTTCGCGGTCGGCGGACAGCAGAACACCGTCGTCGTCACCCGCGGGATCATCGACCTGCTCAGCGGGGACGAGCTGTCGGCCGTGCTCGCCCACGAACACGCGCACCTCGCCGCCCGCCACCACCGGTGGCTCACGGCGGCCGCGCTCGTGGCGCAGGCGCTGCCGTTCGTCCCGCTGCCGAGGGACGCTCCCGCGCTGGTGGGCAGGCTGCTGGAGATGGACGCCGACGAGCTCGCCGCGACCCGCCACGAGCCGCGGGTGATCGCGAGCGCGCTCGTCGCCGTCGCCACCTCCGCCGTCGCCCGCGCTACGGAGCGCCCCTCCGGAGCCCCGCAGATCACGGGCGGCGCGGACGCGCTCGCCCGCGTCCAGCGGCTGCTCCGCCCGCCCGCCGGGCTGCCCGCGGGCCGGCAGGCGCTCGCGAGGGCCGCGATCGCGGCCCTCGCGATGGGGCCGCTGCTGCTCGCGGCGGCCCCGATCGTCTACGCGCTGGCGTGACCCGTCAGTAGCCGGAGGTCCCGCCTGCGGGCGCGGCCGGGGCGGGGGCCGGGGCGTCGGAGTCGATCTTGTCGCCCGCCGGGTCGACGACGTACCAGCCGCCGCCGAAGCGGTTGATGCCCTGCCCGCGGGCGTCGCCCGCGGCCTTGTCGTTCGCGAAGTAGTAGAGGGGGTGGCCGTTGTAGGTGACCTGGCTGCTGCCGTCCGTGCGCGTGGTCGTGCCCACCAGCGCGGCCTGCGCCCCGCCCGACGTCGGGCCGCCCGCGGGCACCGGCGCCCAGATCTGGGCGCACTGCCCGTAGCACGTGGAGCTGGTGCCGTTGTCGGCCTCGAACAGGTAGACGGTGCGGCCCGCGCCGTCGACGAGCGCGGTGCCCGGCTTCAGCGCCGCGGTGCCGACGCCGGTGCCCGCCGCCGGGGCGGCCGGAGCACCGTAGGCGGCCGGGGCGTCGCTACCCGCGAGGGCGACACCCGCCGCGGCGCCGCCCCCCGCGACCACCGCGGCGGCGACGATGCCACCGATGACGAAGCTGCGCTTCATGGACTTCCTCCAGGGGTCGAGTTCTTCTCGTTCGACCACTGGCACGAGTTCGGGCCCCGCGGACGTTCACGTAACTACTATCGCTATTAGTAGACATGACCGCCGACTTCGCGCTGCGCATGCTCTACCGCGACCACGCCGCCGCCCTGCTCGCCTACGCCAACTGGTTCACCGACGACCGGCAGGCCGCCGAGGACGCCGTGCAGGAGACGTTCCTGCGCGCTTGGCGGCACCTGGCCCAACTGCTGGCCGACGGCCGCCCGCTGCGGCCCTGGCTCCGGGCGGTGCTGCGCAACGTGCTGACCGACGTCGCCCGCGTGGCCCGCAACCGTCCGACGAGCCCGCTCACGGAGACGGCCGTCGAGCCGGAGGTCGACGGCGGCTACGACAACGTGCTCGACCGCGGCCTGCTCGCCCGCGCGCTGCGGCGGCTCTCGCCCGAGCACCGCCGGGTGCTGCTCGAGCTCTACTACCGCGACGTCCCCGCCGAGCGGGCCGCCTTGGCGCTGGGCATCCCGGCGGGCACCGTCCGCTCCCGCCACCACTACGCCCTGCGGGCCCTGCGCCTCGCGCTCGGCGAGGAGGAGCGGGCTCAGGTCGCGGCGGCCGCCGAGAGCAGCGCGTAGGCCACCTCGCGGCCCTTCACATCGGAGTGGTCGGCCACGAACGCGTCGGCGAGCAGGTTGTGCGGCCGGTGCGGCTGCCAGGGGTAGGCGCCGCCGACCGGCAGCAGCGTGCCCGGCAGGGCCTCGTCCGTGCGCAACGCGCCGTTGCGCCCGAGGCCGCCGAAACGGTCGTCGGGGCCGCCGATGGCGACGTCGATCTGGTTGGCGAGCCGCGAGGCCACCGCGTAGGCGATGCCGACGGCCAGGTCGTTGGCGGTGTGGGTGATCAGCACCGGGCCCGTCACCCGCTGGTCGGCGACGTCGGAGCGGAACAGCCCCGACTGCGCACCCGGTGTGTCCAGATCCCAGTCGGCGGCGAACCCGAAGTGCGAGAACGCGCCCTGCAAGAGCGCCATGCTCGCCACCGTGGTGCCTGCAGGCAGCGCCTTCGTGGCGGCCGACACCAGCCGGGCGCCGAAGCTGTGCCCCGCGAGGTGCAGCCGGAGCCCGGGACGCGCGATCGCGCCGAGCAGCGGGGCCAGCCCGGCCGCGCCGACCACCGCCGAGCGCTCCTTCATCGCGTAGAACGTGGTGTAGTTCAACAGGTTCAGCCCGCCGCCGAGGATCCCGCCGAGGAAGTCACCGAGCCCGGCGTCCACGGTCGGGGTGTCGACCGGCACGGACAGCTGCTCGAGCACGACGTCGCCGGGGAGGGTGAACAGCGCGTCGGGGCACTCGGTGCCGTCGCCCACGTCGGGGGTGACGAGCCCGCGCACCAGGTCGGCGAACTCCTGGCGCGCCGACACGTCCTCGGCCAGGTCGGGGACGAGCGCGGCCGCCCGGTCCAGGCGCGCGTCCTCGCCGGGGAAGACGGCGCGCAGCCCGTCGATCGCGTCGAAGAGGTCCCGCTGCGTGACGGTCGGACCGACCGCCGCCACGCCCTGCATCTGGTCGGGCAGCGCGAACTGCCGCGACGGCCAGATCGCCCCGAGGATGCCGAGCGTGCGGCCCGACGGGAGCCCGTGGCCGCCGTCGACCACCTCGCGCAGCGAGCGCGCGAGCTGCGCGAACAGGTCCCGCGCGCCCAGGATGTCGTTGTTCCAGCCGTGGGTGATCACCAGCAGGTCGGTGACGCCCGGATCGGCCGCGAGCGCGCGGGCCGCGGCGTCGTTCCCGTCAACGCTGCCGTCGGCCCGGAACAGCACCTCGGCGCTGGGGAATCCGAAGAGGTCGGTCATGGGAGGTAGGAGGCGACGGCGTGCGGGGGTGATACGACGGCCCTTCAGCGCGCAGGCGGACCGATCGAGTCGCGGTGGCGCAGGAGCATGTCGACGAGGTGCACCGACCGGTGCCGCTCCTCCTTGATCAACAGGTCGGTGGCGAGGCGGCCCATCTCGTAGTGGGGGAGCGCGACCGAGCTGAGCCCGGGCTGCAGCCAGCCCGCCATCACCGAGTCGTCGAACGCCACCACCGAGATGTCCTGCGGGATCCGCAGGCCCGCCTCCTGGATGGCCTGGTAGGCGCCCAGCGCGATGCGGTCGTTGAGGCAGATGAGGGCGGCCGGTCGGGTGTGCGCGAGCAGCTCGGTGACGGCCGCGCGTCCGCTCTCCGGGCTCCACTCGGAGTCGACGAGCCCGGTGATGGAACCACCCGCCGCGTCGAGCTCCGCGCGGATGCCGCGCATCCGCCGACCGGCCGCGAGCACCTCACGGGGCCGCCTGCCGACCACGTAGATCCCGTCGCGGTGGCCCGCCGCGAGCAGCCCGCGGGCGGCCTCGCGCCCACCGCCGACCTCGTCCGGGACGACGGCGGGTCCGGGCAGGGGATCGGCCAGGCAGTTGAGGAGCACGACCGGCAGCTCGGTGACCGCGGTCGACAGCTGCACGCGCTTGGTGGAGAGGCAGCCGTACACCAGCCCGTCGATCTGCCGGTCGAGCATGCCGCGCACCAGGTCGTCCTCGACGGTGCGGCTGCCGTCGGTCTCGGCGATCACCAGGAGCCGGTCGTGGGTGAGCGCGGCGGCGTACGCCCCCCGCACCATCTCGCCCGCGTACGGCTCGGCCGCGATCGCGTCCGACACCAGCCCGACGATGCGGCTGGTGTGCGAGCGCAGGTTGCGCGCGGCGAGGTTGGGCCGGTAGCCGAGCTCCGCCGCGGCGACCCGCACCCGTTCCTGGGTCGGTGGCGCGATGCGGGCCTCCTCGGCGCGCCCGTTGAGCACGGCCGACGCCGTGGACGGGGCGACCCCCGCCCGCTTCGCCACGTCGCGCAGCCGTACCCGGTACCGGACGGCGTCACCAGCGGCAGCCATGAATCCCTCTCACGAATCGACGCCTCGTCCCTACCCGGCGTCCGAGGTGTCGGACAAGGCCCGTCCGGGTGGACATGATCTACCACCCGGCGTTCGTCAGTCGACGTGCGGCACCGTCTGCTCGGCGAGGCCGTGCGCGAGGCGGCGGCGGACGTCGGGGTGCATGGCGAGGATCGTGGTCTCGGCGGTGGTGAACCAGGCGGCCGCGGTGGTCTCGTCGTCGTCGGGCCGCGGTAGCTCGCCGGGCCGGGCGGGTCGGGCGTGCACGCACACGGCCACCTGCTGGCGGGCGCCCTCGACCGGGTAGACGACGATGTGCGCGGGATCGGAGTAGATGCCGGAGACGCCGGTCAGCGCGATCGTGATGCCGCTCTCCTCGAAGACCTCCCGGCGGACGGCTTCGGAGGTCGTCTCGCCCACCTCGATGCGCCCGCCGGGCAGCTCCCAGTTGCCGTCATCGGTGCGCCGCACGAGGAGCACCCGGTCGCGGCGGTCGCGCACGATCGCGTAGACGACCACCACCAGCCCGTTGACCGGCGGCGGGTGTGGATCGTGGAAGTACTCGTCGATCCGGGCCACGGGCGGGGATCGTGGCCGCGTCGGAGCGCGGGTACAACCCACGCCAGATGAACTTTCACGATCGACTCGACAACGGCCACGACGCAAGCGGCTCGTGGTGCGCGGTGCCACCCGGGCCCACGCCGAGGACGCTGCGCACGAGGTGCAGGTCCGACGCCGTCCACGGCCTGCCCGCGAACCCGTCGAGGGCCGTGGCGAGCGGCGCGAGGTCGGGCGCCGGGCGACCTGCGCGCGCGAGGGTGAGGTGGGGACGGTAGGGCCGCGCGTCGGTCGGCAGCCCGCACCGCCGAGCGGCGGCCCGCACCGAGTCGGCCAGCCTGCGCAGCGCGACCCGGTCGCCGTCCACCCGCGTCCACAGCACCTGGCCGAACCGGCCCCCGCCCGCCAGCGCCAGCGTGAGCGGGGCGTGCCGGTGCGCGGCCCGCTCGAGCCGCGGGACGAGGGCCGCGCGGGTGCGGTCGTCGACCTCGGCCAGGAACGCCAGCGTGACGTGCCACTGCTCGGGCCGCGTCCAGCGCAGACCCGGGGTCGACCGCAGCGCGTCGACCGCGGCGGCGAGCTCGGCCAGCGCGTCGGCGGGCGGGACGAGCGCGACGAACAACCGCATCGTCGCGCCGGGTGAGCTCACCCCACGACTCCCACGGCCGGACCGGCCTTGCGCACCGCGGTGTAGTCCTCCGCGTTGCCGGGCTCGCCGGGCCTGCCCGGGCCCACCACGGCCCCCTGCACGTCGGCGACGATCTGCGCCAACAGGTCGCGGCTGTGCTGCAGCGCGGCGATCTTGTCGGTCAACGCCGCCAGCTCGCCCGAGAGCGTCGCCGCCAGCCGGGCGCGCTCCGCGGGCTCGTCGGGGATGGCGGCGCGCCCGTCGAGGAGGAACCGCAGCGTCTTGCCGACCACCCCCGCGGGCAGCGCGGCCGACAGCATGCAGCGGATGCGGGCCACCCGGTCTACATCGGACTCCGCGTAGGTCCGGTAGCCGGACCCGGTGCGCCGGGGCTCCAGCAGACCCTGCTCCTCGTAGTACCGCAACATCCGCACACTCGCCCCGGTCCGTGCGCTCAGCTCGCCGATCTGCATGGCTTGACTCTAACGTCAGTGTGAGGCTTTAGCGTCGGTTCGTGTTGATCGTCGTGCTCATGCTCTGCTCGTTCGCGGTGGCGACCGCGGAGTTCGTGCTGGTCGGCCTCCTGCCCGAGATCGCGGCCGACCTGACCGTGTCGGTGTCGGCGGCGGGCCAGCTGGTCACCGTCTACATGCTGGTGGTCACGGTCGGCGGGCCGGTCGCGACCGTCCTCACCCGGCGGCTGCCCCGGCGCAGCCTCCTGGCGGCCACGATGGCCCTGGCCACCGCGGCCGCGGCGCTGTCCGCCGCGGCGGGCTCCTACGGCGTGCTGCTCGTCGCCCGGCTCGGCTCGGCGGTCGCGCAGGCGCTGTTCATGGCCGTCGCCTCGCAGGTCGCGATGGCGGCCGCGGCGCCTGCGCGCCAGACCGCGGCCGTCGCGCGGGTGTTCGCGGGCTTCGCCCTCGCCACGGTGATCGGGCTGCCGGTCGGCTCGCTCGTCGGCCAGGCGTACGGGTGGCACGCCGCGTTCGTCCTCGTCGCGGCGCTGGCCGGGGCGGGGCTCGTCGGCGTGCTCGTCTTCTGCCCGCGAATCCCGGCGGACGGCGCCGCCGACGGCGCCTCGGCGGCGTCGCCCGGCTCGTGGCGAACCGGGCGGTCCTCACCGGGCTCGCGGTCACCCTGCTGACGCTCACCGGCTTCGTCGCGGTGTTCACCTACGTGGCGCCCATGCTCAGCACGGTGGCCGGATTCAGCCCGGGCTGGGTCAGCGTCGCGTTGGTCGGCTACGGCCTGGGCACGGTCGCGGGCAACGTGCTCGCCGGGCGGGTGCCGCCCGCGGCCGTCCCGCGGGTGTTGCCCGTGCCGCTCGCGGTGCTGGCCGTCGTCCTGCTCGGGCAGGGCGTGCTCCTGCGCAACCAGGCTACTGCGCTCGTCGGGCTGGTCGTGCTCGGCGTCGCCACCTTCGTGGTGGTCCCGCTGCTGCAGACCTGGCTCATGACGCAGGTCGGGCAGGCGGCGGCCGGGCTCGTCGCGGCGGTGAACATCTCCGTCGCGGGGGTCGCGGGCGCGCTCGGGGCGGGTCTCGGTGGTGCGGTGCTCGCCGTCGGCCTCGGCCTCGTCGCGATCGGTCCGATCGCCGCGGTGCCGGTCCTCGGCGGGCTCGGTGCGGCGTTCGCCCTCCGCAGGCGCCCGGCCGAGGTGCTGTGCCGGGACTGACGCGTCCGGTGGCGCTAACGTGGGCCGATCGACGGACCGGGGGGCCCGCACGCATGACCCGACCACACGACGACCCGGCGACGGAACCGGTCACGGCCCAGCACGCGTTCGAGCAGGACCCCGAGATCGACGGCGACTTCCTGGACGAGGAGTGGCTCGAACCCCGCAGCACGAGCCGGCTCACCAAGGTGCTGGTCGGGCTGGTGCTCGTCGCGTTCGGGTTCCTGGCGGGCGTCTCGGTGGGCCGCGGCGCGGCCGATGCGGCCGACGCGGCGGCGACCCGGAGCACCGCGAGCCCCGGCGGCCCGGGCGGCGGCGGTGGCGGCGGGGGTGGCGGCGGCCAGGGCGCGCAGGGCCAGAGCGGCGGCGGGTCCGGTGGCTCCGGCGGGGGCAACGGGGGTAGCGCGGGGCGGCCCTCCGGCGGGGCCGCGCCGAATGGGCTGAGCACGCGGGGGTCGGCGACCAATGCGCCCGGGCAAGGCCCCGCGACGAGCGCGCCCGCCGCCCGCAACGGCGGCCCGTCGGCTGCCGCCACCCCGGCGAACGCCGCCCGACCGACTCCGGCGGCCACACCCGCCGCTGCAGGCGGCGGTGGAGGTCCGGCCGCCGCCGCAGGCACTGACAACACGAGCGGCAGCAACGCAGGCAGCACGGGCGGCGGCAGCATAGGCGGGATCATCGGCCTCCCCAGCCCCTCGACGACCAGCACCCGGACGACCACGCCCACCTCGGGACCGGGTTCCCGCTCCGGCTGAGCAGATCATGTCTATCGTCACGGCATGACCTCTCCGTTCCGCCTCGACGGCAAGACCGCGCTGGTCACCGGGGGCAACCAGGGCCTCGGCAAGGCGTTCGCGCTCGGCCTCGCGGAGGCGGGCGCCCGGGTCGCCATCGCGGGCAGGCGGGCTGAGGCCAACGAGGCGGCCGTCGAGGAGGCGCGCGCCGCGGGCCACGAGCTCGTGCCGATCACCGCCGACATCACCCACGACGACCAGGTCACGGCGATGACCGAGGCCGCGGTGGCGGCGCTCGGCACCATCGACGTGCTCGTCAACAACGCGGGCATCTGCTACCACGCGCCGTCGTTCGAGGTCACCGACGAGCAGTGGACGGACGTCTTCGACCTCAACGTGCGCGCCCTGTGGAAGACCTCGCTCGCCGTCGGCGCCGTGATGCGCGAGCGGCGGTCCGGGTCGATCGTCAACATCGGCAGCATGTCCGGGATCATCGTCAACCGGCCCCAGTGGCAGCCCGCCTACAACGCTTCCAAAGCGGCCGTGCACCACCTCACGAAGTCGTTGGCCGTGGAGTGGGCGCCATTGGGGATTCGCGTGAACGCCGTCGCGCCGGGCTACGTCAAAACGGACATGGCACCGGTGGACCGGCCCGAATTCCGGCGGTTCTGGATCGACGACGCCCCGCAACAGCGTTTCGCCCTCCCCGAGGAGATCGCGCCGAGCGTCGTCTTCCTCGCGAGCGATGCCGCGTCGTTCATCACGGGGTCGATCCTCGTGGCCGACGGGGGCTACACGGCCGTCTGACCAGGGCGCCTTCCCCGCTGCACCCTTACATCCTGTGAGTGAACTGTGAACCTCACTCGTCCGTGGCGCCGACGACGTAGGGTGAGGGTCGCAGGGCGAATCGGCATGCGTTGCGCAAGTGACGCAACGGTAAACGGGGGGCAAATTCGTCGTCAGGCTGAACCGGCACAGCCTCACTAACTGCGGTTTTCGTAGTGTTTCCGGCAAACCGGACATCAAGGCCGATGTCTGAACCGTTGCTCCGGTGGTGTAACCCATACGTGGCGACGAGACAGCTTTTGTGACGCAGAGAGAAGGGCTTTCACCCGTGGTGGGGGACAAGTACGACTTCGTGATCGTCGGGTCGGGATCGGCGGGATCCGTCCTGGCCAACCGCCTCAGCGCCGACCCGGCCAACCGCGTGCTGCTGCTGGAGGCGGGCCGCCCGGACTACTGGTGGGACATCGCGATCAAGATGCCCGCGGCGTTCGGCGTGCCGGTCGGCAGCCGCTTCCACGACTGGCGGTACGAGTCCGAGCCGGAGCCCTTCCTGCACGGTCGGCGCATCCCGCACCCGCGCGGGCGGCTGCTCGGCGGCTCGAGCAGCATCAACGCGATGGTCTTCCAGCGCGGCCACCCGTCGGACTACGACCGGTGGGGCGCCGAGGCGGGCATGTCCACGTGGGACTACGAGCACTGCCTCCCCTACTTCCAGCGGCTGGAGACCAGCGACATCGGCGAGTCCGGCGCGGTGCGCGGCTACAGCGGCCCGCAGCGCCTGGAGCGCGGACCGGTCACCAACCCGCTGTTCCAGACGTTCTTCGAGGCCGCGCAGCAGGCGGGCTTCGAGCGCACCCCGGACATCAACGGCACCCAGCCCGAGGGGTTCACCGCCTGGGAGCGCACGATCGACCGCGGCCGTCGCCTGTCGGTGGCGGGATCCTTCCTGCACCCGGCCATGCGTCGCGCCAACCTCGAGGTCCGCACCGGCTGCTTCACCACCAAGCTGCTGTTCGACGGCAAGCGCGTCACGGGCGTCCGCTACGAGGACCGTGCCCGCAACCGGGTCGAGGTGAAGGCGGGCCGGGTCGTGCTGGCCAGCGGCGCGTTCAACTCCCCGCAGCTGCTGCAGCTCTCCGGCATCGGCAACGCCGCGGAGCTCGGCGCGCTCGGCATCCCGGTCGTCACCGACCTGCCCGGCGTGGGGGAGCACCTGCAGGATCACATGGTGGCCAAGCTCCAGCACAGCTGCACCCAGCCGGTCACCATCGACTCGATCCGCAGCCGGTGGCGCTGGCCGCTCTACGGGCTGCAGTGGCTGCTCACCCACCGCGGCATGGGCGCCACGAACATCTACGAGGCGGGTGGGCTGGTGCGCACCCACTCCGAGATCACCTACCCGGATCTGCTGCTCGGGTTCGCGCCGCTCGCGATGCGCTTCGACCCGCACATCCCCGACCGGGGCTACCAGCTCATGATGGCGAGCATGCGGCCTGCCGCCCGGGGCACCGTGAAGATCACGTCGACGGATCCGCGCAGGCACCCGGCGCTGAAGTTCAACTACCTCGGCAACGACGTCGACCGCCGGTTCTGGGTCGACGCGGTGCACATCGCGCGCGACCTGCTCGAGCCAGCCCGCCTTCAAGGAGCTGGACGGCGGCGAGACCTGGCCGGGGCCGGGCGTCGAGACCGACGAGGAGATCCTCGACTGGGTCGCCCGCACCGCGCAGTCGAACATGCACCCGACGTCGACGTGCAGGCTGGGCACCGACGAGCAGTCCGTCGTCGACCCGCTCACGATGGGGGTGCACGGGATCGAGGGCCTCGCGGTGGCCGACGCCTCCGTGATGCCGCTCTGCCCCAACAGCGCCACCCACGCGCCCACGATGATGCTCGCCGAGAAGGCGGCGGACCTCATCCTCGGCAACTGCCCGCTGCCCCCGCGCTCGCCCGCGCAGGTCGGCCCGCAGGCGACGGGCGCCTGAGTCCGAGCAACGCCGAAGGCCCGCCCGTTATCGGGCGGGCCTTCGCCGTGTCCCCGGGGCGGCGCGGAGTTCGCGCAGGTGCCCGGTCGGGCCGAGGCCGTCACCCGGCAGAAGTAACGACGCCGGTTCCTGTGACGATCCTGTGAACGACATGCCCTGGCGCAACGGCCGGGGGTCGACGCCGACCGAGGGGTGCAGATGACCAGCCTTGCCACGGGCCACCGCCGCAGACCTCGGCCACGCACCACGGTGCCCGACGGCTGACGGGCAGGCGAAAAGCCGAAGCACCTTTGCGCGACATTCGCGCGCCACAGTCCGGACTGACGATTCTGTCGGTCGACGGACAATTTCGCATGCCCAAAAACCGCTGATAACGGATTCATAACAGAGCTGAAGGCGGAGCTACCCGAACCGGGTCTGAAGCGTCTCTTCGGGCATAAGGGGCAGACCGCCTACCGTGGGAGGAAGTGATCAACTTGTGGGCCGACTTGCGGGTAAGACATCCTGCGAGCGCGCCTGATCGCGTGACGACATCAGGTGTCATCGGCTGGCACGTCGGGGGACGGTCGGATCACTTCGTCCGGTCGCATTCCATTTGCAGGACTACAGCGTTCGCCATGCTCGCAAAGCTGCAGCGGCGCTCACGGCAGTTGAGGGGCCCAGCGTGACGGTCATTACCGCTCCCCAGCAGTACAACGAGGAAAACCTGTACGTCGATCTTCGATCGATGCTCGGGCGCGCCCTGTTCCTCAAGTGCGAGGGCTTCAACTTCGCAGGCTCGATCAAGCTGAAGGCCGCGGCCTCCATGGTCGAGGCCGCCGAGCGGGACGGGTTGCTCCGGCCGGGATCGATGCTCGTCGAGTCGTCCTCGGGCAACCTCGGCGTCGCCCTGAGCATGATCGCCGCCAGCCGCGGCTACCGCTTCGTCTGCGTCACCGACACCCGGTGCAACCTCGCCACGAAGCGGCTGATGGAGGCGTTGGGCGCGGAGGTCCACACGATCGTCGAGCCGCACCCGACCTCCGGCTTCCTCGGCGCCCGGCTGAACTGGGTGAAGGAGCTGCTCGAGTCCGACAAGCGCTTCGTGTGGCTGAACCAGTACTCGAACAGCAACGCGTGGCGGGCGCACTACCGCACCACCGGGCCCGCGATCGCCCGTCAGTTCCCCGGGCTCGACGTGTTGTTCGTCGGGGCGGGCACCACCGGCACGCTGATGGGCTGCGCCCGGTTCTTCCGGCAGTGGCACCGGCGGGTGCGGGTCGTGGCGATCGACAGCGTCGGGTCGGTGGCGTTCGGCGCCCGGCCCGGCCGTCGGATGATCCCGGGCCTGGGCACGGGTGTGCGACCCGAGCTGCTCGACGAGTCCTTCGTCGACGACGTGGTCTGGGTCGAGGAGAGCGACACCGTCCGCAGTTGCCACCGCCTGGCGCGTACGGGCTTCCTGTTCGGGGGCTCCACGGGCACGGTGGTCAGCGGCGCCGCGACGTGGCTGAACCGGCACGACCGCAACCGCGAGCTCACCGCGGTGGCGCTCGCGCCCGACCTCGGCGAGCGTTACCTCGACACCGTCTACCAGGCGAACTGGGTGCAGGACCTGTACGGCTACGGCGTGCTGGAGGAGCCTGAGCTCACCGACGCCCGATGGTGTCCCAACCGATGACCGCCACCGTCGAGCCACCGCTCGCCGACGAGCCGCGTCGGCCGGAGAACCGGGTCAACGGCGACGCCGCGGCGCTGGGGGACCGGTTCCTCCCCGGCCCGCAGCGCACCTACCGCCCGCCGGTTCCCGCCGCCGAGCAGGCCCCCGACGACGCGCAGCCCGACGTGACCTCCCGCGAGCTCCAGGCGCTGCGCCGGGAGATGGCGCTGCTGCGGTCGGACTACGCGCAGCTCCGCGGGCTCCTCTCGACGATGCGTGCGGCCGCGGGCGCGGCGGACCCGAGCAAGACCCCGCCCACGGAGGCGATCGGCGTGCTCGAGCCGACGCCGCCCACCGAGGCGATCGTCGTGACCAAGCAGGCGCCGACCGGCGCCGAAGGCGCCCGCCGCCCTCCCCGCCCGTCGCCGACCCATCGGACCGAGCAGGGCCCGGCCGCCCGGCCCCGGAAGCCTGCCCCGTCGCCCGTCGCTGATCGCTCGCCCGAGCCGGGGCCGGCCGCGCCGCCGCAGAAGCCCGGCCCTTCCGCGCCCGGTCGTTCCCCGGAGCACGGCCCGGCCTGCCCGCCGCGGGAGTCCGTCTCGCCCGCCACCGATCGCTCGCCCGAGCACGAGGCGGCCGCCGCGCCGCGGAAGTTCGTGCCCCGCGCCGTCGAGCGCACCGACGTGCTGACGGCCAGCCCCAGCGACCGCACAACCGCGCTGCCTACTACGCCGGAAGACCACACGACCGCGCTCCCGGTCACGCCAAGCCCCACTGCCCGGCCGCCTGCCCCCCGCTCACCGGCCGACCACACGCCGAACCCGGGCACGCCGCGCGAGCGGAAGCCAACTGGGTCCACCCCGGTGCCGGGCGCGCCCGGCGACGACGGGCCCGCCGCACCCCGCTCGGCCGCCGTGACCGTTCCCCGCTCGGCCGGGTCGTCGACCCCGCGCTCGAACGGCGCCCCCGCGCCGCGCTCCTCCGCCGTGACCACGCCGCACCAGGACGGGGTGTCCGGGCCGCACTCGGGCGCCACGCCGGCCCCACGCTCGAACGGCGCGCACGCCTCCCGAGAGGACCACGCGCCCGCGCCGCGTTCGTCCGCCGTGACCAGGCCCTACCAGGACGGAGCGCCCGCTCCGGCCGCGACGCCGACACCGCACGCGAACGGCGCGCAGGCGTCCCGACAGGACCACGCGCCCGCGCCGCGCTCGTCCGCCGTGACCACACCAGGCCAGGACGGCGCCCAGGCGCCGCGCCCGGCCGCCGCGCCCACCGCCCAACCTGCCGACGTTCCCGGGCCCCGCTCCAACGGAGCGCAGGCACCCCGCCCGGACGGAACGTCGGGGCCGCGCCATGGTGGGGCGTCCGCGCCGCGCTCGGAGGGTGCCGGTCCTCGTTCGGCCGAGATGCCGCTGCCGCGCTCGAACGGGGCGTCGGGGCCGCGCCGGGACGGCGCGCCTTCGTCGCGCCCGGACAACCCCGGTCCCCGCTCGGTGGAGATGCCGCTGCCGCGCTCGAACGGGGCGTCGGGGCCGCGCCGGGACGGCGCGTCATCGTCGCGCCCGGACAACCCCGGTCCCCGCTCGGTGGAGATGCCGCTGCCGCGCTCCAATGGAGCGTCTGCACCGCGCCGCGATGGCGCGGCCTGCGGCACGCCCGGAGGGCGCCGGTCCTCGCTCGGTCGAGATGCCGCTTGCCGCGCTCCAACGGAGCGGCTGCACCGCGCCGCGATGGCGGGCCTGCGTCACGTCCGGAGGGTGGCGGTCCTCGCTCGGTGGAGGCGCCACTGCCGCGCTCGAACGGAGCCGCCGGGCCACGCCGCGATGGTGCGCCTACGGCGCGCCCGGACAACGCCGGTCCTCGCTCGGTCCAGACGCCGCTGCCTCGCTCCAACGGAGCACGCCCGGGTCACGCCGCGGTCCGCCGGAGCGCCCGCGCTCCGCGCCCGCGACCGGACACGCCGCTCCTCGTTCGGTCGAGACGCCGCTGCCTCGCTCCAACGGAGCGCCCGGGCCGCGCCGCGATGGCGCGCCCGCTCCCCGCCAGAACGGCGCTCCGGCGCCGCGCGCGGGCGGCGGGCCCGCTCCGCGCCCCCAACCCAACGGAGCGCCCTCTCCCCGCCAGGCCGGCCCGGCGGCGCCGCGCTCGAACGGCGCTCCCCGCCCGGGAGGCGCACCTGCGCCCCGCCCGAGCGGAGCACCCGCACCGACCCCGGCGCCCGCCCGCCGCCCCGCCGACGTGGCCACCCGCCGCCCCGCTGACCCGGCCGCCCGCCGCCCCGCCGCCGCCCCTGCCCGCCGAGCCGCTGACGCGCCGCGCGCGGCGCGGGGCGGGCCCGCAGGGGGCGGCCCCGGCGGCGGCGCGCGCGCCCCGGCAGGCCGCCACCGGCTCCGCCTCCGCGGGGCAGGTGGCCGAGCTGGCCACCGTGCTCGCCGAGGTCCTCAAGGTCCGCACCGTCGCGCCCGACAGCCACTTCTTCGACGACCTCGGCGCCGACTCGATGTCGATGGCCCGGTTCTGCGCCCGCCTGCGCAAGCGGCCCGAGCTGCCCGCGGTGTCCATCAGGGACGTCTACCGGCACCCGACCATCTCCGCGCTGGTCACGGCGCTGGCGCCCGCGAAGGCCACGGCCCGACCGGCGGCGAAGGGCGCGGCCGCGGGCATGGCGGCCGTGCTCGCCGACGTCCTCAAGATCGACATCGTCCCGGTCGACAGCCACTTCTTCGACGACCTCGGCGCCGACTCGATGTCGATGGCCCAGTTCTGCGCCAAGCTGCGCAAGCGGCCCGAGCTGCCGACCGTCTCCATCAAGGACGTCTACCGGCACACCACGATCACCGCCCTGGCCGCAGCGTTCGGCGGCGCGGCCACCCCGGCCGCCCGCAAGGACAGCCCCGACGGACGAACCCGGAGCCCGCCTTCCCGGATCCGTCCACCACGCGCATGTCCCGCAGCAGGCCGCACTTCTTCCTCTGCGGTTTCCTGCAGTTCGCTGTGGATCCTCGCCTTCCCGCTGCTGATGACGTTCGTCACCGCCAACGGGTTCGTGTGGGTCTCCACGAGCGCGACCCTCCAGGACCTCTACCTGCGGGCGCTGACGTTCAGCGGCATCGCCTTCGTCGGCATGTGCCTGGCCCCGGTGCTGCTGAAGTGGCTGCTCGTCGGCCGCCTGAAGCCCCGCCAGTTCCGCGTGTGGAGCCTGACCTACTTCCGGTTCTGGCTGGTCAAGATCGCTGGTCCAGGTCAGCCCGCTCGCCCGGTTCAGCGGCAGCCCGATCTTCTCGATCTACCTGCGGATGCTCGGGGCGAAGATCGGCCGCGGCGCGGTCATCTTCTCGCCGACCGTCCCGGCGTGCGCCGACATGCTCACCGATCGGGGCGGGCACGGTCATCCGCAAGGACGCGGTCATCTCCGGCTACCGCGCGGTGGACGGGGTGATCCAGGTCGGCCCGGTCGCGCTCGGTCGCGACGTCGTCGTCGGCGAGATGACCGTGCTCGACATCGCCACGTCGATGGGGGACGGGGCACAGCTCGGGCACTCGTCCTCGCTGCACAGCGGCCAGTCGGTGCCCGCGGGCGCGCACTGGCACGGGTCGCCCGCCGAGCCGACCACCATCGACTACTGCACCGTCCGCAGCACCCGCCTGAGCTTCTTCCGCCGGTTCCTGCTGCCGCTGCTGCAGCTGCTCTTCATGCTCGCGGTGACGCTGCCGCTCGCCCTCGGCCGTGCCGGTGCTCGTGTTCCAGCAGGTCCCGCAGCTGGCCGCGCTGATCTCCCCGGCTGCCCGCCGCCATCGCCACCTGGGGCTTCTACCGCGACGCGCTGCTGGTGTCGACCGTGCTGTTCTTCGGCCTGCTGTTGCTCCGCCTGCTCGTGATGACCACCGTGCCGCGGCTGCTGCGCGTGCTCGTCAAGCCCGACCGCGAGTACAAGCTCTACGGGATCCACTACTGGGCCCACCGCCGCATCGGGCGGATGACCAACAGCCGCTACTTCGTGCAGCTGTTCGGCGACAGCTCGCTCATCGTCGGCTACCTGCGCAGCATCGGCTACAAGCTGGGCAAGGTCGTGCAGACCGGCTCGAACTTCGGTTCGGCGGTGCAGCACGACAACCCGTTCCTCAGCCAGGTGGGCACGGGCACGGTGGTGGCCGACGGCCTGTCGTTCATCAACGCCGAGTACTCGGCCAGCCACTTCCGCGTCTCGCGGGTCGCGGTCGGGGCGCACAACTTCCTCGGCAACCGGGTCGCCTACCCCGCGCAGGGCCGCACCGGGGACAACTGCCTGCTCGCCACCAAGGTCATGGTGCCGATGGACGGGCCAGGTCCGGGAGGGCGTGGGCCTGCTCGGATCGCCCAGCTTCGAGATCCCCCGCACCGTGGAACGCGACCACCAGCTGGACGTGACCGATCCCGCCGAGGTGCGTCGCCTGCTGCGCCGCAAGAACCGGCACAACGTGCTGACGATCCTGATGTTCCTGCTGTCGCGCTGGATCCTCACCTCCGCGACCACCGTGCTCACCCTGATGGCCGTCGACCTGCACTCGGAGCTCGGACTGCTGGTCTCGCTGGTGGGTTCCGTCGTGCTCGTGCTCTCCACCGGCTACCTCATCCTGATCGACCGGCTGGTGCGGCGGATGATGGTGCACCGCCCGGACGGCTGCTCGATCTACGACCGCGCGTTCTGGCGGCACGAGCGGTTCTGGAAGCTCGGAGCCGACCGCTTCCCGCAGCTGTTCAACGGCACCCCGATGAAGAACGTCGTCTGGCGGATGCTCGGCGCGAAGATCGGCAAGCGGGTGTTCGACGACGGCTGCACGTTCACCGAGCGCCGCTTCGTCACCATCGGCGACCGCTGCACGCTCAACGCGGGCTCCATCGTCCAGTGCCACTCCCAGGAGGACGGCGCGTTCAAGTCCGACCGCAGCTCCCTCGGCGCCGGCACCACGCTCGGGGTGGGCGCGTTCGTCCACTACGGCGTGCAGATCGGCGAGGGCGTGCGGCTCCAGGCCGACTCGTTCCTGATGAAGGGCTCCGAAGTGCCCTCCGGCTCCCGGTGGGGCGGCAACCCCGCCATGGAGCTCGAGGCTCCCCGGCGGCAGTCCGCTCCCCGTCCGACACCACGCATCGCACACCGGACGCGCTCCGGCCGACTGCCCTCGCGGGCCGTTCGTGCGGTCTGAAGGAGAAAGCATGCAGAACCCCGCAGCCGATGACCGCGAGTACTGGACGCGCGTGCTCGCCGCAGGCGGCACCACCGCCGTCCCGCGCTGGGTCACCGACCCGGCCCCCGGGGTCGGCGAGCACGTGGCGCCGATCCCGACCGAGCTGCAGGCGGCCGTCGACGGCCGCTGCTCCTCACCGCCCACGCCGCCGTGCTGGCCGCGCTGTCCGGTGAGGCCGACGTGGTCACCGGCTACGTGCCCGCAGGCAGGCAACGGCCGTTGCCGTGCCCGTTGTCCGCCGGGCCCGCCACGTGGCGCGAGCTGCTGGACCGCACGCGCGACGCCGAACGCGAGCTGCTCGCCCACGCCGACTTCCCGGTGGAGGCGGCGCGCTCCGAAGCCGTGTTCGGCGGCGCCGACCTGCCCGCCGACGCCGTCCTGGGCGTGTCCGCCACCGAGACGCAGCTGTGCGTCCGCTACCGCCGCGACGCGCTCGACGCGCGAGGCCGCCGCCCGCATCGCGGGCTACCACCTGACCGCGTTGCACCGCATCGTCACCGAGCCCGACGCCGCGTCCGACGAGCACAGCCTGCTCTCCGCGGAGGAGGTCGCGTTCCAGATCGACGGGCTGGCGGGCCCGCACCGCGAGCTGCCCGACCTCCGTTTCCACGAGCTGTTCGAGCAGCGGGTGCGCACCCACCCGGACGCGGTCGCCGCCGAGTGCGCGGGCAGGCGCTGGACCTACCGGGAGCTGAACGCGCGGGCCAACCAGATCGGGCACGCGCTCCTCGCCCGCGGCCTGGGCCGGGAGGGCGTGGTCGCGGTGACCACCGAGCGCAACCTCGACTGGATGGCGTCGGTGCTCGCGATCTTCAAGGCCGGGGGCGTCTACCTCCCGGTCGAGCCGCACCTGCCCGCCGACCGGATCGCGGGGGTGCTGCGCCGCGCCGAGGTCGCGTTCGTGCTCACCGAGCCGGGCAGCACGGCCACCCTCGACCAGGCGCTGCTCGCGACGCCGCAGGTGCAGCGGCTCCTCATCGCGGACGCCTACGCGGAGGACCACCCGGACACCGACCTCGGCCGCCCGGTCGGGCCCGACCAGCTCGCCTACATCTACTTCACCTCCGGCTCCACCGGCGAGCCCAAGGGCGCCATGTGCGAGCACGCCGGGATGCTCAACCACCTCCAGGCCAAGATCGCCGACCTGGAGATCGGCGAGGGCCAGACCGTCGCCGAGACCGCCCCGCAGAGCTTCGACATCTCGCTCTGGCAGCTGATCTCGGCGCTGCTGGTCGGCGGCCGCACCCTGATCGTGCCGCAGGACGTGATCCTCGACGTGGCCCGCTTCGTCGACACCGTCGCGGACGGGCGGGTCAACGTCGCCCAGCTCGTGCCCTCCTACCTCGAGGTCGTGCTGACCTACCTGGAGCAGAACGCCAAGGCGCTGCCCGACCTGCACTGCTGCTCCGTCACCGGCGAGGCCCTCAAGCTGGAGCTGGCCCAGCGCTGGTTCTCGTTGATGCCCGCCGTCAAGCTGGTGAACGCCTACGGCCTCACCGAGACCTCCGACGACACCAACCACGAGGTCATGCGCTCGGCGCCGGAGGGCCGCTCGGTGCCGCTCGGGCCGGCGGTGCAGAACGTGCGCGTCTACGTGGTCGACGAGCAGCTGCGCCCGGTCCCGCTCGGCGCCCCCGGTGCGATCGTGTTCTCCGGGGTCTGCGTGGGTCGCGGCTACATCAACGACCCCGACCGCACCGCCGCCGCCTACCTCACCGACCCGCACCGCCCCGGCGAGCGGCTCTACCTGGCGGGCGACTTCGGCCGGTGGCGCCCGGACGGCAAGCTCGAGTACCTCGGCCGCCGCGACAGCCAGGTGAAGATCTCCGGGTTCCGCATCGAGATCGGCGAGATCGAGAACACCCTGCTGCGCGTGCCCGGTGTGCGTGACGGCGCCGTCGTCGTCGCCGAGCCCGCCGGGGGGAGCAAGCACCTGGTCGCGTTCTACGCCGCCGACCGGCCGCTCCCGGTCGAGCTGCTGCGCGAGCGGCTCGGCGCCTCGCTGCCCGGCTACATGGTGCCCACGACGTTCCACTACCGGGACGCGCTGCCGTTGACGGCGAACAGCAAGATCGACAAGAAGGCGTTGACGGCGTTGGCCGCCGAGCTCGACGTCGTCGCGGACGAGGAAGTGGAGCCGCCCGCCACCCCGACCGAGCAGCGGCTCGCGCAGGTGTGGGCGACGGTGCTCGGCGAGCCCGTCGAGCAGGTCGGGCGGCGCGACCACTTCTTCGACAAGGGCGGCACGTCGCTCACCGCGGTGAAGGTGGTCATCGGGCTCAAGCGGGAGGTGTCGCTCAAGGACATCACGCGCCTGCCGGTGCTCGCCGACCTGGCCGCCCTGATCGACGGCCGGGCCGAGCGGCAGACCGGGCTCCTCCAGGTCCTCTCCGAGCCGCCCGCCGCGGAGGCTGCGCTGGTCTGCTTCCCCTACGCGGGCGGCAACGCCGTGAACTTCCGCCCGATGGCCGACGCCCTGGCCGGGCTCGCGGTGTTCGCCGTCGAGCTGCCCGGGCACGACCTCGCCGCCGAGCGGGAGCCGTTCGCGACGATCGGTGAGACCGTGGCGCGCGTCGTCGCGGAGCTCGACACCGAGCTGGCCAAGCGCGGGCTGGCCCGCGTGATGCTCTGGGGCCACTCGGCGGGCACCGCGCTCGCCGTGGCCACCGCCCGGGCGCTGCACGAGCGCGGCATCGAGGTGGCGCGCCTGTTCCTGGCCGCCCAGCTCCCGCGCGACGCGACGGAACGCCGTGCCGCGGCCGACCGCCTCCTCGCGCAGGGGGACGCGGAGATCGCCGCCGGGCTCGCGGGCTACGGCGAGTTCGCCCCGCAGCAGGCCGAGCACGTCGGCGCGGCGTACCGGCACGACTGCGTGGCCGCGCACCGCTACTTCGCCGACCTGATGGACGCCGCACCGGCCCCGCTGCCCGTCCCCGTGACGGTCGTGCTCGCGGCGGACGACCCGAGCACCGCCGGGTCCGCCCACCACGGGTGGCAGGTGGTGGCCGAGCACGTCGATCTCGAACTGCTCCCCGACGGGGGTCACCACTTCCTGCGCACCCGGCCGCACGCCGCGGCCGAGGTGGTCCACCGCGCAACGCGACTGCTCCCCAGCCGCTGACACCCAGCGACAACACGAGAGGTATCTGCACCATGTCCCCATCGACGACCGCCCCGCCGCTGCCCGTGCAGACGGCCCCCGGCAAGCCGCCGCTGCTGGCCGTGCAGGCAGGCGGCCGGGCCGCCGACTGGACCGCCGCCCACCGGGACGCGTTGCGCCAAGCGGTGTTGAACCACGGCGCGCTCCTGGTCCGCGGGCTCGGGCTGCGCAGCCACGCCGAGATCGGTGATGTGTTCCGGGCGTTCTCCGCAGGCAGGCTGCTGCCCGAGCGCGAGTCCTTCGCGCCCCGCACCGTGCACCAGCCGGGGGTGTTCGGCTCCACGAAGTGGCCCGCCAACCAGCAGATGTGCATGCACCACGAGCAGAGCTTCGCCACGGACTTCCCGGGCGTGATGATGTTCGCCTGCCTCACCGCGCCCGCGGCAGGCGGGGCCACACCGGTGGCCGACGCGACGGCGGTGCTGAACGCGCTGCCCCGCGACCTGGTCGGCCGGTTCGAGCGCGAGGGCTGGATGCTCGTGCGCAACTACAACGACGAGATCGGCTCGTCGTACGCCGAGGCCTTCGGTACCTCCGACCCGGCCGCGGTCGAGCACTACTGCCGGAACAACGGGATCGAGTTCGAGTGGCAGCCCGGGGGAGGGCTGCGCACCCGGCAGCGGCGCGCCGCGATCGCCCGGCACCCGGTCACCGGGCACTTCAGCTGGTTCAACCAGATCGCGTTCCTGAACGAGTGGACCCTGGAACCGGACGTCCGCGAGTTCCTGGTGGACACCTACGGCGGCGACGGGCTGCCCTTCAACACCCGGTTCGGCAGCGGGGCGCCGGTCGGACCGGAGATCGTCCAGCTGCTGAACAGCGTGTACGAGGCGCACACGCTCCGCGAGCCGTGGCAGCCGGGCGACCTGCTCCTGGTGGACAACATCCGCTGCGCGCACGCCCGCGAGCCCTACGACGGGCAGCGCGAGGTGCTCGTCGGGATGACCGAGCCGGTGAACGTCGCCGCCTGCGCGCCGCAGGGAGGCCCGCGATGACCGCCGTGCCCCCGCCGTTCGCGGTGATCTCGGGTACCCAGGTGCAGCAGGCGCTGCAGGGGAGCGAGAAGCAGGTCGTCGAGCTGGTCGAGGCCACCTACCGCCTGCACGGCGCGGGCGACTCGGTGAACCCGCCGTCGTACTTCCTGCGCTTCCCGGACCGGCCGACGTCGCGGATCATCGCGCTGCCCGCCTCGATCGGCGGCGACGTCCGGGTCGACGGCTTGAAGTGGATCTCCAGCTTCCCGGAGAACGTGGCGGCGGGCATCCCGCGGGCCTCGGCCGTGCTGATCCTGAACGACCACGACACCGGCTACCCGTTCGCGGTGCTGGAGAGCTCGATCATCAGCGCCACCCGCACGGCCGCGTCCGCGGCGCTGGCCGCCGACTGGCTCAGCCGGGAGCGCGGCCGCCCGACCCGGATCGGGTTCATCGGCACCGGGCTGATCAACCGCTACGTGCACACGTTCCTCCAAGGCACCGGGTGGTCCTTCGACGAGATCGGGCTGTTCGACCTGTCCGCCGACAGCGCCGCCGGGTTCCACGGCTACCTGGAGCGCGCGGGCACCGGCGGCCGGGTCACCGTGCACGGGAGCGCGGAGGAGCTGATCCGGGCCAGCGACCTGGTCGTCTTCGCCACCGTCGCGGGCACCCCGCACGTGCACGACCCCGCGTGGTTCGCGCACAACCCGCTGGTGCTGCACGTGTCGCTGCGCGACCTGTCGCCGGAGATCATCCTCGCCTCGACCAACATCGTCGACGACGTCGAGCACTGCCTGAAGGCCGACACGTCACCGCACCTCGCCGAGCAGCGGGTGGGCAACCGGGACTTCGTCGACGGCACCCTCGCCGACGTGATGGACGGCCGGGTCGCGCTGCCCGCCGACCGGCCGGTGGTGTTCTCACCGTTCGGCCTGGGCGTGCTCGACCTCGCCGTCGGCAAGCACGTCTACGACGTCGTGACGCGCTCCGGCGACCTCCACGTCATCGACGGGTTCTTCCGCGACCTCAGCCGCCACGGCTGATCGTCTGCCAGCATGGTGCGATGGCGCGCAACGTGCTGGGTGACGAGCTGGAGACCTGCGGCTGCGACCCGATGACGGGCTTCTACCGCACCGGGTGCTGCGACACCGGCGCGGAGGACATGGGCGTGCACACGGTGTGCGCCGTCGTCACGGCCGAGTTCCTGCGGTTCAGCGCGGAGGCGGGCAACGACCTGTCCACCCCGCGCCCCGAGTTCGGGTTCGCCGGGCTGCGGCCCGGCGACCGCTGGTGCCTGTGCGCGAGCCGGTGGGCCGAGGCGCAACGCCGCGGGCGTCGCGCCACCGGTGGTGCTCGCGGCCACCCACGCGCGCACGCTGGAGTGGGTCGACGTCGCGGACCTGGAAGCGCACGCCGCACCCTGAGCGCAAGTCGGGCTGCTCGTGGGTTGCCGACGCGCGTTGGGCCATCACGGTGACATCGCGGGAATCGGCGAACCGGCGACGGGGCGGGCACGGACACCCGACCGAGGTCACTCGGCGTCGGTCGGGTGACCGGGTGGACGACTCGGGGGTGCCGATGTGGCGGTCGACCACGGCACGGGCGAGCGCGTCGTAGCAGGCGGCGTGCTCGACGTCCGGCGCCCGGGGCGTGCACGGCTCCACGACGTCGGTCGGGTCGGGCTCGCCGTCGCCGCCCTCGCCGTCGCGGTGGCCGCCGTCGCTCTCGTGATCATGCCGCCGCGCGCGGTGGCGGCGCTCCCGCCGAGCGGTCCGCACCTGGCCCTGGCGGCGTGGATCAACGCCGCGACCGACACGGCCACGGTCCTCGAGGTGCCGCCCGACGTCCGGGCCGACCTCATCCGCGACGGCGTCGCGCCGCAGCGGCTCGGGCCGGGCGGCACGCTCGTCGTGACCCGCGGTGCGCCGGGGCCCGGCCGCCCCGTCGCCCGGTTCGGCGACGGGCCCGACGCCCTCGCCGTGAGCCGCACCGACCCCGACTCCGGGCGCGAGGCGGCGGTCAGCGCCGCGTGGGGGCGTCAGCTGCTCGACAACCCGGCCGTCCGCGTCGATGCCCCGGCGCGCGCCGTGCTGCAGGACGGGCAGGCCGACCCGCGGGCGTTGCTCGTGCTCGCGGTCCTCGCCGCCCGCGACCCCGTGCACGTGCTCGACCTCCCGGCCGTGTCCGGCGAGGACCCCGGCCTGCCCCGGCACCAGGTCGTGCTCTCCGGGCTCGACGCGGAGGCCCTCGCCTGGGTGCGGGCCCAACGCCCGCCGTTCACCCCGCTCGTCATGACGGCGGGCAACACCACGGCCTTGGCCTGGGCGGTGCCCGCCCCGTCGGGCCTCCTCGGTACGTAGCGCGGTGTCCACGAACGTCCACCGGATCCCTCGCGCGCGTGGACACCGCACTAGCGGCCGCACACCAGGAGGACCCATGTCTCGTCAGCAGCTCGGCCGCGTCGCGTTGCTCGCCGGGGCGGCGCTCGTCCTGGCGGTGCTCCTGCCCGCCACGGCGGCGGCGGCCACGGGCACGTACCTGCGCCTGGCGCACCTCTCGCCGGACACCCCGAACGTGGACGTCACGGTCACGGGCTTCACCGGCCGGACCTACCAGCTCAAGGGAGTCGGGTACGGGGCGGTGTCGACCTACCAGTCGGTCGATCCCGGCACCTACACCGTGCAGATGCGGGCGTCCGCCGACCCGTCGGCGGCGCCGCTCCTGACCGGCACCGTGCGCGCCGAACAGGGCCGGGCCTACACCGCTGCCGTCCTCGGGCCACAGGCCGGAGCGAGCATCACG
Source organism: uncultured Actinomycetota bacterium (assembly GCA_963791185.1). GTDB lineage: Bacteria > Actinomycetota > Actinomycetes > Mycobacteriales > Pseudonocardiaceae > Pseudonocardia. Next base: position 651,965 of record CAWBRG010000012.1, on the reverse strand, counting down.
CTGCTGACCGACGACCTGACCCGGCCCGGGCCGGGGAACGCGCGGGTGCGGGTGCTGCAGGGGGCGCAGACGGCCGGATCGGTCACCGTCACCTGGAACGGCAAGCCGATGACGGGGCCGGTCGCCTTCGCCACCGCTACCCCTTACGTCACCGCTCCGGCGGGTCGCGGCACGATCGACCTGGCGCCGACCACCGGGGCGCCGTTCACCTTGCCGGTGGATCTCGCGGCGGGCGGTGTCTACACCGTGATCGTCGTCCAGCGCGGCGGCGGGCTCGGTGGCCAGGTCCAGACCGACGCGCTCGGCGGCGGCGCCGCGCCGACGGGCGGGATCGAGACGGGCTTCGGCGGTACCGCCGACGGGCAGCCTGCCCCCGGCCGCGCCGCGCGGGCGCTGCCCGTCCAACGGCCCGCCGCCCCGCCCGCCGCCCCGCCAGTGGTCCTGCCCGCTCCGGCGCCGGTGCGGTTGGTCATCCCCGCCATCGGCGTCGATGCGCCGATCACCACCATCGCGACCGACGCCACCGGCGCACTCGTGCCCCCGACCAGCACCGCGCTCGTGGGCTGGTTCGCCGCCGGTCCGCCGCCCGGCGGCACGGGACCGGCCCTGCTCGCGGGCCACGTCGACTCACGCGCGGGTCCCGGCGTGTTCTTCCACCTCCGCGATCTGCGCGCGGGCGACCGCGTCGACGTGGTCCGGGCCGACGGCAGCGTCGCGGCGTTCACCGTCACCGGACGCGTGGATGCGGCCAAGACCGCGTTCCCCACCGACCTCGTGTACGCCCCCACACCCGGCCCGGAGCTGCGGCTGGTCACCTGCGGCGGCGCGTTCGACCACACCGCGCGCAGCTACCTCGACAACGTCATCGTGGCGGCGCTCCCGACCGACGGGGCGGGCTGGACCCTCCGCTGACCCGTCCGTCCGGCGGGTTCCCCGGCGGGAGATCGAGGAGCATCGTGTGACGGGCAGAGTCCCCGACGCACCCGACGCAAAGGAGCTCCCGGTGGCCTTCCCCGGTCTGCAGCACGTCGCGATCACCGTCTCCGACCTGGAACGCAGCACGCAGTGGTACTCCCGCCTGTTCGGCGCCGAGGCCGTGCTGGACGAGGACGAGGAGTCCGGCACCTTCCACCACACCGTGTTCCTGCTCGACGGCGGCCAGCTCTTCGGGCTCCACACGCACATGGGCGCCGAGTCCGGCGACGCGTTCGACGAGCGCCGCACCGGGCTCGACCACGTGGGCTTCGCCCTCTCCGGCACGGCGGAGCTGGAGCAGTGGCGCGACCGCCTCGACGAGCTGGGCATCGCCCACGGCGGCATCAAGAAGGCCGGCTACGGCACCGGCCTGTCGTTCCGCGACCCCGACAACATCGCGCTGGAGTTCTTCATCGCTCCCGGTACCTGACACGGCGGCGTGCGCGGGAACCGGCGGCCGGTTCCCGCGCACGTACCGTCAGACGGCCAGGCAGTCACGAGGTGGCTCCCTGCACTCCGAGCGCTGCGACGCACGCGGCGACGAGCGCGTCGATCGGCTGGTCGACGTCGAGCGTGACGCCCCGCTCGTCGGCGTCGAGCGGCTCCAGCGTGGCGAACTGGGAGTCGACGAGCGCGGCGGGCATGAAGTGCCCCGGCCTGCCCGCGACCCGGCGGGCGATCACCTCGCGGTCGCCCGCGAGGTGGACGAAGACCTGCTCCGGTGCGGCCTCCCGCAGGACGTCGCGGTAGCTGCGGCGCAGAGCGGAGCAGCTGGTCACGCCGCCGCTCGCAGCACGCTCCGCCAGCCACGCGCCGACCGTCCGCAGCCACGGCAGCCGGTCGGCGTCGTCGAGCGGGATGCCTGCGGACATCTTGGCGACGTTCGCCGGTGGGTGGAGGTCGTCGGCGTCCACGAACGGCACGCGCAGGCGCTGGGCGAGGGCCGCGCCGACGGTGGTCTTGCCGGAACCGGAGACCCCCATGACGGTGACGAGCATCGTGCTGTCCTCTCTGCGCCAGGGCGAACTGCTTGACGAGCTCGGGCGCGCGTCGGCGTCCCCCGAGCTCGCCGCGGCCACGGTACTGCGAGCCGTGGCTCGCTACAGGTGTCCCGCACGTCGTCCACGCGTCCGAATCGTCCGATTCATCCGATCACGACGGAAACGTTCCACGATCTTCATCGAACTGTGCACTGGACGGGCCGTCGGTCGCCGCGCATCCTTGCGGCGGGTTCGTCGGAGATCGCTCGGTGCGGCGCGGCGGGCCAAACGCCTACTGCGGGGATGAGGTTTATGACCCAGACCGGGACCCACCAGGACTCGTTGAACGCCGAGCAGGTCGGTTACAAACAGTCGCTGGGCAGACGGCACGTGCAGATGATCGCGATCGGGGGTGCGATCGGCACCGGCTTGTTCCTCGGGTCGGCGAGCCGGTTGCATAGCACCGGGCCTGCACTGCTGCTGAGCTACGCCCTCGTTGGGGTGATCGCCTACTTCCTGATGCGGTGTCTGGGCGAGCTGGTGTTGCACCGCGCCACCTCGGGCGCGTTCGTCTCCTACATGCGCGAGTTCTACGGCGAGTCCGCCGCGTTCGTCACCGGCTGGCTGTACTGGTTGAACTGGGGTTTGACTGGGATCGCCGAGCTGTCGGCCGTGGGGCTGTACGTGCAGTACTGGTGGCCGTTGATGCCGACCTGGGCCACGGTGTTGATCGCACTGGCCGTGGTGTTGATCATCAATTTGTTGTCGGCGCGGGCGTTCGGGGAGTTCGAGTTCGGGGCGGCGATCGCGAAGGTCGGCGCGATCGTGCTCTTCCTGGTGGTCGGGTTGGTGGTGGTGATCGGCCAGTTCGACATCGGTGGGCACGCGGCGGGGTTCCAGAACTTGTGGTCCAACCCGGGTGGCTTCTGGCCGACCATGGATCCCTACCACTGGTACGGCCCGATCCTGGTGATGTCCGGGGTGGTGTTCGCCTATGCGGCCATCGAGATGGTCGGGATCGCCGCGGGGGAGATGGAGAACTCGACGCGGGAGGTGCCGAAGGCGGTCAACGCGGTCATCTTCCGGATCGGGGTCTTCTACTGCGGCTCGATCCTGCTGCTGGTCTGTATGTTGCCCACCACCGAGTACAAGTCGGGGACCAGCCCGTTCGTGACGGTGTTCAGCCGGTTGGGCCTGGGTTGGATGGCCGATCTGATCCAGGTGGTGTTGATCGTCGCGGCGATGTCCAGCCTGAACGCGGGGCTGTATTCCACCGGTCGGGTGTTGCGCAGTCTGGGCATCTCCAAGCAGGCGCCGCAGTTCACGTTGAAGATGTCGAGTCAGGGGGTGCCGTGGGCGGGCATCGTGATGACCTCGGTGGTGTTCGTGTTCGGCGCGGTGCTCAACTTCCTGATCCCGGACGCGTTCGAGGTCGCGCTGGAGGCGGCGGCGATCGGGGTGGTGTTCACCTGGGGCACGATCTTCGCCTGCCAGCTGCGGCTGCGGAAGTTGGTGAACAAGGGCGTGATCCCGGCCAGCCCGTTCCAGGCGCCGGGGTATCCGTGGACCAGCTACATCGGGTTGGCGTTCCTGGCGTTGGTGATCGTCGGGTTGGCGGTGGGGGGTTGGCAGGCCTCGCCGTATTTCTGGCACAAGACCGACTTCCTGGTGGTGGTGTTCGGCATCCCGCTGCTGGCGATCGTGTTGTTCATCGGGTGGCGGTTGGTGAAGCCGAAGGTGGTCGAGAACACCGGTGGTCGGATCAAGGCGGTCTGGTCGGACACCGGCCCCACCTACGGCGACGACGTGAAGCCCGAGGACCTCGACGTCGAGGACAAAGAGGGGGGCGTCATCTGATGAACGGCGGGAAGACGTGGCGCGGCGTGGCCGGGCTGACCGCGGCGCTGGTGGTGCTGGCCGCGTGCGGCTCGGGGGGCGGCAGCGGTCCGAACCCCACGCCCGCGCCGGTGGCGGGCGCGCCCGGCGGGAAGCTCACGATCGGGGTCCCGTTCGACGAGCCCGGGCTGGGCGTGCGGACCGGTGACGCCTACACCGGGTTCGACGTGGACACCGCCGTCTACATCGCGGGCGCCCTGGGGGTGACCCGGGACAACATCACCTGGAAGGAAGCCAACGCCGACCAGCGTCAACAGCTGCTGGAGTCCGGCGGCGCGGACCTGATCGTCTCCACCTTCTCCATCACCGACCAGCGCAAGCAGGTCGTGGACTTCGCCGGGCCGTACTTCGTGGCCCACCAGGACCTGTTGGTGCGCCGCAACGACACCGAGATCACCGGCCCGGAGGCGCTGGACGGCAAGACGCTGTGCTCGGTGCCGGGCACCACCTCGGCCGCCTACGTCACGAGCCACTTCCTGGGCAACATCAAACTGCTCGAGAAGCCGCGGTTCTCCGACTGCGTCACCGCCTGGCCAACAGCGAGGTCGACGCGGTCACCACCGATGACGTGATCCTGGCGGGCTTCGCCGCCCAACCCCAGTACCAAGGCAAGTTGAAGGTGGTCGGGAAGGGGTTCTCCGACGAGATCTACGGCGTCGGGGTGAAGAAGGGCAACTCGGACCTGGTCGGCAAGGTCAACGCCGCCCTCAAGCAGTACATCGACGACGGGTCCTGGCGGAAGTCACTGGACGCCAACGTCCGGCCGTCGGGTTACAGCATCCCCGACCCACCCACCGTCGCGAGTGGTGCCTGACGCGACGGACACGGTCGAGGACCGCCCCGACGACGGGGCGGTCCTCGACCGCGTCCTGGCCGAAACCCCGCCGTTCGACGGGCTGAGCCTCGCCGACCGGGCCGTGATGACCCGGGCGACGGAGGTCCGCAGGTTCGGGCCGGGCGAGCTCATCCTCGACGCCTTCACGCAGGTGAGCGTCGAGGTCTTCGTCGTGCTGATCGGCCGCGTGGATCTGTGGCACGACGCCGACGCCCTCGGCGAGGCCGCCGACCAGCAGCTCGGGCCCGGCGGCGTCTTCGGCTTCTCGGCCATGCTCACCGAGCGCTCGCTCGGGCCGCGGGCGGTGGCCGTCGACGCGGTGACCGTGGCGGCGATCCCGGAGTCGGCGGTCGAGCCCGCGTTCGCCTCGCGGCAGGGCGCGCGGTTCCTCGCCGTGCAGGGGGCCGCCGCCCGCAGTCGCGGGGGCCTGTCCTCCTACAGCCTCGTCGACGAGATCATCGAGACCCGCCCGCTGGAGGTCGACGCCGACGACCCGGTCGGCGAGGTCGCCGCCGCGATGACGCGCCGCGGCACCGGGTACGCCGTCGTCCCGCTGGAGGACGGCCGGTTCGGGCTGGTCACCGACGCGCTGCTGCGCAGCCGGGTGCTCGTGGAGGGCAGGCAGGCGAGCGTCCCCGCCCGCGAGGTGATGGACGATGCGGTGCCCACCGTCGCGCTCGGCGAGTCCGCGGCCGAGGCGCTCATCCTCATGCTCGACCGCGACGCCGAGTACCTGGTGGTGACCGACCGGGGCGGCAGGCTCCACGGCGTGATCACGCCGCGGGACTTCACCGTCTCCGGAGCCACGGCGGGGGTCTCGGTGCACGAGCAGATACGCCGGGCGACCACGCCCGAGGAGCTGCGGCGCCGGGCGCGCCGGGCGCCCGCCGTGGTCGACGACCTGCTGTCGTGGGGCATGGCCTCCGGCAAGGCGATCGCGGTGTACTCGTCGATCCTCGACACGATCGTGCGGCGGACGATCACCCTGACGTTCGCGCAGTACCCCGACCTGTCGCTCGACGCCTTCACGTGGCTGTCGCTGGGCAGCAACGGTCGTCGGGAGGCCGTGCTCAGCTCCGACATCGACTCCGCGGTCGCCTTCCGGGACAACTGCGACGGCGCCGAGATCGACCGCTACCGGGCCGCTTTCGCCGACATCCAGCGAGAGCTGGCGGCCGCGGGTATCACCGCCGACTCGCACGGCGCCACCGCGAGCCGACCCGCGTTCTCCCGCACCAACGCCGAGTGGCGCGAGGCCGCCCGCCAGTGGATGGCGGAGCCCGTGCAGAACCAGGGCGCGATGATGACGTCGTTGCTGGTCGACGGGCGGCCGATCCACGGCGACCCCGGCCTCCCCGAGGTCATGAAGGTGTTCAGCGACCTGCGGCGGCATCCCGGCACGATGCGGCTGCTGCTGGAGGCCTCGCTGTCCGCGCGGGCCAAGTCGCGCTCGCTCCGCGATCTCGTGGCCCGTCGCGACACCATCAACCTCAAGAAGCACGCGGTGCTGCCGATCGTCAACACGGCCCGGTGGGCGGCGCTGGCCGTCGGCTCGTCCGCGCTGTCGACCACCGAACGGCTGCAGGCGGCCGCCGGGTCGGCGATGCTGCCCGACGAGCACGCGCACAACCTGATCGACATCTTCACCGTGCTGCAGCGGCTGCGGCTGCGCTACCAGCTGATCGAGTACGAGCGCGGCGAGAAGCCCCTCGACGTGGTCAGCCGCGAACGGATGTCGCCCATCGACCGCAGCGTGGTCACCGAGGCCGTCCGGGAGATCGCCGCCGTCCAACGACGCATGGACAACGTGGCCGCCTACCTGCCCGCCGAGGCGTGGACGGGGCCCGCGCCGAGCTGACCGTCAGCCGCTGACGACCAGCAGCGTGCTCCCGAACACCGAACGGTCCTCGATCGCGGCGTGCGCGCGGTCGGCCCGCGCGAGCGGGAACGTCTGCCCGATCACCGGGCGGAGCCCGCCCGCGGCGGCGGCCATCGCCTGCTCGGTGAGACGGCGGCGCTCGGCCGGTGGGAGCTGCACATCCCGGATGCCGCGCACGGTGACGTCGCGGGCGGCCGCCGCTTCCGGGGAGATCTGCGCGAACCGGCCGCCCGGGGTGCCGTGGGCGGAGAACCGGCCGCCGGTGGCGATGAGCCCGAAGGCTGCCTCGCCGAGGTCGCCACCGACGTTGTCGAAGACCACGTCGGCGCCGTCGCCGCCCAAGGCCGTGCGCGCCTGCGCCGTCCAGTCGGGGGCATCGGAGTCGATCACGGCGTCGGCGCCGAGCGCGCGCACCCGCGCGAGCTTCCGCTCGTCGCGAGCCAGCGCGACGACCCGCGCCCCACGGGCCCTGGCCAGCTGCACCAGCACGATCCCCAGACCGCCGCTGGCGCCGACCACGAGCACGCGGTCGCCCGCGCCGACCCGCTGCTCGTTCACCAGCGCGCCGCCCGTCACGCCGTCGTGCACGAGGGCCGCCGCCTGCTGGTACGACACCCCGTCCGGGATCGGGACCAGGCCGTCGGCCCCGACGACGACGCGCTCCGCGTACCCGTCGCGGGACCGGCCGGTGTGCGCCACGACCCGGGTGCCGAGCAGGGCCGGATCGACTCCGGGCCCGACGTCCGCGACGCGGCCCGCGACCCCGCTCCCGGGAACGTAGGGCGGCGTGACGCCCCAGTACTCGCGGCCCACGCCGCTGCGGATGCGCGTCTCCACCCACAGCACGTGCGCCGCCGCCACCGCGACGACGACCTCCCCGGCGCCCGCCACGGGATCGGGCACCTCCGCCGCGACCAGGACCTCGGGCCCGCCGAACTCCGCCACCACCACCGCCTGCATGCCCACCACCGTGCAACCTCAAGCGCGGTTGAGGTCAAGTGCGCTAGCGTGGCGCTGTTCGTCGACGGTCCCGAGAACGACGCCGCAGAGGGGACCGGCGCACCCGGGCCGGGTGAGAGCGGGCGGCATCCCGCACTCACGCCTGCCCGGAGGACGTTGATGAAGATCGGTGTCGGTCTGCCCGTCGTCACCTCGACGCCCGAGTGGCCGCGGCGCGGGCCCGGACCGTTCGTCCGGGCGGACCCGAGGTGTTGGTCGGCGGCTTCGCCCCGGCGGCCCTGGCCCGGGTCGGCCGTTTCGGGGACGGCCTGCTGTGCGCCGCGCAGCCTGCCTGGGCAGCAGGCCTGTTCGCCGCCGTGGCCCGTTCGTGGGTCGAGCACGGACGCTCAGGCGCTCCGCGCAACGTCGGGCAGGTGAACGTCGCCCTCGGCCCGGAGGCGGTGGTGGCGGATGCCCGCACGGCGATGGCGGACTACTACGCGTTCACCGGCGACGCGTCGCGGATGACGGCGGGCCTGCGCACCACACGCGCAGCCGTCCGCGACACCATCTCCGCGTTCGCCGACCTGGGCGCGGACGAGGTCGTGCTCTACTGCTGGGCCACCGATCCGACGCAGCTCGACCGCCTCGCCGACTTGACGGCCTAGCCATCCATCAGTCTAGGCTTACGTTCGTGCAGACTTATGGAGATGGCGCCTGGGGGTTGCTCGGCGACCCGTCCCGGCGCGCCATCTTCGAGCTGCTCGCCCGAGCGCCGCGCTCGGTGGGCGAGCTCGCCGCCGAGCTGCCGATCAGCCAGCCTGCGGTGTCGCAGCACCTGCGGGTGCTGCGCGAGGGCGGCCTCGTCGTGTGTCACCGCGAGGGCACCCGCCGCGTCTACCGGTTGAACCCCGAGGGCGTCACCGCGCTCCGCGCGTGGCTCGACGGCGTCTGGTCCGACGCACTCGCAGGTTTCCACAAGGCCGCCGATGCGGCCGATCCCCGAGAGGAGCCCCCATGACCAACGCGCCGATCCCGCCCATCACCGGCACCGTCACCGTCGCGCTGCCCGTCGACGAGGCGTTCGCGCTCTTCACCTCCGCGATCGACCGGTGGTGGCCGCGCGCGTTCCACATCGGAGCAGCCGAGGTCGACGAGATCGTGCTCGAGCCGTTCGTGGACGGCCGCTGGTACGAGCGCGGCGTCGACGGCAGCGAGTGCGACTGGGGGCGCGTGCGGCTCTGGGACGCCCCGCAGCGCTTGGTGTTCACCTGGCAGATCAACGGGGCGTTCCAGTTCGACCCCGACCCGGAGCACGCCAGCGAGATCGACGTCCGGTTCCGCGCCGAGGGCCCGGCGGAGACGACGGTGGAGGTCGAGCACAGCGGCTTCGAGAAGGTGGTGGGCGGACAGACCATCCACGACACCATCAACGGCGGCGGCGGTTGGGCGCTGCTGCTGGACACCTTCGCGAAGACCGTGGCGTGACCGGCGACTTCATGGCCCTCGCCCGTGCCGAGCGGGCCGAGTTCGCGGCGCTGCTGCACGAGCTCACCCCCGAGCAGTGGGCGGCACCGACGCTGTGCACGGAGTGGCCGGTGCGCGACGTCGTCGCACACGTGATCAGCTACGAGGAGCTGGACAAGCGTGCCCTCGCGCGCCGCTACGTCCGCGGTCGGTTCGTGCCGCGCCGGGTCAACGCGGTCGGGGTGGCCGAGTACGCCGGGCACCGGCCCGAGCAGCTGGTCGAGCTCCTCGAACGCCACCTGCAACCGCGGGGGCTGACGGCCGGGTTCGGCGGTCGGATCGCGCTGGTGGACGGCCTGATCCACCAGCAGGACATCCGGCGCCCGCTCGGCATCGGCCGCGACATCCCCGGCGACCGGCTGCGGCCGGTGTTGGACTTCGCGCGCACCGCGCCGCCCATCGGGGCGTTCCGCCGCATCCGCGGCCTGCGGCTGGTCGCCACCGACCTGGACTGGGCGATGGGGAAGGGCGCCGAGGTCACGGGGACGGGCGAGGCGCTGCTGATGGCCATGGCGGGCCGGGGCGACGCCGTCGACGAGCTCGCGGGCCCGGGTTCGTCTGTGCTGGCAGGCCGGGTGAGCGGGCAGCGGGTGCGGTGACGGTCAGGCCGCGGCGGCCAACGCCTCGGGGAGCGACAGCTTGCCCGTGTAGAGCGCCTGCCCGATCACGACCCCTTCGACCGCGTCGCCCGCGCCCGCGAGCGCCCGGATGTCGTCGATGCCGCCGACGCCGCCGCTGATCACCAGCCGCAGGCCGGTGGCCTCGGCCAGCGCCACCGCGCCCGCGGCGTCGACGCCGCCGAGCAGGCCTTCCCGGTCGACGTCGGTGTAGAGCGCGGTGCGCACCCCCATCCGGTACAGGTCCGCGCCGAACGGGACGGGCGTGAGCGGCGTGGTCTGCTGCCACCCGTGGGTGACCACCTGCCCGCCCTTGACCTCCAACGCCACCGCCACGCGGTCGGGCCCCCAGCGGCGCAACGCCCACGCGACGAGCTCGGGCCGCACGACCGCGGCCGTGCCGATCACGATCCGGTCCACGTCGAGGCCGAACGCCGTCTCGACGTCGCGTTCGTCGCGCAGGCCACCGGCGAACTGCACCGGCACGTCGACGGCGCGGCGGATCTCCGCCACCCGCTGCAGGTTGAGCGCGCTCGCCGTCCCCGCGCCGTAGGACAGCGCGCCGTCGAGGTTCACGACGTGGATCGCGTCCGCGCCCAACGACACCCAGAGCGCCGCCTGCGCGGCTGGGTCGTCGTGGTGGACGACCTCGGTGTCGGGGCGGCCCTGGGTCAGCTGCACGCACCGACCGTTGCGGATGTCGACTGCGGGATAGACGATCACCGGTCCGCACAGTACCGGGACCTTCGTCCCGTGCCGTCGGGACCACCGCCGTCTGCCGCCCGTCCTCGTACCGGCCGAGGCCGGCGTGGACGATCCGGAGGCGATCCCATGAAGCCGACGACCGCGGGCCTGCCCCGCCGGGTGACCGACCGCGTCGAGGACGCCGTGGCCTGGGCGCTGCTCGCGTCCGCCCTGTTCGTGGTGGCGGTCGGGGTGGTCACGGGCATGGCGGTGTACGCGGCCACGGTGGAACGCGCGCGCGTCGAAGCGGCGGAACGCACGCCGACGACCGCGGTGCTGGTGCAGGACGTGCCGACGGTCCCGGTCACGAACCCGACCGGCGGTCGGATGCCCGTGACGGCGACCTGGCGCGACGCGGACGGCGCGGTGCGCACCGGTGTCATCGAGGCGGGGGTGGGCCTCGCCGCGGGCGCCGAGGTGCCCGCGTGGGTCGACCCGTCCGGGGCCGTCGTACCGGCGCCGGTGTCGCCGGACGACGCGCAGTGGGCCGGGCTCCTCGCCTGCGTCGCGGTCGTCGTGGCGGGCGGCGCCGTGCTCGCCGGGCTCTGGTGGGTGGTGCGCCGCGCGACGGCCGCGCGCAACACCGACATCTGGGAGCAGGAGTGGGCCCAGGTCGGTCCTGCGTGGCGGCGCGACGACGACGCGCGCTGACTTGCCAGGCGTCCGACGGACATGCCGGCGTGGCGCGCGTGATCGGACCGGATCCGCAGGGCGAGGACCGGCGCGGGCTCCCGGACCTGCTCCCCGGCCTGCGGCTCGAGGAGCTGCTGCGCGAGGTGCAGGAGCGCATCGCGGAGGTCGTGGTGGCCCAGGATCGGCTGCAGGGTCTCCTGGACGCGGTGCTCGCGATCGGTGAGGGGCTGGAGCTCCGCGAGCGCCGGACCGCATCGCGCGATCGGCCACCCCGCTGCGCGATCGGCGACCGCGCCCGACCGGCCCTCGTCCGACGCCCGCTACGGGCGCCGACCTCGGCGAGGCACCCCGCCTCGGCGGGCCTGCCCGCTTTGAGCGTCCGCGAGATTGCACTCAGCGGCGCTTCGATCGTGCCGGAACCCCGCTGAGCGCGATCTCGGGCGACCGCGCGCGACGGCGGCGGCGGGCTCCGCTCCGGTCGACCGCCACCGCGGGCCCGACGACCTCGGCGAGGTCGCGCGCACCCACCGGGCCGGGGGTTGGGGGAGCGGACCGCCCGCGGTGGCGGGCACGCCGTCGGCGCGCCCCGCCGTGACGGCCGTCCACCGCTTGAGCTCGGCGACGAACGCCGGGTCGGCGAGCTGGGCCCTGTGCGCTGCCACGGCGAGCTCGGCCACCTGCACCCGCTCCGTCGGGTCGTCGACGACGTGCAGCCAGGCCCCCTCGTCCAGGGCGGCCCGTTGCAGCGCCGTGAGCTCGCCCGCCGTCACCGGCGCGTCGGCGAACGGGCGCCGGTTGGTGTGCCGCCGCGGCACGGCAGCCAGCAGGCGCAGCTCCTCCGGGCTGGGTGGGCGCTCACCCCCGCGGCGCACCTCGGCGATGAGGTCCGGCCGGGCGCGGTCGGGCAGCACGGTGACGGTGGGCCGGACGCCGAACCCGCGCAGGGCCAGCCGCAGCGTGAGGAGCGCTGCGCCGCAGGCCATCCGCTGCTCGCGGCCCTCGGGGTCGGCGGCGGCCAGCACCCGCTCGGGATCGGCCCACAGCTCGATCACGTCGGGGCCGACGCGGAACCGCCACGGTTGGCTGTTGTGCAGCGAGGGAGCCCGGCACGCGGCGGTCAGCGCGGTGCCGAGCCTGCCGGGATCGAGGCCGAGTGCGCGGGTGTCGGGCAGCATCGTCGGTTCCTTCGCGGGCGAACGGTCGGTCGGCGGGTGGATAGCGGTGTCGACGGTCGAGCCTCGTCGGCGCGCGGGCGCTACTGCGCAAGCTCGGCTTCGCCCGACGTACCGAGGCCGCCGTCTACGCGGCCGAGCTCCGCCGCGGCCAGTGACGTCAACACGTCGGTGGCGGTGACGATCCCGAGCACCCGCTCGCCGTCGGCCACGAGACAGGCGTCGACGCCCGCGGCGTGCATCCGGCGGGCGGCCGTGCTGCGCCGCTCGCCGGGCGCCAGCCGCGGCACCGTCCGGCACACCGCGCCGACGGGCAGCGGCGGCACCTCCCGCGGGGTGGCCGGGCCGAGCAGCAGCCGGGCCACCTCGCCCTCCTGAAGCAGACCGACGCAACGGCCGCGGTCGACGACGACGAGGTGCCGCACGTGCTCGGCGGCCATCACCCGCAGCGCGACCGGGAGCCGCGCGTCGGCGGTGATCGCCACGACGGGGGTCGTCATCAGCCCGGTGACGAACGGGTCGTCGTCGAAGGTCTCAGGTGCGACGGACATGCACCCAGCCTCGGCGGCAACGGGCACCGCGCGGCAGGGCCGATCGGTCCGGCCTACCGGGCCGCTCGACTCCTACGCGGGAAGGGCGCCGCCCGGCAGCGTGATCGGTGCCCACTCCGCCGATGACCGAGGAGGAACCATGAGCACGCAGCCGATCCTGGCCGGCGTCGACGGCTCGGAGTCCGCGCTCGACGCCGTGCGCTGGGCCGCCGCGGAGGCACAGGAGCTGCGGGCCCCGCTGCACCTCATCACCGTCTTCGGCTGGGTGCCGGTGCCCGAGCTGGAGGACCCGTTCCGGTCCTCGTCGGGCGCCTGGGAGAGCCTGCGGGAGAACGCCGAGAAGACGCTGGCCACGGCGGCCGCCGAGGTGCGCGGGGTGGCGCCGGAGGTCGAGGTGACCACCGAGCTGCTCGCGGGCGCACCCGCCGACCTCCTCGTGATCGCCTCCGCCCGGGCCCGGCTGCTGGTCGTCGGGCACCGCGGCGCGGGGGGCTTCGCCACCCTCGTGCTGGGCTCGGTCGGAGCGGCCGCCGCAGCCCACGCCGCCTGCCCGGTCGTGGTCGTCCGCGGCGAACCCGGGCCGACCGGTCCGGTCGTCGTCGGCGTGGACGGCTCCCGGCTCAGCGAGGCCGCGCTGGAGTTCGCGGTCGACGCCGCGCTGCGCCGCCGGACCACGCTCGTCGCCGTGCACGCGTGGCAGGACACGGCCGATCCCCGGCTCGCCACGCTGATCGACTGGGACGCGGTCGCGGCGGAGGAGGCGGCCGTGCTGGCCGAGCGGCTCGCGGGCCGGCAGGACAAGCACCCGGACCTGACGATCGAGCGCCGCCTGGTGCGCGACCGCCCGGCGCAGGAGCTGACGGCGCTCTCGGAGGGCGCCCAGCTCGTGGTCGTCGGCTCGCGGGGCCGGGGCGGCTTCGCCGGGCTGCTCCTCGGCTCGGTGAGCCAGGCCTTGCTGCGGCACGCCGCGTGCCCCGTCGCCGTCGTGCGCGAGACCCAGAGATAGGGAGATCGGCCCGTCCTATGGGGAGGTGTTGCCGATGTGCCTCACCGCCGCCCCCGCTTAGCGTCCTCCCACCACACAGGGAACGGGGGAAGACAATGCCCACCTTCATGATCGAACGCAATGTCCCGGGGGCGTCGGAGATGACGCCCGAGCAGCTCCGGGAGCTCGCCGCCACCTCGAACAGCGTCGTGGACTCGCTCGGGGTGGTCTACACGTGGCGGCACAGCTACGTCGCGGGCGACAAGATCTACTGCGTGCACGAGACGGACGATGCCGAGACCGTGCACGAGCACGCCCGGCGCGGCGGGTTCCCCGCCGACGTCGTCGTCGCGGTCGCCGCCGTGATCGGCCCCGAGACGGCAGGCTAGACGCCGAGCCTGCGGGCCTGGGCGGCCGCCTCCTTGCGGGTGCGCACCTCGAGCTTGTCCAGGATGGCCGACACGTGGTGGTCGGCGGTGCGGGGGGAGATCACCAGACGGGCGGCGATCTCGGCGTTGGTGAGCCCGTCCACCAGGAGGGCCAGCACGTCGAGCTGCCGTTCGGTGAGCCCGGCCGGGTTGGCCCGCGTGGCCGCCGACCGGCCCCGCGGGATGCTGTTCACGCCCAGCTCGCGGAGCCTGCCGCGGAACAACGCCCCGACGGCGCGCGCACCGAGGTCGTCCAGCACCGGCAGCGCCGCGAGCAGGGCCTCCGCGGAGTCGTCGTCCCAGTGCGCGAGGACCTGCTCGTAGGGGCCTCTCGGCGGCGCCACCGGCCCGTCGACCACCGGGCCGAGGTCCTGCAGGCCCGCCCGGGCCAGCCTGCGGGCCCACGCCTGCAGCGTGGCGGGCCCGCCCTCGGCCGTACGCGAAAGCAGGGCGCCGACCCGCACGTCGGTGAGCCGCGGGTCGGGTCGCCGCAGGATCCACGCCTGCTCGGCGAGCGCCGCCGCGGCAGGCGCGATCTTGCCGAGGTTGTCGATCCGGTCGACGAGGCACCACAGCTCGTCGAGGTCGGGGTTGTCCGGGGGCGCGTCCCGCCGCGCGGCGAGCACGCCCAGCACCAGCCGCGGCCACAGCCTCCCGAGGGGGAACTTCCCGGCGGCGAGCACGGCGCGGGCGTCGCGTTCGGCCGCGGGCCAGTCGTCCTGCAGCAGCCGCAGCCGGGCCCGCACCCCCAGCTGCCACATCGTGCAGATCGGGGTGTCGCGCTCCTCGCTGATGCGCAGCGCCGAGGCGATGGACTCCTCGGCGTCGTCGAAGCGGCCCTGCTCGACGTCGAGGTGGCACAGGTTGCTCATCGGGGTGGTAGCGAGGTCGTCGTGGTGTTGGCGCAGGCCCGCGTCCCGGGCCGCGAGGAGGTCCGCCCGCGCCGTGACGTCGCCGTCGAGGAGGCGGGCGACGGCGACCCCGATCGTCGCGAAGCCGTGCAGCACCGGATCGCCGTCGGCGAGCTGCAATGCGCGGGTGCCCGCGGCACGGGCCTCGGCCGTGTCGCCCTGCTGGGCCGCGAGGAAGGAGTGGTTGGCCAACGCGAAGCCCAGCGCCCGGGCGTCGTCGGTGCCGGAGAGGATCGCGATCGCGGCGTCCTTGTGGCGGACGGCCGTGGCCAGGTCGGCGTCGTACCAGGCCAAGCCGGAGATCGCGGTGTGCCCGGCGCCGACGGCGGCGGTGTCGGCGAGGTCGCCGCGCAGGGCGACCGCCTGCTCGCGGGCGGCGATCGCGTGGTCGAGCCGGTCGGTGAGGTACAGCTCGACCGAGAGCGCCTCGAGCAGGTCGGCCTTCCCTGCGGGGTCGGTCACGTGGGGCAGGGCGAGCTCGTAGAACGCGACGGCCTCCCGGTGCGCGCCCGCCCGCGCCGACTCCCCGGCGGCCTCGGCCGCGTAGCGCAGGATCCGTCCGACGTCGTGCGCGGCGACCGCGTGGTGGGCGAGCACGCTCGCGTCGCCGCCGATCCGCTCGAGCGCGGTGATCATCGTGGCGTGCAGGGCAGGCTCGGCGCCGAGCGCGACCGCGCCCAGCACCGCCGACCGGGCGATCTCGTGACGGAACGCCACGCCGCGGCCGCTCGGGTCGAGCAGGCCGGTGGCCGCGAGCGCCCCGACCGTCTCCGCCGAGAGGTCGAGGGCCCCGAGCAGCGCGCTGCTGACGCCCTCGGGGGCGCAGGCGAGCAGCTCGATGCTGTGCCGCTCCTCGGGCGAGAGGCCAGCCGTTCTGGCGATCACCGCGTCGCGGACGCTCTCGGGCAGCGGCGCGTCGGGCTGGTCGAGGATCTGGCTGACGAAGAACGGGTTGCCCGCCGTGCGCCGGTGCACGTCGGCGGGGTCGAGCTGGTGGCCTTCGAGCAGCTCGGCGACGGCGGCCCGGCTCAGCGGCGTGAGCTGCATGCGGCGCACACCCGGCGTGGCGACGAGATCGCCCACCACCGGGCTCAGCGCGGGATCGGCGCCGACCGTGTCGCGGCACGACACGATCATCAGCAACGGCAGCGCGTCGATGCGGCGGGCGAGGAAGCGCACGAGGTCGGTGGTCGCCTCGTCGGCCCAGTGCAGGTCTTCCACGACGAGCACGCGGGGCGTCTCGCGCAAGGCGTCCAGCACCGCGGCGAAGATCTCGTGCTGGGCCGCCGCGTCGCGCAGGCCTGCGGAGACGGTGGGCCCGAGCCCGCCCGCGACGTCGCGCAGCGGGCCGAGCGGGCGCGGGGTGCTCAACGGGTCGCACATGCCCCACAACACCGGCATCGACACCCGCTCGGCGAACGCGCGGAGCAGCGCCGTCTTGCCGATGCCCGCCTCACCGACGAGCAACACCACTGCGCCGCGACCCGCCGCCGCCCGCTCGGCCCGGGTCTGCAGCACGTCGATCGGGTGTTCGCGCTCCAGCAGCCGCACCGGTGAAGTGTAAGCCCTGGTCAGCCCCGCTCAGGTCGCGATGATGTCGACCTTGTTGGCGTAGAAGGCCACGTGCCCGGCGATCTCGGCCACGGCGGAGTAGGGCTCGGCGTAGTACCACACCGCGTCGGCGACCTCGCCGTTCGGGGTGGCGAGCGAGTAGTACGACGCGTCGCCCTTGTACGGGCAGTAGGTGGTGTGGTCGCTGGGCTTCAGCACCTCGGAGCGCACGTCGGCGAGCGGGACGTAATAGACCACCGGGTAGTTGGCCTCCTGCAGGGCGAGCGCCGAGGAGGTGTCCGCCACGGGCGTGCCTGCCACCTGCACGGTGACCCGCCCGGGCGCGGGCTCTACGGTGATCGGGTGCTGCGGACCGGGCTGGAGAACGGTGCGAGCCACGAATTGCTCCTTCGGTAGGCGTTGCCTCTGGGGTAACGGCCCCTCGGCCCCAGAACTTCCGCGCCGGATCAGGCCGCCGACCGCCGCTCGGTCACCTCGTCGGCGAGCAGCCCGACCCCGATCCCCAACAGCCAGACGTCCTTGGCGATCGGGGTGCCCTGCTGCGTCGGCCGCAGCCGGGAGTGCATGCCCGGCGTGCGCAGGTAGAGGCCGAGGAGCCCGCCCGCGAACCCGGTGAGCGCCGCCCCGGCCACCCCGGCCGGGACGAGCGGCACCAGCAGCGCCGTGCCCAGGCCGATCTCGGCCGCGGCGAGCAGCTTGAGGAAGCGGCGCGACGGCACGGCCTTGAGGAACGGGTAGGTGCCCACGGCCATCCCGTGCACGCCCGCGGCGGTCTCCTCGCTGCCGGACCACTTCCCGATGCCCGCGTTGAGGATGAACGCCCCCGCGGCCGTGCGGAGAGCGAGATGGGACAGCTTCAGATCGGCCACGCCAAACCCCCGAGATACGTGAGTATTCAACGGTTAGCGACGCTACCCCGGCGGGGTCGATCCGGCAGTGCCGGGCGCTACTCGGCCTTCGCCTTCACGTAGCTGCCCGGGGCGGGCTCGATGGCGGTGAACTCGGCGTTGCCCGGCGTCTTGCGCGCGTTGACCTTGGTACCGCCGTGCGGCGCCAGCCACGCGTACCAGGCGGGCCACCAGCTGCCGGGGACCTTCTCCGCGGCCTCGAACCAGCGCTCCGGGTCGGCGTCGAGATCGCCCGTCCAGTAGTTGCGCTTGTTCTTCGCGGGCGGGTTGATCACCCCGGCGATGTGCCCGCTGGCGCCGAGCACGAAGACGACGTCGCCGCCGACCAGCTGCGTGCTCTCGTAGGCGGTCTTCCACGGCACGATGTGGTCTTCCTTCGAGGCGTAGACGAACGTCGGCACGTTGATCGTCGCCAGGTCCACCGGCTCGCCGAGCGCCGTGGTGCCGCCGGGCTCGCGCATCTTGTTCTCCAGGTAGGTGTTGCGCAGGTACCAGCAGAACATCGGGCCGGGCAGGTTGGTGCCGTCGCTGTTCCAGTAGAGCAGGTCGAACGCGGGCGGCGGCTTGCCCTTGAGGTAGCCGTTGACGACGTAGGGCCAGATCAGGTCGTTGGAGCGCAGCGCCGCGAACACCTGGGCCATCTCGCTGCCCTTGACCACGCCACCCTTGCCGACCGCCGCCTCCCGGGCCAGCACGCCCTCGGGGGTGACCAGCAGCCCGATGTCGCCGGTGTCGCTGAAGTCCAGCATCGACGTCAGCAGCGTCATGCTCGCCGCGTTGTGCTCGCCGCGGGCGGCACGGGCCGCGAGGGCGCTGGCGAGCAATGTGCCGCCGATGCAGAACCCGAGCGTGTTGGCCTTGTCGGCCTTGGTGATGGCGAGCGCCGCGTCGATCGCGGCGAGCACGCCGTGCTCCAGGTAGTCGTCCCAGGTCAGTGTGCCCTGCTCGGCGCCCATGTTGCGCCAGGACACCAGGAACACCTGGTGCCCTTCGGCGACGGCGTGGGCGACGAACGAGTTCGCGGGCTGCAGGTCGAGGATGTAGTACTTGTTGATCGACGGCGGCACGATCACCAGCGGGCGCTTGTAGACCCGCGCGGTGGTCGGCGTGTACTGGATCAGCTGCATGAGCTCGTTCTGCAGCACGACCGTGCCCGGCGTGGTGGCGACGTTGCGGCCCACCTCGAACGCCGACTCGTCGGTCATCGCGATGTGGCCCCGCGCGAGGTCCTCGGTGTAGAGGCGCATGCCCTCGACGAGGCTCTTGCCGCCGGACTCCAGGGCCAGCTGGATGGCCTCCGGGTTGGTGGCCAGCATGTTGGTCGGGCTGAGGGCGTCCATCACCTGGCCGAGGGCGAAGCCCCACTGCGCCTTGGTGCGCTCGTCCAACGGCGCGGCGTCGAGGGCCTTGCGCAGCTGGTCGGTCTGAGCGAGGTACGTGCGGGCGACGGCCGCGTAGCGCGGGTCCTTCGTCCACGCCTCGTCGGCGAACCGGCGGTCGGCGATGGGCTCCGCGGCGGCGGTGGGCAGCATCGCCGCCCACCCTTTGGTGAGCGTGCTGAACGTCTCCCATTGCAGCTTGGTGAGGTCGCCGACCGCCTTGGTCCACGGCTCGGTCGCGGCCGTCATGGCCTTCGTCACGGCCGACACATCGGGGGCAGGCCAGCGCAGGTGACCGCTTTCCAGCAGGTCAGTGAGCCACCGGGTGGGGTCGGGGGTCGCGCGCGTCATTGCGTAGCTCCTCCAGCGGTCGGTCGCAGATCCCTAGCTTGCTCCGCTACACCCCTTGGCGGAACCGTCCATCCGACCACCGGAACCCGTCCGACCCGAGAGGTGACCGCGGCGGGGTCGAACGCACAGAATCAGCGGCATGCCGAAGCCGACCTGGTTAGCGAACCCGTGGAAGCAGAACCCGTGGTTCGAGTCCGTCGCCGTCGCGCAACGGCGGGCGCGCAAGCGGTTGCCCGCACCGGTGTACGGCGCGCTGGTGGCGGGCTCGGAGCGCGGGCAGACGATCGAGGACAACGAGGCGGCGTTCCGCGAGATCGGCTTCGCCCCGCACGTGGCGGGGCACCAGGCGCAGCGGTCGATGGCGACGCGGGTGCTGGGCCAGGACATCTCCCTGCCGGTGATCATCTCGCCGACCGGCGTGCAGGCCGTGCACCCCGACGGGGAGGTGGCGGTGGCGCGGGCGGCCGCCGCGCGCGGCACGGTGATGGGGTTGTCCAACTTCGCCTCCAAGTCGGTGGAGGAGGTCGTGCAAGCCAACCCGCAGACGCTCTTCCAGATGTACTGGACCGGCGACCGCGACACGATGATCCAGCGGATGCAGCGGGCCAAGCAGGCGGGCGCGGTGGGGTTGATCGCCACGTTGGACTGGTCGTTCTCGATGGGTCGCGACTGGGGGAGCCCGGAGATCCCGGAGAAGGTCGACCTGAAGACGATGGTGCGGATGGCGCCGCAGGTGGCGCTGCGGCCGCGGTGGGCGTTGCAGTTCGCGAAGGCGGGCATCCCGGACCTGACCGCGCCGAACCTGGCGCCGCCCGGGGGAGAGGCGCCGACGTTCTTCGGGGCGTACTACGAGTGGATGACCACGCCGCCGCCCTCGTGGGCGGACGTGGCGTGGATGCGCGAGCAGTGGGCGCAGCTGGACGGCGGCCCGTTCATGCTCAAGGGGGTGTGCCGGGTCGACGACGCCCGCCGCGCGGTCGACGCGGGCGTCACCGCGATCTCGGTGTCCAACCACGGCGGCAACAACCTGGACGGCACGCCGGCCACGATCCGGATGGTGAAGCCGGTCGCGGACGCGGTGGGCGACCAGATCGAGGTGCTGCTGGACGGCGGCATCCGGCGCGGGTCGGACGTGGTGAAGGCGCTGGCGCTGGGTGCCCGTGCGGTGATGATCGGGCGGGCGTACCTGTGGGGCCTGGCGGCCAACGGGCAGGCCGGGGTGGAGAACGTGCTGGACGTGCTGCGTTCCGGCGTCGACTCGGCGCTGCTGGGGATGGGGCTGTCGTCGATCGAGGAGCTGCGCCCGGAGCTGCTGCTCATCCCCGACGGCTTCTACCGCTCGTTGGACAACGCTCCGGAGACCGTCCGCTGACGCGCGGTCAGTAGCGCCACGCCCAGGGCGAGCCAGATCATGCCCCAGCCGGCTCCGGCGAGGTTGGCCTGCACACCGGGTGCGCCGAGGAGCGGGGACGCCGCGGCCAGGTAGATCACGGTGGCGAGCGGAATCCACCGTCGCCACCCCGACCAGACGCCCTCCCGCAGTGCCGCGATGCCCGGCGGCAGCATGCCGAAGACCAGCAGCGCCGAGGCGACGATGTAGGGCGGCGGGTAGTCGACGCCCATGGCCTGCGAGATGAGCTGGGCCGCGGCGTCCACCACCCAGCCGAGCGCGGCGGCGACCAGCCCGAGCCGTACGAGACGCCGATCGCCCGCCGCTCCGCTGCGGTGCAGCCCGACGACCAGGCCCACCATCAGGAGCGCCCCGATCGCCGACGGCACGTTGCGGCCCGCGAAGGCGGGTTCGCCTGGGAACGTGGGATCGATCGTCTGCAGCACGCCGACGCCGGTGAAGACGGCCGCTCCGATGGTGCCGAGCAGGGAAAAGGTGGTGCGCGAAGAGGTCATGCGACGACGCTAGGAACGATCCGGCCGCGTCGGAACGAGGCCAGCCCCCATCCCGGGGGCGAGGTCGGCCACGGGGCCGGGCGACCTGCGCCACTCCCGCTTGTGCCGTTGTTAGCAATGCGTTGCACTGGTGGGCATGCTCCTCGACCGGCGCGGCACGACGACGGCCGCGCCGACCGGTCGCTGGGTCGTCCCGCTGCTGAGCGCGCTGTTCGTGCCGCTGTGGGCGTCGGGCTTCATCGTCGGCAAGATCGCCACCGGGCACATGCCGGTGCCCACGGTGCTGCTGTGGCGGCTCGCGATCGGGCTGGCCGTGATGAGCGCGGTCGTGGCCGTGGTGCGCCCGGGCCGCCCGCGCGGCCGCGCCTGGCTGCACCTGGCCGTCACCGCGTTGCTGCTGCAGGTCGGCCAGTTCTCGTTCGTCTACACCGGGCTGTCGCACGGGGTGCCAGCCGGCCTGACGAGCCTGATCACCGGCATGGCCCCGTTGCTGGTCGGGCTGCTCACGCCGCTGGTGCTGGCCACCCGGCTCGGTGTCGCGCCGGTGCTGGGCCTGCTGATCGGGGCGGGCGGCGTCTACATCGTGCTCTCCGACGGGCTCGTCGGCAGCCTCGGCCCGCAGGTGGTGTTCCCCGTGCTGGGCATGCTGGCGCTGACCGCGGGCACGCTCTACCAGAAGAAGTTCAACGACAGCACGCCGGTGAGCACGAGCGTCGCCGTGCAGATGCTGACGTCGCTGGTCGCGACGGCCGTCGCGATGCCGTTCCTCGGCGTCGACTGGCTCCCGCACGACCTGGCGGGCTGGATGGCGACGGCCTGGCTCGGGGTCTTCAACTCGGCAGGCGCGTTCGCGTTGATGTTCCTGCTGCTGCGGTGGCGGTCGACGGTGCACGTCAGCGCGCTGCTGAACCTTGTGCCCGCCACCACGGCGCTGGTTGCGGTGCCGGTGCTGGGCGAGGCGCTCACCGTGCAGGCGGTGCTGGGCCTCGTGGTGGCGCTGATCGGCATGTACGTCGGGCTCGGCCTCGTGCGCAGGCGGCCCGTGGGCACCACCTCCGCGTAGGTCCCCCGGTATAGGCACCGGTCCGCCCGAGATACGTGATCGGTGCCGATGTCCGGGCCTCGTCGATCGCGAACCATCGGTTCCGACGCACCGACGAGGAGGCCCCGATGACCGCACCCGACACCGCCGGACCCGATCTGGCGAACCGCCGCCGCTTCACGGTGGCCGCTTTCCGCGCCACCCGCCGCTACCCCGGACCCGCAGGCACCGTCCTGGCCCGTGAGCTGCTCGCCTGGGCCGACTTCGGCTACCGGCTGGGCGCCGACCGGCCCCTCATGGCCCTCGTCGACGACCTGCTCGAGACCACCGACGCCATCGCGGCCTGACCACCACCGGAGACCGATCATGATCACCATCAACCGACCCGTGATGCTGGCCGAGCTCGTCGAGCGCCTCGACGACGCGGCCCGCTCCGCAGGCAACGACCTGGCCACCGCGGAGGCCGTCGCCGCCGCACTGGCGCCCTTCCTCGGCAGGCCCGGCCTGCTCACCCGCGAGCAGGAGGCGGGCGACCCCGACCGGTTCCGCACCCACCTGCTGCACGTCCCGGACGACGGGGCGTACTCGCTGGTCGCCGCGGTGTGGCGGCCCGGCCAGCGCACGCCGATCCACGACCACGTCGCGTGGTGCGTCGTCGGCGTGCACCGCGGCGAGGAGCACGAGGTCCGCTACCGGATGGTCAGCGACGAGCTCGGCGACCACCTCGTCGAGGACGGGCACACCATCGGCGCCCGCGGCTCGGTGACCGTGCTGACACCGCCCGGCGACATCCACGCCGTGGTCAACGACAGCGCCGTGGTCGCCGCGTCCCTGCACGTCTACGGGGCCGACCTGCGCGAGCGGGGCACCAGCGTGCGGCGTTGCTACCGGATGCCGGTCCGATGATCGCCGCGCTCGCGTTCTACCAGCTGCTCGCCACGGCGAGCTTCACCCTGCTCGGCCTGTGGTTCGTCGTGGTCGGCCTCTCCCACGGGAGCTGGCGCACCGATCCCGTGCGGCACCGCTACGACCTGCACGTCGCGCTGCACTTCCTCCTGCCCGGCGCCACCGGGCTGGCGGCGGTGCTCGCGGGCGGCGAACCGCTGTTCTGGCGGGTGGCGGCCCTGCTGGCCGCCGTCGCCGGGCTCGTCGAGTCCCTCGGCTTCCTCGCCGCACCCGGCTTCCCGCGGGCGCTGCCGGGCCGCGCCCTGCGCGCCCTGGACCCGCTGCTCTACGTCCTCGTCGGCGTGGCCGCCGTGACCTCCCTGCCGCTCGGCCTGGTGCCGATGCAGATCGAGGGCATGGCCACCGGGCTCGTCTTCCTCGCGGGAACGGCCTACCTCTGGCTCGCCTACGCCGAACGCCCCGCGCCCCTGCCCGCACCCACCCGTTTACCCCACCGCGTCTGAGGAGTGACCGTGAACGACACCACCCCCGCCCGCGCCGTCCCGCCGACCGGCGCCACCGCGAGCCGATCGCGGCTGGTGACCCGCCGCGACATCGCGCTGTTCACCGAGATCTCGGGCGACCGCAACCCCCTGCACTACGACGAGGAGCTGGCCACCGCCAGCCGCTTCGGCGGCATCGTCGTGCAGGGCGGGGTGACCACCGCCGTCCTCAACGCCGTGGTCGCCGAGGAGCTGCCCGGGCCCGGGAGCGTCTTCCTGCAGCTCGACCTGCGGTTCCGGGCCCCCGTCCGGCCCGGCGACGTGATCACCGGGACGGTCGAGGTGACCTCGGCCCGCGCCGACAAGCCGATCACGTTCCTCGACGTGCGCGTGACGCGCGACGACGGCGTGGTGGCCGTGGACGGCTCTGCCGTCTGCTACACCGAGCCGCTGGGCTGACCGCCCGTGCCGAGCTCCTGCTCGACCTCGGCGTACGGCCTGCGCGTGACGGTGGCGTCCACCAACTTCGCGTCGAGCAGGCCGGGGTCCGGCTCGTCGACGTCGGCGATCACGGCCTCACCGCCCGCGGGCACCGCCTGCGCCACCTGACCGACCGCGAGCTCCTCCGCGGTGCGCTCGGTGGCGCCGAACAGCGACACCAGCTGGTTGCCGAACAGCAGGGTGTCGAGCGGCCCGAGCAGCAGGGTGACCACGGCGCCGAGCCGCGGGTGGCGGTCGGCGAACGACACCGCGTCGCCCGCCTCGTGGTCCAGCGTGAGGCGGCCGTCGGCGTCGCGGCGCACGATCGCCGCCGCCCGCAGCTCCAGCGATCCCGCCTCGTGGAGGGCCTGCAGCGTGTCGAGCGCGGAGCGGGGATCCGCGCCGGTCACCACCACGACGTTCTCGGTCATGGGCAAACGCTAGCGGGTCACCCCCCGGCCCCGCGGCCGGTGCGCTCCTGCAGCGCGTCGATGCGCTTGGACGCCTCGGCCTTCGTGATGTCGTCCCCCGGGGGCTCCTCGCCCGCCTCCTGCGCGAGGGTGTGCAGGTAGGAGCGCTGCGGGCCGGTCATCGGCTCATCGCCGGTGGTCCAGGCGTCGGGGTCCTTCTCGGGGTTGCTGTTCACCGGTTCGGTCATGACCCGAACATATCTTCGATTCGGGTTCGCCGCTGCTTCGGGTCAGACCCGGGCCGGGGTGCGGCGCAGCAGCGACTTGAGCGCCACGCCCGGATCGGCGAGCGCGTCGGCGGGCACCACGACCCGCGCCGCGATGAGCATCTCGGCGAGGCGGACGTCCTTGGCCACAGCGTTGCCGGGGCCGACGGCGGCCGCGGCGACGAGCCGCCCCTCCGGGTCGAGCCCGAACCACAGCTCGACGCCGTCGGGCCGCACCCGCACAGCCTCGTCCGTCGCCGCTGCGGCGAGGCCCGCGACCTGCAGGGACAGGTCGTGCTGGTCGCTCCAGAACCACGGGACGGCGGTGTAGGCCTCGGCGGTGCCGAGCATGCTCTTGGCGGCGGTGTCGCCCTGCTGCTGCGCGGCGCGCCAGGACTCCAGCCGCAGCGGCCTGCCCGGGTAGAGCGGGTGCGGGAAGCGGCAGCAGTCGCCCGCGGCGAACACGTCGGGCGCGGAGGTCGCGAGGGCGGCGTCGACGAGCACGCCGTCGTCGACGGCCAGCCCGGCCCGCTCGGCCAATGCGGTGTTCGGCACGGCGCCGACCCCGGCCACCACGACGTCCACCTCGACCGATGTGCCGTCGGCGAGGCTGATCACGGTGCCGCCCGCGCGCTCGGCGAGACCGGACACCGCGGTGCCACAGCGGACGTCCACCCCCGCGGCGGCGTGGCGGGCGGCCACGGTCTGCGCGATGCGGGCGGGCACGGCCCGGCCCATGAGCCGGTCGGCGAGCTCCAGCACGGTGACGTCCGCGCCGAGCGCCGCCGCGGCGGCGGCCAGCTCCAGCCCGATGAACCCGCCGCCGATGACCCCGATGCGGGTGCCCGCGCGGAGGCGGGCGCGCAGGGTCCGGACGTCGGCGTGCGTGCGGACGAGGTGCACCGGCGCGCCGTCGAACGGCAGCGGGCGGGCCGTGGCGCCGGTGGCGAGCAGCAGCTTGGCGTAGGCCAGCGTGCGGCCGTCATCGAGCGTCACCGCGTGGGCGTGCGGATCGAGGGCGGTGGCGTGCGTGCCCGGCAGGTAGGTCACGTTCGCGGCCCGCAGGCGTTCGTCGTCGCAGATCGGCTTGTGCGTCCAGGTCTTGGAGAGCGGCGGGCGCTCGTAGGGGAGCTCCGCCTCGCCGCCGACGAGCGTGATCGGGCCGGTCCACCCGTTCTCGCGCAACGCGAACGCGGCCCGCGTGCCGCACTCGCCCGCGCCGACGACCACCATCCCCGCCTGCTGCGCCGATGGCTCACTCACGGCAGCTCGATGTAGACGGTGCCGTCCTCGACCTTCGTCGCGTAGGTCCGGACGTCGACGAGCACGGGCGCGCCGAGCGCCTTGCCGGTGGTGTAGTCGAAGCGGCCGTTGTGCTTGGGGCACTCGATCACCCCGTCCATGACCAAGCCGTCGCAGAGCAGCTGCTGCTCGTGGGTGCAGTGCCCGTCGGTGGCGAAGTAGGCGTCGTCGGGGGAGCGGTAGACCGCGTAGGCGTTGCCCGCGTGGTCGAACGGGATGACGTCCTCGAGGTCGACGTCCTCGACGTCGCACGCGGCGATCCACTGGCTCATGGCGGTCTGCTCCCTGCTCAGGCGGTGGCGGTGGCCAGCGGCAGGGCGCGGCCGTCGTTGACGGGGGTGGGGATGTTGAAGGGCTGCGCGGTTGGCGGCAGCTCGCGGCGCACGAAGTGGGTCTCGTCGCGCAGCTGGCGCAGGACCGCCGGGACGAGCTCCTTGTAGGCGGCCCAGATGGAGGGGTACACGGGCGCGAGGTCGTGCTTGATCTCCTCGTGCAGCTCGGGCAGCCGGTGGAAGGGGACCATCGGGAACATGTGGTGCTCGACGTGGTAGTTCATGTTCCAGTAGAGGAACCGGTTGACGCGGTTCATCTTCACCGTGCGGGTGTTGAGCCGGTGGTCG
The DNA here is from genome assembly GCA_963791185.1 of uncultured Actinomycetota bacterium. Classification (GTDB taxonomy): domain Bacteria; phylum Actinomycetota; class Actinomycetes; order Mycobacteriales; family Pseudonocardiaceae; genus Pseudonocardia. The sequence continues at coordinate 625,270 of CAWBRG010000012.1, read as the reverse complement.
AGCACGTCCTCGCCCATGCCCGCGTGCTGGGTCAGCCCGTAGACGATGTGCATGAACGTGCCGTAGACGCGCGGCCCGCCGATCAGCACCAGCGGTAGCCAGGATCCGAACGCGACGGCCGCGGCGACCGCGCCGACGTAGATCGCCAGCCAGATGCGCGCGGTGCGGTAGACCTTGGGCCGCTCGGTCTCGGGCACGTAGTCGGCCTCGTCCGCGGTGAGGCGACCCCCGACGTGCAGCGCCAGCGCCTTGAACGCGACCGGCACGTCGAAGAGCCCGAAGAAGTTGCCCAGCAGGCGCACGAGCCGGGCCGGGCGCATGGCCTGGATCTCCGGGTCGCGGCCGAGCACCAGCGTGTCGGTGTGGTGGCGGGTGTGGCTCCAACGCGACGCCGTCGGGTCCCGCATGATCATGAAGCAGGCGACCTGGTAGACGGCCTCGTCGAGCCGGCGCGACACGAACGCGGTGCCGTGGCCCGCCTCGTGCCAGCGCGAGTCCGACGCCGAGCCGTAGAGCACGCCGTAGCCGAGGAAGAACGGCACCGCCCACCAGCTGCCCCACAGCGCGATGCCCGCGCCCGCGCACACGACCATCAGGCCGACCCAGATCGCGGTGTCGCGCACGGCGGGCATGTCGGAGCGGCGCATCAGCTCCTTCATCCGCTTGCGCGGGATCGGCGATCGGTACCACGCCCCGTTCGCCAGTCCGGCGTCCACGGCGGCGCGGTTCTCCGGCCCCGCGAGGCTGTAGCGGCCCAGTCGCGCACTGCTCATGCCTCGTCCTCCACCCTGAGTTCCGGCCGCTCCGCAGTGTTGGAGCGCTCTACACCGCATTCAGCATCAGGGGGTGCAGCGCAGGGGTCAAGCCGGAGAACGGGTGACGGGGAGCGCTCTCCGTCAGGTGGGGGCCGGACCGGTCGAGCCGCGCACTTCCAGCCGTGGCGGGGTCAGCCGGGTCTCGCGCGGCGCGTCGGGCCGCGCGATCCGGGCGAGCAGCATGCGCCCCGCCTCCCGACCCATCTCCCGCGCGGCGCCGTCGACGCTGGTCAGCCACAACGCCCGCAGCCGGGCGAGCGCCGAGTTGTCGAACCCGACGAGCGAGAGGTCGCCCGGCACGCGCACCCCCATCTCGGTGGCCGCGGACAGCGCGCCGACGCAGGACGAGTCGTTCGCGGCGAAGATCGCGGTGGGCCGCTCCGCTCGGCTCAGCAGCCGCACGGCCGCGCGGAAGCCGCCCTCCTCGGACATGTCGCCGCCTTCGACCGCGATCCGCCCGGCCAGCCCCGCCGCGCGCATGACGTCCTCGTAGGCCTCCTGCCGGACGGCGCCGACGCGGCCCGGGGTGCCCGCGATGTGGGCGATGCGGGTGTGCCCGAGCTCGATCAGGTGCCGCACCGCGAGCTCCGCGCCGCGCTGGTTGTCGTTGGCCAGCACGTCGACGTGCGGGAGGTCGAAGTCCAGCCCGCCAACGGCGACCGTCGGCACGCGCCGCGCCACGTCCATCACGGCCTCGGACGCGGCGGGGAACGACCCGGCCAGCACGAGCCCGTCGACGCCCATGTCGAGGAAGGACCAGGTGAGGGTGTCGCCGAGGGTGCGGTCGATCGCCCCGTCGCCCAGCAGCATGTGCTTGCCGCCCGCGTAGAGCGCCGGGGTGAGCCCGTCGAGCATGTCGGCGAACCACGGCTGGCGGATGTCGTTGAGCAGCACGCCGACCATCCGGGACTGCCGCTCGACCAGCCTGCGCGCCGCCGCGTTCGGCCGGTACCCCACCTCGGCGACCGCCTTCAGCACCGCCTCCCGGCTGGCCGCGCTCACCCGCGGCGACTCGCGCAACACCAGCGAGACCAGCGAACGCGACACGCCCGCCCGTGCCGCCACCGTCTCCAGCGTCGGTCGGGGTGCACGCGCTGACGTCACCGCACCCTCCCGTCGACCGTGCCGTGTGGAGCGATCCAACGCGATGAGCGTACCGAAGCGGCCGGGTGCGCCAGCGTTGATCAACGCGCGGCGAACTTCGGCCTGACGGCGCTCCGGCACCCGAGGACGCCGCGTCAGGCGGCGGCCGAGCGCGTGTGGACGAGCCCGGCGAACCGCTCGGCCACCGCGACGCCGTGGGACGGGTCGCCGAGGGGGCTGGGGCGCACCACCCGGGCCCGGTCGACCTGCGCGGTGGCCAGGTGCTCGGGATACGTGTCGGCCCAGGTGGTGGCCAGCGCCACGTCGGCCTCCAGGTGGTACTGGAACCCCCACGCGCACGAGCCCGCGCGGAAGGCCTCCACCGACTGCGCCGTGCCCGCCAGCAACTCGGCGCCCGGCGGCAGCGTGAAGCTCACGCCGTGCCAGAACAGCACCTCGCCGGGCCGGCGCCACGCGTCGCCGAGGGGATCGTGCGCGGCGGACGGGGTCAGCGCGGGCGGCGCCCACCCGACGCGGGCGAGCGGCCTGCGCCACACCCGTCCGCCCAGCGCCTGGGACAGCAGCTGGGCACCGAGGCAGACGCCCATCACCGGCAGGCCGCGGCGCACGGCCTCGCGCAGGAGCGCCCGCTCGGGGGCGAGCCACGCGTAGGCCTCGTCCTCGTCCGGGTGCATGGTGCCGCCGAGGGCGACCACGGCGTCGTAGCCGGAGAGCTCGCGTTGCGGCTCCGCGAAGATGGGCCAAGGATCCAACTCGAGGCCCGCGGCCTGCAGGGTCGGGCCGAACGTCCCGACCGGCACGCTCGCCTCGTTCACGATCAGCAGGACGCGGGGCTTCAGGCCCCTACCGACGGCCACCCGGTTGAGGCTAGTTGCCCGGGTGGCCGGTTCCAAGGCTCCTTACCGCTCGCGCTCCGTGACCGAAGTGCCCGTTCCCCCGGTCAAGTGATACGTCGTTGTTACTGATTGCACCCAGACGGGTGACGCGAAGCGCGCGCGAGATGTTCAAGGCTTCCAGAAGGCGCCCTTCCCGCCCTTTCTGGAGGTCTGATGTCTGCAGCACCGACCAATCCGACAGGAACCGTACCGACCGGCGGACCGCCGGGCGAGCTCGCAGGCGGCGTGCTGGGGCTGCCGTCGGTGCTGTTCTGCATCGTCACCGGCGCGGCCCCGCTCGCCGCGATGCTCTTCAACGTGCCGGTCGCCACGCTCGGCGGCGGCTACGCCTCGCCCGCCGCGTTCCTCGTGGCCACGATCGCGCTCACCATCTTCTCGGTCGGCTACATCGCCATGGCTCGCCGGGTGACCTCGGCGGGCGGCTTCTACACGTTCGTCAGCCGCGGCCTCGGCCGCGTCGCGGGGCTCGGCGCGGGCTACCTCATCGCGCTCTGCTACATCATCTTCTCGGCCGCCGTGCTCGGCGTCACGAGCTACTTCGCCTCGACCACCGTCGCCGCCCTCACCGGCATCGACCTCCCGGCCTGGGTGTACATGATCATCGGCCTGGCGCTGGTCAGCCTGTTCGCCTGGTTCCATATCGAGTTCACCGCCAAGGTGCTCGGGGTGCTGCTGATCGGCGAGGTGCTCGTGCTCGTCGTGATGGCCGTCGCGATCTTCGCCTCGGGCGGTGCGGAGGGCCTCTCGGCCGCGCCGTTGAACCCGGTGAACATCTTCGACAACTCGGCCGCCGTCGAGGTGTTCGGCGGTGGCGCCGCGGGCATCGCGCTGTTCGGCGCGTTCTGGTCGTGGGTCGGGTTCGAGATGGCCCCGAACTACGCCGAGGAGACCCGGGACCCGCACAAGATCGCGAAGACCGCGACGTACGGCTCGGTGATCGGCCTCGGCGTCTTCTACGTGATCATGTCGTACGCCTTCGTCACCGGCTGGGGCCTCACCGGCTCGGCGAACGCGGTGAAGTCGCAGTACGCGGGCGAGATCGCCTCCGCGTTCTACCCGCTCACCGACCGCTACGTCGGCTCCTGGCTCACCCTGCTGATGGAGATCCTCATCGTGACCGGCTCGTTCGCCTGCACGATGTCGTTCTACAACACCGGCGCCCGCTACCTGTTCGCGCTGGGCCGCGAAGGGGTGCTGCCTGCGTCGCTCGCTCATACCTCCAAGCGGCACAGCCCGACCACCGCGTCGATGACCGTCACCGCGATCGTGGCGCTCTACTGCCTGGCGTTCGTGATCTACGACCCCAGCACCGAGGGCGCGCTGCTCAAGCTCGGCACCTGGTCGCCGCTGCTCGGCGTGCTGGGCATCCTCGCGGTGCAGGCGCTGGTCTCGATCGCGATCATCCGGTACTTCCTGACGTCCGGGAAGGCGGACTTCCACTGGTGGACCACGCTGGTGGCGCCGGTGATCGGCTTCCTCGCGATGGCGATCGCCTGCGTGCTGCTCGTGGTCAACCGCGGTGACCTGTCCGGCGCGGCCGACGCCGTCTACATCGAGATCCTGCCCTGGGTCGTCCTCGTCGTCTTCGTCATCGGGATGGCGGTGGCCGCCTACCTCCGCAGCAGCGCCCCTGACCGCTACGCCCGCATCGGGCAGTTCGAGCTCAGTGACTCGCCCGACCCCCATCGGACCACCGACACGACAGGAGCCCAGGCATGACCGCCGTCGAGGACCCGGCCGTCACCACCGCATCCCACCCGCTCGAACCGCTCACGGGCGACGAGATCGCCGCCGCGTCGACCCTGCTGCGCAAAGGGAAGGACCTGGGAACCAGCGCGCGGTTCGTCTTCGTCACGCTGAAGGAGCCGACCAAGTCCGAGCTGCTGGCCTGGTCGCCCGACAGCGCCCCGCTGCCGAGGGAGGCGCACCTCGTCGTGTACGAGCGGGGCGAGCGCACCACGTACGAGGCGGTGGTCTCGCTCACCGACCAGTCGGTGGTGTCCTGGGAACCGATCCCGGGCGTGCAGGCGCCGATCATGGCGGAGGAGTTCATCGCCTGCGAGGAGATCGTGCAGGCCGACCCGCGCTGGCAGGAGGCCATGCGCAAGCGCGGCGTCACGGACTTCTCCCTCACGATGGTCGACCCGTGGGCGTCGAGCTGGACCGGCCCGGACGACGACGCCGCCAACCGCCGCATCGCGCGGCCGCTGACGTTCGTGCGCTCGGCGCCGGGCGAGAACGGCTACGCCCGACCGGTGGAGGGCCTGATCTGCGAGGTCGACCTCGACGCGCGCGAGGTCCTCGAGGTCATCGACCACGGCGTCGTGCCGCTGCCGCCCGCGCCGGGCAACTACGAGGAGCCGTGGCTCTTCGAGTCCGGGAACGTGCCGGAGGTCGAGCGTTTCCGCGAGGACCTCAAGCCGATCGAGATCACCCAGCCCGAGGGCCCCAGCTTCACCGTCGACGGCCACGCCGTCTCCTGGCAGAAGTGGCAGGTCCGGATCGGCTTCACCCCGCGGGAGGGCCTGGTCCTGCACCAGGTGAGCTACGCGGGCCGCTCGATCGTCCACCGCGCCTCGCTCGTCGAGATGTACGTGCCGTACGGGGACCCCGCGCCCACCCACCGCTTCAAGAACGTGTTCGACCAGGGTGAGTACGGCGTGGGCTGGCTGGCCAACTCGCTCGTGCTGGGCTGCGACTGCGTCGGGCACATCCACTACTTCGACGGCGTCGTCAACGACAACGACGGCGGCTCCGTCGTGATCCCCAACGCCATCTGCATGCACGAGGAGGACGCGGGCATCGGGTGGAAGCACATGGACTTCCGCACCGAGGCGACGCAGGTGCGGCGGCGCCGTCGGTTGGTGATCTCCTCCGTGGCCACCGTGGGCAACTACGAGTACGGGTACTTCTGGTACCTCTACACCGACGGCACGATCGAGTACGAGATCAAGCTCACCGGCGTCATCTCCACCGGCGCGATCGCGGAGGGGGAGACGCCGCGGCACGGCACGCTGGTCGCGCCGGGTCTCTACGGCCCGCACCACCAGCACTTCTTCTGCGTTCGCCTGGACATGGCGGTGGACGGCGCGAAGAACACCGTGGTCGAGATCGACTCGGTGCCCAGCGCGCCCGGGCCGCACAACCTGCACGGCAACGCGTGGGAGACCCGCCGCACCGTGCTGGCGAACGAGCAGGAGGCGCGCCGCGACATCGATACGGGGCGCGCGCGCTACTGGAAGATCGAGAGCGCCGAGCGGAAGTCGGCGTTGGGCGCGCCGACGTCCTACGCGCTGATGCCGGGCTCGAACGTGTCGCCGATCTACTCGCCGGACGCGGTGTACGCCAAGCGGGCCGGGTTCACCGAGCACCAGCTCTGGGTCACCGCGTACGACCCGACGCAGCGGTTCGCGGCGGGTGACTACCCCTACCAGCAGCAGGTCAGCACGGGCTTGCCGGAGTTCGGCAAGGGGGAAAGGTCGCTGGAGGGCACCGACGTCGTGGTCTGGTACACGATCGGGGCGCACCACGTCGTGCGTCCGGAGGACTGGCCGGTGATGCCGGTGAGCACCGTGGGATTCATGTTGCGGCCCAACGGGTTCTTCGACGGCAACCCGGCGCTGGACTACCCGCCCTCCGCCCACTGCCACACGGGCGGCCTGCCCGGCGTGGACGAGCCCAAGGACGACTGACGCGCCCGGCGGCCCTCGACAGGATCACATCTCGTCGAGGGCCTGCCGGGACTCGGGCAGCACCTGACCGCCGTCGACGACGAGGGTCTGGCCGGTGATGTAGCCCGCCTCGTCGCTGGCGAAGAACAGCGCGGCGTACCCGATGTCCGCCGTGCTGCCGAGCCTGCGCTGGGGGATGCTCGCGGTCATGCCGTCCAGGTACTCCTGGCCGAGGCCGTCGAGCCCCTCGGTGAACACGTTGCCCGGCATCACCGCGTTGATCGTGATCCGGCTCGGCGCGAGCTCCATCGCGGCCGTGCGGAGGAAGCCGAGCTGTGCGGCCTTGCTGGCCCCGTAGTGCGACCAGCCCGGGTACCCCGTGATCGGCCCGGTGATCGACGACGTGACGACGATGCGGCCGTGCCCCGAGTCGGTGAGCGGCCGCAGGCACGCCTGCACCGCGAACACCGTGCCCTTGAAGTTCGTGGCGAGCACGGCCTCGAGGTCGTCCGGGGTCATGTCGGTGAGCCGCGCCGAGGGGAAGATGCCTGCGTTGGCGCAGAGCACGTCGATGCCGCCGTGGCGCTCCACCGCCACCTCGGCCATGTGATCGCACTGGTCGCGGTCGCTGACGTCGGCGACGACCGTGGCGACCTCGCCCTTCAGGCTCGCCGCCGCCTCGTCGAGGGCCGACCGGTCGCGACCCACGAGGAGCACCCGGGCACCCGCGCTCGCGAACACCCCGGCGATGCCGCGGCCGATGCCCCGGCTGCCCCCGGTGACGACCACCGAGCGGCCTGCGATCGAGGTGAACACGGGCGTTCCTCCGTTCTGCGGGGAGCGGTCAGGCTCCACCGCTGCGCTCGTCACAGCAAACCTCATACTGCGCTGATGCCGACGTGGACACGCGCACAGCTCCGGCACGTCCTCCGGCTGTTCCGCTACGACCGGCAACCCGCGGCGACGGTCTACGAGAGCCTCGGCAGCGACGTCTTCGGCGCGTTCGAGCCCGGCTGGTTGAACCTGGGGTACTGGGACGGACCCGGCGACGAGCGGGAGTCCGCGCTGGCCCCGCGCCGCATGGTGGAGCAGGTGTGCGCGAACGTCCCGCCCGGCGGTCGCGTCCTCGACGTCGGCAACGGGCTCGGCGCACAGGACGTCGTGATCCGCGAGCTGCTGCGCCCCGACCGGTTGATCGCGGTCAACGTGAGCCACTTCCAGTTGCGCGAGGGCCGTAGCCGCCTGGCCCGAGCGCGGGCCGACCCGGTCACGGCGGACGCCACGCGCCTGCCGATCGCGTCCGGCTCGATGAGCGCGGTGATCAGCATCGAGGCCGCGTTCCACTTCTCGTCCCGCGCGGCGTTCTTCGCCGAGGCGCACAGGGTGTTGCGGGTTGACGGGCGGATCGCCCTCTCCGACATCGTCGTCCGACGTCGCCCGCGCGGGGTGCCCGAGCTGCTCGCAGGCGTCTGGACCATGCGCTTCTGGGGCTTGCGACGCTCCGCCGTCGCGACGGCGGAGGAGGTCGCCGACCAACTCGCCACGGCCGGGTTCGCCGACGTCGACGTCCGGCGCTGCGGCGAGCTGGTGATCGACCCGGCGCTGCGCCTGCTGAGCAGGCGATTCGCGGCGAACTCGGCGGCGCCGCGCCTCCACAGGTGGGGCGCGCGCGCCATGGTCGCCCAGTGGGGCTACCTGCGCCGCCGCGGCGTTCTGGACTACGTGCTCCTCTCGGCGCGGGCGAGTTGACCGCGCGGGCCGGGCCTCGCGATGTGCCCTCCGAAGCCGCCGCTCGCGCGGATCAACAGCAGGCGGGACCGGCCCCGCTCAGGTGATCCGGTGCACGGCGTACTCGATGTGCCCGGTCCCCAGGAGCCTGCCCGCCGCCACGAACAGGCTGGTGGTCAGCCACCGGTAGCGCGGCGCCCCCGTGTCGAACCGGATGCTGAGACGCATGTACTGGTCGGTCCACGCGGTCTCGCGGTCTTCGGATGCGGCGGCGGCGAAGGCGTCGGTCTGCTCGACCAGGCCGGTGTAGTGCATCAACACGACGGCGTCGTCGTCGGTGCGGAACTGGACGCGCACGTCGGGGCGCCAGAAGCCGTCCGGGCTCATCTGCATCCAGTCGCCGCCGGTGGCCAGCAGCGCGGCCGTGATCCGCGGACCCGTCAAGGTGGCCTCGCTGACCTGCCAGTACTGCCGGGTTCCGAACGGCGATCCGTCGGTGGGCTCGGTCGGGTGGCTGGTGCGGACGCGGTAGGTCATCTCCGGTTCGACGCCGAGCACGCTCGGCGGGAGGTCGTTCGCGGTCATGGGCGCGCATCTTTCCGGCTGGGGTCCCGTTCGGCAGCCGCGGAGCAGTTGCTCCCGGCGGTGAACGACACCACGGCGCCCGCGGCGTGCGTGGCCGGGACGAGCACGGTGTCGCCGAGGGCGTCGAAGGGCACGGCGCGGGCGGTGAGCAGCGTGCGGGTGGCGTCGAGGTCGGCGACGGTCACGGTGAAGCCGATCAGGGAGGGGACGGCGGGTGGCGTGGCCCCCGGGACCAGGTCGGGCAGCGCGTCGGGAGACGCGACCCGAACGCACGACCGGCCGAGCGGAACGGTCAGGACATCGCCGACGCGGGTGTGCGCGTGGCCGGTGTAGCGGCCGTAGGTGGCGGCCAGGTCTTCCGGGTCGTCGCCGCAGACGGTGACCTCGACGATCCCGGTCGCGCCGTTGTCGTGGTGCTGGTGCCGCCTCTGGAAGACCAACTCGGGCGTGAGGTGCTGGGCGATCTGCACCAGCGCCTCGGGGTTGGCTTCGGGTGGGAAGCCCATGGCCCGGGCGCGCATGGGTCGCGGTCCGTCCTCGGTGTCGACCGCGCGTTGGTAGGGCCGGACGCCGCCGTTGGGCACGCCTCGGGCGGTGAGCCGGGCGTGCAGCGCGTCGATGTCGTCGGTGCCGAAGTGCAGTACGTGCAGGCCTTCGTAGCGGGCCAGCGGCCGGTCGAGGTCGAAGGGCCCGCGCTGCTGCGGGGTGACCGACGACCAGCGGTCCGCGTCGACGACGGCCAGCACCTCCAGGTAGTTGTCGGTGAACACGGCGGTGCGGTTGCCCGCGCCGAGCAGCTCGGGTTCACCGCCCGGCCGCATGGGGATGCGCGGCAGCGTGAGCGGGGTGAAGGCGAAGCCGAGGCGCTCGTACTGCGCGATCGTGGCGTCCATGTCGCGGGTGATGAGCCCGACGTGGTGCAGGAAGTCGGCGGTACCGGTTGTTGATCTCATGGGGCGTTCCTCCCGTGGGTTAGATCGATGCCTTCGGGGTCGCCGACCACGCCCGAGCGGACGTCGAAGATCATCGTCGGTCGGCGGTGGTCGTAGCGGGGCCAGGGCAGGCCGTCCGCCGGGTCGCCGCAGCGGGCGAAGCGCCCAGTCGAGCCGGTAGGCCCACGCTTCGCCCCCGCGTCGGCTACCGCCAGGGCGAAGGCGTGGGCCGGTGCGGTGAAGGCGCGGTCGGTGATGACGTCCACCAGCACGTCCACCGCGGTCGGGCCCGCCCGCCGCGCCCACCACCGCCGCTCCGCGCTCCCCGTGGTGTCGATGAGGCGCTGGACCTGGTCGCGGGTGGCGTCGGTGGCCTGCGTGACGACCGAGACGTGGAGGCAGTCCTCGCGCTGCGCGGCGGTCACGTCGCCGACCGCCGCGACCAGGCGCGACGGCCCCTGCGGCGACACGACCGCGGGCCGGGTCGCGTCGAGGACGTCGCGTCACGGCGTGACCGGTTCCGGCGCGGCGAATCGCCGTGCGCCCACCGACGGCCGCGCGTAGGGGATACCGGTGAAGCGTAGGGGATACCGGTGAAGCGGAGCAGCCCGTCGCGCTGGACCCCGCGGACGCGGCCCAGCGGGGTCGGCGCGTCGTAGGTCGTCACGGCCCCGGCATCCGCGAGGTGGCAGCACCGTCGGGAACCCCCGTCAGTCGAACGGCCCTCGACAGTTCGGCGCCGACGGACGTGGCGTGGGTCCAGCGCGTGCGCACGATTCCCATAGCCCGCACCCTCGGTACGGCGGGAGTCCGGTACCAGCGACGAGGGCCGAACTCGTCGTTTCGTTCCGCCGTGACGGCCAGCAGTGCACAATCGTTCCGTGCTCGACGAGCTGGACCGCGCGCTGGTGCACGCCCTGCACCTCGACGGCCGGGCCCCCTTCGCCCGGATCGCGCAGGTGCTCGGCGTCTCCACCCAGACCGTCACCCGCCGCTACCAGCGGCTGCAGCGCGACGCCGGGCTGCGCGTGGTCGCCCTCCCCGGCTTCGACCGGCCGGGCGCCACCCGCTGGTTGGTGCGCCTGACCGCGGCGCCCGCCACGGCGGGGAGCTCGCCCGCTCGCTCGCGCGCCGCACCGACACGTCCTGGGTGAGCCTGACCTCCGGCGGCACCGAGATCGTCACCATGGTCGACGCCGTGCACGCGACCGACGGCTCGGGTGCGCCTTCGCTGCTGCTCCACGACCTGCCGCGGACGAGCAGCGTCACCGCGGTGAGCGCGCACGCCCTGCTCCACGTCTACCGGGGCGGCCCGAGCGCCTGGCCGGGACGGGCGCAAGCGCTCACCCCCGAGCAGCAGCGGCAGCTCCGCCCGCCCGAGCCCGCCCCCGCGGCGAACGAGCGCCTCCGAGCACCCGACGAACAGCGGATGATCGCCGTGCTGCGCCGCGACGCCCGCGCGGGTTACGCCGAGCTGGCCTCGGCCTGCGGCCAGACCGCCGCGACGGCCGCACGCCACCTCGCCCGGCTGCGCGCCGGTGGGGCGATCTTCTTCGACGTCGACATCGACGAATCCCACCTGGGCATCGGCACCCGTGCGTTGCTCTGGCTCACCGCGGCACCGGCGTACGCCGAGCGGGCGGGCACCGCCCTCGCCACCCATTCCGAGCTCGCGTTCGTCGCCGCCACCACCGGCACCACCAACATCGTCGCCCAGGCCCTCACGCCCGATCCTGCTGCGTTGCACGCCTACCTCACCGGCCCGCTGGCCGCGCTCCCCGGCGTCCACACGGTCGAGTCCGCCCCCGTCCTGCTCACGCTCAAAGGCGCGGGACCTCGCGCGGGCGAGGTGTAGCGGATCTGGCGTGACCACCGCCACCTGTGTATGGTGCTGGATTGTCAACAATCCGACGACTCGGTGGGTCGACGAAGAGCTGCCTGTGGCTGCCGCGTCACGAGCGTGAGGAGTGCGTCATGGCCTCTGCGAACCCCGGCAGCCCGGCCGTCCCGCCCCCATCGACCGCCGTGCTCCGGCGCGCCATCGGCGCGTCGGCCATCGGCAACGCGGTCGAGTGGTTCGACTACGGCATCTACGCCTACGGCACGGTGTACATCGCCAACGCGCTGTTCCCCGAGAACTCGACGAACGCCGTCCTGTTCACGCTGATCGGCTTCGCGCTCTCGTTCCTCATCCGGCCGCTCGGCGGGATCTTCTGGGGACCCCTCGGCGACAAGATCGGCCGCAAACGGGTGCTGGCCATGACGATCATCTTGATGGCGTCGGCGACGTTCCTCGTGGGGCTCCTGCCCACCTACGCCAGCATCGGCATCGCCGCGCCGATCCTGCTGTACCTCCTGCGGATCGTCCAGGGCTTCTCGACCGGTGGCGAGTACGGCGGCGCCGCGACGTTCATGGCGGAGTACGCCCCCGACCGGCGGCGGGGCTTCTTCGGCAGCTTCCTCGAGGTCGGCACGCTCGCGGGCTTCAACGGCGGCGCGCTGCTGATGTTGGGACTCATCACGACCCTCGGCGACGACGCCATGAACTCCTGGGGCTGGCGGGTGCCCTTCCTCGTGGCGGGCCCGCTCGGTCTCGTCGGGATGTACCTGCGGTCGAAGATGGAAGACACGCCGGTGTTCCGCGAGCTGGAGCAGAAGACCCACGAGACCGAGGAGGCCGCGGGGACGAAGCTCAAGGAGGTCGTCACGGGCTACATGCCGCAGCTGCTCAAGCTCTCCGGCCTGGTCATCGCGCTCAACGTGGTCAACTACACCCTGCTGAGCTACTCGCCGACCTACCTGCAGACCACCATCAACCTGGACGAGCAAGGCGCGCTCATCGTGCCGATCATCGGACAGCTGTTGATGATGATCGTGCTGCCCTTCGTCGGCGCGTTGTCCGACCGGGTCGGCCGGAAGCCGGTGTGGCTCGTGTCGCTGGTCGGCCTGACCGTGCTCGCGATCCCGCTCTACATGCTCATGGGCACGGGTCTGGTCGGTGCGATCGTCGCGTTCGGGATCCTCGGGCTGCTGTACACGCCGCAGCTCGCCACGATCTCGGCGACGTTCCCCGCGATGTTCCCCACCCAGGTGCGGTTCGCGGCGCTCGCGCTGGGCTACAACGTGGCCACGTCGCTGTTCGGCGGCACGGCACCGCTGGTCAACGAGGGCCTCATCGAGAGCACCGGCGACCAGCTGTGGCCCGCCTACTACATGATGGCCGCGTGCATCATCGGGCTGATCGCCCTGTTCACGATGATCGAGACCAAGGGCTGCTCGATCCGCGGCACCCACGTGCCGGGCACGCCCGAGGCCCTCGCGGAGCAGGAGCGACTGGCCCGGGCCTGACGCGCTCCGGGGAAGCGAGCGGGGCTCCCCACTCGGGGAAGCCCCGCTTCGGCCGGCTCAGCCGAGGACGGCGCCGACCGCGTCCGACCAGATCTGCGCGGCCTCCTCGACGTCCTGCTCGCCCACGACGAGCGCGGGGATGAACCGGACGACCTGGCCCCAGGCGCCGCAGGTCAGCAGCAGGAGTCCGCGTTTGGCCGCCTCCTGCTGCGCGGCGGCGGCCAAGGCGCCGCTCGGGCTGCCCGTCGCGTCCCGGAACTCGTTGCCGATCATCAGGCCGAGGCCCCGGACGTCGGTGATCTGCTTGAACCGGTCGGCGACGCCGCGCAGGGCGTCCTTGAGCTGCGCGCCCCGCACCGCCGCGTTCTCGACGAGCTTCTCGTCCTGGATGACGTCGAGGGTCGCGATGGCCGCCGCGCAGGCGACGGCGTTCGCGCCGTAGGTGCCGCCCTGCGAGCCGGGCCAGGCCTTCTCCATCAGCGCGCCGGAGGCGGCGATGCCCGAGAGCGGGAAGCCCGAGGCGAGGCCCTTCGCGGTGACGAGGATGTCGGCCTGCGCGCCGAAGTGCTCGCCGCCCCAGAACTTGCCGGTCCGTCCCCAGCCGGTCTGGATCTCGTCCACCACGAGCAGGATCCCGTAACGGTCGGCGCGCTCGCGGAGCCCGGAGAGGAACTCGGTGCTCGCGGGCACGTAGCCGCCCTCGCCGAGCACGGGTTCCACGAAGAACGCCGCGGTGTCGGCGGGCGCCGCCAGGGTCTGCAGCGTGTAGTCGAGCTGGCGCAAGGCGAACTCGGTCGTCTCCTCCTGGCCCCACCCGAAGTGGCCCGGGTCGGGGAAGGGCGAGACCTGAACGCCCGCCATGAGCGGCGCGAACCCGGAGCGGAACTTGGTGCCCGACGTCGTCATCGACGCGGCCGCGACCGTGCGCCCGTGGAAGCCGCCGTGGAAGACGATCACGTTGGGTCGGCCGGTGGCCTGCCGGGCGAGCCGCAGCGCGGCCTCGATGGCCTCGGACCCGCTGTTGGCGAAGAACATCCGGTCGAGGCCCGGGGGCAGCACCTCGCCGAGCCGCTCGACCAACGTCAGCAGCGGCTGGTGCAGGACGGTCGTGTACTGGCCGTGGATCAGCTTGCCGACCTGCTCCTGGGCGGCCGCCACGACGCGCGGGTGGCAGTGCCCGGTGCTCGTCACCCCGATCCCGGCGGTGAAGTCCAGGTAGCGGCGGTCGTCCTCGTCGTAGAGGTAGACGCCCTCGCCGCGCGTCGCGACCACGGGGGTCGCCTGTTTCAGGACCGGGGACAGGTCGGCCATCGGTGCTCCTCTGGTAGCATTGTCGACAATCAGAGTATTGCACGGGCACTGCGGGTCGCCGAGGAGTTGTGATGAGCACACAAGCCACCGCGCCGCTCACCGACCACGAGTCCGCGGTCGTCTCGGCGGCGCCCCGGCAGCTCCTCATCGGGGGGACGTGGGTCGACGCCACGGGCGGGGCGACCTTCGACGTCCTCGACCCGTCGACGGGCGAGGTGCTGTGCGCCGTCGCCGACGCGGGCCCGGACGACGGCCGACGGGCCCTCGACGCGGCCGTGCGGGCGCAGGCGGGCTTCGCCGGGAGCAGCCCGCGGGAGCGCGCCGACATCCTCACCCGGGCCTTCGAGCTGCTCCACGAGCGCATCGACGACCTCGCCCTGCTCATGACGTTGGAGATGGGCAAGCCGGTGGCCGAGGCCAAGGGCGAGATCGCCTACGCCGCCGAGTTCCTGCGCCACTTCGCCGCCGAGGCCCTGCGCATCGACGGCGGCTACCAGACGGCCCCCGCGGGCGGCGCCCGTTTCCTGGTGACCCGGCAGCCGGTCGGCCCGTGCCTGCTCATCACGCCCTGGAACTTCCCGATGGCCATGGGCACGCGCAAGATCGGCCCCGCCATCGCCGCCGGGTGCACGAGCGTCGTCAAGCCCGCCCACCAGACCCCGCTGTCGATGTTGGCCCTTGGCGCCATCCTGCTCGAGGCGGGCCTGCCGGACGGCGTCGTGAACATCGTGACCTGCGTGCAGGCGGGCGCCGTGATGGAGCCGCTGATCCGTTCCGGGCTCGCCCGCAAGCTGTCGTTCACCGGCTCCACGAAGGTCGGCAAGGTGCTGCTGGCGCAGTGCGCCGAGAAGGTCCTGCGCACATCGATGGAGCTCGGCGGCAACGCCCCGTTCATCGTCTTCGAGGACGCCGACCTCGACGAGGCCGTCGCGGGCGCGATGGCCGCCAAGATGCGCAACATGGGGGAGGCGTGCACGGCGGCCAACCGCATCTACGTGCACGAGTCGATCATCGAGGAGTTCGGCACCCGCCTGGCGGCGAAGATGGCGTCGCTGACCGTCGGCCGGGGCACGCAGGACGGGGTGGACGTCGGCCCCCTGATCGACGAAGCGGCGCAGCGGAAGGTCGCCGACCTCGTGGCCGACGCGGTGGGCCGCGGCGCCACGGTGTTGACCGGGGGCGGGGAGCACGACGGGGCCGGGTACTTCTACGCGCCCACGGTGCTCACCGGCGTCCCCGCGGATGCGCGCATGGCGGGCGAGGAGATCTTCGGACCGGTCGCCCCGCTCACGCCCTTCGCCACCGAGGAGGAGGTCGTGGCCGCGGCCAACGACACCCCGTACGGCCTCGTGGCCTACGTCTACACCAACGACCTGCGCCGTGCGCTGCGCGTGGGCGAGGCCATCGAAACCGGCATGGTCGGGCTCAACCAGGGTGTGGTGTCCAACCCGGCGGCGCCCTTCGGCGGGGTCAAGGAGTCCGGCCTCGGCCGCGAGGGCGGGAGCGTCGGCATCGACGAGTTCCTCGAGGTCAAGTACATCGGCATCGCCACCGGCTGACGGCTAGGCCTAGACCGCCGTGGCCGCGACGGTGAGGCGCTGGACGGCGTCCTTCATGTGGGCGACGAGGAGCTCGTCGGTGAGCCGGGCGTCGCCGTCGAGGAAGGACTGGGCGATGGCGCGGTGCTCGCCGAAGCGCACGTCCCCGTGCCCGTAGGACACCTCGAGCGCGCGGATGCAGATGCGGGTCTCGATGAGCAGGATGTTGTGCATGCGGCTCAGCCGCGGGCTGTCGGCGAGGGCGACGAGCCGCTCGTGGAAGACGATGTCGGCGTCGCCGACCGCGTGGCTGTCGGGCGCGACGGCCATCGTGTCGATGATCGCCATCAGCGCCTCGCCCGCCGCGCGCGGATCGCCGAGGTGGACCTGCTCGGCGGCCGCGCGCTCGACGGCCTGCCGTGCGACGTAGACGTCGGCGACCCGCTCCGGGGTGATGTCGATGACGAACAGCCCGCGGTTGCGGATGGAGACGACCAGCCCCTCGGCGGTGAGGCGCTGGAGCCCCTCGCGCAGCGGGCCCCGGCTCACGCCCAGCTCGCGCGCCAGCTCGGCCTCGCCGAGCTGGGCGCCGGGCGCGATGTGCCCCTCGGCGATCGCGTCGCGGACGCGGTTGGCGATCAGGCTGGCCGTCGACTCCTGGACGACCGGCGCGAACGGGCGTCGCCGACCGGAGGGCTTCTCGGTCATGCCGGTCAGCCTCCGTCGGGGGTGCGGAACAACGTGCCCAACGCCTCGTAGCGCGGGACGTCGCCGAGGAGCTTGATCCCCTGCCACACCGTGACCTGGTTGGCGGTGAGCACGGGCAGCCCGACGGCGGCCTCCAGCTTGTCGATCCACTGCAGTGAGTGCATCGCCGTGTCCGGGACGAGGACGGCCTCGGCGCCCCCGGACACGTCGGCCCCCGTGGCGATGGCCTCGACCTGCTCGTAGCCGAGGGTGCCGACCTCGGCGGCGGTGACGATGCCGTGGCTGCCCAGCGCCGTGACGGCGATGCCGCCGCGGTCCAGGAAGGCGACGAAGTGTTCGGCCACGTCGTGGGGGTAGGACGCGGCCACGCTCACGCGCTCGATCGAGAGGGCCCGGCAGGCCTCGACGAAGGCCAGCGAGGTGGAGGACGTCGGCAGCCCGGTGCGGGCCTGCAGCGCACGCACCTGGTCGTGGGCCCCCTGCCAGCCGAACACGAACGAGCCCGAGGTGCAGGCCCACATGATCGAGTCCGGGCGGTGCTCCGCGACCAGGGTGCGGGCCCCTTCGGCGAGCCTCTCGGTCGATCCGAGGTCGAGCAGCGCGTCGACGCGGTGGGCGTCCTCGCCCACCGAGGTGTGGACGACGGGCAGGCGCAGGTCGGTGCCCAGCCGCCGCTCGAGCCGGGGAAAGTCGTCCTCGGCGCTGGAACCGGGGTAGAGCAGCCCGATGGTGGGCATGCGCGCCTCCTCCCGTTGTGCATTGTCAACAATACGGGGCCCTCAGCCCAGCAGCCGCAGGGCCGTCAGCGCGTAGGCGCGGGCGGCGACGACCAGCTCCGCGACGCCGACCGACTCGTCGCTGCGGTGGGCCTGGTCGTTGACCGAACCCGGGCCGAGCACCACGGTCGGGACGCCGAGGTCGCGCGCCACGAAGCCGCCGTCGCAGGCCGCCGTCCAGCCGCCGAGCGGGAGCCCGGGGCCGCCCGCGGCGCGGAGGGCGGCGTCCGTGCCGACGACGACGGGGTGATCGGACGGCGTCTCGAAGCCGGGCATGTCCATGGACATCGCGACCTCGACCCGAAGCCCCTGCCGTTCGAGGCCCAGTTCCGCGACGCGGTGACGCAGGTCCGCCAGCACCTGGGCCGCCGACTCGCCCGGCAGCAGCCTGCGGTCGGCGCCGATGCGGCACACGGCGGGCACGGTGGACACGCCCTGGCCGCCCGCGACCAGTCCGACGCTCCAGGTCGGCGGCCCGACCAGCGGGTGGGCGGCGTGCGTCAGCTCCTCGTGCCACCGCTGCAGCGAGGCGATGACGGCCGCGCCGCCGTAGATGGCGTTGCGGCCGTCGTCCGGACGGCCGGAGTGGGCCGCCGACCCGTGCACGACGATGTCGAGGTAGGCGTCGCCGCGCGCGGCGATGATCGTCTGGAGGTCGGTCGGCTCGGCGACGACGCACGCGGCGTACGCCCCGCCGTTCTCAGCGACGAACCGGCGGATGCCGAGTCCGTGCTCCTCCTCGTCGACCAGGGCGGCCAGCTCCACGGGGCCGGAGAGGACCACGCCTTCCCGCCGCAGCGCCGTCATGGCCACGACGCAGGCGGCGAGGCCGCCCTTCATGTCGGTGCTGCCCCGGCCGTGGAGCCGTCCGTCGCGCACCTCGCCGCCGAACGGGTCGACGGTCCACCCGTCGCCCACGGGCACGACGTCGGTGTGCCCCAACAGGAGCAGGCCCGGCCCGTCCCCGCCCGCGAGGACGGCGCGCAGGTTCGGCCGCTCCGGCGCGACGTCCACGACCTCGACCGCGAGCCCGCGCTCGCGGCACACCTGCTCCAGCACGGCGGCGGTCGCGGCCTCCCCGCCCGGTGGGTTCTGCCCCGGGGCCCGCACGAGCCGTTGCGCGACCTCGACGACCTCGCTCTCCCCGATCCGGTCGAGGACGCGTCGCTCGGCGTCGGTCACCGCGGTCATCAGGTGGTGCCGAGCCGGTCGACGGCGCGGGCGAGGCGCTCCACGCCGACCGCGATCCGATCGGGGGGCGTGGTGGCGAAGCAGATCCGCAGGGCGTCGGGGAACCGCTTGCTCGGGGAGAACGCGTTGCCGGGGATGATCGCCACGCCCTCCGCGAGCGCAACCGGGAAGAGGGCCTCCGTGTCGACGGCGGGCTCGAAGGTGACCCAGAGGAAGAACCCGCCCTCCGGGTCGGTCCAGCGGGCCCGGCCCGAGAAGTGCGTCGCCAGCGCCTGCTGCATCGCCCGCTTGCGCCTGCCGTACTCGGCCCGCTGCGTCGCGAGGTGCGCGTCGAGGTGGCCGCCGTCGAGGAAGCGGGCGAGGAGCCGTTGCATGGGGAGGTTGGTGCAGGTGTCCATGGCCTGCTTGGCGTTGATCAGCAGCGGCTGCAGCTCCGGCGTCGTGTCGACCCACCCGACGCGCAGGCCCGGTGCCACGATCTTCGAGAAGGTGCGGACGGAGAAGACCAGCGGGTCGCCTTCGGCGAGCTCGTGCAGGGTCGGCACCGGCTCGCCTTCGAAGCGCAGCATGCCGTAGGGATCGTCGTCGATGACCACGCTGCCCCACGACCGCGCGAGTTCCAGGAGCCGGTGCCGTCGCTCGAGCGACAGGGACGCGCCCGACGGGTTCTGGAACGTGGGGATCGCGTAGATGACCTTCGGAGTGCGGCCCGCCCGGTCGACGAGGTCGGCCAGCACGTCGACCTGCATGCCGTCGCCGTCGACGGGGACCTCGAGGAGGTCGGCCTGGTAGGACAGCGCGGTCGCGCTGCCGTTGGTGTAGGTCGGCGACTCGACGACGACCAGGTCGCCGCGGTCGACGAACAGCTTGCAGGCGAGGTCGAGCCCCTGCATGCCGCCCGAGGTGATCGTGATCCGTTCCAGGGTGGTCTCGTCGCTCGTGCCCGCGAGCTCCGCCACCAGCGCGGCGCGCAGCGCCGGGTCGCCCTCGGAGGCGGCGTAGTCGAACGCGTCGGCGGCGCCCGCGCCGATGGCGTCGCGGCCGATCTCGGCCAACGTGTGCGTCGGGATGGCCTCGGGGGAGGGCGCTCCCATCGCGAACCGCACGATGTCGTGGGTCTGGCTCGCGAGCAGCGACGTGCTGGAGTCGATGACCGAGCCGACCAGGTCGGCGGCCCGAGAAGCGAGGGGGAGGTGCATGGTGACCTTTCGTCGGGTGGTGCGTCAGTCCTTGACGGTCAGCCCGCCCGGGAGGTGGGCCAGGCGCTCCGCGCCCCCTTCGGCCACCAGGACCGGCTCGGAGGTCTCGTAGCCCCAGCCGTCCATCCACATGCCGAGGATGACGTGGAAGGCCATGCCCACCGCGATCTCCGTCTCGTCGTGGGCGCGCAGGCTGATGGTGCGTTCGCCCCAGTCCGGTGGGTAGCCGATGCCGATGGAGTACCCGATGCGGGACTCCTTGCTCAGGCCGTACCTGCGGATGACGTCGGTGAACGCCCCGTGCACGGCGTGGGCGGTTGCGCCGGGACGCAACGCCGCGAGCGTCGCCTCCATGGCCTCGACCCCAGCGTCGGCGCACTCGGCGAGCCGTCGGGGCGGGGCGCCGAGGCTGACCGTGCGGGCCAGCGGCGCGTGGTAGCGCTGGTGCACGCCCGCGAGCTCGATCGTGGTGGCCTCGCCCTCGACGAACGGGGCGTCGCTCCACGTCAGGTGCGGGGTTCCCGCCGTCTCGCCGGTCGGCAGCATGGGCACGACCGCGGGGTAGTCCCCGCCCAGCGTCGGGGTGCCGCACGCCTGGGCGTGCTGGATCTCGGCGACGACGTCGCACTGGCGCCTGCCGGGCGCGACGGCGTCGAGCGCCGTGGCCATCACGCGTTCGGCGATGGCTCCCGCCGCCCGCATCTTCTCCTGCTCGGCGGGTGACTTGACCGCCCGCACCCAGTTGACCAGCTCCCGGGAGTCCACCAGGGCCGCGTGGCGGAGGTGGCTCCGCAGGGCCAGGAAGCCGCGCGCGGAGAAGAAGGGCGCGTCCATCTCGGCGGCGATCTCCACCCCGGCGGCGTCCTCGACCACGCCGAGCTCCAGGGCCCGGTCGGCGATCCAGTCGAAGGGGTGCACGTCGGGGCGGTGCACGAGGTCCTCGGGATATCCGTGGACGTGGTCGCGGCCGAGGTAAGCCGTGTAGTGGGCGCCCTGGGCGTCCATCGCGCGCGCGAACAGGTGGGGCAGGCCCGCGGCGGGCACCACCAGGCACTGGGGCGTGTAGAACGACCAGGCGTTGTAGCCGGTGAGGTAGTAGAGGTTCGCCGGGTCGGCGACGACCAGCGCGGCGAGGGAGCGCTCGGCCAACACCGCCTGCACCCGGCGGAGCCGGGCGGCGTACTCGGCGTCGGTGAAGGGGCGCGTCATGCCGCCACCAGGGCCTGGTCGGGGCCGACGGCGACCCGTTCGATGCGGCGCAGGCAGGCCCACATCGTGACCTGGTTGGCCGTCAGGACCGGGATCCCCAGCTCGGCCTCGAGGGGCGCGACGATGTCGTAGGTCGGCAGGTTCGTGCACGAGACGAAGACGGCTTCGCAGCCTGCGGCGGCCACGTCGCGCACGAGCGCGGCGGTGACGGCGTACGGCACGGTCCAGATGCGCCCGGACAGCCCGAGGTGCGCGGACCCGGTGACCCGCACCCCGGTCTCCTCGAGGAAGTCGTGCAGCCGTGCCGTCACGGCGGCGTCGTAGGGGGTGGCCACCGCCAGGCTGGTGACGCCAAGGGCGGTCAGCGCCTCGACGAGCGCGCCGCTCGTGGTGACCGCGGCCGCGGCGCCCGCGTCGAGCATGCTCGCCACGAGCGCCCGCTCGCCTGCGCGCCCGGCCACGAAGCTGCCCGACGTGCAGGCGTAGGCCATCACCCGGGGCTCGACGACCATCAGGTCCTTCGTGCACTGCGCCACCGCGTCCCTGTCGCCGAGGAACTCGGCCTGCTCGACGGTGACCGGCAGCGGCGAGTAGGCCGTGCGGATCAGGTGCAAGGTGACGTCTTCGGGCGCCCACCGCCAGAGCTCGCGGTCGAGGGCGAAGTCGTACGGGGCGACGACCCCCACGCCCACGCCGACCACGGGACCGACGGGGACGGGGCTGCGCGAGGACGTCACGGCGTCCATCGTGCATCGAAATGAGATTGTTGACAATCAGACGAGCCGGTAGTTTGGTGCCGTGCCGCCTCCCGCGTCCCCGCCGATCGTCGTCGTGCTGTGCGAGCGGTCGGACCAGCGGCCGCCGCACCTCGAGCCCTTGGCAGGCCGGGTCGAGCTGCGCTACGTCGACGCCGCGGGCCTGGCCGCCGCCGTCGCGGGCGCGCAGGTCCTGTTCCTGTGGGACTTCTTCTCGACGGCCGTGGCGGACGTCTGGTCGCACTGCGACCGTCTGGAGTGGATCCACGTCGCGGCGGCAGGCGTCGACAAGCTCCTCTTCGACGGGCTGCGCGCCTCGGAGGTCACCGTCACCAACGCCCGTGGGGTCTTCGACCGGCCGCTGGCCGAGTTCGTCCTCGCCGCCGTGCTCGCTCACGCCAAGCTGCTGCACGAGAGCCGCGACCTCCAGCGGGACAAGGTGTGGCGCCACCGCGAGACGCGCACCGTCGTGGGGGCGCGCGCCCTGATCGTCGGCACCGGGGCCATCGGCCGGGAGACGGCGAGGTTGCTGCGCGCCGTCGGCATGCAGGTGCGCGGCGCGGGTCGCACCGCGCGTGCGGACGACGTCGACTTCGGGGAGGTCGTCGCGAGCGCCGAGCTGGCCGGCCATGTCGGCTGGTGCGACTACCTGGTCAACGTCGCGCCGCTCACCGAGCAGACGCGGGGGCTCATCGACGCCGACGTGTTCACCGCCATGCGGCCCTCGGCGCACCTGATCAACGTCGGGCGCGGGCCGACGGTCGACGAACCCGCACTCGCCGATGCGTTGGCGCGCAACGTGATCGACGGTGCCGCGCTCGACGTGTTCGAGCAGGAGCCGCTGCCCGCCGACTCGCCGCTCTGGAGCCTCCCGGGGGCGGTCGTCTCGGCCCACATGGCGGGCGACGTCGTCGGCTGGCGCGATGCGCTGGCCCGCCAGTTCGTCGCCAACGCCGAGCGCTGGCTCGCCGGAGAGCCGCTGGAGAACGTGGTCGACACGGCGCTGGGCTACGTACCCGCAGGACGCTCATAACAGGGAGACCGCATGGCCCGCTACATCACGATCACCCTCGACAAGCGGGGCGTGAGCTGCACGGCCCGGCTGCTCGACGACGAGGCGCCCGTGACCGCCGCGGCCGTCTGGGACGCGTTGCCGTTGTCCGCGCCGGTGTACCACGGGAAGTACGCGCGCAACGAGATCTACGCCCTCCTGCCGCAGTTCGCCGACCGCGACCCCGGCAAGGAGAACACGACCGTCACACCCATCCCCGGCGACGTCTGCTGGTTCACGTTCGAGGGCAACGACCTCGGCAACCCGGCTTACGGGTACGAGCGCGAGCAGGAGCACCGCTCGGCGTCCACCTCGATCATCGACCTCGCCATCTTCTACGGTCGCAACAACCTGCTCATCAACGGCGACCAGGGCTGGGTGCCCGGCAATGTCTTCGGCACCATCACCGAGGGGCTCGCGGAGATGGCCGAGGCGTGCCAGGACGTGTGGATGGGCGGCGCGCGCGGGGAGACGCTCAGCTTCGCCCGGTCCCACGAGGACTGAGTCAGCTCGTGATGGCGAAAAGCGCTCGCGCGTTGCCCGCCATGAACCGCTCCCGGTCCTCGTCGGTGGGGAATGCGGTGCCGAACCGGTCGATGTCGGCCTTGCTCGGCCGCTGGAAGGGATAGTCCGTCGAGAACAGCAGCCGGTCGGGCGTCGTGACTTCCAGCGCGTGGCGCAGCAGCGTCGGGTTGAGCATTCCCGAGCTCGTGATGTGAACGTTCGACCGGACGTACTCCGACACCTTCCGCTCCAGACCCGCGACCCGCGACAGGCTGTCGGTGCGGTCGTGCCAGAACAGCAGGAGCTCGCCCCAATGCCGAGAACCAGTTGCAGGGCGGGATGGCGGTCGAAGACGCCGCGGACGATCAGACGTAAAGCCGCGAGCGCCGCCTCGAGGTGCCACCCCCAGCCGAACGTCGCGAGGGCGAGGTTCGTCATGGGGTCGAAACCGCTGTAGGCGGCTTCGCGGATCGCGCGTGGCGGGATCTGCGGGTGGATGAAGACGGGCTGACCCAGGGCAGCGGCCGCGGCGAACAGGTCGTCGTAGCGCGGGTCGTCCAACGGGGTCGCGCCGGTGCGCCCGTAGACCATGGCTCCGACGAAGCCGAGACTCGCCGTGCGTTCGAGTTCGGCGGCGGCCCGCCGCGCGTCGGCCATGGGCAGGGTCGCGAACGCCCGGAACCGCGCGGGGTGACGTCGCCGGCTTCGGCGGCGATGTCGTTGGCCCGCATGGCGAGCGGCAGCGCGTCGGCCGGGTCGAGCGGCTGCGTGCCGGGCGGGGCCAGCGACAGGATCTGCACGTCGATGCCCTGGGCGTCCATCGCCGCGATCCGGGCCTCGCCGATGTCGTCGAGCCGCTCCAGGTTGTCGCCCAGTTCGTCGAGCACGATGCTCTCGTCGCCGCGGTCGTCGGGAAGCGCTCGCACCGCCGAGGTCAGCTCGGGCAGGTTCCAGTGCTCTTCGATCGCGATCACGGTCATCTCAGGTCTCCTCGCTCGCGGGCGGAACGGTAACAGCGTGAATCCGGACCGTTGTGGAGCGCCGTCCTTCGCGTGACAAGCAATCTCGACCGTGGGGGTTTGTGATGCGCGCGGGAATGGTTTGCTACGGTGGATTCATCCCCTCCGCACTAGCAAGGTTGGAAAGTAGAAGATGGCACAGATCACAGAAGTCAAGTTGCTCGATGACCTCGACGGCGGCGAAGCGGCCGAATCGGTGTCGTTCAGTTTGGACGGGAAGTCCTACGAGATCGACCTGAGCGAGAAGCACGCGGCCGCGCTGCGGGATGCTTTCGCGCCGTTCGTGAGCAGCGCCCGTCGCGCGGGTGGCTCGGTGTCGGCATCGCGACCGCGGATGTCCGCGCGGGCGGGTCGGCCGCGGGAAGAGACCACGGCGATCCGGGAATGGGCCACCGCCAACGGTTTGGAGGTGTCGGCCCGCGGTCGCATCTCGTCCACCGTTTTGGAGGCGTACGAGAACCGCGGAAACGCAGTCGCCGCTCCCGAGCCGGTTGCCGAGCCGGTTGCCGAGGCGGCGCCCGAGGCTCCGGCCAAGCCGAAGCGCCGTTCGCGCAAGAAGGTCACCGCCGAAGCCTGATCGCATTTCCTGAGGGGCCCGAGCCGAGAGGTTCGGGCCCCTCAGCGCTCCCGGAAGGCTCCGGCCGGTGCGAAGATGCTCGGCATGGCGGTGTGGGATGTGGCGGTCCGTCCCGCGCGTGAGCAGTTCGGGTACTGGCGTGAAGTGATCTGCGAGGCCTTCGTGCCGCTCGCGCCCGCGCCGCTGTGCCCCGTCGAGGGTTTTCGCAGCCGGGTCGAGACCCGCCCGTACAACCGGATCGTGCGGGCGCGGATCGCTTCCCAGCCGCAGCGGACCTCGCACGGGATCCGGGAGGTGGCCCGCACCGACGGGGCCTACGTCTTCGTGAACCTGCAGATCGCAGGCACCTGCGCCGCCGAGCAGGGCGGCCGTCGGTCGCTGGTCCGGCCCGGGCAGTTCACCGTCGTCGACACGACCGAGCCCTACCGCTTCGAGTTCGACGGTCCGTGGCGGATGGTCTCCTACCGCTTGCCCCACGACATCCTCGGCGGCTGCCTGGAGGCCGTGCGACGCCAGACCGCCGACTGCTGGCCGAACGAGGGCGCAGGCGCGGTCGTCGCCGCGGTGATGTCGTCGATGTGGCGGCTCGACGGATCGGCCCGTGCGGCGGTGACGTCCGACGTCGAGCACGCGTTGGTCGCCGCGCTGTCCGCGGCGACCGCCGAGCGTGGCGCCGTCGGCGTCGACCGGAGGGGGGCGTTGCGGGCCGAGGTCCAGCGCCAGGTCGAGCAGCGGCTGTCGGATCCGGCGCTGGACGTCGGGAGCCTCAGCCGCAGGCTGGGCGTCTCGCCCCGCACGCTGCACGCCGCGGTCAGCGCGGGTGGCGAGACGTTCGCCGCGATGGTCCGCCGCCGACGGCTCGAACGCGCCGCCACGCTGCTCGCGGACCCCGGCTCACGGGCGACGGTCACCGAGGTCGCCGCCTCCGTGGGGTTCGACGGTCCGTCGTCGTTCAGCCGCGCCTTCCGCCGCGAGTTCGGGCGCAGCCCGACCGAGGCCCGCCGCGCGGCCGTTGCACAACGTGGACAGTCGACGCGCACGGATTGAACGGACACGCGTCGCCTCCCGGACGACCCTGAGCGCCGTGACCGTGTCGTTCGCTCTCTCGCCGCAGCAGGAGCAGCTGAAGGCGGTGGCGCGGCAGTTCGCCGAGGCGAACCTCCGCGATCTCGCCGAGGCCGTCCGCAACGAGCCGGACCCGGCCCGCCGTGCCGACCTCGCCCGGCCCGCGTTCGCCAAGGCCGTCGAGGCGGGCTTCCTCAAGGGGCTGATCCCCGTGCCGTTCGGCGGGGCCGCGAGCAGCGGGGTGGACGCGGCCATCCTCATCGAGGAATGGGCGTCGCACAGCCCGGACTTCGTCATCTCGATGGCGGGCCCGCTGATCGCCCTGGTGCCGGTGTACCAGGTCGGGACGCCCGAGCAGATCCAGCGCTTCGTCGCGCCCTTCCTCGCCGACAGCGGCACCCCGGTGGCGGCCATGGCCTACTCCGAACCCGCCGGGAGCGCCAACTTCGACGCACCACCGCCCGCCGAGGGCACGCGCACAACGGCGGAGCCGGACGGCGACGACTACGTGGTCAACGGGAGCAAGGCGTGGGCGTCGCACCTGCCCGGCTGGGACGGCGACGGCCCCGACGTGATGACCATCGTCTGCCGCGCCCCGGGCGGGGTCTCCCTCCTCGTCGCCGAACGCGAGCACCTCGCCGGGCACATCGAGGTGCAGAAGCTCTACGACCTGCCCGGCCTGCGCGGCTGCCTCACCGCGCAGGTGCGCCTGCGCGACGTGCGGGTGCCGCGGGCCAACCTGCTCGGCGCCGAGGGCCAGGGCGTCGAGCTCACCCGCAACGCCTTCATCGGCAGCGGCGCCTCGATCGGGACGTTCGCGGTGGCGGCGATGCGCCAGGCGTTCGACGTCGCCTACCGCTTCGCCACGACCGAACGCCGCGGCGGCGCCGTGCCGATCATCGAGCACCAGGCCGTCGCCGACGTGCTCGCCAACGCCAAGGCCCGGATCGAGGCCGTCCGCCTGCTGTCCTGGCGGGCCCTCGACGCCGCGCTGTCGGGCGACCCGCAGGGGCTGGAGTGGGCGCTGCACTCCAAGGTGTTCGGCTCCGAGACCGCGGTCCAGGTGATCAACGACCTGGTCCAGGTGGTCGGCGTCTCCGCCTACGACACCGATTTCCCGTTGTTGCGCCACCTCCACGAGGCGCTGGCCTACCCGGTGATCGAGGGCTCCAACATCGGCGTCCGCCGCCGCCAGATGCAGGCCCTGCTCACCTCCGACGGCTACAACCCCCTCGCCGCCTCGGGCATGGCCTGACCGGATCCCGCCTAACGGCCCCCCGGCGGGCTCGATCGGCAGGCAGCCAGCGGGGCACCGCGCTGAGGGCCAGCACGACGGCGACGGCGGCGGTGCTCGTCGCGACGAGCCCGGTGGAGGTGGTCGTGGTGAGCAGGAGCCCGCCCACGGCGGACCCGAGGGTGATCCCGATGTTGAAGGTGGTGCCGCTCATCGGGGCCGCCGCCGACGGGGTGTCGGGGCTGGCGCGCAGGGCCATCACCTGGGCCAGTACCGGGAACGCGCCGAGCGCGAGCCCCCACACCAGCACGGAGGCGACGGTCGTGGGCAGGTGGGGTCGGCTCCACCACAGCGCGACCAGGGAGGCGCAGAGCAGCGCCATCGTGACGAGGATCAGCGCCCGGGGGCAGCGGTCGACCCACGGGGTCACGACCAGCAGGCCCACGACCCCGGCGGCGCCGTAGCCGAGCAGGATCAGGCTGATCTGGGCCGCGGACAGGCCGATCTCGACGAGGATCGGCTGGATGTAGGTGTAGGTGGCGAAGTGGGCGCCGGTGGTGAGCACGACGGTGATCCCGACGCGCAGCATGCTCGGCCTGCGCACCGCCGCCAGGATCATCTTCGCGGACGGGTCGGGCTCCGTCGCCGGGAGGCGTACGGGCACGACGAGCGCGGTCACGGCGGCGATGAGCACGAACGCGACCGTGGCGACCCCGAACGGGAGCCGCCAGCTCGTGGCCGCGCCCAGCGCGGTGGCGGCGGGTAGCCCCAGCGAGAGCGCGACGGCGTTGCCCGCCGCGACGGTGCCTGCGGCGCGCCCGCGGCGCTCCCGCGCGACGATGGCCAGGGCGATCCGGAACACGGCGGTGAAGATGATCGCGTGCGCGGCGCCGCCGAGCAGCCGGGCCGCGACGGCCAGTGCGAGGGTGGTGCTCGTCGCGACCAGCGCGCTGCTGAGGGCGAAGACGACCAGCATGGCCAGCAGGACCGCGCGGGCGTCGTAGCGGGCGACCGCCGCGCTGAGCGGTATCGAGCCGATCACCACCACCAGCGCGTAGGACGACACCAGCAGGCCACCGCCCGCGGTGTCGGTGTGCAGCTGGGCGGCGATCTCGGTGAGCAGCCCGATGGGCATGGCCTCGTACGAGATCGTCACGAAGATCGCCGCGGACAACGCCAGCAGGATCACGCGCACGCGGCGCGGGCTCACCGGCCGGGGCGGGAGGAAGGTGCCACGGCCGCCGCCTCCTCTCGAACCGCTCGGCGCGGATCCCGCACGAGATCACGAAGTGGCGTCGACGGGAAGTCGGTTGCATCGGCGGCGCGCTTCCGCGAACAATCATTCGCTATGGAGGACCGATCGAGCTTCACCGCCGAGACCGTCGCCCTGCAGCGGGCATTCGAGTCGGCACGTCCGCCGGGGCAGCGGCTGTTCAGCGATCCCTACGCCGTGGCGTTCCTGCGTCCGGCGTTGCGCGTGCTCGCCGCCGCCGCGCGCGTGCCGCTCCTGCGGGGGCCTGCGGTCGGTCTCTACGACGCCGTGGCAGGCCCGGGCCCCCGGCCCTCGGCGGTCGCGCGCACGAGAGCGATCGACGACGAGGTCGCCGACGCGATGGCGAGCTGCGGGCAGTGCGTGCTCCTGGGTGCCGGGTTCGACACGCGGGCCCATCGCCTGCCTGCCCTCGCCGGGTGCGCGATCTTCGAAGTCGATCACCCCGCGACCCAGGCCGCCAAGCGGGCCGTGGTGCACCGGCTGGAGCTGCGACGTGGGCGGCTGACCTACGTGCCGGTCGACTTCGAGGTCGACGACCTGGCGAGCGCGTTGCGCGGGGCGGGCTTCGACTCCGCGGTGCCTGCCGTGTTCGTGTGGGAGGGCGTCACCAACTACCTCACCCGCGCGGCGGTGGCGGCCACGCTGGACACCGTCCACGATCTCGCCGCCGCGGGGTCGCGCTTGGTCCTCACCTACGTCGACCGTCGCGCGCTGGTGGAGCCCAGCCCGTTCCCCGAGGCCCGGCGCTGGGTGCGGGGGGTCGCCAGGGCGGGGGAGCCGTGGACGTTCGGCCTGTTGCCCGAGGAAGCGACGGAGTTCTTCGCCGAGCACGGCTTCTGGGTGCGCGTCGACACCTCGACGTACGACGCGGGCCGGGTCTGGTTCGACGGGCGGCGCGAGCGGGGCTCGCGGCTGTACCGGATCGCCGTCACCGACGTCGTCGGCGCACCGGCCGCCCGCTGATGCCGCGCATCGGTGAGGCCCGCCGGTCGGCGCAGCGGCGGCGGATCCTCGACGCGGCGATGGCCTGCTTCGAGCGCTCGGGTCTGGACAAGGCGTCGATGCACGACATCGTCGACGAGTCGGGCATGAGCGTCGGGGCGATCTACCGCTACTTCGACGGCAAGGAGGCGATCGTCGAGGCGGTCGCGGCCGAGCGCCACGAGTACGAGCGGGCGTTGCTGGCCTCGGCGCTCGCCGGGAGCCCCGATGACCTGCCGGGAGCGGCGCGGCGGTTCCTGTCCGACTGGTTCGACCGGGTCACCGACCCCGACGAGGCCCGTCGTCGCCGCGTCACCGTCTACGTGTGGGCCAACGCCCAGCACGACCCGCGCTTGCGCCGGATCGTGGCGGAGGGCTTGGCGCCGCTCGACGAGGTCGTGCGCCTCCTGTCCGACGCCCGCGCCCGCGGGCTGCTGGACCCCGACATCGATCCCGAGGCGTTCGCCCGGGTGCTGCTCGCGCTCGTCCAGGGGTTCCTGCTGCAGCGGGCCTGGGAACCCGATCTCGATGCCCGCCCCTATCGGGATGCGGTCCTGACGGTCGTGGACCGGATCCTGCCTCCGTCGACTACCGTGGATCGATCGGATGCGAGGAGCCCGAGGGGCCATGGGTGAAGAAGTAGTCGACGACGCCGGCTTCACGATCAGCGCACGACAGGTCGATCCCGACATCCGGCTGGTCGCCATCGCCGGAGATCTCGACGTGCGCACCGTGCCGCGCACCACCGCGTTCCTGACGGAGGGCGCCGCGCTCATCCCCCGGCACCTGATCCTCGACTTGTCCGAGGTGACGTTCCTGACCTCGTCGGGCATCGGGTTGCTGATCGCCACGGGCGACACCGGGATCCACGGCCAGCTCCACCTGGTCGGCGTCCTCGACAACCCGGCGGTCAAACGGCCGCTGGCCATGGTCGGGTTGCTCGACCACCTCGACGTCGCCCCCGATCTGGACACCCTGCTCGCCAGGCTCCGCGCACCGGGCCGATAACTCGTCAATCGTGGCCGAGGGAGGCCAGCAGGTGCTCGAGACCGGGGTGGATGTCGAGGAGCGGTCGCACGCCGGTGATGTCCAGCACGCGGCTGACGATCAGGTTGTCGGCGACCCCGACGAGGTGCAGCTGTCCGCGGATCCCGTCGGCGTTCCGCATGGCCGCCATGATGATCCCGACGCCTGCGGAGGCCAGGAACCGCACGCCCGCCAGGTCCAGAACCAGGTGGGCAGGATTGCGGACCGTGGTGTCGCGGAGGAACCCGATCACCGCTGCGGCGGTCGCGGCGTCGAGCTCGCCTGCCAGACGAACGAGGCACACGGAGGGTCGGGGCCAATGGTCGCTGATCGTGAACGGCAGCCCGTCGGACCGAATCGTCTCGTTCATCGCTTCGCCCCGCTGGTTCGGTACTCGTGCCAGACACTCCCCGCAGGGGGAGGCTATCTCGTCCACGGCGTAACTTGACCATCCCCTTCGGGCGCGACGTGGACCGGCCGTACGCGATGTCGGGCTATCCGGCGGAGCCCGCGTGGCTGCGGGTGATGATCGAGTCCCGCAGCTGGTGGACCGCGCGTTGTCGGGCGCCTGCGAGGGCGGGCTGGTCGTGAACGGCGGCGGGCCGTAGCGCCACCGAGCGTGGCAGCCGGGCGAGGTGGGTGCGGATCGCCTGTTGCAGCGCGGGGTGGGTGCCCCAGCTGCCGCCGAGGACGACGACCTCGGGATCGGCGAGGGCGATGAGCGCCGCGATGGCGCCCGCGATGGCGCGGGCGAGCTGTTCCCGGACGGCGGCCTGGCTGTCGAGCGCGCGCAGGAGCCGCTCGTCGTCGATGGCGGTGGTGCCCGGCCTGCGCAGGCCGAGCTCGGCGAAGACCTGTGTGAAGGGCATGGCGCGGAGGTCGCGGCCGGTGGTCACCAGGTGCGCGATCTCCCCGGACAGGCCGTGGTGTCCGCGGCGGACCTCGCCGTCGCTGACGAGGGCGCAGCCGAGGCCTTCGCCGAGGTGGAGGAAGGCGAAATCGGCGAGTGCGCCGGGCCCGGCGTGGGCCTGTTCGGCGCGGGCGGCCCAGTTCACGTCGTTGTCGGTCTCGACGGGGCCGTCGACGAGGGGCGCGAGGACGTCGGCGGGGGAGAGCTCGCCGACCAGGAACGGCGCGTCGGGCAGGTGGACGAGTCGCCCGGTGCCGCGGTCGACGGGATCGGCGGCGCTGACGACGGCGAGGTGGGCGCGCCCGGCGTCGCGGGCGCCGCTGCGCAGCGCGTCGGCGACGTGGGCCGGGCCGGTGGGTCGGGGGAGCGGCCGTTCCGCCCGCCGCACGGTGTGCCCGTAGACGTCGACGGCTTCGACGACGACGGCCGTGGGGCTGATGTCGACGGCCAGCGCAGTGCCCAGGTCGGCGGCCAGCGCGTAGTAGCTGCCGATGCGCCCGCGGCCGCTGGTGCGTTCGCCGGTGTCGCGCAACAGCCCGACCTCGGTGAGCCTGCGCGCGCTCTCCGAAGCGGTCGGCTTGGACAGGCCGGTGCGCGTGGCGATCTCGGCGCGGGTGAGGCGCGGGTGGTCCATGAGCGCGCGCAGGACGTGCTCGTCGGTCAGGGAGCGCAGCAGCTCCAGCGACGGCTTCGCGGGGGTCACACCCCGACTCTAGTAAGGAGTCTTGCCCAATGACGAAGGAGGGCCTAGATTGATACACAAGTAAGGACTCCTGACTGAAAGGATCGTCGTGAGCGTTCCCACCGCCGTCCTCCCCGCGCTGCCGCACTGGGAGACCACCCCCGACGACCTGCGGGCCGCGGTCCGGGAGGTCAAGGCCGCACTGCGGGCGCGCATCGCCGCCTCCGGCCGCACGGTGGAGGAGGTCTTCGCGGTCATCGAGGAGCGCGTCGCTGCGCAGGTGGCCGACATCGCCGCGGAGGCGGAGCGCGGGGAGCCGGTCTGGCCGGTGATCGACTACGCCGACATCGCGGCAGGCACCGTCAGCCCGGAGCTGCTGGCCAAGCTGCAACGGCGCGGCTGCGCGGTGATCCGCGGGCACTTCCCGCGCGAGCAGGCGCTGGAGTGGGACGCCGCCATCGTCGACTACGTCGAGCGCAACCGGTTCTTCGAGACCTACCGCGGCCCCGGGGACGACTTCTTCGGCACCGTCGGGTCGAAGCCCGAGATCTACCCGATCTACTGGTCACCCGCCCAGATGCAGGCTCGCCAGAGCGAGCGCATGGCCCGCGTGCAGGCGTTCCTCAACGGCCGCTGGCGCCACGAGTCCGAGGGCGTGACGTGGTTCGAGCCCGACCGCGACTGCCTCTACCCCGACCGGATCCGCCGCAGGCCCCCGGGCGCGGACTCCGCGGGCCTGGGCACCCACCTCGATCCCGGCACCCTCGACCTCTGGATGACCCGGGCCAACCAGGCCGCGTTCCGGCACCTCTTCGACGGCGCGGTCGAGCAGTACGACCCGTGGGACGCCGCGCACCGCACCGCAGGCCCGCAGTACCCCGGCTCGACGATGACCTCGGTGTTCCGCACCTTCCAGGGGTGGACGGCGCTGTCGGACATGGACCACGACCAGGGCGTGCTCCACACCGTGCCGATCCCCGAGGCGATGGCGTACCTGATGCTGCGGCCGCTGCTGGCCGACGTGCCCGAGGACGACATGTGCGGCGTCACCGTCGGCAAGGTCTTCCCGGCCAACGAGCAGTGGCACCCGCTGCTGATGAACGCCGTCACCGGCATCCCGGACGTTCGCGCGGGCGACTCCGTCTGGTGGCACTGCGACATGGTCCACGGCGTCGCCCCGGTCACCGACCAGAAGGGCTGGGGCAACGTCATGTACATCCCCGCCGCCCCGTGGTGCCCGCGCAACGCCGACTACGCCGTCCAGGTACGGGAGGCCCTGCGCAGCGGGGCCAGCCCGAGCGACTTCCCGGCCGAGCACTACGAGCGGACGTGGGACGGCCGGTTCGGCGTCGACGACCTGAACGCCGTCGGACGGCGCGGCCTCGGCCTCTGAGGAAGCGACCGTCCCGGGCTCACGCGCCGTGTCGGGCCAGTGCGGCGAGGCCCTCCGCGATGCTGACGCGCGGGGTCCAGCGCAGCACCTCCCGCGTGCGGCGTTGGTCGAACCAGTGGGCCGTGCTGAGCTGCTCGGCGAGGAACCGGGTCATCGGCGGCTCGCCCCGCCCGCTCCAGAGGGCCTCGACCACCGCACCGGCCCCGAAGGCGACCGAGCGCGGAACGGAGCGGCGCGGGGGTGCGGCGCCCGCCGCCCGGCAGATGGCGGTGAGGAGCTCGGCGACCGGGCGCGGCTCGCCGTTGGACACCACCAGGGCCTGCCCCCGCGCCGCCGCGCAGCGGTCGAGGGCGGCGACGAGCGCGTCGGCGGCGTTGGTGACGTAGGTGGTGTCGATGAGCGCCGCCCCCGAGCCGACGACGAGCAGCCTGCCCGCCCGGGCGCGGGCGATGATGCGGCCGATGAGCTGGGTGTCGCCCGGCCCCCACACCAGGTGCGGGCGCACGACGACGGTCGCCGGACCGTCGGGAGCCGCGTCGGCGGCGAGCGCCACCCACTCCGCGGCCGCCTTGCTCCGGGCGTAGTGCCCGCGGGCCGAGCGGGGATCCGCGGGCCCGGCGGGCGCGCCGACCAGCGCGCTCCCGTGGTGCGCGACGGCGGGCGTGGAGACGTGCACGAGCCGGGCCACGCCCGCGCGACGGCAGGCGGACACGACGTTGCGGGTGCCGGTGATGTTGACCCGGGCGAACTCGCGGTACCGGCCCTGGATGTCGACCTTGGCGGCGAGGTGCACGACGGCGTCGTGGCCTGCGACGGCGGCCTCGGACGGCCGCGGCGTCGACGACGTCGGCGAGCACCTCGCGGTGCCGTAGGCCTGCGGGTCGCCGCTGCAGCACCGTGACGTCGTCGCCGCGGGCCGCCAGCGCATCGGCGACCGCGCCCCCGAGCATGCCGCTCGCCCCGGTGACCAGGACTTTCACGGCCTGCTCCCGGCGCGCCCGCCCGCCAGCACGCGCTCGGCCCAGCGGCCGACCCGGCTGCGGTCGACCTTGGAGGCGTGCCGGATGTCGACCGGCAGCCGCGTCGGCGCGCAGCACGGCGGCGACCTCGACACCCGCCGCCGCGCGCACGGCGTCGGCGAGCGGCTCGGGGGCCAGCCGGGGCGCGGGCCGCCGCGGCGGGGCGTCGCTCACGACGACGACCACCACCTGCTGCGCGCCCCGCGGACCCACCCCGACGACGGCGGCGGCGGTGACGCCGTCAACGGCCTCGACGCGTTGCTCGACGCCGACCGGCGTGACCGGCCGCGCCGCGGTCGTGATCACGTGGGCGGTGCGGCCCTCGACCCACAGCATCCCCTTGTCGTCGAGGTGGCCCACGTCGCCGGTGCGGTGCCACCCGGCGTCGCGCGACGTGGCGCGCTCGGTGGCCCAGAGCTGGTCGTAGTGGTCCTTGACGTGGGCCGCGCGGACGCAGACCTCGCCGGTCACCCCGCTCTCGTCGGTCAGCGGGCCGTCGGCCGTCCCGTCGGCCGACAGCGGGCTGATCCGCACGGCGACCTCGGGCAGCGGCCGCCCGACGCAGACGCCGTCGCCGGACCCCGCGGCGTCGATCTCGGCCAGCGAGACGTCGGTGACGGGCAGTGCTTCGGTCATGCCGTACGGGGTGTGGAAGGCGGCGCGGGGGAGGACGGCGCCCAGGGCGTGCAGCAGCGCCGCAGGCACCGGAGCCCCCGCGGAGACGACCAGGCGGATCCGGGCCAGCGCCGCCCGATGGGTCGGGCCGAGCCCGTCGACGGTCGCCACGACGCCGCGCAGGGCGGCGGGCGAGGCGAAGACGACGGTGGCCGCCACGGCCTCGGCGGCGGTCGCGAGGGCGGCCGCGGTGAGGTGCTGCGGTGCGCGGGCAGCCGGGGTGGCGGAGGCGATGCCCAGCGCGGGCCCGTAGAGCGCGAACGGCGGGAACGCCGCCACGAGCCGGTCGTCGGGGGTGATCCCGTAGGCGGTGCGCAGGGTGTCGAGCTGGGCCTGCAGTTGGCGGTGGCGGTAGACCACGCCCTTCGCGGGCCCGGTCGCGCCGGAGGTGAACAGCACCGCGGCCGCGGCGTCCGGGTCGACGGGTGGCGGCGGGGCGATCCCGCGGCCGGTGCGGGCGATGTCGGCCAGGCCGGGTGGGGAGCCGAGCAGGCGGCGCAGCGCCCGGCTCGCGCGCCCCGCGAGGATCCGACGGCCCGGGATGCCCAGCAGCCGGGCCAGCGCGAGCCCGCGCGCCACCCCGATGACGTGGTCGGGGGCCGCGCCGCGCAGAGCGCGGGCCAGGCCGACCGGGCCGAGCCCCGCGTCGGCGAGCACGACGACCGCGCCCGCCCGCCAGCAGGCGTAGGCCGCGGCCGTCAGGTCGGCTCCGGGCGGCACGAGCAGCGCCACCCGTTCCCCGGCGCGGACACCGGTGGCAGCGAGACCCGCGGCGAGCTCGCGCACCCGCCGCTCCAGCAGGTCGAACGAGATGGTGCGGCGGCCGTCCGCGAGCTCGACCACGGCGGCGGCCGGGTCGCCCGCGCGCGCCTCCAACGCGGCCCAGACCGGCGGCCGGTCGGCAGGACGCGGGGCCTGCGGCGGCGGACCCTCGTCCCGGCTCTGCAGCCAGCGCCAGGCGTCGACCGCGCTGTCGGGAGCGTCTTCGGTGACGAGGTGCGAGGCCCGCTCGTAGCGGTGGACGTGCGCGTGCGGCAGCCGCGCGCGCAGGTCGCGCAGGTAGCGGTCGGAGAAGACGGGGTCGCGGGGGCCCCACAGCATCAGCACGGGCACGTCGGCCAGCGCCGGGAGACCCGCGGCGATGCCGTCCAGCGTCGGCGCGCTGACGTGCTCGGCTTCGAGCGGGATGTCTTCCACGAACGCGCCGACGGCGTGCCGCCTGGCCGCCGTGCCGTACGGCGCGGCGAGGGCGTCGCGCACGTCGGCGGGCAGGCCGGGCCGGGAGAGGGCGCCGGCGACGCGGACGAACGTGGGCGTGGCGGTGCAGATCGCGTGCCGAAGCGCCGGGGTGCGGGCCAGCCGGATGAGCGACGGCGCGGCCGCGTCGGCGGGCTGGTGGACGGCGGTGTTGGCGAGGACGACGGCGCGCACGCGGTCGCGGTGGGCCAGCGCCCAGCCGAGCGAGATCACGCCGCCCCAGTCGTGCCCCGCCGTCACGACCGGTCCGGTGACGTCGAGCGCGTCGACCACGGCCGTGAGGTCGCCGATCCGCTGCGCGAGGGTGCGGGCGCGCTCCGGGCGCTCGGAGAAGCCCATGCCGAGCTGGTCGACGGCCACCACCCGCCACCCCTCGGGGGCCTCGGCGAGGAACCGCCGCCACAGGTAGGACCACGTGGGGTTGCCGTGCACGCACAGCATCGTCCCGATGGTCGCCTCGACCCCGTTGTCGAGCACGTGCCAGGTGCGCTCGACCCCCTCGTCGTCGGTCGCGGTGACCAACCGCGACCAGTTCGGGCGCAGCCCCGGCAGCCCGGCGGGTGGCTTCGATGCGGCGCTGGTGCGGGCGTGCGCCCTCACCAGACCACTTCCATGCAGGCGGCGTTCATGCCGGAGCCCGCGCCCATGAGCAGCACCCGATCGGCGGCCCGGAGCGAGTCGAGCTGCGTGGCGAGCGTGAAGGGGATCGTGACGGGCCCCATGTTCCCCCGGGTCGGGAACGTCACCGGGACCCGGGACGGGTCGATGCCGACGGTCCGGCACATCGCGGTCGTGTGTGCCTGGGAGACCTGGTGGGCGACGTAGCGGTCCATGTCGGACCAGTCGAACTCCGCCGCCGCGTCCCGCCACAGCGCCGTGGAGATCGCCATGCCCGCGTCGAGGAGGCCCTTGGTGTCGGTCTGCATGGACTCGAGGTCGCCGACGCACAGCAGGTGGTGCTCGGTCGCGGCCCGGGTGACGCCGCCGACGAGCCGGTGGCCCTCCGGGTGCAGGTCCGAGCGGCCCAGCACCATCGCGGCCGCGCCGGAGCCGAGGGTGAGGGTGGCGAACTGCGCCAGCACGTCCTCGCGGGAGGCGTCCGGCCGGGCCAGCCGGTCGAGGGTGACCTCGTGGGTGTGGCGCGCGCCCTCGCCGTCCACGATCAGCGCGTGGTCGATCCGGCCCGCGTCGATCATGACGGCGGCCAGCTGGATCCCGTTGAGGAAGCCGAGGCAGGCGTTGGCCAGGTCGAAGTTGAGGCAGGACGTGGGCAGGCCGAGCGCGGCGTGTACCGCGGCGGCCGCCGACGGCTCCAGGTGAGCCCGGCTCACCGAGGTGTCGATCAGCAGGCCGACATCGGACGGGTCCACCCCCGCCTCGGCCAGCGCCTTGGCGCCTGCCATCGCGGCGGCGTCGGAGAAGCTCACGTCGCGCGGCCACCACCGGCGCTCGACGATCCCGGCCAGCCCCTCCAGCAGCCCGGGGCGCAGGCCCACCCGGTGGTAGGTGTCGGCCAGCCGATCGTCGAACTCCGCGGACGTCACGACGCGGGGGGCGTCGACCCCGCAGACGGACACGACCGACGCGCGGTCGAAGCGGAAGGTGGCGTTGCCGGTCATGCGTCTCCCCTGGGGCGGTCTCGGGGCCGACCGCTGCTGTAATCGGCGGCGCTGCTCACTCGGCGAGCCTGCGAGCGGCTGCGACGCTGTGCACCATTCCCACAAGACCATGGGCGCACACCGCAGCGCCACCGCGATCGTGCCCGCGCCTGCCCAACTGGTGACGTCTGACCGAATCGGATGGCGATGTCCCTTGGTTGCGGCGCTCGAGGCCGCCGCGCGCACGACGCCCCCACCCGATGATGGAGCAGGAACCGCGAAAATGCGACACGGAGTGACCAGCGCGGCGCCGCGCGGCACCCCTAGGTGCCCCCTAGGTGGCCTGTTGCCGCTACCGCCCGGCGTCCGGTGTGCGGAGCGTCACGTCCGCGCGTGCGTCGCCGTCGCACCGCGGGTGTTGTAGACGAACAGGTCGTCCCAGGTCTCGTCGAGACGCCGAGCGGCCTCTTCCAGCGCTACGGCCGACAGCCCGCCCTCGGTGTCGTCGATCAGCCGCAGCCTGCGCAGCTTGCGCACGCCGTCGGCGACCTCGAAGTCGAACTCGGCTTCCCAACGCCGCGAGAACCAGTCCTCGATGCGGCGGTCCAGCTCGTCGGCGGTGAGCGCTCCCTCGGCGGTGCGCAGGAAGTGGTAGGCGAGCACCGCCTCCTTGACCTCTTCCTCCTCCGCGGCGTCGAGCAGGTGGTTGAACACACCGGCGTCGTTGTCGAGGTTGCGGAAGTAGAGGTTGTCCGACAGCGACTTCATGAACTGGATCTTGCGGTTCTTGAACTTGCCGAACTGGCGCACGAGGAAGCCGCCGAGCGCCGCGAGGCCCGCGCCGAGCGTGACGAGCTGGCCCTGGCTGAGCTCGACCGGCTCGCGACGCAGCCCGAACCAGAAGGCCAGCAACAACAGCACGGGCAACAGCGCCGCGACCAGCTTCGTGACCACCATGATGATCCCGGAGACCACCGCGGGTACCCCGATCAGCAGCTTGTCGATCGTCCGCATCCGCACGCGCGCGTTCGGGAACAGCATCTCCAGGTCGGCGCGGGGCACGTCCTGGAACAGCTTGATGATCATCGAGCCGGGCGCGAACGGCAGGTTGTCGGCCTTCTTCTTTCTTGCCCAGCGCCTCGAAGTGGGCGGCGTCCTTGAACTTCACGTAGACGAGGACTTTCCCGTAGTTCGTGAACGTGACGTCCTTGCGGCGCAGCCCGAACCACCGCTTCACCTGCTCCTCGCGGGTGTGCACGCCGCGGCGGTAGAACACGACGTGCTCGAAGTCGTCGAAGTCGGCCTCCAGCCGGACCTTCACCAACGACTCCTCGACGAACGCCCGGTCCAGGTCATCGGGGCTGATCCGCTCGAAGTTGGCGGCCTCGGCGAGGGCGGTCAGCTCCTCGACGAGGCGTTCCTGCGCGGCATCGCGTTCGGCGGCGCTGGGCTCGCGCACGGAGCGCACGTCGACGTCGGGGTTGAACGGGTAGTAGGCGTCCTTCAGCGCTTCGAGCCGTCCGCGGAACTCGTGGTGCAGCAGGCTCTCCAGCAGTTCGACGACGGCGCGGAAGGGCTCGCGCTCCTCGTCGGACACCTCGTCGGCGCACATCGTGACGACGTCGGACTTGCGGAACGGGATGAATCGCTCATCGGACATAGCGGCTCCTCTGTGCGTCCGTCACAGCAGTTCGTAGCCCACCGGCGCACTGCGGAAACCCGACCCGCTCGACCGGGTGGCCGAGCCGGAGGACGGTCAGGCGGCCACGTCGAACGTGGCGCCGACGCCGACCGGGCCGGACCGTTCGACGGTGGCGTAGACCCCGGCCGCGGGCAGGACGCCGAACCCGGGCACCTCGACGCGGTTCTGGGCCATGAGGCTGCGCAGCGCCGCCGGGTCACGGGGCAGTGGGCCGTGTTCGAGCGTCGGGATGGCGCATCGCGGTGTCGGCAACACGATCCGCGCCACCACCGCGTCGCCGATGACGGCCGTGCGACCGACCCAGTCGTTCTCGGCGAAGGGTGGGTGGCCGGGCGGCGTGCGGATGACCAGGTTCGGGCGATAGCGGATCGCGTCCTGCCCGATGTGCTCCAGCGTCGCGGTGGTGATCAGGTGCAGCGGGGCGTAGTCGATGAACGTCGGGGCCGGGACCGCCTCGCCGAGGACCAGCTGCGGCGCCGCGACGACGGCATCGACGCCGTGGGCGAGCACCTCGTCCGGATCGGCGCGGTCGATGTCGGGCGCATCGGGGGGCGTCGCGGACAGTCGCACGGCGCGGCCGAGCAGCAGCGACAGCTGCTGGTGGACGTCCGGATCGGTGTCGGTGGTCTGCTGCCCGCCCGGCAGGCTGATCCGCAGCCCGCCGCCGTCGGGGGTCTCGCGGGCGGCGGTGGCCTGCAGCAGCGCCCGCCACAGCCGGGGCTGCTTGGCACTGGCGATCTTGCGGGTTTCCTCGTCGACCACGGCGAAAGCCCGATCACCCCGCACGCCCGCCGGTTCGACGTGCGCCAGGTCGATCTGCTCGCCGAGCATCGACTTGACCGGGTAGCGCCACACTTGTTCGATCCGCACCCGGCCGAGGCTAGCCCGAGCCGCGGCGCGATCAGCCTTCATCACAGCCGCCCGTAGGCCTGCACGGCTCGAGCGGAAGGCGCACGGGCCCTGGCTACCCCAGGGCGATGCTGCCAGGCTGTCCACGGACCGCGTCCGGTGTGGAGCCGGCGTCGGGGAATCGAGGCCGCGATGAGCCTTCTCGGTCGGGCTGACGAGTGCGCTCTACTGGACGGCTTGATCGAGGACGTCCGCCGGGGCACGAGTCGGTCGTTGGTGGTTCGCGGCGAGGCCGGGATCGGGAAGACGGCGCTGCTGGAGCACCTGGTCGCAGCGGCGTCGGACTTGACCGTCGAGCGGGCTGTCGGGGTCGAGTCCGAGATGGAGCTGGCGTTCGCGGGCCTGCACCAGTTGTGCGTACCGCTGCTCGATCGTGTCGACCGGTTGCCCGGCCCGCAGCGTGACGCGCTGCGGACGGTCTTCGGCCTGGCCGCGGGGCCTGCGCCGGATCGGTTCCTGGTCGGCCTCGCCGTGCTCAGCTTGTTGTCCGAGGCCGCGGAGGAACGTCCCCTGTTGTGCGTCGTCGACGACGCGCAGTGGCTGGACCAGACCTCGGCGTTGACGCTCGGCTTCGTGGCCCGCCGCCTGCTGGCCGAGCCCGTGGGGCTCGTGTTCGCGGCGCGCGTGCCCGGCGAGGAGTTGCGGCACCTGCCGGAGCTCGAGGTGCGCGGGCTGCTGAACGGCGACGCTCGCGCACTGTTGAGCGCGTCGGTGCGGTTCGCCGTCGACCGGCAGGTGCGCGACCGGATCCTCGCGGAGACGCGGGGCAACCCGCTGGCGCTCCTGGAGCTTCCCCGAGGGCTGACCGTCACGCAGTTGGCCGACGGGTTCGGGATGCTGGAAGGCCGCGATCTCGCGAAGCGGATCGAGACGAGCTACCTGCGACAACTCGAAGGCTTCCCCGAAGACGCGCGCCGCCTGTTGCTGGTGGCGGCGGCGGAGCCGGTCGGCGATCCGCTGCTCGTGCGCGGCGCCTGTGAGCGCCTGGGGATCTCGCCGTCCGCGGTTGACGCGACGGAAGGACTGCTCACCCTCCAGGAACGCGTGACCTTCCGGCATCCCCTGGCGCGCTCGGCCGTCTACCGGGCGGCCAGTGGCCCGGACCGTCGAGCGACCCACTCGGCGTTGGCCGAGGTCACGAACCGCACCGTCGATCCCGACCGGCGCGCCTGGCACCTGGCTGCTGCCGCAGCCGGACCGGACGAGGACGTCGCGCGCGAGCTCGAGCTCTCGGCGCGCCGGGCGCAGGCGCGCGGCGGCCGCGC
The DNA here is from genome assembly GCA_963791185.1 of uncultured Actinomycetota bacterium. Taxonomy (GTDB): domain Bacteria; phylum Actinomycetota; class Actinomycetes; order Mycobacteriales; family Pseudonocardiaceae; genus Pseudonocardia. The sequence goes on along the minus strand of CAWBRG010000012.1, from coordinate 583,364 downwards.
GGCCACGGCTGCGCTCCTGCAACGGGCGGTGGCCGTCACCAACGACCCCGAGCGACGGGCCGAGCGGGCACTCGCCGCCGCCCAGGCGAGCCTGGGTGCGGGAGCGTTCGACGTGGCGCGCGGACTGTTGTCGGTCGCGGACGCCGGGCCGCTCGACGAGCTCGGGCGGGCCCGGGTGGTCCTGCTCCGGGCCGAGATCGCCTTCGCCCAGAACCGCGGTGGCGACTCTCCGCTGCTGCTGCTCCAGGCGGCGCGTCGGCTCGAGGCGCTCGACGTGCGCCTCTGCCGCAACACCTACCTCGACGCGTGGGGAGCGGCGCTGTTCGCCGGGCACCTCGCGGCCCCGGGTGGCGGGCTGCTCGACGTCTCCCGTGCCGTGGCGGTGGCGCCCGAGCCCACGGATGGGGCGCTGGCCCGCGACCTGCTGCTCGACGGCCTCGCGCTGATCTTCACCGCGGGCACGCGCACGGCGGCGCCCGCGCTGGAGCGCGCGGTGGCTGCGTTCGCGAGCAGCGAGGCCTCCGTGGACGAGGTGCTGCGGTGGGGTTGGCTGGCGGCGCGGGCGGCGATCTGGCTGTGGGACCACGACGGCGGACTCGAGATCCCGAGGCGCGCGGTGCAGCTCGCGCGGGACTCGGGAGCGCTCGAGGTCCTCGCCGTGGCGGACAACGTGTGCGGTCAGGCCGCCGCGTGGGGCGGCGACTTCGAACTCGCCGAAGTGATGGTGGCGGAGGTCGACGCTGTCCGGGAGGCGACGAAGAGCCGCATCGCCCCCTACGCCGCGATCTCGCTCGCGGGGCTCCGCGGGCGGGAAGCCGAGGCTTCGGAGCTGATCGCGGCCGTCGTCGAGGGAGCCTCCGCCAAGGGCCAGGGCACCGCCGTCCAGTACGCGCACTGGGCGAACGCCGTGCTGATGAACGGCCTCGGCCGCTACGAGGAGGCCCTGGTGGCGGCCGTGGCGGCCACCCGGGGAACGCCGGAGCTGTTCGTCACCGCATGGGCGTTGGCCGAGCTGATCGAGGCCGCCACCAGGACGGGGAACACCGAGCTCGCCGCGGGTGCGCTCGCGCGCCTCGATGAGCAGGTCCACGGGAGTGACGCCGATTGGGCCCTCGGCATGCACGCCCACTCCCGCGCGCTGCTGAGCGAAGGGGAGGCCGCCGAGGGCTCCTACCAGGAGGCCATCGCCCGTCTCTCCCGGACGCGGCTTCGCCCCCACCTCGCACGCGCGCACCTCCTCTACGGGGAATGGCTGCGCCGCGGCACGCGCCGCGTCGACGCGCGCACACAGCTGCGAGCGGCGCACGACCTGTTCTCGACCGTCGGCATGGAGGCGTTCGCCGAACGCGCCCGCCACGAGCTGGTCGCCACCGGCGAGCGGGTGCGGGCGCGGAGCGTCGAAGCGCGCGACGAGCTCACCCCGCAGGAGCGGCACATCGCGGGACTGGCGCGCGAAGGGCTGTCCAACCCGGAGATCGGCGCGCAGCTCTTCCTGAGCCCGCGCACCGTGGAGTGGCACCTCCGCAAGGTCTTCGCCAAGCTCCGCATCCGCTCCCGCCAGGAGCTCCTCCGCGCTCTCCCGAGTGCCGACTCCAGACCGGTCCCCGCCTGAGCCCGCACGTCCTCCGGCCCGCGCGTGTCCCGGGCAGACCAGTGAGCAGGCCGGGGTCGTCAAGGGCGCGATGCCCGGTCGGGGGTGAGCACGCTCGGTGGTGTCATCGACCGCAGGTAGCGCTCACGGAGGCGTCATGACCACAACCGTCGACACCACGACCCCGTCCTTCCAGATCAAGGTTCCCGAAGCGCAGATCGACGACTTGCGCCGCCGCATCGAGGCGACGCGCTGGCCCGCCGAGGAACTCGTGCCCGACCGATCGCAGGGGGTGCAGCGGACGATGCTGCTGGAGCTCGCCCGCTACTGGGCGGGCGAGCACGACTGGCGCCGGTGCGAGGCGCGGCTGAACGCCTTGCCGCAGTTCACCACCGAGATCGACGGCGTCGAGATCCACTTCATCCACGTCAGGTCGCGGCACGAGGACGCATTGCCGCTGATCATGACCCACGGCTGGCCCGGCTCGGTCGTCGAGCTGCTCGACACCATCGGCCCGCTCACCGACCCGACGGCGCACGGCGGCAGCCCCCAGGACGCCTTCCACCTGGTGCTGCCGTCCTTGCCCGGCTACGGCTTCTCCGGTGCGCCGACCGAGCTCGGCTGGGATTCCGGGCGCATCGCGCGCGCGTGGGCGACGCTGATGGAGCGGCTGGGCTACCCGCGCTACGTCGCGCAGGGCGGTGACGTGGGCGCCGCTGTGACGGACGCGATGGGCCGCCAAGCGCCGGACGGACTGGCAGGCATCCACGTCACCTTGCTCGCGGGAGCGCTGGGCATCGTCGGTCAGCTGCCTGCGACGACCGAGGAGGAGCGCCTGGCGCACGCCGCGCTCGCGACGTTCACGGCCGACGGCTTCGGCTACTTCCTCGAGCAGTCCACGCGGCCGCAAACCATCGGCTACTCGCTGCTGGACTCGCCGGTCGGGCTGGCGGCCTGGTTGCTCGACCACGACACGGACAGCTACTCCAAGATTGCGCGCGCGTTCGTCGACGGGCGTGCCGTCGGCAACCTGACCCGGGAGAACATCCTCGACAACATCACGCTGTACTGGCTGACCGGCACCGGCGCCTCGGCCGCCCGGTGGTACTGGGAGTTCGGGCGGGCCGTGGCCGCGGCGGGTGCGGCAGGCGCAGCTCCTCCACCGGTGGGCGTCCCGGTCGGCTTCACGACGTTCCCCGGTGAGATCTGGGCCGCCCCGCGCAGCTGGGCCGAGACCGTCTACCCCGGCCTCGCCTACTTCAACGCCGTCGACCGCGGCGGCCACTTCGCCGCCTGGGAGGAGCCAGAGCTCTTCTCCGCTGAGCTGCGAGCGGCGTTCCGCTCACTGCGCTGACGCCACCTGCCTGGAGCGTCAGGCCGCGAAGGAGGGGACGCCGAGGGCCTGGCGCCCGGCAGGCGTGAGGGCCGCGGCTACCCGCCTCCCGACCATGCCCAAGGTGGTCGCTGCGATCAGACCCATGCCGACCAGGTGGTGGGCGGCGCTCTGGTCGCAGCAGTACCGGCCGCCGAGGAGGAGATCGGGCGCGGCGCCGAGCACGAGCTCGGCGCCGCCCGCCTCCACCGCGCGCAGGATCGCCCGCTCGCGTCCGCTGAGGGTGCTCGTCGTCTCCACGCTCGTCCTCCTTCGGCTCGTCGCCATGGTCGCGCCCGGCCGTTGCAGTCCGATTGCACTCCGAACGACGTCACCACCTCCGCTCGCGGGCGGCTTGGCGCGTGTGCCGGGTCGGACCCCCTTGGGGCGACGCTGAGAATGATCCGCTCGACGAGCTGGCCCATCCACCGAGCAGGCCCCACAGAGCGGTGCGGACAACCCTCCCGTCGGGGTGGGGCAAACCACCGGACCCGCCGTCAGTCGAGCGTCGTGCACGACGCGGCGAGCCTCGTCGCGTGCACCGGCCTTTCGCTCGTCGAGCTGTGGCCCGCCTCGAGGCGGAGCTGGATCCGGTCGTGGCGCACGGCTTCGGGGCTGGTGCGCACAACGGCCGCGATGGCCTCGTCCAAGCCGAGCAGCTGCAGACCGCAGTGGTGCAGGCGAGCGAACTGGTCGAGTTGGTGCAGCTCGGCGAACAAGCGGGTGGGGAAGTCGGTGAGCGCCTGCAGCTGCAGCAGCAGCAGCTCGACGCATCCGGAGCGGATGGTCGAGTGGGCCAACCGGATCACCAACGCGAGGGCGTCGGCGTCGAGCGCCCCGAACACCTCGATGTGGGCGGTGCGGTGCTGGTCAGGCCCGGTACCAGTCATGGCGGTTCGGCCGTCGCGCCGCGTTGGTCGGCGGTGCACAGGGCGATCGTCTCCGGCAACGAGTTGACGTGCGTGACTCGAGGCGGCAGCGCAGCGGGGTCCCAGCCGGGTCCGGCGGCGACGATCTCGGCGTTCGGGGGTGGATCCTGCACGCATTCGGGCACGCGCTGGGGGAGCAGCGCGAAGACCACGAGCAGGCCGCCCTCGAGGGAGGCGGCCGCCGTGGGGGCGGCAGGTGGGGTTCGGGCCCCGAGCAGCGTCGTGGCGATCCCCCGCTCGGCGAGCGCGGCGGCGAGCGCGACCAACGGCAGTTCGTGTTCCTCGTCCGGCGCGCAGGCCAGCATGATCCGCCGGGACGACGCCGCCGCGGGAGCGGTCGCGCCGCGGACGGTTGCGGAGGCCAAGGTGGCCTGGATGACGTGGGAGAGCACGTGCTCCATGGCGATGCCGTGTGCGGAGTGCAAGGCGTAGGCGCCGGTGGCGTCGAGGGTCGGCCGCAGGAGGTGCTCCCACGTGTCGACGACGCCGCGGCGGGCGAGCTCGTGGTCGAGCAGGTGCCGCACGGCGGGGCCGTCCAGTTGTGCGGCCGCAGCGGCCAGTCGGCGAACGGCCGGGTCGGCGCTGAGGGTCTGCAGCCCGACTGCTTCGTCCTGCAGCACCTGGCGGGCGGCTTCGGCGGTGGGAACGCCGCGGGCGATGAGGTCGCAGACTCGACGCAGGCGGCGCAGATCGGTGGGGACGTAGCGGCGATGCCCGCCTGCCGAGCTGCGACTGGGGCCGAGCCCGTAGCGCTGCTGCCATTTGCGCAGGGTCTCGGGCGCAAGGCCGAGCTCGCGACCTGCCTCCGCGATCGACAAGCCCGCTTCCAGCGGGATGTCCGCTTCTGCCGGGGAGGCTGCGGCGAGCGCCGGACCCGATCCGACGGCCTCAGGAACGTCGTCCGTGCTTCCCGCATGAACCCCCGACACCCGGACGAACCTAGACGAAATCTGGACGAAGGGCCATAGTGGCAACGGCGAGGAGGGCGCCCTTCACCCCACACCCCGGATGACTTCCCGGGTCGTGGGGTGACGGTCTCTTCCCGGCAAGCCGGCGGTGGGTTCGGTCAGCGGGCGCGCAGCGGTAGCGTCCCGATCCGATGACGACCGATCGCCGTGCCGCCTCCGTCGGACTGCTGCCCGGCGTCGACGTCCTGCGCGCCTACGATCGCTCGTGGTTGAAGGGCGACGTGCTGGCGGGCGTGGCGGTGGCCGCCTACCTGGTGCCCCAGGTCATGGCCTACGCGGAGATCGCGGGCGTCCCGGCGGCATCGGGGCTGGCCGCCGCCTGCGGATCGCTCGTGGTGTACGCGCTGCTCGGCTCGTCGCGCCAGCTGTCCATGGGCCCGGAGTCGACCACCGCCCTGATGACCGCGGTCGCGGTCACGCCGCTGGCCGCGGCCGATCCCGCCCGCTACGGGTCGCTGGCGGCAGGCCTCGCGATCGTGGTCGGCGCCCTGTGCCTGCTCGCCCGGCTCCTGCGCGCGGGAGCGCTGGCCGACCTGCTCTCGCGCCCGGTGCTGGTCGGCTACCTCGCGGGCGTCGCCGTCAACATGATCGGGAGCCAGCTGGGCAAGGTCACCGGCGTGGAGGTCGACGGGGACACCGTGCCCGCCCAGCTGGCGTCGTTCGTCACCGGGCTGGGCGGCCTCAACGTCGCGACGCTGGCGCTCGCCGCCGTGCTGTTGCTCGTCCTGTTCGTGGGCTCCCGGCTGTTCCCGCGCTGGCCGGTGATGCTCATCGCCATGCTGGCCTCCGCGGCCGCGGTGGCGCTGTTCGGCCTGCAGGACCTCGGCGTGGCCGTGGTCGGCGCCGCCGCGGCATCGCCGCAGGCCCCGGCGCTGCCGCTGCTGCCCCTCGACGACTGGGTCGCGCTCCTGCTCCCCGCGGCGGGCATCGCGATGGTCGGCTACTCGGACAACATGCTCACCGCCCGCTCGTTCGCCGCCCGCAAGGGCCAGGACGTCGACGGCAACACCGAGCTCGTGGCGCTCGGCGCGGGCAACCTGCTGGCCGGGCTGATCCGCGGGTTCCCGGTGAGCAGCAGCGGCAGCCGCACCTCCATCGGCGACGCGCAGGGCAGCCGGACCCAGCTCCACTCGCTGGTCGCCGTGGTGGTCGTCGTGCTCATCCTCGCGTTCGGCCAGGCCGTGCTGGCCGCCTTCCCCACGGCGGCGCTGGGCGCCGTGGTGATCTACGCCGCGATCCGGTTGATCGACGTGGGAGAGTTCCGTCGGATCGCCCGGTTCCGGTGGAGCGAGCTGGGCATCGCGCTCATCACCACGGTCGCCGTGGTCGTGCTCGGGGTGCTGTACGGCGTGATCGCGGCCGTCGCCGTGTCGGTCGTCGAGCTGCTGCACCGGCTGGCGCGCCCGCACCACGCCGTGCTCGGGTTGGTGCCGGGCGTGGCGGGCATGCACGACCTCGCGGACTACCCGGACGCGCAGGCCATCCCCGGCCTGGTCGTCTACCGCTACGACGCGCCGCTGTGCTTCGCCAACGCCGAGGACTTCCGCCGCTCGGCCCTCGCGGCGGCCGCAGGCGCAGGCCCCGAACCTGCGCGGTGGTTCGTGCTCAACGCGGAGGCCAACGTCGAGCTCGACGTCACCGCGGCCGAAGCGTTGCAGACGCTGATCATCGAACTGCGTCGCCGGGGGATGGTGTTCGCGACGGCGCGGGTCAAGCAGGACCTGCGCGACGTGCTGGTCCGCGCCGGGCTCGTCGAGCTGATCGGCGAGGAACGGATGTACATGACGCTGCCCACCGCCGTCGCCGCCTACCGGGAGTGGGTCGCCGCGGAGTCGTGACGGCGACTCCCACCGCCGGGTGCGAGGCTGTGGGCATGGCTATCGACCCCACCGGACGCGACATGAAGGCGTTCCTCGCCGAGGCGCCCGACGAGCCGGTCACGATGCTCAACCTGCTGCGGTTCGTCGACGGGGGAGCGGCCCGTTACGCGGAGTACCTCGCGCACTTCCGACGGACCGCGGCTCCCTTCGGAGCCGAGATCGTCTACTACGGACACGGCCGCTCGCCGGTGGTGGCGGAGCCGGGGCAGGCGTGGGACGCGGTGCTGCTGGTGCGCTACCCCAGCCGGAAGGCGTTCTCGGACATGGTCCGCGACCCCGACTACCAGGCGGGCACGCACCTGCGGTCGGGGTCGCTGTTCGAAGCCGTGCTCCAGCCCACCGTCGAGGTGGCCGTGGCGGAGGGATGAACCCGGGTCACGGGCTCAACCGCGCCGCGGCGAACGAGACGTGGAAGCGCGCGCACCAGATGCTCACGCTCGGCAGCGCGCCGAGGTCGACGTCCGGTGGGATCAGGTAGTTCGAGCTGCCGATGTTGCCCTTCAGCTCGCCGAGGTCGACGTAGCGCCCGTCGTCGAAGACGTACCAACCCGCGCTGCCCTCGACGACCGGGGCGTCGGCGAGCCAGACGTGCAGGGCCGGGCCGTTGCTGGTCCGCAGGCCCTCGACGCGCAGCACCCGGGATCCGTCGGCGAGGCGGTAGACGACGACCGAGCCACTGCTCTCGTGCTCGTGGCTGATCAGCTGACCGCGGGCGAGGACGACCTGGTCGGCGGGCGCGCCGCCGACCGGGGCCGCGGCCGCCGCGGGCGGTGCCTCCTCGACCCGCTGGTCGACGAACAGCTTCCACGGCTCGAACACCAGCGCGCCCACCACGACGACGACCATCCCCGCGGCGAGGACGATCCACGTCAGGCGGCGACGCAGGAGGCGGCGGTACAGCTTCGGGTCCGTCATGTCAGTGCAGTGCGCATCGGGGCCGGCTTCGTTACAGCCCGGGACGACGTGTAACGGCGGCCGCATCGCTCGGCACTGGGTGGACGAACCGTGTTCCCCGACCCTCGGAGCGTTGCAGATGACCGCGAGCCTGATCCCGATCGCCCGCCTCGACGCGCTGTCCGACGACGCACCCGCCCACGCGGAGGCCGACGGCATCGACCTCGTGCTCGTACGCCGCGGTGCCGCGGTGCACGTGTTCGAGGGCCGCTGCCCGCACCGGGGCGCGCTGCTGGCCGACGGACGGGTCGAGGGCGCCAACCTGATCTGCGGCGTGCACGGCTGGGACTACCGGCTCGACACCGGCATCTCCGCCTACAACCCGGCCGAGCGGATCTACAAATTCAGCTGCCACGTCGTCGACGGCGAGGTGCTGCTGGACAAGGACGAGCTCGTCGAGTACCGCTCGATGCGGCCGGAACGGCGCGTCGCGTCCACCTACGACCGGCTGTTCGACGACCCGCACCAGGACAGCCCGGAGGAACCGTACGTCGCGGAGATCCATCGGCTGGCCAAGAACGGGCTGTCCGGCGCGCACGGCACCGTCGCCGCCATGGGTGTGCCCCGCGACCAGCTCCCGCAGTGGGACGACCTGCAGATCGCTCACCGCGCAGCTGCACCGCTTCCCGCGGCTGGACGACGAAGCCGTCGACACGTCGGTGACGATCGGCCCGGCCGCCGCCCGCCCGTTGCGCCTCGACATCCCGGTGTTCGTGTCCGACATGAGCTTCGGCGCGCTGTCGGCGGAGGCGAAGATCGCGCTCGCGCGCGGCGCCGAGGGGGCGGGCACCGCGATCTGCTCCGGTGAGGGCGGCATGCTCCCCGAGGAGCAGGCCGAGTGCTCCCGCTACCTCTACGAGCTGGCGTCGGGCCGGTTCGGCTGGGACGAGATGCACCTCGACCGGGTGCAGGCGCTGCACCTGAAGCTCGGCCAGGGCGCCAAGACCGGCACCGGCGGGCACCTGCCCGGCCCGAAGGTGGTGGGCCGCATCGCCGAGGTGCGGGGGCTCCCCGAAGGCACCCCCGCGGTCTCACCCGCCCGGTTCACCGACTGGACGACGCTGCTGGACGCCCGCGCCCTCGTCGACCGGATCCGGGAGCGGTCGGGCGGCATCCCGGTCGGGGTGAAGATGTCGGCCCAGCACATCGAGGAGGACCTGGACGCGGCGCTGGACCTCGGCGTCGACTACGTGATCCTCGACGGCCGCGGCGGCGGCACCGGCGCCGCGCCGACGATCTTCCGCGACACGATCAGCGTGCCGACGATGGCCGCGCTCGCCCGCGCCCGCCGCCACCTCGACCTGGCGGGCGCGCGCGACGTCACGCTCGTCGCGACCGGTGGCTTCCGCCGCGCGCAGGACATGGTGAAGGCGCTCGCACTGGGCGCCGACGCGATCGCCGTCTCCAACGTGGCGCTGCAGGCCATCGGCTGCGTCGGCATGCGGGCCTGCCACACCGACAACTGCCCGATGGGCATCGCCACCCAGAAGCCGCACCTGCGCGCCCGTCTCCCCGTCCAGCGGGCCGCCGAGCAGCTCACCCGCTACCTCGGCGCGATCACCGAGCTGATGGTGGTGCTCGCCAGGGCGTGCGGCCACGACTCGCTGTCGCACTTCACCCCCCGCGATCTGACCAGTTGGAAACGCGAGGTCGCCGACCTCGTCGGCGTGAGCTACGCGGGGGTGGGTGCCCGATGACCGACGACGCTGGCACCGCGTCGACGAGACCCCGGACGAGGGCCGGGTCCGCACCGCCGATCGTCGACGGCCGCTCGTCGCCCTCACCCGCTGCGGCGGGCGCGTCGGGGCCTTGGACAACCACTGCCCGCACCAGGGCGGCCCGCTGGGTGAGGGCTCGATCGAGAACGGGTGGCTGCGCTGCCCGTGGCACGGCTACGACTACAGCCCGACGACGGGGAAGCCGCCGGCGGGCTTCTCCGACGCGCCCGTGGCGTACCCGGTGGAGGAGCGCGCGGACGGCACCTACGTGCAGTTGCCGGAGGTGCCGGAGCGCGCGCGTTCGGTGTCCGACGTGCTGGTGGAGACGCTCGTCGCCTGGGGGGTCGACACGGTCTTCGGCATGGTCGGTCACTCCAACCTGGGGTTCGCCGAAGCGCTGCGGCGCGCGGAGGTCCGCGGCGAGCTGCGCTACGTCGGCATCCGCCACGAGGGCGCCGCGGCGTTCGCCGCCTCCGCCTACGGCAAGCTCACCGGCCGTCCCGCGGCCTGCTTCGCGATCGCCGGACCCGGCTCGACCAACCTGCTCACCGGGCTCTACGACGCCAAGCTCGACGGCGCTCCGGTGCTCGCGATCTCCGGGCAGGTGCCGTCGAAGGTGTTGGGCCGGGGCGCGTTCCAGGACCTCGACCTGTCGGCGGTCTTCCGCGACGTCGCGATCTCCACGGTGACCGTGCACGCGGGCTCCGACCACGCCGAGCTCGCCGCCACCGCCGTCAAGCACGCGGTCGACGGGCGCGGCGTCGCCCACCTCGTGCTCCCCGACGAGGTGCAGGACCTCCCTTCGGACGCGCCCGCCGCACGGCCGGAAGGCCGCCGCGCCGACCTGCGCATCGCGCCGCCGCCGCTCGACGCCGCGCTCGACCGGCTCCGCGCCGCCCGTCGTCCGGTGATCATCGTCGGGCAGGGCGCGCGCGAGGCCACCGACGCCGTGCGCGAGCTGGCCGAGCGGCTCGGTGCCCCCGTGCTCACGACGTTCCGCGCCAAGGGGTTGGTGCCCGACACCCACCCGCTCGGCGCGGGCGTGCTCGGCCGCTCCGGCACGCCCGTGGCGTCCTGGCTGATGAACGAGTCCGACCTGCTCCTCGTGGTCGGCGCCTCGTTCGCCAACCACACGGGCATCGCGGCGTACAAGCCGATCGTGCAGGTCGACGACGTGCCGTCGGCGATCGGCCGCTTCCACCCCGTCGACGTCGGTGTGCTCGGCGACGCCGACGTCACGCTGCGGGCGCTGCTGGCCGGGCTCGGTACGTCCGAGGCGGTCGACCAGCGGCCGGACGTGGCGGCGCGCTGGGCGATCTGGCGCGCGGAGAAGGCCCGCCGCGCGCTCGACGACCGCGGCCGGGGCGTGGCGAGCGCCGCCGTCTTCGCCGCGCTCATCCGACCACTGCCCGACCGACGCGGTGATCGCGGTGGACGTCGGCAACCACGCCTACTCTTTCGGCCGCTACTTCGAGAGCGCGGGCCAGCCCGTGCTCATGTCCGGGCTACCTCGGCTCGATCGGGTTCGGCTTACCCCGCGGCCATGGGCGCCGCGCTCGCCGACCCCGACCGGCCCGTCGTGGCCGTGACCGGCGACGGCGGCTTCGGCCAGTACCTCGCCGAGCTGACCACCGCCGTCAAGTACGGCCTGCCGGTCAAGCACGTGCTGCTCGACAACGGCGTGCTCGGCAAGATCAGCAAGGAGCAGCTGGCCGGGCAGTACCCGGTGTGGCAGACCTCGCTGGTCAACCCCGACTTCACGGCCTACGCCCGGCTGTGCGGCGCCACCGGCATCCCGGTGCACCGCGCCGACGAGCTCGACGACGCCATGAAGGAGCTCTTCGCCGCCGACGGGCCCGCGCTCCTGCACGTGCACGCCGACGCCGAGCTGGTGTGAGCGATGTCGACCGGACTGGTGGTCGTGTTGGCCGTAGCAGCACTGGCGCCGCTGGTGGCGGTGCGGCTGCGGCTGCCGGGCGCGTTGCTGGAGATCGTCGCCGGGATCGTGCTGGGCCCGGCGGTGCTCGGGCTGGTCCGGCCGGACGCGACCCTCAGCGCGGTCGCGCTGCTGGGCCTGTCGTTCCTGCTGTTCCTGGCGGGTTCCGAGGTCGACCTCCGCCGGTTCCGCGGCAGCCTCGGCAAGCGCGTCGCCGTCTCGCTGACGATCTCCGTGGTCGGCCGCCGCGGGCGTGGTCGCGGTGCTGGCCGCGCTGGGCGTCGGCGGCGCCGTCGTCATCGGGGTGGCGCTGCTGGCCACCTCGCTGGGCCTGGTGGTGCCGGTGCTGGCCGACGCAGGCGCGCTCGGGTCGGCCGATCGGCCGGATCGCGATCGCCGGGGCGTCGGCGGGGGAGGTCGCCGCGGTCGTGCTGCTCTCGGTCGGGCTGGCCGAGAGCGACACCCCGCTCGCGGGCCGGATCCTGCTGCTCGTGCTCCTGCTCGCGGGGCTGGCCGCGATCGGTCTCGCCGTCGCCGGGGTGGAGCACTCGATGCCGCTGACCGCCCTCGTGGCCCGCCTGGCCGACACGAGCGCCCAGATCCGGGTGCGGTGGACCGTCCTGCTGGTCGCGGGCCTCGCGCTCGCCGCGCAGGCGTTGGGCTTCGAAGCCATCCTGGGCGCGTTCCTCGCGGGCATGCTGGTGCGCACCCTCGATCCGGATCCGGAGCACACCCACCCCCTCTACCCGGTCAAGCTCGACGCCGTCGGCTACGGCCTGCTCGTGCCGGTCTTCTTCGTGACCAGCGGCCTCACCCTCGACCTGCGCGGGCTCGTCGAGCACCCGGCCGCGCTGGCCACCGTGCCCGCCTTCCTGCTGGCGCTGCTGGTCGTGCGGGGGCTCCCGGCGCTCGCGTTCCGCCGGGAGCTGCCGGGCCGGGAGCTCGCGGCACTGGCGCTGCTGCAGGCGACCTCGCTGCCGTTCCTCATCGCCGCGACCACGATCGGCCGGGAGATGGGCGTGCTCGACCCGGCCGTCGCCGCCGGGCTCGTCGCGGCCGGTCTCGTGTCGGTGCTGGTGTTCCCGGCGGTCGCGGTGGCGCTCCTGCCCCGGGTAGCGCAGCCGGTCGCCTCGTGAGCCGGTCTACTGTGCACGCGTGCTCGTCGCGGACGCCCAGGTCCTCGCTCGCCTCCGTGCGGGCGACGAGGCCGCGTTCGCGGAGGTCGTACGGGGCTGGTCGCCCGCGATGCTGCGGGTCGCGCGGGCTCACGTGCACAGCCACGCCACCGCCGAAGAGGTCGTGCAGGAGACGTGGCTCGGCGTGCTGCGCGCGCTGGACCAGTTCGAAGGTCGGGCCCAGCTGCGTACCTGGGTGTTCCGGATCCTCGTCAACGTCGCCCGCCGCCACGGCAAGCGGGAGGCCCGGATGAACGCCGAGCTGGCGGGGCCGACCGTCGACCCGGACCGGTTCCGCGGCGACGACGACCCGGACTGGCCCCGGCACTGGCGCGACGACGGCCTGCCCGTCGACACCGATCCCGAGCCCGCGCTGCTCGCGCGCGAGTTTCGTGATGTGCTGGCAGTAGCGCTCGGTGAGCTGCCCGAACGCCAACGGGCCGTCGTCGAGCTGCGCGACGTCCACGGCTTCGACGCGCAGGAGGTGTGCGAGCTGCTCGACCTCACGCCCGCCAACCAGCGCGTGCTGCTGCACCGCGGCCGAGCCAGGCTGCGCGCCGCCTGGGAGGCCGCCTCGTGACGCCACGCGATGTCGCCTGCCAGGAGCTCGTCGAGCTGGTCACCGAGTACCTGGAAGGCGCGCTGCCGCCCGACGAGGTGGCCGCGGTCGACCAGCACCTGGTCGACTGCGACCCCTGCCTGCGCTACCTGCGCCAGATGCGCGCGACCGGCGCCGCGTTGCGCTTGGTGCCCGCCGAGCAGGTCACGGAGACGCTCTCCGACCAGGCGGTCGACACCCTGCTCGAGGCGTTCCGGCGACGACGATGAGCCCACGCACACCGTGCGGGGTCCGCGCACACTGCGCGCAGTGTGCGTCGACCCCACGCGGCGTGCGTGGGCGCCGTCGTCAGTGCTTCACCAGCGTGGCGCGGGTGTAGAGCAGGTCGAAGCCCCGGCGTTGCGCGTTCTCCTGCGACTTGGAGCCCGGCTGGGTGATGATCACGGCGACGTCGCACCCCGCGGCGTTCGCGTCGGCGAGCCGGGCGGCGACCAGCGCGCTCTGCACGCCGTGGCGGCGGTGCGCCGGTGCGGTGGCGGCGCCCGCGAGCTGGGCGATGCCCTCGGTGATGCGGAAATCGGCCCCGCCCGCGAGCACGCCGTCGCGGAAGGCGGCGTAGCGGATGCCGCCCGCGGCGGCGAAGTCGCGTTCGGCGTTCTCGATGGCTTCGCGGGGGAACTCGTCGTGCCAGGGCAGGCCCTGGGTGTCCTGGTACGTGCTGGCGTCGGCGACGACCGCGATCCAGGCGTCGAGCTCGTCGGCGGTGCTGCGGCGCACCTCGATGCCGGGTGGCGTGACCCGCTCCTGGTCGCCGTCCAGCGCGAGGCCCAGGACGTTCTCGAACGACTCGAGGCGGTAGCCGCGGTCGCTGAGCAGCTCGCCGATCGCCGACTCGGCGAGGTGCGCGAGCTCGACCTGGGTCGGCGCGCCCTGGTCGGCGAAGGCCTTCTCGATGACGTCGAGCTCGGCGGCGCTCGGCACGCCGTCGAAGCCGAGGCCCACGACCTTGTTGAACGGCGAGTCGGGCTCGGCGAAGCTCGCCATCCCGCCCGCGATGGGGATCAGGAAGCCTTCGGTGCCGGTGCGGGCCTGGGTGGCGCGGCTGGTGTCGGCGATGAGCCCCGTCTCCGCCCGTTCGATCCGACGGGCGAGCGCGGTGTCGCAGAAGAGGGGTGAGCGGGTGGCCATGGTTGTGCCTCATCTCGTTGTCTGGACCGCGTCCGCGTCCGCGGCCGGGGTCGGGGTCGGGTGATCGGTCGGTTCCGCGCGCGTCAGGACGACCAGGCAGGCCAGGATGAGCGCTGCGCCGAAGGCCTGTCCCGCGACGACGGGCTCGCCGAGGAGTGCGACCGCGGTCAGCGCGCCAGCCAGCGGCTGCAGCGTGTAGAGCAGGCCCGCGCGCGATGCGCTGACCGTGCCGATCCCGATGTTGAACGCGAGCAGGGCACCCAGGCCGCAGAGCAGCACCGCGGCCGCGGCGGCCAGTTGGTGGGGCTCGGCGGTGGTGATCCGGCTCCCGCCGGTCCACCACGAGCCCAGCACGAAGGGCAGGACGGCGAGGGTCGCGCCGAGGAACTGCCACGCGGTGCGGCCGACTCCCTCGTCGGCGGGTTGGGCCGTGCGGCGCGACCACACGACGTAGGCCGCCCCGCCGAGCACCGACGCGAGCACCAGGAGGTTGCCGAGCGTCTCCGAGCCAGCGATCGCGGCTAGCCCGTCGTCGGGAGCGTTCAGGGCGACGAGGATCGTGCCCGCCGTGCCCAGTGCGAGTGCCGCGCCGACGACCCGGCCGACCCGCTCCCGCAGGAAGATCGCGGAGAGCAGCACGGTGGCGATGGCGTCGACGCTCAACAGCAGCGCCCCGCTGGTCGCGCTCGTGCGGGCGAGGCCGAGGTCGCCGACGAGGAAGCTCAACCCGGGCAGCACCGCGCCCTGGACCAGCGCGCGGCCCGCGCCCTCGCGGCGCAGGCGCCCGGTGGCGGCGGCGAAGGCGAGCAGCACGGCGGCGGAGCAGGCGAGCTCGATGGCGAGCAGGTCGGCGGGTCGCAGCCCGTGCAGCGCGACGACGGACAGCGCGGTGCCCACGCCGTACCCCACGGCCGACGCGGCGATGGCGACCTGCCCGCGCCCCGACACCTGCGCATCCATTGCCCGCTCCTGAGCTAACCGACGTCAACTGATTGCCGGTTACCAACGTACGTGCGGTGGCTAACTGGTCAACCGAGTTAGCTGGTTACGGGAGTCTGACGGTGGCGCCAGGCGCGGTTCTTGGCCCGGTTACCGCATCCGGCCATGTCGCACCAGCGGCGCGAGCGGTTGCGGGTGCCGTCCACGAAGGCCCACCGGCAGTCGGGGGAGCCGCAGACCTTGATCCGGGGCCACTCGTCCCGGGCCCGCACCGCGAGGTAGTCGCAGGCGACGACCGCGATCACCAGCCGGGCGGCCTCAGCGGCGGCATGGTCGGCGCGGTGGGCGGGCCGTGGCGGTGGTGGGGTCGGCGCGGTGGGCCGTGGCGGTGGTGGGGTCGGCTCCGGCGACCGCGTGGTCGACGTGGCCAAAGCGGTCCTCGCCGGTTGCTGGGGTGAGCCGCGGCTCGGGGCCCGAGGCGAGCTCGACGAGCAGCGGTGTGCGCTCCAGCTGCGCCACCGCCTGCGCGACGCGGTGCGGATCGGCTTGGTCGCCGCAGTTGACGGCGGCGAGCTCGCGCAGCCCCTCACGCACGACCAGCAGCTCAGCAGCTGCGGCGGCCGTCGCGGGCTGCTCGACGAGCGCGGCAGGCGCGGGCCGGGAGGCGTCGGCCAACCATCCCGCGATCCACGGCCCGGCGCGGTCGTCGGTCAGCTGGTCGTCGCCGTCGGGCAGGTGGGCGCTGTTGAGGAACGCCACGAGCCGCTGCGCCTCCGCGCTGCCGCCTGGGGGGAGTCTCGTGGTGGCGCGCAGGGTGGGTGCGGGTTGAGCAGGGAGCGCGGTCAGCAAGCCTTCGGCGGCGGTCTTGGCCGTCCGGGCGGCGGCGTCGCCACCCTGCAGCGCGGCTTCGTAGAGCAGCAGGAGCTGCGCCGCCAAGGCCGGGGGATCGGGTGCGGCGGCCTCGGTGGCGAGGCCGGTGAAGGCGTCGAGGAGCCACTGCGAGTGCTCGCGCGCGACGGCCGCTGCGGGGTGCTCGGCG
The DNA here is from genome assembly GCA_963791185.1 of uncultured Actinomycetota bacterium. Classification (GTDB taxonomy): domain Bacteria; phylum Actinomycetota; class Actinomycetes; order Mycobacteriales; family Pseudonocardiaceae; genus Pseudonocardia. The sequence continues at coordinate 567,116 of CAWBRG010000012.1, read as the reverse complement.
CCGAGCTCGACGCGAGCGTTCGCGAAGGGGGATCCGCGGTACCCGGGTTCGCCGACCTCGACCGCGAGCAGGTCGTACAGGTGCAGGACGCGCTCGACCGGCGATCCCCGGTGCAGCGCGAGCGCCCGCTCGAGCCGCACCTGCCGCTCCGCCGCCCGCCGCTGCAGGTAGGCGACCACCAGGCCGTCCTTCGACCCGAAGTGGGCGTAGAGGGTGGTCTTGGCGGTGTCGGCCGCGGCGACGATCGCTTCGACCCCGACCGCCCGGATGCCGTGCTCGCCGAACAACCGGTCGGCGGCGTCGAGTATCCGGGTGCGGGTGGGTGGGCGGCGAGCAGGCGACACGACAATCAGAATACTACCGACCGGTTTGTTTGTGCGGTTCGGCGATCCACCGATGAAGGGATGCGCCATGTCCACCGACCCCTACCGCCTCCGCCCCGCCCGTCCCGACGAACGCGACCGCATCCAGGAGATCGAGGACCTCGCGGGCACCCGCGCGTACCGCTGCCGCGAGGCCCACGTTGTCGCCGCGAGGTGCGTGCCGCGGGCCCGTGGGCCCTCGCTCACGCGGCTGCGCCGCGGGGGGTCGTCGGCTCCTCGCGGACGGGCAGCGGGCCGCCCGCCACCTGCTGCACGGTGAAGCGGACGCGGCGGCCGGTGCCGCCGTCGTCGCCCGCGGAGCCCGCGGTCACCCACTCGACGGCGGCGCGGCCGGAGAGCAGCAGGCTCGTGCCGGTGCCGAAGTCGGGGACGAGCACGGCGGCCGTGTCGTCGACGGCGAGGTTGCCGAAGCTGGTGAACATGTTGTTGCCCGGGTAGTCCGGCCACCACAACGCGCCGTCCTCCACGCGGATGAACCCGGCCGGGCCGCCGCGGTGGGACGTGTCGACGCCGCGGTCGGGGTGCGTGGTGCCGAGGAAGAACGTCTCCGTCCTGGCGAGCAACTCCCGCTGCGCCGCCGACAGCGTGGCGCCGCGGGTGGCCGCGCCGTCATCGGCCTGCGGGGCGTCCGCCGCCAGCTGCCGCGGCCGGATGTACTTGGGGCAGTTGCCGAACGCCTGCTCGACGTCGACGCGCAGGCCCTCGGCGCCCCGCTCGACGAGCACGCCGTTGACGCGGATCCGTCGCCTGCGGGCGTAGTCCATCACGATCAGGCCGACCGCCTGTCCCACGGGGAGGTCGTGCAGCGGATCGCCGGGCGACGGCAGGGCGTGGACGCGCAGCGTCGTGGCCTCGGCGTCGAGGAAGCCGGGCGGACCCACCAGCGGCGACGTCCACAGCCGCCCCTCGGCGTCGCGCCCGGTGAGCGCGGCGAACGTGCGCTCGCCGAGGAACCGCGCCGCGCCGCCGAGGTGGGGCGGCGCGAGCATGCCACTGAGCCGGTCGGCTTCGGCGCGAACACCCGCGAGCTGCTGCACGGCGAGCTCGCCCTCGTGGAACTCCGACATCGCACGACCTCCCAGTGCTAACGCTGCCTCCCCACTCTGCTCGTGAGACTCACGTCGGGTCAAATGGTTTGTGAGCCATTTATCCATTAGGTTGGCGGGTGTGGGGGACGATCCGCTGCCCGTGGCGTTGATGAACACGATCTGGGCCGACCGCGACGGCGTTCACGACACCCTGGACGACGGGGCCACCGAATGGCTGCGGACGGCCGCCGACGTGCTGCTCGCCCACACGACGTGCGACGGGATCGAGGACGACCTCCACGAGGACGTCGCCCGGCTGCGACGGCTCCGCGATGCGCTGCGCAGGTTGGCGGCCGAGCTCACCGACGATCCCCGGCCCGACGCGGCATCGGCGATCGCCGACCGCGCAGACGCGATCACGGCGCTGAACGAGACCTGTGCACTCGCGACCGCGTGGCCCGCCCTGGTCTGGCCGCCCGCCACGCCGCCACGCGCGGCGGCGCGCACCGCACATCCGCGGTCCACTTTGGCCGTCGCCCGGCTCGCCGCGCAGGCGGTGGACCTGCTGACGCGACCATCGGCGCTGGGCGCCTGCGAGGCGCCTGGCTGCGTGCGCTACTTCGTCCGCGACCGCCCCCGACGGGGCTGGTGCTCGGCCGCGTGCGGCAATCGGGCCCGCGTGGCCCGGCACTACCGGCGCCACCACGGCGCCGACGGCTGAACACGGGTCCACACTGTACGAATGACGACGAGCGGCAGGCCGGGTCGTCGCGCTCCTGCGGACACTGCGCGGCACGGGCCGCCACCCTCGTCTGCCGTGATCGGGCTCCGGCTGCACGGGCGCGACCGGGCGCTGCGCCGGATCGCCGAGCTGCGCCGCCGTGCCGCCGAGGGCGTCGGCGGGGTGGTGCTCGTCGCGGGCGAGGCCGGGATGGGCAAGACGGCGCTCTGCGACGCCGTGCTGGTCGACGCCAAGCGGGCCGGGTGGCGGGTTGCGTGGACGGCGGCCACACAGGCGTCGACCCTGCCCGGGCTGTGGCCGTGGCGGCAGCTGCTCGGCGCGCTCGAGGGGGGCGACCTGCCCCCGTCGCCGGACGGCGGTGACCCGGCCGCCGCCCGGATCGCCCAGTTCGACGCCGTCGCCCGCCGGGTTCGCGACGCCGCGACGGGCACGCCCGTACTCGGTGTTCTCGACGACGCCCACTGGACCGACCCGGCCACCGTGGCGATGCTCGTCCACTACGCGGCCACGGCCCGGCAGAGCCGGGCCTGCCTGCTCGTGACCTACCGGCCGGAGGACGCGCCGCCTTCGTCCCCGCTCGGTGCGGCGCTGGTCGAGCTGCGCAGGCTCGGCAACGAGGTCGTGCTCGAACCGCTGGCCCGCGCCGACGTCGCCGCGCTGGCGGGCGAGCTCGGCGCGGGCGAGCTCGCGAGCGTCGACGTCGACGCGCTGGTCGAGCGGACGCGGGGCAACCCGCTGTTCGTCACCGAGACGGTCCGCCTCCTCGACGGCCGCTCGCCGCGGCTCGCCGAACTGCGCGTGCCGCCCGCGATCACGGCGACGATCACCGAGCGGGTGCGCCGCCTGCCCGGGGATTGTCGTGCGGTGCTCGGCCTGGCCTCGGCCATCGGCGCCGACTTCGCGGTCGCCACGCTCGCGGCCGCCGCTGACCACGACGTCGCCACCACGCTCGGCCTGCTCGAGGAGGCCGTCGCCGCGGCGATCGCAGAGGAGCGCGGCCCGGGCCGGTTCGCGTTCCGCCACCCGTTGTTCCGCGCCGCCGTGTACGAGCAGCTCGGCGCGACGGGCCGGGTCGCGGCGCACGCCCGCATCGCCGCGGTCCTCGAACCCGGCATCGAGCCCGCCGTGCTCGCCCACCACCTCGCCCAGAGCGCGCCGCTGGGGAACGCCGAGGCCGCGGCGCGCTACGCCGCGGCGGCGGGCGACGCCGCGATGGGGCGGCTGGCCTACGAGACCGCCTCCCGGCACTACGGCCAGGCCCTCGACCTCGCCCCGCACGCCGTCGACCGCGTCGAAGTGCTGTTGCGGAGGGCCGACGCCGACGCCGCTGCGGGCCGCGACGCCGCCGCGTGGGCCGGGTACGAGGCGGCCGCCGACCTGGCTGACGGGCGACCGGCAGACCTCGCCCGGGCCGCGCTCGGCCGCAGCGGGGGTGCCGGGATGGAGGTCGTCCCGGACGAGCCGTCCCGCACGCTGCTACGCCGCGCGCTCGCGGACGTCGACGACGGCACCGCCGCGCGGCTGCGCGCGCGGCTCTCGATCGTCGTCGCCGCCTCGTCGGCGCCCGAGCAGCGCGCCGGGCTGGTGGCCGAGTCGGCCGCGCTCGCCGAAGCGACCGGCGATCCGCTCGCGCTCGCCGACGCCGCCGTGGCGCGCTGCCACCTGCACGCGGGCCCGGACGCCGTGGACCGACGCCTCGAGGACGCCACCGCGGTCGTGCGGCACGCGAGCGCCTGTCGCCAGACCCGCCTGGAGCTGCTCGGCCGACGGCTGCGCATCGAGGCGCTGTTCGAGCGTGGCGACCTCGCCGAGGTGCGGCGGGCCGTCGACGAGTACGCCGGGCGCGTGACGCTGGTGCGCGACCCCCGCTATGCGTTCTTCCTCCCGCTGTGGCGCGCCACGCTGGCCGCCGCCGACGGCGACGAAGCCGGCTACCGGCGGGAACGCGCCGCGCTCCACACCCTCGTCGAGGTGCTGCCCGCCGACAGCGACGCCCGGCTGCTCGCCCGTGTGCAGGAGCTGTTCCACCTCCTCGACGTCGACGGCGACCCGGCCACCGCAGCCCGCCGCTTCGGCGAGGAGATGGGGGTCGGCCGGGCGGGCCTCGCCGCCCACGCTCGCCATCACCCAGGCGCTCGTCCTCGCCGCGAACGGCCACACCGCGCAGGCGCGAGCCCTGCTCGACCGCTGGGCCACCGAGATCAGGTCCATGGTCCGCGACGCCGAGTGGCTGCCCGCGGTGGTCCAGCTCGCCGACGTCGCCCGCCTCACCGGTGGCCACTCACTCGCCAGTTGGGCCCACCGGTCGCTGCTGCCCTACCGCGACCTGTGGGCCGTCGAGGGGATCGGCGCGGCCCTGCGCGGGCCGGTGTCGCGGGCGATCGCCGCTCTGGAGCCGTCGGAGGACCAGGCGGCGTCGGGCGCGCCCGCCCGGCTCGCGTTCGACGCAGGCACCTGGCTCGTCGACTTCGGCGGCACCGCCCGGCGGGTCAAGGACAGCAAGGGCATGCGCGACATCGCCCGGCTCGTCGCGCGCCCCGGCGCGGCCGTCGCCGCGCTCGACCTCGTCGGTGAGCTCGTCGTCGAGCGCGACCTGGGCCCCGTGCTCGACGACACCGCGCGCACGGCCTACCGCCGCCGCATCGCCGAGATCGACGAAGCCCTCGACGCCGCGGACCGGGCGGGGGAGGCCGACCACTCGGTGGGCCTCACCGCCGAGCGCGGCCGCCTGATCGCGGAGCTGTCCGCCGCCGTGGGCCTCGGCGGGCGGGCCCGCCCGACCGGGTCGAGCGCGGAGCGGGCCCGCACCACCGTCACCACCCGGGTCAAGGACGCGCTGCGCCGCCTCGACGCCGCCCATCCCGAGGCGGCGCGGCACCTGCGTCGGTCGCTGCGGACCGGCGCGTTCTGCCGCTACGACCCCGATCCGGTCGCGACGTGGGAGGTCGCGCACCCGCCCGCCTGACCCGGAATCTGACACCGTGGGATCCGATCCCACGCCTCCCGGTTGACGGCTTCCCCGGGAGGAACCCATGACCGCTGCCCACCTCGACCGTTCGTTCGTCGCCACCGGCGGCGCCGCCGACGTCCTCGCCGCCGCGCTCGGCGCGGGCGCACCCCGCGACGCGGCCCGGCGGCTGCGCGACCTCGCCCCCGCCCTCGACCTCGCCGAGGCCCGCGCGGCCTCGCGGCGCGACGGCCGAGGCGTCGTGGTCGCCACCCGGGGCGACGCCGCGCTGGCCGTGCGGTGGTTCGCACCCGGCGTCGCGACCGCCGTGCACGACCACGGCTCCTGGGGCGCGGCCGTGGTCGTCGACGGCGGCGACCGGTACGAGCGCTTCACCGTCGTGGACGGTCGCGCCGTGCTCGACACCACCTTCTGGCTGGAGCCCGGCGACGCGGTGTGGTGGCTCGACCCGCCCGGCGACGTCCACCGCCAGCAGGCCGCCGATGGCGGCGCCACCGAGCTGGTGCTCGTCGCGGCGCCCCGTCGAACGGCCGCAGAGTTCGTCGCGGTCGACGTGCCCTGCCCCCTGGCCGAGGCGATGCTCGCCGCGTATCGCGGACGGCGTTTCGCCCCGCTGCGGGAGCACTACGCCGAGGACGTGCTCGTCGACGTCAACGTGCCGTCCTGGCGCTTCCAGGTCATCGGACGCTCCGCGCTCGAGGAGCTGTTCGACCGCGACGAGCTGGGTCTGCCCGACCTCCGGCTGCGCGCGTTCCGGGCCGTGCCGACCGTCGACGGGTGTCTCGTCGAGGTCGAGGTCCGCGCCCGCCGCGGCACCGAGACCGTGCAGTGGCGCGACATCCACCTGCTGCACGTACGGGACGGGAAGGTGGCCGAGCACGTCACCTACTGCACCGGGCACTGGGACGCCGCCGCGATCGCCGGGCAGGACGCCGAGGCGCCGATGGTGCGGCCGTGAACGACCTGCTGGGACGCGTCACCGATCGGGTCCCGATCGACGGCCACGACGGCCGCTCCGGCGCCCACCTGGAGCGCGGCGTGCTCGACGGCCGTCGGGTCGTCGTCAAGACCGTCGACCCCGATATGGACCTCTCCCTGCTGCTCGGCGGCGACCCGAGCGGGCGCGAACGGCGCTTGTGGGCCGACGGCGTGCTCGACCGCCTGCCCAAGGGCACCGGCCACGCGCTGGTCGCCGCGGGCTGGACCGGGGGCAGGCTGGTGACCGTGATGCGCGACCTCGGCGCCGCCGTGCTGTCCTGGGACCGGCGTATCACCCCCGCCGAGCTGCGCAGGCTGTTCGACGGCCTCGCGGCCGTCCACGGCGCGTTCGCCGAGCGGCCACCGGCGGGCCTCTGCGACCTGGCGACCCGGCTCACCCTCTTCGCCCCCGACGACCTGGCGCCGCTCGCCGAGCGCTTCGCCCTGATCGCCGCCGTGCGGCGCGGCTGGGAGTGCTTCGCCGAGCTCGTCCCCGCCGCGCTCGCCGATGCGGTCTTCGGCGCCCTCCGCGACCCGGCGGGCCTCGTCGCGACGCTCGGCGCGGCCCCGCCGACCCTCTGCCACGGCGACGCCTGGCTGGTGAACATCGCCCTGACCGACGATGCGGTCGTCCTGCTCGACTGGGCGCTCGCGACGGCAGGCCCGGCGTCGCTGGACCTCGTCGCGTTCACCGTCGGCTGCGCGTCCCACGTGGACCTGCCGCGGGCGGCGGTCCTCGCCGCGGCGCGGGAAGCCTGCCGCCCGCTCGTCGACGACACCGTCTGGGACGCCACGGTGTTCTGGGCGCTGTGCGAGCTGGGCTGGAACAAGGCCCTCGACGCCGCCACGCACGCCGACCCGGCCCAACGGGCCGCGGCCGCCGCCGAGCTGGCGTGGTGGGTCGAGCAGGCCGACGCCGCATTGTCGCGCAACGGCTATCCGGCGGCCCGCACCGGCGTGTTCTGCTCCTACCACCCCGAGCGCACCGAGTAGGCCGGATACGCTGCGGCCGTGCGGGTTCTGGTGACCGGTGGGGCGGGCTTCATCGGCTCGCACGTCGCCGACCGGCTCGCGGCCGAAGGCCACGAGCCCGTCGTGCTGGACGCGTTGATCCCGCAGGCGCACGGTGGCGAGAAGCCACCGTGGGTGGGGGAGTTGCTCCACGCCGACGTCCGCGACCCGGACGCGTTGCGGGCGGCGCTGCGCGGGATCGACGCCGTGTGCCACCAGGCCGCGATGGTGGGCCACGGCGTCGACGCCCGCGACGCGCCCGCCTACGCCGCCCACAACGACCTCGGCACCGCCGTGCTGCTCGCCGCCATGTACGAGGCGGGTGTCTTCCGGCTCGTGCTGGCCGGGTCGATGGTCGTCTACGGGGAGGGCCGGTACACCTGCGGCGAGCACGGCGTCGTCCGGCCGGGCCCGCGCGCCCCCGAGGCCATCGCCGCCGGGCGCTTCGAACCGCCCTGCCCGGTCTGCGGCCGCGACCTCGTGCCCGGCCTCGTGCCCGAGGACGCGCCGCTCGACCCGCGCAGCACCTACGCCGCCACCAAGCTCGCCCAGGAGCACCTGGCGGGCGCGTGGGCGCGCCAAACCGGGGGAGCGGTCTGGTCGCTGCGCTACCACAACGTGTACGGCGCGCGGATGCCGCGCGACACCCCCTACTCCGGGGTGGCGTCGGTGTTCCGGTCGGCGCTGGAACGCGGCGAAGCGCCGCGCGTCATGGAGGACGGTCGGCAGCGCCGCGACTTCGTGCACGTCGGCGACGTCGCCGCGGCCAACGTCCGCGCCCTCGAGGCCCGTCGCATCGGCTTCACGGCCGTGAACGTCTGCTCGGGCGAGCCGCACACCGTCGGCGACCTGGCCACCGAGCTGGCCCGGGCGATGCGCGGTCCCGAGCCGGTCGTCATCGGCGGCGCCCGGGCGGGCGACGTGCGGCACGTGGTGGCCGACCCGGCCCTGGCGACGGCGTTGCTCGGGTTCACCGCCCGCGTCGGGTTCGCCGAGGGGGTGCGCGCGTTCGCGACCGATCAGCTGCGCGCCCCCGCCGCCACCGAACCGTAAGGGTCGGCGGGACCTCGCCGGGCCCATGCTCGACGGGTGGACGTCGAGATCGTGCTCCCCTGCCTGGACGAGGCCGCGGCGCTGCCCGCGGTGCTCGCGGCGCTGCCGGACTGGCCGGTGCTCGTCGTGGACAACGGCTCCACCGACGACACGGCCGCGGTGGCCCGCGCGTGGGGCGCCCGCGTGGTGGTGGAGCCGCGGCGCGGCTACGGCGCCGCCGTCCACACCGGACTGTGGCACGCCCGCGCCGACCTGGTGGCCGTGCTGGACGGCGACGGCTCACTCGACGCCGCGGCCCTGCCCGTCCTCGCCGACGCCGTGCGCTCCGGCCGGGCGGATCTCGCCGTCGGCCGCCGGGTGGCGACCGGGTCCGGGGTGTGGCCCTGGCACGCCCGCGCCGGGAACGCGGTGGTCGCGGCCCTGCTGCGGAGCCGGGGCGTGCCCGTGCACGACATCGCTCCGATCCGCGTCGGCCGCCGGGACGCCCTGCTGGCCCTGGGCGTCGCCGACCGCGCGTTCGGCTATCCGCTGGAGCTGCTGATGCGCGCGGGGCGGGCGGGCTGGCGGATCGAGGAGGTGCCGGTGCGCTACAGCCGCCGGGCAGGCGGCCGGTCCAAGGTCTCCGGCTCGGTGGTCGGCACGGCCCGGGCCGTGCGCGACATGGGTGCGCTGCTGCTCACCACACGGTGAGCAGCAGGTGGTTCACCAACAGCGCCAGGACGGCCTGCGCGGCGAGCCACCACCGCGGGCGGGGGAGCTCCGCGCACGCCAGGCAGGTCCACACGGCGAACGGCAGCCAGATCCGTTCGACCTCGGCCTTCGACATGCCGGACAGGTCCGCCAGCAGCATCGCCGCGACCGCGGCGACGACGACCAGGTACGGACCGACCGGGCGGGTCACGACGCGGCGCAGGCCCGCGATCCCCGCGGGCCCGATCGCGAACGCCACCGCGGCCAGGTTCGCCCACCCGAAGTAGGAGTACGGCCGGGCCGCCGCGATGCTGGCCGCGTAGATCACGCGGACCTTGGCGTAGCCGTCGAGCCAGGAGAACCCGGCCAGCGTGAACGCGGCCACGACCGCCGCCGCGCCCGCCGCGGCGAACCCGAGCGCGCGCCACCGGGCCCGATCGATGCCCAGGCCCCACTCCGCCGCATCCGGCCCGCGTCGCCGACCGCCCGCCGCCGTGGCGACGCGGAGCCGCCGACCTGCACTCGGGCGCACGAGCACCGCGGCCGCGAGCAGGCCGCCGAGCACGAGGCCGTACGACAGGTACACCGTCCCGCCCAGCAGGAGCCCGGCTGCCGCCGCGGCGACCCCGGACCGCCAGCCGGTCCGCGCCACCGCGACCGCGAGCAAGGCGATGCCCCACGCCAGCACCCCGGCGAACAGGCCGTCCGCGGACACCCCGACCCACACGGCGCCCGGGAACAGCACCGCGAACGGCGCCGCGCGGCGGGCCACCTGCTCGTCACCCATCGCCCGCGCGGCGACGAGGACCGCCGCCGCGGCCGACGCGCCGACCGCGATCACCAGCAGCCCGGTCGCTCCGCCGCCGCCCAGCCCGATCCGGTCGAGCACCACGAAGACCAGGAACGCGCCGGGCGGGTGGGCCCCGACGTGCGTCGTCCAGAACCACGTCTGGTCGGGGTCGACGGCCGAGGTGAGGATGTGTCCGGCGAACTCCCGCAGCAGCACGGGGAGCGCGGGCGCGCCGGGCACGTCGTGCAGGTACTCGTCGGCCGACGTGAGGTGGTCGACCACCCCGCGCTGCCACCCGTCGACCAGCGCCAGCGCGAGCGTCCACAAAGCCGCGGCGACGCCGGTCAGCGCGGGCAGCGCCCGCCACGGCAGGCGTTCGGCCCACGCCGGGCCGCGCGCCACCACGACCACCGCGACGACGACGGCCACCGGCGTGCCCGGCCCGACGTGGGGCAGCCACTGCGCCAGCAGCGGCGGGAACGGCAGGTACAGGGTCGCCCCGTCCGCGAGGAGGCGCCGACCGACCGCCGCGGCCGCGACCACGAGCGCACCCGCGGCCGCGACGACGACGAGATCAGCCCACCACGATCGCCGGAACCGGCGGATCCCGCCCACCGGCGAACGGTACGACCCGGTTCCGGTGATCACGCCCGCAACCGGCGCAGCCCGACGCGGGCGCCGAAGACCACCGCGGACGCGCCGAACAGCACCGCGCACAGCACCAGCCACCGTCCCAGGTAGGGCGCCTGGTCCAGACCCGTGGCCGCCAGGTGCGTGACCTCGCCCTGCCGCACGATGCCGGGCCAGAACATCAGCAGCGCGAGCCCGGCGCCCAGGGCGGGCACGCGCAGGTAGTTCACCTTCGGCCCGGGCAGCACTGCCGTGAGCACCCGGTCGGCGCCCGCGTACAGCGGGAAGATCACGAGATCGTGCACGACGGCCGCGGCCGCGAACCAGACCAGCATCCGCAGCAGCGCCGGGTCGCCGAGCAGGAAGAAGGCGGCGTACGCGGCGAGCGCGAGGCAGGCCACCAGCGTCGCGAGCTGGGCGGGGGCGGCGCCGACGCGCTGGGCCAACGTCACCATCACGCCTCCCGGAAGGTGATCGAGCGGACCCACTTCGTGCAGTGCACGCCGGGCAGCGCGGGCACGATCACGCGGGCCGGGTAGCCGTGGTCGGGGCTCAGGTCGGCCCCGTTCACCTGCAGCGCGAGCAGCGCGTCCGGGTCGAGCACCTGGCCCGCCGAGAGCGTCGCCCGCCCGAAGGGGCCCGCGTCGAGCGACTCGACGAACGCCGAGCCCGGCGACGGCACCCCGGCCAGCGCCGCGAGGTCGCGCAGCCGCACCCCGGTCCAGTCCTGCACGGTCGACCAACCCTCCACGCACGCGATCGGCAGCCGTGCGGTGTGCTGGGGGAGCCGCAGGAGATCGACGCGGCTGAAGCTCCGGTCGCCGAGCGCCAGCCGCCACGCCGCGCCGGTGGCGGTCGGCTCGATGGCCGCGGCGGCCGCCGTCCGGTTGATCGGGAAGTCCTCGCGACCGCGGGGCAGCAGCACCGCGAGGTCGCGAAGCGGGCCACCGATCGTTTGGCCTGCGGTGATCGTCGCGACGAACAGCGCACCGCCCCCGACCAGCGCCAACGCCCCGCGCCTGCTCATCGTCGGCGGTGCGGGATCGGTGGCCACCAGGCCGTCGTCGACGGGTTCCGGCGCGGTGGTCGGCACCCGCAGCTCGGCCCGCAGCGACCGCGTCCGCAACGCCCGCCGCGCGACGGGCAGCTTCAGCACGACGTGCGCGACGAGGCCCGCGATGAACACCCACGCCCCGATGTAGTGCGCGGTGTAGAAGCTGAAGCCGAACGCGTAGTCGTACTGGATGTTCATCAGCCCGGTGACGATCTCGAACAGGATCCCGCCGACGAGCATCAGCAGCGTCGCGCGCTCCAACGCGTGCGCGGGCGACTTCACCGGCGGCCAGGCGAACAGCCGCGGGATCACCGACCACAGCTTGGCCAGCACCACGGGCACGAGGACGAGCCCCAGGCCGACGTGCACGCCCTGGGTCAGCCGGAAGAGCCACGACGGCCGGGTCGGCCAGTCGATCGCGGGCAGGTGCAGGAGCCCGACGTCACCGGGGATCGACTGACCCGGTCCGTAGGCGACGTAGTCGAGCAGGCCGGTGACGATCACCAACGGCAGCGCGGCGAGCAGCGCGACGCCGAGCACGGAGGTGAGCCACGGCCCGCGTAACGGGCTGCGGAACTTCATGCACAGAGACGTTAGGAGCGAACGACGGTAGCGGAGGGCAATCGGCGTGACCGGTAAGAAAGCTCTAAGACCCTGGAACACCAGGAGAACTAGCCTGACTGGCGTGACACCCCGGGTGCTGGTCGTCGAGGACGACCCGACCGTTCGCGAGATCACCCGCCGCTACCTCGGCGACGCGGGCTACGTGGTCGACGAGGCGGCCGACGGCCCGGCGGGCCTGCGCTCCGCCCGCACCGACCCGCCGGACGCCGTCGTGCTCGACGTGATGCTGCCCGGCCTCTCCGGCCTGGAGGTGTGCCGGGCGCTGCGCGACCTCCACCCGGCGCTGCCGATCGTGATGCTGTCCGCGCTCGGCAACGAGGGCGACCGCGTGGCGGGCCTGGAGTTCGGGGCCGACGACTACGTCACGAAGCCGTTCAGCGCCCGCGAGCTGGTGCTGCGGGTCGCCGCGGTCCTGCGTCGGGCGGGCGCGGCGGCCCCGGCCCCGGCGGCTCCGCTCGTCGACGGCGACCTCGTCGTCGACCCGGCCGCCCGGACGGCGCGGCGTGGCGACGCCGACCTCCCGCTCACCGGGCGGGAGTTCGACCTGCTCGCCTTCCTGCTCGCCCACCCCGGCCGCGCCTACAACCGTGCCGAGCTGCTGGCCGAGGTCTGGGGGTGGGAGTTCGGCGACCAGTCCACCGTCACCGTCCACGTGCGCAGGCTGCGCGAGAAGATCGAGCACGACCCCACGCACCCGCGGCGGATCGCCACGGTCTGGGGCACCGGCTACCGGTACGACCCGTGGGTGCCCGAAATGATCACGCCGATGATCGACGGGCTGTTCGAGGCGGCGCCGCTGGCGCTGCTGTTCTCCCTGCCCGTCGCCGTGGTGGGCGGCGTGGTGCTGCTGCGGATCCGGCGGCGTTCGCTCACCGCCACGATGGTGGCGCTCGTGCTCGTGCCGCTCGCCGCCGCGCTGGTCGGGGTGCTCGGCGTGAGCGGGTTCATGTACACGCCCCAGCTCGCCGACACCGTCGTGGTGTGCCTGGTCGTCGCCGCGGTCACCGTGCCCGCCGGGCTCCTGCTCGGTCGCCGCGTGGCGCGCGAGGCGATGTGGCAGCGCGAGGCCGCGGAGGCCGAGCGGCGCTCGGAGGAGTCGCGGCGCAGGCTCGTCGCGGGCATGAGCCACGACCTGCGCTCGCCGCTGGCCGGGATCTGCGGGATGGCCGACGCGCTGGTCGACGGGGTGGTGCGCGAACCGGCCGAGGTCCGCGACTACCTCGGCCGGATCCGCCGGGAGGCGAGCCGCATGACCGCGATGGTCGAGGACCTCTTCCAGCTCTCCCGGGCCACCTCCGGCACGCTGCAGCTCACCCTGGAGCCGCTGGCGTTGGCCGAGGTCGCCTCCGACGCCGTCGCCGCCGAGTCACAGCCCGACGTCGCGGTGGTGGCGGAGCGTCCCGAGACGTGGCCGACGGTGCTGGGCAGCGACACCGACCTCACCCGCGTACTGCGCAACGTGCTCGCCAACGCCGTGCGGCACACCCCGGCGGGCGGCACCGTCCGCCTGTCCGCGGGCGCGCGGGGCGGGGAGGCGTGGCTGCACGTCGACGACGGCTGCGGCGGCGTCCCCGAGGCCGATCTGCCGTTCCTGTTCGACGTCGGCTACCGCGGCAGCGGAGCGCGCACGCCGACCGAGCACGGCGGGGCGGGCCTCGGCCTGTCGATCGCGCGCGGCCTGATGGCCGCTCAGGGCGGCGGGATCTCCCTGGTCAACCACGGCGAGGGCTGCCGGGTGGAGATCACGCTCGCCGTCGCAGCACCCGTCGCCCGCGTGACCACCTGACCTCACCGGCGCAACGCGGCGAAGGCCCGCGGACCGGGCCGTTCGGCGACCACGGCGAGGCCCAGCGGCGCTGCGAGCCTGCGCAGCGCGTCCGCGCCCACCCGCGCCCAGGGGATCGCCGGTCCCGTCCCCCGCGCGGTGCGCACCCGGACCGAGCCCCGCCAGTGCCGCGCGGCCTCGGGATCGGTCTCCACGAGCACCGTCCCGCCGACTGCGAGCAGCCCGGCGGCCCGCTCCAGCAGCCGCAGCGGGTCCCCGCCGATCCCGATGTTCCCGTCCGCGAGCAGCACGTGCGACCACCGGCCCTCGCCGGGGACGCGGGCGAACACGTCGCGGCGCAGCATCACCACGCCGCGCGCCCGGCACTGCTCCTGCGCGACCGGGGAGTGGTCCACGCCCAACGCCTGCACGCCGCGGCGCGCCAAGGCGGCCAGGAGCCGTCCGGGGCCGCAGCCGAGGTCGACGGTCGGACCGGTGCAGCGGTCGAGCAGCCAGGCGTCGTCGGCGTCGGCGGGCTCGCTCCAGCGCCGCACGGGCAGGACGGCCTGGCCGCCGTCGCTGTCCAGCAACGTCGCGTCGGAGGCGGCCAGCGCGGCGTCGAACGCGGGGCCGTCGACCGGCAGCGCCTTCGCGGGCCGCGTCATGCGCCGACGGCCGCGAGCAGCGTCGCGAACCGCGAGCCCGGGCAGGCGCGCGCCACGGCGTGGGCGTCGACCATGGTGTCCACGTCGGTCAGCGCCGGCATCCCCGCCACCCGCAGCCCGGCCGCTTCCAGCGCGGCGAGCGTCCGGGCGCCCGTGTCGGAGCGCGAGGCCGGAACGCGCCGCACCAGCTCGGCGTCGTGCGGGTTGCGCAGCGCCAGCGCCCACCAGCCCCCGTCCACGGCGGGTCCGAGCAGCGCGTCCGGGCCGTCCGGATCGGACACCGCATCGAGGCAACGGCCCAGGACGGCCGGGTCGAGCTGCGGGGTGTCCATGCCGATCAGCACGGTGCACGCGCCGGGCGCGAGCCGGGCCACGTCGGCGTGGGCGGCCGCGATCCGCTCGCCCAACTCGCCGCCACGCTGCGCGATGACCGTCGTCCCTTCCAGAGCGGCGGCCAGCGCCGGCGTCGGGCTCGCCGTCGAGCGCGACGACGACCTGCGCGGCGGGCACCCGGAGCGCCGCCGCCAGGGTGTCGGCCAGCGCGGCGGCGGCCAGGCTCGCCGCCTGCTCCGGCGTCGCGGGAGGGCACAGCCGGGTCTTCACCCGACCCGGCACCGGCGCCTTCGCCAGCACGATCAGTACGCGTTCCACACCTCGATCATCGGCAGGTCGCCGGTTCGACGGCAGTGCTTCGCGCCTTACCGATCGATGACGGCGTCAGCGCCTGCCCGGGCCGGCAGCGCCGCTAGTGTCCTCCGCCGGAAGTTCGGTGCTTATATCGGCGGATCCAGGTGTGCGTCGGCAAGGCGCTGGTCCGCGCCTCGTACCGGGTGTACTCGGCCGGGCCGGCAACGCGGCCGACGTGCGGCTGGGCCGTCGAGATATGTGGCGAACTTCCGGCGGGGGACACTAGGTCAACCCGAGCTCGCGGCCCCGGCGGACGGCCTCGGGTCGGGTCGACACGTCGAGCTTGCGGAAGATGCTGCGCGTGTGGGTCTTGACCGTGTTGAACGAGACGAAGAGGCGGGCGGCGATCTCGCGCTGGGAGAGGTCGGTCTGCAGCAGTCGCAGCACGGCGAGCTCGCGATCGCTGAGGGCCTCGAGGACCGGACCACTCGCGTCGGGGCCGGGCCGCGCCGCGCGCTCGGCCCTGGTCAGGAGATCGGCGAGCGTGCCGGGGTCCTGGCAGCGGGTCAGCGCGAGCCGGGCGTCCCGCAGCATGGCCGTCGCGGCGTCCTTGCCGCCGAGGCTGGTGGTGAGCCGGGCGCGGGCGACCAGCCCGTAGACGACCTCGAACCGCGCGGCGCCGCGGCGGGCGAGCTCGGATCCCCGGGCCAGCTCGCGGTCGGCCTCGGCGAGCATCCCGTCGTGGTGGAGCACGACACCCCGGGCGATGTGCGGCATGGCGGCGCCGTAGTAGGCGTTCAGGCCCGGGTGCGCGACCAGGTAGTCGTCGATCTGTCGCACGAGGCGCCGGGCGCGCTCGGGCCGTCCGTTCTCGACGTGCGCGACCACGGCCCACCCCAGCGCGTGGGCGAGCGCCAGGGTGTGGCCCGACGCGACGCCTGCGTCGACGGCCCGCTCCAGGGTGACCGCGGCCGCTTCGACCTGCCCGGTCGCGAACTGGGCGGTGCCGAGGGTGGTGAGCAGGGCACTGTGCCAATACCCGCTGCCGCTGTCGCTGCCCCCGCCCAGCGCTACTGCGGCGGTCCGCCGGATCCCGCCCGCGTCCCCGTGGAAGTACTGGTTGATGGCCCGGCAGGCGGCGATCCCGGTGGCGACGGCGTCGGGGCCCGCCCGGAGCTCCGGTGGGACGGGCCTGCGCTCGGCGGCCTCCAACCAGTGGTCGGCCTCGGTGGTCCGCCCGATCTCCTGCAGGGTGGTGGCCTTGACCAGGGCGAGCCGTGGATCTTCGGTCACCGCCTCCGTTGGCAGGCCCGCCAGCCACGCCAGGATCGTCTCCATGCGGGCGCGGTCCCTGGCGACGATCCAGTGGTCCAGGATCAGCGTCGCCGCGTCCGCGATGTCGCCCGCGGCCGTGGCGTGGCGGATGGCCTCCGACGCCGTGCCGTGATCGCGGTGCCAGGCGGATGCCCGGCGGTGCAGCGCACCGATGCTCGCGGGCTCGGTGAGCGCCAGCTCCTGCCGGAGCAGCTCCGCGAACAGGTGGTGGTAGCGGTACCAGACGCGCTTGCTGTCGAGCGGGATGAGGAAGAAGTTGGCCGACTCCATCTCGCGCAGGATCCGGCGCGCGTCCTCGCCCCCGGTGACCGCGTCGCACAGGGGCGCGCAGAAGCGGTCGAGCAGCGAGGTCCGCAGGAGGAAGGCGCGGACCTCCGCGGTCTGGCCACTGAGCACCTCGGCGCTGAGGTAGTCCACGACGTGCCGGTCGTCGCCCGCGAACTCGCGGACGAACTCCTCGGCGTAGGCGGCTCCGCGACCCCGGAGGGTGAGCGAGGCGAGGTAGAGGCCTGCCGCCCAGCCCTCGGTGCGTTCCTGGAGCCGTCCGACGGCGTCGTGCCCCAACCCGAGGCCGTGCAGGTCGTTCAGCAGCGACTCCGCGTCCTCGACCGAGAAGCTGAGGTCCGCGGCGTCGATCTCGACGAGCTGGCCCCGGGCCCGGAGCCGCGCGAGCGGCAGCGCGGGCGTCGACCGCGTCGCGATCGCGAGCTCCAGCACGCGGGGGAGGTGGTCGACGAAGGCGGCGACGCTCTCCTGGATCTGCGGGTTGGTGATCAGGTGGTAGTCGTCGAGGACCAGCACGATCCCGTGCTCCGACGTGGCCAGCTCGTCGCCGAGCGCCGGGAGGACGTCCTCGACGATGTCGACCCGCGGCGCTTCGAGGGTGGGCAGGGAGGTCGCGCCCGCGTCGGGGTGCTGGGTGCGCAGCGCCTCGATGAGGTAGGTCCAGAAGCGCACGGGGTCGTTGTCGCCGCGGTCGAGGGTCAGCCAGGCGAAGCGGCGGGACTCGGCTTCGGCGGCGTGCCACTCGGCCAGCAGGGTCGACTTCCCCCACCCGGCCGGTGCGCGGACCACGGTGAGCTTCCGCGGCGCGCCCGCGCAGAGGGCGAGCAGCCGGGGCCGGGACACCTGACGGCGGTGGACCGGCGGCTGCACCTTCGACGACAGCACGCGCCGCGGCCCCTGCCCCACCACCATGCGATCACGCTATCGGCCGGTCCGCCGCTCACCCAGGGTGAACCGGGCGCTGGGTGAAGACGGCTCACCCAGACGGACCGGAGACTCCGCGGTGCGGTCGGGCGATCCGACCGGAGCGGAGGACAAGACCGTGGCGCAGCGTTTCCGCATCATCGTGCACGGCAGGCTCAGCGAGCGGTTCGCGACGCGGTTCGTCGGGCTCGACCGCGAAGGCGGCGACCGCGACACCGTGCTGGTGGGCGACTTCCGCGACCCGACCCAACTCGAGGACCTGCTCGGGCGGATCGCGGACTGCGGCCTGGTCGTCGCGCAGGTCGAGGAGGTTCGCGAACCATGACGTCGACCGCGCACCGTGGACACCCCGGCCGCGCCGACCCGGGTCTCCCGGCGTCGCGTCCTGGGTTGGGGCGGCGCGACCGCGCTCGTCGCGGCCACGGGGGTGCTGAGCTACCGGGCCTACGACACCGCCGTGCTCGGCCCGGGCGGCGGGCCCGCCCACGCGCCGTGGCGGGACTGGCGCGATCTGCCTGGGCCGCGGGGCGCGGTCGCGGCGGCGATCCTGGCCGCGAGCCCGCACAACACGCAGCCGTGGGAGTTCGCCGTCACCGACCGGTCGATCGACGTGTTCACCGATCCGTTGCGGCACACCGGATCCGTCGACCCGTTCGGTCGGGAGCGCTACGCGGGGATGGGGTGCGCGTTGGAGAACCTCGTGCTGGGCTGCCCGCCGCGGGGACTGGCGCCGACGGTCGCCCTCCTGCCGGACGGGCCCGCCGGGCAGCGGATCGCCCACGTCGAGCTGACGGTCGTCGCGCCGCGCACCGACCCGTTGTACGCGGCGATCGACCGGCGGCACACCAACCGCGGGCCCTACGCGCCCTCACCGGTTCCCCCGGCCGCGCTCGCGGCGCTCGGCGACCCCGAACCACCCGAGGGCCTTTCGCTGCACTGGATCGCGGATCCGCGGCCGCGCGCGGAGCTGGGCGGGCTGCTCGTCGACGCGGCCGAGGCGCTGGTCGCCGACGAGCAGCAGTCGCTCGACAACTTCGCCTGGTTCCGGCCCGACAACGACGCCGAGCAACGCCACCGCGACGGCCTCGTGCTCGACGGGCAAGGGTTCAGCCCGGTGCAGCTCGCCGTCGCGAAGCTGCTGCCGCCGTCGTCGCGGACCGCAGGGGACCGCTTCTGGGTGAACGCGACCCGCGACGTGCACACCGCGACCGCCGCCGCGTACGGCGTCGTCACGACGTCCGCCCCGGACGACCGGCGCGTGCAGCTGGACGCCGGGCGGCTGGTGCAGCGCATCCACCTGCGCGCGACCGCCGCAGGCATCGCCCTGCACCACATGAACCAGATCACCGAACGGATCGACCGCGAGGCGGCGGCGGGCGCGGCGGCGACGTTCGCGCCGCGGTTCGCCGCCCTGCTGCCCGCCGGGGCGCGCCCGTTGCTCACCTTCCGGGTCGGGCATCCGGTGCGCGACGGCCGTCCGACGCCGCGCCGCTCGCTCGCGATGGTGACGCGGTGACGCGCGGGCGGGTCGCGGCCGGGCTCGGCACGGCGGGCGCGCTGCTGCTCGGCGTGGCGGGCCTCGTGCAGGCCACGCTGGGCGCCGTCATCCCCGACTGGACGGGGGACAAGCTCGCCCCGGTCGGGCTGGGCCTGCTGACCGTCGGCCTGGCCGGGCTCGCCCTGGCGGCGGCCCGTCGGGTCCGCCCGCCGGGGCTGCCGCCGGGCCTGCGGGCCGCGTGGGCGCTGGGGCTGGCCGGGCCGGGCCTCCTGTGCCTCTCGACGGTCGGTGTCCTGGCGTGGGTCCCGGCCGCCCTGCTCGTGACGGCGGCCGCGCTGACCGTCGCAGGCGGCGCGCGCGAATCGGCGCGCGCGGTGGCCGCGCAGTGGCCGCGGGTCCTGCTCAGCGCGCTCGGCCTCTGCCAGCTGCTCATGGCGGCCGCGGCGCCGCCGTGGCTCACCGTGATCGGGGCCGTCAGCGGCGTGGCGCTCGTCCTCGCCGCCTGGCTGCCCGCGCGCACCGGCGTACTGGTCGCGCTCGTGCTGCTCGGCACGGCGCCGCTCGCGATCGTGGGCTGGTTCGCGCTGGTCCCGCCGCTGGTCGCCGTCGTCGCGCTGCCCATCGCCGCCGCCGTCTTGCGATCCCGGCCCACAGCAACCGTCTCGAACACCGGAAAGGGTGTATGACCATGCAGAACTCGACGACCTCCGTCGCCATCGTGGGCGCCGGGCCGACCGGCCTGCTGCTCGCGGGTGATCTCGCGCAGGCGGGCGTGGACGTGACCGTGCTGGAGCGGCGCGACACCGAGTCCAACCTGACCCGGGCGTTCGGCGTCCACGCCCGCACGCTGGAGCACCTCGACGCCAGGGGTCTGGCCGACGAGCTGCTCGGCGAGGGGGCCCGGGTCGCCCGGCTGAGCCTCTTCGACCACATCCGGATCGACCTGTCCACGATGCCGACGCGTTTCCCGTTCCTCCTGATCACCCCGCAGTACAACGTCGAGCAGCTGCTCGAGAAGCGGGCGTCGGCGGCGGGTGCGCGCATCGTGCGCGGCGCCGGGGTGACGGCGCTGCGCCAGGACGCGGACGGTGTCGAGCTGACCGTCGACGGCGCCACCGTGCGCGCGGACTACGCCGTCGGCGCCGACGGTGTGCACAGCGCGGTGCGGGAGGCGTTGGGGCTGCCGTTCCCCGGGAAGTCGGTGCTCACGTCGATCATGCTCGCCGACGTGCGGCTCGCCCAGCCCCCGCCGGACGTGCTCGCCGTCAACGCGGTCGGCGACGCCTTCGCGTTCGTCGCACCCTTCGGCGACGGGTGGCACCGCATCTTCGCCTGGGACCGCCGCCACCCGATGCCCGACACCGCACCGGTGACGCTCGAGGACATCCGCGAGGTCACCCGGCGCTCGCTCGGCACCGACTTCGGTCTCCAGGAGGCGCGCTGGATGTCCCGGTTCCACAGCGACGAGCGCCAGGCACCGCACTACCGGGTCGGGCGCGTCTTCCTCGCGGGGGACGCGGCGCACGTGCACTCCCCGGCGGGCGGTCAGGGCATGAACACCGGCCTGCAGGACGCGGCCAACCTCGGCTGGAAGCTCGCCGCCGCCGTGCAGGGCTGGGCGCCGGACGACCTACTGGACACGTACGAGGGCGAGCGGCACCCCGTGGGCAAGCTCGTGCTCCGCAGCAGCGGCGCGATCATCCGCATGGCGATGGTCCGGTCGCGGGCCGGACGGCTGGCCCGCAACGTCCTCGGCGGCGTCGCTCTGCGCCTCCCGCCGGTCGCGCACAAGGCTGCGGGCACCCTCTCCGGGATCGGGATCGACTACCCGCACGCACCCCGGGCCGCCGACGTCCCGCTGCTCGACTCGCGGCGGCTGTACGAGGTGCTGCGCGACGGCAAGCACGTCCTGCTGGCGCCCGCCGCGGCCGAGCCGCAGCTGCGCGAGACGCTCGGCCGGGTCGTGCTCGCGACCCCGGCTGATGCCACAACTCCTTGGACGCTGGTCCGACCCGACGCCCACGTCGCCTGGCGTGGCGCACCCGCCGAGCTGCACACCGCACTCGGCCGCGCCGGTCTCACCGGTTGACCCGCGGCGGTGCGGTGACCTCGGCGGTCAGCGCGGCGGAGAGCTGGGACAACGCGGCCACCAGCCGACGGCGGCGGCCAGCACGGCCCGCCGCCGACGACGCGCGAGATCACGTCTCGGAAGCGCGGCTGCTGGCAGTCAGATGAAAGATGGCGCCCCGGTCCGCCGCTCCCTAGCGTCATCCCGACGAAAGGGGAAGATCGTGGATCTGGAGCTGACCGGCAAGCGCGTCGTCGTGACGGGCGCGGGACGGGGCATCGGGCTCGCCGTCACGCGCGGGTTCGTCGCCGAGGGCGCGCACGTCGTCGCGGGCTCGCGCGCGACGTCGCCCGAGCTCGAGGAGCTGGCGAACGCGGGGTCGGTGACACCCGTCGAGGTCGACCTCGCCACGGCCGACGGCCCCGGCAAGCTGGTCGAGGCGGCAGGTGGCCTGCTCGACGTGCTGGTGAACAACGTGGGGAGCGCGCCCGCCCGACCGGCGGGGTTCGCCGCGGTGACCGACGAGGAGTGGGCCCGCACCTGGAACCTGAACGTGATGGCCGCCGTGCGGGCCACCCGCGCCGCCCTGCCGGTGATGCTCGCCGCCGGTGGCGGCGCGATCGTCAACATCGGATCGGTCAACGCGCGGCTCGCCGACCCGATGGTGATCGACTACTCGGCGTCGAAGGCGGCGCTGGTGAACCTGGCGAAGTCGCTGTCGAAGGAGTTCGGCGCCCGCGGCATCCGGGTGAACACCGTCGACCCGGGCCCGGTGGCCACCGACCTGTGGCTCGCCGACGGCGGCGTGGCGGCGACGATCAGCGCGGCGCAGGGCGTCGACCCCGGTGCCGTCGCGGCGGGCGCCGCAGCCGCCATGGTGACGGGCCGCTTCAGCCGTCCCGAAGAGGTCGCCGACATCGTGCTGCTGCTCGCCAGCCCGCGCACGGCCAACGTCACCGGCGCCGACTTCACGATCGACGGCGGCATGATCACCACCGTCTGACGGGGGGCGAGGCCCTTCTCGGTGAACCACCGCAGCGCGGTGTCGGCGAGCTCGGGCAGCCGTGGTCGATCAACAAGACCGCGCGGTGGCTGTTGGCCGCAGTGGTCGACGACGTCGTCGATGCCGTGGCCCGCGATCGCGTCGGGTGTCGCCCTCGCCTGTTCGACTGCACCTGGTTCAGGCCGGGGTGCCGCCGCCGTAGACGCGCCGGGTGGTGTCGCTGAACAGCAGGTGGCGGTCGTCGTCGGAGAACGCGGCGAAGATGGTGTCGTAGGCGGTGTACAGGTCGGTGAAGCTCGCGTGCAGCGTCTCGATCGGGAGGTCCGAGCCGAGCATGCAGCGTTCGGGCCCGAACGCCTGGACGACGCCGTGCAGCCAGGGGCGGAGGGTGTCGGTGTCCCAGTCGCGGAAGATCGTGCCGATGGCGTCGATGCGGGTGGTCACGTTCGGCTCGTCGGCCACCGGGCGGAGCAGGGCGAGGTGGTCGCGGAGCCCGGGCTCGGACAGGTCCTCGGGCCAGCCGAAGTGGTCGAGGACCACCGACAGCCGCGGGAAGCGGCGGGCCAGCTCGGCGACCCGCGCGAGCTCGCTCGCCCCCGTCTCGATCGTGGCGACCAGGCCCTGTTCGGCCAGCAACGCGAGGCCGTCTACCAACCGATCGCCGGGGTCGGCCGTCGTGGTGGACGAGCCCGGTTGGAACCCCGGGACGAGCCGGACCCGCACGCTCGTCACCAACGTGGTGGCGCCGAAGGCCGACACGAGCCGTTCGAAACCCGGGTCGGTGGGGTCGGCGAGGGCGACGAGCCCGACCACCTGCCCGTCGGTGTTCTGGGCGGCGACCTGTTCGCACGCCGCCACCGGGTCCGCCGCTCCGGCGTCCGACCAGACGACACCCCGAACGTCGAACGGCGAGGTCGCGACGTTGTAGTCGGCCAGCGTGTAGGTGTCGGGGAGGGAGTCGTAGTCGCCGATCATGCCCCGCAGCATCGTCCGGTCTTCGAGCCAGAAGACCGGGTTGCGCGGCTGCTCCCAGAGGTGGACGTTGCTGTCGACGATCGGCCCGATCCGACCCGCCACCGTGTGCGCCGCTTCCGGCATGCGGATGATGTTAGCGGAGCGCACGTTCTACCTGAGCTCGCGCAGCCACCGGGAGATGAGGGGGGCCACGTGGTCCCTGCGCAGTTCCGTGGCGGAAGCGGGGTTGCCGTAGTGGTCGGCGGCGACCCGGTGGATCTCCCGGTCCGGGCTGGCGACGGCGTCGCAGATGGCGTCGAAGTCGCCAGGGAAGACGCAGTTGTCGGCGGTGTAGCTGATCAGCAGCGTGGGCAGGTGCATGTCCGGCCCCGTCTTGGCGATCGTGGCGTTGGAGCTGTGCGCGGACCAGGTCGAGAGCCAGGCGTCGGGTGTGCTGAGGCGCCCGAAGCCGACGATGCCGTAGTTCGTGGTGACCGGTGACGGCCCGTAGACCGATCCGTAGCCGCGGTCGGACTTGTCGAGTGCGAGGTCCATGGCCCGCAGGTCGGCGTCGGTGCGCCACACGGTGATGAGGCGGGCGGTTCCGGCGCGGTGCCGGTCCGCGGCGGTGGCGGTGCCGGCCTTGATCTTCGTGCGGGCGTCGAGGGCCTCGGCGACGTGGGCGCGGGCGCGCTCGTCGATGCGGGCGATCCGCTCCAACTGGGCCGTGCGGTACCGCTCGACGAACCCGTCGTCGTAGGTGGAGCTCTCCGGGGCCGGGCGGTAGCCGTTGTGCTCGGCGAACGGGTCGAGAGCGGGATCGACGGAGAAGGCGTCGTCCTCGTCGACGACGGACGGGTCGATGCACCGACTGAGCAACGTGGCCTGGCCGGGGTGCGGGGCGAGGTAGGCCAGCGCGTCGAGGGTCGGGAGGGTCGCCTCGTCCAGCAAGCTGGGACGGCCCGCGGGCGTGCGGGCGATCCGGTCCGCGGGCGCCTTCGTCGACTGCTGGACGTAGTAGGTGAGCAGCCCACCGCCGCCGGAGTTGCCCAGCCCGACCGTGCGCCGGAAACCCACGCCGTGCAGCCAGGCGAGACCCGCGCCGAGGTCGAGCAGGGCCTGCTCGTGGACGAGGCGGAGGTCGCTGCCCGCGTCGCGGGCCTGCTGCACGTAGACGGCGTGGCCTGCCTCGAGGAGGGCCGGGATCAGGTAGTGGCGCGAGAAGTCCACGCGCGGGTGCATCAGCACGACGACCGTGGTCGTGCGCGGTTCCCGACCCGGCGGGCTGTAGAGCGTGCCCTTCGCGGCGTTGCCGTCGACCGTGGCGCTGGTCTGCAGGTGGACACCGGTGCCGGTGGGCAGCGCGGCCGGGTACCAGTCGACGTTGAGCCCGGGGTTGGCGGCCATCAGGCACCGACCTTCGCGTCGCGGGCCAGCAGCCGTCCCGCGCCGGGCAGGTCGACGGGCAGCCCGAGCTGGTCGAGCAGGGTGAACGCGCCCGCCGTCGCGGCCGAGAGGACGGGCAGCCCGAACTCGTCTTCGGCCTGTTGCACGAGCGGGAGCGACGGCATCTGCACGCAGGCCGAGACCACGAGCGCGTCCGTGCCCGCGAGGTCGAGCGAGCGGGCGGCGTCGAGGACGCGGTCGCCTGCGATGCAGCCGACCTCGGCGTTGTCGGCGACCTCGAGCGCCCGCCAGCCGGTGACCGTGAAGCCCTCGGCCTCGACGTAGGCGACGACGAGCTCGGCGACCGGGCGCAGGTAGGGCATCACGAGGGCGACCCGCTCGGCCCCGGTCGCCCGCAGCGCGTGCACCAGGGCGCCCGCGCTGGACGTGACTCGCGGGGTGAGCCCGCGTTCGGCGAGCTGGTCGACGACGGCGCTCTCGGAGCGCTGGTGCTCTCCGGCGCCCTGCGCCATGAGCGCGACCAGGCAGGCGTACAGGACGGCGTCGACGCCCGCGTCGCCGATCTCGTCGATGCAGCGCCCGCGCTGGGCGTTCATCGCGCGCAGCTCCTCCGGCGAGACGGTGTGCATGCGCATCCGGGTGGAGTGGAAGGAGAAGCGCGCGGAGCGGTGGCGCTGCAGCAGCGCGGGCATCTCCGTCTCGACGGTGACGTTGGAGCTGGGCACGACCAGCCCGATCCGGTAGGCGTTCATCGCCGGACCACCCGCAACGCGTCCTTGTCGTGCTGGGCCACCCGCGCGTCCTGCAGCCCGGCGAGTGCGGAGTACCAGACGGCGTGGCGGCAGCCGGTCGCCCGGCGGTCGATCACGATCTCGCCGCCACCGGCGTCGATGCGGAAGTAGGGCCCCACCTTCTCCACCTGCAGCAGCGCGTCCTGCTCGGCGACGCGCACGACGCCCTCGTTCTCCGGCACGTCGAGCACGAAGATCGCGGTCATCGCGACACCGCCGGTTCCCACGTCGCGGCCCGCTCGACGATCAGCTCGGCCTTGCGGGTGAGCAGCTTCTCCAACGACGGGTCCGGCTCCGCGGCGACCTCGCACAGCGCGTCGATGGTCAGCTCGGCGTCGAGGTCTTCCTGCGGCGTGACCGGGCGCAGCGCGCGGGTGAGCTCGACCATGTAGCCGTTGGGATCGTGGGTGTAGATCGATTCGATGGTCTCGTGCATCACCTGCATCTCGCACGGCCAGTCGCTCGCGTCGAGGCGGCGGCGGTACTCCAGCAGGTCCTCCTCGGAGTCGACGTGGATGGCGAGGTGGCGGGAGTTCACGAAGAAGTCCGGCACGTCCGGGCCGAACCCGGCGTAGACGTCTCCGCGTCCGTGGGTGTGCACGGGCTCGAGCCCGAAGTAGTAGAAGAACGCGATCCGGTCGTCGTTGCCGATGTCGAAGAAGAAGTGGATGAAGTCGGGGTGGTCTTCCGGGCCCCAGCCCGCCGCGCAGATGGAGTGCACCACCGGGAACTTCAGGGTGTCGCGGTAGAAGCGGACGGTCGCGGCCGGGTCGAAGGTCGGGAAGGCGGCGTGGTCGACGCCCTTGACGCGGTGGTCGTTCATGAGCGGTCCTCCTGTGTGGATACGAGGTCGGTGCGGCCTGCGGCGACGCCGGCGGCGAGGTCGTCGAGGCAGGTGGGTGGTCCGTCGACGACGACGAGCCCGGCCGTTTCGCAGCGGAGCCGTTCGCCGAGGTCGAGGCGGTCGAGCACGCTCGCGCGGTCGGAGGGCCCGGTGAGCCAGAACCCCCGCCAGCCCGCGACGGCGAGGTCGTGCAGCTGCTTGACGAGGTGGTCGCCGTCGGTGCTCCACGGGTCGTCGACGGTCACGGTGACGCGGGCCAGGTCGGCCCCCGTGGGCGGCTCGGCGAGCTCGGGCGCGGGCGCGCTGAGCCGGTCGCGCTCGGCAGGCGGCAGGATCCGGGTGCCGCGCCCCAGGGGCCGGTCGAGGATCCAGTCGACCAGGCCGTCGACGGGTACCTGCGCGGGCGGCACTTCGGCGAACTGGGCGAGGCCGCGGCGCACGGTATCGGGGTTGGTGCTCGCGAAGCGCTCGAGCCCGACGTTCCCGGTGCGCGTCATGTAGGCGAGCATCAGCTGGTCGACGGGCAGGTCGGTGCGGCGCGGGAACGAGTCCCACCACCGCCTGCTGCGCCGGGCCAGGTCCTGGATCCGCGCGACCTGCGGCCGGCGCTCCCGCTCGTAGGTCGCGAAGGCGCTCGGCAGGTCGGGCGCGGCGGCGACGGCGTCGCGCAGGGCGATCGCGTCCTCCATCGCGAGCTTCGTGCCGGAGCCGACCGAGTAGTGCGCGGTGTGCGCGGCGTCGCCGAGCAGCACCGCGTTGCCGTGGGTCCAGCGACGGCAGTGCACGGTGCGGAACCGCATCCAGCGGGTGCGGTTGCCGATCAGGTGATGCCCCTGGAGGTGTTCGGCGAACGCTTCCTGCAGGTAGGCCAGAGATGCCGTGTCGGAATCGTTCGGCGCGGTGGCGTCGGTGGTGGTGTCGAAGCCCGCCGCGCGCCAGGTGGCCTCGTCGGTCTCGATGAGGAAGGTGCTGCGGTCGGGGGAGTACGGGTAGGCGTGGGTGACGAACGTGCCGTGCGTCGTCGTCACCGGGGCGAAGATCGCCGTGTCCAGGGCGAAGTCCGCGCCCGCCCACAGGTAGAGGCCGCCCGCGACGTCGACCTCCGCCCCGAAGGCGGCGGCGTGCTCGGTCCGGGTCTGGCTGTTCACCCCGTCGGCCACGATCACCAGATCGGCGTCGAGATCGGCCAGCCTGCGCCGCTCGCCGTAGTGCAGCTCCACGCCCGCGGCGCGGGCGTGCCGGTCGAGGACGGCCAGCAGCTCGGTGCGGGCGATGCCGATCAGCGGCCCGTTGTGCACCCGCGCGGAGTGCCCGTCGACGACCATCCGCATGTCGTGCGGGCGCCCGGCGGCGAGGATGTCGGTCTGGGTGGCGGGGTCGGCGTCCTCCAGGTTGCGCTGGGTGCGCCCGGCGACCGCGACCCCGAAGCCGAACGTCGTCGCGGGCGTGCCCTGCTCGTGCACCCGCACGACGGCGTCGGGATACGCGAGCTTGAACAGCCGTGCGGCGTAGAGGCCGCCGGGCCCGCCGCCCAGGACGGCGATGCTGTCGAGCCTCATGAGCCGACCCCCTCCATCTCGATCTTCTTGTGGACGTCGGCGCGTAGGTCCTTCTTCGAGACCTTGCCGACGTTGGTGAGCGGGAAGGCCGCCACGACCTCGATCCGCTCCGGCAGCTTGAACTTCGCCAGGCCCTGGTCGAGCAGGAAGGCGCTGGTCGAGGCCACGGTCGGGGTGGCGGCGTCGTCGGCGAGCACCAGGTAGGCGCAGATCCGCTCGCCGAGCACCGGGTCCGGCATGGCGACGAGCGCGGCGTTGCGCACGTCGGGGTGGCGGACGAGCAGCTCCTCGACCTCCTCGGCGTGGATCTTCTCGGCGCCGCGGTTGATGACGTCCTTGATGCGGCCGTCGATCGCGTAGTACGGACGGCCGTCGAGCACGTGCCGGGTGACGAGGTCGCCGGTGCGGTAGAAGCCGTCCGCGGTGAACGTCGCGGCGTTGTGCTGGGCGGCCCGGTAGTAGCCGGGGATGGTGTACGGGCCGCGGCAGGCCAGCTCGCCGATCGTCCCGTCGGGCACCTCGTCCTCGCCTGCGACGTCGAGGACGCGGACCTCGTCGGCGGGCGACACCGGCGTGCCGACCGTGTGCAGGCGGGCGCGCTCCGGGGCGTCCGGCGGGGTGTAGAGGAACATGCCCTCGGCCATCCCGAACATCTGCAGCGCCCGGATCCCGAGCTCGCGCTCGAGCCGTTCGATGAGGTCCACGCTCGGCCGCTGCCCGCCGATGACGAACCGCGCCACGCTGCTCAGGTCGGTGTGCCGGGCTTGCGGGTGCTCCAGCATGCGGATCGCCACCGCGGGCGGGACGACCGGGAGGACGCTGACCCGCTCGCGGGCGATCAGCTCCAGCACCGGACCGGGATCGCCGCTCGGCGCGATCACGCAGGCGCCGCCGACGAGGTGCGCGGGCTGCAGCGCGGCGGCGATCCCCGCGTTGTGCATGATCGGAAGGGGGTGCAGGAGGACGGTCTGCTCGGTCAGGTCCAGCGCCTGCGCCCAGACCCGTGCGTTGTAGACGTACTCCTCGTGTCGGCGGGGTGCGACCTTGGGCAGGCCCGTCGTGCCGCCGGACAGCTGGAGCACGACGACGGCGCCCGGATCGACGGTGACGGCGGCGAGCGCTGCGCGGGCCTGCGGTGCACGCCCGCGGGCGAGGATCGCGTCGTAGGTGTGCGCGGCGCCCGGCGCGGTGCCGCGCACGACGATCAGCGTCTCCAGGCCCGCGACCCCGCGCTGGAGCCGGGTCCCGAGGCCGACCAGGTCGCGGTTGCGGAAATCGGCCTGCACGAGGTGACCCCGCGCGCCGGTGTGCTCGGCGAGCTGGCCGATCTCGCGCTCTCCGTGCTGGGGCAGGGTGCAGACCGGGACGATCCCGGCCTTGACGCAGCCGTAGTAGGCGACGACGGTCTCGGCCTCGTTGCCGAGCTGGAACAGCACGCGGTCGCCGGTGCGCAGCGGCGTGGTGGCCAGCAGCCCGGCGGCGAAGCTCTCGCTCAGCTCGTCGAGCTCGGCGTGGGTCAGCCGGGTATCGACGGTGATCAGTGCGGCTCGGTCGGGATGCGCGCGGGCGGCGCGGCGCAGCGCGTCACCGAGCGTCTCCCCGGTCCAGAGGCCGTCCCGCCGGTACTGCTCGATCCGCTCCGGCGGGAAGGGCACGTCGTCTGACATGGTGGCTCCTTCTGCTCTAACACGATTGTAGAAGTATCGACATTAGTGTCAATAGCGACCGCGCGACGTCACACCCGACGGGCGTCGGGTGGTCGTTCGGGGATCAGTCCTGCGCCGGGCCGTCGGGCCGGGCGGGGTCGAGAGCGGTGGACAGCGCGCTCTCGAGGTGCGTGAGGTCTTCCTTGATCAGCGCGAGCGCGGCCCACGGACCGGGCGCGACCTGGCGGTCGTCGTCGCGGCGGACGCCGGTCATGGCGAGGTCGACGAGCACGTCGGCGACGGATTCGGCGTCGCCGTCCGTGCCGACGCGGTACCACCAGGCGACCCAGTTGGCCATGCCGAGCATCCCCAGCGCGACGGTCCGGGCCGGGAGGGGCCGGAACCGCCCGGCGCTCGTGGCGTCCTCGATCAGGCCGGTGAGCAGCTCCAGGACCCGGCGGCGAGCCTGGCGGTGCATCTCGGCGATCTCCGCGGGCAGGTCCGGTTCGCTGCGGTCGAGCAGGCGGAACCGGGTGGTGTTGCGGGCGTTGTTGACCACGATCTGCCGCAGCGCCTCCTCGACGCGGGCGTCCTCGGTGAGGTCGGCGCGGTCGCGGACCTGCTCGAGGATCTCGACGACGCGCTCGAGGACGTCGCGCACCAGCGCCGCGAGGATCTCCTCCTTGTTGCTGACGTAGTGGTACAGCGCCGGGCGGCTGATGCCCATGGAGTCGGCGATGTCCTGGAAGGAGGTGTTGGCGTAGCCCTGGGTGGCGAACAGCCGGGCCGAGTGCTCGAGCAGTTCGTTGGACACCAGTCGCCGGCGGTTCTGCTGCCGCGCCATCGATGCCCCACCCTGCTCGCCCGACCCCAAGTGGGTCACATCCTGCCGCACCGCGGCCTGCCGCTCCGGGCGGAGGGCCTGCGGGTTCACGACGGGTTCACGACGCGGTCTCGACGGCGGCCGGTGCGATCGGCGCGTCGGTCGCGACCTGCGTCTCGACGGGACGGGGGACGAGCGCGCAGGCGACCGCGCCGACGACGGCGACGAGGGCGAAGACCCCGACGTTCCACCCCAGGCCGAAACCGGCCGCGAGCAGCGAACCGCCCAGCAGGGGACCGGTGACCGCGCCGAGCCTGCCGATGCCGCTGCTCAACCCGAGGGCGGTGGCCCGGCGCGCGGGCGGGTAGTGCGCCGCCACGTAGCCGTAGACCACGATCTGGTTGCCGGTGGTGGCCGCACCGGCGACGAACACCAGCAGGTACAGCACCACGGTCGGCAGTGGTACGGCGATCAGGGCCAGCGCCAGGACTGCCGCCGCGAACAGCACCGTCGCCACCCAGCGGCTCCCGTAGCGGTCGGCCAGCGCCGAACCGCCCAGCCCGCCCGCGATCGCTCCTACGTTGAGCACCAACAGGAAGGCCAACGCGGATCCCAGCTCGTACCCCGCTCCGCGCATCAGCTGCGGCAGCCAGGTGTTCAACCCGAAGACCAGCAGGAACCCGCAGAAGTTCGCGACGACGAACAGCGCGGTCGCCACCGCCGCGCGGCCCTTCACCAGTTGGGCCACCCCGCCGCGGGCGCGCCCGCCCCGCCGTCGCTCGAAGCTCGGCGATTCCGGCAGCAGCCAGATCGCCAACGGAACCAGCGTGACCAGCGGCAACGCGCCGACCGCGAACAGCGTGCGGAACCCGGCTGGTTCGAGTAGCAGGATCGCCAGCAGCGCGGCCAGCACCCCGCCGATCGGGAACCCGCACAGCATCAGCCCGTTGATCAGGTGGCGTCGCCCGGCCGGCGCGATCTCGACGACCAGCGCGATGGCCGTCGGCGGGATGCCGCCGAAGCCCAGGCCTGCCAGGAACCGGAACAGCCCGAGCGACCACGGGTCGGGCGCCGTCGCGACGAGCACCATCATCAGCGAGAACCACGTCAGCGACGCGATGAACAGGCGGCGGCGCCCGATCAGGTCGGTCAGCGTCCCCGAGGCGATCGCCCCGAGGAACATGCCGAACAGGGCGTAGCTGCCGATCACGCCCGCCTGGGCGGGGGTGAGGCCCCAGGGCTGGTACTGCAGCAGGGCGGGCACGGCCGAGCCGTAAACGATCAGGTCGTAACCGTCGAACACGATCGCCCCGAAGCAGAGGGCGACCGCGGCGACGGCGCGGGGATGGGTGGACATCGTCATCGTCAGCTCCAGTCGGGTTGTCAGTGGGCGGCGAGGCAGGTCTCGAAGAACGCCGCGCCCTCATCGTCCAACACTGATGTCGAACTATGGACAAGGTTGTCACAGGCGCGCAATCGGCCGACCGGGGGAGGTGTTGGATTCCGCTGCGCCTCGAACCACCCTGCGCCGATGCCCAGCGGTCGGCGATGGCCGTAGGTGAAGTTCGCTGATCATCGGGCGGTGGGCGGCGGCCGCGGTGAGAATGGGTGGCATGGCCCGTCCCCGTCCTCGAGCGCCTGGCCCGGGGCAGGAGTCGGTGTGGGACTACCCGCGGCCGCCGCGTGCCGAGCGGCTGCGGCGCCGGGCCGTGTTGCGCCATGGCGGCGTGGTCGTCGCCGACACCGATGACCTCGTTCGCGTGCTGGAGACCAGCCATCCGCCCACGTACTACCTGCCGCGGCAGGCGTTCGGGGAGCACCTGGTGCCCGGCGAGCGCACCACGGTGTGCGAGTGGAAGGGCGTGGCCCGCTACGTCGATGTCGTCGTGGCCGATGCGCCTCCCTTGCGCGAGGTCGGCTGGTGGTACCCGAGGCCCCATCCGCGCTACCCGTCGCTGAACGACCGGGTGGCCGTCTACCCGGGTCCGTTCGAGTCGGTCACCTTGGACGGCGAGCGGGTGCTGCCGCAGCCCGGCGGCTTCTACGGCGGATGGATCACCGCGGAGCTCGTCGGGCCGTTCAAGGGCGAACCAGGCTCCTGGGGTTGGTGAGGGGAGCCGCCACGGGTCGCGGCCGGAGTTGGTGGATGGTGACGTCCGGGTCGGCGGTGCGGGCCGTGGTGATGGTGGCCCAGCTGCCGCACGCGGTGAGGAAGTCGCGGGCAGGCGGACGTGCCTGGTCGGCGATCCAGATCCGGCCCGTGTGGTCGACGAGACGGGGGAGCAGCGCGTGGAGCGCGTCGAGCCCGGAGTGTCGGTAGAGCACGTCGGCGGCCAACACGATGTCCCACGGGGCCCCGGCGATCGCGGCCGTCGGGTCCGCCCACGAACAGGTCTCGACCATGAGGGAGACGTGGTTGCGGCGGGCGTTGTAGGCCACGAAGGCCAGCGCGCCTTCCGCTTGGTCGGTGGCCAGCACGTGCCCGCCCGCGCGGGCGGCGGCCAGGCTGGGCAGGGCCAGTCCGCACCCGAGCTCGAGCACCCGTGTGCCGGGGGTTACGGCAGCGGCGACGGCGCGGGCGAGCTCGACGCCGCAAGGCCAGGGTTGGGCCCAATAGGGCGGGTCCGTCCCGTCGGCCCCGAAGTTCTGCTCGTAGATCAGGTGCATGGCGTCGCGGGGGTGGGTGAGGTCGAGGTGGCCGGTGGGGAGGCTGATCGTGCTGTGCTGGAGCCCCGCGATACCCGGGGGGACCGGCGGCGGGAGTCGGTCGTCGAAGTAGGTGGCCGGGTATCGCTGCACGCCGGTGGCTACCCGCCAGGCGGGGGCGCAACCGTGCCGCTACCGCCCGCCGCGGGGGTAGCTTCTGAAGCATGGGCGTGTTCGGCGCGATGTTCCCCGGCCGAAAGATCACCGACGAGGCGGGCGAGGACGGTGACGCCCAGCCGTGGCGACTGGGGCCGATCGATCTCGACCGCGGCGTCGTGCAGGTGCACCGGGCGGGCCCACCCGTCGAGGAGGAGTCTGCTGAGGCCGAACCGAACGACGGTCTTCCCCGAGGGCACCAGGCCTGATGCACCAGGAGGTGATGGCAGTGAGCCCCGACACGGGCCGTTCGCGCGTCTCGGCGAGGATCGGCGGGATCACCGAGTCCGCGACCCTGGCCGTCGACGCCAAGGCCAAGGCGCTCAAGGCCGCCGGACGTCCGGTCATCGGGTTCGGCGCGGGTGAGCCGGACTTCCCCACCCCCGAGGCGATCGTCGCGGCGGCCCAGGAGGCGTGCGCCGACCCCCGCAACCACCGCTACACCCCGGCGGGCGGACTGCCGGAGCTGAAGGCGGCGATCGTCGAGAAGACCAAGCGCGACTCCGGCTACGCCATCGCCGAGAACCAGGTGCTCGTCACCAACGGCGGCAAGCAGGCGGTCTACCAGGCGTTCGCGACGCTGCTCGACCCCGGCGACGAGGTGATACTCCCGGCGCCCTACTGGACGACCTACCCGGAGGCCATCGCGCTGGCCGGTGGGGTCACCAAAGTCGTCGTGACCGGGCCGGAGAGCGGCTACCTGCCGTCGGTCGAGCAGCTCGATGCCGCCCGCACGCCTGCGACCAAGGTCCTGCTGTGGTGCTCGCCCTCCAACCCGACCGGCGCCGTCGCCCCGCGCGAGCTGACCGAGGCGGTCGGCCGGTGGGCGGTGGCCAACGGCATCTGGGTCGTGACCGACGAGATCTACGAACACCTCGTCTACGACGGGGCCGAGGCCGTGTCGATGCCCGTGGCGGTGCCCGAGCTCGCCGACACCTGCGTGGTCCTCAACGGCGTCGCGAAGACCTACGCCATGACGGGTTGGCGGGTCGGCTGGATGGCCGCGCCGCCCGACGTGGTGAAGGCGGCGACCAACCTGCAGAGCCACCTGTCGTCCAACGTGGCGAACGTGTCGCAGCGCGCCGCGATCGCCGCGCTGTCCGGTCCGCTCGACGCCGTCCACGCGATGCGGGCCGCGTTCGACCGTCGGCGGCGCACGATCGTCGGGCTGCTCGCGGAGATCCCCGGCATGCTGTGCCCGGTGCCGCAAGGCGCGTTCTACGTGTACCCCGCGGTCGGGGGGCTGCTCGGCAAGCAGATCCGGGGACGGAGGCTGGGCAGCAGCCTGGAGCTCGCCGCGGCGGTGCTGGAGCTCGCCGAGGTCGCGGTCGTGCCGGGGGAGGCGTTCGGCACGCCGGGGTTCGTCCGGCTGTCCTACGCCTTGGGCGACGACGACCTGCGGACGGGGATCTCGCGGATGGCCGACGTCCTCGGAGAAGCTTCCTGAACACCGCCCGGCTCGCCGCGCTCTGACAAGGCGATCAGCGGCGCAGCTCGCGGACGTTCACCACCAGCAGCACCAGGGCCACGAGGCCGAGCAGGGCGGCGAGCACCACCCGCCAGTTCTGCAGGAGCCCGGTGACCAAGACGGCGGCGAGCGCGAGGGTGAGTGCGGTCAGCGCCAGCCCGACCAGGAAGGACAGCAACCGTGCGCGGGCGGCGGCCTCGATGCCGAGGAACAGCACCACGAACAGCACGAGGCTGGAGAGGAAGGCCAGCGGCGGGCCGAGCAGGAGCACCACGATGGTGCCGACGAGCAGCGGGGTGCTGAGCGCACCCCAGACGCGCAGCATCCTGGGCCGTTTCCGGTGGTCGGCCGCGGCCGGGGACGGGCGGAGGTGGGCGTCGGCGGCGAGGGGCCGCGGCGGGTGGTCGAGGTGCTCGCGGTTCGCAGCGGCCGCGTCGCCGACGCGGGCCCGTTCGGCGTAGCGGGCCGCGAGGTCGCGTTCGGCCCGGCGCACCTCGGCCCGAAGGACGCTCGCGTGGGGTTGCAGGCCCGCGTGCTCCTCGAGCGCGCGCAGCTCGGCGGCGGTCCCGCGCAGCGCCGCCCGCTCGACGTCGATCGCCTGGTCGAGCTGCTCGACCCGCGCGTCCAGGGCGCGCACCCGCTCCCGCAGATCCTCGGCCGCGGCCGCTTCGCCGGGCGGCTCCTTTTGCAGCCCGGCCCACCCCAGTGGATCGGCCCACGAGGCGCGCACGGCGCCGCCGCGCTCGTAGCGGGGACCTGCGGGCGCACGCTCGCCGCCGAACGCGTCATGGGTGTCCAGCCCCCAGAGCCCGCGGTAGTCCCGCACCCACGGGGTCGCGTCGGAGACGACGCAGGCCTCCCAGGCCTGTGCCTGCCCCGGTCCGACCGCGGTGCCGTCGCCGCGCAGGTAGTCCACGAACGGCAGCCCGAACGCCCCGGCGGGCGGCGACCAGCGCGACCACGGGGCCAGCCACCGCCAGGCCCGGGCCGCCCCTTCGACGATCCGTCGCAACACCGGCAGCGCGACCGACACGACGACGTCACCCGCCTCGAACCCGCCCGCGTGCGAACCCGCCCCGGCGAAGATCACCGGGTGGTCGCCCTCGCGCAGCAGGCGCGGATCGTCCCACCGCCGTCGCAGTTCGTCGCCCGCGTGGTCGTGGCACGACGCGGCCACCCATCGCGGCTGCAGGCCCTCGCCCTGGTCGGTGAGGTAGACCGCGACGAGCTCCCAGTCGGCCTCGTGGTCGTTGACGCCTGCGAACGTGGAGCGCCAGTCGTTGAACACGTGGAACAGCCAGTACTGCAGCACGACGTAGTCGCCGTCGCGTACCACCCGGCCGTAGTAGGCGCAGCGCTGCAGGTCAAGGTGCTCGCGCGCGGCCACCTCCGCGGCCGCGGCGGTGCCGCCCGGCGTGCGGCCCCGCAGCAACAACGACAGCCGCAGGAACGAGTCGACCGTGCGCGCCAACACCCCGACGCTCGCGAGCCGGGCGGTACCGCGCAGCCGGGGCCGGTCCGCGCGGCGCCACGCGCGCATCGCCGCGCCGCGGAGCCGTTGCTCGACGAAGCGCAGCTCCAGCGAGCGATCGCGCCGATCCCGTCCGAGCGCCGCCAGCGCGTCGAGGCTCAACTCGCCGGGCGGGACCAACAGCTCGGCCGAGTCGGGCGGGGTGCCCGGCTCGTGGATCCACAGGCTGCAGCGCTGCACGTACGGGCCGACCGCGGTCGGCAGGAACAGCTCGCCGTGGGTGTAGCGGATGACCGGCTCGTGGGCCCGCAACAGCGCCAGGTCGGCAGCCACCTCCATGCCGCGGAGACTAACGTCGGTAAGAACGCGAACCATCCGGCGCGCGGCGTCGAATGCCACGGTGAGCGATGGTCTCCACTGACCGGGGAACGAGGGCAGCGGTGTGAACGTGTCCGATCTGCCGACCGCGTCGACGCCGACCCGAGGTGCGCGGACGGGATGTCCGGAATGGTGCAGCGATCATCTCGACGACCGCGCGAACGGCGGTGCTGACCTGCACCAGGCCCGGTTGGGCGGCGCGGGCCGGTTCCGGGTGGAGGTCTGGCAGGAGGTCGGCGGACCGCTCACCGTGGAACTGCAGATCCCCGGAGCCTCGGCCGAGCTGCTCACGGCGCGGGACGCCGTGGCGCTCGCCGAACTGCTCAGGACGGCCGCGACGGTGTCCGACCCGGAGGAGGACAGGGTTTAGCGTCCAACGCATGCCCATCGAACTCGAGAACGTCGGCATCACCGTGCGCGACATCGAAGCGACGATCGCCTTCTTCAGCGACCTCGGGCTGACCGTCCTCGGCCGGGACACGGTCAGTGGGGAGTGGGCCGACACCGCCGTCGGCCTCGACGGCAACCACGCCAAGATCGCCATGCTCCAGACGCCGGACGGCGACGGTCGCCTCGAGCTCTTCGAGTACATCCACCCGGACGCGATCGAGACGCAGCCCACCCAGCCGAACGAGATCGGCATGCACCGCGTGGCCTTCGCGGTGGACGACATCGACGAGGCCCTCGCGATCGCCGCGAGGCACGGCTGCCACCCGCTGCGCGGCGTGGCGACCTACGGCGACATGTACAAGCTCACCTACGTCCGCGGCCCCAGCGGCATCATCGTGATGTTCACCGAAGAGCTGAACAAGGGCTGACCGCGGGTCGGTTCGGATGTGGTGCTGCGCCCCCGGACGTCCCCCCTGTCCGGGGGCGCAGAGCTCATCGCGCGAGGTGGCGCTGGAGGAACCCGAGGATCTCCGCACGTGCGGGCCTGGCCTGCGGCACCACCCCCGGCATGCTGAGGAACGCGTGCGTGGCTCCGGGGTACTCGGTCAGACGGGCAGGCGTCCCGGCCTCCTGCAGGCGTTGTGCGTACGAGCGACCGTGGTCGGCCATCGGGTCGAAGGTCGGCACGACGACGAGCGCCGGTGCCAGCGCGCCCAGGTCGTCGGCGTACAGCGGTGACAACGGCCGGGGGTCGGCTCCCTCCGGGACGGCGAGCCGCAAGAACAGTTCCATCTGCGCTCTCGTGAGGGTCGGGCTGTCGGCGTACCGGGTCATCGAGGCGTGGTCGTACACCGTCGACGTGAGGTCGACGCAGGCGTTGACCAGGACCTGCGCCCGCAGCTCCAGGCCGGATTCCCTGGCCTTGATCGC
This sequence comes from uncultured Actinomycetota bacterium, assembly GCA_963791185.1. Lineage (GTDB taxonomy): Bacteria > Actinomycetota > Actinomycetes > Mycobacteriales > Pseudonocardiaceae > Pseudonocardia. Next base: position 529,472 of record CAWBRG010000012.1, on the reverse strand, counting down.
GGCCAACGCGGTGATCACCGCGCCCGTGCTCTCACCGAAGACGGCGACCCGTGCCGCGTCGACTCCCCACCGCGTGGCGTGCCGCACGACGTCGTCGAGCACGTCCCAGCCGTCGTCGACCGCTGCGGTCAAGGGAGTCCCCGGGGCGAGCAGGCGGTGCTCGACGGAGACGACGACCGCGGGCAGGCGTGCGGCGAGGTGGCTGTTCACCCAGTCGCACTGCACCGCGGTGCCCACGAACCCGCCGCCGTGCACGTGGAGAACCAGCGGAAGGTCGTCTCGCTGGGTGGCCGAGGGTCGGTGCACCCGGACGCACACCACACGGTCCGCCAGTGCGATCTCCTGCCACCGGATCACTGTGCGGCGATCCGGAAGCCCGGTGATCACCCGCGCGACGCGGGACATCCGTTTGCGGTTCTCCGCGTCGCGGAACGCACGGAGATCCTCGGCCGTCATCGTCAACCAGGCAGGCTCACTCCCGAGGGCAGCCAGCAGCCGGATTCCCAGGGGCGGCTTTGCGGTGTCGTTGCCAAGCTCCACCGGAGTAGTCATGGTCTCTTCGACGACGCAGTCCGCCCGGATGTGAGGCTCACAATCCGGCGGGCTGTTCCGTCAGACAACCGGGAGCTGCGACCGGGAGGCACCTTCTCATGATCAACGAATGCGAGCCACGCGCGGGAGTGCGCGAGCGCACTCAGCTGATCAACGTCGCCTACCGGCTCCTCGGCTCCGTGGTCGAGGCGGAGGACGCCGTCCAGGAGACGTACGCCCGCTGGCACGCGATGACCCGGGAACAACAGCAAGCCATCGAAACGCCGGCCGCGTGGCTGACGAAGGTCGCCAGCCGCATCTGCCTCGACATGCTCGGGTCGGCCCGCGTCCGGCGGGAGCGCTACGTCGGCGAATGGCTACCGGAGCCGCTGCCCGAACCCGCGGAATGGGTGGGTGAACGTCGAGACACGAGCACGGTCGATCCGGCCGACCGGATCACCCTCGACGAGTCGATCAACATGGCCCTGCTCGTGGTGCTCGACGCCATGACCCCGGCCGAGCGCGTCGCGTTCATCCTGCACGACGTGTTCCGCTACTCGTTCTCCGAAGTGGCCGAGATCGTCGGCCGGACGCCTGCGGCCTGTCGCCAACTGGCTTCGACGGCGCGTCGGCGCACTCGCGAAGCGCGAGCGCCCGCCGCCGCGACCGCTCGGCAGGCCCGCATCGTCAGGGACTTCAAGCGGGCGTGGGAATCGAAGGACATCAGCGCCCTGATCGGACTCCTCGACCCCGACGCCACGGCGGTCGCCGACGGCGGCGGCCTCGCCAGCGCCTACCCGCACCCGATCCACGGTGGCGAACGGGTCGCGCGCGCCTACCTCGCCTTCGCCAGCGCGGCACCGGTTCGGACGATCTTGGAACGCACCGTCAACGGCCGGCCTGGCCTGGTCGCCCAGCTGGACGGCGTCACGATCACCGTCTGGGCGTTCGAGATCGAAGGCGAGCGGATCAAGCGCATCTGGGCGATGCGCAACCCCGACAAGCTCCACCCGTGGACGACGGCCTGACCGGGCCTCACACTTCGGGCGATCACGTCGTCGAACCGGTATGAACCTCGTTCCAACACCAACCCAGAACAGGTCCGCCGCGGACCCGCTTGACGACTTCCGGGCCATCGCCGACCGCGTCGAGATCGAAGCGCTGCGCGGCGAGTTCACCGACGCGGCCATGATGCGCGACCGCGCTCGCCTCGCGTCGCTGTTCACCCCCGACGGTGTGCTGCGGATGCCCAACGTCCCCGCGGAGATGTTCGGCCGCGACGAGATACGGGTCGGCGGCGAGCGGTTGCAGGCCCAGTGGGACTTCTTCGTGCAGACCACGCACCCGGGCACGATCGAGATCGACGGCGACACCGCGATCGGGCGCGCCTACATCCAGGAGCTCGCCCGCACGCGAGACGGTCGTCAAGGCCTGAACTTCGCCGTTTACCACGACCGCTACCGGCGCACCGGCGACGGCTGGAAGTTCACCGAACGCGTCTACGAGGTCCGCTACCTCGACACCACGCCACTCGCGGGTGCGGCCCCCGATGCGTCGGACGGGCCCGCCTCGTTCACCGATCCCGCGCCCGCCGAACGGCTCGAGCGGGCGGCCGAAGCGCTGCGGGCGAACGGCTTCACGGTGGAAGTCCTCGACGACGTCGCCGCCGCGCGGCTTCGCGTCAAGGACCTCATCCCAGCGGGGGCGGGCGTGTTCACCGCGGCCAGCGAAACCCTGCGCCTGTCCGGGATCGACGCGGACATCAACACGAGCGGCCGGTACGCGGCCGTCAAGCCGCGCGTGCTGGCCATGGACCGCGTCGCTCGCGCCGATGACATCCGGCGGCAGCTGGCCTGCCCCGACGTCGTCGTCGGCAGCGTCGCAGCGCTCACCGAAACCGGCTCCCTCGTGGCCGCCTCGGCCAGCGGGAGCCAGCTACCCGCCTTCGCAGGCGGCGCGGCGCTCGCCATCTGGGTCGTCGGAGCGCAGAAGGTGGTGCCCGACCTGAGCACCGCGATGCGCCGCGTCGAAGACCACGCCCTCCCCTTGGAGAGCGCCCGTGCGCAGGTGGCCTACGGGATGCCGAGTGCCGTCAACCGCCTCCTCGTCCTGAACGCCGAGCCCCACCCCGGGCGGGGCGTCGTCTTGTTGCTGCGCGAAGCCATCGGCTTCTGAGTCAATCCGCTTCCCGCGTCGGGTCGTGGGGGTTGGCCGGGGTCGCCGGGGGGCATTGCCAGCGGCATTCGAGGTAGTCCCAGAAGCAGCTGCGGGTGTGCTGGTGGTGCGTGTCGAGGTACGTGTCGGGCTGCGGGCGGGTGCCAGGGGCGGTGGGCGTGGTCATCGCGGGCTCCTCCAGTTCGGTGTGGTCGTAGGAAGAGGCGCCCGCCCCGGTCTCGGATACCGATTCGCGCCACCGGTTGGCCCGAGGCGCAGCCGCCGGCGGTCGACGCCTCCCGTCAGCCCTGCGATGTGCGGATGAGTTCCCACACGGTGGAGGGTTTGAGCGGCGTGCGGGTGACGCGCACGCCGAGGTGTTCGATGGCGTCGGCCACGGCGTTGGCGACCGCGGTGTGGCCGCCGATCGCGCCGCCTTCGCCCATTCCCTTCATCCCCAACGGGTTCAGCGGCGAAGGGCTCGTCATGTGCCGGATCTCCAGCGTGGGCACGTCCATGCTGCCGGGCACGATGTAGTCGAGGAAGGTCGTCGCCTGCGGCTGGCCGTCGGCGTCGTAGACCAGTTCCTCCATGAGCGCGCCGCCGAGGCCTTCCGCGACGCCGCCGGCGAGGGTCAGCCGCGTAGGCGCGGGTCTGGGCACGTTCCTGTTGCCGATCGTGGTGGAGCGCTTCGGGGTGTCAGCCACCGTTTCCGGGGTGTCCCAGGCCGACAGCGGCGAAGGGCGGCGTTCCGAGCACGGTTCGCGGTCGGGCTCATCGCAGCACCATGGCGGCGGAGCGGCGTGGGGTCGGTCGGCCCGCGCGGACGGGGTAGCCCACGCGGAAGGTCAGCAGGGGACGGGCGCCTGCGGGCAGCAGGGCGGCGAAGCGGGGAGCGAAGGTCGCGGGAGCGCCGGTGCTCGTCTCCCGGTCGATCCGCTCGGTGATCTGGTTCATGTGTTGCAGCGCGACCCCGCTCACCGTGGCCCGGAGGTGGATGTTCTGCAGCAGGCGTCCGGCGTCCAGATGCCCGCGGCGGTCGTCGGGGGCCGTCGTCGTGATCACCCCGTAGGCCGCGGCGGTCGCGGTGTGCACGTCACGGGTGTTGTCGACCCAGAACCGGTCGCCCGCGGTCCGCGACGACGGCGGCAGCAGCTTGGCGACGCCGAGGGTGAACGGGCTCAGCCCCTGTCCGTCGAGGACCAGGCCGTCGCGGTGGCGCTGCTCGGCGTCGTTGTCGGGGCGGAACCAGGCGAAGTTGTCCACCGACTGCTGCTCGTCGGCGACCAGTGCCTCGGCCGCGTCGACGAGCAGGCCGCCGAGCGCGGCCCTCGGACCCGGCTCGACGATCCACTGCACCGCCAGGTCGCTCGTCACGTTCGCCGCGCTCAGGCCCGCGAGAACCTCGGACGACACCGCGACCGGCTGGTAGGGGCCCCGGTTGGTGTGCCGCTGGTCGATCACCTCGTACAAGGGGTTCGTGGTCGGGGGAGCGGCGGACAGCCCGACGTGCGCCACGCGCTCGCCGTCGGGCCCGTCAGGCAGCAGGGTGAGCGCGGGCCGCAGGCCCTTCGGCCCGCAGGCGAGCACGAGGTTCTCCAGGGCGCAGCCCAGCCCGATGTAGCGCTCGCGGCTGTAAGGGTCGACCGAGCCCGTTGTGCGCGTCGGGTCGGTGAAGACGTCGATCGCGTCCGTCCCCACGGCGAACGCCCACGGCTGGGTGTTGTGCGGGCTCGCCGCCAACACCGCGGCGGCGATCGCGCCGAGCGGTCCCGGCGTGTCCTGCCAGCGGCGCCACGGGTCGTGGGCCGGCCCGCTGCCGGGGTCGAGCACGGCGGAGTCGTAGACCCGGTAGCTCAGCAGGGCCGTGCCCGCGACAACGGCGGTCGCGCCGCCGATGCCCAGCCCGCGCAGCACGCTCCGCCGGGAGTGGGTGCGGGCGGGTCCGGCGCCGGTCGGCAGGGGGGTGACGGTTGACGCCATGGTCTTCTTCCTGTCGTTCGGGAAGGGCGAGCACCGAGCGTTACGCCGAGCGGGGTGGGGACACACCACCCCGACGGGCAGACCACCCCGGGTGTCCGTGCAGGTAGTGGACGGTGTGTCCGCGCCGGCAGACTGGGGGCGCTCTGCGCCGTCGGTCCGGGGAGTGCCGTGATGTCGGATAGGCCCGCGCGACCTCTGCTGACGGTCAAGCAGATGATCCCGCCCGTCCGGCCCGGTGCCGTGCGCCGCGAACGGCTGGAGCGGCTGCTGCACGCCGCCGAGACCCGGTTGACCGTCGTCGTGGCGCCCGCCGGGTGGGGCAAGACCAGCCTGCTGAGCGGCTGGGCCGCCGACACGGCCGACCAGCGGTGTATCGCGTGGGTGTCGCTCGACGAGGGCGACGACGAACCGGTGCTGTTCTGGAGCTACGTGCTCACCGCCCTGTGCCGCGCGGGCGTCGACGCCGGTCCGCTGGAGGCGCTCGCCACGGCCAGGGCCGATCCGATGGACCTCGCCCTGCCGATGCTGCTCAACGAACTGGCCGCGTCCCCGGTCCAGCGCGTGCTGGTGCTCGACGACTACCACCTGCTCACCGACCGCCGGATCCACGAGGCCGTCGAGTTCCTGGTCACCTACCTGCCCGCGTCGCTGCGGCTCGTCGTCGCGGGGCGCGTGGATCCCCCGTTGCCGCTCGCCCGGCTGCGGGCCCGCGGTGAGCTGACCGAGCTGCGGGCCGCGGACCTGCGCTTCTCCCCGGACGAGGCGGCTGCACTGCTGTCGACCGTGTCGGGTGCGGACCTGGACACAGGGGCGACCGCGGCGGTGTGGGAACGGACGGAGGGCTGGGCGGCGGGCCTGCAGCTGGGCTGCGCTCCGGCTGCGGGGGAGCACCGAGCCGAACACCGTCGCCGTCCGGGTACGCGGGGACGACCGGCATCTGCTGGACTACTTCGCCGCCGAGGTGTTGCCGGGGCTGGCGCCGCGGCAACACGAGCTGCTCGTGCGGGCCGCGCCGCTGGAGCGGCTCTCGGGCTCGCTGTGCGACGCCGCACTGCAGGTGGAGGGCTCGGCCGAGGTGTTGGCCGAGCTCGTGCACGCCGACCTCTTCGTGGCCGCCCTCGACGGCGAGCGGGAGTGGTACCGCTGCCACCGGCTGTTGCGCGACGCGTTGCTAAGGGTGTCGCGCAACGGCTCCGACGTCGGAGTGCTCGGCCGCGCCGCGATCTGGTTCGCCGGGCAGGGCCGGATCGACGACGCGGTCCGGCACCTTCTGCGGGCCGGGGCCGACGACGACGCCGCGGACATGCTGTTCCGCAACGCGGAGCCGTGGTTCTTCGAACGCGGGGCGGCGGCGACCTACCTGCAGCTCGGCGAGCAGCTGCCCGATCGGGCCGTCGGCCCGCAGTTGGCGATCTCGCTGGCCTTCGCGGCGGCGCTGTGCGGTCGACAGGATCGAGTGCTGCCCTGGCTCGAGGTCTGCGAGTCGAAGCTCGCACCCGACACCGTCATCCCCGGCTGGCGCAGCGCCCGCGCCGCGGTGCTGTGCCTGCGGGCGACCTTCGGCACCGCCGACTCGGAGACCAAACAGGCCGTAGCGCAGGCAACCCAGGCCGCGGAGCTGGAGGCCGAGGGCGGGGCGGAGGGCAACCCGACCGTCCGCCCGGCACTGGCCAGCGCACTGGCCCGCGACGGCAGGCTGGACGAGGGCGCCTCGCAGCTGGTCGGGCTGTGGCGCACGCGCGCGGAACAGAACTGGTCCAGCTGGGTGGTGCTGCAGGTCGCCAGCATCCTGAGCCTCTGCCTGGTCGAGCTGGGCCGGTCGGCGGAGTTCGAGCGGCTGATGCGCGAGATCCGGCCGCTCGCCGACGCGGTGGAACGGGAATGGGCGGAGGCGTCCGCCTTGATGGTGGCCAGCCTGCGCATCACCGAGGGCCGACATCGCTACCTGAAGGGGCATGTCGAGGAGGCCGGGGCGTTGCTCCGCCGCGCCGTCGCCGCCGCCGAGGTGCATTCGCGGCCGATGATGGTGGTGATGGGGTACGTGTACCTCGCCGACGCCGAACTCGGCGCCGGTCACCGCGCGGCCGCCCGCAGCGCGTTGTCGCGGGCCCGCGAGATCGTCGACGAGGAGCCGGTCGCGCAGTGGGTGATGGAGCGGCTGGCGGATTCCGAGATCCGGCTCGGCCGCGGCGCGGCGCGGGTGGCGGCCCGGTCGGGCGCCCTCGCCGAGGAGCTGACCGACCGCGAGCTGTCGATCCTGCGGATGCTGCCGGGATCGGCGACGCAGCGCGAGATCGGCGGCGCGCTGTTCCTGTCGATCAACACCGTCAAGGCCTACAACAAGAGCCTCTACCGCAAGCTCGGCGTGGCCTCGCGGCAGGACGCCGTCGCCGTCGCCCGCGGCATCGGCCTGATCTGACGGTTTCAGTCGTCGTGGGTGAGCGACAGGACGTCGTGCCCGAGGTTCCACAGCAGGGTCAGCACGGTCCGAACGGCGGCCTCGTCGACGCACGTGAGCTCGACCACGGTGGCGGCGGCGTCACGGGTGATCGTGGCCGCGGTGAAACGGTCGTCGACGGCGGTCCGCGGGCTCGGAGAGCGGACCGGCCAGCACGATCCGGCAGTGCTGCGTCATGGCAGCCGGGCGAACGTGGCAGGTCCGCACCACCGCGACACCGCCGCCTCGGCGTCCGCCTGCGTCGGGTTGTCCGCGGCCCAAGCGACGTAGCCGTCGGGCCGCACGAGGACGGTCGTCGGGAGCCCCGCGACGCTGCCCGGCGCGCGGCAGGCCGACCGGACACGATCTGACCACCGAGCGCCCATCTGCTCGTCCTCGGCCGTGTTCGTAGTCCTGACCAGCAGGAATCGACCGTCGCGCAGCAGTTCGTACAGGCGGCCCCCCGTGCAGCGCACGTCCGGCATCCGGCGGCCCGCCCACGGGTGTCGCCCCGGCTCGCGCGACGGGTAGGCGATGCCCAGGCCGGTGAGACGACCACCGACAGCCAACCGGGGACGGCGAAGCCGCAGCACCGAGCTGATGACGAGCCGCTGCAGCAGTCGCAACGGCCGCGAATGTCCGACCATCATGCGGTTGAAAGCGTCGGTCATCTGCAGCACCGTGGCGCCGACCGGATGGCGTTCACCTTCGTAGCTGTCCAGCAGCAGGCGTGGCGCCCATCCGTGCACCGCGCCTGCCAGCTTCCAGCCGAGGTTCATCGCGTCCTGGATACCGGTGTTCATGCCCTGCCCACCCATCGGGGAGTGCACGTGCGCGGCGTCGCCCGCCAGGAAGACGCGGCCGACGCGGTAGTGCCGGGCCTGACGGCGTTCGCTGAGGAAGCGGGAGCTCCACCGAGGCTCGCCCATGCCGAAGTCCGTGCCTGCGATGCGGCGGAACGCGTCGCGCATCTCGGTGGCGGTGACCGGTTCGGTGAGCGGCGCCTGCTCCCGCAGGCGGTCCCAGGCCAGGACGCGGTACCAGCTGTCGCCGAAGGGGACGCAGAGCACCACGCCGTCGTTGTTGTTGCGAGTGAACATGGCCTCGGCAGGCGGGTCGGTCAGCCGGACGTCGGCGAGCAGGATGTGGGTCTCGTACTGCTTGCCGACGAAGTCCACACCGACCAACCCGCGAATCGCGCTGTGCGAGCCGTCGCAGCCGACCACGTAACCCGCCGTCCGCTGAGCGGTGACCCCGTCCTTCTCGACGTCCAGGACGACGCCCTCCGCGTCCTGGCGCAGGCCCACCACGTTGGTCCCGTACTCGATCGGCACTCCCAGCCGCAGCGCGCGGGCTTCGAGGAGGTGCTCGGTTCCGCTCTGCGGGGCGATCAGCACCATCTGGAAACGGGTGTCGAACTCACCGAGGTCGAGCATCGTTCCCGGCGTCGGCACGAGGCGGCGGACGGGAACGCCGTGCGGCACCAGGTCGTCCGCCAGCCCGCGGGCATCGAGGAGTTCGAGGGTGCGCGCGTGCACGGCGAAGGCGCGGGTGATGTTGGACTGTCGTTGGCGGCACTCCAGCACGCGGCAACGCACTCCGGCCAGTGCCAGCTCGCAGGCGAGCATCAGACCGGTCGGCCCGGCTCCCACGACCACGACTTCGGCCCTGTCCGGTGCATCCATGACTCGTCGTCCTCTCGTCGGGTGATGCGGTGACGGTCGTGTCGAGCCGGGTGGCGACGCACCACCCCGGATCCGGTTGCACCCGGGGTGCGGCAGCCCGCCTCCGCCGGGTTGTAGGCCGGCGGGGGTCGCCAGGAGGACGACAAGGGCGCGTAGGCGCCAATCTCGGTCAGCGAGCCGAGCGGTCGTTGGCGTTAATTGGCGCGCCGCTGCTGCCTGAGGTGCGTGGCTGGGCCGGTGTGGTCGAGGGCGGCGGCCCGGCGATGACGGCTCACGATTTCAAGCCTGCGGTCGACAGGGCGTAGGTCGCGAGGGCGTCGGCGAGGGCGTCGGTGTTGCGGTCGAGCGCGACCCGGTCGATCCGGTCGATCCGGTCGCAGGCCTGGTGGTAGCAGGGGTCGAACGAAGCATCGGCCTGGCCGCCCCACGCGCGGGCCTGTTCGGCCGACTTGCGCTCCTCGGCTCCGGTGAAGATGCCGCCCACCGGGACACCGGCGGCGAGGAAGGCCGCGTAGTCCGAGCGCCCATCGAGGTCGGTGCCCTGCGCCGCAACGCCCACGGACGCCAGGGACCCGACCAACTTCTGCTCGATCGCCGCAGATCCCGCGGGACCGGGGCCCGCGCCCACCCGGTCGGAGTCGTCGCCGTCGTGCACGAAGTAGCCCGCGTTCGGGGAGGCGATCATGTCGGCGTTGAGGTACAGCGCCAAGGCGCGGCGCTCGGGCTCGGGCAGCCCCGTGACGTAGGCCGTCGATCCGTTCAGGCCCGTCTCCTCCGCGCCCCACCAGGCCAGCCGAACCGCGTTCGCGACGGGTGGGGAGCCTCCCAGTCGCACCGCGATCTCCAGCAGGGCCGCCGAGCCCGAGCCGTTGTCGTTGATCCCCGGCCCTTCGGGAACCGAATCCAGGTGCGCGCCCGCGACGACGACGCTGCCGGGGTTGCCGGTGCGGGTCTGCGCCACCACGTTGTGCGTGCGGACCTCCTCGGTGCGGGCGGTGAGCGCGACGGTGGTGGGCGCTCCCGCACGCGTGGCCAGCAGGTCGCCGTCGGCCCGGCTGACCCCGAGCGCGGGCACGGCGCCCGGCGCGGCAAGGGTGGCCCTCGTCAGCGGGCCGTCCTCGGAGTTCGCGACCACCACCGCCACCGCGCCTGCGTCGGCCGCGACCTGCACCTTCTGCCCGAAGGGGCACGTCCCGCGGCGGACCAGCACCACGGCAGCCCGCGAACGGTCGGTGTGGTCGGCAGGCTCGCAGCCGGAGGTCGCGTCCTGGTCGAGGACGACGAGTGGCCCGCTGACCCCGTCGGGTGCGGCGGGGGAGAGCCCGAGCGCCCGGGCGACCACGGGGGTACCCCCGACCGCCAGCCGCTCGTTGCCCGCCGTGTAGGTGCGGACGACGACCTCGGGCACGCTCACGTCGAACCCCGCCGCTCGCAGCGCCCCGGCCACGTAGTCGGCGCTCGCGTCGAACCCGGGGCTGCCGACGGCCCGGTTGCCGCCGTGCGCGTCGGCGATCCGCTGGAGTTCTTCGAGGTGGCGGTACGCCCCGTCGCCGGTGGTGGCGGCGACGAGGCCTGCGGGCAGCCCGGGGTCGGGTTGTGCGGGGTTCGAGGACGGTGCGGGCGCTGCGCAGCCCGTCGCGAGCGCCGCCGCGGCGAGGGCGGCCCCGAGCAGAGCGCGCATACCGTCCACGACCCGAGTGTGCCCCGCAGCCGAGGCCGATGCCCGGTCTACGTCGATCCCGACGATCCGGCTACTCGCGGCGGGGTGTGGCGATGATCCGGTGCAGGGTCTCCCGCAGCGCCGCGACCTGGTCGACGCCGACGGCGGTCGCCAGCCAGGTGTCGTAGTCGGCGATGACGCGCTCGCCGAGGTCGAGTGCCTCCCAGCCGCGTTCGGTGAGGGCAACGGTTTTGGCTCGCCGGTCATCGGGGTCGGAGGTGACGGTGAGGTAGCCGTGCCCGGTGAGGTAGCGGATGTGATCGCCGACCGCCTGCTTCCCCCGTGGTCACGTGGGTGGCCGGGTGGGTGGTGGCGGTGCTGTTGGCGGCCGATTTCGCCGGTGCGGTCGCCGACCGGTTCGGCGCCTTCGGCCCGCCCGGCGCGGCCGGGGTGTCCTGGGGGTCGTGGCCTGCGTTCGTCGACTACACGCGGGTGCTGCTGCACGGGGTGCCCGAACCCGTGGCGTTGATGGCGGCGGTGGGTGCAACGGGCATTGAGGTGGCGCTGGTGGCCGTGCTGCTTTCGGGCAGGCAGCGTCGTTGGGTCGGCAAGGCGGCGGCCGCGCTGCTGACCGTCTACCTCGTGGCCATGGCGTCCTCGGTGGGCTGCAGTGAGGTCGCCCGCTACGCCCTGCCGATCGTGATCGGCGGCGCGCTGCTGCTGAGCGCCTGCCCTGGTCGGCGCCCCACCGCCGTCCCGGCCGCCGCCACCGCCGCGCCCGCCTCGTAGGACGCCCGGTTATCGCCGGACGTGGTGGCCTGCGGCCCGCAGCACCTCGGCAGCTTCGTCCAACCGATCGGTCGGGACGAGGACGAGGTCGCCGTCGAAGCTCGAAGCCACCCACACGGGCACGCCTGCGGCCCCCAGCGGCGCGACGATCGCGCTCAGCATCCCGGTCGCCTGTACGTCATGCGCCTCGTCGCCGTTCCACAGCGCCGTCCACGCATCCTCGCCCGCGTCGTCGCGCCGCATCACCGTGGATCCGTCCGGACCGAACACGACGGCGAGCGCGTCCCGCAGATCAACGTCGGCAACGTCTGCCCGACGATCGAGGACGTAAGAACCGTCGAGCACCCGAAGCGTCTGATGGCTTGCGGCGGACATCGCCAGATCGTTGCATTCAACTGGCTGCCGGTCGAGCGATGAGTTCCCGTCGCGAGGGCGGTCTGAGGGGGATGGACGCGACGAGCGGCTACGCGGACGTCAACGGCCTGCACATGTACTACGAGGTGCAGGGCGAGGGCTCGCCGCTGGTGCTGCTGCACGGCGGTGTCCAGAGCATCGACCTCAGCTTCGCCGGGCTGATCCCGCAGCTGGTCGGCAGGCACCGGGTGATCGGCGTCGAGCTGCAGGGCCACGGCCGCACCGCCGACATCGACCGGAAGAGCACCTCGACCGCGCTGGCAGGCGACGTGGTCGCGCTGCTCGACCACCTGGGCGTCGACCGGGCGCACGTGCTCGGGTTCAGCTTGGGCGCCGCGGTCGCCCTGGAGCTGGCGGTCTCGCACCCCGACCGGGTGCGCTCGGTCGTGCCGATCTCCGAGCCGGTGCGGCCGGACGGCATGCACGAGGAGCTGCGGGACCCTGCCCTGCACGCCACCTCCACCCGCATGCCCACGGCGCGGGACTTCGCCGACATGCAGGAGACCTACGCCCGGCTCTCCCCGCACCCCGAGCACTTCACGGAGTTCATGGCCGCGCAGGCGCAGAACGCCGCCGAGCTGACGGGCTGGAGCGACGAGCAGTTGGCGGGGATCACCGCGCCGGTGCTGGTGGTCATCGGCGACCACGACTTCGTGACCGTCGAGCACGGCGCCCTGATGAAGAGGCTGATCCCCGGCGCGCAGCTCGCCGTGTTGCCGGGGACCACGCACATGACCGCCACCAAGCGGATCGACCTGCTGGTCCCTCTGCTGGCGGCATTCCTGGACTAGTGATCTTCGCCGACCCGGTGCAGGCGTACCTAGGGCACGAGCATGTCGAGGGCTTGCCTGCCGGCGGGGGTGAGAGCGGCGGCGACGCGCTGACTGACCAGCTTCAGCGTGGTGGCAGCGATCAGACCGGCGTGGACCAGGTGATGGGCGGCGGACTGGTCACAGCAGCAGCGGCCGTCCAGGAACAGGTCGGGCTCGGCGCCCAGCCGCAGCTCGGCTCCGCCTGCGGCGACCGCGCGCAGAATTGCCCGGTCGCGTCCGCTGAGGGTGTTCATGCTGGTCACGACGGTCTCCGATGTTCGGCTCGGGTGCCAGGTCAATTGGTGCCGTGAATTGCGACGGAAGTGGCCCGTATTAACTGGTAATGACGTTAGCGCTGAATTCCGGCGCGACGGTAAGACGAGATTTGTGTGTGGTCATGCGCGTGGTGTATGGCCATGTGCTCCGTCGCGCCGGTCGCGGCTCAGCCCCGGGCGAGCATCCGCTCGATCCCGTCGAGGATCAGGTCGAGACCGAAGCCGAACTCGTCGCCGAAGTCGTAGCCGGGTTGCAGGTAGTACGACGTCGCCATGTGGACGAGATGCGGGTACTCGCCCTCGGCCATCCGGTCCATGATTGATTCCACGACGTCGCCGTCGTGGTCCGGGCCCTGGAACGGGAGAGCGGCCTCCTGCAGCGCAGAGCCGTAGACGTGACTGTCGATGAGCGCATAGGCGTGCGCCGTCAGCTCGGCCGAGAAACCGGCTGCCTGCAAGGTCGCGATGACCGTGTCGTGGTGACGCAGGTTGGCCGGGCCGGGATCGGTGCGCGACTCCAGGAGCCCGATGGCCCAGCGGTGTCGGCCGAGGACCTCGCGTGCCGAACAAGCCCGCTTGCGCATCTCCGACCGCCAGTCCCCACCGGGCACCGGGAGCTGGATCTCGCTGAAGACGATGTCGACGAGCGCGGTGAGGATCTCGTCCTTGTTGGCGACGTGGTAGTAGACCGACATCGGCTTGGCGCCGAGCTCCTTCGCCAGCGAGCGGATGGTGAGCGACCCCAGACCGCCGGAGTCGGCGACCGAGAGCGCGGCCTGGATCACGCGCTCGCGGGTCAGCCGCGCTCGCCCGCCGCCGTTCTCGCTGACCACCTCGGCCACGAATCCTCCCTGATCCGTCCTCGCCCCTGGACGTTTTCGTACACTGTACGGTAACGTCGTTCGTACTAAGTACGGCGACCTCGAGCCAGGATGCGATCATGATGACCGACCCGACGACGGAGACAACGACGGCGACGATGAGGGCGGTCGTCCAAGACCGCTACGGCAGCTCGGAGGTCCTGCGGCTTGCCCGGGTGGCCCGTCCCGTGCTCGGCGACGACCAGGTGCTCCTGCACGTGAACGCGGCCGGCCTCGACCGCGGCACCGAGCACCTGATGACCGGCAAGCCCTACGTGGCTCGCCTGTTCGTGGGGCTGCGCAAGCCGAAGAACCCGATTCCCGGGCGTGACGCGGCCGGCACGGTGGCGGCAGTGGGGTCGTCGGTGAGCCGGTTCGCGATCGGCGACGAGGTGTACGGGGTGGCTCCCGGGTCCTTCGCCGAGTACGCCGTGGCGCCAGAGGACAAGCTCGCCCGCAAGCCCGAGAACCTGTCCTTCGCCCAAGCCGCGGCGATTCCCGTGTCGGCAGGCACCGCGCTGCAGGCGCTCGTCGACGCCGGGCGCGTGCAGGCCGGTCAGTCGGTGCTGGTGGTCGGCGCGTCCGGCGGCGTCGGCACCTACGCGGTCCAGCTGGCGAAGGCGTTCGGCGCCGAGGTCACCGGCGTTGCGAGCACCGCGAAGGTGGACTTGGTGAAGTCCCTGGGCGCCGACCACGTCATCGACTACACCCGCGAAGACTTCGCCGACGGGACTCGCCGTTACGACCTGGTCCTCGACATCGGCGGAAGCACCCCGGTGCGGCGGCTGCGGCGAGCCCTTCGACCGCGCGGCACGCTCGTGTTCGTCGGTGGTGAGAACAGCGGCAACCTCACCGGCCTGGGCAGGCAGCTGCGTGGTGCGCTGGTCTCACCCTTCCTGCGGCAGCGTCTGGTGCTGCTGGTGACGAAGGAGCGCGCCGCCGACCTCGAGAGGCTTGCCGGCCTCATCGAGGACGGCAAGCTCGTCCCGAGCGTGGACCGGAGCTACCCGCTCGAGGAGGCGCCCGACGCCATGCGGTTGCTCGAGGAGGGCCGGGTCCGCGGAAAGGTCGTGATCACGGTCTGATGGGCTGCTCGATTCCTTTCTGCGGTGGCCGGGGTCTACATGGCGGGAGGCGGGTCCGTCGCACTCCGGCACACCGAGGAAGAAGGCTGGCTACTCATGGGCATCCCGGCGACGATGCGCGCGCTGCAGCAGACGTCCCGCAACGGGCCGCAGGACATGCGCCTGGTCACCGACGCGCCGGTGCCGAGCCCCGGTACGGGTGAGGTCCTGCTCCGCGTCGCCGCGGCCGGTGTCAACTTCGCCGACCTCTCGAAGGCCCGCGGCACGTTCCGCGACGGTCCGCGGCCGCCGTACCTGGCCGGCTTCGAGGCGGCGGGGGAGATCGTCGCGGTGGGCGGGGCGGTGACCGGCGCGCAGCCGCGGGCGCACGTCGTCGGCGTCGGGAGTGGTGCTTTCGCCGAGTACGTGGTCCTGCCCGCCGCCGCGGCGATGCCGGTGCCACCGGGCTGGACGGATCGGCAAGCGCTGGGACTCGTCGTGAACTGGCCCACCGCGTTGGCCGCGCTCCGGCACCTGGGTGGCGTCACGGAAGGGCAGACCGTGCTGGTCCACGCCGCGGCGGGCGCGACCGGTCAGGCCGCGGTCACCGTGGCCAAGCACGTCGGCGCGACCGTCATCGCGACCGCATCGCCCGACAAGCACGAGACGGTGACGGCGTCGGGCGCCGACCACGTCCTCGACTCGCGTCGGGCCGACATCGCCGCGGAGGTCCTCCGGCTGACCGGCGGCGCGGGCGTCGACGTGGTCCTGGAATCGGCGGGCGGCGCCACGTTCGAGGCGAGCCTGGCCGCAGCCAAGCGCGTCACCGGCCGCGTCGTGGTCACGGGCCTGGCAGGCGGCCGAGCCCCGATCACCAACTGGGACCTGGTGTACCGGCACCAGGTCCAGGTCATCGGCTTCAACCTGGGCGTGTTGATCGAGGCTGCGCCGCAGGTCTTCGGCGCCGTCATGGTCGAGCTGTCCACGCTCGTCGCCGCGGGTGTGCTCGCCCCCGGCCGTCCGACCGTGTACGACTTGGCCGATGGCCCGAAAGCGCTCGCGGAGCTGGAGAGCAGGTCCACCGTCGGCAAGCTGGCCCTGGTGCCCTGAGTAGAGCCGGATGACCGCTACCGCGGAGCCGTCCGCAGAAGATCAAGACCGGTTCACCGCCGAGACCGAGCGGTTCCGGCGGGAGTTGTTGGCGCACTGCTACCGCATGGTCGGCTCGGCGCACGACGCAGAAGACCTGGTGCAGGAGACCTACCTGCGGGCGTGGCGCTCCTACTCCGGGTTCGAGGGCAGGGCGTCGGTCCGGTCGTGGCTCTACAAGATCGCCACCAACGTCTGCCTCACGGCGTTGCAGACGCGCCGGATCCGGGTGTTGCCCTCGGGTCTCACCGGTCCGTACGACGGACCCGATCGCCCGCCGCGTCCCGTCGCGCCGGATGAGGTCTCGTGGCTGGAACCGCTGCCGGACGCGTGGATCACCCCGCCCGCCGACGATCCCGGCGCGGTGGTGGTCGAGCGCGAGTCGCTGCGACTAGCGCTGATCGCAGGGCTGCAGCACCTGCCCGCCCGCCAACGGGCCGTACTGGTGCTGCGCGAGGTGCTGGCGTTCTCCGCGGCCGAGACGGCGGAGATCCTCGGCACCACCACGGCCGCCGTCAAGAGCGGTCTGCAGCGCGCCCGGGCCCGGCTGGACGCGGTGGCACCGGAGCCCGCGGAGCTGCTCGAACCGACGGACCAACGGGCTCGTGCGCTGCTCGATGGCTACATCGCGGCCTTCGAGCGCTCCGATGCCCGCCTGCTGGAGCTGGTGCTGCGCGCCGATGCCACGCTGGAGGCGACGCCGTTCCGCGACTGGAGGTCGGGCCGGGCGAGGTGCATCCAGATGCTCGACGCCTACGTGCTGGGGGCGGCGGGGGACTGGCGGATGGTCGCCACCACCGCCAACGGCCAACCCGCCGCCGTCGTGTACCACCGCGACGCCGACGGCGCACTGCGCGCGGACGGCGTCGTGGTGCTCACCGCCACCGCCACCGGCATCTCCCGCGTGACCAAGTTCCTCGACCCCGCGCTGGTCGCCACGTTCGGTCAGTCGTGGCCGTCGAGTCGGTCGGCGAGGCAGGCCACGTAGGTCGTCCGCGTACCGGCGCAGGTCCGTGCCGGGCTGGGACTGCCGCGACGGGCACGCATCCGACCCGCACACTGGGTCGGTGCGGGTGGCGACGGTCAACCTCGCGTCCGGGCGGGACGCCGCGGGGGAGGCGTTGTCGACCGCTGAGCTGGCCGCGGCGGTTGCCGAGCTGGACGCCGATGTCGTTGCGGTGCAAGAGATGGATGTGGGCCAGCCGCGGTCGCACGGCGTGGATCAGCCTGCGGTCGTGGCGGCGGCTCTGGCCGCGGCCGATTGGCGTTTTGCCGCAACGGTGCTCGGGACACCGGCGCCCGAGTCGGTTCGGTCGTGGGTGCCGATCGAGCCGGTCGCGCTGCGCGGCCCGCTCGGCGCCGCCGAGGGCCCGCGCTACGGCGTGGCGCTGTTCTCGCGGGTGCGCGTGCGGCGCTGGCACGTGCTGGGTCTGCCGTCCGGCCGCGCCCGCCTGCCGCTTCGTGCTCCGGATCCCGGCAGCGGGCGGGTCCGGACGTGGTGGTTCTCCGACGAACCCCGGGCGGCGATCGCCGCGGAGCTGGACGGGCTGACCGTCGTCGGCACGCACCTCTCGTTCGCCCCGCACACCGCGGCCCGGCAGTTGCGTCGGCTGCGGGTGTGGAGCAGGCAGTTGCCCGGTCCGGTGCTGGTGGCGGGCGATCTGAACCTCGCAGGCGCGCTACCGGCGGTCATCACCGGTGGGGAGCGGCTGTTCCGCGGGGCCACGTTCCCCGCATCACGGCCGTGGGTGCAGCTGGACCACCTGCTGTCGTGGGGTGGTCTGACGGCCGTCGATCAGGGCGCCCGGTGGTTGGGCGTGGGAGATCATCGCGCGATCTCGGCAACGGTGGCGGGCCCGCCGGTACGGGGATGAGTGTCGGGTCGTCGCCGACGTGGCTCACCGGGCTTTCTGGTGTCGCTCGCGGTAGGTGCGGGTCTTGTGGCGATTGCCGCAGACGTCCATGTCGCACCACCGGCCGCGACCGTTGCGGGAGGTGTCGTAGAACGCCCACCGGCAATCCGGTGCGGCGCAGAG
Source organism: uncultured Actinomycetota bacterium (assembly GCA_963791185.1). Lineage (GTDB taxonomy): Bacteria > Actinomycetota > Actinomycetes > Mycobacteriales > Pseudonocardiaceae > Pseudonocardia. The sequence continues at coordinate 511,623 of CAWBRG010000012.1, read as the reverse complement.
CTTGAGCCGTTTCCAGTCGCCACGTGCCGCGCTCGTCGCGACCGTCTCGACGATGACGTCCAGCCACGGCAAGCCGGAGCGGGCGGCGATCCGCAACTCGCCCGCCGGATCCGCGACGAGCCGCAGCGGATGATCCGCCAGCGCCGTGGTGGCGTCGACGTCGCCTGCGATCGCCTGCCGCAGTGCGGTGCGCAGCGAGGTGGCGGCCGTGAGATCGGCCGGTCGCAGCGCCGTGGCGGTGAGCTCGTGCGAGGTGAGCCAGTCCGACAACGCCTGGGGCGACGAGAGCCCTTCGCCTGCGACGTGGGCCTGCCCGTGTCGACTGAACGTCCTCTCGTCGACGGTGTTGAGGAAGTCCTCGATCAGGCGTAGATCGTTCACGACACCACTTTAACCCTTCATCGGTGTTGCTCAAGCGCGACACCCTTGTTACGGTTCATTGGTGTCGAACATCGAGAAGACCCAACCTCACCACCTGATCGACGTGCCCGAGGCGGAGCTCGACGACCTGCGGACGCGCCTGCGGGGCACGCGGTGGGCGACGCCGTGGCCGCTCGGCGGATGGGACGCGGGCGTCGACCGGGAGGTGCTGCGCCGGTTGGTCGACCACTGGGCGTCGACCTACGACTGGCGCAAGCACGAAGCCGCCATCAACGCCCTACCGTCGCGGTCCGCCGACATCGGTGGGACCACCGTCCACTACCTGCGATTCGACGCCGAGCGGCCCGGAGCGCCTGCGATCCTGCTCGCCAACGGCTGGCCGAGCTCGTTCCTCGAGCTCACCGGCCTGGCCGAGCGGTTGTCGGCGCCGTCGCGACACGGCGGCGACCCGGAGGCCGCGTTCACCGTCGTCGTCCCGTCGCTGCCCGGTTTCGGGTTCTCCCCGCAGCGGCCCGAGCTCGGCGGAACCGTGCACACCCACGACATCTGGCACCGGCTCATGCACGACGAACTCGGCTTCGAGCGCTACGGCGCCCACGGCTCCGACATCGGCGCCGGTGATGTGAGCAGGCTCGCCCAGGCCTACCCCGAGGCGGTGGTCGGCATCCACCTGCTCGACGTCGCCGCGCCACCCGCGTACGACCCGGCGGAGCTGACCGCGGAGGAACGCGCCTACCTCGACGCCGAGGACGCCTGGGCGGTCGCCGAGCGCGGCTACTCGCACGAGCAGGAGACCCGGCCGCTGACCCTGGCCCAAGGCCTGTCCGATTCCCCCTCGGGACTGCTCGCGTGGATCCTCGAGAAGTACCGAGCGTGGAGCGACTGCGGCGGCGACGTGGCGACGCGGTTCGACGACGACTTCCTGCTGACGCAGGCGTCGCTGTACTGGTTCACGAACACGATCTCGACGTCCTTCCGCCCGTACTACGAACGCCACCACGGGTTCATCCCGCGCTTCGAACGCGTCGACGTGCCGACCGCCTACGCGCGGTTCCCCGCCGACCTCGGTGGCCAGCCGCCGCGCAGCTGGATCGAGCGCTCCTACAACCTGACCCGCTACACGTCCATGCCGCGCGGTGGCCACTTCGCGGCGTACGAGGAGCCCGACCTGTTGGCCGCCGACATCACCGCCTTCCTGCGCCCGATCTGACGGCAACCGTGGGTCTGGGCGGTGCGGAAGTCGGCGTGGCGCGGTCTAACTGTCCTCGCTGGGCGTCGGATCGGTGGGGAGCACGGTCGGGTCGGTGGCAGGCGCGTCCGCCGTGGTGCCCGGCGAGGTGGGCCGGCGCGAGCCCACGGGTCACCGGTCGCGGTATCTGGGCCGACCGTTCTCGAGGTAGCAGAGCGCGCGCCTGCGGGTTGCCGCCCGCACTCGTAGCCGGATGGGCTTTCTCAGCATCTTGAGGGCCGTACGCAGGTCCACGATCTGGTGCTCAGCGATCTCCTCCGGCTGTAGCGCGATTCCGGCGAGGCTGGCGTCGTCGAATGCGCCGCAGTCGAACAGATACCTGATCCCGCCCGGTTTGCCCGGGCGGGGGCTGCGGAAGTCCATGCACGCCAGTCGGGCCGGTCGGCCCGCACCGATGTGGAGGCCGCATTCTTCGGCCACCTCACGTCGGCATGCGTCCCAGGGCGTTTCCCCGTCGGCCTCCATGACGCCGCCGGGAATCGTCCAGCCGGATTTGTAGGTGGGCTTGAGGATCAGCAGTCGGCCTACCTGGTCGAAGATGAGCGCGCCTGCGGACACCGGGATGGCGGGGAGGCCGACGACGTCCTGAGCGGTCTCGTCCGAGCCGTAACCGCTGTCGATGGTCACCGCGCTCACATTACGGCGCGGTCGGCGGGCCCGAACGATGCCGGGTACCCGCCCGGCGGCGAAGATCATGCCTGGCTCAGGATGTTCCTATTCCCCGGGGAAGTGGACGCCGAGCTGACGGCGGACCTCGTCCATGGCTTGCATGATCCGAAGTGTGGTGGCGGGCGGGTGCAGCGGTGATTCGGCGGCACCTGCGGTCAGACAACGGGCCGCCTCGGCGGCTTCGTAGCGCAGGCCTTGGTGGGCGGTGTCGCCGGTGGGGTCGTAGCGGTCGATGAACTGGCCGTCGCGGTCGCGGAGCGTGACCGAGGAGGGCAGGTAGAAGGTGCCTGCGATCTCCAGGCGGCCGTCGGTGCCGCAAATCGTTGCGGTGCAGGGTGATGCGGCGAGCATGGAGGCGTGCAGGACGCCGAGCGCGCCTGCCGCGTTGGCCACGGTGACGCTCTCTTGTTGGTCGACGCCGCGGTCGGTGAGGCTGCCGGTGGCGGTGACCGTGGTGAGGGGGCCAAGGACGAAGTCGGCGAACGAGATCGGGTAGACGGCGAGGTCGAGCAACGCGCCGCCTGCGAGGTCGGGGCTGGCGAGCCGGTCCGGGCCGTCGGGGTAGAGGTGCTGGCCGTGATCGGCGAACACGGTGGTCACCTCGCCGATCAGACCGTCGTGCACGGCTTGGTCGATGACGTCGTAGTGGGGCAGGAACCGGCTCCACATGCCTTCGAGCACGAACAGCCCGTTGGCTCGGGCGAGGTCGATCAGGTCGCGGGCCTCGGCGGCGTCGCGGGTGAACGCCTTTTCCACCAGGACGGGCTTGCCCGCTTCGAGGGCGAGCCGGGCTTGGCGGTGGTGCTCGGAGTGGGGCGAGGCGACGTAGACGATGTCGACGTGCGGGTCGTGGACGAGTTCGTCGTAGGAGCCGTAGGCGGTGGGTGCGCCGTGCTCGTCGGCGAAGGCGCGGGCCCGGTCGAGGTTGCGGGATCCGACGGCGGCGATCCGTTGGCGGGTACCTCGGCGCAGCGCGGCTGCGAATTGCCCGGCGATCCAGCCGGGAGCGAGGATGCCCCAGCGGAGGGGAGGGGCGGCCATCGGGTCGGGGGTGCGGGGAGCGGGCAGTCGGCGCTGCGTCACCGGTGAACTCTAGCCGGACGATCCACCCCGATCGCGGTCGTCGGTGGGACAGACATGGTGGGGTCGGGGCGGTGGCCGGGCGGTCAGGATGCCGCGCAAACAGCGGCATGGTTTCCAGCCCGACGCGGATAGCGGCGTCGGGTTCGATGCTCTTGACATCCGAACGCACCGGGGATGGTTGGGGTCTGGGGTGCGATTCGTGACGGGCTCGGCACTGGCCCGGCGTCGTCACGGCGCCGGATGACCCGACGAGCCCTGGCTGAGAGGGGCGAGGACCGTCGCCCGGTCTCCGGTGAACCGGGCGTGATCGGTCCGGAGGCGGCGCAGCATCCTGGCGTCGGTGAAGCCGACCGCGTGTGCGGCGGCCTCACCGGTCCAGCCCTGAGCGAGGAGGTCGTCGGCGCGCTCCACGCGCAGAGCCTGCTGGTAGCGCAGCGGTGTGACGCCGGTCGCGCCGCGGAACCGCCGGGTCAGGGTGCGTTCACTGACGCCGACGGCTCCGGCCAGGCTGCGCAGCGGGAGGGTGTCGGTGAACCGGGCGTCGATGATGTCCTGGGCCCGGTGGACGGTGTCGACGAGGTGGTCGCGGTGTCGCAGCATGGCGCTGTCCTGTGGGGCGTTGCCGTTGCGGCGCAGGGACAGGACCATCGAGCGGGCGACCCGTGCGGCGAGGGCGGGGCCGTGGTCGACCGCGACGAGGTGCAGGGCGAGGTCGATGCCGCTGGCGATGCCCGCCGACGTGGCGAGCCTGCCGTCGGCGATGTAGAGGACGTCGGGCACCACCTGGATCGCGGGGTGGCGGCGGGCGAGGGTTTGCGCGACTTCGTGGTGGGTGGTGGCGCGTCGTCCGTCGAGCAAGCCTGCTTCAGCGAGGGCGAACGCGCCGGAACACACGCTCACGACGCGGCCGCCGCGGTCGTGGTGCTCGACGAGCCGCCGGAGCAGCGACGGTGGGAGGCCGCTGCGGGGTGTGCGGTCGCCGACGTGGTGCCCGCAGACCAGCACGATGTCCTCGGCGCTGAGGTCGGGCCACGTCGTGTCGACACCGATCTCCACTCCTTGGTGGCTGGGAACCCGTTCGCGTTCTCCGACATAGCGCGGCCGGTAGGCCGCGCCGATGTCGACGGCGCCGGAGAACACCTGCGCGGGACCGGCGAGGTCCAGCAGGTGGACCCCGACCGGGACCACGAAGACGATGCTGCGCACGATCTGGTCAGGGTGCCATGAGTTCCGCGGTGGTGACGACACGCGCGAAGCGTCCGTGCAGGGCGGCGGCGGTGTGCGCTTGGACGGTGGTGGTGTCCAGGCAGCCGCTGTCGTGCCAGCGCGGGAGCGGCATCGTGGCGGTGGCGTCGAGGACGAAGGTCACCCGGTAGCCCAGGTCGGCCGCGACCCGGGCGGTGGTTTCGCAGCATTGCTCGGTTCGGATCCCGCACACGATGACCTCCGTGACCCCCTTACCGCGCAGATATCGATCGAGATCAGTGCTGGTGAAGGCGTTGTGGCTGGTCTTGGTCACGGTGGTCTCGTGGTCGCGGGGCTGGAGTCCGGGCAGGAGCCGGACGTGACCCGAGGCCGGGTCGAACACCGTGCCGGTGCCCGGCTCGGCGTGCAGGACCCAGACGACCTCGTGCCCGGCGGCGCGTGAACGTCGCACGAGCTCGCCGACCCGGATCGCGATCCCGGGGTCTGACACGGTCGTCCAGTCGGCCGGGCGGACGGCGAACGACTCCTGGACGTCGATGACGAGCAGCGCGGTGGTCATGCCCCACCATCCCGCGGCACGAGGTCACCGACCAGACCTCAAACTGCCTCGATGCGGAACGATCCGGTCACGGCCAAGCGCCCGATGGGTTCATCTGCTCGGCGCAGTGCTGCACGCCGCTCCGGTCGCATCCCGGCGGTGAGAGCGGCCGTTGAGCGCGGCGAGGGCGATCGCGGTCCCGGTCGCGGCTGCCGTGCCGATCAGCACCCCGGCAGGCGACGCGGCGGGGAAGAGCCCGTCGGCGGTGTTGACGGCGGCATGCGCCACAACGGCGGCCGCGACGCCGCCGCGGAGGCGTTCGGACACCGTCCAGATCGTGTAGCTCACCGGCACCCACCCGAGGAAGAACAGCAGCGCCTGCCAGCTGAACAGACCGAGCTCGGACTGGGAGGTGCCTGCGAGCAGGAACAGCGGCAGGTGCCACAGCCCCCAGGCCAGGCCGAGGACCAGCGACGTCGCCCACGGCGAGAGCGTGCGCCGCAGCCGGGGCTGCGCGTAGCCCCGCCACCCGAACTCCTCCGACAGCGGACCGGTGAACAGCGCGAACCCGACGACCGCGAGCGGGCCACCCAGCGCCGACACCTGCCGCTCAGCGGCCTGCAGGTCGAAGGATCCGGTGAGCAGGGCGGCCGTCAGCGCGGGCGCCGCACCGAGCAGCAGGGCGGCAGGCAGCCACCGGTGCACGTGGCGGAACGGTCGGCGGCCGCGCGGACGGCGCCTGCCCGCGAGCCAGAGCGCGGCCGCCACCAGGGTCGGGCCGAACGCCCCGACGACGAACAGGACATACGGCGCCGTCTGGTCGATGCGGCCGCCTGCGGCCAGCGCCAGCGCCCACATCAGCCAGCTGAAGCCGAACGTGGCGCCGAAGAACAGGCCGAGGTCGGATCGCGATTTGCGATCCGCGGTGAGGGCGCTCAGCCCGCACTCACCGAAGCGGTGAACCGCCGAGGGACGGGTGACACGGGCATCGCTTCCTCCGCGAGGCCGTCGGGGCCGGTGAACATACCCCGACCCTCCGCCGTCCGGACGTCACCCGACCAGACACCAACCGGACCCGCCGCGGAACGATCCGGTCACAACGCACCACGCCACAACGGCACGCCGCAGTCGCACGTCCGCAGATCACGCCAAGCTCGCGATGAGCACGGCGTGGGGGCACCGCCGCTAACGCCGACTGCGCGTGCGACGAGCACACGAGCATGGCGAACGGCAGGGTTGTCCACTACGTCAAGGTTCGCTCCGAGGATCCCGAAAGCGTGCAGCGCCTGCTGGGGCTCGACGGCGTCGACGCGGGGTGCCGTCCGCGGCCACGTCGGACGCCCGAAGGCATCGAGATCGAGCTCTTCGTCGATTCGGAAACGTTGCCGGAGTTGACGTCCGACCCGGCCTTGAGCGTCGAGGTGGGCGAGAACGTGATGGCGGAGGCACAAGCCAGGCTCGCCGAGGTCGGCGTAGGTGACCGCTTTGACGGCGGGCGGATCGCGCCGCGTGGCATCGGCGAGGCGATCTGAGATGACCTACCTCAACACCGACGAGGTCGAGTCCGCCCTCGCCGGGCTGAAGAACCAGTACCCCGACCTGTGCAGGCTGGTGGAGTTGCCCCACCAGACCAACCAGGGGCGGACCACCACCGCGCTGCACATCGGCAAGCTCGACGAGGGCTACCGGACGGGTGTCCTGTTCACCGCGGGCATGCACGCGCGGGAGTGGGGCGGTTCGGACTGCGCGGTGAACTTCGCCGCCGACCTGCTGGAGAAGTACACGGCAGGCGCCGGGCTGCGATACGGGAACACCGAGTTCGACGCCACGCAGATCGCGGGGATCGTCGAGACGATGGAGGTCTTCGTCGTCGGCTGCGTCAACCCCGATGGCCGCACCTACAGCCAGTCCCAGGATCCGAAGTGGCGCAAGAACCGCGCCCCCATCCCGGGCTCGGACGAGGTCGGCACCGACGTCAACCGCAACTTCGATTTCCTCTGGGACGTCACACGCGCGTTCGACGGTTCCGTGCTCAACATCTCATCGATGGGCAGCACCAACCCGGCCAGGGACACCTACCACGGGCCGCGGCGGGCCTCGGAGCCCGAGACGCGCAACATCGTCTGGCTGCTCGACACGTACCCCCAGATCAAGTGGCTGTTCGACATCCACTGCTATTCCGGTGACGTCCTGTACAGCTGGGGGGACGCGCCGAACCAGAACTCCCGGCCCGAGATGAACTTCCTCAACCGACACTTCGACGGCATGCGCGGAACGGCCGACATCAACCGGTACGGCGAGTACATCGACCCGGACGACGAGAAGCGACTGCGCGACGCGGTCTCGGCCGTCACGAACGCGGTCCGGGGGGTTCGCGACCAGGACTACAAGGGCCTGCAGGCTTTCGACCTCAGGCCGCCCGGCTCGGCGAACCTGCACTACCCGACGTCCGGGACGGTCGACGACTACGCCTACTCCCGCCACATCGCCGACCCGACTGTGACGAAGGTGTACGGCCTCACCGTCGAGTTCGGCTTGAAGGCGCAGTTCCAGCCGCCGTGGGACGAGATGGAGCGCATCGTCGCGGACGTCAGCGCCGGGATGGTCGCGCTGTGCGTCCAGGCGCGCGAACCCGTCGTGTATATCGGGTTCGACCCCCACGTCGAGCCGCCGCAGTTCCGGCCGAACTACTGGATCCTCAGCGGGATAATCGATGGCGGACCGGGCTGGGTATGGGTGAACGGGCGTCCGGTGTTCGTGAAGCCCCCCGACCCCCGGCTGCAGGACCTGCTCACGCGGGTCGGGGAGTTCTTGGTCGCGCCGGAGATCCAAGGAGAGGACGCGGTCGAGACGCAGCGGGCGGCGCTGGAGAAGATCATCGGGTTGTCGGAGGGCCTGCAGAAGGAGCTGGGATAGCGCCGGTCGCGGGCCCAGCTGTCGCCAGTTGTCCAGCGCGGCGACGACGAAATCGAGTACCCCGCAGCCGGACACCTGGCCACGGCTGCGCACGGCCCGGGCCGCAGCGTGATGTGCTCGGACACCATCTGGCTTACGCCGCCGTGACGCTGAACGCCCTCTGGGACAGCCAGACCTGGCTGATCGGCACCGCGTCGTCAGCCTGCTAGCGCCTGCCGGATGGTGCACCGCCCTCGCGTCCATGCCACGTGACGAGTAACGTGACGTTTACCCTGAGCGATCATCCGATCCCTTCGGTGCGACCCGCTCGGAGGATGCCTCATGGCCCGATTCAGCACGGTCGTCACGTTACGTAATGTCGACGAAGCTCACATGACCGTCGAAGGAGCCGTCGAGCCCAACGAAAGTCGACAGATCGTCGCCCTGCTCGCGACCCTCGTGGACATCGGAGCGCGGCAGCTGTTCGTCGACCTCGCCCGCGTCGACACGTGTGATCCAGATCTTCCGGAGTTCCTCAATGACCTGCGACGTCGGATGACCTCCCTGGGTGGCTGGGTGATCGTCGACCGTTCGCCGGCCACCCTCGGCGACGACACCTTGGCCTTGGACGAGCTATTCGCTGTCTACACCCGTGTCGCCACGCCGCACCGTCCGATCGGACATCTCGCAGGGCCGGGCCTACCCGAGCCCCGCGCGCCCATTGCCGAGGAGTCCCCTCATTCACGAGAGTGGCCGTCGACGTCGCTATAGCAGACCTGTTGGGTCGAGACCGAATTTTGCATTGGGAAAAGCCAATGGCGGTTGAGGGTGTGGTCCGAGTTCGTCGACTGTGTGGGGGACGATGCCGAGGTTCTGGTTCTTGCCTGCGGACCATGCCATCGTCACGGCGTGAACGACTTCCGGCGTCCTCCGAAGAACAGCGCCACGTCCACCGCGGTCCAGGGCGAGCTTGTCGTCGGCACACCGGCACTCGTCGAATAATCCAGCCAGACAGGTATCAAACGACCACCGGCCGACGATGCGGGGGACCAGTAGGTAGTCCTCGACCCCGCGGTAGAGCACGAAGAACCCGGCGGTGAGCAGAGTCGTCAGCGGGGACGCGGTGAGCGCGACCAGGCTGGCCGCGACGCCGCCGATGGCGGTTCCCACGACCCGGATGAGGTCCACTGGTCATCCGCAACCCGATCGCCAACCGCACCAACGTCACCGGACGCACGACTGGGTGGAAGGCTGCCCTGAATGGCGATGTTCTACGGCGACCGGATCGCTCTCAACTGAACACCATCACCGCTCACACATGATCTTCCTGACAGACCCGGATCCGGGGCGCGCCGATTGACCAGCGGGCACTAGGCAGGCGCGCTGAGCGCTGCCGTTTCCCTGCCGTCTCGCTGCGGTCGCTGCACGTGATGCCTGTGTGTACTGTCGATCGGGTTGTCCCAGACCCCGGCGACGAAGCGCGCGACGAGCCTGTCGAGCCGAACCCGGGGGTCCGCTGTGTCGATACGCGAGGGGCGGGCTCGCGCGAGTGGGCTCAGCTCTACGAGTGTTTCTACGACACCGAGAACGCACGACAGTGAGCTGGGGGCGGTGTCCTGCTGGAGCCTGGGCATCGAGGCGGGTCCGGTCGGCAACATCGTCGTGGTCCGATTGGCCGCAGACCTCGACATGCTCACCCTGCCCCTCGGGTGGGCTGCGGTGATCACGGCGTTGGACCACCACCCTGCCGACCTCGTGGTCGACCTCTCCGAGGTCGGCTTCTGCGGGGTGCGCGGGTTTGCGCTGCTCGCCGCCATCGCCCGTGTCACTGCGGCTGGCGGGATCGGCTACACCATCAGCGGGTTAGGTCGCCATCACGAGCGCGGCGCCAACCTCTCCTGGACCGATGTGCAGATCGTGCGGGCTCGCAACGCCGCGGCCGCTGTGATGGCCATCCGCGAGGCTCAGGCCCTGCGTTCAGCCCGGTCACCGGTGACGACGTCGTCCCGGCGCACGGGTAGCCGCCGCGGGCCAGAATGGGCGGCGGCCATCGACCGTTCTCGCTACCCGGTCCGGGCTGTCTCACCCCAACACCCCGGCGACCCCGATGGTCGACATCCACCGGTCGCTCGTCTTGGCCGCCTGAGGCTGCGCCTCCTGGACGCGGTCGCCATCGTCTGGTCGAGCGTGTCCGGCGCGGAAAGCGGATAGATCACTCCACGCTGATCAGCGCCTCACCTGCGGTACGCCGAGTTCAGCACCCCCCAGGCCCGACGCGTGAAGGCCTCGCCCGACATCACCGTTGTCCAAGGACCAGAGGAAGGGCCGCCCCGCTGACCACCGCCGCACACCCCCTTCTCCGCAGCCCGCCGGGGTTACGACCGCACCCAAGTCGACGCGCAACTCGACGCGCTCTCCACACAGCTACGCGCGCCCCTTCGGCAAGACAGTCCGCCCTCGCCCAGGTAAGGGCGCTCGCCCGCAAGCTGAGGCAGGCATCGGCGACATCCAGTCCGCCCGCGCCCTCAGCACCCAACACCGGACCGAGGCCGACGAACTGAACGGACAGGGCGACGCATTGGCAACCGATCCCGCACCCCGTCGAGGGGATGAGCGAGCGCCTGCAGCATGCGGCCTTCGGCCGGCCGCATGTCGCCTCCGGGGTCGATGGTCGCCGCAGCGGCGGCGCCACGCCGCGCAACTGGGGCGGTTGTCCCGCGGACAGCCGGACGGTGACCATCGAGTTCCCCAGCCGCGACGAGTTCCGTGCCTGGTACGACTCGCCCGCCTACCGGGCGGTGTTGCCGCTTCGGCTGGAGTCGGTACCCGGCAACATGGTGGTGGTCGACGGATTCGTACCTCCGGCGGAGTAGTAGCGAACGGTGCGGATCATGGGCAGGATCCGTGCCGTTCACTCTGGCGTTCAACCTCGGCGCAGCGCTGGTCGATCAAACGCGCGGTGGGGGTTGGGCGGTGACCACAGGTTATGACGAGGGCCGTCGAAGGCGGCGATCGATCGAGTCCGGTCGGTCGACCCGTGTTGCTCGAGTGGTCGGGCCGGGAGCTCGCGAGGCGTGAGTAGCAGTTATTCGTCGCTTTGTCGGCCGGTTTCCGCCGTAGAGCGGTCCGTTGGTCTGATAGATCTGAATGTTCCATCTACGACGGCAACCCCCCTTGTTCGGCCGTGCCCGCGGCTCCGCGGAATTGGCCGTGAACTGTGGCGCTGCGGAGCGGCTTCCGCCTCTGCGGGTCTGGGTGTGTGCCCCTCGCCGTTGCCGAACTCATCGAGGCAGCCTGGTGACCGTCCCGCGGCGCCGAACCCGGCGGCCTCCCTTGACGAGCTTCGGGCGACCGCTGGCAGTAGGTCTCTAGGGTGCCGGCGGAGCACGCAGTCGATCTCAGCGAGCCGCCACGGGTCAAGAAGGTTTGTCTGCATCACCGCGACGGTGGTTGCCGCGACCGACGCGGGCGATATCGGCGAGGTGATGGCGACACTCGTGTGCCGCGTGGCGTACCAGCCATCGCATTGTGCGTTCCTCGCCGGGCAGGCGGGTGACGGTGCGCGCCCAGTCGTTCGCGGAGATGCGCGCGATCTCGTCCGCGACACCGCTGACGATCCGGCCGAGCTCGGCGAGTGTGGCGTGCGGGTCGGCGTCGGCGTAGCGGAAGCGGCGCGCCCGTAGGTCGTTGAGCATCGGCTCCAGCGCGGGGCGGTCCTCTGTGCGGGCGCGGTGTAGCCGGATCGTCGTTGTGATGGCGACGTCGCGGAGGTGGCACAGATATTCGATGACCGACCAGGTCTCAGGCTCGGGTCGCACCCGCAACTTGGCCGAGTCGATGGCGGCGACCGCCGCGGCGGCGTCAGCGGGCATCGCGGTGATCACCGCCGTTGCCTTGGGTACCGATAGTGACGCGTAGCGCACGTCACAAGACGGGCACCGGTGGTCCTCGTCGGGCAGCGGCGGAATCGAGTCGGACATCTCTATAGGTTGGCGTGGCGAGCCACGCCTGAGAAACGGCGCGATGGGATGGTCGACGTCGCGCCACGGTCCGGCCACTGCGATCGCACCAGCCCTCGACCCAGGGGGGCACGACCGAGGCGTTGACGACGAGGTGACCGGGCCTGCTGGCCGTACGGCGAACCCGTGGTGTGGCGGGAGCGGTCATCGCGACCATCACCAGAGTTGGGAGCGATCGTGCGGGTCGCCTGCCAGCGCAGCAGGCACGGTGGTCCGGCTGGACAGCGAGCGGGGAACGATCGTGACCGGAACGCGGCTGTGGCGGAGCACGAAACGGCTCACCGAGCCGAGCACGGCGCGCACCGCGGCATGGCGGCCTCGGGTGCCGAGCACGATGTGTCGGGCATCGGCGGACTCGTGCAGCAACGCGAGGCCCGGGTTGCCCTGTCCGATCCGCACGGTGACCTCTACGCCGGGGTGTTCGGAGCGCCACGGCGCCAGCCGGTCGAACACGGCGGAGGCGGCGAGGCCGAGGTGGCCCGGCTGGTTCGGCACCTGCACAACGGTCAGGCCGCTGCCATGGCGGTCGGCGTCGTCGAAGGCGGCGGTGACGGCGGCTGCGTCGGCGTCGACGGACTCGATGCCGAGCAGAACCGGCGGCGGCCTGCGGCGCGTGGCGTGGTCTGCCGCGCTCTCACCGCGAACGACCGCGACCGGGCAGTGCGCACCGGTGGTGATGTCCAGGGTCACCGAACCCAGCACGATCTCGGGGCCCGATCCGCCGATCATCCCGATCACGAGCAGCTCCGCGTCCACGGAGGCGTCGATGAGCGCGGAGACCGGCGGGTCCGGCAGCACGGCGACGTCCGTGCTCAGCTCGGGCGCGATCTGGTGGGCGACGGTGCGGGCTCTGGCGAGCATGGCGTCTGCGCGACCGCGGCCCGTGGGGTCGTCCGGTGTGCCCAGGTAAGGAGCGGCGTGCACGAGTCGCAAGGGCCGACCCCGCAGGAGCGCCTCTTTGGCGGCCCAGGCGACGGCGCGCAGCGCGGTGGAGGTGCCGTCGACACCGACGATGATCGAACGGTCTGTCATGACAGATCCTTCCTGGTCCCAGCCTCTCTGTTCAGCGTCGTCGGGATGTCGGGCCGTCGGCAGTGGCTCCCGGCCCGAATCCGGGGGGACTGACGTCCCTGATCGGCGGCAGGGCGGAGTGGTGGGGGTAAGCCGTTCGGGCGTGGGACGGGCGTCGCGCCACATGGCGCCTGACGTCGCAGGCCGTCATCGTGAACCGCTTGGTAGCACGCGGGCGTCGGGACCGGGGAAGTACACCGACTCGTGCCCGTCCGCCCATCGCACCCGGTAGTGCTCCAGCTCGCCGTCGCCGAGCACCTCGAGCACTTCGCCCTGGCGACGTGCGGCGTCGAGCGTGGCGGTCTCGACGACGATCTGGTCACCACGGTTGGCGTGCATTGCTCCTCCTCACCGTCTGAGCGGGACCGTGTCGGCCTGCTCGCAGAGCTCCCACCCGATTCGGCGGAGTCGACAACCAGCGTCCCTCCCGAGACCGACTCCGGGCGAGGGCCGTTCGCACCGGGCGTCCGGGGTCGAACGGCAGGAGTGACCAGCCCGGTCGCTGAGGATCGCGCGGATGGCCGGACTCACCCCTACCGGGTGTTGCCGCCGCAGCACCGTCCGGGAGACGGTCGTACGTCCGCAATCGGGCTCTCCGGCCGTCGGTGAGGGGACGGTCGACGCCCGAAGTCGGGTCTCTCGATGCTGCCGCCGATCGGCTCCGGAGCCGACTCTCGGCCACAAACTAAGATCGAGAGGGGAGTCGAACCGATGGCTCTACGCATGGGCAGGCTCACTCGCTGGACAGATCGGGTCGAAGACGTGGCGGCGTGGGTGCTGCTCGCGGCGGGCCTCCTGTTGGTCCCCCTCGCCTGCACCTTCGGGATCGGAGTTCACGCCCAGATGGTGCGGCAGGGTCAGACCGAAGCCCTCGATCGAACCGCGACCTCCGCCACGCTGCTCGAGCGCGCCCCGCTGATCGCATCCCCCTACAACGCCGGGGCTCCGGTCGATGTGCCAGTTACCTGGGTAGACCGCTGGGGGATGGACCACACGGGGCTGGTGGCGGCGCCGCAGGGATGTGCCAAGGGCAGCACGCTCACGATCTGGATCGACCGGTCGGGTGCGTCGGTGCCCGAGCCGAAGACGTCCGGAGATGCGCTCGTACTGGCCGGGATCGTCACAGGCCTGGTCTTTTCCGGGGGAGTGGTGGCGCTCGCTGTGCTGTGGGCGGTGCTGCGGCACGTGCTGATGGCCTACAACTGCGCGGCGTGGGAGCAGGAGTGGAAGGCCGTCGCTCCGCTCTGGAGCCGCGACGGTGGCAAGCGCGGCTGACGCCGCCCGAATTCCGACGGAGGCCCATCACCCGGCCGGCCGAATGGGCGTCGAAGGGCATCTACGGGGAGCAGATCTGGGCGCGGCATCGCGCGGCGGTGCCCGCCCGGCATCGAACGACTTTCCGGCTCATTTTTGCGATCCCGGCCTGGTCGGCATCGTCCTGACCGGTTGGGCAGCGGGCCCCTGAACGATGCTGAGAGGAAGAAGGACCCGCGGATCGGGGACGTTGGTCACTGGGATCGGACGCCACGGGTCGTACAGGCTCGGCGGATGGCCTGGTTCTTCCGCGCCATCGAGCAGGCGGACGGACGGTGGGCCTGTTCCCATGGCGGTGCTGTGTTCGATCGACATGACGAGCTGCCCGACGCGCTGGATCATCTGCGCGACATCGCGGCGACCATGTCGCCTGCCGAGCTGTTCGTTCACCACCTCGACGGCGACGTGAAGAACGTCGGATCGGTGTAGTGAACGAGAGCGCACCGTCGCCGGCAGGCGAAGGTGGGTTGGGTGCGCGCCTGAACCGCCTGATGCAGGCGGCCGAGACACAGAGGCGGCACAGGTCCGTGAGGCCGCGGAAGGGTGCGCGGCTGCTCTGCTCACCGAGGCGCGTGCCGAAGAGCGCGAACCGGGGCTCGCGTGGGATCAAGGATGCTCGTCGGCGTCGACGAGGATGATTTCGACGCCGCCGACCTCCTGGAGCTTGCGACCGCTGATCCCGGTCGCTTCGAACAGCAGCACGTGCGGGCGCGGTACGCGCAGCCAGGGGCTGACCAGCTGCCCGAGCCGCTCGGCCGAGCCGGCGTCGACGACCGACGCGAAGGTGTCCGTCGGCCAGCACGGTCCAGCCGCTGCGCAGTCCCGGTTCGAGGTCGTCGGCCTGGAACGCGCACCGCGCGCCCGCCCGGGCAGCGTCGAGCAGGACGGTGTCACCGGTGCGGACGACGACCGCGCGGCCATCCAACCCGAAGTTGACGGGCACGACGAGGACCCGACCGTCAGGGTCGATCCAGGCGAGCGATCACCACACCCCAGAACAGCAGCGTGCTGATCGACATGAGCGCGAAGGCCCAACCGTCTCCGTGCTGACTCCACCAGAACATCACCGTGAACTCCTTCCCGACGGCGTCCTGTGCGCACCACCTTCTGCCCCTCGAGGCAGGACGGGTACGGGCGTCCGGCCCTTCGCGGAGAGCGTTCGACCCTGACCTGCGTCCGAGCACCACCTGTCACCCGCCCGGGACAGGGCGACAGCCTTGGGAGCGCGCACGTCGTCGCGGTCTGCTGGACCGAGTCGAGCGTATCTGCCGCCGTGGCCTTGCCGTGGGAACACCAAGATCAGCCGCTCTGTCGGAGGCTGTCCCGCACACCCGGCACCGAGCCGGTCGTGGCCGCGAGCGCCGCTGCCATCGCACACTCCTCTGATCGACGCGGCCCTCCACAACAACGGTGACGCAACCCGGCGTCCTGGGGTACGGCCCGAAGTCACGAAGGGATCCGCGGTGGTCCCTGACCACGATCCGCTGATCGTCGGCCCGGCCGCGGAGATCTTCGAGATCGGTGAGCGGTCCGGCCACTTCCCGCTGCTGTCGGTGCCACCGGTTCGCCGTAGGACCGGGTGGGTCAGCGCGGGAGTGTGGCGATCCAGTTGTCGAGGGCGTCGGTGATCTGCTGAGGTGCGTCTTCGGGCAGGAAGTGCAGGCCGGGGACGGTCACCTCGCGTTGGTGGGGCCAGGTTCGGCACTGCCGGCGCAGCGGGCCGGTGAGCAGCGCGCCGGGGTCGCCGTTGAGGAACAGCTTGGGGACGGGGGAGGTGGCCATCCACCGCGCGTTGGCGGTGACGATGGCGTGGACGTCGGCGGGGTGGCCGTCGATCGGGATCTCGCGTGGCCAGGTCAGCATCGGCCGTCGGGATTCGCCGGCTTGCCGGTAGGGGGCGCGGTAGGCGGCCATCTCGTCGTCGGTGAGGGTGCGTCGGGTGCCTGCGGGCAGGACCTTTTCGACGAACACGTTGTCGTGCAGGACCATCTGTTCGCCCGCGTCGGTGCGCAGGGGGCGGAAGAGGTCGGGGTCGGGTGCGTTCTCGCTGTTCCAGGAGACGGGTGCGACGAGCGTTTCCATGTAGGCGATGCCGCGGACCGCGTCCGGGTGGCGGCGGGCCCAGTCGATCCCCAGGACGCCGCCCCAGTCGTGCCCGACGATGACGACTTCGCGGTCGGCCCCGATCGTGGTGAGCAACGCGTCGAGGTGCTCGCGATGGTCGAGGAAGCGGTAGCGGTCGGGCCCGGAGTCGGGCAGCGGGTCGGAGGCGCCCATGCCGATGAGGTCGGGCGCGAGGCACCGGCCGTGGTGGGCGAGCGGGCCGATGATGTTGCGCCACAGGAACGACGAGGTCGGGTTGCCGTGCAAGAAGACGATCGGCGGCCCCGACCCGGCCTCCCGGTAGGCCATCCGCAACCCGCGAACCTCGCTGTAGTGCAGCACGGACAACGATGATGCCTGCCCCGACGGCGAGTGGCTTGCAAGTGAGACGTTCCAGTGGGGACGAACGGCGGCAGCTTCTCGTGGCTGCCCCGCCGCCGATGGTGACCGGCGCGGCGCGCAGAGTCTCGATGGTCTCGGCTGTGAGCATGGGATCGCCGCTTCACCGACCGCCCTGCGCTGCTGCGCGTCTCCGGCAGACTCACTCCCGCCCAAGCGGCCGAGTACGCAGCTGCTTTCCGCAGCTGAGCGGGCCCGCCGCGCGGACGCGCCCACCACGCCGACTTCCGTGATCGACCCCGACACCGACCCGGCGACATCACCGTCGCCTACGCCCGGACGGCCGACGGTTCGGTCCTCCACCCGTGACGAGGCACCGCTGTTGCGGGTCGAGGTCGATGAGGTAGCCACCGAGCGCTGGTCGGGCCACCAGGCGAAGAACCTCGTTGAGGCGACGTTGGAGCCGCCGCAAGGAGTCGTTGTGAACGTCGTCGTAGCTGGACTCAAGTCTCGGACAGGTCGCCGCTGCTCGGACCGGTTGCCGAGGCTGTCTGGTCTGCGCGTTTGAGGATGGTGACGATGCCTCGGGTGCCGTCGACCTCGATCTCGTCGCCGTCGCGGATCGTGACGGTGGCGATGGCAGCGGCGGTCACGGTGGGGATGCCGTACTCGCGGCCGACGATCGCGGCGTGGGAGAGGGTGCCGCCGCCGTCGCAGACGCAGGCCGCGATCTTGCCGAACGCGGGGGTCCAGTTCGGCGAGGTGGACTCGCAGACCAGGACGTCGCCGGGGGAGAGCCGGTGGAGCTCGTCGCTGCTGGACAGGACACGGGCGGTACCCCGCGCCGTGCCCTTGGCGGCGGCGATGCCGGTGAGCTCGGTCGCGTCCGCGTCGACGCCGCGTTGCATGACCTTCAGCGAGTGGCCGTTGATCCCGAACACCTCGATCATGATCGGGTCGGCGACCTCGTCGGGGACGGTGCCCAGCACCTTGGGCATGCTCGATCGCCGGGCGTTCCACTGCCGGAAGTAGTCGCGGCGCTCGCCCACCAGCCCGGCCACGCTCGACCAGGTCGTGCGGCCTTCGGCGACGTCGAGCAGTTCGGGCCAGAACAGGTACATGGTGTCGTCGGGCCGGTCGGCGCCGACCTTGCGCCCGATCTCCAGGCTCGCCCAGCGCATCGGCAGCGCGACGCGCAGGTCGATGTAGAACGCGTGCTCGTCCTGCCACCAGGGGAAGTTGACCGCCCGGTTGGAGGCGAGCCCGGCGTCGAAGACCCGCTGCTCTTCGAGGGTGAGGCCGGACCGCGCGGCGTCGACGGCCGCGTCGCGCTCCAGGATGACGGCTTCGTGGGCGGCGGCGAAGTCGTGGTCCTCGGGCTGCTCGAGGAAGCTGCGCACCATGCCGAAGACCGGGGTCGGGTCCTCGATCCAGCTCGGCAGGGCGATGTCGGTGATGCCTTCGGTGCGCCAGCCGTGCACGCGCAGGAAGTCGTCGAGGTCGGTCAGCCACTGCGCCGCGGAACCGCCGTGCGCGGTGAGCGCAGCGCGCAGCTCGCTCGGCTCGTGCGCGGCGAAGACGGGGGCCAGGCCTGCGGCGCGGGCGGAGCGGGTCAGTTCGTTCAGCGCGCGGTCGGCCTGCATGATCTTCGTGTCCTCGCCCTGGAGGAACCGGCCGGTCTGCGACGGGTCGAGGCCCATCTCCGCGCAGGCGCCGTAGAACCCGAGGAAGTTGGCCAGCATCGGGTACATGACCTCGAAGTGGATCTCGTACGCACGCCGTGAGTAGGCGCGGGCCTCGCGCAGCGTCGCGGCCAGCTCGGCGGGCGACTGCGGGGTGAGGTCGAGACCGCGGAAGTACTGCCACCCCTCGTCGACCTCGTCGCGGGCCACGGCCCAGTTCTCGGCGAAGTTCGCCAGGAAGCCGGGCAGCGTGCGGCCCAGCCGTTTGCCGCGCGCGGCCAGCTCACGGGGGTTGGTCACCGGCATGGCGGTGCCGTAGAGGTGCGTGCCCGCCAGTCGCCCGACGAAGCCCTTGCCCGGGCGGCAGCGGCAGGGTCTCCGCCGCGTACTGCGTGCCCCAGCAGTAGCCGTCCTCGCACCAGGTCGCCGCCCCCATCGGGGTGAAACCCCGCGGCCAGTGGAAATCGAGGAACCAGAAGCGGGACTCGTCCTCCTTGCGCAGCGGCCGCGTCTGTTCGATCGCCCACGGCTGGTCGAACATCTCCTGCTTGAAGCCGGGGTACCACTCGTCGGACACGTAGTCGTCTACGGGGATGACGGCGGTCATGGCTACCTCCTGTGGGTGGGTTCGAGCATGGCGACGAGCGCGTCGACGCCGTCGAGCCGCAGGTCGGCGTCGGCTGAGCCGTCGTTCCCGACGAGGACGCCGAGCGCCCCGGCGCGCCGCGCCATCTCGATCTCCAGGTCGGGATCGTCCCCGACGATCACCAGCTCGTGCGCCGGGACGCCGAGCCGACGCGCGACGGTGTCGACGGCGTGGCGTGACGGCTTGCCGACGAGCTCGGCGTGGACGCCGGTGACGGCGTGGACAGCGCCGGCGATGGCGCGCGATGTGCCCAGCTTGTCGCCCGTCGCCGTCGCGACGAACCGGGCTTCCGAGCAGGTGTACAGCGCGGCGCCCGCGGAGACGGCGTCGTAGGCGGCGTCGAGATCGGCCATCCCGAACTGGCGGTGGAGGCCGATCAGCACGGCATCGGCACCGGCATGCTCGCCGGTGAACAGTGGTTGGAGACCGGCATCGGTCAGCGGCGCACCGATCCCGTCCCGCGTGCCCAGCACGAGCACCCGACGGTGGCCCCGGGCAGTGAGCACGTCGATCGCGCTGCTCACGGGGGTGAGGACGCCCTCGTCGGGGACGGTCAGGCCGATCGCCCGCAGCGCGTCGACGTAGTACCCGGGGCTCTTCGCCGAGCCGTTGGTGAACACCACGTAGGGGACGCCGCGGTCGGCCAGCAGCGCGGTGAGCTCGACGGCACCGGGCAGTGGGGTGAAGTCGCCGCCGTCCCGCGTTCCGAGCACCAGGGTGCCGTCGACGTCGAGGACGAAGCCGCGCGCGGCCCGCAGCCGATCCTGTGCCGTCATGCGCGCGACCGCAGGGAGAGCCGGAAGCCGGGCTTGGTGACGGTCAGGTCCGGGATGCTCGGCCTGCCCGCGAGGCCGCGCAGCAACGCGAGAACACCGGCGAGGTCGGGGTCGTAGTGCCGCTGCGCGGGCCCGGCGGCGACCATCGCGTCGACCTCGCCCTGCGGCATGGTCGCGCGCAGCAGGAACTCGTCGTCGGAGAGGCTCGTCGGGAACCGCCTGCGTAGCTCCGAAGGCGGCAGCGGCGGTGGTTCGGCGGCGATCTCGCGGGCCCGGTCGCGGTCGAGGATCCGGTCGCGCACGTCGTCGTCGACGGGGCGGGCCGGGCGTCCGAACCGGCCCAGGACGTAGCGGATCACCTGGTCGGGTACCTGGTCGTAGCGTCGATCCCCGACCAGGTTGGCCAGCGCCTGCGAGATCACGATCTGCGGGAACGGCGTCACCATGATCGGCATCCCGAGGTCGCCGCGGACCCGCGTGACCTCGTCGATCATCTCGTCGAAGCGGTGTGCGAGCCCGAGCTCGGCGAGCTGGCGGCGCATCGTGGTCATCGTGCCGCCCGCCATCTGGTGGCGCAGGAACGCCGCGTCGAAGTCGCTGGGCCCGCCGGTCGGGAGGCCTTCCGCCCTCGCCATCTTCCGGAAGTACGCAGCGACGAGCCCGAGCAGCCGGTCGTCGACGTCGACGGTGTGGCCGAGCTCGCGCAGGTTCGCCACCAGGCGCTGCGCATCGGGCAGCGACGTGCCCCCCGCGAGCGGCCCGCAGCCGGTCTGCAGCGCGGACACGCCGTGCTCGGCGGCCGTCAGGTAGGACAGCGGGGAGAGCCCGATCGTGGTGTGCGAGTGCAGTTCCAGCGGTGTGTCACCCAACGCCGCCCGCAGCGCGGGCAGCAGCGTCGCGGCGCGCTCGGGCGTGAGGAGCCCGCCGGGGTCCTTCAGGTAGACGCGGTCGACGTCGGGGGACGCGGCGTAGAGCGCGGCGAGCCGGGCGTAGAACGGGTCGTCGTGAACGTCGCTGATGGTGAACGTGAGCGCCGCGACGATCTCGGCCCCGCCTGCCTCGCGGATCTGGCGGCACGACGCGAGCGCGGCGTCCGGGTCGTTGGTCGGGTCGATGACGCCGAAGCGGTCGATGCCGTTCGCGACCAGCCGCGCGTAGACCAGCTCCATGAACTCCGGGTGCGCGAGTTCCCAGGAGATGAACCGGAACCCGGGGCTGATGAACTGCAGCCGGGTGGACGGCATCGCGGCGCGGGTGAGCCGAATGCGTTCCCAAGGATCCTCGCGGTGCGTGCGGACCGCGATACCCATGTGGGTGCTGGAGGTGAAGTCCAGCGCGCGGAACCCGACCCGGTCCATCAGCGGGGCGATCGGCAGCACGTGGCGGGTGCGAACCCCGGTCGCGCCCCAGAGGCTCTGGTTGCCGTCGCGGAAGGACACGTCGACGAGTTGCAGCTCAGGCACGGGCGGGCTCCGGTAGCCAGCCGGTCGGGACGGCGCCCGTGGCGAAGTCGGGATCCGCGACGATCGCGGCGTGGAGGCCGATGGTGGTGGCGATGCCGTCGATCGTGGTGCGGGCGAGCGCGTCGCGGAGCACGCGCAGCGCCTGGGCCCGGTCGGGGCCGTGCACGATCAGCTTGGCGAGCAACGAGTCGTAATCCGCGGTGACGGCGCGTGCCCCTCTGTACGTATGTGTCGACGCGGATGCCCTCCCCGGCCGGGAACGCGGCGTCGGTGACCGTTCCGGGGCTGGGGGCGAACCCGCGGTCGGGGTCCTCGGCGTTGAGCCTGCACTCGATCGCGTGGCCCGTCACCGTGACGTCGTCCTGGGAGATCCGCAGGGGCTGCCCCTCGGCGATCGCGATCTGCTCGGCGACCAGGTCGAGGCCGGTCACCGCCTCGGTCACCGGATGTTCGACCTGCAGTCGTGCGTTGATCTCCAGGAACGCGAACCCGCCCGCGTGCACCAGGAACTCGACGGTCCCGGCGCCGCGGTAGCCGAGGTGCTCGCCGAGGGCGACCGCGGCGGCGTGCATGTCCGCCCGCAGGCGTGCGTCCAGGTGCGGCGCGGGCGCCTCCTCGAGGAGCTTCTGGTAGCGCCGCTGCACCGAGCAGTCGCGGTCACCCAGGTGCACGACCCGCTCGCCGTCACCGAGCAGCTGCACCTCGACGTGCCGCCCGGCATCAACCAAGCGCTCCAGGTACAGCCGTCGGTCGGCGAACGCCGCCCCGGCCTCGGCGCGGGCTTCGTCCAGCGCCGCGTCGAGCGACGCCGAATCCGCGACCCGCCGCATCCCGCGCCCGCCCCCGCCGCCGACCGCCTTCACCAACAGCGGGAACCCGATCTCCGCGGCGATCGCCCGCGCCGCGTCGGCGGGGCCGCCGGGCAGCACCGGCACGCCCGCGGCGACCGCGTGCTCGCGGGCAGCGAGCTTGTCGCCCGCCGCGGCCAGCGTCGCGGCGCTCGGACCGACGAACCGCACGCCCGCGGCGTCACAGGCCGTGGCGAGGGCGGGGTTCTCCGAGAGGAAGCCGTAGCCGGGGTGCAGGGCGTCGCAGGTCCGGGCGGCCGTCACCACGGCGTCGACGTCGAGGTAGTTCGGGACCCGCACCACGCGGTCGGCCAACCGCGCGGGCAGTGACCGGGCGTCGGCGTCGGTGACCGTGAGGACGCCCTCGATCCCGAGGCGGCGGCACGTCCGCAGCACCCGTACCGCGATCTCACCGCGGTTGGCCACCAGCAACCGGCGGATCCTCCCCGGCTCCGATGCGCTCATGGCTTCACCAGCGCCACGACCGCGTCCTGCTCGACGGGCGTCGCGTCCGGCACGCAGAACTCGACCAACGTGCCCGCTGCGCCGGCAGCGACCGAGGTGAACAGCTTCATCGTCTCGACCAGCCCGATGACGGTGTCGGACTCGACGCTGTCACCGTCGCCGACGAACGGCGGCGTGCCCGGGCGCGGAGAGCGGTAGAACGTGCCCGGCAGCGGGGAGCGGACACCGACCAGCCCGTCCGGGACCTCCTCAGCGGCAGCGGCAACGGGCGGCATCGTCCGGTGTGGATGATCCCACCGTGGTCCGGCTGACCCAACCCGTCCCGGTGCGCCGCAGCGACAGCGTGAAGCGCTCGGTCGAAAGCTCCAGCTCGTCGACCGGCAGCTGGTCCAGCAACGAGATCAGCTCGGTGGCGTCCTGGGGGGACAGCGGGTCCACGTTCGGCGCTCCGGTGTCGTCGTTGATCGGCGCGATCACTGTGGCCCCGGCCACACGTCGTCCTCAACGGTGGATGCCGTGCTTTTCACGTGGTGGCACGATCGGCGGCGTGCGGGACTACCAGGTCAAGTCGATCGAGTCGCTCGGACGGGGCATCGACGTACTGCTCGCGCTCCAAGAGGCCCGTGCGGCGAGCCTGCACGAGCTGCACCGGATCACCGGCGTGCCGAAGAGCAGCCTCATCCGGATCCTGTGCACGCTGAGCGGGCGAGGGCTGGTGCACCAGCGGCTCGCCGACGGCGCGTTCCTCACCAGCCACACCCTCGCCCCCCGCCCGCCCGACGACACCGCGTGGCTCGTCGAGATCGCCGGGCCTGCGCTGCAGGAGCTCGGCAGGCGGGTGCTGTGGCCCGCGATCCTGTCGGTCCCGCGACCCGACCACATGGAGACCGTGGACGCGGTCCGCACTCGCCACGCGGGCGCCTACTTCGACGACTACCCGATCCCGCCGGTCGGGTTCCGCTCCGACCTGCTGCGCGGCGCCTCCGGCCGTGCCTACCTCGCCTGGTGCCCCGACCGGGAGCGCGCGGCCGTCCTGCTTCGGCTCGGTGAGCACGACCCGGCCGCGCGGGACGCGGCGGCCGTCAGCAGGCTCGTCGACACCACCCGTGCCCGTGGCTACAGCATCCGCGACGCGGGCTACGGCGGCGCCCACACCGGCACGGGGCTGGCCCACGCCGCGGGCACCGGCGATGACGGCCGCAGCTCGATCGCCCTGCCGATCCTGCTCGACGGACGCGTGCTCGGCTGCGTCAACCTGACCTGGCGACGCGCCGCGGTGACCCTCGACCAGGTCGTCGAGCGCCACCTCGTCGACCTGCGCGCCGCGGTGCAGGCGATCTGCCAGCGGGCGGAGAGCCGCCAACGGCAGGCGATGTGACCCGTGAGCGCGTCCGACCACGGTAGGAGCCTGCTGCGGGTGTGTTGCTGCGTGGTCGACGCGGTGGCACGAAAAACGGTGGCTGACGCTGGACGACGCCGGAAGGCATCTTCGCAGGTCAGCCACCGTTTCCGGGGCGTCTCAGGAGGCCGTGAGCCTCGCGGGACTAGACGTCGTAGTACAGCGCGAACTCGTAGGGGTGCGGGCGCAGCCGCAGCGGGTCGATCTCGGTGTTGCGCTTGAGGTCGATCCAGGTCTCGATCAGGTCGGGCGTGAACACGCCGCCTTCGAGCAGGTACTCGTGGTCCTCCTCGAGACGGTCGATCACCGCGCCGAGGCTGCCGGGCACCTGCGCGATGTCCTTGGCCTCTTCCGGCGGCAGCTCGTAGAGGTCCTTGTCGATGGGGGCGGGCGGCTCGATCTTGTTCTTGATGCCGTCCATGCCCGCCATCAGCTGCGCGGAGAACGCCAGGTACGGGTTGCCCGAGGAGTCGGGGCAGCGGAACTCGATGCGCTTGGCCTTCGGGTTGTTGCCCGAGAGCGGGATGCGGATGCAGGCCGAGCGGTTGCGCGCCGAGTAGACCAGGTTGACCGGCGCTTCGAAGCCCGGCACGAGGCGGTGGTAGGAGTTCACCGTGGGGTTGGTGAACGCCAGCAGGCTCGGCGCGTGGTGGAGCAGGCCGCCGACGTAGTAGCGGGCCGTGTCCGAGAGACCGCCGTAGCCGGACTCGTCGTGGAACAGCGGCTGGCCGTCCTTCCACAGCGACTGGTGGACGTGCATGCCGGAGCCGTTGTCGCCGAACAGCGGCTTGGGCATGAAGGTGGCGGTCTTGCCGTACTGCCACGCCGTGTTCTTGACGATGTACTTGAACAACATGAGCTCGTCCGCGGCGTGGAGCAGCGTGTTGAACTTGTAATTGATCTCCGCCTGCCCCGCGGTGCCCACCTCGTGGTGCTCCCGCTCGACCTCGAAGCCCATCGCCGTCATGTTGGTGACGATGTCGGCGCGCAGGTCGGCGTAGTGGTCCACCGGGGGTACCGGGAAGTAGCCGCCCTTGTAGTTGACCTTGTAGCCGAGGTTGCCGCCCGGCTCGTCGCGGCCGGTGTTCCACCAGCCCTCGACCGAGTCGATGTGGTGGAACGTCTCGTGCGGGTCGGACCCGAAGCGGATCGAGTCGAAGATGTAGAACTCGGCCTCGGGCGCCATGAAGGCGGTGTCGGCCACCCCGGACGCCGCGATGTACTCCTCGGCCTTGCGCGCGATGTTGCGCGGGTCGCGGCTGTAGGGCTCGCCCGTGATCGGGTCGTGCACGAAAAAGTTGATGTTGAGCGTCTTGTGCTTGCGGAACGGGTCCAGCACGGCGGTCGCCGAGTCGGCGAGCAGGGCCATGTCGGACTCGTTGATGGCCTGGAAGCCGCGGACGGACGAGCCGTCGAACGCGGCGCCGTCCTCCAACAGGCTGGCTGCCGTGACAGCGGGCACGGTGAGGTGTTGCATCACGCCGGGAAGGTCGCAGAACCGGATGTCGATGTACTCGACCTTCTCGTCAGAGATGTACTTGAGAACCTCTTCGGAGTTGTTGAACACCCTCGCTTGCTCCTTCGATCGGCTCGTGGATTCGAGCGACGCTATGGGTGGGATGTTGCCCGTCGGTCACTCGGCCGTTTCGCAGAGGTTAACGGCCTCGCAGTCCGTGGCGACGGCGCTGACCAACCTAGACTGCAACCATGGCCGGTTGGCTCGATTCTTGGATGCCCGGGGCGCCCGTAGGGCCGAACGGGCTAACTGACAGCGACTATCCAGGCGAGCGGATCGGCCTTCCGGCCTCCGGTGTGGGCTCCGTGGCCGGGTTCGGGCGCCGGCTGGCCGCCCTGACGATCGACTGGTTCATCGGGTACGGCATCGCCGCGATGTTCGCCACTCCCGACCCGGCGGTCAACCCCTGGTTCGGGTGGTTGGTGCTCGGGGTCTGGTTCGTCCTGACGGCCGTGCCGGTCGCGCTGTTCGGTGCGAGCGCCGGGATGACGGCGCTCGGCCTGCGGGTGGTTCCCGTCAACGGCGGGAGCGCGGTCGGACCGGTCTCCGTGCTCCTGCGCACGGCGTTGATCGCGGTGGTGGTGCCGCCGCTCGTGCGCGACGTCGACGGCCGCGGCTGGCACGACCGCGCGGCGGGCACCGTGGTGGTGCGGACGCGCTAGCGCCGCCGCACCGTGCGCTGGACGCTGCGCATCTTCGCGCCCGAGGGCAGCGGGCCCTTCGGCATCGCCGCGGCGCGCGAACCGAGCGCGGCGAGGCGCTTCTCGATGTCGTCCATCTGGTTGGTCGAGATGTTGCGCGGGAGCTTGGTGAGCGTCTTCTGAAGATCGCGCAACGGGGTCTGGCCCTCCTCGTTGCCCACGATGAAGTCGTAGATCGGGGTGCTGCCCACCACCCGTGACGTGCGCTTCTTCTCCTGCGCGAGCAACGACTTCACCCGGTGCGGGGCGCCTTCGGCCACGAGGATCACACCGGGACGGCCGATCACCCGGTGCACGGCGTCGAGGTGGGTGGTGCCTGCGATGCCCTGGCTGACCCGCCAGGCCCCGCGCATGTTGTCCAGCGCCCACCCCGCGGCGCCCGGCTGGCCGTCGGCCTTGGAGTAGACCGAGCTCTGCACACGCCGTCCGAAGATCGACACGGCGACGAGGAGGCCGATGGCGATGCCGAGCGGCAGGAGCACCCACTCCATCCCGAAGAACAGCCCGATGCCGAACGCCAGCGCCGAGGCGAGCACGATCGAGCCGATCATCAACGGCAGCAGCAGCTTGTCCTCGCGTCGCTGGTGCTGGAACGCCTGCCAGAGCTGCTTGTACCGCATCCGCGACGCGGCACGCTTCTCCCGCTTCGCTGCCTTCTTCGCTTCCTTGTCCGCCTTGGCGGGCTTCCCGGCCATGCCGGTCAGGATAGCTCTAGCGCGCGAGGAGCGAGGCAGCCTCCTGGGCCGCGGTACCCCCGTCTGCCAGGTGCTCCAGGCCTTCGGGCAGGGCCTCGCCGCGGCGCTGCTTCGTCTGCGCGTAGAGCCGCCCCGCCCGGTAGGACGAGCGGACCAGCGGGCCCGCCATCACGCCCGCGAAGCCCATCTCCTCGGCGGCCTTCGCGTGCGCGACGAACTCCTCGGGCTTGACCCACCGTTCGACCGGGTGGTGGCGCGGGGTCGGGCGCAGGTACTGCGTGATCGTGATGATCTCGCAACCCGCCTCGTGCAGGTCGGCGAGCGCGGCGGTGACCTCGTCGGGCGTCTCGCCCATGCCCAGGATGAGGTTGGACTTCGTGACCAGCCCGGCGGCGAGGGCCTTCGTGAGCACCGAGAGCGAGCGGTCGTAGCGGAACGCGGGCCGGATGCGCTTGAAGATCCGCGGGACGGTCTCCAGGTTGTGCGCGAGCACCTCGGGCCGGGTGGCGAACACCTCGGCGAGCTGGTCGTCGATGGAGTTGAAATCGGGGATCAGCAGCTCGACGCCGGTGCCCGGGTTGAGCTCGTGGATCTGGCGGACGGTCTCGGCGTAGAGCCACGCGCCGCCGTCGGGCAGGTCGTCGCGGGCGACGCCGGTGACCGTGGAGTACCGCAGGCCCATGGTGCGCACCGACTCGGCGACGCGGCGTGGCTCGTCGCGGTCGAGCTCGGCGGGCTTGCCGGTGTCGATCTGGCAGAAGTCGCAGCGGCGCGTGCACTGCTCACCGCCGATGAGGAACGTGGCCTCGCGGTCTTCCCAGCACTCGTAGATGTTGGGGCAGCCCGCCTCCTCGCACACGGTGTGCAGCCCACCGGAGCGCACGAGCGCCTTCAGCTCGGTGTACTGCGGGCCGGTGCGGGCGCGGGTGCGGATCCACGGTGGCTTGCGTTCGATCGGGGTCTCGGCGTTGCGGACCTCCAGACGCAGCAGCTTGCGACCCTCCGGTGCCATCGTCACGACGACAGGCTACGCCGCGTAGGGTCGCCGCGTGGACCTGCGGATCTTCACGGAACCCCAGATGGGCGCGAGCTACGACGACCAGCTGCGCGTCGCCCGGGCCGCGGAGGCGGCGGGCTACGACGCGTTCTTCCGCTCCGACCACTTCCTCGTGATGGGGGAGGCGTCCGGCGAGCCGGGGCCGACCGACTCCTGGGTGACGCTCGGCGCGCTCGCCCGGGAGACCTCGCGGATCCGGCTGGGCACGCTGGTGACGTCGGCGACGTTCCGGCTGCCCGGGCCGCTCGCGATCGCGGTGGCGCAGGTGGACGCGATGTCGCGGGGCCGCGTCGAGCTCGGGCTGGGGTCGGGCTGGTTCGCCGCCGAGCACGAGGCCTACGGCATCCCGTTCCCCGGGCTCGGCGAGCGGTTCGACCGGCTCACCGAGCAGCTGGAGATCATCACCGGGCTGTGGGGGACGTTGCCGGGGGAGCGGTTCTCCTACGCGGGCACGCACTACGCGATCGCGGATTCGCCCGCGCTGCCCAAACCGGTGCAGCAGCCGCACCCGCCGGTGATCGTCGGCGGCCTCGGCCCGAAGCGCACGCCCGCGCTCGCCGCCCGGTTCGCGAGCGAGTTCAACGTGGCCTTCGCCGTCGAGGAGAAGGTCGCCGCGCAGTTCGCGCGCGTGGACCAGGCGTGCCGGGCGATCGGCCGCGACCCGGCCGAGCTCGTGCGCTCGGTGGCCCACACCATCGCCGTCGGCCGCGACGACGCGGAGGTCAGGCAGCGCGCGCTCACGATCGGCCGGGATCCCGCCGACATGCGGGTGAACGGGCTGTCCGGCACCGTGGCCGAGGTGGTCGACCGGCTCGGGCAGTGGCGGGAGAAGACCGGTATCACGCGCATCTACCTGCAGCTGCTGGACCTGGCCGACCTCGACCAGGTCGACCTGATCGCCGCCGAGGTGGCACCCCAGCTCGGCTGACCCCGGAGCGTCGAAGCCGCCGAGCTGTCCAGGCGCGCGCGTCGGCGTAGCGTGACGGGCATGCTCGGGTCATGCCGTCGTGACGCAGGGCCGGTGCGGGTCGACCGCATCGGGATGATCGAGTACGTCGCCGCGTGGGACGCCCAGCGCGCCCACGCCGAGGCCCGCCGCGCGGGCACCGGGCCCGACGTGCTGATGCTGCTGGAGCACCACTCGGTCTACACGGCGGGCAAGCGCACGCAGCCCGAAGACCGGCCCACCGACGGCACGCCGGTCATCGACGTCGACCGCGGCGGCCGCATCACCTGGCACGGCCCCGGCCAGCTCGTCGGCTACCCGATCGTGGCGCTCGTCGAGCCGCTGGACGTCGTCGACTTCGTGCGGCGGCTGGAGGAGGCGTTGATCGCCGTCGTCCACGGGCTCGGCATCACCGCGGCCGGCCGGGTGGAGGGGCGCAGCGGGGTGTGGCTGCCCGCCGACGACCGCGGCCCCGAGCGGAAGATCGCGGCCATCGGCGTGCGCGTGCAGGGCGGGATCACCCTGCACGGCTTCGCGATCAACTGCGAGCCCGACCTCGCGGCGTTCGACCGGATCGTGCCGTGCGGCATCACCGACGCCGGAGTCACCTCGCTGTCCGCCGAGCTGGGCCGGTCGGTGCCCGTCGCCGAGATCATCGACGCGACGGAGCGCGCGGTGCTCGCCGTGCTCGACGGCACCCTCCCGGTGCGCGAGCACGCCGTGGCGCGCCCGGTCACCCCCGCGGGCCTCGACCTGCAGCTGCACCCCGCCCTGCGCTGACGCGCTCGCGCTCCCGCGCTGCGCGAGGCACCCATCCTCGGCGCACGGCCCGCCGCTGCGGCCGAGCTCACCGTCCCCGGGTGAGCAGGCGGGTGAGGCGCACCAGGGCGTCCCGCACGTCCGGCAATGCGCGGCCCTCGTCGCGGACCCAGTACCGCACCTGCTCGGCGGCGAGCGCGGCGAGGAGGGACTCGGCGCGCAGGTCGGCGTCCGGGGCACCCGCTTCCGCGAGGAGCAGGCGGCAGTGGTGCACCCACAGCCGGTGTGATCCCGTGCGCAAGCGGGCGCCCGGGCTCGCCGTCTGCGACATCGCCACCAGGTCCAGGTGCGCCACCACGAAGCCCAGGTAGGCGTCCACGAAGGCGGCGAGCCGCTCCTCGGGCGGCGCGCCTGGCCCCAACGGGGGCGGCCCGCCGAGCATCTCCTGCTGCAGCTGCGCCTCCCGCTCGTCGAGCAGCGCGCTCGCCAGACCGGACTTGTCGCCGAAGCGGCGGTACAGCGTGCCCTTGCCGACGCCCGCCGCCGCGGCCACGTCGTCCATGCTGACGGCGGCCACCCCGCGGGTCGCGAACAGCTCCTCCGCGGCCCCCAGCACCTTCCGCCGGTTGCGCGCCGCGTCCGCCCGCTCGGTGGGTGCCGCCGTGGGCACCAGGTTCAGATCCACGATGAGGACTGTAGTCCGTTTCACTCTTGACGTAAACGGACTTCGGTCCGTATGTTGAAACGGACCGCAGTCCGAATCTCCATGGAGCTCGCCGTGAACCTCCTCCACATCTCCTCGTCCCCGCGTGGCACCGACTCCGAGTCGCTGCGCATCGCGAAGGTCTTCACCGACACCTACGCCGAGAGCCACCCCGGCGCCGTCGTCGACCACTGGGACCTCTGGGACGCCCCGCTGCCCGACATGGCGTTGGGCGCCAAGGCGAAGATGACGGTCTTCGGCGGCGGCACCCCCGTCGGCCCGGAGGGCCGCGTGTGGGCGCAGGCCCGCGCGGCGTTCGACCGGTTCGCCGCAGCCGACCGGGTGCTGTTCAGCGTGCCGATGTGGAACGCGGGCATCCCGTACGTGCTCAAGCAGTTCATCGACGTGGTGAGCCAGCCCGGCTGGATCTTCGGTGTCGACCCGGTCGAGGGCTACCGGCACCTGTTGGCCGACCGCGGCACGCGCGTCGCCGTGATCTACACCAGCGCGGTGTGGGGCCCGGGCGTCGGCCCGGAGTTCGGCCGGGACTTCCAGTCGACCTACTTCGACGACTGGCTGCGCTGGACCGGCCTCACCGACGTCAGCGACATCCGCTTCCACCCGACGCTCACCGGCGACCGCGCCGCCGAGGACGCCGCCGCGCTCGCCCGCGCCCGCGACGTCGCCAAGACGTTCTAGGCGCCGAGGTGGGCGAGGACCGCTTCCGCGGCCCGGCGGCCGGACACCAGCGCGCCCTGCTGGGACGGGGTGTCGCGGTGGTCGCCCGCCACGAACAGGCCCTCGCCGAGCTCGACCGAGCTGCGCAACGGCCTTCCGGCGGGGAACGCGGGCAGCGCGTCGCGCACCTCGTCGACGCGCAGGAGCTCCCAGCCGTCGGTCGCCGCCCCGTAGATCCGGCTCAGCTCGCGGCGGATCTCGGGCTCCGGGATCGCCTGCCCCACGACCGTCGACGACACCAGCGCCCGGCCTGCCGGGGCGGCGCTCTCGGGCATCACGACGGTGTTGGCGATGGGCCCGCCCGTGCCGTCGAGGTGCAGCAGGGCCGCGTCGGCGGGCGGGTCGGTCGCCGCGTGGTGGTAGGTGGTGAGCGTGCGCATCTCCGGCGCGTCGAGGCCGGGGAGCAGCGCGCCCGCGGCGCGCGGGTCGGTGGCGACGACCACGGCCCGGGCCCGCAACGTCTCACCGTCGACCTCGACCTGCCCGGGTCCGACGCGGGTGACCCGCCGCCCCGTCGACAGCGCCTTCTCCGGCAGGCCCTCGGCGAGGAGAGCGGGCAGCGCGCCCATGCCGTCGGCGGGCACCGCGATGGTGCCGAGCGCGAAGCAGCGCCACACCAGCCGCACGTACGCCGCCGACGTGACCAGGTCGCGGTCAGCAAGCACGCCGGAAAGGAACGGCCGCAGGAACTGCTCGACGACCGGCCCGTCGAGGTGCGCGGCGGTGAAGTCGCGGGCGGCGCTCCGGTCGATCCGCGCCGCCGTGCGCTGCGGCGGGGTGGCGACCACCCGCGCGGTCCACGCGACCAGCCGCGCCTTGGCGATCGGACCGAACAGCCCGTCGGTGGCGGTCGGCCAGGCGAGGGCGGGGCGGCGCAACGGGTTGCCGAACGTGTGCAGCGCGCCGTCGCCCGCGCGGATCGCGGCGCCCGGCACGAACGGGCGCAGGCGGAGCGCGTCGAGCGCCACCGTGGCCCGCAGCGCCGGGTAGACCGTGTTGAGCACCTGGAACCCGCGGTCGAGCCGGAACCCGTCCACGACGTCGGTGGCCACCCGGCCGCCGGGCCGGTCGGCGGCGTCCAGCACGCTGACGTCGAGGCCGCGCCGCGCCAGCACGGCGGCGGCCCGCAGGCCCGCGAGGCCCGCGCCGACGATCACGACGTCATGAGTCACGCCTCGACCGCCGCCGAGAGCGCGTCGCCGAGGGTGCGGTGGCGGAACTGGTAGCCGGTCTTCTCCAGCTGCGCGGGCACGGCGCGCTGCCCGTACAGCAGCAGCTCCTCGCCCATCGCGCCGAGCACGGTCTTGATCACGACGGCGGGGACGGGCAGGGACGTCGGCCGGTGGACGGCCTCGGCGAGCGCCTTGGTGAACTCCGCGTTGGTGGCGGGCGTCGGCCCGGTGAGGTTGACCGGGCCGACGACGCTGTCGTGTTCCAGCGCGTGCCGGATGCCGCCGACCTCGTCGTCGAGCGAGATCCACGGCATGTACTGGGTGCCCGGCCCGAGCCGCCCGCCGAGGAAGAACTTGAACAGCGGCCGGAGCACACCGAGCAGCCCACCCGCCGGGGCGAGCACCAGCCCGGTGCGCAGGTTGACCACCCGCACCCCCGCGTCGACGGCCTTCTCGGTGGCCGCCTCCCAGTCGCGGCACACCTCGGCGAGGAACCCGGCGCCCGACGGGCCGCTCTCGTCGGTGATGCGGTCGCCGGTGTTGCCGTAGTAGCCCACCGCCGACGCCGACACGAAGGTCGGGACGCCGTGCTCGGCGACCGCGGCGGCGAGCACCTCGGTGGGCACGTTGCGGCTGTCGCGGATCAGCTGCTTGCGGGCCCCGCTCCACGGCCGGTCGCCGATGGGGACGCCGCCGAGCCCCACCACCGCGTCCACGCCATCGAACGTGCCCGCGTCGATGCGCGCGGCCGCTGGGTCCCAGCCGCGCTCGTCGGGGGCGGCCGGGGTACGCCGAACCAGGCGGAGGACGTCGTGTCCCGCCGCACGGAGGTCGGCCACGAGGGCGGTACCGATCAGACCGGATGATCCGGAGATGACGACGCGCACGGGGCGATCCTCGCCGAGACCGGCGCCGCGCGCACCTCGACCGCCCGGTGCACGGATGACGTCGCCGGGACGACGTCATCCGCGCACGGTCAGACCTCGAACTCGCCGGACTCCAGCCGGGCCCGGACCGCCGAGACGAAGCGGCCCGCGTCGGCCCCGTCGACGAGGCGGTGGTCGTAGGTGAGCGGGAGGTAGCAGATCGACCGGATGGCGATCACCTCGCCCTCCGGGCTGTCGATCACCTTGGGCTGCTTGGCGATCGCGCCCGTGCCGAGGATCGCGACCTGCGGCTGGTTGATGATCGGCGTGTCGAACAGCGCGCCGACGCTGCCGATGTTGGTGATCGTGAACGTGCCGCCGGACAGCTCGTCGGGGCCGATCTTGCCGTCGCGCGTGCGGGCCGCGACGTCGGCGATCCGCTTGGCCAGCCCGGCGATGTTGAGGTCCTCGGCGTTCTTGATCACCGGGACGAGCAGGCCGCGAGGGGTGTCGACGGCGATCGCCAGGTGCACGTGGCCGTGGTAGACGATCTCCTTCTTCTCGACGTCGATCGACGCGTTGAGCGCGGGGTACTGCTTGAGCGCCTCGATCGCCGCCTTCGCGAAGAACGGCAGGAACGTGAGCTTGACGCCCTCGCGCCGCTCGAAGTCGGCCTTCACGCGGGCGCGCAACCGCGCGATGCGCGTGACGTCGACCTCCTGCACGGTCGTGAGCTGCGCCGACACCTGCAGCGATTCGGTCATGCGCTGGGCGATGACCTGGCGCAGGCGCGGCAGCTTCACCGTGCTGCCCGGCTGCGGGCCGTCGGCCGCGGGCTGGGCGGCGGCCTGCGTCGACGACGCGGACGACGCGGACGGCGCGGACGACGCCGCCGCGGGTGCCTCGGCGGGCGCGCTCGGCTCCGGCTCCGGCTCGGGAGCGGGCTTCGCGGCCTCGGCGGCGGCGAGGACGTCCTGCTTGCGGATGCGGCCGCCGACGCCAGACCCGGTGATGCCCGAGAGGTCGACGGAGTGCTCGGCGGCGAGCTTGCGCACGAGTGGGGTGACGTACGGGGCGGCGCCGCCGCCCTGACCGCCCGACGAGCCGGCCTCCGGCTCGTCGCCGGGCGACTGCGCCGGGGTGCTGGAGTTGGCCGCCGACGGCTCGGCCGTGACCGGCCGCTCGGCGTCGCGCTGCTCGGCCGCGGCGCGCTGCGGTGCCTCTTCCTTGCGCTCTTCCCTGGCCTCTTCCTTCGGCGCTTCCTTGGCCTCTTCCTTGGCCTCTTCCTGGCTTCCGGCTGCGGCTCGGGCTCGTCCTCCTGCTGAGGTGCCGCCTCCCCGTCGCCGATCACGGCGAGCTGCCCGCCGACGTCGACGGTCTCGTCCTCGCCCGCGGTGATCTCCATGAGCGTGCCCGCCACGGGGGACGGGATCTCGGTGTCGACCTTGTCGGTGGACACCTCCAGCAGCGGCTCGTCCACCTCCACCCGGTCGCCGACCTGCTTGAGCCAGCGGGTGACCGTGCCCTCGGTGACGCTCTCGCCGAGCTCCGGCATCTTCACGGCGTGGCCGGAGCCCGTCGACTCCGCCTTGGCCTTCGGCTTCTCGGCGGGCTCCTCGCCGCCGCTCGCGGTCTGCGACGGCGACGACTCCAGGGGCGGCGAGGAGTCCTGCTCCTCCTCGGCCTCCGAGCCCGAATCGTCGGCCTGCTGGTCGGCCTGCTGGTCGGCCTGCTCGTCGGACCCGCCGGAGCCGGCACCGTCGCCGATCACCGCCAGCTCGCCGCCGACCTCGACGGTCTCGTCCTCGCCCGCGACGATCCGTTCCAACACCCCCGCGGCGGGGGAGGGGATCTCGGTGTCGACCTTGTCGGTGGAGACCTCGAGGAGCGGCTCGTCGACCTCGACCTGGTCGCCTTCCTGCTTGAGCCACCGGGTGACGGTGCCCTCGGTGACGCTCTCACCGAGGGCGGGCATCTGGACGGAGAAGGACATGGCTCCTCGATCTTGTCGGGATACGGCGGGAGGTCAGGAGTGGGCGTGCAGGGGCTTGCCCGCCAGCGCGAGGTGGGCCTCGCCGAGGGCTTCGTTCTGGGTGGGGTGCGCGTGGACCAGTGCGGCGACGTCCTCGGCCTGCGCATCCCAGTTGTAGATCAGCTGGGCCTCGCCGATCAGCTCGCCGACCCTGGCCCCGACCAGGTGGACCCCGACCACCGGGCCGGGCGTGCCCTCGCCGCCCGCCTTGACGAGCTTGATGGCGCCCTGGGTCTGCAGGATCTGGCTCTTGCCGTTGCCCGCGAGGTCGTAGGTGAGGGTCTGGACCTCGCCGAACTCCTCCCGCGCCTGCGCCTCGGTGAGGCCGACGGACGCGACCTCCGGCTCGCAGTAGGTGACGCGCGGGATGCCCGCCTCGTTGATCACCGGCGGGTTGAGCCCCGCGATGTCCTCGGCGATGAAGATGCCCTGCTGGAAGCCGCGGTGGGCGAGCTGGAGACCCGGGACGATGTCGCCGACGGCGTACACGTCGGGGAGGTTGGTGCGCAGCCGGTCGTCGGTGAGGACGAAGCCGCGCTCCATCTTGACCCCCGCCTCCTCGTAGCCCGCGTTGGCGGTGTTGGGCCCACGCCCGACGGCGACGAGCAGGTAATCCGCCTCGAGGTCCTCGCCGGACTCGAGCGACACCGTGACCCCGGAGTCGCTCTGCTTGGCGCCGGTGAACTTCACGCCGGTCTTGAACGCGATCTTGCGCCTGCGGAACGCGCGCTCCAGGAGCTTGGAGGCGAACTCGTCCTCGGACGGGACCAGGCGGGGCAGCGCCTCGACGATGGTGACGTCCGCCCCGAAGCTCTTGAACACCGACGCGAACTCGACGCCGATCACGCCGCCGCCCAGCACGATCACGCTGCGCGGCACGTCCTCCAGCCGCAGCGCCTCGTTGCTCGTGATGACGCGGCCGCCGATCTCGAGGCCGGGGAGCGTGCGGGCGTAGCTGCCGGTGGCCAGTACGACCTTGGCGCCGACGTAGCGCTCACCGTCGACGGTGACGACGTTCGGCGCCTCGAACCGGCCGTCACCCGCCACAAACTCGATCTTGCGGGACTTCAC
Organism: uncultured Actinomycetota bacterium; assembly: GCA_963791185.1. Lineage (GTDB taxonomy): Bacteria > Actinomycetota > Actinomycetes > Mycobacteriales > Pseudonocardiaceae > Pseudonocardia. The sequence continues at coordinate 475,221 of CAWBRG010000012.1, read as the reverse complement.
GAGCCCCTGCAGTCCCTTGTAGAGCTTGGCGACGACGCCGTCCTTGTAGCTGTTGACACCGGCCATGTCGATGCCCGCCAGGCTGCTCTTGACGCCGATGCGGTCGCCGTCGCGGGCGCTGTCGGCCACGTCGGCCGCGTGCAGGAGCGCCTTGGTCGGGATGCAGCCGTAGTGCAGACACGTGCCACCCAGCTTGTCGCGCTCCACGAGCACCACCGACATCCCCAGCTCGGCCGCCCGCAGCGCGCAGGCATAACCACCCGACCCGCCGCCGAGGATCACCAGGTCTGCGTTGTGCTCGGGCACGTCCTACTCCTCATCCCAGGTTTTCGTCACGCCATCGTCATCTTGTCATCTGAGGCGATGTCTGTGGGGTTCGGTGTCAGGGGAGCAAATGCTCCCGCCCGCGCGTTCGACGGGTGTGAACCTGTTGGGACGGCTGCGCGGCGGCGGGCACTCCGCCGAGGAGGAATACCTGCGCGAGTGGACGCGCAGCCACACCGGGGTGGAAGCGTTCGTCGAGCCGCGCACGGCGGTCACGGAGACCACCGTGCTGCTCGTCGCCGCCGACGGCGAGTGGACCCGGCGCCGGGTTGCGGGCCCCAACGCGGCGCGGAGGCTCGCCCACCGCCTCGCCATCCCCGTCTACGACGTGGAGCTCGTGGGCTACCCGCAGCGCATGCGCGACCACGACGCCCGCCTGCGGATCCTGCGCCGCCGCGCGGAGGGCTGATCAGCCGTTCGCGGCGATGTCCTGCAGCACCGCGACCAGCGTGCGCACCGGCACCCCCGTGCCGCCCTTCGTCGTGTACCCGTACGGGCTGCCGGTGTGGAAGCTCGGGCCCGCGATGTCCAGGTGCGCCCACGCGAGGCCGTCCGGCACGAACTCGCGCAGGAACGTGCCCGCCACCAGCATGCCGCCCCAGCGCTGGCCCGTGACGTTGGCCAGATCGGCCACCCGGGAGTCCAGGTCGGCGCGGATGTGCTCGGGGAGCGGCATCGCCCAGCCGTCCTCGCCGCACTCCCGGGCGAGCGCCGCGATCCGGTCGCGGAACCCGTCCTCGCCCATGATCCCCATCGTGCGCATGCCCAGCGCCACCATCTGGGCGCCGGTGAGCGTGGACGTCTCGATGAGGTAGTCGGGGGAGTCCTCGCCCGCCCGCACGATCGCGTCGGCCAGGATCAGCCGACCCTCGGCGTCGGTGTTGAGCACCTCCACCGTGCGGCCCCCGTACATGCGCAGCACGTCGCCGGGGCGGTAGGCGGTGTCCGACGGCATGTTCTCGGCCATCGGTACCGTCGCGGTGACGGCGACCGGCAGCTCCAGCGTGGCCGCGAGCACCGTCGTCGCGATCACGGCGGCCGCGCCGCTCATGTCGGACGTCATGTGGTCCATGTTCGCCGCGGGCTTGATCGAGATGCCGCCCGTGTCGAACGTGATGCCCTTGCCCACGAGCGCGACCTTCGCCCGCGGCGACGGCCCACCGGCCCAGCGCAGCCGCACCAGCCGCGGCTTGCGCGACGAGCCCTGACCCACCCCGAGCACGCCGCCGAACCCGCCCTCGGCGAGGGCGGCGTCGTCGAGCACCTCGACCTCGAGCCCCGCGGCCTCGGCCAGCTCACGGGCCCGGGCGGCGAACGTCTCGGGGTAGAGGTCGTTGGGCGGGGTGTTGACGAGGTCGCGGGCGGTGCGCACCGCCTCGCTCACCGCGGCGGCCGTGCGGAGCACCTCGTCCGCGTCGGCGGCGTCGGTGGCCAGCGAGAGCCGGGCCAGCGGTGCCTTGCGGTTGCCGTTGGTGCGGTAGGTCGTGAACGCGTAGGCGCCGAGCAGGCTGCCCTCCGCGGCGGCCGCGAGCGCCGCCCGATCCGCGCGACCGAGCGTGCTGACGGCGTGGTCGGTGCCCGCGAGCGCCCGCGCGGCGGCGCCGGAGGCCCGCCGGACCTGCTCGGGGCGCAGGCCCTCCCCTTCCTTCCCCAGGCCGACCGCGACCAGCAGCGGCGCCCGCAGCGCGCCGCGCGTCGGCAGCTTGACCACCTCGTCGGCCTTGCCGGTGGCGCCCGCCACCGCGAGCAGCTCGGCCAGCTGCCCTTCGAAGGCGGCGTCGAGCTCGTCGGCGCCGGGGGCGAGGCGCGGCGGCGCGTCGGACTCCCCGCTGACGAGGCCGATCACGACGGCGTCCGCGTCGACGTCGGCCGGTGACCCACCGACGGGGAAGAGCTGGGGAGACACGTGTGCGCCTTCCTGCTGGTGGGCGAGTGAGACCGCTTCGAGACACTACTGACACCGGTGGGTGGCCGGCCCCGGCAGGTGCGGGTGCTTGGGTGAACAGGTGGCAGGGGGCCCGGGCGCGGAACGCACGCTCGGCACGGCCGACGCCGTCGTGCTGGGCCTCGCCGCCATGCTCGGCACCGGGGTGTTCGCCGTGTGGGCGCCCGCGGCGGCCGCGGCGGGGCGGTGGCTCCTGCTCGCGGTGGTGCTCGCGGGGGTCGTCGCCGTCTGCAACGCCACGACGACGGCCGACCTCGCCGCCGCGCACCCGCAGAGCGGCGGCGGCTACGTGTACGGCTCGGCCCGGCTGTGCCCGGGAGCCGGGCGGCTGGCCGGGGTGGCGTTCCTGGTCGGCAAATGCGCGTCGGCGGGGGCGGCGGCCGCGGTGTTCGGCGCGTACGTGCTGCCGTCCGCGCCGCTCCCGGCCGCGCTGCTCGTGGTGGCGGTGGCCACGGCGCTCAACATCGCGGGCGTCCGGTGGACCGCGCGCAGCGCCTACGCGCTGGTCGGGGGCACCCTGGCGGTGCTGCTGGTGGTCGCGGCCGTCGGGCTGTCCGGGCGCGGGCCCGTCGACTCCCCACCGCTGACGTCGGTGGTGGTCGACCCCGGGCCCGCGGGCGTCGTCACGGCCGCGGGGCTGGTGTTCTTCGCGTTCGCGGGCTACGCGCGGGTGGCCACGCTCGGCGGCGAGGTGCGCGACCCCCAGCGCACGATCCCCCGTGCGGTCCGGCTGGCGCTGGCGATCACGCTCGTGGTGTACCTGCTGGTCGCGAGCGCCCTGCTCGTCGGGCTGGGCCCCGAGCGGCTCGCCCGGCAGATGTCCCCGCTCGCCGCGCTCGTGGACTCGTGGGGGGCGCCGGGCCTCGGTGTGCTCGTCCGGGTCGGGGCGGCGGTGGCGGCCGGGTCCGCGCTGCTCTCGGTGCTGGTCGGGATCAGCCGCACGGCGCAGGCGATGGCCAAGGGGCGCGACCTGCCGCGCTGCCTCACGGCCGTCGGTCCGCGGGGCACCCCCTGGCCCGCCGACCTCCTCGGCGGGGTGATCGCCGCGCTCGTCGCGGCGTTCGCGGGGCCTGCCGCGGCCATCGCGCTCTCGGCGTGCTCCGTGCTCGTCTACTACGGCGTGATCAACGTCGCCGCGCTGCGCCTGTACGAACGGGGCCCGCGGCGCTGGATCGCCGGTCTCGGCGTGCTGCTGTGCCTGCTGCTCGCCCTGCTGCTGCCGCTGGCCCAGGTGCTGATCACGGCGGCGGCGCTCGCCGTGGGGTGGACGGCGGCGACGTTCCTGCCGTACCGGCGATGATGAGCGCCATGAGCGACCTCCTGACCGGCCCGCTGCACGACCGGCACACCGCCCTCGGCGCCACGCTCGGGGCGTTCGGCGGATGGTCGATGCCCATCAGCTACCCCGACGGCACGGTCGCCGAGCACACGGCGGTGCGCACCGACGTCGGCGTGTTCGACGTGAGCCACCTCGGCAAGCTCGCGATCACCGGCCCGGGCGCGGCCGCGTTCGTGAACCGCTGCTTCACCGCCGACCTGGACAAGATCGGCCCCGGCCAGGCCCAGTACACGCTGTGCTGCAACGGGAGCGGCGGGGTGCTCGACGACGTGATCGTCTACCTGAACGGGCCGGACGACGTGCTGGCCGTGCCGAACGCCGCCAACGCCGCAGCCGTGGCCGAGCTGCTGCGGGCGGCGGCGCCGTCCGGGATCGCGGTGACCGACCGGCACCGGGACCTCGCGGTGCTCGCGGTGCAGGGGCCGCGTTCGGGGGAGCTCGTTCCCGCCGACCTGGACTACATGGCGTTCGTCGACCGGGACGGCACCCGCGTCTGCCGCACCGGCTACACCGGCGAGCACGGCTACGAGCTGCTGGTGCCCTGGGACGCGGCGGGCGCGGTGTGGGACGGGCTGGTGGCGGCCGGGGCGCGCCCCTGCGGCCTCGGCGCCCGCGACACCCTGCGCACCGAGATGGGCTACCCGCTCCACGGGCAGGACCTCAGCCCGGAGATCACCCCGGTGCAGGCGGGCAGCGGCTGGGCGGTCGGCTGGGGCAAGCCGGAGTTCTGGGGCCGTGACGCCCTGGTGGCCGAGAAGGCCGCAGGGCCCGCGCGGCGGCTGCGCGGGCTGCGGGCCACCGGCCGGGGAGTGCCGCGGCCGGGCATGGACGTGCTGGCCGACGGCGCGCGCGTGGGCGTCACGACGTCGGGCACGTTCTCGCCGACGCTGAAGGTGGGCATCGCGCTGGCGCTGCTCGACGCGGACGTGGCGGCGGACGCGGAGGTGACCGTGGACGTGCGGGGGCGCGCCCTGCCGTGCGTGGTCACCAAGCCGCCGTTCGTGGCTTCGCACGTCCGCGGGTGATCAGCAGCAGGTTTCTGCTGATCGAGCGACAAATCGTTGCCGGTGATCGTGGGAACGGCGTCCGGGGATGCTGGGACGTCCGATCATCGGCGCTCCGCTGTACCGTCTGATGGCATGAGCCCGCAGTTCGCCCGCACCCCCAACCCGGCGCCGCTGCCTGCCGAGCAGCGCGGCGAGATCCTGGCCGACCCCGGATTCGGTCGGCACTTCACCGACCACATGGTGACGATCCGCTGGACGGCGGACGCGGGGTGGCACGACGCGGCGGTGGTGCCCTACGGCCCGCTCACCTTCGACCCGGCCACGATGGTGCTGCACTACGGGCAGGAGATCTTCGAGGGGCTCAAGGCCTACCGGCAGGCACGACGGCACGATCGCCTCGTTCCGGCCGGAAGCGAACGCGGCCCGGTTCCGCGGCTCCGCGAGCCGCCTCGCGATGGCGGAGCTACCCGACGAGCTGTTCCTGGCGTCGATCTCCGAGCTGCTCGCCGTCGACCACGAGTGGGTGCCCGCCGCCGGTGGGGAGGACGCGCTCTACCTGCGGCCGTTCATGCTGGCCACGGAGGTCGGGTTGGGCGTGCGCCCGTCGGCCGAATACCTGTACGTGCTGATCGCGTCGCCGGTGGGGCCGTACTTCGCGGGCGGTGTGAAGCCGATCGACGTGTGGCTCTCCACCGAGTACACGCGGGCCGCGCTGGGCGGCACGGGCACCGCGAAGTGCGGCGGCAACTACGCGGCCTCGCTGCTCCCGCAGGCGCAGGGCGCGTCGCACGGGTGCGCGCAGGTGGCCTACCTCGACGCCGAAGAGCGCACCTGGGTCGACGAGATGGGGTCGAACAACCTCTTCTTCGTGCACGGCTCGGGCGAGCAGACCGAGGTCGTCACGCCCGCCCTCACCGGCAGCATCCTCGCGGGCGTCACGCGCGACTCGATCCTCGTGCTGGCCAAGGAGCTGGGCTGCCAGGTCAGCGAACGGCGCATCTCGGGCCAGGAGTGGCTCGAGGGCGCGGCCGACGGCTCGATCACCGAGGTCTTCGGCAGCGGCACCGCGGCCGTGATCACCCCGATCGGCGGGATCAAGCACGCGGGCGGTGACGTGCGGATCGGCGACGGCGAGCCCGGCCCCATCACCCTGCAGCTGCGCAGCCTGCTCACGAAGATCCAGCGCGGGGCGGCGCCGGATACGCACAGCTGGATGCACACGCTCTACACGCCCTGAGCCTGCCCACGCACACCGCGCGGGGTCCGCGCACACGTCCGGCGACGTGCGTGAGCACCGGCCGGTGTGCGTGGCCTACCGGGAGGCGAGCACGACGAGCGCGGCCAGCGTCGCGAGCTCGCTCGCGGCGCCGAGCACGTCGCCGGTCATGCCGCCGAAGCGGCGTGCGGTGTGCCACGACAGCGCGGCGACCACGGCCGCGCCCAGCCCGACGGCCAGCACGCCGCGCGGGCCCGCGAGCGCGAAGCCCGCGGCCGCCAGCCCCAGCCACCAGGCGACGGCGACCCACCAATGCTGCGACCCGGCCACGGTCGCGCCCAGCCCGCCCGGCCGTGCCGCGGGCACCCCGCGCCGCGCGACCCACAGGAACGCCGCCCGGCCCGCCGCCCCCGCGAGCGCGGTCGCCGCGACGACTCCCAGCACGGCCGCCGTACCACCTGCGACGTCGGTGAAGCCGGCTCCGAGCACCGCCCCGCCCGGCGCCGGGATGCCGCCGGCGCCAGCTGCGGCCGTAGCGGCGGGGCCTGCGACGATGCTGGCTGGGGCCGCCAGCGTCGCGAGGGCGGCGGCCTGGGCCCCGACGACGACGAGCAGCGTCACGACCGCGAACGGTCCTGCGCCGCCGTCGCGCATCACGGCGAGGGCCCGCTCGGGAGGGCCGTAGCAGCCCAGGCCGTCGGCCGTGTCGGCGAGGCCGTCGAGGTGCATGCCCCGCGTCGCGAGCCCGGCGAACCCCACTGCGAGCAGCCCCGCCACCGCCGTGGGCACCCCCAGCGCGACGAGCCCGACCGCCACCGCCCCGGTCGCCGCCCCCACCAGCCCGCCGACCAGCGGAGCCCATCGCAACGCCGCGGCCGCGGTCCGCGCGTCGGGCGCCCCCGCGCGCACCGGCAGCACCGTGAGCCAGGACAACGCGAGCGCGAGCCCCTTCACGGACGGACGCTCACGAAACGACGACGGTCTCGCCCAACAGCCGGGCCGCCATCTGCACCAGCGGCACGACGGCCGCCGCGCCCGTGCCGTCGCCGAGCCGCACGCCGAGGTCGACCAGCGGCGTGAGCCCGAGGCGGGTGAGCACGATCGCCATCGCGGGCTCGGGGGACTGCTGCGCGGCCAGCCACCACTCGCGCGCGCCCGGGGCCAGCACATCGGCGAGCACCGCCGCGGCGCCGACGACGAGCCCGTCGAGCAGCACCGGCGTGCGCCGCACCGCGGCCTGCAGGCAGAAGCCGGTGAGCACCGCCAGGTCGGCGCCGCCCGCCACCCGGAGCAGGGCGAGCGGGTCGTGGGCGACCGGCTTGGCCCGGCGCAGCGCGTCGCGCACGGCGGCCGCCTTGCGCATCCAGCCCGCGTCGTCGATGCCGCTGCCCCGCCCGATGACCGCCACCGGCTCGGTGGCGGTGAGCGCCGCGACGATCGTCGAGGCGGGCGTGGTGGCGCCGACCCCGATCGAAGCAGGTATCAGCAGGTCGGCGCCCGAGTCGATCTCCTCGTCGGCGAGCGCGCGGCCCGCCTCGACGCCGCGCTCGGCCTCCTCGGCGCTCAGCGCGTCCTCGCGGTCGATGCGCCCGCTCGACTCGCGGATGTGGAAGCGGTCGTCCGACGGGGCCGCGCCGCCCGCGTCCACCACCCGCACGGACGTCTCGGACACCGGGGCGAGCACGGTGACCGGCGCGCTGTGGTCGCGTATCGCGGCCATCTGGGCGTGCGTGGCGTCGGCCGGGTCGGCCGAGACCCCGGCTGCGGCGATGCCGTGGTCGGCGACGACGACCACGATCCGCGGCTGCGCGGGCGGCCGCGGCGGGCACCGGCCCTGCGCTGCGGCCAGCCACACGCCCAGCTCGGCGAGCCTGCCCAGCGCGCCGGTGGGCACGGCGAGATCGGCGTGCCGAGCTACCGCCGCGCGGCGGGCCTCGGTGTCCGGCGCGGGCACCTCAGGGAGATCCACGCCGTCATCCTGCCCCGGTCTCTTTGAGGTGCAGCGGCAGGCCCGCGACGAGGAGCACGACCTCGTCGCACACCCGGGCCAGCGCGGCGTTGAGCGCGCCCAGCTCGTCGCGGAACAGCCGCCCGGCCCGGGTGGCGGGCACCACGCCCAGCCCGACCTCGGCCGACACCAGCACGACCCGGCCCGGCGCCGCGCGCACGGCTTCGACCAGCGCGTCGACCTGCGGGGAGATGTCGACCGCGCGCTCCCACGCGCCCGCGTCGTCGAGCACCGCGGTGAGCCAGGTGGCGAGGTCGTCGACGAGCAGGGGGCCGCCCCCGGCCCGCAGGAGCGCGTTCACGTCCGGGTCCTCGACCGTGGTCCACGCGGCGGGGCGCCGGGCCCGGTGGGCGTCGATGCGGGCCGTCCACTCGGCGTCGCCGGGGACGCGCCGGGCCGTGGCGACGTACCGGACGGGTGCGCTCGCAGGCAGGAGCTCCTCGGCGTAACCGGACTTGCCCGACCGCGTGCCGCCGAGCACGAGCGTCGAGACCGACGTTTCGGGTGATCGAACCCCGCGAACGTGCGGCTCGCGGCGATCTTGCGGTGTGCTCAGGGGTTGGCGCCCCGGGCGACCCGCGGCTTGGGCACGCGGAACTTGCGGATCTGGCTCGCCCGCGTGAAGGAGTACCAGCCCACCGTGAGGCCCTTGACCTCTTCGTTCGGGAACTTCGCCCGCACCTTCTTGGTGATCGAGAGCCCCAGGAAGATCCCCTCGGTGACCATCGTGACGAGGCAGATCAGGCTGAAGAGGCTGAGGTACTGCTGCATCGACGGGAACGGCAGGATCACCGAGAAGAGGACGACGACCGCCAACGGCATGAACAGGCCCATGATGTGCGGCCGGGAGTCGACGACGTCGCGGATGTAGGCCTTCACCGGACCGCGGTCGCGGGGGAGGAGGTAGCGGTCGTCGCCGCGTGCCATGCCCTCGCGCCGGGCGGCCGCGGCGGCCCGCTGGTCTTCGCGGCTGGGCCGGTTGGCCTTCGCCAGCTTCGACGCCTCGCGCTGGGTGCGCGGCGGGGGCGGCGCGGGGCCGCGCCGCTTGGCCTCGGCGTCGCGCCGCTTGGGGGTGGGGCGGCCCTTGCCACCCACCCGGACGGTGTCGGGCGGCGCCTGCGCAGGAGCGGGCTCGGCCTCGGGCTCGGAACGGCGCAGGAACCTCACAGACCTCAGCTTACGGGCGACGACACCGCGAACGCGCACGTGGTGGCCGGTAGTTGCGGGATAGTTTCCACCTCGTGCACATCGCGGTCGTCGTCGACGCCTTCGGGCCCGGGCTGGATGCGGAGGCGGCGGCCGCGGCGGTCGCGGCGGGCTGGCACGCCGCCGCGCCCGACGCACGGCTCAGCGTCCTCGCGCCTGCCGAGATCGGTGCCGACGTCGAACTCGTCGTCACGGGCGGCGCGCTCTTCGACTGGCAGGCCCTGCGCGACTCGCTGGTCACGGCGGCGGCGGGCGTCGCCGTGCGACGCGGGGTGCCGTGCGTGGTCCTGGCCGGGCAGGTGAGCGTCGGGCGGCGGGAGGCGGCCGCGGTCGGCGTGGACGCGGCCTACGGGCTCGCCGACGTCTCCCGGGACGCCCTGGTGGCGCTCGCGGAACGTGTCGCGCGTCGCTGGGGTCGTTGATCGCCGCGGGCGGGGCGTAAGCTGGAATGCGATACGACCGGTACGTGTTGGGAGAGTCATGACCGTCGAGAACACCGCTCCGGCCGAGGTCGAGACGCACCGCGTCGAGGTCACGGACGCCGCCGCGCTCAAGGCCCGCGCCCTGCTCGATCAGGAGGGTCGCGACGACATGCACCTGCGGATCGAGGTCAAGCCCGGTGGGTGCGCGGGCCTGAAATACAGCCTGTACTTCGACCACGAGACCCGCGACGGCGACCTCTTCCGCGAGTTCCACGGCCTGTCGCTCGGCGTCGACCGCTTCAGCGCTCCCTACCTCGAGGGCGCGGTGATCGACTTCGTCGACACCATCCAGAAGCAGGGCTTCACGATCGACAACCCGAACGCGGGCGGCTCGTGCGCCTGCGGCGACAGCTTCAACTGAGCGCTGGCCGAAGCCCCGATCACGCGCCGTGATCGGGGCTTTGCGCTGCGTGGCCCGCTAGGATCGCCCGACGTGCCCATCGCCGTCACCGGTTCCATCGCGACCGACCACCTCATGCACTTCCCCGGGAAGTTCGCAGACCAACTCGTGGTCGAGCAGCTCGACCGGATATCCCTGAGCTTCCTCGTCGACGACCTCGCGATCCGCCGCGGCGGATCGGGCGCGAACATCGCGTTCGGGCTCGGCGTGCTGGGGCGGGCCCCGCTGCTCGTCGGCGCCGTCGGCGGCGACTTCGCCGAATACCGCGCCTGGCTGGTGGCGCACGGCGTCGACTGCTCGGCCGTGCGGGTCTTCGCCGACGTCCACACCGCCCGCTTCGTCTGCACCACCGACGACGACATGCGCCAGATCGGCTCCTTCTACACGGGCGCGATGGCGCACTCCCGCGAGATCGCGATGGCGCCGCTGCGCGACCGCGTCGACATGGTGCTGGTCGGGGCCAGCGACCCGGCCTGGATGGTCGCGGTCACGCAGGAGTGCCGCGAGCTCGGCCTCCCGGTCGTCGCGGACGTCTCCCAGCAGGTCACGCGCATGGAGGGGCCGGAGATCCGGCAGCTCGTCGAGGGCGCCCGGTTCCTCATGACCAACGACTACGAGTTCGACCTGCTCCTCCGCAAGACGGGCTGGACGGAGGCCGAGGTCGGCGAGCAGGTGGACGTGCGGGTCACCACGCTCGGCGAGCACGGCGTGCAGATCGTCGGGCGGGACTGCGGCCTGATCAAGGTCGACGTCGTGCCGGAGACCGGGAAGGTCGACCCGACCGGCGTCGGCGACGCGTTCCGCGCCGGGTTCCTCGCGGGTACGGAGACCGGCCTCTCGCTCGAGCGGTCGGCGCAGCTGGGCTGCCTCATCGCCGTGCAGGTGCTGGAGACCGAGGGCGGCCAGGAATGGACCTGGGACCGCGCGCGCGGCGTGGAGCGCCTGCGCGACGCGTACGGCCCCGACGCGGCCGACGAGATCGCGGCGGTGTTGCCCGAGTAGCTGCTGATCGCAAGCTCGCTCACGCCGCGGTGCTGAGCGCGCCGCGCAGGCCGCGCAGCGCGTGGAACACCCGGCTCTTGACCGTACCCACCGGCACCCCCAGCTCGGCCGCGACGTCGGCGTAGCTGCGGTCGGCCACCACCGCGCGCAGCACGACGGTCCGATGGTCGGCGCTCACCCGGGACAACGCCGCCACCAGCTCCTCCCGCGCCACCACCGCGTCCGGGCCCGGCCGCACATCGACCCGCTCGAAACCGGGTGGCTGCTCGCGCACCAGCCGCGGCCGCACCGCGCGGGCGCGCTCCTGGTCGATCGCGACGTTGCGGGTGATCGTCGTCAGCCAGGCGGCCAGCGGCGGGCCGTCGGGGTCGAACGTCGAGCACTTCGACCACGCCCGCAGGAAGGCCTCCTGCACGGCGTCCTCGGCGTGCTGGCGGTCGGTGACGACGGCCATCGCCTTCGCCATCAGGCGCGGCCGGTGGGCGGCGAAAGCGGCGGCGAAGCCGGACTCGGAGCAGAGCCCGGCACACGGCCGGTCGCAGGGGGTGCGGGAGGTCATGCCGCTTACAGTGCGCGGGTTTCCTCGTCGTCCCCATGCCGTCCTACCGGCTGCGAACCGGTAGAAATACGCACTCCCGGAAGCCCCGTCAGGATGTGGGCCACCACCGGCGTGCGGCGGCCCTTCACGGCCAGCTCGCCCAGCGGTTCCGTGACCGTGCCGGACGGGAGCAGCGCCCGGGTGGACTCGCCGATCACGACCTGTCCGGGCAGCGCCGTGGTCTCCAGCCGGGCGGCGACGTTCACCGCGTCGCCCATCGCGTTGAAGTTGCGCAGCTCGGTGCTGCCGATGTTGCCGACCAGCGCGGGCCCGGTGTTGATCCCGACCCGGAACCGCGGCCAGTCCGGCTCGCCCACCGCGTCGATCCCCGCCTGCATGCGCAGCGCCGCGGCGGCGGCCCGCACGGCGTGGTCGGGCTGGCGGACCGGGGCGTTGAACAGCGCCATCAGCGCGTCGCCGACGAACTGCACGATCGTGCCGCCCGCGGCGAGGATCTCGGCGGTGGCCACCTCGAAGTAGCGGTTGAGCATCGCGACGATCTGCTCGGGCGTGGACGCCTCGGAGAACGTGGTGAACCCACGCAGGTCGGCGAACACGGCCGTGACCTCGACGACCGCGCCGCCGAGCGCCGCCTGCCGGGGGTCGGCGATCAGGGCGGTGGCGACGTCGGGCGACATGTACTGGCGGAAGAGGCCGTCGAGCTGCTCGTAGAGCCGGGCGTTCTCCAGCCCCATCGAGAGCTGGGCCGCGAGCGAGGCGATCATCGCCCGGTCGCGTCCGCCGAACCCGCCGCGCCGGTGCACGACCAGCACCCCCGCGGGCCGCTCTTTGACGGCGAGCGTGCAGGCCATCTGCTCGGGCCCGATGTCGAAGGGGCCGCGCTGCGCCAACCCCTGCTGCAGGTTCGGGGGCACGGGCAGCCGCGGGTCCGAGGCGAGGGCGGCCGGGAAGGACAGCCTGCCGCTGTCGAGCAGCCCGATGCGCGCCGCGTCGCACCCGAAACCGCTGACGACGCGACGGACGGCCCGCGCGAGCAGGTCGCGCTCGCCCAGCAGCACCCCCGACTCGTGGCCGATGGCGACGAGCACGTCGAGCCGCCCGATCTGCTCGCGGTCGGCGCGCAGGGCGGCGGCCGCGCGGCCCAGCACGGCCGTCTGGCCCTCGGAGAGGCCGAAGCGCACCGCCAGCCCCGACGTGATCAGCGACATCTCCGCGGGTGTCAGCTCGCCCGCCTCCTGCCGGGCCACCGCCGCGACGAGCTGCTCCAGCGCCGAGCCGTACTCCACCCGCACCGCGCGCAGCGTGGCCTCGGTGCCGACGGCGTCGAACAGGCCGCGTGTCGCGCCCTCGCGCCGGTAGGTCACGTACGCGCTGTAGCCGACGTAGCCGAAGGCCATCACCATCAGGACGTGCCAGAGCCACCAGGTGAGGTGCCAGTTCGCGCCCAGCGCGACGGCGACCATGGCCTCGGCGAGCAGCACGTCGGCCGTGAGGACGGACAGCAGCACCACCGAGCGGCGCCGCCGGTACAGCAGGAAGCAGCGCAGCGCCGCCGCGAGGTAGAGCGGCACGGCGAGGACGACGAGCACGACGACGGCGACGCTCCCGCGCTCGCCGACGCCGGGGTCGGCGAGCGGCGGCAGGCCGGTGAGCGACACCACGCCCCACAGCGCGGCGACGCCGATGAGCCCGTAGCGCAGGTACGGGCCCGCTCGCAGGGCCCACCGGCCGACGCCACCGTCCATGTTCAGCGCGGCCGCCGCCCCGAACACCGCCGACAACGCGAGCCCGGCGGGTGTGGCGAGGGCGAACCCGCCGTTGGCGTGGTCGAGCAGCACGCCCGGGGTGGCGAGCGCGTGCAGCCCGAAGAACAGCGCGGCGGCGAGGAAGCCCAGCCCGACCAACAGCAGCCGCGCGTCGCCGTGGTGGCGGGCGGCGCGGTCGACGGTGAGCGCGAGCCACGCGGAGAGCGCCGCCGCCACCGCCACCAGCCAGAAGTGGCTCGGGTGGTGCTCCCACACGACGTCGGCGGGCGGCACGGCGAGCAGGAGCCACAGCCCGGCCAGCGGCAGCGCCAGGTGGAACGCCCAGATGACGACGCGGGCCCGGCTGCCCCGGCGGACCGCCGCCGTGGCCGAGGCCGTGATCGTGGTCGGTGCGTTCACAACCGTCCCGCGCGGCGGCGCAGCCCGTCGAGGTCGAGCACGGTCATCGTGCGGCGGCCCGTGGCGAGCTGACCCTGCTCCCGCAGCGTGCGCAGCGCCTTGGCCACCGCCTCGCGGGACGCGCCGACCCAGCCCGCCAGCTCGTCCTGCGACAGCGCGACGGTGATCCGCGTGCCCTGCGCGTCGGGCTCGCCGAAGCGCTCGGCCAGCTCGACGATCCGCTGGGCCACCCGGGCGGAGGTGTCGTAGGCGGCGAACTCGACGCGCTTGCGGTCGGCGTCGCGGAGCCGCTCGACGACGAGGTGCAGCAGCGCGACCGCCACCTGGGCGTGGCTGTCGAGGAAGTCGCGGAAGGCCTCCACGTGCATCACGTGCGCGACCACCGGCTCCAACGCCGCCACCGAGGCCGAGCGCGGCAGCCCGTCGATCGCGGACAGCTCGCCCAAGAGCGCTCCCGGGCCGCGGACCGCGAGCACGATCTCCTCGCCGCTCTCGGTCAGCTGGAACACCTTGACCCGGCCGGTCGCCACGACCACGACGGTGGAGGACTGCTCGCCCTCCAGGAACAGCGACGCGCCCGCGGGCCACCGGCGCGCGCGGGATCGGGCGGTCAGCTCGTCGCGGTCGGTCGGGCGCAGCCGGGCCATGAACTCGCCCGCCGTGAATGTGCCGCTTGCGGTCATGCCCCCATCCCGCCGAAAGGTCTTGGGAAGCCTAGCGAGGAATGTGCATTTCTCTACACCCCAACGCCTCCTCTATACGACGACGGCACCCGCCGGTCGGCGCACGCTGTGCAAGAAGAAGGAGGACAGACCATGAACGACAGACTTCACGACGACAACGGAACCGGCCTCGACCTGGTCGGGTGCCCCGCCTGCGCGGCGCCCGCCGAGGTGGTCGAGCGCTACGTGCTGGACAGCACGGACGGTCCCATCGAGCACGCCACCGTGCTCTGCTCGGAGCGGCACCGCTACACGGTGCTCGTCGAGCGCCTGCAGACCCCGCGCACTCCCGAGCGGAGGACCGGGCGATGGGCGCCACGCTGAGCTGCCGCGACCGCGCGATCCTGCGGGCGGTCGCGGGCGGCGGCGCCGAGCTGCAGGGCGGGGCCGAGCCCGACCTGTTCCTCGACGGCCGGTGCTGCGCCGACCAGTCCGCCGCGCACCGCCTCGCACGGGCGGGCCTCATCGCCACCGCCGTTCCGGGCGCGCCGGGGAGTCGCGTTCCGGCCCGGCTCACCACGGTGGGCGTCGACGCGCTGGCCCTCGCTGGTTAGAGCAGGGCTAGAGCAGAACCGGGTACGCGGGCTCGGGGATCTCCGGGGTGATGCGCTGCTCCACGAAGATCCCGTGCCAGAGCAGGAACACCAGCAGCGTCCAGATGCGGCGGCTGTGGTCGATCGGGCCGTCGCGGTGGGCGTCGAGCATGCGGGTGACGGCGGCCAGGTCGACCAGGTGATCGGCCTGGCTGTCGCGCACGATGCCGCGCGCCCAGTCGTACATCTCGTCGCGCAGCCAGTGCCGGATGGGCACGGGGAAGCCCAGCTTGCGCCGCTGCAGCACGTGCGGGGGGACGATGCCCGCGAGCGCCTTGCGCAGGGCGAGCTTCGTCGTGTTCTCGCCCAGCTTCGCCGCGCGCGGCAGGCCGGACGCCACGGCGAACACCTCGGGGTCCAGGAACGGCACCCGCAGCTCGAGGGAGTTCGCCATCGTCATCTTGTCGGCCTTGACGAGGATGTCGCCCCGCAGCCAGGTGAACAGGTCCACGTGCTGCATGCGGGCCACCGGATCCCAGCCCGCCGACTCCGCGTAGTGGCCCGCGGTGACGTCGGTGTGCGAGCGGCGCGGGTCGTACTGCCGCAGCACCCCCGCGAGCTCGCCGTCGCGGAAGATCCGCGCGTTGCCGTAGTAGCGCTGCTCCAGCGGGATCGCGCCACGCCGTAGCAGGTCCTTGCCGCGCATGCCGTCCGGGAGGCGGGTGGACGCGCGCCCCAGCAGGCCCCGCAGCGCGCCGGGCACCTTCTCGAACGGGGCGAGCGACAGCGGCTCGCGGTAGATCGTGTAGCCGCCGAACAGCTCGTCGGCGCCCTCGCCGGACAGCACCACCTTGACGTGCCTGCGGGCCTCGCGGGCGATGAACCACAGCGGGACGAGCGCGGGGTCGGCCACCGGGTCGTCGAGGTACCAGACGATGAGCGGCAGCGCGTCCATCATCTCGTCGGGCTTCACGGTGCGGATGACGTGCCGCACGCCGATCGCCGCCGCCGACTCGGCCGCGACGTCCACCTCCGAGTAGCCCTCGCGGTCGAACCCCGTGGTGAACGTGATGAGGTCGGGGTTGTGCTCCTTGGCGAGCGCCGCGATGGCCGTCGAGTCGATGCCGCCGGAGAGGAACGCGCCGACCGTGACGTCGGCGCGCATGTGCTTGGCCACCGAGTCGCGCAGCACGGCCTCGATCCGGCGGGGCGCGTCCTGGCCGCCGCCCGCGTGCAGCACCGGCGTGAAGTACCGCTCGGCCTCGGGCTCGCCGCCCGGCCGCACCGTGACGTGCGTGCCCGACTCGACCCGTCGGATCGCCCGGTGCAGCGTCGCGGGCTCGGGCACGTACTGCAGCAGCAGGTAGTGCTGCAGCGCCGCGGCATCCAGGTCCCGGTCGACGTGGCCGAGGCCCAGCGCGGGCGCGAGCTCAAGGAGGCTCTTCTTCTCGCTGGCGAACGCGATGCCGCCGGGGCCCTCGGCCACGAACAGCGGCTTGATCCCGAACGGGTCGCGCGCGGCGAACAGCACGCGCTCGTGGGTGTCCCAGATCGTGAAGGCGAACATGCCGCGCAGGCGGGAGACCGCGGCCGGGCCCCAGTGGTGGTAGGCGGCGACGACCGCCTCGGTGTCGCCCTCGGTGGCGAACGTCGCGCCCAGCTCCGCGAGCTCGGCGCGCAGCTCCAGGTAGTTGTAGACCTCGCCGTTGAAGACGATCGCATAACGATCGTCGGCCCCGGACGGACCCCAGCGGAGCGGCTGGTGCGAGTGCTCCACGTCGATGATCGACAGTCGGTTGAACCCGAACACGACATCCGAATCGTGCCAAGTGCCGCTTTCGTCCGGTCCGCGGTGCCGAGCGCAGCGCATCGCCTGCCCGACGGCGTCGGCGCGGGTGGCCGCGTCGCCGGAAGAGGTGAGCAGTCCCAACAGTCCGCACATGGCGAACCAGTATGCCGACGCGCCACGCGCGATCTCCGATTGCACCCGACAGGCCAATCCGCGCCCGACTCCGTTAGGCTCTACGCGAGGTCGAAGACCCGGCGTTTCGGGTGCGTCTGACGGGTGGGGAGGCGGCGAGCAGTGAGCCGAGCACAGCGCGGGCCGGGCCGTCGTGGCTCCCGCGGTCGAGTGGTCCGGCTGGTCGCGCTGATGGCGCTCATCGCGCCGTTCACGGCGGGCTGCACGGTCGAGGACGTGATCCGGTTCGGGTGGCCGGTCGGGGTCACCCCGCAGGCCGAGGCGATGCGGCACCTGTGGACGTGGTCGGGCATCGCCGCGCTGGTCGTCGGCGTCATCACCTGGGGCGCGATGTTCTGGGCGATGATCTTCCACCGCAAGCGCAAGGACAGCGACCCGGGCATCGTCCCGCGGCAGACGCAGTACAACCTGCCCGTCGAGCTGATCTTCACGGTCGTGCCCGCAGTGATCGTCGCGGTGCTGTTCGGCTTCACCGTGAGCGTGCAGAACTACGTCGAGGTCGATCCGCCCAACCCGGATCTGAAGGTCGACGTCACCGCGTTCCAGTGGCAGTGGAAGTTCGCCTACACCGGGAGCAACGGCGCCGACGGGCAGCCGATCAGCACGCTGGGTACGAGCGACACGATCCCGCTGCTGGTGCTGCCCACGGGCGAGAGCATCGAGTTCACCCAGCACTCCAACGACGTGATCCACAGCTTCTGGATCCCGGAGTTCCTGTTCAAGCGCGACGTGTTCCCGCTGCCGAACGTCAACGACCAGGACAACACGTGGACGATCGACCGGATCGACCGTGAAGGCGCGTTCGTCGGCCGCTGCGCCGAGCTGTGCGGCAGCTACCACTCGCAGATGAACTTCGAGGTGCGGGCGCTCTCGAAGGACAAGTTCGACCAGTGGCTGCAGCTGCGCTCGCAGACCAACCCGCAGACCGGCGCGCCCTACACCGCCGGTGAGGCGCTCGGCGCGCTCAACTGCGGCCAGCTCTGTACGCCCACGGCGTACACCACGTACCCGTTCACCACCAACCGGACGCAGCGCTCGCCGTCCGAGCCGATCGCAGCAGGAGGCTGAGCAGCGGTGCACGTCGAAGCCCGGCTTTTCGAGTTCCTCACGGCGTTCTTCTTCGTCGCTGCGATCGTCTACGTGATCCTCTCGCACGAGCCTGCGGGCAGCGCCGCGCTGTTCCTCACCGGCGGTCTATCGCTGATCATCGGCACCTACTTCCGGTTCGTCGCGCGGCGGCTGGAGGAGCGGCCGGAGGACGACCCGGATGCCGAGGTCTCCGACGGCGCGGGCGAGATCGGCTTCTTCTCGCCGGGCAGCTACTGGCCGATCACGCTCGCGTTCGCGGCGGCGCTGGTGGGCCTCTCGCTCGCGTTCTTCTACATCTGGGCGCTCGTGATCTCCGGCGTGCTGCTGATCGTCGCGATCGGCGGCCTGGTCTTCGAGTACCACCTGCGGCCGTCGGACCACTGAGGCCCGACCGCTGGTCCGACCGGGTCTGCACCCGCGCCACCTGATCACTTAGGGTGGCGGCCGGTACATCACCGGTGTCAGGAGGGAAGCTCGTGGTCGAAGCGCGGAAGTCGGGACAGACCGCGGCCCGCGTCGAGGGCAACGGCATCAACGTCATCCACGACGCCGAGCGCAAGGGCCGCCCGTCCCAGCTGTTCTGGCCCTGGTTCGCCGCCAACGTCTCGGTGCTCGGGATCTCCTACGGCGCCTTCACGTTGGGTTTCTCCATCTCGTTCGGCCAGGCCGTGGTCGCGGGCGTGATCGGCATCCTGTTCTCGTTCATGCTCTGCGGCTTCATCGCGCTGGCAGGCAAGCGCGGCTCCGCACCCACGATGGTGCTCTCCCGCGCGGCGTTCGGCGTGCGCGGCAACAAGCTCCCCACCGCGATCTCGTGGCTCCTCACCGTCGGCTGGGAGACGGTGCTGGTCATCCTGGCCACGCTCGCGACGGCCACGGTCTTCGACCGGCTCGGGCTCGGCGGCGGCACCCCGACGAAGGTCATCGCGTTGCTGGTGGTCGCCGCGCTCGTCGTGGGTGCGGGCGTGCTCGGCTTCGACGTGATCATGCGCCTGCAGACCGGCATCACGGTCGTCACCGCAGTGCTCACGATCGTCTTCGTCTTCCTCGTGGCCGATCAGATCAACTGGGGCACGGTCTCCGCGCTGCCCGCGGGCTCGGTCGAGCAGGTGATCGGCGCGCTGGTGTTCCTCATGACCGGATTCGGGCTCGGGTGGGTCAACACCGCCGCGGACTACTCGCGCTACCTGCCGCGCGACGCGTCCTCGCGGGGGGTCGTCGGCTGGACCACGGCGGGCTCGGCCATCGCGCCGCTCGTGCTGCTGGTGTTCGGGCTGCTGCTGGCGGGGTCGTCCCAGGACCTGTCGACCAAGATCGCCGCCGACCCGATCGGCGCGCTCGCCGACCTGCTGCCCACCTGGTTCCTCGTGCCGTTCGTGCTGGTGGCGGTGTTGGGCCTGGTCGGTGGCGCGGTGCTGGACATCTACTCGTCCGGGCTCGCGCTCCTGTCGTTGGGGCTGCGGATCCCGCGGTGGTCGGCGGCGCTCGTCGACGGCGTGCTGATGGTGCTCGGCACGATCTGGGTCGTGTTCTTCGCCGACGACTTCCTGGGCCCGTTCCAGGGCTTCCTCTACACGCTGGGCGTACCGGTCGCGGCGTGGGCGGGCATCATGCTGGCCGACATCATGCTGCGGCACCGCGACTACGCCGAGCGCGAGCTGTACGAACCGGGGGGCCGCTACGGCGACGTCCGGTGGACGGCGGTCGTCCTGCTCGTGGTCGGCACCGTGCTGGGCTGGGGCTTGGTCACGAACACGACCTCCGAGATCCTCAGCTGGCAGGGCTACCTCCTCGGGCCGGTCGGGCTCGGCGGGCGCGAGGGCGCCTGGGCGTTCGCCAACCTCGGCGTGCTCGTGGCGCTCGCGGTCGGTTTCGTCGGCGGGCTCGCGCTGGATCGCGGGCGGGTGCGGGCGCAGGAGGCGTGAGCGCGAACGACGAGCGCCGGCGAGGAGGGCGCGTGAGCGAGCTTGCGAGCTCACCATCGACACAGCAGCTTGCGAACGCGAACGACGAGCGCCGGCGAGGAGGGCGCGTGAGCGGACAGCACCTGGTCGTGATCGACATGCAGCGGGTGTTCGCCGACGTGGACAGCCCGTGGGCCACGCCGGACTTCGCGGCGATCCTGCCGACGGTGGCGGGTCTCGTCGACGAGTTCGGCGAGGCGGTGACGTGCACGCGGTTCGTCGCGCCCGAGCGGCCCGCCGGGGCGTGGCGGGAGTACTACGCCGCATGGCCGTTCGCCCTGCAGCCGCCGGACGCGCCGCTGTGGGACGTCGTGCCGGAGCTCGGGTCGACCGGTCCGACCGTGGACGCCACCACCTTCTCCAAGTGGGGTCCCGCGCTGGCCGAGCGGCTGGGCGACGCCACGATGGTGCTCTGCGGGGTCTCGACGGACTGCTGCGTGCTCTCCACGGCGGTCGCCGCGGCCGACGCGGGGGTGCCGGTGCGCGTGGTCGGCGACGCCTGCGCGGGTGTTTCGGCGGAGAGCCACCGCGCCACGCTCGACGTGCTCGCCCTCTACGGGCCCCTGGTGCAGGTCGTGACCAGCGCCGACGTGCCGTGATGGCGCTGTGACGCGGGACCGGGCCCGCGGTGCCCTGCACGGGCTCGCGGTCGGGGACGCGCTCGGGATGCCGACCGAGTCGACGCCGCGGGCGGAGATCGTGGAGCGCTACGGCCTGCTCGTCGACCGCTTCCACCCGGGGGCGCCCGGGCACCCGCTCGCCGCGGGGCTCCCGGCGGGCTCGGTCACCGACGACACCGAGCAGGCCGCGCTCCTGGGGTGGCTGATGGTCGAGTCCGGCGGTCGCGTCGACCCCCGCGAGCTGGGCCGACGGCTCGTGGCGTGGGAAGCGACGATGCGCGAGCGGGGGCAGGTGGGCCTGCTCGGGCCGTCCACGAAGCGGGCGCTCGCCGCGCTGGCCGCGGGCGCAGCCCCGGAGGAGGCGGGCCGCAGCGGCACGACCAACGGGGCGGCGATGCGGATCGCGCCGGTGGGGGTCGCAGTGCCGGTCGGAGACGGCCTGGTGGACCGGGTGGTCGAGGCTTCCCTCGTCACGCACGGCACCGGTGTTGCGTTGGCGGGTGCCGCCGCCGTGGCCGCGGCGGTGAGCGCGGGGATCGACGGCGCCACCGTGCGCGAGACGTTCGACGTGGCCGCGGACGCCGCCGAACGCGCGGCCGAACGGGGTCGGTGGGTGGCCGCGGCCGACGTGGCCGCGCGGATCCGGTGGGCCACGAAGCTGGTCCGCGGCGAGCGGGAGCCCGTGGAGACGATCGCCACGCTCGTCGGCACCGGCCTGGCCACGCAGGAGTCGGTGCCCGCCGCCTTCGCCGTGCTGGCGCTCGCAGGCGACGACCCGTGGCTCGCGTGCAGGCTCGGCGCGTCGGTCGGCGGCGACTGCGACACCATCGCCGCGATGGCCGGAGCCGTGGCGGGCGCCTGCTGCGGGGTGGACGCGCTGCCGGTGCGCGCCAACGTCGAGCACCTGGACCTGGACGGCCTCGCCGACGCGCTCTTGGCCCTGCGTACCGGGTCCTGATCGCCGTGCACGGCGGAATGGTGCCGGTGCGCGGAACCAGGCGAGCCCGGCGGTGACGGGACGGCTGGTCGGGGTCGGGAGCGTGGTGGTCGACGTGGTCGCGACGGTGGCGGAGCTGCCGCCGCGCGGCGGCGACGTGTGGGCGTCGGGGATGCGGATGGCCGCGGGCGGCGGGTTCCACGCCCTGGCCGCAGCGGCGCGGCAGGGTGTGGCGGTGGAGTACGCGGGCGCGCACGGCACCGGCCCGTTCGGCGACCTGGCCCGCGCGGCGCTGCACGAAGAGGGCGTCGCGGTGCGGCTGGCGCCGCGACCCGACGCCGACACCGGCGTGGTGGTCGTGCTGGTCGACGGTGGGGGCGAGCGCACCTTCGTCAGCGGCCGCGGCGCGGAGACCACCCTCGAGCCCGTAGACCTCGCCGACCTCGCGCTCGCGGCGGGGGACGTCGTGCTGGTCTCCGGCTACGGCCTCGACGACGCGCTCGCCGAGTGGGTGGTCGGGCTGCCCGACGCCGTCGTCGTCGCCTTCGACCCCGGGCCGCTCGTCCGGCTGGGCCCCTTCGCACGGGCACGGGCCCGGCTGGACTGGGTCAGCGCCAACGCAGGCGAGGCCGCCGCGTTGACGGGCGCGTCCGACCCCGTTGCCGCGGCCGGGCGGCTGAGCGGCCGGGCGGGCGCGGTCGTGCGGACGGGGGAGCGGGGATGCGTGGTGGCGGTGGCCGGGGCCGAGCCCGTGGTGGTGCCCGCGGTGCCCGTCGACGCCGTCGACACCACCGGCGCGGGCGACGTCCACACCGGCGCCTTCCTGGCAGGCCTGCTGCGGGGCGCGTCGGCGGTGGAGGCCGCGCGCCGCGCCAACGCGGTGGCGGCGAGGTGGGTCGCCACCGGCTCCTACGGCGGCTAGCGTTGGCCGCGTGGCTAATGTGAACGTTCGGTACACCGCATCCGCGCTGTCAACGGGGGAAGGCCGCAACGGCCACGTCCGCTCCTCCGACGGACTGCTCGACCTCGACCTCGCCGCGCCGACCGAGATGGGTGGCCCGGGCGGCGCCACCAACCCCGAGCAGCTGTTCGCGGCGGGCTACGCCGCCTGTTTCCACTCCGCGCTCAAAGGCGCGGCCCGTCGGGAGAAGATGACGATCGCCGATTCGTCCGTCACCGCCGACGTCGGCATCGGCCCACGGGACGAGGGCGGCTTCGGACTCACCGTGGCGCTGCACGTGGAGATCGCGGGCCTCGACGAGGCGGCCGCCGACAAGCTCGTGGCCGCGGCCCACCAGATGTGCCCGTACTCCAACGCCACCCGCGGCAACATCGACGTGGCGATCGACACCACCGTCGCCTGACCCGCCCGGCCGCCGTCCCCACTCCGTCGGGCCTGCGGCACCGCGGCGAGTGGCGGTCGTACTACTGCACCACGGCCATCACGAAGCCGTCGTGCCGCTTGCCTCCGACGGTCTGCATCACGGTGGCGTCCACGCCCGGCTCGGCGGCGATCGCGTCGGCCAGGCGCCAGGTGCCGATGACGGCCTCGTCGGCGCTGCCGGGGTCGAGGATCGTGCCTGCCCTGACGACGTTGTCGACGATGATCACCCCGCCGGTGCGGACGAGCCGCACGCACGACCGGAAGTAATCGGCGCCCGAGGCCTTGTCGGCGTCGATGAACGCGAGGTCGAACCCGCCCTCGAGGGTCGCGAGGGTGTCGCGGGCGGGCCCGACGCGCAGGTCGATCAGCTTGTCCACCCCGGCCCGGACGAAGTTGGCCGCCGCCACCTCGGCGTGATGCGGATCGATCTCACAGGTCACCAGCTCGCCATCCGACGGGAGCGCGCGGGCGAGCCAGATCGTCGAGTAGCCGCCGAGCGTGCCGATCTCCAGGATCCGCCGAGCGCCCTGGGCCCGGGCCAGCAGGTGCAGGAACTTGCCCATGGGCGCGGTGACGGCGATCGGCGGCAGACCGCCCGCGGCACTGTCGGCCGCCGCCGCGCGAGCGTGTCGTCGGGCGCGTGCAGCTTGGTGGTCCAGTAGTCGTCGACGGCGCTCCACAGCGGTTGGTTCACGTGGCCAGTCTGCCGGTTCCGTTGCGCCACACCGCTTCGCCCCGCGGCGTGCCGCACGATCCCCGTGATCGGCGCGGGCCGCGCCTACGCCGCCTGGGGCACGCGGCTGGACGCGGCGCGGAGCAGCACGCCGACCCAGGTGCGGAAGGGGCGCCAGGACTCGCCGATGCGGCGCATGTCGGCCGCGGTGGCCGGGCCGGGCAGGCCGTACAGGCGGCCCACGATCGCCGCCAAGCGCGGCTCCTCCTCCACCGACACGTCGCACACGCCGCTCGCGCGGAGCACGATGAGCGACGCCGAGAACGGCCCGATCCCCGGGATCCGCCGCAGCCGAGCCATCGCCTCCTCCGGATCGGCGCGCCGGATCTCCTCCGCGGAGAGCAGGCCCTCGGCCGCCGCCCTGGCCACGCCGTGGAGCCGCTCGATCTTCACCGGCGGCACGCCCTCGAACGCGGAGACGGCCAGCAGCTGCTCCGGGGTGGGGAAGGCCGCCATCGCGACGCCCGCCACCTCGACCGGCAGGCCGTGCTCGCGGGCGAGGCGATCCCGCACCGCGGCCGCCTGCCGCGTGTTCCACCGCAACGACAGCACGCACCACGCCGCCGCCTCGTAGGGCGAGTGGAACAGCGGCGGCCGCAGCCCCGCCGCGGCGGCGAGCACCCGGGCCACGACCGGATCCCGGGCGGCGACCGCCTCGTAGCCCCGCGCATCGACGTCGAGCGACAACATCCGCGCGGTCTGCGCCGCCACCTGCGCGACCGGCGCCGCGCCAGGCCCGACGATCTCCCCGTGCACCCCGCCCGCGTCCTGGGTGACGGCCACCCCCACCTGGTGCACGAGATCGTCGACGCAGAACGCGAGGCGCATCGTGCCGTCGAACACCGCGGCGTGCCGCGGACCGAAGCCGAACTCGGCGCTCTCGCGCAGGGAGAACGCGCCGGTGGGACGGAGCGTGAACGTCGTCATGACCGCAGTGTCACACCGCCCACCGACACTTTCGGCGACGCTCAGACCGCGCGCAGATCCAGCTCCAGCTCGGCGTGCGCGCCCGCCACGACCCGCACCGGTATGCCCCAGTCCTGCTGGTAGCGGTGGCAGGCGGCGAACACCCCGTCGCCCTCGTCGCACGCGGCCGCCGCGACGCTGACCGACAGCACCCCCTCGGGCACGTCGCCCAGCACGAGCTCCCGGGACAGCCCCGGCGCTGTCCCCGCGCCCGCGACCAGCAGCTCCGGCGGGGAGGCCGACACCGTGAGCTCGGTCGGATCGCCGAACCGGGTGTCGAGGTGCTGACCCGTGGGCGGGACGAACGCCACCCGCAGCGCGAGGTGGCCGGGCGCGACGTCGGTGGCCGACCGGCGCACCTGCTGCGCGCGCCCCGGCACCTGGACCGACGCCGGGAGCGGCAGCCGGACCAGCCGGTGCGCGGCCGACTCGACGACCACGAGCGTGTCGCCGTCGACCAGGACGTCGCTCGGCTCGGCCAGGTCGGACGCCAGCGTGCTCACCGTCCGCGTCGTCGGGTCGTAGCGGCGGACCGCGCCGTTGTAGGTGTCGGCCACCGCGACGGAG
Source organism: uncultured Actinomycetota bacterium (assembly GCA_963791185.1). Lineage (GTDB taxonomy): Bacteria > Actinomycetota > Actinomycetes > Mycobacteriales > Pseudonocardiaceae > Pseudonocardia. Next base: position 450,072 of record CAWBRG010000012.1, on the reverse strand, counting down.
CCGTCGGGCAGCACCGCCACCCCGAGCGGGTGCTGGAACAATGCCTCATCTGCGGGCCCGTCGCGGTGGCCGAAGTCGAACAGGCCCTGCCCGACGGCCGTGGCGACCAGCCCCTCCCGCACCTCGCGCAGCGCGGACGTCTCGGCGTCGGCCACCCACAGCACGCCGTCGCCCACCGCGAGCCCCGAGGGCTGGGCGAAGAACGCCTCGGCGGGCGGGCCGTCGCGCAGTCCCTCGTTGGTGGTGCCCGCCCACGCGGCCGTCGCACCGGTGGTCGGGTCCCACGTCCAGAGCTGGTGGTTGCCCGCCATCGCCACCACCACGCGCCCGTCCCACCAGGCCAGGTCCCACGGCGTCGACAGCTCTGCCGCGGTCGCTCCCGGCGCGACCCGCTCGCGGAGCTGGGCGCCGGTGCCCGCCACCGTGGTGACGGCGGCGTCGGCCAACCGGACCCGGCGCAGGGCGTGGTTGACGCTGTCGGCGACCAGCACGTCGCCGTCCGGGAGGAGGAGCAACCCCAACGGCTCGTTGAATTGCGCCGCGAGCCCGTCCACCAGTCCCCGCGCGCCCGTGCCGATCCGCCGCCGTTCCGTGACCAGGTCGGGCTCGAGCTCGACGAGCTGGTGGTGGGCGGTGTCGGAGACCAGGAACCCGCCGTCGGGGAGCGCGATGACCTTGCCGGGGAACCGCAGCGCGGTCGCGGCCTCCGGCGGGGCGACGTACGGGCCGTCGCCGCGGCGCAGCACGTCGACGTGCTCCGCGAGGAGCTCGTCGATGAGCACGGCGAGCCCGTGCGCGTGCCCCTCACCCGACATCTGCGCGACCACGTAGCCCCGCGGGTCGATCACCACGAGCGTCGGCCACGCCCGCGCCGCGTACGCGTCCCACGTCAGCAGCTCCGGGTCGTCGAGCACGGGGTGGTGAACGGCGTAGCGCTCCACCGCGGCCACGACGGCGTCGGGGTCCGCCTCGTGCGCGAACTTCGGCGAGTGCACACCGATCGTCACCAGCACGTCGGCGTAGCGCTCCTCCAGCTCCCTGAGCTCGTCGAGCACGTGCAAGCAGTTGACGCAGCAGAACGTCCAGAAGTCGAGCAGGACGATCTTGCCGCGGAGGTCGGCGAGGGACAGCTCGGCCCCGCCGGTGTTCAGCCAGCGCCGCCCGCGCAGTTCGGGCGCGCGCACCCGGATCCTCGTCACACCGGAGGTGAACCCGCGCCGGCGCGCGGCTGTTCCACCGCCGGGCCAGGATGGGCCGGTGCCCGAGTTGCCCGAGGTGGAGAGCGCGCGGCGCGTGCTCGTCCACGCGCTGGACCGCGAGATCGCCGCGGTCGACGACAACGACCACTGGGTGTGCCGCCCGCACGCGCCGGGGGAGATCGCCGCAGCGCTGGTCGGGGGAGGCTCACGGTGGCGCACCGGAGGGGCAAGTCGATGTGGTGCGAGACGCTCGGACGCACCGGGGCACCGGGCCCGCACCTCGGCATCCACCTCGGCATGGGCGGGCGGCTGATCGTCACCGACGCGGCGGGGGAGCGCGGCGGCGGCGAGCCCGTACGTCCGGACCGCACCCCGCGCAAGGCCGAGTGGGACCGCTTCACGATCCTCTTCGCCGACGGCGGGCGATTGCGCCTGTTCGACAAGCGCAGGCTCGGTCGGGTGCGGCTCGACCCCGACCTCGACGCGCTCGGCCCGGACGCCGAGATGATCAGCCGGACGGACTTCCGCACCCGGGTGGGCCGCGGTCGGTCGGCGGTGAAGGCGCGGTTGCTCGACCAGTCGGTGCTCGCGGGCGTCGGCAACCTGCTGGCCGACGAGACGCTGTGGCAGGCGGCGCTGTCGCCGTCCGCGCCCGCCGACGAGCTCTCCGAACGCACCCTCGACGGCCTCTACGACGCGTTGGAGCAGTCCCTGAAGGCGGCCATCGCGAACGGTGGCGTGCACACCGGCGAGGTGATCGAGCACCGGCACGCGGGCGGGCGTTGCCCCCGCTGCGGCGCGGCGATGGTGCACGGCACGGTCGGCGGCCGATCCACGTGGTGGTGCTCGGCCGAGCAGGTCTAGGAGCGCAGTCCCGCGACGAGCAGCCCGACCAGCCGTCGGGCGTCGTAGCCCGGGTCGTGCTCCGCCCCGATGCAGAGGTTCCCCACACCGCGCATGAGCTCGTAGGCCTGCACGTCGGCACGGATCTCGCCCGCCGCGGCGGCCGCCTCGAGCAGCCGGGCGCACACCGGCAGGAGCCGGTCGAGGAAGTAGGTGTGCAGGGCCGCGAAGTCGGCGCTGTCCGGGCGCAGCGCGGCGGCCAGGCCGTGCTTGGTCACGAGGAAGTCGACGAACAGGTCGATCCAGCGGGCCAACGCCGCGTACGCCCCGAGGCCGGTCAGGTCCGCCTCGGCGCACGCCTCGACCTGGTGGCGGTAGACGGCGACGACCAAGTCCGCCCGCGTCGGGAAGTGGCGGTAGACCGTGCCCACCCCGACGCCCGCCCGGGCCGCGATGTCGCGCACCGGCGCCTCGACACCCGCCGCGACGAACGCGGCCGCGGCGGCGTCGAGCAGGGCCTGCTCGTTGCGCCGCGCGTCGACCCGCCGGGTGACCATGGCCCTCCTTGCTAACCGGAACCAGGTTCCGTATCGTGAACGGAGCAGTGTTCCGTTTCAGGATAGGGCAGGTGGCAAGTGGCGACCTTCGGAATCATGACCGCCCCCATGCAGGTCGACTACCAGGACGTCCTGCGGGTCTGGCGCGAGGCCGACGCGATCCCCGAGATCGAGCACGCGTGGCTCTTCGACCACCTGATGCCGATCGGCGGCGATCCGGACGGTCCGATCTACGAGGGCTGGACGTTGCTCTCGGCCCTCGCCGCGCAGACCCGACGGCTGCGGATCGGCCTGCTCGTCACCAGCAACCGCTTCCGGCCGCCCGCGGTGCTGGCCAAGATCGCCACGACCGTCGACGTCGTCTCCGGCGGACGGCTCGACTTCGGCATCGGCGCGGGCTCGCGACCCAGCCACCCACTGGCCCGCCGCGAGTACGAGGCGCACGGCCTGCCCTACCACGACGCCGCGCACGCGGTGGGCAGCCTGGCCGAGGCGTGCACGGTGATCAAGCGGCTGTGGACGGAGACCGAGCCGTTCGACTTCGACGGCACCTACGTGCAGCTCAAAGGAGCGTTCGGCAACCCCAAGCCCGTCCAGCGCCCGCACCCGCCGATCATGATCGGCGGGCGGGCGACCCCGACGCTGCGCGTGGTGGCCGAGCACGCCGACCTCTGGAACATCCCCGGCGGTGGCGACATCGACGACCTCCTGGGCCGCAGCGCGCTCCTCGACCGCTTCTGCACCGAGATCGGCCGCGACCCCGCCGAGATCACCCGCTCGATCCACCTGCCGGTCGACTACGACCGGCCCGCCGCCACCCGGGACGCGATCGGCGCGGCGGTCGAAGCGGGCTTCGGCCACGTCATCCTCGGGCTGGCCGCGCCGTACCCCGCCGACGTGGCGCGCTGGGTGGCCGACGAGGTCATCACGCCGGTACGCGGGCGCGCCACCGCAGCCACACCGTGACGCACAGCGCGAGCCACGCCGCGCCGACCGCCCAGCCCGCCAGCACGTCCGAGAACCAGTGCACGCCCAGGTAGACCCGCGTGGCGCCGACCGCGCCGATCCACACCGCGGCGGCCACCACCAACGCCACGCGCGCGAGTGCGCTCCGCCCCGCCCAGGCCAGCACCACGATCGTGCCCGTCACGACGAACGACATCGTGGCGTGGCCCGACGGCAGCGACTCGTTGGTGACGCCGACCAGCCGGTCGGGCACCGGCGGGCGGCTCCGGTCGAGGATGTTCTTGAGCACGGTGAACACGAGGCTCGCCCCCGCCATCGCGCCGACGACGAGCACCGCGTCGGCGCGCCGTCCCACCGCCCAGCACCACGCGCCGACGGCCACCGCCAGCAACGCCATCGCCGCCGTGCTGCCGAGCGTGGTGACCAGGACGGCGACCGTCGTGGTGCCCGGGGTGCGTTCCTCGATCGACTCGGCGAGCGCCGCGTTGTCGAACCGCGCGGGCCCGACGCCGGAGAACGCCGCCCAGAGCGCGGCCACGGCCAGCGCCACGAGCGCGGCGGCGAGCACGGCCACCCGGCTCGGTCGCGGCCCGGGCTGCGGCGGCGGGTGGTGGGGGAGCCCGGCAGGCGGGATGCCCGGATCGGGCCGTTCCTCGGACATCCCCCACCTCCTTCGACGACGGTCAGCCGCGGCCGCGCCACATGCGGTAGCGCGCCACGAGCGCGGCGGTGGACGCGTCGAGGCCCTCGAGGCCCGCTTCCCCGGTGAGCACCGGGCCGAGCTGCTTGGCCAGCACCTTGCCCAGCTCGACACCCCACTGGTCGAACGAGTCGATGCCCCAGATCGTGCCCTCGACGAACGTGACGTGCTCGTAGAACGCGATCAGCTGGCCCAGCGTCGACGGGGTGAGCTTGCGGGCGAGGATCGTCGAGCTCGGCCGGTTGCCGGGCATCACCTTGTGCGGCACGACGTCGGCGGGCGTGCCCTCGCCGGCGATCTCCTCGGCGGTCTTGCCGAACGCCAGCGCCGACGTCTGCGCGAACAGGTTGGACATGAACAGGTCGTGCATGTCCGTGTGCTCGTCCACCGCGATCACGTGGTTGGGCTCGGCGAACCCGATGAAGTCGCACGGGATCAGCCGGGTGCCCTGGTGGATCAGCTGGTAGAAGGCGTGCTGGCCGTTGGTGCCCGGCTCGCCCCAGAAGATCTCCCCGGTGAGCGTGGTGACCGGGGTGCCGTCGCCGCGCACCGACTTGCCGTTGCTCTCCATCGTCAGCTGCTGCAGGTAGGCGGGGAGGCGGTGCAGGTACTGGCTGTAGGGCAGCACGGCGTGCGTCTCGCGCCGAAGAAGTTGTTGTACCAGACGTTGAGCAGGCCCGGGATGACCGGCAGGTTCTCCTCGAGCGGCGTGGTGCGGAAGTGCCGGTCGATCGCGTTCATGCCGGCCAGGAACTCGGCGAACTGCTCCTTGCCGATCGCGACCATGAGCGAGAGGCCGATGGCGGAGTCGACCGAGTAGCGCCCGCCCACCCAGTCCCAGAAGCCGAACATGTTGGCCTCGTCGATGCCGAACGTCGCGACCTCCTTGGCGTTCGTCGACACCGCCACGAAGTGCTTGGCGACCGCCTTCTCGTCGCCGAGCCCCTCGACCAGCCACTGCCGGGCGACCTTGGCGTTGGTCAGCGTCTCCAGCGTGGTGAACGTCTTGGACGAGACGATGAAGAGCGTGGACGCCGGGTCGAGGTCGCGCAGCGACCTCGGAGACGTCGGTGGGGTCGATGTTGGAGACGAACCGCATCGTCAGCGCGCGGTCGCGTAGTCCCGCAGCGCCTCGTAGGCCATGACGGGGCCGAGGTCCGAGCCGCCGATGCCGATGTTGACGACGGTGCGGATGCGCTCGCCGGTGTGCCCGGTCCACTCCCCGGAGCGGACGGCGTCGGTGAACTCGCCCATCGGCCCAGCACGGCGTGGACGTCGGTGGCCACGTCCTGGCCGTCGACGGCGAGCGCGAGTCGCGCGGCGCCGCAGCGCCGTGTGCAGCACCGCCCGGTCCTCGCTGGTGTTGATGTGCACGCCCGCGAACATCGCCTCGGTGCGCTCGGGCAGGCCCGCGCGCCGGGCCAGCGCCGTGAGCAGCGGCAACGTGTCGCGCGTGATCCGGTGCTTCGAGTAGTCCAGCACGAGATCGGCGCCGGACGCCGTGAGCGCCTCGGCGCGGCCGGGGTCGTCGGCGAACAGCGTGCGCAGGTGCAGCGTCGGAGCCATCGCGCCGAAGTGCTCGGCAAGCGCCGACCACTCCTCGGTCGCGGTGATGTCAGCGGGGTAGTCGGCCACGGGCGACATCCTGCCGTGTGATCGTCAGGTGCGCGACGGAAGCGGCGACTCGCGTGTTGCTGATCGCCGACGCCTTCGGTGCGGTCCCACAGCGCGATGCCGCCGAGCAGCCCGGAGATGTTGGGCACGATGGTGCGGTTGGGGCCGATCGTGTCGGGGTCGAGCTTCTTGGCGTTGCCGCCGCCGATGAAGATGTGGTCGGGCAGCACCATCTCCTCGAACGCGTCGAGCGCGTCCAGCACGCGCTCGCGCCAGCCTTGCTTGCCGACGTTGTGCCGCTCGTTCTCGCCGCACGCCACCTCGATGGAGAGGCCGTCGCCGAAGCGGCCGTGCGACAGCTCCATGTGCGGCAGCAGGGTGCCGTCGAAGAACACCGCGCAGCCGACGCCGGTGCCGAGCGTGATGACCAGCTCCATGCCGCGGCCCTCGATGACCGCGCAGCCCTGCACGTCGGCGTCGTTGGCGACGCGCACGGGCTTGCCGAAGCGTTCGCGCCAGCGCGCTCTGCAGGTCGTAGCCGATCCACTCCTTGATCAGCTTCGGGTCCTTCGGCTCGCCGGGCGCCGGGCCGGACGAACGCGGTGACGTCGCGGACGATGCCGCGGCGGATGGCGCCCGGGTAGCCGACGGACACCCGGTCGTAGTCGCGGCTGCGTCTTCGCCAGCGCGTCCAGCTCGTCCAGCAGGACGGGCGGCGTGCAGGGGTAGGGCGTATCGCGGCGGACGCGCTCGGAGAGCATCTCGCCGTCGGGGGCGAGAACGGTGGCCTTGAGCCCCGATGCCACCCACGTCGATCGCCAGGGTGAGCGGTCCGTCGGTCATCTTCGCCCCCACGTCTGCGTGTCAACTGCGACGGCAGGACGTTATCCCGCTGGCGGCGCTCGCGCACGCGATGCGACCGCACGACCGGGGGACGCAGCGTGGTGACGGCCGCGCCGTCGCGGTCCCTTCCGAGTGCGGCGGGCCGTCCGTGATCGCGAAGGGTCGCGAGCGGGGAGGTGGCGATCACACCGTCGGAGCAACGCTGCGGGTGAGTGGTCGGTCGGGTGCGGTCGCCGGAAGATCATCTTTCTGGCGCAGGTCGGCGACTGCTCGTCGCGTGCCGCCGCTCGGCCGTCGAGCGATGCGCCGACCGGCGTATCGACCTTTCGGTGGGCCGGTTAACTCCGTAACTGAACGAAGTAGAGCGCCTACAGAGGGTACGGAGGCCCGTACATGCTGAACCGACCACTCCCCGCTCCCGCGCGTGACATCGCCATGCTGATCGCGCGGATCATCCTCGGCGTCGTGCTGTTCGCCCACGGGTGGCAGAAGCTGATGATCAATGGCATCTCCGACACCTACGGCCAGTTCGAGAAGCTGGGCATCCCGCTGGCGATCGTGTCGGCGTCCTTCACGTCCTTCGTCGAGTTCGTGGGCGGCGTGCTGATCATCTTGGGTGCGCTGACCACCACGGTCGTCGCGCTCGACCTGATCGTCATGGTGGGGGCGGCCGGGTTCGTCCACGTCACGCACGGCATCTTCGCCAAGGACGGCGGATGGGAGCTGGTGGGCGTGATCGTCGCGGTGGAGCTGGCGCTCGCGGCGTTCGGCCCGGGCCGCTACAGCGTTGACGACGTCGTCGCCCGCCGCCGCGCCCGCGAGCGCGCCGACCTGGAACGGCGGCGGAGTGCGCCGGTGGCCCAGGCGCCGGTGGTGTCGGCGGCGTTCACCCCGGCCACCGACCCGCGGGCCGCGTTGGTGACGGGTGGGTTCGGGGCGATCACCCCGTCTTCGGGCGTTGCGACCAGCGCGTTCGCCGCGGCCGACGCGCCCACCGGCGCGTTCGCCGCTGTCGCCCCGGCCGCGAGCGGCTCGACCGGTGCGTCCGTCGCCGCTCCGGCCGCGGGCGGTGCGCAGGATGTGTCCGCCTCTGGTGTTCCCGCGTCGACGGGTGTGTTCGCCGCTGTTCTCCGGGCGTCCGCCGGTGTCCCGATCGGTGCGTCCACCACTGTTCCCCGGGCGTCCACCGGTGTGCCCGGTAGCGCGTTCGCCGCTGCGGCGCGGTCGTCCAACGGTTTCCCGACCGGTGGGTTCGCCGCCGTCACCCCGGCGGCCGCGGACGTCGAGGTCGCCGAGCCCGCGGTCGACACCCCGACCACGGACGCGTTCCCCGCCGTGCCTGCCGCCGCCCCCGCGGAGGAGGTTGCGCCCGAGGCCGAGCACACCCCCGCGCCGAGCAAGGCGCGTCGCGCCGAGCCTTCGCCGCGCATGGCGAGCGCGGGCGTGCACCGGACGCTGTCCGAGCGCGCGGGGCGGCCCGACGCGGACGCGCCCGCCCCCTTCGGCGTCACCGTGCAGTCGCCGCTCGACTTCACCCCGACGACGGCGCTGCCGGTCGTGCCGCCGATGTCCGTCGAGACCGACACGATCACCGTCGCGACGTCGGTGCCGGGTGGGCTCCCGCGCCGCGTGCGCGCTGCCGACCTGCCGCCCGCCTCGGCGGTCCGCCCGTACGCCTGAGCCCACTCGGCCGGGTGAACGTCCGGCGCGGCCCGCTCCCGACCCGGGGGCGGCCGCGTTGGAACAAAAGGGACAAACCGCCAACCCCTGGAGGTCGATGACCGTGCTCCAACTGCCCCCCACGCTGCGGGACCTGCTCGCGCTCGCCGCCCGACTCCTGCTCGGCGTGGTGCTGTTGGCCCACGGTTACCAGAAGCTGGTGGGCCAGGGCCTCGGTGCCACGTCCGCGAGCTTCGCCCGCCTGGGCGTGCCGATGCCGGGCCTTTCGGCCGCCTTCGCGGGCTGCGTCGAGACCGGTGGCGGGCTCCTGCTGGTCCTCGGGCTGCTGACGCCCGTCGCCGCGGCGCTCGTCACCGTCGTGATGCTCGGCGCGGGCTGGTTCGCGGGCCACTGGTTCGGCGGCGTCACCGGCGACGACGGCTGGGAGCTCGTCGGCGTGATCATCGCGGGCGTGCTGTCGCTGGCCGCGAGCGGCCCGGGTCGCTTCAGCCTCGACCACGTCCTGGCCCAGCGCAAGGAACGGGAGACCGTCGGCGCGTGAGCGCCTGCCGGGGTTCAATACCCGCATGAGCGCCGACCCCGTGCCCGCCACCTCCCTGTCCGAATGGCTGCGCGCCGAGGTGCCGGAGGTCAAGGTCGGCGACGGGCCGGTCGCGGTCGACCGGATCTCCGGCGGCCACTCGAACCTCACCTACCGCATCACCGACGCGGCGGGCACCCCGTTCGCCCTGCGCCGACCCCCGCTGGGCATGGTGTTGGCCACGGCACACGACATGGGCCGCGAGTGGCGCTTCATCTCCGCGCTCGCCCCGTACGACGTGCCCGTGGCTCCGCCCGTGGCGTTCTGCCGGGACACCGACGTGATCGGGGCGGAGTTCTACATCATGGGGTTCGTCGACGGCGAGGTGCTCGGCGACGCCGACTCCGGCCACCGCCTCGCCGAGGGTGAGCCGCGCACGACCGCGGGGCTCGACACCGCCGACGTCCTCGCCGCGCTGCACGCCGTCGACCCGGACACCGCCGGGCTCTCCGACTTCCGCCGCGACGGCTCCTACATCGAACGCCAGCTCCGCCGCTGGCACCGGCAGGTCCACGCGTCGTCGCTGACCGACCTCGAGATCGTCGACGCCGCCCACGAGCGGCTCACCGCCCGCGCGGCCGCGCTGCCGCCCTCGGACGTCCGGATCGCGCACGGCGACTACCGCCCCGGCAACCTCGCCTACGGGTCCGACGGTCGGGTGCGCGCGATCTTCGACTGGGAGCTGGCCACGCTGGGCGACCCGCTCGCCGACCTGGGCTGGCTGCTGGCGTCGTGGGGCCGCCCTGCCGACACCGTGCGCGTGACGATCGAAGGCCCCAACCAGGTCGACGGCTACCCCGACGGCGACGCGCTGGTGGCCCGGTACGCCGAGCGCTCCGGCCGCGACGTCGGCGACATCGACTTCTACGTCGCCTTCGCCCGCTGGCGCGCGGCCTGCATCCAGGCCGGCGTGTACAGCCGCTACGAGGGCGGCGCGCTCGGCGAGGGCGAGGGGGAGACGGCCGCGGCCCGGCTCGACGGCGTGTACGTGCAGGCCCAGGCGGCCTACGACGCCTTGGCCTGACGCGCCGGAGCGCTGAGCCGCACCGGCACCGACTCGTAGCCGCGCAGCACCCGCGTGGCCCGCCGGTGCGGGGTGCCCGCGAGCGCGATGTCGGGGAAGCGGTCGAACAGCGCCTGCAGCCCCACCGTGCCCTCCATCCGGGCCAGCCCCGCGCCCAGGCAGTAGTGGATGCCGGAGGAGAAGGCGAGGTGCTCGCCCGCGTTGGGCCTGGCGACGTCGAACCGCCCGGGCTCGTCGAACACCTCGGGATCCCGGTTGGCCCCGCCGAGGAGCGTCATCACCGGCTTCCCCACGGGCACCCGCACGCCCGCCAGCACCGTGTCGCGTTGCGCGACGCGGCCCGTGCGCTGCACGGGGGAGTCGAGCCGCAGCACCTCGTCGACGGCGTTGGGCCAGAGCGCGGGCTCGGCGCGCAGCCGGTCGTGCTGCTCCGGGTGCGCGATGAGCAGGGCCGTGCCGTTGCCGATGAGGTTCACCGTGGTCTCGAAGCCCGCGGCGAGCAGCAGCATCGCGGTGGCCGTGAGCTCGTCCTGGGTGAGCTTGCCCTCCGCGCTCGTGGGCGTGCACGAGCGTCGAGAGGATGTTGTCGCCGGGGTGGGCGCGCAGGTGCGCGAAGTGGCCTTCCATCCACCGCTGCAACGCGCGCAGCCCCCGCTCGGAGCGGCGGAACTCGCTCAGCGAGAGCCCGGCGTCGAGCGAGCGCGCCGCCTCCGCCCCCCAGGCGAGGAACTGGCGGCTCATCGCGACCGGCGCGCCGAGCATCTCGGCGATGACCGTGGCGGGGAGCAGGCTCGCGTACTCGGTCATCAGGTCGACGTCGCGGCGGCCCTCGAGGCCGGTGAGCAGCTCGTCGGCGATCTCCTCGGTACGGCTGCGCAGCGCGGCCACGGCCCGCGCGGTGAACGCGCGGGAGACGAGCTTGCGGTAGCGGGTGTGGTCGGGCTGGTCGACGGCCAGCATCGAGGGCGGCTCGACCGGCCCGAGCGGCCCGCGCCCACCGATGGCCTGCGCGAGGAGCAGCCACCGCGGCACGTTGCCGGAGTAGCCGCCGATGACGCCGAAGTCGGGGCTGCGCAGCACCGCCGTCGTGACCGCGTGCGACACGGTGGTGATCGCGAAGCCGTTGTCGTACAGCGGGCCTTTGGCGCGGAGGGTCTCGTAGTGCGGGAACGGGTCGAGCGCGTAGGCCGGGTCGACCATGAGCGCGGCCGTGACCTCGCCCGCCCGCGCGCCCCGCGCGGAAGACCACCGGATCAGCCCGTGCCGCACACCCCACCGGAAGAACTGGCGCATGCCGCTAACTTACTACCGGTAACCTACGGTGTGGTAGGTGTTTCCCGGTGACCCTGCCGACGCTGTGGGCCGTCAGCGACCTGCACGTCCGCCACGCGGACAACCGGGCCGTGGTCGAGGGGCTGCGGCCGCGGAGCGCCGCCGACTGGTTGATCGTCGCGGGCGACGTCGGCGAGCGCGTCGACGACGTGGCGTGGGCGTTGGGCCTGCTGCGCGATCGGTTCGCGCGGGTGCTGTGGGTGCCCGGCAACCACGAGCTGTGGACGCGCAGCAAGGATCCGGTTCCGCTGCGCGGTGAGGCGCGCTACCGACACCTCGTGGAGACCTGCCGCGCCCTCGACGTGCTCACCCCGGAAGACCCGTACCCGGTCTGGGACGGCCCGGGCGGCCCGGCCGTCGTGGCGCCGCTCTTCCTGCTCTACGACTACAGCGTCCTCGCGGCGGGGGCCCGCACGCCCGACGAGGGGCTGGCCGCCGCCTACCGGGCGGGCGTGGTCTGCACCGACGAGTACCTGCTGCACCCCGACCCGCACCCGTCCCGGCCCGCCTGGTGCGCGGCGCGGGTGGCGGAGACCGGGCGCCGCCTCGACGCGCTCGATCCGGATCTGCCGACCGTGCTGGTGAACCACTGGCCGCTCACGCCGCTGCCGACGCGCGTGCTCCGACACCAGGAGTTCTCGATCTGGTGCGGCACCACGGCCACCGCCGACTGGCACGTGCGCTACCGCGCCGCGGCCGTCGTCTACGGGCACCTGCACATCCCGCGGGTGACGTTCGAGGACGGCGTGCGGTTCGTGGAGGCGTCGCTCGGCTACCCGCGGGAGTGGCGGGCCCGCGAGGAGCGGTTCGGCACCCCGGTCAGTGCGCTGCTCCCGCGCCAGGTCCTCCCAGCGCCCGGCGGCCGACCGGCTCGCGGCGGCCCGGCCGCCGTCCGGACCTGATCAGCCCGATGACCAGCCACACCCCGGGGCCGCTGCCCAGCAGGATCGCGGTGGCGAGCCAGCCCTCGCGCCACAGCAGGCCCGAGACCACCCAGCCGACGAGCCACACGCCGAAGAGCACGAGCCGGAAGCGCATGATCCGGCCGTGGACGACGTACAGCGGCTCGTGCAGGTCGGTGACGACGACCGGGGCGGGGCGTCGGTGGAACACAACAGGGACGCTACGCCTGCAGCGACCGTCCGGCGCTGACGACTTGTTGATGAAGGTAAAGCGCTGCCATTCTTGATCTATGCGGTTGCCCTTGGTCGTGCTGGGCGTACTCGTCGTGACCGTCCTCGCCGCGTGCGGGCAGCCCGCGGCGCCGCCGTTGACCCCGGCGACCACGCCTCCGGCGACGTCCGCGGCCCCGGCGGCGTCCGGGCCGGTCATCACGGCGTTCCAGGTCATCGACGACATCAGCTGCACGGGGGCCCAGGCCTCGGTGCCGATGTCGTGGGCCACCGGAACGCCCAAGAGGTGAAGTTCCAGGTCGACAACTCGCTGCTCAGCGCGGGTTATCCCACCAGCGGCGTCGGCGACATCGTGGTGCCCTGCGACGGCCGCGAGCACTCCGTCGTGCTGCAGGCCACCGGCGCGGGCGGCCAGGCCGCCATCGCGCGGCACGTGAACACCTCCAACAGCCCGCCGCCCAGCACCGCGCCGTCCATCACCGCGTTCGACCTGCTGGAGGACGTGACCTGCACCGGTAGCACGGTGGAGGTGGCCGCGGGCTGGTCGACGACCAACGCGCAGGCCGTCAACTTCTCCGTCGACGGCCAGCCGCTGCCCGCCGCGGCGGGCTTCCCCGTCACCGGGGCGGGCAACATCCAGGTGCCGTGCGACGGGAAGTCGCACAAGGTCACGCTCACCGCGACCGGCACGGGTGCGCCCGCCTCGCTGTCGCGGTCGGTGAACACCAGCAACACCCCCACCCCGCCGCCGGTGAGCGGCCCGGTGATCACCGCGTTCACCCTCATCGACGACGTCACCTGCTCGGGCGCGCAGGCGTCGGTGCCCGCGTCGTGGACCACCCAGAACGCGCAGGCGGTCAGCTTCTCCGTCGACGGCCAGCCGGTGAGCGCGGGCGCGGGCTACCCCGTGAGCGGCGTGGGCAAGGTGCCGGTGCCGTGCGACGGCCGCGAGCACCTCGTGCTGCTCGTCGCGTCCGGGCAGGGCGGCCAGGTCAGCCTGGCTCGCCACGTCAACACCTCGAACAGCCCGCCGCCGCCCACCGCGCCGTCGATCAGCCGGTTCGACGTGCTCGACGACGTCACGTGCAGCGGTACCACCGTCGAGGTCTCGGCGGCCTGGGTCACGCAGAACACCCAGGCGGTCAACTTCTCCGTCGACGGTCAGCCGTTGCCCGCCGCCGCGGGCTTCCCGGTCACGGGGGTGGGGCGGATCCCCGTGCCGTGCGACGGGGCGGCGCACAAGGTCACGTTGACGGCGACGGGAACGGGGGCCCCGGCCGCGCTGTCGCGGTCGGTCAACACCACCGTCGCCGCGCCGAGCAGCCCCACCACCCCGTTCCCGCGTCCGTGGTGGCTCCGGCGACGACCACCGCGGGCGGGTAGCCCGCGCCGTCAGGCGTGGGCGGGGGCCAGCAGCGCGCGGGCCTCGGCCCACGAGCCCGCCGCGCGGTCGCGGTCGCTCACCATCGACGGCGGCAGCGGCCACGCGATGGCGAGCTCCGGGTCGGCGAACGCCACCGAGACGTCCTCGCTCGGGTCGTGCGGCGCGTCGATCCGGTAGCAGGTGTCGGCGGTGTCGGTGAGGGCCTGGAAGCCGTGCAGGAACCCGCGGGGGATGTAGAGCGTGTGCAGGTTCTCGTCGTCGAGCTGGAACGCCGCCATCTGACCGAACGTCGCCGAGCCCGCGCGGGCGTCGACCACGACGTCGTGGATCGCGCCGTGGGCGCAGCGCACCAGCTTGGCCTCTCCGCCGCCGCGGCGCCCGTGCATCCCGCGCACCACCCCGCGCGCGCTGCGCGACTGCGAGTCCTGCACGAACGCGTCCGGATCCAGCCCCACGGCCCGCGCGTCGGCGGCGTCGAAGGTGCGGGAGAAGAAGCCGCGCTCGTCCCGGAACGGGGTGGGGACGAACAGCAGCACGCCGTCGAGGCTCGTCGTCTGCACCTGCACGGGCGCCGACCTTACGCGCCGCCCCGGTGTGCCACGATCGGCGCCGTGCTGAACCCAACCTGCCGCTTCTGCGGCAAGGACGACGGCCGGATCGTGCTCGACCTCGGCCACCAGCCCTCGTCCGAGCTGTTCCCCGAGGTCGGGGACGCCGGGCCCGACCCGGTGTACCCGCTGCGGATGTGGCTGTGCGCGCGGTGCGGGCTCGCGCAGCTCGCCGACGACACCGTGGTGCCGGAGGAGGTGCTGGGCCGCGAGCCCGCGGCGCTCACCGAGCAGCGGCGCGCGGCGATCGCGGCGGTGGCCGCCGCGGGGGTGCTGCCCCCCGGCGGCGGCACGGCGGTGGAGTTCCCCAGCCCGCACGGCGGCACCTGGCTCGACGGCCTCGCGGGCCACGGGTTCGCCGCGGTGCCGCTCGGGCGGCGGGCCGACGTCGTCGTCGACGCGTGCTTCGGGGTGATGCACGAGGCCGACCAACAGGCCGCGCTGCGCACGCGGGTCGACGCGGTGGCGCCGGACGGCACGCTGGTCCTGATGTTCCACTCCCTCGCCGCGATCATGGACGGCGGCCAGTGGAACGCGCTGCGGCTGGGCCACTACGCCTACTACTCCACGCCGGGCATGGTCGGCATGCTGGCCGAGCTGGGCATGACCGTCACCTCCGCGCACCGGTTCCCGCTGTACGGCGGCACGGTGGTGCTCACGGCCTCGCGCGGCGGCGCGCACCCGCCCGCTCTGGACGAGCTGCTCGCCGCCGAACGGGCCACGGGGGTCACGGACGCGCACGCGGTCGGCGCGCTGGGGGAGGCGGTGGCCCGCACGGTCACCGCCCTGCGCGCACGGCTGGAGGAGCACCGGGCCGCCGGTCGGCGGGTGTACGGCTACGCGGCGGCCTCGCGCGCGGTGTCGCTGCTCTGCCTGGTCGGGGCGGACCGCACGCTGCTCGCAGGCGTCGCCGACGCCTCGCCCGCCAAGCTCGGAAGGCGCATGCCGGGCACCGACGTGCCGGTGATCGCGCCGGAGGAGCTCGTCGCCGCGGAGCCGGACGTCGTGCTGGTGTTCGTCTCCGACGTGCTGGACGAGGTGCGGCGCGCCCTGCCGCAGATCCCCGCCGACCGGTGGGTGGACGCGGGCTAGCCCTCGACCGGCCAGGTGTGCACCGGCTCGTTCGAGTGCATGTGCTCGGCGTAGCGCAGCGCCATCACCTGCAGCGCGTGCGGCCGGGCCAGGTGCCGCTTCTCCTGCAGCTGCTGCACGGTCGCGACCTGCCAGGCCGCCCCGTTCTGCCCGGTGAGGCACCGCGCCTCGATGATGCCGAGCAGCCGGGTGCGCACCGCCGGGTCGACGTCCCAGCGCTGCAGGCCTTCGTCGGCCATCGGCAGCAGCCGCCGGAGCACCAGCTCCGCCGCGGGCACCTCACCCGCACCCGGCCAGAACAACATCGCGTCGATGCCGCGCTTGGCGGCGGCGTGGAAGTTCTCGTCGGCCGCGCCGAACGACATGCGCGACCACAGCGGCCGCTCGTCGTCGGCGAGCACCCGCACGAGGCCGTAGTAGAACGCGGCGTTCGCGGCCGTGTCGGCGACCGTCGGCCCGGCGGGCAGCACCCGGTTCTCCACCCGCAGGTGCGGCTCGCCCCTGACGATGTCGTACACCGGTCGGTTCCACCGGTAGACCGTGCCGTTGTGCAGCCGTAGCTCCGACAGCGTCGGGGGGTCGCCGCGGTCGAGCACCACCGCCGGGTCCTCGTCGTCGCAGATCGGCAGCAGCGCGGGGAAGTAGCGCACGTTCTCCTCGAACAGGTCGAAGATCGAGGTGATCCAGCGCTCGCCGAACCACACCCGCGGCCGCACGCCCTGCTCCTTGAGCTCGTCCGAGCGCGTGTCGGTGGCCTGGTCGAACAGGGCGATGCGGGTCTCGCGCCACAGCTCCTTGCCGAACAGGTACGGCGAGTTCGCCCCGACGGCCAGCTGCGCCCCCGCGATCACCTGTGCCGCGTTCCAGTAGTTGGCGAACGACTCCGGCGCGACCTGCAGGTGCAGCTGCACGCTGGTGCAGGCCGACTCGGGCGCGATCGACTCGGCCGTGGCCCGCAGCCGCTCCGGCCCGTCGATCGCGAGCGGCATGTCCTCCCCGCGCGCCGCGAAGATCTGCTCGTTGAGCAGCCGGTAGCGCGGGTTGGTCGTCAGCGTGTCGAGGTCCAGGTGGTCGGGCTGCAGCGTCGGCAGGATCCCGATCATCATCAGGTGCGCGCCGATGCCACGGGCGGCCTGCTCGGCGCCGTTGAGCACCGTCCGCACCTGGTCTTCGAACTCGGCGAGCGACGTGCCCGACAGCGGGCGCGGCGGCATGTTGATCTCGACGTTGAACTGGCCGAGCTCGGTCTGGAAGTCCGGGTTGGCGATCGCGGCGAGGACCTCCTCGTTGCGCATCACCGGGTCGCCGCGCTCGTCGACGAGGTTGAGCTCGATCTCGCAGCCGATCGTCTGGCGCGACGTGTCGAAGCGCGCCTCGCGCAGCATGCGTGCGAACACGTCGAGGCTGTGGCGGACCTTCTGGCGGTAGCGCGTGCGGTCGGCGCGGGTGAAGGTGCGCGCTTCGACGTCGTCGCCCATTCGTCTCCTCCTGGATCTTTCGGCAGCGGCATTCTCGATCGTCGGGGCGGGCCTGCGATAGTGCTGCGGTGACCGAACCCGGCCTTCGCAGCGAGCGCATCTGCGTCCTCGTCGCCATGGCCGTGGTCGCGGTGCCCCTCGTCGTGCTGGGTGTGCTGCGGGTGGTGCTGCAGTTCCCCCAGGGCGACGAGCCGCACTACCTGGTCATCAGCCAGGCGCTGCAGCTGTACGGCTCGCTCGACGTCGCCCAGGTGTACGCCCACGGCGACTACCACGCCTACTACCCCCTCCCGCTCGACCCGCACCTCTCGCCCGGTCCCGACGGACGACCACTGCCCCTGCACAGCATCGGCGGCCCGCTGCTGTGGTTCCTGCCGTTCGCGCTCTGGGGTCGCGCGGGCGTCGTCGGGTTCATGACCGTGGTGTCGCTGGCGATCGTCGCGAACGTCTACTGGCTGGCGCGCGAGCTGGACGTGCGGCAACGGGTGGCGGTCGGCGTCGCGGTGGCGTTCGGGCTGGGCACGCCGATCCTGATGTACGCGTCGCTGTCGTTCGTCGAGCCGCTGGGCGCGCTGGTGTGCGTGTACGCGCTGCGGGTGCTGCAGGCCCGCGCGACGCGCCCGCGCGACCTCCTGCTCGTCTCGGCGGCGTTGGGGGCGCTGCCCTGGATCCACAGCCGGTTCCTGCTGTTCCCGGTGGTGCTCGGCGCGTTCCTGGTGTGGCGCGAGCGGCGCTCGCCCGCGCGCCTGGCCTGCCTGCTCGGTCCGGCGGCGGTGCTCGTCGGCGGCCTGGTGCTCTACAACGCGCTGGTGTGGCGCACGTTCGGGCTCGCGCCCAACCAGGTCAACGCGGGCGCGGTGCCGTTCACCGCCGACCCGTGGCGGCCGCTGCTGGGGATCCTGCTCGACCAGGAGGTGGGCGTCTTCCCCAACTTCCCGGTGCTGCTGTTCGTGCTGCCCGGGCTGTTGCTCGCGTGGCGCACGCCGCTGACGTGGCACGTGGCCGCGGTCGTGGTTCCCTACGTCGCGGTGATCACGTCGTTCCCGGCGTGGGACGGCGCCTGGTCGCCCCCGGCCCGGTTCCTGGCGGTGGTGCTGCCGATGTTGGCCGGGCACGTCGCGCTGGTGTGGCAGCGGGCGGGGCCGCGCACGCTCGCCGTCGGCGGGCTGCTCACGGCCGTGGGCCTCGGCCTCACGACGCTCGCGGTCTGCAGCCCGACCGGCGGCTTCACCGCGCAGAAGGGCCGCAGCCCGGCGCTGGGCGTGCTCGACGGGCTCTCCGGTTTCGACGTGGCCGGGCTGGTGCCGTCGCTCGCGCAGCCCGGCCAGGTGGCGCTGTTCGCGATCTGGGGTGCGCTCGTGCTCGGGTTCGGCCTGCTCAGCGTGCGGGGACGACGCGGTCAAGCCATGCCAGCAGGTCCGCTTCCACCTCGTCCCGGTTGGTCTCGTTGAAGATCTCGTGCCGGGCGTCGCTCCACACCGTGAGCGTCACGTCGGTGAGGCCTGCGGTCTGCAGCCGCTCGACGAGCGCGTTGACCAGCGCGAGCTGACCGTTCACCGGGTCGAGCTCGCCCACCATGATGTGGATCGGCAGGTCCTTGCGGATCCCCGCGAGCCGGTCGGGATCGGCCACCTCGCGGGCCCTGGCGAACATCGCCTTACCGCCCTCGGCGTCCAGCCCGAACCCGCAGCGCTCGTCGGCCACGTACGCGTCGACCTGCGCGTCGTCGCGGGAGAGCCACTCGTAGCCGGTGCGGTGCACGAACGGCGCGTTGAACGCCGAGAGGTCGATCGGGGCGTCGAGGTCGAGCGCGGGCTCCAGCAGGTCGATCGCCGCCGTGCCCGACAACGCCAGCCCCGCGATCCGCCCGGAGTGGTCGAGCAGGTACTGCTGGGCCGCGAACGAGCCCATGCTGTGCCCGAACAGCACGACCGGCACGTCCTCCATCCGGTTGTGGGTGCGCTCCACGAGCACGTCGATGTCGTCGACCAGGCTGTTCCAGCCGTCGGCGCCGAGCACGCCGAGCGCTTCCTGCGATCCCGCGGTGGCGCCGTGGCCGCGGTGGTCCTGGCCCTGAACGAGGAAGCCCGCGGCCGCGAGTGTCGTGCCGAGGTGGTCGTAGCGCAGCAGGTGCTCGCCCATGCCGTGGGTGAGCTGCACCACCCCGCGAGGCGCGCCCGCCGGCTCCCACCGGTAGGCCGTGATCACGGTGCCGTCCCGGCCGGTGAACGTGAACCGGACGGGGGACTGCGTGGACGTCATCGTTGCACCTCTCGGACCTCGGGTTGGACGGTCGTAACCCTAGGTCGCGAAGGGCCCGAACGGGCTACGCGGGCGTGCTCCGGAATTCCTGGCGCTTTCGGCGCACCCGCAGCCGTGCGGCGACGGCGAGCAGGCCGAGCGCGGCGACGACACCGCCGTAGACCGTCGTCGTGGGGCCGAGGCCGACCACGTTGGCGGCGACTCCGGCCGCCACCGCGGGCACGCTGAACGCGAGGTAGGACACCACGTAGACGAGCGCGAACACCGCGCCCCGCTCGTTCGGGCGGGCCAGCGCGGCCATGGTGCCGAACGCGCCGAGGCCCGCGGCGCCGAAACCGACCCCCGCGACGACGGTGCCGAGCGCGGCGAGCGGCGCCGAGCCCGTGTCGACGGCCGCGAGGGTGCCCACCGTGCCCACCGCGAGCAGGACGGCGGCCAGCAGCACCACCCGCGGCAGCGGCCAGTTGCGCAGGGCCAGCGCGGTGAGCGCGCCGGTGCCGCAGAGCAACGTGGCCACCAGGCCGCCGACGAGGTGGTCGGTGATGCCCAGCGAGCTCGCGGCCACGGACGGCCCGAGCGAGAGGTAGAGGCCGCCGAGCGCCCAGCTGGCCAGCAGGATCGGCATGATCGACAGGAACTCGGACCGGAGGTAATCGGGCATGCCGACGCGCGGCCGCAGGGAGGCCAGCGCACCGGGGCGCCGAGGTGCGGTCTCGGGCAGCAGCGCCGTCGCCGCGGCGGCGAGCAGGACGCCGACCAGCAGGACGACGTAGACGAGCGTCGTGGGCGCGGGCGCGAACTCGACCAGCGCGCCGGTCCCGACCGAGCCGGCCGCCAGCCCCAGGAGTGTCGCGACGCTGGTGACCAGGCCGGCGCGACCCGTCCGGCTCGGCGCGGCGAGGTCGACGACCGCGGCCGACAACGTGGTGATCGCCGCACCGGTCGCGACGCCCTGCACCAGGCGGGCGGCGAGCAGGGTGCCGACCCCGCCCGCCGTCAGGAACAGCAGGAGGGCGACGGCCTCCAGCGCGATGGCCGCGATGAGCACCGGGCGCCGTCCGACGTGGTCGGAGAGCGCGCCCACGACGAGGATGGTCGCCAGCAACCCGAGCACGTAGACGGCGAAGACCAGCGTGAGCGTGGAGGTCGGGAAGCCCCACTGCTGTTGGTAGACGACGTAGAGCGGGGTCGGGGCGCCCGCCGCGGCCATGAAGAGCACGAGCATCGCGGTGACGGCGACGAAACCCGCCGAGCGGTTCAGCCGCGCAGCCATGAGCCCTCCTCCGGTAGTTCGCTTGGGGCAAGCTCCGGAGGAGTGGCGTTATTCCGCTCAGGCGGCGTGCAGGGTGTCGATGACGCTCGCCGCGGCGCCGCCGACACCGCGCGAGCTCGGCTTCGACGATCCGCTTCCCAGGCGGGACATCGCGGGCTCGTCGCCGTCGCGGGAGTTCTCCGCCGAGGGCTTGGCCTCGGACTTCGTCTTGGCGGCGGACGCGGCGGCGGGCTCGTCGTCGTCCGAGGAACCGGTGAGGAGGTTCGTGACCGGCTCGACGACGTCCGCGACGGGCTCGGTCACCGGTCTCGTGGCTTCGACGACGGGCTCGAGCACGGGCTTCGCGGCGTCGACGACCGGCTTGACGGCGGGCTCGACCGCCTCGACGACGGGCTTGGCCGCGGGCTCGGCGGCCTCCGCCACGGACTCGACCACGGGCTTGGCCGCCTCTGTGACCGGCTCGAGCGCGGGGGTGGCGGCCTGGGCGATCGGCTCGACGGCGGAACGCGCCACCGCGACGACCGGGGCGGCGGCCGGCTTCGCGGCGTTGGCGACGGCGGCGACGCTGGGCGCCGCCGCACCCGCGACCAGGGTTGTCGCAGGCTTGACGGCGCTGTCGGCGACGGGCGCGACGAGGTCGGCCGCGACGGGCTCCACCAGGGTCTGCGCGGCGGGCTTCAGCAGCTTCTCGCCCACCGGCTTCACCAGGTTGTCCGCGGCGGGCTGCACGACGTTGGCGGTCACCGGCGCCAGCACGGCGGATTCCACCGGGTTCAGCACGTCCGTGGCGATCGGCTCCACGATGTCGGTGGCCACCGGATCCACGACGGTGACCACCGCAGGCTCCAGGACGTCCTCGACGGCCGGGCCGAGCACGTGACCGACGGTGTCGCCCACCGGCTGTGCGACGCCGCTGACGGCCGGGCCGACCGGCGCGATGACGTCGTCGAGCACCGGATCGACGACCTGGGCGACGGGATCCAGGATCGGCCCCAGAACGGGTCCGGCCACCGGCAGCTCGTCCACGACGTCGCCGACGCTGCCACCGCCCGTCCCGCCGCCGGTGCCGCCGCCGCCTCCACCTGCGCCGCCGCCGGGCGTGCCGCCACCTCCACCGCCGCCGGGGGTGCCGCCACCTCCACCCGCGCCGCCGCCCGGGGTGGTGGTGCCGCCGGAGCCGCTCCCATCGCCGCCGGAGCCGCCGGAGCCGCCGCCCGGGGTGCTGCCGCCCCCACCCGCGCCGCCGTCGCCGCCGACCGGGGTGGCGCCCCCGCCGGTCCCGTCGCCGCCGGAGCCGCCCGGGGTGCTGCCCGCGCCGCCGGAGCTGCCGCCCGCGCCGCCGAGGCCGCCCGAGCCGCCCGCAGCTGTGCCGTCGCTCGCATCCGCGCCGGTCACGAACGGCCGAGCGCCGATCGGGTCGAGCCACGAGCGGCCCGGGCCCAGGACGCCCGACATGTCGACGAGCGCGGTGGCGAGGTCGAGCGTCGGCAGGTGCGGGGCGCGGGGGCCGGGCACCGCGCCCGGCCCGAGCGGCGCCTCGGCGTCGGTGCCCGCGTCACGCCCTGAGGTGAAGGCGCCGTCGTGCAGCGCGACCGAGCCGAGCATCGTGCCGACCACCAGGAGCGAGCCCGCCGCCGCCACCCGCCGCGAAACCCCCGAAGGCTCCACGGGGTCGGGGAACGGCAGGGATGTCGGTCCGCGTTGCCGCAGCCGCCCCGGCGCGGAATGCGGTGCGCGTAGACCCTCCCGGCGCAGAAGTTCCGCAACAGAAATCACCTCGGGATGACGCACCGGCGATCTCACGGCTCGGTCTCCTTCGACGCTCCGTGACCGCCCGACGCCGGACGGTCCCTTTCCGGAGAGTCGTCATTCAACGACCGTGTGTTGCACGATGCGACCGGGAGATCGACAAGCGGGCGAGCGGTCCTGTCGCGGAGCTGAACGTCGCGTGTCGATCGGGTGAGCGGTTGCGCGTCACGCCACGCCGAGCCTCCGCAACACGTCGTCGGTGATCCCCATCGCGGGGAACGCCGCGAGCCGCCCGAGGGGGAAGTTGCCGATAACCCGCCGCAGCTCGGCGTCGCCGAGGATGGCCGCCGCGCCCGCAGCCTCCCGCAGCCGCGCGGCACCGTCGGCGTCGGCGAGCCACTCGTCCAGGCTGGACCCGGCGGTGAGCGGCGGGCGTGGCCGCGGTGCGCCGACGGTGACCGTGGCCGATTGCCGGATGTCGCGCGAGGATGCGCCGACCTCGATCGTGAACTCGCCGCCCTCCAGCAGCCACCCGCGCTCGGTGCTCGACCAGTAGGACAGATCCCGAGCGTGCAAGGCGAACGAGATGCGGCGTTGCTCGCCCGGGCCGAGCTCCACCGCCGCGAAGCCCTTGAGCTCCCGCGGGGGCCGGGCGACGGCGGCTTCCGGATCGCCGACGTACAGCTGCGCCACCTCCCGGCCCGTGCGCCCGCCGGTGTTGGACACCGTGACCTCGACCGTGACGTCCGTGCCCGAGACCCGCACGGCGAGGTCGTCGTAGGCGAAGGTGGTGTACGACAGCCCGTGCCCGAACGGGTAGGCGACCTCCCGGCCCGCGGCGTCGAACCCGCGGTAGCCGACGAACACCCCCTCGCCGTAGCGCACGAGGCCCTCCTCGCCGGGGAAGTTGAGGTACGACGGGGTGTCTTCCAGGCGCAGCGGGATCGTCTCGGCCAGCCGACCGCCGGGGTCGGCAGCGCCGGTGAGGACATCGGCGATCGCCCCGCCCACCGCCTGGCCGCCCAGCCAGCACTCCAGCACGGCGGCCGCGTGCTGTTCCCAGGGCGCGGTGCGCACGGCCGAGCCGTTGGCGAGCACGACCACTACCGGTGCACCCGCTCCGCCGAGCCGGGCCAACAGGTCGGTCTGGGCCGTGGGCAGGTCGATGTGGGTGCGGTCGAAGCCCTCGGACTCGGCGATGGCGGGCAGGCCGAGGTAGGCCACGACGACGTCGGCGCCCGCCGCGACCCGCACGGCCTCCTCGGCCAGCGCCGCGTCCTCGGACGGGTCGTCGATGCCGAACCCCGCGGCGTAGTCGACCTTCGCGTCGGGCAGCGCGGCGACCAGCTCGTCCAACGGGGAGTCGACCCGGGTGGGGTTGACCTGCGAGCTGCCCGCGCCCTGGTAGCGCGGCGTGGTGGCGAACGCCCCCACGACGGCGATCCGGCCCGTGCTCGCCAGGGGGAGCACACCGTCGTTGCGCAGCAGCACCATGCAGGCCGCCGCGGCCCGGCGGGCGAGGGCGTGGTGCGCGGGGTCGGCCATGTCGGCGGCCGTGCGGGCGCGGGCCCGCTCGACGAGCCGCAGCACGCGGGCGACCGCGGTGTCGAGCACCTCCTCGGGCAGCGTGCCGTCGGCGACCGCCTCGACGATGGCGCGATCGCTGACCCCGAGGTGCGGCGGCATCTCCAGATCCAGCCCGGCGGCCAGCGCGGGAACCCGGTCGGCCACCGCGCCCCAGTCGGACATCACCAGCCCGTCGAAACCCCACTCCTCGCGCAGCACCTCGGTGAGCAGCCACCGGTGTTGGGAGGCGTACGTGCCGTTGACCTTGTTGTAGGCGCACATGACCGTCCACGGCCGGGCGGTGGTGATCACGTGCTCGAACGCGGGCAGGTAGATCTCGCGCAGCGTGCGCTCGTCGACCTCGGCGTTGACGCGGAGCCGGTCGGTCTCCTGGTTGTTGGCGGCGAAGTGCTTGACGCAGGCGCCCACCCCCTCGCCCTGCAGCCCCTCGACGAGCCCGGCCGCGACGCGTCCGGCCAGGTGCGGGTCCTCGGAGACGTACTCGAAGTTGCGCCCGCACAGCGGCGAACGCTTGATGTTGATACCGGGCCCGAGCACGACGGCGACGCCCTGCGCCCGCGCCTCGCGCGCAATTGCCGCACCCACCTCGCGGGCGAGCTCCGGGTCCCACGCCGAGCCGAGCGCGACCGCGGGCGGGAAGCAGGTGGCGGGCAGGCTGCCGCCGATGCCCGCGTGGTCGCCACCGTCTGGTTGGCGGCGCAGGCCGTGCGGCCCGTCGGAGAGCACCAGCGCTTCCACGTCGTGCTCGGGGATCGGCGCGGTGTGCCACATGTCGGAGCCCAGGCACAGCGCGGCCTTCTGCGCGACGGTGAACGCGGACAGCTCGGGGACGCCCATGAGGGCATCCTGCGCCTCTCGGCGGCGTGCACAAGTCCTGTTTGCCGCCGCACCACCATCATCGGGCCCGCACCGGCGCCGCGGCGGGGGTGCGGGCCCGAAGGCGCTTGTGCGGTCGTCGCGACCGTCGCCAGGCGCTGCCGGCGGTGGCACCATCGCCGCATGAGGTACGCCGACGGGCCCGTCGCCGAGGCGACGATCCAGGTGTCCGCCCCACCCGAGGTGCTGTGGGTGTTGGTGAGCGACATCCACCTCGTCGCGTCGCTGTCGCGCGAGGTGCAGGAGGTGGCGTGGCTCGACGACGTGCGCGAGCCCGCGGTCGGCGCGGCCTTCAAGGGCCGGAGCTGCCACCGAAAGGTCGGGGAGTGGAGCACCACGTCGCGGGTGGTCGTGTGCGATCCGCCGCGGGTGTTCGCCTGGGCGGTGGAGGACCCGGCGGATCCGGCGGCGCTGTGGCGGTTCGAGCTGACGCCCCGCGACGGTGGCACGCAGCTGCGGCAGTGGGCGCGGATGGGGCCGGGGTTCTCGCTGCTCCGCAGGGCGATCGCGGCGATGCCCGACAAGGAGGAGCGGATCGTCGCGGGGCGGCTTCGGGAGTGGCAGGACGGGATCGAGGCCAACCTCGCGGCCCTCAAGGAGCTGGCCGAAGCCCGCGCGCGGGATTAGGCCGCGTCCCGCGGATCACGGGCGATGAGCTTCGTGATCCAGACGGCTCCTCGCAAGGCGGAGGGCGGCTCTCGTACCGGGCGCGTACTTGAGTCGCCCGACAACGCGGCGAGGGGCCGTCTGGGCGCGAAGATCGCGGTCGCTGGGCCGCGGGACACGGCCTCAGCCCCGCGCGCGGGGTCACGCGGCCAGTCGGGCGATCTCCTCGTCGAGGTCCATGCGGCCCGACTCGTCACCGAGCGCGACGATCTCGGTGGAGGCCTCGATGAAGCCCCGCAGCAGGTCCCGGTCGACCTCCAGCACGGCGCGGCCGTCGCCCGAGCGGATCTCGATCTCCACGATGTCGTAGCCCTGGACGTGCTGGGGGGTCATCCGGACGTCGCCGATGCCGGTCGCGCAGGCGAGCGCCTCCACGACGAGCTCGCGGGACACCAGCCACTCGACCCACCGGTCGTGCCTGGTCCGGACGGCGAGCGACACGGCGAACGGGTCGTCGGCCCGGTAGGTCCAGCGCGTGACGACGGGCGCGGGCTGACCGTGCAGCACCGTGAACATGTCGTGGCTGACAGTGTCGGTGCTCGTGGCGTCATTCGCGTCGGCGTTCCGCACGGTGTCCCCCTCGCGGCTCGGTCCGGCCCCCGTGTGCCGGTCTCATGGTCTTGATCGCCCCGGTTGAGCCGAACGCTGCACATGACGGCGTTCTTCACCCGAACAAGTGACGGCTCGTCGGGTGCGCTCGAGGCGACTACGAGGAGGAGTCGGCGGCGGCCGCCGTAATACGACCGATCTCGATTCGGCGCAAGCGGCGGGTCGTGTCACGGTCGAGGCCCCGATCTCGTCTTGTGCACATGGATACGACCGAGGTCTTCGAGGCGCTGCGCCCGCGCCTCCTGGGCGTGGCCTACCGGATCCTCGGATCGATGGCCGACGCGGAGGACGTGCTCCAGGACGCCTGGATGCGGTGGTCGCGCACCGACGCGGGCAGCGTGGCCAACCCCGAGGCGTACCTCGTCACCGTGGTGGGCAGGCGGGCCACCGACTTCCTGCGCGCGGCCAAGCGCAGGCGGGAGACCTACACGGGCCCGTGGCTGCCCGAACCCGTCGCCAACGAGCCCGATCCGGCGCTGGATCCCGCGGCCGCCGCCGAGCTCGCCGACTCGCTGTCGATGGCGCTGCTCGTCGTCCTCGAGACGCTCTCCCCGCTGGAACGTGCGGCGTTCGTGCTGCGCGAGGTGTTCGACCGGCCCTACGCCGAAGTCGCCGCGACGTTGGGGCGCAGCGAGCAGGCGGTGCGGCAGCTGGTGCACCGGGCCCGCGGGCGCGTCGACGACGGGCACGCCCGCTTCAGCGCCGACGCCGCCACGCACACCCAGGTCGTCAGCCGGTTCCTCGCCGCGTGCCAAGGCGCCGACCTCGAGGCGTTGCTGGCGGTGCTGGCGCCCGACGTCGTCATCATCAGCGACAGCGGCGGCCAGGCCCAGGCCCCCCGACGGCCGGTGTACGGGCAGGACAAGGTGGCCCGGCTGCTCGTCGGCTTCGCGGGGCGGGTGCCGGAGGGCCTCACGTTCGGGCTGGAGTACTTCAACGGGTCGCTCGGCATCGTGGCGCGGATCGACGGGAGGCCGTTCGCCGCGATGGCCGTGACGGTGGCCGAGGGCACCGTGCAGTCGCTGCAACTGATCGTCAACCCGGAGAAGTTGGCGTTCCTGCAAGGGGTCAGCCGTCTGCGGTGACGACCCAGATGCCCGCGAGACCGGTCTTGCCGGGCTGGGCGAGCGCCAGCACGTGGGTGCCTGCTGCGGAGCGGATCGTCACGCCCGCCGTGGTGGTGTCGACGGCGGCCGCGTCCGCCCAGCCGCGCGCGGCCGCGTAGGCCAGCGCCACCTGGGTCGGGTCGAGCAGCCACGGCTGGGCGCCCCCGTCGACCGCGGTCTGCAGGCTCGCCACCTGCGCGGCGGTGGCGGCGGGCCAGGGGAGGGCGACGGTCGGGGCCGGGGGTGGCGTCACCGCGGGAGCGCAGCCGACGAGCGCCGCGGCCAGGATCAGAACGCCCGCGACCCGGGCCCGCATGTGCACCCGGACACCGTAGGGCGGCGGCCACCGGCCCCGGCGTGCCGCGCGTCCGCACGTCCGGGTGGAGACCCGTCCGACCGGTGGTGGGCCGAACGGGGTCGCGATCACTAATCTCTGGCCGGAGCAGAGAGGTGATGTCCGATGAACCAGTCGGCCCAGGCGTTCTACGCGGCCCGCGAATTCCTGCTGAGCCACCGCGAGGACTACGACACGGCCTACCGCGACTTCCGCTGGCCCGAGATCACGGAGTTCAACTGGGCGCTGGACCACTTCGACGACGCCGCCGCCCGGCGCGGCGACGAGCGCGCGCTGTGGATCGTCGAGCAGGACGGGTCGGAGGCGCACTGGACTTTCGCCGAGCTGTCGGCGCGGTCCAACCAGGTGGCCAACTGGCTGCGCGAGCAGGGCGTCGCTCGCGGCGACCGGGTGATCCTGATGCTCGGCAACCAGGTCGAGCTCTGGGAGACGCTGCTGGCGTCGATGAAGCTCGGCGCCGTGGTCATCCCGGCCACCACGCTGCTGACGGCGGCCGACCTGCGCGACCGGCTGGACCGGGGCAACGCCAAGCACGTCGTCGTCGGCGGGGCGGACGCGGGCAAGTTCGACGACGTCGAAGGCGACTACACGAAGATCGCGGTGCGGAACGCCCCCGCGGGCTGGCGCGACTACGCCGAGGCCGCCGGTGCTCCCGACACGTTCACGCCCGACGGCGTCACGCACGGCTCCGACACCCTGCTGCTCTACTTCACCTCCGGCACCACCGCGAAGCCCAAGCTCGTCGAGCACACGCACGCGTCCTACCCGGTCGGGCACCTGTCCACGATGTACTGGATCGGGCTGGAGCCGGGCGACGTCCACCTCAACATCTCCTCGCCGGGCTGGGCGAAGCACGCGTGGAGCAACGTCTTCGCGCCGTGGATCGCGGAAGCGTGCGTGCTCGTCATGAACGGCCGCTTCGACGCGGCGTCGGTGATGGCGACGCTCGACCGCTGCCGCGTCACGAGCTTCTGCGCGCCGCCGACCGTGTGGCGGATGCTGATCCAGGCCGATCTCTCGGGGCTCGAGAACCCGCCGTCGAAGGTGGTCGGGGCGGGGGAGCCGCTCAACCCCGAGGTGATCGAGCAGGTCGAGAAGGCGTGGGGGGTGCGGATCCGCGACGGGTTCGGCCAGACCGAGTCGACCGTCCAGATCGGCAACCCGCCCGGCCAGACGGTCAAGCCCGGCTCGATGGGCCGTCCGATCCCGGGCTACCCGATCGTGCTCGTCGATCCGGCGACGGGGGAGCGGGACGTTCCCGAAGGGGAGATCTGCATCGACCTCGCCGACCGGCCGCTGGGCCTGATGGTCGGCTACTACGGCGATCCCGAGCGCAACGCCGAGGCGATGGCGGACGGGGTGTACCACACCGGTGACGTCGGGGCGCGCGACGCGGACGGCTACATCACCTACGTCGGCCGCGCCGACGACGTGTTCAAGGCGAGCGACTACCGGATCAGCCCGTTCGAGCTGGAGAGCGTGCTGATCGAGCACCCGGCGGTCGCCGAGGCCGCCATCGTGCCGTCGCCGGACCCGGTGCGGTTGGCCGTGCCGAAGGCCTACGTCGTGCTGGCGGCCGGGCACGAGCCGGACGCGGAGACCGCGCGGTCGATCCTGGAGTTCGCCCGCGACAACCTCGCCCCCTACAAGCGGATCCGACGGCTGGAGTTCGCCCCGCTGCCGAAGACGATCTCCGGGAAGATCCGGCGCGTCGAGCTGCGGGGCCGCGAGAACGAGCTGCATTCCGACGCCTCCGCAACGCCGCCCGGCGAGTTCACCCTCTAGGGGCGCCGGCTGGAGGT
Organism: uncultured Actinomycetota bacterium; assembly: GCA_963791185.1. GTDB lineage: Bacteria > Actinomycetota > Actinomycetes > Mycobacteriales > Pseudonocardiaceae > Pseudonocardia. Next base: position 420,754 of record CAWBRG010000012.1, on the reverse strand, counting down.
GCACGTAAGGTGAGCGGTCGGGCACGATAGGTGGCGGCGGCGGTTCCGTCGCCGCGGTCGACCGGCGCGCCGTCCGGTCCGGCAGCAGCTCGACGTCGTGGCGGATCGGATGGTGTGCGCGTCTCGTGGACGGATCTTCAGAGCGGGACGACCAGCCGATCGCGGACGTGATGGCGGGCATGCCCGAGGTGTGGCGGCGGTTGCTGGTCGCGCACAAGCCCGACCGGCTCGGCCGGTGTTCGGGCTGCCGCACGTCCTCGGGCTCGGGGGCGCGGTGGCCGTGCTCGCTGCACGCCATCGCCAGCGAGGCGCAGCGGCGCTACGGGCTGCGGTTGGGTCAGGCCGTCGGAGGGGAGTAGCGCCCGCGCCCGACCTCCCCCCAAGCCGAGTCTCCGTTCCCGTGACGGCGAATCCCCGTTTACGCGACGGTGGCGGTTTGGACCGGGCGTGTTGTGCGTTCAGTCGGCGGAGCGCGACCGGGCGGCCGGGGGGTTCGCCGTGCAACGCGCGGAGATGCGCATCAGCGGTCCGAGGGCATCCCGCGGGGCGGGGTGGCAGAGGCAGGCGGGCCCGTCGGTAGCGTGCCCGAGCGTGCGATCACGGGCCGTCGGGTTGGCGCTGGGCGCGGTGGCGGACGCGATCTTCGCCGACCCCGCCCGGTGGCACCCCGTCGCGGGCTTCGGCTCTTGTGCCGCCGCGTTGGAACGGCGGTGGTACGCCGACCGGCGCTCGGCGGGCGTCGCCTACGCAGCCGTGCTGGTGGCGTGGCGTCGTGGGAGTGGGCGTGGCGGCAGAGGCGACGACCCGGCGACGGCCCGTCACGCACGCGCTCGCGACCGCCGTCGCGACCTGGGCGGTGCTGGGCGGCACCTCCCTCGCCGCACACGGCAAGACCCTCGCCGCGCTCCTGGACGTCCCACCCCGGAGCGACCTGGAGGCGGCCCGCGCGCTCATCCCGGCGCTCTGCGGACGCGACCCGGAGTTGCTGGACGCCGCGGGGATGGCCCGGGCGGGCACCGAGTCGATGGCCGAGAACACGTCGGACGCCGCCGTCGCGCCGCTCCTGTGGGGCGCCGTCGCGGGCATCCCCGGGCTCCTCGGTTACCGCGCGATCAACACGTTGGACGCGATGGTCGGGTACCGCTCGCCGCGCTACCTGCGGTTCGGCTGGGCGGCGGCCCGCGCCGACGACGTGGTGAACCTCGTCCCTTCGCGGGTCACCGCGCTGCTCTCGGCCGGGCTCGCCGCCGCGGTCGGCGGTTCACCGCGTGATGCCATGGCCGCGTGGCGCCGTGACGCGGGGGCACACCCGAGTCCCAATGCGGGGCCCGTCGAGGCGGCTACGGCGGGAGCGCTCGGAGTGGGGCTCGGCGGCCCGACCGCCTACGCGCACGGCGTCGAAGACCGCCCGCGGCTGGGCTCCGGCCCGCCGCCCACGCCGATCGACCTGCGGCGCGCGGCTCGGCTCTCGCGGGTGGTGGCGGCGGCCGCGACCGCGCTCGCGTGTGCGGTCGCCGTCGGCCGGGAACGCCTCACCGGGTAGGTCGCGCGATATCGCGAGATCATCGGGACGCCCGGACGTACGACGAGGAGAACGCGTTGACCCTTCCCCTTCCCGACGGCCTGCTCGACCTCCTGCGTCGACCCAGCCCGTGCTTCCTCGCCACCGTCATGCCCGACGGCTCGCCGCAGCTGACCCAGACCTGGGTCACGACCGACGGCGAGCACATCGTGATCAACACGGGCGTCGACCGGCGGAAGGCCCGCAACATCGCGCAAGATCCGCGCGTCGCCGTGACGATCACCGACCCCGACGACACCGCGCGCTACTACGGTGTACGCGGTCGGGTCGTCGCGACGTCGACGGAGGGCGCCTCCGCGAGCATCGACGAGATCTCCCAGAAGTACCTCGGGCGTCCCTACCCGAACTTCCGCGGTGGTCCTGATCCGCGGGTCATCCTCACGATCGCCGTCGACTCCATCGCGCACGCGCCTCGCGAATGAGCCCTACTCGTCGTCGTCCTCGCCCGCCAACTCGCGGCGCAGGGCGGACCGGCGGGCACTGCGCCGTGGCGGCGCCTTGCGGGCCCCGCGCTGCAGCATCTCGAGGCGCACGAAGTAGACGAGCGCGAACACGGCGATGGCGCCGAACGTGAGCCACTGCAGGGCGTAGGAGAGGTTGGTGAACGGAGCCGCGCTCTGCGCCGCCGCGGGCGCGACCGGCAGCGGCGCGAGGACGCCGGGCTGATCTGCGGCCAAGGCGAGGTAGCCGGGGCTGATCGGCAGACCGGTGGCCGTCGCCAGCGTGCGGGCGTCGGTGACGTAGAGCTGGCGGTGCCCGTCGGCGGTGAAGGCGGGCCGGTGGTCGGGGTCGGTCTCGTCGACGCGCAGGCGGGCGGCGAGCGTCACCTCGCCCGACGGCGGCGCGGCGTACGCGGGGACGGCCGCCCCGCTCTCCGCCCTGGCGAAGCCGCGGTCGACGGCCACGAGCCTGCCGTCGGTCGTCCGCAGCGGCGTCAGGACCTCGAAGGCGGGCTTGCCGTCGTACACCCGCAGCCGGACGACGGCCTCGGCGTCGGCGAGGTACGTGCCGGTGACGGTCACCTGACGCCACTCGACCGCCGCCGTCACGCCGTCGGTCGGCAGCACCTGGGCCAACGGGGCGGGCGGGATCCCCGAGGCGTTGTCCAGCGCCTGCTGCTGGGCGTCGCGGTCGGCCTCCCGCCCGAACTGCCAGGGGGCGAGCACGGCGTAGCAGGCGATGACGAAGAGCGTCACCGTCGTGATCAGCGCGAGCCATCCGGGGCGCAGCAGGAACCGCACGCGTCCACGGTAGGCAACGCCGCGTCGGCGTGCGCGCCCGCCTGCCCCCGCGGCGGGCGCCGGGAACGGGAACTCGACGTAGGGTGCGGCTGTGCGGGGTGCGCTCCTGGTCGCCGGTACGACGTCCGACGCGGGCAAGAGCGCGCTCGTCGCCGGGATCTGCCGGTGGCTCAGCCGCCGCGGGGTGGCGGTGGCGCCGTTCAAGGCGCAGAACATGTCGAACAACTCCGTCGTGACCGTCGACGGTGGCGAGATCGGCCGCGCCCAGGCCATGCAGGCCCACGCCTGCGGCCTCGCCCCGAGCGTCGCGTTCAACCCGGTGCTGCTCAAGCCGGGCAGCGACCGCTCGGCCCAGGTCGTGGTGCGCGGCCGGGTGGACGGCACGGTCAGCGCGCGGTCGTACCAGGAGCGCAAGGCGGCGCTGCTGGACGTCGTCACGGCGAGCCTCGCCGACCTGCGGGCCCGGTTCGACGTCGTGGTCTGCGAAGGTGCGGGCTCGCCCGCCGAGATCAACCTCCGTGCGAACGACATCGCCAACATGGGGCTGGCGCAGGCCGCCGACCTGCCCGTCGTCGTGGTCGGCGACATCGACCGCGGCGGCGTCCTCGCGCACCTCTTCGGCACCGTCGCCGTGCTCGACCCGGCCGATCAGCGGCGCATCGCGGGGTTCGTCGTCAACAAGTTCCGCGGCGATCCGACGCTGCTCCGACCCGGCCTCGACCAGCTCCTCGCCCTCACCGGCCGCCCGACGTACGGGGTGGTGCCGTGGTCCGAACGCCTGTGGCTGGACGCGGAGGACTCGCTCTCCGCCGTCGCCGACGGGGTGCTCGGCCGCCCGGCGCCGCCGCACGGGAGCCAGTGGCTGCGGGTGGCCGTCGTGCGGTTGCCCCGGATCTCGAACGCCACCGACGCCGAGGCGCTGGCCTGCGAGCCCGGCGTCGCCGTGCGTTACGTGACCGAGCCCTCCCGCCTGGCCGACGCCGACCTCGTGGTCCTCCCCGGCACGCGCGCGACCGTGGCCGACCTCGCCTGGCTGCGTCGCACCGGCCTCGCCGACGCCGTCCGCGCCCACGCCGAAGCGGGCCGTCCGGTGCTGGGCATCTGCGGCGGCTACCAGATGCTCGGGCAGCGCATCGCCGATCCGCACGGCGTGGAAGGCGGTGACGCCACCGGCCTCGGCCTCCTCGACCTGGAGATCGTGTTCGACGCCGAGAAACACCTGGCCAACCCGGTCGGCACGGCCTGGGGCGAGCCGGTGCGCGGCTACGAGATCCACCACGGCCGCGTCGCTCGCTCCGGCGACCCGCCGCTCATCGACGGCGAAGGCTCGGAGAACGGCCCTGTGCTCGGCACCCACTGGCACGGCCTCCTGGAGAACGACGGCTTCCGCCGGGCACTGCTACGACGAGCGGCCGCGCACGCCGGACGGGACGGCTTCGCGGTGGCACCGGACACCGCGTTCGCCGCGGAGCGTGCGGCCCAGCTCGACCTGCTCGGCGACCTCGTCGCGGCGCACCTCGACACCGCCGCGTTGGAACATGTCATCGATCACGGTGCCCCCGCGGATCTGCCGGTGATCACGTCCGGTCTGGCAGTCTCGCGGTGATGAGCACGAGCACGTTCCCGTTCAGCGCCGTGGTCGGCCACGACGACCTGCGCCTCGCCCTGCTGCTCAACGCGGTGCACCCGGGCGTCGGCGGCGTGCTGGTGCGGGGTGAGAAGGGCACGGCGAAGTCGACGGCCGTGCGCGCGTTGGCCGCCCTGCTGCCCGACCTGGACGTCGTCGTGGGATGCCGGTTCCGCTGCGACCCCGCTGCGCCCGACCCTGACTGCCCGGACGGGCCGCACCCGGCGGTCGTGGCCGCCCGGCACCCGGCCCGGCTGGTCGAGCTGCCGGTCGGCGCGACGGAAGACCGGCTCGTCGGCTCGCTCGACCTGGAGCGCGCGCTGGCCGAGGGCGTCCGCGCCTACCAGCCCGGTCTGCTCGCCGACGCCCACCGCGGGGTGCTCTACGTCGACGAGGTCAACCTCCTGCACGACCACCTCGTCGACGCCCTCCTCGACGCCGCCGCCATGGGTCGGGCGCACGTCGAACGCGACGGTGTGTCGGTGTCGCACGCGGCCCGGTTCCTGCTGGTCGGCACGATGAACCCGGAGGAGGGCGAGCTGCGGCCGCAGCTGCTGGACCGGTTCGGGCTCGCGGTCGAGGTGCGGGCGGCGCGCGACGTCGCGACCCGGGCCGAGGTCGTGCGGCGGCGGCTCGCGTTCGACGACGACCCGAGCGGCTTCACCGCCACCTGGGCGCCCGCCGAACGTGCGACGGCCGCCCGCATCGCCGATGCGCAGGCCCGGGTCGGCGCCGTGGTGCTGCCCGACGCCGAGCTGCGCCGCATCGCCGCGGTGTGCGCCGCGTTCGACGTCGACGGCATGCGCGCCGACCTCGTCATCGCCCGCGCCGCGGCCGCGCACGCCGCGTGGCGGGGAGCGGAAGCGGTCGCGGAGGAGGACGTGCGGGTCGCGGCCCGCCTCGCGCTGCCGCACCGTCGCCGCCGCGACCCCTTCGACGAGGCAGGCGTCGACGAGCAGGCCCTCGACGACGCCATGGAGCGCGCCCGCAAGGAGGCCGAGACCGACCCGGACGACGACCCCGACGGCGGGGGATCCGGCGGCGTCGACCACCCGGACGAGCAGAGCGACGGCGACGCAGGTCGCGACGGCGACCCGGAAGGCCGCCGCGACGAGAGCCGGGACGGCGGGCCGGACAGCCGGGACCGCGAGTGGAACAGCCGCAACGACAGTCGGGGCGACGGCCGGACGACCGCGACGGCGGGGACGGCGGGCGGGGTGGCCGGGACGGGCGAGCGGGCCGCGACAGCGGCGCGACCGGCCCGGGCGCGCCTGCGGGCGCGACACCCCCCGGCCGCGCCGCACCCCCACCCGGCCCGACCTTCCGCGCCCGCCGCCTCGTCGTCCCCGGCGTCGGCGAGGGTGCTCCGGGGCGGCGGTCGCGGGCCCGCACCGAGCTCGGCCGGGTCGTGCGGGCCTCGGCCACCCCGGCCCGCCGCGCCGCCGACATCCACCTGCAGGCCACGGTGCTCGCGGCCGCGCCCCACCAGCACGCCCGCGGCCGCGTGTCCCGCCTCCTGCTGCACCCCGCCGACGTGCGCCACGCCGTGCGCGAGGGCCGGGAGGGCAACCTCGTGCTGTTCGCCGTCGACGCCTCCGGTTCGATGGCCGCGAAAGCCCGCATGGCGGCCGTCACCGGCGCCGTGGTGTCGCTCCTGCGCGACGCCTACCAGCGCCGCGACAAGGTCGGCCTGATCACCTTCCGCGGCACGGTTGCCGAGCTGGTGCTGCCGCCGACCTCGAGCGTTCCGGCCGCCCGCGTCCGCCTCTCCGAGCTGCGCACCGGCGGCCGCACCCCGCTCGCGGGCGGCCTGTTGCGCGCCCGCAAGGTGCTGGCGGTCGAGCGGCTGCGCGACCCCCGGCGGCGCGCCCTGCTCGTCGTCCTCACCGACGGCCGGGCGACCGTCGGCGTCAACGGCCACACCGGCGGCGAACCCGTGCGCGACGCCTGCCGGGCCGCCGCGCTGCTGGCCGCCGACGGCGTGGCCACCGTCGTGGTGGACTGCGAGAGCGGACCCGTGCGGCTCGGCCTCGCCGCCCGGATCGCCCGCGCCGCGGCGGGGGAGCTGGTGGGGATCGGCGAGCTGTCGGTCGACCGGGTCACCGACGTCGTCCGCGCCGCACGGGCGGCTTAGGAGGGAACATGCCGCAGGGACAGGTCACGAGCGTGCCCGTCGACGGGCTCACCACCCGCCAGCGCCGCAACCGCCCGCTGCTCGTCGTCCACACCGGCGAGATGAAGGGCAAGTCGACGGCGGCGTTCGGGCTGGCGCTGCGCGGCTGGAACCAGGGCTGGTCGATCGGGGTGTTCCAGTTCGTGAAGTCGGCGAAGTGGAAGGTCGGCGAGGAGGCGGCGTTCCGGGCGCTCGGCCGCCTGCACGCCGAGACCGGCGAGGGCGGGCCCGTCGAGTGGCACAAGATGGGCGAAGGCTGGTCCTGGGCGCGCAAGGCGGGCACGGAGGCCGACCACGCCGCCCAGGCCGCCGAGGGCTGGGCCGAGATCCGCCGCCGGATCGAGGCGCAGACCCACCAGATGTACGTGCTCGACGAGTTCACGTACCCCATGAAATGGGGCTGGGTGGACGTCGGCGAGGTCGTCGACGTGCTCGCCCGCCGCGAAGGCCGCCAACACGTCATCGTGACCGGTCGGGACGCGGCGCCCGAGCTGGTGGCCGCCGCCGACCTCGTCATGGAAACCACCAAGATCAAGCATCCGATGGACGCGGGCCAGAAGGGCCAGCGGGGAATCGAGTGGTGATGGAGTACACGCGACTGGGCGCGACCGGTCTCTCGGTGTCGCGCATCTGCCTCGGCATGATGAGCTACGGCTCGTCCGCGTGGCGGGAGTGGGTGCTGGACCTCGACGCGAGCCGCCCGCTCGTCCGCGCCGCCGTCGACGCCGGGGTGATCTTCTTCGACACGGCCGACATGTACTCGCTCGGCGCGTCCGAGGAGGTCACGGGCACGCTGCTGGGGGAGTTCTTCCCCGCTCGCGACGACTACGTGCTCGCGACCAAGGTGTTCAACCCCATGTCGGACGGCCCGAACGACCGGGGCCTGTCCCGCAAGCACATCCTGGCCTCGATCGACGCCTCGCTGCGGCGGCTGGGCACCGACCACGTCGACCTCTACCAGATCCACCGCTGGGACCCGCACACGCCGATCGAGGAGACGATGGAGGCGCTGCACGACGTGGTGCGGGCGGGCAAGGCCCGCTACATCGGCGCGTCCAGCATGTACGCCTGGCAGTTCGCCAAGGCCCAGCACGTGGCCGACCTCGGCGGCTGGACCCGCTTCGCGTGCATGCAGGACCACTACAACCTGATCTACCGCGAGGAGGAGCGGGAGATGCACCCGCTCTGCCTCGACCAGGGCGTCGGCGTGATCCCGTGGAGCCCGCTCGCCCGCGGACGGCTGGCGCGGGGTCCGCAGGCGGGCGGCACCACCCGGGCGGACACCGACACGATCGCCGACGCGATGTACACCGACGCCGACGACGCGGTCGTGCAGGCGGTCGCGGACGTCGCCAAGGCCCGCGGGCTGCGGCCCGCGCAGGTGGCGCTGGCCTGGGTGCTGCAGCGCGAGGCGGTGACGGCGCCGATCATCGGGGCGACCAAGCCGGGCCACGTCGAGGACGCGATCTCGGCGCTCGACGTGGAGCTCGACGAGGACGAGGTCGCTGCGCTCGAGGCGCCGTACGTGCCGCACCCGGTGCTGGGCCACGAGTGACCGCGCGCGCCCTCGTCGTCGCGGCGCCCGCCTCCGGGTCGGGGAAGACGACGGTGGCCACCGGCCTCATGGCCGCGCTGCGCCGCCGCGGCACCGCCGTGGCGCCGTTCAAGGTGGGCCCGGACTACATCGACCCCGGCTACCACACGCTCGCCGCGGGCCTGCCCGGGCGCAACCTCGACCCGGTGCTGGTCGGGGCCGACCGGATCGCGCCGCTGGCCCGGCACGGCGCGGCCGGGGCGGAGGTCGCGGTCGTCGAGGGCGTGATGGGGCTCTTCGACGGGCGGCTGGCCGACGGCAGCGGGTCGACCGCGGAGGTCGCCGGGCTGCTCGGGGCGCCGGTCGTGCTGGTCGTCGACGCCCGCGGCCAGTCGCGCAGCGTCGCCGCGCTGCTGCACGGCTTCCGTTCCTTCGACCCCGCGGTCGACCTGGCGGGTGTGGTGCTCAACCGGGTCGGGTCGCCCCGGCACGAGGAGGTGCTGCGCGCGGCCGCGGCCGAGGTCGGGCTGCCGGTGCTCGGCGCGCTGCCCCGCCGAGAGACGCTCGCCGTGCCGTCGCGGCACCTGGGGCTCGTCACCGCGGCCGAGCACGGCACGGCGGCGACGGCGGCGGTGGACGCCATGGCCGAGCTGGTGGCCGCGCACGTCGACCTCGACGCGGTGACGGCGCTGGCCCGCCCGCTGCCACCCGGCCCTGCGTGGTCGCCCGATGTCGTTCACGACGCGGCCGACCGCGGACGAGCACGGCCCACGGCAGGCGCCGCGCTCGAAGCGGGCGCCGGAGCGCCTGCCGGGCGGGCGGCAGGCGCGCCGCCGGTCCGGGTCGCCGTCCTAGGTGGCCAGGCCTTCACCTTCGGCTACGCCGAGCACGTCGAGCTGCTGGCCGCCGCGGGGGCGGAGGTCGTGGTCGTCGACCCGCTGCGCGACACCCGCCTCCCCGACGGCACGGCCGCGCTCGTGCTGCCCGGCGGCTTCCCCGAGGAGCACGTCGGGGCGCTCGCGGCCAACGTCGAACTGCGCGCGGCGGTGCGGGCGCTCGCCGACTCCGGCGCGCCGGTGCACGCCGAGTGCGGTGGCCTGCTCTACCTGTGCGCCACCCTCGACGGCGCGCCCATGTGCGACGTCCTGCCCGCCGCCGCGACGATGACGGCCCGGCTCACGCTGGGCTACCGCGATGCCGTGGCGCTCACCCCGTCCCCGCTGCACCCCGTGGGCGCCCGGGTGACCGGGCACGAGTTCCACCGCTGCGCCGTCACCCCCCGCGCCGCCGACCCGGCGTGGGCGTGGCGCGGCGCCGAGCCCGAGGGCTTCGTCCACCGCGGCGTGCACGCCTCGTTCCTGCACACCCACCCGGCGGGGCAGCCGGAGGCCGTCGCGCGGCTCGTCGCGGCCGCCGCTGGTTGACCGGCCGTCCCCCGCGATACCGTCGGCGGGAAGATCGGCACGGAGAAGCGGCGTAGCGGGAGGTCGTCATGGCGGACCGGCTGTCGCCCCTGGACGCGTCGTTCCTCTTCATGGAGGAGTCGACCACGCCGATGCACGTCGGCGGCCTCATGACCTTCGACGACACCCCCGACTTCGACCCGGACCGCTTCGTCGCGCAGATCGGCGAGCGGTTGGCGGGCGTTCCGCGGTACCGGCAGAAGATCCGCGAGGTGCCGGTGCACCTCGGGCTGCCCGTGTGGGTCGACGACCCCGGCTTCGAGCTCGACTACCACGTCCGCCGCTCCGCCCTGCCCGCTCCCGGCACGGACGCGCAGCTGCGCGAGCTCGTCGGCCGCCTCATGTCGCGCCAGCTCGACCGGGCCCGGCCGCTCTGGGAGATCTACCTGGTCGAGGGGCTCTCCGACGACCGGTTCGCGATCGTCACCAAGATCCACCACGCGATGGTCGACGGGCTGTCGTCGATCGACGTCGGCACGGTGCTGCTGGACGTCACCCCGACCCCGCGCGAGTCCCCGGCCGACGACTGGCGCCCCGCGCCCGAGCCGTCCGGCCTCGAGCTCGCCGCCGACGCCGTGCAGGAGCAGCTGCTGAGGCCCCAGCTGATGTTCGGCACCGCGCAGCGGGCGCTGCTCGACGTCCAGTCGGTCGTGCGCACCGGCGGGGCGATGCTCGCGGCCGCGCGGTCGGCGTCGCGGCCCGCCCCGGCCAACCCGCTCAACGCGCCGATCGGCAAGCAGCGCCGCTACGGCACGGCCGCGGGCCCCCTCGACGACTACAAGGCGATCCGCAAGGAGCACGGCGGCACGGTCAACGACGTCGTGCTCACCGTCGTCACCGGGGCGTTGCGGCGGTGGATGACCACCCGCGGGGAGCCGGTGCGCGCCACCACGACGGTGCGGGCGATGGTGCCGGTGAGCGTCCGCGCCCGGAGCACGGGCGGCAAGCTGGGCAACCAGATCTCGGCGTACTTCGTGGACCTTCCCGTCGGCGAGCCGGACCCCGTCGTCCGGCTCAAGGCCGTCACCGCGGCCATGGCCGGGCACAAGAGCAGCGGGCAGGCCATCGGGGCCAGCGCGCTGGTCGGGCTGGTCGGCCTGGCCACGCCCACGCTGCACAGCATGAGCGCCCGCCTCACCAGCTCGATGTCCTCGCGGGTGTTCAACGTGGTCGTCACCAACGTGCCCGGCCCGCAGTTCCCGCTCTACGCGATGGGTGCGCGGATGCGGGACATGTACCCGGTCGTCCCGCTGGCGAAGGGCCAGGCGGTGTCGATCGGTATCACCAGCTACGACGGCGGCATCTTCTACGGACTCAACGCCGATCGCGACGCGATGGGGGACGTCGACGTGCTCGCCGACGCGATCGGTGCGAGCCTCGACGAGTTGAAGCCGAGCTGAGGGGGTCGGGGATGACGCGCACGGGGCTGGTGCTGGGGGCGGGCGGCATCCTCGGCTCGGCGTGGATGACCGGTGCGCTGCCCGCCGTGCAGGAGCGGGTCGGGCGCCCGCTCGGCGAGCTGGACCTGGTGCTCGGCACGAGCGCGGGCGCCGTGCTCGGGGCGGCGCTGCGCTGCGGCATGGGCGTGGACGAGCTGCTGGCCCACCAGCACGGCACCACGTCCGAGCTGCCCGACATGCGCACCATCGAACGCGAGACGGGCGACGGTCGTCCGCCGCTCCCGCTGCCGTGGATCGGGTCGCCCCGGCTCGTCGCCCGGGTGGTCACACACCCGCGCACGGTCAACCCGGTGATCGCCGCGTCCGCGCTGCTGCCCGCGGGCCGGGGGCAGCTGGGGTCGCTGATCCAGCTGGTGACGGTGCTGCAGACGCGGCTGGGCGTCACCGGCGACGGCTGGGTGCCCGGCGCGCCGCTGTGGGTGGTGGCCGTCGACTACGACTCCGGCCGCCGCACCGTGTTCGGGCGCCCGGGCGGGCCGCCGTCGACGGTCGGGGAGGCCGTGCTGGCCTCGTGCTCCATCCCGGGCTGGTTCACGCCGCAGGTGATCGACGGGCACCGCTACGTCGACGGCGGGGTGGCGTCGTCCACGTCGCTGGGGCTGCTCGCGCGGCCGGGTGCGCCGCAGCTGGACGAGGTGTACGTGCTCGCGCCCCTGGCCAGCCACGAGTACGACCGGCCGCTCGACCCGATCGCGGGCGTCGAGCGGGGTGTGCGGTGCCTGCTCACGCGCTGGCTGGACGCCGAGGTGCGGGCCGTGCGGGCGGCAGGTGTGCGGGTCACGGTGCTCACCCCCGGGCCCGCCGACCTCGCGGCCATGGGCGGCAACATGATGAACCCGCGGCGACGCGCGCGGGTGCTCGACGTGGCGCTGCGGACGTCCGCTACCGCGCTGGAGACGGCCGTCGACGAGGGTGCTCGCGCCGCATGACGGGCCGACCCGGCATCATGGCCGTCGACACGCTCCCCTCCGCGGAGGCATGGTGACCGCCCACAACGGGAACGTCGCATTGGCGTTCGAGCAGGTCGGCGACGACGGCGGCGAACCGTTGCTGCTCATCATGGGCCTCGGCATGCAGATGATCTACTGGCCGGAAGGGCTGCTCGCCGGCTTCGCCGAGGCGGGATTCACGGTGGCCCGCTTCGACAACCGCGACTCCGGGGCGTCCACGCACCTCACCTGGCGGGGCGCGCCGTCGCTGAGCGCGCTGTGCACCGTGCCCCGGCTCGTCGCGCCGTACCGGATCTCCGACATGGCGGCCGACGCCGTCGCCGTGCTGGACGCGCTCGGGTGGGAGTCGGCGCACGTGCTGGGCACGTCGCTGGGCGGGATGATCGCGCAGGCCGTGGCGATCGAGCACCCGGCGCGGGTGCGGTCGCTCACCTCGGTGATGTCGACGCCCGCGCCGTGGCTGGGCATCCCGACCCGGCGGGGCGCTGCCGCGCTCCTCGCGCCGCCCGCCCGCAACCCCGACGAGGCCGCGGCCCGTGCGGTGGCGACGTTCCGCGTGATCGGCTCGCCGGGCTACCCGCTCGACGAGGACTGGCTGCGCGCCTACGCCCGCCGCGCCTTCGCCCGCGGCCTCGCCGCCGGTGCGGACGCGGGCAGCCCGCGCAGGCAGCTGGCCGCCGCCATGGCCTCGCCGAGCAGGCTCATGGGGCTGCGCGGCCTGCGGGTGCCCACGCTGGTGGTGCACGGCGCGGACGACCCGCTCATCCGGCCCGCCGCGGGACGGGCGACGGCGCGCGCGGTGCAGGGGGCCCGGCTGCTCGTCTTCCCCGGGATGGGCCACAACCTGCCCGCGGCGCTCTGGCCCCCGCTGGTCGAGGCGGTGCGGGAGTGTGCCGCCCGGGCGCCGCGCTAGACCCGGCTGGACGGCGGGCTTCCGCGCAACAGAGACTGTCCGGCATGCCGGGAAGAACCCATGCCTGAGCCGTACCTGGCAGGCCTCGACCTCGCCGGGCGCCGCGTCGTCGTCGTGGGCGGCGGCCCGGTGGCGCAGCGGCGGCTCGTCGGCCTCCTCGCGGCGGGTGCGGTCGTGGAGGTGGTCGCGCCGGAGGTCACGCCCGCCGTCGAGGCCATGGCGGCCGAGCTGACGTGGACCGCCCGCCCCTACCGCGACGGCGACCTGGACGGCGCCTGGTACGCGATCGCCTGCACGGACGATCCGGCCGTCAACGCCGCGGTCGCCGAGGAGGCGGAGCGCGTGCGGGTGTTCTGCGTGCGGGCCGACGACGCCCCGGCGGGCAGCGCGGTCACCCCGGCCGTCGGACGGCACGACGGGCTCACCGTCGGCGTGCTCGCCCGCCGTCAGCCCCGGCGCTCGGCCGCCGTGCGCACCGCGCTGGTGGAGGCGCTGGCCGCCGGGATCGTCGACGGCGCCGCCGAGCCCGTGCGGCCCGGCGTCGCGCTCGTGGGCGGCGGGCCCGGCGACCCGGAGCTGATCACCGTGCGGGGGCGGCGGCTGCTCGCCCGCGCCGACGTGGTGGTCACCGACCGGCTCGGCCCGCGCGACCTGCTCGACCAGCTCGGCCCGCACGTCGAGGTGATCGACGCGTCGAAGATCCCGTACGGGCGGGCGATGAACCAGGCCCGGATCAACGAGCTGCTCATCGACCACGCCCGGGCGGGGCGGTTCGTCGTGCGGCTCAAGGGCGGCGACCCGTACGTCTTCGGCCGCGGCTTCGAGGAGGTCCTCGCGTGCGCGGAGGCGGGGGTGCCGGTCACCGTGGTGCCCGGCGTGACCAGCGCGTTCGCCGCGCCCGCCGTCGCCGACGTGCCGGTCAGCCACCGCGGCGTGACGCACGAGATCGTGGTGGTGTCCGGGCACGTCGCCCCCGGCGATCCGCAGAGCCTCGTCGACTGGGACGCCCTCGGCAGGCTCCGCGGCACCATCGTCCTGATGATGGCCGTCGAACGGATCGAGGCGTTCGCGCGGGCGCTGCTCGACGCGGGCCGACCGGCCGACACCCCCGTCGCCGTGGTGCAGGACGGCACGATGCGGATCCAGCGGTCGGTGCGGGCCACGTTGGCGACGGTGGCCGAGGTGGTGCGGAGCGCGGAGATCTCGCCGCCCGCGGTGGTGGTGATCGGCGCCGTCGCCGGGCTCGGCGAGGGCGTCACGGAGCCGTTCTACTAACAGGCGACGGGGTCGCTGCGGCTGCCTGCGAGGCGGATGCGCCAGTCGGGGCCGGGGCCGACCATCGTGTAGACGAGGTCCCACTGCGAGCAGGTCTGCCCGTTCGGGCCGAGTTCGGCGCTCTGGGTGCTGGTGAACGTCATCTCGGCATTCACCGTGCCTGTCGGGCCGTCGCTCACCGACCGGAGGCGGGCGTCGCGGATCTGGGTGCTCGACTCGGCGTCGATCCAGGCCTGCACGCCCTTCTTCGCGGTCGGGTTGTCCGGGCTCAGCAGCGCGAACGAGTCGGAGTAGCGGCGCTCGTTGATGCCCGTGACGTAGGCGTCGAGCACGGTGGCGACGTCGGCGGTCGCAGGGTGCGTGATGCCGGGGGCGACCGCGACCGCCGCGGTGCCGGCGGACGTCGGCGGCGGGGGCGTGGTGGCGGCGGCCGTCGGAGTCGGGGTGGGGACGACCGGGCCGGGCGGGGACGTGCGGCCGAGCAGCACGAACGTCGTGACGAGCCCGACGACGACCACCAGCGCGGCCGCGACGCCGCCGATCAGCCAGCCCCGGCCGCCGCGGCGGGGCACCGGCGGGGCGGGCGGCGGCGGGGGCCACGGCGGCGCCGCATCGGCGCGCGTGGGCGGCGGCCGGTCGGCCGGGGCGGCCGCCCACGGCGGCGGTTCCGCGGAACCGTGCGCGGGGGTCCACGGCGGATGCGCGTGGCCGGTCGGCGGCCGGTCGGCCGCCGGGGTGCGGTACGGCTCCGACCAGTGCGTGGCGGCGGCCCGGTCGGGCGCGGGCGCCCAGGGCGCGTCGGCGTCGGGCTCCGGTGCGGCGGGTGGCCACGGAGGCGGGCAGGTGGGAGGGCGGGCCGGGCTGCGTCGTGGTGGTCGCCGCCGAGCCGCCCGGACCTCTGGCCGTGGTGACCACGGACGTCGCCGCCTCGGGTGCCGATCCCGGTGCGGCCTTCGGGAGGTGGGCGGTGCGGGCGCCCTCGATCACCGGCCGGGTCACCGACCGGCCGGTCGCGCGCTGGACCGCCTGCAGCAGCGCCGCCGTGTCGGCCGCCGAGGCGGGCCGGTCGCCGGGCTCCTTGGCCATCAGCCGCTCGACGACCTCGGCGAGCTCACCGGGCACCCCCTTCGCGCGCAGGTCGGGCACGGGTTCGCGCAGGATGCGCGCGACCGTCACCACGATCTCCTCACCGGTCTCGCCCGCGAACGCCGGACCCCCGCTGAGCAGCGCGAAGAGCGTGGCGCCGAGCCCGTACAGGTCGGTCGCGACGGTCGCTTCGCCGTTCATGAGGCGCTCGGGCGCGCTGTACGTGGCGGTGGCGCGCACCCGCCCGTCCAGTGTCACGGTGAGACCGGGGAGGCGGGAGATGCCGAAATCGCCGAGCGCGGGCTCGGCGAAGCGGGACATGAGGATGTTGGCGGGCTTGACGTCGAGGTGCAGGATCCCGGCCCGGTGCGCGGTCTCGAGCGCGCCCGCGAGCAGCACGCCGATGTCGAGGACCTCCGACCACGGCAACGGCCCGCCGTGTGCCATCCGGTCGGCGAGCGAGCCCCCGGACATGAAGTCCATGACGATGAAGGGCTCGCCGTTCGGCGTGGTGCCTCCGCGGTGGACGGCGACGATGTGCGGATGGCCCGACAGCGTGCCCATGGCCCGGCACTCACGCTCGAACCCGCGCCGGGCCTCGTCGTCGCCGATGCGGGCGGTGAGCACCTTCACGGCGACGCGACGCCCGAACGCGGGTTCGTCGGCGGCGTACACGACCCCGAAGCCGCCCCTCCCGATCGCCTCGGGTCGTTCGAGACCCGGGACGATCGGGAGGGGAGCGGCGTTCACGGCCGCAGTCTAGGAGGGCTCGGCGCCCCCCTCGGGGTCAGATCGAGAGCAGCCGGTCGAAGAAGCTGCGGTAGCGCCGCAGCGCGACCCGCAGGTCCTCTGTGGACGTCTCGTCGGCGTCCAGGCCCTGCTCGATCTGGGTGCGCTGCTGCTTGAACAGCTCCTGGAGCTCGTCGAGCAGTTCACCGACCAGCGCGTCGGCGTCGGCGACCGCACGGCGGGGCTCGTCGACGAACTCGCCCTTCACGCTGTCCCAGCGGGCGCTGTAGGACTCGGCGCGGTCGCGGGTCACGAGGGCGGCACGCTCCTCGTCACCGTCGGCGCTCGAGTCGTGGTGCGCGGCGCCCGCCCCGACACCCGCGGTGCTCGCGGCACCGGCGTCGCGCCCCGGGGCGCCTGCGCCGAGGTTGGCGTCGGACGCGGCACCGGTGTCACGCACCGACGTGCCCGCGTCGAGGTCGGCGTCCGACCGCGTGCCGACGGCGTCGCCGCGCAGCTCGCCACCGTGCTGCACCTGGCCCTGCGCGGTGGGATCGCCACCCTGGCGTACGTGCTCCGGGGCGACGGTGTCGCCGCGCACCTCGCCGCCGTGCGGGGTCCGGGTCTCGCCGAGGTGCTGCTCCTGGGCGAGCGGCTGGCCCTGCGAAGGGGTCTCCTGCGCGCGGGGGTCGGTGCCCGGGCGGTCGTCCACCACGCCGTCGTCGAAGCGGATGTTCTCCCGAGCCGCTGCGTTGTCGGCGAGCGGGTCGCCGTGGCGTGCCGTGGCGGTGTCGTCCACGCGGGAGTCCGCTCCGGCGTCGTAGTGGGCGCCCGACGTCGTCTGCCCGGCCGGGTCGTCGAGGCGGGCTTCGCCCGGCTGCGCGACCGCGGCCTGGTCGCCGTACGCGTGCCGGTCCGCAGTGGGATCCGGGTCGCCGTGGCGGCGCGCCTCGTCGCGGTCGAGCGCGTCGAGCTGGCTGGTGTCGCGCGAGTCGTGCTCGTTCCGTCCGAAAAGCTCGTTGACGGCCTCGCGGAAACCGCCGCTGCGGCGCTGGTCGTCCTGGTGCTCGGTGGTCATCGCGTGCGCTCCTCGGTCGTAGTGGCAGTGGTGTTCTGGTGGGACTCCCCGTGCAGCAGGGCCTCGATCAGCGCGCGGTAGGACGTCACGGCCTGGCGCTGGCGTTCGGTGTCGACCGCGCCTTCGTCGGTGGCCACGCGCGTGGCGCGGGCGTCGCGGAAGTGCTGGACGACCTGCGGGTGCTCGACGGAGATGTCTTCGGCCTGGCGGTCGAAGTCGTCGACCGGGTAGCCGCGGGTGCGCATGATGTCGACGACCAGTGCGTCGGCGCGTCGCACGGACTGCACCGGGTTGTCGACGAAACCGCGCTGGACGTCGACCCAGCTGTTCTCGAAGGACTCGCGCTCGGCGGGCTCCAGCTCGCGGATGTCGAGCGAGCGGTGCCGCTTCTCGCGCTCGGTGAGCGCGGCCTCGGCGGCACGGCGGTCGCCGCGTTCAGCGACGGTGCGCTCGTACTCGGCGCCGTAGTGCTCCTGGAGGTGCTCCGACCGACGCCGCTTGGCCAACATGGCCCCGACGGCTGCGAGCGCGATCACCAGCAGGACGACAACGACGATGAGGATGGTTACTGTGCTGTTCACGGCCACCTCTCTGGGGTGATGAACGACACACTCTGTGGTGTGAACCGTTGTGGGGGGCTTTCCCGAACGTGCCGCGTTCCCAAACACTCCGTTGTGGAGGACACCCATGTCGTTGCTCGCCCGCACGGTCACCGCGATCGCGCCGCCCGACGAAACGGCTCGGGCCGCCGCGCGTGAGCGCCTCGACCGGATGACGATGCCCCGCGGGGCGCTCGGTCGGGTGGGCGAGCTCGGCGTGACCTTGGCGGGCATCGCCGGTGCGTGCCCGCCGCCGGTGCCCGAGCCCGCGGCGGTCGCGGTGTTCGCGGGCGACCACGGCGTGCACGCCCAGGGGGTCACGCCGTGGCCGCGGGAGGTCACCGCGCAGATGGTGGCGAACTTCCTCGCGGGCGGCGCCGTCGTCAACGCGTTCGCCCGCCAGATCGGGGCGGAGGTGTTGGTCGTGGACGTCGGGGTGGCCGCGCCGCTCGACCCGCAGCCCGGGCTCGTCGCGCGCCGGGTCGCCGAGGGCACCGCCGACATGACGACCGGTCCCGCGCTGACCAGGGGGCAGGCGGCGGCCGCCGTCGAGGTCGGCATCGAGGTCGCGCGGGACCTGGTGGCCGCGGGCCACCGCGCGCTCCTCACCGGCGACATGGGCATCGCGAACACCACCGCCGCGGCCGCCCTCACCTGCGCGTTCACCGGCGCCGACCCCGCCGACGCGACCGGCCGCGGCACCGGCATCGACGACGCCACGCTCGCCCGCAAGATCGACGTCGTGCGCCGGGCGTTGGCGCGGCACCGCCCCGATCCGGCCGACCCGCTGGGGGTGCTCGCGGCGTTCGGCGGCTTGGAGCACGCGGCGCTGGCCGGGTTCGTGCTCGGCGGGGCGGCGGCGCGCGTGCCAGTGCTGCTCGACGGCGTCAACGCGGGGGCGGCGGCGCTGGTGGCCGCCGCGTTCGCGCCGCACGCCGTGGGCGCGTGCCTCGCGGGTCACCGCTCGGTGGAGCCCGCCCACCAGCTGGCGTTGGCCCACCTCGGCCTCGACCCGGTGATCGACCTGGAGATGCGGCTCGGCGAGGGCACCGGTGCGCTGCTGGCCCTCCCGGTGGCCCAGGGGGCCGCGCGGGCGTTGCGCGACGTGGCGACGTTCGACGCCGCCGGCGTCACGGACAAGGAGGGCTAGCGGGCACCGAGGTGTCGCGCCAGGCCCGCAGGGCGTGCCACGAGACGCGGACGAGGTGCACCGCGAGCGCCGCGATCACGCCGATGTCGAACCCGAACACCATGCGCTGCAGGATCCCGCCGATGTCGACGCCCCCGAAGAGCGTGAGCATCGCGGGGTCGAGCTGGACGAGGCGCGTCATCACGTAGCCCGCCGCGAGCAGGGCCGCGCCGATGGACAGCAGCCGCACGATGCCGACCACGGGTTGCCAGGCGGGTGACTCGGCGAGCCGTGGCGCGGCGGCGAGCCCGGCGAACGACAGCAGCGCCAGGATGCCTGCGCCCGCGAACTGGTGGATCAGGCCCGCGAGGGTCTCGATGTCGGGGGAGTCGTCGGTCGGGAAGATCGCCGCGAGGAGCATGCAGCAGGCCCAGACGCCGAACAGCACCGTGGGGCGGCCCGCCATCCGCACGCCCGCGCCCGCCATCCCGATGAGCAGGCCGAACACGCCGAGCGCCAGCAGGATCGACGACGTCTCGAACGGGCCGCGCCCGCCGTCGACGTAGACGTAGTAGCTGGCAGGCCGGGTGATCGGGTTGAGCTGGTCGCGGTAGGCCACGCTCAGGTAGACCATCGTGACGGCCGCGCGACCCGCGGCGAGGAGCGCACCGGTGGCCAGCAGCAGGGTCGCGATGCCCCACCAATGCCTGGTCCGCCGCGCTCCGCTGCGATCGGTGATGATCGTGGGCCTCCCCCCGCTGATCGACCCCGCTGATCGACGCGGCCGAGGGTAGACCCGGGAGGTCACGCGAACCTCACAACGCGCGGCCGCGCCGGTGAACATCATCAGGACAGGCAGGCGAGCGGATCCGCGCGCCGCAGCGCGGGGTCGTCGGCGGCGACGGTGAGCGCCCGGCCCGGCCCGCTGCTGCGGGTTTCGAAGCGCACGGTGACGCGGCCGTGCCCGGCGCCCTGCACCCAGCCGTGGCCGTGCTCGGGGTGGTTGACGTCGTCGCCGGTGCGCCACGGCCGCGGCAGCTCGGCCTGCTCGACGGGGGCGGGCGCCGCCTGCGGGGCTGCGGCGGCGGGTTCGGGTGCCGTGGTGAACAGCGCGGGCGGCGGCTCGTCACCGAGCCCGGCGAGCGACACGCCGAGCAGCCGTACGCCGCCGTCGGGCACGGCCGCGCGGGCCAGGCGCTGGGCCGTGGCCGTGAGCACGGCGAGATCGGTGCTGGCCTCGGTGGCGGTCTCCGAGCGGGTGGCGGTGGTGAAGTCGGCGCTGCGGACCTTGACCGTGACGGTGCGGGCCGCGCGCCCCGAGGCGAGCAGCCGCCGGTGCGCCGCCTCGGCCAGCCGGGCGACGGCGTCGTGCACCGCGCTCATCGCCGTGAGGTCGACGTCGAACGTGGTCTCGGCGCTCACCTGCTTGGCCGCGGCCCGCGGCGCCACCGGCCGGTCGTCGACGCCCTGGGCCAGGCGGTGCAGCTCGGTGCCGACCGTGCCGCCCAGCAGCCGTGCGGCCTCCCGCGTGTCGAGGCCTGCCAGCTCGCCGATCGTCTGCACACCCGCCCGCAGCAGCGCCGCCTCGGCCACCGGGCCCACCCCCCAGAGCATCCGGACCGGCAGCGGGGCGAGGACGTCGTGTTGGGCGGCCGGGTCGACGACGCGCAGACCGTCGGGCTTCGCCAGCTCCGACGCGATCTTGGCGAGCTGCTTGCCCGAGCCCGCCCCGACCGACGCGGGCAGGCCCGTGACCGAGCGGACATCGGCCCGCAGCGCGGCGGCGAACCGCTCGACCTCGGCCGCGGCCGCGCCCGCGAGCTGCGGCGGCTCGAGGAAGGCCTCGTCGAGCGACACCGGCTCCACCACCGGGGCCGCGTCGGCGAGCACGCCCATGACCTGCTCGGAGAGGGCCTGGTAGAGCGCGAAGCGCGGGGGGAGCACGGTGGCGTGCGGGCACAGCCGCCGGGCCTGGCCCATGGGCATCGCGGAACGGGCACCGAACACACGCGCCTGGTAGCTGGCCCCGGCGACCACCCCCCGTGGTCCGAGCCCACCCACGAGCACCGGTCGCTCGCGCAGGGTGGGCCGGGTGAGCTGCTCGGCCGAGGCGTAGAAGGCGTCCATGTCGAGGTGCAGCACCCAGCGCGCACCCGGACCGCTCACGGCCTCATCTTCCCGGAGCACCCCGACAATCCCGCGGCGCCGCCGTCGCTGTGGTGGTCAGGAGGGGGCGGGCGTCGTGTTCGGCTATTGGTGGGGCCACCGCGCCGAGGCCCGCCACCGCGGCGGGGGAGCCGTCGGGGGCCACCAGGTCCCGCAGCCACACCGGGCCGTCCGGCGCGCCGTCCCCGCACCACGCCACCACGCCGTCCTCGTCGAGGACGATCGCGGCCATGGGGCTGGCCAGGCCCTCGCCGGTGGCCTTCAGCAGGGCCTCCTTGCGGGTCCACGCCCGGAAGAACGCCGCGGGCTCCGCGGGCGCCCCGACGTGCGCGGCCATGCCCTCCAGGTCGGGAAGGGCCCGCACGGGCTCGACGTCCAGCCCGACCGGACCGCCGTCGAGCACCGCGACGCCCACGACCGCGCCCGCGTGGGTGAACGAGAACCCGGGCCCGCCCGCGAGCGTGGGCTTGCCGTGCGGCTCGCCGCACCGGCAGGTGCGGTCGAACACCAGGCTCGCGGGCGGGCGCCCGAGCCGGACGCCCAGCACGACCCGCGTGAGGGCGTGCGCGGCGAGGTACCGGGCGGCGTCGACGTCGCGGCGGAAGCGACCCAGGCGGGCCCGCTCGTGCCCGTCGAGCAACGCGACGAGCCCGGGCGCGTCGGCCGGTGCCACGGGTGCGGCCCACCAGACGTCGCAGGTGCTCACCGCGCCATCCTGGCAGTCGCGCCCGCTCAGCCCGTGCGGCGCACCGGGTTGATACGACGCCCGCGCGCCGTGGTGCGGGCCCGAGCCGCCTGGTCGGCGAGCCCGTGCTGCAGCAGCGCCGGGTCGGTGGTCTTGCCCTTGCGCCGTCGCTCCGCGCGGTTGGTCGCCACGGGCTGCTCGGCGGACGGGATGGGTTGGGTAGACATGCGCACCTCCGGAGAAGGGGTGATGAGGGGAACCGGGCCGGGGGCGTCTCAGTTGCGCATGCCCGCCACGGTAGGGCGCCTGTCGGGCGGGGCGCGAGCGAATTACGGTCCAGCCATGGACGTGTGTGACGTGGTGGTCGTGGGCGGCGGCATCGCGGGTGCCTCGGTGGCCTACGAGCTCGCCGCCACCCGCTCGGTGACGCTCCTGGAGGCCGAGCCCGAGCTGGCCCGGCACTCGACGGCGCGATCGGCGGCCACGTGGATCCCCGGCCACGGCAAGGACGTCGTGCGCGCGCTGATCGCCGCCTCCGGCCCCCGCTTCGCCCGGCTGGCCGAGGAGCTGGCCGCCCCGCCGCTGCTGCGGCCGCTCGACGTCCTCTGGACGGCAGGCGACGACGCGTCCGAGGCGGGGCTGACGACCATGCTGGCCGAGCGCGCGGGGGAGCCGGACGCGCCGGTCGCCCTGACCCCGGCCGAGGCCGAGGAGCACGCTCCTACCCTGCGGCCGGGGTGGGTCCGCGCGGCCGCCCGCACGGTCGCGGCCTCCGTCGACACCGACGCGCTGCACCAGGCCTACGTCCGCGGCCTCAAGGCGAGGGGCGGCAGCGTGCGGACGGCGGCCCCGGCCCAGCACATCACGCGCGACGGCACCGGGTGGCGGGTGGGGGACATCGCCACGAGCCTGGTCGTCGACGCGGCCGGTGCGTGGGCCGACGTCGTCGCCGAACGCGCGGGCGTGCCCCGGATCGGCCTGCAGCCCTACCGCCGGACGATCGCCGTCGCCCGGGTGCCCGACCGCGCGCGGCTGCACGGCGCCATGGTCTGCGAGGCGCTGGACCGCTTCTACTACAAGATCGAGGGCGACGACCTGCTCGTCTCGCCCGCCGACGAGACCCCCGCCGAGCCCGGCGACGCCCGTCCCGACGAGCTGGACGTCGCCATCGCGCTGGAGCGGGTCGAGGAGGCCACCGGCCTCGGCCTGCGGTCGATCCGCACGAGCTGGGCGGGCCTGCGCTCGTTCGTGCCCGACCGCCGCCCGGTCGTCGGGAGCTGGCCCGACCACCCCGGCTTCGGGTTCGTGGCAGGCCAAGGCGGGTCGGGCATCGAGACCGCGCCCGCGCTCGCCGCCTTCGCCGCCGCCGTGCTGACGGGCGCGCCGCCGCCCCCGGACGTGCCCCTCGAACCGGCCGCGCTGGCTCCTACTCGCCGGTAGGCTCGCGGGGGTGAGCGCCACCCTCGAGCTGTTCGACGGCGCCTTCTGGCGCGATCCCTACCCCGCGTACGCCGAGCTGCGCGCCGACGCCCCGGTGCGCCGCGTCGAGCGCGCCGACGGCGTGGTGTGGCTGCTCAGCCGCTACGCCGACGTCCGGGCCGCGCTGGCCGACCCGCGGCTGTCCAAGGACTGGCGCTACACCCTGCCGCCCGAGCAGCGCGCGGGCCAGCCCGGCACCCCGATCCCGATGATGATCCTCATGGACCCGCCGGAGCACACGCGGCTCCGCAAGCTCGTCTCCCGGGTGTTCACGCTGCGCCGGATGGAAGCCCTGCGGCCGCGGGTGCGGGAGGTCGCGGCCGAGCTGATCGCCGAGCTGCCGTCGCGCGGCCCGGTCGACCTCATGCCCGGCTACGCCCTGCTCCTGCCGGTGCTGGTGATCTGCGAGCTGCTCGGCGTGCCCGCCGACGACCGCGAGGAGTTCGTCGCGTGGTCCAACGCCATGGTCGACGGCACCGACGAGATGGAATCCGCCACCAAGCTGCACGGCTACCTGTCCACGCTGATCGAGGCGAAGCGGGCGCGTCCCGACGACGCGCTGATCAGCGCCCTGATCGCCGACGCCGACGACGACCGGCTGAGCCACGAGGAACTCGTGGCGATGGCCATGATGCTGCTCATCGCGGGCCACGAGACCACCGTCAACCTCATCGGCAACGGGCTCCTCGCCCTGCTCACCCACCCCGAGCAGCGCGACCTGCTGCGCGCGCGGCCGGAGCTGCTGCCCGCGGCCGTGGAGGAGTTCCTCCGCTTCGACTCCCCGGTGCACAGCACGCCCGCCCGGTTCGCCGCGGAGGACGTCGAGTACGCGGGGGTCGTGATCCCGGCGGGCGCCGTCGTGATCCTCTCGCTGGCCGCGGCCAACCGCGACCCCGACCGGTTCCCCGAGGCCGCGGAGCTGCGGGTCGACCGCGACGCGGCCGGGCACACCGCGTTCGGCCACGGCCTGCACCACTGCCTCGGCGCCCAGCTCGCCCGCATCGAGGGCCAGGAAGCGATCGGGGCGCTGCTCGCCGCCCGCCCGGACATGGCCCTCGACGCCGATCCGGCCGAGCTCGCCTACCGCCACAGCACGCTGGTGCGCGGACTGCGCACGCTCCCGGTGCGGCTGTGAGCCCGCTCGAGGTCGTCCGGCGCTACTACGAGGGCTGCTCCACGGGCGACGTCGAGGCGATGCGCGCCACCCTCGCCGACGACGTCGTCCACTACTTCCTGGCCCCCAACGTCGGCTCGGCGCCCGTGCGGGGCGGCGAGCACCTCGCGCGGTACTGGCGCAAGGTCGCCGGGATGATCGAGGCCCGCTGGGTGGTCGACCACGGCCTGGTGGCCTCCGATCAGCCGGTCGAGGCCGTGATCGAGTGGACGATGTACTGGCGGCCGCCCGGCGCCACCGGCCGGGTCGCCACGCGCGGCGCCGAGTGGTTCGTCTTCGCCGCCGACGGCCGCATCGCCGAGATCCGCTCCTACTACCAGCAGAAGCCCGCGACGACCGAGTTGGCGGGATTTCCCTACGCCGCCCGCGGCTACTCCACCAACGGCTGATCGGGAATGGTCGGCGACGATCGGGTGGTTGGGGAGGACATGGGCGCACACGCGTACGTCGCGGTCGAACTCGGCACGAGCGGGGAGCCGAGTGCGGCGCACCACCTGGCGGCGGTGCAGGCCGTGGCCGACACCGGAGCCGACCTCGTGTTCTGGGCCGACTCGTTCGTCCCGCCCGAGCAGGCCGCGCCGCCGACGCTGGACGCCGTCGCGATCGCCGCCCGCGCCGCGCCCGTGGTGGCCGGGATCGGGCTGGTGCCCACCGTCACCGTGACCCACACCGAGCCGTTCCACGT
This sequence comes from uncultured Actinomycetota bacterium, assembly GCA_963791185.1. Classification (GTDB taxonomy): domain Bacteria; phylum Actinomycetota; class Actinomycetes; order Mycobacteriales; family Pseudonocardiaceae; genus Pseudonocardia. The sequence goes on along the minus strand of CAWBRG010000012.1, from coordinate 395,726 downwards.
CTCCAAGGCCATCGCCACCCTCGACCTCGTGTCGCAGGGCCGGGCGGGCTGGCAGGTCGCCGTGTCGCGCACCGAGGAGGAGGCGCTGCTCTTCGGCCGCAAGCCCGCGGCGCCGCCCGCGCTGCTGTGGCAGGAGGCGGCCGAGGCCGTCGAGGTGGTGGTGCGGCTGTGGGACTCGTGGGAGGACGACGCGGTGATCCGCGACCTGCCCACCGGCCGCTACGTCGACCGCGACCGCCTGCACTACATCGACTTCGTCGGCGAGTTCTTCTCCGTGAAGGGGCCGTCGATCACGCCGCGCAGCCCCCAGGCCCACCCGCTCGTCGTCGTGCGGGACGAGCCCGACGCGCTGCCGGTCGTCGCCCGCTGGGCCGACGTCGTGCGCGTCGCCGCGCCGGACCTCGCCGCCGCGCACACGGCGCGGGAACAGGTGCGCGCGGTGGTCACGGGCGCCGGGCGCGACCCCGACGCGGTCGCCGTGCTCCTCGACGTCACCCCCGACGGGCCCGACCCGGTCGAGGCCGTGCGCGGCGGCGCGGCCGACGGCGTCACCCTGCTCGGCGGCCCCGACCCCGGACTCGTCGCACGGTTGAACGAGCTCGGCCTGCGCCGACCGGTCGCCGGGTCCGCAACCCTGCGGGAGCGGTTCGGCCTGCCCCGCCCGGCCAACTACTTCGCGGGGGCCCACCGGTGACTCAGCCGATCAAGAAGCAGATCCACCTCGCCGCGCACTTCCCGGGCGTCAACAACACCACGGTGTGGAGCGACCCGGAGTCGGGAAGCCAGACCGACTTCGCCTCGTTCGTGCACTTCGCCCGCACCGCCGAGCGCGGCCTCTTCGACTTCCTGTTCCTCGCCGAGGGCCTGCGGCTCCGCGAGCACCGCGGCAAGATCCACGACCTGGACGTGGTCGGCAGGCCGGACACGCTCACCGTGCTCAACGCGATCGCCGCGGTGACCACCCACCTCGGGCTCGGCGGCACGATCAACACCACGTTCAACGAGCCGTACGAGCTGGCCCGCCAGTTCGCCTCGCTCGACCACCTCTCGGGTGGGCGCGCCGCGTGGAACCTCGTCACCAGCTCGGACGCGTTCACCGGCGAGAACTTCCGCCGGGGCGGCTTCCTGAAGCCCGAGGAGCGCTACGAGCGGGCGCAGGAGATCCTCGACGCGGCCAAGGCGTTGTGGCTCTCCGACCGCGAGCCGGTGAAGTTCGAGAGCGCGCAGTTCACGTTCGCGGGCCGCTTCACGCTGCCGCCGACGCCGCAGGGCCACCCGGTGCTCATCCAGTCCGGCGACTCCGACGCGGGCCGCGAGTTCGGCGCCCGCACCGCCGACGCGATCTTCTCCCGGCACGGCACCGTCGAGGCGGGCCAGGCGTTCTACCAGGACCTCAAGGGCCGGATGCCGCGCTACGGCCGCAGGCCGGAGGAGATCACGATCCTGCCCGCCACCACGTTCGCGCTCGGCGCCACCGAGGCCGAGGCCCGGGAGAACGCCGAGCGGGTGCGTCGGGAGCAGGTGAGCCCGCAGACCGCGATCGCGTTCCTCGAACAGGTGTGGGGCCGCGACCTCTCGGCGTACGACCCGGACGGGCCGCTGCCCGACGTCGAGCCCGACGCGGGCGCGACCATCACCCGCGGCCGGGTGCGACACGAGAAGGACCCCGTGGCGCTCGCCAATTCGTGGCGCGAGCTGGCCGCGGCCAAGGGCGGCCTCTCGATCCGCGAGCTGATCATCGAGACGACGGCGCGGCAGTCGTTCGTCGGCACCCCGAAGCAGGTCGCCGCGCAGATGGACGAGTACGTGCAGCGGGACGCCTCGGACGGGTTCATCCTCGTGCCGCACCTCGTGCCGGGCGGCCTGGACGAGTTCGTGGACACGGTGATCCCGGAGCTGCAGGACCTCGGCAGCTTCCGCACCGAGTACACCGGCCCCACCCTCCGCGACCACCTGGGCCTGGCCAAGCCGTAGGGCTAAGCCGCCACCTCGTGCACCAGCCGCGCCACCGGCAGCGGGCGCTCCCGCGTCACCGTGGCCGCGGCGACCGCGGGCAGCGCGACGAAGGGATACACCTGGTCGAGCGCGCTTACCCGCGCGCAGACCTCGTCGGTGAGGCGCAGCACCTGCTCGTTCGGCCACGACGGCAGCACCACGAGGAAGTCCTCCGGGCCGATCCGCACCAGCCGGTCGGTGGGGTGTAGCAACTCGTTGACGCCGTCACGCAGGCCCTGGAGCGCGGCCATCTCGGCCCGCAGCCCGTACTGGCCGCGCAGCTCGCCCACGCCGAACACCCGGAGCAGCACCAGCCCGATGGGCAGCGTGCCCGCCCCGAGCCCGCGGGTCCACCGCTCCAGGTACGCGCCGGTGTAGAGCCCCGTGCGCGGGTCGCGCTCGGCCACGTCCTCGCGCAGCGCCTCCAGCTCGGCGACGGCGGCCGCCCGCTCGCGCAACAGCCCGTCCATCCGGTCGCCGAGGAACGTGAGGGGCACCTCCCACCAGTCCTGGCGCATCGGCTCCGGCTCGTCCAGCACGGCGCGCAGCACGGCGTCGATCCGGTCGGTGGTGTCGCCCGCCAGCTGCAGCTGCGCCCGCAGCCGCAGGATCTGGCCGTACGCGTCCGACCGCGAGAACGACCACGATCCGCGGAAACGCCTGCCCTCCTCGATCGTCCTGGCGTGCGGGTCGAGCGACTCCTGGTCGACGGCCACGAGCGTGGCGCCGCCCTTCGGCCCGAGCACGGTGACGCTCCACTCGCGGGCGAGCGGGTCGGTGGCGCCGAGCAGCGCGTGGCGCACGCCCGGCGGCAGCTCGGGCGGGAAGTCCTCGGCGAGCCCGACCACGGTGACGGCACCCCGCGCGGCGATGTCGCGGTAGACGTCGACCTCGCGGGCGAAGTAGGAGAGCTTCTGGAACATGGCGATGACCACGAGCGGGCTGCCCGGATCGGCGGCGAGGGCGAACCGTTCGATCGTGTGCGAGATCTCCACCAGCATCCGCTTGCCGTAGAGGGTCTCCGCACCGCGCATAAGGGTGAACGGTAGCGCGCCGCGATCGCCTGCTCACTCGGCGGAGCAGCCCACGGAGCGCGACAGCGCACGTACGCCGTCCGGGGGTAGGGTCGGCGGGTGGCCGACCGCGTGGTGTGGACGATCGCCGACGGTGTCGCGGACGTCCGGCTCAACCGCCCCGACAAGCTCAACGCGCTCGACATGGCCATGTTCACCGCGCTGGCCGACACGGCGGCCGAGGTGGCGGAATCGCCCGAAGTGCGGGTCGTCGTGCTCTCCGGCGAAGGTCGGTCGTTCTGCGCGGGCCTCGACCTCACGGCGTTCTCCTCGATGGCCGCGGGGGAGCGTTGGCGCCCGGCCGATGATCCGACCACCACGGGAGCCGACGGCCGCTCGCTCGGCCAACGCGCGGTGCTGGCCTGGTACGACCTGCCGGTGCCGGTCATCGCGGCCGTGCGCGGGCACGCGTTGGGCGGCGGCCTGCAGCTGGCGCTGGGCGCCGACATCCGGCTCGCCGCGCCCGACGCCGTGTTCAGCGTGTTCGAGATCAACTGGGGTCTGTCGCCGGACATGGCGGGCACCCAGCTCCTGCCGCGGCTGGTCGGCCCGGACGTCGCGGCCGAGCTCACCTACACCGGGCGCACGGTCGACGCGGCGGAGGCGGACCGGGTCGGGCTCGTCACCCGCGTCGTCGACGACCCGCTCGCCGCCGCCCACACGCTCGCCGCGCGCATCGCCGCGGTCAACCCGGACGCGATCCGCGCCGACAAGGGCCTCCTGCGGCAGGCGAACGGCCCGCTCGACGAGGGCCTCGCCGCCGAGCGCGCGGCGATGGGCGCGATCATGGGCAGCCCGAACCAGCGGGAGGCCGCCGCGGCGGGTCTGGAGAAGCGGGAGCCGAGGTTCACATGACCGACGTCGACCCGACGGGGGCCGTGCTCGTCGAAACCGACGGCGCGGGCGTCCGCACGCTCACGTTCAACCGGCCCGAGCGCCGCAACGGGTGGTCGGGCGACCTCGAGGACGCGTACTACGCCGCGCTCACCGACGCGGCGGCCGACCCGGCGGTGCGCGCCGTCGTCGTCACCGGAGCGGGCCCCACGTTCTGCCCCGGCGCGGACATGGCCCGCCTCGGCGACCTCTCGGCCGAAGGCGCCACCCTCCCGCACCGGCCGGTCGACGTGCCCCGCACGTTCCCCAAGCCGCTCATCGCCGCTATCAACGGGGCGTGCGCGGGCGTCGGGTTGGTGCAGGCGCTGTTCTGCCACGTCCGCTTCGCGGCCGACACCGCCCGCTTCGCCACCGCCTTCGCCCGGCGCGGCCTCGTCGCCGAGTACGGCATCGCCTGGACGTTGCCCCGGCTGGTCGGCCTGGAGAACGCGCTGGACCTGCTGCTCTCGGGCCGCGCGTTCGACGCGTCGGAGGCCAAGGCGCTGGGCTTGGTCAGCCGCGTCGTGGCGCAGGTCGACGTGCTCGCCGCGGCCCAGGCCTACGCCCGCGACATCGCCGAGAACTGCGCTCCCGCGGCCGTCGCCGTGATCGCCGCGCAGGTGTTGGACGCCGCCGACGGCACGTACGCCGACGCGCTGGCCAGAGCGCACGTCGAGACCGACGAGCGCATCGGCTCCGCCGACCTGCGCGAGGGCATCGCATCGTGGCTCGAGAAGCGGGACCCGCAGTTCGGCGCGCTGTCGCGGGAGGGCGTCTGATGTATCGCGTTGCTGTGGTCGGGGCGGGCCCGTCCGGGCTCTACGCGGCGTCGGCGTTGCTCACCTCGGACGTGCCGGTGAGCGTGGAGGTGCTCGACCGCCTGCCCGCGCCGTACGGCCTCGTCCGCTACGGGGTCGCGCCCGACCACGTGAAGATGAAGTCGGTCATCAGGGTGCTGCAACGCCCGTTCGACCCTGCGGAGCTGGAGTTCCTCGGCGGCGTGCACGTGGGCGAGGACGGGCTGCCGCTCGACGTGCTGCGCGAGCACGTCCACGCCGTCATCCACGCCACCGGCAGCTCGATCGACCGCGCGCTGGGCGTGCCCGGGGAGGACCTCGTGGGCTCGCTCGGCTCCGGGGCGTTCGTGAGCTGGTACTCCGGGCACCCCGATTTCGCCGACCTCGACCCCCCGCTCGACCGGCCCGGTGTCGCCGTCGTTGGGGCGGGCAACGTCGCGCTCGACGTCGCACGGGTGCTGGCCCGCAGCCCCGACGAGATGGCCCTCACCGACGTGCCCGAGCCGGTGCTCGAGGCGCTGTGGGACAGCGCGGTGCGCGACATCCACGTCATCGTGCGCCGCGGCCCCCAGCACGTGAAGTTCACGCCCGCCGAGCTCAACCAGATCGGCGACCTCGCGAACGCCGACGTGATCGTGCACGACGACCGGGTGCTCGCCGCCGGGGTGCCCGAGCCCGAGGAACGCCGGATGCGGCAGTGCCTCGCCTCGCTCACCAAGTGGACGGAGAACGCGCCGACCGACAAGCCGCGCCGCATCCACCTGCACTTCCTGCGCAGCCCGGTGCGGATCCTCGGCACGGACGGCCGGGTCAGCGGCATCGAGATCGAGCGCAACGTCGTCGACGGCGACCGCGTGCGCGGCACGGGGGAGATCACCACGCTCGACGTCGGCCTGGTCGTGCGGGCCATCGGCTACGACGCGCGGCCGATCCCCGGCCTGCCGTTCGACGCGGCCACCGGCACGGTGCCCAACGAGGGCGGCCGGGTGGTGCGCGACGGTAAACCGGTGCCCGGCGCCTACGTCACCGGCTGGATCAAGCGCGGCCCCACCGGGGTGATCGGCACCAACAAGGGCGACGGCATCGAGACGGCCAAGGCCGTGCTCGCCGACCTGCCCACGCTGCCCGCCCCTGCGCACCCCGAGCCGGAGGCGCTGCGGGCGGCGCTGGCCGAGCACGGTGTGCGGGCGGTGGACTGGACGGCCTGGCTGCGCCTCGACGCCGAGGAGATCCGCCGCGGCGGCCTGCGCTCCGCCGACCGCGTCAAGGTCGCGACCACCGCCGAGATGATCCGCCACGCCCTCGACGCGGTGCCCACGAGCCAGTCCTAGGCCGTCACTTGCCCCTGATCGAGCCCGTGGTGGTGCCGCCGGACGAAGCCGTCGCGAGGCAGACGACCTGCCGGTCGCCACGGCGCCAGTTCTGCTCGAGCGGGTAGACGCTGAAGAGGCCCACGTCGGGATCGGTCTCCGCGCTGGGGCTGTAGGCGCCGAGCCGGGTGTTGCACTCCTTCGACACCTCGTCGTCGACCGCCGCGGCGCCGGGGTACTCGCCCGCCGGGAGGTCGAACACCGCGAACACCTCGCCCTCGTGCGGCTGCACGCAGGGCACCCCCGGGAGCGAGAGCAGGTTGGTGGTGTTCTTGAGGCCGTTGACGCAGTCGCCGATCTTCAGCGCCGTGGCCGAGATGCTGCCGCCCTCGGTGACCGAGCCGCCGCTGTCGCGCCTCGCCGACGTCGTGACGGCCAGGATGATCGCGACCACGATGAGGATGGTCCACAACGAGGACAGGATCACCCCGGCGAGCGCGAGGCCCCGCCCGTTCTGCCCGGTGCGCTTGGTCTGGCTGAGCGCGATGAACCCGAAGATGAACCCGAGCAGGACGCCGCCGATGATGCCGAAGATCAGGGAGGCGATCGCGAAGCCGTTGGTGCCCGGCTTCTGCTGCTGCGGCGGCGGGTAGCCCGCTCCCGGGTAGCCGCCGGGCGGCGGCGGGTAGCCCGGCGGGCCGTAGCCCCCGGGACCGGGGCCGTAGGCGGGCTCGGGGTAACTGCCCACCCCGGCGGGCGGAGGCCAGCCACCACCGGCGGGCGGCTGGTTCCACGCGCCTTGGGGGCCGGGTCCGGGCGGGGGAGGAGCGGTCATGAGCGCACGATAGAGCGCCCCTTTGCGCCCGAACCGCCCGGATCCCGCATTTGGCCCCGCCGCGTCCGTTTCGTGACCGGTCGATGACCGGCCGCACTCACCGGCCTTTGATCGAGCCCGTGGTGGTGCCGGAGGTGGCCTTCGCGATGCAGACCACCTCGCGGTCGCCGCGCTCCCAGTTCTGCTCCAGCGGGTAGACGCTGAACAGGCCGACCGCGTCATCCGACGGCGCGCCGGGGCTGTACTCCGCCAGCCGGGCGTTGCAGCCCTTGCTGACCAGGTCGTCGACCCCGTCGGCGCCGGGGTAAGGACCCGGCGGGAGGTCGAACACGGCGAACACCTCGCCCTGGTGCGGCTGCGTGCAGTCCACGCTCGGCAGCGACGACACGTCGGTGCTGTTCGTGAGGTCGTTGAGGCAGTCGCCGACCTGCAGTTCGGTGGCCGAGATGGCGGTGCTCGGGGCGGTGGTGACGGGCGGCTCGGTGGTCGGCTCGGCCGTCGGGCTCGCGGTGGGGAAGGTGGTCGGGGTGACGGGGCCGGACGGCGTGGAGCTCGCCACCGCCAGGATGATCAGGAGGAGGACGCCGACCGTCCACAGCGCGGAGAGCACGATCCCGGCGATGGCCATGCCGCGGCCGTTCTGCCCGGTGCGCTTGGTCTGGCTGAGCGCGATGAACCCGAAGATGAACCCGAGCAGCGCGCCGCCGATGATGCCGAAGATCAGCGCGGCGATGGCGAAGCCGTTGGTGCCCTGGCTGGGCGGCGGGGAGTAGGACGGAGCGCCGTACCCCACACCCGCAGGCGGCGGGTAGCCGCCGTGGCCGGGCGGCGGGGTGTACGCGGCGGTGGCGTGGGCCGGGCTGTGGCCGGTCGGGTACCCGGCGCGTTCCGGCGGCGGGGTGTGCCCGGGGTAACTCGACGGAATCTGCCCGGCCGAGCTGTAGGCGGCGTGGCCCGGGGCCGACGTGTGAGCCGAGCGCCCGGGCGGCGGGGTGTGCCCGGCGGGCGGCGGTGTGTGGCCCGCGCGGCTCTGCGGCCCGATCTGCGGCCCGAAGGCGGACGTGCTCGGCCGGGAGCGGGTGATCGGCGTCGTCAGCTCGTCCTTGACGAGCGAGGGGCGCGCCGTGGACCCGTCGAGGGCGTCCTCGGCGGCCGCCGCGAGCTCACCCGCGCCTGCGAAGCGCGACTCCGGGTTCTTCGCCATGCTCCTGGCGACGACGGCGTCGAGCGCGGCGGGCACGCCCGTGCGCGCGGCGCTGGGCTTCGGCGGCTCGGCGTTGAGGTGCTTGTACAGCAGCGCCGGGTACTCGCCGCCCGCGAACGGCTTGCTGCCGGTGAGCATCTCGTAGAACAGGCAGCCCAGCGCGTAGATGTCGGCACGCCGGTCGATGCGACCCGCGGTGAACCGCTCGGGGGCCATGTAGTCGGGCGTGCCCACCGCGGCCCCGGTGACGGTGAGGCTGGTGGCCGCCGTGCTGTCGCGGGCGATGCCGAAGTCGACGAGGTACACCGCGTCGGCCGTGCCGCGCGCGTGGTCGGCCAGCAGCACGTTGGCGGGCTTGATGTCGCGGTGGATCAGGTTCGCCTGGTGCGCGGCGTCGAGCGCCGCGGCGAGCTGCGCGAGGATGCCCACCGCCCGCCGCGGATCGAGCGCGCCCTCACGGGCGAGGACCTTGCCGAGGTCCTCGCCGTCGACGAGGCGCATGTCGATGAAGAGCCTGCCGTCGATCTCGCCGAACCGGTGGATCGGGATGATGTGCTGCTCGCGCAGGCCCGCGGCGATCCGGGCCTCGCGCTCGAAACGGGCGCGGTAATCCGGATCGGCCGACAGCGACTCCAGCAGCAGCTTGATCGCCACGACGCGCTCGTGGACGGTGTCGTAGGCGCGGTAGACCTCGCCCATGCCGCCCCGGCCGATGATCTGGTCCAGGCGATAGGGCCCGAATTGACCATTGATCACGGGCACACGTTAGCGGGGCTCGACCGACACCACGTCGTCGAGGCACCCCAGCATCGCCGGGAACGCGTCGTACTCCTCGGCGGTGAGCGAGACCGTGCAAGTCACGCTGCTGTACGGCACGCCATCACGGACGTCGGCCGTGAACTCGCGGATGGGGAAGCCGAGGTGGCGCAGCGCGTCGCCGACGCGGAGCACGGCGTCCATCCCGCCGACGGTGATGATCTCGTGGCGGCGCTGCATGCGGAAGGCGTAGCCGGTGCGGGGCGAATGGTCGAGCACAGTCATGATCTTCAACTCCGGGACTCCACAACGATGGGGGAACCCGAGCCAGGCCTCGGCAAGATGAGGACGAAAGCGCGTCGGGGGCCTGGCTCAGCCGACGCGCAGCCGTACGGCCGCGTCGAGAGCGAGGAGAATGCGCATGCGAAGCACCCTACTCCTGGCTTCGACGCCCGCGCGACGCGACACCCGGTCCCCGGTCACCCGTCAGGCTGATCGCAGCGCTTCGATGGCGGGCGCCAGCAGCGCCTCGTCGATCGCGTAGGGCGTGTAGAAGGTGAAGCGGTCCACGATGTCGCCGAACCGCGCGACGAGCGCGGGCCCGAGGGCGTCCGGCTCGGCCACCACGGCGAACGCGGCGAGCACGTCGTCGTCGATCAGCTCGCCCATGCGCACCCACCGGTCCTCGTCGGTGCTGCGCGACAGCCGGTTGAGCTCTACACCGAGCTCGCCCCAGCCGTGCAGCTCGAGCACTCCGTGGTACGCCGGGGTGCTGCCGTAGAACGCGATCTGGCGGCGCACGCCGAGGTCGGCGGCCGCCATCTCCTCCTCGGTGCGGCCGGTGACCACGAGCCCCTGCAGGCTGATCGAGAAGCCGTCGAGGGTGCGCCCGCTCGCGGCGAGGCCCTCCTCCAGCAGCGGGAGGGTGCGCTCCCGCAGGTAGCGCTGGGTCGTGAGGGGGTGCGGGATGAGCCCGTCGCACACCTCGCCCGCCACCCGCGTCATGTGCTCGCCGACCGCGGCCAGGTACACCCGGGGCGGGCCCCACGGGTTGGGCCCGGGGGAGAAGAACGGCGTCATGAGGGTGTGGGAGTAGAAGTCGCCGCGGAAGTTCAGCCGCTCGCCGCTGTTCCAGGACGCCCAGATCGCGCGGAGCGCCGAGATGTACTCCCGCATGCGGGGGGCGGGGCTGCTCCACGGCATGTTGAACCGCCGCTCGATGTGCGGCTTGACCTGGCTGCCCAGCCCGAGCAGGAGCCTGCCGCGGGAGTGGTTCTGCAGGTCGTTCGCGGTGTAGGCCATCGTCATCGGTGAGCGGGCGAACGCCACGGCGATCGCGGTGCCGACGGCGAGCCGCTCGCTGTGCTCGGCCACCGGCATCAGCTGCACGAAGGGGTCGTGCGCGGTCTCGAACGTCCACAGGCCGTCGTAGCCCGCCTTCTCGCGGTCGCGGGCTTCGTCGGCCAGCTCGGCGATCGACGTGCCCTGCATCATCGTGTCGACCCGCACCGGCGCCTCCCTCTCATGCGAACGGCCCCCCGGTCGCACGATAGGCGACCGGGGGGCCGAACGGGACTGTTGATCTAGTCGGCGAACTAGTCGGCGATCTCGTGGGTGCGGCCGGAGATGGCCTCCCGGCGACGGGCGGCGATCTCCTCGTCGCTGAACGCGTCGGAGTCGCTGTGCGCGGCCTCCGCGCTCGCCAGCTCGTGCCGCGCCCTGGTGAGCTCCGCCGTCTCCTCGGGCGGGTCGGGCGTGAGCAGCGACCCCGGCACCGGGGCGCCGCCCATGCCGAGCTGGTTCATCTTCCGCGGCACCGACGCGCCCTGGTACTCCAGCGGGATGGCGTGACCGTGGTCGTCGACCCCCGCCAGCGGCTGGTGCACCTCGATGAACTCGCCGTGCGGCAGCCGCTTGATGATGCCGGTCTCGATGCCGTGCTCGAGCGTGGCCCGGTCGGAGCGCTGCAGGCCGAGGCAGACCCGGTAGGCCGCCCAGTAGGCCAGCGGCGGCAGCAGCAGCAGCCCGATGCGGCCCATCCAGGTGGTCGCGTTGAGCGAGACGTTGAAGTAGAACGCGAACCAGTCGTTCGCGGAGCTCACCAGCAGCACCACGTAGAACGCGATCGCCATGACGCCGAGCGACGTGCGCACCGGCACGTCGCGCGGGCGCTGCAGCAGGTTGTGCCGGGCGTTGTCCTTCGTCATCTTGCGTTCGATGCTCGGGTAGATGCCCGCCACGACGAAGATCAGCGGGAGGAACGCCGCGGTAGCCCAGAACACCGCCGGGATGCGGTAGTTGCCCACCACGATCTCCCAGGCGGGGAACAGTCGGGCCATGCCGTCCGACCAGCCCATGTAGAAGTCCGGCTGGGAGCCCGCGGACACGTAGGCCGGGTCGTACGGCCCGAAGTTCCAGATCGGGTTGATCTGGAACAGGCCACTGAGCAGGCCCAGCATGCCGACCGTGACGGCGAAGAAGGCGCCGCCCTTGGCCGCGAACGCGGGGAGGATCCGCACGCCGATGACGTTGCCCTCGGTGCGCCCCGGACCCGGGAACTGGGTGTGCTTCTGGTACCACACCAGCCCGACGTGCACGCCGATCAGCGCGAGCAGGACGCCCGGCAGCAGCAGCACGTGGATGATGTAGAGCCGCGGGAGGATCTCGGTGCCGGGGAACTCGCTGCCGAACAGCGCCCACTGCGTCCACGTGCCGACCACCGGCACCGACAGCGTGATGCCCGACGCGATGCGCAGGCCCGTGCCGGACAGCAGGTCGTCGGGCAGCGAGTAGCCGGTGAAGCCCTCGAACGTGCCGACGAGGATGAGCACCAGGCCGATGACCCAGTTGGCCTCGCGCGGCTTGCGGAACGCGCCGGTGAAGAACGTGCGGAACATGTGCGCCACCATCGAGGCGACGAACAGCAGCGCCGCCCAGTGGTGGATCTGCCGCACGAACAGTCCGCCGCGCACGTCGAAGGAGATGTGCAGCGCACTCGCGTACGCCGTGCTCATCTCGATGCCGCGCAGGTTGGTGAACGGCCCGTCGTAGACGACTTCCATCATCGACGGGTCGAAGAACAGGCCGAGGTAGGTGCCCGACAGCAGCAGCACGATGAAGCTGTAGAGCGCGACCTCGCCGAGCATGAACGACCAGTGCGTCGGGAAGACCTTGTTGAACTGCTTCCGCAGCCCCGCGGCCGGGTGGTAGCGCTGGTCGAGCTCGTCCAGCGCGGCGCCCGCCTTCGCGGCCAGGCCCGCACCGGCGTTCGTCGGGGTGGTGATGGAACTCATGCTTGACTCCCAAGCTCCCAGAAGGCCGGTCCGATCGGGTCGGAGAAGTCCCCCGTGGCGATGAGGTAGCCCTCTTCGTTCACGGTAATCGGAAGTTGGGGGAGCGGGCGAGCCGCGGGACCGAAAACCGGCTTCGCGTACTCGGTGGCGATGAACTGCGACTGGTGGCACGGGCAGAGGATGCGCTGGGTCTGTGCCTCGTAGAGCGACGTGGGGCAGCCCAGGTGCGTGCAGATCTTCGAGTAGGCGTAGAAGTCGCCGTAGTGGTAGTTCTCCTGGCCCGGCGCCTGAATCACTGGCGTGCCGGGGCGCAGCCGGATCAGCATGACGGGGTTGTCGGCGCGCTTGAGCGCCGCGGAGAGCGCGTGCTCGTCGTCGCGCTCGGACTCGCGGAACGGGAACACCGTCTGCATGGAGCCCGCGCCCTGGTCTTCGGGGCGCACCAGCTTGATGTCGTGGGGGTCACCGGTGTCGGCCCGGATGTAGACGACCTCGCCGGGGTAGTTGGGGGCCCAGCCGGTGGTCCACAGCGCGGCCTTGGGGCCGCCCTTCCAGGGGTTGCGCACAAGTGGGGCGATCGCGGCGACACCGAGGCCGAGGCCGAAGATGCCCGCCGCGGCACCCGCCGAGCGGATGATCAGTTTGCGGCGCGCGATGCCGGTGTCCTTGCCCGCCGCGGCGAGCTGCGCCATGACGGTCTTGCGCGCGAGTTCCGTGGAGGGCCCGTCGTGCCGCTGCTGCACGGAGACCTCGTCCGGGAAGAACTTCTTCACGTACGAGATCACCGCGATGCCCAGCGTGAGCACGCAGAGGCCGAAGAACCCGCCGATCAGCGGCGTGTAGAGGGCGTAGGTCCAGTAGCCGGGCCTGCCGGGCTCCACGTACTCGAAGGGCCAGAACAGGTAGCAGACGAGGAACGCCAGCGCCGAGAGCGCCGAGATGATGAACCACAGCCCGACCGCGTGCTCGGCGCGCCGCTCGGCGCGGGTGCCCGGCACCGGCCACCTCGGGGTGTTGTGGACGATCTCGACGTCGTCGAGCTCGGCGGCGAGCCGCGCCAGCTCCGGCTGGGACATGTCCTCCAGCTCGGCCGCAGTCGGCTCGTCGCGGTACGAGGCGTCCCGGTGCGAGGTGGTCACGACTTGGCCCCCAGCCACAGTGCGAATCCGATCAGTCCGGCGAGCCCGACGGTGAAGGCGACGACGCCTTCGGACACCGGGCCGATCCCACCGAGGGGGTTGCCGCCGGGGTTGTTGTAGTCGCCCTCGACCGACTTGATGAAGGCGATGATGTCCTTCTTCTCCTCCGGGGAGAGCTGCCGGTCGGTGAACTTCGGCATGTTCTGCGGCCCGGTGAGCATCGCGGTGTAGATCTGGCTCTCCGACGCCGGGTCGAGCGTAGGGGCGAACTTGCCCGACGACAGCGCGCCGCCGCGCCCGGTGAAGTTGTGGCACGAGGCGCAGTTGAGCCGGAACAGCTCGCCGCCGCGGGCCGGGTTGTCGCCGCGCAGTGCGTCGCCGGTGGCGGCGGGCACGACCGGGCCGCCCCCGTTGGCCTGGATGTAGGCGCCGAGCGCCTCGAGGTTGGCCGCGCCTTCCTCGGTGCCGGGGTCGTACGTCGGCAGCGGCGGCTTGCGGATGGCCTGCGCCTCCTGGCGCGCCATCGGCATGCGGCCCGACGACACCTGGAAGTAGACGGCCGCCTGGCCCACGCCGATCAGGCTCGGCCCGTGCTCCTGCACGCCCTGCAGGTTGCTGCCGTGGCACGTGACGCAGTTGCCGTTGAAGAGCTGCTGGCCCTTGGCGATCAGCGCGGCGTCACCCTGGGCGTGCGCGACCTGCGGGGCGGGCGTGAGGCCCGTGTACAGCAGCGCGCACGACATGAGGCCGAAGCCGAGCGCCAGCACTCCGGAGACCCGGCGGCGGAAGCGGGTGCGGGGCCCGCGGGGGGATGAGGTGGTCACGTCTCGCCCTCGGTCGTCAGCGGATGAAGTAGATGACGGCGAACAGCCCGACCCACACCACGTCGACGAAGTGCCAGTAGTACGACACGACGATCGCGGCGGTGGCCTGCGCGGGCGTGAACTTGCTGAGCTTGGTCCGGATGAGGAGGAAGACGAACGCGAGCAGCCCGCCTGTGACATGGAGGGCGTGGAATCCGGTCGCCATGTAGAAGACGGTGCCGTAGGCGCTGGAGGCGATCGTGGTCTCGTGCTCGGTGACCAGCGTGTGGTACTCGTTCGCCTGGCCGAGCACGAAGAACGTGCCCATCGCGAGGGTGAGCAGGTACCAGCGGCGCAGGCCGAACACGTCGCCGCGCTCGGCCGCGAACACCCCGAACTGGCAGGTGAACGACGACCCCACCAGCACGATCGTGACGACCAGCGCGTACGGGACGTCCAGGTGCGTCGGCGCGGGCGGCCACGTGTTGCCGGGCGGGTTCTGCGCCCGAGCGGTGAAGTAGATCGCGAACAGGCCTGCGAAGAACATCAGCTCGCTGGACAGCCAGACGATCGTGCCGATGCTGACCAGGTTGGGACGGTTCAGCGAATGGATCCGCGCGCTGATGGTGGGAGCGGCTGTCGTCACGGGGGCATTATGACCCGACGGGAACTTCTACGGCCTGTCGGGGACATAAAGATTTCGGGGGATGGCAGCCGGCGGAGCTTGCGGAGCCCGCGGGGTGGGCAAATGCTGCATCGGGAACGGCGCAGGACCGTGGGTGGTTCCCGCCGGGCGGCCACCGCTGTGCCGATACAGTGCCGTCCGTGAGCAGCCCAGAGGTCAGCGCGGCCACCACCGTGCTGGTGTTCAGCCACCGCCCCGAGGTCCGGGAGGCCATCACCATGGCCATCGGGCGCCGTCCGGCGCCGGACCTGCCGCGGGTCCGCTTCGTCGAGGTGGGCGGGGTCGCGGACGTGCTGGCCGCCATGGATGCGGGCGGCGTCGACCTCGCGATCCTCGACGGCGAAGCCCAGCCCACCGGGGGCATGGGCCTTTCCCGGCAGCTCAAGGACGAGATCACCGACTGCCCGCCGATCATCGTGGCGGTGCGGCGGAGGGACGACCGTTGGCTGGCCACCTGGTCGCAGGCCGACGCGGTGCTCGTGCACCCGCTCGACCCGCTGACCGCCGCCGAGACCGTCGCCGACGTGCTGCGCCGCACCCGCGGCGGGCTGCCCGCGCGCGGCTGAGGCGGCCCGGATGGGAGACGTTCAGCAGACCTGGCCCGCGCTGCTCGCCCGCCTGATCGCGGGCACCGACCTCGACGCGCAGGACACCGCGTGGGTGATGGACCAGGTGCTCGCGGGCGACGCGACCCCCGTCCAGCTCGCGGGGTTCCTGGTGGCGTTGCGCAGCAAGGGCGAGACGGCCGCGGAGATCACCGGGCTGGCCGAGGCCATGCTGCGCCACACCCGGCGGGTGGTGGTGGAGGGCCGCGCGGTCGACGTCGTCGGCACCGGCGGCGACCACGCGCACACCGTGAACATCTCGACGATGTCGGCCGTCGTGGCCGCCGCGGCGGGGGTGCCGGTGGTGAAGCACGGCAACCGGGCCGCGACCTCGGCCTGCGGGGCGGCGGACGTGCTGGAGGAGCTCGGGGTAGCGCTCGACCTGCCGCCCGCGGCCGTCGCCGCCTGCGTCGCGGAGGTCGGCATCGGGTTCTGCTTCGCGGCCGTCTACCACCCGTCGATGCGGCACACCTCGGTGCCGCGCCGCGAGCTTGGCATCCCGACGGCGATGAACGTGCTCGGCCCGCTCACCAACCCGGCCCAGCCCAACGCGGGCCTGGTCGGGTGCGCCGATCCGCGCCTCGCGCCGGTGCTCGCGGAAGTGTTCGCAGGCCGGGGCGCGTCAGTGCTCGTGGTGCGCGGCGACGACGGCCTCGACGAGCTGACGACCACCGGCACGAGCACCGTCTGGGTGGTCGGCGGCGGTGAGGTGCGGGTCGAGACGCTCGACCCCGCCGCGCTCGGCGTGCCCGCCGCCACCCGCGACGACCTGCGGGGCGGCACCCGCGAGGTGAACGCGGCCGCGTTCCGCGCCGTGCTCGCGGGGGAGCTCGGGCCGGTGCGCGACGCGGTGCTGCTCAACTCCGCGGGCGCACTGGTCGCGGCGGACGGGATCGGGGCCGGGGTGAGCCCGGGCCCGCTGGCCGACGCGTTCCCGGGGGCGCTCAAGCGCGCGGCCGCCGCGATCGACACGGGCGCCGCGCGCGACGTGCTGGACCGCTGGGTGGCGCTCTCCACGCGGCTGGCGGCGTCCGGGTAGCCGACGCACACCGCGTGTTGCCCACGCCCACTGCCCGCGATGTGCGCGAGCCCGGCGCGGTGTGCGTGAGCGGCGCGCCAGGGTCAGGTCAGGCCGACGGAGAACGTGGCGTCGGTGTCGACCTTGGCGTACGAGCGGAACGCGATGTGCGTGTCGGTGTGCTGCACCCCGGCGACCTTCGAGAGGCGCCCGGCGATGACCTCGGCCAGCTCCTCGTGGGCGTTGACGCGCACGATGGCGACGAGGTCGACGTCGCCCGCGCAGGAGTAGACCTCCGACACCCCGTCGAGGTCGGCGATGGCCTGCGCGGTCTCGGGGATGCGGTCGGCGGCGGTGTGCACCAGGACGATCGCGGTGATCACAGCGGCCACCCTAGGCCATGGCCGCCAGCCGGGCGCCGCACGCCACTCCGCGGCCGGGCGCCGGTGCGTCGTAGTCGGGCGCCGCGCGACGGGGGCGGGGGTGGCCGCGGCCTACTCGGCGTCCACCACGACCGGCCGGGCGCGCTGCGCCCACCCCGCCCACGCCGTGGCGCTGCGGGCGGGCTCGGTCCACGGCGGCTCGGCGTGCACGAGCCGGGTGCCGCCGGTGGTGAGCCAGCGGTGGAGGATCCCGATCTCCTCGGCGGGCGCGCCGCGCAGCGGCCCGGGCCCGGGCAGCACCACCTGCGCACCCGTGCGCAGCGCGTCGATCACCGGCATCGGCGGCACCCCGCGCGCGGCGACCCCGGCGGCGGCGAGGCGGCCGTAGCGCACCACCGCGACCTCCCAGCCGCCGCACCCGTCCGGCCGCGCGCCGACGATCTCCTCGACGGCCGCGAGCGCCGCCAACCGCTGCGCCCGACCCAGGGCGAGCACGAGCGCGGCGAGCCGATCGCGCAGGCGCGCCGCCGTCTCGAACCGCTCGCGGTCGGCGTGGCCGTCGATGGTGGTGCGCAGCCGCTGCAGCGCGTCGTCGGCGCGGCCCGCGAACAGGTCGGCCACGGCGACGACGGCGGGCGCGTACTCGGCCGGTGTCTGCAGCCCGGCGCACGGGGCGGCGCAGCGCCCCAGCTCGTGTAGCGCGCACGGGCTGGCCCGGGCCCCGTGCGCCGCGATGCGCTGGGTGCAGGCCCGCACCGGCACGGCGTCGAGCACCGTCTCGACGGCGGCGACGGCCGCCTGCCGCGAGCGGAACGGACCCACCGCCCCCTCCCGTTCGGTGCCGACCACCGACAGCCGGGGGAACGCCTCCGCCGTGGTGGTGACCCACCAGGCGTGGTGCGGTGCGCGGGAGCGGCGGTTGTAGCGGGGCCGGTGGGCCGCGATCAGCCGCAGCTCGCGCACCGCCGCCTCCAGCGCGTGCGCGCACACGACGGTATCGACCCGCTCGGCCAACGCCACCATGTCGCGCACGCGGCGCCGCCGCTCGCCTGCGGTGAAGTAGCTGCGCACGCGCCGCCGCAGGTCGCCGCTCGTGCCCACGTAGAGCACCTCGTCGCGCGGCCCGCGGAACAGGTACACCCCCGGCGCGGACGGCACCGCCTCGGCCAGGGTGCGCTTGCGCCGCTGTGCCGTGGTGGGCCGGTGGGCGGACGCGTCGCTCGCCAGCGCGAGCAGCTCCGGCAGGCTCTGCACCCCGACGTTGCCGACCCGCTCCAGCAGCCGGTGCAGCACCTCGACGGTGGCCCGGGCATCGGCGAGCGCCCGGTGGTTGGGGGTGGTCGCGGTGCCGAACAGCCGGGCCAGCGCGCCCAACCGCACGCTGGGCGCCTCCTCGGGCGACAGGACGGCCCTGGCGAGCCGCGCCGTGCAGAGCACCGGCGGCCGCGGCCACGGCTGCCCGTGCCGCTTGCAGGCGGCGCGGAGGAACCCGGAGTCGAACGGGGCGTTGTGCGCCACGAGCACCGCGCCCGAGAGGAACTCCAGCAGCGACGGCAGCACGGCCGCGAGCGGCGGCGCGCCGCTGACCATGGCGGTGGTGATGCCGGTGAGCGCGACGATGTTCGGCGGCACCCCGGTGCCCGGATCCACGAGCGTGGCCAGCTCGCCGATCCGCTCGCCGCCGCGCACCTTCACCGCCCCGATCTCGGTGATGGTGTCGCTCGTGTGCGCGCCACCGGTGGTCTCCAGGTCGAGCACCACGAACGTGACCTCGCGCAGCGGGGTGCCGAGCTCGTCGAAGGCGAGCTGCGCCGTCGTGGGTGACACGGCCGGGAA
Source organism: uncultured Actinomycetota bacterium (assembly GCA_963791185.1). Taxonomy (GTDB): domain Bacteria; phylum Actinomycetota; class Actinomycetes; order Mycobacteriales; family Pseudonocardiaceae; genus Pseudonocardia. The sequence continues at coordinate 377,121 of CAWBRG010000012.1, read as the reverse complement.
ACTAGCCCCGCACCCCGACAGGAATCGCGCAGCGCCGCGCGGACCAGCGCCGGAACACCAGCACCACCATGAACCGCTCCGGGACGCCTACCCTATGACAATGTCCGCGTCGCGCGCCGACTCCCGGGACACCGACGGTGTCCCGGGCGGTGTCGACTGGCCGGGCCTCCCCGAGCCGTTGCGCGCGCGGCTGGCCGACGCCGCGGCCACCGCGTTGAGCGGCATGGAGGCGGCCGACGTGCCGCACGTGCTGCGGCGCATCGCCGGGTTCACCCCGGCCAAGCGGGCGAAGCTGGGCGGTCCCGCGCTGCTCGCCGAGCTGGCGGGGTCCTCGGCGTTCCGGGCCGCCGTCATGGCGTGGTGGGACGAGCACCGGCCGGGCGAGCTCGTCGCCGACGAGGCCGCCGACCCGCTCACGAACGCGGCCGCGGCCGTGCTCACCGGCGATCCGCACGCCGCCGACGCGGTGGCGGCCACCGCCCGTCGCGTCGAGGTCGGCGAGGTCAAGGCGGAGCGCGACACGCTGCTGTCGAAGGTCGACAAGCTCACCGCCGAGATGGAGCGGCTGCGCGGCGAGCTGACCGAGGCCCGGGCCCAGGTCCGGGAGGCGGGCCAGCAGCGCGAGGCCGAGTTCCTCCACCTGCGCAGGCGCCTGTCCGAGCAGGGCGCCACCCTGCGCGGCGCGCTCGACGCCCGCACGGCCGCCGAAGAGCAGATGGCGGCGTTGCGCGCCGAGACCCAGTCCCGGATCGCCGCGGCCGCGGCCGAATGCGAGCGGGAGCGCGGCCGGGCCGAGGCCGAGCGCAGACGCGCCGACCGGGCCGCCGCGGAGGTCGCCGCGGCGCGCCAAGCCGCCCGCGAGGCCCGCCAGGCCGACGAGACCCGCCTCGCGCTCCTGGTCGACACGCTCGGTGGCGCCGTCGCCGGGCTGCGCCGCGAGCTCGCCCTCGGCGGCGGCGGCCCCCGCCCGGCGGACCTCGTGGCGGGCGCGCAGGCGGCAGGCTCGGGCACCCGGGTCGACACCGTGCCCGGGCTCGACGCCCTGCTGGCCGTGCCCACGCTGCACCTGGTCGTCGACGGCTACAACGTCAGCAAGACCGGCTACCCCGAGCTCACGCTGGCCGACCAGCGCAGCAGGCTGATCACCCAGCTCGGCGCGCTCGCCGCCCGCACCCGCGTGGAGATCACCGTGGTGTTCGACGGCGCGGGCGTGATGGCGGCCCCGCCCCGCGGCGCGCGGGGCGTGCGGGTGCTGTTCAGCGAGCCGGGCGTGCTCGCCGACGACGTCATCCGTTCGATCGTCGCCGCCGAGCCGCACGGACGCCCGGTAGCGGTCGTCACCGCCGACCGGGCCGTGGTCAACTCCATCCGGGCGTACGGGGCCTACGCGGTGCCGTCGGCCGTGCTGGTCACCCGGCTCGGCAGGCCGTAGGAGCGCGCTGGAGAGCTTCCGCCCTACTGCGCGGCGCCCAGGCGGCGCCCTCGCTGCGTTGGCCGACGCCGCCGATACAACCCCGGTATCGGCGGCGTCGCAGTTCTTGTTGCGCATCTCCTCTCACCTCCTCGTGCTTGCTCGCGATGGGCGGTGCACGCCATGCTGGCCCGAGCAACCCGTCCGCGACATTGCGCTTCGAGCACGATCGACCACTGAGAGTACGGATGCGTGACCCGCGGAACTGGCCTTTCTGGCAGATCCCGCGCCGTCTGCTCGTGGCGGTGCTCACCGTGGAGGTCACCGCCGTCCTGCTCGTCGCGCGGCTCGCGCTCGACGGCTTCCCCGGCCCCGCGGCGATCTGGCGAGCCGCCGCGATCGTCGGGCTCGGCGTCGCGCAGGCCGAGATCGCGGCGGGCATCGAACGGGTGCGCAAGCAGCTCGGCGGGCCGCTGCACGTCGACCTCTGCTCGGTGTGGACCTTCGCGGGCGCGCTCGTGCTCCCGCCCGCGCTCGCCGTCGGCGTGGCCGTCGTGGTGCACACCCACCTGTGGTGGCGCTCGTGGCGGCCCCGGCTGCCGCTCTACAAGCAGCTGTTCAGCACGTCGACGGTCGCGCTCGCCTGCCTCGCCGCGGGCGCGGTCGGCGCGGTGGCCCGCCCGGGCGGCGGCCTGCTCGGCGAGCTCGGCGTGGTCACGATCGTGCTGGCGCTGCTCGCGTACGTCGTCGTCAACAGCGCCCTGGTCGCGGCGGCGATCATGATGAGCGCCCCCGAGCCGGACGTCGCCGCCGCGGTCGGCGAGTGGGACGACAACGCGCTGGAGTTCGCGACGCTGTGCCTCGGCGCGCTCACCGCCGTGGGGCTCGTCGTCAACCCGTACCTCGCGCTGTTCGCGCTGCCCGCGGTGCTGCTCCTGCACCGCGCCGTGCTCGCGCGCCACCTGGAGCGGGCCGCCATCACCGATCACAAGACGGGCCTGCTCACCGCGGCCGCGTGGCACACCCGCGCCGAGCGCGAGCTCGCGCGACCGGCCGCGGCTCCCTCGGCGGTGCTCGTGATCGACCTCGACCACTTCAAGCAGGTCAACGACCGGCACGGGCACCTGGCGGGCGACAGCGTGCTCGTGGCGGTGGCCGCGGGCCTGCGCGCGGAGGTGCGCGACCAGGACCTCGTCGGCCGCTTCGGCGGTGAGGAGTTCGTCGTGCTGCTCGCGGGCGTCGACGTCACCGACGTCGGCACCGACGGTTCCGAAGGCTCCAACGTGCTGGCCATCGCCGAGCGCATGCGGGCGGGCGTCGCGGCGCTGCGGGTCGAGATCCCGACGCCGGACGGCCCGCTGCAGATCACGGGGCTGACCGCGTCGATCGGCGCCGCCATCCACCCCCGCCACGGCGCCGACATCGGCGCGCTGGTGCACGCCGCCGACGCCGCGCTCTACGCCGCCAAGCGGGCGGGCCGCAACACCGTGCGGCTCGCCGCGTCCGCGGCCGCCGAGGTGTTCACCCGACCCGAGGCGCCCGCCTGACGACTTCCGCCGCCCGGGTGAATGCTTTCCGCTCCGCCACCCTCCCGGGTCAGTATCATCGCCGCTGATCATCCACCGTTCGGGCCTGCCATTGCGGAAGGGAGCCCACTGCGTGATCGCGGAGGAGGTCGTCGGCGCGGCGGGACTCGGGCTCGTCGTGACCAAGGACGACGCGGTCACCTGGCTGAACGACGCGGCCCGTGACCTGGTGGCCTCCTGCGGGGGTGGCTGGAGCGGGCCGGGCTCCCCGCTCGGCGCGCTCGCGACGGTGCGGGTCGGGGCCCGCCGGATCCCGACCCGGTGGGCGTCGCCGTCGGGCGGCATCCGCTGGTGGCAGGTCGCCGCCACCGCGCTCGACGGCGGCCGCACCCTGTACGAGATCACCGACGAGACGGATCGCTACGACGCCGACGGCCGCGACGCGGGGGCGGTCGCCGCGCAGTGGCGGTTCAACCGGGTCGAACGGATCGGCAGGCAGGGCTCGTGGATCTGGCACGTCGACGACGACACCGTCGAGTTCTCCGAGACGCTGATGGCGTCGGTCGAATGGCTCCCCGATGTGCCGCACAACCGGCACGGGCTGGTCGCGGGACTGCACGACGACGACCGCGCTGAGCTCGTGGCGGCCCTCGACCGCGCGGTCGAGGGCTGCGCGCGGTTCTCCGTCGTGGCCCGCGGCTACCTCGACCGGGCCCGGCTCGTCGAGCGCGTCTTCGAGTGGCGCGGCGAGGTGCTCTGCGACGCCGCGGGCCGTCCCACCCGGGTGCTGGGCACGGTCCGCAACATCACCGAGCACTTCCACGACCGGGCCGAGCTGACCTTCCTCGCCGAGCACGACCCGCTCACGGGCGTGGCCAACCGGCGACGCATCGGGTCGGCCATCGCCGACTGCGCGGCCGACCCACGCGGCGGCGCGCTGCTCATGATCGACATCGACAACTTCAAGGACATCAACGACCTGCGCGGCCACGTCGTCGGCGACCTGATCATCCGGCGGGTGGCCACCGCCGTCGCCGGGGAGATCGGGCCGGACGCCCTGCTGGGGCGGCTCGGTGGCGACGAGTTCGCGGTGATCCTCCCGGCAGGCAGCGCCGCGACGGCGGTGGCGCTGGCCGAGCGGCTCTGCGAAGCGGTCTCGGTGGCGACGGCCGTGGATCCGACCCTGCACGTCACGGTCAGCGTCGGCGTCGCGCCCATCGCCGCGGGCCAGTCGTCCGACGCCACGCTGGCGCACGCCGACCTCGCGCTGTACGCCGCGAAGGGCGCGGGACGCAACCGGGCGCGGCTGTTCTCCGATGCGCACTACCAGTCCGCCGCCCACCGGGTGTCGCTGCTGCAGCGGGTCGGTGCCGCGCTGGAGACGGGCACGATGCGGCTCTACGCCCAGCCGATCGTCGACCTCCGCACGGGCAGCGCGGCCCGCCACGAGCTGCTCATCCGGCTCCGCGACGGGCTGGAGCCCGTGCTCTCCCCGGCCGACTTCCTGCCCGCGGCCGAGCGCACCGACCTCGTGCTCGAGCTGGATCGCTGGGTGCTGGAGCGCGCGGTGCAGGCGCTGGCCAACACGCGGGCGCAGGCGGCGGGCCTGCGGCTGGAGGTCAACGTCTCGGCGCGCTCGCTGGAGAACCCCGATCTCGGGCGGTGGATCCTCGAGCTGCTCAAGGCGTCCGAGGTGGCGCCGGAGCGGTTCGGGCTGGAGATCACCGAGACGACGGCGATCAAGAGCCTCGACGCCGCGCGCTTGCTCGCGACGCGCCTCACCGAGGCGGGCTGCGGCTTCGCGCTCGACGACTTCGGCGCCGGGTTCGGCTCGTTCTCCTACCTCAAGTACCTCCCTTTCACCACGGTCAAGATCGCGGGCGAGTTCGTGCGCCAGGTCGACGACCACGACGTCGACCGCGCGCTCGTCTCGGCGGTCGTCGGGGTGGCCCACCAGCTCGGCATGCGCACGGTGGCCGAGCAGGTCGACCGGCCCGCGCTCGTGACGCACCTGCGCGCGCTCGGTGTCGACGACGGCCAGGGCTTCCACCTCGGCAGGCCCCGTCCCCTCGACGGCCTCCTCGCCGAGCTTTAGGAGCGCGCTGAAGAACTCGGCCCTACTGCGCGGCCCAGCGCGCCTCGCGGCGTGCCGCGCCGCCGTACACGGCGCGGCAGCTTCTCCACCCTGGCCGCCGCTCCTCGAGAGACGGGGAAGCGGCATCGGGTCGCTGATCGCCCCCACGAACCGGCCGTCGGGGCCGCGGTTGTGGAAGGCGAGCAGCACCCACTCGCCGTCGCGGTCGCGGACGAGGCGGCCGACGTACAGGCGGTCGTCGGAGACGAGCCGGGCCGCGCCGACGTGCGCGAACGCGTCGAACAGCCCGCCGCCCTCCGGGCCTGCCGCCATCCAGATCCCGCCGGTCGGCTCCACCGCGCGCCTGCCGGGGCCGAGCTCGGCGTGCAGGCAGGAGAACACCAGCAGCGGCCTGCCGTCGACGACCTCCAGCTGCGGCACCTCCAGCTGGTCGAACCCGGATCCCGGCGCGGTGAGCGGCGGCTGCGGCGTCCACCTCAGCAGGTCGGGCGAGCGGGCGTGCCCGAGCACGCCGCGGTCGCCCGTCGGGCCGGTGCGCGCGCCTGCCGTGGCGATCAGGTGCCAGCCCCAGCCGTCGGGGTCGGGGAACACCCACGGGTCGCGCCAGGGCTCGTCCCCGCCCTCGCGCGTCGCGTACCAGCGGGGGTCGGCGCGCAGCACGGGGTTGGCCGGGTGCCGGGTCCAGACGTCGAGGTCGGCGGAGGTCGCGAGGCAGGTCGTCTGCACGAACACGCCGTCGACCTCGCTGAGGCCGGTGTAGAACATGTGCCACGGGCCGCCGGGCGGGCGCACCACGCAGCCCGTCCAGATCGCGCGGTCGTCGGGCGCCGGGGCGTCGTCCGCCACCAGTGCGTCGGCCCGCAGCGTCCAGTGGCGCAGGTCGGTGGAGACGGCGTGGCCGAGCGACGCGCGGCGGTGCCTGCGGTCCGGGTCCAGCAACGCCCGGGACGCTCTGAGGAAGAACAGGTGGTAGCGCTCCCCGTCGTCGGCGAACCAGAAGTCCCACACCCAGGAGTCGGCGAGCGACAGCACCCTAGTGCCCCGTCCCGCGAGGTTCGCCACGGAACTCGACGGCCCAGCCGCCCGCAGGCGGCGTTGCCGCCCGATCCGAGTACGCCCGGTACGAGGATCGGGCGGCGCCTTGCCTGCGGACGCCTGGATCCGCCGATTCCCGCACCGACCTCCCGAGACGGGGCACTAACCGGTGATCCGGCCGCGGACCTCGCCGAACCCGATCCGGGCGCCGTCCGGGCCGGGCGCGGTGGCCGTGATGACGACCTCGTCGCCGTCCTCGAGGAAGCCGCGGGTGCCGCCGTCGGGCAGGGCGAGCGGCTCGGTGGCGTTCGTCGTCAGCTCGATCAGCGACCCGCGCTGTCCCGGCTCCGGACCGCTGACCGTGCCGGACGCGAACAGGTCGCCCGTGCGCAGCGACGCCCCGTTGACGGTCATGTGGGCGAGCATCTGCGCGGGCGTCCAGTACATCGAGGCGAACGGCGGCCGCGCGACGACGTGGCCGTTCAGGCGCACCTCCAGCGCGAGGTCGAGGCCCCACGGAGGCGCATCGGTGTCGTCGAGGTAGGGCAACGGCCGGGGATCGCGCGGTGGCGGGGCCGTGCGGGCGTGCGACAGCGCGGCGAGCGGCACGACCCACGGCGACACCGACGTGGCGAACGACTTGCCGAGGAACGGGCCCAGCGGCACGTACTCCCAGGCCTGGATGTCGCGGGCGGACCAGTCGTTGACCAGGCACACGCCGAACACGTGCCGGTCGACGGCGTCGAGCCCGACCGGCGTGCCGCGCGGCGAGCCCACGCCGACGACGAACCCCACCTCGGCCTCGATGTCGAGCCGCACCGAGGGCCCGAAGACGACCTCGCCGTCGGGGGTGCGGCGCTGGCCGTGCGGGCGCGGCACCGGTGAGCCCGACACCACGACCGTGCCCGCGCGCCCGTGGTAGCCGATCGGCAGGTGCTTCCAATTGGGCGTGAGCGGGTCGTCCACGTCCGGCCGGAAGATCGCACCGATGTTCCGGGCGTGGTGCTCGCTCGCGTAGAAGTCGACGTAGTCGGCCACGGTGAACGGCAGCAGCATCTGCGCGTCGGCGGCGGGGACCAGCGGCACCGGCTCGTCGCCGGTGAGCCAGGCCGTGACCGCGGACCGGACGTCGGCCCACACCGCGGGCCCGGCCGCGAGCAGCCGGTCGAGGTTGCCGTCGGCGAAGAGCCCGGCGTGCAGGGGCAGCCGCGCGGCCGCGGCGGCCCCGAGGTCGAGCACGTGCTCGCCGACGGCGACGCCGACCCGCGCCGCTCCGCCGGTCGTGAAGCTGCCGTACGGCAGGGTCGCGAGGCCGAACGGGTGGGCCGGGTCGACGTCGAGCCAGGTCATGCCCGAACAGTAGGTCAACCGCCGTGCGTGGCCCCGCTGGCGTAGTCGGTGTAGGTGTAGGGGTTGTCGAGCACCTTGGTCGCAGGCACGTCGGGGTTCATGCCCTTCGCCCATGCCTCCTCGCCGAGCGTTGCGCGCAGGTGCTCGACCGTGCCCTCCACCTCGCGGCGGATCGCGGCCAGGTCGACCCCGACGAGGCGGTGCTCGTCCTTCACCACGCGCCCGTCCACCAGCACCGTGTGCACGTCGCCGCGCTGGGCCTGGAACGCCACGTGCCCGTACGGGTTGAGCACCGGGAACGACACCGGCGACGCGTCGTTCTTCAGCAGCACGACGTCGGCCTTCTTGCCCGGCTCCAGGCTGCCCAGGTCGGCGGAGCGGCCCAGCGCGGCGGCGCCGCCCCGGGTGGCCCAGTCGACGACGTGCTCGGCGCGCAGCGAGCAGTGGGTGATGGTGTCGCCCTTCTGGTGGGCCTCGAAGTGCTCGCGGGAGCGGTCGGCGCCCAGCGTGGTGCGCATGGCGGAGAACAGGTCGCCGCTCCACCACACGCTGGTGTCCATCGACAGCGACACGGGGATGTCGTGCGCGCGCAGCGCCCAGGTGGGCGGGTAGCCCTGGCCCGCGCTCTGCTCGCTCTCGGTGGAGACGGACACGGAGCCGCCGGTGGCCGCGATGCGGTGGTAGGAGTCGGCCGACAGGGTGGCGGCGTGCACGAAGATGCTCGACTCGTCGAGGAAGCCCGCCTCGTGCGCGAGCCGGATGCCGTCGTCGTTCGTCGCGCCCCACACCCCCGCGTGCGTGGTGACGGGCACGCCGAGCTCGCGCGCCACCTCGTACGCCGCCTTCTCGGGGAACGCCGGGTCGCCGGTGACGTCGAAGGCCATCTGGAAGCCCAGCCGGTCGTCGTCGAGCATGCGGCGGGCGAAGGCCTGGAAGTCCGCCGACGCCGACCACTCCCACGGGGCCTGCTGGATGTTGCCGTAGGCCAGCACGTAGCGGCCGGGGATGGTGCGCAGCGCGTCGGCCGCGCCCTCCGCGTGCTCGACGGTCTGCAGGCCGTGCGACCAGTCCACGCACGTGGTGACGCCCGCGTCGAGCGCCTCGGCGGCGGCGAGCAGGTTGCCCGCGCGCACGTCCTGCGGGCGGAAGTGCTTGCCGGACTCGAGGTAGTACCAGACGAAGTACTGGGTGAGCGTCCAGTCCGCGCCGTAGCCGCGCATCGCCGTCTGCCACATGTGCCGGTGGGTGTCGATCATGCCGGGCATCACGATGCCGTCGCGTGCGTCGATCTCCCGGGTGCCCTCGGGCACGGCGAGACCGGTTCCGACGGCGGCCACGCGGTCGCCCGTGACGAGCACGTCGGCATCGCGCAGCACCGTGTGCTGCGCGTCGAGGGTGAGCACCGTGCCGCCGCGCAGCACGACCGAGTTCTGATCCGCCATCGCCCGTCTCCTGTCTCGGACAGTTGTCCGGCATACGGTCGTCGGGGGTACTGTCCGTGTCAAGGACCGAACGGGAGGGGTATCGATGCCGCGCGCGGGAACGGGCCCCGACTTCATCGAGGCGCTGGCGCGCGGGCTCGAAGTGATCGCGGCGTTCCGCGGGGGCTACGGCACGCTGACCCTCGCCGAGGTCGCCTCGGCTGCGGGCCTGGCGCGCCCGACCGCCCGCCGGATCCTGCTCACGCTCGCCGAGCTCGGCTACGTCCGCGTCGAAGGCGGGGAGTACGCGCTCACGCCGCGGGTGCTCGACCTCGGCGTCGCCTACGTGCGGTCACAGGGCCTCTGGGACGTCGCCCGTCCGCACATGCAGGCGCTGGTCGCCCGCACCAACGAGTCGTGCTCGGTGGCCCAGCTCGACGGCTCGGACATCATCTACGTCGCGCGCGTGGCCGTCCCCAAGATCGTCGGCCTGTCGGTGCAGATCGGCACCCGGTTCCCGGCGCTCGCCACGTCGCTGGGCAAGGTGCTGCTGGCCGCGCTGCCCGCCGCGGAGCTGGAGGCCGTGCTCGCCCAGCCCACGCGGTCCGGCCTCGTCCCGCGCTGGCAGCCCGACGACGCCGAGCGCGACGCGGCGCTGCGCGAGGTGCGGGCCCGCGGCTGGGCGCTCACCGACGAGCAGCTCACGCTCGGCATCCGCTCGGTGGCCGCCCCGCTGCGCGACGGCACCGGCCGGGTGATCGCGTCGGTCAACGTCAACGTGCATGCTGCGGAGACGTCGGTGGAGCGGCTCCTCGAGGAGCACCTGCCGCTGCTGCTCGCCGCGGCCGGGGAGATCAGCGCCGACTTCGCGCGGCTGGCCGCCGTGCCGCACGAGACCGTCGCGATCTGACCGGACACCTGTCCGGAGAGCGGAGGAAACATGGCAGGCCCGCTGTCGGGTGTGCTCGTCGCCGACTTCTCACGGGTGTTGGCAGGCCCGTACGCCACGATGCTGCTCGCCGACATGGGCGCCGAGGTGGTCAAGGTGGAGTCACCCGACGGCGACGAGACCCGCACCTGGACCCCACCCGACCGCGACGGCGTCTCCACCTACTACCTGGGCATCAACCGGGGCAAGCGGTCGATCGCGCTGGACCTGCGCGACGAAGGCGATCTCGTGCTGGCGCGCGAGCTCGCCCGGCGGGCCGACGTGATGATCCAGAACTTCAAACCGGGCGGCCTCGCCAAGTACGGGCTCGACGCGGCCAGCGCGCGCTCCGCCAACCCCGGGCTGGTCTACGCCTCGATCAGCGGCTTCGGCCCGCGCGAGGGGGCCAAGGTGCCCGGCTACGACCTGATGGTGCAGGCGGTGTCGGGCCTCATGAGCCTCACCGGCGCCGCCGACGGGCCGCCGTTCCGGGCGGGCATCTCGGTGTTCGACGTGATGGCGGGCAACCACGTGGTGATCGGCATCCTCGCCGCGCTGCGGCACCGCGACGCGACCGGCGAGGGCCAGGAGGTGGAGGTCAACCTGCTGTCGTCGGCACTCTCGGGCCTGGTCAACCACAGCTCGGCGTGGGTGGCGGGCGGCGTGGTGCCCTACCGGATGGGCAACGCGCACCCGTCGGTCTACCCGTACGAGCCGCTGCCCACGGCCGACCGCGACCTCATCGTGGCCGCCCCCAACGACCGCATCTTCCGCAAGCTGTGCGACGTGCTCGGCATCCCGGAGGTGCCCGACGACCCGCGCTTCCGGCGCAACGCCGATCGCACCGTCAACCGGGCCGAGCTGCAGCCGATCCTCGTCGAGCGGCTCGCCACCAGGGGCGCGGAGGAGTGGTTCGGGCTGCTCGTCGACGCCGGGGTTCCCTGCGGGCCGATCAACACCATCGACGGCGGGTTCGCGATGGCGGAGAAGTTCGGCCTGGAGCCGGTCGTGCAGGCGGGGGAGGGGGAGCGCGCGCTGCCGGTGGCGCGGCACCCGATCACGTTCTCGGCCACGCCCGCCCACTACCCGTTGCCGCCGCCCGAGCTCGACGAGCACGGCGAGGAGCTGCGGAAGTGGCTGGCGTCGTGAACGCCGAGCGGAGCTTGCGGAGCGAGTATCGATTCGAGACGGCGCTCGGGGCCTCGACCCCCGAGAAGATCACGCTGCTGGGCCAGGACCTCGCGCAGGACGTCATGGGCGAGGTCGGGTTCGGCGAGCTGGCGTTCTGGCTCGCCACCCAGGAGCGGCCGACGCGCGGGCAGGTACGGGTGTTCGAAGCGGTGCTGGCCGCGTTGGCCGACCACGGGTTCACCCCCACCGCGATCGCCGCCCGCGTCACGTTCCTGTCGGCGCCCGAGTCCGTGCAGGGCGCGCTCGCGGCAGGCCTGCTCGGCGGGGGATCGCGCTTCCTCGGCGTCACCGAGGACACGGGCCGGTTCCTGCACGCCGCGCTCCCCGCGTCGACGCCCGCGGACGACGCAGGCTGGGACGCGCTCGCTTTGGAGATCGTGCGCGCGCAGCGGGCCGCCGGGAAGTTCGTGCCCGGCCTCGGCCACCCCGTCCACAAGGACGGCGACCCGCGCACCCCGCGGCTCATGCAGATCGCCGAGGAGGAGGGCTGCCTCGGCCCGCACCTGCGGCTCTTCGCCGCCATCGGCCGGGTGCACCCGGAGGTGCTCGGCCGCACCCTGCCGCTCAACGGGGCGGGGGTCTGCGGTGCCGCCTTGGCCGACCTCGGGCTCCCGCTGCCGCTGCTGCGCGGTTTCGCCCTGCTCGCCCGCACCGCGGGCCTGATCGGCCAGCTCGCCGAGGAGCTGCGCCGCCCGATGGCGAACGACGTCTACCTGGCCATCGACCGGGGTGCGGTCCCGGTCGCGCCCGAACCCTGGAGGTCGTGATGACGCTCCCGCTCCTGCCCACGTCCCTGGTCGGCAGCTACGCGCAGCCGGAGTGGCTGATCGACCGGGCCCGGCTCGCGGGCCGCTTTCCGCCGCGCGTGCGGGCCAAGGAGCTGTGGCGCGTCGAGCCCGACCACCTCGCCGAGGCGCAGGACGACGCCACCGAGATGGCCATCCGGGCCCAGGAGCGCGCGGGCCTCGACCTGATCACCGACGGCGAGGTCCGCCGCGAGAGCTACTCCAACCACTTCGCCACCGCGCTCGACGGCGTCGACGTCGACAACCCGGGCACCGCGCTCGACCGCTCCGGGCACCCCAATCCCGTGCCGCGCATCGTCGGGCCGATCACCCGGCGGGCCCCGGTCGAGGTCGGCGACCTGGAGTTCCTCAAGGCGCGCACCGACCGTCCGGTGAAGATGACGGTGCCCGGGCCGTTCACGATGACCCAGCAGGCGCAGAACGACCACTACCCGGACCTCGAGTCGGCCGCGATGGCGTACGCCGCCGCGGTCAACGCGGAGATCAAGGACCTGCACGCCGCGGGGGCCGACGTCGTGCAGATCGACGAGCCCTACCTGCAGGCCCGCCCCGACGCCGCCCGCGCGTACGGCCTGGCGGCGCTCACCGCGGCGCTCGACGGGGTCACCGGCACCACGGCCGTGCACCTCTGCTTCGGCTACGCCGCGATCATCCACGAGCGGCCGTCGGGCTACTCGTTCCTGCCGGAGCTGGCCGGGTGCCCCGTCGACCAGATCTCGATCGAGACCGCCCAGTCCGGCCTCGACCTCGGCGTGCTCGCCGACCTGGCGGACAAGACGATCATCCTGGGCGTGCTGGACCTCTCGACGCCGGAGGTCGAGACGGCCGAGGTGGTGGCCGCCCGCGTGCGGCGGGCCTACCCGTACCTGCCCGCGCGCCAACTGGTGATCGCGCCGGACTGCGGGATGAAGTACCTGCCGCGGCCCTCCGCAGCGGGCAAGATGCGGGCGATGGCCGAAGCCGCCGCCACGCTGCGTTCCGAGGAGGGGTAGACGATGCAGCTCGTCACCGAGGACAACATCACCGATCTGGCCGTTGAGCGCTGGGCCACGGCGAAGGACCCGCGGCTCGCGGAGATCCTCACCTCGCTCGTGCGGCACCTGCACGGCTTCGCCCGCGAGGTGCGCCTCACCGAGGCCGAGTGGATGGCCGCCATCCAGTGGCTCAACCGCACCGGGCAGATCAGCGACGAGAAGCGCCAGGAGTTCATCCTCGCCTCCGACGTGCTGGGGCTCTCGATGCTCGTCGTCCAGATGAACCACCGGCTCGACCCGGACGCCACGCCGAACACCGTGCTCGGCCCGTTCCACATCGACGGCTCGCCGCCGCTGCCGTTCGGCGCCGACATGTCCGACGGGGTCGCGGGCACGCCGCTGTTCGTCCACGGCACCGTGCGCGACCTGTCCGGCGCGCCCGTCGGCGGCGCGTTGCTGGACGTGTGGCAGGCCGACGGCGACGGCATGTACGAGGCCCAGCTCGAGGTCGACGAGGCCCGGCTGCGGGCGAAGTACAGCTCCCGCGAAGACGGCTCCTACTGCGTGCGCACGGTCGCGCCGCTCGGCTATGCGATCCCGATGGACGGGCCGGTCGGCGAGCTCGTCGGCGCCACGCAGATCAGCCACTTCCGGCCCGCCCACGTGCACTTCCTCATCGACGTGCCGGGCTACGAGCCGCTCATCACGCACCTGTTCCAGGAGGGCGCGGAGTACCTGGACAGCGACGTCGTGTTCGGCACCAAGGAGGAGCTCGTCGTCGCGTTCGAGCGGCGGGAGCCGGGACCGACCCCGGACGGCGGCGCCATCGACGGCCCGTGGCTCTCGGCGGAGTACGACTTCGTGCTCCAACGCCGCGGCGCCTGACCGCCGTCCCGCCGAAAATGTCGGTGGGTGCTCCTAGCCTTCGCGGTGTCCGGACGACCCGGGCGGAGGCAAGGGAGGAGACCTACGATGGTCATCGACTGTGAGAGTTGCGCGGTCCGCTTCTCCGCGTGCGGTGAGTGCGTGGTCGGCGTGTTGCTCGGGATGCCGCCTGGCGCGCCCACCGTGTCACTCGACGCACCGGAGCGGCAGGCGCTCGATGTCCTCGCCGAGCAAGGGCTGGTGCCCCGGTTGCGGCTGGTGGCAACCCGTCCGACTGCTCCACCCGAGGATGCGCACGGAGCGGAGCACGATCGTGACGTGGGGTGACATAACGCCGTTGCAGAACGCTGTCGGGTGAGGTCCCGGTTCCACACGGTGATCATTCCCGTCCGGCGCGCCGAGGCCACCCGGAGTTGGACGCCGGTGTCCGCTCTCCGTAATCTCCCCGCGACCTTGCGGTAGGTCAGTCGGCCGATCTTCGGACGACGACGCAGGGCCGCCGCGCGTTCTGTCCGTTCGGTTCGACCTGCACCACCGGGCAACGCGCGGCGACACGGGAAGGAGACGGTTGCCGCGTGGTGTCGCCCCGGCGTACCTCGGACGGACGCAGCTCAGCGAGGCGTCCCCTCCGTGCCCTACTCGGTGTCCTGGTGGCCGTCGTGACCGCGTTCGGCGGTCTCGTGCTCGCGGCAGGCCCCGCCGCCGCTGATCCACCACCCGAGATCCCGCTCCCGGTGGTGCCGGGTGTGCCGCAGCTCCCCGGGCTGCCCGTCGTCCCGCCACCGCCGGGCAGCCCGCCGCACCCGCTCCCGCTCCCGGAGGCGCGGCCCCGGCCCCGGCGCCCGCGGCCCCCGCGGCGCCGTCGACCGCCCCGACCAACGCGGCCGATGCGCAGAAGCAGCTCGACCAGGTGCAGCGCGACGCCGAGGTCCTCACCGAGCAGTGGCACGCATCGAGCGACGAGGTCCAGGCCCGCAAGCAGGAGGTCGAGAAGCTCCAGGCGGCGGTGGGGCCCGCCCAGGCGCTCGCCGCGGCCGCGCGGTCCGACGAGGAGTCCTACCGCACGCAGGTCGACGTCGTCACGATGGCCACCTTCGAGAGCGGCAACCTCGACCAGCTCGACGCGCTGCTCGCCGCGCGCTCGCCGCAGGACTTCCTCGACCAGATGTCGGCCCTCGAGACGATCTCGTCCGAGTACCGCACCGTGCTCACCACGTTGATCACCAAGGTGGGGGAGGCCGATCGGGCGCAGGCGGACGCCGCGGCCGCCGTGGCGCGCGCCCAGGCCGCCGTCGCCGAGGCCGCATCGGCCGAACAGCAGCTCGGCGAGCGCAAGCGCGACGCCGACGCCCGCATCGCCACCGCCGAGCACCTGCTGCGCGCGCTCAGCCCGAGCGAGCGCCGCGACCGCAACGGGCCCAACGTGTCCGCGCCGCCGATCACCGGCACGGGCATCGGCGTGGCCGCCCTGCGCGCCGCCGCGAGCCAGCTGGGCAAGCCGTACCGGTGGGGCGCGGAGGGCCCGGGCAGCTACGACTGCTCCGGCCTCACCTCGTACGCGTTCGCCCGCGCCGGTGTCACGCTCCCGCGGTCGAGCAGCCAGCAGGCGCTCGTCGGCACGCCGGTGTCGTGGAACGAGATGCAGCCCGGCGACCTCGTCTTCTACTACTCACCGGTCAGCCACGTCGGCATCTACGCGGGCGACGGGAAGTTCATCAACGCGCCGCAGTCCGGCGACGTCGTGCGCTACCAGAACGTCTCCCGCTCGGCCTTCTCCGGCGCTCGCCGCCTCTAGTCCCCGCCAGGCCACGTCCGCTCCCCAGAGGTTCGGCGGCCGATCCCGCGTGGTCGGCCGCCGCCCTCGGGACGGTGGTCGGTACGGCGGCCGCTAGCGTCCGTGCGTGGCCCGCACACTGCTCGTCACGAACGACTTCCCGCCGCGCACCGGCGGCATCCAGCGCTACCTGCTCGAGCTGACCACCCGGCTGCCGGACGGCGAGCTCGTGGTCTACGCCCCCGCCTGGCCCGGGGCGGCAGCGTTCGACGCCCAGCTGCCGTTCCCGGTGCACCGGCACCCGACCTCGCTGATGGTGGCCGAGCCGACCGTCCTGCGGCGGGCCGCCCGGATCGCCCGTGCGCACGTGGTCGACACGGTGTGGTTCGGCGCCGCCGCCCCGCTGGCCCTGCTCGGGCCTCGGCTTGCGCGCACGGCCGACGTCGTGCGGACGCTCGCGAGCAGCCACGGCCACGAGGTCGGGTGGTCGATGCTGCCCGGCGCCCGGCAGGCCCTGCGCCACATCGGACGCACCACCGACGTCGTCACCACCGTCTCCCGCTACACCCGCGGACGGGTCGCCGCCGCGTTCGGGCCGACGGCCGCGCTGGAACCCCTCCCGCCCGGCATCGACGCCGACCGGTTCCGGCCCGATCCGGGCGCCCGCGCCGCGGTGCGCCGCCGGTACGCCCTCGGCGACGCGCCCGTCGTCACCTGCGTTTCTCGGCTCGTGGCGCGCAAGGGCCAGGACGTGTTGATCCGCGCGCTGCCGGGGATCCGGGCGCGGGTGCCCGGCACGCGGCTGCTCCTGGTGGGTGGCGGACCCGACGCGGGGCGGCTACGCGCCCTGGCCGCGGCGCACGGGGTCGCGGACGCGGTCGTGTTCGCAGGCGCGGTCGACGAGGCCGACCTGGCCGCCCACCACGCGGCCGGGGACGTCTTCGCCCTGCCGTGCCGCACCCGTGGGTGGGGGCTGGACGTCGAGGGGCTGGGCATCGCGCTCCTGGAGGCGGCGGCGTCGGGGCTGCCGGTCGTCGCGGGGCGTTCCGGCGGCGCACCGGAGACCGTGCAGGAGGGGCGGACCGGGCACGTCGTCGACGGCCGCGACCTGCCCGCGCTCGTCGAGGCCCTCGTCGGGCTGCTCGCCGATCCGGCGCGCGCCGCCGCGATGGGTGCGGCCGGGCGCGCGTGGATGCGGGCGGAGTGGGGGTGGCCTGCCCGGGCGGCCCGGCTGTCCGCGCTGCTGGACGGCGACCGGTCGCGAGCGGCTCAGGCGGGCTGTTTGCGGCCCGCGTAGATGCCCGCGATGTCGTCGGCGTACTTGTCGACGACGACCGCCCGCTTGACCTTCATCGTCGGCGTCATCTCGCCGCCCGACTCGGAGAAGTCGACCGGCAGGATGCGGAACTCGCGGATCTGCTCGGCGCGCGACACGGCCTGGTTGGCTTCGGCGACCGCCTCGCCGATCGCGTTCCGCAGGTCGGCGTCGTCCACCAGGTCCGCGACCGCCGTGCCCGTGTCCTTCCCGGAGCGCTCCAGCCAACCGGGGAGGGCTTCGGTGTCGACCGTGACCAGCGCCGCGATGAACGGCTTGCCGTCGCCGACGACGATGCACTGGCTCACCAGCGGGTGCGCCCGCAGCCGGTCCTCCAGCACCGCGGGGGCCACGTTCTTGCCGCCCGCCGTGACGATCAGCTCCTTCTTGCGGCCGGTGATCGTGAGGAAGCCCGCGTCGTCGAGCTCGCCGATGTCGCCGGTGTGGAACCAGCCGTCGGTGACCGCCTCGGCGGTGGCGGCGTCGTTCTTCCAGTAGCCGCGGAACACGTTCGGGCCCTTGATCAGGATCTCGCCGTCGTCGTCGATCCGCACGGCGTGCCCGGGCACCGGCCGCCCGACGCTGCCGACGCGCTGCGCGCCGAGGGTGTTGACCGTGATGCCCGCGGACGTCTCGGTGAGCCCGTAGCCCTCCAGCACGGGCAGCCCCGCACCGCGGAAGAAGTGGCCGAGGCGATCGCCGAGCGGCGCGCTGCCGGACACGGCCGCCACCACCCGGCCGCCGACGGCCGCGCGGAGCTTGGCGAAGACCAGCCGGTCGAACAGCGCGTGCTTGAGGCGCAGCGCGATGCCGGGCCCGCCGGTGTCGCGGGCTCGGCTCCACGCGATCGCGGTGTCGGCCGCGGTGTCGAAGATCTTGCCCTTGCCGTCGTCGTGCGCGCGCTGGCACGCGGAGTTGTAGACCTTCTCGAACACCCGCGGCACGGCGAGCAGGAACGTCGGCCGGAACACCTTCAGGTCGCCGACCAGGTCGGAGACGTCCGCGGTGTGCCCGATGACCGTGCCCGTGTAGGTGGCGCCGCACTGGATCGCCTTGCCGAACACGTGCGCGAGCGGGAGGAACAGCAGCACCGAGCCGCCCACGGTGAGCAGCTGCGGGAACAGCTCGGCGACCGAGCGCACCTCCGTCTGCATGTTGCGGTGGGTGAGCGCGCAGCCCTTGGGACGGCCGGTGGTGCCGGAGGTGTAGATCAGCGTGGCGAGGTCGTCGGCGCGCACCGACTTGCGGCGCTCGAGCACCGCCGACTCCGGCACGTCGGCGCCCCGCGCCACGAGCCGCTCCACCGCGCCCGGCTCGTCGCCCTCGGGCTCGATGCGCCACACCTTGAGGTCGACGAGCTCGTCGCGCACCTGCTCGACGAGCGCGGCGTGCTTGGCCGTCTCCACGACGACCGCGATCGCGCCCGAGTCGGACAGGATCCAGCGGATCTGCTCGGCCGACGAGGTCTCGTAGATCGGCACGGTGGCCGCGCCGACGGCGAGGATCGCGTAGTCGACCAAGGTCCACTCGTAGCGCGTGCGCGAGAGCAGCGCCACCCGGTCGCCCGGCTCGACGCCTGCGGCGACGAGACCGCGCGCCACCGTGGTGACCTCGGCCGCGAACGCCCCGGCCGTGACGTCGCTCCACTGCCGGTCGGGGCCGCGGCGGCGGTAGGCGAGCGCGGACTCGTCGCGCGCGGCGTTGGCGAACACCGCGTCCACGAGGGTCTCGTCATCGGCGACGCGGAGGGTGGCGGGCACGCTGTACTCACGCACGCGGCCAACCTACCGTCCTCAATGTGCGGTCGGGATGATACGAATCGGGCGTGCCGTCGGTCGACGTTGTGGACGAGACGTTCGTCGTCGTGCCCCCGCAGGTCCTCGCCGCCGAGTTCGCGCCGCCCGCCCGCTGGCGCGCGCTGTGGCCGGACCTCGACCTCGAGGTCATGACCGACCGGGGCGCGGCGGGCTTCCGGTGGACGGTCACGGGCGCCCTCGTGGGCAGCATGGAGGTGTGGCTGGAGCCGGTGCTCGACGGCACCGTGCTGCACTACTTCCTGCGCGCCGAATCGCCCACCCCCCGCCCGGCGCGGTGGGCGGCGGCGGAGGCGCAGCGGCGGCAGCGGGCGGCCAAGGCGATCGCGCTCGCCTGCAAGGACCGCCTGGAAGCGGGCCGGGCGGCGGGGGAACCGCCCGCCCGGTAGCGTCATCGATCATGCGTGTGCACGTGGTGTCGGACGTGCACGGCCACACCGAGGCGCTGGCCAGGGCGGGCGACGGGGCCGATGCGCTGGTCGTGCTCGGCGACCTCGTCGATTTCGTCGACTACGTCGACCCCACCCGCGGCATCCTCGGCCGGGTGTTCGGGCCCGAGATGAGCGCCCGCTTCGGGCAGCTGCGCGCCGCGGGCAAGCCGGGGGAGACGCGGGCTTTCATCCGGGAGGCGTGGTCGCGCTTCCCCGATCCCGCCGCCGTCGTCGACGAGGCCGTCCGGGAGCAGTACACGGCGCTGTTCGCCGCGATGACGACGCCGACGTACGCCATCCCGGGCAACGTCGACGTCGCCGCGCTCTGGCCGGAGTTCGCCCGGCCCGGCGTGTGCCAGGCCGACGGCCGGGTCGTCACCATCGGCGGGCTGCGCTTCGGGTTCGTCGGCGGCACCCCGCTGCCCGCGGGCACGGCGCCGTTCCGGGGCGGCGCGTGGACGCCGTACGTGCTCACGGCCGAGGACTACACCGCCGCCGTCGAGCGGCTCGGCGGGCTCGACGTCCTGTGCAGCCACGCCCCGCCCGCCGTGCCCGAGCTGGCCTACGACGTGGTCTCGCGGCGTTCGGAGGCGCCGTCGACGGCGCTGCTCGCCCGCATCCGCCGCGACCGCCCCCGGGCGGCCCTTTTCGGGCACGTCCACCAGCCCCTCGCGCAGCGTTGCCGGGTGGGACGCACCGAGTGCGTCAACGTCGGCCACTTCCGCCAGACGGCCACGCCGTACGTCCTGCGCTGGTGACCGCCGGTAACCTGCCGGGCATGGCCGACGCGACGTCCTCCTCGATCACCATCGCCGCCCCGCCGGAGCGGGTGATGGCGGTGATCGCCGACTTCGCCGCCTACCCCGAGTGGGCCGACCAGATCAACACGGTCGAGGTGCTCGCCCCGGGCGCCGACGGGCGCGCCGAGCGGGTGCGCTTCACGATGGACGCCGGGGCGATCAAGGACTCGTACACGTTGGACTACACGTGGGCGCCCGACGGCCGGTCGGTCAGCTGGACCTTGGTCAAGGGGCAGATCCAGAAGGCGCAGGACGGCTCGTACCGCCTCGCCGGCAGGGCCGACTCGACCACGGTCACGTACTCGCTCGCCGTCGACCTCAACATCCCGATGATCGGCATGCTCCGCCGCAAGGCCGAGAAGGTGATCATCGATACGGCGCTCAAGGGGCTGAAGCGCCGCGTGGAGGCACTCAACAAGTAACCTCCGTCCGTGCGGGTCGTGCTGTTCACGGGGAAAGGCGGCGTCGGCAAGACGACGCTCGCGGCGGCCACGGCCGCCCGCCTCGCCCGTTCGGGACGCAAGGCGCTGGTCGTCTCGACCGACCCCGCGCACTCCCTCGGCGACGCGCTCGAAGCCGAGCTCGACGGCGAGCCCGCCGAGCTGGAGCGCGGGCTGTACGCCGCCCACATCGACACCCACGCCCTGCTCGACGACGCGTGGGGACCGCTGCAGCAGCACCTGCGCACCATGCTCGCCGGGGCGGGCGTCGACGAGCTGGTGGCCGACGAGCTGACCGTGCTCCCCGGCGTCGAGGACCTGCTCGCGCTCGCGGAAGTGCGGCGCGCCGCCGAGTCGGGGCCGTGGGAGGTCGTCGTCGTCGACTGCGGGCCCACCGCGGAGACGCTGCGGTTGCTGGGGCTGCCCGAAGCGCTGGCGGGCTACGTCGAGCGGCTGTTCCCCGCGCACCGACGGGCGGTGCGCGGACTGCTGGCGGGCCTGTCCGGCGGCGGGCGGGGTGCCGCGGCGGGCTGGGATTCCACGATCGACGCCCTCGACGGGCTGGCCGAGCAGCTCGCGGGCCTCCGCGCGATGCTCGCCGACCACACCCGCACCTCGATCCGGCTCGTCCTCACCCCGGAGCGGGTGGTGGCGGCCGAAACCCGGCGCACGCTCACCGCGTTGGCGCTGCACGGGCTGCGCGTCGACGGCGTCGTCGTCAACCGGGTGGTGCCGGGGCCGCCGCCGTCGCTGCGCGGGCCCGCGGCGCGCTGGCTGCGCGAGCGGCACAACGAGCAGCAGGCCGTGCTCGGCGAGCTGACCGGGCTGGGCGGGGTGTCGCTGTCCACCGTCGACCACACCGCCGCCGAGCCCACCGGCGTGGCCGCGCTGCTGGAGGTGGCCGACAACCTGTACGGCGCCACCGACCCGGCTGCGGCGGGCTCGGCGGGGCCGCCGCCGCTGCGGGTGCGGCGCACGCGGGGGGAGGGCACGTCGGTGGACTCGGAGTTCGAGCTGGCGATCGCCCTGCCCGGCGCGGCCGACGGTCCGCTCGAGCTGGCCCGCGTCGGCGACGAGCTGGTGGTCGCGGTCGGCGGGGTGCGGCGGCTGGTGGCGCTGCCGTCGGTGCTGCGCCGGTGCACGGTCACCGCGGCGCGGCTGGACGGCGACGACCTGTGCGTCGCGTTCGCCCCCGACCCCGCGGTCTGGACCCGATGACGACCCCTGGGTGCGACGCGCACGCCGGGGCGTCGGCCGAGCTGCGCGACCTCGCGCGAACGGCGCTGGACCGGGTCGAGCCCGTGCTGGACCGGCTGCGCATCGAGCCGCCCACCCCGATGGCGGCGGAGACCTGCGCGGCGTGCCCGCTGTGCGCGCTGATGGCCACGCTGCGGGGGGAGCGTCCTGAGCTCGTGCAGCGGCTGGCCGAGCACCTGGGCGGGCTCGTCACGCTGTTGCGTTCGGCTCTGGACGAGCCCGAGCCGCCGCCTGCGGAGCGCACCGCGTCGGGCAGCCCGAAGGTCGTGCAGCGGATACCGGTCGAGCGCGCCGGTGGTGGGCGGTGACGCTCACCGTCGGCGTCGACGTCGGCGGCACCAGCGTGCGGGCGGGCGTCGTCAACGGCGACGGCACCGTGCTCGACACCGCCCGCACCCCGACCCCGCCCAGCGAGGCGGCGCTGGAGACGGCCGTCGCGGGCGTGGTGAGAACGCTCGCGGACCGGCACCGGATCGCGGCCGTCGGGCTCGCGCTGGCCGGGTTCATCACGCCGGACCGGCGGGTCGTCCGGTTCGCGCCGCACCTGTCGTGGCGCGACGCCCCGGTGGCCGACCGGATCGGGGACCGCATCGGGCTGCCCGTCGTCGTCGAGCACGACGCCAACGCCGCGGCGCTCGCCGAGCGCTACTTCGGCGCGGCGGCGGGCGCGGCGACCGTCGTCTTCGTGGCGATCGGCACCGGCATCGGCTCCGCGCTGCTGCTCGACGGCGTGCTCTATCGGGGCGCGTTCGGCGTGGCGCCGGAGCTGGGGCACCTGCAGGTGGTGCCGGACGGGCGGCCGTGCCCGTGCGGGAAGACCGGCTGCTGGGAGCGCTACTGCTCGGGCACGGCGCTGGCCACGACCGCGGTCGAGCTGATGGCGCGCGATCCCGGCCAGTCGCCGTTGCTATCGCGGCTCGCGGCGGGCGACCCCCGACGGGTGACCGGCCAGGGCGTGGCGGCGGCGGCCCGGGAAGGCGATCCGGTCGCCTGCGCGGCGATGGAGGACCTCGCGCGGTGGCTGGGGGTGGGGCTGGCGCTCGTCGCCGACGTCTTCGACCCCGAGCTGGTGGTGATCGGCGGCGGGGTGTCGGAGTCGGCGCCGCTGTTCCTGGACGAGGCGCGCGAGCACTACGCGGCGTTGCTCACCGGCGCGGGGCGGCGGCCGATGGCGCGCATCCGCACGGCCCAGCTGGGAGAGGCGGCGGCGGTGGTCGGCGCGGCGCAGCTCGCGCGGGACCTGGTGGTCGGCGCTTCGCGGGCAGGCGCGCGGTCGGGCGTCCGGCGGGGGCCGCGGGCCGGGAAGTAGGCGAGGCGGTCGGCGTCCGGCGGTCGGACTGCCGCTACCACCACGCCGAGACGGGCGCGGCGATGATCCGGGCCGCCGCGGCGTCAGAGGACGGCGCCGCCGTCGGGGTCGTCGGGATCGTCGAGGTAGAGCGGCGGGGGCACGTCGTCGGGGTCGGGCCAGAGGCGCAGCACCAGCCAGCCGAGCCCGGCGGCGATGGCGACGAGGCCGAGCGGGAGACCGTACACCTGCGGCACCCCCACCCAGCCGGGGAACGTCACGAGCACCAGGCCCAGCCCGATGAGCGTGAGCCCGACGAGGATCGGCGGCCCCATGCGGGGGAGCGGCGGCGGTTCCGGCGGGACGAAGTGCTCGTCGGCGTGCGGATCGGCGGCGGCTCCGGCGCGGACCGGGTGGCCGTGCTCCCCGTTCGTGCCGCGCCGGTCGGCCACGTCCTCGGCGTGCGGATCGGTGCCGCCGCGCGGTGCGCTGCCGGGACCGGGGTGGTCGGGGTCGGCGTCGTCGGGCCGCCCGGCGTCGCGGCGGTCGAGATCGTCGTCCGCGCCGTGGTCGGCGCGGCTCTGGTCTGCGCGGCCGGGGTCGGCGTGGCCTGCGGCGGGATCACCGGGGCGCCCGGTGTCGAGGGGGTGGCCTGCGCGGCTGGGGTCGGCGCGCGCGCCGAAGGGCGGGCCTGCGGCGTCGGGCTCGGCGCGGGCGGCGCCGAAGGGCGAGCCGGCGGCGTCGGGGCCTGCGGTCTCGGACCGGCTGCCGGGGGGCTCGTCGGTGCGTTCGGCGGCCGCCGGATCGGCGGGCGCGTCGGTGTCGACGTCGGTGTCCACGCCGGTGCGGGCGTCGGCCGCCATCTCGTCGAGCTGCGGGTCGTCGGGCCATTGGGGCACGTTGCCCTCGGCCCGCCACGCCGCGACGATCGCGTCGAAGCCGGTCGGGTCGGGTTCACGGGTCACGCGGCCCTCCTGTCCGTGCCGCTCCTGACCTCATCCGGTCTCCTCCATCCTGGCACGCCCCGGCCCGTTGTCGCTGCGGCACGGCTCTCCGTAGGCTGACGCAACCGAGCCGGAAGGGGCACGCCGAGGTGCTGTATTGGTGGTCCAAGTTCGTGCTCGTCGGCCCGCTGCTGCGATTGATGTGCAGGCCGACGATCGAGGGCGTCGAGCACGTCCCGGAGCACGGTGGCGCGATCCTCGCCAGCAACCACCTCGCCGTCGTCGATTCCTTCCTCCTGCCGCTCCTGGTGCCGCGCCGCATCACCTTCCTCGCCAAGCGCGAGTACTTCACCCAACCCGGGTTCCTCGGACGGCTGAAGAAGACCTTCTTCACCGGGGTGGGCCAGGTTCCCGTCGACCGGGCGAGCGGGTCGGCGGCGCAGGCCGCGCTGGCCACGGCCGTGCGGATCCTGCGCGAGGACAAGCTGCTGGGCATCTACCCGGAAGGCACCCGCTCGCCGGACGGGCGGCTGTACAAGGGCAAGACCGGCGTGGCCCGCATGGCGCTGGAGGCGGGCGTGCCGGTGATACCCGTCGCGATGATCGGCACCGACCGGGTCAACCCGATCGGCTCGCGGACGTGGCGCCCGCACAAGGTCAACATCAAGATCGGCGAGCCGTTGGACTTCACCCGCTACCACGGGATGGCGGGCGACCGCTTCATCGAGCGCTCGATGACCGACGAGATCATGTACGCGCTGATGGAGCTCACCGGGCAGACCTACGTCGACATGTACGCGGCGTCGGTGAAGGCGCGCGCCGCCGCGCTGGCCGCCGCCCGGCCGCCGGAGAAACGCGCCAGCTGATCGGTCGCACCGTGTAATGAGGACGGTGCGCAGCGCGATGTTGGAGGTGTGCTCCCCAGCATCGAGCGGACCGAGCCTGCCCGCACCGTGATCGTTCCGCGGGTGCCGCCGCCCCCGACCCGCGGTCGCCTGCGCTTCCTGCTGCCGTGGCTCGCCTTCGGCGCCGTCGCCGTAGCGGTGGTCGTCGGCAGCAGCCTGTGGTCGGTCACGCTGCGCTCTGCGGGCCGCGCAGCTCCCGAGCTCGCCGGAATCGGCACGATTGTGGCCCCGGCGGCGCCGCCGCCGTCGGTCACCGCTCTGCCCACCACGCCCGCCGCCGCCACGTTCACCACCGAAGTGGTGGCCCGCAGCCCGCGGCTCCGGGTGGTCGCGCCGCCACCCGCGCCGGTGCGGCCATCAATCGAGGCGCCGCGGAGCGCTCCACCCGCGACGGACGCCGCTCCGGCGATCGTGCCCGATCCGGCGGAGTGCGTCGAGCCGCTCTCCTGCGCCGCGTCGAGCGCCCCGTCGTCGGCTCCGAAGAAGAAGGGCGTCGACGAGTCCACCACGCTCACGGCGGACCAGAGCTGAGAACGCGGCCACCACGCGGCCTTCCCGGGGCGCGGGATAGCCTCGGATCCCGTGCGCTTCTTCTACGACTGCGAGTTCATCGAGGACGGGACGACCATCGACCTGGTCTCCATCGGCGTGGTCGGCGAGGACGGGCGTGAGTTCTACGCGGTGTCGGCCGAGTTCGACGCCGGACGTGCCGGGGCGTGGGTGCGGGCCAACGTGCTGCCGAAGCTGCCGTCACCCGCCGATCCGGCGTGGCGGTCGCGGGAGCGGCTGCGGGCGGACCTGCTGGCGTTCCTGACGGGTGCGCCGGGCGAGGTCGAGCTCTGGGCGTGGATCGCCGCGTACGACCACGTCGCGCTGTGCCAGCTCTGGGGTGCGATGCCCGCGCTACCGCGCGCGTTGCCGCGGTTCACCCGTGAGCTGCGGCAACGCTGGGAGGACGCGGGGAAGCCGCCGCTCCCGCCACCCACCGCTGACGCCCACGACGCGCTCGCGGACGCCCGGTTGAACCGGTTGCGGTGGGAAGCGATAGAGGCGGCGGCTCCGGTCCGCTGACGTGTGGCGTGCGGGGTCAGGTGAAGATGCTGACGCCGCCCGGGCCGACGAGCAGCCCGACGATGATGAGCACGATGCCCCAGATGAGCTGGCGCCGAATGATGGCGAAGATGCCTGCGACGACGAGGATCACGGCGAGGATCCACAAGAGAGTTCCCATGAGCGGAAGATATCCGTTGCCAGATGGGCGGAATCGGTCCGAATGGGGGACAGCCAAAACGGACGGCGTCGAGCCAAACGGCCCGAACGGGTGAGACCGCGGCGGGGCTCTACCCTGAGGACGTGAACTGGTCCGTCGACGCCCCCGTCGAAGTGCTGCCCGAGCTGCCGCCCCTGCCCGCCGACCTGCGCAAGCGGCTGGACGACGCGCTCGCCCGTCCCGCGGCGCAGCAGCCGGAGTGGCCCGATGCGCAGACCGTCGCGCACGTCCGCACGGTGCTGGAAAGCGTCCCGCCGGTCACGTTGCCGCCCGAAGTGGACAAACTGCACGACCGGCTGGCCGATGTCGCCAACGGGCGCGCGTTCCTGCTCCAGGGCGGCGACTGCGCCGAGACGTTCGTGGACAACACCGAGCCGCACCTCCGGGCCACCATCCGCACCCTCCTGCAGATGGCGATCGTGCTCACCTACGGCGCGTCGCTGCCGGTGGTGAAGGTCGGGCGCATCGCGGGCCAGTACGCCAAGCCGCGCAGCGCCCCGCTCGACGCGCTCGGCCTGCCCTCCTACCGGGGCGACATCGTCAACGCGCTGGTCGCCGATCCGGTCGCGCGCACCCCCGACCCGTCCCGGATGATCCGCGCCTACGCCAACGCGTCGGCGGCGATGAACCTGGTGCGCGCGCTCACCGCCACCGGCATGGCCGACCTCACGATGGTGCACGACTGGAACAAGGACTTCGTCCGCACCTCGCCCGCGGGCGCGCGCTTCGAGGCCATCGCGGCCGAGATCGAGCGGGCGCTCGCGTTCATGGCGGCCTGTGGCGTGGACGACTACAACCTCCACCAGGTCGAGTTCTTCGCCTCCCACGAGGCGCTCCTGATCGACTACGAGCGGGCCATGCTGCGGCTCGACCAGCGCGACCCGGAGCTCCCGAAGCTCTACGACCTCTCCGCGCACTTCGTGTGGATCGGCGAGCGCACCCGCCAGCTCGACGGCGCGCACATCGCGTTCGCCGAGCTCCTGGCCAACCCGATCGGCCTGAAGATCGGCCCCACCACCTCGCCGGAGCTGGCCGTCGAGTACGTCGAGCGGCTCGACCCCGGCAACCACCCCGGCAGGCTCACGTTGGTGAGCCGCATGGGCAGCGGCCGGGTTCGGGATGTGCTTCCCGCGATCGTCGAGAAGGTCGAGGCCTCCGGCCACAAGGTCATCTGGCAGTGCGACCCGATGCACGGCAACACCGTCGAGTCCACCTCCGGCTACAAGACCCGCCACTTCGACCGGATCGTCGACGAGGTGCAGGGCTTCTTCGAGGTGCACGCCGCGCTCGGCACCCATCCGGGCGGCATCCACGTCGAGGTCACCGGCGAGGACGTCACGGAGTGCCTCGGTGGCGCGCAGGAGATCTCCGACGCCGACCTGGCGGGCCGCTACGAGACCGCCTGCGACCCCCGGCTCAACACCCAGCAGGCCTTGGAGCTGGCGTTCCTGGTGGCCGAGATGCTGCGCGGCTAAAGGGTCTTCAGCACGATCGTCGTGCCGTGGTCGACCAGGCTGCCCGGCCCGTTGGACTGGTCGACCACCCGGCCGTTGTCCCGGCCGAGCTCCGAGCGCTCCTCGGCCTTCAGGTCGAGGTCGTCCAGGATCTCCTCGGCCTCGTCGAAGCGGCGGCCGATCAGGAACGGCACCCGCACCTGTTCCTCGTCCTCGACGCCGCGGCTCACCACGAGCGTCACCCGGCTGCCCGGCTGGAGCGGCGTGCCCGCCCTCGGGATGGTGCGCACCACGGCACCCTCCCGCACCGACGAGCTGTACTCCGAGCCCGACTGCACGGGCGTGAGCTGGGCGGCGCGGATCGCGTCCTGCGCGTCGTCGACGGCGGTGCCCGCGGCGATGGCGGGCACGGTCGGGAGCCCCTGCGACACCACGAGGGTGACGGTGCTGCCCCGCAGCAGCGCGGTGGCCGAGCTCGGCTCCGTGTCCGTGACGACGCCTTCCGGCACGTCCTCGGCGTAGACGAGCCGTGTGGCGGGCACCAGGTCGGTGCCCGTGAGCAGGCGCTCGGCGGCGTCCTGCCGCACCCCGGTGAGCGACGGCACGGTGGTCCAGCGCCCGCTGCCGAGCCACCACGCGACGAGGCCGATGAGCAGCGCGAGCACCAGGATGAGCGTGATCCACAGCGAGAACACCCGACGGCTGGGGCGCCGCGCCCGCACCCGGCCGGGCGGGATCGACGGGTGGACGTCGCGTTCGAGCAGGCGGGTGCCGCCGCGCACCGGCGGCGGGTGCGCGTGGGGCAGCGTGGTCTGCTCCTCCACCGGCTTCGGCGGCGGCGCGGGCACGGGCACCTGCGGCACCTCCAGCACCGCGGCGAGCGTGCGCAGCTCGGCCAGCATCGCGGCGGCGTCGGCCGGGCGGGCCTCGGGTTCGCGGCGGGTGGCGCGCTGCACGAACGCGTCCAGCTCGGGCGGCACGTCGCCCGCGACCTCCGACGGGGCCGGGACGTCGCAGGTGACGTGCCGGTAGGCCACCGAGATCGCCGTGTCGCCGGTGTACGGCGGCGCGCCGGTGAGCAGCTCGTAGAGCAGGATGCCCGCCGCGTAGACGTCGCTGCGGGGGTCGGCCGCGCCGGTGGCCACCTGCTCGGGCGACAGGTACGCGACCGTGCCCATGATCGTGCCCGCGTGGCTGGCGCCCGCCTGCGCCGCCGCGACCGCGAGGCCGAAGTCGGCGACCTTCGCCTGCCGGGCCTCGGAGATCAGCACGTTCTCCGGCTTCACGTCGCGGTGCACGATCCCGATCCGGTGCGCCTCGGCGAGCCCGGAGAGCACCTGCTCCATGACGGCGAACGCCGCGGGCACGCCGAGGGCGCCCCGGGCGCGCAGCACGTCGCGCAACGTGCCGCCGTCGACCAGCTCCATGACGAGGAACAGCCGGTCCTGATCGGCGCCCTGGTCGTGGACGTCGACCACGGCGGGGTGGTCGATGCGGGCCGCCGAGCGGGCCTCCCGCTCGAAGCGGATGCGGAACGCCGGGTCGCCCGCGAACCGGGCGTCCATGATCTTGATGGCGACCGGCCGGTCGAGCCGGGTGTCCACCCCGCGGTAGACGATGGACATGCCGCCCGTCGCGATGGGACTCCCGACGCGGTAACGGGCGTCGAGCAGCGCACCGGCGACCGGGGCAGCGTTCACGCGCCGACGGTACCGCTGCGCTGAAGTACTGCCCGCGAGGCCCGCTGGTGTGGCATCGTGTCCGGTCGTGAACACGCCGTTGTCAGGCCCGTTGTCAGGGGAGTTGTCGGGGCCGCTGTCCGATGAGGTCGAGACCCTGTCGGTGGCCGAGGTGGCCGCGCGGTTGTCGGTGCCCGTCACCCGGGTGCACCAGTACGTCCGCGACGGTCAGCTGCTCGCCGTGCGCCGCGAGGGCGCCGTGTCCGTGCCCGCCGACTTCCTCGACGGCAACGCCGTGGTCAAGGGCCTCTCCGGCACGATCACGGTGCTCCGCGACGGCGGCTACAGCGACGACGAGATCCTGCGCTGGCTCTTCGCCGACGACGACTCCCTGCCCGGCACGCCGGTGGCCTCCCTGTGCTCCGGCAGGCACAAGGAAGTCAAGCGGCGCGCACAGGCGATGGCGTTCTAGCGGCGTTCTAGAGCCGCTCGTCCAGCTGCACGGTCACCTCGTCGCCCGCCTGTTTCCCGATCGTCGAGCGCACGTCGGTGCGCATCGGCAGCTTGTGCCGACCGTCGCCGAGCGCCATGAACGAGCTCGTGAACGGGTGGCCGTCGACGGTGCCGCGCACCTTGATCAGGCCGCGGGTGCCGAAGAACTCGGCCGACTCCGGCCAGACCACATAGGTCCACCCGCCCTTGGCCGGGCTCTTCTGCAGGGTTGCCGTGAAGGAGATCGGGAGCATGCGGTCCTCCTGGGATGGGTCGGTCATGGGAGAGACCGGTCCCTCGGCCGGGACTCATCGGTGAGGCCCTCGCTCGCGGTCAGCTCGGCGCCCGCGCGCCGGGCGGCACCCGGCCGCAGCAGCACCACCAGCACGCCCACGACGATCCACGCCGCCGAGACCGCCGGGTACAGCGCCGCCGCCGCCTCCGGGTAGGGGTAGACGTTGCGGAAGAGCGTGTAGCCGATCAGGCCGAGCGCGAGCACGGGGATGACGACCTCGGCGACCCGCACCTCGCGGGTGCCCGAGAAGAACAGCAGCTTGGCCGCGCCGACCGTGGCGAGCGCGTAGACGACGAGCAGGATCAGGGTGCCGATGGTGCCGGACGCCACGAAGAGCGTGGACGGGTCGCCGCCGAGGCCGAACCAGGCCACGGCGATCACGAGGTACATGGCGAGCACCACCACCACGGTGGCGGGCACCGGGGTGCCCCGGTCCGGTGCGACCGCCCCGAACGAACGGGGGAGCACGCCGTCGCGGCCGAGCGCGAACAGCAGCCGGGCCGCGCCCACCGCGCACGCCAGCGCGCAGCCGAACGCGCTGACCGCGGCCCCGATCGTGATCACGTCGCCCACCCAGGCCGCCACGTAGCTCGTGCCGAGGTCGCCCATCAGCGACGGCGACTTGGTGAACGCCGCGACCCCGGCGTCGTCGGCGCCGAAGCCCATCACCTCGACGGCCGTCACGAACACGAAGTACACCCCGCCGAAGATCGCGACACCGAGGATCGCGCGCGGGATCGTGCGGCGCGGGTCGCGGGTCTCCTCGCCGAGCGTCGCCGCCGCCTCGAAGCCCGCGAACGACAGGAAGCCGAACACGATGCCCAGGAACAGGGCGGAGCCGTCGGTGCCCGGCGCGGGCGTGAACACCGAGAGGTCGACACCCCGGCCGCCGGGCGCGGTGCCGGTGGCCAGCCGCACGAGCACCACCACCGCGACGACCAGGATCAGCGCCACGGTGAGGCCCTCGATCGTCAGCAGCACCCGGGTGCCGCCGCGCACCCGCACGATCGCGAGCACGAGAACCAGCAACAGCGCCACCGCCGCGACGACGAACCCGGCCCACGGCGGCTGGTCGGTCCAGATGCCGAGCGAGTCGAGCGCGGCGGCGCCGAAGATCCCGGCCGCGGTCGAGGTGACGACGCCGTAGAAGACGTAGGTGCCGAGCAGCGACCACCCCGCGACGACGCCCGCGCCGGGCTCCGAGGGTCGCGCCGACGAAGCCGTAGACGCTCCCCGCGTGGTGGAACCGCTGGCACAGCCGCACGAACGTGTAGGCGATGAGCAGCACGCCCAGGGTGGCGAGCAGGAAAGCCAGCGGCACCGCGCGGCCGACCGTGCCCGCCGTGGCCTGCGGGTTGATGTTGGCCGCCATGGACGGTGCCATCAGGGCCAGCGACAGCCCGATGGCCTCCCAGACCGACAGCTCACGGCGGAGGGTGCCCGGGTGTTCCGCGCGGTGTGTCACGGCAGCATGCTCCCGCTAGAGCACCGCGAAAGTCACTCTCCGAACGGCCTCGTCGCCCATCTGGGTGCAACGCGCGTACTCGGCCCGGCGGGTGGCGAGCACGCAGCGTCCCAGCAGGTCGCCGAGCCCCGCCATGAGGACCGGGTCGGCCGCCAACGCGTCGAGCGCGGTCGCCTGATCGGTGGGGAGGGGCCGGATGCCGCACCGGCGGGCCGCCTCGGCGTCGAGGTGGGCCGGGTCGTGCGCGGCGGGCTCGGGCAGGGTGAGCTCGCGGGTCAGGCCGTCGAGGCCCGCGAGGACGAGGCCGCCGAGCGCGAGGTGCGGGTTGCTGCTCGCGTCGCACGTCTTCAGCTCGGCGTTGGGGCTCACGTCCTCGCGGCCCCGGAACGGCGACGCGATGCGCAGCGCGGCCTCCCGGTTGTCGAAGCCCCACGAGACGGTGGACGCGGCCCACGCGCTGGGCTGCAGCCGGGCGTAGGACAGGTAGGACGGGCAGGTCAGCGCGACGAGTGCGGGCAGGTGGTCGAGCACGCCCGCGAGGAACGCCCGGGCCGTGGCGGAGAGCCCGAAGGGGTCGCCGTCCGGGGTCATGGCGTTGCGGTCGCCGTCCCACAGCGAGAAGTGCAGGTGGCAGCCGCTGCCGACGTGGTCGGCGTAGGGCTTCGGGGCGAACGAGGCGAGCAGGCCGTGACGGGTCTCGACGACGCCGCGCACGGTGTCGCGCAGCTGCAGCTGCCGGTCGGCGGCGGCGAGCGCGTCGGCGCGGGTGATCGAGATCTCCTGCTGGCCGGGCCCGTACTCGTTGATCGCCTGCTCGACCTGTATGCCCTGGGCGTCGAGCGCGTCGACGATGTCGTTGACGACCGGAGCCGCCCGGTCGAGCCCGGCCGAGGAGTAGACGGGCCCGTCGCCCCACGGTCGTGGGCCGTCCGGGGTGTCCTCGGCCAGGTAGAACTCGTTCTCGAAGGCGGCCTCGACGCGCAGCCCGGCCGCGGCGAGCGCGTCGACGGCGCGCCGCAGGAAGCCGCGCGGGCACCCGCCCCAGTCGAGGCCGTCGTGGCCGACTTGGTCGCAGAGCATGCTGGCGACCCCGTCGAGCCAGGGGAGGCGGGTGAACGTGGCTGGGTCGGGGACGATGCGGATCTCGCCGACCGGCTCCATGCCGTCGACGGGGACGAGGTCGTCGAGCAGGTTGAGCGCGTTCTGGGCGCGGGTGAGGCCCAGCCCGGAGGTGAGCGCCTCCGGCAGCCGGGCGGCGTGCACCTGCTTGCCGCGCACCACGCCGGAGGGATCCCCGTAGAGGAACCGCACGAGCCGCACGCCGTCGAGATCCACGGGAGGACGGTAGCCACGCGCACCGCAGCGCGCACGCACACCGCCCGGTGCTCACGCACACCGCCCGCAATGTGTGTGAGCACCGAGCGGTGTGCGTCAGCGGTCGTCGGGTTCGACCGATCGTTCGGTTGGCCGTACGCTGCCGTCTGTGACCGACGAGCCGCCCGTCCTGCTCACCCGCGACACCGACGACCCCGCCGTCGTCGTGCTCACGCTCAACCGGCCCGCCCGCTACAACGCGCTGACCGTCGAGCTGAAGTCGGCGTTGCGCGCGTCGCTCGCGCTGCTGGCCGACGCCGACGACGTGCGGGCGGCCGTGCTCACCGGTGCGGGCAAGGCGTTCTGCGTGGGTCAGGACCTCGGCGAGCACGCCGAGGCGCTCGCGGCCGACCCCGGGTCGTCGTTCAACACGGTCGTCGAGCACTACAACCCGATCGTCACGGAGCTGACCGAGCTGCCGTTCCCGACGGTCGCGGCGATCAACGGGCCGTGCGTCGGGGCGGGGTTGGGGTTCGCGATGGCCTGCGACCTGCGGGTCGCGGCGGCGGGGCTCAAGCTCTCCACGGCGTTCACCGGGATCGGGCTCACCGCCGATTCGGGCCTGTCGGCGAGCCTCGCCCACGCCGTCGGCGTGCCGCGGGCCATGGAGCTCCTCCTGCTGAACGAGCCGTTCACCAGCGACGACGCGCTCGCGTGGGGGTTGGTGCGCACGGTCGTGGCCCCGGAGGACGTGCTCGGCAGCGCGCTGGAGCTGGCCCGGCGGCTGGCGACCGGCCCGACGAAGGCCTACGTCGAGGTGCGGCACGCGGTGCGGTTCGGCGCGGTGAACGCGCTGCCCGAGGTGCTGGCCGCCGAGGGCGCAGCGCAGGCCCGGTTGGCGCACACCGAAGACCACGCGGGCGCGGTGGCCGATTTCCTCGCCAAGCGCAAGCCGACCTTCCAGGGCAAGTGACCCCGCAGATGTCGACGGCCCGGGCCCGGCGCACGCCGCACGGGCAGGACTCCCTCATGGAGATCGCGGTGGGGGAGTTCATCACCCGTGGCTACGACGCCACGAGCATGGAAGACCTCTCGCGCGCGGCGGGCATCACGAAGTCGTCGTTCTACCACCACTTCGCGAGCAAGGAAGCCCTGCTGCGGGCGGCGCTGGACCGGTCGCTCGCCGGGCTGTTCGCGCTGCTGGAGGAGCCGGGCGCGACCACGGGCACGCCGCTGCAGCGGCTGCGGCACATCGTGCGGGGGCAGGTCGCGGTGCTGCAGCGCGAACTGCCCTACGTCACGCTCCTGCTGCGGGTGCGGGGCAACACCGAGAGCGAGCGCTGGGCGCTCGCGCGGCGCCGGGAGTTCGACGCGCGGCTCGCGGAGCTGGTGCGGGCCGCGGTCGAGGCGGGCGAGCTGCGGGCGGGCGTGGACCCGATCCTGGCCGCGCGGATGCTGTCGGGCCTGGTCAACTCGGTGGTCGAGTGGTACCGGCCGGGCCGCCCCGGCGCGGCGGACCTGCCCGACGAGGTGGCCCGGGCCGCCTTCGACGGGATCCTCCCGGCACCCGAGAAGGCGAGTCTCCGTTTCGGGGACGGCGAGTCGCCACTTCCATGACGGCGAGTCCCCGTTGTCAGGACGGCGAGTCTTGGTTTCGGTGAAGTCCCGCTGCTGCGGCCCGGTCAGCTGTCGTAGTCGACGGTCACCGTGTCGGTGGTCGGGCGCGCCTGGCAGGTGAGGACGAAACCCGCGGCGAGCTCGTCGTCCTCCAAGGCGAAGTTGCGGCGCATCTCGACCTCGCCCGTGGTGACCCGGGCCCGGCAGGTGCCGCACACCCCGCCCTTGCACGCGAACGGCAGGTCGGCGCGCACGTGCTGGGCGGCGTCGAGGATCGGCTCGGTGCGGGGGAGCGTGAGCGTGGTGGTGCGGCCTTCGAGGACGATCGTCACCTCGCTGGTCGCGCCCTCCACCCCCGGCTCGGCCCGCACGACCTCGGGCGGCGGCTCGTCGACGTAGAACAGCTCCCGGTGCACCTGCGACCCCGCGACCCCGCGTTCGAGCAGCACCGCACGGGCCTCGGTCGTCATGCCGAGCGGGCCGCAGAGCCACCACTCGTCGACGTCCGCCACGTCGACGAGGGCGTCCAGGATGCGGGCCAGCCGTTCGCCGTCGAGACGGCCGGACGAGATCTCGGCGGCCATGGGCTCGCGGGAGAGCGTGTGGATCAGCTGCAGCCGCGGGCCGAAGGCGTTCTTGAGATCGGCGAGCTCCTCGGTGAACATCACGGTGTCGGTGCGGCGGTTGCCGTACACCAGGGTCACCCGGGTGTCGGGGTGGGCGGCGAGCACGCTCGCGGCGATGGAGAGCACGGGCGTGATCCCGGACCCGGCGGCGACGAGGCCGTGGTGCGTGTCGGGCCGCAGCTCCGGGGTGAACGACGCCCGCGGGCGGTGCCACCTCCAGCTCGTCGCCCGCGACCAGCCGGTCCACCAGCCACTCGGAGAACAGGCCGTCGGTCACCCGCCGCACGCCGACCCGCGGTGCCGCCCCGGCAGGCGCGCAGATCGAGTACGAGCGCCGTTCCTCGACGCCGTCGCGCACCGTCCGCAGCGTGAGGTACTGCCCCGGGCGGAACGCGAAGGCCGACCGCAGGTGCTCGGGCACCTCGAACGTGACGGCGACCGCGTCGTCGCACAGCCGCTCGACGCCCGCCACCCGCAGCGTGTGGAAGCCGGTGCGGGCGGGTGCCTCGGCGAGCGTCATCAGATCTCCTTCACGTGCTCGAACGGCTCGCGGCAGGCCGTGCAGCGGTGGAGCGCGGTGCAGGCGGTGGGGCCGAAGCGCGACAGCTCCTCGGTGTCCCGCGACCCGCAGCGCGGGCAGGCCACGCGCGCGGGCGGCCTGCCGAGGGTGAGCGGGATCGGCCCCGCGGCGCGGGGGCCGATGCGTCCGGGCGGGGCGATGCCGTGCTCGGCGAGCTTCGCGCGGCCTGCGTCGGAGATCCAGTCGGTGCTCCACGGCGGCGACAGCACCGTGCGCACCTCGACGCTCCGGTACCCGGCGTCGGTGAGGGCGGCGCGCAGGTCGTCGCGGATGGCCTCGAGGGCGGGACAGCCGGAGTAGGTCGGCGTGATCGTGACGGTGACGGCGTCAGCCCGAGGCCCGGACGTCACGCAGCACCCCGAGGTCGTCGAGGGTGAGCATCGGCATCTCCGGGTCGACGACGGCGGCGGCCACGGCCCGCGCGCTCACCACGCTCGCGCCCGGGTGCTGGCGGGCCAGGCTCTGCATCTCCGCGAGCACGTGGCCCAACGCCTCGGTGTGCACGCCCTGCCGCCCGCCGCGGCCGCCGATCGTCCCGGCACCGGGCCGTGACGGGCGGGTCAGCGTGGCCGCGGCGAGCACCTGGTCGAGGACGGCGTCGACCGCGCCCCGCGTCTCCGCCGGGTCGACGGCCACACCGGGCAGCCGGGCCTCCACTTCGGACGTGCGGAACAGCTCGTCGACGTAGGGCCAGACGGCGTCGAGCGCGGCCTGCATGCGGGTGTGCGAGACGTCGGTGCCGTCGCCGAGCCGGACCGCCCAGTGCGCCGCGTGGTCGCGGTGGTAGGCCAGCTCCTTGACGCCCTTGCCCGCGACCGCGGCCAGCACCGGGTCGCGCGACGTGACCAGCCGCTCCAGCAGCGCGAGCCGCCACGTCGAGAACAGCAGGAGGCGGGCGATCGCGCGGGCGAAGTCGAGGTCGTCCCCGATCTCGGCGAGCGCCACGTTGCGGAACTCCGGCTCGGGCCGCTGGAACGCGAGCGCGTCCTCGTCGGCGCCCGCGCCGAGGTGGGCGGCGCGCGCCAGCAGCACGCGGGCCTGGCCGAGCAGGTCGAGCGCGGTGTTGGCCAGCGCGACCTCCTCCTCCAGCTCCGGCGCGTTGGCGACCCACTCGGAGAGGCGCTGCGCGCAGATCAGCGCGTCGTCGCCGAGCATGAGGCAGTACTGCGCGAGGTCGGTCGGCGTCGACGCCGTCCGGTACGGGAGCGGTGATCTCCTCCTGGACGTCCTCGAAGCCGGTGCCGAACGCCCACTGGCCGTCCTCGTGGGTCTCGGCCAGGGAGTCGTAGACGTTGTCGCTCATCGCTCTCCCTCGCTGTGCCTACCCGCCCCGGCCTGCTCCGCAAGCTCCACAGGCCTCCATCCCCCGGGCTCGGTCGGCGCTTCGCGATCGCGCTGCGTCTTCGGTTCGCTCGCAAGCTCGCTCACAGGTGCGGCACGTCCTCGGGGATGACGTAGAACGTCGGGTGGCGGTAGACCTTGTCGCCCGAGGGCGCGAAGAACGGGTCCTTCTCGGCGGGGCTGGACGCGGTGATGTGCTCGGCGCGCACGACCCAGATCGAGACGCCCTCGTTGCGGCGCGTGTAGACGTCGCGGGCGTTGCGCAGCGCCATCTCGTCGTCGGGGGCGTGCAGCGAGCCGACGTGCACGTGGTTGAGGCCGCGCTTGCCGCGCACGAACACCTCGTACAGCGGCCAGCTGCGCCGTGGGGTGCCGCTGCCGGTGTCGACGCCCGTGGTCGGGACGGCGCCGTGGCCGCCCTCGGCGGTGAAGTCGCTCATGCGGCCGCCTCCGTGCGGCGGGCCTGCTTCTCGGCGTGGGCCAGCGCGGCCTCGCGCACCCACGCCCCGTTGTCGTGGGCGCGGCGGCGGTGGGCCAGGCGTTGGGCGTTGCACGGGCCCCCGCCGGAGATGACGGCCTTGAACTCGGTCCAGTCGGGCTGGGAGTAGTCGTGGCGGCCGCGCTCGGCGTTCCAGCGCAGGTCGGGGTCGGGCAGCGTGACGCCGAGCGCCGCGGCCTGGGGCACGGTCATGTCGACGAACCGCTGCCGCAGCTCGTCGTTGGTGTGCCGCTTGATGCCCCACGCCATGGACTGCTGGGTGTTGGGGGAGTCGCCGTCGGGCGGGCCGAACATCATCAGCGACGGCCACCACCAGCGGTTCGTCGACTCCTGGACCATCTCCCGCTGGGCGTCCGTGCCGCGCACCATGGCCAGCAGCAGCTCGTAGCCCTGCCGCTGGTGGAACGACTCCTCCTTGCAGATGCGGATCATCGCCCGCGCGTAGGGGCCGTAGGAGCAGCGGCAGAGCGGCACCTGGTTGCAGATCGCGGCGCCGTCGACGAGCCAGCCGATGACGCCGACGTCGGCGTACGACAGCGTGGGGTAGTTGAAGATCGAGGAGTACTTCTGCCTGCCCGCGATGAGCTTCTCGGTGAGCTCCTCGCGGTCGATGCCCAGCGTCTCGGCGGCGGCGTAGAGGTACATGCCGTGGCCCGCTTCGTCCTGCACCTTGGCCAGCAGGATCGCTTTGCGGCGCAGGCTCGGCGCGCGGAGGATCCAGTTGCCCTCCGGCTGCATGCCGATGATCTCGGAGTGCGCGTGCTGCGCGATCTGCCGGATCAGCGTGGCGCGATAGGCGTCAGGCATCCAGTCGCGGGGCTCGATGCGTTGGTCCGCGGCAATCGTCTCGTCGAAAAGGGCCTGGTGATCCACCGCGCCTCCTACCGAATGTTCGTTCGGTCAGTGTGGCGGACGGGTGGACGGCGCGCAACCCACGACGGCGAGTCCCGCATCTCATGACGGCGAAAGTGCCAACTCGCCGTCGTGAGAACGGGGACTCGCCGTCGTGAGAACGGAGACTCGCCGTCGTGAAAAGCGAGACTCGCCGTCAGCTGGCTTTGCGGGGGGCGGTCGGCTCATTGGCGGCGCCGGACTCGTCGTGCTCCTCGGCGGCGTCGGCCTGCGCCAGGATCCGCTCGACCGCGGCGAGGAACGCCGCGTCGCCCTTGGCGCCGCCGAAGCGGTAGTCGTCGCGCTGCGCGTCGTAGAGGCGGAACTCGCGGTCGAGCTTGCGCGACACCCGCTTGGCCCGTGCCGCGTGCAGCGCGGGCTTCATGACCCGCGCGATGCCCTCGAGCAGGATGATCGCGACACCGAGCCCGGCGGTGAACCGCGCGTCGCTGCCGACGAGCGGGGAAAGGCCCACCGCTGCGCCCGCGGCGACCAGCAGCAGGCTCAGGCCGTTGGCGGCGAGCCCGTTGCGGCACGCGCGGCGCCGGTAGCTGCGGCGCAGGACGTCGACGCGGGCGCGGTACACGGCGAGCCTTGTCGTCGGGTCGTCGTTCTCGGCGGGGGCCGTCCGAGCGACCGGACGGAGCGCGGCGGTGGTGGTGCTCATCGGGACCTCCCCGGGGGTGTTGTGGTTGCCGTCACAGGATGCGGCGCCCACGGCCTTCCCGACGATCCCCGTCACGGTCAGGGTTCTGTCACCGTCTGGTGAGGACCCCTAGAGTGCGCGTCATGGCCCGGTACTACGACGTGCATCCGGTCGACCCGCAGCGCCGCGCGATCACCCAGGTCGCCGACGTCGTACGCAACGGCGGCCTCATCGCCTACCCGACGGACTCCTGCTTCGCGCTGGGCTGCGCGCTCGGCAACCGCGAGGCGCTCGGGCGCATCCGCGCCATCCGGCACCTCGACGAGCGGCACCACTTCACGCTGGTCTGCCACGACTTCGCCCAGCTCGGGCAGTTCGTGCACGTCTCCAACGCGATGTTCCGACTGGTGAAGGCGTCCACGCCGGGCAGCTACACGTTCATCCTCCCCGCGACGAAGGAGGTGCCCCGCCAGCTCATGCACCCCAAGAAGAAGACGGTGGGCGTGCGCATCCCCGAGCACGTCGTCGCGCAGGCGCTGCTGGCCGAGCTGGGGGAGCCGCTGCTGTCCAGCACCCTGCTCCTGCCCGACCACGACGCGCCGCTCACCCAGGGGTGGGAGATCAAGGAGGAGCTCGACAACTCCGTCGACGCGGTGATCGACTCCGGGGAGTGCGGCACCGAGCCCACCACCGTGGTCGACCTGTCCGGCGACGAGCCGGAGGTCATCCGCAAGGGTGCGGGGGACGTCGCGCGCTTCGTGTGACGCCTCGGGTTGCCGAACGGTGAGGCGCCCCTGGCGGCAACGCACAGTCGAATGACCTTGTGGGCGATCGTGGGCCGCGCGCGGAGCGGGCAGGCTCTCGGCCACACGAACGCCTCCCGAGGAGCTCCGATGACGCAACCGCCTGCCGGTCAGCCCCCGCGCGGTCCCCACCCGCCTCGCGGTCATCGCGGTCCCGGCGCGTTCGGCCCTCCGCAGGGAGGCCACGGCTACGGTCCGCCCCAGCGCGGCTTCGGCCCCCCGCCTGGCGGTCCCGGTACACCCCCACGCGGCTTCGGTCCGCCGCCGGGCCCGCCGCAGGGGCCGCCGCAGGGCCCACCTCTGGGTCCGCAGCCGCCCGCGCCCCCGCAGGGGGAGCGCCTGCAGCCGAAGAAGGGCCCGCGCGGCAAGGCCATCGCGATCGTCGTTGCGATGCTGGTGGTGCTGGGGCTGGGCGGCTTCGCGGCGTGGAAGCTCGTCGGCCCCGGCGCGGGCGACTCCGCTGCCGCGGCTGCGGACGGCGGGGACGCCGCGGCAGGCGCCCCGTCGTCCTGCTCGCTGGTCTCCGGTGACGACCTCAACGCCGTGCTCGGCGACGGCGGCTGGACCGCCCTCGACACCGGCGCCGCCGTCGGGCGGGTGTACGACTCACGTTTGCTCGCGGGCGTCCCGAAGTCCTGCTGGGTGACCGACTCCCTCAACGAGAAGCTCTCACGGGTCGCCCGCTACGACGGCGGGGACGCGGCCGCGCGCTTCGCCGAGGAGAAGCGGAAGGCCCAGAGCGGCGCGTTCCTCGGCAAGGACGTCTCGGCGGGCGACGAGGCGTTCTGCACCACTCCCGACGAGAGCTCGTCCGCGGCGGGGGCGCTGGTGCGCCGCGGCGGCACGCTGATCTACGTGGGGACGACCGCGGCAGGCGCGGACGCCGACGCGGGTTGCGCGCTGGCCGTCCAGCTCGTCGAGAAGGTCCGCTGATCCGGCCTGTAACAGCAGGTCGGGGGTTGCCGATCGGTAAGGCACATCTGCCGTCGCCGCACAGGTGGATGACCGTGGCGGAGATCGTGCACCTCCTCGGCCCGCGGCACCCTCGTCCCACGTGACACCCCTCCGAGGAGCCCCGATGACCCAGCCGCCCGCCCCGTACCGCCCCGGCTCCTACCCGCCGCCCGGCCCCTACGGCCCGCCCGCCTACGGCCCCCCGCCGAACGGGTGGGGACCGCCCCCGCAGGGGCCGCCGCCGGGCCACCGCCCGCCGCCCTACGGCCCACCGCCCGTTCCGCCGAAGAAGAAGGGCTCCGCGGGCAAGGTCGTGGCGATCGTCCTCGTCGTGCTCCTCGCGCTGCTCGCGCTGGGTGGCTTCTTCGTGTACCGGGCGGTCAGCGGGTTCTTCGGCACGGTCGGCGGCCTCACCGAAGGAGCGGGCGCCGAGTGCTCCGCGGTGTCCACGTCGGACGTCAACGCCGCGCTCGGTGGCGAGTGGACGGTCTTCCAGCTCGGCGGTCTCAGCCAGATCGCGGGCCCCGCGCTGGACTCGCGGGTGCTGGCCGACGCCCCGACCACCTGCTGGGCGTCGGAGGACAAGGACGGCAAGCTGACCCGGATCGCCCGCTACCAGGGCCCGGATGCGGCCGCGCGGTTCGCGCAGGAGAA
Source organism: uncultured Actinomycetota bacterium (assembly GCA_963791185.1). Classification (GTDB taxonomy): domain Bacteria; phylum Actinomycetota; class Actinomycetes; order Mycobacteriales; family Pseudonocardiaceae; genus Pseudonocardia. The sequence continues at coordinate 335,951 of CAWBRG010000012.1, read as the reverse complement.
GGAGCGGGCCAAGGGCAGCACCGTCGACAAGGGCAACGGGCTGTCCGTGTCGACCGAGGGCTACCTCGGCAAGGACGTGCAGACGGGCGACGAGGCGTTCTGCACCACCGGCGACCCGCTCGCCTCGGCGGGCGCGCTCGTGCGCCGCGGCGACACGCTGGTGTACGTGTCCACCACCGCCGCGGGCAACGGCGCCGCCGCCGTGCCGGACATCAAGATCGGCGAGGACAACCAGATCGGCTTCGGGACCGACGACGCCAACTGCGCGCTGGCCGTCAAGCTCATCGGCGCGGTGAAGTAACCTGGGGAGGTCCCCCAGCGAGGAGTGTGTGTTGAGCCGCGTCCTGAGCGAGGCCGCCCGGCGCCGGACGTTCGCGGTGATCAGCCACCCGGACGCGGGCAAGTCCACCTTGACCGAGGCGCTCGCCCTGCACGCCTCCGCCATCGACGCGGCGGGCGCGGTGCACGGCAAGGCGGGCCGCAAGGGGGTCACGTCGGACTGGATGGAGATGGAGCAGAAGCGCGGCATCTCCATCACCTCAGCGGTGCTGCAGTTCGAGTACCGCGACCACGTGATCAACCTGCTCGACACCCCCGGCCACGGCGACTTCTCCGAGGACACCTACCGGGTGCTCGCCGCCGTCGACGCGGCCGTGATGCTGCTCGACGCGGCGAAGGGCCTCGAGCCGCAGACGCTCAAGCTGTTCGACGTCTGCCGGTCCCGCAACATCCCCGTTCTGACGTTCGTCAACAAGTGGGACCGCCCGGGCCGCGAGGCGCTGGAGCTGCTCGACGAGGTGGAGCAGACGATCGGCCTGCGCCCCATGCCGGTCACCTGGCCGCTCGGGGTCGCGGGCGACCTGCGCGGCGTGCTCGAGGTCGAGACGCGCGAGCTGCGCCGCTACACCCGCACCGCGGGCGGGGCCACCCGCGGCGAGGTCGAGATCGTGCCGCCGGAGCGGGCCGCCGTCGAGGAGCCGGACGCCTGGGGGAGCGCCGCCGACGAGCTCGCGCTGCTCGCCGAGATCGGCGCCGCGTACGACGAGAAGGACTTCCTCGCGGGCGTCGCCACGCCGGTGCTGTTCGGCGCGGCGCTGCAGGGCGTCGGCGTGGGGCGGCTGCTGGACGCGCTGGTCGACCTCGCACCCGCTCCGGAAGCCCGCGCGGACGCCGAGGGCGAGCCGCGCCCGCTGACCACGCCGCTCTCCGGCCTGGTGTTCAAGGTGCAGGCGGGCATGGACCGCGCGCACCGCGACCGCATGGCGTTCGTCCGCGTCTGCTCGGGCCGCTTCGAGCGCGGCATGGTGCTCACGCACGCGGCCACCGGGCGACCGTTCGCCACGAAGTACGCCCAGTCGGTGTTCGGCGCCCAGCGCACCACCGTGGAGGAGGCGTTCCCCGGCGACATCGTCGGACTGGTCAACGCGGGTGCCCTGCGGCCCGGCGACACGCTCTACGAGGCCGATCCCGTCACGTTCCCCGCGATACCCAGCTTCGCCCCCGAGCACTTCGCGGTCGTCCGGGGCGCCGACGCGGGTCGCTTCAAGCAGTTCCGCCGCGGTGTCGACCAGCTCGACTCCGAGGGCGTCGTGCAGGTGCTGCGCTCCGACCTGCGCGGTGACCAGGCGCCGGTGCTCGCCGCCGTCGGCCCGCTGCAGTTCGAGGTCGTCGAGAGCCGCATGGCCGACGAGTTCGGCGCACCGGTGCGGCTCGACCACCTCGGCTACTCGGTGGCCCGGCTCACCGACCCGGCGGGCGCCGAGCTGCTCTCCAGCCAGGCCGAGGTCGAGGTGTTGGAGCGCCGCCAGGACGGGGCCCTGCTCGCCGTCTTCGTCAACAAGTGGCGGCTGGAGACGATCCGGCGCAAGTTCCCCGACATGATGCTCGAGCCGCTGCTGGCCGGATCCGTGGAGCGAACATGAGTGAGCTTGCGAACGAATCATCGACGCAGCGCCCGCGAAGCGCCCGCCCGAGCGTCAGCGAGGGCGGACGATGAGCCTCTCGACGCACGTCCTCGACGCGGTTTCCGGCCGCCCGGCGGTGGGCGTGGCGGTGAAGCTGGAGCACGGCGGTGCGACGGTCGCCGAGGACGTCACCGACGCCGACGGCCGCGTGCGCGAGCTGGGCGCGCTGCCCGCCGCGGGCGCGTACCGCATCACGTTCGACACGGGCGCGTGGTTCGCGGCCACCGGGCAGGAGAACTTCTACCCCGAGGTGTCGATCGCGTTCACGGTCACCGACCCGGCGGCCCACCACCACGTGCCACTGCTGCTCGCGCCCTACGCCTACTCGACGTACCGCGGCAGCTGAGTGCCCCGGATCACATCCGCGGGCTCGGTGCCGCGTACGCGGTGACCCCGGCCCGCACCTGCCGCCCGCGCGGTCGCGGGCCGAGGGCTGATCCGCAGCACCGGGAGCGCTCACCCGATCGGGGCGTCCGAGGCTGCCGTTAAGGTCGGCGGCGCAGGTCCGAACTGTGGAGGAGGCCCCATGACGGCGACCAGGGAGTCGCTGGAGACGCTGCTGATGGAGCGCGCGCTCAGCGACCCGGAGTTGGCCGCTGCCACCGACACGGTGCCCGACCGGCCGATCCTGCCCGACGTCACCGTCGTCAAGGTCGGCGGCCAGAGCCTGATGGACCGGGGGCGCGAGGCCGTGTACCCGGTGGTCGACGAGCTCGTCGAGGTGAAGCGCACCCACCGGCTGCTGATCGGCACCGGCGGCGGCACCCGCGCGCGGCACGCGTACTCGCTCGCCGCCGAGCTCGGCCTGCCCACCGGTGTGCTGTCCGACATCGGCGCCGCCGTCGCCGGCCAGAACGCGCAGATGCTCGGCTACCTGATGGCACGCTACGGCGTGCCCGTGGTCGGGGGCGAGGCGTTCAGCGCGCTGGCGCTCTACCTCGGCGAGTCCGGCGCGGCGATCTTCTCCGGCATGCCGCCGTACGACATGTGGCAGCGCGTGCCCGCCGACGGCGTGATCCCGCCCTATCGCACCGACGCGGGTTGCTACCTCGTCGCCGAGACCTACGGCTGCCGCCGGATGATCTTCATCAAGGACGAGGACGGCCTCTACACGGCCAACCCGAAGACCGACGCGTCGGCCACGTTGATCCCGGAGATCACCGTCGACGAGCTGGCCGCGCTCGATCTGCCCGACCTCGTGGTCGAGCGGCCGCTGCTCGAGCTCATGCGCCACGCCCGGCACGTGCGGGAGATCCAGATCGTCAACGGGCTGCGGCCGGGGCTCATCCGCCGCGCCGTCGAGGGCGAGCACGTCGGCACGATCATCAGGAGTGGCTCGTGACCACCGCGAAGGACGTACCCAGCGCGCTGATGCGCCAGACCCTGCTCGACCGCGAGCTGGTCAAGCCGGTCGAGCGCCCGGTGATCCGGGTGCTGCCGTGGCTCACCGTCGTGAGCATCGGCGGCCGCGCGATCATCGACCGCGGCCGCGACGTGCTGCTGCCCGTCGTCGACGAGCTGCGCGCGCTGCTGCCCGAGCACCGCATGCTGGTGCTCACCGGTGCCGGCGTGCGCGCGCGGCACGTGCTGGGTGTGGGGCTCGACCTCGGCCTGCCCACCGGGGTGCTCGCGAGCCTCGCGAGCGTCGAATCGGAGCAGAACGGCCATCTCGTCGCCGCGCTGCTGGCCGCGGAGGGCGTGTCGTACCTCCCGCACGGTGGCACGGCCCACCAGCTGGCCGTGCACCTGGCCGCGTCGCGGGCCGTCGTGTCCAACGCCTTCCCGCCCTACGGCCTGCACGAGTTCCCGCCCGCCGTCGGCAAGATCCCGGTCCACCGCTCCGACGCGGGCGCGTTCCTGCTCGCGGACGCCTACGGGGCCCAGCGCCTCGTCTACGTCAAGGACCGGGACCTCGGCACCGCCACGATCGGCGCGGCGGAGCTGCGCGACCGTGGCGACAGCCCGGTGGACGCGCTCGTGCTCGACCTCATGGCGAACGCGAAGCACGTGCGGGAGATCCACGTGGTGAACGGCCAGGACCGCGGCGCGCTGACGGACGCGGTGAACGGCAAGCCCGCGGGCACCGTGATCGCCGCCTGAGCAGACCCGCTCACCACGCGCTGCTGGTCAGGCGCCCGTGGACGTGTTCGCGACCACGGGCGCCGTCAGGCGCGCCGGTGGTGCGAGTGACCACTCCGTCTGTCAGGCGCCGGTGGTGCTGGCCACCACGCCGGTGACCGCGCCGAGCGTGGACCCCGCGAGCCCGTCGACCGCGATCTCGGCGCCCGCGGCCTGGGAAGTCTCCCCGCCGCCGCTGCTCTTCGTGCTCTCCTGACCGCCGTCCGAACCGCCGCCGGAGCCGCCATCCGAGCCCCCGCCCGACGAACCGCCGGAGGAGTTGTCCGAGCCCCCACCCGATGAACCGCCCCCGTCCGACGAGCCCCCACCCGCAGAACCGCCGCCGGAGGAGCTGTCGGACGAGTTCTGCGAGGAGTCGTCGGAGGACTTGTTGGCCGCGGCGCCGTCGGAGCCGCCCGACTGGTCGTCCGACCCGCCGCTCGGCGGGTCGCTCGGCGCGATGGCGGGGGAGTTGTTGGCGGCGTTGTCGGAACCGCCTGCCCCGGCCGCGCCGTTGTCGACGGGCGGCTCGGGCGTGGACGGCGCGGGGGTGGCCGGGTCCGCGGGCGGCGAACTGGGAGCGGGCGGCTCCGGGCTCGGCGCGGCCGCGGGCGGGTTGGTGACCGGGTCGGCAGGCGGCGGCGACGCGACCGGCGGCGATTCCGCGGACGACCCGGAGGCCGCATCGGACGGGGCGGGCTCGCTGGCCGCGGGCGGTGCGGACACACCGGGGTCGGGGGCGGGTGCGGCCACGACGGCCGGGGCCGAGCTGCCGCCCGCTGCCGCCGAGGAGGGGCCGCCGGACCCCGATGCCGTCGCCGAGGGGTCGCCGGACGGGGCGGCGAGGACGCTCGACGAGGACGAGGACGTGGGCACGAGGAGGGCCTGCGTGGCTCCCGGCGTGACCGAGGGGCTCGACGGGATCGTGGCGCCCACCTGGCCGGTCGCGAGCTGCGGGCCCGCGGTGGGCGCGACGACGCGTTCCGCTGCGTTGTGGGCGGGGCCGCTGAGCTGTGTGGTGAGGTAGTCGCGCTGGTGGGCCAGCTCGGCGCGGCCATCGGCGTCGTCGACGGCGGCGAGCTGGTCCTGCACCGTCTGGAACGCTGCCCGCGCCTCGTCGATGCGGCCGCTCTCCAGCGCGACGCGGGCGGTGTTGAGCGCGGTGCTGACGACGGTGGCCGCCTCGACGGACCTCGACTTCTCCGGGAAGACGACCTTGGCGACCACCCACAGCGAATCGCCGGGATGCGAGTCGTAGGAGCGCACGACCACGCCCGAGCCGATGAGCGCGACGGCCGCCAGCCCGGCCGCGGCGCGCAGCAGGTAGGCGCGCGTGCCGGACGGCCTGCTGCGCGTGATCGCGACGGGCTCGGCGTCCTCGTACTCCAACAGCGACCGCACCGGCGCGGGCGACCCGACCGCGACCAGCGGCTCGTCCTCGTCGGGGGTGCGGGAATCCATCACCTGCACGGCAGCGGGAAGCGAGCCGGGCGGGTGCAGGAGCGATTCGGGGCGGACGTCGGCGACCCAACCCGCGAGCAGCGCGACGAGCTCACCCTCGACATCGGACGGGTCGCGCGGACCGGACGGCGGCGGCACCAGCCCGGCGGACAAGGCCTCGATGAGGTCGTCGTCGGCGCGCACTGCAGCGAGGTCGAGCGGCAGATCGGCGTCGTCGGCCGACCGCGCGGCCTCGTCGCCGATGTCGCCAAAACGCACGACCTCAGCCTCCGTTCGGGTGTGGTTTCAAAGCTCCGGTATTAGGGTCGCTTCAGCATCGCACAATGTTTCTCCTGACACGGGCGCGTCGGAGATCGACATGTCAGAAGGTTGATCGTCCACCGCGGACCAGGCGGTGAGCGGGCGCAGGCTCCTGAACCGGTGTTGCGCGCCGGTGAGCGGATCGGTGAACGCGAGCTCCGCGGCGAGCAGCTGCAAGGGCTCGCGGTAGTCGTCGAGCGCCCGCTCGCGGACCTCGGGGTAGAGGTCGTCGCCGAGGATCGGCACGCCGAGCCCGCTCATGTGCAGCCGGAGCTGGTGGGTGCGACCGGTGGCGGGCCGCAGCCGGTAGCGGCCGAGCCCGGCCCGGTGCTCCAGCAGCTCGACGTGGGTCTCGGCGTTGGGCGGCCCGTCGGTCTCGTAGGCGCGGATCACCCCGCGCTCCTTGACGATCCGGCTGCGGACCGTGCGCGGCAGCTCGAGGTCAGGGTCGTGCGGCGCGACCGCCTCGTAGGTCTTCGTGATGCCGCGGTCGCGGAACAGCGTCTGGTAGGCGCCGCGGTGCCCGCGCTGCACGACGAACATCAGCAGGCCCGCGGTGGCGCGGTCGAGCCGGTGGGCGGGGGAGAGGTCCGGCAGGCCGAGGTCGTGGCGCAGCCGGACCAGCGCCGTCTCGACGACGTGCCTGCCGCGCGGGATCGTCGCCAGGAAGTGCGGCTTGTCGACGACCACGATGCGCTCGTCGCGGTACACGATCCCGATCGGGAACGGGACCGGCGCCTCGACCGGCAGCTCGCGGTGGAACCACAGGTACGTGCCCGGCTCGTAGGCGGTGTCGCGGGTGATCGGACCCGTCAGCCCGACGACGCGGCGCTCGGCCAGCATCGCTTCGACGCCCGCCACCCCGACCCGGTGCCCGAGGCGTTCGACGAGGTGCTCGCGCATGGTCGACCAGCGCCGGTCGACGGGCGTGCAGAGGCGCACCGCATCGAGGCCGTGGCGCTGCGGCAGCGGTGACGCGGGTCGGGCCGATCGGGGCAGTGCTAGAGCTCCTCGCGGATGGTCATCAGCGTGGCCTCGGTGCGATCGGGCGGCTCGACCTGCGCGCACAGCCGGTCCATCACCATGGCGTAGTGGTCGACGTCGACCCGCTTGTCGAGGTAGAGCGCGCTGGTGAGCTGCTCGAGGTAGACGATGTCGGGCAGGTCCGGCTCGCGGAACCGCAGGATGGTGAACGGGCCGCCCGCGGCCGCGTGCCCGCCGTAGCGCAGGGGCGCGATCTGCAGGGCGACGTTGGACAGCCGGTTGAGCTCGATGAGCCGGTCGAGCTGCTCGCGCTGCAGCTCAGCGCCCGCGAGGCTGCGCCGCAGGGCCGCCTCGTCGACGACGGCCCACAGGGTGGGGCCATCCGGGGCGGAGAGGATGGCCTGGCGGCGCATCCGGAGCTCGACGCGGCGCTCGACCTCGGCCGGGTCGGAGTGCACGAGCTGGGTGACGGCGCGCGCGTAGCGCCGGGTCTGCAGCAATCCGGGTACGAACTGCAGCTCGTACGTGCGGATCATCGACGCGGCCTGCTCCATGCCGAGGTAGGTCTCGAACCAGGAGGGCAGCAGGTCGGAGTAGCGGTGCCACCAGCCGGGGGCGTTGGCCCGGCCGACGAGGGTGAGGAACTCGGCCCGCTCGTCCGGGTCGACCACCCCGTAGCGGGTGAGCAGGTCGGAGACGTCACGTTCCTTGAACCCGACGCGGCCCAGCTCCAAGCGGCTGATCTTGGCGGCCGACCCGCGGATGGCGTCGCCCGCCTCTTCGCGGGTGAGGCCCGCGACCTCACGCTTGTGCCGCAGCCGCGCGCCCAGCCCGATGCGCAGCACCGTGGGGCCGGTGGCCTGCACGCCCGAGACGGGGCGATCGCCGGGCTCGTCGGCCCGGACGTTGCTGACGACGTTCATCCTTGCTCCCGGCCGATGGTGACCACCTCTGGCGTTCGCAGGGCGTGGCGATCCGGTTCACTCTGCCGGGGATTGCAGGTTCCTGCAACTCACTCCGCGTGGGCGCGTCCCGCGAGATCGTCGAACTCGCCACTTCGGACTCCGGCGATGAACGCCGCGATCTCTGCGCGGGTGTAGACGAGCGTCGGGCCGCCGGGGTGCCGCGAGTTGCGCACCGCAATGTCGCCACCTGCGAGTTCGGCCAGCTCCACGCAGTTGCCGCTGGGGTTGCTGGCTGTGCTCTTCCGCCAGACCAGCTTGCGAGATTGCAGATGCACGTGCAGATGTTCACGCAACAGCACTTGCGGATGCAAGGCAAAATCGACACGATCGTGTTGCGAACGGTGGAGCGGGCTGGGCACGTGGAGCGCGGGACGGGGCTGCGATGGGGTACTCATGGGGTGTCGGGGTCGATCGGGGGCGCGCAGAGGATGCGCCCGCGGTGCACGCCGTCGCGGACGTTCGCGAAATCCGCCCCCACCCGCGTGGTGATCTGCACCAGCTCGCCCTCGAGCTCGCGCCGATGGTGGACGTCTGGAAGCGCCTGCTCGCCCAACACGTGCCCGACCGGGCAGGCCGGTGCGTCGTGTGCACGAAGGGCGGCACCGGCCTCCCGTCCACGCCGTGGCCCTGCTCCATCCACGGCATCGCGGAGATGGCCCGCCGCAAGCACGACGAGGAGCGCACCGACCGGCCCGCGGTCTGACCTCCTGGTCAGGCCGGTCAGGCGGGCTGCTGCTCCCAGCGCATCCACGGGCGGTGGCCGCTGCGGTAGGCGGCCTCCATCGCCGTGCGCTCCTTGACGGTGTCGGCGGGCTGCCAGAAGCCGCGGTGCCGGTAGGCGAGCATCCGCCCCTCCCGGGCGAGCCCGGCGAACACGTCCTCCACGAGCGCGCTCTGCTCGGGCAGGTGGTCGAAGATCGTGGGCCGCACCAGGAAGTAGCCGCCGTTCTCCCACACCGGCATCTCCTGCAGCGTGGTGACCGAGGTGATGGCGCCCTCCTCGCCGACGTCGACGAGGTGGAACGCCGACTGCGGCGGCACCGCCAGCATCGCGCCGACCTTTTCGGGGGCCGCCGCGAACCGCTCCGCCATCTCGTCGAGCGGCGCATCGGTGAGTAGGTCGGCGTAGTTGACGAAGAACATCTCCTCGCCCTCGACGAGGTGGCGCACCCTGCGCAGCCGCTCGCCGATCGACGAGTCGAGGCCGGTGTGGACGAAGGTGATCGTCCAGTCCTGCACGTCGCCGCCGAGCAGCTCGACGCCGCCGTCGCGGAGCACGAAGTCGGTGGCCGCCGTCTCGTCGTAATGCAGGAAGAAGTCCTTGATGTGATGTCCGCCATTCCCGAGGCACAGGATGAAGTCGCAGTGCCCGAAATGGGCGTAATAACGCATCACGTGCCACAGCAGCGGCCGGGGGCCCACCGGGTGCATGGGCTTGGGCAGGTCGTCGCCCTCCGTCAACCCCCCGCAGAACAGCACGACCTTCACCTATCGACTCCTCTCCGTCACCGTCACCCCATCGTGGCACCCGCCGGACCGAGGTCGATCAGCCGGGGCACCAGGTCGTCGAGCGCCACGCGCACCGCCCCGAGCACCGTGCCCCGCTCGGCCAGCGGCGAGGCGGCGAGCGCGGGCGTCGCGCGCAGGGGGCGTTCGCGCAGCGCGCCCCCGTAGGCGCGGCGCAGCGGGCCCATCAGCACGTCGCCCGCCGCGGCGATCGCGCCGCCGAGCACGATCACCTGCGGGTCGAGCAGGGTCGCGAGGATCGCGAGCACCCGCCCGGCCCGTTCGGCGACGGCGTCGAGCGCGTCGAGCGCGGCCCGCTCCCCGCGGGCGGCGGCGGCGAGCGCGTCCGGCGCGGGGAGCCCGGTCGCGCGGCGCAGCAACCGGCCGATCCCGTCGGGCGCGCCGACCCCTTCGACCAAGTGCAGGAAGCCCATCTCGCCCGCGCCCCCGGACCGGCCCCGCACGAGCCGTCCGCCGACGCAGATGCCCGCGCCGAGGCGCTCGCCCGCGAGCAGGAGCACGGCGTCGGCGCAGTCGACGGCCGCGCCGAGCCACCGCTCCGCGAGCACGGCGAGGTCGGCGTCGTTCTCCACGATCAGCGGCAGCGGGCCCAGCGCCGTGCGCAGGTCGACCCGGGTGAGGCCGGGGAGGTAGGCGTCGACCGCGAGGGCGTGCCCGTCGGCGGTCACCGGCGCGGGCACACCCAGTACGGCGGCCCGGACGTGCTCGGCGGGCACCCCGGCCGCGCGCAGGGCGTCGGCGACGGTGGCGCGCACCTGCCCGAGCCTGCGCGCGACCGGCGTGCGGGGATCGTCGAACGCGGCCAGCGCCTCGCCGACGACGACGCCGCGCAGGTCGGCCACCACCGCCCGCACGGTCGACTCGCCCATGTCCACCCCGAGGACGTGCGCGGCGTCGGTGCGGGCGGCGTACACGCGCGGCCGCCTGCCCGGTCCGCCGCCAGGGGCCGGGGCCTCCTCGACGGCGAGGCCGCGGGCGATGAGGTCGTCGCAGATCTCGTGGACGGTGGGCCGCGACAGCCCGGTGGCCGTCATCAGCTCGCCGCCCTCGCGCGGCCCGTCGGCCAGGAGCGCGTCGAGCACGGCCTGGCTGTTGCGGCGGCGCAAGTCCGTTGCCGTGCTCACCTTGACCGTTCCGGGACCATGCCCGCAGAATAAATCAGAGTCCTTAATCAATCTCAACCCGGAAGGATCGCGATGTCCCTCGGCTCGACGGTGGAGGCGCCCGCCACCACCGAATGGTGGCGCTCCGCGGTGGTCTACCAGCTCTACATCCGCAGCTTCGCCGACGGCGACGGGGACGGGATCGGCGACATCGCCGGGATCCGGGCTCGCCTCGGACACCTGCGCGACCTCGGCGTCGACGCGGTGTGGATCAACCCGTGGTACCCGTCGCCGATGGCCGACGCGGGCTACGACGTGTCGGACTACCGGGCGATCGAGCCCGCCTTCGGCACCTCGGCCGAGGCCGCCGCGTTGATCGCGGAGGCGCACGCGCTGGGCCTGCGCGTGCTGCTGGACATCGTGCCCAACCACACCTCCGACCAGCACGCCTGGTTCCAGGCCGCGTTGGGCGGCGACGCGGCCGCCCGGGCGCGGTACCTGTTCCGGCCCGGCCGCGGCGACGGGCCGCCCAACGACTGGCAGAGCGTCTTCGGCGGTCCGGCCTGGACCCGGGTCGCCGACGGCTCCTGGTACCTGCACCTCTTCGACCCCGGCCAGCCCGACCTGGACTGGACGAACCCGGAGGTCGTCGCCGAGTTCGAGTCGGTGCTGCGCTTCTGGTTCGACCAGGGTGTCGACGGGTTCCGCATCGACGTCGCGCACGGCCTGGTGAAGGCCGAGGGCCTGCCCGACGTCGGGACTCCCCTCGATGCTGCCGACGAGGAGATGCTCGAGCCCGCCCACCGCCCCGACCACCCGTTCTGGGACCGCGACGGCGTGCACGAGATCTACCGTGGCTGGCGGGAGGTGGCCGACTCGTACCCGGAGGGGAAGGTGTTCGTCGCCGAGGCGTGGGTGGGCTCCAACGAGCGCCTCACCCGCTACCTGCGCGCCGACGAGCTGCACACGGCGTTCAACTTCCCGTACCTCAACGCGCCGTGGGACGCGAGCGGGCTGCGCGCCGTGATCGACGAGTCGCTGTCGACCTACGCGACGATCGACGCGCCCGCCACCTGGGTGCTGTCCAACCACGACGTCGTGCGGCACGTCTCGCGGCTGGGTCGCCCGCACGCGGCGGGCAGGCACTCGCTCTCCACGCTGCCGCCGATCGAGACGTTCGACCGCGAGCTGGGCACGCGGCGGGCCCGCGCGGCCGCGCTGCTGATGTTCGCGCTGCCCGGCAGCGCGTACGTGTACCAGGGCGACGAGCTGGGCCTCTGGGAGGTCGAGGACCTGCCCGAAGCCGTGCTGCAGGACCCCACCTGGCGGCGTTCCGGGCACACCGAGCGCGGGCGGGACGGCTGCCGCGTGCCGCTGCCGTGGTCGGGCGCGGCCGCGCCGTTCGGGTTCTCGCCCGCGGGCGCCGCGGAAGAGCCCTGGCTGCCGCAGCCCGCGGACTTCGCGGGCGTGACGGTCGCGGCGCAGGAGACCGACGCCGGGTCGATGCTCGCGCTCTACCGGGCCGCGCTCGCGCTGCGGCACAGCCAGCCCGCGCTGGGCGGCGGCGAGCTGACCTGGCGCCCGGCCGAGCCCGGCGTGCTGGCTTTCGACCGCGCCCCCGGCTTCACGTGCGTGGTGAACCTGTCGGACGGCCCGGTCGCGCTGCCGCACGGGGCGCGGGTGCTGCTGTCGTCGGTGCCGCTGGTGGACGGGCGGCTGCCCGTCGACGCGGCGGTGTGGCTGGAGCGCTGACCCCACCCGGCGAACGGCGAGTCTCCCTTGTCGACACGGCGAGTTGCGATATTCGGTACGCGACTCACTGCCGGAGGGCGGCGAGCAGGGGGATCGCGGCGATCTTCTCGTCGGTCAGCTCCGCCCAGCGGATCCCGCCGGTCGGGCGCGGGCCGCGGTGGGGCCTGCAGTCGATCACCCGCTCGGGGGTGACGACCAGGTCGACGGGGGCGTCGTGCGCGGCCGTCGGGATCTGGCCCGCCGGGCGCACCTGCAGCTCGTGCACGGTCGTCACCACGAGCGTCGCGGGCCCGATCAGCCCGGCCGCGGTGGCGAGCGCGAACTCCAGGTCGGCGAAGCCGCCGCCCTTGCCCAGCCGGGCGCCGTCCGCGCCGACCGCGACGCACCCCGTGACGACCAGGTCGACCGGCTCCAGCTCGGCCACCGCCACCCGCCGCGCCGAGCGGCTCGCTCCGGCGATGGACGCGGCCTTGCGCGGCGGGTCGGCCAGGTGCGCCGGGTCGAGCAGGAAGAACGGCTCGGGCTCGGCCAGCCGCGGCACGGCCATGTAGACGGTGCGGCCGTCCTCGAGCGCCCGCTGCCGCACGGGCAGCTGCGCGGAGTCCGGGTTGGACTTGAGCGTCGCGGCCCGCGCCCACTCCGGGGTGGCGCGCAGGCGCTCGGCGGCGGCCTCGGCGCCGACGAAGTTGGAGATCCGGTGCCGCGCGCCGGGGAACCGGGCCACCCGCGCCTCGGTGAGCGCGGTCCACACCTCCTCGCGCAGCGCGGCCTTGGCGGCGAGCAGCTCCGGGTCGCCGCCCGCGTCGGCGTCGTGCCTGCGGGGCGTGCGGCTCACCGGTGGCCCCGGTGCGCAGCGGTCGGGCGCGCACGCACACCGTGCGAGGTCGACGCGCACCGCCCGCGATGTGCGCGAGCCACCCACGGTGTGCGTACGCCGGGAGCGGAGGGCGGCCGCGTCACGGCGTGGCCACCCGGCGACGTTCGCTGCGGGCCCGCAGCCGCGCCAGCACCGGCCCGAGCTGGGCGACCGCCCCGGCGTCGACGTCGGTGATCAGCACGCGGTGCCCGCGCGCGACCAACCGGCGGGCGATCTCCTTGCCGAAGCCCCGCGCGGCCCCGGTGACGACGGCGGAGGGCGCCGGTGATCCAGCCATGCGACGCACCTTGCCACGCCTCTCGGAGCGGGGTTGCGGGACGGCAAGCTGAGCCTTACCGCACGCACACGTGATCCGCGCCGTCGTGGTGATCGCCCGTATCAGCACGGAGGGTGCATTCTTCTCCTTGTACGACGCACCACCAGGGGAGAGACGATGAACCAGCACGCCCACCCGGCCTTCGGCCCGGCCGCCGCCAGTGCCGTCCCGGGTGCTTTCCCCGCGCGCGCCGCCGCCCAGCAGCCGCCGCGCCCCGGTCGCCCGGGCACGCCCGGGCAGGGTCAGCCTGCGCAGCGCCCCCCGGCCCCGCAGCCCCCGGCCCCGCAGCAGCCCTCGCAGTGGCCGCAGCACCGCCCGCAGCCCAGCCCGCCGCAGGCCAAGCCCGCGCAGCGCCCCCCGGCCCCGCCCGCCCAGCGCGGCCCGCAGGCCCGGCCGCAGACCCCCCAGCAGCGCCCGCAGGTAGCCCCGCCGCTGCGTCCCGTCCAGCGCCCCGACAGCCCCCAGCGCCCGCAGGCCGCGCCCGCTCCGCAGCGCCCGGCCGCACCCCGTCCCGCCGCTCCCGCACCCCGACCCGCGGCGACGCGCCAGCCGCAGGCCACCCCGGTGCTCGCGGGGCCGAAGCCCGCCGCTCCGGCCGAGCCCGAGTCGCTCGGCCCGCCTCCGCGCCCCCGCAAGCGCAAGATCGGCGGCTGGATCGCCGTCCTCGTGATCTTGAGCGGCCTCGGCGGCGCCGGGTGGTACGTCACGCACACCGCGCCCGCGTCGGCGGCCGTCGGCGACTGCCTGGCCCAGACCGGCGGCAACGAGCTCGCCAAGGTCGGCTGCGGCGACCCCAGCGCCCGCTTCGAGGTGCTGGCCAAGCTCGAGAACAAGACGATGGTCGACGCCAGCCTCGACGCCTGCGCGGACGTCCCGAAGGCGACGAGCTCCTACTGGGAGGGCAAGAGCGGCGAGGTCGGCCTGGTGCTCTGCCTCGCGCCCGTCGAGCCCGTCGCCGCGCCCAAGAAGTAGCCCGACAAGTAGCGGGCTAGAAGCCGGTGCCGTGCATCGGCTCGCGGTCGGCCGCGAACGCCGCGTCGACCCGCCGGAGCACGTCGGGCGCGCCCTCGGCCCGCCCGGCCCTGGCGTAGGTGCTCGCCCGCGAGCTGCCGAAGAGCAGCGGCCCGAGCGTCCCCACCGGGAGGGCAAGGTCGGCGGGCGCGTCGGTCGGCGTGCACGTCGCGCCCTCCGGACCGCCCTGCAGCCGCACCCGGCCGCCGCGGTCAAGGAAGTCGTCGTGGACGTCGAGCACGACGTCGACCTCCACCGCGTACCTGCGCGCCGCCAACGCGGCGGGCACGTCGAGCACGCGGGACCACAGCCCGTCGTCCACGGCGGTGGTGTGCACCTGCCGCGCGTCGGTGAGCATGAGCGGCAGCGGGTCGGCGAGCGCGAGGCTCTTGTGCCCCGTCACCTTGTCGACGAGGTCCAGCCCCAGCAGCACCCGCCACAGCGCCGCGTACGCCTCGTCGGTGACCGCGAAGAGGTCGACCACCGAGGCGGAGCTGTCGGACCAGCGGACCCGGTAGGACGCGAAGCCGTCGGCGTGGACGAGGAAGAAGAGCGCGCTGCCGCCGTTGCGCCAGCGCTCCTCGTCGCGCAGCTGCCCGTCCCACATCGCCTCGCTGCGCGACACCGCGCCGGGCGTGATCGCGCACCAGCGCCGGTGCAGCTCCGGCGCGAGCTTGCGGGCGGTCTCCGGGTCGACGTAGCGGACGCCGCCCGGGTCGGGCGCGTCAGCCCGGAACTCCGCGCGACGGCGGGTGATCTCGAACGACCGGTTGAGCGTGGTGACGCCGTAGCCGAAGCGGCTGTAGATCGTGCCCTCGCTCGCCGTGAGCAGGGCGAGGACCGCGCCGTCCGCCACGAAACCGGCGTGCTGCTCGGCGAACATCGCGCGCAGGATGCCGCGGCGCCGGACGGTCGGGTCGACCGACACCCACGTCACGCCGGGCACGGGCAGCACGGCACCGCCGGGCAGCGTGACGTCGAGCGCGTAGGACCCCGTCACCCCGAGGATCGTGCCGCTGTCCGGGTCGCAGGCCAGCAGGAACCGCTCCGGGTCGAACATCGGCCGGAAGTGCTCCAGCTCCTCCTCGGTCTGTTGGAAGCCGAAGCCGCGGCCGTCGACGTCGGCGATGGCCCGGAGGTCATCGGCGGTGGCGCGGCGGAGCAGTGGGGTCACGAACGGGCAGTCTGGCGCGACCCCGTGCGCGCTGTCGACGCATTTGTCGTTTTCGACCAGCTGTCCAACGCCGACTGGTAGACGTCGTGCAGCCGCCGCGCCCAGGCCCGTGCGTCGTACTCGGCGAGGAAGCGCGCGCGGGCACCCGCGCCGAGCTTTTCGCGCCGCACGGGGTCGTCGGTGAGCACGGTGAGTGCCCTGGCGACCGCCGCCGGGTCGAGCGCGACGAGCAGGCCCGCGTCCGACGTGACGACCTCCGGGATGCCACCGACGCGGGAGGCGACGGTCGGCAGGCCCATGGCCATCGCCCGCAGCAACCCGGTCGGTAACGCGGCGGCCCGCGCGGTGTGCACGACGAGGTCCGCGGCGGCCAGCAGCTCGGTGGGCTCGCGGTGGCGGTGGGTGAACCGCACGCGGTCGGCCAGCGCGTCGGTGGCGGCGACCCGGGACTCCAGCCAGGGCCGCAGCGGGCCGTCGCCCGCCAGTGCGACCACGAGCGGCAGGTCGTCGGGCAGCGCTTCGACGGCGTCGAGCATCAGCTCGTGGCCCTGGTCGCGGCGCATGGGCGCGGTGGACAGCGCGACGACGTCGGCGGGCTCGACCTCCAACGCGGCCCGGCGGCGGGCCCGCAGCGCGTCGTCGGGCACACCGGGGTCGACGACGCCGTTGGGCACCAGCAGGACGTCGGTCTCCGGCCCCGCGAGGCTGCGGTACCACTCCCGCTGCACCTGCGAGATCGCGATGGTGCGGGTCATGAAACGCTGCCGGGCCAGGATCTTGGCGCTGCGCTTGAGCCGGTCGACGCGGTCGGCGGGCTCGTTGTGGATGCGGTGGAGGGTCGAAACGGCGGGAATCCGGTTGCGCGCCGCCGCCGCCGCGCCCACGACGTCGGCCTGCGGCAGGTGCGTGTGCACGATCTCGACGCGTTGTTCGCGCAGCAGCTTGGCGGTGCGGGTGACCGCCCGCGGATCCCAGGGGAACAGGTCCAGCTCGGCCACCGGCACACCCGCGCGCCGCAGCGCGCTGATCTCGGCGATGTCGGACGAGACCGACAGCCCGATGACGATCATCTCGATGTCGGCCTGGCGGGCGGCCCCCGCGAGGTCCACGAGCCCGATCTCGGGGCCGTCGGCGTGCAACGTGGGGATCAGATGAGCGACCTTCACCGCAAGCTCTGCTCCTCTCTCGGGCGGCAGACAGCCCGATCGCAGGTGGTGACCGCCCCGACCCTATCGGGTGACGGCATGCGCTCGCCGTCAGCCGTGGTCCGCCTTGCGCGGACACCAGCTGGCCGCCGCTCGCTACGGCCGGAGTTGTTCAGGACCCTCCCAGGTAGGCCAGGATGGCGGGATGGACGGGCCCGTGGTGCTGGTCGATGCCGAGAGTGACGTCGAGCGGAGACTCGTCACCGAATGGCTGCGCACCCACGACGTCCACCCGCGCGAGGTGCTCCCCATCGACGCGAGAGCCCTGGCCGAGCCGCTGGCGGACCTCGCGGACGACGTGCCCGTCACGCCGGTGCGGGTGGCGTGGCTGCCCCGCGAGCGCGGGGGCAGCCGCCGGGTGCGCTGGTCGGACGTGGTGTCGCTGGACGCCGGGCGCCGCCCGCCGACGGGCGTGCAGGCGCGGATCGCGCGCCGCGAGCCGGACCGGGCGCCCGTGGTGGCGGGCGAGCCCGCCACGGTCGGCGAGCTGCGCCGCCGCTACGGCCGCCCGGGCGCGAACGCGGGGTTCGCGGCCTTCGTCGCGCGGCAGGCCACCCTGGCCCTCGAACGGGCCGAACGCGGGCTGGTCGGCGACCACGTCAAGGTGCCCCGGCTCATCGTCGAGGCCATCGAGGACAGCCCGGAGTACCGCCAGGAGGTGGCCGAGCTCGCCGCCCGCCTCGAGCTGCCGGAGGCGGAGGTCGCCCGGCGCGCCTCGGCCGACCTGGCCGGGCTCGTCGCGTCGATGAGCCCGATCGCCGTCGACCTGTTCACCGGCTTGCTGCGGCCCTTCCACAGCAAGGCGTGGAACGTGCAGGTCGACGAGGCCGGGTTGGCCCGGCTGCGGGAGCGCAACCGCACCCATCCGCTGGTGTTCCTGCCCAGCCACCGCAGCTACGCCGATCCGCTGCTGCTCGCCGACGTGCTCGCCGAGCGCGACTTCCCGCGCAACCACGTGCTCGGCGGGGACAACCTGAGCTTCTGGCCGGTCGGCCCACTGGCCAAGCGGGCCGGGGTGGTGTTCATCCGGCGCAGCTTCGGCGACGACGAGGTCTACAAGCTCGCCGTCCGCCAGTACTTCGGCTACCTGTTGGCCAAGCGGTTCAACATGGAGTGGTACATGGAGGGCGGCCGCTCGCGCACCGGCAAGCTGCGCCCGCCGCGCTACGGCCTGCTGGCCAACGTGGCCGAGGCGATCGAGCAGGGCCGCGTCGACGACGTCTACCTCGTGCCGGTGTCGATCACCTACGACCAGCTGCGCGAGGTGTCGGCGATGGCCGCCGAGCAGGTCGGGGCGCCGAAGAAGGGCGAGGGGGTGGCGTGGCTCGCCCGCTACGCCCGCGCCCAGCTCGAGCCGCTCGGATCGGCCTACGTCCGGTTCGCCGAGCCGATCTCGCTGCGCGACGCGCTCGCCGCCGAGCCCGACCGGCGGCTGGCGTTGCAGAAGGTGGCGTTCGAGGTCTGCGTGGGGATCAACCGGGTCACCCCGGTCGTGGCCACCGCGCTGGTCACCCTGGCCCTGCTGGGGGTGCGCGACCGCGCGTTGACGCTCGCGCAGGTGCGGCAGGTGCTCGGCCCGGTGCGCAGCTACCTGGAGGAGCGGGGGCTGGTCGGCGCGGTCGGACCGCTGTCCACCGACACCGGGCTGCGGCGGGTGCTCGGCGCGCTGGAGCGCTCGCGGGTCGTCACGATCTACGCGGGCGGCGAGGAGCCGGTGTACGCGATCGAGCGCGGCCAGCACCTCGTGGCCGCGTTCTACCGCAACTCCGCGATCCACCACTTCGTCGACCGCGCGATCGCCGAGCTGGTGCTGCTCGCCGAGCCCGAGGACCGCTGGGACGCCGCGTCGGCCCTGCGCGACCTGCTCAAGTTCGAGTTCTTCTTCCCCGACCGCGACACCCACCGCGCCCAGCTCACCGCCGAGCTGGCCAGGATGGGCGCGGCGCTGGGACACCCCCGACGGCCCCGCCGTGCTGGCGGGCGCCGCGTTCCTCATCGCCCACCGCGTGCTGCGCTCGTTCGTCGACGCCCAGCTCGTGGTGGCGCTGCGGCTGGCCGCCCGCGACCCGCGCACCCCCGTCGTCGAGAAGGAGTTCCTCGACGAGTGCGCCGCCGTCGGGCAGCAGATGCTCCTGCAGGGACGGCTGCACGGGCCGGAGTCGCTCTCGCGCGAGCTGTTCGGCAGCGCGCTGAAGCTCGCCGCCAACCGCGACCTCGTCGACGCGGGCCGCGAGGAGCTCGGCAAACGGCGCGAGGAGTTCGCCGCGCAGCTGGAACGGGTGGTGGCCGACGTGCGCCGCATCGACGAGCTCAGCGTAGGAGTCCCATGAGCCCCGAGATCACGTGGGACGCGCAGCGCCTGCTCACCGACGTGGCCGAAGGCCCCGAAGGGCCCGCGGTCGGCGCCTTCTTCGACTTCGACGGCACCCTGATCGACGGCTACTCGCTCGGCGCGTTCGCCCGCCACCACCTGCGGTCGGGCCACCTCACCCCGCTCGACGCGGGGCGCATGCTGCTGGTGGGCCTGCGCGGGGTCACCACCGAGGCGGACTTCGAGCGGTTCTTCGTGCTCGGCATGCGGGCGTGGGCGGGGCGCAGCGAGGACGAGCTCGCCGAGCTGGGCGAACGGCTGTGGGTGCAGGGCATCGCGGGCGCGCTCTACCCGGAGGCCTGGCGGCTGGTCGAGGCCCATCGCCGCGCCGGGCACACCGTGGTGTTCGCGTCTTCGGCCACCCGTTTCCAGGTGGAGCCCGCCGCCCGCGCGATGGGCGTCGAACACGTGCTCGTCACCCCCGTCGAGATCGAGAACGGCATCGCGACCGGGCGCCCCGGCGGCCCGCCGCTGTGGCGGCGCGGCAAGGCCGAGGCCGTGCAGGCCTTCGCGCCCCGGCACGGCATCGACCTCGAGGCGAGCTACGCGTACTCCAACGGCACCGAGGACGTGCCGTTCCTCTCGACGGTCGGGCGCGCGCGAGCGCTCAACCCCGAGCCGGGCCTCGCGCTCGTCGCGACCGAGAAGGGCTGGCCGGTCGTGCGCTTCCGCCCCCGCGGGCGGGCCGGGCTGCGGGAGATCGCGCGCACCGCGGCGGCCGCGGTCGGGACGGTCGGCGGGTTCGGCGCGGGCGTGGCGCTGGGGGCGTTGAACGGCTCCCGCCGTGACGGCGTCGACCTGGGCATCGCGCTCGCGGGCGAGCTGGGCACCGCGCTCGCCGGGGTGCGGCTCTCCGTGCGGGGCGCCGAGTACCTGGAGTCGGCCCGGCCCGCGGTGTTCCTGTTCAACCACCAGAGCCAGCTCGACGTCCTCATCCTCGCGAAGCTGCTGCGCGGCGGTTTCACCGGCGTCGCGAAGAAGGAGGCGGCCAACGTCCCGGCGTTCGGGCTGATGTTCCGCCTCGCCGACATGGCGTTCGTCGACCGCGGCAACACCACGCAGGCCAAGGCCGCGCTCGCGCCCGCGGTGGCCCGGCTGCGGGAGGGGATCTCGCTGGTCATGGCGCCGGAGGGCACCCGCTCGGCCACACCGGCGCTGGGCCCGTTCAAGAAGGGCGCCTTCCACGTCGCCATGCAGGCCGGGGTGCCGATCGTGCCGATCGTGATCCGCAACGCGGGCGAGCTCATGTGGCGCGGGGCTTCGACGATCCGGGAGGGCACGGTTGAGGTCACCGTGCTGCCGCCGATACCGACCGGCGGCTGGACGGCCGACGAGCTCGGGAAGCACGTCGACGAGGTGCGCGAGCGCTACCTCGAAACCCTCGCCGAGTGGGACGGCCCGCCCGCCGAGGTTCAGGTCACGACGGGGCCCACCGGGCCGGTCGCCGCTCCGCTCGAATGGGGCACCGCGGCCGAGATGAACCCCCTCGAAACCGCGATGTGGCGCGGCGAGCTGGCCGACCCGCGGCTGCGCTCGAACGTCACGCTGCTCGAGCTGCTCGACGTCACCCCGGAGTGGGACCGGCTGCTGGCCGCGCACGAGTGGGCCTCGCGGATGGTGCCGCGGATGCGCCAGCGGGTGGTCGAGCCCGCGCTGGGCGTCGGGGCGCCCGCGTGGGTCACCGTCGACCGCGTCGACGTCACCGAGCACGTGTCGCGCGCCCACCTGATCGGCGGCTCGCAGCGCGAGCTGCTCGACCTGGTGCAGGAGTTCGCCCGCAGGCCGTTCGACCGCGACCGGCCGCTGTGGCGGGCGCTGCTCGTCGAGGGCCTTCCGGACGGAGGAGCGGCGTACGTCGTGGTCACCCACCACTCCGCCACCGACGGCCTCGGCGCGATCCAGCTCATGGCGCGCCTGCACAGCCGGTCCCGCGAGCACGACCCGTTGCGGCCGGAGCCCGCGGCGTCGGTGGCGGGCATCGCGAACCCGGTCGGGATGCTCGCGGGCCAGGTGGCGCGCGCGGTCCGCGCGGTGCCCACCGACGCGGTGCGGCTGCTGACCCGACCCTCGGCGGGCCTCGAACGGGGCGGCCGTGGCGTGCTGTCGCTCGGGCAGGCCGTCGGTCCCACGCAGCCGGGCTCGCCCCTGCTGGCCGCGCGCAGCGGGGAGTGGCACTTCGACGTGCTCGACGTGGCACTGGCCGAGCTGAAGGCGGGGGCGAAGGCCGCGGGCGGCTCGGTGAACGACGGCTTCCTCGCGGCCGTGCTCGGCGGGTTCCGCCGCTACCACGAGGCGCTCGGCGTGGCCGTGCCGGAGACGATGCCGATCGGCATTCCGATCAGCCTGCGCAGCGAGGACGACCCGCAGGGCGGCAACCGGTTCACCGGCGCCCGCCTCCCCGGCCCGCTCGCCGAGACCGATCCCGCCGTGCGGGTCCAGGCCGTGCGCCGTTTCGTGCTCCAGGCGCGGGCGCACGCGTCCGTCGACGCGGTGGGGCTGGTGGGGCCATTGCTCGCCTGGCTGCCCGGGCCGGTGCTCGGGGCGATGTCGAGCCGGATGACCTCGGCCAACGACGTGCAGGCCTCCAACGTGCCCGGCGTGGCCCACCCGGTGTACATCGCCGGGGCGCGGATCACGCGCGTGTACCCGTTCGGCCCGCTGCCCGGCTGCGCGGCGATGCTCACCCTGATCTCGCACGACGGCACGTGCTGCATCGGGATCAACACCGATCCGGCCGCGGTCACGCGGCCCGACGTGCTCGTGGACGCGTTGCGGGACGGTCTTGCGGAGGTGACCCGACTGGCGTCTGCCTAGGCTCATCCCATGACCGCTGCCGTCGCTCCCGATCAGCTCGGCCGTCGGGTGTGGGCGCTCTTCACCCCGTACCGGGCGTCGCTGGTGGCGATCGTCATCGCCGTCCTGCTGTCGAGCGGCCTGGGGATCATCACACCGTTCCTCACGCAGGCCACGTTCGACCGCGCGCTGTTCCCCGCCGACGGCGTCGTCCGGATCGAGCTGCTCGTGTGGCTCGTGGTGGGGATGATCGCCGTGCCGGTGGTGAGCGCGCTCATCGGCGTCTACCAGACCTGGCAGACCACGCTCCTGGGCAACCGCGTGATGGCCGACCTGCGCGGGCGGCTGTTCGAGCACCTGCAACGCATGGACCTGGCGTTCTTCACCGCGACGCGCACGGGGGCGATCCAGTCACGGCTGGCCAACGACGTGGGCGGCGTGCAGTCGGTGCTCTCGGAGACGGCCAGCTCGATCCTGGGCAACGTCGTCACGGTGGTCGCGGCGCTGGTGGCGATGCTGCTGCTGTCGTGGCAGCTCACCATCGTCGCGGTCGCGCTGGTGCCGCTGTTCGTCGTGCTCCAGATCCGCGTGGGACGGGTGCGGCGGGCCCTGGCCGGTCGCACGCAGGAGTCGCTCTCGGACATGACGGCGATCACCGAGGAGTCGCTGTCGGTGTCGGGCGTGCTGCTGGCGAAGGTGTTCAACCGGCAGGCCGACGAGGTGCGCCGCTACAAGGACGAGAACGCCCGCCAGGTCGACCTGCAGGTGCGCCAGGCCATGAGCGGGCAGTCGTTCTTCGCGGTCGTGCAGACGTTCCTCGGGGTGACGCCCGCGCTCGTGTACCTCGTCGCGGGCTTCCTGATCATCGCGGGCACCGGCACGGCGATCACGGCGGGCACGATCGTCGCGTTCACCACGCTGCAGGCCCGGCTGCTGTTCCCGACGGTCAACCTGCTGCGCGTCTCGCTGGACGTGCAGACCTCGCTCGCGCTGTTCGGGCGGATCTTCGGCTACCTGGACCTGCGGCCGCGCATCGTCGACGCGCCCGACGCCCGGGTGCTTTCGGGCGTCACCGGTCGCGTCGAGTTCGAGCACGTCTGGTTCGCCTACCCGAGCGCGGGGGAGGAGCCGTGGGCGGTGCGGGACGTGTCGTTCGTCGTCGAGCCGGGGCAGCTCGCCGCCATCGTCGGGCCGAGCGGCAGCGGCAAGACCACGCTGTCGTACCTGGTGCCGCGGCTCTACGACGTCGGTCGCGGCCGCGTGCTGATCGACGGTCAGGACGTCCGCGAGCTCACCCAGGCCTCGGTCGCGGACGCGATCGGCATGGTCACCCAGGACACGTTCCTGCTGCACTCCTCGATCGCGGACAACCTGCGCTACGCCAAGCCCGACGCCACCCAGGCCGAGCTGGAGGAGGCCGCGCGGGCGGCGAACATCCACGACCGGATCCTGTCGTTCTCCGAGGGCTACGACACCGTGGTGGGGGAGCGCGGCTACCGTCTGTCCGGCGGGGAGAAGCAGCGGCTGGCCATCGCGCGGGTGCTCCTGAAGGACCCGCGGATCCTCATCCTCGACGAGGCCACCAGCGCGCTCGACACCACCAGCGAGCGGCTCGTGCAGGAGGCGCTCGAACACGCGACGCGGCGGCGCACCACGATCGCGATCGCGCACCGGCTCTCCACGATCCTCGGCGCCGACGTGATCCTCGCCGTCGAGAACGGCCAGATCGTCGAGAGCGGCACCCACGCGGAGCTGCTCGCGCGCAACGGCCTCTACGCGCGGCTGTACACCGAGCAGTTCGCGGGCGGCAAGGTCGAGGCCCGCTGCTCCGACGGCGTGCTGTTCTGCGACGGCACCACGCTCGTCGAGCGCGGTGCCGCCGCGTGAGGCTAGAAGATGATCACGTACAGCCCGTAGAGCACGATCGCGGCGGCGCCGAGCAGGCAGACCACCGCCACCGCGGTGCCCGCGGTGGGCGACAGCGTGCTGCCGCCCCGCCCGATCACGGGCGTGTCGTCCGCGGAGGCGCGTTCGCCGCCCTGCGCGGGCTCGCGGGCCGACAGCCCGACCATCGCCAGCGACACCAGCACCACGACGAGCACGCCGACGGCGAACGACACGATGGTGACGACGCCGAGCGCTCCCCAGTTGATGGACATGTTCTCGGTCCTCCGATCAGGCCGCGGCGGCGACGGGCTTGGGGGCGGGGACGTCGTTGACGTTGTCGGCGTTGATGGGGCGGCGGCGCGACGCGGCGTAGATGCCGGCCGCGAGCCCGACCAGGACGAGCGCGACGATGATCGTGCCGATCGTCCCGGTGCCCGCCAGCCAGGCCGCGACCGCGCCGACGACGGCCGCGGCGGGCAGGGTCAGCAGCCACGCGACCGCCATCTGGCCCGCGACGCTCCACTGCACGGAGGCCAGCCTGCGGCCCGCACCCGCTCCGAAGATCGCGCCGGTCGCCACCTGGGTGGTGGACTTGCTGACCACGCCCGCGAACTTCACCGCGTCGGCGCCCGCGGCCACCCAGGTGGCGCCGATGAGGCCGCCGAAGAGCGCGTGCGAGGAGCTGGAGGGCAGCCCGAGCAGCCAGGTCAGCAGGTTCCACAGGATCGCGCCGACCAACCCGGCGAAGATCACCGTTGGGGTGATCTTGGTGTCGTCGACCAGCCCGCTCGAGATCGTCTTCGCGACCTCGACCGAGAGGAACGCGCCGATCAGGTTGAGGACACCTGCGATGATCACCGCCGTGCGGGGCTTGAGCGCCTTCGTGGCGATCGACGTGGCCATGGCGTTGGCCGTGTCGTGGAAGCCGTTGGTGAAGTCGAACGCCAGCGCGGTCACGATGACCACGACGACGATCAGCGAGAGGTCCATGGGCCCGGTCCCTGGGTTCGATGTGACGGCCGGACGGTACGGGCCGTCGGCGAACGCCAGATGAACGAAAGGTCGTGATTGTGGCAATGCTTCCGACGGGCGTCGGACGGACGTCGCGCGCGGCCGCCCGGTGGCTGGGAGGATCGCCGTCATGACCTGGTTGCCGCGCGTGTTCGGGATGCTCACGGCCGTCTACGGGCTCGCGACGCTCGTCCGGCCCGCGATCTTCGCCAAGCCCGCCGGGCTCTCCGGGGACGAGCCGCCCGTGCCGGTCGGCGTGCTCGTGCGGGCCGTCGGCGTGCGCGACGTCGCCAACGGGCTCGCGATGGCCACCGCGCCCGCAGGTCCGGCCCTGCGGGCGGCCATCGGCGCGCGGATCGCCGCCGACTTCGGCGACGCGCTGACCTTCGCGTTGTCGCCCAACGAGGACCCGAACGCCCGCAAGAAGGCCGTCGCCGTCGGCGTCGGCTGGGGCGCGCTCAACCTCCTGGGCCTGCTCGCCGCCCGCCGCGGATAGCCCGCACCGCGGGCGGGCGTTCGGCGCATCTCATCAGCGCGCGAGGGGCCGCCTGCGCTCGGCCCGCCAGTGCGCGGGCGACGCGACCGGGCGTCGCAGGCGCCGGTCGGGGTGGCGCGGGGTCAATCGGCGTCGAGCTCGGCGAGGCGTCCGCGGGCGCGGTCGGCGCGGGCGGCGGCCGTGGCCGCCTCGCGGGCGGCTTCCCGCGCGGTGGCGGTGGTCGCGCGGGCGGTGGCGGCGGCGGACCGCTCCCGCTCGCGGGCGGCCTCCAGCTCCGCGGTCAGGTCGGCCACCTGGGCCTTCGCCGCCTCGTGGGCGGACTCGGCGTCGGCGCGGTCGGCGTCGGCGGACTCCTGCCGGTCCTGGGCCTCGTCGGCGGCGCGTTCGGCCTCCTCCACGGCGCGCTCGCGTTCGGCCCGCTCGGCGCGCCTGCGCTCGGCCCTCTCCCGCTCGATGCGCTCCTGTTCGGCTCGCTCCTGTCCGGCGCCGTCGGTCCCGTCCCCGGCGTCGGCCCCGCCGGACCGGCCCCCGCGCCCGTCGCCTTCGCCCCCGTCTTCCGCCCGACCCCCGCCGTCACCGCCCCGGTCCGCGCCCGACCGCTCCCGAGCCGGTGGGTGGCTCGTCCCGCCCTCCGCCCGGCCCGGGCTGAGCCCGAACCCGCTGTAGCTCACCGTGCGCGTCAACCGCCCGGACCGCACCTCTTCGGCGACGGCGGGGTCGGCGAGCGCCGCGTCGAGGATGCCCGCCAGGTCGCGGACCACCGACTCGGTGGCGCTGTCGCCCGCCTGCGCCGCCAGCCTGCCGCCCTCCCGCGCCATGGCCGTGACGAGCCGGTTGCGCTGGGCCGACAGCGCCCGCAGCGCGGTGCCGTCGAGGGTCCGCTGCGCGGAGGCGAGGTCGCCCGCGAGCGCGAGGAGCCCGTCGAGCTGCTCCGGCCGTTCGCGCGCCAACAGGTTGGCCAGCCACGCCGCACGGGTCGGCCTGCGCAGCCGGGCGATGGCGCGGGCCAGGTCGCGGTCGCCCGCCTGCCGGGCCTCCGCGACGGCGTCGTCCCGGGCGGGCACGAACGCGTCGGGATGCAGCCCATACAACTGTTCGGCGACGCCGTCAAGAGTTCCCGGACCGGATGGTGATGTCACTCACGGAGCGTAGATCCTCTTCCGCGCATGTTCGTGGTTACCGTGGAGTAGCGCGTCGGGGTGCCGAAGGCAACCGGGGCGTACCGGCGGCCGCTCCCTCCCACCCCTCAAGGGGCGGCCGCCGGGCTCCCTCCTCCTCGTTAGGGTCGTCCGGCATGGACCTCGTTGCGCCCATCGTCGCCGTCACCGTCCACCCCGACCGGGCTCGTGTCACCCGCCGGGGCACCGTGACGCTCGCCGCAGGTCCGAACGAACTGGTCGTCGCGGGCCTGCCGGAGACGCTGCTCGACGACTCGGTGCGCGTCGCAGGCCGCTCGGACCAAGCCGTGCGCGTCGTCGGGGTCGACGTGGTGCGCCGCGACCTCGTCGCCGCGCCCGACGAACGCGTACGGGCCGCCGAGCAGGCCGTGCGGGAGGCCGAGCGGGCGCTCGCCGCGATCGACGGCGCCGACGCGGGCGACGCCGCCCGCGAGCAGCTCCTCCAACGGCTCGCACTGCGCTCCGGCGACCGGCTGGCCCGCGCGCTGGCCGAGGGCGCAGCCGACCCGGCCCGGGTCGCGGAGGTGTCCGGGGCCGTCGCCGCGCAGCTCGTGGAGGTCGCCGCCGAGCGCCGCGCGCACGCCGAGCGCCGGGTCGACGCCGAACACGCCCGCGCGGCCGCGCAGTCCGAACTGGACCGCCTCCGCGCCTCCAGCCGCACCCGTCGCGACGCCGTGATCGCGGTCGAGGCCGACGTGCCGTGCGAGCTCGCCGTCGACCTCACCTACGTCGCCTTCGGCGCGGGCTGGAGCTGCGCCTACGACGCCCGGATCGACGGGTCCGGCCCGCTCGCGCTCACCTGGTACGGCCTGGTCTCCCAGGCCACCGGCGAAGACTGGCCCGCGTGCGAGCTCACCCTCTCCACGGCGCGGCCCGGCGTCGCGGGCGCCGTGCCGGAGCTGGAGCCGTGGTGGGTCGACGTGCGGCCGCCCGCTCCGCCGATGCCGCTCGCCGCCGCGGCCCCGGCGGGCGAGTTCGACATGATGCGCCTCGAGAAGGCGGTGGTGGCGCAGGACGTCCTCGCCGAGCTGCAGGAGGGCGCTCTGGCCGTCGCGTGGCGACTCGCCCGGCCCACCGCCGTGACCGCCGACGGCACGCCGCACCGCACCACGGTCGCCACCGCCACCCTCGACGCCCGCCTCGACCACGTGGTCGCACCCGCTGTGGATCCGGCCGCGCACCTGCGCGCCACGGTCGTGAACACCGGCGGGCACGCGCTGCTGGCCGGTCCGCTCTCCGCGTTCGTCGACGGGGACTTCGTCGGGAGCACCCACGTCGACACGACCGCGCCCGGCGCCGAGCTGGAGCTCTACCTGGGTGTCGACGACCGGGTCGCGGTCGAGCGCGAGCTGATGGAGCGCACCCCGCACCGCGCGCTGCTCGGCGGCAAGATCAGCGCCGTCGAGCGGTGGCGGATCGAGGTCCACAACGGCCGTCCCGCGCCGGTGCGGCTCGTCGTGCGGGAGCGGGTGCCGGTGTCGCGCCACCCGGACGTCCAGGTCGTCGACGTCGACGTCAAACCCGAGCCCGCGGAGCGCGACGAGCTCGGCCGCCTCGAATGGACCGCGTCCGTCGAGCCGAACGGCACCTGGGAGGCGAACGTGCGCTTCGGGGTGCGACACGCTCGGGGTGTTCCGGTCGTCGGCTGGCGGTGAGGACCGGCAGGATGGGCGGGTGATCGCGCCCCTGCCCGACGCCGCCGCAGCCCGATCGCTCGCCCGGCTGCGCCCGGCCGTCGCCGAGGACGCGCACCGCCTGCTGGAGCACGGCGACGCCGTCGGCTTCCTCGCGCGGTTGGACCTGTGGTTCGCCGACGTGCACGTGCCCGTCAGCAG
The DNA here is from genome assembly GCA_963791185.1 of uncultured Actinomycetota bacterium. Taxonomy (GTDB): domain Bacteria; phylum Actinomycetota; class Actinomycetes; order Mycobacteriales; family Pseudonocardiaceae; genus Pseudonocardia. Next base: position 307,623 of record CAWBRG010000012.1, on the reverse strand, counting down.
CCTCTACGGCGAACAGTGCGACGGCCTCGTCGGGCAGCTCCTGCAGGTCGCGCTGGCCGCGACGGTGGCCCGCCCCGCCGACCTGCGCGACGTCGACCGGCGCCGCGAGGTCGACCCGCGGTGGTACCAGCACCAGCGGATGGTCGGCTACGTCGCCTACACCGACCGCTTCGCGGGCACGCTGGAGAAGCTGTCCGGCCGCCTCGACCACCTGGCCGAGCTGGGCGTCACCTACCTGCACCTGATGCCGCTGCTCAAGCCGCGCGAAGGCGCCAACGACGGCGGCTACGCGGTGGCCGACTACCGCGCGGTCGACCCACGCGTCGGCACGATGGACGACCTCGCCAAGCTGGCCGCCGAGCTGCGCGGCCGCGACATGAGCCTGTGCGTCGACCTGGTGCTCAACCACACCGCGCGCGAGCACCCGTGGGCCCGCGGCTGGCTGACGGGCGACCCCGAGTACGCCGACTTCTACCACGCCTACCCCGACCGCACGATGCCCGACGCGTACGAGGCGACGGTCAACGACGTCTTCCCCGACCAGGCCCCCGGCTCCTTCACGTGGGTGGACGAAGCGCAGGCGTGGGTGTGGACCTCGTTCTTCCCGTACCAGTGGGACCTCAACTGGGACAACCCGCGGGTGTTCGCCGCCGTGCTGGAGACGATCCTCTGGCTCGCCAACCGCGGCATCGAGATCTTCCGGCTGGACGCCGTGCCGTTCATGGGCAAGCGGCTGGGCACGTCGTGCATGAACCAGCCCGAGGTGCACGACATCGTGCAGGCGATGCACGCGCTCACCAAGATCGCGGCGCCCGCGGTGGTGTTCAAGGCGGAGGCGATCGTCGCGCCCGACGACCTCGTCGCCTACCTCGGCGGCCACCACCGCTACCGGCCCGAGTGCGAGCTGGCCTACCACAACCAGCTGATGGTCATGCTGTGGTCGAGCCTCGCGACGAAGGACGTGCGGCTGGCCGTCCAGTCGCTGCGGAGGCTGCGGCCCATCCCGGCCGAGACGTCGTGGGCGACCTACGTGCGCTGCCACGACGACATCGGGTGGGCGGTCGGCGACGTCGACGCCCGTGCCGTCGGCTACGACCCGGTCGCCCACCGCGACTTCCTCAACGCGTTCTACTCCGGCCGGTTCCCGCTGTCCTTCGCGCGCGGTGAGCTGTTCGGGGAGAACCCGCGCTCGGGCGACGCGCGCATCTCCGGATCGGCTGCGGCGCTCTGCGGCATCAGCGAGGCCAGGGAGCGCGGTGACGCCGTCGCGCTCGACGCCGGGATCCGGCGGCTCGTGCTGCTGCACGCCGTCACCCTCGGCTGGGGCGGTGTGCCGCTGCTCTACATGGGCGACGAGCTGGCGCAGGGCAACGACGCGTCCTACCGCGCCGATCCCGCGCTCGCCGAGGACAACCGGTGGATGCACCGGCCCTACTTCGACGACGCCGCCGCGGCCCGGCGCCACGAGCCGGGCACCGTCGAGGGCCGGGTCTTCGGCTGGTTCCGGGCGCTGGTCCGCACCCGGGCGGGGCTGTCGGCCCTGCACGCCGCGGGGGAGTCGGCGGTGCTCCCGACCGACTCGCCGCACGTGCTGGCCTGGCGTCGACGGCATCCGCGCAGCGGCCACTTCGTCGGGTTGGTCAACTTCTCGGACCAGCCCACCACCGTCGACGTCCGCGTGCTCGCCGGGCTCGGCAGGCTCGACACGGTGCTGGCCTCGGACGGGCCGCCGCCACTGGAGAACGGGCGGCTCCGGCTGGCCGGGCTGTCCTTCGTCTGGCTCGCCGAGGAATAGTCGATTCGTCGCCACGATTCGAATTGCCCAATTCGGACGCGTACCGTGCGCACCCACCGTCGAGGGTCGGGAGAGCGACATGGCCGAGTCCGCCGCACCACCACAAGAAGCGCGTCCCACCCGGCCGAAGAAACCGCTCTACACCCAGCTCTGGGTCTGGGTGCTCGTCGGCATCGTCGCGGGCATCGTGGTCGGGCTGGTCGCCCCCGGCTTCGCCAAGCAGCTCAAGATCCTGGCCGACCTGTTCATCCAGCTCATCAAGGTCGTCATCGGTCCGGTGATCTTCTGCACCGTGATCGTGGGCATCGCCTCGCTGGGCAACCTGGCCCGTGCGGGCGGCCTGGCGCTGCGGGCGCTGGCCTACTTCCTGGTCGCCACGGTGATCGCGCTGTTCATCGGCCTGCTCGCGGGCAACCTCGTGCAGCCCGGAGCGGGCTTCCAGGGGCAGCCCTCGGCGGCGGCGATCGAGCAGGCGAACAAGTCGGTGGCGACCGGTGAGAGCGACCAGGGCCTCTCCGCGTTCCTGCAGAACGAGCTCTTCCCGACGAGCTTCCTGCAGCCGTTCGTGGACAACAAGGTGCTGCAGGTGCTCGTGCTGGCGATCCTCACCGCCTGCTCGATCAGCTTCCTGTCGACGCGGATGCGCGAGCGGGCGGTGGCGGCGATCGACGGCATCGCCAAGGTGATCTTCGGCATCATCAAGATCATCATGTGGGCGGCGCCCCTCGCCGCCTTCGGCGGCATGGCCTACACCGTCTCGGCGTTCGGCGCTTCCTCGCTGGCCAACCTGGGCCTGCTGATGCTCACCTTCTGGGGCACCTGCGCGTTCTTCGTCCTCGTCGTGCTCGGCGCCGTGTCGGCGTGGGCCGGGTTCAACATCCTCAAGCTGATCCGGCTGATCAAGGACGAGCTGCTCATCATCGTCGGCACCTCGTCGTCGGAGACCGTGCTGCCGCGGCTGCTCACCAAGCTCGAGTCGGCGGGCGCCTCGCGGCAGACCGTCGGCCTGGTGATCCCCACCGGGTACTCGTTCAACCTCGACGGCACCTGCATCTACCTGACGTTGGGCGCGCTGTTCATCATCCAGGCGGGTGGGGAGCAGCTGGGCATCGGCCCGCAGATCGCGCTGGCCGTGCTGATGGTGCTCACCTCCAAGGGCGCGGCCGGGGTCACCGGCGCGGGGCTCGTCACCCTGGCGGCGTCGTTGGAAGCGTTCGGCGGCCAGTTCTTCACGGCCGAGGCGATCGCCGTGGGCATCGCGCTGGTCGTCGGCATCGACCGCGTGATGAGCGAGGGCCGGGCGTTGACGAACGCGATCGGCAACTGCGTGGCGACGCTGGTGATCGCGCGCTGGAACGGCGAGCTGGACCGCGAGCGCCTGCAGGCCGTGCTCGACGACCCGTCGCTGACCGACGACGACATGGAGCTGCACCACGGCAGCGGGCCCGCCGACGATGCGCCCGATCCGGAGGACCGGGCCGTGGACCTGAAGAAGGAGCCGGAGCCCGCCGTCCGCGGCTGACCGTCAGTGCTGTTGCTGGGACGACAGCCGCTGCGCGATCACGCTCTGCAGGTGTGAGAGCCCGGGGACGTCCAGCGCGCCGACCTGCCCCTCGAGCTGTTGCACGAGGTGCGGGTCGGCCAGGGTCTTCTCGCTGGACTGCAGCAGCACGGTGCCCGCGCCGGTGAAGTCGTACTGGCGCTCCTCGCCGGACTGCACGCCGAACATCATGCCCATCGCCCCGCCGAGGAAGCCCGACATCCAGCCCGCGTCGTAGTGGTGCGACGGCGACGGGCAGTCCGCCCAGCCGACGAGCGCCTGCGGGTCGACCCGGATCGGCGGCTCGGCGAAGATCACCGGCCCGGAGCTGGACGCCAGGAACTTGCCGGTGCCGAGCAGGGTGAGGAAGCCCGGCACGATCGACTGCTTCAGCTCGAGCGTGGCGTCGTAGGCGAGCAGGTTGGCCGCGCGCAGGGTGAGGTTGCCGTCGCCGAGGTCGTAGGAGTTGATGTCGTACCCGCGGTCGCCGAGGATCAGGTGGCCCTGGCCGGTGGCCACCACCCAGTCGCGCGCGTAGAGCGGCGCGGAGAACTGCGCGGCGACGAACCCGGAGACGCTGGCCGTCGTCAGCGGCTCGAACCGGATGCCCGGCCCGTTGGGCGCCGGGTAGTAGGCGATCATCCGGCCGGTCTGCATGAACAGCTGACCGGTGAGGCGCACGCAGTAGGCGTAGTGGTTGCCCGGGATGTTGTCGTTGTCCGGGAGCGACGTCGGGTCGAGGGGCTGCATCAGATCTTCTGCTCCGAAGCCTGGACGTAGACGGTGCCGTTGCCGGTCATCTTCAGCTGGATGGCCTCGCCGGAGCCGCGGCCCACGGCGTCGCGCCAGCTCGCGTTCAGCGCGATGTCCGCGTTGACCTGGCCGACGTGCGCCACGAACGCCTGCGGGTCCACCGTGGTGGTCTGGCCGGGCTGCACGGGGAGCGCGATCGTGCCGCCGTGCGACAGCACCACCGCGGTGCCGTAGCCGTGCAGCTGGGTGGTGAACATCCCCTGCCCGCTGACCGCGCCGCGCACCGCCCCCCGGATGCCGCCCTGGCTGCCGAGGAACACCAGCGTGGCCTGCAGGCCCGCGTCGTGGGCCACGAGCCGGTCGGCCTCGACGGTGAGCGGGCCCATCTGGCCGACCTCGATGATCGTCAGGTACATGCCCCGGTAGCCGTAGTGCACGGTGCCCTGGCCCTGGGCGACCATCATCTGCACCTGCTCGCCCGCCATCATCCGGCCCGCCATGCCGCCCATGCCGCCCGCCGAGGCGCGCACCGGCGCGAACTGCACCTGCCCGGTGTAGGCGAGCATGGCGCCGCGGCGGGCCAGCACCTCCCGGCCGGGAGCGACGGGCACGCTCACGACCTTCCCGTTGACCTGCTCGAAAGGCACTACCGCTCCTCGGGCTGGATGTAGACGACCCCGTGCCCGTCGAAGCGCAGGGAGAACGCCTCACCGGAGCTCTCGCCGATGAGGTTGCGCCAGGACACGTCGGTGACGAACGTCTGGTTGAGCTGGCCCTGGCTCGCGATGAACGCGTCCGGGTCGACGACCAGCGGGAACTGCGGCGACACCCCCAGCGCGATCGGCGGGCCGCCCGAGGACAGCAGCGCCGCCGTGCCGTACCCGGTGACCGTGGTGGTGAAGAGGCCCTGCCCGGAGGACATCCCGCGCAGCCCCGCGAACGCGACGTCGGTCGAGAGCTTGTCCGAGAGCGCGAGGAGCTGCTCGGACTCGACCTTGAGGGTGTCGCCCGCCAGCTCGACGAGCAGCACCTCCATCGCGTCCTTGGCGAAGTACACGGTGCCGTGGCCCGAACAGTGCATGAGCGACACCGACTCGCCGGTGGCGCGGCGCTTGAGCGCGGCGCGCAGGCCGTCGCCACCACCCATGCCCGCGCTCTTGAACGCGACGTCGCCGGTGTAGGCGATCATCGCTCCGTGCGCCGCGCGCACCGCGTCGCCGTGGAGGTCGACCTCGAGCACCCGCGACCCGCTCAACCGGAACGCCTGCATGACGGGGATCATGACATAGCGTGCAGAACGTCCAGATTCGTCATACGGCCGAGCTCGACGACGCCGCGCTCGCGGCCGTCCGGGCCCTCTGCGACAAGGCTTTCGAGGGGGATTTCAGCGACGCCGACTGGGAGCACGCCCTCGGCGGCGTGCACGCGCTGGGCTTCGAGGGCGACCGGCTGGTCGCGCACGCGGCCCTCGTCGCGCGGCGGATCCTGCACGCCGAGCGGGTCGTGCGTACCGGCTACGTGGAGGCCGTGGCCGTGGCCGCCGATCGGCGTCGCCGCGGCCACGGCGCCGCCGTGATGCGGGCCCTCGACCCCTACATCGCCCGGGGTTACGCGCTCGGCGCGCTCGCGACGTCCGACGACGGGGCGCCGCTGTACGCCGCCCTGGGCTGGAGTCGGTGGCCGGGCCCGACCGCCGTGCTCACCCCGGAAGGCATCCGCCCGACCCCCGACGCCGACGGCGCGATCTTCGTCCGCACGGTGGGCGCCGCCCTCGACCCGGAGCAGCCGTTGATCTGCGACTGGCGCGACGGCGACGTGTGGTGACCGCTCGGCGTGCGGCGAACGTCGGGTCGGATGCGGCGGGCGGGGTTTGCCGACGGTACCGATCGTGGAACCCGACATCATGGAACCGGGCCACATCGAGTTCGTCCACCGCAGCTGGCCAGCCGACCCGAACCAACTCGCGGTGATACGCCACGAGCTGACGACCTGGCTCGCGCCGCTGCGACTGACCGAGGAGGAGACCGCCGACGTCGTGCTCGCCGTCGACGAGGCCGCCGCGAACGCCGTGCTGCACGCCTACGGGCCGGACGAGTCCGGCGCCGTCGAGCTGACGCTCTGGACCGAGCAGGGGCCGGGGGAGTCCGACGCCACGCTCTCGATCGAGATCGTCGACCACGGGCAGTGGCGCCCGCCGGGAGAGCCGCACGTGGGCGGCGGGCGCGGCATCCCGCTGATGAGCAACGTCGTCGAGTCGGTGCTGATCCACTACGACGACCGCGGCAGCCGGGTGCTGCTGCGCCACCGCCTCCCCGTGCGGGGGTAGCGCTACCGACCGCAGGCAGGACCCGCCCCGGCGCGCCCGGCGCCGAGGCCGAGGGGGTCCAGCGAGCGCGTGTCGGGCGTCGGCGTCCAGCGGCCGCCCACCGGCGCGTACGTCCAGCTCGCACCCCGGGTGACCAGCGTGACCAGGGCGTCGACGAGCCGGTCGATGTGCTCCTCCGTGGTGCCGAGCCCGATGCTCACCCGCAGCGCCTCCCCGCTCGGCCCGCAGAGCCGGGCGAGCAGCGGGTGGGCGCAGAACCGCCCGTCCCGCACGCCGATGCCGTGCTCGGCCGACAGGTAGGCCGCGACGTAGCCCGCGGGCCGGTCGGCCACCGTGAACGACCGCACCGCCACCTGGTCGGCCGCGTCGTCCCACGCCCGCAGCGCCGTGAGGCCCGGCACCCGCGCGAGCCCGGCGTCCAGCCGCCCGAGCAGCGCGCGCTCGTGCTCGGGGCCGGGCCCGTCGAGCACCGGCGCGAGCGTGCGGCAGGCCTTGGCGAGCGCGGCGGCGCCGATGACGTTCGGGGTGCCGCCTTCGTGGCGGTGCGGCGCTGCGGCCCAGCGGGTGGTGTCCGTGCCCACCTCGGTGACCGCGCCGCCGCCCGCGAGGTGCGGGGGAGCGGCGTCGAGCCAGTCGCGGCGGCCGACGAGCGCCCCCGCGCCGAACGGGGCGTAGAGCTTGTGCCCGGACACGGCCACGTAGTCGACGCCCCACCCGGCGATGTCGACCCGCCGGTGCGGCGCGAGCTGCGCGGCGTCGAGCACCACGCGGGCGCCCGCCGCGTGCGCGATCTCCACGACCTCGGCGATCGGCAGCACCTCGCCGGTCACGTTGGACGCCCCGGTCACCGCGACGAGCGCCGCGGGCCGGGCGCGGAGGGCGGCGGCGAGCGCCGTGAGCGTGGCGGCCACCGTGGCGCGGGCGGGCACCACGCGGCGCGACCGCCACGGCAGCAGGTTGGCGTGGTGCTCGACGTCGAGGCACACGACCTCGCCGGGCACCGCGGCGGCCAGCAGGTTGAGCGCGTCGGTGGTGTTGCGGCCGAACACGACGACGTCGTCGGGCCGCGCCCCGAGGAACGCGCCCACCGTGTCGCGCGCCGCCTCCAGCACACCCGTGCACACCTGCGAGGCGTAGCCCGCGCCGCGGTGCACGCTGGAGTAGTAGGGCAGCAGCTCCGTGACGTGGGCGGCCACGTCCTCCAACGACGGGGCGCTCGCCGCCAGGTCGAGGTTGGCGTAGGGCGCGTCGCCGCCGGTGACCAGCGGCACGCGCAGACGGGCGCCCACGAGGGTGGGCAGGGCACAGTCGACAGCAGTCGTCATCGGACGCTCCACGAGGCTCGCGCTTGCCGCGGACCCTGCGCCCACGGCCAGGTCGTCACCCGGAGCACCCCACCGCGGAGGAGGGTTGCCGATCAGCGAGCCGGGGCTTGGCGCTGATGCTCATGACCTGCCGCGGACGTTAGCCGGACGCCGCCGCCTTCCGCAACTGCTCCCACAGCGCCACCACGTGCTCGCGCTCGGTCGTCACCCCGCCGATGGCGACCCGGATGACCACCCGGCCGTCCACGACGGTGTGGGTCAGGAACGCCCGTCCCGACGCGTTGACCTGCGCCAACGCCGCCCGGGTGCGCTCGTCGGAATCGAGGCGCAGGCACACCAGCCCGAGTGACGGCGGGGCGGCCAGTGTGAATCCCGGCTCATCGGCGACCCACCCGGCGAGCTCGGCGGCCATCGCGATGTGGCCGCGCAGGTGGGCCCGCAGCCCGGACAGGCCGTAGCCCGAGAGCACCGCCCACAGCTTGAGCGCGCGGAAGCGACGGCCGAGCGGCACCTGCCAGTCGCGGTAGTCGACGACCGCGCCCGAGTCGGTGGCCGCGTTGCGCAGGTACTCGGGGGTGATCGAGAGCGCGTCCGGGAGCGCGCGGGCGTCGCGCACCCACAGCAGCGAGGCGTCGAACGCCGTGCCGAGCCACTTGTGCGCGTCGGTGCAGAACGAGTCGGCCCGCTCGACCCCGTCGAGCAGGTCGCGGTGCTCGGGGCAGAGCGCGGCGACGCCCGCCCAGGCCGCGTCGACGTGCACCCACGCTCCCGAAGCGGCGTCGACCACCTCGCGCACCGGGTCGATCGCGCCGGTGCCCGTGGTGCCGATCGTCGGGCACACCAGCACCGGCCGCAGCCCCGCCGCCCGGTCCTCGGCGATGAGCGCGGCCAAGGACGTCGGGTCCATCGCCAGTGTGCCGGGCCGGAACCCGACGACGCGCAGGGCCCGCGCGCCGAGCCCGGCCACCCGCACGGCCTTGGCCAGCGACGAGTGCGTCTCGGCGGTGACGTACACGCGGTCGCGGCCGTCGACGCCGTCGTCGCGCCACGTGGGGTTGGCCCGGTGCAGCGCCGCGAGCAGCGCGACGAGCGCGGCCGAGGACGCCGAGTCCTGGATCACGCCGCCGCCCCCGCCGCCGAACCTGAAAGCGGGGTCGAGGCCCAGCGCGTCCGCGAGCGCGTCCATCAGGGCCTGCTCGACCTCCGTGGCGGCGGGGGAGGTGGACCAGAGCATCCCCTGGGCGCCCAGCCCGCCGGAGAACAGGTCGCCCAGGAGCGAGTGCAGCGAGGCGTTGGCCGGGAAGTAGCCGAACCAGCCGGGGTGCTGCCAGTGCGACGAGGCCGGGACGACCGTGCGGTCGAGCGCGGCCAGCAGCGCGTCGAGGGGCTCGGGCGCTTCCGGCAGCACGCTGGGGAACGCGGCGCGCACCGACCCGGGTGCCACGTCGGGCTGGACGGGCTGGTCCGGCAGTCCCGCGCGGTAAGCCGCGACCCACTCGACGGCGGCAGCGGCGCGCTCGCGGAACTCGTCGGGCGTCAGGTCGGGCACGCGGCACCTCCGTGGTCGTCCCGCAGGCGGGTCTTGAGCACCTTGCCGCTCGGGTTGCGCGGCAGCGCGGCGACGAGCACGAGGTCGCGCGGGCGCTTGTAGGCGGCGAGCCGCTCGCGGCAGAACGCCTCCACGTCGGCCGTGGTCGGCGGGTCGGCCGGATCGCGGGCGACGACCACGGCCAACGGCGCCTCGCCGTACTTCGCGTCCGGCACCCCGATCAGCGCCACGTCGGCGATCTTCGGGTGCGCGGCGAGCACGTTCTCGACCTCCGCGCAGTAGATGTTCTCCCCGCCGGAGATGATCATGTCCTTCACGCGGTCGACGACGAACAGGTAGCCGTCCTCGTCCTCGCGCACCAGGTCGCCGGAGTGGAACCAGCCGCCGCGGAACGCCTCGGCCGTCGCCTCCGGTTGGTTCCAGTAGCCCGTCATCACCAGTCGGGCCGCGGTAGACGATCTCGCCGACCTCGCCGCGCGGCACGTCGTTCATCTCGGCGTCCACGATGCGGACCTCGACGTTGACGCATCGGCCGTCCGATCGAGCCGATCTTGCGGATGGCGTCCTCGCCGCGCAGGAGGCAGGTGACCGGGCTGCACTCGGTCTGTCCGAACGCCGTGACGACGTCGGCCTGCGGGAACGCGTCGATCATCGCGCGGAGCAGGGTGGTCGACGCGGGCGCGGCACCCCACGAGCACCGCCGCAGCGCCGAGAGGTCGCGGTCGACGAGCCCGGGCACGGCGACGATCGCGGCCCACTGCGCCGGCACGAAGAAGCACGCCGACACGCTGTTCGCGCTCCAGCAGGTCGACCATCGCGACGGGGTCGAACCCCCCGGACGGGGTGAGCACGGTCGTGGCGCCCTGCGCGAGGGTGATGCAGAACCCGGAGACGCCCGCGATGTGGAACAGCGGCGCCCCGGACAGGCCCACCCGGTCGCCGTGCGAGCCGATTGGCCACGATGTTGCTGTACGCGTGCAGCGAGAGGTTGCGGTGGGAGAGCACCGCGCCCTTGGGCCGGCCGGTGGTGCCCGAGGTGTACATGATGAACGCGGGCCGCCTCGTCGGCCACGGGAGGCCAGGCGGCGTGCCGCGGGCGCGGCGGCGAGCTGGGCGTCGTAGCCCGCTCCCAGGGTCAGCACGGCGCGCACCTCCGGGCGCTGCGGGCGGCGGCCACGACCGGCGCGAACGCGTCGTCGACGAGCACGGCGGCCGCACCGGAGTCGGCGAGCACGTAGGCGACCTCGTCCGCGACCATCCGGAAGTTCACCGGCACGCAGATCGCCCCGGCGCGCACGATGGCGATCATCGCCTCGAGGTGCGGCACGCTGTTGCCCGCCATCACCGCGACCCGGTCGCCGGGGGCGGTCCCGGCCGCTGCGAGCGCCGCGGCCAGCCGGTCGACCCGCGCGTCGGTCTGCCGCCAGGTGAGGGTGAGCGGGCCGTCCCGGAAGGCGACGGCGTCCGGCGTCGTCCGCGCGAACCGGGCGACCTGGTCGCTGATGGTCATCCCGGCGCTGTTCACGGCATGCTCGGGTAGCGGTCGCGGAGCTTCTGCTTCACCAGCTTGCCGGTGGGCGTGCGGGGCATGTCGTCGGTGAACACCACGCGCCGGGGGGCCTTGAACGCGGCGATGTGGGTGCGGGTGTGCGCGATCAGCTCCAGTTCCAGCTCCGGGCCCGGCTCGGCGTCCGGCGCGGGCTGCACGACGGCGAGCACGGCCTCGCCCATCTCGGCGTCCGGCACCCCGATCACGGCGACGTCCAGCACCGCGGGGTGCAGCGCCAGCGCGTCCTCGGCGTCGCGGGGGTAGATGTTCACCCCGCCGGAAATGATCATGAATGCCTTGCGGTCGGTGAGGTAGAGCCACCCGTCGTCGTCGAGGTAGCCCAGGTCGCCGGTGGTGCCCCAGTCGTCGTGCTCCGGGTGGCGCGAGGCGCGCGTCTTCTCGGGGTCGTTGTGGTAGGTGAACAGCGGGCCGTCGTGGCGTTCGAAGTAGATCGTGCCCACCCGGCCCGCGGGCAGCAGCTCACCGGTGTCCGGATCGGCGATCCGCACCTCGCCGAGCCCCGCGCGGCCGACCGAGCCCGGGTGTTCCAGCCACTGCGCCGAGTCGAGGAACGTGATGCCGACGGCCTCGGTGGCCGCGTAGTACTCGTAGATCACCGGGCCCCACCAGTCGATCATCGCCCGCTTGACGTCGACCGGGCACGGCGCCGCGGCGTGGACCGCCACCCGCATCGACGACACGTCGTAGCGCTCGCGCACCTCGGGCGGGAGCTTGAGCATCCGCACGAACATGGTCGGCACCCACTGGCTGTGCGTGGCGCGGTAGCGCTGGATCGCCGCCAGTGCGCCCTCGGCGTCGAACCGCTCCATCACCACGACCGTGCCCCCGAGCTCCTGGACCAGCGTCGAGAAGCGCAGCGGCGCGGCGTGGTAGAGCGGGCCGGGGGAGAGGTAGACGGTCTCCGGCGTGAAGCCGTAGAGGACGGCGAAGGGGCTCCGGCTCTCGGGATCGTCGATGCGCCGCTTCGGCATCGGCGGCCGTACGCCCTTCGGCCGCCCGGTGGTGCCCGAGGAGTAGAGCATCACCGCGCCCGCGGGCTCGTCGGCGAGCGGGGTGTCGGCCACGCCGTCGAGGGCGGCGTCGTAGTCGGCGAAGCCCTTGACGGGGCCGCCGTAGGCCAGCCGGAGCCCGACCTCGGGCACCTCCGCGCCGACGGCCTCGGCGAGCGGGCCCAGCGACCCGGCGACGACCAGCGCCTTGGCGCCGCAGTCGCGCACGATGTAGGCGACCTCGGCCGCGGTGAGGTGGTGGTTGACCGCCGTGAGCACCAGGCCGCACCGCAGCGCGGCCCAGTACACCTCGAACAGGCGCGCGGAGTTGTCGGCCAGCAGCGCGATGCCGTCCCCCGGCGCCAGGCCGTGCTCGACGAGCCACCGCGCGAGCCGGGCCGAGCCCTTCTCCAGGTCGCCGTGGCTGACCGTCTCCCCGGAGCCCGCCATGATCACGGCCGGGTGGTCGGGGTGCGGCGCCGCACGCGTTCCGGGAAGCACGCTGGCATGTCTACCGGATCGCCGGGCGTGGTAGAAACGGTCACGCTTGACGGTCAAGTGGGGAGGCAGGCAGCGTGGACGTCACCGGCGCCGTAGCACTGGTCACCGGCGGGGCCTCGGGCCTCGGGTTGGCCACCACGAAGGCCCTCCTGGAGGCGGGCGCGAACGTCGTGATCCTGGACCTGCCCACCTCGGCGGGCGAGCAGATCGCCAAGGAGCTCGGCGACCGCGTGCGGTTCACGCCTGCCGACGTCCGCAACGAGGCCGAGGTCACCGCGGCGCTGGATGTCACCGACGCGTTCGGCACCCTGCGCGTGTGCGTCAACTGCGCGGGCACCGGCAACGCGTTCCGCACCGTCGGCAAGCACGGCGCGTTCCCGCTCGCCGAGTTCACGCGGATCATCGAGATCAACCTGATCGGCACGTTCAACGTGCTGCGCCTGGCCGCCGAGCGGATGCTCGCCCACGACCCCGTCGGCGAGGAGCGCGGCGTCATCGTCAACACGGCGTCGGCCGCGGCGTTCGACGGGCAGATCGGTCAGGCGGCCTATTCGGCGTCGAAGGGCGGCGTGGTGGGGATGACGCTGCCGATCGCGCGCGATCTCGCGAGCATGCTCATCCGCGTGGTGACGATCGCGCCGGGCCTTTTCGACACCCCGCTCATGGCGGGCGCGCCCGACGAGGTGCGGGCCGCCTTGGCCAAGCAGGTGCCGCATCCGGCCCGGTTCGGCAACCCCGCCGAATACGGCGCGCTCGCCGCGCACATCGTGGCCAACCCGATGTTGAACGGTGAGACGATCCGTTTGGACGGCGCGATCCGGATGGCCCCGAAGTAGTTCTCAGTGGGCGCTGTGGTAAGCCGTGAGCACGTTGGTGGGGATCCGGCCGCGTTCTGACACCTTCATGCCCTGGGCGATGGCCCATTCCCGAATGGCCTGGTTTTGGGCGCGGTCGGAAGTGGCGCGCGGCGGCGCGGCGGCGGCGCGCCTGCCGCCCGTGCGGCGGGCCGCGGAAACGAACGGCGCCAGCGCGTCGCGCAATCGCGATGCATTGACCGTGGAGAGGTCGATCTCGTAGGTCCGGCCGTCGACCGAGAACTCGACCTGCTCCTCGGCTTCGGAGCCGTCCAGGTCGTCGACCAGCGTGACCGTGGTTTGCCGTGCCATGGGTGTGTGACCTTTCGAGCAGGGGAAGACGCGCCGACAAATGGGCTCGATACGAGGATAATAGACCTCGCCCGGCATTGTCGAACGCGCCACGCCGGATTTTATCCGAGTCGTGACCACCAATCGACTTGTTGATCCGGGGCCAGTGCGTCGATGCGCTGTCCCGGCCGCGGAAGCGCGATCCGCACGTCGGCGCTCGCGGCGGCCGACAACAGCCGCCGTACCGGTTCCGCCCAGGCGTGGAATCCGAGATCGAAGGTCGCCCAATGCACGGGCACGAGCAGTTTGCCGCCGAGGTCGCGGTGCGCGCGCACCGCTTCCTCCGGTGTCATGTGCATGTCGGGCCAGAGATCGGCGTAGGCCCCGATCGGCAACAAAGTCAGGTCGAACGGGCCCAGCGCCGCGCCCGTGCGGGAAAACGCGGCCGTGTAGCCGGTGTCGCCGCCGAAATACGCGCGGCGCGTGGGGCCCGCGAGCGCCCACGCCGACCATTGCGTGGTGTTGCGCGCGGTGCGGCGGCCCGAGAAGTGCCTGCACTCGACGCAGGTCACCGTGAGGTCGCCGATGCGGGTGGCGTCGCCCCAGTCGAGCTCCACGATGCGGTGCTCCGGCACGCCCCACCGGCGCAGGTGCCCGCCGATCCCGAGCGGGACGACGAAGGGGGCGTCGGTCCGTGCCGCGAGGGTGGTGATCGTCGGCTTGTCGAGGTGGTCGTAGTGGTCGTGCGAGATCAGCACCGCGTCGAGGGCGGGGAGCCGGTCGAGTCCGGTCGGGGCCGGGTGCAGGCGGCGCGGCCCGATCGTGCGCGACGGCGAGGCCCGCTCGCCCCACATCGGATCGGCCAGCACCCGGTGGCCGTCGATCTCCAGGAGCACGCTGGAGTGGCCGAACCAGGTCACCGCGATCGCGCCCGCCTGCCCGTCCGGCGCGCCCGGCACGAGCGGGACCGGCCCGGACGGGCGACCCGCGCGCCGCGGGTGAGCAGCCGCCCGAGGATCACCGGCACGCTCGTCGGCGTGACCAACGCGCTCGGCTCCGTGTTGCGGAACCGTCCGGCCTCGGCGTGCGGCGACCGGTCCGCGGCGGCGCGCATCGCGGCCGGGCCCGCGCCGAGGGCCGACGGGAGGCCCCACGCGGCGCGGACGAGCCGGGCCGCGGTCCAGAGACCGACCGCACCACCGAGAACCGGGAGAAGGCGCACCCCGAGAGCCTAAGAGCGCCCCGCGATGGGGGCGCCTCGAGCCCGTGGCGGCGCGGACCGGGGCGCTCGTCGCCGGGCGCTCTAAGGTCGATGACCATGACCACGGACTCGACCGTGACCACGGAGCGGCGCGGCCGCGTCCTGCTCATCCGCATCGACCGGCCGCAGAAGCGCAACGCGATCGACGCCGTGACCACCGCGGGCCTCGACGCCGCGCTCAATCTCCTCGACGACGACCCGGACCTGTGGGCGGGGGTGCTCGCGGGCACCCCGGTGGCGTTCTCGGCGGGCACCGATCTCGCGGCCGGGGCCGGGCCCGCCACCCCGCGGGGCGGGAAGTACGGCGTGGTGCGCCGCGACCGCGCGACCCCGCTCGTCGCCGCCGTCGAGGGCGTGGCGTACGGCGGCGGGTTCGAGCTGGTGCTGGCCTGCGACCTCGTGGTCGCGGCCCGCACCGCGCGGTTCGCGCTGCCGGAGACGGCGCGCGGCCTGGTCGCCAACTGCGGTGCGCTGTTCCGGGCCCCGCGCGCGCTGCCACCCAACATCGCGCGGGAGATGCTGCTCACCGGCGATCCCCTCGACGCGGAGCGCGCGTGGTCGCTGGGCCTGGTCAACCGGCTCGTCGAGCCGGGTGAGGCGGAGCGGGCGGCGCTGGAGCTGGCCGAGCGGGTGTGCGCGCACGCCCCGGTCGCACAGCGGCTGTCGCTGCGGGCGGTGGCGGCGGCCGACGCCGAGCGCGACGCCCGCGGGTGGGCGGCCACCGAGCTGGCCGACGCCGAGGTCAACGCCTCCGCCGACGCGGCCGAAGGCGTCGCGGCGTTCCGCGAGAAGCGCGCTCCGCGCTGGTCCGGCCACTGACCGGTGAATGGTACGGACCACCGCGGCGAGTCGGGCGGGCTTCGGTGGCCGCGCCGCGGCGGGCACCGTGTGCGCCCGCAACGGCGCTGCGACGACGGCCGTTCAGACGACGTAGGCTCGGGTTGTGACCTCGCCCGATGCGCCCGGCGCGCCGCCCGAGGTGCGCGACGAGCTGGTGCGGCTGCTCCGGGCGCATGCGGTGGAGGCGGAGCGGCTGGGCCAGGTCTTCGCCGAACGCAACGGCATGCACCCCACCGACCTGCAGGCCCTCCTGGCCGTGATGCAAGCCGAAGCGGCGGGCGTGCCGCTCACCCCCGGCAGGCTCGGCGAGCACCTCGGCCTGTCCTCGGGCGCCACCACGGCCGTCGTCGACCGGCTGGAGCGGGCCGAGCACGTGCGCCGGGAGCGCGACGACCGCGACCGGCGCCGCATCACCCTGCACTACGGCGCGGCCGCGGCGGCCGTCGGCGGCGCGTTCTTCGGGCCGCTGGGCGCCCGGATCGAGCACGTGCTGGCCGGCTTCACCCCCGACGAGCTGGCCGTCGTGCGCCGCTTCCTGGAGCAGACCAATGCGGTGATGCGCGCTCACCGCGAGGCGGTCACGAGCGCCACCGCCGACGCCGCGGGCGTGAGCGCCGCCGGGGCCGCTTCCACCGCCGCGGGCGCCGCAGGAGCCGTTTCCACCACAGCGGACGTCAGCGCCGCGGGAGCTGCCTCCGCCGCTGCGGGAGCTGCCTCCGCCGCCGCGGGCGCCGTTTCCGCTCCCGCCGCCGCGGCGCCGTTTCCACTGCCGCGGGCGCTGGCGCCGTTTCCACTGCCGCGGGCGCTGGCGCCGCCTCCACCGCCGGGGACGTCAGCGCCGCAGGAGGCGCTTCCACCGAGGTGGCCGCGCGCTGACGGCCTTCGGAGCGGCCCCGGCGGACGCGGGCGGCATCACGACCTCGATCTCGCCGCCGAGCGCGAACCCGGGCGCGAGGTCCAGGTCGTCGCCGCTCCAGAAGCGGCCGGGGTCGTACCAGCTCGGGCGGTGGTCGTCGGGGAGCAGGCCCATCTCCACGAACGTGAGCGCCACGACCTCCGCGCAGTAGGCGGTGGTGAGCGAGGCCTCGGGCTCGTCGTCGGCGGCGGCGGCGCGGCGCAGCTGCGGCACCCGACCGCGCAGCCACCGCCCGGCCAGCGCCGCCGTCGACGGGAACGGGGTGCCGTCCAGCCGGGCGATGGCGCGCAGCAACCCGTCCTCGTGCTCCCGCGTGAGCTCGCCGGACAGCTGCCGCACCCAGCCGCGCTGCCCGTAGCGCTGCCCCCACTGCAGCACGGCGGCCCGCAGGTCGTGCAACTGCACGCCGCGCTGCAACTTGCCCGTCCACATGTCCGGCAGGCTGCGCCCGAGCTCGGCGTGCCACATCAGCGGCGGGAGGTCGTCGAGCGCCACCGCCATGCCGACGTGGTTGACCGGCGCGTTAGTGAGCCCGCGGATGGCGCGGTCGGCGCGGCTCGTCCCGCGGAACACCCAGATGTCGCCCGTGCGGGCCAGCTCGACCGCACGATCCAGCGTGATCACGTCTCCGCGCATCGCGATAAGTTATCCGCCATGCGTTGGTGGAAGTGGGTCGGACTGGCCGGGCTCGCCGGGGTGGCCGCTACGGGCGTCGTGACCGCGGCGGCCGAGCGGAAGCGGCGCGCCTACACCCCCGACGAGATCCGCGAGCGGCTCCACGAACGCGCGGACGAGGCCGAGGCGGCCCAGCGCGCGGAGACGTGATCGCGCCGAGCCGCGCCGGACGGCGATCGCGCCTCTGCTGCTGACCATCCGCCGGGCGAACGCCGGAGGCTGCGTGCGGGAGGCTTGAGCCGTCCGTTGCCACCCGCGCCGATCACAGGTCGGCCGTGGCGACGTCCAGGTAGGCGGCGAACTTGCGCCGCGCCGCCTCCGCGCGGGTCGGCACGTGCTCGGTCGGCACCTCCCGCGGCGTGTAGCCGCGCAGGATGCGACGGGCGACCGTCGCTTTGTGCACCTCGTCGGGCCCGTCGTAGATGCGGGCGGCCCGCGCGGCCCGGTACATGAGTTCCAGCGGCAGGTCGCCGGAGAAGCCGAGCGAGCCGTGCACCTGGATGGCCCGGTCGATCACGTCGTGCAGCACCCGCGCGCCCCAGTACTTGATCATCGCGATCTCGACGCGCGCGTTGGACGCGCCGACCTGGTCCATCGTCCAGGCAGCGTGCAGGGTGAGCAGCCGGGCGGCCTGCATCTCGGCGGCGCTCGTCGCCACCATGTCCTGGATCATCTGCTTGTCGGCCAGCACCGAGCCGTGCGTGTAGCGGCTGACGGCGCGCTCGCACAGCATGTCGAACGCCCGGCCGCTCTGGCCGAGCCAGCGCATCGCGTGGTGGATCCGGCCGGGGCCCAGGCGCTGCTGGGCGAGCCGGAACCCGTCGCCCGGGTTGCCGACGAGGTTCTCCTTCGGCACCCGCACGTCGCGGTAGACCACCTCGGCGTGGCCGCCGTCGAGCCGCAGGCCCGACAGCGGGTGGTCCATGGTGGGGATGTCGCGCACGACGTCGACGCCGGGCGTCCCCACCGGCACGATGATCATCGACGAGCCCTGGTACGGCGAGACGTCCGGGTCGGTCACGCACATGACGATGAGGAAGTCGGCCACCGAAGCGTTCGAGCTGAACCACTTGTGGCCGTTGATCACGTACTCGTCGCCGTCGAGCACCGCGCGGGTGGCGAGCAGGGTGGGATCAGCGCCCGCACCCGGCTCGGTCATCGAGAACGAGCTGCGCAGCTCGCCCCGCAGCAGCGGGTGCATCCACCGCTCCTTCTGCTCCGCGGAGCCGCCGATCGCGAGCAGCTCGGCGTTGCCGGAGTCGGGCGCGTTGTTGCCGAAGACACCGGGCGCGAAGCGGCAGCGACCCAGGATCTCGTGCATCAACCCGAGCTTGACCTGGCCGAACCCGCCGCCGCCCAGCTCCGGCGGCAGGTGCGCGGCCCACAGGCCCTGCTCTTTGACCCGCTCCTTCAGCGGAGCCGTGATGCGGTCGAACGTCGGCTCGTCGATGTCGAGGGTCTCCAACGGGATGATCTCGTCACGGACGAAGCCGCGCATCCACTCGAGCTGAGCCTCGAACTCGGGATCGGTCGCGAAGTCCCACGCCATGCACCCGTTCCTAGTGCAGGGCGGACATCTTCGTCCACTGGTCCCACGGGATGGCCCAGTCGTAGACGTCGCCGTCCGACGCGGAGAGCGGCACCGAGGTGCCGGTGATCTCCACCGGATCGCCGAAGACGGCGGTGTCGAAGTAGTTCTTCGCGTTGCCGGTGCTGAGGTTGATGCAGCCGTGGGTGACGTTGTTCTTGCCCTGCGCCCAGTTCGAGGCCGGGTTGGCGTGGATGAACTCGCCGTTGTTGGAGATCCGCACCGCCCAGTTCATCTTCACGTTGGTGTAGCCGAAGTCCGGGTTGGTCATGAGGACGCTCGGCGCCTTGGCCATCACGATGTGGGTGCCGCTGCGGGTGATGCGCCGGGGGTCGGAGTCGGCGCCGTAGCTCGCGGGCAGGTCCATCACGACCCGGCCGTCGCGGACGACCTGGATGCGGTGGCTGCGGGCGTCGGCCTTGACGATCTGGGACCGCCCGATCGTGAAGTCGGTGCTGAGGTCGGCCCGGCCGAAGGCGCCGTTGCCCATGTCCACGCCGTACAGGCGCGCGACCATCTTCACCGTGGTGCCCACCGGCCAGTAGTCCTTGGGCCGCCAGTGCACGCGGGAGCCGCCGTAGGCGTCCGTCAGCCACGCCCACGACCCCGTGACCGGCTGCGAGGTGGTGACCGACAGCGCGCGCTCGACCGCCGCCCGGCTCGCCTCCGGTACCGGGCGGTTGAACTGGATCATGATCGGGGCGGCGACGCCGACGGTCTGGCCGTCGCCGATCGTGGTGGTCGCCTTGACCAGCCGCTTCGGGGCGACGGTGCGGAACGTGCCGACGACCGGCGCGGTGCCGCCGGAGCCGGTGACCGTGCCCGCGAAGCGGTAAGTGCTGCCGAACTCCGGGTTCGCGGTGGCGGTCCAGGTGGCGCCGTCCGCGGCCAGGGTGCCCGGCAGTGCGGCGCCGTCTTCGGTGGTGACGCTGACGCCGGAGAGCGTGCCGTTCGCGGCCGTGACGGTGACGGGCTGGGCGGGGGCCACGCCTTTGGCGCCGTCGGGCGGGCTCACGGTGACGCGCGGCGCGGGCGCCACGACCGTAGCGGGCGGCGCGGCGGGCACGGCGGCGGCGGGTGCCGTGCAGCCCGCGAGGACGAGCAATCCGAGGGCCATCATCCCGAGGGCAGCGCGCAGCCACGTCACACGAGTCACTCCGGCCCCCCGTTCACCACATTCCCCAGGCAAATGACATCAACCCGGGGACGTGGCGTCAATCGTGCCGCGGATCGCTTTGTGGTGATGAAATCGTCGGCTCAGCGCTACGGGGAGTAGCGGGCGGCGCATCCGGGGGAGGCGCGTCACCGGCGCGGAGCTCCGACTTGAGGATGCGCGCCGAGCGGCCGAGGCTGCGCGCGGCGTCGGGCAGCCTGCGCGCCCCGAACAGCACCACCAGCACGATGATCACGATCGCCCAGTGCCAGGGACTCAGCTCACCCATGCGCCCATCATGCCCCGCCGAGCGCGCGGTAGGCGGGCCGCAAGAGCTCACTGACCGTTATGCCCCGTATCTCCACCGGGAATGGCGGCACCTGGTCGAGGAGGGCATCCGACGGGGTGTCCGGACCCGCCGCGGGCGTGGGCAGGGGACCTCCGGCGTAGAACTCCGACAGCACCTCGGCCAGCGGGGTGCCGTGCGCCGGAGCGGGCCCCGCCTCGGCCCGGCGCTCCCGGAGATCGGCGAGCAGCGTCTCCCGGTCGCGCCCGCGCAGGGCCAGCATCGCGAACGGGTCGGCGTCGAACCGCTCGGCCAGCACGTAGCAGACCGCGGCCAGGTGCTTGCACGGCACGGCCTGGTCGGGACAGGTGCAATCGAGGGCGAGATCGCGGGCGCTCGCCGGGAACAGCGAGAGCCCCACCCGGGTGAACACCTCTTCGATCTCGTGCGGCATCTCGCCTGCGAGCAGCGCCGCGGTGAGCGACGCGTCGGCGACCATCGCCTGCGCCACCTCGGCCCACTCGGCCTTGCCGAACGCGGAGACGCCGACCCGCACGGCGTACGGCCGCGGCCTGCTGCCCTGCACCGCTGCCACCGCGCCGCCGGTGTCGACGTCGAGCGAGATGATCTGGCCCTGCCGGGCGTAGGCGCGGCCGCGGGCCATCCGGCCGCCGACCCCGATCTGCTCGAGCACGGCGAGGAACCGCTTCGACCACCACGTGCGGGCCACGCTGCCGCGCGTGGAGTTGATCTGGATGCCGCCCGTGACCTTGATCGGCCGGGTCTGCGCGGCGTCGAGCCACCACGGCTGGCTCACCGGCTCCGTCATGAATCGTCCACCGCCGCCTCCTCGTCGAGCAGGAACAGGGAGCGGAGGCTGTCGGTGGACAGCTCGGTGAGCCAGTTCTCGCCCTCGCCGACGACCAGGCCCGACAGCGCGGTCTTCTGGGCGATCATCGCCTCGATGCGCTCCTCGACCGTGCCGGGGCAGAGGAACTTGCGCACCTGGACGTTGCGCCGCTGCCCGATGCGGAACGCGCGGTCGGTGGCCTGGTTCTCCACCGCCGGGTTCCACCACCGGTCGAGGTGGACCACGTGGTTGGCCGCGGTGAGCGTGAGCCCGGTGCCGCCCGCCTTGAGCGAGAGCAGCATGACCGGCGGGCCCTCGCCCGCCTGGAACCGCGCCACCATCTCGTCGCGGCGCTTCTTCGGGGTGCCCCCGTGCAGGAACGCGACGTCGGTGTCGAAGCGGGCCGACAGGTGCGGCACGAGGAGGTGCCCGAACTCGGTGAACTGCGTGAAGCACAGCACCCGGTCGCCCTCGGCCAGGATCTCGGCGAGGATCTCCTCGAGGCGCACGACCTTGCCGGACCGCCGCCCGATCGCGGAGCCGTCGTGCAGGAGCTGGGCCGGGTGGTTGCAGACCTGCTTCAGCTTGGCCATCGCGGCGAGCACGTTGCCGCGGCGCTGGATGCCCTGTGCGTCCTCGATCTTCTCCATCATGTCGTCGACGACCGTGCGGTAGAGCGTGGCCTGCTCCGGCGTGAGCCGGTAGTGCTGCGTGATCTCGATCTTCTCGGGCAGGTCGTCGATGATGGTGGGATCGGTCTTGAGCCTGCGCAGCAGGTAGGGCCGGGTGATCGTGCGCAGCCGCGACGCCGCCTCGTCGCTGCCGTGCCGCTCGATCGGCACGGCGTAGCGCTCGCGGAAGCGGTCGGCGGTGCCCAGGAGGCCCGGGTTGAGCACGTCCATCACCGACCAGAGCTCCGACAGCCGGTTCTCCACCGGGGTGCCGGTGAGCGCGACCCGGTGCTCGGCGTCGATCCGGCGCACCGCTCGCGCGGCCGACGCCCGGCTGTTCTTGACGGCCTGCGCCTCGTCGAGCACGAGCCGCCGCCAGGTGATCGTGGCCAGCTCCTCGGCATCGCGGGTGGCGGTGGCGTACGTGGTGACGACCAGGTCGGCGGCCGCCACCGCGGCGTGCAGCGCGGCGCCGTGCGGGCGGCCGGGCCCGTGCAGCGCCAACACCCGCAGCTCGGGGGCGAACCGCTGCGCCTCCCGCTGCCACGTGCCGACCAGCGACATCGGGCACAGCAGCAGGGTGGGCGGGCGCGGGGCGGCCCGCTCGTGCATCTCCAACGCGAGCAGCTGGACGGTCTTGCCGAGGCCCATGTCGTCGGCGAGGCAGGCGCCCAGCCCCAGCTCGGCGAGGAACGCCAGCCACGAGAGGCCCCGCTGCTGGTAAGGGCGCAGCTGCGCGTGGAAGCCCGCGGGGGTGGCGACCGGCGTGATCGCCCGATCGACCTGGCCCGCCAACAGGTCGCCGAGGAAGCCGCGTGCGTGCACGGCCGTGACGGGCAGGGGCACCTCCTCGTCGGCGGCCCAGTCGTCGGGGTGGCGGCCCGCGAGCGCCAGGACCTCGCCGACGGTCGGCGGCCGCCGCGCCGCGCTGCGGCGCAGGAACGCCAGCCCCGCCCGCAGCTTCTCGGCATCGACGCTCACCCACCGGCCGCGCACCCGCACGAGCTGCGCCTTGGCCGCCACGAGCTCGGCCAGCTCCTCCTCGCCGAGCTCCTCGTCGCCGACGGCCACCGACCACTGGAAATCGGCCAGCTCCTCGCGACCGAGGCCGCTGCGGGTGAGCACCCGATCGGCCGGGGTGCTGCGCGCCGAGAGCGTGAGCCCGACGCGCCGCGAGCCGTCCCACCCGCGGGGCAGCTGCACCCCGAACCCGGCGTCGGCGAGCAGCGGCGCGTCGACGGTGAGGAACTGGTGGGCGCCGCCGTTCTCCAGGTCGAGCGCCTCCGGGCGGGCCGCGCGCAGGGCGGGCGCGAGATCGGGCATCACGCGGGCGGCGCGCCCGAGCTCGGCGAGCAGCAGCTCCTGCGGATCGGCGAGGAGGCGGGCGGCGCGGCCGTCCCAGACCTGCGCGGCGGGCACCAGCAGGCTCGGATCGGCGGTGGACTGGAGGAAGAACTCCAGGATCCAGTGGGTGCCGTCGCCGGTCTGGTCGTCCGGGTCGTCGGCGGGATCGGCCGGGTCGTGCAGCGTGCGCACCTCGGAGAGCCGGAAGCTCGCGCGCCCCGCGCCCGGCGGGCCCGCGCCGACGGAATCCCACTCGCGCAGCGCTTCCGCGAGCTGGGCCAGCTCGCGCTCGCCCGCCTCCACTCGCGGGTCGGGCGCGGTGAGCGCGCGCAGCCATGCCGCGACCGCGGGGCCGCCCCGCGATCGACCCGGCGGCGCCATGGTGACGCCCGCGCGGGCCAGCCGATCGCGCACCGCGACGTCGGTGAGCACGGCGAGCGCATCGTCGACGAGCACCTGCGGATCGGCCCCGCGCTCGTCGCGCGGCGCGGCCTGCTCGGCCCGCCCGACCGGCGGCAGCGCCTCGACCAGCGCCTCGACGGCCACGGCATCGAGCCCGCGCACGACCGGCCGCCAGCGGGCGTGCGGCGCGCCGGCCTCACGCACCAGCGTGGGCAGCACCCGGCCGCGGGCGGCGAGATCATCGGCCAGCTCGACGAGCGCGCGCAGGTGCGCCACCGAAGCGCCGTAGCGGGCCTCCTCGGCGGGATCGGCGAGCTCGGCCGGGTCGACGGCCAGCGCGGGCACCGTCCAGGGCCGCAGCACGGGGGCGGCCCGGGGCGCGGCGCGCGGGCGGGTGCGCACCAGCTCGGGCGAGGCGACCGGGCCGCCCGGCGCCGAGGGGAGCAGCAGCGTGAGCGTGACGGGCTTGCCGGGGTGCAGCGCCATGAGCGCCGCCGGATCGGCCGCGAACGGGTGCGGCCGGGCCGAGCGCAGCGAGCGCGCTCCCGACGCCGCGGGCCGATCGCCGTCCTCGGCCCACAGCAGCACGCCACGGCCGGGGGACCAGACGGCGTGGACGGCGAGCACGGGCCCCAGGCTACGGCCGGGCCCCGACAGAACTGTCGGGCTCCGGGTGCACAGTGGCGCCATGACCGAGATCGAGTGGAACCGCGTCCTCACCGACCAGCTCGTCCACCACTGGCAGTACCAGCTCCGCCCCCGGCTCGACGGGCTCACCGACGCGGAGTACACCTGGGAGCCGGTGGCGGGCAGCTGGAACGTCCGGCCCCGCGCGGGCGCCGACCAGCCCGGGAGCGGGCCCTTCACGATCGACTGGGAGTTCCCCGAGCCCGCGCCTCCGCCGGTCACGACGATCGCGTGGCGCATCGCGCACGTCGTGGTCGGGGTGTTCCAGGCGCGGGTCGCGTCGCACTTCGGCGGCCCGCCCGCGGGGTACGACAGCTGGCCCTACGCGGGCACGGCGGCCGAGGCTCTCGACCAGCTGGACGAGGCCTATGCCGCCTGGTTGGCGGGCGTGCGCGGGCTCGGCGAGGAGGGGCTCGCCCGGCCGTGCGGGCCCGCCGAAGGCCCGTTCGCGGAGTCGCCGCTGGCCGATCTCGTCACCCACATCCACCGCGAGGTCATCCACCACGGCGCCGAGATCGCCCTGCTGCGCGATCTCTACGCCCACCGCCCCTGAACCCGAGTCCCGCTTCTCATGGCGGCGAGTCTCCGATTTCACGACGGCGAGTCGCGAGTTCCGCGACGGCGGTGGTTGGCAGTGGCGACGGGCCGGTCAGGCCACCAGGTCGGCGTAGTCGGGGTGCTTCGCGATCCAGCCCTTGATGAACGGGCAGTCCGGCCGCACCGCGAGGCCGCGGCCGCGCACGTCGTCCAGCGCGGCCCGGGCCAGCTGACCGCCGAGGCCCTGCCCGGCGTAGGCGTCGTCGATCTCGGTGTGCACGAACGTGATCCGGCCCGGGGCGAGCCGGTACAGCGGCGAACCCGGCGAGCGCGCCGTCCACGCTGATCTCGAACCGGGAGCGCTCGGGCGCGTCGGCGACCGTTGCCGTCATCCGTCGCGCCCCGCCGTGGGGGACGTACGTGGCGGGCACCACGCCGAGCTTGCCCTTCTGGTAGTCCTCGAACGCCGTCAGCACCTCGGCCCTGGTGTTCATCACGAACGGGCCCGCCCAGGCGATCGGCTCCCGGATCGGCTGCCCGCCGAGGATCACCACGTCGAGGCCCGCGAGCCGCGACTCCTGCGTGGCGTCGGCGGCCACCGTGATCGCGTCGCCCGCGCCGAAGAGCACGGCCTGGCCGGTGCGCACCGGACGGCGGTCGGCGCCGACCGTGCCCGTGCCGGAGAGCACGTAGACGAGCGCGTTGAAGTCGCGCCGCCACGGCAGCCGCACCGAGGCGCCGGGGGAGATGGTGGCGTGCGCCATCGTCATCGGCGTGTACGTGCTGCCCGGGCCGACGTGCCCGCCGAGCTCGCCCGCGATGAGTCGGATCAGCGCGCCGCCGTCGTGGCTGGTCAGCAGCGCGGCCTCGCCGCCGCGCAGGTCCTGGTACTTGGGCTCCAGCCACTTGTCGGCCTTCGGCAGGTTCACCCACAGCTGCAGGCCGTGGAACAGCCCGCCCGACACCACCAGGCTCTCCGGCGGCCGCTCGATGTGCAGCAGGCCGCTGCCCGCCGTCATCCACTGGGTGTCGCCGTTGGTGATCACCCCGCCGCCGCCGTGGCTGTCCTGGTGCTCGAAGGTGCCGTCCATGATGTAGGTGACGGTCTCGAAGCCGCGGTGCGGGTGCCAGTCGTGCCCTTCGGCTCACCGGGCGCGTACTCCACCTCGCCCATCTGGTCCATCATCAGGAACGGGTCGAGGTCGCGCAGGTCGACGCCCGCGAAGGCGCGCCGCACCGGGAAGCCCTCGCCCTCGTAGCCGGTCGGGGCGGTGGTCACCGAGCGCACACCGCGCTCGACCGCGGACTCGCCGGGCTCGGGCACCCGGGGCAGCACGGTGACGTCGGAAACGGTCACGGCAGGCACGACGACCTCCTAGTAGTTGAAGCAGCAACTATCGCGCTCAACGTCGATCCGGGCCATTCTCTTCCGGTGCCGACCCCGACGCCCGAGGAGCAACGCGCGCTGGTGGCCGCCGCGCGGGTCGCCCGGCTGGCCACGCTACGCGCCGACGGCACCGCCCGGCTGGTCCCGATCACGTTCGTGCTGCTCGACGGCCTGGTGTGTTCCGCGGTGGACGAGGTCAAGCCCAAGCGCTCGACCCGGTTGGCCCGCCTCGACGACGTGCGCCGCGACCCGCGCGCGGCCGTCATCGTCGACCACTACGCCGAAGACTGGACCCAGCTCTGGTGGGTGCGGATCGACGGCGAGGCCGCCGTCCACGAGGCGGGCGAGCTGGCCGACCGTGCCCGTGCGGCGCTCGTCGCGAAGTACCCGCCGTACGCGGCGGACCCGCCCGGCGGACCGGTGGTCGTGCTCACGCCGCGGCGTTGGGCCGGGTGGCGGGGCGGGCCACCCTCGACGTGACCGCGCTCAGGCTCCCGCGTCGGGCAGTCCCGCGAGGAAGCGCACCACCGCCGCGGTGACCGGCTCGGTCGCCTCGAGGTGCGGTGCGTGCGCGCAGTCGAGCACGAGCAGCTCGACCGGCCCCGACGACCCGTCGCGCACCGCCTCGACGTGCAGCACCGTGCCGTAGGGGTCGGCCGTGCCCTGTATCGCGAGCACCGGCGCGGTGATGCCCGCCAGCAGCGGCCGCAGGTCCCACGACCGGAACTCCGCGGACAACCACACGTCGTTCCAGTTGTGGAACGTGACGGCCGGGTCGCGGTGGTGGCGGGCCATCCGGACCGCGAGGTCGCCGCGCGAGAACGCGTCCCGCGCGGCGGCGATCTCGACGAGGCCCGCCGGCTCGGCGATGACGTGCGGGGCCAGCACCACGACGCCGGACACCCGGTGGGTGGCGGCGTGCACCAGCGCGATCGAGCCGCCGTCGCTGTGCCCGACGAGCACCGGGTCGACCAGGCCCAGCGCCGCCCGCAGCGCGGGGACCACCACCGCCGCTTCGTCGTGCATGAACCCGACGGTGCGGGGCGCGGACGGGAGGTCGGAGAAGCCGTGCCCGAGCCGGGAGTACGCGACGACCCGGCGGCCCGTCGCCGCGGCCACCGCCGCGGGCCAGCCCCGCCACAGGCGCACCGAGCCCAGCCCCTCGTGCAGGAACAGCAGCGGTGCGCGGTCGGCGTCGCCGGGCACGTCCAGGTACTCGACCCGGCCGCCCGGCACGGCGACGAGCGGCAGGTCCGTCAAGAGTGGTGGGCCGCCGTGTGCGCGGCGAGCACGTCGAGCCCGAAATCGGCCTCCGGGTCGCGCCACGCGGCGTGCGCGTGGTTGACGTTGCGCTGCGTGTTGTCCCACTCGATGAGCAGCCGCGGCCCCTGCAGCCGGTAGTAGTGCGGCTCGCCGGGGGCGACGCCGCCCGCCCACGCGAAGTGGACGGCGTCGAGCGCGGCTTCCCCCTCGACGTCCGCGGCGTAGCGGCCGATCACGCTGATCTCCTCGGGCACCCGGTCGAGGTACGTCGAGAGCAGCTGCCGCAGGAGCTCGCGCTGCTCGGCGTCGAGCTCGGCGGCGGGAACGCCCTTGGGGGCGGCGGTGAGCGCGAGGACGGCGTGCTCGTCCTCGGAGAGGTTCGCGCCGTCGTCGACGGCGTCGCTGGTCTTCTGCAGCCCCGCCTGCTGGACAGGGTCGTCGAAGGGGGCGCGCCAGATGTCGACGAGGGAGAGCACCCGGTCGCCCTCGGACAGCGTGGTGCGGTTGGCGCCGACGATGTCGCCCGGCGCCTTCGGCAGCAGCAACGCCCGCTCGGCCAGGGGAGTGGCCAGCGAGCGCATCAGGGTGCGCGCGAAGTCCTCCGACCCCGCGAGCGGGCGCAGCAGCGAGCCGAGCAGCGTGGAGGAGGCCGGGTCGGCGCCGAGGAACGACGGCGTGGACGCGACGACGGCGCCGTCGACGACGAGGTGCGACACCGACACGTGGTGCCCGCCGAACCGCCAACCCCAAGGCGCCGTGCCCGCCGGGTCGCCGAACACGCGCAGGTAGTACATGCCCGGGTCGCGGCCGCGCTCACGGCCGAACATGATCGTGAAGTCCTCGGTGTGGTCGAGCACGTTCTCCAGGCCCATCACCGTGGCGGCGGACACGTAGCCCGCCCGCGAGGTGCCGGTGCCCAGCAGCGCCATCGCCCGACGCTGTTGGGCCGGGCGCTGCTGGTGGAGGGTGAGGCCACCGTGGTCGGTCGGGGTGTAGAACCACCGGCGGCGCTCGGCGTCGCGCTCGGCGTCGGGGTGCGGGCCCGCCCAGACCCCCACGGCCCGCTGCTCGTCGGTGAGGGTCTCGATCCAGGCGAGCGCGGCGGTGGACATGCGTTCGGCAACGACCCGGGCGCCGTCGGAAGCGGGTTGCACGTCGGTGACCCTACGGCCGTGATCCCACGACCTCAACGCAGCGACGGCGGTCCGCCCGGCACCCGGCCCACCTCGATGTCGCACTGGATCGCGGACTCGGGGATCCCGGTGAGGTCGGCGATCAGCGATCGGGCGGCCGCGTCGGCGTCGGGCATCGCGGGCACGGTCGTCGCGGCCTCGATGGCGGGCACGTACAGCACGAAGCGCCGCTCCGACACCCAGGCGAGCACCCGGAACCTGTGGCCGTCCCCCGACACGCCGTCCACGGTAGGCGGCCCGAGCCGAATCCGGTAAGTCCCCGGCGCTGCCGACCTCGTGTCCCGAGTCGCAAGTTCGCCACCGGTCTCGGCGGCCCAGACGCCCGCTGGCGGCGTTGCCGGTCCGGCCGAGTACGCCCGGGTACGAGGCTCGGACCGGCGCCTTGCCTGCGGCCGCCTGGATCCACCGATACCGGCCCCGAACGTCCGACTCAGGACACTAGCCGCAGGGCGCCGACAACGTGCAGGCCGAGGGTTCGTCGCCGGGCGGTTCCGTCGGGATCGCCTGCGTCGGCGCGGGTTGCTCCGGCGGGCCGGGCGTCGCGACCGCGCTGGGCGCAGCGGACGCGGTCGCGGTGGCCTGCGGCTTGCGCGGATCGACGTCGGGCGGCAGGTCCGAAGGCGGCGCGCCGATGGCCCGGAACGGGGCGAACTCGGCCGTGGGACGGCCCGCGGTGGCGTCGGTCATGAAGTCGTGCCACGCGTCGCCGGGCAGGTCCTTGCCGGAGATCGGCCTGCCGGACGCGGTGCGGATCGGCTCGTTGCGGTCGGTGCCGAGCCACACGGCCGCCACGACCGACGGCGTGAACCCGGCCATCCACGCGTCGTTGTTCTGGCCCGCGACGTGCGACTGCACCGTGCCGGTCTTCGCCGCCACCGGCCGTCCGCCGGGGAGTGCGAGGTCGTCGTGGGGGGCGACGTCGAGCATCGCCTCGGTGACGTTGCGGGCGACCCGGTCGGAGAACCGGCGCTCGCCGTCGGTGGCGGACTGGTAGAGCACGCGCCCGTCCGTGGTCACGACCGAGGCCACCAGGTGCGGTTGGTGCCAGACGCCGCCCGCGGCGATCGTCGCGTAGGCCGAGGCGAGGTCGACGGCGGTGATCTCCTTGTTGCCCAACGCGATCCGCTCGTCGGGCTGGTCGAGCGGCGTGGTGATGCCCGCGGACCGGGCGGCGTCGGCGACGGCCTGGCCGCCGACCTGCTTCGCGAGGGAGTTGAACACCACGTTGTTGGAGAGCGTCATCGCCTGCTTCAGGTCGCAGTGCGTGCAGCTCGCGCCCTCGTCGTTGCGCAGGCCGGGCACCGACTCGCCCGCGAACGTGGTGCCGAGCCCGACCGGCGGGCTCCTCCTGAAGGCCTGCGAGCACGGCGAACGGCTTGAACGTGGAGCCCGCGAGCCGCTCGACCCGCGCGTAGTCGAGGCCGAGGCCGTTCTCGCCGCCGTAGTAGGCGAGGATGCCGCCGGTCTGGGGGTCGATCGCGACGAGCGCGCTGCGCAGGTTGGCGGGCTGACCCGCGAGCGCGTCGTGGACGGCGTCGACGGCCTGCCGTTGCCGGGTCGGGTCGATCGTCGTGGTGATGCGCAGCCCTTGCTGGGCGACGTCCTGCTCGGTGATGCCGAGGTCGGCCAGCTCGGCGATCACCGCCGAGACGATGTGCCCGTCGGCGCCCGCGGGCACGCCGCCGCGTTGCGGGGTGCGGGCGACGGCGGTCGGGAAGCGTTGGGCGCCGCGCTGTCCCGGGGTGAGCCAGCCCTGGGAGACCATGCCGTCGAGGACGAACTTCCAGCGCGCCACGGCCCGGTCCGGGTTCACGGCCGGGTCCCAGCGCGACGGCGACTGGATCACGCCGGCGAGGACCGCGCCCTCGGCGACCGTCAGGTCCTGCACGTTCTTGCCGAAGTAGGCCTGGC
This sequence comes from uncultured Actinomycetota bacterium, assembly GCA_963791185.1. Lineage (GTDB taxonomy): Bacteria > Actinomycetota > Actinomycetes > Mycobacteriales > Pseudonocardiaceae > Pseudonocardia. The sequence continues at coordinate 277,166 of CAWBRG010000012.1, read as the reverse complement.
TCGCCGCCTGGATGCCGTAGGCGCCGCGGCCGAAGTAGATGGCGTTGAGGTAGTCGCCGAGGATCTGGTCCTTGGTGTTCTCCTGGGAGACCTTGACCGAGACGATCAGTTCCTTGTACTTGCGCCACAGCGAGGGCGCGTCGCCGACGAGGGTGTTCTTGACGTACTGCTGGGTGATCGTGGAGCCGCCGCCGTCGCCGCCGCGGATCTGGTTCCACGCGGCCCGCGCGATGCCGATCGGGTCGAAGCCGGGGTTCGAGTAGAAGCTGCGGTCCTCGGCGGCGAGCACGGCCTCGCGCACGTGCTCCGGCACGGCCTGGATCGGCACCTTCGTGCGGTTGCCCTGCTCGGGCACGAGCCGGGTGAGCGGGTCGCCGTCGGCGTAGGAGAGCAGCGCGACCTGGTTGTTCACCACGTCGTCCGGCGTGGGGACGGGGAAGACGACGTACCCCACGGCGAAGGCCAGCACGGGGCCGAGAAATGCACTGGCGGCGAGCCCGAGCAGCACGAGGCGGATCCGGCGACGACGGGTCGTCCGGCCGCGATCGCTCGCCTTCCGCCGCGCGGTGGCGGGCGCCGTCAACGCGGGGCCGGGCCTTCGGGGGGTGCCACCAGCCGACGCCGCTGCGGTGGGCGCTGCGCATGCGGGGGCTGAGGAGGGTGCGGGTCGAGGCAGTGGGGCCGTCGACGCCGTCCGGGGCGGCGGGGGTTGGGCCGGTCGACGGTGCGGTCGCGGGTGCCTGCCCACCGGCGGCGGCCGGGAACCCACCTGCCGGGGATTCGGTGGGCATCCCGCCGGTGGCCGGTGCACCGGGGGCCGGGTCGTCGACGTCGGTGCGGCCGGTGGGCGGGGCGACAGTTCGGAACCCGCCCGCCGGGGATGCGGTCGGGGCGCGGCCCGTGGTCGGTGCACCGCCGGGCGCGTGGTCGACGGGGGTGCGGCCGGTGGACGGGCGCGCTCGGCCGTGCCGGCGGGGTGGCCGGAGTGGCGGGTGCGCCCGGATCCGCCGCCTGAGCGGGGTCGGCGGTCGGCGGCGTCACGGGCAGGGCGACCGTGCGGCTGCCCGGCTCGCCCACCGCCGCCGTCCGGACGGTGGATTCGGGCGTGGACTGCTCGTCGTCGTCGGGGGGATGGGGCGCGGGGCCGAACGCGGCCCGGCGGGCGACGGTGCGTGCGTCGATCGTTCGGGCGGTGGGGCTGTCGTCCCCCGGGGGGCGCTCCGCAGGCCCGCGCGGCCCGTGTCCGCCACGATCGGGCCGCGGCCCCCTCCCGGGATGGCGCTCTGGTGTTCGCGTGCCCGGCAACGTCCCCACCTCGCGTTTCGCCCCGCTGTGCCCCTGCCTCATGCGCCCCAACGGGCTGCGGAGGGATTGCGGTATGGCGGATCCCGCGGGATCACCCGATGGAGATTCACGCGTGGGTTGTGCCGGTCGCAGCCGGACACGCCCGGTGACGACCGTCGACTGTCTGGCCTAGCGAGCGCGCCTTCAGGTCAGCAGCGCGGCCATCTGCTCGCGGAGGAGGGTGGCGGCCGAGTACGGCCGCACGAGCACGGTCAGCTCGGTGAGGCGCTCGCCGTCACCGCGCAGGATGTCGACGCCCTGGCACTCGCGATCGCCGACCCGGCAGGCGAACTCCAGCACGTGACCACTCTCACCGGAGTAGGCGCCGGTGTAGCGGAAGTCGGTGAACACCTGCAGCACCGCGCCCAGCACCGCGCGCAGCGGAGCCGGGCCGACGTAGGGCCGGTGCACGATGGGGGAGTTGAAGACGCAGTCGGGCGCGAAGAGCGCCGTCGCCGCGTCGGCGTCGCCGCGTTCGACCGCGGCGCGGAAGGCGGAAGCCAGGTCGTCCACGTGGTCCACGGTGCGGCTCAGCCGGTCGGCGCGGGCGCCAGCACGCCGCTCAGCAGTTCGTACGAGCGGATCCGGTCGGCGCCGTCGTGCGTGTTGGTGGTGACCATCAGCTCGTCGACCCCCGTGCGCTCGACCAGCGCCCGCACGCCGTCGCGCACCGTGGCGGGCGACCCGATGATCTGCCCCGCCATCCGGTGCTCGATGAACGCCCGCTCCTGGTCGGAGTACGGGTAGGCGGCGGCCTCCTCGGGCGTGGGCACCAATCCGGGCGTACCGAGCCGCAGCTGCAGGAACTGCAGGGCCGACGGCAGCGCGAGCCGCCTGGCCTCGGCGTCGGTCTCGGCGGCCAGAACGGCGGCGCAGATCATCGCGTACGGCTGCGCCAACTCCGCGGACGGCCGGAACGTCTGCCGGTACAGGGCGAGCGCGGCGTCCGTGTTCTCGCCGCTGAAGTGGTGGGCGAAGGCGAACGGGAGACCCAGCAGACCCGCGACCTGCGCGGAGTAGCCGCTCGAACCCAGCAGCCACAGCGCGGGCTCCTGCCCCGCGGCAGGCACCGCCAGCACGGGCCCGTCGCCGTGGAAGTACGCGACCAACTCCGTGAGCTGGTCGGGGAAGTCGTCGGCGCCGAGTGGGTCGGTGCCGCGGCGCAACGCCCGCGCGGTGCGCGGGTCGGTGCCGGGTGCGCGGCCGATGCCGAGGTCGATGCGGCCGGGGTGCAGCGCGTCGAGCGTGCCGAACTGCTCGGCGATCACCAGCGGCTGGTGGTTGGGGAGCATGACGCCGCCGGAGCCGACCCGGATCCGGGACGTCGCTCCCGCGAGGTGCGCCACCAGAACCGCGGGCGACGAGCTCGCGATGCCGGGCATGCCGTGGTGCTCGGCCACCCAGTAACGGGTGTAGCCGAGCTCGTCGACGCGCCGGGCGAGCGCGGTGCTCGTGGCCAGCGCTGCGGCGGCTGTCGAGCCGGAACCGATCGGGACGAGGTCGAGCACGGAGAGAGGCACCACGCCCGCTGCAACGACGGGGCGGCCACGCTTCTTCCGTTGCTGCTCAGCGCGGTCGCGCTGTCACACACAGCGTGTGATTGTCCGCCGTTCGGCCTAATCTTCACTACGCCTTGGGAAGTCAATAACAGCGACTAAAAGGGTTGAAGAATGCTCACTTTGTGGCATGTGGCACTCTCTCCGCAGCGGAAGGATTTCTGCATGTGACGATGCGTGACATGGTTCTGGGTCTGCTCGATCTGCCGGGATCGAGATACTCGTGCGTGGCCGAACGGGAAAGCGGCCGCATATTGATCCAGTTCGGTACCGCGGCGGTCGATCCGGCCACCGTGCTGCGCTGGGGAATGGAGGCGACAACTGCGCTCGGGGCGGCCGAAGACGGCGGTCTCGAAGACTTCATCCTCACTTCCGGCGGCCATTACCACCTGGTGCGGCCGCTGGGTGGTTCGCAGTCGCTGCTGGTCTACCTCTGCGTGGATCGCGCGCGCGTGAACCTCGCGTCCGCGCGGCGGGAGCTGGCGGCCGCGCGGCCGAGCGAGCTCGCGCCGACCCCGCCGCCGCCCCCCATGAACCGCCAGCCACCTGCGGTTTCGCGGACAACGGCCATGCCGCTGGCGGCGAGCCCGCCCGCCCGGCGACGGCAGGCGAACCAGCCGCCTGCTGCCGTGGCCGTTCCGCTGCCACGGCGCAGTGGCACGACGGCCGTTCCCGCACCGGCGCCCGGACCGTCGCCCCGGCGTTCGTCGGCCGATCCCATGCTCGCGAAGCCGTGGGCCGATGACGTCGCGACGATGAATCGACTCTTGACGGCGCTGCGCGCTTTGAGTAACGATATGAATTCGACCTGAGAATCGTCAGCAAAAATGATCTCCGGGTCGACACCCCCGATCACAGAAGGCCGTCGCGTCCCCACTCGACCGCGCGGGCGGCCTGCCCTTGGAGGCACAGGCAATGAGCAGCATTGATTACACTCTGGATATGGCGGCCAACATCAAAGGCGCCTTCGCCGTCGCGATCGTCGATTACGACAGCGGCATGACGCTGGGCTCCCGCGGCGGCAGCCCCGAGTTCGACCTCGACGTGGCCGCCCCCGGCAACAGCGACGTCGTGCGCACCAAGCTCGAGGTCATGCAGAAGCTGGGGCTTCGGGAGACGATCGAGGACATCCTGATCACCCTCGACAGCCAGTACCACCTCATCCGTCCCATCCACGGGAACAACGACGAGAAGCTGTTCTTCTACCTGGTGCTGAACCGGGCGCAGGCCAACCTGGCGATGGCCCGCCGCGACCTGAAGATGATCGAGCAGCAGTTCTACATGACCAACCCGGCGCCGGGCCGCATGCCCGCCCAGCAGGACGGTCAGGCCTTCTTCCCGGCCAACGCCGGTCACCGCTGAGCGGCGTCGGCGGCGAGCGGTCGTGGCGCGCCATCGGCGCCCGGTCAACGTCCGGGACGACGGCCTGACTGCGGTTCTCGGCCCGCTCACCACCGTCGGTGGTGTCGAGCGCGCGGTGCTGCTCGACGTCGACAGCGGCATGGTGCTCGACGCATGGGCGCGCGGCGAGGCGTCGTCGTCCGACAGTGCGGTGCCGGGCACGGGTTCCCGCGACCACAGCCCGGCGTCCGGCGCGGGTTCGGCGCAGAGCGACGAGACGGTGCCCGACGGCGCGATGTTCGACGCGGGGTCGGCCCCCGGGATCGGCCCGGAGCCGGGCGGCGCGTCGTTCGGCCCGGGTTCGGTTCGCAGCGACGAGACGGTGCCCGGCGGCGTAGCGCGGCCGGGCTTCGGCTCGCTGTGGCGCAGCCTGCTCGGTGACCACCCGGCTGATCCGGGTGTCGACCGCACGGAGGCGCCGGGCGACGTCGAGGCGTTCGGCGCTCGGCACGCCGACCTGGTGCGGGCTCTGCTCGCGCTCCCGGGCTCGCCGCCCGCCGAGCTCTCCCTCGTCGTCGACGACCGCCACCACCTCCTGCGCTGCGTCGCCGACCCGGCCGGGGGGCGGTTGGCGCTCGCGGTCGTCGTCGCCGGGTCGCCGTGGGTCGTGCGGCGGGTTCGACGTCACCTGCGGCAACTGCCCGACGCCGGTCTCACCACCGGTCCGTGGCTCCTCACGTGGGCCGTCGGGCCGCCGCCCACGCCGTGGCCGTCCGCCGAGCACCCGTCGCCCGACGGCCTGCCCAGCGTCGCCGTCGACGGCAGGCCGCCCGTATCCGCCGCCCGACCTCTGCCGGACGACCCGTCGCTCGACGGGCGCACGTCCGCGCTGTTCGACGAGCGGGCTGCCGTTGCCGCTCGGCGGGAGGCATCCGCTCGCTCCCGCCGGGTGGTCGCCGCCCGACGGGTGGCCCGCAGGCGCCGTGGAGGCTGCGCCCGCCGATTCGCATCCCCTCGCCGATGGCGTGCCGCCGCCACCGCTCGGCGAGCCGTGGTCCGAACCCGCCCACGACGGGTCGGACGACCCCGCGGCGGCCGTTCCCGACCCGCGCCGCGGCCCGGCGCCCCCCTCGGCCCTGCCCCCGGCGCGCAGCGCGGGCGGCCGGTGACCGTGAGCGAAAGCCGATCGACCCCCCGTCTAGCATCGATCGTGCATCCGCTCGCCGTCTCCGGAGGTCCGCAGTGTCCGCGCCAGCATCGTCCCCACCGCCGCCCGTCGTCCGGGTGCAGGCCGGGACGACGGCCGGTGCCGCCGTGCGCGCCGCGGGCCTGCCCTCCAACGGTCCGAGCGCGGTAGTCGTCGTCCGCGCCGACGGCACCCTGCGCGACCTCGCGTGGAGCCCCGACACCGACGTCGACGTCGAGCCCGTCGCCGCCGACACCGAAGACGGCCGCAGCGTGATCCGCCACTCCGCCGCGCACGTCCTCGCCCAGGCCGTGCAGCAGCTGCGGCCCGACGCCAAGCTCGGCATCGGCCCGCCCATCACCGACGGCTTCTACTACGACTTCGACGTCGACAAGCCGTTCACCCCCGAAGACCTCACCGCGCTCGAAGCCGCGATGAAGAAGATCATCAAGGCGGGGCAGCGGTTCTCGCGGCGGCGCTTCGACTCGGTCGACGACGCCCGCAAGGAGCTCGCCGACGAGCCGTACAAGCTCGAGCTGATCGACCTCAAGGGCTCGGCGCCGGACGACGCCGTCGAGGTCGACGCGTCCGGCGAGCTCACGATCTACGACAACGTCCACGCCCACACCGGCGAGACGATCTGGTCGGACCTCTGCCGCGGCCCGCACCTGCCCACCACGAAGTACATCCCCGCGGTGAAGCTCACCCGCAGCGCGGCGGCGTACTGGCGGGGGAGCGAGAAGAACCCGCAGCTGCAGCGCATCTACGGCACAGCGTGGGAGTCGCAGGAGGCGCTCGACGCCTACCTGGAGCGCGTCGCCGAGGCCGAGCGGCGCGACCACCGCCGCCTCGGCGCCGAGCTGGACCTCTTCTCGTTCCCCGACGAGATCGGGTCGGGCCTCGCCGTGTTCCACCCCAAGGGCGGCATCATCCGCCGCGAGCTGGAGGACTACTCCCGGCGCCGCCACCAGCAGGCGGGCTACGAGTTCGTCAACACCCCGCACATCACCAAGGCCCAGCTGTTCGAGACCTCCGGGCACCTGTCCTGGTACGCCGAGGGCATGTACCCGCCCATGGAGCTCGACGCGGAGTACGGGGCGGACGGGCAGCTGCGCAAGGCCGCGCAGGAGTACTACCTCAAGCCGATGAACTGCCCGATGCACAACCTGATCTTCCGGTCGCGCGGCCGGTCGTACCGGGAGCTGCCGCTGCGGCTGTTCGAGTTCGGCACGGTCTACCGCTACGAGAAGTCCGGCGTCGTCCACGGCCTCACCCGCGCCCGCGGCTTCACGCAGGACGACTCGCACATCTACTGCACCGAAGAGCAGATGCAGGGGGAGATCCGCTCGCTGCTGCAGTTCGTGCTCGACCTCCTGCGCGACTACGGGCTCGACGACTTCTACCTGGAGCTCTCCACCCGCGACCCGGAGAAGTCGATCGGCAGCGACGAAGACTGGGAACGTGCCACCGACGCGCTGCGCGAGGCCGCCGAGGCGTCCGGACTGGAGCTGGTGCTCGACCCCGGCGGCGCCGCGTTCTACGCCCCGAAGATCAGCGTGCAGGTGAAGGACGCGATCGGGCGCACCTGGCAGATGTCGACGATCCAGGTCGACCTCATGGAGCCCGACCTCTTCGGCCTGGAGTACACCGCGGCCGACGGCTCGCGCCAGCGCCCGGTGATGATCCACCGCGCGCTGTTCGGCTCGATCGAGCGCTTCTTCGGCATCCTCACCGAGCATTACGCGGGCGCGTTCCCGGCGTGGCTGGCGCCGGTGCAGGTCGTCGCGATCCCGGTCACGGACGACCAGCACGGCTACGTCGTCGACGTCGCGGAGCAGCTGCGGGCGCGCGACGTGCGGGTGGAGGTCGACGCGGGCGACGACCGCATGCAGAAGAAGATCCGCACGCACACGCTGGCCAAGGTGCCGTTCATGCTGCTCGTGGGCGCGCGCGACGCCGAGGCGGGCGCGGTGAGCTTCCGCTTCCGCGACGGCACGCAGCGCAACGGCGTGCCCGTCGCCGAGGCCGTCGAGCTGATCACGGATTGGATCGCCCGGCGTGACAACACCAGCCCCACGGCGGAGCGCCTCTAGGATCGGCCGTCATGAGTAGGCCGGTCCCGGAGGCGCAAGACGGAGTGGGTGCGCCCGACGGCTTCCGCAGGTTGTGGACGCCGCACCGGCTCGCCTACATCAAGGAGGCGGGCGAGGGCGGCTGCCCGCTCTGCCGGATCCCGACCCTGCCCGACGAGGAAGGGCTCGTCGTCGCGCGCGGTGAGGTCGTCTACGCGGTGCTGAACCTGCACCCGTACAACCCCGGTCACCTCATGGTGCTGCCCTACCGGCACGTCGCCGAGCTGGAGGAGCTCACCGACGCGGAGTCGGCCGAGCTGATGGTGTTCACGCAGAACGCGCTGCGGGCCATGCGGACGGTCGCCGAGCCGCACGCGTTCAACGTCGGGATGAACCTCGGCGCGGTCGCGGGTGGCTCGCTCGCCGCCCACCTGCACCAGCACGTCGTGCCGCGGTGGGGTGGCGACGCGAACTTCATCGCGGTGATCGGCCAGACGAAGGTCATCCCGCAGCTCCTGTCCGAGACACGCGCCCTGCTGGCCGACGCGTGGCCCGGATAGGCTGACCGGAGTGCTCAACGTCATCGCCCGTGCGCACGTCAACCGCGTTACCGAGCCCTTCGGTCGGTGGCTCGTGCGGCTCGGCGTCACGCCCGACGCCGTCACCGTCGCGGGCACCCTGGGTTCCGTCGCCGCGGCGCTGTGGTTCCTGCCCCGTGGGCAGCTGTTCTTCGGCACCCTCGGCGTCACCGTGTTCGTGCTGTTCGACCTCGTCGACGGCGCGATGGCCCGGGCCAAGGGCAAGGGCACACCGTTCGGCGCCGTGCTCGACTCCACCTGCGACCGCATCGCCGACGGCGCGCTCTTCGCCGCCCTCACCTGGTGGGCGCTCGGCGTCGGCCAGGCCCGCGTGCTCGGCGTCGCCGCCCTGCATCTGCCTCGTCGCGGGGCAGCTGATCTCCTACATCAAGGCACGGGCCGAGGGGGCGGGCCTGCGCGTGGTCGGCGGGCTGGTCGAGCGGGCCGAGCGGCTGATCCTGGCCCTCGTCGGCACCGGGCTCGCGGGCCTCGGGGTGCCGTACGCGCTGGACGTGGCGCTGTGGGTGCTCGCGGCGGCGTCGCTGTGGACCGTGGGCCAACGGCTGGCCGAGGCCCGCCGCAGCGCCCGCGACCTCCCGCCCGAGCCCGCGGCGCCGTGAGCCTGACCGACCTGCAGTACGCCGCGGGCTGGCGCCTCGTGCGCCTGCTGCCGGAACGGGTGGCGCACGCCGTGTTCCGGCTCGGGCGCGGACCTGGCCGTACGCCGCAACGGGCCCGGCGTGCGGCAGCTGCGGGCCAACCTGGCCCGGCTCGGTGCCGCGCATCGCACGCGGGACGGCATGCGCAGCTACGCCCGCTACTGGTGCGAGACGTTCCGGCTCACCGCGGCCGACGGGCCGCGCATGGTGGCGGGCACCACCGTCACCAACCCGGCGCCGTTCCACGAGGCCCTCGACACCGGCCGCGGCCTCATCATCGCCCTGTCGCACAGCGGCAACTGGGACGCGGCGGGCGTCTGGCTGATCGAGACCCTGCGCCGCCGCGGGCTGGACCCGGTGTTCACCACGGTCGGGCAGCGCCTGCGGCCCGAGTCGGTGTACCGCCGGTTCGTGGCGCACCGGGTGGCGCTGGGCTTCGACATGGTCGAGGAGGGGGCCTACCGCGCCCTGCTGCGACGGCTGCGCGGCGGCGGCGTCGTGTGCGTGCTCGCCGACCGCGACGTGCTGGGCGCGAGCCTCGACGTCACGTTGCTGGGGGAGCCCGCGCGGCTGCCGTCCGGGCCCGCGCGGCTGGCCGCGCTGACCGGCGCCACGCTGTTGCCGACCCGGCTCGGGTTCTCGCCCGAGGGCTGGACGATCGCGTTCGCCGCGCCCGTCCCCGTGCCGCGACGTGGAGAAGGCGACGCAGGCGCTCGGCGACGCGCTGATGGAGCTCGTCGCGGACGACCCGACCGGCTGGCACGTCCTGCAGCCGCTGTGGACGGCCGACCGGCGGTGAGCCTCCGGATCGGGATGGTCTGCCCGTACTCGCTCGACGTGCCGGGCGGCGTCCAGGCGCACGTGCTCGGCCTGGCGGCGGCGCTGCGGGCCCGCGGCCACGTCGTCGAGGTGCTGGCGCCCGCGGAGGGGCCGGTGCCGTCGTTCGTCACGCCCGTCGGGCGGGCGGTGGGCGTGCCGTACAACGGGTCGGTGGCGCGCGTCGCTTTCGGGCCGGTGGCGTACGCGCGGGTGCGGCGATGGCTCGTCGGGCACCGCTTCGACGTGCTCCACCTGCACGAGCCGACCACGGCCAGCATCTCCGCGATCGCGTTGCTCCTGGCCGAAGGGCCGGTGGTGGCGACGTTCCACACGGCGACCGAGCGGTCCCGAGCGCTCGCCGCGTTGGGCGGGTTCATCCAGCCGCTGATGGAGAAGGTGACGGCGCGCATCGCCGTCTCGCCCTCGGCGCGGCGGGTGCAGGTGCGCCACCTGGGCGGCGACGCCGTCGAGATCCCCAACGGGGTCGACGTGGCCGCGCTGGCCCCGAGCGGTCCGCGCGCGGCCGACACGGTGGCGTTCGTCGGGCGGTTCGACGAGCCGCGCAAGGGCATGGCGGTGCTGCTCGACGCGCTGGCCCGGCTGGGGCGCCCGGAGCTGCGGCTGGTCGTCGTCGGACGGGGTGACGCGGGCGGGCTGCTGCCCGAGGTCGAGCGGGACGCCGCGCCCGCGCCCTCGCGGCGACGTCGGCGGCGTCCGCAGGGCGGCGGCGGTCGGTTCCCGCAGGTGGAGGTGCTCGGCGCGGTCGACGACGCCCGCAAGGCGGCCGTGCTCGGGGCGGCCACCGTGTTCTGCGCCCCGCACACCGGCGGCGAGAGCTTCGGCATCGTGCTGGCCGAGGCGCTGGCCGCGGGAGCGCCGGTGCTGGCGAGCGACCTCGACGCCTTCCGCGCGGTGCTCGGCGACCCACCCGCGGGAGTGCTGTTCCGGACGGGCGACCCGGCGGCGCTGGCCGCGGCGCTCGGCGCGCTGCTCGACGACCCGGCGCGGCGGGCGGCCCTCTCGCTCGCCGGTCGGGCGAGGGCGGCGGAGTTCGACTGGTCGTTGGTCGCGGCCGACGTCGAGCGGGTGTACCGCGCGGCGGTCGCGGCCGACCCGCGGCGGCGGGCGTCATGACGGTCGGGGCGGCGGGGACCCGCGGCGACCTGAGGCGCCGGTGCGGAGCTCGGCTCCGCGCCCGCGTCCCCGGCTTGTCGTGTGGGGCCGGAGCCCGGCACCGGGACTGCTGCGATGGTCCCCGGTGGCGCCTTGCCCGCGGCGGCGGCTTGTGGGGACTGTGGTGTGGGGCCGGAGCTCGGCACCGCGGCTGTCCGCGGTGGTGGCGCTGGCTACCCGCTCGCGGCTCGTGGCCGTGGGGCTGCGGCCGTGACGGTCGCCGGGGTGGTCGTCGGCCTCCTCGCGGTGGCCTGGATGGCGGTGCTCTGCCACGCGCGCGTTCGGCGGCTGCACCGGCTGCACATCCGGGTGGACGCGGCGCGGGCGGGGCTCGAAGCGGCCCTGGCCCGCCGGACCGCCGCTGCGGCGGCGGCGGGCGTGGTCGTCCCGGTCGCACCGGCGTCGTGGCGCCCGTCGCCGCGGGAGCGGGCGGCGGGCCTGCGCGGGCGCCGGGTGGCGGGCCTCCGTGGGCAGCGGGCGCCGGGCCGTCGCGGTCACCGGGCGCCGGGTCACCGTGGGCAGCGGGCGGCGGGCCACCGCGGCTGCCGGGCGCCGGGCCGCCGCGGGCAGCGGAGGCCTGCCCACCGCGTCCGCAGGAGCCATCGGACACTTCGACGCTCGGGCAGCGGTCGCGGTCGATCCCGAGGCCGCGGCCAACGCGCTCGGCCGTGCCCTCGCCCGCCTCGACCGGGCCGCCCTCCCGGCCGACGTCCGCGCCGCCCTCGTCGACGCCGAGCAACTTCTCGTTCTCGCCCGAAGGGTGCACAACGACGCCGTGCGCGACACCCTCGGGCTGCGTTCCCACCGGCTCGTGCGGTGGCTCCGGCTCGCGGGCACGGCCCCGATGCCCGCGTACTTCGAGATCGCCGACCCGGCACCGACGCTGACGTACGATCGGGTGTCACCGTCGCAGGAGTGAGGGGTATTGCCGTGTCGTCCGACCAGCACGTTTCCGCTACGCCGAGCGCAGGGCAGCAGCAGGGCACCGCGCGCGTGAAGCGCGGGATGGCCGAGATGCTGAAGGGCGGCGTGATCATGGATGTGGTCACCCCCGAACAAGCCAAGATCGCCGAGGACGCCGGGGCCGTCGCGGTCATGGCGCTCGAGCGCGTGCCCGCCGACATCCGCGTGCAGGGCGGCGTGGCCCGCATGAGCGACCCCGACATGATCCAGGGGATCATCGACACCGTCTCGATCCCGGTCATGGCGAAGGCCCGCATCGGGCACTTCGTCGAGGCGCAGGTGCTGCAGTCGCTCGGCGTCGACTACGTCGACGAGTCCGAGGTGCTGACGCCCGCCGACGAGGCCCACCACATCGACAAGTGGCCGTTCACCGTGCCCTTCGTGTGCGGCGCCACCAACCTCGGCGAGGCGCTGCGGCGCATCTCCGAGGGCGCCGCGATGATCCGCAGCAAGGGCGAGGCGGGCACGGGCAACGTGGTCGAGGCCACCCGGCACATGCGGTCGATCCGATCCGAGATCCGCAAGCTGGCGGCTTTGGATGAGGCCGAGCTCTACGTGGCGGCGAAGGAGCTGCGGGCTCCGGTCGAGCTGGTCACAGAGGTCGCGCGGGCGGGCAAGCTGCCGGTCGTGCTGTTCACCGCGGGCGGCATCGCGACGCCTGCCGATGCGGCGATGATGATGCAGCTCGGCGCGGAAGGCGTCTTCGTCGGCTCCGGCATCTTCAAGTCCGGCGATCCGGCACAGCGTGCGGAGGCGATCGTCAAGGCCACCACGTTCTTCGACGACCCCGCGGTGATCGCCAAGGTCTCGCGCGGCCTCGGCGAGGCGATGGTCGGCATCAACCTGGCCGAGCTGCCCGCCGAGCAGCGCTACGCCGATCGCGGTTGGTGACCTCCGTTCAACCGTTCGGGAAGAAGCGGCGTTTACGGACCGTTCGTCGCTCGTAACGTTCCGTTGATCGGGCTCGAACCCTACTCGCAACTCCAGAACGTCACGCATCGTCGCCGAGAAGTCACACTCGATGGGGTGTCTTCTGCTGATCTGTGTGACGGAACCGCCCTACTGTGCCCCCTGCCAATCCGTGTGACACGAGGGGCAGGAGAGCGTGATGAGGCGAATCGTGACGGTCGGGGGGATCGTCGTCACGGCCATGCTGGCGGGTTCGATCGCGGCCGCTGCCGAGCCGCGAGCAGGTAGCTTCCCGCTCGCCGCACCGGCCGGCTGTGTGGCCCCGGCCGAGCCCGGGGCCGTGGCACCCGGCTCCCCAGCGGTGCCCCCGACCGAGCCCGGGGCGGCCGCACCTGGCGTCCCAGCAGTGCCCCCGGCGCCCGTCGGGCCTGCGGACCCCGGCGCATCCAACGGACCCACCCCGGGCGCGTCGCCCGCTCCCGGCGGCGCCACCGCCCCGGGTGCCACGCCGTCTCCGGCCGGTGCGGTACCTGCGGTGCCGGTCGCCATGGACCCGGCCTCCGGTGCTGGGCCCGCGGAGCCTGCGTCTCCGACCGCCGCTGACCCGGCCGTCATGGGGCCTGCGGCAGGCGTGCCTGCCGCCAACGCTCCGGCTGCTCCGGTGGGCGCCGGGTCGGCAGTGCCTGCGGCACCAGCTGCGGTTGTGCCTGCGGCTCCGGCCGATGCCGGGTCGGCGTTGCCTGCATCCCCACCCGCAGCTGATCCGGCGGGTCCCGTCGCCGCCGGGCCTGCGGCAGGGGCCGGGACGCCTGCGGCCAACGCTCCGGCTGCTGCGGGGCAGGCTGGGGCGCCGGTCGGCGACACCCCGACCGCCGCAGGCGCGCCGGACGCAGCGGCCGTGCTCGCGGTTCCGGGCCCGCTCGGCGGCGTGCCGGTCCCCGTGACCGCGCCCGATGGCGCTGATCCGGCGGCAGCGGGCGGTGCTCAGGCGAGCGCCGCGGACGAGCTGGCCGCCCGGACGGCCGAGCTGATGAAGTCGGCCACCGCGCTGGCGACGTCGCCGCCGCTCGACCCCACGACCTCGGCGTCGGGGCTGGCGGTCTCGGCGGCTCTGGTCGTGCGCTCGGCCGAAGCGGTGATCCGCGCGGCGTTGGGCCTGGCGGTCCAGGCGCCGACCGTGACCCTGCGGGCGGTCCGCACCGCGGACGTCCCCGACGGTGCTGCACCCGCTTCCGCCCCGGTGGCGGCATCCGCGCCTGTCGCCGCCGCTCCCCAGGCCGCGGTGGCTGTGCCCGCCCGTCCGGTGGTGACGGTGCCCGCTCGTCCCGTGGTGACCGTGCCGCCTCGTCCTACCGCGCCCCCCCGCCCAGTGGTGGTCGTGCCCGCGCAGCCCGCTGTGGCCGCGCCTCCTGCGGTAGTCGCTGTGCCTGCCCCACCCGCGCCCGCCCGCACCCGCGCCCGCCGCACCCGCGCCCGCCGCACCCGCGCCCGCCGCACCCGCGCCCGCCGCACCCGCGCTCGCCGCGCCCGCCGCGTTAGCCCCGCCCGCGGCACCTGCGCCGGCCGCAGCTCCTGTCGCACCCGCCGCTGTTGCAGCGCCGGTCGCAGCGCCGGTCGCCGTGCCCGCCCCTGCACCCGGCGCCGCCCCTGACGCGAGCCCGACGTCTGTCTCGGCGCTCGGCGCTGCCGCTCCTGCTGGCGCTGCCGCACCGGTCGTCGCGCCTGCCGGCCGCTCGCGCCGCGCCTTCCGCGGCGACTGCTCCCGCGCCGCCTGGGAAGGCGCCCGCCTCCTTCACGTCGATGCGGACCACGTACCTCCCCGTGTCGGCCCCCGGGCCTGCCGTCGCGCTGCGTGCTCCGGTGCCTGCTCCGGTCGACCCGGGCGTCAGCGCTCCCGCCGCCGCAGCTCCGGCCGGTGCCATGGCGCGGGTCGAAGGCGGTCCGGATCGCGTGACCGAGAGCGCACCGTCCCAGGGCACCGCCCGCGGAGCAGAGCAGGGCGCCGCGTCCGCAGCCGCCCAGATCGCTGCCAAGCCGGTTGCGGAGCCCGCCGCCTCACCATCGGCCGCCGCCCAGATCGCTGCCAAGCCGGCTGCGGAGGCCGCCGCCTCGTCGTCGGCCGCCGCGCAAATCGCCGCCAAGCCGACCACGGAACCCCCGGCCCCGCCGTCGGCCGCCGCGCAAACCGCTGCCGAGCCGACCACAGATCCCCCCGCCCCGCCGTCGGCCGCCGACGACCCGGAGGGCACGCCGCCCGCGGGACCCGTCGCGGCAGGCGCCGAGCCGAGCGCAACCGACCCCTGCAACCCCGACGAGCCCGCGGGCTTCGCGACGAGCGCTGCGGCGAAGTTCGGGTGGGGCAAGCCCAACCGGACCGACGACTTCAGCGGCGGCCTCGACAAGTCGTGGGGCGTCTACAACGGCCCGGGTCACGGCGGCAAGGGCAGGCGGACGCCCGACGCGGTCAGCGTCAAGGACGGCGTCCTCACGATCACCGGTGATCCCCAGGGCAACACCGCTGGCATGGCCTGGGGCGACGGCCAGAAGTACGGGCGCTGGGAGGGCCGGGTCAAGGCACCCGTCGGCGACCGCTCGTACAACGCGTTGCTGCTGCTCTGGCCCGACGCGGAGAACTGGCCGGTCGGCGGCGAGGTCGACTTCATGGAGATGTCCGACCACACGCGTCAGTCCACCGACATGTTCCTGCACTACGGCCGCAGCAACTCCCAGCTCCACGGCGAGGTCAAGATCGACGCGACCGAGTGGCACAACTGGGCGGTCGAGTGGGCGCCCGACCACATCACGGCCTTCGTCGACGGCAAGCAGTGGTTCCACACCGACAAGAAGGAAGCGCTCCCGCCCGGCCCGATGCACCTGTGCATCCAGCTCGACTGGTTCCCGAAGAGTGGCGCCGCGGTCCAGACCTCGCACATGTACGTCGACTGGGTGCGCCAGTACCCGCTGAACCCGTGACACTGGCCGCGTGCTGACTGTCAGCGGTGCCGACCTGGTGTGGACCGGCGCGGCGGAGATCCCCGGTGGGGTCGTCCGCTGCGCCGGTGGGCGTGTTGTGGACGAGGACGGCCCGGGTGAGGTGCTCGACGCGTCCGGGTGTGTCGTCACGCCCGGCCTGGTCAACGCCCACCACCACCTCCTGCAGACCGCCTTCCGCACCTTGCCCGGCACCCGCGGTGTGCCGATGCGGGAGTGGCTGCCGCGCATGGCCGCCGCGTACGCCGCGGTGGGGGTGGACGCCGAGCTGGCTCGCACCGCGGCGGCTGCCGGCCTGGCCGAGGCGCTCCTCTGCGGCGTGACGACCGTGGCCGATCACCACCTCACCTGGCCGTCCGGCGACGGCGTCGATCTCGCGACGGCGGTCGCGGACGCGGCGGCCGAACTGGGCGCCCGCCTGGTGTTCGTGCGGGGGAGCGCCCGCGACGACCCGGAGCAAGCGGCGGCGTCGGCCGAGGCGATCGCGTCGGCCCTCGGTGGCGACGACACGGGGATGGTGCAGGTCGCGGTCGGGCCCGCGGGCGTGCACAGCGACAGCGAGCAGACGTTCGCGCTGCTCGGCGAGGTCGCCGCCCGGCACGGGCTGCGCCGGCGGACGCAGGCGGGTGAGCAGGTCGACGTCGAGGTCGCCGTGGAGCGCTACGGGCGACGGCCACTCGAGCTGCTCGACGAGTGGGGCTGGATCGCGTCGGACGTGACCCTGGCCCACCTGTGCGGCGTCACCGCGCAGGAGATCGCGGCGGTGGCGGCGGCGGGCGTGAGCGTGACCCATGCCCCCGGCTGTGACGTGCCGATGGGGTGGGGGATCGCGCCCGCCGCGGCGTTGGCGGACGCGGGGGTGGCGGTCGGGCTCGGCACCAGCGGCGGGGGCAGCAACGACGCCGGGCACCTCCTGGCCGACGCCCGCCTCGCGCTGCAGGTGGCGCCGCTGGTCGGACGTCCGGTGACGGCGCGTGAGGTGCTGGGGTGGGCCACCGCGGGGTCCGCCGCCGGGTTGGGGAGGCCCGAGCTCGGGGTGCTGACCCCGGGCGCGGCCGCCGATCTCGTCTGCTGGGACGTCACGGGCGTCGCCGACGCGGGCGGCGCCGATCCGCTCGGCGGGTTGCTGTGGCGATCACCGGGGCGGCGCGCGAAGCACGTGGTCGTGGCGGGTCGGGTGGTGGTGCGCGACGGCGAGCTGGTGGCCCGCCCCGAGCGCGAGGTCGCCGATGCGCTCCGGGCGCTCCTGGCCACCCGCCCCCGGTGAGTTGTCGAAACGCCCAACTCGCGCCGGGTGGGACGTACGACTCACCGGGTCAGGGCTCGGCCTGCGGGCGGGGCCGCCTACCCGCGGAGGGCGCGGCCCACGGTGGCGAGGGCCCGGCAGGTCGCGGCCTCCTCGCCCTTGACCGGCACGGCGCCGAGGTCGACGCCCCGCACACCCGGCACGTCGAGCAGTTCCTCGGCGAGCCGGACGGCCGCGTCGATGCCCGCTACGGCCGGGTCGGGCGCGTCGAGGATCCCGGCGAGGAACCCCGGCGGTAGGACGAGCCCGGGGAACGCGGCGAGCAGTCGCGCCTGGGCGGGGCCCAGCACCACCGGCACGCACGCGATGTACGGGATCTCCGGCCCGGCGGCGACGAACTCGGCCACCGACGACCGCCCGCCCGCGTGGTTCACGATGCACACCTGGGCACCCGCCCGCACCTTCTCGGCCAGCCGGGCGGGGCGCCGGTCGACGGGTGGGGCGCTCGGCGACTCGGCCACCGACACCAACAGCCCGGCCGCCCGGGCCGCCGCGGCCAGGCGGGTGGCGTCGAGGTCGAACACCGGCGCGGCGTCGGGGCGGTGGCCGATCGCGGTGTGGTCGCCCGTGACGCAGTGCACCGCGGCCGCGCCCGCATCGGCGAGCGCGGCGAGCTCGCCCTCCAGCGCGACCCGGTTGCGGTCGCGGCAGTTCAGCCCGGCCCACACGGCCACCCCGCGGTCGCGGAGCAACAACGCCCGGTACGACGGCGGGAACTGCACGCGCGCGCCGGGGTGGTCGCCGACGAGGACGGCGTCGACGCCGTCCGCGAGCAGGTCGGCGCTGCGCAGGAGCGCCGACCGGTCCAGCGGCGCCGTCGGCAGGTCGGCGAGCACGAACGGCCGGGTGGCAGACCACCCCGCCGCCAGCGCGCCGGCGGTGCCAGTGGCCCCGCTCGCGGACACGTGGGTCGCGCGCGCCGCCTCGTCTGCGCCGGGAGCGCGGGGCCGGGGCGCGGCCGCTCCGTCGGCAGGCGCCGCGGTCGCGTCGGGCCCGGCCCATCGCACCGTGGGCGCGTCGACGAACGGGCACGGCAGCTCGGCGTCGACCTCGCACCCGCCCTCGACGGTCACGCCGGCGCACGGCCCGTAGACCATGTGCTTCGGGCAGGTCACGGCAGCTCCTCGCGGGCGCTCGTCGCGGCCGTGACCGAGGTGCTCGGTCACCTGTGCTCCATCACCAACACCGCCGAGCTGCCGGGTTCCAGGGCCTCGTAGGAGTGCGGCCGGTCGCCGGGGAAGCGGGCGTAGTCGCCGGGCCCCAGCTCCACCTCGGCCCCCACCGGCCCCGCCCGCCACCGCCCGGCCGCGACGACGACGTGCTCCGTGGTCCCGGGCAGGTGCGCGTGCGCGTCGCGGGCGCCACCCGGCTCGGCCGTCATCACGTGCAGGTCCCGCCGCGCGCCGGGCGGGCAGGCCGACAGCAGCACGGCGGCGAACGGCGCGTGGTCGGACCGCATCACGTTGCCCTCGCCCGCCCGGATCACCTGCACCGGCGCTTCCTCCGGGTCGACGAGCCTGCTGAACGGCACGTCCAGCGCGAGAGCGAGCGCCCAGACCGTCTCGATGCTGGGGTTGCCGACGCCCGCCTCCAGCTGCGACAGCGTGGACTTCGCCAAGTTCGCCCGCCGCGCCAGCTCGGCGAGCGAGATCCCGTGCCGCTCCCGCTCCCGGCGCAGCGACGCCGCGATCACGTCAAGGGGTGCCGTTCGTTCCATCGGTCTCCTCGTTCGCCTTGACGAACATAGCGCGCTCGTTCACTGTAATGGACGTGCGTTCGTCAGATCGAACAACGATGAATGACGCGCGCGACGCGCTGGCACTGGCGGTCGCGGTCAGCGTCGTCGGGGTGTCGTTCGGGGCGCTCGCCACCGCGGCGGGCGTGCCCGCTGCTGATCACGATGGCGATGTCGTTGCTGGTCCTGGCGGGTGGGGCGCAGTTCCTCGCGGTGGCGATCATCGCCGCGGGCGGCGGCCCCGTCGCGGCCGTCGCGGGCGGCCTGCTGCTCAACCTGCGGCACCTGCCGTACGGGCTGGCGGTCGCGGACGTCGTCGGCGACCGCTGGCCCGCCAAGGTGTTCGGCGCCCACCTCCTCATCGACGAGGTCGTGGCCTTCTCACGAGCGCGGGGGAGCGGTGCCCGCGCCCGCCGCGCCTACTGGACGAGCGGGATCCTGCTCGCGACGTTCTGGAACGCGGGCACGCTCCTGGGGGTGGTGGCGGGCTCGGCGATCCCCGACCCGAGCGTGTTCGGCGTCGACGCGGCGTTCCCGGCCGCCCTGCTCGCGCTGCTGCTCCCCGCACTGCGACAGTCCGACGCTCGACGGGTCGGTCTCGCCTCGGCCGTGATCGCGGTGGCCTCGACGCCGTTCCTCGCTCCAGGGCTACCCGTGCTCGCGGGACTGCTTGGCCTCGGCGTGGCGGGCCGGAAGGCGTCCTCATGACCTGGCCCGCCCTGCTGTCCCTGGCCGCGGGGACCTACCTGATCCGGCTCCTCGGACTGCTGCTGCCCGGCCGGGTGCGCGTGCCCGCGCACGTCGAGCGGTACTTCGACCTCGGCGCCACGGCGCTGCTGCTCGCGCTGGTCGCCGTGAGCACCTTCACCCAGGACGGTGGCTTCGCCGGGTGGGCACGGCCGCTGGGCGTGCTGGTCGGCGCGGTGGCGGCCTGGCGGCGGGTGCCGTTCGTGCTCGTCGTGATCATCGCGGCCGGGACGACCGCGCTGCTCCGCCTCGCCGGGCTGCCCTGAGCGTTGCACGATGGGCCGGTGCACTGTCTGGTCATCGGGGCCACCGGCTACGTCGGCTCCCAGCTCGTCCCCCGGCTCCTTGACGACGGCCACACCGTGCGGTGCTTCGTCCGCGACCCGGCCAAGCTCGCGAAGCAGCCGTGGGCGGACCGGGTCGAGGCCCGCCGCGGCGACATGTCCGACCCGCCGTCCGTCGACGCGGCGTGCGTTGGCGTCGACGCCGTGTTCTACCTGGTGCACGCCATGGACGGCCCCGACTTCGTCGAACGCGACCGCCGCGCCGCGGCCACCCTCGCCGCCGCCGCTTCGGACGTGCGCCGCGTCGTGTACCTCGGCGGCCTCCAGCCGGCGGGCCCGCGCAACTCGGCGCACCTGGCGTCGCGGCGCGAGGTGGGCGAGATCCTCCTGGCCGGGCGCGCGCCGACCGCGGTGCTGCAGGCCGGGATCGTGGTCGGCGCGGGCTCGGCCAGCTTCCGGATGATCCGCGACCTCGCCGTCTCCGGCCCGGTGCTCATGCTCCCCGACCGCGCGTGGAACCACACGCAGCCCATCGGCATCGACGACGTGCTCCACCACCTCACCGCCTGCCTGGCCCTCCCGCCCGACGTCAACGGCGTCTTCGACATCGGCGGCCCGGACGTGCTGACGTTCGGCGAGCTCGTGGCGGGCTGCGCCGTGGCCGCGGGCCTGCCCCGGCCGGTGCTGGTGCCGCTGCCGGTGTCCGCGCCGCGGCTCACCGCGCGGGCGTTGAGCGCCGTGCTGCCGGTCGACCGGCACCTCGTGGGGCCGCTGCTGGAGTCGATGGAGCACGAGCTCGTGTGCCGGGGGGAGCCGCCCGCAGGCCCGCCGCCCGGTGGGCCCACGCCCTACGCGGAGGCGGCGCGCCGGGCACTCGACGCCACGCCGCCGATCGTCGGCGAGCACGTCAAGGACGTCGCCGCGCCCGCCGCCGTGCTGTGGGACGTGATCACCGGGCTCGGCGGCGACACCGGCTGGTACACCGTGCCCGGCGCCTGGGCGCTGCGCGGCGGGCTGGACCGCCTGTTCGGCGGGGTCGGCGCCCGCCGCACCCGTCCGGAGCGCATCGAGCCGGGCGTGGCGTGGGACTGGTGGCGGGTCGAGGAGGTCGAGCCGGGCGCCCGGGTGCTGCTGCGCGCCGAGACCCGGATGCCCGGCACCGCCCGGTTGGAGCTGCGCGCCGAGCCGGACGGCCCGCGCCGCAGCCGCTACGTGCAGCGCGTGCTCTTCACCCCGGACGGCCTCGCGGGCCGCGTCTACTGGTACGCCCAGCGCCCCGCGCACGACCTCGTGTTCGGGGTGATGGCGCGCACGGTGGCGGGGGTGGCCGCCCACCGTGCGCGCGCCACCGTCAACGGCCTTGGGGGGCCTCCTCGTAGCGGGCGAACTTCCGGGTGAACGCGGCCGCGCCGCTGGTCATGGCCCGCAGGTCGACGGCGTAGCGGATCAGCTGCACGGACGGCACCTCGGCTCGCACCATCGTGCGACCCGGCCCGGCGACCTCGGTGCCGAGCACGCGCCCGCGGCGGCCGGACAGGTCGCCGAGCACCGCGCCGAGGTAGTCGTCGGGGATGCGGACCTCGATCTCGTCGATCGGCTCCAGCAACACCACCCCGCACGCCGCCGCCGCCTCCCGCAGCGCCAGCGCGCCCGCGGTCTGGAACGCGGCGTCGGAGGAGTCGACGCTGTGCGCCTTGCCGTCGACCAGCGTGGCCTTGAGGTCCACCGCCGGGTGCTTGGCGTCGGACAGCCCGCGCTCCAGCTGGGCCCGGAGGCCCTTCTCGACGCTCGGGATGTACTGCGTGGGCACGGAGCCGCCGACGACCTTCGACTCGAAGACGAACCCCTCGCCGCGCGGCAGGGGCTCGAACTCGACGTGGCAGACGGCGTACTGGCCGTGCCCGCCGGACTGCTTGACGTGGCGGCCGGTGACCCGCGCGGGCTTGGCGATCGTCTCGCGCATGGCGACCTGGACCGGCTCGGTGTCCACCTCGGCGCCGCCCGCCCGCAGCCGGGAGAGGACCACGTCGGCGTGCGCCTCGCCCATGCACCACAGCACGGTCTGGTGGGTCTCCTGGTTGCGGTCGAGCCGCAGGGTCGGGTCCGCCGCGACGATCTTCGCGAGCGTCTTCACCAGCGCGTCCTCGTCGCCCCGGGTGTGGGCGGTGATCGCGACCGGGAGCAGCGGCTCGGGCAGGTTCCAGCACTCGAGCAGCAGGGGATCGTCGGACGGCCGACACCGTGTCGCCGGTCTCGGCGCTGCCGAGCTTGGTGAGCGCGCAGATGTCGCCCGCGCCGCACGCCTCCACCGGGTTGAGCGTGGCGCCCATCGGCGAGTAGACGTGCGCGAGCCGCTCGTCGTTGTCGTGCCCGCCGTCGTCGGAGGACGACGAGCGCTGGGCCGGGATGAGCGCGTGGTGGCCGCTGATGTGCACCGTGGTGTCGGCGCGCAGCGTGCCGGAGAACACCCGCACGAGCGACACCCGGCCCACGTAGGCGTCGGCCGACGTGCGCACGACCTCCGCGGCCAACGGGCCTTCGAGATCGGCCGAGAGCGCGGCGCGCTCGGAGCCGTCGATGCCCGAGACGACGGGCAGCGGGTGCTCGAGCGGCGACGGGAACCCGCCGATCAGCACCTCGAGCAGCGCGTCGAGGCCGATCCCGCTGGACGCGCAGACCGGGATGACCGGGTGGAACGTGCCGCGCGCGACGGCCGTCTCCAGGTCGTCGATGAGGGTGGTGACCTCGATGTCCTCGCCCTCGAGGTAGCGCTCCATGAGCGTCTCGTCCTCGGACTGCTCGATGATCCCCTCGATGAGGGTGGCGCGGGCGTCTTCGGCGCCGTCGGGCGCCTGCCCCGCGGGGGTCTGGGAGAGCAGGCCGTACAGGCCGGTCATCGACTCGCCGTCGCGGATCGGCAGGTAGAGCGGGGCGACGCCGGCGCCGAAGCTCTCCTGGCAGGCCGCGATCGTGGACTCCTGGTCGGCGCGCGCGTGGTCGCACCGGGCGACGACGACCGCGCGCGGCATCCCGACCGCGGCGCACTCCTCCCACTGCGCGACCGTGGCCGGGTCGATCAGGCCTTCGCGGCCCTCGTTCGCGGGGATGACGAACAGGGCGGCGTCCGCGGCGCGGAGCCCGGCCCGCAGCTCGCCGACGAAGTCCCCGTAGCCGGGGGTGTCGATCAGGTTGATCTTGTGGTCCTCGTGGAGGACGGGGGCCACGGCCAGCGCGACCGACCGCTGCTGGCGCACCGCGGCGGGATCGTGGTCGCACACCGTGGTGCCGTCGGTGACGGCGCCCGCGCGGGGGATCGCGGACGTGTGGGCGAGAAGCGCCTCGACGAGGGTGGTCTTGCCGCCCCCCGAGGGTCCTACGAGAACGACGTTGCGGACTTTCGCCGGATCGATGACACCGGCGACCTTCGTCTCGGAGCGGCTTGCTGCTCTGACGGTCATGGGACGACCACCTCCGCGTCACTGCGTAGAAGCCAGTGGTTCATCTCACACCCGGTCTCGCGGTGGTCACAACCCCCCGAGGGCGGAATGACGGGAACTCCGGGCGCGACAACCGGCGGCAGTAGGGTGCCGACGTGCCTGTTCCCGGACCTGGATACGCCATCACCGCCCGCGTCGAGGTGCCCGCCTCCGCCAGCGCGGCGGGGGACCTCACCGTGGCCGTCGGCCGAGTCGGCGGCGTCGTCACCGCGTTCGACGTCGTCGAGGGGGCCGGCCGCGTCCTCGTCGTCGACATCTCGTGCAACGCCCGCGACGAGCCGCACGCTTCGGAGATCACCGCGGCCCTCGAGGCGCTGCCGGGCGTGCGGGTGCGCAAGGTGTCCGACCGCACCTTCCTGCTGCACCTCGGCGGCAAGCTGGAGGTGCACTCGAAGGTCAGCCTGCGCAACCGCGACGACCTCTCCCGCGCCTACACCCCCGGCGTAGCCCGGGTCTGCCAGGCCATCGCGGCCAACCCGGCCGACGCCCGCCGTCTGACGATCAAGCGCAACACCGTGGCGGTGGTGACCGACGGCTCGGCCGTGCTCGGCCTCGGCAACCTCGGCGCGGCGGCCGCGATGCCGGTGATGGAGGGCAAGGCGGCGCTGTTCAAGCGGTTCGCGGGCGTCGACGCCTGGCCCGTGTGCCTGGACACCCAGGACACCGAGGAGATCATCCGGACGGTCCAGATCCTCGCCCCGGCCTACGGCGGCATCAACCTGGAGGACATCGCCGCGCCCCGCTGCTTCGAGATCGAGGCACGGCTGCGCGAGATGCTCGACATCCCCGTCTTCCACGACGACCAGCACGGCACCGCGATCGTGGTGCTCGGCGCGCTGCGCAACTCGCTGCGCGTGGTCGGCAAGCGGCTCGCCGACTGCAAGGTCGTCGTGTGCGGGGTGGGCGCCGCGGGCTCGGCGATCATCCGGCTCCTCGCCTCGGACGGGCCGTGCGAGGTGCTGGCGGTCGACATCGACGGCATCGTGCACGCGGGCCGTCCCGGCATGGACCCCAACCTCGTCTCGATCGCGGCGCAGACCAACCCGGCGGGGGTGTCGGGCTCGCTCGCCGACGCGCTCGTCGGCGCCGACGTCTTCATCGGCGTCTCCGCCCCGAACCTCTTCGGCGCCGTCGAGCTCGCCACGATGGCGTCGGACGCGATCGTCTTCGCGCTGGCCAACCCCGATCCCGAGGTCGACCCCACGGTGGCGATGCAGCACGCCGCCGTCGTGGCGACGGGCCGGTCGGACTACCCGAACCAGATCAACAACGTGCTCGCGTTCCCCGGCGTGTTCCGGGGCCTGCTCGACGCGCACGCCCGCGACATCACCGACAAGATGCTGCTCGCCGCGGCGGCCGCGATCGCCGACGTCGTGCAGGAGCCCAACCCGAGCTTCATCGTGCCCAGCGTGTTCGACGCCGCGGTCGCGCCCGCGGTGGCGGAGGCGGTGCGCACGGCGGTGTGACGCGGGCGTCGTCCCGGCGTCGCCGGGCGCGCGGCGATCTACTCTGGAGCGATGCCCGTCATCGGTGTGCTGGCCCTGCAAGGCGACGTCCGCGAGCACGTCGCCGCGCTCACCGCGTGCGGTGCGCGGGCGGTGCCGGTGCGCCGCGCCGCCGAGCTCGACGCCGTCGACGCGATGGTGCTCCCCGGCGGCGAGTCCACCACGATGAGCAGGCTGCTCGTGACGTTCGAGCTGCTGGCGCCGCTGCGGGCGCGCATCGCCGCGGGCATGCCGACCTACGGCTCGTGCGCGGGCATGATCCTGCTCGCCCGTGAGGTGCTCGACGGGCGGCCCGACCAGCAGCAGCTCGGCGGCCTCGACGTGGTGGTGCGGCGCAACGCGTTCGGCAGGCAGGTCGACTCGTTCGAGACCGACCTGCGCGTCGACGGGTTGCGCGGCGGGCCGGTGCGGGCGGTGTTCATCCGCGCGCCGTGGGTCGAGGAGGTCGGCGCGGGCGTGCAGGTGCTCACCACGGTGCCCCGGCTCACGGTGGCGGGCTCCGACACCGGCGCGGCCGCGGGCCGGGCCGTCGCGGTGCGGCAGCGGGCGGTGCTCGCCACGGCGTTCCACCCCGAGCTCACCGGCGACCTCCGCGTGCACGCGCTGTTCTGCGACCTGGTGAAGGCGACCGCCGCCGCGGCGTAGCCACCTCCGTGCGCCCCCGCCACCGTCGGTAACATGGACGGGGTTTGCAAGGGCGAAGGGACGGGCATGTGAGCGGGCACTCCAAGTGGGCGACGACCAAGCACAAGAAGGCCGTCATCGACGCCCGCCGGGGCAAGATGTTCGCGAAGCTGATCAAGAACATCGAGGTGGCCGCCCGCACCGGCGGCGGTGACCCGGACGGCAACCCCACGCTCTTCGACGCCATCCAGAAGGCCAAGAAGAGCTCGGTGCCCAACGACAACATCGACCGCGCCGTGAAGCGCGGCTCGGGCGCCGACGCGGGCGGGGCGGACTACCAGACGATCACCTACGAGGGCTACGGCCCCAGCGGGGTCGCGGTGCTGATCGAGTGCCTCACCGACAACCGCAACCGCGCGGCCACCGAGGTACGGCTCGCGATGACCCGCAACGGCGGCACGATGGCCGACCCCGGCTCGGTGGCCTACCTCTTCACCCGCAAGGGCGTCGTGATCGTGCCGAAGAACGACCTCGCCGAGGACGACGTCCTGCTCGCCGTGCTCGACGCGGGCGCCGAGGAGGTCAACGACCTCGGCGACAGCTTCGAGGTCGTCTCCGAGGCCACCGACCTCATCCCGGTGCGCACGGCGCTGGTCGACGCGGGCATCGACTACGACTCCGCCGATCCCACGTTCCTGCCGTCGGTGCAGGTGCCGCTCGACGCCGAGGGCGCCCGCAAGGTCTTCCGCCTCATCGACGCGCTGGAGGACAGCGACGAGGTGCAGAACGTCTACGCGAACTTCGACGTGTCCGACGAGGTCATGGCCGAGGTCGGCTGACGTCAGCCCTCGTGCAGGAACAGGCAGAACGGGTGCCCCACCGGGTCGAGGTACACCCGCACGTCGTCCTGGGGCTGGTGGCTCGCGAGCCGGGCGCCCACGGCGGTGGCGTGCTCACCCGCCTCGTCGAGGTCGTCCACGTGGATGTCCAGGTGGACCTGCATCTGCTGGTCGCCTGATCCGGCGGGCCAGGTCGGCGTGATGAAGTGCTCCTCCTGCTGGAACGACAACCCCGCGCCGCCCTCGGGACCGGCGAGCTTGACCCACCCCGGCTCGTCCTGGGTCCGTCGCCAGCCCAGCAGCTCCTCGTAGAAGCTCGCGAGCGCCTGCGGGTCCGGGCAGTCGAGGACGACGCCGGAAAGGGTCATGCGCGGACGATCCACACCGCGACCCTGCCGGCGATGCGCGCGCGGCGCACGACGGGCCGCGATCACCCGATCGGGTCGGGCCGGTCGCCCGCCAGCAGCAGCTGGGGAACCTGCGCGAACCGCCAGCCGGTGCCGTCGCGGGTGAACGTCCAGACGACGTCGAACCGGTCGTCCGGCCACTCCTGCGGGAAGTCCACGGCCCCGAGCGACCGGGCGATGTCCGGGATCGCCTCGTGGTGCCACGCGACGAGGGTTGCGCCGTCGTGGACCGCGAGCTTCGCCGCCAGCGCCTCCTCGTCGCCCAACCCGCGGCGTCGGTGGATGTGCTGCCCCAGGCGTTCGGCCAGCGGCGTGACGGTCTGCACCGGGCGGCGGCTCCCGTCGTCGGCGTGGCCGGAGGCGTAGATCGCGTCCGGCCGCCGCAGACCGGCCTTGGGCTCGCCGTGCTGGGGGACGAACAGCCCCACCAGCGCGCCCGCCCGCGTCCAGCCCCGCACGCTGAGCGAATGCCGGTCGTGGTCGCCGTCCGGCCGGACGCCGAGCTGGCGGTTCGCCGTCGTCGGTTTCTCGGCGTGCCGCACGATCATGATCATCGACGGTGCGGGCATGGTGCGAGGCTACGGCGACGCCAGCTTGTACACCGCGACCCGGGCGGGGCGGATCGAGCGGGGGCCGACGGAGAGGCCGGGCTCCAGCAGCGCCGCCACGGTGCGGTCGAAGGCGGCCTCGGCGGTCCGGGTGATCTCGGCCGCCTCCATCGTGCGCGCGTCGAACGCCGCCCCGACGGCGGGTGCCACCGCCGTGCCGCCGCGGCCGACGAGCAGCCGTTCCAGCCCGGCCGCCATCGCCGTGAAGGCGTCGCGCTCGCGGTGCGTGCGCGCAGTGGTGGCGCAGGCGAGCGCGTCGACCCGCAGCGCGTGCAGCTCCACCAACAGCGACACGTCCGGGCCCGCCGCGTCGCGCGCGTCGGTCAGCGCCCCGAGCGCCGCAGCCTGCCGGGTCAACGCGCGCGCTACGTCGTCGACCTTGTCCGCGACATCCTGCAGGGTCACCTCGCCCACGCCCGCGACATTAGGCCGTTGACGGGTTCAGCCGCCGCTCAGGCCGCACTGGATACGCTCCGCTCGTGGCCGTCCACGGAATCGACCTCGGCACGACGAACTCCGCCATCGCCCGCGTCGGCAAGGACGGACGACCGGAGGTGCTCGCCGGGCTGTCCGGAGCCGCCACCACGCCGTCGGTCGTGCTGTTCGCGGGCCCGCAGGAGTACGTCGTGGGCGAGGGCGCGCGCCGCGAGGCCCGCCTCGACCCCGAGCACGTGTGCACACTCGTCAAACGCCGGATGGGCGACGCCGAGTGGCGGTTCGTGGCGCACGGCACGGCCTGGTCGGCGCCCGCGGTGTCGTCGCTGATCCTCAAGAGCCTCGTGGCCGACGCGGGCTTCGCGACGGGCGAGGAACCCACCGCCGCCGTGATCACCGTGCCCGCCTACTTCGGCGACGAAGAGCGCCGCGCCACCGTGCTCGCGGGCACCTACGCCAACCTCGACGTCGTGGAGGTGCTCTCCGAGCCGATCGCCGCCGCGCTCGCGTACGGCTTCGGACGGCTCGACGGCGGACCGGACCTCTCGAAGACCAGCGAGACCGTGCTCGTCTACGACCTCGGCGGCGGCACCTTCGACGCCACCGTCATCGAGCTCGCCGACCGGCGCATCTCCGTGCTCGCCGTCGAGGGCGACCACCAGCTCGGCGGCACCGACTGGGACGAGCGCATCGCGCTGCACCTCTCGCGGCGCTTCTGCGCCGACAACCCCGACGCCGAGGACCCGCTCGACGACTCCGCGGGGTCCCAGGCGCTCGTGCTGACCGCCGAACGGGCCAAGCACCAGCTCACCGACGCCGAGCGCACCGAGGTGGTCGTCACGCACGACGGTGCCCGCGCCACCGTGCCGCTCTCGCGCACCGAGCTGGAGGAGATGACGGCCCCGCTGCTGCGCCGCACCCTCGACCTCACCCGCGCCTGCCTCGACGAGGCCGCCCGCCGCGGCGTGGCCCAGGTCGACCGGGTGCTGCTGGTCGGCGGTTCGTCGCGGATGCCCGCCGTCGCCGAGCTGCTGCGCCGCGAGCTGGAGCTCGACCCGCAGCTGCACGACCCCGAGCTGGCCGTCGCCCGCGGCGCCGCGATCTACGGGGAGAAGACCGAGCTGGAACGCATGGTCGCGGCCGACCTGCGTTCCCGCGGGCGGCTCCGCGACGGGGCGCCGCTCGACGACGCCCTCCCCGCCGACCTCGACGCCGCCTGCCGCCGGGTGGCCGACGCGTTCGGCGTGGCGCTGACCCAGGTGCGGCGCGCCGTGGAGATCCGCGTCGACACGGTCGTGTCCCGCGGCTTCGGTGTGCTCGCCGTGAACGCGGAGCTGGGCCGGTTGGAGGTGAGCTGGCTGGTGCACCGCAACGACCGGCTCCCGATCCGCACCAGCCGCTCGTTCGGCACGGTGCGGGCCGACCAGCCGACCATCGAGGTCACGGTCGTCGAGCAGCAGGGCCAAGCCGAGTCGGCCCGCGCGCAGGACGCGAAGGTGCTGATCGCGGGGGAGATCACCGGCATCCCGCCCGGCTACGGCGAGGGCAGCGAGGTGCGCGTGACGTTCGAGATGGGGTTCGACGGCGTGCTGCACGTCACCGCGTTCCACGTCGACGCCGCCATCCCGCTCGTGCTCACCGCCACCACCGGCGCCACGCTCTCGCAGGCGGAGGTGGCCCGCGAGCGCGATCAGCTGGGGAAGCAGCGACGTCGTGAATAGGCAGGCGGGCGAACTGCCGCCCTTCGACCCCAACGGCTACCGCAAGACGGTGCTCGCGGCCGTCGAGCGCCGGGGTGGGCCGGACACCTCGGACCCGTTCGAGCTCTACGACCTACCGCTCGACAGGGAACTCTCCGGGGAGCTGGACGACACGGCCGTCGCGGAGCGGGTGGCCGAGGTCTGGGCGTTCTGGCAGCGCCAGCGCGACCACCCCCGCTACCGCGCGCTCGTCGCGCTGCTGGTCGAGACGCACGCCGCGCGCAGCGCCGAGCTGCTCGACGCGGACACCCGCCGCGGCGCCGCCGTCAGGGCGCGCGCCCACCGCGAGGAGCGCGATGCGGCGCGCTACGCGCTGCTGGACGCGGCCATCTCGCGGCTCGTCCAACGCCACGGCGGCGTCCCCCGCGACAAGGTCGCCGGGCTGGAGGAGGTCGGCGCGCTCGGCGGGTTGACGAAGGACGAGGTCGCGACGCGGGTGCGGCGGCACCGGATGCTCGGACCGTCGATCGGTGCGGAACGCCGCAGGCAGATCCAGGCGCTGCTCGCCGAGTTCGGCCGTCTGACCGGGGCCGAAGCCCCGCCCACGCTGCTCGCGCTGCTCGGGCTCGTGCCGTCGGCGAGCGAGCAGCAGGTGAAGGCCGGGTGGACGGCGTGGCGAGGTCGCGCCCGGGAGCTGCCCGCCGGACGGCTGCGGGCGGTGGTCGACGAGCTCCTCGTGCACGTGGACGAGCTGCTCGTCCCCGGCCGCACCGCCGTGGAGGCCTACCTCGACGCCGTGGCGGCCGACGTCGCCGAGTACCTGCGGCCGCGGGTGCGGGCCGCTGTGCTGGTCGAGGACCGGCTCGTGGCCGACGACCACGCACACCTGCTGGTCGAGGCGGCCGAACGCGGTCTGGACCCGCGGCGCGCCGCCGGAGTCATCGCCGACCTGGCCGCCGATCTGGGGGCGGTGGTCGAGCCGGTGCCGGGCAGCCAGACGGCCGACGGGCACGCCGGAAGCGGCCGCGATGGCGGGACCGGTTGGCCGGAGGGTCGACGTGAGGCAGGCGGTGCGGGCGGCCCGGGGAGCGGCGGCGGGACCGGGTGGCCGGAGGGTCGACGGGGGGCGGGCGCGACCGGGGGCCGCGACGGCGGCACCGGGTGGCCCGGCGGAGCGGCGGCCCGCGGGCGCGGCGAAGATCGGCCGGAGGGACCCGCCACCGCGCCGGACCTGTTGCGCCGCGCCCGGGCCGCCCTCCGAGCCGGCCGCCCCCGGGAGGCGCAGGAGCTGGTCGCCGCGGCGGCGGCCGCGGCAGGCACCAGCTCGGTGGCCGGGCAGTCGCGGGCGCTCGCCGACGAGGTCGCGGCCGTGCTGGCCGACGCCGAACGCCGGGTGGCCGAGGCCGCTGCCGCGGCGTCCGACCGTCGCTGGGTGGCCGCCGCCGCCGAGCTCGACGACCTCGCCCGCACGGCGTCCGACGTCGTCCCCGACCTCGACGAGCGGCGGTCCCGGGCCCGCGACGAGGTCGTGCGGGCGGGCGAGCGCTTCGCCGCCGCGGTCGCCGGGCCGGACGCGAACCGCGAGGCCGCGCTGCACGAGCGTGCTCGCCGCCTGCCGCGACCACGACGGCGCCCGGAAGGCGCTGGAGAACCTCGCGGTCGCGCCGCCCGACCCACCCGCGTGGGTCAATGCCGCGCGTGACCTGCGCGGCGACGTCGTGGTGCTGTGGGCCCCGTCGACCGTGCTCGGCGTCACCTATCGCGTACGCCGCATGCGCCCCGACGGCACGTGGCAGGTGGTCGGCCGGGTGACCGACAGCTCGATCGAGGACGGCGGCGCGCCGCCCGGCGTCGAGGCGCCGGTGTACGCCGTCGCCGCGATCCAGGCGGGCCGCACCTCACCCGAGACCCGCTCCGACTCGGCCCCCGCCACCCTCGGCCCCGCCGCACCGGTCGGCGTGCTCGCCGTCCGCGCTGGTGACGGCACCGTCGAGGTGACCTGGACCCCCGTCGCGGGCAACGTCGAGTACCGCGTGCGCCGCCTCGACGGCGCCCGCTGGCAGGTGGTCGGGCGCACCCGCGCCACCCGGCTCCAGGACGGCGGCGCACCCGCGGGAACCGTGCCGGTCTACGCGGTGAGCGCGGCCGAGGGCGGCGTGCGGTCCGAGGAGGGCCGTTCGGACGGGTTTTGACCGGCACCCGCCCCGACCCGACGCGACGAATCCGGGCACACTGGACATCGAGTCCCCACCGGCGAGCCAGAAACAGAGGACATGAACCTTCGGATATTCGGCCTTTCGTACGCGGTCACGCTCGTGTCGCTGGTCGTGGCCTTCCTGTACGCCGGCGTCACGGGGCTCGTCCTCTGTGCCATCCTCGGGATCCTCGAAATCTCGCTGTCGTTCGACAACGCCGTGGTCAACGCGACCGTGCTGGAGCGGATGAGCGCGTTCTGGCAGCGCATCTTCCTCACCATCGGCGTGCTCATCGCGGTGTTCGGCATGCGGCTGGTCTTCCCGCTGCTCATCGTCGGGATCACCGCACAGCTCAGCCCGATCGAGGCCGTCCGGCTCGCGCTGGAGCAGCGGCCCCCGAGCGACCCCACGAGCTACGCCGCGCTGCTCAACGCCGCCTATCCGCAGATCGCCGCGTTCGGCGGCACGTTCCTGCTGATGCTCTTCCTCGACTGGCTCTTCGAAGACCGCGACATCCGCTGGCTGTCCTGGCTGGAGAAGCCGCTGGCCAAGATCGGGCAGCTGTCGCGGCTGTCGATCGTGATCGTGCTCGTCGTGCTCGTCGTCATGTCCGAGACCCTGGCCACCGACCCCAACGTCGTGCTCATGTCGGGCGCGCTGGGCCTGGTCACCTACCTGCTGGTCAACGGGCTCGGCGACTTCTTCGACCAGGCCGCTGACACGAGGATGACGACGAAGCGGCCGAGCCCGCACGCCACCGCTCCGGCCCCTCCGAGCTGGCCAAGGCCACGGGCAAGGCGGGCTTCTTCCTCTTCCTCTACCTCGAGGTGCTCGACGCGGCGTTCTCGTTCGACGGCGTGATCGGCGCGTTCGCCATCACCACCGACCCGATCCTCATCGCGCTGGGCCTCGGCCTCATCGGGGCCATGTTCGTCCGCTCGCTCACGGTCTTCCTCGTGCGCAAGGGCACGCTGGCCGACTACGTCTACCTCGAGCACGGCGCGCACTGGGCGATCGGCGCCCTGTCGGTGATCCTGCTCGTCGGGATCGGCTACCACGTCGACGAGATCATCACCGGCCTGATCGGCGTCGCGTTCATCGGAGCGGCGTTCCTGTCGAGCGTGATGCGCAACCGCAAGCTCGCCGCCAAGGGCGTCGACACCCACCGCACGCTGGAGGAGATGGAGCACTCCTCCTGAGCTGCGAGGCTGTGCGCGGGAACGGGAGCTAGAGCCCCGTTCCCGCGCACGGCCCGTCGTCAGAGGTCGAACTCCGACGGCGAGATGCCCACGGCGTTGCAGGCCTCGCGCACGGCCTGCTTCTCGTCGGGGTCGAAGTTGCCGTCGGCCCCGCCGATGATGATGCCCACCTGGATCACCGCGCGGGCGGCCTCGGGCTTGCTCTTCAGCTTGCCGATCGTCGCGATCGCCTCGACCTTGCCGAAGTCGTAGTCGCGCTCCAGCTTCGACGAGTAGAACTCGAAGTGCTGCTGCAGCTCGCTCGGCTCGAACACCGAGAGCGCGTCGTTGCTGCCGATGAACGCCGCGGTCTTGCGCCGCTCCTCGGCCGTGATCGTGCCGTCCGCGGCGGCGATCAACGCGCACATGGCCATGCTCGCCTTCGCGAAGTCCTTGCTCTTGTGCTTGGCGACCTGCGTCTTCGTGTTGCCCTGCAGATCGGCGATCCGGCTCTTCAGCTGGTCCCACAGCGCCATGACGGCGTCGTCCTCCTCGTTGTCGTTGTCGCTGCGGGCGTGCATCCACGCCAGCATCTCTTCGCCTGCCCGCACGCCGGTGGTGTCGGTGACGGTCAGGTGGTCTCTGGTGAACCCCGCCTCGGCCAACTCGCCGTGGGCGGGGCGGATCGCCGCGTCGGCGACGTCGAGCAGGTCGGCGTCGAGCAGCGAATCGCCCGCCGCGAGCAGGGTGCCACCGCCGAGCCGGTCGCGGATCTCCAGGGCGGCCGCCGACTTCGTCAACGGCCGCGGCACCGCGTAGACCTTGCGGCCCTGCAGCGACACCGCCCACCCGCGGGGCGCGCACCACGCCGCGAGCGCGTCGACCCAGCCGTCGGGGAGGGCGGCGCGGTCGACGACGGCGTAGACGAAGAGGTCGCTCGCCACCCGCAGCGCGAGCACGAACGGCCCCGCCGTCGCCCGGAGGTGGGACTCGACCTCGGCGAGCGGGGCGCACCCGGCCAGCCGCGCCGCGACCCGCGTGCTCCAGGCGGGGTCGGGCACGCCGTCGACGAGCAGGTGGCCGCCGTTGCTCGCGATCGCGTAACGGGACGGCGGGCCGGGGAGGCGCACCCGGGCGAGCTGTTCGAGGGTTCGCGTCGTGGTGGGGACGACGTGCGCCGTCAACGAGCGCAGCAGCTCGGCCGCCGTCTCGGTCATGTAGGACAGCGGGGCGCCCTTGTAGATCTCGACGCACAGCAGCCGGGGTGTTTCGCTCCCCAGGTCCAGGGCGTTGGCTGAGTAGATCAGCGTGCGGTCGAGGTCAGCGCAGACGATGGGCAGACGATCATCCGGCGCGCACCGCTCGCCCGTCGGGGCCGGTGGCGCCCCGGGTGAACCGCGGGTGGATCAGCCCGACGCAGCTGTAGGCCAGCTCGGGCACCTCCTCGACCGGGACGCCGCGCTGCGCGGCCAGCAGCCGCACGTGCGCGAGGTCGGCGGCGGGCGCTCCGGCCCGGACGAGCACCTTCCACGGCACCCGGCGCAGCAGCACGCGGGTGGTCTCACCGACGCCGGGCTTGACGAGGTTGACGTCGCCGATGTCGTACGCCGCCGTGATGCGTTCGACGCTCGCGAGACCGGCGTAGTCGGGAGCGCGGTCGCGGGGCGGGCGGGTGTCGGTGACGCGGTCGAACTGCGCGGCGACCGCGTCGAGGAAGTCGGTGGAGACGTCCGCCGGCGCGAGCGCGGCGTAGAACTTCGCCCCGTGGTACATCCCGGGGCGGATCAGCCGGTCGTTGAGGACGGTGCGCGACACCAGCCCGGACACCGTCGAGTTGAGGCAGGCGGACGGGATGAGCCAGTCCTCGCGCGTGCCGAACGTGCTGGTGCAGCGGCCGGGGTCGGCGAGCACGGCCAGCTCGGGGGAGAACGGGGTGCCCCGCAGCGCCGCCGCCAGCTCGCGGTTGATCGCGCCCTTGCCGGTCCAGCCGTCGACGAACACGACGCGGGCGGGGTCGTGGTGCTCGGCCAGGTGGCGGAGGGCGACCCCGTCGATGCCGCGGCCGCGCACGATCGACACGGCGTAGTGCGGCAACGTGAGCCCGTGGCGAGCCGCCGCCCAGCGGCGCAGCAGGGCCCCGACCGGGGTGCCGGCCCTGGCCAGCGACGCGAGCACGATGTCGGGCCCGCGCTCGGCGAGCACCAGCTCCGCGACGACGCCGACGGCCTGGGCGAGCCTGCCTGCCGATTCGGCGAGCGCCTCGTGGTAGAGCCGCAGGTAGGCGGCATCGGGCTGGTACTCGTGCGGCAGCGACTCGGCGTAGTGCGCCCCGCCGCTCTGCACGGCCTCCTCGCGTTCCTCCGTCGGCGCCTCCAGCGCGACGTCGGAGAGGTCGGTGAGGAGCCAGGCGACCTCGTCGGGCGGGTAGCTGCCGAACTCCGGCCCGCGCAGCGGCTCGGGGGTGCTCACGGCGTGACCACCACGGTGGTGCGCCGGGTGTGCGGGGCGAGCGCCGGGAGGAGCCCGGTGCGCAGGGCGGGTGTGTCGCCGGGCGGGTCGACCACCACGATCACGTGGTCCCAGCGCCGAGCCACGTTGTAGGCGAAGCGGGGGCCGGGGCCGTCGGCGGGGTCGTCGTGCGACGGGAAGGCGATGCCGCTGGTGAGGGCGTAGTCGGGCTCGTCGACGACGACCGCGGGGGAGCGCGTGGTGGTCGAGAACCGGACGTCGTGGCCCGCGTCGGCCAGCGCCGCCGCCAGCCGCAGCGGCACGGCCATCAGCTCCTCGGTGCCGAGCACCAGCGTGCGCTCGCCTGCCCGCACGTCGGCCGCGCGGGCGAGGTCGGCGGCCAGCTCGGGGAGGGCGACGGCCAGCAGCCGGTGGTGGGCGGCGGTGAAGCCGTGCCGCGCGCCCGCGGGCAGCCCGGCGGGCCAGCCGAGGTCCTCGAGGAGTACCCGGGCGGGCGCGCCTGCTCCTGCTGCGTGTGCGCCGATGGCATCGACGCCCGCGTGGGTCGCGCAGGCGATGACCGGAGCGGCGGCGCCTGAGACGGCCGGGTGGTGAGGGGCGCCTGCGGCAGCCGGTCGGGCAGCAGCGGTCGCGCCCGCCAGCTCGGCGCGCAGGGCCACGGCCCGCTCGGCGAGGTCGGGCGGCAGCGTGAGGCACGCCCGGGTGAGCGCCACGACGTCCACCCGCACCCCGTCGGGCAGCCCGGCGAGCGCGTCCTCGCGGAGGTCGACCAGCGTGGCCAGCACGTAGTGCGCGCGCGGAGCGGCGCGGTGCAGCGCCGTGATCGTGTTGACGGCGGTGCGGCCGGTGGAGAGCTCGTCGTCGACCAGCACGAGCGGGCGCGGCCCGGCCAGGAGCCCCGGGTCGGACGGCAGGAGCAGGTGCCCGGTGTGGTGGGAGTGCTCCTCGACGAACGAGCCCGCGGTGGCGACGCCCGCCACCGGACGCCGCGTGGAGTGCAGGTAGTCCGCGCCGCCGAGGGCCTCCGCGACGCAGTGCCCGAGCGCCGTGGCCGTCTCGGCGAACCCGAGCACGACGGCGTCGACCGCGTCGGACGCGATCGCCTCCCGCGCCTCGACGTGCAACGCCCCCGCGGCGCCGGGCGCGCCCCGCACCGCGGCGTGCAGCAGGTCGACCGGCAGCGCGCGCGGCGGCCGTGCGGCCAGTGCGTCGGCGACCAGCGCGCCGAGGAGCAGACCGGCCGCGTGGACCACCCGCGGATCGGTGGGCACGTGCTTGCCGAGCACCCGCGACACCAGGAGCTGCGCGCGCCGTGGGTTGTTCCGCAGCGCGAGCCCGAGCAACACCCGCGGATCGGGCCCGGCTCCGCGGGCACGCACCTGCACCCCGAGCCGCTCGACGGTGGCTCCCATTACCCGCGCACGAGCATGTCGACGAAGGACACGCCTTCGGCCGCGACCCCGAACACCTGCGAGCGCAACATCGTGCGCCGCGCCCAGGACAGGTGTGGGCGGATCTCGTTCATCTTGTTGCGGTGCCCGGAGGGCATCACGCCGCTCGCGCGCCCGGCGGCGAGGAGGTCCTGCGCATCGCGGTACTCCTCGGCCGAGACGACCGAAAGGGCGTTCACGACGGCGACGTGCCCCGGGTGGATGGCGGTCTTGCCGATGAGGCCGTTGGCCTGGTCGAGCTGCACCTCGCGGATCAGCCCGTCGATGGCGCGGGAGACCAGCTCGCCCCGCAGGCTCATGGCGTCGTGCTGGTGGAACGGCGACTGCCGCAGCTGCGGCTTGAAGATCCGTTCGTGGCCGCCGTAGTACTCCCAGACCGGCCCGGACACGGTGAACCCGGTGCCGTCGGTGCGGCCGAGCACGTTGACGACGTCGCCGATCAGCGCCGAGACGACCTTGATGTCGTAGATGGACAGCTCCGGGGAGCGCCGCAGGCCGTAGAGCGCGCACAGGTCGGTGGCGCCGATGCGGACCGCCAGGATGCGCCGCCGGTCGCGGTGGAGCAACGCGCGGAGGCGGGTGAGCTCGTCGACGCGGGTCTCGGCGTACAGCACAGCGCCGGACTCGATCACCGGCATCGCCAGCAGCGAGACGCCCGCTTCCCGCTCGGCCGCCTCCAGCGTGAGCAGGTACTCGGTGCCGCTCAGCGCGGTGAACTTCGGCAGGACGATGCCGTCGAGGAGGTGCGCCGCCTTCCCGAGCCGCCGGACGAGCGCGGGGATCTGGCTGGCCTCGCGCACCCGGACGAACAGCAGCGGCAGCTCCGCGTGCGACTCCGCGTGCAGGACCGTGAACGCGTCGACCAGGTTGTCCTCGGCCGCCCCGACCTGCTCGTCGGCGATCGCGTCTTCCAGGCAGACGACGACCGAGGTGACCCCGGCCGCCGTCTGCTTGGTGATGTCGGCGACCAGCGACGGCCGGTCGGCGGGCATGTAGAGGGTGGCGCCGAGCGCCACCGAGAGCAGGTCGGTTCCGCTGCCGCGGTCGAACCGCTCCGGTGGACGCTCGAAGAGCGCGGCGACCTGCGCCGCGCTCAGGTAGCCGAAATGGCGCACGCTACTTCCGGCCGCGTGTCCACTCCATGCCCCAGCCGTAGGCCCGGTCGAGGTCGGCCTGGCCGCCCCGGATGTACCGGACCTCGCGGTGCACCACCAGCTCGCCGCCCTTGTTCTCGAGCGTGGCGATCGCGCAGGTGGGGGAGCCGGTATCGGCCTCGTCGAGGCGGACCTCGATCTCGGGCCCGGTCGCCGGGTAGAGCGTGACGACGCCGTCGGCGCTCGCCCAGTTGGGCACGCCCTCGTAGATGAACGCGAAGACGAGGATCCGGCGGATCTCGTTCACCCGGGACAGGTCGATGAACATGTTCTCGCCCGCGGCGTTGCTGCCGGAGCGATCGTCACCGTCGAGCCGGATGATCGGCGCGCCCTGGTAGGGCGCCTGGAACGCGTTGCCGAGCGCCTGGACGACGCCCTTGCTGCCGTCGGAGAACTCCCAGAGGCACGCGAGGTCGAGGTCGATGGCCCCGGCACCCGCGCTGAGCCTGCCGAACAGGCCCTTCTTCTGCGGCGCGCCCGTGCTCCACTGCAGGTTGACCCGCAGCTGCCCGCCTGCCTGGCCACGCTTGGTGAGCGAGACGCTCGGCGACGCCTTCGTCAGGGTGACCTTGGACAGCGACACCCCGCCGCCAGCGTCAGGCGGACTGGCGCCCGGCCGCTTGTTGTAATCGATGGCCATCAGACGTTGACGCCGAAGTCCCGCGCAATGCCGGACAAGCCCGACGCGTAGCCCTGGCCCACGGCGCGGAACTTCCAGTCGGCGCCGTTGCGGTAGAGCTCGCCGAACACCATGGCCGTCTCGGTGGAGGCGTCCTCGGTGAGGTCGTAGCGCGCCAGCTCCTTCTGGTCGGCGGCGTTGACCACGCGGATGAACGCGTTGCGCACCTGGCCGAAGCTCTGCGAGCGCGCGTCGGCGTCGTAGATGCTGACCGGGAACACGACCTTGTCCGCCTCGGCGGCGAGGCTCGCGAGGTTGACCTTGACCTGCTCGTCGTCGCCCTCGCCCTCGCCGGTGAGGTTGTCACCGGTGTGCTCGACGGTGCCGTCGGGCGTGGTCAGGTTGTTGAAGAAGACGAAGTGCTTGTCCGAGAGGACGCGGCCATCGGCGCCGACGACGATCGCCGACGCGTCGAGGTCGAAGTCCGTGCCGGTCGTGGTGCGGACGTCCCAACCCAAGCCCACGACCACGTTGGTGAGGCCGGGAG
This sequence comes from uncultured Actinomycetota bacterium, assembly GCA_963791185.1. Taxonomy (GTDB): domain Bacteria; phylum Actinomycetota; class Actinomycetes; order Mycobacteriales; family Pseudonocardiaceae; genus Pseudonocardia. The sequence continues at coordinate 238,275 of CAWBRG010000012.1, read as the reverse complement.
CCTCCTTGGTCAGGCTGACGTTTCCACCCTTGGTGAGGCTGACGCTCACGACTGCTCTCCATCTGTCACGGGAGGTCGTTTCCCCCCTGGTCCGAGCTGAGCGCGGCCGAGCATATTCGGACAATCTCGGCGCGCTTCCCACGGTGGCAACGGCCTGCCCTCCCGTGGGGTTCCCGATGCGGACACCGGCCGGAAACTGTCGGTGGGCGGTCCTACACTCGGCCCCGATGAGCCCCGCCAGCCGCACCGCAGCCGCCGCCCCGCCCGTCCCGTCGTCAACCGGGCGGAGGTTGCTCCTGCTCGATGGGCATTCCCTCGCCTACCGGGCGTTCTTCGCGCTCCCCGCGGAGAACTTCCGCACGGGCACGGGGCAGACCACCAACGCGGTCTACGGCTTCACCGCGATGCTCATCAACCTGCTGCGCGACGAGCAGCCCACGCACCTGGCGGTGTGCTTCGACGTCTCACGGCAGACCTTCCGGTCGGAGCGCTACACCGAGTACAAGGCCAACCGCACCACCACCCCCGACGATTTCCGCGGCCAGGTCGATCTCATCAAGGAGGTCCTGCGCGCGCTCGCCATCCCCGAGTTCGGCGTGGCCGGTTTCGAGGCCGACGACCTGATCGCCACCCTCGCCACGCAGGCCGAGGTCGATGGCTTCCAGGTGCTCATCACCAGCGGCGATCGCGATGCGTTCCAGCTGGTCAGCGACAACGTCACGGTCCTCTACCCCACGCGCGGGGTGTCCGAGCTGGGGCGGATCGATCCCGATGCCGTCATGGCGCGCTACGGGCTCACCCCCGCCCAGTACCCGGATTTCGCGGCGCTGCGCGGCGACCCTTCCGACAACCTGCCCTCGATCCCGGGCGTCGGTGAGAAGACGGCCGCGAAGTGGGTGCGGGAGTTCGGCTCGCTCGCCGAGCTCACCGACCGGGTCGACGAGGTGAAGGGCAAGGCGGGCGATGCGCTGCGGGCGCACCTGGCCGGGGTGGTGCTCAACCGGCAGCTCACCGAGCTGGTGCGCGATGTGCCGCTGGACGCCCGGCCGGAGGACCTCGCCGTGCGCCCGTGGGATCGGGACGCGGTCCACCGCCTCTTCGACGAGCTGGAGTTCCGCGTGCTGCGCGAGCGGTTGTTCGCCACGCTGCAGAGCGCCGAGCCCGAGGCCGAGGGCGGCATCGAGGTGCAGGGCGGTGCGATCCCCGCGGGCGGGCTGCGGGCCTGGCTCGATGAGCACGCCCGCGACGGGCGGCGGGTCGGGCTCGCGTTCCACGGCGTCGTCGGCACCGCCGCGGCCGCCGATCTCACCGGCATCGGCCTCGCCACGGGCGAGCCGTCGGTCGAGGCCCGGGCGGCGGGCGCCGCCGCGGGGCTGCCGCAGGCGGGCTACGTCGAGGTCGCCGCGCTCACCCCGGACGACGAGGCGGCGCTGGGGGAGTGGCTCGCCGATCCGGCCGTCCCGAAGGCCGCGCACGACGCGAAAGCCGCCATGCACGCCCTCCGCGGCCGGGGCTGGAGCCTCGTGGGGCTCACCAGCGACACCGCGCTGGCCGCCTACCTCACCCGGCCCGGCCAGCGCAGCTTCGACCTCGCCGATCTCACCCTCCGCTACCTGCGCCGCGAGCTGCGGCAGGGCAGCGAGGACGAGGGCGGCCAGCTCTCGTTGCTCGGCGGCGAGGAGGAGGCCGAGGCGGAGCGGGCCACCACGCAGATGGTCGCGGCGTCGGCGGTGGCGGAGCTGGCCGATGCGCTCGACGCCGAGCTGGCCGAGAAGGCGGGCAGCGAGCTGCTCGCCGAGCTGGAGCTGCCGCTCGAGTACGTGCTGGCCGATCTGGAGACGGCGGGCATCGCCGTCGACCACGACCTGCTGTCCTCGCTCGAGGCCGAGTTCGCGGCGCAGGTGAAGCAGGCCGCGCAGGACGCCTACTCGGTGATCGGCAAGGAGATCAACCTCGGCTCGCCGAAGCAGCTGCAGGTCGTGCTGTTCGACGAGCTGAACATGCCCAAGACCAAGCGCACCAAGACCGGCTACACCACCGATGCGGATGCGCTGCAGACCCTCTACGAGCAGACCGGGCACGAGTTCCTCTCCCACCTGCTCGTCCACCGCGACGCCACCCGGCTCAAGATCACCGTCGAGGGCCTGCTGAAGTCCATCGCCGACGACGGGCGGATCCACACCACCTACAGCCAGACCATCGCGGCCACGGGGCGGCTGTCGTCCACCGAGCCCAACCTGCAGAACGTGCCGATCCGCACGGCGGCCGGGCGGCGCATCCGCGAGACGTTCATCGTCGGGCCGGGCTACGCCGAGCTGATGACCGCGGATTACAGCCAGATCGAGATGCGGATCATGGCGCACCTCTCGGAGGACGCGGCGCTCATCGAGGCGTTCCGCTCGCAGCACGATTTCCACGCCGAGACCGCCGCCCGCGTGTTCGCGCGTCGATCCCACCGAGGTCAGCCCGGCCCAGCGCGCCAAGATCAAGGCGATGAACTACGGGCTGGCGTACGGCCTGTCCGCGTTCGGCCTCTCCAACCAGCTGCGCATCCCCACCGAGGAGGCGCGCAGCCTGATGGACGGCTACTTCGAGGGCTTCGGGGGTGTGCGCGACTACCTGCGCAGCATCGTCGACGTCGCCCGCAAGGACGGCTACACCGCCACCATCCTCGGCCGCCGCCGCTACCTGCCCGATCTCACGAGCGACAACCGGCAGCGCCGCGAGATGGCCGAGCGGATGGCCCTCAACGCGCCGATCCAGGGCAGCGCGGCCGACATCATCAAGGTCGCGATGCTCGGCGTGCACCGCGCGCTGCGGGCCGAGGGGCTGCACAGCCGCATGCTGTTGCAGGTGCACGACGAGCTCGTGCTCGAGGTGGCCGAGGGCGAGCGCGAAGCGGTCGAGGCGCTCGTGCGGCGCGAGATGGGGGCGGCCGCGCAGCTGTCGGTGCCGCTGGAGGTCTCCGTCGGCTACGGACGGAGCTGGGACGACGCGGCCCACTGACCAGCCGGGCCACCGTTCCGCCGGGCTGGACGTGGCGCCGTTCGTGGCCACGCGCTACGCGGACCCGGTGCGGCTCGCCGCGTACACGGCGCCCGCGTACGACCTGATCGAGCCCGCCGAGCGGGCGCGGCTCACCTCGGCCGATCCGCGCAGCATCGTGCACCTCACCCTGCCGACCTTCGGCGCCGAGGACGCGGCCGCCCGCCTCGCCGCCTGGCGGGCGGATGGCACGTTCGCGGTCGAGCGCGCCGCCGCGCTGTACGTGTACGAGCTCGCCGGGCCCGGGCCGCAGCCGCCCACGCGGGGATGGGTGGGCGCGGTCGCGCTCGCGCCGTCGTCGGTCGTCGCGCCGCACGAGGCCACGGTCGCGGCCGTCGTCGCCGACCGGCGGGCCCTGCGCGCCGCCACCCGCGCCGACCTGGAGCCGGTGGTGTTCGCCCACGGCGGCGCCGCCGGGGCCCGCGGCCGCGCTCGCAGGCCGGGTCGTCGCCGAGCGCACGCCCGACGCGGACCTCACCGACGACGTCGGGCGTGCGGCACCGGCTCTGGCGCGTGGCCGACCCCGCCGAGGTGGCCACCGTCCGCGCCGACTTCGCCCGCCGCCACGCGGTGATCGCCGACGGCCACCACCGCTGGGCCGCCGCCGCCGTACCCGCCGCCGCCGTACCCGCCGCCGCCGCCGCCGCCGCGCCGCCGCCGCGCCCGCCGCCGCCGCGCCCGCCTGCCGCCGCGCCCGCCGCGGCGTCCGCCGCCGCCGCCTCCGCCGCCGCGCCGGCTCTGCCGCGCCTCCCGCCACGTCCACCCCCACGGCCGCGGGCGGGGAGTGGGGTGGTGCCGCATCGGCCGGTGGCGAGGGGCCCGGCGGTGCCGGGTCCGCCACGTCCGCCGATGTCGGGGCCGCCGGGCGGGTGCTTGCGCTGGTGGTGCCCGCGGGCGAGCACGGGCCGCAGGTGCGGGCGATCCACCGGGTGCTGCCGGGCACGACGCTCGACCGGCTCGACGTGCGCCACTTCCGATCCGCACCGACCGAGCCGCTCACCGCCGCCGAGGCCGAAGAGCTGCTGGCCGCCACCACCACGCCGCTCGTGCTCGCCACGGACGGCGAGCGCTGGCGGCGGCTCACCGATCCGGATACCGCGGCCGTCGCACCCGCCGCGTGGCGGGAGCTGCCGGTCGCGCTCGTCGACGTCCTCCTCGTCGGCAAGCGGGCGGTGGTGCTGCGGCACTCGGTCGCGGCCGCCGTCGACGAGGCCCGCCGCAGCGGCGGGGTGGCGCTGCTCGTGCCCGCCACCCCCACCGCCACCGTGCTCGACCTCGCCGCGCGGGGCGTCCTCATGCCCCGCAAGTCCACGTTCTTCGTGCCGAAGCCCCGCACCGGCCTCGTGCTGCGCTGCTTCGCCGACCAGCGATGACCCGCGGGGACACCCCGCTGACGGCTGACGACCCGCTGCCGCACCGGCCCCGGCGGGTACTCGTCACCGGCTGCTCCGGATCCGGCAAGACGACGCTGGCGGCTGCGCTGGCGGCCCGGCTCGGGATACCCCACCAGGAGCTGGACGCCCTGTTCCACGGGCCCGGTTGGGTGCCGCGGCCGACGTTCGTCGCCGAGGTCACCGCGCTCGCGGCGACCGAGTCGTGGGTCGTCGAGTGGCAGTACGACCAGGTCCGCTCGTTGCTGCTGGCCCGGGCCGACCTGCTGGTGTGGCTGGACCTCTCACGGACGCGGGTGTTCGCGCAGCTCCTGTCGCGCACCGTGGTGCGCAGGGTCCGCCGCGTCGAGCTGTGGAACGGCAACCACGAGCCGCCGCTGCACACGATCTTCACCGATCCCGAGCACGTCGTGCGCTGGGCGTGGGGTTCCTACTCCCGGATCGGGCCGCGCGTGCAGGACGTCCTCTCGCGGCCCGACCACCCCTCGGTCGTGCGGCTCCGCAGCCGTCGGGAGATCCGGCGGTGGCTCGCTCAGCTGGCCTGATCTCGTCGAACCCGACGTTTCCGGGATTCGATCACCGCAAACGTCGGTCTCGGCGTGCGGCGTGCCCCGCCGGGCTCACCCCCGAGCGCCGGTAGCCTCCCCTCGAACGACTGTTCGCGGAGGGAGCGGCGGGTGCGGGTGCTCGGTGTCGACCCGGGGCTGACCCGTTGCGGCCTCGGCGTGGTCGACGGCAGCGGCGGGCGGCAGGTCCGGTGCGTCGCGGTCGACGTGGTGCGCAGCCCGGCCGACGCGCCCGTCGAGCGGCGGCTGCTGGCCGTCGGCGCGGTCGTCGAGGAGTGGATCGACCGGCACCAGCCCGACGTGGTCGCAATCGAGCGGGTGTTCAGCCAGCAGAACGTGCGCACGGTGATGGGCACGGCGCAGGCCTCGGGGGTGGTGGCGCTGCTCGCCGCCCGCGCCGGGTTGCCGGTGGCCTTCCACACCCCCAGCGAGGTGAAGGCGGCGGTCACCGGCGAAGGTCGGGCCGGGAAGGCGCAGGTCACGGCGATGGTCACCAGGCTGCTCGCGCTCGCCGACGCCCCCCGTCCCGCCGACGCCGCCGACGCGCTCGCGCTCGCGATCTGCCACTGCTGGCGCGCCCCGATGCTGTCGCGCATGGCCGAGGCCAAGGCCCGCTCGGACGAGCTGGCCCGCGCCCACCGCGCCCGCCTCGCCGCGGCGGCGAAAACGAGGAGAGGTGCTGCGGGATGATCAGCTCGGTGCGGGGTGAGGTCATCGCGATCGGGCTCGACCACGCCGTCGTCGAGGTCGGCGGCGTCGGACTGGCCGTGCAGGCCACCCCCAACACGCTCGCCACCCTCCGCCGCGGTCAGCAGGCCCGGCTCGCCACCGCGCTCGTCGTCCGGGAGGACTCGCTCACGCTCTTCGGCTTCACCGACGACGAGCAGCGCGACGTGTTCGGCCTCCTCCAGTCGGTGGCGGGCATCGGGCCGCGGATGGCGCTCGCCACGCTGGCCGTCCTCGACCCGGACGCGCTGGCCACCGCACTGCTGCAGGGCGACGTCAAGGCGCTCACCCGGGTGCCGGGCATCGGCCCGAAGGTCGCGCAGCGCATGGTGTTGGAGCTCAAGGACAAGGTCGTCGCGCCCGCGGCGGCGCCCGCCCTGGTGCCGCAGCGCCTCGGCGGTGACCCCCGCCGGGAGCAGGTGGTCGAGGCGCTCCTCGGCCTCGGGTTCACCGCGCGACCGGCGGAGGCCGCCGTCGACAACGCCCTCGCCGCCGACAGCGCCGCCGACGCCAGCGGCCTGCTGCGCGCCGCGCTCACCGCGTTGGGCCGCGCCCGATGACCGGTGCCCACCTCGGCGCCTCGGCCGCGCCCCCGGTCGACCGGCCGTGCACCCGGTCGACCGGGCATGCGGCCCGGTCGACCGGGCATGCGGTGCCGCCCCGGGGTCGGTCGGCGGTGCAGCGGTGCGACGTTGCCCACGTTCGCCGTGCCGGCCTGGGCGCGCCGTGCCGCGGTGTGGCGTTGCCGGGGTGCGCCGCACACCTCTGCGGGGGGCGCCGTGGGTGAGCTGACGCCCGCCGCCGAGCCGGAGGAGCTGGAGGTCGAGGCGAGCCTGCGGCCGCGCAACCTCGCCGAGTTCGTCGGGCAGGCCCGCGTGCGCGAGCAGCTGTCGCTCGTGCTGGAGGGCGCGCGCCGCCGCGGCGACCCGCCCGACCACGTGCTGCTCTCCGGCCCGCCGGGGCTGGGCAAGACCAGCCTCGCGCTGATCGTCGCCGCCGAGCTCGGAGCGCAGATCCGGCTCACCAGCGGGCCCGCCCTCGAGCGGGCGGGCGACCTCGCCGCCATGCTCTCCAACCTCGCGCCCGGCGACGTGCTGTTCATCGACGAGATCCACCGCATCGCCCGGCCCGCCGAGGAGATGCTCTACCTCGCGATGGAGGACTTCCGCGTCGACGTCGTCGTCGGGAAGGGGCCGGGCGCCACGTCGATCCCGCTCGACATCGCCCCGTTCACGCTGGTCGGGGCCACCACCCGGTCGGGTGCGCTCACCGGGCCGCTGCGCGACCGCTTCGGGTTCACCGCGCACATGGAGTTCTACGAGCCCGCCGACCTGGAGCGGGTGCTGCGCCGCGCGGCCCGCATCCTCGACGTCGACCTGCGCCCCGACGGCGGCGCCGAGATCGCGGGCCGCTCGCGCGGCACGCCGCGCATCGCCAACCGGCTGCTGCGCCGGGTGCGCGACTTCGCCGAGGTGCGCGCGGACGGCGCGGTCAACCGCGGCGTCGCCCGCGCCGCGCTGGAGGTCTACGACGTCGACGAGCTCGGCCTCGACCGGCTCGACCGCGCGGTGTTGAGCGCGCTCGTGCGCTCTTTCGGCGGCGGCCCGGTGGGTGTGTCCACGTTGGCCGTCGCGGTCGGTGAGGAAGCCGGTACCGTCGAGGAGGTCTGCGAGCCCTACCTCGTGCGCGCCGGGATGCTGGCCCGCACACCGCGCGGACGGGTCGCCACCGCGGCGGCGTGGAGCCACCTGGGTGTCCCGCTGCCGCCGGGCGGCGGACCCGCGGCGTTGTTCTGACCCCTGGGCCGGCAGACTCGGCTGACCACGCGTGGAGAGACGGAGACCGACCCAGACCATGGACATCTCGCTGCTGTTCCCCATCCTCATCCTGCTGCTGTTCATCCCGATCTTCCTGTCGAGCCGCAAGCAAAAGCGGGCGCAGCAGCAGATGCAGGCGTTGCAGTCGTCGCTGGAGCCGGGTGACATCGTGAGCACCACCTCGGGCCTGCGCGCCACGGTCGTCGACGCCTCGTACGAGGACACGGTCGACCTGGAGATCGCCGACGGCGTCGTCACCACCTGGGTGCGCGCGGCCGTCCGCGAGAAGATCGCCAGCGAGGAGCCCGTCCACGTCGACGAGCCGCCCGCCGTCGTCGAGGAGCCCGCCGCGCCGTCGCTGGAGAAGGCGCCCGTGGAGAACCCGGAGCAGCCCAGCCTCGTTAAGGACGTGGAGACCGACCGGGAGCAGACCCGGGAGAAGGACGACTCCACGAACGGCACCCCGCGCAGCTGATCCACCCGCCGCGGCGCTGCCCGCGGTGACTCCAGGAAGAGAACTCAGTGGCTACCACCCCCGGGCGCATCCGTCCGTGGCGCTACCTGGCGGCGTTCGTCGGTATCGTCGTCGTGCTCTACGCGCTCGTCTTCTTCACCGGCGACGGCAAGCCCGCGCCGAAGCTCGGCATCGACCTGCAGGGCGGCACGCGGGTCACGCTGGTGGCCCGCACGGTCGACGGCGGCTCCCCGCCCCGCGACCAGCTCGTGCAGGCCCAGCAGATCATCGAGCAACGGGTCAACGGCCTGGGCGTGAGCGGCGCGGAGGTCGTCCTCGACGGCGACAACATCACCATCACGGTGCCGGGCGACGCGGGCGAGCAGGCCCGGTCGCTGGGGCAGACCGCGCAGCTGCGCTTCCGGCCGGTGATCGGCCAGCCGGTGCCCGCCGCGCCCGCCCCCGCCCCGCCCGCGGGCACCGCCCCGGCACCGGGCGCCACACCCACGCCCGCCATCACGCCGCCCAGCGGCGCGGCGACGCCGTCCCCGGCCCCGCAGGGCGCCGCCGACCCGGCCCGACAGCCGGTGAAGCCTGTCGCGTACTCGGTGCCGCTGCAGGCCCCGAGCCCCACCCCGGCCCCGCAGCCCGGCCCTGCCCCGCAGCCCGCCCCGACGCAGGCTCCGGCGGCCGGGGCGGCGACGCCCGCCGACCCGCAGCTCGCCAAGGAGATCGCGGCCGCCAAGGCCGTCCAGCAGAGCACCGACCCGACCACCCAGCAGATCGCGCTGCAGACGTTCGACTGCAGCAAGCCCGATCCGCTCACCGGCTACGACGACCCGGCGCTCCCGCTCGTCACCTGCAACCAGGACGGCACCGTCAAGTACGCGCTCGGCCCGTCGTTCCTGGAGGGCACGCAGATCGCGAGCGCGCAGGCGGCCGCCAACGGCCAGGGCGTCGGCTACGTCGTGAACGTCACGTTCAAGAGCGCGGGCGAGGCGATCTGGGGCAAGTACACCACCGAGCACATCGGCGAGGCGGTCGCGTTCACCCTCGACGGCAAGGTCGTGTCCGCGCCCACGATCCAGGGCGCGATCTTCGGCTCCACCGAGATCTCCGGCCAGTTCAGCCAGGCGCAGGCGCAGAACCTCGCCGGGATCCTGCGGTACGGGTCGCTGCCGCTGTCGTTCGAGTCGAACGAGGCGCAGACCGTCTCGGCCACGCTGGGCCTCGCGTCACTGGAGGCCGGGCTGATCGCGGGCGGGATCGGGCTGCTGCTCGTGTTCGTCTACTGCCTGATCTACTACCGCGTCCTGGGCGTGCTCACGATCCTGTCGCTCGTCCTCTCCGGCGTGATCGTGTTCGCGGTGCTCGTGCTGCTCGGGCGGTGGATCGGCTTCACGCTCGACCTCGCGGGTGTCGCCGGGCTTCATCGTGGCGATCGGCATCACCGCCGACTCGTTCGTGATCTTCTTCGAACGGCTCAAGGACGAGATGCGCGAGGGCCGCACGTTCCGCTCGGCGGTGCCGCGCGGCTGGGTGCGGGCCCGGCGCACGATCCTGTCCGCCGACGCCGTGAGCTTCCTCGCCTCGGCCGTGCTGTACATCCTGGCCGTCGGGCAGGTGAAGGGCTTCGCGTTCACGCTCGGCCTGTCCACCGTGCTCGACCTGATCGTGGTGTTCCTCGTGACCCACCCGCTGGTCGCACTCGCGTCCAGCTCGCGGGTGTTCGGCAGCCCGGCGCTGTCCGGCCTCGGGTCCGTCGCCAAGATCGGCGCCGAGCGCAGATCGGCCGTCCCGCTGACGAAGGGGAGCGCCTGAGATGTCGGTCTTCTCCCGGCTCTACACCGGCACCGGCGCGTTCGACATCGTCGGGCGCCGCAAGACCTGGTACGTCGCCTTCGGGCTGCTGGTGCTCATCTGCGTGGCGTCGATCGTGTTCCGGGGGTTCAACCTCGGCATCGACTTCACCGGCGGCACGCAGATCCAGTTCCCGGCCAACACGGCCACGGCCCCCGCCACCACGCCCGCCGTGCAGGAGGTCTTCCAGAAGGCCATCGACGTCGAGCCCGCGTCCGTGCAGACGGCGGGCACCGGCCCGGCGGCGGTCGGTGCTGATCCGGTCAGAGACGCTGTCCCTCGCCCAGACGGTCACCGTGAAGCAGGCGTTGTTCGACGCCTTCGGCCCACGCGGCGCCGACGGGGTGCCCTCGCCGAACGTGATCAGCATCAGCGCGGTGAGCGGCAGCTGGGGCGGCCAGATCACCCAGCAGGCGCTCATCGCGCTCGCCGTGTTCCTCGTGCTGGTCACGCTGTTCCTGGCGTTCTACTTCGAGCGGGCGATGGCGGCGGCGGCGCTGGTGGCGCTGGTCCACGACGTCGTCGTCACGATGGGCGTCTACTCGATCGTCGGCTTCGAGGTGACGCCCGCCACGGTGATCGGCCTGCTGACGATCCTCGGCTTCTCGCTCTACGACACCGTCGTCGTGTTCGACAAGGTCAAGGAGAACACCCGCGGCCTGCTCGGGCTCACCCGCCGCACCTACGCCGAGGCGGCCAACCTCGCGCTGAACCAGACCCTGATGCGCTCGATCAACACCTCGCTCATCGCGGTGCTGCCCGTGGTCGGGCTGTTGGTCGTCGGCGTCGGGGTGCTCGGGCGTGGGCACGCTGGCCGACCTGGCGCTGGTGCAGCTCGTCGGCATCCTGGCCGGGGCGCTGTCGTCGCTGCTGCTGGCCACGCCGCTGCTGGTCGACCTCAAGATGCGCGACCGCCGCTTCCAGGAGCAGGCCGCGCGGGTGCTGTCCCGGCGGCAGCGCGCCAAGTCGTCGGCCGCGGCGCCCGCCGAGCCCGCCGCCGAGGAGGGCGCGGAGCCCGACCTGTCCGACGACGCCGAGCTCGCCCGGCAGCTGCGGCGGGAACGGGCGGTCGCGGCGGCCGCGAGCACCCCGAGCCGCGCGGGCAAGCCCGCCCACGCCGCGGGCCGGGCCCGGCCCACCGGCAAGGCGTCGAGGCCCACCGGCAAGCGGCACCGGTGACGGAGCCCGAGGAGCCCGACCTCGACCGAGTCCGGGACCTCGTCCGCGACGTCCCGGACTTCCCGTCGCCCGGCGTGCTGTTCCGCGACATCACGCCGGTGCTGGCCGACCCCGCGGCGTTCACGACCGTGGCCACGGAGCTGGCGACGTCGGTGGGCGCGGCCGACGTGGTCGTCGGCATCGAGGCGCGGGGCTTCCTGCTCGGCGCGGCGGCGGCGCTGGTGGCGGGCACGGGCGTGGTGCCGGTGCGCAAGGCGGGCAAGCTGCCGCGGGTCGCCGCGTCCCGCACGTACGAGCTGGAGTACGGCACCGCGACGCTCGAGCTGCCCGCGGACACGATCGCGGCCGGGGCGCGCGTGTTCGTCGTCGACGACGTGCTCGCCACGGGCGGCACCGCCGCGGCCACGTGCGAACTGCTGGCCGACGTCGGCGCCGAGGTGGTGGGCGTCGGCGTGTTGCTGGAGCTCGCCGCGCTCGGTGGACGCGATCGGCTGAGCTTGTTACCGGTGCACGCGGTGCTCGTCATCTAAGGCCACTATCCTGGGGTCGTGGAGCTCCCCACGGCATGACCGATCTGCAGCCCGCGGCGCCGCCGGTCCCCGGCCCGGACGGCTCCCGCCCGTCCGCCACCCGCCGGGTTCGCGCGCGCCTGGCCCGGCGCATGACCCCGCAGCGGGTCGCGGCCGTGCCGCCGGTGCTGGAGCCCCTGGCGAGCGTTCACCGCACCCTGCACCCGAAGGCCGACCTGGCGCTGCTGACGCACGCGTACGAGGTGGCCGAAGCGAAGCACGCGGGCCAGAAGCGCAAGTCCGGCGATCCCTACATCACGCACCCGCTGGCCGTCTCGACGATCCTCGCCGAGCTGGGCATGGACACCACCACGCTGGTGGCGGCGCTGCTGCACGACACGGTGGAGGACACCGACTACTCGCTGGACCGGCTGCGCGAGGAGTTCGGCGACGAGGTGGCGCACCTCGTCGACGGCGTCACCAAGCTGGACAAGGTCGAGTTCGGCAACGCGGCCGAGGCGGAGACCATCCGCAAGATGGTCGTCGCGATGGCCCGCGACCCCCGGGTGCTGGTCATCAAGCTGTCCGACCGGCTGCACAACATGCGCACGATGCGCTTCCTGTCGCCGGAGAAGCAGGCGAAGAAGGCGCGCGAGACGCTGGAGGTGATGGCGCCGCTCGCGCACCGGCTCGGGATGGCGACCGTCAAGTGGGAGCTGGAGGACCTGTCCTTCGCGATCCTGCACCCGAAGAAGTACTCCGAGATCGTGCGGCTGGTGGCCACGCGCGCCCCGTCGCGCGACACCTACCTCAAGCAGGTCATCGACGAGGTGCGCCAGCAGCTCGACGCGGCGCGGCTCACCAACGTCTCGGTCGAGGGCAGGCCCAAGCACTACTACTCGATCTACCGCAAGATGATCGTCAAGGGGCGCGACTTCGACGACATCCACGACCTCGTCGGCGTGCGCGTGCTCGTCGACGAGGTGCGCGACTGCTACGCCGCCATCGGCATGGTGCACGCGCTGTGGCAGCCGATGCCGGGGCGGTTCAAGGACTACATCGCGCAGCCGCGGTTCGGGGTGTACCAGTCGCTGCACACCACGGTGATCGGGCCCGACGGCAAGCCGCTCGAGGTGCAGATCCGCACGCACGACATGCACAGCACCGCCGAGTACGGCATCGCCGCGCACTGGCGCTACAAGGAGACGCCGCGCACGCAGGGCTCGGCGAGCGTCGAGATCGACGAGATGTCGTGGATGCGCCAGCTGCTGGACTGGCAGCGTGAGGCCGCCGACCCGGGCGACTTCCTCGAGCAGCTGCGCTACGACCTGGGTGCCCAACAGATCTTCGTGTTCACGCCGAAGGGCGACGTGATCACCCTGCCCGCGAAGTCGACGCCGGTGGACTTCGCCTACGCCGTCCACACCGAGGTGGGCCACCGGTGCATCGGCTCGCGGGTGAACGGGCGGCTCGTCGCGCTGGAGCGCACGCTGGAGTCCGGCGACGTCGTCGAGATCTTCACGTCCAAGGCGGAGGGGGCGGGCCCGAGCCGCGACTGGCTCGCGTTCGTCGCCTCACCGCGGGCCAAGACGAAGATCAAGCAGTGGTTCGCGAAGGAGCGGCGCGAAGAGGCCATCGAGGCGGGCAAGGACGCGATCGCGCGGGAGGCGCGGCGCACGTCGATGCCGTTGCAGCGGCTGGTGTCCGCCGACGCGATGGCCGCGCTCAGCCACGAGCTGCACTTCCCGGACCTCGCCGCCCTGTACGCCGCGGTGGGGGAGGGGCACGCCAGCGCCCGGCACGTCATCCAACGGCTCACGGCGCTGCTCGGCGGCGAGGAGCAGGCGGAGGAGGACCTGGCCGAGCGGGCCACGCCGTCCACGATGCGGCAGCGCTCCGGGGGCGAGGCGGGCGTGGTCGTGCGGGGCCACGACGGCGACGTCGGCGATCTCTACACGAAGCTCGCGCGGTGCTGCACCCCGGTGCCGGGCGACGAGATCATGGGCTTCGTCACGCGCGGCGGCGGCATCTCCGTGCACCGGGTGGACTGCACCAACGCGGGCGACCTGCACGGGCGGTCCGAGCGCATCGTCGACGTGGCGTGGTCGGTGTCGCCGGGCTCGGTGTTCCTCGTGGCCATCCAGGCCGAGGCGCTGGACCGGCACCGGCTGCTGAGCGACATCACGAAGGTGCTCGCCGACGAGAAGGTCAACATCCTGTCGGCGTCCGTGGCGACGTCGAAGGACCGGGTGGCGATCTCGCGCTTCAGCTTCGAGATGGGCGACCCGAAGCACCTGGGCCACGTGCTCTCGGCCGTGCGCAACGTCGAGGGCGTGTACGACGTGTACCGGGTGACCAGCGCGGGTTAGGCGGCGACGGTCGCCTTCTCGATCGTCACCGGCTGCACCGGCTTCCCGCCGCCGGGGCTCGGCTCCAGCGAACCGTCCGAGCCGCGCTTGGCGATCGTGTCCAGCACCTGCAGGCCGTCGGGCGTGATCGAGCCGAACGCCGTGTACTGCGGGGGCAGCTCGCCGTCGCCGTAGATCATGAAGAACTGGCTGCCGCCCGAGTTGGGCTGGCCGGTGTTGGCCATGGCGAGGATCCCGCGGCCGTACTTCAGCTCGGGGAACACCTCGTCGGGGATCGTGTAGCCGGGGCCGCCCGAGCCCGTGCCGCTCGGGTCGCCGCACTGCAGCACCTGGAGGCCGGGAGCCGTGGTGATCCGGTGGCACGTGGTGTTGTCGAAGTAGCCCTGCTGGGCGAGGCTCACGAAGCTGTCGACCGTGCACGGCGCGAGGGCCTTGTCGAGGGTGAGGCCGATCGGCCCGTCGCCGGTCTGGAGCGTGACGCCGACGGTGCCCTGCGTGCTCACGTTCCCGCCTGCAGGCGGCTTGACCGGCCGCGCCGCCTGCCCGTCCGCAGGGAAGCTGCAGTTGACCGTGGCCGGGAGGGCGGTGGGCCGCTTCGGCAGCGGGGCCGCGGCCGTCGGGATGGCGGCGGGGGTCTCGGCCGCGGCCGTCGGAGCGGCTTCGGGCGTGGGCGCGGCCGCGGGGGCGGCGCCGGAGCCCTGGCCGAGGGTGGCGAAGAGCACGACGCCGACGAGGACCACGACGACGGCAGCCACCGACCCGATCACCGTCAGCTGGCGCCGCCGCCGCGCCTGTGCCGCCTGGCGCTCCCGCTGGCGGACGAGCTTGCGCTTCGCCGCCTCACGCCGCATCTGGTTCGTCGCCACCGTCACCGCTCCCGTCGTCACCTCGGCCCGCGCGAGGATAGCGGCCGCACCTGAGAGGCCCCGGCGAGGCCGTATCCCGCGCCTCACGGCCGCGGTCTTCGCGCCCAGATGGCCCCCGGCTGCGTTGTCGGGCGACTCGAGTACGCCCGGTACGAGAGCCGCCCTCCGCCTTGCCTGGAGCCATCTGGATCACGAAGCCCATCGCCCCTGAGCCGCGGCACACGGCCTACGCTTGCCCGCGTGCTAGTTGCAGGGTTTCCGGCGGGGTCGTTCCAGACCAACTGTTACGTGGTGGCGACGGACGCGGGGGAGGCGTGCGTCGTGGTCGACCCCGGCCAGGACGCCACCGAGCCCCTCGAAGCGCTGCTCGCCGAGCACCGGCTCACGCCGGTGGCGGTGCTGCTCACCCACGGGCACATCGACCACGTCTACAGCGTGGCGCCCGTGTGCGACGGCCACGACGTGCCCGCCTGGATCCACCCGGCCGACCGCGACATGCTGGCCGACCCGCTGCGGGGCCTCTCCCCGCAGGCCAAGGCCGCCTTCGGAGGGCCGCTGACGCTGCGCGAACCGCGCGAGGTCCGGCCGCTCGACGACGGCGCCGCCCTCGAGCTCGCCGGTCTCACCCTGCGCGTCGACCACACCCCCGGCCACACCCAGGGCTCGGTCATCTTCAGCACCCCCACCGCCGAGGGCGTCGACGTGATCTTCGCGGGCGACACGCTGTTCGCCGGGTCGATCGGCCGCACCGACCTGCCCGGCGGCGATTCCGAGCAGATGATGGCGAGCCTGCGCGACACGATCCTGACCCGCGACGACTCCGCCGTCGTGCTGCCCGGCCACGGCCCCACGACCACGATCGGCCGGGAGCGCGCGTCCAACCCGTTCCTGCAGGACCTCGACGTCCCGGCCCGGGGACGGTGGCTGTGACGGCCGTGGCTCCGCGCACCTTCGCAGCACCCAAGGGCGTGCCCGAGTACACGCCGCCGGACTCGGCCGGGTTCGAGCACGTCCGCGACACGCTCCTGGGCGCCGCCGACCGCGCGGGGTACGGCCTCATCGAGCTGCCGGTCTTCGAGGACACCGGGCTGTACGCGCGCGGGGTCGGCGAGTCCACCGACGTCGTGTCCAAGGAGATGTACACCTTCCTCGACAAGGGCGAACGGTCGGTCACCCTGCGGCCCGAGGGCACCGCGGGCGTCGTCCGCGCCGTGATCGAGCACGGGCTCGACCGCGTGGGCCTGCCCGTCAAGCTGCGCTACGCGGGCCCGTTCTTCCGCTACGAGCGTCCGCAGGCCGGGCGGTACCGGCAGCTGCAGCAGGTCGGGATCGAGGCGATCGGCGTCGACGACCCCGCGCTGGACGCGGAGGTCATCGCCGTCGCCGACGAGGGCTACAAGGCGTTGGGCCTCACCGGCTACCGGCTGGAGCTCACGTCGTTGGGCGACGCCGAGTCCCGGCCCGCCTACCGCGACCGTCTGCAGGAGTTCCTGGCCGGGCTGCCGCTCGACGAGCCCACCCGGGAACGGGCGCGGATCAACCCGCTGCGGGTGCTGGACGACAAGCGCCCCGAGGTGCGCGCGCTGCTCGCCGACGCGCCGCTGCTGGTCGACCACCTCTCGCCCGCCGCGGCCGAGCACCACGCGCAGGTGCTGGCCCACCTCGACGACCTCGGCATCGCCTACGTCGAGAACCCGCGCATGGTCCGCGGTCTCGACTACTACACGAAGACGACGTTCGAGTTCGTGCACGACGGGCTGGGCGCGCAGGCCGGCATCGGTGGCGGCGGCCGCTACGACGGGTTGATGGCCACGCTCGGCGGTCCGCCGCTCACCGGCGTCGGCTTCGGGCTCGGCGTCGACCGCACGCTCCTGGCCTGCCGGGCCGAAGGGCTCGCGCCGTGGTCGGCGGCGCGCTGCGAGGTGTTCGGCGTGCCGCTCGGCGACGCCGCGCGCCGACGGCTGGTCGCGCTCGCGGGGGCGCTGCGCCGGGCGGGCGTGCGGGTCGACCTGGCCTACGGTGGCCGGGGGCTGAAGGGTGCGATGAAGGCGGCCGACCGCTCCGGCGCTCGCTACACCCTCGTGCTCGGCGAACGCGACCTCGCCGAAGGCGCGGTCGGGGTCAAGGACATGGTCTCGGGGGAGCAGCGGGCGGTGCCGCTCGACGACGTCGTCGCCGAGCTGGTCGCGCGGTTGGCGTGATCCTGATCTCGACCATGATCATCGGTGGGGTGCGCGAGGCGGCAGGCCCCGGCCGCGCCGGTGCTCCGATCGCCGGTGTGCGCGAGGTGGCCGTCGCCTGCCGCGCCGGGCAGGCGGGTGCTCCGATTGCCGGTGAGGTGCGCGAGGTGGCCGTCGCCTGCCGCGCCGGGCAGGCCGGTGCTCCGATCGCCGGTGGGGTGCGCGAGGCGGCCGGTTCCGGTCGCTTTGGCCGGCCCGCCACCCCGCTCGTGGTCGTCGGATGGATGCGCGCCGCGTCCGGATCCGGCCGCATGTGCGCCGAGCGGGCGGTCACGGGAGCGGCCGCGTGACGGACGCGGACCGGGCGCGGTGGGACGCCCGGCACGCCGCGGCCGAGGACGTCGTGCCGCTGCCGCCCGACGCGTTGCGCGGCCGGGAGGACTGGGTGCCGACAGCGGGTCGGGCGCTCGACGTCGCCTGCGGGCGGGGTGCGGTGGCGTTGTGGCTCGCCCGGCGCGGGCTGGTCGTCGACGCCGTGGACGTGTCGCCGGTCGCACTCGCCGCGGGGACGCAGCGGGGCGCCGACCTGCCGGTGCGGTGGATCCGCCACGACCTCGACGCCGGGTTGCCCGGGCCGGGCCCCTACGACGTCGTCGTCGCGCAGCGGTTCCGCTCGCCCGCGCTCTACCCGGCGCTCGTGGCGTCGCTCGCGCCGGGCGGGCTGCTCGTGGTCACCGTGTTGTCCGAGGTCGACGAGGGACCGGGGCCGTTTCGGGCCGCTCCAGGCGAGCTGTCTGCGGCCTTCGGATCGCTCGACGTGCTCGTCCACCACGAGGCGGACGGGGAGGCGAGCCTGGTCGGGCGGCGCTCACGCTGACTGCGGGGCCGCTTCCCGGCTCGCCACGACGGCCGCCACCGCCGTCGTGATCGGCACGGAGGCGACCAGCCCGATGCTGCCCACCAGCGTGCGGACGACCTCGGTGGCGACCTCCTGCGTGGTCACCACGTCGCCGAGGCTGCGACCGGAGACGCTGAAGATCAGCATGAGCGGCAGCGAGGCGCCCGCGTAGGCCAGCACGAGGGTGTTGACCGCCGACGAGACGTGGTCGCGGCCGATGCGCATGGCGGCGGCGAACAGGCCGCGGGCGCCGAGCGCGGGGTTGGCGCCGTGCAGCTCCCACACCGCGCTGGTCTGGGTGACGGTGACATCGTCGAGCACGCCGAGCGCGCCGATGACCACACCCGCGAGCAGCAGGCCGCGGGCGTCGACGCCGGTGCCGAGCGCGCCGATCAGGGCGCTGGTGGTGTCGTCGAGGCCGGTCAGCCGGGCCAGCGCGGTGAACGCCGCGGACAGCCCGCCGATGAGCAGGAGCGAGACGAGGGTGCCGAGCACGGCCGTCGAGGTGCGGGCCGACGGGCCGTGGGTGAGGTAGAGCACCACGAACATGATCAGGCAGGCACCGACGACGGCCACCCAGAGCGGGTTGTGGCCCGCGAGGATGGCGGGGAGGACGAACATCAGCAGCACGACGAAGCTCAGCCCGAGCGCGGCCAGCGCCGCGAGGCCCCGCCAGCGGCCCAGCGCCAGCACGGCGGCGGCGAACAGCCCCGCCAGCCACCACAGCGACCCGCTGCGCTGGAAGTCGACGACCTGGTAGGAGCCTGGGTCGTCGGCGTCGCCGCCGGACCAGGACAGCACCACCTGGTCGCCGACCGCGAACCGCGGGGTGCTGGGCTCGACGCGGGACGAGCTGCACGAGATCCCGCCCTGCCCGCGGCCCGTCGGCCATGTGGACGACGAGCGCGACGCACCCACTGCCGTCGCCCCCCACGCCGACCGCCGCGCCTTGGCCGCCCGCCCCGGCGCCGCTCGGGCCTTGGCCGCCCGCCCGGCGCCTGCCTTGGCCGGCGCTCGCTGTCCTGGCCGCCCGCGCTCGGTCCACCGGCGCCATCGGCGCCCAACGCGCCTGCTCCGGCGCCGCTCGGCGCAGCTGCGCCGCTCGCGTCGTCGCACCGGGCGGCGTGGGTCTCGACGACCTGGGCGTGCACCGGGGTGGCCGTGGACGCCTGCGTCGTCGGCGCGCGGCCGGACGGCCA
The DNA here is from genome assembly GCA_963791185.1 of uncultured Actinomycetota bacterium. Classification (GTDB taxonomy): domain Bacteria; phylum Actinomycetota; class Actinomycetes; order Mycobacteriales; family Pseudonocardiaceae; genus Pseudonocardia. The sequence continues at coordinate 219,216 of CAWBRG010000012.1, read as the reverse complement.
GAGCAGGACGAGCCCGACCAGCGCGGCCAACGCGGCGGGCGCCAGCAACGCGGCCAGGAGCACCTTCACGCGGCGGCCCGCGGGCGGCGCGGGGGTGTGGCCGTGCCCGTGTCCGTGGCTCGGCTCGTGTCCGTGGCCCGGCTCGTGTCCGTGGACCGGTTCGCGTCCGTGGCCGGGCTCGAGTTCGCGGCCCGACTTCCGTCGGTGTCCGCTCCGTCGATCCTGCGTTTTCCCCTGACCCGTGCGGTCGCGTCGGCCTGCCCCGCTGCGTCCGGGCGCGCCGAGGTGGCTCGCCCCCGGCGGGCTGTCGCCGCCCGCACGGTCGCGGTCGGCTCGCCACACGTGCGCGCCGGTGTTGGCGGCTTCCAGCGCCGGGACCGGTGGGAACACGTCGGTCGGCGGGTCGTCGTCGAGGCCCTGGTGACGGCCCTCGACGGGGTGCGGCTGGGGAGGCACGCCGTCCATGGTCGCAACCCCGCGCCCACGTCCGGTGACCGCACCGGCGATGCCGGGCTCGCATAAGCGCTGCGGTGCCCGTGCCGACCCCGACCCGCGTGTGTCGAAGCCGATCGACGCGAAGCGGATTGCCCTCGAATCGAACTTGTGTTCGAATGACGGCATGCGGTGGAACGAGCAGCAGGTGGGCGATCACAGCGTCGGCGCAGCGCAGACGCTTCCGGGTCTCGACGGGCTCCTGCGCACCGTCCGCACGCCGGAGTTCGCGGGCATGGTGTTCCACGAGGTCGAGGCGCGCTCGGCGCTCAACCGCGTGCCCGGCTCGTCGCCGATGCCGTTCCGGTGGACGGTCAACCCGTACCGCGGCTGCGCGCACGCCTGCGTCTACTGCCTCGCAGGTCCCACCCGCGTGTTGCTCGCCGACGGCCGCACCCGGCCGATCGCCGAGCTGCGGGTGGGCGATGTCGTCCTCGGCACCGAGCAGGTCGACGGCGTCCGCCGTTACGTGCCCACGCAGGTGCTCGCGCACTGGTCCACCCGCAAACCCGCCTACGCCGTGCGCCTCGCGGGTGGCACCGAGCTCGTCACCAGCGGCGATCACCGCTTCCTCACCGCGCACGGGTGGCGGCACGTGAGCGCCGGGTGGTGCCGCGCCGGGCGCCGCCCCCACCTGCGGCCCGGGTCGCCGTTGCTCGGGCCCGGACCGTTCGGTCCCGATCGTCCGGCCGCGCAGGCCGCGTCGCACTCGGCCGGGTACCGCCGCGGCTACCTCTGCGGCCTCGTGCGCGGCGACGGGCCCGCCTTCCCGTCGGAGCGCCTGGCGTTGGAGGCGCTCGGTCGCGCCCACCACCTGCTGGCCGAAGCCCGGCCCGCACCGATCACCGTCGCGATGGAGCCCGGCCGCATCGCCCTCGTCACCCCACGCGCGCCTGCGGTCCAGGAGGCGGCGCTCCACGGCGGAGTCGGGCCTGCCCCGTACGGCAGGCGCGGTGTGGGACCCGTGGCGTGGGCTGAAGCGGGGCGCCCGCACACCGCTCGGACCGAAGCGGGCCGCCCCCACGACGCATGGGCTGAAGCGGGCCGTCCGCACGACGCCCGGACCGACGCGGGCCGCCCGCTCGTCGCTCACGCCGACGTGGCGGGGCCGCACGCCGCTCGGGGGGCTTCCGCGGGCCGCGGGCCGGTGCCGCCGGTGGGCGATCTCGTCGCCGATGTCGTGCGCTGGCCCGAGCAGGCCGACGCCGACTGGTGTGCGGGGTTCCTCGCGGGCGTCACCGACGCCTGCGGTGCGGTCACCGATGGCGAGCTGCGGGTCGTGCACACCGACGAGGAGGTCGTCGGGCGCGTGGCGGGCGCGCTCCACCGGCTGGGCTTCGCCTTCGCCGTCGGCGCCCGCGAGAACGGAGCGCGGGTCGTGCGGTTGGTCGGCGGCGTCGGGGCGTTGCGCGCGCTGCTGGCCCGCACCACGCCCGCGGTCACGCGGCGGTTGGCGGGCGCACCGGTCGGCGGCGCGCCGGAGCTGGAGGTGACGGGGGTGCGGGCGCTCGGCCACGAGCTGCCGATGTACGACATCACCACCGGCACGGGCGACTTCGTGGCCGAGGGCGTCATCAGCCACAACTGCTTCGCCCGTAATACCCACACCTACCTCGACCTCGACGCGGGCGCCGATTTCGACCGGCAGATCGTCGTCAAGGTCAACGTGGCGCGCGTGCTGCAGCGCGAGCTGCGCTCGCCGCGCTGGTCCGGCGAGCCGGTGGCGATGGGCACCAACACCGATCCCTACCAGCGCGCGGAAGGCCGCTACCGGTTGATGCCGGGCATCATCGACGCGTTCGCCCGCACGGGCACCCCGTTCTCGGTGCTGACCAAAGGCACCGTGCTCTCGCGGGACCTGCCGAGGCTCGCCGCGGCGGCGGCGGACGTGCCGGTGTCGCTGGGGGTGTCGGTCGCGCTCCTCGACCGCTCGGTGCACGCCACGCTGGAGCCCGGCACCCCGACCCCCGCCGCCCGCCTGGACCTCGTGCGGCGCATCACCGACGCGGGCCTGCCGTGCGGCGTGATGGTGGCGCCGGTGCTCCCGCTGCTCACCGACACCACCGAGGCGCTCGACGCACTGCTGGCCCGGGTCGCCGCGGCGGGAGCGACGGGGGCGAGCGTGCTCGCGCTGCACCTGCGGCCCGGCACCCGCGAGTGGTTCCTGGCCTGGTTGGAGCGCGAGCACCCGGAGCTCGTCGAGCCATACGCCCAGCTCTACCGACGCGGGGCGTACGTGACACCCGAGTACCGGCGCGCGCTGGCCACGCGGGTCGCGCCGCTGCTGCGTCGCCACGGCCTCGACCGCGGCTCGGAGCCGACGGTCCGCGCCGCCCCGCCGATCCCGACCGAACCGTCCCCGGAGGCCGAGCAGCTCGCCCTGCTCTGAGCCACCCGCACACCACGCAGCCCGCGACCGTCGCCCGGTGCGGTGCGGTGCGGTGCGGTGCGGTGTGGCGATCTCCGCGCCCAGGGGAAGCCGCGCTGATGAAGCCCAGGCGACCTGGCACGGCTGGCCCACGCTGACCGCCGAGCGACGCCGCGCCGGTCGAGCCGGGGGAAACCTGTTCGCGGGCCGCCCGGGGTGCCCCGATAACCTCGGAACCGTGATGCGCAGCCACCTCGCAGGCACCCTCCGTGCCGAGCACGCCGGACAGACCGTGACCCTCGCCGGGTGGGTGGCGCGGCGTCGCGATCACGGCGGCGTGATCTTCATCGACCTGCGCGACTCTTCCGGCACCGCGCAGGTGGTGTTCCGCGAGGGTGAGATGGCCGAGCGGGCGCACCGGCTGCGGTCGGAGTTCTGCGTGCAGGTCACGGGCGAGGTCGTGACCCGGCCCGAGGGCAACGAGAACCCCGAGCTGCCGACCGGCGCGATCGAGGTCACCACCACCGGGCTCACCGTGCTGTCGGAGTCGGCGCCGCTGCCGTTCCCGGTCGACGAGCACGCCGAGGTGGGCGAGGAGATCCGGCTCAAGCACCGCTACCTCGACCTGCGCCGCAGCGGGCCCGCCGCCGCGATGCGGCTGCGCAGCGAGGTGAACCGGGCCGCCCGCGAGGTGTTGCACGAGCGCGGGTTCGTCGAGGTCGAGACGCCCACCCTCACCCGGTCGACGCCCGAGGGCGCGCGCGACTTCCTGGTGCCCGCACGGCTGCGCCCCGGCTCCTGGTACGCGCTGCCGCAGAGCCCGCAGCTGTTCAAGCAGCTGCTCATGGTGGGCGGGTTGGAGCGCTACTTCCAGATCGCCCGCTGCTACCGCGACGAGGACTTCCGCGCCGACCGCCAACCCGAGTTCACGCAGCTCGACATCGAGATGAGCTTCGTCGAGCAGGACGACGTGATCGAGCTCGCCGAGGCCGTCCTCGTCGCGCTCTGGGCCCTCGTCGGCTACGAGATCGAGCGTCCGATCCGTCGGATGACCTACGCCGAGGCGATGAGCCGGTACGGCTCCGACAAGCCCGACCTGCGCTTCGGGATCGAGCTCACCGACCTCACCGAGTACTTCGCGCAGACCCAGTTCCGGGTGTTCCAGAACCCCTACGTCGGCGCGGTCGTGATGGCGGGCGGCGCGAGCCAGGCCCGTCGGCAGCTCGACGCCTGGCAGGAGTGGGCCAAGCAGCGCGGCGCCCGCGGGCTGGCCTACGTGCTGGTCGGCGAGGACGGCACGCTCGACGAGCGGGGCCCGGTCGTCAAGAACCTCTCCGAGACCGAGCGCGCCGGGCTCGCCGCCGCCGTCTCCGCCCAGCCCGGCGACTGCATCTTCTTCGCCGCGGGCACCCCGAACGAGGCCCGCGCGCTGCTCGGCGCGGCCCGTGGGGAGATCGCCCGCCGCACCGGCGCACTCGACGAGTCGGCCTGGTCGTTCGTCTGGGTCGTCGACGCGCCGATGTTCGAGGCGGTCTCCGAGACCACCGACGTCGCCGTCGGGCACGGCCAGTGGACGGCGCTGCACCACGCCTTCACCTCGCCCAACGCCGATTGGATCGACAAGTTCGACGCCGAGCCGGGCAACGCGCTGGCCTACGCCTACGACATCGTCTGCAACGGCAACGAGATCGGCGGCGGGTCCATCCGTATCCACCGCGCCGACGTGCAGAAGCGGGTCTTCGAGGTGATGGGCCTCGGCGCGGAGGAAGCCCAGGAGAAGTTCGGCTTCCTGCTCGACGCGTTCGCCTTCGGCCCGCCCCCGCACGGCGGCATCGCGTTCGGCTGGGATCGCATCACGGCGCTGCTGGCGGGCACCGACAACATCCGCGAGGTCATCGCGTTCCCGAAGACCGGTGGTGGCTACGACCCCCTGACCGCCGCCCCCGCGCCGATCACGGCGGAGCAGCGCAAGGAAGCGGGGGTCGACGCGAAACCCGCCGTCAAGCCGGCCACCAAGTAGCGCGATCATCCAACGGCGTAGAACCGCCCAACACGCCGCGGCCGGGGTAACCTCGGGCTCGATGGTGGACGACCTGGGCAGCTTCCCCAGGCCGGTGCTCGGTGCGCTCGCGGCGGCCGAGCGGCTTCTGAGCCGGCGTACGGGAGCCACGATCGTGCTCGCGGACCCGGAGGACCTCGGCGGCAGCGACCGCTCGGTGGTGGCCAGGGCCCGGGTCGCGCGCAATCCGTTCTCGCTGCCACGCACCCTCGTCGTGAAGCACTACCGCGACGAGCCTGCGCCCGGTCGGCCCGACCCGTTCCCGTTCGAGGTGGCGAGCGCCCAGCTGTTCACCTCGATGTCGCCCGAGCTGCGGCCCAGCCCCGTGCTCATCGCCCACGACCCGGCCTCCCGGCTGCTCGTCATGGAGGACCTCGGGCGCAGCTCCACGCTGGCCGACAAGCTCTTCGGGCCCGACGGCGCCGCCGCGCAGCGCTGCCTGCTGTCCTGGGCGGGCGCGCTCGGCCGGATGCAGGCGGCCACTGCGGGCCGGGAGAAGGACTTCGGCGCGCTCCTACGCCGTCTCGGCGAGCGCGCCTGGCGCGATCCGATGGCCGACGAGGCGCGCGCGGCGTTCGCGGGAGTCGCGGGGTTGTTGCGCGACGAGCTGGGCGTCGTCGCCACCCCCGCCGCGATCCAGGAGGCCCACGACACCGCCCGGCTGCTCGGCGGCACCCGCTACCGGGCGTTCAGCCCGTCGGACACCTGCCCCGACAACAACCTGGTCACCAGCCGCGGCGTGCGCTTCGTCGACTTCGAGTGGGGCTGCTTCCGCGACATCGCGCTCGACGCCGCCTACTTCCGGGTGCCCTTCCCGGGCTGCGAGGCGAGCTTCGCGCTGCCGCCGGGGATGGCCGACACGCTGCTCGCCACCTGGCGCAACGAGATCGCCGCCGTGTGGCCGGACCTCGAGGAGTCCGGACGCCTCGACGCCCGCCTCTTCGACGCGCAGCTGCTGTGGGTGTGGCTGTGCACGTGGTGGTTCCTGCCGCGCATCAGGGTGCGCGACCAGCACGTCGGGCAGGATGCCGGGCGCTCGCCCCGGATCAGCACTGCCCTGTCGCACTACTGGGACCAGCTGGCCGCCGACGCCGCCGTCGCGGGGAAGTCGGCTACGGCCGAGCTGGGCGTCGCGGTGGCCGAGGCGTTGAACAAGCGCTTCCCGGACGCGCCCGCGGCGCTGCCGGTCTACCCGGCGTTCCGCACCGCGGCCTAGGCAGCGCTGGGGAGCGGGACGGCGCGCGCGGGCGCGTGCGCCGTCGCGATGGTGAGGCCCGCCTCGATCAGCCAGAGCTGCGCGCGGGTGCAGGTCGGGCAGATCCAGGTGACGCGGCCGTCGGCCTCGTGCTGGCTGCTCCACGCGAGCCCGGTGGCGTCGTCCGGGGTGCGGGCGAGCGCGCACAACGGGCAGGTAGTGGTGGTCTCCATGGCTCCGAGGGTGCGGGCGGCGGATTGCGGAATGGTTACGGAACGGCGAACAACGCGGTGCGTTGATCTCCGACTACTGGCCGTCAGACCCACGGTGTTCAGACCGTAGGAAGCGGTCCATCCGCGTGAGCGCCTCCTCCAGCAGGGGCAGCGCGGTGGCGTAGGAGCAGCGCACGTGTCCTTCTCCGGAGGGGCCGAACACGCTGCCGGGCACCACGGCGACGCCTTCGGCGTGCAGGAGCTCCTCCGCGAACGTCGCGGAGTCCATGCCGGACGACCGGATCGACGGGAACGCGTAGAACGCGCCACCGGGCTCGGGGCACTCGAGCCCGATCTCACGCAGGCCCTTGACGAACACGCGCCGCCGTCGGTCGTAGTCGGCGACCATCGCGGTGACGTCGTCGTCGGGGCCCGACAGCGCCTCGATCGCGGCCATCTGCGAGACGTGCGGCGCGCACAGCATCGTGTACTGGTGCACCCGCACGCACAGCTCGGCCACCGCGCGGGGGGCGCAGATGTAGCCGACCCGCCAGCCCGTCATCGCGTGCGCCTTGGAGAACCCGCCCAGCAGCACCGTGCGGTCGGGCGCGAGCGTGCCGAGGCAGGTGTGCGCGGTGTCGTAGGTGAGGCGGTCGTAGATCTCGTCGGAGACGAGGTAGAGGTCGCGGCGTTCGGCGAGCCGGACGAGCGCCTCCAGCGAAGCGCGGGGCTGCACCGCGCCGGTGGGGTTCGCGGGCGAGCCGAGCAGCACCGCCTTCGTGCGCGGGGTGACCGCGGCCTCCACCACCGCCGCGTCGACGGCGAACCCGTCCTCCCAGCGGGTCGGCACCCGCACCGGCACCCCACCCGCGAACGCGATGCACGGCTCGTAGGCGACGTAGCAGGGCTCGGGGACGATCACCTCGTCGCCGGGGTTGAGCAACACCCGCAGCGCGAGGTCGAGCCCCTCCGAGACGCCGGTGGTGATCAGGCACTCGTCGGTCCACGAGTACTCGGCGCCGTAGCGCTTGTTCAGGTCGGCGCAGATGAGCTCGCGCAGCTTCGGCAGCCCCGCGTTGGACGTGTAGGTCGTGTACCCGTGCTCCAGCGCGTAGATCCCGGCCTCGCGCACCCGCCACGGCGTGACGAAATCGGGCTCGCCGACGCCGAGCGAGATCACGTCGTCCCGCTCGGCGGCGATGTCGAAGAACTTCCGGATCCCCGACGGCGGGCAGGCGGCGATCACGTCGTTGAGCGGCTTCACGGTGTCACCGGCAGCCGGTGGTCGGGCTCGTCGGTCCGGAACGCGTCGCCGTCGCGCTTGTAGGTCTTGAGGACGAAGTGGGTGGCGGTGGAGCGCACGCGGTCGATGGTCGAGAGCTTCTGGGAGACGAAGTCGGAGACGGCGCGGATGGTCGGGCCGGTGACCGTGCAGCGCAGGTCCTGGCTGCCGGACACGAGGTAGACGCTGCGCACCTCGTCGAACCGGGCGATCCGGCCCGCCACGTCGTCGAACCCGACCCCGCGGGCCGGGGTGATCGACACGTCGATGAAGGCGGTGACCGTCTCGCGCGTCGGGTCGTCGTCCACGGCGTCCCAGTCCACCACCGCGCGGTAGCGGCGGATGGCGCCGGAGCGCTCCCACGCCGCGATCTGCGCGCGTACCTCCTCGACGGGCTGGTCGGTCATCGTGGCCAGCGTTTCGGGCGTGAGGGTGGCGTCGCGTTCGAGGAGTTCCAGGATCTGCCGCACGACGATGACCCTAGTGCGGCGTCCACGACCGTTCACCGGGCCGCTCGCGCGCCCAGACGACGCCTCGCGGCGTTGCCGCCCTCGCGAATACGCCCGGTATGAGCTTTGGGCGGCGCCTTGCGAGGCGCCGCCTGGATCACGCGATCGACCCGGCGACGGTCGTGGACCCCGCACTGGAGACGCAGGAGGCGAGCCGTGCGACCGCCTCGGCGAGGGTGGCCTCGTCGACCGAGGCGTAGCAGCACCGGGCCGCGCGGGTCTGGTCGGCGTGCACGGCGAACGCCGAGCCCGGCACGAACGCCACGCCCGCGGCGAGCGCCCGGGACAGGAGCTCGGTCGTGTCCCGGACGCCACCACCCTCGGGGAACTCCAGCCAGCAGAACATCCCGCCGGTGGGCGTGGTGCACGTGACGGCGGGGAGCCGGTCGGCGACCGCGGCGGTGAAGGCGCGTGCCCGAGCCGCCGTCACCGCGCGGGTGCGGGTGAGGTGCGCGTCGAGCCAGCCGGTGTCGGCGAGCAGCTCGGCCGCGATCGCCTGGGTGAGCGAGGAGCCGCAGAGGTCGGTGCCCTGCTTGAGGCGCTCCACGGCGCCGACGACGACGGGTGGCCCGGTGAGCCACCCGACCCGCAGCGCCGGTGCGACGATCTTGGACGCGCTGCCGAGGCGGAGCACCCGGTCGCTGTGGGCGGCGACGGGCCGGGCGGGGGCGCCGTCGAACGCGAGCAGGCCGTACGGGTCGTCCTCCACGACCAGGAAGCCGTAGCGGTCGGCGAGCCCGGCGAGCGCGCGGCGGCGATCGGGCGCGAGGGTGACCCCGCGCGGGTTGTGGAAGCTCGAGACGGTGTGCACGAGGCGGGGGCGCAGCCCGGCGGCGAGCCGCTCGGCGAGCACGTCGACCCGCATGCCGTCCGCGTCGATCGGCACCCCGGTGAGGGCGGCGCCCGCGGCCTGGAAGACCTGCAGCGCACCGACGTAGGCGGGGTCCTCGACCACGACGGCGGCGCCGGGGTCGAGCAGCGCGCGGGCGAGGAGGTCGAGCGCCTGTTGCGATCCGCTGGTGACGACAACGTCGGTGGGGCGGACGGGCCGCCCGATGCGGGCGGACTCGTGCGCGGCGACCGTCTCGCGCAGCGGCGCGATGCCCGCGGTCTCGGCGTACTGGACCGCGCCCGGCTCGGTGAGCGCGCGGGCGGCGGCCGCGGCGATCCGCTCGCGCGGCAGCAGGTCCGCGGCGGGCAGGCCGCCCGCGAGGCTGATCACCTCCGGCCGCGCGGTGAGGGTGAGCAGGTCGCGGATGGCCGAGCCGCGGACGTCGGCGACCCGGCGGGCGAGGGTGATCATGGTGGCTCCTGGCGATCGGGGGCACTCCCTGGATCGACAGGGGCGAGGGGCACGCCGGGTGGGGCGTGTCTCAAGGGTCGCACCGATTTCCCGAGAACTGGAAGCCAATTCCCAGGATGTGGCCCCTCCCACCGACGTTCCGAGGTGGAACGGGACGAGTGGCAGGCTGGGGGCATGGAACCCGACGGGCTGTTCGACCTCGACGAGGCGCCGCAGGCGGCCGCGCCGGTCGAGCCGCCACCCGCCACGGCGCCGTTGGCCGTACGGATGCGCCCGCGCACGCTGGACGAGGTGGTGGGGCAAGCGCACCTGCTGCGCCCGGGCGCGCCGCTGCGGCGGCTCGTCGAGGGCGGCGCGGCCGCGTCGGTGCTCCTCTACGGGCCGCCCGGCACCGGGAAGACCACGATCGCGCGCCTCCTGGCCGGGGTGGGGGAGCGGCACTTCGTCGCGCTCTCGGCGCTCTCCTCGGGCGTGCGGGAGCTGCGCCAGGTGATCGAGGACGCCCGGCGGCGGCGCGATCTGCACAGCCGCCAGACCGTGCTGTTCATCGACGAGGTCCACCGCTTCTCCAAAACCCAGCAGGACGCACTGCTGGGGGCGGTGGAGGACCGCCTCGTGCTGCTGGTCGCCGCGACCACCGAGAACCCGTCGTTCTCGGTGGTGTCGCCGCTGCTGTCACGCTCGCTGGTGCTGCGGCTGGAGTCGCTCACCGAGGACGACGTGCGCGCACTGCTCCGCCGGGCCGTGGCCGACGAGCGCGGGCTCGCCGGGGCGCTCACCGTGGCGCCCGACGCCGAGGCCGCGCTCGTCCGCCTCGCCGCAGGCGACGCCCGGCGCGCGCTCACCGCCCTCGAAGCCGCCGCCGACGGCGTCGCGGGCACCGGGGGCGACACGATCGACCTTGCCGCCGTCGAGCGCGCCGTCACCGAGGCGAGCGTGCGCTACGACCGGCAGGGCGACCAGCACTACGACGTGATCAGTGCCTTCATCAAGTCCATCCGCGGCTCGGACCCGGACGCGGCACTGCACTACCTCGCCCGCATGCTCGTGGCGGGCGAGGACCCGCGGTTCATCGCACGGCGGCTGATGGTGCACGCCAGCGAGGACGTCGGCCTGGCCGATCCCACCGCGTTGCAGGCCGCGACGGCGGCGGCCCAGGTCGTGCAGCTCGTCGGGCTCCCCGAGTGCCGGATCGCGCTGGCCCAGGCCACGCTGCACCTGGCAACGGCGCCGAAGTCGAACGCCGTCGTCACCGCGATCGACGCCGCGATGTCCGACGTGCGCGGCGGCGCGGTCGGCGCCGTGCCCGCCCACCTGCGCGACGGCCACTACGCGGGCGCGCAGAAGCTGGGCAACGCGGTCGGCTACCGCTACCCGCCCGACGACCCGGACGGCGTAGTGGCCCAGCAGTACGCGCCCGACGAGCTGGTCGGCCGCGACTACTACACCCCGAGCCCGCGCGGCGCCGAGCGCGCGCTGTCCGACCGCCTGGACCGCCTCCGCCGGGTCACCCGCGGAGCGCACTGACGTCCACCGCGAACTGCATGGCGCGGTAGGGCCAGTTGGTCGCGGTGTTCCACTGGCTCACCACGAGGTGCAGGTCGGCCAGGGTGCTGCCGGGCACGACGTAGCCCCCGTAGAGCTGGGCCACCCGGCCCGCGGCGTGGTCCTCGTCGTCCCAGCCCACGCCCCGCAGCACGGTGGCGCGGGGCGCGACGTGCAGGTCCGCGACGGGGGAGTGCACCACGAGCACGTCCATGCAGTAGTTGCCGTCGTCGAACAACGCGAGCACCCACCGGTCCTCGACCCGTCGCAGCGACAGCTCGCCGAAGCGGCCGGGCAGCACGACCGTCGGCGGGCGGTCCCAGCCCCAGCCGTCTTCCGTGAGGCCCCACGTCTCCCAGGCGGCGACGTCGAGCAAGCGGTCCTCCGGCACCCGGGAGAGCACGAGGCCCTTGTCGCGCTGGAAGCCCGTGGAGAACGCGTAGACGTACCCGCCGTCGCGTTCCCAGGTGAGCATCTGGAAGTGGCCGTCGAGGTGGTCGGCGGGCCAGCGGACCCCGGTCGGCCGCCAGGTGACGCCGTTGTCGAGCGACCGGTGCACCTCGGTCCACCGCACGTTGCCCAGCTCTCGGCACACCATGACGTGCAGGTACATCACATCGCCGACGGTGATCAGGTCGGTGGGCAGCACGGTGGTGACCCGGTGCACCCGCCCGCCCCACCGGCGCACGCCGTGGTGGCGGTAGCGCACGACCTGGCCCGCGAGCTCGCCCGGCCCGGCCGAGCCCGTCCAGCGCAGGCCGTCGCCGATCGCCTCGGGGGCGGCGAACAGGACGACCGGCGCCCGCCAGCCCGGGCCGCCGACCGTCGCCCCCGCGAACGTGTCGCCGAACACCGACACCAGCCGCCCGTCGGGGGCGACGGCCGTCGCGCCCAGGTCCGTACCGCCGATCTCGAACCGGTCGGTGTACCCCGGCCCGGTGAGGTCGGAGACCTTGTGGGCGAGCGTCACACAGGTCCCCGCTCCACCGGGCAGCTCATGCACCGCGGCCCGCCCCGGCCCCGGCCGAGCTCGCCGCCGGGGATGTCGAGGACCTCGATGCCGTGCCCGCGCAGGAACGTGTTGGTGGTGACGTTGCGCTCGTAGGTCACGACCACGCCGGGCGCGACGGCGAGCGTGTTGCAGCCGTCGTCCCACTGCTCGCGCTCGGCGGCGTGCACGTCCTGCTCCGCGGTGAGCACCCGCAGCTCGGGAAGCCCCATCGCCTCGGCGATCGCCTCGTGCATGCGCTCCGGCGGGTGGTCGCTGACGTGCAGCTCCTTCTCGTTGTCGCCGGGCCGGATCGTGTAGGCGGGCAGCATCCCCAGGCCCGCGTACTTCGTGAACGTCTCCGGGTCGACCATCGTCATCACGGTGTCGAGGTGCATCAACGCCCTGGTCTCCGGCATGCGCAGCGCGACGATCCGGTCCACCTCGCCGCCCGCGAAGAGCCGTCGGGCCAGTCGCTCGACGCCCGCGGGCACCGTGCGCTCGCTCATCCCGATCAGCAGCGCGCCGCCGCCGAGGACGAGCATGTCGCCGCCTTCGGTCGTCGCGAGCCCGTTCTCGGCGCCCGCCGACCAGATCGCGAACGGCTGGCCTGCGAACAGCGGGTGCCAGCGGTAGATGGCCTCGTAATGCGCGGTCTCGCGGACGCGGGCCTTCTTGCGCATGCTGTTGATCGCGACGCCGCCGTAGAGCCACGCCGACGTGTCACGGGTGTAGAGGTGGTTGGGCAGCGGCTCCAGCACGAAGTCGTCCGGGGCGAGCACGTGGAAGGCCACCGAGCGCGGCTCGGGGATCCGGTCGAGCACCTCGCGCTTGGTGATCCCCCCGACGAGGTGGTCGGTGAGCGTGTCGAGGTCCATCGCGTCGAAGCAGTTGCGCAGCGCGTCGATGGCCAGCGGGCCGTAGATGCGCTCGTCGAAGATCGCATCGAGGATGTGCGCCTTGGCGTCGGGCAGCTCGACGGTCGTGCGCAGCAGTTCGCCGAACAGGTGCACGGTGACGTCGCGATCCCGCAGCACTTCGGCGAAGCGGTCGTGCTCCTCCTGGGCGCGGTGCACCCACAGCACGTCGTCGAACAGCAGGCGGTCCTTGTTGCCGGGGGTGAGACGTTTGAGCTCCAGCCCCGGTCGGTGCAGGATCACCTGCCGGAGCGGCCCGACCTCGGAGTCAACGCGATACATGCTGGGAGATACTGCCGTGCCGCTGGACCCCGTGGACGAACGAATCGTCGGCATCTTGGTCGAGGACGCCCGCCGCAGCTTCGCGGAGATCGGCGCGACGGTGGGTCTCTCGGCGTCGGCGGTGAAGCGGCGGGTCGACCGGATGCGCGCCGACGGGGCTATCACCGGCTTCACCGTGCGCCTCGACCCGGGGGCGTTGGGCTGGACCGTCGAGGGCTACGTCGAGCTGTTCTGCGGCGCGCGCACCCCGCCCGCGACCATCCGCGACGCACTGCGGCGCTTCCCCGAGGTGGTCGAGGCGAGCACGGTCTCCGGCGAGGCGGACGCCGTGCTGCGCATCCTCGCCGCCGACATGCGGCACTTCGAGAAGGTGCTGGAGCAGATCAGCGCGGCGCCGTTCGTCGTGCGCACGAAGTCGGTGCTGGTGCTCAGCCCGCTGCTGCGGCGACCCGCGCACCCGCACGCCCCCTGACGCAACGATCGCGCGTCGGAAAGCGGAAGTACGCAACAGATCGTCGACGACCGGCAACGCCGCGGGATTGTCGCGCGTCGCATCGGGTTCCTACCGTGGAAGCATCTCGGCCTCGTCGCCGCGGCCCACCCGCTACCCGTGGAGCGTGCCCGTGACCAGTGTTCTCTCCCGACCGTCGCGCCGCGGCGAGCGCATCGCGACCCGACGCCACTACCTCATGTGCCCGCCCGCGCACTTCGCCGTGACCTACGCGATCAACCCCTGGATGCACCCCGGCGTCGCGGTCGACGTGGAGCGCGCGCTCGCCCAGTGGCACACCCTGCGGCGCACCTACCGCGACCTCGGCCACCGCGTCGACCTGCTCGACCCGGTGCCGGGCCTGCCGGACATGGTGTACGCGGCGAACGGCGCCACCGTCGTCGACGGCCAGGTGTACGGCGCCCGGTTCCGCTACGCGGAACGCGGGCCGGAGGCCGATGCCCACCGCGACTGGTTCCGGGCCGCGGGCTACGCGCGGGTGGTCGAGCCGGAGTTCGTCAACGAGGGCGAGGGCGACCTGCTCGTCGCGGGCGGGGTGATCCTCGCCGGGTCGGGGTTCCGCACCGACCCGCGCGCCCACGCCGAGGCCGCGCGGGTGCTCCACCGCGAGGTGGTGCCGCTCGAGCTGGTCGACCCGCGCTTCTACCACCTCGACACGGCGCTGGCCGTGCTCGACGAGACCACCATCGCCTGGTTCCCCGAGGCGTTCTCACCCGCTTCGCGCGGTGTGCTGGCCGACCGCTACCCGGACGCCGTGACCGCAACGGCCGCCGACGCCGCCGTGCTCGGCCTCAACGCCGTGAGCGACGGCCGCCACGTCGTGCTCCCCGCCGAGGCCACCGATCTCGCGGCCGCGCTCGCCGAGCGCGGCTTCGTCCCCGTCCCGATCGAGATGTCCGAGCTGCTGAAGGGCGGCGGCGGACCCAAGTGCTGCACGTTGGAGGTGCGCCCGTGACGCTCATGGAGACGTCCACGACGTTCCACACCCGCCTGGTCGAGGAGCACTCGGCGCACAACTACCACCCCCTGCCGGTGGTGGTCGCGCACGCCGAAGGCGCCTGGGTCACCGACGTCGAGGGCCGGCGCTACCTGGACTGCCTCGCGGGCTACTCGGCGCTCAACTTCGGCCACCGGCACCCGGACCTGGTCGCCGCCGCCCACCGGCAGCTGGAGCGGGTGACGCTCACCAGCCGGGCGTTCGGCAACGACCAGCTCGGCCCGTTCTGCGCGGAGCTGTCCGGGCTCCTCGGCAAGCAGATGGTGCTTCCGATGAACACCGGCGCGGAGGCCGTCGAGTCCGGTATCAAGGTCGTGCGCAAGTGGGGCTACGAGGTGAAGGGCGTGCCCGAGGGCCGGGCCCGGATCATCGTCGCGGCCGAGGGCTTCCACGGTCGCACCACGACCATCGTCGGCTTCTCCACCGACCCGGACGCGCGCGGCGGGTTCGGCCCGTTCACCCCCGGCTTCGACGTCGTGCCCTACGGCGACATCGCCGCACTGCGGGCCGCGGTCACCCCCGACACGGTGGCCGTGCTCGTCGAACCGATCCAGGGCGAGGCAGGCGTGGTCGTGCCGCCCGACGGCTACCTGGCAGGGGTGCGGGAGACCTGCGACGCCCACCGCGTGCTCTTCGTCGCGGACGAGGTGCAGGCCGGGCTCGGCCGCACCGGGCACCTGCTGGCGACGCGGGCCGCGGGTGTCGACGCCGACGTCTACCTCCTCGGCAAGGCGCTCGGGGGCGGCATCCTGCCGCTGTCGGCCGTCGTCGCGGACAGCGACGTGCTCGGCGTCCTGCGGCCGGGCCAGCACGGCAGCACCTTCGGCGGCAACCCGCTCGCGTGCGCGGTCGGCCGGGCGGTGATCAGCCTCCTGGAGGACGGCGACGTGCTGGAGCGCGCCCGCGACCTCGGCGCCCACCTGCACGACCGGCTCGCGGGCCTCGTCGGGCACGGGGTCCGCGCGGTGCGCGGCGTCGGGCTCTGGGCGGGGGTGGACGTGGACCCCCGCTTCGGCGACGGCCGGGCCGTCAGCGAGGCCCTCGCTGCGCGCGGCGTGCTGGTCAAGGACACACACGGCGCGACGATCCGGATCTCGCCGCCGCTCGTGGTCACCCGGGAGGAGCTCGATCTCGCCGTCGACGCGCTGGGGGAGACGCTCTCGCGCTGAGCGGCGCGGGCGGAGCGCCCGACGGTGACGGCTTCGGCGTACCCAATTTGGCGCATTCGGACGACCGCTCGGCGCTTGGTGATCGGCAGTTCGGGCCTACCCCTAACGAGCCGAACGGCTCAGCGAGCAGCGGGGAACGGCCGCTCGGCGCCGACGAGTTCCTCTGGGCGCAGCGTGCCGAACATCACGGTGAGTAACAGCTCGGCGGTGATGTCGGCGCTTTCACCCGGACGGTTGACGTTGCGGATCAGCACCGTGTTGACGAGCAGCCCGCTGAGATCGCGGGCGGACGGGTACGGTCGCAGCTCGCCCGCGGCCTGTCCGTACCCGATGAGCAGCTCCAACGCCTCGGTCATCGGCACGAGGGTGCGGGGGTCGGCGTCGTCCCCGGGGTCGGGCAGGGCCTCTATCTTGATCGTGTACTCGGACGCGGCGGCGTAGAAGGCGGACGTGAGGACGCGGTTGCGCGCGCACAGCCTGCAAAGGGCCCTGATCTGGTCGGACAGGGCTTCCGTGACCGGCCTCCCCGCGGCGATGTCCTGGCGGGCCTGCACGAGCAACGGGTTGATGATCGGCGCGTAGACCTGCGCGAGCAGGGCGTGCTTGGTCGGGAAGTGGTTGTACGCGGTGGCCGCACTGACCCCCGCTGACTGGGCGATGTCTTCGACGCGGGTGCGCGCCCATCCGCGTGAACCGAAGGCGGAATCGGCCGCGTCGAGCAACGCCCGGCGCGTACGGTCACGTTTCGTACGCGCCGCGCGGGCTCGGGGGTCCCCCATTGGAGGGACGGCGGCGGTAGACATCGAGCAGAGAGTAACCGTTTCGTGAGCTGACCTACACTTGACTCAACTTTGGGGTGAGATCCAAGATACGTCACAGAAGGGTGCGGTACGCCTGTAGCGACGCGGGGCACGGCGTCGATAAGGGTGGAGAGTGGTGGCACGTCACGGTCGGGGGACCGGGGCGGCGGTATCAAGACCGAGAGTCACCTCTCTTGACGAGGTTGCAAGACGCGTTCGTCGTCCAACGGGAGCGGGTACGACGAAGGCGAAGAGCGTCGGGTCTGTGCCCGACGCGCCGATGGGGAGGGGTACCCAACGATGTGCCGAACAAAGACGGCGTGCGTCGAATGAACGTTGCCGTCCGTGAAGGAGTTTCCGCTGCCGAAACCTCAGACGACACCCAGGGCGTGGCACCCGTCCTGGAGCGTCTGGTTCCGGCCGCTGTGGCAGGTGATGTGGAGGCGCGCGACCGGTTGCTGGCCGAGATCCAGCCGCTGGTGCAGCGCTACTGCCGAGGCAGGCTCGGGCGCAGCGAGAGCGTGATCGGCTCGGCCGATGACGTCGCGCAGGACGTGTGCCTCGCCGTGATCAGCGCCCTGCCGAACTACGAGATCAAGGGCCTGTCGTTCCGGGCTTTCGTTTACGGCATCGCCGCGCACAAGGTCACCGACGCGTTCCGGGCCATCGGGCGCAACCGGTCCGACCCGGTCGCGGAGCTGCCCGATGCGCCGATCCTCTCCGAAGGGCCGGAGCAGCGGCTGCTCGCCGCCGAGCTCGCCGAGCGGCTGGGCCACCTGTTGCACAAGCTCACCCCGCGCCAGCGCGAGGTACTCGTGTTGCGCATCGCGGTCGGCCTGTCGGCGGAGGAGACGGCGCAGGTCGTCGGGTCCACGCCGGGTGCCGTCCGCGTCACCCAGCACCGGGCGCTCAACCGGCTGCGGGGCGTCATCGGCGGCCCGCTGGAAGTAGACCCCGAAGACCCCGACGACATGCCCGACACCGGGTCGTCGGCCGTCCCCGCCTGACCGGCCCCACCGACCACCCGCCGACGGTCGCGCATCCCGACATCCCGGGGGTGCGCGACCGGCTCCGGGTAGTAGCCTGACCACGATCATTTTCGCACGTGGGTGGGTATCCGAGGAGGGCACCGGTGACGGCTGGCCAGATCGCTGCGTTGATCGCGGCGGGGGCCTTCGTGGTCCTCGTCCTGCTGCTGGCCGTGCCGCTGCTGAAACTCGGCCGCACGCTCGACGAGGCGACCATCGCGATCCGCAAGGCCCACGAGGGCAGCGCGCCCTTGCTCGACGACGCGCAGATCACCCTGCGCCAGGTCAACACCCAGCTCGACCGCGTCGACGGCATCACCTCCAGCGCGCGCACCGTCACGAGCAACGTGTCCGTGCTCACCTCGCTGTTCACCGCCACCCTCGGCGGTCCGCTCGTTCGCGCCGCCGCGTTCTCCTACGGCCTCAACAAGGCCATCAAGGCCCGGCGCGGCGTGAAGAACGAGGGCAAGCCCCGCCGTCCCCGCCGGAAGCGCGCCGCATGAAGCGGATGTTCTGGCTGGGCGTCGGCCTCGCCGCGGGCGCGTACGTCGCCCGCCGCGCCCAGGCCGCCGCGGAGAGCCTCACCCCCGCCGGTATCGGCGCCAACCTCGCCGACGGGCTCCGCGAGCTCGGCGCGGGGCTCGGCGCGTTCGGGGCCGAGGTGCGCGCGGGCATGGCCGAGCGCGAGCACGAGCTCACCGCGATGGTCGAGCGCCGCACCGGCGACCACCTGCCCACCATCGGCGAGGCGCTCGCCGACCCGGTACCCACCGCACGAGCGCGCAGGGCGGGAGCCTGACCCACCGCGGCTCCTGCCGTTCTCGCGTCCACCACCTCTCGCAGCAGAAGGCCTCCTCTCCCGTGCAGACCCACGACATCATCAACCGGTTCTCCGAGCACTTCGTCGCCGCGGGCCACACCAAGGTGCCCAGCGCGTCCCTGATCCTCGACGACCCCACCCTGCTCTTCGTCAACGCGGGCATGGTGCAGTTCAAGCCGTACTTCCTCGGTGACGCCCCCGCGCCCTACCCGCGCGCCACGTCCATCCAGAAGTGCGTGCGCACCGGGGACATCGAAGAGGTCGGCAAGACCACCCGGCACAACACGTTCTTCCAGATGGCGGGCAACTTCTCGTTCGGCGACTACTTCAAGGAAGGCGCCATCGACCTCGCCTGGTCGCTGGTCACCGGCGGGTACGGGATCGACCCCGACCGGCTGTGGGCCACCGTCTACCGCGACGACGACGAGGCCTACGCACTCTGGCGCAGGCTCCTGCCCGAGCACCGCATCCAGCGCCGCAGCGGGAAGGACAACTACTGGGACATGGGCATCCCCGGCCCCGGCGGCCCCTGCTCGGAGATCTACTTCGACCGCGGGCCCGAGCACGGCCGCGACGGCGGGCCGGAAGCCGACGAGGACCGCTACCTGGAGATCTGGAACCTCGTCTTCATGCAGGACATCCGCGGCGAGCGCTCGCCGAAGGACGACTTCCCGCCGATCGGCACGCTGCCGAAGAAGAACATCGACACCGGCATGGGGATCGAGCGCGTCGCCACCCTGCTGCAGGACGTCGCGAGCGTGTACGACACCGACCTCGTGCGCCCGGTGATCGCGCGCGCCGAGGAGTTCTCGGGCCGCCGCTACGGCGTCGAGGAGGTCGACGACGTCCGCTTCCGGGTGATCGCCGACCACGCCCGCTCCGGAGTAATGATCATCGGCGACGGGGTCACCCCGTCCAACGAAGGCCGCGGCTACGTGCTCCGCCGCCTGCTGCGCCGGATCGTGCGCTCGGCCCGGCTGCTCGGCGTGCACGAGCCGGTGCTGCCGTCGTTCGCCGAGGTCGTGCGCGACGCGATGGCCCCGTCCTACCCGGAGCTCGCCACCGACTTCGAGCGCATCGCCACCGTGATGCGCATCGAGGAGGAGACCTTCCTCCAGACGCTGTCCACCGGCTCGAAGATCTTCGAGAGCGCGGCCGCCACGACCCGCGAGTCGGGATCCACCCAGCTGCCCGGCGACCAGGCCTTCAAGCTGCACGACACGTACGGGTTCCCGATCGACCTCACGCTGGAGATGGCCGCCGAGGCCGGGCTCAGCGTTGACGAGCAGGGCTTCCGCACGCTCATGGCCGAGCAGCGCAGCCGGGCCAAGGCCGACGCCGCCGCCCACAAGCACGGCTACGCCGACGGCACCGCCTACCGCGCCGTGCTCGACAGCGCGGGCGGCACCACGTTCCTCGGCTACACCGACCTGGTGTCGGAGGCGAAGGTCGTCGGGCTCGTCGTCGACGGGGTCGGGGTGCCCGCCGCGGGCGCGGGCACGGCCGTCGAGGTGATCCTCGACCGCACCCCGTTCTACGCCGAGGGCGGCGGCCAGCTGGCCGACACCGGCTGGATCCGCGGCGACGGCTACGTCGTCGACGTCACCGACGTGCAGTCGCCGGTCACCGGGCTCGTCGTGCACCGCGGCACCGTGCGCGAGGGCGAGATCACCACGGGCGCGGCGGCCCACGCCCAGGTCGACACCAGCCGTCGAGCGGCGATCTCGCGATCGCACTCGGCCACCCACCTCGTGCACGCGGGCATGCGCAAGGCCCTCGGCGACGCCGCCGCGCAGGCGGGCTCGCTCAACGCGCCGGGGCGGCTGCGGTTCGACTTCACCTCGCCCGCCGGAGCGGTGCCCACCACCGTGCTCGCCGACGTCGAGGACGAGGTCAACGACGTCCTGCTCAACGACCACGAGGTGCGCGCGTTCGTCACCACGCAGGACGAGGCGCGGCGGATCGGCGCGATGGCGCTCTTCGGCGAGAAGTACGGCGACGAGGTCCGGGTGGTCGAGATCGGCGACTACTCCCGCGAGCTGTGCGGCGGCACGCACGTGGCGCGCTCCGGGCAGCTCGGGCTGGTGAAGCTGCTCTCGGAGGCCTCGATCGGCTCCGGTGTGCGCCGGGTCGAGGCGCTGGTGGGGCTGGACGCGTTCCGGTTCCTCGCGAAGGAGCACGTGCTGGTGTCGCAGCTCGCCGAGCAGTTCAAGGCGAAGCCCGAGGAGCTGCCGGAGCGGATCGGCGGCGTCGTCGAGCGGCTGCGGCAGGCCGAGCGGGAGCTGGAGAAGGTGCGGGCCGACGCCGTGCTGTCCTCGGCGGGCGCGCTCGCCGACAGCGCGGAGGACGTCGGCGGCACCGCGCTGGTCGCCGCGGCCGTACCGGGTGGGGTGGCGCCCGCCGACCTGCGGGCGCTGGCCTCCGACGTGCGCGGACGGCTCGGCGCGCGCCCGGGTGTCGTCGCGCTGTTCGGGGCCGACGACGCGGGGAAGGTGTCGTTCGTCGTCGCCACCACCGCCGCCGCCCGCGACGCGGGCCTGGCCGCGGGGAAGCTCGTGCCGGTGTTCGCGCCCGCCGTCGGTGGCCGCGGCGGCGGCAAGCCCGACCTCGCGCAGGGCGGCGGCACCGACCCGTCCGGCGTCCCCGCGGCGATCGACGCGTTGCGCCGGGAGCTGGCCACCCGGTGACCCCCGCCCCCCGACGGCGAGTCTCCGTTCCCGCGACGGCGAGTCCCCGTTCTCGCGACGGCGAGTCCCCGTTCTCGCGACGGCGAGTCCCCGTTCTCGCGACGGCGAGTCCCCGATCTCGCGACGGCGAGTCTCCGTTTCAAGGGCGGCGAGTCCGCGTGCTGAGGACGGCGAGTGCCGAGTGCGGGGACGGTGAGTCGGCGATTCGGGCGCGGCGTGTTGGCGTTTCAAGCGCTGCGAGTCCGCGTTTCGGCGACGGTGAGCCCGCGCGGCTGTTGCGGAGGCGTGCTCGGTGAGCGCGCGTGGGCGGCGGCTCGGCGTCGACGTCGGCGCGGTGCGGGTCGGCGTGGCGCTCAGCGACCCCGACGGCGTGCTGGCCACCCCGCTCGTCACCGTGCCCCGCGACCTCGAGCACGGCACCGACGTGGCGGCGCTGCGGGCGTTGGTCGCCGAGCACGAGGCCGTCGAGGTCGTCGTCGGGCTGCCGCGCACGTTGGCGGGCCGGGAAGGCCCCGCCGCGGAGGCCGCCAGGGCATTCGGCGACGCCCTCGCCGCCGCGCTCCCCGTGCCCGTCGTGTACGCCGACGAGCGGCTGACCACCGTGGTCGCCACCCAGCAGCTCCGCTCACGGGGTGTGAAGGGTCGTAAGCAGCGTGCGGTCATCGACCAGGCCGCCGCCGTCGCCATCCTGCAGGGTTGGCTCGACGCTCGTCGGTGACGGCCCCCGGGGCGGCCGGGCCTTGTCCGCCCCGGTTACGCTCCGGCATCATGCGTCGCGACGGAGTGGACCCCGAATCCCCCGTTCACGAAGCGTCGCCCGCGAACGTGGGCGACGAGACGGAGCGGATGGAAGTGGTCGGCGGCCGTCGCGAGAGGCGGGAGGCCGCCCGACCGCGACGCGGCCGCCGGGCGGTCATCGTCGTGCTGGCGCTGGCCCTCCTGCTCGCGGTCGTCGCAGGTGGGGGCTGGTACCTCTACCGCTCGATCGTGACGACGCCCGACTTCGAGGGCGACGGCACGGGCAACGTCCTGGTCCAGGTCCACGACGGCGACACCACCAGCCAGATCGGCGCCGAGCTCGCGCGTGCGGGCGTGGTGGCCGTGCAGGCGTCGTTCACCGAGGCCGCGGCCGACAACGACAAGATCCGGTCGGTGCAGCCCGGGTACTACGAGATGCGGCTGCGCATGTCGGGCGCGTCGGCCGTCGCCCTGATGCTGGACCCGAAGTCGCGGGTGGGGCAGCTGGAGATCCGCGGCGGTGTCCAGCTCGACGACACGAAGGCGCCCGACGGCGTCGTCACCCCGGGCGTGCTCAGCCTCATCGGGCGGGCCACCTGCACGACGGTCGACGGCGCCGAGAAGTGCGTGACGGCCGACCAGCTGCGCACCGCCATGTCCAAGACCGACCCCGCCCAGCTCGGCGTGCCCGACTGGGCGCTCGCCGATGTCGCGAAGGCACCGCCGAACCGACGGCTCGAGGGGCTGCTGATGCCCGGCCGCTACGACGTCGCCCCCGGCGCGTCGGCCGTCGACGCCCTGCGTTCCGTGGTCACCTCGTCGGCCGACCGGATCGCCGCCACGGGGCTGCTCTCCGGCGCGTCGAAGGTGGGGATGTCGCCGTACGACGTGCTGATCCTCGCCTCGCTCGTCGAGAAGGAGTCGATCACCGCGGACATGCCGAAGGTGGCCCGGGTGATCTACAACCGGCTGGGCGCGGGCCAGCGGCTCGAGCTCGACACCACGATCAACTACCCGCTGGACGTGCCGTCGCTCTACACGAGCCCGGAGAACCGCGCCAAGCCCGGCCCGTACAACACCTACCTCAACACCGGCCTCCCGCCGACGCCGATCGCGCCCGCGGGGTCTGACGCCGTCGCCGCCGCGCTCGCGCCCGCCGACGGCCCCTGGATGTTCTTCGTGATCTGCGAGAAGAACGGCACGTCCTGTTTCGCGAACACGTTCGCCGAGCACCAGGCCAACGTCGCGAAGGCCCGCGCCAACGGCGCGTTCTAGGCCGAGTCCCGCCCATCCCGGCCGCGATCTTCACGCCCAGGCGGCCGCTGGCTGCGTTGTCGGCCTGCTCGAGTACGCCCGGTACGAGAGCAGGCTTCCGCCTTGCCCGCGGCCGCCTGGATCACGAAGCTCATCGACCGCGATGGGCGGGACTCGGCCTAGTCCGGCCGCCCCCAGAAGCCGGGCGGCGGCATCGGCGACGGCACGGCCGTGCGGTCGGTGCGGGCCGCCGCGGTGAACCGGTCGAGGTCGCGCCCGGCCAGCAAGCGCGCGGGGAACGGGTCGGCGGCGGTGCTGCGGCGGAGGTCGTCGACCGGCAGCCGTGCCGACGACGCCGCCAGCACGAGGTTGCCGAACCGGCGGCCGCGCAGGACGTCGGGCGGGGCCACGACGGCGACGTGCCGGAAGGCGTCGCGGGCCGCGGCCACCTGGGTGCCCGCGAACGTGAGCGCTGGACCGCCGTCGGCGACGTTCGCGGCGTAGGTGCCTCCCGGCGCCAGCGTGCGCGCGACGAGCGCGGCGAACTGCGCCGATGTGAGGTGGGCGGGGGTGCGGGCGCCCGCGAAGACGTCGAGCACGACCAGGTCGACCGAGCCGGGCCCCGTTGACGCGAGCGCGGCGCGGGCGTCGCCGACCGTCACGTCGATCCCCATCCCGTCGGCGGGCAGCCGGTGGGCGACGAACTCGGCCAGCGGGCCGTCGAGCTCCACGACGGTCTGGGTCGAGCCCGGGCGGGTGGTCGCCACGTAGCGGGCCAGCGTCCAGGCGCCGCCGCCGAGGTGCAGCGCGCGCAGGGGCGCGTAGGGCGGTGCGCAGTGGTCGATCAGGTGACCGATCCGCCGGATGTACTCGAACTCGAGGTGCGTGGGGTCGTCGAGGTCGACGTGGCTCTGCGCCGTGCCGTCCACGAGCAGCGTCCAGCCGTGCGGTCGGTCCGGATCGCCGACGAGCTCGGCGGTGCCGTGCCCGATCTCGGCGCGGATGACGGCGCGGGCGGCGCGGGGGCCAGGGCGAGACATTGCCGCCCATCCTGCCTCGCGTAACGCGCCTGTCACAGGGCGGCACTAGGTTGTTCGCGTGCTGCTGTCCCCCCACGAGCAGGAGCGGCTGATGTTGCACGTCGCCGCCGACCTCGCGCAGAAGCGCCGCGACCGCGGCCTCAAGCTCAACTACCCCGAGGCCGTCGCGACCATCAGCGCGTGGGTGCTCGAGGGTGCGCGCGACGGGCGCAGCGTCGCCGAGCTCATGACCGACGGCCAGAGCGTGCTGACCCGCGACGACGTCATGGACGGCGTGCCGGAGATGATCGCGTCCGTCCAGGTCGAGGCCACGTTCCCGGACGGCACGAAGCTCGTCACCGTGCATCGGCCGATCGCGTGATCCCGGGCGAGTACCTCCTGGCCGACGAGCCGGTCGTGATCGACCGCGAGCGCGTCGAGCTGCACGTCGTCAACACGGGGGACCGGCCGGTCCAGGTCGGCTCGCACTACCACTTCGCCGCGGCCAACCCGGCGCTGGAGTTCGACCGGGCCGCCGCGTCCGGGATGCGGTTGGCGGTGCCCGCGGGCACGGCGGTGCGGTTCGAACCGGGCATCGAGCGCACGGTCATGCTCGTCGCGCTGGGCGGGACGCAGACCGTGCCGGGGCTGCGGCTGTGACGGGTCCCTGGATCATCGACAGGGCGCGTTACGCCGAGCTGTACGGCCCTACCGTCGGCGACCGGGTGCGCCTGGCCGACACCGACCTCGTCATCGAGGTCACCGAGGACCGCTGCCGGGGCCCGCAGGGCGGCGACGAGGTGGTCTTCGGCGGCGGCAAGGTGATCCGGGAGTCCATGGGCCAGGCCCGCACGACGCGCGGCGCGGGCACCCCGGACCTGGTGATCACCGGCGCGCTCGTGCTCGATCACTGGGGCGTCGTGAAGGCCGACGTCGGCGTGCGCGACGGGCGGATCGTCGGCCTCGGCAAGGCGGGCAACCCCGACGTCATGGACGGTGTCTCGCCGGAGCTGGTGATCGGGCCGTCGACGGAGATCGTCGCGGGCAACGGCATGATCCTCACCGCGGGCGGGGTCGACTGCCACGTCCACCTGATCTCGCCGACGCAGATCCCGGAGGCGCTGGCGTCCGGGATCACCACGTGGATCGGCGGCGGCACCGGGCCTGCCGACGGCACGAAGGCCACCACGGTGACGCCCGGGTCCTGGTACGTCGCGCGGATGCTGGAATCGCTCGACGCGGTGCCGTTGAACATCGCGCTGCTCGGCAAGGGCAACACGGTCGGCGTCGACGCGCTGCACGAGCAGGTCGAGGCCGGGATCAGCGGGTTCAAGCTGCACGAGGACTGGGGCTCGACGCCCGCTGCGATCGATGCCTGCCTGCGGGTGGCCGACCAGACCGGCGTGCAGGTGGCGATCCACACCGACACGCTCAACGAGGCGGGCTACGTGCAGGACACCCTCGCCGCGATCGCCGGACGGGGCATCCACGCGTACCACACCGAGGGCGCGGGCGGCGGCCACGCGCCGGACATCATCACCGTGGCGGGCGAACCGCACGTGTTGCCGTCGTCGACCAACCCGACGCGTCCGCACACCGTCAACACCGTCGACGAGCACCTCGACATGCTCATGGTCTGCCATCACCTCAAGCCGACCGTGCCCGAGGACCTGGCGTTCGCCGAGTCGCGTATCCGGCCGTCGACGATCGCGGCCGAGGACCTTCTCCACGACCTCGGCGCGATCTCCATGATCGGCTCGGACTCGCAGGCGATGGGGCGCGTCGGCGAGGTGCCGCTGCGCACCTGGCAGACGGCGCACGTCGGCAAGAAGCGGTGGGGCGCGCTGCCCGGCGACGGCGCGGCGGACAACCTGCGGGCGCGCCGCTACGTCGCCAAGTACACGATCTGCCCGGCCATCGCGCACGGCTTGGACGGTGAGGTCGGGTCGGTGGAAGTCGGCAAGCTCGCCGACCTCGTGCTGTACCAGCCCGCCTTCTTCGGCGTGCGGCCCTCGCTCGTGATCAAGGGCGGGATGATCGCCTACGCGGCGATGGGCGACGCCAACGCGTCGATCCCCACACCGCAACCGGTGCTCCCGCGGCCGATGTTCGGGGCGGAGCCGGTGACGGCCGCCGCGACGTCCGTGCACTTCGTCGCGCCGGGCGCGCTCAGCGGGGGGCTGGCCGAGCGCCTGGCGGTGCGGCGGCGTTTGGTGCCGGTGCGCGACACCCGGCGGCTCACCAAGGCCGACATGCCCGGCAACGACGCGCTGCCGCGGATCGAGGTGGAGCCGGACACGTTCACGGTGCGGATCGACGGCGAGGTCGTGGAGGCGGCGCCTGCCGTCGAGTTGCCGATGGCCCAGCGGTACTTCCTGTTCTGAGATGCGCTCTGGACTGCTGTTGCTCGCCGACTCCCGGCTGCCGTCGGGAGGGCACGGGCACTCCGGCGGGGTGGAGGCGCTCGTCGACCGCGGCCTGCTGCGCTCCGAAGCCGACCTCGCGGCGTTCCTGGCCGGGCGGATCGCGACGGGGGCGGCCGTACCCGCCGCCGCGGCGGCCGCGGCGTGCGTGCTGGCCGGGTCGCCGGGTGGGCTGCCCGACGAGCCACCGCGGGCTGCGGACGCGCTGCCGCGGGCTGCAGGGGCGCTGCCTCGATCTACGGACGCGTTGCCGCCCGCGGACGCGTTGCCGCGATCTACGGACGCGTTGCCGCCCGCGGACGCGCTACCGCGGGCCGCGGGCGGGCGTCTCTCTGAGGCGTTGTGCGCGGAGAAGTGGGCGGCGTGGGACCACGCCGTATCCGCCCGGCTGCCCGCCGCGGCCACGCGGGCGGCGTCCTACGCGCAGGGGGCGGCGCTGCTGAGGACGGCCGCGCGGGCGTGGCCGTCGCCGGCGGTGGACGCGCTGCGGGCGCTCCCGCGCGCCCACCACCCGCTGGTGCTCGGGGTCGTCGCCGCGGCGGCCGGGGCGACGCCTTCGGACGCCGCCGCGCTCGCGGTCCACCACCTCGTCGGCGGGGCGTGCACGGCCGCCGTACGGCTGCTGGGGCTCGACCCGCTGGCCGTCGCCGCCGTAGCCGCGGCGGCCGGGCGACAGGCCGAACCGGTGGTCGGCGACGCCGCGCAGAGCGGCGTCGCGGCCGCGATTGCGGGCGACCCGAACCTGCTCCCCGCCGACGGCAACCCGCTGTTCGACGTGCTGGCCCAGCTCCACCGATCGACGGAGGCGACCCTCTTTGCATCGTGACGACCTCACCGACAGCGCTCCCGCCGCGGCGGCCCCGGCCGGACCGCTGCGGATCGGCATCGGCGGCCCGGTCGGCGGCGGCAAGACCGCGCTGGTCGCGGCGCTGTGCCGGGCGCTGCGCGACCGGCTGTCGATGGTGGTGGTGACCAACGACATCTACACCGAGGAGGACGCCGAGTTCCTCCGCCGCCACGGCGTGCTGCCCGACGAGCGGATCCGGGCCGTGCGCACCGGTTGTTGCCCGCACACCGCGATCCGGGACGACATCACCGCCAACCTCGACGCCGTCGAGGAGCTGGTCGCCCGCCACGACCCCGACCTGGTGCTGGTGGAGAGCGGCGGCGACAACCTCACCGCGACCTTCAGCTACGGGCTGGTGCACGCGCAGATCTTCGTGCTCGACGTGGCGGGCGGGGACAAGGTGCCGCGCAAGGGTGGCCCCGGTGTGACCCGCTCCGACCTGCTGGTGATCAACAAGATCGATCTCGCGCCGCTCGTCGGCGCGGACCTCGACGTCATGCGCACCGACGCCGAGAAGGTGCGCGAGGGCAGGCCGACGGTGCTGACGTCGCTGCGTGAGTTGCCAGACGCCGCCCCCGTCGTCGAGTGGCTGGTGCCGCAGGTGCGGGCGCGGCGGCCGTGACGTCCGGGCCGGGCCGCGCCGTGGATCGGGCCGAGCCGCGCGGCGGTCTACTGG
The DNA here is from genome assembly GCA_963791185.1 of uncultured Actinomycetota bacterium. GTDB lineage: Bacteria > Actinomycetota > Actinomycetes > Mycobacteriales > Pseudonocardiaceae > Pseudonocardia. Next base: position 191,095 of record CAWBRG010000012.1, on the reverse strand, counting down.
CCGCGGAGCGGGGCGCTGCGCAGGGCGTGCCGGCCGAGCCGCACGGCGGTCTGCGGTCGGCGAACCGCGGCGAGACGTCTGGTGCGGGGACCGTCGGGCTGAGCGCGACGGCCACGGTCGCGGCGGACCTCGAAGGGGGTAGGCCGCGCATCCGGTGGACCCAGGCCTGGCCGATCGTGCTGCGGCCGACCGCGAACGCGCAGGTGCACCTGGTCCACGGCGCGGGTGGCCCGCTCGGCGGCGACGTGCTGGCGCTGGACGTCCGGGTCGGGACGGGTGCGGCGCTCGCCGTGCGCAGCGCGGGAGCCACGATCGTCCAACCCGGCCGAGGGTCGGTGCCCGCCCGCTGGGACTTCGACGTGGTCGTCGGTGCCGGGGGAAGCCTGGAATGGGCGCCGGAACCGACCGTCGTCACCGACGGGGCGGACTACCGGACGTCGCTGCGGATCAGCCTCGGCGCCGGCGCCCGGGCGATCATCCGGGAGGTGGTCGTGCTCGGCCGCCACGGCGGCGTGGGTGGCCGCTACCGCGGGCGGCTCGACGTGTCGATCGACGGCAACCCGCTCCTGGCCCACACGACGCTGCTCGACGGCGCCGACCCCGCGCTGTGCGGGCCGGGCGGCACAGCGGGCGCCCGTGCCGTCGGGACGCTGATCCTCGTCGACGCGGTACGCCCGACCGCCGTCGGCGAGGCCGCCGTGCGCGCGGCCGCTGTGGGTGAGGCCGCCGTGCGCGCGGCCGCTGTGGGTGAGGCCGCTGTGCGCGCGGCCGCTCTGGGTGAGGCCGCTGTGGGTGAGGCCGCTGTGGGTGAGGCCGCTGTGCAGGCGGCCGCTGTGGGTGAGGCCGCTGTGGGTGAGGCCGCTGTGGGTGAGGCCGCCCTGCGCGGGGCCGCGGTGGGGGCCGCCGGGGGCCGGGTCACCGTGGGTGGGGCCGCCGTCCGCGGTGGGGCCGCTGTGCGTGGGGGCGCCGCAGGGGGCGGGGGTGCAGGGGGTGGGGGTGCGCTGGGCGGAGCCGCTCCGCCCGGCGATCCGCCCCAGGGCGAGCGGGAGGGCATGCGGTGGGCGTGGACGGACCTGGCCGGGCCGGGTCGGGCCCTGTTCGCGGTCGGCGAGCCGGGTGCCGTGATCGCGCTGCTCGCCGCGGCCGCGGGCTGATCGCCCGCGTCGGCGTCAGCCGGGCAGGATCGCGCCGTAGATGTGGTCGAACCGCAGCGTCAGCACCACACGTTGGTCGGCGACCATCGCCGCGCGGTACTCGTCCCAGTCGGGGTGCTCGCCTGCGATGGTGCGGTAGACGTCCATCAGCGCCTCGACCGTGGCGTCGTGCGGATCAGCGGCGGTTGGCGTGAGCTCGGCCGTGCCCTCCCCGACGGCGTAGGCGCGCAGGTTCGCGCTGGTCACCATGTAGCTCGCGCGCGGGTCGCGGCGCAGGTTGCGGGTCTTCGCCCGCGGCTCGGTGATCGACACCCGCAGCGTCGACGTCTCGGGGTCGAACGTGTGCGTGACGACCGACGCCTGTGGCCGCCCGTCGCGCTTGAGCGTGATCAGAGTGCCGTTGCGGTGTTGCACGAACAGGTCCGCGAGCGCGGGATCGACGGCCATGTGCTGCTCCTCAGGGGATGGGTGCTCGTGCGGCAACGACGGCCGGACGGCGAACCCTATTCCCGACACGCCGCAGGCAGGCCGAGTTGTCCCCATCGCGGTGCGCCATCCACAGATTTCGGACGGCCGTGGCGCCCATCGCCTGCGCACGCGAGCGTGGAGCCATGACGATGATGACGGCGAACCCGACATCCGCAGCGACCGTCGCGGGGCTGACCGGTGGCGTCGCCGGGCTCGCGGCGGGCGCGGCGGCCCGTCGCCTGCTGGCCCGGCTACGGCGGGGCACTCGCGTGCGCGCACCCGTCTGCGAGCTGGCCGTCGGCGCGCTGTGGGCGGTCACCGGGAGCCTGTGGGGCTCGGGGCGGCTGCCGACGGCGTGGTTGCCGGCGGTGCTCGGGCTCGGTTGGCTGGGTGTCGCGGCCGGGCTGGTCGATGCGCGGCACCGCAGGCTGCCGGACACCCTCGTCGTCCCGGCCACCTGCTTCGCGCCGCTGAGCCTCCTGCCGATGGGTCTCGGTGCGGTGGGCCGCGGGTTGCTCAGCGCGGTCGCCGCCGTCCTCGGTTACGGCCTCGTGCACCTGCTGCGGCCCGCCGCGCTCGGCCTGGGCGACGTCAAGCTCGCCGCCCCACTCGGCGCGGTGCTCGGCGCCGCGTCGTGGTCCGCGCTCGCGATCGCCGCCGTCCTCGCGGCGGTGATCACCGGCCTCGTGGCGCTCCTGCGGCTGTGCCTGAGCCGTGGCCCGCCGCCCGGGGTGGTGGTGCCGCGCCCGCGGTGGTGTCCCCGCCGCCCGGGGAGGTGCCCCGCCGCCCGGGGAGGTGCCGTCGCCGCCCGGGGAGGTGCCGCCGCGGCCCGCGGTGGTGTCCCCGCCGCCCGCGGTCGTGCCGCACGGCCCGTCGATGCTGGCGGCGGCCTGGCTCCTCACCCTGGCCACGGCGGCGGGTGGCGGCTGAGGCCCGCGTGCGAAAATCCAGCCGTGCTGCGCTGGATCACCGCGGGTGAGTCCCACGGTCCCGCCCTGGTCGCCGTGCTGGAAGGCATGGTCGCCGGGGTGGAGATCACCACCAAGGAGCTCGCCGCCGAGCTCGCCCGCCGCCGCCTCGGCTACGGCCGCGGCGCGCGGATGAAGTTCGAGGCCGACGAGTTGGAGGTCATCGGCGGCGTCCGACACGGGCTGACCCAGGGCGGCCCGATCGCGATCCGCATCGGCAACTCGGAGTGGCCGAAGTGGGAGACGGTGATGGCGGCCGACCCCGTCGACCCCGAGCTCATCGCGGGCCGCGCCCGCAACGCGCCGCTCACCCGCCCCCGGCCCGGCCACGCCGACCTCGCCGGTATGACGAAGTTCGGCTTCGACGACGCCCGACCCGTGTTGGAGCGCGCCAGCGCGCGCGAGACGGCGGCGCGGGTGGCGCTGGGCACGGTGGCCCAGGCGTTCCTCAAGCAGGCGTTGGACGTCGACGTCGTCTCGCACGTCGTCGCGCTGGGCTCGGTCGAAGCGCCCGACGGCGACGGGCCAGGCCCGACCGAGCGCGACCGCGTCGACGCGAGCCCGGTGCGGGCCTACAGCGACGAGGTCACGGCGGCGATGGTCGCGGAGGTCGACGCGGCCCAGGTCGACGGCGACACCCTCGGCGGCGTCGTCGAGGTGATCGCCTACGGCCTGCCGGTGGGGCTGGGCTCGTACGTGCAGTCCGACCGGCGGCTCGACGCCCGGCTCGCGGGCGTGCTGATGGGCATCCAGGCCATGAAGGGCGTCGAGATCGGCGACGGGTTCCGCACCGCGCGGCGGCGCGGCAGCGCGGCGCACGACGAGATGCTGCCTGGCGACCCGGTCAAGCGGCTCACCAACCGCGCGGGCGGCATCGAAGGCGGCATGACCAACGGTGAGCCGGTGCGGGTGCGGGTGGCGATGAAGCCGATCTCCACCGTGCCCCGGGCGCTGCGCACGGTCGACGTCGCGACCGGCGAGGCCGCCCAGGCCATCCACCAGCGGTCGGACGTGTGCGCCGTGCCCGCGGCGGGCGTGGTGGCCGAGGCGATGGTGGCGCTGGTGCTGGCGGACGCGGCACTGGAGAAGTTCGGCGGCGACTCCCTGGCGGAGACGCGTCGCAACGTGCGGTCCTACCTCGCCGCGCAGGCCTGATCCCGGACCCGAACGCCAAGCGGGCGGGAGGGGTCAGTCCGCCGGGGGATCGGTGCGGTTGCGGCCGCGGTTGGCGCCCTCGTGGAAGTCGGCAGCGGCTGAGCCGTCGTCGTCCGACTCCGCGGGCGCGGGTGTCGGGTCGTGGTCGGGCCCGAACGGGGTGAACGGCGTGCCGGTGCCCGCGCCGCCGGGCAGGCGCAGCTGCGGCTCGATGTGCCCCTGGGCCGACCGGCGGGGGAGGGGGTTGGCCGCACCGGACGGCGGTCGATCGGTATCCAGCCGGTGGCGGGGCCCGGAGCCGTTGTCCCGCCGCGGCACCGACCGGCCCGCCTTCCGCCCGCTGTCCTGGTCCACCCCACCCCTCCGTCCGTGGTGGTGGCGCCGCCGGGCGTCACCGTCTGCTGTCGGCGATTGCGGCGCACCGTATCCGATCACCGGAATGCGCGCTTCGCGGCCTGCGGCCCACTACCGCGCAGCGGCCACTACCCTCGTGGCGGTGAGTCCGCAGAGACGCCCGAGCGTGGTGCTGGTCGGCCCGCCAGGAGCAGGCAAGACCACCGTCGGAAGGTTGCTGGCCCGGCGTCTCGGCCTCGGCTTCATCGACGTCGACGCGCTGATCGTCGAGCGCGCGGGCAAGCCGATCGCGGACATGTTCACCGAAGACGGCGAAGACGCCTTCCGCGCCCTGGAGCGCGCCGTGGTCGCCGAGGCGCTCACGACCACCGACGGCGTGCTCGCGCTCGGCGGCGGCTCGGTGCTCGCGGCCGTGACCCGCGAGCGACTCCGCGGGCACCGCGTGGTGCACCTGAAGGTCGGGCTGGCCGACGGCATCCGTCGCACCGGCATGTCCACCGCACGCCCGCTGCTGGCCGGGGTCAACCCGCGCGCCACCTTCAAGGCCCTCCTCGACGCCCGCGCACCGCTCTACCGCGAGGTCGCCACCGTCGAGATCGAGACGAGCAAGCAGAGCCCCAACCAGGTCGTGCGGAAGCTGCTGGAGGCGCTGGGCGAGGAGGCGGCCGCGGACCCCCGCCCGGAGCCCCCCGCCCCGCCGGGCGACGAGCCGCTCCTGCCGAACCCGACCTTCGGCAGACCCGCGCAGACCGTCCCGGTCGGCGACAACGAGGACAGGCGGCGATAAGAGTGAGCCCGATCGACCGGATCGACGTCACGGGCGAGCGGCCCTACCCCGTGCTGATCGGCCGCGACGTGCGCGCCGAGCTGCCCGCCACCGTCGCGGACCTCGGCGCCACCAACGCGATGCTCGTCCACCAGCCCGCCCTCGCCGAGGCCGCGGAAGAGGTGCGCGGCGCGCTCGCCGAAGCAGGCATCGAGGCCCACCGCGTGGAGATCCCCGACGCCGAGGACGGCAAGAACCTCGCCGTCGCGGGCTTCTGCTGGGAGGTCTGCGGTCGGGTCGGGCTCACGCGCTCGGACGTCGTGATCTCACTCGGCGGGGGCGCGGCCACCGACCTCGCGGGCTTCGTCGCCGCCACCTGGATGCGCGGCGTGCGGGTGGTCCACGTCCCCACCACGCTCCTGGCGATGGTCGACGCCGCGGTCGGCGGGAAGACCGGCGTCAACACCGCGGCGGGCAAGAACCTCGTGGGGGCCTTCCACGAGCCCTCCGCCGTGCTCGTGGACCTCGCCACGCTCGACACCCTGCCGCACGACGAGCTCGTCGCGGGCAGCGCGGAGATCATCAAGGCGGGCTTCATCGCCGACCCGACGATCCTCGACCTCGTCGAGGCCGACCCGGTCGCCGCGCTCGACCCCGCCGGAGCGGTGCTCCCCGAGCTGGTGCGGCGGGCGATCCAGGTGAAGGCCGAGGTGGTGGCGTCCGACCTGCGCGAGTCGCACCTGCGGGAGATCCTCAACTACGGCCACACGCTCGGGCACGCCATCGAGCGGCGTGAGGAGTACCGGTGGCGGCACGGGGCCGCGGTGAGCGTCGGGCTGGTGTTCGCCGCCGAGCTCGCCAGGGCCGCGGGCCGCCTCGACGACGCCACCGCCGATCGGCACCGCAGCGTGCTCGCGTCGGTCGGGCTCCCCACGACCTACGCGCCGGGCGTGCTGCCCGAGCTGGTCGAGTCCATGCGCGGCGACAAGAAGGCGCGCGGCGGCGAGCTGCGCTTCGTCGTGCTCGACGGCCTGGCCAAGCCCACCCGGCTGGAAAGCCCCGACGTCGAGCTCCTGGAGACCGCCTACGCGGCCGTGAGCGCATGACTGCCGCCCGGCGGGCCGCGCTGCGCGCGCTGCTGCCCACGGGCGTCGACGGGCTGCTGGTCACCGACCTCGTCAACATCCGCTACCTCACCGGCTTCACCGGGTCGAACGCCGCGCTCCTCGTGCACGGCGACGGCGACGCGCAGAGTCGCCTGTGCACGGACGGCCGCTACCGCGCGCAGGTCGCCGCGGAGGTCCCCGACCTGGAGACCGTGATCGAGCGGGCGTGCGCCCTGACCCTCGCCGGGTTGGCCGCCGAGCTCGGGATCGGCGCGCTCGGCTTCGAGTCCGACCAGGTCACCGTGGACGCCCACGCGGCACTGGCGGAGGAGACGGAGGGGACGGCCGCCCTCGTCCGCGCGCCCGGCCTGGTCCAGCAGCTTCGCATGGTCAAGGACGACGCCGAGCTCGTGGCCCTGCGCACCGCGTGCGCGATCGCCGACGCCGCGTTCGCCGAGCTGATCGAGCACGGCGGGCTCGCCCCCGGCCGCACCGAAGCCGAGGTCGCGCTGGACCTGGAGTACCGCATGCGGGCGCACGGCGCGGCGGGCCCGTCCTTCGCGTCGATCGTCGCGGCGGGCCCGCACTCGGCCGTGCCGCACCACAGCCCGACCGCGACCCCGCTGCGCGCCGGGGACTTCGTGAAGATCGACTTCGGGGCGCTCGTCGACGGCTACCACTCCGACATGACGCGCACCGTGGTGCTCGGGGCCGCGGCGGACTGGCAGCGCGAGCTGTACGCGCTGGTCGCCGCCGCGCAGGCCGCGGGCCGGGCCGCGCTCATCCCGGGCGTCGACGTGGCCGACGTCGACGCGGCCGCTCGGGGCGTCGTCGTCGACGCGGGGCGCGGCGAGGAGTTCCTGCACCCGCTCGGGCACGGCGTGGGGCTGCAGATCCACGAGGCCCCGCTGCTGGGCGCCACGGGATCGGGCCGCCTGGCCGCGGGCATGGCCGTCACGGTGGAGCCCGGCGTCTACCTCGAGGGTCGCGGCGGTGTGCGGATCGAGGACACGCTCGTCGTCACCGACGGCGCGCCCGAGGTGCTCACCCGGTTCCCCAAGGATCTGTTGGAGATCTGACCGGGCTATCCTGGAAGGCGGACGACGGCGCGCGCCGCAGATCTCAGCGCGCGCCGCACACTCCGGCGCGTGCAGCCCCCGCGCCACCGACGAGCGCAGGAGTCACACCCCTTGGCCACCACGAACGACCTCAAGAACGGACTGGTGCTGAACCTGGACGGCCAGCTGTGGTCCGTCACCGCGTTCCAGCACGTGAAGCCCGGCAAGGGCGGTGCGTTCGTGCGCACCACGCTCAAGAACGTGCTCACCGGCAAGGTGGTCGACAAGACCTTCAACGCGGGCACCAAGGTCGACACCGCCACGGTCGACCGCCGCGACATGACCTTCCTCTACAAGGACGGCGCCGACTTCGTGTTCATGGACGGCGACACGTACGACCAGATCCCGATCCCCGGCAACACGGTCGGCACGGCGGCGGGCTACCTGCTGGAGAACCAGGTGGCCATGGTCGCGCTGCACGAGGGCGTGCCGCTCTACGTGGAGCTGCCCGCGTCGGTCGAGCTGGTGGTCGCGCACACCGAGCCGGGCCTGCAGGGCGACCGTTCCACCGGCGGCACGAAGCCCGCCACCCTGGAGACCGGCGCCGAGATCCAGGTGCCCCTGTTCCTCACCACCGGCGAGAAGGTCAAGGTCGACACCCGCGACGGCCGCTACCTGGGGCGCGTCTCCTCGTGATCAGAGCGCGCACCCGGGCTCGGAAACGGGCTCTGGACATCCTGTTCGAGTCCGAGGCGCGCGGCGACGACCCCATCGCGGTGCTCACCCAGCGTCGCGAGACCGACGACGCTCCCCCCGTCTCCGACTACGCGGCGATGCTGGTCGAAGGCGTGACGGCGCACCGGGAGCGCATCGACCAGCTGCTCGCCGAGCACGCCGAAGGCTGGACGGTGGCCCGCATGCCCGCGGTCGACCGCACGCTGCTGCGCATCGGGGTGTTCGAGCTGCTGTGGGTCGACGAGATCGACGACCCGGTGGCGATCACCGAGGCGGTCGAGCTGGCCCGCACGCTCTCCACCGACGACAGCCCGCGCTTCCTCAACGGGGTGCTCGGCCGGATCTCCGACATCGCCGAGCACCTCCGCGCGGCGCGCTGACGCCGGTTACGGCGCGGGCCGCGCCTCGGGCGGCAGCACGCCCCACTCGATGAGCTGGTCGGTCAGCTCACCCGGCGTCTTGTCGTAGATGATCGACAGCGAGCGCAGGTCCTCGGAACGGATCGAGAGCACCTTGCCGTTGTAGTCACCGCGCTGGCTCTGGATGGCCGCGGCGTAACGGGCGAGCGGGCCGACCTTGTCGGCGGGCAGCTGTTGCAGCCGCTCGAGGTTGATCACGATCTTGGTGGCGGGCTCGGACCCGGACGGGATCCGGCCTTCGGGCAGCAGCTCGGCCACCGGCACACCGTAGAAATCCGCGAGCTCGGCGAGCTTCTGCACGGTGACGGCGCGGTCGCCGCGCTCGTAGGACCCGACGACCACCGCCTTCCAGCGCCCGCCCGACTTCTGCTCGACGCCGTGTAGCGACAAGCCCTGCTGCTGCCGGATGGCGCGCAGCTTGCCGCCGAGCGCCTTGGCGTAGTCGCCCATGCCGGCGACCTCCTCACTTGCTCTTTGCGCCGGCCGCGGGACCGGCGAGCTGACCTGGGTACTGCGTGGTAGGGAGCCGTGCGGGCAGCCGCGAGTTCAGCCGCGCTGCCCGGCAGCCGCGGTGCCCACTGCCGCGGCCGCTGTCGGGGACGTTCGGTCGATACGGAGAGTAATCATGCGCTTGCTCCGCCGTTCGGTCAAGCCACGTCCCCCTCCCCGGCGATACAGCCGCCCTAGATCACTCGAACGGCTGATCTACAGCCCCCCGGCCAGGCGTTACATCCCCGTGATCGAAGGCGTACGCACACCCATCGTCTCAGTGCCCCCCGGGGGTGGGGATCAGTGGGGTCCCTGTGGGTGGCGACGATGCTCACAGCGGGTGCTCCCCGGCCAGGACGGAGGGCCGCTGATAGGTTCTGCGTCGACCCCGTCCGATCCTTTAAGCCCGTCCCGCGAGGCGGGGAAGGAGAGACCCGTGGCGCAAGATCGCCCGGGCGCGGCGGCCGCGACGGAGCTGCTCAGCGCCTCCGACGTCGCCCGCACCGTCGCCCGCATCGCCCACCAGATCATCGAGAAGACCGCGGGCACCGAGAACGTGGTCCTCGTCGGCATCCCGACCCGCGGGGCGATGCTCGCCCGCCGGTTGGGCGCCGCCGTCGCCGAGTTCAGCGGCACCCCGTTCCCGGTCGGCATCGTCGATCCCACGCTGTACCGCGACGACCTGCGCCACCACCCGGCGCGGCCGCTGTCGAGCACCGACCTCCCCGACGGCGGCCTCGACGACGCGCTGGTGGTGCTCATCGACGACGTCCTGATGTCCGGCCGCACCGTGCGGGCCGCGCTCGACGCCCTCGCCGACCACGGCCGACCCCGCGCGGTGCAGCTGGCCGTGCTCGTCGACCGCGGGCACCGGGAGCTGCCGATCCGGGCCGACTACGTGGGCAAGAACGTGCCCACCGCCCGCGACGAGCAGGTCAAGGTCCTGCTCGAGGAGATCGACGGGGTCGACGCCGTCCGGCTGGAGCGCGCATGAGGCACCTGCTCTCGGTCACCGACCTCGACGCCGCCGCCGCCACCGCGCTGCTCGACACCGCCGACCGGCTGCGCCAGGCCCTGCTGGGCCGCGAGGTGCGCAAGCTGCCGACGCTGCGCGGCCGCACCGTGATCACGATGTTCTACGAGAACTCGACCCGCACCCGGGTGTCGTTCGAGGTGGCGGGCAAGTGGATGAGCGCCGACACCGTGAACGTCAGCGCGTCGGGCTCGTCGGTGGCGAAGGGGGAGTCGTTGCGCGACACGGCGCTCACCCTCTCCGCCATGGGCGCCGACTGCGTGATCGTGCGGCACCCCGCTTCCGGCGCGGCCCACCGGCTCGCCGCGTGGGTCGACAAGGACCGCGAGACGACGGGCACGCCCACCGTCATCGTCAACGCGGGCGACGGCACCCACGAGCACCCCACGCAGGCGCTGCTGGACGCGGCCACGCTGCGCGACCGGCTCGGCGGCATCGCCGGGAAGCGGGTCGGGATCGTCGGCGACGTCCTGCACAGCCGGGTCGCGCGCTCCAACGTCTTCCTGCTCGCGACGCTCGGCGCCGAGGTCGTGCTGGTCGCGCCGCCCACGCTGCTGCCCGTCGGGGTGGCGCAGTGGCCCTGTCGGGTGAGCCCCGAGCTGGACGCCGAGCTGCCCGCCCTGGATGCGGTGATGATGTTGCGCGTGCAGGCGGAACGGATGCACGGGGCGTTCTTCCCGTCGTCGCGGGAGTACGCGATCGGCTACGGCCTCTCCGAAGACCGGGCCGCGCTCCTCCCCGAGCACGCCGTGGTGCTGCACCCCGGGCCGATGGTGCGCGGCATGGAGATCGCCCCCGCCGTCGCGGACGCGCCCAACGCGGCGGTGCTGCAGCAGGTGCGCACCGGCGTCCACGTGCGCATGGCCGTCCTCTACCACCTCCTCGCGGGAGCCCCGGAATGAGTTTGGTGATCACCGGTGCCCGGCCGTACGGCGAGGGCGATCCGGTCGACGTCCTGGTGCGCGACGGCGTGGTGGCGGAGATCGGGTCCGGGCTCTCCGCCGACGAGACGCTCGACGCCGACGGGCTCGTCCTGCTGCCGGGGTTCGTCGACCTGCACACCCACCTGCGCGAGCCGGGCGGCGAGGAGTCCGAGACGATCGCGACGGGCTCGGCCGCGGCGGCGCTCGGCGGGTTCACCGCCGTGTTCGCGATGCCCAACACCGCTCCGGTCGTCGACACCGACGTCGTCGCGCTGCACGTGCGCCGCCGCGGTGCCGAGGTCGGGCTCGTCGACGTGCATCCGGTCGGCGCCGTCACCGTGGGCCTGCGCGGCGAGCGGATGGCCGAGCTCGGCACGATGACCCGCTCGCCCGCGCAGGTGCGGATGTTCTCCGACGACGGCCGCTGCGTGCACGATCCGCTCATCATGCGCAGGGCGCTGGAGTACGCCACGGCGCTCGACGTCGTGATCGCCCAGCACGCCGAGGACCACCGGCTCACCGGGGGCGCGCAGGCGCACGAAGGGGAGGTGGCGTCGCGGCTGGGGCTCGCGGGCTGGCCCGCCACCGCCGAGGAGACGATCGTGGCCCGCGACTGCGCGCTGGCCAGGGAGGCCGGGGCGCGCCTGCACGTCTGCCACGTCTCCAGCGCGCACACGATCGCGGTCCTACGGGCGGCCAAGGCGGCGGGCGTGCGGGTGAGCGCCGAGGTCACGCCGCACCACCTGCTGCTCACCGACGCACGCCTGTCCGGCTACGACCCGGTCAACAAGGTCAACCCGCCACTGCGCACCGGCGCCGACACCGAGGCCATGCGGGCCGCGCTCGCCGAGGGCGTGATCGACGTGGTGGCCACCGACCACGCCCCGCACGCCGCGCAGTACAAGGACACCGAGTGGGACGCGGCCCGGCCCGGGCATGCTGGGGCTGCAGACGGCGTTGTCGATTGTCGCGCACACCATGGTCGAGCCGGGCCTGCTGGACTGGCGCGGCGTCGCCCGGGTGCTGTCGGAGCGGCCCGCGGAGATCGGCGGACTGCCCGACCAGGGCCGTCCGATCGCGGTGGGGGAACCCGCCACCTTCGCGCTCGTCGACCCGGACGGCGTGTGGACGGTGCGCGGCGCGCAGCTGGCCAGCCGGGCGGCCAACACGCCGTTCGAAGGGATGCGGCTGCCCGCCACGGTCGTCGCCACCGTGTGGGCGGGCCGCCTCACGCAGAAAGACGGGAAGGTGGTCGCATGACCGCGGTGCTGGTGCTCGAAGACGGGCGGATCTTCCGCGGCGAGCCCTACGGCGCGCTCGGCCAAGGCCTGGGCGAGGCCGTGTTCACCACCGGCATGACCGGCTACCAGGAGACCCTCACCGACCCGTCCTACCACCGCCAGATCGTCGTGCAGACGGCCCCGCAGATCGGCAACACCGGCTGGAACGACGAGGACGACGAGTCGGGCGCGATCCAGGTGGCGGGCTACGTGGTGCGCGACCCCGCCCGCACGCCGTCGAACTGGCGCTCCCGGCGTCCCCTCGACGAGGAGCTGCGACGGCAGGGGATCGTCGGCGTCGCGGGCGTCGACACCCGCGCGCTGGTGCGGCACCTGCGCGAGCAGGGCGCCATGCGCTCCGGGGTGTTCTCCGGTGACGCGCTGGCCGCCGACGAGGTGCTGGTGGAACGCGTGCGGCAGAGCCCGCCCATGGAGGGCGCGGACCTCTACGGCGCGGTCACCACCCGCGAGCCCTACGTCGTGCCCGCGGACGGCGACACCCGGTTCCGGGTGGCCGCGCTGGACGTCGGGATCAAGTCGAACACGCCGCGGATGCTGGCCGCGCGGGGCATCGAGACCCACGTGCTGCCCGCGGAGACCACCATCGCGGAGATCGAGGCGCTCTCACCGGACGGGTTCTTCCTCTCCAACGGGCCCGGCGACCCCGCCACGGCCGACGTGCCGGTGGCACTCACCCGGGCCGTGCTGGAGCGGCGGATACCGCTCTTCGGCATCTGCTTCGGCAACCAGATCCTCGCCCGCGCGCTGGGCCGCGGCACCTACAAGCTGCGCTACGGCCACCGCGGCATCAACATCCCGGTCGTCGAGCACGCCACCGGGCGGGTGGCGATCACGTCGCAGAACCACGGTTTCGCCGTGCAGGGCGAGGCGGGGGAGCGGTGGGAGAGCCCGTTCGGCCCGGCCGAGATCACCCACACCTGCCCCAACGACGGCTGCGTCGAAGGCCTGCGGGCGCTCGACGTGCCCGCGTTCAGCGTGCAGTACCACCCCGAGGCCGCGGCCGGGCCGCACGACGCCGCGGACCTGTTCGACCGGTTCGTCGAGCTCATGGAGAAGCGCTGATGCCCCGCCGCGACGACATCAAGCACGTTCTCGTGATCGGCTCCGGACCGATCGTCATCGGGCAGGCGTGCGAGTTCGACTACTCCGGCACCCAGGCCTGCCGGGTGCTGCGCGAGGAGGGCATCCGCGTCTCGCTGGTCAACTCCAACCCGGCGACGATCATGACCGACCCGGAGTTCGCCGACGCCACCTACATCGAGCCGATCACCCCGGAGTTCGTGGAGATGGTGATCGCCAAGGAGCGGCCGGACGCCATCCTGGCCACGCTCGGCGGGCAGACCGCGCTCAACACCGCGATGGCGCTGCACGAGCGCGGCGTGCTGGAGCGCTACGGCGTCGAGCTGATCGGCGCCGACGTCGAGGCCATCCAGCGCGGCGAGGACCGGCTGAAGTTCAAGGAGATCGTGCAGTCCATCGGCGGCGACGTGCCCCGCTCCGCGGTCTGCCACACGATGGCCGAGGTGCGCGAAGCGGTCGTCGAGCTGGGGCTGCCGGTCGTGATCCGGCCGTCGTTCACGATGGGCGGGCTCGGTTCGGGCATGGCGCACACCGACGCCGACCTGGACCGGCTCGCGGGCACCGGGCTGGCGGCGTCGCCGGTCACCGAGGTGCTCATCGAGGAGTCGGTGCTCGGCTGGAAGGAGTACGAGCTCGAGCTGATGCGCGACCGGCACGACAACGTCGTGGTCGTCTGCTCGATCGAGAACCTCGACCCGATGGGCGTGCACACCGGCGACTCGATCACCGTCGCTCCGGCGATGACGCTCACCGACCGCGAGTACCAGCACATGCGCGACGTCGGCATCGACGTGCTGCGCGCGGTCGGCGTGGACACCGGCGGGTGCAACATCCAGTTCGCCGTGCACCCCGAGACCGGGCGCCTCGTCGTGATCGAGATGAACCCGCGGGTGTCGCGGTCCTCGGCGCTGGCGTCCAAGGCCACCGGCTTCCCCATCGCCAAGATCGCGGCGCGGCTCGCGGTCGGGTACACGCTCGACGAGATCCGCAACGACATCACCGGCGAGACCCCGGCCGCGTTCGAGCCCACGCTCGACTACGTCGTGGTGAAGATCCCGCGGTTCGCGTTCGAGAAGTTCCCCGGCGCCGACCCCGAGCTCACCACGACGATGAAGAGCGTCGGGGAGGCGATGGCGCTCGGGAGGTCGTTCGTCGAGGCGCTGGGCAAGGCGCTGCGCTCGATGGAGACGGCGGCCGCAGGGTTCTGGACGGTGCCGGACACGTCCGAGGTGCCCGACATCGCCACCCCGACCGACGGGCGGATCTACGGCGTCGAGCGGCTGCTGCGGGCGGGCGTGCCCGCGGCCGAGGTGGCGCGGCGGTCGCGCATCGACCCGTGGTTCGTCGACCAGATCGACGGGCTCGTGGCGCTGCGCGCGGAGATCGTCGACGCGCCGGTGCTCGACGCGCGCCTGCTGCAGCGGGCCAAGCGGGCGGGCCTCTCCGACCGCCAGCTGGCCGCGCTGCGGCCCGAGCTCGCGGGCGAGGACGGCGTGCGCACGCTGCGGCACCGGCTGGGCGTGCGGCCGGTGTACAAGACCGTCGACACCTGCGCCGCCGAGTTCGCCGCGCGCACCCCGTACCACTACAGCGCCTACGAGACCGACCCCGCCGCCGAGTCGGAGATCGCCCCGCAGACGTCGCGGCCGAAGGTGCTGATCCTGGGCTCGGGGCCCAACCGGATCGGGCAGGGGATCGAGTTCGACTACTCCTGCGTGCACGCCGTGATGGCGCTGCGGGCCGCGGGCTTCGAGACCGTGATGGTCAACTGCAACCCGGAGACCGTCTCCACCGACTACGACACCGCCGACCGCCTCTACTTCGAGCCACTGACGTTCGAGGACGTGCTCGAGGTGGTGCACGCCGAGCAGGCGTCCGGCACGGTCGCGGGCGTGATCGTGCAGCTCGGCGGCCAGACCCCGCTCGGGCTCGCCGACCGGCTCACGGCGGCGGGCGTGCCCATCGTGGGGACCTCGGCGGCGGCCATCGACCTCGCCGAAGACCGCGGCGCGTTCGGCGAGGTGCTGCGGAAGGCGGGGCTGCCCGCGCCCGCGTTCGGCATGGCCACGTCGTTCGAGCAGGCGCGCGAGATCGCCGACCGCATCGGCTACCCGGTGCTCGTCCGGCCCTCGTACGTGCTCGGCGGGCGCGGCATGGAGATCGTCTACGACGACGAGACGCTCGCGGGCTACATCGCGCGGGCCACCACGATCAGCCCGGACCGGCCGGTGCTGGTCGACCGGTTCCTCGACGACGCCGTCGAGATCGACGTCGACGCGCTCTGCGACGGCACCGAGGTGTTCATCGGCGGCGTGATGGAGCACATCGAGGAGGCCGGGGTGCATTCCGGCGACTCGTCGTGCGCGCTGCCGCCGATCACGCTCGGGCGCTCGGTGCTCGACCAGGTGCGCCGCTCCACCGAGGCGATCGCGCACGGCGTCGGCGTGCGGGGCCTGCTCAACGTGCAGTACGCGCTGCACGGCGACGTGCTCTACGTGCTGGAGGCCAACCCGCGGGCGTCGCGCACCGTGCCGTTCGTGTCGAAGGCGACGGCGGTGCCGCTGGCCAAGGCGGCCGCGCGGATCATGCTCGGCACGTCGATCGCCGAGCTGCGCGAGGAGGGGCTCCTCCCGGCGCACGGCGACGGCGGCGAGCTGCCGCCCGACGCGCCGATCGCGGTGAAGGAGGCGGTGCTGCCGTTCCACCGCTTCCGCACGCCGGAGGGCAAGGGCGTCGACCCGCTGCTCGGGCCGGAGATGAAGTCCACGGGCGAGGTGATGGGCTTCGACGCGTCGTTCGGGGCGGCGTTCGCGAAGTCGCAGGCGGCGGCGTACGGCTCGCTGCCGACATCCGGGCGGGTGTTCGTGTCGATGGCCGACCGCGACAAGCGGGCGATGATCTTCCCGGTGCTGCGGCTGGCCGCGCTCGGGTTCGAGGTGCTGGCCACGGCGGGCACGGCGGAGGTGCTGCGCCGCCACGGGCTCGCCGTCACGGAGGTGCGCAAGCACTACGAGGGTGGCGAGACCATCATCGACGTGATCATGGCGGGCGCCGTCGATATGATCATCAACACCCCGTACGGCAACTCCGGCCCGCGCATCGACGGCTACGAGATCCGCTCGGCGGCGGTGGCGAAGGGCATCCCGTGCATCACGACCGTGCAGGGGGCGGCCGCCGCCGTGCAGGGGATCGAGGCGATGAAGGCGGGCGGGATCGGCGTGCGGTCGCTGCAGGAGGCGCACGCGGCGCTGAAGGGGTCCGCGCGGTGACGCGACCGCAGGCGCTCGAAGATCGGCGCGAACGGCACCTCACGACGGCCGCGGGCGTGGTGGAGTGCCAATCGATGCGATCATCCGCTGGGGCGCCCCGGTGAGCGGCGGGTTCGGGGCGCGGCTCACCGCGGCCGTGGAGGCGCTGGGCGCGCTGTGCGTCGGGATCGACCCGCACGGGCCGCTGCTCGAGAAGTGGGGGCTCGCCGACGACGTCGACGGGCTCGCCCGGTTCGCCGACGCCTGCCTCGACGCGCTGGCGGGGCACGTGGCGCTGGTGAAGCCCCAGTCGGCGTTCTTCGAACGGCACGGGTCGCGCGGCGTCGCGGTGCTGGAGCGGCTGCTGGGCGGGTTCGCGGGCACGTCGACGCTCGTGCTGCTGGACGTCAAACGGGGCGACATCGGCTCGACGATGCAGGGGTACGCCGACGCCTACCTCGCGCAGGGCGCGCCGTTGGCCGCCGACGCGGTCACGCTCTCGCCCTACCTCGGCTTCGGGTCGCTCGCCCCGGCGCTCGACACCGCGGAGACGGCGGGCCGCGGGGTGTTCGTGCTGGCCCGGACGTCGAACGCCGAGGGGGCGGCGGTCCAGGCGGCGGTCGCCGACGGGCGTTCGGTGGCGCAGGGGATCGTCGACGAGGCGGCCGCCCGCAACCGCGGCGTCGCGCCGTTGGGTGGCGTCGGCCTCGTCGTGGGGGCCACCGCCGACCACGGGCTCGACCTGGCCGCGCTGAACGGCCCGGTGCTCGCCCCCGGCCTCGGCGCGCAGGGCGCGGGGCCCGCGGACATCGCGGCCCGCTTCCGCGGCGTCGGAGGCCCCGTTCTGCCGTCGGCGAGCCGCTCGGTCCTCGCGGCGGGTCCGGATCCGCTCCGCCTCCGCGCCGCCGCCGAAGCGCTGCGTGACGAGCTGGCCGCCGCCCGCTGACCGGCTCCGGCGCGATCTCCGGCGCCTTCGTGCACCGGAGCACGAAATTTGTGGAGCCGCTGGTGGCCGCACGGGGACCGATCGGCGAACGATCCGTGTCGAGCTGTTGGCGACGTGTGACCGTCCGACTGCGAGGAGTGGTCGTCGACGTGCGCCGATTGCGCTCGCGTGGGCGACACCCACTACTTCGGGGCACCCGCCGGCGCGTCGGTGCGTGCTCTCGGCGCATGAGGTGTGTTATCACCCCGACGGGTGGACGCTCGCCGAGAACGCCGAGGTGGCACCCCCGTTTCCCCTGGGGCGGGGGTCGTGGGTACGTTCGGCGAAGACCACGCGGGCTGGCCCCGTCGGTGGCGAAAGACGCACCACGAACGGGGTGCGCGGACGAAAGACGGAGGAGACCGTGGCCCTTCCCCAGCTGACCGAGGAACAGCGTGCCGCTGCGTTGGCGAAGGCCGCCGAGGCGCGCCGGGTCCGGGCTGAGCTGAAGGAGCGTCTCAAGCGCGGTGGCGTCAGCATGACCGAAGTGCTGAAGCAGTCCGACTCGGATGACGTGCTCGGCAAGATGAAGGTCTCCGCGCTGCTCGAGGCCATGCCGGGAGTCGGGAAGGTGCGGGCCGCCCAGATCATGGAGCGGCTGGAGATCGCGCCCTCGCGTCGTCTGCGCGGCCTCGGTGACCGCCAGCGCAAGGCGCTCCTGGCCGACTTCGAGGAGTGAGCACGACCAACGCAGGCAGGCGCGGCGCGTGGGAGAGCCGGAGGCGCTCGTCTTGAGCGGCTCCGGCGCTGCCCGCAGGGGCAGGTTGATCGTCTTGGCGGGCCCTTCCGGCGTCGGCAAGTCCAGCATCGTCGCGGCTCTCCGCGCACGGCTGCCGGACCTGTTCTTCAGCGTGTCGGCCACCACCCGCGCCCCCCGCGTGGGAGAAGTGGACGGCCGCGACTACCACTTCGTCGGCAACGCGGGCTTCGACGAGCTGATCGCGCGCGACGACCTGCTCGAGTGGGCCGAGATCCACGGCGGCCTGCAGCGTTCCGGCACACCGCGCGAGCCCGTCGAGCGCGCGTTGGCCGAGGGGCGGCCCGTGCTGGTCGAGGTCGACTTGCACGGCGCCCGCGCCCTCAAGACGGCCATGCCGGAGTCGGTGAGCGTGTTCGTCGAGCCCCCGTCGCTCGACGAGCTCGAGCGACGGCTGCGCGAGCGCGGCACCGAGTCACCCGAGCAGTTCGCCCGGCGCCTGCAGACCGCCCGCGAGGAGCTGGCGGCCCGCGCCGAGTTCGACGTGGCGCTCGTCAACGAGGACGTCCAGGCCACCGCGGAGCGGTTGGTAGAGTTGATGGTCGGACAGTTTCCGTTTTCTGGGCACCCCCTTTCAGGAGTACACGAGTGAGCATGCCGCTGACCGGCGCCCGCGCCGGTTCCATCCCCGAGGGCATCACCAACCCGCCCATCGACGATCTGCTTGGCCAGGTGAGCTCGAAGTACGCCCTCGTCATCTACGCGGCCAAGCGCGCCCGTCAGATCAACGACTACTACTCGCAGCTCGGCGAGGGTCTGCTGGAGTACGTCGGTCCGCTGGTCGAGCCGGGTCCGCGGGAGAAGCCGCTGTCCATCGCGATGCGCGAGATCCAGTCCGGCCTGCTGGAGCACACCGAAGGCGAGCAGTAAGCATGTCCGCCCCCCGGGTACTGCTCGGGGTGGCGGGCGGCATCGCCGCCTACAAGGCCTGCGAGCTGCTGCGGCGGTTCACCGAGTCCGGGCACTCCGTGCGGGTGCTGCCCACCGCGTCGGCGCTGGAGTTCATCGGCGCCGCCACGTTCGAGGCGCTCTCCGGCCAGCCCGTGCACACCGGGGTCTTCGCCGACGTCCCGTCGGTGCCGCACGTGAAGCTGGGCCAGGAGGCCGACCTGGTCGTGGTCGCGCCTGCGACGGCCGACCTGCTGGCGCGGGCCGCGCACGGCCGCGCCGACGACCTGCTCACCGCGGCCCTGCTCACCGCGCGATGTCCGGTGCTGTTCGCGCCCGCGATGCACACGGAGATGTGGGAACACCCGGCTACGCGGGCCAACGTCGCGCTGCTGCGCGCCCGCGGCGCTGTGGTGCTCGACCCCGCGTCGGGCCGCCTCACCGGCAAGGACACCGGTCCCGGACGGCTGCCGGACCCCGCCGAGATCGCCGAGCTGGCCCGGCTCCTCCTGGAGCGGCCCACCGCGTTGCCCCGCGACCTCGCGGGGCGGCGCATCGTCGTGTCGGCGGGCGGCACCCGGGAGGCGCTCGACCCCGTCCGCTTCCTCGGCAACCGGTCCTCGGGGCGGCAGGGCTACGCGCTCGCACGGGTCGCGGCGCAACGCGGGGCCACGGTCACGCTCGTCGCGGCGCACACGGCCGACCTCGGCGATCCCGCGGCCGTCGAGGTGCTGCGGGTCGGATCGGCACTACAGCTGCGCGACGCCATGCACGTCGCGGCCAAGGGCGCGGACGCCATCGTGATGACGGCCGCGGTCGCGGACTTCCGGCCCACGTCGCTGGTCGACCACAAGATCAAGAAGTCGGGTTCGGAAGACCCGCCGCCGCTGACGCTCACGCAGAACCCCGACGTGCTCGTCGAGTTGGTGGCCGCGCGCGAGCCGGGCCAGGTGATCGTCGGCTTCGCGGCCGAGACCGGCGACGACTCGGGCGACGCGCTGCACCACGGCCGGGCCAAGCTGGCGCGGAAGGGCTGCGACCTGCTCGTGGTCAACGCGGTCGGCGAGGGCACGGCGTTCGAAGTGGCCGACAACGCCGGATGGCTCCTCGGTGCCGACGGCAGCGAGACCGAGCTGCCGACCGGCTCGAAGGCGTTGCTCGCGTCCCGCGTGTGGGACTCCGTGGCCGCCCGGCTCTGAAGGCGGAACAACGGCGGGGTGGGCGCCGTGCGCCCACCCCGCCGCCCCCGTCATCCGAACAGCGAACCGATCGGGCTGCGCTTCGGCTGCTGCTGCTGCGTCGTCGGCATGCTCTCGGTCTCGTCGTCGTCGGCCGCGTCCGCCTCGTCGGTCGGTCGCGCCGCCGACGTGGTGCCCATCTCCTCGTCGTCGCCGGTCGAGCCGGAGCGGTGGCTGCTCGGCGTCGTCGTCGGACGCGTAGCGGCGGCGGGCGCGCGGCCGTCCACCGACACGTACTCCTGCGCCGCCCAGCCCTCGAGGTCGGTCAGCTGGACGAAGCCGTCCTCGGTCCTGCCGACCTGCACGGCCTGGCCGCGTTCGCACACCGCCACGATCTCCGAGGTGATGTCGGGGCTCTCCCGGACGTTCACGTTGTCGGTGCAGCGGCCGGTGCCTGCGGCGTTGGCCGTGCCGCCGACGACCACGAGCGTGACGGCTCCTGCAGCGACGAGTGCGCCCACTCCGGCGGCGGCGCGTCCCATCAGTCGGGCGTTCATCGTCTGTCCTCCGTTTGACTCGGGTATGACGAATCGCCCAACGAGCCGATCTGTTATCGATTCGCTACTTCGCGTGACATCACCGGATGGAGGCTTGTAACAGTGGGCGTGTCGCCTGCGACGTGACCCACAGTGACCGTTGCAACGGTGCGATGACCACGCTGAGACGTCGACTAAGCTCGATGAGAGGTCGCGTCCGGTCAGCCTGCTTACCGACCCACACGAGAAGAGACGGAACACGGCGTGTCGAGCCTGAGATTGTTCACCAGCGAGTCCGTGACCGAAGGTCACCCGGACAAGATGTGCGACGCCATCAGCGACACCGTCCTCGACGCGCTGCTGGCCAAGGACCCACGCAGCCGCGTCGCGGTCGAGACGTTGGTGACCACCGGCCAGGTCCACGTCGCGGGCGAGGTCACGACCAGCGCGTACGTCGACATCCCCACCCTGGTGCGGGACAAGATCCTGGAGATCGGCTACGACTCCTCGGCCAAGGGCTTCGACGGCCACTCCTGCGGGGTCAACGTCGCGATCGGCGCGCAGTCGGCCGACATCGCGCAGGGCGTCGACACCGCCTACGAGAGCCGCGTCGAGCTCTCCGACGACGAGATCGCCCGCCAGGGTGCTGGTGACCAGGGGCTGATGTTCGGCTACGCGAACAACGACACCCCCGAGCTCCTGCCGCTGCCCATCGCGCTGGCGCACCGCCTGGCGCGCCGCCTCACCGAGGTGCGCAAGTCGGGTGTGCTGCCGTACCTGCGGCCCGACGGCAAGACCCAGGTGACGATCGCCTACGACGGCACCAACGCCGTGAAGCTCGACACGGTCGTCGTGTCCAGCCAGCACGCCGCCGACATCGACCTCGAGGCCATGCTCACCCCGGACATCCGCGACCAGGTCGTGGCGCCGGAGCTGGCCGGGCTGGGCATCGACGTCTCGGACTACAAGCTGCTGGTCAACCCGACCGGGCGGTTCGTGGTCGGCGGCCCGATGGGCGACGCGGGCCTCACCGGGCGGAAGATCATCGTCGACACCTACGGCGGGTTCGCCCGCCACGGTGGTGGCGCGTTCTCGGGCAAGGACCCGTCGAAGGTCGACCGCTCCGCCGCGTACGCGATGCGGTGGGTCGCGAAGAACGCCGTCGCGGCGGGCCTCGCGGAGCGGCTCGAGGTCCAGGTGGCGTACGCGATCGGCAAGGCGGCTCCGGTCGGGCTGTTCGTCGAGACGTTCGGCACGGAGAACGTCGACCCGGCGCGCATCTCGGCGGCGATCATCGAGGTGTTCGACCTGCGGCCCGCGGCGATCATCCGCGACCTCGACCTGCTGCGCCCGATCTACGCGCCCACCGCGGCGTACGGGCACTTCGGTCGCACCGACATCGAGCTGCCGTGGGAGTCGACCGACCGGGCCGACGCGCTGAAGTCCCTGGCAGGCGGCTGACCCCCGCCCCCGGCGAGTCTCCATTCCGACGACGGCGAGTCTCCGTTTCCACGACGGCGAGTCCTCGCTTCCGGCACGGCGGGTCGGCGTTTCCGGCACGGCGAGTCTCCGTTTCCACGACGGCGAGTGGGCGTTTCCGGCACGGTGAGTCGGGCGTTTCGGCCCGTCGTCTGGGGTTTCGGCGTGGGCTCGTCCGGCGGTGCGGCATCGCGGGCGGGAGTGTCGGTGGGTGCGCGCAGAATGCGGGCGTGTCGTCGCCGCCTCGTCCCGCCGTCGTGCGCGGGGCGGTAGGGCCGTCTGGTAAACCGGACGCCCTGCCGCCTGCGCAGGCGAGGAGGGGTGGGGTGGCCGGGCGAGCGGCGGTGCGCAACCGGGGGGAGTGGCGGCCTGCCGCCGCGCTACCGGTGGCGCGGGTCGCCGTCGACGTCCCGCTCGCGCACCTCGACCGCCCCTTCGACTACGCCGTCCCGGAGCACCTCGACGACGCTGCGGGTGTCGGGGTGCGGGTGCGGGTGCGGTTCGCCGGGCGGCTGGTCGACGGGTTCGTGCTCGAACGCGTGGCGGCCTCGGAGCACCCGGGGCGGCTCGCGTGGCTGGAGAAGGTGGTCTCCGGCGAGCAGGCCCTTCCGCCCGAGATCGCCGCGCTCTGCCGCGCCGTCGCCGACCGCTACGGAGGCGTGCTGGCCGATGTCCTGCGCCTGGCCCTGCCGCCGCGGCACGCCCGCGTCGAGGCCGAGCGGCCCCGCGCGGCGAGCGTCTCCGCGCTGGCCACGGGTGCCGCGCCAGCCGTCGAGGTGCGGGCTGAGGCGGAAGCTCACCCCGCTGGCGGCGACGTTCCCGCCGCGACGGGCGGCGGGGTACTGGACACCGCCGACCCGGCCGAGGCCGCCGAGGCGGCCGGCGCGCGTGGGGGTGACGGGGGCCGCCGAGGCGGCTGGCGCCGTGGGGGTGACGGGTGCCGCCGAGGCGGCTGGTGCCGTGGGGTTGACGGGCGGCCGCCGAGGCGGCTGGTGCCGTGGAGCCGACGGCGGGGTAGCTGAGGGGTGCGCGCGGGGAGGTGCGGGCGCGGAGGGGCGGAGCCCGGTCGGGAGAGGCCAGGCCGTGGACGGGGGACGGTCGGGCTGGGGGCGGTACCCGCGTGGGCGGGCGTTCCTCCGCGCGCTGGGGGAGGGGCGGGCCGCTCACGCCGTCTGGCAGGCGCTGCCCGGCGAGGCGTGGGCCGAACGGCTGGCCGACGCCGCGCGGGCCAGCGTCGACGCCGGGCGGGGCGCGCTGCTCGTCGTGCCCGATCAGCGGGATGTCGAACTGCTCCACGCCGCTTGCGCCGCGCGCCTCGGCGACCATGCGGTCGTCGCGTTGACCGCGGACCTGGGGCCCGCCGAGCGCTACCGGCGGTGGCTCGCGGTGCGCCGCGGGCTGGTCCGGGTCGTCGTGGGCACGCGGTCGGCGGCGTTCGCGCCGGTCGCCGAGCCCGGCCTGCTCGCCGTCTGGGACGACGGCGACGACTTGCACGCCGAACCCCGCGCCCCCTACCCACACGTCCGCGACGTGCTCGTCCTGCGTGCCCACGCCGTCGGCGCGGCGCTGCTCGTCGGCGGTCACGCGCGCACCGCCGAGGGGCAGCTGCTGGTCGAGTCGGGGTGGGCCAGCGAGATCGTCGCCGACCGCGCCACCGTTCGCGCCGCCATGCCGAGGGTCGTCGCGCAGGGCGAGAGCGATCTCCAGCTCGCCCGCGACCCGATGGCCCGCGCCGCGCGGCTCCCCTCAGCGGCGTTCGAAGCCGCCCGCTCCGCGCTCGCCGCGGGACGGCCCGTGCTGGTCCAGACGCCGCGCGCGGGCTACGTGCCGTGGCTCTCGTGCGCCGCGTGCCGCGAGACGGCCCGCTGCCGCCACTGCGCGGGCCCGCTCGGCCTCCCCGGCCGCGCGGCCGACCCCGCGACCGGCCGCACGACGGCAGCCGCCGCGGATCCCGCCGCCGCGGACGGCATGGCCGCGGGTGCGATGGGTGCGGGTGCAGCGGGCTCAGCAGGTGCGGCGCCCGCGCAGAACACGGCCCGAGCCGCGGGCGCGGCGCGTCACGGGGCGGCGCGTCACGGGGCGGCGAGCGTGGGCGCGGCGGGCGCGGCGGCGCCGAGCTGCCGCTGGTGCGGGCGCGTCGAGAGCGCCTACCGGTGCGGCGCGTGCGGCTCGCGCAGGCTGCGGGCGGGGGTGGTCGGGTCCCGCCGCACCGCGGAGGAGCTCGGGCGGGCGTTCCCCGGCGTGCCGGTGCGCATCTCCGGGGGCGGGGCGGCGGTGCTGAGCACGGCCGCGGCCCGCGCCGAGATCGTGGTCGCCACCCCGGGCGCGGAGCCGCGCGCCGCGTACGGGGCCGCGCTGCTGCTCGACGGCTGGGCCCTGCTCGCCCGGCCGGATCTGCGGGTAGCGGAGGAGACGCTCCGCCGGTGGATGGCGGCCGCGGCCCTGGTGGTTCCGCACACCGACGGCGGCCGGGTGCTCGTCATGGCCGACCCCGCCCTGCCGCCGGTGCAGGCCCTGGTGCGCTGGGACCCGGTCGGGCACGCCGCCGCCGAGCTCGCCGCCCGCGCCGAGGTGGGCTTCCCGCCCGCGGTGCGGATGGCCGCGATCGACGCCGCACCGGCCGCGCTGAAGGACATCCTCGACGAGCTGACGGCCGAGCTGCCCGCCGCCGAGGTGCTCGGCCCGGTCGAGATCGAGCCCGCACCCGACGCCCGGGCCGACGACGAGGTGCGCGAGCGGGCTCTGGTGCGGGTGCCGCGGGGCGAGGGCCGCGCGCTCGCCCACGCGCTGCACGTCGCGCAGGCGGCCCGCACCGCCCGCAAGGCGACCGATCCGGTGCGGGTGCGGATGGATCCGCCCGACGTGGGGTGATCGGGCGGGGGCGATCCGCCTGGATGGCAGAATGGGGCCTCCCCCGGAAGTGAGGAGATCCGTGACCGTCCAGCCCATCCGGCTCTTCGGCGACCCGGTGCTGCGCACCCCCGCCGAACCGGTCACGACGTTCGACGCGGAGCTGCGCAAGCTCGTCGCGGACCTCACCGACACCATGCACGACGAGGGCGGCGCAGGCCTCGCCGCGCCCCAGCTCGGCGTGGGCCTGCGCGTGTTCACCTACGACTGCGACGAGTTCAGCGGACACCTGGTGAACCCCACCTTCGACGTCGTGGGCGACGAGGAACAGGTCGGCCCCGAAGGCTGCCTGTCGATCCCCGGCCTCAGCTGGGAGTGCCGCCGCCACCTGCACGTCGTGGCCCGCGGCTGGAACGAGCACGGTGAGCCGGTGACGATCGAGGGCAGCGAGCTGCTGGCGCGCTGCATCCAGCACGAGGTCGACCACCTCGACGGCGTGCTGTTCGTCGACCGGCTCGACGCCGCCACCCGCAAGGCCGCGATGGCCGAGATCCGCGCCGCCGAATGGTTCGGCGCACCGGAGCCCCCTGTTGTGGTGGTGAAGGCGAGCCCGCACCCGCTCTTCGGGAAGGCCAGGTAGCGGCGTGCGCCTGGTCTTCGCGGGCACACCGGAGCCGGCCGTGCCGTCGCTCTCGGCGCTGCTCGAGTCGTCGCACCACGAGGTGGTGGCGGTCGTGACCCGACCCGACGCGCCGAGCGGCCGCGGCCGCACCCTGCGCCGCTCGCCGGTCGGCGCACTGGCCGACGAAGCGGGCGTGCCCGTGCTCACCCCCGAGCACCCGCGCGACCCGGCGTTCCTCGCCGCGCTCCGCGACCTCCGGCCCGACTGCTGCCCGGTGGTGGCCTACGGCGCCCTCGTGCCCCGGGCGGCCCTCGACGTGCCCGCCCACGGCTGGGTCAACCTCCACTTCTCCCTGCTGCCCGCCTGGCGCGGTGCGGCGCCCGTGCAGGCGGCGCTGCGCCACGGCGACGACATCACCGGCGCCACCACGTTCCTCCTGGAGGAGGGGCTCGACACCGGGCCGGTGTTCGGCGTGGTCACCGAGGCCGTGCGCGCCGACGACACCGCCGGTGCGCTCCTGCGCCGCCTTGCGAACTCCGGCGCCACCCTGCTCTCGGCCACGCTCGACGGCATCGCCGACGGCAGCCTCACCCCGCGCCCGCAGCCGTCCGAGGGCGTGTCGCACGCCCCGAAGGTGACGGTGGGCGACGCCCGCGTCGACTGGGCCGCGCCGCCCACACCGATCGACCGGCTCGTGCGCTCGGTCACGCCCGAGCCGGGTGCGTGGACCACCTTCCGCGACGAGCGCCTCGGCATCGGCCCGGTGCGAACGGCCGCGGACGCCCCCGAGCTGAAGCCCGGCGAGCTGCACGCCGAGAAGCGGCGCGTGCTCGTCGGCACCGGCGGCGCACCGCTGGAGCTCGCCGAGGTGCGGCCCGTCGGCAAGCGCGCGATGCCCGCCCCCGACTGGGCCCGCGGCGTGCGCATCGAGCCCGGCGAGCTGCTGCGATGACCCCCCGCGAGCGGCGCGGCCGCCCGGCGGGCCCCCGCGGCAGCGGGCCACCGCGGGGGCGCACCGGCCCCGCCCGTCCGCCGGAGATCGACCCGGCCCGGCTCGCGGCGCTGGAGCTGCTCACCGCGGTGCGGGTGCGCGACGCGTACGCCAACCTCGCCCTGCCCGCGATCCTGCGCCGCCACCGGCTGCGCGACCGCGACGCGGCCCTGGCCACCGAGCTGGGCTACGGCACCCTGCGCGCCCGCGGCCTGCTCGACGCCGTGATCGAGGAGTGCACCGACCGGCCGCTCGTGCGGGTGGAGCCCACCCTGCTCGACGCCCTGCGCCTGGGCGCCTACCAGCTGCTGCGCACCCGGGTGCCGCCACACGCCGCCGTCGACACCACCGTGGAGCTGGTGCGGGTGGAGGCGGGCAGCCGGGCGGCCGGGTTCGTCAACGCCGTGCTGCGCCGGGTGGGGGAGCGCGACGAGAAGGCGTGGGTGCAGCAGCTCGCGCCGGACGCCGTGGAGGACCCGCTGGGCCACACGGCGTTCGCCCACGCCCACCCGCGGTGGATCGCGCAGGCCTTCGCCGACGCGCTGGGCGGCGAGGCCGAGCTCGACGAGGCGCTCGCCGCCGACGACGCCCGCCCCACCGTGCACCTGCTCGCCCGGCCGGGGGAGATCACGGCCGAGGAGCTGGCCCTCGTCACGGGCGGCAGCGAAGCGCCCTACTCGCCGTACGGCGTGCACCTCGAGGCGGGCAGCGGCGACGTCGGGCAGCTCGACGCGGTGGCCGAGGGTTTGGCGACCGTGCAGGACGAGGGCAGCCAGCTGGTGGCGCTCGCCCTCACCCGGGCGCCGCTGATCGGCGCGGACACCGGCCGGTGGCTCGACCTGTGCGCGGGCCCCGGCGGGAAGTCGGTGCTGCTCGGCTCGTTGCTCGCCATCGACGACGGCAGGCTCGACGCCGTGGAGCCCAGCGAGCACCGCGCCGACCTCGTGCGCCGCGCCGTCGACGGCCTGCCCGTGGACGTGCACACCGCCGACGGCCGCGAGGCCCCGCTGCCCGAGGGCGCCTACGACCGCGTGCTCGTGGACGCCCCCTGCACCGGCCTCGGGGCGCTGCGACGGCGGCCCGAAGCCCGGTGGCGCCGTCGCCCCGACGACGTGGCGGCGCTGGCCAAGCTCCAGCGCGAGCTCCTCACGGCCGCGCTGAGGCACGTGCGCCCCGGCGGCGTGGTCGCCTACGTCACGTGCTCGCCGCACCTCGCCGAGACCCACGGCGTGCTGCGCCCCGTGCTGCGCAAGCACCGCGACGTGGAGCAGCTCGACGCCCGTCCGCTGCTGCCCGGCGTGCCGCACCTCGGCGAGGGCCCGAGCGTGCAGCTGTGGCCGCACCGCCACGGCACCGACGCGATGTTCCTCGGCTTGCTGCGGAGGCCGGGCGCGTAGCCTGCTGGCGTGCCTCCGATGATCGCCCCCAGCTTGCTGGCCGCCGACTTCGCCCGCCTCGGTGAGGAAGCCCGGATCGTCGGCGGCGAGCCCGGCGCCGGAGCCGACTGGCTGCACGTCGACGTGATGGACGCCCACTTCGTGCCCAACCTCACCCTCGGCCTGCCGGTGGTGGAGGCGCTGTTGAAGGCGACGACCACCCCGCTCGACTGCCACCTCATGATCGACGACCCGGACCGGTGGGCGATCGGCTACGCCGAGGCGGGCGTGTACAACGTGACGGTGCACGTGGAGGCGGCCCGCGACCCGGTCGCCCTGGCCCGCGACCTGCGCGCCGCGGGCGCCCGGGCCGGGCTGTCGGTCAAGCCGGACACCCCGCTGGAGCCCCACCTCGAGACGTTGCGCCACTACGACACGCTGCTGGTGATGAGCGTGGAGCCCGGGTTCGGCGGCCAGAGCTTCATCCCCGAGGTGCTCGACAAGGTGCGGACCGCGCGCCGCCTCGTGGACACCGGGCACCTCCAGGTGCTCGTCGAGATCGACGGCGGCATCAACGACGACACCATCGAGGCCGCCGCCGAGGCGGGGGTGGACTGCTTCGTGGCGGGCTCGGCGGTGTACGGCGCGGCCGACCCGGCGCGCGCTGTGCAGGCGTTGCGGGAACAGGTGGTCGCGGCCACCCCGCACCGCAACTGGGGGCGGTGAACTGCCCGCCGTCGTGCGGGCGTGTACACCGGAGGGACCACACAAGCGGGAGGCAGGGAATGTTCACCGGCATCGTCGAGGAGATCGGCGAGGTGCTCGCCGTGCGGGAGAGCGCCGAGGTGGTGGTGCTCACCGTGCGCGGGCGCACGGTGACCTCCGACGCCGCGCACGGCGACTCCATCGCGGTGAACGGGGTGTGCCTCACCGTGACCGATCCCGCGGGCAGCACCGACGGGACGTTCACGGTGGAGCTGGTACCCGAGACGCTCAAGCGCACGAGCCTGTCGGCGATCGCGCCGGGAGCGGGAGTCAACCTCGAGCGGGCCATGGTGGCGGGCGGGCGCCTCGGCGGTCACATCGTGCAGGGCCACGTCGACGGGGTGGCCACCCTCGTACGCCGCACCCCGGCGGAGCGCAGCGACGAGCTGGAGTTCAGCCTGCCCGCCGACCTCGCGCGCTACGTCGTGGAGAAGGGCTCCATCGCCGTGGACGGGGTGTCACTCACCGTGGCGGACGTGACGGATGACACGTTCGTCGTAGCGCTGATCCCGACGACCTTGTCACACACCACTCTCGGTGTGCGCAAGCCCGGCGATACCGTGAACATCGAGGTGGATCTCATCGCGAAGTACGTGGAGAAGTTGGTGGCGGGGGCGAATTACGGTGAATGACTTCGAGACCATCGAGCGGGCCGTCGCCGACATCAAGGCGGGCAAGGCCGTGGTGGTGGTGGACGACGCGGACCGGGAGAACGAGGGCGACCTGATCTTCGCGGCCGAGCTCGCGACGCCCGAGCTGCTGTCGTTCATGATCCGCTACACCTCGGGCTACATCTGCGTGCCGCTGATCGAGGCCGAGTGCGACCGCCTCGACCTGCCGCCGATGCACCACACCAACGGCGACCACTTCCGCACGGCGTTCACCGTCACCGTCGACGCCCGTGAGGGCGTGACCACCGGCATCTCGGCCTACGACCGCGCCCACACGATCCGGATGCTCGCCGACCCGAGGGCCACCGCGATCGACTTCGTGCGCCCCGGCCACGTGCTGCCCCTGCGCGCCCGCGAGGGCGGCGTGCTGCGCAGGCCCGGCCACACCGAGGCCGCGGTGGACCTCGCGCGGCTCGCGGGTCTGAGCCCGGCGGGCGTGCTCTGCGAGATCGTGTCGCAGAAGGTGGACGGCGAGATGGCGCGGGCCGACGAGCTGCGGGTGTTCGCCGAGGACCACGACCTCACGATGATCACGATCGCCGATCTGATCGCCTACCGTCGCCGTACGGAGAAGCACGTGGTGCGGGTGGCGCGGGCCACGATCCCCACCCCGCACGGCGACTTCACCGCCTTCGGCTTCGACTCGCTCCTCGACGGCATCGAGCACATCGCACTGGTGATCGGCGGCATCGGCGAGGACGACCCGGGTGCGGGCGAGGACGTGCTGGTGCGGGTGCACTCGGAGTGCCTCACCGGCGACGTGTTCGCCTCACTGCGCTGCGACTGCGGCCCCCAGCTCGACGCCGCGCTCGCCGCGGTGGCCGCCGAGGGCCGCGGGGTGGTGCTCTACATGCGCGGCCACGAGGGCCGCGGCATCGGCCTGCTCCACAAGCTGCAGGCCTACCAACTGCAGGAGGCGGGCGCCGACACCGTGGACGCCAACCTCGCGCTCGGCCTGCCCGCCGACGCCCGCGACTACGGCATCGGTGCGCAGATCCTCGTGGACCTCGGGGTGCGCTCGATGCGGCTGCTCACCAACAACCCGGACAAGCGGGCGGGCCTCGAGGGCTACGGGCTGACCGTGGTGGGCCGGGTGCCGCTGCCCGTGCGCATGAGCCCGCACAACCTGCGTTACCTGCGCACCAAGCGCGACCGCATGGGCCACGACCTGCCGGATCTCGACGAAGGCGGCACTGTGGACGCGAGTCCCGGCACCTCGGTGGTGGACAGCGCAGGCTCGTGAGAGGCTGCCAGGCGTGAGCGGTGACGGACGGCCGGTGATGGGGCAGGCGCCCGACGCCTCCGACCTGCGGCTGGCCGTGGCCGCGGCGACCTGGCACGGCGAGATCGTCGACGTGCTGCTGGAGCGCGCGCTGGCCACCGCCCGCGAGGCGGGCATCACCACGCCCACCGTGGTGCGCGTGGCGGGCACCGTGGAGCTGCCCGTGGTGTGCCAGCAGCTCGCCCGCACGCACGACGCCGTGGTGGCGCTCGGTGCGGTGGTGCGGGGCGGCACCCCGCACTTCGAGTACGTGTGCGACGCCGTGACCGCGGGCCTCACCCGGGTGTCGCTGGACGAAGGGGTGCCGGTGGGCAACGGGGTGCTCACCACCAACACCCGCGAGCAGGCCGTCGACCGCTCGGGCGGCCCGGGCAGCGCCGAGGACAAGGGCGCCGAGGCGTGCCTCGCCGCCCTCCACACCGCGCTCGTGCTGCGCGACCTCCGGAAGAACGCGTGAAACAGGCCGCAGACACCGCCGACACCGTGGTGGTGCGCCCCCGCAAGACCATGATCGTCGCCTGCGTGTGCGCGGTCGTGGTCTTCGCCCTCTTCGTGGTGGTGGCGGTGGTGCTGCGCACGGCCGAGACCGGGGTGTACTTCCGGCTCGCCGACCAGATCGCGATGGCGGCGATCGGGGCGCTGATCGCGGGCGGGGTGCTGTTGCTCGCTCGGCCGCGGGTGCGCGCCGACGCCGAGGGCATCGAGGTGCGCAACGTGCTCGTCACCCGCCGCCTGCCCTGGGACGTGGTGGAGCGCGTGGCGTTCCCCGACGGCGCCTCGTGGGCGCGGCTGGAGCTCATCGGCGACGACTACCTGCCGGTGCTGGCCATCCAGGCGGTGGACGGGCAACGGGCCGTGGAGGGCATCCGCCGCGTGCGCGCCCTGCACGCCGCCGCGGCCCGCTCGCGGCGCCCGTAGCATCGTGACCGTGCGACCAGGGCAGCGGGACGAGGTACGCCTCGGCGACATCGTGCTCCGCAACCGGCTGGTGACCTCCTCCAGCCTGCTCGGCTACGGCATGAGCACCTCCGGTTTCTACGGGATGAGCCCGGTGGCGCTGTTCCTCCCGCTCGCCGAGTTCGGCGCCGTGACCACCCGCACGCTCACGGTGGAGCCCCGCGAGGGCCACTTCACCACCCGCGAGGACTGGACCCCGCGCGAGCTGCCCGGCCTGCTGCGCCGCTACCGGCGGGTGCTGCGCGGCACCGACAGTGGGTGGATCAACGCGTTCGGCTGGTGCAACGTCGGCATCGACGCCTACCTCGCCGACTACCACCCGCACACCCGGGACCAGCGCACGATCATCTCGCTGGGCGGCTTCTCCGCCGAGGAGTTCGTGACGCTCGTGGACCGGGTGAACGCCGCGGTGCCCGCGGGCGACATCGCGGCCGTGGAGTTCAACGTGAGCTGCCACAACGTGAACTTCGACTTCTCGACGATCCTCCAGGACGTGCTCGACGAGGCGGTGCCCCGCAGCCACCACCCGGTGATCCTCAAGCTCTCGCCCGACTACGACTACCTGCGCAACGCCCGCCAGGCGGCGCGGGCGGGCGTGGCCGCGCTCACGGCGATCAACACGGTGAAGGCGCTGCGGCTCGACCCGCGCACCGGCACGCCGTGGCTGGCCAACCGCTACGGCGGGCTCTCCGGCCGGGCCATCAAGCCGATCGCGCTGCGGGTGGTGGCCGAGCTGCGCGACGCAGGCGTGACGCTGCCGATCATCGCCACCGGCGGCATCCGCACGGTGGACGACTGCCGGGAGTACTTCTGGGCGGGCGCCGACGCCGTGAGCCTCGGCAGCGCGACCTGGCTCGCGAGCTACCCCGGCTACGCGCTCTCCCCGCTCCGCGCGCTGCAGGCCCGCCGCGTGCTCACCGCGGTGCGCCGGATGGCGCCGCCCGACCGCCCGCTTCGCCCCGCCGATCTGCCCTCGGATCACGCTCCCGAGCCCACGGAGCCCGCCACAGCGGGCGACTGAGCGGCGCGGCCGCGCCGGAGCCGCTTCGAGCGGCGCCCGCGGCAGGGGAGCAGCGCGCGTGGCGCGAGATGGACGCGGCGCGCAGGATGGCGGGCGTGGCCCGCGGGAGACCAGCCCGCCCGCACGTGGTGCGGCGCGGCGGGCGCGGGGGCGCGGCTAGCCATCGAGGGCCCGGCTGCCCGTAGGCGTCACCGCCCGGCCGCCCAGGTCCGCCCGCGCCCCGGCGTGGGCGCCCGCCGCGTAACCCGACCCGGACAGCTGAGCCCGCCGGGCCCGGCCGATCTGCGGGAACTCCTCGGCGTACGCCCGATCGACCCGCGCGCTGCGATCGGCGAGCACCAACGCCACCGACGGCCCCGTGGCCGACGGCGACGCCCGCGCTGCGGCCGCCGACTCCGCCGCCCGGGCTTCGGCCTCGACGAGCCGCTGGTGCACCCGCACCGCGAACCCGTGCAGCCACGACCGCCGGTACGCGGCGACCGACTCGCCCGCCCACGCGGGCCGCTGCCGCGCCAGCTGGGAGCTCGCCTGCAGCAGCAACGACGTGTACAACAGCTCGACCCGCGCCCGGTCGGAAGCGAAACCGAGCACGGTGACCGCCGCGACCCGCCCGCCCGCCGCTTCGTGCAGGACCGCCCGACAGCGCAGCGCGCTCGCCGTCCACGCCAACAGCCGGGCCTTCCCCGCGCTGTAGGGATCCGCCACCGGTATGCGGCACGTGGCCACCTCGTCGCGGTGCGGCGCGGCGGCGGCCAGCAGCGCCTCGTCGATGCCGTGGCGGGCCATCAGCTCGACGGCCTTGGCCGTGTAGACCTCCGCCTCCGCGGGCGTGGCGGCGCCATCGGCCTTGGCGAGGAGCTTGCGGACCGTGTCGAGCTTGTCGATTCCCACGGCGACCTCTCTTCGAACGCACGTTTGGGACGCACGAGGTGTAGCACCCCGGCCCGACAAAACCCCGGCGGCCTACGCTGGACACGCCATGCCGGATCCCGCCACCTACCGCCCCGCGCCCGGGTCCATCCCGGAAGCCCCTGGCGTGTACCGCTTCTCCGACGCCCACGGTCGGGTCATCTACGTGGGCAAGGCCAAGAGCCTGCGCCAACGCCTCAACTCCTACTTCGCCGACCTCTCCGGCCTGCACCCGCGCACCCGGCAGATGGTCACCACGGCTGCGCACGTCCAGTGGACGGTCGTCACCACCGAGGTGGAAGCGCTCCAGCTCGAGTACAACTGGATCAAGGAGTTCGACCCGCGCTTCAACGTCCGCTACCGGGACGACAAGACCTACCCGGTGCTCGCGGTGACGATGAACGAGGAGTTCCCGCGGCTGCACGTCTACCGCGGCCCCCGGCGCAAGGGCGTGCGCTACTTCGGGCCGTTCGCCCACGCCTGGGCCATCCGCGAGACGCTCGACCTCCTGCTGCGCGTCTTCCCCGCCCGCACCTGCAGCGCGGGGGTGTTCAAGCGGCACGGCCAGATCGGGCGCCCCTGCCTGCTCGGCTACATCGACAAGTGCTCCGCCCCGTGCGTCGGGCGGGTCGACGCCGACGAGCACCGCCGCATCGTCGAGGACTTCTGCGACTTCCTCGCGGGCCGCACCGACCACCTGATCCGGCAGCTGGAGCGGCGGATGGCGCGGGCGTCGGAGGAGCTGGAGTTCGAGCGGGCGGCCCGCCTGCGCGACGACGTCGGGGCGCTGCGCCGCGCGATGGAGCGCCAGGCCGTCGTGCTCGGCGGCGGCACCGACGCCGACGTGGTCGCGTTCGCCGACGACGAGCTGGAGGCCGCCGTCCAGGTCTTCCACGTGCGCGGCGGCCGGGTGCGCGGCCAGCGCGGCTGGGTGATCGACAAGGTGGAGCCCACCGACACCGCGCAGCTCGTCGAACGCTTCCTCACCCAGTTCTACGGCGAGCAGGCGGCGTTGGCCGAGGCGTCCGACGACGCCCACCAGCCGGTGCCCAAGGAGATCATCGTCCCGGAGCTGCCGGTCGAGGTGGCGTCGCTGACGGAGTGGCTGTCGGGGCTGCGCGGCTCGCGCGTCAGCGTGCGCGTGGCGCAGCGCGGCGACAAGCGGGCGCTCGCCGAGACCGTCGCCCGCAACGCCGCCGAGGCCCTCACCCAGCACAAGCTGCGCCGCGCGGGCGACCTCACCGCGCGTTCCGCGGCGCTGGCGGAGATCCAGGACGCGCTCGGGCTGGATTCCGCGCCGCTGCGCATCGAGTGCATCGACGTGTCGCACGTGCAGGGCACCAACGTGGTCGCCTCGCTGGTCGTGTTCGAGGACGGGCTGGCGCGCAAGTCGGAGTACCGCCGATTCGAGATCCGCGACGGTGCGGCGGGCGGCGACGTCGCCTCGATCGCCGAGGTCGTGCGGCGGCGTTTCCGCCGCTACCTCGCGGAGACGGCCGGTGGTGCGACAGCGGGCGGTGCACGCCCGATCACCCATCGCGATCTCGATGGGGGTAACGTCGGATCCGCCGCGATCGAGGGATCCGGTGACGCTCCCGACCTGGACACACACCACTACCGTCCCGGAATCGACCCCGAGACCGGGCGGCCCCGCAAGTTCGCGTACCCGCCGAACCTGCTGGTCGTCGACGGTGGGCAAGCCCAGGTCGAGGCGGCGTCGGACGTGCTGGCCGAGCTCGGCGTCACCGACGTCGCCGTGTGCGGTCTCGCCAAGCGCCTTGAGGAGGTCTGGTTGCCCGCCGAGCCCGACCCGGTGATCCTCTCGCGCACGAGCGAAGGCCTCTACCTCCTGCAGCGCGTCCGCGACGAGGCGCACCGCTTCGCGATCACCTACCACCGACAGCGCCGATCGGCGGGCATGACCGTTTCCGAGCTGGACTCCGTGCCCGGCCTCGGCCCCGCTCGGCGGGCCGCGCTGCTCAAGCACTTCGGGTCGGTGCGCAAGCTCAAGGCGGCCAGCGCCGACGAGATCGCCGCGGTGCCCGGGTTCGGGCCGTCCACGGCGGCCGCGGTGGTCACCGCGCTCGGCGGGGAGCCCGGCGCATGACGGTCTCCGAGGAGCGCCCCGGCATCGACGTCGCCCTGATCAGCGGCCTGTCCGGGGCCGGGCGCAGCACCGCGGCGAAGGTGCTCGAAGACCTCGGCTGGTTCGTCGTGGACAACCTGCCTGCCGCGCTCATCACCACGATGGTCGACCTCGGCGCGCGGGCCCGCGGCGAGATCACCCGCATCGCCGTCGTCATGGACGTGCGCAGCCGGGCGTTCACCACCGACCTCGCGGCGGTCATCAAGGACCTCGACGGCCGCGGCTACCCGCCGCGCCTGCTGTTCCTCGAGGCGTCCGACGCCGCGCTCGTGCGCCGGTTCGAGCAGGTGCGCCGCAGCCACCCGCTGCAAGGCGACGGCCGCCTCGTCGACGGGATCAACCGGGAGCGCGAGCTGCTGCGCCCGCTGCGCGAGGCGGCCGACCTCGTCGTCGACACCTCCACCACCACGGTGCCCACCCTGCGGGCCACGCTGGAGCGCGCGTTCGGCGCCGACTACGAGCACCGGATGCGCGTCACCATGGTGTCCTTCGGCTACAAGTACGGCCTGCCGATGGACTCCGACCTCGTCGTCGACGTGCGCTTCCTGCCCAACCCGTTCTGGATCCCCGAGCTGCGCGACAAGACCGGGCGCGACGAGCCGGTGCGCGACTACGTGCTCTCCCAGGAGGGCTGCGGCGAGTTCGTCGACCGGTACCTGGAGCTGCTGGGCCTCGTCGGAGCGGGCTACCGCCGCGAGGGCAAGCACTACATCACGGTCTCCATCGGGTGCACCGGCGGCAAGCACCGCAGCGTGGCCATCAGCGAGGAGATCGCGCGGCGGCTGGCCGACAGCTCCGGCATGACGGTCAGCGTCGCCCACCGCGACCTGGGGCGCGAATGAACACACCCCCCACCACCCTCAAGGCCGTCGCGCTCGGCGGCGGCCACGGCCTGCACGCCACGCTCTCGGCGCTGCGCCTGCTCACCGACGACGTCACCGCCGTCGTCACCGTGGCCGACGACGGCGGCTCGTCCGGGCGGCTGCGCCGCGAGCTGGGCCTGCTCCCGCCGGGCGACCTGCGGATGGCGATCTCCGCGCTGGCCGCGGACGACGAGCTGGGCCGCCGGTGGCGCACCCTCGTGCAGCACCGCTTCGGCGGCGTCGGCGCGCTGGCGGGCCACGCTGTGGGCAACCTGCTCATCGCCGGGCTGATCGACACGCTGGGCGATCCCGTGGCGGCGCTCGACGCCGTCGCCGGCCTCCTCGGCGTGCGGGGGCGGGTGCTGCCGATGTGCACCGAGCCCCTCGACATCGGCGCCGACGTCACCGGTCTGGGCGCCGATCCGGCGCGCGCGCACCGCATCCGGGGCCAGGTGGCGGTGGCGTCGACACCCGGCCGCGTGCAGCGGGTGTGGCTCGTCCCCGACCAGCCGCGGGCCTGCCCCGATGCGCTGGCCGCCGTCCACGCCGCCGACGTGGTCGTGCTCGGGCCGGGGTCGTGGTTCACGAGCGTGCTGCCGCACCTGCTGGTCCCCGAGCTGCGCGACGCGCTGATCGACACCGCGGCCCGGCGCATCGTCGTGCTCAACCTCGCGCCGGAGCCGGGGGAGACGGCCGGGTTCTCGCCCGAGCAGCACCTCGCCGTACTCTGCGAGCACGCCCCCGCGTTGCGGGTCGACGCGGTCCTGGCCGATGTCGACGCCGTGCCCGTGCCCGATCGGCTGCACTCGGCGGCCACGGCGATCCTCAGCCCGGGTGGCAGTGTGCACCTCGCCCCGGTCGCCGCGAGCCCGATCGAGCCCAGCCACGACCCGGTGGCCTTGGCCGCGGCGATCGCCGCGGTGGTGGCCGATGTCGCGACCACCCCCGATGTCGCGGCCGAAGGAAGGACGTGATCATGGCGATGACCGCAGCGGTGAAGGACGAGCTGTCCCGGCTCGTCGTCACGAAGCCGTGCTGTCGCCGCGCCGAGGTCGCGGCGCTGCTGCGGTTCGCGGGCGGCTTGCACATCGTCGGCGGACGGGTCGTCGTGGAGGCCGAGGTCGACACGGGCTCGGTCGCGCGGCGCCTGCGGCGCGACATCCACGAGCTCTACGGCCACACCTGCGAGGCGCACGTCATCACCGCGGGTGGGCTGCGGCGCGGCGCGCGGTACGTCATGCGCGTGGTCCGCGACGGGGAGGGGCTCGCGCGCCAGACCGGCCTGCTCGACGCCCGCGGCCGTCCCGTGCGCGGGCTGCCCCCGCCCGTCGTGTCCGGCGGCGTGTGCGACGCCGAGGCCGCGTGGCGTGGCGCCTTCCTCGCCCACGGGTCGCTCACCGAGCCGGGTCGCAGCTCCGCCCTGGAGATCACCTGCCCGGGCCCGGAGGCGGCGCTCGCGCTGGTCGGCGCGGCCCGTCGGCTCGGGGTCACGGCGAAGGCGCGCGAGGTGCGCGGCGCCGACCGCGTCGTGGTCCGCGACGG
This sequence comes from uncultured Actinomycetota bacterium, assembly GCA_963791185.1. GTDB lineage: Bacteria > Actinomycetota > Actinomycetes > Mycobacteriales > Pseudonocardiaceae > Pseudonocardia. Next base: position 153,020 of record CAWBRG010000012.1, on the reverse strand, counting down.
CGACGCGATCAGCGCCCTGCTCACCCGCATGGGCGCGCACGAGTCGGTGATGGCCTGGGAGGAGCGGCGGATGCGCCGCGAGGTGCGGGCCACCGCCAACCGCCTGGCCAACTTCGATGACGCCAACCTGCGCCGCTCCGCGCGGGCCGCGGTGGCCGCCGCCGCGCGGGTGGCGCGGGCGATGGAGATCCTCGGCGAGGACGTGCCCGACCACCTGCTGGCCGCGGGCAGGCTCCGCGCCGAACACACCCAGGCCTCGCTCGAAGAGCTGGGTCAGCTGGCCGACCCGCCGATGACCAAGGACGCGGTCGCGGGCCGCATCCGGCGGCTCCTGCACATGGCCGACAAGCGCGCCGCCGACCTCGGCATCCCCGACACCGACTCGGCCGTCACGGCGGACATGTTGGAAGAGGCCTAGCGTCCCGAGAATCGAGTCTCGCCGTCACGGAATCGGAGACTCGCCGTCAGCGGTTCGGGCGCTGGTCGGCGGGCGGGAAGTCGGCGTGCCGGTGCACCAGCCACCACCGGCCGTCGATGCGGCGCAGCACGTGGGTGACCCGGATGGTCATCGCGAACGGCTCGCCGCCGTCGACGCGCACGGTGCCGCGCTCGGTGCCCACCGTGTAGGCGAGGTCGCCGCTCACCGCCACCACGTCGTTGGTGGGCATCATCGGGCCGCCGGAGAAACGGCTCCCGACCCAGCGGAACGTGCTGGTCACGGTGTCGTGGCCGCGGTCCATCGGTCCCCACGCGCCGTACAGCGTCACGTCGGCGGAGTCGGCCCACAGCGCGGCGTACGGGGCGGGGTCGCCCTCACCCATCGCGCCGAGCGCCGCCGACACGCGGTCGAGCATCTCGGCCAGGTCCTGGGGCAGGGTCGTGGTGGTCATGTGTGCTCCTTCCGGCAGACGAGCATCTGGTCGCTGCCCGGGGTCGTGTTCCACGCGCAGCCCGTGTTGCGGATCTCGGTGTCGACGCCGTGCGCGGCCAACGCGGCGCGCAGGGCGGGCAGTTCGGCGTACGGCTCGCCCGCCGAGGACAGGACGGGGTAGACCCGCACCTCGCCGCGGGTCACCCTGGTCAGCTCGCGCAGGGCGGCGAGCAACTCGTCGGGGCCGAACAGCTCCGGGTAGACGAACAGCAGGAACCCGGAGAGCGTCAGCGCGAACCGGTCGTCCGGGAACGGCAGGCGCGGCAGGGCGGCGGCGACGTAGCGGGCGTCGTCCGGTGCGAAGTCGGCGGCGAAGATCGAAAGCGCCGCGGCCCACGTCTTGGCCAGCTCCTCGGGCGAGCCGAGGTAGTGCCAGTTGAACCCGGCCGGGTTCGCGCGTTGCCACGCGCTGATCCGCGCGATGTCGGCCGCCACCCGGTCGACGAGGCCGTCGGGCGCCGCGTAGGCGGGGTCGACGCTCGTCACCTCGCCGCCGATCGCCCGCACGAGCGCGCCGAACGAGGACGCCCCGGCGGGGCAGTCCAGTATCGGACCGGCCAGCAGGTCGTCGACGGCCAGCTGGAACATGTCGCAGTAGGCGGGCAGCGGGCGCGGGGTCACGGCCACGGCGCCCAGCCGCGACCGGGTCGGCGCGCCGGTCACAGCGCTCCCACCACCGCGTCCGCGTCGGGCATGGCCGCGATCTCCGCGCGGATCTCCCCGGCCCGCGCGGCGAAGCCCGGCTCGGCCAGCAGCCGCTCCGCGGCGTCGCGCACCCGCTCCGCCGTGACGGCGTCCGGCCCCAGCGCCAGGCCGGCGCCTGCCCGTTCCACGGCGAGGGCGTTGGCGGGCTGGTCGGCCGCCTGCGGCAGCACGAGCTGGGGCAGCCCGTGCGCCAACGCGCCGAACAGGATGCCCGCCCCGCCCTGCGACACGACGAGGTCGCAGCGCGGCAGCAGCAACGCGTGCGGCAGGTAGCGGGCCAGGAGGACGTTCGCGGGCTGCGGGGGCAGCGTCGTGCCCGCCGTGGTCACGACGACGTTGACGGGTAGCTCCCGCAGACCCGCCAGCGCGGCGGCCAGCACCCCGGTCGTGCCGAACACCGTGCCGAGCGTGAGGTGCACAGTGCGCGCGTGCGGCAGCGCCGCGAACGCGGGGGGCAGGGCGTCGTCCGGCGCGGGTGGCGAGAGCGCCGGGCGCAGGCGGCGGACGGTGGGTCGGCTGGGCGGCGCCAACGACGGCGGGCAGATCGACAGGTAGGGCGCGGCCTGCACCTGCGTTGCGAGGTCGGCCACCTGCCACCGCGTGCCGAAGTCGTCGAGGATCGGTGCGAAGGCCCCCAGACCGCCCTCGGTGCCGTCCCCCGTGCCGCCCGCGGCGATCCCCAGCCCGTGCCGGACCATCCGGGCGCCGGACCGCAGCGCGGCGATCGGCCCCGCGACCTCGGTCTCCTCGAAGACGACGACGTCCGGGCGGAAGCGCTCCGCGCGCGGCAGCAGGTCGACGACGCGCTTGTCCGCCGTGTCGATGAACGCCATCGGTGAGCGCGGGGGCCAGCCCGCCTCGGCGAACGTCGGACCGACCGACCAGGCGGAGAGGCCTGCCCGCTCGACCCGGGCCGCCTGGTCGCCGCCGGTGGCGACGGCCACCGTGTGGCCCGCCCGCTGCGCCGCCAGCGCCAACGGCAGGAGCGTGTTGACGTGCCCGACCAGGGGGCACGCGGTGAACAGGATGCGCATCACCGGCTCCGCAGCAGTCTTCGCAGGATCTTGCCGCTCGGCGACACCGGCACGGCGTCGATGAACTCGATCTCGCGCACCTGCTTGTAGGGCGCGACGTGGGCGGCGACGTGTGCGGTCAGCTCGTCGGCCGAGACGGGCGTGCGCGCGACGACGAACGCCTTCGGCACCTCGCCCGACCGCTCGTCCGGGATGCCGATCACCGCCGCGTCGGCCACCGCGGGGTGCCCGCGCAGCACGGCCTCCAGCTCGGCGGGCGCCACCTGGTAGGCCTTCACCTTGATCAGTTCTTTGATCCGGTCGACGACGAACAGCGAGCCGTTCTCGTCGAAGTGGGCGACGTCGCCGGTGTGCAGCCAGCCCTCGGCGTCCACGGTGGCGGCCGTGGCGTCGGGGTTGCCCAGGTAGCCCGTCATCAGCGCGGCGCTGCGGATCCACAGCTCGCCGGTCACCGGGTCGATCCGGGCCTGCACGCCGGGCAGCAGCTGCCCGCAGGAGCCCGCGACCACCTCGGTGTCGATGCGGTCGGCCGCGATCGTGGCGACGGCCTCGGTCATCCCGAAGCCCTGCACCACCGGGATCCCCAGCCGGGCCATGCACTCCCGCTGCAGGTCGGCGGCCAGCGGGGCCGCACCGCAGGCCAGCCAGGAGAGCGAGGACAGGTCGTACTCGGCGACCGCGGGGTGGCGGGCCAGCGCGAGCACGACCGGCGGCACCACGACGGTCTGGGTGATCCGGTGCTCCTGGATCGCCCCGAGGAACGCGTGCGGCTCGAACCGGGGGAGGGTGACGACCGTCGCCCCGACGTGGAACGCGCAGTTGGCGACCACACCCCAGCCGACGGCGTGCGACAGGGGGGCGACGGCGAGCGTGCGGTCGTCCGGCCCGATCCTGAGCGCGGCGACGGTCTGCAGCACGTTGGCGACGCACGCGCGGTGGGTGAGCATCACACCCTTGGGCAGGCCGGTGGTGCCGCTGGAGTAGGGCAGCAGCGCGAGGTCGACCGCCGGGTCGATCACGACGTCCGGGGCCGGGTCGGGGCAGGCCAGCAGGTCGGTGAGCCGGAGCAAGTCGGGGGAGTGCCCGTCGAGCAGCACCAGCCGGGTGCCGACGCCCGCCTTCTCGGCGGCGGTCCGTGCGGTCGCCGCGAGGGGGCCGGTGGTGACGAGGAACCGGGCGGCGGAGTCGTGGATCTGCGCGGCGACCTCGTCGGCGGACCAGAGCGGGTTGAGGCCGCTGACCACGCCGCCCGCCGCGATCGCGCCGTGGCAGGCGACGAGCCACTCGGGCGAGTTGGGGGAGAGGATCGCCACCACGTCGCCCTTGCCGAGCCCTTCCGCCGCGAATCCCGCCGCGGCTCGCTCGATCTGGTGGGCGAAGTCGCCGTAGGTCAGCGAGCGGCCGGTCGCGGCGTCCACCACGGCGGGGTGGTAGGGCCTGCGCGCGGCCGCGCCGAGGAGGAACGCGGTGAGCGGGACGTCCGGGATGTCCAGGTCCGGCCACGGGCTCGGTACCACGGTGGAGACGGTGTCTGCGGTGGTCATGCCATCCTCCACGGCCTCAGGGGTGCGCCCGGTTCACGGCGGGCGCGAGCGAGCAGGGCAGCGCGGCGAGGCCGTGCATCAGCACGCTGGGGCGCCACCGCAGGTCGGCGACGGGCACGGCGAGGCGCAGGTCGGGGAGGCGGGCGAGCAGGCTGCCCAGCGCGATCCGGCCTTCGAGGCGGGCCAGCGACGCGCCCAGGCAGTGGTGCACGCCGTGGCCGAACGCGAGGTGCGGCGCCGTGGCGTCGCGGGTCGGGTCGAACACGGTGGGCTCGGCGATGCGGGCCGGGTCCCGGTTGGCGGCGAGCAGGCCGGGGATGACGATCTCGCCCGCCGGGATCTCGGTGTCGCCGATCCGCACGGGCGCGCTCGTCCACCGGAACGTCGCCACCTGCACGGGGCCGTCGAAGCGCAGGATCTCCTCGATCGTGGCCGGGAGGCGTTCCGGCTCGGCCTGCAGCAGCGCGCGCCTGCCGGGGTGGGTGAAGAGGGTGTACATCCCGTTGCCGATGAGGTTGACCGTGGTCTCGTGGCCCGCGACGAGCAGCAGGAACACCATGGAGGTCAGCTCGTCCTCGGTGAGCCGGTCGGCCCCGTCGCGCGCCGCGACCAGCGCGGACATCAGGTCGTCGGCGGGGTGTGCGCGTTTGGTGGTCACGAGCTCGCGCACGTAGGCGACCAGCGCCGTCGCCGCGCCGACCCACGCGTCCGGGCCGACCGCGGCGCCGCCGACGAGCGTCGTCGACCACTCGCGGAACCCGGCCTGGTCCCGGGTGGGCACCCCGAGCAGCTCGCCGATCACGGTGATCGGCAGCGGGTAGGCGTACGCCGCGATCAGGTCGGCTTCGCCGTGCTCGGCGAGCGCGGCGGTGAGGTCGTCGAGGAGGCCGTCGGCGATCTGTTGGATCCGTGGGGCGAGCGCGTCGACCCGGCGGCGGGTGAACGCCCCGGAGACCAGCCGCCGCAGCCGGGTGTGGTCGGGCGGGTCGTTGTGCAAGAGGTCGCTGTTCATCGCGACGCTGACGTCGGGCGGCAACAGCCCCTCGAGGGGCGTCGGGCCGGGGCTCTTGACCAGACGGGGATCGCTGAGCGCGGCGCGGACGGCGTCGTAGCCGGTGACGAGCCACGCGGGCATGCCGTTGGGCAGGGTGATGCGGTGCACCGGGCCGGTCGCGGCGAGGGCGGCGTAGGCGGCGTGGCGCGCACCGACGTCCGCGGGCCCGAACAGCGCCACGGGCGTCTCGGTGCGTGTCGTCATACGCTCCGTTGTAAGGATCGGCGCCCGGCGCGGCGTCGGTAGGCGCTACCGACTTAAGAGCCGGGCCGCGGCCTCGCGGCGGGTGCGTACGCCCAGCTTGTCCAGGATCGCCGCCACGTGGGAGTCGACGGTACGCACCGACAGCACCAGCCGGTCCGCGATCTCGGCGTTGGTCAGCCCCTCGGCGAGCAGGGCGTGGACGTCGAGCTGGCGATCGGTGAGCCCGGCCGGGTTGGCCCGCGTGCTGGCCGCGCGGCGGCGGGGGACGCGGGTCATGCCGAGCGCGCGCAACCTGCGGCGGACGTGCCGGGCCGCGGCGGCCGCGCCGAGGTCGTCGAGGGTGTGGAGGGCCTCGACGGTCGGCCCGACCTCGCCCGACTCGGCCAGCTCCAACGCCCGCTCGTACGGGTCGCCGAGGCGGGCCCAGCCCTCGGCGGCGGCCCGCCAGTCGCCGCGCAACCCTGCCGCCCAGGGACCGGCGCCGTCCGGGATCTCAACCACCGCGACGCCTCCCCGCCGGTCGCCGCGCAGCTCCGTCTGCGCTTCGTCCGGGACGGTGGTGATGCCTGCGGACACCGCGACGCCTCCCCGCCGGGCGTAGCGCAGCACCTCGGCCCACGCCGGGGCGGCCGTCGGCCGGGCGGCGTGCGGGCGCCAGGCGCGGACGACCTCCTCCAGCCGGTCGCTGCGGTCGGCGAGCCACGCCCACTCGGCCAGCGCCGTGCCCGCCAGCGCGAGCTCGGTGACCGTGCGCCGTCGTAGCGCGGTGTCCCAGGCGCCGACGAGAAGTGCTTCGGTCAGGCCGGGGTCGGTGTCCGCCGACCGGCGGGCCAGCAGCCTGCCGTACGGCCCAGCGGCGTTGGGCATCCCGGGCTCGGCTGCCGCCCCGCCCGGGCGCAGCGCCGCTTCCGCCGCCGTCCACCGGCCGCGCCGCAGCGCCAGCAGGGCGCCGTGCACGGCGAGGTTGTGGGCGTGGGAGGAGAACCCACGCTCCCGGGTGAAGGCGAGGCCGTCGGCGACGCAACGCTCCAGCTCGTCGAGCCGGTGGAGGCGGTAGCAGAGCTCGGCCACGTTGGTGTAGGCGCGCGCTGCGATCTCGTAGAAGCCGTTCTCCAGCCCGGTGCGCAGGCTGTCGTGGAGCATCGCGACGCGGGCGTCGTCGTCGAGGTCGGGGCGGGCGAGGCTCGCGTAGTTGCGGCAGAGCGCCACCAGGTCCGCGCGGCCTGTGGCGGTGGCGAGCTCCCGCGCCCGGCGCAGGAGCGGGTACGCCGTGCTCTCGTCGGGCAGGTCGGGGCCGGGATGGCCGGTGAGCGCGCGGATGGCGCCGAGGTAGGTGGCGGCGAACGCCCGCGCCGACGGCGAGCCTTCGGGCGGCCGGTCGAGCAGGGCGACGGCCTCCGCGGCCGCCGCGTCGGCGCCGTCGGGGTCGCCCGCCATGAAGCGGTGCCGCGACAGCCGCACGAGCGCCGCCGCGAGCGCATCCCGCCCGTCGCCGCCCGGTGGGTCGCCGTCGGGGCAGCTGCGCCTGCGGAGGCGCACCGCCCGCTCGCCGCCGTGCAGCGCCTCGGTGAACCGGCCCGCGTTGTAGAGCTCCCAGGCGTGCTCGTCGACGAGGCGGGCCAGGTCGGCGTCGGCGAGCCGGTGGCCGTGGCGCAGGGCGGCCGAGAAGTGCGCGAGCGCCTGGCGGTGCGAGCCCGCGGCGGCGGCCTCGCGGCCCGCGAGCGGGGCGTAGCGGCTGACCGTGGCACCATCGTCGGCCGCCGCGGCGTGGTGCACGAGCCGGGCGAGGTCGGGCGCGGCTTCGACGTGCAGCGCGGCGACCACCGCCCGGTGCAGCGTGCGCCTGCGCAGCGGCGCCAGGCTCTGCTCGACGGCTTGGCGGGCCAGCTCGTGGCGGAACGTCAGCCCGTCCGCCCGCGACGTCACGATGCCGCGCTCCTCGGCCTCGGCCAGCGCGTCCAGCCGGTCGCCGAGCAGGGTGTGCGCCAGGTCGAACCCGACGATCGTGGGCACCACCGACAGCTGCTCGACCGCGGCGCGGGCGTCGTCGTCGAGCCTCGCCACCCGCGCGAGCACGGCGTCGGACACCGAGACCGGCACCCCCGAGCCCGGCTGGGCCAGCGCCTCGGTGACGTAGAACGGGTTGCCGCCGGTGAGGGCGTGCAGCCGTTGCGGGTCCCAGTCCGACCCGGCCGCCAGCCCGACCACAGCGCCCGAGCTGAGCGCGCGCAGTGGCAGCCGCACCACCCGGCGGCCCACCAGCGAGCCCAGCAGCCGGTGCACCGGGTGGCCGGTGGCGGCTGCCTCGTCGCGGTAGGTGAGCACCAGCACCGCGGGCAGGTCGGCGATCCTCCGCGCGAGGTAGCCCAGCACGTCGAGCGTGGCGTCGTCGGCCCAGTGCAGGTCTTCGACGACGACCGCGGTGACCCGCGGCCCGGCCAGCTCCGCCACCACCGCGGCGAACACGTCGCCGCCGGAGCGCAGCGCGGCCTCGAGCGGGCCTCCGCTCCCCGCCGCCGCGTCCCGGAGGGGGCCGAGCGGGCGCGCGGTGAGGAGGTCGTCACATCCGCCGACGAAGCGGCGCGCGCGCCCGGCCACGTGTTCGGCGAACGCGCGGACCAGGCTCGTCTTCCCGATCCCCGCCTCGCCGCTGACCAGCACCACCGAACCGCGGGACCGGCCAGCCGCCCCCACCGCCGCTGTCAGCGCATCCCATTCGTCGGCGCGCTCCAGAAGCGCGGCCATGGCCTCACCGTGGCAGGTCGGATCCCCGGGGGAAAGTCTGATTAGTCCGTTCGCACCTGCGGCGGACGTCATGCCGCCTCGGGTACGACCTTCGCGAGGATTTCGGCCGCCAGCCGGGGGATCAGGGCGTCAGCCGCGAACTGGTAGCCGAAGTCGGCGTAGGCCGTGAGCTCGCGGAAGACGAGCTCACCCAGCGGGCCCGGGTAGAGGCGGCGGGCGTGCAGCCCCGCCGCGCGCATGTGCGAGCGTTCGTGCTGGAGCAGCGGCGGCGCGTCGCCGCGCTGCGGACCGGGCGTCGGAAGCGTCGTGTAATTCATCGTGTCCCCCCTCACCAAGGAAGAGCGCCGACCGCCGTCGGTGATACGGATCCTGGTGTGGATCGATTCCGAGGCTCCCGATCGCGGGCCGGGATCCGGACGCTAGGGTGGGGCACGACCAGGTACTTCCTAGCGAGGAGGCACGGCGTGACGGTGCGTGTGGGCGTCAACGGGTTCGGCCGGATCGGGCGCAACTTCTGGCGCGCGGTCCAGGCGCAAAAGCAGGCGGGCAACACCGAGATCGAGATCGTCGCGGTCAACGACATCACCGACAACGCGACGCTCGCGCACCTGCTCAAGTACGACTCGATCCTCGGGCGCCTCCCGTTCTCGGTGTCCTCGACCGACGAGGAGATCGTCGTCGACGGCAAGGGCTTCAAGGGCCTCGCCGTGCGCGACCCCGCCGAGCTGCCGTGGAAGGACCTCGGCGTCGACGTCGTGGTCGAGTCCACCGGGCTGTTCACCAAGCGCGACGCGGCCGCCAAGCACCTCGACGCGGGCGCCAAGAAGGTCGTCATCTCCGCGCCCGCCACCGGCGAGGACCTCACGGTGGTCAAGGGCGTCAACGACGCCGCTTACGACGGCAGCCAGACGATCGTGTCGAACGCGTCCTGCACCACCAACTGCCTCGCGCCGCTGGCCAAGGTGCTCGACGACCTGCTGGGCATCGAGCAGGGCCTCATGACCACGATCCACGCCTACACGCAGGACCAGAACCTGCAGGACGGGCCGCACAAGGACCTGCGCCGCGCCCGCGCCGCCGCGCTCAACATCGTGCCGACCTCGACGGGCGCCGCGAAGGCCATCGGCCTGGTCATGCCGCAGCTCAAGGGCAAGCTCGACGGCTACGCCCTGCGCGTGCCGATCCCCACCGGCTCCGCCACCGACCTCACCGTCACCGTCCGCAAGGAGGGCACCGTCGAGGAGATCAACGCCGCGTACAAGGCGGCCGCCGAGGGCGAGCTGGCGGGCGTCCTGCGCTACTCCGACGACCCGATCGTCTCCTCCGACATCGTCACCGACCCGGCGTCCTGCATCTACGACGCGCCGCTCACCAAGGTCATCGGCAACCAGGTCAAGGTCGTCGGCTGGTACGACAACGAGTGGGGCTACTCCAACCGGCTCGTCGACATCACCGGGCTGGTGGCCTCGAAGCTGTGAAGACCCTCGACGACCTGCTCGCCGAGGGGGTCCGCGACCGCGGCGTGCTGGTGCGCGTCGACCTGAACGTCCCCCTCGACGGCGAGCGCATCACCGACGACGGCCGCATCCGGGCCGCGCTGCCGACCATCCAGGCCCTGTCCGAGGCCGGGGCGCGGGTGGTGCTCACCGCCCACCTCGGCCGTCCCAAGGGCGGGCCGGAGCCGAAGTACTCGCTCGCGCCGGTCGCGGCGCGGCTGTCGGAGCTGCTGTCCGCCCCGGTGCGGGTCGTCCAGCTCGCCGACGGGCCGCCGCAGATGTCGCCGGGCGAGGTCGTCCTGGTCGAGAACATCCGCTTCGACCCGCGCGAGACCAGCAAGGACGAGGCCGAGCGCGGCGCGCTCGCCGATGAGCTGGCCGCGCTGGTCGGCGGCAGGGACGGAGGCGGCGCGTTCGTCTCCGACGGGTTCGGTGTGGTGCACCGCAAGCAGGCCTCGGTGTACGACGTCGCGAAGCGGCTGCCCGCCTACGCGGGCGGGCTGGTGCTGTCCGAGGTCGAGGTGCTGCGCAAGCTCACCGGCTCACCGGAGCGCCCGTACGCGGTGGTGCTGGGTGGCTCGAAGGTCTCCGACAAGCTCGCGGTGATCGACGCGCTGCTCCCGCGGGTCGACGCCCTGCTCGTCGGCGGTGGGATGTGCTTCACGTTCCTCGCGGCGCAGGGCAACGGCGTCGGCAAGTCGCTGCTGGAGACCGACCAGATCGGCACCTGCCGCACCCTGCTGGAGTCGGGCAAGATCGTGCTGCCGACCGACGTCGTCGTGGCCGATGCGTTCGCCGCCGACGCCGCCACGCAGACGGTGGCCGTCGACGCGGTTCCTGACGACTTCTACGGTCTCGACATCGGCCCGGATTCGGTCGCCGCGTTCGCCGAGGTCCTCGGGCGGGCGAAGACCGTCTTCTGGAACGGGCCGATGGGCGTGTTCGAGATGGCCCCGTTCGCCGAGGGCACCCGCGGCGTGGCGCAGGCGATCATCGACGCGACGACGAACAAGGGAGCGTTCTCCGTGGTCGGCGGCGGCGACTCCGCGGCCGCCGTGCGCGCGCTCGGCCTCGCCGAAGACGGCTTCTCGCACATCTCGACGGGCGGCGGCGCGTCGTTGGAGTTCCTGGAGGGCAAAGACCTTCCAGGCGTGGCCATCTTGGAGTCCTGACGTGGGTCGCAAGCCGTTGATCGCGGGCAACTGGAAGATGAACCTCACGCACCTCGAGGCCATCGCCTTGATGCAGAAGTTCGCCTTCGCCCTGCCCGAGAAGTACTACGACAAGGTCGAGGTGGCGGTACTGCCGCCGTTCACGCACATCCGCAGCATCCAGACCATGATCGACGGCGACGGCCTCCTGATGGTGCACGGCGCCCAGGACCTCTCCCCGCACGACGCGGGCGCCTACACCGGCGACGTGTCCGGGGTGATGCTCGCGAAGCTGGGCTGCCGCTACGTCGTGGTCGGGCACTCGGAGCGCCGCGAGTACCACGACGAGACCGACGAGGTCGTCAACGCCAAGGTGCGCGCGGCGATCCGCAACGGCATCACGCCGATCCTGTGCGTCGGCGAGGGGCTGCCGGTCCGCGAGGAGGGCGAGCACCTCGGCCACTGCACGTCGCAGCTCACCGGCGCGCTGGCGAAGGTCACCGCGGAGCAGGCGGCCGACCTCGTGGTGGCCTACGAGCCGATCTGGGCCATCGGCACGGGGCGGGTGGCGAGCCCGGCCGACGCGCAGGAGGTGTGCGCCGCGCTGCGCACCACGCTCGCGACCCTCTACGGCGAGGAGCAGGCCGCGGGCATGCGCATCCTGTACGGCGGGTCGGTGAAGTCGAACAACGTGGCCGAGCTGATGGCGGGCCCGGACGTCGACGGCGCGCTCGTCGGCGGGGCCAGCATCGACGTCGACGAGTTCCCCAAGCTCTGCGCGCTGGCCGCGGGCGGCCCCCTCCCCTGAGGATCACGCGGTCACGCCGGGTAAGATGGCGGTTCCGCGACAAGAACGAGGATCTGGATGCAACTCGCCCTGCAGATCGTGTTGATCGTCACCAGCGTTCTGCTGGTGTTGCTGATCCTCCTGCACCGCGGTCGTGGCGGTGGGCTGTCCACGCTGTTCGGCGGCGGGATGCAGTCCAGCCTCTCGGGCTCCAGCGTGGTCGAGCGCAACCTCGACCGGCTCACGCTCTTCGTGGGCGCGATCTGGGTGATCGCGATCATCGGTTCCGGTCTGCTCGTGAAGCTGGGGGTCTGAGACCATGGCGATGTCCGGCGGCAACGCGATCCGCGGCACCCGGGTGGGCGCAGGCCCGATGGGCGAGTCGGAGCGGGGCGAGACCGCTCCGCGCCAGTTCATCTCGTACTACTGCGCGAGCGGGCACGTCACGTCCCCGTCGTTCGCGGCCGAGGCGGAGATCCCCGAGTCGTGGGACTGCCCGCGCTGCGGCCTGCCGGGTGGTCGGGACAACACCAACCCGCCCGCCGCGCCGCGCACCGAGCCGTACAAGACGCACCTCGCGTACGTGAAGGAGCGGCGCAGCGACACCGACGGGGCCGCCATCCTCGAAGAGGCCCTCGCGCGGCTGCGCGCCTCCCGCGAGCTCTAGGCCGTCTCCCGCGGACACGACCTAGCTCAGCGCGACGGCATCGTCGCCAGCTGGTCGCTGATCGCCGTGGTGAGGGTGTCGGCGGCCATCGAGGTCGGGATGGCCGAGCTCGTCACCTGCACCACCTGGTCGCCGCGCACCAGCGCGCCGTAGACCAGGTCGCCGCCGCCGCGGCACACGAAGCCGCCGTCGGCCTTGTTCACGTCCACGCGTGAGCCCTCGACGCACAGCTGGGCGAGCAGCTCGCGCTCCGCGGCCGCGTCGGCCTGCGTGCGGGCGAAGACCGACACCGTGAGGAACGCCGGGCCCGCGGGCCCCGACGCCTTCGGCCCGGCGTCGTAGACGCAGCGGGTGTCGCTCGCCGTGGACTGGTCGGGGGTCCAGGTCACCTTCGTCGCGTTGTCCAGCGCGGCGGTGTCGAGCACGCACGCGGCGGGCGGGTCGGGCGGGGCCGCCTGTTGGAGCGGGGGATCGGCCGCACACCCGCTCAGCGCCACGAGCGCCACCCCGGCCGCACACGGCCACCGCGCGGCGCGTCGCGTCACCGGCCCGCCAGGATCGCGTCGGCGAACTCGCGGAACGCGCCGTGGCCTCCCGCGGCGCGGCAGTGGTGCACGGCGGCGGCGCGCGCGGCGGGCACGGCGTCGGCCGGGCAGGCGGCCAACCCGACGGCGGACAGCAGCCCGACGTCGTGCACGTCGTCGCCGATGAACGCCACCTCGTCGAGCTGGAGCGACCAGCGCGCGCACAGCTCCTTGGCGTCGGCGAGCTTGTCGGCTGTGCCCGCGTACAGCGCGTCGACCTGCAGCTTCTTCGCCCGCGCGCGGATCTGCGGCCCGTCCTCACTGGTCAGGATGCCGGTGCGGATGCCCGCGCGGCGCAGCAGCTCGAAGCCCTTGCCGTCGCGGGCGCTGTAGGTCTTCGACTCGCTGCCGTCGCTCGAGTACGTCATCCCGTTGTCGGTGAGCACGCCGTCGACGTCGGTGAGCACCAGCCGGATGCGCTCCGCCCCGGTGACCGGCACGACCGGGCGCTCCCGGCGGCGCAGCAGCGCGTCGACGATCACCAGGTCGGCGGGCTCGTCGACCTCCGTGTAGCTCTCCTCCGGCATCTCCCACAGCCCGATGCGGCCGCTGATCCGCACACCCGTGCGGGCCAGCGCGGCGCGGCTCGTGAGGTACAGCGCCCCGTTCTCGACGAGGTGGCCCGCGAGCTGCTGGCGCCGGGGCCGGGCCGCGGGGTCGTAGTCGGCGTGGGCCCCGTCCGGCCCCTCCGACCACCGGAACCGCCGCTGCCGCACGACCGACAGCACGCTGTCGAAGCCGGAGTGCAGCAGCGCGTAGGCCCCGTCGAGGTCCTCCGCGCGCAGGAGCGGGCTCGTGGCCTGCACGAGGCCGATCTCGTCGGCGTCCGCGGCCTCCGGGGTGCCCAGCACGTCGACGAGCACGCTCTCGGTGGTGGCCGTGTCGGAGGCGGTGGCGGGGGAGCGGGCGGGCAGCGCCACCCGGCCGGGCCAGGTCGCCGTGACGTGCTCGCGGATCGCCGCCGAGTCGGTGGAGACCAGCACGCGGCCGACGCAGCGCGCGGCGAGCGCGGCCTCGACCGTCCAGTCCAGCAGCGGCCTGCCGCCCACCCGGGCCAGGTTCTTGCCGGGAACGCCCTTGCTCCCGGCCCGTACGGGGATGACGACCGCTAGCCCCGCCACTTCAGCTTCTCCCGCTGGGTCTCCTCGATCGGCAGCACGTCGCTGGGCTTGTAGGTGAGCGCCTTGGCGACGTTGCGCAGGTCGCGGGCCAGCTTGCGCATGCCGTCGGGCTCCAGCGAGGCGGCGTGGTCGGTGCCCTTGCTGGTGCGGTCGAGGGTGAAGTGCCGCTCGACGTACTGCGCGCCGAGGGCGAGCGCGGCCACGTCGGCGGCGATGCCGAGGTGGTGGCCCGAGAACCCGACGGCGTGCACGTCGGCGCCGTAGGCCTCACGCAGCCGCTGCACCTCCAACAGGCAGACGTCCTCGAACGGCACCGGGTAGCCCGACGTGCACGCGTACAGCACCAGGTCGGCGAGCCTGCCGCGCTCGCGGAACAGCGCGACGATCCGCTCCTCCTCGGCCCGGGTCGTCATCCCGAGCGAGAGGTGGATGATGCCGCCGAACTCGGCGCACAGCAGCTCCAGCAGCTCGGTGTGCTGGTTGGTGGCCGAGGGCACCTTCACGAACCGCGGCGCCATCGCCACCACGGCCTTCGCCGAGGGCATGTCCCACACGCTGGTGGAGTAGACGACGCCGTGGTCGGCGGCGCAGGCCGCGAGCTCGGCGTGCTGGTCGATGTCGAACTCCAGGAACTCCCGGTGCTCGCCGTAGCTCGCGCCGAACGCGTTGCGCGGCTCGGGGTGCGGCGCCTGGTACTGCTCGGGCGTGAGGAGCGTGGCGGGATCCCGCTTCTGGAACTTGACGGCGTCGACCTCGCAGAACCGCGCGGCCACCGAGATCATCCGCTTGGCGAGCTCGAGGTCGCCCCCGTGGTTGCAGCCGATCTCGGCGATGACGTAGGGAGCAGGCACGCGCCCGATTGTCGTCCCGTACGGCGGGGCCCGCGCACCCGGGGGCAGGAGGTCGGTTACCGTCCTGCGGGATGGAGACCCGGTGCACGACCAGCGTCCTCGCGGACCTCGTGCGCGCGTACGCCCGCCGCGACCCGCCGCGCACCGTCACCATCGTCGGCAACGCGCCGCTGCCCCCGTGTCCGCAGCGCGCGGCGCTGGTCGACGACAGCGACCTCGTCGTCCGCATGACCACGTTCGCCCTCGACGCGCCCGACGGGCCGCCCCGCATCGGACGGCGCACCGACGTCGTCCTGCTCCACCGCGCCGTCGTGCCGGGCCCGGGCACGTTCTACGACCACTCCTCCCGGCTCTACCTGCTCGTGGAGCCCGGGCGGCTGCACTGGGAGCGGGAGGACCGGCCCGACTGGTGGCCGGTGCACCCGGTGTCGGTGCCCAACCACCCGTACACCGCCGCGCTGAAGGAGCTGATGGGCATCCCCGTCGCCGAGGCCGCCTGGCCCACCACCGGCACCCTGGCCGTTTACGTCTTCTCCGAGCTGTTCCCCGCGGCGACGGTGCGCTTCACGGGCACCACGGTCATCGACCGGCCGGAGCAGACGGAGTTCGCGCACGGCTGGGGGCCCGCCGTCGCGGTCACCGCGGAACACCGCCTGGCCGCCGAGGGCGCGTTGCTGCGCCGGTGGGCGGAGCAGGCCCGGATCGAGCTGGTCGCGTGAACCCGCGTGCCCTGCTGGTCGCGCCGCTGCGCCCGCTGCTGCAGAGCGTCCAGACCCGCATCGACAACGCCCTGCGCGGCGCCGACGAGCGCGGCGAGCACCGCGTGCAGGTGGCGGCCGGTGAGCTGCACGCGGCACTGGCCACCGAGGCCGCCACGCAGCACCGGCTCCGCGACGAGCTGCGGGCCGAGCTCGGGGGCAAGCTCGACGACCTGCACGACCAGGTGCGCCGGATCAGCGGCCAGCTCGTCGCGCTCGAACAGCGCGTCGGGGCACTGGAGCGGCCCGCCGTCGACCTCGCCGCCGACGACGCCGAGCGGCGCACCGCCCGTTCGCTCGTCGACGAGGTGCGCCTCGAACACGACCGCACCCAGGCGGGCCTGGCCGCGATCGCGTTCTACGAGGAGCGCCTGGCTCGGCTCGAGCAGGCCGCGAACCCTGGTGTCAGCTGATCAGCGGCGCTAGCGTCCGGACATGACGCGTTGGACGTTGCCCCCCGACAAGATCCCGACCGCGTGGTTCAACGTGGCGCCGCACCTCACGTCGCCGCCGCAGCCGCCGCTGCACCCCGGCACCCGGGAGCCGATCGGGCCCGACGACCTCGCCCCGCTGTTCCCGATGGCGCTCATCGGGCAGGAGGTGAGCGCCGAGCCGTGGATCGACGTGCCCGGTGAGGTGCTCGACATCCTGCGGCTGTGGCGCCCCACGCCGCTGGTGCGGGCCGTGCGGCTGGAGAAGGCGCTCGGCACGCCCGCGCGGATCTACTTCAAGGACGAGTCCGTGTCGCCCGCGGGCAGCCACAAGCCCAACACGGCGGTGCCCCAGGCGTTCTACAACGCGAAGGAAGGCATCACGCGGCTGTCGACCGAGACGGGCGCCGGGCAGTGGGGCACCGCGCTGGCGTTCGCGTGCGCGCAGTTCGACCTGGACCTGAAGGTCTACATGGTCCGCGCGTCCTACGAGCAGAAGCCCTACCGCAAGATCGCGATGGAGCTGTGGGGCGCGAGCGTGGTCCCGTCACCGGTCGACGAGCCCGACCACCCCGGCTCGCTGGGCAGCGCGATCTCCGACGCGGTGCGCGACTGCGTCGGGCGCGCCGACACCCACTACTCGCTCGGGTCCGTCCTCAACCACGTGCTGCTGCACCAGACCATGATCGGGCTGGAGGCCAAGGAGCAGCTGGCACTGGCGGGGGAGCGGCTGCCGGACGTCGTGATCGCGCCCTGCGGTGGCGGGTCCAACCTCGGCGGGATCGCGTTCCCGTTCGTGCCCGACGAAGGCGTGCGGCTGATGGCCGTCGAGCCGCTGTCGTGCCCGACGCTCACCCAGGGCCGCTTCGAGTACGACTTCGGCGACGAGGCGGGCCTCACCCCGCTCATGCCGATGTACACGCTCGGCCACGACTTCATCCCGCCCTCGATCCACGCGGGTGGGCTGCGCTACCACGGCGACTCGCCCCTGGTGTCGCAGCTCGTGCGCGACGGCCGCATCGAGGCCGTTGCCTACCCGCAGGGCAAGGTGTTCGAGGCCGCCGTGCAGTTCGCCCGCACCGAGGGCAAGATCCCCGCGCCGGAGTGCGGCCACGGCATCCGCGCGGCGATCGACGAGGCGCTGGCGGCGAAGGAGACCGGCGAGGAGAAGGTGATCCTCTTCAACTACTGCGGGCACGGCTTCCTCGACCTGTCGGCGTACGACGACTACGCCAACGGGCGCTTGCCCGACGAGCAGGGCTAGCCGGTTCTCAGCCGAGCGGGCGCTGGTCGGCGAACCAGCGCACCCAGTGGCGCTGGCCGGGCGTCTCGACGGCGTGGCGGCGGTAGTGGGCGCGCGTCCACGCCACCGCCTCGTCGGCGGGCACCCCGGACAGCACCGCCAGGCACGCGATCACGGTGCCGGTGCGGCCGTTGCCGCCGCCGCAGGTGACCTCCACCCGTTCGCCCGCGTGCGCCAGGCCGTGGGCGCGGCGGATCGCGGCGGCGGCCGCCTCGGGGTCGCGGGGGGTGCGGAAGTCGGGCCAGTCGACCCATTCCAGCCGCCAGTCGGGACGGAAGCTGCCGTTGTCGCGGCCGAGGCACAGCCCGAACGTCGGCGGCGGCCCCGGCGGCAGCGGCTCCCGGCGCCCTCGGCCGTGCACCACGGCGCCGTCGGGCAACGGCACGGCGTACATGCGGGTTCGGGGCATCGGCGCGGCTCAGGCGGCGGCCAGGACGGGGCCCGCGGCGGCGGCCTCGGGCGCGGGCAGGAGCCAGTCGACGTCGACCTCGTCGCCGCCGACGGTCGCCGAGTCCCACGGCTCGCTGACGACGAGCGTGTGCAGGGTCTCGGTGGTGAGCTGCTCGAGGTGCGCCCGCAGGGTGGCGTCGTCGGGCAGCCCGTCGAGGCGCGACTCGAGGCGGGTGCGGATGCGGCGCATCCGCTCCATGAGCGTCGAGAGGGCGTCCTCGCGGTCCACGTCGCCCGCCGTCGCTCCGGCGATCCCCTGCGCGATCCGGTCCTTGATCGGCTCCAGGGCGCCGGTCTCGTCGGTGGTGACCATCTGCCGCCACGCCCGGCTCTTGTGGCGGTACTGGAGCATCCCCATGATCGCCTCGTGGCGCACGAAGTCCGCGTCGCGCAGCGGCCGTCCCCGCCATCCGGCGAGGCTGCGGGCCAGCGAGAGCGCCGACGCCAAGCCGCTGTTGAGGCCGCGCCCCGGCCAGAAGTGGATCGCGTTGGCCGCGTCGCCGAGCAGGAAGCCGAACGTCCCGGGCGTGGTGGCCGTCGGCGCGAACAGCTGGGCGCTGAACCGGGGCCGGGCCACCATGTCCAGGCGGAAGCAGGTGACCGCGGTCAGGTTCTCTTCGGCGATGCCGAACATGCGCAGGCCCTCCTCGACCCGGCCCCACAGCGGCGAGTTCCGCAAGAGAGCAGGCAGGAAGTACGTGTCGTGGGTGGCGCAGGTGAAGCCGTTCTCGCCGCGCTCCATCATGCACGGCGACGCCTGGATGCACGCGGTGAACACCTGCCGCACGGGGTCGATCCCGATCGCTTCGGCCGTCTCGGCGTCGGTGAGCCGCATGTTGAGGAAGCCCTCACCGCGCAGCGAGTTGAGCAGGAACCGGTTCTGCGCCACGGTGAGCAGCACGGCCATCGGGTCCGGCAGGTCGGACGTGACCCGCAGCCCCAGCACCACGTCCTGGACCTGCCGCCCGTCGATGGAGTACTGGCTGCTGTCAGCCGCGCCGAAGCGCTCGATGAAGTGCTCGCGGGTGCGCGACCGGCTGCCGTCGCAGATGGCGAGCACGTGCTGGCCGACGACCTCGTCGTGCGCCGCGGCCGGGTCGAACCGCTCCGGGACGAGCGCGATGCGCTTGCGCTCGTTCGCGAGCGCGAGCAACTGGTCCTCGACGTAGGAGATGCGGATGTTGCGCGGCGGGAGGTCGTCGACCGAGTCGGGGCCCGCGGGCCACATGTGCGTGTGCTCGACGCGGCCGAAAAGGCTTTGCTGGACGTGGGCGGGGAGCTTGGTCCACTGCCTGCTCTGGATGGTGACGACCTGCATGCGACGGGTGTTGCCCTCGGCCTTGGTCTTCCAGGTGACGCGGCCGTCGCGGCGGGTCCAGCGGCCCTCGTGGACGCGCACCGCGACCCGCCCGCCCATGAGGTCATCCAACATCAACGCCAGCGACAGCCCCACCGGGCCGCCGCCTGCGATCGTCACGTTCAGCACGGGCGGTGCGTCGATGCCGCGCGGGGTCAGCACGGTGGGCCTGTCCACCGGGACCTCGTGCGGGGTCGTCTCGAGGCGGAGCACGGCGTCCCCGACGGTGATCTCGTCGCCCGGCCGCAGCACGCGGTGGGCCGCGATGCGCTGCCCGTTGACCAAGGTGCCGTTGCTGCTGCCCGCGTCGGCCACCGTCCAGCCGCCGCCGACCGGGGTGAGCCGGGCGTGTGCGCGGGACGCGAGCGGAGTGGTGAGCACCACGTCGTTGTCGCCGCACCGGCCCACCTTGACCGGCGCCGGACCCAGCGGGTAGCTCCGCCCCGCAACCTCGCCTCGATGCCGAACAGCCGCATCGTCTCGCCCCTCAGATCCGGTGTCCCGGCCCGCTGCCGGGTACCGGAAAAGTGTCGTGGACCACACGGTCCGGTCGCGCTCGCCACGGGGGAGGGGTTTCGTCCTGGCTGGTCAGGGTGAGCTTCCCGTCCGGCCACAGCTCCGTGTAGAAGTACACGGAACCCTCAGGACAGGTGCCGCAACAGCTCGGACGGGCCGACCGCGCGGGCGCTGAGGCGGGCGCGCAGGCCCCGGTCGGCGGTCACCACCGTGACGTCGCCGTGGAGCGCGGCGGCCAGCTCCACGATCGCGCTGTCACCGTCGGCGGCCGCGCGCACGACGGTCAAGCGCGGGTGCTCCGGCACCGCGGCGGCGCGGGCGGCGCCCTCCAGCACGAGGTGCACGCGGTCGGTGTCGAGCGCGTCCGCGTCGAGGGCCGCGACCAGCCGTTCCGCGAGACGGGTGGCCGCCCCGGCCCGGTCGCGCCACCAGCCGTCCGGGCGCGACCCGACCACGTTCGCGCCGTCCACCACGAGGTGCCGTTCGGCTGGGTCGTCAGGCAATGTGCGGGACGAGGTCGCGCGGCAGCTTGGCCGCCGCCGTGCGGTCGAGCAGCCACCGGGTGCGGCGCTGCCCGCGGGCCCCGGCCACCGGGATCGCCACCTCGCCCGCCCCGCCCAGCGCGAGCGCGACGGCACCGGCCTTGGAGTCGCCGGTCGTGATGATCCACACCTCGGTGGCCTTGCGGATGGCGGGCAGGGTCAACGAGACGCGCGTGGGCGGTGGCTTCGGGCAGCCGTGCACGGCGACCACCGAGCGCTCGGTCTCGTACACCGCGGGGGAGTGCGGGAACACCGAGGCGGTGTGCCCCTCGCCGCCCATGCCGAGCAGCAGTACGTCGAAGGTCGGCACCGGCCCGTGGTCTTCCGGCGACGCCTTGCTCGCGAGCAGCGCGGCGTACTCCTCGGCGGCGGCCTCGGCCCCGGGCAGCCCGGTGCCCTCGTCGGCGCCCATCGCGTACACCTTCGCCGGGTCCACCCGGATGTGGTCGAGCAGCGCGGCGCGCGCCTGCGTCTCGTTGCGCTCGGGGTCGCCGGGGGGCAGGAACCGCTCGTCGCCCCAGTAGAACTCGACCTCGGCCCAGTCGACGGCGTCGCGCGCCACCGTGGCCCGCACCTGCTCCAGCATCGCGATCCCCACGCCGCCGCCGGTGAGCACCAGCTTCGGCACGCTGCCCGCGGCCTGGATGTCCACCAAGCGCGTGATCAGCCGGGCCGCGGCCGCCGACGCCAGGATGTTCGCCTGCGCGTGGACGGCGATCTCCGGTGTGCTCACGCGGCCTCCTCGCTAGCGCTCGTCGGGCGCGTTCGCTGCGCTGCTGTATTGGATGGTGAGCTCGCTGCGCCTACCCACCCCGCGGGCTCCGCAAGCTCCGCCCGCTGCCGTCCCCCGGACTCCCTCACGTCGCTGCCCCGTTCATCATCGGACTGATCGGCGTGCGGCCGCGGCTGATCTTCGCGATGCCCGCGAGCGCGGCGCCGTAGATCTCGTCGGGGTCGAGGCGGCGCAGCTCCTCGGCCAGGCAGTCGCGCACCTCGCGGCGGGCGAGCGCCACCAGTCGGTCGGGCTGGCCGGGCTGGGAGAGCTTGCCGACCTTGCCGTCCGGGCGCACCAGCTCGACGTTGCCGCCGCGCCGCTCCAGGCGCACCACGCCCAGGCCCGGCCCGCTCGCCGTCGGCGAGCGCTTCACCTTGATGCCCAGCCGCTCCGCGAGCCAGCCCGCCATCAGGTCGGTCGACGGCGACACCACCTCGCCCGCGACCACCGCGGTGGTGACAGGGTCGTGCGGCGGCGCGTCCAGCGCCGTGGCCAGCAGCGCCCGCCACGGCGTGAGCCGCGTCCAGGTGAGGTCGGTGTCGCCCGCCACGTGGTGGGCGCGCCGCTGCTCGAACGCCTTCGTGGGGTTCTTCGCCGAGAGGGCGTCGGTGATGCGCCGCTGCGCCAGCTTGCCGACGGCGTCCTCGGACGGCACCGCGGGCGCCTCGCTCGGCCACCACGCCACGACCGGCGCGTCGGGCAGCAGCAGCGGCATGACCATGCCCGCGCCCGGCTCGTCGGCCGCGAGCGGGCCGTAGCCGCGCAGCACGATCACGTCGGACGCGCCCGCGTCGCCGCCCACCCGGATCTGCGCGTCGAGCCGCGCCGCGGCCTTCTTCTGGCCGCGGGCGAGCACGATCACGCGGCACGGGTGCTCGCGGCTGGCGGAGTTGCCCGCCTCGATCGCGCCCTCGATGGCGTTGCCGTCGTCGGTCATGATCACCAGCGTGAGCACGCGGCCGAGCGCCTGCACCCCGCCCTCGGACCGCAGCCGCACCAGGGCCTTGTTGACGTCCGAGACGGTGCTGGAAGGAAGATCGACGATCATGCTCGCCTCGCAAGCTCGGCTTCGGTGATCACGGCCGCCGCCACGTGCGTCCAGTGCGGGCCATCATGGCGTTGGCCGACTCCGGCCCCCACGAACCGGCCGGGTACGGGTCCGGGCCCTTCGCATCGTCCGCCCAGTGCTCGAGCACCGGGTCGAGGATCTCCCACGAGCGCTCGACCTCGGCGTTGACGGGGAACAGCGACGGCTCCCCGAGCAGCACGTCCAGGATCAGCCGCTCGTACGCCTCCGGGGAGGCCTCGGTGAACGCAGTGCCGTAGCCGAAGTCCATCGTGACGTCGCGGACCTCCATCTGGCTGCCCGGCACCTTGGACCCGAACCGCAGCGTGACGCCCTCGTCGGGCTGCACCCGCACGACGAACGCGTTCTGGCCGAGCTCCTCGGTCATCGTCGCGTCGAACGGCAGGTGCGGCGCGCGCTTGAACACCACCGCGATCTCGGTGACGCGCCGCCCCAGCCGCTTGCCGGTGCGCAGGTAGAACGGCACCCCCGCCCAACGCCGGGTGTTGATCGCGCAGGTGATCGCCGCGAACGTCTCGGTGCGCGAACGCGGGTTGAACCCGTGCTCCTCCTTGAGCCCCGGCACGAGCTCGCCGCCCTGCCAGCCGCCCGCGTACTGGCCGTGCGCGGTGGTCTCGGCGAGCGGGCCGACGAGCTGGGTCGCGTTGAGGATCTTGATCTTCTCGTCGCGCAGCTCCTTGGACGAGAACGAGACCGGCTCCTCCATCGCGGTGAACGCGAGGAGCTGCAGCAGGTGGTTCTGGATCACGTCGCGCGCCGCGCCGATGCCGTCGTAGTAGCCCGCGCGTCCGCCGAGGCCGATGTCCTCGGCCATCGTGATCTGCACGTGGTCGACGTAGTGCGCGTTCCAGATCGGCTCGAACAGCTGGTTGGCGAAGCGCATCGCCAGGATGTTCTGCACCGTCTCCTTGCCGAGGTAGTGGTCGATGCGGAACACCGAGTCCTCGGGGAAGACGTCGTTGACGATGCCGTTGAGCTCGATCGCCGACTTGAGGTCGTGCCCGAACGGCTTCTCGATGACGACCCGCCGCCACTGGTGGCCGTTCTGCGCGGACAGGCCGGAGCGGGCGAGCTGCTTGCACACCACCGGGAACGCGCCGGGCGGGATCGAGAGGTAGAAGGCGTGGTTGCCGCCGGTGCCGCGGACCCGGTCGAGGTCGGCGACGGTGAGCTCGAGGCGGTCGAACGCGTGGTCGTCGTCGAAGCTGCCCTGCACGAAGCGGAACCCCTCGGCGAGCCGGTCCCACACGGTCTGCCGGAACGGGGTGCGGGCGTGCTCCTTCACCGCGTTGTAGACGATCTGGCCGAAGTCCTCGGTGGACCAGTCGCGGCGGGCGAAGCCGGTGAGCGCGAAGCCCGGCGGCAGCAGCCCGCGGTTGGCCAGGTCGTAGATCGCGGGCATCAGCTTCTTGCGGGACAGGTCCCCGGTGACCCCGAAGATCACCAAGCCGCACGGACCCGCGATCCGGGGCAGGCGCTTGTCGCGCGGGTCCCGGAGCGGGTTCGTCCAGGCCTTCGCGCCGGTCATGGGACCTCCAGGCAAATGCGGTCGACACTGACGGCGCGATCATTGCAGCCTTCCCCGGCTCGGGCATTCACCCGGGCCGGGGGAGGACGATCACCCCTTGGCGCCGTCGAGCTGTCCCTTCACCGTCTCCAGCAGCTCGGCCCAGGACTTCTCGAACTTGTCGACGCCCTCGTTCTCCAGCACGAGGAACACGTCGGTGAGGTCGATGCCCTGCGCGGAGATCGCGTCGAACACCTGCTGGGCCTGCGGGGCGGTGCCGGTGACCGCGTCGCCGTGGTGCTCGCCGTGGTCGGCGTAGGCCCGCAGGGTCTTCTCCGGCATCGTGTTGACGGTGTCGGCGACGACCAGCTCGGTGATGTACATCGTGTCCGGGTAGTCCGGGTTCTTCACGCCGGTGGAGGCCCAGAGCGGTCGCTGCGCCTTGGCGCCCTTCGCGGCCAGCGCCTCCCAGCGCTCGCCCGAGAACACCTCCTGGAACGCGGCGTAGGCGAGGCGGGAGTTGGCCACGCCCGCCTTGCCCCGCAGGGCGAGCGCCTCGTCAGTCCCGATCTTCTCCAGCCGCTTGTCGATCTCGGTGTCGACGCGGGAGACGAAGAAGCTCGCCACCGAGGTGATGCTGGCCAGGTTGTGGCCATTGGCCGCGGCCTGCTCCAGCCCGTCGAGGAAGGCGCCCATGACCTCGCGGTAGCGCTCGACCGAGAAGATCAGGGTGACGTTCACGCTGACGCCCTCGCCGAGCGTCTTGGTGATCGCGGGCAGGCCCGCCTCGGTGGCCGGGATCTTGACCAGCAGGTTGGGCCGGTCGACGGCCTTCCACAGGTCGACGGCCTCGGCGAACGTGGCGTCGGTGTCGTGGGCCAGCCGCGGGTCGACCTCGAGCGACACGCGCCCGTCCACGCCGTCGGTGGCTTCCCAGGTGCTGCGGAAGACGTCGCACCCGTGCGCGACGTCGGCCACCGTGATCTCGCGGACGGCGTCGTCGACCGAGGCGTTGCGGGCGGCCAGCTCGCGCACCTGCTGGTCGTAGGCCTGGCCGTTCTCCAGCGCCGCCGCGAAGATCGTCGGGTTGGTGGTGACGCCGACCACGCTGTCCTCGGTGATCAGCGACTGCAGGTTGCCCGACTGCAGCCGCTCCCGCGACAGGTCGTCGAGCCAGATGGAGACGCCCGCCGCGGCGAGATCCGCCAGCCGTTCGTTGGTCATCTCATTCCCTTCCTAGGAGGTCTTGCCGAGACTGCGCTTCGCGGCGGCGACCACGTTCTCCGTGGTGAAGCCGAACTCGCGGAACAGTGTCTGATAATCCGCGCTTGCCCCGAAGTGCTCGATGGAAACGTTCTCGCCCAGATCGCCGGTGAACTGGTGCCACGGCATCGCGATGCCCGCCTCCACGGAGACCCTGGCCTTGACGATCGGCGGGAGCACGGACTCCCGGTAGGCGCTGTCCTGCTCCTGGAACCACTCGACGCAGGGCATCGACACGACCCGCGTGGCGACGCCGTCGGCCTCGAGGGCCTCCCGGGCCTCGACCGCCATCTGGAGCTCCGACCCGGTGGCGATGAGGATCACCTGCGGCAGCCCGGACGACGCCTCGGCCAGGACGTACCCGCCCTTGGCGACGCCCTCGTGCGACGTCCCCTCGAGCACCGGGATGTTCTGCCGGGTCAGCGCGAGCCCGCACGGCCCGCGGCGTTCGAGGATCGCCTTCCACGCACCCGCGGTCTCGTTGGCGTCACCGGGGCGCACCATCGACAGCCCCGGGATCGCCCGGAGCGCCGCCATGTGCTCGATCGGCTGGTGGGTCGGCCCGTCCTCGCCGAGGCCGATCGAGTCGTGCGTCCACACGTAGGTGACCGGGACCTGCATCACCGAGGCCAGCCGCACGGCGCCGCGCATGTAGTCGGAGAAGATCAGGAAGGTGCCGCCGTACGGGCGGGTGGGACCGTGGAGCGCGATGCCGGAGAGGATCGAGCCCATCGCGTGCTCGCGGACGCCGAAGTGCAGGGTGCGTCCGTAGGGCTCGGCCGCCCACAGTCGGGTGGCGGTGCTCTTCGGGCCGAACGAGGGCTGCCCCTCCATCGTGGTGTTGTTGCTCTCCGCGAGGTCGGCCGAGCCGCCCCACAGCTCCGGCAGCACGTCGGCCAGCGCGTTCAGGACGGCGCCGGAGGCCTTGCGCGTCGACACGCCCTTCGGGTCGGGATCCCACGACGGCAGGGCCTTCTCCCAGCCCGCGGGCAGCTGAAGCGCGGTCAGCCGGTCGAACAGCTCCTTGCGCTCGGGCTCGCGCGCGGCCCATGCGTCGAACGTCTTCTGCCAGGCCGCGTGCGCCTCCTGCCCGCGCTTGATCGACCTCGCGGGAGTGCGCGAGCACCGGGTCGTCGATCTCGAAGGACTCCCCGGGGTTGAAGTCGAGGATCTCCTTGACCGCGGCCACCTCCTCGGCGCCCAGCGCGGAGCCGTGGGCCTGGTAGGTGTTCATCTTCTTCGGCGCGGGCCAGCCGATCACCGTCTTCAGCTGGATGAACGACGGCCGGGAGGTCTCGGCCTTCGCCGCCTCGACGGCCTTGAGGATGTCGGTGACGTCCTCGCCGCTCTCGACGACCTGGACGTGCCACCCGTAGGCCTCGTACCGCTTCGCGGTGTCCTCGGAGAGCGCGATCGTCGTGTCGTCCTCGATGGAGATCTTGTTGTCGTCGTAGAAGACGATCAGGTTGCCCAGCTCCTGGGTGCCCGCGAGCGAGGACGCCTCCGAGGTGACGCCCTCCTCGATGTCGCCGTCCGAGGCGACCACGTAGATGTAGTGGTCGAAGGGCGAGTCACCCCAGTCGGGGTCGGGGTCGAACAGGCCGCGTTCGCGCCGCGCGGCCATCGCCATGCCGACGGCGGAGGCGAGCCCCTGCCCCAGCGGGCCGGTGGTGATCTCGACGCCGCGGGTGTGGCCGTGCTCGGGGTGGCCGGGCGTCTTGGAACCCCAGGTGCGCAGCGACTTCAGGTCGGACATCTCGAGCCCGTAGCCGGAGAGGAACAGCTGGATGTACAGCGTGATCGACGAGTGGCCGCAGGAGAGCACGAAGCGGTCGCGGCCCGGCCAGTCGGCGTCCGAAGGGTCGTGCCGCATCACCCGTTGGAACAGCGAGTACGCCAGCGGGGCCAGGCTCATCGCGGTGCCGGGGTGGCCGTTGCCGACCTTCTGCACCGCGTCGGCGGCCAGCACGCGGATGGTGTCCACGGCGCGGCGATCCAGATCGCTCCAGTCGTCGGGCACGCTCACCCTGGTCCGCGCCTCGATGTCGATGTCGGCCACAGCTCTCCTTCGGGTTCGGGGTCGGGCGGGCGGCTTCGCCGCGAGCGTAGTCCGCTCGGCGTGTCGAGTGTGATCTCGACAGCCAACGTTCACGCTGTCTACCCAGACGCCCGCAAACGCATGCCCGGCGTTAGGATCGACAAGCCGTAGAAGCTCCGACCCGCGGAAGGCGAGGTTGCCCGTGGCTCTGCCCGTCTCCGGGCCCGCGTCGCTGCCGCTCGCCGGATCGCCCTTGCGGCGGATACGCGCCACGGTGGTCGCCTACCTCGGCCTCACGAAGACCCGCATCATCGAGCAGCTGCTCGTCGTCACGGTGCCCGCGATGTTCCTCGCCCAGCGGGGCATGCCGCCGGTCGGCCTCGTGCTCGCCACGCTGCTGGGCGGGGCGATGGCGGCGGCGAGCGCGCACGCGCTCAACTGCGTGGCCGACGCCGACATCGACGTCAAGATGAAGCGCACCGCACGACGGCCGCTCGCTCAGGGCCAGGTGCCGCCGCGGCACGCGCTGGTGTTCGGCCTCGTGCTCGGCCTGCTCAGCGCGGTGTGGCTGGCCTTCACCACCAACCTGCTGGCCGCGGGCCTCTCCGTCGCGGCGATCGCGTTCTACGTGCTCGTCTACACGCTGCTGCTCAAGCGTCGCACCTCGCAGAACATCGTGTGGGGCGGCGCGGCGGGCTGCATGCCGGTCGTCATCGGGTGGGCCGCGGTCACCGGCACCGTCGGCTGGCCCGCGCTCGTCATGTTCGCCGTGATCTTCTTCTGGACGCCGCCGCACTTCTGGGCGCTCGCCATGCGCTACCGCGACGACTACGCGGCCGCGGGCGTGCCGATGCTCCCCGTGGTGGCGGGCCCCGCGCAGGTGACGCGGCGCATCGTCGCCTACGCCTGGGTGATGGTCGCCGCCACGCTGGCGCTGCTGCCCGTCACGTCCTGGATCTACGCGGTCGCCGCGGTGGGCGGCGGGGCGTGGTTCCTGCTCTCGGCCCACCGGCTGCACGCGGCCGTGGTCGCGGGCCGCGAGGTCAGCTCGATGGCGCTCTTCCACCGCTCCAACGCCTACCTGTGCGGGCTGTTCGTCGCGATCGCCGTCGACGCCGCCGTCGGCCTGCCTCCGCTCTTTTAGGAGCGCGCGGGAGAACTCGGCCCTACTGCGCGACGGGCGGAGTTCTCCCGCACCCTCCTAACGCAGGAGCTCGGGCACCACCCAGTCGCGACCGCGCACGTGGTGGTCGAGGAACGCCAGCACGGTCTCGTACCAGAGCACGGCGTGCTGCGGTTTGAGGATCCAGTGGTTCTCGTCGGGGAAGTACAGGAACCGGTGGGGGATCTCCGCGGGGTCGCCGTCCCACGCCGCGACGAGGTCCCACCACAGCGCCAGCCCCTCGCCGATGGGCACCCGGTAGTCCTTGTCGCCGTGCACGACGAGGATCGGCGTGGTGATGGCGTCGACGTGCCGGTGCGGGCTGTGCCGCGCTGCCATCTCGGGGGTCAGCTCGCGGCGCCAGTAGGCCGGGTCGTCGGTCGTGCGGCCGAACCCGTCGAGTGCCCACAGGCTGGCGTGGGTGACGATCGCGCGGAACCGGTCGGTGTGGCCCGCCACCCAGTTGGCCATGTAGCCGCCGAACGAGCCGCCCATCGCGGCCACGGCGTCGGCGTCGACCCGCGGGTGGGCCACGGCGGCGTCGGTGAGCGCCATGAGGTCGGTATAGGGCGCGTCGCCCCACGCGCCCCAGCCGCGGGCGACGAACGCGCGCCCGTACCCGGTGGACAGCGCCGGGTCGGGCAGCAGCACGGCGTAGCCGCGGGCCGTCATCAACCACGGGTTCCACCGCCACTGCCAGGCGTTCCAGCTGCCGAGCGGGCCGCCGTGGATCCAGAGCAGCAGGGGCGCCCGCCCGTCGCCGTCGGGGAGCGCGAGCCAGGCGCGCAGCGGGGTGCCGTCGGCGGCGGTCGCGGTGACCGCGGTGAGGGTGCCCGGCAGCTCGGGCCGCTCGGCCGGGCCGGGCAGCGGCACCGGTCGCTGGTCGGGCGCGGCCGGGTCGAGCCGCACCGGTGCGGGCGGGGCGTCGATCGCGCTCCGCAGGGCGTAGAGCGCGCTGCCGTCCGGGGCGGCGACGAGGTCGCCGTAGCAGCCGTCGTCGCCGGTGAGCCGCACGGGGTTGTCCGAGTCGGGCGTCACGCGGAACACGGGACGACGGCCCGCGTCGTCGGCGGTGACGTGGAGCGCGTCGCCCACCCAGCAGAGCTCCTCGGGCCAGCGGTCCCACCGCGGGGCGACCTCCTGCGGGTCGCCGCCCGCCAGCGGCACGACGAGCACGGTGCGGTCGATCGGTGCGGTCGCCGTGGAACGCGTCTCCCGCACGCAGGCGAGGCGGGTGCCGTCGGGGCTGATCGTGGGCGCCCCGAAGTCGGCGGCGGGGTCGTCGAGCAGCGTGCGCCGCTCACCGGAGGCGACGTCGACGACCACCAGCGTCGTGCGGCTGCCGCCGTGCCGTTCGGGCACCTCCCACTCGGCGACCACCGCCGCGCCATCCGGGGTGACCGCGAACGCGCCGAGGGCCCGGGCCGGTGTCGGGGTGAGGTCGCACCAGGCGATCACGCCGTCGGCGGGCACGGTGCCCGCGAGCAGCCGTTCCTCGTCCGGGCCGAGATCGCTGTCCCAGTACCGCACGGGGTGCGCGGCGTGCAGCACCGCGCCGATCTTCCGGGCCTTGCGGGCCGCGCGCCGGGCCGCGTCGTCCTCGTCGGTGACGGCGCCGGGGAGCGTCTTCGCCCCGACGACGACGGTGCCCGCGGCGCGGGCGACCACCGGTGGCCCGATCCCGCCCGCCCTGCTGCCCACGACGTGGGCCTCGCCCGCGGGCGGGAGCCGCCAGAGCGCCGCCGGGGCGTCGTCGGCGGGCTCCGCCTCCTCGGGGTCGGGGCGGGCCGAGGTGAAGAGCAGGTCGCCGTCGGGGAGGAACGCTTGCCCGGACTCCCCGGTGCCCCGCGTGAGCCTGCGGGCGGGCCGCTCGCCCGCCGGGTCGATCTCCCACAGCGCGGTGCGGAAGCGGGTGCGCTTCGGGTCGGGCGTGGCGACCGTGGTGACCAGCCGGGCGCCGTCCGGCGACACGGCCAGGCCCGCCAGCCGGGGGAGGTCCTGGAAGGCCTGCAGGTCGCCCCACGCGGTCACGGAATGAGCACCAGTTTGCCCGTCGTGCGGCGGGCGTGGAGGTCCTCGTGCGCCGCACGCGCCTCGTCGAGGGCGTAGCGGTGGCCGATGCGGACGTCCAGGCGGCCCTCCGCCACCTCCGCGTAGACGCTCTCCGCCGTGCTGAGCAGCTCCTCGCGCGTGGAGATGTGGTGGAAGAGCGTGGGGCGGGTGAGGTAGAGCGAGCCGCCCGCGTTGAGCCGCTGCGGGTCGACCGGCGGCACCGGCCCGCTCGCCGCGCCGAAGAGCACGAGCATGCCGCGGCGGCGCAGGGAATCCATGCTGGCGTCGAACGTCGACTTGCCGACCCCGTCGTAGGCCACCGCCACGCCGACGCCGCCGGTGAGGTCGCGCACCTGCTCGGCCAGGTCGTCGGAGTAGCGCAGCACCTCGGCGGCGCCCGCGGCCCTGGCCAGCTCCTCCTTCTCGGCGGTGGACACGGTGGCGATCACGCGCGCGCCGCGCCCGGTGGCCAGCTGGGTGAGCAGCAGCCCGACGCCACCCGCCGCGGCGTGCACGAGCACGTCGTCGCCCGGCTGCACGGGGTAGGTCGTGTTGACCAGGATCCAGGCCGTCATGCCCTGCAGGAGCGCGCCGACCGCGGAGACGTCGTCGACGGCGTCGGGCACCGGCACGGTCTCCTCGGCGGGCACGGCGACGTGCTCGGCGTAGCTGCCCGGCGTGTTCGTCCAGGCCACCCGGTCGCCGACGGCCACGTCGGTGACGCCGTCCCCGACGGCGGTGACGCGGCCCGCGCCTTCGAGACCCAGCACCATCGGCAGGTTGACCTGGTACACGCCGCCGCGGTGGTAGGTGTCGATGTAGTTGACCCCCGCCGCGCCCACCTCGACGACCACCTCTCCGGGCTGGGCGTCCGGTACGGGCAGGTCGACGGCCTTCAGGACATCGGGGCCACCGTTCTCGGTGATCTGGATCGCGCGCACCCCGCGATCATGCCCTGGTGGGGGCCAGTTCCGCTGGGCTCGGCAGCGCGGTTGCCCCATGTGGCCGCTCGGTGGTGCCCGCCCACAGCGCAGCGGCGCCGACCGTGACGAGCGCGGCCCCGAGCACGTGCAGCGACACCAGCGCCTCCGGCACGCCCAGCGCGTACTGGGTGGCGCCGAGCGCGCCCTGGGCCACCACGGCCGCGACGAGCAGCCGGTAGCGGCGCTGCAGCGCCACGGGCGCGCCGACCGCGTGCAGCGTGAAGCCGAGCGCGACGAGCATGCCGAGGTAGGCGAACAGCAGGTCGGCGTGCAGCTGGGCGAGCGCGGGCACCGGCACGTCCAGCCGCGGGGTGCCCGCATCGCCCGCGTGCGGGCCCGCTGCCGTGACGAACGTGCCCGCCACCAGCAGCGCGGCGAGCACGGCGGTGCTCGTCGCGGTGAGCCCGCGCACGGCCCGCGGCACGAGCGGGCGGGCGGGCTCGTCGCCGTCGCCTGCGGCCGCGACGAGCTGCACCGCGAGCCACACCATCACCATCGAGACGATGAAGTGCACGGCCACCGACCACCACGCGAGGGAGAGCAGCACGGTCATCCCGCCGATGACGGCCTGCGCGACCACGCCGAGCGGCTGCACCAGCGCGAGGCGGGTGAGGCGCCGCCGTCGGGGCCGGGTGGCCAGCGCGGCGACCAGGCACGCGCCCGCGACGATGACGACGAGGAACGTGAGCAGCCGGTTGCCGAACTCGATCCACTGGGTGAGCGCCTGCGTCTCGGGGTGCGGGACGGGCACCAGGCTGCCCGGGAAGCACTGCGGCCACGTCGGGCAGCCCAACCCGGACCCGGTGACCCGCACGACTGACCCGGTGACGGCGATGCCCGCCTGCGCGACCACGGCGGCGACCGCCAGCGTGCGCATGACGCGCGGTGAGGTGGGCGGCAGGCGGTCGAGCAGGGGCACACGGGTTGATGCTAGGCGACCGCGCCGCCGCTCAGGGCGCCCACCCCCGCCGGCGGCGCAGCGCCGCGGACCGCCGGCGGACGCCCGCCAGCATCGCCCAGACCGCCAGGACCAGCACCTGCTGCTCGGTCGGGGCGGCACCCGTGGCGAGGGAGGTGCGCAGGCCGTCGGCGAGCGCCGCGGTGGGCAGCCACTGCGCCACGGCGGCGAGCCCGCGCGGCATCTCGTCGATCGGCACGACGATCCCGCCGACGAACACCAGCACCAGCCAGATCAGGTTGGCGACGGCCAGCGTGACCTCGGCCCGCAAGGTGCCGCCGACGAAGATCCCCAGCGCGCCGAACGCCACGCAGCCCAGCAGCACGAGCAGCACCGCCCAGCCCACGCCGCCGACGGCGGGCCGCCAGCCCAACGCGAGCGCGATCGCCGTGAGCACCACCACCTGCACGACGACGACGCCCAGCACGGCGACCAGCCGCCCGGTGACCAAGAGCCAACGGGGGAGCGCGGTAGCGGCCAGCCGTCGGATCACGCCGTAGCGCCGGTCGAAGCCGAGCGCGATCGCCTGCGCCGTGAACGCCGTGGACATCACCGCGAGCGCGAGCACCCCCGGGGTGACCGCGGCGACCCGCGGGTCGGGCAGCGGCACCAGCGTCACGAGCGTGAGGCCGATGAGCAGCGCCGTCGGGATGAGCAGCGTGAGCAACACCTGCTCGCCGCCGCGCAACGCGAGCCGCAGCTCGATGCCCGCTTGCGCGACGAGCATCGCGAGCGGACGGCCCGGGCCGGGCGCAGGCGTGAAGGTGCCGGGGGCGAAGCGCGGGGTGGTCATGAGCGCAGCTCCCGCCCGGTGAGCTCGAGGAACACGTCTTCGAGGCTGCGGCGCGCCACCTGGACGTCGTCGGCGAGGGCGCCCTGCTGCGCGCACCACGCGGTGATCGTGGAGAGCACGCCGGGGTCGATCCGGCCCTGGACGAGGTAGCGGCCCGCGATGGGCTCGGCGGCGTGGTACTCGGGGGGCAGCGCGGTGGCGAGCCCGGTGAGGTCCATGCCGGGCTTCGCCCGGAACCGCAGCTCCTGCTGCGGGCCGGTGGAGGTGAGCGCGGCCGGGCTGCCGTGGGCGACCACCCGGCCGTTGTCGACGATCACCACGTCGTCGGCCAGCGCCTCGGCCTCCTCCATGAGGTGGGTGGTGAGCAGCACGGCCACGCCGTCGCGGCGCAGCGCCCCGACGAGCTCCCACACCAGGCGCCGGGCCTGCGGATCGAGGCCCGCGGTTGGCTCGTCGAGGAACACCAGCTCCGGACGGCCGACGACGGCGCAGGCCAGCGCGAGCCGTTGCTGCTGCCCGCCGGACATCCGCTTGTACGGGGTGCGCGCGCAGCCGGTGAGGCCCAGCACGTCGAGCAGCCACCGCCGGGTCGAGCGGCTGCGCCGAGCAGGCCGCGACCAGGCGCAGCATCTCGTCCGCCCGCACGCCGGGGTAGGCGCCGCCGCCCTGGGGCATCACGCCGATGCGGGCGCGCAGCGCGTCGGGCGCGCCCTTCGGGGTTGGTGCCGAGCACCCGTACCTCGCCCGCGTCGGCGGCGCGGAGCCCGGTGCAGATCTCGACGGTGGTGGTCTTGCCCGCGCCGTTGGGGCCGAGCAGCGCGAGCACCGAGGCAGCCGGCAGCTCCAGGTCGAGCCCGTCGACGGCGGTGGTGGGGCCGAACCGTTTGACCAGCCCGCGGACGGTCACCGCAGCGGCACTCACGGGTTCGACTCTAGCGACTGACGGGCGCGTGCCCGGGCAGGACGTCGATGTCGACACCGGTGGCACCCTGGATGCGGCTGCGCTGCCACAGGATCAGCACGGCGAGCATCACCAGCGACGCGACGAGCGCGAGCGGCAGCTGGAAGGCGCGGAAGTTGAAGTCGGCGCCTGTGGGCGGCACGACCACGGCGAGCACGGCCGAGGCGGCGAGCAGCGCGCGCCGGTAGCGCGGCAGCGAGCGGGTGGCGGCGAGCGGGATCAGGCCCCACAGCACGTACCAGGGGTGCACCACGGGCCCGAGCAGCACGACCGCGCCGAGACCCGCCGCCATGCCGGTGATCGGGTCGAGCCTGCCGCGGTAGACCATCCAGAGCAGCCGGGCGCAGACCAGCAGGGCGATGGCCAGGCCGACGCCGCGGAACAGCGAGAGCACGGCCGCGGTGTGGTCGCCCAACCCGCCCAGGATGCCGACCTGCCCGCCGACGAGCCCGAGGTCGGTGGTGATCGACATCCACGACAGGATCAGCGTGGGCACCGCGAGCGTGGTGGTCCACCCGAGCCCGACGCCGGTGCCCACCGACAGCGGCGTGTAGACCACCACCGTGACGGCGGTCAGCACCCCGGCGGAGACGGCCACGTCGCGCACCCGTCCGCCGCGCAGCCGCGCCCAGTGCAGGCCGAGAAAGCCCAGCACCAGCAGCGCGGGCAGCTTCACCGCCGAGGCGCAGACGATGAGGAAGGCCCCGCCGAGCAGGTGCGGGTCGAGGACTTCGGGGCCCGCCCGCAGCCCCACCTCGATCCCGGCCAGCATGAGCCCGATCATCAGCGACTCGTTGTGGACGCCGCTGATCAGGTGGAACAGCACGAGCGGGTTGCCGACACCGAGCCACAGCGCGAGCCCGACGTCGACCCCGCAGCGCCGGGCCAGCCGGGGCAGCGTCCAGATGATGAGGGCGAGGCCTGCCAGCGCGAGCACGCGGTAGGCGAAGATGCCGAGCACCACGTCGTTGCCGGTGAGGGCGGTGATGCCGCGGCCGACGACGAGGAAGAGCGGGCCGTAGGGGGCGGGGGTGTCGCGCCAGATCGTGGGGATCGAGCGGACCAGCGGGTCGTCGACGCCCAGGCCGGCCGCCGGGCCGAACACGTAGGGGTCGATGCCGCGCGCGAGCTCGGCGCTCTGGGCGAGGTAGCTGTAGACGTCGCGGGAGAACAGCGGCGGCGCGAGCGCCAACGGCACCGCCCAGGTGGCCGTGGTGCGCGCCAGCTGGGCGATCGTGGGCGCGGGCGCCACGGCCCCGTGGTAGCGCAGCATCTTGGCCACCCACAGCCACGCCAGCACCATCAGGACGATGCCCGCGTAGGTGACGGCGATGGCGAGCGTGACGTTGCGGCTCGGCAGCCCGATCACCCGCAGCCCGAACGCCGGGTTCGGAATGGGGAGCGCGCCCGCCCCCAGACCACCCACGGCCATCAGCAACGCGGCGACCAGTCCGAGCCGTCGCGCACGCCTGCTGGGATCGGGTGCGCGGGCCGCGAGCACGGATGGTGGCGCCTCGTCGAGCTGTTGCGCCACCATACGGTGAAGCGTAGCGACCGGGTCCGACTGCGCTGCGTCGGGCGCAGACCGGTGATCGCGCTCACGGTCGTGGCCCCCGCCTTTGCCGGACGCGGCCAAATAAGCAACACTGGTGTTGTGAAAAGCGAGCTCGGCACGCGTGAGGCGGTGGCGCGCCTGCTCATGGAGCAGGGGCCGGTCACGGCCGCCGCGGTCGCGGCCGCGCTGAAGCTCTCCGGGCCCGCCGTCCGCCGCCACCTCGATGCGCTGATCGACGACGGCGAGGCCGAGGTCCGCGCCGCGTCGCGCCGGGTCCACCGGGGTCGCGGCCGCCCGGCCAAGCTCTACCTGCTCACCGACCCGGGCCGGGCGCGGTTCGGCCACGGCTACGACGACCTCGCCGTCGCCGCGCTGCGCTACCTCGCCGAGCACGCCGGTCCCGCCGCGGTGCAGGATTTCGCCGCGCACCGGGTCGAGGAGCTGCTGGGGGAGGGCGGCAAGGCGAAGGTCGCGGCGGCCGAAGGCCTCGACGCACGGGCCGACGTGCTCGCCGATGTCCTCACCGCCCGCGGCTACGCGGCGCAGATGCGCGAGGCGGGTTCGGGCGTGCAGCTGTGCCAACATCACTGCCCGGTCGCGCACGTCGCCGCCGAGTTCCCGGCGCTGTGCGAGGCCGAGACGCAGGCGTTCGCCGAGCTACTGGGCACGCACGTGCAGCGGCTCGCCACCATCGCCCGCGGCGACGCGGCGTGCACCACCCACGTTCCACTGGAAGTTCCCGCAACGATCCCGAGAGGGAGGCAGTCCGTATGACGACCGCTCCTGAGTCACTCACCCAGGAGGAGACGCTCGCGACGCTCGGCCGGTACGACTTCGGTTGGGCCGACTCGGACGCCGCCGGAGCCACCGCGCGTCGCGGCCTTTCCGCCGACGTCGTGGCCGACATCTCCGCCCTCAAGAACGAGCCGCAGTGGATGCTGGAGTTCCGGCTGAAGGCGCTCGACCTGTTCGAGCGCAAGCCGATGCCGCGCTGGGGCGCCGATCTGTCGGGGATCGACTTCGACAACATCAAGTACTTCGTGCGCTCCACGGAGAAGCAGGCCGCCACCTGGGACGACCTGCCTGCCGACATCAAGAACACCTACGACAAGCTGGGCATCCCCGAGGCCGAGAAGGCGCGCTTGGTGTCCGGGGTCGCCGCGCAGTACGAATCCGAGGTCGTGTACCACCAGATCCGCGAGGACCTGGAGGAGCAGGGCGTGATCTTCATGGACACCGACACCGCGCTGCGCGAGCAGCCGGAGCTGTTCCGGGAGTACTTCGGTTCGGTCATCCCGGCGGGCGACAACAAGTTCTCCGCGCTCAACTCGGCGGTCTGGTCCGGCGGGTCGTTCATCTACGTGCCGCCGGGCGTGCACGTCGACATCCCGCTGCAGGCCTACTTCCGGATCAACACCGAGAACATGGGCCAGTTCGAGCGCACGCTGATCATCGTCGACGAGGGCGCGTACGTGCACTACGTCGAGGGCTGCACGGCGCCGATCTACTCGTCGGACTCGCTGCACTCGGCAGTCGTCGAGATCATCGTGAAGAAGGGCGGCCGCTGCCGCTACACCACGATCCAGAACTGGTCGAACAACGTCTACAACCTGGTCACCAAGCGGGCCAAGGCCGAGGCGGGCGCCACCATGGAGTGGGTGGACGGCAACCTCGGCTCCAAGGTCACCATGAAGTACCCGGCCGTGTGGCTCATGGGCGAGCACGCCAAGGGCGAGGTGCTCTCGGTCGCGTTCGCGGGCGAGGGCCAGCACCAGGACGCGGGCGCGAAGATGCTGCACCTGGCCCCGCACACGTCGTCCACGATCATCTCGAAGTCGGTGGCAAGGGGCGGCGGTCGCACCTCGTACCGGGGGCTGGTGCAGGTCAACCCCCGCGCCCACCACTCGCGGTCCACGGTGAAGTGCGATGCGCTGCTGGTCGACACGATCAGCCGCTCCGACACCTACCCCTACGTCGACGTCCGCACCGACGACGTCACCATGGGCCACGAGGCCACCGTGTCCAAGGTCAGCGACGACCAGCTCTTCTACCTCATGAGCCGCGGGCTCACCGAGGACGAGGCCATGGCGATGGTCGTGCGCGGGTTCGTCGAGCCCATCGCGCGCGAGCTGCCCATGGAGTACGCGCTGGAGCTGAACCGGCTCATCGAACTGCAGATGGAGGGCTCCGTCGGATGACCCAGGAAGTCGCTGGGCTCGCGCCCGAGCTGAAGGGCGCCAAGAAAGGTCAAGGCCAAGCGCCGGTCCTGTCGGCGAGCGAGCGGTTCACCGCCTACGAGGTCGAGGCGTTCGAGGTGCCAGGCGGCCGCGAGGAGAACTGGCGGTTCACCCCGCTGCGGCGCCTGCGGGGCCTGCACAACGGCACCGCGACGTTCGAGGGCCACGCCACCGTCGAGGTGGTGGGCGCGGAGGCGGAGACCGTCGGCCGCGACGACCCCCGCCTCGGTGAGGGCGGCGTTCCCGCCGACCGGGTCGGCGCCGCGGCGTGGTCGGCGTTCCGCGAGGCCACGGTCGTCACGCTCGACGGCACCCCCGCGCCGGTCACGATCACCGTCACCGGGCCGGGGGAGGGCGCGTCCGCCGCCTCCCACCTGCAGCTGCGCACCACCCCGCACGCCGAGGCGACGGTCGTCCTCGTGCAGCGCGGTTCCGGCACGCTGGCCGACAACCTCGAGGTCGTGCTGGCCGAGGGGTCGCGGCTCACGCTGTTCGTCACCGAGGAATGGGCCGACGACGCCGTGCACGTGGGCGCCCACCACTTCGCGCTCGGCCGCGACGCCACCCTGCGCACCACGACGATCGCGCTGGGCGGCGACTTGGTGCGGGTCAGCCCGACCGTTGCCTACCGCGCGCCGGGCGGCGACGCCGAGCTCACGGCACTGGGCTTCGCCGACGCTGGTCAGCACCTGGAGCAGCGGCTGCTCGTCGACCACGGCGAGCCGCACTGCCGCTCGCGGGTGAACTACAAGAACGCCCTGCAGGGCGATGGGGCCCGCACCGTGTGGATCGGCGACGTGCTGATCCGCAACACGGCCGAGGCCACCGACACCTTCGAGCTCAACCGCAACCTCGTCCTCACCACCGGTGCCCGGGCCGACTCGGTGCCCAACCTGGAGATCGAGACCGGTGAGATCGCAGGCGCCGGGCATGCGAGCACCACCGGCCGCTTCGACGACGAGCAGCTGTTCTACCTGCAGAGCCGCGGCATCCCGGAGGACGTCGCGCGGCGGCTCGTCGTCCGCGGGTTCTTCGGCGAGATCCTCAGCAAGATCACCATCCCCGAGCTGCGGGAGCGGCTGGAGGCGGCCATCGAGGCCGAACTCGCCGCTTCGAGCATCTGAACGGAGCTTCATGTCCACGTTGGAGATCAAGGACCTGCACGTCTCGGTGGCGACCGAGGACGGGCCCAAGGAGATCCTCAAGGGCGTCGACCTCACCGTCGACTCCGGCCAGACCCACGCGATCATGGGACCGAACGGCTCGGGCAAGTCCACGCTCGCCTACGCGATCGCGGGCCACCCGAAGTACGAGGTCACCGGCGGCTCCGTCACGCTCGACGGGCAGGACGTGCTGTCCATGACCGTCGACGAGCGCGCCCGCGCGGGCCTGTTCCTCGCCATGCAGTACCCGGTCGAGGTGCCGGGCGTCTCCATGGCCAACTTCCTGCGCTCGGCCGCCACCGCCGTGCGGGGCGAGGCGCCGAAGCTGCGCACGTGGGTCAAGGAGGTCAAGGGCGCGATGAGCGACCTCGACATCGACCCCGCGTTCGCCGAGCGCAGCGTCAACGAGGGCTTCTCCGGCGGCGAGAAGAAGCGGCACGAGGTGCTGCAGCTCGCCCTGCTCAAGCCGAGGTTCGCGATCCTCGACGAGACCGATTCCGGCCTCGACGTCGACGCGCTGCGCGTGGTCAGCCACGGCGTCAACGCCTTCCGGGCGTCCGGCGACGTCGGCGTGCTGCTGATCACGCACTACACGCGGATCCTGCAGCACATCAAGCCCGACGTCGTGCACGTCTTCGCGGGCGGGCGCGTGGTCGAGTCCGGCGGCCCCGAGCTGGCCGACGAGCTGGAGCGCAACGGCTACGAGCGGTTCACCACCGCGAACGTATGACAGAGGTCTGATGGACGTCACGAAGATCCGGGCGGATTTCCCGATCCTGTCGCGCACCGTGCGCGACGGGAAGCCGCTCGTGTACCTCGACTCCGGGGCCACCTCGCAGCGGCCGCGGCAGGTCCTCGACGCGGAGCGGGCGTTCCTGGAGCAGCACAACGCCGCCGTCCACCGCGGGGCGCACCAGCTCGCCGAGGAGGCCACCGACGCCTACGAGGCGGCGCGGGCGCGCATCGCCGCGTTCGTCGGCGCCGCCCCCGACGAGGTGGTGTTCACCAAGAACGCCACCGAGGGCGTCAACCTCGTCGCCTACGCGTTCTCCAACGCGGCCGCGTTCGGCGGCGCGGCGGAGCGGTTCGTGCTCGGGCCGGGCGACGAGATCGTCGTCACCGAGCTGGAGCACCACGCCAACCTCGTGCCGTGGCAGGAGCTGTGCCGCCGCACGGGGGCCACGCTGCGCTGGTACTCCGTCACCGACGGGGGCCGGGTCGACCTCGACTCGATCGAGCTCACCGAGCGCACCAAGATCGTGGCGTTCGCGCACCAGTCCAACGTGCTCGGCACGGTGCTGCCGGTGGCCGAGCTGGTGGCGCGGGCGAAGGCGGTCGGCGCGCTCACGCTGCTCGACGCCTGCCAGTCGGTGCCGCACATGCCCGTGCACTTCGGCGATCTCGACGTCGACTTCGCGGTGTTCTCCGGGCACAAGATGCTCGGCCCGTCCGGGGTTGGGGTGCTGTACGGGCGGCGCGAGCTGCTCTCCGCCATGCCGCCGTTCCTCACCGGCGGGTCGATGATCGAGATGGTGCGGATGGAGGGCTCCACCTACGCCGCGCCGCCGCAGCGGTTCGAGGCGGGCGTGCCGATGACCTCGCAGGCCGTCGGGCTGGGCGCGGCCGTCGACTACCTCACCGAGATCGGCATGGACGCGATCCACGAACACGAGCTGGAGCTGGTCGAGCGCGCGCTCACGGGGCTGGCCGAGGTGCCGGGCGTCCGCATCGTCGGGCCGCGCGACCTGGTCGACCGGGGCGGCGCGGTGGCGTTCGTCGTCGACGGGATCCACGCCCACGACGTCGGGCAGGTGCTCGACGACCAGGGGGTCGCGGTGCGGGTGGGCCACCATTGCGCGTGGCCGCTGCACCGGCGCTTCGGCGTCGCCGCCACCGTGCGGGCGTCGTTCCACGTGTACTCGACGCCGGAAGAGGTCGACGCGTTGGTGGATGCCGTGCGGGCGGCCCGCGAGTTCTTCGGAGTCAAGTGATGCAACTCGAACAGATGTACCAGGAGATCATCCTGGATCACTACCGCACCCCGCACAACGCGGGGCTGCGCGTGCCGTTCGACGCGGAGTCGTTCCAGATCAACCCGACCTGCGGCGACGAGATCACCCTGCGGGTGCGGCTGGAGGGCGACACGGTCGCCGACGTCTCCTACGAGACGCTCGGCTGCTCGATCAGCCAGGCGTCGGCGTCGGTGCTCACCGACCTCGTCGTCGGGAAGTCCGTGGAAGACAGCCTCACGGTGCTGCGCGCGTTCCAGGAGATGGCGCAGGGCCGCGGCCAGGTCGAGCCGGACGAGGACGTGCTCGGCGACGGCGTGGCGTTCGCGGGCGTGGCCCGCTACCCGGCGCGCGTGAAGTGCGCTTTGCTGGGCTGGATGGCGTTCAAGGACGCGCTGGTCCGATCGGAGGAGAAGGCATGAGCGAGCTCGCGAGCGAATCATCGACGCAGCGCGACACCGAGGAGACCGTGGTTCGCGGGGCGGCCGGGATGCCGGAAGCGCCCGCTGGGCGCGGCAAGCCGTCGATCGAGGACCTCGAAGAGGCGATGCGCGACGTCGTCGACCCGGAGCTGGGCATCAACGTCGTCGACCTCGGCCTGGTGTACGGCATCCAGGAGTCCGAGGGCGTCGCCGTGATCGACATGACGCTCACCAGCGCGGCCTGCCCGCTCACCGACGTGATCGAAGACCAGGCGCGCGCCGCGCTGGTGGGCGAGTTCGTCGACGACATCAAGATCAACTGGGTCTGGATGCCGCCGTGGGGGCCCGACAAGATCACCGAAGACGGCCGCGAGCAGCTCCGGGCGCTCGGCTTCCGCGTCTAGGTCGCCCGCTCCAGCACCCACGGGTACAGGCGGCGGTCGTCCGGCACCGCGACCGGCCGCAGGGGCCGCAGCGCGAACCGGGGGTCGACGGCCAGTGCCTCGGCCGCCTCCCGGTCGACGAGCACGGTGTCGGGCCGCGCGTGGCCGGTGAGGTGGGCGGCGGTGTTCACGACCTCGCCGTACACGTCCCCGTCGCGCACGAGGACCGACCCCACGGCCAGGCCGATCCGCAGCGGCGGCAGGGCGGGCTCGGTGCGCACCCGGTCCTGGAGGGCCAGCGCGATCGCCGCGCCGTCGCCCACGGTGTGGGCGACGAAGAGCACCTCGTCGCCGATCGTCTTGACGATGCGGCCGCGGCCTTCCGCGATCACCTCGGTGGTGCTCGACCCGAATCGCTCGATCATCCCGGCGAGCTCGGCGGTGGAGCGCCGGCGCGTCGCGTGGGTGAAGCCGATCACGTCCGCGACGCCGACCACCAGGCACTCCCGGCCGTCGGCAGCCGGGGGGACCAGCATCCGGACGACCGCGGCGGCCAGGTGCCGCCGCCACACGTAGCTCTGCAGCTCTTCCAGCACCGGCAGCACCTCCCGGGCCACCTGCAGCGTCTGCTCAGGGTTTGATGGGGCGCCGCTGGATTCCATCAGCCGCTCCAGCATGCCGACCTGCCACTCGGCAAGCCGTGACATCGACTGCGCCGTCGCGCGGGCGACGGCCTCGCGCACGTCCGGGTCGACGAGGCCCGCGTCGGTGAGGCTCGCCAGGAGCTTCGCCGCGTCGAGGTCGCGGTCGTTGAACAGCACGGCGTCGTCGGGCACCTCGGGGAAGCCGAGCGACCGCCACAGCCGCATGCCTTCCTCGATCTGCAGCCCGGCGGCGTCGGCGACCTCGCCGCGGGTGTAGCGCCTGCCCGCGCCGAGGACGGCCGCTTCGAGGGCCTCGTCCAGGTCGGGAGCGATGGGCGGGC
Organism: uncultured Actinomycetota bacterium; assembly: GCA_963791185.1. Lineage (GTDB taxonomy): Bacteria > Actinomycetota > Actinomycetes > Mycobacteriales > Pseudonocardiaceae > Pseudonocardia. Next base: position 110,456 of record CAWBRG010000012.1, on the reverse strand, counting down.
CGGGGTCGAGGGGGCGGACCATGGTCAGGTCGTGGGGACGATCAGCACGTCGGCCCCGGGCCGCCGCGCCACCTCGACGATCGCGAGCTCGGTGGCGCTGTCGGCGACGACCCCGGCGGCAACCCCGGCGGCGCGATCCTTGGTGGCGCGGTCAGCCGTGGCGTGGCCCGCGCCGCGATGCTCGGCGGCGCGGTGCACGTCGGCAGGCGTCGTGGCCGCGCCGTCGGCGCCGACGACCACGGCGCGGCAGGTGGGCATGCGCGCACGCTACCGCTAGTAGTGCCGCCGTCCGGCAGATTACGGGTACTCCGATCGGCGCAGTAAGCCTATCGGGGCAGCGCGGGCGCCGGTCCACGGAAGGCCGGGTCGATGAGGCGGCGGCGCAGGCCGACGTCGGCGTGGCTGAACAGAGCACCCATGGCGGCGAGGTGCCCGGCGAGGTCGTCGCGGTCGGAGAGGTAGGCGCGACGGTGTCGGGCGGGGAGGGCGAAGAAGGTCTCGAAGAAGCCCGGCACGGTCTCGGGGGGCATGCGCAGCAGGGCTTCCAGGCCGATCCGCCGCAGGCGGTGGACGGCGAGGGCGCGGGCGGGCCAGACCCGACGCTGCGCGGCGGGCACGCCGCCGGTGCCCAGCGCCTCGGCGACGACGGGCGCGAGCCGCAGCGCGTCGGCCACGCTGAACCCGGTGGCCGGGTGCATGAGCGGTGCTGCGGCGCCGAAGCCGAGCACACCGGGTGTGGCGTGGCGGGGCCGGTCGACGGGGAAGCGGACGCGCTCGACCCGGGCGTCCGGTGACGCGGTGATGCCGTGCCGGGCGAGCCGGGCGTCGAGTCGGCGGCGGAGCACGGGGAGCGGCAGGCCGGGGCGGCGGGCGAGCGAGGTCTCCTCCAGCAGCACGGCGTCGCCGCCGAGCGGGATCGCGTAGAGGAACGTGGGCCAGCCGGGCTCGCCGTGGTCGGGGCGCCAGTCCATGAACAACGCCTCGCCCGGCCCGACGAGCGGGGCGGCGGTGGCGGCGTCCACCACCACGCCGTACGCGGTCTGCTCGGCCGCCACCCGCGCCCGCCGTCCGCCCGCGTGCGCCGTGCGGCCGCCGGAGTCGGCGCCCCCCGACCCGCGGCGGCCGGTTCCGTCGGCGAGCAGGTCGGCGTGGTCACCATGCGGTGCGCGGCCGACACCTGCCGCGTCACCGTGCCGTCCGGAGTGGCTGCCGGACTCGTAGCCGTGCGGTGCGCGGCGGCGATCGGCGTGGTTGCTGAGTGGTGCGCGGTGGCCGCCCGCGTCGACGAGGACGTCGGCATCGAGGCGGGCGCCGTCCGCGAGCAGCACCGCACGCCCGCCGTCGACGGTGCCGACGACGCGGCCGGTGACGATCCGGACCCCGGCCGCCGCGAGGCGGGCGTCGAGGTGGTCGCGGAGCGCGGGCACGTCGAGCACGGCGTACGTGCGGTCGAGCTCGTGGGACGTGACGGCGACGACCCGGCCCCGTGCCGTGGCGGCGGGCGGGGGCAGGTCGGCGGGGAGCTCGTCGAGCCAGGCGCCGTACGTCGCCCGCCACGGGGCGTGCGGGGCGGGGTCGACCAGCGTGGTCGTCAACCCGCGGGCCGCGCATTCGGCGGCCAGCGCCCGGCCCGCGGGCCCACCGCCGACGACGAGCACCTCGATCACGCCCGCAAGTATGCGGCCGCGGCGGCGGGCCGTCGGGCTCGGGCGGGATAGCCTGCGCGGCGTGGACGACGAGGCGCGAGCGGCGCGGCGGTCGTGGGTCGCCGAGTCGGGGGTGGGCCTGGCGACCAGCCCGTTCCGCGTCGACCGCGACCGGATCGCCGCTTCGCCGTTCTTCGCCCGCCTCGCGGGCGTCACGCAGGTGGTGAGCCCCGCCGGGGCGGGCCTGCTCGTGCACAACCGGCTGACCCACAGCCTGCAGGTGGCGCAGGTCGCCCGGGCGATCGCCGAGCGGGTGGCCTGCAACCCGCTGGTGGCGAAGCTGGGTGGCTGCGACCCCGACGTCGTCGAGGCGGCCGCGCTGGCCCACGACCTCGGCCACCCGCCGTTCGGGCACCTCGGCGAGCAGGTGCTCGACCGGGTGGCCCGTGAGCGCCTCGGCCTCCCCGACGGCTTCGAGGGCAACGCGCAGAGCTTCCGCATCGTCACCACCATCGACCTGCACGGGCCGAGCGGCACCGGGCTCGACCTCACCGCCGCCGTGCGCGCGGCCGTCCTCAAGTACCCGTGGACCCGGCGCGACCACCCCGATCCGCACCCGTCCGGCGCGTTGCTGCCGCCACGTGGGGGCGGCCCGCTGCCCGGCGCGCCCGACGCGGGCTCGGCCAAGTTCTCCGCTTACAGCACCGAGCTGGACGACCTCCTCGACTGCCGCGACGGCTTCCCGGTCGACCCCTGGCAACAGACGGTGGAGGCCGCGGTGATGGACACCGCCGACGACATCGCCTACGCCATCCACGACCTCGAGGACTTCCACCGGGTCGGGGTGCTGCAGCAGACCGGCGTCGCGACGGAGCTGACCGGCTGGGCCAAACACGCGGGCGAGTACGGCCCCGGCTCAGACCTCGAACGGCTGCGGCGGCGCCTGCGCGACAAGGACGGTTGGGCCTACGACGACGACGCGTTCGCGGCGGCCGTCGCCCGTGTCCGCGACGACCTGGTCGACGGCCTGCTCGCCGTGCCGTTCGACGGCTCGATGGCGGGGGAGCGGACGGTCGCGGAGTTCTCCGCGCGGTGGACGTCGCGCCTCGTCGCGGGCGTCACGGTCGGCGCTGATCCGCCGGTCCGGTCGGCGCACGTCGCGCTGGCGACGGCGCAGTGGCACGAGGTGGCGGTGCTCAAGTTCGTGCACCAGCGCTTCGTGCTGCGCCGCGCGGACCTCGCCTCGCACCAGCGCGGCCAGGCGACCGTGCTGGCGGCGCTGGTGGACGCGCTCACCGCGTGGCTCGCCGAAGACGGCGACGGCCCGCGCCTCCCGCCGCGCCTGCACGACCTCGTCGAGCTCTCCCGTGGCGAGCTCGGCGCCACCGCGCCCGCCCGCGGCCGCGCGGTGGTCGACTACGTCGCCTCGCTCACCGACGGCCAGGCCACCGCACTGCTCGACGTGCTGACCGGCCGCTCCAGCCGCCTCTGGACCGACGCCCCCGTCCTCTGACGCCGCGACCGCGGACTCACCGCGGCGGGACCCGCGGACTCATCCCGGCGAGATCGCGGACTCACCGCGGCGGGACCGCGGACTCACCGCGTTGTGATCGCGGACTCACGCGGCGAGAACGCAGACTCGCCGTCGTGGAAGTCGCGACTCGCCGAAGTCGCGACTCGCCGTCGCGTCGCGGAAACGGGGACTCGCCGTCGGGGAAATGGAGACTCGCGGGGATGGGGGTCAGCCGAGGGTGCCGGTGGCGAGCAGGCCGCCGTCGATCCGCACGGTCTCGCCGGTGATCCACGACGCCTCGTCCGACACCAGGAACCCGACCAGCGCGGCCACGTCCTCCGGGTTCCCGAGGCGCTTCATCGGGTACGCCGCGCTGATCTTGTCCTCGCCCTCCGCGTAGAGCGCGGCCGCGAACTTCGTCTTCACGACGGCGGGTGCCACGGCGTTGACCCGGATCGACGGCCCCAGCTCCCAGGCCAGCTCCTCGGTGAGCCGGATGACCGCCGCCTTGGACGCGCCGTAGCCCGCGATCACACCGGTGGAGCGCAGCCCGCCGACCGACGCCAGGTTGACGATCGAGCCGCCGTGCTCGGCCATCCACGCCCGGTACGCCAGCTGCACGTAGGCGATCATCGACACGATGTTGATCTCGAAGATCTTGCGGATGCCGTCGAGGTCGGCGTCCACGAGCGGGCCGTAGACCGGGTTGACCCCGGTGTTGTTGATGAGGATGTCCAACCGCCCGAACGCCGCTACCGTGCGCTGCACCGACTCCTCGCGGGCCTCGGCCGACCCCGCGTTGCCCGCGACGGCGAGCACCCGGTCCGACGCCCCGCCCGCGGGCCCCGCCACCAGCTCCTTCGCCGCGGCGGCCAGCTCGTCGGGCTTGCGTGCGGTGATCGTCACCGAGGCCCCGCGGGTGAGCAGCTCGGCGGCGATGGCGTGGCCGATGCCGCGGCTGGCCCCGGTGATGAGCGCCGCTTTACCCGTGAGATCCGTCATGACGGGGACCCTACGGCGGAAACCCGCTCGCGCCGACCGGTACTCTGGACGGCGTGATCCGGATCGGGTAGATGGCGCCACGCCCCGACCTGGCCCCCATCCTCCCGGAGAATCCCCTTTGATCACCGCCACCGACCTCGAACTGCGGGCCGGATCGCGCATCCTGTTGTCCGACGCGATGCTGCGCGTGCAGCCCGGCGACCGGATCGGCCTGGTCGGTCGCAACGGCGCGGGCAAGACCACCACGATGCGGGTGCTCGCGGGCGAGGGCGAGCCGTACGGGGGCAAGCTCCACCGCGCGGGCGCGATCGGCTACCTGCCGCAGGACCCCCGCGAGGGCGATCTCACCGTCAGCGCCAAGGACCGGGTGCTGTCCGCGCGCGGCCTCGACGAGATGCTCCGCAAGATGGAGAAGGCGCAGACGGCGATGGCCGAGCTGGTCGACGGCGCGCAGAACGAGCGGGCCGTGCGCGAGTACGGCCGCATCGAGGAGCGCTTCGCCGCGCTCGGCGGGTACGCCGCCGAGAGCGACGCCGCCCGCATCTGCGCCCACCTCGGGCTGCCCGAGCGGGTGCTGGGCCAGCGGATCGCCACGTTGTCGGGCGGTCAGCGCCGCCGCGTCGAGCTGGCCCGCATCCTGTTCGCCGCCTCGGACGGCGGGGGCGGGGGCGCGCCGAGCGCCACCACACTCCTGCTCGACGAGCCCACCAACCACCTCGACGCCGACTCGGTCACCTGGCTGCGCTCGTTCCTCTCCGCCCACAGCGGTGGGCTCGTCGTGATCAGCCACGACACCGAGCTGCTCGCCGCCGTCGTCAACAAGGTGTGGTTCCTCGACGCCGTGCGCGGCGAGGTCGACGTCTACAACATGGACTGGCCGCGCTACCTCGAGGCGCGGGCCACCGACGAGAAGCGCCGCCGCCGCGAGCGCGCCAACGCCGAGAAGAAGGCCGCCGTCCTGCACCTGCAAGCGGCGAAGATGGGCGCGAAGGCGACCAAGGCGGTGGCGGCGAAGAACATGGCGCGCCGCGCCGACCAGATGCTCGCCGCGCTCGAACCGGAGCACAAGAGCGACAAGGTGGCGCGCATCCGCTTCCCCGACCCGGCGCCCTGCGGCCGCACGCCGCTCACCGCCGAGGGGCTCTCCAAGGCGTTCGGCTCGCTGGAGGTCTTCACGGGCGTCGACCTGGCCGTCGACCGCGGCGCCAAGGTCGTCGTGCTCGGGCTGAACGGCGCGGGCAAGACCACGCTGCTGCGCCTGCTCGCGGGCGCGGAGACACCGGACACCGGCGAGGTGCTCGCGGGCCACGGCCTGCGCACCGGCTACTTCGCCCAGGAGCACGACACGCTCGACATGGACGCCACCGTGTGGGAGAACGTGCGCCACGCCGCCCCCGACGCGCCTGAGCAGCAGCTGCGCAACCTGCTCGGCTCGTTCATGTTCACCGGCCCCCAGCTCGACCAGCGGGCGGCCACCCTCTCCGGGGGCGAGCGCACCCGGCTGGCGCTCGCCGGGCTCGTGTCCAGCTCGGCCAACGTGCTGCTGCTCGACGAGCCCACCAACAACCTCGACCCGGCCAGCCGCGCACAGGTGCTCGACGCGCTGCGGCGGTTCGCGGGCGCCGTCGTGCTGGTCACGCACGACCCCGGCGCCGTCGAGGCGCTCACGCCGGACAAGGTCATCGTGCTGCCGGACGGCACCGAGGACCTGTGGTCGGCCGACTACCTCGACCTCGTCCAACTGGCCTGATCGGACGATCCAGCCGGGACCGTTGCGACCCGACCGCCGTCGCCGTCTGACGTGGCCTGGGTCACACTGTCGCTCATGGTCGGCTGCGGAGTGCGGCCGTAGATGATCGGAGAGTGGCGACGGGGTGACGGCCAGGTGATCAAACGGGCGCAATGATCACCCGAGTGCGTGATCCATTCGGCGGAACCGTTCACCGATCTTCGAAAAGATCTCCTGGTCCCGGCCCCATCGGGTGGACGATCATTGCCGGACCCGGGCCCTACCGGCCCGGACCAGGGAGTTCGATGAGCTGGAGGGGACCAGGGCTGTGGCCGATCTGAAGAAGGGCGCGCGCATTACCGGCGCCCAGCGAGACAAACTCGCAACCGACCTCAAGAAGAAGTACGAGAAGGGGGCCAGCATCCGCGCCCTCGCCGAATCGACGGGCCGGTCCTACGGCTTCGTGCACCGCGTCCTCTCCGAGACCGGGGTGACGCTGCGGGGCCGAGGCGGGGCCACCCGCACGAAGAAGAAGTAGGCTCAGCGGGGAAGTTCGGCCGGACAGGCGCGCGTTGCACCTCCGTCGGAGGGAGAACGCGTGGATAGGCCGTTCGGGATGCTGCGGAGCGTCACCCACGGGGTCGACGCCCCCCGTTCGCTCAAGAGGGGAACGGTCCCGCGCATCTGGCGCTTCGCCGCCCCGTACCGCCGCGGCCTGGCCACTTTCCTGCTGTTCACCGTCGTCTCGTCCGTCGTCGGTGTGATCACTCCGATCCTCGCCGGTCGGGTCGTGGACACGATCGTCGCACGCGGGGATGCGGCGGTCGCCGCCGCCACCGTGGTGGGGCTGGCCGCCGGGATCGCCGCGCTGGCGGTCGTCGAAGCGGTCAACGGGCTCGCCACCCGCTGGTTCTCGGCCCGCATCGGCGAGGGTCTGATCGCCGACCTGCGCCGAGCCGTGTACGCGCACGTGCAGACGATGCCGGTCGCCTTCTTCACCCGCACCCGCACCGGGGCGCTGGTCAGCAGGCTGAACAACGACGTCATCGGGGCGCAGTCGGCGATCACCTCCACGCTGGCCAGCGTGGTGGCCAACATCATCCAGCTGACGCTCGCCGTCACCGTGATGATCACCTTGGCTTGGCAGGTCACGGTGTTCGCGCTCGTGCTGCTCCCGATGTTCGTGATCCCGGCGCGGCGGATGGGGCGGCGCATCGCCGATCTCCGCCGCGAGGCCGCCGACCTCAACGCGGGCCTCTCCAACCAGATGACCGAGCGCTTCTCCGCGCCCGGTGCCACCCTGGTGAAGCTGTTCGGCAGGCCGGACGACGAGGTCGCCGAGTTCGCCGACCGCGCCGTGCAGATCCGCGACATCGGGGTGCGCACCGCGATGCTGTCGCGGGTGTTCGTCACCGCGCTGTCGCTGGTGTCGGCGCTGGCCCAGGCGCTGATCTACGGCCTCGGCGGGTGGCTGGCGGTCACCGGGCGGATCGAGGCGGGCACGATCGTCACCCTGGCGCTGCTGCTCACCCGGCTCTACACGCCTATGACCGCGCTCGCCAACGCCCGCGTCGACGTGATGACCGCGCTGGTGTCGTTCGAGCGCGTGTTCGAGGTGCTCGACCTCCCGCCGATGATCACGGAGCGCCCGGACGCCCGCACCCTGCCCGACGGGCCGATCGGCGTGCGCCTGCGCCACGTCCGGTTCACCTACCCCCGCGCCGACCAGGTGTCGCTGGCCTCGCTGGAGGAGGTCGCCGTGCTCGACCAGCGCGGCGGCGAGGAGGTGCTGCACGGCATCGACCTGCAGGTGGCGCCCGGGCGGCTGCTCGCGCTCGTGGGGCCCTCCGGGGCGGGCAAGTCCACGATCGCGGCGCTCGTCCCACGGCTCTACGACGTCGACGGCGGCGCCGTCGAGCTGGGCGGGATCGACGTGCGCGACCTGACGTTCGCGGCCGTGCGCGGCGCGGTCGGCGTCGTCACCCAGGACGGCCACCTGTTCCACGACACGATCGCGGCCAACCTGCGCTACGCCGCCCCGCACGCCACCGACGCCGAGCTGATCCACGCCCTGCACCGCGCCCGGCTGGGCGAGCTGCTCGCCTCGTTGCCCGACGGCCTGGACACGGTGGTGGGGGAGCGCGGCTACCGGCTCTCAGGCGGTGAACGCCAGCGCCTCACGATCGCCCGCCTGCTCCTGGCCCGGCCGCGGGTGGTCATCCTCGACGAGGCCACCGCACACCTGGACTCCGAGTCGGAGGTCGCGGTGCAGGAGGCGCTGGTCGAGGCGCTCGAAGGGCGCACGGCGATCGTGATCGCCCACCGGCTCTCGACGATCCGGGCGGCGGACGAGATCGCCGTGGTCGAGCACGGCGCGGTCGTCGAGCGCGGCACCCACGACCGCCTGCTCGCGGCGGGCGGCCGCTACGCCGCGCTCTACCGCACCCAGTTCGCCGACGACCAGCGGCTCGTCGGCGGCCCGCCTGCCGCGTAGGTCGCGCCCGAGCGGCTGCTAGATCGGGTGCGACACCGACTGGCGGCGCACCGACGACTCCACGACGTCGAGCACCGGGCCGAGGTCGTCGGCGGGCAGGCCCATCGCCAGGTGCGAGATGAGGCCCTCCAGCACGAGCTCGAGGTACTGCGCGAGCACGGCGACCGGCACGTCGTCGCGCAGTGCCCCGGCGCGCGACTGCCGCTCCAGCCGCTCGCGCGTGGCCCGCGTGAGCGCCGCCGAGTGGGCCCGGAACCGCTCCCGGAACGACGGGTCGGTGCGCAGGCGCCGCGACACCTCCAGCCGGGTGCCGAGCCAGCTGTGCTCCCGATCGGGGTCGGTGAGCAGCTCGCGCATGACCTGCACGAGGCCCTGCTCGGCCACGACGTCGGCCATCCGCCGGGCGTCCTGCTCGGCGAGCGCGAGGAAGAGCGTTTCCTTGTCGCCGAAGTGGTGGAAGATCGCGCCCCGGGACAAGCCGACGACCTGCTCGAGCCGGCGCACGGTGGCACCCTCGTAGCCGTACGCGGCGAAGCAGGCGCGCGCGCCGTCGAGGATATGCTGCCGTCGCGCCGCGAGCCGGTCCGTGCTGACGCGGGGCACGTCCAAGATCCTACGACGGATCCGCCGCGGCCGAACACCCGTGCGAACGATGCCTCGCGCGGGTACCGTCGTCGGGCGTGACGTCTCACGTCGGGCCCGCCACCACCGCGGCGGAGTACCCGGAACAAGGCGGCGAGGCGGCCGTTCTGCACGATCGTGCAGCGGCCGAGGCCTACGTCGCGTCGGTGTGTTTCAAGCACGGTCCACCGATGCTCACCGGGGTGGAGCTGGAATGGCTGGTACGGCCCCGAGCCTTCCGAGAAGCTCACCGCAGCCCGGTTGGCCGCCGCGCTGGGCAGGCATTGCCCGGTCGCCCTCGACCCGTCGTCCCCCGCCGATCCGTTGCCCGGCGGCTCCCTCGTCACCGTGGAGCCGGGTGGCCAGATCGAGCTCGCCAGCCCGCCGCTCCAGGATCTCGCCGGGCTGGTCGCCACCACCGCCGCCGACGCCGATGTGCTGCACCGCCTCGCGGGCGCGGCGGGCCTGGTCGTCGAAGACCGGGCGGCGGCGCCCGACCGCCCACCGCAGCGCCTGCTGGAGCTGCCGCGCTACCGCGCGATGGAGCAGTCGTTCGACCGCATCGGCCCGCACGGGCGCAGCGCCATGTGCTCCACGGCGGCCGTCCAGGTCTGCGTCGACGCGGGGGAGCGCAGCGCCGTCGCCGCCCGCTGGGCCGCCCTGCACGCGCTCGGCCCGGTGCTGCTCGCGGCGTTCGCGAACTCCCCGCGCCTGCACGGGCGGCGCACGGGGTGGAAGTCCACGCGCTGGGCGGTGTGGATGCGGGCCGATCCCGCCCGCACCGCGCCGCCCGCCGACCCGGACCCCGTCGATCCGGCCGCGGACTGGGCGCGTCGCGTGCTGGACGCCCCGGTGCTGTGCGTGCGGGGGAGCGGCGGCTGGCTGGTGCCCGAGGGGCTCACGTTCGCCGACTGGGTGCGCGGCCGCGAGCCCCGCCCACCGACCTTCGACGACCTCGAGTACCACGTGTCCACGCTGTTCCCCCCGGTGCGCCCCCGCGGCCACCTCGAAGTGCGCTACGTCGACATGCAGCCCGGCAGGCGGTGGGCGCTGCCCACCGCCGTGCTCACGGCGCTCCTGTCCGACGCGGGCGTGATCGACGTCGTGCGCAACGTCTGCGCCCCGGCGCGCACCCGCTGGGTCTCCGCGGCCCGCCACGGGCTGTCCGACCGCGTCCTCGCCCAAGCGGCCGTCCAGGTGTTCGAGCTGGCGACCGCCCGCCTACCCGATCTCGGCGCCCCCGCGTGGCTCATCGACGAGCTCGACGCCATGACCGAACGGCTCGTCCGGCACGGCCTGTGCCCCGCCGACGAGCCGGAAGGAGCTTCGCTGTGACGACCTACGCCGCGACCTCCCCCGAGGCGCTGCGCACCCGCATCGCCGACCTCCTCACCGCGTCGCGGGCCCGCAGCGCCGCGCTCACCGACGCCGTCGACGAGGCCGATCTCGTCGCGCAGCACTCGCCGCTGATGTCGCCGTTGGTCTGGGACCTCGCGCACATCGGCAGCCAGGAAGAGCTGTGGTTGGTGCGCGACGTCGGCGGCCGCGCGCCGCTGCGCCCCGAGATCGACGGCCTCTACGACGCCTTCCAGCACTCCCGGGCGAGCCGGGTCGAGCTGCCGTTGCTCACGCCCGGCGAGACGCGCGCGTACGTCGCCGAGGTGCGTGAGAAGGCGCTGGACGTGTTGGGCCGCAGCACCGCGCTGAGTCTGGGGAACGGACGCAGGCTCACCACTGACGGCTTCGCGTTCGGCATGATCGTGCAGCACGAGCAGCAGCACGACGAGACGATGCTCGCCACCCACCAGCTGCGGGCGGGTCCGCCTGTGCTCGCCGCGCCGCCGCCACCGCCGGGCAGGCCGCTGTCCGCGGGCGCCGCGCTGGTGCCCGCGGGGCCGTTCCGGATGGGCACGTCCACCGAGCCGTGGGCGCTGGACAACGAGCGGCCCGCGCACGTCGTCGACGTGCCCGCGTTCCGGATCGCCACGGCTCCGGTCACCTGCGGGGAGTACGCCGCGTTCGTCGACGCGGACGGCTACCGCGATCCCCGCTGGTGGACGGAGGCGGGCTGGCGCCACCGCACCGAGGCCGGGCTCGTCGCACCCGCGTTCTGGGCCCGCGACGCGGACGGCACGTGGTGGCGGCGGCGCTTCGGTGTGGTCGAGCCGGTGCCGCTCGACCAGCCGGTGGTGCACGTGTGCGCGCACGAGGCCGACGCCTACGCCGCGTGGGTGGGAGCCCGGCTGCCCACCGAGGCCGAGTGGGAGAAGGCGGCGCGCCACGACCCGGTCACCGGCACCTCGCGACGCTTCCCGTGGGGCGACGCCGACCCCACGCCCGCGCACGCCAACCTCGGGCAGCGCCACCTCTCACCCGCCCCGGCGGGCGCCTACCCGGCGGGCGCGTCGCCGCTGGGCGTCGAACAGCTCATGGGCGACGTCTGGGAGTGGACGGCCTCGGGCTGGCACCCCTACCCGGGGTTCGCGGCGTTCCCGTACCGGGAGTACTCCGAGGTGTTCTTCGGCGGCGACTACCGCGTGCTGCGCGGCGGCTCGTTCGGCACCGACCCGGGCGCCGTGCGCGCCACGTTCCGCAACTGGGACCACCCGGTGCGCCGCCAGATCTTCGCGGGGTTCCGGCTGGCCTGGGACGACCTGATGTGCCGGCACCTGGCCTACCTGGGCCCACCGACCACGCTGTCGGCGCTGGTGCTGGAGCCGACGCACGGGCTGCTGCGCCAGTCGTACGCGCCGCTCGACATGCGCGGCGGGGGCACGGTCAACGCCGACGGGTTCGGGGTCGGCTGGTACGCGGGGGGTGACCCCGTCCGCTACCGCAGCGCCTCCCCGCTCTGGTCGGACGGGGTGTTCGCCGACCTGGCCCGTGCGACGACCTCCGCTGCCGTGCTCGCCGCGGTGCGCTCGGCGACGGTCGGCATGCCGGTCACCGCGGCGGCGGCGGCGCCGTTCGCCGAAGGCCGGTTCCTGTTCAGCCACAACGGCGTGGTCCGCGGGTGGCCGTCGTCGGTGGCGGCGCTCGCCGCCGCGCTGCCGGTCACCGACCTGCTCACCCTCGACGCCCCCACCGACGCGGCGCTGCTGTGGTCGCTGGTGCGCGACCGCCTGCGCGCGGGCAAGGACCCGGCCGACGCGCTCGTCGACGTCGTCGCCGAGGTCGCCGCCACCGCGCCGGGCTCACGGCTCAACCTGCTGCTCACCGACGGCGCGACGGTCTGGGCCACCGCCTGGGACCACGCGCTGTCCGTGCGCGCCGGGCCCGGGCACGTCCTCGTCGCCTCCGAACCGCTCGACGCCGATCCCGGGTGGACCGGCGTCCCCGACCGACACCTCGTGGTGGCCCGCCCCGGCGAGCACCACACGATCCCCCTGGGGAGCCCATGAGCGAGCTTGCGAGCGAATCATCGACCGAGTGCGCAGGCGTGCTCGACGTCCACCTGACCGACCACGACGCCGAGGCCGCGTTGGCCGCGGACGTCCGCAAGGGCCTGACGGCACGCCCGAAGAACCTCCCGCCGAAGTGGTTCTACGACGCCCGCGGCAGCGACCTGTTCGAGGAGATCACCCGGCTCCCGGAGTACTACCCGACCCGCACCGAGCGCGCGCTGCTGGAGGGCGCGGTCGACGAGATCGCCGCGGTCGCCGGGGCCGACGTGCTGGTGGAGCTGGGCTCGGGCTCGTCGGTGAAGACCCGGCTGCTGCTGGACGCGTTCGGCCGGGCGGGCGGCCTGGCCACCTACGTGCCGCAAGACGTGAGCGTCTCGGCGGTGCGGGAGGCGATGGACGCGCTCGCCCCGGACTACCCGGGCCTCGCGCTGCACGGCGTGGTCGGCGACTTCACCCGGCACCTCGACCGGCTGCCCCGCGGTGCCCGGCGCATGGTCGCTTTCCTCGGCGGCACCGTCGGCAACCTGCGCCCCCGCGAACGGGCCGCGTTCCTCACCACGCTGCGCGGCGTGCTGCGGCCGGGGGAGCGGCTGCTGCTGGGCACGAGCATGGTCATCGACGCGTCGACGATGGTGGCCGCCTACGACGACGCGCAGGGCGTCACGGCCGCGTTCAACCGCAACGTCCTGCGCGTCCTCAACCGGGAGCTCTCGGCCGACTTCGCCGTCGACGCGTTCGACCACCACGCGCTGTGGGACACCCGCCACGAGTGGATCGAGATGCGCCTGCGGGCCCGCCGGGCGATGACCGTGCGCGTGGCCGACCTCGACCTCACGGTGCAGCTCACCGAGGGCGAGGAGATCACCACGGAGACCTCGGCGAAGTTCCGGCCCGGCGGGGTGCGGGGGTGGCTGGAGGCCACCGGCTACGAGATCACCCGCACCTGGACCGATCCCCTGGGTCGCCACGCGCTGACCCTGGCCACGGCCGCGTGAGGCTCACGCGGCCGCGGGCACCCGGTCCAGGAAGCCCAGCACGCTCGTGATCAGCCCGTCGTCGTCGAGGGTGACGACGTCGAAACCGACGACCGGGGCCTCCCCGGCCGCGTCCGGGCCCAGCGCCCAGGTGAAGCGGGCCTGGCCGTGGTGGCCGTCGACCGGCCCGATGAGCCGGAACGTCCAGCCCGCGAACTGCTGCTGGGCGCCCCCGATGAGCTCGGCGATCGCGGCGCGGCCGGAGACGTCGGCGAGCGGGTCGGTGTAGGTCGCGTCCGGCGCGAACGCGGCGGCGACGGCCTGCGCGCGGTCGGCGTCGCGGGCGTTCCATGCGGTGATGTAGGCGTTGGCGATGGTGTCGAAAGTTGTCATGCCCCGAGACTCCCCCGCAGAGGTCATGGGGTCGATTACCTCTCGGGTAGTCGTTCCGCGCCCGGCGGGACGGCTAGCGTGCGGTCATGAGGACCGCGCCGACGGTGGGTGACCTGCTCCGGCACTGGCGCCAGGTGGCCCGGCGCAGCCAGCTCGACCTGGCCTCGGTGAGCGGGGTGTCCGCGCGGCACCTCAGCTTCGTCGAGACCGGCCGCGCCCGGGCCAGCCGGGAGCTGCTGCTGCACCTGGCCGAGCACCTGGAGATGCCGCTGCGGGAGCGCAACGCGCTGGTCCTCGCGGCGGGCTACGCCCCGGCCTACGCCGAGTCCGACCTCGGTGCCGAGCACCTCCGCTCGGCCCGGGAGGCGCTCGCCCACCTGCTCGCGGGCCACGAGCCCTACCCGGCGCTCGTGCTCGACCGCTGGGGCGACGTGCTGATGACCAACCGCGGGGTCGAGCCGCTGTTGCGCGGCGTCGACCCGGAGCTGCTGACCGCGCCCAACGCCTACCGCATCGGGCTGCACCCCGGTGGCCTCCTGCCGCGCGTGCGGGAGCCCGCGGGGTGGATCGCCCACCTCGGCCACCGCCTGGAACGGGCGCTGCGCTGGAGCGGCGACCCCCGCCTCGCCGCCCTGCGGCGGGAGGTCCGCGACTACCCGGGCGTCGTCGACGTGCTCGACTCCCGACCCGACCCCGCCGCGCAGGAGCTGCTGCTCACCGTCACCTTCGCGGACCCGGACGGCGACCTGGCGTTCCACTCGGCGCTGACGACCTTCGGCGGTCCCCATGACGTCACGCTGGCCGAGTTGGCCGTCGAGTCGTTCTTCCCGGCCGACGCGGCCACCCGCGAACGGCTGGCGTCGCGCTAACGTCGGGGCCATGACGCGCGACTGGCGCACCGACGGGGTGCGGGTGATCCCCGGCGACGCGCTCGACACCAACACGCCGCAGACGCCCGGCATGCACCGCGCCGCGGCGGTGACGCACGCCCGGGCGGGTGCGGAGAAGCTCTGGGCGGGCACGGTCACGATCCACCCCGGCGCCCGCACCGGCGCCCACCACCACGGCGAGCTGGAGAGCGTGATCTACGTGGTGCGCGGGCGGGCCCGCATGCGCTGGGGCGAGCGGTTGGAGTTCACCGCGGAGGCCGGGCCGGGCGGGTTCATCTTCGTGCCGCCGTTCGTGCCGCACCAGGAGATCAACGCGCTGGACGACACCCCGCTGGAGTGCGTGCTCACCCGCAGCGGGCAGGACCCGGTCGTGGTCAACCTGGACATCGACGGGGTGGCCGATCCGGAGCACGTGCCCTGGATCGACCCCGCTCATCCCGCCTGACACGTCGTGTAGTCGGGGAGGGCGATGTCGCCCGCCTTCGCGAACTGGCGCTCCAGGATCGGCCGCATCGGCCAGTGGGTCATCGCCCGCATCGACGCCGTGCGCAGCCGGATCGCCACCGCGCTGCGCGGGGCGTAGCCGTTGACGCCGCCGGGCGGTAGCTGCTGCGCGGTCGTGACGTACGGACGAGCGAGGGCCTCGTAGCTCTCGAACGCCGCCCGGTGGTCGCCGCGCGCCTTGGCCAGCTCGCCCGCGAGGACGTAGGCCTGCACCAGCGCGACGCTCGTGCCGAGGCCGGTCAGCGGCGTCGGGCAGGCGGCCGCGTCGCCGACGAGCGCCACCCGGCCGCGCGACCACCGTGGCAGGCGCACCTGCGCGACGGCCGTGAACGCGAAGTCGCTCGCCGTGGCCATGGCGTCGACGAGCATCGGCGCCTTCCAGCCCACGCCCGCGAAGGCGCGGCTGAGCAGCGCCCGCTGGCCGTCGACGTCGCGGGGCAGCGCGGAGCCCGGGTCCACCCGCAGGCCCAGCCCGGCCTTGGACGCCGCCTGCGTGCGGCCGGGGCGCAGCGACGCCACCCGGCCGCCCGGCGCGTTGTGCATGAGGTACCAGCCGTCGAGGTCGGTCGGGGGAGCGCTGAACCACGCCATCGCGCAGCCCAGCGGGTGCAGGCAGGCGTCGGCGCCGAAGGCCAGCCGCCGGATCGGGGAGTAGAGGCCGTCGGCCCCGATGACGAGGCCGAACCGCCGCGGCGGCGCGTGCTCGAACGTGACGTCGACGCCGTCGTCGTCCTGGCGAAGATCCGTCACGGTGTCGCCGAAGACGTACTCGACACGTGCGCGGGTGGCGTCGTGCAGGACGTCCGCGAGGTCGTCGCGCAGCACCTCGATCTCGGAGATGATCCCTTCTCCCGCGAACGCGTCGACGGGCATGCGGGCGGTGACCCGGCCGCGGGCGTCCACCCAGGCGACGCCGCGCTGGTCGAGCGCGACCGACCGCACCCGGTCCATCACGCCCATCCGCTCGATGACGGTGCGGCCCGCCCCGCGCAGGTCCACGGCCTGACCTCCGGGGCGCACCGCGTCGGCCCGCTCCACGACGGTGACGTCGTGCCCGGAGGTGCTGAGCCAGTACGCGAGAGCCGGTCCCGCGATGCCCGCGCCGGAGATGAGGATGTTCGCCATGAGGCTGAGCGTACAGCGTACGCATCGGTTGTCGAGCGGTGTACTAGTGCGCTAGTACACCGGCAGGGCGGCCGGCTCGTGCTCCGTCGGCACGTCGTCGTGCGCCCACGCGACGTAGCCGTCCGGGCGCACCAGGAACGCCGCGGGCTCCCGGCGTTCGACCGGTCACCCGGACGCCAGTACGCACCCGGATGGCGGCCCCATCGCCGGACCGGCATTAGGGTCGCGCTGCGGGCGACGAGCAGACCGGAGGTGCGGGGTGACCGAGCCACCCTCCGTGCGGATCGCGGCCGAGCTGCGGGCGCAGATCGAGCGCGGCGAGCTGGCGCCCGGGGAGCGCGTGCCGTCCGCCCGCGAGATCACCCGGCGGTGGGGCGTCGCGATCGCCACGGCGACGCGCGTGCTCGCCGCGCTGCGCGACGACGGCCTGGTGCGCGCGATTCCGGGGGTCGGCACCGTCGTCGTGGCGCCGCCGGAGCCGGGCAGGCCCGGAGGCGGGCGGACCGGGGGCGGCGCGCCTGGGGTCCCGCGTCGTGCCGCGGGTGCGGTGGCCGGCCCGCGGCGGCCCGCCGCCCCGGTCGGCGGGGCGGGCCGGGTAGGCGCGACGGGGCCGGTCGGCAGGACGGGCGCGGGCGGCAGGACGGGCGCGGGCGGCACGGACGGACACGGGCGGCACGGCGGATGCGGTCGGCGAGGCGGGTCCGGCCGCCCACGCGCGGGCGGAGCGCTCCCTCGGCGTCGGCCGCATCGTGGGGGCGGCCGTGGCGATCGCCGACGCCGAGGGGCTCGACGGGCTGTCGATGCGGCGGGTGGCCACGGAGCTCGGGGCAGGCCCGATGTCGCTCTACCGGCACGTCACGGACAAGGACGACCTGCTCCTCCGGATGATGGACGCCGCGCTGCGCGAGGCCCGGCTGCCCGCCGACCCGCCGCCCGGCTGGCGGCCCCGCCTGGAGGTGGCGGCCCGCTCGCTGTGGGCGGCGTTCCGGCGGCACCCGTGGCTCGCGCCCGCTCTGTCGCTCACCCGGCCGCAGGCCGTCGCGGGCGGGCTCGCGTACACCGAGTGGGTGCTGGCGGCCCTCACCGACGCCGGGCTGACCACCACCGCCGCGTTCGACGTCCACCTCACCCTGTTCACGTTCGTGCGGGGCGTCGCGGTGAACCTGGAGACCGAGGCCGCCGAGGCCGCCGCCAGCGGCCTCACCAGCGAGGAGTGGGTGGCCACGCACGAGCACCGGCTGCGCGCGATCACGCTGGGCGGCGGCTTCCCGCACTTCGAGCGCCTCGTCGCGCAGGACTACGACCTGGACCTGGACCGGCTGTTCGAGCGCGGCCTGCGCTACCTGCTCAACGGCCTGGCCGCCGACCTCTTGTCAAGCAAACGTTGACGCCGACGTTCCGTCGATCGATCGATGACGCCGCACAGCACCAGGAAGCCCAGGTAGAGCAGCGGGCCGTCACGCGGTAGCCGGGCGCAGCGCCGCAGTGCGGCTGAGCGACAGGCCGGTCGTCTCCGGGGCCATGAGCTGGGAGACGGTGCCGCCGATCAGGCAGATCGCCGCGGCGATCAACATGCAGGGCCCGATCCCGATGGTCGAGATGCCGACCGGCAGGAGGAACGTGCCGCTCGCGGCGCCGATGCGGCTGAAGGCGGTGGAGAAGCCGATGCCCGTGCTGCGCAGCTCCGTCGGGAACACCTCGGCCGGGTAGACGGCGGTGAGGTTGCCCTGCAGTGCGTTGGTGAACGCGAACACGGCGAAGCAGGCGACGATGATCCCGCCGGGCGCGCTCGCCCACAGCCCGACGACGAGCAGGGCCGCCGCCATGACCCAGAACGGGCCGATCAGCTGCTGGCGGCGGCCGACCCGCTCGATGGTCAGCATGCCGACGAGCGCGCCGACGACGGCGATCGCGTTGGCCAGGATCGTGCTGGCCGCCTCGTTGTTGATCTGCAGTGCGGCGAAGACCTGCGGCGCGAAAGTGAAGATCGCGAAGTAGGGCGCGACGTTGCACGCGTAGAAGGTGCAGACGAACAGCGTGCGGCCGCGCATGCCGGGCTCGAAGAGCCGCTTGAGTCCGCCCGCGCGTGCCTTGTCGTGCTCCTGCTCGTCGAGTTCTTCCTCGCGGAAGTAGTCATCGCCGCCGAGGTAGCGGTCGGCGATCGCGCGGGCCTCGTCGACCCGGCCGTGGTGCATGAGCCAACGCGGCGACTCGGGCAGCCCGAAGCGGGCGGCGAGCGTGATGAGCGCCGGGACGACGCTGGTGGCGAGCACCCACCGCCACGAGAGGCCGCCGAACTCGACGAGGGCGTACGCGACGACGACCGAGACGAGGTAGCCCCCGTACCAGGTGACGAGCATCCCGGCGAGCCGTCGGCCGCGCCCGTTGGCGGGGGCGAACTCCGAGAGCAGGGCCGCGCCGAGGGCGTACTCGGCGCCGACCGCCACTCCCAGCAGGAGCCGCACCACCATCAGCTGCCACGGCTCGGTGACCACCGCCTGCAGCAGGCCGAGCACGACGAACGCGGCGATGTCGATCGTGAACAGGGTGCGGCGGCCGATCCGGTCGGAGAGCCACCCCACGATCGGCGAGCCGAAGAAGATGCCGACCAGCGTCGACGCCGCGATGAGCCCGCTCCACACCGGCGTCAGACCGAGGTCCGCCGTGATCAGCGGCAGGACCACGGCGATGATGCCGAGGTCGAAGCCGTCGAGTCCCTCGCCGATCGCCGTCGCCGCGGTCATCCGCCGCAGCATGCCCAGGTCGCGCCCCGCCACGGGGCGCGACACTAAGCCGGTCGGAGCAGCTCCGCACGGCGAGCCGCTACGCCAACATGCCCCGCAGCACGTACTGCATGATGCCGCCGTTGCGGTAGTAGTCGGCCTCACCGGGGGTGTCGATGCGCACCCGCGCGTCGAACTCCACGGTCTCGCCCGATTCCTTGGCCGCGCTCACGTGCACGGTGCGCGGGGTGGAGCCGTCGTTGAGGGCGGTCACCCCGGTGATCGTGAACGTCTCGGTGCCGTCGAGCCCGAGGGCGGCGGCCGTCTCGCCGTCGGGGAACTGCAGCGGCAGCACGCCCATGCCGATGAGGTTGGAGCGGTGGATGCGCTCGTAGCTCTCGACGATCACGGCCTTGACGCCGAGCAGCGCCGTGCCCTTGGCGGCCCAGTCGCGCGAGCTCCCCGAGCCGTACTCCTTGCCGCCCAGTACGACCAGCGGGGTGCCCGAACGGGCGTAGTTCTGCGCCGCGTCGTAGATGAACGCCTGCTCACCCCCGGCGGTGAAGTCGCGGGTGTAGCCGCCGGAGACGCCGTCCAGCAGGAGGTTGCGGAGCCGGATGTTGGCGAACGTGCCGCGGATCATCACCTCGTGGTTGCCGCGGCGGCTCCCGTAGGAGTTGAAGTCCCGCTTCTCCACGCCGTGCTCGATCAGGTACTGCCCGGCCGGGGTGTCGGCCTTGATCGAGCCCGCGGGGGAGATGTGGTCGGTGGTCACCGAGTCGCCCAGCAGCGCGAGCACCCGGGCGCCCGCGATGTCCTCGACGGGAGCGGGCTCCATCTCCATGCCGTCGAAGTACGGGGGCTTGCGCACGTAGGTCGAATCGGGGTCCCACTCGAACGTCGAGCCCTCCGGCGTCGTCAGCGAGCGCCACCGCTCGTCGCCTGCGAAGACGTCGGAGTAGCCCTTCTGGAACATGGCCTCGTTGATCGTCCCGTCGATGACCGACTGCACGTCGGCGGCCGACGGCCAGATGTCCTGCAGGTACACCGGCGCGCCGTCGGACCCGGTACCCAGCGGCTGCTCGGCGAAGTCGAAGTCCATGGTGCCCGCGAGCGCGTAGGCGATCACGAGCGGCGGCGACGCCAGGTAGTTCATCTTGACGTCCGGGTTGATGCGGCCCTCGAAGTTGCGGTTGCCCGAGAGCACCGACACCACGGTGAGGTCGTTGTCGTTGACCACCGCGGAGATCTCCTCCGACAGCGGCCCCGAGTTGCCGATGCACGTGGTGCAGCCGTAGCCCACGAGGTGGTAGCCGAGCTTCTCCAGGTACGGCCAGAGCCCGGCCTTCTCGTAGTACTCGGTGACGACCTTGCTGCCGGGCGCCATCGACGTCTTCACCCACGGCTTGACCGCGAGGCCCTTCTCAACGGCGTTCTTGGCCAGGAGCGCGGCGCCGACCATCACCGAGGGGTTGGACGTGTTGGTGCAGCTCGTGATCGAGGCGATCACGACCGCGCCGTGGTCGAGCACGAACTCGCCGCGGTCGGTGGAGGAGACCGGCACCGGCTTGGACGGGCGCCCGTTGCCGCCCTCGGCCGCGGAGAACACGACCGGGGCGGCCTCGTCGTCGCCCGAGCCCGGTGCCGGGGAGTCGCTGGCGGGGAAGGACTCCTTGCCCGCCTCGTCGACCCCGTCGGAATCGGGGTCGTCGGTGTAGTCGCGGATCGCCTGGCGGAACGCGGGCTTGGCGTCGGTGAGCGCGATGCGGTCCTGCGGGCGCTTGGGGCCCGCGATCGAGGGCACCACCGTGCCGAGGTCGAGCTCGAGCGTCTCGGAGTAGACGGGCTCGCGGGCCGGGTCGTGCCAGAGGCCCTGCTCCTTCGCGTACGCCTCGACCAGCGCGATCTGCTCGGGGGAGCGGCCGGTGAGCTTGAGGTAGCGCACGGTCTCCTCGTCGATCGGGAAGATCGCCGCCGTGGAGCCGAACTCCGGGCTCATGTTGCCGATGGTCGCCCGGTTGGCCAGCGGGACCGCGCCCACGCCCTCGCCGTAGAACTCCACGAACTTGCCGACCACGCCGTGGCGCCGCAGCATCTCGGTGATCGTCAGCACCACGTCGGTGGCGGTGGCGCCCGCGGGGATCTCGCCGGTGAGCTTGAAGCCGACCACCCGGGGGATGAGCATCGAGACGGGCTGGCCCAGCATGGCCGCCTCGGCCTCGATGCCGCCGACGCCCCAGCCGAGCACGCCCAGGCCGTTGACCATGGTGGTGTGCGAGTCGGTGCCGACGAGCGTGTCCGGGTACGCCCGGCCGTCGCGGGTCATCACCACGCGCGCGAGGTGCTCCAGGTTGACCTGGTGCACGATGCCGGTGCCCGGCGGCACGACCTTGAACTCGTCGAAGGCGCCCTGGCCCCACCGCAGGAACTGGTAGCGCTCCTTGTTGCGGCCGTACTCGAAGTCGACGTTGCGCTCGAACGCGTCGGCCGTGCCGAACACGTCGATGATCACCGAGTGGTCGATGACGAGCTCGGCGGGCGCGAGCGGGTTGACCTTGGCCGGGTCGCCGCCGAGCTCGGTGACGGCCTCGCGCATGGTCGCGAGGTCCACGACGCACGGCACGCCCGTGAAGTCCTGCATGATCACCCGCGCCGGGGTGAACTGGATCTCCGTGTCCGGCTCGGCACCGGGGTCCCAGCCCGCGAGCGCGCGGACGTGGTCGGCCGTGACGTTGGCGCCGTCCTCGGTGCGGAGCAGGTTCTCCAAGAGCACCTTCAGGCTGAACGGGAGGCGTTCGGACCCTTCGACGGCGGAAAGCCGGAAGATCTCGTACTCGCTCCCGCCTGCTGCGATCGTTCCTTTCGCTCCGAAGCTGTCGGTGCTCGTCACTGGACTTCTCCTCGAACGGTAGGCCGTGGTTGTCGGGAGTCTCGCGCACCCGGTCGCGTCGAGCATGGCGGACCCCGGTGCGGCTAACAGTACGCTTGTCCTGTTAAAACCGCGAGCGATACCCCATGTGGGGGAGGTTGCCGGCGTGGCTCCCGGGCGCGCGGGGCGCGGAGTGCGACAGTTCGCCCACCAGCAGGTCGTGATGCGGGGAGGTTCGGTGCGGCGGCTCGGTCGGGCGACAGCCCTGCTCGCGGTCGCGGTCGCGCTGCTCGTCGGGCTGGCGGGCCCGGCGCAGGCCGCCCCGCCACCCCCGCCGCCACCGCCGAACCCGACCGACAACCAGCTCGGGGCCAGCCGGGCGGCCGTCAACGCCCGCACGGCGCAGGTCGCGGGGCTCACGACGCAGCTCTCGGCGTTGGACGACCGCGCGGCGGCGATCGCGCTGGAGCTCTCCGCCCGCCAGGAGCAGGCCAACCGCGCGCTCGTCGACCTGCAGGACGCCCGCACGGCAGCCGACGCGGCGAGCGCGGCGGCCGCCACCGCGAAGCAGGCCACCACCGCGGCCGCCGCCGACGTCGAGGCGCTGCGGGCCCGGGTCGACGAGTTCGTGTCCGCGCGCTACCAGCAGGGCCTCGACATCGGTCCGCTCGGCCTGCTCACCGCGCCCGGCGGCCCGCAGGAGGTGCTCGACCGGTCGGCGTTCGCGGACCTGGTGGCCGACCAGCAGCAGCAGGTGCTGGACAGCCTGCACCGCGCCCTCGTGGCCCGGGTGAACGCCGATTCGCTGGCCCGCAAGGCCGAGGACGACGCGCGCGCCGCCGCCGAGCGGGCCAAGCAGGCGAGCGAAGCCGCGGCGGCCACCGTCGCGAACGTGCAGGCGAAGGCGGTCGCGCAGGCCGCCCTGCTCGCCCAGGTGCGGGCGCAGCGCGAGCAGGTCAACGCCCAGCTCGCCGCGGCGATCTCGAGCGACGCCGGCCTGCGCGCCCAACGCGACCGGTTCGTCTCCTGGCAGGAGCAGGTGGCGGCGGCCCAGCGGGCCCAGGCGCAGGCGGCGGCGGGCCGGGTGGGCGGCGGCGGGATCGTCCGCGGCGCCGGTGCGGTGCGCGGGGTCATCGACCGGGCGATGTCGCAGCTCGGCGTGCAGTACGCCTGGGGCGGCGGCAACGGCCGCGGGCCGACGCTCGGCGTGCGCGACGGCGGCGTCGCCGACGCCTTCGGCGACTACCGCCGCGTCGGCTTCGACTGCTCCGGTCTGATGATCTACGCGTTCGCGGGCGCCGGGGTGGCGTTGCCGCACTACAGCGGCTACCAGTACCGGTCCGGTCGGCAGGTGCCGGTCGCCGGCCGCCAGCCGGGCGACATGCTCTTCTTCGCCAACGACGGCGTGATCGGGCACGTCGCGCTGTACGTCGGCAACGGGATGATGATCGAGGCGCCGTACTCCGGCTCGGCCGTGCGCCTCGTGCCGATGCGCACCGCGGGCCTCATGCCCTTCGTCACCCGCATGCTGTGATCTGACCCGGCCGATCCTCACCTTCGTCTCACCACGGCCCGTGTTGGATGCGAGCGTGAGCGTGCAAGATGCCGTGCCGAGCCCGGCCGCCGAAGGTGAGCGCCTCGAGCGCGCCGTCTTCGAGATCAAGAAGGTCATCGTCGGGCAGGACCGGCTGGTCGAGCGGATGTTGGTCGGCCTGCTCGCCCGCGGGCACCTGCTCTTGGAGGGCGTGCCGGGCGTGGCGAAGACCCTCGCCGTCGAGACGGTCGCGAAGGTCGTCGGCGGCACGTTCGCGCGCCTGCAGTTCACCCCGGACCTCGTGCCGTCCGACATCCTCGGCACCCGCATCTACCGGCAGGGCCGCGAGGAGTTCGACGTCGAGCTCGGCCCGGTCGTCGCCAACTTCGTGCTGGCCGACGAGATCAACCGCGCGCCCGCGAAGGTGCAGTCGGCGCTCCTGGAGGTGATGGCCGAGCGGCACCTCTCGATCGGCGGCCAGACCTTCCCGATGCCCGACCCCTTCCTCGTCCTCGCCACTCAGAACCCCATCGAGAACGAAGGGGTCTACCCGCTCCCGGAAGCCCAGCGCGACCGGTTCCTCTTCAAGATCATCGTGGAGTACCCCGGGGTCGAGGAGGAGCGCGAGATCGTCTACCGGATGGGCGCCGAGCCGCCGGTCGCCTCGCAGGTGCTGGCGCCCGCCGAGCTGTCGCGGCTCCAGACCGTGGCCACCCGGGTGTTCGTGCACCACGCGCTCGTCGACTACGTGGTGCGGCTGGTCGTGGCTACCCGCACCCCCGCCGAGCACGGGCTCGCCGACGTCGCGGGCTGGGTGGCGTACGGCGCCTCACCCCGCGCCACGCTCGGCACCGTCGCGGCCGCCCGCGCGCTCGCGCTCATCCGCGGCCGCGACTACGTGCTGCCCCAGGACGTGCTGGACGTCGCGCCGGACGTGCTGCGGCACCGGCTCGTGCTCTCCTACGACGCGGTGGCCGACCAGGTGCCGATCGACCACATCATCTCCCGGGTGCTGGCGACCGTGCCGTTGCCGCAGGTCACCGCCCGTCCACAGGCGCCCGCGGCGGCAACGGCGCCATGAGCGCCCGATGAACACCGCGCCGCCGTCGCTGCGGGAGGGACGGCTGGAGGCCGCGCTCAAGGCGCTCGAGCTGACGGTGCGGATCCGGCTGGACGGGCTGCTGCAGGGCAACCACCTCGGGCTCGTCCCCGGCCCGGGCTCCGAGCTCGGCGAGGCCCGCGCCTACCAGCCCGGCGACGACGTGCGGCGCATCGACTGGGCGGTCACCGCCCGCACCACCGAGGCGCACGTGCGCCAGACCGTGGCCGACCGCGAGCTGGAGACGTGGGTGCTGGTGGACCTCTCGCCCAGCCTCGACTTCGGCACCGCCGCGTGCGAGAAGCGCGACCTCGCCATCGCCGCGCTCGCCGCCGTCGCGCACCTCACGCGGGGCGGCGGCAACCGGATCGGCGCGCTCGTGTCCACCGGGGAGCAGCTCGTGCGCTTCCCGGCCCGCGGCGGCCTGGCCTACGCGCGCGGGCTGCTCCGCAACGTCGCGCAGGTGCCCAGCGCGCCGAGCGGCACCCGCGGCGACCTCACGGCGGCGATCGAATCGCTGCGCCGCCCGCCCCGGCGCCGCGGCCTCGCCGTGGTCGTGTCCGACTTCCTCGGCGAGCCCACCTGGGAGGCCACCCTGCGCGCGCTGTCCGGGCGCCACGAGCTCCTGGCCGTCGAGGTGCTCGACCCGCGCGAGCTGGAGCTGCCCGAGGTCGGCACGGTCGTGCTGGCCGACCCGGAGTCCGGTCGCCAGCGCGAGGTCGTCACCACGCCGCTGCTGTGCCGGGAGTTCGCCGCGGCCGCCGCCGCGCACCGCGAGCGGGTGGCGCTCGCCCTGCGCCGCGCCGGGGCGGCCCACCTGCAGCTGCGCACCGACCGCGACTGGATCGCCGACGTCGTCCGGTTCGCCCTCACCCGCAAGCGGGCCTGGTCGGGCGGGGGCCGGTGAACGGCGTCTTCACCCAGCCCTGGTGGCTCGTGGGCCTGCTCGTGGTGGCGGTCCTCGCGGTGGCCTACGTCGTGCTGCTGCGCCGCCGCCGTCGCGACACGCTGGCGTTCACCAACCTCGAGCTGCTCGACAAGATCGCGCCGAAGCGACCCGGCTGGTACCGGCACATCCCGGCGGCCGCGCTGCTCGTCGCGTTGGCCCTGCTCACCGTGGCGTTGGCGGGCCCGCAGGCCGAGGCGCGGGTGCCGCGCAACCGGGCCACCGTCGTCCTCGTGATCGACGTCTCGCTGTCGATGCAGGCCACGGACGTCGCGCCCAGCAGGCTCGCCGCGGCCCAGGCGGCGGCCAAGTCGTTCGCCGACCAGCTCACCCCCGGCGTCAACCTCGGGCTCGTGTCGTTCGCGGGCACCGCCGCGGTGCTGGTCTCGCCCACCACCGACCGGGAGCCGATCAAACGCGCGGTCGACGGGCTGAAGCTCGCCGAGTCCACCGCCACCGGCGACGCGATCCTCGCGGCGCTGCAGTCGATCGAGACGTTCTCGCAGGCCCTCATCGGCGCCTCCGGCGAAGGCCCGCCGCCCGCCCGGATCGTGCTGATGTCCGACGGCGGGCAGACGGTCCCGGGCGGACCCGGCGCCGAGGACCAGCCGCGCGGGTCGTTCACCGCGGCGCGCAAGGCCGCCGAGGTGCACGTGCCGGTGTCGACGATCTCCTTCGGCACCGACTACGGCACGATCGAGCTGGACGCGGACAAGCCGCCGGTGTCGGTCGCGGTGGACGACGAGGCCATGCGCCGCATCGCCGAGCTGTCGAAAGGGCAGTTCTTCACCGCGGCCAGCGAGTCGGAGCTCCGCCAGGTCTACGCCCAGCTCGGCGAGCAGATCGGCTACGAGATGCGCAAGGTCGACACCAGCAGGCCGTGGCTCGCGGGCGGCGCGCTGATGCTCTTCGTGGGCGTCGGCGCGGGCATCGGGCTGGGCCGACGGCTGCCGTAGGGTGCGCCCGTGACTCGCAGCGTGCTGGTGACCGGAGGAAACCGCGGGATCGGCCTGGCCATCGCCACGGCGTTCGCCGCGGCGGGCGACCAGGTGGCGGTGACCCACCGCGGGCCGACCGACGGGCTGCCGGGGGAGTTCCTGCCGGTGCGGTGCGACGTCACCGACGCCGCGGCCGTCGACGCCGCCTTCACCGAGGTCGAGGAGAAGCACGGGCCGGTGCAGGTGCTCGTGTCCAACGCGGGCGTCACCGACGACGGGCTGCTCATGCGGATGAGCGAGGAGTCGTTCACCAAGGTGATCGACGCCAACCTCACCGGCGCCTACCGGGTGGCCAAGCGCGCCACGCGCGCGATGTTGAAGGCACGCGCCGGTCGGATGATCTTCATCTCGTCGGTGGTCGGGCTCCTCGGCTCGGCGGGGCAGGTCAACTACGCGGCGTCCAAGTCGGGACTGATCGGGCTCGCCCGGTCGATCAGCCGGGAGCTGGGCTCGCGGGGCATCACGGCCAACGTCGTCGCGCCGGGGTTCATCGACACCGACATGACCCGCGCGCTGCCCGACGCCAAGCGCGCCGAGTACGTCGGGCAGGTGCCGCTGGGCCGGTACGGCACGGTCGAGGAGATCGCGGCCGCGGTCACGTGGCTGGGGTCGGACGCCGCTTCCTACGTCACCGGCGCGGTGATCCCGGTCGACGGCGGCCTCGGCATGGGCCACTAGCCTTTGACCATGGGACTTCTCGACGGCAAGCGCCTGTTGATCACCGGCGTGATCACCGACGCGTCGCTGGCCTTCCACGCCGCGAAGATCGCGCAGGAGCAGGGCGCGCAGGTGGTGCTCACCGGGTTCGGCCGCATGCGGCTGGTCGAGCGGATCGCGCAGCGGCTGCCAGAGGGTGCGCCCGTCGTCGAGCTCGACGTCTCCGACCAGTCGCAGCTCGACAGCCTCGTCGAGCGGGTGTCGCCCCATCTCGGCGCCGATCCCGGCCTCGACGGGGTGCTGCACTCGATCGGCTTCGCGCCCGCCTCGTGCCTGGGCGACGGCGCGTTCTTGAAGGCGCCCTGGGAGGACGTCGCGACGACGATCCAGGTGAGCGCGTACTCGTTCAAGTCGCTGGCCACCGCGGTGCTGCCGTTGCTCGGGCCCGGCTCGTCCGTCGTGGGCATGGACTTCGACAACCGGCAGGCCTGGCCCGCCTACGACTGGATGGGCGTCGCGAAGTCCACGCTCGAGTCGGTCACCCGCTACCTCGCCCGCGACCTCGGGCCGAAGGGGATCCGGGTCAACCTGTGCGCGGCGGGGCCGGTGCGCACGATGGCGGCCAGGTCGATCCCCGGCTTCGCGGCGTTCGAGGACGCCTGGGACGGGCGGGCGCCGTTGGGCTGGAACGTCGACGACCCGGTGCCGGTGGCCAAGACGGTGTGCGCGCTGCTCTCGGACTGGCTGCCCGTCACCACCGGCTCGATGGTGTGGGCCGACGGTGGGTTCCATGCTGTTGGGGTCTGACGCGCTGCTCGTCCTCTCGTTCGGGGGCCCGGAGGGGCCTGCGGACGTGCGGCCGTTCCTGGAGAACGTCACCCGCGGGCGGGGGGTGCCGCCCGAGCGGCTCGACGCCGTCGAGGAGCACTACCAGCACTTCGGTGGGGTGAGCCCGCTCAACGCCCGCAACCGCGAGCTGATCGCGGCGATCCGTTCCCGGGTGGAGCTGCCGGTCTACTTCGGCAACCGCAACTGGCGCCCGATGGTCGAGGACACCGTCGCGGAGATGGCCCGCGACGGGGTTCGCCACGCGCTGGTCTTCGCCACGAGCGCGTACGGCGGGTTCTCGGCGTGCCGTCAATACCACGAGGACATCGCCCGCGCCCGCAAAGCCGTCGGCGAGCACGCGCCGGAGCTGGTGCGGCTGCGGCACTTCTTCGACCACCCGCTGTTCGTCGCGGCCAACGCCGATGCGGTGCGGGCGGCCTTCGCGCAGGTCGGGCCGGGAGCGCGGCTGGTGTTCACCGCGCATTCGGTGCCGAGCGCGGCAGACGCGGCGGCCGGGCCACCCGCGGAGGGTGGGCACCGGTACTCGCGGCAGGTGGCCGAAGCGGCGCGGCTCGTCGCGGCGGCGGTCGGGGTCGAGGAGTACGACGTGGTGTGGCAGTCGCGCTCCGGGCCGCCGCAGGTGCCGTGGCTGGCCCCGGACATCCTCGACCACCTCGACGCGTTGCACGCCGTGGGCACGCCTGCGGTGGTCGTCGCGCCGGTGGGGTTCGTGTCCGACCACGTCGAGGTGGTGTGGGACCTCGACACCGAAGCCCGCGAGCGGGCCGCCGAGCTGGGGATGGGCTTCGCTCGGGCGGCCACGGCGGGCCCCGACCCGCGGTTCGCGGACATGGTGGTCGAGCTCGTGGCCGAGCACACCGGAGACGCGCCTCCCCGCCGGTTGAGCACGATCCCGAGTGCGGGCTGCACGCTGAACGGCGCCCCGTGCGCCCCGGATTGCTGTGCCACCCGCCCCCGCCCCTGAACGAGTGGTGGCGCGGTTACTCCGTCGCCGTGTAAGCGGCGGTGGTGCGCTTCGCGGCGGCCTCGGCGGCGGCGGGTTCCTCGCCCGCGGCGATCGCCGCCGCGCACCAGGCCTCGCTCGACTCCGTGACGAACCGCACGCCCTCCGGGCTGACCAGCCACTCCATGGCCTTGTCCGGCGTGATCGAGGCGTCGCCCTCGAGGTGCAAGACCAGCCCCAGGAGCATCGAGTCCCAACCCACGCCGACCGCGCCGGGGCCGAACTCGGTCCACCGCGCGTCGTCGACGTGCGCGATGTGCTCCAACGTGAACCGCGTGCCTGGGTTGTCGGGGTCGCCCTCGGGTTCGAGGCGCAGCTCGATCCAGCTCACGTCACCGCCGTACTCCCACGTGGCGTCGAACGAGCGCGGCGGATCGCAGCGCTCCACCACCCCGCCCGCGTTGCCCTCGAGCTGGTACCGCCCGCCCAGGCGCAGCTCGCCGCTCACCGGCATCAGCCAGCGCTGGATGCGCTCGGCGGTCGTGCACGCGTCCCACACCTCCTCGACCGGATCCGGGAAGCTGCGGGCGACCGTGATCACACGGGCCTCGCCCGCCTCGAGCGTGCGGGTGCCGACCGTGCGGGCGACAGCGCTGATCCGGTGGGTGACGTCGATCATGAACGGTCCTTTCGTCGGCCGCGCGCCAGCTCGGTGGCCAGCGCGTCGAGCGGGGGAGTCCAGAAACGGCGGAACGCGTCGAGCCAGGCGTCGACCTCCTGGAACGGCTCGGGCCGGACGGCGTACAGCCGCCGCGCACCTTCCGGTCGCACCGAGGCGAAGCCGTGCTCGCGCAACACGCGCAGGTGCTGGGAGACCGCGGGCTGCGAGATCCCGAACTCGGCCCGGACGGCGGTGGTGAGGTCTCCCGAGGTCAGCTCGCCCGCGGCGAGCAGCTCCAGGATCCGCCGACGCACCGGGTCGCCCAGGACGTCGAACGCGTGCACGCCGTGAAATATAAGCTAGCTCTTGTATAAGTCAAGAGCTTTGGCGACGACGTCGGCCGCGCTGGCCGACCGGCGGCGCAGGCCGCGGTCGTAGTGCTGGGTGGTGGCGATCGTCGCGTGCCCGACGTCGGCGCGGACGTGCTGGATCGGGGCGTCGTGCTCGAGGGCGATCGTCACGTAGGCGTGTCGGAGGGCGTGCGGGTGCACCCGCTCGGCGACGCCGTCGAGCGCAGGCCCGGCGTCCGCCGCGATGCGGCGCAGCTGGGTGTAGAGGTCGATCCGCGAGCAGCGCGCGCCCGCGCGGGTGGCCAGGAGCGGCGAAGCGCCCGCGCCGGAGCGCCCGCGCCGCACCGGGTTCGCCGTGCCCGCGAGGCGGTCGCGTTCGGCGAGGTAGTCGGCCAGCGCCTCGCGGACGAGCTCGGTGACGTACACCTCGCGGTGCAGCCCGCCCTTGCCCAGTACGCGCAGCACGTCGTCGCCGCCGGTGCGGTAGCGGTCGCCGCGGTCGAGCCCGGTGATCTCCGAGACGCGCAGGCCCAGGGTGAGCAGGGCGACGTAGGCCACCGAGCGGGTGGCGTACAGCCGTGCGTACCGGCCGCGGACGGTGGGCCGGGCGGCCGCCGTGAGCAGGGCGGCGACCTGCGCGGCGGTGAGCCGGATCGTCGGCGAAGCGTCGCGCGCGCCCAGGCCGAGGCGCGAGCGGTTCAGCGCGGCCGGGTTGGCGGGGATCACCCCGGACTCGGTGAGGTGGCCGTAGAGCGCGGACAGGGTGGACAACATCCGCCGTCGGGTACGGGGCTTGGCGCCCGCGGCGTCGAGCGCGTGCAGCCATCCTTTGACGTGGGTGGCCGTCGCCGCGCGCGGGTCGAGGTCGCGCGCGGCACACCAGCGGAACCAGGCGAGGTGGTGCAGCGGGCCGGGGGCGGCGGCGGGCGGGCGTCCGCGTGCGGGCGCCGCCGCCGGGTCCACCCAGGCGACGGGCAGTCCGAGGGCGTACGCGTACGTGCGCCGCGTGCCCGCGTTGGCGTACTGCGACAGCCACTCGGCGATCTGGTCGCGCAGCTCCACCGGGTCGGCGACGCCCGGCCACTCCCTCGGGAGCGACGTGACGACGGCGAGCGAGCCGTTCAGAGCGTCACCGGGAGCGACTCGACGCCGAACACGAAGGAGAGCTTGCGGTACTCGAGGGTGTCGAGGTCGGTGGCCTGGGTGATGTCGGGGAAGCGGCGCAGCAGGGTGGGGTAGGCGGTGCGCAGCTCCATGCGGGCCAGCTCGGCGCCGACGCAGCGGTGGATGCCGTGCCCGAACGCCAGGTGGGGACGGCTGGCCCGGGTGGGGTCGAAGCGGTCGAGGTCGGGATCGCCGCTGCGGTTGGCCGCGGAGAGCGAGCAGAAGACGAGGTCGCCCGCCTCGATGCGGCGGTTCCCGACCGTGATGTCGGCGCGCGCGATGCGCGGGAACGCGACTTGCACGACCGTGAGGTAGCGGAGCAGCTCGTCGACGAACGGGTCGACCGCGGCGTCGTGGGCGATCAGCGTGCGCCGCAGCTCCGGGTCGCGGAGCAGCACGATCGCGCCGAGCGCCAGCATGCTCGTGGTGGTCTCCAGCCCGCCGGTGAGCAGGCCGTCGGCCAGGCCCGCCAGCTCGTGGTCGGAGATGTCGTCGCCGTGCTGGCGCACCAGCATGCCGAGCATGCCGTCGCCGGGCTCCGCGCGCTGGCGCTTGACCATGTCGAGCAGGTAGGTGAGGGACTCCGAGATCGCGCCGAGCGAGCCTTCGATGCCGCCGAGGAAGTCGAAGCGGGTGGTCGACAGGCGCTGGAAATCGGCCCGGTCCTCGTACGGCACGCCCAGCAGCTCGCAGATCGCCAACGACGGGATCGGAAGCGCGAAGCTCTGCACCAGATCCACCTGGCCGCGCTCGGCGGCGATCTGGGCCATCTCGTCGAGCTGGCCCGCGACGATCGCGTCGATACGGGGGGCGAGGCGGCGCAGCCGGTGCCCGGTGAACTCCGGGGTGAGCATCTTGCGCAGGCGGGTGTGGGCGGGCGGGTCGGCGAAGCCGAGGCCACCGGGGTTCTGCTCGGCGGTGATGCCCGCTTTCCCGACGAGGTGGGTGAAGTCGCTGGAGAACGCGCCCGCCGCGCCGAGCACGGCCTTCGACTCGTCGTAGCCGCTCACGAGCCAACCGCGGATGCCGAACGGCAGCTTGAGCAGGCTCACGGGCTCGCGGTCGCGCAACGCTGCCATCTCGGGCACCGGGTCGAGCCCGATGCGCTTCAGCGGCAGCAGCGCCTCGTCCGGCAGGAGCGAGAGGAGGGCGTCGGACGAGCCGCCGCGCCCGCGCCGGAAGCGCGTCGACAACCGCGCGGCCAGCTGGATTATCCGCCCACGCATGTACCGACTGTATCGGCGTCGGGATCTCGGCTGTCGTGAGGCACGCCAACGAAACGCTGGTTTCGTTGGCCTGTAGATCAATTCTACGAACACAAAACCGGTTGCTGAGTTGTGTAACCACGAACTGTTAGCATGATCGACGTGGACGACAGCGCCGTACGCTGCGGATATAGCCGATGCCGGGCTCCGCTGCCGCCGCCGGGACCTCAGGGCGGACGTCGCCGTACGTTTTGTCGGAATACCCGATGGGATGGCGACCGGACCTGCGCGCAGATGGCCCGTGCGGAGCGCGACGCTCTCGACGCGCTGGGCCTCGACTCGTCACGCACCGCGTTCGCGCTCGATGCCGAACGGCTGCGGGAGCACGTGGAGGCGGTGCGTGCGCCGGTGGAGGCGCTGGTAGCCGCGCTGGCCGGGGTCACCTCGCGGCTGACGGAGGTCGAGGCGCACGCCGTGAGCGCGGTCGAAGCCGCCAACCGCCGCGCGGCGGAGGCCGAGGCCGAGCGCTTGGCGGCCCAGGAGGCGCAGGAGCGGGCCGAGGGTCTGGCCCGCCGGGCGAAGGACCAGGCGGAGCGGGCGGGCAAGGAGCGGGCCGAGGCCGTCGAGCGGGCGGCGGCGGCCGCCCGCCAGGCACTGGGCGCCACCGAGGAGCTCGGCGCCGCGCGCAGCCGGGCCGAACAGTCCGACGCGACGGCGGCGGCCGCGACGGCCCGGGCGGGCGACGCCGAACGTGAGGTACGGGCGGCGCAGCTGGTCGCGGCCCAGGCCGCGGCGACGCTCGCGGCCGAACGGGAGCGCACCCGGGCGCTCGACGCCGAGCTGGCCGCGGCCCGGCGCGCCGTCACGGTGGCGGAGGGGGAGCGGGACAGCGCGGCCGCCCAGTTGACAGCGGTCGCCGAGAGCCGGGACCGGCTCGCGGCCGAACGCAACGGCCTCGCCGACCGGCTGGCCACGGCGGTGGCCGAGCGGGATGCGGCGGTGGCGGATAGGGACGCGGCGGTGGCGGATAAGGACGCGGCAGTGGCCGAGCGAGACATGGCGGTGGCCGAGCGAGACATGGCGGTGGCCGAGCGGGATGGGGCGGTGGCTGAGCGGGACACGGCGGTGGCCGAGCGGGATGCGGCGGTGGCCGAGCGAGACGCGGCGCGAGGGGAACGCGACGATGCGCTCGCTCAGGCGGCCGAGGAGCGCTCGACCGTCGCCGACCTGCGGTCCGCCGCGGACTCGGCGGCGGTCGAGGCCGCGCTGCGTGCCCGCGCGGAGGCCGAGGTCGAACGCCTGCGGGCCGAGCTGGTCCAGGTGCAGCCGACCGCGGCCGAGATCCGGGCTCTTCTGGCGCGTCCTCGCTAAGCCGCACCTGCACGGCCCCCGACACCGGGCGCAAGCGCGATACCAGTGGTCCGCGCCGCGGCGCCGCGAGCTCGACCGAGCCCGCCGAGGCGCGAGCGCCGCACCAGCGGTGTTCGATCTTGTCCAAACCGCGCACCGCGACAGGTGATCCAGATCACATCCGCGCGCTGTCCCCGTTGCGGCCGTCCGCTCGTCTCCTTGCCGATCCCTACCGAGGAGGACGAGATGGGCAAGGTCATCGTGGCGCAGTTCGTGTCGCTGGACGGCGTCACCGAGGACCCCGACGGCTCCGGTGGCACCCCGTACGGCGGCTGGGCCTTCCGCAACCCCGCGGCGGTGGCGGGGGACAAGTTCCGGCTCGGCCCGGTGCTCGACACCGGCGTCATGCTGCTCGGGCGCACGACCTGGCAGCTGTTCGCCGGGCTCTTCGCCCGCCGCACCGACGACTTCTCCCGGAAGCTGACGGCGATGCAGAAGCTCGTCGCCTCCTGCTCACTCGACCACGTCGACGGCTGGGCGCACTCCACCCTCCTGACCGGTGACCTCGTGGCGGAGGTGCAGGGCCGCCGCGCGACGCAGGACGTGGTCGTCACCGGCAGCGGCAGCGTCGTCGACACGCTCGTCGCCCACGACCTCGTCGACCAGTACCGGCTCCTGGTGTTCCCGACCGTGCTCGGCAAGGGCCGCAAGCTCTTCGACGCGACGAACGCACCCCTCGACCTCCGGCTCGCCGTGTCCGAGGACGTCGGCGGCGGCGTGCTGCGCCAGATCTACGATCGCCACTAGGGGGGAGCCACCGTGCGCTACGCGCTGCTGATCAACGAACGACCCGGCGCCTACGACGGCCTCGACGGCGCAGCGCGGGCCGCGATCACCGCGGAGTACCTCGCGCTGCGCGACGACGACCGGGTGCTCGACGGCGCGCGGCTCGCGTCCGCCGACACCGCCACCACGGTGCGCGCGGTCGACGGCGAGCTGCTGCTCACCGACGGCCCGTTCGCCGAGACCAAGGAGGTGTTCGGCGGCTACTACCTCGTCGAGGCCGCCGACCTGGACGCCGCGCTCGCCATCGCCGCGCGGATCCCGGCCCTGCGCATGGGTGGCTCGGTCGAGGTCCGGCCGGTCGCGGGCGCCTGATGCTCGACGAGGTCTTCCGCGCGGAGTGGGGGCGCGTGGTCGCCGCGTTGGTCGGGTTCTGCCGCGACGTCGACGTCGCCGAGGACGCCGCGCAGGAGGCGTTCGCGATCGCCGCCCGCCGCTGGCCGGTCGACGGAACGCCGGACAACCCGAGGGCGTGGCTGGTGACGACCGGCCGCAACCGGGCCGTCGACCGCCTCCGCCGCGACCGCACCCTCACCGAGAAGCTGCGCCAGCTCCCGCAACCCGCGGAGGTCCCCGTGACGGTCGTCCCCGACGAACGCCTGGAGCTGATCTTCCTTTGCTGCCACCCCGCGCTGGCCCCGGAGGCGCGGGTGGCGCTCACCCTGCGCGCGCTCGGCGGGCTGTCCACCCCGGAGATCGCGCGGGCGTTCCTGGTCAGCGAGGAGACCATGAAGCGCAGGCTCAGCAGGGCCCGCACGAAGATCCGTGAGGCCGGGATCCCGTTCCGCGTGCCCGACGCGAACGCGCTCCCCACCCGTCTGGACGCCGTCCTCGCCGTGCTCTACCTGATCTTCAACCAGGGCTACGGGGACGGTCGGGTCGACCTCGCGGGCGAAGCCATCCGCCTCACCCGCACCCTGGCCGAGCTGCTGCCCGACGCCGAGCGGGTGCTCGCCCTGCTCGCCCTCATGCTGCTGCACGACTCCCGTCGCGCCGCCCGCTTCGCCGACGGCGAGCTCGTGCCGCTCGCCGAGCAGGACCGCGCCGCGTGGGACCCCGACCGGATCGCCGAAGGCCGCGCCCTGCTCGACCGCGCGCTCGCCGCGGGCGCCCGCGGCCCCTACGCCGTGCAGGCCGCGATCGCGGAGCTGCAGACCGAGGACCCGGTCGACTGGCCGACGGTCGTGGCGCTCTACGACACCCTCCTCGCACAGACCGGCTCGGCCGTGGTCGCGCTGAACCGGGCGGTGGCCGTCGCCGAGGCCGAGGGCCCGGGCCCGGCGCTGGCCCTTGTCGACGCCCTGGACCTGCCCGGCTACCGCTATTTCCACTCCACGCGCGCCGAGCTGTTGCGCCGCGTCGGTGATCCGCCTGCCGCCCGCGCCGCCTACGACCGCGCCCTCGCCCTCACCACCACCGAGGCTGAACGCCGCTTCCTCACCCGCCGCCGCGCCGAGCTGGGATAGGTTCCCGAGGTGTTCGAAGGGTTCTCGACGACGCGCATCGACACCGGCAGCGACAACGGCAGCGACAACGGCGGAGCAACGATCAACGCCGTGCACGGCGGCTCCGGACCACCGGTCCTGCTGCTGCACGGGTTCCCGCAGACCCACGCGATGTGGCACCGGGTCGCCCCGGAGCTCGCGCGCGGGCACACCGTGGTGGCGCCCGACCTGCGCGGCTACGGCGACTCGTCCCGGCCCCCGGAGGGCGACGACCACGGCGGCTACAGCTTCCGGTCGATGGCCGCCGACCAGGTCGCCGTCATGCGCTCGTTGGGGCACGAGCGGTTCGCCGTGGTCGGCCACGACCGGGGCGCGCGCGTGGCGCACCGCATGACGCTCGACCACCCCGAGGTCGTCACCCGGCTGGCCGTGCTCGACATCGTGCCGACGCTGCACGTCTATGAGCACGTCGACAAGGCCCTGGCCACGGCCTACTACCACTGGTTCTTCTTCATCCAGCCCGCCCCGTTGCCGGAGCGGCTGATCGACGGCGACCCGATCGGCTACCTGCACGCCCTGCTCGGGGCGTGGGGCAGCGGCCTCTCGGTGTTCGCACCGGAGGCGCTGGCCGAGTACGAGCGCTGCTTCGCCGACGCCGACGCTCGGCACGCGATGCTGGAGGACTACCGCGCGGGCGCGTCGATCGACCTGGAGCACGACCGCGCCGATGTCGACCGCAAGATCGAGGCGCCCACCCTGGTCGTCTGGGGGGAGAACGGCGTGGTCGGCCGACGGCCGGAGAACCCGCTCGACGTCTGGCGCGAGCGGGCCTCCGACGTGCGCGGCACGGCCGTCGACGCCGGGCACTTCCTCGTGGAGGAGCGCCCGGCGGAAACGCTGGACCTGCTCGCAGGCTTCCTAGCTGCCGCGCGCCAGTAGGAACGCGCGGCACGCCGCGGCGGCCGGGCCGAGCGGCTCTCGGTGCAGGAGGCCGACCGGCCGCGAGATCGGTTCGGGCGAGACCGGGTGTACGACGACCCGCGGTCCCGGCGCCTCGGCCACCGAACGGGCGACGAGCGCCACCCCGAGGCCGTGGGCCACCAGGTCGCGCAGCCGCGGCAGGCTCGTCGTCTCGAACGGGACGTGCGGGGTGAAGCCCGCCGCCGTGGCGTGCCGGTGCAGCACGGTGCGCAGCCCGGTGCCGACCGGCAGGCAGACGAAGGGATCGGCGCGCAGGGCGGCCAGGCCGAGCGCGCCCACGCTCGCCGTCGGGTGGTCGGGCGCCGTGACCAGCACGAGCTCGTCGTCGAACAGCGGCGCGGCGACGACACCCTCGGGGACATGGGCGGGCACCGGACCGAGCGCCAGGTCGACGCGGTCGTGGGCGAGGTCGTCGAGCAGGGTCCGCACACCGCCGGAACGCAGTTCGAGCTCGACGTCCGGATGTCGGGCGTGGAACGCCGCGAGCGCACCCGAGAGGTCGAACGGGTCGAGCGCCTGGATCGCGCCGATGCGCACACGGCCGATGACGGCCCCGGACAGCGCGGCGAGATCGGCCCGCCCCCCGTCGAGCTCGGCGAGCACGCGACGGGCGCGAGCCAGGAACAGCTCACCCGCGTGCGTGAGCGCGACGTGCCGGGTGCTGCGGGCGAGCAGCGTGGTGCCCAGCTCCGTCTCGAGCTTGCGGATCTGCACCGAGACCGCGGGCTGGGCGACGTGCAGGATCGCCGCGGCCCGGCCGAAACCACCCTCCCGCACCACGGCGTCGAAGTAGACGAGCTGCCGGAGTTCCATAGCGAGAGATTATGAGTCCCAGCTCAATCATGTCTTGGACATGGCCAATCAGCAGGCGGAGGCTGGGGAGCATGAACGCACAACACCGGCGCTGGTTGATCACCGGAGCGGCCTCCGGGTTCGGCCGCGCGCTCGCCGAGGCGGTGGTGGCAGCGGGCGACGCCGTCGTGGCGACGGCCCGCAGACCCGCCGCCCTCGCCGACCTGGCCGAGCACCCCTCGGTCACCGTGCTCACCCTCGACGTGACCGACGGCGCGCAGGTACGCGACGTCGTCGCCAGAGCCGTCGCGTCCGGCGGCGTCGACGTGCTGGTCAACTGCGCGGGACACGGCCTGATCGGCGCCTTCGAAGAGTTGACCGACGCCGAGTTCCGGGGAGTGATGGAGACGAACCTGTTCGGCGCTCTGGCCGTGACGAAGGCCGTGCTGCCGCACATGCGCGAGCGCGGCAGCGGGCACATCGTGCAGCTGAGCTCGATGGGCGGGGTGAGCGCCAACCCGGGCCACGCCGTGTACGCGACGTCCAAGTTCGCGCTCGAAGGCGCGTCCGAGGCGCTGGCGGGCGAGGTGGCGCCGTTCGGCATCCGGGTCACGATCGTCGAGCCCGGCCCGTTCCGCACCGATTTCGCGGGCCGCTCGATGCAGGCCTCCACGCCGATGGCCGCCTATGCGGGCACCCCCGCACGGGAGGCCCGCGACCGGTTCCGCGACCAGGACGGCGTGCAGCCCGGCGACCCGTCGAGGGGTGCGGCCGCGATCATCGCCACGGTCCGCGCCCCCGCCGCGCCGTTGCGGCTCCCCCTGGGGAAGGAAGCCGTCACACGCATACGCACGAAGCTCGAGCGCCAGCTCGCCGACATCGAGTCGACGATGGCCCGCACGCTCTCGACGGCCTACCCATGATCAGTTGGGCACGAACACCCGCACGCCCTCGGCATCGGCGGTGTCGTACGGCGCGATCTCGGACTCGTCGAGCGGCGCGCCGTCGGTGAGCCGGTGGAAGTCGCGCAGCGACGTGCCCAGCGCGGCGACGTCGATGATCGGCGCACCGGCGCCGCTCAGCACGTCGGCCCGGTCGACGGTGCGGAAGTCGATCGAGTACCGCGTGGACTTGGTCGTGTTCGGGATCGAGGCGTGCAGCTGGTCGCCGGAGAACAGCATGATCCCGCCGA
The DNA here is from genome assembly GCA_963791185.1 of uncultured Actinomycetota bacterium. Classification (GTDB taxonomy): domain Bacteria; phylum Actinomycetota; class Actinomycetes; order Mycobacteriales; family Pseudonocardiaceae; genus Pseudonocardia. The sequence continues at coordinate 71,560 of CAWBRG010000012.1, read as the reverse complement.
CCGGGGGCACCACGGTGAGGCGCTGCTCGTCATCGGGGAGCGGGTCGACCGGCGCCGGGTGGACGCGGGTGTCCTTCCCGCCGCTGAACGCCTTGATGTTCGAGCGCCACATGTTGGCCTGGTAGTAGTTGTAGTCGCCGCTGTTGTTCTCGATCACGTTGCCGAAGCCGCGCGGGTAGAACTCCATGATGTTGTCCGGCTCGACCGGCCACACCGGCATCCACCAGTTGATCTGCTGCTTCGGAGCGCTGTACCAGGTGTCGCGGTGGACCTGGAACGCGTAGGCGATACCGGTGGACAGGCCGCCCTGCGGGAACGCCGTGCGCAGCTTGGGGACATCTGCGTAGGTCATCTCCGCGGACGCGCCGAGCGCCGTGATGATGCGCTCGACGTGCTTGATCGACTCCGGGTGGTGGATGAACTTCGGCTTGAACGACACCAGGATGTCGGCGAGCTCCTCCGGCGTGCGGGACTCGTGGACGGCGGTCGGCTCGTGCGGAGCGAACACCTCGGTGATCAGGTTGCGTGTGAACTCAGCGAAGGCCTCGATCTCGGGCACGCGCGTGTAAATGATCACATCACCCTTGAAGATGCGCTCGCGACGCGCCGCGTCGTCGAAGGTCGGGTCGATATGTACGGTCGCCATAGCGAGGACTGCCTCCGCAGTAGTCGAGAATGTTCGAGCTGCGCGCTCGGGGTTCACTTCGGGCTTCACGCTGGGGAGCGCCGGTGCTTACGCCCTGGAGTCGAGATGCTCCACTCGGTGGGGAGTCGTACCGAGTAGATCACCTCTTTCGCGAGGCTACCGCTCACCTGGCGCAGCAGTTGATCCCGGGGGTCACGCGATCAGCCGCTAACAGCCTTCTTGATCATCACGAGGAGTTGACCGTGGGATTCCCTTCTTTCGAGCGTTCGGCGGCACTGCAGCAGCGCCTGCACGACCTGGTGCCCGGTGGGGCGCACACCTTCGCGCGCGGCGCCGACCAGTTCCCCGAGGGCATGGCCCCCGTGATCGTCGAAGGCCGTGGGGCGCGGGTGCTCGACGCCGACGGCAACTGGTTCGTCGAGTACGGCTCCGGCATGCGCGCCGTCACCCTCGGGCACGGCTACGAGCCGGTGGTCGAGGCGGTGCGCGCTGCGATCGGCGGCGGTATCGGGTTCTCCCGCCCCAGCGCGATGGAGCTCGACGCGGCCGAGGACTTCGTGGCCACGGTCGTCGGCGCGGAGATGGTGAAGTTCACCAAGAACGCCTCCGACGCCACCGCCGCGGCGGTGCGGCTGTCCCGGGCCGCCACCGGCCGCGACCACATCGCCGCCTGCGCGCAGCCGTTCTTCAGCGGCCAGGACTGGTTCGTCGGCACCCTGCCCCTCGACGCGGGCGTGCCCGCCGCCGTGCGGGAGCTCACCCACCGCTTCCCCTACAACGACCTCGACGCGCTGCGCGCGCTGCTGGCGGAGCGTCCGATCGCCTGCGTGATCATGGAGCCCGCCAGCAGCACCGCCGAGCCCGCCCCCGGCTACCTCGAAGGCGTCCGCGCGCTCTGCGACGAGTTCGGCACCGTGCTCGTCTTCGACGAGACGATCACCGGTTTCCGCTGGTCCGAGCACGGCGCGGCGCACCTGTACGGCGTCACGCCCGACCTGTCGTCCTGGGGCAAGGCGATGGGCAACGGGTTCCCGGTGTCGGCGTTGGCGGGCAAGCGGGAGCTGATGGAGCTGGGCGGGCTGCGCACCGAGCGCGAGCGCGTGTTCCTGCTCTCCAGCACGCACGGCGCCGAGGTCGGCGGCCTCGCGGCCTTCCGCGCGGTCGTGGCGGCCTACCGGGAGACCGACCCGATCGAGACGATGGAGCGCCAGGGCGCACGGCTGGCCGAGGGGGTCAACGCGGCCGCCCGCGACGCGGGCATCGAGCAGCACGTGCGGGCGATCGGCAGGCCGTCGTGCCTGGTGTTCGAGACGCGTGACGCCGAAGGGGAGCCGTCGCAGGCCTACCGCACGCTGTTCCTGCAGGAGCTGCTGCTCGGCGGGGTGCTCGGCCAGTCGTTCGTCATCACCGCGGCGCACACCGACGCCGACCTGGAGCAGACGCTCGACGCCGTCCGCGCGGCCCTGCCCGTCTACAGCAAGGCGCTGGAGGCCGGGAGCACCGACGGCCTGCTGCACGGCAGGCCGGTGGCGCCGGGTCACCGCCGCTACGCCGAGCCCCGCCGCATCGGCTGATCGCGTCGAACCGCACCTGACGCGCGTCGGTAGCAGCGTGCGGTGCGGCTCGTGGGGACCGCGCCCGACGTACGCCGCCGGCGTGGTCGCGGCGATCTAGACGAGTGGGCTGGCCGCGAGCACCCGCACGGCCTCGGCCACCGCCGCGCGGCGGGCCACCCGCACCGCGGTTTCGATGGGGCGCAGCGCGTCGCGGCGGGCCGTGGCCGCCGAGGCGGAGAGCGCGCCGCCGGGCTCGTCGACGGAGGCCGCCGACAGGATGGCCTCCACCTCGTCGGCGTGCTGGAGCACCCGCAGCACCTGGGCGGGCATGCCCGCGGGCCAGAGCGTGGCGGGGCGGGCGCGCAGGGACGCCGCGATCTCCTCGCGCACCCCCGGCCGGTGCCGCGCGACCCCGAGGTCGGTGAGCACGGACGCGGAGCGGCGCACCTGGTCGCGCAGGTCGCGCTCGGCGTGCGACAGCGCGACGAACTCCGGTGCGGGCCCCGGCTCGGGCACGCGGTAGACGCTCCACCGGACCACGCCGTCGGCCACCGGTGTGGGCACGATTCCGAGCCCGATGTCGGCGAAGAGCACACCCTCGCCCGCCGCCGTGGCCTCCCGGCTGAACTGGCCGGGCCCGGGCAGGCCGCGCACGTCGCCGGGAGCGGGCAGCACCAGCCGCGCGGGGGCGCGGGGCGCGGCCCGCCGCAGCGCCGCCAGGAGGAACGTCAGCGAGCTCACCGGCGCGCCGGGCAGCGGGAGGTTCGTCGCGGCGGCAGCGAGCTCGTCGGCCGCCTGGACGTCGTGCGCGTCGGCCCACGGCGCGAGCGCGTCGAGGACGTCATCGGGGGCCGCGGCTCCGACGAGCCATGCGGACGCCCAGACGGTGAACGTCGCGGAGGGGCAGGGCACGCCGTCAGGCTAGGCCACGGCGGCCCGCGACGGCAGCGCCTGCCCACCCCGGCGCATCGCCGCAGGTCGCGCGTCGGCGGGCGTGTCGCAGCGACGATGCGGGCCGCCGCGGCGGTAGAAACACCCGCTGTGCGAGGTCACGACTACCGCGGTGTGTTCACCTCCGAAGGCGTCCGCCGGGTCACGCGCAAGGCGATCCCGGAGGTGCCCGCCGAGGCCGGGATGGTGGTCGAGGACGCGGGCAGCGGGTTCTGCGGAGCCGTCATCGCCGTCGACGTGCGGGAGGTCACGCTCGAAGACCGCCGCGGCGGCCGTCGGGTCTTCCCGCTGCGCCCGGCGGCGTTCCTCGTGGAGGGCGCGGTGGCCACGCTCGTCGTCCCGAAGCGGGCGCCGCAGGCGCCGACCCGGTCGGCGTCGGGCTCGGTGAAGGTCGTCGGGCACACCGCCCGCACGGCCCGCGCGGCGCGCATCTGGGTCGAGGGCCTGCACGACGCCGAGCTCGTGGAGCGGGTGTGGGGCCACGACCTGCGGGTGGAGGGCATCGTCGTCGAGCCCATGCACGGCATGGACGACCTGGCCGCGGCGGTGGCCGCGTTCGAGCCCGGCCCGCACCGGCGCCTCGGGATCCTGGTCGACCACCTCGTCGCGGGCAGCAAGGAGACCCGGGCGGCCCAGCAGGTGATCGGGCCGAACGTGCTCGTGACCGGGCACCCCTACGTCGACGTCTGGGAAGCGGTGAAGCCCGCCACGGTCGGCATCCGGGCGTGGCCGCGGGTGCCGCGCGGCACCGACTGGAAGACGGGCGTCTGCGCGGCCCTGCGGTGGGGTGAGCCCGCCGACGGCGCCCGCCGCGTGCTGGGCGCCGTGCGCAGCTTCCGCGACCTCGAAACGCCGCTGATCGGGGCTGTGGAGCAGCTCATCGACTTCGTGACGGTCTGAACACGCGCCGCTGCGGATTCTGGCAGGATCGTGCTATGTGGCCCGCAGTGCTCTGGCTGATCGCGGGTATCGCGCTGATCGCGGCCGAGGTGCTGTCCGGTGAGTTCGTCCTCTTGATGCTCGGCGGCGGCGCGCTGGCCGCCGCGGGCGTGTCCTTCTTCGTGCCGGATTCGCCGGTGGTCGGCGGGGTCACGTTCGCGATCGCCGCCGTGCTGCTGCTGTTCGCCGCGCGGCCCGCGCTGCGGCACCGGCTGGAGCAGGGGGTCACCGACCACGCGCCGCTGCACACGCGGGCGCTGGTCGGGCGGGGCGCCGTCACCGTCAGCCGCGTCGACGGGCACGGCGGGCAGGTCCGCATCGGGGGCGAGCTGTGGTCGGCGCGGGCACTGGACGATCATGACGTGATCGAGGAGGGCACTCCGGTCACCGTCATGCAGATCAGCGGGGCGACGGCACTCGTCGTCGCCGCAGGCTAGGCAAGGGGGTGGGTTCGTTGCTGGACCCGAACATGCTGTTCGTGATCGCGGCGTTGCTGCTGGTCGTGCTGGTCGTCACGGCGATCGTGCGGGCGGTGCAGATCATCCCGCAGGCGACGGCGGCCGTCGTGGAGCGGCTCGGCCGGTTCAAGGCCGTCGAGGAGCCGGGGCTGGTGTTCCTGGTGCCGTTCGTCGACAAGATCCGCGCGCGGATCGACCTGCGCGAGCAGGTGCGCTCCTTCCCGCCGCAGCCGGTGATCACGAAGGACAACCTGACGGTCAACATCGACACCGTCGTCTACTACCAGGTGACCGACCCCAAGGCGGCGGTCTACGAGATCGCCGACTACATCAACGGCGTCGAGCAGACCACCACGACCACCCTGCGCAACGTCGTCGGCGGCCTGAGCCTCGAGGAGACGCTCACGGCGCGCGACGAGATCAACTCCCAGCTGCGCGGTGAGCTGGACAAGGTCACCGGCGGCTGGGGCATCCGCATCGCGCGCGTCGAGATCAAGGCCATCGAGCCGCCCGCCTCCATCCAGGAGTCGATGGAGCGGCAGATGAAGGCCGACCGCGAGAAGCGGGCGATGATCCTCACGGCCGAGGGCCAGCGGGAGTCGGCGATCCGCAGCGCGGAGGGCAACAAGCAGAGCCAGATCCTCACGGCCGAGGGCGCCAAGCAGGCGGCGATCCTCAACGCCGAGGCCGATCGGCAGTCGCGCATCCTGCGGGCGCAGGGCGAGCGCGCCGCGCAGTACCTGCAGGCCCAAGGCGAGGCCAAGGCGATCGAGAAGGTGTTCGCGGCGATCAAGTCGGGCAGGCCCACGCCGGAGCTGCTGGCCTACCAGTACCTGCAGACGCTCCCGCAGATGGCGCAGGGCGACGCCAACAAGGTGTGGATCGTGCCGTCGGATTTCGGCAAGGCGCTCGAGGGCTTCACGAAGATGCTCGGCGCCCCGGGTGGCGACGGCGTGTTCCGGTTCGAGCCCTCGCCGGTGGACGATGCGCCCAACGGGCGGCCGGAGGACGACGACGAGGCGATCAAGGACTGGTTCGACACGTCGTCGGATCCGGAGATCGCCCGCGTCGTGGCGGACGCGCAGGCGCAGGCCCGCGCCGAGATCCCGCCGTCGTACGCACCCAGCACGCCCGCGGTGCCCGCGGCGCCGCGGCCGGGTGCGCTGCCCTCGCGCACGCCGGAGGAGCTGCCGACCGGCGACGGTCGGGTGGGGCTGCCCGTCGGGGCCAACCACCACGCGCCGGAGCGGCCCGCGCCGGGTGACCGTGCGGATCGGTCCGCACGCGAGCCGGAGTGGTCGGCCGATCGTCCGGCGGGGGAGCGGCAGGCGGCGGGTCCGGGCGTCCGCCCGACGGATCGGCCTTCGGGTCCGGCGGACCGGCCGTCCCCGGCGCCGTGGCCGCGCTCAGGTGGCGACGGTGGCCCGCAGGCGGGTTGGTCCGACGGCGGGCACGACGGTCCGCCCACGCCCCGCAGCGGTTCGCCCGTGTCTCCCGCGGGCGCGCCGAGCCACGAGAGCGCCGTGCCCACCCCGCCGCGCGGTGTCCCGCGCGTCGACGGGGATTCCGACACCGTGGAGCACGTCAACCCCGCCCGCCCCGGCTACCCGTCCCCGCCGCGGTCGCCCCGCAACTGACCAACCCCGCCGGACAGGCGCGGTCCGAGCCGAAAGGCTGCCGTGCCTCCGCGGGACAGCGGTCAGGCGGCGGCCGCCGCTGCGCGCTTGGCGGCCTTACGCGACAGCGCGTAAAGGGTGCGGCGGCGGAACCGGCCGACGGGCGCGAGCATGCGGCCGACCGCCAGGTCGATGCCGCGTACCTGGAAGAGCGCGGAATCGCCGAGCTCCTTCGTGAGCGCCCGCTGCGCTTGGTAGATCTCGCCCTCGTCGGCGGCCGAGAGGGTGTTGCGACCGATGCGGAACGCCGCGAGCGTTTCCGAGAGGCCGAGGAACTCGCCGTACTGCAGCAGCCGCATCCAGAGATCGAGGTCCATGACGGGCGGCAGGTCGGAACGCCATCCGCCCGCGGCCGCGAAGTCGTCGCGCCGGAACAGCACGTTGCCCGGCTCGCCGATCGGGTTGGCCCCGTTGCGCACGACCCGACGGGCCACCTCCACTCCGCTGTGCACGCCGACGAGCCCGCCGAGCCCGCGCCGCGGCACGATGATGCGGCTGTGCTCGTCGATCATGTGGCGGCGGGAGGCGACCAGCGCGAGGCCCGGATCGGCCTCCATCGGCGCGACCTGCAGCTCCAGGCAGCGGGGGTGGAGGAGGTCGTCGGCGCACACGAGCTTGATCAGGGGGCTGCGGCACAGGCTGATGAGCCGGTTCCAGTTGGGAACGAGATCCATCACCGAGGAGTTGCGCTCGATCCGCATCCGCCGGTCGCCGAACGACCGGGCGATCTGACCGCTGTTGTCGGTGCTGCCGTTGTCCAGGACGACCAGCTCGAAATCGCCGTACGTCTGATCCAGGACGGATCGGATCGTTTCCCCGAGGTAGGTCTCGCCGTTGTACACAGGAATGCACACGGAGACGCTCGGGGTGGCCAGCTGCACGTCCGCGATGCTAACCGGCCGCGTCGGCGCACCGTGGGATGGGGCCTGCCCGCGACACGACGGGGGTCTACCCGATGGTGAAATGACCAAGGAGGGGTCGACGATCAGCGTGTCGGTGCTCTCCGTAGAGTGCACACCCGCGAACGCTGCCTCAGCGTGACCGACAAGAGCAGTGTTGCTACTCCAAGTAGAGTAATCAAGTTGCAGAGGACGCCACGTAACGCGCATGACGTCGGCTCAGATATGCCCTACGAGGCGCGCTGTCCCGCGCGGCGTGGCCCGGGGCAACGGCCTGTACCGGCATGATGGGCAAGACATCGCCTGGCGGCGGTGGGGGGGAGAACATCGATGCAGCGCAACGGCAACCCGCGGGTGTCCGTGGTGGTGCCGACCCGCAACGAGGCTCGGAACCTGGAGGTCGTTCTCCCGGCGATCGCTGCGGTCCGGCCTGCAGTTCACGAGATCATCGTCGTTGACGGCAACTCCGTCGACGGCACGATCGAAACCGCGCAGCGGGTCCTGCCCTGGGTGAAGGTCATCACTCAGACCCGCAAAGGCAAGGGCAACGCAATGGCCTGCGGGTTCGCCGCGGCCACCGGCGACGCCATCGTCATGTTCGACGCCGACGGCTCGGCCGACCCGGGGGAGATCCCCGCGTTCGTGCGCGCGCTGGTGGCGGGAGCGGACTTCGCGAAGGGCAGTCGGTTCGTCCGGGGGGGCGGAAGCGACGACATCACCCTGCTGCGCAAGACCGGCAACGCGGGCCTCAACGGCGTGGCCAACGCGCTGTTCGGCACCTCGTACACCGACCTGTGTTACGGCTACAACGCGTTCTGGGCCGACATCCTGCCGGTGCTCGACCTCCCGGACATCAGCCTCTCCGCGCCGCCCGCGGGCGGGATGCTCTGGGGCGACGGCTTCGAGATCGAGACCGTCCTCAACTGCCGCGTCGCGGCCGCCGGGATGAAGATCACCGAAGTGCCGTCCATGGAGCGCGAGCGCATCTTCGGGCAGACCAACCTGCGGACCTTCGCCGACGGCACGCGCGTGCTGCGCACGCTGGCCGCCGAGCACCGCCGGGCCACCCGCAAGCGGGTCGAGCGCGTGCAGATGGAAGAGCAGTCCCGCGCGCTCACGCCCCCCGGTGGGATCCCGGTGGTCCCGCAGGCCGATCCGGCCCCGCCGGTGCGCCGCAGCCCGAGCACGCCGCGGTCCTCCGACGGGCGTCGTGACACTTCGCACATCCGCCTCGCCCTGGAGGAAGAGGCTTCCTGACACCGCCGGGGGTCCTGCGCGAGCCCGGCTAGACTCCGGCCTCGCCGAGCCGATCCCCAGCGTGTTCGGAGATCACGATCCGGTGAGAATTCCGGTGACGAACGGAGCTGGCTAGTGAGCGTCCCGTCCAACGCGGTTCTGACGCGTGCCCGCGTCGCGCGGCGGGTGGTCGCTTTGCTCCTCGTGGTCGCCGGGGTGGCGGCTTGCGCCATGAGCGTGCTCAACGTCACCGGTGGGGTGCTCGGCGACCTCCGGTTCGCCACCACGCTCGCGTTCCTCATCCTCGGGCCGGGCTGGGCCGCGGCCGGGTTCCTGCGCCGCGCCCCCGCGGCGCACGTCTGGTTGCTCACGCTCGGCACCGGTGTCGCCGCCACGCTGCTCGCGGGGCAGATCATGGTCAGCAGCGGCTACTGGCAGCCCGCCACGGCGCTGTACGTGCTCACCGCCGTGAGCGTCCCGTTCCTGCTGCGGCACGCGGTGGTCGCGCAGTGAAGGTACGGCCCTCGGCCGCCGAGACCCCACGCCGACGGCGGGCCGACGGGCTGAACGACGGCCTGAACGACGGCCTGGCGCTCTCGATCAGCGCGGGCCTTGGCTCGCTCGCAGGCCTGCTCGGCTGGATCCTCTCGACCCGGCTCTTCGACCCGGCCCAGGTGGGACAGGCCGCCAAGGTCGTCGCGGCCTTCATCCTCATCGCCGGGATCTGCCAGCTCAACGTCAGCGTCGGCACCCTGCGCTGGATCCCGACGGCCGGACGGCTCACCGGCAAGGCGGTCTGGACCGCCCTGATGCTGATCATGCCGCTCGGCGCGGTGATCGCGCTGATCTACGTGCTCGTGCTGCCCGACATCGGGTACACGGCCGCCGGGAGCTGGCCGTTCTGGGTCGGCGTGGTGCTGTTCGTGGCGTCGTCGGCCGGGTGGACCGTGTTCGTCGTCCACGACACCATCCTCGTCGCCATCGGCAAGCCGTGGTGGGCGGTGTGGCGCAACGCGCTCTTCGCCGTTGTCCGGCTGGGGCTGCTGATCGCCCTGGCCGTGATGGGGCTCGGTGGCCAGGGCATCGTGCTGTCGTGGGCGCTGCCCATCGTGATCTGGATCGTCATCGGCACGGTGGTGCTCGCGCTGCTGGCCCGCAAGGTCAGTCGCGGCTCCACCGGCGGCACGCTGCCGAGCCGGCGCGCCGCGGTCACCTTCCTCGGCCCCACGGCGGTGGCGCAGTTCGGCACGTCGCTGCTCTACAACCAGGTCACCGTGTTCGCCACCGAGCGGTTCGGCGACGCCACGGGCGCCAAGTTCTTCATGGCGTGGCAGGCCGTCACGGTCGTCGACCTCAGCGCCACGTACTTCATGAACTCCCTCGCCGTGGGCGTGGCCCGCGAGCCGCAGCGCGCGGCCGAGCTCGCCGCCGTGGCCCGCAAGCGCCTGCTGATGATCTTCCTGCCGCTGCTCGCGATCGGCTGCGTCGTCGCGGGCCCGGCGCTCTGGCTGGTGTTCGGCCCGGAGTACGCGGAGGCGGCCGACGTGCTGCGGCTCCTGTTCGTCGGCCTGGCGCTCCGGCTCGTCATCCTGCACGAGCTCGGCGTGCTGCAGGCGCTGGGCCGCGGGTTCGCCTACGCCCGCCTGCAGCTGGTCAGCACGGTGCTCGTGGTCATCGTCGCGGCCGTGGTCCCGGTCGGCGAGTCCACCATCAACGGGCTCATCCCGGTCGCGGTCGGGTACATCGCCGTGCAGCTCGTCTGCGCGGCCGCCGTACTCTGGGCTCCTGCTCGTCGTCGCCCGACCGACATGGAGGTGGTTTCGCCGTGACGTCGACGGACAACCGCGCCACCGCGTCGGAACCCGCCACCACCTTCATCCCGGTCGTCCAGGACGCCGCCGAGCCGCCCACCACCGCGCTCCCGCCGGTGCCGGGCCCGCCCCGGCCGCCCGCCTCGCGCCCGCCCGCGCAGGTCGACGTCGGCATCTTCCGCTGGCTCTCCCCGATCTTCGCGCTGATGGCGGTGGCGCTGCTGCCGATCGCCGCGGCCACCACCAACCTCGAGGCGCTCGACGGCTGGGGCCTCGGCCGCGTGCTCAGCCCGGCGGGCTGGGCGGCGATCGTGTGCGCGGTGGCCGCGTGCGTCGCCGAGCTGAAGTCGCCGCGCCCCCGCATCCCGATGCTGGGTACCGCCACCGGCGTCCTGATCCTGTGCACCACGGGCATGCCGTCGATCGTCGAGCCGGTGGCCCGGTTCGCCACGGCGTGGTTGATCGCGGGCTTCACCGACGCCATCGCCATCACCGGGCACACCCCGCCCGGGGTGGACGCCCGGTTCTACTGGCCCGCCTTCTTCGCGCAGTGGGCGTTCTTCCGCGACGCGGGGGGCGCCTCCCAGCTCGACACGGTCTTGCGCTGGTACCCGCCCGCGGTCGTCGCGGTGTGGACGATCGGCATCTACGCGCTGGCCCGCTCGATGCTCGGCGGCACCCGTGCGCCGTGGGCCGCGGCGTGGCTGTTCGTCGGCCTGAACTGGATCGAGCAGGACTACTTCTCCCCGCAGGCCACCGGCATCATCCTGATGCTCACCGTGCTGACGTTCGCGCTCGGCCCGCTGGCCACCCGGCGTACCGACGCCGCGGGCGTGCCCGGCTGGCCCTACCCGCACCCGGGAGCGAAACGCACGTCGCTGGTGCGGCGGTGGCTGGTGGCGGCGCTCACACCGCCGAACCGGCCGACCCTGCCTCCGCGGCAGCTCCTGCTGATCTACTTCTGCGCCGCGCTGGTGCTCATGGCGGCGGCGCCCGAGCACCAGATCACCCCGTTCGCGATCATCGGACAGCTGGCGCTGCTGGCCGTCGTCGGGCGGTTCCGCGGCCGTGGGCTGGTGCTGGTGGCGGTCGTCTCGTCGGCGGTGTTCATCCTCATCGCAGGCCGCGAGTTCTGGATCAACCAGCTGGGGCTCATCCTCGGCTCGGGTGACCAGGGTGCGCTGCAAGAGGGCGTAGCCAACCGCCTCACCGGCGACACCGGCCAGGTGGTCGTCAAGTACATGCGGATCGCGATGCCCGTCCTCACGTGGCTCCTGGGCATGGCGGGCGCGTGGGTGTACTGGAAGCGCCGCCGCGACCTCGTGCCGATCGGCCTCGCGGTGGTGCCGATGTTCTTCGCGGCCGTGCAGAGCTACGGCGGCGAGCTGATCCTGCGCATCGTGCTCTACGGCCTGCCGATCATGGCAGTGCTCGGTGCCGATGCGCTGCGGGCGCTGGTGCGCAAGCGCCGGTCGCTGGAGTGGGTGCTCGCGGTCGGCATGGTGGTGCTCATGGGCCTGCTCGTCGTGATCCGCGGCGGCAACGACTCGTTCCAGGTCGTCTTCCCGCAGGAGGTCACGATGTACCGGCAGGTCGTCGCGGAGACCCCGCCGGGGCAGACCATCTCCGCGCTCAGCAGGCTGGGGCCCGCGGGTGTCGTGGGCATCAACGACCACCCGCTCGGCGACAACCCCAAGGGCTGTGGCCAGCTCGCGGCCGATCCGGCGCGCTGCACCGAGGAGGCGAACCCCGACGTCGTCGTGTCCTTCACCTCGGTGGAGAAGGAAGGCGTGTACCTCAACGACCAGAAGCCGGGCTGGTCGCTCGAAGCGCTTCAGGAGATCCTCGCCACGGGCCGCTACACGCTCACCTACCAGGACGGCTACAACTGGGTCGTCCGGAAGATCCCCGAGCCCGCAGCGGGAGCGGGTGGCTGAGCCATGATCAATCCGGCATTCGACGTGTGGGTCTGGGCGACGGGCCTGCTGTTCCTCGTGCTCATGGGCGTGCGGGCGTACGTCGTCGAGACCGGTCAGGTGCGCCTGGGCGGCACCCCGGCCGCCGCGCGCTTGCTCACGATGGCGATCTTCCTGGTGCTCATCGGGCTGGGCGGGCTGCTCGCGCTGCAAGGCGGCACCTTGCTGGTCTCCTCGATCGTGAACCACACGGACCCGTCGCTGATCCCGAACGTGGTGCTCGACCCGACCCCACCTGCGCCCGACCCGGCCGCACCGGCACCGGCTCCGGCACCTGCTCCCGGGCCCGCACCGGCACCCGCTCCGGCTCCGGCACCTGCTCCGGCACCGGCCCGCCCCCGCCAACTGACCTTCCGTCCGCTCCGTTGTGACGGGAAACGCAGTGCCCGTTCGCGGTGGGCCGATTAACCGCGCGCGTTCTGTCGGTCGTCACTCATACGCTGGGTTTGCACCCGAGGACGAAGAGGACGATTCGTGAGCAAGAGCACCGACCTGCAGCCGAGAGAAGCCGGCGCCGCCCCGGCGGCGATGAGCGCGCGTGACCGCACGGTCATCGGTGTGCTGCTGGTCGCCACGTTCGTCGTGATCCTCAACGAGACGATCATGGCCGTGGCCCTGCCGGTACTGATGACCGACCTCGGCGTTTCGCCGAACGTGGGCCAGTGGCTCACCGCGGGCTTCCTGCTGACGATGTCGGTGATCATCCCGATCACCGGCTTCCTGATCCGCAGGGTTCCCACGCGCGCCCTGTACGGCACGGCGATGGGCCTGTTCAGCGCGGGCACGCTCGTCGCAGCGCTGGCGCCGGGGTTCCCCGTCCTGCTCGCGGCCCGCGTGGTGCAGGCCAGCGGCACCGCGATCATGCTGCCGCTGTTGATGACCACCGTGATGACGCTCGTGCCGCCCGCCCGCCGCGGCGCGGTCATGGGCAACCTCTCGATCGTCATCTCGGTGGCGCCCGCCGTCGGGCCCACCGTGTCCGGGGTCGTGCTGTCGTTCCTGGGCTGGCGGGCGGTGTTCCTCGTCGTCCTGCCGATCGCGCTGGTCACGCTGTGGATCGGGCTGCGGCGCATGGTCGATGTCGGCGAGCCCACCCGGTCCCCGATCGACGCGCTGTCGGTCGCGCTGTCGGTCGTCGGGTTCGGCGGCCTCGTCTACGGTCTCAGCGCGATCGGTGCGGGCGGCGCGGGTGCCATGCTGCCCACCTGGGTGCCGTTCGTGGTCGGTGGCCTCGGCATCGCCGCGTTCGTCGCGCGCCAGCTCATCCTGCAGCGCACCGACCGCGCCTTGCTGGATCTGCGCACGTTCCGCTCGCGCACGTTCACCACCGCGTCGTTGATCATGATGCTGATGATGGCCACGCTGCTCGGATCGCTCACCCTGCTGCCGATCTACATGCAAGAGGTGCTGCACCTCAGCCCGCTCGTCACCGGTCTGCTGCTGCTACCGGGCGGTCTCACCATGGGCCTGCTCGGGCCGGTGGTCGGGCGGCTGTACGACCGGGTCGGCGCCCGCGCGCTGCTGCTGCCCGGCACCGTCGTCACCAGCCTGGCGCTGTGGTGGAGCACGTTGTTCGACGCCACGAGCCCGGCCTGGTTCGTCCTGGGCTTCCACGTGCTGCTCTCGGTGGGCCTCGCGCTCGTCTTCACCCCGCTTTTCACCGCCGGTCTGGGGGCCGTCGAGCCGCGGCTGTACTCCTACGGCAGCGCGATCTTCGGCACCACCCAGCAGCTCGCGGGTGCGGCGGGCGTCGCGCTGCTGGTCAGCGTGCTGAGCGTCGGCGCGGCCGGGCTCACCGCCGCGGGCGCCAGCCCGGTCGTCGCCACCGCGGGCGGGGTGCACCAGGCGTTCGTCGTGGCCGCGGTGCTCTCCGTGCTCGCGATCGCCGCGGCGTTCGGGATGCGCACACCCAGCCCGGCGCAGGAGCCGATCACCCACTAGCGGCCGTCATGGCGCAGGATGGGCGCGTGACGTCGACGGTCGTGCGCCTGCCTGCGCTGGTCCCGCCCCCGGCCGACCTGCCACCCGCGGCGGCGCAGCTGCGGGCGCAGGTACGGGAGTTCCTCGCCGCCGAACGCGCGGCCGGGGCCTGGAGACCGCGGGCGGACGTGTGGCTCTCGGGCTGGGACGAGCGGTTCACCAAGGAGCTGGGCCGTCGGGGCTGGCTGGGCATGACGATCCCCGTCGAGTACGGGGGCCACGGGGCCTCACCGCTGGAGCGCTACGTCGTCACCGAGGAGCTGCTGGCCGCGGGCGCGCCGGTGGCCGCGCACTGGGTGGCCGATCGCCAGATCGGCCCCACCCTGATGCGGTTCGGCACCGAGGAGCAACGCCGCCGCTACCTGCCCGGGATCGCGGCGGGTGAGGTCTACTTCGGCATCGGGATGAGCGAGCCGGATTCGGGCTCTGACCTCGCGAGCGTGCGCACCAAGGCGGAGCGGGTCGACGGCGGGTGGGCGCTCACCGGCACCAAGGTGTGGACCTCCGGCGCGCACCGGGCGCGGGCGTTCTTCGCGCTCGCCCGCACCGCGCCCCGCGACGAGGCGCACCGCCACGCGGGCCTCTCGCAGTTCATCGTCGAGCTGTCCAGCCCGGGCGTGACGATCCGCCCGATCCCGTTGCTCACCGGCGCGCACCACTTCAACGAGGTCGTGTTCGACGGGGTGTTCGTGCCCGACACCATGGTGCTCGGCGAGATCGGCTCGGGGTGGCACCAGGTCACGAGCGAGCTCGCGTTCGAGCGCAGCGGGCCCGAACGGTTCCTGTCGACCTACCCGCTGCTGGCCGCGCTGGTGGGCGAGCTCGGCGGTGCCGACCGGGGCGCCCGCCGCGAGGTGGGAGCGCTGGTCACACGGTTGTGGACGCTGCGGCGGATGTCGCTCGCCATCGCCGGTGCGCTCGCCTCCGGGGCGGCGCCCGAGCTCGCGGCGGCCGTCGTGAAGGACCTCGGCACCCGCTACGAGAACGAGATCATCGACGCGGCGCGCCTGCTGGTGGCGATCCCGCCCGACCCGGGCGCCGAGGGCGGCTTCGCCCGGCTGCTCGCCGACGCCGTGCTGCACGCCCCCGGATTCACCTTGCGGGGCGGCACGAACGAGGTGCTGCGCGGCATCGTCGCCCGCGGGCTGGGGTTGCGATGAGCGAGATCGGGGGACGGCAGCCTGCGGAGCTGGCGGGGTGGGTGGGCACCGCGAGCGAATCATCGGCGCAGCGCCCGCGCAGCGCTCGACCGAGCGGCAGCGAGGGAGTGCGATGAGCTCGATGGCGGGCGACGCGTTGGCCGAGCTCGCCGACGAGGTGTTCGGCAGCCGCGACACCACGGGCGTCGGGTTCGACGCCGACCTGTGGGCCACCCTCGAGCAGACCGGCCTCGCCCGGCTCACGCTGCCCGGCGACGTCGGCGGCAGCGACGGCGCGTTCGCCGACGCCGCGGTGGTGCTGGCGGCCGCCGGGGCGCACGCCGCCCGCGTGCCGCTCGTGGAGACCGACCTGCTCGCGGGCTGGCTCCTGCAGGCCGCCCGGATCGAGCTGCCCGACGGGCCCCTCACGCTGGCGTCGGGCGATCTCGACATCGCCCGCACCGTCCGGCGTGCCGCGGGCGAGCTGCACCGGGTGCCGTGGGCGCGCGCCGCCGCCGGGATCGCCGTGCTGGCGGGCGACCAGGTGCTGTTGATCGACCCCGCCGACGTCACGGTCGTCGAGGGCGCGAACCTGGCCGAGGAGCCCCGCGACACGGTGGTGGTCGACGGGCCCGTCACCGCGTCCTCGGTCGAGGAGCACGTCGGCGCCCAGCTGCGCCTGCGGGCCGCGCTCGGCCGGTCGTTGCTGCTGGTGGGCGCGCTGCGGGCGGCACTGGCGGCGTCGGTGCGTTACGCGGGGGAGCGGGTGCAGTTCGGCCGTCCGATCGGCCGGTTCCAGGCGGTGCAGCAGTCCTTGGCGTTGGCGGCCGCGGAGGTCGCCGCGGCGTCGGCCGCCGCCGAGGCCGCGGCCCGCGCGGCCGACGCCGAGGGTGTGCTCACCGCCGAGCTCCCGATCGCGATGGCCAAGGCGCGCACGTCCGAGGCGGCAGGCGCCGTCGCCCGCATCGCCCACCAGGTGCACGGCGCGATCGGGTTCACCCGCGAGCACGACCTGCGGCTGGCCACGACGCGGCTGTGGGCGTGGCGCGACGAGGACGGGTCCGAGGCGCAGTGGCATGAGGTCGTCGGGGCGGCCGCGCTGGCGGCGGGCGCCGACGGGCTGTGGCCGCTGATCACCGGACACCCCTGAGATCACCCGTTCGGCGCGAATCCGGACGGATCCGGCCGCTCGGCGCACCCAACCGATGATCACGGGTCGTGGCGCCGCGACGGCGTCGGTCGGCGGGGGCACACTGAGCACGTGACGGACGCAGGCACCACCGCGGAGACCGCCCCTCCCGAGGAGGAGGAGCCTGCGCAGGCCGGCCCGCCGCGTGGCGGCAACCGCGATCATCCGGCCGCGCACAGCGGCGGCTTGTACGGCCTCGCGCTCGGCGCCCTCGGCGTCGCGTTCGGCGACATCGGCACCAGCCCGCTCTACGCCGTGCAGACCGTGTTCTCGATCGACGACGGCGCGGTCAAGCCGACCGTCGCCGACGTGTACGGCGTCGCGTCGCTGATCTTCTGGGCGATCACCATCGTCGTGTCGGTGAAGTACATCTCGTTCGTCCTGCGGGCCGACAACGACGGCGAAGGCGGGGTCATGGCGCTCGCCGCACTCGTCCGCTCGATAGCGGGCGACACGGCCCGCCGCGCGGGGATCGCGCTGATCCTCGGCGTGCTGGGGGCCTCGCTGTTCTACGGCGACTCCCTCATCACGCCCGCGATCTCGGTGCTGTCGGCGGTCGAGGGCCTCGAGGTCGCCGCGCCGGACCTGGCCCACGCCATCCTGCCGATCGGCATGGTCATCCTCGCCGTGCTGTTCTCCGCGCAGCGCTTCGGCACGCATCGCGTGGGGCGGCTGTTCGGCCCGGTCATGGTCGTCTGGTTCGTCGTGCTGGCCGTGCTGGGCGTGCCGCACATCGTCGAGCACCCCGGGGTGTTGCTGGGGCTCTCGCCGACGTTCGCGGTGGCGTTCTTGCTCGACCACCCGTTCACGGCGTTCATCGCGATGGGCGCGGTCGTCCTGGCGATCACCGGTGCCGAGGCCCTCTACGCCGACATGGGCCACTTCGGGCGGCGCCCGATCCGGGTGGCGTGGTTCGGGCTCGTGTTCCCGGCGCTGATCATCAACTACCTGGGCCAGGCGGCGCTGATCATCAACGACCCGGCGGCCGTCAGCAACCCGTTCTACCTGCTGGCGCCGGGCTGGGCGCGGTGGCCGCTGGTCGTGCTGGCCACCGTGGCCACCGTGATCGCATCGCAAGCGGTGATCTCCGGGGCGTTCTCGGTGTCGCGGCAGGCCGTGCGGCTGGGCTACCTGCCGCACCTCACGGTGCGGCACACGTCGACGGTCGAGAGCGGGCAGATCTACGTGCCCGCCGTCAACTGGCTGCTGTTCGCGGGCGTGCTGGTGCTCATGGTGGTGTTCCAGTCGTCCAACAAGCTCGCCACGGCCTACGGCGTCGCGGTCACCGGCACCCTCGTCATCAACACCACGCTGTTCCTCATGTTCGCGGCCATCGCGTGGCGGTGGGCCACGTGGAAGCTCGTGCTCGGCGCCGTGGTGTTCGGCGGCGTCGAGCTCATCTTCCTCAGCGCCAACCTGGCCAAGATCGTCGAGGGCGGCTGGCTGCCGTTGCTGGTCGCGGCGCTGGTCGTCACCGTGATGACCACCTGGCAGCGCGGGCGGAAGATCATCACCGCGCGGCGGGTCGACGTGGAGGGGCCGTTGACCGAGTTCGTCGACCGGCTCGACGCGAGCGACATCCCCCGGGTGCCGGGCACGGCGGTGTTCCCGCACCCCACGAAGCTCACGGCGCCGCTCGCGCTGCGGGCGAACGTCGAGTTCAACCACGTGCTGCACGAGCGGGTCGTCATCGTGTCGGTGATGTCGGAGAACGTGCCGCACGTGCCGCCCGACGAGCGGGTGGCGCTCGACGAGCTCGGCAGGCCCGACGACGGCATCGTGCACGTGTCGGCGCGCTTCGGGTTCCAGGACGAGCAGGACCTCCCGCAGGTGCTCCGGCAGGCGAGCGGGCTGTCGGACGAGCTGGACATCGAACCGGATTCCGCCTCCTACTTCCTGTCGCGGATGACGATCGAACGCGGCCGCCAGCCGGGCATGAGCGGCTGGCGCAAACGGATGTTCATCGGGCTCTCGCACAACGCGGCCAACCCCGCCGCCTACTTCTGCCTCCCCGTCGACCGCACCGTGGTCATGGGTTCGCGGATCGAGCTGTAGTGAGCGCGCCGGACCACCCCACCGCGCTCGGGACGTACCAGGTCGTGCGGTTGCTCGCGGACCGCCCGATCGGTCGCACGCTGCTCGGCACGGACACGACCGGCCGCGCCGTCGTGCTCACGCTCGTGCACCCGGCCGTCGCGGCGGGCGCCGGGTTCCGGGAGCGGTTCACCGCGCAGGCCCGTGCCGCCGCCGCGGCCCCGCTGTGGTTCGTGGCGGCCGTCGTGGACGTCGACGCCGCGGCCGATCCGCCGTGGCGGGCCGAGGTGCACGTCGCGGGCTCCACGCTGCAGCAGTTCGTCGACGAGCGCGGCCCGCTGGGTGATGTGGGCACGGCGGCGCTGGCCGAGCGGCTGGCGGCCGGGCTCGCCGCCGTGCACGCGGGCGGCTTCGCGCACGGCGACCTCACGCCGTCGACGATCGTGCTCGCCGAGGAGGGCCCGCGCCTGGTCGGGTTCGGCCTCACCCGCGCGGCCGGGCCCGGGTACGGCACGCCGGGGTACGTGGCGCCCGAGCTGACGGCCGCCTCGACCGCACCGGCCGCCGAGGCGGGGGACGTCTTCGCGTTGGGCGGCGTGCTCGTGTTCGCGGCTACGGGGCGCCCCCCGATCGCGGGGGCCGCCGGGCCCGAGCTCGCGGGCCTGGCCGAGCCGGTCCGGTCGGCCGTGCTCGCGTGCCTGCGCGAGAACCCGGCCGAGCGGCCCACCGCGGGCCAGGTCGTGGCCATGCTGGCCATGCCCGCCGAGGCGCCGACCACGAAGCTCCGCCGCGGCGCGGCCGGGCCGCGCACGCTGATCGGCATGCCGGATCCGTACGCCGGGTACGGGGCCGCGGCATCCCGCCGCGTGGCCGCGGGCCCGCCGACGCGCGCCGGGATGCCCGCCGCCCGCCCCCGCAGGTCCTCGCGGGGGCGGCTCGTGGCCCTGCTCGCCGTGGTGGCGGTCCTGCTCGTCGGCGGCGTGGTCGGGGCGATCGCGCTCACCTCGCGCAGCGGCGGCGGGGTGCTCACCACCACGGCCCCGTCGGCATCGGCCGTCGCTGCGCCCACCGCGGCCCCCGCCACCGGCTCCGTCGACCCGGGCAGCGGTCTCACGCTCGTCGACCTCGCCCCGTTCGGCGCCGACGGCCCGCGCTTCACCACCCCGAGCCGCAACATCTCCTGCCAGCTCACCGACACCTCGCCGACGGGCGACGGCGACGCCCGCTGCGACGTCGCGCAGACCACGTGGCCGCTGCCCCCGAAGCCCGCCGACTGCGCGGGCGCCTGGGGTGGCGGCGCCTCGGTGTCCGGCGCCGAGCGCGCCCAGCTGACCTGCGCGAGCGACACCGTGGCCGACCCGGGCCTGCGCGTGCTCGAGTACCGCCAGGCCGTGTCCTACGGCGGCGTGGTCTGCGACAGCCAGGAGACCGGCGTGCGCTGCGTCAACCGCGCTACGGGCCACGGGTTCCGCGTGGCCCGCGCCTCCTTCGACCTGTTCTGAGCCGCGAGATGCACATGAGCGGGGTTCTCGCGCTCGAAAACCCCGCTCACGGGCATCTCGCGCTCAGCGCCGGACGGCGTCGATCTTGCGGAAGTCCCAGCTCGTGATCTTGTCAGGCACGAGCCGGAGCCAGGCGTGCCGTCCGTCGCGCACGATCGTGCCGCCGCTGTAGCGGTCGGCGAAGGCCTGTTCGGGCGCGTCCAGCTCGGGCACCGGTTCGCCGGTGCGCGGCACCTCGCCCACCACCTCGACCCGGCCGCGCAGCTCCACACCGCGCAGCTCGCCGTACTCCTCGCCCGCGTCGACGACCACGGCGATGCGCGGGTCGGCCATCAGGTCGGTCCACCGCTGGCTGCGGGACAGCGACGTGAGCCAGAGCGACCCGCCGCTCCACACGTACCAGAGCGGCGTGGCGTGCGGGCCGCCCGCGCCGACCGTCGCGACCCGGCACGTGCGCTGTTCGGCCAGGAACGCGTCGACCTCAGCCGGGCTCATCGCGATGGCCCGGGCGCGGCGCTGCGGGCGCAGGCTCACCACCACCTCATCACCACCGGCTCACCATAGCCGCCGCGACGCCAGCCGAGCGCCCTCGGCCAGTGCGCGGAACTTCTCCCACACGACCGTCGGGTGCACCTCGGGGTGGAACGACGCGCGGGAGGAGAACCCGCAGTCCGCGCCCGCGATGACGTTCTCGCGGCCGACGATCCCGGCGTACAGCTCGATGGTGTCGGCGATCAGCTCGGGGTGCTCGACGTAGTTGCTGGCGTGCCCGAGCAGACCCGGGATGAGGACCTTGCCGTCGGGCAACGGGACGTCCCGCCAGATCTTCCACTCGTGCTGGTGGCGCGGGTTCGCGACCTCGAACGAGTACGCCCCAGCGTTGATCTTCAGCATGAGCGGCGCGATGTCGCGGAAGGCCAGGTCGTGGACGCGGGGGCCGTGGTTGAGGCCGTAGCAGGTGTGGAGGCGGATCTTCTCGGCCGGGATGCCGCGCAGGGCGTGGTTGAGGACCTCGACGTGCTGCTCGGCGTCGCGGCGGCGCTGCTCGGGCGTCGTGGCCGGGTTCTCCGACAGGTACTCGATCAGCCACGGGTCGTCGACCTGCAGCAGGAACCCCGCATCGACGATCGCGAGGTACTCCTCGCGCAGCGCCTCGGCCACGGCGGTGAGGTACTCGCCGTAGCTCGGGTAGTGCTCGTTGCGCCCGAAGCCGCTGGGACTGGTGGAGGGCAGGAAAGCCTCGACGACGTCGTGGCCCGCGAGCGCCGCGCGCAGGTTGGCGATGTCGGTCTGCAGCTGGGCGTGCCCCTGGTAGCTCACGGGCCCGGTGCACACCATGGTCGTCATCGGGCTGACCTGGTCCTTGTACTTGCCGAGGTAGCCCGCGTAGTACTCGGGGAAGGCGTCGATCTCGACCTGCCAGGACGGCGGCATCAGCCGCTCGCCCGACGCGGTGTCGAAACCCCCGAGCCGGTCCTTGACGTAGGTCAGGAAGCTGACCTTGCCGAGCTCGCCGTCGGTGACGACGTCCAGGCCCGCCTTGACCTGCTCCGCCACCACCTCGGTCACCGCGCTCGTCACGCGCCGGGCGTAGGCGTCGGCGTCGTAGGGGCGGCCGTGCTCCTTCTCCCGCATCATCTCCAGCAGGTCGAGCGGCCTGGCGAGGCTGCCGACGTGGGTGGTCAGGATCCGGTCGATGCTTCGGCGCATGGTCCCGGGACGCTACGAGCGGCCCGTCCGAGCGCGGAAGCACGCCGTTCCGCTCCGGCGAACACCGGCGCGTACGCGGTAGTGCACCGGATCGTGGCGGACAGGCGTTGTTAACCTCGGCGCCATGTCGGTGATCGGGGACGAGCACGACACCCCGGTCGCCGAGCCCCCGATACGCCGCGGCCTGTCGCCCTCGTTGCGCGACGGCCTGGCGCTCGTGCTCTCGAACGGCCTCACCTCGGCCGTCGGGCTGGCCTACTGGGTGCTCGCGGCCCGCCTCTTCCCGCCCGCCGTGGTCGGCGTCAACAGCGTGGCGATCTCCACGATGATGCTGCTCGGCGGCGTGGCCCAGCTCAACATGACCTACGCGCTCCTGCGCTTCGTGCCGGTCGCGGGCGCGGTGGCGCGGCGGTTGGTCGTCGGCGGTTACCTCGTCGGCGGTGTGGCGGCGGCCCTCGCCGGGGCGGTGTTCGCGCTCGGTGCCGACCTGTGGGCCACGGAGCTCCTGGACGTGGCGGGCCACCTGCCCCTGGTCGTGTTCTTCGTGATCGCCACCCCGCTGTGGTCGATCTTCGTGATCCAGGACTTCGTGCTCACCGGCATACGCCGCGCGGCGCTCGTGCCGGTGGAGAACCTCGTCTTCTCGGTGCTCAAGATCGCTTTGCTGCTGCTGGCGGCGGTGGTCGCGGTGCCCGGTGGCATCGCGCTGTCCTGGGTGCTGTCGGTGGCGTTGATCGTCGTCGGCGTCAACGGCTGGCTGCTGGTGCGCGGGCTGCCGCGGCACGGGGTCGAGGCCGCCGAGCGGGCCGTCCCGATCACCCTCGGCGGCATCGCCCGTTTCGTGCGGGCCGACTACGCGGGCGCCGTGTTCTGGCAGATCGCGCTCTTCGGCCTCCCCGTGCTGGTGCTGGGCAGGCTCGGCGCGGAGGCGGCGGCCGTTTACGGCATCGTCTGGACGATCGCGCAGGCGCTCTACACCGTGTCGTCCAGCATGGGGCAGTCCATGGTGGCGCACAGCTCGGCTGCCGATCCCTCGGCCGTCGACGCGGCGCGGCGGGCCATGATGCGCCGGGCCTTCACCCTGGTGACGCCGGTCGCGGTGGTGCTGGCCGTCGCCTCGTACCGGGTGCTCTCGGTCTTCGGCGTCCAGTACGCCCGGGAAGGCAGCCTCACGCTGGTGCTGCTGGCGCTCTCGGCGGTGCCCAACGTGGTGACGGCCTCCACCGTGAACGCCGCCCGCGTGCGGCAGCGGATGGGTGTGCTGTTCGGGGTGCCCGCCACGGTTGCGGTACTCGTCATCGCGGCGTCGTGGCTGTTCATGCCGTACCTGGGGATTGCGGCCGTCGGCGCCGCATGGCTGGCGGCGCAGACCGTCATCGCGGGCGGGATCCTCGTCGCGACCGCGCCCTGGCTGCCGCCGCTGCTCTCGACCCGGGTCGACGCGATGCGCTCGGCCGCTCTGCTGCGCCGCGTGCGCCCGCTCGTCGACACGCACGGGCACGACGGGTGGGTGCTGGGGAAGCGGCTCTCCGGTGGCTCGGACTCGGTGGTCGTCGGGTTCGGCCCGGTCGGACCGGACGAGGACGGGGCCACGGGCGCGTTGCTCAAGGCGAGCGACAGCCCGCAGGGGCAGGCGCAGCTCCGCCGCCAGACCGAGGTCCTCCGTCTGCTGCGCGACGACGACCGGCTGACCGAATGGCACCGGGTGCTGCCGCGGATCGTGGGCGAGGGCGACGTCTCCGGCTCGTACTGCGTGCTGGAGTCGCGACTCCCGGGCTCCGGGGGGCCGGGCGCGCTGCGCGACCCGCGACGGCGGCGGGCCTACCGGTCCAGCGCCGTCGCGACGATCTCCGAGATGCACCGGTGCACGGCGCAGCCGGTGCTCGTCGACGAGCCCGCGCTGCGCCGGTGGGTGCACGACCCGATCGCCGTCGTGCGGGCCGCGCTGCCGCGGGCGCAGCGGGCTGCGGTGGAGGCGCTCGGCAGCGCGCTGGCCGAGCAGGTGCGCGGCGCGCTCGTCGCCACCGGGTGGACGCACGGCGACTACACCGCGGACAACGTCCTCGCCGACGACGACGGCCGGGTGGTGGCCGTCGTCGACTGGTGCGACGGCAGGCCGGACGGGCTCGCCGTGCTCGACGTGGTGACCTTCCTGCTCACTTCCGAGGCCGTCGCGCGCGGGGCCGAGCTCGGGGCCGTCGTGCTCGACCGGCTCGCCGACGACCAACACCCCGACGGCGACCTGCTGGCCCGTGCGCAGCGCAACCTCGGCGGCGACGTGCTGCCCGCGCGCACGCTCATCGTGCTGGGCTGGCTGCTGCACGTCTCCAACAACCTGCAGAAATCGCCGTCGTTCGCGGCGAACCCGGTGTGGGTGCGGCGCAACCTCGTGGCCGTGGTGCGCGACGCCCGGCTCAGCTGACCCGCCACCCCGCGAGCAGGCCCCGCTGGGGCACGCCCCGCACCGGCTCCGGGCGGGCGCCCACCTCACCGAGCACGTCGTTCGCGGCCAGCACACCGGTGAGGGCCGCGCGCTCCATGAGCCCGCACAGGTACGGCGGGTCGACGTGGTCGCCCGCGATCCGCACCCCGGGCGCCGCCCCGGTGACCCGCGGGCGGGTGCCCGCCGTGCCGGGCGGGAACGTCGGGGCCGTGGCCTCGAACCGGACCTGGCTGTGCACCACGCGGGCATCCCCGGTCTCGGGCCACAGCGCCCGCAGCTCGGCGCGCATGCGCTCGGTGGCCGTGGCGCCGTCCGGCGCGGTGCAGGCGTAGGAGTGCAGCTCGACCACCGAGCCGCCGGTGCGGGCCGCCCATTCCGCCGACGGGCGTTCGAGCCGGGAGTAGACGGTGACCGAGTCGAGCGTCGGCTCGCGGCTCACGGCGTTGAACACGGGTCGGGCCGGGTCGACGTCGCGGTCGAGCCAGAGGCGGGCCACCGCGAACGGCGGCGCGACCGCGCAGGCCGCCGCCTGCCGCGCCAGCTCCTCGGGCACGGACGACGCCCCGACCACCGTGCGGAGGGCGCCGGGATCGAGCGCCAGCACGACGTGCCGCGTCTCGAGCGCCTCCTCGTCGGTCTCGACGCGCCACCGGGCCGCCGCGTGCAGCGCCCGCACCGGAGTGCCGGTGCGCACCTGCACCCCGCGGCGCTCCAGGTACGCCCGCAGCGGTGCCCAGATGCAGATGAGGTAGTCGGTGTCGGGGGCGTCGAACCCGATGCCCTCGGGGTTGCCGAGGAAGTAGTAGTGGAACATCGCGATCAGCTCGGCCGCCGAGAGCGCGGCGGGGCGGGCGAAGAACGACCGGGCGAACGCCTCGAACAGCATCGCCTGCGCGCGGTCGGACATGCCGAGCTCGGTGAGGAACCGCGCGGCGGGCACGTCATCGAAGGCGGCAGTGGTGGCGGCGGCGTCGTAGGCCAAGAGCTGGCCCGCCAACGCCTGGTCGGAGCCGAGGAGGTCGCGCAGCCCGAGGCTGGGGGAGCGGGCGAAGAGCGCGATCAGGTTGAGCGGCGGAGCGCCGGGCAGGCCGGTGAGGTCCTCCGGCGGCCAGCTCCGGGAGATCACCGGGTAGCCGCCGATCGGCCGCAGGAACGCCAGACCGGGGTCGATGCGGCGCAGGATGTCGCGCCACGTGTAGTAGTGCCGGAAGAAGGCGTGGAACCCGTGCTCGACCACCTGCGGCGTGCCGTCCGGCAGGGTGTGCGGCCACGCGCCGAGCCGCCCGCCCAACGTCGGCGCGGCCTCCAGCAGCGTGACGGCCACCCCGCGCTCGGCCAGCACCACGGCCGCGCTCACGCCCGCGATGCCGCCGCCGACGACCACGGCCTCCGTGCCCGCCGGAACGCCCGACGGCCTGCTCGGATCGGCGGCCACCAGCACGCGGGGCTTCATGCGGAACGGCGCGGCGCGCGCTCGCGGGTTCACCGGTCGGCCGGGTACGGCATGGGTGCGTTGACCTCGCAGCGGAAGCAGTCCTCGACGCGCACCCGCTCGGGCGCGGGGGCGGCGCGTGGGCGTCGGATGAAGATGAACGACACGACCGCGGCCGCGACGACGAGCCCCGCGGAGATCAGCACCGACGTGCGGAACCCGGCGTTGAGCGCGGTCGGGTCGTTGTAGGAGTCGCCCTCGATGCCCGCGATGCCCGGGATGATCGCGACGGCCAGCAGCCCGGCGGCGCGGGCCACGGCGTTGTTCACCCCGGATGCCGACCCGGCGAACCGATCGGGGGCCGCGTCGAGCACGGTGGCGGTGAGCGGCGAGACCGTGAGCGTCATCCCCGCGCCGAACACGATCATCGCGGGCAGCACATCGGTGAACCACGACGCGTCGGGCCCGACGCGCAGCAGGAGCAGCAGCCCGCACGCGGACACCAGGGGCCCGATGGTCATCGGCAGCCGTGGCCCGATGCGCCCGGCCAGCGCGCCCACGCGCGCCGAGAACAGGAACATGATCACCGTGAGCGGCAGCAGGGCCGTGCCCGCGGCCACCGGGCTGAAGCCCGCCACGGTCTGCAGCTGCAGGACCAGCACGAGGAACACGACGCTCAGCGGCCCGTAGATGAGCAGCGTGGCGACGTTGGCCGCGCTGAACACCGGGTTGGCGAAGAGCGCAGGCGGCACGAGCGGGTGCGACGAGCGCATCTCGACCAGCACGAAGGCGACCAGCGCGACCACGCCCGCGGCCGTGGTGCCCAGCCCGACCGCGGTGACCCCCTCGGCACCGAGCGCGGTGAGCCCCCAGGTGAGCAGGCCCAGCCCGAGCGCGCCGAGGACCGCGCCGGACACGTCGAGCCCCGGCGCCGACTCCTGGTCGCGGCTCTCCGGCACGTGGCGGAGCGCGACGACGATGACCAACACCGCCAGCGGGATGTTGATCAGGAAGACGGCCCGCCACGTCCACTCGACGAGCCACCCGCCGAGGAACGGGCCGACGGCGCCCGCGACCCCGCCGAGGCCGGACCAGGCGCCGACCGCGGCCGCGCGGTCGGGCCCGTGGAACGAGGCGGAGATGAGGGCGAGGCTCCCGGGGGTGAGCAGCGCGCCGCCGATGCCCTGCAGCGCCCGCGCCGCGATCAGGACCTCGACGGTGGGGGCCAGGCCGCAGGCGAGCGACGCCACCGCGAACCACGCCACGCCGATGAGGAAGATCCGCCTACGGCCGAAGTGGTCGCCGAGCGCGCCCCCGAGCAGGATCAGCGACGCCAGCGCCAGCGTGTAGGCGTTGACCGTCCACTGCAGATCGCTGAACCCGGCGTCGAGTTCGTGCCCGATGCTCGCCAGCGCCACGTTGACGACCGTGCCGTCGATCATCACGATCCCGGAGCCGAGCACGGTGGTCGCGAGCACCCACCGGCCCGCCGCCGTGCCCATGCGCAGCTCACCCGCCTCGGCCATGGCCGCACTCTATGCGGCGGGTCCGACAGCGGCCGAGGATGCGTCTCAGCCACCGAATGTGACGCTCGGATCACGGGTCGTCACGTTCGCCTGCGCAGGTCGTTGCTCCGGTCAGTACCGGGGAAAGGGACCTGAAGGTGGGATCTCACGTTCGATCCCGCGCACGACGCGGGAAGCACGGCCGTGCGCGGGCCGCGGTGCTCGGCGCGGTCGTGACGACGGCGCTCGTGGTCGTCGGCGCGGCGGCGCTCGTCGGGACGGGCAGCCCGGCAGGCCCGCTGCCCGGCGCCAGCACGGCGCTCGCCGCCGACCTGCCTGCGGCCCACCCCGCTCCGGCGGCCGTACCCGCCGCCGTTCCCGCGCTCGTTCCCGCCGCCGCACCCGCGGCGGCACCCGCGCCGGCGGGCGGCTCCGGCGGATCGGCCACGAGGGCGCCCTCCACCCCGAAGGCGACGGCGACCCCCCGCACGACGGCCACCCGGGCGAAGGTGGCGCTCGTCCCGGGCACGCCGTGCACGGCGACCGCCAAGGCGTGCGTCGACATCGCCGAGGGCCGGGCCTGGCTGTTCGACGACGGCAGCGTCACCCGCGGCCCGGCGCACATCATGACCGGCGACCAGGACGACCCGACCCCGATCGGCACCTTCCACGTGCAGTGGAAGGCCGAGCAGTACACCAGCCGCCAGTACCTCGTGCAGATGCCGTACTCGGTGTTCTTCGCCGACGGCGGCATCGCGTTCCACGAAGGTCGCCAGGACACCTCGTCGGGCGGGTGCGTGAAGCTCGGCCACGAGGACGCCATGGCCTGGTTCGCCTACCTCCAGGTCGGCGACGAGGTACAGGTCCATTAGCTCTACCTCAGGTAGAATCAGGGGCGTGCCGACGTTGGGTGAGCTGGAACGCGCCGTGATGGACGCGCTGTGGTCCGCCGACACCGCGGTCACCGCGCGCGATGTGCAGGACGCGCTGGCGGGTCGTGAGCTGGCCACCACTACGGTGTTGACCGTGCTGGGTCGCCTCGAGCGCAAGGGCCTCGTCACCCGGGAGCGCAGCGGCCGCGCCCACCGTTACCGGGCGACGGCGAGCCGCGCCGACCACGTCGCCGAGCTGATGCGCGACGCGCTCGACGCCACCCCGGACCGGGGGGCCGCGCTGGCCCGCTTCCTCGGCTCCATCCCCGACGACGAGCGCGCCGCGCTGCGCGACCTCCTCGACTGACCTGACCGTGGCCTAGCCACCATGGAGCTGGTTGCGCTCGGCCTGCTCGTGTTCGGCGTGGCGCTCGCCGAACCGGTGAGCCGCCTGCTGGCCAGGGCCCGCTGGCCCGGCCGCGACCCGGTCGGGGCGCTGCTGCTCTGGCAGGCCATCGGGCTCGCGGGCGGCCTCGCGCTGCTGAGCGCCGGGGTGATCTACGGGCTGTCGCCGCTCGGTGCGCCCCGGCCCGCCCTCGACTCGGTGCTCGACGAGCTCGGTGCCGGGCGGCTGCCCGCGCTGGACGTCCCGCACGTCGGCGCGCTCGTCCTCACCGCGGCGCTGGCCGCGCGGCTGCTCGGCGTGCTCGTCGCCGTCACGGTGCGCACGTTGCGCGTTCGCGCCCGGCACCGCGAGCTGCTCGACCTGCTCGCCACGCCGTGGCCCGCCGCGCCGGGCGCCCGCGTGCTCGAGCACCCCGTCCCGGTGGCCTACTGCCTGCCGGGCCTGCGCTCCCGCCTCGTCGTCTCGGCGGGCGTGCTGGACTGCCTCGACGTCGACCAGGTGTGGGCCGTGCTCGCCCACGAGCGCACGCACCTGCGGGAGCGGCACGACCTCGTCGTGCTGCCCTTCGTGGCGTGGGGGGCGACCGCGCCCTTCGTGCGGGGGATGGTGTGCGCGCAGTTCGCCGTCGCCACGCTGATCGAGATGCGGGCCGACGACGTCGCCGTGCGGCAGGCGAGCCCCAAGCAGCTCTCCGGGGCGCTCGGCGCGATGGGGGGAGTGGCGCCCGCCGCCGCGCTGAGCTCGTTCACCGCGGCGCTGCACCGCAGGTTGGCCCGCATCGTCGAGCCGCCCGCACCCCTCCCGCTCGCGTTGCGGGCGCTGGTCCGGCTGATCGCGGGAGCCCTGGTCGCGGTGCCGCTCCTCGCGGTGCTCGGGTAACTCGGGCAAGGCCGGCTCCACAAGTTCCGCTCAGCGCCGACGTTCGCTCCACAAGTTCCGCTCAGCGCCGACGTTCGCTCCACAAGTTCCGCTCAGCCTGCTCACAGCCTCCCTTTGCGATGCTGCTCACAGCACCTGATCGGGCCCGACCAGGCCCATGACCGGAGGCTCCCCATGAAGCTCCAACTGCACACCGGCTCCCGAACGGTCACGATCGGCGCCGACTTCCTGGTGTGGGACGTGCCCTGCCGGGTCGTGCTCACCGACCCGTGGCAGCTGCGTGAGGCCCGCGAGGTGCTGCGCGAGGAGCTCACCGCGCTGGATCGCGCCGTCCGACCGCGGTCCACGCGGCGTCGGCGCCACATCGCGCCGCAGCCGCCGTCGCCTGCGGGCCGCTTCCCCTACGGCGTCACCACCGCTCCGCCCAACGGCGTCGTCCACCACCGCCTGGCCGCCCTCGACGGGCTGGAGACCGGGCGCGGCCGCCGTCGCCCCCTCCACCTCGACCCGGCTCCGTCGTTGACGGCGGTCGCGGTCCAGCGCTGCGCCGAGGCGGTGGCCGAGGCGGCCAGCTGCGGCGTGCTGGTCGCCATCGGCGGCGATCTCGCCGTCTCCGGCCTCGCGCCCGCGGGCGGTTGGCGCATCGCCCTGCCCACCACGTCCGACACCGTGCCCACCGTCCTCGCGATCGACGGCGGCGCGCTGAGCACGGTCGGGCTGCCCACCCGCGGCCCCCTGCGCAAGCTCGTCGTCACCGCTACCGCGCGCCCGGTCGAGCCCGTGTGGCGGCACCTCGTCGTGCTCGGCGCCACCGCGCCCGCCGCCAACGCCGCCACCTCCGGAGCCCTGCTGCGCGGGGCCGTCGCGGGCTCGTGGCTCGCCGCGTGCGGTCTCGGCGCCCGGCTCGTCGACGGGCAGGGCGGGCGCCAGGAGGTCGGCTGCTGGCCCGACCGCACCGCCACCCCCGTCGCTCCCGCCTGACTCCGGCGACAGGCCGCTCGCCCCGTCCGGGCGTAGCGTGGGAGGGGTGCCTCACGAGCTTCCCAGCACCCTGGGCGCGCTCCGCGCGTCCGGCCACGTCCAGCGTGGCGTCAAGGACGAGATCCGCCACAACCTGATCACCGCGCTGAAGGCGGGGCGCGACCCGTGGCCGGGCATCGTCGGCTTCGAGGGCACCGTGCTCCCCCAGCTGGAGCGGGCCCTGCTCGCGGGCCACGACGTCGTGCTGCTCGGCGAGCGCGGCCAGGGCAAGACCCGGCTGCTGCGCGCGCTCGTCGGCCTGCTCGACGAGTGGACCCCGGTCATCGCGGGCGCCGAGCTCGGCGAGCACCCCTACGCCCCGATCACCCCGGCCTCCCGGCGGCGCGCCGCCGAGCTGGGCGACGACCTGCCGGTGGCGTGGCGGCGCCGCGACGAGCGCTACACCGAGAAGCTCGCCACCCCCGACACCGCCGTGGCCGACCTCATCGGCGACATCGACCCCGTCAAGGTCGCCGAAGGGCGTTCGCTCGGCGACCCCGAGACCATCCACTACGGCCTCGTGCCGCGCGCCCACCGGGGCATCGTGGCCATCAACGAGCTGCCCGACCTCGCCGAGCGGATCCAGGTCTCGCTGCTCAACGTGATGGAGGAGCGCGACATCCAGGTTCGCGGCTACACGCTGCGGCTGCCGCTGGACGTCCTGCTCGTCGCGTCGGCCAACCCGGAGGACTACACCAACCGCGGGCGGATCATCACGCCGCTCAAGGACCGCTTCGGCGCCGAGGTGCGCACGCACTACCCGCTGGCGCTGGCCGACGAGGTCGCGCTGGTCGACCAGGAGGCCGAGCTGGTCGCCGAGGTGCCCAGCCACCTGCGGGAGGTCGTCGCCCGTTTCACCCGTTCTCTGCGCGAGTCGAGCGCCATCGACCAGGGTTCGGGCGTGTCGGCCCGGTTCGCCGTGGCCGCCGCCGAGACGGTGGCCGCCGCCGCGCTGCGCCGGGCCGCGCTCACCGGCGAGCCCCGCGCCGTGGCCCGTCCTATCGACCTCGAGTCGGTGCCCGACGTGCTGCGCGGCAAGCTGGAGTTCGCCTCGGGCGAAGAGGGCCGGGAGTCCGAGCACCTCGAACACCTCCTGCGCACCGCTACCGCCGCCACCGCGCGGGCACGGCTGCGCGGCCTCGACCTCACCCCGCTCGCGGAGGCCGTGGCGAAGTCGCCGGTCCGGACGGGGGAGCGGGTGCCCGCCGCCGAGGTGGTGGCCGCCCTGCCCGCGGGCCGCGCCGTCGACGCCGTGCTCACCGAGGTGGCCAAGCGGCTCGACGCGGCGGGCACCGAGGAGCCCGGGCCGATGGCCAGCGCGGCCGAGCTCGCGCTGGAGCTGCTGTTCCTCACCCGGCGGCTGGCAAAGGACGAAGGCGACAACGACACCGTCCGCTACGGGTAGACCGGCATACTCCGCGCCATGGGAGCGGAGCGGCGGCAGACGGTGGGCAGGCGGCAGGTGATCGCGACGGCTGCGGGGCTGGCGGCCGGGGGCGCGGTGGCCGGATGCGCGCCCCCACCCCCGCCATCGCCGCCGCCCGCTCCGCCCACCGACGCCCCGGCCGATTCGCAGGTCGCCCAACCGACCGCTTCGGGCTCGGCGGGCACCAAGCTCGGTCCGGCGTCCGACGTCCCGGTCGGCGGCGGCACGGTGTTCGAGAGCCTGGAGGTCGTGGTCACCCAGCCCACCCCAGGCCGCTTCGTCGGCCTGACCGCCGTCTGCACCCACACCGGCTGCATCGTCGACAAGGTGGTCGACGGCCTCATCGAATGCCCCTGCCACGGCAGCCGCTACCGCCTCGACGGCACCGTGGCGAGCGGCCCCGCGCCGCGGGCGCTCCCGGCCCGTCCGGTCACGGTCGTCGACGGGTCCATTGTGCTCTCCTGAACATTCTCGGCAGCGGCCGGTTACCGCGGTAACATCCTTCGTCACCCGTTCGACTCCCAGCACGACCCGGTGCCTGCCGGGGCCGTCGGCGGGTCACGTTGGGGGGGTCATGCAGCAGTTCGGCCAGTACCGGATCGAAGGCATCATCGGTTCGGGCGGCATGGGCGAGGTCTTCCGCGCCTACGACACGCGGCGCGACCGCGAGGTCGCATTGAAGCTGCTGCCCACGGCGTTGTCGGACGACCCGGAGTACCAGCGCCGCTTCCAGCGCGAGTCCTACGCCGTCGCCCGGCTGCGCGAGCCGCACGTCATCCCGATCCACGACTACGGCGAGATCGACGGCAGGCTGTTCATCGACATGCGCCTCGTCGACGGGCCCAACCTCGGCGCGCTGATCGAACGCGGTGGCCCCCTGTCGCCCGAGCGGGCCGTCGGGCTGGTCTCCCAGATCGCCGAGGCCCTCGACGCCGCGCACGCCGACGGCGTGGTGCACCGCGACGTCAAGCCCAGCAACGTGCTCGTCACCGCCAACGACTTCGTCTACGTCGCCGATTTCGGCATCGCGCACGCCGTGGGCCACAACCGGTCGAAGCTCACGATGACCGGCGCCACCATCGGCACCCTCGACTACATGGCGCCCGAGCGCTTCGAGAGCCACCCGGTCGACCCGCGCACCGACGTCTACTCGCTGGCGTGCGTGCTCTTCGAGTGCCTCACCGCCGAGAAGCCGTTCCTCGGCGACGACCTGCCCGCCCTGATGTACGCGCACCTCTACACCGCGCCGCGGAAGGTGAGCGCGGTCAACCCGGCCGTGGGCACCGAGCTCGACGCGGTCGTCGCGAAGGGGATGGCGAAGAACCCCGCCGACCGCTACCCGAGCACCGGGGCCCTGGCCGCCGCGGCGCGCGCCGCGATCTCGATGCCGGGCGACCAGACCGAGCAGCACGTCGAGGAGATCACGCGCCGGGTCGAGGCGCCGTCGGAGTCGGAGACGGTGATCGCGCGGCCGCTGGTCGGCGCGCCCGCCGGGGTCGGCGCCGCCATGGCGGCGGGCGGCATCACCGAGCCCCCCGGGCCGGGCTACGCCGAGCCGCGGTACGACGACCCCACCGGCCCGCGTTACGCCGAGCCGCAGCACGACGACGCCACGCGGCCTGCCTACGCCGAGCCGCATTACGACGACGCCACGCGGCCTGCCTACGCCGAGCCGCGGTACGACGACGCCGCCGGGCCGGGCTACGGCGAGCCGCGGTACGACGATCCGGCAGGCCCGCGCTACCCCGAGGCGCGGCACGACGACCCGGGCGCCGCGCCCACCGTCGGCGTCCCGATCGAGTACCCGCGCGCGGCCGGGCCGCCGCCCGGTCCGCCGCAGCCGCCGTTCGGTCCCGGTGGGCCCCCACCCGAGCCACCGCGCAAGGGCGGGTCGCGCGCGCGGTTCATCGGCCTGCTCGCGGTGATCGCGCTGCTCGTGGTGGGCGCCGCGGCGGGCGCGATCTGGTTCCTGTCCCGCGGCCCCGCACCCGCGCCGTCGCCGGAGACCCCGCCCCCCGCGGGCGCCGCGCCGTCCGGCCCGGTCGGCCCGGCGATCATCGCCCCGCCCGCGGCCTCGGTCGGGCGGAGCGTCGACACCCCGACCGTCGGGCAGACCGTGCCCGCCAACTCCACGCCCGGCTACATGGAGATCGCCCCCAGCGGCCGCTTCGCGTACATCGCCAACCGCGAGCTCGGCGTCCTGAGCATCTTCGACACCACCCGCAACGCGGTCACCGGCACGATCAAGGTGGCGGAGGGCGGCCCGCAGTTCGTGTCCTTCGCCCCGGACGGCAAGCGCGCCTACGTCAGCATCTTCAACAACGCGCGCACGGTGAACGTCGTCGGCGTGCTCGACACCGCCACCAACGCGTTCATCGCCACGATCCCCGTGGGTGTGCGCCCGTTCGCGCTCGACGTCACGCCGGACGGCAAGAAGGTCTACGTGCCCAACCACGACTCCGGGTCGATCACCGTGATCGACACGGCGACGAACAACGTGATCAACACGATCAAGGTGGCGCCGAACCCGCACTGGGTGGACGTCTCCGCCGACGGCAAGACGCTGTACGCGGCGAACCACGAGTCGAACGTGGTCTCGATGATCGACACGACCAACGACAAGGTGATCACGACCGTGCCGGTGGGGCAGTCGCCGCACAGCATCCTGCGCCACCCCACGAAGCCGTTGCTGTTCAACGTGAACTACGACAGCAACTCGCTGAGCGTGATCGACACCAACTCGAACAAGGTCATCAAGACCGTCCCGACGGCCAGCCACCCGCAGGACATCACGCTGTCCGCCGACGGCGAGCACATCTACATCGCCGCGGTCGACGACAACGCCATCCAGGTGTTCAGCATGAAGACCATGGACATCGTGTCGCGGGTGCCGGTGGGCAAGGCGCCCACGAGCGTCTCGGTGAGCCGCGACGGCAGGCAGGCCTACGTCACGAACCTCAACGACGGCACGGTGACGATCCTCAACCTGGCGGGCACCGCCTGACGGACGTCAGGGGCGCAGCGCGGCCAGGCGGTCGGCCACGGCCTCCGCGGTCGGCAGCCTGCCGTCGTCGGGGGCGAGGCAGAGCCGCACGAGCTCGGCCTCGTCGCGTCGCAGCGCAGGGTCGATCTGCGGCTGGGCGCCGAGCACCTTCCGGATGGCCAGCAGCGGTTGGGCGTCGGGCAGCTCGCCGTAGAGGCCGGTGCCCGCCAACGCGCGGTGCACGGTGGCGCCGAGCGCCCAGATCTCGGTGCGCCGCGACGGCCGCGCCCCGCCGATGACGTCCGGGTCGACGTACTCGACCGAGCTGGCGCGACCCATGCTCGTGAGCGTGGCGCCGGGCGCGAGGAAGCGGGCGAGGCCGAGGTCGGAGAGCCTGCCGCCGATCCCGGCTGCGCTGCCGCCCGAGCCCTCGGTGAGCAGCACGTTGGCGGGCTTGATGTCGCCGTGCGCCATCCCGGCCTCGTGCAGCGCGTGGGCCGCCCGCGCGGCGTTCTCCAGAGCGCGGTGGACCTCCGTCCGCGCCAGCGGCCGCGCGGGAGCGGACAGCGAGCCGAGCGGGAAGTACTGCATCGCGTAGGCGAAGGTGTCCTCGAGGACGGCGTCGTACACGGTGACGAGGTAGGGCGAGCGGACGGCGGCGAAGGCGCGCAGCTCGCGCACCCCGCGCTCGTAGGCGAGCTCGCCGACCCGGTCGCCGAAGACCTTGAGCGCGACGAACTCCTCGGCCAGCTCCAGCCGGGCCGGTGGCCGGGCCAGGTAGTAGCGGCCGTGGTTGCCCTCGCCCAGCTGGCGCACGACCACGTAGTCGGCGACGGCAGCGGGAACGGCGGCCTGCCCCCGGGTATCGACGGGCGTCGCGAGCGGGGACGGGTCCATCCTTGATCTCCCTCTGGCCGGTGCGACCTGCCGTTCAGCGGTCGATACCCTAGCCCGCGCCGGTCGGGAAAAGCCGTGAGGGGGCCGCGTGGCCAAGGACGTACTGCCGTTCGTCTTCCTCGACATCGCGATCGTCATCGTCGTCGCCCGGCTCATGGGCAGGCTGTTCGTGCGGCTGCGCCAGCCCGCCGTCATCGGCGAGATCCTGGGCGGGATCGTGCTCGGCCCGAGCGTGCTGGGGCTGCTGCCGGGCAACCTGCCGCAGCTGCTGTTCCCCGCCGACGTCCGGCCGCACCTCACGGTCATCGCCCAGCTCGGGCTCGTGCTGTTCATGTTCATCGTCGGGCTCGAGGTGGACCTGCGGCTGATCCAGAGCAGGCGGCGGGTCGCCACCACGGTCTCGCTGTCGTCGATCGCGCTGCCCTTCGGGCTGGGGGCGGCGCTGGCCGTCGTGCTCTACCCGGCGCACTCCGTCGCGGGCCCCGACGCGCACACCGTGCCCCCGCTCGCGTTCGCGCTCTTCCTCGGCGCCGCGATGTCGATCACGGCGTTCCCGGTGCTGGCGCGGATCCTCACCGAACGCCGCATGCACCGCACCCCGGTCGGCGTGCTGGCGCTCGCCTGCGCGGCGATCGACGACGTGGTGGCGTGGTCGCTGCTCGCCGTCGTCGTCGCGGTCGCGGTGGGCGGCACGCTCGCGGGCTTCGGCACGATCCTGCTGCTCACCGCGGTGTACGCGCTGGTGATGCTCGTCGTGGTGCGGCCGCTGCTGGCCCGGCTCACGGAGCGCTACCGGGCGGCCGGGCGCCTCACGCCCGACGTGCTGGGCGCGGTGCTCGCCGGGCTGCTGCTGTCGGCGTGCGCCACCGAGGCCATCGGCATCCACGCCATCTTCGGCGCGTTCGTCTTCGGCGCGGTCATGCCGCGCGCGGAGCCCGCGCTCACCCGGGCCGTGCTGCAACGGCTCGAACAGGTCAGCACCCTGCTCCTGCTGCCGGTGTTCTTCGTGATCGCCGGGCTCCAGGTGGACGTGCGCGGCGTCGGCGCCGCCGGCGTGGTGGAGCTGCTGCTGATCCTGGTCGCGGCGATCGGCGGCAAGTTCCTCGGCGCGCTGGCCGCCGCCCGGCTCTCGCAGGTGCCGCACCGCCAGGCCGCCGCGCTCGGCGTGCTGATGAACACGCGGGGGCTCACGGAGATCGTCATCCTGCAGGTGGGGCTGCAGCTGGGGGTGCTCGACACCCGGCTGTTCACGCTGATGGTGTTGATGGCGATCATCACGACCGTCATGACCGAGCCGCTGCTGCGGCGGGTCTACCCGGAGCGGATCGTGGCCCGCGACATCGCCGAGGCGGAGCGGGCCGAGCTGGGTGAGGCCGACTCGTTCGGGGTGCTGGTCTCCGTGCCCGCAGGCACCGACGACGGGGCCGGGCGGCGGCTGACCCAGCTCGCGTCGGCGTTGGTGGGCCCGGAGCGGCCAGCGCGGATCGTGCTGGCGCGGCTGCTGCCGACGCCGCGCGTGCCCCTGGAGCTGGCCAGCGGCCTCGGCTCGGACCTGTTGACGATCACGCACGCGGGCGAGGAACTGCGGGGGTTGGCGCCTGCGTCGGACGACGGGCTGCGCAGCCGGGTCGTCGCGCGGTTCTCGGCGAGCCCGGTGAGCGACGTCGCGGCGCTCGCGCGCGACGTGCGGGCCGACGTCGTCGTGCTGCCGGAGCCGCCGGAGGCCTGCGAGGTCGTCGACCTGCCCGACGTCGGCGAGGCCGCGCTCGTGGTGGTGCGGCCCGCGCTCGCCGCCCCGGCGTCCGCCGCGGTGCACGTCCTGCTCGACGGCACGGGCGCGGGCCGGGCGGCGGCCCGGCTGGCCGGACGGCTCGCGCTGCACCTCGGCGCGCCGATCGCGGTGGGCGTCACCGACGACGCCGACCGCCGCTCCGGGCGGCGGGCGGCCGCCACGGTGCAGGCGCTGCGCAAGCTGGGGGTGGCCGCCACCGAGCTGACCGAGCTCGACGCGGAGCCCGCGCTGCTCGTGCTGCCGGAAGGGGTCGAGGTGCCGCAGGCCGCGTGGTCGACGACGGTGGTGCGGGTGCGGCCCGCACCGTCCGACGAGGACGACGACCTCCAGCAGGTGCTGGCGCGCATCCCCGCCGAGCGCTAGCGCACGCCCGACGGCGACTCGAAGAGGAATGTCCGGCTGCCGAGGCGCACGCGGGTGCCCGGGGTGAGCCGGTGGGAGCGGCCCGAGGGCACGGTCGTCCAGGTGTTCGCGCCGGGGCCCGCGATGTGGGTGCCGTTGCGGGACCGGCTGTCGACCAACATCACGTCCCAGCCGTCCACCCGCACCTCGGCGTGCACGCGGGAGACCGCGCCGCTGCGGTCCTCGACGACGATCGAGCGGAGCGAGCCGTTGCGGACGCGTTCGTCGACGTCGGGCATGCGGCCGACCAGGTACTCGGCGTCGACGGTGTAGGTGGCGCCGTCGTCGAACACGAGCAGGCCGAGCGGGGGTCGCGCGCCGAACACCAGCTCGCCGGTGCGCTCGTTCATCCGGATGCCGCACAGCACGCAGAAGTGCGAGCGGGGGTCGTTGAGGTGGCCGCGGGCGCACAGGTGGCCGCGGGTGCGGGGGCCTTCGACGACGGGGCTGTCGTCGCGGTCGCGCGGTGCGGCGGGCCCGCGGGGTGCGTTGCCGCCCGGCCCCTGGCCGCGGGACGGGGACAGCGGACGGCCGGGCGTGAGCGGGGCCCGTTGCTCGGGCGCGGGCGCCTTGTCGATGAGCGCCGACCGGCGCGGCGGCCGCACCGGCGGCTCCTCGGCGCGTGGGACGGGCGGGATGGCAGGCGGGCCGGAGCCGTCGCCGACCGTCACCTCGATCGGCTCCTCGTCGGGCACCGGCCGCCCGTGCGTGGGCTCGGCGTGCACCGGCGCCTCGCCTCGGCCGAGTTCGTCCCGGAGCGGCGGCGCGGCTGATGCCGACGCGGCTGGCGCCGGCGCGGCGGGTGGCGGCGCGACCGGGGCTGAGGCGGCTGGTACCGGCACGGCAGGCGCGGCGGGTGGCGGCGCGACCGGGGCTGAGGCGGCTGGTACCGGCACGGCAGGCGCGGCGGGTGGCGGCGCGACCGGAGCTGAGGCGCCTGGTACCGGCACGGCAGGCGCTGAGGCGGCGGGCGCAGGCGCGGCCGGTGGGGACGGCGCGTCCGGCGGGGTCGCCGAGGCAGGCGCGGGCAGCGGCGGTATGGCGGTGTGCCGCGCCGCGCTCGCCGTCGCCAGCACGACCCCGCGCCCCGGGACCGTGCCTGCCCGCAGGTCGTGCAGGTCGGCGAAGACGTCGTCCGCCCGGCCCTGCGGGCGTTCCTCGTCCAGCGGGTCGAGCAGCAGCACGAGCGGGCCGCCCGGGGTGACCAGCCGGTCGGTCCACGCGGCCGCGTCGGCGCCCGGGATGGTCGCGTCGGTGCCCGCGTCGTGCAGGCTCACGGCGCCGGACAGGAACACCGCCCACCGGTCGCCCGCGTCGGCGAGGGTGCCGAAACGCAGGCTCGACGGCGGCGCGTCCGGGCCGGAGAGCCACGCCGCGAGCCTGCGGGCGAGCGGGCGCCCCGGCTCGAACCCCGCCACCGCCGCGCACAGCGCGACCAGCGCCCGCACCGGCTCGGCGCCTGCCGCGTCGGCGACGCACACCACGCCCGGATAACGCGCCACCACCCCGCGCCCGGCCAGGATGCCCGCCGACAACCGGTCGAACTCGGCCCGGTCGTCGCCCATTAGATCAACCTCCCGCCGCGGAAGCGCCAATGCACGAAGGGCACGCGCATCGGCCCGATCGCGGCCAGCCACACGAGGAGCCATGTGGTGAGGAACTGGACGAGGAACACCCCGGTCGTCACCGGGAACGGCAGCCCCGGCGCGGAGCCGTCGTGCACGAGCAGCCACACCACGAAACCCTCGTTGATCGCGGTGACCAGCCCGAACAGCGTCGGCCAGTCCTTCTCCCAGCGGAACTGCTGGAGGAGGTGGTAGACGAACTCCCACGCGACGCCCAGGACGAGCACGGTGAGGAGCACCACGAACGTGGCCCCGTAAGCGGCGCCGATCGACGCGCCGAGCGGCAGCATCGGGGTGAGGAGCAGCGTCCAGATCCCGCCGACGACCAGCAGCAGGAAGATCCGGGTCTGGATGCGTCCGTTCAACGTGGGGAGCACGGCCTCGTCAGATCCTTTCTCCGCAAACCCACTTCCACCACTGGTTCACCGACCGCACCGGGCCGAGCGCCTGGCAGAAGCCCTGGGCTGCGAGGTCGTCGGCGATCTCCTGCGCCGCGATCTGCAGCCCGAGGAAGGTGTCGACGCCGGGGAAGTAACCACCCAGCGTGGCCGTGCCCGAGGCGTACAGGCGGCCCGGCTCGCTGCGCGTGCCGCGCACCTCGAACGTGCGCTCCACGTCGAGGCGCCGCAACGGGTTGCGGCCCGCCCCGCCGTGGTCGAGGAGATCGGCGAGCACCCGGTGCTCGCGGATGTCGGCCTCCAGCCCGGTGCAGTCGATCACCCCCATGACCTGCGCCCGCGCGGGCCCCGTCGCGGTCTTCAGCTGCACCTGGACGGTGCCTTGCGGGCCGGGCTCCATCGTCGCGATCTCGCCCTGGAAGGCCCGGTACCAGCCCTCCTGCCGTCCCCGGCGCATCTGGGCCTGCCAGCCCCGGCGCTTCGGGGTGTTGGTGCCGCCGAACAGCTGGTAGAGCGCGGCGCGGTCCTGGCCTTCCAGCTTGCGCATGCGGGCCTTGAGCTGCCCGCCCCACACCGACTTCGGGTAGTTGAAGCCCTGGTAGGCCCAGCCGTCGCCGCCGGGTCTGCGCATCCACGCGTGCGGGCCGTGCGGGCCGTCGACGAACGTGCGGAACGCGTGCAGGATCTGGGTGGAGAGCCCGCGCGCGTCGCGGTCGTCGATCAGCCGTTGCAACACGCGCGAGGCGACGATGCCGCCGCCGCGCACGAGCACGGTGCCCGGCGCGCGGTGCAGCCGCTCGTAGATCTGCTCGTGCGGCTCGTAGGCGTTGACGACGCTGCCGAAGTCGCGGTAGGTCTCGCGGTAGTCCATGAGGTCGGGCAGGAACTTCAGCCCGGGGTAGCCCACGGCGACGTGCACGTACCGGCTGCGGAACGCCACGCGCTTGGTGCGGGTGGCGCCCGCGGGCGGGGTGAGGATCGTGAAGTAGCCGCCGCCCATCCGCCTGCGCACCATGCGGACCTGGCCCTTGACCACCATCTCCGGGTAGCGGATCCGGTGGTACTCCTGCTCCATCGAGTCGAACGCCTGCCCCGCTTTGGGCGTCCAGTAGTCGTCGAAGAGCGGCTCCACGAGCACGTGCGCCAACGGCTTGAGCGACCGCGTCGCCATCGCCTCGCGCAGGGCGTAGCTCGGGAAGCCCCAGATGTTGTCCGGGCAGGACGCCGAGTCGCTGCGCAGCCGCTCGCCGCGCGGGATCTGGGAGACGCGGGTGAGGTACTCGTAGCTCTCCCAGGGCGTGTCGAGCTGGGTGAACACCCGGATCGCCGAGGGGGGCACACCGCAGATGCGCAGGTAGTCGACGGTGACGAAGGAGCCGATGCCGCCGCCGATGGACACGAACGGGATGTCGACCACGGGGATGTCGGCGCGGGCCAGCATCGCGTCGGTCCACCAGTCGGTGCGCAGCAGGTCGTCGGTGAGGTCGCCGTACGCGACCGCGCGGTCGGCGGCGCCGGGGACGGGGATGGTGTCGTCTCGCATGGCGGCCCTCCTCCACCGACGCGGCGAGGCCGTGCTCGGGGTCTCGACCAGCCGCGTTCGCGCCGATGACCCTATCGGGTGGTTTTCGCGGAGCGATCCGCACCGTCAGCGACGTAGCGTGGAGACGTGAAGAGAAGCGGACGCCGGTACGCCTACGGCCCCTACACCGACGGGCCCGATCCGCTCGCCCCGCCGGTCGACCTCCGCGCAGCGCTGGATGAGATCGGCCGCGACGTCATGGAGGGCTCCTCGCCGCGCACGGCGCTGCAGGAGCTGCTGCGGCGCGGCATCGGCGAGCGGCGCGGGCTCGACGACCTGACGCGGGAGGTCTGGCGACGCCGGTCTCGCCTGCAGCGCGACAACCGGCTCGACGGCACCCTGCAGGAGGTCCGCGAGCTGCTCCGCAAGGCGATCCAGGCCGAGCGCGACGCGCTCGCCCGCGACGACGGCGACGACGCCCGGTTCCGCGAGATGCAGCTCGACGCCCTGCCCGCCGACACCGGCGGGGCCGTGCGGGAGCTCGCCGAGTACGACTGGCGGTCCGCCGACGCGCGCGAGGCCTACGAGCAGATCCGCGACCTGCTCGGCCGCGAGATGCTCGACCAGCGGTTCCAGGGCATGAAGGAGGCGATGCAGAACGCGTCGCCCGAGGACGTCGAGCGGATCCGGGAGATGCTCGACGACCTCAACGACCTGCTCGCCAACCACGCCGCGGGCCAGGACACCACCGCGCAGTTCGACCAGTTCATGGCCAAGCACGGCGAGTTCTTCCCCGAGAACCCGCAGAACACCGAGGAGCTGGTCGACCTGCTCGCCAGCCGGGCCGCCGCCGCCCAGCGGATGCTCAACTCGATGAGCGAGGCCCAGCGCAACGAGCTGATGGAGCTGGCGCAGCAGGCCTTCGGCGACCCGCGGCTCTCCGAGGCGTTGGCCCGCATGGACGCGCAGCTGCAAGGCTTGCGCCCGGGCGAGGACTGGCAGGGCAGCGGCCGGTTCCGCGGCGACAACCCGATGGGCATGGGCGAGGCCACCCGGGCCATGGAGCAGCTCGGCCAGCTCGATGCGCTCGCCGAGCAGCTGGCCCAGAGCTACCCGGGGGCGCGGCTGGAGGACATCGACCTCGATTCCCTCGAACGCCACCTCGGTGACGAGGCCCGCGTCGACGCCCGCGCCCTGTCCGAGCTGCAGCGCGAGTTGGAGCGCCAGGGCCTGTTCGAGCGGGCTCCCGACGGGTCGCTCTCGCTGTCGCCCAAGGCGTTGCGGCGTCTGGGGGAGTCGGCGTTGCGCGACGTCGTCGACCAGCTCGGGTCCCGCCGCGGCGAGCGCGAGA
Organism: uncultured Actinomycetota bacterium; assembly: GCA_963791185.1. Lineage (GTDB taxonomy): Bacteria > Actinomycetota > Actinomycetes > Mycobacteriales > Pseudonocardiaceae > Pseudonocardia. Next base: position 28,905 of record CAWBRG010000012.1, on the reverse strand, counting down.
CCCACCGCTCGGGGGCCGCGGGCGACGCCACCGGCACCACGCGGCCGTGGGCGTTCGGCGACACCGAGGCGTGGAGCGTGCCGCGCACCCTGCTCAACGCGCAGCTGCGGCACGCGGGCGGCGACGAACGGCTGTTGGACGTCACCGACGTGGAGATCGTCGAGACCGAGCAGCGCACCCGGGCCGCGGTGGCGCTGTGCGTCGACACCTCGTGGTCGATGGTGCAGGACGGGCGCTGGGTGCCGATGAAGCGCACGGCCCTCGCGCTGCACCAGCTCATCTCCACCCGTTTCCGCGGCGACGACCTGAAGCTCATCACGTTCGGCAGGCACGCCCGCAAGGTCGACCTCGGCGAGCTCATCGGGCTGGAGGCCGTGTGGGAGCAGGGCACGAACCTGCACCACGCGCTCACGCTCGCAGGCCAGCACCTGCGGCGCAGCCCGGACGCCCGTCCGGTGGTGCTCGTCGTCACCGACGGCGAGCCGACCGCGCACCTCGAACCCGACGGCTACGCCGCGTTCCAGTACCCGACCAGCCCCGCGACGCTGCACGCCACGGTCGCCGAGCTGGACCGGCTCACCGGGCTGCGGGCGGCGTTCACGTTCTTCGTGCTCGGCGACGACCCCCGCCTGGCGGCGTTCATGGACGGCATCGCCCGCCGCTGCGGCGGCCGCGTGGTGGCCCCGACGCTCGACGGGCTGGGCGCGGAGGTGGTGGCGGACTACCTCCGCAACCGCCGATGATCAGCTGCGCGCGGTGCGGGGCCGAGCAGGAGCAGGCGTCGGCGCTCGCGTGGTCGTTCGAGCCGGGGCCGCAGGAGCGGTGGCTCTGCCCGGAGTGCGCGCGGCGGCACGTCCGCGAGATCGAGGCGAAGCTCGCACCCGAATGGTGGCATTCGGACACTTAGTGTGGAGCCATGCAAACCTGGGCTCCGGTCGACGTCCCCGTGCTCGAGGGCAGTGGGCCGCCGCTGCGCCTGCACGACACCGCCACGGGGCGGGTCCGCCCGACCGCCCCGGGCCCCACGGCCACGATGTACGTCTGCGGGATCACCCCCTACGACGCCACCCACCTCGGCCACGCCGCCACCTACCTGGCGTTCGACCTCGTCCACCGGCTGTGGCGAGACCTCGGGCACGACGTGCACTACGTGCAGAACGTCACCGACATCGACGACCCCCTGTTGGAGCGCGCGGCCCGCGACCAGGACGACTGGGTGGTGCTCGGCATGCGGGAGACGGCGCTCTTCCGCGAGGACATGGCGGCGCTGCGGGTGCTCCCGCCGCGGCACTACATCGGCGCTGTGGAGGCGATGGGCGAGATCGCCGAGCTGGTGGGCAAGCTGCTCGCGCAGGGCGCGGCCTACCGCGTCGACGACCCGGAGCACCCCGACGTCTACTTCGACGCCGCGTTCACCGGCCGGTTCGGCTACGAGTCGGGCTACGACGAGGCCACGATGCTGGAGTACGCCCGCGAGCGCGGTGGCGACCCCGACCGGCCCGGCAAGCGCTCCCCGCTCGACCCGCTGCTGTGGCGCATGGCGCGCGAGGGCGAGCCGTCGTGGGAGTCCGACCTCGGCCCGGGCAGGCCGGGCTGGCACGTCGAGTGCGCGGCGATCGCGCTCAACCGGCTCGGCACGCAGATCGACCTCAACGGGGGCGGCTCCGACCTGATCTTCCCCCACCACGAGTGCGGCGCCGCGCACGCCGAGGCGTTCACCGGCGTGCACCCCTTCGCCCGCCACTACACGCACACCGGGATGATCGGCCTCGACGGCGCGAAGATGTCCAAGTCGCGCGGCAACCTGGTGTTCGTCTCGAAGCTGCGCGCGCAGGACGTCGACCCGAACGCGATCCGGCTCGCGCTGTTGGCCGGGCACTACCGCAGCGACCGCGAGTGGACCGACGAGCTGCTCTCCGCGGCGCAGGAGCGGCTCGACCGCTGGCGCGCGGCCGTGGCGCTGGAGGCAGGCCCGCCCGCCGCCGACCTCGTCCAGCGCTTGCGCACCCACCTCGCCGACGACCTCGACTCGCCCGGCGCGCTCGCCGCCGTCGACGCGTGGGCCCGCGAGGCGCTCGAACGCCGCGGCACCGACCCGGAGGCGCCGGGGTTGGTCCGGGCGGCCGTCGACGCGTTGCTGGGGGTGTCGCTCTGATCCCCGCCGACGGACTTCCTCCCGTGGAGGCGGCATGATCTCGGTGGAGTTGGCCCGGCGTCTCCGGGAGGCCGGGTTGGTGTGGAAGCCCGCACCGGGGGACCGGTTCGTGATCGCCGACCGCGACATGGACGCCGAGGTGTTCGTCGTCAGCCAGCTCACGATCGACGTGCGCGAGACCCCCGGCGGCCCGGTGTTCCTGTTCAACGGCACCACCGAGTGGGCGTTGGACAGCGTGGCGCAGGCCGATGCCGTCTGGCTGCCGCACGAGGCCCAGATGCGTACCGCGCTCGGCCCCGCCTTCCGCCGCCTGGAGCCCCTCGGCGACGGCTGGGTCGTCACCGTCGAGCGGGAGGGGCAGGAGGTGCGGGAGGTGGACGTCGACGCCGAGCGCGCCTACGCCCGCGCGCTCCTGGGGTTGCTCGGTTCCTGAGGCCGGGGGAGCGCCAGCGGGATCCCGACGGCGACCACGACGGCCGCCAGCAGGAACGCGCCCGCCGGTGCGACGCCGTAGAGCGGCGTGAACACCACCGGCGCGAGCGAACCACCGCCGAACCGGATGGCCTGCACGAGCGACATCGAGCCGCCGCGGTTCACCGGCGACGAGCGCAGCACCAGCAGGTTGACCCCGACGAGCACGAGCTGCGTGCTGACCCCGCCGAGGGCCCACGCCGCCGTCACCAGCCCGACGGTCGGCGCCAGGCCGACCCCGACCAGCACGGCGACCCCCACGGCGGCCCCGATCAGCACGCTGCGCCGCGGCCCGATGCGGTCCGCCCCCGACCCGATGAGGCGGGCGGTCGCGAGCCCCGCCACCCCCAGCCCGGTGAGCACCAGCCCGCGGGCGCCAGCGGACAGCGCGAAGGCGTCCTCCAGCCGCAGCGCGACCAGGAAGCTCAGCCCGGAGACGCACCCCCAGCCCACGGCGGCGACCAGGCCGACGCGCAGCACGTCGCGCCGCCACGCCGTGCGCAGGCTGGGCGGCCGCTCGGGGCGCTCGTGGGTGCCCGGGATGCCGACGACCGCCAGCGCCGCGCTCACCACGGCGGACACCGCGAACGCCCACCGCCAGTCGAACTCGGCCGCGAGCCCGCCGACGAGCGGCGCGGAGGTCTGGCCCGCCGCCTGCAACGAGCCGAACCAGCCCAGCGCCCGCCCCAGCCGCTCCGGCGGCACGGTGCTCGCGAGCGCCGCGAACAGCAGCGGGGTCGTGAACGCGTTGGCGACGCCCTGCAACGCCCGTCCGCCGAGGAACACCGCGAGCGTGGGCGCCACCGCGCAGAGCAGCGACGCCGCCGTGTACGCGACGTACGCGACGCGCACCGTCCGCTGCCCGCCCCACCGCTCCCCGAGCGTGCCCGACACCACCTGCAACGCCGCGAACGGCAGCAGGTAGGCCGTGACCGACACGGCGACGTCGCCCGACGTGACGCCGTACGAGGCGCCCAGCTCGGGCAGCATCGCCACCGTGACGCCGCCGCCGAACGGCCCGATGAACGCGCCCGCGTAGAGGCCTGCGAGGGCGAGGCGTTGGTTCAGCTGCCCGGGCCGCCTGCGCCGCGGCGGCGCAGGTAGCGCTCGAAGTCGGCGGCGATCGTGTCGCCGTCGGCCTCCGGGGCGCCCTCCGACTCCTCGGCCTGCTCCTCCAGCTGCCGCACGTACTCGCGCACCTCGTCGTCGGCCTCGGCCATCTCCGAGACCGTGCGCTCCCACTCCTCGGCCTGCTCGGGCAGCGCGCCCAGCGGCACCTCGACGTCGAGCACCTCCTCGACCCGGTGCAGCAGCGCCACCGCGGCCTTCGGCACCCGCGCCTGCGACACGTAGTGCGGCACCGACGCCCAGAACGAGAACGCCGGGATACCTGCCTCGACGCACGCGTTCTGGAAAACGCCGACGATGCCGGTGGGGCCCTGGTAGGTGGACGGCTCCACGTCCATCGACGCGGCCGACGCCTTGTCGTAGGACGTGCCGCTCACCGGGGTGGGACGGGTGTGCGGCGTGTCGGTGAGCAGCGCGCCGAGCGTGATGACCTTCGTCACACCGAGCCGCTCGGCGTGGTCGAGCAGCTCACGGCAGAAGGAACGCCACCGCAGGTTGGGCTCGATCCCGTTGACGAGCACGACGTGCCGCTCGGTGCCCGGCAGCACCGCCCAGGACAGCCGCGTGGTCTGCCATTCGATGCGGCGGGTGACGCCGTCGGCGAGGCGCACGTGCGGCCGCGTGACCTGGAAGTCGTAGTAGTCCTCGGGGTCGATCGCGGCCAGCGGCTCGGCGTCCCACATCAGCTCCAGGTGCTCCAGCGCTGTGCTGGCCGCCTCCCCGGCGTCGTTCCAGCCCTCGAACGCCGCGATCATCACCGGCTCGACGAGGCGGGGGTGCGTGTGCTCCGCTTCGGCTTCCGGGTCGCGTTCGGTCATCGGACAAGCGTACGGCGGCACGGGCGACTGTGACGGATCGCCACCCCGCAACGACTACCGTGGGGGACCCGTTTGTCGCGAGGAGGACACGTGCAGCCGCACAGCGTCGAGAATGGTTTTTTGCAGGCTCTGGGCGACCGGATCGTCGTCGCCGACGGGGCGATGGGCACGATGTTGCAGGCCGCGGATCTGGTGCTCGACGATTTCGCGGGCCTCGAGGGTTGCAACGAGATCCTCAACGACACGCGGCCTGACGTGGTCCGCTCCATCCACCGCGCCTACTTCGAGGCGGGCGCGGACGCCGTCGAGACCAACACCTTCGGCGCGAACCTGCCCAACCTCGCCGAGTACGACATCCCCGAACGCATTCGCGAGCTCGCCGAGAAGGGCACCGTGCTGGCCCGCGAGGTGGCCGACGAGATCTCCACGCCGGACCGGCCGCGGTACGTGCTCGGCTCGGTCGGCCCCGGCACCAAGCTGCCGACGTTGGGCCACGAGTCGTTCGTCCGCCTCCGCGACGCCTACGCCGAGTGCGGCCGCGGCCTCGTCGCGGGCGGGGCCGACGCGATCGTCGTCGAGACCTGCCAGGACCTCCTGCAGGCCAAGGCGGCCATCCTGGGCGTGCGCCGGGCGATGGCCGACGAGGGCCGCGTGGTGCCGGTCGTGGCGCAGGTGGCCGTCGAGACCACCGGCACGATGCTGCTCGGCTCGGAGATCGGCGCCGCGCTCACCGCGTTGGAGGCGCTCGGCGTCGACCTCATCGGGCTGAACTGCTCCACCGGGCCCGCCGAGATGAGCGAGCACCTGCGCACGCTCTCCAAGCACGCCCGGATCGCGCTCTCGGTGATGCCCAACGCGGGGCTGCCCGAGCTCGGCCCGAACGGCGCCGTGTACCCGCTCAGCCCCGATGAGCTGGCCACGGCGCTCACCGCGTTCGTCAACGAGTACGGCGTCGCGCTGGTCGGCGGCTGCTGCGGCACGACGCCGGAGCACATCAGCACGCTCGTCGCGGCGATGCGCGACCTGCGGCGCCCCGAGCGGCACCCGCGCCCCGAGCCCGGCGTCAGCTCGCTCTACGCCCCGGTGCCGTTCCGGCAGGACACGTCGGTGCTCATGGTCGGCGAGCGCACGAACGCGAACGGGTCGAAGAAGTTCCGCGAGGCCATGCTGGCCGAGGACTGGGAGGCCTGCGTCGGCATCGCGCGCGAGCAGACCCGCGAGGGCGCGCACCTCATCGACCTGTGCATCGACTACGTGGGCCGCGACGGCGTGGCCGACATGGCCGAGCTGGCCGGGCGGCTCGCGACCGCCTCCACCCTGCCGGTGATGCTCGACTCCACCGAGCCCGAGGTGCTGCGGGCCGGGCTGGAGCGCCTCGGCGGCCGTTCGATCATCAACTCGGTGAACTTCGAGGACGGCGACGGCCCCGGGTCGCGCTACCAGCGCGCGATGGAGCTCGTGGACGAGCACGGCGCGGCCGTCGTCGCGCTCTGCATCGACGAGGTCGGCCAGGCCCGCACCGCGGAGTGGAAGGTGCGGGTGGCCGAGCGGCTCATCGACGACCTCACCGCCAACCACGGCATGTACGAGTCCGACATCGTCGTCGACACGCTCACCTTCCCGATCACCACCGGGCAGGAGGAGGTGCGCCGCGACGCGCTCGAGACCATCGAGGCGATCCGCGAGCTCAAGCGCCGCCACCCGGACGTGCAGACCACGCTGGGCGTCTCCAACGTCTCGTTCGGGCTCAACCCCGCCGCCCGCCAGGTGCTGAACTCGGTGTTCCTGCACGAGTGCGTGAACGCGGGGCTGGACACCGCCATCGTGTCCGCGGCGAAGATCCTGCCGATGGCCAAGATCCCCGACGAGCAGCGCTCGGTCGCGCTCGACCTCGTCTACGACCGCCGCCGCGAGGGCTACGACCCGCTCAGCCGGTTCATGGAGCTGTTCGAGGGCGTCTCGGCGTCGTCGGCGAAGGCGGGGCGGGCCGAGGAGCTGGCCGCGCTGCCGCTGTTCGAGCGGCTGGAGCGGCGGATCGTCGACGGCGAGAAGCCCGGCCTCGACGTCGACCTCGACGCGGCGCTGGAGTCCCGGCCCGCACTGGAGATCATCAACGACACGCTGCTGGCGGGCATGAAGACCGTCGGCGAGCTGTTCGGCTCCGGCCAGATGCAGCTGCCGTTCGTGCTCCAGTCGGCCGAGGTGATGAAGGCCGCCGTCGCGCACCTCGAGCCGCACATGGAGAAGACCGACGGGGAGGGCAAGGGCACGATCGTGCTCGCCACGGTGAAGGGCGATGTGCACGACATCGGCAAGAACCTCGTGGACATCATCCTCACCAACAACGGCTACACCGTGGTGAACCTCGGCATCAAGCAGCCGATCTCCACGATCCTGTCGGCCGCGGACGAGCACCGCGCGGACGCGATCGGCATGTCCGGGTTGCTGGTGAAGTCGACGGTGATCATGAAGGAGAACCTCCAGGAGATGAACGCGCGCGGGGTGGCCGAGCTCCCCGTGCTGCTCGGCGGCGCCGCGCTCACCCGCTCCTACGTGGAGAACGACCTGTCGGAGGTCTACGAGGGCCGGGTGTCCTACGCGCGCGACGCGTTCGAGGGCCTGCGGCTGATGGACGCCACGATGGCCCGGCGGCGTGGCGGCGCGACCGCCGTCGACCCCGCCGAGGAGGCCGCGCGCGCCGAGCGCAAGGCCCGCCACGAGCGCAGCAGGCGCATCGCGGCCAAGCGGAAGGCCGCGGAGGCCGCGACGGCAGGCCCGCTGCCCAGCCGCTCCGACGTCGCGAGCGACAACCCGATCCCGGTGCCGCCGTTCTGGGGCACCCGGGTGGTCAAGGGCGTGGCGGTGGCCGACTACGCGGGCATGGTCGACGAGCGCGCCCTGTTCCTCGGCCAGTGGGGGCTGCGCGGGGCCCGCGGCGGATCCGGCCCGTCGTACGAGGAGCTGGTCGAGACCGAGGGCCGTCCGCGGCTGCGCTACTGGCTGGAGCGCCTGTCCACCGAGGGCGTGCTGGCGCACGCCGCCGTCGTCTACGGGTACTTCCCGGCCGTCGCCGAAGGCGACGAGCTCGTGGTCCTCGACGAGCCGAAGCCCGACGCGCCGGCGCGCCACCGGCTCGCGTTCCCGCGCCAGCGCCGTGACCGGCACCTGTGCCTCGCGGACTTCTGGCGGCCGCGCGAACTGGCCGTCGAGCGGAGCGAGGTGGACGTGCTGCCGTTGCACCTCGTCACCATGGGCCAGCCGATCGCCGACTACGCGAACGAGCTGTTCGCCAAGGACGCCTACCGCGACTACCTGGAGGTGCACGGCCTCGGCGTGCAGCTCACCGAGGCGCTCGCCGAGTTCTGGCACCGGCGGATCCGCGAGGAGCTGCGCTTCGCCGAGGGCGCGGCCGTCGCGGCCGAGGACCCCGCCGACGTCCGGGAGTTCTTCGACCTGGGCTACCGGGGTGCGCGCTACTCGTTGGGCTACGGCGCCTGCCCCAACCTCGACGACCGCGTGAAGATCGTCGACCTGCTGCAGCCCGAGCGCGTCGGCGTGACCCTGTCCGAGGAGCTGCAGCTGCACCCGGAGCAGTCCACCGACGCCATGGTCGCGCACCACCCGGAGGCGAAGTACTTCAATGCCGGCTGAGCCGGGGCCGGATGCCGTCCTGTGGGACATGGACGGCACCCTCGTCGACTCCGAGAAGCTGTGGACGGTCGCGCTGCACGACACGGCGCGGTGGCTGGGGGGCACGATGTCGCCCGCGGCCCGCGACGCCGTGGTCGGCGGCGACATGGCCCGCACGCTCGCCACGCTCTTCGACGACCTCGGCCTGCCGCGGGATCCCGCGCGGATGGCGGAGGCGGAGCGGTTCATCGACGACCGCACCGCTGAGCTGTTCGCGGGCGGGCTGCCGTGGCGGCCGGGTGCGCTGGAGGCGCTGCGGCTGGTCGACGGCCTGGGCTGGCCCACCGCGCTGGTGACCAACACCGGGCGGACGCTCGCCGAGGCCGCGCTGGACAGCATCGGCCGCGAGCACTTCACGGTGAGCGTGTGCGCCGACGAGGTGGCGTTCGGCAAGCCGGATCCCGACCCCTACCTGCGCGCGGCCGAGCTGCTCGGAGTGGCGCCCGCGCGGTGCCTCGCGGTCGAGGACTCGCCGAACGGGGCGTTGGCGGCCGAGCGCGCGGGCGCCGCGGTGCTCGTCGTCCCCTGCGACGTGCCGGTGCCCACGGGCCCGGGGCGCGTGCTGCGGCCGTCACTCGTCGGGCTCACGCGCGCCGACCTGCAGGCCAGCTACGCGGAGGCACGGGCCGAGCGCGCCGCGTGAGACCGCCCGTCGTGCCAGGCGATCCGCTCGGCTCGCAAGGAGACTACTCTCGGTACCGACCGTTCCTCTCGGCGCACCACGGACGCCGGGTGCAGCAGGTAGCCGGACGCGCGCGGTCCGATCGGACGCGACCCATCAAACTGATAGCCGTGAGGGGAGACGAGGCGTGAAGACCTTCGACGAGCTGTTCACGGAGCTGAGCGAGAAGGCCGCAACGCGCCCGGCAGGTTCGGCCACGGTCGCCGCGCTCGACGCGGGCGTCCACGCGCAGGGCAAGAAGGTCCTCGAAGAGGCGGGCGAGGTGTGGCTCGCCGCCGAGCACGAGGCCGACGACGCGCTGGCCGAGGAGATCTCGCAGCTGTTGTACCGGCTGCAGGTGCTCATGCTCGGCCGCGGTCTCGGGCTCGAAGACGTGTACAAGTTCCTGTAGGAAGTCGCACGCAGTACGAGCGAGGAGGGCGCATGCTCCGCATCGCCTTGCCCAACAAGGGCACATTGGCCGAACCCGCCGCCACGATGATGCGCGAGGCCGGGTACCGCCAGCGCAATGACAACCGCGACCTCTCGATGCTCGACGAAGAGAACGACATCGAGTTCTTCTACCTGCGGCCGAAGGACATCGCCACCTACGTCGGATCCGGCGACCTGCAGCTGGGCATCACGGGCGCCGACCTGATGGACGAGTCGGGCAGCCAGGTCCGCGGCGTCCTCCCGTTGGGCTTCGGCCAGTCCAAGTTCCGCTTCGCCGCCCCCGACCGGGGCATCGACGGGCGGGAGTGGAAGCTCGAGGACCTCGAGGGCAAGAAGATCGCCACGTCCTACCCCCGGCTCGTGCGGGCCCACCTCGCCCGCAGCCGCGTTCGCGCCGACATCATCAAGCTCGACGGCGCCGTCGAGATCTCGGTGCAGCTCAACCTGGCCGACGCGATCGCCGACGTCGTCTCCTCCGGGCGCACGCTGCGCCAGCACAACCTCGTCGCGTTCGGCGACCCGATCGCCGAGTCGGAAGCCACGCTGATCGAGCGCGAGCCGCGGCCCGACCGCGAGGAGACGGTCGAGACGAAGCAGGAGAAGGTGGTCTTCACCGAGCGGCTGCGCGGCGTCGTCTACGCCCGGAAGTTCCTCATGGTCGACTACGACTGCCCCCAGCACGCCCTGGATGCGGCCAAGGCCGTCGCGCCCGGCATGCAGGCGCCCACCGTGTCGAAGCTGCAGGAAGAGGGCTGGTTCGGCGTGCGCACCATGGTGCTCAAGCGCGAAGCGAACCGGATCATGGACGAGCTCGCGAACATCGGCGCGCGCGCCATCCTCACCTCGGAGATCCGCTCCTGCCGGGCGGTCGACGGCAGGCAGTGATGGGCCTCATCGCCTGCGCACGGTGAGGCACTGGGCCGAGCGGCCGATCTGACCGCGCTCGTCGAACAGCAGGCCCGCCACGGTGCCCACGCCCGAGGGGCCGATCGTCGTGTGCGCGTCGACGGCCATCCACTCGCCTTCGGGCGGGCGGTGCAGGTGGATGGTGAGCTCGGTGTTGACGAAGAGCCACTCGCGGATCTCCAGCGGGGCCGCGGCGCCGTTGGCCGAATCGGCCACCAGCATCAGCCGCTGCAGCGGTGAGGGCTCCTCGTCGGCGACCAGCGACACCCGCTGCCTGCCCCACACCGTGCCGGGGCCGGGATCGCCCAGCCAGCCCTTGAGCCAGCGCCACTCCAGCGCGTCGAGGAAGCCGGGGAGCCACCCCGGTGGGCGGTCGGTGCGCAGGCGGGCCTCGGCGGGGGGCGGCAGCGGGGGAGCGGCCCCGTCAGCCGGGCTCGTGGCGACGTCCGCGGTGTCCGCCTCGGCGAGCCGCCACGCCCGCGCCCGCAGGACGACCCGGCCACCGGCGGCCAGCTCGGCGGCCAGCAGCGTGACGGAGCGGCCCGGTCGCTCGACCGCCGCGCGCACGGTGACATCGCCCGCTGGGATCGGGCCCAGCACGTCGACCGTGATCCGCCCGATCTGGGTGTGGGGTTGCGGCGCGCAGCGCTCCAGGGCGCGCACCAGCAGCGCGGTGGGTGGCCCGGCGTGCTGTGCGTCGGCGAACCAGGGGCCGGTGGTGGCCGTCGTGGCGTGGAAGCGCTCGCCGTCGGGGCCGTCGAGGGGGAGGTAGAACGGTTCGGACACGGCTCGATCATGCCCCCTCAGCCCGCGCGGTCGGCCGGGGTCTCCTCGGCCGGAGCGCCCGGCCAGCCCGGGTAGGCGGGCGGCACGCCGCCCCAGGCCGGGCACAGCGGCTTGTGGCTGCACCATTCGCAGAAGCGGCCGGGGTTGGGCTGGAAGTCGCCGTCTTCGGCCGCCGCCAGGATCGCGGCCCAGATCGCTTCGAGGGTGCGGGCGAACCGCAGCAGCTGCGCCTCGTCGGGCTCGTAGGTCAGCGACTCGCCGTCGGTGAGGTAGAGCAGCTGCAGCTGGGCGGGCACGGCGCCGCGCAGCTGCAGCAGCACGAGCGCGTAGAACTTCATCTGGAACAGCGCGCGGGCCTCGGCGACCGGGCGGGGCGCCGCGCCGGTCTTGTAGTCGACGATCCGGACCTGGCCGGTGGCGGCGACGTCGAGCCGATCGACGTAGCCGCGCAGCAGGAGCCCCGACGGGAGCTCGGTCTCCACCAGCAGCTCCCGCGCCGCGGGCTCCAGCCTGCGCGGATCCTCCAGCCGGAAGTAGGTGTCGAGCAGCGGCCCGGCGGAGGCCAGCCATTCGGCGAGCTCGGGGTCGTCCGGACCCGCGAAGAGCGCCCCGACCAGCTCGGGTGCGTCCTCCTGCAGCCGGGACCACGCCGGCCCGACCAGCGCACGGGCGGCCGCGGGGTGGCGATCGGCGGGGGGCAGGTCGTAGAGCCGCTCCAGCACCGCGTGCACCAGCGTGCCGCGCACCTGGGCGCGGCCGGGGACCTCGGGCAGCCGGTCGATGGCGCGGAAGCGGTAGAGCAGCGGGCACTGCTTGAAATCGGCCGCGCGGGACGGGGAGAGCGCAGGCCGCCGCGGCGCCGGGGCCTCGGCCTCCGGCGCGTCGGCTGCGGCCGGGCACTCCGTCATGGCCGCGAGAGTAGGCGAGCCCACCGACACTCCCGGCCGCGGAGGCAGGGCGACCCGCTGTCACGCAGCGGTGACCGTTACCGTCCTCCGCGTGTCCGACGTCCCGACCCGTCCGCGCAGCGGGCCGTTCCGCGCGGGTGACCGCGTGCAGCTCACCGACCCCAAGGGCCGCCACTACACGGTGACCCTGGAGGCGGGTGCCGAGTACCACACCCACCGCGGCGGCCTGCGTCACGACGACCTGATCGGCGAGCCCGAGGGCAGCCTCGTCGTGTCGCCCACCGGCACGCCCTACCTGGCGCTGCGCCCCCGGCTCGCCGACTACGTGCTCTCGATGCCCCGCGGCGCGCAGGTGATCTACCCCAAGGACACGGCGCAGATCCTCATGTGGGGCGACGTCTTCCCGGGCGCGCGCGTGCTGGAGGCGGGGGCGGGCTCGGGCGCGCTCACCTGCTCGCTGCTGCGCGCCGTCGGGCCCGAGGGCAGCGTGCTGTCCTACGAGGTGCGCGCCGACCACGCCGAGCACGCGGTGCGCAACGTCGAGCAGTTCTACGGCGAGCTGCCCCCGAACTGGTCGCTGCGCGTCGCCGACGTCCACACCCACGACGGCGTGGCCGAACCCGTCGACCGGGTCGTGCTGGACATGCTGGCTCCGTGGGAGCAGCTCGACCCGGTCGCGAAGTCGCTCGTGCCCGGCGGCGTGCTCGTCGGCTACGTGGCCACCACCACGCAGCTGTCCCGGCTTGATGGAGGACCTGCGCGAGCAGCGGTGCTGGACCGAGCCCCAGGCCTGGGAGTGCCTGATGCGGCCCTGGCACGTCGTCGGGCTCGCGGTGCGCCCCGACCACCGCATGCAGGGCCACACCGCTTTCCTCTGCACAGCGCGGCGGCTCGCCGACGGTGTGGTGCCACCCCGGCCTCAGCGGCGTCCCACGAGTCGGTGACATCCGTCGTCACGCTGGGGAAACACGCTTGTCATGGAACGGTCGAACGCTGCACCGTCAAGGTGCCGTCCGGATGAGGGACGCACGCACTACGAGCAACGCCACTGAGTGGTGGATCACCGGTTCGCCGCACGGTAACCGCGCGTATGGGCGGGTACCGTATGGAAACGGAGCACGGAGGGAGGATGCCGTGAACCCCTACGACGGTCCCGGCAGAAGCACCGGCGGTGACGCCGGCGGGCACGATCCGGCGGAGGCAGCCGCGCAGATCCGCTTCCTCGAAGAAGAGGTCGCCCTGCTTCGCCGCAAGCTCACCGAGTCGCCACGCCACGCCCGGGTGCTCGAGCAGCGGCTGGCGGAGTCCGCGAGCCGCCTCGCGCAGCTCTCGGCCCGCAACGAGAAGCTCACCGAGACGCTCAAGGAGGCGCGCAGCCAGCTCGTCGCGCTCCGCGAGGAGGTCGACCGGCTGGCCCAGCCACCGAGCGGCTACGGCGTCTTCCTGGCGCGGTTCCCCGACGAGACGGTCGACGTCTTCACCTCCGGCCGACGCATGCGCGTCGCGGTGTCGCCCGCTGTCGACACGGCCATGCTGCGCAGCGGCCAGACCGTGCGGCTCAACGAGGCGCTCACCGTCGTCGAAGGCGGCGAGTTCGAGCGGATCGGCGAGGTCTGCGCGTTGCGCGAGGTGCTGTCCGAGCCCACGGCCGAGCTCGCGGGCCGGGCGCTGGTGGTCGGGCACGCCGACGAGGAGCGCATCGTGTGGCTGGCCGCACCGCTCTTCGACACCGACGACCCCGACCTGGTCGCGCTGAAGCCGGGCGATTCGCTGCTCGTCGACACCAAGGCGGGCTACGCCTACGAGCGGGTGCCCAAGGCGGAGGTCGAGGACCTCGTGCTGGAGGAGGTGCCCGACGTCGACTACTCCGACATCGGCGGCCTGTTCCGGCAGATCGAGCAGATCCGCGACGCCGTCGAGCTGCCGTTCCTGCACGCCGAGCTGTTCCGCGAGTACGAGCTCCGCCCGCCGAAGGGCGTGCTGCTCTACGGCCCGCCCGGGTGCGGCAAGACGCTCATCGCCAAGGCGGTGGCCAACTCGCTCGCCAAGAAGGTGGCGGCCGTGCGCGGCGACGACCCCGACGAGGGCCGGGCGTTCTTCCTCAACATCAAGGGCCCCGAGCTGCTCAACAAGTTCGTCGGCGAGACCGAGCGGCACATCCGGCTGATCTTCCAGCGGGCCCGGGAGAAGGCCAGCGCGGGCACCCCGGTGATCGTGTTCTTCGACGAGATGGATTCGATCTTCCGCACCCGCGGCTCGGGCGTTTCGTCCGACGTCGAGACCACGATCGTGCCCCAGCTGCTCGCCGAGATCGACGGCGTGGAGGGGCTGGAGAACGTCATCGTCATCGGCGCCTCCAACCGCGAGGACATGATCGACCCGGCGATCCTGCGGCCGGGGCGGCTCGACGTCAAGATCAAGATCGAGCGGCCGGACGCCGAGGCGGCCCAGGACATCTTCTCCAAGTACCTCACCGACACCCTGCCGATCCACGAGGACGACATCGCGGAGTTCGGCGGCAACCGCAAGGCGTGCATCGACGCGATGATCCAGCGGATCGTCGAGCGGATGTACGACGAGACGGAGGAGAACCGGTTCCTGGAGGTCACCTACGCCAACGGCGACAAGGAGACGCTCTACTTCAAGGACTTCAACTCCGGCGCGATGATCCAGAACATCGTCGACCGCTCGAAGAAGGCGGCGATCAAGTCGGTGCTCGAGACGGGCCAGCCCGGCCTGCGCGTGCAGCACCTGCTCGACGCCATCGTCGACGAGTTCGCCGAGAACGAGGACCTGCCCAACACCACCAACCCGGACGACTGGGCGCGGATCTCCGGCAAGAAGGGCGAGCGGATCGTCTACATCCGCACGCTCGTCACCGGGAAGAACGCCGAGGCCGGGCGGGCGATCGACACGGCGAGCAACACCGGCCAGTACCTGTAGGCACCTGTCACGGACGGCGCCGCGGACATCGGTCCGCGGCGCCGTTCCGTTGCTCCCGACACGCGTGGACCTCGCCACACCCACGCGGGGAACCTCGCCGCGGCCGCCTGAGTTCTACCGGGTGTAGTGCAAGTGGGAAGGGAATGAGCTCCACCGTGACGTACGTGGCCCTGGCAGGAATTTTGCTGATCTTCGCGTTGGCGGTGGTGGTCGGCATCGTCGACGCGCGCACCGCCACGCGCTGGCGGCGGATCGCGGCCGAACGCCGCCGCGCGTGGGAGGCGGCGCACCTGCGCGACGACTACCCGACGGGCCCGCAGCCGCTGGCCGGGAGGCGCTGAGCGGGTGTCCGATCCGTTCACGACCGGGGCCCGCGCCTGCGCCTAGCCTTCCGATCATGAGCACTGAAGCGCGGATGGACGCGATCGGGATCGTGGTGTCGGACATGGCCAAGGCCCTGGCCTTCTACCGGCAGGTGGGGCTGGACGTGCCCGCGTCGTCGGACGGAGAGGGGCACGTCGAGGTCGGGCTGCCCGGTGGTCTGCGGCTGATGTTCGACTCCGAGGACGAGATCCGCTCGTTCCACCCGAACTGGACGTCGGTGCGCGGCGGGCGGACGCACCTCGCGTTCGCCCTGCCCGACGCCGCGCGCCTGGACGCGCTGCACGCCGACCTGGTGGCGGCCGGGTACGAGAGCGAGCTGGCGCCGTTCGACGGGTTCTGGGGCCAGCGCTACGCCGTGGTGCTCGACCCGGACGGCAATGGCGTGGACCTGTTCGCCCCGCTGGCCAGCTGACCGGGCGAAGCCCCGGCCAACGCCCGCGTCTCCCGGGACAGGTGCGGCTGATCGGCGTAACCGGCGGCGGCCGCGACCTCCGCGGGCGACACCCCGGCCCGGAGCAGGGCGGTGGCGCGGCGGAACCGCAGCACCCGCCGCAGCACGGCCGGGCCGTAGCCGAAGGCCGCCTGGCAGCGGCGGTGCACCGAGCGCGGGGTGCAGCCGAGCGCATCGGCGATGGCGGCGACCGACCCGTCGTCGGCCCACCCCGTGGGAGTCTTCGGGCCCACCGGGGCGAGCGCGCGGCGCAGGGCGGCCACCGACCGGTCGGGCGGCGCGCCGGGCAGCCGGGTGGTGAGCGCGGCGAGCAGGGCCAGTGGATCCCCGCCCTCCTCGAGCCGGGACAGCGCAGCCCGGGCGGGCCCGGGCACCAGCTCGACGAGCTCGACCCGCCGGTTGTGCAGCGGCGCGGCGGGCACACCGAGGAGGGACGGCAGCGCACCTGGCACGAAGCGCAGGCCCGCCACGGTGACGCCGCGCCTGCGCCTGCCGTGGTGGGCCACGGTGTCGGGCCCGGCCACCAGCAGCTCGGCTCCGGTCCACACGAGGTCCATGCAGCCGTCGGGGAGCACCTGCTGCGCGCCATCGGCCGTCGCGGTGGCGATCCAGCCGCATTCCACGAGCCCGGCCAGTGCGGCCGGGGCGCGCAGCTCGCGGTAACCCATGACCCAACGGTAGTCGCCACCCCCGACAAGACCGTGGGGGTCAGGGGGTGTTGCGGGTGGCCCAGGCGGCGGCCTCGGCGCGGTTGGCCACGCCGAGCTTGCCCAGCACGTGGCCGACGTGGGTCTCGACGGTGCGCTCCGAGAGCACGAGCTCGGCGGCGATCTGCCGGTTGGTCCGGCCCGCGGCCAGCCGCGCCAGCACCTCGCGCTCCCGCGTGGTCAGCGGGTGGGCCGTGTCGCGCTCGGCGCGCAGCCGCGCCAGCACTTCCTCGGCGGCCGCCAGCGCGGGCGGCATCCCGATGCGGCGGGCGGTGTCGGCAGCCCGTCGCGCGAGCGGCTCAGCCGTCGTCCGCTCGCCCGCGGCGGCGTGCACGCAGGCCAACGCGACCTCGGACAGCACCCGGTAGGGGAGGGCGCCGATGCGCTCGTCCATGGCGATCGCCGCGGTGAGCAGGCGGCGGGCCTCGTCGGTGCGGCCCAGCGCCGCCGCGAGGCAGCCCGTCACGCGGCTGACCGACCCGTCGCAACGCACCGAGCCCGCCCCGCCCGCGAGGTAGTAGCCGCCGTACGGCGTGAGCTGGTCGAGGCACCACGCGACCGTGGGCTCGTCCTTGAGGAGGGTCGCGAGCAGGCCCGCGCCCGCGACCGTGGCGATCCACCGGCCGTCGCGGGGCTGGCGGGGCAGCAGGGCGCGCAGCTCGTCGAGCATCCGGCGGGCCTCGTCGGTCTCGCCCGCCTCGGCGAAGATCAGTCCCGCGGTCGCGAGGAAGATCGGCAACCCCCGCAGGCGGACGCCTTCGCGGGCCGCCCGCAGCCGCTCGACCGCCTCGCCGTAGCGGCCGGTCAGCCGCAGGAGCTCACCGCGCAGCGCGCCGCCGATGGCCAACGCGGTGATGTCCTCGGTGCGCCGGGCCTCGGCGTCCGCGCGGTCGGCCGCCGCCTCGGCGTCGGCGAACCGCCCCGCCAGGAGCAGCCGGGCGCCGGTCATGCGGTGGTGGTGCCACCACGCGATGGGCCACCCCAACCGCTCGGCGAGCACAGCCAGCTGGACGAGCTCGTCGTCCACGACGTCGATCCGGCCCAGCTGCAGCGCCGCGTCGATCCGCCACAGCCTGCCCCACAGCTCGGCGTCGGCGGGCCCACCCGTGCGCGCCAGCGTGATCATCCGTTCGGCGAGGTCGAGCCGCTCGGTGACGCCCTCCACGTCGCTCACCGCGTGTTGACGGGCCCGCAGCGCATCGGCGAGCGCGACAGGCGACCCGCTGCGTTCCGCCAGCCGCAGCGCCTCCGCGCTGGGCGCGTCGACGGAGGCCCAGCCCGCGCTCTCCCATTCGGCCAACGCCCGCTGGGCCAGCACCCGGGCCCGGCCCGCCAGGTCGTGCTCGGGGAGGGCGGTGAGCGCGGCGTCGCAGAGCAACAGGAGCTCCGCGTTGAGCGGGCCGCCCAGGCCGCGCACGGTGAGCGCCGCCTGCACGAGCTGGTCGGCGGTGGCGCCCTCGGCGGCCACCGCGCGGCAGCGTCGCACCGCCGTCTCCGCCCGGCCTGCGGCGAAGTCGGCGGCGGCCGCCGCCAGCTCCAGGTCGACGCGGGTGGTGCGGTCGACGCCGGGCAGGCGCCGGGCCGCGTCCAGCAGCTCGACGACGCGGTCGAACGCGAGGACCCCTTCGGCCCGCGCGGCGGCCGTGCGGCAGGCGGCGACGGCGGCCGCGCACGAGGCGGGGTCGACGGCCGCGCGCAGCCGGTGGGTCACCGGTTCGCCGGGCAGCTCGCCCGCCTCGATCGCGTCGGCGAGCGCCGCGTGCCACGGGACCCGGCGGACCGCCGGGACCTGGGCGTACACGGAGTCGCGCAGCAGGGCGTGGCGGAAGTCGTAGCCGTGCACGACCGACGGGGACGGCACCAGCAGCCCGGCCGACACGCCCGCCTCCAACGCCTCGACCGCCGCCGAGCCGCCCGGCGCGTCGAGCCGGGCGAGGTGCGCGGGGCAGCAGCCCGCGCCCGCGACGGCCGCGATCTCGACGGCCTGCCGCGCGGCCGGATCCAGCCGGGCCAGCCGTTCGGCGGTGAGGTCGACGAGCCGCTCGGGCGCGTCGAGCGGCCACGCCCCGTCCGCGGGTGCGACCTGCGCCGCCCGGTCGGTGTCGAGGAGGTCCTCCAGCAGGGCGGTGACCAGCAACGGCAGGCCCGCGGCCGTGCGGCGCAGCACCGGCGCCCAGGACGGGTGCACCGCGGCGGGCAGCAGCGCGGCGACGTCGGCGTCGTCCCACGGGCGCAGCGTGATGACCTCGGTGCTGCTGCGGCGCCGCAGGTCGGCGACCGCCGCGCGGAGCGCCGGGCCCGCCTCGGTGTCGCGGTAGGTGGCGACCACGAGCACCCCGGCGCGGTCCGCGGCCAGCCCGAGGAGCACCAGGCTCGGCTCGTCGGCCCAGTGCAGGTCCTCCAGGACGACCACCGTGGGGGCCGCGGACAGCCGGTCGAGCACCGCCTCGAACGCCAGCAGCCGCGCGGCGCGGCGCGCCTGGGCGGCCGCGGCGGGGTCGGCCGTCGTGGGCAGCGGCCCGGCGAGCGCCACGAGCCGGGCGCGTTCGGGCCTGCCGGACAGCGCCTGCAGCCACGGCCAGAGCGGGGGAACGCCGTCGCCCGGGTCGGTGCGGCCCGCCAGCACGGTGTGCCCCCGCGCGGCGGCCTCGCGGGCGAGCGCGTCGACGAGGCTGGTCTTGCCGATCCCCGGCTCGCCGCGTACGAGCACGGTGCCGTGGCCGCGGGTGAGCGCGGCGCGCAGCACCCGGAGCGGCGCGTCCCGCCCGATCAGCTGCATTCGCGCAGTCTGGAGCACGGCGCCGGAAACGGAACAGCCCCCGGCGGTGCCGGGGGCTAGTTCGCTCCGCGAGCTCTGCTCAGGACGCGCGCAGCACGGCCTCGATCTCGAGGTTGATCGTGACCTTGTCGCCGACGACCACGCCGCCGCCGTCGAGCGGCATCGAGATGTCGACGCCGAAGTCGGCGCGGTTGATCGTGGTGCTGGCCGAGAAGCCTGCGCGGGTGCCGCCGTAGGCGTCCGGCCCGAAGCCCTCGGCCGTCAGGGAGAGCGTCACCGGCCGGGTCACGCCCTTGATGGTGAGCTCGCCGTCCAGCAACAGGTCACCGTCGTCGACGCGCACGGCATTCGACGCGAAGGTCCAGGTGGGGTGGTTGGCGACGTCGAAGAAGTCGGCCGAGCGGATGTGGTTGTCGCGCTGCTCGTTGTTGGTGTCGATGGACGTGGCGTCGATCGTCGCCGAGACACTCGAACCGGTGACGTCCTCGCCGGTCACGATCTGTCCGGTGAACGAGCCGAAACGACCGCGTACCTTGCTCACCATCATGTGCCGAACGCTGAAGGAGACCTCGGAGTGCACCGGGTCGATGTCCCAGGTACCAGCGGTGTAGCTCGGGATCAGAAGGGCGGCGGTCATGACGAACCTCTCAGTTAGTTGAACTCTCAGGTGTTGAGAGTGACAGTAGTTGTAACGTGTTGAGAGTTCAACTATTTCGTGGAGAACGTGACATGGACGACACCCGCTGGCTCGACGACGAGGAGCAGCACACCTGGCGCAGCTTCCTCGCCGCGAACCGCCTGTTCTTCGAGCGCATCGAGCGTCAGCTGCAGCAGGACTCCGGCCTGCCGCACGCCTACTTCGAGATCCTCGTGCGGCTGTCGGAAGCCCCGGACCGCAGGCTGCGGATGAGCGAGCTGGCCACGAACTCGATGTCCTCCCGCAGCAGGCTCAGCCACGCGGTGGCCCGCATGGAGGAGGCGGGGTGGGTGCGCCGCAGCGCGTGCCCCACCGACAAGCGCGGCCAGTTCGCCGAGCTCACCGACGCGGGCTTCGACCGGCTCGACTCCGCGGCGCGCGGGCACGTCGAGGAGGTGCGCAGGTGCCTCTTCGACGTGCTCACCCCCGACCAGCAGCGCGCGCTGCGGGAGATCAGCGACGCGATCACCGCCGCCCTCGGCGACCGCACCGCCTGATGGGCGTCAGCGCGAGGCCGCTCGCCGGGTCCACTGGTACAGCGCGAGCGCCGTGACCACGAACAGCACCACGCCGATGGCGATCGCCCAGTTCTCGAAGCTGTCCCCGACGATGGCCAGCGGCGCGTCCGAACCGGAGGCGGCCACGATGCCCGCGAAGACCACCCCGAACATGCTCTCGCCGACGATCAGGCCGGTGGCCATCAGCACACCGAGGCGCTTCTTGAACTCGACGTTGTCACCCTGCCGCTCGGCCCACTTGTCATACCAGCGGCCCAGCACGGCGCCGATCGGGATCAGCAGCGTCAGCGACATCGGCAGGTACATGCCCATGCCTACGGCCAGCGGCGGCAGCCGCAGCTTGGTGAAGCGCCCGAGCAGCTCGTCGATCACGATCACCGCCGCGCCGATCGCCGCGCCGAGCCCGATCAGGCCCCAGTTCAGACTGCCGCCGAAGACCCCCTTGGCCAGTGCGGAGATCAGCGCGGCCTGCGGGGCGGCCAGCGCGTTCTCGCCCGCGCCGGGTGCGCCCGCGAAGCCGAACGCCGCGTTGAGCAGGTCGAGCACCGGCGCGATCACCACCGAGCCGAAGACCACCCCGATGACCAGCGCGACCTGTTGCTTCCAGGGGGTGGCGCCGACCAGCTGGCCGGTCTTGAGGTCCTGCAGGTTGTCGTTGGAGATCGTGGCGACGCTGAACACGATTGCGGTGGTGAAGAGCGCGTAGGCGACGAGCGCCGTGATGCGTTCGGGATCGCCGCCACGGCCGTGCAGGGCGACCAGCACCAGTGACGCGCCCAGCACCACGAGGATGCCGACCCCGGAGATCGGGCTGTTCGACGAGCCGATGAGACCGGCCATGTACCCGGCCACCGACGCGATGACCGCGCCGATCACCACCACGTAGATCAGGCTGACGACGATCGTCGCGAGGGTCTTGTCGGCGATCGGCGTCTCGGACAGGAACAGCCACAGCAGGAGGGCGATGGGGATCAGGGAGAACAGGATCGTGCCGGCGACGATGCCGATCGGCAGGTCCCGCTCGGTGAGCTCGACCGTGGCGCCCGTGCGCCGGGTCTTCGACGACGCCGCGGCCGCCCGGATGCCGCGCACGATCGGGCCGAGGATCTTGAGCAGCGTCCAGATGGCGGCGATGGCGATGGCCCCCGCGCCGACGAATCGGACCTCGGTGCCGAACGTGCTGGAGACGACGTCCGAGATGTCACCGGTCGCGGGCACGTCGCCCGCTGTCAGCGTGGGGAGCAGCACCCCGTACGAGATCAGCAGGCCCACGACCATGGCGGCGCCGACCGTGACCCCGACGAGGTGCCCGACGCCGATCAGCGCCAGCGACAGACTCGCCCCGAAGGTGGAGCCGCCCGCCCCGAGCCGGAACGCCGCCGACACCTCGTTGCTGATCACCTTCAGGGCCGCGAGCAGCGAGAACCCGGCGGCGACCAGCGAAGCGACCAGGATGGCGCGCAGGCTCTTGCGGTTCTCCTCGGCGCCCCCTTCGGAGTGCTCGCCGACCTTGAGCACCTCGGCCGCGGCCCGGCCTTCCGGGTAGGGCAGATCGGACCCGGTGACCAGGGCTCGGCGCAACGGCACGGAATACATCACGCCGAGGGTGCCGCCGATGACGCACACCGCCACCGTGGTCCAGTAGGGGAAGCCCTGCCACCAGCCGATCATGATCAGGCCGGGCAGCACGAAGATGATGGCCGCCAGCGTGCCCGCCGCCGACGCGATCGTCTGGACGATGTTGTTCTCGAGGATCGAGTGGCCGCGGAAGTAGCGCAGGATGGCCATGGAGATCACCGCTGCCGGGATGGCGGTGGCGAAGGTCAGGCCGACCTTGAGACCCAGGTAGACGTTGGCGGCCGTGAAGATCAAGGTGATCAGGCCGCCGAGCACGACGCTGCGGATCGTGAGCTCGCGCACCGTGGTGCTGCGCGTTGTGGTCATGCCGTCCCCCGATGGCTCGTGCCGGTGTGCCGGGTCACATTAGGCGTCGGCCCTCGCGGCGAGCCAGCGTTCGATCCCGGCGCGTCCGTCGGGCGCGAACGGCCAGCGCTCCGGATCGGCGAGCCGCTCGACCAGCTCGTCGAGCGTCACCCAGCCCGCCCAGGCGATCTCCGTGGGCTCCGGGCGCAGCGGGCCGTCCCAGCGGGCCTCGTAGGTGAACGCGTGGTAGCGCACGCGCCCGTCGTCGTAGCGCGCGTGGGGGAGCGGGGTCATCGGCGCCCCGGTGATGCCGAGCTCCTCGGCCAGCTCGCGGACCGCGGCGTCGGCGGGGTCCTCGCCCGGCCCGACGACGCCGCCCGCCCAGCAGTCCCAGGTGTCGGCGAAGACGAGCTTGTCGGGCGTGCGCCGGTGCAGCACCACGCGCTCGCCGTCGCCGCTGCGCACCAGCACGCCGGTGGCGGCGTGCCAGAGGCCCCGGCGGTAGACCTCGCCGCGCGGCGCCACGCCGGTCACACCCCCCGCGGCGTCGTACACGGCCACCTGCTCGTCTCCAGCCGACACAGGGGCCATCCTGCCCGGTTAGGCTCGGGGTATGACCGCGCGCCGCATCATGGGCACCGAGGTGGAGTACGGCATTTCCGTGCCGGGCGACCCCACCGCCAACCCGGTGATCACCTCCACGCAGGTGGTGCTCGCCTACGCGGCGGCCGCCGACATCCCGCGCTCACGCCGGGCGCGGTGGGACTACGAGGTGGAGTCGCCGCTGCGCGACGCACGCGGGTTCGACCTGTCCGCCCCCACGCTGCACAACCCCGTCGACTCCGAGCTCGACGACCTCGGCGCGGCCAACGTCATCCTCACCAACGGCGCCCGGCTCTACGTCGACCACGCCCACCCCGAGTTCTCCACCCCCGAGGTCACCACCCCGCGCGACGTCGTGGTCTGGGACAAGGCGGGGGAGCGGGTGATGGAGGAGGCCGCGATGCGCGCGGCCACCGTGCCGGGGGCGCCGCGGATCCAGCTCTACAAGAACAACGTCGACGGCAAGGGCGCGAGCTACGGCTCGCACGAGAACTACCTGATGGCCCGCCAGACCACGTTCCCGTCGATCGTCGCGGGCCTCACGCCGTTCTTCGTCACCCGCCAGGTCGTCTGCGGCGCGGGCCGGGTGGGCCGCGGCGCGTCCGGCGACGAGGCGGGCTACCAGATCTCCCAGCGGGCCGACTACATCGAGGTCGAGGTCGGCCTGGAGACCACCCTCAAGCGCGGCATCATCAACACCCGCGACGAGCCGCACGCCGACGCCGACAAGTACCGCCGCCTGCACGTGATCATCGGCGACGCGAACATGAGCGAGTACTCCACGCTGCTCAAGGTCGGCACGGCCGCGCTGGTGCTCGACATGATCGAGGCCGGGGTCCGGTTCGACGAGCTGCGGCTGTCCGAGCCGGTCCGCTCCGTGCACCGGATCAGCCACGACCCCAGCCTGAAGCTGCTGGTCGACACGGTCGACGGGCGCAAGCTCACCGCGCTGGACGTGCAGCGGTCGTACTTCGAGAAGGCGTGCAAGCACGTCGAGAACACGCTCGGCGCCGACGTCGACGAGGCCACGGCCGAGGTGCTCACGATCTGGGGCGAGGTGCTCGACGACCTCGCCCGCGACCCGCTCTCCACCGCCGACCGCCTGGACTGGACGGCCAAGCTGCGCCTGCTGGAGGGCTACCGCGAGCGCGACGGGCTGGCCTGGGACGCGCCCCGGCTGCACCTGGTCGACCTGCAGTACACCGACGTGCGCATGGCGAAGGGCCTCTACAACCGGCTCGCCACCCGTGGCTCGATCAAGCGGCTGGTCACCGAGGAGCAGGTCACCGCCGCGATGACCGCGCCGCCGGAGGACACCCGCGCCTACTTCCGCGGCCGCTGCCTGGAGCGCTACCCGGCCGAGGTCGCCGCCGCCTCCTGGGATTCGGTGATCTTCGACCTGGGGCGGGAGTCGCTGGTGCGGATCCCCACCCTCGAGCCGCTGCGGGGCACCCGTCGCCACGTCGGCGAGCTGATCGACAACTCCCGCACCGCCGAAGAGTTGGTGGAGGCCCTCACCCGCGGCTGAGGATTTCTGTCGGCCTCCTGAGCTAGGGTTGAGCTGCACGACAACGACAGGAGGCGTCATGTCGCAGGAGCAGACCAAGCGCCAGGGCGGCGGTGGCGGCGACGACGACGAGGCGGGCGACGCCGCGGCGGCGGGGCAGGAGCGTCGCGAGAAGCTCGGCGAGGATGTCGACACGATCCTCGACGAGATCGACGACGTCCTGGAGGAGAACGCCGAGGACTTCGTCCGCGCCTACGTCCAGAAGGGTGGCGAGTAACCTCGCCGCCCGCCGGGCCCGCCCGGCACCCCGCTTCACCCGCGATACCCCCGACGTGGGCCCCCGCATGGAGAGAGGCACGCACCTGACCATGGAGTTCCGGCCGCCGGTTCCCCCACCCGGCCTGAGCGCCTACCTGGCGCCCGGCCCGTCGTCGTTCACCGATTTCGTCACGGCCAACGCGCCGCACCTGCTGCCCGGCCGCGTTCCCGAGCCCGCCGCGGGCGCGGCCCCGTCGGGAGGGATCCTGACACCGCACGCCACCACGATCGTCGCACTCGTGTTCCGCGAAGGCGTCGTCATCGCGGGCGACCGGCGGGCCACCGCGGGCAACATGATCGCCCAGCGCGACATCGAGAAGGTGTTCATCACCGACTCGTACTCGGCGGTCGGCATCGCGGGCGCGGCAGGCATCGCCGTGCAGATGGTGCGGCTCTACACCGTGGAGCTGGAGCACTACGAGAAGATGGAGGGCGTTCCGCTCTCCCTCGACGGCAAGACCAACAAGCTGGCGTCCATGGTCGCGAGCAACCTCGGGGCCGCCCTGCAGGGCTTCGTCGTGGTGCCGCTCTTCGTCGGCTACGACGTCGACGCCGAGCCGTCCAAGGCGGGTCGGATCGTCACCTACGACGCCACCGGCGGCCGCTACGACGAGTGGCAGGGCTACCACTCCGTCGGCTCCGGATCGGTGTTCGCGAAGTCGTCGCTCAAGAAGCTGCACCGCACCGACGCCGACCTCCCCACCACCATCCGCAACGCCGTGGAAGCGCTCTACGACGCGGCCGACGACGACACCGCCACCGGCGGCCCGGACCTCACCCGCGGCATCTACCCGGTGGTCGTGAGCATCACCGGCGCCGAGGGGGCCGTCCGCCACCTCGACGAGGAGATCGGCGCCGTCGTCCGCGAGGTCGTGGCGGCCCGCACCGAGAACCCGGGGGCCTGAACCATGACCATGCCGTTCTACTCCTCGGTCGACCAGCTCCTGCGCGACCGTTCGGAGCTGGCCCGCAAGGGCATCGCGCGCGGCCGCAGCGTCGTGGTGCTCACCTACACCGGCGGCGTGCTGTTCGTCGCCGAGAACCGGTCGAGCACGCTGCACAAGGTCTCGGAGGTCTACGACCGGATCGGCTTCGCGGCCGTCGGGCGCTACAACGAGTTCGAGACGCTGCGCAACGCGGGCATCCGCATGGCCGACGTGCGCGGCTACTCCTACGACCGGCGCGACGTCACCGGCCGGATGCTGGCCAACTTCTACGCCCAGGTGCTCGGCAGCACCTTCGTCGAGCAGCAGAAGCCCTACGAGGTCGAGCTGTGCCTCGCGGGCGTCGGCGCCACCGCCGACGACGACGAGCTCTACCGCATCACCTACGACGGGTCGATCACCGACGAGCCCCAGTTCGTCGTCATGGGTGGCACCACCGATCCGATCAGCGCCAAGCTCAAGGACACCTACGAGGCAGGTCTCGACCTGTCGGCGGCCCTCACGATCGCCGTGGAAGGCCTCGAGGCGGGTCCGGCCCCGGGTGGCAACGGCGCTTCGGCTCCGCGGGTGCTCGGCGTGTCGGCGCTCGAGGTCGCGGTGCTCGACCGGGCGCGGCCCCGGCGCACGTTCCGCCGGATCACCGGCCCCACGCTGCGCGGGCTGCTCCCGGAGGCCAACCGCACGGTCGACGCGCCGCCGTCGGCCGATCCGGCGGGCGGCGACGACGCCCCCGCAGGCGCGGGCGCCACCGAGTAGTCGCACAACCCCCGGCCCGGCGGCCGCCGCCCACGCGGCGGCGGCTGTGCCGGTCGTAGTCGACCGTCCCGTCCGCGTCAGTCCGCGCGCACCAGCCGCAGCACCGGCAGCACGCGGTCGGTCTTCTCCTGGTACTCGGCCATGCTCGGCCTGCTCGCGACGATCTGCGCCCAGGCCTGCTCGCGGCGCGGCCCGTCGAGCTCCTCGGGCCGCACCCGGTGGTGGTGCCCGCCCACCTCGACCGACGCGTCGTCAGGGTGGGCCATCAGGTTGTGGTACCAGCCGGGGTTCTGCGCGGCGCCGCCGAACGACGCGACCACCAGCCACGCGTCCTCGCCGTCGGGCTCGTAACCCACCGGGTTGAGCCGCTGCTTGCCCGTGCGGGCGCCCACGGTCGTCAGGTAGAGCACGGGAGCGCCGCGGAAGGTGTCCCCGTGCTTGCGGTGCTGCCGGACCATCGTGGGCCCCAGCACGCGCGCGATCAGTTTGGCCAGGCCTGCTCCGCGCATGCCGCGCGCGCTCTTCGCCGTCGTCATCGATGCCTCCTATGAGTTGCTGTGACAACGATCGTACCTACAATCGTTACCGCAACAACTCATTTGATAGTCTCTTGAGGTGGCGGGTGAAGATTGCGTCGTCAGGGCGTGGGCGGGCCTGCACTTCGCCTACCGGGAGATGAGCAGGCTGCTCGACGAGCGGCTGCGTGCTGAGTCCGAGTGCTCGCTCTCCGACGTCGACGTGCTCAACGAGCTGTACTGCACCCCGGAGCAACGCCTACAGATGCTGGTGCTCGCCGAGCGGCTCGGCGTGACGCGCGGCGGCCTCACGCGGATCGTCGACCGGCTGGTCGAGCACGGCTGGGTCAGCCGCGAGCGGCCCGCGCACAACCGGCGCGAGGTCTACGCCGCCGTCACCGAGGACGGCGCCCGAGTGCTCCGCCACGCGCGCACGGTCTACATCCGGCTGCTCACCGAGACGCTCGGCGCCCACCTCGACGACGCCGCCCTCGACGACCTCGCGGCGGGCATGGCCAAGCTGCGGGCGGGCCTGGCCGAAGCGGGCGACCGGTAGCTAGACGCGCTGGTAGGGCCGCTCCCGCCCGGTCCACTGCCGCTCGTCGCGGCGGTACACCGGGATGGGGCGGTCGGCCACCCGGAACGTGTAGCGGCCCGCCTCCTCGACCACTTCACCGTCGGTGGCGAGCATCCCCGGCACGGCCAGCTCCACGTCGAACTCCGGGACCTGCCGCTCGCCGTACACCCGGCTGTGCCCCAGCGCGCCTGCGAGCAGGCCCACGATGGCGCGCAGCCGGGAGAAGCGCAGGTCGGCGCGCAGCCAGCGCACGTCCAGCAGCCCGGAGTCCAGCGACGGCCGCCACGCGGGCACCATCCCGCGGGGCGCGTAGGGGCCGTTGCCGACGAAGAGGAACCACACCGCGACCCACCGGCCCTCGATCTTGACCCGCACGGGCTCGGCGCGCCGCAGCACGACCACGAGCGCCGCGGCGAACGCGGGCCACTTGCCCCACCGCGGCGTCCACTTCTCGCGCAGCCGCACGAGGTCGGGGTACGAGCCGATGCTCGCGGTGTTGACGAAGGCCCGCAGGCGCATCACCGCGGGCGACTCGGGGTCGGTGCCGCGGCCGGGGTGCACGTCGACGAGCGCGAGGTCCACGGCCACCGCCTGCCCCGTGCCGGTGGCGTCCACCGCCTCCTGCAGGTCGTACACGCCGACGTCGCGGGCGAAGTGGTTGAGGGTGCCCGTCGGCACCACGACCAGCGGCAGCCCGCGCCGCCCGGCCACGGCGGCCGCCGCCGCCACCGTGCCGTCGCCGCCCGCGACGCCGACGGCGAGCGCCTCGTCCCCGGCGTGCTCGATGGCCTCGTCGAGCTGGTCGTCGAGGGGGCGGTCCGGATCGGCGCGCACCACGACCGCCCGCGGCAGCGCCTCCTCGAGCTCGTCGGCCGGGTCGTGTTCCGGGTCGCCGGAGCGCTGGTTGGACACGATCACCAGGCCCTTGCCTTCGGGCAGCTCGGGCACCGTGTCCAGCGGCCGGGCCCGCGCCTCGTCCTGCTCGCGCACCGGCCACCAGCGCTCGGTCGCCAGCGCCACCCCGGTGCCGACGGCCGCCCCCACCACGACGTCCGACGTCCAGTGCACGCCGACGTGGATCCGCGAGTAGGCCACCGCGGCGGCCAACGGGACCACGGCGAGCGCGGTGCGGGGGCTCTCCATCGCCACGGCCGTCGCGAACGCCGCCGCGGACGCCGAGTGCCCGGACGGGAACGACGACGACCGCGGCGGGTTGGCGATCGTCTGGTAGGCGGGCAGCTCGGACGCGGCCGGGCGCCGTCGCGGCAGGAGCGGCTTGAGCACGGCGTTCGCCAGCGGGCTGGTGG
>CAWBRG010000011.1:0-42202 GCA_963791185.1 uncultured Actinomycetota bacterium | reverse complement strand
GCGTCCGGGGTCAGCGGCTCGGCGAACGGCAGGTTGAGGTGCACCGGCCCGGGTGGGAGGCCGACGGCGGCCGCGACCGCCCGCCCGACCGCCGCCCGCGTCTGCGCCGCCGTGCCCCCGACGGCGGGCGCGAGCCGCACCGCCGCGCCGAACATCCCGACCTGCGCCACGGTCTGGCTCGCCCCCGTGCCGACCAGCTCCGATGGCCGGTCCGCCGTGAGCACCAGCAGCGGCACGCCCGCGTACGCCGCCTCCAGCACGGCCGGCAGCAGGTTCGCCGCCGCCGTGCCCGACGTCGTCGCCACCGGCACCGGCCGCCCCGACGCCAACGCGAGCCCGAGCGCGAGGAACCCGGCCGTGCGCTCGTCGATGCGGACGTGCAGCCGCAGCCGCCCGGCGGCGTCCGCGGCGTGCAGGGCGAACGCGAGCGGGGCGTTGCGCGACCCGGGGCACAGCACCGCGTCGGTGACGCCGCAGCGCACCAGCTCGTCGACGACCGTGCGCGCCGCCTCCGTGGCCGTGTTCACCGCTCGTTCACCGCGATCAGCGCCTGCAGCAGCGCGGTGGCCGCCCGCACCACCGGCCCCGCCAGCGGGTCCTGCTCGAACATCGCGAACGGCGCCTGGCCGAAGTGCAGTCCGCTCGGCGCGAGGAAGTTCAGCCGGATGTGGTCGGCGGGAGGCGGGGGGAGCCGCTCCTGCGTCCACGGGCCGATCCGGTCCAGCACGGCCTTCGACGCGTCGAGCAGGGCGGCGATGTGCGCGTCGAGCGACCCGTCGGGCCGCTCCCACGCGATCCGCCGCCCGTCCCGGCGTAGAAGCGGGCCGTGAGCTCGGGGTAGGCGGCGAGCAGGTCGAGACCGGCCGCACCCCGATCCACCTCGATGACCACGCCGAGCAGCCGCTTGGCCTCCGCGGCCGGCGGCTGCACGCCGTAGCGCCGCAGGAACGTCCACGCCTGCGCGTAGTGCCGCGCCTCCAGGCCGGGCATGGTCGCGACCCGCTGCCAGCCCACCACCGCGTTGCCGACGTCCCCTGCGGCCGCGTAGCGCCGCGCCGTGACGAACGTCGCCCACGGCTCGCGGTCGGCGTGGTCGCCGACCGGCCAGGACTCCAGCGGCCCGTCCGCGAACAGCGTGTCGCGGATCGAGGGTGGCGTCGGCGCCGCGACGGGCGGGACCGGCTTGCGCTTGCGCCCGAACACCACTCAGACCTCCGGTTCCATCACCTCGCGGACGGCCAGCAGCTTGGCCGCGGCCTCCCGCACCTCGGTGTCGGGGTCGGAGTCGGCGACGATCCCGCATCCGGCGAACAGCCGCGCCACCGGCCCGTCGAGCTGCGCGCAGCGCAGCGCGATGCCCAGCTCGCCGTCGCCGTCGGCGTCGACCCAGCCGACCGGGCCGGTGTAGCGCCCGCGGTCCATGCCCTCCAGCGCGGCGATCAGCGGCACCGCGACCTCGCGCGGGGTGCCGCCGACCGCGGCCGTCGGGTGCACGGCGGCGACCAGCTCCAGCAGCGAGGCGGGGCCTCGGCGGGCAAGGGTGCCGGCGACGTCGCTGGACAGGTGCGTGACGTTGGGCAGCACGAGCGGCACCGGCTCGGCGGGCGCGGTCAGCTACGCGCACAGCGGCCGCAGCGACTCGACCAGCGACTGCACGGCCAGCCGGTGCTCGTGGCGGTCCTTCACCGAGCCGAGCAGGGTGTCGCCGAGGTCGCCGATCGCGTGGGCCCCGGCCAGATCGTGCCCGCCAGCACCCGCGACCACACCGTGCCCGCGCTGCGGCGCATCAGCAGCTCGGGGGTGGCGCCGACCAGCCCGTCCACCGCGTACGACCAGCAGGTCGGGTAGCGCGCGGCCAGCCCCGCCAGCAGGTAGCGGGCGTCGAGGGGGCGCGTCGGCGACGGCGAGCAGGTCGTGCGCGAGCACCACCTTGTCCAGCTCGCCCGCCCGCATCCGGCGCACCGCCTCGGCCACCGCCTGCCGGTAGCCCGCCACCGACAGCTGCCCGTCGGCGTAGCGCACGGCGCCGGACGGGCGCACCGGCCGGACCGCGTGCACCCCGTCGGCGTGCGAGAACTCGGTGATCCACGCGACGCCGTCGCGGCGGCCGACCACCACCCGCGGCACGACCAGCACCGAGCCGCGGGCGTCGTCGGCGAAGGTGAAGCTCGCGAACGCGACCGGGCCCGTGCCGGGCAGCCCCACCTCGTCCTCGACGGCCAGCCGGTCCGCGAACGAGCGCCACCACCGGTCGGCGTCGCGGAACCGCGCGGGCCCCGCCGTGGAGAGCCGCGCGACCTCGCCCCAGCCGACCAGACCCTCCGCACCGTGGACCCAGGCCAGGGCGCCTTCGCGGTCGGGGAGCAGGTCGAGCAGGCGCACCGGGTCGTCGACGAGCCTGGTTCGTACGCCCAACCCGGTCGGTAGCGGGGCGATCGTCACGATTTCGAGAGTAGGAGGCCGCCGCCGCGAATGCCCGCCCGCCCCGGGAGGCGCCGGACACACCCCCGTAGAATCGCCGCCGATGACCGAGCGCACCCGGGTGATCGACGAGGTCAGGGACCTCGTGCGGCCCGGCCGCGCGCGCGATCTCCCGCGCACGGGCGCAGATCGTGGTCGGCTTCGCCGTGGTGATCACGCTGCTGTGCGGCTTCGCGCTGGCGGGCGCGGCCGTCGACGACGCGAAGATCACCGCGAACCAGGCCGTCGCGGAGGCCGAGGTGCTGGAGGGCTCCACGATCTTCCGCACGCTCGTGCGCTTCCCGCTGCCCAACGGCGACGTGGCGATCCCCGAGCTCGGGGTGGCCTACCCGCGCGGCCTCACCCCGGGCAACACGGTGCCCGTGGAGTACGACGTCACCGACGCCGTGCACGTGCGGGTCGCGGGCCGCAGCGCGCTCACGCGCGTCGGCGCCGCTGCTCGCCGTCATCGTCGTCACGTGGCTGCTGGCGCTGCCGCTGGCCCGGCGGATGCGCCGCCGGTCGCAGCGGTGCCGCCTGCGAGATCGCAGCAGGTGACACTGCTGCGATCCCGCCCCCCGCCGCGTACTGTGGCGGCGTGAGCCGCGCCGACCTCGACAAGGACCCGCACGCCGTCGCCGCGATGTTCGACGGCGTCGCCCGGCGCTACGACCTCACCAACACCGTGCTCACCGCGGGCCAGGACCGCCGCTGGCGCGCGCTGGCCCGCCGCGCGCTCGACCTGCGGCCCGGCGAGATCGTGCTGGACCTCGCCGCGGGCACGGCCGTGTCGACCGTCGAGCTGGCCCGCTCCGGCGCCTGGTGCGTCGCGGCCGACTTCTCGCTCGGCATGCTGCGCGCGGGGGCGGCGCGGCCGGTGCCGAAGGTCGCCGCCGACGCGCTCGCCCTGCCGTTCGCCGACGCCGTGTTCGACGCCGTCACGATCGCGTTCGGCCTGCGCAACGTGCACGACCCCGACCGCGCGCTCGCCGAGCTGGCCCGGGTCACCAAGCCCGGCGGGCGGCTGGTCGTGTGCGAGTTCGGCCGCCCGACCTGGGCGCCGTTCCGCGCGGCGTACTACCTCGGCCTGGAACGGGTGCTGCCCGCCGTCGCCGACCGCGTCTCCAGCAACCCCGAGGCCTACCGCTACCTCGGCGAGTCGATCCGGGACTGGCCCGCCCAGCCCGAGCTGGCCGCCCGGATCGCCGCCGCGGGCTGGACCGGGGTCGCCTGGCGCAACCTCGCCGGCGGCGCGGTCGCGCTGCACCGCGCCCGTCGTCCGTAACCGGCACCGTCTCGCGAGCGCGCGCACCGGATGAATAGACTCCGGGCACTTCGTGAATCCGTTCACAAGCGAACATCGCAGGTTAGGCATACCTGGGTAGGTCCAGGTGGCGTCGGGGATCTAGGGTCCGCGGCGCCCGCAAGAGATCAGGAGGGCCGATGACCTACCTCCCGCTCGTGCTGCTGTTCGTCCTGGCCGGGCCGTTCGCGCTGTTCTCCGTGACGACGGCGCCGTACGTCGGCCCGCACCGCTACAACCGCGCCAAGCTGGACGCCTACGAGTGCGGCATCGAGCCCTCGCCGGACCCGGTCGTCGGGAGCGGGCGCATGCCCGTCGCCTACTACCTCACGGCGATGTTGTTCATCCTCTTCGACATCGAGATGGTCTTCCTCTACCCGTTCGCGGTCACCAGCGACGTGCTGGGCCTGTTCGGGCTGGTGGAGATCGTGCTGTTCATCGTGACGGTCGGCTTCGCCTACGTGTACGTGTGGCGGCGCGGCGGGCTGGACTGGAACTAGATGCATGGGACTTGAGGAGCACCTCCCCAACGGAGTCCTGCTGGCGAGCGTCGAGAAGCTCGTCAACTGGACGCGCAAGTCCTCGCTGTGGCCCGCCACGTTCGGGCTCGCGTGCTGCGCGATCGAGATGATGACCACCGGCGCCCCGCGCTACGACCTGGCGCGCTTCGGCATGGAGGTGTTCCGCGCCTCGCCGCGCCAGGCCGACCTGATGATCGTCGCGGGCCGGGTGAGCAACAAGATGGCCCCGGTGCTGCGCCAGATCTACGACCAGATGCCCGAGCCGCGCTGGGTGCTCGCGATGGGCGTGTGCGCCAGCTCCGGCGGCATGTTCAACAACTACGCGATCGTGCAGGGCGTCGACCACGTCGTGCCCGTCGACATGTACCTGCCCGGCTGCCCGCCGCGGCCGGAGATGCTGATCGACGCGATCCTCAAGCTCCACGCCAAGATCATGGACGAGCCGTTGGGCGCCAAGCGGGCCGCGGCGCTCGCGGAGTCGGGCCACAAGACCGAGCTCGTGCCGTCGTCGATCAAGTTCGCGAAGAAGAAGTAGATGGCTAGCGACGACATCACGGCACCTCCAAGGACGGCGCCGAGCCCACCGGCGGCGAGCACTCCTCGGCCGAGGCGAGCGGCCCCGACACCGCGGCCCACCGCGCCACGGGCGGCGAGGCCCCGGTCGGGGCGAGATGGAGCAGCTCGACGGCCGCCCGAAGGCGGCACCCGCGTCGCCCCGTCCCGCGCCCGCAAGGGCATGTTCGGCGTGCACGGCACCGGCGACACGTCCGGCTTCGGCGGCCTGCGCCTGCCCGGCTACGCGCCCGCCCCGGCCGAACGCCCCTTCGGCGGCTGGTTCGACGAGCTCGCCGACGAGCTCGGCACCTGCCTCGACCGGCGCGGGATCGACCGCGGGGCGTTGCAGCAGATCACCATCGACCGCGGCGAGATCACGTTCTACGTCCGCCGCGAGAGCCTCCTCGAGCTCTGCCGCACCTTCCGCGACGAGGAGGGCCTGCGGTTCGAGCTGTGCTCGTCGGTCTCCGGGGTGGACTACGGCCCGGAGGTCGAGCAGCGGCTGCACGTCGTCTACCACCTCACCTCGATGACCTACCGGCGGCGCATCCGGCTGGAGGTCGCGGTCGACGTCGAGGACGCGCACGTGCCGAGCGTCGTCGAGGTCTACCCCACGGCCGACTGGCAGGAGCGCGAGACCTGGGACATGTTCGGCGTGGTCTTCGACGGCCACCCCGCGCTCACCCGCATCCTCATGCCCGACGACTGGGAGGGCCACCCCCAGCGCAAGGACTACCCGCTCGGCGGGATCCCGGTGGAGTACAAGGGCGCGGAGATCCCGCCGCCCGACGAGAGGCGGTCCTACTCATGACCACCCCTGCCGAAGAACGCCTCACTACCGAGGGCCCGGTCTACACCGTCACCGGCGGCGACTGGGACACGCCTCGTCGACGAGGAGCACGACGACCGCATCGTCGTCAACATGGGCCCGCAGCACCCGTCCACGCACGGGGTGCTGCGGCTGGTGCTCGAGCTCGAAGGGCGAGACGGTCACCCAGGCCCGTTCGGTGATCGGCTACCTGCACACCGGCATCGAGAAGAACTGCGAGTACCGCACCTGGACCCAGGGCGTCACGTTCGTGACGCGCGCGGACTACCTCTCGCCGCTGTTCACCGAGACCGGCTACTGCCTCGGCGTCGAGAAGCTGCTGGGCGTCGAAGCGCCGCGGCGGGCCCAGCAGGGCCGCGTCATGCTGATGGAGATCAACCGGATCGCCTCGCACCTGGTGGCGCTGGCCACCGGCGGCATGGAGCTCGGCGCGCTCACCGGCATGACCAACGGGTTCCGCGAGCGCGAGGACCTGCTGCACCTGCTGGAGCGGCTCACCGGCCTGCGCATGAACCACGCGTTCATCCGCCCCGGCGGCCTCGCGCAGGACTTCCCGGACGGCTTCGAAGAGGACGTCCTGGCCGTCGTGAAGCAGATCCGCGGCCAGCTGCCCGGCTACGACAAGCTGCTCACCGGCCAGCCGATCTGGCGCCAGCGGTTGGAGAACGTGGGCTACCTGCCGCTCGACGGCTGCCTGGCGCTCGGCGCCACCGGCCCGATCCTGCGGTGCGCGGGCCTGCCGTGGGACCTGCGCAAGGTCGAGCCCTACTGCGGCTACGAGGAGTACGACTTCGACGTGCCGACGGCCACCGAGGCCGACTGCTACGCGCGCTACCGCCTGCGGGTGCAGGAGATGCGCGAGTCGCTCAAGATCATCGAGCAGGTGGTCAAGGCGATGCGGCCCGGTCCGGTGATGGTCGAGGACCGCAAGATCGCCTGGCCCGCGCAGCTGTCGATCGGGTCCGACGGCATGGGCAACACGCTCGAACACGTCCGGAAGATCATGGGTCAGTCGATGGAGTCGCTGATCCACCACTTCAAGCTGGTCACCGAGGGCTTCGCGGTGCCCCCGGGCCAGGTGTACACGGCGGTCGAGTCGCCGCGCGGCGAGCTGGGCTGCCACCTCGTCTCCGACGGCGGCACCCGGCCGATGCGCGTGCACCTGCGCGAACCCAGCTTCGTGAACCTGCAGTCGATGCCCGCGATGAGCGAAGGCGGCATGATCGCCGACGTCATCGCGGCCGTCGCCAGCATCGACCCGGTCATGGGGGGTTGCGACCGATGACACTGCCGGAAGGCATGCCCGAGGCCCTCGGGCCACTGGACAAGCCGGAGGAGGTCGTCTGGGCGGGCCCGGCCGACCAGCCGATCGTCGGCGGCGTGTTCGACGAGGTCACGTCCACGCGGGCGAAGGAGATCATCGCCAGGTACCCGCAGTCGCGCTCGGCGCTGCTGCCGCTGCTGCACCTCGTGCAGTCCGTCGAGGGCCACGTGAGCCAGGACGGCATCCGGTTCTGCGCGGACGCCCTGGAGCTCACCACGGCCGAGGTCTCCGCGGTCGTCACCTTCTACACGATGTACAAGCGCACCCCGTGCGGCGAGCACCTGGTGAGCGTGTGCACCAACACCCTGTGCGCGGCGCTCGGCGGCGACGCCATCTACCGGCGCCTGCAGGAGAAGCTCGGCACCGACGGCGAGCCGCTCGGCCACGAGGAGACCTCGGCCGACGGCGCGATCACCCTGGAGCACGCCGAGTGCCTGGCCGCCTGCGACCTCGCCCCGGTCATCCAGGTCAACTACGAGTTCTACGACAACCAGGACGTCGACAAGGCCGAAGTGCTCGTCGACGCCCTGCGCCGCGGTGAGAAGCCGCACCCCACGCGGGGCGCGGCCCTCACCGACTTCCGCACCGTCGAGCTGGAGCTGGCGGGCATCTTCCCCGATCTCGCCGCCAGCGTCGAAGGACTGTCGGAGGCACCTGAGACGCTGCTCGGCGTGACAGATGGCAGGCGAACGCGGCTGGGCCGCACCCGCCATGCCCGACACGCCCCCCGCCCTGCCGGAGAAGAAATGACCGACCCCATCACCCCGGTGCTCACCCGCCGGTGGGCCGAGCCCCGCTCGTGGTCGATCGACACCTACGAGCGCACCGGCGGCTACCAGGCCTTCCGCGCCGCGCTGCGGGCCGATCCCGATGAGCTGATCCAGCTCGTCAAGGACTCGGGGCTGCGCGGCCGCGGCGGCGCGGGCTTCCCCACCGGCATGAAGTGGGGCTTCATCCCGCAGGGCCCCACCGGCGCGGGCGCCAAGCCCAAGTACCTCGTGATCAACGCCGACGAGGGCGAGCCGGGCACCTGCAAGGACATCCCCACGATGATGGCCGATCCGCACTCGCTGATCGAGGGCTGCATCATCACCTGCTACGCCATCCGCGCGCACTTCTGCGCGATCTACGTGCGCGGCGAGGCGCTGCACCCGATCCGCCGCCTCGCCAACGCCGTGCGCGAGGCGTACGCGAAGGGCTACCTGGGCCGCGACATCCTCGGCACGGGCTACGACATCGACATCGTCGTGCACGCGGGCGCGGGCGCCTACATCTGCGGCGAGGAGACGGCGCTGCTCGACTCGCTGGAAGGCCGCCGCGGCCAGCCCCGGCTCAAGCCGCCGTTCCCGGCCACCGCGGGCCTCTACGCGTCGCCCACCGTGGTCAACAAC
This sequence comes from uncultured Actinomycetota bacterium, assembly GCA_963791185.1. Classification (GTDB taxonomy): domain Bacteria; phylum Actinomycetota; class Actinomycetes; order Mycobacteriales; family Pseudonocardiaceae; genus Pseudonocardia. Next base: position 33,819 of record CAWBRG010000011.1, on the reverse strand, counting down.
GTCGAGACGATCGCCAGCGTGCCGTTCATCGTGTCGGGCGGCAGCGACTGGTTCCGGGCCATGGGCACCGAGAAGAGCCCCGGCCCCAAGATCTACTCGGTCTCGGGGCACGTCGAGCGGCCCGGCCAGATCGAGGCGCCGCTCGGCACCACGCTGCGCCAGCTCCTCGAGCTGTGCGGCGGCATGAAGGACGGCATCCCGCTGAAGTTCTGGACCCCCGGGGGCTCGTCCACCCCGCTGTTCACCGCCGAGCACCTCGACGTCCCGCTCGACTTCGAGGGCGCGGCCGCCGCGGGCTCGATGCTGGGCACCACGGCCGTGCAGGTGTTCAACGAGACCGTCTCCGTGCCGTGGGCGGTCATGAAGTGGACCGAGTTCTACAAGCACGAGTCCTGCGGCAAGTGCACGCCGTGCCGCGAGGGCACCTACTGGCTGCTGCAGATCCTCGAGCGGATGCTGCACCACGAGGGCACCGAAGAAGACATCGAGACGATGTTGGACATCTGCGACAACATCCTCGGCCGGTCGTTCTGCGCGCTCGGTGACGGCGCCACCAGCCCGATCACCAGCGGCATCCAGTACTTCCGGCAGGAGTTCCTCGACCTCTGCGCCGAACAGCCCGCCGCGAAGATGTCCGCCGAACCCGCCGGAGCCATGGCATGACGCTCACGCAAGAAGGAGCGGATGCTCCACCCGTCCCCGAGGGCTACGTGCGGCTCACGATCGACGACCGCGTCGTCGACGCCCCCAAGGGCGAGCTGATCATCCGCACGTGCGAGCGGCTCGGGATCATCGTGCCGCGCTTCTGCGACCACCCGCTGCTCGACCCGGCGGGCGCGTGCCGCCAGTGCCTGGTCGAGGTCGAGATGGGTGGGCGCCCGATGCCCAAGCCCCAGGCCAGCTGCACGATGACGGTGGCCGACGGCATGGTCGTGCGCACGCAGCACACGTCGAAGGTGGCCGACAAGGCGCAGCAGGGCGTCATGGAGCTGCTGCTGATCAACCACCCGCTCGACTGCCCGATCTGCGACAAGGGCGGCGAGTGCCCGCTGCAGAACCAGGCGATGAGCTCGGGGCGCACCGAGTCGCGGTTCGTCGACACCAAGCGCACGTTCGCCAAGCCCATCCCGATCTCCACCGAGGTGCTGCTCGACCGCGAGCGCTGCGTGCTCTGCCAGCGCTGCACCCGGTTCTCCGAGCAGATCGCGGGCGACCCGTTCATCGAGCTGCTCGAACGCGGTGCCCAGCAGCAGATCGGTGTCGCCGAGGACAAGCCGTTCCAGAGCTACTTCTCCGGCAACACGATCCAGATCTGCCCGGTCGGCGCGCTCACGAGCGCGGCCTACCGGTTCCGGTCGCGCCCGTTCGACCTGGTGTCCACGCCCACGGTGTGCGAGCACTGCGCGTGCGGCAGCGCGATGCGCACCGACACCCGCCGCGGCGTCGTCCTGCGGCGGATGGCGGGCAACGACCCGGCGGTCAACGAGGAGTGGATCGACGACAAGAGCCGGTTCGCGTTCCGCTACCTCACGAGCCCCGACCGGATCACCCGGCCGATGGTCCGCCAGCCCGACGGCACGCTGGCCGAGACGTCGTGGACGGAGGCGCTGTCGGTCGCCGCGCGTGGCCTGCTGGCCGCGCGCGAGGGCGGCATCGGCGTGCTCGCGGGCGGGCGGCTCACCGTCGAGGACGCCTACGCCTACGGCAAGTTCGCGCGGGTGGCGGCGGGCACCAACGACGTCGACTTCCGCGCCCGGCCGCACTCGGCCGAGGAGCTGGAGTTCCTCGCCGCGCACGTCGTCGGCCAGGGCCCGGAAGTCCTGGACTACACGCGGCTGGAGGCCGCGTCCACCGTGCTCTGCGTGGCGCTGGAGCCGGAGGAGGAGGCGCCGATCGTCTACCTTCGCCTCCGCAGCGCGGTGCGCAAGCACGGCCAGAACGTCTACCACCTCGGGCAGTGGACCACGCCCGCCGTGGAGCGCACCTCGCCGTCCACCGGTGCGGCGGCACCCCCGGCCAAGGACAACCTCATCCCGGTCGTGCCCGGTGCCGAGGCCGCGGTGCTCGGCGACCTGCCCGAGGCCGTGCTCATCGGGCTCGCGCGGGGCGGGGTGGTCCTGGTGGGTGAGCGCGCCGCGGAGGTGCCGGGCCTGTACTCGGCGGTGTCCGCGCTGGCCGCCCGCACGGGCGCGGTGGTCGGCTGGGTGCCGCGCCGCGCGGGCGAGCGGGGCGCGCTCGACGCGGGCGCCGCGCCCACCCTCCTGCCCGGCGGCCGGTCGGTCGCCGACGCCGCCGACCGCGCCGCGGTCGAGACGGCCTGGGGCCTCACCACCGGAGCGCTGCCCACCGCGCCGGGCCGCGACACCGACGCCATCCTCGCCGCGGCGGGGATGGGCGAGCTGGCCGCGCTCGTGGTCGGCGGGCTCGACCCGTACGACCTGGCCGATCCGGCGGCCGCGCTCGCGGGCCTGCGCGAGGTCGGGTTCCTGGTGAGCCTGGAGATGCTCCGCTCGCCGGTCACCGACCTCGCCGATGTGGTGCTCCCGGTGGCGCCGGACGCCCAGCGCGCGGGCACGTACCACAACTGGGAGGGGCGGGCCCGGTCCTTCGGGGCCGCCCTCGACGCGAGCGGTGTGCTGCCCGACTGCCGCGTGCTCGACACGTTGGCCGTCGAGATGGACGTGGACCTGTTCACGCAGACCCCCGCCGCCGCGGCGGGCGAGTTCGCCCGGCTCGGCCTGCGCACCGGGGTCGCGCCCGCGGCGCCGAAGACGCCCTCGCGCCGTCCGCGCACGCCCGGCTTCGGGCAGGCCGTGCTGGCCACCTGGCGCCAGCTCATCGACGGTTCGACGCTCGCATGCAACGAGCCGCACCTCGCGGGCACGGCCCGGCCCGCGGTCGTGCGGGTCAACGCGGCCACCGCCGGGCGGCTGGGGCTCACCGCGGGCCAGCCCGCCACGGTGCGCACCGAGCGGGGCGCCATCACGTTGCCGGTGGCGCTGGCCGACCTGCCCGACGGCGTGGTGTGGCTGCCGGGCAACTCCGGCGAATCCCGGGTTCGCGCCGTGCTCGGCGTCGGCCACGGCGACCTGGTGGGGGTGACGGGATGATTTCCCTACTGGCGCAGGCGGAGCCGGACGGCGGCATGACGCCCACGCAGCAGCTGCTCGCCGACGACCCGCTCTGGCTGGTCGTCCTGAAGGTCGTGGCGCTGTTCGCCGTCGGCGTCGTGCTCACGCTCTTCATGATCAACTGGGAGCGCAAGGTCGTGGGCCGCATGCAGCAGCGGCCCGGCCCCAACCGGGTGGGCCCCGGCGGCTGGCTGCAGAGCCTCGCCGACGGGCTGAAGCTCGCGTTCAAAGAAGACATCATGCCGGTGATGGCCGACAAGCGCGTCTACTTCATCGCGCCGATCATCTCCTGCATCCCGGCGTTCGTCGCGTTCTCGGTGATCCCGTTCGGCGGCGAGGTCACGATCTTCGGCGAGCAGACGGTGCTGCAGCTGGTCGACCTGCCGGTCGGCGTGCTCGTGGTGCTGGCCTGCAGCTCCGTCGGCGTCTACGGCATCGTGCTCGCGGGCTGGTCCTCCGGCTCGCCTTACCCGCTGCTCGCGGCGCTGCGCTCGGCCGCGCAGGTGATCTCGTACGAGATCGCGCTCGGGCTGTCGGTGGTCGGGGTGGTGCTCTACGCGGGCTCGCTGTCCACGGCCGACATCGTGGCCTCGCAGCAGCAGAGCCTGTGGAACGTCATCCTGCTGCTGCCGAGCTTCGTGGTGTTCGTGATCGCGATGACCGGCGAGACCAACCGGGCGCCGTTCGACCTGCCCGAGGCCGAGTCCGAGCTGGTCGGCGGGTTCCACACCGAGTACACCTCGCTGAAGTTCGCGCTGTTCTTCCTGGCCGAGTACGTCAACATGGTCACGGTCTCGGCGATGGCCACCACGCTGTTCCTCGGCGGGGGCACGCTCCCGTTCCTCAACCTCAACGGCTGGCTGGAGTTCGTCGTCTTCATCGTGAAGACGTTCATCTTCCTGTTCGTGTTCATCTGGCTGCGCGGCACGCTGCCCCGGATGCGGTACGACCAGTTCATGCGGCTGGGCTGGAAGGTGCTCGTCCCGATCAGCCTGCTGTGGATCCTGCTGATCTTCGCGGTGCGCACCTGGCGGCAGAGCGGCGGCAGCACCGGTGCGCTGCTGGTCGCGGTCGGCATCGGCGTCGCGGTCGTGCTGATCATCGCGTTCCTGGTGCCCGACCGGCGGCAGCCAGAAGAGCCGGTCGTCGAGCTTGCGTCGGACTACCCGGTGCCGCCGCTCGACCTGGTCGTGCCCACGAAGTCGTCCCGTCCGAAGGGCCGGAGCCGTCGCGAGCGGCGCACCCCGGCGCTGTCGGCGAAGGAGAGCGAGTAGCCATGTTCGAGTTCTTCAAGGGATTCGGCGTCACCTTCGGAACGATGTTCAAGAAGGTCGTCACCGAGGAGTACCCGGAGAACTTCCCGCCCGCCGCGCCCCGCTACCACGGCCGCCACCAGCTCAACCGGCACCCCGACGGCCTGGAGAAGTGCGTCGGGTGTGAGCTCTGCGCCTGGGCGTGCCCGGCCGACGCGATCTACGTCGAGGGCGGGGACAACACCGAGGAGGAGCGCTACTCCCCGGGGGAGCGCTACGGCCGGATCTACCAGATCAACTACCTGCGCTGCATCGGCTGCGGGCTGTGCGTCGAGGCGTGCCCCACCCGCTCGCTCACGATGACCAACTTCTACGAGATGGCCGACGACAACCGCCAGGACCTGATCTACACGAAGGAGCAACTGCTCGCTCCGCTGCTGCCGGGCATGGAGCAGCCGCCGCACCCGATGCTCCTCGGCGACAACGAGCAGGACTACTACGTCCAAGGCCCGACGCTGGCCAAGAAGAACCTGGCCAACGAGCCGGTGGGGGAGCAGGTGAAGTAAGAGATGCGCGCCGACGTACTTCCTCCCGCGGAGGCGGAGTCATGACAGATGTGATCTCGACGGGCGAGGCCGTCACGTTCTGGATCCTCGGCCCGATCGCCCTGCTCGGCGGCCTGGGCATGGTGTTCGCGCGCAACGCCGTGCACTCGGCGCTGTTCCTGGCGATGTCGATGCTCTCCCTCGGTGGGCTCTACATGGCCCAGCAGGCGCCGTTCCTCGGCTTCGTGCAGATCATCGTCTACACCGGCGCCGTGATGATGCTCTTCCTGTTCGTGCTCATGCTGGTCGGGCGCGACAGCTCCGATTCGGTCGTCGAGGTGCTGCGCGGCCAACGGGTGGCGGCGCTGGTCTTCGGCATCGGGTTCGCGGTGCTGCTGGTCGGCGCGCTGGGCAACGCCTTCACGAACATCCCGTCCGTGGGGCTGGCCGCGGGCAACGCGGGCGCGGGCGGCAACGTCACCGGCATCGGCAGGCTGATCTTCACCAAGTACCTGTTCGCGTTCGAGCTCACCTCCGCCCTGCTCATCACCGCGGCGCTGGGGGCGATGGTGCTGGCCTACGCGCAGTCCCGCGGCGCCCAGTCCAAGATCGGCCAGCGGGCCACCGTCCAGGCGCGGCTGCGCGGCGAGCACGACCGCGTCTCCCCGCTTCCCGGTCCGGGCGTATTCGCCACCGGCAACTCCGTGGCGGTGCCCGCGATCCTGCCCGACGGCTCCGTCGCCCCCGAGTCGATCTCGGCGATCATCGACGCAACGCCGATCGAGGAGGTCGAGCAGCCCGCGGCCGACGCGCACGCCCTCACCGGCGGTCCTTACCCGGAGGACGAGAAGTGAGTCCCACGAACTACCTGCTGCTCTCCGCCCTGTTGTTCACGATCGGCGCGGTCGGCGTGCTCGTGCGCCGCAACGCGATCGTCGTCTTCATGTGCATCGAGCTGATGCTCAACGCGGTCAACCTCTCGCTCGTCACGTTCGCCCGGCTCAACGGGCAGCTCGACGGGCAGGTCATGGCGTTCTTCGTCATGGTCGTCGCCGCGGCCGAGGTCGTTGTCGGCCTCGCGATCATCATGTCGATCTTCCGCACGCGCCGTTCCTCGTCGGTCGACGACGCGAACCTGCTGAAGTACTAGGAGCTCCCCCGTGTCCTTGCTTCTCGCCGCCGAGCTACCGGAGGTCGGCGCCGCCGCCGGTTCGGCGGGCCTCGCCTGGCTCCTGGTCGCGCTCCCCGCCGCAGGCGCCCTCGTGCTGTTCCTCGCGGGCCGCCGCGCCGATGCGTGGGGCCACGTCCTCGGCGTGCTCACGGTCGTCGCCTCGTTCGTCATCGGTCTCCTGATCTTCGTGCAGACCCTGGGCTTGGAGCCTGCGGCGCGCACCCGTGAGCAGTCGCTCTACGACTGGATCTCCGTAGCGGGCCTGCACGTCGACTTCGGCCTGCGGCTCGATCCGCTGTCGCTCACGTTCGTGCTGCTCATCACGGGCGTCGGCGGCCTGATCCACATCTACGCCGTCGGCTACATGGCGCCGCACGGCGACCCGAACTCCGAGACCGGCGACCCGTCGGCCCGCAGGCGGTTCTTCGCCCAGTTCAACCTGTTCATCACCGCAATGCTGCTGCTGGTGCTGGGCAACAACTTCGTGCTGCTCTACCTCGGCTGGGAGGGCGTGGGCCTCGCGTCCTACCTGCTGATCGGCTTCTACCAGGGACGCCCGTCCGCGGCCACCGCCGCCAAGAAGGCGTTCCTCATGAACCGCGTCGGCGACGTCGGGCTGGCCATCGCGATCTTCATCCTGTGGACGCAGCTCGGCACGCTGCAGTACACCGAGGTGTTCGAGAACGTCGGGCGAATCGACCCGAACGCGCTCGTCGCGATCACGCTGCTGCTGCTGCTGGGTGCCTGCGGCAAGTCCGGCCAGTTCCCGCTGCAGGCGTGGCTCCCGGACGCGATGGAGGGCCCCACGCCGGTCTCCGCCCTCATCCACGCGGCAACGATGGTCACCGCGGGCGTCTACCTCGTCGCCCGCATGAACCCGCTCTACGACCTGACGGAGACGGGCCAGGTCGCCGTCGCGATCATCGGCACGATCACCCTGCTCATCGGCGCGATCATCGGGTGCGCCTACGACGACATCAAGAAGGTGCTGGCCTACTCCACGGTCAGCCAGATCGGCTACATGTTCCTCGCGGTGGGGCTCGGTCCGTACGGCTACGCGCTCGGCATCGCCCACCTGCTGGCCCACGGCTTCTTCAAGGCGGGCCTGTTCCTCGGGGCGGGCTCGGTGATGCACGCCATGAACGACAACGTCGACATGCGCCACTACGGCGGCCTCGCCCGCGTCATGCCGATCACGTTCGTCACGTTCGGGCTGGGTTACCTCGCCCTGATCGGCTTCCCGCCGTTGTCTGGCTACTTCACCAAGGACGCCATCATCGAGGCGGCGTTCGCCGCGCCCGGCTGGCAGGGCTGGACGTTCGGGCTGCTCGCCACGATCGCCGCCGGACTCACCGCGTTCTACATGACGCGGCTGATGTTCATGACGTTCTTCGGCGAGAAGCGCTGGAAGGACCTGACGTCCGAGGACGGAAAGGCTTACCATCCGCACGAGTCGCCCAGCGTCATGACGGTGCCGATGGTGCTGCTGGCGTTCGGCTCGGTCTTCGCGGGCTTCTTCCTCACCCAGGGCCATCGGCTCGCCAACTGGCTTACACCGTCGCTGGGCGAGCTGCTCGAGCGCGAGGGCCCGTTGCCTGCGGCAGCGATCTCCACGCTCGTGCTCGTCGTCTCGGCGATCGGGGTGCTCGTCGCGTGGCTCGCGGTCGGGCGGCGGCCGGTACCGGTGGAGCGTCCGCGGCACGTCTCGTGGCCCGTACAGGCCGCGCGGCGCGACCTGTACGGCAACGCGATCAATGAAGCGCTCATCGCGACGCCCGGCACCTGGCTGGCGCGGTTCCTCGTCTACGTCGACAACCGGGGGGTGGACGGAGTCGTCAACGGCACGGCCGCGCTCCTGGGTGGCAGCTCGGGCCGATTGCGAAGGCTGCAAACGGGCTTCGTCCGGTCCTACGCGCTCACGATGCTGGGCGGCGCCGTGCTCGTCGTCGCGGGCCTGCTGGCGGTGAGGTTCGTATGAACGGCGGAAACCTGCTCCTGCCCGCACTGATCCTGCTTCCGCTCGCGGGAGCGGTCGCGCTGTACCCCCTCCGTCGCCAGCCCGCCACGGCGAAGCTCGTCGCGATGGGCGTGGCGCTGGCCGAGTTCGTGCTGATGGTCGTCGTGTGGTTCGCCTACTCGGTGCCCGCCGCGCAGTCCGGCACCCGCTTCCAGCTCGAGTACGCCATCGACTGGATCCCGGCGTTCGGCACCCGCCTCGCGTTCGGCATCGACGGCATCGCGCTGGTCCTCATCGCCCTCACCGTGTTCCTGGTGCCCGGCCTGCTGCTCTTCTCGTGGGAGGAGAAGCTCCCCGAAGACCGCAGCCACTCCGGCTACTTCGCGCTGCTGCTCGCCACCGAGGCCACCCTGATGGGCGTCTTCACGGCCACCGACGTCTTCCTGTTCTACGTCCTGTTCGAAGCCATGCTCGTGCCGATGTACTTCCTGATCGGCCGCTTCGGGGGGCCGCGACGGCAGTACGCGGCGGTGAAGTTCTTCCTCTACTCGCTCTTCGGCGGCCTGATCATGCTGGCCTCGGTGATCGGTCTCTTCATCGTCTCGGGCGAGCAGCTGGGCGCGGGCACCTTCACCTGGGTCGACCTGCAGCGGATGGCGGCCAACGTGCCGGAGTCCACGCAGATCTGGCTGTTCCTCGGCTTCTTCGTCGCGTTCGCCATCAAGGCGCCGCTCGTGCCGTTCCACACGTGGCTGCCCGACGCCGGTGCCGAGGCGCCGATCGGGGCGGGCGTGCTGCTCGTCGGCGTGCTCGACAAGGTGGGCACGTTCGGGTTCCTGCGCTACTGCCTGCCGCTGTTCCCGCTCGCGTCCCAGCGGCTCGCCCCGCTGGTGCTCACGCTGGCGGTCATCGGCATCCTGTACGGCGCGCTGCTGGCGGTGGCGCAGGCGGACATGAAGCGGTTCGTCGCCTACACCTCGGTGGCCCACTTCGGCTTCATCGCACTGGCGATCTTCGCCTTCTCCACCCAGGCGTTCGCCGGGGCGTCGCTCTACATGGTCAACCACGGGCTCTCCACCGGGATGCTCTTCGTGATGGTGGGCACGCTGGTCACCCGCGGCGGGTCGCGGCTGATCCGCGACTACGGCGGCGTGTCGAAGATCGCACCGCTCCTGGCGGGTCTGTTCCTGCTCGCGGGGCTCTCGTCGCTGGCCCTGCCGGGCACCAACTCGTTCGTCTCCGAGTTCCTGGTGCTGGTGGGCTCCTACCCGCGCGAACCGGTCTTCACCATCCTCGCGACGTGCGGCATCATCTTCGCCGCCCTCTACGTCCTGTGGGTCTACCAGCAGACGATGCAGGGCCCGCTGCGCGGCGCCGCCGTACTCGGCGCGCTCGAGCGCGGCGGGGGGCCCGGCGCGATGGTCGATCCGGCCGTCGCCGCGCGGAAGCCCGACACCGGGTTCCCCGACCTGTCCCGGCGCGAGATCGCGGTGCTCACCCCGCTCGTCGTTGCTGATCCTGGTGCTCGGGTTCTTCCCCGGCCCGGTGCTGGATGTGATCAACCCGTCGGTCGTGAGCACCATGAACGAGGTCGGGCTGCCCGACCCGGTGGGAGGACTGGTCAAGTGAGCTCCCTTCTCGCTCAGGGCCCGGCGCAGATCGAGGTGCCGTCGATCGACTACGTGGCACTGCTGCCGCTGCTGATCATCTTGGCGGCGGCGTGCGTCGCGGTGCTCGTCGAGGCGTTCCTGCCGCGCTACCAGCGCTGGCCCGCGCAGGTGGTGCTCTCGGTCGTCGCCATCGCGGTGGCGGGCATCGCGCTGGCCGCGTACGCGGGCACCAGCCCCCCGCAGGGCCTCACCACGATCGCGGACGCGCTGGCGGTCGACCGGCCCACCCTGTTCCTCTGGGGCACCCTGCTGGCGCTCGGGCTGGGCAGCGTGCTGCTCATCGCCGACCGGTCGGTGGAGCCCGGCGGTGCGTTCATCGCGTCGGCGGCGGCGCGGGCGGCGGCCGGTGGCCGCTCCGTCGGCGCGGGCGCTGACGAGCCCGATTACGGCGCTCCCGGGCAGGCGCCCACGATGCAGACCGAGGTCTTCCCGTTCACGCTGTTCGCGCTGGCCGGGATGATGACGTTCGTCGCCGCCAACGACCTGCTCACGATGTTCGTCGCGCTCGAGGTGCTCAGCCTCCCGCTGTACCTCATGTGCGGGCTCGCTCGGCGCCGTCGGCTGCTCTCGCAGGAGGCGGCGGTCAAGTACTTCCTGCTCGGGGCGTTCGCCTCGGCGTTCTTCCTCTACGGCCTCGCGCTGCTCTACGGCTACGCGGGCTCGGTCAAGCTGGCCGACATCGCCGCCGCCGCATCGGGCTCGCCGCGCTCGGACGGCCTCCTGCTCGGCGGGCTCGCCCTGCTCTTGGTCGGGCTGCTGTTCAAGGCCTCGGTGGGCCCGTTCCACACGTGGACGCCCGACGTCTACCAGGGCGCGCCCACCCCGATCACCGCGTTCATGGCGGCCTGCACCAAGGTGGCGGCGTTCGGTGCGCTGGCCAGGGTGCTGTTCGTCGCGTTCGGCGACACCCGGTGGGAGTGGCGCGGCGTGCTGTGGGCCGTCGCGATCGTGTCGATGGTGCTCGGCGCTGTGCTCGGTCTCACGCAAACCGACGTGAAGCGCATGGTGGCCTACTCGTCGGTGGCCCACGCGGGCTTCCTGCTGCTGGGAGCGATGTCCATCACAGAGGCGGGCACGTCGGGCACGCTGTTCTACCTGCTGGCCTACGGCTTCAACACGCTGGCGATCTTCGCGGTGATCAGCCTGGTGCGCGACGCCGACGGCGAGGCCACCCACCTCTCGCAGTGGGCGGGCCTGGCGAAGCGGTCGCCGGTGGTGGCGGGTGTGATGACGTTCCTGTTGCTCGGCCTCGCGGGCATCCCTCTCACCAGCGGTTTCACGGCCAAGTTCGCGGTGTTCTCGGCCGCGCTCGGCGACGGGATGGCGCCGCTGGTGGTCATCGCGCTGGTGGCGAGCGCCATTGCGGCGTTCTTCTACCTGCGCGTGATCGTGCTCATGTACTTCAGCGAGCCCGCCGCCGACGGGCCCGCCGTCAGCGTGCCGGGGGCGTTCACCACGGCCGCCATCACGCTCGGTGTGCTGATCACCCTGCTGCTGGGCATCGTCCCGACGCTGGCCTTGGGCTGGGCGGGCGCCGGCGGGTTCGTAAGCTGAGGAAGTGACGAGCAACGAAGTCGCGGGTGTCGCGATCGGGGATTCGCATCTCGCCGTGGCACTGCAGACCGGCCTGGACCGGGTCGAGGCATTGCTGCACCGCGAGGTGCAGAGCGAGTACCAGTTCGTGGCCGAGACCTCCCTGCACCTGATCGACGCGGGGGGGAAGCGGTTCCGGCCGCTGTTCACCTTGCTCGGTGCGCAGATGGGGCCGCGCCCGGAGTCCGACGAGGTGCTCACGGCGGCCGCCGTCGTCGAGCTGATCCACCTGGCCACGCTCTACCACGACGACGTGATGGATTCGGCCACGATGCGGCGCGGCGCGGAGAGCGCCAACTCGCGGTGGGACAACACGGTGGCGATCCTCACCGGCGATTTCCTGTTCGCCCACGCGTCGCGGCTGGTCGCCGACCTCGGCCCGGACGCCGTGCGGATCATCGCCGAGACGTTCGCCGAGCTCGTCACCGGTCAGATGCGCGAGACCCGTGGCCCGCGTGCAGGCGACGACCCGGTGCAGCACTACCTCACGGTGATCGCCGAGAAGACCGGCTCGCTCATCGCCACGGCGGGTCGCTACGGCGGCATGTTCGCGGGCTGCCCGCCCGAGCACGTCGAGTCGCTGCGCCGGTTCGGCGCGGTGATCGGCACCGCGTTCCAGATCTCCGACGACGTGATCGACATCGCGTCGCCGTCGGACAGCTCGGGCAAGACACCGGGCACCGACCTCCGGGAGGGCGTGCACACGCTGCCGATGCTGTACGCGCTGCAGGGCGAGGGCGCAGCCGCCGACCGGCTGCGGGTGCTGCTCGCCCGCCCGATCACCGACGACGCCGAGGTGGCCGAGGCGCTGGAGCTCCTGCGGGCGGGCTCGGGCCTGGCCCGTGCGCGCGACGTGCTGGCCGACCAGGCCGCCGCCGCCCGCGCGGAGCTGGGCAAGCTCCCCGCCTGCCCGGCCTCCGACGCCCTGGCCGCCCTCACCGTCTACGTGATCGACCGCACCGCCTGACCCAGAGGCGAGTCTCCGTTTCCACGGCGGCGAGTCTCCGTTCTCGAGACGGCGAGCCTCTGTTTCGAGTACGTCACTGCCACCGAAGTGGAGTCCGGCGTCACGGAAACCGGGACTCGCCGTCACGGAAACGGAGACTCGCCGTTCGTCACCGCCTAGCCCGTCAGGCGGGTAGCACCACCACCGGCACCGGCGAGGCCCGGATCAGCTTGCCCGCCCGCGACCCCAGGAACACGCGCGCGATCGGCCCCGTGGCCGACGACCCGACGGCGAGGAGCTCGTCGCGCTGCCAGTCGATGCTCGACACCGACTCCACCCAGCCGGTGCCGGTCCCGATGACGCACGGGGTCGAGCCGTCGATGATCCCGTCCGCGACGAGCTGCCGCTGCGCCTCGGCGGCCTGCGTCGCCCACGAGTCGAGCACCGAGTCCTCGGCCGTGACGCCGACCTCGGGCGGGTACATCGTCGCGTGCCGGACGCCGAAGCTCGCCACCCGCAGTGGCGTGCCGAGCACCTTGGCCAGCTCGGCGGCGTGGGCGACCGTGCGCACCGAAGACGGGCTGTCGGAGAAGGCGCACGTGAGCCGGGTGAACCCGTCCGCAGCGGTGGAACGGTAGCCGCGCGGGCTGATGGCCAGCGGGATCGGGGCCGAGTGCAGGAGCTTTTCCGCCGTGGACCCGGTGACGATCCGGCCCTCCGGCCCGTCCGCCGAGGACCCGATCACCAGCGTGCTGCCGTCCACCTCGCGAACGGCGTCGACCAGCGCCGACGACACCGAGCGCCCGGTAGCCGTGCGGTAGGACGTCTCCACCGTGACGCTCGTGTCGGTGAGGTACTCGCGAGCCTGCTGCTCGGCGGCCTCGCCCACTTGCCGCGCGTACTCGGCGTACTCGGCGTCGATCTTGGCGAGCGACGGCGTCGTCCACTGCCGGGGCACGACCGTCACGACCGCCATCGCCTCGCCGCGGGCGTGTGCGAGCTTGAGGCCGAGGTCGAGCGCGCCCCGGCCGCCGCGGTGCGGGATGTACCCGACGACGACGGTCACGACTGCCCTCCCTCGACCTCGCCGAGCGCCGAGTGCCTGCGCCCGTACAGCATGTAGAAGATCAGGAACACCGCCACCCAACCCGCGAAGATCAACCACGTGTACCAGTGCAGGCTGGCCAGGATGTAGGCACAGGCGAGGATGGACAGGATCGGCGTGACCGGGAAGCCGGGCACCTTGAAGGAGCGCGGCAGGTTCGGCTCCCGGTACCGCAGGATGATCACGCCGAGCGAGACGACGATGAACGCGGTGAGGGTGCCGATCGACACGACGTCGATCAGGTAGTCCAGCGGCACGATCGCCGCGAGGATCGCGACCACGATCGCCACGATGATCGTGTTCTGCACCGGGGTCTGCGTGCGCGGGCTGACCCTGGCGAACATCTGCGGCAGCATGCCGTCGCGGCCCATGGCGAACAGGATGCGGGTCTGGCCGTACAGCGTCACCAGGGTGACCGAGAAGATCGAGATGACGGCGCCGAGGGCGAGGATCGTGCCCCACACGGTGTTGCCCGTGACGGCCTCCAGGATCCGCGCGAGCCCGGCCTCGGTCTGGCTCTCGAAGTCCTGCCAGGGCTGGGCGCCCACCGCGGCGATCGCGACCAGCACGTAGAACGTGACCACGATGAGCAGCGCGGCGATCAGCGCCCGCGGCATGGTGCGCTGCGGGTCCTTCACCTCGTCGCCCGCGGTGGACACGGCGTCGAGGCCGATGAACGAGAAGAAGATGGTGCCGGCCGCGGTGGCGACGCCCGCGAAACCGAACGGCGCGAAGTCGGCGAAATGGTTGCTGTCGAAGGCGGTGAACGCGATGACGATGAACATCGCCAGCACCGTCAGCTTGATCACGACCATGATCGCGTTGACCCGGGCGGACTCGCTGGCGCCCCGGATCAGCAGGAGCGCGCACAGCGCCACCAGCACGACGGCGGGCAGGTTGACGATGCCGGGCTCCGCGTCCCACGGCGCGGCGAGGATCTCGTGCGGCAGCTCGATGCCGGTGAGGTTGCGCAGCGCCTCGTTGAGGTAGCCACTCCAGCCGACCGCGACCGCCGCCGTCGACACGCCGTACTCCAGCAGGAGGCAGGCGGCCACCCCCATCGCGACGATCTCGCCGAGCGTCGCGTACGCGTAGGAGTACGTGCTGCCCGACACCGGGACGGACGAGGCCATCTCCGCGTAGCAGATGGCGGCCAGGCCCGCGGCGATGCCCGCCATGACGAACGCGAGCACGACTGCGGGGCCTGCCTCCGGCACGGCCGAGGACATGACGAAGAAGATGCCGGTGCCGATCGTCGCGCCGACGCCGAACATCGTGAGCTGGAAGGTGCCGATCGAGCGCTGGAGGTCGCCGCCCACGACGTGCTCGCCCTCGTGCGCGTGCGACCCGACCGGCTTGCGCCGCAGCAGCTCGTGCCTCAGCCCCGTTGTGCCCCCTGGTCCACCCATGGCGCTCCGATCCCCGGCGCCGCCCTGCTGGCCGCGCGTCGGGGGTCAGTATCCGACCGAAACGCGCATTTTGGATCAGGCCGTTACCGCAACTTTTCCGGGACTGCGGCGCGCGCGGAGGAGATCCACCGTGAAGACGGCGAGCGCCACCCACACCAGGACGAACCCGATCCACCGGGTGGCGGGCATCGCCTCCCCGACGACGAGCACGCCCCACAGGAACTGCAGGATCGGGTTGAGGTACATCAGCACGCCGATGGTGGAGAGCGGCACCCGGCGCGCGGCGGCCGCGTAGAGCATCAGCGGCACCGCGGTGACCGGCCCGGACACGATCAGCAGCAGCACGTGTCCCACGCCGTGCCCGGTCAGCGTGCCCGCGCCGGACACCTCGAACGCCACCACGGTGGCGATGGCGAACGGAGCGAGCACCAGGCTCTCCGCCGTGACGCCCGCGCCTGCGCTCAGCGGGATCATGCTCTTGAGCAGGCCGTACACGCCGAACGAGCTGGCGAGACCCAACGCGATCCACGGCAGCTGCCCGGCTTCGATCGCGATCACGACGACGGCCGCCGCGCCCAGCCCGACCGCGACCCACTGCACCCGCCGCAGTCGTTCCCGGAGCACGACGACCCCGAGCAACACGCTCACGAGCGGGCTCACGAAGTAGCCCAGCGCCGCCTCGACGACGTGGCCCGCGAACACGGCGTAGATGTAGAGGCCCCAGTTCACCGTGATCAACGCGCCCGCCGCGGCGACCATCACCCAGCCGCGCGGGCGCAGCGCCCGCAGCTGCGACCAGCCGCGCGTCACGCTGATCACGACGACCATGAGCACCGCCGTCCACATGATCCGGTGGGCGAGCACCTCCACCGGCACGGCGGGCTCGAGCAGCGGCCAGAACGCGGGGAACAGGCCCCAGATCGAGTACGCGCCGATCGCGGCCGCTACGCCGCGGCGATCCAGTTCCGTGCCCACGTCCCCATCAGAACACCGGCCCCCGTGGCGCCGCACGGGATATGACGAGCGTTACCGGGCGTAGTGGTGGGAGGCCGCCGCGATGCCTGCGACGATCTCCACCTCGGCCTCGTCGCGCGGCCCGTAGACGAGCACCATGCCGGGGGAGACGCGCACCCCGGCGAGCGGGTGCGCCACCGCCCAGCCCTTGGCCAGCGCGTCGTAGGCCTGCGCGTCGGGCAGCGCGACGTGCAGGCTGCCGTCGGGGTGCTGGTGGGCGAACTCGCCGTCGTCGGGGAGGAGGAACGCCGCGTCCGGGCCCGCCGCCGCGCCGCGGTCGAGCAGCAGCGCGCGGGTGCCCTCGACGCCGACCTTCGTCGGGCCCGTCGTCACGTCGGGCAACGCCGCCAGCCGCCCCCACAGCCGCTCCTGCGTCTCCGCGGGCGCGATCTGGGTCTCCTGGTGTTGCGGGATGCCCACGGTGACGTCCGGCGGCGGGCCCGCGCGGACGGGGAGCCGACCGCCTGCGACCGTCGGCCAGGCGGCGTCCTCACCGTCGGGCACCGGGTTCTCGCCGTGGGCGCGCAGGTGGTCGAGGCGATCGGCGAGCCAGGTGCCGACGTCCCCGACGACCTTGCCCGCCAGCTGGTCCCCGCCCGCCGCGCGCTCGGCCCACAGCGGCGCGCCGCTCTCCTTCGTGAGCCACGCCCAGGTGCGGGCCAGCAGCGGGGACGGTGTGCGGGTGTCGTCGGTGCCGTGCGCGAGGAACACCGGCATCCCCGCGAGCTGTCCACGGGCCATCGGGACGCCCGCGTCGAACGGCAACGCGCCGTAGAGCAGCATCGCGCCCGCCCAGCGGTGCGGCTCGGTGAGCATGAGGGCGCCCGCGAACGTCACGCCCTCGCGGAACCCCACGAGCAGCACGGGCCGGTCGGGGTCGCCCTCGTCGTCGAGCCACTCGAGGAACCACGCCGTGCCCGTCGCGAGGCTGGCCGGGTCGGGACGGCCGTCGGTCGCGGTGTACCAGTGGAACCCGCTGTCGCCCGTGATGGGTCCGCGGACGGCGACGTACGCGACGGGCCCGTGCGGCAGCCAGGGCGCGATCTCGATCATGGAGTGCTCGCTGGTGCCGTTGCCGTGCAGCGCGACCACGAGCGGGGCCGACGGGTGGGTGGTGCCCCAGCGGGCGACCATCGGACCGTCGGGTGGCGGCATGGGAGGACGGTAGATCGTCGCGTCGGGCGGCGGGCCCGGGTGTGTCAGAACGCGACACACGGCGTCGTGAAATCGGAGACTCGCCGTCGGGTGGGAAACGTTATGAGTAAGTGACCGGGCTGTTACTTCGTGCGCGGAGCGTGTCGGTCGATTCCCCGCTCCCCGGGAGACCCCAGATGGCCCTGCACGCCGCCCTGCCGCGCCCCGCGGTGCGGGTCTGGTGGGGTGCCCTCGTGGTGGTGCCGGTCGCGTTCGCCGGGCTCGGGCTGGCGCTTTTCCCGCTGCAGGCCGCGCCGACGCCGCCCCGCCCCGCGCCGCCGGTGTCGGCGCCCGTGGCTCCGGCGCCCGCCTACCCGGCCCCGTTCGCCGCGGGAGCGGTGACGTTCGCGGCCGACCGGGCGGAGCTCGCAGGCCCGTCGGTCGCCGCCGTCGCCCGGGTGGCCGCGCTGCTCGGCGACGGCCCCGGTCCACGGGTCACGGTCACCGGGCACGCCGCCGACACCCCCGGCCCGGCCGAGGTGGCGCAGCGGCTGTCGGAGCGGCGGGCGCAGGTCGTTGCGGACGCGTTGGTGGCGGCCGGGGTGCGCCGGGAGCGGCTCGTCGTCGCGGGCCGGGGGTCCGCCGAGCCCTTGGCCACCCCGGAGCTGAGCCGGCGCGTCGAGATCAAGGCCGAGTGAGGAGCTGTCGATGGCCGCACTGTTCGCCCAGATGTGGGTGCTGGAGCTGACGGCGTTCCTGCTGGGGGCCGCCGTGACGTGGCTGGTGTTCGTGCGGCCCGCCCGGGCCGCCGCCACGCGGGCCGCGCAGTCGGTGCCGCTGCCGCCCGCGTGGGCGTCGGGCCCGTCGCCGGATCAGCCGGTGCCGTCGCCGCACGAGCCCGAAGCGCCGACCCCCACCGCCGATTCCGCGCTCGCCGAGCTCGACGCCCACGCCCGGCACGCCCGCCGCAGCGGCCTCTTCGCGGCGGACGTGCTGGAACAGCTCGACAACGGCAAGAAGGGTTAGGAGCGCGCTGGACAACTCGGCCCTACTGCGCGACGGGCGGAGTCCTCCAGCATCCTCCTAGTCCGCCACGCTCCAGGTGTCGCGGCCGTTCAGCAGGGCCTGCAGGTCGGGAGAGCGGTTCTCGCGCTCGAGCTGGACCTGCGCGCGGGCGGCGTCGTCGTAGGTCGACCGCGCGACGTTGCGGAACAGCCCGATCACCGTGTGCGTCAGGTCCTGGTCGGACAGCCGCGACAGCGCGAACGCGAGGTTGTGGTCGGTGGCGTCGTGCACGACGATCTCCGACTCGTCCACCTCGATCGCCTTCGCCACCCGCAGCCCGAAGCCCTCGCGCACGACGGCGTAGGAGCCGAGGCCCTCGTCGTTGGCCGGGCCGAAGCGGATCGGCTCGCCGTGGACGACCGGGATGAGCCGCTCCGGCGCGGTGTCGGCCTTGCGGAGCACGTCGAAGCTGCCGTCGTTGAAGATCGGGCAGTCCTGGAAGATCTCGACGAACGCGGTGCCGCGGTGCTCGGCGGCGGCCTGCAGCACGGCGGTGAGGCCCTTGCGGTCGGAGTCGATGGCCCGCCCGACGAACGTGGCGTCGGCGCCCAGCGCCAGCGAGACCGGGTTGAAGGGGTGGTCCACCGAGCCGTACGGCGTCGACTTGGTGATCTTGCCCTCTTCGGACGTCGGCGAGTACTGGCCCTTGGTGAGCCCGTAGATCCGGTTGTTGAACAGCAGGATCTTGAGGTTGACGTTGCGGCGCAACGCGTGGATCAGGTGGTTGCCGCCGATCGACAGCGCGTCGCCGTCGCCCGTGACGACCCACACCGACAGGTCGGGCCGGGTGACGGCCAGGCCGGTGGCGATGGCGGGCGCGCGGCCGTGGATGGAGTGCATGCCGTACGTGTTGAGGTAGTACGGGAACCGCGAGGAGCAGCCGATGCCGGAGACGAAGACCGTGTTCTCCCGGCGGATGCCCAGCGTGGGCAGGAACTGGCGCACGGCGGCGAGCACGGCGTAGTCGCCGCAGCCGGGGCACCAGCGCACCTCCTGGTCGGAGGTGTAGTCCTTGGCCGTCTGCTTGTCGGAGGTGGTGGGGACCCCGTGGAGGCCGCCGATCGTCGGCAGGCCCAACTCCAGCGCCGTCATGCGTGCACTCCTGACAGGTAGTCCAAGAACAGGTCCTGCAGCTCCTCTGCTTTAAACGGCAGACCTGAGACCTTCGTGTAGCTCTTCGCGTCCACGAGGTAGCGGGCGCGGAGGAGCAGGGACAGCTGCCCGAGGTTCATCTCGGGGATGAGCACGCTCTCGTAACGCGCCAACACTTCGCCGAGGTTCCCCGGCAGCGGGTTGAGGTGCCGCAGGTGGGCGGTGGCGACCTTGTGCCCCAGCGCCCGCACCCGCCGCGCGCCCGCCCCGATCGGGCCGTACGTGGAGCCCCAGCCGACGACGAGCAGCCGGGCGTCCCCCGTGGGGTCGTCGACCTCGACGTCGGGCACCGGGATGCCGTCGATCTTCGCCGCGCGCAGCCGGGTCATGCGGTCGTGGTTCTCGGGCTCGTAGGAGATGCCCCCGCGCCCGTCGGCCTTCTCCAGGCCGCCGATGCGGTGCTCGAGGCCGGGGGTGCCGGGCACGGCCCAGGGCCGGGCCAGCGTGTCGGCGTCGCGCAGGTACGGCCAGAACTCCTCGCCGTCGGGCGAGTTGGGACCCGGTGGCGAACGCCGGGTCGAACTTCGGCAGGTCGGCCGCGTCGGGCACCCGCCACGGCTCGGACCCGTTGGCCAGCGAGCCGTCCGAGAGCAGCAGCACGGGGGTGCGGTAGGTGACCGCGATGCGGGCCGCCTCGAGCGCCACCGCGAAGCAGTCGGCGGGCGAGCGCGGCGCGATGATCGGCAGCGGGGCTTCGCCGTTGCGGCCGAACATGGACTGCAGGAGATCGGCCTGCTCGGTCTTGGTGGGCAGCCCGGTGGACGGGCCACCGCGCTGCACGTCGACCACCAGCAGCGGCAGCTCCAGCGCCACCGCGAGCGAGATCGTCTCGGACTTCAGCGAGACGCCCGGCCCGGACGTGGTGGTGACGCCGAGCGCCCCGCCGAACGCCGCGCCCAGCGACGCGCCGATGCCCGCGATCTCGTCCTCGGCCTGGAACGTGGTGACGTTGAACGCCTTGTGCTTGGACAGCTCGTGCAGGATGTCCGACGCCGGGGTGATCGGGTAGGAGCCCAGGAACACCGGCAGCCCGCTCACCTGCCCGGCCGCGACGATGCCGTACGCCAGCGCCGTGTTGCCGGTGATCTGGCGGTAGGTGCCCGCCGCGAGGTGCGCGGGCGCCACGTCGTAGGTGACGGCGAACGCCTCGGTGGTCTCGCCGTAGGCGTGGCCTGCCTTGAACGCGAGGATGTTGGCCTCGGCGATCTCCGGGCGGCGCGCGAACTTCTCCCGCAGGAACCGCTCGGTGCTCTCGTGCGGCCGGTGGTACATCCACGACAGCAGGCCCAGCGCGAACATGTTCTTCGCGCGCTCGGCGTCCTTCTTGGACAGCCCGGTGTCCTCGAGCGCGCCGCGGGTGAGCGTGGCCATCGCGATCGGGTAGACCGAGTACTGGTCGAGCGAGCCGTCCTCGAGCGGGTTGGCCGCGTAGCCGACCTTGGTGAGGTTGCGCTTGGTGAACTCGTCGGTGTTGGCGATGATCACCGCGCCGCGGGGCACGTCGGCGATGTTGGCCTTCAGCGCGGCCGGGTTCATCGCGACGAGCACGTCCGGACGGTCGCCGGGCGTGAGGATGTCGTAGTTGGCGAAGTGCAGCTGGAACGACGAGACCCCCGGCAGCGTGCCCGCGGGAGCGCGGATCTCGGCCGGGAAGTTGGGCAGCGTGGAGAGGTCGTTGCCGAAGGCGGCGGTCTCGGAGGTGAACCGATCGCCGGTGAGCTGCATGCCATCGCCGGAGTCACCGGCGAACCGGATGACAACCCGGTCCTTCTGCACGACGCGGGAATGGTCGACGGGGGTGTCGGTGGACGTCATGTCCTGGTCATTCCTCGGGTCGGGTGCAAGTACTCCTTGCGAGGTTAACTCGCGCACGCTCAGAGTGTCGTTTCGCCCCGCCCGACCGCACAGGCTGGAGTTCCGCTCTCCGAAACGTCCGGTTTACCGTGATCGGCTGATCCGGGCCTGCAGCGCCTCCAGCCGCGACTTGAACTCGTCCGATCGCACCGACTCGGCCTGGGCCCGCACCTCGACCTCGACGGCCGCGGCCTGCGCCGCCATGCCCGCGGTGAGGCGCATCGTGCCCTTCGTCGCGATGGTCAGGTCGCGGCTCGCCGCCGCGGCCCGGCCCGCCATCTCCACGGCCGCGCCGACGACGTCGTCGACGACCCGGTGCACCAGCCCGATGCGTTCCGCCTCGGCGGCGTCGACGGCCTCGCCGAACAGCGTCATCGCCGCGGCGCCCTGCGGGCCGAGGACGCGCTGGGCCATCCACGTGTAGCCGCCGCCGGGGTGCAGGCCGAGCTGCAGGAAGCGGGAGTCGAACGACGCGCGCGGCCCGGCGAGGCGCAGGTCGGTGGCGAGCGCCAGGTTGAGCCCGGCGCCGACGGCGGCCCCGTTCACGGCGGCGATCGTCGGCAGCGGGCAGTCGGCGAGCGCGAGGAACCCGGCGTAGACGGTCTTGAGCTGGGCGGGGCCCGCGGTGGCGAGCTCGGCGAGGTCGCCGCCCGCGCAGAACGCCGGGTCCTCGCCGGTGACGACGATCGCGCCGACCTCCGGGTCGTCCGCCGCCGCCTGCACCGCCTCGGCGAGCAGCGCGGAGAGTGCGATGTTGAGCGCGTTGCGACGGGCGGGGTGGGAGAGGGTCAGCACGGCGACCCGTTCGGTGATCGAGGTGTGCACAGCGACGTCGGCCATGGGCGCATCCTGCCGCGAAGCAGCGCCGCCCGCCGCGTATCGGCCGCCTGGTCAGCGGGTGATCGCCACCGCCGTCACGCCGGTCGAGGTGGGCACGACCAGCGCGGTGCCGCTCACGGCCGGGGTCGCGAAGCGGGAGGTCTCGCCGACCGCCACCGTGGCCCGCGGGTCTCCGGTGGCCGCGTCCAGCCCGTGCAGCGTGCCGCTCCGGTCGAGCGCCCACACCGTGCTCCCGACCAGCACGGGCGACCCGTTGACGGCGGTGCTGCGCCAACCCTGGGTCAGGCGATCGCCCACGACGGTGACCTGGGTGAGGCCCTCGGTGCAGGGCAGGAACGCGACCCCCGCGTCCGCCGTCGAGGTGACGGCCGCGCCGCCGAACGAGCGGCAGCCCTCGAGGCGGGCGAGCTGGCCGTTCACCCCGCCGAGCCGGTCGACGTCGGCCAGGTACACCGCGCCGCCCTTGCCCGCGGCGAGCACGCGGCGGGCGCCGGGCAGCAGCACCGGCCCGGTGGAGCCGAGATCGGCGTCCACCGAGTTCTCCTGGGCCCACCCCGCGGGGGCGAACCCGTCGCGCAGTTGGAGCGTGGGGGACAGGCGCAGGATCGAGTCGCTGCGGTCCCACTCGCCGCCGGTGGCTTCGCCGTTGCCCGTGGTGACGAGCAGGTCGCCGCCGGGGAGACCGACGGGGCCCGACGGGGCCCAGATGCCCGCCTCGCGGGTGGTGGGGACGGCGAACGCCAACAGCGGGCCGGGGGTGATCGGGGCGCCGACGACCCGGCCGAGGTACGCGCCGCAATCGCCGAAGTTGCCGCCGTACGGGACGTAGACGATGCCGTCCGAGACCAGCAGCGCCCCCCGCTGGAGGTGGGTGGCGGGGTCGGAGCCGGGCACGTCGACCGGGCGGTGGCTGCGGACCTGGCCGGTGAGCAGGTCGACCCCGAACAGGACGTGCCGCACGCCCGCGCTCGGTGTCGTGACCGCGGTCGGGGTGGCGGGCGGCGCCGCGGCCGTCGGCGTGGGGCTGGGCGTGGCGGTCGCAGAAGCGGATTCCGCCGCGGTCAGGCCCTGGGTCGTCGCCACGGCGAACACCTGGCCGGTGGCGGCGTCGTAGGCGGGGGTGCCGGTGATGCCGACGGTCGGCGTGATGTTGCCGCAGGGCAGCGCCGCCGCCGGGACGGGATCGGCGACGTGGGTGCGCCACACGGTGGCGCCGGTGGCGGCGTCGAGGCCGTACAGCGAGCCGCCCTCGGTGGCCGCGACGACCAGGCCGCGGGCGATGAGCGGGCTCGCGTACACCGGCCCGTCGAGCGTGACCCGCCAGGCGACGGCCGGTGACGCCGGGTCGGGGCCCTCGGTCACCGCGCCGGAGCGGGCGGCGTCGCCGTGGTAGGTGGGCCACTCCGCGCCGAGGGTGAGTGCCGTGGCGGCCGACCCGGTGGTGACGGGGGCGGCGGGCGGGGCCGCAGGCGGGGCGGGGGCGGTCGTGCACGCCGCGAGCGCCAGCCCGAGCGCCGCGCACAGCAAGACGGCTCGGCGGCAGGCCACGGCGCCCTCCTTTCGGGGACGCGATCGTTGCACGCCGCATCCTGAGCCGCCCGGCGGCCCGGCGCGTCGGATCGACGTCCTCGCGCTAGTGGGCCAGCGCGGCCAGTTGGGCGGCGAAGGCGTCGAGCGCGCTTCGGGCCGCGGCGGAGTCGCGGTCGACGAGCCACGCGAGCGTGACGCCGTCGGTGACGACGACGAGCATCCGGGCCACGTCCTCGACCGGCATCGACCAGGTGACCCCGAACCCCGTGGCGATGCGCTGCAGCGCCGCGCGCGCGGTGGCGTGGTAGGCCTTGTACTGGCGCTGGGCCACGCCGTCCAGCGACGGGTCCTGCAGCGCGTGCTGGGTGAGCGCCATCAGCACGGACTCCCGGTTGGGGTCGTCCTCGACCGTCTTCCAGTAGGCCCGCAGCTCCGCCCGCAGCGTGGCCTCGACCGTGTCGCGCAGCGCCATCTCGTGCTGCGCCGACAACAGCGCGTCCATCGTCTGCGTCGTCAGCTCGGCGAGGAGCTCCTGCTTGGAGGCGAAGCAGTAGTGGAACGCGGCCAGCGGCGCGCCCGCCTCGGCGCAGACGCGGCGGGTGGTCACCCCGGCGAAACCGTCGCGCCCGATCACCCGGAACGCGGCGGCCACCAGCTGCCGTCGTCGCTCCTCGGCCGACACCCGCGCCATCGGCTTACCTCCGTAGTGGGTCAAGCGTCCAAGACGCTTGACTCAGTCTTGCGCAGCTCGCATCCTGGCGTCATCACCCGGGAGGTCGCTTGTGGACGATTTCGGACGTTTCCCCCGTGTGCTGCGCCGATTCGCGGTCTTCGCGGTCGCGTTCTCGATCGTGTCGATCACCACGGGCATCTTCCTGAACTACTCCTACGGGATCACGCAGATGGGCCCGGCCGCGGTGTGGCTCTGGCCCGTGGCGACGGTCGGCCAGCTGCTCGTCGTGCTCGTGCTGGCCGAGCTCGCCGGGCACGTCCCCCTGGCGGGCGCCAACTACCAGTGGGCGGCGCGGCTGGTCGACGCCCGCTTCGGCTACCTCGTCGGCGCGCTGGGCGTGCTCTACGGCGCGGTGGGCCTGCCGGGCATCGCGCTGCTCGGGCTGGCCCCGCTCACCGCCACCGTGTTCGGCCTCGACGCCGAGGACGCCCGCCTGCTGGTGTTCCTCGCCGTGCTCGCCCTCGTCATCGCCTACCTGATCAACATCGTGCGGGTGCAGCTCGCGGCGCGGGTGAACAACGTCGCGGTGTTCGCGGAGATCATCGGGACGGTGGTGCTCTCGATCATCGTGTTCGTCGCGTGGGTGCGGGCGGCACACCGGACGGGCACGGCCTCGGCTTCCTGTTCACGGTCTCCACCGACGAGCCGCTCGTGTCCGCGCTCGTCGGCGGGGCGCTGATCGGCGTCTTCACGCTCGTCGGCTTCGAGGCCGCGGCCGACATGGCCGAGGAGGCCGTCGACGCCCGCCGCACCGTGCCGCGCATGATGATCCTCTCGCTGGTGGTGTCCGGCGTGCTGGGGATGATCGCGCTGGTCGGGTTCACCGCGGCGATCCCCGACCTCGCCCAGATCCGCGAATCGCCGGTGCCGCTCGCCGCGATCGCCGAGTACTGGCTGGGCCCGGTGCTCACCCGGGTGTTCCTCGCCATCGTCGTGTTCTCGATGTTCGCGCTGATCGTGGTGGCGGCCGCGGCCAACTCGCGGCTGATCTTCGCCATGGCGCGCGACGGCATGCTGCCGTTCTCCGGGTGGCTGCGGCAGATCAACCCGCGCACGGCCACCCCGGTGCCCGCGCTGCTGGGCTCGCTGCTGGTGTGCCTGGTGCTCCTGGCCTACGGCACGCTCGACGGCGACGCGTTCGCCGTGCTCGTCGGGGCCACCGCGCTGGTGCCCTACCTGGTCTACCTGCTCACGCTCGGCGGCTACCTGGCCCGCCGCCGCGCGATCGTCGGGTCGACCGAAGGCGGGTTCACGCTCGGCGCCGCGGCGATGCCGATCGCGGTGGCGGCGATGGCGTGGCTCGTGGTGGTGGTCGCCGCGCTGACCCTCCCGGAGGCGTTCCGGGCCGCCGACTACGTCGTGCTGGGCGCCCTCGTCCTGTTCGGCGTCTGGTACGTCGCGGTGCTGCGCCGCCGCCTCGCCGACGGCACGGCGGGGTTGATGGCGAAGGTGGACGCGTGACCCGCGACGTGTGACGCGGCTGGCGCAACTGGGCGGGCAACCAACGCACGGATCCCGTCCGCACGGTCGCGGCGCACGACACCGGCGACGTCGTCGCCGCGGTCAAGGACGCCGCCCGCGACGGGTTGCGGCTCAAGGCCATCGGCTCGGGCCACTCGTTCACCGCGATCGCCGTGCCCGACGACGTGGCCGTGCGCGCGCCGAGCGACCCGCGGCTCCTGCAGGTGGACGCGACCGGCCTCGCCACCGTCCCCGCCGGGATGACCCTCCGCACGCTCAACCCGCTGCTGTGGGCGCGCGGCTGGGCGTTGCCGAACCTCGGCGACATCGACGCGCAGACCGTCGCGGGCGCCATCGCCACCGGCACGCACGGCACGGGCGCCCGACACCGGGGGCTCGCCGACCAGGTGCGCGCGCTGGAGCTCGTGACCGCCGACGGCGCCGTCCGCAGCTGCTCGCCGAGCGAGAACGCCGACGTCTTCGCGGCCGCACGGGTGGGCCTCGGCGCGCTCGGGATTCTCGTCAGCGTGACCCTCCAGACCGTGCCCGCGTTCCGCCTGCACGCGGTCGAGGCCGCGCGGCCCCTGGAAGGAGCCCTCGAGCTGTTCGACGGCGACGACGACCACGTCGAGTTCTACTGGTTCCCGCACACCGACGTCGCCGCCACCAAGCGCAACAATCCGCACCGACGCCGACGGGCCCGCGCGGGGGCGGGTGTCCGAGTGGGTGGGCGACGAGCTGATCGGCAACGGCGCGTTCGCCCTCGTCTGCCAGGCTCGGCGCCGCGGCGCCGCGCCTGGTGCCGCGCCTCAACCGCTTCGCCGCGGGCCAGTTCGCCCACTCCGAGTACGTCGACCGCTCCTACCGGGTCTTCACCAGCCCGCGCCGGGTGCGGTTCCTGGAGATGGAGTACGCCGTGCCGCGGGCGGCGCTGCCGGACGCCTTCGCCGGGCTGCGCCGCGTCGTCGAGCGGCACGGACAGGCCGTGACGTTCCCGGTCGAGGTGCGGGTGGCCGCGGCCGACGACATCCCGCTGTCGACCGCGTCCGGCCGCGACAGCGCCTACCTCGCCGTCCACGTGCACCGCGGCGAGCCGCACGAGGCCTACTTCGGGGCGATCGAGGCCGTCATGCGCGATCTGGACGGGCGGCCGCACTGGGGCAAGCTGCACACCCGCACCGCCGCCGACCTGCGGCCCGCCTACCCGGGGTTCGACGCGTTCGTCGCACTGCGCGACCGCCTCGACCCGGAACGCCGGTTCGGCAACGCCTATCTGGAACGGGTGTTGGGATGAACATTTGCGACCTGTCGACGCCCGCCCTGCTCGTCGACGCCGACGCGCTGGAGGCGAACCTCGCCGACATGGCGGCCCTCCTGCCCGGCCCGCGCCTGCGCCCGCACGTCAAGGCGCACAAGACCACCGCGCTCGCCCGGCAGCAGGCCGCGGTGGGGCACACCGGGTTCACCTGCGCCACCGTGCGCGAGGTGGAGGGCATGGCCGAAGCCGGGCTCGGCGAGGACCTGTTGCTGGCCAACGAGGTGCTGGACACCCGGCGCCTCGGTGCGCTGGACGCGCGGGTCACGGTGGCGATCGACTCGCCGGAGACGCTCACCGCCGCCGCGCGGGGCGGGGTGCGGGAGGTGCTCGTCGACGTGAACGTCGGCCTGCCGCGGTGCGGGATCGCCCCGGAGCGGGCCGGGTGGCTCGCCGACGAGGCCCGCGCGGCCGGGCTCACCGTGCGCGGCGTGATGGGCTACGAGGGCCACCTCATGCTGCTGCCCGACGTCGTCGAACGGGCCCGGCTCACCGAGGAGTGCATGGCGAAGCTCGCCGCGGCCCACGCCGACGTCGGCGGCGAGGTGGTGTCGGGCGGCGGCACCGGCACGTACGCCATGAACACCTGGGTCACCGAGCTGCAGGCGGGCTCGTACGCGCTGATGGACACCGCCTACACCGCGGCGGGGCTGCCGTTCCGGCAGGCGCTCACGGTGCTGGCCACCGTGATCTCGGTGACCGACCACGTCGGCAGCCTGCCCGGCTGGGCCGTGGCCGACGTCGGGCTCAAGGCGCTCGGCATGGACCACGGCAACCCGTCGGTGCGATGGCCAGGTGTGGTTCGTCTCCGACGAGCACCTCACGTTCGCGCCGAGCGAGCCGCTGCGCGTCGGGGACCGGGTACGGGTGGTGCCCGCGCACGTCGACCCCACCGTCACGCTGCACGAACGCCTGTACGTCGTGCGCGGCGACGAGGTGCTCGACACCTGGGCGGTCGACCTGCGGGGTTGGTAGCCGGAACACCCGAGCGTGATCACTCGTTCCCCGGTAGTTGACGGGAGGAGGATCGGTGAACGGGCTCAAGACGGCGCTGCTACTGGGCGGGCTGTCGGCATTGGTGCTGCTGGCCGGGTCGCTGTTCGGCCGCACCGGGCTCGTCATCGCCTTCGTGCTGGCGCTGGCGATGAACGGCTACGCGTACTTCCGCTCCGACAAGCTCGCCCTGCGCGCCATGCACGCCCGCCCGATCACCGAGCCGGAGCACCCGGCGATGTTCCGGATCGTGCGGGAGCTGTCGCGGGAGGCGCGCCAGCCGATGCCGCGCCTCTACGTCAGCCCCACCGACGCGCCCAACGCCTTCGCCACCGGCCGCAGCCCCCGCCACGCCGCGGTCTGCGCCACCACCGGCCTGCTGCAGCTGCTCGACGAGCGGGAGCTGCGGGCCGTGCTCGGCCACGAGCTGTCCCACGTGTACAACCGCGACATCCTCATCTCGTCGGTCGCGGGCGCGCTCGCGTCGATGGTGAGCTTCCTGGCCAACATGGCCATGTTCGCGGGCCTGTTCGGCGGCGGCGACGAGGAGCGGCCCAACCCGATCGCCATGCTGCTGCTCGCGCTGCTCGGCCCGATCGCCGCCGGGCTGGTGCAGATGGCCGTGAGCCGGTCGCGCGAGTTCCAGGCCGACGCCAGCGGCGCCAAGATCACCGGCGATCCGCTGGCCCTCGCCTCGGCCCTGCGCAAGCTGGAGTACGGCACCCAGGCGGCGCCGTTGCCGCCCGAGCCGCAGCTCGTCACGCAGTCCCACCTGATGATCGCCAGCCCGTTCCGCGCGGGCGAGCGGGCCACCCGGCTCTTCGCCACCCACCCGCCGATCGAGGAGCGCATCCGGCGGCTGGAGGGGATGGCCGGTCACCCCTTGACGTAGGAGAACTTCTCCGCCACGAGCCCGTCGCGCACGCGGAAGACGTCGACGCCGCGCACGTGGCCGCCGTCGAAGTCGTAGCGCCAGCGGGTGACCACGCGGTCGCCCGCGTCGATCACCTCCTCGGTGCTGAACACGCCCGCGGGCTGGGCGGCGAAGAGCGCCGTCCACGCCGCCCGCACCGCCTCGGTGCCGACGTGGCGCCTGCCGTCGGGCGGGGCGGTGTCCTCGAACACGCAGTCCGGCGTCATCGCGGCCATGATCGCGTCGACGTCCTGCGCGTCGAACGCGGCGGTGAACCTCTCGATCGCGGGGTTCACGCCGCCCTCCCGAACATCGCCAGCAGCCGGGTCTGCTCGTCGGCGTCGTCCGGCACCGGCACGCGGGGACCGATCACGCCCGCCTCGCGCCAGAGCTCCTCGGTGGGCTCGAACCACTCGGCCACGGCGTGCACGGCCTCGGGGTCGAGGGTGTCGTCGACGCCGAGGGCGCGCGCGAGGTCCCAGGCGTGCACGAGGTGGTCGGCGGCGAGCTGCCGTGCGTACTCCACGGCGGGCGTCGTCACCGAACGACAGCTGCACGGTGCGCTCCATCGCCCCCTCCTCCCGCACCGCGTCGAGCGCGGCACCGGACGCGTCACGGGCGGCGGTCAGCGGGTCGGGCACGAGCTGGTCGCCCTCGAAGATGTCGCCGACCTCGCCGATCGTCAGACCCGCGAAGATCGGCGGCGCCCACCGCTCCTCGACCACGATGTGGTGCACGAGCGCGCGGACGTCCCAGCCCGGCAGCGCGGTCGGCGCGGCCCAGCGCCCGTCGACGGCGGCGAGCCGTTCGCGGAAGGCGGCGTCACAGCGGGTGTAGAGGTCCACGGCGTTCACGCGTCGAACCTTGGCGCAAGTGGACGCGCCCCACCAGTCCGCATTTCCGGGCGTCGGCGCATGCTGTGCCCGTGCAGGAGACCACCAGCGAGTTCGGCATCCTCGGGGTGCGCGACGTGGACTTCGGGCTGGAGCGGTTCCCGCCCGCCCCGGATCTCGCCGCGCTGGTCGAACGGCACTGGCTGGTGACGTGGGCGCTGCCGGAGGGTCGCGAGGCGTCGGTCACCCTGCTGCCGCACCCGTGCGTCAACCTCGTGCTCGACGGCGATCGGCTGGCCGTCGCCGGGGTGGGCCGCGAGCGGTTCACCTACGTCTACCGCGGCGTCGGACGCGTGTTCGGCGTGAAGTTCCGGCCCGGCGCGTTCCGCCCGTTCCTCGGCGCGCCCGTCAGCACGATCACCGACGTGACGATGCCCGCCGAGCGGGTGTGGGGCCCGGCCGCGGGCGGGCTCGCGCGCGAGATGGCCGCGCTGCCGCACGTCGAGCAGCTGATCGCAGCGGCCGAGGGGTTCCTGCGGGCGCGGTGGCCCGCGGAGGACCCGCAGGTCGAGCTGGTCGGGCGGATCGTCACGACGTTGTTGCACGACCGGGAGATCGCCCGCGTCGAGGACGTCGCCCGCCGGTTCGGCCTGCGGCTCCGCACGCTGCAGCGGCTGTTCGCACGCTACGTCGGCGTCAGCCCGAAGTGGGTGCTGCGCCGCTACCGCCTGCACGAGGCCGCGGCTGCGCTCGCGCGCGAGCAGGACCGGCCGTGGGCGGAGGTGGCGGCGGAGCTGGGCTACTTCGACCAGTCGCACTTCATCCGCGACTTCACCGCCGCGATCGGCCTCACCCCGGTCGCGTACGCACAGGCCTGCCTGCGGAAGCAGGAGCCGGTCCGCGCGTAGCGGTCAGGCCCATGCGGGCGTGTGGCGGCTCCGGTCGAGTCGGGGACGCGCAGCCCACCAGAGGCGGGTGTAGGCGCGCCGCACACGATGCGGCCGCGGCGCCACGGGCCGCTCGGCGGGGGTGTCGAACCCCCACGCGTTGCGGACGAGGCCTGCGGCATCGATCGGGTAGTACACGAGAACTCCTCAGCGGTCGGATACGGACTCCAACCAGGCTGCGACCTGGTGCGCGCTCCAGGTCAAGCCCGGACAATCGAGTCATGCCGCACCTCATCGCGCCCGGCGACGCCGCGCACCGCACCGGGCTCAGCCTCGACACGCTGCGCTACTACGAGCGGGAGGGCATCATCGGCCCGATCCGGCGCGACACGGGCGGCCGACGCCGCTACACCGAGGACGACGTGGCCTGGATCGGGATCGTCACGTGCCTCCGCGATGCGGGCCTCGGCATCGACGACCTGCGGCGGTTCACCGCGCTGCTGGCCGCCGAGAACGGCCACGCCGACCGGGTCGCCTTCCTGCGCCGCATCCGCGAACGAGCTGCAGGAGCGGCTGCGCAGCACGCGCGCCGCCCTCTCCGTGTTGGACGACAAGATCGACTACTACGGGCGGCACCAATAAGCCCGCGTCCCGTCGCCGCGGCGAGATGCACGCCACGGGGCTTTGATCTTGCCGGAACCCCGCTCACGGCAATCTCGCGCCACCGGCCGCGGCACTCGGAACACGACGCCCGTCCTACAGTGCACCGGCTTGCACCGCGAGACGGGAGAGAGATGTCGTCCACGCCCGAGGCCGCCCGCGGCGCGGTGGCCGCCGGTCATCCGGCCACCGCGGAAGCGGGCGCCGCGGTGCTGCGGGCGGGGGGCAACGCCGTCGACGCCGCGGTCGCCGCTGTGTTGACGTCGTTCGTCGCGGAGCCCCTGCTCACCGGGCTGGCCGCGGGCGGCTACCTGCTGGTCGTGCCCCCCGACGACGACGCGGTGCTGCTGGACTTCTTCGTCGAGGCGCCCGGTCGTGGTCTCGACCCGGCGGACCGGGCGCCGCTGCGCGCCGTCACCATCGACTTCGGCGACGCGACCCAGGTCTTCCACGTCGGCGCCGCCTCCTGCGGCACGTACGGCATGCCCGCCGGGCTGGCGGCGGCCGTCGAGATGTTCGGGCGGCGCCGCTCGCCGAGCTGACCGCACCCGGCCGCCCGGTCTGGCCCGCGCGGGCGTGCGGGTGACCCCGATGCAGGCCTACCTGTACGCGCTGCTCGCGGAGATCAACGCCGCGACGCCTGCGGGCCGCGCCCGCTACCTGCCCGACGGTCACCCGCCGCGCGAGGGCGATCTCGTGACCGACCCGGAGCTGGCCGAGGCGCTCGACCGCTTCGGCGCCGACGGACCCGCCCCGTTCTACACCGGGGACCTCGCCGCCGCCGTCGTCGACGTGGTGCGCGGGCAGGGTGGCCTGCTCGGCGCCGCCGACCTGGCCGCCTACCGGGTGATCGGAGCGAGCGCCGTTGCGGGTGCCCTACCGCGACGTGACCGTCTGCCTCAACCCGCCGCCGAGCGCGGGCGGCACCCTGCTCGGGCCGGGCGCTTGACGAGCTCGACCGGACACCCGGACCGCCGGACGCGCCGGCCCTCGTCGCCGCCATGGCCGCGGCGGAGCGGGCGCGGACGCCGGAGTTCCTGGCGGCCCTCGCCGAGCCGGTGGACATCGGGCGGGCGAACCGCCTCGGGTCGACCACGCACGTGTCGGTGCTCGACGCCGACGGCTGGGCGTGCGCCGTCACCAGCTCCAACGGCGAAGGATCCGGGGTCGTCGTCCCCGGTACCGGCCTTCACCTCAACAACGTCCTCGGCGAGGAGGACCTGTCGCCGCTGGGCTTCCACCGGCAGCGCCCGGGGGTGCGGCTGCCGTCGATGATGGCGCCGACGGCGGTGCTGCGCGACGGCGTCGCCCAGCTGGTCGCGGGCTCGGCCGGGTCGAACCGGATCCGCAGCGCCGTGCTGCAGGTGATCGTCAACGTGCTGGACCGGGGTATGACGGCGCAGGCGGCCGTCGACGCGCCCCGGCTCCACCTCGACGGCACCGAGATGTACGCCGAGCCCGGCCTCTCCGCGGCCGAACTCGCCGCGACGGGCCTGCCCGTCACGACCTTCCGCGCCCCGAACCTCTTCTTCGGCGGCTGCCAGGCCGTCGCCCGCCACCCGGCGACCGGCGCGCTCTCGGCGGGCGCGGACGACCGACGCGGCGGCGCGGTCCGGTACGCGCCGTAGGTGCGCGCTACTGGCGTTCGGCTCGGCGAGCGCGAGGCTGTTCCCGTCCGGGTCCAGCACGACGACGTGGCTGACGCCGTTGTCGTAGGTCACCACCGGCTCGTGGCGGATGTCGTGCGCGGCGAGGCGGGCCAGGATGTCGTCGAGGTCCGGCACGCCGAGTGTGATCATGGCGCCGCCTACGCGCTCGGTCCGCATCTCTCGATCGTCGATGACGACCCAGGCGGTCTCGCCGGACCTGCCACAGGTACTCCGGCGATCACCTCATCCAGCGGGCGCCCGCAGATCAGCCCGCACCATCGGGCCGCCGCATCCCGGTCCCGAACGCAGACGACGCTGTACAGGTCCATCTCCGCCGGGTCAGCCTGGGCGAGCTACCGGTAGTTGACGAACTGGAGCGCGATCCCGAAGTCCTTGCCCTTGAGCAGCGCGATCACCGCCTGCAGGTCGTCCTTCTTCTTGCCGCTCACGCGCAGCTGGTCGCCCTGGATCTGGGCCTGCACGCCCTTGAGCTTCTCGTCGCGGATGACCTTGCTGATCTCCTTGGCCTTCGTCGTCCTCGATGCCCTGCAGGATCTTCCCGCTGATCTTGTAGGTCTTGCCGGAGAGCGTGGGCTCGCCCGCTTCGAACGCCTTCAGCGAGATCTGTCGCTTCACGAGCTTGTCCCGGAAGACGTCGACGGCGGCCTTCGCCCGCTCCTCGGTCTCGGACTGGATCGTCAGCGCCTCGTCGCCCGCCCAGGCGATCGACGTGCCCGTGCCGCGGAAGTCGAACCGCTGCGCCAGCTCCTTCGCGGCCTGGTTGAGCGCGTTGTCGACCTCCTGCCGGTCGACCTTGCTGACGACGTCGAACGACGGGTCGGCCATGGTTCCCTCCTCATACCGGCCCGGGGCGCGGCCCCGTGCACGGCTGTCGTATCCTCATCCCGCGCTACGGCGCACCCCGGCAGGTTGCCCGAGTGGCCAAAGGGAGCGGACTGTAAATCCGTCGGCTCAGCCTACGAAGGTTCGAATCCTTCACCTGCCA
>CAWBRG010000010.1:0-1104412 GCA_963791185.1 uncultured Actinomycetota bacterium | reverse complement strand
CCATGATCTCGGGGTTCCGGGCTCGATCTCACGTTTGGAGCCGCCGGAGCGTTTACCGGTGAGATGAGCACGATCCTGCCGCCCTTCGAGGAGATCGTGACCACGCACGGGCCGACCGTGCTCCGGGTGTGCCGGGCCGTCCTCGGGCCGGTCGACGCCGAGGACGCCTGGTCGGAGACGTTCCTGGCCGCGTTGCGCGCCTATCCGACCCTTCGGCCGGGCAGCAACGTCGAGGCCTGGCTGGTCACGATCGCCCACCGCAAGGCCATCGACCAGACGCGCGCCCGGGCCCGTCGCCCGCTCCCGGTGGATCCCCTCCCGGAACGCCCCGCCCCGAGCGAGGAGGACCAGTCGGACGGGGATCTGTGGGCCGCCATGCAGGCCCTGCCGTTCAAGCAGCGCGTGGCGGTGGCGTACCACTACGTCGCCGGGATGCCTTATGCGGACGTGGCTGCCCTCACCGGTGGCAGTCAGGACGCCGCCCGCCGAGCGGCCGCCGACGGCATCGCCACACTACGCAAGACCTATGGGGAGGGAGGCCCGCGATGATGACCACCCACGAGCCGCGCGATCCGGAGCGGAGCGACCCGTTCGTCGCGCTGCCCGCCATCGACGAGGAGACCACGCGCAGACTGCACGACCGTCTCGTCGGCGAGGCCCAGACGGCAGGGCTCCTCGATGTTGCCTACCGCACCATCGACTCTCCCGTCGGCCCGCTCCTGCTCGCCTCGACCGCGAAGGGATTGGTGCGCGTCGCCTACGGGTGCGAAGACCACGCGAAGGTCCTCGAGCGCCTGGCTCGAGACCTCAGCCCCCGCATCCTGCACGCGCCCGCGCGCCTCGATGCGGCGGCGAAGGAGATCGACGAGTACTTCGCCGGTCTCCGCCAGGGATTCGACCTGCCAGTCGACTGGAGCCTCGCGCGCGGGTTCCGCCGCTTGGTCCTGACGCGCTTGCGCGAGATCGGATACGGCGAGACCGCCAGCTACGCGAGCATCGCGGCCGCGGCCGGCAACCCGAAGGCGGTGCGGGCGGTCGGGACCGCGTGCGCGACGAACCCCGTTCCCGTGGTCGTGCCCTGCCATCGCGTGGTGCGCAGCGACGGCTCGATCGGCCAGTACGTCGGCGGCATCGACGCGAAGAAGACCCTGCTCGCCCTGGAGGCGGCCGCGTGACTGCTGGTGTGTCCTGAGGCAGCGAGAGCGTGCAGCCGAGCCGAATCACGTGGTGTCCCCGCGAACCCATCCCATGTCGCGACGCAGGATCTGCCGGTGGCCACGCGCCTCACGTTTGTGCGTCCTGTGACGTTTCCCCGGTGGGAAGAAGGACGAGAGCGAGGCGACGGAGCGTGCTCACACCCACGGGAGGAGGAACTGAGGAGCGACAGGGCGACAATACTGCGGGAGACGGTCGAGGCATATGCGGATCTGCATACGATCCTCGATGGGCTGACGGAGGAGCAGGCGAGCCGCATCCGGCTCGGCGTGTTGGGCGTGCGGGACTTGGCCCGGGATGCTTCGTGAGCGTAGCGGCCAGATGTCGGAAGCGGCCGAGCGCGTTCACAAGGCGCGTGACCTGGGCGCCGGGCTCTTTCTGGGGACCGAGATTTCGGGACGATCGGAACGGCAGCTGACCAGCGCCGCCGCTGGAACGGACTCACGGACGGGCGCCCCGGGACGTTTCGTTGTGGCAGCCGGAACCATTCGAAGCACCGAGGGCGATGATGGAGTCGGAGGGATTGGCATGAACACGACGCTCACGGCAAGGCCGGCCAGCTCGGTCGACGTCGACACGCGTGTCGCGGCGGTCAACTGGGCGAGCGCCGCGACGCATCTCGACGGCTACGGCTGGGCAATGCTGAAGACGCTCCTGACCGCGGACGAGTGCGAGAGTATCGCCAGTCTCTACGGGGACGATCGCCGGTTCCGGAGCCATGTCATCATGGCGCGCCACGGTTTCGGGCGCGGCGAGTACAAGTACTTCGCCTATCCGCTGCCGGACATCGTCGCCGAGCTTCGGATGGCGTTGTATCCGCGCCTCGTGGCAATCGCCAATCGCTGGAACGAGTCGATGGGCATCGACGTGCGGTTCCCGGACGGACTCGGGGAGTTCATCGAGCGGTGCCACAAGGCGGGACAGACGCGGCCGACGCCGCTCCTGTTGAAGTACGCCGCGGGGGACTTCAATGCGCTGCACCAGGACCTGTACGGCGAGCACGTCTTTCCGCTGCAGGTGACCATCCTGCTCTCGGAGCCGGAGACGGAGTTCGACGGCGGCGAGTTCGTGTTGACCGAGCAACGGCCCCGGATGCAGACGCGGGCGGAGGTGGTGCCGCTCCGTCAAGGCGACGCCGTGGTCTTCGCGGTGCGGGATCGACCGGTGCAGGGGACGCGCGGCGCCTATCGCGTCAGAATGCGGCACGGGGTGAGCCGGCTGCGATCCGGCCGTCGCTACACCGTGGGCCTGATCTTTCACGACGCGAAATGATCCGCGGTCGATTCGAGGAGGAGATGCGGGACGTCCGGCTTGCGCCGGGGGCGATGCTGCTCCGCGGCTTCGCGGAACCCTTCGCAGCGTCCTGCGTCACCGCCCTTCGACGGATCGTGGAAGTCGCGCCGTTCCGCCACATGGTCACCCCCGGGGGCCATCAGATGTCGGTTGCGATGACCAACTGCGGGACGGCCGGGTGGGTCACCGATCGGACCGGCTACCGCTACGACAGCCACGATCCGCAGACCGGGCGCCCCTGGCCGGCCATGCCCGGCGTGTTCGCGGACCTCGCGGCCCAGGCGGCGGCGCGGGCGGGCTTCGAAGGCTTCGCGCCCGACGCGTGTCTCATCAACCGGTACGAGCCCGGCGCGAGACTGTCGCTCCATCAGGACAAGGACGAGCGTGATCTCTCGGCCCCGATTGTCTCCGTCTCCCTCGGGCTGCCGGCGGTCTTCCTGCTCGGGGGACTGCGTCGCGCGGACCCGAAGTGCCGCGTGCCGCTGTCGCATGGCGACGTGGTCGTCTGGGGCGGTCCCGCCCGACTCCGCTATCACGGCGTCCTGCCGCTCGGGCCGGGACATCACCCCCTGACGGGTGGCCACCGCATCAACCTGACGTTCCGGCGAGCGGCCTGATCCGGCCGACGGAGCGAGCGACTCGTGGATCGACGACAGCTCCTGAAGCGGGTGGACAAGGCCTGGGAAGCGTTCAACGAGTCGTACGCCAGCCTGTCGGACGCGCAGCTGATGGAGGCCGGTGTCACCGGTGCCTGGTCGGTCCGCGACATCCTCGCGCACGTGACCACGTGGGAGGAGGAGGCACTGAAGCACCTGCCGCTCATCCTGAAGGGCAGCACGCCGCCCCGGTACTCCGTCCTGTACGGGGGCATCGACGCATTCAATGCCCGCACGACGGAAGAGAAGCGGAGCCTGTCGCTGTCCGAGGTTCGCGAGCAGCTGGCGGCGACGCACGGCTGCCTGATCGAACTCATTCGGAGCGTCCCCGAGCATCAGCTCATCGGCGACACCCGGTTCCGCCGTCGGCTACGGCTCGATGCCTACGGGCACTACCCGATCCACGCGGGGGCGATCCGGCAATGGCGGCAGCGGCAGGGCCACCGCCGAGTAGGAGGGGGCGCCGGCCGTTCGAGACGGTCGTCATGACGCTCAGTGCGACGTGCGACGGGATAGTGGCGGGCGCAACGGCAGCCAAGGCCATGGCGTGAGCATCCTGTCGGCGGGCCTGCCACCGCCGCCAGCCCTCGGGCTCTGAATCCCAAGGCCCAGGATCGATCGGGCCAGCATCGTGGTGTCCCAGCGGAACGTGTCCTGGGCGGAGGCGGTTCAGGTTGCAGGCGACGGGAAGGCACGCCATCACGGCCCCGCATCGGTCTATCATCTGCCCATGGCCGCGTTGATGAACCGGCGACGGTTCCTGCTGGCGGGGCTGCTCGCCGTTCCCCTGTGTGCCGAGGGCCAAGGGATCGGGAAGATACCGCGCATAGGGATACTGGTGCCCGGCGACCCGCCGACCCGCCCGACGCTGGAGGCGTTCCGGGCAGCGCTGCGCGAGCTCGGGTACGTCGAGGGTCGAACCATCGTCTTCGAGCCTCGATGGGCCGGAGCGCGGCCCCTCGAGCGCTGGCCGGAGCTCGCCATCGATCTGGCGCGGCTTCCGGTTGACGTGATCGTCGCGGGAACGCACGAGGCAGCGCTGGCGGCGAAGAAAGCGACGGGAGATATCCCAATCGTCGTGACGACCGCCCACGAGCCCTTCGACGGGCTGTTCGCGAGCCTTGCCCGGCCGGGCGGCAACGTGACCGGGCTGGTGCTCTTCTCGACCGGGGTGAGTGGCAAGCGGGTCGAGGTGCTGAAGGACGCGATCCCGACGCTGTCGCGCGTCGCCGTCCTGTTCAGTCCGCGCGCCCAGATGCCTGGGCTGATCGAGGAGACGGTCGCCGCGGCTCAGAGTCTGCGTCTCGACGTGGTCCGGTTGGAGGTGCGTCAGAGCGCCGACCTGGAGGCCGCCTTCCAGCTCGCGGTGCGCGAGCGTGCGGGGGCAATTGTGGTCGTGCCCGATCCCTTGTTCAACACCTACGTTCAAAGGATCGGCGAGCTCTCGATCAAGCATCGACTCCCGTCCATCGCGGGGCAGTCGGGCTTTGCCAGCGCGGGCGGGCTGATCGCCTACGGCCCGAGCATCACGGACAGCTGGCGCCGTTCCGCGACCTACGTCGACCGGATCCTCAAGGGGACGAAGCCGGGGGAGCTCCCGGTGGAGCGGCCGACCCGCTTCGAGCTCATCGTGAACAAGAAGACGGCGCGGGCCATCGGGCTGAGCCTGCCGGCTTCCATCCTGGCTCGGGCAGACGAGGTGATCGAGTGATCGGCTCTTCATGACGAGCGACATCGGGGGAGATAGCGGACGGGCCGAGCGGGTCGGCACCATCTCGACTCCTATTGGGACAGCTCGATGACGAGAGAGACTGACGGCATCATCTGGCATCCCACCCCCGAGGTTGCCGCGCGCTCGCGGATCGGCGGCTTGATGCGCGCCCACGGGATCGCCACGCTGGCCGATCTACAGGACCGGTCGGTCCGCGATCTCGAGTGGTACTGGAACGCGGTCGTGCGCGATCTGGGCCTCCGCTGGACGACGCCGTACACGCGAGTGCTGGACGATTCGCGCGGCGAGGCGTGGCCGATCTGGTTCCCGGGGGGCCGGCTGAACCTCGCCGAGAACTGCCTGGACCGGCATGTCGAGAAGGGCCGCGGGCCCGCCCCCGCGGTCATCTGGGAGGGAGACGACGGCCGGTCGCGGACGCTGACCTACGCGCGAGCTGGCGGCCGAGGTGAACCGCCTGGCGAACGCCCTGCCGAGACTCGGTGTCGGAGAGGGCGACCGCGTCGGGATCTTCCTGCCGATGTCCCCCGAGGCAGTGATCGCGACGCTCGCGGTGGCGAAGATCGGCGCCATCTACACGCCGTGCTTCTCGGGGTTCGGCGCGGGTGCGGTGGCGTCCCGCCTGTCCGACTGCGAGGCCACGCTCGTGATCACTGCCGACGGCTTTCGTCGCCGCGGTCAGGTCGTGAAGCTGAAGGAGACGGCCGACGAGGCCGTGGCCCGGTGCCCATCCGTCAAGACCGTGCTCGTCCATCGCGCCCTCGGCCGCGAGATCCCCTGGACGGAGGGGCGTGATCGCTGGTGGCACGAGGCCGTTGCCGACGAGAGTGACCGCGCGGCGGCCCGGCAGGTCGAGGCCGACCGGCCGTGTCTCATCATCTACACGTCCGGGACGACCGGCCGGCCCAAAGGCGCGGTGCTCACCCACGGCGGCTTCCTCATCAAGACCGCGCACGACTTCGCCTACTGCATGGACGTGGGCGAGCAGGACCGGCTGTTCTGGCTGACCGACCTCGGGTGGCTGATGGGGCCCATGGCCATCACCGCGGCGCTCTTCCACGGTGGCACCGCCGTGCTGTTCGAGGGCGTCCCGGACCATCCAGGGCCCGATCGACTGTGGGCCCTCGTCGAGCGGCACCGCATCAGCGTGATGGGCATGTCTCCCACCGCGGTGCGGGCGCTCATGGTCCATGGCCCTCAGCCGGTGGAGGCCCACGACCTGTCGTCGCTCCGGATTCTGGGATCGACGGGGGAGCCCTGGAACCCGGAGCCGTACCGCTGGCTCTTCGAGCACGTGGGCAAGGGACGCCTCCCGATCATCAACTACACGGGAGGCACCGAGATCTCCGGCGGGATCCTCGGCTGCTTTCCGACCGCCCCGATCAAGTCCTGCGCGTTCACGGGCCCGATCCCCGGCATGGCGGCCGAGTGCTTCGGCGAGAACGGAGAGCCGGTGCGCGGGCAGGTCGGCGAGCTGGTGATCAAGAAGCCGTGGCCGGGCATGACGGCGGGGTTCTGGCGCGACCCCGCGCGCTACGAGGAGACGTACTGGTCGCGCTGGCCGCACACCTGGGTCCACGGCGACTGGGCATACGTGGACGACGACGGCTTCTGGTTCATCCAGGGGCGCTCGGACGACACGCTCAAGATCGCCGGCAAGCGGCTCGGGCCGGCCGAGGTCGAGTCGGTCCTGGTCGGCCATCCCGCCGTCGCCGAGGCGGGCGTCATCGGCGTCCCGCATGCGATCAAGGGAGAGGCCGTCGTGTGCTTCGTCGTGCTTCGCCCCGGCCAAGCGCCGTCGGAGGCACTCCGTGGCGAGCTGTCGGACCGCGTCGCCACGGCGCTGGGCAAGGCCCTTCGCCCGGAGAAGGTGCTGTTCGCGCGCGACCTCCCCAAGACCCGGAGCGCCAAGATCATGCGCCGCGTCATTCGCGCCACGCACCTGCGGCAGCCCCGCCGGTGACGTATCGGCGCTCGAGAACCCGGACTCGATTACCGCGATTGCCGACGCGAGGTGATGTAAGCCCCGGGTTCCGCCGGATCGCAGCCGATCATCTAGGGCTGTCGAGACGAAGCCCTTCGGACGGCGAGCGTCAGGACCTGAGCCGGCAGAGAGCCGACTCGACGCGCTCCAGCATGAGCTCCCGGTCCCGCAGCAGGGCGGCGTGCCGCTCCTCGAGCTGGGCCAGGGAGTGCTCGAGCGCCTGGTTACGGCGCAGCAGCGCGTCGTGCATCTGCTCGAGCCGCGCCATCGCCGATGCCTTCGCCTCGAGCTCGCGGCGCGCGCGCATGAGCGCCGCGTGGCCTTCGCGGAGCTGGGCGAGAAGTCGGCTCACTTCGCCGCGCCGCTCCTCCCGCCCGTGGAGCATGGTCTCGACCGCGGCCATCCGGCGCTGCCAGGCACCGGCGCGCTCCCGCAATGGATCCAGAGGTGACCGCAGGTCCTCTCGGTCGGAGGCGGCGGGGACCCGGTCGAGCGGCTGAGTCGCGGGCGCTGGCTGAGGCACCGGATCCGTTCCGACGGCCGCGCTCCCGACGATCTCGCGCGCGCCGGCGTCTCGAGGCAGGGCGTACAGCCGCCCGAGGGCGCGCGCCATCACGTCGGAGGTCGTGGCCACCGATTCGACCGGGAGGCCCGTGCACGCGCGCAGCTCGGTCAGGACGTCGCTGTCGGTCGGATCCTCCATGGCGACGACGATCCGGTCGTCGGTCTTCGCGATCGGGATCACGCGATGTCGGCGGGCGTAGCGCTCGCTGATCAGCCCGGCGAGACCGGGATCGATCGACCGGCGGTCGAGATCGACGAACGCGATCCGGAGCTGGAGACTGAGCGCCTGCTTGAGCTGCCGCTCGGTGATGTACC
The DNA here is from genome assembly GCA_963791185.1 of uncultured Actinomycetota bacterium. Lineage (GTDB taxonomy): Bacteria > Actinomycetota > Actinomycetes > Mycobacteriales > Pseudonocardiaceae > Pseudonocardia. Next base: position 1,096,656 of record CAWBRG010000010.1, on the reverse strand, counting down.
CCAGCTCGATCAGGGTCGCGCCGAGGGGCGCTCCCGTTCGCCGCTGGGTGGCGAGCGCCGTGTCCAGCTGGGCCGACGTCACGAGGTTCGTCTCGACGAGGATGTCACCCAGCAGGTGCTCTCGCCGGTACTTGGCGAGCACGACGTTGAGCTCGTGCGGCGTCAGGAGCTTCTGGTCGACGAGCAGCTGCCCGAGGAGCGGGCGCGGCTCGGCCTGCTCCTGGAGGGCGAGCGCGCGCTCCAGCTGGGCCTCGTTGATCAGGCGGTCCTTGACCAGGAGCCCGCCCAGAAAAGGATGGCGCCGCGGACGGCCGCTGGGCGCCGTCGGGCAGGCGTGGATCTCCGCTACGTTCATCGCGTCCCCTCCTCGGCGCGGGCCCCGCGAGTCGAGCACTGCGGGGTCCGGCCCTGGAAGACCACCGGGACCTAGAATTCTACGGGAGGGAAGGCGCCGGCCGAAGGTCCTGATCGAGGCTCTGATCCGCCTTACTTCTCAACAGTTTGCGAGGCCGAAGATCGGGCCACGCTGAGGTGTGGCGCCGCGGGGCAACGCGGGTGGGCCTAGCTCCTCGAGGAGCGGCCGCGCAGTTGAGGACCACGGGTAGTCCCTCGGCGCGCGGCGAGACGGGATGGATGATGCGCGTGACGACCTTATCGTTGGCAGTCCCAGACTGGCGCGACAGGAGCTCGGTGGCCTGTGTCGCGGCGACCTTGACGCCCTCCGGCGGGCACCGTACCTTGACGCCATGTATTTCAAGCAGATCCTGAACGAAGACTGCGGCTGCTCGTCGTACATCGTGGCCTCGCGCAGCTCCCGCGAGTGCGCGATCGTGGACGCGGCGCTCGAGGTCCAGCCGTACCTCGAGGTCATGCAGGATCGCGGCTTGACCCTCCGGTACATCATCGACACGCACCTCCACGCGGACCACGTGTCGGGCAGCCGCCGCCTCTCGGGCGAGACGGGCGTGCCGGTCTCGATGCACGAGTCGGCCGACGTCCTGTTCCCCTTCCAGAAGCTCCACGACCGGCAGAAGCTCGAGCTCGGCCCCGTGGTCCTGGAGGTCATGCACACGCCCGGGCACCGGCCGGAGTCGATCTCGCTGCTCATCACGAACCCGCCGCGGAGCCCGCTGCCGTCGATGGTGCTGACGGGGGACTGCCTCTTCGTGGGCGACGTCGGCCGGCCCGACTTCGGCGGCCCCGACGCCGCCGCCCAGCAGTTCGACAGCAACCGGCGGCTCCTGGGTCTCGAGGACTACGTCGAGGTGTTCCCGGCGCACTTCGAGGGATCGTGCGGGCGCGGGATGTGCGGCCGGCCCAGCTCGACGATCGGCTTCGAGCGGCGCTTCAACCCGATGCTGCTGCTCGAGAAGAAGGAAGACTTCGTCAGGGAGCTCGTCTCCTCGCGCCCGGCCCGCCCGCTCAACATGGACGCGATCATCGCGACGAACCGGGGCGAGGCCCCGATGAGCTGGGCGATGCTGCGCCATCCGCTCCCGCACGTGCAGGACGTGACGATCGAGCAGGCGCGGCCGAAGATGGCGAGCGGCGAATGGTGGGTGCTCGACGTGCGCGAGGACGAGGAGTGGCAGCACGTCCACATCCCCGACGCGCACCACATCCCGCAGTCGGAGCTGGCGACGCGGCTCTCCGAGATCCCGCGGAGCAGCGTTCCCTTGGTCGTCTGCCACAGCGGGATGCGGTCCCACCGCGCGGCCCAGTTCCTCAAGCAGGCCGACTTCCCCGGCGCGCTCAGCCTCGCCGGCGGCACCGCGGGCTGGCAGTCGGCGGGCCTGCCGGTGGTCAGCGGCGACAAGTCGCAGACCGGGATCCGCCTGACGGAGATCGTCGGGCCGCACTGACCGGGCGGGCGAGCCGGGGAACGGCGGCGCCGCTCAGTCTCTCAGGGCCGGCAGCACTTCCTCGGTGAACCGCTCGAGCTGCGCGCGCTGGTCCTCGCCGACGAACCGGATGCAGAGGTCGGTGACCCCGGCCTCGGCGTAGCCGCGGAGGGCCGCGATCACGGCGTCCGCCGGCCCGAGCCCCATCGTCCCGCGCTGGTGGACCCCGCCCCCGTAGTAGGCCGCCAGGAACTCCGCCGTCTCGCGCCGCGCTCGCGCGGCGTCGTCGTCGAGCCGCACCGTCGTGTACACGCACAGGGGGAATCCTGGCAGCGCGCGGCCGTGGCGCGCCAGGGCCTCGTCGGCCCGCCGGCGCACCTCGCGGCACTCCTCGGTGTGGAGATACGTCGTGATGATGCCGTCGCCGAGGCGGGCGAAGCGGTCGAACTGGGCATCGAGCCACTCGCCGCGGTTCCCGGCCGTGATGAGCACGGGCGGCCCGGCCGGAGTCCAGGGCAGGGGGCCGATCGTGTGCTCGGTCAGGTCCACGCCATGGCCGCGCCACGTGACCGGCTCGCCCTGCCAGAGCATCCGCCAGGCCTCGACGTGCTCCTCGAGCCGACGGGCGCGGCGGCGATGATCCATCCCGCAGGCCGCCCACTCGCGCTCGGCGGACGGGAGGCTCCACCCGACGCCGAGCCCCAGCACGACCCGCCCGCGCGAGATCTGGTCCAGGTTGCTGATCTGGTGCGCCAGGACCACCGGGTGCCGCAGCGCCGGCAGCAGGACCGCGGTCCCCAGGCGCACGCGCTCCGTCATGGCCGCGACGTAGGCGAGCGTCGTCAGCGGCTCGAGACGCGGCTTCGCCACGATGCTGTCGCCGACCCACACCGCGTCGTAGCCGGCGCGGTCGCAGTGCCGCGCCATCTCCCAGCACTCCTCCACGGCCGGCCGCCGGGCCGAGCGCATGACGATGGCGCGCGTGGGGAGGAGAACGCCGATACGCATCAGCGGGGTCGCGCCGCTACACGCGGAGCCGTGGATCGAGGAGGTCGCGCATGCCCTCGCCGAGGAGGTTCGCGCCGACCGCCGCCAGGAGGATGGCCACGCCGGGGAACGTGGCGATCCACCAGTACCCGAAGATGAACTCGCGGCCCTGGCTCAGCATCGCGCCCCATTCGGGCGTGGGCGGCTGGGCGCCGAGGCCGAGGAAGCTCAGCGTCGCGGCGATCAGGAGGGCGTTCCCCAGCCCGAGCGTGCCGAGGACGATGACCGGCGCCAGGATGTTCGGCACGACGTGGCGTCCGAGGACCCTCAGATCCGCCGCCCCCGACGCGCGGCTCGCCTCGATGAAGGTGCGGGTCGACACGTCCAGGACCGCCCCGTTGAGGACCCGCACGTAGGCCGGCATCGAGGAGATCCCGACCGCCACGATGAGGTTCTCGAGGCTCGGTCCGGTGGCGGCGACGATGGTGAGGGCGAGCAGGATCCCGGGCAGGGCGAGCAGGAGATCGGTGAGCCGCAGGATCACCGTGCCGGTGAGGCCGCGGTAGTAGCCGGCCAGGAGCCCGAGGGCGCTCCCCGCCAGGCCGCCCACGAGCGACCGCGAGGAATCCGACCCGCAGCGACTGACGTCCTCCCCAGACCACGCGGGAGAAGATGTCGCGCCCGAAGACGTCGGTCCCGAGCAGGTGAGCCGGGTCCGGCGCCCGCAGCGACGCCCGCTGGTCCTGGAGGATGGGATCGTAGGGCGCGAGCCAGGGCGCGGCCAGCGCCATGCCGATCAGCGCCAGGAGGAGCACGCTACCGGTCACCGCGCCCCGGTGGCGCAGGAAGCGCCGGAGCTCGGGATGCGCCGAGGCCCGCGGGGGCGACGGGTCCGGCGCGCCGCTACCGGGCATCGTAGCGGATCCGCGGATTGACCAGCGCGTAGGAGAGATCGACCGCGAGGTTGACGAGGCTGTACGTGGCCGCGATCAGGAGGCACCAGCCCTGGACGATGGGGATGTCGCGCGCAGAAGACGGCGGCGACGACGAGCTGTCCCAGGCCCTGGCGCGAGAAGAGCGACTCCACGACGACGCTGCCGCCCAGCAGCAGGCCGAACTGGAGCCCCACGAACGTGATGACCGCGATCAGCGCGTTCCGGAGGGCGTGGCGGTAGATGACCGCGCGCTCGGACAATCCCTTGGCCCGGGCGGAGCGGAGATAGTCCTCGCCCAGCACCTCCAGCATGCTCGAGCGCGTGAGCCGCGCGACCGTCGCCGCCGCGGGCAGCGCGAGGGTCAGCGCGGGCAGCACCATGCCCGACCAGCCCTGGCCGCCGAGCGCGGGGAGCCACCGGAGCTGGACCGCGAACACGAGCATCAGCATGAGCCCCAGCCAGAACCCGGGCATGGAGATGCCGACCAGCGACACCAGCATGGTGAGGAAGTCCGCCCAGCGGCCGCGGCGCACGGCCGCGGCGACCCCGGCGAAGACGCCGAGCACCGTGGCCAGGCCCACCGACACCAGGGCCAGCTGCACGGTCGGCCACGTGTTCTCGATCAGGATGCGCGCGACCGGCCGGTTCTGCTGGAAGGACTTGCCGAGATCGCCGTGGAGCGCGCCGCCGAGGAAGCGCGCGAACCGGACGAGGAACGGGTCGTTCAGGCCGAGCTGCTCCCGCAGGATCTCGATGTCCTTGGCCGAGGCGCCGAAGTGGGAGACGAGCATCGTGGCGGGGTCGCCCGGAAGCGTGTTCATGAGCGTGAAGACGGCGGCCGCGACCCCCAGGAGGACGAAGAGGGTCGCGGCCAGTCGCCAGGCGAGGAAGCGGGCCACGGAAGCCTACGCGGGGCGTGGGCCAGGAGGCCGGCGAGCCGGGACGGTTGCCCGGCCCGCCGGCGCGAGCCCGATCGGGATGGAGGCTACTTCTTCAGCCACATCTCGGAGAAGTACGCGTCGTAGCCCCGGCGGTTGAACTGGACGTCCTGGACCTGCGCCTTGTAGACGTGGATCGTCTCCCGGACGAACGCCGGCAGGAAGAGCGCGTTCTCCATCGTCAGGACCTGGAAGCGGCTGTAGATGTCCGCGCGCTTCTTCGCGTCCAGCTCGACCTCGCCCTGCGTCCAGGAGCTCGTCCATCCCCTTGACCTTCTGGAACGTCCAGGAGAAGCCCTTCCCCTCGTTGCGGGAGTGGAACAGGATCGACATCAGCTCGGGATCGAGCGACGCGAAGGGGAGGGGCGCCAGGTTGTTCTTCACGCCCTCGGTCGCCACCTGGTTGACCGTGCCGACCTCCTGCAGGCTGATGTTCGTCTTGATTCCGACCTTCCGGAAGTCGGCCTGCACGAACTCGGCCTCGGCCGTCGAGTAGAAGACGTAGTGCTCGATGGTCAGCGGGGCGCCGTCCTTGGCCCGCATGCCGTCGGCGCCCTTCTTCCAGCCGGCCTCGTCGAGGAGCGCCTCCGCCTTCTTCGGGTCGTACGGGTACATCTTCTCGACCGCCGGGTTGTACGCGAACGTCGCCGGCGTGAGCGGCCCGTAGGCCGGCTTGAAGACGCCCTGGTGAACGCTCTTCACCAGGCCCTCGCGGTCGAGGGCGTAGATCATCGCCTGGCGCACCTTGAGGTCGTCGGTGGGCGCGCGCTTGGTGTTCATCGGCCAGCCCCAGGGCATGCCCGGCTGGGGCGCGCTCTTCACCTGGAAGCGCGGATCGGCCTTGAGCCGCATGATCTGGTGCGTCGGCGGCAGGTCGATCGCGTCGACCTGGCCGGACTCGAGCGCGGCCAGCCGGGCGCCCGCGTCGGGGATCTGCCGGAAGGTGAGCGTCGCGAAGTGGGCCGGCCCCTTGTGGAGGTACGAGGGACCCCAGTTGTAGTCCGGGTTGCGGACGAGCTTCACGTGCTGGTTCTGCACCCACTCGACGAACTTGAAGGGCCCGGTGCCGACCGGCCGCCGGCCGAACTCGGCCCCGAGCTCCTTGACGGCCTTGGGCGAGACGGGCGCGAAGAAGGCCTGGCTGATCACGGTGAGGAACGAGGCCTTCGGCTTCTTGAGGAAGATCCGCACGGTGTTCGCGTCGACGACCTCGCTCCGGTCGTAGAACCCCCGGAGAGCCACCCCGGCCTGGCGCGACTTCGTCTCGGGATCGACCATCCGGTCGAAGCTGAACTTGACGGCCTCGGCGTTGAACGGGGTGCCGTCGTGGAACTTGACGCCCTGCTTCAGCTTGAAGGTCCACACGAGCCCGTCGGGGCTGGACGTCCAGGACTCCGCGAGCCCGGGGAAGATCTGGCCGTCGGCCCGCAGCGACACCAGCGGGTCGAAGATGTTCAGCATGATGAAGTGGCTCACCGACTGGGACGTGACGTGCGGGTCCAGGATGTCGACGAAGCTCGACGAGTAGCCGAAGGTGAAGTCTCCGCCCTCGACGGGCTGCGCCGGGGCGCGGGTGGCGAAGAGAGTCACGGCCAGGGCCGCGACGAGGGCCATCCAGGTCCGACGCCAGGACATGCCGCCGGGGACGCTCATGCTCGCTCCTCCTGTTTCGCTGCGTGGAAGTCGGCCCGCGTCATCGGACCGATCGTGGGAGTCATGACAGGGGTGGACGGGGAAACGGGCCGCGGGCCGCTTCGTAGGCCCGGGACGCCCTCAGCACCAGGGCGTCGGCGAAGCGCGGCCCGGCGATCTGCATGCCGATGGGGAGCCGCTCCCGCGTGAGCCCGCACGGAACGCTGGCCACGGGCTGGCCGGTGTGGTTCGCCCAGCACGTCAGCGCGGGCGCCTTGCCGCGGAGCCAGTCGGGCAGGCCCGGGACCGGCGGCGCGGGCACGTGGAAGCCGGGCAGCACGAGGAGGTCGTAGTCCGCGAAGAGGGCCTCCATCCGCGCGGCCACCGCCAGACGGGTCATCAGGGCCGCGTGGTACGCCGCGGCCGTGATCTTCCGGCCGGCCTCCGCGCCGGCGCGGAGGTACGGATCGAGGAGGTCCTGCTGCTCGGGCGTCAGCCCCTCGAGGAACTGCGCGAAGATCGCCATGTAGACGGTGCGATGCGCCGGCACGATCGCCTCGATGCCGGGCGGGGAGATCGTGCGTGACGCGGGCGCCCAGCCGCTCGAGCGTCCGCGCCGCTTCCTCCACGCTCGCGGCGATCTCCGGCTCCACCTCCGCCAGCCCGAGGTCGGGGCTGTAGGCGATGCGCAGCCCCGCCACGCCGTCCTCGAGGCCGATCCGGTAGTCGCGGCCGTCCGGCGCCAGGGCGATGGGATCCCGACGATCCGGCCCGGCCAGCACCGTGAGGAGGAGCGCGGCGTCCGCCACGGTCCGGGCCATCGGCCCCACGTTCGAGAGCATTCCCCAGCGGGACGGCGGCCAGATCGGGACGCGGCCCGTCGTGGGCTTGTGGCCGAAGATGCCGCTCCACGTCGACGGAATGCGGATCGAGCCGCCGCCGTCGGTCCCCACCGCCAGCGGGCCCAGTCCCGCGGCGACCGCGGCCGCGGCGCCCCCGCTGCTGCCTCCGGGGCTGCGCTCGAGGTTCCACGGGTTCCGGGTGATGCCCGTGAGCGGGCTGTCGGTGACGAACTTGTGGCCGAGCTCCGGGGTGGTGGTCTTTCCGAGGATCACCGCGCCGTGCTCGCGGACGCGCGCCACCGCCGGAGCGTCGTCGAGCCACGGCTGATCGGGGTTCACGGTGCGCGAGCCCTGAAGCGTCGGCATGCCCCGGGTCAGCACGACGTCCTTGATCGACACCGGCACTCCATCGAGGAGGCCCCGCGGCTCTCCGCGCGTCCATCGCGCCTCGCTGGCGCGGGCGGCTTCGAGGGCGCCGTCGGCGTCGATCCGGCAGAAGGCGTTGAGCGCCTCGTTCACCTTCTCGATGCGCGCGAGAGTGGCGCGGGTCGCCTCGACCGGCGACAGCGCGCGGGTGCGGTAGGCATGGAGCAGCTCGGCGGCGGTCCAGAAGTCGAGGGTCTCGGACACGGAGGCCTCCACGAGAGCGAGAGAGTTCAGCGCGCGGCCTGAGGCCGGATCGTCTCCAACATGGTCACTCTAGCGCAATCCGGGATCGCGCGAGCCCCGAATCGCCGACGGCCGCCGCGCTCCGGCGCAACTCCTGCGCATTGCCAGCCCGGCGCCCGTCGTCGCGCTCATGCCCAGTCGCCGGGCCGCCCGCGAAGACGCTTGACGGCGCCGCGCTGCTTCTTGCCCGAGAGGCGCGCCTCGCGCGAGGAGCGGCTCGGCCGGGTGGCGCGCCGGACGGCCGGCCGGACCAGGGCGGCCTCGATCAGCTCGCGCACCTTGGCCCGCGCGTCCTCGAGGTTGAGCGACTGGGTGCGCGTGAGCTGGCTCGTCACCACCAGCCGGCCGTCGCTGTCGAGGCGGCGCGCGGCGAGCGCGCGGAGGCGCTGCCGGGCATCGGCGCCGAGCCCCTCGATCGCGGCCAGGTCGACCCGGAGCTCGACCTTGGTCGCGACCTTGTTCACGTTCTGGCCGCCGGGTCCGGACGCGCGCGCGGCGCGGACGGAGATGGCGCTCGCCGGCACCCGGACGATCTCGCTCACGACGATCGCGCTCAGGCCTCGTACTCCTGGACGGCCTGGAGCTCCACCTCGCCGTCGTCGCCGATGACCAGCGTGATCAGGTTGGGGCGGCAGCAGACCGCGCAGTCCTCGGTGAAGCTCTGTCGCCGGCCTCCGCTCGGGTCGACGAAGACCTCGTTCTCCTCGCCGCAGAACGCGCAGGCGTACGTCACGCGGCGGCCGACCGGCGGACGGTGGCGTCCGGCCGGTCGGTGAGGCCGGGCAGCAGCTCCACGCCCAGCCCCGGGCGGCTCGCGCCGAGCCGCACCGTCCCGTTCTCGACGACCGGCAGGCCGGAGACGAGCTCCGTGTACCAGCCGGTGAAGAAGGCCCGCACCGTCTCCTGGATCAGGGCGTTCGGCGCGTTCAGCGAGAGGTGCACGCTCGCCATCCACACCACCGGCCCCGTGCAGTCGTGCGGCGCGACGGGGAGGCCGAACGCCTCCGCCATCGACGCGATCGCCTTGCCCTCCGAGAGGCCCGCCGCACCAGCCGAGGTCCAGCATGACGATGCTCGCCGCCCGCGCCTCCAGGAGCTCGCGGAACGACTGACGGCCGCCGAGCATCTCGCTGGCCGTGGTCGGGAGCGGTCGTGCCCTGGGCGAACCGGGCGAGGCTCGCGATGTCGTCGGGCCGGAGCGGGTCCTCGATCCAGTAGGGATTGAGCCCCTCCGACTCGAACGCGCGCGCGATCTTGAGGGCCGTCGGCAGATTCCAGAGCCCGTGGAGCTCGACCATCATGTCCATCCGGTCGCCGACCGTCTGGCGCACCTGGCGGAAGGGCTCGAGCCCCTTGTCGAGCTCGGCCGTCGTGATGTTGAGCCCGCCCGACGCGAAGGCGTACTCGTCGAACGGCCACATCTTCATCGCCGGTCACGCCCTGGGCGAGGAGGCTCTGGGCCAGCTCGCCCGCGCGCCCGTGGAGGAAGGCGTCGAGGTCCTCGTAGGGGCCGTCCCGCCGCTCGGCCGCCGGCAGGCCCCAGTTGTGGATGTTGGCGCCGATCGCGGCCCGCACGTAGCGGTAGCCCGCGCAGGTGTTGTAGACGCGGATCGCCGGGCGCGTCTGCCCGCCGAGGAGCTGGACGACCGGCCGGCCCGCCGCCTTGCCCGGCCAGGTCCCAGAGCGCGATGTCGACGGCCGAGTTGCCCCGCGCCTCCACGCCCGTGCTCCGGGTGCCCACGTACTGCTGGATGGCGACGCGGAGGCCGTCGATGGCCGACGGGTCCTTCCCGAGGAGCCGCGGCGCGGCCGTCTCGTGGAGGTAGGCGGCGACCTCGTGCGCGCCGAAGAAGGTCTCCCCGAGCCCGACCAGGCCCGCGTCCGTGTGGAGGCGCACGAAGCAGAGGTTGGGGAACTCGCCGAGCTGGATGGTCTCGAGCGCCGTGATACGCATCGGGTGCCGTTCCTTTCTGGAGGCGGTCAGCCCTTGATGGCGCCGCTCGTCAGCCCGCTGACGAAGTAGCGCTGCATCAGGAAGTAGAAGACCACGGGAGGCGTCGTGAAGAGCGCGGTCGCCGCGAACACGAGCTCGACCGGCGTCGCCAGCTCCCCGATGAAGGAGGCGAGGCCGACGGAGGCCGGCCGGAGGTCGGAGGAGGTGATGAAGGTCGAGGCGAAGAGGTACTCGTTCCAGCCGTCGAAGAACGCGATCACCCCGACCGTGATGAGGGCGGGCACCGACAGGGGCAGCGTGATGCGCCACAGCGTGCCCATCGGCCCGCACCCGTCGATGAGGGCGGCCTCGCGCACCTCGCGGGGGATCGTGTCCATGTAGCTCTTCAGGATCCAGACGCCGACGGGCACGACGAAGGCCGCGTCGGCGAGGATCAGCCCGGGCTGGGTGTCGATGAGCCCGGCCCGTCGGAAGATGACGAAGATCGGGATGACCAGGAGCGCCTCGGGCAGCATCTGCGTCACCAGGAGCAGGAAGCCGAACGCCGAGCGGCCGCGCCACCGGAAGTGCGACAGCGCGTAGGCCCCGAGCACCGACAGGACCAGGCAGAGCAGCATGACGCCGATCGAGATGACGACGGTGTTGCCGAGCCACGTCGCGATCGGGACGGTCTGGAGGAGCTCGCCGTACGCGGACAGGCGGACGTTCCGCGGCAGGAGATCCGGCGGATAGGTGATGGTGTCGCGCGTCTGCCGGAGCGACGTCAGGACCATCCAGTAGACGGGGAAGAGCACGGCCGCGCAGACCCCGGCGACGGTGAGGTAGAGCGCGAGGCGCGTCGCGAGCCGGATCGGCGGGCGCCGCCGGCGGAGGGGCCCGGACCACGCCCCGCGCCGACGTCTCGCGCGGCCATCCTCAGACCTCGCCGTAGCCCAGGCGGCGCTGGGCGGCGAAGTAGGCGGCGGCGATGGCGAGGGTGACGCCGAGACCGGCGACCCCGATCGTGCTGCCGTACGACAGATCGAAGAACTTGAAGGCGTTGCTCGTACACGCTCACCACGAGGGTCTTCGTCGCGTCGGCCGGGCCCGCCGCCGGTGAGGAGATAGATCACCGTGAACCGGCGGAACGAGAAGATCGTGGCGAGGAGCGTCATGAGCCCGAGGGTCGGCGCGATGCCGGGAATCGTGATGTGCCGGAAGCAGGCGAGGGCTCCGGCGCCGTCGATCCGGGCCGCCTCGTACAGCTCGGCCTGGAGGGTCTGGAAGGCGGTCAGCACGACCAGGCTGTAGAAGGGGAAGATCTTCCAGAGGGTGAGGAGGAGGACGCTCACCATCGCCATCCGCGTGTTGGTGAGCCACGGCAGGTTCTCGGACACCGGCAGCACCCACCGGGCGAACACGTTGAGCACGCCGAACTGCTGGCTGAGCATCCACGTCCACACGAGCACGGCGGCGACCTCGGGGACGGCGTAGGGGAGGGTGATCGCGGCCCGCGCGAACGGCGCGCCCGTGGAACCGCGCGTTCATGAGGAGCGCGGTGAGCACGGACGTGACGACCGTCGCCGTCACGACCAGGAAGGTGTAGGTGAGGGTCACGCCCGAGCGCGCGCCAGAAGGCGGGGTCGTGGACGAGCCGCCGGTAGTTGGCGAGGCCCACCCACGTCGGCGGCAGCGGGCTCAGGAGCTCGGTCCGGGTGAAGCTCGTGTAGATGCCTTGCCCGATCGGGTAGAGGATCAGGACGGCGACGTAGAGGAGGACCGGGCGCGGCGAGGAGGTACGGGGTGGCCGCCGACCCGTCGAGCGCGCGGCGGCCACCCGGATGGACGCGATCAGACACGCGCGGCCAGTTCCTCGACCGACTTCTGGGCCTCGGCCATCGCGGCCTCGGGCGCCTTGCCGGCGGTCAGGACCTGCGAGACCTGGCTCAGCACGATCTGCCGGACCTCGGCGATGTTGGACTCGAGCCCCTCGACCAGGCCGGGATGGGCGAGCCCTTGGAGGCGAGGTACCCCGAGACCCAGTGGAGCTCCTTCAGGTAGGCCTCGCGGACCGCGCCCTGGTACGGCGGATAGATGTCGAGGGCCGCCTCCATGAGCTGCTGGAAGTTCTCCGGCCGGTAGACGAACTCGAGGAAGGCCAGCCGCGGCCTGCCGCTGCGTCGAGCCCGCGTAGATGCCGACGTAGTTCGGGATGTTGATGGCGCGGTGGTTCTCCCAGGGCGGCGGCGCCGTGAAGATCTTCGGGTAGATCGCCGGGTTGCCCGACTTCAGGATGCCGATGTTCGCCGAGTTGTCGATGTACTGCGCGATCTTCCCCTCCCAGGCCATGCGGCGGTACGTGGAGGCGTCGGCGCCCTGCGGCATCGACTCGTCGTAGAGCCGCTTGTACGCCTTGATCGCGTTGATGACCGGGGCCTCGGTGAGCTGGGGCTTCTTCGCCTTCACCCACTGGCCGTTGTAGCCCATCACCCAGTGGGAGATGTCCGACCACCAGCCGTTCTGCTCCGGCATCGTGCTGCGCGCGGCGTGGCCGAACTGGTCCGGCCGCTTCGTGAGCCGCTTGGCGACCTGGATGTACTCCTCCTGGCTGGTCGGGCGCCTTGGCGACGCCGGCCGCCTGGTAGAGGTCGCGGTTGTAGATCAGGGCGTAGGGCACGTTGACGCCCAGGAGGCCGTAGAGCTTGCCGCCCGCCGTCACGAACTGGTGGACGGTCTTGTCCAGCTTGTCCTGGATGCCGAGCTTCTGGACGACGTCGTCGACCGGGGCGAGGGCGCCGGTCTTGATGAGCCGGATGCCGAGCTCGTCGTAGAAGGACAGCACGTCGGCGTCGAGGCGGCCGCCCGCCAGCTGGGTCGTGACCCGCTGGAAGAACTCGGAGTAGGGGAAGCCCACCTCCTGGATCCGGATGTCCTTCTGCGCGTCGTGGAACTTCTTGACGATCCCGCGCCAGGCGTCGTTCCGTCCCTTCTCCGCCCACCACCACGTCATGTACTTCACGGTGACCGGCGTCTGGGCGGTGGCGCGGCGGGCGACGATCGGCGTGGCGGCCGCGGCGCCGGCGAGACCCTTCAGGAACGTGCGGCGAGACGGGCGATGGGGCATGCGATCACCTCCGTGGCTTTGTCGCAGGGAAGGGATCTCGGGGTCGTCGGCGCGAGCCGAGCGACCCGAGGGGATGGCCAGTGACTCACCGGGCGCTTGCGGAGACCCGTTCTGATCCGGCGACGGCCCTACCGGGCGGCCTTCTGCTCCTCGGGGTAGACATCGAAGTAGCGGTTGCCGAGGGTGCGCTGGTTCTCGTAGATGGACCCCGCGAACTTCGCGACCGGGAGCGGCATCCGCACCGGCACCGGCGTCAGCCGCGGCACCTTCGTCTCCTTGCCGGTGACGATGTCGGCGTTGAACTTCTCCCAGTCCGGGATGCCCATCAGCGGGAAGGCGTCGACCGCGCAGTACTGGAACAGCAGCAGGCGGCGGGGGCGGTCGGAGGTGTTCAGGGCCGAGCCGTGCACCATGCGGACGTGATGGATGGTCATGCTCCCGGCCTTGCCGGTCAGCTTCACGGCCTTCGAGAAGTCGATGCCGGCGCTGGCCGGGTCGATGGCCCCGCAGAACACGCCGTCCGCGTGGTGATCGGAGATCGGCCAGGTGTGGCTGCCGGGGATCACCATCAGCGGCCCGTTCTCGGGCCCGCAGTCGTCCAGGTAGAGACCGATCGCCAGGAGATCGTCGTTCGTGTGCGGGTAGAAGGCCCAGTCCTGGTGCCACTCGACGGCCGAGCCGTAGCCGGCCGACTTCATGTTGAGCTTGCCGGTCTGGTAGCGGATGCCCGAGGTGGTGCCGATCAGCGGGGTGAGGATCTCCGCGATCTTCGGGCTGAAGGCGATCTCGCGAAACGCGGGATGGACGTTGTGCGGCTCCTTGATCCGACGCACCCGCGGCTCGTCGGCCGAGTGGGTCGGCTCCAGGTCGTAGATGTGGTTGTGGTCGGTGACCTCGCGGGAGGCCTGCACCAGAGTGTCGATCACCTGGTGGAGGGTCGCGAGCTGCGTCGCGCTCAGGACGTTGTCGACCACGAGGTAGCCGTCTCTTCGGTACGCCTGGACCTGGTCCGGGGTGAGCATCTCGTCGAATCCTCCGCAGGTGGCGCTCGTCGCGCTCGTTGGCCGCGCTTCGGGAAGCGCCTGTCCCGTTCGTCGACCCAGCGGGGCGGCGCGGGGAAGCTTCCCTCGGCCCCAGTCTACCCTGCCTTGGCAAGTTCCCGCGCTGCCGCTGGGCGAGGCCAGGAGCGCCGGAAGTCCCGGGGCGGTCCTGGCTTGACGCGTTGGGGGGGCCTTGTTATGGTCCCCGACAGTTGATGGGGTCCCAGGTGCGCTCCATCGTGGAGCGAAGAGGGAAGGCGGTGGGAATCCGCCACGACCCCGTCACTGTGATCGGGGGACGAAAGCCGCCCTGTAGGTCACTGGCGCCCGACGAGGGGCGCCGGGAAGACCGCGGTGAGTAGGACGATCCGAGAGTCAGGAAACCTGCCTGGGACCCGAGCGCTCCTAACCGGTCTTCGAGGGGAGGCCCGGGTGCCGCAGAGACTTCGCGCCAAGCCTGCATTCTCACTGCCCCGCGACGTGAGCCCGGGGACCGTTCTGGTCCCTGGCTTGATGCCGCCAACCGCCGGTCAGCCTGGGATTCGCCGCGGCCGGTGCGTGCGTCGAGTCTCGCCGTGTGCATGATGATCGAGCTTCGGACAAGGCATCACGGAGCTTGACGGCCGGACCCGACACGGCGCCGCCCAGCCTGACCGCGGGGAATGCGCGCCCGCGCCCGTGGGTCGGCCGACGTGGCGTCGCCGCCATGGCAATATCCGCAAGCAAGGCGACCGAGATGTAGCAGAGGCGCGCGAGGAACCCATGCCCGGATCGAAGGGAAGCCGGTGCGACGCCGGCGTTGCCCGCAACGGTGAACGGGGACGAAACCCGCAGTACCACTGGCTGCGCCCGGGAAGGGCGGGGAGTAGGGATACGTAAGCCAGGAGACCTGGTCCTGGCCGAGTGCTGATCCTGATGGAGTCAGTTGGAGAACCAGATGACGCGGGTCATCGGAGTTCTGGGAATCGTGGTGCTGGTGATGATCGGGCCTGCGGCGGCCCAGGAGAAGCCCGATGTTCCGCCCAGTGTCCCGGAGACGCCGCTGAGCTGGGTGGAGGGGCCATCCTTGACCGGGGACTGGGGAGGGCTGCGCACTCGCCTCGAGCGAGCGCGGAGTGACGCCGTACGCGACCTACAGCGTCGAGGGATTCGGCACGGTGAGCCGGGGGCAGCCCCAATGGGGCGGATTGGACGAGCGAGCTCGAGTTCGGCCTCGACGTAGACCTGGAGAAGCTCGTCGGATGGGAGGGCGGGTCTGTTCATGCGAGCTTCCTCTGGATTGAGGGCACCAATCCGAGCGAACGCATCGGCAATCTGAATGCCATCAGCAGCCTGAGCGCGCCTGCGGCGGCCCGCGTCTACCAGCTCTGGTACAAGCAAACCCTGGGGCCGGTGACCGTGAAGCTCGGTCAGGTCGTCGCGAGCGATGACTTCATGGTGTCGTCGGCGGCCGCCCTGTACCTGAATGCCGGCTTCGGCACGTACCCCACCTTCACGGCGAACATCAATGCCCCCGCGTACCCTCTGGGCGGTCCCGGCGCCGTCGTGACGTGGCAGGCGGTGGAGTCCGTGACGCTCCAATCGGGCGTGTACGTCGCCGACGCGGGACCCAACGATGGAGGGAACCACGGTTTCGGCTGGAGCACGGATCATGGCTGGGTCGTCTTCGCCGAGGCCGTCTACAAGGCGAGCCTCGGGGGGCAGGCGGGAGTCTACAAGCTTGGCGGCTACTACGACACGGCTCGCTTCACGGATCTCGTGACCGGTGCGTCGGATCGGGGGAACTGGAGCCTCTATGTCCTCGGGGATCAGACGCTCTACGGGGGAGCGGACGGTGTCCCGACGGTGACGGTCTTTGCGGGCCTCGGGCTCAGCCCGCAGCAGGATCGCAACACGGTCTACTACTACGGGCAGGCCGGCGTGAACGTCGTCGGTCTGGTGCCGTTCCGCCCGAAGGACGTGCTGGGTCTGGCCGCCATGTACACGCGGTTCAGCGATGACTTCGTCGACGCGAACCGGGTGGCGGGCACGCCGGTGACCTCCCAGGAGGCGATCGTCGAGCTCACCTACCAGGCGGTAATCACGCCGTTCCTCACGCTTCAGCCCGACCTGCAGCTGGTCTTCGACGCGAACCAGAGCCGGCGCGACGCCGTGGTATTCGGGGTCCGACTCATCGCCGTCTTCTAGCCACCAGGAGTCACGAAGACGTCCGCGACTCGTTGCCGCACAGTCGATCGCTAGCCGAGGCCGAGCGTTCAGGTCTTTCCCGGCGTCGGTCGGTCGTTGCCCGGCGGCGCAGGGGCCGGGCCGAGAGCCGCCGGTCTCTGGCGAGCGGTCATAGGACATCACAGTGATGGACCGGACGAGCGTGACCGTCGCGAGTTCTGCGCCGACCAGCGACTCGCGACGCTCGGGCCCCCGAGGCGCTACCCAGCCCGGAATCCCGTGGCGTTCATGGATCTCCAGGACGCGCGGGAGGTGACGAGACTTTTCGAGCGGCGCGTTTCTGCCAATCAGGTTGGCGTCGGCGGGGAGGTTGACCTCGGCGCCGCGTTCTGAGAAAGCGTGTTCTCCCCTTGCGGGTTCCTTCCTGGCCTCGACTCCGGCGAACATGGGCAATCCCTGCCTTGACGCGTTCCTGGGTGCCTTGTTATGGTCCGCCGCAGTTGATGGGGTCCCCGGTGCGCTCCATCGAGGAGCGAAGAGGGAAGGCGGTGCGAAATCCGCCACGACCCCGTCACTGTGATCGGGGACGAAAGCCGTGCGTAGGTCACTGGCGCCCGACGAGGGCGCCGGGAAGACTGCGGTGAGTAGGATGATCCGAGAGTCAGGAAACCTGCCTGGGACCCGAGCGCTCCTAACCGGTCTTCGAGGGGAGGCCCGGGTGGTCCCGTCGTTCCGTCGCGCGATCTCCCGTTTTCGTTTCGGCGTGAGCAATGCGATCCGTGTCATCGGCGGTCGTCGCACCATCCGCGGCCGGTCGTGATTCCTGCGCTCGTCATCGCAGGGGTGGGCAGCGGCGTGGGCAAGACCACGGTCACCCTCGGCCTCCTCGAGACGCTGCGCCGTCGCGGTCTCAAGGTGCAGCCCTTCAAGGTCGGCCCCGACTTCATCGATCCCGGCTTCCACGCCCTCGTGGCGGGGCGTCCTTCCTACAGCCTGGACGGCTGGATGTGCTCGCGCGATCACGTGCGCGCCACCGTGGCGCAGCACTCGGCGGACGCCGATCTCGCGCTCGTCGAGGGTGTGATGGGCTGCTTCGACGGGCGGGGGGCCGAGAATGACGAGGGCTCGACCGCCGAGATCGCGAAGTGGCTCGGCGCGCCGGTGGTCCTGGTCGCCGACGCCGGGGCGATGGCGCGGAGCGCGGGCGCGGTGGTGCTGGGCTTCGAATCCTTCGATCCGGAGCTCGACCTCGCGGGGGTGGTCTTCAACCGGGTGGCCGGGGACGCGCACTGGCGGTGGCTCCGCGAGGCAGTGACCGCGCGCTGCCGGACGGTCCCGCTCGGATACCTGCCACACCGGGAGTCGCTGGCCCTCCCCGAGCGGCATCTCGGGCTCGTGACCGCGGCCGAGCGTCGGCTGCCCTCGGCCTTTCTCGCGGAGCTGTCGGCGGCCATGGCCGCCACGATCGATCTCGACCGGCTCCTCGGGCTCGCGCGAAGCGACGTCACTCCCGCGCCGCCGGTCCGAATGGATCCTCCCGCCCGGACCCTGGCGCGCATCGCGGTCGCCCGCGACCTCGCCTTCCAGTTCTACTACCCGGAGAATCTCGACCTCCTTCGGGCGGCGGGCGCTGAGCTGGTCTTCTGGAGCCCGCTCGAGGACCGGGAGCTGCCGGACGTGGATGCCCTCTACCTGGGCGGCGGCTACCCCGAGGTCCATGCGCGCGACCTTGCGAGCAACGTGGCCATGCGCGAGGCGGTCCGCGCGTTCGCCGCGGCGGGCGGTCCCATCTACGCCGAGTGCGGAGGGCTTCTCTACCTCGCGGAGGGGCTGGAGGACGAGGCCGGCCGGGTCCACCCGATGGTCGGCCTGCTGCCGACGGTCGGCCGAATGACGCCGAAGCATCTCACCCTCGGGTACGCCGAGATCGAGACGACCCGCGAGACGCCGCTCGGCCCCGCCGGTACCACCGCGCGCGGGCACACGTTTCACGCATCTCGGATCGACCCGGTGCCCGAATGGGTACCGCGTGCGTACTCGGTGCGGACAGGGCAGGGCGAGGCGACGCGCGCCGAGGGCTACCTGATCGGCGAGGCGCTCCTGAGCTACGTGCACCTGCACTTCGGATCGAACCCCGTCCTGGCGGACCGCCTGGTCCGCCGGGCGAACGCCCGCCGCAGCGGGCGGATGGCGGCAGCGACCGCCGTCGTGTCACCCGAGGAAGGACAGCGACATGAATGAGACCTTCGCGCCCGCCGCCGACAGCCGGCCCTGGACCCTGGTGGGTCTCCTGGGGCTGGCCGTCTTCGGGTTCTACATCCTCGCGCTCGATCAGGGGTGGCTCCTCTCCCTCGTCCAGGGGGACCGCGCCTTCGACCTGAACTTCATCCACGAAGCCGTCCACGACGCCCGGCACGTCGCCGGCTTTCCCTGCCACTGAGCGCCATGCGCACCCTCAAGACCGTCCTCGTCTCCACGATCGCGGCCGGGCTGATCGGGGGCGCGCTCGCGTCGGCCTTCCACGGGCTCTTCACGGAGCCGGTCATCGACCGCGCCATCGCGGCGGAGGAGCAGCGCGCGGCCGCAGAGCCCAGGCACCACGGCGAGGAGCCGGTAGTGAGCCGGCGCGGGCAGAAGATCGGGCTCGTGGTCGGCCTCCTCCTGTACGGTGCGACCTGGGGCCTCGTCGTGGGACTGGCGCTCCACGCGACGCGAGGGTGGACGCGCCCCGCGTGGAGCCTCGGCCGCCGCGGAGCGTTCCTGGCCGGTCTCCTCGGCTGGTCGGTGGCGATCTTTCCCTTCCTCAAGTACCCGGCGAATCCGCCCGGTGTCGGCGAGCCGGAGTCGATCGGATACCGGCAGACGCTCTACGTCGGCTTCATCGCGCTGGCGGTGCTCGGCCTCGCGCTGGCGACGGCGCTCCGGCGCCGGACCGGTGGCTGGCTCGCGCCCGCCGCCTTCTACGTCGCGTGGGCGCTCGGCATCTACTTCCTGATGCCGTCGAATCCCGATCCCGTGGAGCTGTCGCAGACGATCGTCCGTCCGTTCCGTGCGCTGTCGCTGACGGGCCTGGTGATCTTCTGGGCGGCGCTCTCTGCGGTTCTCGCGGTCCTGGGTCACGACCGCGCCGCGGCCCGCTCGCTCGAACCGCGGCCGGCATCGCCAGCTGGCAACATCTCCTCGCGCGCGTCGGCCTGACTTTCGGCCCGGAGGTCGCGACGGAGCGGCTCCGCCATCTCGGGGCGCGCGCCGGCCGTAATCACGAGGGGCTGCGGTCCCTCCGCGGATACCTCGGGATCTGGCGCCTGCTGCCGCAGACGCTGACGGAGCGACGCGCGATCCGGCAGGGGGTGCGCACGTCGCGCCAGGAGATGCGGCGCTGGATCGGCGGCGTCCCGGATCGGCGGCAGGTGGCGGGCCGGCTTCGCTGGCTCTTCACCTCGCGCCAGGCGCCGTGGGTTCAGCGCGTCCCGGACGCCCCGCGGGGAGTGCCCTCACCGTCGGTCGGCTCCTGACCCGGCGACGCTAGCGGACTCGGCCGTCGCCGGTCGAGCCGGCGGGCGGCCGCTCAGCTGGGCAGGCCGAAGAGCGACGTCATCCGGGTGGAGGCGAGCATCGCCCCCATCGCGTCGTCCGGCGGCCGGCGCGTGAAGCGGCTCGCCGCGTCCAGGACCTTCGGCAGCAGCGTGAGATCCCCCGCGGTGTTGAGGAACACGTCCGGCACGTCCAGCGCCCAGTGCACCGCCCGGTCGATGTCGCCCTGCTCCTCGAGGGGCTGATACCAGGTCGTGTGAGTCCGCTCGGTGGTGGCCCAGGGGCCGCGCGCGAGCGACTTGATGACCTGGACCGCCACCCGGCGCTGCCGGCACGTCGCGAGCAAGTCTTCGAAAGCGTGGCGGTACCGCTCGTCCTGAGCCATGAAGTAGTTGTACGGGAGCAGCACCGAGTCGAAGTCGAAGCGGGCGAGGCTCCGCCGATGCATCGCGGCGATCGTCCATCCGTGGCCGGTGACGCCGATGAAGCGCGTCAGGCCCTGGGCCCGCGCCTCCACGACCGCCTCGAGAGCGCCGCCCGGTCCCATCGCCTGCTCCCAGTCGTCGGGATGCCCGAGGGAATGGAGCTGAATCAGGTCGACGTGGTCGACCCGGAGGCGCTCGAGCGACCGGTGGATGTCCTCGCGGGCTTCACGCGCGGTCGCGCTGGCCGGTCTTGGTCGCCAGAAAGAAGTCGCGCCGGTGGCGGGCCATCCAGGGCCCGATGCGGAGCTCGGAGTCGCCGTACCGCGCGGCGGTGTCGATGTGGTTGACGCCATGCCGCAGCAGAAGCTCCAGCGTGCGGTCGGCCTCCGCCTGACTGGCGCGGGCCAGCGCGGCGGCTCCGAACAGCGTCACGGTGCTCTGGTGGCCGGTCCTGCCGAACTGTCGTCGCTCGATCATCGCCCCTCCGTTGCGCGCCCGCCGTGGTCGAGCCGTGACCGGCGCGCGAGGTCGCCGAGATCCGGCGGGGTCAGCATAGCGCAATCGGGCGGAGGACTGCGGCCCGCCGAGCGGGTCGTGGAGAAGCGTGCGCACGAACGCCTCGGCGGATCGTGCCGCCGAGGCGTCGTGGGCCCCGCCCGACGTCAGCAGACGGCGGCCGGGGCCAGTCCGTCGGTCACCGGCTAGGCCGGCGGGACGGACTCCACGTCACGCGCGTGATGGCGCCGATCGTGCTGCTCCTTGGGCTCGTCGGCGGTCTCGATGTCCCTTCGCTCGGCGAAGTCCTCCGAGGGCTCCGTCGCCCGGGACCGTTCCGGAGGGGTCGGCGCGCCCGGCCCCGGCGAAGCCTTCCGCCTGAGCTTGGGCGCCCCCGTGTCTCGGCCTGATTTCGCTGCCATCGTGTCGTCTCCGTGCCTAGCTAGGGTGCGCGGCCCGGCCGTCGCGGCGATCCACGCCGCGTGTCGGGCCAGCAGTGGCCATGGGTTGCCCCGGCCGGCGAGCAGGCTAGCCGCCGTCACGCTCGGTCGGCCGCTTGAGCCGGTCTCCCGGTCGCAGGTTCAGGATGGCTTCCGGGAAGAGCGCGGCCAACCACTTGGCGATGTCGTCGACGGTCACGATGCCGACGGGACGGCGCTCGGCGTCGACGAGGGGCACGGTGCGGCAGTTCATCGCCATCATCCGGTTCACCGCGTAGCAGATGCGGTCGTCGGGCCCCACCGCCTCGGGATCGGGCGTCATCACGGCGCCGACCGTCGACTTCGCCGGATCGCGATCGGCGGCCCGCTTGAAGAGATCTCGATCGGTCGCGATGCCCGATAGCCTCCCGCCCTCATCGACGACGACCACCGCCGCCTGGTCCTGCGTCAGCATCGCCTCCAGGGCTTCCGCGACACTCGCTCCTTGCGGGACTCGTATCGGCTCGCGCGTCGCGAGGATGCTGACGGTGTCGCTGAGGAGCGCGTCCTGCAGCTTGCGGAACTCGGCCCCGAGGGTTTCCGAGTACTCGTCGTGGTACTCCGCTGTCGCGCCGCGCGGGTCTGGGCGGGATCCTCGAGCCATGTCCCCACGTGGGAGCAAGCACTGTGCCCGGAAAGGCATGGGAGGCCGAGTTCGTCGGGATCTGGTGACGTCGGGATGACAGAGTGACGTTCAACGGGCGCGTGGTCCTCGAGATCGGGTCCGAGGAACTGAAAGGGACTCATCAATCTATGCCATCGATGAAAGGCTAGCCCTCTCGCCACAAGACTGGCCCCTCAGTTGCTCATAGGCTGAGCAGCAGGTTTTCTTACCGACCGGTGCGAGCCGGGAGAGCAATTGCGATTCACGACAGGGTGTCTGCTGGGCGACTAGATGTCGCCCTAACGGCGTGGCGGGGGATCCGACGAGACCCAAGACGCCCAGTGCACGACTCGCCAGGAGGAACGAACATGCGGTACTGGGTGGGCGGCGCGGCGATCGCGGGAATGGCTGTCGTGCTTCTCGCCGGCTGCGAGAGCGACTCGAGCACGAAGGGGTTCTCGAGCGTCAGCATCACCGGCGAGGAGGAGCAGACCGTGGCCGGCAACCTCTGCGCCGTCAGGGGACACGCCACCAACACCGGGAACCGGCGCGCACGGGTGCGCATCACGTACGACGCGAAGAACTCCGGCAACGTCATCGCGACGTCCGTCGCCGAGTTCGAGGTCGCGCCGTTCTCGAACTTCGACTTCGCCAACAACGTGGCCAACAGCCAGGGCCAGCCCTCGTCGGGCACCTTCGTTCCGCCGGTGAGCTGCGCCGCCATCGACGACATCAGCCGCCGGGATCTCGACGTCGAGGCGAGCTGAGCCTCGATCTCGACCGGCCCGCCGGGCGTCCCGCGGCGCCTCGCGGGCCGGTCCTACCTCCTCCACGCTGCGCCGCGATCGGTCGGGCGCACCGTCGACTCCCTGGCGGTGATCCTCTGGGCGTCGCCGGGGGCGGAGTCTCTGGATGCTGATCGTCAGCGGCTCGTCCCGTCGCACGGCCGCCCCTTGACAAGGCGCGAGCCAGGGTTTCCTCTCGTTCCCGGCACCGGACGGAGCCCTCTTGGCCGGTGACGGAGGAACGCGTATGACCCCCGCGATCGACGTGCACACGCACATGCTGAACCGGGACTGGCTGGAGCTCCTGCGCGCCCACGGCCGCCCGCGCTACGAGCTCCGCAAGAGCCTGGACGCCCCCGAGGGCATCTTCCTCGACGGCGCTCCCTTCATGACGCCCCAGCCCGGGCACTTCGACTACCCGTATCGCATCCGCCAGATGGACGAAGCGGGCGTCGACCTCGCCATCATCTCCCTCACGTGCCCGAACGTGTACTGGGGCGGCCGCGACGTGAGTCTCAAGGCGGCGCAGGTCGTCAACGACGACATGGCGAGCGCCCAGCTCGCGTACCCGTCGCGCATCCGCTGGCTCTGCTCGCTGCCGTGGGAGTACCCGGACGCGGCGGTGTCGGAGCTCGCCCGCTCCTGCGACCGCGGCGCGGTCGGCGTGATGGTGCTCGCGAACATCGCCGGCCGAACGCTCGCCGACCCGCTGCTCGCTCCGGTCTGGAAGGAGATCGATCGGCGCGCGCTGCCGGTCCTCGTTCACCCGACGGCGCCGCCCGGCACCCCGGAGATGGCGCTCCGGGAGTTCAACCTGATCGCGAGCATCGGGTTCATGTTCGACACGAGCCTCGCCATCGCGCGCCTCATGTTCGACGGGTTCCTGGACCGCTATCCCGACGTGAAGCTGATCGTCTCGCACGCGGGCGGGGCGCTGCCGTACCTCGTCGGCCGCCTCGACCAGTGCTTCGACAAGATGAACGCCGCCCGGACGAAGACGTCCGACGCCGCCGGGCGAGTACATGCGGCGGCTCTACTACGACTCGGTCACGTACCGGTCCGACGCGCTCGCCATGTGCATCGACGTCGGCGGGGCGGACCGGGTCCTCTACGGCTCCGACTACCCGCACAACATCGGGGACATGAAGGGCTGTCTCGCCCGGGTGGACGCGCTGCCGGCCGGCCAGCGCGAGGCCGTCCGGGGGCGGAACGCCCAGCGGCTCTTCAAGCTGTAGGCCGCCGGCCGCTCGGCGGGCGATCAGCCGTGCGAGTCCTGGTGATGGGCGCGGGCGCCGTGGGCGGCTTCTACGGCGCGGCGCTCGCCGGGCGTGGTCACGCGGTCACGTTCGTGGCCCGTGGGAAGCATCTCGACGCGCTGCGGGACGGCGGCCTCGTCATTCGAGGCGGGGGCCGCTCGACCGTCCTGCGCCCCCTCGACGCCGTCGCCGACCCGGCCGCGGCGGGCGGCGCGTTCGATCTCGTCCTGTTCACCGTGAAGGGCTACGATACCGAGTCCGCAGCCCGCGCGCTCCGGCCGGCCGTCGGCCCGGCGACCTCGGTCCTCACCCTCCAGAACGGCGTCGAGAGCGGCGAGCGCCTGGGCGCCGCGATCGGCGTGGACCGCGTGCTGGTCGGCACCACGCTCCTCGTGACGACCATTGCCGAGCCCGGCGTGATCGTCCAGGCGAGCCCGGTCCAGCGCGTCGAGCTCGGAGAGCCGTCCGGCGAGCTGACTCCACGGCTCGAGGCCATCGCCGCTGCCCTCCGCGACGCGGGCGTCGAGGTTCGCGTGACGCGCGACGTGCGCCGGGCGGTCTGGGACAAGTTCATCCGGCTGGCGCCGGGCGCGACCCTCGCCACCGCGTGCCGGGCGACGCTCGGCGAGCTCCGAAGCTCACCCGACGGGGCCGCGCTCTACCGCGCCCTCATCGGCGAGACGGTGGCGGTCGGCCGGGCGGCGGGCGCGGCGCTCCCCGCCGACGCCGTCGACGCCGCCGTCGCCCTGATCCAGAGCCTGCCGGCGGACATGCGGACCTCGATGCAGCTCGACTTCGAGAGCCGCCGCCGCGTCGAGCTCGAGGACATCACGGGCGCGGTGGTCCGCCTGGGCCGCCGCCACGGCGTGGCAACGCCGACCTACGACGTCCTGTACGGCGTTCTCAAGGCGCGGGCGGCCACGTTCGGCGGCCTGGGCTGAAGCCCCGCGTCACTCGGTGAGCAGCCGGTAGCCGACTCCGGGCTCCGTCCGGAGGAGCTGCGGGCGCGCGGGATCCGCCTCGAGCTTCCGCCGGAGGTTCGCCATGTAGACGCGGAGGTAGTGCGTCTGCTCGACCTGCCCGGGCCCCCAGACCTCCTGGAGGAGCTGGCGGTGCGTCAGCACCTTGCCGGCGTGGCGGACGAGGACGGCGAGCAGCCGGTACTCGATCGGCGTGAGGCGCACCTCGACGTCGCCGAGCCAGACGCGTCGGCGTCCGAGATCCACCCGGAGGTGCCGCAGCGTGAACGTCGACTCGCCGGGCTCCCGTCGCCTGGGCCGAATGGCGGAGCGCGACCCGCGCGCGCGCCAGGAGCTCGCCGACGGCGAACGGCTTGGCGACGTAGTCGTCGGCGCCGGCGTCGAGCGCCGCCACCTTGTCCGACTCCCCGCCGCGGGCCGACAGCACGATGATCGGCACCGTCGCCCATTCCCGGAGCCGGCGGATGACCTCGATGCCGTCCAGATCGGGGAGCCCCAGATCGAGGACCACGAGGTCGGGCTGGCGCGTGGCGGCCTGGACCAGCCCGTCCTCGCCGGTCTCGGCCTCGACCACGCGATAGCCCTGGCTCGCGAGCGAGGGGCGCAGGAAGCGGCGGATCGGCGGCTCGTCCTCGATGACGAGGACGACCGGGCCAGTGGCCGTCGGGCGGGTGGGCGCGGGCTCTCGCTCAGCCATCATCCGAATGCACCTTCGGGGGCGCCTCGCCGAGCGGCAGCGTGAACCGGAACAGCGCGCCGCCTCCGGGCCGGGGCTCCGCGACGATCTGGCCGCCGTGCACCTCGACGATGCCGCGCGCGATCGCGAGGCCGAGGCCGGCCCCGCTGCGCGTCCCGGCGGCCTCGCCTCGGTAGAACTTCTCGAAGATGCGCGCTTCCTCGCCCGGCGCGAGTCCCGGCCCCCGATCGGCGACGGTCACGCTCACGACGTGGTCGTCCGCAGCGGCCGAGACCTCGATCGGCGTGTCCTCGGGCGTGTACTTGATCGCGTTGTCGAAGAGGTTGATCAGCACCTGCTCGACGAGGAGGGGATCGAGCGGTACGAGCGGCAGATCGGCGGGGAGCCGGACGTCGACGCGTCGCGGGCCGAGCCGCTTCTCCACGCGCGCGAGGGCGCTCCCGACGACCTCCTCCAGGGGCTCCCAGTCCTTGCGCACGTGGATGCCGCCGGACTCGAGCCGGGTCATCTCCAGGAGGTTGTGCACGAGGCGATTCAGGCGGTCGGCCTCCTCCTGGATCGCGTGCGCGAGCTCGCGCCGGGCCGCGGGGTCGAGCGCGGCTTCCTGCTCCACCAGGGCGCTGGCGGAGCCGGTGATGGTGGCCAGCGGCGTCCGGAGATCGTGCGAGACCGCGCTGAGGAGCGAGTTGCGGAGCCGCTCCGCCTCGGACCGGAGGCGGGCCTGCTGGGCCTCCTCGACGAGCGCCACGCGCTCGATGGCGAGGGCGGCCTGGGCGGCGAAGGTCTCGAGGAGATGGAGCTGCTCGGGGCGTGGCCGGCGCTTCGGCCGTCGGCGGCTCGATCGCCGAGGACGCCCACCGTCCCGCGCGCGGCGCTGAGCGGGAGATAGAGCGCCCGGGCGCCCGGCAGGGTCGCGCTGCCGCGCCCGGCCAGCTGGCCGTGCTCGTACACCCACCGCGCGACGCCGCAGCTCGCTCGCGTCGCTCGCCCCGGAGCCGAGCTCCCCGACGCGGCGCGCGAGCTGCCCGGCGGCGTCCGGCAGGAACACCGCGACGCGGCTCCCGAACACCTCCGCGATGTGGCGGGTCGCGACGCGGAGGAGCTCGTCGAGCCCCTGCTGGCTGATCAGGTCCCGGCGTCATCGCGTAGAGGGCGGCGGTGCGCCGCTCCCGATGGCGCGCGGCGTCCGCCTGCGGCCCGGACGCGCGTGGTGAGCGTGCTGATCACGACCGCCACCGCCAGCATCACCGCGAACGTCACGAGGTACTGGGTGTCGGACAC
This sequence comes from uncultured Actinomycetota bacterium, assembly GCA_963791185.1. GTDB lineage: Bacteria > Actinomycetota > Actinomycetes > Mycobacteriales > Pseudonocardiaceae > Pseudonocardia. Next base: position 1,070,013 of record CAWBRG010000010.1, on the reverse strand, counting down.
CGCGAAGGTCAGGTACGGCGTCACGAAGAAGAAGTCGAACGCGGCCACGCTGAGAAGGGACGCGAAGATCGACGGCCCGCGCCCGAGCCGCCAGGCGGCCAGAATCGTGCCCAGGAGGTACACCATGATGAGATTCGCGGGGGCGAAGTGGCGGAACATGAGCGCCGCGACCACGGTGCAGACGGCCACCACGCCGGCGGCCTGCACGTAGCCGGTCCAGTCGACGGGCGGCGCCGGCCGCTCCGCGGCGGCCGACGGCGTGCCCTCGCGCTCCCCGGTGATGACGTAGACGTCGATGTCGCCGCTCTGCCGGACCAGCTCGTTGACGACCGAGCCGAACAGGGCCTCGCGCCAGCGGGGACGCGCGGGCTTGCCGAGCACGATGCGGGTGACGTTCCGCCGGCGCGCGTACGCGAGAACCTCCGTCGGCGACGTCGTGGCCGGTGAGGGTCACGGTCTCCGCGCCGAGCTGCTCCGCCAGGCGGAGCGTCTGGACGACCCGGTCCCGGTCCGCGGGCGCGAGGCGCGCGGCGGCGGGCGTCTCGACGTACACGACGACCCACTGGGCCCGGAGGCCGACCGCCATCCGCCGGGCGGCGCGCACGACGCGCGCGGCGAAGGGGCTCGGGCTGACGCACACCAGGATCCGCTCGCGCGACAGGCCAGACGCCCGGCACGGCGTGCTCGCGCCGGTAGCCGCTCCATCTGGGCGTCGACGCGCTCCGCCGTCGTCCGCAGGGCGAGCTCCCGCAGCGCGATGAGATTGCCCTTCCGGAAGAAGCGGCGCATGGCCTCGCCGGCCTGCTCGGGGACGTAGACCTTGCCGTCGCGGAGTCGCTCGGATCAGATCGTCGGGCGGGAGATCCACCAGCTCGACCTCGGCCGCCTCCTCGAGGATCGAGTCGGGGACGGTCTCGCGCGTCGAGACGCCCGTGACCCGGGCGACGACGTCGTTCAGGCTCTCGAGGTGCTGGACGTTGAGCGTCGTGTAGACGTCGATGCCCGCGGCGAGGAGCTCCGTCGACGTCCTGCCAGCGCTTGGCGTGCCGAGAGCCCGGCGCGTTCGTGTGGGCCAGCTCGTCGACGAGGATGAGCGCCGGGCGGCGCGCGAGGGCGGCGTCGAGATCGAACTCGCGGAGCATCGTGCCGCGGTACTCGACCGTGCGCGGCGGCAGCCGCTCGAGCCCCGGGAGGAGCGCCTCCGTCTCGGCCCGGCCGTGGGTCTCGACCCAGCCGACCACCACGTCGACACCCGCCGCGTGCTGGGCTCGCGCGGCCTCGAGCATCGCGTAGGTCTTCCCGACGCCGGCGGCGGCGCCGAAGAACACCTTGAGCTTTCCGCGCGCCTGACGCGACTCTTCCTCTCGGACGTCGCGCCAGTAGGGCGTCGGGGTCCGGGCGAGGATCCACGCCGGAGTCCGTCACGCCTGCAGTCTAGCCGACGGGGACCCGCGCGTCTCACGCGGCCGCCGACGCCCCCGACTGCCCCCGGCTCGGCCCGTCGGCTCCCCGGGTCTTCGCGGCCAGGTGATACGGCACATCGATCACGATGACCCCCCGGCGGAACAGCATGGCGCCCTTGATCAGCAGGGCCGTCTGATTGTGGAGGAGCTGCTGCCACCAGCGGACCGGCACGAACTCGGGCAGGACGATGGTGACGATGGAGTCCGGAGCCTCTTCCTGCAAGCGATCCACGTAGTCCAGCAGCGGGCCGATCACGGAGCGGTACGGCGAACGCAGCACCACCAGGGGCATTCCGCTCGCCCACTTGGCCCAGCGCTCCTCCAGCCTGATCCGGCTCTCGGCGTCGACCTCGATGTAGACGGCTCGCGCGCTCGGCGACATGGCCCGAGCGTACCGGATTGCTCCAACGACGCCGCGGTGAACGTCGCCGACCGGCACGAGCACGTGATGGCGTCCGGGAGGCGGCTCCTGTGGCTCCAGCCCGTCCAGAGACAGCTGGCCCGCGACGTCGTCGTAATGGCGACGGATGGTCACCAGGAGGAGCACCAGGAGCGGGATGAGCAGGATCACGAGCCAGGCGCCATGCGTGAACTTGGTCGTGGCGATGATCAGGGCGACGACGCCGGTCGTCACCGCGCCGGTGGCGTTCAGCACGGCGCGCATCGGCCAGTGGGACCCTCGTTCTCGGAACCAGAAGCGCACCATGCCGAGCTGGGAGAGCGTGAAGGACACGAAAACGCCGATGGCATAGAGCGGGATCAGCGCGTGCGTCTCCGCGTGGAAGACGACGAGCAAGAGCGCGCTCAGCACGGCCAGGATGATGATGCCGTTGGAGAAGGCGAGGCGATCTCCCCGGCTCGCGAACTGGCGCGGCATGAACCGGTCGCGAGCCATGAACGACGAGAGCCGGGGGAAGTCCGCGAAGCTCGTGTTGGCCGCGATGATCAGGATCAGCGTGGTCAGGGCCTGCACGAGGTAGTAGAGGACGCTGCCTCCGCCGAAGACGCGGCGAGCCAGCTGGGAGTTGACGGTCTCCTGCGGGGTCGGGGTCAGGCCGAACCCGTTCGCGAGGAACGTGATGCCGACGAAGCAGGCCGATCAGCACGACTCCGAGCAGGACGAGCACCTGCCGGGCGTTCTTGGCCTCCGGCGGCCGGAAGGCGGGCACCCCGTTCGAGACGGCCTCGATCCCCGTGAGGGCGACGCAGCCGGACGCGAAGGCGCGGAGGATCAGGAACAGGGTCAGCTCCTGGTGCCGCGGCCGGGACTCGCCGCCTGACGCCGGCGGGTGCCCCCCCCGTGCGTCGCTCGCGCCCAGACGACGAGCACCCCAGACGATCATGAGGACGTAGGACGCGATGAAGGCGTACGTCGGGACCGCGAACACGCGTCCGGATTCGCGAACGCCGCGCAAGTTGGCGACCGTGATCGCGAGCACCGCCGAGAATGCAGAGCTCGACCCGGTACGGGATAGAGCGCCGGGACGGCCGACGTGACGGCGGCGATACCCGCCGCGACGCTCACCGAGACGGTGAGCACGTAGTCCGTCAGCAACGCCGCGCCCGCCACGAGGCTGGGGTACATGCCGAGGTTCTCCCGGCTCACGATGTAGGCGCCGCCCGCGCTCGGGTAGGCCAGGATCGTCTGCCGGTAGGAGCTCACGACGATGGCGATGAGCAAGGCGATGCCCAGCGAGATCGGCACGCCGACGTGGAGCGCGCCCGTGCCCGGCGAGGGCGAGGATCAGGAGGATCTCCTCGGTGGCATAGGCGCTCGACGAGAGGGCGTCCGACGCGAAGACGGCCAGACCGGTCGCTCGCCCGAGCCGTTCGTGCATCTCGTGCGACGTGGGTATGGGATGACCCAGGAGAGCGCGCTTCAGGTTCGAGATGGACACGGAGCGGGCCACCTCAGGAGGCCAGACGGCTCAGGGCGGGCTCCGGTCGAAGAGCGAGGCGGAGCGTGCGGAGAGGTATCAGTCCAACGCCGAGCGCCATGGCGCCCAGCGCGCCGATCGCGATCCACAAGGACTCCGAATCCTGACGAGCCATGAGAGGGACCTCCTGCGGCGCGGCCAAGATGGCCCGGAACGCCCGCGGCATGGCGTTTGGGAGGATGCCGAGACCGATCAGCGTGGCGCCCAGCCGTCGCTCCCAGTCGATCCGGTGCGCGGCGGTTGCTCGCCTTCGGACGCGCCGTTCCGGCCGACGAGGATTCGCCCGGCCACTGTCATCCTGGCGTCATGCCATCGAGCGCCAGATTGAGGCGGAGGACGTTGACGCGGGGCTCGCCGAGCAGGCCGAGTTGCCGGTCCTGATGTGGGTGTGGACGAGCTCCCGGACCCGCTCCTCGTCGAGATGCCGCGCCCGCGCGACCCGCGGGACCTGGTAGTGGGCCGCGGCCGGGCTGATGTGCGGATCGAGACCGCTGCCCGAGGCGGTCACGAGATCGACGGGGATCGGCGCCGCGTTGCCGGGATCGGCGGCGCGCAGCGCGTCGATCCGCGCCCTTCGCCGCCGTCGACAGCGCCGGGTTGAGCGGGCCCGAGGTTCGAGCCGCCGAGGCGCGCGGCGTTGTAGGCGAACGGCGCCGTCGCCGACGAGGCGGCCCCAGAAGTACTTCGGGATCGTCGAACGGCTGGCCGATCAGGCGCGAGCCGACCGACCTTGCCGTCCCGCGACGATCAGGCTGCCGTTGGCCTGGCGCGGGAAGACGGCCTGCGCGACGCCGGTGACGAGCGAGCGGGTAGGCGACGCCCGGTGAGGAGCGTGAGCAGCACCAGGAGCGACGAGCGCGGGTCGCAGCTGCGATCCATGGACGATCTCCTTCTCGTTCAGGCCGAGGCCGAGGGCGACGAGGACCAGGTCGATGAGCTTGATGCCGACGAACGGCACGACGAGGCCGCCGAGCGCCGTAGATCGAGCAGGTTGTCGCGCAGCAGCGGCCGACGCGCCGACCGGCCGGTAGCGGACGCCGCGCAGCGCGAGCGGGATCGAGCGCGACGATGATGAGCGCGTTGAAGATCACCGCCGAGAGGATCGCGCTCTGCGGGCGTCGCCAGGCGCATGACGTTGAGCGCGTTCGAGCGCCGGGTAGGTCGCCGCGAACGCGGCCGGGATGATCGCGAAGTACTTGGCGACGTCGTTGGCGATGCTGAACGTCGTCAGCGCGCCGCGCGTCATCAGCAGCTGCTTGCCGATCTCGACGATCTCGATCAGCTTCGTCGGGTTCGAGTCGAGGTCGACCATGTTGCCGGCCTCCTTGGCCGCCTGCGTGCCGGTGTTCATCGCCACGGCCACGTCGGCCTGCGCGAGCGCCGGCGCGTCGTTGGTGCCGTCGCCGGTCATCGCGACGAGGCGGCCGCCGGTCTGGTACTCGCGGATCAGCGTCGAGCTTCGCCTCGGGCGTCGCCTCGGCGAGGAAGTCGTCGACGCCGGCCTCGGCGGCGATCGCGGCGGCGGTCAGCGGGTTGTCGCCGGTGATCATCACCGTCTTGATGCCCATGCGCCGGAGCTCGGCGAAGCGCTCCTTGATGCCGCCCTTGACGATGTCCTTCAGCTGGATGACGCCGAGCACCTGCGCGCCGTCGGCGACGACCAGCGGCGTGCCGCCCTGCTTGGCGATCGCCGTCGACCGCGCTCGCGCACGGCGCCGGGAAGCTGCCCGCCCAGCCGCCTGGACGTAGCGCCTCGACCGCGTCGGCGGCGCCCTTGCGGATCTGCCGGCCGTCGAGGTCGACGCCGCTCATGCGCGTCTGCGCGGTGAACGGGACGAACGTCGGCGCCGAGCGTCGTGCACGTCGCGCTCGCGGAGGCCGTACTTCTCCTTGGCGAGCACGACGATGCTGCGGCCCTCGGGCGTCTCGTCGGCGAGCGAGGCGAGCTGCGCGGCGTCGGCGAGGTCGCGCTCGCGCGACGCCCGGCGGCCGGGAGGAACGCGGTCGCCTGGCGGTTGCCGAGCGTGATCGTGCCGGTCTTGTCGAGCAGCAGCACGTCGACGTCGCCGGCCGCCTCGACCGCGCGGCCCGACATGGCGATCACGTTCGCCTGGATCATGCGGTCCATGCCGGCGATGCCGATCGCCGACAGCAGGCCGCCGATCGTCGTCGGGATCAGGCAGACGAGCAGCGCGACCAGCACGGTGACGGTGACGGGCGTGCCCTGCCCGGCCGCGCTGCACGCTGTAGATGCGAGAACGGCAGCAGCGTGACGGTGGCGAGCAGGAAGATGATCGTGAGCGCCGCCAGCAGGATGTTGAGCGCGATCTCGTTCGGCGTCTTCTGCCGCTTCGCGCCCTCGACCATCGCGATCATGCGGTCGAGGAAGGTCTCGCCGGGGTTGGCGCGTGACGCGGACGACGAGCCAGTCGGAGAGCACGCGCGTGCCGCCGGTGACGGCGCTGCGGTCGCCGCCGCTCTCGCGGATGACGGGCGCGCTCTCGCCGGTGATCGCGCTCTCGTCGACCGAGGCGACGCCCTCGACGACCTCGCCGTCGCCGGGGATCGACGTCGCCGGCCTCGACGAGCACGACGTCGCCCTTGCGCAGCGTCGCTGCCGGAGACCGGCTCGTGCCGGCGCGTCGCGCTCGCGGCTCCGACGAGCTTCTTGGCCGGCGACGTCCTGGCGCGTCTGCGCGGAGCGCGTCGGCCTGCGCCTTGCCGCGGCCCTCGGCCATCGCCTCGGCGAAGTTGGCGAAGAGCACGGTGAACCAGAGCCAGACGCGACACCGCGAGGATGAACCCGGCGGGCGCCTCGCCCTGGCCGAGCGAGCGCCTGGAGCGAAGAGCACCGTCGTGAGGACGCTGCCGACGTAGACGACGAACATGACCGGGTTGCGGACCTGGACGCCGCGGGTCGAGCTTGCGGAACGAGTCGACGACGGCGCGCCGCGACGATCGGCCGCGTCGAACGAGCGCGATCGGGCTTGGTCGCGCGTGTCATGGCGGTCGCTCTCGCTATGGCTCAGGCCGTGCCATCATGAGGTGCTCGACGATCGGCCCGAGCGCGAGCGCCGGGATGAAGGTCAGCGCGCCGACGATGATGACGACGCCGACCAGCAGCGCGACGAAGAGCGGCGTGTGGGTCGGGCAGCGTGCCCGGGCCGGCGCGGCACGAGCTTCTTGCGCGCCAGCGAGCCGGCGATCGCGAGCGCCGGGATCGGCGAGCCAGTAGCGGGCGACGAGCATCGCGAGGCCGAGCGGCCGTGTTGTAGAAGGGCGTGTTGGCGCCGAGCCCGGCGAAGGCGCTGCCGTTGTTGTTGCCGGCCGAGCGAGAAGGCGTAGAGGATCTCGCTGAAGCCGTGCGCGCCCGGGTTGGAGATCGTCGCGATGCCCGCCGGCGGTCACCACGGCGAGGGCGGTGCCGAGCAGCGACGATGGCCGGCGGGATGAGGATGACGAGCGAGGCCATCTTCATCTCGTAGGCCTCGATCTTCTTGCCGAGGTACTCGGGCGTGCGGCCGACCATCAGCCCGGCGACGAAGACCGCGATGATGGCGAAGACGAGCATGCCGTAGAGGCCCGAGCCGACGCCGCCGAAGATCACCTCGCCGAGCTGCATCAGCCACATCGGCACCAGCCCGCCGAGCGGCGTGAACGAGTCGTGCATCGCGTTGACCGAGCCGTTCGAGGCGGCGGTCGTCGCCGTCGCCCAGAGCGCCGAGTTCGGCGATGCCGAAGCGGACCTCCTTGCCCTCCATGTTGCCGCCCGGCTGGAGCGTCGCTCGGCCTGGTGATCGACGCCGAGCGACGCGAGGCGGGTTCGCCGCGCTGCTCGGCCACGACGCACACGACCGAGCAGCGGCGACGAAGATGACGGTCATCGCGGCGAGGACCGCCCAGCCCTGGCGCGTGTCGCCGACCATGCGCGCCGAACGTGTAGCAGAGCGCCGCCGGGATCAGCAGGATCGACAGCACCTCGAGGAAGTTCGACGAGCGGCGTCGGGTTCTCGAACGGGTGCGCCGAGTTGACGTTGAAGAAGCCGCCGCCGTTCGTGCCGAGCTGCTTGATCGCGATCTGCGAGGCGGCCGGGCCGAGCGGCGATGCACGTCTGCTCGCGTCGACCGGCCTTGCCGTCGCGCGTCCTGTCGGCTCGGCTGTCGACGGCAGCGGCGACCGTGCGCGGTACGGCGCCGAAGGTCTGGACGACGCCCTGCGAGACGAGCGACGAGCGCGAGCACGAGCGAGAGCGGCAGCAGGATGTAGAGCGTGCGTCCGCGTCAGGTCGACCCAGAAGTTGCCGATGGTCGTCGGCCGTCGCGGCGCGCGAAGCCGCGGATGAGCGCGACGAGCACCGCCATGCCCGTCGCCGCCGAGACGAAGTTCTGCACCGTCAGCCCGAGCATCTGCGTGAGGTAGCTCATCGTCGTCTCGCCGCCGTAGCCCTGCCAGTTCGTGTTGGTGGCGAAGCTGACGGCGGTGTTGAACGACGAGTCGGGCGTGACGGCGCCGAGGCCCTGCGGGTTGAGCGGCAGGACGCCCTGGAGGCGCTGGAGCAGGTAGACGACGAGCGAAGCCGGCGAAGTTGAAGAGCAGCATCGCGACGGCGTAGGTCTTCCACGTCATCTCCGCGCTCGGGTCGACGCCGGCGAGCCGGTAGATCAGGCGCTCGAGCGGCCCGAGCAGCCGGTCGAGCCCGACGGCTGGCCCTCGTAGACCCGGGCCATGTAGCGCGCCGAGCGGCTTCGCCAGGCGCGAGCAGGACGACCAGGTAGAGCGCCGAGCTGGACGGACCCGTTGCGCGGTCATGAGAACAGCTCCGGCTTCAGGAGCGCGACGAAGAGGTAGACGAGCAAGCCCGATCGAGACGAGGCCGCCGATGACGTAGAGAACGGGCATGTCAGCCTCCTGCGCTACAGCCGGTCGCAGAGCTCGACCAGGCCCCAGGACAGGGCCAGGAACCCGACGATCAGTCCGAGATAGAGAACGTCCTGCATTCGGGGCCTCCCTTCCATCCGAGCCGCCTCATGGCGAGACCATAGCGGGCGAAGGCATCAAGGCGCGCTAGAGATGGCCTCCGAAGGTCAAGGCCGCGTAAAGACGCGACCGCGGCGACGACGATGGCAGTTGGCGAACGCCGGACTGGTGACGCCGAGGCGGGACCGACGGATGGGCTACCGGGCGGGGACGCGGCGGCGAGGGGTCACGACCCGGAGGTCGGGTCGGACATCGCGATCATGAGCGCCGCGGCGGTCAGCGCCCGGCGCTGATCGAGACTGAGGCCCTCGGGGCTCCCCTCCCAGAGATCGAGCAAGCAGCGGCTTCGGGCCGGGAAGCCGGAGCCGGCCGCCTCGATCGGGCAGCCGGAACCCCGCGCGCCCCAGGCGGTGGACCAGGATGTCCGAGCCGACCAGGGTCGCGGGATCGAGCTCGGTCGGCGGCGCGGGCAGGCTGGCCTGGCTCGAGGGCGCCGCCGCGATCAGGCGCTCGTCCGCGCGCCTGAGCACGACGCCGCCGAGCCCGAAGAACCGCCGGAGCGTCCTCCAGGACCTGCTCGATGGGCACGTGCGCCGAAAGACTGGTCGCGGTCCGGGCGAGGAGCTCCAGGTCTCCCCGGGTCTCGACGACCTGCTCCGCCGTCCGGACCCGGCGCTTCCCGAACGCGGCCGCGATCAGCCCGCAGGCCGTGAGCGCGACGAACGCGGCGATGTCACCGGGCTTGTCGATCTCGAGCGACAGGTAGGGCTCGGTCAGGAAGAAGTTCAGGCTCAACGCCGAGACGACGGCCGTGGCCAGCCCGGGCGCCCGCCCGCCCATCTCGGCGACGACGATGGTCAGGGCGAGGAACACGAAGGCGAGGGTCGAGGCCGTCGCGACCGCCTCGCAGCCCGGTGAGCGCGAACCCGAGCGCGACGGCGCCGCCGACGCCGATCACGAACCACACGGCTCCTCGGTCGTTCTCATGGCTCTCCTCGCGCCGCTCGGGACGGCTCTCCGCGTCCGACGACGAGCATAGCGGGTGGGGCGTCAAGATGCGGCAAAGACCGGGAGCCGGCGCATCAAGACGCCGTAAAGAGATGGCCGGGAGGCGGGCGAGGCCTACCCCTTGACGCTGCCCGCGGTGAGCCCCTCGACCATGTAGCGCTGGAGATAGACGTAGGCGGCGATGACGGGCAGGGTCGTCAGGACCGCGCCCGCCATGAGGTAGCCCCAGCCGTACACGTCGCCGGTGATGAACGTCGAGAGCCCGACCGGGAGCGTCCGGAGCTTGACGTTGGTGATGAACACGAGCGCGTAGAGGAACTCGTTCCAGGCCTGGGTGAAGGCGTAGAGCGCGGCGGCCAGGAGCCCCGGCGCGGCCAGCGGCAGCACGATCCGGCGGAAGGCGCCGAACCGCGTGGCGCCGTCGATCATCGCCGCCTCCTCGAGCTCCTCGGGGATCGACTCGAAATAGCCCATGAGGAGCCAGGTCACGAAGGGGACGGTGAAGCTCGGGTAGGCGACGATGAGCCCGGTCAGGCTGTCGGCCAGCCCGAGGTTCCGGATCTGCGCGTAGAGCGGAATGAACAGGATGGACGGCGGCACGAGATAGGTGATGAGCACGGCGCTCGCCATGAACGCCCGCCCGAGGAACCGGAGGCGGGCGAGGGCGTACGCGCCGATCGTCCCGATGGCGGTGGCCAGGAGCGTGCTGCTCACCGACACCACGATGCTGTTGCGGTACCAGCGCGAGGAACTCGGTCTTCTCGAGGAGGTGCGCGTAGTTGTCGCGGACGAACGGGCTCGGCCAGAACATCGACACGAGGCTCCGCATCTGGTTCTCGCCCTTGAACGACGTGATCGTCATCCAGAAGAACGGGAAGAGGACGATCAGGAGGAGCGTCAGCAGGATCGCGTAGGCGACCGCGGACTGGACGCGCTCGCGGGCGACCCGACCGGGGCCGCCCACCGCCGTCATGGCGCCGCTCCCGGCGCTCATCGCGTCCGGCCCCGGCGCATGTAGCGGGCGAGCACGACGATCACGAAGGCGAGCGCCGGGAGCAGGTAGAGCGCGACCGCGATGGCCTCGCCGAGCCGCTGCGCGCCGAACGCGATCTCGTAGGTGAGCACGGGCAGCACCTGGGTGGCGCCGCCGGGCCCGCCCTTCGTGAGGATGTAGATGATCGCGAAGTCGTTGAAGGTCCAGATGGTCGACAGGAGCACGACGATGATCACGATGTTCCGGATGCCGGGCAGCGTGACGTGGCGGAAGCGCTGCAGCCGCGGTGGCGCCGTCCACCGCGGCCGCCTCGTAGAGCTCGCCCGGGACCGCCTTCATGCCGGCGAGGAAGCTGATCCCGAAGAACGGGAAGCCGCGCCACACGTTCACGCGCGATCACCGACGCCATCGCCGTGCCGGGCTCGCTCAGCCAGCCCACGCCCTGGGGCAGGATGCGGAACACCCGCACCAGCAGGTAGTTGAGCACGCCCGAGGCTGTAGTCGAAGATCCAGAGGAAGTTGAGGGCCGAGACCACCGTCGGCGCGACCCACGGGATCAGCAGCACGCCGGTCCAGAAGCCCCGCCAGCGGATGCGGGTCGTCAGCACCAGCGCCATGACCATGCCGAGCACGAGCTTCACCGCCACCGAGCCGCCGGTGAAGACGAAGCTGTTCATCGACGGCGCGCCGGAAGAACCCGTCGGAGGTGAGCCGGATGTAGTTCTCGCAGTCCGACGAAGACCGGCGGCATGCCCACGTACTTCCGGGTGAGGCTCAGGTACACGGCGTAGCAGAAGGGATAGGCGACCAGGGCGAGGACCAGGACCACGATCGGGAGGACGAAGAGGAAGCCCAGGCGGTAGTCGGGCCCGAGCCACGACTCGAGCGCGACCCGTTGCCGCCGGGCGGATCGACCGAGCGCGGCTTCCTTCGTCGGAAGCCGCGCCGCGGTGGTCGCCATGACGCGGCTCGCCGCCCTCTAGCCCTTGCTGCGGATCTTGTAGACCTCCTCCACGCGCGCGTGAGCTTCCTTGAGCGCCGCCTCGGGCGACAGCCCGCCCACCACGACGCGCCCCGCCATGTCGGTCAGGATCTTCTGGCCCTGGACCTCGGCCGCCGCCGGCGTCATGGGCCCGGGGTGGCCGATGTTGCACGCACCGGAGGATGTTCTGCAGCATCGCGTCGAAGTTCGGATCCGACTTCCAGTACGGGCTGTCGACCCGCCCCCGGTAGACGGGGCCGGCCTGGCCGACCGACACCTCGACGTACTCGGCGAAGCGCTTCTCGTCCTCGACCCAGCGGATCAGGTCCTCGGCGAGCTCGGCGTGCTGGCTCTTCTGGAAGATCGCCCAGTTGTAGCAGGAGGAGCCGACGAAGCGAGCCCGCCGGCCCGCCCGGCGTCAGGATGCAGCAGCGTCTTGGGCGGCGAGCTCGTGCTTCCTGGTCGACCATCGCGTAGTAGAGGCTGGCGCCGTTGTTCGTCGTCACCAGCTTGCCCGCCATGTAGGCCTCGTTGTTCGACACGTCGGTCCAGCCCATGACGCCCGGCGGCTGGATCTTGTGCTTCTGGATCGTGTCGACCGCGAACTGGAGCGCCGCCATGTTCTGCTTGAGGAACGTCGTGCCCAGGGCGGGCTTGCCGTCCTTGTCCCACACGCCGCCGCCGTAGTCCCAGCAGGATGTTCTGCATGAAGCCGTCGCCGTCGTCCGAGCGGTTCAGGGTCTGGCCGAAGCCCCAGAGATCCTTGGACGGCATCCTGGGTCTTCTTCGCGAACTCGACGACGTCGGGGTCGTAGACCTTCGGGGGCTTCAGCCCCTTGGCCTCCATGATGTCCTTGCGGACGAAGAACACGGTCGGTCATGGAGTAGCGCGCCACGCCGAGGAACTTGCCCGTCGACCTTCATGGCGCGCTCGGCGAACGGCAGGAGGCCGCCGCGCGCCGAGGCGATCTCGCTCGCGACCTTGCGTGACGTCGCGGAGGGCGGCCTTGTACCGCATCGGCCCGTAGACGTTCATCTCGGCCAGGTCGGGCGGGTTGCCGGCCTCGATGGCCGCGACGAACTTCTGCTCGCGGTCGCCGAACGTGGCCCAGTCGAGCTCGACCTCGACGTTCCGCTCCTTCGCCCACGCCTCGATGTGCTTGGCCAGGACGTCGTTGGCCGCCGGTGACGAAGCTCTTGAAGAGCCAGACCCGGAGCTTGGGCTTGGCCTGGGCGCTGGCCATCGAGCGGAGCACGCCGAGGCCGGCGGCGGTGCCGCCCGTGACGACGGCGGCGCGGCGCAGGAACTCGCGCCGGGCGATCAGGCCTGCATCGAGCTTCTCGGCCAGGCTGCGCAGACGTGCGTCGGTCATGGTCGCCTCCCGGGTCGGGTGGAGTGGTGGGGGCCAGTAAGGCGAGTCTAGGCGGGGGGCCGGAGCGCGGTCAAGCATTGACCGTCCGGCGGCGCGCGCCGGCGCGTCAGGACGGGCGCGTGCGGGTCCGGAGGTGGAAGCTCTTCGGGCGCGTCAGGTGGTCGAAGCCCAGGTGGGACAGGGAGCACCCCTTGCCGCTGTCCTTCACGCCCACCCAGGGGAGGAGGGGATCGAGGTAGTCGCACCGGTTGGCGTAGACGGTCCCCGCGTCGAGCTCCGACATGAGGCGCTTGGCGCGGTCCATGTCCCGCGTCCACACCGACGCGGTCAGCCCGTACGGGCTGTCGTTCATGAGGCGCACCGCCTCGGCGTCGTCGCGCACCGGCATGATCCCGACCACCGGCCCGAATGTCTCCTCCCACATCACCTTCATGCCGTGGTTCACGTCGGTCAGGACGGTCGGCTCGCAGAAGTAGCCGCGCTCCCGCCAGGGCGTGCCTCCGGTCAGGACGCGCGCGCCGGCGGCCCGGGCCTCCGCCACGTGCTGCTCGACCAGCGCCGCGCCCTTCCGCTGGGCGAGCGGTCCCATCGTGGTGGCCGGGTCCTCCGGGTCGCCCATCCGGTACTGCCGGACCAGGGCGACCGCGGCGTCGACGAAGCGGTCGTAGATCGACCGGGCAACGTAGACGCGCTCGATGCCGCAGCAGCTCTGGCCGGCGTTGTAGAAGGCGCCGTCGACGACGTTCTCCACCGCGAACTCGAAGTCGGCGTCCTCGCAGACGTAGGCGGGATCCTTGCCGCCGAGCTCGAGGCCCGCGTCGATGAAGCGGTGCGCGACCTCCGCGTAGACCTCGCGGCCGCCCGAGACCGAGCCGGTGAACGAGACGTAGTCCACGCGCGCCGGAGCGGATCAGCCCCGCGGTCGCGTCGTGATCGAGCGTCGACCGCCGGCGACGAGCCCGGCCGGCACCGCGGTGCGCGCGAACGCGTCGCGCGAAGTGGCCGCCGCAGAGCGGCGTGAGCCGGGCGTGCTTGATCAGCACGGCGTTGCCCGCGAGGAGCGCCGGCACGATCACGTTGACGGCGATGAGGAGCGGGTAGTTCCACGCGGCGATGTCGAGCACCACGCCGAGCGGCTCGTGGCGGATGAAGCGCTCGAAGCCGTCCTTCGGCGGGAGCGGCTCGTCCGCGAGCGCGCCTTCGCGCGAGCCGGCACATGCGTCTCGGCCCGGTCGATCATCGTGTTGATCTCGTTCCGGGCCTGCTGGAGCGGCTTGCCCATCTGGCGGGTGATGTCGAGGGCGACCTGGTCGGCCATGGCGCGGAACGCGGGCACCATCTGGCCCACGGCGCGCGACGCGCGCGCGCGACCGGCACGCGGCGCCAGTCGCGCTGGGCCGCCCGGGCTCGCTTGACGATGGCGTCGAGCTCCCCGGCGGACGTGTAGACGACGTCGCCGATCGGCGACTCCGTGGCGGGGTTGATCAGCGTGTAGTGGCTCGGCACGCCGGGAGCTTAGCGCCGCGGACGGGCGCCGACAAGCCCGCCCGTGGCGTAGGCCTTCGCCCGGATGTCTCGCCAACGCTCCGCCCGCCAGGGTGACATTGCACGTGGCAGATCCGATGCCTGTTCATGTTGCAGCTCCGACGCGAGACCCTGCCGTCAGCCATCTGGTAAGATCGTCGGCGGCGATCCGCGCACGAGACGACAGAAGGAGGAGCGCGTGCGACGGTTCGACATGGTGTTGCCGACGAGCGTGGAGGAGTGCCTCCGGACCCTGGCCGAGCGCGGGCCCGACGCCAGCGTGGTGGCGGGCGGCACCGACCTCCTGCCCCAGCTGAAGAACGGCATGCTCCAGACCGGGCTGCGTGGTCGACCTGTCCGGCGTGAGCCGAGCTGCGCGCCAGCTCGACGCGCGCCAACGGGTCCGGCCTCCGGATCGGCGCGGCGGTCACGGCGCGCGACGCTCGAGCGGGACGCCGCGCGTGCAGGCCGCCTATCCGGCCATCGCCGAGAGCGGCGCGCTGGTCGGCTCGGTCCAGGTGCGCAACCTCGCGACGCTCGGCGGCAACCTCTGCAACGCCGCGCCCTCGGCCGACATGGCGCCGCCGCTCCTGGCGCTCGACGCCGAGGCGGTGATCGCCGGGCCCAAGGGCGAGCGCCGCGTGCCGATCGCGTCGTTCTTCCTCGGCGTGCGCCGCACCGTGCTCGGCGCCGGACGAGCTGCTCGTCGAGATCGTCGTGCCCGCATCCCGGCGCCGCACAGCGGCGGCAACTACCTGCGGCACACGCCGCGCCGCGAGCTCGACATCGCGGTGGTCGGGCGTGGCGTCGCAGCTCACGCTCGCCGAACGGCGTCTGCACGAAGGCGCGGATCGCGCTCGCGGCGGTGGCGCCGACGCCGGTCCGCGCCACCGCGGCCGAGCAGGCGCTGGAGGGCCAGCCCGTCACGCCCGAGCTGATCGAGCGGGCCGCCGACGCTGGCGGTCGAGGCCGCGCGCCCGATCAGCGACCAGCGCGGCTCCGCCGAGTTCCGCCGTCACCTCGTCCGGGTCCTGACCCGCCGCACGCTCACCACGGCGCTCGCGCGCGCGAGCGCCTGACGATCCCGGAAGGAGCCATCACGTGGCGAAGCAGGTCCTGAGCTGCACGGTGAACGGCGAGCCGGTCGAGGTGCTGGTCCAGCCGTACGAGACCCTGCTCGACGCGCTCCGCGAGCGAGCTCGGCCTCACCGGGCCCGAAGGAAGGCTGCGGCACCGGCGACTGCGGCGCCTGCACCGTCCACCTCGACGGCAAGCCGGTCGCGAGCTGCCTGGTGCTGGCGCATGCAGGCCCGCGGTCGCTCCGTGCGCACCATCGAGGGGCTGGCCAAGAACGGCGTCGCTCCACCCGCTGCAGGACGCCTTCGTCCGGCACGGCGTGCCCCAGTGCGGCTTCTGCATTCCCGGGCGTGCTGATGGCGGCCGCGGCGCTGCTCGCCGAGAACCCGCACCCGACCGAGGAGGAGATCCGCTACGGCATCGCCGGCAACCTCTGCCGGTGCACCGGCTACACGAAGATGGTGGCCGCGATCGACGAGGCCGCGGGCGCCGACCGCCGGACAGAGGAGCTGAGCCATGGCGACCGTCGATGAAGACGACGCGCGACGTGAAGGGTGTCGGCCTCTCCATTCCGCGGCCCGACGGGCCGGAGAAGGTCACGGGCCAGCGTCCAGTACGTGGCGGACCTCAAGCCGCGCGGCCTGCTGCACGCGAAGCTCCTGCGGAGCCCGCACGCGCACGCCCGGATCATCCGCATCGACACGAGCCGGGCGAAGGCCCTGCCCGGCGTGCGCGCGGTCCTGACCGCCGCCGACATCCCCGCAGCTCAAGAAGAAGGCGCCGACCCGCGCGCACGCCGTGCTGGCCATCGACCGCGTGGTCTTCGTCGGGCCAGCCGGTGGCCGCCGTGGCGGCCGACGAGCTGGCGATCGCCGAGGAAGCGCTCGACCTGATCGAGGTCGAGTACGAGGTGCTGCCCGGTCGCCGTCGATCCGCTCGCAGTCGATGCAGCCCGGCGCGCCGCCGGTCGCCGACGCGGGCACCGAGGCCGACACCAGCGAGGCGCTGGCCCACTCCGGCGTGGCCGCGACGAAGAGCGAGGCCGAGCCCGCCAAGGCCGTCAACATCGCCCAGCAGGCCCGCCTGCAGCGCGGCGACGTGGCCAAGGGCTTCGCCGAGTCCGACCTGGTGGTCGAGAAGACCTACCGCGTGCCGATGGTCCACCAGGGCTACCTCGAGCCGCACGCGGTGCTGGCGCGAGTGGGACACGCAACGGGCTCCTCACCATCTGGGCGAGCACCCAGGGCTCGTTCAACACGCGCTCCGAGGTGGCCGACGTCCTCGGGCATCCCGGAGAACAGCATCAAGGTCATCCCGATGGAGTGCGGCGGCGGCTTCGGCGGCAAGATCCGCGCGCTGTGCGAGCCGATCACCGCGGTGCTGGCCCGCGCCACCGGCCGGCCCGGTCCGCTACGTCATGACCCGGCGCGAGGAGCTCGAGGCGGGCATGCCCGCGCCCGCAGGTCATCATCCGCCTCAAGACCGGCGTCAAGAAGGACGGCACCCTCATGGCGCTCGAGGCGCGAGACGATCCTCGAGTCCGGCGCGTTCTCGGGCGCCGTGCTGACGATGAGCGCGGTCTTCCTCGGCAGCGTGTACAAGTGGCCGAGCTTCGACGTCCGCGGCTTCGAGGTGCTGACCCACAAGCCGAGCGTCGCCGCCTACCGCGCGCCGATCGCGCCGCAGACCATCTTCGCCATCGACTCGCACATGGAGCAGATCGCCCGCAAGCTCGGGCTCGACCCGGTCGAGTTCCGCCTGCGGCACCTCATGCAGGAAGGCGATCTGATGGCCAACGGCCAGCCCTGGCAGAGCAACGGCGCCAAGGAGGTGCTGGCGCGGCTCGCCGAGCACCCGCTCTGGACGAACGCGCGCGGAGTGGGCGAAGAGCGGCGGCAAGAACGGGCACGGCCTGCGCGGCACCGGCCTGGCGGTCGGCGGCTGGATCCCGGGCCTCCAGCCGACGGGCGCCACGGTCCGGCTCAACCCGACGGCTCGCTGCAGCGTGCTCACCGGCCAGGTGGACATCGCCGGCACGAACATCGCGCTGGCGCAGATCGCGGCCGTCGGCCTACGGCGTCGACATCGACAAGGTGCGCATCACCACCGGCGACACCGACACCGCGCCGCTCACCGGGCTCAGCGCCGGCAGCAAGACGATCTACACGGTCGGCGCCGCGGTGATGCGAGGCGGCGGAGGACGCGCGCCGCCAGACGCTCGAGATCGCGGCCGCGGAGCTGGAGGCCTCGGTCCACGACCTCGAGATCGAGGACGACAAGGTCGTGGTCCGCGGCGTGCCCGACCGCTCGATCACGCTCGCCCAGATCGGCAAGAAGGGCAACCTCTACATGTCGAAGGTGCCGCCGGTGCTCGGCGTGAGCCATCCCGCCTTCGCGGTGCAGGCGCCGGCCTTCGCCGCCCAGCTCGCGCGGATCGAGGTCGACCCGGACACCGGCGAGGTCACGCTCCACGACTTCGTGGTCGTCCAGGACGTCGGGCAAGGCGATCAACCCGCTCGGCGTCGAGGGCCAGATGCAGGGCGGCGCGGTCCAGAGCCTCGGGCATCGCGCTCACCGAGGCGCTCCTCTTCGACGACGAAGGGGCGGCTCACGAACCCGAGCCTGCTCGACTACCGCAAGCTCACCGCCGCCGACCTGCCGAACATCGAGACGATCATCGTCGAGGTGCCCGTCGCCCGCCGGCCCGTTCGGCGCGCGCGGCGTCGGCGAGCCGCCCGATCGTCCCCGCGCCCGCGGCGATCGCCAACGCGGTCGAGGACGCCACCGGCGTGCGGATCACCGAGCTGCCGCTCACGCCGGAGCGGATCGCGATGGCTCTGGCCGCGGGACAGGGGAACGGGCACCGGTAGGGTCGACGCGCGCGACGGCGCGCAGGTCGGCAGTTCCGAGGCCGTTCCGAACGGCGACCGGCCTCAGCGAGCGACGGTGAGGCTTCCGAACACCACCGCGCGGCGTTTGATGGGAAGGTCCGTCGTCGCGCGGAGCTGCTTCCCGGTCCAGGGGAGCCAGACCCCCGTGTGGAGCGGGTAGCTCCCGGGCGGCGTGTCGGCGGGCACGCGGAACGTCACGCTCTGGCGGACCTCCTCGCCCGAAACCCAGACCGAGGTGCCGAAGCTCCGACCGCCGATGGGCTGGTCCTGGTTGAGCTTTTTCCTCAGGCCTCGCACGTGGAGGAACGCCCAGTAGTCCTGGCGGAGCGGCTGCGCGAGGCGCCAGTGGAAGCGCACCGTTGCCACGTCGCCCGGCCGGACCTCCCGGGGCAGGTCCACGCCGACCAGATCGAGGGCGTCCCCGAAGCGAATCTTGGTCGGAAGGGCCGGGACCGGCGCCGGCCGGCTCCGGATCGCGGCGGCGGCATCGTTCTGTCCGAGGCGGTCGAGGGCCTGGGCCCACCGCTCCATCCGGCCCCGGCGCCAGAGCCCCTCCGGCTGGGTGTCCGCCATTTCGGCCCAGCGGACGACTTCCTGCCACGCCTGATCCGCTGTCGACCGCTCGACGTCGAAATCGAGCGCGTCCGACCACCCTGACCGCGCGAGGGCCATGGCGTAGAGGTCGTGCGGCCCTTCCCACTCGGGCGCGATGGCGAGCGCGCGATTGGCCTCGCCGAACACCGAGCTCCACGGAACCTGCGCCCGCCGATGCTCGTATGTGATGGGCGCCCGGTTGGGATTGGGCCCGGCGGGATCGTCCATCCAGTGGCTCAGGTGGCGCTCCGCGGCCGCCAGCGCCTCGGCCGCGGCGGCTGGCGGCTCGAGCGGCGCCGCGGCCGGCTGGTACACGAACAGCTCGGCGATGCTCCACAGGGCGCCGGGCTCGCCGCGATCGGTCTCGACCAGGCGCAGATAGCGAGTGGGCTCGGGCGACATCCGTACGATGACCCGCCCGCTGTCGTCCACCCGGGGGTGCCCCTTCCACCAGTGGAGCCCCGGCAACACCTCCGCGACCGCGACCGCCGTGCGCCACGTCGAGCCATCCGCGGAGGTCTCGACGCGGAGGCCCTCGGGGGCGTCGCCGACCCAGGGCGCGGCGACGAGGTCCACCTGGGCCACGGGGTAGAGCCGTCCGAGATCCACCTCGAACCACTGCCCGGGCCGCTGGGGCGCCGCCCAGCGCGTCCACACGCGGCGGTCGAGGGCGAGGTGGGCAGTCTCGGGCTCGGTCGAGGCGCGCGTCACCCAGCCGGCCGGCGCGATCGGCGTGACCGGACCCGGCTCGACGAAGCTGTGGAAGATCGAGTAGTCGCCGACGTTGTCGCGCGTGTACCGGGCGCCGGCGGCGTCGAGCATCCGCGCCATGACGTCGGGGTGGGGCCGTCTGAGGGCGCGGTGCGTGACGATCGCCATGGTCGTCGGATCGTCGACACGGTCGACCGCGCGGAGGAAGTCATAGTTCCGGAAGCCGTCGTAGTCGGAGCAGAGGATGCGCTCGTTCGATTCGAACGTCAGGACCTGCGCGATCCGACCGTCCGCGTAGCAGGTCCGGATTCCCAGCGCCTCGAGCCGCGCGATGGCGGCGTCCACGGGACGCCAGGGCGCCGCCCGCCCGTCCGTCACGAAGGCCACGTGCGTGAAGAGATTGAACCCCAGAAGGGCGGCCGCGAGCCCGGCCGCGACGGGCACCCCCGCCACCGGAGCGAGCCGCGCGAGGGCCAGGCTGCACAGCACGGGCAGGGTGGCCTGGAACGTCATCGCGTAGCGGATCACGGTCGACGTGCCGAACCACGTCAGGAGATGCGCCGCGACAGTGAGACAGAACGCGACCGCGACGAGGTCGCGGGCATCCTGCCAGGGCGACTCGCGCCGCCGCACTCGCTGGAACCATGCCGGCACGCGGCCGAGGGCGATGAGCACGCCCGGCAGGTACACGCCCAGGAGCGCGATCCAGCTCAGGAACCAGGCCCAGGACGGAAGCCGGACCGCTCGTCCGTCCCAGAAGTAGTCGCGCAAGCTCTCGAGCAGCGTGACCCCGACGATCTTGAAGCGGAGGGGCCAGGACGGAAGCGGACCGCCCCACGTCGCGAGATGCCGGAACGTGGCCCACTCGTGGTGCAGGTTCCACACCCAGAAGGGCCAGCTCGCCGCGAGGAAGAGCGCGACGGCCGCGTAGAGCCCGGGGCGGCGGAACACGCGGGGCTGAACGGCGAGGACGAGGGCGGCGGCGAGGAGCAGCATGACTCCGATCTGGCTCGACCACCAGCTGAGACCGGATGCCACGCCGAGGACTGCCCACGCCGTTCCCCGCGCCGCCGTGGTGCGCGCATCGACGAGGTACGCCGCGCTGGCCAGCGCCAGCGTGCCGAACGCGAGCGCGGCGCTCTCTCCGTGCGTGGAGAGCTGGGCGTGGCTCAGGAAGACGGGCGGCACGGCGACCAGGAGCCCGGCGAGGAAGGCGAACGGTCCGGCGCCCGCGCGGCGCGCGACGAACCACAGCGACCAGGCCCAGACGACGGCGATGACCGCGGAGACCATCCGGAGGACCAGCGTCGACGGGCCGAAGAGCCAGAACCCGAGCGCCGCCGGGTAGGCATCGCCGATCGCTCCGCCGTAGGGCTCGCCCCAGTAGAAGACCTGCGGCGTGCCGTGGAGGATCGCGAACGCCATCAACCCGGTGAGCGCCTCGTCGTAGTACGTCTCGGCGAGGAGCGGGGTGAGGGCCAGGCGATACCGGAGGGCGAGGAACACGACGGCCAGAAGCGCGCCGGCCGCTGCGACCCAGAGGCGGCGGTGCCACACGCCGGCGACGGAGCCAGCGTCCGTCACGGCGCCGGAACGGGATCGAACGTCAGCGGTGGCGCGCATTTGGAACAGGGTAGGTCCAGCGCGCGCTCGGACGTAGCAGTAGAAAGCCCGCATGCATCGGTGATTTGCCTGACAGATCAGCGATTTAGGCGGAAGTCCCGCGAACGTCGAGCGCAACGGGGCTGTCACGAGGATGTCGTCGGGGCGCGATGGCGCTGTCGGTCGCCGGGTGCGAGGATCACCGGCGGCTCGCCGCTCACGATGACTCCTGACCGCCCCGCCTGCCCGCCATGAGGGGCCTTGAGCTAGAATCGCGCCGGGGCGCGCGCCGCCCGGACCCCATGGCCAACGACGCCGCCGTCACCGTCGAGGAGATCGTCGACCGCATCGAGGCCTGGCGCGGGAAGCCGGTCTCGATCCGGCCGCTGACGAACGGCCTCACCAACTCGAACTACCGGGTGGACGTCGGCGGGCAGGCGTTCGTGGTCCGGATCCCGGGCGCCTCGACCGATCTCCTGGCCATCGACCGCGCAAGCGAGCTCCACAGCGCCCGCGTGGCCGCCAGGCTCGGCATCGGGCCGGCGGTGCTCCACCACTTCCCCGACAGCGGCGCGACCGTGATGGAGTTCCTCCACGGCCGGCCCATGACGAACCAGACGCTCAGCGAGCCCGGCATGCCCGCCCGCATCGCCGCGACGCTGCGCATCCTTCACCGCGGGCCTCCCTTCCTCCGCGACTTCGACATGCTCGGGCTCGCCGAGGGCTACCGGGCGGTGATCGAGCGCCGGGGCTTCCCCGAGCCGCAGGGCTATCGCGGGCGGCGGTCCGCGATCCGCGTGATCGGGGAGTCGCTGGGGGCACATCCCCTCGGGCGGGTGCCCTGCCACAACGACCTCCTGGCCGACAACTACATCGAGCAGGGGGACCGGCTCCGGCTGGTCGACTGGGAGTACAGCGGCAACGGCGACCCGGCCTTCGAGCTCGGGAACACCTGCCGGGAGCTCGACTACGACGACGCCCGGCTGCGGGAGCTCTGCCAGGCGTACTTCGGCCGGGCGCCGGAATCCCTCGTCGCGCGCGTGCATCTCCACATGATCGTCTCCGACGTGGGATGGACGCTCTGGGCGGCCATCCAGACGGCGATCTCCCGGATCGCGTTCGACTTCGCCGCCTACGGCGCCGCGCGCTGGGCGCGCGCCGGCGCGGCCATGGATTCCACCGAGTTTCCGCGCTGGATCGACGCCGCCGCGCGCCCGGCGCCGGCGGGATTTCCGTGAGATCCGAGGCTGCGCGCCGCTCTTGACAACGTCGGCGCCGCGGACCCATCGTAGGCCGTCGCCACGAGGCCAGGCTCCGAACCCGAGGAGGACACATGAAGCTTCCGTCGCTGCGGACAATCTCGCTCGTCACCCTGGCCGTCCTGGCGACCATCGGGGTCGCGGTCGGCCAGACCGGCATGGACCAGCTGGTCACGGCCGCGAAGCAGGAAGGTAATCTGACCACGATCGCTCTCCCGCACGACTGGTGCGGGTACGGGGAGCTCATCGCGAGCTACAAGCAGAAGTACGGCATCAAGGTCAACGAGCTCAATCCCGACGCCGGCTCCGGTGACGAGATCGAGGCCATCAAGGCGAACAAGGGGAACAAGGGTCCGCAGGCGCCGGACGTGATCGACGTCGGCCTCTCGTTCGGTCCGTCCGCCAAGAAGGACGGACTCCTGCTGCCCCACAAGGTCGCCACGTGGGCGACCATCCCGAACGACCAGAAGGATTCGGAGGGTTACTGGTACGGCGACTACTACGGCGTGCTGGCCTTCGAGATCAACGCCGACATCGTGAAGAACCCGCCCCGTGACTGGGCGGACCTCCTCAAGCCGGAGTACAAGAACGCGGTCGCGCTGGCCGGTGACCCGCGCACGTCCAACCAGGCGATCCAGGGTGTGCTGGCGGCCGGGCTCGCGATGGCGAACGGCAACATGGATCAGGCCGCTGAAGCGGGGCTGAAGTTCTTCGCCGACCTCAACAAGGCCGGCAACTTCGTGCCGGTCATCGGCAAGGTGGCGTCGCTGGCGCAGGGCGCGACGCCGATCATCATCCGCTGGGACTACAACGCGCTCGCCGACCGCGACACGCTGAAGGGGAACCCGAAGGTCGACGGTCGTGGTCCCGAAGAACGGCGTGGTCGCCGGCGTCTACGTCCAGGCGATCAGCGCCTTCGCGCCGCACCCGAACGCCGCGAAGCTCTGGATGGAGCACCTCTACTCCGACGAGGGGCAGATCGCGTGGCTCAAGGGGTACTGCCATCCGATCCGCTTCAACGACCTCGTGAAGAACAAGAAGGTCCCGGCCGATCTCCTGGCGAAGCTGCCTCCGGCCGAGTCCTACGAGAAGGCGGTGTTCCCGACGCTCGACCAGCAGGCGAAGGCGAAGGACATCATCACCAAGCAGTGGGACACCGTCGTCGGCGCGAACGTCAAGTAGCGCGCGCGAGTGAACATGGGTCGCACCGAGCCTACGTGGCAGAGCTGCCCGGGCCCGGTGTGATCGCTGCCGAGGCCCCTCTCCTCTCGCGCCCGAGCAGGCGGCGAGGGGAGGAGGGCCGATCCCTCCGGCGACCGACGGGATGCCTGCCGGCGCCTTCAGGAACGGTCGCGCGGAGGCGCGCGGCCCCTCCGGCCGTTCCGATGAGCCCGGCGGCATCCACGGGGACCGCGCCCGGCGCCGCCCCGCGCCCGGGTCGGTTCTCGTGGGACCTCCTGGGGTCCTGCCGTTCTTCCTGTTCGCGTTCTTCTTCCTGATCCTGCCGACGAGCTTCCTGATCGTGGGCGCCTTCCAGGACGCCGAGGGTCGCCTGACGCTCGCCAACTTCCGTGACCTGTTCCATCCGACCATCCTGAAGGCCTACTGGATCAGCATCCAGGTCAGCGCCGCGTCGGCGATCGGCGGCGCGATCCTCGGCTTCTTCGTGGCGTACGCGGCGATCTCCGGCGGACTGCCCCGATGGGTGCGACCGACCCTCCTGACGTTCTCGGGCGTGGCCTCGAACTTCGCCGGCGTCCCGCTCGCCTTCGCGTTCCTGGCCACGCTCGGCCGGATGGGCCTGGTGACCGTGCTCCTGGTCAACCTGTTCGACTTCAACATCTACCGCACGGGGTTCAATCTCCTCAGCTTCTGGGGTCTGGCGCTGACGTACATGTACTTCCAGATCCCGCTGATGGTCCTGATCATGGCGCCGGCGATCGACGGGCTGCGAGCGCGAGTGGCGCGAGGCGGCGTCGAATCTCGGCGGCAGCGCCGTCGACTACTGGCGGTACGTCGCGCTGCCCGTGCTCTGGCCCACGCTCCTCGGGACCACTCTCCTCCTGTTCGCCAATGCCTTCGGCGCCAGTCGCGACGGCCTACGCGCTGACGGGGAGCTCGCTGAACATCGTCACGATCCTGCTCTACGCGCAGATCCGCGGGGACGTGCTCCACAACCAGAACCTCGGGTACGCGCTCGCCCTCGGGATGATCGCTGATCACCGGGCTCTCGAATACCGCCTACATCTGGCTGCGCGCTCGCAGCGAGCGGTGGCTGAAGTGACGCGCCGGACGATCTGGTCGTGGACGGTGATGCTGCTGGGGGCGCTGTACTTCTTCGTGCCGCTGCTCGCGACCTTCGAGTTCTCGATGCGGTACCGGCGCGGCGTATACAGCTTCGAGGCGTATCGGATCGTGCTCGGCGACCCGCGGTTCCACGAGACGTTCCTGTACTCGACCATGCTGGCGCTGGCCACGATCGTCGTCGGCATGCTGCTGGTGGTGCCGACCGCCTACTGGATCCAGCTCCGGCTGCCGCGGCTCCGGCCCACCGTGGAGTTCATCACGCTGCTCCCGCTGGTGATCCCGGCCATCGTGCTGGTCTTCGGCTACCTCCGCATCTACAACAGCTCGTCGTTCCTGCCGCTCACCGCCAACGAGCGGACGACCGACCTCCTGCTGATGTTCAGCTACGTCACGCTCGCGATGCCCTACATGTATCGCGCCGTCGACGCCGGGCTGCGCGCCATCGACGTCCGGACGCTCACCGAGGCGGCCCAGAGCCTCGGCGCGAGCTGGGGGACCATCCTGCTGAAGGTCATCCTGCCCAACGTCCAGGTGGCGGTGCTGAGCGGCGCGTTCCTGACGTTCGCCATCGTCATCGGCGAGTTCACGATGGCGAGCCTGCTGGATCGGCCGGCGTTCGGCCCCTACCTCCAGCTCATCGGCGCCAACCGCGCGTACGAGCCGGCGGCGCTCGCGATCATCACCTTCGGGATCACGTGGGCGTGCATGGCTCTGATCCAGGTGCTGGGACGCCGGACCCCCGGCAAGGCCGCCGGGGCCCACTGAGGACACGCATGGGCTTGCTGGAGATCCACGGCCTGCAGAAGAAGTTCGCGCTCTCGACGGCGGTCGAGCACTTCGAGCTGGACGTCCAGCGCGGCGAGTTCGTGTCGTTCCTGGGCCCGAGCGGCTGCGGGAAGACGACGACGCTCCGGATGATCGCCGGCTTCGAGACGCCCTCGGCGGGCACGATCCGGATCGACGGGGCGGACATCACCCGGCGCCCCCCGAATCGGCGCAACGTCGGGATGGTCTTCCAGTCCTACGCCCTCTTCCCGAACATGACGGTCGCCGACAACGTCGGCTTCGGCCTGAAGGTGGCGAAGCGGCCGAGCGCCGAGATCGCTCCCCGGGTCCAGGAGATGCTCGAGCTGATCAAGCTGCCGGCCATGGGGAAGCGCTACCCCTACCAGCTGTCGGGCGGCCAGCAGCAGCGCGTGGCCCTGGCCCGGGCGCTGGCCATCCAGCCGAAGGTGCTGCTGCTCGACGAGCCGCTCTCGGCCCTCGACGCGAAGATCCGCGTCTCGCTCCGGAACGAGATCCGGGCCATCCAGCGGAAGCTCGGCATCACGACGATCTACGTGACGCACGACCAGGAGGAGGCGCTCTCCCTGTCGGACCGGATCGTCGTGATGCGGGACGGACGGGTCGAGCAGATCGGCACCCCGTTCGAGATCTACAACTTCCCGCGGACGAGCTTCGTGGCGTCCTTCGTCGGCACGCTCAGCATCCTCCGGGGCCAGGTGGTGGACCCGGCCCGCGGCGCGATCGCGATCGACGGGCAGGAGGTCCAGGCGGCGCGGGGGCTCGAGGACGCGAAGGCCGGGGAGACGCGCGCGATCGCGCTGCGCCCGGAGATCGTGTCCCTCCACGAGGCGCCCGGCCACGGGAACCGGATGCGAGGCACCGTGGAGGACGTCAACTTCCTCGGGTCGATCGTGCGGGTCCGGGTGCGGTTCGGCGAGAACGCGGTGTCGCTCGACACGTTCAACAACCCGACGACGGTGCCGCCCGAGCCGGGCCAACCGGTGACGGTGACCTTCCCCCGGGAGGCGGTGCTGGTCCTCGAGGGGACCGGGGCCCACTGACGGCGCCCGGCCGGCGTGGAGCCCGTCGGCCGCTACGGCCCTTCCAGCACCATCCGCCGGTAAGACTCGGCGGCGTCCAGCCCGCCGCGGAGCCCCTGTTCCCGCGCCCACTCCACCAGGAAGTCCTTGGGGTCCCACTCGCCCATCTGGCTCCGGTGCTCGCGGAGGGCGGCGAGCTTCACGTCCATCGTGCCGGCGATGTCCACGTAGGTATCGGCCCGCTCGGATCCGTGGATGTAGACCTGGCGCACCTCGTGGGGCTCCAGGCCCTCGGCGAGGAGCTCCGGGAAGATGAGCCGCGTGCCCGCGGACGGGAAGGTCGCGTCGAGAGCCGCGTCGGCGGCCGCCCGGTGATCGGGATGGTTCAGGTACGTCGAGCCGTAGTAGCGGACCGTCGGGTCGCCGCACACGACGGCCTCGGGGCGGAAGCGCCGGATCAGCCGGGTGAGATCTCGCCGGAGGGCGATGGTGGCCTCGAGCATCCCGTCCTCGTAGTCGAGGAACCACGCGTCGGAGATCCCCAGGATCCGGCAGGCGCTTCGCTGCTCCGCCTCGCGGATCGGGCCCAGGGCCTCGCGGGTCATGTCGAGGGGCGTGAAGCGGTTCGACCCGCCCGTGCCGCGCGTGATGCAGACCGTGACGATGGTCGTGCCTGCCCGCGCCCACTTGGCCAGCGTGCCGCCCACCGTGAACTCCTGGTCGTCGGGGTGGGCGTGGATGCTCATCGCCCGGGCGGGGGGCGCGGGCTCGACGACGGCGCGCTTCTTCTTGCCGTGCTCGGGAACGCCAGGGGTGCCGGAGTCGGTCGGTCCGTCCGTCATGTGAGCTCGGGAGTCCTTTCGCGTTCGAGGATGGGATAGCGCCGCCCGCCCAGGACGAGGACGGGCTGCCCGCCCTCGTCCCGGAGATGCGGTCCGAGCTGCTGGAGGGCGAGGCGCCCGAAGCGGGCCGGGAACGCGCCGCGCCTGACCCGGCAGCGGAGACGACCGCGCGCGCTGTCGAGCGTCTCGGGATCGAGCGGCTCCCGGTACTCGCCGGCCAGCACCAGCTCGAGGCCCTCGACGGCCCCATCGCGCAGGACGGGTCGGACTCGCTGCACGACGAAGGGCGTCTCGTCGGGCTCGAACCAGTTCCGCTCGCCCTGGCACACGGCGAGCCAGCGCCCCTCCGGGGTGCGGGTCATGGCGAGCAGGAAGAAGCGGAGGGTCGGCGGATCGACGATCTCGCTCCCGTCGTGGAAGACCCGCCCCTCGGCATCCACCCGGTAGCGATACTCTCGCATGCCGCCTTCATTCTACTCGCCCCGCCCGGGCCGCTAGAGCCAGCGTCGGACCCGCGCCCGGTATGCCCGGTACTGGTCGCCGAACTTCCCTTCCAGATAGCGCTCCTCCGCGCGCGATCACGCCGACCCTGAGCACGCCCACGTAGACCACCCAGAGGGCGGCGAGCCATCCGCTGTCCGCCAGGACGGCGATGCCCGCGAAGAGGAGCGCCAGGGCGACGTACATCGGATTCCGCGACCACGCGTAGACGCCGTCGGTGACCAGCGCGATCGTGGGCTTCGGCGTCTCGACGTTGGTCCCGGCGCGCCGGAAGGCCCGGAGCGCAACGGTCACGACGGCGAGGCCGAGGACGACGAGGAGGCCGCCGAGACCGTAGCGGAGGGCCGCGGGCCACCCGGGAGGCAGGAGCGAGAGGGGCCGGAACCATTCGAGGAGCGCCCCGATGGCGAGCAGCAGGTAGGCGATCCGCGGCGGCCGGGCGATCACGTCCGGGCGGTCCGCCGTCGCGGAACCGCCCGCGCTTCCCGCTCGACGGCACCCGAGACGGGACTGGGCCTGGCCTACGCGGTGACACCTCATGAGCGTGTTCATGTCAGGCTCCTTGCTCGAGCCGCTCGACGCGGCCCCGGAACGGGAAGGGCGAGAAGCCACCGGAGCGACGAGGCCCGCCGGTCCTGGCACTCCTCGAGTCCGAGCCGGGTCTCGCGCGGGTCGCCCGGCGCGGCCCGGTACGTCCCGAAGAGCCGGTCCCACCACGGCACGAGCACGCCGTAGTTCGAGTCGGTCTCCGGCCACACGGCCGAGTGATGGACCCGGTGGAGATCGGGCGTGACGACCACGTGGCGAAGCCAGGCCTCGACGCGGGCCGGCACGCGGGCGTTCGCGTGGATGAACAGGTTGGTCGCCGTGTCGATCAGCTCGTACAGCATGATGGTCCAGGGCGGGATGCCGAGCGCGACGATCGCCAGCGCCGTCGGCCCGAGCTGGACCAGGAACTCGAGCGGATGGAAGCGGACCGTCGTCGAGATGTCCAGGAAGACGTCCGTGTGGTGGACGCGATGGACCCGCCACAGGACGGGCACCTTGTGCATGGCCACGTGGACGACGTAGGAGACGAAGCTCCGCGCGAGCAGCGCCACGCCGAGCGTCACGGCGAGGGGCAGGGGATAGCGCTGCAGGAGCCCCCAGCCCTGCTGCTGGGCCAGGACGGCCACCGCCAGGCCGCTCACGGGCAGGGCGCCCAGCACGACGATGTTGAGCAGCGTCAGCCCGAAGTTCGCCGGCCAGCGTCGCGCCCGCGCCGCCGGGCCGTCGCGGCGGGGCGTGAGGGTCTCCATCACCCCCAGGGCGGCCAGGAGCCCGAAGTAGACCACGTATTGCAGCGGCTCGCCGTACTCCGTCAGGATGCGTTCCAGCGACATGCGTCTGTCCTCCATGCGGTCGCGCCGGCCGGGCCTCGCGGCCCTCTCGGCGCCCCCCGCGCTCCGGTTGATCGGTCGCTCGCCGATCAATACGAGCGAGGCGGACGTCCGTTACAGGCGGGGCGGCGGCCGGGGCGCCCGGGCGGCTCACCCGGCCCCGGGTGTAACTCCGGCGGGGCCTCGTTCGTAGACGCGGCTGGAGGGCCATGAACTCGACCCCGGTGGTGGAGGCCGTGGAGCGCGCTCGGCGGGGAGACCAGGCGGGTCTCGCCGAGCTTTACGCCGAGTTCGGCCGGCGTGTCCTCGGCCTCTGCCGCCAGCTCCTGGGCTCCCCGGAGGCCGCCGAGGACGCCCGCAGCGAGGTCTTCCTCCGGCTGCCCCGGGCGCTCGAGCGCTACGACGTCGAGTCTGCCCTTCGATCGCTGGCTTCTCAGCGTGACGAGCCACCACTGCCTCGACGTGCTGAGGCGGCGACGGCTCGAGTCCCGGCTGTTCGCGGCCGACCTGGACGAGACCGACAGCGCGTCGGTCGGGAGCGAGCCGGGCCCCTCGCCCCTCGCGGCCGTCCTGAGCGACGAGGGGCGGGCGCGGGTGCGCGACGCGCTCCTGCGCCTGCCCGAGCGCTACCGGGTGTCGCTGGCGCTCCGCTACTACGGCGAGCTGGGCTACGACGAGATCGCGAGCCAGCTCGGGCTGACGCGCAACCACGTGGCCATACTGATCTTCCGCGGCAAGCAGGCGCTCCGCCGGCTGCTCGCGGATCTGGACGAGAGGGCGTGACGATGACGTGCCTGAGCGAGCTCACCTGCGCGGTGTACGCGGACGGAGAGCTGTCCCCCGAGGAGACCCGGGACGCCGAGCGGCACCTCGCCGAGTGCCCGCGCTGCCGGGCCCTGGTGGCGGCGCTTCGCGGCGAGAACCGGATCCTCGCCTCGGCCCTCACGGAGCTCGACCCGGTCGCGGAAGCGAGCATGCCCGACGGGGCTCTCGCGCCGGCCGCTGGCGCCGTGCGCGGCGGGCGCAACGGGCGCTGGACCTGGCTGGCGGCCGCTCTCGGCGTGGCCGGGCTGGCCGGCGTCGCGGGCTGGGCGGACCTCGCGGGGCGATCGGGCGGGCGACTGGATCGGGCTCGGCGTGGAGGCTCTGCTCTTCGTCGTGATGAACGCGGAGACGCTGGAGCGTGCGCTCACCCTGCTCGCCATGGGCGCGATGGTGGGGCTCGGCCTCGCCGGCGCGCTCTATCTTGCGCGGACGCCCTCGCGGGCGGTCGCGGCGCTGGCGCTCGCAGCTCGGGGCTACCTTCGCGACGCTGCCATCCCCGAGCGAGGCGCTCGAGACGCGAAGCGGCCGGGATGTCGTGATCGGCGCCGGCGAAACGCTCGACACGACGCTGGTGGCTGCCGGCGAGAGCGTCCGGGTCGACGGGACGATCGACGGCGACCTGATCGTCGCCGCGCGCACGTGGACGTGCGGGGCACGGTGCGAGGCAACCTCGTGGCCGTGGGCCGCGCCGTCGAGGTGACGGGGACGGTGGAGGGGAGCGTCTACGCCGGCGCTCGCGCGTTGACGCTCGGCGGTCGCGTCGGGCCGAGGCCTCTACGCGGCGGCGCGCACGACGACGATCGAGGCTGGCGCGCGCGTCGAGCGGGACCTCACGCTCGCGGGCCGGAGCGTGGCGCTCCGCGGCGAGATCGGTCGCCAGGCGACGATCCTGGCTCACGAGGCGGCGGTGGGCGGCCGCGTCGCGCGCGACCTCCGCTTCCGGGGCGATCGCCTCGCGGTGGAGACGGCGGGGCGGATCGAGGGAGCGATCCGGGCCGACGTCACCCGGGCGTCGGGCGTGACGGTCGACGGCGGGGCGTCGGTGACGGGGCCCGTCCTGACGCGCGTGAGCTCCCGGGCCTCTGGATGGCACCGCGCGCCGCGCGTGTGGTTCTGGGCGGCCACCAGCTTCTTCGGCGCGGCGCTCCTCGGCTGGGCCGGGACTCGCGCTCGCGCCGGGATTCGTCGTCGGCAGCGCCGACGGGGTGCGGAGCTGGGGCCGATCCTTCGGATGGGGCGTGGTGGTCCTGCTCGCCACCCCCGTGCTGATCGTGATACTCGCCGTGACCCTCGTCGGCCTCCCCTTGGCCCTGGTGCTGCTCGGGCTCTACCTCCTGGGCTTCTACGCCGCCAAGATCGTGGTGGGCCTCGCCCTCGGGCGGGTGCTGCTCCGTCCGCGCGGCAATCCGCGGCGCGACGCGCTGCGCGCCCTGGTGGTCGGCTTGGCGCTGATCACGCTCGCGAGCGCGGTGCCGTGGGTGGGCACGCCGATCTGGATCGCCGTGGCCTGCCTCGGCGCCGGGGCGCTCGCGGGACGGCTGGCCCGCGCGGCCGGGGCCGTGCGAAGCTCGGGGGCGTGAGCCCACAGGCCGAAGGCCGTCCGATCAGCTCACGCCGAGCCAGGGCGACCCGGTGAGCGTCGAGATCCGGACCGCGGCCGAGATTCTCGCGCCCGAGCCCGCGAGCGAGTGGGAAGCGCGGCGGGCGCAGCGGGACGATCCGCTGCTCCGGGCGATCTGGCGGGAGTTCGTCGAGACCGGCGGTCCGGTCGCGCTCGAAACGGCGTCCCGGAGGATGGCTGGAATCGCGCTCGCGACCGCCCGGGCGCGCGCGGCCGAGCTCGACGCCGCCGACTTGATCGCGCTCGACGGAGACCGCGTGGAGCTCGCGTATCCGTTCACCGCCCGACCGAACGATTTCGCGGTCGTGCTCCCCGGCGGGCGGCTGCGCTATGCGTGCTGCGCCATCGACGCGCTCGGCGTCGCGCCGATGATCGCCACGCCGGTCCGGCTCCAGATCGCGTTGCCACCGGAGCGGCGCACCGCTCGACTTCGACGTCGATCCCGTCGACGGCCCGCGCGACGCGCCGCCGGGGAGCCTCGCGTGGGTCGAGCGGAGCCGGTGGGGCGGCGACCGGCTCTCCGGGTACTTCTGAACGCGTCTCAACTTCTTCCGGTCGGAAGAGGAGCTCCGGGCGTGGCGCAGGGAGACGCCCGACGGCGACGGGGCGGGGCTGATCCTCGCGCGAGGCCTTCGAGCTCGGACGGCGCATCTTCGGAGGCCTGCTGGATCCGTCGCCGTCCTAGCGCGAGGGCCACGGCGACCGGGCGGGCGTCGCCACCGCTCGCCCGTGTCATAATCGGCTGGGGACATGACGGACGCGAGCTTCGGCCCGGTCGTGAGCACGGCGTGGCTGGCCGAGCATCTGGGCGATCCCACGCTCCGCGTCCTGGACGCGACGTGGTACCTGCCGCATCTCCAGCGCGACGCGCGCGCGGAGTTCCGCGAGGCCCACATCCCCGGGGCCGTCTACTTCGACATCGACGCGATCGCCGACCACGATCAGGGGCTTCCCCACATGCTGCCCGGCGAGGCGCGCTTCGCCGAGGCGGTGGGCGCCCTCGGCGTCGGGGACGGCGACCGGATCGTGGTGTACGCGGGCAAGTACCTGGTCGCCTCCGCGCGCGTCTGGTGGACCTTCCGCGTGTTCGGGCACGATCGCGTGGCCGTGCTGGACGGCGGCCTCCCGAAGTGGCGGGAGGAGGGACGGCCCATCGAGACGGGAGAAGCGCGGCCCGGCGCCTCGGCAGTTCACGGCGCGCTTCCATCCCGAGCTGGTGACCGACCTCGGCGCCGTGCGGCGGAACCTCGACACGCGGACCGCCCAGGTCGTCGACGCGCGCTCGGCCGGCCGCTTCGCGGGGACCGAGCCCGAGCCGCGGCCCGGCCTGCGCGGCGGACACATCCCGGGGAGCCGCAGCCTGCCGTACGACCGGCTCTTCAGACCGGACGGCACACTCCTGCCGCCGGACGGGCTCCGGCAGGCCTTCCAGTCGGCCGGCGTGGCGCTCGACCGGCCCATCGTGACGACGTGCGGCTCGGGCGTGACGGCCTGCGTCCTCGCGCTCGGGCTCGGTGTCGTCGGTCGTCCCGATGCGGCCGTCTACGACGGCTCCTGGACGGAGTGGGGCGGGCGCAGCGACGTGCCCGTCGAGCGATAGCGTGCCGCGACAGCGCATCGAGCTCGATCCGATCGACGCCATTTCGATCCTCGACGAGGAGGGGCGGCTCGACCAGGCCCTCGAGCCCAGCATCCCGCCCGACGATCTGCGGCGCCTGTACCGCACGTTTCTCCTCGCGCGCCGGTTCGACGAGCGCATGCTCCTGCTCCAGCGCCAGGGGCGCATCGGCACGTACCTGCCGGCGCGCGGCCACGAGGCGGCGGTCCTCGGCAGCGTCTACCCGCTGCGCCCGACCGACTGGCTGGTGCCCGTCTGGCGCGAGTGGGCGGCCTACGTCTGGCGGGGCTGGCCGCTCGACAACCTCATCCTCCTCTACGCGGGTCTGCTCGGAGGGCACGTCGGTTCCCGACGGCATCCGCGATCTTCCGGTC
The DNA here is from genome assembly GCA_963791185.1 of uncultured Actinomycetota bacterium. Lineage (GTDB taxonomy): Bacteria > Actinomycetota > Actinomycetes > Mycobacteriales > Pseudonocardiaceae > Pseudonocardia. The sequence continues at coordinate 1,036,327 of CAWBRG010000010.1, read as the reverse complement.
TGCGTGCCGATGGGAACCCACGTCCCGCACGCGGTGGGGATCGCCTGCGCCGCGCGGGCCCGGCGCGAGGACAGCGTCGTCCTCTGCTACTTCGGCGACGGGGCCAGCTCCGAGGGAGTCTGCCAGGAGGCGATGAACTTCGCCGGCGTCTACCAGGCCCCCATCGTCTTCGTGTGCGTCAACAACCAGTGGGCGATCTCCATCCCGCGCTCGCGACAGACGCGCGCGAAGACCCTCGCGCACCGCGCCCTGGCGTATGGCTTTCCAGGCGTGCAGGTGGACGGCAACGATCTCCTCGCCGTGGTCACGGCGACGCGGGAGGCGATCGCCCGGGCCCGCGAAGGGCGCGGGCCCAGCCTGATCGAGGCCGTGACGTATCGCCTGGCGCCCCACTCGACGGCCGACGATCCGAAGAAGTACCAGGACCCCGCCGAGGTCAAGCTGTGGGAGGCGCGGGAGCCCCTGCCGCGGCTCCGGCGCTACCTCCAGGCGAAGGGCGTCGTCGATGACGCGCTGCACGCGCGGTTCGAGGCGGAGGTCGACGCCGAGGTGCGTGACGCCGTCGAGCGCGCCGAGGCGCGCATGAAGGCGGCCCGTCCCCGAGAGCATGTTCGACCACGTGTACGGGGACGTGCCGGCTGAGGTCCGCGCCCAGCGAGAGGAGTTCGTCCGGGAGCAGGAGGAGCGCCGGAGCTAGCCCGGCGGGCCGGGCGACGAGGGCCGGGACCCCGCTCCGTTGGCGTGGAGGTGCAGGATCTTTCCGGCGGCGGTGACCAGCGGAGGCCTCCCCGAGCCCGATCACGCGGCGGGCGTCGACGAGGTGCGGGGACGCGCCGGAGCTCCAGGACGGCGGTCGCGGTCGAGGAGGTAGTTGATCCAGGAGCTGGTGCCCTGGAGCGCGCGATCGGGCGGCGGGCACGTAGATCGCGAGCTCGTCGAGCGCGCCCCGCGGCGCTGGCTCGCGCGTCGACGCCCACCCAGATGCACGGCTGGTCGACGACCTCGCAGTGCCCGAGATAGGTGCCGCCACACGGGCCATTGCGGAGGTGCTTGGGGCAGGTCTCGGGGCACACGTACTCCAGGTGCCCGAGGACGCAGTTGCCGCAGGCCTGGCAGCCGAAGAGCGGCCGCTTCACCGCCAGCTCGAGCGCGCTCGACGGCGCTGAGCGACGGCCGGCTGTCGGTCGGCCCAGGCCGCGAGGCGTGCGCGAGAGCCCGCCGCAGCACGGTGTCGCGTCGTGACCGGGAAGAGGCGGCCGAGGCCGTCGAGCACGCGCGCGATCCACCGCCGCCCCGGCGCCTCGGCGTCCGTCGGGACCGCGAGCCGCTTCGAGCCCGGGATGGGCTCGGGGCCGCCGGGCGCGCGCGCCGCGGCGCGGATCGCGCTCCGGGACGCGCGGCCCGTACAGGTAGAAGCCGCCCTCGTACCCGTAGCGGAGCTCCGCGGCGAGCTCCTCCCAGCGCGGCGCGAGCTCCCGCGCCCGCCGGATGATCCACGCGACGTGGTCGGCGTCGTGAGTGCCGCCGAGGTACGCGCCGGCGTAGCCCAGCCCGCGCAGCACGGCGACCGTGCGCGCGGCGCGCTCGAGGCGGGCGCGGAGCCCGCCGTCCTTGCCCCGCGCCTCCTGCGCGCACGGTCTCGAGGAGCGCCGGGGACACCCAGCAGCCGGGCGGCTCGCCCCGCGCCATCCGCTCGGCGGCCCGCGGGCCGAGGACGTACACGTTGCCGAGCACCGGGGTCCGGAGCCCGCGCTCGTCGAGGTAGCGCTTGAGCTCGCGGAACTTCTCGGAGTCCCAGCCCACCTGCGTGATCGCGCAGTCGGCGCCGGCGGCGATCTTCTTCTCGAGCTTCGACGTACTGCCAGACGCAGTCCGCCTCCACGTACTTGAACGGGGAGACCGCCACGGCGACGTGGAAGGGCCGGCCGGCCCGGCGCAGCTCGTCGATCATCCGGACCAGGTGGACCGAGTCGAGGTCGAAGACCGGCGGCTCGGCGGGCGGGCCGCCCGGGCGGGCTCTCGGCCAGTCGCCGGTGAGGGCGAAGACGTTCTCGATCCCGAGCGCCTGGAGGTCCTCCAGCGTCTTGCGGAGGCCCGCGCGGTCCTGGCCGACGCACGTGACGTGGACGTTGGGCGTGAGCCCGCGGGCCCGCGCCGCGGTGCCGACCCGCATCGGGTCGTGGCCCATCGCCCCGCCGGCGTAGCTCGTGATGCTCCCGGCGACGACGTCGGGCACGCGCGCCAGCCGCGAGGCCACCTCGAGGAGCTTGGCCTCGCGCTGGAGCGCCGGAGGCGACGAGCTCGACGACGTAGCAGAAGCGACCGCGCGCCGAGGGCGTCGGCCAGCGGGTTCGGAGGCACGGGCCGCCCGGCCCGCGGTCAGCCGCCGAGCTCCGCCCGCACGAGCCGCGTGCCCTCCACCATCGCGTTGAGCTTTGCGAAGGCGACATCGCGCGGGAGGTGCATCAGGCCGCAGTCCGGATTGACGGCGAGCCCCTTGGCCGGGACGAGATCGAGGGCGGCGCGGATGCGCTCGGCGACGACGGCCGGCGTCTCGATGTCGTGGCTCTTGACGTCGACGACGCCGAGCCCGAGCGTGAACTGCGGATCGAAGTCCTTGAACAGGCGGACGTCGTCCTCGCCCCGCCGGGCGAACTCGAGCGTGAGCTGGTTGATGCGGGCGTCGAGGATCGCCGGGAACAGGTAGCGGTAGCTGCCCTCCCACGAAGGCTTGCCGTAGCGGTTCCCGTAGCAGACGTGGAGGCGAGATTCGCGCCCCGACGCCCTCGACGAGCGCGTTGAGCGCCCGCACCGCCCACGGCATGTCCTCGGGGAAGCCCGAGTAGTACGGCTCGTCGACCTGGATGTCCGTGGCTCCCGCGCTGGCGAGCTCCCGGAGCTCGACGTTCATGACGCGGGCGATGTCGAGGGCGAGGGCTTCCTCGCTCGGGTAGTACTCGTTCCGGATGCGCTTGACGAGCGAGAGCGGCCCGGTCACCGAGACCTTGGTGCGCCGCTCGGTGTAGCGGCGGAGGAACCGGAACTCCTCGACCAGAGCCCGAGCGAGCCGGTCGGCAGGCGTCCGCGAACGGCGGCGTCGTAGAAGTCGTAATAGAACTTCTTCGAGGTGTGGTCGATCTGCACGCCGGGGAGCCGGGTCGTGAAGTGGTCGATCATGTTGTCCCGGCGCAGCTCTCCGTCGGAGACGATGTCGACGCCCGCCGTCTCCTGGTCCTTGATGGCCGCCTTGACCGCCGCGTCATGGATCTCCTCGAGGTCATGCCGGGAGAGGCGGCGGTGGAGGTAGTCGTTCTTGGCCCGCTCGAGCCAGCCCGGCATCGAGTAGCTCCCGATGACGGCGGTGAGCAGGACCGGGTCAGGCCGTGACATGGGCATGCCTCCACTCCGCATCGGGATGCCGCGAGGATCGCGAGGTCAAATGCCCGGCCCTCTATTCCCGCGGGGTCGTGTAGAGGATCGACGTCCGCGACCCCGGACGGTACCGGAAGGGCGCGAAGTGCACGTCGAACCCGGTGCGCGCGCCGATGGCCCGCAGGAGCGCGCCGTTGACCCAGTTCACGACCGAGCCGTCGAGCTTGCCGGGCCCCCGGAATCCCTGCCGGTACTCGTGCATGTCGGCGACGAAGATGTCCTGCACCTGGAGGTAGCCGCGCGGGTGGAGGAGAGGCACGGTGTGGACGAAGCTCTCCGCCGCGCCGCGCGAGAGATGGAAGCGCACGTCGTCCGGCGCGTCGGCCAGAAGGTCCTCGAGGTGGCTCTGGTCGAGGCCGGGGGGCAGCGGCACCTGAGAGACGTCCTCCAGCCCGACCAGGCGCTCCTCCAGCCGCAGCGCGTCCCACGCCGCCCGCCAGAACTCCACGCCGCGGGCGCGGTCGCCGAGCGCTTCCGGCCCGACCCGGAGCAGCTGCTCGACGACCCGTGGCAGGTCGCCGACGGGGCAGCCCGCGATCTGCGCGACCCGCGCCGCGGCGTCGCGCGGGAGGTAGCCGCGGGTCTCGACCAGGTACAGCCGCCCGTCGCGCCGGACCACCTCGTCGTGGGGCAGGTTGTCGTACACGTTCGTGAGGTGGATGTAGAGGATCTTGTACCGGAGGAACGAGAGGGTCTTGAGGGGATTCAGCGCGTCCATGGGGATGACGCTCACGAGATCCCGGTGGGCGGAGACGGCGTCCATCGCCCGATCGAGCGTGGGCAGCGAGTAGTCGCCGAGGAGGAAGCGGAGGCGCGGGTAGTAGCTCGTTCCGCGCTCCTCGTCGAGGGCCCGGAACCGGTCGAGCCAGAGCGCCGCGCGCTGGCCCGAGCCTACGCCGATCTCGAGGGCGAAGACCTCGGGCGGGAGCTGGCCCTTCTTCTCGAGGTCGCGCAGGAGGGTCCAGAAGTCGGCGACGGCGTCGGCGACCGCCTCCGGGCGGCAGGCGTCCGATTGCCCGCTGGGAAGCGCCTCCTCGAACCGGCGGCCGGAGGCGGCCTCCCAGTCCCCCACGCGCTGCCAGAAGAGTCGGTTGAAGCGCCAGATCACGCTGTCCCGGACCGGCGTCCACGTCTCGAGGGCGACTCCGCCCGCCGGGCCCTCCTCGACCGGGTCCGTGGCGCCGCCGAGCGCCCGAGCGAGCGCCTCGCCGAGGGCGGCGGGCTCGACGCGGCGGAGGTCCACCGCGAGCTCGGCGAGGGCGAGGGGCCCGCCGGACCGGTCGGCCGCGCGCCGGACGAGGACCGGCTCCCGGAAGTTCGCCTTGTACTGGATCCAGTCCAGGTGGACCCGCAGGCTCGGCACCAGTCGCGGCTCGATGGCCCCGTCGGCGACCAGGCCGAGCAGCGTCCGGACGATGTCCGCGGCCCGCTCGGCGAGGATGGCTTGCTCCGGGCCGCCCGGCGCGATGTGATTGACGTGGAGGATCATCGGACCTCCAGTGTGGAAGAACCCAGGGCGGACGGTCAAGGTTGGCCCCGAGGACGGATGACTGTGCCGTGACGCGTCGTGACGCCGCGCAAGCCGGACGCGTCACGCCCGCGAGGCCGTCGGCCGACTGGGGCAAGATGAAGCTGGACCGGAGCGGGGGCTGGACGACGACCGGCCCGCCGCCGAAACCCGAAGGAATGCAGGGAGGCTAGCGATGCGAGCGAATCTGGTTGTCGGCGGCCCCTTTCCCGATCTCGAGCTGCCCGATCATCGGCGGGAAACCGTGAAGCTCAGCAAGCTCGCCAACGGGTTCCCGCTGATCGTGTCCTTCTACCGTGGCTACTGGTGACCGAAGTGCCAGTGCCAGTTGAGGCACTTGGTCGAGTTGCAGCGCGAGCTCGATATCAACTACTGCCACCTCGCCGTGATCAGCACCGACGCTCCGGAGATCTCCTCCGCGTTCCGTGCCGGATTGGGCGCCACGTTCACGTTCCTGAGCGACCACGAGCGCCGGGCCGTTCGGAAGCTCGACATCGTCGATGAGACCGACAGGAATCACCCTCGGATCGCGTACCCGTGGAGCTTCTCGATCGGGCCGGATCTCGTCATCCACAAGGTCTACGACGGCGGCTGGTTCGTCGGTCGCCCGACGCTCGAGGAGCTGCGGCAGGACCTGCGCGCGATGATGCTCAAGTACCACCCCGACTGACCGGAACGACGGAAGGGGCGCGCCCGCGCGCGTTGCCCGGCGACGGCTCACGCGCGGAGCCGCGGATCGAGCACGTCGCGCAGACCGTCGCCGAGCAGGTTCATGCCGAGCACGGTCAGCATGATGCCGAGCCCCGGGAACGTCGAGATCCACCATGCCTCGCGGAGGTAGTCGCGGCCCTCCGCTGAGCATCCGGCCCCACTCCGGCTCCGGAGGCTGGCTGCCGAGCCCGAGGAACGACTGAGGGCCGCGGCGGACAGGATCGCGGTGCCGAGGCCGAGCGTCGCCGTGACGACGAGCGGCGCGACGACGTTGGGCAGGATGTAGCGGACGAGGATGCCGCGATCACGGCAGCCGAGCGCGCGGGCGGCCTCCACGTAGAGATGCTCCCGGGCGGCGAGCACGGTGGCCGCGGACGAGCCGCGCGTACGTCGGGACCGCGGCGATGCCGACCGCGATCATCACGTTGGTCAGACTCGGCGAGAGCACGCTCACGATCGCCAGCGCGAGCAGGATGCCCGGAAAGGCCAGCATGACGTCCATCACGCGCATCAGCAGCGAGATCGAGCCGTCCGCCGTAGTAGCCGGACACGAGGCCGATCGGCGTCGCCGAGCCCCACGGCGATCGACACCGCGATCGAGACCGACGTCGAGCGAGATGCGCGCGCCGTGGAGCACGCGGCTCAGGCCACGTCGCGGCCGTACTGGTCGCTGCCGAGAGGGAACGTGGCGCCCGGCGGCTGCAGGGCGTCGCGCGGCGCCGTGCGGATCGGATCGCGCGGGCTGAGCCAGGGCGCCGCGACGGCGAGCAGGACGAGCAGGCCGAGGATCGCGAAGCCGACCACGCGCCGCGTGCGCCCGGTGCGCCGGACCGGAGCGGCGGCTCAGCCGGACGACGGATCCGCGGGTCGACGAAGGCATAGGCGAGATCGACCAGGAGGTTGATGAGCACGTAGGCGGTGGCCACGAACAGGACGGTGCCCTGCACGAGCGGGAAGTCCTTGTTGAGGATGCCGCCGACGATGAGCCGGCCGAGCCGGGGCGAGCGAAGACGGTCTCCACGATGACGGCCCCGGCCAGCAGGTTGCCGAACTGCAGGCCGAAGATCGTGATGATCGGGATGAGCGCGTTCTTGAGCGCATGGCGCACGACGACGACCCAGCCGGCCAGTCCCTTGGCGCGCGCGGTGCGCACGTAGTCCTGGCCGAGCACCTCCAGCATGCTCGAGCGGGTGAGCCGCGCGATGATCGCCGAGGCGATGAGCCCGAGCGTCAAGGCCGGCATGACGAGGTGCGGGAGGTCGCCCCCGCCGGTGGCCGGGAACCAGCCGAGGTGCAGCGAGAAGACGAAGATCAGCAGGAGACCGAGCCAGAAGCTCGGCATCGACACCCCGAGGAGCGCCACGAGCATCGGAGGCCACGTCGAGCCACGAGTTCCGCACGAGCGACGCGACGAGCCCGAGCGGCACGCCGATCGCCAGCGCGACGAGCCATGCTCGCCGTCGCGAGCGAGCTGGCCGTGCTGCCGAGGTTCTCGCGCGATCTCGGGGCGACCGGCCGGCGGCTCCGGATCGAGGTGCCGAGGTCGCCCGTGATCGGCGTTGGCCGACGAAGCGGCCGTACTGGACGAGGATCGGGCTCGTCGAGGTGGAGCTGGGCGCGCATCCGCGCGACCTGCTCGGGAGTTGGTGACGAACTCGGCCAGCATCATCTTCACGGGATCGCCGGGAACGAGGAACAGCATGCTGAAGACGGCGAGCGTCACCCCGAACAGCACCGGCACGCACGGCGAGGGTCCGGGCGTGACGTAGGTCAGCACGGCGAGCCGAGCCGCATGCCGCGGCGGCGGCGGCTACTTGCGGAGCGTGGCGTCGCTCAGAACCGGATAGGCGTTGAAGTTGTACTTGGTGCCCTGCACGCTGGACCGGAACGCCCACACCGAGAGCTCGTCGACCAGCGGCACGGTGAGCGCGTCGTCGAGCGCGAGCTGCTCGATCGGCACGTAGATCGCGCGGCGCTTCGCGGGGTCGGACTCCCGCCGACCCTGCTCGAGCAGCTGGTCGAGCCTTGGCGTTCTTCACGCACGACCAGTTGAAGTTGCTGGCCGACCAGCGAGGAGTGGAACAGAGCGAGTAGAGCGCCGTCGGGATCGGTGGCGCGCAGGAACATCACCGGCCCGTGGGTCGCGCAGCGGTAGTTGTCCTCGTACCACGGCGGGCGCGCCTGCGCCTTGATCTTGACGTCGATGCCGACCTCGCGCAGCGACGCCTGGATGAGCTGAGCCGTCGGATCGGCGCCGCCGCCGTACTCGATGGCGTTGAGCACGAGCTCGAGACGCTGGCCGCCCTTCGTGCCGGATGCCGTCGGCGCCCGGCTGCCAGCCGGCCTCGCCGAGAAGCGCCTTGGCCTTGGCCGCATCGAAGGGGTACGACCTGGCGCACCGCGGGATCGTCGAGCATGACGCCGGTCAGGGGCGCGGGCCTTCAGACCGCAGTGCCCTTGTAGACCGTGGCGAGGAACGCGTCCTTGTCGACCGCGTAGTTGATGGCGCGGCGCACCCGCACGTCGTCCAGCGGAGGCTTGGTGATGTTGAGCAGCCAGATGCGCGGCGCGCCCGGCCACGGCAGCTTCTCGACGCGCAAGTGCGGTGTTCTTCTCGAGGCGGGGCAGCGCCTGGGCGGGCACGAGGTAGATGCCCTGCGTCTCGCCGCTCTCGAGCGTGGTCACGCGCGTCCCCGCCTCGGGGACGAACTTCCAGACGACGGCGTCGAGGTACGCGGGCCCGGCTCCGGTCGCTCCACGGCGCCTTCCGCGTGTAGCCGGGGTTCCGGACCATGGTCGTGTGGTCCTTGGCGACGTACTCCTTGATCATGAACGGCCCGGTGCCGACGGGCTGGGTGTGCACCTGGTCGCCGCGTCTCGCGTCACGGCCTTGGGCGAGACGAAGCTCGAGCGTGCCGGCGGCCGCGTAGGTGAGGAACGGCGCGTACGGCGTCTCGAAGCTCACCTGCACGGTGTACTCGTCGAGGACCTTCGACGCCGGCGTAGCCGGCGAGCGGCGCGCGCGAGCGCCGCCGGCCTTGAACTTCGGGATCGACGATGCGATCGAAGTTGAACTTGACCGCGTCGGCATTGAAGGGCGTGCCGTCGTGGAACTTCACGTCGCGGCGCAGCTTGAACGTGACGCTGCGGCCGTCCGCGCGACGTCGCTCCACGACTCGGCCAGCCAGGGCACGAGCTTGCCGTCGCGGCCGCTGGTAGAGGAGGTTCTCGGTCACCGACGCGATGATCTGGTAGGTCACCGCCGAGGGCGACGCGTGCGGATCGAGCGTCGGGGGCTCCTGGTCGAGCGCGATGACGAGCGTCCCGCCGGGCGTCGGGTCCGCCCCCTCGGCGCGCCGCGAGGCGACACCTCCAAGCCCGATCGACAGCAGGACGAAGACGAGTCCCCAGAGGGCCGTGGGGAAAGCGATGCCGGAGTGCCGAGTACGCGCGCGGTCCATGAGTTCCTCCTATGGGAGGCGCGCCACCTTGCATGGTCGGCGCGCACCATCCTCGCCGGTGGCCTCGGATGAAGGCAGGATAGACGACCGCGCCCCCGGAGAACAAGGCACCTCCGGAGTCCGCTCGGCCGACCGGGAGCGCTAGCGCCAGACCTCGCGGGCGGTCCGCACGATCAGCCCGAGCTTCGCCCACTGATCGGCTTCGGTGAGGAGATTGCCCTCCATGGTCGAGGCGAAGCCGCACTGCGGCGAGAGCGCCAGGCTGTCCAGCGGCACGTAGCGCGATGCCGCCTCGATGCGCTGCCGCAGCTCGGCGGCAGACTCGAGCTCGGGCACCTTGCTCGAGACCAGGCCGAGGACGACGGCCTTGCCGCGAGGCACGAAGCGGAGGGGCTCGAACGTCCCGGAGCGCGCGTCGTCGTACTCCAGGAGGAAGCGGTCCACCTGGAGCGAGGTGAAGAGCTTCTCGGCGATCGGGTCGTAGCCGCCCTCGGCGTACCAGTGGCTCCGGTTGTTCCCGCGGCAGAGATGGATGGCGACCGTCACGCCGGGCCGGCGGGCTCCCTCGAGGCAGGCGTTGTCCACGCGGACGGCCTCGTCCAGCGCGGCCTCCGGGTCCTGGCCCATCTCGGTGCGGATCCAGTCGCGCCACTTCGGGTCCATGTAGTAGCTGTAGCGCGGCGCGTCGATCTGGACGTACGACACGCCCTCGTCGACGAGGGCCTGCACCTCGGCCTTCAGGATCTTCCCGACATCCCACAGGAACTCGGAGGGGGTCGCGTAGACGCGGTCCGAGATGCCGCGCTTGTAGGCGATCGCGGGGAACTGGGTGGCGCTGGGGAGCGTGACCTTGATCGCGCCGGGGCTGTGCTGCTTCATGAACGGGAGCTCGTGCCCGGTGAGCCGTCGGAGCTGCCGGAGCTTCTGCGTCACGATGCCGGTGACGGCGCTCACGTGGGGGGAGCCCGTGGCCGCCGACCTGCCACATGCGGGCCACGGCGTCTCCGTGGTCGAGACCGGCCACCGCGTCCCAGAAGTCGCTCATGAAGTTCGAGCGGCGGAGCTCGCCGTCGGTGAAGATCTCGAACCCGAGGTCGCGCTGGCGGGCGAGGCACTCCAGGATCGCGCGGTCCTCCAGCTCCCGCAGGCGCTCCGGCCGGGTCGCGGGGTCTTTGCGCGCCTCGAGCAGCGCGGCCGGGCGCAGGAAGCTTCCGACCTGGTCGGCGCGGTATGGCACGGTCATCGCGAGACCTCCTGGGGCCGCGCCTGCCGCGGGCGCGCCCCGACGCAAGCGAATCGTCAAGCCTTCTGCGCGGCGCTGCCCTCGTCCGCCGCCATCTTCTGGATGATCTCCGCCCCGAGGTTCGCGGCCGGGAGGCCGCGGAAGAGGAACGCGAGGCTCACGACGGCCGAGAGCTCCTCCCAGGAGGCGCCTGCCCGCCGGGCCGCGATCGCATGAAGCCGCGCGGCGTCTCCCATCAGGGCGAGCAGGATGCCGAACAGCATGAGCTGCGAGGTCTTCACGTCGAAGCAGGCAGGGTACATCGCTCTGAGGCGCGTCTGCTCCTCGAGACGCAGGAGCTCGGGATCGACCCGGGCGAGGAGGTCCGTGCGCGCCATGATCCGAGGGGGGACGAAGCCGATGAGGGTTTCGTACGGGGCGCGGATGGCCGCCAGCTCCGCCTCCGACATCGCGTGCGGGGGGAGTGGTCCCGAGTGCTCCGGCTTCACCATGATCCCGATCCTCCCTGGGGCCGTGTGCCGGTCAGTGCCGGCCACGGCATCGTACCCCGGGCGGCTCCCGTCATCCGGCAGACGTGTTGACAGCAGCAAGCTTGGTTCGCTAGTGTCAAACACCATTCAACCGGATCTGTCAAGCGGGCGCGGTGTCGGCGGGCCGGCATCGGGCTCGCCGAGAGGAGCGCTAGGACGCACGGTGGACGTCGGGAGGAGGATCCGCGAGCTCCGAGTCCGGCGCGGGCTGGTCATCGAGGACCTCGCGCGAAAGAGCGGTCTCTCCAAGCCCTACATCAGCCAGGTCGAGACCGGCAAGGCCTCGCCGTCGCTCCAGACCGTGCAGAAGCTGGCCCAGGCGCTCGGCGTGCCGCTGACCTACCTCTTCGTCGAAGAGGCGTTCGGTTGCCACGTCACCCGGCGTCATGAGCGACGGGCGGTCTCGTTCGGGGACCCCGACAAGCTCGTCTTCTTCCTCTCCGCGCCGAACCGGAGCCTCGAGATGCTCCTTCTCGAGATTCCGTCGGGCTACACGGCAGAGGGACGCACGCACTCGCACGAAGGCGAGGAGTGTCACTGGGTCCTCGAGGGCACGATCACCGCGGTGCAGGGTGACCAGCGGTTCGTGCTGGCGCGCGGGGACAGCTTCCACTGGGACGGGAGCGTGCCCCACCGGATCGAGAACCACGGCCCGGAGGTCGCCCGGCTCTTGGTCGCCCGGACGCCGCCGGGGTTCCTGAACGTCACCTTCTACGAGGCACGTCCCGAGCGGGCGGACGAGAGCGTCGGGATCGGAGCGTCCCTCGCGCGGGCGCCCGGCGCGTCGGCGTCTGCCTCGGGAATCTCACCGAAAGGGAGGGCCGCAATGACGCGACGAGGATGGATCCTGAGCGCGCTGGCCGGGCTCCTGGTGGCCGGCGGACCCGTCTGGCCGGCGATGGCGGTCGCCCAGACGATCAAGGTCGGGGCCGTCGTGCCCCTGACCGGGCGATACGCGGCCCCCGGTGGCCAGGTCCGCGCGGGCTACGAGATCGCGATCGAGGACGTGAACCGCGGCGGGGGCGTGACCGTGGGCGGCAAGAAGGTCCCGCTCGAGCTGGTGATCCTGGATGACGAGTCCGACGCGACGAAGACCGTCGCTCGCTACGAGACCCTGGCCGCCCAGGGTGTCGTGGCCTACCTGGGCACGTTCGGCTCGGATCTACACGCCGCGGCGGCCTCGGTGGCCGAGAAGAACAAGGTCCCGTACCTCGGCGTGGCGTTCGCCCTCCACAAGATCCACGAGCAGGGCTTCCGTTACCTCTTCTCGCCGTTCTGGAAGTCGCCCGATATCGGCCAGCAGCTGGTCCCGATGCTGAACTCGATCCCGGCCGCCGACCGGCCCAAGCGGGTCGCGCTCTTCCTGGAGAAGACCGACTGGGGCCGCGAGATGGCCGCGGCCTGGGTGGAGGCGGGCAAGGGCGCGGGGTACGAGGTTGTCGTCCAGGGCGAGTACGCGGTCGGCGCGAAGGACTACTCGGACCTGATCCTCAAGGCAAAGGCCGCGAACGCCGACGCCATGTTCTCGCTCCCGACGCCTCCGGACGGGATGGCGATGGTCAAGCAGATGCACGAGCTGGACTTCAATCCGAAGCTCGTGTTCGTCATCCGCGCGCCCGACGCGCCGGTCTGGTCGCAGAACCTCGGCAAGGACGGTGACTACACCGTCTTCGCCCCGGGCTGGCACAACGCGTTCAAGTATCCGGGGGTCACCGAGCTGAACGCGGCGCACGTGAAGAAGGTCGGACGGCCCGCGGACCCGATCACCGGGCCCGCGTACGCGTGCGTCCAGATCCTGGTGGCCGCCCTCAACAAGGCCGGCGCCGCAGACCGGGAGAAGGTGCGCGACGCCATCGCCGCCACCGACATGACCACGGTGGTCGGGCCGGTGAAGTTCCGGGCCGACGGGACCGGCATCGTCCAGGGCGCCTTCCTTCAGTGGCTCAACGGCAAGCAGGAGCTGGTCTGGCCGAAGGATTTCGCCACGCAGCCGCTGAGCTACCCGGCGCCGCCCTACTCCAAGCGCTGAGCCGGGACGACTGAGCTCCGCGTGACGCGCGCCGAGCCCCTGCTCGCCCTCGAAGGCGTGTCCAAGGCCTTCGCGGGCGTGCAGGCGGTTCGGAGCGTGAGCCTCGAGGTCCCGGCGGGCAGCGTCGTCGGGATCATGGGCCCGAACGGCTCGGGCAAGACCACGCTCTTCAACCTGATCGCGGGAGCGCTGCGCCCCGACCAGGGGCAGATCCGCCTTCGCGGCCGGGACGTCACCCGGCTGCCCTCGCATCGCCGGTGCGCGCACGGCGTGGCGCGCACCTTCCAGCACGTGCGGCCGTTTCCGGGTCTGACGGCGATCGACAACGTCCTGGTGGGGCTCCTCCACGGACGCCGGCGCGCCCACGGCCGCGAGGCCGAGCGGACCGCGACGCGCTTCCTGGCCCTGGCGGGTCTCGAGGCCAAGGCGCACGTGCCCGCGGCGCGCCTGAGCCTTCTCGAGCGGCGGCGCCTGGAGCTGGCGCGGGCGCTCGCCACCGGACCGGACCTCCTCCTGCTCGACGAGTTCATGGCCGGTCTGACCCCGGCGGAGACGGGGGACGCGATGGCGGTCGTCCGCCGGATCCGGGACGAGGGCGTGACCCTCATGCTCGTCGAGCACATCGTGTGGGCGCTCCTCGACCTGTCGGATCGCATCGTCGTCCTGAGCGCCGGCGAGAAGATCGCCGAGGGCGCCCCGGGCGCGGTGGCCGTCGATCCCGCCGTCGTCGACGCGTATCTGGGCCGCGAGGGAAGCGGAGGGAGCGCGGGGAGCCGGTCGCGTGCTTGAGGTCCAGGGCCTCGACGCGACGTACGGAGAGCTCCGGGCGCTGGCCGGGGTCGGCCTGCGGGTCGGCGCCGACGAGATCGTGGCGCTCGTCGGGGCCAACGGCGCCGGCAAGACGACGCTCCTTCGATGCATCACCGGCCTCACGCGCCCGCGCGCCGGCCGGATCCTGTGGCAGAGCCAGGACCTGGGCGGGCTCCCGCCGCACCGCGTGGTGGAGCGCGGTGTGGCGATGGTGCCCGAGGGCCGTCGGCTCTTCGGCCACATGACCGTCGAGGAGAACCTCTCGCTGGGCGCCTTCGGGTCCCGGGCGCGCCCGGAGCGCCAGGCGACGCTCGACCGCATCTACGGGATCTTCCCCAGGCTGGCGCGAGCGCCGCAGGCAGCGGGCGGGCGCGCTGTCCGGCGGCGAGCAGCAGATGGTGGCGATCGGGCGCGCGCTCATGACGCGGCCGCGCCTCCTCATGCTCGACGAGCCCTCGCTCGGTCTCGCGCCGCGCGCTGGTCGAGCTCGTGCTCGGAGTCCTCGGCGAGATCAACGCGGCGGGGGTCGGCGATCTTGCTCGTCGAGCAGAACGTCCGCGCCGCGCTCGGCCTGGCGCATCGCGCCTACGTGCTGGAGCACGGTCGGGTGGTGGGGCAGGGTACCGGCGCCGAGATCCTGGCGGATCCCGCGCGTGCGTCGCGCGTATCTCGGACCGCTCGCGGTCGAGCCGTGACGGCGAGGCGGGCGTGATCGGGTTCGCTCCAGCAGCTGGTCCTCGGGGTCCTACTGGGCGAGTCTCTACGGGCTGGCCGCCGCCGGCCTGTCGCTCGTGTTCGGCGTCCTGCGGGTGCTCAACGTGGCGCACGGCGAGCTGATCATGCTCGGCGGGTACGCCGCCTTCGCTCTGGTGGCGATCCTGGGGCTCGATCCGTTCCTCGCGCTGCTGCTGATCATCCCGCTGGCGAGGCGCCCTGGGCGCCGTCCTCTACGGAGGGCTGTTCCGCTTCGTCGTGCGTCACGGCGAGGAGACGCGGATCAAGAACTCGCTCCTGGTCGGGTTCGGGCTCGCCCTCACCCTTCAGGCGCTGGCCGTCCGGCTGTTCACGGCCGACGAGCGATCGATCACCACCGCCTACCGCGGACGCTGCTCTCGCGCTCGGGGGCGTGGTGTTCCCGCTCGTGCGCCTCCTGAACCTCGTCGTGGCGCTCGCCTTGATCGCCCTGCTCCACCAGTTCCTCCAGCGCGCACGCTGGGGTCAGGCGATTCGCGCCACCGCCGAGGACTGGGAGGCCGCGCAGCTTGCTCGGGATCGACGTGCGGCGCGCCTACACTGCTGGCCTTCGCCATCGGCACCGCGCTGGCCGGGACGGCCGGCACGCTGGTCAGCCTGGGCTACTCGATCAGCCCATCCATCGGGCTCGAGTGGACGCTGAAGGCGCTGATCGTGATCGTGCTGGCCGGGCTCGGCTCCGCGTTCGGCACCTTCGCGGGCGGCATCGTGCTCGGCTGCGCCGAGGCGCTGAGCGCCGTGGTGTTCGGCGGCGCCTATCGCGAGGTGGTCGGGCTGGTCCTCTTCTTCTGCGTCCTGGTGGCCCGTCCCCAGGGCCTGTTCGGGCGGTCGTGACCGGCGGCCGCCGTCGCGTCGGACTCGGGCGAGCGGCCGGATCGGCGGCCGTCCTGACGGTGCTCGGGCTCGCGCCCCTGGCGGTCGCGCGGGACGACTGGCTCAACCTGGGGGTCGTGTTCTTCCTCGTGGTGGCCCTCGCGCAGAGCTGGAACATCATGGGCGGCCTACGCGGGGCAGGTGAACCTCGGTCACGCGGCCTTCTTCGGGCTCGGCGCGCTGGTAGCGCGCAGCCTCTGGGTCGGCAGGCGTGCCCGATCCCCGTCGCGATGGGAGCGGGGACGACGGTCGCCGCCGCTGGCCGGTGTCGCCGTTGGCGCTCGTCGCGTTCCGGCTGCGCGGCGCGTACTTCGCCATCGGCACGCTGGCGCTTGGCCGAGGTCCTCCGGATCGCGGTCGGCAACCTGCTGCCCGAGATCTCCACGCTGCCGGCGGCCGCCATCGCCGGCCTACCGGCTGCCGCGATCGCTACTACGTCGCGGCCGCGCTGGCGGTGGGCACGCACGCTCGGCGTCGCGTGGCTGGCGGGCTCGCGGCTCGGGCTCGCGCATGGAGGCCATCCGCGAGGACGAGGCCGCCGCTGAGGCCTCGGGGGTGGGGGCGTTCCGCGTCAAGCTCGCCGCGGTGGCCGTGTCGACGAGCCTCGCGGGGCTGGCCGGCGGGCTGTTCGCCTTCTACCACATCAGCTACTACCCCCAGCACGCGTTCAGCCCGACCTGGACCTTCGACGCCGTGCTCGATCACGTTCATCGGGGGCGTGGGCACGGTGCACGGCCCGGTGCTCGGCGCCGCCCTGTTCGTCTTCCTGCGGGAGTACCTGGCGCTTCGGTGGGTGGACCTCCACCTCCTGATCTTCGGGGTGCTGTTCATCGCGATCGTGCTGCTCTTCCCGGGCGGGCTCGTCGAGGCCGCGACGCGCCTGCTGGCCCTCCTGCAGCGCCGCCCGCCCGCGCTGGGCGGCGATGTGCCGGACAAGGCCGGACCCGCGTGAGCACCCGCGCATCCCGCGCTTCCGGGGAATCCTTGCCATGTGAGGGGCGATCGGGCATAGTGTGCCGGGCCTCGAGCCACTCCGTGTCGCAGGCCGTTACCCAGCACCCCCAGGTTTTGCCGCGAGGAGAGTGAATGGAGACGTCGGACAGCTTCCCTGCGCCGAGCGCGATCCCCGTCGGCTACGGGCCCGAAGGCATCGCCGTCGACGGTGAGGGCCGACGCGGATACGTGGCATGCGCGCGCAGCGACAGCGTCGCAGTGTTCGATCTCGACTCCCGCGAAGTCGTGACCCAGGTGCCGGTCGGCCGGGAGCCGATCGGGCTCGTGCACGACCGCGAAGGCGGCCGGGTGTTCTCGACCGACGCCCGATCCGATGTCGTCTCGGTCATCGACACGAAGACCCTCAAGATCATCAAGCAGATCCCCGTCCAGCACTACCCGGCCGGCGCCGGATTCTATGCGGAGCGCCGCAGGATGTACGTCGGCAACACGGCGGACAACACGGTGAGCGTCATCGACGCCGACCGGCTCGAGGTCATCGCGACGGTGCCGGCGAAGATGGCCGCGGGGAGCCTGGGGTCGGACCCGGTGCGGGACCGCGTCTACTGCGTCAACTTCGGCGATGCCTCCATGACGATCATCGACGGGAAGACCAGCGAGCCGATCGGCGAGATCAAGCTCGACTACGCGCCGTGCAAGATCGCGGTGGACGCGCCCCGCGGCCGGGCCTACATCGCCAACTCGCTCGTGAGCACCGTGGCGGTCGTGGACCTGGACCGGCAGGAGGTCGTGGACACGCTGACCGTCGAGCGCGCTCCGGTGGGCATGGGTCTCGGGCGCGGTGGGCGACCGCATCTACGCGGCCAACCGGGGCACCGGGCGCGTGAGCGTGATCGACCGCGCAAGCGGCCGGGAGTGGGCGCGCGTGCCGGTGGGCAAGGCGCCCGGCGACCTCGCGGTCGACCAGGAATCGGGCACCGTGTACGTCTCGGACGCGGGCACCAGCACGGTCAGCGTGTTCCAGGACCGGCTCGAGGGCCAGCCCGCCGAGCTGCCGAGCGACTGGCGGCATCCGCTGATCGGCAAGCCGCTCCCGGCCTTCAGCCTGCCGGACATGGTGACGGGCCGCCCGCGCACGTCGGAGGAGTACCGGGGGAAGAAGTACATCCTGAACTTCTTCGCCAGCTGGTGAGGGCCCTGCCAAGCGGAGGCTCCGCTACTCGAGGAAGTGCGCAAGCGAGCCGAGAAGTACGGGCTCGAGATCGTCATGGTCAACGTGTGGGAACACGTCGATCCACGACAGGAAGCCCTGCATTTCTGCAAGATCCATAACATCCAGGGAACGGTGCTGATCGACGCGACCGGCGAGTACATCACGCAGCTCGGCATTCGGGGCGTGCCGCACAACGTCGTGGTCGACAAGAAGGGAATCGTACGCGCGGTTGGCGTGACCACGCCTGACGAGGTGCGAGCGACCCTGACGAAGCTGCTCCTGCCGTTCGGCTAGCGATTCCGGGGCCTCACGCCCCACGATCCGAGTCGGGCGTCCGGTCGATTCTCGGCGGGCGCCGTCGGTCCCGCGGTCCTCGCGGGGCCGGGGCCGCTCCTAGTAGGTCGGCCCCCCGCGGAGCTACCAGAGGAGACGCGAACCGCGAGCCGGCGTTTCCAGCTCTTGCGTCGCGTCCGTTCCCCCGCCACTTCTGGTCGAAGTAGCGCTTGTTGACGCTCTCGAACCCGGGGTGCCCCAGACCTTTCCGCCGCACGCTCCGGCCTCCGTGGTGGAACACACGGCGAGAGTCACCGCCGAGCGGAGCCCGGCCTGCCGGAGCCGCCAGACGTCCGCACCTTCGACTCGGCCGGGACCAGGACGGTGGCAGCGTGGATCGCCCTCGCTGCCCCCTGGGCGGGCAAGGCCTGCCGCAAACCGCGGCCGCGGGCAAGTCCCGCACGATGGTTGGCCGCAGGAGCGGCCTGCCCGCCCCTCCCCCGAACCCCTCCCGGGGTGCCCGGATCTGCTGCGGGAGCGGCTCCTGGGGCCCCGCTCGATGAATGGTGGCCGAATCCGAGACCCGGCGACCGTGCTATGCTGCGGGGCTAAGAGCGCTTCGACCCCTCACCAAAGGAGGTCACATGGCGGTCAAGCTGTATGTGGGCGGTCTCTCGTACTCGACTACCTCCGAAGCCCTGCGCGAGCATTTTGTCCAGTGCGGGACGGTGGAGTCGGCGACGGTCATCACCGACCGGTACTCGGGGCAGTCTCGAGGCTTTGGCTTCGTCGAGATGGCGACCAACGAGGAAGCCCAGAAGGCCGTCAGCATGCTCAACGGCCAGCGGCTCGACGGTCGCACCATCAAGGTGGAGCTTGCCAACCCGCAAGGCGCGGGGGGCGGTGGCGGTGGCGGTCGCGGTGGCGGGAGGCATGGGCGGCGGACGCGGAGGTTCGGGCCGGCCCCCACGCTGGTAGCGTCCACGGTCCTCGTTCCTCCCGGCCCGGCCGAATCTGCCACGGGTCCCGGCTGCAGCTGGGCAAGGCCGCGCGCGAGCCACCTCGCCGACCGGAGGCCCGCGCGCCTCGCCTTGACGGGATCTGACCGGCCCCTTCATTCGTGAGCGGTCCCCGATTCGTCGCGATCCACGGGCACTTCTACCAGCCTCCTCGCGAGAGCCCCTGGCTCGAGCGCGTCGAGGTCCAGGACTCCGCCGCTCCGTTTCACGACTGGAACGCGCGCGTCACCGCCGAGTGCTACGCGCCGAACACGGCGGCGCGAAGGGTCGACGCGCAGAATCGCATCCTCGACGTCGTGGACAACTTCGCCGCCCTCGCGTTCGACGTCGGCCCCACGCTCATGGCATGGCTCGAGCACGAGCGTCCGGACGTCTACCGCGCGATCCTGGAGGCCGACCGGACGAGCCGCGCGGCGCGGGGACACGGGAACGCGATCGCGCAGGCGTACGGGCACGCGATCCTGCCGCTCTGCAGCCGTCGCGACAAGGTCACCCAGGTGCGCTGGGGCCTGGCCGACTTCCGGCATCGCTTCGGACGCGAGGCCGCACGGGATGTGGCTCCCCGAGACCGCCGCGGACCGCGAGACGCTCGAGGTGCTGGCGGAGGAGGGCGTGCGCTTCACGCTCCTCGCGCCGTCCCAGGCCGCCGGCGTGCGCGAGCCGGGCGGCGACTGGCGACCCGGAGCCGGCGCTGGACCCGCGCCGGGCCTACCGCTGGGAAGGGCGCGGAGGCCGCGAGCTGGCGCTCTTCTTCTACGACGGACCGATCTCCCACGCCGTCGCCTTCGACGGGCTCCTCCGCTCGGGCGATGCGCTGGCGACACGCCTCCTGGCCGGCTTCGACGAGACCGCCGCGCACCCGCAGCTCGTTCAGATCGCGACCGACGGCGAGACCTACGGCCATCACCATCGCTTCGGCGAGATGGCGCTGGCCGCGGCCTGCGCCCGGATCGAGGCCGGCGGCGCCGCGACGCTCACCAGCCACGCCGCGTTCCTCGCGGCGCATCCGCCCGACGATGGAGGCGCGGGTCGTGGACGGGTCCTCGTGGAGCTGCGCGCACGGCGTCGAGCGCTGGCGCGGCCGATTGCGGGTGCCGGGCCGGGCGCCACCACGGCTGGGACCAGCGCTGGCGGGCGCCCTTGCGCGAGGCGCTCGACTGGCTGCGCGACAGCGTGGACCCGCTCTACGAGGCCCGGGCGGCCGCGCTGCTCAAGGATCCCTGGGCCGCGCGCGACGCCTACGTGGAGGTGCTCCTCGATCGGACCCCCGCGTCCGTGACGGCCTTCCTCGATCGTCACGCGCTCCGCCCGCTGGATGCCGACGGCCGCGTCCAGGTGCTCCGGTGCCTCGAGCTTCAGCGTCACCGCCTGCTGATGTACACGTCGTGCGGCTGGTTCTTCGACGAGATCTCCGGGATCGAGACCGTCCAGGTGCTCCGGTACGCGGCCCGCGTGCTCCAGCTGGCGCGGGCTCTCGGCGGCGACGCGGGACTCGAGGAGGAGCTCCTTCGTCGCCTCGGGGCCGCGCCGTCGAACCTCCCGGAGCTTCGGGACGGCGCCGGAGTGTGGCGACGGCACGTGGCGCCCTGCGCGACCGACCTGGCGCGCGTCGCCGCGCACTACGCGATCGCGGGGCCCACCGAGGGCTACGGCGATCCGGCCGAGATCCACGCGTTCCGGGTGGAGCGGCGCCAGTGGGCTCGGGTGGCGGTCGACGACGCGTCCCTGTCGATCGGCCGCGTGCGGGTGACCGCGCGCGTGACCGAGGAGAGCGAGGAGGTCGACGTGGCGGTGCTGGATGACGGAGACGGCCAGATCCACGCCCGCGTGCGGACGGGTATCGAGGCCGACGCCCTCGCGGCGGCCCGGGAGGCGTTGCTCGGCCTCGTCCCCCTCCGGGGGCGGGCGGAATGGACGCGCGAGCTCGAGCAGCACTTCGGCGGGCGCGCGTACACGACGGCCGACGTCTTCCTCGACGAGCGCCGCCGGCTCGTGGCCGGGCTCGCCGAGCGCGTGCTCGACGGCTCAGCAGGCGCTCCGGTCGAGACGGCCAGCCGGCAGCTTCTCGGCGAGCTTCGCCGGGTGGAGGGACCCATTCCACCAGATCTCGCCGACGTGGCCCGTCGGCTTCCTCGCCCGAGCGGCGAGGGACGAGCTCGCCAGGCTCGCCGAGGGCGGCCCGGTGGCGGAATCGACGCAGCGGCTCCGGGAGGTCCTCGCCGAGGCCCGCTCGCTGGCCATCTCTCTCGGGCTCCGCACGCCGAGGACGTCACGCGGGCGATCGGCTCGGCGCTCGGGTGCGCCCTCGAGACGCTTCGCGCGCACGTCACGTCAGCGGCCGCGGCCGACGCCCTCGCGCTGCTCGCGATCGGCCACGCGCTCGACGCGCCGATCGATCTGTGGGAGGCGCAGAACGCCGCGGCCCGCCTGTGGCGCCAGGGATCGCGGGAGGACCGGCAGACGCTGGCGCCGCTCATGTCCGCCCTCGGATTCGCTCCCGGGGCGCTCGCGGGTCCGCGGCCGCGCTGATGACCGGCCCCAGATCGAGCGGTCCGGCCGACCTCCGCGGCCAGGTGGCGCTGGTGACGGGGGGTGCGCGAGGGATCGGGCGCGCGTCGGCGATGGCTCTCGCGCGAGGCGGTGCCGACGTCGTGGTGACGGACCTCCTGTCGACCGCCGACGCTGAAGCGGCGATCGCCTCCACCGGCCGGCGCGCCGTCGGCCTGCGCCTGGATGTGACCGATGCCGAGGCCGTCCGCAAGGCGGTGGAGCAGGTGGTGCGATCGCTGGGGCGCCTCGACATCCTCGTCACCGCGGCCGGGATCATTCACCGGGATCCGCTCGAGGAGACCACCGAGGCCGTCTGGGACCGCGTGCTCGACGTCGTCCTGACCGGCACGTTCCATGCGGTCCAGGCGGTCATCCCCGTGATGCGTGCCCAGGGCTACGGGAAGATCGTGACGATCTCGTCGATCTCGGGGATCATCGGGGGCGCGGTGTCGCGCCCGGCCGAGAGCCCGGATGCCCGGCGCGGCCGCTCCGGTCCCGCCTACGCGGCGGCCAAGGGGGGTGTCATCGCGCTCACTCGCTGGGTGGCCAAAGACGTGGGCCAGAGCGGGATCTACGTCAACAGCGTCGCTCCGGGCGGCGTCGAGACGGAGATGACACGCGGATACGCCTACTCGGCCGAAGACCTTCCGATTCCGCGAATGGGGCAGGCGGAGGACGTGGCCGAGGCGGTCCTCTTCCTGGCGTCGCCCGCGTCGAACTACGTGACGGGCCAGGTGCTGCGAGTCGACGGGGGCTGGGTGCTCGGATGACGGACGGCGGACGACCCGTGCTCATCATCATCGCGCACCGGCTCCTGATCGGAACGGCGATCTGCTTCGGCGTCTTCTACACGGTGTGGGAGGCGCTCGCCTATCGCGAGACCGCCGAGGTGAGCCACCTCGTCATTGCCGTCATCTCGGCCGTGATCACGCTCGCGATGGGGTACTACCTCAAGAACCTGCGCCGGTTCGTCAGCCGCCTCCGCTAGATGTACGCACCCTCCGGCGGTGACGCTGGAGCGGGATGCTAGTTCAGCGACCCGAGCGCTTGCCGGAGAGCCTGGAGGCGGCCCTTGACCTGGGCAGCGTCGGATCCCTCGGGCGCGCGCTGGAGGTACGCCTCCCAGTCCCGCACCGCCGCCGGGCCCTGTCCGAGTCGCGCGTGGAGCGTGCCGCGGTCCCGGAGCTCCTCGAGCAGGTCGGGGGCGAGCAGCAGGATGCGCTCCACGGCCGACAGCGCGCGCGCCCAGTCGCCCAGGGCCGTGTACACGGCCTTCAGGTTGCTGAGCACCCGGATGAAGATCTGGCGCGTGGTGACCGGCGCCAGCCAGCGCGGGTCGAGCGGGCCGCCGCCGCGACGCACGCGGGCGACCAGCGCCTCGCAGGCCGCGCGATCCAGGAGCCCGCCGCCGTGGAACGGGTCGATCAGCCGATGGCGGCCGCGGCGCTCGGCCCGCACGATGAAATGCCCGGGCAGTCCCACGCCCACGGCCTTGAGCCCGGCCCGGGCCGCGACCGCCACGTACACGATCGAGAGCGTGATCGGGATGCCGAGCCGGCGGTCGATCACATCGTGGAGCAAGCTGTTGCGAGGATCGTAGTAGTCCTCGGCGTTGCCCCGGAAGCCTACTTCCTCGAACAGGAACTGGGACACGGCCGTCGCCGCGTGGTCGACGTCCATCTCGGAGGTGAGCCGCTCGGCTGCCCGGTACCCGAGCGCATCGAGCCGGGAGAGCCACGCCTGGACGTCGAGACCCGGCTGGGCCTCGGCGGCGATCCAGAGGGCTCCCTCGGCCAGCGAGCGAGCATCGGCTGTCCCGGCCAGCGCCACGAGCCGGCTGCGCGGATCCACGACGGCGAAGCTTAGCGGATCTCCGGTGACCGCACCAGTCGGAACCGGGGGCGGGGGAGGAGGGCGGCGAGAAACCGCGGCTCGAGAAGCGCCCGGGCCGGCACGAAGTCACCGAGGACGCCCATGAGACGCGCCAGGTGCCCCGGCCGGGCGGCGAGGAGTCGCGTGACAGCGACCGAGAGCGCGCGCCGGGCGATGACGCGCTGGAGGACGACGGTCAGCCGTGTCTTGGCGGCGAACTCCGTCGCGCGCCGGGCGTGGCTCGATTGCAGGGCGGCGGCGGAGACGTCGCCCGCCTTCACGGCCCGGGCTCCCACCTCCGCCGTGACCTCGGCCGAGCGGAGGGCGGCGTAGATGCCTTCGCCCGTGAACGGATCGAGGAAGCCGGCGGCATCTCCGGTCAGAAGCACGCCGTCCACGCGGGGTGGGGCAACCCGGTAACCGAGCGGGCCCAGCGCGCGGACGGGCCCGGTGCGCCGCGCGTTCCGGAGCCGCTCGCGGAATCCCGGGAGCTCTCGCGTGACACGATCGAAGTAACCAGCGAGGTCCGCCTTGTGCCGCCGCGCCTCCTCGATCGGGATCACGAGGCTCAAATTGCCGACGCCGGCGCCGACCGGGTTCAGGATCGAGTACGCGGGTGGGGCGAGGACGATCTCGCCTCGCTCGGGATCGCCCGACGCGCCCTCGATGTCGGCCACCAGCGCGAGCCGGTGGAGCCACGGATGTGGGCGTCGAAGCCCCAGGCGCTCCGCGATCACGGAGGTCCGCCCGTCGGCGGCGACCACGAGCGGCGCCGAGAATCGCTCCGCCGCCGTGGTGCGCCGCTCGAGGCCGACCGGCTCGGCGACGACGCCGGTGATGCGCGTGCCCTCCCGGAGGAGGTCGACCACGCGCATCCCCTCGCGGACGGAGATGCCGACCTCCCGGGCACGCTCCACGAGCGCCGCGTCCAGGATCCGGCGGCGCACGGCGAGGGCGCGCGGCCGATCGCCGGGGCGCGCGCCGTCGGGCGGGTAGTCTCCGACGAGCTGCGTGCCGTCGGGCCCGAGGATGCGCATGCCCCGGAGCGGGCGGGCTCCGTTCGCCTCCACCCGGGCGAGGACGCCCAGGCGATCCAGGATCCGGCTACCCTCCGGCGAGAGGTATTCGCCGCAGATCTTGTCGCGGGGGAACCGGGCCCGGTCGAGGAGGGCGACCGACAACCCCTCCCGCGCGAGGAGGATCGCCGTCGCGGCGCCGGCCGGCCCCGCGCCGACGACCACCGCGTCAGCCCGCACGCGCGGCCCCCTCGGACCCGCGCGTCCAGACGCCGACCTGGCGGAACGCGGGCGCTCGCTGCCAGCGAAGGTCCGGCAATCCGGCGCGCTCCGCCAGGCGGGTCAGCTCCGCGGGCGTGTACGCCCGTCGCACCGAGAGCGGCCCGTCGTGGCGCGCAATGCGACCGCACGCCGTCGCGCGCGTCACGAGCCACACCGCGGCCCAGGCGAGCCGCCCCCGGCGGAAGTCGCTGATGACGAAGCCCAGTCGCACGAGCGCGGCAAGCTGGCGGAGAAGAGCGACGACCGCCTCCTCGGGGAGGTGATGGAGGACGAGCGAGCAGAGCGCCACATCCACCGAGCGGGGCCGGATCGGCGGCGCGAGGCCGTCCGCGGCGACGATGCGCACCTCGGGCGTGTCCTTCGCGGCGTGGGCGGCGTGACGCCAGATCGTCGGGTGCATCTCGAGAGCGGTGACCCGGACGCGCCGGCCACGGCGCCGCGCCCATGTCGCCAGGGCCAGCGGGATGTCCGCCGCTCCGGTGCCGATGTCGAGGATCCGGAGCGTCTCGCCCGGCCGCAGGCGGGCCAGGAACGGCGCGACGTGACGCCGGATGGTCTGCGTGCCGCCGATGCGGTTGAGGCGCGCGATGTCCGAGAGCGACTGGGTCAGCTCGGCGGCGGGCGCATCGAGCTCGTCCATCAGCTCGCTGCGCGCGGCCTCGCGGGGTAGGGGGGCAGCATCGCGGCTAGAACCGCAGCAGCGCGCCCTCGGCGGCGAAGCCGGGTCCGAGCGCCATCATGAGACCGATGTCCCCGGCGCTGGGCCGGCCGCTCCGCATGACCGCGTCCAGGACGAAGAGCACGGTGGCCGACGACAGATTGCCGAAGCGGCGCAGGACCCCGCGCGAGTACGAGACGTCGTCGTCGGAGAGCCCCAGGAGGGCCTGGGCGTTCTCGATCACCCGCCGGCCCGCCGAGTGGAGCACCCAGAACCGCACGTCCTCCTTGGCGAGGCCGTGATCCTTGAGGATGGCCTCGGAGAGCTCCTCCATCATGGCGGGCGCAATCCGGCGCACTTCCGGCGACAGGAGCACTCGGTAGCGTCCCTCGGGGAAGGTGAAGCCCATGCGGTCCAGGTACTCCGATCGGATCAGCGTCCGGTGGCCCAGGATCTCGGGCCCGTCGCCCGTCGTGCTGAGGAGGACCGCGGCCGCGCCGTCGGCGAAGATCGCGTTCGCGACCGCCGTCTCCGCCTCCTCGTCGAGGTAGTACGTCGTCGAGCAGAGCTCCACGGAGACGGCCAGCACCCGGCGGTTCGGAAACGCCTGGAGGTAGTTCCAGGCCTGCTGCAGGACGACCATGGCGCTGGCGCATCCCGTGTCGCCGACGTGCACGCGCTGCACGTCGCTCCGGAGGCCGAGCGCCGCGATCAGGTGCGCGTCGAGGCTGGGGACCAGGCGGCCGGTGCAGGTCGTCGTCACCAGGAAGTCCACGTCCGCGACGCCGAGGCCTGCCTGGGCCAGGCATGTTTCGACCGCGTCCACGCCGAGGCGCACGCTGCCCTCGGCGAAGCGCGCCGACATCTCGTCGATCGTCTCGGCGCGCGGCTCGGCGGCGGTGACGTAGAGATGGCGCGCGTCGATCCCGCTGTTGAGGAAGAAGCTTCGGCGGAGCCCGTCGCCGTAGCCGAAGAGCTTGGCCAGCTCCCCCTGGGTGAAGCGCCGGGTCGGGACGGCGGTTCCGAGGGCAACGATGCGAGGCGTGTGCACGCGTGGGCCTCCCTGGAGGCGCCGCGTCGCGATCAGGCTGCTCGCGACCCTCCCCTCCATTATGCAACCGGGCGCCGCAGGGGTGGGTTCCAAGCGGCCGCAGGGAGAGGCGGGTTTCTCCCTGACACCGTGAGAGACCGGGAAGCCGGGGCTAGCGGGGCCGGAACGTGATGACGGGCGGTTCCACGTTCGCGGCGGCGCCCGCGAAGCGGACGGGCATGCCGACGCGGGCCCCGTCGACCGGGACCCCCGTCAGGCGGCCCAGGAGCGACACGCCTTCGGCCATGCGAACGACGGCGATCACGTACGGGGCCTCCGGCGCATGTTGCGCCGGCGGAACCCGGATCACCGTGTAGGAGGCGATCTCGCCGTCGCCGCCGAGGGTGGCGCGGTCCCAGCGGACGCCCTCGCAGCTCGGACACACCACCTTGGGCGGCACGGTCAGGGCGCCGCACGCCGCGCAGCGCTGGACGACGAGCCGGCCCTCGCGCACGAGCGCGAAGAACTCACCCGTCGTCATGCCCCGGGCCGCGTCGGGCGCGGCGGCCGTCGTCGTCATCGCGGCTCGGAGCCGAACAGGCTGACCAGCACGGTCGCCGTGTTCCCCCCGAGCGTGTGGGTGAGCCCGACCGTCGCGTCCTCGACCTGGCGCCGCCCGGCCTCGCCGCGCAGCTGCGTGGCGATCTCCGCCACCTGCGCCGCGCCCGTCGCGCCGATCGGGTGCCCCTTCGCCTTGAGTCCCCCGGACGTGTTGACGGGGATCCGACCGCCCAGGCTCGTCTCCCCCTTCTCCGCGGCGATGCCTCCGGTGCCGGGCTCGCAGAGGCCCAGCCCCTCGGTCGCGAGGATCTCGGCGATCGTGAAGCAGTCGTGGAGCTCGACGACGTCCACGTCCTGGGGACCCACCCCCGCCTGACGGTAGGCCGCCAGCGCCGCGCGCTCGGTGGCCAGGGCCCGCGCGAGATCGTGCTTGTCGTGGAGACACATGGAGTCCCCGGCCTGGGCCGAGCCCAGCACCCACACGGGCTTCCGCGTCTTCCGCGCCACCTCCTCGGAGGCCAGCACGACCGCCGCCGCCCCGTCCGAGAAGGGGCAGCAGTCGTAGAGCTTGAGGGGATCCGCCACCTTGGCGCTCCGGAGCACCTGCTCGAGCGTGATCTCCTTCTGGAACTGGGCTTTTGGATTCATCGTCCCGTGGCGGTGGTTCTTCACGGCCACGTGCGCCATCTGCTCCTCGGTCGTCCCGTACTTGGCCATGTGGGCGCGGGCGATGAGGGCGAAGACGCCCGGGAAGGTGAGCCCGGCCGGCTGCTCGAACACCGCGTCCGAGGCAGTACGCGAAGACCTCGGTGGAGCGCTCGGTGGGCATGGTCAGAACGCGCTCGGCGCCACCGACCAGCAGCACGTCCGCCGCGCCGGAGGCGATCTCGAACAGCGCGTGGCGGAACGCCGCGTGGCTCGAGGCGCACGCGGTCTCGAACCGGGTCGCGGCCACGTCGGGGATGCCCAGCGCCGATGTGACCTGGGGGCCGAGGTGGAGCTGCCGCTCTCCGGCCTCGCCCACGACGTTGCCGACGTACACGCCCTGCACCTGGCGCGGGCGGATCCCCGCGTCGATGAGGGCGTCGAGCCCGGCCTCCGCGAACAGCTCCGCGCAGGTGCGCTCGTGCTTGCCGAACTTGGTCACCCCGACGCCGACCACCGCGACTCGTCGCATGGCCTCGATTGTATCCGACGTTGCGTGGCCCCGGAAGGGTGCGTAGGATGCGCGGCATGGCGGCGCTCCCGACGAGCGACGGCCCTTCGATCCGGCCGCTCCGCGCGCGGACCGGCTCGGGGCCGATCGGGCTCGGCATCGTGGGCTGCGGCCGCTTCGCCACCTTTCACGCGCGAGCGGCCCGGAAGCTCGGCGGCGCGGTGCGGATCGCGTTCGCGAGCCGCGATCCGGCGCGGGCGGAGGCTTACCGCCGGCGGTTCGGCGGGTTCGCGGCGTTCGCCTCCTACGAGTCCGCCGCCGCCGACCCGCGCATCGACGCCGTCATCGTCTGCACGCCCCACCATCTCCACGAGGCCCACGCCCGCCTGGCCGCGGAGCACGGCAAGGCGGTGCTCCTCGAGAAGCCCATTGCGAGGACCTTGCCCGAGGCCGACGCCATCATCGGGGCCGCGCGGTCCGCCGGCGTCGTGCTCATGGTGGCCGAGAACGCCCACTTCGTGCCGGCCTTTGCGGCGACGCGCGCGTACGTGCGGGCGGGGGCGATCGGCGAGCTTCGTCAGATCGTCGTGAGCGCGCGAGGCTACCGGCGGCCGGCCGGATGGCGGACGCGGCGCGCGGAGATGGGGGGCGGGCTCCTGATCGACGGCGGAATCCACTATCTGCACCTCCTCCGCGACTGGGCCGGCCCGGTGGACGACCTCGTGGCGCTGGCGCCGGCGAAGACGTTCCCCGCCGAGGGCGAGGACACCGTGTTCGTGATGCTCCGGTTCCGGAGCGGGGCCGTTGCGGCGCTGGCCAACTCCATCGCGGCGCCCCGGCTGCCCCACTGGCAGTGGGCGTGGCTCACCGGCACCGAGGGGTCGCTCGGGGTGGATCATCGCGGCCGGGCCCTCTGGTTGCGCGGGCGCTCCGGCACCCGGGCGCGGGCGTTCGTGCGAGACCGGCGCGGACTGGTGGCCCAGTTGACCGAGTTCGTGGCCGCGGTGCGCGAGGGGCGGCCTCCGACGCTGCCTCCGGAGTCCGCCCGCGAGGACCTGGCCCTGGTCCTGGCGGCCTACCGGTCGCTCGACCTCGGTGCTCCCGTGGCGGTGGAGGTGTAGGGTTGCGGAAGGAGGACGAAGCCTTGACGACCCCCGTTTCGTCCGCGCCCGGCCCGGCGGCGCTTCCTCCCGTTCTGATCGCCGAAGACGAGGCGGCCTCGCGGCTCCTCCTGGAGGCCACGCTCCGGGGCTGGGGCCACGAGGTCGTGGTCACGGTGGACGGCGACGCGGCATGGGCAGCGCTGCAGCGCTCGGACGCGCCGTCCGTCGCGATCCTCGATTGGATGATGCCCGGGCCCGAGGGGGTGGAGGGCTGCCGCCGCGTCCACGCGCAGGGTAGCCCGACCCCGCCGTACCTCATCCTGCTCACGGCGAACAGCGAGCGGGCGAAGGTCATCGCGGGTCTGGAGGCGGGCGCCGGCGACTTCATGGGCAAGCCCTTCGACCCCGACGCGCTCCGCGCCAGGCTCATCGTGGCAACGCGCGTGGTCGATCTGAGGGCGAAGCTAGCCGAGCGCGTACGAGAGCTCGAGGCGGCGATGGGCCGGGTCAAGCAACTGCACGGCCTCCTGCCGATCTGCGCGTACTGCAAGAAGATCCGCGACGACCGGAACCACTGGCAGCGGGTGGAGGAGTACGTGAGCGCCCATACGGACGCCGAGTTCAGCCACGGGATCTGCCCGGAGTGCTACGAGAGGATCCTCACGCCGCAGCTTCGCGCGATGCACGAGGCGCGGACCGAGCAGCCGCGCAAGCCATGAAAACGCTCGAGGGCAAGGTCGCGGTCGTGACGGGCGGCGGCAGCGGCATCGGCCGCGCCCTGGCGCTGGGCCTGGCCCGCGAGAAGGCCCGGGTCGTCGTGGCCGACGTCGACGAGGGGGACGCCGCGGAGACCGTGCGGCAGATGGCGACGCTCGGCGCGGAGGGACTGGCGATTCGGACGGACGTGTCCGACCGGAGCCAGGTTGCGGCCCTGGCGGACCGCGTATTCGACCGCTACGGCGCGACCCACCTCCTCTGCAACAATGCGGGTGTCGTCGTGCACGGCGGGCTCGAGGCGGCGACGTGGGAAGACTGGCAGTGGGTCGTTGGAGTGAACCTCTGGGGAGTCGTGCACGGGCTCCTGGCGTTCCTGCCGCGGATGATCGCGTCGGGGGAGGGCGGCCACGTCGTCAATACCGCGTCCATGGCGGGGCTGATCGCGTCGCAGGGCCTGGGCGTGTACAACACCACGAAGTACGCCGTGGTGGGCCTGTCCGAGACGCTGGCGAAGGATCTCCGTCCGCACGGCATCGGCGTCACGGTCATCTGCCCGATGGGCGTGGCGACGCGCATCCGGCAGGCCGCGCGCAACAGGCCCGCCACCCTGCGGAACGCCCCGGGTGGATCGGAGCGCGGGGAGATGACGCTGATCGGACGCACGCTCGACGCCGACGACGTCGCGGCGCAGACGCTCGCGGCCATCCGGACCGACGCGCTCTACGTGATCACGCACGACGAGGCGCTCGAGCCGCTGCGCCGCCGCTTCCAGCGCCTGGAGGACGCGGTTCGGCGGCGTCCACAAGTTTGACACCGGCACGAGCGACGGCTATTCTGTGCCACAGAGTTTGATGGACGAGCGTGACGTTGTGCGCGATCTGGTAGCGAAGCTGATCGAGGCTGTCGAGGCCTCGCTCGATGGTTCCCCCGCGGTGCGCGATGCGCTCGACGAGCTCGTGCGCAACGGCTTCGAGCCCCGGCTCATCCTCCTCGCGGACGCGACGGCTCGATCGAGCAGCGGCGACGAGAGCGCGGACGACGAGGACGCCTCCGGCACGGTGGAGGCCGAGCCCGGCGCGGACGCCGGGGAAGCCGGCGAGGACGATCTCGAGGAGGCGCGCGACCTGCGTTACGAGATGACGAAGCTCGACCGCGACTTCCTCCGCACGGTGCGCATCCAGCCTGAGAGCGGGTAGCGGTCTCGCCACCGCCCGCCCGTGGTCCGCTTCCTCGCCCTCGCGGCTCTCGCGTTCCTGATCTTCCTCATCGTTCGGGCCAGCGTGAATTCCTTCCTGGCGGGGCTCCGAGGCGGTTCCCGAGGCGCGCCGCCGCGGCGTGCGGGCCTCGACGAGCTGGTCAAGGATCCGGTCTGCGAGACCTACATACCTCGCCGCAAGGCGATCAGCCGGGGGAGCGGACCGGACACCCGGTACTTCTGCAGCGCCGCCTGCGCCGACAAGTACCTCGCCCGCTCGTGACCGCCCGGCCGGCTCCGTGAGCCCGGCCACGTGAGCGCGGCCTCGCCCGGCGTCGTCGACCCGTACCGGGCCGTCGACCGCGACCCTGATCCGCAGCGGTTCGCGAGGATCCTCGAGGCCCGCGGCGAGCAGCCAGGTCAGACGCGGCTGCGCCGCGGGTTCCTGTCGCTCGTGGGCATCAAGGCGGGGATGCGCGTCCTGGATGTCGGCTGCGGGACCGGCGTCGTGACCCGCGACATCGGCGCGCGGGTCGGGACGCACGGCGCGGCCGTGGGCGTCGATCCGAGCCGTGCGCTCCTCGGCGTCGCCCGGCGCCGCGCCCGGACGGACAGGGCTGGCGGCCGTCTCTCGTTCCGTGCCGGCGACGGTCTGGCGCTGCCGTTTCCACGGGCATCGTTCGACGTCGCGCTGGCCGTCACGGTGCTCCTCCACGTCCCCGCGGGCGACGAGATCGTCCGCGAGATGATCCGCGTCACTCGTCCCGGCGGCCGGGTGGCGGTGCTCGACCAGGACTTCGGCACCTTCGTGCTGGACGTGCCCGATCGCGCGCTGACGCGCCGGCTCGTGGACGGGCACGCGGAGCGCTTCTACGCCGAGCCGTGGAGCGGGCGGACGCTCGCGCGTCGCCTCCGTCTGGCCGGCCTGAGGGACGTGCGGAGCCGAGCGTTCGTCGTCGTCGACTCGGTCTACGACGACTACGTGCGGTCCATGCTGGAGCGCCGTGTGGAGCTCGCGGTCCGGTGGCGCGTCGTGACGGCGGCGGAGGGGCGCCGCTGGCTCGGGAGCGCGGAGGCGGCCGCGAGTCGGGGCGACTTCTACATGAGCCTCAACTACTACGGGGCGGTGGGCGTTCGCGCCTGAGGCGTCGCGTCGAGCCGGATCGCGTCGGCTCCGGGATCCGGACGGCTAGAAGGTGTGGGTCTGGTCCTGCTCCAGGATGTGGATCCGCGAGCCGAGCCGTTCGAGCTCCTCCGCGGTCTCCTCGAAGTGGGCCGGCTTGATGTGGTAGATCCAGAGCGGGGCGTCCGGCATCTTGTCCATCTCGCGCTGGAGCAGGGCCGGCGTGAAATGACCGGACACCGTGGCGAGATCCTCGAGTCGATTCGGGAACGCAGTCTCCACGATGATCGCGTGGAGGCCCTTGAACTCCCGCGCCACTTTCCAGATCTCTTCGGTGGGGCCCGTGTCGCCCGAGAAGACCAGCCCCGACCTCCCGTCGTGGATGATGAATCCGGAGGCTGGCACGGAGTGCTGGACGGGCACCGGCACCACTGTCAGTGACCCGAACTCGATCGCCTCTCGTGCCCGCAGGGTCTGGAGCCTGAGGGCCGGCGCCCCGGGTGTCGGCAGCTTCGTGAAGTCGGGCCAGAGCCGGTTGTTGAAGCAGTAGGTGCGGAGGTCGTCGATCACCGGCTCGATGGCCGCCGCCGTCACCGTGGCGTTCCGGCCCGCGACGGTCTGCGTCGACTGGATGTTGTCGACGAGGAACGCCAGGCCCACCGTGTGGTCGAGGTGAGCGTGCGAGACGAGCACTTGCTCGATGCTGGCCTGCGCGCCGAGCGGCAAGGCGCTCGTGACCGAGCCCGCCTCGAGGAGGACGTGCCCGTTGATGAGGAAGCTAGGCAGGCGCCGTTTCGGCACGCTGCCACCGTGGCAGCCGAGGATCTCTAGGAGCATAACGGCAGCGGTTGTCAGGCCCTCGCGCGCTGCCGTATAGTGGCCGGTGCCGTGGTCGCCCCCTCGTGGATGGCCTGCCGTCAGGCCGGCCCGGAGATCCCGTCCGTGTCGGGGATATATCCCACAGCGCACCGCAAAAAGTCAAGTTCGGCGAGCGTCTTCGCAGCGCTCGCGTGGAGGGGCCAGTGAGCTGGGTGAAGACGAATCACGTGAAGCGCGCGCTGCGCGAAGGGCGGCCGACCGCGGGCGCGTGGCTCCATCTGTGCAGCGGGATCAGCGCCGAGATCATGAGCCGCGCCGGGTTCGACTGGCTTCTCATCGACATGGAGCACGGGCACGGCGACCTGCAGACGCTGCTGGCCCAGCTGCAGGCGATCGAGGGGAGCGAGACGATCCCGGTGGTCCGCGTCCAGTGGAACGACCCGGCCATCATCAAGCGGGTGCTGGACATGGGGGCCTACGGGGTCATGGTCCCGTGGATCGGCGGGCGGGCGGAGGCCGAGGCGGCGGTGCGCGCGGCCAAGTATCCGCCCGAGGGCATCCGCGGCATCGCCGGCAGCCACCGAGCGGGCGGCTACGGCCGACACGCGGCCGAGTACTGGAAGCGCGCCAACGAGGAGATGCTCGTCGTCCTCCAGGTGGAAACGCGGGCAGCGGTCGACGAGATCGACCAGATCGTGAAGATTCCCGGGATCGACGTGATCTTCATCGGACCCGGGGACCTGTCCACCGCGCTCGGCCACATGGGCAATCCCGGCCACCCCGACGTGCAGGCGGTCTTCGCCCGCGTGGAGGCGGCGGCCCGCGGTGCGGGCCTCGCCCTCGGCAACATCACGCGCGGCTGGGAGCAGGCGCGCGAGCTGTACGGGAAGGGCTACCAGTTCCTCACGCTCGCCTCGGACACCGCGCTGGTGGTGCAGGGAAGCCAGGACGTGGTGGCGCGATTCCGGCAGGACATCCGGCCGTGACGGCGAAGCGCGGCGGACCGCTCGCGCGGCGCCGGGGGAGTGCCCGGTGAAGGACGGCATCACCGGGCGCATTCCGCCGATCGACCCCGCGACCGCCCCGCCCGAGGTCCAGGAGGTCTTCGCGCGGCAGACCGAGCTGTGGGGATCGCCGCTGGCGTCCACGCTCGTGCTGGCGCATTGCCCGCCGCTCGTGCGAGGGTCCGCGGGCCTGTCCATCGCGCTCGAGAAGTCGGGACAGCTCGCGGCGGACCTCCGCGACCTCGTGTGCCTCCGCGTGGCCCAGCTCATCGGGTGCCCGTTCTGAATGGACATCAACTCATCCCGGGGGATGAGCCACGGCGTGACGCTCGAGAAGCTCTCGGCCGTCGACCGCTTCCGGGAGAGCCCGCTCTTCAGCGAGCCGGAGCGGGCGGCGCTGGCGTTCGCGGAGGCCGCGTCGCGGACGCCCACCGCGGTGACGGAGGTCGAGTTCGAGCCGCTGCGCCGGCACTTCACGGTCCCGCAGATCGTGGAGCTGGCGGCCACGATCGCCATCGAGCACTTCCGCGCGAAGTTCAACACCGCTCTCGGCGTCCAGAGCCAGGGCCTCTGCTTCCTGCCGCCCCCCGCTTGATCCCGCTCGGGAGTCTCCGGGGGTTCGCGTTCGACCTGGACGGCTGCATCTGGGCCGGGTCGACCCTGCTGCCCGGCGCCCGCGACCTGGTGGCGGCCCTCCGCGCCGCGGGGCGCGGCGTGGTCTTCGTCACGAACAGCTCGCGGGAGCGCGCCGCTCAGATCGCCGAGCGCCTGTCGCGACTCGGCATCCTCGCGCGCGAGCCCGACGTCCTGGCGGCGCTCGACCTTCTCGGCGAGGCGATTCGGCGCCGCAAGGGACCCCAGGCGGTGCTGCCGCTCGGCACGCGGGAGATGGGGGAGGTTCTGGAGGCCGCGGGACACACCGTGGTCGCCTTCGACGACTGGCGCCGGGCCGGCGTGGTAGCGGTCGGTAACGACCCGCTATTCGACTTCGCCCGCTTGCGCGCCGCCTCGCGCGCCGTGGCCGGCGGAGCCGCGCTCTTCACGGTCAACCTCGATCCCCGCCTTCCGGTGGCGCCGGGCGAGTTCGATCCCGGCTGCGGCGCGCTCTGCGAGGCCGTCGCGGTGGCCGGCGGAGCGCGCCCGGAGGTCGTGGGGAAGCCCCACGCACCCATCTTCGAGATGGCGCTCGAGCGCCTCGGCTGCCGGCCGGCCGAGGCGATGATGGTAGGCGATGGTCTCGCGACCGACATCGCCGGCGGCCGCGCGGCCGGCATGGCTACCGCGTGGCTCGATCCCGAGGGCGGGGGCGACGGGCAGGCGGACATCATCGTGCCCGACCTCGCCCGGCTGCTGGAGGCCTGGAAGGCCGCTCGCGCCTGAGAGGCGTACTTCCGTCCGGGCTCCCGCCGGGCTCCGGGGTGCCTGCTAAGATTTGGACATGAGCACGGCGGCATCGCCAAAGGTCCGCGCGGAGCGGATCGCCATCGCGGGTGCGGCCGGGCTGGCCGTAGCGAAGCTCGGCGTCGGCCTCGCGACGAACTCGATCGGTCTCCTGTCGGCCGCCGCCGACTCGCTCTTCGACGTCGCGATGTCCAGCTTCAACCTCTGGTCGATCCGGATCGCCGATTCGCCCGCCGACGAGGGCCATCCGTTCGGCCACGGGAAGGCGGAGAACCTCGCCGGGCTCGTCCAGGTGGTGTTCATCGGGCTGGTGGGCGGCGCGCTCCTGGCCGAGGCGGTGCGGCGGCTGATCCAGGGAACCCGTCCCGACCATCCGGAATGGGGCGTCGCGATCATGGCCGTGTCCACCGTGGTGAGCTGGCTCATCACGCGCCACCTCCAGCGGGTGGCCCACGAGACCGACTCGATCGCCCTCCATGCCGACTCGCTGCACTACGCGACCGACGTCTGGACCAACGCCGGCGTGATGGCGGGGCTCGGGCTGCTCTGGCTCACCGGGTCCGGCCTCTTCGACGCGCTCATCGCCATCGGCGTGGCCGCGGTGATCCTCGGATCCGCCTACCGCCTCCTCGTGCGCTCGATCAACGAGCTGATGGACGCCGCCCTGCCGGCGTCCGAGCAGCGCGCGATCGAGGAGGTGATCCACCGCCACCGGTTCGTCGTCGACCATCGCAACCTGAGGACGCGTCGATCCGGCTCCCAGCGGCACATCGACTTCACGATCGTGTCGTGCCGCCACCTCCCGCTCGGCGCGGCGCACGACCTCGTGGACCACGTCGAGCGGGAGATCGCGGAGGCCATCCCCGGCGCCCACGTCGTCGTGCACGCCGAGCCGACCCACGATTGCGCGGACGCGAGCCGGTGCGTCAGCCGCGGGAAGGGCGATGATCTCCTCGCCCATCACACGGAGTCGTGAGCCCGGGGCCGGCGCGCACGCGCCGGCCGGGATCGCGGCGGCGCGCGCCGCGAGAGGCCGCCGAAGCTTGTGTCGGGTGATCCCCCGTGGTACAAACCGGAGCGATGGCTGCTGCTCCCGATGATTCGCAGTACGACTACCCGACGGTCGCCCGCGCGCTGATCCTCGGCGACCGGGACACCGTGGGCCGGAAGACCCGCGACGGGGCTCGATCTGGGTCTCGATCCGAAGCAGATCATCTTCAAGGGACTGATCCCGGGGATGGACGTCGTCGGCGAGAAGTTCCGCCGAAACGAGTACTACGTGCCCCAGGTGCTGCTCTCGGCCCGGGCCATGTACGCGGGCCTGGACCTCCTCAAGCCCCTGATCACCGCGGCCTCGACGCATCGGACTATCTGGGGACGGTCGTGATCGGCACCGCTCAGGGCGACCTCCACGACATCGGCAAGAACCTGGTGGCCATGATGCTGGAGGGCGCGGGCTTCAAGGTGGTGAACCTCGGTCGCGACGTCTCGCCGGAGAAGTTCGTGCGCGGCCGTCGAGGAGCACGGGGCGACCATCGTCGGCATCTCCGCCCTCATGACCACCACGATGCCGGCGCATGAAGCGCACGATCGACGCCCTCGCCCGGGCCGGGCTCCGGGACCGCGTGAAGGTCATGGTCGGCGGCGCGCCGGTGAGCCCGGCCTTCGCCGACGAGATCGGCGCCGACGGCTACGCGCGGGACGCGACGCTCGCGGTCGTGCGGGCGAAGGAGCTGTCCGCGGCGCCCGTGGCGGCGTCAGGTTAGCATGCGGAGCGGACGGTGAGCGGGAGCCGGGGTCAGGAGTGGCTCGCGCGAGTGCGGGCGGGCGAGCTGCTCGTCTTCGACGGCGGCTACGGCACGATGCTGTTCGCGGCGGGCCTGGCGAACGGCGCGTGCCCCGAGCTCTGGAACGACACGCACGCGGACGTCGTCCGGAGCATCCACCGGGCCTACTTCGAGGCGGGCTCCGATCTCGTCGAGACCAACACGTTCGGCGGCACGCGTCTCAAGCTGAACGAGTACGGGCTCGGCGACCGGACGCGCGAGCTCAACGAGAGGGGCGCGCGCCTGGTGCGGGAGACGGCGCCCGCTCGCGGCTACGTGGCGGGATCGATCGGGCCGACCAGCCGCCTGCCGGCCGAGTACGAGCCCCTGGGCGACACGACGGACGAGGAGTACTTCGAGACGTTTCGCGAGCAGGCCGAGGCTCTGGCCGAGGGCGGCGTGGACCTCTTCGCCGTGGAGACGATGATGTTCCCCCAGGAGGCCGTCGCCGCGGTCCGCGCCTGCCGGACGACGGGGCTCCCGGTCATGGCCACGATGTTCTTCCAGTACGAGGAGCTCCACGACCGCGACCGGACGATGTGGGGCGAGAGCCCCGCCGAGGTCGCCAAGAACCTCCTGGCCGCCGGCGCCGACGTCGTCGGCATGAACTGCGGCCGCGGGCCGGACCGGGCCATCGCGATCATCCGCGAGATGCGCGCGGTCACCGACGCGCCGCTGGTCGCGTATCCGAACGCGGGCCTCCCGATCACGACCGGCGATCAGGTCACCTACGAGCTGGGGCCGGAGGCGATGGCGCGCGAGTACCCGGCTCTCCTCGACGCGGGCGCGAACGTCGTCGGGGGCTGCTGCGGGTCGACGCCCGAGCACATCCGCCTGATCGCCCAGATCGTCCGGGCCCGCCCCCGCTAGCCGCTCCGACTCTCGCCGACCCGGTGGACTGGCCGGCGTTCGACCTCGCGCTTCGGGCCCGCCGGCGGCCGATCCTCGAGCGCTTCACCGAGTTCCTCCGCGTCGACACCGTGAGCCAGCAGCCGGAGCGGGTCCGCGCCGGCGCGGGCTGGCTCGCCGACGCCATGCAGGCGCGGGGCTTCGACGCGCGCGTGCTCGAGACGGGAGGGAACCCCGTCGTGCTGGGGACGCGGCTGGTCCCCGGGGCGACGCGCACGCTCCTTCTCTACTGCCACTTCGACACGAAGCCGGCCCCGGGCCCAGGCTGGCTCCAGCCCTCGCCGTTCGAGCCGGTCCTCCGGCCGGGTCTCGCCGAGGACGGCGTTCGGATCGTCGAGGCCAGCGAGGTCGCCGACGAGGCGCTGCCGGCCCACCGGCTCTACGCGCGCGGCGCGTCCGACGACAAGGGCCCGATCTGGGCGCACCTCGAGGCTCTCGCCCTGATGGACGCCCTCGGCATCTCGCCGCGGGTCAACCTGAAGCTGATCCTCGAGGGGGAGGAGGAGATCGGAAGCCCGGGGTTCGGCGCCTTCGTCGAGGCCCATCGCGACCTGCTCGCGGCGGACCTCGTCCTGGTGACAGACGGGCCCAAGGACGCGAGCGAGCGGCCCACCGTCGTGTTCGGCGCCCGGGGGATCCTCGCGCTCACCCTCGAGCTCGAGGTCGCGCGACGCGACGTCCACTCGGGGAACTTCAGCGTACCGAACCCGGCGTGGATCCTGACCGGGCTGCTCGCGTCGATGGCCGCGCCCGACGGGACCCCCCTCATCGAGGGCCTCGGCGCCGATGCGGCACCGCCCACCGCCGCCGAGCGCGAGCTGATGGGCCGCATCCCGCTGGACCGGCCGGCCCTCGAGCGCGAGCTGGGCGTGCGTCTCGCGCCCGACTACCTCGAGCGGCTGATGTTCCGGCCGACGCTCACGATCCGGGGGCTCCAGGCCGGCTTCGTCGGCGCGGAGGCGAACACGATCATCCCCCACCGCGCCACCGTCGCCCTCGACCTGCGCCTCGTGAAGAACCAGCGAGTCGACGCCGTGTACCGTCGGGTCGTCGACCACATTCGGGGGCAGGGGTTCGCGGTCATCGAGTCGGCGGACGCGCCGCTGCCGGACGACCTCAGGGGCCGCGCGATCCGCGTCGTCGAGCGGCACGGCTACGATCCCTCGAAGACACCGGCCGATCTCCCGATCTCGCGGCGCGTCGTCGAGATCATCGAGCGCGCCCACGACGGCCAGCCGGCAGTGGTCGTGCCCACCGCGGGCGGCAGCGTGCCGCTCTGGGCGTTCACGGACCTGCTCGGGCTCCCCACGATCGTCGTGCCCTACGCGAACGCCAACAACCGCCAGCACAGCCCCAACGAGCACCTCCGGCTGGACCACCTCTATCAGGGCGTCCGCACGACCGCGCGACTCCTGCTCGAGCTGGGAGACTAGAGCAGGGAGAGACCCGCGCCGGCGCCGGCTGTGACCCGGCGCGATGTCGATCAGTCGCTCTCGGGGAGGTCGGCGTCGAGAATCCAGAGCGTCGTGGTGGTCCGCGCGCCGAGCGTGCCACCGCCAGCCGCCCAGTCGAGGACGAGCGTCACCGAGCGGGGCCCCTGGGAGCCGGCCCGAGACCAGACAGGAATCTGGATCGACTGGCTGACCTGGTTCAGGTCGAACACGGACACCCCGGACGTGGGTCCCGTGTAGTCGACCCCCGGACCGGGGGCGCCGCCGTGGACCGCGGTGCCGCCGGTGATGGTCCAGTGGACCTCGAACCCGCTGGCGCTTCCTCCGGTCCGGGTGACCAGGACGTTGGCCGTGCCCTGAGTCTCGCTCACGCTGCTGGCGGCGGCGGCGAACTGGGCCGCCCCGGCCACGTCGTTCTCGGCGATCCGGATCGTCGCTGTACTTGGCGTCCCCAGCGTCGCGCCCACCACGTTGTCGAGAGCGAGGCCGATCGTCTCCAATCCGTCCACCTCGGTGTCCGGGCACAGCGGGATCGTGACGCTCTTGCTCGTCTCGCCCGGAGTGAAGGTGAGGAGCTGGTTCGCGGTCGTGAAATCGATGCCGGGGTTGCAGGGGCTCGAGCCCCCTTCGGCAGTGCCCGTGTCTGTGGTCCTCACGTTCACCGTGACAGTGCCCCCGGTCGAGCCGCCGCGGATGACGGTCACGGTGACGCCGGTGCTGCTCTCGTTCACGTTGTACATCGCGCTCGAGAACCGCACGCTACTGAATCGGACCGTGCCAGCTCCATCGTTGTCCTGGATCCGCAGCACCGCCGTACTCTGGGCCCCCATCGTCGCCGGCGCACTCACGCTGAGGAGCCTGAGTGTGAGCGTCTCCGGATCCAGGCTCTCCACGACGCTGTCGACACACAGCTGAACGGCGAACGTTCGGCTGGTCTCACCCGGGTTGAAGGTCAGCGACCCGTCGACGATCTTCCGGTAGTCCGCGCCTGGCGAGCAGGATCCCGGGCTTGCCGACGACGTGGCGCTGTCCTCGGCGCCTCCCCCTGTGGCGAAGTGCACGGTGGTGGGCCGGGTCGTCCCGCCCGTTCTCGTGAGCGTGATGGTGGCGGATCCGCTGGCTTCGCCGACCGTGAAGGTCGGTTGCGCGAACTGGACCGTGCCGTCGTCATCGACCAGGGTCACCGTCGCGAGCTTGGGCGTCCCGAGGGCGAGGTCGCCCGACGACGGCGTGTCGAGGGTGGCCGTGAGCGCGGCGTTGCCGTCCTGCGTCGAGTCGTTCAGGAGGTTGATGACGAGCGGGACGCTGCCCTGGCCGGGCGCGAAGCTCACCGTCCCGTCCAGGGGAGTCAGCGCCGTGTCCACGGCGGTGACCTTGCCGGCGAGATGGTACGGAATGCTGGCGGCGGAGCCCGCCGGTCCGGTTCGGGTCACCATCAGGGTGACGGACGACGCGAACTCCTGGGCGGTGGCCGTCGCCTTGCTGAACTGGACCGTGGCGGCGCGGTCGTTATCTACGATCGTCAGCACGGCGGTAGGCTGCACGCCCAGGAGTGCGCCCGCCGTGGGATTGTGGAGCGAGAGCAGAATCGTCTCCGGTCCCTCGGCGAGCGCGTCGTTGACGATGGGGATGGTGACCGTGCGTGTCGACTGTCCGGACGTGAACGTGAGGGTGCCGGTCAAGGGGCCCGCTCCGCCCGGAGGGCTGAAGTCGGCGCCGGCCGCCGGCGGCGGAGTCGCGCTGCCGGGCTCGATGGCGTAGTCCACCGAGGCCGTGCCCGCCGTGGTCCCGAGGCGCTGCACGGTGATCGTCGCGCTCCCGTTGCCCTCGCTCGCCGAGTAGCTCGGCGCTTTGAACTGGAAGACGGGGCGGAGGTTGAACGTCGCCGTGACGGCGCGGTCGCCGTCCATCAGAACGCTGCAGCCCCCGGTCCCGCCGCAGGCGCCGCTCCAGCCCGCCAGCCAAGAGCTTGCGCCGGGTGTGGCGGTGAGGTCGACGAGCTGGCCGGCGTCGTACTCCACGCTGCACACCGCGCCGCACGAGAGCCCGTCGGAGCCGCTCACGCTCCCGGTCCCGCTCCCCGACCTGGTCACCGTGAGCCGTGGCCGCACCGGGAGGAATCGATGGATCGTGTCGCCCTCGAGGTGGGCGACATAGAGCTCTCCGGCCGCGTCCTCCCCGAAGGTGCTGATCCTCAGTCCCGAGGAAAGGAGCTCGGCACGGGTCCAGGAGCCGTCCCCCGCCTGCACGCCCCCCCAGATGGTGCCCTGGCAGTAGTCGCCGAAGACGTAGACGCCGTTGAGCGTCGGGATGCCCTGGCCGCGGTAGCGATAGCCGCCGGTGACCGAGCACCCTTCGC
This sequence comes from uncultured Actinomycetota bacterium, assembly GCA_963791185.1. Classification (GTDB taxonomy): domain Bacteria; phylum Actinomycetota; class Actinomycetes; order Mycobacteriales; family Pseudonocardiaceae; genus Pseudonocardia. The sequence goes on along the minus strand of CAWBRG010000010.1, from coordinate 994,466 downwards.
CGTGCGAGTAGTCGAGGATGGGCGGCGTGACTGCCCGCCGAGGAGCAGCTCGCGCCGGGCGGGTAGCAGGCGATCCCCTCCATGCGCGACCAGCCGTAGTTCGCTCCGCCCGCGCTCTCCGCGGGCTGGAAGTCGATCTCTTCGCGGGTGTTCTGGCCGACGTCCGCGATGAAGTAGTCACCCGCGACCCGGTCGAAGCTGGTGCGCCAGGGGTTGCGGAGGCCCCAGGCCCAGATCTCCTTCTTTTCGGTCCCCGAGGAGTTGGCGAACGGGTTGCCCGGGGGGATCGTGTAGAAGGGCGCCGAGCCGCCGTTGCTGGACACGTCGACGGCGAATCGCAGGACCTTGCCGAGGTGCGTCGTCAGGCTCTGGCCGGCTTTGAAGGGGTCGCCGCCACCGCCGCCGTCACCAACCGGCGCGTACAGGTAGCCATCGGGCCCGAACGTGATCCCGCCGCCGTTGTGGTTGCTGTTCTCGGAGTGCCCGATCGTCAGGAGAATGCTTTCGGTGTTCGCATCCACGCTGGTCGCGCTCGCGGTGGCGGCGCGGTAGCGCGCGATGACGATGTCACCGACGGCGCCGCCAGTGCCGTTCCTCGTGTAGTACACGAAGAAGTAGCGGTTGCTGGCGAAGTTCGGGTGGAAGGCCAGTCCGAGGAGCCCTCGTTCGCCTTCCGAGCTGACGCGGTCCCTGATGTCCAGGTACTCGCCGATGGGCGTGAAGGGCGGGGTCTCGGTCACCTGGTAGGCGAGGATCCGCCCGGCCTTCTCCACCACGAAGAGCCGGCCGTCGCCCGCGTGGGCGATGGCGACCGGCCTGTCCACGCCCTGGATGACCTGCTCGAGCGCGACACGCCGGGTGGAGTCCAGCGGGGCCGCCGTCGCTGGACCACTCCGGACCGGCCGGCGAGCCGCCGAACTCGCGCGTGCCCGGGCTCCCGCCCTTGGCATCGCCGATCGAGTCGCCGGTGCCCTCGTCGAGGTGGTAGATCGCGGCGGTGTTCGCGGTGCCCGTGGAGAAGGGGCTGAACGGCCGTGTGAACCTGCTCGCCGTGTAGCGCAGCTCGGTGGACAGCCGCACCTCGTCGATCCAGCCGTGGTACGAGGGGTACTGCGTCCCGGCGTCGTGTTTCTCCGCGCCGATGACGAGGAACGGGTCGGAGTCCGGATGGGAGGTCGGCCGCCCGTCCCGGTAGGACACGTCCTTGTCGCTCCCGACCCCGCCGTTCCCCTGCGCGTCGAGGACCCCGTCGACGTAGATCCGGAGCTCACCGGTCGACTTCCGGCGCGTCACGGCGACGTGGTGCCACTCGCCATCCGTGACCACCGTGGCGCCGCAGATCGTGTTCCCGGCGGCGCCAGCGCTCACGCCGAACGCGATCCGGCCGCCGATGAGCGCCACGCCGAAGTCGCCCTGGTCGCCGTCACCGAAGACGTCGCGGTCGAAGACGATGTTGCCGGTGATCCATCCGTCGTTGGTGTCACAGACGACGTCGGCCTCGGCGGTCGAGGTGTTCTCGCCCGGGAGCGCACGCATCCACCACTCGAGCGTGAAGCTGCTCGCGCCCACATCCGCCGGCGTGGCGGGTCCGTCGATCCGGATCTTGACGCGGTCGATCCCGCCGGTGCCATTGCCGTGGAAGCGCAGCGAGGTCGCCGAGGCCATGTCCGGAGTCGACAGCCCGGCCCACGCCAGCAGGACCGCCAGCGCCATCTGGGTGAGTCGCGGGAGGCCTGGCCGGAGTCCGGCTGGAGCGTGCCTGCCGGGAATGACGTGCTCGTCACCACGGGGCACCCGCCGGGCGCGTTTTGACAGACATCGACCGTGGGCCGCTCATGGGCGCGCCGAGGCTGACGGGGTCATCACAGGTAAAACGGAGAGCAAGAACGAATGGTTCTACCCATCCATCCAGTTCGGGCTGCATCGGTCACGGCAGACCGATCCCATGACGCGCGGACGACCGTGCAGCCGGCATGCCAGGCGGCAGGCCGGCTGCACCGGAGCCGGTGGGCCCTATCGACGGATCAGGCCTCGACGACGGGATTGTCCAGGGTGCCGAGCCCGGTGATCTCCATCCGCACGCGGTCCCCGCCCTTCAGTAGGACCGGGGGCTTGCGCGTGAAGCCGACGCCGGCGGGCGTGCCGGTGATCACGACGTCGCCCGGGAGCAGAGTCATCTTGGCCGTGAGGAACGCGACCAGGTAGTTGATGTTGTAGATGAGGTTCTTCGAGTTGCCATCCTGGAGCTTGGTCCCGTTGACCCAGGTCCGGAGCTCGAGGACATGCGGATCGGGCACCTCGGTGCGGTCCGCGATCCACGGACCCATCGGCGCGAAACTGTCGCAGGCCTTGCCCGCCATCCACTGCGAGGTGGCCATCTGGAAGTCGCGCGCGCTCACGTCGTTGACGACCACGTAGCCCCAGATGTAGTCGAGCGCGCGCTCGGCGGCGACGTCCTTGGCCTCGCGGCCGACCACGAACCCGAGCTCGACCTCGTAGTCGAGCTTCTCGCAGCCCTTCGGACGGACGATCGGCGCCGCCGCGTCGACGATCGAGTTCGGGAACTTGGCGAAGAGCGGCGGCTCCTTGGGGATCGGGCTCTTCGTCTCCTCCGCGTGGTCGATGTAGTTGAGCCCGATGCAGATGAACTTCTCGGGGTCGTGGATCGGGGCGTGGAGGTGGGCCTCGGCGGCCGGGTGCGTCACCCACTCGAGCTTGCCGGCCTTCACCGCGCTCTCCATCGCATGGAGCGCGTCCTCGGCCGCCGGGCCCGCCCGGAGGAACTCCCGCGCGCTGGGTGGGAAGAGCGCGTGCGCGAGCTCGCCCGCCCGGACGACGCCGCGGCCGGCGAGGTAGCGGTGGTAGGTCTCGCCCAGGCAGCGGATGCGGTCGCCGACGAGGGCGCCGAGGCGAGGGGACGAGCCGCGCGTGGAGTATCGAACCAGCTTCATCGGACTCTCCTGGTCACGGGTGGCGAATCGGACCGACGGACCACGGACGTCCCGATTATATGTCGACTTACACGTCGACCGGCCCTCGCGTTGACGCTCTCCGGGCCCTGTGATAGAGAGGGGCGCATGGCCGTCACCATCGTCGGGGCCGGCGCCATCGGTGGTGTCACCGGGGCGTCCCTGGCGCGCGCCGGGCACGACGTCCTGCTGGTCGACCAGGCGGCCGACCACGTGGCCGCGATGAACGAGCGCGGTCTCGAGATCGCGACGCCGGCCGGCGCCTGGTCCGTTCCGGTGCGGGCGGTCACGCCCGATGCCCTGCCGTCGACCCTCGACCTGGTGCTGCTCGCGGTGAAGGCGCAGCACACCGCGACCGCGCTCGACCGCATCGCGCCGCGGCTCGCGCCGAAGGGCGCGGTCGTGTCGCTCCAGAACGGGCTGGGCGAGGCCGTGATCGCGGCGCGGGTGGGCCCGCACCGGACGGTCGGCTGCCTCGTGAACTGGGCGGCCGACTGGATCGCGCCGGGTCGAATCCAGCACGGCGGCCCGGGCACGTTCGCGGTCGGCGAGCTGGACGGCGAGCTCTCGGCGCGGGCCAAGGAGCTCGCGGATCTCCTCAGCGCGGTGACGCCGACCCAGGTCAGCGCGAACATCCTCGGGCTGAAGTGGTCGAAGCACGTCTACAGCGCGCTGCTGGTGGCGACGGCGCTGGTCGACGCCCACGTCTACGAGGTCGTCGAGCGGTCCCCCGAGATCCAGCGGATGCTGGTGGCGCTCGTGGCCGAGGGCATGGCGGTCGCGGAGGCCGAGGGCGTCCGGCTCGAGGCGTTCGACGAGTTCGACCCGGCGTGGTACCGCGCCGGCCGCGCGGGAGACGCGGGGGCCGTCGCGCGCGCGATGGCCGCCATCTCGAAGTTCTACCGGGGCCACACGAAGACGAAGACCGGCATCTGGCGGGACCTCGCCGTCCGCAAGCGCAAGACCGAGGTCGAGGCGCACGTGGGCGCGACGCTCGCGCGAGCGGAGCGCCACGGCATCCGGACACCGTTGAGCCGCCGGCTCCTGGCGCTCATCGGCGAGCTCGAGACGGGTCGGCGAGTGATGGCCTGGGAGAACCTCGACGAGCTCGTCGCGTTGAGGCCCTGAGGCCCCCGGAGCGCACCCCGTAGCACGGAGAGGAGTGCCCTTGGCCACGGATCCGACCTCGACCCCTTACTGGCACTACCGGAGTCCCGACGAGGCGGAGCTCTTGCCGGCCGTGTCGGCGGAGACCTTGATGGCGCACACGCGCGTGATGGCCGCGCGCGAGAAGGAGTCCGGGACTCCGGGCGAGGCGCAGTCCTACGACCACATCGAGCAGGCGCTCAAGAGCTACGGCTACGCCGTGGAGCGGCGCGAGATCGAGGCCTTCATCAGCCTGCCGCAGGAAGGCCGGGTGGCGCTGCCCGACGGCTCGGTGATCGAGGGGCTGACCCACGCGTTCTCGCCCTCCACCGACGGCCTCGAGGCCGAGGTCGTCGACGTCGGGGACGGGAATCCCGAGGACTTCGCGCGGGCGGGCGCGGCGGGCAAGATCGCGCTTCTCGACAGCCTGGCGACGCCCGGCAAGGCGTGGGCCGCGCAGCAGGCAGGGACGGTCGGCCAGATCTTCGTCAACCGCGACCACCTCCACAACATGATCGTGACGACCATCTGGGGCACGCCCGAGCCCGAGACCGCGTGGCGGATCCCGCGCACGCCGTGCCTGTCCATCCGGCGCAGCGACGGTGACCGGATCCGCCAGCTCATCCGCGAGGGGCGCGGGCGCGTCCGCCTCATCACGCGGGTCCGCACGGCCTGGTCGTCGATCCCGCATCTCACCGCGCACCTCGACGGCACCGCCGAGGACCGCTTCATCATGTTCTCGGGGCACGTGGACGGCTGGCACTTCGGCGCGATGGACAACGGGACGGCGAACGCCACGATGCTCGAGGTCGCGCGGCTCCTGGCGAGCCGGCGGCGCGCGCTCCGGCGGGGCCTCCGCCTGGCGTTCTGGTCGGGGCACTCCCACGGCCGCTACGCGGGCTCGACGTGGTACGCGGACCACGCGTGGACGGAGCTCCACCGGCGGTGTGCGGTGCACCTGAACATCGACTCGACCGGGGCTCGCGGCGCGACCGACTACTCGGTGGTGCACGCGACCGAGGACGCGCAGAGCTTCGTCGAGAAGGTCGTGCACGACGTGACCGGCCAGGCGGGACGGGCCCGCCGGTTCCCCCGGGCCGGCGACCAGTCGTTCTGGGGCATCGGGATCCCGTCGGCGCTGATGTCGCTCTCGGGGATCCCGAAGCAGGACACCGACCTCTCCCGCTGGATGGAGCGGCTCTTCGGCACCGCGGGCTTCCCGTGGTGGTGGCACACGCGCGAGGACACGATCGACAAGATCGACGCCGACATCCTCGCGCTCGACACGCGGGTCTACGTGGCCGCGGCGCTCCGCCTCGTCGGCGGGCCGGTGCTGCCGCTCGACTACGTGCGGTTCGCGCGCGCGGTCGTCGCGACGATGGAGGAGCTCGCTTCGGCCGGGCGGTGGGACTCGGCGCCGGCCCTCGAGGCGGCCCGGCATCTCGCGGAGCGGGCCGCGCGGTTCACCCGGGCGGTGGAGGACGCGGCCTCGGGGCGCGGGGACGCGGCGCAGGCGGAAGCCGCCAACCGCGCGCTGGTCGCGGTGTCCCGGGTCCTGATCCCGCTCTTCTACACGACCGGCGACCGGTTCCACCACGATCTCGCCATTCCCGTGCCGCCGCTGGCGGGTCTCCAGCGGGCGCGGGAGCTGTCCGGTCTCGACCCGTCATCCGACGGGTTCCGGTTCGCAACCGCCGCGCTCCTCCGCGAGCGCAACCGGGTCGTGCACGCCCTCGAGGCGGCGGCCGGAATCATGGATGCCTTCGCCCCCTAGCCAGACCCGAGGCCGCCGCGTCCGGAGCGCCGCAGGCGCAAGGCGCGCCGCCCGGGTCAGAAGGAGATAGATCGATGCGTAGCTGGAGGTTGCCGCTTCCGATCCGTGCCGTCCTGGCGGTCGTGCTCGCGGTGGCGGTGGTCGCCCTCGCGAGCCCGGCGCACGCCCAGAAGAGGGGCGGGACCCTCACCATCGTGCGCCCGACCGATCCGGTGTCGCTCGATCCTCACACCGAGACCACCGCGCCCGGCGCGTGGGTCTACTACAACATCCTCGAGCCGCTCATCTATCTCGACGAGAAGATGACGATCCAGCCCAAGCTGGCGACGAGCTACGAGGTGATGAACCCGACCAAGGTGCGCTTCAAGCTGCGCCCGAACGTGAAGTTCCACGACGGCACCCCCTTCAACGCCGCCGCGGTCAAGTTCACGTTCGACCGCGCGTTCAAGAGCACTCCGCCCGCGCGGTGGGCGAGCCTCGCCGGCCCCATCGCCGGCGCCGAGGTCGTGGACGACCTCACCGTCGACATCGTCACCAAGGAGCCGTACGGGCCCATCCTGCGCTCGATGGCCATGCTGTACGTGTCGATCGTCTCGCCGACTGCCGTCCAGAAGATGGGCGAGGGCGCGCTCCGCGCGCCGGTGGGCACCGGACCGTTCAAGTTCGTGGAGTGGAAGACGAACACCCAGATCGTGATCGAGCGGAACCCCGACTACTGGGGTGAGAAGGCGCTCCTCGACCGCGTGGTGTTCAAGGTGGTGCCCGAGGAAGGCGCGCGGATGATCGCGCTCCAGACGGGTGACGCGGACATGGTGCATGTTCCCGTCGCCGGCGCAGCTGCCGACGTTCCGGAAGGACTCGAAGTACACCGTCCACGAGGCGCCCGGCCTCCGCGTCGTCTACGTCGGCTTCAACAACTAAGCTGCCGCCGCTCGACGACGTGCGCGTGCGCCAGGCGCTGCTTCAGGCCGTCGACCGCAAGGCGATCATCGACAACATCGTCGAGGGGCTGGGTGTGCCCGCCAAGTCCTACCTCTCGCCAGGCGTGTTCGGCTACAAGGACATGCAGTTCGACCAACTGTTCCCGTTCGACCGCGCCAAGGCCAAGGCGCTGCTCGCTCAGGCAGGCTGGACGCCCGGCCCGGACGGCATTCTCCAGAAGGGCGGGCAGAAGCTCACCCTGAACTGGATCGCCCAGCGCGGCCGCTACCCGAAGGACGGCGAGATCACCGAGGCCGTCCAGCAGATGTGGAAGGAGGTCGGGGTCGACGCCAAGGTCGAGTTCCGCGAGTGGGCGACGGTCTTCAACGAGTACGCCAGCCGGAATTCAACGGCACAACTGGACGTTCGGCTGGGCCACCACCAACGCCGATGCGGACTACTCGCTCTTCACCCTGTTCCACTCGACGCAGCTGAAGCCGGCGGGATGGAATCGCACCGCTACTCGAATCCCCGGGTTGACGAACTGCTTGAGACGGCTCGAAGGAGCCTGAACCAGACGGAGCGGGAGAAGCTCTACGGTGAAGTTCAAGACATCCTCGCGAAGGATCCACGCTCGGCTAGCGATCTACAACACCAAGGAGATCGTGATCACCCGGTCCAACGTCAAGGGGTACGTCATCCACCCGGTCGAGTACAACCTCGGCCTCTGGAAGACCTGGATCGACAAGTAGAGATTCGCGCCCGGGCGCGGGTGGCACCGGTGAGGCCCCGGGGGCGCCGGACGGCGACGAGCCGCCGGCCCCTCCGGGGCGGGCCGGCGGCCGCATCCATGCCGGGCCCGCTCCGGCCTGACCCATGCTGATCTTCGTCCTCCGGCGGCTCTTGCTCACGGTGCCCGTGTTGCTGGGCGTGCTCTTCGTCGTGATGTTGACCATGGACCTCATCCCTGGCGACCCGGTCCAGCTCATGCTGGGTGACGCGGCCTCGAAGGAGAACGTCGCGCGGTTCCGGGAGCACCTGGGCCTCGACCGGCCGCTGGTCGTTCGCTACGTGCGGTACATCGGGCATGTCATGACTGGGGACCTCGGCCGGTCCATCCAGCAGAACCGACCGGTTGTGGACGAGCTCGGCGACGCGTGGCCGGCGACGCTCCAGCTCACGGTGGCGGCGCTCCTGCTGGCGGCGGTGGTCGGCGTCGCGACCGGGATCGTCTCGGCCATCTGGCCCAACTCGCTCTTCGACGCACTGTCGCGGCTCTCCTCGCTCTTCGGGCTGTCGATGCCAGTGTTCTGGACGGGTCTGGTCCTGATCGTCGTCTTCGCGTTCTGGCTGCCGCTCCTGCCGGTGGGCGGCGTGGGGTCACCGTCGCACCTGGTCCTGCCGGCCGTGACGCTTGCCCTCCCGTCCATCGCGATGATCGCGCGCATGACGCGGTCGAGCGTGCTGGAGGTGCTGCGCGAGGACTACGTGCGGACGGCCCGGGCGAAGGGGGTGGGCGAGCGGCTGGTCGTGGCCAAGCACGCCCTCCGGAACGCGGCGATCCCGATCCTCACGCTCGTCGGGCTCCAGGCCGGCCAGCTGATGGGCGGCGCCGTGCTCACGGAGACGGTCTTCGCCTGGCCCGGGCTGGGCCGACTGATGGTCAAGGCGATCTTCGCCCGCGACTACATCCTGCTGCAGGGCGCGGTGCTGATCTTCGCCATGGTATTCGTCGTGATCAACCTGATCGTGGACCTTTCCTACGGCATGCTGGATCCGCGCGTGTCGCGACAGGGGTAGGGACATGGGAGAGCGACGGTTTCGCGGCGAGGTGGCGATCGTGACCGGCGCGGCGCACGGCATCGGCCGCGCCATCGCGGTGGAGCTGGCGCGGGAGGGGGCGTCGGTGTGGGCCTGCGACGTCCTCGAGCGCGAGCTGGGCGAGACCCGGCGGGCGGTGGGGGAGCGCTCCGACGCCCCGTGCCGGACCGCGGTCGTGGACGTGACCGATCCGCGCCGCGTGTCGGCGTTCGTCGACGAGGTGGTCGCGACCGAGAAGCGCGTGGACGTCCTGGTGAACTGCGCGGGCGGGGTCGTCGGTCAGACGATGAAGCCGGTGGAGGAGGTCTCCGAAGAGGCCTGGCGCGCGATCTTCGCGGTCAACCTGGACGGCGCCTTCCACTTCACGCGCGCCGCGGTTCCCGCGATGAAGACGCGCCGCCGCGGGAGCATCGTGAACATCTCGTCGGGCGCCGGCCGCTCGTACAGCCTCACCGGGATCCAGGCGTACGCCAGCGCCAAGGCGGGACTGATCGGGTTCACGCGGCAGACGGCCCGGGAGCTCGGCGAGTTCGGCATCCGCGTCAACTGCGTGGCGCCAGGATTCGTCCGCTCGAACCCCTCGACCGAGCGCCAGTGGCAGGCGATGGGCGAGGCGGGCCAGCGGAAGCTCATCGAGAGCATCGCCCTCCGACGGCTCGGCGAGCCCGAGGACATCGCGCGCGCCGTGCTCTTCTTCGCCTCCGACGACGCCCGGTACGTCACCGGTCAGACGATCAGCGTCGACGGCGGGACACTGGATGCTCGGGTGACCCGGAGCGGCACTTGAGCACCGCGGTCGAGGCGCTGACGCCGGTCGTCGAGCGGCCGGACACGCTCGTCGGCGATGCGTGGCGTCGGTTCCGGCGGAACCGGTTGGCGATGGTCGGCCTCCTCATCGTCCTCCTGATCGTGACCGCAGCTGCCCTCGCCCCCTGGCTCGCGCCCCAGGACCCCGCGAAGCAGAGCCTCTTCGAGAAGCGCGCCCGTCCGGGCGGGAAGTACATCCTCGGAGCCGACGAGTTCGGGCGGGACATCCTCTCCCGCGTGATCTACGGGGCCCGGATCGCCCTCCTGGTCGGCCTGGTATCGGTGGGTATCGCGCTCGGCCTGGGGCTCGTCCTCGGAAGCGTGGCCGGCTTCCTGGGCGGGTGGATCGATGGCGGCATCATGCGGGCCGTAGAGGTGCTCCTCGCGTTTCCGTACCTCTTGCTCGCCATCGCCGTCGTGTCGGCGCTCGGGCCCGGCGCGCTCAACACCACGATCGCGGTGGGCATCTGGGGCACGCCGCCGGTCACCCGGATCGTCCGCGGCGCCGTGCTGGCGCTCTCGGAGACCGAGTACGTCCGGGCCGCGCGGGCGCTCGGCGCGACGGGGCCGGCGCTGGTCGGCCGCCACATCCTGCCGAACATCCTGCCGACGGTCATCGTGTACGGCACGCTCTTCATGGCGAACGCGATCCTGGTGGAGGCGGCGCTCTCGTTCCTCGGGCTCGGGGTGCAGCCGCCCACGCCGTCGTGGGGGCTCATGGTGGCGACCGGGCGCGACTTCCTGCTGGTGACGCCGCACATCACGACCATTCCGGGGCTCGCCATCATGCTGGCGGTGCTCGGGTTCAATCTCCTCGGGGACGGACTCCGCGACGCCCTCGACCCGCGCCTGCGCGGCGCGTGAGCGTCCCGACGCCCCGACGCGCTTCGGCGGTTCGCCGCCGACGGGTCGGCCGATCGCCGCCTCGCCGGCCCGATCCGGCGCGTGAACGCGTAGGCGACCGGGATGTTCCGGGCGCTCCTGCCGAGTCCTACGGCGCCATCCTGGCCTTCGTTCACGTCCTGACGTTCGTGTTCTGGCGCGGGGACGCGCCGCCCAGACCGTCCTGCCGGCGCAGGCCACCCCCATCTGCTGGCCCTTCTTCGACGAGCTGCCACCGCTTTTGAACGTGCGCGCCCCCCCGTAGTAGGTCAGCATCAGGACGCCGTTCTCGTCCGTCGGCACGCGCGTCGACCCGAGCTGGATCTCCCGGTTCGCGGTCACGCGCACCCGGGTTCGCGAGAGGCCCAGCGCCAGGCGCGCGGACTCGAGAGCGAGGCTCGGGTAGAGGCCGTCCCCGAGGCGGACGACCAGCTCGACCCGGCGCAGGGCGCCATCGTCGTCGGGATGGACATTCACGTGGCCGTTCGCCGCGGACGCCGTGATGAACCGGGCGAGCGGGAGCTGGACGCCGTCCGCTTTCCGGGGTTGGATCGCCTGCTCGGCGTCGGCGCTGGCGAATCCGACGACGCGGCTCCGGTTCAGGAGCCGCTGGCCTTCGTCGTCGAGCGGCCTCACCTCATGCTCGAACACGAAGAAGTAGGGGACGAGGACGCGACGGGTGTCGGCGAGGGTCTGGGCGAGCGCCGCGTCGGTGTCGGCGTCCGCCAAGGCGCCCTCGATGAGCCGGCCGAACTCGGCGGCCGGGCCCGAGGCTCGCGGGAGACCGAGCGCGCGGTAACGGTCGGCGAGCGTCCGCGCGAGCACGAGGCGGCTGTTCTCGTCCGGCTCGTTCATCAGGATATCGAGCGCGATGACCTTCGCGCCGCCCTCGGCGAGCCGCTGGATGATCTCGGCGGTGCGCGTACGGGGCCAGGGCCACCGGCCCACCAGCTCGAGGCTTTTCTCGTCGATGGCGACGATGCTGATGTTCTGCGGGACGGGTAGGTGCCCGCGCAGGCGCGCGTGCCAGTCCAGGATGCGGAGCTCGATCTGGTCCACGAGAGTCGGCGGCTTGAAGACGCAGAGGAGTCCGAGCGTGATCGCGAGGCAGACCAGGGCCAGTCGGACGAGGAGCCGAAGCACCTTCGTCGCCCGCGACTTGGACTTACCCGAGAGCGGAGCCGTGCTTTTCGTGGCGCGATCTTAGCATGCGACGCGCTCGGCCCCTGATTTCCGGGCCGCTCCCGCGCGACGCCGCCGACGCGGCGCAAGTGTCCGGAAGTCAAGGTCTGACGCCGTAGTATCATCCAGCCATGCCGGCGACGCCCGGAAACGTGATCCTCGTGGGCTTCATGGGGGCCGGGAAGTCCACCGTGGGGCGCCTCCTCGCGCGGCGACTCGGCCGCTGCTTCGTCGAGACCGACGCGATGATCACGGCCCGCGAGGGCCGGTCGATCCCCGAGATCTTCGCGGAGCGCGGAGAGCCGTACTTCCGGCGGCTGGAGGCCGAGGCCCTGGAGGCTCTGGCCGACAAGCGCGGCCACGTGGTCGCCACCGGCGGCGGCTTTCCCTGCGCGCCGGGCGCCATGGACCGGCTCCTCGATCTGGGGACGGTCGTGTGGCTGGCTGCCGACTTCGACGCCGTCTACGCACGGGCCAATCGCGTCGGCGGCCGGCCGATGCTCGCCGGCCGCTCGGTCGAGGAAGCGGCCGCGCTCTACCGGGCCCGCCAGGATCACTATCGTCGCGCCCACCTGGCGCTCGACACCACCCGGATGACCGTGGACGCCGTGGTGGGACGGATCGTGCGCTACCTCCGCGAGCGGGAGCGGGCTGCCCGCGCGACGGAGCCGGCCGCCGAGAGCGCATCGCCGCTCGACCTGCCCGCGGGAGTCGGCGAGCCCCGGGAGGGGGATGCCTAGCCCGCGCGTCGTGAGCCGAGGGGCCATGACTAGCGCGACCGGTTGCCGGGGCGCTCGTCCACCGGCTCGACGAGGGACCGCTCCTCGCCGACGGCGCCATGGGGACCATGCTCTATGCGCGCGGCGTGCCGCTCGACGCCTGCTTCGACGTCCTGAACCTCCACGACCCGAAGACCGTCCAGTCGATCCATCGGGAGTACGTCGCCGCCGGCGCCGATCTCATCGAGACCAACACCTTCGGCGCCAACCGGTTCAAGCTCGCTGTCCACGGTCTCGACGGCCGCGTTCGCGAGATCAACCGAGCGGGCGCGCGGCTCGCGCGCGACGTGCGCGAGACGATGGGCAAGGACGTCCTCGTGCTCGGCTCGATCGGGCCGCTCGGGAAGTACCTCTTGCCCCTCGGCACGCTGGGCGAGGCCGAGGCGTCCGCCGCGTTCCGCGAGCAGGCCGAGGGGCTGCTCGAGGGCGGCGTGGACGGATTCGTCGCCGAGACCTTCTCGGATCTCCGGGAGCTCCGCCTCGCCGTCGAGGCGATCCGCACCGTCTCGGCGGACCTCCCGATCGTGGCCCAGATGGCGTTCAACGACGAGCACGTGACCTTCCTGCGGGCAGGCGCCGGCCGAGATCGCGCGCGAGCTCGCCGCGTTGCCGGTCCAGGTGATCGGCGCCAACTGCGGCGTGGGCTCGAGCGTGCTCTACGACGTGGGGCTGCTCTTCCACGAGGCCGCCCCGCGGTCGTGGCTCTCGATCCGGCCGAACGCCGGCCTGCCGAGCCGTCACGGAGAGCGCCTGATCTACCTCTCGTCGCCGGCCTACATGGCCGACTACGCGTCTCGCATGCTGGACGCCGGCGCGCGGGTGGTGGGCGGCTGCTGCGGGACGACCCCCGCCCACATCCGCGCCATGCGCGAGATGGTGGACGCCCACGGCCGCGGAGGGGACCGCGCGCGGCGCGCCGTGTCGGTGGCGCCGAGCGTCCGGCCTGAGCTGGAAGAGACTCCCGTGCTGGGAGTGACGGCCGAGCCGTCCCGGCTTCTCTCGCGGCTCCACGCCCGGGAGTTCCTGGTCACGGTGGAGCTCGATCCGCCGCGCGGCCACAACATCGAGAAGCTCGTGCAGGGCGCGAAGCTCCTCGCCGAGCGCGGCGTCGAGGTCGTGGACATCAACGACGGGTCGCTGGGGCGCGTCCGGATGGCCGTCCTCGCCGACCGCGCTCCTCGTCCGCGAGGCCACCGGTCTCGACATCAGCATGCACTTCACCTGCCGCGACCGGAATCTGATGGGCATCCAGGGCGATCTCCTCGGGGCGCATGCCCTCGGGATCCGCAACATCCTCGCGATGACCGGCGACCCGCCACGCGGCGGCGACTACGTGAACGCGACCGCGGTCTTCGACGTCGACGCGATCGGCCTCGCGCGGATCGTCGCGGGGATGAACCGCGGGCTCGACGCCGCCGGCAACTCGATCGGCGAGCCCACCGCGTTCGGCATCGGCGTCGCGGTGGATCCCGGCGCCGCCGATCGTTCGCGGGAGATCGACCGGCTCCACGCCAAGATCGAGGCCGGCGCGATGTGGGCCCAGACCCAGCCCGTCTACGATCTCGAGCAGCTGGACGGCTTCCTCGCGCGGATGGGGCCGGTCTCGGTGCCGCTGATCGTCGGCATCCTGCCGCTCCACTCGTTCCGGCACGCGGAGTTCCTGCACAACGAGGTGCCGGGCATCACGATTCCGGACGCCGTCCGCGCGCGGCTCCGCGACGCGGGCGACCACGCGCTCCGCGTCGGCATCGAGACGGCGCAGGCGATCCTGGCCGAGGTGCGCCGGCGGCTACGCCGGCGCCTACCTCATGCCCTCGTTCGGGCGCTTCGAGGTGGTCGCCGAGGTCCTCGAAGTCCTAGGCGGGGTCAGGCCCTGACTTTCGCTTTCCCGCCCTCACCGCCGTCGCCGGCGAGGCAGAAGTCAAAGTGCGGGCCTGACCCCGCTTTGACTTCCCGGCGCTGATCCCGTGGGGGCGCTCGACGGCCTGGTCGTACTGGACCTCGCGACCTTCATCGCGGCGCCGATGTCGGCGACGCTCCTCGGCGAGTTCGGCGCGGAGGTCATCAAGGTCGAGCAGCCCGGGATCGGTGACGACCTCCGCCGGCTCGGCCGCCAGTCGGACGGCGTGTCGCTCTGGTGGCTCTCCGATGCCAGGAACAAGAAGTCGATCACCTGCAACCTCCGGGACTCGGCGGGACAGGCCCTCATCCGCCGGCTGTGTCGGCAGGTCGACGTCGTCACGGAGAACTTCCGACCGGGCACCCTCGAGCGCTGGGGGCTCGGGTACGACGCGCTCCGGGCGGAGAACCCCGGGCTGGTCATGGTCCGGATCTCGGCGTTCGGCCAGACCGGGCCCCACCGGGAGCGCCCCGGGTTCGGACGCATCGCGGCCGCGGTTGGCGGCATCTCATATCTGTCGGGCTACCCGGACCGCGCGCCCGTGACCCCGGGGACACCGACGGTGCCCGACTATTTGGCGGGGGTCATGGGGGCGGTCGGGGCCTTGATCGCGCTGAGAGCGCGGGAGCGAACGGGGGAAGGGCAGGTGGTCGATCTGGGACTCTACGAGCCGATCGTCCGGATCCTGGACGATGCGATCCCGGTCTTCGGGGCGCTCGGGTATGTCCGGGAGCGCATCGGCTCGGCCGCAGAGAGCGCGGCGCCCCACAACCACTACGAGAGCCGGGACGGGCGCTGGCTGGCCGTGGCGTGCACGAACGACCGCATGTTCGCCCGGCTGGCCCAGGCCATGGGAACACCCGACCTCGTCTCGCGGTTTTCGGGGGTGCGGGAGCGCCTTGCCGGGCGGGCCGAGCTGGACGGGCTGGTGCAGGCGTGGGTGGGCGCCCGGGACGCCACGGAGGCGCTGGCTGCCCTCGATGCCGCCGAGGTGCCGTGTGCCCTCGTGAACTCGGTGCGAGACCTGTTCGAGGATCCGCAGATCAGGACCGTGACGAGCAGCGCCGTGGACCGCCGCGCCGTCGCCAACACCCCCACCAGCAGGACCGGCCACAGCAGGTACAGCTGCCCCTCCACCGACAGCGACCACAGGTGCAGAAGCGGCGACGGCCGCGCGAACGCCTCCGAGTACGGCAGCCCTTCCAGCACGAGGTGCCAGTTCTGGACGTACAGCAGCGACGCCAGCCCGTCGGCCCGCAGCCCGGCGGTGGGCGCCAGCAAGGCGAACAGGGCCAGGGTGGCGACGACGCACGTGACGAGCGCGGGCAACAGCCGCCGGGCCCGCGCCTTGGTGAACGCCCAGGCGTCGACCCGGCCCGTGCGGGAGAGCTCGTCGACGAGGAGCTGGGTGATGAGGAAGCCGCTCAGCGCGAAGAAGACCTCGACGCCGAGGAAGCCGCCGCCGCTCCAGGCGACGTCGAGGTGGTAGGCGAGCACGGCGAGGACGGCAACACCGCGCACGCCGTCGAGCCCGGGCGCGTTCGGTACGCCCGTGACGGGCCAGGCCGGGCGCACGCGTCGGGGACTCGCCCGCACTGCCACGTCCACGCACTCACCCCCGTGCATGAGAGTCGCACGGAGCAGCGTGAGCGTTGCGGGATTTCGCGGGGTGTCTCACTCAAACGGGCAGCAGCGGGGCGGGCACGCCCAGCGCCGCGCGGATCACCGGCGGGATCTCGCGCTTGCCCGAGCCGTCCGCGGCGATCACGACGTAGACGGTGCGGCCCGCGCACGTGACGGTCGACCCGAGCCGGACCTCGAAGTCCAGCGCAGAAGCTCGTGCGGCCGAGGCGGGCGGTCGAGACGGCGATGTCGATGATGTCCTGGAACCCCACGCCCGCGCGCCAGTCGATCTCGGTGCGGACGAGCTGGACGTCGTAGCCCGCCGCCACCATCTCCTTGTACGGCAGCCCGCCGTACTCGAGGAACGCCGACATCGCGTCGTCGAACCACCCGAGGTACCAGGAGTTGAAGACGACGTTCTGCGCGTCGACCTCCAGGTAGCGCACGGTGTGCCGGTAGGTGAAGGTCACGAGCTCGGGCCGAACACGACGAGGACCGACAGGTCTTCGGTGACGTCGGCGAAGCTGTGCTCCTCACCCGCGGGCAGGAAGATCACCGAGCCGGGGCCGACCTCGGCCTCGCCGGTGGCCGACACCAGCCGCGCCCGGCCGCGCAGCACGACGTAGATCTCGTCGGCGGCGTGCGGGTCCTGCCCGTCCTTGCCGCCGACGGGGATGCAGTAGGTGCCGATCGAGAGGTCTGCGCTGCGCAGGTGCTCGCGGTACTGGTTGGGTTCCCCTTCGGGCACGGCGAAGTGCCCCGCGGCACGCAGGATCTGCACAACGGGGACGCTACCGCGCCCACCCCACCGCGCGTCAGCCCAGGCGCTGGCGGATCGTCCGGTTCACCGCCCGGCCGAACGCCGTCACCACCCCGCGCACGGTGATCGGCTTGAGCTGGGCGAGCGCGGCGGCGAGGCGGGCGCGCTCGTCGGCGGGTCGGCCGCGGTCGCGGTAGGGCTGCAGCACCTCGTCCTGGAACATCGCCATGAGGTCCTCGGCCAGCGCGGTGGTGTGCCGCTCGATGATCGCGTGCGCGCGCCGCCAGGTCTCGGTGGGCAGGCCGGATTCGAGCACCTCGAGCCCCTGGCCGAGCACGGCGGGCCCGTGCAGCCGCACCCCGTCGGGCAACGGCGTGATCACCCCCAGCCCCTCGAACGCCTCCAGGTCCGACGGGCTGAGCGCCCGGCCCGCGCGGCGCTCCAGCTCCACGACCGGCAGCTCCTCCACCTCCTCCGGCACCCACGGCGTGAGCAGCGCCCGGTGCAAGGCCAGCTCGTCGGCCCCCGCGTCGGCAGGTAGCCGCTGCAGCTGCGCCTCGATCGCGGCGAGCGTGAACCCCAGCGCCGACAGCTCGCACACCAGCGACAGGCGCGCCACGTGCCCCGGCCCGTACAGCCCCGTGCGCCCGCGCAGCTGCGGGGCGGGCAGCAGTCCGCGGGCCGCGTAGAAGCGGATCGTGCGGACGCTGATCCCGGTGCGCTCGGCGAGCTGGTCGATGGTGAGCAGATCACTCACGGGGGCGGCCATGCGGACACCGTACGGGATTTCTTGACCTATGTGACAGTACTGCTGTCCGAACCTGCGACGAGGGTGATTGAGTTCGCCGCTTTCAGCGGCGCGATCGGGCGCTCGGAGAAGTCTTCAGCTCTGACCTGGACGCATCGCACCGTGAAGCTCATCGGCGGCCCAGATCACCTGCCGATCATCGGCACGCCCGCGACGCCCACTGGCGTGTAGATCATCTGCGCCAACGACGTGCTCGCAGGCGCTGCGCCACTGCCAGCGCAGCTCGCTGATCAATTCCTTCGCTGTTCAAAGCTCTCACTGCTCACGCCAGAACTTGCCAGTCTGTCTTCTAAGCTTTTTTCGTGACAAGTTCTGCTCTTACTTTCCTCTCCACTCGCGTTCTTTCTCTCCGCCAGTGTACTGTCATCCTCCTACGTACTCTTATCTACTTACTAGTATTTATCCCTCTGTTTAATTAGCTACCCTACGTAAAATCCTTCTACTCTTAGTTCATCTCTGCCAGTTCCACCCCTCATCCCAACATCAATAGCAGCCGTTCCCAGTAGCGCCCTTCCAGCAGAATGCAGACCTACATCTTTCAACCCCGCCTATCCCTTCACAGCGCCTCCACTGCCTCACAGTGTACCATCCTTGCATCTTCACGTGCCGTCGTATCGCTCCACACGAAATTCTCCTCCAACTTTCACACACACACGCCTCTTCACCTACGTCTCAACCTGACTCTCCTCACACACCTCTCTCAATTTCACATCCATACACTCATCCTCCCGCCCACTCGCATCACCGTAGTTCTACTCTGCAGCGCATGGTGCTGACTCGACATCGACGACTCGCTCGCATGATCCACGATTTGTCACAGACCGCGAACCTATTCACACCTCATCTCTGCCTCCGACTATTCACCACTAAACTTCACTCTTCTCACTTCCAGCTTCTCTAGAATTCCACTCCAACTACGTTCGCACCGCCTCGCCTTTCCAACCCAGCGCTTCCACCGCCGTCAGCGTCTATCTCACTCCGTTTCAGTTACTCACACCCCGCAGCTCATCTTCACTTTCTCCGCACTTGCGTGCGCTCCGCCCCTCCATGCATCGCCCTCAATTCTATATCCTCCATTACTTCTCCCACGTCCTATATATACCGCCCTGCACATCGCCTTTTCCCATCTACATCTCTTTTCATTCTCATTAGCCCTTTCTCTATTGTATTAATCCTTCTTTCTTTGCCTCTCAATTTCTTCTTTCACCGTCTGTACTTTCTCACCATTCCCCATTCACTTCTCGCACCTGCGCCATGCATACCGGTCATTCCCGTTCATCCTCAGTTCTCTCCGCTTCCAAATCATTGTCCTTCTCTGCCATTACCTTCTCTACCTCATCTCTCTTTCCCCACTTCTCACTTCATCATATTCTGTTTTTTCTCCACCTTCTTCCTCTTACCCTGCCCTCATCTTTTCATCTTCCTCTCCGCACTTTCCTTCTCCTCCATGCGCTCTGCCTCACCTTATTCCTCTTTCTCTCCGTTTTCCTCGCACTCCTTTCCCATCTTTCGTGTATTTCTTACTTCTTCTCTCCCTTCTTTTTCGCTTCCTATTTTTTTCTCTGCCTTTTTCTTTCCCTGTTCTCCTTTCTCCTATCTTTCTCCCTTCTCTTTCTTCATCCTCCCCTTATTTCTCGCCCTTCATTCTGTTTTTTTTTTCCCTCCCTTTATTTTTTTTTATTTCTTTTCTTCTTTCTTTTTTCTCTCTTCTTCTTTTCTTGTTTTTTTTTTTTTTTTTTTCTTTTCTTTTTTTTTTTTTTTTTTTTTTTTTTTTTTTTTTTTTTTTTTTTTTTTTTTTTTTTTTTTTTTTTTTTTTTTTTTTTTTTTACCTTGACCTATGTGACAGTCTGCTGTTACATGGGTTCATGGCTGAGATTCCCGAGGCGTACGTCTTCGACGCCCTCCGCACGCCGCGCGGCCGAGGCAAGGCCTCGGGGTCGCTGTACGAGGTGAAGCCGGTGTCGCTGGTCGTCGGCCTGATCGACGAGATGCGCGCCCGGCACCCCGAGCTGGACCCGGCCAGATCGACGACGTCGTGCTCGGCGTCGTCTCCCCGATCGGCGACCAGGGCGGCGACATCGCCAAGACCGCCGCCATCGCCGCCGGCCTGCCCGACACCGTCGCGGGCGTGCAGCTCAACCGCTTCTGCGCCTCCGGCCTCGAGGCCGTCAACACCGCCGCGCTCAAGGTGCGCTCGGGCATGGAGGAGCTGGTGCTCGCGGGCGGCGTCGAGGTCGATGTCGCGCGTGCCGATGGGCTCCGACGGCGGCGCCTGGGCCATGGACCCCGACGACCTCCTACACCACCGGCTTCGTCCCCCAGGGCATCGGCGCCGACCTCATCGCCACCCTGGAGGGCTTCACGCGCGAGGACGTCGACACGTTCGCGGTCGAGTCCCAGACCCGCGCGGCGAAGGCGTGGGCCAACGGCTACTTCGCCAAGTCCGTCGTGCCGGTGAAGGACCGCAACGGCCTGCCGGTCCTCGACCGCGACGAGCACATCCGCGCGGGCGCCACCCTGGAGAGCCTGGCCGGGCTCCAGCCGTCGTTCGCGATGATGGGCGAGGCGGGCGGCTTCGACGCCGTGGCGCTGCAGCGCTACCACTGGGTCGAGAAGATCGAGCACGTCCACCACGCGGGCAACTCGCTCCGGCATCGTCGACGGCGCCGCGCTCGTCGCTCGTCGGCACCGAGGCGGCGGGCACGGCGACCGGGCTCACCCCGCGCGCCCGGATCGTCGCCACCGCGCTCTCCGGCGCCGACCCGACGATCATGCTCACCGGCCCCGCCCCCGCCTCCCGCAAGGCGCTCGCCAAGGCCGGCCTGACCGTCGACGACATCGACCTCTTCGAGATCAACGAGGCGTTCGCCGCCGTCGCCATGCGGTTCATGAAGGACATGGGGATCTCCCACGAGCAGATCAACGTCAACGGCGGCGCCATCGCCATGGGCCACCCGCTCGGCGCCACCGGCGCGATGATCCTCGGCACCCTCATCGACGAGCTGGAGCGCCGCGACCTGCGCCGGGGCCTCGCCACCCTGTGCGTCGGCGGCGGCATGGGCATCGCGACGATCGTGGAGCGTGTCTGATGACGCTGAGCCATCAGCCTGGGGTCCGCAGAAGGGCGCCGACGGCATCGCGGTCGTCACCCTCGACGACCCCGGCCGCAGCGCCAACACGATGAACGACCGCTACGTGGCGGCGATGGGCACGGTGGTCGACGAGCTGGCCGCCGACCCGTCCCTCGCCGGCGTGATCGTCACCTCGGCCAAGAAGACGTTCTTCGCGGGCGGCGACCTCGACGCCCTCTCGAAGGCGGGCCCGGCCGACGCGCCGCACGTGCTGGCCCGGTCACCGACCGTGAAGGCGCCAGCTGCGCAAGCTGGAGACGCTCGGCAAGCCCGTCGTCGCGGCCATGAACGGCACGGCGCTCGGCGGCGGCCTGGAGATCGGGCTCGCCTGCCACCACCGCATCGGCCTCGACGCCCCGGGCGTGGTCTACGGGCTGCCCGAGGTCACGCTGGGCCTGCTGCCCGGCGGCGGGGGCGTCACCCGCATCACCCGCATGCTCGGGATCATCGAACGGCTTCCTCAACGTGCTGCTCGCAGGGCCAGCGGCACAAGCCCGCGAAGGCCCTGGAGGTCGGGATCGTCGACGAGCTGGCGTCGACCCGCGAGGAGATGCTCGACAAGGCCCGCGCCTGGATCGCGGCCCGGCCAGCCCGACGGCCTGGAAGCAGCCCTGGGACCAGCCGAAATACCGGATCCCCGGCGGCACGCCGTCCACGCCCGCGTTGGCCGCGATGCTGCCCGCGTTCCCGGCCAACCTGCGCAAGACACTCAAGGGCGCGCCCATGCCCGCCCCGCGCAACATCCTGTCCGCCGCGGTCGAGGGCACCCAGGTCGACTTCGACACCGCGCTGCGCATCGAGGGCCGCTACTTCGTCGAGCTGGTGTGCGGCCAGGTCTCGAAGAACATGACCAAGGCGTTCTTCTTCGACCTCAACGCGATCAACGGCGGCGCCTCGCGGCCGGACGGGTACGCGAAGTACGCGCCGCGCAAGGTCGCCGTGCTCGGCGCCGGGATGATGGGCGCGGGCATCGCGTACGTGTGCGCGCTGTCGGGCTGGGACGTCGTGCTCAAGGACGTCAGCCTGGAGGCCGCGGAGAAGGGCAAGGTCTACTCCGAGGGGCTGGTCGCGAAGGCCGTCAAGCGCGGGCGCACCACGCCGGAGAAGGGCGAGGCCCTGCTGGAGCGGATCACCCCGACCGCCGACTACAACGACCTCGCGGGCTGCGACGTCGTCATCGAGGCCGTCTTCGAGTCGGTCGCGCTCAAGCAGGAGGTGTTCCGCGAGGCGATGAAGGTGATCGAGCCGGACGCGCTGCTGTGCTCCAACACCTCCACGCTGCCGATCACCGAGCTGGCGAGCGGCATCGAGCGCCCGGCCGACTTCATCGGCCTGCACTTCTTCTCGCCGGTCGACAAGATGCCGCTCGTCGAGATCATCCGCGGCGAGCGGACCTCGGACGCGACGCTGGCCAAGGCGTTCGACGTGACGCTCGGCATGAGGAAGACCCCGATCGTCGTCAACGACAGCCGCGGCTTCTTCACCTCGCGCGTGATCGGCACGTTCATCAACGAGGGCGTGGCGATGGTCGCCGAGGGCATCGACCCGCAGACCGTCGAGCAGGCGTCGTCGCAGGCGGGCTACCCCGCGCCGGTGCTGCAGCTGCTCGACGAGCTCACGCTCACGCTGCCGCAGAAGATCCGCAAGGAGTCCCGGGCCGCCGTCGAGGCGGCGGGCGGCACGTGGGCGCCGCACCCGTCCGAGGCCGTGATCGACCGGCTGGTGGACGGCCGGGCGCACCGGCAAGTCCGGCGGCGCCGGGTTCTACGAGTACGAAGACGGCAAGCGCGTGCGGCTCTGGCCCGGCCTGCGCACCGAGCTCGGCGCGACCAACCACGACGTCGACCTGCACGAGCTCTCGGAGCGCATGCTGTTCGTCGAGGCGATCGAGACGCAGAAGTGCCTCGACGAGGGCGTGCTCACCTCGGTGGCCGACGCCAACATCGGCTCGATCTTCGGCATCGGCTTCCCGCCGTGGACGGGTGGGGTCGTGCAGTACGTCGAGGGCTACCCCGGCGGCGTGGCGGGCTTCGTGGCGCGGGCCGACGCGTTCGCCGCGAAGTACGGCCCGCGGTTCACGGTGCCGGAGTCGCTGCGGTCCCGTGCGTAGCCAGTTTCCGCGCCCGCCTGCGATCCAGGCGGGCGCTTGGACCTGGACGTTGGGCCGGTCGGGCGCAATGGTTTGCCGATGGGGCGGTCATCGGTCAAGCTTCCGCGCCGAGGGGACGACGAGGACGAGGTGACGCGTGCCAACCGAGCAAGACTGGTCTGAGGACCGGGCGCTCTTCGCTGACGGCCGGTTCGCCGATGTCGGCCCGCTGGCGGGCGAGTTCGTCCGGCTCGCCGAGAACCTTCTGACCGCGACCACCGTGCACGGGGTGCTGGACCGCGTCGTGCACGCCGCGCGGGCCGCGGTGCCCGGTGCCGACCTGGTCAGCGTCACCCTGGCCACGGAGACCGGCTACACCACCCCCGTCTACACCGACGACCTCGCGCTGAAGCTCGACGAGGTGCAGTACCGGCTCAGCGAGGGCCCGTGCGTCGACGCCACCCGCACGCCGGGCGCGGGCCTGACGTTCTCCGGCGATCTCGCGCAGGGCGTCCAGTTCCCCGAGTTCGGCCCGGCCGCGGCGGAGTTGGGCGTGCACTGCGTGCTCGCCGTGGGCCTGTTCCCGGAGGGCGAGAAGCCGCGGTTCGGCGCGCTCAACATCTACGCCTACCAGGCAGGCGGCCTCGACGAGCTCGACCGCGACCTCGCGTTGATACTGGCCGCGCACGCGTCGACGGCGCTCGCGGGCACGGTCGCCGCCACCTCGGCCGAGCTCGAGGCCACGCAGCTGCGGCAGGCCCTGCAGAGCCGCGACGTCATCGGCCAGGCCAAGGGCATCCTCATGGAACGGCGGGGGATCTCCGCCGACGAGGCGTTCGACGTGCTTCGCCGGGCGTCCCAGTCGCTCAACATCAAGCTGACGACGGTGGCGCAAACCCTCGTGGATCGTCGCGCCGAAATCTGAGCGAGCGCACAGGCTCCTCTTAGCATCGCGGGCCACGGTGGAGCCATGAGCACCGCCACCCACACCCTCGACCGTCCCACCGGCACCGCCGACCGCCGCGTCCGCGTCCTGCTGGTGGAAGACACCGACGCGGTGCGCCGGGCCGTGGGGCTGGGGCTGCGGTCGTCCGGCTTCGAGGTCACGGCCGTGCGCGGCGCCGAGGACGCCCTGGCCGTGTACTCGGCGGTGCAGCCCGAGGTGATCATCACCGACCTGGCGATGCCGGGCATGGACGGGTTCGAGCTGATCGCCACGCTGCGGGTGCGCGGTGTGGACGTCCCGGTGCTGGTGATCACCGCGCGCGACTCGGCCCGCGACCGCGCCGCCGCCTTCGCCGCCGGTGCCGACGGCTACCTGCTCAAGCCGTTCGGCCTGGCGGAGCTGTGCGAGACGGTCACCGCGCTGGCCGAGCGGCGTGCGACGATCCGGGATGATCCGCAATGTCGTGGTGGGCAGGCTCAAGGACGGCGTCACGCCCGAGGAGATCGAGCCCGCGCTGCAGGCGCTGCGCGACCTGAAGGTCGAGGGCGTCGAGTTCACGCTCGTCGCGGGCGTCGACCGCGGGTTGCGGGAAGGCAACGCGAGCTACGCGTTGACCTGCGACCTCGTCGACGACGACGCCTACCGCATCTACGACGCCGACCCTGAGCACAACCGGATCCGGCGGGAGATGTTCGCCCCGCTCAGCGTGGTGGTCGAGCGGGTGCAGTTCCGGCTGCCTGATCCTAGGCCGCGAACACGATCGCGCGGCGGTGCAGGTACTCGGCCAGCGTGCCGAGGCGGGCCAGCCTCCGCCGCTGCCCGAAGCCGGAGATCGGGCCGACGGCCGTGCTGACCAGGCTGCCGACCACGCCCGACACCTCGGCGGTCATCGTCACGAGGCAGCGGTCGTCGCCGTCCGGGGTGATGGTGTCGGTGTAGTCGATGCGGTGGCCGAGCAGCGGTGGTGGTCCACCGCATCCCCCGCCCCGGCTCGACCCAGGTCACGTCCATCTGGACGGCAGGCCCGAGCCACGGCTTGACCAGCCCGGACCAGGCCGTGTCGCGGATGACGTCGACGACGCAGTCCACGCTCGCGACGTGCGGGGCCCACAGCTTCCATGCGGTGACGTCGGTGAGGACGGCGTGCACGATGGCGGCGGGCGCGGCCACGGGACGTTCGGAGCGGATCACCCGTCAAGGGTAGGCCTCGCTAGCGCGGTGCGCCGAATACTTGCGTCCAATACACGCCATAGGAGCCACCGTCGGCGCGTCCGACGCCGATCTGGGTGAGGTCGCCGTCGAGGATGTTGGCGCGGTGGCCGGGGCTGCCCATCCAGCCCCGCACCACCTCGTCGGCAGTGCGTTGACCTGCGGCGATGTTCTCGGCGACCTTCCGGTAGGCGTACCCGGCCGCGACGGCCCGGTCCCAGACCTGCCGACCGTCCGGGCTCTCGTGGGCGAAGAAGCCGCGGCGCACCATGTCGGCGCTGTGCGCCTGGGCCGCGGCGGCGAGCCTGGCGTCGACCGTGAGCGGCCGGAGCCCGTGGCGCGCCCGCTCGGCGTTGGTGAGGTCGACGACCTCGCCGAGCACCGCTCCGCGCTGCCGCCGCCGCTCGCCCCGGCCGCTGTCGGCCGGGTGCCGGGTCCGTCGCGCCGGTCCGCCGGCCGCCGGTGCCGGTGCCCGTCGTCGGCCACGTCCACGCCGAAGTCGCGCGCCAGCCCGGCCAACCCGTCGGCGTAGCCCTGGCCCACCGCGCGCACCCGCCACGCGCCCGCGCGCCGGTAGACCTCGACGAGCAGCGCCACCGTCTGCGGTGGGCATCGGCGGCGGCCGGAACCGGGCGAACGGCCGTTCCCGCGCGTCGGTGAGCACGCACGGGCGGCAGGGTGCGCACTGCCGTGTTCAGGTTTTCCGGCGAGGCGACGACGACCACCCGCTCGGCGCCTCGGCGCAGCGCGTCGGGCAGCACCGTGAGCCGTGAGCCGCGCAACCGCACGCCCGGGGCGTCGGGCTGGTTGAAGAACACCATGTCGGCGTCGCCCGCGACCGTGCCGGAGGCGCTGAGCACCAGCGCGGACAGGTCGAACGGGCCGTCGAGCGCGATCCCGAGGGCCGCGTTCGGCAGAGCGACGTTCGCACCGGGCGGCAAATCGGGCACCACACCCGTCCAACTCGCGGCGGTGCGCGGTTCCCGGGCCGTCGCGCCGATCGCGCCGGCACGGCTCAGGTGAACGGGGGGCGCTCGTCCAGCCGCAGCGACAAGCGGCCCGCGGTGCGCCAGGCGCGGGCGGTGAGGTCGCGGTCCTCGTCGGTGACGAGGTTGCCCATCACCCGCAGCGCGACCGTCATCAACGCCCGCGACCGCATCCCCACCGGCCCGGCGACCGGCAGCAGCCGCGGCAGGGTCAGCAGGCCCGCGAGCCGTCGCGCGATCGAGAACGCCTCCCCGTAGTGGCGGCGCAGGACGGCGGGCCAGCCGGCGCCGAGGTGCCGCTCGTCGGCGAGCAGTTCGGCGACCAGCCTGCCCGTCTCCAGGCCGTAGTCGATGCCTTCGCCGTTGAGCGGGTTGACGCAGCCCGCGGCGTCGCCGATGAGTGCCCAGTTGTGCCCCGCGACGTGCGAGACGGCCCCGCCCATCGGCAGGAGCGCGGACGCGGGCAGGCGGACCGGGCCGTCGAGCTGCCAGTCGTCGCGGCGCGCGTCGGCGTAGTGCTGCGATGAGGCTGCGCAGCCGGATCTGGGCCGGGCGGGCGGCGGTGGCGAGGGTGCCGACGCCGATGTTGACCTCGCCGTCGGACAGCGGGAACACCCAGCCGTACCCGGCGAGCACCTCGTTGTCCTCGCCGCGCAGCTCGAGGTGGGAGGAGATCCACTCGTCGTCGCTGCGGCCGGACGTGATGTAACCGCGGGCGGCCACCCCGTAGGCCGTGTCGCGGTGCCACTCGCGGCCCAGCACCCGGCCGAGCGTCGACCGGGCGCCGTCGGCGACGATCAGCCGACGGCAGCGCACGGTGTGCCCGTTCGCGAACACGACGCCGGTGACGCGCTCGCCGTCCCGCTCGACGTCCACGGCCCGCGCCCCGTCGAACGCCACGGCCCCGTCCTTCAGCGCGACCTCCCGGATCCGCGCGTCCAGCTCCACCCGCGGCACCGCGCCGCCGTGGTCGGGCAGCGACCCGCCCGGCCACGGCAGGGTGAGGACGACGCCGAACCCGGTGGCGCGCAGGCCGCGGTTGATGCCGTGGGCGCGCACCCAGTCGCCGAGGCCGAGGCGGTCGAGCTCGGCGATCGCGCGCGGGGTGAGGCCGTCGCCGCAGGGCTTGTCGCGGGGGAAGGTGGCGGCGTCGGCGAGGACGACGTCGCAGCCCGCCCGCGCCGCCCAGGCCGCGGCCGCCGACCCGGCGGGCCCGGCGCCGACGACGAGCACGTCGGTCGAGCGGTGGGCGGCGGCATGCCTCCAGTGTCCAGGGAGGCGGCGGCGGGCGCCCTGTGACCCGCACCGCCCGCCGCCCCGGTGATCGCCGCGAGCCGACTTCACGACGGTCGCGACCGCGCCTGAGGTGCGGCTCGACGCGTCAGGTCCGGTCGCGGCCCGTCGTCGCGTCGACCGCGTGCACCGTGCCCGCGAGCGTGCCGACGTAGATCAAGCCGTCGGCGTAGGCGGGGGAGGAGTCGTCGATCGGACCGGCGGCGAGGAAGCGCCACCGCACCTGGCCGGTCGCGGCGTCGACGGCGTGCAGGAAGCGGTCGTGGCTGCCGACGACCACGAGCCCGTTGACCGCGAGCGGGCTCGACCGGATCCCGCCCGCCGTGGGGTAGCTCCACCGCTGACGCCCGGTGTCGGCCTCCAGCGCGTACAGGCTGCCGTCGTCGCTGCCGACGTACAGCACGCCCTCGGCCACCGCGGGCGAGGACACGATGCCGTTCTGCGCGGTGAAATCCCAGATCCAGCCGCCGGTGCGGGCGTTCAGAGAGCGGATCTTGCGGTCGTCGCCGCCGATGAACACGGATTGGCCGACGACCCGCGGCGACGAGTCGATCGTGCTCGACGTCGTGTACTGCCACCGCTGCTCGCCGGTGGCGGCGTCCACCCCGTACACGTTGTGGTCGCGGCAGCCGACGTAGACGACGCCGTCGACGATCGTGGGCGAGGAGTTGAACCAGTCGCCGCGCACGAACTCCCACAGGATGGCCCCGGAGCGGACGTCGCAGGTCAGGAGCTTGTTGGAGCGGCTGCCGACCGTCACGAGGCCCCCCGCGACCGCGGGCGAGGAGTGCACGGGCCCGCCGGTGTCGGTGGCCCAGCGGCGCTCGCCGGTGCGGGCGTCGACCGCGTGCAGGAACCCGTCCTGACCGCCGACGTACAGCGTGCCGTCGGCGATCCGCGGTGACGACGTGACCGAGCCCTGGGTCGGGTAGCGCCACCGCTGGTCGCCGGAGCCTGCGTCGAAGGCGTAGAGGTTGCCGTCGTTGCTGCCGATGTAGACGACGCCGCCGTCGACCAGCGGCGACGAGTAGACCTTGTCACCGGTCGTCGCCGTCCACGGCCCGGCGGTGCGGCCGCCCGCCAGCACGGCCCAGGTCGCACCGCCCGCCGCAGCGAGCCCGACCGCCGTGCCGCCCGCGATGAGCAGCCGTCGGCGGGTGAGCCCGGGCCCGTCGTGCTCGCCGGTCGGCCAGTACGCCTGCTGCCCCGACCCGCGCCCCGCGCTGCCTCCCGACCCGCCGCGCCCTGAGGTGCGCCCGACCCGCCGCGCCGAAGCCACCGCCCGAGCCGCCGCGCCCGGAATCGCCTCCCGAGCCGCCTCTTGTCCCGCCGCGGCCGGAGCCGCCCGCCCCGCCGCGCCCCGTCCGTCCGCGCGCCGTCGCGCCCCGGCCACCCGTCGCGCTGCGCCCCGTCCGCCTCCCTGCCGTCCCGCAGCCGCGCGAGCCAGCCCCCGCTCGCCTGCTCCGTGGCCGATCCGACGTCGGCGGGCACCGTCGCGGCGGTGGCCGTGAGGTCGGCGGCCTCGGTGCGGTCGCCCGCCTCGGTGCGGTCGTCGTCGCGGGTCGGCCGGGCCCGCGGCGGCGGCGCCACCGTGACGCCTCGCGCGCCCCGCAGCGCCGCCTGCGCGGCTTCGGCCAACGCACCCGCCGTCGGGTAGCGGGCCTCGGGGTCCTTCGCCATCCCGTGCGCGACGACGTCGTCCAACGCGACGGGCAGGTCCGGCCGCTCCTGCGTCGGCCGCGGCGGCTCCCGCACCAGGTGCGCGTGCATCACCGACGGCAGGCTCTCCGCCTGGAACGGCCGGTGCCCGACCAGGCACTCCACCAGCACGCAGGCGAGGGCGTAGACGTCGATGCGCTCGTCCCAGTCGTCCCCGGTGAACCGCTCGGGGGCCATGTAACCCGCGCTGCCCATGCCGAGCGTGGTGCGGCTGACGGTGGGGCCGTCGAGCGCGCGGGCGATGCCGAAGTCGGTGAGGTACGCGACCCCGCGCTCGGCCTGCTCGGTCCCGACGAGCAGCACGTTCGACGGCTTCACGTCGCGGTGCACGAGGGCCTGGGAGTGCGCGGCGTCGAGCGCGTCGGCCACCTGGGCGATCACGTCCACCGCGCGCGCGGCGGAGAGCGGGCCGCGCTTGATGAGATCCGCGAGGTCGCCGCCGTCGACGAGGCGCATGTCGATGAAGAGCTGGCCGTCGATGTCGCCGTAGTCGTGGATCGGCACGATGTGCGGGTCGTTGAGCTTCGCCGCCAGCGCCGACTCGCGCTGGAACCGGCTGCGGTACTGCTCGTCGGCGGCCAGCTCGCGCAGGAGGCGCTTCAGCGCGACGAACCGCTCACGGCGCGTGTCGTAGGCGCGGTGGACCTCACCCATCCCACCTCGCCCGATCAGGGCGTCGAGCCGGTAGGGCCCGAAGACCTCCGGCTCCACATCGGTCAGCCTACGGGGCGCGCCACCGCCACCGACGTCGCGTCCCGGCAGACCACCCACACCCGCCCGTCGCGCCCCGCCACCATCGCCACCGGGCCCCCGCCCACGTCGACCGCGGGCCCCGCGTCGAGCGTCGACGGTGTCGACGATGCGCACGCGTGCCCGCGTCGGTGTCGGCGACGTAGAGGTGCGCGCCGTCGGGCGACAGCGCCAACGCGCCCCCGCCCACCCCCACCGACGCCACCACCGCACGGCTCGCGGCGTCGATCACGGTGACCTGCCCCTCGCCCGCCACCCACACCCGCCGCGCGTCGGCGACGACCGCCGCGGGCGCCCGGTCGACGGGCACGGTCGCGACGGCGGCGCGCGTCGCCGTGTCGATCACCATGACGTCGTCGGAGCCGGAGTCCGCGACGTAGAGCAGTCGCCCGTCGGGGCTGGTCGCGAGCCCGGACGGCTGCGCGCCGACCGGGATCGGCGGCGGGTCGCCGGGGTCGACCACGGTGATGGTGCCGTCGCCCGCGTTGGCCACGTAGAGCCGCGAGCCGAACGTGACCGCGCCCGGGAACCGTCCCGTCGGGATCGTGCGCAGCGGGTGGAGCTGCGGGTCCAGCACCGCGACGCCGCCCGCGCCCGTCCGCGCCACGTAGGCGGTGCCGTCCGGGCCGAACACGATGCCGGTGGGGCCGCCGGGCAGACCTGCGGTCGACACCTGCAACGTCGCGGTGTCGATCACCGACAGCGTCTCCACCGCCTGGTTGGTGACGACCACGCGGGACCCGTCCGGGCTGAGCGCCACACCCGCGGGCCCCACCCCGACCACCACGGTCTGCTCCACCGCGAGGCGCGGGCCGCCCGGCCGCAGCGCCCACGCGGCCGTCGCCCCGCCGACCGCGACCACCGCCACTCCGCCGAGCAACAGCGCCCGGCGCGACAGCCGTCGTCGCTGCGGCACTTCCAGGGCATCCCGGGCCGCGCGGGCCAGCTCGCCCGCGCTCCCGTACCGGTCTTCGGCGCGCTTGGCCATCCCGTGGGCCACGACGTCGTCCAGCGCGCGGGGGAGCCCGGGCCGCAGCGTCGACGGCTTGGGCGGCGGCTGGGTCAGGTGCGCGGCGACGGCGCCGAGCACGTCGTCGGCGGGGAACGGTCGCTTCCCGGTGAGGCACTCGGCGAGCACGCAGGTGAGGGAGTAGACGTCGATGCGGTGGTCGTAGGGGTCGCCGGTCATGCGCTCGGGGGCCATGTACGCGGTGGTGCCCAGCGCGAGGCCCGGCCTGCTGGTGGTGCGGTCGCCCACCTCGCCCGCGATGCCGAAGTCGGCGAGGTAGGCGAAGCCCCGCTCGGCGGCGCGCTCCCCGACCAGCAGGATGTTGGACGGCTTGACGTCGCGGTGCACCAGGCCTTCCGCGTGCGCGGCGTCGAGCGCGTCGGCCACCTGGGAGAGCACGTCGACCGCCCGCTCCGCCGTCAGCGGGCCGCCCCGCAGCAGCGCGGCGAGGTCGATGCCCTCGACCAACCGCATGTCCAGGAACAGGCGTCCGCCGATCTCGCCGTAGTCGTGGATCGGGATGACGTGCGGCTCGGACAGCTTCGCGGCGAGCGCCGCCTCCCGCCGGAACCGGCCGCGGTACTCGGGATCGGCCGCGAGCTGCTGCTGGAGCCGCTTGACCGCGACGGTCCGGTCGCGCTGCACGTCGAACGCGCGGAAGACCTCGCCCATGCCGCCCCGGCCGATCAGCGCGTCGAGCCGGTAGGGGCCGAAGCGCTCGGTCATCGCGGCTTGGCGATCACCGGGAACGCCGACGCGTCGCGCCGGACGAGCCGGGCCAGCGCGCGTGCCATGCCGACCGTCTCCAGCAGCGAGAACAGCGGGATCCCCACCACCACGGCCACATGTTCCCACCAGTGTGGACGGCGCCGCGCCGACGCCCCGGCGTTGAGCGTGAGGCCGGTCCAGTAGCTCCAGACGGTGTACGCGAAGTTGGCCGCCCAGACCGGCAGCAGCGCCGCCATCACCGGGAACGTGTTCGTGTCGCCGATCAGCCACCCGATGCCGAGGACGATGCCCACGTGCTGCAGCGGGATGAACGCCCAGACGGTCACGTTGTGCAGGAGCAACAGCCGCTGCCGCAGCGGCAGCGCCCGGTTGCACGCGAGCTCGATCAGCCCGCGGGCCCACCGTTCGCGCTGCACGACGAACGCCTCCGCGGTGGCCGGGGTGGCGCCGAAGCAGCGGCCGGGGAACCAGTCGCTGCGGCCGGGGTGGCGGCGGGCGAACTCCAGCGCGAAGTGGGCGTCCTCGACGACCGTGCGCGGCCCGAAGTCCCAGCCGATCTCCGCCTCCACGGTGGCCCGCACGAGCAGCAGCTCGCCGTGCAGCCCGGCCAGCGGGGTACCGACGCCGGTGGTGGCCGCGAACACCGACACGTCGCCCGCCGGGCGGATCGCGTCGGCCAGCCAGAGCGTCCGCGACGCGCCGAGCTCCCGCGGGTAGGTCAGCACCCCCTGCCCGAGGTGTTTCCCGGACCACGTCCGCGGAGTGCACGAACCGGGCCAGTTCGGTACGCGGTGTCCGGGCCGATCGCGGTGTCGTCGTCGAGGTGCAGCACCCAACCCTCGCTGTCACGGAGGGTGAGCGCGTAGTGGTTGGCGCGGGCCTTGAAGCGGGTGCCGTTCGGGGTCTCGTACGCGCGCGGCACGGTGATGACCCGCACCCCCGGCAACGCCTCGATGGCCGCCGCGGCCGCGCAGCCCTCCTCGATGACGACCTCGACGACGTGGTCGGGGAACAGCGGCGCGAGGTGCGCGCACGAGCGCACGACCCGCCGCAGCGCGGGCAGGGTGTCGAGGCGGCCGATCGTCGGGATGACGACCACCAGCGGCTCGGACACCGGTGCCACCGGCCCGTCCGGCCAGCGTCGCAGCCGGGAGCGGGTGCGCAGGAGACCGCGGATCCCGATCAGCGTGGTGAGGGTGGGCAGCGACCACAGGAACGTGGTGGCCCAGCCGGTGATCCCGGTCTCGCCGCGGTCGGGCCACATCAGGAGCGAGGTCGTCAACGCGATCACGAACACGACCGGCAGCGCCGCGATCCCGGGTCGCACGGCGTCGAGGGTGCGGACCGGGACGACCGCAGGCGCTGCTCGCGTCACGTCGCCGCCGCCTCCCGTCGTCTCGGATGCGGTCGGTGACCGCCGCGGCGGATGCTAGCGCCGATCGGGTGACGGCCTGGAAAACGGCTGCGCTATCGGCCGATGCGCCCGTCGGGGGTCAGAGGACGGCGGTGAACGTGGTGAGCCGCCACGTCGCCGGATCGGGCGCGCGGACGGCCTCGCCGGGGCGCAGGTCCGGCCACCGGCGCAGCACCGCGGTGAGCGCGACCTCGGTCTCCAGCCGGGCGAGGGCGGCGCCGAGGCAGAAGTGCGGGCCGTGCAGGAACGCCAGGTGGCCTTCGGCGTTGCGGCGGACGTCGAGCGCGTCGGGATCGGGGAAGACGCGCGGGTCGCGGTTGGCGGCGCCGAGCGCGACCGTCACCGGGCTGCCCGCGGCGATCGGCACGCCCGCCGACCACGACGTCCTCGCTCGGGAAGCGCGGCACGGCCAGCAGCTGCGGGCCGCACCAGCGCAGCAGCTCCTCGACGGCGGCGGGCACCCGGTCGGGCACGGCGGCGAGCTGGTCGGGGTGGCGCAGGAGCGCGTCGAGGCCGACGGCGAGGAGGTGGGTGGGCACCTGCCCGGCGAGGACCAGGTGCCAGATGAGCGTGACGATCTCGGTGTCGGTCAACCCGCCTGCCCGATGAGATCGGTGACGAGACCGTCCTCCGGCGCGGCCAGCACGGCCTTGGCGTCGTCGATGATCGCGGGGATCGCCGCGGCGAAGGCCTGCCCGTCGCCCGCCGAGACCATGGCGCCGTAGCCGTGCCACCGGGGCCGGTCGGCCGCGGGCACGCCGAGCACCGCGCAGATCACGGCCATGGGCAGCGGTCGGGCGAGGCCGTTCAGGAGGTCGAGGACACCGTCGGCGGCGGGGATGGCGTCGAGCAGCGCGTCGACGAGCTCGGCGATGCGGGCCCGGTACCGCTCGACGCGGCGCGGGGTGAACGCCGGGGCCACCGCCTTGCGCAGCCGCAGGTGCCCGGGCCCGTCCTGCTCCTGCATGGTCCGCAGGTAGGGCCGGTACTCCTCGGGCACGTCGGGGCGGGCCGCGTAGCTCGCCGCGCTCGGTGCGAACCGCGGGTCGGTCAGCATCGCCCGGGCCTCGCGGTAGCGGGTGATCGCGTGCAGGCGCATCCCCGGCGCGGTGAGCGTGACGACCGGCGCGGCCTCCTGGGCGCGGCGGTAGGCGGCGAGCGGGTCGGCGCAGACCGCGGGGTCGGCGAGGTCGATGCATGGTGTCACCAGATGTTGTTATCATCTGAATGTGGCGGGCGCCAGAGCGGAGATGCAGGAGCGGAACCGGGCGAAGGTGCTGGCCGCGGCGCGAGCCGAGTTCGTGGAGCGGGGCTTCCGCGACGCGAAGATCGACGTCATCGCCGCGCGGGCGGGGCTGACGCGCGGCGCGGTCTACTCGAACTTCCCCGGCAAGCGTGCGCTGTACTTCGCGGTGCTCGCGACTGATGCGGTCAGCGCGGCGGCGCGGCTGCGTCGCGGCGTGACCGCGCGGTGGGCTCGGCCGGTGCGGCCGGTGCGGCACTGCGGCCGACGCGGCCGGCGTCGGCCGACGCGGCGAGGGGCGGCCGCGCGGCGCACCGGACGGCCCGTCCGTCAGCACCGCGCGCACCCCGCGGGAGGCGCTGGCCGCGTTCGCCCGTTCGTGGCTGGGGGACCTGCCGCTGGCCACCGACGTGGGCCCGTCGCGGCTGGCCGCCGAGCTGCTGCCGGTGGTGCTGGCCGACGAGCGCACCCGTCGGCCGTTCGCGCAGCTCACCGGGCTCACCGCGCTGCTGGTCGGGCTGGCGCTGGAGCGGCTGCTCGCCGAGCGCACCTTCCGTCCGCGCATGGTGCGGGTCGCCGAGGCCGCGCTCACCCTCCTGCACGGCGCGGGCCAGCTCGCGGCGGCCGCGCCGGGGTTCGTCGACGAGATGGTGGTGGTCGACGCCTGCGCGCAGCTCGCCGACGCCGACTTCGCCGACCGGTGGGCGCCCCCGCACCTGCCGTACGTCGCCCCGGCCCGCCCCGTCGACCTGCCGTTCCGCCTCGGCCCGGCGCGAGCCGCGCGACGGCGTGCTCGTCGTGCTCGGCCTCCACCGGCTCACCGCGCTGGAGGAGGCGGTGCGGGCCGCGCCGCGCGGCGTGCCCGTCACCGCCGCGGTGGTCACCGGCGAGCCCGCCGAGCTCGGCCCGCTGGCCCGCCTCGTCCTCGCCGACACCGACCGGCACCTGGGTGCGGCGTTCCCGCCCGGCGCGCGACCGACCGTGCGGATCGTGCTCGACGAGGCGGGCGTGCTGGCCGCCGCGGCCGGGGTCACGGCCGTCAGCGACGCGACCGAGACCGCCGTCCGCATCCGCGGACGGCCGGATCGTGGCCCGGGCCGACGGCCCGGGCGCCCCCCACGCCGCCGCTTCGTTCCCGTGATCAGCGCCCGTTCCCGCGCACGCGGCGCCGCGCCTGCCGTCCGCCGCACCCGAGCCTCAGCGGCCACGTTCCCCAGATGGGTCGGCACGCAACCTCGCAGAGCGGTTGCGCACCGCGCAGACCCCATGGGCCCTGCGCGGCGGCGAACCGCTCTGCGAGGCCGGCGTCAGCGCCTGCGGGCGGTGAGCAGCAGGCGCGGCGAACCCAGCCGGAACGGTTCCCCGTCCGGGCCCGCGTAGAGCGCGATGTCGACGAAGCCCGCCGTGGTGAGCAGGTCGTCGATCTGCGCGCAGGTGAGCACGTGGTGCAGTGCGGTCACCGCCACCTCCTCGGCGCCGCGGCTGAAGCGGTAGCCGCTGACCAGGCGGCTGTGGGCGACGTCGTACTCGGTGGTGGCGGCCACGCTGATGTCGCCCACGTTCATGGTGCGGTCCTCGCCGGTGAACCCGGGCAGGACGGACTCGGCGGCCGCGCTGAAGTCGACCACCAGCCCCCCGCCGGGCCGGACCGCCGCGGCCAGCGCGGCGACGAACGTCCGCGTGCCCTCGGGATCGAGGTAGCCGAAGCTGTTGCCCATGCAGACGGCGGCGTCGAAGCCGTCGGGCGGGACTTCGCGCATCTCGGCGAGGCGGAAGTCGACGTCGACGCCCGCCGCCTTCGCCGTGCGCCGGGCGTGCTCGATCGCTTCGGCGGAGATGTCGAGGCCGGTCACGGTGTGGCCGCGCTCGGCGAGCGCGATCGAATGCCGCCCGCTGCCGCACGGGACGTCGACGACGCGCGAGCCGGGCGTGAGCCCGAGCCGTTCCTCGACGAAGTCGATCTCGGCCGTGGTGGCCTCCGGCGGCACGGCGCGCCGCCAGAACTCGTTGGGAAGTTCGGTGAAGAAGTCCGCGTACCACGCGGACGAGACGTGCTCGGACAACGCAGGTGCTCCTGTCGGTGCATCGGGATGATGACGATGGCACCGGGCATGCAGGACAGGCCGCGCTCAGCGGCTCCGTCGGCGGCCCGGTGTGTGGAACCGGGCGGGCATGGCGTCCTCCAAGATGAGCGCCGGATGTCGGCGCACGACGACGATAACAGCCCGCCACCCCGCTTGGCACGCGATTTGTGCAGCCGCCCGACTACCCACTCGGGTAGCCCGCCACCCCGCGCCGCCCCGCACGCTGTGGTCGCCGACACGCCGACGGAGGAGCGACGATGACGTCCACACAGACCCCCACCGAGCAGCTGGACGCCGTCATCCTCGGGGCCGGGGTCGCCGGGCTGTACCAACTCCACCAGCTGCGCGAGCAGGGCCTGCGCGTGCGCGCGATCGACAAGGCGGGCGACGTGGGCGGCACCTGGTGGTGGAACCGCTACCCCGGCGCGCGCTTCGACAGCGAGGCCTACATCTACCAGTACTACTTCGACGAGAAGCTCTACAAGGACTGGAGCTGGAGCGAGAAGTTCCCCGGCCAGCCCGAGGTCGAGCAGTGGCTGCACTACGTCACCGACCGGCTCGACCTGCGCAAGGACATCCAGTTCTCCACGCCGATCACCAGCGCCCACTTCGACGAGGACCGCGGCCGCTGGACGATCACCACCGACGCCGGTGACGTCATCGACGCCCAGTTCTTCGTCTCGTGCGCGGGCATGCTGTCCGCGCCGATGGAGAACCTCTTCGAGGGCCAGGACAGCTTCCGCGGCCCGATCCTGCACACCTCGAAGTGGCCCGCAGGCGGCATCGACCTCGCGGGCAAGCGCGTCGGCGTCGTCGGCATCGGCGCCACCGGCATCCAGGTGATCCAGACGATCGCCGACCAGGTCGACCACCTCACCGTCTTCGCCCGCACCCCGCAGTACACGCTGCCGATGAAGAGCCCGCACTACGGCCCGGAGGAGCAGGCGGCGTACAAGGCCCGTTTCGACGAGCTCAAGGCGACGATCCCGCACACGTTCACCGGCTTCGAGTACGAGTGGGCGCACGCCTGGGCCGACTGCACGCCCGAGAAGCGCCTCGAAGTCCTGGAGGAGATCTACGAGGACGGCTCGCTCAAGCTGTGGCTCGCGGGCTTCGGGGAGATGTTCTTCTCCCCGGAGATCAGCGAGGAGATCTCCGAGTTCGTCCGCGGCAAGATGCGCACCCGCCTCAAGGACGACCCGCACCTCTGCGACGTGCTCATCCCCACCGACTACGGCTTCGGCACCCACCGCGTGCCGCTGGAGCGCAACTACCTCGAGGTGTACCTGCGCGACAACGTCGACCTCGTCGGCGTGCGCGACAACCCGATCGCCCGCATCACCCCGAACGGCATCGAGCTGGCCGACGGCACCGTGCACGAGCTCGACGTGATCGTGCTGGCCACCGGCTTCGACGCGGGCACCGGCTCGCTCACCCGCATCGACGTCCGCGGCCGCGAGGGCCGCAGCCTCACCGACGACTGGGGCCGCGACATCCGCACGATGATGGGGCTCGGTGTGCACGGCTACCCGAACCTGCTCACCACCGCGGTGCCGCTCGCGCCCTCGGCGGCGCTGTGCAACATGACCACCTGCCTGTCGCAGCAGACCGAGTGGATCAGCGACGCCATCAAGCACGTGCGCGAGCAGGGCAAGCAGACGATCGAGCCCACCAAGGACGGCGAGGACGCCTGGGTCGCGCACCACGAGGAGACCTCCGGCGCCACGCTGATCGCCCAGACCACCGGCTGGTACCTGGGCTCGAACGTGCCGGGCAAGCCGCGCCGGGTGCTGTCCTACTGCGGCGGCGTGGGCACCTACCGGCAGAAGTGCGACGAGGTCGCGGCCAACGGCTACCCGGGCTTCGCGATCGCCTAGCGAGCAGACCGCCGCGCCGGGCCGTCGACACGGCCTCGGCGCGGTTGGTCGCGCCGAGCTTGGCGTAGATGTTCTTCAGGTACCACTTCACCGTGTTGACGGTGACGGTCAGCTCGCGCGCGATCTGCGGGTTGCTGCGCCCGGTGTCGAGCATCCGCAGGATGGCCAGCTCGCGGCCGTTGAGGCCGGACGTGTCCTTCGCAGGGGCCGCCCGGACGACCAGCTCGGCCGAACCCCGGCACGGGCGGCACGCCCTCGGGCCACGCTCCACCAGGCGCTCCAGCACGGCGGTCACCTCGGGGCCGCCGTCGACGACGGTCTGCCGCAGCCCCGCGGGCACGACGAGCGCCAGCGCCCCGGCGAGCGTGCGCTCCGCGGTGATCCGGCGCGCCGCGCGTTCCTGCACGGCGACGAGCGCGACCGTCGCCGTCACCGCGGCCCGGGCCTGGCCGCGGTGCCGGAGGTCGCCGATCAGCTCCTCCAGCAGCGCCGCCGCGCTGCGCGTGGTCGCCCTCGGCGGACAGCACCGCGGCCAGCGAACCGGTGCGGATCTGGTCGATCACCACGCCGATCCCGCCGGGGCAGGCCGCGCCGTCGGGCAGGTCCTGCGCCACCCGGCGGGCCTCGCGCACGCGCCGCGCGGCCAGGAGCCGCCGGATCCGTTCGGCGAGCGACGGCGGCGGACAGCCGCGGTGAGGTCGAGCCGCTCGGCCACCTTCGCGCCCTCGGCGAGCAGCTCGGCCGCGTCGGCCTCGGCGCCGCGGTGCGCCTTGATCCGCGCGAGCACGGCGTAGCTCGCGATCATGAAGTCGACGACCCCGCTCTCCGCGCCCAGCTCCCGGCTCTCCTCGAGCAGCCGCTCGGCCTCGTCGAGCTCGCCGCGTTCGTAGTGCAGCTCGCCCAGCAGAGCGCCCGGCCAGCTGCGCGGCGTGCGAGCGGCGGCCTGCCGACTCCCGGGCCGAGCACGACCGCGTCGCGCAGAAGTGCTCCTCGGCCGCGTCCAGGTCGAGCTGGGCGAACGCGGCGACGCCCGCGAAGCACCGCCCGTAGACGCCGGAGAACGGGCCGATCGTGCGGTCGTGGAACGGTCGGGCCCACCGCTGGCGCTCCAGCGCGTCCGCGGTAGCGCATCGAGTAGATGTCGCAGAACGTCTGGATGTTGGCCGCCACCGCGACGACCCACGGCCGGTAGATCCGGTGCCGGGCCAGGCTCTTCCGGACGAGCGCCTCGGCGCGGTCGATGCGGTCGCCGTAGACGTCGATGC
Source organism: uncultured Actinomycetota bacterium (assembly GCA_963791185.1). Classification (GTDB taxonomy): domain Bacteria; phylum Actinomycetota; class Actinomycetes; order Mycobacteriales; family Pseudonocardiaceae; genus Pseudonocardia. The sequence continues at coordinate 955,350 of CAWBRG010000010.1, read as the reverse complement.
AGGCCTGCACGACGTCGGCCTCGGAGTGCATCTCCTCGTGCGCCCCGCCCACCGGCATCGCCCGCCGCAGGTGGTCGAGCGCGTGCTGGGCGGCGTCCGCGCGCTGCAGCAGGCTGTTCGCCCAGGCCACGGCCGTGAGCAGGCGTGGCCGCGCGTCGACGGCGGCGGCGCGGCAGCCGCGCGGTGAGGCCGAGCAGGCTGACCATCCGGCTGTGCTCGACCAACGGCATGGCGTGCCGCTCGACCAGGTCGGTGGCCCGTTCGACGGTGCCCGCGGCCAGCGCGTGCGTGACCGCCTCGGAGACCAGCTCGTGCTCGGAGAACCAGTTCGACGCCCGCCGGTGCAGCCGCGGCACCCGGTCGGGGTGGTCGCGCTCGAGGCGGCGGCGCAGGTACTCGGCGAACAGGTGGTGGTAGCGGAACCACTCGCGTTCGTCGTCGAGCGGGCGCAGGAACAGGTCGCGACGTTCGAGCTCCTCGAGCATCGCCTGCCCGTCGGCGCGGTCGGCGAGCCTGCCCGCCAGGTCGCCGCAGAGCCGGTCGCACACCGACGTGGCCAGCAGGAACTCCAGGATCTCCGGCGGCTGGGCGCTGAGCACGTTCTCCGCGAGGTACTCGCCGACGGAGTGGTGGCGCCCGGAGAAGCCGCGGATCAGCTGGGTGGGGTCGGCGGAGTCGCGCAGCGAGAGCGACACGAGCTGCAGCGCCGCGACCCAGCCGTCGGTGCCCTCGGACAGCCGCGCGACGTCGTCGCCGTCGAGCGGGAGCCCGTTGAGGTCGACGAGGAAGGCGCGGGTCTCGTCGAGGTCGAACCGCAGGGTGTCGGCGTCGACCTCGGTGAGCTGGCGGCGCACCGCCAGGCGCGACAGCGGCAGGCGCGGCCGGGTGCGGCTGGTGAGGATCAGCGACAGGTTGTGCGGCGCGAAGTCGAGCAGGTGCACCAGGGCGCGGTGCACCTGCGGCGTCGTCGATGAGGTGCCAGTCGTCGAAGGTGAGCACGATCCGGCCGCTCGTGCCGGGCGATCGAGCTCCAGCAGCGCCGAGAGCGTGTAGCGCTGGGTGTCCTCGGCGCTCTGCTCGATCAGGCCTTGAGCTCGTCGAGCGCGTCCTCGGCCTGCGGGAGCGCCCGGCGCAGGGCTTCCAGCAGGTGGGAGAGGAACCAGTGCGGGTCGTTGTCGTCGCGGTGCAGGCCGAGCCACGCGACGTCGGCGCCGTCGTGCTGCAGCTCCTGCAGCCACTGCACGGCCAGGGTGGTCTTGCCGTACCCGCGGGCGCGTGGATGACGACGAGCTGACGGCCCGCCCCGGCGCGCAGCGTGGCGAGCAGCCGACGGCGTTCGATGACGTTGCGGACGTAGGTGGGCGCGCGGAAGCGGGTGGAAGCATCGGGGGGCGCGGTGCGTCCGGTCGACGTCATCGGCAACCCCCTCGGACCCGATCGTTCCACCCGCGGATCGGCGGGCCGGCTAGCGTGGCGGGATGGCCCGGCCGCACGAGGCACGGCAGGTGGCGGAGTCGTTCGGCGAGGACGCCGAGCGCTACGACCGCACCCGTCCGCGCTACCCCGACGCCCTGATCGAACGGATCGCCGCGACGGGGCCCGACGTGCTCGACGTGGGGTCGGGCACCGGCATCGCCGCCCGGCAGCTGCAGGCGGCGGGCTGCCGCGTGCTCGGCGTCGAGCCCGACGCCCGCATGGCCGCGTTCGGGCGGAGCCACGGCGTTCCGGCCGAGGTGGCGACGTTCGAGGCGTGGGAGCCGGCGGGCCGCGTGTTCGACGCGGTCGTCGCGGGGCAGGCGTGGCACTGGGTCGACCCGGTGGCGGGGGCGGCCAAGGCGGCGCGCGTGCTGCGCCCCGGCGGGCGGCTCGTCGTGTTCTGGAACGCCTTCGACGCTGCCCCCCGAGCTGGCGGACGCGTTCAACGCGGTCTACCGCCGGGTGCTGCCCGGCTCGCCGGTCTCGCTGACCACCCGCGACGCCTACCCCACGTTGGCCGCCATCGCCGCCGACGGCATGCGCGGCGTGTTCGGCGAGCCCGAGGAGTGGCGGTTCCCCTGGCAGCGCGAATACACCCGCGACGAGTGGCTCGCGCAGGTGCCGACGTTCGGCGGGCACACCACGCTCGCCGCCGACCAGCGGGCCGCGCTGGTCGCGGGGATCGGAGCGGCGATCGACGCGGTCGGCGGCCGGTTCGTGATGCGCTACACGACGTTGGCGGTGGTGGCTAGGCCTGCCCCTCGCCAGGGTGACCAGGAGGCCCGGGTGGTCGGTGGTCGACCGCATGTCGAGCACGCGCTTCGACGTGATGGCGAACGCGCCGTTCACCACGACGTTCTGGAAGCCGCCGTCGTCGGCGCGCCGGTCGTCCGTGGACAGGCAGGTGCGGAGGCCCGCGCGCAGGTTGAGGTCGCCGCCCAGCACCACGGGGGTCCGCCTCGCGGGCAGCACGGTGCCGAGGAGGTAGCGGCATTGGGCCCGCGCGACCGTGGCGCTGGTCGCGTCCAGGTGCGTGGTGCACGCCGAGAAGTCGGCCGTGTCGAGGCAGAGCCAGGCCCGCTGCTCCGGGTCGGCGGGGTTCTGCATCGGGTAGGTGCCCCCCGTGACCTGCGACTCGTCCCCACGGGTGAGGATCGCGATCCCGTACTGCTCGCCGTTGCGGCAGCGCGTCGCGCCGCCGGTGCGGCGGTCCGGCACGGGCCGGAACGTGGCGGCGCCGTACCCCCGGGCGAGCGCGGCGGCATCGCTGCGGCACACCTCGTTGAGCGTGACGACGTCGGGGTTCTGCGCCTGGATCACGTCGGCGGCGGTGGCGACGGCCCGTCCCGTGTAGCAGCCCGCGAGGCCGCTGTTGCAGAGGTTCATCTGCAGGACGCGCACGTCGTCGCGCCGCCCGGCCCCCGTCGTGCAGAAGGCGGTGACGAGGACGACGCACGCGACGAGCAAGCCGCTCCACGCCTTCCGGGTCACGCGCTGCACCTTAGCGACTCGCCCAGGCGATCGACGGCGTCAGCGTGACCAGCAGGCCCGGGTGGTCGGTCGTGGCCCGCATGTCGATGCGCAGCTCCGAGGTGATGCCGAACTGGGCGCTCACCACGACGTTCTGCACGCCGCCGTCGTCGGAGCGCCGGTCGCCCGTCGGGAGGCAGGCCTGGACCTCGCCGAGCAGGTTGAAGTCCCCGCCCAGCACGGCAGGCGCGGGCCAGCCCCGGGCCCGCATCGACGGGAAGGCGGTGCCGAGCAGGTAGTCGCACTGGGCCCGGGCCACGGCGGCGTTGCCGTTGTCCAGGTGCGTGGTGCAGGCCGCGAAGTCGGTCGTGTCCAGGCAGAGCCAGGCTCGTTGTTCCGGGCCGGTGGGGTCCTGCGTCGGGTAGATGCCGCCGGTGGTGAGCTTCGCGGGACGGCGGGTGAGCACGGCGATCCCGTACGGCTCGCCGTCGAGGCAATGCACCGCCTCGCCGGTGCGGCGGTCCATCGCGGGGCGGAACGCCGAGGCGGCGGCCCCGGACGCGCGGGCGAGGACGGCGACGTCGGCCCGGCAGACCTCGTTGAGCGTGACCACGTCCGGCGCCTGCGCGCGGATGACGTCGACGGCGGCGGCCACCGCCAGCCCCGTGTAGCAGCCCGCCAGCCCGCTGTTGCACAGGTTCATCTGCAGCACGCGCACGCGGTCGCCCGGCCCGTCGCGCCACGGAGCCGCCGCGGCCACCACCGCGACGAGCACGACGCACCCCACGAGCAGGCCGCTCCACGTCCGCCGCCTGCGCTGCACGTCAAGTGATCGGTGGCGGTGTGGTCGACGGTTCACCCCCCGCAGGGGGAACGAGACTCGTGGCCGCTGGTGTTGTGGGGGGCATGGCGCTGCACCCGCTCCTGGCCGAACGCTTCAGCCCGGCCATGTTCGACCCCGAGCACGAGGCCGCCGCGGAGGACGTCGAGGCCCTGCTCGAGGCGGCGCGCTGGGCCCCGTCGGCGGGCAACGCGCAGCCGTGGGCGTTCCTCGTGGGCCGCCGCGGCGAGCCGGTGCACGCCAGGCTGGTGCGCCACCTCGCCGGGAGCTCGGCGGGCTGGGCGCCGTCGGCGAGCGTGCTCGTCGCCAACCTCGCGCACCGCTTCGTCGAGGGCACCGACTGGGAGTTCTCCGAGTTCGCCCTGTACGACCTCGGCCAGGCCGTCGCGCACATGACCATCCAGGCCCAGGCGCTCGGGCTGCGGGCCCGCCAGTTCCGGGCGTTCGACCGCGCAGGCCTCACCGCGGAGTTCGCCGTGCCCGCGCACTGGGAGGTCACCACCATGACCGCGTTCGGGCGGCCGCTCGCGGACAGCCCCGCCCGGCAGCGGCGTGCGGTCGACGACATCCAGTGGATGGTCCTACCCTGAGTTAGGTGAGCCTAACCAGACGCACGATGCTTCCCTACCCATCGACGCCGTGACCCCGCAGCTCGCCGCGACCCTCGCGGGCAACGGCAACGGTTGAATGGGCGGGTGGACGCCGACGACCTCCGCACCGCCGACGGGCCGCGCGTGCGGCTGGGCCACGTCATCCTCTACGTCGACGACCTCGCCGCCTCGACGGCGTTCTACCGCGACGTCGTGGGCCTCGCGCACCGCTTCACCGACGCGGGCTACGCCGAGTTCGACACCGGCCCCACCCGTTTCGCGCTCTACGAACGGCGGCGCGCCGAGTGGTTGACGGGCGGCCCGGTGCGGCCCGGCCCGGCGGGCGAGGTCGTGCTGGTCGTCGAGGACGTGGACGCGGTGGCCGCCCGGCTGCGCGCGCACGGCGTGGCGCTGCTCGCCGCGCCCGCCGACCGGCCGTGGGGACACCGGACCCTGCACGTCGCCGACCCGGACGGGTTCGTCGTCGAGTTCGCGCAGGAGATCCCGCGGGCGCGCGGCCGGGCTACCTGACGGTCGGCGGCAGCAGCTGCTTCCACTGCCGGGCGGCGGCGCGTCCGGTGTGCACGTCGCGCAGGCCGGTGGCCGCGCGGAACGGCCCGGACCCGGAGTCGACGAGCCCGCCCGCGCGGAACACGGCGTCGAGCAGGTCGGCGTCGGCCGCGGATGCGCCGTTCGGCCGCACGAACGTGATCTTGAACCGCTCGCCGCGCACGGTGGCGACGAGCCCGCCGCCGAACCACCACCACGGCCACGTCACCGGGCCGACCTCGCCGATGGGCGCGGCGAACGCCGGGCCGGACCCGGTGTGGAACTCGAGGCGTCCGCGGTCGGCGACGAGCAGGCCGGGCACGTTGCGCAGCCGTCCCGCGAGGATCCAGGCGGGGGTGGCGAGCGGGGTGGTCATGGCGATCTCCTTCGGTGTCGACGACGATGCTCGCCGCTCGCGCGACGCCGTCCCAGACGACCACCACGAGGGGCGCGGGGGGTGCCAGTACCACCCGCCGGTCAACGGCGGAGGAGCACGACCGGCAGCAGGGCGGGCGCGGTGAGCGCGAGGCTCCACCAGAACGTCGACCCGAACGCGTCCGCGGGCGCCGCGACGGCCAGCTGGTGCTGCAGCACCACGGCGATCACGGCGGCGCCGAGCGGGGCGCCGATCCGCTGCCCGATCTGGAGCGCGCTCGTCGCGCGCGGCACCTGCGCGGCGGCGATGTCCCGGTAGGCCGCGGTCATCAGCGTGACCGTGGCCGCGCCGAACCCGATCCCGCGGACGAAGAGCGCCGCACCCAGGAGCACGGCGCCGGGCTCGTCCAGGGTGAACGGCAGCGTGCCCAGCACCGCGACGACCACCCCGGCCAGGCACGACGTGCCGGGCCGGGAGCCGGTCGGCGAGCCTGCCCACGAACGTCAGCGCCACCAGCGTGCCCGCGAACTGCGGGACGAGCGCCGAGCCCGCCGCCAGCGCGCTCGCGCCCAGCACCTGCTGGACGTACAGCGGGATGAGCACCATCGAGCCGAACAGCGAGGCGCTGAGCAGGAACAGCGTCGCCGTCGCCCCCGTGAACGAGGGCCGCGTGAAGAGGCGGACGTCGATGAGCGGGTCGTCGCTGCGCAGCGCGTGCACGACGAACGCGGCGAGCAACACGGCCCCGATCCCGAGCGCGACGACGGCCCCGCGGGACAGGCCGTAGACGAGCGCGCCGACGGCGGGCGCGAGCAGGGCCAACCCGCGCACGTCGAGGCGTTGGGCGGGCTCGCCGGGCACGGCGGCCACCGTGCGGTGGGCGAGCGCGGCGGCGAGCAGGCACACCGGCACGTTGAGGAAGAAGCACCAGCGCCAGCTCACCGAGTCGAGCACCAGCCCGCCGAGCAGCGGCCCGACGATCGGGGCGATCTGCGCGGGCACCGACACCGCCGCGGTGACCCGACCCAGCCGCTGCGGCCCGGCCGCCTGCACCAGCAGCGTGGCGCCGACCGGCAGGAGCACCCCGCCCGCCGCCCCCTGCAGCACCCGGAACGCGATCAGGCTGCCCGCCGACCAGGCCGCCCCCGCGAGCACCGACGCGACGCCGAACGCGAGGACCGACCCGATCCACATCCGGCGGGCGCCGAACCGGTCGACCGCCCACCCGGTCGCGGGCGTCACCATCGCCATGGCCAGCAGGTAGCCGCTCATCGTCCACTGGATCGTGGCGAGGTCGGCGTCGAAGCTGCGGCCCAGCGCGTCGAGCGCGACCGAGACGATCGTCGTGTCGAGCAGCGGCGCTGCGCCACCGATCACCACGACGACGCAGAGCCGGACGAGGGCGGGGTCGAGTCGGTCCGTAGCGCGTGGCACGGCGAACTACACTACACCGTGCAGTGTAGTATTGGGCCGTGATCCGGGAAGGTGCGCCCGCCAAGCGGGCGGCGATCGAGAGCGCCGCGCTCGCGCTCTTCCTCCGCGACGGCTACGCCCGCACCAGCGTCGACGCGGTCGCCCGGGAGGCGGGTGTCTCCAAGCGCACGGTGTACGACTACTACGGCGACAAGCAGCGCCTGTTCCTCGACGTGATCGCGCGGACCCAGGCGGGCCACGAAGACCACTTCCGCGCGCTCCTCGACGCCACCCTGCCCGCCGACGCGCCCGACCTGGAAGCGGCGCTCGTCGCCTTCGGCCGCGCCTTCGCGTCCGGGGTGGCGCAGACGCCGGACCGCAACGCCATGGTCCGGCTCCTCGTGGCCGAGGCCGCGCACTTCCCCGAGCTGCTGGAGCGGTGGCGGGCGCCCGGCCCGCAGCAGCAGGTGCTCGCCGACCGCCTCGCGGGGTTCGCCGAGCGCGGGCTGCTCGACGTGCCCGATCCGCTGGAAGCCGCGGCCTACCTGGGCATCCTGGTGACGGCCCAGGCGCAGGGCCGCACGCTCTACGGCACGCTGCCGATCGCCGACGACGAGCTGGCCGGGCTGGTGACGAGCGGCGTGCGCGTCTTCCTCCGCGCCTTCCGTCCCGCATAACGCTTTCGAGTGATCACCAGGCTCGCCCGGTAGACGAGGCCTGTCGCCCCCGTTGACGATGCCTCATGATCGATCGTGCGGTGGCGGATCGCCGGCTCGTGTCGTTGATCCGGCGGCTTGCCGTCGTGTCGTTGGGCGTAGGGCTGCTCGCGAGCTGCACCTCGCAGAGCGCGGCGCCGAGCGCACCCCCGCCCGTCGACTCGACGCAGGCGGCGGCGATCGACAGGACCGTGCAGGAGGCGATGAAGGCTCGCCACCTCCGGTCGGTCATCGTGCGGGTGACCGTGGACGGCAAGGAGGTCATCACCAAGGCGTACGGCGAGTCGATGACCGGCGTACCCGCCACGGTCGACATGCACTTCCGCAACGGCGCCGTCGCCATCTCCTACGTCTCCACGCTGCTCCTCGTCCTCGTCGACGAGAAGAAGCTCGCTCTCGACGACAAGGCCTCGAAGTGGGTGCCGGAGATCCCGCACAGCGACGAGGTCACCCTCCGCCAGCTCGCCCAGATGACCACCGGCTACACCGACTACGTGATCGGGAACGCGGAAGTCGACGCCATGCTCTACACCGACCCGTTCCGCCAGTGGACGCCCGAAGAACTCCTGCAGACGGTGACGTCGAAGCCGTTGCTGTACCCGCCGGGCACGAACTGGAACTACGCCCACACCAACTACCTGATCCTCGGTCTGGCGCTCGAGAAGGCGACCGGGAAGCGGATGTCGGATCTCCTGCAGGAGAAGGTGCTCGGCCCGCTCGGGCTCACGAACACCACCGATCCCGGCCCCGGAGCGCCGACCATCCCCGAGCCCGCGCTGCACGCCTTCACCTCCGAACGCCGGTCGCAGCTGGGCATCCCCGCGGGAACCCGCTTCTACGAGGAATCGACGTACTGGAACCCGTCGTGGACGATCACCCGGGGTGCCATCCAGACCACGAACATCTTCGACGTGAACGCGACGGCCGTGGCGGTGGGAACGGGCAAGCTGCTCTCGCCGGAGTCGTACGCGGCGATGGTCTCGACGGGCCTGCGCGGCAAGACGACGGCGCTGCCCGGGTGCGTCACCTGCTTCCCGCAGAGCGAGGGCTACAGCTACGGGCTGGGCATCGTCACGACCGGCGACTGGGTGATGCAGGATCCGCTGTTCTCGGGCGAGGCGGGGGCCTTCGCCTACCTGCCGTCGAAGAAGGTCGCGGTCGCCCTCGCGCTCACGTTCACCGAGGACGCGTTCGCCCCGGACGGGAGCTACAAGAGCGAGGTCGGCAGCAACGCCGCCGATCCGGTCTGGCGACAGATCGCCGCGGTCGTCGCGCCCGAGGACCCGCCGCCCACCATGAAGCCGTAGCCGCTGTCACCCGGGCAGGCTCCCGATCTCGACGAGGGCGCGCTCGGCCACCCGCAGTGCGGCCAGCGCGGCGGGCATCCCGGCGTAGACGGCGGTGTGCAGCAGCACCTCGGCGATCTCCTCGGGGCTGAGGCCGTTCCGCACCGCGCCGCGCACGTGCACCGCCAGCTCGTCGTGCGCCCGGAGCGCGACCAGCACGCCGAGGGTGACGAGGCTGCGGGCGCGCCGGTCGAGCCCGTCGCGGCTCCACACCTCGCCCCAGCCCGCGCGCGTGCGGTACTCCGTCAACGGCCTGCTGAACGGGGTGATCGCGGCGTCCGACCGGTCGACGTGCTCGTCACCGAGCACGGCCCGCCGAGTGGCCTCGCCCGGGTCGCTCACGTCAGGTCGATGCGGTCCGCGGGCAGGAACCGTCCGACCGGGCCGGGGTCGGTGAGCTCGCCGTCGCGGACCACGACCCGGCCCCGGGCGAGGACGGTGCGCGGCCAGCCGGTGACCTCCCGACCCTCGTAGGGCGTGTAGTCGGTCTCCATGTGCAGCTCGCCCGTGCGGACGACGCGGGTCGCGGCCGGGTCGAACAGCACGAGGTCGGCGTCGGCCCCCGGCGCGATCGCGCCCTTGCGCGGGTAGAGCCCGTTCAGCCGGGCCGGGCCCGCCGCCATCACCGCGACGAACCGCTCCGGCGAGATCCGCCCGCTCGCCACGTAGGCGTCCCAGACCACGGACAGCCGGGTCTCCACCCCGGGCAGGCCGTTGGGCATCGCCCGCACGTCGTGCGCGCGCAGCTCCTTCTGCCCGGTGTCGTAGCAGCAGTGGTCGCTGCCGACGGTGTGCACGTAGCCCTTGGCCAGCCGGTCGCCCAGCACGTCCACGGCGGCGCGGCTGCGGATGGGCGGGCAGCAGACGTAGCGCTCCGGGTGCTCCCCGGCGTAGCAGCTCTCGTCCAGGACCAGGTAGTGCGGGCAGGACTCGGAGAACGCGCGCACCCCGCGCTGCCGGGCGGCGATGACCTCGTCGACGGCGGCCGGGATCGTCTGGTGCACGAAGTAGACCGGCGCGCCGGTGCGCTCGGCCGCGCCGAGCACCTCCTGCACCGCCCGCGCCTCGGCCGCCTCGGGCCGGGTGCGGGCCATCCCGGCGGCGCCGATGCGGCCCGCGGACTCGGCTTCGGCCTGCGCGGCCTCGACGAGCTGGTTGGACTCGGCGTGCACGTAGGTCAGCCCGGACACCTCGTTGAGCGCGCGCATCACCTGCTCGATGGTGTCGATCTCGACCATCAGCAGGCCGCGGTAGGTGGTGAAGAGCTTGACCGTGCGCACGCCCGCCTCGACGTAGCGCCGCACCACGTCCGCGATGTCCGGGCCCGGGGCGTTGATGCACCCGTGGAACGCGTAGTCGCACCGGGAGTCCTTGGCCATGGCCAGCTTCGCCTCGAGCGCGGCGATCGACCCCTCGCCGGTGGCCGGGATCGCGAAGTCGATGATCGTCGTGGTGCCGCCCGCCAGCGCGGCCAGGCTGGCCGACTCGAAGCTGTCCAGCGTGACGAACTCGCCCAGCGGCACCGCCACGTGGCAGTGCGGGTCCACGCCGCCCGGCATCACGAGCAGCCCGGTGGCGTCGAGCACCTCGGCGCCGTCGACCTCGGTCGCGGGGTCGAGCACCCCGGTGATCCGCCCGCCCGCCACCGTGACGGTGGCCGCGCCGCTCCAGGAGTCGGTGACCACGGTGCCGCCGCGGATCACCAGGTCGGGTCCTGCTGTGGTCACGTCAGCCTCCGATGTCCGTCGTGCGCCTGCGGCAGAGGGTGCCCGCCGCGGCGATGGTCGTGCGAATCCGTTCGTGGTCGGCGCCCGCGCCGAGCAGCAGCCCGAGGAGCACCCGGGCCTTGTACGGGTCCAGCGACCCGGCCGGGATCAGGCCACCCTGCACGAGAACGGTCTCGGAGCCGCCGAACCCGCCGTAGGTGTCGGTCAGCACCTCGCCGTCGCCGGTGCGCGAGGCCAGCACCACCGGGATCCGCCCGGCCAGCTCGACGACCTGGTCGCTCAGCCAACCGGGCACGTGCCCGCCGCCGGTGCCCGCCACGACCAGCCCGGGCGCCTGCGCCACCGCGGGCAGCCACCAGCCGTCGTCGTCCATCGCGATCGTGACCAGCGGCGGCCGCACCACCGGGGCGTCCGGCGGCAGCTCCACGGAGATCCGCGGGTAGGGCCGCTCGCGCAGCCGCGGCTCGCCCTCGGCGATCCACCCGAGCGGCCCGACGCCCGCCGACCGGAACGCCGCGAGCGACGACGTGTGCGCCTTGCGCACGGCGCGCGCGGAGTGGATCTCCTCGTTGAACACCACCAGGCAGCCGAGCCCGCGCGCCTGCGGGCTGGCCGCGGTGCGCACCGCGTCCAGCAGGTTGCCCGCGCCGTCCGCGCTCGCCAGCGCGGCGTGCCGCATCGCCCCGGTGACGACCGTCGGGGCGTCGCCCGCGACCAGCAGGTCCCACGCGTAGGCCATCTCCTCGATGGTGTCGGTGCCCTGCGTGACGACGACCCCGGCCGCGCCGCGCCCGACCGCCGCCCGGATCTCGTCGGCCACCGTGCGGGCGATGGCGAACGTCATGTCGTTCGACGGCAGCCTGCGCACATCGCGCACCTCGATCTCGGCCACCCGTTCGAGCGCCGGAACCGCGGCCACGAGATCGGCGGCGGAAAGGGCGGGTCGGGCCAACCGACCGTCGGCGGGTGGCGCCGACGAGATCGTCCCGCCCAAAGAGAGCACGGTGACGTGCGGTGCGGCGCTCACCGTCGGGCTCCCATTTCCCGCCGGGCACTAAACTCGGAACCGTGGACTACCTGGTGAGCGACGTCGGCGTGCTCGACAAGGCGATGTTCTTGCTCAACCTGGTCGAGTACCACCAGCCGATCGGATTCCAGGCGCTCAACGAGGCCGTCGGCTACCCGCGCACCACCACTCACCGACTCGTCTCCGCGCTCGAGATCCACGGTTTCCTGAGCCGGAATGAGAAAGGCCTCCTCATCACCGGCAGCCGTTTCGCCACGGCGAGCCTGTCGCAAATCGCGGCCCCCATCCTCAAGCAGCTGTCGGCCGATACCGGGGAAAGCAGCCAACTGTTCGTGCGGCGGGGCAAGCAGCGGCTGGTCGTCCTGTCGATCGAGTCGACGGCGGAGCTGCGCACCATGGTGCCGGTCGGCGCGCTGCTCACGGTGGAGAAGGGGTCGGCGGGTCGGCTGCTCCTCGGCGACGAGGACGCGCTGCGGGCGGGCTGGGTGCAGAGCGTGGGGGAGCGCGCGGCGGGGATCGCCTCGGTCAGCGCCCCGGTGTACGACGGCGGCCAGGTGGTCGCCGCGGTGTGCCTCTCCGGCCCCATCGAACGGCTCGGCACCTCGCCGGGCACCAAGTACGCCGAGCCGGTGATGACGGCGGCCAAGGAGATCCAGCGCGCCGCCGCCACCTCGCACTACTAGGCCGCCGTCCATCACGCCATGCGCTCCAGCACGGCGTCGCCCATCTCCCGGGTCGAGTGGTGGCCGCCGAGGTCCGCCGGGGTGATCCGCGCGGACAGCGTGGCGTCCACCGCGGCCCGCACCAGCTCGGCCGCGTCGGCGCGGCCGATGTGGTCGAGCAGCATGGCCGCCGAGTTGATCGCCCCGAGCGGGTTGGCCACGCCGCGGCCCGCGATGTCCGGCGCGCTGCCGTGGATGGGCTCGAAGATGCCGACGCCGGTCTCCGGGTTCACGTTCCCGCTCGCCGCGAGCCCGAGCGTGCCCTGCAGGCCCGCGCCGAGGTCGCTGAGGATGTCGCCGAACAGGTTGGACGCGACGAGCACGTCGAACCGCTCGGGTGCGCGCACCATCTGGTAGGCGACCGCGTCGACGTGCATGCGCTCCCAGCGGGTGTCGGGGTGGCGGGCGGCGACCTCCGCGGTGACCTCGTCCCAGAGGCCCATGGTGTGCGGCAACGCGTTCGACTTCGTCACGCTGGTGAGCAGGCCGCCCTCGGGCACGGCCCGGAAGGCGTAATCGACGGCCCGCTCGATGCCCCGCCGGGTGAAGACGGAGGTGTGGGTGGCGGTCTCGGAGTCGGTGCCCGCGTACAGCCTGCCGCCCGTGCCGACGTACTCGCCCTCGGTGTTCTCGCGCACGATCAGCATCGCGAAGCCACCGGCGGCGCCGGGCACGGCCCGCACGGGGCGGAGGTTGAGGTAGAGCTCCAGCTGCTGGCGCAGCGAGAGGATCAGCCCCCACGCGGTGATCGCGTCGGGCACCTCGGGCGAGCCGACCGCCCCGAACAGGGTGGCGTCCGCGTCGGCCACGACCTGCGCCGCGTCCGACGGCATCATCAGGCAGTGTTCGCGGAAGTACGCCGACCCCCACGGCCGCTGGTCGAACTCGAGGCCGAACCCGCAGGCGGCGGCGGCCGCGTCGAGCACCCGCAACGCTTGCGGGATGACCTCGGCGCCCACCCCGTCGCCGGGGATGACACAAATTCGGTGCGTGCCCGCCATCTGCTCAGCTCCTCACCGGTTGCCCCACAACGGTCAGCGCCGACCCGGCGCTCAGCATCGCCGCTCCCACCCACGAGGCCGTCCAGGACTGGGTGGCCGAGACCAGCGCCCCGAAGCCCGGCGGGATCAGCGCCGAGCCCAGGCAGATCACCAGCTGCGAACGGCCGTTCACGAGACCCGTCCGGCGCGCGGGCGCGGCTTCGGTGATCGCGGTGATGTACACCCCGTTCCAGCCCACCGACGTCAGCCCGACGAGCGGGAGCGCGACGAGAAGCACCCAGCTCCCGCCGAACGCCAGCCCGACCAGCCCGACCGCGCCCAGCACCGCGACCAGCCGGAGGATCCGCACCCGGTTCTCGTGCGCCCGGTCGGACACCCACCCCCAGAACACGCGCCCGACGACCCCGCCCGCCAACAGCAGGGCCAGCGCCGCGCCCGCGGTGTCCGGGGCGACGCCGCGGTCGGCCACCATGTACAGCACGCAGAAGGCGAAGACCGCAACCTGCACCCCGCCCATGAGGAAGCCGTAGCCGTAGCCCAGCGGCAGCCGGGCCAGCCGCACGACCCGTCCCGTCCCCGTGTCGGGGGCGAACGGCAGCGCCAGCCGCGCCGAGCGGGCCGCCCACACGGCGAGCACGACGCACACCGCGACCGGGACGACCAGCGCCGACCGCCAGCCGTGCGCCAACGCCAGCGGGGTGATGAGCGCGCCCGCCAGCACGCCGCCGATCGGCACGCCCGCCTGCTTCACGCTGATCGCCAGCGCCCGCCAGTTGGGCGAGCGCACGTTGGCCAGCAGGTTGGTCGGCGGGTTCACCGCCCCGTAGCCGAGGCCCGCGACCACCACCCCGGCCGCGAACACGAGCCCGTTCGGGGCGAGCGCGGCCAGCGCTTCGCCCGCCGCGAGCAGCAGCAGGCAGCCGACGAGCACCGGCGCCGGGCCGCGGCTGTCGGTCAGCCGACCGCCCGTCACCGCGCTGAGCGCCGAGCCCACGTAGATGCCGGACGCGATGGCCCCGACCCCGACCTCGGACAGCGCGAACGTCTGCTGGATCAGCGGCGCGACCGCGGACAGCGCGACGGCGACGAGGCTGGCGGCCGCGATCGCGGCCAACGACAGCGCCAGCCCGTGCGCGGTCCGGCGGCGCGCTCTCGGGCCGCTGTCGGCGGGTTCCGTCGGCACCCCTCAGGCCGGCGGCACGTGGCGGCCGTGCCCCGGCTTCGCCACGATCGAGCCGCTGTCGAAGACCAGGTGGCCCCGCACGTAGGTCTGCACCGGCCAGCCGGTGAGCGACTCGCCCTCGTAGAGCGAGTAGCCCGCCGCGCTGTGCAGGCTCCCGGCGTCGACCGTGCGGGTCTCCGTCGGGTCGAAGACGACCACGTCGGCGTCCGAGCCGACGGCCAGCTGCCCCTTCTGCGGGTACAGGTCGAACCGGCGGGCGGTGTTCTCGCTCAGCACCCGGGCCAGGTCCTCCAGGGTGGCGCGCCCGGTCAGCACGCCGGAGGTGTGCACGGCCGACAGCGCGGTGCCCATGCCCGGGCCGAGCCCGACCTGGGCGTCCCAGAAGTCGACGTCGGTGCGCGAGCTGTGCGGGTACATCTGGCAGTCGGTGCCGACGCTGGTCAGCGTGCCGTCCAGGACCCCCGTCCAGAGCGCGTCCCGGTCGCGGTCCAGGCGGATCGGCGGCTGGATCTTGCCGACGGCGCCCTTGTCGCGGGCGTCGGCCTCCGGCGCCGTCCAGTACAGGAAGGCGGCCAGCGTCTCCCCGAACACCGGCCAGCCCTTGTCCTTGAGGTCGCGGATCAATTCGACGCTCTGCCAGGCGCTGGTGTGCACCACGTACACGGGCGTGCCGACCTCGTGCGCGATCAGCGCGGCGGGGTAGATCTGCATCGGCTCCAGGATGTTGGGGCTGGTCTCCAGCCACCGCTGGAGCAGCCCGTTCTTGCCGGAGCCGCGCAGGCGTTCGGTGAGGAAGTCGCGCACCCACGGGTCTTCGGCGTGGACGGTCGGGAACGCCTTCGCGCCTGCCTCCCCGAGCGCCTCGCAGGCCTGGTAGAAGAAGTCCCACGAGATGCCGTCGGCGTTCATGCCGAAGCCTTCGGCCTGCTCGCCCTTGTAGCCGAGGAAGAACTTGAACGACCGCAGCCCGAGCTTCACCAGGTCGGCGGCCTCGGTGAGGTGCTCGCGGGTGGTCACCACGGCCGTGAGCCGGTAGTCCACCAGCGAGTGCTGGTTGCCGGTGGCGATGGCGGCCTCGGCCACCTCGCCACGGGACTCCGTGCCGAACAGCGTGGTCGTGATCATCGTGGTGACGCCGCCCGCGGCCGCGTCGGCCGACTCCGACTCGAAGTCGCGCACCAGCTTCTCCCCGCCCGCCCCCGGGCCGATGCCCAGGTGCACGTGCGGGTCGATGATCCCGGGCAGCAGGTGCTTGCCGCCCGCGTCGACGTCGGTGGTTCCCGTCGGCAGCAGGTGGTCGGCGCCGATCTGGGTGATCACGCCGTCGGTCACGGACAGGCCGCCGCGGACCAGCCCGGTGGGGGTGACGACGACGCCGTTGCGGATGGTGAGGTCGGGTGCGTTCATGCCGCCCACCCCAGCGCACGCGAGACGGCGGACTCCAGCGGGCCGTCCAGCGCCGTGCGCAGGAACCCGGCGGCCGCGCCCAGCCCGTCCAGGTCGATGCCGGTCGGCACTCCCATCGAGTCGAGCATGAAGACCACGTCCTCCGTTGCGATGTTGCCCGCCGCTCCCGGGGCGAACGGGCAGCCGCCGATGCCGCCCAGCGCGGCGTCGAACTGTCGGATTCCCTGCCCGAGGCCCGCCGCGACGTTGGCCAGCCCCATGCCGTAGGTGTTGTGCAGGTGCAGGCCGAAGACGACGTCCGGGTACGCCGAGCGCATCGCGGCCACCACCCGCTCGACGTGCGCCGGATCGGCCTTGCCCAGGGTGTCGGAGAGGCTGATCTCGGTGAGCCCCATGCGCGCCAGCGCGCCGACCACGTGGTCGACCTGGCGCAGCGGCGGCACGCCGTCGAACGGGCAGACGAACACGGTGGCGATGGCCCCGGTGACGTGCACGCCCTCGCCGAGCAGCCGTTCCCGCACCGCCGCGAGGACGGCCAGCCCTTCGTCGACCGACCGGTTCGTGTTGGCCTTGCTGTGCCCCTCGCTGCAGGAGATCAGCAGCCGGGCGTGCCGGACCCCGGCGGCGATCGCGCGCTCGGCGCCGCGCATGTTCGGCACCAGGGCGATCGCCTCGCCGTCCGTCGGCGGCAGCCTGCGGAACAGCTCGTCGGCGTCGGCCATCTGCGGCACCAGCCGCGGGTGGACGAACGAGCCGACCTCCACCGAGCGGACGCCCGCCGCCCGCAGCCGGTCGTAGAGCTCCAGCTTCGTGTCCGTCGGCACCGTGCGCGGCTGGATCTGCAGCCCGTCGCGAAGCGCCACGTCCGTGATCACCTACCGGCTGGGTCATGGGCTCACACCACCTTCCTGTCCCGGAGTGCTGCGATCTCGGCGTTGCTCAGCTCCAGCAGGTCGGCCAGCACGTCTGCCGTGTGCTCGCCGAGCTCGGGCCCCAGCCAGCGCACCCGGCCCGGCTGCTGGCCGAGCTTGGGCACGACGCCGGGGAACAGCACCTTCTCGGGCTCCCCTTCGACGTCGACCGGCATGTCCAGCAACATGTCGCGCGCCTGGAAGTGCGGGTCCTCGGCCATCTCGGCGGCCGAGTAGATGGGTCCGGCGGGCACCTCCGCGGCCACCATCACGTCCATCACCTCCGCCAACGAGCGCGTCGAGGTGAACTCCGAGATCGCGGCGTCGAGCAGCGCGCTGTGCCGGGCCCGCCCGCGGTTGTCCCGGAACCGCTCGTCGACGGCCAGGTCGGGCCTGCCGATCCCGATCATGAGCCGGTGGAAGAGGTTGTCGGCGTTGCCCCCGATGACCACCCAGTCGCCGTCGCGGCAGGGGTAGGTGTTGGACGGGGCCACGCCGGGGATCTCGTTGCCGCTGCGCTCGCGCACGACCCCGTAGGCGGCGAACTCCGGGATGAGCCCTTCCATCACCGAGAACACGGCCTCGTGCAGCGCGACGTCGACCGTCTCGCCGTGGGAGTGGGAGCCGCGCTCGCGCGCCCAGAGACCCATGAGGGTGCCGATCACCGCGTGCAGCCCCGCGAGCTGGTCGCCGAGGCTGATGCCCACCCGGGTGGGGGAGCGGTCCGGGTGGCCGGTGAGGTAGCGCAACCCGCCCAGCGCCTCGGCGACGCCGCCGAAGCCCGCCCGGTCGCGGTACGGCCCGCTCTGGCCGTAGCCGGAGATCCGCACCACGACCAGCTTCGGGTTGTCCCGACGCAGCTGGTCGGGCCCCAGCCCCCAGGACTCCAGCTTGCCCGGCCGGTAGTTCTCGATCACGGCGTCGGCCCGCCCGGCCAGGCGGCGCACCAACTCCTGCCCTTCGGCGGTGTGCAGGTCGATGGTGACCGACTTCTTGTTGCGCGCCAACGTCCGCCACATCATCGACGTCTCGCCGCGGAACAGCCGCCAGCGGCGCACCTGGTCGCCGACGCCCGGCTGCTCGACCTTGATCACCTCGGCGCCGAACTCGGCCAACAGGCGACCCGCCGACGGGGCGGCGACGAAGTTGCCGAGCTCGAGGATCCGGACGCCGGTCAGCGGTCCGCCACGCTCGTCCGCGTCGCCCGCCTGCGTCATGTGTCCACCATTTGGAACAATTCGATCCGGATAGTGGAGAGCCTAGTCAGCCGGGAAGCCCGGGGCAACGGTTCGTCGATCAAGGATCTGATCTAGGAGCGCGCTGGAGAACTCGGCCCTACTGCGCGACGGGCGGAGTTCTTCAGCACCCTCCCAGTGAGGCTCCGCCTCGGACCGCCGAGGTGATGGGCTGGTCGGGCGGGTGAGCTGCGGTCACGCTGTGGGCTATGGCCAAGCCGGTGACCGTGAACGACGTTCTCGACGGGCATGTGGCGCTCGACCTGGAGTGCCTTGACCGGATCTATCTCAACGCGTACGTGCCGAACCTGCAGGTCGGTGGGCAGGTGGTCAGCTTCCTGACCGCGCACCTCGGATATCCGATCCCGTCCCCGGCGATCTTCGACAAGATCGGGACTGCGTTCCGGAGGGCGGTCGGCCGCTTCGCCGAGGAGGAGCACATCCCGGTCGTCCGGTTCACCAAGGCCGACCGCAAGATCGAGAAGATGCGGCCCTACATCGCCGCGCAAGCCAAGACCGGCCGGTCCGGGGTGGCCGCGATCGGCGTCACGCAGGAGTACGCGAACGTGTTCACCGGCACCCAGCGCGAGGGATCGAACGGCGTGCCGTGGTTCTCCTTCACCAAGGCCGACCGCCGCGTGAGCTGCTACTACTTCTACCTCTGGGACGACGACTTCGGGCCGGCGTTCGTCAAGATCTGCGCCTACTTCCCCTACCCCGCCAAGATCTGGATCAACGGCCACGAGTGGGCCAAACGCCAAGCGGTCCACGCCGGGATCGGGTTCACCGAGCTGTCCAACGGGTTCGCCGCCACCCACGACCCCGCCGGGCTGCAGGCCATCTGCGACCGGCTCGGCCCGCGGGAGATCACCGCGTTCGCCCAGCGCTGGTTCTCGATCCTGCCGGTGCCCCTGACCGACGCCGACGCGGCCGCCGGGTACTGGTGGGAGATCTCCATGCGCCAAATCGAGGTCTCCCGCACCATCGTGTTCACCGCGCCGCGGCACGCCCGCGGGTTCTTCGAGGCCCTGGTCGGCGACAACCTCGACATCGGACGCCCCGAACAGGTCGAGCTGATCTTCTCCCGGCATCCGGTCCGACGCGGCCGCCCACCCTCGGTGCAGAAGGTCTTCAAGACCAAGGTCGTCACCCGCGGCGTCGACGTCACGGTGAACGCCTTCTACAAGCACTCCCGCATCAAGCAGTACCTCAAAGACGGGCGCGCGCTGCGCATCGAGACCGTCATCAACGACCCCTACGACCTGGGCTGTCAACGCCGCCTGCACAACCTGCCCGAACTGCAGAGCAAAGCCCGTGCCGCCAACCGCCGCCTGCTCGATACTGAACGGGTCGGCCAGGGCTGCGTCCTCGCGAGTCCAGCCTTTGAGCGGATCGCGCACCCGAGCACCACGGTGGACGGGCGGAGGGCCCCAGCCCTGCGGTTCGGCGACCCTCGGGTCCAAGCCCTGGCCGGCGCCCTGTCGGTCAGCCTGCTCGCCGTCACCGGCATCACCAACAAGAGCCTGCGCGCCTTGATGACCGGACTGCTCGGCCAGCCCTACCCGATGAGCCGGGCCAGCTACGACCTCACCCGACTACGCCGCAACGGCCTGATCGCCCGCGTCCACGGCCGCAACCTCTACCGGCTCACCGACGACGGCCTCGCCTTCGCGATCTTCTACACCAAAGTCCACAACCGGGTCCTGCGACCACTGATGGCCACCGACCGGCCCCAAGTCCCACCACCGCTGCGCGCCGCCCTGCGCACCATCGACACCCACATCGACGCCCAACTCGCCCAGGCCCGGCTACCGTCGGCGGCTGCCTGACACCTTGGACAAGTGCCAAAGTCCTAGCGACCAAGGATCGCTAGGCCAGGTCCAGCACGAGCGCTCCGGCGGGCCCGAAGTCGAACTCCCAGCGGCCGCGCGCGGCCGGGAACATGGCCGTGATCGAGCCGGTCGCCACGAGGGCTCTGGGCGCCAGCGCCGCGGGGAGCAGCGACAGCCGCGCCGCCGCCTCCGCCCACGTGCCGCCGCCCGCACCGACCGTCTCACCGTCGCGTCGCACCTCGACGTGCACCTCGGCGACGGGCTCGACCACCGGACCGAAGACCATCGAGCCCTGCAGCCCGAAGTCGGCAGGCGCGCCACCGGGCGGCAGGGCCCAGCCCGCGAACCGGCAGTCGGCGATCTCGACGCAAGGGGCGAGGCGCATGCCGTCGGCGTCCAGCCGGATCCCGATCTCGGCCTCCAGCTTCGGGTCGACCAGCTCGGCCATGCGCACCGGCAGCGCGGTGACGTCGGTGTGCAGGCGGTCGGGCAAGCACCGGTGCGAAGAGCGGCCCGGGCAGCCCGAGGCGGCTCTGCGTCGGCTCGTCCAGCGCACCCAGCTTCCAGGCCGCGACCTCGCGCGGGTCGGGCGGGACGGAGCACCGCCGGTACAGCAGATCGGCGATCTCCAGCGCCTTCCGGTGGTCCACCTCGAGCCAGTTCCCGTCGACGGCCAGCGGCTGCGCCCGCTGCCGGGCCACCCACAGCCGCTCGGCCAGCTCCTCGACCACGCTCATCCGGCGCGCACCGCCCGGCGCCTGCGCACGATCTGCGAGAACGACACGGCCAGCACCAGCGCCGCTCCGTAGAAGATGTTCTGCACGTAGGACTGGGCGCCGAGCAGCTGCAGCCCGGTGATGCCGGTGACCAGGAAGTACACCGCGATCACCGTGCCCCAGGGGTTGAACCGGCCCGGATTGACCGTCGTCGCCCCGAGGAACGCGGCGGCGAACGCGGGCAGCAGCAGCTCGAGCCCGGACGTGGGCCCGGCCGCGCCGGACGTCCCGGCGTACAGCACGCCGCCGAACGCCGCGATCACGCTGGACACGGCGAGCGCTCCCCAACGGACCGCGCCGACCCGCACGCCGCTCAGCCGGGCGACCTCGCGGCTGCGCCCCACGACGAGCAGCCGACGGCCCAGCGGCGTGTAGCGGAAGACGTACCAGACGACCAGCGCGATCACGAGCGCGTAGTAGAACTCGAACGGCACCCCGGCGAACCGCCAGACGATCACCGGCCGGACCAGGTCGTTCGAGATGCCGCTCAACGTGTTCGACCCGGTGATCCACAGGACGATGCCGGACACGAACGTGCTCATGCCCAACGTGACGATGAGGCTGTCGATCTGCACGAGCACCACGAACAGCCCGTTGAGCACGCCGACGACCAGGCCCGCGAGCAGCGCGACGAGGATGGCGACGAGGACCGGGAGCCCGTAGTTGACGTTGAGGATCGCGATCAGGTTGGCCGACAGCCCGACCACGGAGGCGACCGAGAGGTCGTAGTCGCCCGCCGTGAGCACGATGACCAGTGCGAGCGACACGACGACCAGCACGGCCTGCGAGGCGAGGATCGACGCGAAGTTCGCCGAGGACAGGAACGTGCCGGGCCGCAGGATGCTGAAGATCACGATCACGACGACCCAGGCGATCGGCAGGGCGAGCGCCTCCAACGACTTCCCGGAGAGCACCGAGCGGCGGCGCCGCTCCGCCGGTGGCGGGTCCTCCCCGGTGGTCGGGGTGACCTTCTGATCGGACGTCATGCGCGAACCCCCGTCATCCACCGCTACCGTCCAGCGCCGTCACCGATGCGTCGGCCGAGCTGCGCAGGCAGTACTCGGCTATCCGTTCCTTCGTCACGTCCGCGCCGGTGAGGAACCCGACGAGGCGGCCGCGGGCGATCACGCCGACCCGGTCGCAGATCGTGGCCAGCTGCTCGTAGTCGGAGCTGGCGCAGATCGTCGACGTGGTGGCGGTGGCGGCCCTGATCATCGTCCAGATCTGTTGCCGCGCACCGACGTCGACGCCCTGGGTGGGCTCGTGGAGCAGCAGCACCCTGGGCTCGATCTGCTTCCACTTGGCCATCATCGCCTTCTGCTGGTTGCCGCCCGAGAACGAGCCGTAGTCCAGGTCGGGCCGCGCGGGCCGCACGTCGAACTCGGCCATCAGCTCCTGCGCGTTGTGGTCGAGGTCGTTCTGCCGCAGCCTGCCGCCGCGGAAGTAGCGGTCCAGCACCAGCAGGTTGATGTTGTCCGACGCGGGCAGCGTGGGGATGCTCCCGGTGTTCTGCCGGTCGCCGGGCACCAGCGCGATCCCGTGCGCCATCGCCGTCTTCGGGGTCATCGCCGCGACGTCGCGCCGCTCGCCGTCCACCACCAGCGTGCCGTTCTCGGCCGGGATGGCGCCGAAGATCGCGTAGACGGAGTCCTCGTAGCCCGAGCCGACCAGCCCGGTGAGCCCGAGCACCTCGCCCGTGCGCAGGTCGAAGGACACGTCGTGCAGCCAGCGGGTGCTGAGGTCGTGCACCTGCAGCACCACGGACTGGTCGTCGAGCTGCTGCTGTTCGACGGTGGCCATCTCCTGCAGCTCCTGGCCGAGGATCAGGTTCACCAGCGCCCGGGGCGAGGTCTGCTCGGTGACCACGGTGCCCGCCACCCGGCCGTCGCGCAGCACGGTCACGCGGTCGGTGATCTGCCGCACCTCGGCCAGGTCGTGCGACACGAACAGCACGCTCGACCCGCGCGCGGCGATCTGGCGGACGAGGTCGAACAGCAGCGCCACCTCGTTCTCCGGGAGGAAGACGGTGGGCTCGTCGAGCACCAGCAGGGTCGGCTCGTCGCCGCTGCCCCGGCGCAGCCCTTCCAGGGCCCGCACGATGGCGACGAGCGCCCGCTCCACCGGGCGGATCCCGTCGATGGTGGCGTCCGGGTCGATCGTGACGCCGTAGCGGGCGAAGACCTCGCGGGCCTGCGCGGCGCGCCGCGACCAGGACACGAAGAAGCGCCTCGACGGCTTCGCGATGTCGGCCATGTAGAAGTTCTCGGCCACCGTCAGCGACGCCACCAGGCCGAGGTCCTGGTGCACGAACTCCATGCCGAGGCGCTGGGGCTCGCCGGGCCCCAGCGGCAGCGGCACCTCCCGGCCGTTCACGAAGAGCTCGCCCGCGTCCGGGGTGTGGTAGCCCGCCAGGATCTTGATCAGCGTCGACTTGCCGGAGCCGTTCTCCCCGAGGAGCCCGTGGACCTCCCCGGGGAGCACGGTCAGGTCGACCTCGTTCAGCGCCCGGGCACCGCCGAACGCCTTGGTCAGACCGCGGGCGTCCAGCAGCGGCCGGTCACCAACCATGCGTGTGTCTCCTCCGACGGCGGGTCAGGACGCTGCGGGCAGGCCCCAGAGCTTGAGGAAGCCGTCCGACAGCGCGCTCCCGTAGCCCTTGCCGACCGCAGGCGGCGTGCCCGCCTCGTTGACGTTGGTCTTGTCCCAGATCCGGATCGGCGTGCGCTCGTCGACCGTCGGCTTGCCGAGCAGGATGCGGAACGCCTGGTCCATCGAGGCGTAGCCGATGCCGACGGTGTCCTCACCGACGTTCATGGCCACGATGTCGCCGTCCTGGATGTACTTCAGCGCGTACGGCGAGCCGTTGTAGCTGACCACCTTGACCTGGCCGGTCTTGCCGAGCGTCTGCACCGCGGGCACCGCACCCGCGACCATCGCGTCGTAGAGCGGGTAGACGTAGTTGATCGACGGGTCCGCGGTGAGCGCCGACTGCACCTCGCTCTGCGCCTTGGTGTTCCAGTCCGACACCGGGATGTTCTTCACCGTGACCTTGCACGCCGAGCACTGCGCGGCGAACTCCTTGCTGATGGTGTCGAGGGTGCCCGGGCTGGGCAGCACGTCGGCACCCCCGATGAGCAGCACGTTCGCGTTGCCCTTCGAGTCGGCGATGATCCAGTCGGCGGCGGCGGTGCCCGCCACGTTGAAGGGTGCCGTGACCAGCGCGGTGACGCCCGCCGCGCAGCCCTCGCAGGCGGGCGGGACCGGCGAGGAGTCGTCGTAGAAGTGGGTCACCAGCACCGGGATGCCCGCGGCCTTGGCCTGCTCGAGCTGCGGCTGCAGGGTGCGCGGATCCGGGGCGGTGCTCAGCACGATGATGTCGGGCTTCGCGGTGAGGGCGGCGTTCATGCCCTGCACCCACTCCGAGGGCGTGCCCTGGTTGGGGTAGATGGTGAAGTTCATGCCGACCTTCTTGGCAATCCCCTCCATCGTCTCCTGGATGTTCTGGTTGAACGGGTTCGGGACCAGCGGGATGAGGAACATGCTCTTGCCGCGCAACGTCGACGGGTCGATGGGGTCGCCCGGCGCGGTGAAGGTCGGCAGCGCCTTGTACTTGGCGACGTTGTCGGTCACCGCGGCCGCCACGGCGTTGCCGCTGCCGGAGTTGGTCGTCGCGCTGCCGCCGCTGGTGTCGCAGCCTGCCAGCGCCGCCACCAGCGCCACCGCTCCGACGACCCCCAGACGCATCTGCCATTTCTTGGCTGGACGAATGCTCTCCATGGGGGTTCCTCTCGGTTCGTTGGATGTCCAATATTTGGACATAAACCCACCGTATGTTGGAAAGCTAGCGGTAGATCATCAAGGTGACAAGCGCATCGGGGTTGCGGTTGGGCTAAGGCCGGGGCCCTGGCCTCGGCTCAGCCGGGTTCGCTGACGGACCCGGCGGGGACGAAGCCGCCGGTGTGCCGCGGGCCGACCCAGTTGCCGTCCTCCACCAGCACCTGCCCGCGCAGCACGGTCGCCGTCACGCGGCCCGTGAGCTCCCAGCCGTCCCAGAGGCTGTAGTCGCAGGCGGAGTGCAGCTCGTCGAGGCGGATCGTGTGCCGGGCCGTCGGGGTCGATGAGGACCAGGTCGGCGTCGCTGCCGACGGCGATCACGCCCTTGCGCGGGTAGAGCCCGAACAGCCGGGCGGGGCCTCGGCGGTGAGCTTCACGAACTGCTCGACGGTGAGCCGGTTCTTCGCGACCCCCTCGGAGAACAGCACGTCCATCCGCGTCTCGATGCCGTTGTGGCCGCCGGGCACGTTGTCGACCACGAGGCCGGACAGCTTGGACGAGCGCGGGATGGTGAAGTCGTCGGAGGCCACCGTGTCCAGGTCGCCGAGGGCGATGGCCGACCAGAGCGCGTCCTGGTCGGCGGGCGACTTCAGCGGCGGGTAGTTGTGGTAGAGCGTGCCGTCGGGCTTGGCGTAGTCCTCGCTGGTGAAGGCCAGGTAGTTGTGCAGCACCTCGCCGAAGACCGGCACCCGCCGCGAGCGCGCCTCCGCGATGGCCGCCGCCCCGGACTGCCGACGACACGTGCACGACGTAGAGCGGGCACCCGCTGCGCTCGGCGAGCAGGATCATCCGCCGGATCGCCGCCTCCTCGGCCAGCGGCGGCCGGGCGAGGTGCGATGTTGCGGCCCGCCTCGCGGCCTTCGGCGTAGAGCCTGCGGGTGTTGAAGTTGATGATGCAGTCGTCCTCGGCGTGCACCATGACCACGCCGCCCGCCCGCTCGGCCGCGTTCATCACGCCCCAGATCACGCCGTCGTCGGAGAGCAGGTTCCCCGACGCCGAGCCCTCGGCGAACGTGGTGAACATCTTGAACGAGGCGATCCCGCCGCTGATCACCTCGGGCAGCTCGCCCATCGCGGCGTCGGTCACGTTCTGCGTCAACATGAGGTGGAGCGCGTAGTCGACGTGCGGCTGCTGGTCGCCGAGCTCCTTGATCTTCGCGCTGGCCGCCTCCACCGGGCTGCCCGCCCCGGCCTGGAACCCGAAGTCGATGAACGTCGTGGTGCCGCCGTACGCCGCCGCCCGCGACCCGTCGAGCGCCGACTGGGCCCGCATCGCCTCGGTGACCCCGAGGTTGAAGTGCACGTGCGAGTCGATGCCGCCGGGCACCACGTACTTGCCCGCTGGCGTCCAGCCGCTTCGTGGCGTCCTCGGTCAGCGCGCCCGGCGCCGACAGCAGCACCACCCGGCCGTCCCGGACCCCGACGTCGGCGCGGAACCGCCCGGCCGCGCTCACCACGGTCCCGCCGGTCACCACGAGATCGAGCATCCCGACTCCTAATAGTGGAATGGATTGTCCCGGATAGTGGACACAGTAGCGGGAGGGGACGACGGCCGGTACCTCGTCGCAGCCGGGCGCGCCCGCTCGGCGCGGGCGTCGGTTCAGGTGGCCGCACGTCCCGGTGAGGCGGCTGAGCAGGGTAAAGTGCCCGACGTCGCGAAGTCCATCTTGTGGTGCCCCCGGCAGGAATCGAACCTGCGACACACGGTTTAGGAAACCGTTGCTCTATCCCCTGAGCTACGAGGGCGGACGGCAAGCATCCTAGCTGCGCGGTCCGGGCGGCCTCGACGACGCGGGCCCCAACCTCAGCGGAACCGTCACAGCGCCCTCTCAGGCGGATCTCAGATGCCCAGTTCAGACTGACGGCATGCGCATTCTCGTGGTGGACGACGACCGCGCCGTCCGCGAGTCGTTGCGCCGCTCCCTCGCGTTCAACGGCTACCAGGTCGACCTGGCGAGCGACGGGCAGGCGGCGCTCGATGCGGTGACGGCCCAGCGGCCCGACGCGATGGTGCTCGACGTGATGATGCCCCGCCTCGACGGCCTGGAGGTCTGTAGGCGGATGCGGGCGGGCGGCGACGACCTGCCGATCCTCGTGCTCACCGCGCGCGACGCCGTGTCCGACCGGGTGTCCGGCCTCGACGCGGGCGCCGACGACTACCTCCCCAAGCCGTTCGCGCTGGAGGAGTTGCTCGCCCGGCTGCGGGCTCTCCTGCGCCGCCGCAGCCCCGACGACATCGCCGCCGCGGCGATGGGCGCCAGCAAGCCCCTCGTGTTCGGCGACCTCTCGCTCGACCCCGACACCCGCGACGTCCGCCGCGGCGACCGGCCGATCAGCCTCACCCGCACCGAGTTCTCCCTGCTGGAGCTGCTACTCGCCCATCCGCGCCGGGTCCTCACGCGCGCGCAGATCCTCGAACAGGTCTGGGGCTACGACTTCCCGACCACCGGCAACGCCCTCGAGGTCTACATCGGCTACCTGCGTCGCAAGACCGAGGCCGAGGGCGAGCCGCGCCTGATCCACACCGTCCGCGGCGTGGGGTACGTACTGCGCGACACCCCCCCGTGATGGCCACCCACCTCATCCCGCGCAGCCGCCCCGACGGCAGCACCGCCCGTTTCGAGTTCCTCGACCGGGTTTCGCTCCGCGCGCGCATCAGCATCCTCGCGGCCACCGTTGCCGCGGTGGTCGTCGTGATCGTGTCGGCCGCGGCCTTCTTCGTCGTGCGCGCCAACGTGCTGGCGACGCTCGACGCCAACCTCCTGCAGCGCGCCACCGCCGCCGCGCAGGGCGGCATCGATCCGCGCGTGCTCACCCAGGTCCCCCCGCAGTTCCTCGGCGCCGCCGACATCAAGCTGGCGTTCTTCTTCGCCGATGGCACGTACGCCTCGGCGTCGGCGCCGCCGCCCCTCGGTCCCGACGAGCTGGGTGTCGCCCGCGGTGAGGAGAGCCAGTCGGTGCGCACCGCGTCGCTCCCCGGCGCGACCTACCGGGTGGTCGCGGTGCCCGCCGGGGATGACCAGGCGCTCGTCATCGCCCAGCGCCTCGACCCCACCCAGCAGGTGCTCACCGGCCTCGCGGTCACGCTGCCCCTCGTCGGCGCCATCGGGGTGCTGCTGGCGGCGCTCGCGGGGGTGGCGGTGGCGCGCACCGGTCTGCGCCCGGTCGACCGCCTCACCGCCGCCACCGAACGCATCGCCACCACCGGCGACCTGCACCCCATCCCCGTCGACGGCACCGACGAGCTCGCCCGCCTCACCCGCAGCTTCAACGCCATGCTCGGGGCGCTGGCGGCGTCGCAGGAGCAGCAACGGCGGCTCGTCGCCGACGCCGGGCACGAGCTGCGCACCCCGCTGACCTCGATGCGCACCAACCTCGAGCTGCTCGCCGCCGCGAACGTACCCGGCGCCCCCGCACTGCCCGAGTCCGAGCGCGTGGAGATCTTCGAGGACGTCCAGGCGCAGGTCACGGAGCTGTCGACGTTGGTCGGCGACCTCGTCGAGCTGGCCCGCGACGATGCGCCGACCGTCGTGCACGAGCCGGTCGAACTCACCGACGTGATCCTGCGGGCTTTGGAGCGCGCGCGGCGGCGGGCGGGCGACGTCGAGTTCGTGCCGATGCTCGTGCCCTGGACGCTGATGGGCGACAGCACCGCCCTCGAGCGCGCGGTGCTCAACCTGCTCGACAACGCCGCGAAGTGGAGTCCGCCGCACGGTCAGGTGCGGGTGCAGATGCGCCAGCTCGACGAGTGGTCGCTGCTGGTCGAGATCGCGGACGCCGGGCCCGGCATTTCGCCGACGGACCTGCCGCACGTCTTCGACCGCTTCTACCGCGCCGACACCTCCCGCACGATGCCCGGCTCCGGCCTGGGGCTGGCGATCGTGCGGCAGGTCGCGCTCCGGCACGGCGGGGCGGTGTGGGCGGGGCGGGCCCCGGAGGGCGGAGCGCTGATGGTGCTGCGTCTGCCCGGTCGGCGTCCGCCATCCGGAGCATGATCATTCCGTCCGTACGGAGGCCCGTTTGACGGGAACGCGCGGTTGATGATTCCGTGCGCACGGTCCCGCATCCCCGTGGTGCCCCACGGGCGGGACGACCGGAACCGCGTCGGCGCTGGCACCCCTTCCCAGCGTCGACGCGGTCTCAGGGGGAGCGGGCCGCCCCGCTACGGTTCACCCCATGGAGATGGCGCCACCCCAGATCGGCCGGGCTCTCGTCGTTGTCGTGGACGACCGCGTGAGCCATGGGGAGCGTGAGGACTCGACCGGACCCCTCGTCACCGAGCTGTTGGAAGAAGCGCGGTTGGTCGTCGACGGTGTGGTGCTCGTTCCCGGCGATCCGGTCGCGATCCGCAACGCGCTGAACACAGCGGTGATCGGTGGCGTCGACCTCGTCGTCACGGTCGGCGGCACCGGGGTCTCCCCGCGCGACGTCACCGCCGACGCCACCCAAGGCGTCCTCGACCGGCCCATCCCCGGCATCGCCGAGGCCATCCGGGCCAGTGGTCTGGCTGCGGGCGCCGTGGACGCCGGACTGTCGCGCGGGCTCGTCGGGGTGTCGGGCAGCACGCTCGTGGTGAACCTGGCGCCGTCGCGGGCGGCCATCCGCGACGGCATGGCGACGCTCACCCCGCTCGTGGCTCACGTGATCGCCGAGCTGTCCGGGTTGGACTGAGCAGCGCGGCTGCCGAAATGCACGTGAGCGGGGTTTGATCTTCGCGAAACCCCGCGCATGTGCATCTCGGCGGAATCTGGTCGGGCTGTGACGCGCCGGGCCTGACCGTCGCTCCGCTAGTGGCCAGGCTGGGTGCGGCTCCGAGAGTGGGCCCTACGTCGGTGGGTCTCCCTGTGCGCGTTGCCGCTGGACGTGGCTGAGCCGGGAGTGCTCGACCCCGACGGTCGGTCGTGCCGGGGCAGCATTCGACGGCGGTGCGGCGGGTGTCCTCGCGGCCTGGCGCCCTGTGGTGGCGGTCGGAAGTGCCGTCATGTCAGGGACCGGCCGTCGCGGTGGGTGGTGCTCGGTGCCGGAGCGGTGTCAGCGACCGGACGTCGTGTCAGGTCCTGAGGTGGCGGTCGGCGGCGGTGCGATGGTGCCCGGCGCCGGTGTGGTGTCCGGGCCCGTGCCGGTGGTCGGCGGCGGCGTGGCGGTGTCGGGCACCGGCGTGGTGGCGGCGCCCGAGCCGGCGGTGGGCGGGCGGCGCGGTGGTGTCCGGCACCGGGGTGGTGGCGGGGCCGGGGGCGGCAGTGGGCGGCGGTGTGGTGGAGCTGTGGCCCGGCGTAGCCGTCGGTGGGGGTGTGGTGCCGGCTGGACCCGGGACGGTGGTCGGCGCGGTGGGGCTTGAACTCGGCGCGGTTGTCGGCGCAGCGGGGCTCGAACCCGGCGCGGTGGTCGGCGGCGCGGTGGTCGGGGTGGTGGCCGTCGGCCCTGCGTCGGTGGTGGCCGCCGACCCGGGCGCGGGGGCGTTGCGCACGCGGTGGAGCGTCTCGTCGACCTTGTCGTGCACGGAGTCGATCTTGTCGTGGTAGCGGCCCTTGGTCGCCTTGTCGACGCCCTCCGCGGCGGCCTCGGCGGCCTTCACTGCGAGCTCGGCGGCGCGGTCGAGGTAGCCCGGCGCCTTGTCCCGCGCGACCTCCGCCAGCTCGCCCGCCTTCTTCGCGGCCTCTTCGGCCAACCCCGAGGCCCGCTCGGTGGCCTTCTCGGAGTACTCGCCGACCTTGCGCAGCGCGTTGTCGACGACGATCTTCACCTTGTCTGCGGACGCCATGCCGTCCATCGTGGCACCGCGGGAGGATGTCTGTGTGGACGAAAAGCCCGAAAAGGTGCCCGAGGATCTGCGGCGACGGCTCGACGAGGTGTTCGGTGACGTCCTACCCGACGTGACCCGCGACGAGCGCGACGAGCGCCGACCGTCCAACGACGACGCGTTGCTCGACGACCGACCCCCGCATCACGACCGGGGCTGATCCGAAGGCCGCTGCTGGGCGCCCAGCAGATCGCGGATCTCGGCGAGCAGCTCGACCTCGGTGGGCTCGGCGGGCCCGGTCTCCTCGCCGCGCCTGCGCCGCTCCTGGATCACGTTGACCGGCAGCACGATGGCGAAGTAGATGACCGCGGCGACGATCACGAAGTTGATCGCTGCCGTGATGACGGCGGCGAAATCGACGTACGTGCTGTCCTTGCCCGCGATGAGCGTGACGCCGAGGCCGGGGCTCGAGGCCGGCGTGATCGCGTTGATCAACGGCTTGATGATGCTGTCGGTGAACGCCGTGACGATCGTGGCGAAGGCGGCGCCGATGACGACGGCCACCGCCAGGTCGACGACATTGCCGCGCAGGATGAAGTCCTTGAACCCTTTGAGCATGGCGATCTCCTTGGGGGGCGTCAGTCGCGGAGGGTCACCGCTACCTGGTCGGCGAGCGACGCCGCCGCAACCCGTGTCGCAGTGCCCCGCGGCATACTCACTATCACGAGACGCCCCCGCACGCGCGGGTCCTCAGCCAGTACGGCGAGGACGACAGCGTCCTCCGCGAGCAGGATCGGCTCGTCGGAGCGCTGCCCCGAGGTGACCACATCCACCCGTCGCCCCGGCACCAGCAGCGCGGCGACGGCCGCGTCGCCCAGCCGCACCGGCACGGCGGCGGCCGACCCGCCCGCTGCGAGCCCGGCTCCGACGAGGCGGACGTCGGTGAGGGGCTCACCGGCCCGCGCCGCGCCCACCAGCACCCGACCATCGGCCGCCGCGAGATCGTGCACCGCACCGGCCGGAACGAGCTCGGGAGGCCACAGCCGGAGCGCGAGGTCGGCGGCGCGCACGGTGCGGCCCGCGGCGAGGTCGACGGCGGCGACGACGACGGCCGCACGGGCCGATCCCGGCGGTGGCGCGACCGCGATGACCAATGCGGCAATGAGGAGGACTACGCACGCGGTGCGGCGCACGAGCAGCATCCGCCGCCACCGCGGCCCGCCGAGGAGCGCGCCGAGCCGGTGGCGGAGGCGCGGGTTGAGGCGGGCGTCGGACACGGAACGACGGTAGGTCGGCGTGGCTGCTCTGCGACGGCGATCGTGAGATCTGTGGACAGCCGCCGCCGATGTGGACAACCCGGCGCCCGCGAGCAGGGGCGCGGCGGCCTGGCGGTGGACGACGTCGCGGTAGCGCCGGGCCGGGCGCGGCTTACGCGCTACCGGCCGTACAGAGCGCCCGGACGAGCCAGGATCGCTCGATCGGGGAAATGCTCAGGACGCCGCGGCGGCGGGGGAGCTCGACTTGGCGGCGGCGGGGGCGGCCTTTCGGCCTTGTCGGCCTTCTTCTCGGTCTTCGTCTCCGTGGACGTCGAGCCCGAGCCCTCTGAGCCCGAGCCGGACTCCGCCTTCGCGACCGCGCTCCCGGACCCCGAACGGCTGTCGGTGCGGTAGAACCCACTGCCCTTGAACACGATCCCCACCGAGGAGAACACCTTCCGCAGCTTGCCACCGCACACGGGGCATTCGGTGAGCGATGGGTCCGAGAACGACTGCACGGCATCGAACCGGTGGTCGCACTCGGTGCAGGCGTACTGGTAGGTGGGCACTGTTCCTCCGCTGGCTGGCACTCGCAAGGAGAGAGTGCCAGCATAACGCCCGAAGGTCACCCGGTCTTCCCTCGAGGGTGACCAGTCCCGCTTTCGGGAGCAGCGCGGCCGTCACCGGGTGGTCGTGCGGCTCGGCCGGGAGGCGCTCGACCAGCTCGTCGTCGTTGAGCAGCATCACCAGCGACCCACGCGCGAACGGCAGCGACCGGTCGTAGTAGCCCGCGCCGCGGCCGAGCCGGATGCCCCGCCGGTCGACGGCGAGCCCGGGCACCAGCACGAGCGCCGCGGTGCCGATCGCCTCGACCCCGAGCCGTTCGCCGGTGGGCTCGCGCAGCCCCAGCGGCCCGCGGGCGAAGGAGCCGTCGAACCGGGCCCACTCCAGCGGACCACGCTCTCGGGGGACCACCGGCAGCAGGACCTCGTGCCCGGCCTCGACCAGCGCGGACACCAGCGTCGGCCCACCGGGCTCGCCCCCGACGGGCACGTACGCGCAGATCGGGCCGCCCGTCGTCGCGGCGAGGTCGAGGGCCCCGGCGGTCAGCGCCTCGTCGCGCGCGGCGCGCGCGTCAGCCGAAAGGGTGGTGCGCGCCGTGAGCAGACGCGACCGCCACGCCTCCTTGTCCAGTGGGTGCATCCCCGCACGGTATCGGCGCCGATAAGGTCTGCAGGTCATGAACGCGTTCCGCTCCGCGGTCGTCCCGGCAGCCGGTCTGGGCACACGTTTCCTGCCGACTACGAAGACGGTGCCGAAGGAGCTGCTGCCGGTCGTCGACACCCCCGGGATCGAGCTGGTCGCCGCCGAGGCCGCCGCGGCGGGCGCCGAAGAGCTGTTGATCGTCACCTCGCCCGGCAAGGACGCCGTCGCGGCGCACTTCGCCGACTCGTCCGAGCTGGAGAAGACCCTGGCCGCCCGGGGCAAGGAGAAGCTCGTCGCGAAGGTCCGCCGGGCCCACGAACTGATCAACGTGCGCACGGTCACGCAGGAAGAGCCGCTCGGGCTCGGCCACGCCGTCGGCTGCGCGCGCGAGGCGATCGGGCCCGACGAGCAGGCGTTCGCCGTGCTGCTCCCCGACGACCTCGTCCTCCCGGCGGGTGTCCTCTCCCGCATGGCCGAGGTCCGCAACCGGTACGGGGGCAGCGTGCTCTGCGCGTTCGACATCCCGCGCGAGGAGATCTCCGCCTACGGCGTGTTCGACGTCAGCGACACCGACGACGCCGACGTCAAACAGGTCCACGGCATGGTCGAGAAGCCCGCCGCCGACGAGGCGCCGTCCACGTTCGCCGCGGCGGGCCGCTACCTCCTCGACGTCGCGATCTTCGACGCGCTCGACCGGATCACCCCGGGCGCGGGCGGCGAGCTGCAGCTCACCGACGCCGTCCAGCTGCTGATCTCCGAGGGCCACCCCGTGCACGTCGTGGTGCACCGCGGCGGCCGCCACGACCTCGGCAACCCCGGCAGCTACGTCCGCGCCTTCGTCGACTACGCCCTCGAAAGCCCCGAGTACGGGCCGGAGCTGCGCGCCTGGCTCGTCGAGCGGCTGGAGCGCTAACGCCATGCGGTCGGTCGACGAGCAGCTCGAACGGGTGCTGGGCGCCGCGGTGCGCCCGGCGCCGGTGCGGCTGGCGATCACGGAGGCGTACGGCCTGCGGTGCGCCGAGGAGGTCGTCAGCCCGCGCCCGGTGCCCGGCTTCGACATGGCCGCCATCGACGGCTACGCCGTGCGCAGCGTCGACGTCTTCGGCGCGGGCGAGGTGGTGCCGGTCGAGCTGCCCGTGGTCGGCGAGATCCCCGCAGGCTCGCGGCATCCGCTGCGGCTGCAGCCCGGCCAGGCGGTGCGCGTCGCCGCGGGTGCGCCGTTGCCGACGCTCGCGGACGCCGTCGTGCCCGTCGGCTACACCGATGCGGGTAGCGCGCGCGTCTCGATCACCCGCAGCGTGCCGTCGGCCGCGTTCGTCCGCCGCCTCGGCGAGGACGTCCAGCCGGGCGACATCGCCGTCCGCCGCGACGCCGTGCTCGGCGCCGCCCAGGTGGGGCTGCTCGCCGCGGCCGGGCGCGACAAGGTGCTCGTCCACCCGCGGCCGCGGGTCTCGGTGATCTCGGTGGGGGACGAGCTCGTCGAGCTGGCCCGCACGCCGGGCGCGGGCCAGGTCGCCGACGTCTGCTCGCACGCCCTCACCGCCGCCGCCCGGGAGGCGGGGGCGGACACCTCGCGCGCGGGCCTCGTCCGCGGCGACGCCCGGCAGATCGCCTCGGCCGTGCAGGACCGCCTGCCGTTCAGCGACATGCTCATCGTCTGCGGGGCGGTCGGCGGGCGGGCGGGCGCCGAGGTGCAGGCCGCGCTCGACGCGCTCGGCGATCTCGACACCACCCGCGTCGCCATGCACCCCGGCTCGACCCAGGGGTTCGGTCGGCTCGGCCCGGACGGCGTGCCGACCTTCCTGTTCCCCTCCCAACCCGCCACCGCCCTCCTGCTGTTCGAGGTGGTGGCGCGGCCGCTGCTCCGCACGATCGAGGGCCGTCGCGACGTCCAACGCCGCAGCGTCTCGGCCCGCCTGACCTCGCCCGTCACCTCGGTGAAGGGCCGGAAGGGGTACCTGCGCGGCCGGCTGCTGCGCGAGAAGGCCACCGGCGACTACCTCGTCCAGCCGCTCGCCACCTCCGGCATCCACCTGCTGACGTCGCTGGCCGACGCGAACTGCTTGATCGTCCTCCCGGAGGACGCCACCGACGTCGGGCTGGACGAGCCCGTGACCGTCCTGCACCTGCCCACGTGATGTCCGTGCGCGCCTACCCTGAACGGCCTGTCGGCAGGCACCCCGGTTGGCCTGCGACGCTGGGCCCGTTGCGCGTGTCCGCAGGCCTCGTCGCGCTGCGGCCCGTGCGGTTGCGCGACGGCAAGGCGTGGTCGGCCATCCGCGTCCGCGACGAGCAGCACCTCGCGCCGTGGGAGCCGACGATGGTGGGCACCTGGCTGCAGCGCAACGCGCCCGCGGAGTGGCCGGGCCGATGGCTGGCGCTGCGCGCCGCCGGGCGGCGGGGCACGGCGCTGCCGTTCGCGATCACGCTGGACGGCAGGCTCGTCGGGCACGTGATGGTGGGCAACGTCGTGCGCGAACCCCTGCTGTCGGCCTACGTCGGCTACTGGTTGGACTCGCGGGTGACCAACAAAGGGGTGACGACGGCGGCCGTCGCGCTCGCCGTGGACCAGTGCCTCGGGCCGGTGGGTCTGCACCGCCTCGAGGCCACCGTCCGGCCGGAAAACGGCGCCAGCCTGCGGGTGCTCGCCAAGCTCGGCTTCCGCGAGGAGGGGCTGTTCCGCCGCTACCTCGACGTCGACGGCGAATGGCGCGACCACCTGTGCTTCGCGTTCACCACCGAGGACCTCCCGATCGGGGGCGTCGCGGCCCGTCTCGTCACCGAGGGTGGCGCCGAGCGACCCTGAGTTCCGCCACTCGGGCCTCTTCTGCCCCATGCGGCTCACGGGGTGAACCTCGGCGCGTCGGCGCGTCGTTGCCGGGGACGACGCCCATCGCTCACTACCGTTGTCCTCGGACGCGATCTTGTCTGGGGAGACGGGGTGACGTCTGACTGCGCCGTGGGGAGGAGGCCAGCCGTGCCGAGCTCGATGATCTTCGCGAGCCTGGTCGTGCTGTGGTTGCTGATCTTGGTCCCCGCGGTCGCGCGGCACCGCCAGGAGGTGGCGCGCCCCAGTGTGGCTGCGCTTTCCGGGCGGGTGCTGGCGCGATCGCCCCGGCGCCGGAGTCAGGAGGACGGGATGGTCGAGCGGGACGAGACGGTCGTCGATGCTGCTCGGGTGGTCACCGCCACCCGCACGGCGGAGGTGCGGGTGCCGAGCGCGCGCACCGAGCTGCGCTTCGACGACGCGGAACCGACCGAGGACAGCGCCGATGGTGTCGGTGACGACGCCGTCGACGACGTCGCGGACGACGCGGGCGAGGACTGGGCGGAGGACCGGTCCGACGACCGCCTCTGGGAGCGGCCACCCGCCCGTTACCGTGCGGGTCGCGGCGGGTTCGACGCCGAGGCCGCCGCGCTGACCGCCCGGGCGCGCTACGCGTTCCGGCAGCGGGTGGTGTTGGCGATGCTGGTGCTCGCGGTCGCCACCGGGGTCGCGGCGGGTGTTGCGCTGCCCGTGCTCTGGTGGGCGCACGGGGCGGTCGACGTCTGCTCGTCGGCTACCTGGTGTACCTCCGCCGCCAGGTGCGGATGGAGGAAGCCATCCGGGCCCGTCGGGCGGCGCGGATGGCAGGCACGCGCCGTCCGTCCGCCGCGGACGACCCCGAGCTGGACGACTGGGCCGAACGCGGCCGGGCCGCCACCCGTCAGGCGGATTCCGAGGAGGCGGACGAGGCCGACGACGACCTGGCGGCCGACCCGGATCCGGAGACGACGGCCGACGCCGAGGACGAGGACGTCACGCCCGCGCCCGAGGTCGTCGAGGAGGAGCGACCCGCCCTCCCGCGCCTGCGTCCGACGCCGCCGCCCCCGCTCCCGGCGGGCACCGCCCTCGTCGAGGACGAGGAGGAGGAGCTGGACCTCGACGACGGCTCCGCGCCCGGCTACCGCCGTGCGGTCGGCCAGTAGGCGGCTGCTAGGGTTTGTGCGTCCCCAAGCGGGGCACCGGGGCTGTGGCGCAGTTGGTAGCGCGACTCGTTCGCATCGAGTAGGTCAGGGGTTCGATTCCCCTCAGCTCCACCCCATCGTGAATGCCCAGGTCGATGACCTGGGCATTCGTCGTTTCGGGCTAGCCCCGATGCTGCCACCGCCTCGGCGGCAGGGCGCGCAGCCGGGCGCTTTCGGTCAGCGCCGCGCCGAGCCGTTGCGGGTCGCGGCTGACGATGATCGTCGCGAGGGCGGTGGCGACGGGGTGGTTCTCCATGGCGGCTCCTTGCGCGACTCGGATGGCGAGAACGGTCATGCGGCGCCGTCAGCGCACCGTCAACGCACCGTAGTCGCGACACCGGCGAGGCCGAGCCCGGTGGGTGACGAAAAGCTGCAACCTGACCGCTTGACATGACGAATAACCGCAACGCACACTGCGTGGGTGACGAGTATCGGGGCGGTCGGGCAGCTGGACCAGCGCATCATCGCTGCGCTCCAGCTGAACGGGCGGGCCTCGTGGAAGCAGGTGGCGACCGCGGTCGGGGCCACGGAGTCCACGGTGGCGCGGCGTGGGCAGCAGTTGCTCGATTCCGGCGTCGTCGTGGTGACCGGTGTGCTCGACCACCTGCGGTGCGGGCTCGGCATCTCCCTGCAGGTGCGGCTGCGGTGCCGCCCGGGCACCGCCAACGTCGTCGCCGAGGCGCTCGCCGCGCTGGACGTCACCCGCTTCGTCGCCGTCGTCACCGGCAGCGCCGACGTGGCAGCGGAGTTCGTCGTGCCGCACCACCGCGACGTCGCGGCGGTGCTCGTCGACGGGTTGCCCCGGCCGGACGACATCGTCGAGACCGAAGCCATGGTCGTCGTGCGCAAGTTCTCCGCGGTGGAGGAATGGGACACCGGGCTGCTCGGGCCGGACGCGGCTGCGCTCCTGCGCCCCGACGGCGCCCGGTCGGGCCACCGCGAGTGGCACGAGCCCGAGCGGCTCACCGCGCAGGAGTTCGCGATCGCCGAGGTGCTCGCCGCCGACGGCCGGGCGTCCTACGCGCAGATCGCCGGCGGCCGTCGGCGTCAGCGACTCGACGGCGGCACGCCGGGTGGAGTCCCTGATCCGGCGCGGGTGCCTGCGCTTCCGCACCGTCTTCGACGCGGCGCTGATCGGCCTGGACGTGGAGTTCCTCCAGTGGCTCACGGTCGAGCCGGGCGAGCTGGAGAACGTCGGTGCCCAGCTGGCGAAGGAGGGTTCCACCCGCTACGTCAGCGCCACCACCGGTCGCTTCAACCTCTGCCTGCACGGCGTGCTGCCCGGCTACGGCGATCTCTACCACTACATGACGGCCGTGGTCGGCGCGCTGCCGGGCGTCCACACCGCGGACATGACGTTGCAGGCGCGCACGCTGAAGCGCGCCTGGGTACCCGTCGGCACCGACGCCGACAACAGGGAGCGATCGCGATGAGCGAGCAAGAGCCGTGGCAGTGGGACGAGGCCACGTGGCGCGGGCACGTCAACCGCGTTCGGGCCGGTGCCCGTCTGGTGCCGGAGCGCTGGCCGGGCGGGGCCCGGGCGGCGGTGGGGATCTCCTTCGACCCCGACCACGAGACCATCCCGTTGCGGGACGGTGAGACGCGGCCGGGCAAGCTCGCCCAAGGCGAGTACGGCGCCCGGGTCGCG
This sequence comes from uncultured Actinomycetota bacterium, assembly GCA_963791185.1. Lineage (GTDB taxonomy): Bacteria > Actinomycetota > Actinomycetes > Mycobacteriales > Pseudonocardiaceae > Pseudonocardia. The sequence continues at coordinate 917,060 of CAWBRG010000010.1, read as the reverse complement.
GTGCCCAAGATCCTCCGCATGCTCGCCGAGCACGAGGTGCCCGCGAGCTTCTTCATGCCCGCCGTGTCGGCGCTGCTGCACCCCGGCGAGGTGGAGGCCTACGCCGCGGGCGGCCACGAGGTCGGCGTCCACGGCTGGATCCACGAGCGCAACATGCTGCTCGCCCGCGAGGACGAGCTCGACCTCACCGGCCGAGCCCTGGAGACGCTGGAGAAGCTGAGCGGCGTGCGGCCGGTGGGCATCCGCACGCCGAGCTGGGACTTCTCCGACCACACGCTGGCCATCGTCGAGGAGCTCGGCCTGGCCTACGACTCGTCGCTGATGGCCGACGACGAGCCCTACGAACTGCTCGCCGACGGGCGGCCGACCGGGATCGTGGAGATCCCCGTCGAATGGATCCGCGACGACGCGCCCTACTTGATGATGGAGCGCTACGGCGGGCTGCGGCCCTACACGCCACCGCGGAGCCTGCTCGACCTCTGGCGCGACGAGTTCGACGCCGCGTACGCCGAAGGTGGGCTGTTCCAGCTCACCGTGCACCCGCACATCATCGGGCACCGGTCCCGCCTCGGCGTCCTGCGCGAGCTGCTCGCGCACATCACGAGCCACTCCGACGTCTGGCTCGCCACCCATGCGCAGATCGCCGACGTGGCGCGCGCACAGCTACCTCCGAGGAACACGTCATGAGCGACATCAGCACCGCGCCCGGAGCGCTGTCCGAGACCCGACTCACCGGGAAGCAGCGCAAGGCGATCGTCGCCGGTTCGATCGGCAACGCCGTCGAATGGGTGGACTGGGCCGTGTACGGCACCCTCGCCCCCATCTTCGCCTCGCAGTTCTTCGCGAAGGGCGACCCGACGGCGGCCCTGCTCTCGACGCTGGCGGTGTTCGCCGTCGGCTTCGTCATGCGCCCGATCGGCGGCGCGCTGCTCGGGATCTACGCCGACCGGCACGGCCGCAAGAAGGGGCTCACCCTGACCATCGGCCTGATGGCGGGTGCGGCGATCGTCATCGCGGTCTGCCCGACCTACGAGGCGATCGGCGTCGCGGCTCCGCTGATCCTGTTGCTGGCCCGGCTGGTGCAGGGCTTCTCCGCGGGCGGCGAGTTCGGTTCCTCCTCCTCGTTCCTGGTCGAGTCGGCGGCGCCCCGGCGGCGGGCGTTCGCGGGTTCGTGGCAGCAGGTCTCGGTCGGCGCGGGCGCGCTCATCGCGTCGTTGATGGGCTTCGTGCTCACCTCGACGCTCAGCGAGGCCGCGATGCAGAGCTGGGGGTGGCGCGTCGCGTTCGGCGTCGGCGGCCTGCTCGGCCTGGTCGGGCTGTGGCTGCGGGTCAGCGTCGAGGAGACGCAGAGCTTCCGCGACGCCCACGCGGAGGGCCGCACGAAGCGGCGCAACCCGCTGGTCGGCATGCTGGTGGAGCACCCGAGGGCGGCGCTGCGCGTCGTCGGCATCACCATCGCGGGCACCCTCATCTACTACGTGTGGATCAGCTACATGCCCGGCTTCGCGCACACGGCGACCGGCATCCCGCTGCGTGAGGCGTTCCTGGCCAACACGATCGCCGTCGCCTACTTCCTGTGCCTGCTGCCGTTCGTGGCGCTGCTGTCGGACCGGTACGGCCGCAAGCCGACGCTGCTCGCGTTCGCCATCGGGTTCGTCGTGATCGCCTACCCGGCCTTCCTGTTGATCGAGCTGGGCGGGTTCTGGCCGCTGCTGGTGGTCGAGCTGGTCGGGGTGACGTTCCTCGCGGGCTACTCGGCCAACTGCGCGGTCGTGATGGCCGAGCAGTTCCCGGCCGAGGTGCGCAGCACCGGGATCGGGCTGCCGTACGCGCTGGCCGTCGCCCTCTTCGGCGGCACGGCCCCGTACATCACCACCTGGATGAGCACGAACGGGTTCGGCGGCTTGGTCTGGCTCTACGTGGCGGCGGCCGGACTGGTCGGGGTCGTCGTCTACTCCCTGATGCCGGAGACGGCGGGCCGGGAGCTGACGTGAGCCCACGGCACGTGGTGGTGACGGGGGCCGCGGGCGGCATCGGGTTGGCCGTGGCGGAGGCGTTCGCCGCGCGGGGCGACACCGTGACCGGCGTGGACGCCCGCGGCGACGAGCTCCGGGCCGCGACGGCGATCACCCACGGGATCGTCGCCGATCTCGGCGACGAGCGCTGCGCCGAGGTCATCGAGCAGGCCGCCCGACAGGCCGGTCCGGTCGACGTCCTGGTCAACGCCGCGGGCATCTACCCCGCGACACCGCTCGACGCCATGACCGCGGCGGCCTGGGACCGGGTGCAGCAGGTCAACGTGCGCGCGCCGGTGCTGCTGACCGTGGCCCTCGCCCACGCAGACCGCCCGGCCACCGTGGTGAACATCAGCTCCGGGGCCGCGACCAGGGCGCGGCCCGGGGCCGCCCACTACTGCACGTCGAAGGCTGCGCTGGAGATGGCGACCAAGGCGTGCGCGGTCGAGCTCGCCGGGCGGGGAATCCGCGTCAACGCCGTCGCGCCCGGCTTCGTCGAGGTCGACAGCCCGGTCAACCCGGTCACGGACGCGTACGCCGCCGCGGTGTCGGCCAACCCGATCGGGCGCGCGGGCAGGCCCGCCGAGGTGGCGGCCGCCGTTGTCTGGCTCGCGGGCGACGAGGCGGGCTTCGTCACCGGAGCCGTGCTGCGCGTCGACGGCGGGGCCACCGCGGGCACCGCGGAGCTCCCCCTGCACCACACCCACGTCACCGCGCTGCAGGGCGCGGGCCACTGAGCGGAGGAGAAGATCGTGCGTCCGTACGTCATCGTCGGGGCGGGAGCCATCGGCGGCACCCTCGGCCACCACCTGGCCCGCGCCGGACACCCGGTCACCGTGGTGGACGCCGATCCGGAGCACGTGCGACGCATCGAGGCGGACGGCCTCGTCGTCGTGCGCGGTGCGGAGCGCAGCGCGGCCCGGGTGGCGCGGGCCCTCACCCCGGATCCGGAGGAGCGGGGGCTGCGCCTGGAGCGGGTCCTGCTCGCGGTGAAGGCGCAGGCCACCGGCCCGGCGCTGGAATGGATCGCCCCCCGGCTGGCCGAGGACGGGTTCGTCGTGTCGCTGCAGAACGGGCTGAACGAGGACGAGATCGCGCACCGGATCGGTCGGGACCGCACGGTCGGCGCGTTCGTGAACCTCTTCGCCGACGTCATCGGGCCGGGGGAGATCCGCGACGGCGGGCAGGGCGCCCTCGTCGTCGGCGAGCTCGACGGCCGCGACAGCGACCGGGTCCGTGAGGTCGTCGCCGACCTGCAGGCGTGGGGTCCGGCCCGGGCCACCGGCAACGTCTCCGGCTACCTGTGGTCGAAGCTGGGGTTCGGCGCCATGCTCGTCGCGACCGCGCTCGCCGACGCCCCGATGGCCGAGCTCATCGACCGGCATCGGGCGGTGATGCACGCGCTGGTGGCGGAGATCTACTCGGTCGCCGCGGCGGAGGGGGTCACGCTGGAGCCCTTCGACGCGTTCGACCCGCTGCCCTACGCGGGCGACGACGACGTCGCGAAGGAGCGGGCCACCGATGCGCTCGTCGCCTGGCTGCGCACGCAGGCCAAGGACCGCAGCGGCATCTGGCGCGACATCGCGGTCCGGCGCAGGCCCACCGAGGTCCCCACCCACTACCGCCCGGTGCTCGCGGCGGCCGCGCGGCACGGCATCCCGGTGCCCGGCCTGGAGCAGCTGGTCGCCCAGATCGGCGAGCTGGAGTCCGGTGCGGCGATGGATGAGGCCCGCATCGCCGCCCTCGCCGGTGCGCTGCGATGACCGCGGTGCCGCCGCCGTCCGCGGTCGACGGCGTCGACGTGGCCGCGCTGCACCGGTGGCTCGACGCCCGGCGTCCGCAGCTCGTGGACGACCTCGTCGCCTACGCCGAGCTGGAAACGCCGAGCGACGACCTCGCGTTGCTGAAGAAGGGGCTCGCGCACGTCGAGGAGTGGCTGGCCGAGCGGCTCGGCCCGCCCGCTGGCCGGGCGCACCACGAGTCCGGTGAGCACGGCGACGTCGTGGTGCTCGAGTACGCGGGCACCGGTGACCGTCCACTGACCCTGCTCGCGCACTACGACACCGTGTGGAGTGCGGGCACCCTCGACGGTTGGCCGGTCCGGGTCGACGGCGACCGCGTCAGCGGTCCCGGCGTGTTCGACATGAAGGCCGGGCTGGTCCAGGCGGCCTGGGCGGTACGGGCGTTGCGCGCGGCCGACGTGCCGCACCCACCCCTGCGCCTGCTGCTCAACGGCGACGAGGAGGTCGGCAGCCGGTTCTCCCGCCCGCTGATCGAGCAGGCCTGCGCCGACGCCGCCGCGGTGCTGGTGTTCGAGGCGAGCGCGGACGGCGCGCTGAAGACCGGGCGCAAGGGGGTCGGCATCTTCGAGGTGGCCGCCCGCGGGGTCGAGGCGCACGCGGGCCTCGACCCGGAGTCCGGCGCGAGCGCCGTCGACGAGATCGCGCGGGTCGTGCTGCAGCTGCACGCGGCTTCCGACTCCGCGGCGGGCACCACCGTCAACGTCGGTGTGGTGCGGGGGGGCACCCGCTCGAACGTCGTAGCGGGCACGGCGCACGCCGACGTCGACGTCCGGGTGCGTTCGGTCGCGGCGCAGGAGCACATCGACGCGCTGCTGCAGGGGCTGACCCCCCATGATCCGCGGGCCGAGGTGGCGGTGCGCGGCGGCTGGAACCGTCCGGTCATGGAGCCGAACGCCGCCATCTCGTCGGTCTTCGCGTTGGCGCGCCGCGCGGCCGAGCAGCTGGGGTTCGAGCTGCGCGAGACGTCGGTCGGCGGAGCCAGCGACGGCAACTTCGCCGCCGCCATGGGCCTGCCGGTCCTCGACGGGCTCGGCGCGGTCGGCGGCGGTGCCCACGCCCGGCACGAACACGTGACGGTGACGGGCATGGTCGAGCGGTCGGCCGTCGCCGCCGCCGTGATCGCCGCGTTCCGGTAGGTCCGTTCAGGGGAGCGACGGCACGGCGGCGAACGCCGTCTCGCGGAGCCGCAGCGCGTCGCGGCTGGGTGGCGCGAGCCCGACGACGTCGGCGCCGTGATCGCCACCCTGCTCGGCGACGACTGCCGGTGGATCACCGCGCAGACGATCGACGTCTCGGGCGGCTTCGAACTCTGATCGCGGTGCTCACCAGCGGGGCAGCGTGGGCAATTCGCCCTCGTACTGCAGACCTTCTTCCACCTGCGCCCGCGCCAGGAACGGCAGCAGGTCCTCGTAGTAGCCCTCGATCCGGTACGCGCCGTCGCCGACGGTCCACTCCTCGCCCTCGCCCGCGACGATCCGCAGGCCGGGGCTCTCGGGATGGGCTTGCAGCCTGCGCACGCAGACCTCGATCGCGTCCAGGATCGCGTCGGGGTCGGCCTCGTGCCACTCCCAGGTGGTGTCGAGGTCGTCGTGGTGGACGATCAGCTCGGTGGTGCGGCGGGCGGGCAGCGAGAGCGCGTGGATCTCACCGGAGAACAGGGTCGGCAGTGTTTCCACCCGAGTCCCGTCCTTGAGCGCCTGGAACGCCGCGAGCAGGCGCGCGTTGGCCTGCTCCAGGTCCGAGGCCAGCTCGGCGGCGGTCCGCTGGGCGGCCGCCTCGATGTCGGCGTCCCGCTGCTCCCGCGAGGCGTACGCCGGGGTCTCCTGGCCGGTGACGGCCCAGGTGGCCAGGTTCGTCATGCCGTCCGCCCCGAGGGCAAGGTGGGCGATCACGTGCGCGCGGGTCCACCCCGCGCACTTGGTCGGCTTGGAGAGCTCGTCATCGGCGAGGCTGGTGACGGTGGCCATCACCATGTTCGACTCGCGCTGCATCCGGCCGATGTCACTGGCCAGGCTCTCGGGAGTCTTGACGACGCTTGTCACGCGCTCAGTCTGCTCCGCCTGCGCCCGGCCGGTACAGGGGTCGGACGCGCAGGCGTCTCCGCCGCCAACCAGGCGATTTCGCCGCCGCGGAATTCAGTAGTGGTAGCGAGCCTGCACGACGACGAGCTCCTCGCCGCGGAGCTGGTAGACCAGTCGGTGTTCGTCGGTGATGCGCCGTGACCAGTAGCCCGACAGGTTGTGCGAGAGGCGTTCGGGCTTGCCGATGCCCGCTCCGGGGTCGCGGGCCGCTTCCTCGATCATGCGGTTGATCCGCTTGAGGATCGTCCGTTCGTTGGTCCAGGAGATGTAGTCCTCCCAGCCGTCGCGCGTGAAGCTGATCTTCACGCAACCTCGGGCGGAGGATCGACGAGCTTCTGGACCTCGGTGCGCCCGGCTTCGGCATCGGCGATGCTGCGCAGGAGCCGCTCGGCGTTGGTGGGCGAGCGGAGGAGGTACGCGGTCTCCATGAGCGATCGCCACTGGTCGGCCGAGACCAGGTAGGCGGTGCCGTTCTTGGAGACGATCTCAACCGGCTCCTGGTCGTCGTTGACCTGCTCGATCAGGGGGAACAACCGCTTGCGGGCCTCGCTCGCAGACAATGCCATCGCTGTCACCTCGCTTGTACCAGAATATGGTACCACTTGCTCCCGTTCGTCGCCGAGGGCTTGGATGCCGACATGGAGCACGTCGAGTTCGACGGCGTCCGGGTCGAGTACGACCTGTTCGGCGACGGCGACCCGGTGGTGCTCCCGCACGCGCGGCCGTTCGTGAGCTGGTACGGCCCCCTCGCCGGGGTGCTCGACCGGGCCGTGCTCCGCTACCGCCGCTCGGCGCCGCGCGACCGGCCGTGGAGCGTCGTCGACGACGCGGAGCTGTGCGCCCGCCTGCTCGCCCGCCTCGGCGTCGAGCGACCCGACGTCGTCGGGCACTCCTACGGCGGCCTCGTCGCGCTGGAGCTCGCCCGCCACGAAGGGGTGCGCCCGCGGTCGGTGGCGCTGCTCGAACCGGCGACCGTCGGGCTGCTGCCCCCGGACGAGGCGGCCACCCGGATGACGGCGCTCGAGGAGGCGGCGCGGGCGGACGCGCAGGCGGCCATGGGCACGTTCCTGCACGTGGTCTGCGGTGCGGACAGTGCCGCGACGCTCGACCGGCTCGTGCCGGGTGCCCTCGACGAGGCGATGGCGGGCGCCGACGCGTTCTTCGCCGTCGAGCTGCCCGCGGCCATCGGCTGGTCGTTCGCGCCGGGTGACGTGCCCGTCGACCTCCCCGTCCTCACGATCCGCGGCACCGAGAGCGCACCCCGGTCGGTCGAGGGCGCGGAGATCGTCCGGTCGTGGTTCCCCGGCTCGGCCACCCACGTGCTGCCCGGCGCGAGCCACCTCCTGGTGGTCGAGGAGCCCGCGGCGATCGCGCGGCGGCTCAGGGAGTTCTGGAGCGGTAGCTGAGGATGACGATGCCGCTGTCGAGGGCGGTCGAGCCGACGAGGTCGAAGCGGCCGGTCGACCCGGCCCGGTAGAGCCCGTCGTCGGCCGAGCCGGTGCCGACGAAGAAGGGGTGCACCCACAGGCGCAGCTCGTCGAGGAGCCCTGCGGCCATGAGCGCGTGCGAGAGCCGACCGAAGCCGTATTGCAGGATGCTCATGCCGGGCTGCTGTTTGAGGTCGCGGATGGCCTCGACCGGATCGTGCTCGATGACCGTCGTGTTGTTCCACTTCGGATCGGTGAGCGTCGTCGAGACGACGTACTTGGGCAGCGCGTTCATGCGGTCGCTGAACGGGTCGCCCGAGCGGGATGACCACGCAGGCGCGAAGCCGTCGTAGGTGTGCCGACCCATCAGCAGCGCGTCGCACCGCTCCAGCAGCTCGAACTGGATCCGGCCGCCGTCGTCGCTGAAGCCGCCGGACACCGGCCAGTTCTGCGGGTTCTGGATCACGCCGTCGAGGGTGACGTATGTCGAGTTGATGATGGAACGCACAGGGGCAACGTAGCGACGCCGGGCCGGGCGGTCTTGTACCGAAGCGCAAGTCAGAGATCAAGGAACATGTCGCCCCGGGCCACCTCACCGGGCGTGTAGCCGACCAACTCCTGCAGTGAGCGGGTCAGGTGCGGCTGGTCGTGGTACCCGGCGTCGAAGATCACGTCGGCGATCGGCGTCCCCGCGCGCAGTTGCCGGGCCGCCCGCCGCGCCCGCTCGATCACGTGCAGCTTGCGGCGCGAGAGGCCGACGGCCCGGACGAAGCGGCTCTGCGCCGTGCGCGCGGCCATGCCCCGGACGTCGCCGTGCCGGAGGTCCTCGACCAGCGGATCGACGACGAGCAGGCCCGCCCGCACGAGCCGTTGGACGAAGACGTCGACGTTCGTCGGCGTCGGCATCTCCCAGGCGTCGCCGTCGAGCAGGACCCGACCGCCCGGCAGCGTCGGCAGGACCGCGTCGTTGAGGTCGACCAGCCCGACGGGCGGGAACATCGGCAGGTACGCGCCGAGCCGGAAGTCGACGCCGAAGTACTCCGTGTCCGGCGGGCACGACAGCGGCGTCGCCCTGGTCGCCGGGCCGCGCAGGTGCACCGCCGTGCGGCCGCCGATCCGCGCGAAGCCGATGCCGGCGTTGACCGAGGCGATCGAGCTGAACTCGGTGGCGCCGTCGCACTCGGCGGACCAGATCCGGACCAGTGGCCCGGTCGGTCCGCTGACGATGTGCCTGCTGAGCCCCACACCCGGCAGTGAAGCACGATCCGGTGAAACCACTCGGGACCGGCCGCCCGAGCCGGTGGAATGGGGGGCTTCGGAGCGCCGATGTCGGTGGCCGCGTCGGCTGGAGACGGCTACAGCGCTGGCCCTCGGCAGCGCTTTGGCGTCCCGGCTGCCCGGCGCCGAGCCCCGCAGCTGCCTCGCGCTGCGCTTCGGCCGCACCCACCCGCCGCCCCACGGCGACCCGACCTCCCTGGTGCACCGCCCGATGTGGGCAATCGGCGGGAATCATCCCATGTGGGTCATCGCTGGTCGGCCGTCGCGACGACGAGGCTTTGCGGGCCCGCCAGCTCGCGGTGCTCGACGAAGCACCAGCCGGTTTCGCCGAGCCAGCCGCGCACCTCGTCGACGCTGTAGACGTCCCCGTTCTCCAGGTGCACGGCGAACTCGCCCGCCATCAGCGCGGCGTGGGTGGGGCGGGTGTGGGTGGGGTCGGTCCAGAAGTCGGCGAGCAGCAGGTGTGCGTCAGGGCTCGCCGCGGCCCGGATCCGGCGCAGGAGCTGCCGGTTCTGCTCCGCCGACCAGTAGTGCACGAGGTTGGCCACCAGCACGACGTCGTGCCCGCCCGGCAGCTCGCCGCCCATCACGTCGCCGGTGACGACCTCGATCCGGTCGCCGAGCCCGGCCTCGGCGACCCTGGTCTTGGCCACCGCCGCGACGACCGGCAGCTCGACGACGGTGGCGGCCAGCCCCGGATGGGCCCGCACGGCCGCGATCGACCACGACCCCGTGCCGCCGCCGACGTCCAGCAGCCGGTGGTGAGCGGCGAAGCCGTACGTGTGCGCCAACGCCGCCGCGGGCCCGGCCAGCACGGCCTCGATCCCGGCGGACGCGATCTCCTGCAGCTCGTCGTCCAGGTCGAAGATCTCCTGCCGCGGGCCCCGGCCCAGCGACCCGGCCAGGTCCTGCCAGGCGGGGTAGCTCACGCGGTCCCAGAACCGCAGCAACGGGCGCAGGTCGGCCTGCGGACGACCGGCGAGGAAGCGGTCGGCGGTCGGCGAGTTCCGGTAGGAGTCGCCGTGGCGTTCGAGCAGGCCGAGCGCCACCATGGCGTCGGCGCTGATCCGCGCGGCCCGCGGGGTGAGCCCGGTGCGACCGGCTAGCGCATCGAGCGGCGCGGGCGCGTTCGCGAGCGCCTCGAACAGGCCGAGCTCGCTCGCCGCGAACAGGTGCTTCGCCGCCATGAAGCCCGCGGCTACCGTCATGATCGGTTCAGGGGTGGTCATAGGTCGAGCGTGCGGCCGCAGCCCGGTCGGCCGATATCCCGCGACACCGGGAACCTCGGCGAGGGCGTCCCAGATCTGTGGGATTCCCCTGCACCGGCGGGCCGGCTAGCTTGACCCCGTGGACCAGGCTGCTGCCCGCCGGGCGCGCGACAAGATCGTGCGCCTGGCCTGCGCCGCGGACGACTGGGTCGGGCTGTGCCGCGCGGTCGGTGCCGTGCTGGTCGAGTCCGTGCCGTTCACCCGCACGTGCTGGCACACCGTCGACCCGGGAACCGTGCTGTTCACCGGCAGCCTCAACGAGAACGTGGGGTGCTCGGGCACGTGGTTGGCCGAGCACGAGTACGTGATCGAGGACGTCAACAAGTGGTGGTTCCTCGCCCGCAGCGGCCGCCTCGCGGGCGCGACCAGCATCGCCACCCACGGCCAGCTCACGCGCTCCGCCCGCTACCGCTCGCATTTCACCTACGGCATCGGCGACGAGCTGCGCGGCGCGTTCGTCGCCGACGGCACCTACTGGGGCGCCGTCGGACTGTTGCGCGAGGCGGGCACGCCGTGGTTCACCGTGGCCGAGGAGCGCTTCCTCGCGTCGGTGAGCGAGCCGGTCGCCCGCGGTATCCGGCGCACCATGCTCGCTACCGCCGTCGACGCCGTCGCGGACGCGCCCGGTGTGGTGCTGTTCGGCGCGGACGGCGCGGCCGAGTCGGTCTCGCCCGGCGTCGAGCAGTGGATCGCGCAGGTGGTGGAGGAGCCGCCACCTGCGTCGGCGGCCGAGTCCGCGGCGGTGCAGGCGGTCGCGGCCAGGGCCCGCGCGCTCGGCCGTGGCGACGACCCGCTCGGCCTCGCCGCCCGCGCCCGGGTGCGGACCCGCGGCGGCCAATGGCTGCTCCTCTACGGCACGCCGCTGTCCGGTGGGGACGGCGGGCGCGTGGCCGTGATCGTGCAGCCCGCCCCCGCCGCCGAAGTGGCACCGATCGTCGCGCTGGCCTACGGCTTGTCCGAACGGGAGCGCGAGGTGGCGCGGCTGTGCATGGGCGGTCGCTCGACCAAGGAGATGGCCGCGACGCTGGCCGTCTCCCCGTACACCGTGCAGGACCACCTCAAGGCGATCTTCCGCAAGACCGGTGTGCGTACCCGGGGCGAGCTCGTCGGCCGCGTGTTCCTCGAGCATTACGTCCCCCGCTGGGAGCGGCGACCCGACCGCGCGGAACGGTGGGAGATCCCCTGACGCCGCCGCGATGAGTTCCGCGCCCGGCACCGGTCTCAACCAACAGGTTGACGATTGGAGATGTGATGGGCAACGTGGTGATGCACAACGTGGTGTCGGTGGACGGCTTCATCGCCGACGAGGACGACCAGGTCGGGCCGCTCTTCGAGTGGTACGGCAACGGCGAGCACACGCTGGCCGGTGACCGCGAGGACACGACCGGCGAGCTGAAGGTGTCGAAGGCGTCGATCGACTACGTGCGGCCGACCTGGGCGGCGATCGGCGCGATGGTCATCGGCAGGCACCTGTTCGACATGACGAACGGCTGGGAGGGCCGTCCGCCCGCGGGCGAGCACGTCGTCGTGGTGTCGCACCGGCCCAAGCCCGAGGGGTGGCACCCCGAGGCGTCCTACTTCTTCGTCGACGACGTCGCCGCGGCGGTCGCCAAGGCGAAGGAGCTGGCGGGGAACGGAACGGTCGCGGTGGCGGCGGGCGACGTCGGCGGCCAGGCGCTGGCGTCGGGCCTGGTGGATGAGGTCGCGATGGACGTCGTGCCGGTGGTCTTCGGCTCCGGCAAGCGCTACTTCGGCTCCGTCGCGGCGCAGCACCTGCTCGAGGACCCCGACGTCGTCATCCGGGGCGACCGGGTGCTGCACCTGCGCTACCGGGTGCGCCGCTGACTACGCCGCTGACTACAGGGTGCCCGCGAGCACGGCGCGGGGCGCCGCGTCGCGCTCGGCGGTGATGCGCACCTGCACGGGGCGCTCCGGCACCCGGATCGCCACGAGGAACCCGACCGACCGGCCCGCGTTGAGCGTCCTGTCGGGCACGCCGCGGAAATTCGCGGCGGGCCACTCCACGAGCTCGGCGGGGACTCCGTCGGCGGTCGCCGCCAGCCGCCAGGCGCGGGTCGCCTGCGGCGCGCCGGTGCGGTTGGTCAGCGTGAGCGTGACGCGCATGATGCGGGTGCCGTCCTTCTGGAGGACGGGGATCGCCATCAGGACGTCGCAGAGGTAGGGCCTGCTCGCGGCCAGCCGCCAGCCGTCCGCCAGCTCGGTGCGCTTGCCGAAGGCCGCGACGACCGGCAGCACCACCGGCGCGGGTGCCACCTGGGCAGCGGTTCGTGGGCTGGGGGGCGGCGTCGGGAGGCCGACGGCCGGGGCGGCGACGGGGGTGGGCGCGGATGGCGTGGCGGTGAGGATCTGGCCGCCCGCGAGGCCCGCCGTCACAAGGGCCGCGACGGCCAGTGCGGGCGCGGCGAGCCGACCAGCCCGGCGCCCGGGTCGCGACGGTCGGCTCCGGCCCGCGGGCGCCGGGCGGGCTGCGGCCTGCGGGGGTGCTGTCGCCGAGCCCTGTACGGCCGGTTCCGCGGGGTCGTCCTGGAACATGGCGTGCACGAGGTCTTCCAGGGAGCCCTTCTCCGGATCCCAGCCACGGGGTGGTTCTGGCATACCGGCCATAACCGCACGATAGCGACGCCCGCAACAGGGCGGCACCGCTCGTCAGCCGGATGTTCGGGGCGGGGGACCACCCCCGGCCCGCCGCCCGCCGACGGAGCGGTGGTCGTGTCCACCGGCACGGCGAGCGCCACCGTGAACCCCGCGCCCGGGTCGCCGGTGGTCGCCGCGAGCTGGCGGGCGCCGCCGTCGTCGCCGAAGACGTTGTCGTCGGCCAGGCTGAGCCGGGCGAGGTTCGCCACCGACGCCTGGTATCCGCTGCGGGCGTACACCTGGTCGCAGGCCGCCTTCGGCAGCGCGACCTGGGAGGTGGCGATCGCGCTGCTCGCGTCGGCGATGCCCGCCCGGTCGGCGTAGACCTCGAAGTGGACGTGCGGCCAGCGTCCGGCGTAGCAGCCGGGGAAGACGCTGGTGAAACGCACCAGGCCTGCGGAGTCGGCGACCTGCACGCCGCGGAGGAAGTTCTCGTTCCGCACGTTCGGCGAGTAGAGGGAGTACTCGCCTTCCCGCGTGCAGTGCCACACGTAGACCGCTGCGCCACGCGAACGGCTTGCCACCGCCCGCGAGGTCGGTCAGGGTCAGCTCGAGGGTCATCGGAACGCCCTCGGCGCGGCCGCTCGCGGCCCCGAAGCTCGAACGGATGTCGTCGCGCACGATGCCCGACTCGGTGAGGACGTTCGGGCCGTTCGACCCGTCGCCGGGGAACGGGCCCGCCGTCTCGTCGGGGATCTCGCCCGCCGACGTGGCGGCGCTCGACGTCGAGGTGCCGCAGGCGGCCGCGCCGATCGCCACGACGCCGAGACCGAGCGCCCGCAGCAGCTGCCTGCGGCCCAGCGTGGCCAGGTCGAAGCCCAACCCCTGGTCCACGACGTCGTCCTGCGGACGGGGCAGCGGCCTGCCTTCGTACGTGTTGCTCACCGAACCGAGGGTAGAAAACGGACATAGGGCATTGCTGTGCGTAGCCTGTGAGCACAACGGGTAGTCCTGGAATCTGCGCACGGTTGCTTCTTGTTGCATCCTTGTGAGGAAATGACGACGGGAGGCCGCATGCTGCGCACACTGCAGAGGATTCGGTCGGGCCCGAGCACGGGCCGATCGCCACGCACGAAGCTGCTCGCCATCGTCGCCGCACTCGCCCTGCTGCTTGCCCATCGGGATCGGGCTCGGGAGCGCGATGGCGAACTTCTTCGGCGGGGGCGCCACCCAGACGATCGACCGCAGCCCGGATGCCTTGTTGCTGTCCGTGCGCGACATCGCCGACTACCACGCGGCCACCGGCACCTACCAGGTGCTCGTCGACGTCGAGCAGGAGAACTCGCGCCTGCCCAGCCTGCTGGACAGCGAGCGTTCGACGCTGTTCGCCACCGGGTCGGTGGACGCCCGCGTGGACTTCTCCCGCCTGGGCTCGGGCGCCATCACCACCTCGCCGGACGGCAAGCAGGCCACCATCCACCTGCCTGCGCCCACGCTCGCCCCGGCCGTGCTGGATCCGGCGCAGACCCGCGTCGTCGGTAGGCAGCGGGGCTTGATGCAGCGCGTGGAAGACGCGATCAGCGACCAGCCCCAGGACGACAGCCAGCTGTACGCCATCGCCTCGGCCAAGCTCAACGCCGCCGCGGCGCAGAGCGACCTCACCGCCCGCGCGGCGGAGAACACCCGGTCGATGCTCACCGGGATGGCGAAGTCGTTCGGCTACGACGCCGTCACGGTCACGTTCGACCCGCCTGCGCCGCCCGCCGCCCCGTAGCGGCGGTGCCGGGCGGTTCGGAGGGGCGGCCGGTGGGTAGGCCCGAGGATGACCGCACACGTTGATGACGCCCTGTGGGACGAGTTCCACACCCTGGTCAACATGACCTCGCGGGAGCTGCAGGACTGGTTGGCGACCGACGCCGCGCACGAGGACTCCGAGCCCGCGGTGGGCCCGGTCGGCACGCCGACCGGCCGCGCGGTGCTGGGCGTGCTGGGCAAACGCCGCACCGACCTCACCGAGGACGACGTCCACACCATGCAGCGCGTCGTCGACCGCGTCCGCGAAGAGCGTGGCGACGACCCGGAGCCGACGGCGGGCCAGGCGTCCTGGCGGCGACGGCTGATGCGGATGGGGCACGACCCGCTCAAGCCCGTCGGCTGATCAGGGTTCGACCAGGCCCGCGCGGATGGCGTAGCGGGTGAGGTCGAGGCGGTCGCGCATGCCCAGCTTGGCCAGGATGTTCGCCCGGTGCCGGTCCACGGTCTTGATGCTGATCACCAGCGTCGCCGCGATCTCCTTGGACGAGTTGCCCTCGGCGATCAGCTTGACGATCTCCTCCTCGCGCGGGGTGAGGATGCTCTCGGGCAGGCGGTCGTTCTGCCTGCTGCGCATGAGGTAGTCGCGGATCAGCGCGCTGATCGCGCCCGCGTACAGGAACGGCTCGCCGCGCATCGCGGCCCGGCAGGCCGCGACCAGGTCCTGGTCGGCCACCGACTTCAGCACGTAGCCGCTGGCCCCGGCCTTGAGCGCCTCGAAGAAGTACTGCTCGTTGTCGTACATCGACAGCATCAGGATCCGCACGTCCGACGCGCGCCGCGTCATCTCGCGGGCCGCCTGCAGGCCCGTCATGCGGGGCATGGCGATGTCGAGGATGGCGAGGTCGACGCCGCCAGCCGCCACCTTCTCGACGGCCTCGGCCCCGTCGCCCGCCTCGGCCACCACCCGCAGGTCGGGCTCGCCGTCCAGGATCAGGCGCAGGCCGCGGCGGACGAGCGCGTGGTCATCGGCCAGCAGGATGCGGGTGGTCACGACGGCACGAGCAGCCGGACGTCGGTGCCCCCGCCGGACCGGCCCTCGATCTGCAGCGCGGCGCCGATGAGGATGGCGCGTTCCCGCATGCCGCGGATGCCCGCCCCTTCGGCGGCGCCGTCGAGGCCGCGGCCGTCGTCGGCGATCCGGAGCAGCACCCCGCCGGGCTGACGGGTGAGGGCCAACTCGACGCGGGTGGCGTTCGCGTGTCGCGCCACGTTGGTGAGCCCTTCCTGGGCGATCCGGTAGAGGACGAGCTCCGCGTCGCGCGAGAGCTCGGGCAGGCGCTGGTCCAGCGTCCTCGTGACGGGCACCTCGCTGGCCTGGGCGAAGTCCGTGGCCAACGCGCTGAGCGCGCTGACGAGGCCGAGGTCCGCCAACACGCCGGGCCGCAGCCGCCGGGCGACCCGGCGCACCTCGTCGAGCGACCCGCGGGTGAGCTCGGCGGCGGTGGAGACCTCGTCGCGCAGCTCGGCGGGCGCGCGGTCGAGCACCCGCTTGAGCCCGAGCAGCACCACGGTGAGGCTCTGCCCGATCTCGTCGTGCAGCTCCTGCGCGATGCGTTGCCGCTCGCCTTCCTGGGCGGCCAGCGCCCGCGCGGTGCTCGTGCCGCGCTCGGATTCCAGCCGGTCGAGCATGTCGTTGAAGGTGTGGACGAGGTGCGCGACGTCGCCGTTGCCGCGCACCGCCAGCCGCTCGCCGGGGCGCAGCAGGTCGACCCGCTCCATCAGCTCGGCCAGGCCGTCGAGCGGGCGCAGGCTGGCGCGCAGCAGCACCGCCGTGGCCACCAGCATCAGCACCAGCCCGACGGCGAGCACCGAGACCTCGGTGATCAGCACCGGCGCCGAGACGGTGAGCGGCGACAGCGCCAGCACCGCCGCGGCGATGACGAGCACGAGCGCGTTGAGCAGCAGCAGCCGCCAGAACAGCGCGGTCGCGGGGGACCGGGTCGGGGCGGCCATGGCCCCAGCTTCACCGCGGCGGCGGCCGGTGTCCACGCGCGGGCACCCATCTGCATGGTGCACCGACCCGAAATGGGTGCTGCACCCGATGGTCGCGCCCGCCCGCGCCGGTGAGGGTGGACGTGTGGACAACGACGCGCTGGTGGCGGCACTGGGACGAGACGCGGCGACGGCCGTGGCCTGCTATCGGGAGCAGGTCGTGGCCGAGGCGGCGCGGCAGGGGCTGCCGCTGCTCGGCGGCCCGCTCGTGGACCCGATCGACATCCGGTTGCGGATCGGGCCCTGCCGCCGTCGGCCGTGGCTCGCGGGTAGGCAGCTGTGCTGGTCGCCGTCGACCGGGTGGTCGATCACGCACCGGGCGGGCACGCCCTACGCCTATTACGCCGGGCCGTCCGCCACGCCGTTGGCGATGGTGCCGACGGCGGTCGAGGTGGTGCGGTGGTCGTCGAGCTCGACCGACCGCGACGCTCAGGAGGCGGGCGGCGGCAGCTCGACCCAACCGCCGGGGCCGGGCAGGGTGGCCGCGGCGTCCGGGCCCCACGTGCCCTTGGCGTAGGGGAGGGGTGTCGTCGAAGCGTCGAGGATCGGGCCGACGATCCGCCAGGCCTCCTCCAGGTTGTCGAACCGGGCGAAGTGCGCCGGGTTGCCCGCCAGGGCGTCGGCGAAGATGTGCTCGTAGGCCGCGTGCATCGGGCCGAGCACCTTCCGGAAGTCGGCCCCGATCGGGATCGGCACCGCCACGTCGGCGTCGCCCGGCTGCCGGGCCAGCAGCGTGATGGTGATGCCCGCGTCGGGCTGCACCCGCAGCCGCAGCCGGTTGGGCTGCGGCGCGTCGGACGAGCCGGTGAACAGCGGCTTGGGCGGGGTGCGCAGCACCGCGACGACGTCGAGCAGCGTGACCGGCAGCGCCTTCCCCGCGCGCAGGTAGACCGGCACGCCCATCCACCGCCAGTTGTCGACGTGCAGTGTCAACGCCACGTAGGTCTCGGTGGTCGACCCCGCCTTCACCCCCGGGGTTTCGGTGTACCCGTCGTAGCGGCCGCGCACGGCCTCGGCCGGCTCGATCGCCCGCATCGCGCACAGCAGTCGGTGCTTCGCGTCGCGCTGGTCGTCGGCCCCCTCCGACGTCGGCGGCTCCATGAGGAGGTAGGCGAGCACCTGCAGCAGGTGGTTCTGCACGACGTCGCGCACGGTGCCGACGGCGTCGTAGAACGAGCCGCGGTCGGCGACGTCGAAGTCCTCGGCCATCGTGATCTCGAAGTGGTCGATCCACTCCCGGTTCCACAGCGGCTCGAGCAGCGTGTTGGCGAAGCGCAGCACGAGCAGGTCCTCGACCGGCTCCTTGCCGAGGAAGTGGTCCACCCGGAAGACCCGGTCCTCGGGGTAGTTCTTCGAGATCCGTTCGTTCAGCGCCTCCGCGGAGGCGAGGTCGTGCCCGAACGGCTTCTCGACGATCAGCCGCGAGCGCGGCGCCAGGCCCGCCGCCGCGATCCCGTCGGCCACGGTGCCGAACAGCGACGGCGGCACGGCGAGGTAGTGCACTGCAAACGCGTCCGGCCCGACGGCCTGGGCAAGCCGCGTGAACACCGACGGATCGGCGTAGTTGCCCGCCACCAGCGACGTGCGCTCCACCATGCGGGTGAGCACGGCGTCGTCGACGTCGTCGCACGCCGCCCGCACGCAGTCGGCGACGTGTTTGCGCAGCCCGTCGTCGTCGAGGTCGGTGAGCGCCACCCCGATCAGCGGCACGGTCAGCTCGCCGCGCTCGACCAGCCGGTACAACGCCGGGAGCACGAGTTTGCGGGCCAGGTCGCCGGTGATGCCGAACAACACGAGGACGTCGGCCTTCTGGTTCTGCATGCCGCATTCTTACGCAGTGCGCATCCTCGTCGTGAACGTCAACACCACGGCCGCGATGACCGAGGCCATCGCGGCCTCGGCGAAATCGGCGGCAGGCCCGGAGACCGAGATCCTGCCGCTCACCCCCGATATCGGGGCCGACTCGGTGGAGGGCAACTTCGAGAGCTACCTCGCCGCCGTCGCCGTGATGGACGTCGTCACCCGCTACCCCGACCCGTACGACGCGGTCGTGCAGGCGGGCTTCGGCGAGCACGGGCGGGAAGGGCTGCAGGAGCTGCTCGACGTGCCGGTCGTGGACATCACCGAAGCGGCGGCGCACCTCGCGTGCCTGCTGGGCTACAAGTACTCGGTGGTCACCACGCTGGACCGGGCGGTGCCGCTGATCGAGGACCGGCTGAAGCTCGCGGGCCTCGACGCGCGGTGTGCCTCGGTGCGCTCCAGCGGGCTCTCGGTGCTCGAGCTCGAGCAGGACGAGCGCGCCACCGTCCAGATCATCGCCGCCGAGGCCGAGCGGGCCGTGCGCGAGGACAAGGCCGAGGTCATCTGCCTGGGCTGCGGCGGCATGGCCGGGCTGGACGAGGCGGTGCGGGCCCGCACCGGCGTGCCCGTGGTCGACGGCGTGACCGCCGCCGTGAAGCTCGCCGAGAGCCTGGTGGCGCTGGGCCTGTCCACCAGCAAGATCCGCACCTACGCCCCGCCCCGCCCCAAGCGCGTCCTGGGCTGGCCGTTAACTCGCTGACCGCCCACCGGGCACGTCCTCGTCGGGTACGACGCCTGGCGTGGGCCCCTCGGCCGCGATCGGCGCCTCCGCGTCCCGGCGCATGCCGTTGAACAGCAGGTTGAGCAGCACCGCCGTGAGCGCGGCCGCGCTGATGCCGGAGTCGAAGATGGTCTGGAACCACGACGGGAAGTGCTCGTAGAACGTCGGCGACGCGATCGGCAGCACGCCCATGGCGATGGACACCGCCACGATGATGAGGTTGGACGTGCCGTCGTAGTCCACCCGGCTGAGCGCTCGGATGCCGCTCGCCGCGACCGTGCCGAACAGCGCGAGCCCGGCCCCACCCAGCACCGGCAGCGGGATCGACGCGATGATCGCGCCCAGCTTGGGCACGAGCCCGAGCGCCACCAGGATGATGCCGCTCACCGCCACGACGAAGCGGCTCTTGATGCCCGTGATCGCGACCAGGCCCACGTTCTGCGCGAACGCGCTCACCGGGAAGCCGTTGAGCAGGCCGCCGGAGATCGTGGTGGCCAGGGTGTCCGCGCGCAGCCCGCCGACCACCGTGCGGCCGTCCGCGGGCCGGTCGATCACCTCGCCGATCGCGAGGATGTCGGCCGTGGTCTCGGTCATGATCACCAGCATCACGATGACCATCGAGACGATCGCGGCGATCTCGAACTGCGGCGGCCCGAAGTGGAACGGGGTGGACACCGCGAACCACTGGGCCTGCCCGATCCGGCTGAAGTCGACCTTGCCGAACGGCCACGCCACCAGCGTGCCCAGCACCAGGCCCGCGAGGATCGCGACGCGGCTGAGGAAGCCGGGCAGGAACCGGTAGATGGCCAGGATGATGAGCAGCGTGACGGCGGCCAGCGCGATGTTCGCCGGGTCGCCGAAGTTCGGCGTGCCCGTGCCGCCGCCCGCCCAGCCGAACGACACGGGCAGCAGCGAGATCCCGATGACGGTGATCACGACGCCGGTGACGACCGGCGGGAAGAGGTGCAGCAGCCGGTTGAACACCGGCGCGAGCAGGAAGCCGACGACACCGGCCACGATGACGGCGCCGTAGATCGCGGTGAGGCCTGCAGCGCCGCCGCCCGCGCCCTTGCCGATCGCGAGCATCGACGCCACGGCCGCGAACGAGGTGCCCTGCACCAGCGGCTGCCGGGCGCCGATGCGCCAGATGCCGAGCGTCTGCAACAGCGTCGCGAGGCCGGACACCAGCAGGGCGGCGGTGAGCAGGTAGGCCAGCTCACCGAACGGCAGGCCCATGGCCGTGCCGACGATCAGCGGCACGGCCACCACGCCCGCGTACATGCTCATGACGTGCTGCAGGCCGTACACGGCCATCTGGCCTGCGGGCAGCACCTGGTCGACGGGGTGTCGCGTCTCCTCGGTGGGTTGCGTGCGCGCCACCCTCACCACCCCTGGCCGGGGTCGAACGCGGCGGCGCCGGGGTCCGGGGCGTCGTCGCGCCGGATGGTGCCCTCGATGAGGCCGTACGGCCGGTCGTCGGCGTGGAAGACCTCGTTCTTGTTCTCGACGCCGTACGGGCTGAGGTCGACCAGGAAGTGGTGCTTGTTCGGCATCGAGAACCGCACCTCGCCGATCTCGGGCTGGCCGTCGATCACGGCCTCGCCCATCGCGTACAGGGTCTGCTGCAACGCCAGGCTGTAGTGGCCCGCGAAGGTGTCGGTCAGCGCGGCGAGCACCGCGTCGTAGGAGGTGCCCCAGTCGACGTCCGCGTCGGTGTGCAGCCACTGCGCGGTCACCGAGCTGGCCATGATCCGGTCGTCGGTGGGCACGAGCGTGGTGTAGCGGTCGGAGTAGAAGGTGTGGAACTCCGAGTCGGTGGTCTTGAGCACCACCAGCTCGCGCACGCCGGAGACGATCCAGGTCGTGTCGGCCGTGGCGGTGACGGTCGCCGTGCGGACGTAGGAGCCGCGGCGGGCGAAGGCGTGCGGGTGCGGGCTGCCCGCGTGGCTGAGCCGGTCCCACGGGTAGGCCTCGATCTGGATGCGAGCCCGGTCGACCTGCGGCACGTCGTCGACGAAGTGCCGGGCCAGCGCCCGTGCGAACGACTCCGGCTCGCGCACGGCGTCGCCCATCTCCTTGGCGAACGCGTTCACGGTGTTCTTCGTGGCGTCGGTGGTGAGGCACTTGGTGTTGTCGCCGCGCAGGTGGACGTCGGCGAAGTCGCCGCGCAGCTGCACGCTCACGTTGTAGTCGACGATCTCGTGCGGCTCGGTGTCGCGGAAGACGCGCACGACGCGGGTCTCCGCCTTCCCGTACTGGTTGGCGCCAAGCGTGACGGCCATGGCTAGCTCCCTCGGTAGCTGGGGTGGGCAAACGCGGCAACAGGCGTTAGCGGAATTAAGTTTCCACGATGCGATAAGTTACGGCCCCGATCAGGGGTCGTCAAGGGTCGGCGTCGCCCGGCCCCAAACGAAGATCGCCGCTTCGGGAGACGTCTCCGAAACGGCGATCTTCGAGGGGTGGGGTGCGGCTCAGCCGGTGGCGCGCTTCCGTTCGAAGCGCGCGGCCATGGTGGCGGCGGCCTCGCGGAGCGCGGCGGCGGCCTCCCGCACGACGTCCGGCGTCATGCGCGGGGTGGGCGCGGAGATCGAGATGGCGGTGGGCGTGGGCGCGTTCGGCACCGTGACGGCGACGCAGGACACGCCGACCTCCTGCTCACCGTCGTCGATCGTGTAGCCGCGGATCCGGCTGGTGCGCACGTCCTGCAGGAGGACGGCGGCGTCGGTGATGGTGTGCGGCGTGACGGTGGGCATGCCCGCCAGCTCGAGGATGCGGATGATCTCGTCGTCGGGGAGCTGGGTGAGCAGCGCCTTGCCGACGCCGGTGGCGTGCAGCGGCACGCGCCTGCCGACCTCGGTGAACATGCGCATCGAGTGCCGACCCGCCACCTGCGCGACGTAGATGGCGTTGGACCCGTCGAGGATGGCCATGTTCGCCGACTCCCCGATCGCCTCCATCAGCCCGATGAGCACGGGGTAGCCCCACGCCCCGAACTGCTTGGCCGCGGACTCGCCGAGCCGGATGAGCCGGGGCGCGAGGGCGTAGCGGCGCGACGTCTCCTGGCGCAGGTACCCGAGCGAGACGAGGGTGCGCAGCAGCCGGTGGGCCGACGGCGCGGGCAGCCCGACGGACGCGGCGATCTCGGAGAGCGACAGCTCGCCGCCCTGCGCGGCGATCACTTCGAGGATCTCGAAGGCCCGTCCGACGGACTGCACACCCCCGGATCCCTCGACTGCTCCGACGCTGGTCATGGTCGTTCACCATCCTCACGACTGGGGATCGGACGCAGTTCGAGTAGCCGGGGTACCGCTTCCGATAGGCAGAATCTTACATCCGGACAGCAGAACAGCGCGGCGGCGGCGTTCGACGTCCACCCTCGAGGCCACCGAGGTGGGTGCTCCACGGCTCGGATATATCGAGACGACGTGACCCCCTTGACCCGTCGACACCTGGAGCCTACTCTTCCGCCGATCGGAGAGAAAGTTCCGTATAGCGGATAAACGCCGAGCAAGGGGTGACGGGCGTGCCGCGGTCGGGCCGCCCGGGCCGAACACCCGGGCAACGCCGACCACCACCCCCGCTCGAGTGTCGAGGAGGCACACGTATGTCCACCGTCGAGGCGCCCAGGAAGGCCGTCGCGCACCCCGTTGACGAGGTGCTGCCGCTGCCGAAGCTGGCGATCTACGGATTCCAGCACGTGCTGGCGTTCTACGCGGGCGCCGTCATCGTGCCGATCCTGCTGGCCAACTCCATCGGCCTGAACACCGAGCAGCTCATCCACCTCATCAACGCCGACCTCTTCACGTGCGGCATCGCCTCGATCATCCAGTCGGTCGGCTTCTGGAAGATCGGTGTGCGGCTGCCGTTGCTGCAGGGCGTGACGTTCACGGCCGTGTCGCCGATGATCGCCATCGGCCTCGCGGCGGGCGGCGGCACCGAAGGCCTGCTCGTGATCTACGGCGCCGTGATCGTCGCGGGCCTCTTCACGTTCCTCATCGCGCCGTTCTTCTCGAAGCTGATCCGCTTCTTCCCGCCGGTCGTCACCGGCTCGGTGATCACGATCATCGGCCTCGCGCTGCTGCCCGTCGCGGCCGCGGACGCCGCGGGCGGCGCGGGCCCCACCTTCGACCCGACCAACCCCCGCAACATGGCCTACGCCCTCGGCACCCTCGCGCTGATCGTCCTGATCCAGCGGGTGTTCCGCGGCTTCATGGCGACGGTCGCCGTCCTCGTCGGCCTCGTCCTCGGCACGCTGGTGGCCTGGGCGCTCGGCGACGCGCACTTCGAGACCGTCGCGCAGTCGGCCTGGCTCGGCGTCACCACACCCTTCTACTTCGGTGTGCCGAAGTTCGCCGCCGCGGCGATCGTCTCGATGATCGTCGTCATGTTGATCACCGCCGTGGAGACCACCGGTGACGTGTTCGCGACCGGCGAGATCGTCGAGAAGCGCATCGTGCGCGGCGACATCGCCCGTGCCCTGCGCGCCGACGGCCTCGCCACCATGATCGGCGGCATCCTCAACTCGTTCCCGTACACCTGCTTCGCCGAGAACGTCGGCCTCGTGCGCCTGACCCGGGTGAAGAGCCGCTACGTGGTCGCCGCCGCAGGCGTGATCATGATCATCATCGGGCTGATCCCCAAGGCGGGCGCGATCGTGGCGGCCATCCCGCACCCGGTGCTCGGCGGCGCCGCGATCGCGATGTTCGCGACCGTCGCGGTCGTCGGCATCCAGACCCTGTCGCGGGTGGACTTCCACGACCACCGCAACATCGTGATCGTCTCGACCAGCATCGGCCTGGCGATGTACGTGACCGCCATTCCCGACGTCGCCAAGGCCGTCCCCGAGTGGGCGCAGATCATTTTCGGCAGCGGCATCACGCTCGGCAGCATCACCGCGATCCTGCTCAACCTCGTGTTCCACCACATCGGCAAGAACCGCGGGCCCGCCGTCGCCGGCGCGCCGGGCGACCACCTCGTGCGCCTGGACCAGGTCAACACGATGAGCGAGGACGAGTTCGTGGCCACCTTCGCGGGTCTGTTCCAGGGCCCGGACTGGGTGGTGCGGCGGGCCTACACCCAGCGCCCCTTCTCCGACACCCAGGACTTGCGCCGCGCGTTCCAGGAAGCGTTGTTCGCCGCCACCGTCGAGGAGCAGGAACAACTGATCAACTCCTACCCGGACCTGGGCGCACACGTGGGTGGCGCGTCGCTGGATGACCAGTCGACGCTCGGGCTGCACCGCCTCGCCGAGAAGGAGCACGAGGAGCTGGCCTCGCTCACCCAGGCCTACCGCGACCGCTTCGGCTTCCCGCTCGTGACGGCCGTGCGCGACCGCACCTCGTTCGACCAGGTGCTGAGCGGCGGCTGGGAGCGGCTGAACAACTCGCCGACCCAGGAGCACGCCACCGCGTTGATCGAGATCGCCAAGATCGCGACGCACCGGTTCGACGAGAAGGTCGCCAACGCCAACCCGATCCACTCGGCCCGTACACGACACTTGGAATCATGAGCGAGCTGCACTTCAACGACCTGCCCACCGCGGAGGCGACCGCGCGGTTGCTGACCTGCCTCGCCGTGCCGCGGTGGGCGGCGGAGGTGGTGGCCGGGCGGCCGTACGACAACCTGGCCGCCCTCACCAAGCAGGCCGAGGCCGCGGCGGCGACGCTCACCGACGACGAGCTCGCCGCCGCCCTCGCCCGCCACCCGCGCATCGGCGAACGCGCGGGGGCGGACCACGACGCGGCGTTCTCCCGGCGGGAACAGGCCGCCGTGGCGCCGGACGACGAACTGACAGAAGGCAACAAGGAGTACGAGCGGCGCTTCGGACGGGTGTTCCTCATCCGCGCCGCGGGCCGCACCGCGCCCGAGGTCCTCGCGGAGCTGCGGCGCAGGTTGGAAAACGACGAGGCAACCGAACGAGCGGAAACGGTCGCGCAACTGCGCGAGATCGCCCTCCTGCGGTTGCCGGAGGTGGTGGGAGCATGACGACACCGACGATCACGGTCAACGGCGAGCCTCGCCCGGTCATCGGCGAGCCGCACGTCACGGCGCTCGACTGGCTGCGCGACCAGGGCTTCACCGGGGCCAAGGAGGGCTGCGCGGAGGGCGAGTGCGGCGCGTGCTCGGTGCTCGTCGCCCGGCCCGACGGCGCGGCGCGCAGCCGCTGGACGGCGCTCAACGCCTGCCTGGTGCCCGCGCTCGCGCTGGACGGGCAGGAGGTCGTCACGGCCGAAGGGCTCGGCCTTCCCGGCGACCTGCACCCCGTGCAGGAGGAGATGGCCTGCCGCGGCGGCTCGCAGTGCGGCTACTGCACGCCGGGCTTCATCTGCAGCATGGCGGCCGAGTACTACCGGCCCGAGCGCGCGGCCTCGACCAACGGTCAGAGCGTCAACGGCCACGTCGACGCCGAGCACGGCCCCAACGGCTTCGACCTGCACGCCCTCTCGGGCAACCTCTGCCGCTGCACCGGCTACCGCCCGATCCGCGACGCCGCGTACGCGCTGGGCAACCCGCCCGCTGACGACGCGCTGGCGACCCGGGCCGCGGCTCCCGCGCCCGCCGCGCCGCCCACCCGGGTCAGCCGGTTCGCCCGGCCGAACGACCTCGCCGACGCGCTCGCGCTGCTGGCCGAGCACCCGGACGCGACGGTGATCGCGGGCTGCACCGACTGGGGCGTCGAGGTCAACATCCGCGGTGTCCGCGCTCCGTTCGTCATCGCGGTGGACCGGCTCACCGAGCTGCGCACGTTCGCCGTCACCGACGACACCGTCGAGCTCGGGGCCGCGCTCACGCTGTCGGAGGCCGAACGGCTGCTCGAGGGCCGGGTGCCGCTGCTGGACCAGCTGTGGCCGCAGTTCGCGTCGCGGCTGATCCGCAACGGCGCCACGATCGGCGGCAACATCGGCACGGGCTCGCCGATCGGCGACACCCCGCCCGCGCTGCTGGCGCTGCGGGCGTCGGTCGTCCTGGTCGGGCCGTCCGGCGAGCGCGTGGTCCCCCTCGACGAGTACTTCACCGGCTACCGCCGCAGCGTGCGCGAGGCGGCCGAGCTGATCAAGTCCGTGCGGATCCCGCTGCCGCTGGCCCCGCTCACCGCGTTCCACAAGATCGCCAAGCGGCGGTTCGACGACATCTCCAGCGTCGCGGTGGCGTTCGCGCTCGACGTGCGCGACGGGGTCGTCACCGACGCCGCCATCGGCCTGGGCGGGGTCGCGGCCACGCCGGTGCGGGCGACCGCCACCGAGGAGGCGCTCATCGGCAGGCCCTGGGACGCCGACACGCGTGCGGGCGGCCGCGGCCGTGCTCCGCGAGGAGGGCACCCCGATCGACGACCACCGCGCCAGCGCCGCCTTCCGGGTGGCGATGCTCGAACAGTCGCTCTTGAAGTTCTGGAACGAGGTGCAGGCATGAGCGAACTCGCCACCCGTCCTACCAGCTCGGTGGTCGGGGTCTCGATGCAGCACGAGGCCGCGGACCTGCACGTCACCGGCCTGGCGCTGTACACCGACGACCTGGTCAACCGGCACGTCGGCGTGCTGCACGCCTACCCGGTGCAGGCCACGCACACCCACGCGCACGTCACGTCGCTGCGCACCGAGCCCGCCTTGGAAGTGCCGGGCGTGGTGCGCGTGCTCACCGCGGCCGACGTGCCCGGCGTGAACGACGCGGGCGTCAAGCACGACGAGCCGCTCTTCCCGTCCGAGGTCTGCTACCGCGGGCACGCGGTGTGCTGGGTGCTCGGCGAGACCCTGGAGGCCGCGCGGATCGGCGCGGGCAAGGTCGAGGTGGAGTACGCGCCGCTGCCGTCGCTGGTGACGGTCACCGAGGCCATCGCGGCCGAGAGCTTCCAGGGCGCGCGGCCCACCGTGCGCCGCGGCGAGCCGGAAGCCCAGTGGGACACCTGCGCCCACGTGTTCGAGGGCGAGTTCGAGTTCGCAGGCCAGGAGCACTTCTACCTGGAGACGAACGCCGCACTCGCGCACGTCGACGAGAACGGGCAGGTGTTCGTCCAGTCCAGCACCCAGCACCCCAGCGAGACCCAGGAGATCGTCGCGCACGTGCTGGGGCGCGGCAGCCACGAGGTCACCGTGCAGTGCCTGCGGATGGGCGGCGGGTTCGGCGGCAAGGAGATGCAGCCGCACGGCTACGCCGCGATCGCCGCGCTCGGCGCCACGCTGACCGGCCGCCCCGTGCGGCTGCGGCTCAACCGCACGCAGGACATGACCATGACGGGCAAGCGGCACGGCTTCCACGCGGTGTGGAAGGTCGGGTTCGACGCCGACGGCAAGCTCCGCGCACTGGAGGCCACGCTCACCGCCGACGGCGGCTGGAGCCTCGACCTCTCCGAGCCCGTGCAGGCCAGGGCGCTGTGCCACATCGACAACGCCTACTGGGTGCCGCACATCGAGGTGCACGGGCGGATCGCGACGCACGCACAAGACGTCGCAGACGGCGTTCCGCGGCTTCGGCGGCCCGCAGGGCATGATCGTGCTGGAGGACATCCTCGGCCGGTGCGCGCCGATGCTCGGGCTCTCGGCCCGCGAGCTGCGGCGGCGCAACTTCTACCAAGCGGGCCACACCACCCCCTACGGGCAGCCCGTGCGGCACCCGGAGCGGATCGAGCGGGTGTGGTCGCAGGTCACCGAGAGCGGCGACGTCGACCGGCGCCTGGCCGGGATCGCCGCGTTCAACGCCGCACACGAGCACACCAAGCGGGCGCTGGCGATCACGCCGGTGAAGTTCGGGATCTCGTTCAACCTCACCGCGTTCAACCAGGCGGGCGCGCTCGTGCACGTCTACAAGGACGGCACGGTGCTGATCAACCACGGCGGCACCGAGATGGGCCAGGGCCTGCACACGAAGATGCTGCAGGTGGCGGCGACCGCGCTCGGCGTGCCGCTCTCGCTGGTGCGGCTGGCGCCGACGCGCACCGACAAGGTGCCCAACACGTCGGCCACCGCGGCGAGCTCCGGTGCCGACCTCAACGGCGGCGCGGTGAAGAACGCCTGCGAGCAGATCCGGACCCGCTTGGCTGACGTGGCCGCCGGGGAGCTCGGGTGTCCACCCGGACGACGTCCGCTTCGTCGACGGCATCGTCACCGGCCTCGCCGACAAGGACAAGAACCTCACGTTCGCCGAGGTGGTGCACCTGGCCTACTACCGGCGGGTGCAGCTCTCGGCGGCGGGCTTCTACCGCACGGCGGGCCTGCACTGGGACGCGAAGAACATGCACGGCGAGCCGTTCAAGTACTTCGCGTACGGGGCGGCGGCGAGCGAGGTGGAGGTCGACGGGTTCACCGGGGCGTACACGTTGCGGCGCGTCGACATCGTGCACGACGTCGGCGACAGCCTCTCCCCGCTGGTCGACCTCGGCCAGGTCGAGGGCGGCTTCGTGCAGGGCGCGGGCTGGCTCACGCTCGAGGACCTGCGCTGGGACACGGGCGACGGCCCCAACCGCGGGCGGCTGTCCACCCAGGCGGCCAGCACGTACAAGCTGCCGAGCTTCTCGGAGATGCCGACGGAGTTCCGGGTCACGCTGCTGGAGAAGGCGGCCGAGGACGGCGCGGTGTATGGCTCCAAGGCGGTCGGCGAGCCGCCGCTGATGCTGGCGTTCAGCGTGCGGGAGGCGCTGCGGGAGGCCGTGGCGGCGTTCGGGCCCGAGGGCCACAGCGTCGACCTGGGCTGCCCGTCGACGCCGGAGGCCGTGTTCTGGGCGGTGGAGGCCGCGCGGTCGGCCGTGCGCAGCCCGGTGGCGGTGGGGGACTGATGCACTGGCTGACGGCCGTGTCCGAGCTGCGGCGCGCGCGGCAGCCCGGGGTGCTGGTCACCGTGATCGCCGTTCGCGGGCACGCGCCCCGCGAGGCCGGGGCGAAGATGGTGGTCGGGCAGCTGCGCACCTGGGGCACGATCGGGGGCGGCAACCTGGAACAGGCGGCCGTGGTCCACGCCCGAGGGCTGATCGCGGCGTCGACGACGGAGCCGGAGACGAGCGTCACCCGGCTCTCCGACCGGGCCCCGGCCCAGCACGGCGTGCAGTGCTGCGGCGGCGAGGTCACGCTGCTGTTCGAGCCGCTGCGGCCGGTGCCGTCGATCGCGATCTTCGGGATCGGGCACGTCGGCACCGAGCTGGCGCTGGTGCTGGCGCGCCACGACGTCGAGCTGCACCTGGTCGACTCGCGGGCGGGCCAGCTCGACCGGGTCGTCATCGAGCACGCCGTGGCGCGGGTGCACCGCCACCACGCCGTGGTGCCGGAGCTGGTGCTCGGCGAGCTGCCCGCAGGCAGCCACGTGCTGATCATGACGCACGACCACGCCGAGGACGCCGCGCTGTGCGACGCCGCCCTGCGCTGCGGCCACCTGGGGTCGATCGGGTTGATCGGTTCGGCCGTGAAGTGGGGCCGGTTCGCGCGCAAGCTCGCCGCGGAGGGCCACGACGAGGCCGCGCTCGCCCGCATCACCACCCCGATCGGGCTGCCCGAGATCACCGGGAAAGCGCCCGCGGTGATCGCGGTGAGCGTTGCCGCGGATCTGTTGCGCCGCCTGGAGCGCGAGGCGGCCGCGCGGCCTCCCGGCCGTGCGGCGGCGGATGTGTCCGGCGCGGCGATGACCCGCGCCGCGGCTCGGGAGGCGGCGCCGTGACCGTCTACCGCGGCACCGTCCTCGACACCCCCGATTCGCCGTTCCACGGCGGCGGGCTGCGTGCCGAGTCCGACGCCGGGATCGCCGTGGAGGCGGGCGTGGTCGTCGACCGCGGCCCCTTCGCGCGGGTGCGCGCGGCCCGCCCGGACGACGAGGTGGTGGACCTCGCGGGCGGCGTGCTCCTGCCCGGCCTGGTCGACACGCACGTGCACTTCCCGCAGATCCGGGTGATCGGCGGGCTCGGCAAGCCGCTGCTGTCCTGGTTGGACGGACGCGCGTTGCCCGAAGAGGCGCGCATGTCCGACGTCAACCACGCCGGGGTGATCGCCGCCGACTTCGTGGACGGGCTCGCCCGCGCGGGCACCACCACGGCGCTCGTGTTCGGCGCCCACTTCGCGCCCGCCGTCGACCTGCTGTTCGAGCGGGCCGCGGCGGTCGGGCTGCGCGTCACCGCGGGCCTCGTCGTCGGCGACCGCAACCTGCGGCCCGAGCTCGAGGTCAGCGCGGAGCGGGCCTACTCCGACGGCCGGAGCCTCGCCGAGCGCTGGCACGGCAAGGAACGGCTGCGCTACGCCGTCACCCCGCGCTTCTCGCTCGCCACCACGCCGGGGCTCCTGGAGAGCTGCGCGGCCCTGCTCCGCGACGTCGACGGTGCCCTCTTCACCTCGCACGTCAACGAGAACCCGGCCGAGGTCGCCGCGGTGGCGAAGCTGTTCCCGGAGTGCGCGCACTACGTCGACACCTACGACCGCTTCGCGCTGCTCGGGCGGCGCAGCGTGCTGGCGCACTCCGTGCACCCCACCGACGCCGAGCTGGACGTGCTGGCGGGCACGGGGGCGAGCGTCGCGCACTGCCCGTCGAGCAACAGCGCGCTGGGCAGCGGCCTGTTCCCGCTGCGCCGCCACGTGGAGCGCGGGGTGCGGGTGGCGCTGGGCACCGACGTCGGCGCGGGCACCGGCTTCTCCCTGCTCCGGGAGGGTCTGCAGGCCTACTTCATGCAGGCGCTGCAGGGCTACCCGCTCACGTCCGCGCACCTGCTCTGGCTGGCGACGCGGGCCGGGGCGGCCGCGTTGGACCTCCCCGACGTCGGCGACCTCTCCGTCGGCCGCCAGTTCGACGCCGTCTGGGTGCGCCCGCAGGAGGGCGGCACGCTCGACCGGGTGCTCGGCCACGCCGACGACGCCGACGACGCGTTGGCCAAGGTCTTCGCCCTGGCCTGCGCCGCAGATATACGCGGCTCGTGGGTGGCGGGCGGCCCGGTCCGTTTGTTATCGTAGAGCGAAACAAGAATTTCGCATGACGGAAAGGCTGAAGGTGTACGCGGTCAACTGCTCGATCCTCTTCACCGAGCTCCCCCTGCTCGAACGGCCCGCCGCGGCCAAGCAGGCGGGCTTCGACGCGGTGGAGTTCTGGTGGCCCTGGCCGGTGGCCGTGCCGGGCGACGCGGAGATCGACGAGTTCGTCGCGGCCGTCACCGACGCCGGTGTGCAGCTCATCGGGCTCAACTTCGCCGCGGGTGACATGCCGGGCGGCGACCGCGGCCTCGTGTCGTGGCCCGCGCGGAGCGGCGAGTTCCGCGACAACGTCGAGGTCGCCGTCGGCATCGCCGAGCGGCTGGGCTGCCGGGCGTTCAACGCGTTGTACGGCAACCGCGTCGAGGGCGTCAGCGCCGCGGAGCAGGACGAGCTCGGCGCCGAGAACCTCGCGATCGCCGCCCGCGCCGCCAAGCGCATCGGCGGCACCGTGCTCGTCGAGCCGGTGAGCGGCGCGCCGCGCTACCCGCTGCTCACCGCGGCCGACGCGCTCGCCGCGGTCGACCGGGCGGGGGAGGACAACCTCCGGCTGCTGCTGGACGTCTACCACCTCTCCGTCAACGGCGACGACGTCGACGCCGCGATCGAGGGCGGCCGGTTCGGGCACGTGCAGATCGCCGACGCCCCCGGCCGCCACCAGCCCGGCACCGGCGGCCTGCCGATCGAGCGGTGGATCGCGAAGATCGCGGCCACCGGCTACGACGGCCGCATTGCACTCGAATACGTCCCCGAAGGGCCCAGTGCGGAGTCCTTCGGCTGGTTGGAAGGGAAGCGGTGATGACGGAGCAGACCACCGTCGCGTTCATCGGGCTGGGCATCATGGGCGGGCCGATGGCGGCCAACCTCGTGAAGGCGGGGTTCGACGTCGTCGGGTACAACCGGAGCCCGGAGAAGGTCAAGGAGCTCGTCGAGAAGGGCGGGCGCGGCGCCGAGGACGTCGCCTCCGCGGTGGCTGAGGCCGACGTCGTGATCACGATGGTGCCGGACTCGCCCGACGTCGAGGACGTCACCGGCGGCGCCGACGGCGTGTTCGCCAACGCCCGCGAGGGCGCGCTCTACATCGACATGAGCACGATCCGCCCCGACGTCGCCGTGCGGGTGGCCGAGGCGGGCCGCGAGGCGGGCGTACGGGTGCTCGACGCGCCGGTCTCCGGCGGCGAGGCGGGCGCGGTCGAGGGCAGTCTCTCGATCATGGTCGGCGGCTCCGCCGAGGACTTCGCGGACGCCCGGCCGGTGCTCGACGCGGTCGGCAAGACCATCGTCCACGTCGGGCCCGCAGGCTCGGGGCAGACCGTCAAGGCGGCCAACCAGCTGATCGTGGCGGGCAACATCCAGCTGCTCGCCGAGGCGGTCGTGTTCCTCGACGCTTACGGCGTCGACATGCGCTCGGCGCTGGAGGTGCTCGGCGGCGGCCTCGCGGGCAGCACCGTGCTGGCCCGCAAGGGCGACAACATGCTGGCAGGCGAGTTCAAGCCCGGTTTCCGCCTCGCGCTGCACCACAAGGACATGGGCATCGTGACCTCCGCCGCCCGCGAGGCGGGCGTCACCATCCCGCTCGGCGCGGTGGTCGCCCAGCTCGTCGCGGCCATGGTGGCCCGCGGCGACGGCGGGCTGGACCACTCCGGCCTGCTGAAGCTCACCCAGGAGCTGTCGGGGCGCTGAGCCCCCCACCGGAGGGCAGCAGGGTCACCTGCTGCCACCTCCGCCTGCCCGAAACCTGCCCGGCGTGTCGAACGGGCGATGACGAAGGAAGCAAACCATGGCTCGGATGACAGCGGCGGACGCCGCCGTGGCGATCCTGCGCGCGGAGGGCGTGACCCACGCCTTCGGCGTGCCGGGTGCCGCGATCAACCCGTTCTACGCCGCGATGCGCCGCGACGGCGCCATCGACCACGTGCTCGCGCGCCACGTCGAGGGCGCCTCCCACATGGCCGACGGCTACACCCGCACCCGTGCGGGCAACATCGGCGTGTGCGTCGGCACGTCGGGCCCCGCGGGCACGGACATGATCACCGGCCTGTACGCGGCGGCCGCCGACTCCGTGCCGATCCTCGCCATCACCGGCCAGGCCCCCGTCGCGCGGCTGCACAAGGAGGACTTCCAGGCCGTCGACATCGCGACGATCGCCGCGTCGGTCACCAAGATGGCCGTCACCGTGCTGGAGGCCGCGCAGGTGCCCGGCGTGTTCCAGAAGGCGTTCCACCTCATGCGCTCGGGCAGGCCCGGGCCGGTGCTGATCGACCTCCCGTTCGACGTCCAGATGACGGAGATCGAGTTCGACCCCGACACGTACGCGCCGCTGGAGCCGCACCGGCCGACCGCCACCCGCGCGCAGGTCGAGAAGGCCCTCGACATGCTGCAGGAGTCGGCCGCGCCGCTGATCGTCGCCGGTGGCGGGATCATCAACGCCGACGCGTCCGACCTGCTCGTCGAGCTGGCCGAGCTGCTCGACGTGCCGGTGATCCCGACCCTGATGGGCTGGGGCGCCATCCCCGACGACCACCGGCTGATGGCGGGCATGGTGGGGCTGCAGACCTCGCACCAGTACGGCAACGCCACCTTCCTGGCGTCGGACTTCGTGCTCGGCATCGGCAACCGGTGGGCCAACCGGCACACCGGCGGGCTGGACCTCTACCGGCGCGGCCGGAAGTTCGTGCACGTCGACATCGAGCCCACCCAGATCGGCCGGGTGTTCCCGCCGGACTACGGGATCGTGTCCGACGCGGGTGCGGCGCTGGAGCTGTTCGTCGAGGTGGCCCGGGAGCGCAAGGGCAGGCTGCGGGACTACGGCGGTTGGGTCGAGCAGTGCGCCAAGCGCAAGCTCTCGATGCTGCGGCGCACGCACTTCGACAACGTCCCCGTGAAGCCGCAGCGGGTGTACGAGGAGATGAACCGCACGTTCGGCCGCGACACCCGCTACGTGTCGACGATCGGCCTGTCGCAGATCGCGGGCGGCCAGTTCCTGCACGTCTTCGAGCCGCGGCACTGGATCAACGCCGGGCAGGCGGGCCCGCTGGGCTGGACGCTGCCCGCGGCGCTGGGGGTGGCCGCGGCCGACCCGGACACGCCGGTGGTGGCGCTCTCGGGCGACTACGACTTCCAGTTCCTCCTCGAGGAGATGGCCGTGGGGGCGCAGTTCCACCTGCCCTACATCCACGTCGTCGTCAACAACTCCTACCTGGGGCTGATCCGGCAGTCGCAGCGCGGGTTCGAGATGGACTACTGCGTGCAGCTGGCGTTCGACAACGTCAACAGCCCGGAGCTGCAGGGCTACGGCGTCGACCACGTGAAGGTGGCCGAAGGCCTCGGCTGCAAGGCCGTGCGCGTGGAGCGGCCCGAGGACATCGCGTCGGCGTTCGAGGAGGCCAAGAAGCTGATGGCCGAGTTCCGGGTGCCGGTGCTGGTCGAGATCATCCTGGAGCGCGTCACGAACATCGCGATGGGCACCGAGCTGGACAACGTGGTGGAGTTCGAGGAGCTCGCCACGCTCGACGAGCACGCGCCGACGGCCATCGCCCTGCTTGACTGAGCCATGCGCGTCTTGGTGGCTCCGGACAAGTTCAAGGGATCGCTGACCGCGCGGGAGGTCGCCGCGCGGGTGGCGGCGGGGATCGGCGCCGAGGCGCCGGGCGTCGAGGTCGAGCAGGTCCCCGTGGCCGACGGCGGCGACGGCACGCTCGACGCCGCCGTCGCCGCCGGGTACACGCGGGTCGAGGTGCGGGCGCAGGGACCCACCGGCGAGCCGGTGACCACGGCGTTCGCGGCGCGCGACGACGTGGCCGTCGTCGAGATGGCCGACGTGTCCGGGCTCGCGCTGCTGATGCCCGACCGGCTCGACGCGCTGGGCGCGAGCTCGTACGGCACCGGTGAGGTGGTGCGGGCCGCGCTCGACCACGGCTGCCGGGAGATCGTGCTGGGCATCGGCGGCAGCGCGAGCACCGACGGCGGGGCGGGGATGCTGCAGGCGCTCGGCGCCCGGCTCCTCTCCTCTGACGGGCAG
The DNA here is from genome assembly GCA_963791185.1 of uncultured Actinomycetota bacterium. GTDB lineage: Bacteria > Actinomycetota > Actinomycetes > Mycobacteriales > Pseudonocardiaceae > Pseudonocardia. The sequence goes on along the minus strand of CAWBRG010000010.1, from coordinate 882,255 downwards.
GAACTGGGGCGAGGTGGCGCCGCGCTCGCGGACCTGGCCCGGCTCGACCTCTCCGGCCTGCACCCGGCGCTCGCCGAGACCCGCGTGGTGGTGGCGAGCGACGTCGACAACCCGCTGCTCGGCCCGAACGGCGCGGCCGCGGTGTACGGGCCGCAGAAGGGCGCCTCGCCATCGGACGTGGAGGCGCTGGACGCCGCGCTGGCCCGCTGGGCCGACGTCGTCGAGGCCGCCGTGGCAGGCGGTGGCGCTTCGCGGGACCGGGCCGGGGCGGGCGCCGCGGGCGGGGTCGGGTTCGCGGCCATGGCCGTGCTCGGCGCCGAGCTCAAGTCGGGCATCGGCCTCGTGCTCGACCTCGTCGGGTTCGCCGACCACCTCGCGGGCGCCGGGCCTCGTCGTCACCGGCGAGGGCTCGCTCGACACCCAGACCCTCAGCGGCAAGACCCCCGCGGGCGTGGCGGCCGCGGCCCGGGAGGCCGGGATCCCGGTCGTCACCGTCTCCGGCCGGGTGGCCCTCACCGCCGACCAGATCGCGGGCGCGGGCATCCGCCGCGCCTACGCCCTCACCGACATCGAGTCCGACCCCGACCGCTGCTTCACCGAGGCGGGCCCGCTGCTGCAGGAGCTCGCGCGCACCCTCGCCCGCGACTGGCTCAAGGAGGACACATGACCACCACCGTGCCGCTCTTCGTCAACGGCGACGGCATGCGCGGCGGCCGCGTGCACCACACCATCGAGGCACACCCGTTCCTCGGCACCGCCCGCACCGCGCCCCGCTACCGCTTCTTCTCCGTCCGCGACGAGTTCCCGGCGCTCTGGCCGGTGGCCGAGGACGGGGTGAGCATCGAGGGCGAGCTGTACGACGTGCCCCTCGACGTCATCCGCGACGCCTTCATCCCCGCCGAGCCGCCCGAGCTGGAGCTCAGCGTGGTCGAGCTGGACGACGGCAGCAGCGCGCTCGTGGTGATGCTGCGCGAGGGCGTCCACGCCGCGGGCTCGGGCTCAAGGACGTCTCCGAGCACGGCAGCTGGCGTGCCTACAAGGAGAGCAGCTGATGGACCTCGTCCTGCGGGCCCGCCGGGTCCTGACGCCCGCCGGGGAGACGGCGGCGGCCGTCGTGGTGCGCGACGGCGTGATCGCTGCCGTCGAGCCCTACGACGCGGTCACCGAGGCCGTCGACCTCGCCGACGACGAGGTGCTGCTGCCCGGCCTCGTCGACACCCACGTGCACGTCAACGAGCCCGGCCGCACCGAGTGGGAGGGCTTCGCGACCGCCACCCGGGCCGCCGCGGCGGGTGGCGTCACCACCCTGCTCGACATGCCGCTCAACAGCATCCCGCCCACGTGCACGGTCGAGGCGCTGCAGATCAAGCGGAAGTCCGCCGACGGGCGCTGCCACGTGGACGTCGGCTTCTGGGGCGGCGCGATCCCCGGCAACCTCGCCGACCTGCGCGGCCTGCACGACGAGGGCGTGTTCGGCTTCAAGTGCTTCCTCGCGCCGTCCGGTGTGGACGAGTTCCCGCCGCTCCCGGTCACCGAGCTCGACCGCTACCTCGCCGAGCTGGCCGGGTTCGGCGGGATGATGATCGTCCACGCCGAGGACGGCGACGCGCTGGAGCGCGCCCCCGAAGCGAGCGGGCGGGAGTACGCCAACTTCCTCGCCTCCCGTCCGCGCGGCGTCGAGAACCTCGCCATCGCGGAGCTCATCGAGGCCGCCCGGCACACCGGGGCCGCCGTGCACCTGCTGCACCTGTCCAGCTCGGACGCGGTGCCGATGCTGCGCTCGGCTCGGCGCGACGGGATCGCCTTCACCGTCGAGACGTGCCCGCACTACCTCGTCTTCGAGGCGGCGTCGATCGCCGCGGGCGCCACCCAGTTCAAGTGCTGCCCGCCCATCCGCGAGGCCGACAACCGCGAGGACCTCTGGGCGGCGCTCGGGCGCGGCGACATCGACATCGTCGTCTCCGACCACTCGCCCTGCGTGCCCGAGCTGAAGGGCCTCGACCACGGTGACTTCGGCACGGCCTGGGGCGGCATCTCGTCGCTGCAGATCGGCCTGCCCGCCGTGTGGACGGAGGCGCGGCGACGCGGGCACGGCCTCGCCGACGTCGTGCGCTGGATGGCCCAGCGCCCCGCCGAGATCGCGGGCCTCACCCGGAAGGGCCGGATCGCGCCCGGCTGCGACGCCGACCTCGTCGCGTTCGCGCCGGACGCCGCCTTCGTCGTCAACCCGGGGCGGCTCTACCACCGCAACCCCGTCACGCCCTACGCCGACCGGGCCCTCGCGGGCGTGGTGCGGCGCACCTGGCTGCGCGGCACCCCGGTCACCGACCGCGAGCCGCACGGCCGCCTGATCCGCCGAGGAGAAGCATGAGCTACTACACGCCCACCGGCGGACTGCCGCCGCAGACCCAGCTGCTCAGCGACCGGGCGATGTTCCGCGAGGCCTACGCGGTGATCCCGCGCGGCACCAACTCCGACATCGTCACCAGCTACCTGCCCCATTGGCAGGGCACGCGGCTCTGGGTGCTGGCCCGACCGCTGTCCGGCTTCGCCGAGACCTTCTCCCAGTACATGATGGAGGTCTCCCCCGGGGGCGGCAGCGACCGGCCCGAGCCGGATCCGGAGGCCGAGGGGGTGCTGTTCCTCACCGCGGGCGCCCTGCGGATCACGGTGGGGGGCACCGACCACAAGCTCGATCCTGGTGGCTACGCCTACCTGCCGCCGGGCGCCGACTGGTCGGTCCGCAACGAGGGCGGCGACCTCGCGCACTTCCACTGGATCCGCAAGGCCTACCAGCGGGTGGACGGCCTCGACGCGCCCGAGGCGTTCGTCACCAACGAACGCGACGTCGAGCCCACCGCGATGCCCGACACCGACGGGCGCTGGAAGACGAGCCGCTTCGTCGACCCGCAGGACCTGCGCCACGACATGCACGTCACCATCGTGACGTTCGAGCCCGGTGCGGTGATCCCGTTCGCCGAGACCCACGTCATGGAGCACGGCTTGTACGTGCTCGAAGGCAAGGCCGTGTACCGGCTCAACGAGGACTGGGTGGAGGTCCAGGAGGGCGACTTCATGTGGCTGCGCGCGTTCTGCCCGCAGGCCTGCTACGCGGGCGGCCCCGGCAAGTTCCGGTACCTGCTGTACAAGGACGTCAACCGGCACATGCGGCTGCGGTGATCCGGGCTACCATCCCCGGCTCGTGACGGATGTGCGGATCGACCTGGTTCGTCTGACGGAGGTCCCCCTCGACGCGGTGGTCGCGCTGCTCAACGAGCCGCGCAACACCCGGCACCCGAGAGGTACTGCAGCGCGGGTTCACCGAGCTCGGCCTCACCGACGTGCTCATCGCGCTGCCGCACACCCGCAGCCCCGACCGCGCCGTCGCCCGGCTCGGCTTCCAGCCCGACGGCGAGGTGGACTACGGCGGCGTCGTGTTCCGGCAGTACCGGCTGACCCCGCAGGCGTGGACGGCAGCCCACGGCCCGGCCTGATCGCCGTCACGGAAACCAGGGCTCGCCGTCACGGAATCGGAGACTCGCCGTCGTGAAATGCGGGACTCGCCGTCATGGGATCGGAGACTCGGCCTCGGCGATGGCGGTCGGGGGCACCAGGCCCGCGTCGCCGGGTTGGAGCACCACCATGACGAAGCGGACGGGCTCGTCGCCCGCGCAGGCGTAGCGGTGCGGGGCGTGGGCCTGGAACAGCACGGTGTCGCCGGTGTCGAGGACCTGGTCGGCGGCGCCCACCCGCAGCGCCAGCGTGCCGGCGAGCACCGAGAGCACCTCCTGGGTGCCGATCGGGTGCGCCTCGCCCTCGAAGCCGTCGCCGGGCCGCAGCGTCCAGTCCCACAGCTCGACGACGTCGGGCGGGTCGGTGCCGATGCGGAACACCGCGCTGCTGCCCGCGGCACTCGTCCACAGCTGCGCCGCGTCGGCCCCGCGCCGGACGACGACGCGCGGTGCGGCGTCGCCGTCCACCAGCGAAGCCACCCCCACCCGCAGGGCCGCCGCCAGGTTGCACAGCGTGCCGATGGACGGGTTGCCGCGCGCCGTCTCGACCTGGATCACGGTGCCGCGGCTGACGCCCGACGCGGCGGCCAGCGCGTCGATCGTCATCCGACGCTGTTGGCGCAGGGCGCGGACGTTGCGCCCGACGGCGGTCGCCACGGCTTCCGAAGACTGCATACCGTCCAGTGTGCCGTACCTCATCGACAACTCTGGTGGACTGACGTAGCGTCCATCTCGATGTCCTGACGAGTCAAGTTTGCTGAACGGAACGCCGATGTCCCTGTACTTCGCCCTGCCCGGGGCGCTCTCCTACGGTCTCGCCGACTTCGCGGGCGGCCTGGCGACCCGCCGCGCCCCCGTCTTCGTCGTGACGGCCGTGGTGCAAGTGGCCGGGCTCGTGGCGCTGCTGCCCGCGATGCCGATCGCGGGCGGCACGCTGTCGTGGGCGGCGGTCGGCTGGGGCGTGCTCGCGGCGGCGGGCGGCACCGGCGGCCTCCTGCTGTACCTGCGGGCGCTCGCGGTGGGGCCGATGGGGGTGGTGGCGCCGCTGTCGGCCGTGGTCGGCGCGGGCCTGCCGCTGCTGGTGGGGCTGCTGGGCGGGGAGCGGCTCGGCCCGGTCACGCTGGTGGCGATCGGCATCGCGCTGGTGGCGATCGTGCTGGCCACGGCGGGCGGCAAAGCGGGCACCGGCGGTCGGATCGGCCCGCTGATGGCGCTGGGCGCGGGGGCCGGGTTCGCGCTGTTCTTCGTCGGGCTGCACGCGGCCCCGACGGACTCCGGGATGTGGCCGCTGCTGGTCGGACGGCTGGCGTCGGCGCCTGCGCTCGTCGTCGTGGCCGCGCTGATCGGCGGCCTGCGCCCGGGCGCGGGGTTCCCGTGGAAGCTCGCCGTGTTCTCCGGCGTGTTCGACACCCTCGCCAACGTGTTCTTCCTGCTCGCCACCCGCTCGGGCGACCTGGGCGTGAGCTCGGTGGTCGTGTCGCTCTACCCGGTGGTGGTCGCGCTGCTCGCCGGGGTGGTGCTGCGGGAGCGGCTCACCGCGCTGCAGATCGGCGGGGCGGGCCTCGCGGTGGGCGCGAGCGTGCTGCTGGCGGTCGGCGGTTAGGCGCGCCAGCTCGGCAGCCACAGCTGCGCGTCCCACATGCCCGGCGTGATCGGCACGGCGGTGAGGATCGGCCACAGCCACGCGAAGTTGGCCACCACCAGCCCCACCCACAACCCGACGACGAGCAGGCCGGTCTGCCGCCGTTCCTTCCCGAGATCCGACCGGCCGAGGATCTCGCCCATGACCAGCACCGTGGCGAGGACGAGGAACGGCACGACCGGCGTCATGTAGAAGAAGAACATCTGGCGGTCGATGTCCATGAACCACGGCACGATGCCCGCCGCGTAGCCCACGAGCACCGCGCCGTAGCGCCAGTCGGCCCGGGTGACCACGCGCCACAGCGACAGCGCCAGCACGAACGGCGCGGGCCACCACAGCGCGGGCGTGCCGATGAGCATCACGGCGCTGACGCACTGGACGTCGCCGCAGCCCGTGACCCCGTCGCCCGCGTAGTAGTAGAGCATCGGCCGCAGCCCCATCGGCCACGACCAGGGCTTGGACTCCCACGGGTGCGCGCCCGCCGACTGCGTGGTGAGCCCCTGGTGGAAGGCCAGCACCTTGCCCTCGAAGTAGAGCATCGACGAGAAGGCGTTGGTGGACGCGTAGCGGTCGGTGGCCGTCTCGCTGGCGAACCAGAACGCCCAGTCCGCGAAATAGACGCGCCACCGGCAGGAGCGCGAGCGCCCACGCGGACGGCAGCACGTCGCGCAGCAGCGTGCCCTTCCACGGCTGGGCGACGCCCGCGCGGCGGCGGGCGGTGAGGTCCCAGATCACCGAGAGGACGGCGAACGCCGCGACCCAGTAGATGCCCGACCACTTCACCGCGATGCCCGAGCCCGAGCAGCACCCCGGTGGCCAGCCGCCACCAGCGCACGCCCATCCGCGGCCCCAGCGGTGAGTCCCCGACCCGGCCTTCGGCGACGACGCGGGCCATGCGGGCGCGGACGTCGTCGCGGTCGCAGACGAGCGTGGCGAACGCGGCCACCACGAACAGCGCGGAGAAGACGTCGAGCATGCCCATGCGGCCCTGGACGTGCGACAGCCCGTCGCAGATCAGCAGCACGCCCGCGACCGCGCCCAGCAGCGTGGAGCGGGTGAGGCGGCGGCCGATCCGGATGATGAGCACGACGCACAGCACGCTCGCGAGCGCGGCCGAGAACCGCCAGCCGACGGCGTCGTAGCCGAACATCGCCTCGCCGATCGCGATGAGCTGCTTGCCGAGCGGCGGGTGGACCACGAGCTCGAAGCCGGGGTTGTCCTCGACGCCGCCGTTGCGCAGCATCTGCCACGCCTGCGGCACGTAGTGCTTCTCGTCGAAGACCGGGGTGCCGCCGTCGGTGGGGCTGCCGAGGCCCGCGAACCGGACGGACGCCGCGACCAGCCCGAGCACGAGCGTGACGACGAAAGCGCGGAGGCGGTCGGTCGGCGGGGGCGGTCCGAGCACGTCGGCGGGCTCCGGGGGCGGGCCTGCGGGGGGATCGCCGATCGGTTCGACGCCGGTGGCCGCGTCGTCGTCGGTGGCCGGGCGGCTGGGCCTGCTGTGCCGCGAGATGGCCGACGGTCGAGGTAGCCACGGCGCCCGATCGTAGGCTCACGGTCGTGTCCTCCCCGTCAGCCGGTCTCCTGGTGCTCGCCGCCACCCCGTTGGGCCAGGCCGCCGACGCGTCGTCCCGCCTGGTCGCGGCGCTCGGAACGGCCGACGTGATCGCCGCGGAGGACACGCGGCGCCTGCGGACGCTCGCCGCCGCGCTGGGGGTGTCGGTGCGGGGGCGGGTGGTGTCGCACTACGACGCCGTCGAGGCCGCGCGGCTGCCCGGGCTGCTCGACGAGGTGCGGGCGGGGCGCACGGTGCTGGTCGTGAGCGACGCGGGGATGCCGATGGTGTCCGATCCCGGGCTACCGGATCGTCGCCGCGGCGGTGGCCGAGGGGTTGCCGGTGACGTGCCTGCCCGGGCCGTCCGCGGTCACGACGGCGCTCGTGCTCTCCGGCCTGCCCGCCGATCGGTTCTGCTTCGACGGGTTCGCGCCACGGCGGTCGGGGGAGCGGCGGCGTTGGCTCGCGTCGCTCCGGGCCGAGGCGCGGGCGGTGGTGTTCTTCGAGTCGCCGCACCGGCTGGCCGAGTCGCTCGCGGACGCCGTCGCCGAGCTGGGTGGCGAGCGGGCCGCCGCCGTGTGCCGGGAGCTGACGAAGACGCACGAGGAGGTGCGCCGGGGGTCGCTGGCCGAGCTGGCCGCGTGGGCGGCCGACGGCGTGCGGGGCGAGATCACCGTCGTGCTGGCGGGGGCGTCGGCGGCGACGCCGAGCGTGGGGTCGCTGGTGGCGGCGGTGCAGGAGCGCGTGGCGGACGGGGAGCGGCTGAAGGACGCGGTGAGCGTGGTCGCGTCCGCGGCCGGTGTGCCGAAGCGGGAGCTGTACGCGGCCGCGCTGGCCGAGCAGCGCGACTGACCGCCCGCTGCGCTATCCGCCGGACCCGGCGGCCGCGTCGGGCGGCGCCTCCGGCCGGGAGCGGCGGTGCGGGCCGAACGCGGACCGGCGACCGCCACCGAACGCGGGCTGGTGCCCCGCGTCGCACCCGGGCTCGGGCTCGGGCGCGGGCTCCGCGGCCGCCACCCGGCCGGGGGCCGTGGACGCCGACGCCAGCCGGTGCAGCCCGCACGGCCACCGCACGAACAGCGTGCCGCCGGGGGCCATGCAGCCGCGGCAATAGCCCTTCTCGTCGGCCTGGTGGACCTCGACCAGGCGATGGGCGAGCTCCGGCATCCGCGCGAGCGCTTCGACCGCCAAGTACCAGCGCGCGTCATTAGACCGCATAAGCCCACTGTAACTCATTGTGGCCAACAGTAGCGACTTTGCATGAAATATGGCGACAAAAACGTCTAGGGGGGCTTGATACGGCGCCAAGTAACTTAGAGTGACTGGCGTGCCGAAGCCGACCCTGGTCACCACTCCTGAAGCGGCCCGTCAGCTCGGTATTTCCGCGCGAACGCTGCAGCGCTACGTCCAAGCCGGCTACGTCAAGCCTGATCTGCGCCTCCCGTCGGGTCGGTACCGCTGGGACGTCGATCATCTCCGCGACCAGATCAATTCGCTTCCGGTCGATCGCGAAGAGTGACATCGACACCCTTCCTACCCGCACGGAACAGTGTTCGTGCATCTAGGGGGGCTTGATGCTTTTTGACGACCGCTACGGAGCGTTCGAGGCGCCCCCGAAAAGCCGTTTCGCGCAGGTCCTAGGCTGGTGACCATGAGTACCCGCGTGCTGACCGCCGTGGCGTGGCCCTACGCCAACGGCCCGCGGCACATCGGCCACGTCTCCGGCTTCGGTGTGCCCTCCGACGTCTTCTCCCGCTATCGGCGGATGTCGGGCGACCAGGTCCTCATGGTCAGCGGCACGGACGAGCACGGCACACCGATCCAGGTGCAGGCCGACGCCGAGGGGCTGTCCCCCCGCCAGCTCGCCGACAAGTACAACGACGTGATCACCAAGGACCTGCAGGGCCTCGGGCTGGCCTACGACCTCTTCACCCGCACCACCACGACCAACCACTACGAGGTCGTGCAGAACCTGTTCCTGGCGCTGCACAAGAACGGCTACGTCGTCGCCAAGTCCGCGATGGGCGCGATCAGCCCGTCCACCGGGCGCACGCTGCCCGACCGCTACGTCGAGGGCACCTGCCCCATCTGCGGCTACGAGGCGGCGCGCGGCGACCAGTGCGACAACTGCGGCAACCAGCTCGACCCCGCCGACCTCATCAACCCCCGCTCGAGGATCAACGGCGAAACGCCGCAGTTCGTCGAGACCGAGCACTTCTTCCTCGACCTGCCCGCGTTCGCGGAGTCGCTCGGGCAGTGGCTGTCCACCCGCACCGACTGGCGGCCCAACGTGCTCAAGTTCTCGGCCAACCTGGTCGAGGACCTCAAGCCGCGTGCGATCACCCGTGACCTCGACTGGGGCGTCCCCATCCCGCTCGACGGCTGGCGCGACCGTCCGATGAAGCGGCTCTACGTGTGGTTCGACGCGGTGATCGGCTACCTGTCGGCGTCCGTCGAGTGGGCGCGGCGCGGGCCCGACCCCGACGCGTGGAAGCAGTGGTGGTGCGATCCGGCCGCCCAGGGCTACTACTTCATGGGCAAGGACAACATCGTCTTCCACTCGGTGATCTGGCCCGCCCTCCTGCTGGGGCAGAACGGGCAGGGCGACCACGGCGGCACGCCCGGGGCGTTCGGCACGCTCAACCTGCCGAGCGAGATCGTCTCGTCGGAGTACCTCACGATGAGCGGCTCGAAGTTCTCCACGAGCCGCGGCACCGTGATCTACGTCGGCGACTTCCTGAAGGAGTTCGGGCCGGACGCGCTGCGGTACTTCATCGCCGTCGCCGGGCCGGAGAACCAGGACACCGACTTCACCTGGGACGAGTTCGTCCGCCGCACCAACTTCGAGCTGGCCAACGAGTGGGGCAACCTGGTCAACCGGTCGATCTCGATGGCGCACAAGAACGTCGGGGCGATCCCGAGGCCGGTGTTGCCCGCCGACGCCGACGCCGAGCTGCTGGCCGTCTCCCGGGCCGGGTTCGACACGGTCGGGGAGCTCCTCGGGCGCAACCGGTTCAAGCAGGCGGTCGGGGAGGCCATGCGGGTGGTGACCGCGGCCAACCGGTACCTGTCCGACCAGGAGCCGTGGAAGCGCAAGGACGACCCCGACCGGCGCGACACGATCCTGCACACCGCGCTGCAGGTCGTGCAGGACGCCAACACGCTGCTCACGCCGTTCCTGCCGCACGCGGCGCAGCAGGTGCACGAGGCGTTGGGCGGCAGCGGGGTGTGGGCGGCGCAGCCGGAGATCAAGGAGGTCGACGACCTCGGCGACGGCCCCGCCTACCCCGTCCTCACCGGCGACTACGCCGGTGAGCAGGCGCGGTGGGCGTCCACGCCGGTGGAGGTCGGCCGCCCGCTCGCCCGGCCCACGCCGATCTTCACCAAGCTCGACCCCGCGCTCGGCGAGACCGGCCCGGAGTGGGCGCCGATCGCGCGGTGACGGGCCCGCTCACGACCCGCGCGCGCCGGCGCTGCGGCGGCCCGGCTGCCGGGTGCGCGCCGCGCCGGGTGGGGCGCCGGTGAAGCCGCCGCCGCCCCCGCCGGAGCCGTTGCCGACGTCCACGGTGGACGCCCACACGCACCTCGACGCGTGCGGCGCCACGACGCCGGAGCTGTTGGCCGCGGCCATGGACCGGGCCGCCGCGGTGGGGGTGACGCGCGCCGTCACGGTGGCCGACGACCTGGCATCGGCGCGGTGGGTCGTCGACGCCGCGAACTGGGACGACCGGGTCGTGGCCGCCGTCGCGCTGCACCCGACGCGCACGGCCGCCGTCACCGACCCCGAGGTCGACGCTGACCTCGCCGAGATCGAGCGGCTCGCCGCGCAGCCCCGCGTCGTCGCGGTGGGGGAGACCGGGCTCGACTACTACTGGGACTTCTCCCCGCCCGAGGCGCAGCAACGGGTCTTCCGGTGGCACATCGGGCTCGCCAAGCGGCTCGGCAAGCCGCTGATGATCCACGACCGCGAGGCGCACGCCGACATCCTCCGGATCCTGCGCGAGGAGGGCGCGCCGCCGGTCGTCGTCTTCCACTGCTTCTCCGGCGACGCCGGGATGGCGCGAGAATGCGTCGACGCGGGCTACGTGCTCTCGTTCGCCGGGCCGGTCACGTTCAAGAACGCGCCCGACCTGCGCGCGGCCGCCGCGCTCGTGCCCGACGACCAGCTCCTCGTCGAGACCGACGCCCCCTTCCTCACCCCGCACCCGCACCGCGGCCGGGCCAACGAGCCGTTCTGTCTACCGTGGACGGTGCGGGCGCTCGCCGCCGTCCGCGGCGTGTCCGACGAGCGGCTCGCATCATGCGCTCGGCGTAACGCCGAGCGGGTGTTTCGGCTCGGTGAGCTGCCGTCCAGCCCGCCGATTGGTACATCGGGCGCAACGGACCCACGTTCGGCGTAGCGGGCCCGCCGCTCAGCGCTCGCGGTGTGTCACAGCGCGGTCCTGCCACCCGCACCCCGTTACGGTTCCGTGATCGCTAAAGCCGGGGTGGGGAACGCTCCCCAGCATCGCGGTCACGACGGTTCCGGGGCGCTCCCCCAGAACCACCCGCCCCCGGGGCCGTCGTGACCGTGACTCGCTTCCCCTGCCCGGTCCGACGAGGGTAAGGCTGACTGTGGTCGACGTCTCTGCGCGTGCGCGGCGCCGTGCCGCGCGTGCCCGTGTGGGTGTGATCGTGGGCGCGACGGAGACCGACCCCTACGCCGACTGGTACGGCGCACCGCAGGTGCAGGACCCCGCCGACTTCCCGGCGCCGTCGAAGCGGCCCGCGCTCGAGTCGGTGGTGTCGCGGTCGCAGGGCGTGGTCGCCTACCCGGGTCGCGGCGGGCTCTCCGAGGACGCGTCGGCCGACCCGGCCACCGGTGAGCTGCCGGTCGTCGAGCCCGAGCACATCACCGAGACGACCTGCCGCATCCCGGTGATCAGCTCGGCGGACATGACGGGCCCGATCCCGCGGATCGCGGGCGAGCTGTTCACCCCGACCACGCCGTCCGGGGACGGGCTGGTCGACCCCGTCGAGCAGCAGCCGCCCGCCGCGCCGCTCAGCCCGGATTCCGGGTTCTGGACGGCGACCGCGCCTGCCGTCGCCCGCCCGTCCACCGCGCCGCCGGTGACGGACCTGCCCGGCGTCGTGGCGCCGAGCGCGCCCACCGGCACCCGGCCCGATGCGGCCCCGCCCGCCATCTCGGATTCCGGGTCGAGCCCGGCCGTCGTGGATCCGGGCCCGGCCGCTCCCGCGTGGGTGGAGCCGGACCAGGACGACCTCGGTGGCGCCGACGAGGACGCGCCGCTGTCCGCCCCCGGACGGTCGGCGCGCGAGACCGGCCGCGTCGCCGTCCCCGACGCCGGGCCGATCACCGCGCCGATCCCCGCCATCGGCCCCGCCGTCGATGACCACCTCACCGGGCCCGTCGCCGACGAGCCGATCACCGACTCGTTCGCCGCCGTGCCCGCGCCCGCGGCCCACACCCGCCGCGCCGAGCGCCGCAACGCCAACCGCCCCGCGGTGGGCCGCCTGACCGTCCGCGCCACCGCGCTCGCCCTCCTCCTCGCCTTGGTCGGCGGCGGGGCGTCGGCGGTGGCGATGGACAAGGCGATCACCGTGACGGTCGACGGCCAGGACCGCGTCGTGCACACGTTCGCGGCCGACGTCGCTTCGGCGCTGCAGGCCGCGGGCATCGACGCCGCACCGCAGGACCGGGTCGAGCCCGCCCTGCCCACCACGGTCGACAACGGCGACCACGTCATCTTCAGCCGGGCCCGCAAGCTGATCCTCGACGAGGGCCCGTCGCAGCGCGAGGTCTGGACGACCGCGCCCACGGTCGGCCAGGCGCTGGCCGGGCTCGGCGTGCAGGCCCAGCCGATCCAGATGTCCACCTCGCCCAACACCGCGATCCCGCTGGCCGGGCTCGCGCTGGAGCTCCGGGTGCCGCACAAGGTCACGCTGACCGACGGCACCGGCGCCAAGAAGGCCATCACCACCACGGCGGGTACGGTCGCCGGGCTCCTCGCGGAGCACCGGATCGTGCTCGGCGTCGACGACGTCTCCCTCCCCAGCGGCGACACCCCGCTCATCGACGGTTCGGACGTGCAGGTCGTCCGCAACGGCGTCGGTGAGGTCGTCGAGACGCGCGCCGCGCCGCCGCCCGTCCAGAAGATCGAAGACCCGGCGCTGCCGCGCGGCAAGGAGGTGGTGGTCAACCCGGGCAAGCCCGGCGTTTCCAGCGCGATCATGAAGGTCTACGTGCAGAACGGCGAGGAGGTGCGCCGCCAGCAGATCGGGGCGGGCGCCATGACCGCCGCCGTGCCGCGCGTCGTCCGGGTCGGGACCAACGACGACGTCCCGTCCGCGCCCGCCGTCGACGACGGCAGCGTCTGGGACCGCCTCGCCAAGTGCGAAGCCACCGGCAACTGGGGCATCAGCACCGGCAACGGCTACTACGGCGGCCTGCAGTTCGACGCGGGCACGTGGCGGGCGTTCGGTGGCAGCACCTACGCGGCGCTGCCCAGCCAGGCCTCGCGCGAGGAGCAGATCGCGGTCGCGGAGAAGGTGCGCGACTCCCGTGGCGGCGGCTACGGCGCCTGGCCCGCCTGTTCGCGGAAGCTCGGCCTGCCCCAGTGATGGCCGCCGCGGCGGCGGGGTGCACGCTTTCGGCGTGACGGTGGGCGAGGCGCGGCTGCTCGGCCCGGTCGAGGTGCGGGCGCTGGCCGCGGAGCTGGATCTGCGCCCGACCAAACGGCTGGGGCAGAACTTCGTGCACGACGCCAACACCGTGCGCCGCATCGTGCGGGCGGCCGATCTGACGCCGGACGACGTGGTGCTGGAGGTCGGGCCGGGCCTCGGCTCGCTCACGCTGGCCCTGCTGCCGGAGGTGGCCGCCGTCCACGCCGTCGAGATCGACCCGGTGCTCGCCGCGCGCCTGCCCGCCACGGTGGCCGAGCGCGCCCCGGCGCTCGCCGAGCGCCTGGTCGTCCACGCCGCCGACGCCCTCCGCCTCCGCGCCGCCGACCTCACCGCCGACCTCACCGCCGACCTCACCGCCGACGCCGCCGGTGCCGGTGGGCCGGGGCTGCCGACGGCGTTGGTCGCGAACCTGCCCTACAACGTCGCCGTGCCGGTCGTGCTGCACCTCCTCGCCGAGCTGCCCGGGATCCGGCGGGGGCTCGTGATGGTGCAGGCCGAGGTGGCCGAGCGGCTCGCCGCGGCGCCGGGAAGCCGGGTGTACGGGGTGCCGAGCGCCAAGCTCGCCTGGTACGCGGCGGCCCGCCGGGCCGGTCCGGTGCCCCGGGCGGTGTTCTGGCCGGTGCCCGGCGTCGACTCCGGCCTGCTCGCCTTCGACCGGCACGACCCGCCGCCCGGCGACCGCGCGGCGGTGTTCGCCGTGGTGGACGCCGCCTTCGCGCAGCGGCGCAAGGCCCTGCGGTCGGCCTTGGCGGGCTGGGCGGGTTCCCCGGCCGCGGCCGAGGCCGTCCTGCGCGCGGCCGACGTCGATCCCCGCGCCCGCGCGGAGACGCTGACGATCGCCGACTTCGCCCGCATCGCCGCCGCCCGTTAGCCGACCGCTCGCCGCCTGCGCCGCCGGTGTGGCCACCGCGACGCTTGTGCGGTCCGATTCCTGTCGGACGCCCGACGTAGCCTCGGTGACATGGTCGACAACACCGGAGATCGCAGCCCGTGGCCTGCGCTGTGGGCGCTGTGCGTGGGCTTCTTCATGATCCTGGTCGACACCACGATCGTCTCCGTAGCGACGCCGACGATCCTCGCGGATCTGCGCACCGACGTCGACGCCGTCGTCTGGGTCACCAGCGCCTACCTGCTGGCCTACGCCGTCCCGCTGCTCATCACCGGCCGCCTCGGTGATCGGTTCGGCCCCCGCCGCGTCTATCTCGTCGGGCTGACAGTATTCACCCTCGCGTCGCTGTGGTGCGGCTTCACCAGCACGATCGGCGGCCTCATCGCGGCCCGCGTGGTGCAGGGCCTCGGCGCCGCGGTGATGATGCCGCAGACCATGGCGGTGATCACCCGCACGTTCCCGGCCGAGTCGCGCGGCCGGGCGATGAGCCTGTGGGGCGCGGTCGCGGGGGTCGCCACGCTGGTGGGGCCGATCCTCGGCGGCGTGCTCGTCGACGGCCTCGGCTGGGAATGGATCTTCTTCGTCAACGTGCCGGTCGGCGTAGTGGGGCTCGTCCTCGCCGCCCGGCTCGTCCCGGAGCTCCCCACCCACGTGCGCCGGTTCGACCTGCCGGGCGTGGTGCTCTCGGCCGTCGGCATGTTCCTCCTGGTCTTCGGCATCCAGGAGGGTCAGAGCTACGACTGGGGCACGATCGCGGGCCCGGTCTCGGTGTGGTCGCTGATCACCGCAGGCCTCGTGGTGCTGGGGGTCTTCGTCGTCTGGCAGGCGCGCACCACCCGGGAGCCGCTGCTCACGCTGTCGCTGTTCCGCGACCGCAACTTCAGCCTCGCCTGCGTCGCGATCGCCGCCGTCGGGTTCGGCGTCACGGCGATGGCGTTCCCCACGATGCTCTACGCGCAGGGCGTGCTGGGGCTATCGCCCACCCAGGCCGCGCTGCTGTTCGTCCCGATGGCGGTGATCTCGGGCAGCCTGTCGCCGTACGTCGGGCGGCTCACCGACCGCGCGCACCCGCGCTGGGTCGCCGGGTTCGGGCTCGCGTGCTTCGTCGGCGGTCTGGTCTGGCTGGCCGCGGTCATGGGCGCCACCACGCCCTTCTGGGTGCTGCTGGGGCCGATCGCGCTCATCGGCGTGGCCAACGGCTACATGTGGGCACCCATCTCCACCTCGGCCACCCGCAACCTGCCGATGAGCCAGGCAGGGGCCGCTGCCGGTGTCTACAACACCACCCGCCAGATCGGGGCGGTTCTGGGCAGCGCGGGCATCGCCGTGATCATGCAGGCGCGGATCACCGCCGAGCTGCCGGGCGGCCAGGTCGACGAGGCCGCCGCGCGGCTGCCCCCGGCCCTGCACGCGGGCTTCAGCGCGGCGATGGCACAGGCGTTGCTGCTCCCGGCCGCGGTGCTAGCCGCGGGGCTGGTCGCGGCGCTGTGCTTCGCGCGGCCACGGCACCTGGCGCCGCGCAAGCCCGACGTCGAGCCCGCCCGCAACTGATCAAGCCGTAGGGTTGGGGCGTGTTGTCCGCCGTCCCGCCGCCTGTCACGGTGCGGGTCCCCGCCAAGATCAACCTCCATCTGGAGGTCGGCGGCCTCCGCGACGACGGCTTCCACGACCTCGTCACCGTGTTCCACGCCGTCAGCCTGTTCGACGAGGTCTCGGTCGCGGTCAACCCCGAGCCCGCCATCGCGGTGCACGGCGAAGGGGTCACGGAAGTGCCCGCCGACGAGACCAACCTCGCCTGGCGCGCGGTCCAGCTGCTCGCCGAGCGGGCCGACCGGGATCCAGATGTCGCCCTCGTCCTGCGCAAGGGCATCCCCGTGGCGGGCGGCATGGCCGGTGGGAGCGCCGATGCGGCGGCCGCGCTGGTGGGTCTGTCCGCGCTGTGGAAGCTCGACCTGTCCCGCGACGAGCTGTCCGGCCTCGCCGCCGAGCTGGGCAGCGACGTCACGTTCGCGCTGCACGGCGGCACCGCGCTCGGTACGGGCCGGGGTGAGCAGATCGTGCCGGTGCTGTCGCGGCACACCCAGCACTGGGTGATCGCTCTGCACCGCACCGGGCTCGCCACGCCCTCGGTGTTCGGCGAGCTCGACCGGCTCCGCGACGGCGTCCTGCCCCCCGCCCGGCCCGTAGAGCCGGTGCTGGAGGCCATCGCGGGCGGCGACCCGCGCCAGCTCGCCCTGTCGCTCGGCAACGACCTGCAGCCCGCCGCCATCAGCCTCGCCCCCGAGCTGCGTCGCACACTGCGGGCGGGCGTCGACGCGGGCGCGCTCGCCGGGCTCGTCTCCGGATCCGGGCCCACGTGCGCGTTCCTGTGCGCGGGGGCGGATGCCGCGCTCGACGTCGCCACCGAGCTGGCGGGCGTGGGCGTGTGCCGCACGGTCCGGGTGGCGCACGGCCCGGTGCCGGGTGCCCGCGTCGTCGAGGCTCCGGAGCCCGGCCCCAGTTGGCCCCCGGTGCGCGCCTGATGGCCAACCTCGTCAACCTGGAGACGGTCACCGCGCACGTCCCCGGCGACGCGTCGCGGGTGCTGCTCGACCGCGTGTCGCTCGGGGTCGAGACGGGCGACCGGATCGGCGTCGTCGGGCTCAACGGCGGCGGCAAGACCACGCTGCTCGACATCCTCACCGGCCTGCGTGCCCCCGACGCGGGACGCGTGAGCAGGTTGGGTGGGCTGCGGGTGGCGCGCCTGGCGCAGGGCGACGACCTCCCGCAGGGGGCCCGGGTGCGCGACGTCGTCCTCGGCGGGTACGGGGCCGAGCACGAGTGGGCGGCCGATCCGCAGGTGCGCGACGTCCTGGACGGCCTGGGCGTGCACGACCTCGATCGCACCGTCGACGGGCTGTCCGGTGGCGAGAAGCGCCGCGTCGCGCTGGCCACGGCGTTGCTCGGCGACCTCGACCTGGTCGTGCTCGACGAACCCACCAACCACCTCGACGTCGAAGGCATCGGCTGGCTCGCCGAGCACCTCGAGGCGCGGCGGTGCGCGGTCGTCGTGGTCACGCACGACCGGTGGTTCCTCGACGCGGTGTGCACCCGCACCTGGGAGGTGGCGGGCGGCCGGGTCGAGGGCTACCTCGGCGGCTACGCCGACTGGGTGTTCGCCCGGGCCGAGCGCGCGCGCCAGGCCGATGCCGCCGAGGCCCGTCGGCAGAACCTCGCCCGCAAGGAGCTGGCCTGGCTGCGGCGCGGACCGCCCGCGCGCACGTCCAAGCCGCGGTTCCGCATCGAGGCGGCCGAGGCGCTGATCGCCGACGTGCCGCCGCCGCGCGACAAGGTGGAGCTGCTCGGCTTCGCCACCAACCGGCTCGGGCGCACCGTGCTGGAGCTGGAGGACGCCACGGTGGCGATCGGCGGGCGCACGCTGCTCGACCGCGTCACGTGGCGGCTCGGGCCCGGCGACCGCATCGGGATCGTCGGCGTCAACGGCTCGGGCAAGACCACCCTGCTGCACGCGCTCACGGGGGCGCGGCCGCTCGACAGCGGGCGCGTGATCCGCGGTCGCACCGTGCAGCTCGCCGAGCTGAAGCAGGAGCTGGTCGACCTGCCGGGGGAGATGCGCGTGCTGGAGGCCACCGAGGCGGTGGCGAAGTACGTGCGGCTGGGCAAGCTGGAGCTCACCGCGTCGTCGGTGCTGGAGCGGCTCGGCTTCCCGGCCGCGCGGCAGTGGACCCCGGTCGGGCAGCTCTCCGGCGGCGAGCGGCGACGGTTGCAGCTCACCCGGCTCCTGATGGCCGAGCCCAACGTGTTGATGCTGGACGAGCCCACCAACGACCTGGACGTCGACACCCTCTCCCGCCTCGAGGACCTGCTCGACGGTTGGCCGGGCACGCTCGTGGTCGTCAGCCACGACCGGTACCTCGTGGAGCGCGTGTGCGACACGGTCGTCGCGTTGCTGGGCGACGGGAAGGTCACGCACCTGCCCGGCGGGATCGAGGAGTACCTGGCCCGCCGCGGTCACGGCGCGCAGCGGCGGTCGGGCGCAGCGCCTGCGGGCGCGCGGGGCGCGGGGCCTGCGCAGGCGGGTAGCCGTGCGGGCGCGGGGCAGGCGCAGGGAAGCGGCGCAGGAGCGGCCGTACGCGGTGCCGGGTCGGAAGCGGGCGGCGGTGCTGCGCGCTCGGGGGCCGAGCAGCGGGCGGCCCGCAAGGAGGCGGCGCGGCTCGAGCGGCGGCTGGAGACCTTGGCGGCCCGCGAGAAGGCGCTGCACGAGCAGATGGTCGAGGCCGCCACCGAGCCGGAGCGCCTGCTGGCGCTCGACGGCGAGCTGCGCGGGGTCATCGCCGAACGCGAGGACGTCGAGCTGGAGTGGCTGGCGGCCGCGGAGGCCGCCGAACAGCGGTGATCGCGTCGAGTCGGCACACCACGCAGCTCCGGACCGCCGTCCGGTGCCACTCGCGGCGATCTTCTTACGAGGCGCGGAGGGCGGCGGCCAGCTCGTCGGTACGGCCGAGCAGGGCGGCCATGGCGATGGGGTCCATGTAGTCGTCGTAGCTGACGATCTCGCCGTCGCGCACGCGCACGACGGCCAGCGCCCGGAAGCGGTACGGCCCGTCGAGGGCGTGCGAGTGTCCGTAGTGCTCGATCTCGGTGACGACCACCTCGGGATCGTCGGTCTCGCGCACGACGAGCTCGACCGCGTCCATGACGAGCAGCGAACGCCTGCCCGCCTCCGAGGTCCTGGCCGCGCGGATCGCCTCCCGTCCGCGGATCTCGCGGGGCATGCCGGGCGGTGCGAACGGGAAGCGCAGCACGCCGTCCTCGGCGAAGAGGTCGGCGAACACCACCCCCTCGCCCGCGACCATCTGACGCACCAGCTCGGCGACCTCGCGTGGGCTGCGGTCCATCCGTCCTCCCTATAATCGGAACGGTCACTCCGCTTCGACGATACGGAACGAGCGCTCCGTTTGTCCACGCCCGATCGACCACTGCGCGCCGACGCCCGCCGCAACCGCGAGCGGGTGCTCACCGCTGCCCGCGAGGCGTTCGCCGAATCGGGGTACGGCGTGCCGCTCGACGCGATCGCGGCGCGGGCGGGCGTCGGCCCCGGCACGGTCTACCGCCACTTCCCGACGAAGGAGGCGCTGTTCGAGGCGGTCACGGTGGCGCGGGTGCGGGAGCTCGTCGTGCTCGCCGAAGCTGGCGTCGAGGCGGCCGACCCCGGCGCCGCGCTCGACGCGCTGCTCGGCCGCATCGCCGAGGAGGCCGTCGCCAAGCGCGACCTGCCCGACGCGCTCGGCGGGGTCGGGGAGGCGGCCGTCGCGGTGGCCCGCACCGAGCTCCACGGGGCGCTCGACCGGCTGCTCGCCCGCGCTCGGGCCGCCGGTGCCGTGCGTGCCGGGATCGGCGCGGCCGAATTGCTCGCCTTGCTCAAGGGCCTGCTGCAGGCGGTGCAGGACAGCGCCGACCCCGACCTCCCCGAGCGGCTGCTCGCCGTCGTGCGCGACGGCCTTCGCCCGCCCCGTGCGTGACGTTGGTGTGTCCGCCGTGAGCTAGGCACTGCGCCTTGGCCGCAGAACCTGGCCGTGCAGCTGCTCAGCGCTGGCTGCGCACGCCCAACAGGACCTCGTCCCAGGACGGCATGACGGGCTTGCCCTTGCGGCCGCGCTTCGTCGTCTGCTGTGTCGGCGTGGCTTCGGGCTCGGCGCGGCGGGGGGCAGGGGTTTCGGTCGGGGACTGGTCCGCCGTCGTCTCGGCGGCCGCGGCCGTCTCGTCGGGCTCGCCTGCCGCTTCCGGCTGTGGTGCTCGCGCGTTGGGCACGGCGGCCTCGGGCTGCGAAGAGCCAACCCGGGTGTCAGGGCGGGTTGCGGCAGTGTC
This sequence comes from uncultured Actinomycetota bacterium, assembly GCA_963791185.1. Lineage (GTDB taxonomy): Bacteria > Actinomycetota > Actinomycetes > Mycobacteriales > Pseudonocardiaceae > Pseudonocardia. Next base: position 862,105 of record CAWBRG010000010.1, on the reverse strand, counting down.
GCCGCCGCCAGCCGGGCGGTCTGCCGCTGACGCGGCGCCCGGCCGAACGCGATCGTCCGTGGGCGCGGACGGGGTGGCGCCGGGCGAGCCGGCGCCGGCGGTGCCGGACGGTGTGGCGCCGTTGCTGCCGGATGGGGTGGCGCCGTTCGCGCCGGACGGTGTGGCGCCGTTGCTGCCGGATGGGGTGGCGCCGTTCGCGCCGGACGGTGTGGCGCCGTTGCTGCCGGACGGAGTGGCGCCGGTCGTGCCGGACGGTGAGTTGTCGGGTCGCGCCGTACCGGTCGGGCCGGTGGCGGGTTGCGACGCCTCGGCCGAGGCGCCCGCGCGGGGACGGTCGTCGGTGCGGGCGCGGTCGGCGGGCGGGGTGTCGCGGCGGCCGTCCGAGCCGTCGGCGGACGCGGCCGTGTCGCCTTGACGTCCCGACTCGGACTGCCGAGGGGGAGCGGGCCAGTCGGTGGCGGGCTCGTCGGCCCGACCGGACCGGTGGGGCTCGCCGGGCTCGGGCCGCGCGGCCGGACGCCGCGATTCCGGGCGGCGTGGCTCGGGAGCGACGCGCGACCAGTCGGACACGTCCCGGCGCGCCGCGATGTCCGACGCGGCCGCCCGCAGCTCGTGCCCCTCTTCAGGCGCGGGTGGCGGCTGCTCGTCCGGCCGGGAGATGTCGATCACCGGCCCCACGGTGCGCAGTGGCCGCGCGGGCAGGCCTTCGACCAGGTCGTGCGCGTGCTCGTCGATCGCCGTGACGGTGCCGCCGTGCGCCCCCGGTTGGAACGCCCAGAGCGCGCGGTTGTCCGAGCGCCCCGCCCGCCAGGAGAGCGCGACGACCCAGCGCCCGTCGTCGCCCTTCCACGAGTCCCATTCGGCGGAGACGTACTCCTGGCCGCGGAGGCCGAAGGTGTGCGCGACGACGTCGGCCAGCATGCGGGTGTCCGGCCCGTCCGCCCGCATCGGGTGCGCGCGCTGGGCGACCTCGGCCGTGCGCGACCGCTCCAGCAACACCGGGTACGCGAACCGCTCGATCTTCTGGCTCGGCACGCCCGCGGCCGCTGCGACCTGGTCCACGGACGCTCCGGCACGGATGCGGGCCTGGATCTCACGTGGGCGCAACTGGCTCTCCAACTCGATCGCGATCTGCCCGAGCCGGGTGAGGTCCCCCCGGGCGGCGGCGCGCAACTGCTCGTCGGCGGGCACGGTGAACCGCTCCTGGCGGGCGGAATCCTCGAGCACGACGGAGAGCTCCCCGCCGCCCTCGGTGATCCCGACAACCCGCAGCGCCCGCATCCGCGGCCTCCCGCCCTCTTCACACTCCCCGTCAGGGTGACGGTAGATGCACAACCGCAACGTGCCGCGGAGGCGCGCCGGACCCGAACGTGCAGGTCCGGCGGGCACAATTGGGGAAGTCACGCAGCGTACCTGGTTGTGCGCCACTGGTAATGCTGAGACTGGTGTGACTACCCTCCGCAACGAGCCCTAGTGGAGCTGCTCGACCACCCAGTCGACGCACGCCGTGAGCGCGGTGACGTCGGCCGGGTCGACGGCCGGGAACATGCCGATCCGCAGCTGGTTGCGGCCCAGCTTGCGGTAGGGCTCGGTGTCGACGATCCCGTTGGCGCGCAACGTCTTCGCCACGGCCGCGGCGTCGACGGCGGCGTCGAAGTCGATCGTGCCGACGACCTGCGACCGATGGGCGGGATCGGTGACGAACGGCGTCGCGAACTCCGACTTCTCCGCCCACGAGTACAGCCACGACGACGACTCCGCCGTACGCGCGACGCAAGCGTCCAGGCCGCCGAGGCCGAGCATCCAGTCGATCTGCTCGGCCATGAGCACGAGCGTGCCCAGGGCGGGCGTGTTGTAGGTCTGCTCCTTGAGCGAGTTGTCGACAGCGGTGGCGAGCGAGAGGAACGGCGGGATCCACCGGTCGGACGCCGCCAGCTCGGCCACCCGCTCGAGCGCGGCCGGGCTCATCAGCGCGATGTAGAGGCCGCCGTCGGAGGCGAAGCCCTTCTGCGGCGCGAAGTAGTAGGTGTCGGCCTGCTGGATGTCGACGGGCAGGCCGCCCGCGCCGGAGGTCGCGTCGATCACGACGAGCTGCCCGTCGATCGCCTCGGCGGGCCGCACCACCGGCACGGCGACGCCAGTGGAGGTCTCGTTGTGGGCCCAGGCCAGGACGTCGCAGGAGGGGTCGGCCTGCGGTTCCGGTGCGGTGCCCGGCTCGGACTTGACGACCACGCTGTCGGCGAGGAACGGCGCGCCCTGCGTGGACTCGGCGAACTTGGCGGAGAACTCGCCGTAGGTGAGGTGCAGGGCGCGCTCGCGGACGAGGCTGAACGTCGCGACGTCCCAGAACGCCGTGGAGCCACCGTTGCCGAGGACGACCTCGTAGCCCGCGGGCAGGCCGAAGAGCTCCGCGAGGCCCGCCCGCACCCGCGCGACCAGCGCCTTCACCGGCGCCTGCCGGTGCGAGGTGCCCATCAAGGCGCCCGAGGCGGCCAGCGTGGCGAGCTGCTCGGGGCGCACCTTGGAGGGTCCGCAGCCGAAGCGCCCGTCGCGGGGCTTCAGGTCGGCGGGGATCGTGAGGTCGGCGGGCGAGGAAGCTGTCACCGTTTCAGTCTCCCTCCCTCGGTTTGGGGTTCACTGGGCAGGGCGGACGAGTTGGACGGAAGGGCCGCGCGACACGGGCGGGCCTGCCAGGATGTCCGCGACCGGTCAACACGGGGGAGTGTGCGATGACGGATACGCCGGACCGGCCCGGCGAGCACGGGCGCCACGAGGACGAGCCGACCTTGAAGCACAGCCCGTTCCCGGGCGCCGCGTCGGCGCCCGGGTCCGCGGCGGGCGCCGGGTCGTCGGCCGAGCCGCCGGAGCCGCCTGCGGACGACCCCCGCCACGACGATCCGCGCCGCGACCCGGACACGGTCTCGATCCCCCCGCCTGGTCCGCGCTTCGGCACGGTCGGGGCCGCGGGCTCGGGAGACGGGTCGTCGGCAGCCGGAGGATCGACGGCCGACGGCGGCCCGGCCGCAGGGGCGCCGGGCTCCGGTGCGTCGGGTGCCGAGGCGCCCGCGCCGGGCGCAGACGCCGGATCGGGTGCCGGGGCGTCAAGCCCCGCCGCGGCGAGCGCCGCGGACTCGGGCGCATGGGGCGCCGACGGGCCGGGCGCACCGCGTGCCGCTGGCTCGGGCTCTGGCGCATGGGGTGCCGACGAGTCGGGCGCGGGCTCGGGCGCAACGGGTGCCGCCGGGTCGGGCTCTGGCGCATCTGGTGCCGGCGGGTCGGATGCAGGCACACCGGGCGTCGGTGGTCCGCGTTCGGACGCACCTGGTGTCAGCGGGGCGAGCTTCGACGGGCCTGGTCTCGGCGGGCTCGGCAACGCCGAACGGATCCGCCGCGTCGAGCGCAAGCGGGTCGGGCGCGACGCCCTCCGAATCGAGCGGGGCGGGAGGGCCGGAGGGCAAAGCTGGACCCACCACGGGCGCTGAGCCCCGCGACCCCGCATCGGACCTCACCCCGCCGTCCGGCTTCCGCTCTACCGCGGCCTTCGATTCGGGAGACGCGTCCGATCGCACGGCCGTCTTCGACCTCGGGGGCGCAGGCGGGCAGGGCCCCTCGGCGAGCTCCGCCGACGGCGGATCCCGCCCGGGCGACAGCGGTGCCTACCGCGCGGCCGACGGCCCGGTGGCAGCGGCGCTTACGGGGCTGCGGCGTCGGCGGATGGCCCGGGTGGCAGTGGGGCCTACCGCGCGGCCGACGGCCCTGGTGGCAGCGGCGCTTACGGGGCTGCGGCGTCGGCGGATGGCCCGGGTGGCAGTGGCGCCTACCGCGCGGCCGATGGCCCGGGTGGCAGCGGCGCTTACGGGGCTGCGGCGTCGGCGGATGGCCCGGGTGGCAGTGGCGCTTACCGCGCGGCCGATGGCCCGGGTGGCAGCGGGGCCTACCGCGCCGCCGACGGTCCCGGCGGCAGCGGTGGGTACCGGCCCGCGGGGTACGGGCCGCCCGACTACGGCCCGGCGGGCGCGCCGGGGTACGCCGGGGCGCCCGGCTACGGCCCGGCCCCCGGACAGCCGGGGCCGTCACCGTACGGCCCACCCGGCTACGGGCCCCAGGGCGCCGGGCCGCAGGGCCCCGGACCACAAAGCCCCGGACCCCAGGGCTTCGGCCAGCAGCCGCCGCCCGGCTACGGACCCCCGCCCGGCTACGGGCCCGCCTACGCCCAGCAGGGCCCACCCGGCAACAGCCCGCAGTCCTACGGCCCGGCCTACGGGCCGCCCGGCTTCCACACCGCCCCCCGCCCGGGGATCATCCCGCTGCGCCCGCTGAGCTTCGGCGACTTCTTCGGCGGCGCCTTCAACTACATCCGGGCCAACCCCGTCGCCACGCTGGTGCCCGCGCTCGTCGTGGCCGTCGTCCTGCAGCTGGTCCAGTTCGGCGCGCAGGCCGTGTTCGGCGTCACGGGCCAGCCGCCGCGGTCGTCGGCCGCCGTCGGCGCCTATCTCGCCCGGTCGTTCAGCGCGTCCGGGATCGTGCTGATCCTCGGCCTGATCCTCGGTGCGATCCTCACCGGGATCCTGTTCACCGTGCTGCACGGCGCCCTGCTCGGCCGCCGCACCGACATCGGCTCGGCGTGGAAGGCCGCGTTGCCGAAGGTCCCCGGCCTCATCGGGGTCTCGATCCTGCTCGGCCTGTTCTTCGCCGTCGTTGCGGTTGTCGGGTTCGGGCTGGCGATCGGGCTCGGGGTCGGCATCGGCGGCGGCGTGGGCGCCGTCATCGGCATCCTGCTCGGCATCGCCGCGCTCGTCCTGCTGGTGTACGTGGGGGTGCTGTTGTCGCTCGCGACGGCCGCCTACGTCATGGAGGACATCGGCGTGATCGCGGCCCTCACCCGATCTCGCGACCTGGTGCGCGGCGCCTGGCTGCAGGTCTTCGGCGTGCTGCTGGTCGCCGTGCTGGTCTTCGGCGTCCTCGGCGGCATCCTCGGCGCCATCGCGGGGCTGGCGGGCGCGGCCGACACGCTGTCGACCGGCGCCGTGCCCGGCACCGGCTTCTCCATCGCGATCGGGCTGGCCTCCGTGGTCGTCACGACGTTCGCCACGCCGTACTTCGCGGGCCTCACCGGCCTGCTGTACGTCGACCAGCGCATCCGTCGCGAGCGCTACGACCTCCAGCTGGCCACGTGGGCGGCGGGCCGGTAGGTGCGCCGGTAGGTCAACGGGGCCACCCCGACCGCGGCGTGCAGCTGCTGGCGCAACGCGGTCGGGGTGCCGAACCCCGCCCGTTGCGCCACCCGGTCGACGGGCAGCTCGGTGGTCTCCAGCAGCCGCCGGGCCAGCTCGACGCGCCGGTCGGTGAGCCAGCGCACCGGGCTCACCCCCGTCTCGTCGCGGAACCGGCGGGTGAACGTGCGCACGCTCATGGCGGCGTGCGCCGCGAGGTCGGCGAGGCCCAGGGGCTGGTCGAGCCGGTCCAACGCCCACGCGCGGGTCGCGGCCGTGTCCGCCCCGGCGACATCGGACAACGGCTCGACGAACTGCGACTGCCCGCCCTCCCGCCACGGCGACACCACGCTGCGCCGGGCCACCCGGTTGGCCACCGCGAGGCCGTGGTCGCGGCGCACGAGGTGCAGGCACAGGTCGATGCCCGCGGCGTTGCCCGCCGAGGTGAGGACGTCGCCGTCGTCGACGTAGAGCACGTCCGGATCCAGCCGCACGGCCGGGAAGAACCGCCGGAACGCCGCCGTGTGCATCCAGTGCGTTGTGGCGGGCCGCCCGTCCAGCCGTCCGGCGGCGGCCAGCACGAAGGCCCCGGTGCAGATCGACATCAGCCGCGCGCGGAGGCCGTCGAGGGCCGCGCCCACGGTGTCCTCCAGCCCGCCGCGCTCCACCGCCGCCCCCCGCTGGATGCCGGGCACCACCACCGTGTCGGCCGTGCGCAGGATCGACGCGTCGTACTCGGGGAGCACCGAGTAGCCCGCCGACGTGCGCACCGGCCCGCCGTCGACCGTCGCCACCCGCACCCGGTAGAGCGGCCTGCCCGCGTCGTCGACCGCCCCGCCGATCAGCTTGTGCGGCAGCCCCAGCTCGAACGCGACGACCGACGGCAAGGCCAGAACAGCTACCTCATGCATGGCCGGATTCTTTCACATATTGGCTTTCGGGCCACTACCCAACGGCCGGGAAGATCAGCGATGCTGCACGGCGTGACAGACCTGCAAGTGCGACGGATCCACCCCGCGTGGTGGGTGGCCGCCGTGACCTTCCTGGCGCTCGTCGGCGCCGCGGGCTTCCGGTCCGTGCCCGGGGTGTTCATGGACCCGCTGCGCGAGGAGTTCGGCTGGTCGGTCACCACGATCTCCACCGCGTTCGCGGTGAACATGGCCCTCTACGGCCTGACCTCGCCGTTCGCCGCGGCGCTCATGGAGCGGTTCGGGATCCGCGCGGTGGTCACGGCGGCCCTGCTGGTCGTGGCGTCCGGCAGCGGGCTCACGGTGTTCATGACGGCGAGCTGGCAGCTGGTGCTGTGCTGGGGCGTGCTCGTCGGCCTCGGCACGGGTTCGATGGCGTTGGCGCTGGTCGCGACGGTGACGGGCCGCTGGTTCGTGACCCACCGCGGCCTCGTCTCCGGCGTGCTGACGGCGGGTGGCGCGGCGGGCCAGCTCGTGTTCCTGCCCCTGGTCGCGGCGGTGACGGACGCGGCGGGCTGGCGGGTGGCCTCGCTCGGGGTGGCGGCCGCCGCGCTCGCCGTGGCGCCGCTCGTGGTGTGGCTGCTGCGCGACCGCCCGTCCGACGTCGGCGTCGCCCCCTACGGCGGCACGCCCGAGGACGAGCCGCCCGTCGTGCGCATCGGCGCCGCCCGGGTCGCGCTGCGGGCGCTGGCCGACGCCGCCCGCACCAAGCCGTTCTGGTACCTCGCGGGCGGGATGGCGATCTGCGGGGCGACGACGTTCGGTCTCATCCAGCCGCACTTCGTGCCCGCCGCGCACGACCACGGGCTGCCCATCACCGTCGGCGCGGGTCTGCTCGCCCTCGTCGGGATCTTCGACATCGCCGGGACGATCGGCTCGGGCTGGCTCACCGACCGCGTCGACCCCCGGCTGCTGCTGCTCGTCTACTACGTGCTGCGCGGGATCTCGCTGATGGCGCTGCCGTTGGTGCTCGGGCCGTCCGTCCACCCGACGTTGCTGCTCTTCGTCGTGTTCTACGGCCTCGACTGGGTGGCGACCATCCCGCCGACGATGGCGCTCGTCCGCGAGCACTACGGCGCGCGCGCACCCGTCGTGTTCGGGTGGGTGTTCGCGTCGCACCAGGTGGGGGCGGCCGTGATGGCGCTGGTCGCGGGGATCATCCGCGACCGGCTGCACACCTACGACGCGGCCTGGTACGTCGGCGGTGCGCTGTGCCTCGTCGCGGGTGCGCTCTCGCTCGCCGTCGGCCGGGCGCGCACCAGCCGCAAGGCGGGTCTGCCTGCGTAGTTCCTCCCGATCACCGGGGCGAAGCACGCGCGGCAGCGCGAGGGCCGGTCGTCGACGACGGTGAGCAGCGCGGTGCAGAACGGGCAGACGACGGTGGCGAACATGGTGACCTCCTCAAGTCGTAGATGACGGTAGGAGTGCCGAGCCTGCGTTCCATCGGTATCCGATGCCCATCTGTGGCGCGCACCACGGCATGGGCAATGGGTAGCGTTCCCCATGTGGAGCTGCTGGAGCGGCAGTCGGCGACGGCGAGCCTGCGGGGCGCGCTGGCCGACGCCACCCGCGGTGCAGGCCGGATGGTGTTCGTCTCGGGCGAGGCCGGGATCGGCAAGACCAGCCTGGTGCGGGCGTTCGTCGAGGACCTCCCGCGCGGCACCCGCGTCCTGTCCGGTGCGTGCGACGACCTGCTCACGCCCGCCCCGCTCGGCGCGATCCGCGACGTGGCCCGCCGCACCCACGGCCCGCTCGCCGCGGCGCTGGCCGGATCGGGCGACGTCGCCGCGGCCGTGCTCGCCGAGCTGTCCGCGGGGCCGCCGACCGTGCTGCTCGTGGAGGACCTGCACTGGGCCGACGAGGCCACGCTCGACCTGCTCGCGTTCGTGTCCCGCCGGATCGGCGACCTGCGTACCGCGGTCATCCTCACCTACCGCGACGACGAGGTGGGCCGCGCTTCGCCGTTGCGCAGGCTGTTGGGCGCGGCGCCGTCGGCGGTGCGCGTCGCGCTGAATCGGCTGTCGCTCAACGCGGTGATCGCGCTCGCGCCGGACCGGGCCGTCGCGCTGCACGTGCACGGCCGCACGCGCGGCAACCCGTTCCTCGTCACCGAGCTGCTCCACGCGGGCGGACGGCTGCCCGCCAGCGTCAGCGAGTCCGTGCTCGGGCGGCTCACCCGGCTGTCGGAGGCGAGTCGCGCGTTCGTCGAGCAGCTCGCGGTGATCCCGGCCCGCGCCGAGCCCGAGTTGCTCGACGTGCTGCAGCCCGGCTGGGCCGACCTCGCCGCGCCCGCGGAGGAGCTCGGCGTGCTCGACGTGCGCGACGGCGCGCTCACCTTCCGGCACGAGCTGGCCCGCCAAGCCGTCGAGGAGAGCCTGCCCGGCGGCCGTCGGATCCAGCTCAACCGGGCCGTCCTCGCCGCGCTCCTCGACGAAGAGCCCCCGGACCGGGCCCGGATCCTGCACCACGCCGACCGTTGCCGCGACGTCGACGCGGTGATCGCCCACGGGCCTGCCGCCGCCCGGGCGGCCGCGGCGGCGGGCGCGCACCAGCAGGCGCTCGCCTTCCGGGAGCAGGTGCGGCCGGTCGCCGACCGCCTGCCCCACGACGACCGCGCGGCCTTCTTCGAGGAGCTGGCCTGGGAGTTCTACTACGCCAACCGGTTCGCCGACGCCGTGACGGCCGCGCGCTCGGCCGTCGCCCTGCGCGAGGACGCGAAGACCCTCGTCACGCTGGCCCGCCAGCTCTACATGAACGCCGAGCTGCGGGAGGCGCGCGCGGTGATCGAACGGGCGGTGGCCGCCGCGCCGACCGACGCGCTGGCCGCCACCCACCGGGCGGTGCTGCTCGTGCTCACCGACGACGAGCAGGCGGCGCTGCCCGCGCTCGCGGAGGCGGCCGAGCTCGCAGCGGGCCGCGACGACCTCATCGCGTTCGGCACGAGCTACGCGGGCCTGGCTCGGGTGCAGCTCGGCGACCTCGGTGGCCTCGACCTTCTCCGCGACGGCATCGAGCAGGCGACCACGGCGGGCCAGCACGACTACCTCGCCCGCTCCTACACCAGCATCGTGCGGGCGCTCGAACGGATCGGTCGCTACGACGAGCTGGCCCACTACGTCGACGAGGGGCTCAGCCGCGCGCGCGAGGTCGAGTTCCTGTCGCACGCCTACACGCTCGAGGCGCACCGCAGCCTGCTCCAGATGATCCGCGGGGAGTGGGCGGCCGCCGAACAGGGGCTGCGCGAGCTCGTCGGGGCGCACCCGGACGCGGGCGTGCTGGCCCGGCACACGCTGCCGGTGCTGGCCCGGCTCCTGGTGCGCCGCGGCGCCGACGACGCCGACGAGTGGCTGGAGCGGGCGTGGGATCTGGCCCGGCGCGCCGACGTGCTCCCCGTCCTCGCGCCCGCCGCGCTGGCCACCGTCGAACACGCGTGGCTCACGGGGCGATCCGAGCTGGCCGACGAGCCCGTCCGGCTGCTCGGCGAGCGGCTGCACCGGCCGGGCGCGGAGCGCTACCGCGGTGAGCTGCTGCGCTACCTGCGACGGCTGGGGCGGCCCGCCGAGCCGTTCGACGGCTGCCCCGAGGAGTTCGCCGCGGGCCTGCGCGGCGACTGGCGGGCCGCGGCCGCGGCCGTAGCCGTAGACCCCTACGCGCAGGCGCTCGAGCTCGCGGAGTCGCCCGATGCCGACACCGTCCTCGCCGCGCTCGCCTGCCTCGACGGGCTCGGCGCCGGGCCCGCGGCCACCCTCGTGCGGCGACGGCTGCGGGAGCTCGGCGTGCAGCGGATCCCGCGCGGGCCGACGCTCGCGACGCGGGAGAACCCGGCCGGGCTCACCGAGCGCCAGCTCGACGTGCTGGGCCTGCTCGCCGAGGGGCTCTCCAACCCGGAGATCGCCGCACGGCTGGTCCTCTCGGTGCGCACGGTGGACCACCACGTGTCGGCGATCCTCACCAAGCTCGGCGTCAGCTCTCGGCGCGAGGCCGCGGCCCGGCACGCGCCGTGAACCGTCCTCACGTGCTGCTGTCGGTGGCCACCTCGCTCGACGGCCACGTCGACGACGCCAGCCCCGAGCGGCTGATCCTGTCGGGCGCCGAGGACCTCGACCGGGTCGACGCCGAGCGCGCGGCCGCCGACGCGATCCTCGTCGGCGCGGCCACGATCGCCGCCGACGACCCCCGCCTGCTGGTCCGCTCGGCCGCCCGCAGCGCTGAGCGGGTCACCCGCGGCCTCCCGCCGTCGCCGATCAAGGTCGCGATCACCCGCAGCGGCCGCGGCCTCGACCCGAGCGCCAAGTTCTTCACCACGGGCGACGGCGAGAAGCTCGTCTACGCGCTCGTCGCCGCGCCGGTGGCCGCCCCCACAGCCGCCCCGGTCGTCCCCGAGCTGCAACGCCGCCTGGCCGGGCTCGCGACCGTCGTGATCGCGCCGGACCTGCCTGCCGTGCTGGCCGACCTCGCCGCGCGCGGGGTCGCCCGGCTCATGGTCGAGGGCGGCACCCGCACGACCACGGCGTTCCTCACCGCGGGGCTGGTCGACGAGCTGCAGGTCGTGGTCGCCCCGCTGGTCGTCGGCGACCCGGCGGCCCCGCGCCTGGCCGCCGCCGCGGTCGACCGGATGGAGCTGGTCGACCTGCGCCGGGTCGGCGACTGCGCGCTGCTCGTCTACCACCCCCGCCTGCCCTGACCGGTGTCACCGATCTCGCGACTCGCCGTCATGAGAACGGAGACTCGCCGTCACGGAAACGGACCGTCGCCGTCGCCGCGGCCGGTCAGGTGTGGGCGATCTCGTCCCAGCCCTCGACGTCCTCCGGGCGGCGCGGCGCGGGCCCGATGTACTGCGCCGACGGCCGCACCAGCTTGGACTCGCGCTTCTGCTCCATGATGTGCGCGCTCCACCCGGCCGTGCGGGCCGAGGTGAACATCGCGGGCATCATGTGCGGCGGCACCTCGGCGAAGTCCAGGACCACCGCGGCCCAGAACTCGACGTTCGTCTCGATCGGGTGGTCGGGCCGCCGCTCCCGCAGCTCCTTGAGCGCCGCCTGCTCCAGCGCCACCGCCACCTCGTAGCGCGGCGCCTTCAGCTCGCTGCACGTGCGGCGCAGCACCCGGGCGCGCGGGTCTTCGGCCCGGTACACCCGGTGGCCGAAGCCCATCAGCTTCTCCCTGCGGTCGAGGATGCCCTTGACCAGCGCGGTCGGGTCCTCGGTGCGCTCGACCTCCTCCAGCATCGGCAGCACCCGGGCGGGCGCGCCGCCGTGCAACGGGCCGGACATCGCCCCGATCGCCCCGGAGAGCGCGGCGGCCACGTCCGCGCCGGTGGAGGCGATCACGCGCGCGGTGAAGGTCGAGGCGTTCATGCCGTGCTCGGCCGCCGACACCCAGTACGCGTCCACCGCCTTGACGTGCGCCGGGTCCGGCTCGCCGCGCCAGCGCGTCATGAACCGCTCGGTGATCGTCGAGCACTGGTCGATGCGGGCCTGCGGCACCGCGGGCACCCCGATGCCTCGGGCCGACTGGGCCACGTACGACAGCGCCATGACCGACGCCCGCGCGAGCTGCTCGCGGGCCTCCTCGGCGGCGATGTCCAGCAGCGGGCGGTAGCCCCAGTAGGGGGCGAGCATGGCCAGCGCGGCCTGGACGTCCACGCGCACGTCGCCCGTGTGCACCGGGATCGGGAACGGGTCGGCGGGCGGCAGCCCGGGCCCGAAGCGCCCGTCGACGAGCAGCGCCCAGACGTTGCCGAAGGAGACCTTGCCGACGAGGTCCTCGATGTCGACCCCGCGGTAGCGCAGCGCGCCGCCGTCCTTGTCCGGCTCGGCGATCTCGGTGCGGAACGCGACGTGGCCCTCCAACCCGGACTTGAAGCCGGGCGGGGGCGGAGGTACGTCCTGCGCAGCGGTCACTGCGGTCTCCTCACCGGGCTACGCCGCCCGTCGGATGGTGCCCACGGCCGGGTCAGACGGCTACCGTGGTTGGCGTCAATCTGCCCGCGCCGGTGCTGCGAAGCAACGGGACAGGCGGGTGGGATCGGTCACCGGATGGGTACCCCACGACCGTCGGCGAGAAGAAGGGATGTCGATGGCGCAGGAGTTGGCCGGGATGCGGGTGGACTACGTCGGGGAGGGCCTCGACGTCGAGGGCTTGGCGGGCACGTGGCACGAGCAGCTCGTGAAGTGGTTCGCCGAAGCACAGGAGGCGGGGTTCCCCGAGGTCAACGCCATGGTGTTGGCCACGGCGAACGCAGAGGGCAGGCCGTCGTCGCGCACGGTGCTCTGCAAGGGCTTCGACGAGCGCGGCGTCGTGTTCTACACCAACTACACGTCGTCGAAGAGCCACGACCTGCGCGTCGTGCGGTACGCGTCGGCCACCTTCCCCTGGTACGCCCAGCACCGGCAGGTGCACGTGCGCGGTCCGGTCGAGGAGGTGGCGCCCGAGGAGACGCAGGAGTACTGGGCGAGCCGCCCGCGCGGCTCGCAGCTGGGGTCCTGGGCATCGCCGCAGTCCACGGTGGTGCGCGACCGCCGCGTGCTCGACGACGCGCTGGCCGCCATCACCCAGCGGTTCGCCGACGACGAGCCGGTGCCGGTGCCGGGGCACTGGGGAGGCTGGCGGATCCAGCCCGAGCAGGTGGAGTTCTGGCAGGGTCGGGCCGACCGGATGCACGACCGGCTGCGCTTCGTGCTCGACCCGGTCGACCGCACCTGGGCGGTTCGCCGCATCGCGCCCTGATCGGAATCACCAGGCGAGCCGCCGCACGCGGTGGTTAGCGTGGACAACGTGAACGACCCGGATCCGACGACGCGCCTGCGCAGGTTCACCCGCGTGGCCCGCGGCGCACTCGCCGACACCCGCCCACTGCGCACGCCCGCCTACCGGCGGCTGTGGACGGCCGGGGTCATCACCGTGGTCGGGGCGCAGCTCACGGTCGTCGCGGTGCCCACCCAGATCTTCGTGCTCACCGGCTCGTCGGCCTACGTCGGCCTGACCGGGCTCTTCGGGCTGGTCCCGCTGGTCGTGTTCGGGCTGTGGGGCGGCGCGATCGCCGACGCGGTCGACCGCCGCACGCTGCTGCTCGTCACCGGCGCGGGGATCGCGGTGATGTCGCTCGCGCTGTGGGTGATCGCGGCGAGCGGCGTGGGCAACGTCTGGGTCGTGCTCGTGCTGTTCGCGGTGCAGACGGCGCTGCTGGCGATCAACCAGCCCACCCGCAGCGCGGTGATCCCACGGCTGGTCGAGCCCGGGCTGCTGCCCGCCGCGAACACACTCAACTTCACCGTCTTCCAGCTCGGCGCGTTCGTCGGGCCGCTGCTGGCGGGCGTGCTCATCCCGGTGATCGGGCTGCCCACCCTCTACCTGCTCGACGCCATCGCGCTGCTCGCCACGCTGTGGGCCACGTGGCGGCTGCCCGCGATGCCGCCCCCGGGCGAGCAGCGGGCCCGGGCGGGGCTGCGCGACGTCGTCGCCGGGTTCCGCTACGCCGCGCTGCACAAGGTGCTGCTCGTCTCGTTCCTCGCCGACATCATCGCCATGGCGTTCGGCATGCCGCGGATCTTGTTCCCGGAGATGGCCGAGCGGACGTTCGGCGACCCGCCCGGCGGCGGCTTCGCGCTGGGCCTGCTGTTCGCCGCGATCCCCATCGGCGCGGTCGTCGGCGGCCTGTTCTCCGGGTACCTCACGCGCATCCGCCGCCAAGGGGTGGCGGTGCTGGTGTCGATCTGCGTCTGGGGCCTGGGTGTTGCCCTGTTCGGGCTCACCAGCACGCTGTGGCTCGCGGTGCTCCTGCTGGCCATCGCCGGGGCGGGCGACCTGGTCAGCGCCGTGTTCCGCTCGTCGATGCTGCAGACCGTCGCCACCGACGAGATGCGCGGGCGGATGCAGGGCGTGTTCATCGTCGTCGTCGCCGGTGGGCCGCGGGTGGCCGACCTGTGGCACGGCTCGGCGGCCGCCGTCGTCGGCCCCGGACTGGCCGCTACGGCGGGCGGTATCGCCGTGATCGTCGGCATGGTGGCCGTTGTGGCGCGGTTCCGCGAGTTCTGGCACTACCGTGCGCCCGTGACGTAAGTCCTCATCGGGCACAAACGGCCGCGCGAGCACTAGCGTGGGTGCTGAACCCGGCCCATCCGAGTGTGAGGGACCCTCCACGATGACTGCTGACGACACCGCCGTACTCCGCCTGCCCGGCGGCGACCAGGAGCTGCCGATCAAGGCGGCCACCGAGGGATCCTCGGCGCTCGACATCGGCAAGCTGCTCTCCGGCGCCGGCTACACCACGATCGACTCCGGCTACGGCAACACCGCCGCCTGCAGCTCCGCCATCACCTACATCGACGGCGACGCGGGCATCCTGCGCTACCGCGGCTACCCCATCGACCAGCTCGCGGAGCACTCGTCGTTCCTGGAGGTCAGCTACCTGCTGATCTACGGCGAGCTGCCCGGCAAGACCGAGCTCGACGAATTCACCAACAAGATCAGCCGCCACACGCTGCTGCACGAGGACCTCAAGGCGTTCTTCAACGGGTTCCCGCGCGACGCGCACCCGATGCCGGTGCTCTCCTCGGCCGTCTCGGCGCTGTCGACCTTCTACCAGGACAGCCTCGACCCGTTCAACGCCGACGACGTCGAGCTGTCCACCATCCGGCTGCTGGCCAAGCTGCCGACGATCGCGGCGTACGCCTACAAGAAGTCGATCGGCCAGCCGTTCCTCTACCCGGACAACTCGCAGGGCCTCATCGAGAACTTCCTGCGCATGACGTTCGGGTTCCCGGCCGAGCCCTACGAGGTCGACCCGGAGATGGCCCGCGCGCTGGACACCCTGCTGATCCTGCACGCCGACCACGAGCAGAACTGTTCGACGTCCACCGTCCGCATGGTCGGCTCGTCCAACGCCAACCTGTTCGCCTCCATCTCCGCGGGCATCAACGCGCTGTTCGGGCCGCTGCACGGCGGGGCCAACCAGGCCGTGCTGGAGATGCTGCAGAAGATCCAGAACGAGGAGAAGGGCGACGTCGAGAACTACGTCAAGCGGGTCAAGAACAAGGAGGACAAGGGCGCGCGCCTGATGGGCTTCGGGCACCGCGTCTACAAGAACTACGACCCGCGGGCGAAGATCGTCAAGCAGAGCGCCGACGAGATCCTCAAGCGCATCGGGGTCAACGACCCCCTGCTGGACATCGCCAAGGCCCTCGAGGAGAAAGCCCTGGCCGACGACTACTTCATCGAGCGCAAGCTCTACCCGAACGTCGACTTCTACACCGGCGTGATCTACCGCGCGATGGGCTTCCCCACGCGCATGTTCACCGTGCTGTTCGCGCTCGGGCGGCTGCCGGGCTGGATCGCGCACTGGCGCGAGATGATCAACGACCCCACCACGAAGATCGGGCGGCCCCGCCAGCTGTACATCGGCGAGACGGAGCGCAACTACCCCGCCTAAGCCCGGTGCACCGGACCGTGGGCGTCCTCGCAGTGCTCCGCTCCGACCGTCTCCTGGTGGTCGACCTGCAGCGTCGTGTGCGTGATCCGATCGGCGCGGAGCACCTGCTCGATGGCCAGGCGGGCGGCGTGGCAGTCGACGTCGGGCCGCACGAGCACGTGCGCCGACAACGCGGGCTCACCCGAGGTGATCTCCCAGATGTGCAGGTCGTGCACCTCGTCGACGCCCGCCACCGCGGCGAGGTCGGCCCCGATCCGGTCGGGGTCGACGCCGCGTGGCGCGGCCTCGAGGAAGATCCGGCCGCTCTCGCGCAGCAGCGCCCAGCCCGCTTTGATCATCAGCCCGGCCACGACGAGCGCGGCGATGGCGTCCGCCCCGGCGAAGCCGGTGGTCAGCACGACGAGGCCCGCGATGGCCGTCGCGATGAACGCGTAGAGGTCGTTGAGGATGTGCTGGAAGGCCCCCTCGACGTTCAGGCTGGTGCGGTCGGCCCGGCTCACGCACCACGTGGCGGCGACGTTGACGACGATCCCGACCAGCGCCGTCACCAGCACGAGCCCGCCCTCGACCGCCGGTGGGTCGAGCAGCCGTCGCACGCCCTCGTAGCAGAACCAGGCGGCCAGTAGCAGCAGCGTGATGCCGTTGGCCTGGGCGGAGAGGATCTCGGTGCGGCGCAGGCCGTACGTGTAGCCGCCCTTCGCGGGACGGGCGGCGAGGCGGATGGCGACCAGGGCGAGCGCGATCGCGGCCGCGTCGGTGAGCATGTGCGCCGCGTCGGAGATCAGCGCCAGCGACCCGGCCACGAGGCCGACGACGAACTCGACCGCCATGAACGTGAGGATCAACGCGAGCGCTGCGGCGAGCCAGCGGCGGTCGGCGCTGCGTCCGACGGCGTGGCCGTGACCGTGCCCGTGTCCCATGGCCGCGAACATATGCGAACATGCGCATTAGTGCAATGTGACGGGAGGCGTGAAACCCATCTGGGTGGCCAGGGTGCGGGTGGCGAAGCGGGTGGGGACCCGCAGCGCCCGGCGAGTCTCCGTTCCCGTGACGGCGAGTCTCCCTTCTCGCGACGGCGAGTTTGCGTTTTCACCACGCCAGGTGGCGTACCAGTAGACGGCGTCGGCCGACATGGGCATGCACCCGAACCGCGCCCCGGTGCGGTGGTCGAGCAGTTCGCCGCAGGCCAGGGGCATGGCGGGGCGGGGCGAGATCGCCCGGGGCCGCGATCTCGCCGGAGCCGCGCAGGCCGGGGTGGCCGGGGAACCGCCCGGCGCACCGAGATCCTCGACGCCGCCCTGCGCGTGCTCGCCGAGCACGGCATGCGCGGGCTCACCCACCGCGCGGTCGACGCGGCCGCGGGCATCGCGCCGGGCAGCACGTCGTACTACTTCCGCAGCCGGTCCGCGCTCGTCGAGGGCTGCGTCGCGCGGCTGGTGGAGATCGACCAGGCGGCGCCGGAGGTGGTGGCCGTGCCTTCCATGGACCTCGTCGACGCGGCGGTCGCGGTGGCGGTGGTGATGGCGACGACCGGGCGGCACCGCACCCTCGCCCGCTACGAGCTCAGCGTCGCGGGCGCGCGGGAGCCGGGTCTGCGCGCGGCGCTCGTGGTGGGCGGCGACGCCATCCGCGCGTTCGCCGCCCGCACGCTCGCCGCGGAGGGCGCCGCCGACCCCGCCGCCGCGGCCGACGAGATCGCCGCCCTCCTGGACGGATTGGTCTTCACGGCGCTGGTCCGCGGCCCCCACGACCCCGCCGCCCTCGCCGCCTGGGTGCGTCCCCCGCTGGAGCGCGCCCTGCGCAGCTGGACCGCCCCCCGAACGCCGAGTCGCCGTTCTCATGACGGCGAGTCCCGGTTTTCGTGACGGCGAGTCCCCGTTTCCGGGACGCCGAGGTGGGCGGACATCCGGCCACCGGCGGGGAGGTCCGGGGCCCATCCACACGTGCCGGACGCGGCGGCGGCGGCGTCGCGGCGGCGGTCGCGATCCAACGCGCCGGGTCGGCGCGGCCCCGCTAGCGTCGGCGTCCATGAGCGACACGGCCCTCGTCTGGTTCCGCCGCGACCTGCGGGTGCGCGACCAGCCGACGTTCCTGGCCGCCCGCGACGCCGCGAAGACCGCACTCGCCCTGTTCGTGCTCGACCCCGCCCTGCTCGACCCGGCGGGCGCGGCCCGCCGCACCTACCTCTACCGATCGCTCCGGGCGCTGGACGCGTCGCTCGGCGGGCGGCTGCTCGTCGTGCGCGGTGACCCCGCCGAAGTGGTGCCCGAGGTCGCGAAGGCCGTCGACGCCGCGACGGTGCACGTCGCCGCCGACTTCGGGCCCTACGGCAGCAAGCGCGACGAGGCCGTGGCGAAGGCGCTGGCCGAGGACGAGCGGGAGCTGGTGCGCACCGGCTCCCCGTACGCCGTGGCGCCCGGCCGCGTGCGCAAGGACGACGGCGACCCGTTCAAGGTGTTCACGCCGTTCCGCCGCGCCTGGGCCCAGCACGGCTGGCGCAAGCCCGCCGACACCGACGCCGACACCCTGGAGTGGCAGAAGCCGTCCGTGAAGGGGGCCGTGCCGATCCCCGACGACGAGTCGCTCGACGCCGACCTCCCCGAGGCAGGCGAGGACGCCGCGCACGAGCGTTGGCGGGACTTCCTGGACGGCCCGGTCGCGGACTACGGGCCCGCCCGCAACCGGCCGGACAAGCCGGGCACCTCCCGCATGTCGGTGCACCTCAAGTACGGGGAGATCCACCCGCGGACGATGCTGGCCGACCTCGCCCGGCGCCGTTCGGAGTCGGTCGAGACCTACCGCACCGAGATCGCGTGGCGCGAGTTCTACGCCGACATCCTCCACCAGCGCCCCGACTCCGCCCGCCGCAACTACGACCGCTCGTTCGACGCGTTGCCGCTCGCGTCCGGCAAGGCGGCGCAGGAGGCGTTCGACGCCTGGCGCGAGGGCCGCACCGGTTTCCCGATCGTCGACGCCGGGATGCGGCAGCTCCGGGCGGAGGCGTGGATGCACAACCGGGTGCGGATGATCGTGGCGAGCTTCCTCGTGAAGGACCTGCACCTGCCGTGGTGGTGGGGCGCGCGGCACTTCATGAAGCTGCTCGTGGACGGCGACCTCGCCTCGAACCAACACGGGTGGCAGTGGACGGCGGGCAGCGGCACCGACGCGTCGCCGTACTTCCGGGTGTTCAACCCGGTCACGCAGGGTGAGAAGTTCGACCCGGACGGCGACTACGTGCGTCGTCACGTGCCTGAGCTGCGCGGCGTGCGCGGGAAGGCCGTGCACCAGCCGTGGGCGCTGCCGGACGGTGTGCCCGAGGGTTACCCGGAGCCGATCGTCGACCACAAGGCCGAACGCGTGGAGGCGCTCGCCCGTTACGAGCAGGTCAAAGCCGCGCGTCGACCCTGAGCGGACGTTTGGCGACGTGGGCGCCTACCCTCGGCCCATGGCGAAGGAGAGGCCGCCGCGACGTCGGCGTCGTTGGTTCCTGCTCGCGCTGCTGGTGGGGGCGGTGACCTGGTACGTCCGTTCGCGTTCGGCCGCCCGTTCGGCCGCGCCCGTGCCGGAGTTCGCCCCGCCACCCCCGCGCCCGACCCCCGCGCCCGCCTCGAGCCGCCCGGTCGTCTCTCCCGCCCCGTCGCCCGCCGCCGAGCGGCCGACGAGCGCCGCGCCCGTCGCGCCGAAGCTCGACGAGCCGCCGGTCCCGCGCCCGTCGCGCCGAAGCTCGACGAGCCGCCGGTCCCCGTGTCCGTCGAACCCGCCGCGCCCCGGCCTGAGCAGCCGACGAGCGCCAAGCCCGCTACCCGCCGAGCGTCCGCGCCCCCGCCGAACGCCGGGGCACAGGGCAAACGGGTGGGCGTGCCGAGGAAAGCGCCGGCGGAGTCGACGGCCGAGCCTGTGGCGCCGAAGGAAGCGGCCCCGCCCGTGCGGCCGGAAGCGGCGCCGAGCACGCCGGCCGCGGACCCCGGAGTGGCGGTCGACGACGCCACCCCGCCCCACGGGATCGCGGTGGACACCTCCCCCCGGCCGCAGCCACGGCCCCGCCCCCGACCCGGGCCGGGCGACGCGCGGCAGACGGCGACGCCGCCCGCGGGCGTCGGCGCCGCGGGCTTCGGCCCCACCTCCGCGGGCACCCCCGCCCCGCCGCACGCGCTCTTCACCCCGGCCCCGACGGACGGCGTCGGCGCGGGCGCCCTCCCGGGACCCGGCGGCGCCGCCCCCGGCCCCGAGTTCACGATCAAGGGCAACGCCGACTCGATGTTGTTCCACACCCCCGAGAGCCCCTACTACGAGCGCACCCGCGCGGAGGTGTGGTTCCGCACCCCCGAGGAGGCGGCCGCGGCGGGCTTCACCGAGTGGCGGTCGCACCGGCGCACCAGCTGACGCCCGGGCTCTAACCTCCCGCAGGTGGGAGTCGTGCAGAAGCCCGGCCACGTCGTGGTGTGCGGTGTGGACGACACCGCGCTGCGCACGATCGAACAACTGCTCGCCGCGGGCGCCGACGTGGTGGTGGTCGACGCCGTCGCCGAGGCGGGCGCCGTGGCCGAACGGCTGCTCGAGCAGTGGGACGTGCGGCTGGTGCGCGGCAGGCTGCGCGAGGCGCTGGCCGAGGCCCGGCTGCCGGAAGCCGCGGCCGTCGTCTGCCTCGCCGCCGACGACCTCGCCGCACTGGAGGCCGCCCTGCTCGTGCGCAGGCTCCGCCCGGAGGTGCGGCTGGTCGTCCGCATGGCCAACCCCCAGGTCGGGCACGCGCTGGCCGAGGTGGTGGGCGAAGGCTGCGTGCTGGACGTCGCCGCGTTGGCCGCCCCCTCCGTCGTCGAGATCTGCCTCGGCCGACGGGTCCACGAGCTGACGGTCGCAGGCCGCGAGTTCCTCGTAGCCGACCTCGTCGTCGACGGCGCGGCCACCGTTCGCGAGCTGTACGGCGAGCTCGCGCCCCTGGTCATCGCGGCGGGCGAGGCGCCGCCCGTCGTGTGCCCCAGCCGCGACGTGCCCGTGCGCCCCGGCGACCGGGTGACGGCCGTCGGCACCCTCGCCCAGTTCGCCCACCAAGGGGTCGCCGAGGTGGTGGAGCACCTCCGACCGCAAGGCCCGGTCGGCGCCCGGGTGCCCGCCCAACGGGCCGAGACGGGCCGGGCGGGCATGTGGGCGCTGCTGCGCTCGCTCGTGGCCGAGGCCGACCGGCCGCTGCGGGTCGCCGTCATCCTGCTCGGCGTGGTGGCCGTCGTGTCGGTCCTCGTGCTGCTGGCTGGGCTACGTCAAGCCGGACGGGACGCACATGACGCTCGTCGACGCCGCGTACTTCACGGTGGAGACGATCGCGACCGTCGGCTACGGCGACTTCAACTTCGCCGCCCAGCCGACCTGGCTGCGCGTCTACGCGATCGGCCTCATGGCGGGCGGCGCCGTCCTCGCCGCCATCGTCTTCGCGATGGTCACCCAGCTGCTGGTCAGCAGGCGCATCGAGCGTTCGTTCGGCCAGCGGCGGGTGGGTGCGATGCGCGGCCACGTCGTGGTGGTCGGCCTGGGCACGGTGGGGATCGAGGTCGTCGAGGAGCTCGTCGCGGCGGGACGGCGGGTGGTCGTGATCGACCGGGCCGAGGTGGGGCGCCACTACGCCAAGGCGCGGGCGCTCGGCGTGCCCGTCGTGGTGGGCGACGCCACCGAGATCGACGTCCTCGACGCGGCCAACCTCGCGGGCGCCACCGTCGGTGGCCGTGCTGACCAGCGACGACCTCGTCAACGTCGAGATCGGCCTGGTGCTGCGCGAGCGGCTGGGCGCCCGGCTGCCGTCAGTGCCGGTGGTGTTGCGGGTGTTCGACCGCGAGCTGGCGCGGGGCGTCGAGGCGGGCTTCGGGTTCCACTACGTGCGGTCGACGGCGGCGCTGGCCGCCCCGTGGTTCGTCGGCGCCGCGCTCGGGCTGGGCGTGCTCGGCACGTTCTACGTCGACCAGACCCTCTTCCTCGTCGGACGGCTGTCGGTCACCGCGGGCGGCGGGTTGGACGGCCTGACGTTGTGGGAACTGGCGGGGCAGGTCCGGGTCGTCGCGCTGCACCGCGCCGACGGCCACCTCGAGCACCAGTTGCGCAGGGACACCGGCCTCGCCGCGGGCGACGAGGCCTACCTCGTCGGGCGGCCCGACGAGGTGATGCAGGTGCTTCGCCGGGACGTGGCCGCTAGCCCGTAGTGGGCGTGGAGATGCCGTAGCCGCGGATCTTGCGGTAGATCGTGGCGCGGGACATGCCCAGGTGGCGCGCTGCCTCGGCCTTGTTGCCGTTGTTGTCCAGCAGCGCGTCGACGATCGCGTCGCACTCGATCGCTTCCAGCGGCGTGAGCACCCGGCGGGTGATCGCCCGCACCTCGGGCGGCAGGTCGTCCGGGGCGAGCACGCCGGCGCGGCGGCGCGCGACCGTCTTGCGCAGCACCTGGTAGAGCTGCTCGATGTTGCCGGGCCACCGGTTGCGCATGAGCAGCCGCATGGCCTCGGGCGAGCAGGACAGCTCGGCGCCGCGGGTGAGCCGCGCGATGAAGTGCGGCACCAGCTCGGCCACGTCCTCGACGTGGTGGCGCAGCGGCGGCACCACGACCGTGCGCGGGAAGAACTCCAGCAGGTCGACGGGGTCGTCGGGGCGACCGAGGCCTCCCGGGCCCACCGTGGCGACCAGCCAGGCCCGATCGTGCTCGGTGGACTCGCGGTAGGGCTCCAAGGCGTCGACGAGCTCCTGGCGAGCCTGGTCGGAGAGCTGGTCGAGGTGGGTGAGCACGAGGGTGCCGCAGCCGGTGGCGAGCTCCTCGGCGACGTCGGCGACCCAGCCGGGCCCGTAGTCCTCGGCGTTCAGGATCCGCAGGTGCGCCGCCGGGGTGCGGAGCTGGTGGGTGGCGCGCGCGATCGTGGTCTTGCCGGTGCCCGCCTCGCCCTGCAGCACGAGCCACTCGCGGCTGTGGAAGTGCCGGTCGACGGCCTGGCAGCACTTCGCCCACAGCAGGCCACTGCCGACCGCGGCCGGGAGCGCGGTGACCGGCGCCGGGCTGACGGCCCGTGGCTTCGGCACCTCGGGCGCGGCCAGCTGCACCTGCAGCACCCCGCCCGCGGCGCCCCGGTCGACCCAGCTCGGCCGCACCTGCACGCGCGCGACGACCCCCGAGGGCAGGTCGAGCAGCAGCACCCGGCGCTCGGAGTTCATCGCCTCGATGGCGCCGGTGATGAGCCTGGCCTGGTCGGCGGGGTCGATCAGCTCGCGCGCCCGGTCGTTGCTCATGACGAGGTCGGGGCTCACCGCGAACACCGCCATGTTGCTGCGTCGACAGGCGGTGAGGTAGTCGTGCAGCAGCGCCAGCTCGCGGGGCCCCGACTGGTCCATGAGCGCGGTCTCGATCTGCCGCGCGATGCGGGCCACCGCCGTGGACATGAAGCGTCCGGCGTCCTGGCGCCAACAGGTGAGGTCGATGACGCCGAGCAGCTTGCCGCTGACCGGGTGCCAAACGGGGGCGCCTGCGCAGGCGAACTGGGCGAGCGGCTCGACGTAGTGCTCGTGCCCGAAGACCTCGGCCGGGCCGCGGCCCTCCAGAGCGGTGCCGATGCCGTTGGTGCCGACGAACTTCTCCGAGTAGCTGAAGCCGGGGGCCAACCAGATCCGGTCCAACGCCTGCGACAGCGACGAGTCGCCCGTGCGCCGCTCGAGCACGACCCCCTCGGCGTCGGTGAGGATGACGCTCACGGGCTCGCCCGCGAGCTCGTCGGTGACCGAATCCAGCACCGGCCGGGCCGCCCGCACGAGCAGTGAATCCGACTCGGTGTCGAACGCCGAGAGCTCCGCCCCGTCGACGTCGATGTTCCACTCGCGGGAGCGGGTCCACGAGGCCAGGATGATGTCGCGAACGGACCCGTCGTCGACCCGGTCGTCCACGAGGAACGACGTACGCGCACGGACGAGTGCACCTTCCGGCGGACTCTCGACGGAAGGCATGTCGGACATTCGGCCCAAGCTGTTGCCCTCCTCGGCGTATCGACGGCGCCGCATCGGTGCGGAGCCGCGTCACAAGGACGGTACCGCCTCAGGGCGACGCAGGGCAGTGCGCTGCGCAAACGGGTGCGCCTCGGTGCCAAACGCGGACTTTCTCATATTGAGACCTCCCCGCCTGTGGCATGGCGGTGTGATTCCCAGCACGAGCCCATCGCCTCGGGGTCGACCCGCGCATCGGTGCCGGGACGACGGACTCGGGTCTCCTTCGCTGCCGGCGCCACCCGCGCTGAAGCACCGGCACCAGCGGACGGGGGCAGACCTCGGGGTCGGAAGACGCACCCGCGTCGCGTCGACCGCCCCGATCCACCCACAGGTGAGGAGATGAAGTGAGTCGGCAGAGTTTGGCCAAGGCTCATCAGAAGATCCAGGAGCTTTCCTGGGAGCCGCAGTACCACGAGCCGTACATGAAGTACGGAACCGACTACACGTTCCGCAAGGCCGCCAAGAAGGACCCGCTCAAGCAGGTCCTCCGGTCCTACTTCCCCATGCAGGAGGAGAAGGACCACCGCGTCTACGGCGCATCCGACGGCGCGATCCGCGGCAACATGTTCCGCCAGGTCCAGGAGCGTTGGCTGGAGTGGCAGAAGCTGTTCCTGTCCATCATCCCGCTGCCCGAGATCTCGGCGGCGCGCTCGATGCCCATGCTGTTCCACGTGGTTCCGAACCCGGAGCTGCACAACGGCCAGGCGATTCAGATGATCGACGAGGTTCGCCACTCGACGATCCAGCAGAACCTGAAGCGCCTCTACATGAACAACTACATCGACCCGGCGGGCTTCAACAACAGCCTGCGCAACTTCCACAGCGACTACTGCGGCACCATCGGCCGTCAGTTCGCCGAGGGCTTCATCACCGGTGACGCGATCACCGCGGCCAGCATCTACCTGACGATCGTCGCCGAGACGGCGTTCACGAACACCCTGTTCGTGGCCATGCCCGCCGAAGCTGCGGCCAACGGCGACTACCTGCTGCCCACGGTGTTCCACTCGGTGCAGTCCGACGAGTCGCGGCACATCTCCAACGGCTACGCCACCCTGCTCATGGCGCTGTCGGACGAGGACAACCGCCAGCTGCTCGAGCGCGACCTGCGCTACGCGTGGTGGAACAACCACCGCGTGGTGGACGCCGCCATCGGCACGTTCATCGAGTACGGCACGAAGGACCGCCGCAAGGACCGCGAGTCCTACGCGGAGATGTGGCGTCGTTGGATCTACGACGACTACTACCGTGCCTACCTCATCCCGCTGGAGAAGTACGGCCTGGTCATCCCGCACGACTTGATCGAAGAGTCGTGGAAGCAGATCTGGGAGAAGGGCTACGTCCACGAGGTCGCGCAGTTCTTCGCCACCGGTTGGCTCGCCAACTACTGGCGCATCGACGGCATGACCGACGAGGACTTCGAGTGGTTCGAGTACAAGTACCCGGGCTGGTACGACAAGTACGGCAAGTGGTGGGAGAACTACAACCGCCTCGCCGTGCCCAACGGCCACAACCCGATCGTCTTCGAAGACGTCGACTACGTGTACCCGAACCGCTGCTGGACCTGCATGGTCCCGTGTCTGGTCCGTGAGGACATCGTCACCGCCGAGGTCGACGGCGTGCACCGCACCTACTGCCACGAGGTGTGCCGCTGGACCGACGTCGAGGCCTTCCGCGGTACCTACCAGGGTCGCGAGACCCCGAACATGGGCCGCCTGGTCGGCCACCGCGAGTGGGAGACGCTGTACCACGGCTGGAACTGGGCCGACGTGGTCTCCGACATGGGCTTCGTCCGCGACGACGGCAACACCATGACGGCGCAGCCGCATCTGGATCTCGACCCCAAGAAGATGTGGACGCTGGACCACATGCGCCGTTGCCCGCCGCTGGGCAGCCCGAACGTCCTGTTCAACGAGATGGACGACGCCGGCCGCGCCGCGTTCATCGAGGACTACAGGAAGCAGGGCCCGGCCGGTCGACCGGCACCGACGGACGCCTGAGCGCGGGTCAGGTGAGGGGGGAGGGCCGGCGGAGCCACCGCCGGCCCTCCCCCTGCCAGGACCCACTCTCCTCCTTCGAGAAAGGCAGCAATGGGCGAAAAGCACATCGTCCGGTTCGAACCGGTCGGCATCGAGATCGAGGTCGACGAGGACCAGACGATCTTGCGCGCGGCAGCCGAGCAGGGCGTGCAGCTCATGCACGGCTGCAAGGAAGGTCAGTGCGCGGCGTGCAAGTCGTTCGTCCTCGAGGGCGACATGGACGACATCGACCTCGAGCGCTACTCGACGTTCGCCCTGCCGGACTACGAGAAGGAGGAGGGCCAGACGCTCCTGTGTCGGGCGCACGCCTACGCGGACCTGGTGATCGAGCTCCTCCAGTACGACGAGGAGATCATCCGCAACGGTCTGCCGCTGAAGAAGGGGGTGGCCGAGGTCGTCGCCAACGACCCCGTCACCCACGACATGCGGCACCTGGTGCTCAAGCTCATCGAGCCGGAGGAAGGGATCAAGTTCTTCCCCGGCCAGTACCTCGACCTCGTGGTGCCCGGCACCGAGGAGTCGCGGTCGTTCTCGATGGCGAACACACCGGGGCGCGAAGGCCGGTTCGAGTTCGTGATCAAGGTGTATCCGGACGGTCTGTTCTCCGAGCATCTGGCCGACAAGCTGGCCGTCGGTGACCGTCTGGACGTGGAGGGCCCCTTCGGCACCTTCACGCTGCGGGAAAGCCACAACTCGCCGATCGTCTTCCTCGGCGGCGGTGCGGGGATGGCCCCGGTTCTCGGTCTGCTCCGGTCGATGGCGGAGCGCGGCGTGGACCGTGAGGCGGTCTTTTACTACGGGGCCCGAGGGCAGCGGGACCTCTGCTTCGAAGAAGAGCTCCGGGAGCTGGAGAGCAAGATCCCCGGCTTCCGGTACGTCCCGGCGCTCTCCGAGCCCGCCGCGGACGACGAATGGGCAGGCGAGGTCGGACTCATCACCGAGGTGTTGAAGCGGTGTGAGCCGGACCTGTCGGGGAGGGACGCGTACGTGTGCGGGCCGCCGCCGATGGTTGACGCGGCGATCCCGGTTCTCACGGCCCTCGGCGTGCCCGAGCAGAACATCTTCTACGACAAGTTCACCACCACTGGTGAACAGGGAGAGGACTGATGACCACCACCGAACGCCCAGAGCGCAGCGTCCCGAAACCCCAGTTCACCGACGCGGAGGCGGGTGCTCGCGAGTTCCCCGACTCCAGCGCCGCCGCCCGTCGCTACAACTACTTCAAGCCCGCCAAGCGCAAGCAGACCCACTACGAGGACGTCACCGTCGACGTCCAGCCCGACCCGCGCCACTACCTGTCCCAGGGTTGGATCTACGGCTTCGCCGACGGCTCCCGGGGCTACCCGCTCACCTGGACGAAGCTCAAGGCCTGGGGTGTCGACAAGCCCGAACCCCAGAACGGCGTCGGTACCGGCAGCCAGCACGTCGAAGACTGGCCCGCCCACGGTTGGCACGAGTTCCGCGACCCCAACGAGGAGTGGGAACTCACCATGTACCGGTACAACGCCAACGTTGTCCGGCAGGTGAACCAGAACATCGAGAACGCCCGCACGGCCAAGGCGTTCGAGCAGTGGACCAAGAACTGGGTGCACTTCGTCGAGCGCAACGTCGGCGCGTGGATGCACATCGAGCACATCCTCGGCCTCTACGTGTTCGCCGCGTGCAACCGCTCCGGCCCGACGAACATGCACAACACCGCCATGGTGATCAACAGCGAGCACAAGATCCGGTTCGCGCAGGACCTCGCGCTCTACAACCTCACCCTCTCCGAGGAGATCGAGGGCTTCGACGGCGCGGCCCACATCGACGCGTGGAACAACGACGCCGAGTGGCAGGGCGCCCGCAAGGTCACCGAGGCGCTGACCGCGATCGACGACGACTGGGGCGAATCCATCTTCGCCACCAACATCGTGTTCGAGCCGCTGCTCGGCGAGTTGTTCCGCAGCAACCTCGTGATGCAGGCCGCCGCGGCCAACGGCGACTACGTCACGCCCGACCATCGTCGGCGCCGCCGAGTACGACTACTCACAGCGCGACCTGCGCTGGACGCCAGGCGTGCTTCGGCCCGCTCGTGGCCGACAAGGAGTTCGCCGACCACAACAAGCAGCTGATGCAGGAGTGGCTGTCGAAGTGGGTGCCGCAGTGTCTGGAGGCGGCGCGGCGTCATGCAGCCCATGTGGAGCCAGCCCGACAACAAGCCGCCGCGCTTCGAGGACTCCCTCGACCGGGCCAAGAGCCGCTTCGCCGGAATCGTGTCCGACCTCGGACTCAACACCCCTGAGGAGCTGACCAAGTGACCAGGACCTTCAAGACCGCCGAGAGCCCCTACAAGGCCGACAACACCGCGTCCGGCAAGGCAGGCGTGACGTTGATGAACAACCAGGTCGGGGTCGTTGTGGCCGAGGTCATGGACCGCCAGGACAACGTCACGGTGACGCACCTGCCGTCGATGATCCGCGTCGACTGCGTCGGCCGGATGGACTTCGTCTACGACGACATCTCCGAGGCGCTCGGCGAGGAGCCCGGCTTCTACGACTCCGCCGAGTTCGAGGAGAACATGTCGACGCACTACGGCAAGATGATCCACATGGACGACCGGACCGTCATGTTCGGCAACCTCGAGGAGGCCGCCGAGTTCATCGGCGACATGCTCCCGCCGGAGGTCACCAAGTAGCAGTCCCCGGGCCGGGGGTCCGCGCAATCCGGCGTGGACCCCCGGCCGGGTCGCTTCATCCCCTCAATCGCACCCGCGCACGATCGAGACACCGCTGTCATCAGGAGGGCCGTCGTGGCCAAGGAACTGAAGTTCGGACAGGAAGCCCGCGACCTGCTCAAGTCAGGCGTCGACCAACTCGCCGAAGCCGTCAAGTCCACCCTCGGGCCCAAGGGCCGCAACGTCATCCTCGAGAAGATCACCGGCTCCCCGGAGGTCACCAACGACGGCGTGACGATCGCGCGGGAGATCTACCTGCGCGACCCCTTCGAGAACATGGGCGCGCAGATCCTCAAGGAAGCCGCGGTCAAGACGAACGACACCGTCGGCGACGGCACCACGACGGCCACGGTCATCGCGCAGGCCATCGTCCGCGAGGGCATGAAGGCGATCACGTCCGGCGGCAACCCGGTGCTGGTCAAGCGGGGCATCGACCTCGCCGTGGGCGCGATCGTCGAGCACCTGTCGTCGGTCGCGCACCCGGTGGACTCCCTGGAGCAGCTCTCGCGGGTCGCCGCGATCTCGGCCAACGACGACGAGTCGATCGGCAACATCGTCGCGCAGACCCTGCACACCGTCGGCGACGACGGCGTCATCTCCGTCGACGACGGGCCGGTGCTCGGCCTGGAGGTCAACTTCGTCGAGGACTTCGAGTTCGACAACGGCTACGTCTCGCCGTACCTGGTCACCGACCCCGGCAGCATGCTCGCGGTCCTCGACGACCCGTACCTGCTGTTCACGGCCGAGAAGATCACCGACGTCCGCTCGCTGATGCCGGTGCTCGAGCGCATCATGCGGGACCCGAAGCCGCTGGTGATCGTGGCCGAGAAGGTCGAGGGCACCGCGCTGCAGATGCTGGTGCACAACCACGTCAACGGGCACCTCAAGGTCACCGCGATCCAGGCACCCGGGTTCGGCGAGAAGCGCGTGCACCTGCTGGAGGACATGGCCGCGCTCTGCGGCGGCAAGGTGCACTCGAAGGCGTCGTCGTTCGCGTTCGAGCAGATCGGCCTCGAGCACCTCGGGCGGGCCTCGCAGGTGCGCGCCACCAACGAGAACACCGTGATCATCGGGGGCGGCGGGGAACAGCAGCGCCCTCGAGCAGCGGCTGTCGCAGCTGCGCGCGGAGATGGCGCGGGCGACGATCGGCACCGACGAGGACTGGCTGGGCGACCGCATCGCGCGGCTGTCGGGCAAGGCCGCGATCATCTCGGTGGGCGCGCCGACCAACGCCGAGCTCAAGGAGATCCGCCACCGCGTCGACGACTCGCTGCAGGCCACCCGGGCCGCGATGGCCGAGGGCATCGTCGCGGGCGGCGGGGCGGCGCTGCTGCACGCCGAGCCCGCGCTCGACACGCTGGAGGTCTCCGGCGACTACCGCATCGGCGTCGAGATCGTGCGGGCCGCGCTCACCGAGCCCGTGCACCTCATCGCGTCCAACGCCGGGTACGACGGCGACGACGTCGTCAAGCAGGTCACCGCGCTCGGCGCCGACGACGGCTTCGACGCCCTCGAAGGCCGCTTCGGGAACATGGTCGAGATGGGCATCATCGACCCGCTGCGGGTCGTGCGCTCCGCGCTGCAGAACGGCGCGTCGGTGGCGGGCCTGATCCTCACCACCAACTCGCTGGTGGCCGAGGAGCAGACCCCGTGGAACAAGGCGCTCATGACCGAGTACGGGCCGCTCGACGAGGGCATCCCGCAGCCGTCGCCCGACTCCAGCACGCCGCAGTCGCTGGGGCTCGGCCCGTCGATGGGCTGATCGGGTGTTCTCCGTCGGGGGCGGGCCCTGCCCGGTGGTTGACGCCCAGGTGCACATCTGGGACGCCAGCCCCCACAACCAGGCCGCCCCCGACGGCGAGGTCTACGCGCTGGACCTGCTGCGCCGCCACCGGGAGCTGGACGGCGGCAGCGTGCCGCCCCTCGAGGTGGAGCGGGTCAGCGAAGCCGGGCTCAACCGCGACGTCTTCGACGAAGGCGGCGTCGACCGCGCCGTCCTGCAGCCCGTGGTGCTCGGCGACCTGTTCGTGCTCGGCTTCTCGCCGTTGGAGTGGCACGCGGAGATGGCCGGGCTGATGCCCGACCGGTTCGTGCTCTCCGGCGAGCTCGACCCCGACGGCGGGCAGCCGGGCGCGCGCGGGCTCACCCCCCGCGTGCGGCGGTTCGACCTGCGCGGGATCACGCTGTGCGAGCGGCGGCGGCCCGCGGGCTCGATGCGGCTGGCCGACCCGTGGTTGCGGCGCACGCTCGCCCGGTGCGGGTCGGCAGGCGCCGACGTCGTCCACATCGGAGTGGGGCCGTCCACCCGCGCGGCCCCGTGGGCGCGCACCGGCGAGGGTGCGCGGATCGGCGTGCGACCCACCCCGCGAACGGGGGAGTGGGGCGGCAGCGTCGACGGCCCGCTCGTCGGGGTGCCGCGCGGTCGTGGCGCCGACGGCGTCCCGAACTCCGGCCGGTTCGGCGTGGGCCGATCTGCGGACGGGCGGCCCGCGGACGGTGCGCAGGCCGGGCGGTTCGCCGACGACGGGCGAGCCGGGCGGTTCGCCGACGACGGGCGAGCCGGGCGGTTCGCCGACGACGGCGCAGCCGGGCGGTTCGCCGACGACGGGTGGGCCGGGCGGTCGACGAGCGGCGCGCAGGCGGGGCGGTCGTCGGACGGCGCGCCGACCGGGCGGTCGACGCACCGCGTGGGGGCGGGGACTTCGTCGCCCGCCCCGTGGAGCCAGACGGAGGCCTTGCCGCCGCGGCGAGTGCCGAGGGTGCCCGCGTGGGCCGAGCCGGTACGGGCCGGGTCGGCGCAGCCGGTGCGGGCCCGGGCGGCGGCCCGCGTCGCCCCGCCGGGGTTCGACGCCCGCCACTTCCGCGAGCTCGCGCGCGCCCTGCCGGAGATCCGGTTCGTGCTCGGCGCGGGCTGCCTGCCGACCGACGAGCTGGCCCGCCTCGCCGTGCTGCCGAACGTGCACGTGATGCTCACCGAGATCCTCCCGTGGGCGGGGTCGCTGGAGTTCGCCCACGCGTTCGGCACCCTGCTCAAGGCGTTCGGCGCGGAGCGGCTGCTGTTCGGCAGCGGCTACCCGATGATGCGGCCCGGCCCGCTCGTGCAGGCCCTGGCCACCTACCGCTTCCCGCCCGAGGTGGCCCGCCGCTACCCGCGCTTCGACGCCGCCGCGGCCCGCGCCGTGCTCGGCGGCAACGCGGCCCGGCTCTACCGCATCCCGCTCGAGCCCGCCGCCGCCACCCCGGCCGCCGCGGGCGCCTGACGGCGAGTCCCCGTTCTCACGACGGCGAGTCTCCGTTCTCGTGACGGCGAGTCCCCGTTCTCACCGCGCGGCCCAGCCACCCGGCAGCGCCACGAGCCCCTCCCGGTCGCCGCGCCAGGCGTAGGCCCAGCACACGGTCTGGTCGGGACCGCCCGCCACCGCCCGGACGCGCTCGTACTCCGGGCCCTCGTACGCGTCCAGCGTGGGCAGCAGCTCGGCCGGGTCGCGCACCGGCACGACGACGCCCGGCGTGACCCCGGGCGCGTCGGGCAGCCAGGCGGGGTAGCCGTGCCCCGAGTCGAACACGGCGCCCGCGACCGTCGTCGGCCGCGCAGGCCCCGTCGCGTGCGCGCGCACCCGCTCCCACGAGACCTGCCCCGGCTGCAGCAGGCCGTAGGCGAACAGCGCTTCGGGCCACTCGTCGGGGTGCGGAGCGCCGATCACCGGGTCGGCGTCGAGGCCGTCGCTCTCCGCGGGCTCGCCGACGAGCGTCATGGCGACCTCCTGCGACACGTCCGCACACCGCACCGGCGCCCCGTCCACCAGCAGCGGGCGGCGGATCTCCGAGTGGCCGAGGTAGACCCAGGGCCGCGCGACCCGCACCTCGGTGTCCCG
The DNA here is from genome assembly GCA_963791185.1 of uncultured Actinomycetota bacterium. Classification (GTDB taxonomy): domain Bacteria; phylum Actinomycetota; class Actinomycetes; order Mycobacteriales; family Pseudonocardiaceae; genus Pseudonocardia. Next base: position 829,863 of record CAWBRG010000010.1, on the reverse strand, counting down.
GGCCCCGTGAGCGGCGAGCGCGGCGCCGTCGACCACGACCGAGCCGGTGCGCAGGCGGGCCAGCCGGAACCGGTCGTCGCGGCCCTCGCAGCGGTCGAGCACGGCGATCTGGTCCGGCGTGGCCAGCCACACGGCGTGGTCCTCGACCACCCCGGGAGCCGCGGCGAGCACGGCGGGCCGGGCGCCGTCGCGGGCCCGCAGCCCGGCCGCCCACACCGCCGCGACGCCGGCGGTGCGGGCCCGCAGCACCACCACCGGGTCGGCGCCGAGTCCCAGCTCCCGCCGCAGCCAGGTGATCTTCGACGGTGAGCGGTTGGAGCCGTAGGCGAGCACCGGCAGCCGCCCGGCGAGCGGCGCGGCGCCCTGCGCGCGCAGCCAGGCGTCCAGCGGGAGCCCGTCGACCGCGCCGCCCGCGATGCCGCGCGCGATCCCGTCCGCGTGCACGTAGGAGACCGGCGGGACCGCTCCCGGATACGGGTCGGCCGGATGGTCGACGTCGGGCCACACGCCGGCCGACGCTACTGCCACCCGGTATCCCGCGCCGCACGCCTGCGATCTCGACGGCTTGCCGGTCCGGACCACCGATGTGGGGCATTTAGGCTGGAGCCGTGCTGCCCCGCACGATCGACTGGGTCGACGGCCGGATCGTGCTCGTCGACCAGACCGCGCTCCCGGCCGTCCGCACGATCGCCGTCGACGACGTCGACGCGCTCGTCGACGCCATCCGCAGGCTCGTGGTGCGGGGCGCGCCCGCGCTGGGGGTGGCGGGCGCGTTGGGCGTGGCGCTGGCCGCCCACCGCGGCGCCGACGTCGCCGCGGCCGCCGAGCGCATCGCCACCGCCCGCCCCACGGCCGTCAACCTCGCCGTCGGCGTCCGCCGGGCCCTCGCGGCCGTGCCGGACGGGCCCGCCGCCGTGCTCGCCGCCGCGTTGGCCGTGCGGGACGAGGACGTCGCGGCCTGCCACGCCATCGGCGACCGCGGCGCCGCGCTGCTCACCGAGCTGTGCGGCCCGGCGCCGTTGCGCCTGTCGACGCACTGCAACGCGGGCGCGCTGGCCTGCGTCGAGTGGGGCACGGCGCTGGGCGTGGTGCGGTCGCTGCACGCCGCGGGCCGGGTGGCGCTGGTCGTGGCCGACGAGACGCGCCCGCTCCTGCAGGGCGCCCGGATCACCGCGGTCGAGCTGGCGGCGCTGGGCATCGCGCACCGCGTCGTCGTCGACGGCGCCGGGCCCTCGATCATCGCGCGCGGCCTGGTGGACGCGGTCGTGGTCGGCGCCGACCGGGTGGCCGCCAACGGCGACGTCGCCAACAAGATCGGCACCTACCCGCTCGCGCTGGCCGCCGCCCGCGCGGGCATCCCGTTCGTCGTGGCCTGCCCGGAGTCCACAGTGGATATGGAGACGCCGGACGGCGCGGCGATCACGATCGAGGACCGCGCCGAGGACGAGGTGCTCGCGGGCGGCCCGGCGTGGAACCCGGCGTTCGACGTCACACCCGCCGACCTCGTCACCGCGATCGTCACCGAAACTCGAGTCTGGAGCTAGAAGCATGGACATCCGCGAGATCAACCGCCGGGTCGTCGACCAGTTCCGCGCAGGCGGGCCGGTCGAGGGCATGCAGCGCGACCGGCTCGTGCTGCTCACCACCACCGGCCGCCGCTCCGGCGAGCCCCGCACCACGCCGATGATGTTCCACCGCGACGGCGACCGCGTGCTCGTCATCGCCTCGAACGTCGGCGCCGCGGCCCACCCCGACTGGTACCGCAACCTCGCGGCCGACCCGCACGTCACCGTCGAGATCGGCGACGAGACCTACCCGGCGCTCGCCACCACGACCGAGGGCACCGACCGGGAGCGGGTGTGGGCCGAGCTGAAGGAGCGCTACCCGTTCTTCGCCGACCACGAGGTGAAGGCCGCGCCGCGGACCATCCCGGTGGTGGCGCTCACCCGTGCCTAGCTACGACATCAAGTACGACATCAAGAAGGCGCTCCCCGCGCTGTACGCCCCGAAACCGGGCGGCTTCCACGTGGTCGACGTGCCCGAGCTCGCGTTCCTCATGGTCGACGGGCACGGCGACCCGAACGTGTCGCCCGCGTACGCCGACGCGGTCGCGGCGCTGTACACGCTGTCCTACACCGTGCGCGCGATCGCCAAGGCCGAGCTGGGCCGGGTCCACACCGTGGGTCCGCTCGAGGGGCTGTGGAGCGCCGACGATCCCGCCGTCTTCGCCGCGCGGGAGAAGAGCGCGTGGGACTGGACGATGATGATCTCCCAGCCCGCGTGGATCACTCCCGACATCGTCGAAGCCGCGGTGCGGGAGAAGGCGGTGGACGGGGTGCGCTTCGCGTCGTACGCGGAGGGGCGCAGCGTGCAGGTGCTGCACGTCGGCTCCTACGACGACGAGGCCCCCGTCCTCGCCGCGCTGCACCGCGAGTACCTGCCGGAGCACGGACTTCACGTTCAACGGCAGGCACCACGAGGTCTACCTCTCCGACCCGCGCCGCACGGCACCGGAGAAGCTGCGCACGATCCTGCGCCAACCCGTGCGCTAGCTCCCCTTCGCGATCCACTCCTCCAGGTGCGGGGCCTCGGCGCCGATGCTCGTCGAATCGCCGTGGCCGGTGCGCACGGTCGTGTCCGACGGCAGCGTGAGCAGCGTCGAACGGATCGAGTCGATGATCGTGTCGAACGACGAGTACGACCGGCCGGTCGCCCCCGGGCCGCCTTGGAACAGCGTGTCGCCGGAGAACACGGTGCCGAGGTCGGGCGCGTAGAGGCAGGTCGAGCCGGGGGAGTGGCCCGGCGTCACCAGCGCGCGCAGGGTGACCCCGCCCGCGGTGAGCTCGGCCGGGATCTCGCCGTCGGGCTTGCGGTCGGGCCACTTCATGTCCCACAGCGGCGCCTCGGCCGGGTTGAGCAGGATCGGGGCCCCGAAGCGCTCGGCCAGCGCGGGTGCGGCGTCGATGTGGTCGTCGTGCCCGTGCGTGCACACGATCGCCACCACGCGCCGGTCGGCGACGGCCGCCGCGATCGCGTCGGCGTCGTGCGCGGCGTCGATCACGACGACCTCGCGCTCGTCGCCGACGATCCACACGTTGTTGTCCACGTCCCACGTGCCGCCGTCGAGCGAGAACGTGCCGGACGTGACGAGGTGCTCGACCCCCATCAGAAGACCACGACCGAACGCAGCACTTCGCCCTTGTGCATCTTCTCGAACGCGGCCTCGACGCCGTCGAGCGGGATGGTCTCGGACACGAACTTCTCCAGCGGCAGGCGGCCCTGCAGGTGCAGGTCGATGAGCATCGGGAAGTCGCGGCTGGGCAGGCAGTCGCCGTACCAGGACGACTTGGTGGCACCGCCGCGGCCGAAGACGTCGATCAGCGGGAGGTCGATGGTCATGTCCGGGGTGGGCACGCCGACCAGCACCACGGTGCCCGCGAGGTCGCGCGCGTAGAACGCCTGCTTGAACGTCTCGGGGCGGCCGACCGCGTCGACCACGACGTTCGCGCCGTTGCCGTCGGTGAGCTCCTGCACGGCCTCCACGACGTCGCGCTCGCGGGCGTTGACCGTGTGGGTGGCGCCGAACTCCTTGGCCCACTCCAGCTTCCGGTCGTCCGTGTCGACCGCGATGATCGTGGTCGCGCCCGCGAGCCGGGCGCCCGCGATCGCCGCGTCGCCCACGCCGCCGCAGCCGATCACGGCGATCGAGTCGCCGCGCCCGACGCCGCCGGTGTTGATCGCGGCGCCGAGGCCCGCCATCACGCCGCAGCCCAGCAGGCCCGCGACCTCGGGCTTCGCCTCGGGGTTGACCTTCGTGCACTGCCCGGCGTGCACGAGCGTCTTCTCCACGAACGCGCCGATGCCCAGAGCCGCCGAGAGCTCCTCGCCGGACTCGAGCGTCATCTTCTGCGCCGCGTTGTGCGTGGAGAAGCAGTACCAGGGCTGGCCGCGGCGACAGGCCCGGCAGGTGCCGTCGACCGCGCGCCAGTTGAGGATGACGTAGTCGCCCGGCGCGACGTCGGTGACGCCCGTGCCGACCGCCTCCACCACCCCGGCCGCCTCGTGCCCGAGCAGGAACGGGAACTCGTCGTTGATGCCGCCCTCGCGGTAGTGCAGGTCGGTGTGGCAGACCCCGCAGGCCTGCACCTTCACGACGGCCTCACCCGGGCCGGGGTCCGGGATGACGATCGTCTCGACGGTGACGGGCGCGCCCTTGCTGCGCGCGACGACCCCGCGGACCTGCTGCGGCATGGTGACTCCTCCGGCTCGTCGGTGAGATGGTTCCCGCAGCCTGCCATGCCCGCGCTGTCAGCGTGGCCCGTAGTCCCGCGTGACGAGCGCGATGCGGACGCGGTAGTCGCGGTACCACACCTCGCGGCCCCGGCGCTGGGCGACGAGGTGCGCGCCGACCTCCTTCCACGCCTTCGCCGCCGCCTCGTCCCGCCAGTACGACACGGTGATGCCCACGCCCTCGCGCGCGGCCTCGATCCCCAGGTAGCCGGGCTGTTCGCGGGCCAGCCGCTCCATCGCCGCGGCCATCGCCGCGTAGCCGCCGTCGTCGTCGGTGCGCACGGATGTGAAGATCACCGCGACGTACGGCGGCGGCGGGGTCGCGGCGATCGTCGGATCGGACATCCGGCGAGGATGCCGGAATGTGCAGCTCGCGCATATCGGAATACGGTGGGTCCATGACCAAGGCGGATCGGGTGCGGGCGTCGGTCCTCGACGAACAGCTGTGCTTTGCCCTGTACACCGCATCGCGGGCGATGACGAGCTGCTACCGGCCGATGCTGGACGCCATCGGTCTCACCTACCCGCAGTTCCTCGTGCTGCTGGTGCTCTGGGAGCGGGGCGACGCCTCCGTCACCGGCATCGGCAACGCGCTGCAGCTGGAGACGGGCACGCTCTCGCCGCTGCTCAAGCGCCTCGAGACCACCGGGTTCATCACGCGCACCCGCCAAGCGGAGGACGAGCGGTCGGTCATCGTCGGGCTCACCGAGGCGGGCCGGGCCCTGGAGGAGCGGGCGGCCGCCGTGCAGCACGAGGTCAGCGACGCCACCGGGCTCACCGACGCCGAGATCGCCGCACTGCGCGCGACCCTGCACACGCTCACCGGCAACCTGCGGAAGACGGGGAGCCGCTGAGCGGCCATGTCGGCACAGGCGCTCGACCGCACCCGCGCGACCCCGCTGTGGGAGCAGCTGCTCACGGACCTGCGCCGCAGGCTCGACCACGACGAGTTCGCCGCCGCCTTCCCCGGTGAGCTGGCGCTCGTCGCCGAGTACGGGGTCAGCAGGCACACCGTGCGGGAGGCGGTGCGGCGGCTGCGGGAGGAAGGCCTGGTCATCGCCGGGCGGGGGCGCACGCCGCGGCGGGCCGAGCCGTTGCCCATCGAGCAGCCGCTCGGGGAGATCTACAGCCTGTTCACCGCCGTCGAGGCGACCGGACGGGTCCAGCGCAGCGTCGTGCGCACCCTCGACGTCCGGGCCGACGGCGTCGTGGCCGCGCGGCTGGGGCTGGAGGAGTCCACACCGCTCGTGCACCTCGAACGGCTGCGGCTGGCCGACGCCGAGCCGCTGGCCGTCGACCGCGTGTGGCTGCCCGAGCGGCTCGCGGCACCGCTGCTCGACGTCGACTTCAGCCGCACCGGGCTCTACGCCGAGTACGCCGAGCGGTGCGGGGTGCGGGTCACGGGCGGCAGCGAGGTGATCTGCGCCGTCGTGCCGGACGCCGCGCAGCGGAGCCTCCTCGGCATCGGGCCGGGGGTGGCGGCGCTCGCGATCGACCGGCTCGGGTGCGCGGGGGAGGAGCCCGTCGAGTGGCGGCACACGCTGGTGCGGGCCGACCGGTTCAGCGTGACCGCCCGGTTCTCGGCGGCCGACGGCTACCGGGTCGGCGGCGCCTGACGCGTTGAGAATCGAGTCTCGCCGTCATGGGAACGGAGACTCGCCGTCACGGAAGTGAGGACTCGCCGGGGGTCAGTCGAAGTTCACGTGGATGCGGACCAGGGTGCCGTCGCGGCGCCGGTGCACCCGCACGAGGTCGCACACCTGGTGCACGGTGAACAGCCCGTGCCCGACCTCGGGCGGCGCGGGCGGGCGGCGGCCGACGAGCGGGTCGGTGATCCGCCCGCCGTCCTGGACCTGGCAGACGACCTGCCTGCCGTCGTCCAGATCATGAGGAGGCCGGAGCCGCCCGCGTGCACGACGGTGTTGACGACCAGCTCCTGCACCGCGGTGCGCAGGTTGCGCAGCCTGCCCTCGCTCATGCCCACGGCCTGCGCGTAGTCGTGCACGAACCGCCGGGCGGTGCTGGGGCCGGTGGTGGGGCCGATGACGAGCACGTCCGCCTCGGGCGGCGCGGGCTCGGGCGCCTGGTCGAAGTAGGCGGCCAGTGCCACGGGGTCGGTGTAGGCGGGGCTCTCCCAGCGATCGCCGTCGGCGGCGAGGGTGGGGTGGGTGCGGGTGGCGTCGGTGAGCCACTCGCGCTCGAGCCGCCGCACGTCGTAGGGGCACAGGATGTAGGCGGGTGCCTCGCCCAGCGCCACGTTGATCAGCGCCTCGTGCTCGGCGCACGCCGGGTATTCGTCTTCAGAGCGGCCCGCCCAGATGGGCTCGCCGATGATCCGCACCCGCTGCCCGCTGTGCTCACGCACGAACGCCGTGAGCACCGTGCCGATGATCCGCCCCGGGTTGCGGCCCGCCTGCGCCATGTCCGCCGTGCGCACCCGCGCCGCCTCGTCCTCGGTGAACGCCGAGCGCAGCAGGCCGAGCCCGGGCTGGGGCACGGCGACGAGCACCGGTTCGTCGCGCTCCAGGCCCGCGCGCACGAACTCGACGCATCCGGACCGGTAGCTCGCCGCATCGGTGTAGAACAACGCGTCGTGCTCGAGGGTCCCGGCGGCGCTCGCCGTCATCGGCTTCCTCGTGGGTATCGGGGGGCCCGATCGCCCTATCGGGCTGGTCGGAAGGCTGCTAGTTGCACAGAGCGTACCGTGCCGGATACGTCCGGCCTATCTCCGTCGGGCAATCTAGGCCGTCGGCACGGAAACGCCGACGCCACCACGGGTGTCGGCGCCGTAGCGCTCGATCTCCCGCTCGAGGTGCAGCGGCCGGGTGGAGATCGTCTGGTCCGGGTCGAGCAGGGCCGCGGGCACGAGCCAGCTCACCTCGAACTCGATGCCGTCGGGGTCCTGCGCGTACAGCGCCTTCGTGGAGCCGTGGTCCGACGCCCCGACGAGCGCGCCGCGCTCGGTGAGCACATTGCGGATCCGCTGCAGCTCGACGAGGGTGTCGACCTCCCACGCGAGGTGGTAGAGGCCGACGGTGGAGCGGCCCGCGGTGGACGCGCCCGCCCGGTCGCCGATGGCGAACAGGCCGAGGTCGTGGTCGTTGGTGGAGCCCGCGGCCTGCAGGAATGCCGCCTGGCCCGGCATCTCCATCACGACCCGGAAGCCGAGGGCCTCGGTGTAGAAGGCGACGCTGCGCGCGACGTCGCGGACGTAGAGCACGGCGTGGTTCAGTCGCTGGATAGGCATGGCCACCTCAACAGATGAAGGTTCAACTACCTTCCCTCGTATGCTACGCCTGTGACGGAGTCGGATGTGCGCTGGCTCACGCCGGACGAGCTGTCGGCGTGGCTGATCTACGTCGCCACGACCAGCCTGCTCGACGGCGCGCTCGACCGTCAGCTGCAGCGCGAGTCGGGCATGCCCATGGCGTACTACCTCATCCTCGCGATGCTCTCCGACGTGCCGGGCCGCACGTTGCGCATGAGCGACCTCGCCGCCGTCACGCAGAGCTCGCAGAGCCGCCTCTCGCACGCCGTCAGCAAGCTGGAGCGCAACGGCTGGGTGCGGCGTACCCCCTGTCCCGACGACCGGCGCAGCACCCTCGCCCAGCTCACCGACGCGGGCTTCGCGGCGCTCGCGGACGCCGCGCCCGGGCACGTCCGCGCGGTGCGCAGGCACGTGTTCGACCGGCTCAGCCCCGAGCAGGTCGACCAGCTGCGGCAGATCTTCGCGACCGTCCTCGACGGGCTCACCGCGCCCGATGCCTGTACGGCCGTGCTGACGCCGGCAGAGTGACGCCCATGGGAACCCTCGTGCTGCTGCGTCACGGCCAGAGCGTGTGGAACGCCGAGAACCTGTTCACCGGGTGGGTGGACGTCCCGCTCTCGGAGACCGGCGAGCAGGAGGCGCGCCGCGGCGGCGAGCTGCTGCGCGCCGAGGGCCTGCTGCCCGACGTCGTGCACACCTCGCTGCTGCGCCGCGCCATCGCCACCGCCAACCTCGCGCTGGACGCGTGCGACCGGCACTGGATCCCGGTCCGCCGCGACTGGCGGCTCAACGAACGCCACTACGGCGCGCTGCAGGGCAAGGACAAGAAGCAGACCCTCGAGACCTACGGCGAAGAGCAGTTCATGCTCTGGCGGCGCTCGTACAGCGTGCCGCCGCCGCCGATCGAGCCCGACTCGGAGTTCTCCCAGGACGGCGATCCCCGCTACGCGGGCCTCGGCGCCGACATGCCCGCCACCGAGTGCCTCGCCGACGTCGTCGCCCGGTTCCTGCCCTACTGGGAGTCCGCGGTGGTGCCCGACCTCCGCGACGGCAAGGTCGTGCTGCTCGCCGCGCACGGCAACTCGCTGCGCGCGCTCGTCAAGCACCTCGACGGCGTCTCCGACGAGGCCATCGCGGGCCTCAACATCCCCACGGGCATCCCGTTGCGCTACGAGCTCGACGACGACCTGCGCCCCACCGTCCCGGGCGGCACCTACCTCGACCCGGAAGCGGCGAAAGAGGCGGCCGCCGCGGTGGCCGCACAGGGGCGCTGACGCGGGGCTTTCCGCGCCCGAGCCCCGTGAACGGGGCGTGAACGCGGGCCGAACACTGTCGATCTGCGGCGTCACGGCCGTCACGGTCGGCGTGGTGGCGGGGTGGGCTGCCTACGATGGCGTCATGACCGGTGTGGTCTGTGTGCTGGTCGCGGCGCTCGCGCTGGCGGCGGGCATCGCGGTCGGCCGCCGGTGGGGCCGCAGTCGGGGGGTGGTCCCGCCGACGGCCGTGCCGTCCGCGCCCGCGCTGGGCGACCTCCTGCAGCGCGTCTTCTCCGCCACCGACGAGGGGCTCGTCGTCGTCGACCGCAGCGGCGCCGCCGTGCTCGCCAACGGGCGCGCCTGCGAGCTGGGCGTCGTCGTCGACGACAAGCCCGACGCACGGGCGATCGCGGCCTGCGCCGAGGTGCGGGAGCGCGGCACGGCGGTCGCCGTCGACCTCTCGCCGCTCGACCAGCGCGGCCGCCGACCCGCAGCCGTGCTCGCGAGGGTGCGACCGCTGGGCGACGGCTACACGATGGTCGAGGCCACCGACACGTCCGACGCCGTGCGGCTGGAGGCCACCCGCCGCGACTTCGTGGCCAACGTGAGCCACGAGCTCAAGACGCCCGTGGGTGCGGTCGGGCTGCTCGCCGAGGCCGTGCTCGACGCCGCCGACGACCCCGCCGAGGTCCGCCGGTTCGGCACCAAGATCGTCAGTGAGGCGAACCGGCTCGGGAACCTCGTCACCGAGCTGATCGCGCTGTCCCGGCTCACCGGCGCCGAAGGGCTCCCGGAGCTGTCGCGCGTCGCCATCGACGAGGTCGTGGACGAGGCGCTGGGCCGCACCCGGCTCTCGGCGGAGGCCGCGCGGATCGAGATCGTCGTCGACAAGCCGATCGGGCTGGAGGTCGACGGCGACCAGACCCTGCTGATCACCGCGCTGTGCAACCTCATCGAGAACGCGATCGCCTACTCGCCCGCCGAGACACCCGTCTCGGTCTCGCGGCGGAAGGCGGGCGACAGCGTCGAGATCGCCGTGACCGACCGGGGCATCGGCATCGCCCCGGAGCACCAGCGCCGGGTCTTCGAGCGCTTCTTCCGCGTCGACCCGGCCCGTTCCCGTGCGACCGGCGGCACCGGCCTGGGGCTGGCGATCGTCAAGCACGTGCTGGCCAACCACGGCGGCGAGGTGCGGCTGTGGAGCAGCCCGGGCACCGGTTCGACGTTCACGATGCGCCTCCCGCTCGCTCCCGACCGCGCTCCCGTCCACATCGGAGGAACCACATGACAAGGGTGCTGATCGTCGAGGACGAGGAGTCCTTCGCCGACCCGCTCGCCTTCCTGATGCGCAAGGAGGGCTTCACCACGGCCATCGCCGCCACGGGGCAGGACGCGCTGGCGGAGTTCGACCGCAACGGCGCCGACATCGTGCTGCTCGACCTCATGCTCCCCGGCATGAGCGGCACCGACGTCTGCAAGGCGCTCCGCACCCGCTCGGCCGTCCCGGTGATCATGGTGACGGCGCGGGACAGCGAGATCGACAAGGTGGTCGGGCTGGAGCTCGGGGCCGACGACTACGTCACCAAGCCCTACTCCGCCCGGGAGCTGATCGCACGCGTGCGGGCCGTGCTGCGGCGCGGCGGCGAGCCGGGCGGTGACGAGGGCACGCCCGGCGTGCTCTCCGCCGGGCCGGTGCGGATGAACGTCGAGCGGCACGTCGTGAGCGTCAACGGCACCGACGTCGCGCTACCGCTGAAGGAGTTCGACCTCCTGGAGTACCTGCTGCGCAACGTCGGCCGCGTGCTCACCCGCGGCCAGCTGATCGACCGGGTGTGGGGTGCGGACTACGTGGGCGACACGAAGACGCTCGACGTGCACGTCAAGCGGCTGCGGGCCAAGGTCGAGGCCGACCCGGGCGTGCCCAAGCACCTCGTCACGGTGCGGGGCCTCGGCTACAAGTTCGAGGCTTAGGAGCGCCCTGAACAGGACCCTCCTAAGCGTTCCCGTCGAAGAGGCTCGTGACCGAGCCGTCGTGGAACACCTGGTGGATGGCCTCGGCCAGGAGCGGCGCGATCGGTAGCACGGTCAGCGACGGGAAGCGCTTCTCGTCCGGGATCGGCAGCGTGTCCGTGAAGATCACCTCACGGGCGCCGCACGTGGCGAGCCGCTCGCTCGCGGGCCCCGAGAGCACGCCGTGCGTGGCCGCCACCACCACGTCCTTCGCGCCCTGCGCGAGCAGCGCCTGCACCGCCTTCGCCACCGTGCCACCGGTGTCGATCATGTCGTCGATGACGACGCACATCCGCCCGTCGATCTCGCCGACCACCCGGTTGGCGCGGGCCTCGTTGGGCCGCAACGGGTCGCGCGTCTTGTGGATGAACGCCACCGGGGTGCCACCGAGCGTCTCCGCCCACCGCTCGGCGAGGCGCACGCGCCCCGAGTCCGGCGAGACGACCGTGAGCTCGTGGTCGGCGTACGTGCGGTTGACGTGCTCGGCGAGCACCGGCAGCGCGAAGAGGTGGTCGACGGGGCCGTCGAAGAAGCCCTGGATCTGCGCGGTGTGCAGGTCGACGGTCATGATCCGGTCGGCGCCCGCGACCTTGAACAGGTCCGCCACGAGCCGCGCCGAGATCGGCTCCCGCCCGCGGTGCTTCTTGTCCTGGCGCGAGTAGCCCCAGAACGGCATGACCACGGAGATGCGCTTGGCCGACGCGCGCTTCAGCGCGTCCACCATGATCAGCTGCTCCATGATCTGGTCGTTGATCGGCGCGGAGTGGCTCTGCAGCACGAACGCGTCGCAGCCGCGCACCGACTCCTCGAACCGCACGAAGATCTCCCCGTTGGCGAACGAGTACGCCGACTGCGGGGTGATCGTGACGTCGAGCTGCTTCGCGACCTGCTCGGCCAGCTCGGGGTGGGCCCGTCCGGAGAAGAGCATGAGGTTCTTCTTCGTCATGGCCGTCCTGGAACTCACTGCTGGTTCAACCTCTCGGTGGCGGCCCGTGCGGCTTCGGCGGCCGGTGTGTCGGGGCGGTTCTTCTCCACCCAGCCTTCGATGATGCGTTGGGGCCCACCGGAAACGGCCAGCGCGCCCGGCGGCACGTCGTTCTTCAGGACGGCGCCCGCCCCGGTGTACGCCCCGTCGCCGACGGAGAGCGGCGCGATGAACTTCGTGTCGGAGCCGGTGCGGACGTGCGAGCCGATCACCGTGCGGTGCTTGCGGATGCCGTCGTAGTTGACGAACGTCGAGCTGGCGCCGATGTTGGAGTGCTCGCCGATGGTGGCGTCGCCGACGTAGGTGAGGTGCGGCACCTTCGAGCCCTCACCGATCTCGGAGTTCTTGACCTCGACGAACGTGCCGATCTTGCCGCGCTCGCCGAGCCGCGCCCCCGGCCTCAAGTAGGCGAACGGCCCGACGGACGCGCCCGCGCCGATCTCCGAATCGCTCCCGTGGGTGCGCACCACGCGGGCACCGGGCCCGACCACGACGTCGGTGAGCGTGGTGTCCGGCCCGATCTCCGCGCCGCCGCCCACCGTGGTGGCGCCGTGCAGCTGGGTGCCCGGGCGGAGCACGACGTCGCGCTCCAGCCGGACCTGGACGTCCACCCAGGTGGTGGCGGGGTCGATCACCGTGACGCCGGAGCGCATCCACGCCTCCAACAGCCTGCGGTTGAGCTCGGCACCCAGCTCGGCGAGCTGGACGCGGTCGTTGGCGCCGCGCACCTGCCACTCGTCGGGGCAGATCACGCCGCGCACCTGGAGGCCGTCGTCGTGCGCGATCTTGATGAGGTCGGTGAGGTAGAGCTCGCCCTGGTTGTTCGCCGTCGAGAGCCGCCCGAGCCCGTCGGTGAGGAACGCGCCGTCGAACGCGTACACGCCGGAGTTGACCTCGCGGATCGTCCGCTCCTCCGCGGTGGCGTCGGCCTGCTCGACGATCCGGGTGACGGTGCCGTCCGTCTCGCGCACCACGCGGCCGTAGCCGGTGGGGTCGGCGAGCTCGGTGGTGACCAGCGTGACCGCCGCCCCGGACGCGGTGTGCTCGGCCATGAGGGTGGCGAGTGTGTCGGCGGACAGCAGCGGCACGTCGCCGTACGTGACGAGCACGGGACCGCTGATGCCGCCGGGCAGCGCGGCGAGCCCGCACTGCACCGCGTGGCCGGTGCCCAGCCGCTGCTCCTGCACGGCGACGGTGACCGGGCGGGCCAGCTCGTCGCCGAGCGCGGTGACGGCTTCCTGCACCTGCTCGCCGCCGTGCCCGAGCACCACGACGAGTTGCTCGGGATCGAGCTCGGCGACCGCGTGCACCGCGTGACCGAGCAGGCTGCGTCCCCCGATCGGGTGGAGGACCTTGGGTACGGCCGAGCGCATCCGGGTGCCCTCACCCGCGGCGAGGATGAGCGCGGCGCCGGGCCGCGAGCGGTCGGTCATCCAGACCAAACTCCCTGGTTCGACGGCGCGTCCGCCGAAAATGGCGGACGGGTGCATCGTACGGCGTCCGCAGACGGGGCTCGGAAACCCTGCGCCCATGCCCCGGAACGACCAAGCCGTGCTTGCGCTCAGCGGTCAGGCGGCTCCGAACGGGTGAGAACGTATGCGATCTTCGACCGTTTGCCGTCCTGTCGGAACCGGTTGGCTCACCATGCGTGAGTCAGTGAACATTCCGCGCGTCCCGACGTTCATAGAGTACGGACAGCGCCGACCGTGAAGGAGCACTCATGCCCACCCGCACCGCCCGCACAGCCTGGAACGGCACCCTCGAGCAGGGCTCCGGCCAGGTGGAGCTCACGAGCAGCGGGGTCGGCACGTACGAGGTGAGCTTCCCGAAGCGCGCTGCCGACGAGGCCGGGGGCACCACGAGCCCCGAAGAGCTGATCGCCGCGGCGCACTCGTCGTGCTACGCGATGCAGTTCTCGGCCCTGATCGCGCAAGAGGGCGGCACGCCGCAGTCACTGGACGTGCAGGCCGACGTCACGCTGGGCCCCGACCCGGCTGGCGGCTTCGCCATCTCCGGCATCAAGATCACCGTCCGCGGTGAGGTCGAGGGGATGGACGAGGCCAAGTTCAAGGAGGTCGCCGAGGTCGCCAAGGCGTCTTGCCCCGTGAGCAAGGCGTTGACGGGCACGACGATCACGCTGGACGCAGGACTCGAGTGAGGACTGCGGGGAGGAACTAGGGGGGAAATGATGAGGTGCACGGGTAACGGGCGTCCGCCCGAGCCGCCGCAGCCGCGACCGAACGGTCGCTGAACCGGCTGAGCACACCGACACCGCGGGGCGGGACCGGCACGGGTCTCGCCCCGTCGTCGTGCCCGGGCCCGCTAGCGCTGCGGCATCCCCCACGGCTGCTGGGGGTAGGGCGGGAGGGGCCCGGTGGGCGGGGGTGCCGCGGGTGATCCCGGCGGTGGCACGGCCCGGGGCGCGGCGACGCCCAGCGCCGTGAGCGCCAGCACGCCCGTCAGCAGCGCGGGCACCTGCAGGCTCGTCATGATGGCCAGGCCGCCGCTGAACGCCTGGCCGATCCCGAGCTGGTAGGTCCACGACGGCGCGAGCAGGCCCACCACGGTCAGCACCAACGTCAACGCCGCACCCGTCAACGGCGCGGCCACCGACATCCGTCGGAAGATGGCCACCGCCCCGATCGCGGCCCCACCGATCAGCAACAGCACCGTGCCGAGCAGCAGAGGGCCGCGGGTGAGCTGCTCGACGGCGCGGCGGGTGAGCCCGAGCGCCGCGGCGATCACGACCACGCCGACGAACGTGCCGAAGAACCCGACCGCGATCCCGCCCAGGTGCCGCATGATCGGTCACCGTGGCAGGTCGACCCCCGGGCGGCAAGCCCATCCGGTGATCGTCACGACCGGCGCGCGAAGGGCCTTCCGGGGGGCCCGCACGCCCCGTTCGCGCCAAGCTGTAGCGATGCGGACGACGCGGGCGGGGCAGATGGTGGAGTTGGGGCGGGTCGAGTTCGTCGAGGCGCCGGTCGAACCGCTGCGCGACGGCGACCTGCTCGTCCGCTCGCGGTTGGCGTCGATCTGCGGCTCGGACCTGCACGTCGTCAACCACGGCATCGACACCGCCCCCGAGCTGTGGGTGCCCGGCTATCCGGGGCACGAGGGCGTCGGCGAGGTCGTCGAGTCGCGGGCGCCGGGTTTCGCGGCGGGCGACCGGGTGCTGGTGGCGCCGCCGGTCCCGCAGTCGCGCTGCTTCGCGGAGTGGCAGCGCGTCCGCGCAGGCTCGACCGTTCGGCTGGAGGGCGACCTGCCGCCGCTGGTCGAGGTGCTGATGGCGCAGCAGCTGGGCACCGTGCTGTTCGCGGCCCGGACGCACCCGTGGCACGTCGCGGGCCGCACCGTCGTCGTGATCGGTCAGGGCTCGGCGGGGATGTTCTGGGCGTGGACGCTCAAGCGCGCGGGCGCGGCCCTGGTGATCGTGGCCGACCGCGCGCCCGCCCGGTTGGCGGCGGCGCCGCGGTTCGGGGCCGACGTGGTGGTCGACGTGCGCACCGACGACCTCGCCGCGGCCGTGCTGGACCACACGGCGGGCGAAGGCGCGGACTTCGTCGTCGAAGCCGTCGGTCGGAAGGAGACCCTCCTCCAGTCGATCTCGCTGTGCCGCACCGGCGGCAGCCTGTACTGGTTCGGGCTCCCCGACACGAACGACCCGGTCCCCATCGACTTCCGGCTGTTCTTCCGGCGCAAGCTCTCGGCGTTCTCGACCTACGGCGCGCAGGTCGAGCCGGGCCTGGCGTCGTTCCGGGCGGCGGTCGAGCACATCCGCCGGGGCGAGATCGACGTGCGGCCACTGCTCACCCACGTGCTGCCGGTGGAGGAGATCGCGCACGCCTTCGAGCTGGCCGACCACGCCACCGACGGCGCGCTCAAGGTGTCGATCTCGTTCTGAGGTCGGCAGCCGGTCAGAAGGTGGCGATCGGGTTCACCGGGCTGCCGGACGTGCCGGCGAAGCGGACCGGAGCGACGGCGAGCTGGAAGTCCCACTGGCCCAGCTCCGCGGCCGTCCTCGCGCACGCCTCCAGGTCGCAGTTGTCGAGCAGCCACAGGCCCATCGCGACGAGGCTCACGGCGTGCACCGGCATCAACACGTCGTCGTACCCCGACGGCTGGACGTCCTGGGGGGTGTCGGCGGCGATCAGCGCGACCTCCCGTTCCTGCAGCCACGGCAGGCAGGACGCGTGCCAGCCCGCCTGCGTGAAACCGATAGTCGCGCCTCTCTCGTGCCGGGCGCGGCCGAAGCCGGTGCGCAGGAGCACCGCATCGCCGGAGCGCACCCGCACACCCTGGCGGCGCTCGGCCTCCTCGAGGTCGTCGGGGAACACCCCTTGGCCCGGTTCCAACCACGGCACGTCGCGGACCCCCGCGACGTCCAGCAGGACACCACGCGTGACGATCCCGTTCGCCGCCGCCGTGACGGCCGCCCACGCCGATCCCGTCGCGGCGTCGACCAGCGAGTGCGACCGCCCGTTGTACATCCGGCCGTCCCAGAAGATGTGGCACGGCGAATCGAGGTGGGTGATGGTGTTGCCGTGGAACGTGACGCCGAGCCGCTCGGAGGAGAAGCCCCAGTGCCGGTCGTTGCGGAACGTGGGCACCGGCATGTCCGCGGCGCCCGGCATGTCGGCGGCGCACGGGCACGTCGTCGTCGACCGCTCCATTTCCTCCGGTACGGCGACCTCCCACGCGCACGACACGCTCCGGCCGTGGCGCACGGCCCGGGCCGCGGCCAGTCGCACGTCGTCGGTGATGTGGTTCAGGGTGCCGAGCTCGTCGTCGTCGCCCCACCGTCCCCAGTTCGACAGCGTCTCGAAGTAGCCGAGCACGTCGTCCTGCGTGGGCATCGATCGCTCTGCCGTCATCCCAGCACCGACTCCTCCGGATCACGCGGTTCGAGGCCGCGGGCAGCGTAATCCCGCCCCCGCCGCATGCCCTTCGTCACACCGGCGCGGAGCGTGCCGATCGCGCTCGGCGTTCACCCGGACGGGGCGGTCGGGAGAGCCGGACATACCGCCCCGCAGATGATCACGAAAGCGGAGCGTGACGCGCTCCTCGACCCCCGGCGCACCGCGCCCGGTGATGATCGATAAGAGTTATCATCGGTGCTGGTCAGCGGCCAACTCGCTGCTCCGCCGCCAGGATTCGAACCTGAACCATCAGAACCAAAATCTGAGGTGCTGCCATTACACCACGGCGGATAGGTCTCCATCCTGGCACGCGCCGCCCTGCGGCCGTGCCCCCCACCCGGGTCCTGCGGAAACGCCATGCCCTGCGTGGAACACTGGCCGGCGTGCTCGGAGTGGATCTCACGATGAAAGCGACTCGACCCGCCGACCCGATCGGGGGAACCGCGGCATGACGACCGAGAACGCGACCCGGCCCGAGGCGGCGGCCGCCGACGTTCCATCGATCGCGTGCAGGCTGTGCGGCTCGACCGAGCTGCGCAGCTTCCTCGACCTCGGCGCCACCCCGCCGTGCGAGCTGTTCCTCACCGCCGCGGCCGTCGAGGAGCCGGAGCCCACCTACCCGCTGCACGTGCGCGTCTGCGAGCGCTGCCTGCTCGCCCAGATCCCCCCGCTGATCACGCCCGAGGAGACGTTCACCGAGTACGCCTACTTCTCCTCCTTCTCCACCTCCTGGGTCGAGCACGCCCGCCGGTTCGTCGACGGCGCGGTCGAGCGCCTCGGCCTCACCCCCGACTCGTTCGTGGTGGAGGTGGCCAGCAACGACGGCTACCTGCTCCAGCACGTCGTCGAGCGCGGCATCCGCTGCCTGGGTGTGGAGCCGTCGGTCAACGTCGGCGAGGCCGCCCGCGACAAGGGCGTGCCCACGCTCACGGCGTTCCTCACCCCGCAGACCGGCACGCAGGTGCGCGAGCAGCACGGCCCGGCCGATCTGGTCTGCCTCAACAACGTCTACGCCCACATCCCCGACGTCGTCGGCTTCACCGAGGGCCTGCGGGCCATGGTCGCCGACGACGGCTGGGTGTCGATCGAGGTGCAGCACCTGCTCACGCTGGTGGAGCACACCCAGTTCGACACCGTCTACCACGAGCACTTCCAGTACTACACGGTGCTCAGCGGCCAGCGGGCGCTCGCCTCGGGCGGGCTCAGCCTGGTCGACGTCGAGCTGCTGCCCACCCACGGCGGCTCGATCCGCATGTGGGCCCGCCCGTCGGAGGTCGCGGGCGAGCCGAGCCAGGCCGTGCGCGACGTGCTGGCCGCCGAACAGCAGGCGGGCCTGCACACCGCCGCGGGCCACGACGGGTTCGCCGAGGCCGTCTCCCGGGTGCGCGACGACCTGGTCGCGTTCCTCATCCAGGCGCGGCGGGCGGGCAAGAAGGTGGTGGGCTACGGCGCCCCGGGCAAGGGCAACACGCTGCTCAACTACTGCGGCATCCGGCCCGACCTGCTCGCCTACACCGTCGACCGCAACCCCTACAAGCACGGCCGCTTCACCCCGGGCACCCGCATCCCGATCCTGGCGCCCGAGCAGATCGCCCACGACCAGCCCGACTACGTGCTGATCCTGCCGTGGAACCTGCGCGACGAGCTCACCGCGCAGCTGTCCTACGTCCGCGACTGGGGCGGCAAGCTGGTCTTCCCGATCCCGCACCTCGAGGTCGTCTGATGAAGGTCGTGCTGTTCTGCGGCGGCTACGGCATGCGGATGCGCGACGGGCTCTCCGACCTGCCCAAGCCGATGACGACGGTCGGCCCGCGCCCGCTGATCTGGCACGTCATGCGCTACTACGCGCACTTCGGGCACACCGAATTCGTGCTCTGCCTCGGCTACGGCGCCCACCACATCAAGGACTACTTCCTCCACTACGACGAGACGGCCTCGAACGACTTCGTGCTGCGCGGCGGGGACGTCGAGCTGCTGGGCTCCGACATCCGCGACTGGACGATCACGTTCGTCCACACCGGCCTCGCCTCGCCGATCGGCGAGCGGCTGCGGCGGGTGCGCAAGTACGTCGAGGACGAGGAGATGTTCCTCGCCAACTACGCCGACGTCCTCACCGACATGCCGCTCGACGACATGCTCGCCCGGTTCAGCGCGCAGCCCGACAAGGTCGGGGCGCTGCTCGCGGTGCCACCGCAGTCGGCGTTCCACTGCCTCGACGTGGGCGACGACGACACGATCCACTCGATCAGCACCCTCCAGCAGATGCCGATCTGGGAGAACGGCGGCTACTTCGTCCTCCGGCCGGAGATCTTCGACTTCATCCCGGAGAACGGCGATCTGGTGTCGGACGGCGCGATGGTGCTGGCCAAGGAAGGCCGCATGATGGCCTACCCCTACCGGGGGTTCTGGCAGCCCGCCGACACGGTCAAGGAGCGCACGGCGCTGGAGGCCGCCTACCAGGGCGGCACCCGGCCGTGGATGCTCTGGGACCCGGAGCGCGCCGAGCGCACCCCCCTGCAGGCCACGATCGCGGCCATGCACAACAACCAGCACGAGCGCTGATGCTCAGCCTGCTGCCCGAGCGCCTCGACCGGCTGGTGCTCCTCGGCGCGCACTGCGACGACATCGCGATCGGCGCGGGCGGCTCGCTGCTGGAGCTGTGCCGCGCCTACCCCGGGCTCTCGGTCGCGGCGCTGGTGCTCACCGGCGGCGGCTCGTTGCGCGAGGAGGAGGAACGCGCCGCCCTGGCCGCGTTCTGCCCGGGCGCGCGGCTCGACGTCGCCGTCCTCGACCTGCCCGACGGCCGGGTGCCCACCCGCTGGGAGCGGGCCAAGGGCGCGTTGGAGGAGCTGCGCGGCATGGGCGAGCCGGACCTCATCCTCGCTCCCACCGCGCACGACGCCCACCAGGACCACCGCACGCTCGCCAAGCTCGTGCCCACCGTCTTCCGCGACCACCTCACGCTGGGCTACGAGATCCTCAAGTGGGAGTCCGACCTCGCCCAGCCCACCGTCTTCCTGCCGCTGGCCGAGCCGGTGATGCGGGAGAAGGTCGCCAAGCTGCACGAGCACTACGGCAGCCAGCGCGACCGCACCTGGTTCGACGCCGAGGTGTTCTCCGGCCTCGCGCGGGTGCGGGGTGTGCAGTGTCACGCCCGGTACGCCGAGGCGTTCCACGCTGTCAAGATGGTGCTCGGGGTGGCACCGCTCCCGGGCCTCGATCCGACCGACTGAGGAGACTCATCCGTGCGTGTACTGCTGACCGGCCACCAGGGCTACCTGGGCACTGTGATGGCCCCGCTCCTCACGGCCGCGGGCCACGACGTCACGGGCCTCGACAGCGGGCTGTTCGCCGCGTGCATCCTCGGCGAGCTCGACACCCCGGACGTGCCGGGCCTGGCCGTCGACCTGCGCGACGTCACGGTCGAACAGCTCGCCGGGTTCGACGCCGTCGTGCACATGGCGGCGCTGTCCAACGACCCGCTGGGCTCGCTCGCCCCCGAGATCACCTACGACGTCAACCACCACGCCTCCACCCGGCTCGCCCGCCTGGCCAAGGACGCGGGCGTCGGCCGCTTCGTCTACGCCTCCACGTGCTCGGTGTACGGCGCGCAGTCCGGCGACGAGCTCGTCGACGAGGACGCGCCGCTCAAGCCGGTCACGCCGTACGCGGTGTCGAAGGTCCGCGTCGAGGACGACCTCATCGCGCTGGCCGACGACGACTTCGTGCCGGTCTCGATGCGCAACGCCACCGCGTTCGGGTTCTCCCCGCGGCTGCGGGCCGACATCGTGCTCAACAACCTCGTCGGGCACGCCGTGCTCACCGACGTGGTGAAGGTGCTGTCGGACGGCACGCCGTGGCGGCCGCTGGTGCACGCCGAGGACATCGCGGGCGGGGTGCTCGCCGCGCTCGCCGCCCCCGCCGACGTGGTGCGCGGCCGGGCCTACAACGTCGGCACCGAGCGGAACAACCGCACGGTCGCCGAGATCGCCCAGGCCGTGGTCGAGGCCGTGCCCACCGCGAAGCTCGCGATCACCGGCGAGACCGGCAACGACCCGCGCTCCTACCGCGTCGACTTCGCCCGCGCGCGCAAGGAGCTGGGCTTCGAGGCCGCCTGGACGATCCCGGACGGCGCCAACCAGCTCGCCCGGGAGTACCGCGAGCGCGACCTCACCCGCGAGCAGTTCGACCAGCGCTTCACCCGCCTCGCCGTGCTCGCCGCGCGGCAGAAGGCGGGCGAGCTGGACGACACCATGCGCGTCAGGGGTTGAGCACGGCCCCGCCCGACTGCGGAGTCGGGCTGGTGGCCGAGTAGGCGAGCGCGAGGTCGTGCAGGAACCGCAGCACGGTCTCGCGCCCGTCCGCCTCGAGCAGGCTCGTGCACCGGGCGGTGCTCACGGCGATGCGCTCGAACATCGCCCCCACCTGCTGCTGCGCCGCCTCGGTGAGCGACAGCACGACCTTGCGCCGATCGTGGGGGTGCGGTGCCCGCCGGGCGAGCCCCACCCGGCCGAGCCGCTCCACCAGCTCGGTGACCGACGCCGTGGTGATCTGGAGACGGGCCGCCAGCTCGGTGGGGGTGCTCGTGCCCTCCGTGAACAGGTAGAACAGCGCGCTCATCTCGGTGGAGCCCACCCCGAGGACGTCGCGCGCCGCGCGCAGCCGGAAGTTCTCGGCGGCGATCACGACCGCGCGCACCGCGCGTGCCATCTCCTCGTCGGGCATCACTCGATGAGATTATCGGTCGATTACGACACTCGGCGTAACCCGACGGCGGCGTGTTCAGGCGGCGGCATCGAGGTGGGCCCGCATCGCCGCGTAGCCCAGCCGCGCCGCGCGCTCGACGCGGGCGCGGTCGGTGGTGAGCCCGCGCACCCCGGCGTCTTCGGCGGGCGCAGCCACCAGCACGTGCCGCCCGGTGCGGGCCGGGTGCGCGGGGTCGCCGAGCACCTCCAGCACCGGCGCCATCCGGTGGCTCGGTTGGGCGATCGCGCCCAACCCGGGCCGCACGCGGTCGAGCGCCACGGCCCACCGCGCCCGACCGGCCGTGCGCCGCCGGACCGGCGCGGCGGTGCGGTTGAGGAGGGCGAGCACGTGCGTCGCGCCCTCGGCAAGCGCCCGCGGCACGGGCAGCGGCTCGCTGACCGACCCGTCGATCCACCGGCGCCCGTGCAGCTCGACGGCGGGCCCGGCCAGGTAGGGGATCGTCGCGGTGGCCCGCAGCGCGGCCCGCCACTCGGCCACCGTGCGCGGTTCGAGCACGTGCGGTGTGAGGTCGTCGGCGGCCGTCGCGACCACCCGCAGCGGCACGGGGGCGTCGCGCAGCTGTTCCCAGGGCAGCGGCTTGGCGGTGACCATGATCACGTCGATGAGGTGGTCGAGCGAGACGACCGGTCGCCTGCTGCCGAGGCGGCGCGGGTCGGCGAACGCCCGGCAGGCCATGTCCTCGTGGAAGATCCGGCCCGCGCCGCAGCCGTCGCCAAGCACCAGCGCCGCTCCGACGTAGGCGCCCGCCGAGCTGCCGTACACGACGTCGAAGAAGGGTTCGAGGCCCGCGTCGTGCAGCGCGTGCGCCATGCCGCCGGTGTAGGCCCCGCGCATCCCGCCGCCGCCGACGACGGCCGCGATGCGGTGCCCGTCGTCCCATCGCCCACCGCGCGGGATGCCGTGGTCCCGGCGACGCACGAGGGCCCTGAGCACCTCGAGATCCCCCGCCAGCACACTCCGATGATCGCATGGCGTGGGTAGGGTCGGGGACATGTTGAAGGTGGACGCCGACCCGGGGGAGGTCGGCCTCGACCCGGACCGGCTGCGGCGGTTGGACGACGCGTTCCGGTCCTATGTCGACGACGGGCGGCTGCCCGGGTGGACGATCGCGGTGACGCGGCGCGGCAAGGTGGCGCACCTCACCCACCACGGCCTCGCCGATCTCGAGAGCGGTCGCCCGGTGGGTGACGACACGCTGTGGCGCATCTACTCCATGACCAAGCCGATCACGTCGGTCGCGGCGATGATGCTCTACGAGCAGGGCCTCTTCGAGCTCACCGACCCGGTGTCCAAGTTCATCCCGGAGTTCGCCGACGCGCGGGTCTACGTCGGCGGCGCGGCGGCCGCGCCCGGCACCCGCCCGGCGGTCGAGCCGATCCGGGTGTGGCACCTGCTCACCCACACCGCGGGCCTCACGTACGGCTTCCACCACGCCCACGCCGTCGACGAGATGTACCGGGCGTGCGGCTACGAGTTCTGGGTGCCCGATGGCCAGGACCTGGCGGCCGCGTGCGCGGCGTGGGCCCGGTTCCCGCTGCTGTTCGACCCGGGCGCGGAGTGGAACTACTCCGTGGCCACCGACGTGCTCGGCCGCGTCGTCGAGGTCGTGTCCGGGCTGCCACTCGACCGGTTCTTCGCCGAGCGCATCTTCGGCCCGCTCGGCATGAACGACACCGCGTTTTCGGTGCCCGCCGACGACCTGGAGCGCCTCGCCACCCTCTACGTCTCCCGCGGCGGGCAGCTCGCCCCACATGCCCGGATGGGTCAGGTCGTCACCGAGCCGGTGGAGTTCTTCTCCGGCGGCGGCGGGCTCGTGTCCTCGGCGGCGGACTACCACCGGTTCACGCAGATGCTCGCGCGCGGCGGCGAGCTGGACGGGGTGCGGCTGCTCTCGCCGCGCACCCTCGCCTTCATGACGCGCAACCACCTGCCCGGCGGCGTCGACCTCGACACGATCGCGCGGCCGCTGTACGCCGAATCGCAGTTCCGGGGCGTCGGGTTCGGCCTCGGTTTCTCCGTCGTGCTGGACCCGGTGCCGGGCAAGGCGCTGTCCAGCGCGGGCGAGTTCGCCTGGGGCGGGCTGGCGCGCACCGCGTTCTACGTCGACCCCGCTGAGGAGATCACCGCGATGTTCTTCACCCAGTTGTTGCCCGGGCCGGTGTATCCCCTGCGCACGCAGCTGCGTGCGCTCGTCACGGCGGCGGTGGTGGACTGATGGCCTTCCTCGCGCGCGTCGTGGTGATCGCCATCGCGCTGGCCGTGGCGACGTGGATCGTGCCCGGCATCGACAACGGCGCCACCACCACGGCCACCAGCATCGGCACCCTGATCGGTGTCGCGCTGATCTTCGGGCTGGTCAACGCCACCCTGAAGCCGCTGATCAAGTTCGTGGGCGGGTGCTTCTACCTCATCACGCTCGGGCTGATCGGGCTGGTCGTCAACGCGCTGCTGTTCATGTTCGTCGGCTGGCTCTCGCAGGGGCTCGGGCTGCCGTTCACCGTCAGCGGGTTCTGGGCGGCGTTCTGGGGCGCCATCGTCGTGGCCATCGTCGGGGCGCTGCTGCACTTCGTGATCCCCGACCGGGTGGACCGTCGCTAGTCAGACGGAGGCGGTGGGTGATCGGTCCACCACGTATCGTGTGCATAGGGTGAGATGTCGGTCACGCTCAGGTACAATAGGTTTGGTTCGCCCTCGATCGGGTTCACGATGGAGGGGGTAACCCCGGGTTGGCGACTCAGCGCCGAGCGCGCGCCGGAGAGCACCTGACCACGGAGGTGAGTCGGCATGACTCCTGTTCCTATGGACCACCACGAGAAGATGCGGCTGCGGGCGGCCGCCTTCCGCGTGACCCGGCTCTACCCGGGCCCGGTCGGCGAAGTGCTCTCCCGTGAGCTGCTCACGTGGGAGGAGTTCGGCTACCGGCTCGGGGGCAGCCAGCTCGTGATGCGGCTGGTGGACCACGTGCTGAAGACACCGCTCGGCCAGGAAGCCGCCGCCTAGTACAGCGCCACCGGCAGCTCCTTGATGCCGTTGATGAACATCGACTGCAGGCGTCGGGGAGCGGCGGTGGCGTGCACCTCGGGCGCGCGGGTGAGCAGCTCGCGGAACATCACGGTCATCTCGCGGCGGGCGAGGTGGGCGCCGAGGCAGAAATGCGGCCCGGGGCCACCGAAGCCGACGTGGTGGTTGGGTGTTCGGCGCACGTCGAACGTATCCGGCGCGGTGAAGTGCGCCGGGTCGCGGTTGGCGGCCCAGTAGAACATCGCCACCTTGTCGCCCGCCCGCATCGCCTGGCCGCCGAGCACGGTGTCGACCGCGAGCGTGCGCCGCATGAAGATCACCGGTGAGGCCCACCGGACGATCTCCTCGACGGCCGTCGGCGTGACCCCGTCGAGGTCGGCGAGCCAGATCTGCCGCTGCTCGGGGTGCTCGGTGAGCAGGTGCAGGCCCCAGCTGATGGCGTTGCGGGTGGTCTCGTTGCCCGCCACCACGAGCAGGATGAAGAAGCTCGCCAGCTCGTCGGGGGTGAGCCGCTCGCCGTCGATCTCCGCGTTGACCAGCGCGGACGTGACGTCGTCTGTGGGCTGTTGCTCCCGCGTCCTACCCAGCTCGCGCATCAGCTCGGCCAGCGCGTGGCCCGCCTGCAGCACGGCCGTGAGGACGTCGGCCGTCTCCTCCACGTACTCCGGGTCGCTCACGCCGAGGATGGTGTTGGTCTTGGCGTACACGAACTCGTACTGGCTCTCCGGCACGCCCATCATGTCGCAGACGATCTTCAACGGGAGCCGGGCCGAGATGGCCGTGACGGCGTCGCACTCGCCTTGGGCGAGGGCGTCGTCGACGATCCTCGACGCCGTGCGCTGCACCTCCTCGGTGAGCGCGGCCAGCCGCTTCGGGGTGAAGCCGCGCGAGACGATGCGCCGCAGCCGCGAATGCCGCGGATCGTCCAGGTTGATCATCGACCCGAAGAACTCCAGGAACTCCGGCGGCAGGTCGGTGATGTTGGTGGCGCCCGCCCCCGAGGTGAAGACCTTCGGGGTGCGGCTGGCCTCGACCACGTCGTCGAAGCGGGTGAGCGCCCAGTAGCCGGGCCCGGGCGGCAGCATCCCGAACGTCGGCTCCGGGAAGAACGGCACCGGCTCGTGCTCGCGAAGGCTCGCGAAAGCGGCGGCGCGCTCGGCGATCGGCGCGGTCCAGAAGTGCTCGAGGTCCGACAGGTTCGGGCGGCCCATGTGCGCACCTTACGATCTGGCGGCCAGCCGGGCGGGGGGATCGAGCAAGCCTCGGGCGTACGCGATGGTGACGGCCTCGGTGCGGCTGCTCGCGCCCAGCTTGGCCATCACCCGGGACAGGTGCACGCTCACCGTCTTCTCGCTGATGTAGAGCTCGGCGCCGACCTGGCGGTTGGTGCGCCCATCGGCGACGAGCGCGAGCACCGACCGCTCGCGCGGGGTGAGCACGTCCTGCGCGGGGACGGCGACCGGGCCTGCCGCGTCGTCGAGCCGCACGCCCGCCCGCACCGCCATGGCCGCGACCGCCGCGGCGAGCGACGTGGCACCGAGCCGCGCCGCCACCTCCTGCGCGGCCCGCAGATCCGCGACCACCTCGCCGTGCGCGGCCCCGCCCGCCAGCACCGCCTCGGCGCGCCGCAGCCGGGCGTAGGCCTGCCGGTAGCCGCCGGGCCCACCTTCGCGCGCCTCGTAGCCGAACGCCTCGATCACCGTGCACCAGGCCGCGGGATCCTGGCCGGTGAACCGGGTGAGCTCGGCGCGCGCCCGGTGCAGCCACGCGACGCCTTCCGGGCCGAGCGTGCACGCCCGCGGCGCGCCCTTCTCGGCCGTCTCCTCGGCCCGGGCCATGAGCGCCTGCGCCGCCTCGAGCTCCCGCTCGCGCGCGGCCGGATCCCGTGTGGCGATCTCGGCGTGCGCCGCGACGCCGAGCGCCGCCAGCATGATGCCGCCCAGCTGGTGGGGGAACAGCTCGTCGAGCCGGGCCAAGGCGTCGTCGACGCGTTGCACGGCGGTGGCCGAGTCGCCGCGCCACAGCGCCGCTTCCGCGCCCGCCTGGCCGAGCAGCATGACGACCTGCTCATCGGCCGGGTGCGAATCGCGCAGCTCGGTGGCGCGCCTGCCCGCGAACTCCAGCTTGCCCCGGCCGACCGCGGTGAGCAGCCCGGCCGCGGCGAGCCTGCTGGCGACCGTGGCCGACACCGACTCGCCCGCGATCTCCGCGGCCGTCTCGGCGGCATCCCAGTTGCCCAGCATGAACTGGGTGATGACGTGGGCGACCCGCAGATCGAGCCCGTACCCGCTCCACGTGATGCCGGTTTCGTCCGCCCGCCGCTCGCCCGCCGCGAACGCCTCGCTGGCCTCGGCGAGCCTGCCCTCGTCGAGCAGCGACATGCCGATGCTGTACTGGGCGCGCAGCTCGACCCCCAGGTTGGCGGCCCGCCGGGCGAGTGGCTGCGCTTCGGCCCACCGCTGCCGCGCGCCTCGGGGATCGCCCGCCCGCTCGTCGCACATCGCCAGGCTGATCAGCGCATCGGCCCGCGCGCCGATGACGTCGGCATCGGCGGGATCCAGCCCGCCGGTGATCTCCAGGGCGGTCTCGGCGCTCGCCCGCGCCTCGTCCCACAGGTCGAGCCTGCACAGCACGCGGGCGTGGACGGCCTGCGCCCACGCCGTCTCCGGCGTGACCGGCAACGCGGCGCGCAGCTCGACCGCCCGGCAGCTGACCTCAAGTGCTTCCTGGTCGCGGCCGCTGAGCTCGAGCAGCCGCATGGCGTAGCGGCGGGAGAGCGTGGCCGTGAGCGCGTGATCCGACCCGCGCTCGGCGAGATCGAGCGCGCGACGGCCGAGCGCGATGCCCCGATCGGGATCGCCGCTGGCGCTCGCCATCCACGCCGCCCACGTGGTGAGCCGGACCTCGTTCATGCCGGAGACCCGCTCGGGCTCGGGCACGGCATCCCACAGCTCCAGCGCGCGCTCGACGTGCAACAGCACCTCGGCGGGCGCGGCACGGTGTTCGGCCTGGCGCGCCGCCCGCACCGAAGCGGCCAGCGCGAGCGGCAGGTCGTGCGCGGCCACCGCGTGGTAGGCGAGCTCGGCGGCCGCGCTCTCCTCCCCGTGCTCGGCGAAGTGCTTGGCGTAGCGGGCGTGCAGCCTGCTGCGCTCGCCGGGCAGCAGCTCGGTGTAGATGGCCTCGCGCAGCAGCGCGTGCCGGAAGACGTAGGCATCGCTCGCGTCGGCCACGAGCACGTGGTGGGTGACGGCATCGCGCAGGGCCTGGTCGAGCTCGTCGTCGGGCAGCTGCGACACGGCCGCGAGCAGATCGTGCTCGACCCGCCGCCCGGCGACCGCGGCCAGCCGCAGCACCTGCTGGGTGACCGGCGGCAGGCCCTCGATGCGGGCCATCAGCACCTCGGCGAGCCCGACGGGCAGCCCGCCCGACGACGCCGACACCAGCTCCTCGGCGAAGAACGCGTTGCCCTCGCTGCGCTCGGCGGCGCGGCGCACCAGCTCCTCGGAGAGGCTGCCGTTGGCCAGCCGCTGGACGAGGTCGAGCGTGTCGCCCGGGCCGAGCGGCGCCAGATCCAGCCGCTCGACGGCGGGCAGCCGCACCAGCTCGGACAGCACCGACCGCAGCGGGTGGCGCCGGTGCAGGTCGTCGGTGCGGTAGGTGGCGAGCACGACGAGCCGCTGCGCGGTGAGCCGCGACAGGAGGAACACCAGGAGATCCCGGCTCGACCGATCGGCCCAGTGCAGGTCCTCGAGCACCAGCAGCGCGGGTGCCTCGGCCGTGAACGAATCGAGCGCGGAGAGCATGGCGTCGAACACCCGGAGCTGCCCGAGCTCGCGATCCACCGCCTCGCCCGCCACGTGGCCCGGCAGCAGCCGCGCCAGCTCGGGATGCGCCGTGAGCTGCTCGGGGCTGGCCGCCACGAGCTGGCCGACGACCTCGGTGAACGGCAGGTACGGCAGGGACGCCGAGGAATCGAGGCAGCGGCCGGTGAGGACCGCGTAGCCCGCGGTGGCCGCGCGCTCGACGGTCTCGGACACGAGCCGGGATTTGCCGACACCCGCATCGCCCGCCAGGAGGACCCCGGTGGGCCTGCCTTCCGCGGCGTGCTCGAGAGCCGCGCCGAGCGCCGTCATCTCCGCTCGGCGCCCGACGAGTGCGATCCCGACTCCCAGCCGCGCCACGCCGTTCATCGTGACACGGCGTACCGACATTCTTCGTCCTGCTTTTCCGCTTCCCACCGCGGCGGCGGGTCGGGCGGGCGCACGGAGGAACGGGCCACGCGGCGCAGCGCGCGCCGCACGGCCTTGGCGGTGCGGTAGCGCTCGGCGTCGACGAGCAGGTCGTGGCGGTGGGCCTCGGCGGAGGCGGCGGTGAGTGAGCTGTGGAGGACCATGGAACGAGCTTCGGCCTGAGGTCCCGACCCCCACATCGGACGATCGCGTCGAGACGGCGCCCCCACCCGGGCCGCGGGGGTAAGGCCGGTCCCCGGTTGCCGGGCCCCCGCCGCGGTTGTGTACTCTTGACCAGGCCGCTTCGGCGGCCGTGCCGCCCCTTTAGCTCAGTCGGCAGAGCGTCTCCATGGTAAGGAGAAGGTCTACGGTTCGATTCCGTAAAGGGGCTCGACGGGGACCTGCTTGACCCCCGCGCAGCGGCGTAGCTCAGTCGGTAGAGCAAGCGGCTCATAATCGCTGTGTCGCCGGTTCAAGTCCGGCCGCCGCTACCGAAGACCGACCAGAGACAGACCCAGGAGGCACCCGCGATGGCCAAGGCCACGGACATCCGGCCGAAGATCACGCTGGCGTGCGAGGTGTGCAAGCACCGCAACTACATCACGAAGAAGAACCGCCGCAACGATCCCGACCGGCTCGCACTGAAGAAGTTCTGCCCGAACTGCCGCGTGCACCGCGACCACCGCGAGACGCGCTGAGTTGGTCGACGCCTCGTTCGTCGGCAAGGCGCTGCCGCCGTCGGCGCCCTACCGCGTCAGTCGGGAGAAGGTCCGGGAGTTCGCCCTCGCCATCGGCGAGGGCGCTTCCGTGTGCCTCGATGTGGCGGCCGCGCGCGCCGCGGGCCACCCCGACGTCGTCGCCCCGCCCACGTTCTGCGTCACCTTCACGATGCCGCTGATCGAGGCGTTCCTGCGCGACCCGGCGTTCGGCTGGGACTACGCGCGGATGGTGCACGGCGACCAGTCGATCACCCTGCACCGGCCGGTGTTCGCGGGCGACGAGCTCGTCACCACGATCCACGTCGAGGACCTCGCCGCCCGCGCGGGCTCGCACATGCTCACGTTGCGCTGCGCGGTCGCCGACACGGCGGGCGAGCCGGTGGCCACCACCAAGGCGCTGCTGGTGACGCAGGCATGAGCACCGCGAAGGGCGTCGAGAAGGGCGCCGAGCTGCCGCCGCTGTCGCTGCGCGTCACGCGGGCCGATCTCGTGCGCTACGCGGGCGCGTCCGGCGACTTCAACCCCATCCACTGGAGCGACCGGGTCGCGGCCGGGGTCGGCCTGCCCGGTGTGATCGCCCACGGCATGCTCACGATGGCGCTCGCCGGACGGCTCGTCACGCAGTGGGCGGGCGACCCGGCCGCGGTCCGCAGCTACGGCGTGCGCTTCACCCGCCCCGTGGTGGTGCCCGACGACGACGAGGGCGCCCTCGTGGAGATCAGCGGCAAGGTGCGGGACGTGACCGACGGCGTCGCCACGGTGGCGATCACGGCCGTCTTCGACGGGAAGACCGTGCTCGGGCGGGCGCAGGCCGAGGTCGTTCTGCCCGGTTGATACCCGGATCGGCGCATCCCGTGCGCGGCGTTCCGCCCGTCGGCTTGCCCCGGTTGCCGGACGGGTCGATGCTGCGCCCGTCGTATCCGGCACCGGAAGGGGTCAACAGATGAAGTTCGCCAAGCTCGTCGACAAGGCGTGGGAAGAGAAGTCGGCCGCCGAGATCCTGGCCGCGCCGCCGTCCGCGCTGGAGGGCCTCACCGAGAAGCACGACGAGGTCCTCGCGGGGCTGGGCATCAAGACCGTGGGCGATCTGGGGAAGTGGAAGTACGCCAGCCGCGCGGCCGCGCTGGTGGCGCTCGCGGACCTGGACAAGTAGCCGCCACGCAGCAGGCCGGGTCGGGTGTCCGGCGCTCTTCGGGGGTGCCGTACACTCGATCTGCTGGGCACGGCGGCTGATGCGGCGTGCCCCTTCGGCCCGTGAGCCGGAGTCGGTCTAGGGGTGTAGCTCAATTGGCAGAGCAGCGGTCTCCAAAACCGCAGGTTGCAGGTTCAAGTCCTGTCGCCCCTGCAACCCAGGCAGTGCATAGGAATGAGGGTGGCGGCCCGCCGGGCCGTCGGCTAGCTGGAGGGTGCTTGTCGTGACGGAGGAGCGCGAGGAGAGCGGCGACGGGCGCGAGCGCCCGAGCACCGCTGCCGACCGTCGTGGTCGGCGTCCCGCGCCGAGCGGCGGTGCGACGGTGGGCAAGGGCCGCGCCACCGCGGTGCGCGACAGCCGCCCGACCCGGGTCTCGCTGCCGAAGCGGCTCGTGCGCTTCCTCCAGGAGGTCGTCGCCGAGCTCCGCAAGGTCATCTGGCCGTCGCGGAAGCAGCTGGTCACCTACACGCTTGTCGTGCTGGTCTTCGTGTCGTTCATGGTTGCGCTGGTTGCGCTGCTGGACTTCCTCGTCGGCCAGGGCGTCAACGCCCTGTTCGGCGCGTGACCGCGCACCCCATGGAGACAAGGAAGCGAGACGCAAGGTGAGCACCCAGCACGACAGCGCCGGGCTGCCCGACGGTGAGGTCATCGAGGTCAGCGAGACCGATGAGGTCACCGCCGAGCACGAGGACGAGTCCCCCGACACCGAGTCGCCCGCCGCCGAGTCCGACGACGACACCGATCTCGACACCGACACCGACGAGTCCGACGACGACACCGTCGCCGCCATCGCCGAGGAGACCGCCGAGGAGGAGGAGCTCGACCCGGTCGAGGAGATGCGCGCCGCGCTGCGCCGTGCCCCCGGCGACTGGTACGTCGTGCACTCCTACGCGGGCTACGAGAACAAGGTGAAGGCCAACCTCGAGACCCGCGTGCAGACCCTCGACGTCGAGGACTACATCTTCCAGGTCGAGGTGCCCACCGAAGAGGTCACCGAGATCAAGAACGGCCAGCGCAAGCAGGTGCAGCGCAAGGTGCTGCCCGGCTACATCCTGGTGCGGATGGACCTCAACGACCAGTCGTGGGGCGCCGTCCGCAACACGCCGGGCGTCACCGGCTTCGTGGGCGCCACGTCGAAGCCGTCGCCGTTGACCCACGACGACGTCATCAAGTTCCTCCTGCCGCGCGTCGAGCCCAAGCAGGCCGCCGCGAGCGGGAAGACCGCCGATGTCGCCTCGGGTGCGGGCGGCAAGGCGGCCGTCGAGGTCGACTTCGAGGTCGGCGAGTCCGTCACCGTCATGGACGGGCCGTTCGCCACCCTCCCGGCCACGATCAGCGAGGTCAACGTGGACGCACAGAAGCTCAAGGTGCTGGTGTCCATCTTCGGCCGCGAGACCCCAGTCGAGCTGGCGTTCAGCCAGGTGTCGAAGATCTAGATCTAGAAGGAACGCGAGATGCCCCCCAAGAAGCGGAAGCTTTCCGCGATCATCAAGCTGCAGATCAAGGCGGGTGCGGCCACGCCCGCGCCGCCCGTCGGCCCGGCGCTCGGCCAGCACGGCGTCAACATCATGGAGTTCTGCAAGGCCTACAACGCGGCCACGCAGGCGCAGGCGGGCGACGTCGTGCCCGTCGAGATCTCCGTGTACGAAGACCGCTCGTTCACGTTCGAGCTCAAGACCCCGCCCGCGGCGCGGCTGCTGCTCAAGGCGGCCGGTGTCGAGAAGGGCAGCGGCGAGCCGCACGTGAAGAAGGTCGCGTCGATCACGATGGACCAGGTGCGCCAGATCGCGCAGACCAAGATGCGCGACCTCAACGCCACCGACATCGACGCCGCGGCGAAGATCATCGCAGGCACGGCCCGTTCGATGGGTATCACCATCAAGGGCTGAGGCCCGCCTGAACGCGTGGGAGAGCCCCCGGCTCGCACCACTGACCAGAGAGAAGAGCAATGGCACATCGCAGCAAGGTGTACACCGACGCCGCCGCGAAGATCGACCGCGACCGGCTCTACAGCCCGCTCGAGGCGGCCAACCTCGCCCGGGAGACCTCCAGCAAGAAGATGGACGCCACCGTCGAGGTCGCCCTCCGGCTCGGCGTCGACCCGCGCAAGGCCGACCAGATGGTCCGCGGCACCGTCAACCTGCCGCACGGCACCGGCAAGACGGCCCGCGTGATCGTGTTCGCCACCGGCGACAAGGCCGCCGAGGCCGAGGCCGCGGGCGCCGACGTCGTGGGCGCCGAAGACCTCATCGAGCGCATCCAGGGCGGCTGGCTGGATTTCGACGCCGCCATCGCCACGCCGGACCAGATGGCCAAGGTCGGGCGCATCGCCCGCATCCTCGGCCCGCGCGGCCTGATGCCCAACCCGAAGACGGGCACGGTCACGCCGGACGTCACGAAGGCCGTCGCGGACATCAAGGGCGGCAAGATCAACTTCAAGGTCGACAAGCAGGCCAACCTGCACATCGTGATCGGCAAGGCCTCGTTCGACACCGCGAAGCTCGTGGAGAACTACGGCGCCGCGCTCGACGAGATCCTGCGGGCCAAGCCCGCCGCCGCCAAGGGTCGCTACGTCAAGAAGATCACGATGGCCACCACCACGGGCCCGGGCATCCCGGTCGACCCGAACCGCACCCGCAACCTGCTGGTCGACGACGCCTGATCCGTTCGACCCCCACGCCGAGCCGCACCCTCCGACGGGGGTGCGGCTCGCGTCGTTCGCGGGGTGCTACGACCAGTCGGCCAGCACCGACTCCACCGGCTCCGGCTCCCTGGCGCGCTCCGGGGTCGCGGCCGGGGTGCGGCTGAACCGGGGGGCCGGGGCGGCCTGGGCGATGCCGTCGCGCTCGACGATCGTGCTCCGCGCCGCGATGTGCGGGTGCGCCGCCACCTCACCGAACGCCAGCACGGGCGTGACGCAGGCGTCGGTGCCTTCGAACGCGGCCGCCCACTCGTCGCGCGTGCGGGTGGCGAACACGGCGGCGAACCGCTCCTTCAGCTGCGGCCAGTGCTCGCGGTCGTGCTGGCCCGCGAGGTCGGCGTCGGCCAGGCCCAGCCCGGCGAGCAGCGCGGCGTAGAACTGCGGCTCGATGGCCCCGACCGCGACGTGCCGTCCGTCCGCGCAGGTGTAGGTGTCGTAGAACGGCGCCGCGCCGTCGAGCATGTTGACGCCCGGCTCGTCGACCCAGATCTTGTGCGCGAGGAAGCCCCAGAACATCTGCGACAGCAGGCTCGCGCCGTCGACCATGGCCGCGTCGACCACCTGGCCTTCCCCCGAGCGCTGCGCCTCCCACAGCGCCGCGAGCACGCCGACCACCAGCAGCATCGAGCCGCCGCCGAAGTCACCCACCAGGTTCAACGGCGGCACCGGCCGCTCGCCGGGCCTGCCGATGGCGTGCAGCGCGCCGGTGAGCGAGATGTAGTTGATGTCGTGGCCCGCGCGGGCGGCCATCGGCCCGTCCTGGCCCCAGCCGGTCATCCGGCCGTACACCAGCCGCGGGTTGCGGGCGTGGCACTCCGCCGGGCCGACGCCCAGCCGCTCGGTGACGCCCGGCCGGTAGCCCTCCAGGAGGACGTCGGCCCGCTCGACCAGCCGCAGCACGGTCTCGCGCCCCACCGGGTCCTTGAGGTCCGCGGCCACCCGGCGACGGCCGCGGAGCGTGGGGTCGGGCAGGGACTCGTCGCCGAGCCGCAGGCCGCCGGGCCGGTCGACGCGCACGACGTCGGCGCCGAGGTCGGCCAGGATCATCGCGGCGTGCGGCCCCGGGCCGATCCCGGCCAGCTCGACGACCTTCAGCCCGTGCAACGGCCCCACCCGACACCTCCGTGCGCTCGACGCGGGCCCAGCCTACGTTCGGTTCAGGCGACGGCGGCGGGGTCGCCCTCGATGGGCACGGCGGTGCGGTCGAGGTCGCGCCAGGCCAGGGCCAGCCGTTCGAGCGCCGTCTCGGCCCGGTCGCGGCGCACGGTGTAGGGCAGCCGCAGGTAGCGCTCGAACGCCCCGTCCACCCCGAAGCGCGGGCCCGCGGCGAGCAGCACCTCGTGCCGCCGGGCCGACATCGCGAGCCTGCTGGAGACCGGCGCGCCCAGCTCGATCCACAGCGACACCCCGCCGGTCGGGCGCGACGCCCGCCACGACGGGAACACCGTGCCGAGCCGGTCGAGCAGGTGCTCGCGGGCCGCGACCAGCTCGACCCGCCGTTCCGCGACGACCGCGTCGACGTCGGCGAGCAGCTTGCCCACGACGAGCTGTTCGATGGTGGGCCCGCCGAGGTCCAGCGCCGCCCGGGCCGCGCCGAGCCGTCGCACGAGCGGCGGCGACGCCCGGATCCAGCCCACGCGCAGCCCGCCCCAGAACACCTTGCTGGCCGAGCCGACCGTCAGCACGTGCGTCGAGTCGGCGCCGCCGAACGACGCGGCGGGTGGCGGCGGCGGGCCGTCGAGGGCCAGCTCGGTCACCGTCTCGTCGAGCACCACCGGCGTGCCGGTGCGGCGGGCCAGCGCCACGAGGCGCTCGCGGCCCGCGGCGTCGAGCACGCCGCCGGTCGGGTTCTGGAAATCGGGGATCACGTACATGAGGCGCGGCGCGGCGTCGCGCACCGACGCGGTGAGCAGGTCGAGGTCCCACGACCCGGTGCCGTCGCGGCCCGGACCCATCGGCACCGGCACCGGGCGGGCGCCGCGGGCGCGCACGGCGTCAAGCGCGTTGGGGTAGGTCGGGTGCTCGACGAGCACCCGGTCGCCCGCCCCCGTCAACGTCGCCAGGATCAGCGCGAACGCGTGCTGCGCCCCGGAGGTGACCAGCACCTGGTCCGGCCGGGTCGGCAGGCCGCGCGCGGTGAACCGGTCGGCGATCGCGGCGCGCAGCTCCGGGCGGCCGAGCAGGTCGTAGCCGTGCCCGCAGAGCAGCGCGTCCAGGTCGAGGGCGGCCGCGGCGGTGGCCGCGCGCACCGCCGGGATCGGCGCGGCGAGCGCGGCGTGCGCGAGGTCGATGCCCGGCGTCGTACCGCTCGGGGAGAACGGTGTGCCGGGCGCGACCGGCGTGCGCGGGTCGAGCTGGGTCCAGCTGCCCGCGCCGCGCCTGCTGTGCAGCATGCCCGCGCCGCGCAGCGCTTCGTAGGCCGCCGCGACCGTCGTGCGGCTCACCTCGAGCGCGGCCGCCAGCTCGCGCTCGGCGGGCATGCGGGTCTGCAGCGGGAGCCTGCCGTCGAGGATGAGCAGGCGCACGCGGTCGGCGAGCGCGTCGGTGAGCCCGCGCCCGTCCGGCGGCCGCCAGTCGCCGAGCAGCCGTGCGGCGCTGCGGGCGCCGATCCGTCGGTCGATCTCCTCCATGCGGTCCACTCTGCCAGAATTGGACTTTCCCGGGCAGGCCAATCGAGAGGACACTGGACTCATGGAAATGACGCCGTGGATCCTCCTGACCGTTCTCGTCCTCATCGCGCTGGCCGCGCCCCGTTACGGTGTGGACAGCGGCTGCCCGCGCCCGGGGAGGATCCGCCACCGCCCCGGCCCGCCCCCACACCATGGGGCGACCTGGTGGCCCTGCTCCGGCTGGCGCGCCGCACCCCCACCGCCCGGTGATCAGGGGCTGCGCGTCAGCACCCGGTCCACCAACCCGTACTCGACGGCCTGCGCGGGCGTGAACCAGCGGTCGCGCTCGGCGTCGGCCTCCACCCGCTCGAACGGCTGCCCGGTGTGGGCGGCGGTGATCTCCAGGATCTGCCGCTTGAGCCTGCTGAGCATGTCGGCGCGGATGCGGATGTCGCTCTGCACGCCGCCGACGCCGCCGTGCGGCTGGTGCATCATGATCTCGGCGTGGGCGAGCGCGCCCCGCTTGCCCGGCGCGCCGCCCGTGAGCAGGAACTGGCCCATCGACGCGGCCAGCCCGGTCGCGATGGTCGCCACGTCCGGCGCCACCGCCTGCATCGTGTCGTAGATCGCGAGCCCCGCCGACACCGAGCCGCCGGGCGAGTTGATGTACAGCGTGATGTCCGTGGCCGGGTCCTCGGCGGACAGCAGGAGCAGCTGGGCGATGATCCGGTTGGCCACCCCGTCGTCCACCTCCTGGCCGAGCACGATGATCCGCTCCCGCAGCAGCCGTTCGAAGACGTTGTCGTCGAGGGTGGTGACAGTGGTGTTCGACATGAGCCCGACCGTAGGAGGGAAACCGCAGGTCGGGGCCCGGTTTCGCGGTGAGGCGAATGTCCACCCGGGGCGAACGCCCGGTCGTCCGTTCGGAGCGACTTGACGACCGGCCAGTAACCCCTCCGCCGCGCCGCCGTTGGTCCTACATCCGACGAGGGAGGGCCGGTGACGGGCGTCGAGGTCCGGGTCGAGGGGCTGTCGAAGTGCAACGACGACCCCGAGGCCGTCCTCGCAGAGGCGGCGGGCACCGCACAGCCGCCGCGGCGCCTGCGCGGTGCCGAACAGGTCTGCGAGGACGCGGCGGCAGGCGAACAGAACCGCGAGCAGTACGCGAAGCTGGTTCAGGAGTCGCGGCGCGCCACCGTCGCCTCGGTCGCCGACGCCGCCGTCACCGAGCCGGACGAGCACGGGGTTGCTGATCGCGGTCGACGTCCAGGGCACCCGCGCCCAGGCGGGCGCGGGCGCGCAGCAGCTGGCCGCCGCGGGCCGCCTCACGGTGACCGCGCAGCGGGTGGACGGCACCTGGAAGATCGCGGCCGTCGACCCCCGGTGATCGCCGCGACCGGCGCACCACGGCCCCGCGGAGGGCGACCACGTACCGCTCGCGGCGATCATGGAGGGTGGCGGCGGATGCGCCCGACCGAGCGGGTACGCTGGATGGCAGTTCCACCGAAGACCGCAGGTCTGCGCCGCCCGAGCGATCAGGCGGCGCACGAAGGTTCCGCACCAGCGGACGGCCCGCGCAGGAGGACGAGGTCGACCGGGCGCCGCTGCGCGCCCGTCCACGCCCCGTGCGCTCCTGCGCCGGGGCGTTCGTCGTGTCCGGGGTCGCCGGGCGGTGGGCTGCACCACCAACCGACACCCGAGAGGAGGCACACCGATGGTTCGACCCGACAAGGTCACGGCGGTCGCTGAGATCGCCGAGAAGTTCCGGAGCTCGTCCGCCTCGGTGGTCACCGAGTACCGCGGGCTTTCGATGGCGCAGGCTGACGACCCTGCGTCGTTCGCTCGGCGAGGGCACGACCTATCGCGTCGCCAAGAACACGCTGGTCCAGCGGGCCGCGGAGGACGCGGGCGTCGAGGGTCTCGAGCAGATGCTCGTCGGCCCCACGGCGATCGCGTTCATCACCGGCGAGCCGGTCGACGCGGCCAAGGCGATCCGCGACTTCGCCAAGACCAACCCGGGCTTGGTGATCAAGGGCGGCTTCATGGACGGTCGCGCGCTGACCGTCACCGAGGTCAACCAGCTCGCCGAACTGGAGTCGCGCGAGGTCCTGCTGGCCAAGCTGGCAGGCGCCATGAAGGCCAACCTCAGCAAGGCCGCGGGCCTGTTCGCGGCGCCTGCGTCGCAGGTCGCCCGCCTCGCGCAGGCACTGGCCGACAAGCGGGCCGAGGAGGAGGGCGGCTCGGATGTCGCTGCCGCTCCCGCCGAGGACACCGCCGAGGCCCGCTGAGGCCACCGAGGCCGCAGCCGACGACGCTCCCGCGTCCGACTCCTGACCACCACCGCAATCCGTTAGAGAGGAACCGCCACCATGGCGAAGCTCACCACCGACGAGCTGCTCGACGCGTTCAAGGAGCTCACCCTGATCGAGCTCTCCGAGTTCGTGAAGAAGTTCGAGGAGACGTTCGACGTCACCGCCGCCGCGCCGGTCGCCGTCGCGGCCGCCCCGGCCGCCGGTGCGGCCGCCGCCCCCGTCGAGGAGGAGAAGGACGAGTTCAACGTCGTCCTCGAGGCCGCGGGCGAGAAGAAGATCCAGGTCATCAAGGTCGTGCGCGAGCTCGTGTCCGGCCTGGGCCTGAAGGAGGCCAAGGACCTCGTGGAGTCGGCCCCGAAGCCGATCCTCGAGGGCGTCGCCAAGGACGCCGCCGAGGCCGCCCAGAAGAAGCTGCAGGACGCGGGCGCCAAGGTCAGCCTGGCCTGATCGCCGCATCACGACGAACGGCCCGCCCTCCGGGGCGGGCCGTTCGCGTTCTCCAGCGGTTGCGCAGCTCCCGCCGCAGGAACTTGCCCGTGACGGTCTTGGGCACCTCGTCCAGGAACTCGATCGTGCGCGGGTACTTGTAGGCCGCCAGCCTGCTCTTGCAGAAGGCGATCAGCTCCTCCTCGGTGACGGTCTTGCCCGCCTTGAGGCTCACGAACGCCCTTGACGGTCTCGCCGCGGTACTCGTCGGGCACGCCGACCACCGCGGCCTCGCGCACCGCCTCGTGCTCGAAGAGCACGTCCTCGACCTCGCGCGGCCAGACCTTGTAGCCGCCCGCGTTGATCTGGTCCTTCTTGCGGTCGACGATGTAGAACCAGCCCTGCGCGTCCATGTAGCCGACGTCGCCGGTGTGCAGCGAGCCGCCGGGGATGGCGTTCTGGGTCTCCTCCGGCTTGTTCCAGTAGCCCGCCACCACCTGCGGCCCGGTCGTCACGATCTCGCCGACCTCGCCGGGCGGCAGCTCCTCGCCGTCGTCGCCGAGGATCTGCACGACCGTGTTGTAGATCGGCACACCCACCGAGAGCGCACCGGAGGCCTCGTCCACGGGCGAGTCGGCGCCGTAGGGCACGCCGTGGCTCGGCGACGTGGTCTCGGTGAGCCCGTAGATGTTGTGGATGTACTGGCCGAACGCCGTCGAGAAGTGCTTGATGGTGGACGGCGGGATCGGCGCGCCGCCCGACCAGATCTTCCCGAGTGACTTCAGGCGTCGGGCTCGGCGTTCGGCGCGTTCATCAGCGCGATGAACACCGTGATCGAGCCGACCGTGAACGTCGGCTGGTGCTCCTTGATGACGTCGATGCCCAACGACGGCTCGAACCGGTGGAACAGCACCAGCGGCGCGCCGAGGAAGAGCGCCGCGGTGATGTGCGCGATCAGCCCCGTGATGTGGAACAGCGGCGCCACCCCGAGGATCACGTCGTTCGACGACAGCCCGCACCACTCGCGGTAGGCCTGGCTGTTGAACACGACGTTGCCGTGGGTGTTCATCGCGCCCTTGGGCGGGCCCGTGGTACCGGACGTGTAGGTGAGGAACGCGATGTCGTCGGGCCCGTAGTCGACCGACGGCGGCTGCTGCCCGCGGAAGCGCCCGATGAGCTCCAGCAGGTCCGTGGTGCCGTCCGGCGTGGCGCGCTCCGACCCGGGGAACGCCCGTGGGTCGTCGCGCGTCTGGAAGTCCAGCTCGGACGTGGTGATCACGGTGCGTGACGTCCGTGTCGCCGACCACCGACGCCGCGACGTCGCGGTAGAGGCCCTGCAGGCAGACCAGCACCTTCGAACCCGAGTCGGTCAGCAGGAGCGCGAGCTCCCGCTCGCGGTTCATCGGGTTGATCGACACCGCGATGCCGCCCGCCTTCCACGTGCCGACCAGCCCGATGATGAACTGGGGCACGTTCTGCAGGTACATCGCCACCCGGTCGCCGCGCTGCAGGCCGCCGTCGAGCAGCGCGACCGCGAACGCGTCGGTGAGCTCGTCGAGCTCGCGGTAGGTGATGCGCCCGTCGAAGTAGCGGATGGCGTCCCCGTCGGGGTTGCGCGCCACGCTCGCGGCGAACATCGAGTCAGCGCGTCGGGGAACTCCGGCGTGATGTCGTGTGGCTGCCCTTCCCCGTAGAGGTGCAGCCACGGGCGTTCGGCGTACACGCCCATCAGCGGATGGCGATCGGGTTCACCGGCGCGCCCGTGCCCGCGACGACCTTGAGCGGGGCCGCGACGTAGAGGAAGCTCCACCGGCCGTCCTCGGCGCAGGCGTCGGCGAGGTCGTCGAGCCAGGCGATCTCGGTGAGCGTCACGCCGAGGTTGCGCATCAGGGCGCAGTGCAGCGGCAGCGCCACCCCGGACTCCGGCTCGTAGGTGACCTCGTTGGCGATGGTGTCGGTGACCAGGTTCGGGACCTCCCGCTGCTGGAACCACTCGACCAGCTCGCGCGAGTACGTGAGGCCCGGCTCGTTGAAGCCGTCGTAGAACGACTCCTTGTCGTTGAGCTCGTACCAGTACTTCATGAAGCCCGTGCGGACGCAGAGGATGTCGTGCGGCTCGATCGTGACGCCCTGTGCGGCGGCCGCGGCCTCCAGGTCGGTGTGGTCGAACGTCTCGCCCTTGTCGAGCCAGTCCTTGCCGCGGTGGCGGGCCATGTCGATCAGCACGCCGCGCCCGACGATGCCCTTCTCGGCGATCGGCAGCACGGAGGCCTTGTCCATCCCGCCGACGGTGGTGCGGGCGTCGTAGCCGTTCCAGAGCTGCCCGTCGTACCAGACGTGGCCGAGCGCGTCGTACTGCGTGGAGCCCTGCAGGAACATCAGCGCGGTGTCGTCGGCGTAGTGCAGGCCACCCGGGAACTGGGGCGCGCCGTCGGAGTCCCAGGTCGACTCGTCGAGCTCCATCTTCTTCTCCATCGCGCGGCGGCCCGGCCACAGCGGGTCGCCGGGGCCGTCGGCGCGGCCCATCTGGATCTGGAGGGTGAACACGTCGCCGGTGCGGATGTGCTGCGCGCCCCGCAGCACCTCCTTCGCGTCGAGGTAGTTCAGCGCGCCGACCTCGTCGTCGGGGCCCCACTTGCCCCAGTTCTTCGGCGTGTCGGCACCCAGAAGGTCGTTCATGGCGGGGGCGTCGGGCATGAGGGGAACTCCTCGTCGTCGGCGACGGTCGCGTGACCGCACCCGATCGTTCGACGGCCCTTCGGGCGTGTCAACTCGTAGTACGGCCATCCGATCGGGCGATTACGCTGTGTGGGAGGCTGCGTGTGGAGATCACAAGGGCGACCGCCTGCCGACAGGGTTGCGACCTGCACTGATCATGGTGGGCGGGGTCCGACGGTCGGCGGTGCGGGGTGAAGGCGACGTGAAGCGGGCGAGCGGTCCCCGGTCACGCCCCGTGCTCACCGGTCGTCCCGCAAAGAGGACCACTTACCGACGCGTAGGGCCTTGACTCGATGCGTCGGTCAGGTCACTCTTAGGTCTCGATGGTGTGCTTGGTGACCCATCTCGACAGCCGCTGCGTTTGCAGCTAGACTGACTCTTTGCGCTGCCCTCATCCAGCTCCGCGCGCGCTTTGACCGGTCTCAGCGTCGAGATCCCCCGGAACGCGCTCGGTGGCGGGCTGATGGCCGTGCCCTGACAACAGACGGCGTGCACCGGCCAGGCCTCGTGCGTCGCCCGCCCGCTCCGGACCTCCCGCCCGGAGCGCGTGGGAAAGACGGTATCGCGAGTCCCCCGACGCCCGCCAGATGAGAGCGCAGTTCCGGAAGGACGCATCTTGGCATCGCCGCACGCCACCAAGACCCTCGCGACCACCTCCGACCACCTGAATCTCCCTGGGGCGCCGACACGCGTCTCGTTCGCGAAAATCGCCGAACCGCTCCGGGTGCCCGATCTGCTCGACCTGCAGACCCAGTCCTTTGAGTGGCTGGTGGGCGATGAGGCGTGGTTCCAGCGGCGGATCGACGCCGGAGACGAAAACCCGATGGGCGGCCTCGAGGACATCCTCACCGAGATCTCCCCCATCGAAGACTTCTCCGGATCAATGTCCCTTTCCTTCTCCGACCCTCGGTTCGACGAGGTGAAGGCCTCCGAGGAGGAGTGCAAGGACAAGGACATGACGTACGCGGCCCCGCTGTTCGTCACGGCGGAGTTCACGAACAACACCACCGGTGAGATCAAGAGCCAGACGGTCTTCATGGGCGATTTCCCCGTGATGACCCGCAAGGGCACCTTCATCATCAACGGCACCGAGCGCGTCGTCGTCTCGCAGCTGGTCCGGTCGCCCGGCGTCTACTTCGACTCCGCTATCGACAAGTCCACCGACAAGGACGTCTTCTCCGTCAAGATCATCCCGTCCCGCGGGGCGTGGCTGGAGTTCGACGTCGACAAGCGCGACACCGTCGGTGTGCGCATCGACCGCAAGCGCCGCCAGCCGGTCACCGTGCTGCTGAAGGCCCTCGGCTGGGACGCCGAGCGCATCCAGCAGCGCTTCGGCTTCTCCGAGACGATGCTCGCCACGCTCGAGAAGGACCACACCGCCGGGCAGGACGAGGCCCTGCTCGACATCTACCGCAAGCTGCGCCCGGGCGAGCCGCCCACCAAGGAGAGCGCGCAGGCCCTGCTGGAGAACCTGTTCTTCAAGGACAAGCGCTACGACCTGGCCAAGGTCGGCCGCTACAAGGCCAACAAGAAGCTGGGGCTCTCCATCGCCCTCCTCGGTCGGCACGCTCACCGAGGAGGACATCGCCACCACCATCGAGTACCTCGTCCGGCTGCACGCAGGCGAGACCTCGATGACGGTCGGCCAGGGCGACGAGGCCACGACCATCCCGGTCGAGACCGACGACATCGACCACTTCGGCAACCGGCGCCTGCGCACGGTCGGCGAGCTGATCCAGAACCAGATCCGCGTCGGCCTCTCCCGCATGGAGCGCGTCGTCCGCGAGCGCATGACCACGCAGGACGTCGAGGCGATCACGCCGCAGACCCTGATCAACATCCGCCCGGTCGTGGCGGCGATCAAGGAGTTCTTCGGCACCTCGCAGCTGTCGCAGTTCATGGACCAGACCAACCCGCTCGCGGGGCTCACCCACAAGCGCCGCCTGTCGGCGCTGGGGCCGGGCGGTCTCTCCCGTGAGCGCGCGGGCATGGAGGTCCGCGACGTCCACCACAGCCACTACGGCCGCATGTGCCCGATCGAGACGCCGGAAGGCCCGAACATCGGCCTGATCGGCTCGCTGTCGAGCTTCGCGCGGGTCAACCCGTTCGGCTTCATCGAGACGCCCTACCGCCGCGTCGTCGACGGTGTGGTCACCGAGGACATCGACTACCTCACCGCCGACGAGGAAGACCGCTTCGTCGTCGCGCAGGCCAACGCGCCGCTCAACGACGACGGCTCCTTCCAGGAGGAGCGCGTCCTGGTGCGCCGCAAGGGCGGCGAGGTCGACTACATCCCGCCCACGGGCGTCGACTACATCGACGTCTCGCCGCGGCAGATGGTGTCGGTCGCCACCGCGATGATCCCGTTCCTCGAGCACGACGACGCCAACCGCGCGCTGATGGGCGCCAACATGCAGCGCCAGTCGGTGCCGCTGCTGCGTTCCGACTCGCCGCTGGTCGGCACCGGGATGGAGCTGCGCGCCGCGGTCGACGCGGGCGACGTG
The DNA here is from genome assembly GCA_963791185.1 of uncultured Actinomycetota bacterium. Taxonomy (GTDB): domain Bacteria; phylum Actinomycetota; class Actinomycetes; order Mycobacteriales; family Pseudonocardiaceae; genus Pseudonocardia. The sequence continues at coordinate 785,937 of CAWBRG010000010.1, read as the reverse complement.
GTCGTCGCGGAGAAGGCCGGTGTCGTCGAGGAGCTGTGCGCCGACTTCATCACGGTGATGGCCGACGACGGCAGCCGCCAGACCTACCGGCTGCACAAGTTCCGCCGCAGCAACCAGGGCACCTGCACCAACCAGAAGCCGATCGTCGACGAGGGCGCGCGGGTCGAGGTGGGCCAGGTGCTCGCCGACGGGCCGTGCACCGAGAACGGTGAGATGGCGCTGGGCAAGAACCTGCTCGTGGCGATCATGCCGTGGGAGGGCCACAACTACGAGGACGCGATCATCCTCTCGCAGCGCCTGGTGCAGGACGACGTGCTCACGTCGATCCACATCGAGGAGCACGAGATCGACGCCCGCGACACCAAGCTGGGCGCCGAGGAGATCACCCGGGACATCCCGAACGTCTCCGAGGAGGTGCTGGCCGACCTCGACGAGCGGGGCATCATCCGCATCGGCGCCGAGGTGCAGCCGGGCGACATCCTGGTCGGCAAGGTCACGCCCAAGGGCGAGACCGAGCTCACCCCGGAGGAGCGCCTGCTCCGCGCGATCTTCGGTGAGAAGGCGCGCGAGGTGCGCGACACCTCGCTGAAGGTGCCCCACGGTGAGAACGGCAAGGTCATCGGCATCCGGGTGTTCTCCCGCGACGACGAGGACGAGCTGGCACCGGGCGTCAACGAGCTGGTGCGGGTCTACGTCGCCCAGAAGCGCAAGATCCAGGACGGCGACAAGCTCGCGGGCCGCCACGGCAACAAGGGCGTCATCGGCAAGATCCTCCCCGCGGAGGACATGCCGTTCCTGCCCGACGGCACCCCGATCGACATCATCCTCAACACCCACGGCGTGCCCCGTCGTATGAACATCGGCCAGGTACTGGAGACCCACCTCGGGTGGATCGCCAAGACCGGGTGGGAGATCGAGGGCACCCCCGACTGGGCGGCGAAGATGCCCGAGGAGCTCTACTCCGTACCGCCGGGCACGAAGACGGCCACGCCGGTCTTCGACGGCGCCAAGGAGAACGAGATCATGGGGCTGCTCGGCTCCACGCTGCCCAACCGCGACGGCGACCGGATGGTCGGGCCCGACGGCAAGGCCCAGCTGTTCGACGGCCGCTCCGGCGAGCCGTACCCGTTCCCGGTGGCCGTGGGCTACATGTACATCCTCAAGCTGCTCCACCTGGTGGACGACAAGATCCACGCGCGGTCCACGGGCCCGTACTCGATGATCACGCAGCAGCCGCTGGGCGGTAAGGCCCAGTTCGGTGGCCAGCGGTTCGGCGAGATGGAGTGCTGGGCCATGCAGGCCTACGGCGCGGCCTACACCCTGCAGGAGCTGCTCACCATCAAGTCGGACGACGTGGTGGGCCGGGTCAAGGTCTACGAGGCGATCGTCAAGGGGGAGAACATCCCCGAGCCGGGCATCCCGGAGTCCTTCAAGGTCCTCTTGAAGGAGCTCCAGTCGCTCTGCCTGAACGTCGAGGTGCTCTCCAGCGACGGTGCCGCGATCGAGATGCGCGACACCGACGACGAGGACCTCGAGCGGGCCGCGGCGAACCTGGGCATCAACCTGTCCAGCCGCCCCGGGTCGGACTCGATGACCGTCGACGACCTCGTCAACTGACCGGCCGATAACGACAAGAAGGACACGAATTGCTTGACGTCAACTTCTTCGACGAACTGCGCATCGGCCTGGCCACCGCGGAGGACATCCGGCAGTGGTCACACGGCGAGGTGAAGAAGCCGGAGACCATCAACTACCGCACCCTCAAGCCGGAGAAGGACGGGCTCTTCTGCGAGAAGATCTTCGGCCCCACCCGCGACTGGGAGTGCTACTGCGGCAAGTACAAGCGCGTCCGCTTCAAGGGCATCATCTGTGAGCGCTGTGGCGTAGAGGTCACGCGCGCCAAGGTGCGCCGCGAGCGGATGGGCCACATCGAGCTGGCCGCACCCGTCACCCACATCTGGTACTTCAAGGGCGTCCCGAGCCGGTTGGGCTACCTGCTCGACCTGGCCCCCAAGGACCTCGAGAAGATCATCTACTTCGCGGCGTACGTGATCACGTCGGTCAACAAGGACCAGCGCCACGAAGACCTCACCACGCTCGAGAACGAGATGGGCGTGGAGCGCAAGCGCGTCGAGCAGCGGCGCGACGCCGACGTCGAGGCGCGGGCGCAGAAGCTCGAGACCGACCTGGCCGAGCTGGAGGCCGAGGGCGCCAAGTCCGACGTCCGCCGCAAGGTCAAGGAGGGCGGCGAGCGCGAGATGCGCCAGCTCCGCGACCGGGCCCAGCGCGAGCTGGACCGGCTCGACGAGATCTGGAGCACCTTCACCAAGCTCGACGTCCAGCAGCTGATCGCCGACGAGTCGATCTACCGGGAGCTCTACGACCGGTACGGCGACTACTTCACCGGTGCCATGGGCGCCGAGGCGATCCAGACCCTGCTGCAGAACTTCGACATCCCGGCCGAGGCGGAGAACCTCCGCGAGATCATCCGCACCGGCAAGGGCCAGAAGAAGCTGCGCGCGCTCAAGCGGCTCAAGGTCGTCGCGGCGTTCCAGACCACCGGCAACTCGCCGATGGGCATGGTGCTCGACTGCGTGCCGGTCATCCCGCCGGACCTGCGCCCCATGGTGCAGCTCGACGGTGGCCGGTTCGCCACGAGCGACCTCAACGACCTGTACCGCCGCGTGATCAACCGCAACAACCGCCTCAAGCGACTGATCGACCTCGGCGCGCCCGAGATCATCGTCAACAACGAGAAGCGGATGCTGCAGGAGGCCGTCGACGCGCTGTTCGACAACGGCCGCCGCGGCCGCCCGGTCACCGGGCCGGGCAACCGCCCGCTCAAGTCGCTGTCCGACCTGCTCAAGGGCAAGCAGGGCCGGTTCCGCCAGAACCTGCTCGGCAAGCGCGTCGACTACTCCGGCCGTTCGGTCATCGTGGTCGGCCCGCAGCTCAAGCTGCACCAGTGCGGCCTGCCCAAGCAGATGGCGCTCGAGCTGTTCAAGCCGTTCGTCATGAAGCGGCTGGTCGACCTCAACCACGCGCAGAACATCAAGTCCGCGAAGCGCATGGTCGAGCGCGGCCGCTCGCAGGTGTGGGACGTGCTCGAAGAGGTCATCTCCGAGCACCCGGTGCTGCTCAACCGCGCACCGACCCTGCACCGCCTCGGCATCCAGGCCTTCGAGCCGCAGCTGGTGGAAGGCAAGGCCATCCAGCTGCACCCGCTGGTCTGCGAGGCGTTCAACGCGGACTTCGACGGCGACCAGATGGCGGTGCACCTGCCGCTGTCGGCCGAGGCGCAGTCCGAGGCGCGCGTGCTGATGCTGTCGTCGAACAACATCCTGTCGCCCGCGTCCGGCCGCCCGCTGGCCATGCCGCGCCTCGACATGGTCACCGGTCTGTTCCACCTGTCGCGGCTGCGCGAGGGCGCCCTCGGCGACGGCGGCGTGTACTCCTCGGTCGCCGAGGCGATCATGGCGTACGACCGGAAGGTGCTGCACCTGCAGGCGCCGATCAAGATCCGGCTCAAGGGCGTCGTGCCGCCCGCGGCGGTCTACCCCACGCTGGCGGCCGACGGCTGGTCGGCGGGGGAGCCGTGGCTCGCGGAGACCACGCTCGGGCGGGTGCTGTTCAACGAGCTGCTCCCGGCGCGACTACCCGTTCGTCAACGAGCCGCTGCCCAAGAAGCGCCAGGCCGCGATCATCAACGACCTGGCCGAGCGGTACTCGATGACCGAGGTCGCGCAGGTGCTCGACCGGCTCAAGGACGCGGGCTTCTACTGGGCCACGCGCTCCGGCGTCACGCTCGCCGTGTCCGACGTGGTCGTCCCGCCGAACAAGCAGGAGATCCTCGACGGGTACGAGGTGCGGGCCGAGCAGATCAACAAGCGCTACCTGCGCGGGGCCCTGTCCCACCAGGAGCGCAACGACGAGCTCGTGAAGATCTGGACGCAGGCCTCGGAAGAGGTCGCGAAGGCCATGGAAGCCAACTTCCCGCAGGACAACCCGATCCCCACGATCGTGCAGTCCGGCGCGGCGGGCAACATGGCCCAGGTCCGGCAGCTGGCGGGCATGAAGGGCCTGGTCGCCAACCCGAAGGGCGAGTACATCCCGCGGCCGATCAAGTCCAACTTCCGCGAGGGCCTGTCGGTGCTGGAGTACTTCATCTCCACGCACGGCACCCGGAAGGGCCTGGCCGACACCGCGCTGCGCACCGCCGACTCGGGTTACCTCACCCGGCGTCTGGTGGACGTGTCGCAGGACGTCATCGTCCGCGAGGTCGACTGCGGCACCGAGCGCTCGATCATCATGCCGGTCACCGAGGAAGGCCCCGGCGGCACCCGGATCCCGCACCGCTACATCCGCACGAGCGTCTACGCGCGCACGTCGGCTGAAGAGGTCGTCGGGCCGGACGGCGACGTGATCGTGCAGCGCGGCGAGGACCTCGGCGACCCGTCGTTGGACGCGCTGGTCGAGGCGGGCGTCAAGACGATCAAGGTGCGCAGCGCGCTCACCTGCACGTCGGCCACCGGCATCTGCGGCTACTGCTACGGCCGTTCGATGGCCACCGGCAAGCTGGTGGACGTCGGCGAGGCGGTCGGCATCGTCGCAGCGCAGTCGATCGGCGAGCCGGGCACCCAGCTCACGATGCGCACGTTCCACGTCGGCGGCGTGGCCGGTGATGACATCACCACCGGTCTGCCGCGTGTCCAGGAGCTGTTCGAAGCGCGTGTCCCCAAGGGCAAGGCGCCGATCGCGGACGTCGACGGGCGCATCGCGATCGAGGACGGCGAGCGGTTCTGGAAGATCACCCTCACGCCGGACGACGGCGGCGAGGAGATCGTCTACGACAAGCTGTCGAAGCGGCAGTGGCTCGCCACGCACGTCGTCGACGGCTCGGAGCGCGCGCTGCAGGACGGCGACCACGTGCACGTGGGCCAGCTGCTCCTGGAGGGCACGGCCGACCCGCACGAGGTGCTGCGCGTCATGGGCCCGCGCGAGGTGCAGCTGCACCTGGTGCGTGAGGTGCAGAAGGTGTACCGCACGCAGAGCGTGGACATCCACGACAAGCACATCGAGGTGATCATCCGGCAGATGCTGCGCCGGGTCACGATCATCGACTCGGGTGCCACGGAGTTCCTGCCCGGCGCACTCGCCGAGCGGGCCGACTTCGAGACGCAGAACCGTCGGGTGGTGGCCGAGGGCGGCGAGCCCGCCTCCGGGCGCCCGGTGCTCATGGGGATCACGAAGGCCTCGCTGGCCACGGAGTCGTGGCTGTCCGCGGCTTCGTTCCAGGAGACCACCCGGATCCTCACCGATGCCGCGATCAACGGAAAGCGCGACAAGCTCGTCGGGCTCAAGGAGAACGTGATCATCGGCAAGCTCATCCCGGCGGGCACCGGCATCAGCCGCTACCGCAACATCCAGGTCCAGCCCACCGAGGAGGCCCGCGCGGCCGCCTACGCGCTGCCGAGCTACGACGACGGCTACTACAGCCCCGACGTGTTCGGCACGGGCACCGGCGCCGCCGTGCCGCTGGACGACTACGACTTCGGCCGCGACTACCGCTAGCCGAAGCCAGGTCCTGAACGGGGCCGGACACCGCTCTCCCGTGGCGGTGGCCGGCCCCGTTCGTCGTTCTCAGACCTCGGTCTTGAGGATGCAGATCGCGAGGTGGGCGTCCTGCACCGCCTGCCGGGTGGCCTCCGAGGCGCCCATGTCGGCCTCGACCGCCGCCTTCGCGCTGTCGCCCGCCTGCTCCAGCTCGATCACCGAGTCGCGGGCGGCGGCCTCCGTGGCCGAGTTGGCGTTGGACTTGTCGGCCTTCTTGTCGAACTCGCGGACGACGGCCACGAGCACCACCGAGGCCCCGGGGTCGGCCTCCGCCGTGCGGAGGGCGTCCGCCGTCTTGACCTTGACCTCGTCCAGCCTGCTCATCACGTCGATCATGGGAATCCTCCTCGGTTCGAACCGTGCGACCAGGGTGACCGGCGGGGTGCTGCGCCGGTATCAGGAGAACCATGTAGGGGTGCGGAAGCGGGCCTCGGCCCCGACCGCCCGGAAACCCCCGCAGAGGTAGGTCCGCAGCGCGGTCGCGTCGTAGGCGGGCACCGAGGCGAACAGGTCGCCGTCGGCCAGGGTGCGCGCGGCCTCCAGGAGGTCGCGCCCGCGCACCACGGTGGCCGGGGTCAGCCACTGCCGGTCGGAGCCCTCCAGCTCCACCCGGAGGTCCAGGCGGCCACCGGGCCCACGGCCGATCATGATCACGCCACCGCCGTCGGCGGCGGCCCAGCTCATGACGTCGGTGCGGTCGGCGGCCCAGGCCGCGTCGACGTGGTCGCCGATCCCGGCGACCAGGCCACGGCGCACGGTCCGGACGGCGCCGGGCAGGCGGCCACGGTGCCGTCCACCGGCGGCAACGCCCGGCGGGCCGCGGCGCGCAGCAGGGTGGTGAGCGGGTGGGTCGCCGCGGACGGGGCGAGGCGGCTGGGGCGGCGGATCGTCGGTGCGGACATCGGGAGCTCCTCGGTGGTCGGTGCCGTGCGGTGCGGACACCAGAGTCGGGGAGCGGCTCAGGCCGGGGTATCGGGAGAACCATGTAGGGGCGCGCCCTGCTCGGCGACCACCCACGTGGCGACCTCCGTGCGGCTCTGCGCGCCGAGCTTGGCGATCACGTTGTGGACGTGCACCTCGACCGTCTTCTCCGAGATCGTCAGCGCGCGGGCGATCTGCCGGTTGGTGCGGCCCGCGGCGACGAGGTCGGCCACCTGCGCCTCGCGGCGGGTCAGCCCGCCCGGCCGGACCGCGGCGCGGCGGGGCGCAGCGGAGGTGGCCGGGGGCGGCGCCGGGTCCGGCTCGTCGAGCGCCGTGCGGGCGAGGTCGGCCGCCTCGTCGGGCCGCAGACCGCGGCCCTCGGCGAAGGCCTGCTCGGCGGGTTCCGGCCCGATGTCGCGCCGGACGGCGTGGAGGGCGGCGTCGTGGTCGGCGCGGTCCTCGTCCGGCAGCGGGGCGGCGAGGCGTTGCCTGCACTCGGCGGCGGCGCCGAGGAGCCGCGCTCCCGCGTCGCCGCGGCCGCGGGCGCCCAGCACCCCGCCCGCGGCCTCCAGGCACTGCGCCAACCCGCGGGTGTCACCGACCGCCCGGTGCCGGTCGAGCGCCTCCACCAGCAGCGCGCCCGCCTCGTCGAGCGCCCGGTCGTGCAGGCGTGCCATGGCCAGCGCCCACGCGCACCGGCCGATCGCCCATCCGTAGTCGAGCCTGCGGAAGAGCGCCAGACCGTCGGTCAGCTCGCGGACCGCGGCCGCCCGGTCGCCGCTGCGGAGGGCGAGCAGGCCGAGGTCGTAGCGCGTCCACGCATAGCCGGAGACGCTCCGGATCTCGCGGTAGAGCTCCGCGGCGCGCCGGTGGTGGGCCGCGGCGTCGGCGAACCGGCCCTCGGTGCGGGCGATGTGCCCGAGGAACGAGCTGGCCACCGCCGTCCGACGGCGGTCGCGACCGTTCTCGCTGATCGCGAGCCCGCTCTGCAGGTGGATGCGCGCCGCGCCGACCTCGCCGACCGTCCACGCCAACACGCCTGCGGCGACCACCGCCGCGGCGAGGGCGTCGTCGGGTGGCGCTTCCGCGGCCGCCTGCAGGGTCCGGTCGAGCCGTGCGCGCCCCGTGCCGAGGTGGCCGCGGAAGAAGGAGTGCCACCCCAGCGCCGCCGCGAGGTGCAGCGCCCGCCCCAGGTGCCCCTCGGCGAGGCTGTGCTCCCACGCGGAGAGGAAGTTCGCCTCCTCCGAGGCCGATGCGCCGCTCCACCAGTCGGATTCGGCGGGCAGCCCGATCGCGGCCTCCATCGCGACGGCGGCCTCGGTGAAGTGGGCGGCGTGCCGGTCGCGGGTCGCGCCCGCGTCGCCGTCGGCGGCCAGCAGCTCCGCCGCGTACTGGCGCAGGCTCTCGAGGAGGACGAACTCGGTCACGCCGCCCTGGGTCGGCCTGCGCACCAGGCTCTTGTCCAGCAGCGAGCCCACGACGTCCAGCACGTCGGTGTCCCGGTCGCCGCACACCTGCTCGGCGGCGTCCAGCGTCCACGAGCCGACGAAGGCCGAGAGCCTGCGGAACAGCGTGCGTTCGTGCTCGGCGAGCAGGTCGTAGCTCCACTCGAGGGCGGCGCGCAGCGTGCGGTGCCGGGCGGGCGCGTCGCGGGCGTTGGTGGTCAGCACCGCCATGCGGTCGCGCAGCCGGTCGGCGAGCTCGGCGGGGGTGAAGAGCTTCGCCCGCGCGGCGGCCAGCTCCAGGGCGAGGGGGAGGCCGTCGAGCCGTTGGCAGATCTCCGTGACGGCCTGCGCGTTGGCCGCCGTCACCGCGAAGGCGGGCTGCACGCAGCGCACCCGCGCGACGAGCATCGCGACCGCGGGCACCGCGACCAGGCGGTCGAGATCGGCGACGTCGTCGGAGTGGGGCACGGCGAGCGGCCCGACCGGGAACTCCCGTTCCGCGGCGAGGTGCAGCCGCTCGCGGCTCGTCACGAGCAGCCGGACCCCCGGGCAGGCGCGCAGCGGCTCGGTGAGGTCGAGGCCCGCCGCGAGCACCTGCTCGCAGTTGTCGACGACGAGCAGCACCTCCTTGTCGACCAGCGCGTCGATCACCCGGGCGGAAACGCGTCCACCGGGTGCGTCCGGCAGCCCCAACGCGCGCGCGACCTGGCCGAGGACAAGGCCGGGGTCCTGCACGGGAGCCAGGTCGACGAAGACGACGCCGTCGGCGAACCGCGGCGCCGCCTCGGCGGCCACGGCGAGGGCGAGGCGGGTCTTGCCGACGCCGGGCGGGCCGGTGAGGGTGAGCAGCCGCGCGTCGGGATCGGCGAACGTCGCCACGAGCGGCGCGAGTTCCGCGTGCCGACCGATCAGGGAGAACGCCGGGCGCGGCAGGCGACCCGCGCCCTGCGTCAACGTCGGCGCCATAGCACTCCAAACGGTATTTACGGATAATTTGCCTGAACCGCTTACCGAGTCAACTCCGCCGCCGGAACGGAATCGTTAGCCCAGGAGGCAAAGTGCGTGCACGCGAGCCGGACCGGGTGGGCTACGTCGAGCGCGACGGGGTGCGAGTCGGCTACGAGGTGTTCGGCGCTGCCGGGCCCGCGATCATCTTCCTTCCGTCGTGGCAGATCCTGCATTCGCGGCAATGGAAGCTGCAGGCGCCCTATCTCGCGCGGTACATGCGGGTGATCACCTACGACGCGCGGGGCAACGGGCGGTCGGACCGGCCCGCGCAGGCCGAGCGGTACGCCCACCGCGAGATCGTCGCCGACGCGGTAGCCGTGCTGGACGCGGTCGGGGTGGACGAGGCGGTGTTCGCAGGCACGTCGATGGGCGCGCTCTACGGGCTGCAGGCCGCGGCGTGGTACCCGGAGCGGGTGCGGGCCGTCGTGGCGATCGGCAGCGTGGCGCCCTACGTGGCCCCGGTCGAGCCGGGGGCGAGCCCGTTCTACGACGTCGGTGCGGCGGGCAGCGTCGCCGCGTTCTGCGCCCAACGCGGCCTGCCGGACTACCGCGCGTTCGTCGAGTACTTCATGGGGGAGGCGATCACCGAGCCGCACCGCACGAAGCCGGTCGAGGACGCGGTCGGCTGGGGCCTGGAGACGACCCCCGAGGTGCTCGCGCTCACCGTCGCCGCCCGGGAGGGCGTCACCAAGGAGGCGTTCGAGGACGTGTGCCGGGCGGTGCGCTGCCCGGTGCTGGTGGTGCACGGCGACGAGGACGGGATCATCCCGTACGAGCACGGTGTGGCGCTGGCCGAGCTGCTGGGCGTCGGGCTCGTCACGCTCGAGGGCGGCGGCCACCTGCCGTCGCTCGGCGACCCGGTGCGCTGCAACCTGTTGATCCGGGAGTTCGTCGAAGGGCTGGCGCCCACGCCGGAGCCGCCGCGCCGGTGGAGCCGGGCGCTGCGCAGGCGCCGTCGCGCGCTCGTGGTGTCCTCGCCGATCGGGCTCGGGCACGCCCGCCGCGACGTCGCGATCGTCCACGAGCTGCGCGCGCTGCACCCCGACCTGGACGTGCAGTGGCTGGCCCAGCACCCGGTCACGGCGGTGCTGGCCGAGCACGGTGAGAGCGTGCACCCCGCGTCGTACCTGCTGGCCGGGGAGTCGGCGCACGTGGAATCGGAGGCGGGCGAGCACGACCTGCACGTCTTCCAGGCCTACCGGCGCATGGACGAGATCCTGGTCGCCAACTTCATGGTCTTCCACGACCTCGTGACGGAGGAGCACTTCGACCTCGTGGTCGCCGACGAGGGCTGGGACATCGACTACTTCCTGCACGAGAACCCGGAGCTCAAGCGCAGCCCGTTCGCCTGGCTCACCGACTTCGTCGGCTGGCTGCCGATGCCCGACGGCGGCGCGGCCGAGGTCGCGCTCACCGCCGACTACAACGCCGAGATGATCGAGCAGATCGCCCGCTACCCGCGGATGCGCGACCGGTCGATCTTCGTCGGCAACCCCGACGACCTCGTCGAGGACCCGCTCGGGCCCGGCCTGCCCAGCGTGCGGGACTGGACGACCGCGCACTTCGCGTTCGCGGGTTACGTCACCGGTGCGCCGCCGGTGGCCGACCGGGAGGCCCTGCGCGAGCGGCTGGGCTACCGGCCCGACGAGCGCGTGTGCGTGGTGGCCGTCGGCGGGTCGGGGGTCGGCGGGCCGCTGCTGCGCCGCATCGCCGACGCGTTCCCGCACGCCAAGGAGAAGGTCCCCGAGCTGCGGATGGTGGTGGTGTGCGGGCCGCGGATCGACCCGGCCTCGGTGCCCGTGCCGCCGGGCGTGGAGGTCCGCGGCTACGTGCCCGAGCTGCACCGCGAGCTGGCGGCGTGCGACGTCGCCGTGGTGCAGGGCGGGCTGACCACGACGATGGAGCTCGTGGCCGCGCGGCGGCCCTTCCTCTACTTCCCGCTCGCCCACCACTTCGAGCAGCAGGTGCACGTGCCCCACCGGCTCGGGCGGTACCGGGCCGGGCGGCGCATGGAGTACGCCGCCGCGGACCCGGAGCGGATCGCCGAGGAGCTCGTGCGCGCGCTCGACACCCCCGTCGACTACGTCTCCGTGGAGACCGACGGCGCCCGCACCGCGGCCCGGATGCTCGCCGAGCTGCTCTGAGCGCCCGGCACCAGCACCAGCCGGCGGGTGGCCCTGGTCATCGCGACGTAGAGGTCGGCCGGGCAGGCCGCCCTGATCGCCTCGGGGTCGACCACGGCCACCACGTCGAACTCCAGGCCCTTCGCCGAGCCCGGGCTGTGCACCACGAAGCCGTCGAGGGTGGGCAGGGCGGCGGGGTCGGCCGTGATCACCGCGGCCGTGCCCCGGCCGTCGACCAGGCCCGCCAGCTCGTCGAGGCGGGCGTGGATCGGCGGCTCGCCGGTGCGGCGCACCGACTGCGGCACCCGGTGGCGCTCGTCCTCCGGCAACGCCAGCGCTGCGGCCTCCATGATCTCCGCCGGGGTGCGGTAGTTGACCGTGAGCGCCCGGAGCGTGAAGCGGTCGCCCGCGATCGGGGCCAGCACCTCGGCCCACGTGCGCGCCCCCGCGGGCGCGCTGCGCTGCGCGAGGTCGCCGACCGCGGTGATCGACCGGCTGGGGCAGCGACGGGCCAGCACGTGCCAGTCCATCGCGGAGAGCTCCTGCGCCTCGTCGACGACCAGGTGGCCGTAGGTCCACTCGCGGTCGGCGGCGGCTCGCTCGGCCACGCTGCCGACCAGCTCGTCGTCGAACCGCTCGGCGAGCATGCCCGCGGTGACGAAGTCGGTGGCGCGCAGCTCGTCGGCGTCCTCACCGGCGATGGTGCGGTCGTGCGCGTCGATCAGCGTGAGCACCTCGGCGGCGTAGCGGACGCCGTTGCTGTCGCGAGGCTTGCGGCGGGGGAGCGGGCCGAGCAGCTCGACCAGCTCGTCCAGCAGCGGCGCGTCCGACACCGTCCAGGCGGCGCCCTCGGCCCGGTGCAGGACGCGCAGGTCGAGCCCGCGGTGGCCCTCGCGGCGCAGCTGGGCGTTGACCGCGGCCAGCCGGGCGGGCGAGCTCAGCAGCTCGGCGAGCAGCCGCTCCGGCGTGCGCAGCGGCCACAGCGCGTTGAGCGCCGCGCGGAACCCGGGGTGGTCCACCAGCTCGTCGCGCAGGTCGTCGGCCAGGTCGCGGGCGATGGCGGCGGCCGACTCCGCCGGGTCGAGGGCGTACTCGTCGCCCTCGAACATCCGGTCAAGGTCGCGGTCCTCGGGGTCGGCGAGCACCCCGCCGGTGATCAGCTCGACGCCGCGCTCGACCAGCTGCACGAGGAGGTCCTCGGCGAACACCATGCGCGCCGCGTTGTGCGGGCGCCCGCTGTCGCGGGCGGCCCGCCGGGCCCGCGTCGCCACCTTCCGGTCGACCTCCAGCGTGACGGCGTCGAGCGCGATCAGGATCGGCTCGGCGGGCAGGGTCTGCTCGGCCGCCACCGCCTTGCGCAGCACCGCGCACATGACCAGGTCGCCCTTCAGCCGGGCGACCTCGGGTGCGTCCACCGCGGTGGCGTCGACGCCGCGGTGGAGCCGTCCGGGCGTGGTGAACACGACGGCCGACTCCCCGAGCGACGGCAGCACGCCCCCGACGTACTCGAGGAACGGGCCGCTCGGGCCGACCACCAGCACGCCGCGGCGGGCCAGCTGCTCGCGGTGGGTGTAGAGCAGGTAGGCCACGCGGTGCAGCGCGACCGCGGTCTTCCCGGTGCCGGGGCCGCCCTCGATCACGACCACGCCACCCAGCGGCAGCCGGATCACCGCGTCCTGCTCGGCCTGGATCGTGGAGACGATGTCGCGCATCGCCGAGCCGCGCGGCGCGGACAGCGCGGCCAGCAGCGCCGGGTCGGCCGCGGTGTGCGCCGTATCGGTGTCGTCGAGGCTCGCGGTGAAGATGTCGTCGTGGATGTCGACGACCCGTTCGTCCGGGGCGATCCCGGCGAGCTGGAAATGGCGTCGGCGGACCACTCCCATCGGGCTCGCCAGCGTGGCGCAGTAGAACGGCCGGGCCGCGGGCGCCCGCCAGTCGAGCAGCGCCGTGGCGTCGTCGGTGGCGCCGTCCGGGGCGGTCAGCCCGACCCGGCCCACGTAGAGCGGCGGCCCGTCGCGCCCGTCCAGCCGCCCGAAGCAGAGCCCGGAGCGGGCCGCGCGGAGCTGGGCGGCCCGCTCCGACCAGCGGTGGACCGCGACGTCGCGCTCCCAGCGCGCGGACAGCTCCCCACCGGTGCGCGCCGAGAGGGCAGCGGTGGAGCGGCCGGACACCAGGTCCAGCTCCGCGGCCAGCAGGCGGTGCAGCTCCTGGACGCAGCGGGTCTCGGCGGCCAGCTCGTCAGCAAAGGGGCGGTATTCCACAGGATCCCCATCCGTGATACAGTGAAATTGGAAAACGTGTTGATTCCGTTTCCGGAAATCCCTTCAGTATAACGCGAATCCCATTTCCCATGCCACGCTTTCCGCTCCTTCGAGCGGTGGGCCGGTCAGATGCGCGGGCGTGCGCGTGCAGTCCGCGTGCAGCGCGGCGCCGAGCTCGGCGAGCGCCGTGTCGGCCTCGGTCAACAGCCCGGCCAGCACCGGGAAGTCGTGCCACATCCCGTCGACCCGCCGGTAGCTCACCGGCACGCCTGCCGCCCTGGCCCGCTCGACGAGCCGGTCGGCGTCGTCCACCAGCAGCTCGGCCCCGCCCGCGACGACGTGCATCGGCGGCAGGCCGGTGAGGTCGGCGTCGAGCGGGCACAGGTCCGCGGCGTCGACCGGGCCGCCGTACGCGTTGGCCGCGCTCGCCAGCCAGGCCGGGTCGAGCATCGCGTCGGCCTGGGCGTTCGCCGTGACGGCGGGCGCGGAGCAGCTCAGGTCGAGCCACGGGGAGATCAGCCCCACCGAGCCGGGCAGCTCCTCGCCCGCCGCCCGCAGCCGCAGGAGCAACGCCATGACCAGCCCGCCGCCCGCGGAATCACCGACCACCGCGATGCGTTGTGCCTCATGTCCCGCGTTCCGAAGAGCGCGGAACGCTGCATGCGCGTCCTCGGCTCCGGCCGGGTACGGGTGCTCGGGGGCGAGCCGGTAGTCCGGCGCGTGCACCGGGGCGCCGGTGGCCCGGCTCAGGTGGGTGAGCAGCCCGCGGTACGCGCGGGCCGAGCCCACCTGGTAGCCACCGCCGTGCAGGTACAGCACCCGGTGCTCGCCGGGCCCGCCCGCCACCGTCACGGTGGTGGGCACACCGCCGAGCACCCCGCGGGCGTGGCGCGCGCCGCGGGGCAACGGGCACACGGCGCCGGTCAGGTCCAGCAGGCGGCGCCGCAGCCCGAGCGGGAGGCGCGGATCGAGGAGGGGAGCGATGCCGAACCGGGTGAGCCGCCGAGCGGCGGGTGGTGACAAACGCACACCGGACGGTAACCGACCGGTCCTGGCGTCGTCAGGACGCACGAACGGCGCGTCCCCGGTCACGGACCGTACGACGAACGGAGCCACACGGGCGGTGAGCGAGCTTGCGAGCGAACGATGGACACAGCGCTCTCGCGAAGCGTCGACCGAGCGCAGCGAGGGAGCGGTGAGCGGGCGTGCCCCCTTGCGATCAGATGACGCTTTGGGGCACCCTGCCTGAACCGACAAGCGCCGACACGGACCCGTTTTGACCCTCCTCCGGCGGGCCGGGTACCCTTGTGTCTTGCGCTCGACTGCGGTCGGGCCGATCTGCGTGCCCGATGCCGCCTGTTGCGGCGCCCGGGTCCGCGGGCCCCATGGGCTCCCGCGAGGTCCCCGATCTCCGCGCCAGACCGATGGGGTGCGACACGCCCGACCTCGGGTGTGGGCGCAGCACCAGTACGACGAGAAGCACAGCACGCCGACGGGAAGAAGTAGACGGTTCATGCCCACGATCCAGCAGCTGGTCCGCAAGGGCCGTCAGGACAAGGCCACCAAGACGAAGACGGCCGCGCTCAAGGGGAGTCCCCAGCGCCGCGGCGTGTGCACCCGCGTGTACACGACTACGCCGAAGAAGCCGAACTCCGCGCTGCGCAAGGTCGCCCGCGTCAAGCTCTCCAGCCAGATGGAGATCACCGCCTACATCCCGGGTGAGGGCCACAACCTCCAGGAGCACTCGATCGTCCTGGTCCGCGGCGGCCGGGTGAAGGACCTCCCCGGCGTGCGCTACAAGATCGTGCGTGGCTCGTTGGACACGCAGGGCGTGAAGAACCGCAAGCAGGCGCGCAGCCGCTACGGCGCGAAGAAGGAGAAGAGCTGACATGCCGCGTAAGGGACCCGCACCGAGGCGGCCGTTGGTTTCCGACCCGGTTTTCAGCTCGCCGCTGGTCACCCAGCTGGTGAACAAGGTGCTGAAGGACGGCAAGCGCAGCCTGGCCGAGCGCATCGTCTACGCCGCGCTCGAAGGCACCCGCGACAAGACCGGCACCGACCCCGTCGTCACGCTCAAGCGGGCGCTCGACAACGTGAAGCCCGCGCTGGAGGTGCGCAGCCGCCGTGTCGGTGGCGCCACCTACCAGGTGCCGGTCGAGGTCCGCGCCGTCCGGCAGACCACGCTCGGCCTGCGTTGGCTGGTGTCCTACGCCTCGCAGCGCCGCGAGAAGACCATGGTCGAGCGGCTCATGAACGAGCTGCTCGACGCGAGCAACGGCCTCGGTGCCGCCGTGAAGCGGCGCGAGGACATGCACAAGATGGCGGAGTCCAACAAGGCCTTCGCCCACTACCGCTGGTGACCGGCCGACCGTCGGGCGCCAATTCGAGAGAGAGCTGAAAGCAGTGGCACGCGACGTGCTCACGGACCTCACTCGGGTCCGCAACATCGGCATCATGGCGCACATCGATGCGGGCAAGACCACCACCACCGAGCGGATCCTGTTCTACACCGGGATCAACTACAAGATCGGTGAGGTGCACGACGGCGCCGCCACCATGGACTGGATGGAGGAGGAGCAGAAGCGCGGCATCACGATCACTTCCGCCGCCACCACCTGCTTCTGGAAAGACCACCAGATCAACATCATCGACACCCCGGGCCACGTCGACTTCACCGTCGAGGTGGAGCGCAACCTCCGGGTGCTCGACGGTGCCGTCGCGGTGTTCGACGGCAAGGAAGGCGTGGAGCCGCAGTCCGAGCAGGTCTGGCGGCAGGCCACCAAGTACGACGTCCCGCGCATCTGCTTCGTCAACAAGATGGACAAGCTGGGTGCCGACTTCTACTACACGGTGTCCACGATCCGCGACCGCCTCGGCGCCACCCCGCTGCCGATCCAGCTGCCGATCGGCGCCGAGAACGACTTCATCGGCGTCGTCGACCTGGTCGAGAACCGGGCGCTCACCTGGCGCGGCGAGGTCCAGAAGGGCGAGGACTACGCGGTCGAGGAGATCCCGGCCGACATGGCCGAGCTCGTCGAGGAGTACCGCACCGCGCTCATCGAGGCCGTCGCCGAGACCGACGACGACCTGATGGAGCTGTACCTCGGCGGCGAGGAGCTCACCGTCGAGCAGCTCAAGCACGGCATCCGGAAGATCGTGAAGGACCGCGTCGCCTACCCCGTCCTGTGCGGGTCGGCGTTCAAGAACAAGGGCGTGCAGCCCATGCTCGACGCGGTCATCGACTACCTGCCTGCGCCGAGCGACCTGCCGCCCGTCGAGGGCACGCTGCAGGACGGGGAGACCCCGGCCTTCCGCGCGCCCCTGAAGGACGAGCCGTTCTCCGCGCTCGCGTTCAAGATCGCCGCGCACCCGTTCTTCGGCAAGCTCACCTACATCCGGGTCTACTCGGGCCGGGTGGCCGCGGGCTCCCAGGTCATCAACTCGACCAAGGACCGCAAGGAGCGCATCGGGAAGATCTTCCAGATGCACGCCAACAAGGAGAACCCCGTCGATGAGGCCATGGTCGGCCACATCTACGCGGTGATCGGCCTCAAGGACACCACCACCGGTGAGACCTTGTGCGACCCGAACGCGCCGATCGTGCTCGAGTCCATGACGTTCCCGGACCCGGTCATCCAGGTCGCGGTCGAGCCGAAGACCAAGGCCGACCAGGAGAAGCTGTCCACGGCGATCCAGCGCCTCGCCGAGGAGGACCCGACGTTCCAGGTCTCCCTCGACGACGAGACCGGCCAGACGATCCTCGCGGGCATGGGCGAGCTCCACCTCGAGGTGCTCGTCAACCGGATGAAGAGCGACTACAAGGTCGAGGCCAACATCGGCAAGCCGCAGGTGGCCTACCGCGAGACGATCACCAAGACGGTCGAGAAGTACGAGTACACCCACAAGAAGCAGACGGGTGGCTCGGGTCAGTTCGCCCGCGTGATCATCAAGCTGGCGCCGCTCGACACGGGCGACGGCGCGCTGTACGAGTTCGAGAACAAGGTCACCGGCGGCCGCATCCCGCGGGAGTACATCCCGTCGGTCGACGCCGGTGCCCAGGACGCCATGCAGTACGGCGTGCTCGCGGGCTACCCCCTCACCGGGATCAAGCTCTCGCTGCTCGACGGTGCCTACCACGAGGTCGACTCGTCGGAGATGGCGTTCAAGGTGGCGGGCTCGATGGCGCTCAAGGAGGCCGCGCGGCAAGCCCGCCCGGTGCTGCTCGAGCCGATGATGTCGGTCGAGGTCACCACGCCCGAGGACTACATGGGCGATGTGATCGGCGACATCAACTCCCGCCGCGGCCAGATCCAGGCCATGGAGGAGCGGGCGGGCGCCCGCGTCGTCAAGGCGCTGGTCCCGCTGTCGGAGATGTTCGGCTACGTCGGCGACCTGCGGTCACGGACCCAGGGTCGGGCCAACTACACGATGGTCTTCGACTCCTACGCGGAGGTCCCGACCAACGTGGCCAAGGAGATCATCGCCAAGGCCACCGGCGAGTAAGTAACCCACAACCTGCCGTCAGCACGGCGGAAAATTCACCACCAGAAGGAGCCCACCAGTGGCGAAGGCGAAGTTCGAGCGGACCAAGCCGCACGTCAACATCGGCACGATCGGTCACATCGACCACGGCAAGACCACGCTGACGGCGGCCATCACGAAGGTCCTGCACGACAAGTTCCCCTCCCTGAACCAGGCGTCGGCGTTCGACCAGATCGACAAGGCGCCCGAGGAGCGGCAGCGCGGCATCACGATCTCGATCGCGCACGTCGAGTACCAGACCGAGAAGCGCCACTACGCGCACGTCGACTGCCCCGGGCACGCCGACTACATCAAGAACATGATCACCGGTGCGGCGCAGATGGACGGCGCCATCCTGGTGGTCGCGGCCACCGACGGCCCCATGCCGCAGACGCGCGAGCACGTGCTGCTCGCCCGTCAGGTCGGGGTGCCCTACATCGTCGTGGCGCTCAACAAGGCCGACATGGTCGACGACGAGGAGATCCTCGAGCTCGTCGAGCTGGAGGTCCGTGAGCTGCTGTCGTCGCAGGAGTACCCGGGCGACGACCTCCCGATCGTGCGTGTCTCGGCGCTCAAGGCGCTCGAGGGCGACGCGGAGTGGAGCGACAAGCTCATGGAGCTCATGGACGCGGTCGACGAGTCGATCCCGGAGCCCGTGCGCGACGTCGAGAAGCCGTTCCTCATGCCCGTCGAGGACGTCTTCACGATCTCCGGCCGCGGCACCGTGGTCACCGGCCGCATCGAGCGCGGCATCGTCAAGGTGAACGAGGAGGTGGAGATCGTCGGCATCCGGGAGAAGTCCTTCAAGACGATCACGACCTCCATCGAGATGTTCAAGAAGTTCCTCGACGAGGGCCGCGCGGGCGACAACGCCGCGCTGCTGCTGCGTGGCACCAAGCGCGAGCAGGTCGAGCGCGGCATGGTCGTCACCAAGCCGGGCACCACCACCCCGCACACGGAGTTCGAGGGCCAGGTCTACATCCTGTCCAAGGACGAGGGCGGCCGTCACACGCCGTTCTTCAACAACTACCGCCCGCAGTTCTACTTCCGCACCACGGATGTGACGGGCGTCGTGACGCTGCCCAGCGGCACCGAGATGGTCATGCCGGGCGACAACACCACCATGGACGTGAAGCTGATCCAGCCGATCGCCATGGAGGAGGGCCTGCAGTTCGCCATCCGCGAGGGTGGTCGTACCGTGGGCGCCGGTCAGGTCATCAAGATCGTCAAGTAGTACCACCCCGGTCAGGGTTGCCGCACGTCCGTGTGGCATCCTTGACGGGTTGCGCGTCGGGCTCGGCATGCGCGAGTTGCATGCCGAGCCTTGGCGCGGGGCCCCCGAGGCAAGTGATCCGGGGACCGGTCCGGGTTCGGAGCGCGACACGCCCGACCTCGGGGACCGGAGGCCGCCGCAGGTGAGACCACGCAGGGCTCCCGTGCGCGCAGCACCCGGAACACACGTACAGAGCGGCAGGAAGAAGAGGGACACCGACGACCATGGCGGGACAGAAGATCCGCATCAGGCTGAAGGCCTATGACCACGAGGCCATCGACGCCTCCGCACGCAAGATCGTCGAGACGGTCACGCGTACGGGCGCTCGGGTCGTCGGGCCGGTGCCACTGCCGACGGAGAAGAACGTGTACTGCGTCATCCGCTCGCCGCACAAGTACAAGGACTCGCGCGAGCACTTCGAGATGCGCACGCACAAGCGGCTCATCGACATTCTCGACCCGACGCCCAAGACGGTCGACGCGCTCATGCGCATCGACCTGCCTGCAAGCGTCGACGTGAACATCCAGTAGGGCAAGCAGAGATGACGATCGATAGGCAGATCACCGGGATCCTGGGCACCAAGCTCGGGATGACCCAGGTGTTCGACGAGAACAACCGGATCGTTCCGGTCACGGTGGTGCAGGCGGGTCCCAACGTGGTCACGCAGGTGCGCACGGCGGAGAAGGACGGCTACGTCGCCCTCCAGCTCGCCTACGGGGCCGTCGACCCCCGCAAGGTCAACAAGCCCGAGAGCGGCCACTTCACCAAGGCGGGTGTCACCCCCCGGCGGCACCTGGTGGAGCTGCGCACCTCGGACGCGGCCGAGTACGAGATCGGCCAGGAGATCACCGCCGAGGTGTTCGCGCCCGGCGCGAAGGTCGACGTCGTCGGCACCTCCAAGGGCAAGGGCACCGCGGGCGTCATGAAGCGCCACGGCTTCCACGGCCTCGGCGCGAGCCACGGCACGCAGCGCAAGCACCGCTCGCCGGGCTCCATCGGCGGCTGCGCCACCCCGGGCCGCGTGTTCAAGGGCCTGCGGATGGCGGGTCGCATGGGCCACGTCCGGGTCACCACGCAGGGCCTCACCGTGCACCGCGTCGACGCGGAGCGCGGGCTGCTGCTCATCAAGGGCGCGGTCCCCGGCCCCCGCGGCGGGCTCCTGTTCGTCAAGAGCGCAGCGAAGGGCGGTGCCACCGCATGACCAGCACTGTGACGGTCGAGCTCCCCGCGCACGTGTTCGACACCAACGCCAGCATCGCGCTGATGCACCAGGTCGTCGTGGCCCAGCTGGCCGCGGCCCGCCAGGGCACGCACTCCACCAAGACCCGCGGCGAGGTCCGGGGCGGTGGCAAGAAGCCTTACCGCCAGAAGGGCACCGGTCGCGCCCGGCAGGGCTCCACGCGGGCCCCGCAGTTCGTCGGCGGCGGCGTGGTGCACGGCCCCACGCCGCGCGACTACACCCAGCGCACCCCCAAGAAGATGAAGGCCGCCGCCCTGCGCGGGGCGCTTTCGGACCGGGCCCGAGCGGGTCTCGTCTTCGTGGTCGACACGCTCTCGCCGGGCGACACCCCGTCCACGAAGGCGGCGCGTGCCGCGCTCGCGGGTGTGGCGGGCGAGGGCAAGACGCTGGTCGTCCTCACCGCGGCCGACCACATCAGCCAGCTCTCGCTGCGCAACCTGCCCAACGTGCACCTGCTCACGCCGGGCCAGCTCAACACCTACGACGTGCTCGACAGCGAGAGCGTGGTGTTCACCGAGGAGGCGCTCGCCGAGTTCCTCGACGGGCCCATCGGCACGCCGAAGGGCGAGTCCCCGGCCAGCGAGCAGGTGAGCTTCACCAAGTCCGCGCCCGCCACGGACACGGCCACGGACGAGGACGCGGACGAGCACCCGTACGGGCCGGACAGCCACGCGCCGCCGGCCGACGGGTCGCAGCCCGAGGGCTTCCCGGTGAAGGGCAACGCCGACTCGATGCTCTACCACGTGCCGGGCAGCTCGTTCTACGCCCGCACGGAGGCCGAGGTCTGGTTCACCACCGCCGAGGCGGCCGAGGCGGCCGGGTTCGAGCTGCCGCCGTCGCAGCGTAAGGAGGAGAGCAAGTGATCCCCGACCCGCGCGACATCCTGCTCGCGCCGGTGGTCTCGGAGAAGAGCTACGGCCTCGCCGAAGAGCGCCAGTACACGTTCCTCGTCCGCCCGGACGCGAACAAGACCCAGATCAAGATCGCCGTTGAGAAGGTGTTCGGCGTCAAGGTGCTCAGCGTGAACACCCTGAACCGCCCGGGCAAGCGCAAGCGCTCCCGCACCGGCTTCGGCAAGCGCAAGGACACCAAGCGCGCCATCGTCACGATCTCGCAGGAGAGCCGGACGATCGACGTGTTCGGCGGCCGGGCGAGCTAGGGGGACAAGCAATGGGCATCCGCAAGTACAAGCCGACGACGCCAGGCCGCCGCGGCGGCAGCGTCGCCGACTTCGTCGAGATCACGCGAGACCACCCGGAGAAGTCGCTCGTCCGCCCGCTGCACAGCAAGGGCGGGCGCAACGCGCACGGTCGCATCACGACGCGCCACCAGGGCGGCGGGCACAAGCGCGCCTACCGGCTCATCGACTTCCGGCGCAACGACAAGGACGGCATCCCGGCCAAGGTCGCGCACATCGAGTACGACCCCAACCGCACGAGCCGCATCGCGCTGCTGCACTACGTCGACGGCGAGAAGCGCTACATCATCGCGCCGGACCGCCTCAAGCAGGGCGACACGGTGGAGGCCGGGCCGAAGTCCGACATCAAGGTCGGCAACAACCTGCCTCTGCGCAACATCCCCACCGGCACCGTGATCCACGCGATCGAGCTCCGCCCCGGTGGCGGCGCCAAGATCGCGCGGTCGGCGGGCGCCCGCGTGCAGCTGGTGGCCAAGGACGGGCCGTACGCGCAGCTGCGCATGCCGTCCGGGGAGATCCGCAACGTCGACGTGCGCTGCCGCGCCACCGTCGGCGAGGTCGGCAACTCCGAGCAATCCAACATCAACTGGGGCAAGGCGGGCCGCATGCGGTGGAAGGGCAAGCGCCCGACCGTCCGCGGTGTCGCCATGAACCCGGTGGACCACCCCCACGGTGGTGGTGAGGGGAAGACCTCCGGTGGTCGCCACCCGGTCAACCCCGCGGGCAAGCCCGAGGGCCGCACCCGCCGCACCAAGCCGTCCGACAAGATGATCGTTCGCCGGCGTCGTACCGGCAAGAAGCGCTGAGCAGGGAGGTCAAGCCAATGCCGCGCAGCCTGAAGAAGGGCCCGTTCGTGGACGACCACCTGCTCAAGAAGGTGGACGCCCTCAACGAGTCGGGCAAGAAGACCGTGATCCGCACGTGGTCACGCCGCTCCACCATCATCCCGGACATGATCGGCCACACGATCGCGGTGCACGACGGCCGCAAGCACGTGCCGGTGTTCGTGTCGGACTCGATGGTGGGCCACAAGCTCGGGGAGTTCGCACCCACGCGGACCTTCCGGGGCCACATCAGGGACGACCGCAAGGCGCGTAGGCGATGAGCGAGCTTGCGAGCGAATCATCGACACAGCGCCCTGCGCGGAGCGCCGGGCGAGCGCTAGCGAGTCCGAGCGGGGAGCGCGGAAAGCAGAGGAACAACGATGGCTGAATCGAGCCAAGCCGCTGCCGACGCGCCCGCCAGGGCGCGTGCGGTGGCCAAGTACGTGCACATGTCGCCGACGAAGGTCCGCCGTGTCACCGCACTGGTGAAGGGCCGCCGGGTCGCCGAGGCGCTGGACATCCTGCGGTACGCGCCGCAGGCGGCTGCCACGCCGGTCTACAAGGTCATCGCGAGCGCCGCGGCCAACGCGGAGAACAACCACGCCATGGACCCCGAGTCACTCGTGGTGGCCGTGGCGATCGCGGACGAGGGCCCGACGCTCAAGCGCATCCGGCCGCGGGCACAGGGCCGCGCCTACCGGATCCGCAAGCGCACGAGCCACATCACGGTCGAGGTCGAGTCCGTGCCCCAGAAGGCGCAGGGCGGCCGCAACCGTGGAAAGGGGAGGACCCGCTGATGGGTCAGAAGATCAACCCGCACGGGTTCCGACTCGGCATCACCACCGACTGGAAGTCCCGGTGGTACGCCGACAAGCAGTACGCCGAGTACGTGAAGGAAGACGTCGAGATCCGCCGCATGCTCTCCAAGGGCATGGAGCGGGCAGGCATCTCCAAGGTCGAGATCGAGCGCACGCGCGACCGCGTCCGGGTGGACATCCACACGGCGCGTCCGGGCATCGTCATCGGCCGCCGCGGCGCCGAGGCCGAGCGCATCCGGGGCAACCTGGAGAAGCTCACCAAGAAGCAGGTGCAGCTCAACATCCTCGAGGTCAAGAACGCCGAGTCGGATGCACAGCTCGTCGCGCAGGGCGTGGCCGAGCAGCTGTCCAACCGCGTGGCGTTCCGGCGTGCGATGCGCAAGGCCATCCAGTCGGCCATGCGCAGCCCGCAGGTCAAGGGCATCCGGGTGCAGTGCTCCGGCCGCCTCGGCGGTGCGGAGATGTCGCGCTCGGAGTTCTACCGCGAGGGTCGGGTGCCGCTGCACACGCTGCGCGCCGACATCGACTACGGCCTGTTCGAGGCCCGCACCACGTTCGGCCGCATCGGCGTCAAGGTGTGGATCTACAAGGGCGACGTCGTCGGTGGGCGCCGCGAGGGTGTTCCCGCCGCCGCTCCGTCGGCTGACCGCGGTCCCCGCCGCGAGCGTCCGCAGCGGCGCCGCTCCGGGGCGTCGGGCACCACCGGCACGAGCACCGAGGCCGGGCGCGCCGCCGCCGAGCAGGCCGCTGGCGGCGGCACCGCTACTGCGGTCGCCGACGGCCCGACGGACGCCGGGGAGGCGTAGGTCATGCTCATCCCCCGCAAGGTCAAGCACCGCAAGCAGCACCGGCCGCACCGCACGGGCGCGGCGTCGGGCGGCACGCAGGTGACCTTCGGCGACCTCGGCATCCAGGCGCTGGAGCCCGCCTACGTCACCAACCGGCAGATCGAGTCGGCGCGTATCGCGATCAACCGGCACATCCGCCGTGGCGGCAAGGTGTGGATCAACATCTTCCCCGACCGGCCGCTCACCAAGAAGCCCGCCGAGACCCGCATGGGTTCCGGCAAGGGCTCGCCCGAGTTCTGGGTGGCGAACGTCAAGCCCGGCCGCGTGCTGTTCGAGATGAGCTACCCGAACGAGACGACGGCCCGCGAGGCACTGCGCCGCGCGATGCACAAGCTGCCGATGAAGTGCCGGATCGTCACCCGTGAGGGAGGGGACATCTGATGGCCGCCACGACGACCGCCGCCGAGCTGCGCGAGCTCACCAACGAGGAGCTCGTGCTGCGCGTGCGGGAGGCCAAGGAGGAGCTGTTCAACCTCCGCTTCCAGATGGCCACCGGACAACTGGACAACAACCGGCGGCTCCGGACCGTCCGGCACGACATCGCGCGGATCTACACGATCATGCGCGAGCGCGAGCTGGGTCTTTCGGTCGCCCCTGACGAGAACGAGGGCGTGGCATGAGCGAAACGACTCAACAGAAGCCGCGCGGCGAGCGCAAGGTCCGCGAGGGCCTGGTCGTGTCCGACAAGATGGACAAGACCATCGTGGTGTCCCTCGAGGACCGCGTGAAGCACCCGCTGTACGGCAAGGTCATCCGGCGCACGAGCAAGGTCAAGGCGCACGACGAGCAGAACTCGGCGGGCATCGGCGACCGCGTGCGCCTGATGGAGACCCGACCGCTGTCGGCCACCAAGCGCTGGCGGCTCGTGGAGATCCTGGAGAAGGCGAAGTGATCCAGCAGGAGTCACGGCTGCGGGTCGCCGACAACACCGGTGCGAAGGAGATCCTCTGCATCCGGGTGCTCGGCGGCTCCGGCCGTCGGTACGCCGGGATCGGGGACGTCATCGTCGCCACCGTCAAGGACGCGATCCCGGCGGCGGGCGTGAAGCGCGGCGACGTCGTCAAGGCGGTCATCGTGCGCACGGTCAAGGAGCGGCGCCGTCCCGACGGCAGCTACATCCGGTTCGACGAGAACGCCGCCGTCCTCATCAAGCCGGACGGCGAGCCGCGGGGCACCCGCATCTTCGGCCCCGTCGGTCGCGAGCTCCGCGACAAGCGATTCATGAAGATCATTTCCCTCGCTCCCGAGGTGCTCTAGATGAAGGTGAAGAAGGGCGACACCGTGCTGGTGATCGCCGGTAAGGACAAGGGCGCGAAGGGCAAGGTCATCCAGGCCTACCCGGACCGCGACCGCGTGCTGGTCGAGGGCGTCAACAGGATCAAGAAGCACACCCGCGTCACGCAGAACCAGCGTGGGGCGCAGTCCGGCGGGATCATCACCACCGAGGCGCCGATCCACGTGTCGAACGTGATGGTGTGCGACTCCGACGGCAAGCCCACCCGCATCGCGAAGAAGCTCGTCGAGGGTGAGAACGGCGCCAAGGCGCGGCGGGTCCGGATCTCCAAGCGCAACGGTAAGGAGATCTGATGACCACCACCGAGAAGGTGCAGCCCCGGCTCAAGGAGCGCTACCGCGCCGAGATCCGCGACCAGCTGCAGGAGCAGTTCTCCTACGGCAACGTCATGCAGATCCCCGGCGTGGTGAAGGTCGTCGTCAACATGGGGGTCGGCGAGGCCGCCCGCGACGCGAAGCTCATCGACGGCGCCGTGCGCGACCTGGCCACGATCACCGGCCAGAAGCCGCAGGTCCGCCGGGCCACGAAGTCCATCGCGCAGTTCAAGCTGCGCGAGGGCATGCCGATCGGCGCGAAGGTCACGCTGCGGGGCGACCGCATGTGGGAGTTCCTCGACCGGCTGCTCACGATCGCACTGCCCCGTATCCGCGACTTCCGCGGTCTCTCGGGCACGCAGTTCGACGGTCGGGGCAACTACACGTTCGGCCTCAACGAGCAGTCGATGTTCCACGAGATCAACCCGGACACCATCGACCGGCCGCGCGGCATGGACATCACCGTCGTCACAACGGCCACGACCGACGAGGAAGGCCGGGCGCTCCTGCGCAGGCTGGGCTTCCCGTTCAAGGAGGCGTGATGGCCAAGAAGGCTCTCATCATCAAGGCTGCGGCCAAGCCGAAGTTCAAGGTCCGCGGCTACACCCGCTGCTCGAAGTGCGGCCGTCCGCGCGCCGTGCTGCGCAAGTTCGGCCTGTGCCGCATCTGCGTGCGCCAGATGGCGCACGCGGGCGAGCTGCCCGGCGTCAGCAAGAGCAGCTGGTAACCACCCCTTTATCGCCGCAGGCCCCACGGGGAACCACGGTGGGAAAGCAGTAATCCCATGACGATGACCGATCCGATCGCAGACATGCTCACGCGTCTGCGCAACGCCAACTCGGCCTACCACGACCGCGTGGTCATGCCGCACAGCAAGCTCAAGGTGGCGATCGCCGAGATCCTCCAGAAGGAGGGCTACATCGCCTCGCACGTGACCGAGGACGCCGAGGTCGGCAAGTCCTTGGTCGTCGAGCTCAAGTACGGCCGCAACCGGGAGCGCAGCATCGCGGGCCTGCGCCGGGTGTCCAAGCCCGGCCTGCGGGTGTACGCGAAGTCCACGAACCTGCCCCGGGTGTTGGGCGGACTCGGCATCGCGATCATCTCGACGTCCGGCGGCCTGCAGACCGACCGGCAGGCAAAAAGGAATGGCGTGGGCGGGGAAGTCCTCGCCTACGTCTGGTGAGGGGGTAGGAACCATGTCCCGTATCGGGAAACTGCCCATCACCGTGCCGTCCGGTGTCGACGTGCAGATCGACGGCCGCACGGTGACGTTCAAGGGGCCCAAGGGCACCCTTTCGCACACCGTGATCGAGCCGATCACCGTCGAACGCGACGAGTCGGGCGCCGTCGTGGTGAACCGGCCCGACGACGAACGCCGCAACAAGGCCTTCCACGGCCTGTCTCGCAGCCTGCTGAACAACCTCGTCGTCGGCGTCACCGCGGGCTACGAGAAGCGGCTCGAGATCCACGGCGTCGGCTACCGCGTCGCGCTCAAGGACGGCCAGCTGGAGTTCTCGCTCGGGTTCAGCCACCCTGTGGTGATCCCGCCGCCGGACGGCATCACGTTCGCCGTCGACACGCCCACGCGGTTCTCGGTCTCCGGCATCGACAAGCAGCTCGTCGGCGAGACCGCCGCCAACATCCGCAAGCTGCGCAAGCCCGACCCGTACAAGGGCAAGGGCGTTCGCTACGCGGGTGAGGTCATCCGCCGCAAGGTCGGGAAGACGGGTAAGTGATGGCTGAGTCGAAGACTGGCACCATTTCCGCCAACGCCAAGAAGCGCACGGGTTCGCAGGTCTCGCGCAAGCGCCGGTCTGCGGTCACCAAGCGGCACGCGCGGCTGCGCAAGAAGGTGCAGGGCTCGGCCCAGCGGCCGCGCCTGGCCGTGAAGCGCAGCTCGCGCCACATCGTCGTCCAGCTGATCGACGACCTGGCGGGCCACACGCTGGCCTCCGCGTCGTCGCTGGAGGCCGACGTCCGCGGGCTCGACGGCGACAAGAAGGCCCGTGCGGCCGCGGTCGGCAAGCTCGTCGCCGAGCGCGCTCGCGAAGCAGGCGTCACCGCAGTGGTGTTCGACCGGGGTGGCTTCGACTACCACGGCCGGATCGCGGCGCTCGCCGACGCCGCCCGCGAGGGCGGTCTGGAGTTCTGATGATGATTCACAGCAACACGGAAGGGAACGTCTGATGCCGGGACGCGCACGGCGTGACGGCGGGGGCCCGAACTCAGGGTCCGGTGGCGAGCGCTCCGGCGACCGTCGCGACCGCCGGGACGGAGGCCGTGGCGGGGCGGCCCAAGACAAGACCCCGTACATCGAGCGCCTGGTCACGATCAACCGCGTGGCCAAGGTCGTGAAGGGCGGTCGGCGCTTCAGCTTCACCGCCCTGATGATCGTGGGCGACGGCGACGGTCTCGTCGGCGTCGGCTACGGCAAGGCCAAGGAAGTGCCCGCGGCGATCGCCAAGGGTGTGGAGGAGGCGAAGAAGAACTTCTTCCGCGTCCCCCGCATCGGCGGCACGATCGTGCACCGCGTGCAGGGCGAGGCGGCGGCGGGCGTCGTGATGCTGCGCCCGGCGAGCGCCGGTACCGGTGTCATCGCCGGTGGCCCGGTGCGCGCCGTGCTGGAGTGCGCGGGCATCCACGACATCCTCTCGAAGAGCCTCGGCAGCGACAACGCGATCAACGTCGTGCACGCCACGATCGCCGCGTTGAAGATGATCCAGCGGCCCGAAGAGGTGGCGGCCCGCCGTGGCCTGCCGCTCGAGGACGTCGCCCCGGCGTCGATGCTGCGCGATCGGGCGATCGCGGCGGCGGCGGCGAGGTCGTGATGACCAAGAAGAAGGACGCCCTCGTCAAGGAGCCGGTCGACCCGCACGCCCAGCAGCAGCCCACCACGGACCTGACGCTCGTCGTCACCCAGGTCCGCAGCGGCATCGGCTGCCAGCAGAACCAGCGGCTCACGCTGCGCGCGCTGGGCCTGCGCAAGATCCGTCAGTCGGTGGAGCGCCGAGACACGCCGCAGGTGCGCGGAATGATCCGCACGGTGCGCCACCTCGTTTCGGTGGAGGAGGTCAAGCCCTCATGAGCGAGCTTGCGAGCAAATCATCGTCACAAGCCGAGATCATCCGGCTGCATGACCTGAGGCCGGCTAAGGGCGCCAAGACGGCCAAGACCCGCGTGGGTCGCGGCGAGGGCGGCAAGGGTGGGAAGACCGCCGGTCGCGGCACCAAGGGCACCAAGGCCCGCAAGACCGTGTCGCCCCGCTTCGAGGGCGGCCAGATGCCGTTGCACATGCGGCTGCCGAAGCTGAAGGGCTTCCGCAACCGGTTCCGGGTCGAGTACCAGGTCGTGAACGTCGGCGACCTCGGGCGGCTCTTCCCGGACGGCGGCGAGATCGGCCCGGAGGAGATCGCCGCATCAGGCGCCGTGCGGCCCAAGAAGCCGCTCAAGGTGCTCGGCGAGGGCGAGCTGTCGGTCGCACTGACCGTCAGCGCGCACCGCTTCTCCGGAAGCGCCGCCGAGAAGATCGCGGCCGCGGGCGGCTCCGTCAACCAGCTGTAACCCCTGGTGGCCGGTGCGGGTGGGCGTTCGTGCCCGCCCGCACCGGCCGCTGTTACAGTCGACTTCGCCCGGCCTCCCGGGCATCGACTTGAGGAGGATCAGGAGTGCTCAGCGCATTCCGGTCGGCTCTGACCACACCGGACCTGCGGAAGAAGATCCTCTTCACCCTCGGGATCCTCGCGGTCTACCGCCTCGGGGCGGGCATCCCGACACCGGGCGTTTCCTACCCCAACGTCCAAAAGTGCATTGCTCAGGTCGAGGGCGGTGCCAACGCGGGCATCTACTCCCTGATCAACCTGTTCTCCGGCGGAGCGCTGCTCCAGCTCTCGGTGTTCGCGCTGGGCATCATGCCCTACATCACGGCGAGCATCATCGTCCAGCTGCTCACCGTGGTCATCCCGCGGTTCGAGCAGCTGAAGAAGGAAGGCCAGTCGGGTCAGAACAAGCTGACCCAGTACACGCGCTACCTCACGATCGCGCTGGCCGTTCTCCAGGGCACGGGCATCATCGCCCTCGCCGACCGCGGGCAGCTCTTCGGCGACTGCAGCGAGCCGGTCATCCCGGATTCGTCGGTCTTCACCCTGTCGATCACCGTGCTGGTGATGACGGCGGGCACCGGCGTCATCATGTGGCTCGGCGAGCAGATCACCGAGCGGGGCATCGGCAACGGCATGTCCCTGCTGATCTTCACCGGCATCGCCGCGCGGATCCCGGCCGAGGGCAGCCAGATCATGTCCAACGGCCCCCTGGTGTTCGCGGGCGTCTGCCTCTTCGGCCTCGCCATCATCGCGAGCGTCGTGTTCGTCGAGCAGGGCCAGCGCCGCATCCCCGTGCAGTACGCCAAGCGCATGGTCGGCAGGCGGATGTACGGCGGCACCTCCACCTACCTGCCGCTGAAGGTCAACCAGGCGGGCGTCATCCCGGTGATCTTCGGGTCGTCGCTGCTCTACCTGCCCGACCTGATCTCCCGGCTGATCGGCACCCAGGGCGGGGCGTTCCAGCAGTTCGTGCAGACCTACGTGGTGGACCAGTCCAACGCGGTGCACATCGCGCTCTACGTGCTGCTCATCATCTTCTTCACGTACTTCTACGTCGGCATCACCTTCAACCCGGAGGAGCGCGCCGACGAGATGAAGAAGTTCGGCGGCTTCATCCCGGGCATCCGGCCCGGGCGTCCGACCGCCGAATACCTCCAGTACGTGCTCTCGCGGATCACCCTCCCCGGATCGCTCTACCTGGGCATCATCGCCGTGCTGCCGAACTTCTTCCTGGGCATCACCGGCAGCGGCCAGAACCAGAACTTCCCGTTCGGTGGCACCGCGGTGCTGATCATGGTCGGTGTGGGGCTCGACACGGTCAAGCAGATCGAGAGCCAGCTCATGCAGCGCCGTTACGACGGTTTCCTGCGCTAACGTCGACGGATTCGTATCGTCGGGGTTGGACCCAGTGGAGGATCGTGTGCGCATCGTTCTCGTAGGCCCGCCGGGGGCGGGCAAGGGCACCCAGGCCGAGCGTCTGGCCGGGCGGCTGGACGTGCCGCACATCTCCACGGGCGACCTCTTCCGCGCCAACCTGTCGCAGCAGACGCCGTTGGGTGTCGAGGCCAAGCGCTACATGGACGCGGGCGATCTCGTGCCCGACACCGTCACGGTCGAGATGGTGCGCGCACGGCTCACCGACGACGACGCGGCCAAGGGCTTCCTGCTCGACGGGTTCCCGCGCACCATCAGCCAGGCCGAGTCGCTCGGCGAGATCCTGGCCGACCGCGGCGAGGCCCTCGACGCGGTCGTCGAGCTCCAGGTGCCCGAGGACGAGCTGGTCGCTCGACTCCTGGCCAGGGGCCGTTCGGACGACACCGAAGACGTGATCCGGCGCCGTCAGCAGGTCTACCGCGACGAGACGTCCCCGCTGCTCGCCTTCTACCGCGAGAAGCTGGTCTCCGTCGACGCCACCGGCTCGGTCGAGGAGATCACCGACCGCGTCACCGACCTACTGCGCGCGCGGTGACCCGCGGCGGGGTCCGCGGGCTGGTCGCCCGGTGGCGTGGTCGTGACATCGAGCTCAAGACTCCTCATGAGCTCGACGCGATGCGCGCGGCCGGTGCACTGGTGGCGCGGACCCTCGCCGAAGTCGCCACGCTGGCGAAGCCGGGCGTGAGCACCGCCGAGCTCGACGCCCTCGCCGAGCAGACCATCCGCGAGGGCGGCGCCGAGCCGTCGTTCAAGGGCTACCACGGCTACCCGGCGTCGATCTGCGCGTCGGTCAACGAGCAGATCGTGCACGGCATCCCGGCCGCGGCGCGGGTGCTCGCCGACGGCGACCTGATCTCCGTCGACTGCGGCGCGGTGCTCGACGGCTGGCACGGCGACGCCGCGATCACGATCCCGGTCGGCGACGTGGCGGAGGCCGATCTCCTGCTCTCGGCCGCCTGCGAGGCGGCGCTCTCGGCGGGCATCGCCGCGGCGCTGCCGGAGGGGCGGCTCTCGGACATCTCCTACGCGGTGCAGTCGTCGATCGCGGCCGCGGCCGAGCGCAACCGAGCCGACTACGGCATCGTCGCGGAGTACGGCGGCCACGGCATCGGCACGGCGATGCACATGGACCCGTTCCTGCCCAACCACGGCGACCCCGGCCACGGCCCGCGGCTGCGCCCCGGCATGGCGCTCGCCATCGAGCCCATGATCACCGCGGGCGACCCCGAGACCGTCGAGCTGGAAGACGGCTGGACGGTCGTCACGGCGACCGGCGCGCGAGCGGTGCACTGGGAGCACTCGGTGGCGATCACCGACGACGGCCCGCGGGTGCTCACCCTCCCGGCCTGACCGGCGTGTGGACCTTCACAAGCACGGGCGCCCCGCCGTTCCTATGCTTGGTCGAGGCCGGGCCCGTCGCCAACGGAGTTGAGTTGTGATCATCGGAGTAGTTCGGGAGTCCAAGCCAGGGGAGACGCGCGTCGCCGCGACGCCGACCACCGTGGGCCAGTTGCTCAAGCTGGGCTACGAGGTGGTGGTGGAGTCGGGCGCGGGTGACCGGTCGGACTTCCCTGATCAGTCCTTCGTGGACGCGGGCGCGACGGTCGGCGACGCGTGGCGGGCCGATGTGGTGTTCGGCATCAACGCCCCGGCCGAGGGCGAGTTGGACCGGATGAAGCCGGGTGCCACGTTGGTCGCGCTGTTGGCGCCACGGTTGCAGCCCGAGATCGTCGACGTGCTGGCGAAGCGGCCGATCACGGCGTTGTCGATGGACGCGGTGCCGCGGATCTCGCGGGCGCAGTCGTTGGACGTGTTGTCCTCGATGGCCAACATCGCCGGGTACCGCGCGGTGATCGAGGCGGCGCACGAGTTCGGCCGGTTCTTCACCGGCCAGGTCACCGCGGCGGGGAAGGTGCCGCCTGCGAAGGTGCTGGTGTGTGGGGCGGGTGTGGCGGGGCTTTCCGCGATCGGCGCGGCCGGGTCGCTGGGCGCGATCGTGCGGGCCACCGACCCGCGCCCGGAGGTGGCCGACCAGGTCAAGTCGCTGGGCGGGGAGTACCTGTCGATCGAGTCGCCCGAGGTCGAGGTCAGCGCCACGGGCTATGCGAAGGAGATGGGGGATGACTACAAGGAGCGCGAGGCGAAGCTGTACGCCGAGCAGAGCGCCGATGTGGACATCATCATCACCACCGCGCTGATCCCGGGCAGGCCCGCTCCGCGGTTGATCACCGGGGAGATGGTGGCGGCGATGACGCCGGGTTCGGTGATCGTGGACATGGCCGCCTCCAACGGCGGCAACGTCGAGGGCGCGGTGGCGGACGAGAAGACGGTCACCGCCAACGGCGTCACGATCATCGGCTACACCGATCTGGCCGGGCGGCTGCCCGCGCAGGCCTCCCAGCTCTACGGCACCAACCTGGTCAACCTGATGAAGCTCATGACGCCCGAGAAGGACGGGCGGCTGGTGTTGGACTTCGACGACGTCGTGCAGCGGTCGATGACCGTGGTGCGCGACGGCGAGTCGACCTGGCCCCCGCCGGAGGTGTCGGTGTCGGCCGCACCGGCGGCGCAACCCGCGGCGCCGCCCGCGGTCAAACAGGAGAAGCCACCCGCGTCGGCGGCGCGGCGGTTCGGGCTCGTCGGGGTGGCGGCGCTGGCGTTCTTCCTCATCACCGCGGTGTCCCCGCCCGCGCTGATCGGGCACCTGGTGGTCTTCGCGCTGGCCATCGTGATCGGCTACTACGTGATCGGCAACGTGCACCACGCGCTGCACACCCCGCTGATGTCGGTGACCAACGCGATCTCGGGCATCATCCTCGTCGGCGCGCTGCTGCAGATCGGGCAGCCCTCGCTCGCGATCACCATCGTCGCCACCGTGGCGATCCTGCTCGCCACCATCAACGTCTTCGGCGGTTTCGCCGTGACCCGCCGCATGCTGGCCATGTTCCGGCGCAGCTGACAGTGCTGATGTTGGAGCTGATGAGGAAATGACCGTACAGACGGCCGCCAGTGCGGCCTACATCGTCGCCGCGCTGCTGTTCATCCTGGCGTTGGCCGGGTTGTCGCGGCACGAGACGGCCCGCTTCGGCAACACGTTCGGCATCGCCGGGATGGCGATCGCGCTGGTCGCCACCCTGGTGTTGGCGATCTCCGGTGGTTTCACCGCCCTGCAGGTCGGTCTGCTGATCGGGGCGATGGTGATCGGCGCGGCGATCGGGCTGTACCGGGCCGCCCGCGTGCCGATGACCGGCATGCCCGAGCTGATCGCGCTGTTCCACAGCTTCGTCGGCCTCGCCGCCGTGCTGGTCGGCTGGAACGGCTACCTCGAGGTCGAAGCCGGCGACAATTCCGGAGGCGGCGGCGGGGTCGACCCTTCGTTGTTGGGCATCCACCACGCCGAGGTGGTCATCGGCGTGTTCATCGGCGCGGTCACGTTCACCGGGTCGATCGTGGCCTGGGGGAAGCTGTCGGCGCGGTTCAAGTCCGCGCCGTTGGTGTTGCCGGGCAAGAACTTCCTGAACCTGGGCGCGCTGGTGGCGTTCGCGGCGCTCACGGTGTGGTTCGTCATCGCACCCACCCTCGGCGTGCTGATCGGGGTCACGGTCATCGCCCTGTTGCTGGGTGTGCACCTGGTGGCTTCGATCGGCGGCGGGGACATGCCCGTGGTCGTGTCGATGCTCAACAGCTACTCCGGGTGGGCCGCGGCCGCGTCGGGGTTCCTGCTCGGCAACGACCTGCTGATCATCACCGGCGCGCTCGTCGGGTCGTCGGGTGCGTACCTGTCCTACATCATGTGCAAGGCGATGAACCGCTCGTTCCTCTCGGTGATCGCGGGCGGGTTCGGCATCGAGGCCCCCTCGGGTAGCGAGACCGACTACGGCGAGCACCGCGAGGTCAACGCCGAGGCGGCCGCCGAGATCCTCGCGGGCGCTTCCAGTGTGATCATCACGCCGGGGTACGGGATGGCGGTGGCCCAGGCCCAGTACCCGGTGGCCGAGCTCACCCGCCGCCTGCGCGACAAGGGCGTCACCGTGCGCTTCGGCATCCACCCCGTGGCCGGGCGGCTGCCGGGGCACATGAACGTGCTGCTGGCCGAGGCGAAGGTGCCCTACGACATCGTCATGGAGATGGACGAGATCAACGACGACTTCGCCGACACCGACGTCGTGCTGGTCATCGGGGCCAACGACACCGTCAACCCCGCCGCCACCGAGGACCCCGGCTCCCCGATCGCCGGCATGCCGGTGCTCAAGGTGTGGGAGGCGGGCGACGTGATCGTGTTCAAACGGTCGATGGCCGCCGGGTACGCCGGCGTGGCCAACCCGCTGTTCTACCGCGAGAACAGCCAGATGCTGTTCGGCGACGCCCGTGACCGCGTCGAGGACATCGTCAAGGCACTCTGAACGGCGCCACGCGGAAGAGGTCCGCCGGGTCCCACGCCTGCTTCACCTTCGACAGCCACGTCTGGTCGTCGGCGCTGAACGCGACGTCCAGCGCGTGCCTGCCGGTGAGGAACGCGGGCGTCATCGCGCCGATGCCCCATGGGGCGAGCGCGTCGTGCAGCGAGGCCTGCGCGGCTGCCGCCGCCTCCTGCGCGGACGGGTCGGGCAGCGCGCTGCCGGTGTAGACGACGTACTCGGCGTCGCGGCGGCCGACCACGGCCCGGCCCTCGGCGAGCGCGCCGCCGAGGTGGCGTAGCTCGATGAGGAACGCGCCGCTCTCCGCGTGGTCGAGCAGGACCGTGGCCGCCGCGTCGTCGAGCGGGCCGAGCAGGGCGTTGCGCGCCTTGAACAGCACCGGGACGGACGGCTCGTCGTGGATGCTGCTGAGCCGGGCGACCGGCAGCTCGGCCACCGTGTCCAGCACCGGCGCGACCGCCCGCAGCGGGGCGAGGTCGACCGCATCGTCCCCGCCGACGGCCGCGATGCGCAGGTGCGCGATCCGCCGTCCGCGGATCGGCTCCGGGATCACCGGCAGGTCCGGCAGCCGGATGAGCAGCACCGACGAGTTCACGGTCTCCGGCACGTCCGCCGTCCACCGCAGGTACGCGCGGACGGCGGGCTCGATCCCGTCGCCGGTGAACCAGAGCCCGCCGCCGGTCACCGACGTCAGCGGCAGCGCCTCGGTGACCAGCGACGTCACCACCCCGAACGCGCCGCGGCACCCGAGCATGGCGCGGAACAGGTCGTCGTCGGGGGCGAGGGTGCGCACCTGGCCGTCGGCGGTCACCACGTCGAGCGCGCGGACCCGGTCGGCCGCGTAGCCGAACGTGCGGCCGAGCAGCGGCAGGCCGCCGCCGAGGTGGTAGCCGACCACCCCGACGTCGGGCGAGGACCCGCCCAGCGGGGCGAGGCCGTGCCGCACCAGCGCGGCGGTGAGGTCGTGGCCGCGCGCTCCCGCGCCGACCCGCGCGGTGCGGGTGGCCGGGTCGACCCGCACGTCGCGCAGGTGCCGGGTGCTCACCAGCACGCCGTCGGCGGGCACGCTCGGCCCGTGCCCGGTCGCCTGCACGCCGAGCGAGAGCCCCGCGGCCGCGGCGGCACGCACGGCCTCGACCACGTCGTCGACGGAGCGGGCGGGCATCACGAGCTCCGGCCGGTGGACGACGAGACGGTTGTAGCCCGCGACCTCGTCGTCGTAGCCGGGGTCGGTGGGGCGGAGGAAGGCGGTCATCGGGTGCTCCTGGCCGTGTGCGCGACCAGCGCGTCCACGAAGGTCGGGAAGTGGGCGGGCGGGACGTCGTGGCCGGTGTCGGGCAGCACGAGCAGGCGGGCGCCGGGGATCGTGTCGGCGAGCCTGCGGCCGTGCGGCAGCGGGAAGGCCGGGTCGAGGGCGCCGTGCACGACGAGGGTCGGCACCGCGATGTCGGCGGGCCCCCCGCGGCGCGGGCCGTCGACCGCCATGACCAGGTGGTTGGTCATCGCGGCGGCCAGGTCGAGGGTCCTGGCGACATCGGCGGCCGCGGTCTCGCGGGTGGCGGCTTCGTCGAAGTGCGGCGACGGGCCCGCGTAGGCCCGGATCGTCGCCACGATGTCGGCGACCGGATCGCCGGACGGCGGCCGTTCGAACGCCGCGGCCATCTCGGGGGACATGGCGGGCAGGTCGGGATCGCCGTTGGTGGTGCCGACCAGCGTGAGCGTCGCGACCCGGTCGGGGTGGTCGAGGGCGGCGATGATCGCGGTGCCGCCGCCCATGGACCGCCCGACGAGGTGCGCGACGGGGATCCCCAGCGCGTCCAGCAGGCCGACGGCGTCGTCGGCGAGGTCGCGCAGCCCGTACGGCGGCGCGCCCGCGGGGTAGTGGGTCGAGCGCCCGGTGTCGCGGCTGTCGAAGCGCACGACGTGGAGCCCGCGGTCGGCCAGCAGGTGGCAGAGCTCCTCGGGCCACCACAGCATCGACGCGCACGCGCCGTGGATCAGCAGCACGGTGGGGTCGGCGGGGGAGCCGAAGGTCTCCACGCCGAGCTCGACGCCGTTCGCCTGCACGAGTCGTTCCTTCACGCCGGGCCGTCCCGCAGCACGCCGCGCACCTGGTCCACGGTGATCTTCTCCGGGTCGAAGTCGGTGAGCCACCAGGTCGCGCCGGCGGCGGCGAACGCGGTGACGTCGGTGCCCGCGGGGCGGGCCACCACGATGTCGGGCAGGTCCAGGCCCTCGATGGCCGCGGCCAGCTCGTCGGGGTGCTCCAGGTTGACCGGGAAGAAGCCGTCGCGGGTCGCGGCCCGCCGCCGGGGCCGGGCCGAGCCGGGGAACCCGGCGACCCACACCGGGATCCGGTGCGCGGGGCGGGGCAGGAACGTGAGGTCGTCCACGACGTAGTGCTCGCCGCGGTGCCGCACGGGCCGTCCCGACCAGGCCGCGTCGAGGATGGCCAGCGCCTCGTCGAGCATCGCGCCGCGGCGGCGGTCGTCCACCTCGTCGCCGGTGGCGGAGAACTCGCGGCCGAACCGGTCGCTGCCCAGGCCGACGCCGAGCACCAGCCTGCCGCCGCTGAGCAGGTCCAGCGTCGCGGTCTCGCGGGCGAGCTTCGCGGGGCGCCTGCGGGGGAGCGGGGTGACCATCGGGCCGAGCAGCACGCGCTCGGTGGCTGTCGCCGCGGCGGCGAGGGTGATCCACGGGTCGGCGACCGCGCGCACCGGCGGCCGCCAGGCCAGGTGGTCCCACACGAACACGCCGTGCCACCCCCGCTCCTCGGCCTCGGCGGCGAGCCGGGCGACGAGGAGGGGATCGGCGAGCTCGTCGAAGAGCGGTACCCAGAGTGCGGAGCGCATGCCGTGACGGTAGGGAACCCCGCTGGATCCCGGGAGGTCCAGATACTGTCGAAAAGATGGGGACCACTTCGCCAGATCTGCACCTCGTGCTCGATCGTGCGCGGCCCCGGGGTCTGCGGGCGCAAATCGAGGAGGAGATCCGGGCGGCGGTCCGCGGCGGCAGGCTGCTAGCGGGCACCCGGCTGCCGTCCACGCGGGCGCTGGCCGCGGACCTCGGCGTGACGCGCCGCGTCGTCGTCGAGGCGTACGACCAGCTCGTCGCCGAGGGGTACGTGGTCTCCCGACCGGGCGCGGGCACGGTCGTGAACGCCGTGGCGCGCAGCGGCCGGGCGGCTCGGCCCGCGGCGCCCGCCGCGGCGGCCGTCCACGTCGACTTCCGGCCCGGCCTGCCCGACCACGAGCTGTTCCCGCGGCTGGCGTGGGGACGCGCGAGCCGTGCGGCGCTCCTGGGTGCCGCCGAGCTCTCGGACAACGACCGGCGGGGGCTACCGCGCCTGCGCGTCGAGCTCGCCGAGTACCTGGCCCGCGTGCGGGGGGTCGACGCCCACCCCGACCGGATCGTCGTCTGCGCCGGGTTCGGCCACGCGTTCGACCTGCTCGTCGAGGTGCTGCGCGATCGCGTCTTCGCCGTCGAGGACCCCGGCTACCCGCCGCCGCGCGCTCGGCTGGCCCGCGCCGGGATCCCCGTCGAGGCGGTGCCGGTCGACGGGCACGGGCTCGTCGTCGAGCGGCTGCGCGCCACCGCGGCCCGGGTCGCCGTCGTCACCCCGGCGCACCAGAGCCCGAGCGGCGTGCCGCTGTCGCCGCGGCGCCGTCACGAGCTGGTGGAGTGGGCTCGCGCCGTCGACGGCTACGTGGTGGAGGACGACTTCGACGCCGAGTTCCGCTACGACCGCCGCCCGGTCGGCGCGCTGCAGGGGCTCGCCCCCGATCGCGTCGTGTACTGCGGCACCACCGCGAAGACCGTGGCAGGCGGCCTGCGCCTCGGCTGGATGGTGCTCCCCGACGAGTTGGTGGCCCCCGTGTGCGCCCTGCGGGAGGGCTCGGACGGCGCGACGTCGGGCGTGCTGGCGGCGACGTTCGCGGAGCTGCTGCGCACCGGCGACCTCGACCGGCACCTGCGCCGCAGCCGCCGGGTCTACCGCGAGCGCCGCGACGCGGTGGTGGGCGCGGTGCACCGGTGGCTGCCGGAGGCGACCGTCAGCGGCATCGCCGCGGGGCTCAGCGCCGTGCTGGACCTGCCCGCCTCGCTCGACGAGCAGGCGGTGGTCGCGGGTGCGGCCGAGCGCGGCGTGCGGGTCTACGCCCGCGCGCCGTTCCACGTCCGGCCCGTTGGCCCGGGCCTCTTGCTCGGCTACGGTGCGGTGCCGCCCGAGGCGGCCGAGCGGGGAGTACGGCTGCTCGCCGACGCCGTGCGCGCGATCACGGGGCCGCCTGCAGGCCCCCGTCGCGCGCGCGTACACTTGGTCGACGGCGCGTCTGCCTGCGCCGGTTCCGTCGTGCCTCCCTGAAGCCCGCGGTGCCGCGTGGCGGTGCGCCCGGGAGAAGAACACCCCATCACGGAACGCGGAGGACATGGCCAAGAAAGACGGGGCGATCGAGGTCGAGGGCCGGGTCGTCGAACCCCTGCCGAACGCGATGTTCCGCGTCGAGCTGGAGAACGGACACAAGGTCCTCGCGCACATCAGCGGCAAGATGCGGCAGCACTACATCCGAATCCTCCCTGAGGACCGGGTGGTGGTGGAGCTGTCGCCGTACGACCTCACCCGCGGCCGCATCGTCTACCGCTACAAGTAGGACAGGGATCATGAAGGTCCAGCCGAGCGTCAAGAAGATCTGCGACAAGTGCAAGGTGATCCGCCGTCACGGGCGGGTCATGGTGATCTGCGAGAACCTGCGCCACAAGCAGCGCCAGGGCTGATCACACCTACGAGGACGCCGACGCACCTCCCGCGCCACACGGGCGCGGGTCACCCCCGGAACCAGGCCGGGGCCCGGATCACGATCGCCGGGGCGGACGTCGGCAAGACCTGGCGACAACAGGAGAGAACGCACCGCATGGCACGTCTTGTCGGCGTCGACCTCCCCCGCGACAAGCGGATGGAGATCGCGCTCACCTACATCTTCGGGATCGGGCGCACCCGGTCCCTGGAGATCCTCGCCGCCACCGGCATCGATCGCGACCTTCGCACGAAGGACCTGACCGACGAGGATCTCGCCGCTCTCCGCGACTACATCGAGAGCAACCTGCGCGTCGAGGGCGATCTGCGCCGCGAGGTGCAGGCCGACATCCGCCGAAAGATCGAGATCGGCTGCTACCAGGGGATCCGGCACCGCAGGGGCCTGCCCGTCCGCGGCCAGCGCACCAAGACCAACGCGCGCGGCCGCAAGGGTCCGAAGAAGACGGTGGCCGGAAAGAAGAAGGCAGGGAAGAAGTAACCAATGCCTCCCCGTACTCGTCAGCAGGCCGGACCCAAGAAGGTCCGCCGCAAGGAGAAGAAGAACGTCGCCGCGGGCCACGCCCACATCAAGTCGACGTTCAACAACACGATCGTCTCGATCACCGACCCCACGGGTGCGGTGATCGCGTGGGCGTCCGCGGGCCACGTCGGCTTCAAGGGCTCCCGCAAGTCCACCCCGTTCGCCGCGCAGATGGCCGCGGAGAGCGCGGCCCGCAAGGCGGCCGAGCACGGCATGAAGAAGGTCGACGTGTTCGTCAAGGGCCCCGGCTCCGGCCGGGAGACCGCGATCCGCTCGCTGCAGGCCGCGGGCCTCGAGGTGGGCACGATTTCCGACGTCACGCCGCAGCCGCACAACGGCTGCCGTCCGCCCAAGCGGCGCCGGGTCTAGGGGGTAACTGACAAATGGCTCGCTACACAGGCCCCATGACCCGCAAGTCCCGCCGTCTGAAGGTCGACCTCGTCGGCGGCGACCGCGCGTTCGAGCGCCGTCCTTACCCGCCCGGTCAGCACGGCCGGATCCGGATCAAGGAGACCGAGTACCTCCTGCAGAGCCAGGAGAAGCAGAAGGCCCGTTTCGGGTACGGCGTGCTGGAGAAGCAGTTCCGCCGTTACTACGAGGAGGCCAACCGTCGCGAGGGCAAGACCGGCGACAACCTGCTGCAGATCCTCGAGTCCCGGCTCGACAACGTGATCTACCGCGCGGGCCTGGCCCGCACCCGGCGGATGGCCCGCCAGCTGGTGAACCACGGGCACTTCCTCGTCAACGGCGTGAAGGTGAACATCCCCAGCTACCGGGTGTCGAAGTGGGACATCATCGACGTCAAGCCGAAGTCGATGCCCACCGACCCGTTCATCATCGCCAAGGAGCTGGTGGGCGACCGCCCGATCCCGGCGTGGCTGCAGGTCGTGCCCTCGACCCTGCGGATCCTCGTGCACCAGCTGCCCGAGCGGGCGCAGATCGACACGCAGGTCAACGAGCAGCTGATCGTCGAGCTGTACTCGAAGTAAGACCTCTCGAAGTTCGACGCGGCATCAAATAGCGGGTGCCGCACCTAGGAGGAACACACCCATGCTGATTTCTCAGCGCCCCACACTGACCGAGGACACCGAGGGCGATACCCGCTCGCGGTTCGTCATCGAGCCCCTCGAGCCGGGCTTCGGCTACACGCTGGGCAACTCGCTCCGGCGCACCCTGCTCTCCTCCATCCCGGGGGCGGCCGTCACCAGCATCCGCATCGACGGCGTGCTGCACGAGTTCACCACCGTGCCGGGGGTGAAGGAGGATGTCACCGACATCATCCTCAACCTCAAGGAGCTGGTCGTCAGCTCCGAGGAGGACGAGCCGGTCACGATGTACCTGCGCAAGCAGGGCCCCGGCCCGGTCACCGCGGGCGACATCGTGCCGCCCGCGGGCGTCACCGTGCACAACCCGGACCTGCACATCGCCACGCTCAACGACAAGGGCCGCCTCGAGGTGGAGCTGGTCGTCGAGCGGGGTCGTGGCTACGTCCCGGCCATGCAGAACAAGGCCACCGGCGCCGAGATCGGCCGCATC
The DNA here is from genome assembly GCA_963791185.1 of uncultured Actinomycetota bacterium. Taxonomy (GTDB): domain Bacteria; phylum Actinomycetota; class Actinomycetes; order Mycobacteriales; family Pseudonocardiaceae; genus Pseudonocardia. Next base: position 743,916 of record CAWBRG010000010.1, on the reverse strand, counting down.
CCGGTCGACTCGATCTACTCGCCGGTGCTGAAGGTGACCTACAAGGTCGAGGCCACCCGTGTCGAGCAGCGCACCGACTTCGACAAGCTGGTGCTCGACGTCGAGACGAAGCCCTCGATCACCCCGCGCGACGCGCTCGCGTCGGCGGGCAAGACGCTGGTGGAGCTGTTCGGGCTGGCCCGGGAGCTCAACGTCGACGCCGAGGGCATCGAGATCGGCCCGTCGCCGCAGGAGGCCGACACCATCGCGGCCTTCGCGATGCCGATCGAGGAGCTCGACCTCACGGTCCGCTCCTACAACTGCCTCAAGCGCGAGGGCATCCACACCGTGGGTGAGCTGGTGGGCCGGTCCGAGGCCGACCTGCTCGACATCCGCAACTTCGGCGCCAAGTCGATCGACGAGGTCAAGATGAAGCTCGTCGGCCTCGGCCTGGCGCTGAAGGACAGCCCGCCCGGATTCGACCCGTCGGCCGCTGCCGTCGAGTACGGCGCCGACGGGTTCGACCCCGACCACTTCGGGGACGACGGCCAGGACTACGCAGAAACGGAGCAGTTGTAGCGATGCCTCAGCCCACCAAGGGTCCTCGCCTGGGCGGCTCGCCCGCGCACCAGCGGCTGATCCTGGCCAACCTGGCGACGCAGCTGTTCGAGCACCAGCGGATCACGACCACCGAGGCGAAGGCCCGGCGGCTGCGGCCCTACGCCGAGCGGCTCATCACCAAGGCGAAGGTCGGCGACCTGCACAACATCCGGCAGATCGCCAAGCTGATCCGCGACAAGGACGTCATCTACAAGCTCGTCCACGAGATCGGCCCGTTCTTCGCCGACCGCGAGGGTGGCTACACGCGCATCACGAAGACGCTGCCGCGCAAGGGCGACAACGCCCCCATGGCCGTGATCGAGCTGGTGGCGCAGAAGACGGTGACGTCGGAGGCCGACCGCGCCCGGCGGGTGGCGGCGTCGCAGCAGGCGGCGCCTGCTCCCGAAGCCGAGGAGGCTCCGGTCGTCGACGAGACGCCGGAGGTCGAGGAGGTCGAGGAGGTCGAGGAGTCGACGTCCACCGACGAGGCGCCGTACGGCGAGGGCAGCCACGCCCCGCTGGACGACCCCGAGGAGGCCCCGGAGGGCTTCGAGATCAAGGGCAACGCCGACTCGATGCTGTACCACCTCCCCGGCACGCCGTTCTACAACCGCACGGTGGCCGAGGTGTGGTTCGCCACGGCCGAGGCCGCCGAGGCGGCCGGGTTCTCGCTTCCGCCGTCGCAGCAGGAAGACGAGTCCTGATCGACCCGCGCTCGACCGAGCCCGCCGTCCCCCCGGACGGCGGGCTCGGTCGTTTTCGGCTGGACATCGCCTACGACGGCACCGACTTCTCGGGCTGGGCGCCGCAGCCCGGCCGTCGCACCGTGGCCGGGGTGCTCACCGAGGCTTTGGGTCTGACCGTGCGGGCGCCGGTCGCGCTGACCGTCGCGGGGCGGACCGACGCGGGGGTGCACGCCACCGGGCAGGTCGCGCACACGGACCTCCTCTCGGACGTCGACCCGGCGTGGCTCGTGCGGCGGTTGGCCCGGCTGCTGCCCGTCGACGTGCGGGTGCGCGCGGTCACGCCCGTGCCGCCCGCGTTCGACGCCCGGTTCTCCGCACTGCGTCGCCACTACCGCTACCGGGTCGCCACCGCGCCGTCCGGGGCCGAGCCGCTGCGCGCCCGCGACACGTTGGCCTGGCCGTACGCGCTGGACGTCGACGCCGTCAACGCCGCGTCCGCCTTGTTGGTGGGCGAACATGACTTCGCGGCCTTCTGCAAGCGCCGCGAGGGCGCGACGACCGTGCGCGAGCTGCAGCGGCTCGCCTGGGAACAGGGGCCCGACGGGGTCGTGACCGCCGCGGTGAGCGCCGACGCGTTCTGCCACTCGATGGTGCGCAGCCTCGTCGGCGCGCTGCTGGACGTCGGGCGGGGGCGCCGCGGCGTGGAGTTCCCGGCCGAGCTGCTGCGCAGGGGCGTGCGGGCGTCGGAGGTGTCGGTGGCGCCCGCGCACGGGCTCACGCTGGTCGCCGTGGACTACCCGCCCGCCGCCGAGCTGGCCGCCCGCGCCGACGTCACCCGGCAGGTGCGCGTGTTTCCGTCGCGTTTCTGAACCGGACATCCCTCTGTACCGGTGCACTCCCCGAGGGGAGAGTGGCGGGCGTGAGCACCGAAACCGACGCTGGGCTCTACGGCGACAAGATCGTCGCCGTCGAACCGGGTGGCAACGAACGGGTGGCCGACGCCGATCGCCACGGCAGGCCGCGCCAGCTGTTCTGGACGTGGACCTCGCCCAACATGGAGTTCGCCACGATCTTCGTCGGCGTGCTGGCGGTGGAGGTGTTCGGCCTGACGTTCGGCCAGGCCGTCGCCGCGATCGTGCTCGGCAACGTGCTGGCGGCCGTGGCGCACGGCCTGCTGTCGGCGCGCGGGCCGTCGGCCGGGGTGCCGCAGATGGTGTTGGGCCGCCTCGCGTTCGGCTACCGCGGCAACGTCCTGCCGTCCGCGCTGATGACGATCACGTCCGGGTTCGGGTGGTTCGCCGTCAACAGCGTCAGCGCCTCGTTCGCGCTCGCGTCGCTGACCGGCGCGTCGCCCGGTGCTGTGGCTGGTGATCGTGGTGCTCGTGCAGATCGCGGTGGCCTACCTCGGGCACAACCTGGTGCAGGCGTTCGAGCGCTGGGCGTTCCCGGTGCTGGCGGTGGTGTTCCTCGTCGGCGCGGTGGTGGTGCTGGGGCACTCCGACGCCTCGTTCGTGCCCGAGGGCGGCGGCACGGGCGGCCTGGGCGGGTTCCTGCTGACCGTCGGCGCCGTGTTCGGCTACACCGCGGGCTGGACGCCGTACGCCGCGGACTACAGCCGCTACCTGCCCGAGACGGTGTCGCGCCGGGCCACGGGCCTCGCCGCGGGCATCGGGATCGGGCTGTCGTGCACCGTGCTGATGATCGTCGGAGCGGCGTCGGTGAGCGCGGCGGCCCTGGCAGGCGTCACGTCGGACAACCCCACCACGGCCTACGTCGGCGTGCTGCCGGGCTGGCTCGCCGCGCTCACGCTGATCGCGATCGCCATCGGCGCGGTGGCCGCGAACGTCCTCAACATCTACTCGGGGGCGATGGCGTTCCTGTCGATGGGGATCCCGGTGCACCTGAAGCGGGCGCGCGCGTACGTGGCGCTGGGGTTCGGGGTGGTCGGGTTCCTCATCGCGCTCGTGGCGCTCGGCGACGCCGCCGCCAGCTACGAGAACTTCCTCCTCGTGATCGTCTACTGGATCGGGCCGTGGCTCGGCGTGATGCTCGCCGACCAGTGGCTGCGGCGTGACCGCATGCCGCTCGAGCTGCTCTACGACCGCTCGTACTCCAACCCGGCCGGGCTGATCGCGATGGTGGTCGGCATCGTCGTCTCGGTGGTGCTGTTCTCCAACCAGACCCTGTTCACCGGCCTGGTGCCGCGGGCGGTGCCGGAGATCGGCGACATCACGTTCTTCGTGGGGACGCTCCTGGCGGCGGGGTTGTACGTGGTGCTCGCGCGCCGCAGGATTCAGGTGTGACGCGCCGACGTACTCCCTCCCGCGGAGGCGGCATGGATGCAGAACTGCTGGAGACGGCGTTGGACGAGGCCCGGGCGGGCCTGGCCGAGGGTGGCATCCCGATCGGAGCGGCGCTGTTCGCGGCCGACGGCACGCTGCTCGGCCGCGGCCACAACCGGCGCGTGCAGGACGACGACCCGTCGATGCACGCCGAGACGTCGGCGTTCCGCAACGCCGGGCGGCAGCGCGACTACCGCAAGACGATCATGGTGACGACGCTGTCGCCGTGCTGGTACTGCTCGGGGCTCGTGCGGCAGTTCGGGATCGGCGCGGTGGTCGTCGGTGAGGCGCGGACGTTCTACGGCGGGCACGACTGGCTGGCCGAGCACGGCGTCGCGGTCACGGTGCTGGACGACGAGCGGTGCGTGGCGCTCATGACGGAGTTCATCGCCGCGCGGCCGGAACTGTGGAACGAGGACATCGGAGAGCCGTCGACGATGCAGCCCGAGCTTGCGAGCGAACCATCGGTGCTGATCCCTACCGTGGACCTGCGCTCGCCCGACGCGGCGGCGGTGGACGAGGCGCTGCAGAAGGCGGGCTTCCTGCTGGTCGCGGGGCACGGGGTGGATCCTGAGTTGCGCGCTTCGCTGCGCGCGGAGGCGCGGCGGTTCTTCGCGTTGCCGGTCGCGACGAAGGAGCGGTACGCCGCGCGGATCGGCGGTCGGGGCTGGCTGGCGCCGGGCGTCGAGTCGAACGGCAACGCCGACGTGTTCGGCGGTGGGGAAGCCGCCGAGTTCCCGCCGGACCTCAAGGAGTCGTTCGCGATCGGGCCCGCGACGCCGACCGGCGATCCGTCGATCGACGCCGTGTGGTTCCCGCCCAACGTGTGGCCGTCGGAGGTGCCGGAGCTGCGGACGGCCGCGGAGCGCTACCTGGCCGCGATGACGGCCGTGTCCCGCGACCTGCTCGAGCTGTGCGCCGCGGCGCTGGGCCTGCCGCGCGACACCTTGACCGCGCTGGCGGAGCACCCCACCTGGACGTTCAACATCAACCGCTACCCGCCGTTGACCGAGGTCGGCGAGCCGCTGCCGGGGCAGTTCCGGATCGGGCCGCACACCGACTTCGGCACGGTCACCGTGCTCGACCGCGAGCCGGGCGCGGGTGGGCTGCAGGTCGACATCGAGGGCGGTGGCTGGGTGGACGCGCCGTACGACCCGGACGCGTTCACCGTCAACATCGGCGACCTCCTCGCCCACTGGACCGGCCTGCGCTGGCGCTCTGGACGGCACCGGGTGCTGCCGCCGCAGGCGCTGGCGCCGCACGAGGAGCTCGTGTCGCTGGTGTTCTTCTTCGAGCTCGACCACGACGCGCTGGTCACGCCGCTCGCGCCGCCGGTCGGGCGGCGGGCGGACCTGGCGCCGGTGGTGTCAGCCCCGTTCCTGCGGGAGCGGCTGGACGCGATCTCCGTCTAGCTCCATCGCCACCGCGCGGACGGGGGCGCCGTCGGCGTCGACGAGCTTGATCGGCAGGGCCGAGACGAACGGGTCGGGCCAGTCGACCAGCTCGAGGTTGCGGAAGTTCTCGCCGATGACGCCGCCCGCGTCGGCGATCAGGAGGTGCGCGGCAAGGGAACTGTCGGGGGTCGGGTCGATGCTGGGGGCGTCGATGCAGAAGGTGCGCACGCCGCGGTCGAGCAGGCGGCGCACCGCGTCGGGGTGCAGGAAGGGGTGGTCGAAGTAGCCGGGCGTGCCGTAGTGGCGCGCCCAGCCGGTGTGGATGAGCACGATGGGTCGTGGCGGCACGTGGGCGATGAGGTCGCCGATGCGGTCGGCGGTGATCGGTGTTCTCGGTGGGGCGCCGCTGACGTCGAGCACCGTGGCCGGCGCCGGTGCAGAGGGCGAGGCCCAGCGCGTCGACGCGGATGCCGTCGGTGCGCACGTGGTACGGAGCGTCCACGTGGGTGCCGGTCTGGCTGCCCAGGTGGAGGGCGAGGAGGTTGTAGCCGTCGCGGTGCAGCGTCGCGTGCGGCGTCAGCTCGGGTTGCGGGTCGCCGGGGTAGACCTGGGTGTCCGGGCCGATCGGCACGGAGAGGTCGACGATGCGGCGCACCTGCATGCCGCGAGTCTCCCCGATCAGCCACGTCCGCCGGGCGACGTCCGTCCGCGCCGTGTCCGCCGCGCCACGTCCGCCGACGTCGGGCGCCTGCCGCCTGGCCGCCCTGAGTTCTTCCAATCGCCCACGGGGGGCGGGTGCTGCCGGTTAGCGTCGGGACGTGCCCCGCACGAGCGCGCTCCGGGCCCCGGCCACCCGGGATCAGGCCGATGCCTACCGTTTCGGCCTGCGCCGGATGGAGGCGGCGCTCGTGCGCGGCGATCCGGTGCCCCTGCACGAGCAGATCCGATCGCAGCGGCGGGCGGCGTTGGCCGGGGTCGTCCTGGGGCTGCTCGGCCTGTGCGGCGCGGCCGTGTGGGCGGTGCTCGTGCCGAGCCCGGAGTGGCGGCGCGAGGCCGTCGTCATCGGGGCCACTTCGGGGGCGATGTACGCGGTGGCGCACGACCCGGATCGGCTGGTGCCGGTGGCCGATCTGCCCGCCGCGCGGCTGGTGCTCGCCGCGCTGCGGGCGGGCGGCTCCGCGGGCGCCGAGCCCGGCACTGCAGTAGCCACCGCGGTGCCGGACGAGTCCCTCGCGACGGCCCCGCGCACGGCCGCCGCGGCGGTGGCGGGAGCGGTGGCCGTCACCCCCGAGGCGATCGTCCGGGCGAGCTGGGCGGTGTGCGACGCGGTCGACACCGAGGGCGCGCTGGTCGGCACCACCGTGATCGGCGACGCGACGATCGGGCAGCCCCCCGGCCCCGGCGACGGGGTGTTCCTGGCGGGCCCGGACGACACCACCTGGCTGGTCACGGGCGGCGTTCGACACCGGGTCGACGACGGCAACGGCGCCGTGCTGGCCGCGTTCCGGCTCGCGGGCAGGCTGCCGCGTTCGGCTACCGGTGCCCTGGTGTCCGCGCTCCCGGAGGGGCCGCCCCTGGCCACGCCCGCCGTCCCCGACCGTGGCGATCCTGCGCCACCGGGCCTACCGGGTCGGGTCGGCGACGTGCTCACCGTCGAGGTCGGCGACGGCAGGCAGTACTTCGCCGTGCTCGACGGCGGGTTGCAGGAGGTGCCGCCGGGGTTGGCCGAGCTGCTGCGCGTCGCGTCCGATGCGCGGGAGATCCGCTCTGTGGGTGCCGACGTGCTGGGCGGGGCCACGTTCGTCGACACGCTGCCGGTCGCGGGATGGCCCGAGTCGGCGGTGCGGGTGGTCGAGCCCGCCGAGGCCCCCGTCACCTGCTGGACCTGGACCCCCGACCGACCCGAGGGCGGCGTGTGGTTCGGCCGCGCCCTGCCGTTGGCCCCCGATATCGCCCCGGTCACGCTCGCGCAGGCCGACGGGCGCGGCGAGAAGGTGGACACCGTGGCCGTCGGGGCGGGCGGCGCCGTGCGCGCCACCGGCCCCGGCCGGGCCTCGGGCGCCGGGCCGCTGTGGTTGGTGTCCGCCGCGGGCGTCGGGTACGGGATAGCGGATGAGCCCACCGCCGCCGCCCTCGGCATCGTCCCCGCCGCGGTCCAGCCCGCCCCGGAGGCAGCCCTGCGCCTCCTGCCCTCCGGCAAGCCGCTGGATCTGGCCGACGCAACGCGCGCGGTCGATGGCCCGCCCAGCTGACGCGGCTGAAGGAATCGGTTCAGTGCCCGCGCCGCGTATCGCTGCCCCGTCGGAACTGCTCAACAACATGACCAATCGGGCAGAGGGTCGGAGTCGACAGCGCGGGTGAGCCCCGGAGTCGGCGTATCCGACGGCGGGAGGACACGACGATGAGCGCCAAACAGCAGCAAGCACTCGACCGGCTCTATGCGATCGACAACGTGCTCACGATCAAGATTTCGATGCCGCAGGCCGACTGGGACGCGGTGCGGACCGAGAAGCCTGCGGGCGGCACCTGCAACTTCGACTGGACCGGCGACAGCCGTTACACGTGGCGCAAGGCGACCTCGGTCGAAGTATCCGGAACGAACTTCCCGGCGGCCACGACGTTCACCGACGTCGGGATCAAGAAGAAGTCGTTCTGCGGGTCGATCAACAGCGACAAGCCCTGCCTCCACATCGACTTCGGCAAGATCAGCGCAACCACCGCGTCGGCGGCCGAGGACCTGATCGGATCCCGCTACCTGACGCTCAACAACTCCGTTCAGGACCCGTCATACGTCCGACAGCCACTCGGCTACGCACTGCTCGGCATGGCCGGGCTGCCGCACTCGCGATGCAACTTCGTCCGGGTGCTGGTCAACGGGAAGCTGGTCGGCCAGGGCGTGCCGGGCGTCAACGGCCCCGGCGTCTACGTCAACACCGAGCCGATCATGAAGCGCTACATCGAGCGGAACTTCAACGGCAACATGAACGGCAACCTGTACGAGCTCGAACACCACGACGACTTCGTCAGCGCACGGCTCCCGTTCATCGGCACGGAATCGCTCTCGAAGTTCGACGACAAGGCCGATCTCAAGCTCGCCGACGAGCAGATCGCCGCGCACGGGCTGGCCGGCGCGAGCCAGGTGCTGGATCTCGACCAGTTCATCAAGATCTACGCGATGGAGTTCCTCCTCAAGCACTGGGACGGGTACTCCGACAACACGAACAACACCTACGTCTACAACGACCTCACGGCCGTCGCGTCGCCAGGACGTGGGCAACGTCAAGTTCAAGCTGATCCCCTGGGGGATCGACCAGATCCTGCAGCCGCAGCACTCCTTCAAGATGAGCACCAACGGGCTGATCGCGAAGCTCGTCCGCAATGACGCCGGGCGCCGCGCGCAGCTGGTCGACCAGATCCGGAAGTACCGGGACACGATCTTCGCCCGCGAGGTCCAGCAGGCGACGCTGAAACCGATGATCGACCGCATGGAGGCGCTCCTCGTCGGCTTCGGTGTGCCCAACGCCGTCGCGCAGATCGCGATCGTGCGTCAGCAACTCCGGCTGGCCGCGTCGGCGGGGTACCTCTGCGCCGGACTACCGGAGACGCGGCCGGTGTACGTGCTCAAGGACGACACGAGCGAGTGCCTGCACGCCAGCAACACCGAAGGGATCCCGGCCGGGCAACCGAACCCGGTGAACTTCGAGATCTACCACCGCCCGCTGCCCGACAACAACGACCCGTCCGACCTGTGGCACTTCGGCCCGCTCGGGAGCGGGAAGTCGGCGACCAGCCAGGCGTTCGGTCGCCTTCTCCACGCGTCGGACACCCTCAAGACGGCGGCAGGGCCACAAGTACGTCTACACCTGCCCGACCACCAACACCGACCACGCGGAGGAGTTCTCGATCACCCCGGTCGACACGCCGGACGGGTTCACCTTCTCCGGCTATTTCCAGCTGGTCAGTGTCCGGACCAAGCTCGGGGTGACCTACGGAACCGAGACCACACCCGGCGGTCGGCCGCGCATCTACCAGGACACCGACGGGTCGAGGCTCTACTCTCTACTGACAGACGGCTCGACCGGCTGCTCGCGCGGCCAGGCGGGGCCTCGATCGCTGTGACATCCAGGGTGCCCTCCGAGGAGGTCGATCGGTGCCAGATCCCGAGGTTCACCACGTAGCGACGCTCGGCCTCCGGGAGCTCTCCGCGCTCACCGTCTGCGGCGGCCGGGGGGCTCCGCCGCGCCTGCTCGCCGTGGGCGACGAGGACTTCGCGGTGGTCTCGGCCGAGTTGGACGACGAGTCGGGCACGCTCGTGCGCACGTGGCGGGACGATCTCCGGCCTGCGCTGCGCGACGCCGGGATCGACCTCCGGTCCGGCTCGGGCTTCGAAGGCGTGGCGTCCGACGGGGTCGGCACGATCGTGCTGCTGCAGGAGGAACAGGCCCGGCTGCTCGTCGTCACCCCCGATCTCTCCCGGCTGCTGCACACCCTGGTGCTCGCCGTGCCGGTCGACGACCCCGTGCTGAACCCGGCGTGGCGTCGTGAACCGAACTCGCGCGGCGAGGGACTCCTGCTGCTGCGCCGCGGTCACGTCCTCATCGCCAAGGAGCGCGACGCCGCGTGTCTGATCGAGTTCGGGCCGCCGGGCGATCGACCGTCGGTGTCACGGCGGACACGGTCCTGGCCCCGGCGGAGACCTTCCAGCGACCCGACACCACCGAGGCCGAGTTGGTGCCCCTCGCCGTATGGTCGCTCAGCGCGGCCACGGCCAGGACGCTGCCGACCATCAACGACCTCGCGCTCGGGCCCGACGGTCGCGTCTACGCCCTCAGCGCACGCGCGCAGGTGATCGCGCGCCTGGAAGCAGCGCCTGACGCCGGGCGAGCGCGCAAGCGCGACCGCCGTCTGGCAGATCGGCGACGGGATCCCCGGCGGCCGCGCCGCGCGGCCCGAGGGCTTGACCTTCCTCCCCTCCGGTCGGCCGGTCGTCGGCATCGACACCAGGCAGCCGCAGGACAACCTCGTCGTGCTGCGGGCACTCGTCGCTCGATGAGCTCCAGGCGCGTTGCGCCAGTCAAGGGAAGCGACGGCGGAGGCGGTTGACGGCGGCGGCGCAGCAGGCCGTGACCGCCGCCGCGGCGGCACCCAGGAGGAGAAGGGGCCCGTCGGACGGCGACGGGCCCGGATGCGCCGTGGTGCCTGCCAGCGGGGCGGTGGCTGCCTGCGAGGCGTCGGGCGTCAACACGGCAGGCACCGCGGTGAGCGCCGCCAGCGGGTCGATCACGCCCCGACCCACCTGCAGGGCGGAGCGTCCGCCCGCGGGGCGCCGAGCCGTGGCCAGGATGCGGTCGACGACCTGCGCGGCCGTCAGCTCGGGGAAGCGTTCCCGCACCAGCGCGGCCAGCCCGGCCGCCCACGGCGCGGCGAAGCTCGTGCCGTCGAGATCGCTTCCGGTGACGCCGCCGCCGACGGCGAGGGAGCGCAGGCCGCTGCCCGGGGCGGCCACGTCCACCCACGGGCCCGGCACCGTGAACCCGGCGGGCGCGTCGTCGGGCCCGACCGCGCCGACCGTCAGGACGTCCGCGCCGTACCAACCGGGGAGCGAAACCTGGTCGACGGGCTCATCCCCGGCCGTCGCGCAGGACCCGACCCCGGCGTTGCCCGCGGCGGCCACGACGACGACATCCGAGCCGGCCGCGAGCCGCAATGCCGCCTGGACCTGCGCGCCTTGCGAGGCCGCCTGCCGAGCGCGCAGGCAGACCGCCTCCGAGATGTTGATCACTGTGGCGCCGGAGCGCACCGCGAGCACGATCGCCTCGGCCAGCGTGCGGACGTCACCGGCGGTGCGCGGGGTGCCGTCGGGCCCGGGCACCGCGAACGACGGGCTCGACTGGCGGATGGCGAGCACCTCGGCGGCGGGCGCCATGCCTTCGACTCCGCCGTCATCGCGACCGACGGCGGAGGCGGCGAGGATGCCTGCGACGGCGGTGCCGTGGCCGTCGCAGTCGGCGAGGCCGGTGCCACCGGTGAGGTAGTCGCCCACGCCGCGCAGCCTGCTGCCCAGACGGGGATGGGGGGACACGCCCGTGTCGATCACCGCGACGACCTGGCCCGCGCCCGTCGCCAGCCGGTGCGCCGCGGCGAGCTGCAGCCGCGCGGCGGCCGGATCGGCCGGATCCGGGGCGGTGTCCGCAGCCGGCGGGGCGCACCGGTCGGGGGCCCGCAAGCCCGTCGCCTGCCCGGGCCGAGCGCCGGACGGCGCGACGGCCCGCAGCGGCGGCGGTTGGAGCGCAGCGACCGTGCGTCGGGCCGTCGGCGGGCGACCCGGCGGGGAGCGCGGAGACGGCGGCGACGGCACCCGGCGACGACCGCGGCCGGTGGGCCGTCAACGGCAGGCGACACCGCAGCCGGGGCGACGGCGGCCGCGGACGGTGTGGCCAGCGGGGCGGTGCCACCCAGGAGGATGGCGACGGCGACCGCCGCGGCCGGTGCCACGTGTCCACGCCGCACGTTCATCGCCTCAGGTGCCGCCACCGGTTGACCGAGCCGCGGCGCCTGCGACTGCCTCACCACGCGCGTACCAGCTGGAACAGGTCCATCGCCGCCAGCGCCAAGGGCACGGCCGCGGCGACCAGCACGCCCTCCAGCAGGTCGACCGTGCGCCGCACGACGGGCGACAGCTCGGGTCGCATCCCGCGCGCGGTGGCGTCGAGCGCGGCGACGGCCGCCCCCGCCCCGACCAGCAGGACCGCGCAGGCGACCAGCCTCGGCGGCGCGCCCGGGCTGGCTACCGTGGCGGCCAGGCCGACCGCCGTCGCGAGGCCCACCGTCAGCGCGGTGCGGGCAGGCGCGGCGTCGGCGTAGCCCCGGGCGCGCAGCAGCAGTACCGCTGCCGTGACGCCTGCGAACGTCGGACCGGCCCATCCGCCCGCCGCCGCCGCGACCACCGCTCCGGCGCCGGAGAGCAGGGCTGCTGCCCCGACCAGCCCGGCGAGGTAGCCGCGGGCGAGGTCGGCGCGCTCGGCCAGCTCGGCGGGCGGTAGCGGTGGGTCGTCGCCGGTGAGCTCGGCCTCGTCGGCGGGCACGACCGGCCGGGGCAGGCCTGCGAGCCGGATGGCGGCGCGGGGCAGCAGGGGCGCGGCGACGACCGCCAACGCCGCCACACCGGTGGCCGCCGCCACCGGCGTGGCGCCGAACTGCACCCCGATCACGGCCGCGGCACCGACGATCGCGATGACGCCCGCCGCGACCAGCGCGGGGGCCACCACCCGCAAGAGCAGCTGCGCGGCCGCGGCGGCGATCCCGGCGGCGACCGCGGCGGCCAGGAGCGGCACCGGCCCCGGCGGACCGGGCACGGCCGCCCAGCCTGCCGCGGCGGCCAGCACCACCCCGGCCAGCCCGACCCCGCGGGCGAACCCCGGCTCGCCGCAATGGGTAAGGCGCCCCGACCCCGCTCCCGCCCCTGCGTCGCCGCGCTGGCCCACCCGCCCCGCCCCCGCGTCGCCTTGAGCCAGCCGCCCGGCCCCCGCGACCGCGACCACCGCACCTGCACACGCGAGGAGAGCAGCAGGCGCCGAACCGGGCCCGGCCGCGCCGAGCAGCACGGCCGCGGCCACCGCCAGCGTGAGGACCGCGGCCACCTCGAACCGGTGCCCGCGGCCCCCGTCTGCCGCGCCCGCCGCGACCGCGTCGACCGGATCGTCGAAGACCGGCGCCGCGGGCACCGGGAGCGCCGGGCCGAGCCGCAGCAGCTCGCCGTCGAGCACGCCGAGCTCGCCGAGCGTGGCGGCCGTGGGCAACGGGCCGCCCACGATGCCCGACAGCCGCCACGGCTGCGGCGCCACGGCCCGGCCGGGCTCCCCGACCAGCTCCAACACCATCGGCACCAGCTCCGCCACCGGCACGTCCGAGGGCAGCGCGACGTCCACCCGTTGCCGCGGCGCGAGCACCGTGAGCCTGCAGAACGGTTGCCCGGCCACCCGCGCCCTCCCTTTTCCCAAACGCCCACGAAATGTCGGGGGCGCTGCCTAGCATCGCCGCCGAGGTCCCTCGCGCGGGGCCGTTTGGAGAAACTCATGGGCACCGTCGAGGTCGCACGGCCCCACCGCGAGCTGCCACCGCCACCGGCGAGCGAGCTGGCGCTCCAGGCGCCACCGGAGCCGGAGAAGGTGGTGCCCGGCGGCATGCTGATGCGGTTGCTGCCGCTGGTGATGCTGGCCGGGTCGTTGGGCTTCATCGTCGTCCTCGGCGTCCGCAACCCCACGTCATGGCTGTTCGGCGGCATGTTCGCGATCTCGACGCTCGGCATGATGGCCACCGGCGGGGGGCGCGGGGGTGCGGCGCGGGCGTCCACCATCGACGAGGGGCGCCGCGACTACCTGCGCTACCTCGGCCAGATGCGGCGCACGGTGCAGGAGGCAGCGGCCGCGCAGCGGGTCGCCGCGGAGGCCGCGCATCCCGAGCCCGAAGCGTGGCCCGCCGTCGTCGCGGGCGGGCGGCTGTGGGAACGCAGCACGGCCGACGCCGACTTCGCACACGTGCGCATCGGCCGCGGCGCCCAGCGCCTCGCCACCCGCCTCATCCCGCCGGAGTCCGGGCCGCCCGAGGGGTTGGAGCCGGTCACCGCGCTCGCGTTGCGCCGCTTCCTGAAGGCGCACACCGTGGTGCCGGAGCTGCCGGTCGCCCTGTCGCTGCAGGAGACGGCCACGATCTGGCTCGAACCCGACGGCGAAGCCGCCCGCGCGCTGGCCAGAGCCGTCGTCGCGCAGTTCGTGCTGTGGCACAGCCCGGCCGATGCCCGGGTCGCCGTCGTCGCCGCACCGTCGGTGTTGGCCGCGTGGGAGTGGGTCAAGTGGCTGCCGCACAACTCCCACCCGCGGCTCCGCGACGGGGCGGGCCCGCTCCGGATGTTCACCCCCGAGGTCGACGAGCTGCGCCGCTGGTGGTCGGACGAGGCCGCCGGGCCGCACCTGCTCGTCGTCGTCGACGGGGTGGCCGACGGCATGGGCCCGTGGGCGGCGGCCCCGTGCGTCACCGTGCTGCGGGTCGGGGCGCCCGCCGGGCGGCGCCCCACCCCGTCGGTGGTGCGCCTGCGCCTCACCGGCGAGGGCGTCGAACGGGTGCTGGACGGCGAGCCGCCGGTGGCCATCGGGGTGCCCGATCGGCTCGCGACGGCGCAGGCCGCGGCCCTGGCCCGACGGCTGGCGCGCTACCGCCCGGCGGGGATCTCCGCCGAAGCCGCCGCGCGCGCTGCGCCCGGGTTGCCCGGCCTGGTGGGCCTGCGGCCGGGGCCTGCGGGGATCCGCGCGGTGCGCGCGCGATGGGAGGCCGCCGCGGTCAACCGGCTGCGCGTGCCCATCGGCGTCGACGATCGCGGGGCTCCGGTACTGCTCGACCTCAAGGAATCCGCCCAGGGCGGCAGCGGACCGCACGGGCTCTGCATCGGGGCCACCGGTTCCGGGAAGAGCGAGCTGCTGCGCACCCTCGTCGTCGGGCTGGCCGCCACGCACGCGCCCGAGGCGTTGAACTTCGTGCTCATCGACTTCAAGGGCGGCGCAACGTTCCTTGGCCTCGCGGCCATGCCGCACGTCTCAGCGGTGATCACGAACCTGGCCGACGAGCTCACGCTGGTCGACCGGATGGCCGATGCACTGGCGGGCGAGATCATGCGCCGCCAGGAGATCCTCCGGGCGGCGGGCAACCTGGTGAGCGTCACCGACTACGCCGCCGCCCGCCGGGCCCGCCCCGAGCTGCCGCCGCTGCCCGCGCTGGTCGTCGTGGTCGACGAGTTCTCCGAGCTCCTCGCCCAGCGCCCCGAGCTGATCGACCTCATGGTCACGATCGGCCGCCTCGGCCGCTCCCTCGGGCTGCACCTGCTGCTGGCTTCACAGCGCCTCGACGAGGGCAGGCTGCGCGGGCTCGAGTCGCACCTGTCGTACCGCATCGCGCTGCGCACGTTCTCCGCCTCCGAGTCGCGGGCCGTGCTCGGCGTGCCGGACGCGCACCAGCTGCCCCCCACCCCGGGTTCGGCGTTCCTGGCCGCGGGCAGCGACGAGCTGGTGCGGTTCCGGGGCGCGTACGTCTCCGGCGCGGCGTCCACGGCCGCCGTCCCGGGCGCTGCCGCGCCGTCGAGGGCGTACCCGTTCGTCGTCGGGCGGGTGCCGGAGCAGGCGCCGCCCCCCGCGCCGCGCCGTGCCGCCGATGAGGGGCCCACCGTCCTGGAGACGATCATCGCGGCGCTGGCGGGCCAAGGCGCGCCCGCGCACCGGGTCTGGTTGCCGCCGCTCTCCACGCCACCGCCGTTGGACGAGTTGCCCCCACAGCGGGTCGCGCTGCAGGTGGCCGTGGGCCTGATCGACCGTCCCTACCTGCAGCGGCGCGATCCGCTTGTCGTCGACCTTTCGGGCGCGTCCGGGCACCTCGCAGTCGTCGGCGGGCCACGGGCGGGCAAGTCGAGCGGGCTGGCCTCGGTGGTCCTCGGCCTCGCGCTCACCCACGCCCCGGACGAGATCGGTGTGCACGTGCTCGACTTCGGCGGCGGCGCCCTGCGCCCGCTCGCCGGGCTGCCGCACGTGGGCACGGTCGCCGACCGCCAGGAGGTCGATCTCGTGCGCCGCACCGTCGCCGAGCTGGTCACCGCCCTCGGCCGTCGGGAGCGGCTGTTCCGCGAGGCCGGGGTCACCTCGGTGGAGGCGTTCCGCGCCCGCCGTGCCGCGGGGGAGTTCGCCGACGAGCCCGCCACCGATCTCCTGCTCGTCGTCGACGGCTACCTCACCCTGCGCACGGAGTTCGACGACCTGGAGGCCCGGCTCCTCCCGCTGGCGGCGCAGGGCCTGGCCTACGGTCTGCACCTGGCCGTGTCGGCCACGCGGTGGTCGGAGCTGCGGCCCGCCCTCAAGGATCTGCTCGGCGCGCGGTTGGAGCTGCGGCTGGGCGAGCCCGCCGAGTCGGAGGTCGACCGGCGCCGCGCCGCCACCGTGCCCGCCCTCCCCGGCCACGGGCTCGCCCCCGACGGCGCCCCGCTCGTGCTCGCCGCCCCCCGCGGTGCCGCCGACGCCGATGCGGCTGCGCTCGTCGGGCGCGTCGCGGGGGCCTGCCACGGGCCGGGGTTCGCGCCGGTACGGCTCCTCCCGTCGCGCATCGACGTCGCCGACCTGCCCCCCGGCGGCCCCGGCATCCCGCTGGGCGTCGACGAAGACCGCCTCGCCCGCGTCGAGCTGGATCCCGCCGCCGAGCCGCACCTGGTGTGCTTCGCCGATGCCGAGAGCGGCAAGACCACGCTGCTGCGGCTCGTCGCTCAGGGGATCGTGGGTCGGAGCACCCCGGAGCAGGCGCGCGTGATCGTCGTCGACCCCCGGCGGGGGCTGCTGGGCGACGTGCCCGACACGCACCTGATCGGCTACGCGAGCACCGCGGAGCAGGCGAGCACGGCCGCCCGCACGCTCGCGGAGTCGCTGCGCAAGCGCCTGCCCGGGCCCGAGGTCACCCCGCGCGCGCTCCGGGAGCGCAGCTGGTGGCGCGGCCCCGAGGTCTACCTGTTGATCGACGACTACGACCTCGTCGCGCCGTCGGGCACGGCCGCGCACCCGTTGCTGCCGGTCGCGGAGTTCCTGCCACAGGCCAAGGACGTCGGCCTGCACGTGGTCGTCGCCCGGCGGTGCGGCGGGGCCGGGCGGGCGCTCTTCGACCCGCTCCTGGGCAGGCTCCGCGAGCTCGGCGCACCCGGCCTGGTGCTCAACGGGAGCCCGGACGAGGGCGCGTTGGTGGAGTCGGTCAAGGCGAGCCCGCAGCCGCCGGGCCGCGGCGTGCTGGTCGACCGGCGCCGCGGCGCCCGGCGCGTCCAGCTCGCGTGGCCGGGCGAGGGCCCGGGGTGATCGGGCGGTGATCGGGTCGCGGGTGGCGGTCGCGCCCGGCAGGCACGCCGTGCGGGTGGCGTGCACCACGGGCGGCACGCCACGGCTGCTCGCCGAGCTGCCCACCCACCTCGACACCGAACCCCCACCGCTCGCCGAGTCGCCGAGCGACCGTCGGATCCAACGCCTCTGCGCGGCGCTGCGGCAGATCGTCGGGCCGGACGTCGTCGAGGTCGTCGTCGTGCACCCGCCCGGGCGCCCTGCCGCGTCCGTGCAGTGCTGGCTCGACGCCGCCACCGAGGTCGCGCCGCGGTTCCGACGCGTGGCCGCGCCGGTCGCGGCCACGGTGGGCACTCCCGCCCGGGCCGTCCTGGACGTCGGCCGGTCGGGGGCCGAGGCCACCCTCCTGCAGGCGGGCCGGATCGTCGCGCGCCGGTCGTCCGGGGTGGGGGGCGACCGGCTCGATCTCGCCGTCCGCGCGCTCCTGCCCGGGGCGTCCGCGGGGGAGGCGCGACGCGTGCGGGAGGCCCTCTCGCTGCGCCCGGATGCCCGCTACGGCTCTCAGCGGGTCGAGTCGGAGCAGGTGCGGGCCGCGCTGGCGCCGCTGCTCGACGAGGCCGTCGCCGCGCTGGCCGAGGTGGTCGCGGCGGCGGGGGAGCCCGTCCCGGTGCTGCTCACGGGCGGGGTGGCGCGCTGCCCGCTGCTGGCCGAGCGCGTCGACGCCGCGGGTTTCGCCGCCGAGGTGCGGGTGGCCCCGCGGCCCGATCTCGCCGCCGTGCTCGGCGCGCTCGCCCTCGGCCCGCCGCCCGCTGCCGCACGGGCGGTCGCGCCCGGGCCTGCGCCGCGTTGGCTGCCCGCGCCACCTCCCGTCGGCCGCGGGCGCCGCTGGGGGAGCGCGGCCCTGGTGGCGGCACTGGTCGGCGGCCTGGCCGCGACGGGCACGGCGGTCGCGATGCCGGTGTGGGCGCCGCCCGCCGCGGCGCCGGGTGCGGGCGTCCTCGTCCAGTACGGCTATCGCGTCGACCTCCCGCCGGGGTGGGAGCACACCGGCGGGTTGCCCGAGCGGCGGCGCGTCTTGCTCACCCGCGTCGGGGCGCCGCAGGGCACCGACCTCATCGCGGTCGAGCGCACCCCGCTCGGCTACGACGCGGGTGCCGAGCCGGAGCGGGCGGCGGCCGAGATGCGCACCGTGTTCGACGAGTCCGTCGCGAAGGGTGCACAGCTTTCCGGCTACGGCGCGGCCGAGGTCGGCGGCCGGTCCGTCACGACCTACCGGCAGCGGGAGCGCGACGGCGCTGTCGTCGAGTGGTTCGTCGTGCTCGACGGCGACGCCCAGCTGTCCGTCGGCTGCAGGCACACCCCGGCAGGCACGGACGTGGTGCGGGCGGCGTGCGCCGCCGTCGTCGGATCGGTCCGGCGCGCCTAGCAGTGCGTTCGCACCTGCAAACCGTTCCGCCGAACCGCCACGAGCCGCCCCTCCCGGGTGCCACGGTCTACCCGACGCCCCGGATCTGCCGGGACGCTCGAGGAAGAGGAGGGAGGCCGTCATGGCAGTCGACGGTTTCGGCGCCACCACGGAGGAGATGACGCGGGCGGCGCAGCACGTGGCCGGGGTCAACCAGTCCGTGCAAGGCGAGCTCTCCGCTCTGCGGAGCAGGCTGGAGCCGCTCGCCGGGGCGTGGGTCGGGCGGGCGGCCGCGCAGTTCGCCCAGCTGATGGTCCGCTGGGACACCGACGCTCGATCGCTCAACCAGGCGCTCGGCGGCATCGGCCACGCGATCGCGGGGTCGCGCACCACGTACCAGCGGCAGGAAGACGATCAAACGGCCGCGATGACGTCCATCAGCAACGCGCTGGGCTAGGAAGGAGAAGAGCGATGAGCATCGGTTCGGAGATCAAGGTCACCTTCGGGGCGCTCGCCACGGCCCAGTCGGACGTGTCGGGCACCGCGTCGCGCATCACGGAGCAGTTGGAGGACCTGCGGCGCTTCCTGGCGCCGATGGTCGCGACCTGGCAGGGTGCGGCCGCACAGGACTACCAGGTCCGGCAGAAGCAGTGGGATACGGCGGCGGCCGATCTCACCGCCGTGCTCGGCCAGATCGGCGTGGCGCTCGGCGCCGCGAACGACGGTTACCAGCAGGCGGAGCAGGCCAACGCCGCCCGGTGGCGGTGATCTGCGCCACGTTGTCGGCGGTACCCGCCGGTGGTGTGGGGGGCGTTTTGACCCTGCTCCAGACCGGCGGGTACCCTCGTTCTTCGACGTGCAGTGGGTGAAGCTTCGCGCGGCCCGGTCTCCGGGCGTCCCCGCCGCACCCGCGCACCAGACACCGTTCGAGCGCACGCCTGCGGGTGAAGCTCGGGCAAACGACAGCAACGAGGTAGGTCCGTGTCCACGTACAGCCCGAAGCCTGGCGACATCACCCACGCCTGGCACGTGATCGACGCGACCGACGTCGTCCTCGGCAGGCTCGCGGCCCAGGCCGCCACGCTGCTGCGTGGCAAGCACAAGCCGATGTACGCCCCGCACATGGACACCGGCGACTTCGTCGTGATCGTCAACGCCGAGAAGGTGGCGGTCACGGGCAACAAGCGCACCGACAAGTTCGTCTACCGGCACTCCGGCTACCCCGGCGGTCTGCGTCAGCGCTCCGTCGGCGAGATGCTCGAGAAGCAGCCCGACCGGCTCGTCGAGAAGGCGATCAAGGGCATGCTGCCGAAGAACCGCCTCGGGCGGGCGATGGGCAAGAAGCTCAAGGTCTACGCGGGCCCCGAGCACCCCCACGCCGCGCAGAAGCCCACCCCGTACGAGATCCACCAGGTCGCGCAGTGACCGCACCGGAAGAGGACCAGACGTTGAGCACGCCCGAGCCCGAGATCGAGCCCGAGACCGAGACCGAGACCGAGACCCCGGCCGTCGAGGACGAGGTAGTCGTCGAGATCGAGCCCGATCTCGACACGGATGTCGAGATCGAGGGTCTCGACGCCGTCGCGCCCATCCCGGCGGTGTTCTCCGACCGGCCGATCCAGACCGTGGGCAGGCGCAAGGAAGCGATCGTCCGCGTCCGCCTGATGCCCGGCACCGGCAAGTTCACGCTCAACGGCCGCACGCTCGAGCAGTACTTCCCCAACAAGCTCCACCAGCAGCTCATCCGCGAGCCCCTGGTCACGGTGGACAAGGCCGAGCGCTTCGACATCTTCGCCAACCTCGGTGGCGGCGGCACCTCGGGCCAGGCGGGCGCGCTGCGCCTCGCGATCGCCCGCGCGCTGATCGAGGTCGACCCGGACGACCGGCCGCCGCTCAAGCGCGCCGGGTTCCTCACGCGTGACCCGCGGGTCATCGAGCGCAAGAAGTACGGCCTGAAGAAGGCCCGCAAGGCGCCTCAGTACAGCAAGCGCTGACCATGGGCGCGCGGCGTCTGTTCGGTACCGACGGCGTGCGCGGCCTCGCCAACGGCGAGGTGCTCACCCCGGAGCTCGCGGTGGCCCTCGCCGCCGCGGCCGCGCACGTCCTGGCCGAACGCGACCGCTCGCACCGCCCGGTCGCCGTCGTCGGCCGCGATCCGCGGGCCAGCGGCGAGATGCTGGAAGCCGCGGTCGTCGCCGGGCTCACCGCTGCGGGCGCCGATGCGCTCCGCGTCGGCGTGCTGCCCACGCCCGCCGTCGCGTACCTGGTGGGCGCCCTCGACGCCGATCTCGGCGTGATGATCTCCGCGTCGCACAACGCGATGCCGGACAACGGCATCAAGCTGTTCGCCGCCGGAGGGCACAAGCTGCCCGACGCCGTCGAGCACGCGGTCGAGGAACGGGTCGACGTCCTGGGCGACCGCCCCACCGGCGCGGCGATCGGCCGGGTCCGCGACCTGCCCGACGACGCCCACGCCCGCTACGCCGATCACCTGCTCCTCGCCACGCCCGGCCCGCTCGACCGGCTGCGCGTGGTGGTCGACTGCGCGCACGGCGCGGCGTCGGCGATCGCCCCCGAGGTCTACCGGCGGGCGGGGGCCGAAGTCATCGCCATCGCGGCGGAGCCGGACGGGCTCAACATCAACGACGGGGTCGGCTCCACGCACCTCGACCTGGTGCGCCGGGCGGTCCTGGAGCACGGCGCCGACATCGGCATCGCGCACGACGGCGACGCCGACCGCTGCCTGGCCGTCGACGCGTCCGGCGCCGACGTCGACGGCGACCGGATCCTGGCCATCCTCGCGCTCGCCATGCGCGACGCCAACGAGCTCGCGGGCAACACGCTCGTCGCCACCGTGATGAGCAACCTCGGATTGCACCTGGCCATGCGCGACCAGGGGATCACGATGCGCACCACCGCGGTCGGCGACCGCTACGTGCTCGAGGAGCTGCGCGCGGGCGGTTTCACGCTCGGCGGCGAGCAGTCCGGGCACGTCGTCATGCCCGCGCACGCCACCACCGGCGACGGCCTGCTCACGGCGCTGCGGCTGATGGCGCGGATGGCCACCACCGGCACGTCGCTCGCGGAGCTGGCGTCGGTCGTCACCGTGCTCCCGCAGGTGCTGGAGAACGTGCGGGTGGCGGACAAGGAGGCGGTCGCGGCGTCGGACGACGTGCGCGCCGCCGTCGCCGACGCCGAGCGGGAGCTCGGCGACACCGGTCGGGTGCTGCTGCGGCCCTCGGGCACCGAACAGCTCGTCCGGGTGATGGTCGAGGCGGCCACCGCCGAGCAGGCGAAGGCGATCGCCGTCCGCATCGCCGAGGTGGTCGCCGCAGCGCGCTAGCGAGCGCGCCCGTCAGGCAGGCGGCTCGGGCAGCTGAGCGACGCGCATGCCGTGGGCGTCGTCGACCCGCGCGCCGGACGTGTCGCCGAGCCGCGGCCCGTAGCTCCCCGGGGGCGCCGCCCGTAGCGCGGCGGCCAGCGCGCTCGCCAACGCCGGATCGCTCTCCGGTAGCCGCCGGACGAGGTCGTCGGCCTCCCGAGCGGCCTCGTCGAGGTCGCGGCGCAGCGCGTCGATCCGCACGGCCCACGCTTGCCCGTCGGCGTCGAGCCAGTCCATCGCCACCGCGGAAGCGAGCCGCGCCGCCCGCAGCGCCGTGTCGTGCAGCAGCCCGACGGCCTCGACACACCACTGCCGCGCGGGATCCGCGGCCGTCACAACCGGCCTCCGGCCCGCCACAACGCGTTCTCCGCCGCGTGATCGGCGGCCTCCGCTGCGGCGGTCGCGGAGCGCAACGACATCTCCACCTCGGCGAGCTCCCGACGGGCCCGCGCCACCGCCGTGTCGACCAGGCCCCCAGCCGGACCCGGTGCCCGGCCCAGCCGCGCCAACGCGTCGGCCATGTCGGCGGCCTCGGCGGCGTGGGCGCGCAACCTGTCGGGTCGCAGATGCATGCCCCGATGGTCTCCCACGGACCCCTCGCCGCGGGCCCGATTGACGAAAGTCGCCCCGCCCGCCGGTCGCTGGTGCCGCGGCGTCGCCCCCGCCGTCCCGAGAACGGAGACTCGCCGTCCCGAGAACGGAGACTCGCCGTCGTCGAGAACGGAGACTCGCCGTGCCGCGGGGTGGGGTCAGCGGTCCTTCGGGAGGGTGGTGCCGGGGATCTTGCCGTCGACCAGCGGGTCGACCCGGTCCTCGTCGCACAGGTGCCGCATGAGGAACGCCGTGACCAGCGCGCGGGTGAGCTTGCGGACCTTCGCGTGCGGCGCGCCCGACAGCAACGCGTCGCTCCAGTGCCGCCCGTCGAGGAAGCCGGTGTGGCTCGCCTTCGGCAGCGTTCGCAAGATCACCGGGCCACCGGCGGACAGGGCGATCTGCTCGGCGTGCCCGGCGGGCGGGGCCACCAGGTCCTTCCCCGCCGCCAAGTGCAGCACCGGCACCGTGAGCTTCCGCGCCGCCTCCAACGCCGACGGGTGGGTCTGCGCGGGCGCGAGCGTGACCACCGCCGCCACCCGGTCGAAGCCGGCCGCCGCGACGAGCGCCGCCCCGCCCCCGATGCCGTGCCCGGCGAACGCGGTGCGCCGGGAGTCGACGCTGATCCGCCCGTCCCCGAGCCGGACGCCGATGCAGACCTCGAGCGCGTTGCGCAGGTCGGCCGCGAACCCCGCGTGGCTGGGCAGCGGCCCGCGGTGGCTCGACGGCGCCGCCGTGACGAAACCCCACGAGGCCAGGTGCCGCAGCAGGTCGGCGTAGCGGGCCGGGGGCTGCAGCCAGTCGTGGCCGAACGCGACCGCGGGAAGCCCGAGTCCCTCCTCCGGCGCGTAGATCACGCCCGGGATGCCGGACATCCCCAGATCGCCGCGCAGCACGGCGAGCGGCCCCGGCCGGGACAGCTCGGCCAGCCCCTGCTTCGCGTTGCGCATCGCCGCAGGTCGAGGCGTTGATCGAGTGCGCGTCACAGCGCAGACCGTAGTACGACGGGCATCGCGGCGCCCAGTCGCCCGTAACGGGAGTGTCTCGTCCCGCGATGGCCTCACCGTCCGGACAATCCACGAGGAGCCGCCGATGATCACCCTTTCCGGGTTGGGGCGGTTCTTCGCGTCGAGCGCCGTCGGGCTGGTCTTCCTCACGGCCGCCTGCTCGGAGGTCGTGGCCAAGGACAACGTCGCCAAGACGATCATGGATCAGCTGCAGAAGCAGAGCATCGACGCCCAGAACGTGATGTGCCCGACGGACCTCCAGGCGATCACCGGCCAGACCGTGCGCTGCACGTTCACGGTCGACGGCCAGCCGGTCGACGCGATCGCCACGGTCACCTCCGTCGACGGCAGCAACGTCAAGTACGACATCACCACCGAAGCCCGCCCCATCGCCAAGGACCTGCTCGCCCGCAAGATCACCGCAGCAGGTCGCCCAGCAGGCCCGCCTCCCGGTCAACTCGGCGACCTGCGACGACGACCTGCAGCCGATGGTCAACGCCACCACGTCGTGCACGCTCGTCACCGAGAGCGCGCCGATGAACGTCACCGTCACGGTCACGAAGGTCAGCGGCGGCCTCATCCGGTACTCGATCAAGCGCGCCTGAGTACCGTCAGGCGGCGTGGACGGCGTCTTCACCGCGGAACAGATCCGGGAAGCCGAGAAGCGCCTCATGGCGCAGCTCCCCGAAGGCACCCTGATGCGACGGGCCGCGTTCGGGCTCGCCCGGCACGCCCGCCGCATGCTGGGGCGCACCGCGGGACGGCGGGTCGGGCTGCTCGTCGGCGCGGGCGACAACGGCGGCGACGCGCTCTGGGCCGGTGTCGAGCTGCGCCGCAGGGGCGCGGGCGTGATCGCGGTGCTGCTCGATCCGGCGCGCGCGCACCCGGCCGGGCTGGCCGCGTTCCGGAGGGCGGGCTGGGCACGTCGTCGGCCCGGACGCCGCGGGGCTCGCCGCGCTCACCGCCGCCGACCTCGTGCTCGACGGCATCGTCGGGATCTCGGGGCGGGGTGGGCTGCGCGACCCCGCGCCCCCGCTGGTCGCGGCGGTCGAGCGGGCCGGGGTGCCGATCCTCGCGGTCGACCTGCCCAGCGGCGTCGACACCGACACCGGCGCGGTCGACGGCGCGTTCGTCACGGCCACCGCGACGGTCACGTTCGGCGCCCGCAAGCCCGTCCACGTCCTCGCCGCCCACCGCTGCGGGCCGGTGCACGTCGTCGACATCGGGCTCGGCCCCTACCTGCCCACGCCGCACGCGTACCTGCTCACCGCCGCCGACGTGGCGGGGCGGTGGCCGCGGCCCGGGCCGACGGACGACAAGTACAGCCAGGGCGTGGCGGGCGTCGCGGCGGGCTCGGACACCTACCCCGGCGCCGCCGTCCTCGCCACGGGCGCGGCGGTGCTGGCCACCAGCGGCATGGTGCGCTTCGCGGGCTCCGCCGCGCAGGCGGTGCTGGCGCGCTGGCCCGAGGTGGTGACGGCGCCGGACGTCGACCGCGGCAGGCCGCACCCAGGCGTGGGCGGTCGGGCCGGGCATCGGCACCGACGACGCGGGCCGCGAGGTGCTCGCCGCCGCCGTGGCCAAGGACGTGCCGCTCGTGGTCGACGCCGACGGCATCACCCTCCTGGCCAACCACGACGAGCTGCGCGCGGCGATCCACGGTCGACCCGTGCTGCTCACCCCGCACGCCGGGGAGTTCGCGCGGATCGCGGGCGAGGTCGGCGCCGACCGCATCGCCGCCGCCCGCCGCGCCGCCGCCGAGCTGGGCGTCACGGTGCTGCTGAAGGGCAACGCCACCGTCGTGGCCGACCCGGACGGACGGGCGCTCGTGCACCCCTCGTCGGGCTCGTGGGCGGCGACCGCGGGCTCGGGCGACGTCCTCACCGGCATCTCCGGCGCGTTGCTCGCCGCCGGGCTGGAGCCGTGGTGGGCGGCCGGGTGCGCGGCGTTCGTGCACGCGCGGGCGGCCGACCTCGCCGCCGACGGCATCCCCACCCCCGCGTCCCGCCTCCAGGCCCACATCCCGGCCGCCCTCCGCTCCCTCGGGGGTCTCGCGGCCGGATGAGAAGATGCGGGGGTGCACCGCCCCCGCGCCGAGGCGCACGTCGATCTCGCCGCCGTCCGGCACAACGTCGACGTGCTGCGCGCCGCTGCCCCCGGCGCCGCGTTGATGGCGGTGGTCAAGGCGGACGGGTACGGGCACGGCGCCGTCCCCGTCGCCAGGGCGGCGCTCCAGGCGGGTGCCACGTGGCTGGGCGTCTGCACGATCGAGGAAGCACTTGATCTGCGCGCCGCGGGCCTCGACGTCCCCCTGCTGTCCTGGCTGCACGTCCCCGACGACGACTTCGCGGCCGCCGTCGCCGCCGACGTCGACCTCTCCGTCGCCTCCCGCGCCCACCTGGCCGCCGTGCTGGCGGGCGCCCGGCACGCGGGACAGCCCGCCCGGCTGCACCTCAAGATCGACACCGGGCTCACCCGCAACGGCGTGCAGCCCGCCGACTGGCCCGACGTGCTCGACGCCGCGGCCAAGGCCGAGGCCGACGGCTCGGCGCAGGTGGTCGCCGTCTGGTCGCACCTGGCGCACGCCGACGAGCCCCACCACCCCACGCTCGATCGGCAGGCCGCCCGCTTCGACGAGGCCTGGCGCGCCGCGCGCCAACGCGGCCTGGACCCGATCCGCCACCTGGCCAACTCCGCCGCCACCCTCACCCGCCCGGACCTGCACTTCGACCTCGTCCGCCCGGGCATCGCCGTGTACGGGCTCGACCCGCTCGGCCGACCCGTGCCGGAGAGCCCGTTGCGCCCGGCGATGACGTTCCGCGCCCGCGTCGCGCTGGCCAAGCGGGTGCCGCCGGGCGAGGGCGTCTCCTACGGCCACGCCTGGACCACCGTCCGGGAGACGACGATCGCGCTCGTGCCCGTGGGGTACGCCGACGGCGTGCCGCGCGCCCTCAACCGGCACGGCCGCATGCAGGTGCTCATCGGAGGCGTGCTGCGGCCCGTGGTCGGCCGGGTGTGCATGGACCAGGTCATGGTCGACTGCGGCGACGACGCGGTTGCCGCGGGCGACGAGGTCGTCCTCTTCGGCGGCGCAGGCCCCACCGCGCAGGACTGGGCCGACGAGCTCGACACCATCCACTACGAGGTGGTCACCGGCGTGCACGGCAACCGGGTCACGCGCACGTACACCGGGGCCGCCGCGTGAAGCAACCCGGCTGGGGCGTGCTCGCGGGCGCGCTCGGGGCGGCGGCCACCGGCGTCGCCGTCGGCGTGGCGGCCAAGCAGCGCGCGAAGATCGCCGCCGACCGGCGCAGGCTCGCCACCCAGCTCTCCGAGACCAGCGAGGCCCCGCGGGGCGAGCCCTGCTCGGTGGTGGCCGACGACGGCGTGCGCCTGTCGTGCGAGGAGATCGAGGCCGCCGAGCTGGCCGCCCTCACGGTGGTCCTCGTGCACGGGTTCGCGCTCGACCGGCGCACCTGGCACTTCCAGCGGCCCTTCCTCGCCACCCTCACCGACCCCCGTGTGCGCGTGGTGCTCTACGACCAGCGCAGCCACGGCCGCTCCGAGCGCGCCCCCCGCGAGAGCTGCACGATCGAGCAGCTCGGCCACGACCTCGACGCCGTGATCCGCGCGCTCGCCCCGGAGGGCCCGCTGGTGCTCGTCGGGCACTCCATGGGCGGGATGACGATCATGGCGCTGGCCGATCACTACCCGGAGCTCGTCAAGGAGCGGGTGGCGGGCGTGGCGTTCCTGGCGACGTCGGCGGGCGAGGTCGGCAGCTCCGGGCTGTCGGGCACGTGGCTCTCCCGGCGCAACCCGCTCACCCGCGGCGTCGGGCTGCTCGCGGCGCTGCAGCCGTCGCTGGTGGAGGGGGTGCGCAAGGCGGCGAGCGACGTCGTCTGGGCGGTCACCCGCAGGCTCGCCTACGGCGACCGCAACATCTCGCCCGCGCTCGTGGACCTCGCCGATTCCATGATCAGCGCCAACGCGGTGGACGCGCTCACCGACTTCGTCGACACGATCGGCAGCCACGACCGGCTCGCCGCCCTCCCCGCGCTCGCCACCTGCGAGGTGCTGGTGGCCGCGGGCGACGGCGACCGCGTGATCCCGTTCAGCCACAGCGAGGTGATCGCGGCCGAGCTGCCGGAGGCGCGGCTCGTGCGCTTCGACGGCGTCGGGCACCTGCCGATGCTGGAGCGGGCGGACGCGATGAACGAGGCGCTCGCCGACCTGCTCCGCCGCTGCGCCGCCCGCGGCCGCGGCTCCCTGCGTCGACTCCGGAAGAGGGCATGACCGTTCCGCTGGACACCGAGATCGAGCTGCCGACCGCCGCCGACACCGAGGCGCTCGGCGAGCGGCTCGCCGACGGGCTCGGCGCGGGCGACCTGGTGGTCCTCACCGGGCCGCTGGGCGCGGGCAAGACCGTGCTCGTGCGCGGCCTGGCCCGGGGCCTCGGCGTCACCGGGGCCGTCACGTCGCCGACGTTCGTCATCGCCCGCGAGCACCGGGCGGGGCGCGACGGCGGGGTGCCGCTCGTGCACGTCGACGCCTACCGCCTCGGCGGCCCGGCCGAGCTGGACGACCTCGACCTCGACACCGACCTCGCCCAGGCCGTCGTCGCCGTGGAGTGGGGCGAGGGGGTGGCCGAGCGGCTCGCCGAGAAGCACGTGCTCGTCCGGCTCGACCGCCGTCCCGACGACGTCCGCACCGCCGTCGTCTCGCGCGCCTGACCGCCGGGTAAACTCGTAGAGCTGTGCTTGTACTCGCCCTGGACACCGCCACGCCCGCCGTCACCGCAGGCGTCGTCGAGCTGACCGCCGACGGGTGCGTGCCGCGTTCGGCCCGGGTCACCCACGACGCCCGCAAGCACGCCGAGCTGCTCATGCCGGGCATCGTCGCCGCCTGCGACGAGGCCGGGGTCGCGCTCGCCGAACTCGCCGCGGTGGTCACCGGCGCGGGCCCGGGCCCGTTCACCGGCCTGCGGGTCGGCATGGTCACCGCCGCCGCGCTGGGCGACGCGCTCGGCATCCCCGTGCACGGCGTCTGCTCGCTCGACGCCATCGCGCACGGGCTCGGTGCGGTCGTCGTCGTCACCGACGCCCGCCGCCGCGAGGTCTACTGGGCCGCCTACGACGCCGACGGCCACCGCACCCACGGCCCGCACGTCGACGCGCCCGCCGCGCTGGTCGAGCGGCTCCCCGACGTGCCCGCGGCGGCCGGGAGCCACGCCGAGGTCACCGGCCTGCCCGTGGTCGGACCGGCCGCGCCGACCCCGCGTCGGCCTCGTCGCCGTCGCCGCCGACGCGATCCGCGCGGGCGTCGTGCCGGGCCCGTTGGAGCCGCTCTACCTGCGCCGCCCCGACGCACAGGAACCCGGTGCCCGCAAGCGGGTGACGGTGTGACCGTGACCGTCGCGTTCGGCCCGCTGCTCGCGTCCGACGCCCCCCGCTGCGCCGAGCTCGACCGCCTCCTCTTCACCACCGACGACCCCTGGTCCGAGCAGGCGTTCCGCGAGGAGCTGCGGGCGGGCTTCCACTACGTCGCCGCCCGGGTCGACGAGATCGTCGTCGGGTACGCCGGGCTCGGCGTGGCGGGCGACGAGGCCGAGGTGCACACGATCGGCGTCGACCCCGCCCACCAGGGCCGCGGCATCGGCCGGGCGCTGCTGCGGGACCTGCTCGCGGTGGCCGACGCCGCCCACGCCGCCGTCTTCCTCGAAGTGCGCACCGACAACGAGCCCGCGCACGCGCTCTACGCGAGCGAGGGGTTCACCGTGGTCGGGCTGCGCAAGCGCTACTACGCCCCCAGCGGGGCCGATGCCCACACCATGCGGAGAGCTGCCACATGACCGAGGATGGCCAATGATCGTGCTCGGCATCGAGACGTCGTGCGACGAGACCGGCGTCGGCATCGTCCGCGGCGACGGCCGCACCACGGAGCTGCTGGCCAACGAGGTCGCGTCCTCGGTCGACGAGCACGCCCGCTTCGGCGGCGTGGTGCCGGAGGTCGCCTCCCGGGCGCACCTGTCGGCGATGGTGCCCGCCGTGCACCGGGCGATGGCGACGGCCGGGGTCACCGCCCGCGACGTCGACGCCGTGGCCGTCACCGCGGGGCCTGGGCTCTCGGGCGCGCTGCTCGTCGGCCTCGCCGCGGCCAAGGCCTACGCCACGGCCTGGGACGTGCCGCTCTACGGCGTGAACCACCTCGCCGCGCACGTCGCCGTCGACACCCTGCAGAACGGCCCGCTCCCGCCGTGCCTCGCGCTGCTCGTCTCCGGTGGGCACTCCAGCCTGCTCGACGTGCCGGACATCGCGGGCCCGGTCACGCCGCTCGGCGCGACGATCGACGACGCGGCGGGCGAGGCGTTCGACAAGGTCGCCCGGCTGCTCGGGCTGCCGTTCCCGGGCGGCCCGCACATCGACCGGGTGGCCCGCGAGGGCGACCCCCGGCGCGGTCGCGTTCCCGCGCGGCCTCACCGGCCCGCGCGACGCGCCGTTCGACTTCTCCTTCTCCGGCCTCAAGACCGCGGTCGCCCGGCACGTCGAGGCGCTCGAACGGGCGGGCACCGCCGTGCCGGTGGCCGACGTCGCCGCGAGCTTCCAGGAGGCCGTGGTCGACGTGCTCACCGCGAAGGCCGTGCGCGCCGCCCGCGAGCGCGGGATGGACGTGCTGCTGCTCGGCGGCGGGGTGGCCGCCAACTCGCGGCTGCGGGCGCTCGCCGAGGAGCGGTGCACCGCCGCCGGGCTCACCCTGCGCGTGCCGCGGCCGGGCCTCTGCACGGACAACGGGGCGATGGTCGCCGCGCTGGGCGCGCACCTCGTCGCGGCGGGCGCGAAGCCCAGCCCGCTGGACCTCCCGGCCGACTCGTCCCTCCCGGTCACGCAGGTGCTGGTGGGCTGACCCGCGCGCGGGCCCGGTGCGCGCGCACCCGGGCCTTCACGCCGCAGCGTCTCGGGTGCGCACCAGCGCCGCCGCCCGGCCGGGTCGAGGTAGGCCAGGTGGCACTCGTCGTCGGCGCAGGCCCGCAGCGGCGCGTCCGGCAGCTGCTCGACGGCCTGGCGGACCAGCCGCGCCAGCGCGGCCGCGAGCGTCGACGGCGGGGCGGGGGCGGGCCGCCCGTCGCGCACCACCGCCCGCACGGGCTCGTCGGCGGACAGGTACGGCCCCAGCGGCGCCACCGAGGGCGGGCGCCCGTCGAGCACGGCCAGCACCACCGGCCGCAGGGTCTCGCGGAGCTCCCTGACCGTGGCGACGTCGGCCGCCGTCAACGGCGCCTCCGGGGTGAGCCGCTCGTGGTCGAGCCACGTGCGCAGCGCGTCGACATCGGGCAGCCGCTCGATCGACACCTCGCCGTACGCGTGCCCGAGCGTGGCCAGCAGGTCCAGCCACGCCGCGCCCGTGTCGAACCGGTGTTCCGTGTTCACCGTCGCACTGTAACACCTTGACACGTTACGAGGAGCGGGGCGAGGCTGTAACGCATGAACCCGTTACAGCGCGCGCTCGGGCCGCTCTTCGTCCTGCTCTGGAGCTCCGGCTACCTCGCGGCGGCCGTCGCGACCCGGGCCGCGCCGCCGTTCGCCCTCACCGTCTGGCGGTTCCTGCTCGCCGCGCTGCTGCTCGTCGGGATCGCCGTCGTGACGCGAGCGCCGTGGCCGCGCGGGCGACGGGCGTGGCGCGACCTCGTCGTGACGGGGGTGCTGCTGCAGGGCGTGCAGTTCGGCGCGGCCTACGGCGGGGTAGCGCTCGGCGTGCCCGCCGGGCTCGCGCGCGCTCGTGCTCTGCCTCGCGCCCGCGCTGGTCGCGGTGGCGTCCGGCCCGGTGCTGGGCGAGCGGCTGGGCCGGACCGGCTGGTGGGGCTCGGGGCTGGCGCTGGTCGGCGCGCTCGTGGCGGGCGGGCACCACCTCGTCGCGGGCGGCGGCTCGGTCGCGGGGCTCGGCCTGCTCGCGCTCGGGCTGCTCGGGTTCGCGAGCGGCACGCTCTACCAGAAGCGGACGGGCGCGACGATGGACCTGCGCACCGGCACCGCCGTGCAGCTGCTCGCGGGCGCGGTGGCCGTGCTCCCGGTGGCGCTCGTGACCGAGCACGGCCTCCCGTTCCCGACGGGCGGGCCCGGGCTGGCCGCGTTCGCGTGGATCGTCGTGGCGAACTCCGTTGCGGGCGCCGTGCTGCTGTTCGTGCTACTGCGCCGCGGCACCGGCGCCGGGGTGAGCGGGCTGCTCTACCTCGTGCCGCCGGTCACCGCGGTGCTCGCCGTGCCCGTGCTGGGGCAGCCGCTCGAACCGCTGACCGTCGTCGGGATCGCGGTGACGCTCGTGGGGGTCGTGCTGGTGAACCGTCAGGGTCGATCTCAGGGACGCGACGCCGCCGACAGCGCCTCCACCTCCGCGTCGGTGAGCGTGAGGGAGAGCGTCGGCAGCAGGTCGGCCAGCTGATCCGTCGACCGCGCGCTGGCCAGCGGCGCCGCCACCGTGGGCTGCGCGGCGAGCCAGGCCAGCGCGACGGCCGCCTGCGCCACGCCGTGCGCCGCCGCCACGTCGTCGAGCACGGCGAGCACGGCGAGCCCGCGCTCGTCGAGGTAGGCCGACGCGCCCGCCGCCCGCGGGCTGTCGACCGCGGCGCCCGGCCGGTACTTCCCGGTGAGGAAGCCGCGGGCCAGCCCGAAGTACGGCACGCAGGTGAGGCCGTGCTCGGCGAGCACCGGCTGCAGCGTGGTCTCGAACTCGGCCCGCTCCATGAGGTTGTAGTGCGGCTGCAGCGCGACGTAGGCGGCCAGGCCCTCCTTCGCGGAGATCGCCAGCGCCGACTCGAGCCGCGCCGCCGAGAAGTTGGACGCCCCGACCTCCCGCACCTTGCCCGCGCGCACGAGCCCGTCGAACGCGGCGAGGGTCTCCTCCTGCGGGGTGTCGGGGTCGTCCTTGTGGGCCCAGTAGAGGTCGATGCGGTCGGTCTGCAGGCGGCGCAGCGACTCGTCGACGGCGGCGGTGATGTTCGCGGCCGAGAGCCCGGGACGGCTGGGGAGCGAGCCGACCTTCGTGGCGAGGACGACGTCGTCGCGGCGGCCGCGGGCGGCGAACCACTCACCGATGATCGTCTCGGAGGCGCCGACGAAGCTCTGCCGCCCGTAGGAGTCGGCGGTGTCGACGAAGCGGCCGCCCGCGTCGACGTACGCGTCGAGCACCGCGAACGCCGCGTCGCGATCGGCGGTCCAGCCGAACGTGTTGGCTCCCAGCCCCAGTCGGAAGCCGTCGAGATCACCCATGTGCTCCGACGCTACCCCGACGTTGAGGCGTTGGCACTCTCGTGGGTAGAGTGCCAATCGTACGGGCGTTCCGACACCGCGACGGCGGGATGCCCCGTCCATCCAAGAACACATCGCACCGCTAGAACGGGAGGTCATCGACGTGGCGAACATCAAGCCGCTCGAGGACAAGATCGTTGTCCAGGCGAGCGAGGCGGAGACCACCACGGCTTCCGGCATCGTCATCCCGGATACCGCCAAGGAGAAGCCCCAGGAGGGCAAGGTCCTCGCCGTCGGCCCCGGCCGCATCGACGACAACGGCCAGCGCATTCCGCTCGACGTGGCCGTCGGCGACGTCGTCATCTACTCGAAGTACGGCGGCACCGAGGTCAAGTACAACGGCGAGGAGTACCTGATCCTGTCCGCCCGCGACGTCCTCGCGGTCGTCAACTGACGCTCGCGATCAGTCCGCCGTCCCGGCCCGGCCGGGGCGGCGGTCGCGCGTAGGAGAGAGGCAGGCAATGCCGAAGCAGATCAGCTTCGACGAGGAAACCCGCCGTGCACTGGAGCGCGGGGTGAACCAGCTGGCCGACGCGGTCAAGATCACCCTCGGTCCGCGCGGACGGAACGTCGTGCTGGACAAGAAGTTCGGTGGTCCCACCGTCACCAACGACGGCGTCACCATCGCGCGCGAGATCGAGCTCGAGGACCCGTACGAGAACCTCGGCGCGCAGCTCGCCAAGACCGTCGCCACCAAGACGAACGACGTCGCGGGCGACGGCACCACCACCGCCACCGTGCTCGCCCAGGCCATGGTGGCCGCGGGCCTGCGCAACGTTGCGGCGGGCGCCAACCCGATGTCGCTGGGCAAGGGCATCGCGGCGGCGGCCGAGAAGGTCGCCGAGATCCTTCGCGAGAAGGCCATCCCGGTCAACGACCAGGACCACGTCGCCCAGGTCGGCACGATCGCCTCGCGCGAGCAGGAGATCGGCGACCTGATCAGCGAGGCGCTCAAGGCGGTCGGCAAGGACGGCGTGATCACCATCGAGGAGGGCTCCACGCTCTCCACCGATCTGGAGATCACCGAGGGCCTGCAGTTCGACAAGGGCTACCTGTCGCCGTACTTCGTCACCGACGCGGAGTCCATGGAGGCCGTGCTGGAGGACGCCTACGTCCTGCTGCACCGGGACAAGATCTCGGCGATCGCCGACCTGCTCCCGCTCCTGGAGAAGGTGCTCGCCGACGGCAAGCCGCTGCTGATCATCGCGGAGGACGTCGAGGGCGAGGCCCTGTCCACGCTGGTGGTCAACTCGATCCGCAAGACCATCCGGGTCGTGGCGGTCAAGTCGCCGTTCTTCGGCGACCGGCGCAAGGCGTTCATGGACGACCTCGCCATCGCCACCAACGGCACGGTGATCAACGCCGAGGTCGGCCTCAAGCTGGCCGAGGCGGGCATCGACCTGCTCGGCACGGTGCGGCGCGCGGTGGTCACCAAGGACAACACCACGCTGGTCGAGGGCGGCGGCTCGAAGGCGGACGTGGAGGCGCGGGTCGCGCAGCTCAAGCGCGAGATCGATGACTCCGACTCCGACTGGGACCGCGAGAAGCTGCAGGAACGGCTGGCCAAGCTGTCCGGCGGCGTCGCCGTGATCAAGGTCGGGGCGGCCACCGAGACCGCGCTCAAGGAGCGCAAGCACCGCATCGAAGACGCGGTGTCGGCCACGCGGGCCGCGGTCGAGGAGGGTGTCATCCCCGGTGGTGGGGCGGCGCTCGTGCACGCGGCGGCTTCGCTCGTCGACGGCCTCGGCCTCACGGGTGACGAGGCCACCGGCGTCTCGATCGTCCGCAAGGCGCTCACGAGCCCGCTGTTCTGGATCGCCGCCAACGGCGGTCTGGAGGGTTCGGTCGTCACCAACAAGGTCGCCGAGCTGGAGTGGGGCCACGGCTTCAACGCCGCCACGATGGCCTACGGCGACCTGATGGCCGACGGCGTCATCGACCCGGTCAAGGTCACGCGCAGCGCCGTGGTCAACGCCGCGTCGATCGCGCGGATGGTGCTCACCACCGAGAGCGCGGTCGTCGACAAGCCCGAGCCGCCCGCTGCGCCCGCCGCGGGTGGGCACGGCCACGGGCACGGCCACTAGCACCACCAGAACGGCGCGAAGGCCACCTCTCCGGAAGGGGAGGTGGCCTTCGTCGTGTCAGCGTCGTTTCAGCGCCGTACGGGAGCCGGCAGCTTCAGCGTGCGCGTGCGGCCGCGGATGATCTCGTCGCGCTCCGACTCCGAGAGGCCGCCCCAGACGCCGTAGGGCTCGTGGGCGGCGAGCGCGTGCCGCCTGCACTCCTCGATCACCGGGCACCGGCGGCACACCTCCTTGGCGCGCGTTTCGCGCAACACCCTGGCCGGACCGCGCTCGTTCTCCGGGTGGAAGAAGTAGCCGCTGTCCATCCCGCGGCACGAGCCGCGCATCTGCCAGTTCCAGACCTCGGTCACCGGGGTTGGGAGCCGTCGTGTGTCGGCCATGGGTGCCACCGCCTCGTCGTTTGCCGATCACCGCCCGTCTACCCAGCGTAGAACCGAGTCAAACCCGGTTCAAGCGGAGTTTGCGGCGTGTGCGGTTTGCTTGGCACGTCGGCGGCCACCACGATGGTGCGATGGAACCCGAGGCTGTGCCCCGCGGTTCCGAGCGCGCAGGCGAACCCCACCTGTCCGTGGCCGCCGTGGCGCGGATGCTCGGCATCGCTCCCGCAACGCTGCGGACGTGGGACCGTCGGTACGGCATCGGCCCCTCGGCACACGCTCCGGGACGACATCGACGCTACTCCCCACAGGACATCGCGCGGCTGGAAACGATGCGTCATGCACTCGTTCGTGGGGTGGGGCCCGCCGAGGCGGCCCGCTACGCGTTGACGTCCGCCAACGGGGGGCCTACGAGGGTCGTCGACGGCACGCGTCCGCGTGCGGGCGGCACGATGCTGCGCCTGCCGGGGGCGGGCCGCTACGCGCGCGGGCTCGGCCGAGCCGCGCTCGCCCTGGATTTCCCGGCCGCCCGCACCGTGCTCCTCGAGGCGGTCGACGCGCTCGGCATCGTGGCCACGTGGGACGACGTCGCCCGGCCGGTGCTCGCCGCCGTGGCCCGGCGGTGGGCGACGACCGGCGCCGGGGTGGAGATCGAGCACCTGCTCAGCCAGAGCGTCGCCGCGGTGTTCTCGGCGCACGTCGTCGCGCAGTCCGGCGAGACCGACGGCAGGCCGGTCCTGCTCGCGGGCATGCCGCACGAGCAGCACACGCTGCCGCTGCTGGTGCTCGCGGCCGCGCTCGGCCACCGGGGCGTCCCCGTGCAGCCGATGGGCACCGACCTGCCCTGCGTGGCCCTCGTCGCGGCCGTGCGCCGCACCGCACCCGCCGCGGTGGTGTTGTGGTCGCAGCTCCCGGCCACCGCCGACGTCGCCCTGTTGGACGCGCTGCCGGAGACCCGCCCCCGGTCCCGCATGTTCGTGGCGGGGCCCGGTTGGCCCGAAGTCGGGCTGCCCGCGCGGGTGCAGCCGCTCGCGTCGCTCGTCGAGGCCGTCGACGCGCTGGTCACGGCGGCGCGGTGACCCCCGCGCGGTGAGCCCGGGCGCGCGGGAGGCGGCCTTCGGGAGCACTCCGCACCGCATCCCGCGCGCGGCCGTCGAACCCGAGGAGCGGTGGCTGGTCGCCGTCGCCCTCGGTGGGCAGGGCCACTACGCCGCCGCGGCCGCCGAGCTCGAGCGGCTGACCGCGGACCCGGCCGTCCCGCATCGGGTCGCCGCCCACGCCGCCGTCACCCGGGCGGCGCACCTGCGCCAACTCGGCGGGCACGCGGCCGCCCGGTCGTGGGACGCGCGCGGCCTGCGCCTGGCTGTCGCCGCCGGGGGCGCCGCACCTGATCGCGGTTCAGCCCGCGGGGGGTCACCCGGCGGCCGTGGGACGCCGGGCGGTGGTGTCGCGGGCGCGGGCCTGGCGGGAGCAGCGCCCTGCGCCGGTTCAGACGATGGGACGGACGCCGAGGCGGCGCGGATCGACGCGCTGGTCGGGCTGGCCGCCGACGCCATCGGGCTGGGCGACCCGACCGGGGCGGAGCGACTGCTCGCCGCCGCGGCGCCCGCACTGGCGGCCCACCCCTCCTGGCGGCCCGCGACCAGGGCCTGCTGGGTGCGGGCCGAGCTGGCCCTCGTCCTCGGGAGGCCCGCCGAGGCCGTCGCACCGGCCGAAGCGGCGCTGGCGGCCGCCGGTCGCGGTGGGTCACGGCGGCACGTGCTCAAGTCCCGGATCGTGCTCGCCGTCGCCCGGTCGGCCGCAGGGGTGATGACTCCCGCGGCCGCCGTCACCGAGTTGGACGCCGCCGCCGCCGAGTGCGCGGGGCTGGGACTGCTACCGCTGTGCTGGCCTGCGGGCCTCGCCGCGCTCGACCTGATGCCTCTACCAGCGGCGAAACCGCAGGTACGGATCAACGAGCAGGTTGCCTCTCCAGCGGGAACTGCGCTCGGCGGTCGGCCGGACGGCACGACACGCCGACGACACGCCGTTCACGCCGCGCTGAACGTCATCGAGCAGCGTTCCGACGCTCTTGGCAAGCGCCAGATGGGGGAGTCCGTGTGGATTCCGCAACGGGCGACGCTAATGTAATTACTCCATTCGGTCCCATGTCACCCACATGTCTTGTGCCACTCGGCGCAATACTCCCGAATGGAGGGCGCAAGTTGGCCCTGACGTGTCAAGGTGAGTCGGGCACCCGCCGTTGTTGGGGGTGAACATCACCCGGCTGCAGGAAGCTGCAGGAAGGAATCGTCGTGACGACGGTACTCATCTGCGACGATCGTCGCAGCGTCCGCGAGGGCCTCACCCGCGTGATGTCCGCGGTGCCCGGAGTGCATCGCATCGATTGCGTCGCCCATGGTGACGAGTTGCTGGCCCGGTTCTCCCGGCAGCCGGTCGACGTCGTCCTGGTCGGCACCCAGCGCGCGGTGCCGACGGGGGTGGAGGCCACGCGGCGGCTGGTCGCGGCTCATCCGCAGGCCAACGTCATCGTGTTCGGCGCCCCCGACGACGCGGGCAGCATCGCGGCGGCCATCGCGGGCGGCGCTCGGGGCTACCTGCGGTGGGACGCCTCGCGTCCCGAGCTGGTGGCCGCGCTGGCGCACACGCTGGCCAGCACCGCGGTGCCCACGCCCCGGGCGCCCACGGACCCCGGCGTCCAGCTCACCGAGCGTGAGCTGCAGGTGCTGCGGGGCATGAGCCAGGGCAAGAGCAACGGCCAGATCGGCCGTGAGCTCTACCTGTCGGAAGACACCGTGAAGACGCACGCCCGGCGGCTCTTCCGCAAGCTCGGTGTGCGCGACCGGGCCCAGGCCGTCGCCCACGGCTTCCGCCGAGGCCTCGTCTCCTGACCGACAACGCAACGGCACCCTCGCAGGCCGCGGGGGTGCCGTTCGTCTGTTCTCATGCCGCCTTTCGAGTGGCGGCAGAGGCCTGTTCACAACGCTGTGCGTTCGGACGCGTCCTG
Organism: uncultured Actinomycetota bacterium; assembly: GCA_963791185.1. Taxonomy (GTDB): domain Bacteria; phylum Actinomycetota; class Actinomycetes; order Mycobacteriales; family Pseudonocardiaceae; genus Pseudonocardia. Next base: position 705,911 of record CAWBRG010000010.1, on the reverse strand, counting down.
AAGGGGTGAAGGCCCCCGACCGGACGTGCCCGGTAGTCGCCGTGCACCGCGCCTTCGCTACCGTGAAGGTCCAAGAGGCACGGCCCGTGCACGCTTCGTGATCGGCCTCACGATCGGATGTTTGCCCAGAATGCTTCGTAACGCTCGCACAACGGCTCACGATGAGTGAGACGACGGACGTTCCCGACGAGTTGGTCGCCCGCGCCATGACGGGTGAGGCGGCTGCCGTGGGGCGCGTGCTCGCCACTATTCGGCCGCTGGTCGTGCGCTATTGCCGCGCTCGGCTCGGCCGCATGGACCGTTCGTCGGTCTCGGCCGACGACGTAGCGCAGGAGGTGTGTCTGGCCGTGCTCACGGCCCTTCCGGGATACCGGGTCCAGGGTCGTCCGTTCCTCGCGTTCGTGTACGGGATCGCGTCACACAAGGTGATCGACGCGCACCGAGCCGCCACGCGCAACCGGGCGGAGCCGGTCGCGGACGTTCCCGATGCGATCGAGGTTGCGGACGGTCCCGAGCAGCGCGCGCTGCGAGTCGAGCTCACCGGCGAGATGGGCCGCATCCTGGATCAGCTACCGGACAAACAACGGGAGATATTGCTGTTGCGGGTCGTGGTCGGGCTATCCGCGGAGGAGACCGCGGAAGCCGTCGGTTCAACCCCGGGCGCCGTCCGGGTGGCACAACACCGGGCGTTGGCCCGGCTACGCAAGTCGATGCCAGAGGAGGAGGTGGTCTGAGTGCCTGACAACAACAACGGTCACGGCAACGGCTCCTTCATCCACGGCACCCCGCTGGACGAGCCGATCGACCTCGCCGCGGTCCAGGCCGACGACGAGCTGATCAACGCGCTCGGCGCGGGTTTCGGCGTACCGAGCGGCGGGCGTTCGTTCCACGCCGACGACCAGGTCGTGGCGCTGCTGTCCAACTGGCGCGCCGACGTCGTGGACGAGCCGATCCCCGAGCTGATCGACCTCGAGACGGCCGTCGCCGCCGTGCGGGCGGGCATGCCCGCCGCCAAGCCCACCCGCTCCGCGCGGGCCCGCCACCTCGTGCCGGTCGCCGCGGCCGCCGCGTTCCTCGTGCTGGTCGGGGGCGGCGTCACGATCGGCTCCGCCACCGCCGAGCCGGACAGCGCGCTGTGGCCGGTCTCCAAGGTGCTCTTCAGCGAGCGCGCCGAGTCGGTCGAGGCCGCCGTCCGGGTGTCCGACAAGATCGACAACGCCAAGCAGGCCCTCTCGGAGGGCAAGCCGGAGCAGGCGGCCGCCGATCTCGCGCAGGCCCAGCAAGAGCTGTCCAAGGTGCGCCCCCAGGAGGGCAAGGACGAGCTCGTCGACGTGAAGAACTTCCTCGTCGCGAAGGCGGCCGAGACGCCGTCGGGCGTGAAGGTCAACCCGGCGTCGCCGCTGAAGGTCGACCGTGGCCGTCCGATCCCCGCGGGTGCCGCCCTGTCGCAGCAGCCCACCACGGCGGGCACCCTCACCCCGGATCCGACCAGTGGCGAGGCCGCGGGCGGTCCGCCCGCGTCGAGCTCCGAGCGCCCCAGCAAGTCGCCTTCGCCGCGTCCCGAGGAGCCGTCGGTCACCAAGGTGCCCACGGCGCCCGAGCTCACGGGCGAGGCGGGGGGCGGTCCCCCCACGGTGCCGGTCACGGCCACACCCGAGGGCGATCCGGACACCACCACGACGACCACCAACAACGGGATGGGCTCCGGCCGCACCTCGTCCGGCGGTGGGTCGAGCGAGGAAACGGCCCCGCCCACGACGAGCTAGACGCGGGCTCTCAGGAGTCGGAGAGCACCGCGTCGGCGTAGCCCCGGCAGTACTCCCACGTCACGTAGTGGGCCGGGTCGGGGTCGAACGCGGGCTCGTGCGGGCGCATCTGCCCCTCGTCGAGCAGCTGCTGCAGGCTCGCCCGCAGCAGGCTCCACTCGTGGTAGTGCTGCTCGCCGCAATCCGCGCAGTCGACCACGATGCCGCGCACGCCGCGCGTCTCCAACAACGCCTGGTACACCGCGAGATCGGCGAGATCGGCCACCACCTCGTCGCGCTCCTCGATGCTCAACGCCTCGGGCTCGCCGAGCTCCGGGGCGTCGATCGAGAGCGCGGGGTCGTGCGGATCCCCGGCGAACGGGTCCGGCGGCAGCGCATCGGGTGACACAGCGTCAACGATACCCCGCCATGGGAGCGCATCCTCGGCGGCGGCGCGACCGGGCGTCTCGAGCCGCGGATACGATGAGGTCGTGTTCGGGGGTTTCGCCAAGAAGCTGGGAACGATGCGATGACGAGCGAGACCGCCGGGATGCCGCCGAAGTTCGCGATGCTGGGGCTCACCTTCGACGACGTGCTGCTGCTGCCCGCCGAGTCCGACGTGGTGCCCAGCGCCGCCGACACCAGCACGCAGATCACCCGCCGGGTGCGGTTGCGGGTGCCGTTGGTGTCGTCGCCGATGGACACCGTCACCGAGTCGCGCATGGCCATCGCGATGGCGCGGGCGGGCGGGTTGGGCGTGCTGCACCGCAACCTGTCGGTGGCCGAGCAGGCCGCGCAGGTCGAGGTGGTCAAGCGGTCCGAGGCGGGGATGGTCACCGACCCGGTCACGTGCTCGCCCGAGGACACCCTGGCCGACGTCGACGCCCTCTGCGCCCGCTACCGCATCTCGGGCGTGCCCGTCACCGCGCCCGACGGCAAGCTCGTCGGCATCATCACCAACCGGGACATGCGGTTCGAGATGAACCACGACCGTCCCGTCCACGAGGTGATGACGCACGCGCCGCTGATCACCGCGCGCGTCGGGGTGTCGGCCGAGGCCGCCCTCGGCCTCCTGCGCAGGCACAAGCTGGAGAAGCTGCCCATCATCGACGGCGACGGCATCCTCCGCGGCCTCATCACGATCAAGGACTTCAACAAGACCGAGAAGTACCCGCTCGCCACGAAGGACCCCGACGGGCGGCTGGTCGTCGCGGCGGCCGTCGGCGTGGGGGAGGACGGCTACGCGCGCGCCATGCAGCTCGTCGAGGCGGGCGTCGACGTCCTCATGGTCGACACCGCCCACGGGCACTCCCGCCGCGTGCTGGAGACGGTGGCCAAGCTGCGGGCCGAGGTGGGGCATTCGGTCGACGTCGTCGGCGGCAACGTCGCCACCCGGGCAGGCGCCACCGCGCTCGTCGAGGCCGGGGCGGATGCGGTGAAGGTCGGCGTCGGGCCGGGCTCGATCTGCACGACGCGGGTCGTGGCGGGCGTCGGCGCACCGCAGATCACGGCGATCTACGAGGCCGCGCAAGCCTGCTCCGAGGCCGGGATCCCCGTGATCGGCGACGGCGGCATCCAGTACTCGGGCGACATCGCCAAGGCGATCGCCGCGGGCGCGTCCACGGTGATGCTGGGCAGCCTCCTCGCGGGCACGATCGAATCACCCGGTGAGGTGATCTTCGTCGGCGGCAAGCAGTACAAGACCTACCGCGGCATGGGGTCGATCGGCGCGATGCGCAGCCGTGGCGATGCGCGCAGCTACTCCAAGGACCGCTACGGGCAGGACGACGTGCTGTCCGAGGACAAGCTCGTTCCCGAGGGGATCGAGGGGCGCATCCCGTTCCGCGGGCCGCTCGCGCAGGTCGTCCACCAGCTCGTCGGCGGGCTGCGCTCGGGCATGGGCTACGCCGGGGCGCAGACCATCCCGGCGCTGCAGGAGGCGCAGCTCGTGCGGATCACCGCGGCGGGGCTGAAGGAGAGCCATCCCCACGACGTCACGATGACCGTCGAAGCGCCGAACTACGTCTCCCGCTAACGTGCGGTCCCGTGCGGGACCTTGTAGAGATCGGGATGGGCCGGGAGGCCCGGCGTAGCTATGACCTCGAGCAGGTCGAGATCGTGCCGTCGCGGCGCACGCGCAGTTCCCAGGAGGTGTCCACCGCCTGGCAGCTCGACGCCTACCCGTTCTCGATCCCGCTGGTCACGCACCCGTCCGACGCCGTGGTGTCGCCCGCGAGCGCCGTCCGCATCGGGCAGCTCGGCGGGCTGGCCGTGCTCAACGCCGAGGGGTTGTGGGCGCGGCACGCCGACGCCGACGCCGCGCTCGCCCGGGTCGTCGCTGCGGCGGCCGACTCCCCGGACACGGCCGTGGCCCTCCTGCAGGAGCTGCACGCCGTGCCGATCGACACCGGGCTGCTCACCGAGGCGCTGAAGCGGGTGCGCGAGGCCGGGGTCACCGTGGCCGCGCGGGTGAGCCCGCAGCGCGCCCGCGAGCTCGCACCCGACCTGCTCGCGGCGGGCGTCGAGGTGCTCGTCGTGCAGGGCACGATCATCTCCGCCGAGCACGTGTCGCGCGGCGCGCCGCTCAACCTCAAGGACTTCATCGCCTCGCTCGACGTGCCGGTGGTCGCGGGGGGCTGCGGCGACTACCGCACCGCCATGCACCTCATGCGCACCGGCGCCGCGGGCGTGATCGTGGGGTACGGGCAGTCGGTCGCCACCACCACCGACGAGGTGCTCGGCATCGGGGTGCCCATGGCCACCGCGATCGTCGACGCCGCCGCCGCCCGCCGCGACTACCTCGACGAGACCGGCGGCCGCTACGTCCACGTCATCGCCGACGGCGGCATCCGCAGCTCCGGCGACGTCGCCAAGGCCATCGCCTGCGGCGCGGACGCCGTGATGCTCGGTGAGCAGCTCGCCGCCGCCTCCGACGCCCCCGCCTCCGGCGCCTACTGGACCTCGGCGGTGGCCCACCCCTCCCTGCCGCGCTCGGAGGTCGTGCCGGTGCCCGTGGAGTCGCGGGACCTGGAGCGGGTGCTCTTCGGCCCGGCGAGCAGCGCCTTCGGCGAGGTCAACCTCTTCGGCGCGCTGCGGCGGGCGATGGCGAAGACGGGCTACTCGGACCTGAAGGAGTTCCAGCGCGTGGGGCTCGTCGGTCCGGGTCTGAGTCACTGCTTCGAACGCGGGCCACTTCGTCAGCCGATGACCGAGATCTGGAAGGACTCGTCAGCCTCGGCATCGGTCGTCGAGCCCGGCCCTTGCGTGGTCCCGTTCGGCAGATGATCCGGCCACGACGACCTCGGCCTTGAAGAGGTCGTCCTTGTACGATGTCCCCGTAGCAGTTCTTGAACCGACTCGTCCGTCAGGACCTGCGTCTTGTGTCGGCCTAGTCGACGACGTCCGTAGCTCACTTCGTAGGTGCTGTCTCCGACGCGTCGCACGTCGGCACCGGAAGGCTGTCCGACCGGCCTGTCGACTGGATCGAACTGCGGTGACGCTCGCCGTAAACGATGATCGACTTCGCCTACGTGTGCGTCCGGCTCCTTGGCGATGCTGTGCCCGACCAGCCACGAGACGGAGATCGCTCGGCGGCGCCGCGAGCGTGATCGCCGTCGGTGCGGCCGCTCGCTGCGCATTTGATCGCCTCGCGGCGGAATTGACGCGGACGAGCTCGACGAGGTCGCGGATGATTGCCGGTGAACTGGTCGGTCCCCTCGATACCCGCGGCTGGATGATCAGAATCAGGATCAACGCCACGATGACGCCGACGACCACGGCCAGCTGCTGCCGCTTCGTTCGCCGGTCCCGGAGGAAGCGATGAGCCACGGCGGTCGCGCGGTTGGCTGTGAGTAGCTCCGCGTGGACGGTCCGCCCGGTGCCGACGGCCAGCCGTTCTGCGGGCCCCTGCTGGTACGGCTGCTGTGGGTTCATCGTCGATCCCTGTCGGCGGGGCGTAGCTTGGCGACGGTCCTCTCGGCCCGGGGAACGCCGTGTTACCCGCCTCTGGCGCGCCGCACTAGACGTGATCGACGTCGTCGCGATTGGACCGTCATGGGCGGTGAGCGGCAGAATTGTCGGTGCCGGGTGCGATGATTCGAACATGCGATCGGACGAGGCGGGCGGGGCGGTGGATCCCGTCGTGGCCGAGGTGGCCGCGATGCTGGCTCGCCTCGGCGCGCTCGCCGTCGAACCCGCACCGGGCGCCGATGCCGATCGGATCGACCGGATCGCCGCCTTCGAGCAGCTGCGCGGCGCGCTCGCCGCGGCCCAGCAGGCGGAGATGGTCGCGTTCGCCCGGTCGCAGGTCGAGGCGCAGATCGCCGACGACCGGCTCGATCCCGGCCGCGGTCGGGCGCGGGATCGGCGACCAGGTCGGGCTGGCCTGCCGCGTCTCGCCCTTCCACGGCTCCCGACGTCTTGGCATTGCCCGCGCCCTGCACTTCGACCTACCCGGCGTGCGTGATCTGCTGGCCGCGGGGCGGATCAGTGAGGAGATCGCCGCCACGGTGGTTTCCGAGACCCGCCACCTCGACGCCGAGCGCCGCCGCCTGGTCGACGAGCAGATCTGCGCGGCCGAGATCGACCGGCTGTCGCCGGGGCGGGCGGCCGCGGTGGTGGGCCGGTTGGCCTACGAGGCCGATCGCGCCGCGTACGTGGCGCGGGGCCGCACCGCGCGGAAGGACCGCCGTGTCGGTCTTCGGCCTGCTCCGGACACGATGAGCGTGCTCAGCGGCTTCCTGCCCGTCGAGCAAGGCGTGGCCTGCCTGGCCGCGCTGCGCAAGCACACCGACGCCGTCGTCGCCGCGGGCGACACCCGCACGCGCGGCCAGATCATGGCCGACACCCTCGTCGAACGCGTCACCGGACAGGCCCGCGCCGCCGACGTCAACGTCGAGGTCGGCATCGTGCTGCCGATCGATGCGCTGATCGACCCCGAAGCGGGCGGGGCCGCCGACGTCACCGGGCACGGCCCGCTCCCGGCCGAGATCGTTCACGAGATCCTCGCCGATACCGCAGGCCACCGCTGGTGGCGGCGCCTGTTCACCTCACCCGCCGGCGGTCTGGTCGGCGCCGATCCCCGCCGCCGGTGCTTCGACGGGGTGCTCGGTCACCTGATTCGGGTCCGCGACGGCGGCCGTTGCCGCGATCCGTTCTGCGACGCCCCGATCCGCCACCTCGACCACATCCGCCCCCACCGCGCGGGCGGCCCCACCAGCCTGGTCAACGGTCGCGGGGTGTGCGCCCGCGGCAACTACGTGCGCGAGATGCCCGGTTGGCGGGTCGAGCTCGTGCACGACGGCCTCGGCCGACATCCGCACACCGTGCGCACCACCACGCCCACCGGGCACACCTACGTCAGTCGGGCGGGCCCGGTTGCTAGGGGTCTTCCCGATACCCGGGGGTGACGGCGAGCACTAGCTTCGCTGATGTGCTCCCCACACAGATCACCCGGCGATCCGGTGCGCCTCGATCGCGGCCCTCGCCGTCGTCAGTCGCAGCGGGCGTCGGCGCCTGCGGCAGCTCCTCGGCGGACGACGACCCCTACGTCCCCGCGGCCAACCGCGTCACATCCACGCCCACCGCCACCTCGTCGGCCACGGAGACGTCGGGCATCCGCACGACCACCCCGACCCGCCGCACAACACCGCACACCAGCCCGGCGCCCCGGCCCCGGCCGACGAGCGTGCGTGGCAGCGTGCCCGCGATCCTCGTCGGCACCTGGAGCGGCGGCAGCAGCGGCGAGACCGCGGGCACCTCCTACACCTTCGCGTCCGACGGCCGGTTCCTCATCCGTCGCCCCGGCGGGAGCATCACCGGCGTCGCCGTGGCCCGGAGCGGCACCCTCACCTTCTACTTCAGCGGCAAGTCCGTGACGAGCAGCTACTCGGTCACCGAGCTGCCCGAGCTGTACGGGTACCGCTCGCTCAACCTCGAGATCGGCGGCTACAGCTACGTGCGCGACATCTGAACCAGGTCGTGCACGAAGGCCAGCTTGGCCAGCACCGCCTCGGACAGGACGAACGGGTAGAGGTCGTCCTTGCCCATCGACCGGTTCACCGCGTTGAGCGCGTAGGTGAGGGGCAGCCAGGTCTCGACGATCTCGGCGAACCCGTCAGGGTCCTCCCGCGGCGTCGAGTCCAGGGGCGCGCGGCCGTGCACCTGCATGCCGTACGCCGCGGCCGTCTGCAGGGTGTCGCGGATGTGCAGGTAGTGCGCGAACGACTCGGCCCAGTCCTCCCACGGGTGCGCGGTGGCGTACGTGCTCACGTACTCCTGCTCCCACCCGACGGGTGCCGGGGAGGAGTAGTGGCGCTGCAGGGCCTCGGCGTAGTCGGCGCGCTCGTCGCCGAAGAGCTCCCGGAACCGCGCGGGGGAGGGCTCGACCAGCACCGTCCAGTAGTAGTGCCCGGTCTCGTGCCGCAGGTGGCCGAGCATCGTGCGGTACGGCTCGGCCAGCTGCACGCGCAGGGCCTCGCGGTGCGCGTCGTCGCCCTCGGCCAGGTCGATCGTGACGACGCCGTCGGCGTGCCCGGTGGTGACGGGCTCCTCCGCCGACGACAGCAGGTCGAACGCCAGGCCGTCGGTGGGCAGGCCCAGGTCGTCGAGCTGGTAGACCAGCCGCCGCTTGGCCGCCTCGGCGTCGGCGAACGCGGCCAGGGCGTCGACGTCGGCGTCCGCGGGCCGGGTGCGGGTGAGCGCGCACGAGCCGCAGAGCAGGCCGGGCGCGTCCACCAGCCAGTTGCAGCGCGCCACCTCGGCGTTGGCGCAGCGGACGTACCCGTCCACCGCGACCAGCTCCCGTCGCGGGCGGCAGTACCCCAGCTCCGTGCCGCAGTGCAGGCAGGCCGAGTTCTCGAAGAAGACCAGGTGTCCGCAGACGGGGCAGGCGAAGGACCGCACGCGGCTTTCTACCCCGATCCACGCGGATCATGTCGACGGCGACGTCCATCACACTCCCCGTGGAATCGGCGAAGATCACGCCCTTCAACGGCGGCATGTCCGCGTAGCAGCCCCGCGACGGCCAGGTGCGCCCACGGCTGCTCGTCCTCGCCCGGCGGGCGGCAGGTGATGCCCTCGTGGGCGAACAGGCGTCGGGTGGTGGCGGCGAGCTCCGCGGGCGGCGTGCGGTCCAGCAGCGCGGCGAGCTCGGGCGGCCACACCTCCTCCATGGCCGAAGGTTGCCACACGCCGTACCGTCAATCCGGTTGACGGAAGTGGGAGCGACGGATATTGTCAACATAGTTGACGAAGGAGACCCATCATGCCTGTACTGCCCGCCCCCGCCGCGCCGACCCACGACCTCGGCGGCGCCCGGTTCACGTCCCTCGCGACCCCGACGAGCGGGTCCACCGACACCAGCGTCTGGCTCGTCGAGATCGACGGTGGCACCCCCGCCACGCCCCACGAGCTCACCCGCGAGGAGGTCTTCGTCGTGCTCGCGGGGCGCGCGGCGGTGCGGATCGGCGACCGCGACCAGGAGGCGGGCGTCGGCGATGCGATCGTCGTGCCCGCCGGTGTGCCGTTCGCCCTCGCGCCCGCGGACGACGAGCCGCTGCGCGCCCTCTGTTGCCTGCCGGTCGGCGGTCAGGCCCGGATGCCCGGCGGGGAGCCGTTCACGCCACCCTGGGCGGTATGAGCACCCCCTTGGCCCGCCTCCTCGCGATGGCCTACCGCCTGCTCATCGACGACCTGCACCGCGAGCTGGCCGCCCGCGGCTGGACCGACGTGCGGGAGGCGTTCGGGTTCGTGCTGCTCGCCCTGCGCGGGGGCCCGATTTCGCTGCGCGAGCTCGTCGCCACGCTGGGCACGAGCAAGCAGGCCGTGTCCAAGCTGGTCGACGCGATGGTCGGGGTCGGGTTGGTCGAGCGGGTCGCCGATCCGCACGACGCCCGAGCCAAGGACCTCCAGCTCACCGGCCGCGGCCGGGCGTTGCTCGCCGACGTCGAGGAGATCTACGGCGAGCTGGAGGCCGGGTGGGCCCGCACCCTCGGCCCGGCCGGGGTGGGCGATCTGCGCCGCGACCTCGAGACGGTGGTCCGGGCCGCCCACGGCGGGGCCCTGCCGCCGGTGCGCCCGGCGGTGTAGCGCGGCGATTACGCTGGGGCCGTGCAGGTGCCCACGGTGCTCGTCGTCGACTACGGCGCCCAATACGCCCAGCTGATCGCCCGCCGCGTGCGGGAGGCGCAGGTGTACTCCGAGATCGTGCCCGGCGACACGTCGGTGGAGGACATCGTCGCGCGCAAGCCCGCCGCGGTGATCCTCTCCGGCGGACCCGCCAGCGTGTACGCCGAGGGCGCGCGGCGCATCGACCCGGGCCTCTTCACGGCGGGCGTCCCCGTGCTCGGCCTGTGCTACGGCTTCCAGGCCATGGCGTTGGCGCTCGGCGGCGACGTGGCGCACGACGGCACCCGCGAGTACGGCCGCACCGAGCTGACCGTCGACGGCGGCGTGCTCCACGACGGCCTGCCCGCGCGGCACCCCGTCTGGATGAGCCACGGCGACTCCGTGGTGCGCGCGCCGGACGGGTTCGCCGTCACCGCGGCGTCGGAGCGCGCGGCCGTCGCGGCGTTCGAGGACCCCGACCGGCGGCTCGCGGGCGTGCAGTACCACCCCGAGGTCGGCCACTCGCCGCACGGCCAGCAGGTGCTCGAACGGTTCCTGCACGAGATCGCGGGCATCCCGGGCAGCTGGACCACCGCGTCGATCATCGACGAGACGGTCGAGGCCGTGCGCGCCCAGATCGGCGACGGCCGGGCGATCTGCGGCCTCTCCGGCGGCGTCGACTCCGCGGTGGCGGCCGCGCTCGTCCAGCGAGCCATCGGCGACCGCCTCACCTGCGTGTTCGTCGACCACGGGCTCCTGCGGGCGGGTGAGCGCGAGCAGGTGGAGCGCGACTTCGTGGCCGCCACCGGCGCGCGGCTGCACACCGTCGACGCCGCCGACCGGTTCCTCGACGCGCTCGCGGGCGTCAGCGAGCCGGAGACCAAGCGCAAGATCATCGGCCGGGAGTTCATCCGGGTGTTCGAGGCGGCGACGGCCGAGGTCGCCGCGGAGGAGCACTGGGTCGATGGCAGCTCCGCTGGCGCTCCGCTGGCGGGCTTCCTCGTCCAAGGGCACGCTCTACCCGGACGTCGTCGAGTCCGGCGGCGGCTCCGGCACCGCCACGATCAAGAGCCACCACAACGTCGGCGGACTGCCAGACGACATCGAGTTCGCGCTGGTCGAGCCGCTGCGGGCGTTGTTCAAGGACGAGGTGCGCAAGGTGGGCGCCCAGCTCGGGCTGCCCGCGGCGATCGTCGGCCGCCAGCCGTTCCCGGGCCCCGGCCTCGGCATCCGGATCATCGGCGAGGTCACCCACGACCGGCTCGAGACGCTGCGCGCCGCCGACGCCATCGCCCGCGAGGAGCTCACCGCCGCGGGCCTCGACGACCAGATCTGGCAATGCCCCGTGGTGCTGCTCGCCGACGTCCGCAGCGTCGGCGTGCAGGGCGACGGCCGCACCTACGGCCACCCGGTCGTGCTGCGGCCGGTGTCGTCGGAGGACGCGATGACCGCCGACTGGACCCGCCTGCCCTACGACGTCCTCGAACGCATCTCCACCCGGATCACCAACGAGGTGGCCGAGGTCAACCGCGTCGTCCTGGACGTCACCTCGAAGCCGCCGGGGACGATCGAGTGGGAGTGACGGCTCCCGGCCGCCTCGCCGAAGCCCTGCGCACCGGGCGGTTCGCGGTGACGGCGGAGGTCGCGCCGCCGCGGGGGGCCGACGTCACGCGGCTGCGGGAGACCGCCCGGCTGCTGCGCGGCTGGGTGGACGCGGCCAACGTCACCGACAACCAGGGCGCGCGCGTGCGGATGTCGAGCCTCGCCGGGAGCGCCGTGCTGCTGGCCGAGGGGCTCGACCCGGTGATGCAGATGACGTGCCGCGACCGCAACCGGATCGCGCTGCAGAGCGACCTGCTCGCCGCCGGTGGCCTCGGCGTGCCCAACGTGCTGCTGATGACCGGCGACCGCCCCGAGCGCGGCGACCACCCCGACGCCCCCGGCGTCTTCGACCTCGACTCCGACAGCCTCACCGCCGCCGCCCGGGCCCTGCGCGACGACGGCACGCTGCTCTCCGGCCAGACCGTCGACCCGGCGCCGCGGTACCTGATCGGCGCCGTCGACCCCGGCGCGGGCGAGCCCGAGCGGCTGGCCCGCAAGGTGGCGCTCGGCACCGAGTTCGTGCAGACCCAGTTCGTGTTCGACGTGGCCGCGTTCGCGGGCTGGCTGGCCCGGGTGCGCGACCTCGGCCTCACCCAGCGGTGCGGCGTCCTCGCGGGCGTCGGGCCGATCCGTTCCCTGCGCGCCCTGGACGTGATGGCCGGGCTGCCCGGGGTGGCCGTGCCCCCCGCTCTGGAACGACGGCTGCGCGGTGTGCCCGCGCACCGGGTGGCCGAGGAGGGGATGGCGGCTTGCGCGGAGACCGTCGCCGCGCTGCGGGAGCTGCCCGGCCTCGCGGGCGTGCACGTGATGGCCGTGGCCTACGAGCAAGGTGTGCCGGAGATCCTCACCGCCGCCGGGCTGGGCCGCGCAGCATAAGGGGGAGCGGTGCCGATCCCCCCGGTTCGGCACCGCTCCCGTTATCGCGGCGGGCCCGTCCGCTCCCCAGCTGCGGGCCCGCAGGTCCCTACCGTCGGCGCAGGCTCCCCAGCAGCAGGAGCGCCCCGACCACCGCCGCCGCGGCCGCGATCAGCCACCGCGGGTCGAACGTGATCACCGGCAGCTGCCCGGTGAACGCCGCCACCGCCATGCCGAGGGTGAGCACCCCGACCACCAGGGCCAGCGGGTCCGGCCCACGTCGCCTGCGGATGACCTCGGTCTGCTCGTGCCCGAGATTCTGCTCAGCCACGACGCACCTCCACGTCTCCGGCGCCCGCGTGGACGTCGATCGTCAGCAGCTTGCCCGAACGCACCCCGTCGGCCCCGAGGTCCTGGGTCACGGCCATCCGCGCTCCCGGACCCTCGTACTTGCGGCCGTCGAACTCGACGTCGCCGAGCCCGGCCTCGCCCGTGAACGTGACGTCGGCGTTCGCGGGCAGGCGCACCTCGGCGTCGCCCGCGCCGACGTCGATCGCCGTGCGCACGTCACCGGTGCCGGAGAGGTCGAGCCCCCGCAGGTCGAGCGTGACGTCGCCCGCGCCGCGCCGGTACTCCGGCTGGAGCTGCGGCCACGGTCGTGGGCGCGGCCTTCAGCTCGCCGAAGCCGTCCTCCGGTCCGAACCGGTGCCACGGCGCGGACAGCGCGCCCCAGATCAGGAGCGACACCAGCACCGCGAACGGGATGAGCCCGCGGCCCGCCCGCAGGAACGACCCCACGACCAGCCCCAGGCCGAGCACGGCGGCCACCACGCCCAGCAGCACCGGGAAGGTGGGCACCCCGGCCACGCCGGAGGTCAGCAGCACCACGCCGGTGCCCGCGCCCGCGAGCAGGGCCAGGCCCAACGTCACGAGCGTGACCGGGGCGCGCCGCCGCTTCGGCGGTGCGGGCGGGGTGGCGGGCCCGGGCTCGGGCAGGTCCCACGCGAACGGCGCGGCGCCCAGCGGGTCCCAGGACGGCGGCTGCTGCTCGTCCTCCTTGCTCACGCCCTTGACCAGCGACACCCCTTCGGTGGGCTGCGGCCAGGACGGCGGCGCGACGGCCGCGGGCCCCCGGTCGGCCCGGCTGCGGTGCAGCAGGAACAGCAGCGCCGCCACCGCGAGCAGCGGGAGGATGAACCCGCCGCGGCCGCCGAAGATCGAGCCGACCGACACGATCGTGGCGATCACCAGCCCGACGACGAGGATGCCGCGCTTGCGGGGCTCCGGGATCGCCGGGTCGGCGGGCGTGTCGGGCAGCACGAGCCACCCGACGATGTAGAGCGCGGCCCCGATCCCGAAGAAGGCGGCCACCACGAACCCGACGCGCACGAGCACCGGGTCGATGTCATAGCGGCGCGCGATCCCCGCCGCGACGCCTGCGATCTGCCGGTCGTCCCGGGGCCGTGCGGGACGGGTGTCCCACATGTCCCGGAGCGTGCCGCGCACGTCTGTCGTATTCATGGAAGCCAGCTCTTCAGCGCTCGCGGGTCGGTTCCATCAGGGACGTCCCCGAGAATCCCCCGAGCTTCCCCCGATGTCACCCGGGCCCGCCGGTGTCACGATGGACGACGTGACCACAGCGACCACTCAACCACTGGTGCGCCTGCGCAGCGGCCGCTTCGTGGCGGGCGTGGCCGGTGGCGTCGCCGCGCACCTCGGCGTGCCGGTGCTCTGGGTGCGGGCCGCGTTCGTCGTGCTCGCGGGCGTCGGCGGGGCCGGCGTGCTCGCCTACGGCCTGCTGTGGATCTTCGTGCCGCAGGAGACCGCCGACGTCGTCCGGCACGTCCCGCGGGCCGAGCGCCAGCAGGCGGTCGGGCTCGCGGCGCTGGGCATCGCGGTCGGCATCGCGGGCAGCGCGGCGGGCGACTCGTTCGTCGGCTGGATCGTCGGACCGCTCGGCGTGGCCGCGATCGGCGCCGCCGTCGTGTGGCGGGAGGCCGACCAGACCCAGCGCAAGCGGTGGACCGAGGGCGCCCGCACCGGGCTGTCCGGCTGGTCGGCGCTGTGGCGGGTGATGGCGGGCGCGGTGTTCGTCGCGGCCGGGATCGCCGTCTTCCTGTTCGGCAACCTGCAGCTCGGGCAGATCCAGTTCGCCCTGCTCGCGGTGGTGGCCACGCTGGTCGGCGTCGCGGTGATCACGGTGCCGTGGTGGCTCAAGCTGGTGCGCGACCTCGGCGAGGAGCGCCGCGAGCGCATCGTCGAGGCCGAGCGCGCGGAGATCGCCGCGCACCTGCACGACTCCGTGCTGCAGACGCTCGCGCTGATCCAACGCCAGTCCGACCAGCCCCGCGAGGTGCTGCGGCTGGCCCGCGGCCAGGAGCGCGAGCTGCGGCACTGGCTCTACGGGCCCGGCGGCTACGGCAGGCGGGCCGTGGAGAGCGGGGGGCTCGCCGCGGCGGTCACGGCGGCCGCGGCCGAGGTCGAGGACACCTACGCGATCGACGTGCGACCCGTCGTCGTCGGCGACCGCCCCCTCGACGACGACCTGCGCGCCCTCGTCCTCGCCACCCGCGAGGCCATGGTCAACGCGGCCAAGCACGCCGAGGTGGACGAGGTCAGCGTGTACGTCGAGGCCGAGGAGGACGCCGTGCACGTGTTCGTCCGCGACCGGGGCGTCGGCTTCGACCCCGACGCGGTGCCCGACGACCGGCACGGGCTCGCCGATTCCGTGCACGCCCGCGTCACGCGCCACGGCGGTAACGTCCGGTTGCGCAGCACGCCGGGCGAGGGCACCGAGGTGCACCTGAGCATGCCGGTGTCGACCCCACAGGAGGCTTCCCCATGACGCGACGAACCGGTGCGGGTCTTCCTCGTCGACGACCACGCCCTCTTCCGCTCCGGCGTGCGCGCCGAGCTCGATCGCGGCGTCCCGGACGTCACGGTGATCGGCGAGGCGGGCTCGGTGGACGAGGCGGTCGCGGCGATCCGGCACCTCAAGCCCGACGTGGTGCTGCTCGACGTGCACATGCCCGACGGCGGCGGCGCCGAGGTGCTGCGCCGGGTCCGCCCGGAGCAGCCCGACGTGGTGTTCCTCGCCCTGTCGGTGTCCGACGCGGCCGAGGACGTCATCGCCGTCATCCGGGCGGGCGCGCGCGGCTACGTCACCAAGACGATCTCCGGCCGGGAGCTGGCCGACGCCGTGCACCGGGTGCGCTCGGGCGACGCGGTGTTCTCGCCGCGGCTGGCCGGGTTCGTGCTCGACGTGTTCTCCGACCGCCCCGGCGCCGCCCCGCCCGGCGACCCGGAGCTGGACCTGCTCACCCGCCGCGAGCGCGACGTGCTGCGCCTCCTGGCCCGCGGCTACGCGTACAAGGAGATCGCGGCCGAGCTGTTCATCTCCGTGAAGACCGTGGAGACGCACGTGTCCAGCGTGCTGCGCAAGACCCAGCTGTCCAACCGCTACGAGCTGTCGCGCTGGGCGTCGGACCGGCGGCTGGTCTAGTTCAGCAGGTCCGTCACGATGCTGGTGGGGGCCGAGCTGGTGCTCGGCTTCGCGCTGCTCGAGGGGGCGCTCGAGGTCGAGGGGGCCTCGCTGCTGCTGCTGCTCGTCGGCGCCGAGCTGGGCGTCAGCAGCGACGTCACCGGGGTCGTGAGCGGGGCCACCACCCGCTTCACCGTCGTGGTGAGCGGCACCGTGATCGGGTCGGTGATCGGGTCGGTGATCGCACCGACCTGGCGGCCGACGCCGGAGACCGTGTTGCCGAGCCCGTCGGTGACGTCCTTGAGCGGGGTGTTCTCGCCGACCTTCGCTCACGGTGCCGCCGACCGTGTCGACCGTGCCGCCCACGACGTCTGCTGCCGTCCTTCTTCTTGGCCGGGGTGCTGCGCGCGTCCGACGTCGCGGGGGAGCCTCCGGAGCTGGCCTGGCGCGCCGTTCCGCCGCTGTTCGCCGCCGGGGCCTGCGCCGCGACGGGCTGCGGCGACCCGCGGTGCGGCGGCCTGGGGGGCGGGCGCGTTCGCCTCGGGGAACAGGGTCGGGAACGCCACCGGCAGCCACGTCGACGGCGCCGCCTGGCCCGCGTCGAGCACGGTGGGGGAGCCCGGGCCCGAGGGATCACCCTGGTCGGGGAACGTGCCGGACGAGGTCGGCGGCGTGAACGGGGCGTTCATCGCGGCCGTGAGCCCGAAGACCGAGCCCGCGGCGAGCAACGCGCCCGCCGCCATCGCGCCGCGGCGCAGGAGCGGCTGCCGCGCGGGCAGGGTGGAGAGGATCTCGCCGACGGCGGGCGTCTGCACCACGGGCAGCCCGGTGGCGCTGCGGCCCTCGCGGCGCAGGAGCGCGGAGACCGGGATCGGGGCGGCGCCGTCGTCCGCCACCTCGGGCGCGGGGGCGCAGCGGCGCATCAGCTCCGCGACCGTCACAACGGAACCCACCCCTGAACCTCCACGAACACTGCGCGCAATCGGACGGTGACTGTCTACCCGATGCCCCGGTCGGCCTCAATCGGGCGGGTGGACCACCCGAACGGGCGGCCTCCGCTCGTCCACGGGGATCGACCGCTCACCCGATCGTGACGACCTGGAAGACCTCGGCGATGTGCCCCTCGGGGAGCCGGAAACGGGCCGCCGTCGCGGCGCCGAAGCCGCGGATGCGCTGCTCCAGCTCGGTCCACCGCCCGGTTTGGGAGACATGCGCCCGGAGTGCCGCGACCTTCCGGTCGAAGGTCGCTGTGATGTCCACCACATGTTGCGCGCGTTCGGGCGGCGCGCCCATGAGCCAGAGCTCGGCGACCGTCCACGCGTCGAGGCCCTCGTCGGCGAGTAGCTCCGGATGGGCGAACGGGTTGCGCGCATCCGGGTAGACGGCGGCCAACGCGGCTTCGCCGACCGCGCGGTGATCCGGGTGCGAGACGCCCAGCCGGTCCCAGTAGATCTCCGGGGACGGCGCGAGCACCCGCTGCGGGCGCACGCGGCGGATCTCGCGGCTGATGTCGCGGCGCAGCGCGATGCTGGGCGTGACTCGACCGTCCGGGTAGCGGAGGAAGGTGAGGTCCTGCACGCCGAGCTCGGCCGCCGCGGCCTTCTGCTCGGCTTCGCGGAGCGGGCCCATCTGGGCGCGCGGGGTGTCGTCGAAGCCGCCCGCGTCGCCGGAGGTGCAGATGCAGTACGCGACCTGCACGCCCTCGGCGACCCAGCTCGCGACCGTGCCCGACGCGCCGAAGTCGACGTCGTCCGGATGGGCGACGACGACCAGGGCGCGCTCCAGGGGCTGCGCGCCGTCCGTCACGGGATGCCGCGGAACTGCTTGCGGGTGCTGTCGAGCGACTGCTTGGCCGCGATGCCCGCGCCGCCGCCGAGGATGATCCCCAGGATGTCGGGGGTGAGCCCGCCCGTGGTCAGCAGCAGCCCGAGCAGCGCGACCGCGGCCGTGCCGCCCGCGACCTTCCACCGGCCCGACACGTACTCGCTCGTGGCGCCGCCGGAGACGCCGCGCTTGCGCGCCGCGCTGTTCAGCATCGCCAGGTAGCCGACGTGACCCAGGGCGGCGAGCAACCCCGCGAGGGCGATGACGAACGCCACGATGCCCACCACTGACTCCATGGCTCCACTGTGCCACGGGCCCGCGTAAACAGCCCGTGACCCGGCGCGCGCGAAGGTGCGGCGTCATCCACCAGATGGGGCGAACTGTGGTTACAGATCGCGGGGGCTGGGCCAGTATTCCGCCCCGTGACCGCCGAACGGACGCAAGAGCACACGGCTATGTGGGCTACTGCGACACATCGTGTGGGTGCGCTGATCGTCGGCGTCGCCCTCGTCTACGCCACCGTGGCGCAAGGCGCGTTCGCGGCCGACCAGGCGGTGGTCGTCTTCGGGCTGGTCGGCCTCGCGGCGGTGGTGGCGTTGGTGGGTCGGCGCGCGGTCGCCCGGCCGGTCGTGGTCGCCGTCGGACTGCTCGTGGCGCTCGCGCTGTGGACGGCGGCTCGGGCGGCGGGCGTGGCGGCGGTCTCGACGACGCCCTGCGCGGCCTCGTCGGCGGCAGCGGCGGACTCGGCGTGGCCGCGGCGCCGTGGTGGGCTGGCGCTGCCTCGGCGCGTGCGGCTGCGCTGCGGCGGCGTCGGTGTACTCGGCGCGGCTGGTGAGGCCGGCGCGGCGGGTGCTGGCGGCGATTGGCTCGGCGCTGCGGTGTGGGCCGGGCTGCCGATCATCGCGATCGCCGCTGTCGCGGTGGCCGTCGCGGGGCTGGCCGCGCGCGCTCGCACGGTGCTGACGGCCGTGGTGATCGCCGCGGGACTGTCCGTCGCCGCCACCGGGTGGGCCGGGGTCGCGTGGCACATCGAGCCGCTGGCCCTCGTCTCGTCCGGGCTGTGGCGGGCGTCCTCCACGCTCACCTACGCGAACGCGTCGGCCGCGTTCCTCGTCACCGCGCTGTTCGTGACCGCGGCGGCCGCCGAGCGGCTCGGCGCGCGACGGGCCCGGCTCGTGACGGCGGCGCTGCTCGTCGGCCTCCTGGCCACCATGAGCCGGGCGGGCCTGTTCACCTTGGTGGTCGGCCTGGTCGTCGCGGTGGCGGTGTCGGGCCGATCCCGGTCGACCCGGCGCACGCTCGCGGCGCTGTGGCCAGCCCTCCCGGGAGCCGCGGTGGCCGCGGTCGGCCTGCTGCCGGGCCTCGCCGCCGAGTCGGTGCCGCACCCGCTCGTCGCCGTCGCCGCGCTGGCCGCGGGCCTCGGCTCCGCAGCGCTCACCCCGCGCCACGGTGCTATTCGGCGCACTCCAGACCACGCCGCGGCGGGGCCAGCCCCCGACCCCGCCGCGGCGCGGCACGGCTCCGATGAGTCCGCGCCGGAGCCCGCCTTCGGCCCGGCGCGTGGGCGCGCTCGGCCCGGCTGCAGTGGGCGCGCTTCGGCCCGGCGGCAGCTCGTCCTCGGGTGCTCCTCGCCGCGGCCGTCGTCGCCGCCCTGCTCGTGGCCGCCCCGCTGGTCGGGGCCGGTCAGGCGGGGACGGTGGGCGAGCTCGTCGCCACGCGCCTGTCCGCCGA
The DNA here is from genome assembly GCA_963791185.1 of uncultured Actinomycetota bacterium. Lineage (GTDB taxonomy): Bacteria > Actinomycetota > Actinomycetes > Mycobacteriales > Pseudonocardiaceae > Pseudonocardia. The sequence continues at coordinate 686,567 of CAWBRG010000010.1, read as the reverse complement.
GTCCCCCGAGCGGGCGGACCTGCGCCGGGTCACCGCCGAGCAGTTCGCCTCGGCCCCGCTGACCGGGGTCGGGCCCGGCCGCCTCGACCTCGTCTACGTCGACTACCTCGGCAGGCTCGTGGCCGCCGAGTACACCCACGACGAGTTCCTCCAGACCGCCGCCGAGACCGGCCTCGTCGGGGCGGGCCTCGCCGCGGCGGTGTTCGCCTGCCTCGGCGCGGCCGCGTTCCGGCGCAGGCACACCGCGGGCGGCCCGTTCGCCGCGGCGATCCTCGCGGCGTTCGCGGCGCACAGCACGTTCGACTTCCTCTGGCACATCCCGGTGCTGCCGCTGCTCGTCGGCATCGCCGTCGTACCGCTCCTCGACCACCCGACCACACAAGAAGAAGAGGTCACGCGATGAAGCTCGGCAACCGGATGCCGGTCGACGTGGGGGTCGTCCTCGTCGCAGGCTTGACGATGGCGCTCGCGGGCTGCACGCCGGGCGCGATGACGCTGGCCGCGCTGAGCGCGCCCGCCGCCGCTCCCGTCTCTGCGGCCAGCGCGCCCCAGCCCGTCAGCGCGCACAGCGCCCCGTCCGTCGAGGTGGTGGCCGAGCACAGCGCCCCGGTCGCCGCGTACAGCGCCCCGGCGTACTGCTTGGAATTCAGCACGCCGAACGGCCTGATGACGGTCGGGGACGCCAGCGCGCCCCAGTGCATCGTGATCAACGCCGCGCCGGTGGCGGACCACAGCGCGCCCGTCGCCGCGGCCAGCGCGCCGCAGTGCGTCGGCATCGTCACGCCGACCGTCGACATGCGGCGGTGCTGAGGGCTCAGCGGCCGCCGAGGCGGCCCCGCCCGAGCCGCAGCAGGATCATGCCGAGCTCGCGGCCCTCGCTGCCGAGGTCGCGGAAGCGGTCGAGCACCGCCATCTCGCGGTTGTAGACGATGCGCGGCCCGCCCGCCGCCATCCGCGCGCGGCCGATCTGTTGCGACACCGCGCTGCGCCGTTTGATCAGCCGCAGGATCTCGGCGTCGAGGTGGTCGATCTCCTCGCGCAACGCCGGGATCTCATCGGCGGCGGGGATCTCGCTGTCGGGGGTCGTCACGCTCATGGTCTCCTCCTCGTGGCAGACCCCGCGGCACGAAAAAGCCCCGGGGTCCGTGGACTCCGGGGCTTCCGTGGGGGCTGGTCAGCAGGCCACGGGCACCGGTGTCCGGTACCCGTAGAAAAATCGCCGCTGATCCAGCATGCGAGCAGTGTGCCACAGCCCGGGGCTGTCGGGGAACGGCGGTACGCTGTTTCGGCGATGAGCGCTCTTTTCGAACTCCCGGTCGACGGTTCCGGCACGCCCACCACGAAGCGTGGTGCGGCCCTCTTGGAGGGGCTCAACCCCCGCCAGCGGCAGGCCGTCACGCACGCCGGTTCGCCGCTGCTGATCGTCGCGGGGGCGGGTTCGGGCAAGACGCGCGTGCTCACCCACCGCATCGCCTGGCTGCTGGCCGAGCGGCAGGTGCACCCCGGCGAGATCATGTCCATCACGTTCACCAACAAGGCCGCGGCCGAGATGAAGGCCAGGGTCGACGCGTTGGTGGGCCGCCGGGCCAACGCGATGTGGGTGTCCACGTTCCACTCGATGTGCGTGCGGATCCTGCGCCGCGAGGCCAAGCACCTCGGGGTGCGCAGCGCGTTCTCCGTCTACGACGCCGACGACACGCGCCGCCTCGTCGGCCTCGTCGTGCGGGATCTCGATCTCGATCCGAAGAAGTTCAACGCCCGGCCCGTCGCCGCGCAGATCTCCAACCTCAAGAACGAGCTGCTCACCCCGGACGACGCGGCCGCGCGCGCCACCGTGGAGTTCGAGCGCAAGGTCGCCGAGATCTACGCCGTCTACCAGGCCCGCCTGCGCACGGCCAACGCGTTCGACTTCGACGATCTGATCATGGAGACGGTGGCGCTCCTGCAGCGGCTGCCCGCCGTCGCCGAGTACTACCGGCGCCGGTTCCGCCACGTGCTCGTCGACGAGTACCAGGACACCAACCACGCCCAGTACCAGCTGGTCCGCGAGCTGGTGGCGCCCGCGGCGGCGGGCGTGGCGCCCGGCGAGCTGTGCGTGGTGGGCGATTCCGACCAGTCCATCTACGCCTTCCGCGGCGCCAGCATCCGCAACATCATCGAGTTCGAGCAGGACTTCCCCGACGCCGTCACGATCCTGCTGGAGCAGAACTACCGCTCCACCCAGCGCATCCTCTCGGCGGCCAACGCGGTGATCGCCCGCAACCCGGATCGGCGCGACAAGCGCCTGTGGTCCGACCAGGGCGACGGCGAGAAGGTGATCGGCTACGTCGCCGACAACGAGCACGACGAGGCCGCGTTCGTCGCCGGCGAGATCGACCGGCTGGTCGACTCGGGCGAGATCCGCAACTCCGACGTGGCCGTCTTCTACCGCACCAACAGCCAGTCGCGTGTGTTCGAGGACGTGTTCCTGCGGGTCGGGCTGCCGTACAAGGTGGTCGGCGGCGTGCGGTTCTACGAGCGGCGCGAGGTGCGCGACGCGTTGGCCTACCTGCGGGTGCTGTCCAACCCGGAAGACACGGTCAGCCTGCGGCGCATCCTCAACGTGCCCAAGCGCGGCATCGGCGACAAGGCCGAGGAGCTCGTCGCGAGCTGGGCTGAGCGGCAGCGGATCTCGTTCGCCGCGGCGCTCCGGCAGGCCGATCGCATTCCCGGGATGGCCACCCGGTCGCAGCGGTGCATCGCCGCGTTCGTCGCCATCCTCGAAGGGCTCGAGGAGCTGGTGGAGGGCGGCGCCGAGACCGCCGAGATCCTGGAAGCGGTGTACGCCCGCACCGGCTACACGGCCGAGCTGGAGGCCAGCGAAGATCCGCAGGACGGGTCGCGGCTGGACAACCTGGCCGAGCTGGTCACGGTCGCGCGCGAGTTCGCGGGCGACGCGGCGGTGGCCGATCTCGCCGTGGCGCCGGAGGTCGAGCCGGAGCCCGGCGTGCCCGAGCCGGGCTCGCTGGCCGCGTTCCTCGAGCGGGTCGCCCTGGTCGCCGACGCCGATTCCATCCCGGACAACGACGCGGGCATGGTCACGCTGATGACCCTGCACACGGCGAAGGGCCTGGAGTTCCCGGTCGTGTTCCTCACCGGCTGGGAGGACGGGGTGTTCCCGCACATGCGGGCGATGGGCGACCCGAAGGAGCTGGCCGAGGAGCGCAGGCTGGCCTACGTCGGCATCACCCGCGCGCAGCAGCGGCTCTACCTCTCCCGGGCGCTGATGCGTTCGGCCTTCGGCCAGCCGAGCGCCAACCCGGCGTCCCGGTTCCTCGCCGAGGTGCCCGACGACCTCGTCGAGTGGCGAAGGGTGGCGCCGGAGCGCTCGGCGCCGGTCGGCCGGTTCGGGTTCGGCCGCCGTCCCACCGCCACCGACCGGGGCGACTGGAAGGTCCCCGAGCGCAAGCTCACCCCGTCGCTGCACCTGGAGGTAGGTGATCGGGTCAACCACGACAAGTACGGCCTCGGCACGGTCACCGCGTCCGACGGCGCGGGCGTGCGCGCCACCGTCACGATCGATTTCGGCAGCGCGGGCACCGTGCGGCTGATGCTCATCGGTGGTGTGCCGATGCAGAAGATCTAGCTGAGGCGCAGGGCGGCGGCGCGGGCGAGGCTCGCCACGTCGGTGCCGGGGTCGAGCTCGAGCGCCCCGTCGATGATCAGCGTGGCCATGCCGTGCACGAGGGACCAGGCGGCGAGGGCGGGCACCCGGTCGTCGTCGCCGAACGCCTGGCGCGCGCCCCCGCGCAGCATCGCGGTCGTGCGGTCGCGGGCGGCGACCACCGCGGGGTCGTCGCGGTGGTAGAGCACCGGGCGGAACATCACCGCGAAGTGGCCGGGGTGGGTCGTCGCGAACCGGACGTAGGCCACGCCGGTGGCGGCGAAGTCGTCCGCTTCGGCCAAGGCCTTGCCCAGGAGCGCGAACCCCTCCGCGGCGACGGCGGTGAGCAGCCCGGCCTTGTCGCGGAAGTGGTGGGTGGGCGCGGCGTGCGAGACCCCCGCCCGGCGGGCGAGGTCGCGCAGGCTCAGCGCGGCCGCCCCGCGCTCGGCGATCGCCGCGACCGCCGCGTCCAGCAGCACCCGGCGCAGATCGCCGTGGTGGTAGGGCTTCTCGTCCACCGCACGAGCCTACCGCCATCTTTACGTTGACAAGACCGCGCAAACTTGTCATCGTCAAGATATGCCGACCTTGCCTTGGATCTCCGTCCGTCCGGCCGACGCGCCCGCCGTGGTGATGGCGTCCCGGTTCGAGCTGCGCCGCCTGCGCGACGTGCCGCGGTTCTTCCTCGACGCCATGCGCATCCACCGGCAGGTGCGGGCGGCCGACGGGGTGCTGGGCGTGTCGCTCGTGGCGCATCCGCTGCGCCGCGAGTTCTTCACGCTGAGCGCCTGGCGCGACCGGGCCGCCGTCGACGCGCTCGTCCGCGCCGAGCCGCACCGGTCGACGATGGGCCGCTACCACCCCGTGATGGCCGACTCGGCGTTCCGGTTCTGGGAGGTGTCGCCGGAGGAGCTCCCGCCGAGCTGGGACGAGGCCCGGCGCCGCCTCGCGCCTTCGCCGCCGGAGGGCGAGCGCTGATCAGCCGATGACGCGCTTCGCCAGCCAGGCGAGGCGGTCGCCGATCTCCTCGGCCGTGAGGTTCAGGTCGTGCCGTTGGCGGTGGTAGAGCTCCGGGGCGAGGGGCGCGAGGAGCACCTCGGCCAGCTGCTCGGCGTGCGGCACACCCGCGTCGGTGAGCAGCGTGCGGACGTGCGTGCTCCAGAACCCGTAAGCGCCGGTGCCGAAGCGGGCGCTGCCCCCCTCGGCGCTGCGCAGGAGGTGTCCGACGCGCTCGAGCAGCTCGACCGTCGCCCGGTAGAAGGCCGCCAGCCGATCGGCGGGCGGGGCGCCGGGCCCGAGCGGCGGCTCGCCGGCGAGCAGCTGGCGTTGGAGCTCGCGTTCGTGCCGGTCGAGCAGGGCCACGGCGATGGACGGCACGTCCGGGTAGCGCCGGTAAAGGGTCGCCCGGCCGACCCCGGCCGCGCGCGCGACGTCCTCCATCGTGACCGTGGTCGGGTCGCCCCGCCGGAACAGCTCCTCGGCCGCGGCGAGCACCTGGGCGCGGTTGCGGGCGGCGTCGGCCCGCTCGCGACGCGGGACGCGCGCGGCGGCCGTCGGCGGTTCGAGGGCCTCGGGCACGGCGGCACCCTATCCGTCCCACCAATGATGTGGACAGAGCGTCCGGTTGTCCGTACCGTTGAAACGGACATCGTGTCCACATCGGCGAGGGGTGGAGCTGTGAGCGCGATCCTGTTGGGAGGTGCCCTGCTGATCGGCGGGCTGCTGGCCGTCCAGGCGGCGGCGAACCTCCAGCTGACCAAGGCCGTCGGCTCGCCGTACGGCGGCGCGACCCTGCAGCTGTGGGTGGCCGCCGGGCTGCTGGTGGCACTCACCGTGGCCGTCGGCGCGTCCGGGGCACTGGGGCGGCTCGGTGACGTGCCCGGCTGGTACCTGCTGGGCGGCCTCGCGAGCCCGCTCTACATCACCAGCGGCATCCTGCTGTTCCCGCGGCTGGGTGCGCTCGCCGCGGGCGGCCTGTTCGTGACGGGCCAGATGCTCGCGTCGGTGGCGCTCGACCTGACGGGCGCGATCGGCGTACCGCTACGCCCGCTCGGGGTGGGCGTGGTGGTGGGGTCGGCCGCGGTGCTGGCCGGGATGCTGCTCGTGGTGCGGGGCGCCCCCGTCCCGCGCGCTGCGGCGTCGTCCGTGCGGAGCCGCGGCCTCACGCCGTCGACGGTGGATCGCGGCTCGACGCCGGACCGCCGACCGGCGACGGGCTGGCTGGTGCTCGGGCTGGCCGCCGGTGCCGCGCTCCCCGTGCAGGGCGCGGTGAACGCCCGCCTGCGCGCGGCGACGGACGAGCCGGTCGCGGTCGCGCTCGTGAGCTTCCTCGTCGCGGCCGTCACGATCTCGGTGGTGCTCGTGGCGCTGGTCGCGCTGGGCCGCACCCCGCCGCCCCGGCGGCCGACCGCGGCGATGCCGTGGTGGGGCTGGGTCGGCGGGCTGTGCGCCGCGGGCTACGTCACCGGCACGTTCCTGCTCATCCCGTTGATCGGCGCGGCGGTGGCGGTCGCGCTGACCGTCACCGGTCAGCAGGTGGTCGCCGCCGTGCTCGACGCCCGCGGGTGGCTCCGGATGCCGCGCCGACCGATGACGGTATTGCGCTGGGGCGGCCTGCTCCTGCTGGTGGCGGGCTCGCTGCTCGTGCAGTTGCGCTAGTTGACCCGGATGCCGTGCGACGCGAGCCACGGCAGCGGGTTGATCTTCGTGCCGTCCGGGGCCCACACCTCGAAGTGCAGGTGCGGGCCGGTGGACTCGCCGCGGTTGCCGATCTCGGCGATCTTCTCGCCCGCCCGCACCTGCTCACCGACCTGTACGAACATCCGGTTGACGTGCCCGTACACGGAGTGCGTGCCGTCGGGGTGGCGCAGCACCACCCAGAGCCCGAAACCCGAGGCCGGGCCTGCGTCCTCGACCACGCCGTCGGTGAACGCGTAGATCGGCGTGCCGATGGCGTTGGCGATGTCGATCCCGTAATGCGTGACGCCCCACCGCGCGCCGAAGCCCGAGGTGAACGAGCCGAGGGCGGGCCGGACGAAGGCGAAGTTGCCGATCACGTGGGCCTCGTCGGCCCCGCTCGCCTCCGCGGCCTCGACGAGCGCGGCGTTGCGGGCCAGCTTGGCGCCGATGTCGGTGGCCTTGGCGAGGCTCTTGACGTCCACCTCGGACGCCGGGTCGAGCCGGTTCGCCAGCGACAGGACGTTGGGCGGGAGCTGGTCGCCGCCGATCGCGCGGACGAGGGGATCGGGCGTCTCGGTGGTGGTCTGGGCGACCGGTTGCAGCGCGCTCACCGGCTGCGGCGACCCGTCGGGGAGGAACGGCGCGAGCAGCGTCTGGCCCGCCGCGACGACCGCGCCCGCAGCAACGGCGGCAACGGTGGCCCGGCCGCGCGCGGACGCGGCGGGTGGCGCCGGAAGACGGTGCACCGCGCGTAGCCGCGTAGTGCGTTCGGGGTCGTCTTCCTGGGCGCCGCTGGGGGAGCGGTGGCGCGCCAAGACCTGCCCTTCTCGATGCCGGTTGGCCGCCTGAGCTGGTGCGAACACCCACGGCCGGGCTGGGGATCCCGCTGGGTCGATTCGGGGTCGACCCGTTGCCGTCGGTGATCGTCCGTTGATCAGGCCCCGGCAACGTAGCGAGCCCGGAGTGCGCGATCAAATCCGGGTCCGGCGTGTCGCTCAGGACGCCGGGCTGGCTACCGCATCGAGTGCGGGTGGGTCGTCGCGGCGTGACGGAGCGTCACGACGGCAGAGCGCGTCGACGACCCAGCGCACGACCCGGCCGTCGACGGGCAGCGCCAGGTGGCCCACGTCGTGCAGCTCCAGCTGGGCGACGTCGAGGTCGGGGCGCTGCAGCCGCGCGTTGCGCTGCGGCACGACCATCTGGTCCATCCGGCTCCACACGACCAGGAACCGTGTGGTGCAGCCGGGCGCGGGTTCGTCCAGCTCGGTGAGCAGCGGCGAACCCGGCCGCAGCTGGCGGCCCAACGCCGTGGGGATGAGGTACGCGCCGAGGGTGCCCGCATGCGGGCTGCCCAGCGTGACGAGCGTGTCGACGCGCGCCGAGCCGCCCATCCGTTGCACGAAGTAGCGGGCGATCACGCCGCCGAGCGAGTGGCCGACGATGTGCACCTTGTCGGCGCCGGTCGCCTCGCACAGCCGCTCGACGTGGTCGTGCAGCTCGCGCGCGGCGTCCCGCAGGTCGCCGGTGAACAGCCCGTAGTTGACGGCGTGCACCACCCCGAACCCGCGCCGGTGCAGCGCGCGGCGGAACACGGTGAAGACGGAGCGGTTGTCCAAGATCCCGTGGATGAGCAGGATCGGGGTGCCCGCCGCCTCCGGGTCGGTGACGACGAGGCTGCGCCGCAGCGGGCTGAGCGGGTCGGTGCGGTAGCCGTCCGCGGGCTGCAGCTGCTCGCGCACCGCACCACCGGGGTAGACGGCGACGCGGGCGGCGAGCCACGCCCCTTCCTTGACGAGGCCCCAGAGCCCGGCGCGCGTGCCGAACGTGCGCAGTGCGTACCGACAGGCACCCACCAGCTCGATCGAGCCGTCCATGTGTTAACGGTAGGTGAAGTCCGTGCTTCACGCCGGTTCCGAAGCCGGTCCGTGACATCGCACGCGGGTGACTGGCGGTGACGCCGGAGCGTGACCGCAGTCACCGGACCAGGCCAGGGCAGGCGCCGTAGTGGTGGCTAATGTCCTAGCAGGAGTCGCGGCGCAGCGGAGTGGAGAGCCAGTGGACCTGTACGAGTACCAGGCGAAGGAGCTCTTCGCCGCTCACGGAGTGCCGGTCCTGCCGGGTCGCACCGTGGAAGACGCGGAGGCGGCGGCAGCGGCCGCGGCGGAGCTGGGCACGGCGGTGGTCGTCAAGGCCCAGGTGAAGACGGGCGGGCGCGGCAAGGCGGGCGGGGTGAAGCTCGCCAACACCCCGGAGGAGGCCCGCGAGAAGGCCGCGGCGATCCTCGGCATGGACATCAAGGGCCACACGGTGCACCGGGTGCTCGTCACCGAGGCCTCCGACATCGCCGAGGAGTACTACTTCTCCTTCCTGCTCGACCGCGGCAACCGCACGTTCCTGGCCATGTGCTCGGCCGAGGGCGGCATGGAGATCGAGCAGCTGGCCGTCGAGCGGCCCGACGCGCTGGCCCGCATCCCGATCGACCCGATCGCGGGCGTCGACCGCGCGAAGGCCGCCGAGATCGCGGCCGCCGGGAAGATCCCGGCCGCGGTGGCCGACCAGGCCGCCGACGTGATCGTCAAGCTGTGGGAGACCTTCGTCGCCGAGGACGCCACGCTGGTCGAGGTCAACCCGCTGGTGCGCGACCCGCAGGACAAGGTCGTCGCGCTCGACGGCAAGGTCACCCTCGACGACAACGCGGGCTTCCGCCACCCCGGCCACGCCGAGCTGGTCGACCAGCGCACCGAGGACCCGCTGGAGGCGAAGGCGAAGGCCAAGCACCTCAACTACGTCAAGCTCGACGGCGCGGTCGGCATCATCGGCAACGGCGCCGGGCTGGTGATGTCCACTCTGGACGTCGTCGCCTACGCCGGGGAGAAGCACGGCGGCGTGAAGCCCGCGAACTTCCTCGACATCGGCGGCGGCGCGTCGGCGGAGATCATGGCCGCGGGCTTGGACGTCGTGCTCGGCGACCCGGCCGTCAAGAGCGTGTTCGTGAACGTCTTCGGCGGCATCACCGCGTGCGACGCGGTCGCGACCGGCATCGTCGAGGCCCTGAAGATCCTCGGTGACGGTGCGACCAAGCCGCTGGTCGTGCGGCTCGACGGCAACAACGTGCTGGAGGGCCGCCGGATCCTCGACGAGGCGAACCACCCGCTGGTCACCCAGGTGGACACGATGGACAACGCGGCCGACAAGGCCGCCGAGCTCGCTGTAGCGGGGGCGTGAGATGGCGATCTTCCTCAACGAGAACAGCAAGATCATCGTGCAGGGCATCACGGGCTCGGAGGGCACCAAGCACTCGACCAAGATGCTGGCCGCGGGCACGAACATCGTCGGCGGGGTGAACGCGCGCAAGGCGGGCACCACGGTGACCATCGGCGGGCGTGACCTCACCGTCTTCGGCGGCGTCGAGGAGGCGATGAAGGAGACCGCCGCGGACGTGTCGGTGGTCTTCGTGCCGCCGCCGTTCGCCAAGGACGCGGTGATCGAGGCGATCGACGCCGAGATCGGGCTGTGCGTCGTGATCACCGAGGGCATCCCGGTGCACGACTCGGCCTACTTCTGGGCGCACGCCTGCGCCAAGGGGAACAAGACGCGGATCATCGGCCCGAACTGCCCGGGGATCATCAGCCCCGGCAAGTCCAACGCCGGGATCATCCCGGCCGACATCACCGGGCCGGGCTCGATCGGGCTCGTCTCCAAGTCGGGCACGCTGACCTACCAGATGATGTACGAGCTGCGCGAGATCGGCTTCTCGACCGCGATCGGCATCGGCGGCGACCCGGTCGTGGGCACCACGCACATCGACGCGCTGGCCGCGTTCGAGTCCGATCCGGACACCGCCGCCGTGGTGATGATCGGGGAGATCGGCGGCGACGCCGAGGAGCGGGCGGCCGAGTTCATCCAGGCCAACGTCAGCAAGCCGGTGGTCGGCTACGTCGCCGGGTTCACCGCCCCGGAGGGCAAGACGATGGGGCACGCGGGCGCGATCGTGTCGGGTTCCGCGGGCACCGCACAGGCCAAAAAGGAGGCTCTCGAAGCCGCCGGGGTGAAGGTCGGCAAGACGCCCAGCGAAACCGCCGCACTGATGCGCGAACTGATCACTACAAGTTAGTTACGAAGGGGCGGCTTCTCGGCGTGTCGCACGTGTGGGTTAGCGTTCCACCCCGCCAGGTGGAGGGAGACCCACATGACGCAGCGACCGCAGGTACCGACCGAGGTCCCGAGCGACGCCCCGGTGTCGCCGGGAAAGCCGGTTCGCGGGCTCGCGCTCGCCTCGGCGGGAGCGGCCGTGGTCTTCGCGGTGCTGGGCTTCCTCGGAGCGGCTCCGGCGACCGGGCTCACCGGTGCGCTCGTGCTCGGTGGCGGGCTGCTGGTCGGCGCCGTCGCCCTGCCGGGCGCCGGGCGGGTGACGGCGCCCGGCGCCGTCGTCGCCACGGTGGGCATGGTCGGCGTGTTGCAGGCCGCCACGACGATCCGCGGTAGCGGGCTGCTGATCGCGGCCGTCGCGGTCGCCGTCCTCACGTGGCTCGCCGCGGTGATGACGGCGTTGCTGGACGCGGGCGCCTTCGCGGCCCGCAAGCCGCGCCCGGCCGTGGTTCCCGCGCAGGCGGCTCCTGCGGCGTGGGCGCCCGTGGAGGGCTGGCAGCCGAACGCCTACCCCGCCGATCCGACCATGACCTACGTCGGCGGGCAGCCGACCGGGCAGCAGGCCATCCCCGCCGATCCGACCATGACGTACGTCGGCGGCCAGCCGACGGGGCAGCAGGCCGTCCCCGCTCCGCAGGACCTGACGCTCGTCGGCCGCGCGCCGGGCCAGCCCGAGCCCGCCGCCGCCTCGACGGGTGCGCCGGACGCGACGACGGCCTTCGGGCAATCGCCGGGTGCGCCGGAGCCGACGGCGGTGTTCGGCGGCGTCGCGCAAGCCGGTGTCGTGGCCGAGCAGGCCGCGGCGTTCGGGCAGGCGCAGGAGGTCAAGCCCGCGTTCGGGCAGGCGGCGCAGTCAGCAGGGCAGGCAGGTGCCCCGGAGCCCACCGCGGTGTTCGGCAGCGTGAGCAAGCCCGACCAGAAGCCGGCGTTCGGGCAGGGTGCGGCGGCTTACGGCGCTGCGGGCCAGCCGGAGCAGAAGCCTGCGTTCGGGCAGCCGTCGCAGACGGGTGCGGCGGCGTTCGGCGGCGTGAGCCAGCCCGACCAGAAGCCTGCGTTCGGTGCGGCGGCGTTCGGCGGTGCGGGCCAGGCGCCGCAGACGGGTGCGGCCGCGTTCGGGGCAGGTCAGCCGCCGCGCGCAGGCGGACCGGAACCCACCGCCGTGATCCCGGGCCTGTCGCCGGGCGGCGCCCAGCCTGCGGCTCCGCTGTACGGCCTCGCGGGTGGCCAGCCCCCGACCGGCACCCACCGCGTGCCGCCCCAGGACGGCGGGGCAGCGCTCTTCGAGCCGCAGCCCGGGCTCGACCTGCCGCTCTTAGCGGGACAGACCTCGGCGACACGGCCCGACGCGGCCGCGCAGCCGCCGACCGGCGCTCGGCAGGGCCAACCCCCGTCGGGGCCGTTGCCGCAGCGCGCGCCCGGCACCGACGTGGCTGCGGCGACGCCCCAGTTCGGCCTCGCGGGCACGGGGCAGGCCGCCTCGAGCGCCCACCACGAGCCGGTGCAAGACGCGTCGGCGTTCGACGTGCCGTTCTTCGGCGTGTCCGGGCAGGCGTCGAGCGCCCACCACGAGCCGGTGCAGGACGGGTCGGCGTTCGAGCGGTACGGCGCCGAGCGCGGCCAGGGCGGGGCCCGACAGCAGTCGGGCGCGCACCGGGCCCCCGTCCAGGACGGGTCCGCTTCGCTGTTCGGCGGTCAGCCCCGCAACGGAGCGCCGCCGCAGGGCCCGACCCCGGGCTACAGCCTCCCCGGGCGCAACCCCAATGCGGAGGGCCACGGCCTGTTCCGCGCGGGCACGGCGGCGAGCGGCGCGCACCGCGCCCCGGTCGATGGCGGGTCGCCGCCGAACGGCCGTCCCGCCCCGGGCCACCCCGAGCCGGAGCCGCACCGCGCGCCGCCGCCCGGCACGAACGGCGCCGTCGGCGAGGGTGCGGCGCACGGCGTGAGCGGAACCGCCCGCGACAGCGCGGTGCCTGCGCAGCGCGCGGGCACCGAAGCGTCCGGGCCGTCGTACCAGCAGGCGGCCGGGGCGCGTAGGCGAAGTGCGGGCGGAGAGGGTTCGTCGTCGCCGTTCGGCACGGGGAACCCCGGTTCGACGGGCGGGGACACCGCGCAGCCGTCGTCCGGTCGGCCCGGCGCCCCCGGACGCGAGACCCCGCCCCCGGGGCGACGCCCCGCCGAGCAGGGCGGTGGCGACGCCGACCCCAGCCCGGAGACCACGGCCTTCCCGGTGCAGCACGCGCCCGGCGCCGAGCCTGCCTGGGGGCAGCAGCCCCCGCCCGCAGGCCAGGACGCCACGATGGTCGCCTCGCCGGGCTGGCTCGACGCCGGGCAGCCCGGGTCCGATGCCGCAGGCCCGGCCGGGCCGCGGCGTGGCCGCCGCGGCAACCCCGGCGAAGGTCGCCACGGCCAGCCGGACGCGCCCCGCAACGTCCCGCCGTCCGAGCGCTGACGTCCCTGAGCCCTGAGCCGGCTTCGACACCCGATCGGCCGGGGATGTGCACTGCGCGCGGCGTGCCTGCCCGACCCGGACGCGCCGCGCTGCGACCCTGGAAGGGTGAGCGCTGTCGACGATCGGACGCCATCCGCGCCGGGCGTCTCCCCTCCGGAGGGGCTGGACCGGCTCCGGGTCGTGCTGGCCGCCGCCATGGGCACGGTCCTGATGAGCTACGCGGTGCTGGTGCCCGCCGTGGGCGTGATCGTGCTGAGCGCGGGTGGCGGCCTGTCGGTCGACAGCGCGTTCGCCGCCGCGATCCCGCTGTGGCTGGCCGCGCACCAGATCCCGCTGGCGCTCGGCGGCCAGCCGCTGAGCGTGCTGCCGCTGCTGCCGACCGTGGCCGTGGTCGGGATCGCGCAGCTCGGGGCACGGTGGTCGGCCCGCAAGCTCGGCGGCCGGTTCCGGATGGACGCGGGCCCCGTTCTGGCGTCGATCGCCGGTGCGCACGCCGCCGTTGCGGTGCTCGGGAGCGCGCTGCTGCCCCGGGCGACCGAAGTGGCGGCGGCGCCGTGGGCGGCGATGCTCGGCGGTGCGCTGATCGCGGGCATCGGCGCGGTCATCGGGGTGCTGCGGGTCTGCGGGCTCCCCCTGGAGTGGTCACAGCGCATCCCGGACTGGGGCCGGGTGGGTGCGCGCGGCGCGGCCGTCGCGATCGTGGCGTTGCTCGGCGTGGGCGCGTTGATGGTGCTATTGGCGCTGGTCATCGGGGCGCCTTCGGTGGCGATGGCCTACCGCGCCGTGGCGCCGGACTTCGGCGCGGGCGTCGGCGTCACGCTGCTCGCTCTCGCCTACCTCCCCAACGCGGTCGTCGGCGGGATGGCGTGGGCACTCGGGCCGGGGGTGGCCGTCGGCCCGGCCGCGGCCTCGCCGTTCGCGGCGTTCCCGGGCGCCCCGTCCGAGTTCCCGCTGCTGGCCGCGTTGCCCACCGCGACGCCGTCGGAGTGGGCGCTCGTCGTGCTGCTGTTGCCCGTCGGCGTCGGCGCGTTGGCCGGGCTGACGTTGCGGCGAGCGCTGCCGATGTCCGCGCGGCTGCCCGCCGCGGGCGTCACGGCGGTGCTCACCGCGGTGGCGGTGGGGGTGCTGGCCGAGCTGGCGGGCGGGCGCCTCGCGGCAGGCGCGTTCGACCCGGTCCAGGTGCCGGTGGGGCTCGTCGTGCCCGCCGTATTGCTGCTGGTGGGCGTGCCGACGCTGGTGGTGGCCAGCCTCCAAGGCCGCAGCGAGCCCGGCGACGAGGACGAGAGCGACGAGGCCGCCCCGCCCACCGAGGCGACGCCGCCGGTGCGGGAGGCGCGGCGACGCCTGCGTCCGGCCAGGCGACGCCCGGCGCCGGAAGCCACGCCCGTTGATCAACCGTCCCGGCCCCTGACGGTGGCGGACCTCGTCGCGCAGAAGGAACGGCAGCGCGCCGCCGCCGCCGAGGCCGCCCGGGCCGACGACGATGACGACGACCCGACCTCCGCCTCCCAGGGCGAAGTCGGCGATGGCCCGAGCCGCCTCGATGCCGACGACGCGGCCGACGACCTCGATGACGACGTGGTCGATGATGCGGCCGACGACGCGGCCGACGACCTCGATGACGACGACGACGACTGGACGACGACGACGCGGCCGACGACGACTCGACCGACGACCGACGACCGACGACGATCGGCCGACGACGACCCGACCGACGACGACCCGACGCCGACGACGATCCGAGCCGACGACGACGCCGGCCGACGACGATCGACCGACGACGACCTGACCGACGACGATCCGACGACCGACGACACCGACGACGGCGCGGACGAGGACGCCGAGGGCACGGCTGAGGTGGGCAGGCCCACGCCACCGTCGTCCCGCCGCGGGCCGCGGCGCGGCTAGGCTGACGCCGTCCCACGCACCCCCGCCGAGGAGCCGCGCTTGCCTGCGTCCTACCGGATCGAGGTTCCGGTGCCTGCGCGGGTCGTGGTGCTCGTATCGGGCTCGGGCACGCTGCTGCAGGCGCTCCTCGACGCCGCCGCCGAGCCGCAGTACCCCGCGCGGGTGGTGGGCGTCGCCGCCGACCGCCCCGGCATCGAGGGCCTCGCCCGCGCCGAACGCGCCGGGGTGCCCACCTTCCACCTGCGGCTCGTCGACTTCGCCGACCGCGTCGCCTGGGACGCCGCCCTCGCCAAGGCCGTCGCCGAACACCAGCCCGACCTGGTCGTCAGCGCGGGCTTCATGAAGATCCTCGGGCCGTCGTTCCGCGAGGCCATCGGCGCCCCGCTGATCAACACCCACCCCGCGCTTGCTGCCCGCCTTCCCCGGCACGCAGGCCCCGGCCGACGCGCTGGCCTACGGCGTGAAGGTCACCGGCGCCACCGTGCACCTCGTCGACGACGGCGTCGACACCGGCCCGGTGCTCGCCCAGGCCGCCGTGCCCGTCGAACCGGGCGACGACCCCGAGCGCCTGCACGAGCGCATCAAGATCGAGGAACGCCGGTTGCTCGTCAGCGACCGTCGCCGCGCTGGCCCACCACGGGGCCACCGTCAACGGACGAGAGGTGACCATCCCGTGAGCTCCCCAGAAGCCGCTGAGCGCAGGCCCGTCAAGCGCGCCCTGGTCAGCGTCTACGACAAGACCGGCCTCGCCGAGCTGGCCACCGGGCTGCACGCGCTGGGCGTCGAGGTCGTCTCCACCGGCTCGACCGCGCAGGTCATCGCGGACGCGGGCGTGCCCGTCACGGCGGTCGAGCAGCTCACCGGGCTTCCCCGAGTGCCTGGACGGGCGCGTCAAGACCCTGCACCCGCGCGTGCACGCCGGGCTCCTCGCCGACACCCGCAAACCCGACCACCTCGCGCAGCTCGCCGAGCTGGGCATCGCGCCCTTCGAGCTGTTGGTGAGCAACCTCTACCCGTTCACGGCCACGGTCGCGTCGGGCGCCACGCCGGACGAGTGCGTCGAGCAGATCGACGTCGGCGGCCCCGCCATGGTGCGGGCGTCGGCGAAGAACCACGACAGCGTGGCGGTCGTCGTCGACCCGAGCCGCTACGACTGGGTGCTCGAGAGCGTCAAGGACGGCGGGTTCACGCTGGCCGACCGGCGCGCGCTCGCGGTCACCGCGTTCCGGCACACCGCGACGTACGACGTGGCTGTCGCCTCCTACCTCGGCAACGTGATCGCGCCCGACGGCAACCCGTTCCCCGGCTGGGTCGGCGCCACCTGGGAGCGCCACGCCACCCTCCGCTACGGCGAGAACCCGCACCAGGCCGCCGCGCTGTACGCGTCGGGGGCGCCGGGGCTGGCCGTCGCGGAGCAGCTGTCGGGCAAGGAGATGTCCTACAACAACTACGTCGACGCCGACGCCGCCTGGCGGGCCGCCCACGACCACGGCGACGTGCCCTGCGTTGCGGTGATCAAGCACGCCAACCCGTGCGGGATCGCGATCGGCGCGGACGTCGCGGAGGCGCACCGCAAGGCCCACGCCACCGACCCCACCAGCGCGTTCGGTGGGGTGATCGCGGTGAACGGCGAGGTGAGCGTCGAGCTGGCCGAGCAGATCGCGGAGATCTTCACCGAGGTCGTCGTGGCGCCCGCGTACGCCGAGGGGGCGTCGGCCGTGCTCGCGGAGCGCCGCAACCTGCGGGTGCTGCGGCTGCCCGTCGCGCCGCCGCGCGGTGGCGCGGAGCTGCGACCGGTCTCGGGCGGCCTGCTGCTGCAGCAGCGCGACAGCCTCGACGCCCCCGGCGACGACCCGACCACCTGGACGCTCGCCACCGGCGACCCCGTGGACGACGACGTCCTCGCCGATCTCGTCTTCGCCTGGCGCGCCTGCCGGTCGGTGAAGTCGAACGCGATCCTGCTGGCCACCGACGGCGCTGCGGTGGGCGTCGGGATGGGCCAGGTCAACCGGGTGGACGCCGCGCGGCTCGCGGTGGCGAGGGCGGGCGATCGCACGCGGGGTTCGGTGGCCGCGTCCGACGCGTACTTCCCGTTCCCCGACGGCTTGCAGGTGCTGCTCGACGCCGGGGTGCGCGCGGTCGTGCAGCCCGGGGGATCGGTGCGCGACCCGCTCTCGGTCGAGGCCGCGGCGGCTGCGGGCGTCCCGATGTACTTCACGGGCACGCGGCACTTCGCCCACTAGTGAACGACTGGGACGCCGAGAGCGCGCCTGCCGCCCTCCGTGGCCCTTCAGCCAGGCGGAGATCACGTCGTTCGCCGATCACGGGCTCGACCCGCTGCGGATCGAGCAGCTCGACGAGGCATCCGACGCTGGCGTGCCGAGTTCTCGGCGCTAGAATTCGAACTTAAGTTCGATCCGCCGTCTCCCCGCGGCGCCGTGGGGGAGAGGTGTGTCGTGGGTTCGAGCGATGCGGCGGCCAAGCTGGAGCACGCGCGGGGGCTGCTGCGGCGGGCGGAGGATCGCGCGGTCCGCGATCGCCCGGCGCCGGAGGTCGGCGGCGAGGTCGATGGTGGCGGCGTGGGCGGCGGCGTCGGTGGGGTCGGCGGGCGCGTGCTGCCCGTCGTCGCGCCGCTGGCCCGGCTGCTGCCCGCGGGGGGGTTGCGGCGGGGCACCACGGTGGCCGTCGCGGCGGGCCCGGCGGCCACGTCGCTGCTGTGGGCCGTGCTCGTCGAGGCGTCCGCGGGCGGGGCGTGGGTGGGCGTCGTCGGGCGTCCCGATCTGGGGCTGGTCGCCGCCGCCGAGGCCGGGATGCGGCTGGATCGCCTGGCGTTGGTGCCTGCTCCCGGGCCGGAGCTGATGGCGGTCACGTCCGCGTTGCTCGACGGGCTCGACGTCGTCGTCACCACCGTCGCGCGCCCGGTGCCCGCGGGTGAGCGGCAGCGGCTCGCGGCGCGGGCCCGGCAGCGGGGCGCGGTGCTCTGCGTGCTGGGCTCGTGGCCGGGCGCCGATGTCCAGCTGAGCTGCACCGGTGCCCGGTGGGGCGGGGTGGGGGCCGGGCTCCACGGCGGCAGCGGGCGGCTCGGGCAGCGGCAGGTCGAGGTCCGGGTGCTGGGGCGGGGGATGGCCCCGGCGGGTCGGGTGGAGCGGCTGCTGATGCCCGCGATCCCCGCCGCGGTCCCGGCGGCCGGGGCTCCGGCGGCGCCGGCCCCGGCGGCGGTGGGTCCCGCGGCGGTGGCCCTCGCGGAGATGGACCCGGCGGCGGCCGCCGCCCTCGAGCAAGCCCCGGCTGCGGTGGCTGCTCCCGTCAGGTTGGCCGGATGACCGAGCGGGCCGTGCGGGTGCTCGCGCTGTGGTCGCCCGACTGGCCGGTCACCGCCGCCGCGCACGCCGCGGGCGTCCCGCCGCACCAGCCCGCGGCGGTGTTCGTCGCGGGGCGGGTGCTGGCGTGTTCGGCGGTGGCCCGCACGCAGGGCGTGCGGCGGGGGCTGCGCCGCCGGGAGGCCCAGGCCCGCTGCCCCGAGCTGGCCGTCCTCGCCCCCGATCCGGATCGGGACGCGCGGGCGTTCGAGCCGGTGGTCGTCGCGGTCGAGGAGCTGGCGCCGGGGGTGGAGATCCTCCGCCCCGGCCTGGTGGCGCTGCCCTCCCGCGGCCCGGCGAGCTGGTTCGGCGGCGAGCTGACGGCGGCGGAGCGGCTGGTCGACCAGGTCGCCGCCCGCACCGGCGTGGAGGTGCAGGCGGGGTTCGCCGACGGGCTGTTCGCCGCCGTGCTGGCCGCCCGTCGTGCGGTGGCCGTCGCGCCCGGCGACACGCCCGCCTTCCTCGCCGCGCTCGGCGTGGAGGAGCTCGACCGCGAGCCCGACATCGACCGCTCCGCCCTCGTCGACCTCCTCCGCCGCCTCGGGCTGCGGAGCCTGGGCGCGTTCGCCGCGCTCGACCCGGCCGACGTCGCGTCCCGGTTCGGCGCCGACGCCGTGCTCTGCCACCGGCTCGCCCGCGGGCTGGATCCCCGGCCGCCGCTGCGGCGCCGACCGCCCGAGGAGCTCACGGTCGAGGCCGAGCTCGATCCGCCCGTCGACCGCGTCGACGCCGCCGCGTTCGCCGCCCGCGGCCTGGCCGAGCGGCTGCACGCCACCTTGGCGGGCCACGGGCTGGCGTGCACGCGACTCGGGGTCACCGCCCACACGGCCGCGGGGGAGGAGCTGCACCGGATCTGGCGGTGCGCGGAGCCGCTCACCCCCGCCGCCACGGTCGACCGGGTGCGCTGGCAGCTCGACGCCTGGCTGACCAACCGGCGGCACACCCCGGAAGACGGGGCGGTGGTGCGGCTGCGGCTGGTGCCGGAGGAGACCGTCGCCGCAGGCGCGCTGCAACGCGGCCTGTGGGGTGAGACGGGGGAGGCCGACGAGCGGGCCGGGCGCGCGCTGGTGCGGGTGCAGGCGCTGCTGGGGCCGGAGTCGGTGGTCACGGCGGTGCTCGGCGGCGGCCGCGACCCGGCCGAGCGCATCCGGCTGGTCCCCTGGGGCGACGACCGCGCCGAACCCGACCCCCCGCCCGCCGCGTCATGCCCGCCGCCGCGTCGCCGCCCCGGCCGCGTCGCCTCGCTCGCGGTCCGCGGCGCCGCTTCGGGACGGCGGCGCCCGGCGGACCTGGTCCCCGACCTCACCGGCGCCGCGCCTGCCGGGTGGCCGGTCGACGTGCTGCGCCGCACCGGGCGGCTCTCGGCGGTGGAGCTGCTCCAGCAGGATGGCCCGCCGCCCGGCTCACGCTCCCGACGGCGACGGCTACCCGTCCACCGCTCCCCGCGCCCGTCGCCGGTGCGGGAGTCGCCGCCGTCGTGGCCGGGCCGCCTGCCCGCCCCGTCCCCGGCCACGGTGCCGCCCGAGCCGCTGCCCGCGCTCGTCCACGACGCCGCGGACGAAGCGGTCCGGCTCGACCGCCCCGACCTGCTCTCCGCGCCACCCGCCCGGGTCACGGTCGAGGGCCGCGCGCCCGCTGCCGTCGTCGGCTGGTCGGGGCCGTGGCCGGTGTGGGCCCGCTGGTGGAGCCCGGAGGCCACCCCGTCGGCCCGGATGCAGGTCGTCCTCGACGACGGCACGGCCCTGCTGCTCATCGCCCGCGAGAGCCGGTGGTGGGTGGCCGGGGTCTACGACTGACCCCGGACGCCGAAACGGCCGGGCGCTTCGGTCCCGGAAGCGCCCGGCCGTTCGTGGAGGGGTACTCAGGCCACCGCAGGCGGCGGTTCCGCGGCGCCGGTCATGATGGCCACCGCCTCGGACATGGTGTGCGATCTGCGGCGTGATCACCGTCGCGCGCCTGCCGAGCCGCTGGATGTGGATGCGGTCGGCGACCTCGAAGACGTGCGGCATGTTGTGGCTGATCAGGATGACCGGGAGGCCCCGGTCGCGGACGTCGCGGATCAGCTGCAGCACCCGGTTGCCCTCCTTGACGCCCAGCGCGGCCGTCGGCTCGTCGAGGATGACGACCTTGCTGCCGAACGCCGCCGAGCGCGCCACCGCGACGGCCTGGCGCTGCCCACCGGACAGGCTCTCCACGGCCTGCCCGATGTTCTGCAGCGTGCCTACGCCCAGCTCGCTCATGTGCCGGGCGGCCTCGGACTTCATGTGCTTCTTGTCGAGCATCCGGAACACGGAGCCGAGGACGCCGGGCTTGCGTTCCTCGCGGCCGAGGAACAGGTTGTCGGCGATATCCAGGCCCGGCGCCACGGCCAGTGTCTGGTACACGGTCTCGATGCCCGCCTGGCGGGCGTCCATCGGGCTCTTGAAGTGCACGACTTGGCCGTCGAGCCGGATCTCGCCCGCGTCCGGGATCAGCGCGCCGCACAGGGCCTTGATCAGGCTGGTCTTGCCCGCGCCGTTGTCGCCGATGACCGCGAGGATCTCGCCGGGGTAGAGCTCGAGGTCGCCGCTGGCGATCGCGGTGACCTTGCCGTAGCGCTTGACCAGGCCCTTGGCCTGCAGCACCGGCTCGCGGGTGGCCTCCGGGGTCTGTTCCTTGTCCAACGAGGGGCTGCTCATGCCTTCACCTTCCGGATCCACTGGTCGAGGGCGACGGCGATGAGCACGAGCAGACCGATCGCGGTGCCCTGCCAGACGACGTCGACGCCCGCGAGCTGCAGCCCGTTCTGGAAGACGCCGACGATCAGCGCTCCGACCAGCGTGCCGAGCACGAGCCCGCGTCCGCCGAAGAGGCTCGTGCCGCCGAGCACCACGGCGGTGATGGAGTTCAGGTTGTACTCGGTGCCGACGTTGGGGCTGGCCGAGGCCAGGCGGCCCATCAGGACCCAGGCGCCGATCGCGTAGATCAGGCCCGCGACGAGGTACACCGACAGCAGCACGCGGTCGGTGCGGATGCCCGCCAGCCGGGCGGCCTCGACGTCGTCACCGGTGGCGTAGACGTGCTTGCCCCATGACGTGCTGCCCAGCGAGTAGAAGAAGATCGCGAACAGCAAGAGCATGATGATCGTGCCCCAGGTGAGGCTGAAACCGCCGATCCGGAACGCGTTGTTCCCGGTGGCGGTCATGATCGGGGGCATGTCCGACCCGCGGATCGTCTCGCTGCGGGAGACCACCGAGTTCAGCGAGAAGTAGATCGACAGTGTCGCCAGGGTGACGATGAACGGGGGCAGGTTGATCCGGGTGACCAGCAGGCCGTTGATCGCGCCCATCAGCGTGCCGAGGATCAGGCCGATGATGATCGCCACGACGCCGGGCACGCCGAGCTTGACGGCCATGTTGGCCATGAGGATGGACGTGAACACGGCGATCGCGCCCGCGGAGAGGTCGATGCCCGCGGTGAGGATGATCAGCGTCTGGCCGAGGGCGATCGTCGCGATCACCGTGACCTGCTGCAGCACCAGGCCGAGGTTCGCCGCCGAGAGGAACCGGCCGTTGACGATCGCGAACGCGATGATCGCCACGACGAGCACCGCCAACGGGCCGAGGATCGGGTTGGCGTGCAGGACGTGCTGGATCCGGTTGAGCATCGACTCCGACTTGTTCTCGTCGAAGCCGGTCGGGAGGTCCGGCTGGGCGGTGGTCGTGCCGCCCGAGGTATCTGAGGCCATGCGTGCGCTCCTTCGTCAGTCGCGGTCGGGCGGCTGGGGTGAGGGGTCTGTGACCGGCCTCACCCCAGCCTGCTCTGGAACCGGACGATCCGTCTAGAGATCAGCCCCAGCAGTTCTGCAGGCCGAAGGCGGTGTCCTTGGAGTCGACCCCGGGCTGAGCCTGGTCGGTGATGAGCGTGACGCCGGTGTCGACGAAGTCCTTGCCCGCGGACGCCTGCGGCTTGGTGCCGTCCTTGGCGAAGGCCGCGACCGCGTCGACGCCCTGCTGCGCCATCTTCAGCGGGTACTGCTGCGAGGTGGCGCCGAGCTGGCCCGCCTTGACGGCCTGGACACCGGGGCAGCCGCCGTCGACCGAGACGATGGTGACGCTCTTCTCCTTGCCCGCGGCCTTCAGCGCCTGGTAGGCGCCCGCGGCGGCGGGCTCGTTGATCGTGTAGACGAGGGTGATCCCCGGGTCCTTCTGGAGGAGGTTCTCCATCGCGGTGCGGCCGCCTTCCTCGGCGCCGTCGGTCACGTCGTGGCCGACGATCCGCGGGTCGTTCTCGTCACCGATCTTGTTCACATCGGCGACGTCCACGCCGAAGCCCTTGAGGAAGCCCTGGTCGCGCTTGACGTCGACGGAGACCTGGTTGGCGTTCAGGTCGAGCATGGCGATCTTGGCCGTCGCCGCCTGCGGGCCGAGCTTGGACTTGGCCCACTCGCCGATCAGCAGACCGGCCTGGAAGTTGTCCGTGGCGAAGGTGGCGTCGACCGCGTTCGGCGGGTCGGTGGGGGTGTCGAGCGCGACGACGAGCATGCCCGCCTGCTTGGCCTTGTCGATCTCGGGGACGATGGCCTTCGAGTCGCTCGGCGTGATCAGGATGCCCTTGGCGCCGGCGGAGATCAGGTTCTCGATCGCCTGGACCTGGGCCTCGTTGTCACCGTCCTGCTTGCCCGCGAAGCTCTGCAGCGTGAGGCCCGCCTTGTCGGCGGCCTGCTGCGCGCCCTCCTTCATCTTGACGAAGAAGGGGTTGGTGTCGGTCTTGGTGATCAGGCCGACGATCGGCTTCTCACCACTTGCGCCGCCGGTGGACGAGCCGCCGGACGAGCTGCCGGAGCTCCCGCCACAGCCCGCGAGGGCCAGCGCGGCCGCAGCGCCGAGGCTGACGAGTGCGGTGGTCCGGCGGGAGGAGGACCAAGAGAGGTTCATGGGCGACCCTTTCGTCTTCTTTGACAGGTAACATGCCGCGTGTCGACAACGTTGTCAACAGACAATGCAGGCTCTTCGGCGCTTTTACAAGCCCTTATCGGGGTTGATCTGTAACGGGTTGGCAACGGTCGGATCAGAGTTGACAACGTTGACGCACCTCAACCACGATGTGCGGCACCACGCGGCAGTGCCGCCCGGCGCGTCGGAGGATCCCTTGGGCAACGCAGAGAGACGGTCGTCGTCCCACGATGCGTGACGTCGCAGCGCGGGCGCAGGTCAGCTTCAAGACCGTCTCCCGGGTCGTCAACGAAGAGGGCGGCGTCTCCCCTCTGCTGGAGCGACGGGTGCGGCAGGCCATCGAGGACCTCGACTTTCGTCCGAACGCAGGCGCTCGGATCCTGCGCCGTTCCGATCACAGGACGGCCACGATCGGATTGCTCCTCGAAGACGTGGCCAACCCGTTCTCTGCCGCCGTCCAGCGGGCGGTGGAGGACGTCGCCGTGCCGCGCGGGGTGTTCGTGCTCTCGGCCAGCCTCGACGAGGACGCCGACCGCGAGCAGGCGCTGTGCAAGCAGTTCGGTGCCCGGCACGTCGACGGGCTGGTGCTCGCGCCCGCCGGGGAAGACCAGTCCCACCTCGCGGGCGAGCTGCGGCGGGGCACGGCGATCGTGTGCGTCGACCGGGCGGCGGGCAACCTGCCGGTCGACTCGGTGCTCGCCACCAACGACGTCGGCGCCGCGGAGGGGGTGCGGCACCTCGTGGCCGCGGGCCACCGGCGCATCGCCTACCTCGGCGACCGGCGGACCATCCCGACCGCGGTCCAGCGGCTCGCGGGCTACCACGACGCGCTCGCCGCCCGGGGCATCGCCGCCGACCCCGCCCTGGTCGTCCAGGACATCCGGGACGCGGGCGGCTCGGACGGGGCGGTCACGGCGCTGCTGTCGCGGCCGGACCCGCCGACGGCGCTCTTCACCGCCCAGAACATGATCACGATCGGCGCGGTGCGGGCGCTGCGCCGCCTCGGCCTCGAGCACCGGGTGGCGCTGGTCGGCTTCGACGACTTCCTGCTGGCCGAGCTGCTCTCCCCGGGCGTCACCGTGGTGGCGCAGGACCCGGCGGCGATGGGCCGCACGGCCGCCGAGCTGCTGTTCGACCGGATCGGCGGCAGCACCCGTCCGCCCGAGGTGCGGCTGGTGCCGACCACCCTGATCCGCCGTGGCTCCGGCGAGATATCCCCCACCCTGGTTTGACGGCCGAACATGTGTTCGACTTGAGGGGTGGGCTGGAACAACCCGGACGTCCCGTGGAGCACCCTGGAGGCGGTGCTCTCCGGACGCGAACGGTGGCTCGCTGTCCGGCGGCCCGGAGGCCGACGGCGGCGACAGCCCGGCCTGGTCGCGCAAGCGCGACCGCTACGCCCCACCGCTCCTGGACGAGCCCGCCGAGCGCGTGCCCTACGCCGAGCTGCACTGCCACTCCAACTTCAGCTTCCTCGACGGCGCGAGCCCGCCCGAGGAGCTCGTCGAGCAGGCCAAGCGGCTCGGGCTGGAGGCGTTGGCGCTCACCGACCACGACGGCATGTACGGCGTGGTCCGCTTCGCGGAGGCGGCCGCCGAGCTGGAGGTCCCCACGGTGTTCGGCACCGAGCTCTCGCTCGGCCTCTCCGCCCCGCAGAACGGCGTGGCCGACCCGGAGGGCACCCACCTGCTGCTGCTCGCCCGCGATCCCGAGGGCTACCGCGGGCTCTGCCGCATGGTCAGCGCCGCCCAGCTGCGCGGCGAGGAGAAGGGCCGCCCGGTCTACGACCTCGACGAGCTGGTCGAGCACACCGCGGGCCACGTCCTCGCCCTGTCCGGCTGCCGCAAGGGCGCGGTCCGCCGGGCGTTGCAGAGCGGCGGCGATCCCGCGCGGGAGCTGAAGCGGCTGCGCGAGTGGTTCGGGGCCGAGCACGTGGCCGTCGAGCTCACCCACGCGGGCCTGCCGGAAGACACCGAGCGCAACGACGCGCTCGCCGCGCTCGCCGCCGCGGCGGGCCTGCCCACGATCGTCACCACCGCGGCGCACTACGCCACGCCTGCCCGGTTCCCCCTCGCCACGGCGCTGGCCGCGGTGCGCGCCCGGCGCAGCCTCGACGACGCCGACGGCTGGCTCCCCCCGGCGGGCACCGCGCACCTGCGCTCCGGCGCCGAGCTCACCGCCCGCTTCGAGCACCGCCACCCGGGCGCCGTGGCGCGGGCGGCCGCGTTCGGGCGGGAGTGCGCGTTCTCGATCCGGCTGGTGGCGCCGAACCTGCCGCCGTTCCCGGTGCCGCCGGGGGAGACCGAGGTGTCGTGGCTGCGCGAGCTCACCTGGCGCGGCGTCGCGAAGCGCTACGGCAGCCACGCGGAGTACCCCGAGGCCGTCCACATGATCAGCCACGAGCTGGCGATCATCGAGGAGAAGAACTTCCCGGGCTACTTCCTGATCGTCCACGACATCGTCGAGTTCTGCCGCCGCGCCGACATCCTCTGCCAGGGCCGCGGCTCGGCCGCCAACTCCGCGGTGTGCTTCGCGCTGGGCATCACCAACGTCGACGCCGTGGCGATGGGCCTGCTGTTCGAGCGCTTCCTGTCCCCGGCGCGGGAGGGCTACCCCGACATCGACCTCGACATCGAGTCCGGCCGCCGCGAGGAGGTGATCCAGTACGTCTACCAGACCTACGGGCGGGGGTGCGCCGCCCAGGTCGCCAACGTGATCACCTACCGCCCGCGCTCGGCCGTGCGCGACGTCGCCAAGGCGCTGGGGTTCTCACCCGGCCAGCAGGACGCGTGGAGCAAGCGGATCGAGCGCTGGAACGGCGCGCCCGCCGTGGAGGGCATGCCGCAGCAGGTCGGTGCACTGGCCACCCAGCTCCTGGGCTTCCCCCGCCACCTGGGCATCCACTCCGGCGGCATGGTGATCTGCGACCGTCCGGTGTCGGAGGTGGTGCCCGTCGAGTGGGCCCGGATGGAGGGCCGCTCGGTCGTCCAGTGGGACAAGGACGACTGCGCCTACGCGGGCCTGGTCAAGTTCGACCTGCTCGGCCTGGGCATGCTCACCGCGCTGCACCTGATGATCGACCTCGTCGGGAGCACACCGGCGAGAAGATCGAGCTGCACGAGCTGCAGGCCACCGACCCGGCCGTGTACGCGATGCTGCAGAAGGCCGATTCGGTCGGGGTGTTCCAGGTGGAGTCCCGCGCCCAGATGGCCACGCTGCCCCGGCTCAAGCCGCGCGAGTTCTACGACCTGGTCGTCGAGGTCGCGCTGATCCGGCCCGGCCCGATCCAGGGCGGCTCGGTGCACCCCTACATCCGCCGCCGCAACGGGCTGGAGGAGCCCACCTACGACCACCCGCTGCTGGCGGGTGCGCTGAAGAAGACCCTCGGGGTGCCGCTGTTCCAGGAGCAGCTCATGCAGATCGCGGTGGACGTCGCCGGGTTCTCCGCGGGCGACGCCGACGAGCTGCGCCGCGCGATGGGTTCCAAGCGCTCCACGGAGAAGATGGAGCGGCTGCGCGGCCGGTTCTTCGACGGCATGGCCGCCAACGACATCACCGGCGAGGTGGCGCAGAAGATCTTCGACAAGATGCTGGCGTTCGCCAACTTCGGCTTCCCCGAGAGCCACTCGATCAGCTTCGCGTCGCTCGTCTACTACAGCGCGTGGTTCAAGCTCTACCACCCGGCGGCGTTCTGCGCGGCGCTGCTCAACTCCCAGCCGATGGGCTTCTACTCACCGCAGTCGCTGGTGGCCGACGCGCGGCGGCACGGGGTGGTCGCGGTCGGCCCCGACGTCAACGCCGGGCGCGCCGAAGCGATCCTGTTCCGCGACGGCCGCAGCACGGGCGGCCTGGCCCTCCGGCTGGGGCTGGCCGAGGTGCGCACGATCGGGCTGGACCTCGCCGAGTCGATCGACGCCGAACGCGGGCGCGGCGGCCCGTTCCGCGACCTCGCCGATCTCGCCGGGCGCGTGCGGCTCACCTCGGCGCAGGCCGAGGCGCTGGCCACGGCGGGGGCGTTCGGCTGTTTCGGGATCGACCGGCGGGCGGCGCTGTGGGCGGCCGGGGTGGTGGCGTCGGTGCGCGCGGAGCACCTGCCGGGCACGGCCGTCGGCCTGGAGGCGCCCGCGCTGCCCGGGGCTCACCGACGCGGAGCTCACGGTCGCGGACGTCTGGGCCACCGGCGTCTCCCCGGACAGCCACCCCATCCAGCACCTGCGGGCCCAGCTCGACGGCCTCGGCGCGATCCGCATCGACCGCCTCGGTGCCCTCGAGCCGCCCAGCGACCCGGAGGCGCAGCCGCCGCGCGTGCTGGTCGGCGGGCTCGTCACCCACCGGCAGCGCCCGGCCACCGCGGCCGGGGTCACGTTCGTGAACCTGGAAGACGAGAGCGGCATGCTCAACGTCACGTGCTCGGAGGGGCTGTGGGCGCGCTACCGCACGGTGGCGCTGGGCAGCGCGGCCCTGCTCGTGCGGGGACGGCTGGAGCGCAGTCCCGAGGGGGTGCTCAACCTGGTGGCCGACCGGCTGCAGAAGCTGGCCCTGGCCGTCCCCGTCAAGTCGCGGGACTTCAGGTGAATGCGAGGATGGCCCGGTGACGGCGACGGTGATGGACGGCAAGGCGGCTCTGGCCGAGATCCTCGTGGACCTGACGGGGCGGGTGGAGAAGCTGGCGGCGGCCGGTGTGACGCCCGGGCTGGGCACCCTGCTCGTCGGCGACGACCCCGGCTCGCACGCCTACGTGCGCGGCAAGCACCGCGACTGCGCCAAGGTCGGCATCGCCTCGATCCAGCGCGAGCTGCCCGCCGACGCCACGCAGGCCGACGTCGAGCGCGCGATCGACGAGCTCAACGCCGATCCGACGTGCACCGGCTTCATCGTCCAGCTGCCGCTGCCGCGCGGGCTCGACGAAGGCGCCGCGCTGGAGCGGGTCGACCCGGCCAAGGACGCCGACGGGCTGCACCCGGTGAGCCTCGGGCGGCTCGTGCTCGGCGAGGAGGCGCCGCTGCCCTGCACGCCGCGCGGGATCGTGGCGCTGTGCAGGCGCTACGGCGTCGAGCTGGCCGGGGCGCGGGTCACGGTGGTGGGCCGCGGTGTCACCGTCGGCCGCCCGCTGGGGCTGCTGCTCACCCGGCGCAGCGAGAACTGCACGGTCACGCTCTGCCACACCGGCACCCGCGACCTCGCCGCCGAGGTGCGGCGGGCCGACGTCGTGGTCGCCGCGGCCGGGGTGGCCGGGCTGATCACCGCCGACATGGTCGCGCCGGGCGCCACGGTGCTCGACGTCGGCGTCACGCGCACGGAGCTGGGGTTGGTCGGCGACGTCGCGCCGGAGGTGGCGGAGGTGGCGGGCCTGCTGGCCCCGATGCCCGGCGGCGTCGGCCCGATGACGCGGGCGATGCTGCTGACGAACGTGGTCGAGGCGGCCGAACGGAGCTTGCCGTAGTGAGCATCAGGACTGCGCGTGCCCTGGGATAGGTCCCGGCTCCCGGCGTTCCTCCCCGCCGCGCTGGTGGCCGTGATCGCGCTGGTGGGGATGGGCCTCGTGCTCACCCAGCACTGGCGCAGGGGCGCGGTGCTGCTCGGCGTGGCGCTGTTGGTGGCGGCGGTGCTGCGGATCGACCGTCCCCGCCGAACGGGTAGGGCTGCTGGCCATCCGCGGCAAGGTCGTCGACGTGCTCTGCTACTCCGGGTTCGGCGTGGCGATGGTCTTACTGGCGGCCACGATCACCCGCGGCTCGCTCACGCCTTAGCCCGCGTAGAGCGTCCGGACCAGGGACTCGATCGACGGCTCGACCACGGCCACGTCCCGCAGCGCCGCCTGCTCGGCCACGGCGGCGATCACCGCGGCGGCCGTGGTGTCGGCGGGCGCGAACGCGAGGCGCTGCCGCAGCCCACCCGCCTCGACGGTGACGTCGTGCACGCCCGGCAGGCCGGTGAGCGGCGGGGCGGGCTCGGCCAGGTCCACCACCACCTCCCGCGCGCCGCCGAAGCGGGCCCGCAGCGCCGCGAGGTCGTCGTCCACCAGCACCCGGCCGCGGTCGATCACCACGACGCGCCGGCACAGCCGTTCGACGTCGGGCAGGTCGTGCGTGGTGAGCAGCAGCGTGACGGCGCCGCGCGCGACCAGGTCGGCGAGGAACGCCCGCAGCCGCTCCTTGCTCGCCAGGTCCAGCCCGATGGTCGGCTCGTCGAGCACCAGCAGCTCGGGTCGGTGCAGCAGCGCCGCCGTCACCTCGCCCCGCATGCGCTGACCCAGCGAGAGCTGCCGCACCGGCGTCGAGAGGAACTCGGTCATGTCCAGCAGCTCGACGCACTCGTCGAGGCGGTCGGAGTAGGGCACCCGGTGGATGGCGCCGTGCAGGGCGAAGCTCTCCTGCAGCGGCAGGTCCCACCAGAGCTGGCTGCGCTGCCCGAACACGACGCCGATGCGCCGGGCGAGCGCGCGCCGCTCGCGCACCGGGTCGAGCCCGCACACCCTGGCCCGGCCCGCGGTCGGCACCAGCACGCCGGTCAGCATCTTGATCGTGGTGGACTTGCCCGCCCCGTTCGGGCCGAGGAAGCCCACCGCCTCGCCCGCCGCGATGGTCAGCGTCACGCCCTCGACGGCCGTCACCCGCTTCCGCCGCGCCACGACGAACGTCCTGGTCAGGCCTTCGGTTTCGACGATCACGACCCCGTCCCCTGGTAGCGGCGCACCCCGGTGCGCCAGACGAAGCGCGGCGACCCCGACCATGGCCGCCGCGACGAGCGGGGAGCAATAGCGCACGAAGTCGGGGAAGCCCAGCGGATCGGGCCGCCCCGTGAGCGCCAGCGCCGGGAAGTACGCCACGAACGCGCCGGGCACGACGAAGCACATGATCCGCCGCAGCCAGGGCCCGTAGACGGTGATGGGGTAGGAGGTGGCGAAGTCGGAGCCGTAGGTCACCGAGTTGGCCACCTCGCGGCCGTCGACCAGCCAGAACGACACGCAGTTCGCCGCGATCCAGATCGCCGAGAGCAGCACCGCCCCCGCCAGCGGGGCGACGACGGCCACCACGACCCGCAGCGGCGTCCACTCGACGTCGCGCAACGCCCAGGCCAGCGTGACCAGCCCGACCGCGACCCGGCCGACCCGGCGCAGCTGGACGTCGGCCGAGAGCAGCTGGGCGAGGGCGCCGAGCGGGCGCAGGAGGAGCACGTCGAGCTCGCCGGTGCGGATGTAGTCGGGCAGCGCCTCCACCTGGCCGACGGCGAGGTCGGCCAACCCGAACGCCGTGGCGGCCAACCCGTAGATCAGCACGACCTCGCCCGCCGAGAACCCGCCGAGCGAGGTGACCTGAGTGAAGATCACCAGGATCGCGAGCAGCTCCATGCTCTGGCCGAGGAGCTGGGAGAACACGTCCAGCGCGAACGACACCGGGTAGGCCAGCTGGCTGCGGATGCGGGACGCGACGATGCGGGCGTAGACGCTCCTACCCACCTTGCACCACCAGCCGCCTGCTCCCGCGGGCGAGCGCCAGCCTGGCCGAGCGCGAACAGCGCCGCGGCCCAGAACAGTTGGTGGGCGAGGAGGGCGAGCGGGTCGCCGCGTTCGAGGAACACGTCGATCGGCATCTGGAACAACGCCGGGAACGGCGTCCACGCGAGCACCGCCTGCGCCCACGCGGGGAACCAGGCCAGCGGCAGGATCAGCCCGGAGAGCAGCCCGCCGACCGTGCCCCACACCGCGAGCACGCCACGCGCGTCGAGCAGCCAGAACGCGCTGAGGTTGAGCAGGAACCGGATGCCGAAGCTGACCGCGGTGCCCAGTGCCATCGCCACCGCGAACAGCGCCCACGTGACCGGCCGCTCCGGCCAGCGGAACGGGAAGAACAGCGCGCCGAAGGCCACCGGCGGCACCAGGCGCATGAGCACGGCGTAGCCCGCGCGGCCGAAGTCGGTGGCGAGCAGCGCGGTCTGCAGGTCCCACGGCCTGCCGAGGTCGATCACGATGTCGCCGGTGCGCACCCGGCCCGCGAGCTCCCGGTCGCTCCACAGGTTCACGACGTTGAGCAGCCCCTGGCCGAGCCACACGTACGTGACCGCCGCGGCGATGTCGTACCCGCCGACCGGGCCGCGCTGCGCCAGCACCGCCACCAGCACCGACGCCCGCAGGAACCCGAACACGGTGTTGGTGGCGAGCCCCGCGAGCGCGGCCTGCCGGTAGGTGGAGAAGCGCTGGAAACCGGCCCTCACGAGCTGCGGGTACGGCGAGAGCACGTCGTGCGACGCTACGGCACTCTGCAACCGGTTTTGGGCAACCGGTTCGGGTCGCTACAGGCCCCGCAGCGCCGCGTTGAACGTCGCGCTCGGGCGCATCACGGCGTCGGCCTTCGCCCGGTCGACCAGGTAGTAGCCGCCCAGGTCCACGGGCTCGCCCTGCACCGCCGCCAGCTCGCCGACGATGGTCTCCTCGGCGTCGGCCAGCGCGGCCGCGAGCGGGGCGAACTTCGCGGCCAGCTCGGCGTCGTCGCCCTGCGCGGCCAGCGCCTGCGCCCAGTAGAGCGCGAGGTAGAAGTGGCTGCCGCGGTTGTCCAGCTCGCCGACCTTGCGCGACGGCGACTTCCCGTTCTCCAGCAGCTTCCCGGTGGCCGCGTCGAGCGTCTTGCCGAGGATCGCCGCGCGCGGGTTGTCGGTGGCGTCGGCGAGGAACTCGAACGAGACGGCCAGCGCCAGGAACTCACCCAGCGAGTCCCACCGCAGGTGGTTCTCCTTCACGAGCTGCTGCACGTGCTTGGGCGCCGAACCGCCCGCGCCGGTCTCGAACAGCCCGCCGCCGTTCATCAGCGGCACGATCGAGAGCATCTTCGCGCTCGTGCCGAGCTCCAGGATGGGGAAGAGGTCGGTGAGGTAGTCGCGCAGCACGTTGCCGGTGACCGAGATCGTGTCCTCACCGCGCTTGGCCCGCTCGAGCGTGTAGCGGGTGGCCTCGGCCACCGGCAGGATCTCGATCGTCAGCCCCTCGGTGTCGAGCTCGGCGAGCTGGGCGTGCACCTTGGCCAGCACCTGGGCGTCGTGGCCGCGGCTCTCGTCCAGCCAGAACACCGCGGGCGCCCCGGTGGCGCGGGCGCGCCCGACGGCCAGCTCGACCCAGTTGCGGATCGGGGCGTCCTTGGTCTGGCAGGCGCGCCAGACGTCGCCCGCCGCCACGTCGTGCTGCAGCTTCACGGAATCCCCGTCGACCACCCGGACGACGCCGTCGGCGGCGATCTGGAACGTCTTGTCGTGGCTGCCGTACTCCTCGGCCTTCTGCGCCATCAGCCCGACGTTGGGGGTGGTGCCCATGGTGGTGGGGTCGAACGCGCCGTGCTCGCGGCAGAAATCGATCGTCTCCGCGTAGAGCGGCGCGTAGGACGAATCCGGGATGACGAACTTCGTGTCCTGCTGCTCGCCCGCGGCGTTCCACATCTGCCCGGACGACCGGATCGCGGCGGGCAGCGACGCGTCGATGATCACGTCGGACGGCACGTGCAGGTTGGTGATGCCCCGGTCGGAGTCGACCATCGCCAGCGCGGGCCCGGACTCGTAGGTGGCGGTGATGGCCTTCTCGATCGCCTCGCGCTTGTCGGCGGGCAGCTTGCCGAGCGCGGTGAGCACGCTGGCCAGCCCGTCGTTGGGGTCGGCGCCGACGGCCGCGAGGTCCTCGCCGAACTGGGCGAACACGTCGGCGAAGTAGGCGACCACGGCCCGTCCGAACAGGATCGGGTCGCTCACCTTCATCATCGTGGCCTTGAGGTGCACGGAGAACAGCACGCCGCGCTCCTTGGCGTCGGCCACCTGCTCGGCGAGGAACGCGTCGAGCGCGGCCCGGCGCATCACCGCGGCGTCGACGATCTCGCCTTCCAGGACGGGCAGCGCCTCCTTGAGCACGGTGACCGTGCCGTCCGCCGCCACGTGCTCGATGCGCAGGGTGGTGGCCTCGGTGGCGGTGAAGGAGGTCTCGGAGTGGCGGAAGTCGCCGTCGGTCATCGTGACGACGTGCGAGGCGGACTCGGGTGACCACGCGCCCATCGAGTGCGGGTGGCTGCGGGCGAACTGCTTGACGCTGGCGGGGGCGCGGCGGTCGGAGTTGCCCTCGCGCAGCACCGGGTTGACCGCGCTGCCCTGCACCGCGTCGTACGCCGCCCGCGCCGCCTTCTCCTCGTCGGTCTGCGGGTTCTCCGGGTAGTCGGGCACCGCGTGGCCCGCCGCCTGCAGCTCCTTGATCGCCGCCTTGAGCTGCGGGATCGACGCGCTGATGTTCGGCAGCTTGATGATGTTGGCCTCGGGGGTGGTGGCCAGCGCGCCGAGCTCGGCCAGCGCGTCGGGCACCAGGCCGAACGCGGCGCGGATGCGGCCGGACAGCGAGATGTCGCGCGTCTCGACGCTCACACCGGCCGCCCCGGCGAACGCCTCGATCACCGGCAGGAACGAGTGCGTGGCCAGCGCCGGTGCCTCGTCGGTGTAGGTGTAGATGACCTTCATCTCGCCGCCTTCTCGCCTCGTGGACCTGCTCGCGAAGACACGCTATCTCCCACCCCCGCCTGCGTGGGGCGACTATCGTGGCGGCACAACGTTCCGGGGAGTGACATTGGCCAAGCGGCGCTACTTCATCCTCAAGGAGACGGGGGCCGGCAAGCTCCGCGTCGACTTCCGCAGCTGGCCGCTCGTCATCGTCATCGGCCTGATCCTCGCGGTCCTGTCGCTCATCGACCGGGGCGGCCTCGACGAAGCCACCTCGGTGGTGGAGGGCCAGGCGTGCACGTTCACCGTGATCGGCACCGACGTCAACGTGCGCACCGGCGCCACGGCCGCGTCCCCCGCGGTGCAGAAGCTGAACCAGGGCGACACCGTCGTCGCCACCACGACGGTGACCAACGGGTTCCGCCAAATGGTGGGCGGCGCCTGGGTGCTGGACACGTTGCTGACCCCCGTTCCGGGCACCGTATGCACCTGATGGCACGCTGACGGCGTCGTGACCAGGGAGGACCGCCCATGGGAGCCGTGACGCCGACGCGGGTCATCGGTGGTCGCTACGTCGTGCTCGCCGAGCTCGGACGCGGTGGCATGGGCATCGTCTGGCGCGCCGAAGACCGCATGATGGGGCGCCACGTCGCGGTCAAGGAGCTGCACCTCCCCGACGGGCCTCGGGCCCGAGGACCGGCGGCTCTTCCGCGAGCGGCTCCTCCGCGAGGCCCGCACCGCCGGGCGGCTGAACGACCCCGCGATCGTCACGGTGTACGACGTCGTCAGCGACGGGGGCGTCGACCACATCGTCATGGAGCTCATCGAGGCACCGACGCTGGCCGACGTGGTGGCGCGCTCGGGGCCCTTGTCGGAGAACGCCGCGCTGGAGGTGGCACGGCGGCTGCTGGGTGCGCTGCGCACCGCCCACGAGCGCGGCGTGGTGCACCGCGACGTCAAGCCGTCCAACGTGATGCTGAGCGCCGACGGGCGGGTCACGCTCACCGACTTCGGCATCGCACAGGCCGCCGACGACCCCCGCCTCACCACCACCGGCTCGCTCGTCGGCTCGCCGGGCTACATGGCGCCGGAGCGGCTCGACGGCGGCCACGCCGATCCGGCGTCGGACCTGTGGAGCCTCGGCGCCACGCTCTGGTACGCCGTGCAGGGTCGCGGCCCGTTCTCCCGTGACTCGACGGCGGCCACGATCGCGGCCGTGGTCAACGCCGAGGTGCCCACCACGCGCACCCGCGGGCCGCTGGGCGCCGTGATCGCCGGGCTCCTGCAGCGCGAGCCGCGGGCCCGGCTCACCGGCGTGCAGGCCGCCGCGCTGCTCTCGGGCGAGCCACCGACCCCGCCGACCGGCGTGGTGGGCACCGCCACCCGCACGGTCACCACGCCCGACGGCCGGGTCGCCGGGTCGGGCGGCCGCCGGTGGCCCCTGCTCCTCGGCGTCGCGGCGCTGGCGCTCGTCGTGGGGCTGGGCGTGGGCCTGCTGTGGCCGCGCGGCACGGCGGGCCCGGCGGTGTTCACCTACGGCCCGGGTGGCGACATCCCCGAGGTGCCCTCGCTGTCCACCAGCTGCCTGCAGGGCCAGCTCGCGGTCGGGCGGCAGTACTCCACCACCGCGACCTGCGACGACCCGCACGACGTCGAGATCTTCGACGCGATCGACCTCTTCGACACCTCGCTCGACATGCCCTACCCAGGGCGGGAAACGGTCGCCGCAGGCGCCGGGCCCGCCTGCGCGTTGATCTTCAACTCCGGCCGGATCGCAGGCCCGGACAAGGCGGCGCTGCGGGTGGCCGCGCTCGCGCCCTCGGCCGAGGCGTTCGCCTACCGCTCCTCGCCGACGTCCTCGTTCGGCTCCCGCTCGGTGCTGTGCGCCCTCTACGCCGCCGACGGCTCGCAGCTCACCGGCTCGCGCATCGCCAAACCCGCCACCTGAGCGCGAGTCTCCGTTTCTGCGACGGCGAGTCTCCGTTTCCGCGACGGCGAGTCCCGCATTCCCTGACGGTGAGTCGTGCGTTCCGCGGCGTGAGTTGGGCGCGGCGGCGCAAATCGGCGCGCGACGGGTGGGCGCGCCGTGGCAGGGTGCCTGACGTGCACCGCAACGTCGAGCTCGTCGTCGCCGATCTGACCGCCCGCGGGGCCGATCCCGCCCGGATCGCCCGCCTGCAGGTGCTGCCGGACGCGGTGACGACCGCTCCGGCCGCCGCGGCCGCGCTGGGCATCGCGGTCGGGCAGATCGCCAACTCGCTCGTGTTCGACGCCGACGGCGCGCCGCTGCTCGTGATGACGTCGGGCGCGCACCGGGTCGACACCGGCAAGGTCGCCGCGATCATCGGCGCCGACCGGGTGCGCCGCGCCACCCCGGAGTTCGTCCGGGCGGCGACCGGCCAGGCGATCGGCGGGGTCGCCCCGGTCGGCCACCCCGCGCCCGTGCGCACGCTGGTCGACCGGGCGCTGGCGGAGTTCGACGAGGTCTGGGCGGCGGGCGGCATCGCGCATTCGGTCTTCCCCACCACGTTCGACGAGCTGGTGCACGTCACCGGCGGCGAACCGGCCGACGTCGCCTGAGCCGTCGACGGACCCGCAGGCGCCCTCCTGAGCGCGCGCTCGCCGAGATCGACACTGGCGCCGTCGCTGCCCTGGCGTACAGACTCGTCCCGACGAGCCCAGCACCGCGAACGCGCGAGGGAGTACGCCGTGAAGAAGCTGATCAACGATCCGGCCGATGTCGTTGCCGAGGCACTGCTCGGGGTCGCCGCCGCCCATCCGGAGCTGCGCGTCGACCACGAACACAAGATCGTTTACCGGGGCGACGCGCCGGTGACGGGCAAGGTGGGGCTGATCTCCGGCGGCGGCTCCGGCCACGAGCCGTTGCACGGCGGGTTCGTCGGCCTCGGCATGCTGGACGCGGCCTGCGCGGGCGAGGTGTTCACCTCGCCGGTGCCCGACCAGATGCTGGAGGCCACCCGCACCGTCGACGGCGGCGCGGGCGTGCTGCACATCGTGAAGAACTACACCGGCGACGTCATGAACTTCGAGATGGCGGCCGAGCTGGCCGCCGCCGACACGGGCGTCGAGGTGATCTCCGTCGTCACCGACGACGACGTCGCCGTGCAGGACAGCCTCTACACCGCGGGCCGCCGCGGCGTGGGCGTCACCGTGCTGGTGGAGAAGCTGGCGGGCGCGGCGGCGGAGGAGGGCCGCAACCTGGCCGACGTGGCCGAGGTCGCGAAGCGCGTGAACGGCAACGGCCGCAGCATGGGCATGGCGCTCACCTCCTGCGTGGTGCCCGCCGCCGGACGTCCCACGTTCGACCTGCCCGACGACGAGATCGAGATCGGCATCGGGATCCACGGCGAGCCGGGGCGCCGCCGGGTGCCGTTGGTGCCCGCGGCCCAGGTCGCGGAGCTGCTGGTGGAGCCGATCCTCACCGACCTCGACTTCAAGGGCGGCGACGGCGTGCTCGCCTTCGTCAACGGCATGGGCGCCACGCCGATGCTGGAGCTGTACCTGATGTACAACGAGGTCGCGAAGATCCTGGAGAAGGCGGGCGTCACCGTCGTCCGGTCGCTGGTCGGCCCGTACATCACCAGCCTCGACATGGCCGGGTGCTCGGTCACGCTGCTCAAGCTCGACGACGAACTGCTGCGGCTGTGGGACGCGCCGGTGCGCACCCCGGGGCTGCGGTGGGGTCTCTAGTGCCCGACAGCATCGACGTGGCGGCGTTGGACCGGTGGATCCGCGGCTTCGCCGAGCGCGTCACGGCGAACAAAGACCTCCTCACCCAGCTCGACTCCGCCATCGGCGACGCCGACCACGGCGCCAACATGGCCCGCGGCATGGCCGCCGTCGTCGCGGCGCTGGACGGCAAGCCGCCCGCCACCGCCGCAGCGCTGCTCAAACAGGTCGGGATGACCTTGGTGAGCACCGTCGGCGGGGCGAGCGGGCCGCTCTACGGCACGTTCTTCCTGCGCATGGCGACGGCGGCGGGCGAGGTCGACGCCCTCAACGCCCGAGGCGTTCGCCAAGGCGTTGCGCGCCGGGCTCGACGGCGTCGTGGCGCGCGGCAAGGCCGAGGCGGGCGACAAGACGATGTTCGACGCCCTGGCGCCCGCCGTCGAGGCGCTGGACACCGCGCTCGCGGCGGGCGCACCGCTGGCCGACGCCTTGCGCGCCACGGCGGCCGCCGCCGCGGAGGGCCGGGACGCGACCGTCCCGATGCTCGCCCGCAAGGGCCGCGCGAGCTACCTCGGCGAGCGCAGCGTCGGGCACCAGGACCCGGGGGCGACCTCGACGACCCTGCTCCTGGAGGCGGCCGCCGCCGCGGTGGGCGCGGGTTGATGGCGGCGCGCACCGGGCTGGTGGTGGTCTCGCACAGCCGGGCGCTCGCCGACGCGGCGGTCGCCCTGGCTCGGGAGATGCTGCACGGCGAGCCGGTGCGCGTGGAGGTGGCGGCGGGGCTGGACGACACCACGTTCGGCACCGACGCCACCCAGATCATGACGGCCATCGAGGCCGCCGACCAGGGGCAGGGCGTCGTGGTGCTGATGGACCTCGGCAGCGCCGTCCTCTCGGCCGAGCTCGCGCTGGAGCTGCTCGACGACGACGTGCGGGACCGGGTCGTGCTCTGCCCGGCCCCGCTGGTCGAGGGGCTGGTCGTCGCGGCGGTGGCCGCGGCCGCCGGTGCGGACCGCGACGAGGTGGCGGCGGAGGCGGCGGGCGCCCTCGCGGGCAAGACGTCCCACCTGGCCGCGCCCGAGCCGCAGGCGGCACCCGACCCGGCGTCGGCGCCCGACGAGCTCACCGGCGCTTTCACCGTGGCCAACCCGCACGGGCTGCACGCCCGGCCCGCGGCGCGGGTGGTGCAGGCGGTGCGGGCGTTCGACGCCCGGGTGCTCATCCGCAACCGCACGACGGGATCGGCGTGGGTGCCCGCGGGCAGCCTGTCGAAGGTGGCCACGCTCGGCGTCCTGTCCGGTCACGACGTCGAGGTCAGGGCGGGCGGCAACCAGGCCCGCGCGGCGCTCGACCACCTGCTCGAGCTGGCCGCCCGCAACTTCGACGAGCCGCTGGACGGCCCCGCCGCCCCGGTCGCGCCCGCTGCGACGCCGAGCGCGGCGATGCCGACGCGGCCGCGGGCGGTGGGGTGGGGATCGGGACCGCCCCGATCCCCACGTCACCCGGCGTGGGCATCGGCCCGGCGTGGTCGCCGCGGCTCGCGCCGATCGACCTCACCGGGATCGAGGCGGGCGACCCGGCCGTCGAGTGGAGCGGGCTCACCGAGTCGATCGCGGCCGTCCGGCGCAGCGTGTCGCAGGTGCGCGCCCGCGCCACCCGCGACGTCGGCGAGGCCGAGGCGGCCATCTTCGACGCCCACCTCCTGCTGCTCGACGACGCCGACCTGCTCGGCGACGTCCACGCCCGGGTGGACGGCGGTGAGCCCGCCGCCACCGCCTGGGCCGCGGCCGTCGACGCGGTCGCGGGCGACCTGGCCGACATGACCGACCCCTACCTGCGGGCCCGCGCCGCGGACATCGCCGCCGTGCGCGACGCCGTGCTGCGCGAGCTGTTGGGCGTCGCCCACGACGGCACCGCGCCGAGCGGCGTGCTGGTGGCGGAGCGACCTGACCCCCGCCGAAGCCGCCGAGCTCGACCCGACCCGGGTGGTGGCCGTGGTGCTCGCCCACGGCGCGCCCACCGCCCACAGCGCGATCCTCCTGCGGGCCCTCGGGATACCGACGGTCGTCGGCGCGGGGCCCGACGTGCTCGACGTCCCC
Organism: uncultured Actinomycetota bacterium; assembly: GCA_963791185.1. Taxonomy (GTDB): domain Bacteria; phylum Actinomycetota; class Actinomycetes; order Mycobacteriales; family Pseudonocardiaceae; genus Pseudonocardia. The sequence goes on along the minus strand of CAWBRG010000010.1, from coordinate 647,196 downwards.
GGCGGCACGCTCCTGGCGGTCGACGGCGGCAGCGGCGAGATCGTCGTCGACCCCTCGCCCCCGGTGCAGGAGCGCTTCCGGGCACAGGCGGCCGACCTGGCCCGTTCCCGCCGCACGGCCCTCCGAGACGCCACGGCACCCGCCGTCACCAGCGACGGCGTCACCGTCCACGTCGGCGCGAACGTCGGCTCGGTGGAGGACGCCCGCCTGGCCGCCGAGTGCGGCGCCGACCTGGCCGGGCTCGTCCGCACCGAGTTCCTGTTCCTCGACCGGGCGCAGGCACCCGACGCCGCGGAGCAGGAGGCGGTCTACCGCGGGATCGCCGAGGCGCTCGGCGGCAGGCGGATCACGCTGCGCACGCTGGACGTCGGCGGCGACAAGCCGCTCTCCTACCTGCCGATGCCCGCGGAGGCCAACCCGTTCCTCGGGGTGCGGGGCCTCCGGTTGTCGCTGGCCCACCCCCCGCTGCTCGCCGAGCAGCTGGCGGCGATCGTGCGGGTGGCGCACGACCACCCGACCAGCGTGATGTTCCCGATGGTCAGCACGTTGGACGAGCTGGCCGCGGCCCGCCGGATGCTCGCGGACGCGATCGAGCTCGTCGGCCGGGGCACCCCGGACGGCCTCGAGGTCGGGACGATGGTCGAGGTGCCCGCCGCCGCACTGAAGGCGCAGGCCTTCGCGCCGCACGTCGACTTCTTCAGCATCGGCACGAACGACCTCACCCAGTACGCGATGGCCGCCGAGCGGGGCAACGCGGCCGTCGCCGACGTAGGCGACCCGTACGACCCCGGTGTGCTGAAGCTCGTGGAAGCCGTGTGCCGCACCGGCGTCCCCGTCGCGGTGTGCGGCGAGCTGGCCGCCGACGACCGCGCCACCGCGTTGCTGGTCGGGCTCGGCGTGCGCGAGCTCAGCGTCACCCCGCGCGCGGTCCCCGCGATCAAGCAGCGCGTGCGCGGCCTCGACAGCGGGCAGGCCGCGACCCTCGCCGCGGCCGCGTTGGGGGCCGACGGCGCCGACGCCGTCCGGCACCTCGTCGACTGACGAGCGCTCAGTTGCGGTGGCGGTTAGCCGATTTCGCCTGCCCGGTCGCCTTCGGGGCGCCCTCCGCCGCCGCGGACTCGCGTTCCTCCTCCCGCTGGATCACGTGCAGCACCGCGTTGATCAGCGCGAGGTGGGTGAAGGCCTGGGGGAAGTTGCCCAGGTGCTGGCCGCTGTTCGGGTCGATCTCCTCGCCGTAGAGCTCGAGCGGACCGGCGAACGAGAGCAGCTTCGCGCAGAGCTTGCGGGCCTTGTGGATCTCGCCGATCTCGCACAGCGCGGAGACCAGCCAGAACGAGCAGATGGTGAACGTGCCCTCCTCGCCGCTGAAGCCGTCGTCGGTCTCCTCGACCTTGTAGCGCAGCACCAGGCCGTCGACGGTCAGCTCGTCGCGGATCGCCAGGACGGTGGCGCGGATGCGCGGGTCGTCCGCGGGCAGGAACCGCACGAGCGGCGCCAACAGGAGCGACGCGTCCAGCGCCGTGCTGCCGTAGTACTGCGTGAGGACGCCGCGCTCGTCCACGCCGTTGGCCAGGATGTCCTGCTTGATCTCCTCCGCCGCCAGCTGCCACTCGTCGGCCTTGCCGCTCTCGCCCACCATGGCCGCGAGCCGGGCACCCCGGTCGACCGCGACCCAGCACATGATCTTCGACGACGTGAAGTGCTTCAGCTCGCCGCGCACCTCCCAGATGCCCGCATCGGGCTCGCGCCAGTGCTTGAGCGCCTCGGCCACCTGCTTCTCGAGGATCGGCCAGACCCGGTTGTCGAGGTAGTCGACCGCCTTCGAGTGCAGGTACACCGAATCGAGCAAGGCGCCCCAGACGTCGTGCTGCTGCTGGGCGTAGGCGGCGTTCCCGATCCGCACCGGGCGGGAGTCGGCGTAGCCCGGGCAGGTGGTCGAGCTCCACCTCGGTGAGCTCGCGCTCCCCGCCGATGCCGTACATGATCTGCAGGCTGTCGTCCTTCTCGGCGATCTCGGCGATGAAGGCGTAGAAGTCGACCGCCTCCCAGTCGAAGCCGAGCGAGTACATGCCCCACAGGGCGAACGTGGCGTCCCGGATCCAGGTGAAGCGGTAGTCGTAGTTGCGGTTGCCGCCGGGCGTCTCCGGGAGCGAGGCGCTGCCCGCCGCCACGAGGGCGCCGGTCGGGGCGTAGGTGAGGCCCTTCAGCGTGAGCGCGCTGCGCTGCAGGAAGCTGCGCCACGGGTGGTCGGGGAACTGGCCGCGGGCCAGCCAGTGCTGCCAGTGGTGGGCGGTCCAGACCTGGCGCTTGTAGGCGTCGTCGTAGTCGGTGGGCGGCACGGCGCCGCCCCAGGACAGGGCGACGAAGCGGACGTCGCCCTCCTTGAGCAGCGTGCGGGTGCTGGCCTGCCCGCCTTCGAAGCCCAGCCGCATGTCGGTGGTGAGGGTGAGCGTGAGGTCGGTGCCGTCGGCGCTCGCCCTGCGCCTGGTGGTAGCTCTCGCCCGTGTACTCCCAGCGGACGTGCGCGCGCCCGTAGTCGAGCACCGGCTCGCAGTCCATGATCGTCTGCACCTCGCCCGACACGCAGCGGATGGTGCGCAGCAGGATGTGCTCGGCCTCGTAGTCGTTGGGCGTGCGGCGGTAGGTCAGCGAGCGGTCGTCCTGGTGGTGCCAGGGGCCGATCAGCAGCGCGTCGCGCACGATGATCCAGCCGGTGGCGGTGGCCCAGCTGGTCTCCAGGATCATCGTGCCCGGGCAGGTAGCGGCGGTCGGCGGGCACCGTGATGTCCACCGGTGCCACCCGGAACGTGCCCGCCCGCCGACCGAGGATGGCGCCGAAGGCGCTCGGCGAGTCGAAGCGCGGCACGCACATCCAGTCGACCGAGCCGCCGGGAGCGACGAGCGCCGAGACCTCGCCGTCGCTGAGGAAGCCGTAGTCACCGATCGGCACGGCCCGGGCATGGCTGATCGGACCGGCGAGCCGGTCGCCCTTCGACTTCTCCTTCTTCGCCATGGGTAGAGCATCGCCTGTGCGTTCCCGCCGGCGCCACTCCCAGGTACGGTCGTCCCACCAGGTCGTGCGCTCCGGACTCCCCACCGGACGCGAGACTCCGACCGGAGGACCCGTTCATGCCACAGCACCGCGCGCGGAAGACGTACTCCCGGTGGCGATGGCTACCGGCGGTCGCCGCCCTCGTCTTGGTCGGCGCGTTCGCCGTCGTCCTCACGACCGCGTACGCCCCGCGACCCCCTGTCGACGGCGCCTGCCCCGCCTTGCGGATCGTCACCGCCGCGTCGTTCGCGCCGATCCTGCGCACCGTCGCCACCTGCGGGCCACTCGACATCACGGTCGCCGACGGTCGGGGTGCGGCGGCCCGCGCCGCCGCGGTCGACGCCGACCTGTGGCTCCCCGACGACGCGGCGTGGCGCGGCGCCCCCGGGCGCCTGGCCCTGGCCGAGGCGCCCGCGGCGGACGCCGGTGCCGTGGTCGCGACGAGCCCGCTCTACTTCGTCGCCGACAACGCCACCGCCGCGCAGGTCAAGCGGGCGGGCGGGGGATGGGGCGCGCTCGCCGAGCTCGTCACCGCGCCCGGCTCGCGCGTTCGGCTCGTCGCGCACGACCCCGGCGGCAGCGGCGACGGCCTGCTCGGCCTCGGTGCCGTCGGCGAGGCGGTGTGGCTGGCCGACGGCATGGACGCCTCGGCCGACGCGCTGGCCGTCGCGTTCCCCCGCACGCGCATCGTGGCCGCCGACACCCCCGCGCTGCCGGAGCGGCCGGGCGAGGTCGGCCTGGTGACGGAGCGCGAGCTGCGCGGCGCCACCACCACCGGGCGCACGGTCATCGCGCCCGCCGACCACACCGCCCAGCTGCGCTACAGCTGGTTCCCCTCCGCCGCGGCCGCCGCCGACCCCGAACGGGCGCGGGCGCTCGCGGGTCTGAAGGGGGCGCTCGTCGGTCGGCCCCTCACCGCCGCGGGGCTGCGCGGGCCCGACCGCCGCCCGCTCCCGTCCGACGACGACCTGCCGCCCCTCACCGCCGCGCCGTTCGACGTGCTCGGCCCCCACCACGTCGACCACGTCCTCGCCACCGCCTACTCCCAGGACCGCCGCGCCGACGTGCTGGTCGCCGTCGACGTCTCCGGCTCGATGCGCGCGCTGGTGCCCGCCACCACCGAGCCGCGGATCGCGCTGGTGCGCCGCAGCGTCACGGCCCTGGCGGGGCTGCTCCCCGACGACGCCCGGCTGTCGCTCTGGGCCTTCGGCACCCACCTCGACGGCGATCGGGACTACCGCGTCCTGCGGCCGGACGGCGACCTGGAGGGCGACGGCAGGCGGACGGTCGAGGGCGCCATCGACACGCTCACCCCCACCGACACCGGCACCGGCCTGCACGACACCGTGCTCGCCGCCTACCGGTCCGCGCAGGCGGCCTACCGGGAGGGCACGCCGTCGCACGCGGTCGTGTTCACCGACGGCCGCAACGAGGCCGACAACCCCACGCTCTCCCTCGACCAGCTCCGCGACGCGCTGAAGGCCGCCGCCGACCCGCGCAGGCCGGTCAACCTCGCCGTCATCACGTTCGGCGCCGAGCCCGACGCCGAGGCCCTGCAGAAGGCGGTCGAACCGGTGCAGGGCTACGTCGACCGGCTCACCACGGCCGACGAGGTCGGCGCCGCGTTCATCCACCTCGCCGCGGGCGGGCTGCACGGATGACCGCCACCACCGCCTGGCCCGGCTCCGCCGCGCTCGCGCCACCCCGGTTGCGGGCGGCGGCCTGGGCGATCGACCTCGTCGTCGTGGCGGTGCTGGCGCTCGCGCTCACGCTGGCCGCGTCGTGGTTCGTCCGCGACGTGCTGCGGGTGACCGACGTGTGGAGCGGGGCGGACCGGCCGCGGCAGGTCCTCGTCGTCGCGGTGGCCGTCGCGGTCGTCGTGTTCGGCTACCTCGGGCTCGGGCAGGCCGGTTCCGCGCGCACGCTCGGCAAGCGGCTGGTCGGGCTGCGTCCCGTGCAGGTGGTGCGGATGCCCGACGGCGGCCTGCGGCTGATCGAGCTCCGCATCGGCGTGGCCGTGCTGCGGCAGGCCGCGCACGTCCTCGACCTGCCCCTCGGATTCCTGTGGCGAGACCGCTTCCACCGCACCGTCGCCGACCGGCTCACCGGCGTGTTCGTGGTGGTCGACCGCGACGAGCGCTGCTTCGAGCACGAGCGCTTCCTCGACCGCAACGCCGTCGACGAGCCGGAGTGGTGGCTCTGCAAGCAGGCCGACGACACCCTGTGGCGACCCTGACGCATCGCCGACGAGCCTTGACGTCGGCCAACGATTATCGATAATCGAGCGGTGCCCGTCTCGCTGAACCGCTCGGTACTGCGCGAGCAGCTCCGCGAGCGGATCCTCCAGCGCATCCTCGACGGCGACTACGCGCCGGGCGAGCGCATCGTCGAGAGCCACCTCATGAAGGAGTACGGGGTGAGCCAGGCCCCGATCCGGGAGGCGCTGCGCGACCTGGAGGCGATGCGCTTCGTCGAGAGCGAGGCCCACCGCGGGGTCCGCGTCCGCACCATCACCGAGAAGGAGATGGGCGAGATGTACCCGGTGCGGGCGGCGCTGGAGGAGGTGGCCGGGCGCGCGGCCGCGCCCCAGATCACCGACGCCACCCTCGACGCGCTGCAGGCCGAGATCGACGCCATGCGCGCCGCGTCCGAGCGTCGCGACATGCACGCCCAGCTCGTCCACGACGCCCGCTTCCACGAGCTGATCTTCGAGGCGGCGGGCAACGCGCTGCTGCTGGAGGTGTGGCGATCGCTGCACGCCGAGATCCGCGCGCTGATCACCTACCTCCGGGCCGACGTCGACACGGACGCAGATCGTCGACGCGCACCTGCCCATCCTGGCCGCCCTGCGACGGCGCGACCCGGAGCTGGCGGGCAAGGAGATGCGCCACCACATCGAGTACTTCGGCGCGCTCGCCGTCGGGCCCGCTCAGCACCGCCTGCACAGAGAGGTGTGGAGTAGTGAAACCTGCGCCGTTCGCCTATCTCGCTCCCCGGAGCGTGGACGAGGCACTGGCCCACCTCGCCGAGCACGGCTCCGAAGCCCGGCCGCTCGCGGGCGGCCAGAGCCTCGTCCGGCTGATGAACACCCGGCTCGCCACGCCGTCCGTCGTGATCGACATCAACCGGATCGGCGAGCTCGCCGCCATCTCCCGCGAGAACGGCACGGTGCGGATCGGCGCCGTCGCCCGCCAGCGCGCCTGCGAGACGTCGCCGCACGTCCGCGACGGGCGTGCCGCTGTTCGCCGAGGCGGTCGGGCAGGTCGCCCACCCGTCGGTGCGGCGGCGCGGCACCGCCGTCGGCAGCGTGGCGTTCGCCGACCCCTCGGCCGAGCTGCCCGCCGCGCTGCTCGCGCGCGGACGGCGAGGTCGTGGCCCGCAGCACCCGGGGCGAGCGGGTCCATCGCCGCCGACGACTTCTTCACCGGCCCCTTCACCAGCGCGCTCGCCCCCGACGAGCTCGCCGTCGCGCTGCGGATCCCGGTGACGGCCGCAGCGCGCACCGGCTCGGCGTTCGTCGAGGAGTCCCGCCGCCACGGCGAGCTGCCGATGTGCGGTGTCGCGGCCGTCGTCACCCTCGACGACGACGGCGCCGTCGCGCAGGCCCGCATCGCGCTCTGCGGCGTGCACCGGCGCCCGATCCGGGCCCGCGACGCCGAGGCGGCGCTGCAGAGCGAGCACCCCGACGACGAGCTGCTCCAGGCCGCGGGCGCGCTGGCCGCGTCGGCCGCCGACCCGGTCGGCGACTGCCACGGCTCCGCCGCCTTCCGCCGCCACCTCGCCGCGGTGCTCACCCGCCGCGCGCTCGCCACGGCCATCTCACGCGCGGAGGAACGGAATGCCTGACAAGATCCGCATCGCGGTCACCGTCAACGGCACGGCGCACGACGTGCTCGTCGAGCCGCGCACCCTGCTGCTGGACTTCCTGCGCGACGAGCTGGCCCTCACCGGCGCCCACGCCGGCTGCGAGCAGGGCGCGTGCGGCGCCTGCACCGTGCTGGTCGACGGCGAGCCCACCCGCGCGTGCCTGATGTTCGCCGCGCAGCTCGACGGCGCCGAGGTCACCACGGTGGAGTCGCTGGCCAGCCCGGACGGCACCCTGCACCCGGTGCAGCGCGCGTTCACCGAGAACCACGGCCTCCAGTGCGGCTTCTGCACGCCGGGCATGCTGATGGCCGCCTGCGCCCTGCTGGAGCACAACCCGCACCCCGAGCCGTCGGACGTCCGGGAGGCCCTGTCGGGCAACCTCTGCCGCTGCACCGGCTACCAGAACATCGTGCGGTCGGTCGTCGCCGCGGGGGCCGAGGTATGAGCTACAAGTACGTCGGCAAGCCGACCCCCCGCAAGGAAGACCCGAAGCTGCTGACCGGACGCGCGGGCTACATCGGCGACGTCGTGGTGCCCGGCATGCTGCACGCCGCCGTGCTGCGCAGCCCGCACGCCCACGCCCGCATCCGCTCGATCGACGCGAGCGCCGCGCGGGCGCTGCCCGGCGTGGTCTGCGTCCTCACCGGCGCCGAGGCGCTGGAGCACATCGGGCCGATGGCCGCGTTCTGCGCCGAGCCCGTGCCGCAGACCGCGATCGCCACGGAGAAGGTGCGCTACCCCGGCGAGGCCGTCGCCGTCGTCGCGGCCACCGACCGCTACATCGCCGAGGACGCCCGCGCGCTGATCGAGGTCGACTACGAGGTGCTCGAGCCGGTCGTCGACCCGATCGCCGCGATGGGGCCCGACGCCGCCCGCGTGCACGACACCCTCGACAGCAACGTCGTGTTCCACCGCAGCCTCGACTTCGGCGACGTGGAGGGGGACTTCGCCCGCTCCGCCACCGTCGTGCGCCGCAGCGGGCGCTGGCACCGCATGTGCGCGACGCCGCTGGAGACCGCGGGCGCGCTGGCCTCGTGGGACCCCTACACCGGCGCGATGACCGTCTGGTCGAACTCCAACTTCTACAACTTCCTGCCCTGGGTGTTCGCGGGCATCCTCGGCGTGCCCACCAACCGGCTGCGGCTCATCCCGTGCACGGTCGGCGGCAGCTTCGGCAGCAAGCACCTGATCATGCAGGTCGTGGCGATCGCGGGCGCCCTCTCGAAGGCCACCGGACGGCCGGTGCGCTACCTGGAGGACCGGTTCGACAACATCGCCGCCAACGACAACACCGGCCCCGACCGGCACTACGACGCCGAGCTCGCCTTCTCCCCCGAGGGCGAGATGCTCAGCCTCACGCTGAAGATCATCGACGACTACGGGGCCTACTTCCAGTTCGCCCACGGCCAGCACGGCAACGCGATGGCCCAGCCGACCGGGCCGTACCGCATCGGCAGCCTGCGCTACGACGTCGCCTGCGTGCTCACGAACAAGGTGCAGCAGGGCTTCTTCCGCGGTGCGGGCGCCGATCCCGGCAACTTCATCCTGGAACGGCTGGTCGACGCGGCCGCCGAGGAGCTCGGCATCGACGGCGCCGAGCTGCGGCGGCGCAACTTCATCCAGCCCGACGAGTTCCCGTACAAGATCCCGACGGGCAACGTCTACGACAGCGGCAACTACGCGGCCGTGCTCGACCGGGCGCTGGAGATCGCCGACCTCAAGCACTGGAAGGCCGAGCAGGAGCGGCTGCGCGCCGAGGGGCGTTACCTGGGCATCGGCCTGGCCAGCTGCCAGGAGCGCACCGGCTACAACGCCAGCGAGTGGTGGTTCCTCTACGACAACCCGCCGCTGCCCGCCACCAGCACCCCGGAGAGCGTCAAGCTGCAGGTCGACGCCATGGGCGGCGTGCTGGTGGAGCTGGGCTGCCCGCTGTGGGGCAACAGCCCGGAGACCGTCGTGAGCCAGGTGATCGCCGAGGAGTTCGGCATCGACCCGGCCGGGGTGGCGGTCACCTACGCCGACTCGACAACCGGCGCGATGTCCGCGGGGCCGGGCGGCAGCCGTCTCACGATCATGCTGTCCGGGGCGGCCCGCGGCGCGGCGCGCACGATCCGGGACAAGATGACCCGCATCGCCGCGCACGCGATGGAGATGAGCCCCGACGACGTCGAGTGCGTCGACGGCACGTTCCGCGCGAAGGGGGCGCCGGGCACGTCGATGACGATGGGCGAGGTCGCGATGCGCGCCCACCTGTTCGCGCACGACAACCCGGTGGGCGAGTCCAGCGGGCTGGTGGACACCCACACCTACGACCACCCGTACGCGACGCCGCCGAACGCCGACCGCACGGACATGGGCGCCTTCTACCCGATGGTGTCGCACGCCTGCCACATCCCGATCGTCGAGGTCGACCCGGAGACGGGGCGGGTCACGCTGCTCAAGTACTACGCGGTGAACGACTGCGGCACGATCATGAACCCGCCGCTGGTCGAGGGCCAGATCATGGGCGGCATCGTGCAGGGCATCGGCGCGGCGCTCATGGAGCAGTACGAGTACCGCGACGACGGCACGCTGGGCACGCCGTCGCTGCGCGAGTACCTGATCCCGACCCTGAACGAGGTGCCCGACATCGTCGTCGAGCACGTGCAGACGCCCTCGCCGTTCACCGAGTACGGCGTGAAGGGCGCGGGGGAGGGCGGGCGGCTCGTCGCGCCGACCGCGATCGCCAGCGCCGTGAGCGACGCCCTGCGCCCGCTGGGGGTGTTCATCGACGAGCTGCCGATGACGCCGGAGCGGATCGTCACGGCGGTGCAGGCGGCCCGGTGACCACGCCGACTCCGCGAGGGGTGGGGCCCGCGGGTGCCGTGCCCGACGTCGTGCGGGCGCGGGCCGCGGGCCTCGTGCGGACGGGCCGCCAGTACTCCCTGGCGGCCCCCCGGTTCAACGGCATGCCGCTCTTCCCCGGCCACCCGACGTTCCAGGTGCTGTCCTACCGCACGCCGCACGGCCTGCAGGTCGGGCAGGAGAACCTCTGGGCCCCCGCCGTCAACGACGTCGGGCTGGGCTGCATGACCGAGCTGCTCACCGCCACGAGCCACTCCGGCGCGCACATCGACGCCCTCGCGCACATGACCGTCGGCGAGGACGCCCACTGGTACGACGGCGCCAACGCGGCCGAGCACCTGGGCGACTTCGGCCCGACGGTGGGCGACGCCGCCGCGCTGCCGCCGATCTTCACCCGCGGGGTGCTGCTGGACGTCGCCGGGCACCGGGGGGTGGAATGCCTGCCCGCGGGCAGCGTCGTCGACGCCGACGAGGTGGCCGCGATCGCCGCGGGCCTCGACGTCCCGGAGATCCGCGAGCACGACGTGGTGCTGTTCCGCACCGGCTACATGAGCCTGTGGCCGGACGCGGCCCGCATGGCCGAGCACCGCTCGCCCGGCCCGGACCTGTCCGCGGCGGACTGGCTCCTGGAACGGGGAGTGGTGGCGGTCGGCAGCGACACCGAGACGTTCGAGGTGCAGCCCGCCCCCGACCCCGGCGTGCCCGCCAACCCGCAGCCGGTGCACACCCGCCTGTTGATCGAGAGCGGCGTCTACATCATGGAGAGCCTCGACCTGGAACGGCTGGCGGCCGACGGGGTGTACGAGTTCCTGTTCGTCGCCCTCCCGCTCAAGATCGCAGGCGCGACGGGCTCGATGCTCGATCCGCTGGCCGTCGTCTGAGAGGTGGTTTGCCGGGCGTCGATCGGTGTACGCCAGCGTGTGGTGGGGAGCCCCGCCCGGCCGTAGCGGTTGAACCACCAGCCGCTGCGGTTCGTGATGCGGGCTCCGTGTACCCGGCGTAAGTTGGTTCTCAGGTCGCGGTGGACGCGCGGCCGCGGGCCCAAACCGGTCGCCCTCGCCTTTCGTCTCGAGGTCGCCCGTGTCCGTTTCTACTGTTTCTGCTGTCCGTGTCGAGCCCGTCGCCGCCGCTCCGCCCAGCGAGTACGCCGACGAGATGGTCCACCTGCGGGAGTTCGCGGCGTTGCCGCCCGGCGACGCGCGCCGCGCCCTCCTGCGCGAGCACCTGGTGCTCGCCTTCCTGCCGGTCGTCGAGCACCTCGCGCGACGACACGGCCGCGACAGCGCCACTCGCGAGGAGCTCACCCAGGTGGGCACGGTCGCGCTGATCAGCGCGATCGACCGGTGGGACCCGCAGCTCGCGCACGGGGAGTTCCTCGGCTACCTCGTCCCGTGCGTGCGCGGTGAGATGCTGCGGTGGTTCCGCGACCGGACCTGGTCGATGCGGGTGCCGCGCAGGCTCAAGGAGCTGAGCTCGGCCGTCGCCAAGGCGACCGAGCCGCTGGCGCAGGAGCTGGGCCGCGCGCCCCGGCCCAGCGAGTTGGCCGCGCGGCTGGGCGTGGGGGTCGGCGACATCGTCGATGCGCTCGACGTGCGCGCGAACCAGACCGCGGGGTCGCTCGACGGCGTCGACCCCGTGCTCGGTGTGTCCCTCGCCGAGCAGATCGGCGCGGCCGATGCCAACCTCGAGAAGGTCGAGTTCCAGCACGCGCTGCGGCCGCTGCTCGACGCGCTGCCCGAACGTGAGCGCATGATCCTCACGCTGCGCTTCTTCGGCGAGATGACGCAGACCCAGATCGGGCAACGCCTCGGCATCTCCCAGATGCACGTCTCTCGTATCCTGGCGCGCACGCTGAAGCAACTGCGGGTAGCGCTGACGGCCGAGGACTGAGCCTTCTGCGTGTGACGGGAGGAGGCCCGATGGACATGACCGGTATCGAGGATCGGGAGTCCTGGACGGCCGTCGAGCACCTCGTCCGCCTCTTCCGGCTGCGCAGCAGCGACGAGCCCGCCCTGGTCTCGGCCGTCTGCGACGAGGCGGTGCGGCTGATCGACCCCGCCCGGCACGCGGGCGTGATCCTCGCCATCGGCCGTCGTCACCTCGAGGTCGTCGCCGCCACCAGCCCGGTGCCCGCAGCAGCTCGACGAGCTCCAGCAGCGGGAAGGCGCGGGCCCGTGCCTCGACGCCGCGCGGGCCCAGGCGGTCATCCGGATCGAGGACGTGGCCACGGACGCGCGCTGGCCGCCGTTCGCCGAGCAGGCCACCGCCGCGGGCGTGCGGTCGATGCTGTGCCTGCCGCTGCACGTCGACACGTCCGTGTACGGCACGCTCAGCGTCTACGCCGACACCCCGCGGGCCTTCAAGGACGTCACCGAGTCGGTGGCGCGGGTGCTCGCCGTCCTCGCGGCCATCACGCTCTCGGAGTCGCGCGGGCGGGCGAACCTGGAGCGGGCCTTGGAGAGCCGGGACCTGATCGGGCAGGCGAAGGGGATCATCATGCAGGCCCGGCGGGTCACCGCCGAGGAGGCCTTCGCACTGCTCGTCCGCCGTTCGCAGGAGACCAACACGAAGCTCCTGGACGTCGCGGAGGCCGTGGTCCACACGGGCGTCGTCTGAGCCGCCGCGGCCCGGCAGACTGGTCGGCGTGGACACGCTGGCGGAGCTGCTCTCCGGGCTCGCGGTCGAGCACGACACGCGGGTCGCGCTCGTGGAGGGCGACCGGGCGCTGACGTTCGACGGGCTGGCCGCGGCCGCCGGGGCGCTGGCGGCCGAGCTGGCCGGGTGGGGCGTCGGCCGCGGCGACGTCGTCGCGTTGTGGCTGCCCAACGTGCTGGAGTACCTGGTCGCGGAGTTCGCCCTCGGCGGCGCTCGGCGCCGCCGCGCTCGGGGTCAACACCCGCTACGGCGAGCACGAGCTGGCGCACCTGGTGGAGCGCGCCCGGCCGGTCGGCGTGGTCGTGCCGCACCGGTTCCTCGACATCGACTTCGTCGGCAAGCTCCCGCGGTCGGGTGCGTGGGTGGGGGTGGTCGGGGCGCCGGGGGACGCGGACCTCCAGGGGTTCGACGTCGGCGGCGGGGTGCACCGCCTGCCCGACCCGGCGGCGGGTGGCGCGACGGCGCTGTCGGGGGCGGGTCGGGCGGAGGACCCGGTGGCGTACTTCACCACCTCCGGCTCGACCGGCGCGCCGAAGCTCGCGGGGCACCCGCAGTCGGCCGTCGTCGAGCACGCGGTGAACGTGGCGCGGGCGTTCGACATGCGGCCCGGCGACTCCCTGCACCTCGCCCTCCCGCTGTGCGGGGTGTTCGGCTTCAGCGCCGCGTTCGGCATGCTCGCCGCGGGCGGCACGTGCGTGCTGGAGCCCGTGTTCGACGCCGGGCGGATGGCCCGCGACATCGGCGCGCACCACGTCACCCACCTGGTCGGCGGCGACGACATGCTGGGCAGGCTGATGGCGGAGGACCCGCCCGCGTGGCCCGACTGCAGGCGCGGCGCGATCGCCGACTTCGGTGGGCGGGCGGCGGAGGTCGCGCGGTGGGCCGACGAGCGCGGCACCGCCCTCTCCGGGGTGTACGGGTCCTCGGAGCTGTTCGCGCTGATCTCGACGTGGCCCGCCGAGCTGCCCCTCGCCGAGCGGGTCCCCGCGGGCGGGGAGCCGGTGTCGCCCGGCATCGAGGTGCGGGCCGTCAACCCGGAGACGGGCGCCGTCTGCCCGCCCGGCGAGACCGGTGAGCTGCAGTTCCGCGGCTACCCCGTCACGTCGGGCTACCTCGGCGGCCCGGAGGTGCCCGTCGACGAGGACGGCTGGTTCTCCTCCGGCGACCTCGGCTCCACCACCGCGGCGGGCGCGTTCCACTACCGGTGCCGGGCGGGCGACGCGCTGCGGCTGCACGGCTTCCTCGTCGAGCCCGCCGAGATCGAGTCGTTCCTCCTGGAGCAGGACGGCGTCGACGGGGCGAAGGTCGTGGGCGCGGAGGGCGTCGCCGTCGCGTTCGTGACGCTGCGCCCGGACGCGACGGTCACGGGGGAGGAGCTGCGGGATCGCTGCCGGGCGGCGCTCGCGGCGTTCAAGGTGCCCGCCCGGATCGAGGTGCTGGCCGAGTTCCCGGTCACCACGGGCACGAACGGCACGAAAATCCGCGCGGCCGCGCTGCGGGAGCGGGCGGCCGAGCTGCTCGCCCGCTGACCGCGCGCCCCTGATCCACGAGCATGCCGAGCCCGTCGTGGTCGCGCTCCTCGGCGTCGCGGATTGACGTCGTGCTCGTCGAGCGCCGGAGCGTGCGCCGTCGGCGAGCCGGCGGCAGAGTGGACGCCGCAGGGGAGGTGAGCGGTGCGCGGTCCGGTGGACGAACCGGTGGCCGTTCGGCTGCGGCGCGGCGAGGCGCTGCCGCCGGGCACGCGGTCGGTCGCCCGCCCGAGCCGGTGGGGCAACCCCTTCCGCGGCCCGACCACCCCGGCGGGCCGGGCCACTTCGGTCGCGCGCTACCGGGAGTGGCTGGCGGGCGAGCACCCGGAGGTTCGCGCCGCAGGCGGCCGCACCGGGCCCGAGACCGCCGCCGCGGCCGCCCGTGAGCTCGTCGGCTGGAACCTCGCCTGCTACTGCCCGCTCGACGGCGGCGCGTGCCACCGCGACGTGCTCCTCGAGATCGCCCGGGTGCGCGAATGACGCCGCTGCGGTATGACGCAGCGATGGATGTCGCCGCGACGGCCGCTCTGCTCCGCGAGACCGAAGAACACCACGCCGCGTACGAGGCCGGTGCCCCCGCGCACCAGTGGTCGGCCTGGTACGCCGCCTACATGGTCGCGCGCCAGAACGGTCGGACCGCCGACGAGGCCGCCGACGACGCGGCCCGCTACATCGAAGCCGCGCAGCCCTGACCCGTCGTCGCCTGGCGCAGCCCTGATGCGCCGCCGCCTCGCGCGCCCGCGGCGTTCGCGCGTCGGCGTCGCTGATGTCTGGGCGGCTGACCTGGGACGGTGCCGATCGGCCGTTCGCGACATAGTGTGGCGAGCATGGCCCCTGAAGCCGATCTCCCGCTCCCCTCCGCCGCCGCCCTCCGCCGGGCGCTGCGGCGGGCGCGCGACGGCGCCGCCCTCGACGTCACCGAGGCCGCCGTCCTGCTCGCCGCCCGCGGCGAACAGCTCGACGAGCTGCTCACGTCGGCGGCCCGCGTCCGCGACGCCGGGCTCGTCGACGCGGGCAGGCCGGGCGTCGTCACCTACTCCCGCAAGGTGTTCATCCCGCTCACCCGGCTGTGCCGCGACCGCTGCCACTACTGCACGTTCGCCACCGTGCCGCACCGGCTGCCCGCTGCGTTCCTCGAGCGCGACGAGGTGCTGGAGATCGCCAGGGCGGGCGCGGCGCAGGGCTGCAAGGAGGCCCTGTTCACGCTCGGCGACCGCCCGGAGGAGCGCTGGCCCGCCGCCCGCGAGTGGCTCGAGGCCCGCGGCTACCACTCCACATTGGAGTACGTGCGCGCCTGCGCCGTCGCGGTGCTGGAGGAGACGGGCCTCCTGCCGCACCTCAACCCCGGCGTCATGAGCTGGGAGGAGCTCACGCGGCTCAAGCCGGTCGCGCCGTCGATGGGCATGATGCTGGAGACCACCGCCACGCGGCTGTGGAGCGAGCCCGGCGGCCCCCACTACGGCAGCCCCGACAAGGAGCCCGCGGTCCGCCTGCGCACGCTCACCGACGCAGGCCGGGTCGGGGTGCCGTTCACCACCGGGATCCTCATCGGCATCGGGGAGAACCGGGAGGAGCGGGCCGAGTCGCTCTTCGCGATCCGGGCCGCCGCGCGGGCGCACGGGCACATCCAGGAGGTGATCGTCCAGAACTTCCGGGCCAAGCCCGACACGGCGATGGCGAACGACCCGGACGCCGACCTCGACGACCTCGCCGCCACCATCGCCGTCGCCCGCCTCGTGCTCGGGCCGAAGATGCGCGTGCAGGCGCCGCCCAACCTCGTCGGCGAGGAGTTCGCCCTGATGCTCCGCGCGGGCATCGACGACTGGGGCGGGGTCTCACCGGTCACCGCCGACCACGTCAACCCCGAGCGGCCCTGGCCCGCCATCGACGAGCTCGCCGCCCGTTCCGCGGAAGCCGGTTTCACGCTGCGCGAGCGGCTCACGGCGTACCCGAAGTACGTGCTCGCGGGCTCGCCGTGGATCGACGCCCGGCTGCACGCGCACGTCGCGGCGCTGGCCGACCCTTCTGGTCTGGCTGACGAGAACGCCGCGGTGGTCGGGCGGCCGTGGCAGGAGCCCGACGGCGGGTTCGCCTCGACCGGCCGGATCGACCTGCACACGGCCGTCGACACGGAGGGCCGCACCGGCGACCGGCGCGGCGACTTCGCCTCGGTCTACGGCGACTGGGACGCGCTCCGCGAGGAGCTCGACGGCATGCGTGCGCGCCACACCCCAGCGCCGGGAGCACCCGCGTCGGCCCCGGAACGGCTCCCGGCCGAGCTGCGCGCCGGGCTGGCGCTGGCCGCGTCCGACCCGGCGGCGTTGCTCGACCCGGCCCACCACGACGCCGCGCTGGCGCTGATCCTCGCCGAGGGACCCGCGCTGGACGAGCTGGCGCGGCTCGCCGACGACGTGCGCCGCGACGTGGTCGGCGACGAGATCACCTACGTCGTCAACCGCAACATCAACTTCTCCAACGTCTGCTACGTGGGCTGCCGTTTCTGCGCGTTCGCCCAACGCGAGCGCGACACCGACGCCTACCGGCTCTCGCTCGACGAGGTCGCCGCCCGCGCGGTCGAGGCCGCCCGGGAGGGCGCCACCGAGGTGTGCATGCAGGGCGGCATCGACCCCCAGCTGCCGGTCACCTTCTACGCCGAGCTCGTGCGGGCCGTGCGCGCCGCCGTCCCGGGCATGCACGTCCACGCGTTCTCGCCCATGGAGATCGTGTCGGCGGCGGCGAAGGCGGGTGTCTCGATCCGGGAGTGGCTGGCCGAGCTGAAGGCGGCCGGGCTCGGCTCGATCCCCGGCACCGCGGCCGAGATCCTCGACGACGAGGTGCGTTGGGTGCTCACCAAGGGCAAACTGCCTGCGGCGCAGTGGGTCGAGGTCGTGAAGACCGCGCACGAGCTGGGCATCCCGTCGTCGTCGACGATGATGTACGGCCACGTCGACGAGCCCCGGCACTGGCTCGGGCACCTGCGCACCCTCGCCGCGCTGCAGGACGAGACGGGCGGCCTCACCGAGTTCGTGCCGCTGCCGTTCGTGCACCACAACGCGCCGATCTACCTCGCGGGCCTGGCCCGGCCGGGGCCCACCGAGCGCGACAACCGCGCCGTGCACGCGTTCGCCCGGCTGGCGTTGCACGGCCGGATCGACCACGTGCAGGTGTCGTGGGTGAAGCTGGGCGACCGCCTGGCCGCCGACGTCCTGCGCGGCGGCGCCGACGACATGGGCGGCACCCTCATGGAGGAGACGATCAGCCGGATGGCGGGCTCGGAGAACGGCAGCGCCCGCACCGTGGCCGAGCTGACGGCGATCGCGACGGCCGCGGGCCGCCCCGTCCGCCAGCGCACGACCACCTACGTGGGCGAGCCCGCTCGGCTGGCCCCGAAGGCGCTCCCGCTGACCGTCGCCTGACCGCGCCCCGGACCGGACGGCGCGGTGGACCCCTCGACCCCCGCGCCGCCCGGTCACGTCCCGGTGCGCCGCAGCTGGTCGGCGCGCACCCAGGTGGCGTGGAAACCCAGCGGCACCCGTTGCGGCAGCCGCACCCGCGCCACCGGGCCCGCGGCGATGTCGGACGCGTCGAGGATCTCGACCTCCGAACGCCCGTCGCGCTCGTCGGTGACGAAGCTGACCAGGTAGCCGTCGTCGTCGCCGCGGCTGCCCTCCCGCGGCGCGAACGGGGCCTCGCTGCCGAACCGCCCCGGCCCGAACCGGTGCTCGGCGCGCTCGCCGGTGACCTGGTCGTAGCGCAGGAGGCCGTCGAAGCGGCACGGTCTCGGCCGTCCGCGACGTGCACGGTGTAGGCGTAGCGCGCCGCGCGCCCCCCAGGCCCGGGTGTCGATCGACGGGAACTCGGTGTTGGCGTCGTCGAGCTGGGTCTCGGTGGTGGTGCCGGTGGCGAGGTCGAACACGTAGCGGTGCAGCCGCGCGTCCAGCCGCAGGTAGCCCAGCAGCTGCCCGAGCGGGCCGGGCCGGGTGGGCACCGGCGCGGGTCGGGTGACGCGGCAGACGTCCATCACGATCGTCTGCCCGTCCTCCCAGGCCGCGACGACGTGGTAGATGTAGCAGGGCTCGGCCGTGAACCACCGCACCTCGCGTGCCCCGGCGGGGGAGCACGGCGAACCGGGCGGGCGTGCTCCGGTCGAACACGATCTTGTGACGGCCCTGGCGCGCGGCCTCCGGGTCCTGCACGAGCGGCAGGTCCATGAGCACCGACCAGTTCTCGGTGATCGCCATGTCGTGCGGCAGGCGCGGGCCGGGCAGGTCGATCGGCACCTCGTGCTCGACCTTCCCGGACGCCCCGACCACGCCGTAGCGCAGCAGCGGCTCGCGGGCGCCGTAGTCGAACCACATCAGCTCGCCGGTGCGCTCGTCGGCCTTGGGGTGGGCCATGACGTCGCCGCGGAGGGTGTCGAGGAACGTCTCGGCGCCGAGCGTCTCGAGGGAGAGCGGGTCGAGCGCCATCGGCTGCCCGCAGAGGTACCAGGTGGCGAGGACCTTGCCGTCGTGGTGGACGAGGTCGGTGTTGGCGGTGTCCTTGAGCGGGAGGCCGCGCGCCGTGCCGACGGGGTTGCCCGCCGGGTTCTCCACCACCCCGGTCCACAGCGCGCCGCCCGCCGCTTCCTCGCGGGTGAACGCCTTCGTGCGGACGTAGCGGTTGCGGTAGCGGGCCCGGCCGTCCTCGAAGGCCATCGCGTGGACCATGCCGTCGCCGTCGAACCAGTGGTAGCGCCCGCGCGCCGCGTAACGCCGGTTCGGTCCATTGCGGAGATACACACCGCAGAGGTCGCGCGGGATCTCGCCGATGACCTCCAGGTCCTCGGCGGTGATCTCGTCGCGGACCGGGGCGAAAAGGCCGAGGAGGTACGGGTTCTGCTCGCTCTCCGCGAGTTGGAGAGCCACCGCCTCGGTCACGGTGGGAAACGCTACGATCGTCGAAGCCAGGGGTCAAGGAACACGATGTCACCGAACACGATCGGGCCACTCAGCACGATCGGGCGAGCGCTCGCCGAGCTCGCCGATTCCTGGACCCTGCTCATCCTCCAGCGCGCCTTCCTCGGTGTGCGTCGCTTCGCGGGGTGGCGCGACGCGTTGGGCATCTCGGATTCCGTGCTGGCCGGGCGACTGCGGGAGATGACGGCCGCCTGCCTGCTGGAGGCCCGGCCCTACCGGGAGGGCGGCCGTACCCGCTCGGAGTACCGGCTGACGCCGCGCGGGCTGGACCTGTGGTCGCTGCTGGTGGCGATCTGGTGGTGGGAGCGCAACTGGGTGCCGCGCGAGGTGCCGCTGCCCGAGCTGTGGCACGGGGAGCACCCGTGCCCGGTCGCGCTCGTCTGCGGGGGGTGCGGGGCGGAGGTGACGGCGCGCGACACGGTCACCGAGCAGCTCGTGCCCTCGTTCGCGGGGTCGC
Organism: uncultured Actinomycetota bacterium; assembly: GCA_963791185.1. GTDB lineage: Bacteria > Actinomycetota > Actinomycetes > Mycobacteriales > Pseudonocardiaceae > Pseudonocardia. The sequence continues at coordinate 627,834 of CAWBRG010000010.1, read as the reverse complement.
TGCCGCGGCTGCACCCGCGCCGGAGCCGGGGGGCGCTGCCCGCCGATCCGCTGTCGACGTTCCCGGGGGCGTCGGAGGTGATCGGCGACCGGTGGGGGACCGTGGTGATCGCGAGCGCGCTGCTGGGGGCGCGGACGTTCGCGGAGTTCTCGCGGGAGCTGTCGGTGTCGCCGGACGTGCTGAGCGACCGGCTGCGCCGCTTCGTCGCCGTGGACGTGCTCGCCCCCGACGACGGCGGCTACCGGCTCACCGACAAGGGCCGGGCCACGTTCCCGATCATGGCGTTGGTGGTGGCCTGGGCGGAGCGGTGGTTGGGGCCGGAGGGCCACCCGTCGGCGCTGCGGATCACCCACCGGGCCTGCGGCGCGGTGCTCGACCCCCGCCTGGCCTGCGTGACGTGCGGCGAGCTGCTGGAACGCGCCACGGTCCGGTTCCGCTAGCGCAGGCTCCACTCGACGCCGGACGGACCGTCGCGGACCTCGACGCCTGCGGCGGCGAGGCGGTCGCGCAATGCGTCGGCGGTGGCGAAGTCCCGCGGCCGAGCGGGCGGCGGCCCGGCGTTCGAGCAGCGCGTCGACGAGCGGGGCCACCCGCGTGGCCGGATCGGCGAGCCCGTCGCGCGCGGCGCCCGCCAGCTCCAGCACCATGCCGCGCAAGGTGCGGCGGGCGTGGTCGCCGTCGTCGGACTGCAGGGTGTCGGCGGTCCAGTCGGTGATGGCCTGCTCCAGATCGAGCACCGCGGAGGCCGCGGCGTCGGCGTCGCGGGCCGTCAGCGCAGCGTCGAAGGCGGCCCGAGCCCGTTCGGCCGCCGCACGCAGCGAGCTCGGCGGCGGCAGAGCGCCCACGCCACCGGCGCGTTGCCCACCCGTGCCCGACTCGCCTGCCCCGCTTGCGCCTGCCGTGCTCGCCCCGCCTGTTGCACCTCCGGCAGGGCCGCCCACGCTGCCGTCCGTGGCGCCGCCGCCCGCTCCGGCCGACCGTTCGGCCAGCTCGGCGATCGGCACGACCGAGCCGCTGGGGAGCACGCGCGACGAGCCGTCGTGCCGGACGGTCACGGCGCCGTTGCCGAGCACCGTCGCCATGCCGGTGGCGAGGTCGAAGACCAGCGCGGTGTGCTCGTCCACGCCGATGACGTGCGACCCGGCGGGCAGCGAGCCCTCCAGGAACCGCAGGCGCCGCTCGCCCAGGTAGCAGAACCGGGTGGAGTGGGTGCCGCCCTCGGTGTTGTCGTAATGCGGGATCAGCGCCGCCCGCAGGCCGGTGAGCCGCTCCAGGAGGTTCGTGCCCGGCGCCCACGCGGGGTCGGCGCCGCTCTTGTAGATCTCGTAGACCGGCACCGTGACGACGCCGATCGTGAGGGCGGCGGCGCTCGCGAACGTCACCGTGCCACCCGACGTCGCGACCGCCGCGAGCGCGTCGTCGAAGCCGGTGCCCGCCCACACCCGCAGCGCGTACGTCGGGCTGCCCGGCCCCGCGAACACCGAGCGGGCCGTGCGCACGGCGGTGAGCGCGCGGTCGAGCGCGGCCCCGTCGAGGCGGGTGCGCCAGACGAGCGGCGCGACCGTGCGGCCGACGTTGCGCCCGAAGTACGCCACGGCCTTCGCGGTGATGTCGTCGGCGTTCTCCTGGAAGCCGTAGGGCGTGTCGAGGAGCAGCGAAGGCCCCTCGCCCGCGGCGCGCAGGGTGGCGCGGTGCACCTCGACCATGGTCGGCGCGGTCTCGCCCGACCCCATGATCACCAGGCGGCCGGTCACGCCAGCCGCCCGATGAGCGCGGCGACCTCTTCCGGGTGTTGGGCGTGCAGGTCGTGATCGCCGCCGGGGAACGCGACCAGCTCGGCGTGCGGGATCGCCGCCGCGGCCGCGCTCGCCGCCGGGTTGCCCGCCCCCGCGACGAGGAGCAGCGCCGGGCACTCGACCTGCGCGTACAGCTCCTGCGGCCGGTGCGCGAGCATGCTGTCGACGATCGCGCGGTGTCGTTCGCGGGTGAGCCATGGCGACACCGTGCCGTCGACGTGGATCTCCAGGTTGCCCACCGTGGCCTCGACCGCCTCGTCCGACCACCCGGGATGCGCCTTGCTGGAGCCGGGCGCGGAGGGCCTCGGCGGTGAGCCCGTCGAACGGCGGCGGCGCGAGGACGGCCCAAGCGTCGTCGATCGTGGCGAAGCGGTCGGAGAGCTGCAGCCACCCCCCGTCGACCAGCGCGATCCCGTGCAGCGGCCGATCCGCCGCGAGCTGGAGCACCACGTTGCCGCCCCACGACTGACCTGCGACGACCGGCGCGCTCCAGCCGAGGTCGTCGCACACCGACGGCGAGGTCGTGGGCGGCGGCCAGGGTGGCATCCGGCTCGACGTCGGGCACCTGGGCGGAGAGGCCGTGGCCGCGCAGGTCGACCGCCACGACGGGGTGCCCGACGAGGTGGCGCGCCACCAGGTCCCACAGCCGGGCGTTGGACGACAGCCCGTGCACGAGGAGGACCGGTCGACCGTCGCCGGGGAACGAGCGGGCCGCGAGACCCGGGCCGACCGTGATCACCTCCACAAGCGCAGCCTATGGCCGCCCGGTCGATACCGCCTGGGAGAATGGGCCCATGACTTCCGAGGCTCGCCCGCGGGTGCTCTCCGGCATCCAGCCCACCGCGGACTCGTTCCATCTCGGCAACTACCTCGGTGCGGTGCGGCAGTGGGTGGCCATGCAGGACGACCACGACGCGTTCTACTTCGTCCCCGACCTGCACGCGCTCACCGTCGAGCACGACCCGAAGACGCTCGCGGCGCGCACCCGCAACGGCGTCGCCCAGCTCCTCGCGTTGGGGCTGGATCCGGCGCGGTGCACGGTGTTCGTCCAGTCGCACGTGCCCGAGCACGCCGAGCTGCAGTGGGTGCTGGGCTGCATCACGGGGTTCGGCGAGGCGAGCCGGATGACGCAGTTCAAGGACAAGGCCGCCACGGCACGGCAGCGACCGGGCCAGCGTGGGCCTGTTCACCTACCCGATCCTGCAGGCCGCGGACATCCTGCTCTACCAGGCCGACCGCGTGCCGGTCGGCGAAGACCAGCGGCAGCACGTCGAGCTCACCCGCGATCTCGCGCAGCGGTTCAACAGCCGCTTCGGGCGGGCGTTCACCGTGCCGGAGCCCTACATCCCCCCGGGTGCGGCCAAGATCCAGGACCTGCAGGACCCGACGTCCAAGATGAGCAAGTCCGGTTCCACGCCCACCGGCATCGTCAACCTGCTCGACGACCCGAAGGTCAACGCCAAGAAGATCCGCTCGGCCGTCACCGACGCCGACCGGGAGATCCGCTACGACCTCGAGCACAAGCCGGGCGTCTCCAACCTCCTGACGATCTACGCGGCGCTGACCGACCGCAAGGTCAGCGAGCTGGAGGGGGAGTACGCCGGGCGCGGCTACGGCGACCTGAAGAAGGATCTGGCCGAGGTGGTGGCCGCGTTCACGGCGCCGCTCGCCGAGCGGGTGCGCGGTTACCTCGACGACCCGGCCGAGCTCGACCGGGTCCTCGCGGCGGGCGCCGCACGGGCGCGCGAGGTGGCGGGGGCGACGCTCGAGGCCGTCTACGATCGGGTGGGTTTCCTGCCGCCGGTGCGGTAACCGTGTCAAAGCGGTCGTCTGCGGGAAGAATCCCTACGTGGCCGAGGAGAAGTCGAAGTTCCAGCAGTTGCGCGAGCGCTACGGGTGGCTCGACCACGTCGTGCGCGCGGGCGAGCGCTACACCGAGCGGCACGGCGACCACTACGCCGCCGCCATCACGTACTTCAGCGTGCTGTCGCTCGTCCCGCTGCTGATGATCGCCTTCGCCATCGCAGGGTTCGTGCTGCGCGCGCAGCCCGACCTGCTCGCCAAGCTCCAGGACTCGATCACCAAGGCCGTTCCCGGGGAGCTGGGGGAGACGCTGAACGGCATCGTGGACACGGCCATCCAGTCGGCGGGCACGGTCGGCGCGATCGGCCTGCTGATCGCGCTGTACTCCGGGATCGGGTGGATGACGAACCTGCGCGACGCGCTCTCGGAGCAGTGGGGGCAGGTGCCGGAGCCGCCCCCGTTGCTCCGGCGGCTGCTCGTGGACCTGCTGTCGCTGCTCGGGCTCGGGGTCGCGCTGGTCGTCTCGTTCGCGGTCACGGGCCTGGCGACCGGCTTCGCCGCGACGGTGCTGGAGTTCCTCGGGCTGTCCGAGCAGGCCTGGGCGAAGGTGCTGCTCGCGCTGCTGGGTGTGGTGCTCGGCATCGCCGCCAACTGGCTGATCTTCCTCTGGGTGATCGCCCGCCTGCCGCGCGAGGACGTCGCACTGAAGAGCGCGGTCCGGGCGGCGCTGTTGGGGGCCGTCGGGTTCGAGGTGATCAAGCAGATCATGACGTTCTACCTCGATTCGGTCACCCAGTCGCCCAGCGGCGCGGTCTTCGGCTCGTTCCTCGGCCTGCTCGTGTTCGTGTACATCGTGTCGCGCTTCGTGCTGTTCGTCACGGCGTGGGCGGCGACGTCGGAGGAGAACGAGGAGGAGGAGCCGGTCGAGGTGCCGGGCCCGGCGGTGATCCGCTCGGAGGTGGTCGTCGGCTCCCGTCCGAGCGGTGGCACCACCGTAGGCCTCTTCGGCGCAGGCGCCGCCGCAGGCGCACTGGGCGCGCTGCTCCTCCGCCGCCGCTGACTCACGGTGGGCCCGGCGCCGCACGAGCCCTACGACGACCGCCGCGACCAGCAGAGCCACGGCGCCCACGCCGCCCCAGATCGTCCAGCGAGGCGTCTCCGACGGCCCGGCAGGCGCGGCGGGGGGCGGCGCCGTGACCGGCGCAGAGGTCGGCGGCGCGGGCGGCCGGTCGACCAGCGTGCCCACCGCCGGAGCCGACGGCGGCGTCGCGAAGCCCAGGTCCAGAAGCGCCGATGCCTGGGCGACCATCGTGACGGGGTGCTGCTCGCCACGCATCAGCGCCACGACCAGCCGACGGTTGCCGCGCTGCGCCGTGGCCACCAGCGTGTGGCGCGCCGCGTCGGTGAACCCCGACTTCGCCGCGATCGCCCCGTCGTACGACGGCACGAAGCGGTCGTTGTTGCCGAGCATGAAGCCGGGCTTGTCGCCGTAGCCCGGGAACGGGACCATGCGCGTCGCGATCGTGCTCGCGAACAACGGCTTGGTCAGCGCGATGCGGAAGAGCACGGCGAGGTCGTAGGCGGAGCTGGCCATGCCCGGGCCGTCCAGGCCGGACGGGGTGGCAGGCCGGGTGTCGAGCGCGCCGTACTGCTCGGCCGTGGCCGTCATCGCGGCGACCGTGGCCGTGTCCCCGCCGAGGGCGCGGGCCAACGCCTCGGCGGCGTCGTTGCCGGAGCTGAGCAGGAGGGCCGCCATGAGCTGGCGCACCGTGTAGTGCCCGCCCGGCCCGATGCCCGCCTTGCTGCCGTCCACCCGCAGGTCCGACGCGGTGCCCTCGACGACCGTGTCCGGGCTGAGCCGGTCGGCGACGACCAGCGACGTGAGGATCTTCAACGTCGACGCGGGCCGCTCACGGGCGTGCGGGGCGCGCGCGGCCAGCACGGCCCCGGTGTCGAGGTCGGCGAGGACGTACGAGGCGGCGGTGACGGTCGCGGGCACGCTCAGCCCGATGTCGCCGCAGCCGCCGAGCGCCGGGCCGCCCACGGGTTCGGCGGGCCAGGGCAGCGGCGACGGCGTGGACGTCTCCTCGCGCGCCGGCGGGCGGCGGCGGGGCCTGCTGGCCCGGACACCCCGCCTGCGCCTGGGCGGCGGCGGGCCCGGGGCGCGAGAACGGCGAGCCCGACGAGCAGCGCCCCGACGATCCCGACCCCCCGCACCCGGTGAGTCTTACACCTCGACCGGTCAGGACTTCGTGTACGGCTGGCCGTCGGCGGCGGGGGCCGACACCTTCCCGACCAGCCCGGCCACGGCGAACAGCGTGGCCAGGTACGGCAGCATCAGCAGGAAGTTCGACGGGATCGGCACCGGCGTGCCCGCCACCGACAGCAGGCTCTGCAGCGCGTCGGCGAACCCGAAGAGCAGGGCCGCGCCGATCGCCCCCCGCGGGCTCCACTTCCCGAAGATCACCGCCGCGAGCGCGATGAACCCCTTGCCCGACGAGATGTCCTTCGTGAAGCTGCCGATCGTCCCGATCGTGAGGAACGCGCCCCCGAGCCCGGCCACGACCCCACCCATGATCACGTTGCGGTACCGCGTGCGCAGCACCTTGATGCCGACGGTGTCGGCCGCCTTCGGGTGCTCGCCGACCGCCCGCGTGCGCAGCCCCCACCGCGTGCGGAACAGCGCCACGTCGATCACGATGATCAGCACGTACGTCAGGTAGACGATGATGTTGACGTTGAAGAACACCGGCCCGATCACCGGGATGTCCGACAGCAGCGGGATCGCGATCGGCGAGAAGAAGCCGGGCTCGTTGTAGGTCGACGGGTCCGACGCCATCAGCGCGTCGAACCCGAAACCCGTGATCCCGAGCGCGAACGCGTTGAGCACCACGCCCAGCACGACCTGGTTCACCAGGTACCGGATCGCGAAGACGGCCAGCAGCGCCCCCATCAGCCCGCCCGCGATCATCGCCGTTAGTACGCCGACGCCCAGGCTCGCCGAAACCGACGCCCCGAGCGCCCCCGCGAACGCCCCGGCCAGGAACTGCCCCTCGATCGCGACGTTGATCACGCCGGTGCGCTCGCACAGGATCCCCGCCAGTGCCCCCAGCACGAGGGGCGTGGCCAGCAGGATCGTGTTCTGCAGCAGGCCCGGGACGTTGAGCGGGTTGCCCGGGCTGCCCGTGCTCGCCCAGCACAGGAACGCCACCACGAAGCACACCAACACCGCCGTGATCACCCACCGCATCTGCGGCCGCGAGAACCCCCGCACGACGTGCCACGCCCCCAGCGCGACGACGATCAGGCCGAGCGCGATCGCCGTCGGCGCCGCGGGGATGGCGATGTCGGGCAGCTCGATGGCGTCGGAGCCGGTGCGCAGCCCGAAGTCGGCGTCACCGGGGTTCGCGCCGAGCCCCCACGCGAAGATGCAGATCAGTCCGGCCACGATGATCGCGCCACCGGCGATCAGCCGCGTGCGCAGCGGCACCCCGACATCGACGACGTGCCGGACGACGACCAGTTCCTCGTCGGCTGGTGACACCGGCGCGGTCATCCGTTCCACCCCTTCGCCAGCCCGCCGACGCCGCCGCCACCCGACTGGCGCAACCGGAAGATCGCCCGGATCAGCGCGGGCGCCGCGATGAACAGCACGATCACCGACTGGATGACCTGCACGATCTCCGTCGGCACGCCGGTCTCGGCCTGCATCCGCACCGCGCCCGCCCGCAGCGCGCCGAACAGGATCCCGGCGCAGCACCGTGCCGCCGGGGCTCGCCCGGCCGAGCAGCGCGACGGTGATCGCGTCGAAGCCGATGTTGGCGTCGACGTCGCCGGTGATCGCCACGTTGTTGCCGCCGAGCGCCTGCGCCGAGCCGGCGAGCCCGGAGAGCGCCCCGGCGATCAGCATGACGGTGACGTAGCTGCCCGCCACGTTCATCCCGGCCGTGCGCGCGGCGAACTGGTTGGCGCCGACGGCGCGCAGCCGGAAACCGAGCGTCGAGCGCGTGAGCAGCCACCAGCAGGCCAGCGCCGCGAGCAGCGCGACGACCAGGCTCCCGTTCACCGAGAGCCCCGACCCGAACAGCCGCGGGAAGCGGGCGGTCGCATCGATCGGGATCGAGATCGCCTGGTTGGAGCCCTCCGCCTGGAAGCCCGGCACGGAGAGCAGGTAGAAGAGCAGGTAGAGGGCGATGTAGTTGAGCATGATCGTCGAGATGACCTCGTGCGCGCCGGTCTGCGCCTTGAGCCACCCCGCGATGCCGCCCCAGATCGCGCCGCCGATGAGTCCGGCGATCATCGCGACGATCAGGTGCAGCAGCACGGGCAGGTGCCACGTGAACCCGACCCAGCCCGCGCAGATGGCGCCCGCGATCAGCTGCCCCTGCCCGCCGATGTTGAACAGCCCCGCCCGGAACGCCACCGCGACCGACAGCCCGCCCAGGATCAGCGGCGCCGCGTTGAACAGGGTGTCGGAGATCGGGCCGAGGATCGGGACGTTGCTCTCCCCGGTGAACGAGCCGAAGTCCAGCACCGAGCCCTGGAACAGCGCGAGGTAGGCGCTCGACACCGCCTCCCAACCCGCCGCGAACGCGTCCCACGGGTAGGCGAAGAAGTAGCCCATCGCCGCGCGCGTCGGCTCGTCGGCGATCACGATCAGCACCGCGCCGACGATCATCGCGCACACGAACGCCAGCACGGTGATCACCACCGTGCCGCCCTCGCGCACCGACTCGATCGCCCGACCGACCGGGGACGGCTGCTCCTCCGTCGTCGTCATTCGTGGCTCCCGGCCATCAACAGCCCGATCTCCTCGGCGCTCGCGCCTCCCGGCACCTCACCCGCGATCTTGCCCCGGTACATCACGCCGATCCGGTCGGCCAGCCCGAGCACCTCGTCGAGCTCGGTGGAGACGAGCACGACGGCCGCGCCCCGGTCGCGCTCGGCCACGATCCGCCGGTGCACGAACTCCATCGAGCCGACGTCGAGGCCGCGCGTCGGCTGCGCCACGATCAGCAGCTTCAACGGCCGCGACAACTCCCGCGCGAGCACCACCTTCTGCTGGTTGCCGCCCGACAGCGTGTTGGCCGACGCGGTCGTCGAGGACGTGCGCACGTCGAACTCGTCGACCCGCTCGGTGGCGTTGCGCGCGATCGCCGCCAGGTTCATCGCCGGTCCGGAGGCGAACGGCGGCTGGTCGTAGAGGTCGAGCACGAGGTTCTCGGCGACGGAGAAGTCGCCGACCAGGCCGTCGTGCAGCCGGTCCTCGGGCACGTAGCCGACGCCGAGGTCGAGCACCGCGTCGGTGGAGAGCGTGGTGACGTCCGAGCCCGCGATCGTGATCTTGCCCGACGTCGGGATCGTCAGCCCGACCAGCGCCTCGGTCATCTCGGTCTGGCCGTTGCCCTGCACGCCCGCCAGCGCGTAGATCTCGCCGCTGCGGACCTGGAACGACACGTCGTCGACGAGCACGACGCCACCCTCGTCGAGCACGGTGACGCCGCTGACGTCGAGGACGACGTCAGCGGGCTTCGCGGCGCCCTTGTCCACGGTGAGCTGCACCGGCCGTCCGACCATCAGCGACGCGAGCTCCGTTGTCGACGCCGAGGGCAACGCGCTGCCGACCACCTTGCCCCGGCGGATCACCGTGATCCGGTCGGCGACCTCGCGCACCTCGCGCAGCTTGTGGGTGATGAACACGATCGACGTGCCGCCGTCGCGCAGGGCGCGCATGACGCGGATGAGGTCGTCGGTCTCCTGCGGGGTGAGCACGGCGGTGGGTTCGTCGAGGATGAGCACGCGGGCGTCGCGGCTGAGCGCCTTGATGATCTCGACGCGCTGCTGGACGCCCACCGGGAGGTCGGCGACCAGCGCGTCGGGCGGCACGTCGAGCCGGTAGCGCTTGGAGATCTCCTCCACGTCGCGGCGGGCCCGGCGGCGGTCGAGGAAGCCGATGCGCCGGGTCTCCTCGTGGCCGAGCATCACGTTCTCGGCCACCGTGAACACCGGGATGAGCATGAAGTGCTGGTGCACCATGCCGATGCCCGCGGCCATGGCGTCGCCCGGGTCGCGGAACGTGACGGCCTCGTCGTCGACCAGGATCTCGCCCTCGTCGGGCGCGTACAGCCCGTAGAGGACGTTCATCAGCGTGCTCTTGCCCGCGCCGTTCTCGCCCAGCAGCGCGTGGATCTCGCCGGGCTCGACGACGAGGTCGATGGCGTCGTTCGCGGTGAGCGTGCCGAAGCGCTTCGTGATGCCGCGGAGCTCGAGCTTCACGTCGGGCCTTCCTCGGCCGCGGGAGCCGCTCAGGCGGCTCCCGCGGCATCCGATCAGGTGCTCTTGGGCTGGCTCGGCGACTTGACCGTGATCGCGCCGCTGATGATGTCGGCCTTCACCTTCTCCAACTCGGACTTGAGGTCGGCGGGCACCTTGGAGTCGAACTGGTTGAACGGGGCGAGGCCGGTGCCCTCGTTCTTCAGGTCACCGACGTAGTTGCCGGTGGGGAAGGTGCCGCCCGCGGCCGCCGTCACGTACGTCTGCACGGCGCCGGACAGGTTCTTCGTGACGCTGGAGATGAAGTACTGGCAGAACTGGGAGGCCGAGACGCAGCCGTCGGTGTCGACCCAGATCAGGTTGACCTTGCCGCCCGCCGCCTGCGCCGCCGCGCCCGCACCGAGGCCCGCGCCGCCCGCGACCGGGAAGATCACGTCCGCGCCCTGCTGGATGAACGTCTGGCTGATCTGCAGGCCCTTGTTCTGGTCGGTGAACGAGCCCGCGAACGTGCCGCCCTTCTGGTCGGCCTCGTTCCAGCCCAGCACCTGGACGTTCTTGCCCTTCTGCTGGTTGTAGTACTGCACGCCCTCCCAGAAGCCGTCCATGTAGATCGAGACGGGCGGGATGTTGAGGCCGCCCCAGGTCGCGACCTTGCCGCTCTGCGACATCCCCGCGGCCAGGTAGCCGCCGAGGAAGGCGCCCTGCGCGGTGTTGAACTGCATGCCGTAGACGTTGGGGCCGGTGGAGGCGGCGTCGACCTGCGCGAACTTCAGCGACGGGTTCTTCGCGGCCACCTCCTTGACGTTGTCGGTCATCAGGCCGCCGACCGCGACGGTGGTGTCGCACTTCTTGTTCGCCTCAGCCGTGAGGTTCGGCGTGTAGTCGTTGGCCGTGTTGGACGGCACGTACGAGATCTTGATGTTCGGGTTGGCCTGGGCCGCGGCCTGCATGCCCGCCCAGGACGACTGGTTGAACGACTTGTCGTCGACACCGCCGGTGTCGAGCACCATGCAGGCGTTGAACGCCGTGCCGCTCGGGGCGCTGCTGCCGCCGGTGGAACCCCCACCGCTCTCCGCTGGCCTGCTGCCGCACCCGGCGAGCAGCAGCGCGCTTGCGACGGCGCACACGCCGATCGTCACGCCACGTGATCCGGCCAAGACCGCTCTCCTTCGGGGTCGGGGAAAGCGAAACGCTAACCCGGACGGGGGGACGGAGGCGTTCCGGCGGCCGGTTGTCATCTGATCGTTGTGCTATACCCGGGCCGTGACCGAGGTGGACTGGGACGGCCTGCGGGCAGCCGCCGTCGCCGCAGCCGGATCGGCGTACGCGCCGTACTCGCGGCTCTCGGTGGGGGTGGCGGCGCTCTGCGACGACGGCCGGGTGATCACCGGCTGCAACGTCGAGAACGCCTCGTACGGGCTCACGCTCTGCGCGGAGTGCACGCTGGTCGGGCAGCTCCGGCTCACCGGGGGCGGACGGCTGGTGGCGGTGGCGTGCCGCTCGGGCGACGGCGGCCTGCTCCTCCCGTGTGGACGGTGCCGGCAGGTGCTCTACGAGTTCGGCGGGCCGGATTGTCTCGTCGACGCGGCCCGGGGCCCGACCCCGCTGGCGGGGCTGCTCCCCGAGGCGTTCGGCCCAGCCGACCTCCCCGATGAGTCCGTCAGACCTGCCGGGGCGGACTAGCGTCGCGGCCGTGAACCAGGGACCGGTGGGGATCAGCGCCGTCGATGTGATCATCGCCAAGCGGGACGGCGGGCGGCTGACCGACGAGCAGATCGACTGGGTGGTCGCCGCGTACACCCGCGGAGACGTCGCCGACGAGCAGATGGCCGCCCTGGCCATGGCGATCCTCCTGAACGGGATGGACGCGGCCGAGACGAGCCGCTGGACCCAGGCGATGATCGACTCCGGGGAGGTGCTCGCGCTCGGGGACGTCGGGCGACCGCTGGTCGACAAGCACTCCACCGGCGGCGTCGGCGACAAGATCACCCTGCCGCTCGCCCCGCTCGTCGCGGCGTGCGGCGCGGCGGTGCCGCAGCTGTCCGGGCGCGGGCTCGGGCACACCGGCGGCACGCTCGACAAGCTGGAGTCGATCCCCGGCTGGCGCGCGTCGCTCACGCTCGACGAGATCGCGGCGCAGTTGGCCGACGTCGGCGCCGTGATCTGCGCAACGACCCCGACCCTCGCGCCCGCCGACCGCAAGCTCTACGCGTTGCGCGACGTCACCGGCACCGTCGAGGCCATCCCGCTGATCGCCAGCTCGATCATGAGCAAGAAGATCGCGGAGGGGACGGGCGGGCTGGTGCTGGACGTCAAGGTCGGCTCGGGGGCGTTCATGAAGTCGCGCGACCGGGCGCGAGAGCTGGCCGAGACGATGGTCCGGCTGGGCACCGACCACGGCCTGGCCACCACGGCGCTGCTCACCGACATGTCCGTGCCGCTCGGACGGGCGGTGGGCAACGCGCTCGAGGTGGCGGAGTCGGTCGAGGTGCTGCGCGGCGGGGGGCCTGCCGACGTCGTGGAGCTCACGGTCGCGCTGGCCCGCGAGATGCTCGTGCTGGCCGGGGTGGAGGCCGACCCGGCCGCGGTGCTCGCGTCCGGCGCGGCGTACCCGGTGTGGGAGCGGATGATCGCGGCGCAGGGCGGTGACCCGGCGGCGCCGCTGCCGGTCGCGTCGCACGTGGAAACCGTGGTGGCCGACCGGTCGGGCGTGGTCGGGCTGGACGCGTTGGCGATCGGAACCGCGGCCTGGCGGCTGGGGGCGGGCCGGGCGCGCAAGGAGCATCCCGTGCAGGCGGCGGCGGGGGTGCTGCTGCTCGTCGATCCCGGCGAGTCGGTGGAGGCGGGGCAGCCGCTGCTCGAACTCCACACCGACACCCCCGACGCGGTGCCGGGCGCCCGCGCCGCTCTGGCAGGCGGCGTGACGGTGAGCGCCGACCCGACCCCTCGCAACCCGCTGGTGCACGAAACGATCCGCTGACCCCGACGTCGCGGGGAACCAGCGGTGGCGGTCTTGTGCGTTTTGCGGCACCCTCCGATGTCGTGTCCGATGTGTCCGAATCTGCGCAAGACGTCGTCGAGAGCAAGCCCGTACGCCTGCTCGGGCGGGTCGGGCTCATGGCGTACGGCGGCGTTCACCTGGTCCTCGCTGCGGTGATCGTGCAGGTCCCGTTCGGTGAGATGGAGCGCGCGGACAAGAAGGGCGCGTTGGAGGAGATCGCCGAGACGGTTCCCGGCCTGGTGCTGCTGTGGATCGTCACGCTCGGGCTGGTGGCGCTGGTGCTGTGGCAGCTCGGTGAGGCGATCTGGGGCCACCGCACGGTCCACGGCGGCACGCGCGCGCTGCGGGTCGCGATCAACCTGGCGGAAGCCGCGCTGTTCGGCGTCCTCGCCTGGTCGGCGGGGTCGATCGCCGCGAAGGGCGGGTCGTCGAAGCCGTCGAAGTCCTTCACCGAGGTCGTGATCGGCCTGCCCGGCGGGCCGGTGCTGATCGGGCTCGCCGGGGTCGGGGCTCGTGATCGGCGCGTGCTACGCGGTGTACCGCGGGGTCACGAGCGCGTTCCTGCGCGAGCTCGACCTGAGCGGTGCGAGCCCGGAGCAGACGCGCTGGGCCATCCGGCTGGGGCGGATCGGCTGGGCGGCGCTCGGGCTGGTGTACGGGTTCCCCGGCGTGCTGTTCATCGTCGCGGCGACGACGTACAGCCCGGGAACGCCGACGTCCCTGGACTCCGGGCTCCGCACGGTCGCGGACGAGCCCTACGGGCCGCCGCTGATCATCGCGCTCGCCCTCGGCCTCGTGGCGTTCGGGATCTACTGCTTCTTCGACGCGCGGTACCGCAAGGCCTGACGGTCACCCGGCGTCCCACAGCCTGCGGTAGTACGCGATGCGCTCGGCGTCGGGGGCGATGCCGTACCCGACGTAGACGAGGCCGTCGTAGCCCGGCCCGTAGTTCCACTCCGTGCTCCACGCGGCGACGGCGAGGTCGGCCCACCGGTCCGCGACGCCGAGCGCGCCGAGATCGACGTGCGCGGCGACCGTGCCGTCGTCCAGCAGGAGGGTGTTCGGGGCGCACGCGTCGCCGTGGCAGACGACGAGCCGGTCGATCGGTGGCGCCGCGCCGAGGTCGGTCGACGCGTGCGCCGACCGTCGCTCGATCGACCAGTCGAACGGGCACCCGGCGACGGGCAGGCGATCGTGGAACGCGCGGAGCCCGCGTCCGATCGCGGTCGCGGCGGCTGCGGGCCGGGCGATCCACCGCGGATCGACGGCCGAGCGGCCCGGCACGGCCGCGGTGACGAGCCAGGAGCCGTCCGCGTCGGCGCCCTGGCCGAGGACGGGTCGGCACGGTGATCCACTGGCGCGCCCACGTCAGGCGTTCGGCCTCGGCCCGGAAGTCGATCTCCGGCGTGCCTGCGGCGATCCACTTGACGTACTGCGCGCCGTCGCCGTCGCCGAGGCGGAACGTGAGCCCGCCCAGTTCGTTGCGCCAGACCGGTGTGGTCGGACGGCCGCGAGCCAGACGCATGACGGCCGCCGGGATCGCTACCGGGGTCGTCGGCGCGCTCGCCCGCGGTAGGAATGCGCGACTCGCCGTCTCGGAAACCGGGACTCGGCGTCGTCGAAATGGAGACTCGCCGGGGGTCAGTCGTCGGGGTCGTCGGTGACCGTGTCGGCGGCGCTCGCGCCGTTGGACGACTTCACCGTGACCTTCCGGCTCCGTCGGGCCGCGGGGCGGGGCGGGGGCGGGGGGGCCTGCACCTGCCCGCCCCGGCCGAGGATGAGCTCGGCGAACGTGGCCATGGCCTCGTCGAGCTGCCCCGCGTTGCGCCGCTCCGACTCCTGGTGCGCCAGCGCCACGAGCTTGCTGACGGCCGCCGTGTCCGGCCGCTCCACCAGCGCCGCGTCGAGCTTGGCGAACTTGTCGTCCAGCCGCGCGCCGACGCCCTGCTCCAATGCGTCGAGCCGGGTCGTGACGGTGTCGAGCCGGGTGAGCAGCGACTCGATCCGCTGCGTGAGCTCGGCGGGATCCACCGCGGGCCTGCCCGCGAGGTCCTCCAGCCGCCGATGTAGGCCGACGCTGGTGTCGCCGAGCAGGTTGCGCAGGCCCTCGCCGGTCTCGTCGAACCCGCGCAGCGCGGCCGTGAGCTGCTCGCGCACCTGCCGCTCGACCCCGTCGATGCGCTCCTTGATCGGCGTGCCGACCGACGACGGCATGGCGTCGAGGCGCATCTCGTGCCGGTCGAGCCGGTTGTCGAGGTCGTCGAGGCGCTTGTGGAGGCCGCCGAGCCGGTCGTCGAGCCCGTCCATCCGCCCGGAGATGCCCTCCATGCGCCCGCTCATGCCGTCGAGGCGCCCGTCCAGCTGGGCGAACGGCTTGGCCAGCTTGTCCGGCAGCGACTCCACCGCCCGGATCAGCGAGGCGAGCACGCCGTCCTGCGCGTCGAGCTTCGCGACCGTCTCGTCGAGCCGCTCCGCGAGGACGCTCACCTCGGTGCGGTCGGGCAGCTCCACGAGCCGCTTGCGCATGTTGCCCAGCGCGTCGAGCGCCGCCAGCCGGGCGTGGATCTCGTCGAGCGAGTCGAAGATCTGCTGCTGCTCGCTGTCGCGGATCTCCGCGGCGCGCACCAGCATGCCGCGCATGCGGTCGAACGAGAGTGTCGATTCATTGCTCATGGCGCGGGGAGCTTCCTGAGAGCGGGGAACGGGTGCACTCAGAGTAGCGAGCCCCGTGGATCAGTCGGACGTCGCCGGGGCACTAGCGTGGTGACGTGCCTGTCGCCCTGAGTGTCGAGACGATCCGCGACGTCCCGAAGGTGCTGCTCCACGACCACCTCGACGGTGGGCTGCGGGCCCGCACCGTCATCGAACTGGCCGAGGCCGTCGGCTACCCCGACCTGCCGACCGCCGACCCCGACGAACTGGCGGCCTGGTTCCTCGGCGCCGCCCACTCCGGGTCGTTGGTGCGCTACCTCGAGACGTTCGGGCACACCGTCGGCGTGCTGCAGACGGCCGACGCGCTGGTGCGGGTGGCGTCGGAGTGCGCGCAGGACCTGGCCGCCGACGGGGTCGTCTACGCCGAGGTGCGGTTCGCGCCGGAACTGCACGTCGAGCAGGGTCTCGTGCTGGAAGACGTGGTCGAGGCCGTGCTGGAGGGCTTCCGGCTCGGCACGGCGGAGGCCGCGGCGCACGGGCGCCGGGTGCGCGTCGGTTGCCTGCTGACGGCGATGCGGCACGCCGCGCGGTCGCGGGAGATCGCCGAGCTCGCCATCCGCTACCGCGACGTCGGCGTGGTCGGCTTCGACATCGCGGGCGCCGAGGCGGGCTTCCCGCCCACGCGCCACCTCGACGCCTTCGAGTACCTGCGGCGGGAGAACGCGCACTTCACGATCCACGCGGGCGAGGCGTTCGGCCTGCCGTCCATCTGGGAGGCGCTGCAGTGGTGCGGGGCCGACCGGCTCGGGCACGGGGTGCGGATCGTCGACGACATCACGGTGAGTGACGACGGCACGGCCAAGCTCGGCCGCCTCGCCGCCTACGTGCGCGACAAGCGCATCCCCCTCGAGATGTGCCCCACCTCCAACGTCCACACGGGAGCCGCGCCGTCGCTGGCCGAGCACCCGATCGGCCTGCTCGCCGCGCTGCGGTTCCGGGTCACGGTGAACACCGACAACCGGCTGATGTCGGGCGTCACGCTGTCGGACGAGTTCGCCGCGCTCGCCGCGACGTTCGGCTACGACTGGGCCGACCTGCGCTGGTTCACCGTCAACGCCATGAAGTCGGCGTTCATCGGCTTCGACGAGCGGCTCGCCCTGATCGACGACGTGATCAAGCCCGGCTACGCCGCGATCAGCGCCGGGTGATCGCTCCGCAAGCTCCGCTCAGCCGGTGATCGCTCCGCAAGCTCCGCTCAGTGCCGGTGATCGCTCCGCAAGCTCCGCTCAGTGCCGGTTGAGCCGCTCCTCCAGCCCGTCCAGCAGCCCGCGCAGCGCTGCCGACTCCGCGTCGAACGGCGGGCTCGGCGCGAGCCGCGTCGGATCCGGCTTGACGATGTAGGACACCAGCCACCCGAGCGGCTGCCCCGCGGCGAGCGCCTCGCGCGGCCCGTCGTCGCCCGCCCACTCGCCGACGTCCAGCAGCAGCTCCGTGGCCAGCTCCAGCCGCGCGGGGTCGACCTCGGTGGGGCCCTCCGCGAGGTCCTCGGCGAGCTCGGTGAGGACGTAGGTGTTCATGTCCTCGACCGTGACGGTCAGCTCGCTCCCCGCCCGCGCGGCGACCTCCGGCCACGTCGACGCGGCCGCGAGGTCGTGCCCCTCCTCGCCGTCGGTCGCGATCCACCGGGTGAGGGCGCGCTCGTTCTTGAACAGCTCGATCCGGGTGTCCGAGCCGAGGAACACCGGCTTGCCGTCGATGAAGCAGCGCAGCGTGATGCCGTCACCCGCGTCGGTGGTGATCCGGATGGGGTCGATGCCGACGTCCTTCCAGAACGCCGCTTCGCCGTCCTCTTCCTCCGGGTCGTCCTCGTCGTCGGCCGCGGTGTCGGCGACCGACAGGTCGTCGGCCGCCTCGTCGTCGGTGTTCTCGAGGACGGCCGCCTCCTTCTCGGCTGCGGTGAGGGCGGCGGTGTCGACCTCCGGGGTGTCGATCATGTCGTCGATCGCGTCGATGACGTCGTCCCAGCGCTCGGCGATCGTCTCGACGAGCTGGTTCCACAGCCGCGTGCCCTCGCGCCCGGCGAACGGCAGCGTGCCCTGGTGCAGCAGGCCGAACGCGGGGGCGGAGTCCAGCACCTCGGTGACGACCTCCAGGTCGCACACGTCGGCGATCGAGCGCACCATCTCGACGATCTCGGCCAGCTCGCCGACCGTCCACGTGTCGAGGTCCTCGGCGGCGATCTCCGGCACGCCGATGATGTTGTAGCGCTGCGTCTCCTCCGGCGTCAGCTCGGCGACGGTGAGGTCCGGCACCAGCGACCACGCCGGGTGGTCGGCCAGGTCGTGCTCGGGCTCGGTGCGGACGAACGCGGCGAGCTCGGCCACGGTCGGGAACGCGAAGAGCGCGTCGTCGTCGCCGAGGAACGCCTCCCATTCCTCGCCGTCCTCGCGCCATCTCGGTGCCCACAGCGTGACGAGGTCGCCCTCGGTGAGGGAGAGCTGGACGGGGACGATGTCGCTGGCCACGGCCCGGAGACTAGTGCCCCGTGCTCTAGCGCCCCACCGGGTGCCACACCGTCGTCAGCTCCGTCCAGGCGCGCAGCCGGGCCAGCTCACCGGTGGTTCCCGGCCGCAGCACGCGCTTCACGGTATCGGCCGCCGCGCGCTCCAGGTCGACGGCGACGTCCTCGGGCGCCCCGGCGAGATCCAGCCCGTCGACGTCGGCGTGCGCGGCCAACCACGGCCCCAGCTCGGCGACGCGGCCGGTGAGCAGGTTGACCACACCACCGGGCACGTCGGACGTCGCGAGCACCTCGGCCAGCTCGACGGCGGGCAACGGCCGCTCTGCCGACGCGACCACGACGGCGGTGCAGCCGGTGGCGAGCACGGGGGCCAGCACGTCGACCAGCCCGGTGAGGGCCGAGGCGGCAGGCGCGAGCACCCCGATCACGCCCGTCGGCACCGGCGTGGAGAAGTTGACGTACGGGCCCGCGACCGGGTTGACCGACCCCAGCACCGTGGCGATCTTGTCGGTCCAGCCCGCGTACCAGACCCAGCGGTCGACGGCGGCGTCGACGGCCGCGCCCGCCTTCTTCCGGCTGATCCCCTCCGCCGCGACGACGTCCTCGACGAACCCCTCGCGGCGCGCCTGCAGCATCTCCGCGACCCGGTAGAGCACCTGGCCACGGTTGTACGCCGTGGCGCCCGACCAGCCGGGCAGCGCCGCCCTGGCCGCGCTCACCGCGTCGCGGACGTCCTTGCGGGAGGCCAGCGCGGCGTGCGCGAGCAGCCTGCCCTTGGTGTCGGTGACCGGGTAGCTGCGGCCCGACTCGGAGCGCGGGAACGCGCCGCCGACGTAGAGCTTGTAGGTCTTGGCGACGCCCAAGCGGCCGTCCACCGGCGGGGTGAGGCTCACGCGCGCAAGCCTACTTGCGGCGGCCGGCATACTGCCGCCGAGCAGCCCGGGGGGCCGCTCCCCGATCGTCGCACGCGGGAAGGAAACCCATGCCCGTTCAGACGAGCGAGTCCGAGCGCATCGCCGCGCTGGAGGCCGAGCTCGCGGAGGCGCACGCCCGTGCGGAGAAGGCGGAGCGCGCGCTGGCCGAGGGTGGCGTCGGCAGCTTCGGCGTGCGCGCCGAGCGGCTGCTCCGGCTGGCCGAGGCCGAGGCACGGGAGATGCGCGGCGCCGCGGCCGCCGACGTCGCCGCGATGATCGCCAGGGCGCAGGCCGATGCGGAGGCGCACCGGCACGAGGTCGAGCAGCAGCTCATCGAGCGCTCCACCGCGATGGACCGGCAGGCCCGCGACCGCCAGGCCGCCTTCACCGCCCGTGAGCAGGAGATGAACGCGCAGCTGGAGTCCCGCCGCGCCGAGGGGGAGCGGCTGCGCAACGCCGCGCTGAGCGAGGCCGAGCGGATCCGCCGCGACGCGCAGTCCGACGCCGCCCGCATGCGCGACGCCGCCGAGGTCGAAGGCGCCGCCTTGCGCGAGGCGGCCACCACCGAGACCGACCGGCTGGGCGTGATCCAGCAACGGGCCCGCGAGCAGCTCGCCCGCCTCGACCGCACGCTCGGTGAAGCTCTCGCCACTCTCTAGCGCTACCGTTCCCCCGACGAGGTCACTCGAGTCGGAGGTGGCGATGGCGGGCGTCCAACCGTCGGACGCGGAGGTCAGTACGGCGGTCCGCGGTACGGGCTACGTCTACAGCGATCCCGTCGGCACGAACGGCATCACACCCGTCGGATCCGGTCCGCCCCTTGCCGAGCCGCCGCCCAGCTGGGGCCTCGAGCCGACCGCGCGCGACCAGGCCGCGATCGACGCGGGCAACGCCTGATGATCGATCTGAACGACTACTCGAAGACGGCTGCCCAGCACGGTTGGGGTGCGGGCTGGCCGTCCTGCGGTGGTGCGCAGACGGGCGGCCTGGCGGTGGTGGCGGCGCCGCGCTCGCAGGTCGGGGTCTCGGTGCACCGCCGGATCGCCCGGCTGGTCGGGCTGCTGTTCGCCGAGACCGAACGCCGCGGCTACCTCCTGCGCCCCGGCCAGTGCTGGGGCTACGCCTGCCGCGCGATCGCGGGCACGGCCGTGGCCAGTAACCACTCCTGGGGGCTGGCCGTCGACATCAACTCCCTGGCCAACCCCTACCAGTTCCCCCGCCGCACCGACCAGCCCACGTGGATGCCGCTGCTGTGGAACCGCTACGGCTTCGCCTGGGGCGGCAACTACAACGACAACGGCCGCCTCGGCAAGGCCGACTCCATGCACTACGAGTTCATGGGCACCCCCGTCGACGCGGACCAGATGACCGCGCTGGCGTTGTACGAGCTCACCGGGGAGTACGTCCCGGTCGGTGGCTCCGGCTCGAGCAGAAAGGACGACCCCGTGGCCGTCATCCCGATCACCGTCGCCGCCGACAACACGTTCCGGTCGTCTGTCATGGCGGAGGCCGGTGGCGACTCGATCGTGGTCGCGCGCGCCTGGATCACCGTCGGCTCGACGTGGGGCAACTCGTCGTTCGTCATCACCGCCCTCGACGGCGGCGGCCGCGTCCTCGTGCAGCAGCGCTTCGACGTGCCGAACAACAACACCCGCGTGGTCGAGCTGCCGGGCGGGAGCAAGCTCGCCACGGTGGAAGGTCGAACGGACGCCAAGGCGATCCCCGCCGCCGCGCTGGTGAGCCTGAACCGCTGATCGCCGCGAACGGCACCTGAAGCCGGTCCTGACCGGCCTGGTGTCCCACTCGCGCCGATCTTCGGGTAACGAGGGAACCGCGCCGCTGTCGTTGCCGTCCATTTCCGCGTGGACCTTCGACTCCCGTTCCGTGGTTCCGTCGCGGTTGCGGCGGGTGTGCTGACGCGCGCCGTGCTGCACGGCCCACGGTTCCGGCGCCTGTTCCCCGACGTGTACGTGTGCGCCGACGTCGAGGTGGATCTCGCCCTGCGGTCGCTGGCGGCCGCTGCGCTCGTCGGCGAGCACGGTGTCCTCGGCGGCTACTCGGCCGCCGAACTACTGGGGGCGTCCTGCGGGCCCCGCGACGCGCCCGCCGAGGTCATCGTGCCCGGGACGGCGGCGCGCCCCGCCGGGTCTGGTGGTGCGCCGGGAGGACGTGCCGTTCGACGAGCGGTGGCGGGTGGGCGGGGCGGCGGTCACCTCGCCGGTACGCACGGCACTGGACCTTGCCTGCCGCGGCTCTCTCGTCGAGGCGGTCGTCGCGGTGGACGCGCTCGCCCACCGGTTCGGGTTCGCCACGCGCGACGTGATCCGGTGTTCCTACGACCATCCGGGCAGGCGAGGAGCGGCCCGCCTGCCGGATGGTGCGGCTGGCCGAGCCGCTCGCCGAGTCGCCGATGGAGACGCGCGTCCGACTCGCGATCGTCCTCGACGGGCTGCCCGCGCCGAGCTGCAGGTGCCGGTCGGTCCGTACCGGCTGGACTTGGCGTACCCCGAGTGCAAGCTCGGCGTCGAGCACGACGGAGGGAGCACCGCGACGAGCGCCGCGCGCTGCGCGACCTCGACCGGCAGGCGTACTTCACCGCCGCGGTTGGCGGATCTGCGGTTCCCGAAGCACGTGGTGCTCCACGAGCCTGCGCGATCCCGTGGACGGTGCGGCGGGCGATGTCGTGACGGTGCAACCGGCGTCGTGTGTGCGGGTCGTGGCGATCAGCCGTCGAGGTAGGCGGCCAGGCCCGCGCGGCCGCCTTCCCGGCCGAAGCCCGACTCGCCCATGCCGCCGAACGGGCTCGTCGGGTCGAACCGGTTGAACGTGTTCGTCCACACCACCCCGGCCCGCAGCTGGCGGCCGGTCCACATCGCCTTGGCGCCCTTGTCCGTCCACACCCCGGCGGACAGGCCGTAGGGGGTGTTGTTCGCCTTGGCGACGGCCTCGGCCGGCGTGCGGAACGTGAGCACCGACAGCACCGGGCCGAAGATCTCCTCCCGGGCCACCCGCATGGTCTGCTCCACCTCGGAGAAGACCGTGGGCGGGAAGAACAGGCCGCGCTCGGGCAGCGGGCACGGGCTGGTCCAGCGACGGGCGCCCTCGGCGTCGCCCGCGGCCGCGAGGTCGACGATCTTGTCGAGCTGCGCCCGGGAGTTGATCGCGCCGACATCGGTGTTCTTGTCCAGCGGATCGCCCACCCGCAGCGTGGTGATGCGCGACCGCAGCAGCTCCATCAGCTCGTCGGCGATCGACTCCTGCACGAGCAGCCGCGAGCCCGCGCAGCACACGTGGCCCTGGTTGAAGAAGATCCCCTCGACGACGCCCTCGACGGCCTGGTCCAGCGCCGCGTCGTCGTACACGATGTTGGCCGCCTTGCCGCCGAGCTCCAGGGTGAGCCGCTTGCCGGTGCCCGCGAGCGTGCGCTGGATCTGCTTCCCGACGTCGGTGGAGCCGGTGAACGCCACCTTCGCCACGCCGGGGTGGGCCACCACCGCGGCGCCGATGTCGCCCGCGCCGGGCAGCACGTTGAGCACGCCCGCGGGCAGCCCGGCCTCGGCGGCGATCTCGGCGAGCACCAACGCGGTGAGCGGGGTGGTCTCGGCGGGCTTGAGCACGATCGTGTTGCCGGTCGCGAGCGCCGGGGCGATCTTCCACGCGGCCATGAGCAACGGGAAGTTCCACGGGATCACCGCGCCGACCACGCCCAAGCGGCTTCGGGGACGGCCCGAGCCCCGCGTACTCCAGCTTGTCGGCCCAGCCCGCGTGGTGGAACAGGTGCGCTGCCGCCGTGGGCACGTCGACGTCGCGCGACTCGCGGATCGGCTTGCCGTTGTCCAGCGTCTCCAGCACGGCCAGCTCGCGGGCCCGCTCGGCGACGATCCGCGCGATGCGGAACAGGTACTTGGCCCGCTCGGCGCCGGGCATCGGGCCCCACGTCGTCTCGTAGGCGCGGCGGGCGGCGGCCACCGCCCGGTCGACGTCGTCGGACGACGCCGTGCCCACCTCGGCCAGCACCTCCTCGGTGGCCGGGTTGACCGTCTTCATCGAGCCGTTGCCGTCGACGAACTCGCCGTCGATGAACGGCCGGTAGGCGGGCTGCAGGTTGGCCAGCGCCGCGGACTCGGGTGCGGGGGCGTACGTCCAGGTCATGTCAGGCACTTCCGATGTAGCGGGTGCTGGAGTAGTGGCCCTCGGTTTGGGCCCGGCGCTGGCGCAGCAGGTCGGTGAGCAGCGAGGAGGCGCCGAAGCGGAAGAGATCGGGCGTGAGCCACTCCGGCCCGGCCACCTCGTTGACGGCGACGAGGTGGCGGATCGCGTCCTTGGCCGTGCGGATGCCGCCCGCCGGCTTGACGCCGCGGTACTCGCCGGTGGCGCGGTGCCAGTCGCGCACGGCCAGCAGCATCACCTGCACCACGGGCAGCGTGGCGGCGGGGGAGATCTTGCCGGTGGAGGTCTTGATCACGTCGGCGCCCGCGAGGAGCGCGAGCCAGGAGGCGCGGCGCACGTCGTCGTAGCCCGCGAGCTCGCCGGTCTCCAGGATGACCTTGAGGTGGGCCCGGCCGCACGCCTCCTTGACGGCGACGATCTCCTCGTACACCTGCCCGTACCGGCCGGAGAGGAAGGCGCCGCGGTCGATCACCATGTCGATCTCGTCGGCGCCCGCGTCGACGGCCACCGCCACGTCGGCCAGCTTGACCGCGAGCGACGCGCGCCCCGACGGGAACGCCGTGGCCACGGCCGCGACGTGGACACCGGAGCCGCGCAGCCGCTCGACCGCCGCCTCGACGAGGTCGGGGTAGATGCAGATGGCGGCCACAGGTGGCACGTCGGGCTGGTCGGGGTCGGGCCGCATGGCCTGCACGCAGAGCGACCGCACCTTGCCGGGCGTGTCGGAGCCCTCCAGCGTGGTGAGGTCGATCATGGAGACGGCCATGTCGATGGCCTGCAGCTTGGCGTCCTTCTTGATCGAACGGGTGGCGAGCACGGCCGAGCGGCGCTCCAGCCCGACCTGGTCGACGCCCGGCAGCCCGAAGAGGAACCGCCGCAGCGCCGACTCGTCGCGCACCGCGTCCGCCAGCGGCGCGGGGACGGTGGTGGTCACGGACCCGAGTCTAGGTCCGAGATGCACATGAGCGGGGTTTCGGCGGCCGCCGAACCCCGCTCACGTGCATCTCGGGACGCGGTGTCCCTGGTGCCCGGGACGCCGGGCCCGAGACGGTCGGGGCTCCCACCGAGAGGAGCACCCCATGTCCACCACCCGCACCACTGTCCGCAACGGCGGGCGGTGGCTGCTCGCCGCCGCCGTCGTCTTCGTGGCGGGCTACGCCCTCGTCGTGCTCGTGGAGCCCGGGGGCTTGGCGACGGAGCTCGGGGTGGCCGTGCCGCTGGTCGCCGCGGCCGTGCTGCTCGTGATCGGCACCGCCAACGCCGCGGCGGCGTCGCCTTCGCGGCCGCTGGCCGTCGGCGCGGTGATCGCCGCCGTCGGGTGCGCGCTCGGCGTCACCGGGCTCGTGACCGCCTCGATGCTGGCCGAGCTGGGCGGGCTGGACGTCGAGGGGCTGTACACCCCGGTCGCCACGGTGACGACCGCGCTGGGCGGCGCCGCCGTGGCCGCCCTCGCGGCGGCGCTGCGCGGCGTCGCGGGCCGCACCGGGACGGTGCTGGCGGTGCTCGGGGTCGTCGTGGTGCTCGGCTGCCTGTTCCTCGACCCGATCGTGCCGTTCGTGCTGGCAGGCGTGCTGGGTGTCGCCTTGGCCCGGTTGGGTGCTTCGGCAACGATGTGACCATGTCGCGTCGGCAGCTCGCCTTCGCCGCGGGCCTGGTGCCGGTGCTGGTGTGGGCGGCCGTGGGCACCCCGGCGTTCGTCGCGGAGCTGTCCACGCCCTGCCCCACCGGCATCTGCGCCACGTTCGAACGTCCCACCCCGGAGGCGGTCGGCTTCTACGCCGCGCTCGGCATCTCCCCGTTCGGCTACGCCCTCGCGGTCACGGTGCTCGCGTGGGCGCAGCTCCTGCTGGCCGCCGCCGTCGCGCTGTTGCTGCCGCGCAGCCGCAGCGGTGGCCTGCTCGTCGCCGTGACGGCCGTGCTGCTGCCGGTGCTGTCGGCCACCGGGTTCGGAGCCGCGCTCGCCACCCGGTCGACGGTCGGCCAGGTGCTCGACGTCGCCGCCGGGGTCGTCGTCGGAATCCTGACCCCGCTGCTGTTCGGCCTGTTCCCGGACGGGCGATGGCATCCCCGCTGGTTCCGGTGGGCGTGGGTGGGGCCCGCCGCGGTGAGCACGGTGTCGCTGGCCGTGCCGGGCCTCGGCGACTCCGACGCGGTGGCGTTCGCCGAACTGGCCTCCTGGTTGCTGCTCGTCGGCATCCAGGTGCACCGCTACCGCCGTGCCGACTGGACGGGCAGGCAGCAGACCAAGCTGGTGCTGCTCGCCGTCGTCCTCGTGGTGGCCAACCTCGTGCTCGGCACGCTGGCCGACCTCGCCGGGCTGGTCGGCGCCTACCAGCCGGTCGCCGTGCTGCTCGACTACGCGGCGCTCGGCGCGCTGAACGTCGGGCTGCTCGTCGCGCTGTTCCGGTTCCGCCTCTACGACGCCGACCTCGCGCTCCGGCGCACCGCGGTGTACGCCTCGGCGCTGGTGGCGCTCGCCGCCGTCTACGTGGGACTGGTCGCGGCGGCGGCACCCGCGCTGAGCGCGGCCGCGGTGGGGGTGCTGGCGCTCGCGGGCGGGGTGGCCGTCTTCGCGCTGCGGGAACGGCTGCGGCGGCGGCTGTTCGGCGGCCACGGCCTGGCCCGCGCCATCGCCGCGGTCGCGCGCGACCCGGCGCCCCGGGCCGACCTCGCCGCGACCATCGCACAAGGGCTGGGCCTGCCCTACGCGGCGGTGTACGACCGCGACGGCGAGCCGGTGTGCGAGCACGGCGAACGGCCGTCGGAGCCGCATCGCGAGTCCGTGGTGGACGGCGACGGCGCCGAGGTGGGCTCGCTCGTGCTCGGGGCGCCGCGCGGCACCCGCAGGCTCGACCGCCACCACCGGCGCGTGCTCGCCGAGGTGCTGCCGTTCGTGGTGCTCGTGCTGCGCGCGCGGGCGGAGGCGCAGGCGCTGCGGGCGGCGCGGGCGGCCGCGGCGGGCGCGCGGGAGGACGAGCGGCGCAGGCTGCGCCGCGACCTGCACGACGGCGTCGGCCCGCTGCTGGCCACCCAGCTGCTGATCCTCGACACGCACCGGGTCACCGGCAGGCCGGAGCTGCTCGTGCACCTCGAGGAGCAGGCCAGGGCCGCGGTCGGCGAGGTGCGCAGGGTCGCCCACGACCTGCGTCCCGCCGTACTCGACGCCGGTGGCCTGCCCGCCGGGCTCGCCGCGGAGGCCGAGCGGGTGGGGGCGGCCGGGCTGCCCGTCGAGCTGGTGGTCGACCTCGGCGACGCCGAACCCACCGCGGCCGCCGAGGTCGCCCTGCTGCGCATCGCCCAGGAGGCGCTCACCAACGTGGTCAAGCACGCCGGGGCGACGCGGGCGCGCGTACGGCTCACCGCCGACGAGCACGACCTGGAGCTGGTCGTCGAGGACGACGGGCGCGGCCGAGCGGGCGCCACCGACGGCATCGGCACCGCGTCGATGCGCGAGCGCGCCGTCGAGATCGGCGGCGACGTCCACATCGGAGCCTCGCCGGACGGCCACGGCACCGTCGTACGCGTGCGGGTGCCGCGATGAGCGAGATCGGGGGACGGCAGCAGGCGGAGCCTGCGGAGCCGGCGGGGTGGGTGGGCACAGCGAGCGAACCTCCGACGCGGCCCGAGCCGATCGAGGTGCTGCTCGTCGAGGACCACCCGACGTTCCGGTTCGGGCTGCGGATGCGGCTGGAAGCCGAGCCCGACATCGCCGTCGTCGGGGAGGCGGGGTCGGCGGAGGAGGCCGTGGCGCTGGTGGAGCGCACGGCCCCCGACGTCGCCGTGGTGGACCTCAACCTGCCCGGTGTGGACGGCGTCGAGCTGATCCGGCGCCTCGCGGTGGCCGCCCCGCACGTCGCGACGCTCGTGCTCACCATGCTCAGCGACGACTCGGTGACCGCGGCCGTGCGCGCGGGCGCCCGCGGCTACCTGCTGAAGGACGCCGAGCCGGGCCGGATCGTCGCGGCCGTGCGCGCGGTGGCCGCGGGGGAGTCGGTGTTCTCCGGTGCGGTGGCGGCGCAGCTGCTCGGGGGGCTGGCCGCGCCGCAGCCGGGGCGCACGGTGTTCCCCGAGCTCACGGCGCGGGAGCACGAGATCCTGGAGCTGTTGGCGGTGGGCCTCACCAACGCCGAGATCGGACGGCGGCTGGCGTTGCGGCCCAAGACCGTGCGCAACTACGTCGCGAACGTGCTCGCCAAGATCCACGCCGCCGACCGGGCGGACGCGGTGTTGCGCGCCCGCCGGGCAGGGCTGGGTTGAGGGGGAGCGTTCACGTCGAGCTGTGCAGCCGGACCACGCCGACCGTGACGTCCTCCAAACCGCCGCGGTCGAAGTCGCGCCTCAGCTGGTCGGCTTTGATCGTGGCAGTCAGCCCGTCGAACGGACCGTGAGCATCGACCTCGCCGGTCTGGGGGTCGACGGCGAGCACGACGTAGCCGTCGCACTGAGTGAGCTTCTCGGCGGCGGCGACGAGGGTCGCGTCGTCAGAAACTGGGTAGTCCGGCACCGGATCACCTCCTGGTCACCTAGTACAGCGTTGCCGGCGGCT
This sequence comes from uncultured Actinomycetota bacterium, assembly GCA_963791185.1. Taxonomy (GTDB): domain Bacteria; phylum Actinomycetota; class Actinomycetes; order Mycobacteriales; family Pseudonocardiaceae; genus Pseudonocardia. The sequence goes on along the minus strand of CAWBRG010000010.1, from coordinate 600,158 downwards.
TCGGCGTGACAGTGTTCTGTCCAGACCACCCGTTCGGGTCAGGGTGAAAATCATCGATGATCACCGAAGGTGCCGAGGTCGAGACGGTGAGCGCATGGATCGGTGGACGAGGGCGGTCAACGCGACCCTCCTGACACTCTTCGTGTTCACGGTGGCGACCGGCGCGCTGGCGTTCGCGACTAGGCGCGGCGCCCCTCGAAACCGTCGTCGTGGGAGCACACGGGGTAGCGGGATTCGGGCTGCTGGTACTCGTCCCGGCGAAGGCGCGGATCGCCCGCCGCGGTCTCCGCAGGCCGGGGAGATCACGCAAGGTGATCAGTTGGACGTTGTCCGTGCTGGTCATAGCCGCGATCGCGGGCGGGCTGCTGCACGCGCTCCGCGGGTTCGCGCCCGTGCTGGGGCTGCTGCCGATGCAGATCCACGTCGGGGCCGCGCTCGCGGCCGCCGCGCTGCTGGCCGCGCACGTCCTGCCGTACCGGCACCGGCGCCGGATCGACCTCGGGCGGCGCACGGCCCTGCGCGGGGCCGTGGCGGGCGTGGGCGGGCTGGCGCTGTGGGCCGTCGCCCCGGGCCGGGAGCGGCGCTACACGGGCTCGCACGAGGTGTCCGCGCTGCCCGTCACGCAGTGGCTGTTCGACCCCGTGCTCGCCCTCGACCCGACGGCCTGGCGGCTGCGGCTCCCCGGCGGCCCGCTCGACCTCGACGCGCTCGCCGCCCTCCCGCAGACGACCGTCCGCGCGGTGATCGACTGCACCGGCGGCTGGTGGGCGGAGGCGGAGTGGCGTGGGGTGCGGCTGGCCGATCTGGGGCTGCCGTCGACCGCGCTGGACGTCGTGTCGGCCACCGGTTACCGCCGTCGCCTCCCCGGGCCCGACGGCGTGCTGCTGGCGACGCACGTCGACGGGCGCCCGCTGCCCGACGGGCACGGCGGCCCCGCGCGGCTCGTCGTGCCGGGGCGGCGCGGGTTCTGGTGGGTCAAGTGGGTGGTGGCCGTCGAACCGACCGACGAGCCGTGGTGGCTGCAGCCGCCGCTACCCCTGCAGTGACCGCCACATCACGTGCATGCCGACGTAGCCGTGCGTCGGGTGGTGGAACGCCTCGGGCACCGTCGTCAGCACCGTGAAGCCCAGGGCCTGCCACAGCCGCACGGCGCCGGTGTTGGTCTCGACCACGGCGTTGAACTGCATCGCGCGGTAGCCGTCGGCCCGGGCGCGGTCGAGCACGGCGGTGCCCAGCGCCCGCCCGACGCCCTTGCCCCCGTGCGCGGGATCGACCATGAAGCTCGCGTTCGCCACGTGCGCGCCCGGACCGTCCTGGTTGGGCACGATCTTCGCGGTGCCCAGCACCGTGGCGCCGTCGACCGCCACGAGCGTGCACGCCCGCATCCAGAACGCGCGGGCGGCGGCCTCGTCGAGGTCGCGGGGGAGCGTGTAGGTCTCGCCCGCGCGGACGATCGCGCGCAGGAACGGCCAGATCGCGGGCCAGTCGTCGGCGGTGGCGTCACGGATGTCCACGGCTGATCACCCTAAGCGCCAGGTACCGCCGCTCCACCGGATTCGTGGTGAGCGCCAGCGCCTCCGCGTACGCCGCGGCGGCCTCCTCGGCGCGGCCGAGGCGGGCGAGGACGTCGGCCCGGGCCGCGGGGAGGTAGGGGTAGCCGTCGAGGGCCAGGTCGTCGATCTCGCGCAGCACCGCGGCGAGGTCGGCGCCGGGCAGCCGGCTGCGCGCCGCGGCGCGGTTGAGCGCGACGACCGGCGACGGCCACGTCCGCATCAGCGCGTCGTACGTCGTGACGATCTGCGCCCAGTCGGTGTCCGCCCACGTCGGCGCGACCGCGTGCAGCCCGGCGACGGCGGCCTGGAGGGCGAACCGGCCGCGGCGCGGGTGCCGCAGCGCCGCCGTGGTGCGGGCGAGCCCCTGCCGGATGAGGGCGCGGTCCCACCGGGAGCGGTCCTGGTGGGCGAGCAGCACCAGGTCACCCTCGGCGTCGGTCCGGGCGGGCCCGCGGGCCTCGGTGAGCAGGATGAGCCCGAGCAACGCCTGCGGCTCGGGCTCGTCGGGGAGGAGCCGCACGAGCATCCGGGCGAGGCCGGTCGCCCGCCCGGTCAGGTCGGTGTCCTGCAGGTGCGCCCGGGAGCCGACGTGCCCGGCCGTGTGGACGAGGTGCACGACGGTGAGGACGGCGTCCAGCCGGGCGGCCAGCTCGTCGTCGGGCGGCACGCGGAAGGGGATCCGCGCCGCGGCGATCTTCTGCTTGGCGCGGGTGATCCGCCGGGCGACCCCCGCCTCGCCGGTCAGGAGGACGCCCGCGATCGCGGCGACGTCCAACCCGCACACGAGGCGCAGCGTCAGCGCCACCTGCGACTCGCGGACCAACGCGGGGTGGCAGCAGGTGAAGACCAGCCGGAGCGCGTCGACGGGCTCGTCCCGGTCGCCGGGCGGCTCGACGAGCAGCGGCAGCTTGCGCCGCAGCGTCGCCTCGCGCCGCAGCCGGTCGAGCGCGACGCGGTGCGCCGTCGTCGTGAGCCAGCCCGCGGGGTTGTCCGGCATGCCCTGCGGCCAGGTCCGCAGGGCCCGCTCCACCGCCTCCTGGGCGCAGTCCTCGGCGAGGTCGAGGTCGCGGGTCAGCCGGGCGGTGGACGCGACGACCGCGGCCCACGCGTCCCGGTAGACCTGCTCCAGCCCGGTCATCAGGCCTCGGGCAGCTCCAGCACCGGGCGCACCTCGACGTTGCCCGCCGGGCAGAGCTTCGCCAGGCGCAGCGCCACGTCCAAGTCTGGCGCGTCGATCACGTAGAAGCCGCCGAGGGCCTCCTTGGTGTCGGCGAACGGGCCGTCGGTGACGAGTGCGTCGCCACGCACCGTGCTCGCCGTCGACGACGGCTGCAGGGCCTCCCCGCCGACCACGCTCGCGCCCGCTGCGCGCACCGCCTCCATGAACTCCTCGTGCAGCCGCATCTCGTCGACGACGGCCTGCTCGTCGGCGGTGTCGTAGAAGTCCTCTGCGTCGTACATCAGGAACACGTAGCGCGCCACGGCAGCGCTCCTTTCCCCGGCTCGGTGGTTGCTTCATCATCCTGACGAACGGGGCCGGGCGAATCGGACACCGCTAGCCTCCGGGGTCATGGACGTCCTGGTCGTCGATCACCCCCTCGCCCGCGCGCGCCTGTCGACCATGCGCGACGCCCGCACCGACAACGCCGCGTTCCGAGCCGCCCTGCGCGACCTCACCCTCATGCTGATCTACGAGGCCACCCGCGACGCCGCCGAGACCACGTCGCCCCTGCACACCCCCGTCGCCCGCACCACGGGCTACCGGCTGGCCAACCCGCCGCTGCTGGTGCCGGTGCTGCGGGCCGGGCTCGGGATGGTCGACGCGGCGCAGGCGCTCATGCCGGAGGCGCAGACCGGGTTCGTCGGCATCGCCCGCAACGAGGAGACCCACCAGCCGATGCCGTACATGGAGTCGCTGCCGGACTCGCTGGCCGGGCGCCCCGTCTTCGTGCTCGACCCGATGCTCGCCACCGGCGGCTCGATGCAGCACACGATCGGCCTGCTCGTGGAGCGGGAAGCGAGCGACGTGACCGCGATCTGCGTGCTGGCCGCCCCGGAGGGCGTCGCGCGGCTGCGGGACAGCGGCCTGCCGGTGCGGGTGGTCACCGCGTCCGTCGACGAGCGGCTCAACGACTCGGCCTACATCGTGCCCGGCCTCGGCGACGCGGGCGACCGCCTCTTCGGCGCCGTCTAGCTCCACCCCGCGAGCACCGCGCGCACGGCGTCGGCGCAGCGGTCGTCGCGTTGGGCGGCAGGTACCCGCGCAGCTGCAGCGCGACCCAGCCGTGCACGGTCGTCCAGAGGGTGAGCGACACGAGCGCGGTGTCGGCGTCGGGGCGCAACGCCTTCTCCTCGACGGCCCGCAGCGCGGCCGCCCGCAGCGGCCCGAGCGCGGTGCCCGCCACCGTGCGGCGCGCCGCCTCGGCCGACAGCAGCGTGGGACCGGAGAACATGAGCGCGAACAGGTGCGGGTCGGCGAGCGCGCTCTCGCGGTAGGCCAGTGCGGTGCGCACGAGGTCCTCCAGCGGGTCCGCGCTCGGGGTGAGCGCGCCGATCCGCCGGCCCAGGTGCTCGAACGCCTCGTCGAACAGGGCCGTGAGCAGCCCGTTCTTGCCGCCGAAGAGCGCGTAGACGGCGGTGGTCGACGTCTCGCAGTCGCGGGCGAGGATGCGCAGGCTCAGCGCGTCGGCTCCGCCGTCCGAGACGAGCTTCCCCGCCCGCTCGAGGAGCCGGGCGCGCAGCTTCTCGTCGTGGACCTTCGGACGAGCCATGCCGCAGGTTAACCCGGCCCCGCCTGCCACGATCGGGTCAGTCGGGCATCACCGTGGCGGCCAGGGTGGCGGCGAGCTCGGCCACCGCCGCACGGGCGGCCGCGTCCGGCTGGCCGCGCACCTCGACCGCCGCGGCCACCCGCTGCCAGCCCAGGCCGCCCGCGATCGTCTCGACGGCCGTGATCGCGCCCGCGGTGTCCAGGTTGCCGTGCACGTAGAGGCCGTAGGGCAGGCCGCGGGTGTCGTCCGAGATCGGGTAGTAGACGACGTCGAAGAAGTGCTTCAGCGCGCCCGACATGTAGCCGATGTTGGCGGGCGTGCCGAGCAGCACGGCGTCGGCGGCGAGCACGTCGGCGGGCCCGGCCGAGAGGGCGGCGCGCCGCACCACCTCCACGCCGGTGATCTCCGGGTCGCGCGCGCCGGTGACGGCCGCGTCGAGCAGCTCCGCCGTGGCGGGCGACGGGGTGTGGTGGACGATCAGGAGCCGGGCCACAGACCCGCCACCTCGTCGCGCAGCGCGGCCATGCGGACGGCGGCCCGGGCCCGGGCGGCGGCCACGTCGTCGTCGGGCGGCTCGACCACCTCGAGGTACGCCTTCAGCTTCGGCTCCGTACCCGAGGGGCGGACGACCAGGCGTTCCCCGTCGCGGCGCAGCACCAGCACGTCCGGGGCCGGGCGCTCGGTCGTCCAGCCCGCGGGCGGGGCGGCGCGCAGCTCTTCGACGGCCGCGTCGCGCGCCGCGGGCTCCATCCGCACCGACACCCCGGCGGTCGCGTGCACGCCGTGCTCGCGGGCCAGCGCGTCGAGCCGGTCGGGCAGGCCCGCGCCCTCGGCCTTCAGCGTGGCGGCGAGGTCGCAGGCGAGCACGGCCGCGGCGATGCCGTCCTTGTCGCGCACGGCGTCCGGGTCGACGCAGTAGCCCAGCGCCTCCTCGTAGCCGTACACCAGCCCGGGGCCGCCGCGGACGATCCACTTGAACCCGGTGAGCGTCTCGGCGTAGCGGGCCCCGTGCGCCGCGGCGACCGCCTGCAGCATCGAGGACGAGACGACGGTCGTCGCGACGAGCGGGTCGGTGTAGCCGCCGCTGCGCAGGAGGTGGTCGCCGAGCAGCACGCCGGTCTCGTCGCCGGTGAGCTGCCGACCGCCGACGGCCAGCGCGCACCGGTCGGCGTCCGGGTCGAGCGCGATCGCGAGGTCGGCGCCGACGTCGGCGGCCAACGCGAGCAACAGGTCGGTGGCGCCGGGCTCCTCGGGGTTGGGGAACGCGACCGTCGGGAACGCCGGATCCGGTGCGGCCTGCGCCTGCACCACGTGGACGTCGGTGAAGCCCGCCGCGCGCAGGGCGTGCACGGCGGTCGCCCCGCCGACGCCGTGCATCGGGGTGAGGGCGATCCGCAGGTCGCGGGCGGTGCCGCGGGGGAGCCGCCCCACCCGTTCCAGGTAGGCGTCGGTCACATCCGTGGTGACCGCCCTCGCCGCGGTCGGCACCGAGCGGGCGGGCGGCGCGGCCGTGATCGCCGCTTCGATCTCCGCGTCGGACGGGGGCGCGAGCTGGGCGCCGTCGGCGAGGTAGACCTTGTAGCCGTTGTCGGCGGGCGGGTTGTGCGACGCGGTGATCTGCACGCCCGCCACGGCGCCGAGGTGCCGCACGGCGAACGCGAGCACCGGCGTCGGGAGCGGGGCGGGGAGCACGTGCACGGTGAACCCGGCCCCGGCGAACACCTCGGCGGCGGCCGCGGCGAAGGCGTCGGAGCCGTGCCTGGCGTCGCGCCCGACCACGACCGGGCCCCGTTGCCCGTCCCGGGCCAGCCACGCGGCGAGCCCGGCGGTCGCGCGGCGCACGACGGCGACGTTCATCCCCGACGGCCCCGCCCGCACCGGCCCGCGCAGCCCGGCCGTGCCGAAGCGCAGCGGGCCCGCCATGCGGTCGGCGAGGTCGTCCGCGGCGCCGGGGGTGCCCGCCATCGCGCCCGCCAGCACGCGGGTGAGCTCGTCGCGCGTCGTGGGGTCGGGGTCGTCCGCGATCCACCGGGTGGCCGCGTCGCGGAGGGCCGGGGTCAGCACACGAGTTCCCGCAGGAGCGCCCCCATCCGGCCCGCCGAAGCGGCGCCCGCGGCCAGCACCTCGTGGTGGTCGAGCGGCGCGCCGGTGATGCCCGCGGCGAGGTTGGTGACCAGCGAGAGCCCGAACACCTCGAGGCCTGCCGCGCGCGCGGCGATGGCTTCGAGCACGGTCGACATGCCGACCAGGTCCGCGCCCAGCCCGCGCAGCATCCGGATCTCGGCGGGGGTCTCGAAGTGCGGCCCGGGCAGGCCCGCGTAAACGCCTTCGGTGAGCGTCGGGTCGATCCCCCGGGCGCGGGCGCGCAGGGCGGGCGAGTAGAGGTCGGTGAGGTCGACGAAGCCCGCGCCGACGAGCGGGGAGGTCGCCGTCAGGTTGAGGTGGTCGGCGATCAGCACCGGCTCGCCGACCGACATCCCCTGCCGGATACCGCCCGCGGCGTTGGTGAGCACCACGGTGCGGCAGCCCGCGGCCGCGATCGTGCGCACCCCGTGCGCCACCGGCCCCACGCCGTGCCCCTCGTACAGGTGGGTGCGGCCGAGCAGCACCAGCACCCGGCGTTCGCCGACGCGCACCGAGCGGATCGTGCCGCCGTGCCCCTCGACCGTCGGCGGGACGAAGCCGGGCAGCTCGGCCATCGCGAGCTCGCCCTCGGGCGTGCCGATGACGTCGGCCGCGGGCCGCCAGCCGGAGCCCAGCACCACGGCGACGTCGTGCCGGTCGACGCCGGTTCGTTCGGCGATGGCGGCGGCAGCTGCGGCGGCGACGTCCATGCGCCGAACCCTATGCCGTCGGCGAGAACCCGCCCGCGAGCGACTCGAACAGCGCTTGCGACGCGGAACCGGCGGCCGAGCGCGGCACGGTCAGCGTGATCACCCACACCGTGCCGGTGCCGGGCACGATCCGCCGCCACGAGGTGCGCGCGTCGGTGCGGTAGGACAGCGACGTGGTGTTGCCCGCCGACGGGCCCGCAGGCTCCACGACCTCCACGCCCGGCACGGTCTCGGCGTCCTCGGCCCTCGCCGCGCGGGCCACCGTGAGGTCTTCGGTGCCGTTGCCGCTGACGAACGCCACCGAGTCGGCCGCCGGGTGGCGCGTCCAGCCCGTCGGCACGGGGATGGTGAAGCCGAGCGGATCGCGGTTGAGGGCGGTGTCGGTGCCCGCCGTGGTGACGTTCTGCGCCGTCAACGGCGACTGCCCGCCGATCGACCGCGTGAGCCCCCAGCCGCCCAGCGTGCCCGCCACCACGAGCGCGGCGCCCGCGAGGACGAGGCCCGTGGAGCGCCACGGGGACGGCGGCGCGGGGAGGGCGGGGCGGGGGGCGCGGCCCGGCAGCGGTCCGGGATCGGCGGCGAGCGGCGCGGCGTGCCGGGCGGCGGCGGCGGGCACCCGCGTGGAGGAGGTCGCGGAGTGGCGCGGTGGCGGCGGGGGCGGCGCAGGCCGGGTGATCGCCGCGGCCTCCATCGTCGGTGCGTCGGGGGAGCCGGGGTAGAGCGGGTCGTCCGGGTCGTCGATCAGCGGGCGCAGCCGCTGGCGCACCTCCTCGAGGGGCATGCGGCGGGCCGGGTCCTTGACCATCAGCGCGGCGATGACGTCGACGACCGGGCCCGAGCCGCGCGGCCGCGGTACCTCGCCGTCGACGACCTCGGTGATCGTCGACACGGGGTCGCCGTGCACGTCGTAGGGCGGGCGGCCCTCCACGGCGGCGAAGAGGGTGGCGCCGAGCCCCCACAGGTCGGCGGCGGGCGTGACGGGCTGGCCCGCCGCCACCTCGGGCGCGATGTACGCGGGTGAGCCGAGCACGAGGCCGACGCTGGTCATGGGCGCGTCGGCGGAGTTGCGGGCGATGCCGAAGTCGGTGAGCTTGACGCGGCCGTCGTCGGCGATGAGGACGTTGCCCGGCTTCACGTCGCGGTGGGTGATGCCCGCGCGGTGCGCCGCGCGCAGGCCGCCCGCCGTGGCGAACCCGACCACCGCGGCCTGCCCGGCCGTGAGGGCGCCGTTCTCGCCGATCATCGTCGCGAGGTTGCGGGAGGGGACGAGCTCGAGGACGACGACCGGCTGGCCGTCGTCGACCACGACGTCGAACACCGTGATGACGTTGGGGTGCGACAGCCCGCCCAGCGCCCGGGCCTCCCGCATGATGCGTTCGCGGAGGTCGCGGGCCTCCTGCTCGGGCACGCCCGGCGGGACCTTCAGCTCCTTCACCGCGACGCGGCGCTGCAGCACGTTGTCGTAGCCGGACCAGACGGTGCCCATCGCCCCGCTGCCGAGCTCGGAGGAGAGCCGGTAGCGCCCTCCGACGAGGCGCTCCTGGTCGTTCTCGGTGCTCGGCACGAGCCCATTCTGACGAGCCGCCGGTCACGGACGGTGGGCAGCCCCCCAACCGGTGACGCGCGGTTCGCGGTATCTCGGCGGGGGAAACCGTCCTCTTGACCGATGTGACGATCACTCGTGCGGTGCGCCGAGCGGCGGATTACCCCGTTCGCCGCAGAACCGCCCGCCCGCCTGTCGGTCGCCCCGGGTCCGTCCGCAGCAGACGGACGACCCCTCAGCGCGTCGAACCTCTAGAGCCGGGATTGGACTTGGTACACCGCCGTCCGGGTGAGCACCATGGGGAGATGCACGACAGGATCGCGTCTGGTTCGCCGGGCCCCGCAGCAGCGGGTGCCCGATGACCGTGCTGGACGAGCACCACGACATCCTGCCCGTTCCCGCGCCTGCGGATTTCGGTGTGGGTAGCGGGCCTGCCTGGCTCGACGCCTGGCTCGCCGCCCACGCGGGCGAGCTGGTCGGCTGGCGGCGATCGCTGCACGCGGTACCGGAGCTCGGGCGCGCCGAGCGGCGCACCACGGCGTTCGTCGCCGCCGCGCTGATGGCGGCCGGGCTCGAGCCGCGCACCCTGCCCGGTGGCGCCGGGCTCGTCTGCGACGTCGGGTTCGGCGAGCGCTGCGTCGCCCTGCGCGCCGACCTCGACGCCCTCCCGCTGCAGGAGGACACCGGCCTCCCGTTCGCGTCGACGGTCGAGGGCGTCATGCACGCCTGCGGGCACGACGCGCACACCGCCATGCTGCTCGGCGCCGGTCTCGCGCTCGCCGGCGTCGCCCAACCTGCCGGGTCGGGTGCGGCTGATCTTCCAGCCCGCCGAGGAGATCCAGCCCGGCGGCGCGATCGACATGGTCGCCGACGGGGCGATGGAGGGCGTCGAGCGGATCTTCGCGCTGCACTGCGACCCGCGGCTGCGCGTCGGGCGGCTCGGTACCAAGGTCGGACCGATCACGTCGGCGTGCGACGTGCTGGAGGTCCGGCTCACCTCGCCGGGCGGGCACACGTCGCGGCCGCACCTCACGGCCGACCTCGTCGAGGCCATCGGGCTGCTGATCACCCAGCTGCCGCTGCTGCTCACGCGGCAGGTGGACCCGCGGTCGGGCACCGTGCTGGTGTGGGGCGCGGTGCACGCGGGCGAGGCGTCCAACGCGATCCCGCAGCACGGCGTGCTGCGCGGCACCCTGCGCACCGCCGACCACGCCACGTGGGGTGGGCTGGAGGAGAAGGTCCGCGCGCTCGTGGCGGCGATCCTCTCCCCGCTCGGGGTCGGGTACACCCTCGACCACGTGCGCGGCGTCCCGCCGGTCGTGAACGAGGCCGTCAGCTCGGAGATGCTGGCCGACGCGGCGTTCGCCATCGGTGGGCCGGAGGCGTCGACGAGCACCGAGCAGTCGAGCGGCGGCGAGGACTTCGCCTGGTACCTGGAGCACGTGCCCGGCGCCATGGCGCGCCTGGGCGTGTGGTCGGGCACGGGCCCGATGCGCGACATCCACGCCCCCACCTTCGACCTCGACGAGCGCGCCCTCCCCTTCGGCGTGCGCGTGCTGACGAGGGCCGCCCTGGCCGCCCTGATCGCCCCCCGCGCCTGACGGTCCGGGCGGGCGAGTCTCCGCCCTCCGTGACGGCGAGTCTCCGTTTCGATGACGGCGAGTCGCGATTTCCGGAACGGCGGCGCGGGGTCGCGGTGTCCACATGCCGCCGAGCTGTCCACAGGTGATCTGCAAGATCCCTGAGGGACGGCTCGGCGTCGGACCGTGGACGACATGCCCCTTCCCGTCCAAGGCCTGCACGGTGCACACCAGCGCAGTGATCTGGTCAGCCAGCTCGGCGAACGCCGAGTCCAGGCCGCGGTGCGGGGCGGCGAAGTCGTGCCGCTCTGGACCGGCGTCGTTGTAGAGGCTCCGCGCCTCCTCGATCCGCTCACCCGGGCCGCAGCCGCCCAGTTGACGGCGGGCCCGCGCGCCGCGCTGTGCGGTGTCACGGCCGCCCACCTGCATGGATGCGAGTGCGTCGCCTCACCCGACGTCCACGTCGTCGTACCGTACGGCCGCGTCGTGCGAAGCCGGGGCGGGCTCGTGGCACACCACAGCCGTTTCATCTCCGAAGACGTCCAGGAGATCGGCGGCCTCCACGTGCTCGCGCTCGATCGTGTGATCGCCGACCTGTTGTGCCTCCTGCCGTGGCGAGGACGCGCGCGCGACGCCCTCGCCGTCCTCGACCAGGCCCTTCGGATGGCGGGTCCCGAGCACGAGACATTCCGCAAGGCCGTGGCCGCCCGGCTGGAGCAGCGGCCGGACAACCGCGGCACCGTTCGGGCACGCGGCCTGCTCGATCTCGGGTCCGAGCGGGCCGAGTCGCCGCCCGAGAGCTGGCTGCGGCTCATCCTCATCGAGCACGGCTTCCCGCTGCCCGAGGTCAACTGGGCCATCACCACTCCGGATGGACGGGAGCTCGCCCGGCTCGACCTCGCGTGGCCGCGGTTGCGCATCTGCGTCGAGTACGACGGGTGGGAAACCCACGCCGGTCGGGCGGCCGCGGATGCCGCCCGAGCCGCCGAGCTGCGCCGTCACGGCTGGATCGTGATCCGGGTGGCCGTCGGTGATCAGCGCAGCATCGGGGAGCTACTCAGCGCCTTGCGGGCTGCGTTCGCCAAGCGCGGCTACACGTGGTGAGTGCTCGGCGCTTCTTGCCGCAGTGCTGAAAGTGCTGGTTCGCCGTCGTGGGAACGACGACTCGCCGTCGGCGAAATGGAGACTCGCCGTCGTGGATGTGGAGACTCGCCTTTGCGAGGGGCTAGACGGACTTGCGGCTCGGGCGGTTGCGCAGTGCGGCCACGTAGTCGGCGGGGGCGCCTGCCTGCTCGGCCGCGTCGGCGATCACGCCGAGGTAGCGGGCGCTGGGTTCGCCGCCTTCGTAGGCGTCGAGCACGTAGATCCAGGCCAGCACGTCGCCTTCGAGGGTGTGCACCCGCAGCCGGAGCTTCTTGTGCAGCCCCAGCTCGCCGCCTTCCCACCGGTCGAGGCGGGTGGCGTCGTGGTCGGGCACGTCGTAGAGCACGACGAAGACCTGCTCGCCCTCCGCCTCGACCACCGTGGAGAGCGCGCCCTCCCACGCGAAGTCCTCGCCGCCGAACGTCAGCCGCCACCCCTGTAGCCACCCGGTTCCGGCCATGGGCGAATAGGGAGCGCGCTCCTTCATCTGTTCCGGGTCCATGTTCGACCCATAAGCGGCGTAGAGCGGCACCGCACCAGAGTAGAGCCCCACCTGCCGCGTACCGTGATCGGGGAACGCGGCGTGCGACGAGGGGAAGGCTACGTTCGGTGACCCGCATCGTGATCATGGGCGGCGGCCCGGCAGGCTACGAGGCGGCGCTGGTGGCGGCCCAGCACGGCGGCGACGTCACCGTCGTCGAACGCGACGGCATGGGCGGCGCCTGCGTGCTCGACGACTGCGTCCCCTCCAAGACGCTGATCGCCTCCGCGGGCGTGCGGGTCGAGCTCGGCCGCGCCCCCGACCTCGGCTTCACCGTCGACCGCAACGCCACGGGCGTCGATCTCCCGCGGGTCAACGCCCGCGTCGCGAGCCTCGCCATGGCCCAGTCGGCCGACGTGCGCGCCCGCGTCGAGCGCGAAGGCGTGCGGATCATCCGGGGCTCGGCCGCGTTCGCCGACGAGCCGACCGCGCGCGGGCTGCACGCGGTCGAGGCCCGCACGGCCGAGGGCGGCAGCGAGGTGCTCGCCGCCGACGTCGTGCTCGTCGCCACCGGCGCCACCCCCCGCGTCCTCGACGACGCCAAGCCCGACGGCGAGCGCATCCTCACCTGGCGCCAGCTCTACGACCTCACCGAGCTGCCCGAGCACCTCGTCGTCGTCGGGTCCGGCGTCACCGGGGCGGAGTTCGTGTCGGCCTACGTCGAGATGGGCGCCCGCGTCACGCTCGTGTCCAGCCGCGACCGCGTGCTCCCCGGCGAGGACGCCGACGCCGCCGCCGTGCTGCAGGACGTGTTCGCCGAGCGCGGTGTGGAGATCCTCGCGCAGGCCCGGGCGGAGTCGGTGCGCCGCGACGGCGACGGCGTGGTCGTCACGCTCGCCGATGGCCGCACGGTCACCGGCTCGCACGCGCTGATGACGGTCGGCTCGGTGCCCAACACCGGCGAGCTCGGCGCTGGAGAAGGTCGGCATCACCACCGGGCGGGGCGGGTTCATCGCGGTCGACCGGGTGTCCCGCACCTCCGTGCCGGGCATCTACGCGGCGGGCGACTGCACCGGCGTGCTCATGCTCGCCTCCGTCGCCGCGATGCAGGGGCGGATCGCGATGTGGCACGCGCTCGGCGAAGGCGTGATGCCGATCAAGCTCAAGACGGTGTCCGCCGCCGTGTTCACCCGCCCGGAGATCGCGACGGTCGGCATCAGCCAGCGCGCGATCGACGCGGGCGAGGTGCCCGCGCGCACGATCATGCTGCCGCTCTCGACGAACCCCCGGGCCAAGATGCAGGGCCTGCGCCGCGGGCTTCGTGAAGCTGTTCTGCCGCCCGGCCACCGGGGTGGTCGTCGGCGGCGTGGTGGTGGCGCCGGTGGCCAGCGAGCTGATCCTGCCGATCGCGCTGGCCGTGCAGAACGGGCTCACGGTGGCCGACCTGGCCTACACGTTCTCGGTGTACCCGTCGCTGTCGGGCTCGATCACCGAGGCGGGCCGCCAGCTGATGCGCCACGGCGACCTGGACTAAGGGTCCGCTCCGGGGCATCCCTGATCCCGGGCGGCGGCAACCGCGCCGACGATCGAAGGCATGAGCATCGTGCCCACCTCGTCGAAGGTCCCCGTCGTTCCTGTGGTCGCAGGCGCGGTCGTCGCGCAACTCGGCGCCGCCGCCATCGGCCTCCTGCTGCCGTTCCCCGCCCTGCTCGCGATCGTGCTCACCGCGGGCGCGGCCCGGGTGGCCACCCGCGGCCGGGTCGGGCCGGTGGTGGCCCGCACCGGCCTGGCCGTCGGCGCGGCGTCGGCCGTGCTCGGCCTGGTCCTCAGCGGCCTCGGCCTCGTGGCGATCATCCTCGCCGGGATCACCGTGGTGGCGGGCGTCGCGGGCGCGGTCGTGGGGCGCCCCCGCCCTTAGTCCTTGATCTCGCAGAGCACCGTGCCCTGCGACACGGAGCTGCCCGCGCTGGCCGAGAGCCCGGTGACCGTGCCCGCCTTGTGCGCGGTGACCGGGTTCTCCATCTTCATCGCCTCCAGCACGACGACGAGGTCGCCCGCGGCGACCGTGTCGCCGTCGGACACCGCGACCTTGACGATCGTGCCCTGCATCGGCGCCTTGACGGCGTCGCCGGACGCCGCCGCGCTGCCCGAGCCGCCGCCGCGGCGCCGGGGTGCCGCCTTCTCGGCCGCGGGCGCGGCGACCCCGCCGAAATCGGCGGGCAGCGTGACCTCCAGCCGCCTGCCGCCGACCTCGACGACCACCGACCGCCGCTCCGGCTCGTCCTCGGTCTCCGCCCCGTCCTCGAACGGCTCGACGGTGTTGTCCCACTCGGTCTCGATCCACCGGGTGTGCACCGTGAAATCGGTCGTGAACGCCGGGTCCTCGACCACCAGCCGGTGGAACGGCAGCACCGTGGCCGTGCCCTCCACCTCGAACTCGGCCAGCGCGCGGCGCGACCGCTCCAGCGCCTGCGCCGCGGTCGGAACCGGTGACGATCAGCTTGGCCAGCAACGAGTCGAACTGCCCGCCGATCACCGAGCCCGCCTCGACGCCCGCGTCGACCCGCACGCCGGGCCCCGACGGCAGCGTGAGCGCGGTGATCGTGCCCGGTGACGGGAAGAAGTTCCGCCCGGCGTCCTCGCCGTTGATGCGGAACTCGATGGAGTGCCCGCGCGGCGTCGGGTCTTCGGTGAACGGCAGCGGCTCGCCCTCGGCGATGCGGAACTGCTCGCGCACGAGGTCGATGCCCGAGGTCTCCTCCGACACCGGGTGCTCCACCTGCAGCCGCGTGTTGACCTCGAGGAACGAGATCAGCCCGTCCTGGCCGACGAGGAACTCGACCGTGCCCGCCCCGTGGTAGCCCGCCTCCCGGCAGATCGCCTTGGCGGCCTCGTGGATCGTCGCGCGCTGCTCGTCGGAGAGGAACGGCGCGGGCGCCTCCTCGACCAGCTTCTGGAACCGGCGCTGCAGGGAGCAGTCGCGGGTGCCGACCACGACCACGCCGCCGTGGGTGTCGGCCAGCACCTGGGCCTCGACGTGGCGGGGCTTGTCCAGGTAGCGCTCCACGAAGCACTCGCCGCGTCCGAACGCGGCCTCCGCCTCCCGCACGGCCGACTCGTACAGCCGCGGGATCTCCTTCTCCTCGCGCGCGACCTTGAGCCCGCGGCCGCCGCCGCCGAACGCCGCCTTGATCGCGATCGGGAGCCCGTGCTCCTGCGCGAACGCGACGACCTCGTCCGGCGCCGGAGACCGGGTCGCTGGTGCCGGGCACGAGCGGGGCGCCCGCGCGCATGGCGATGTGCCGGGCGGTGACCTTGTCGCCGAGGTCGCGGATGGCCTGCGGGGTGGGGCCGATCCAGATGAGGTCCGCGTCGATGACGGCCTGCGCGAAGTCGGCGTTCTCGGACAGGAAGCCGTAGCCGGGGTGCACGCCGTCGGCGCCCGCGCGGCGCGCGACGTCGATCAGCTTGTCGATGGCGAGGTAGGTCTCGCCCGCGGTCGACCCGCCGAGCGCGAACGCCTCGTCGGCGAGCCGCACGAACGGGGCGTCACGGTCGGGGTCGGCGTAGGCGGCGACGCTGGCCAGACCGGCGTCGCGGCAGGCGCGGATGACGCGGACGGCGATCTCACCACGGTTCGCGACGAGGATCTTGCTCAGGCGCGGCACGGATCGGCCTCCTCCTCCAGGGTCTCCGCAGTTTAGGCACGGCGGCGGCGGCCCCGGATGTGGCGTGGCCGACGTCCCTCATGCGGGTGGACGGACGGCGCGGACGGCCCGACCGGTGCCGAGCACCTGCCCGGCAGGCGTGCCCGCCGTCACGCAGAGGCCGAGCGTGGTCAGCGCGACGCCCTCGACCGGCACGCGTCGGGGCGGCCCGCCACCGCGGCGCGACGGCCGCGCTCACCTCCGAGCGGCGAGCGTGCGCAGGGCGGCGCGGAGGCGACGGGGGCGGGGTGGTCGGGCGCCGTCGTAGCGCCAGCGGGCCTCCCGGTCGCGCAGCTCGCGGGCGGCGTCGGCGGTGAGCTCGGCGCGCAGGGCGCGGGCGACGTCCCAGCCGTCGCGAAGTGCTCCGCCCGGCTCACGGCCTGCGTGCTGCGCGGCGAACTCAGTCGACCAGCGTGGCCCGAGGATCGCGGCGAGCACCGGCCAGTGCTTGGCCGCTTCACCCGCCCGCTTGCGCAGGAGCGCGCGGCGGGCGGCGGCGAGGCGGGTGGGGTCGAAGCCCGGCGGGTCCGGCGCGCCCGCGACGAGCGCGGCGACGAGGGCGGCCTGCCGCTCGGCGAGCGTCCCCGAAATCCCGACACGGCGTGTCGAAAACGGAGACTCGCCGCCCTGGAAAGGGAGACTCGCCGTCCGGGGTTCGGGGGTCATGGGCGGGATGCTTGCGCTACGGCGGCGAGCTCGGCGGTGAGCACGGCGGCGGGTGGGTAGCCGCCGTCGCGCTCCAGCAGCACCGGCACCCCGGGCGCGCGCTCGACGAGGTGGGCGAGCAGGGCGAGCACCGCGTCGGGCACCGGGTCGGTGTGCGTGTCGTGGTAGAGCCCGGCTTCGTCGTGGCGCGCCGAGCCGCCCGCGACGTGCACGTAGCCGATCCGGTCGGCGGGCACGAGGTCCAGGATCCGGTCGAGCACGGCCCGCGGGTCCTGCGCCCGGTTGACGGCGTTGGCGTAGACGTTGGCCACGTCCAGCAGGAGGAGCGCGCCCGTGCGGTCTCCCACGGCGGCGAGGAACTCGGGCTCGGCGAGCTCGTCGTCGGGCCAGTCGAAGAGCGCGGCGATCACCTCCAGCGCGACCGGCACGGTCAGCTCGGCGGACAGGCGGGCGACGTTGGCGGCCAGCACGTCGAGCGCCTCGCGGGTGCGCGGCACGGGCAGCAGGTGCCCGGCCTCGCGTCCCGCCGGCCCGCACGAACGCGATGTGCTCGCTCACCAGCGGCGCGTCGAGCGCATCGGCGCAGGCCGCGAGCTGCGTGACCCGCGCCGGGTCGAGCGGCTCGGCGCCGCCCAGCGACAGCCGGATGCCGTGCGGGATCACCGGTACCCCCCGCGCACGCAGGTCCACCACCCCTCGAGGTGGTCCTGCGGGCGCGACCGACTCGGCGATGACCTCGCAGAAGCCCAGGTCGGGCACGTCGGCGACCCAGCCCGCGATCTCGGGCCGCCAACCCGCCCCCACGCCGTCGACGACGAACGGGCGGCCCGGGGCGTCGGTCCCCCTCACCGACGCCACCGGACCGCCCCCGGGTGCCGGGCGGGCGTCGATCCCCCCGGTCGACGCCGCCCGGTCGGCCCGGGCGGGCGGCGCCCCCCACGCCGCCGTGCTCCCCCCACCGGTCACGCCGGGACCCCTCTCCGACGCCACCGGGCCTCCCGCGACGCCGGTCCCCCCACCGACGCCGCCGTGCTCCCCCCGGCCGCGGCCGGTGCGCCGCTGCGTGGGACGTCCACGTCAGCCACCGCACCCGCCACCGCCGCCGCAGCCGCCACCCCCGCAGCTGCTGCCTCCCCCGCACGACGAGCCACCCGAGTCCCCGCCCGAGTAGCTCCCCCCGTCTCCGCCGCCGGTGCCCGCGTTCATCCGCTGCACCGCGAGCTCGCCCGCGATCGCCGGGTCCGACGCCCACACCGCCGACATCCCGAAGAGGCCGATCCCCAGCGCGGCCCCCACCGGCCCGTACAGCGCCCAGTCGGGGCGTTCCTTCGGCGCGAGCGTGTGGTGCTCGTCGCGCAGGGCCGCGAGCGTGCGGTCGCCGCGCTGCGTGCGCCGCGGCGCCGAGGCCAGCAGGATCACCGCGACGATCGTCACGGCGATGAACGCCACGACCAGCCACCCGACCGGCCGCGCGTTCGCGATGCCCGCGAGCAGCCGCAGCAGCCCCAGCCCGGCCACGGCGAGCATCCACCAGCCGGTGCCGCGGATCCGGCGCCGCTGGGCCTCGGAGAGCAGCAGGCCCGCGTCGACCAGCCGCCGCTCGGTCGCCGCGAGCGCGTCGGCCACCCAGTGGTTGTTCGCGATCCACTTGCGGTGGATGGGCGTCGCCACGGCGGCGTGGACGGCGCGCTCCAGCTCGTCGTGCCCGGCGTCCGAGCGCGGTACGGCCTGCGCGTTGCCGCGCTCCGACCAGATCGACCCGCGCAGCCGGAGCGCGGTGAGCGCCGAGACCAGCGCCAGCTCGGCGCCGCCGTTGAGGTAGGCGACGTCGTGCGGGCGGGTGCGGATCGCGGTGACGGGCTCCGCGCCGCCCACCCGCGTGACCGCCCGTCGGGCCCGGATCGATGCGATCAGCACGACCACCGCGAGCACGACGTAGAAGAGCAGGAATGTCGGGCCGCTGATGCCCCAGGTCTCGCCCATCCCAGCCACCTCCGCCTCAGACAGGTCACATCCTGTCCGCGGCACTGTGACGGGGGGAACGTTCTTCACACAGACTTGAGGTTTCGCCTCACCTGGCTCTTGATGCGGGCGAGCATGGCCGAGATGCCGCGCAGCCGCAGCGGGCTGACGGCCTGCCCGAGCCCCAGCGCGAGGTAGAAGTCGTCCGGCACGGCGAGCACGTCGGCGGCGGGCTGCCCGTCGAGCCCGGTGCTCATGATCGAGGCGAAACCCCGGGTCGTCGGGGCCTCGCGAGGGGCCGAGAAGAACAGGTGCACGGCCTGCTCGCCCGCGTCCTCGACCTCGACGGCGAGGAACAGCGGCGACTGGCACTCGTGCACCTGCTCCATCGTGTCGGCCGCGTCGGCGTAGCGCTCCGGCAGCGCGGGCAGCTCCTCCGACAGCTCGAGCAGCAGCTGCAGCCGCTCCTTGGGCGTGACGTCGGCGAAGTCGTCGACGAGCTCGGCCAGCGGCGCGGGCAGGGTCACCCCCGCTCACTTCCCTGGACGATCGGCACCCGCACGGTGTTGCCCCACTCGGTCCAGCTGCCGTCGTAGTTGCGGACGCGGCCGAAACCGAGCAGGTGGGTGAGCACGAACCAGGTGTGGCTGGAGCGCTCGCCGATGCGGCAGTAGGCGATGACGTCGTCGTCGGGGGAGAGGCCCTGCTCGGTGAGGTAGATGGCCTCGAGGTCGGCGCGCGGCTTGAACGTGGCGTCCTCGGCGGCGGCCCGCGCCCACGGCACGCTGGCCGCGCCGGGGATGTGGCCGCCGCGCACCGCGCCCTCCTGCGGGTAGTCGGGCATGTGCAGCAGCTCGCCGGAGTACTCGCCGGGCGAGCGGACGTCGACCAGCGGCTGGCCGAGGTGGGCCAGTACGTCCTCGCGGAACGCCCGGATCGTGGAGTCGTCGCGCTCGACGACCGGGTACTCGACGACTTCCGGCTTCGGCGCTTCGGTGGTGATCTCGCGGTCCTCGGCGATCCACTTGGCCCGGCCGCCGTCGAGGATGCGCACGTCTTCGTGGCCGAACAGGGAGAACACCCACAGCGCGTAGGTGGCCCACCAGTTGTTGCGGTCGCCGTAGAAGACCACCGTGGTGTCGCGGCCGATGCCGCGCTCGCCGCAGATCTCGGCGAAGCGGGCGCCGTCGACGTAGTCGCGGGTCACCGGGTCGTTCAGCTCCGTGTGCCAGTCGAGCTTCACGGCGCCGGGGATGTGGCCGGTGTCGTAGAGCAGCACGTCCTCGTCCGACTCGACGACGACCAGCCCGGGGTCGGCCAGGTGCTCGGCCGAGCCACGCGGTGGTGACCAGGCGCTCGGGGTGGGCGTATTCGGCGAGCTTCGGGTCCGTCATGCGGTCAACATTAGTCGCGTCGCCACAGCTCCGTGACGCTCACGCCGACCGCCGAGAGCAGCCGCCGCAGGAGCGGGAGGCTGATCCCGATGACGTTGGACGGGTCGCCGTCGATGCCCTCCACGAACCAGCCGCCGAACCCGTCCAGGGTGAACGCGCCCGCGACGGCCAGCGGCTCGTCGGTGGCGAGGTAGGCCTCCAGCTCCGCGTCGGAGGGCCGGGCGAACCGCACCGCGGTGACGGCGTGGCCCTCGGCCACCTGGTTGATCGCGCCGTCGGCCATGCGCAGCACGGTGTGGCCGGTCACCAGCTCGCCGGTGCGGCCCGCCATCGCCTGCCAGCGCCGCCGCGCCGTGTCGGGGTCGCCCGGCTTGCCCTGCAGCTCGCCGTCGAGCAGGAGCATGGAGTCGCAGCCGACGACCAGCGCGTCCGGGTGGTCGTCGGCGACCCGGCGGGCGACCTTGGTGGCCTTCGCCGCGGCCAGGCCGGTGACCTTGGCCCCGGGCGTGTTGTCCGGCGTGGCGGCGAGGAGGGCGGCCTCGTCGACGTCGGCGACCTCGACGAGCGGGTCGAGCCCGGCGGCCCGCAGCACACCGAGTCGGGCGGGGGAGGCGGAGGCGAGCACGAGGCGCACGCGCCGATCCTGCCGGGCCGATGATTTCCGCGCTCCGCCGCGGTCATGAGGGCATGACCGAGAAGACCACCCACGTCGTCGGCGAAGGTGCCGACGCGATCACCTACGACGTCCGCGGCGACCTGGCGAGCGCCACGGCGGAGCGGCCGGTGCTGATGCTGATCGGGTCGCCGATGGACGCGAGCGGCTTCGGCACGCTCGCGGGCCACTTCACCGACCGTCCCGTCGTCACCTACGACCCCCGCGGCGCGGGCCGCAACCCCACCGACACCACCCCGATGACGCCCGAGCAGCACGCCGCCGACCTGCACCGGGTGATCCAGGCGCTCGGCGCGGGCCCGGTGGACCTGTTCGCCACCAGCGGCGGCGCGGTGAACGCGCTCCGGCTCGTCGAGACGCACCCCGACGACGTACGCCGCCTGGTGGCGCACGAGCCGCCGACCGCCGCGTTGCTGTCCGACCGCGACCGGTTGCTCGCAGCGTGCGAGGACATCGTGACGACCTACCGGACGGCCGGGCACGGCCCGGCGATGGCCAAGTTCATCGCACTGGTGATGTACGACGGCGAGCTGCCCGCCGACTACCTCGACCGGCCCGCGCCCGACCCCGCCATGTTCGGCATGTCCGCGGAGGACAACGGCAGCCGCGACGACCCGCTGATGCGCAACTTCCCGGCGTGCCAGCTCTACGAGCCCGACGTGACGGCACTGCGCGCGCTGGGCGACCGGCTCGTCATCGGCGTCGGCAAGGCGTCCGACGAGAGATGGCCGCGCGCGGCGGCGCGGTCGGTGGCCGCGGCGGTGGGCATCCGGGTCACGGAGTTCGCGGGCGACCACGGCGGCTTCCTCGGCGGCGAGTACGGCCAGACGGGCGAGCCGGACGCGTTCGCGGCCGACCTGCGCGCCGTCCTGGCCTGACGCGACGCGCGGGGTGCGGGCTCGCGCGCACCGCCGGCACCAGCGCCGCAGCACGAGCGCGACGCAGTGCCGTGCCAGCCGGAGCGCACGGCGACGGGCGGCACTCGCGCGGACCGTCACCAGCGCGAGGGCGCGGGCGGCACGGGGCGGCGGCGCAGCTCGCCCGCCAGCGTCGCGAGGATCAGCGGGTCACGACCACCACACGGATCTTGATCGTTGTGATGTCCATCGCGACCTCCTCCGTCGTCCGTGGGGAAGTGTGCTGGCGGCCTTCTTGAGCTGGATTTAGACTCTCCACGAGCCCGTGCCGGTAGGCGTACCCGACGGCCTGGGCCCGGTCGCGCAGCCCGGCCTTGGCGAACAGGTGGTTGACGTGCGTCTTCACGGTCGCCTCGCTCACCACCAGGTGCCGGGCGATCTCGGTGTTCGACAGCCCCGACGCGATGAGCCCCAGCACCTCCGCCTCCCGCGCGGTGAGCCCGTCCGGGAGCGTGGTCGGCCGGGCGGCGGGCTCGGCCGCGAGCAGCCGGGCGAGCGCGGCCGAATCCACGGTGGTGTGCCCGGCCGCCGCCGAGCGCAGCGCGCGGCCGATGGCCTCGGCGTCGGCGTCCTTGGAGAGCCACCCCGCCGCCCCGGCCCGCAGCGCCTCGACGACCGACGCGTCGTCGGCGTAGGTCGTGAGCACGACCACCGCGGTCGCGGGATGCGAGGTGCGCACGCGCCGGGTCGCCTCGACGCCGTCGCACACGGGCATGCGCAGGTCGGTGAGCAGCACGTCCGGGGCGAGCTCGGCGACGAGCGCCACCGCGCGCGCCCCGTCGGGCGCGGCCCCGACCACCTCGATGCCAGGCAGCAGGCCGAGCAGCGTGACCAGGCCTTCGCGCACGATCGTCTGGTCGTCGGCGAGCACTACCCGGAGCGGGGCAGGCGCAGCAGCACTCGCCATCCGTCCTCCACCGGTCCCGCGGAAAGGTCCGCCCCGGCCAACGCGGCGCGCTCGGCCATCCCGACCAGACCGTAGCCGCCCGTCGGGGCGGGCGGGGGCGCGCCCGCGCGGTCGCGGACCTCCAGCTCGGTGGCGTCGTCGCGGTGGCGCAGGTGCACCGAGACCGGGGCGCCCGCGGCGTGTCGCCGCGCGTTCGTCAACGCCTCCTGCGCGGTGCGGAGCACGGTCTCCTGCGCGGTGGCGGACAGCTCGGCGACGCCGTCGATCTCCAGGGTGGCGTCGGGGGTGTCGGCGACCAGCGCGCGCAGGCCGTCGGCGAGGTCGACCGGGCTGGTGCGCAGGGCGGTGACCGCGCGGCGGGCCTCGGCCAGCCCTTCGGACGCCAGGTGCTGGGCACGTTCGATCTGGGCGACGGTGTCGGCGGGTGCGCCGTCGCGCAGCAGCATGAGCCGCGCTCCCTGGAGCTGGACGGCGAGGGCGGAGAGCGAGTGCGCGAGGACGTCGTGCACGTCGCGGGCGATCCGGGCGCGTTCGGCCAGGGCCGCCGCGCGGGCGTGCTCCTCCTGCACCCGGGCCGCGTTCACGAGCTGCAGCTCCCGCTGCTCCTCGCGGCGCACGCTCTCCCGCCGTCCCATCCCGAGCAGCAGCACCCCGGCCAGCCCGAGCAGGGTGATCGCGACCGCGGCCGGCGGGCGCTCGCGCGCTGCACGAACGCCACCCCGACCATGCCGTGCCGACGAGCACGCCACGGCCGCCGTGCGGGCAGCCGGGTGCCCGCCGCCACCACCGCGAAGAAGCAGAAGCCCAGCACCGACGACCACCCGCCGCCCGCGGCCATGAACGCGATCCCGGCCGCGGCCAGCACCACGATGGCGGTCGGGTCCAGCCACCGCGGACGGCCCGGGCGCACGGCGACGACCACCCACGCCAGCCCGCCCAGCCACGGCCGCGACCGCGGCGGGCCACGGGACGGGCGGGCGGCGGGTCGCTGACGTAGGCGCTGAGCAGGATGACCGGCAGCCACACGAGGCTGCTGGCCATCCGCACCGGACCGTTCACCGGGCGAGTGTGGCCCGCGTGTCGGCCCGCCGTCGAGCCGGGCGGATCGGGCGTCCGTCGCGCGCGACCCGCGCGTTGAACACGGCGAACTGGACGGCGAGGCTCACGCCGAACGACGCGGCGAGCGTGGCTTCCAGCGCCGGGCCCGCGCTGGTGTGCAGGAACGGCAGGGCAACGAGCACGCGCACGGCGATCGTGAGCATCCACAGGCCCACCGACAGCCACCCCCCGCGCTGGTAGAGGTAGCCGTCGCGGAGGGTGAGCCCGATGGCCGAGCCGCGCAGCGCGCCGAGCCCGGCCGTGAGCAGGACGTCGGCCCCGACCACCACGGCCGCGAGCGCCGTCCACTGCACGTGCCCGGCCTGGCCGACCCCCACGACGACCAGGACGAGCGGCAGCAGCAGCGACCGCCGCGCGGGCACCCACCGGCCGGTGAACTGCCGCGCGACGACCCAGACGACGACCGCGGCCGCGACGAGGTACGAGGAGACGTCCATGGCACCGAAGCGTGCTCGCCGCGGGCGCCGCGGTCGTCAGCCCCGGGACGGAGATCGCGGCTCCACCCGGGGGTGGATCAGCCGGGCCAGGTGGACGTGCGCCAGGCGTGCGGGCCGACGGGCAGCGGGCGGCGCAGGTGGGCGGCCCGGTCGACCCAGCGGCTCGGCGGGCCCGGCCTGCTCGGGGGGTGGCGGCGCGGCGAGCGCGGCCAGCACGACGGCGAGCGCGGCCACCTCCACGTCGTCGGGCGCGCCCCGGGTGACCCGGATGTCGGTCACAGCGGGATGTTCCCGTGCTTGCGCGCGGGGCCCGCCTCGCGCTTGGTGGCGAGCGTCCGCAGCGCGCGGGCGACGTAGGAACGGGTGTCGGAGGGGGCGATCACGCCGTCGATGTAGCCGCGGTCGGCGGCGATGTAGGGGTTGGCCAGGGTGTCCTCGTACTCCTGCTGGAGCTCCAGGCGACGGGCGGCCAGCTCGTCGCCTTCGAGCCCGGCCAGCTCCTTGCGGTAGAGGATGTTCACCGCGCCCGCGGCCCCGGTGACCGCGATCTGCGCGGTGGGCCACGCGACGTTGACGTCCCCGCCGAGGTGCTTGGACCCCATCACGTCGTACGCGCCGCCGTACGCCTTGCGGGTGATCACCGTGACCTTCGGGACCGTGGCCTCGGCGTAGGCGTAGATCAGCTTGGCGCCGCGGCGGATGATCCCGTTCCACTCCTGCTCGGTGCCGGGCAGGAAGCCGGGGACGTCGACGAACGTCAGCACCGGCACGTTGAACGCGTCGCACGTGCGCACGAAGCGGGCGGCCTTCTCCGAGGCGTCGATGTCGAGGCAGCCCGCGAACTGCGTCGGCTGGTTGGCCACCACGCCGACCGACCGGCCGTCGATCCGCCCGAACCCGACCACGATGTTCGGCGCGAACAGGGCGTGCACCTCGAGGAACTCGCCGCCGTCGAGCACCTGCTCGATCACGCCGTGCATGTCGTAGGGGGTGTTGGGCGAGTCCGGGATGATCGTGTCGAGCGCGGGGACGGGCTCGTCGGCGGGCTCGGCGGGGAAGACCGGCGGTTCCGAGAGGTTGTTGGACGGCAGGAACGACAGCAGCTCCTTGACGTAGGAGAACGCGTCCTCCTCGTCGTCGCCGAGGTAGTGCGCCACGCCGGAGCGCTCGTTGTGCGCGCGGCCGCCGCCGAGGTCCTCCATCTCGACGTCCTCGCCGGTCACCGTCTTGATCACGTCCGGGCCGGTGATGAACATGTGGCTGGTGCCGTCGACCATCACGACGAAGTCGGTGAGCGCGGGCGAGTACACCGCGCCGCCCGCCGACGGGCCCATGACCAGCGAGATCTGCGGGATCACCCCGGAGCTGCGCACGTTGCGCACGAAGATCTCGCCGTAGAGGCCGAGCGCGACCACGCCCTCCTGGATCCGCGCGCCGCCGCCGTCGTTGATCCCGATGACCGGGCAGCCGACCTTGGTGGCGACGTCCATCACCTTGATGATCTTCTCGCCGTACACCTCGCCGAGCGCGCCGCCGAACACCGTGGCGTCCTGGCTGAACACGGCGACCGGCCTGCCGTCGATCGTGCCGGTGCCGGTGACGACGCCGTCGCCGAACGGGCGGCGCTGCTCCATGCCGAAGTTGGTGGAGCGGTGCCGGGTGAGGGCGTCGAGCTCCACGAAGGAGCCGGGGTCGAGCAGCATCTCCAGTCGCTCGCGGGCGGTGTGGCGGCCCTTGGCGTGCTGGCGCTCGGCCGCCTGCGGGTCGGTCTCCAGGGCCGCGTTGCGCCGGTGGAGGTCGGCGAGCTTGCCCGCGGTGGTGTGGAGATCGGTCTCGGTGTTCTCCCCTGAGCTGACTTCCGCGGCGGTCATGCCGCGGAGCCTAAACCGGCCGGTGACGGCGTGAACGCGGTCTCCGTCACGTCGGTCGGCGACGCTGCTCGCCCACTGGTCGCTGATCGCCCGTGTGGAAATACGCAATACCACCGGTACGGCGGTAGCGTCCGGCGCGCATGAACCGGATCGCCCGGCCGCTCGACCACGACGCCGTCCGCGCCGCGCTGGTCGGCCTCTGGGCGCGCGTCGACTTCGTGGAGCGCACCGGCTCCACGAACGCCGACCTGCTCGCCGCGGCCACCGCGGGCGCCCCCGACCGCACCGTGCTCGTCGCCGAGCACCAGGAGGCGGGGCGCGGGCGGCTCGCGCGGAGCTGGGTCTCGCCGCCGGGGTCCGGGCTCACCGTGAGCGTGCTGGTGCGGCCCGAGGGCGTCTCCACGTCGCGGCTGGGCTGGCTGACCCTCCTGGCGGGCCTCGCCGCGCACGACGCCGTGCGGAGCCTCGCCGACGTCCCGTGCGGGCTCAAGTGGCCCAACGACCTCCTGCTGGGGCCGGGGCAGCGCAAGGTCGCGGGCATCCTCGCCGAGGTGGCCGGGTCCGCGGTCGTCATCGGGATCGGGCTGAACGTCGCCGCCGCGCCCGCCGACCAGCCGGGGGCCACGTCGCTCGCCGCCGAGGGCGTCGACGTGGGGCAGACGGAGGTGCTCATCGCGCTGCTGACCGCGCTGCACCGGCGCGAGTCGGCGTGGCGGGCCGGTCGCGGCGATCCGGACGTCACCCGGGTGCGCGCCGACTACCGGGCTGCGTGCCTCTCGCTCGGCGCGCCGGTGCGGGTGGAGCTGCCCGGCGGGGCGATCCACACCGGCATCGCCGAAGACGTCGACACCGACGGCAGGCTGCTCCTGCTCGATCCCGCGGGCCATCGCCGGGCGGTCGCGGCAGGCGATGTCGTGCACCTGCGCTCGTCCTAAGCTGGACGGGTGGCCTATCCGGACGAGCTGCTCGTTCCCGGCGAAGAGATCATCATGCACCGGCACCCGCACTGGAAGATGATGGTCGTCCCGGTCGTGGTGTTGCTCCTCGTCGTCGCCCTGGTCAGCTTCCTCGCGGCGTTCATCGGCGCGCAGTCGTGGGGGCTGTGGGCGCGGATAGTGCTGCTGGTGGTCGCGCTCGCCCTGGTCATCCGGTTCACGCTGATGCCGTTGATCCGGTGGCGCACCACGCACTTCGTCATCACCAATCGGCGGGTGCTCGTGCGCGAGGGCCTGGTCACGCGGCGCGGCATGGACATCCCGATGCGGCGCATCACCGGCGTGCAGTTCCGCCAGTCGTTGTTCGAGCGGCTCTTCGGCGTCGGCACGCTCGTCATGGAGTCGGCGTCGGACGAGCCGTTGGAGTTCGAGGACGTGCCGGGCATCGAAGAAGTCCACGGACTGCTCTACCAGGAGGTCGCGAAGGGGACCTGACGCGGCCTGCGGTCGAGGTGCAGACCGTCACCGACGACAGGAGCACCCGTGCGCAGGCTGCGCTTCGGCACCTTCCTGGCCCCCTTCCACCCCCGGCACGCCGCCATCGCGCACATGACCGAGAAGTACCAGAAGGAGCTGGCCG
This sequence comes from uncultured Actinomycetota bacterium, assembly GCA_963791185.1. Taxonomy (GTDB): domain Bacteria; phylum Actinomycetota; class Actinomycetes; order Mycobacteriales; family Pseudonocardiaceae; genus Pseudonocardia. Next base: position 573,025 of record CAWBRG010000010.1, on the reverse strand, counting down.
AGAAGAGCTAGTCGCGAGTGCCGAACATGCCGGTGAACGTGCTGTGGTAGACGAGCACGTCGCCGCGGTGCATGCGGGCGCGCAGCCGCACCAGGCCCAGGCCGGGGCGGCTGCGCGATTTGCGGGCCTCCAGCACCTCCATCGACGCCCGCAGCTCGTCGCCCGCGAACACGGGCGCGGGCCAGCTGAGCTCCTCGCCGCCGGGGGAGCCGAGTGAGGTGGCCTTGTTGAGCACCTCGTCGACGTAGAGGCGCATCCACAGGCCCGCGGTGAACCAGCCCGAAGCCGCCAGCGCGCCGAACCAGGAGGCCTTGGCGGCCTCGTCGTCGACGTGGAAGGGCTGGGGGTCGAAGCGGCGGGCGAACGCGAGCATCTCCTCGCGGTCGACCAGGGTGGTGCCGAGCTCGAAGATCCGGCCCGCGGTGAAGTCCTCGAACGCCAGCCGCTCACGTGAGTGCGGCCAGCCCGGCCTCGGCGACCTCCTGGTCTTGCGTGTAGTGGCCGCCGCTCACGCCGATCGCGCCGACGATCGCGTCGGCGACGGTGATCGGGTAGCCGCCCCCGAAGATCACCAGTCGCTTGATGCCGCCGACCGCGCCGTCGGCCAGCGGGGCGTCGTCCTTGATGAAGTCGTGCCAGCCGTGGGTGGGCATGCCGAACCCGACGGCCGTGTACGCCTTGTCCTGCGCCACCTGCGTGGAGAGCAGCGGGGCGCCGTCCATGCGGGAGAACGCCTTGAGGTTGCCGCCGGTGTCGGCGATCGCGATGCACATCGGCACGCCGATCTCGCTCGCCTTGGCCTCGGCGGCGGCGATCACGCGGTGGGCGGCCTCGGAGGTGATGGTCGGGACGGACACGGTGTCGGGCATGCGAACATCATCTCCCTCCACGCCTCTGCTGACGCGGTAGGACCCTCCGCCGATTTCGATGTGGTCGGGCGGCGGGTCCCAGTTCGCGCCGTCCCGACGGGGTCGGCCATTCGCGATCTCACTCGGCCGATCGGGTCCTTGTGTGCTTACGCGCTGCGACCGGGCGGGCCTCGCATTACGTTGCGCGCGGGGCAGCAACCATCCGTCGAAGGCGACCACGGAGGTGAGCGCATCGCCATCACGAGCACAGCGTCGCTGACCCCTGTGGACGCCGCGACGCTTCCCCGAACGCGTGCGCTCCTGCGCGTCGCCCGACGACTGCTCCTCGTCGTCGGGCTGATGGTCGGCTTCCTCCTGCTGGGGTTCGCCACGGGCATCGCCCACGCCGACAGCAACCCCGTCGAGAAGGTCACCTCGGCGGCGGAGAAGACCGTCAAGTCGGTGACGGGATCCGGCAAGAGCGACAGCGCGAAGTCCTCGGAGTCGTCGTCGAGCAAGACCTCCGACTCCAAGTCGTCGTCGAAGTCGCCTTCGGCGTCGTCGTCGAAGGACGCCTCGAAGTCGTCGTCGAAGTCAGAAACCTCGAAGTCAGAGACGGCGGTTTCGTCGACGCCGTCGACCAGCACCTCGACGAAGTCCTCGTCGAAGCCAACCCCCCAGTCGTCGACAGCGAAGCCCCCGGCTGCGAAGGTGCCAGCCGCGAAGGCGCCCGCCGCGAAGGTGCCAGCAGCGAAGGTGCCAGCGGTGAAGGCGCCCGCCGCGAAGGCACCAGCGGCGACGACCCCCGCTGCGAAGGTGCCAGCGGTGAAGACGCCCGTCGTGAAGGCACCAGCCGCGAAGACAACCGTCGTGAAGGTGCCCGCGGTCGTCGCGGCTCCGGTGGAGGCCCTGGCGAACTCCCCGATCGTGAATCCGTCCGCCGCAAAGGTGCCGTCGACGAAGACGCCCTCGGCGAAGCTGCCTGCCGCCGAGACGCCTGCGGTCGTCGCGGCTCCGGTGGAGGCGCTCGCGAAGTCCTTCCCCGTGAAGGCGCCGTCGGCGAAGGCACCCGACGCGACGGCACCGCTGGCGAAGGTGCCCGACGTGAAGGCGCCGTCGGTGAAGGCGCCCGTGGTGGAGGTGCCTGCGGCCGTCGCGGCGCCCGTTGAGGCGCTCGTGAAGTCCCCCGTCGGCGAGGCGCCCGCCGCGACGCCAGCTGTCAACGCGGCCGCCGCGAAGGCGCCAGCTGCTCAGGTGCCGGAGGTCGGCGCACCGACCGCGGTGGCGCCATCCGCGAAGGCGCCTGCTGCGGCGATGCTCGCGGCGCCCCTCGAGGCGGTGGCGAAGTCCCCGCTTGCAGTCGCGCCTGTCGTGACCGCGCCTGTGGCAAAGGCGCCTGGCGTTAGCCCGTTGATCGCGAAGCCACCCGCCGGGGAGGCGCCCGCAGTAACGCTGCCTGCGGTGATTACGGCTTCCGGGGCGGCTGCGAAGTCCCCAAGCGGTCCGACCGGGCTCGTAGCGGGTGTCGCGCAGCCCATCGCGACGGGGCTTGCGGGCCCCATCCAGCCGACGCCCGCGCTGGTCGTTTCGGATGTGCTGCCGGTGGTGTCCGGCGCTTCCCCCTCGGCGCCCGTGGTGTCGGGTGTGATTGCGCCTCAATTGACGGCTCTGACCACACCGCTTGTGCAGGGCCTGTCAGATTCCGCCGCTGATGTGGCCGCGCCTGCAGTGTCGACTGTGACCGCTCCGGTCGCGCAGACCGTCGCAGGTACGACGGCCCCACTGCTCCAGACCGTGGCCGACGCCGCATCGCCGGTCGTACCGACCGCGGTCGGCGTCGCCGCGACGCTGTTCTCGGACGCAGCGGCTCCTGTCGTGCCGACCGTTTCTGGCGTGGCAACCCCGGTTGGGCAGACCGCGGCGGCTGCGACTGCCCCCTTCGCTACGAGCGTGATATCGGGCGTGGCCGCGCCGGCGGTGCGGACGGTGGCCGGTGTGGCTGTCCCGGTGGTGCACGGCGCAGCCGGTGTCGCCGGGCCGGTGGTGCGGACGGTTGCGGCCGCGGCGGCGCCGGTGGTGCACGGCCTGGCGGCTGTGGCCGTCCCGGCGGCGCGGACTGTGGCCGGTGTGACTGTTCCGGTAGTGCATGGCGTGGCGGGTGTGGCAGGCCCCGTGGTGCGGACCGCGGTGCACGAGGCGGCGCCGGTGGTGCAGACCGTGACGGATGTCGCTGCTCCCGTCGTGCAGACCGTGACGGATGTCGCTGCTCCCGTCGTGCAGACCGTGACGGATGTCGCTGCTCCCGTCGTGCAGACCGTGACGGATGTCGCTGCTCCCGTCGTGCAGACCGTGACGGATGTCGCTGCTCCCGTCGTGCAGACCGTGACGGATGTCGCTGCTCCCGTCGTGCAGACCGTGACGGATGTCGCTGCTCCCGTCGTGCAGACCATGGCGGGTGTCGCCGCCCCCGTCGTGCCCATCGTCGCTGGTGTTGCCGCCGCCGTCGGGCAGACGGTTGAGGATGGTGCGGCGCCGGTCGTTCAGGACGTGCCAAGCGCCGTGGCGACGACTGTGGCGGTTGTCGCCACGCCGGTCGTTGCGGCTGCGGACGCTCCGGTCGCGCCCGCCGTGGAGGACGGGGCCGTCCCAGCCGCGCTGCTCGCGGCCGCGCCGGACCTGAGCGTTGTGCTGACCCCCGATGCTTTCGACCACGCCGCCACCGCGGCTGCCGCGATGACCGCGGCGCTCCTCGGCGGCTCGACGACCGTCGACCGCGCGCTCCTCGGCCTCGGGGCCGGGTCGAGCGCCGTCGCCACGTTGAGCCGTTTCGGCACCGGCCGCGCGCTCGCGCCCGGCGTCCGACACCCCCGCACCGGCCCCGACGGGCCCGCTCGCCCACGCCCCGGCCGCCCCCGCCGACGCGGGCGGCAACGCGGGCGCCAACTCCGGCGCGGGTCATCCTGCTGCCGTTCTCGGCGAGTTCCTCGCCGGCTTGCTCGTTTGCGCCGCGCTCTGCTGCGCGGTTCCGCACCCGGCGTCTGACCTGGTGGTTCCCCGAGGTCGTGGTGGGTCCCGGCTGACCAGCCGCAGGCATCCGACCTTCTGAACGCCGCCTTCGGCGGCTAGCGCTAATTCATCGCTGATCTCCCATGACCGGCGCGCACGTCGTGCGCGCGCGGGAACCGTCCCGGGCCGGGGTGGCCGACGTTGCCCCGAACGCCGCGCTGGCTCGGGGCGGCCCGATCTCCGGTGACCTCCCGTGAGGCGGAGAGGGACTCACGGCGTGGGTTGTCGGCCCGGGCGGGCTGCAGACCGAGCGGCCTGCCCGGGGAGAGCGTCGCGCGCGGTGCGCGTGGCGGAAAACCGTCCCGGACCGGGTGGCGTCGTTTGCCCCCGATGGCTGCCTGGTCCGGGGCGGCCCTACCGGAACTCCGGCGGCCTTGCGTGAGGCGGAGAGGGACTCACGGCGGGTTGTCGGCCCGGGTGGGCTGCAGACCGAGCGGCCTGCCCGGGGAGAGCGTCGCGCGCGGTGCGCGTGGCGGAAACCGTCCCGGACCGGGTGGCGTCGTTGCCCCGATCGCTGCCTGGTCCGGGGCGGCCTACCGGCCGATCACGGCGCGGGCCGCGTCGTGCAGCGCGCCGTTCGTGGTGAGCGCGTCGCCGCCCGCCCAGGTGTCGACGCCGGCGAGGTCGGTGAGCCTGCCCCCCGCCTCCGCGACGACGGGCGCGAGCGCGGCCAGGTCCCACGGGTTCGCCACCGGGTCGACCGCCACGTCCAACACCCCCTCGGCCACGAGGACGTGCTGCCAGAAGTCGCCGAACGCGCGCGTCTCCCACACCGCGTCGCACAACGCGAGCCACCGGTCCCGGCGACCTCGGAACTCACGCAGGTCAGTCGTCGACAGGTACGCGTCGCCGAGCGAGACGACCCCGGAGACCGAGATCCGCCGGGGCGCCCCGCCCGGCGCGTCCGACGTCCACGCGCCCTCACCGACCGCGCCCCACCACCGCCGACCCAGCGCGGGCGCGCTCACGACGCCGACCGTCGCCGTGCCGTCGACCGTCAACGCGATCAAGGTCGCCCACGCGGGCATGCCACGGGAGAAGTTCTTCGTGCCGTCGATCGGGTCGAGCACCCAGAGCCGTCCGACGTCGGTCACCTCGCCGCCGCCCTCCTCGCCGAGCACCGCGTCCGCCGGGCCGCTCGGCGGTGATCAACGCGCGCAGCGCCTCCTCGGCGGCCGTGTCGGCGTCGGTGACGGGGCTGCGGTCCGGCTTGGTCGTCACCCGCAGGTCGGCGGCCCGGAACCGGGGGAGCGTGACGGCGTCGGCGGCGTCGGCCAGCCGCAGCGCGAGCGCGAGATCGGTCCATGCATGCCGACACCCTGCCGCACCGTCCACACCCGCAGCACAGCCGACCCGGCATAAGCTGCGGACGTGACAACGGTCCTGCTCGCCGAGGACGACGCCGCCATCGCCGAGCCACTCTCGCGGGCGTTGCAGCGCGAGGGTTACGAGGTGTCGGTCGCCGACGACGGCTTGGTCGCGCTGGAGCACGTCCGCGGGGGTGGCGTGGACCTGCTGGTGCTCGACCTCGGCCTGCCCGGCATGGACGGCCTCGAGGTGTGCCGCCGCATCCGGCTCGAGGTGCCCGATCTCCCCGTCCTCATGCTCACCGCCCGCACCGACGAGGTCGACTTCGTCGTCGGCCTCGACGCGGGCGCCGACGACTACGTCAGCAAGCCCTTCCGCCTCGCCGAGCTCCTGGCCCGGGTCCGCGCACTGCTGCGCAGGCTCACCCCCGAGACGGTCGAGGTCGGCGGCGTGCGCATGGAGCTCTCCGGGCGGCGCGTGCTCGTCGACGGCGCCGAGGTCGGCCTGGCCAACAAGGAGTTCGAGCTCCTGCGGGTGCTGCTGCTGCGGGCGGGCCAGGTCGTCACCCGCGAGGAGATCCTGCGCGAGGTGTGGAACGACCCCGACCTGAAGACGTCGAAGACGCTCGACATGCACATGTCCTGGCTGCGCCGCAAGATCGGCGGCGAGCGCCGGATCGCGACCGTGCGCGGGGTCGGCTTCCGCTTCAACCACGACTGACCGCCCGTGCGCCGCCGGATCCTGCAGTCCACGCTCCTGGTCGTCACGATCACGGCGCTGGTGCTCGGCGCGCCGCTCGCCGTCACCACGTGGCGGCTGGTGGAGGACATCACCCGCGCCGACCTCACCGCGCTCCTGGAACGGGTGGAGGCCCGCCTCGAGGCCGAGGGCTCGACGATCCCGGATTCCGAGCTCCAGCTCGCCGTGCCGTCGAACGGGCGGCTCGTCGTGCAGCAGCCCGGCCTGCCGGAGCGGCGGATCGGGGTGAACGTCGGCGAGAACCCGGTGAGCCAGTCGCTGCCGTTCGGGATCGGCGGCGCGATCACCCTGGAGGAGCCGCGCTCGGCGATGCTCGCCCAGCAGATCCAGGCGACGCTGGTCGTGCTGGGGCTGGTGCTGCTGTCGGTGGCGGCGGGCACGGTCGTCGCCACGGTCACGGCCCGGCGGCTGGCCGAGCCGCTCTCCGGCGTGGCCGACCGGGCGGCCCGGCTCGGCGCGGGCGACTTCCGCTCCGCCCCGCGCAGGCACGGCATCCCCGAGCTCGACCGCGTCTCCGACGTGCTCGACACCTCCGCCGCCGCGCTCTCCGAGCTCGTCCAACGCGAGCGCGAGCTGGTCGGCGACGTCTCCCACCAGCTGCGCAGCCGGATCACCGCGTTGCAGCTGCGGCTCGACGAGCTGGCCGCCCACCCCGATCCCGACGCCCGCCGCGAAGCCATCGCCGCGCTGGAGCAGACCGAGAAGCTCTCCGCCGTGCTCGACGACCTCCTGGAGGCCGCCCGCGCCGCCCGAGCCGCGGGCGCCGAGCTGATGGACCTGCGGGAGGGGCTCGCGCCCGTCGTCGAGGAGTGGCGGCCGACCCTGCGCACCGCGGGCCGCGCCCTCAAGGTGCGGCTGCCCGACGGGCTGCTGGCCCGGGTCACGCCCGCCCGCATCCGGGAGGCGGTCGGCGCGCTGCTGGACAACGCGCTGCGCCACGGCGAAGGCACGGTGGCGCTCACGGCGCGCGCGGTGGAGGGGAGCCTCGTCATCGAGGTCGCCGACGCGGGCGCCGGGCGTGCCGGAGGACCTGGTGCCGCACGTCTTCGACCGGGGCGTGTCCGGCCGCTCGTCCACCGGGCTGGGGCTGGCGCTCGCCCGCGCGCTCGTGGAGGCCGACGGCGGCCGCCTGGAGCTGTCCCGCATGCGGCCCGCGCTGTTCACGATCTTCCTGCCCGCCGCCCGCGCCGACGACGTGGTGGGCGCGCCGCGACCCGTGCGGGGCCCGCGTTAGGCGGAGGGCACCTGGCGGCGCACGTCCTTGTGCGGGAACACGAACCGCCGGAACGCCCACCAGCGGAACGCCATCCCGACGAGCGTGCCGACGATCTGGCCGCTGACGAAGTCGGCCATCTCCTGGGTGAACAGCGACACCCCGGGCACCTTGAGGTCCAGCACGTAGCGCGAGATGGCCAGCGGCGCGGAGTAGACGGCCACGCCGATGCCGCTGATCAGGAAGAACAGCAGCGCCTCGTGGTGGCGCTCGCGGCCGCCGCGGGTGCGGAAGGACCACTCGCGGTTGAGGACGTAGGACACGATCGTCGCCACGAGCACGGCGAGGACCTTCGCGGTGAGCGGCTTGGTGTCGAGCACGGTCGACTTGAGGGTGAGGAAGACGGCGGTGTCGATGACCCAGGTGGTGCCGCCCACGATCGCGAACTTCACCAGCTCGCGGTGGCGGATCGCCACGCTGCGATAGGGCTGCGGGATGGCTCCCAGCACCGTTTCGACCACGCTCACTCCGTCAATCGTGCCAGACCCGGACGGGCTGGATCACGTCGGTAGGCTCCCGACACCGTGGACGCACCCGTTGTTGGCATGATCGGCGCAGGCCAGCTCGCCCGCATGACGCACCAGGCCGCGATCGCGCTCGGGCAGTCGTTGCGGGTGCTCGCGGCAGGCCCCGACGAGCCTGCTGCGCAGGTCACCCCGGACGTGCGGCCGGGCGCGGCGACGGACCTGGCGGCGCTGCGGGCGTTCGCGCGCGGCTGCGCGGCCGTGACGCTCGACCACGAGCAGGTGCCGCAGGAGCACCTGCGGGCGCTGGTCGCCGAGGGCGTCACCGTGCACCCCGGGCCGGACGCGCTCGTGCACGCGCAGGACAAGCTCGTGATGCGCCGACGGCTGGCGGCGCTCGGCATCCCCGGGCCGCGGTTCGCCGAGATCACCGCGCCGGACGACCTGGTCGCGTTCGGCGCTCCGGCGGTGCTGAAGGCCGTGCGCGGCGGCTACGACGGCCGCGGCGTGTGGCTCGACCCCACGCCGGAGCTGGTCGCCGAGCTGCTCGCGGCGGGCACCCCGCTGATGGTCGAGGAGCGCGTGCCGATGCGCCGCGAGCTGGCCGCGTTGGTGGCGCGCTCGCCGTTCGGGCAGGCGGCGGCGTGGCCGGTCGTCGAGACCGTGCAGGCCGACGGCCAGTGCGTCGAGGTGCTCGCCCCCGCCCCCGGGCTCGCCGCCGAACGTGCGGCGGCCATCCAAGAGCTGGCGCTGAAGATCGCCGACGCGCTGGGCGTCACCGGGCTGCTCGCGGTGGAGCTGTTCGAGACCGCGAACGGCGTCGTGGTGAACGAGCTGGCGATGCGCCCGCACAACTCGGGGCACTGGACGATCGAGGGCGCGCGCACGTCGCAGTTCGAGCAGCACCTGCGGGCGGTGCTCGACTACCCGTTGGGCGCGACGACGCCCACCGCGCCCGCCGTCGTGATGGCGAACGTGCTGGGCGCCGCGCGGCCCGGTGGCGATGTCGGTGGACGAGCGGCTGCACCACCTCTTCGCCCGCTTCCCCGACGTCAAGGTGCACCTCTACGGCAAGTCCGAGCGGCCCGCCCGCAAGATCGGGCACGTCACGGCGCTGGGCGCGGAGATGGACGAGGTCCGGCGACGGGCGGCGCTGGCCGCGCGCTGGCTCTCGGAAGCGGTGTGGGCGGACGGGTGGTCGGAGCACGAGGGAGCAGCGCGTGTCGGGTGAGCCGCGGGTCGGCGTGATCATGGGCAGCGACTCGGACTGGCCGGTGATGCAGGCCGCCGCCGAGGCGCTGGCCGAGTTCGACGTGGCGTGCGAGGTGGGCGTCTACTCCGCGCACCGCACGCCGCAGCGCATGCTCGACTACGCGACGGCGGCCGCGGACCGCGGGCTGCAGGTGATCGTCGCGGGCGCGGGCGGTGCGGCGCACCTGCCCGGGATGGTCGCCGCGGCCACGCCGCTCCCCGTGATCGGCGTGCCGGTGCCGCTCGCGCGCCTCGACGGGCTCGACTCGCTGCTGTCGATCGTGCAGATGCCCGCGGGGGTTCCGGTGGCGACGGTCGCGGTCGGCGGAGCGCGCAACGCGGGCCTGCTCGCGGTGCGGATCCTGGCGGCCACCGACCCCGCGCTGCGCGCCCGGATGGCCGCGTTCCAGGCCGATCTCGCGGGCTCCGTTCTCGCCAAGGACGAGGCCCTCAAAAGCATGTGGCGCGATGGCTCCGAGCGGCCGTAGTGTGGCCCTACACAGGAGAGGAGGTGGTCCAGCGTTGAATAGCCCATGGACTTGTGAGGTGGCTGTCCGCTAGCACCACGGGACATTCTCCGACGGTTGTGGGAGCCGGTGTGGTGCCGGCAAATCCCCGACAGTCACCCGTGATCCCCGGGCCCGAGCCCGTCCAGCTCGGCTTGCGCACTGAGGTGCGGCCCGGGGATCACGCACGTCCGGAGTCGGCGGCGTCGCCGGGCCCGAGCCGCGCGGCCTCGGTGACGAGCTCGGCCAGCACCGCCGGGCTCCAGGCCCGGAGCGTGCTCGCGGATCAGCGCGGCGACGTCGGTGCGGCGCGGCTCGGCGAGCGCGGCGATGTAGTCCGCGCGGGCTCCCATTTGTCCGATCCTGCCAGCTCCAGTCGTCCGACGGCGGCCTCGAGGCGGTCGGCGACGGTGGTGAGCGCCGGGTCGCCGGGCAGGAGCGCCGCCACGGAGCGGAACCGGGCGACCAGCCCGGGCACACCGTCGGCCGGGGCGCCCGCCGCGAGCCACTCCCGCAGCGCCACGTTGTGCGCCGCCACCACGCTGGCGCCGACCACGGCGGCCCGCAGGTCGGCGTCCGGCCCGCCGTCGCGGCGTTCCCGCAGGTGCCGGATGAACAGCCGACGGTAGTGATCCACGCTCGCCGCCTCCCGGTCGCGCAGCGCGGGCACCCGGTGGGTGAGCGCGAAGCGGCGCACGGACAGCTCGGGATCCTCGGTGTACAGGTCGAACACCGTCTCGCCCGCCCGCAGCACCAGGCTCGCCGTCGGTTCGTCGGGGTGGGCCGACGTGAACACCTCGGCCACCCGCGCGAGCGCCGTGCCGTGGTCGGGCGAGATGGCGTCCTCCTTGGACCGGAAGTAGCGGAAGAACGTGCGCCGCCCGACGCCCGCGGCCACGGCGATGTCGTCGATCGTGGTCTCGTCGTAGCCGCGCTCGGTGAAGAGCCGCACGGCGGCGGCGACCAGGTCGCGGCGGACCTCGGCCCGGCCCTCGGTCGACCGACCCCGGCGCGCGGATGTCATGGCACGGAGGGTAGCAGTTTGCTTGTGTTGTGGCACGACGTGCCGTTAAAGTAGCGGCATGAACCCCGACTTCGACGCCTACCGGCTCAGCGACGAGCACGAGGCGCTCCGCGAGGCCGTGCGGGCGCTCGCGGAGAAGGAGATCGCGCCGTACGCGGCGGAGGTCGACGACCAGGGTCGCTATCCCACCGAGGCGCGCGAGGCGCTGGTCAAGGCGGGGTTCCACGCCATCACGATCCCCGAGGAGTACGGCGGCGAGGGCGCCGACGAGCTGGCGGGCGTGATCGTGATCGAGGAGGTGGCGCGGATCTGCGCCACGTCGTCGCTCGTCCCGGCGGTCAACGGGCTCGGGCTCACGCCGATCCTGCTCTCGGCCTCCGACGACCTGAAGCGCCAGGTCCTGCCGTCGATCGCCGCCGGCGAGCAGATGATCAGCTACGCGCTGAGCGAGCGCGAGGCGGGCTCCGACGCCGCCGCCGATGCGCACCCGCGCCCGCCGCGACGGCGACACCTGGGTGCTCAACGGCACCAAGTGCTGGATCACCAACGCGGGGGAGTCGCGCTGGTACACGGTCATGGCGGTGACCGACCCGGACAAGGGGGCCAACGGCATCTCGGCGTTCGTGGTGCACGCCGACGACCCGGGCTTCGAGGTCGGCCCGAAGGAGCGCAAGCTCGGCATCGTCGGCTCGCCGACCCGCGAGATCTACTTCCAGGACTGCACGATCCCCGCCGACCGGATCATCGGCGCGGAGGGCACGGGCTTCAAGACCGCGCTCGCGACGCTCGACCACACCCGTCCGACGATCGGCGCGCAGGCCGTCGGCATCGCGCAGGGGGCGCTCGACGTGGCGCTCGCCTACGTCAAGGAGCGCAAGCAGTTCGGCAAGCACATCGCCGAGTTCCAGGGCCTGCAGTTCATGCTCGCCGACATGGCGATGAAGGTGGAGGCGGCGCGCCAGCTCTGTCTACGTCGCGGTGTCGCAGGGCCGAGCGCGGCGAGAAGAACCTCGGGTTCATCTCGTCGGCCGCGAAGTGCCTGGCGTCGGACACGGCCATGCAGGTCACCACCGACGCGGTGCAGCTGCTCGGCGGGGCCGGGTACACGAAGGACTTCCCGGTCGAGCGCATGATGCGCGACGCGAAGATCACGCAGATCTACGAGGGCACCAACCAGATCCAGCGCGTCGTGATGGCGCGCTCGCTCCTGCGTTAGTTGACGCAGGGCACCCCGCCCGCGGTGATCGGCGCGGTGAGCGGGGCCGGGGGCGGCGGGGTGGTCGTGTTGGGCGCGGGCGCCAGCGTGCGGTCGAAGTCGCCGCCCAGCACCACCTGCAGGTGCCCGGGCGACACGCCCTCGTCGACCTCTTGCGCGTCGATCCCGCCGAGGTGCACGGCGAGCTGCTCGGCCGCGTCCTCGTCGGCGGCCGTGTAGTAGACGACCGACTCGTCGATGCTCCCGGTGGTGTCCAGCGTGCCCCGCAGGAAACCCTGCCCGCGCAGGAGCGTCATGACCTGGCTGCCGAGGCCGTCGGCGTTCGCGCCGTTGCGGACGTCGACGACGTAGCGGGACGTGGTCACCGTGTACGGCCCTGGCCGGGGGCGCGCGGCCCGGCGCGCCGCCTCCTCGGCCGCGGCGTCCTGGGCCTCGACCTTCTGGTCGACGAACTCCCGCACGACCCCGGAGTCGACGAGCACGACGTCGCCGCGGCTGTTGTTCTCCGCGCCCGCCGTCGGGATGGTGACGAACGCGATGTCGCCCTTCGCGATGTCGGCCGCCTCCTGGGCGAAGCCGAGCAGGTCCCAGCCCGAGTCGATCACGACGGACTGCTGGGCGACGGCGAGCAGCGCACCCAGCGCCGAGGGGTTGGTCAACGTGCCCGCCGAGAGCAGCTTCTCGGCGGTCGCGGCGAGGAACACCTGCTGGCGGCGGATGCGCGACAGGTCGCCCTGCGGCAGGCCGTGGCGCTGGCGCACGAACGCGAGCGCCGAGGCGCCGGAGATCGTCTGGACGCCCGCGGGGAAGTTGGCGCCCGAGAGCCCGTCGCGCGTGGGCGCCGCGAGGCACACCGGCACACCGCCGATGGCCTCGGTCAGCGTCGCGAAGCCGACGAGGTTGATCTCGGCGTAGTGGTTGATCGTGAGCCCGGTGAGGTCCTCGACCGCGCCGATCAACGCCGTGCGCCCGCGGGCGGACGCCTCCGCGTCGATCTCGCGGCGGTCGCGCGCGCCGTCGGCCATGAGCTGTTGCTCGACGAGCGCCTTCATCGCCGGGTACGCGGCGTTGATCTTGTCGCGACGGTAGCCGGGGATGTCGACGTACGCGTCGCGCGGGATCGAGAACGCCACCGCCGCCCCGCCGCCCGCGGGCACGTGCAGCACGATGATCGTGTCGGAGTTGAGGACGCCGGTGTCCGGGCCGCCGTGCAGCTGGTCGAGCACCGACTGGGGCAGCGGGTTGCCCTGCGCGTCCTCCCGGCTGTCGACGCCGACGAGCAGGATGTTCTGCGCGCCGTCGCTGCTGCCGCCCCTGATCACGTCGGTGGTCGTGATGCCCGCCGTGACGTTGCGGTAGAGCCCCCACGCGCCGCCGGTGAGCACCAGCACGAGGGCCGACGCGATGGCCGTGCCGACCCGCAGGCGATGGCCCACCGTCGGGCGGGGAACCGCGTCCGGGCGTGGGGCAATGCCGGTGCGCACCGCTCCACCTCCGCTCCCCACCCGGTCCGGCCACTAGGGTGCATCACCGGGCCGCGGCCGTCGGGGTGTCGGAGTGCGTGTCGCGGGTGATTACTGTCGGTGGGCGAGGAGGGGCGCGGTCGGTGCCGGAAAAGCTGTCGCTGCTGCTGCCGGTGTGGGCCGGTGACCGGCCCGATTACCTCACCGCGGCGTTCACGTCGAGCGTCCAGGAGCAGACCCGGCCGCCCGACCAGGTCGTCATCGTGCGTGACGGTCCGGTCGCCCCCGCGCTCGCCGCGACGATCGACGAGCTGGCGGCCACGAGCCCGGTTCCGGTCGAGGTCGTCACCCTCCCGCGCAACATCGGCCTCGGCCCCGCCCTCGACGCCGGGCTGGCTGCGTGCACGCACGACGTGGTCGCCCGCATGGACGCCGACGACCTCTCGCTCCCGCACCGCTTCGCCGTCCAGATGCCGATCATCGAGGCGGGCCACGACCTCGTCGGCGCGGGGCTGGTCGAGTTCGGCGCGCACGCCGAGGACCTCGTGGGCACCCGCACCCCGCCCACCGACGCCGCGGACATCGCCGAACGCGCCCGTTTCGCCGACCCGTTCAACCACCCCACCGTCGTCTACCGGCGGGAGGTGGTGCGCGCGGTCGGCGGCTACACCGACTTCGCGCTCATGGAGGACTACCTGCTCTGGGCGAAGATGCTCGTCGCGGGGGCCCGGGTGGCGAACGTCGCCGAGCCGCTGGTGCGCTACCGGGTGGGCGCGGGTGCGTACGCGCGACGCGGGGGGCTCGCGCAGCTGCGGGCGGAGCTTCGGCTGCAGTGGAAGTTCCGCCGGATCGGGTTCACGACCTGGGCGCAGTTCCTGCGCAACGTGGCCGTGCGCGGGGCGTACCGGCTCGTCCCCGAACGGGTGCGCCGGACTTTGTATCGAAAGGTCATCGCCACCTACCGGGGGTGACCGTGACCTGGCACGATGCCGCGGTATGGCGGACCCTGGCGCGGCGCCCCGACCCGTCGAGCCCTGGCCCGTCGAACCCCCGCCGGAGGGCCCGCTGTCGCGCGAGGGCAGGGCGCTGCTCGACGACGACCGTCCCGAAGACGCCATCGACCCGCTGCGGCGCGCCGTGGCGGCGGGCGAGCCCGGAGCGCCGGACCTGTTGGCGCGCGCCTACCTCGACAGCGGCGACTGGCCGGGCTGCATCGAGTGGCTCGGCCCCTACGTCGAGCAGGGGCACGTGGAGTTCGCCGGGCGGCTGGGGGTCGCGTACGCGCAGCTGGGTGACGTCGACAACGCCGAGGAGGCGCTGCGGCTCGCCGTGACCCACGGCGAGGCGGTGGCGGCCAACGACCTCGCCATCCTCCTGCGCGACACCGACCGCATGGCCGAGGCCGTGCACGTCCTGCGGCACGCCGCGGAGGGCGGCGACGAGCAGGCGCCCGCCAACCTCGTGGCGCTGTACCTGGAGGCGGGCGACCTGATCACGGCGGCGGAGACGGCCGAGCGGTACGCCGACGAGTCGCGGCCGGACACGATCGTCGCGCTGGGGGACGTGCGGGCCGCGGAGAGCCGCCCGGACGCCGCCGAGGACGCCTATCGCCGCGCGATCCAGCTGGGTGGGGTGCGGGCGCACTCCGCGTACGGGCAGTTCCTGCTCGCGGCCTACGGGGACGCGGCGGGGGCCGAGGACCAGTTCCGCCTGGCGTGGCGGCACAACGAGCCGGGCTGGCCCTACCAGCTGGGCCGGTTCCTGATCGACGACGGCAGGCCCGAGGACGCCCGCGAGTTCCTCGAGGTCGCCGCGGGCTGGGGCGACCGCGACGCGTCCGACCTGCTGAACGAGATCGACGGCGTGGACCCGGCCGACGACGGCACCTGACCCCCCGAGCGGCGAGTCTCCCTTTTCGTGACGGTGAGAACGCCGATTCACCGTCACGAGAACGGAGACTCGCCGTCGGGGAAAGGGAGACTCGGCGGCGGGCCTAGGCTCGGGGTGTGGGGGCGCTGCGGTCGTACGGGGACGGGTTGGCCGTCGTCACGGTGGAGCGGCGGGGCGCGCGCATCGTCGGGGCCGACGGCCCGCCCACCGAGCTGCGGCTCGCCGAGGAGTTGGGGCGGCCTGCCGTCGTCAACCGGGTGGTCGCCGGGCTGCCGGAGGAGATCGGGTGGGTCGCCGTCGTCGACCCCGGGGTCGCCTTGGCCCCCGGCGCGCTCGACCGCCTCCGCGCGGCCGCCGTCCCCCGCGCGGGCCTGCTCGGCCCGCTCCTGCGTGACCCCACCCGCCGTCAGATCAACTCCTGCGGCTCCCGCCCCGCCTTCGGCGCCCTGCTGCGCGGTCGCGTGCTCGCCCGGCCCGTCGTCGCCGGGCCCACCGGCTGGCTCGACGGTCGCTGCGTGCTGATCCGCCGCCTCGCCTGGGACTCCGTCGACGGCTACGACTCCCGCCACATCGGCACCGGCGCCCACCCCGAGCCCGCCGACGTCGACCTCGGCGACCGGCTGAACCGCGCGGGCTGGCTCGTCCTCGGCGTGCCCGAGGCGGAGGCGGTCGTTCACCCGGTGGAAGGACAGGGCATCCTGGACGTCCGCGGCACCGAGAGCCGCGGCCGGGGCCTGCGCCGGTATGTCCACGACCGCTACCGCGCACCCGCCCGGGCTCTGATGGCGCTGGCCCGCCGGGGCTAGGCCCGGTGTGAGAGGACGTGCGCGTGCTGGACGACGTCGAGGCCGTGGTGCTGGTCGGGGGCAAGGGCACGCGGCTGCGGCCGTTGACGCTCTCGGCCCCCAAGCCGATGCTGCCCACCGCCGGGGTGCCGTTCCTGGCCCACCTGCTCTCCCGCATCCGCGCCGCCGGGGTGCGCCGGGTCGTGCTCGGCACCTCCTACATGGCCGAGACGTTCGCCAAGGAGTTCGGCGGCGGCGAGGAGCTCGGCCTCGAGCTCGTCTACGTCGTGGAGGACGAGCCGCTGGGCACCGGCGGCGGCATCCGCAACGTCGCCGAGCACCTCACCGCGGAGAACGTGCTCGTCTTCAACGGCGACGTGCTGTGCGGCACCGACCTCGCCGCGGTCGTCGAAGACCCACCGGGAGACCTCCGCCGACGTCACCCTGCACCTCGTGCGGGTTCCCGACCCCCGCGCGTTCGGCTGCGTGCCCACCGACGCGAGCGGCCAGGTGCTCGCGTTCCTCGAGAAGACCGAGGACCCGCCCACCGACCAGATCAACGCCGGTTGCTACGTCTTCCGCCGCTCCGTGATCGACTCCATCCCGACCGGCCGCCCGGTCTCCGTCGAGCGGGAGACGTTCCCGGGGCTGCTCAAGGCGGGCGTGCGGGTGTCCGGGCACGTCGACAACGCCTACTGGCGCGACATGGGCAGCCCCGTCCGACCTCGTCCACGGCTCGGCCGACCTCGTGCGCGGCGTCGCGCCGTCGGCGGCGCTGCCCGGTCCCACCGGCGAGGCCCTCGTCCTCAACGGCGCCGAGATCGCGGACGACGCGCTGGTGTTCGGCGGCTCGACGGTCGGGCGCGGCGTCACGGTCGGGGCGGGCGCGCGGGTGGACGGCTCGATGCTGTTCGACGGCGCGGTGGTCGCGCCGGGCGCGGTCGTGGAGCAGTCGGTGGTCGGGGCGGGCGCGCGCATCGAGGAGGGCGCCACGCTGCGCGACACGGTGGTCGGCGACCGCGCGGTGGTCGGCGCGCACTGCGAGCTGCGGCGCGGGATCCGGGTGTGGCCCGACATCGTGCTGCCGCCGCACGGGGTGCGCTTCTCCCCGGATGTCTAGCCCGGGCACCCCGCTCCACAAGCGGGAGTGGCGGCCGGGCTTCGCCGTCGACATCGCGGGCGTGCTCGGGCGTCGTCCGGCGCGGCCGGGGCGACCCGACGTTCCGCACGACCGAGGGCGGGGCGATCTGGCGCACCTCCACCACCCCCGACGGGGCCGCGACGACCGTCGTCTTCCGCCGCTCCGACGGCACCGTCGTGATGCAGGCGTGGGGCCCGGGCGCGGCGTGGTCGTTGGACGGCCTGCCCGCCCTGCTGGGCGCGGACGACCGCCCCGAGGAGTTCGTCGCCCACCACCCGATGGTCGCCGACGCCCACCGCCGCATGGGCGGCCTGCGCTTCGGCGCCACCCGGCGGGTGTGGGACCAGCTGTTCCCGGCGGTGCTGGAGCAGAAGGTCACCGGCACGGAGGCGCGGCGGTCGTGGCGCGAGCTCGTGCGTCGCTACGGCGACCCCGCCCCCGGCCCCGCGCCCGACGGCATGCGCGTGCCGCCCACCCCCGCCCAGATCCGCGAGGTGCCCGACTGGGAGTGGCACAAGGCGGGCGTCGACCACGCCCGGCGCCGCGCGATCCTGGCCAGCGCGCTGGTGGCCCACCGGCTGGAGCGGGCCGTCGAGCTGGGCGGCGGCGAAGGCCGCGCGCTGCTGCGGCACGTGCCCGGCATCGGCGTGTGGACGGCGGCCGAGGTGGCCCAGCGCGCCTGGGGCGACCCCGACGCCGTGAGCTTCGGCGACTTCCACATCCCCACCGTCGTCGGCTGGGCCCTGCTCGGCCGCCCGCTCGACGACATCGGGCTCGCCGAGGTGCTCGCCCCGTACACGCCGCAGCGGCAGCGGGCCGTGCGGTACGTCGAGTCCTCGGGCTTCCGCCGTCCCCGGTTCGGGCCCCGCTTCTCGCCGCGCGACTACCGCGCGATGTAGCCCGACGTAGGCTCGGGCGTGTGAGGACGCGTGGCCGGACGCGTAGAATCACCGTTCTCGTCGGGCGGCGTCGGCGGAGCCCGCTTCCTGCTCGGGGTGCGCGAGCTGCCCGACGTCGAGGTCACCGCCGTGGTCAACGTCGGCGACGACATCTGGCTGCACGGCCTGCGCATCTGCCCCGATCTCGACACCTGCATGTACACCCTCGGCGGCGGCATCGACACCGAGCGCGGCTGGGGCCGGTCGGGGGAGACCTGGGCCGTGCGCGACGAGCTCGCCGCGTACGGCGCCGACCCCGACTGGTTCGGCCTCGGCGACCGCGACACCGCCACCCACCTCGTGCGCACCCGCATGCTGCGCGCGGGCTACCCGCTCTCCGACGTCACCGCCGCGCTGTGCCACCGCTGGCAGCCCGGGGTCACGCTGCTACCCGCCTCCGACGACCGCGTCGAGACCCACGTCGTCGTCGACGACCCGGCCAACGGGCCGAAGGCGCAGAAGGCCATCCACTTCCAGGAGTGGTGGATCCGGCACAAGGGCGAGCTGCCCGCGCACCGGTTCGCCTCCGTCGGGGCCGAGCAGGCGAGCGTGCTGCCCGCCGCCCGCGACGCGATCCTCGGGGCCGACGCCGTGCTGTTCGGGCCGTCCAACCCGGTCGTGTCGGTCGGTGCCATCCTCGACGTGCCGGGCGTGCGCGAGGCGCTGCGCGACACGCCGGCGAAGGTGGTGGGGCTCTCGCCGATCGTGGGCGGGCGCCCGCTGCGCGGCATGGCCGACGCCTGCCTCGACGCGATCGGCGTGGAGACCTCCGCCGAGGGCGTGGGGCGGCACTTCGGCGCCCGCGCCGACGGCGGCCTCCTCGACGGCTGGCTCGTGCACACCGGCGACGCCGCCGACGTGCCCGGGGTCGACGTCCGCGCCGTGCCGCTGCTCATGACCGACGTGCCCGCGACCACCGCGATGGCCCGCGCCGCGCTGGACGTGGCCGGTGTCTGAGCCCGGGCCCGTCCCCGCCGTCGACCACGCCGCGCCCGGCGCCATCACCGTGCTCCCGGTGCCGGGCCTGCCCGAGTTCCGGCCCGGCGACGACCTCGCGGGCGCGCTCGCCGCCGCCGCGCCCTGGCTGGCCGACGGCGACGTCGTGGTCGTCACGTCCAAGGTGTTCTCCAAAGTGGAGGGTCGGCTCGTGCCCGCCCCGGCCGATCCGGAGGAGCGCGACCGGCTGCGCCGCGAGCTCGTCGACGCCGAGACCGAGCGGGTGGTCGCCCGCCGCGGCCGCACGCTGATCGTCGCGGGCAAGCTCGGCATCGTGCAGGCGGCCGCGGGCGTCGACGGCTCCAACGTCGCGGCCGACGAGCTCGCCCTGCTCCCCGCCGACCCCGACGCCAGCGCCGCCCGCCTGCGCGCCGACCTGCGCCGGGTCGCGGGCGTGGACGTGGCCGTCGTCGTCACCGACACGATGGGCCGCTCGTGGCGGGTCGGGCAGACCGACGTCGCGATCGGCACGGCGGGCGTCGAGGTCCTCCACCGCTACCTCGGCATGGTCGACGGGCAGGGCAACGAGCTGCTCGTCACCGAGATCGCGGTGGCCGACGAGCTCGCGGGCGCCGCCGACCTGGTCAAGGGCAAGCTCGGCGGGCTGCCGGTCGCCGTGGTGCGCGGCCTGCACCCGCTCGACGACGGCTCCACGGCGCGCGACCTCGTCCGGCCCCTCGACGAGGACCTCTTCCGCCTCGGCACCGAGGAGGCGCTCGCCCAGGGCCGCCGGGAGGCCGTGCTCCTGCGGCGGTCGGTGCGCGCGTTCGCCGACGAGCCGGTCGACCTCGCCGCGCTGCGCCGCGCGGTCGGCGTGGCCCTCACCGCGCCCGCCCCGCACCACAGCACGCCGATCCGGTTCGCCCTCGTCCGCGAGCGCCGCACCGCGCTGCTGGACGCCATGGCCCACCGCTGGCGCGAGCACCTCGAGGCCGACGGCAGGCCCGCCGACGAGGTCGAGCGCCGCATGCGCCGCGGCGACCTCCTGCGCCGGGCCCCCGAGCTCGTCCTCGCCTTCCGCACCGGCGACGGCATGCACACCTACCCCGACGACGCCCGCCGCCAGGGTGAACGCACGATGTTCACGGTCGCCGGGGGAGCGGCGGTGCAGTCGTTCCTCATCGCGCTGGCCGCCGAGGGGCTCGGGTCGTGCTGGGTCGGATCGACGATCTTCGCCGCGGACGTCGTGCGCCGCGTCCTCTCCCTGCCGCCCGACTGGCAGCCGCTCGGGGCCATCGCCGTCGGCGTGCCCGCCGAGCCCGCGCCTGCCCGCGGCCCGCGGACGGACGGGCTGCTCGAGTGGTAGCCCCCGCGGTCGCGGCGGCCGAGCTGGCCGCGTGGGAGCCCGACGACGAGGCCCAGCGCGCCCTCAAGTTCGGCTTCCTCGCCTTCCTCGACGCGCGCCCCGACGACGCCTGCGCACGCGAGTGCGTGCCCGGCCACCTGACGGCCTCCGCGCTCGTGCTCGACGCGACCGGCGAGCGCACGCTGCTCACGTTGCACAAGCGGTTCCACCGGTGGGTCCAGCTCGGCGGCCACTGCGAGCCCGGCGACGCGAGCCTGCGGGCCGCGGCCCTGCGGGAGGCCACCGAGGAGTCCGGCATCGACGGGCTGACGATCTCGGCGCAGCCGCTGCACCTGGACGTCCACCCGGTGCTCTGCTCGCTCGGCGTGCCCAGCCGCCACCTCGACGTGCGCTACCTCGTGCACGCCCCCGCGGGCGCCGAGCCCCGGATCAGCGACGAATCGGCCGACCTGCGCTGGTGGCCCGCCGACGCGCTGCCGAGCGACGAGCCGACGCTCACCACGATGGTCACCGCCGCCAGAAGAACAGCTCGCTGTAGCCGGTGAACGCCAGGTCGGTGTCGCCGCCGATGCCGGAGAACACCAGCGCGCCGAACCCGAGCAGCGCCGACGCCACCCCCGGCACCCCGAGGATCAGCACGAACAGCGCGATCGGCGCCCACGGCCGCACCCGGTTGGCCACCCGCCGGGCGGAGTAGGGCAGGAACGGCTCGAGCACGCCGAAGCCGTCGAGGCCGGGCACGGGCAGGATGTTCAGGACGAACGCGAGCACCTGGATGAGCGCCAGCGCGGAGAGGCCGAACGCGAGCCCGTCGGGCATGGGGACGAACGCGACGGCCGTCGTCAGCAAGGCGCCGATCACCAGGTTGGCGGCGGGCCCGGCCAGCGAGACGAGGCTGCGCACCGCGCGCGAGCGGATCGCCCCGTGGTCGATCCACACCGCCCCGCCGGGGAGCGGGATGCCGCCGAGCAGCAGGAAGAACACCGGCAGCACGAGCGAGAGGCCGAGATCGGCGTAGCGGCGGATGTCGAGGGTGAGGTAGCCCTTGGCGCGCACCGACCGGTCGCCGCCGCGGTAGGCCGTGTAGGCGTGGCCGAACTCGTGCAGGCACAGCGAGACCGCCCACCCGGCGAGCACGAGGAGCACGATCCCGGTCGTGAGCACCGGCCGGGTGGTCGCCGATGCGGCGAGGAACCCCCCCAGCACGGTGACGGCCAGGAGGGCCAAGAACCACGGACTGACACGGCTGGACACGTCGCGCACCTCCCCATTGTGCTGATCGGGGGATCGATGGGGTGGACCGCATCACCCGGATGGCAGCTTCGGCTTGCCAAGACCCTGCCTACAGGGCTGTACTTACAGGGCTGTCATTCTCATTCACGACAGCCATTCGCCGCGGGTGTGGGGAGGTGGGCGAGTGCAGGTGATCACCGACGCGATGACCTTGGTCGACACGATGGACGGCATGCCGGTGGGAGGGCAGGTCGAGACCTTCGTCGTCATCGAGGGAGGCCAAGAGATCGGCCAGGACTCGGGGGAGGAGCCGGATTGGCAGGAGCGTGCGCTCTGTGCCCAGACCGACCCCGAGGCGTTCTTCCCGGAGAAGGGTGGCTCCACCCGGGAGGCCAAGCGGATCTGCTCCGGCTGCGAGGTGCGGGCCGAGTGCCTGGACTACGCGCTGGCGCACGACGAGCGCTTCGGCATCTGGGGCGGGCTCTCCGAGCGGGAGCGCCGCCGCCTCCGTCGTCCCGCGGTCTGACCACGGGCTACACCGGCCCACCGTCGACGGCGTCGGGCTCGATGTTCAAGTACTCCGCCACCTGCTCCACGAGCACCTCGTGCAGCAGGTCGGCGAGGTCGGCGCCGCCGCGGGCCCGGTTTTCCAGCGGGCCGCCGGTAGAGCACGATGCGCGCCCGCGACGGCTGGCCGTCGGGGCCGAGGCCCGCGGGCACGAGCTGGGCGAGCGGCACCCCGACGTCGGCGAGCACGCCTGCGCCCCACACCACGTCGTCGGGCGAGGTCTCGACCACTTCGGGCACCTCGTCCACGGCCAGGTCGAGGTCGGACAGCTCCGAGCCCCAGCGCAGCTCGATCGGCTCGAGGGCTTCCAGCACCAGCGCGTCGAACTTCTCCGCGCGGGTGCGGGTGGCGGGCAGCGACGTGGGGTAGAGCAGCCCGCGCAACCCGCGGCCGCGTCGATCCCGACGGCGGGGGGAGCGGCGCAGGGTCCGACGTGCGGTCGTCACGCGCCTATCGTAGGACTCCCGCCGCGAACAGCGGCGGGTCCCGCGTGTCGTGCCTGAACACGCCGCGCGTCGGCGGCGCGACGGGGCGTGGTGACTACCCCGTTACGGCCTCCGCGGCGGGGTCCGGGGGTCACCCGACCGCGCGTCGTGGCCGCGAATCGGGCGGGCCGCGCGCTAGGGTCAGCCCGTGCTCAGCGTACGGAGGTGTTCGCGAACGGGGTGCACCGAGCTCGCGGTGGCCACGTTGACGTACGTGTACTCCGACTCCACCGCGGTCGTCGGTCCACTGGCGACTCAGGCCGAGCCGCACTCGTACGACCTGTGCACCGGCCACGCCCACCGGCTCACCGCCCCACTGGGCTGGGAGGTCGTGCGCTTCGAGGGTGAGTTCGCGCCGCCCCAGCCCACCGGCGACGACCTCACCGCGCTCGCCGAGGCCGTGCGGGAAGCGGGCCGGGCCGACCGGCCCGTCGAGCCCGTCCACGCCGTCGGCACCGGCCGCCGCGGCCACCTGCGCGTCCTCCCCGGGCCGCCCGCCGACTAGCAGGCACCTCGCAGGCGGGGTGCGGGTCAGGTCGATCGGTGCCCGTACAGCCAGTCGATGTCGGCGGATAGTCCGAAGCTCGCGGCCATCGCCGCGTCGCGGGCCTGCTGGCGGGGCCCGTCCGGCAGGTGGAAGCGTTCGCCGTTGCCCCGCGAGATCGCCTGCACGCGCGCCGTCCGCGCCCGTCGCGCCGACTCGTAGCGGGCCAACGCCGACGGGATGTCCGCGCTGTCCGTGAGGCACGCGGCCAACGCGGCGGCGTCCTCGATCGCCTGGGCCGCGCCCTGCGCCCCGTAGGGCAGCATCGGGTGGCAGGCGTCGCCGAGCAGGGTCACGACACCCCGGCTCCACCGCGGGAACGGGTCGCGGTCGAACAGCGCCCACTTCAGCGGCGCGTCCAGCGCCCCCACGATCTCCCGGACGACCGGGTGCCACCGGGCGAAGGCGGCCCGGAGCTCGGCCACGTCGCCGCGGTCGGTCCAGGACTCACGCGTCCACGCGCCCTCCTCCGTGATGCAGACGACGTTGAGGTAGCGGCCCGCGGAGACGAAGTAGTGCACGAGGTGCGCGCCCGGCCCCAGCCGCACCGTGCACCGGCGGTCGAGCGACGGGACCCGCTCGGCGGGGACGAGCCCGCGGTAGGCCACGTGCCCGGTGAACGTCGGCCGCTCGTCGCCGAAGAGCGCCTGGCGCACGGCGGAGTGGATGCCATCCGCCCCGACCACCAGGTCGGCGGCCGCCGAGGAGCCGTCCGCGAAACGGATCTTGGCGGGCCCGTCGTGGTGCTCCACGCCGACGCACCGCCGCCCCACCTCGACGCGCTCGGCCGGGACCGCCGCCGCCAGCACGGCCACCAGGTCGGCCCGGTGGGCGTGCAGGTACGGGGCGCCGTACGAGCGCTCGATGGCGTCCCCGAGCGGGGTCGCCGACAGCAGCCTGCCGTCGTCCCAACGGCGGAACTCGAACGTCGTCGGCCGCACGGCCACCCGCTCGACCGCCGGGAGCACGCCGAACCCGCGCAGGATCCGCGTGCAGTTGGGGGCGAGCTGGATGCCCGCCCCGACCTCGGAGCGCAGCCCGGCCTGCTCGTAGACGCGCACGTCCCAGCCCGCCCGCAGGAGCGCGATGGCCGCGGCCAGGCCACCGATCCCGCCGCCGACGACCGCCGCCGAAGAAGGTTGGAGCGCCATGGCCCCGGTTCTACGGCGATCCCGGCCGGCGCACCTCCGTAGTCGTCACCGAAATAAGCCCATATAGGGTCCCTTGCCGTGACCGACCTGAGCGGCATCGTGAAGGCCTACGACGTGCGCGGCGTCGTCGGCGAGGAGCTCGACGACGCGGTCGTGCGGGATATCGGCGCCGCCATGGCCCGTCTGCTCCGCGCGGAAGATCCGGCGACGCAGGCCGTCGTCGTCGGCTACGACATGCGCGACAGCTCCCCGACGCTCGCCGCCGCCTTCGCCGAGGGCGTGACGGGCCAGGGCGTCGACGTCGTCTCCATCGGCCTGGCCAGCACCGACCTCCTCTACTACGCCTCGGGCACCCTCGGCCTGCCCGGCGCGATGTTCACCGCGAGCCACAACCCGGCCCGCTACAACGGCATCAAGATGTGCCGCGCGGGCGCCACGCCGATCGGCCAGGACACCGGCCTCGCGGCGATCAGGGCGGCCGTGGAGGCGGGCGTGCCCGCCGGGCCGGGCGGCGGCCGGGTCACCGAGCGCGACCTCCTCGCCGACTACGCCGCCTACCTGCGTGGCCTCGTCGACCTCTCGGGCATCCGGCCGCTCAAGGTCGTCGTCGACGCGGGCAACGGCATGGGCGGCTACACCGTGCCCGCCGTGCTGGGCGATCTCGGCAGCATCGACCTCGTGCCGCTCTACTTCGAGCTCGACGGCTCCTTCCCCAACCACGAGGCCAACCCGCTCGACCCGGCCAACCTCGTGGACCTGCAGAAGCGCGTGGTGGTCGAGGGCGCCGACCTCGGCCTGGCCTTCGACGGCGACGCCGACCGCTGCTTCGCGGTGGACGAGCGCGGCGAGCCGGTGAGCCCGAGCGCGATCACCGCGCTGGTCGCCGTCCGCGAGCTGGCCAAGGCGCCGGGCAGCGCCGTCATCCACAACCTGATCACCTCGCGGGCCGTGCCGGAGATCATCGAGGAGCACGGCGGACGGCCGGTGCGCACCCGCGTCGGGCACTCGTTCATCAAGCAGACGATGGCCGAGACCGACGCCGTGTTCGGCGGCGAGCACTCGGCGCACTACTACTTCCGCGAGTTCTGGCGCGCCGACTCCGGCATGCTCGCCGCGCTGCACCTGCTGGCCGCCCTCGGCACCCAGGACGCGCCGCTGTCGGCGCTCATGGCCGACTACGACCGCTACGCCGCGTCCGGCGAGATCAACTCGACGGTGGCCGACCAGGCCGCGGCCACGGCGCAGGTGCGCGCCGCGTTCGCCGATCGCGCCGAGTTCGACGAGCTGGACGGCCTCACCGCCAGCCTGCGCGACGGGTCGTGGTTCAACCTGCGCGCGTCCAACACCGAGCCGCTGCTGCGGCTCAACGTCGAGGCGGCCGACGAGTCCGCGATGTCCGATCTCCGCGACGAGGTGCTGGCGATCATTCGAGCGTGAACGCCACGCAGACGTCCGGGAACTGGCAGAGTCTAGAGGCAACCCGCGACGAAGGAGGCCCCGTGGCCGTGCAGCTCGACCCGCAGCTGATGGACATCCTGGCCTGCCCCGCGGAGGACCACGGTCCGCTGCGCGCCGAGGCCGATGCGGACGTCCTGGTGTGCACCGTGTGCGGGCGCCGCTACCCGGTCGAAGACGGGATACCCGTGCTCTTGCTCGACCGCGCGATCCCATGACCGGGCTCGACGACACCCTCCTCGGCGACGCACGCGCCCTCGCGGCCCTCGACACGGGGGGCGTGCTGCGCTCGGCGGCCACCGCGGGCGCCCAGGTGCGCTCCACGGCGCACGCGGCCCAGGAGGCGAACGTCGCGGCGCTGTCGGGGCACCGCCCCCGCGCGCTCGTGCTGCTGCGCCGGGCGGGCGCGGCCACCCCCGCGTTCGTCATGCTCGCCGCCCTGCTCGGGCCGATGTGCCCGGTGCCGGTCGTGCTGTCCGAGACCGTGCCGAGCTGGATCGGCCCGCTGGACGTCGTGGTCGCGCACACCGCCGACGGCTCCGACGGTGATCTCGCCGAGTCCGTCGGACGGGCCGTGGCCCGTGGCGCGGAGGTCGTGCTGTCGGCACCCGGCGACGGGCCGGTCGCATCCGCGGGGGCGGGCCGGGTGCGGCTCGTGGAGCCGCGCATCCCGGTGCCGCCGGGCCTCGACCTGCCGCGCGCGTTGGCGGTGGGGCTCACCACGGTCGCCGCGCTCGACCTGCTGCCCACACCGTTCTCCCCGGGCCTCGACGAGCTCGCCGACACCCTCGACGGCGAGGCCGAGCGCAACGCCCCCGGCAACGAGGCGTTCATGAACCCGGCCAAGTCGCTCGCGCTGCGGCTGGCCGAGCACACGCCGCTGCTGTGGGGCACCGACCCGCTCGCCGCGGCCGTCGCCGAGCACGCCGCCGCGGCACTGGCCACGCACGCCGGGGTCGTGGCGCACGCGGCCGACATCGCGCAGGCCGCCACCGCCACCGCGCTCGTGCGCCGCCTCGACACCGAGCGCGACATCTTCCACGACCCGTTCGCCGACGAGCCCGCCACCGAGGCCCCGCCGCCGCGGCTCGTGCTGATCGGCACGGCCGAGGAGGACCCGCTGCACGTGGCGCTGCGCCGCTTCGGCCGCGACCGCTCGGCCGCCGACCTGCTGCACCCCGTCGACGAGGTCGCCCGCGGCGTGCGCAACGCGCCGCTGCTGCGCGCGGGCCTCGCCGCCACGCGCTTCGACCTGGCCGCTGTGTACCTGGGGCTGGCCACCCGCACGATCACCCCTGCCTGAGCGGCGCTCGTCGAGCGAGCGCCGACGCCCGAGTCAACCGGAGGACCGTGGAGCTGCTGACCAACCCCGTTCGCGCCTATGCGTGGGGGTCGCGCACCGTCATCGCCGAGCTGCTGGGACGGCCGGTGCCCTCGCCGCACCCGGAGGCCGAGCTGTGGCTGGGCGCCCACCCCGGTGACCCCTCGCACCTGGCCACCGGGAAGTCGCTGGTCGAGGCGATCTCGGCGGATCCGGAGGGCCAGCTGGGCGCCGACCGGGCCCGGCGCTGGCAGGAGACGCTGCCGTTCCTGCTCAAGGTGCTCGCCGCCGACCAGCCGTTGTCGCTGCAGGCGCACCCCAGCCTGGCGCAGGCGCGCGCGGGCTTCGCCGCGGAGGAGGCCGCCGGGCTGCCGCGCGACGCCCCCGACCGCAACTACCGCGACGCCAACCACAAGCCCGAGCTGATCTGCGCGCTCACCCCGTTCGCCGCGCTCGTGGGCTTCCGGGCGCCCGCCGACACCGTCGACCTCCTGCGCGCGCTCGACGTGCCCGCGATCGCCGCCCACGTGGAGCTGCTGGCCGCGCAGCCGGACGCCGCCGGGCTGCGGGCGCTGTTCACCACCTGGATCACGTTGCCCCAGGGGCGGTTGGACGAGCTGGTGCCCGCGGTCGCCGAGGGCGCTGTCCGGCTCGCGGGCGAAGGCCGTTGGCAGGAGGCGGCCCGGTCGGTCCTCGAGCTGGCCGAGCGCTACCCCGGCGACGCGGGCGTGCTCGCCGCGCTGCTGCTCAACCGGGTCACCCTCGCGCCCGGCGAGGCCCTCTACCTGCCCGCGGGCAACCTGCACATGTACCTGTCCGGGGCGGGCGTCGAGCTGATGGCCAACTCCGACAACGTGCTGCGCGGCGGCCTCACGCC
This sequence comes from uncultured Actinomycetota bacterium, assembly GCA_963791185.1. Taxonomy (GTDB): domain Bacteria; phylum Actinomycetota; class Actinomycetes; order Mycobacteriales; family Pseudonocardiaceae; genus Pseudonocardia. Next base: position 545,157 of record CAWBRG010000010.1, on the reverse strand, counting down.
CAAGCACGTCGACGTGCCGGAGCTGCTGCGCGTGCTGGACTTCGCCGCCGAGCCGCCGCCCGTCCTCACCGGGGTGGCCGAGGGGGCGTGGGTGCGCTACGACACGCCCGCGGAGGAGTTCCTGCTGCGCCGGTTCGCCGGTGACGGCCCGGCCCCGGTGCCCGACGGCGGCCCGCGCATCCTGCTGTGCACGGCGGGTGAGGCCGTCGTGGCGGCGCACGGCACCGAACTCGAGCTGGCCAAGGGGGCCGCGGTGTGGCTGGCGGCCTCCGACGCAGGCGCCACGGTGGAGCCGCGCTCCGCCGACACGCAGCTGTTCCTCGCGGGTGACGGCTTGTCCTGATCGTCCCGGGTTCGGCCGGGTCCGCAGGTCATGGCTTAGGGTGCGCGCATGTCCACGGGTGGGGGAACGCGCGCGATTCTCGCGGCGCTGGCGGCCAATGCGGGCATCGCGGTCGCGAAGTTCATCGGCTTCGCGGTGACGGGCTCGTCGTCGATGCTCGCGGAGGCGGTGCACTCCGTGGCCGACACGTCGAACCAGGGCCTCCTCCTGCTCGGCGGCAAGCGGGCCAAGCGCGCCGCCACGCCCGAGCACCCGTTCGGCTACGGGCGCGACCGGTTCTTCTACTCCTTCATCGTCGCGCTGCTGCTGTTCACGCTCGGGTCGGTGTTCGCCCTCTACGAGGGCATCGAGAAGCTCGCCCACCCCGGGGAGCTCACGTCGCCGATCGTCGCGATCATCATCCTGTTCGTGGCGATCGGCCTCGAGGGCTTCTCGTTCCGCACGGCGATCCACGAATCGCGCGAGCTCAAGGGCAAGCTGTCCTGGTGGCAGTTCATCCGCCAATCCACCACGCCGGAGTTGCCGGTGGTGCTGCTGGAGGACTTCGGTGCGCTGATCGGGCTGGTGCTGGCGTTGCTGGGGGTGGGGCTCACGCTGCTCACCGGCGAGGGGGTGTTCGACGCGCTGGGCACGATCGGCATCGGCCTCCTGCTCGGCGTCATCGCGATCGTGCTGATCATCGAGATGAAGAGCCTGCTGATCGGCGAGGGGGCCCGCCCGCCGGTGCTCGCCGCGATCGTCGACGGGCTGAAGGGGGGCGCCGTGCAGGACGTCATCCACCTGCGCACGCAGTACCTCGGGCCGGAGGAGCTCCTGGTCGCGGCCAAGATCGCGTTGCGGCCGGGCCTGCCGGATGGAGGACGTCGCGCGGGAGATCGACGAGGCGGAAGCCCGCGTGCGGACGGCCGTCCCCGCGGCCCGGATGATCTACCTGGAGCCCGACCTGGAGCGCACGGTCACGCCGTCGTGATACCGACGCCGTGATCACCCGGTAATGACCCGGATGTCCGCGCGTTCGGCGGTGCGGTCGGCCGCGAAGTGGGCCCGCTCCTGGGCGGCCCAGCGCGCCCAGTACGGCGCGTAGGCGGCCCCGTCGCGGGCCATCGCGCGGCGGTAGCGCACCTCCTGCGGGAGCGTCCACCCAGATCAGGAACCCAGGCGCGGTGCCCGCGCCCACCCCTTCGACGACGAGCAGCGGCGGCGTGCCGAGGTCGCGGTGCTCGCCGTAGGTGTCGCGCGCCCAGTCCCAGCGGCGGTACCCGGCGGGCCGCCCGGCAACGAGCGGCGCTACCACTTCGGTGCGCAGACGGGCGACCCCGGCGGCGAGGCCGTCCCAGCCGGGGTAGAGCTCGTCCATGGGCACGACCGGCGGGCCGCCCAACGTACGGGCCAACGCGGCTGCGAGCTCGGACTTGCCCGCTCCCGACGGCCCGTCCACGCACACCAGCAGGGTGCTGCCGCAGCGCGCGGGGTCGATCACGCGGGGTGGCTGCGCAGGACCACCGTGGTGCCCGAGGGCGTGCCGTCGATCACGCATTCCGCCGAGCACGCCTTCATGATCGGGATGCCGTGGCGGCGGTGGTCGCGCAGCAGGGGTGCCGGGCGCCAGCCGCCGTGATCGCGCACGGTGATCTCCACGCAGCGGTCCGCCAGCCGCTCGGCCGCGACCTCCACCAGCCCGGGCCGCCCCGACACTCCGGGCCGCATCCCGTAGCCGTGCTCGACGGAGTTGCTCACCGCCTCGTTGACGGCGAGCACGAGATCCTCCTGCGCCTCGGGCGGCCAGCCGTGCGTGGTGAGCCAAGCGCCCAGGAGCGCGCGCACTTCGCCCGCGGCCGTCAGCGCGGCGGGCAGCGCTAGGAAGAGGTGCGGCTCCGCGGTGACCGCTCCGAGGCGCAGATCTTCTTGCCTGCTCGACGTGACCACGCGGGCAGTGTGCCCCCGATCGCCGCTTCCTACACGCGCCGGCGGCGGAACGGAGTCACCCGAATGCGGCATCTTCGCGGTGCCGATGGCCGAGCCGATCCGCCCATCACCCTGTCGGGTGACCCCTGCCGACGTCGTTCTGTCACGTACTGCGCAGAATGGGGCAGTGCGGGCGGCCGGGGTGTGACGAGGGCGACTGGACGAGGCCATGACGACCGAGACGGACAACCCGCCGGGGTATGAGCTCGTGCGCCGCATCGGCAGCGGGGCCACGAGCGTCGTCTGGGAGGCCACCCAGCTGTCCACCGGGCGCCGTGTCGCGCTCAAGGTGCTCGACATCGACATCACCGATCCGGCCGCGCTGCGGAGGTTCGAGCGCGAGCGCAAGGTGATGAGCTCGCTGGCCAGCCACCCCGGCATCGTCACGATCTACGACGCGGGCGTGCACCGGCACAAGCCGTGGCTGGCCATGGAGTACTGCAGGCGGGGTTCGCTCGCCGAGCACGTCGCCGAGCACGGCCCGCTCGAGCCGGTCACGGCGCTCGCGGTGCTGCAGCGCTGCGCGGCCGCGCTGGGCGCCGCCCACGCGCGCGACATCGTGCACTGCGACGTCAAGCCGCAGAACATCATGCTCACCGACCACGGCGATCCGGCCATCGGGGATTTCGGCATCGCCCGCGTGGCGGTCGGCAGCGCGACCACCACGTCGGTCGGCGGCTTCACCCTCGACCACGCGGCGCCCGAGCTCCTGGAGGGCGGCAAGTCCAGCCCGGCGTCGGACGTCTACGCGCTCGGCACCACGGTCTGGGAGCTGCTCGCCGGGCGGCCGCCGTTCCGCGAGCACCGCGACGTCGCGATGGCGGCGATCATGATGCGCATCCTCACCCAACCGGTGCCCGAGCCGCCGGAGGGCACGCCCGCCGAGCTCGCGGCGCTGCTGCGGTCGATGACGGCGAAGCAGCCGGGTGAGCGGCCCGCGGACATGACCGCCGTGGCCGCGTCGGCGGCCGGTATCCGCAGCGCGCTCGTGCCGGTCGACCCGCTCGGTTCGCCGCCGTTCCCGGCCGTGCCCACCGAGCCCGACCCCGAAGTCGTGCTGGAGCGGGCCGACACCGTGCGGGTGACGCCCGGGGACGCGACCGCCTGGCTCCCGCCGCCCGCCCGGTCGTCCTCCCCGCCGCCGTCGCCCCCGTCGTCGCTGCCCCCGTCGTCCGCATCGCCGCCCCCGCCGTCCTCCTGGTCGTCGCCCTCGTCGCCCGCGTCGTCCGTCGTCGTCCTCGCCGCCGTCGTCCTGGTCGTCGGCAGCGGCCTCGTCGCCGCCGTCGGCCTGGTCGGCCTCGCAGTCGCCGTCGTCGGACGGGTGGTCGCGGTCGCAGCCGCCGTCGCCGTACTCGGCACTTCCGACGGAGCCCCCGCCCGATCGCGGCGCGGATGCGTGGGCGCCGCGCGACGGCGGCCGTCACGACGAGGTGCGCCCGGGCGACGAGACCCGGGCGCGGCCGTTGCCGCAGTCCTTCCTCGGCCCGCGGCCCGCGGCGGCCGCCCCGCCGCCGCCCGCCCCGCCGCGCAGCTCGCGGCGCGCCCCGCTGATCGCCGTGCTGGCCACGGTCGCGCTGCTCGTCGTCACGTCCGGGGCCCTCGTCGGCTACCGCGTGCTCAACCAGAACACCGACGTCCCCCCGGCCCCGCCGAGCGTGACGCTCACCCCGACCCCGTCGCCCACCCCGTCGCCCACGCCGTCGCGGCGCCCGACGCCGACGGTCACGCCGTCGGCGAGCCAACGGCTCGACACCGCCGGGCGGGCGCTGGCCGCCCGCATCACCGACGGCCACGTCGACGTGTCCACCTGCAGGCCGTGGAGCTACGCCCCGGGCCCCGGGCTGGTCACGGCGATCACGTGCAACTCGGGGGAGCTGAGCAACCGCGTCGGCTTCCTCCAGTTCGACACCGACGCCGACATGACCCGCTTCATCACCACGACCAAGAACACCATCGCGGCCGAGCGGTTCGGGCGCTGCGAGCAGGGGCGCGGCCAGTCCAACCCGTGGACCTACCGCGGGCAGACCAAGGGCGAGCTGGCGTGCGTCCGCACGGGCAGCCCGCTGGTGACGAAGGTGTGGTGGAGCTCGTACGGCACCGGCGTGGTCGCCTCGGCCCAGGACACCGACGCGGCGAAGGCGTGGAACTGGTTCCTCGCGAACTCGCTGATCGTGGCGTGACGGGAGGGCTCCCGGCCGGTCGCGGGAGGGTCTCGCCATGAGGACCCTCGGGGTTGTCGGAGCGCTCGTCGCGGTCGCGGCGGTGGTGTTCGGTGGCGCGTCCGTCGCGTGGGCGGACCCGGGCGAGGCCGTCACGGCGTTCGACGCCGTCGTGAACGTCGGCGCGGCGGGCGACCTGCAGGTCACCGAGACGATCGGCTACCGGTTCGCGGGCACCACCCACCACGGCCTGCTGCGTGAGCTGCACAGCAGCCAGGTGACGGCGGTGCAGGTGGAAACCCCCACCGGGGCACCTGCCGCCACGAGCGTGACCGTCCAAGGCGGCTACACCACGATCCGGGTCGGCGACCCCGCGCGGACGGTCAGCGGTACCCAGACCTACGTCCTGCACTACGCCGTGGGCGGGGTGCTCGACGCCGACGTCCTCCGCTGGGACTTCGTCGGCGACGGCTGGCAGGTGCCGGTGCAACGGGCGACCGTGCGGGTCACCGCCCCTCGGCCCGCGGATACCCGGCACTGCGCGGCGGCCGGTTGCACGGTGACGGGGAGCGGAGCGACCGCGGTGTTCGCCGCGGGCCCGCTGGCCCCGGGCAACGGCCTGCCCGTCACGCTCGACTACCCGACGGGCACCGTCGGCGGCACGCCGCCGGGGCTCGCCGTCCTCGGCTGGCTGCAGCTCGTCGTCGTGCTGGGCGTGCTCGGCGCGCTCGGTTGGGTGGTCGCCCGCTCCCTGCGCGACCCGCAAGCCAAGCCGTCCGGCGCGCACCGGAGGGCGGCGGCCGCCGTGCCGGCCGGGGGCACCACCCCGGCCGCGTGGACGACGACCCCCGGGCGTCCCGCCGCCCCTGCGGCCGCCGCCCCGCAGGCAGGCGCACCCGGAGCCGGGGGCCTGAGCGCCGCGCGCCGAATGGGCTGCGCCCACTACCCCGGCCGCCGTCCCGCTCGTCGAGGCCGGGCTGCCTGCGCCGCCGCCGGACGTCTCGCCCGGCCTGCTCGCCGTGCTGCACTCCGGCGGCAAGGGCACCGACGCGGTGACGGCCACCCTCCTGGACCTCGCCGTGCGCGGCTACCTGCGCGTCGAGGAGCAGGGTGGGCGCTGGCAGCCGCGGGGCTGGACGCTGGTCGCCACCGCGCCGACCACGCCCGATCGGCTGGCGCCGCACGAGGAAGCGTTGCTGCACGACGCGTTCGGCGGCAGGCCGACCACGACGGTCTCCGAGGTCTGCCACCGCCGCACCCGCACGCTGGAGGCGGCGCACAAGGCGCTCGTCGCCGAGGCCGTCGAGCGGGGCTGGGTGGCGAAGAACGTCCTGGCCGCCTGCGGCAAGGCCGTGGGCCTGTCGATCTTCTTCATCGGCTTCGTGGCCGCGATCGTGAACTTCGGCGGCTTCCCGCGATCCTTCCCCTTCCCCTTCCCCTTCTTCTTCCTCGCCATCGGGACGGGCATCGTCGGCGTGTTCGCGTCCGCCTTGTTGTCCTTGGTCAAGCCCGTGCGCCGCACCGCGGCGGGCAATGCCGTGCTGGCCGAGCTCGCGACCTACCGCGCCGAGCTCGCCGGGTTGGGCCTCGAACGCATCCCATCCGACCGCGCGGCCGAGGTCTTCAGCCGCTCGCTGCCCCACGCCGCCGCCCTCGGCCTCGCTCGCCAGTGGACGCGGAGCTTCGCCCAGCTCTTCGCTCTTGCGCCGCCTGCCGCGGCGGCCTGGTACCGCCCGGCCGGGCAGGCGGCGACGGCGCTCGGGGCCGTGACCGCCACCGTCGTCGGCTTCGTCAACGCCGCGGGTGCCCGACCGTCCGCGACCACCACCTCCCGCGGCTTCGCGAGCTCTGGCAGCTCCGATTTCGGCTCCAGCAGCTCCTCCAGCTCCTCCAGCTTCAGCGGCGGCGACGGCGGCGGGGGCGGCTCCAGCGGCGGTGGCGGATCCTGGTGATTCAGCCCGCCAGCGGCAGCGAAGCGGGCAGGGCCTGGCCCGGCACCGAGATGTGCATCGGCAGCATGCCGCTCGCCACCGCGGAGCCGAGCAGCGTGGCCCCCACCACGATCACGGCGGTGATGGCCCACAGCTGCCAGATCTGCGTGGTCTCCAACGGCCTGCTGAGCGACACGGCGAGGGTGGGCATCCGGGCGGCAGGTGCCGCTTCGGCCGGGGCCTTCTCCAGCGCGACCGTGCGCCACCGCGATCAGCCACACCAGGCCACGGCACATCACGTAGAGGTAGACGGCGTAGCCCGCGTCGTCGAACCCCCAGCTCGGCGCGGCGGCCAGCGTGAGCACCGCCGAGACCGCCCCCGCGGTGAACGGGGCGGTGGGCAGGCTCCTGGGCTGCCGGTAGGCCGCCGTGTAGGTGGGGATGGCGGCGATCCCGTCGGTGATGATCGTGAGCACGAGCGCCTGGCGGCCCGTCGAGAACAGCAGCGCGACGAGGGCGAGGCCCGCGCCGACCGCGCACACGATGTCGACCTTGCGCTGCCACGAGAACTCCTCGGCGGGCGGGGCGAACCGGCGGGCGTGCACCGCGCCGACCGCCACCGCCGTGGACACGGCGGCGATGGGCAGCAGGAGCATGGCCCCGACGATGGCGCCCAGCTGGATCTGGGCCGCCAGCCCGACCCAGCCCAGCGCCGCCCAGATCGACCAGGACGCCAGGCTGGAGCCCCAACGGCCCTGCCACGTGCCGACGATGTTGTCGATGCTCGCGACGACCAGGAGGACGATCCCGACGATCGGCAGCACCAGCGCGATCCATCCGAGCCCCTGCTCGGCCAGCCACGGGGCGACCACGGCGTCAGCCGGTCCGGACGGCGGTGTCGGCGATCTGGTGGGGCCCGGTGGTGGCGCGGGTGGCCGCGGCGCGCACCAGCTCGTCGAGGCAGGCCATGATCGCCGCCGGGTCGCGGCCGGGCATGACGATGATCCGGCTGGGATCGCCGTGCGGCAGCCGCCACCGCGCCCGCACCCGCTCGGGCACCCGCGGGATCACCACGGTCATGGCGTGCGGGTGGCGCCACGCCCGTATCCCGGCCCGCCGCAGGCGTTCGGTGGCCATCGCGGCCAGGTCGCGGCACGCTTCGGCGCGGGCGGCGAGCGCCCGGTCCGAGCGCGTGTGCAGCACCCACCACAGCTGGATGACCGCGTGCCCGGAGCGGCAGCCCTCCAGCGTGACGTCGGCGTCGCCGGTGTACGGCAGCACCTGCGACGCGGCGCTGCCCGGCCGCATCAGCAGCACCGAACACGGCGTGAGGGCGCCGAGGAACTTGTGCCCGGACAGCGACAGGCTGTCGGGACGGCCCGGGATGTCCAGCCGCACGGCGGGGGGCGGCGCGGGGCTGAGCGCCAGCGGCACCCCGGCCATCGCGGCGTCGGTGTGCACCCACAGCCGGGTGACCCCGGCCGAACGCAGCGCCGCCCGGCACGCGGTGAGGTCGTCGACCGCCTCGGTGGTGGTGGTGCCCGCGGTGGCGAGGAGCACGGCGGGCCGGTCGGGATCGGCCAGCGCCCGCAGCCCGGCCGGGTCGATCGACCCGTCGCGGCTCGCCCGGACGACGATGTGCGGCAGCCGCAGCTCGGCGGCGATCTTGCCCACGCACGTGTGCGCCCCCGACGACGAGTACAGCACCGGCACCTCGCCGAACTGGCGGACGGCGGTCGTGACCGCGTGCCGGATGGCCGCCGTCGACCCCGATCCCACGTAGCCCCACCAGCCCGGCGGCGCCTTGAAGATACTCAGCATGCGGTCGAGGACCTGGCGCTCCAGGTCGTCGACGTTGCGGGTGTCGGCGCCCGCCCGGCGGGGGTCGCCGAGCTGGATGACGGGGAGGCCCAACACCGGCAGGATCGGGCGGAAGTCGATGTCGGTGGCGCCCGGGAAGCCGAGCCAGGACGGGTCGCACAGCCGCGGCACGAGCCGGGCCAGCGGTGCGGGCAACCGGGACGTCAACGGCACCGCGGGCGGCAGGCCCGCTCGGCGGCTGGCGAGAACTCGGGCGACGGGCGCGGGTCTATCCGGAGGCTGAGGGGATGCCGACATCGCAACGCCTTCCGTAGCGGGCGTGAGGGGAAGTTGATCGTGATTGTGTGACGCCGACCGGCCTGCCCGTGGCGATACGGGATCTTGCGATAATCTCGTGCTTCCGGGCAGGTGAGATATCGGTTAAGGATGTTTTCGTGGATCGGACGCTCGACAGCGCGGCCCACGAGCGGCTCTGCGAGCAGCTCAAGGGGCTCCGGGCGCGCGCAGGCCTCACCCAGAGCTCGTTGGCCGAACGGCTCGGCGTCCGACAGGCGTTCGTGTCGGAGTACGAGCGCGGTCAGCGGCGCATCGACGTGCTGGAGTTGCGGGCCATCGCCGTCGCGCTCGGCCGCCCCGCCACGGCCGTGGTGGCTCAGCTGGATGCTCTCGACGCCCTGCTGGCTGCTCTGGGGGAATGATCCCGGATCTTCATCGTGGGTGCCCCTTCCCGGGGTTCGCGTGAACCCCGACAAAGAGGATCTGTCAGCGTGTGATCACCAACACTCTCCTCGGAGGCATTCCTCACCTATCCGAGTGGAACGGTTTGCTTACCCTCCGGATATAGACGCACCGCCCCTGATCGCTTACCGCTAGTCACGACGCACGCCGATCTCGTCGAGGTGGGCGAGCAGCTCGGCCGGGTCGGCGTACACGCGGTACGCGCCCGCCCGCTCCAGCTCCTCGCGCCCGTAGCCGCCCGACAGCAGGCCCACGCCGAGCGCCCCGGCCCGGCGGGCGGCCAGCAGGTCCCAGATGCTGTCCCCGACCACGATCGCGCGCCCGATCGCCACGTCGATGAGGTCCGCGGCGGCGAGGAACAGGTCGGGATCGGGCTTGGCGTGGCGCACCTGGTCGCGGGTGACGAGCGGGGTGTCCTCGGGCAGCCCGAGCAGGGCCAGCGCGGGCCGCGCGGAGACGGCGAGCCCGCTGGTGGCGATGGCCCACGGCACACCCTCGTCGGTGAGCGTGGCGAGCAGCTCGCGCCGCGCCGGGCAGCGGCCGCACCGTGTCGCGACGCCTTCCGAACGCCTCGGCGTGCGCGAGCCCGAGCTCGCGGGCCTGGGTGGGGGAGAGCGCGCCGCCCGTCTCCCGCACCAGTGCGTTGACGAACAGGCCGCCGCTCATGCCGATCCGGCGGTGGATCTTCCACACCGCCAGGTCGACACCGAACGACGTGAGCGCCTCCTGCCAGGCGAGGACGTGCTGGTAGACGCTGTCGATCAGCGTGCCGTCGAGGTCGAACAGGAGCGCGGGCGGGGTGGCCATGGGGCACCGTAGCCCGGCGTCAGCCGGTGTACGCGCCGTCCGCCCACGAGCCGGCCGCGACCCCTCCCCCCGACGAGATGCACGTGAGCGGGGTTCAGCGCGCCGGAAACCCCGCTGGTGTGCATCTCGCCCGGGCACGAACCAGCTCGGCGACGATCCGCGCCCGGTCGCCGTACACCTCGCGTTTCGTGTAGCGGTACACCTGCCAGCCCAGGTCGACCAGCCGGGTGTGCCGGGCGATGTCGCGGAGCACCCGGCCCGGTTCGGTGTGCGGCTCGCCTTCGTACTCGATGCCGATCCGCCGCTCCGGCCACGCCAGGTCCAGCCAGAACGCCGTGCGCGTGGCGACGTCCTGCACCACCCACTGCACCTCCGGACGGGGCAGCCCGGCCGCGACGACCAGCAGCCGGAGCCGGGTCTCCATCGGCGACTCGGCGTACGGGCTGGACAGCGCGACCACTGCGGGGACCCCGGCGACGCCGCGGCGGCCCCGGTAGCGCGCGTGGAGCTCCAGAAGGCGGTCCGGGTCGAAGCGGTGGCGGTTGGCCAGCCGGTCGACTGCCACGACGGCCGCATCCCGATCCGCACCGCGGGCCAGGTCGAACGCGGTGCGCAGCGGGGTGGTGCAGGCGACGTCCCGGACGTGGGTGATCTCGTCGTGACGCAGCAGGCCGCGGCGCACCACCAGGCCCGGATGGGCACGCAGGTTGCCGTGGAGGAGGGTGACCTCGGCAGGCGTGCCACGGCGGGGCGCGCACTCGGCGTCGAGCAACGCGGCGGCGGAGTGGCCCGACAGCACACCGCGGCCCTCCACGAGCCGGTACGCCGCCAGCGACCGCAGCAGCAGGCCGGGCGGCTCGGCGGCGGCCCGGCAGTAGACGTCGGGCAGCAACCGCAGGAACCGCGGCCCCCGCAGGCGGTCCGGCGTGACCAACCCGGCCGCGACCGCGTGCGAGCCCCGGAAGGCCGTGGGCCAGCCCGGCACGCTCATGCCGCGAGGATGCCCGGCGCGAAGATCGTCCGCGGCCGTTCGGGAGAACCCGACCGCGAGATGCACGTGAGCGGGGTTTCGTGCGCCGGAAACCCCGCTGGTGTGGATTTCGCGGGCTACCGAAGCGCGTCGGCCGCGGGGATCACGTAGTACGCGCCCGTCAGCGGGCGGGTGTAGCGGGTGAGCTCGTCGCGGGGTCCGTCGAGGCCCGCCATGCTGTCGAGCATCGCGGCGAGCGGGCGTTGCTCCGCGCAGAAGCCGACGAACATCGTGCCGTGCTCCGCCGGGGTGCCGTAGGGCGTGTTGCGCCGGAAGATGTGGCCGTAGGTGTCCTGGTCGGTGCGGGCGACGTGCGAGGTGTCGGGCTTGTCGTCGAGCTCGATGCTGTCCGGCTTGGTGCGCCCCATCGCCTGCTCCTGGGCCGCGACGTCGAGCGCCATCCACCGCGGGGTCTCGTGCTCCCACTTCTGCAGCAGCAGCACGGATGCGCCGTCGGGCGCGTACACCAGCGCGGGCGCCTCCACCAGCGTCGGGTTCTCGGTGCCGTCGACGAAACCGGTGAGGTCGCGGTCGCGGTGGTAGGACCAGCCGATCGTCTCCTCGGCGACGACGGCGACGCCCGCCAGCTCCGCGGTCGCCTCCATCACCGCGTCGAAGACGAGGTCGTGCGCGCCCCCGAGCCAGAGCACGAGGTCGTGCTGGGTGGCGGGCATCGTGAAGCCGTCCGGCCCGACCACCGGCTCGGTCGAAGCCCGTGACGCTCGACGGAGCGGCCGACGGCGCGTGCGCGGCCCACAGCTCCGGGCGGAACCCCACCACGAGGTTGACCCCGGTCACCGTGCTGCGCAGTGCCGCGACCCGGGTCACGGCGGCGACCAGATCGGCCACGTCGACGCCGTCGCGTCGGTCGAACTCCAGGTAGGCGTGCGACAGGGTGCCGAGCGCGAGGATGCCGGTCTGCGGGTAGGCCACGGGGCGTGACCGTACAGCCGGTGCTGAGGGGTCAGGAAGATCCGCTGGTACACCTGTCGTGTGTCCGGCGGCTGGCCCCGACACCGACCGCCTCCCGATCCGCTTCCCCGGCTCGGAGCTGCTGCTCCAGCACCAGGACGAGCCCCGGATGGATCACCACCCCTCCACGACGCCGTAACGTGGGATCCGCGCAACACGAATGGGCCATCGGGGGACGAACCCCGCAACGCACAGTCACAGGCGGGGGCAGTGATCGGATCAGGCGCGCTGGTCGACGGCCGCTACCGCCTCGAGTCGATCATCGGCGCAGGCGGCATGGGTGTGGTCTGGGCGGCCACGCACGAGCGGCTCGACCGGAAGGTCGCGCTCAAGCAGATCCCGCTGGTCGTCCCCGGCGGTGAGCCCGCCGAGCGGATCCGCGCCCGCACGCTGCGCGAGGCCCGGATCACCGCGAGCCTCAACGAGGTCGACGGCGTCGTCCGCATCGCCAACTACTTCGACGACGAGCACAACGTCTGGCTCGAGCTGGAGTACCTCGACGCCCTCAACCTCGCCGAGCTCATCCAAGCGACGGGTGGCCTCCCGCCCGCCGAGGTGGCGTGGATCGGCGCTCGCGTGGCCCGCGCGCTGGCGGGCGGGCACGAGCTCGAGCCGCCGGTGCAGCACCGCGACATCAAGCCCGGCAACGTGTTGGTCAGCCGGGACGCCGCCGCCGTGAAGCTCAGCGACTACGGCATCTCCCGCCGCGACGGCGACCCGGCCGTCACGATGATCGGCGCGATCCACGCCACCCTGCCCTACGCGGCGCCGGAGGTGGTGCGCGAGCACTTCACCACCGTCGAGTCCGACATCTGGTCGCTGGGCGCCACGCTCTACCACGCGGTCGAAGGGCGCCTGCCCTACGGCGACCACGACAACAACCAGAGCCTCATCGAGGCCGTGCGCGCCGCCGACATCCAGCCCATGGGACGGGCGGGCCCGCAGTTGGGGCCGATCCTGGAGCGCATGCTCGTCGTCAACCCGGCGAGCCGGATCGACGCCGACACCGCGGCCGAGAAGCTGGAGCGCATCGCCGCACCGCTCGGCGCCCAGACCCGCACGCACCTGAGCCACTACCGACCCCACCGCCGCACCACGCTCGTCCACGAGACGGTCACGCGCCCCACCCCCGAACCCGTTGCGCCGCAGCGCAAACGCGGCCGTCTGGTGGCGCTCGGCGCGCTGGTGCTCGTCGTACTGGCCGGGCTCGGCGTGGGCATCGGCGCCGCGGTCGCGGCCTGGCCCCGCACCGAGGTGCCGCCGCCGACGACCGCACCCGCGGCGCCCCCGACCAACGCCGCGATCCCCGGCCTGCCCACGCAGGTCGGGTACGTCGCGCTGGCCAACCCGTCGCCCGACGTCGACCCGTGCCGCCTCGCCGACCTGCCCGCGCTCAAGGCGTTGGGCGAGATCACCGTCGACCCGGGCGCCAACTTCGCGTCCTGCACCGTGCAGATCCAGAAGGGCAGCTCGGTCACGGCCGCGCTCACCATCGAGGTCGGCGACGGCAACACGCCCACCAACCCGCGCAGGCCCGCCATCGACCTCGGCGGCATCACGCTCCTCTCCGGCGCCACGCCGACGAAGCCGGGGTTCGGCTGCTACACGTACCTCGTCCTCGCCGACCGCAGCCAGGTCGAGGTGTCCGGCTACTACCCCACGCGGGGCAGCAGCGACGACTACGACCGGCTCTGCTCGCTCGCCGACACCGGCGCCGCGGGCGTCGTGCGGCAGATCGCGAGCGGCAACGCCGTGCCCGCCACCGAGGGCCGGGGCGCCAAGATCGCCTTGGGCGGCCTCGACGCCTGCGGGCTGCTCGACCGCAGCCTGGTCCCGGAGGTCACGACGGCGCCGTCCCCCGGCTACAACCGGTGGAGCTGCGTGCTCGGGTCGTCCAAGGAGGGCGCCGAGCGCGTGGAGGTCAACCTGCAGTTCCGCACGCAGTTCCAGCCGACCGGCACGATCGGCGCCTACCGCGTGCGGCAGACGTCCGGGGCGTCGGAGTACGGCGTGAGCGGCTGCGCGGTGTACGTCGAGGTCGTGCACCAGGCCGCGGTCGCCCCGGGTCGCTCGGAGATCGTGCGGTTCGGCTCCTTCGGCCAGGCCGCGTACGACGACCAGTGCGCACGGGCCCAGAAGCTCGCCACCGCGGCCGTCGGCAAGCTCCCCGCCCCGAGCTGATCCGGGTGTAGCGTCGGGCGGAGGGACCATGACCGCTACCGATCTCCCGCCCACCGCCGAAGACGAGGCCGCCCTGCTCGCGTGGCTGGCCACGATGCGCGACGAGCACCCCGTCTGGCGCGACCGCTACGGCATGTGGCACGTCTTCCGCCACGACGACGTCGAGGCCGATCCTGCGCGACCCCGCGACGTTCTCGTCCGACACCGCCCGGCTCGTGCCCGCCGCCGCGCCGGTGCGCCGCGGCATGCTCACCCAGATCGACCCGCCCGAGCACCGGGCGCTGCGCCGCCTGGTCAGCGCCACGTTCACGCCGCGCATGGTCGCGGGGCTCGAGCCGCGCATCCGGTCGCTCACGGGCCGGCTGCTCGACGACGCGGGGGAGCGCTTCGACCTGGTCGACGCGCTCGCCTTCCCGCTGCCGGTGATCGTCATCGCCGAGCTGCTCGGCCTGCCCGCCGACGACCGGCCGCTGTTCCGCACCTGGGCCGACGGGCTGTTCAACATGCAGGTCGGCGACCCGAACGACCCGGAGCTCGGACCGCAGGTCGCCGCCGCGATGAGCGAGATCATCGACTACTTCCTGCGGGCCTGCCGCGCCCGCCGCGCCGAGCCGCGCGACGACCTGATCTCCGCGCTCGTCACCACCGAGGTGGAGGGCCGGGTGCTGGACGACGAGGAGGCCGCCAACTTCTCGATGCTCCTGCTGCTCGCGGGGCACGTCACCACCACCGTGCTGCTCGGCAACGCGGTGCGCACGTTCGACGAGAACCCGGGCGTCTGGGACGAGCTGCGCGCCGACCCGGCGCTGATCCCGGGCGCGATCGAGGAGGTGCTGCGCCTGCGGTCGCCGTTCGTGCAGGTCGGCCGGGCCACCGTGCGGGCGGTCGAGGTCGGCGGCGTCGAGGTCCCGGCCGACGCGCTGGTGCTGCCGTGGCTGCTGAGCGCCAACCGCGACCCGGCCGCGCACCGCGAACCGGACCGCTTCGACCTGCGCCGCGGGCTCGGCGGCGGCGCCCAGCTGGCGTTCGGGCACGGCGTGCACTTCTGCCTCGGCGCCCCGCTGGCCCGGCTGGAGGGCCGGGTCGCGCTGGAGGAGCTCACGGGTCGCTTCCGCGGCGTCGCCGTCGACCGTTCCGTCGCGGTGCGGCACTTCCCGCGCGGCATCCTCGGCACGCGGGAGCTTCCGGTGGTCGTCGCCCGGTAAAGACGGCATCCTGACGTCCCATGGCGGAGAAGGTCGGCGTTGATCCCCGGCAACTGCGACGGGTGGCGGTCGCGAGCGCGATCGGCACGACGATCGAGTGGTACGACTTCTTCATCTTCTCCACGGCCGTGCCGCTCGTGTTCAACACCCAGTTCTTCTCGACGCTCTCGCCCGCGTCCGGCACGCTGGCGGGCTTCGCGACGCTCGGCGTCGGGATCATCGCCCGGCCCGTCGGCGGGGTGCTGTGGGGGCACTTCGGGGACCGGGTCGGGCGCAAGGCGATGCTCGTGGCGTCGCTGGTGCTGATGGGCGCGGCGACGGTGGGGGTCGGCCTCCTGCCCACGTACGCCCAGATCGGGGTGCTCGCGCCGATCCTGCTCGTCGTGATGCGGCTCCTGCAGGGTGTCTCGGCCGGTGGGGAGTGGGGCGGGGCCGCGCTGATGGCCGTCGAGCACGCGCCGCCGGGCAAGCGCGGGGCCTACGGGTCGTTCTCGCAGGTCGGCGTGCCTGCCGGGTTGATCCTCGCGCAGCTGCTGTTCATCACGGTCACCGCGGCGACGACGCCGGAGCAGTTCGCGGCCTGGGGCTGGCGGCTGCCGTTCCTGTTCAGCATCGTGCTGGTGGTGGTCGGGCTGGTGGTGCGGCTGTCGCTGGCGGAGAGCCCGGTGTTCGCGGCGTTGCAGAGCGAGCAGGCGCGCAGCAGCCGACCGATCGTCGAGGTGTTCCGGGAGCGGCCCCGCGAGCTGGTGCTGGCCGCGCTGAGCTTCGTGGCCAACACCGCCATCGGCTACATCTTCCTGGCCTACCTGCTCGCCTACGGCACGGCCGTGCTCAAGCTGAGCCGCAGCTTCATGCTCGTGGTGGTGATCGTCGGCTCGGTGGTGTGGCTGGTGTCGATCGTCGTGGCGGCGCGGTGGTCCGACCGGGTCGGGCGCAAGCCGGTATACCTCGTCGGGTCCGTGCTGCTGGTGGTGTGGGCGTTCCCGTTCTTCCTGCTGCTCGACACGGCCGTACCCGCGTTGATCGTGCTCAGCGTGGTGGTGCTGACCATCGGGCTCGGCCTGTCCTACGGGCCGCAGGCGGCGTTCTTCGCGGAGTTGTTCGAGCCGCGCTACCGCTACAGCGGCGCGTCGTTCGCCTACGCCGTGGGCGCGGTCGTCGGCGGCGGGTTCGCCCCGCTCATCGCCACGGCCCTGCAGACGGCGACCGGGGCCTCGTGGCCCGTGTCGGCGTACATGCTGGTGGTGGGGCTGATCAGCCTCGGCGCCTTCGCTCCGGCCGCCTGCTCCGGGAGGACCGTCGACGGTCACGGCGTGCGCCGGGCCGGGCGCTGACGTCCGGGCGCCGACCGCGCTCCGGACGGCACGCCGCGCACCGATGGGCCTGCACGACGTCGCACGCGGGCGCTGGTCCTGCGCAGCGCAGCGCCGCCATCGGAGCCCGGACCGCGCGCGTCGGCGAGCCGTCCGCCCGGCGGCACGCCACCCGGGCGTCGGGCAGGTTCAGGGAACGAGGACGAGCTTCCCGCGGACGTGGCCGCCGAGGCTGATGTCGTACGCCTCGCGCGCGCGGTCGAACGGGAACGTCTGGATCTTGATGACGACCTTGTTGTCCGCCAGGAGGTCGGCGACCTCGGCCAACGCCGCACTGCCTCGGGTGTTGGCGCCGCCCCCGGTGACCTGCACCCCGGCCGCGCCCGCGCCGAAGTTGGCGATCGTCACGACCTGCGCGGGCTTGGGCACCAGTCCGACGAGCTCGTCGACCGGCGTCTTGCCCGCGACGTCGTAGACGCCGTCCACCTGGCCGCCCGCCGCCGCCCGCACCCGGTCGGCCACGCCGTCGCCGTAGACGACCGGCACGGCGCCCAGCTCGCGCAGGTAGTCCTGGTTGGACTCGCCCGCCGAGGCGATCACCCGCAGCCCGAGCGCCTGGGCCATCTGCACGACGACCGCGCCGACCCCGCCCGCGCCGCCGTCGACGAACACGGTGTCGCCCGCTGTGAGGCCCAACAGTCGCAAGCCGCGTTCCGCGGTCTCGCCCGCGACGGTCGCCGCCGCGGCCACCGCCCAGTCGACGGAGGCGGGCTTGCGCGCCCACGTGTCGAGCACCGCGTACTCGGCCTGCGTGCCGGTGCCGCCGCCGAACACCTCGTCGCCCACCGCGACGCCGGTGACGCCCTCGCCGACCTCGTCGACGACGCCGGCCGCGTCGTAGCCGGGGTAGCCCGGCCCGTCGGGCTCGGCGCCGCCCGCCATCGCGCCCGACAGCACCTTCCAGTCGAGGGGGTTCACGCTCGCCGCGCGGACGGCGACCCGGATCTGGCCCGGCCCGGCGTGCGGCTCGGGGGCCTCGGCCCACTGCAACTCTTCCGGCCCGCCGTAGCGGTGAAACTGGATTGCCTGCATGCGCCCGCCAACCGGGGGCGGCGCGGAGCTATTCCCGGGTGGCGAGCAGACGGCGGTGGGCGTCGAGCTCCCGCGTGGCCGCCCGTCCGACGGACTGCAGCAAAGCCTCGACGTCGGCCCGGGTGCGGTGCTCGCGGTCGTTCCACCGCACGAGGTCGCGCAGGTGCTGGGCGCGGATGGGCGGCGCAGGGCACCAGCGCACGCGTTCGGCCGGGCTGCGGTGGACCGTGTGCCAGGTGAGGTCGAGCGTGCGCTGCACGAGCTGGGTGTCGGCGCTCGCCACGCCGCCGCCCGCGTGCAGGATCGCGCCCACCAGGCACGCCCGCTCCACCGGGACCTGCCCCATGCGCCGGGCCTGTACGAGGTCGACGCGCCGCGCGTCGGGTCGGACGTACCACGCGTCTTTGACCCAGCCCGCCGCGACGACCTCCCGCGCGGCCTCGGCCAGGTCGCGGATGCGGCTGAGCTCGGCCAGCCGGGCGCCGAGCGCGTCGAGCTCGGCCAGCCTGCGCCGCGCTCGCCGCCGCGCGCGCCAGCCGAGGGGGGTGATGTCCGGAGTGCTGAGTTTGACCTTCACGCTGTGCTCCTCTACCGCGCCGTCATCGTAACTCCGGACGGCGCCGTCGGCGCACGTGCGGCGGCCTGCGTGACGCCGCACGCCGACGGTGACATCGTCGGCGCCATGGAGGCAGCGACATGAGCGCAGTGCAGGTGCGCCGGGCAGGCGAGGTGGCCGAGGTCGTGCTGTCGCGGCCGGAGAAGCTCAACGCGATGAACATGGCGTGGGTGACCGGGCTGGTCGACGCGGTCGCCGCGCTGGAGCGGGACAAGCCGGGGATGGTCGTCGTGCGGGGGGAGGGGCGGGCGTTCTGCGCTGGCCTCGACCTCGACATGCTCGCCGCCGAGAGCATGCCCGACGGCTTCTACGCGCTGCAGGAGGAGGCGTTCGTCGGGTTGGAACGGCTGGATCGCCTGGTCGTCGCGCAGATCCACGGGTACTGCCTCGGCGGCGGTCTGCAGCTGGCGTTGGCGTGCGACATCCGGATCCTCGCCGAGGACGCGGTGCTCGGGCTGCCCGCCGCGGCCGAGGGGCTGCCGCCGGGGATGGCGACCTGGCGGCTGCCCCGCTACGTCGGGCTGGGCCGGGCGATGCGGCTGTCGGTCGGCGGCGAGCGCGTCGACGCCCGGGAGGCGCTCGCCATCGGGCTCGCCGACCACGTGCTGCCCGTCGCGGGGTTCGCCGAGGCGGCCGCCGAGCTGGTCGGGCAGTACCTCGCCGTGCCGCAGGGGGCGGCGCGGGCGACGAAGGAGCTGGTGCGCTCGGCGTTCGACACGGACTTCGCCACCGCCCACGCCCGCTCGCGGGCGCTGGTGGCCGAATGCCTGGCGGGCCCGGACGTCGCGGCCGCGCGGGCGGCGTGGGCGGCGCGCCGCTGAGCGGGTGCCTGCGGCGTGAACATCGGCGCTGAGGTCGCCCCCCGGGCTCCGCGCGCTCCGCTAGTGCGTCCGGTGGTCGTGCACGCGTTGGGTCTTGCGTTCGCTGCGGGGCAGCGCGCCCGGCGCCACGACGTCGATCTCGGCCCGTAGGCCCACCTCGGCCCGCAGCAGCTCTGCGATGTGGCCGCCGAGGCCCGGCCGGTCCGGCGCCTCGGCGCGCACGAGCACGCGCTCGCCGGTGCCGTCGCGGTCGATCTCGATCCGGTACTCGCCGGTGGCCCCCTCCACCTGGCCCAGCACGTGCTCGACGTGGGCGGGGAAGAACATCACGCCCCGGGCTTTGATCATGTCGTCGCTGCGGCCGCGCAGGCGGGCGATGCGGGGGTAGGGGCTGCCGCAGGCGCACGGCGAGAGGTCCAGCGCGGTGAGGTCCCGGGTGCGGTAGCGCAGGAGCGGCGTGGCCTCCTTGCGCAGGGTGGTCACCACCAGCTCGCCCTCGACCCCGGCGGGCACCGGCTCGAGCGTGACCGGGTCGACGACCTCGACGAGGAAGTAGTCCGTCCACACGTGCATCCCGGCGTGCTCGCCGCACTCGATGCCCGCGCCGGGACCCCACAGCTCGGTGAGCCCGTAGATGTCG
Source organism: uncultured Actinomycetota bacterium (assembly GCA_963791185.1). Taxonomy (GTDB): domain Bacteria; phylum Actinomycetota; class Actinomycetes; order Mycobacteriales; family Pseudonocardiaceae; genus Pseudonocardia. The sequence goes on along the minus strand of CAWBRG010000010.1, from coordinate 525,523 downwards.
AAGGCCGTGAGGCCCAGGAGGCCCTCGATCCGGGCGCGGGTGAGCTCGCTCCAGCGCTCCGAGCCGAAGATCCCCACCCGGAGGCCGGGTGGTGCGCCGCCGTTCGCCGCCACGCGCTCGCCCATCGCGAGCGCGAACGACGACGTGGCGCACAACGCCGTCGTGCCGAGGTCGGCCATGAGCTCCAGCTGCAGGTCGGTCTGGCCGGGGCCGGACGGGATCGCCATCGCCCCCACCCGTTCCACGGCCGCCTGGAACCCCCAGCCCGCCGTCCAGAGGCCGTAGCCGACCATCAGCTGCACGCGGTCGGCGTCGGTGATGCCCGCGTACTCGAGGCAGCGGGCGAACATCGCCGTCCACTCCTCCAGGTCGTGGCGGGTGTAGGTGCACAGCGTCCGCCGTCCGGTGGTGCCCGACGACGCGTGGATCCGCACGACCTCCCGGTCGGGCACGCACGTCCAGCCGAACGGGTACGCCGCCCGCAGCTGCTCCTTGGTGGTGAACGGGAGGCGCGCGAGCTCGTCGACGCCGTCCGCCCCGACGCCCGCCGCCGCGAGCGTGACCCGGAAGAAGTCCGAGCCCGCGTACGCCCGGCGCACCGTCTCCCGGAGCTCGTCGTTCAGCGGGACTCCTCGGCGAGGTAGAGCGGGTTGCCGTCGGGGTCGGCGAAGAACGCCAGCACGACACCGCCCCCACCCGGTTGGGGCCCGCGCACCTCGACCCCGTGGGCGGCGAGGGCGGCGACGGCGTCGGCGATCGGCACGTCGACCGAGAAGCCCACGGTGATCCCGCCCGGAGTGCCGGGCGCAGGGTTGCGGTCGGACGAGGGGTGCAGACCGATCGACAGGCCGCCCGCATCGAGCTGCGCCCAGTGGTCGTCTGCCCGGAACGCCAGCCGCAGCCCGAGCACGCCGGTGTAGAAGGTGATGGACCGCTGCATGTCGGAGACGTAGACCGTGGCATTGCCGCCCTGGATCACGGCAGCAGTGTTCTCCCTGCGGCGGCACGCCGACAAGGGCACGTCCCCCCACGCCGCCGGTCGAGTTCAGCGCGGCAGGCTGACCCCGTTCCAGGTCAAGACGATCCTGCACGCGACGGCGGACAACGTCACCGCTCGAGGAACTCCGCCACCACCGCGTTGAACGCCGCCGGGTTCTCCAGGAACGGGAAGTGCGAGTTGGCCACGTCGCTGGGGAACACGTGCAGCTCGGCGCCCGGGATCTGGTCGGCGATGAAGCGCTGCGAGCTGGGGGCGACGTGGCTGCCGTCGCAGCCGATCACGAGCGTGGGGACGTCGATGCGGGGGAGCACGTCGCGCCAGTCCTGCGCGCAGTGGTCCCACAGCAGCGGCACGCCCGCGTACGGCGGGGTGTGCGTGATCTCCTGCGCGACGAACGCCCAGACCTCCGGGTCCGGCTCTCCGGAGAACATGCTGCGCACGAACTCCTCCGCGGCCTTCGCCGACTCCGGCCCGGCCAGCGCGCCGCCGAGGCCGAGCAGCACCGCCACGTCGAAGATCGCGCCGCTGTCGGTCTGCTCCTGCGCCGACATCCACGGCACGGCGGCGACGGCGGCGGGCTGGTCGACGGCCACGAACCGGCGGATCCGGTCGGTGCCGAACTGGTCGATGAAGCTCCACCACACCGACACGCCCATCGACCAGCCGAGCACGTCGGCGCGGTCGATCGCGAGGTGGTCGAGCAGCTCATGGGCGTCGCGGGCGAGGCGGGCGATCCGGTAGCCGTGGTGCGGCTTGGCCGACACGCCGTGCCCGCGCTGGTCCAGCGTCACGACGCGGCGCGCGAGGCCCTCGACCTGGTGGCGGAACATCGCCTGGGTCTGGCCCCAGCCGTGCAGCATCACCAGCGGGATCCCGTCGCCGCCGCTGTCGGTGTAGCTGAGCTCGACGCCGTCGCGGGTGGTGAAGCTGTTCATGACTACTCCTTCGGTGATCAGACGGCTCGCACGTGCAGGCCCCCGTCGACGGGCAGCAGCGTGCCCGTGACGTAGGCCGACTCGTCGGAGGCGAGGAACAGCGCGGCGTGCGCGATGTCGTAGGCGCTGCCCATGGCGCCGGTCGGGCAGAGCGCCGCGCGCTCCGCCCGCACGACCTCGGGGGAGCGCCCGCCCGACAGCTCCCGGTAGACCAGCGGGGTGTCGATCAGCCCGGCCAGGATCGCGTTCACGCGCACGCCGCGGCCTGCGTACTGCAGCGCGAGCGCCCGGGTGAGCTGGTTGACCGCCGCCTTCGCCGCGGCGTAGGCCGGGTAGGGGTAACCCGTCCAGCGGATCGACCCCGTCGACGAGACGTTGATGATCGACCCGCCGCGGTCGAGCAGGTGCGGGAGGGTCTGCTGCACGCCGAGGAAGACCGTGTCGAGGTTGATCGCGAACGTGGCCCGCCACTCGTCGAGGGTGAGCTCCTCCGGGCCGCCGAGCCGGGTGGCGCCGACGTTGTTGTGCAGCACGTCGATCCGGCCGAAGGCCTGCGCGGCCTCGGCGACCGCCCGCTCGACGTCGGCGGGCACGGTCACGTCGGCGACCACCGCCCGGGCCCGCCCACCGGCCCGGCGCACCGCATCGACCGTGCGTTCGGCGGCGTCGGCGTCCCGGTCGACGACCACGACGGCGGCGCCGTGTCGGGCGAACGTCGTGGCGGTGGCGAAGCCGATGCCGACCACCGAGCAGTCCGGATCGCCGTGCCCGCCGCCGAGGACGAGCGCAGTCCGTCCCGCGAGCCGCATGGCCGCAGTGTCACCGTGACCTGCGCCAACCCGCTACGGACCGAGCGCGGGAGAACCCGGCCCATTTTGCTCGCTGGCGAGCAAACCGAGCAGCCGCGCGACCCCCAGACCCAGGTGCAGGAGGAGGCGGGTCTCGCCGTCGTCGGGGTCGCAGCCGGTGATCGACCGTACGCGGTCGAGGCGGTAGTGCAGCGTGGTGCGGTGGATGTGCAGCTCGTCGGCGGCGGCGGGCGCGGAGCCCGCGTGTCGCAGGTAGGCCTCCAGGGTGCGCACGAGCACGCCACGACTGTCGGCGGCCAGCAGCGTCGCGACCGGCGCGGGCAGCGCGGTGGGGTCGAGCTCCGGGATCCGTAGCAGCAGGCCGAACGCGCCGAGCGTGGCCGCGTCCACCACCGGGCCCGGCGCCAGGTGCGGGATCGCGCGGGTGGCGAGCTCGGCGTGCCGGTGCGAGGTCCACGCCTCCTCGAGGGTCGCGACCCGCGGCCCGACGCCCGCCACGCACGTGAACCGCCCGCCCGCCACCTCGTTCGCGGCGGCGATCATCCGCTCGGCGAGCGCCATCGTGTCGCCGGAGAACCGGACGGCGGCCGCGGTCGGCCCGGCCACGGTGGCGAGGCCGGTGCGGCGTGCGTCGAGCACCGCGTGCCGGAGCGCGACCTCGGCGTGCGCGCGGTCGGCGGTGACGCCGCGCAGCGCCACCACCGCAATGACCTGCACGGCCCGCGTGCCGCTCCGGCGCCGACCGCCCCGCGGGCTCTGCGGCCTGACCTCCCGCCTGCCGCCCGGCGGCTCCGAGCCTGCCACCCGCGCGGTCCGGCGAGCGCGTGGCCAGCGCGGCCACCGCGCGCTCCCGCGCGGCCGGGTCGAGGCTCAGCAGCTCGGCCACCAGCGCGTCGTCGGCGGCGACCGCGGCGTCGGCCGCCGCCCGCTCGCCGACCAGCAGCGCAGCCACCTCGCGGGCGGCCGCGTCGATCCGCGCCCGGTCGGCGGCCGGGAGGTCGTCGTCGGCGTCGATGACCATGAGCAGGCCGAGGAGGTCGCCGCGCCAGCGCAGCGGCACGCACAGCCGGGCCCGCATGCCGATCGCGGGCTTGGCCGGGATCCGACCGGGGCGCGTCCAGCGGCCGACGTCCTGGGCCAGCACGTGCGCGATCGCGGCGCTGCCCGCCACCCGGTTGAGCATCGCCTCGACGCGGACGGGGTCCTCGTCGCCGAAGTGCCTGCTGGAGTACAGCATCACCACGGCGGGGTCGTTGATCACGACCGACCGGCCGATGTCGTCCGCGAGCCGGTCGAGCAGGTGCTGCACCTCGGCCGACACGGCCGGACCCTACCCGCGGTGATCGGCGCGAGTCGCACACCACGCATCGCGCGACCTGCGTGGTGTGCCGGTCGCCGCGATCACCGGGGCCTGCGCGGACCGGCGAGGCGGTGGATCCGCACGTCGTGCTGCCGGGTCGGGAGCGTCTCCACCTCCGCCCACCGCTCGCGGGCCGCGGCGAGGAAGGCGGGCGCGAGCGGGCGCTCCGGGTCGGCCACCCACACCTCCCCGCCCTCGACGAGGCGGGGGAGCAACGGGGTCAGCTCGTCGATGCCCCGCTGGCCGTAGAGCACGTCGGCGGCGAGCACGAGGTCCCACGGCGCCCGGTCGAGCACCGGCCCCGGGTCGGACCACGCGCACACCGCCGTCTCCACGGTGACGCCGTTCTCCGCGGCGTTCGCGCCCGCGAAGGCGAGCGCGTCGGCGACGCGGTCGGTGGCCAGCACGTGCGCGCCGCGCAGCGCCGCGGCCAGCGACGGCAGCCCGAGCCCGCACCCCAGCTCCAGCACGGCCGCGCCCGTCCAGTCGCGGGCGGACACCGCGTGGGCCAGCTCGACCCCGCTCTCCCACACCTCGGCCCAGTACGGCGGGTAGGCCTGGTCGGCGGCGACGTCCTCGTCGTCGAGCAACGCCGTCGGCTCCCGGGGGTGCACGAACCGCACGCGGCCGCCGTGCAGGTCGAGCACGCCGACGGCCAGGTCGAGGCGCGGGTCGGTGGTCACCGGCCCGCGCCGGTGGGGCGGGGGTCGCCGCCGCGCTCGCCGCCGGGCTCAGCTCGCCGCCGGGCTCGCCGCCGGGCTCAGCGCCGGGCTCGCCGCCGGGCTCAGCGCCGGACTCGACGATGTCGGCGCGGCGGGCTCGCTCGGCCGCCTCGCGGTAGAAGCGCCGGGCCGTCGCCAGCAGCTCGGCGTAGTCGGCGAGGCGGCGCTCCCGTTGCCCCTCGGCGAACACGCCGTGCTCGGCCAGCAGCCGCTCCAGGCCGTCGACGAGGCCGAGGCACCACTCCGCCGCGCCCGCCCGGGCCACGCGGACGCCGTCGACGTCGACGTAGACGGGCGTGGTGTGCGCCAGCCCGGCCGGGGCGAGGCCGGTGGCGGGCCCGCGCGCGACGGCCGCGAGCCACGTCGGCCCGTCCACGGTGTGCTCCAGCGACCCGCCCTCGGCGAGCACGCCGTCCGGCCCGACCAGCGTGAGCCGGTCGGCGCCGATCGCGTCCGCCGTGACGGTGAGCCGCTCGCCCACCGCGGCGTCGATCACCGCGCCCGGCCCCCGACCCGCGACGTCGAACGTGAGCCACGGCCCGTTGGTGACCAGCGTCCGGCCCGCGCGGACCGCCTCCTTGAACGACGGCACCGACAGCGGCTCGTCGCCGAGGTGCGCGTAGACCCGGGCCCACCCCGGCGGGTTGGACGCGACGCCCGGACCGTGCGAGAAGGAGAGGAACACGTCGGTGCCCGCGGTCGCGGTGAGCCGCAGCCCGCACGACAGCAGCCGGTGGTAGAGGTACACGGCGGCCTCGTCGTCGAACGGGGAGAGCAGGTCGAGCGAGTCGACGAGCCCGAGCGCGGCGTCGACCACCAGCTCCCGGGCCTCGACCGAGCGCGGGTTGGCGAAGAACGCCTCGGTGCCGCCGTCGTCGCCGAACGGGGCGAACACCGGGTGCGGGTAGCCGACCGTCGCCGACAGCGCCCGCAGCTCCGCGCACGCCTCCTGGTTCGGCGGCCAGTCCTCCGGGTGGTCGGAGCGCTCGTGGCCCGCGTAGTAGCGGCTCGGCGGCCCGTCGGGGCCGAGCGCGTGGACGTGGCCGAGCAGGTCGTTGCGGTACTCGACGCCCGCGCGCGCCACGAACTCCCCGTCCGACCACGGCAGGTCCACGCCCGCGAACTCCTCCAGCAGCTCCCGGTCGTAGACCAGCGAGGTCTGGAGGTTGCCCGCCGTCAGGTTGGCCAGGTGCAGGCCCTCACCCCGCTGCATCCGGGCCACGTCGGCCGGGGTGCACACGAGGTCGCCGCTGTAGTTCATGTGGACGTGCAGGTCGCCGCCGTACCAACCGTCCGCGGCCGGGTCGAAGCGCCGCGGCGGCTCGACCTCGACCAGTGCCTCCCCGGTGACCGTTCGCTCGACGACGTCGAACTCCAGTCCGCGCGTGCACGTGACGGTGAGCGTGGTGGAGGGCACCGTGAGCGTGACGTCGTCGGCGTGGAAGAACGGCCGACCGCGGACGTCCCACTTGTGCAGCACGCCGTCGGGGAACCACGCGCCGCCGGTGGCGTCGGTGACCGACCACCGCGCGCAGCGCTGCGCCCGCAGCCGCAGCCGGGCGCCCGGCATCGGGGAGACGGCGGCGGCGAGCGACACCGGTTCACCGTCGATCGTCACGTCGGGCGGGCCGTCGACGTCGACGGTCGAAACGCCCGCCCCGCCCGCAGCCACCGTGAACGCGTCGCCCGAGACGACGGCGGCCACCTCGCAGTCGGCGGCCGAGTCCACGTCCACGACCACGTCCAACGGCATCGGCACCCCGGCGACCACCGGCCGCGGTGGTCCGCAGTGGACGGTGATCCCGCCGTCGCGGACCCGCACCACGGCGATGCCCGACGGCGGGTCGGTGCCGACCACGTCGCGCACGGCCTGCAGCCAGTCGCCGGTGTCGCCGTAGGCCGCGAAGACGTCGCCGAGCGCCGCGAACCGGGCCCAGCGGAACATCTCGATGCGGTCGTCGCCCCAGTCCCAACCCCGCTCGGCCGAAAGGCCCCGGTAGCGGGCCAGCATCTCGATCACGGCAGGTGGCAGGTCGAGCACCTCGGCGTCACCACAGCACATCGCGGCGACCCTACGCGCTCGCTAGAAATCCTTGAACCCGATCGCCCGTTTGACCACGTTCTTGACCGCCTGTTCGGTGCGGGAGATCGGCAGCCGCTCGAAGCGGTACTCGCGGTAGTGCACCGGACGGGCCCCGAACCGCTCCTTGAACGACGCGGCCGACGGCGACCAGCCGGAGTCGCCCATGTAGTAGGCCCCGCACCCGGCCTCGCAGGCGTCCTCGATGGCGCGGGAGTGGAGCAGGTCGTTGGGGCGGTGGTCGCGCATCGTCTCGTCCATCGCGCCGCGGAAGTAGTAGGCGTTGCGGCCCTGGAGCACGACCAGCCCCGCGATCGGCCGCCCCTCCACCGAGGCGATCGACACCCGGAACCGCTCGCCGAGGGTGCGCGCCGCGGCCTGGAACTTCCTCAGGGGGTCGCGCCCGCGCAGCCGGGCCATGGTGAGCCACCGCGGCTCGTGCTGCATGCGGGCCCAGCGGGCGGTCGCCAGCTCCAGCAGGCCGTAGAACTCGCCGAGGAGCTCGCCCCCGCCGCCGGTCTCGACCTTCACCCCGTGCCGCTCGGCGGTGCGCACCCCGCGCCTGCGCTGCGCCGAGAACCCCTTCGCCCACAACGCGTCCCAGCCCGGCTCCAGGTCGAGCAGGTGGGCCCGGCGTTCGACGACGACGGCGCGCTCGGGGCCCGCGGCGGCCCACCGCTGCGCGTGCACGGGCTGCGGCCAGAACGTGCGCACGAGCACCCGGCGCCGGTGGAGGTCGCGCAGGACGGCGGCGACCTCGTCCGGACGCGGGCCATCGGGGGCGAGAAGCCCGCCGACGCCGCAGTGCAGCGGGTTGGAGCCCTCGGAGAGCGGGACGGGCCCGACCGAGCGCCGCAGCAGCGGCAGCACCAGCTGCCTGCCGTCGGCCATCTCGTACGCCCGGCTGACGTCGGTGAACCCCATCGCGGCGCACATCGCGTCGCTCCAGGCGGGCGACTGCGTCTCCAGCGCCGCCGGATCGCTACGGAGCGCTTCCTCCCACACCGCACGGGGCGCCGGACTCACCATTCGGGTGACTACGGGCATAGCTCACCGTAACGTCCGAACCGGACAAGGTGCTCAGGGGTGCCGCAATGCCCGCAAAACGGAGGGCAGCACCGCCGCCGCCACGACGACCTGCGTGACCAGGTAGGCCACGCCGACGCCGTTCAGGCCGAGGGTGCCCATCAGGACCCACGACAAACTCATGAGCAGCGCGAAGAGCACGCCCTGCACGAGCGCGATCCGGCCGACCCGGCGTTCGACGCGCGCCAGGCTGAAGAAGATCGTCGTGACCGTCTTCGCGAGCACGCCGAGCGCGAGCAGGCGCAGGAGATCGGAGCTGTGCGCGGCGTAGGCCGGGCCGTACACCGAGAGCACGAGGCCGGGCACCAGCAGCAGCACCAGCACGCCGGGCACGACGATCGCGCCGATGCGGCGGAACACCGAGCTCGCCACCTCGGCCAGCCGCGAGCGGTCGAGCGCGCCCTCGACGGTGAGCGACACCCCGAGGTTCACCGCGACGAGCTCGACCGAGTAGACGATCAGGAAGGGGAGGTAGAAGTAGGCGGCGTCGGCCGGCCCGAGACGCGCGACCACGAGCACGGGGAGCAGGTCCACCGCCGCGAGCGCGAAGATCGAGCCGAGGTAGTCGCCGCCGATGAACCGGGCCATCGCGCGCCGTTCGTGGTGGCCTTCCGCGGGAGCGGTGTGCCGCCGCAGGAGCCGCCGGAAGATCAGCAGGTTGACCGGCGGCAGCAGCACGAGCGCGGGCAGGAACCAGGACACGATGATCCCGTACTCCGGCGTCACCGGGGCCAGCGCCACCAGGAGCGCGATCTTGCCGATGCCGTAGAGGCCGTTCTCGAGCGGCACCCACACGGCCTGCCGCACTCCCGTGAGCACCGCGTCCTGCAGGGCGAACACGCACCACACCACGACGGACGCACCGAGCGCGAGCGCGAGTACCCAGCTCTGCCCGAGCACCACGGGCACGCCGAGCGGCAGGTGGGTGGCGGCGATGTACAGGGCGCTCACCAGCGCGCCCGCCGCGGCCGCCACGACGTAGGCGAGCAGCGTGAGGCGGGTGGCGTCCGGTCCCGCGCGGGGGAGGAAGCGGGTGAGCGCGTTCGCGATCGACGGCTGCCCGGCGAGCCCGGCGAGGAACTGCACCACGGCGACGGCGGTGGAGCTCAGCCCGACGTCCACGGGGGTGTAGGTGCGGGCGGCGACGATCCAGTACAGGAAGCCGAGCAGCGAGGTGACGCCGACGTTGACCAGCAACGCGTAGCCGTTGCGGAGGAGCGGGTCCTTCAGGTCGGAGCGCAACCTGCGCAAGGGCGTGCTCGCCCAGCCGACCGGTGACCGCATCGGACCATCTTCGCCTACCGGGCAGTACGGAGTTCTAGGCGTCCATCCGCACGACGGGGCGGCCGTCACCGCGGCGGGGGTCCGCCGTATAGACGTTGTCGAGCCGCAGGGTCACGGTGGGGACGTCCGCAGACTGCGGTTTCGGGAGGTCGAGCGTCGCCCCGCTCGGCGCGGGCGTACGACCGTTGCCTGTACACACGCCACTTTTGTAACCGGACCGAGACCACCGGACAACGCCCGCGGCTACCGTCCGCGTATAGGGGATAACCGTCCGGCGCTTACCGGATAGCGGGGCGTTCGGTCGCCTTAGAGTGAGCGGGCTACTCCCCAGCGTGACCAGGAGGTTGCTGTCGTGGCGATCCAGACCCCCGCGCGGATCAGCATTGACACGGCTGATCCCGACGAGGCCCACAGCTACCTGCAGACGACCTACGTCGAGCACTCGGTGCGGCTCACCGGCAGCCGCGACCACTTCCGGTTCCGCCACCACATCACCGACGGCGGCAACTTCTTCGTCGCCCGTTACGAACACTCGATGAACTGCCAGGTCGACACCGACCCCTTCGGCTTCCTGCTCATGGGGCAGGTGGCGCGCGGACGGTTGCGGCTGCGGGCGGGCGACCACCACGACGTCAGCCCGGGCCGGGGTGAGCTGTTCCTCATCGACCCGCACACCCCGATGCGCATCAACTGGGAGGACTTCAAGGCCGGGCTGGTCAAGCTGGACCTCGACGTCGTCCAGCGGGTGGCCGCCGAGACCACCGGCGACCCGGGCACCCGGGTGCGCTTCGGGCTGTGCCGAGCCGTCTCGGCCGAGAAGGCCCGGCACTGGCAGAACCTGGTCCGCTACGTCACCCACGACTTCTGCGGCAACGAGCTCGCCTACACCAGCCCGTTGATCTACGGCCAGACGATGCGGCTGTTGGCCGCCACCGTGCTCGAGACCTTCCCGAACACGACCATGGGCACCGCCGCGGACCGGCCGGGCGGCGCCGACGCCAGCGCAGTGCGGCGCGCCGTGGCGTACATCGAGGACCACGCCGCCGAGCCGATCGGCCTCGCCGAGATCGCCGCCGCCGCCCGGCTGGGCACCCGCACCGTGCAGGAGGCGTTCCGCAGGCACCTCGACACCACGCCGATCGGCTACCTGCGGCGGGTGCGGCTGGAACGTGCGCACAACGACCTGGCCGCCGCCGACCCGGCGACGGGCTCGACCGTCGCCGAGATCGCGGCCCGCTGGGGCTTCGCCCACCACGGTCGCTTCGCCGCGCTGTACCAGGGCAGCTACGGCCACTCGCCCAGCCAGACGCTGCGGGCTTAGCCGCGCGACACCGCCATGAGGTGGCGGTAGCTCGCCGGGTCGACGCGGGCGTCGAGCAGGAACGGGCCGGGGCCAGCGGCCCGCAGCACCCGGGTGGCGTCGGCGGCGGTGTCGACGGCCGCCGACGGCACCCCCAGCGCCGCGGCGGCCGCGGCGAGGTCGACGGGCGCGTACCGCACGGCGGTGGCATCACCCTGGCCCGCGCCCTGCTTGATGGCGATCAGCGACAGCGTGGCGTCGTTGAACACCACCACGGTGACCGGCAGCGCGAGCCGGGCCACGGTCTCCAGTTCGGCGAGCACCATGCCGAGGCCGCCGTCGCCGGTCAGGCACACCACCCGCGTGCCGGTGAGGGCGGCGCCGATCGCGGCGGGCAGCGCGTACCCCATGGTCGCGAGCCCGTTGGAGATCAGCAGTCCGCGCGGGCGGGTGACCGGCCAGAACGGGAGCGCGGCGAGCATGTGCGCGCCCGCGTCGACGGTGAGCAGCGCGTCGCCCGCCGCGGCGTGCACGGCCCGCACCAGGTCGACGGGGTGCAGGCCGCCGTCCGGCCCGTCGGCGAGGCGGGTGCGCACGGCCGCGAGGTGCCGCCGTCCCGCGTCGGACGGCCAGGCAGGCGCGCAGGCCGCGAGCAGCGCGCGCAGGGCCTCGACCGGCGGTCCCGGCACGGCGGTGGCGCCGTCGAAGTAGGGCGAGGGCGTGGCGTCGAGCAGCACCGTGGGCGCGGCCGTCGACCACGCGGCCGGGATCGGTTCCACGTCGTCGAGCCCCACCCCGATCACGAGGTCGGCCCGCTCCAGCAGCGGCCGCTCCAGCGCGGCGTTGGTGAACGGCCCGGCCCACTCCGCCGCTGTGGCGGGCACGGTGCCGGTGGCCTGGTAGGTGGTGAGCACGGGGATCCCGGTTCCGACGAGGCTGGCCTGCAGCCCCGCGGCGTGCGCGACGGCGCCCAGCCCCAGCACCACGACCGGACGGCGGGAGCCCCGGGCGGTCGCGCAGGCCGCGGCCAGCGCGCCCGGGTCGGACGGTTCCGCCCGCGGCGGGGTGGGCGGCCGGTCGCCCGGCCGGCTCGGGTCGTAGTCCAGGTGGACCGCGCCCGCGGGCGGCCCGAGGGCCAGCGCGGCGGCCGCGGCCACGGTGTCGGCGGCGCCGGTGTGCCCCACCACGCCGCTGAAGCGGGTGACCGGCGCGGTGAAGGCGCGCTGGTCGAGCCGCTGGTGGGCCACCCGGTGCCGCTGGTCGGCGGTGACGCAGTCGCTCACCAGCAGCAGCGGCGCCCGGTCGAGGGTGGCCTGGGCGAGCCCGTTGGCCGCGCTCGTCACGCCGGGCCCGCGCGTCACGACGGCGACCCCCGGCGTGCCCGTCAGCAGCCCGAAGGCGCCCGCCATCACGCAGGCCGCGGTCTCGCCGTGGGCCAGGGTGAACGGGAGGTCGGGCGCCGCGCCGATCAGGTCCAGGTTCGGCCCGCCGCCCGGGAGCCCGAACAACCGGCGTACACCCGCTCGGCGCAGGCCGGCTGTCGCAGATTCAGCCAGCCGGCGGGATCCCATCGCTTTACGCTACCGAAATGACGATCAAAGTCGCCCGATTCCTCGATGTGGCTGACGGCTTGCAGCCCGGCCAGTTCACGGTGGGTAGTCGTGACGCCGTGCCGTCGCTCGCGCACCTCGACCCGATCTACAAGCAGCTCCTCGACGAGCCGGTCACGGCCACGATCGCCGTCGCGGGCGGCGACGGGCTGCCGAACCTCACGCCGGTGTGGTTCGACTACGAGGGCGACCTGGTGCTGCTCAACCTGGCCACCCACCGCAAGAAGGTCGACTGGCTGCGCAAGGACCCGCACGCCACGTTCCTGCTGGTGAACCCGGCCAACGCCTACCACTGGCTGTCGATCCGGTGCACGGTCGCGCGGGAGCTCTCCGAGGACGACCCCGACGACGGCCCGCGCGTCACCGCCCAGCTGGACAAGATCTGGACCAAGTACACCGGCAACGCGCCGCCCTACGGCCTCCGCGACCCCTCGATCGACGAGCGCCGGGTGCTGTTCGAGCTGTCCGTCGACCGGATCGCCACCTTCGGGCGGCCCTAGTGCCCCGCGCGGGACACTAGCTCCGTGGTCCAGGTGGCCGTGGTCGGCGGGTCGCTCGGCGGGCTCACCGCGGCGCTGGTGCTGGCCGACGTCGGCTGCGACGTGGCCGTCTACGAGCGGTCGTCGGCGGCGCTCGAAGCGCGGGGGGCGGGCATCGCGGTGCTCGACGAGACCGTGCGCTGGTTCGCCGAGCGCTCGGCCGTCGACCCCGACGAGCTGTGCAGCAGCACCCGGTACATCCGCTTCCTCGACGCCGACGGCGCGGTCGTGCACGAGCGGGAGCACCGCTACCGGTTCTCCGCCTGGAACACGATCTACCGCGCGCTGCTCGCCGAGTTCCCGCAGGAGCGCTACCTGCTCGGGCAGGAGGTCGTGGGGTTCGCGCCGGACGGCGACGGCGTGGCGCTCGCGTTGCGCTCGGGCGCGCCCGCCCGGGCCGACCTGGTCGTGTGCGCCGACGGGATCGGGAGCACCGCGCGGGCGGACCTGCTGCCCGAGGTGACGCCCGCGTACGCCGGGTACGTCGCGTGGCGCGGCACCCTTCCCGAGGCCGCGCTGACGCCCGCCACGCACGCCGCGCTGCACGACGCCATCACCTACCAGGTGCTGCCCGGCAGCCACATCCTCGTCTACCCCATCCCCGGGCCCACGGGCCTGGGCGAACGGCTGGTCAACTTCGTCTGGTACCGCAACGTCGCGCCCGGTGCCGCGTTCGACGCGCTGATGACCGGGCGCGACGGCCGGGCCCGGCCGGTGTCGCTGCCGCCCGGCGAGGTCGACGACCGCTTCGTCGCGGCGATGCGGGCCGAGGCGGCGGAGTGGCTCGCGCCGGTGGTCGCCGAGGTCGTCACGGGCGTGGCGGAGCCGTTCCTGCAGGCGGTGTTCGACATCGACGTGCCCCGCATGCGCCACGGCCGGATCTGCCTCGTCGGCGACGCGGCGTTCGCGGTGCGGCCGCACGCCGCGGCGGGCACGGCCAAGGCCGCGGCCGACGGCTGGGAGCTGGCCGCGCAGATCACCGCCCACCCGGGCGACCTCGACGCGGCGCTCGCCGCCTGGGAACGGCGCCAGCTCGCGCTCGGCCGCGCGCTCCTGCAGCGCAACCGGGAGATCGGCGACGCGTCGCAGCGGCACGGCACGTTCCGTCCCGGCGACCCGGCGCTGATCTTCGGCCTACGCGGGCCCGGGTGCTAGTGGAACGGCTTGTGCGGGATCGGGGCGTCGTTCGTCTGCTGGTCGAAGTCCACCCATATCGCCTCGTCCTCGATCTTGCAGGCGTAGATGGGGATCGCGGTCACCGCGGGGATGCCGATCGGCTCGCCCGTGTGCAGGTCGAAGCGTGAGTTGTGGGCCGGGCAGATGAGCGTGTCGTCGTCCTGCAGGTAGCCCTCGTTCAGCGGCTGCTGCTGGTGGGTGCAGGTGTTGTGGCAGGCGACGGCCTCGTCCTCGGAGAGCCGCACCACGCAGATCGGCTCGCCGCCGAGCTGCACGACCATCATGTCGCCCTCTTCGAGCTGGTCGGTGTCCGCGACCGCTTCCCACGCCATGGCGTTCCTCCTCAGGTTGTCGAGCGCCTGCGCCCGGGCTGGGAGCCGCGGACCTCGATGAAGCCGTTGCGGACCCGCGACGGCAGGGAAGGCTGCGGGTGGTGGGCGGGCCCGCGGACGATGTGGCCGTCGCGCACGTCGAACTGCGACTCGTGCAACGGGCAGGTGACCACGCAGTCGACCACCGGGCCCCGCGACAGCAGCGCGCCCGCGTGGCTGCACACGTCGTCGAGCGCGTGGACGGTCTCGCCCTCGCGGTAGAGCAGCACCTTGCGGCCCTCGACGTCGACGCCCTTGGGCTCGCGGTCGGGCAGGTCGTCGATCGCGACGGTCTTCACCCACCGCGTGGGCCCGGTGTTGCTCGCCACCCGGTTGACCATCGCGCCGCGGCCCTGCACGAGGTGGCCGCCGACGAAGCCCGCGGCCGTCGTCACCGCCATGCTGGCCATCCCCAGCGTGCGCGCCGAGCCGCGGTGGCCGGAGAGCCGGGCGGCCAGCGACGCGCCCTGCAGGGCCGTGGCCGCGCCGTTGAGGAGGCCGTGGAACAGCCCGACGCGGCGGTCTTCGCCGTCGCTCACCGTCCAGTCGGCCACGCCGGTGACCGCCGTGGCCACCGCCGCCGCGAGGCCCGCCGCGCTGAGCGTGCCCGCCGCGTCCAGCTTGCCCTTGGTGGCGGTGTCGTCCCCCACCATGTCGAGCAGCAGCGAGCCGGACCAGAAGCCGATCGGGAGGTCGGAGAGCGCGGGGTGCAGCGCGTGCCCGGCCCACCGCCCGCCGTGCAGCAGCTCGACGGCGAGGTTGCCGCGGAACCGGTCGTAGACGGGCTGC
The DNA here is from genome assembly GCA_963791185.1 of uncultured Actinomycetota bacterium. Lineage (GTDB taxonomy): Bacteria > Actinomycetota > Actinomycetes > Mycobacteriales > Pseudonocardiaceae > Pseudonocardia. Next base: position 510,462 of record CAWBRG010000010.1, on the reverse strand, counting down.
ACCGCACCGGAGACGCTGTCGTTGAGCGATTCCAGCCACGGCCACTTGCCGACGGCGGCGAAGAACTCCTGATGCCAGGTGGTCATCCGGGAGGGCTTCGGGGTCGACACGAGCGGATCAGACCACGGGCCCCCAGCCGTGAGAAGAACCCGGCTCAGGTTGAGACAGATCAGGCGACGAGCACCTCGGTGACGTAGGCGTCGACGCTCTGCCGTCCGATGGCGCGCGAAGCCGAGACCCGGTGGTGCCCGTCCTGGACGAAGTGGCGGCCGCCCACGCGGTACAGGCTCACCGGCGGCAGCGACTCCCCGGAGCGCAGCGCGCGGGCGATCCCCAGCCAGCGCCGCTCGTCGACCGTCGGCCCCGGCCGGAAGCCGCAGTCGAACTCGTGTGCCTTGCCGACGCTGCCGACGATCGTGTCGAGGTCGACGGCCTGCAGCCCCACGTTGCGCTGCGCGGTGGCCCGGCGCCCGGCGGTGGCGTCGGCGAACGACGCCAGCCCGGTGCACCCGGCGGTCCGGCGGAGCCTGCTCACGAGCCCCGACCACCGACGCTGGCGGCGCAGCCTGCGCAGGTCGTGCTCGGCGTCGGCGGCGACGTAGCCGGTGTCCAGGGCGATCATGGCTTCCAGCCTCGGGGTAAGTGCCCCGCGTGCGCGTCGGGTGATCGCGCATCGTCCCCGCGTAGGGGCCCTTACCTCGTAGAATCCGCCGGTGACCAGCCTCGCGGAGACGCGGCAGCTCCTCGGTGCCTGGCTCACGGCCGTCGCCGACGTGGTGCGCGGCGTGAACGCGGCCGAGCCGCTGGAGGTGCTGCTCAGCCGGATCGCCGAGCAGGCCTGCCGCCTGGTCGGGTTCGACTTCTGCGCGGTGATGCTCGTCGACCCGTCCGGCGACTGGCTGCAGACCCGCGGCTCGCACGGGCTCTCCGCGGAGTACGTCGCGCTGCTCAACCGGGAGCACGTGGTCGTGGTGCACCCCGCCGACACGGTCGCCGCGCACGCCTTCCGCGGCGCGGTCACGCTCGCCGTGCCGGACATCCTGCGCGAGCGCGAGTACGCAGCGACGCGGCGGCTGGCCGTCGACCAGGGGTTCCGGGCGCTGCTGGCCGTGCCGCTGGCGGCGAGCACGGCCCCGCGCGGAGTGGTGGTGGCCTACTCGACGGCGCCGCGGGAGTTCGGCCCCGCCGAGGTCGAGCTGGTGGAGCTGCTCGCCCAACACGCCACGCTGGCGCTGGAGACCGCGGAGCTGCGCGCCGCGCAGGAGCGCACGATCGCGGAGCTGTCGGCCAAGCGCGAGGTGCTGGAGTGGGCCGAGGCCCAGCACCGGCGGCTCATGCAGCTGCTGCTCAACGAAGCCGGGCTGCAGCCCCTCGCCGAGCTGCTCGCCGAAGCGCTCAACGCGTCGATCACCATCGAGGACGTCGACGACACCGCGCTCGCCGTCGCGCCCGCCGAGCCGCACACCCCCGCGCCCGACGCGGCCACGCGCAAGCGGCGCCCGGTGCGGCCTGCGCTGGAGTCGCTGCGGGCGCGCTACGAGGTGGTGCCGATCCGGCGCTGCGGGCCCGACGGCCTGCCCGCGTGGGTGGCGCCGGTCGTGATCGGCGGCCAGCTCGTCGGACGGCTGTGGGGCACCGGCGCCGCGGCCGTCCCCGACCCGGCGCAGCGGCGCATGATCGAACGGTTCGCGCTGGTCGTGGCGGTGGAGCTGCTCAAGCAGCGCAACCGCGTCGACACGGAGAACCGGCTGGCGGGCGACCTCGTCGACGAGCTGCTGCGCGCGGGGGCGAGCCGCTCCGACACGGTGCTCGAACGCGCCGCCGCACTGGGCCACGACCTGGGCGGGCCGCAGGTGCTCGCGGTGGTCGCGGTCGAGCGGGGCAGCGGCGGCGACGCGGGCAAGCTCGCCGACGTCGTGCGCGCCACCTCGGGCAGGCCGCTCGTCGGCGCCCGCGACGGCCTGCTCGTGCTGATCCTGCCCGCCGAGCCCGACCCGACGCCCACCTTGGCCCGGGTGCACGAGCTGGTGGCCGCCCGCGCGGACGTCCAGCGGGTGGCGACGGTGGTGGGTCCACCGGTGTCCGGGCTCGAGTTCGCCGACGCGTTCTCGGTGGCGGCCGCGGCCGTCGAGCTCTGTCCCGACGGCGGCACCGCGGGCGTGCTCGACCTGCGGCAGCTCGGGCTCGCCGCCTACCTCCTGCGCACGGGCACCACGGCCGCGCTGCGCTCGTTCGCCGACACCCTCGTGCGGCCGTTGGAGGAGTACGACGCCCGGAAGAAGGCGCAGCTCTGCACGACCGTGCGCACCTGGCTCGACGTCGGCGCGTCCGTGCCCGCCGCCGCGAAGGCGCTGATCGTGCACCCCAACACCGTGGCCTACCGGCTCACCCGCGCCGAGCAGCTGCTGTGCCGCGACCTGCGCAGCACCGCCACGCGGATGGAGCTGCAGCTCGCGTTCACCGTGCGCGACGTCCAGCGCGCCCGCGGCCCCGCTTGAGGGATCCACCCGGAGAACTCCCCGCATCTTTGGGTGTTTTCCCATGGATCGCCGGGCCCGGGCGATCCAGGATCTAGGGGTTCGGTCACACCGCGGTGCCCGGGCGGGAGGGAGCGCCGTGTCCCAGCAGGCCCAGCCGGTAGCGGTCGTCACCGGCGCCAACCGCGGCATCGGCCGGGCCATCGCGGTGGGCTACGCCAAGGCGGGCTACGCGATCGCCGCCACCGCGCGGGACACGGCCACCCTCGCCGACACCGTCGCCGAGATCGAGGGCGCCGACGGTGGCGCCGTTCTCGCCCTCCCCTGCGACGTCGCCGACGAGGCCTCCGTCGAGACCATGGCCAAGGGCGTGCTGGAGCGCTTCGGCTCCGTGCACACCGTTGTGGCCAACGCGGGCATCGGCGGCCCCACCGCCCCGATGCACGAGATCGACCTCGCGGCGTGGCGGGAGTGCCTTTCGATCGACCTCGACGGCGTGTTCCTCACCTTCCGCGCGTTCATCCCGGGCCTCGTGGCCGCGGGGGCGGGCAGCCTGATCGCGATCTCGTCGATGACCGGCAAGCGGCCGCTCCACGGGCGCACCCCCTACGCCGCGGCCAAGATGGGCGTGATCGGCCTGGTGCGCACGCTGGCGACGGAGCTGGGCCCGCACGGGATCCGCGTCAACGCCGTGTGCCCGGGCGCGGTCAGCGGCCCCCGGCTCGACTGGGTCTTCCGCAGCCTGGCCGAAACCCGCGGCATCACCGAGGACGAAGCCCGGGAGGCGTTCACGAGCGCGTCGCCGCTGGGCCGGGTCGTCGACGCCCGGGAGATCGCCGCCGCCTGCACGTTCCTGTCGTCCGACGCCGCGGCGTCCATCACCGGCGAGGACCTCAACGTCAACGCCGGTGTCGTGATGTTCTGAGGAGGATCGCCCGTGACCACCACAGCTCCGACGATCGAGACGGTCCGCGCGCTGGCGGCGAAGTACAACACCTGGGGCAAGTGGGGCCCCGACGACCAGCTCGGCACCCTCAACAACGTCACGCCCGAGCGGATCAAGGCCGCGGCGCAGCTCGTGCGCAAGGGCAGGGTGTTCTCCCTCGCGCTGCCGCTCGACCAGACCGGCCCGCAGACCGGCTCGTTCGGCCGCTACAACCCGTTGCACCACATGATCTGGGACGGCGGCGACATCGCCGCGGGCGCCCAGGACCACATCGCCGAGGTGCGCTACACCGACGACGCGGCGTACATCATCCTGCAGTGCTCCACGCAGTGGGACGCCCTCGCGCACATCTTCCACGACGGCAAGATGTACGGCGGCCACGGCACCGAGCTCGTCACCAGCCGTGGCGCCCAGCGCAACGCGATGACCAACGCCAAGGACCGCATGGTCGGCCGTGGCGTGCTGCTGGACGTCCCGCGCCACCTCGGCAAGCCCTGGCTGGACGTCGACCACGCGATCCAGGCCGACGAGCTGGCCGCCTGCGCGGAGGCGCAGGGCGTCGAGGTCGGCGAGGGCGACTTCGTGCTCGTGCGCACCGGCCAGATCGCCATGTGCCGCGACGCCGGGAGCTGGGGCGACTACGCGGGCGGCCCCGCGCCGGGCTTCGGCGTGAGCGTGGCCGACTACTTCTGCCCGAAGGGCCCGGCCGCCGTGATCACCGACACCTGGGGCACCGAGAAGCTGCCCAACGAGACGCCCGACTGCTTCCAGCCGTTGCACATCATCATGATCGTCAACGCGGGCATCCACCTCGGCGAGATGTGGGACCTGGAGGCGCTGGCCGACGACTGCGCGGAGGACGGCGTCTACGAGTTCCAGCTCGTCGCCCCGCCGCTCACGATCACGGGCTCGGTCGGCTCGCCGGTCAACCCGCAGGCGATCAAGTGAAGCCCGCGCCGTTCCGCTACCAGCGCACCACCACCGTCGACGAGACGGTCGCCGCGCTCGCCGGGGGGCGGGCCCGGGTGCTCGCCGGTGGCCAGTCGCTGGTCGCCGAGCTCTGCGCGCGCACGACCAGCGCCGAGGTCCTCGTCGACATCGCCGGGGTGACCGAGCTCGACCACGTGGCCGTCGACGCCGACGTCGTGCGGATCGGCGCGTTGCGGCGCATCGCCGCGCTGGAGGACGACGCCGAGCTGGCGGCGGCGCTGCCCGCGCTCGTCGAGTGCGCCGGGCGGATCGCGCACCCGGCGGTGCGCAACCGGGGCACGATCGGGGGCAACGTCGCCCACGCCGACCCCGCCTCCGGGGTGCCGCCGGTGCTGCTCGCCCACGACGGGGAGGTCGTGCTCACCGGTCCCGGCGGCGCACGCGTCCTCGCGGCGGACGCGTTCTTCACCGGGCACCGCACCACGGCGTGCGGGCCGGACGAGCTGGTCACCGAGCTGCGGTTCCGCCGTCCCGGCCCCCGCGGCGGCGCGGCGTTCCACGAGGTCTCGCGCCGGGCGCGCGGCTGGGGGCTGGCGGGCGCGTGCGCGGTCGTCGAGCTGGACGAGGGCGGCCGGATCGCCGAGCTGCGGATCGGCCTGCTGGGCCTCGCGCCCACCGCCGTGCGCGCCGAGCGGGCCGAGGGGGCCGCCGTCGGCCGGGCGCCCGAGGCCGAGGCGATCGCCGCGCTGGCCGACGACGCCGTGGCCGACCTCGAACACATCCCGGGTGACGTGCACGCGTCGCCCGCATTGCGCCGCAGCCTCGGCCGGGTGGCCGTGCGGCGCGCACTGGCCGAGGCCGTCCGCCGCGCCGAGGGGAGCTGACATGGACACCGACACCGACTTCGCCGTCGTCGAGCTGACCGTCAACGGGATCGGGCACCGGGTCGGGGTGGAGCCACGCAGGCTCCTCGTCGACCTGCTCCGCGAAGACCTCGGGCTCACCGGCACCAACGTCGGGTGCGGGCAGGGCGTGTGCGGCTCGTGCACCGTGCTCGTCGACGGGGCCAGCGCCCGCTCGTGCCTGATGCTCGCCGTGCAGGCGCACGGCGCGGACGTCGTCACCGTCGAGGGCATGGCCACCGCCGCCGGAGTGCACCCCGTGCAGCAGGCCTTCCTCGACGCGCAGGCCCAGCAGTGCGGGTTCTGCACACCCGGCTTCCTCGCCACCACGGTCGAGCTGCTCGACCGCAACGCGAAGCCGTCGGAGGCCGAGATCCGGGCCGCGCTGGCGGGCAACACCTGCCGGTGCACGGGCTACCAGCACATCGTCGACGCGGTGGTGCGGGCGAGCGAGGCCGCGTCATGAGCACCACCGCCCAGCACAGCACCGCGTGGGTCGGCGCGGACCTCCCCCGCAAGGAGGACCCGGCGCTGGTGCGCGGGTCGATCGCCTACGTCGACGACCTGCGCCTGCCCGGCCTGCTGCACGCCGCCGTGCTGCGCTCGCCGCACGCGCACGCCCGGATCGTCGCGATCGACACCACGGCGGCGAAGGCCCTTCCCGGCGTGCACGCCGTGCTGACCGGCCCGGAGTCCCTCGAGGTCATCGGCCCGCTCGCCCGGTTCTGCGCCGAGGAGGTGGTGGAGCACGCGATCGCGGTCGAGAAGGTGCGCTACTTCGGCGAGGCCGTGGCCGTCGTCGCCGCCGAGTCCCGCTACGTCGCCGAGGACGCGCTCGCGCTGATCACGGTCGAGTACGCGCCGCTGCCCGTCGTCGCCGACGCCGAGGCCGGGATGGCCGAGGGCGCCGCGCTGGTGCACGAGAACCTCGGCTCGAACGTCGTCTACCAGCACGCGTTCACGTTCGGCGACGTCGACGCCGAGTTCGCCGCCGCCGACCGCGTGGTGCGCCGCGAGCTGCGCTGGCCCCGCGCCACCGCCGCGCCGCTGGAGACCAACGGCGCGGTCGTCCGGTTCGACGCGGCCAGCGGGCGGATGGACGTCTGGTCCAACACCAACCTGCTCAACTTCGGCGCCTGGGTCATGTCCGCCACCCTCGGCGTCGCGCCGCACATGCTCAACTTCCACCCGCTGTCGGTGGGCGGCTCGTTCGGCTCGAAGCACTTCCTCGCCAAGCAGATCGGCATCGCGGGGGCGCTGGCCAAGGTCACCGGCAGGCCCGTGAAGTTCATGGAAGACCGCGCCGACAACCTCCTCGCCTCCGACGCGCAGGCCCCGGAGCGGGCGCACGTCGCCGAGCTGGCGTTGGACGCCGACGGCACGTTCCGCAGCCTGCGCGTCAAGGTCGTCGACGACTACGGCGCCTACTTCATGCTCGCCATCGCGGGCAACACCAACCCGTTGTCGCAGATCGTCGGCCCGTACCGGATCGGCAGCGTCACCTACGACGTCACCGCGGTGCTCACCAACAAGAACCAACAGGGCGTGCTGCGCGGCGCGGGCTCGGACGTCACCAACTGGGTGCTGGAACGGCTGGTCGACGCCGCGGCCGACGAGCTCGGCGTGGACCCCGTCGAGCTGCGCCGCAAGAACCTCATCCCACCCGACGCGTTCCCGTACAAGATCCCCACCGGCAACTTCTACGACTCCGGCGACTACCCGGCGGTGCTGGCGCGCGCGTTGGAGCTGGCCGACCTCGACCGGTGGCGGACCGAGCAGGAGCGCGCCCGCGCCGAGGGGCGCTACATCGGCATCGGCGTGGCCTGCGCCCAGCAGCGCAGCACCTACTACGCCAGCGAGTTCTGGTTCCACAACATCGGCGCGCCCGCCCCGTTCACGACCACGGCGGAGAGCGTCCGGATGCGGATCGGCCCCACCGGCGGGATCACCGCCACGCTGTTCGCGCCGTTCTGGGGCAACTCGCAGGAGACGGTCACCGCGCAGCTCATCGCGGCCGAGCTGGGCGTCGACCCGGCCGAGGTCGCGATCGACCTCGCCCCGACCATGCACGGCCTGCCCTCGGCGGGCCCCGGCGGCAGCCGCATGACGGTGATGCTGTCGGGCGCGGTGGCGGGCGCGTCGAAGAAGCTGAAGGACAAGATCTTCGAGATCGCCGCGCACCAGCTGGAGGCGTCGCTCGACGACCTCGAGCTGCGCGACGGCGTGGTGTCGGTGCAGGGCACCGACGCAAGCATGTCGCTCGCCGACATCGGGATGGCCGCCTACTGGCAGAAGGCCAGCCTCCCCGACGGGATGGAGAGCGGCCTGGAGGCCAGCTTCACCTACGACCCGCCGTTCTTCACGCTGCCCAACGCCGACCGCACCGACCTCGGGGCGTTCTACCCGATCGTCGGGCACGGCTGCCACGTCGTGGTCGTCGAGGTGGATCCGGAGACGGGGCAGGTGGAGTTCCTGAAGTACGTGGCGGTGCACGACCACGGCACGGTCGTGAACCCCCGCTCGCTGGAGGGCCAGGTCCGCGGCGGCATCGCGCAGGGGATCGGGGTGGCCCTCTACGAGCGGGTCGCCTACGACGCGGAGGGCCGCAACCTCGCCCCGAGCTACGACGAGTACGTGGTGCCCGGCGCCCCCGACGTGCCGCGGATCGAGGTGGCGTTCCTCCAGACGCCCTCGCCGTGGACCGCGCACGGGGTGAAGGGCGGCGGCGAGGGCGGCCGCATGATCGCCCCACCCGCCGTGACCCGGGCGGTGGAGGACGCCCTGGCTCCCTTCGGCGCCCGCATCGACGAGCTCCCGATCGCGATGGAGACCATCGTCGGCCTCTGCTCGCCGCCGTGAGATCGACGTGAGGGCGATCTCGCCGCGGCAGAACCGCCCTCACGTCGATGTCGGAGTCGGACTACGCCGAACGGCCACGGGATCATGGCACGAGCGGTCATCCTTCCGGCGTGACCGTTCCGGGGTGGCCGGTGGCGTTCCGCGGCTCGCAGGCGATCGCGGCCGGGCTCGTCACCCGCGGCAGGCTGCGCGGGCCGCGGTTCCAGAGGCTCCTGCCGGACGTCTACTGCCGGGCGGTTGCGAAGCCCGATCTGCTGCTGCGGTCGCTGGCCGCGTACCGGCTAGTCGAGGGCCGCGGCGTGCTCGCCGGTTACTCGGCGGCCCTCGTGCTGGGCGCCGCTTGCGCGCCGCACCCCGACACGCCAGCCGAGGTCACCGTGGCGGGCGACCTTCGTGCGCACCCGGGCCTGGTGGTCCACCGGGATCGGCTCACCGACAGCGAGGTCACCCGGGTGCGCGACGTCGCCTGCACCACTCCGTTGCGCACGGCGTTCGACCTGGCCCGACGGCCGGACCCCGTTGAGGCGGTCGTCGCGGTGGACCGGCTGGCCAACCGCCACCGCTTCCACCCCGATCTCCTCTTGGAGCGGTGCGCGCGCGATCGGGGTCGCCGTGGTGTTGCGCGCGTGCCCGATGTCGTCGCCCTGGCCAACCCGTATGCCGGATCGCCGATGGAGACCCGGCTCCGCCTGCTGATCGTGCGGGCCGGGCTGCCGCCCGCGGAGGTGCAGTGGGTGGTGCAAGACCCCGCCACCCGCACGGCGTTCTGGCTCGACCTGGCCTGGCCCGAGTTGAAGATCGGGATCGAGTACGAGGGCGGGCTGCACACCGAGCCAGGACGGGTGCTGCGCGACATCGCGCGGCACACCCGGCTGGTCGACCTCGGCTGGCAGGTCTACCGCTACACCAAACGCGAGGTGTACGGAGATCGCGCCCGGATCGTCGCAGAACTCAGCCGGGCCCGCGCCAGATCGACGTGAGGGCGGTCTCGCAGCGGCCGAACCGCCCGCACGTCGATCTCGTCAGCTCTCGTTGGGCACGAGCACGCCGCGGCCGATCATCCGGCCTTCGTCCAGGGCGTGCAGGGCGTCGTTCACCCCCTCCAGGGGGAACGTCGTCTTGGTGAGCTTCACCGCGCCGCGGGCGACCAGCGCGACGAGCTCGACCGCCTCGTTGTACGTGCCGACGATGCTGCTCAGGAAGCTCGTCTCCGGGAAGAGCCCCTCGCTGAGGATCTCGACGTCGAGCCTGCCGCCGTAGCCGACCAGCACGTCGACGCCGCGCGTGCCGAGCATCAGCACGGCGTCGCGCTCGGCGCCGCCCTCGCCGACGAAGTCGACCACGACCTGGGCGCCGCCTGCACGTGCGAGCCGTCGGCCTTCGCCTGCACGGTCTGGTCGGCGCCCCAGCCGCGGGCGTGCTCCAGCGCCTCCGCACTGCGGTCGACCACGATGATCTCGGTCTGGGACAGCGCGCGGAGGGCCTGGATGCCGATGTGGCCCAGCCCGCCCGCGCCCAACGCCACGGTGTAGCTGCCCGGGTAGGCGTAGGGCAGCGCCTTCTTCACCGCGCCGTAGGCGGTCATGCCCGCGCAACCGAGCGGGCCGACGTCGACCGGCGTGACGCCCGGCCGCAGCGGCACGATCGCGCGCGCGTTGGTCTTGATGAGCTCGGCGAACCCGCCCGGGGCGAAGATCCCGGGGAAGACGTTGTCGGTGCAGTGCATGTCGTCGCCCGCGCGGCAGAAGTGGCAGTAGCCGCACGTCATCAGCGGGTGCAGCAGCACCGCGTCGCCGACGGCGATGTGCGTGACCGCGGAGCCGACCTCGTGCACCCAGCCCGCCGTCTCGTGGCCGGGTACGAACGGCAGCCCGATGCCCGCGCCCTTCCAGGCCTCGTCGAACTGGCCGTCCCAGATGTGGATGTCGGTGCGGCAGAAGCCCGCGGCCCCGACCCGGACGATCACGTCGGTGGGTGCGGTGATCTCCGGTTCCGGCACCTCGCCGATCTCGAAGTCCTGGCGGTAGCCGGTGAGCTCGATCGAGCGTCATCGGTAGGTGAGCAGTTCCCGGCGGGGCCCGGCGAAGTGCGCGTGGTCGTTGAACGTGAGGAGGTGCGCGCCCCGGCCGCCGACGGCCACGAGGGTGATCGCGCCGTTGACCGCCACCCGGTTGAGCGCGATGCCGGTGGCCGCGGGCGCGCCGAGGAGGCCCGCGGCGAGCGCACCGATCACCCCTCCGGAGCTGACGACGACCGCGTCGCGCCCCTTCGGCAGCCGCCTCCGCCACGTCCTGCAGGGCGGCCAGCGCGTCGGCGGTGAAGGCCGCCCACCCGCCGTCGCGCGTCCACGCCTCCAGGGCTTCGTCGAGGAGGCGCTGGAACGCCCGCGAGTCCTGCCGAGTGGGCTCGACCCGGGCCGGGTCGACGTAGCGCGAAAGCAGCGCGAGGTGGTCGAACTCGTCCCAACGCTTGTCGGTGCCGCACGGGCCCGGGTACCCGGCCGCGGCCATGAGCAGGCTCGCCGTGTGCCGCTGGCGCCGCAGCGTGCCCGCGACCACCTCGGGCTCGCGCAGCCCACGCCGCCGCAGCTCCACGCCGACGAGGCTCGACTGCTCCTCGCCGACGGCGGACAGCGCGTCGTAATCGGCGGCGCCGAACGACGCCTGCCCGTGCCGGACGATCGCGACGAGCGGCACTAGGAGGGTCCTGAACAACGCCGGCCGTAGCGAGCGGCGGCCAGGTGGCCGCATCGCAAGGCGGAGGAGGGCCCGATACCGGGGTTGTATCGGGCCCGACGACAACGCGGCGAGGTGGTCGCCTGGGCGTCGCGCAGTAGATCGGCGTTGTTCAGGGCGCTCCTAGCTGTGCACGTAGCGGCCGGGCGCGGGGTCGACGACCGGGTGGGCCTTGTTGCCGAGCGAGCGCGGCGCCTTCTTCTTGCCGCCGCCGTGGGGCTCGAACCACTCGATCCAGGCCTCCCACCAGCTGCCCTGCTGCTTGGTGGCCTCGGCGAGCCACTTCTGCGGATCGGGCCCGGGTGCGCTGCCGGTCCAGTAGTGCGCCTTCGGGTTGCCGGGCGGGTTGACCAGGCTCGCGATGTGTCCGGAGTAGCTCAGCACGAACGTGGCTTCGCCGCCGAGCAGCTGGGTGGTGCGGTAGCAGCCGAGCCACGGGGTGAGGTGGTCGACGACCGCGCCGGTGACGAACGTCGGCGTCTTGATCGCGTCGAGCTGCATCGGGCTGCCCAGCACGGACAGGCCGCCGGGCTTGGTGAGCAGGTTGCCCTCGAAGATGTCGAGGAACTGGCCGTGCAGCGCGCCGGGCAGGTTCGTGCCGTCGGCGTTCCAGGCCAGGATGTCGAACGCGGGCGGCTTGTCGCCCATGAGGTAGTTGTTGACCCAGTAGTTGAACACCAGGTCGTCGGGCCGCATCCAGGTGAACGCGGCGCCCATCTGCCTGCTGGTGATGATGCCCGAGCGCCGCGAGCGGGCCTTGGCGAAGCGCAGCAGCCCGGGACCCTGGAAGGCCGTGATCGGGGCGCGCTCGGCGAAGTCGAGCAGCGTGACGGCGTAGGACATGCTGTGCACGCGGTCGTCGCCGATCGCGGCGAGGTGGTTGAGCAGGGTGGTGGAGATGATGCCGCCCGCGCAGAAGCCCATCACGTTGACGTCGTGGCTGCCGGAGATCTCGCGCGCGGCGTCGATGGCGGCGAGCACGCGGGTGGCGTAGGTGTCGAGGTCCCACTCGCCTTCGGCGGCGCTGGGGTTGCGCCAGGACAGCAGGAACACCTGGATGCCCTGGCTGGTGGCGTACTCGACGAAGCTGCGGCCCGGGCGCAGGTCGAGGAAGTAGAAGCGGCCGATCGGCGGCGGGATGATGACGAGCGGGCGCTTGTGGACCTGCTCGGTGCTGGGCTGGTACTGGATGAGCTCGCCCACCTCGTCGCGGTGCACGACCGCGCCGGGGGACAGCGCGAGGTCCTTGCCCACCTCGAACGCGTCGCGCTCGACCATCGAGGGCATGCCGCCGTTGTTGCGCACGTCGCCGACGAAGTTGCGCACCCCGCGCACCAGGCTCTTGCCGCCGGTGTCGAACGCGCGCTTGATCGCGGCCGGGTTGGTGGCGAAGAAGTTGGTGGGGGCCAGGGCGCTGGTGAGGATGGTGGTGGCGAAGCGGGCCTGCTCGGCGCGCCGCTGGTTGTCTGAGCTCTGGCCTAGCTCGCCGACGACGTTGCCGACGGCCTGTGCGGTGGCGAGGTAGCCGCGCTCGATGCGGGAGAAGATCGGGTTGCCCGACCAGGCCGGGTCGGTGAAGCGCCGGTCGCCCTTGCCCGGCTCGACCTCGGAGCGGCCCAGCGCCACGCGCACGAGCTCGCCGCCCAGCTTCGCGGCCTCGCGGGTGACGGTGCGGCCCTGGCCGAACGCGGCGGCCAGGCCTGCCACCGTCTCGCCGATCGACGGGACGCCGACCACCTCGCCGCCATCCGGGGACTGGGTGTCGACCTGCTTCTCCGCAGTGCTCACCCACTGAATATAAGCGAGGGCAAGGGCGCGGGCTTGTGTTCTTCGCCCTTGCGCGACGACGCCTGCGAGACTGCCGGTCATGGGCCGTCTCACCCGCAGGTTCCGGGGCGTGGTGCGCCGGGAGGCGCACGACCTGTTGCACGGCGGGCCGCCCACGCTCGACCTGCTGCGCCCCGTCGGGCCCGCCGTGCCGTCGGACGCCCAGGTGCAGCAGGTGCTCGACGTGTGCATGGGCGTGGGCGAGGTGCTGCTGGCCAGCGGTGAGCCCGCGGTGGAGACCACCGAGACGATGCTCCGCATGGCGGCGGCGCTGGGGCTGCCGACCGTCGACATCGACATCACGTTCAACTCGATCACCATGTGCTGCCACCGCGGGATGGTCGCCGCGCCGCTCACGACCATGCGGATCGTCCGCTACCGCACCACCGACCTCACCCGGATGGCCGCGGTGAGCCGCATCGTCGCGCGGGTGGAACGCCATGGGCTGTCCGTGCACCGGGCCGCGGAGGAGCTGGCCGACGCCGTCGCGGCCAACCACCCCTACCCGCGTTGGGCGGCGACGTTGGGCTGGGCGGGCCAGGCGGCCGCGGTGGCGGTGCTGCTGGGCGGCGGGCTGATCATCGCGGCCAGCGCGTTCGCCGTCACCGCGCTGATCGACCGGCTCGGACGGCTGCTCGGCCGGTTCGGCGTCGCGCCGTTCTTCCTGCAGATGGTCGGGGCCAGTGTCGCCACGGTGTCGACGCTCGCGTTGTTCGGCATCGGCGCGCTACCCGCGGGCACCCAGTCGTCGCTGGTGATCGCGGCGGGCATCACGGTGCTGCTCTCCGGGCTGTCGGTGGTCGGCACCGTGCAGGACGCGATCTCCGGCTTCTACGTCACCGCCGCGGGCCGGGCGGCCGAGGTGGCGCTGCTGTCCGCGGGCCTGCTCACCGGTGTGATCCTCGGGTTGAAGCTAGGCGTCGCGTTCAAGCTCACCCTGGACCCGGCCGAACCGGTGGCGGCCGACTTCGCCCGGTTCTGGCTCTGCGCGTTCGCGGCGGCGACGGCGGCGGCCATGTACGCGCTGGCCACGTACGCCCCCATCCGGTCGCTGCTCGCGGCGGGCCTCGCGGGCGGCATCGGGTGGGCGGTGTACGGGGCGCTCACGCTGTTCGCGCACCTCGGGCCGGTGGTGTCGACCGGCGTGGCGGCGACGTTCGTGGGCATCGCCACCGGCGTCGCGCGGCGCGGCTCCGGGGTGCACTCGCACGTGATCGTGCTGGCCGGGATCATCCCGCTCCTGCCCGGCCTCACCGCCTACCGGGGCTTCTACCAGCTGGCCGTGCAGGGCGTGGTGGACGGCCTCGTCACGGTGCTGCTCGCGCTGGCCATCGGGCTCGCCCTCGCCGCGGGCGTGGCGCTCGGCAACTCCCTCTCGCGCCCGCGCCACCGGTCAGTCGAGGCCTGCGACAACGCGGACTAGGGCGTGAACGGACCCTCCCACGACGTCCTCGCCTCGTCCGTCCCGGCGGTCGAATTGGTGAAATCGCCACCCGCGTCGTCGACGTAGTCGTCCCCGGACTCTTCCTCCCACACGTCGGCGTCATCCCAGCTATCAGCGCCCGCCCCGGATCCGGAAGACGCGGCGGTGGCGGCTGCCGCACTCGTTCCAGGGTCGGCCGCCTTGGGCCATTTGATCGTCGGGAACGGTGGTGCAGGCTCGAGGAATTTCTCCCACGGCCCGGCGCCGAACTGGCAGTTCACGCTGCCTGCGCCGCTGTCGCTCGCGGACTTCATGCCGCTGCCGTCCATGCGGAGGTGGACGTTGGCGAACGACACCGAGGCAAGCGCTATCGTCCCGTCGGGCTGAGGCTCTTCTTCGAAGGTTTCGAAATCGGCCACCCCGATTGGCAGCTGACGGTGCCACCCCCGCTATTGCTGGGCGAGCTCACGCTGCTTCCGTCAATCCGCAGATATGCGTTGGGGAATGCCTTCGACTGCAGCGCCTTAACCATTAGGCCTCCTGTTCGCCGGGCGGAGACCATCCGGGCGCATCATCCGCGGTCGAGCGCATGCGGGCGAGCCACATCCCGGCCGCCACGAGCGCCGCCGCCGCGAACAGCACCGCAAGGGAGCGGCGCACCCGTCAGTGGCGGGGGTGGGAGATGCGGTGCACCGTCCACCCCAGCGCGGCCAGGCTGACGATCGCGACGATCGCCGTGCCGATCAGCGACTTCTGGCTGTCCCACGCCGTGTGCAGGGCGACGGCCAGCACGAACGCGCCCAGGAACCCGCCGACGCGCCGCCCGCTCCAGCCCGCCTCCGCCGCGGCGTACAGCGCGGTGGCGGAGATGCCGGTCCACGCCATGTGCCCGGCCGGGCTCATGATGCCGCGCAAGAGCAGCACGTCGACCGTGTCGGTGATGCTGCCCTTCGACTGGATCAGCGTGACGAACGCGTAGCCCATCGTCTCCAGCGCGGCGAACCCGGCGCCCGCCGCGACGCCGATGAGCAGCCCGTCGGCCTGCTTGCGGTAGCGCGCGAAGAAGATCAGCACCGCGAGCGGGATGATCAGCTTGCTGGTCTCCTCGATCAGGCCGACGCCCACCATCGGCAGGAAGCCCAGGTCGCGCTGGGCGTCGAACTCCAACGTGCCCGCCACCACGGTGCCGATGATGCCGCCGAGGAACGCGGCGGTGAGCACGACCGGCGGGCTCACGTCGTAGGGCAGCCTGCGGCCGTAGACGAAGGTCAGGAACGCGGCAGGCACGATCGCCGCGCCGAGCAGGATGGCCGACGGCACGAAGTTGGGGTTCTGCGTCGCGACGAGGGTGCGCTCGACCGCGAGGAACAGCGCCACACCGACGACGAGTACGGCGATCCAGGCGTGCCGACGGACCCCGGGCCGGGCGGGTGCGTAGGTCATGACGTCCCTCTGCTGGACGCCGGGCTCCACGACATCCGGCGGAACAGGTGATCTATCTCAGGTGAAGGCGCTGATGCCGGTGATGTCGCGGCCGACGATGAGGGTCTGCATGGTCTCGGTGCCCTCGAACGTGTGGATCGCCTCGATGTCGGCCATGTGCCGCATCACGTGGTTCTCCTGCAGGATCCCGTTGCCGCCGAGCAGGTCGCGGGCCTCGGCGAGGATCTCCCTCGCCTTGCGGGTGTTGTTCATCTTCGCCAGCCCCGCCACGGTGGGGCTGAGCTTGCCCGCGTCGGCGAGGCGGCCGATCTGCATGCAGTACAGCTGCATGCCGGTGAGCTCGGCCAGCATCCGCACCAGGCGCTGCTGCACGATCTGGAACGACGCCAGCGGCCTGCCGAACTGGGTGCGCTGCTTGGCGTAGGTGAGCGCGGCGTCGAAGCCTGCGGTGGCGTGGCCCAGCGCCATCCACGCGCAGGTGGAGCGGGTGGTGGCGAGCACGCGCGCCGGTGTCGCGGAAGCTCTTCGCCCCGACCAGCCGGTTGTCGTCGGGTACCCGCACGCCGCGGAGCGTGATGTCGGCTTGCCAGACGGCGCGCAGCGACAGCTTGCCGGTCATCACGGTGGCTTCGTAGCCCTCGGCGGGCGTCTCGACGACGAAGCCCTTGACCTGGCCGTCGTCGGTGTCGCGGGCCCAGACGACGACGAGGTCGGCGATGGTGGCGTTGCCGATCCAACGCTTCTTCCCGTCCAGCACCCAGTGGTCACCGTCGCGGCGGGCGGTGGTGGACAGCGCGATCGAGTCCGAGCCGTGGTCGGGCTCGGTGAGCGCGAAGGCGCCGATCTTCTCCATCGTCGACATGGACGGCAGCCAGCGGGCCTTCTGCTCCTCCGAGCCGCACATCGCGATCGACTGCATGGCCAGCCCCGCGTGCACGCCGAGGAACGTGCCGAGGCTGCCGTCGCCGCGGTGCAGCTCCATGTGCACCAGCCCGCACGCCATCGCGCTCATGTCGGCGGCGCCGTAGCCCTTGATGCCCTCGCCGACGATGCCCAGCTCGGGCAGCCGCCGGATCAGCGGCCACGCGAGCTCGGCCCGTTCCCAGTAATCGGCGACGACGGGCAGCACCTCGTTGTCGACGAACCGCCGGGTGGTGATGAAGCGGTCCCACTGCTCGTCGGTGAACTGCTCGCGCACCGTGAAGAAGTCGGTGCCCAGGGCCTCGCCGAGGTCGATGCTGATGTCGCCGGCCATGCTCAGGGACGCTACCGCGCGCGGACCTTGTTGTTGCGGGCGTCGTGGGTGAGCTCGGCCAGGCCCAGGTGCTCCAGGAGCGGCGGCAGGTACATCCCGAAGCGGCCCCGGTAGCCCTTGCGCAGGCCGTACCAACCGCCGACCGGGTTGTCGGCCGAGCGGCCCCACGCCTCGACGGAGCCCTCCGCGGCGGGCTTCTGCTCGTCGGCGGCGCCGAGCGGCACCCAGTCGCCCTGGGCGAGGAGCCACGCGTGCAGGTCCTCGACGGCCGAGAGGTGGTAGCGCAGGGTGGTCTTCCCGACCTGGCAGACCAGCGCGGGCGGGTCGGCGTCGGGGTCGCGGTACATGGTGTAGCCGGAGGTGCCGGGCGCGGTGGTGAGCGTCCAGGGTTCGGCGCTGGTCATCGGGGTTCTCCTTCACGTGCGACACGGGTGCTGGGGGCATGCTCGACCAGCCGTCTCGTCGCGATCGCAGCGGCCCGGCGTTCGGATCGGGCCAATACGCTCAGGATCGCCAACCCCGGCCGTGGAGGAGACGGCAGACCTGGCAATCGCAGAATTCCGCCAAACGCACGAGCTCGGCCATCTCTTCGTCGCGGGCCCGCTGCTCCTCGACCTGACGTTGCCGGTCGGCCCAGTTCGCGTGTCGCGCTTCCGCTACGTCGCGCCATGCCCGCGACTGGGCGCGTCCGTTGGCTGCGCCGATCAAAGAGCCCAAGACCACCAACGCGCCGAGGCCCACCAAGATCACCGTGACGTACATGGTTGTGCCACCTCCCCGCACATGGCGATGTACGAGCATGGTGATGGTCTCACGATGCGCATACACTGTCTATATGCAGGATGTACGTACATTGATCTTGGGTGTCCCGATCGCGTGGTCCCTCGCGACACGCGTGTAACGATGCAGACGGATTTTCCGACCGTCTTGCATCATGCGAGTAGCGTCATGACGGTGCAGCGTGCAAGTGCACGAGCCGTGCGGTTACCCACCGTGCGGCATTTGCCGTGGCATCCGGTCCTGTCGCGACGCTGCGCACTCACCCGAGTCGTGCGGTCGCCGGCTACGCCTGACCGACTGCACGGCCCTTGTTCCGTGCGTCAGCTTTTCACCATGCACATGCATCCACGGCCCCCGCTCCCCGGCCGTGGATCGGAATAGGAGGTCGCACTTGACTCGAAGCCCAGTCGTCCCGCGTCGCAGGCTCGGATCTGAGCTCAGAAGTCTCCGTGAAGCGGCCGGGAAGACCATCGACGACGCCGCGGCCGCGCTGGAATGTTCGTCCGCGAAGATCAGTCGACTCGAGACTGGTAAAGGCGTGCCCAAGAATCGGGACGTTCGTGATCTTCTGCGGCTTTATGGCGTCGACGACGACGAGTTGGCGGGCCGGTTGTTCGCCCTGGCGACCGAGGGTCAGAGCCAAGGGTGGTGGCAAGACTACGCAGATCTCGCGCCGGAGCCGGGCACCGAATACGTCGGTCGCTACGTCGCTCTTGAGCAGGAGGCCAGTTCGATCCAGGGCTACGAAGGCGACCTCATCCACGGTCTGATGCAGACCGAGGAGTACGCCGATGCCTTGCTCGCCGAACTCGCCTCAGACGTCAAGATCGAACGACGCCGTCGCATGGTCGAGTTGCGGCTGAAGCGGCAGGGCATCTTGCGCGAACGCCCCCAATTGCCGCCGCTACGTCTCAGTGTCGTCATGGGTGAGGCCGCGATCCTGCGGCCAGTGGGCAGCCACAAGATCATGCAACGGCAGCTGCAAGCGATCCGGGAGCTTGCTGAAGAGCGGTCGGACAACGTGGACCTGCGCGTGATGCCGCTCGCGGCGGGTCCGCACGCGGGACTGGGCAGCCCGTTCTCCATCGTGCATTTCGAAGACGTCAAAGATCAAGACGTCGTGTACCTGGAAGGTTCGCAGGGCGGGACCTTCCTCGAGCGGCAGCCGGACGTCGAGCGATTCGCCAGGCTTCTCGCGGCGCTGAACACCCGAGCGCTGTCACGCGGCGATTCGCTTGCCGCGATCGAAAAGCAGATCGCAGCACTAAACTAGGTGCACCCGGAGGGTGTCAGGTAGGCCGACCGCGCACCGGCGCTGACCGTGGGTCAATCCGTGTCGCCAGTTCGTTGGGCACATCACTTCCCCGCGTGGCCAGTGAATCACCGTTTACACTCGTTGTGATGTGTGTCGGCGCAGGAGGGCGTGTGCTGCAACCCAGCGTGAGCGGTGATCACCAGTTCGTAACGAGTTCGTACTCCGGAACAGATAATTGCGTCGAGGTGGCACGAGGATCGAACGGCCGCGTGCTCGTCCGCCACAGCAAGGATCCAGCTGGTCTGTGCGTCTCGTTCACGGAACGTGAGTGGACGGCCTTCCTCCGCGGCGTGAAGGACGACGAGTTCGATCTCGCATGACAATTACGCGAGCAGGGCGCGGGCCTCGTCCCACATCCGGGTGATGACCCGGCCCGCGGGTTCGGTGGTGGCCAGCGCCGCGGCCTGGCCCGCCCAGTGGTTGGCCCGGTCGACGCCCGGCGCGTCACCGCGGCGCCAGCGCGCCACCAGCTGCCGCTGGGTGGGGTAGCGGGCGGGCCGGGGCGCGTCGGCGTCGGCCCACGCGTTGACGTACGCGGTGGGGGCGGCCCGGCCGAGGCGCCCGGAGTAGGCCCGGGTGGGCACGGTGTGCTCAGGGCGCAGGCCGTCGAGGCTCGCCGACCACGCGGGGTCGATGCCGGCCTCGGGCGTGCGCAGCAGCGCGCTGCCCACGTGCACGGCCGACGCGCCGAGCGCCAGCGCCGCGGCCACCCCGCGGCCGTCGCCGATTCCGCCCGCGGCGATCACCGGCACCCGCAGGTGGTCGACGAGGTGCGGCACCAGCGCGACGAGCCCGACCGCCGTGCGCTCGGCCGTGTCCGGGTCGACCACGCCCCGGTGGCCGCCCGCCTCGATCCCTGCGCGATCACGGCGTCCGCGCCCGCCTCCTGCGCGGCCAGCGCGTCGTCGAGGGTGACGGCGGTGGCGAACCAGGCGATGCCGCGCTCGTGCAGCCGGTTCACGTAGTCCGCGTCGAACAGCCCCATGATCGACGAGACGGCGGTGGGCGCCGCCTCGAGCATCGCGGCGCACTGGGCGGTGTACGCCGGGGCGTCAGGGCCGGTCGGGCCGGGTGCGCCGAAGCGGTGCAGGAACGCGGTGGCCGCGGCCGTGCCGCCGGGGTCGTCGACGAGCGGGTCGGGCACCCAGATGTTGAGCTGCAACGGCCCGCCGGAACCGGCCCGGAACCGGGCGACCCACGCGGCGATCCGGTCGGGGTCATCGAGCAGCACACCACACGCGCCCATCCCGCCCGCCTCGGCGACGGCGATCGCCAGCTCCGGCGAGCTGGCGCCCGCCATCGGGGCTTCCAGGATCGGCAGCGCCAGGCCGTAGCGCTCGCAGAACTCCGTGACGCGTCGGTGCACGCCGCACCGTAACGCCCTTGACAACGAAGACCAACGGTCTTCCAATACTGATGGTACTTAAAGACTGGAGGTCGCGATGACGTCCCGGCTCACCCGTGCGGAGCGCACCGAGCGGGTGCGGGCCGATCTCCTGGTCGCGGCCCGCCACACGTTCTTGAGCCGCGGTTTCCACCAGGCGTCGCTGGAGGAGATCGCGCTGGCGGCGGGCTGGAGCAAGGGCGCGGTGTTCTCGAACTTCGCGGGCAAGGACGAGCTGTTCCTCGCCGTGCTCGACGACCAGAACCGCAGGCGCCGCCGCGAGCAGATCGCCGAGATGCAGGTGGCGCCGACCCTCGCCGAGGCCCTGCTGGCGGCTGGCCGGGAGATGGCGGGCGCCCACGCGCGAGATCCGCAGTGGACCCCGCTCCTGGTGGAGTTCTGGACCCACGCGTCCCGCGACGACGCGCTGCGGGCCCGGGTGTCGGCCGCGCACGAAGACCTGCTCGACGGCTACGCGGCGGTCGTCGCCGAGCTGGCCGCGCGCGACGGCCTGGAGTTCACCGCGCCGGTCAAGGCGGTGTGCCGCAGCGCGGCCGCGCTGGCCAGGGGGCTGGCCCTGGAGCGGCTGCTCGATCCGGGCGCCGTGCCCGAACCCGACTTCGGCGAGCTGTTCTGCGCCCACATCCTGTCCCGCACGCGACGAGTCGAGCCCTGAGGGGGTCACCATGTCGATGAGCACCCGGATCGCACCCCGGGCGCACGCCGAAGAGCTGCTCACCCACACGCGGTGGTCCGCCGAGCGGCTGGCCGCCCACCAGCGCGCCCGCCTGGACGACCTGCTCCGCCACGCCGTGGCCGCCTCGCCGTTCTACCGCCGGACGATCGGGCCGCACGCGGTCGGTGCGCCGCTCGCCGAGCTGCCCACCCTCGACAAGCAGACGTTCGTCGAACGGTTCGACGAGATCGTCACCGACCCCCGCCTGCGGCTCCCCGCGGTGCAGGCCCACCTGGCCGGACCGGACGCCGCCGAGCCGCTCCTCGACCACCACGTCTTCAGCACCTCCGGGAGCACGGGGGAGCCCGCGCTCTTCGTCAGCTCCCGTGCCGAGTTCGCCTGCTGGGTGGGGCTCCTGATGCGCACCCTCGCCCTGCTCGGGGTGGTCCCGCACCTGCGGCTCCTCGGCCTGGGATCGCCCTCGCCGCTGCACATCTCGCGGCACCTCGTGGCGGGCCTGCTCGCCGGGCGGCCGAGCGCCGCGCCGCGCACCTCGGCCGAGACACCGCTGCCCGAGATCGTCGCCGCGTGCAACGCCTTCCAGCCGCAGGCGCTCGTCGGGTACCCCAGCGTGCACGCGCTGCTGGCGCAGGAGCAGCTCGCCGGGCGGTTGCGGATCGCCCCCTCGGTGATCGCGTACGCCGGGGAGGTGCTCGCGCCGGACATGCGCGAGCGGATCCGCGAGGCGTGGGGCGTCGAACCGGCGAGCATGTACTCCACCACGGAGGCCGCCATGATCGCGTCCGGGTGCCGGGCGGGCGTCGGCATGCACCTCTGGGAGGACGCGGCGCTGGTCGAGGTGGTCGACGAACACCACCGGCCGGTGCTGCCCGGCGTGCCGGGCCACCACCTCCTGCTCACGAACCTGGTCAACCACGCCCAGCCGCTGATCCGCTACGAGATCAGCGACATCGCGACGCTCGCCGACGGCCCGAACCCGACCGGCATGCCGTTCCGGCGGCTGGCCGCGGTCGACGGCCGCAGCGACGACGTCGTGCACCTCCCGGGGTGCCTCGGCGGCACCGTCGCCGTGCCGCCCCACCAACTGCGGGCGCCGGTCGCCGCGGTCCCCGGCCTGCGGCAGTACCAGATCCGCGACGACGGCACGGGGCTCGCGGTGGCGGTCGTGCTGCGCGACGGTGCCGCCGCGGACACCCCGACCCGGGTCCGCACCGCCCTGCAGCACGCGCTCGTCGCCATCGGAGCCGCGCTGCCGCCGATCCGGGTGGACGTCGTCGCGGAGATCCCCCGCGAGGCGGGGCCCGGGGCGAAGCTGAAGACCGTCGTGGTCAGGCCCCGGTGAGCCGGTCGACCTCGGCCAGCAGCGCGGAGACCTGCCCGAGCACGCTGAACTTCTCCTGCACGTAGGTCGCGGCGCCCGGTCCCTTGGTCTGCTTCCAGTTCTCGTCGATCGCGCGGTTGACGGCGGCGGCGAGCGAGGCGGCCAGCTCGGCCCGGTCGTCGGTCTCCGGCACGAGCACGCCGACCTCGGGGGTGACGAAGTCGCGCGGGCCCCCGGAGTCGGCGCCGATCACCGGTGTGCCGCAGGCCATGCACTCGATGAACACCAGGCCGAACGGCTCGCGGTAGGAGGGGAAGCAGCCGACGTCGGCGCAGTTGAACAGCGTGGTCAGCTCGTCCTGCGGGCGCGGGCCCACGAAGTAGGTGCGGCGCAGGCCCAGCTCGGCGGCGAGGTCGTGCATCTGCACCTGGGCCTCGAGCGGACCCGAGCCCGCCACCAGGGTGAGGATCTTCGTGTCCGTGCGCTGCTCGTAGCTCGCGGCGGCGTGCAGCAGGGCGTCGAGGCGCTTCCAGTCGGCGAACTTGCCGCAGAACGCGACGACGGCGTCGAACCCGTCGGCGGGCGCCACCGGCTCGGGCGCGCGGCCACTGCCCTCCGGCGGCATCGTCATGAACCCGGCGAGCACCTCGGCCCGGTTGGCGTACGTCTCCGGCTGCACCTGCGAAGACGTCCTGGTTGTAGCCGTTGTGCGAGAGGATCACCCGCTCGCGGGGGAACTCGGGGAACACGCTCACGAGCGCCTCGACCTGCTCCTGCGAGATCGCCGCGGCCACGTCCACGCCGTGCGCGGGGTCGGCGTAGTCGAAGATCTTCTCGTTCTGCATGAACGGCAGGAAGCGCAGCGGGAACTCCGCCGGGTTGTCGCCCCGCTTCTCGTTGTTGTACATCTTCAGCTCGGTGCCGTGCGCGAACGCGAGCAGCGGCATCGTGCCCCGCCCGGCCTCGGCGCGGCGCCGGATCACGTCGCGCAGCACCACCGTGTTCATGAAGCAGTGGTGGGCGATGGCGAGGCCGAACCGGTCGTCGCCCGCCGCCTCGATCTCGTCGATCCAGCCCGCGACCTCGTCGGTGAGCCGCTTGCGGTAGGCGGCGACCTCGTCCTCGCTCATGCTGTGCCAGCGGTAGCTCGACACCGGGGAGACCGACTCGCAGATCGGGATGTCGTGCTCGATCGCGAACACGTGCACGTCCTCGTCGCGGAAGCGCTGGCGCCGCGACGGGTACATGGAGTAGCAGCGGGTGCCCGGCAGCGCGTTGTAGGCGTGGTGGTGCGCCTCGTGCAGGATCCCCGACCCGGGAGCGAACTCCCCGCCCCGCTGCCAGTTGTTGGTGCCGAGCTGAAAGATCAGCCGGTCGCCCATCGCCGCCTCCTCGCGCCGCCGCCTAGTTGCCGCGGTGCAGCGTAGGGGGCGTCACTCCTGGCCCTGGGAGCCCTGTCCCTTGTCGCTGTTCCCGTTGCCGCTGCCGCCGTTGCCGCTGTTCCCGTTCCGCCGCTGTTCCCGTTGTCCCGTTGCCGCTGTTGTTGTCGTTCCCCTTGTTCTTGCCCTTGCCCGTGGCCTCCTCAGCGGGCTCGCCTGCCGCCGGTGGCGAGGCGACGGCGCCTGCCGCAGGGGCGGCGGGGGAGGGGGCGGGGGCGGCGGCCCGTGGGCGATCGGCGGCGGCCCGGGGCCGATCGTCGGCGGGGGCCGCTGCGGGGGCGGCGGCGGCCGGGGCGATGTCCGCGGCGGGCACTTCGACGGCCGCGCGCGCGACGACGGGGAGTTCCACCGGCTCGGCCGGAGCGGCCACGACCTGACCTGGGCGCCGGACGGCGGACGTTCCTGCCGCCGCCTCCGGCGCGGCGATGTTCGGTACGGGCACCAACGGGCCGGACGCCGCAGTGCGGCCGAAGAGCAGCACGGCGCCACCCAGGAGCGCGACGAGCAGCACCGCGGCCGCGAGCGCGGTGCGCGCGCCCCACCCCCACGCCCGCCGCCGCGCACGCGCAGGCCGCTCGACCGTCCGGGTGCGGAGCCCGGTGGCGACGGCCGCCGCGCTGGGCCGGAGGGCCGGATCCGGGTCGGTCATCGCCGCGAGCACGGCGGCCAGGTCGCTCGGCAGTCCCGCGGGCACGACCGGGCGGCGGTGGAGGCGCGCGGCGGCCGACTCGGCCAGCGTGCCGGGGTACTCCCGCTCCCCGGTGAGCGCCTCGATGAGGACGAGCCCGAGGGCGAAGACGTCGACGGACGGGTCCACGGTCTCGCCGCGGACCTGCTCGGGGGCGAGGTAGGCGGCCGTGCCCGCCACGGCACCCGTCGCGGTGTACACCGTGCCGTCGAGGGCGCGGGCGATGCCGAAGTCCGCGAGGCGCGGCTTGTGGCCGTGTTCGAGCAGGATGTTCGCGGGCTTGACGTCGCGGTGCACGAATCCGTGCGCGTGGACGTGCGCGAGCGCCTCGCCCAGCCCGATGGCCAGCACGCGGACCTCGTCGGCGCTGAGCGGCCCGGCGTCCAACCGCCGGGCCAGCGAGGGGCCTTCGACGAGATCGGTGACGACGTAGGTGCGCCCGTCGGGGCCGGGCTCGGTGCCGCCGTCGAGGAGCGCGACCAGCCCGGGGTGGCGCAGGCTGGTGAGCGCCTTGAGCTCCCGGTGGTGCTGGGTCGGGTGCCCCGAGCCGTCCGACCGGTAGACCTTGACCGCCACCCGTTCGCCGGTGTCGAGATCGCAACCCTCGTGCACGATCGCGGCCCCGCCCGCACCCACGATTCGGTCCAGCCGGTAGCGGCCCGCGACCAGCGGGCTGTCGGCGGGGGTGTCTGTGCTCACACCCCCAGTTTCCCCATTCGTGGTGGGGTTTAGTCGCCCGGGTCCATCTGCACGGGGACGACCGCGCCGATCGGGCTGCGGCGCGGGCGCGTCCTCGATGCAGGGAGATCCCGCCCAGCACGAGGCCGAGCAGCCCGGCCGCGGCCAGCGCGTGGCCCACCCGCCGCCTGCGCGGCGCGGGCGCTTGCCCTGGAGCGTGGCGGCGACGTCGGCCGCGGTCGGCCGGGCGGCCGGGTCGGGGTCGGTCATCGCGTGCAGCAGCGCGGCCAGGTCCCGCGGCAGCCCGGGCGGCACCACGGGCCTGCGGTACAGCCGCGCGGTGGCGGACTCGACCATCGCGCCGGGGTACTCGCGCCGCCCGGTGCGCGCCTCGATGAGCACCAGCCCGAGCGCGTAGACGTCCGCCGCGGGGCCGACGGTCTCGCCCCGCACCTGCTCGGGGGCGAGGTAGGCGGCGGTGCCCGCGACGGCGCCGGTCGCGGTGGCCACCGTGCCGTCCAGGGCGCGGGCGATGCCGAAGTCGGCGAGGCGGGGCTCGCGGCCGTGGTCGAGCAGGATGTTCGCGGGCTTCACGTCGCGGTGGACGAAGCCGCCCGCGTGGACGTGGGCGAGCGCGGCCGCCAGCGCCGCGGCCAGCTTGCGGATCTCGCGCGACCGAGAGCGGCCCGCGCTGCATGCGCGTCGCCAGCGTGGGGCCGTCGACCAGGTCGGTGACGACGTAGGTGCGCCCGTCGGGGCCGGGCTCGGTGCCGCTGTCGTGGAGGGTGACCAGGCCGGGGTGGTGCAGCTGGGCGAGCGCCTCCATCTCGCGCTGCTGCTGGAGCCGGACGGCGACGCCGTCGGGCCGGTAGAGCTTGACCGCGACTCGGGCGTTGGTGCGCAGGTCACGGCCTGCGTGGACGACGGCGGCTGCGCCTGCACCGAGGATGCCGCCGATGGTGTAGCGGCCTGCGATGGGTGTGCCGCCTGCGGGGAGCGGTGCGTTCACACCACGCCGTGTTCCCGATCTACCCGGGTTCTACTCGGGCGAATTCCCGGCCGGTCCACCGACGAGGTACGGGCGTGTCGATCCCCTCGTACATCAGGTGGGCGACGAGGCCGTCGGCGGCGTGCCTGAGCTGGTGGCAGTGATCCATCCAGACGCCCGGGTTGTCCGCGACGAACGCGATGTCGTAGGACTCGCCGTTCTCGACGTTGAGGGAGTCGAACCACCACGGGCTGCCGGTCGCGGGCGTGCCGTTGCGGGCGAGCACCACCGCGTGGTGGCCGTGCAGGTGCATGGGGTGCACCTCGCCGCTGCTGTTCGAGACGTGCATGGTGACGACGTCGCCCGCGCGCACCACGTACATCGGCACGTCGGGGTACAGGTGGCCGTTGACCGTCCACCAGAGGCCGGGCAGCCCGTCGATGAAGCCGAAGCTGCGCCCGATCGCGTAGTCGAACCTGCGGGTGGCCGCGGCCGGGTCGAAGCCGAGCGGGGCGGGTGTGCCGTAGGTCAGCATGTCCACGGTGGTCGCGGGCACCGGGGTCGGCGGCGGTGGCGTGCCGAGCACGATCGCCGAGTTGCCGCCGATCTCGACGCGCACGCCGCCGCCCGAGCTGGAGGCGCGGTGACCTCCAGGTCGGCCCGCCCGCCCGCGGTGACCTCCACCGACGTGTCGCGCAGCGGGGTGGGCCCGTGCACCTCGCGGCCGTCGACGGCGACGACCCGGAACTCGCCGCCGGTCGGCCACACCCGCATCGGGCCCGCGTCGGTGTTGACGATCCGCACCCGCACGGGGGTGCCCGGCGCCGCCGTGACGGGCACGTCGCCCGCCCGGCCGTTGATGGTGCGGCGGCCCTCGTACAGGTGCACGAGCGCGAGGGCGTCCACCCCCGCGGCGGGGGTGCGCGGGGTGACGACGAGCGCGCCGAGCAGCCCGCGTTCGACCTGCTCGTGGGTGACCTGGTGGGAGTGGTACCAGAACGTGCCCGGGTGGGTGGCCCGGAACCGGTAGACGAACTCGCCGCCCGGCGGCACCGCGTCCTGCGTGACGCCCGCGGTGCCGTCCATGGCGCCGGGCACCTCCACGCCGTGCCAGTGCAGCACGACGCCCGCGGGCACCGACGCGTTCTGCAGCCGCACCTCGACGAGCTGCCCCTCGACCGCGGTGATCTGCGGGCCGGGGGAGGTGCCGTTGAGCGTGTAGCCGTCGATCTCCTGGCCGGACGCGAGGCGCGTGCGCTCCTTGCGGGCGACCAGCGTGACCCGGACGTCGGCCTGCGCGGTCGACGGGTCGGTGAGCGTGGCGACGCTGCGCCCGGGCGCCATCCCGGGCATCCCGGCCATCGCGACGCCGCCGACCGCCGGGCCGCCGCCGGTGTCGACGTAGCCCATGTCCATCACGGAGTAGCGCGAGGGCAGCAGGCTCGACCACCACAGCCAACCCGGCACCCCGAGCACCACCACGGCGGCGACGACGGCGATGACCGTGCGCGCGCGGGGGCGCCGGGTCGCCACCGCGCGGCTCAGCCTGCGGCGGCGGTGGTGCGCTCCGCGACCGGGGCGCTGCCGCGCGCGGCCATGGCGGCCATCACCGCGACGCCGAAGATCAGCAGTGCGTTGGCGCCGTGCAGCACGCCGAGGATCGGGAGTCCGTGACCGAGCAGGGCGAACGCGATCTGCAGGACCGTCAGGCCGAACGCCACCCCCGCCCACATGACGCCGCGCGGCACCTTCGCGAAGAACGACAGCACCAGGAGGATCAGCACCAGCAGCGGGAAGACCATCTCGCCGTTGATGCCGTGCAGCGGGAACCCGCCGTCGCCGGTGAACGCCGTCGTCTCGCTCTCCATGGCGGCCTTGTCCAACACGCCGCCGCTCTGGATCCAGGTGCCGAGGCCGAAGATGGCGTAGGCGATGGCGGCGGCCTGGATGATGACCTCCGCCGCGATCACGAACGCGAGGATGCGATAAGCGCTTCTCATGACGGTCCCCCCTGCAGAGTTGTCGTTCGACGCAAAGATCCCGGGCTCGCGGGCTGAACTCGTCGTTCGACGTCGAATCGTTACCGGCTCAGAACGGGTGAAGATGCGGGCGCAGCTCGCCGATGAGCGCCCGCTGCGCCGGGGTGAGGGCGCCGTCGCGGGTGTGGATCTGGTGGTCCGGCGCGCCCGCGCGCGTGACCGTGAGCTCGTACTCCAGGCCGTCGTACACGGCGGTTCGGGCCTGCGGCGCTTCCGGTTCGGTCAGCACCTGCTCCGCCAGCCCGCGGGCGCGGTCGGCGTCGGCGGCGGGCAGGTCGGCGAGCCGCAGCGTGGCCGTCATGTCCAGGCCCGCGACGCCACCCGACTGCACGAGACCCACGGCGACGACCGACGCGTTCAGAGCACCTTCACCGTGCGCCATGCCTCGGTCACTGCCTTCGTCGGTTCGCTGTCGGCCCCGCCGCCGATCGCCGTGGCCGCACGGACGGTGGCCTGCGCGAACGCGGCGAACCGGGAGTTCGGCCGCAGTCTCGCATCGTTCATCGCGGCGTACCAGATGCGACCCGCCATCTCCCACGCGAAGCCACCGAGGGCCGTCGGCCGTGAGGTAGAACGCCCGGTTGGGGATGCCGGAGTTGGTGTGGACGCCGCCGTTGTCGCGGTTGGTGACGACGAAGCCGTCCATGTCCTCGGGCTGCTTGTCGTACTGGTTCGCGGTGCCCGGGGCCTTCATCGACCGCAGCGCGGGCGCGAGCTGCGGCCCGACGACCTCGGCGCCGATCAGCCAGTCGGCCTGCTCGACGGTCTGCTGCTTCGCGTACTGCTCGACCAGCGAGCCGAACACGTCCGAAAGCGACTCGTTCAACGCCCCCGACTGGCCGCTGTAGGCGAGGTTGGCCGTGTACTGGGTGACGCCGTGGGTGAGCTCGTGCCCGATGACGTCCAGGCTGTTGGTGAAGTCGGAGAACAAGGTGCCGTCGCCGTCGCCGAACCACATGTGGCCCTCGCCGTCCCAGAAGGCGTTGTTGTAGTCGGTGTCGAAATGCACCATCCCGTGGATCGGCATGCCCTGGTCGTCGATGGAATCGCGGTGGAGGACCTCCCAGTAGAACTTGTAGGTGTCGCCGAAGTTGTCGTAGGCCTGGTTCACCGCGGGGTCGTCCACCGGCGGCTGGCCTTCGGCCCGCACGACCGGGCCCGGCGTCATGTCCGCGCCGTTGCGCTGGTCGTGGATGAACCGCTGCGGCACGCCGCTGCCCGCGGAGGCCGACATCGGCACGGTGAGGGTGCGCGCGGCGTTCTCGGCGCGCTGGGTGCGGATGGCGGCGTCGATGGCGAGCGAGTCGAGCGCCGAGCGGCGCAGCGCGGCGCTCTTGCGCGGTCCGCGCGATCTCGTGCAGCAGGTCGGGGGGCACGAAACAGGCGAGTCCGGACATTGTTTCCTCCGTTGCGGTGGCGATACAGGCAAGGAGGTAGCTGCCCGCGACCGCTGATACTTTACGGCGGTGTCCAGCGAGACCATCGAGTTCCAGGCCGAAGCCCGGCAACTGCTCCAGCTGATGATCCACTCGATCTATTCGACCAAAGACGTCTTCCTCCGCGAGCTCATCTCCAACGCCTCCGACGCGCTCGACAAGGTGCGCCTGGCCGCGTTCGCGGACAAGGACCTCGACGTCGCGACCGACGACCTGCACATCACCCTCGAGACCGACGCCACCGAGCGCACGCTCACCGTGCGCGACAACGGCATCGGGATGAGCCGCGACGAGGTCGTCTCGCTCATCGGCACCATCGCGAAGTCCGGCACCGCCGAGATGCTCGCCCAGCTGCGCGAGGCGCGCGAGGCCGACAGCGTGGCCGCGGCCGAGCTGATCGGCCAGTTCGGCGTGGGCTTCTACGCGAGCTTCATGGTCGCCGACAGGGTCGAGCTGGTCACCCGCAAGGCGGGCAGCGACGCCGGGGTGCGGTGGGAGTCGCGCGGCGAGGGCACCTACACCATCGAGGACGCGCCCGACGCGCCGCAGGGCACGGCGGTGACGCTGCACCTCAAGCCCGAGGACACCGACGACGCCCTGCACGACTACACCAACCCGGCCACCGTGCGGTCGATCGTCAAGCGGTACTCGGACTTCATCACGTGGCCGATCCGGCTCGGGGACGAGACCGTCAACTCCCGCAAGGCGCTGTGGGCGCGCGCGCAGAAGGACGTCTCCGACGAGGAGTACGCCGAGTTCTACCGGCACGTGAGCCACGACTGGCGCGAGCCGCTCACCACGATCCGGCTCGCCGCCGAGGGCACGTTCGAGTACCAGGCCCTGCTGTTCCTGCCCAGCCACGCGCCGATGGACCTGTTCATGCGCGAGGGCAAGCGCGGCGTGCAGCTCTACGTGCGGCGCGTGTTCATCATGGACGACTGCGAGGCGCTCGTCCCGGAGTACCTGCGCTTCGTCAAGGGCGTGGTGGACGCGGCCGACCTCTCGCTCAACATCTCCCGCGAGATCCTCCAGCAGGACCGGCAGATCCAGCTGATCCGCAAGCGGCTGGTCAAGAAGGTGCTCTCGACGGTCAAGACGATGCTCGCCGACGAGCCGGAGAAGTACGCCACCTTCTGGACGGAGATGGGCCGGGCGGTCAAGGAAGGCCTGCTGTCCGACCACGACAACCGCGACGCGATCCTCGAGATCTGCTCCTTCCCGTCCACCCACGACGAGGAGCAGCCGACGACCCTGCGCGACTACATCGCGCGCATGCCCGAGGGCCAGGACGCCATCTACTACGGCACCGGCCCGTCGCGGTCGGCGCTGGCGCACTCGCCGCACCTGGAGGCGTTCCGCGCCAAGGGCTACGAGGTGCTGCTGCTCACCGACCCCGTCGACGAGGTGTGGGTCGACGCGGTGCCCGAGTTCGAGGGGAAGTCGCTGGTCTCGGTCGCCAAGGGCGAGGTGGACCTGGGCGGTTCCGTCGACGACGCGGCCGAGCAGGGCTTCGCCGAGCTGCTCACCTGGATGGGCGGCGCGCTGGAGGAGGACGTCAAGGAGGTGCGGCTCTCACACCGGCTCACCGACTCGGCGGCGTGCCTGGTCGGCGAGCCCGGCGACCTCACGCCCACGCTGGAGAAGATGTACCGGGCGATGGGCCAGGAGCCGCCGAAGGTCAAGCGGATCCTGGAGCTCAACCCGAAGCACGGGCTGGTCACCGGCCTGCGCGACGCGCACGGGGCCCGACCGGACGACACGGGGCTCGGCGACACCGCGCGCCTGCTCTACGGCATGGCGCTCCTCGCCGAGGGCGGTGAGCTGCCCGAACCCGCCGCGTTCGTGGCGCTGCTCTCGCGCCAGCTGGAGCAGACGCTCCCGCCCGCCTGATGAGGGTGTTCCGCGACCCGGTGCACGGCCCGCTGCCGGGGCTGTTGTTCCTGCTCACGGCCGTCACCGGGGTGATCGACGCGGTGAGCCTGCTGACGTTGGGCCGGGTGTTCGTCGCCAACATCACCGGAACCATCGTGACACTCGGGCTGGCGTTGGCGGGCACCCTCGGCATCGTGCGGGAGACCGCGCTGGCCGCGCTCGCGACGTTCGTGCTCGGGGCCTACGCGGGCGGGCAGCTGATCGAGCGGTTCGGCGGCCATCGCGGGCGGCTCCTGGTGTGGACAACGGTGGTCGAGCTGGTCTTCGTCGTGGCGGCGATCCCGGTGATCGTCCCGTTGACCGCGACGGTGGCCCCCACCTTCACGGTGCGCGCGGTCGTCGCGGCGGCGCTGCTGGCGTTCGGCATGGGGCTCCAGAACGCGATCGTCCGACGGCTGAAGGTCCCGGACATCACGACGACCGTGGTCACGATGGCGGTCACCGGGCTGGTGGCCGACGAGCACGGCGGGGGCCGCGACTCGATCGTGCGACGGCTGATCGCCGTGCTGATGCTGCTCGCGGGCGCGGCGCTCGGTGCGTTCCTGGTGTTGCGGGCGGGCCCGGCGTGGGCGCTGGTCGTCTCGGCCGCCATGATCGCCGTGGTGCTGGCGGTGGCCGCGGTGTCGAGCCGCACGCCCCAGGACTGGCACGCCCCTCGTTAGGAGCGCCGACTTCTGCCAGGCTTCCGATGTGGACGCGCACCTGGTCGGGCGCCGCCGGGAGCTGGAGGCGTTGACGGGCTGGCTGGCCGCCGCCCGCGACGGTCGCGGGCGGCTGGTGCTGTGCGCAGGCGAGCCCGGGATCGGCAAGACCCGCCTGGCCCAGGAGTTGGCCGCGCAGGCGGCGGCGCAGGGCGTGGCCGTGGCGTGGGGCCGCTGCGCCGAGGTCGAGGGCGCGCCCGCCTACTGGCCGTGGCGGCAGGTGCTGCGCGCGCTCGGGCGCGACGACGCGCTCGGCGGGGCCGAGCGCTCCCGCCCCGGCGTTCGCGACGGCGGCGGGGAGTCGCCCGAGGAGCGGTTCCGGCTGTTCGACGACGTGGTCGAAGCCCTGCGCGCCGCCGCGCACCCGGCGCTGCTGGTCGTCCTCGACGACGTGCACCGCGCCGACGAACCGTCGCTGCTCGTGCTGCGCCACCTCGCCGACCGCCTGGCCGACGCGCCCCTGCTCGCGCTGGCCACGTTCCGCGACGTCGAGCCCGCCGACGCGCTGCGCCGGGCGCTGCCCGAGCTGCTGCGCGCGGGCGCCGTCGAGCGGCTGGACCTGCGCCGCTTCGGCCTCGACGACGTCCGCGCGCAGCTCGCCGACCCGGCGCAGGCGCAGCGCGTCCTCGACGTCACCGGCGGCAACCCGCTCTTCGTCCGCGAGGTGGCCCGGGCGATCGCCGACGGGATGTGGCGGCCCGACCGGCCACCCGCCACCGTGCGCGAGGTCGTCGCGGCCCGGCTGGAGCGCGTCTCCGGAACCCTGCCGCACACTCGTGCGGGCCGCGGCCGTGGTCGGGCGGGACTTCCCGCTCGGCCTGGTCGCCGCGACGCTGGAGGTGCCCGTCGTCGAGTGCCTTCCCGCCGTCGACGAGGCCGTGGCCTGGGGGCTGGTCGAGCAGCTCGGCTCGGACTACCGGTTCTGCCACGCGCTCACCCGCGACGCGGTGGCGGCCTCGCTCACCACCGCGGAACGGGCGGCGCTGCACCGGCGGGTCGCCGAGGCGATCGTGGCGCGCAACGGCTCCGACCTCACTGACCTCGCCGAACACCTCCCCGACCTCGCCCGGCACTGGGCGGAGCTCGCGCCGTTCGGCGAGGGCGCGACGGCGCGGCGGTGGGCCCTCGCGGCCGCGGAGGACGCCGTCGGCGGCTCGCCTACGAGGAGGGCGTGCGGCTCTACCGCAGCGCCCTGGCCGTGGCCGAGCCCCGGTGGACGGCGGCGGAGCGGTGCCGCGTGCTCGTCGCGCTGGGCCGGGCCGCGCTGCTGTCCGGCGACCTCGCGGGCGGGGTCGAGGCCGCGCGGGAGGCCGCCCGCTGGGCCGACACCCCGCAGCTCGCGGCGGAGGCCGCGCTCGTGCTGGAGGCCGTGCCGGACCCGGCGTGAACGCGCTGGCCACGCAGCTGTGCGAGGCGGCGCTGGCCGGGCTCGGCGACGACGGCCCCGCCCGGCTGCGGGCCCTCCTGCTCGCCCAGCGCAGCCACCTGGCGTTCTACGACGGCGAGCAGGAGCGGGTCGAGGAGCTCTCGGCGGCCGCCCTCGCGCAGGCCCGCGCGGCGGACGACGACGACGCGCTGGTCAGCGCGCTACGGGCCCGGCAGGAGGCGTGCCCCGGGCCGTCCGGTCGGGAGGAGCGGCTCGCGCTGGGCGCCGAGATGGTCGCGCTCGCGGCGCGGCTGGACAGCCCGCGCACGGCGATGTGGGGGCGGCTCTGGCGGGTCGAGGCGATGATCGAGGCGGGCAGGCTCGCCGACGCCGTCGACGAGCTCGGCGCGTTGGGCGTCGCCGTCGAGCGGGTCGGTGGGCCGGTCAGCGCGTGGCACCGCGACCGGGTCACGGCGTGCATCGCGCAGGCGCAGGGCCGCTACGCCGAGGCCGCCGAGGTCGGGCGCCGGGGCTTCGTCCGGATGCGGGCGATCGAGCGCGCGCCCGCCACGGGCGCCTACTTCGCCCTGCAGAGCGCGCTCGCCGGGCACGTGGGGGTGTCCGTCGAGGCCGAGGCGTTCCTCGGCACCTTCGAGTCGCCGCCGCGCTTCCGCACGATCCAGAAGCTGAGCCAGGCCGTGCTGCTGCTCGCCGCGGGCCGCGCCGCCGAGGCCGACGCGTCCTACCGGCAGGCGGGCCCGCTCGGCACCTGGTCGCTACCGGCGTTCTTCGTGCTGCCCGGGTACGTCTACGCCACGATCGTCACCTCGCAGCTGGGCCGGGTCGCCGACCTCGCCGCGCTGCTCGACCGGCTGGCGCCGTACCGCGCCGAACACGCGATCGGCGGCGGCGTGGCCTACCTGGGCCCGGTCGCGCTCGCGCTGGGCCGCGGCGCGGTGGCGCTCGGCCGTCTCGACGAGGCCGTGGAGCACCTGTCCACCGCCGTCGCGCTCGCGACGACCATCGGCGCGCCCGGCTACGTCGCCGAGGCCGACTACCACCTCGCCACGGCCCTGCTCGCCCGCGGCGACCGGGCGCGCGCCCGGACGGCGGCCGCGGAGTGCGCAGGCCTCGTGGCGGCGCTCGGCATGGCCGCCTACGCCGAGCGGGCCGCCGAGCTGCAGGCGGAGCTGGCCGACGACCCGGTGCTCAGCCCGCGGGAGGAGGAGGTGGCGGCGCTGGTCGCCGAGGGCCTCACCAACCGGCAGATCGCCCAGCGGCTGGTGATCTCCGAGCGCACGGCGCAGAACCACGTGCAGCACATCCTGACGAAGCTGGGGTTCGCCACGCGTGGGCAGATCGCTGCGTGGCGGGTGAGTATCCGATGAGTATTTCGGCGGATGGCCTGGTCGCGGCCGGTTCCTAACGTTGTCGGTGCGGCCCACGAGGGCCACGACAACCGGAGGACACCATGACCTGGATCGCCATCGGCACCCCGCCCTTCACCGACATCGCGACGTTCGACGAGGTCACCGCCACGCTCGGCCAGCCCGACGGCCTGGAGGCCCGCTGGGTCGGCCGCGTCGGCGACGAGCTGCGCGTGGTCATGGTGTGGTCGTCGCGGGAGCAGGCGGAGCGGTTCTTCACCGACGTGCTGCGCCCCGCGGTCGCCGCGAAGGTCGGGCCGGATCGCAAGCCCGGGCTGGTCGGGTTCGCGGCCGAGCGCGAATACCGCGCCCAGCTCGTCAGCCCGTGATCTTCTTCTCGGTCTCCGCCCACGTGCGCGTCATCGCCTCCAGCGGCTCCAGCAGCTGCTCCATCACGACGAGCTGCTGCTCGTAGGCGTCGAGGTTGGCGCGCATGTTGGTGATGCCGCTGCGCTGGGCGCGGATGGCGCCGACGATCGCGGCGACCTGCGACTCGGCGAGGCCGCCCGGCATCGGCACCGTCGGCATCCCCAGCATCTGCGCAGGCATCTTGCCCGCCGCCATGCCCATGCGTTCCATCGTGCTCCAGAACTGCTTGAACAGGTCCTGGGACGGGTTCTCGTCGGCCATGCCGTCATCTTCGCCCGTCGGCGGCCCCCGTGCTGGCGCGAACCCGCAGTGAGAACGGCGTGACGAGCTCGGTGGGGGCCCGCTCGTCTGCGTGCCCGGCCAGCAGGCCGACGGCCTGCTCGGCGATCGCGCCGATGTCGGGGGCGATCGTGGTGAGCGGGGGACGGGTGTAGGCGCCCTCCTCGGAGCCGTCGAAGCCGACCACGGCGAGGTCGCGGGGCACCTCGAGGCCGTGCTCGGCCGCCGTGTGCAACGCGCCGACGGCCAGCAGGTCGTTGAAGCAGAACACCGCGTCGGGCGGCTCCGCCGTGGCGAGCAGGGTGCGCATGGCGTCGGCGCCGTCGCGGCGGTGGTAGGCGGTGACCGTGGCGACGAGCGAATCGGAGACCGGCAGCCCCGCCGCGGTGAGCGCGGCCCGGTAGCCCGCGAGCGGATCGCGGCGATCGGGGCTCGCCGAGCAGCCCCAGGTGACCGCCCGACCCCCCGCTCCCGCGCGACGTACACCTCGCTGGAGCCCCGCGACCTCGCCGGGCGCCACGCGGCATCGACCTGTCCGTCGGCTCGGTGTACGCGCTGGGCGGGGTGCTCGCCGCCTACGGCTCGCAGTTCGGGCCGCTCGCCGCGATCGCGCTGCCCCTGCTGGTGTGCGGGGCGATCGGGCTGGTCAGCGGCCTGCTCGTGGCCCGGCTCAACCTGGCGCCGTTCATCGTCACGCTGGCCACCCTGCTGTTCGCCCGCGGCCTGCTGCCGGCGCTCACCAGCGAGGGCAGTACGACCTACACGATCTCCGACCCGTTCGTGCTCGGCCTCGGCCGCGCGTCGTTCCTCGGGCTGGGCGTGCCGGTGTGGATCGCGCTCGTGCTGTGCGGCGTCGGCGGGATCGTGCTGCAGCGCACCCGGTTCGGCGAGACCTTGGACGCGATCGCCGCCGTCGTGATCGGCGGCACCCTGCTCACCGGGGGCGCGGGCAGCGTGCTGGGCACGCTCGTCGGCGTGCTGCTGCGCAACGTGCTGTCCAACGTGATCAACCAGATCGGCGGGCTCGACAGCAACGTCCAGTCCGTGATCAGCGGGGCGTTCCTGCGCGTGGTGGTCGTCGCGCAGCGCCTGCTCGCCCGCACCCTCCTAGGGCCGCGGCGGCGTCGTCTCATCGGGGTGGAGGACGGTGAGGAGACCTTCGACGCCGCGGCGGAAAGCGGCCCCGACGTGGGTGGCGCCGTCGAGATGTGCTCCGGACATGGCTCCGTCGCGCATCATGAGGAAGTGCTGCGCTGCGTGCTCGGGCTTGCCGCGCCGCGGTGAGGTCCCGAAGACCTGCGCGAACAGATCGGTGAGCGTGGCGACGTACCAAGCCCGATGATCGACGACCACCCGGTGCACGGGGTCGTCGGGGTCGGGGAACTCAGCTGCTGCCTTGAGGAAGGCGCAGCCGCGGAACTCCGGTCTGGCCAGGTCGTCCGCGAGGGCGGCCCCGACCGCGCGCACGGCGTCGGCGGGCGTGGGCGCCGCCTCGACGGCTGCACGCACGGCGGCGCGGGTGTGGTCGTCGACACCACGGAGGTAGGTGACCACCAGGGCTTCCTTCGAGGGGAAGTGCCGGTAGAAGGTGGCTCGGGTCGTCGGAGTCGCGGTGATGATCCGCTCGACCCCCACCGCACGGATGCCGTCGCGGTAGAACAGCTCGCTGGCTTTGGCAAGCAGTCGCTCCCGGGCCGGAGAGGGACTTGTCGTCGATGCCACACGGGCACCGTAGCAGAAAGAACGGTCGGTCTTGCGGCGGCCGTGCCTGCGTGGCACTCTCGGGCCGAAAGAACAAAGAAGAACGGTCTTTCTACCTCGGAGGTATCATGTCGAGCTCATCGATCGCGGCAACCCGCGGCACCGCTGCGGCCGGTCGTGCCACGGCGCTGCGGCGGCTCTACCTCGTGCGCTTCGGGTTCGCCATGGTCTGGGCCATCCTGCTGTTCCTGACCGCGTCGAACGGCAGTCCGCTGACCGCGGTGCTGCTCGTTCTGTATCCGGTGTTCGACGTGGCCGCGGCCGTCGTCGACGTCCGCTCACAACGGGTCGGCGCGTCGAGGAGCGCGGTCGGTCTCGTCGTCAACATCACCGTCAGCACGCTCGCCGCGCTCGGGCTCGCCGTCGCCCTCACCTCGGGCATCACCGCCGTGCTACGGGTGTGGGGCGCCTGGGCGCTGCTCGCCGGTGTTCTTCAGCTCGTCGTCGCGGTTGGCCGACGCCGGTTGGGGGGTCAGTGGGCGCTGATCATCAGCGGGGCCCTCTCGATGGTGGCAGGCACGACGTTCGTCGTGCAGTCGTTCGCTCCCGGGGCCTCGTTGGTCGCCGTGGCAGGCTACGCGCTGCTCGGCGGCGTCTTCTTCCTCGTCTCGGCGCTGCGCCTCGGCCGCGCCGCGGGGAACAACTGACATGTCGTCGTCATCGGCGGGGCCCGGGCGGGCCGGGTGGTGGCGCAGCGTCAGCCACAGCAGCGCGCCGACCGGGATCGGCAGCCAGTAGTTCACGAGCCGCCAGCCCAGCACGCCCACCAGGGCGAGGTGCGCGGGCACACCCGCGGCCACCAGCGACGGGATGAGCACGCCCTCGACCACGCCCACACCCCCGGGCGTGATCGGCAGCAGCCCGAGCACGTTCGCCACGGCGTAGGCGGTGAACAGCGTGAGCGGGTCGAGCGGGTGCCCCACCGCGGCGAGGACGAGCCACAGCACGGCGGCGTCGAGCAGCCAGTTCGCCGCGCCCCACGCCACCGCCGCGGCGAGCCGGGGCGGGTCGGCGGCGAGCGCGCGCAGGTGCTCGCCTTCGCGGCGCAGCGCGGCCGCCGCGGTGTCGGCGTTCATCCCGGGCACCCAGCGGGCGAGCCACCCGATCAGCCGCCGCAGCCCCCTCCCGTCCCTGGCCACCGCGACGAGCAGCGCGAACGCCGCCGCCACCAGCACGATGCCCGCCACCGCCAGCAGGATCTGGCGCGGGTCGGCGCCGTTCACCGGGAGGGCGACCACCAGCGTGGCCCCGAGCATCACCCAGAGCAGCAGCGCCGAGCCGGTGCCCTCGATCGTCGCCAGGAACACCGCGTCCGGGTGGGTGACGCCCGCCGCCGTCAACAGGCGTGGCGCAGCGCACCGCCCGTGGCCGCGGCGGCGGGCAGCACCCGGCTGAGCCCGTAGACGGTCACGTCGATGCGCAGGAGCGTGAAGAAGCGCGGGCGGCGGGCCCGGCCGAGCAGCGAGACCGTGAGCCCGGAGAAGCAGGCCAGCGACGCCGTCTCCAGCGCGAGCGCGCCCAGCAGCACCGCGGGCGCGATGTTCGCCACCCCGGCCAGGGCCGTGCGGACCTCGGGCCACAGCGCGGGCAGGCCGTACGCCGCCACGAGCACGACCACGAGGATCACGGCGCGGCGCAGCCACCGGGTCCGCTTCGTGCTCACCCGTGCAGCGTCCGTTGTCGTCGACCGTCCTGTCCAGACGGGAAAACGACGCGACCGACGGGGGCCCGGTCGCTACCGTCGTGGGGCATGTTGACCGGGCAATCCGACTTCCCCCGTTGGTACCAGGACGTGCTCGCCACCGCCGAGCTCGCCGACAACGGGCCGGTGCGCGGCACCATGGTGATCCTCCCGTACGGCTACGCGATCTGGGAGCACATCCAGGCCGACGTCGACCGGCGGATCAAGGCGGCCGGGGCGGAGAACGCCTACTTCCCGCTGTTCATCCCCGAGCACTACCTCGCGCGGGAGGCCGCGCACGTCGAGGGGTTCAGCCCCGAGCTGGCGGTCGTGACGCACGGCGGCGGCAAGCAGCTGGAGGAGCCGATCGTCGTGCGGCCCACCAGCGAGACCGTGGTCGGCGAGTACATGGCGAAGTGGGTGCAGAGCTACCGGGACCTGCCGCTGCTGCTCAACCAGTGGGCCAACGTCGTGCGGTGGGAGCTGCGGCCCCGGCTGTTCCTGCGCACCAGCGAGTTCCTCTGGCAGGAGGGGCACACCGCGCACCGCACGCGCGCCGACGCCGCCGCCTACGCCCGCCGCATCCACCTCGAGGTCTACCGCGACTTCCTCGTCGACCGCCTCGCCCTCCCCGTGCTGGTCGGGCACAAGACCGAGCGGGAGCGGTTCGCGGGGGCGGTCAACACGATGACCTGCGAGGCCATGATGGGCGACGGCAAGGCCCTGCAGCTGGCCACCAGCCACGAGCTGGGGCAGAACTTCGCGCGGGCGTTCGGGATCGACTTCCTGGATTCGTCCGGGCAACGGGAGCTGGCCTGGACGACGTCGTGGGGCTCGTCCACGCGGATGGTCGGCGGGCTGATCATGGGGCACGGCGACGACGCGGGCCTGCTGGTGCCGCCCGCCGTCGCGCCCGCGCAGGTGGTGGTGTTGCCGGTGCGCGCCGACGCCATCGCTGCTGCACGTCGCCGAGCAGGTGGCGGAGTCGCTGCGCGGCGCGGGCGTGCGGGTGCGGGTCGACGCGCGGGAGGGCCGGTCGTTCGGGCGCCGCGTGACCGAGTGGGAGATCAAGGGCGCGCCGCTGCGGGTCGAGCTGGGGCCGCGCGACCTCGCGGCCGGGCAGGTCACGCTGGTGCGCCGGGACACGGGGGAGAAGTCGTCGGTGGCGCTCGCCGGGCTGGCCGCGGCCGTGCCCGGGCTGCTGGCCGACGGTGCAGGCCGCGATGCTGGCCGCCGCCACGCGGCGCCGGGACGACCGGACGCACGACGTCGAGTCGGTCGCGGAGGCCGCCGAGGCCGCGCGCACCGGGTTCGCCCGGCTCCCGTGGGCGGCGGTCGGGGCCGCGGGGGAGGACCGGCTGGCGCAGGACGCCGTCACCGTCCGGTGCCTGCAACGCGAAGACGGCTCGTTACCCGAGTCCGCGAAGAGCCCGACCTGGTGGCCGTGGTGGCGAGGTCCTACTGACCCCACCCCAGGGGAAGGCGAGTCTCCATTTCCGCGACGCCGAGTCTCCATTTCGGGCACGGCGAGTCGGCCGTTTCGCCCGCGGCCGCCGCGCTCCGGGCCGTCCCGCGACGTTCTCCGGCACCCGCACCGGATCGGCGTACCCTCCGGCGCCATGACGGGCGACGCGAACCGGGTGTGGGTGGACAGCATGCCCGCGGCCTACGACCGCTGGCTCGTGCCCACGGTGTTCCACCCCTTCGCGGTCGACCTGGCCCGGCGGGCGGCGGCGCACCCCGTCGGGGAGGCGTTGGAGCTGGCCGCGGGCACCGGCGTGCTCACCCGCGAGCTGGTGGACGTGGCCGGGGCGGTCACGGCCACCGACCTCAACGGCGCGATGGTCGAGCTAGGCGCGCGCCGGGTGCCCGCCGCCCGGTGGCAGCAGGCCGACGCCATGCGGCTCCCGTTCGACGACGCGGCCTTCGACCTCGTCGCCTGCCAGTTCGGCGTGATGTTCTTCCCCGACAAGCCCGTCGCGTTCGCCGAGGTGGCGCGGGTGCTCGCGCCCGGGGGCCGGGTGCTGATGAACGCGTGGGCCCCGCTCGACACCCACGCCTTCGAGGCCGCCCTGGTCACCGCACTGGGACGGGTGTTCCCCGACGATCCGCCGACGTTCATGTCCGCCGTGCCGCACGGCTACGCCGACCCCGACGTGTTCGCCGCCGACGTCGCGGCGGGCGGCCTGCGCTGCGAGGCGATCACCCCGGTCACGCTCGAGGGCACCGCCGCCTCCGCCGCCGACCTGGCCTCGGGCTACTGCGGGGGCACCCCGCTGCTGGCCGAGATCACGGCCCGCGGCGACCTCGCAGCGGCTACCGCGGCCGTCGCGGAGGAGATGACCGCGCTGCTGGGCGAAGGCCCGATCACCGGGGCCATGACCGCCCACGTGCTCGAGGCCACGCGACCCCGTTGACGAGGGCGTCACCCCTTCCCCGCGCCGGACGTCGAGGTCGACGGCACCCCCGGATGGCGTCCGGAACGCATGGAGGAGATCGTGCAATGGCGTGACGGCCTACCGGGCCGCGGAGCGGGTGGCGGTCGGCCGACCGCCGCGCTCCAGGAGTACCTCGCGGCGGCCGCCGCCCGGGGCCTCACCCGCGACGAGGCGACGCGCGCGCTCGGCACGTTCGCCGAGGAGTTCCGCAGATGACGAGGCTAGCGCAGGGCCCAGGAGTACCAGTCGCGGCTCGACGGGCCGAGGTAGTGGGTGGGCGGCACCTGCTCCGCCGGGAACAGCGCGTACCCGGTGGGGGCGCCGACCGGGTGGTCGTGGAAGTAGGCGCCGGAGACCCAGCCGGGGTTGATGTCGAGCTCCATGCCGCGCACCACCCCCGCGTCGGCGAGGATCCGGCCCAGCGTGCAGACGGAGAGGGCGGGTCCGCCGACGTACACCTCGGCGCCGCCCGCCGTCACGCCGAAGCCGGAGCGGTGGATGTAGGCGGCCTGGCCGATCGTGCTGCCCCACTCCTTCGTGCCGCCGGTGGCGCAGGTGGGGTTGACCTGCCCACCGTCGACGAGCATCTGCAGGTTCTGCCGCACGCTCGCCACCTGCGGGCCCATCCGCACCTCGCCGTTCCAGGTGCCGACGTCGGCCGTGCCGTCGGTGCGCAGCACCAGGCTGGCGGCGCCGTCGCGGAGCGGGGTGACCGTGCGGCCCTCGCTGAAGTAGCCGTTGTGGCTGGGGTCGTTCAGCCGGAAGCCGCCGTTGAAGGCCACGGCGACCACCCGCTGCTCGGCCGGGGTGAGGCCGAACGACGCCCGCCACCGGCCGCCGGGGTCGCGGGTGCCGGGGTGGAGCAGGCCGCGCACCAGCGTGGCGTCCATGCGGAGCACGCCGACCACGTACG
Organism: uncultured Actinomycetota bacterium; assembly: GCA_963791185.1. Classification (GTDB taxonomy): domain Bacteria; phylum Actinomycetota; class Actinomycetes; order Mycobacteriales; family Pseudonocardiaceae; genus Pseudonocardia. The sequence continues at coordinate 468,033 of CAWBRG010000010.1, read as the reverse complement.
AGGTGTGCTGACGGTCGGGGCGCAGTGCGGCCACCTGCACGGCCGGGCGCCCGTGCGCGGTGACCACGGTCTGCCAGCGGCCCTCACCCGGCAGCGGCCTGCCGCCGGTGAGCGGGGCGAGCGGGGTGTCGCCGCCGCCGAACGCGCGGCCGGGCTGCTCGGCGCCACCCGCCGCCGGGATGCCGCCCGCCGGGGTGCCGCCGACCGCGGGCTGGTCGGCCGCGTAGCGCAGGCCTTCCAGCCAGGTGACGAGGCCGCCGAGACCGTTGTCGCGGCCCCACTCGGCGAGCTTCGCGACCGCGGGGTCGTCGCCCGGCGCGGAGAGCGCCCCCTCGACGGCCAGCCCGCACGCGCTGAACACCGCGAGGAGCCCGACGACCGCCACGCGCAGCGCCACCCGCCGTCCGCGTGACGGTCGGGCGCTGGGCTCGGTGTCGTCGATCGTCACCACGACGTCGAGGCTAGGGGTGAGGTGAACCCTTGACCGATCCGCGCGGAGCGCTTTGCGCACGGCGCAGTGCCCGGTACTCCCGCACCACCAGGGTGATCACCGCGACGTCCACGACCGCGAGCACCGGCAGCAGCACCGAACCGGTCTGGGTCGCCCGGTACACCTCGTACACCACGAACGCGCTGAGCACGACGATCGCCACCGGGTAGGCGGGCAACCAGTGCCGGAGCAGCGCGACGACCAGGCCGATCTTGAGCACGCCGTGCAACAGCAGGTAGACCACGGCGAACGTGCGGTTGCCCGAGGCGAACTCGGCCGTGCCCGCGACGAAGTGGCGGGCGAGCGAGCCGTCGGGCGGGCCGAGCAGGTCCCGCGCGACGACGGCCGTGATCGCCTTCTGCACCTCGGCCTGCGACACGAGCAGCAGGGTGATGCCGCCGACCAGCTCGAGCAGGCCGTCGATGCCCTTGACCGCCATCGCGATGCGGAAGAGCCGTTCGGAACGGGACACGGCCACATTGTCGGTGCCGCGTGCTTACATGGAGATATGGCGTTCGTGCGTGGGCACTGGCGGGCCCTGGGCTGGGTCCGCTCGCACCGGCGCAGCCCGGATCGCCCGGCCGAGGGCCAGCTCGCCCTGCCCGCCGCCCCGCCGGTCGTGATCCCGGCGCAGCGCGGCCCGGTCGAGGTGCCCGTCAGCGCGGCGCGTCGCTGACCATCCCGCCCGGCGAGGCGATCAGGTCGCGGAGGAAGTCGGCCACCACCCGGAGCTCCGCGGTGTCGCGCCTGCCGAGCAGGGCGTCGGTGTGCGCCCCGTGCTCGGCGTAGTGCGCGGCGAGCCGGGCCGCTGCCTCGGGCACCGGGGTCACGAGCACCTTGCGGCGGTCGGCCGCGTCGCGCTCGCGGCGCACGAAGCCGCCGCGTTCCAGCCGGTCGAGCACGCCGGTCACCGAGCCGGTGGTGAGCCCGGTGAGCTCGGCGAGCCTGCCCGGCGTGAGCGGCCCTTCGAGGCGGAGCAACCCCAGGAACTGGGCGTCGCTGGGGCCCAGGCCCACGCGGCGGGCCACCTCGTTGCTGTGCAACACCACGCCCGCGATGAACCGGAGCAGCAGGTCGGTGACCTCGGCGCGCAGCGCGTCGTCGTCCACGGAGCTCCTTGACAGTATCTCGTTTGAACAAGATACTCGTTTGTACGAGATACTTGCTAGGTCGAGTGAAGTCTAGGGGGGAACGTGAAGACGGCAGTGGTGATCGGCGCGGGTGTCGCGGGGCCGGTGGTGGCGATGGCGATGCAGAAGGCGGGCATCCACGCGGAGGTGTTCGAGGCGCACCCGACCGGTGCCGACGAGGTGGGGTCGTGGCTCACGCTGCAGGCCAACGGGATCGACGCGCTGCGCGCGGTCGACGCGCACCAGCTGGTGGCCGAGCTGGGCTACCCGACGCGGTCGATGCGGTTCCTCAACGGCAAGGGCAAGGTGCTCGGCCGCATGAGCAACGGCCCGGTGCTGCCCGACGGCACCGGCAGCCAGATGCTGCGCCGCAGCGACCTGTACACGGGTCTGCGCGACGAGGCGGTGGCCCGCGGGGCGTCGATCCGCTACGGGATGCGGCTGGTCGAAGCGCGGTCCGAAGGGGGACGGGTGGCGGTGACGTTCGCCGACGGTAGCACCGCCGAAGGCGACTACCTCATCGGTTGCGACGGCATCCGGTCCCGGGTGCGGGAGATCATCGACCCGGACGCGGCGCCCGTGCGCTACGTGCCGGTGCTCAACATCGGCGGCTACATCCCGGACTTCCCCCTCGACACGCCGCCCGACGAGTTCCAGATGATGTTCGGCACGCGCTGCTTCTTCGGGTGGACGGCGGCGCCGGACGGCAGCGCGGGCTGGTTCGCCAACCCGCCGCACCCGCGCGAGCCCGCGCCCGGCGAGCTGGAGGCGATGACCGACGCCGACTGGCGCACCTGGCTCCTGGAGCTCCTGGGGGACGACTACGGGCCGATGCGCGAGATGATCGCCGCCGCGCCCGGGCCGTTGACCGGCTGGGCGACCTTCGACATGCCGCGGGTCCGGCGCTGGTACCGCGACAACATGATCATCATCGGGGACGCGGCGCACGCCACCTCGCCCGCCGCGGGGCAAGGTGCGGCGATGGCGCTGGAGGACGCGGTGGTGCTGGCCCAGTGCCTGCGCGACGTCCCCGACCACGCGTTCCCGACGTTCGAAGGGCTCCGCCGGGAACGGGTGGAGCGGGTGGTGAAGGCGGGTGCGCGGTCGAGCAACGCCAAGGCCGCGGGCCCGGTCGGGCGGGTGGTCCGCGACGCGGTGCTGCCGATCATCTTCCGGCGCGCGGCTAAGTCGATGGACTCGTCGCTCACCTGGATGCACGGCCACCACATCGAGTGGGACGCCGCAGTGCGCTGACGCGTCCGTGTTTTCCGCCGCGATTTCACAAAGTCGGTCGCACCTCGCCGACCGGCGCGCCGCCACCGAGCACCGGGTCGGGGGCGGGGGCGTCGACGCCGAGGGCGCGCAGGAGGGCCACGACGAGGGCGGGCAGGGCGCGGGGGGAGCCGTCGAGCACTTTGACGGCCAGCGCCCGCCCGTCCGGCAGGGCCGCGGCGAAGCCCCCCTCGGCGCCGTTCTTGGCGAGCAGTCCGGGAACGGCGCCGCCCAGCTGCGTGACCAGCGTGCCGGTGCCGCCGACGTACCAGGGGTGCTCGCGCATGGCCGTCGCGACGCGGTGCTCGGGGGTGCCCGCGCGGGCGGCCGCGATCCGGCCGTAGGCGCGCGCCACGCCTGCGACGGTGGCCGAGAACGCGGGTGCGCCGCAGCCGTCGACGACGACGGGGAGCGGCTCGTCGCCGGTGAACTCGGTGATCGTGGCCCGCACCAGGGTCTGGAGCGGGTGGCCCGGGTCGCGGTAGGACGCCGGGTCCCAGCCCGCCGTGACGCAGGTGGCGAGCATCGCGGCGTGCTTGCCCGAACACATGTGGGCGATCGGCTCCGGGCCGCGGCCCGCCTGCCGCCAGGCGAACGCGGCGTCCGAGCCGTTCGGCATCGCGGCGGGGGTCTGCAGGTGCGCGGGGGTGCGGCCGGTCTGTCGGAGGATCGCGAGCACCCCCTCGACGTGGGCGGGCTCGCCCTCGTGGCTCGCGCAGGCCAGCGCGAGCCCGGGCCCGTCGAGGGCGAGGCCTGCCCGCAGCATCGCGACGGCCTGCAGCGGCTTGAGCGACGAGCGCGGCAGGAACGGGCCGTCCGGGTCGCCCGCCCGCACCAGCGGGGACCCGTCGGCGGCGAGCGCGATCGCGTGCCCGGTGTGCACCGCCTCCACCACCCCGCCGCGGTCCACCCGCGCGAGCACCTCGGCCCCGTCGTCGATCACGCGCGGGACGCTACCCGCCTACCCCCAGGCCGAGTCTCCACATCCGCGACGGCGAGTCTCCACAACCGTGACGGCGAGTCTCGATTGCGGCGACGGTCGCCGCGAGGTCGTAGGCGGGCACGCGCCGAGAATCGAGACTCGCCGTCGTGAGAACGGCGACTCGCCGTCGGGGAATCGGAGACTCGCCGTCAGGGAATCGGAGACTCGCCGTCAGGGGCGGAGGTGGAAGGGCGTGCCCTGGTCGTCCACGCACGGCGTGCCGCCGCGCTCGTCGCCGTCGGCGGCCTCCCCGCCCGCGGCCCGGACGGCGGCGACCGCGGCCGCGACGTCGGCCACCCCGAACGTCGGCACCACCCGCGCCTCGGCCGCGCCGCCGACGAGCCCGAACATCGGGGCCGGGAACTCGCCGTCGGAACGGCGGGGGTGCCAGTAGCCCCGCTCGCCCCCGGGATCGAACCCCCAGCCCAGCACGGTGCCGTAGAACGCCCGGGCCCGCGTGGCGTCGGGAACGCGCAGCTCGGCGTAGGCCAGCGGGCTCTCGGGCAGCGGCGGGTAGTACCCGGTGTGCAGCGCGAACGGGATGCCCTGGTCGTCGACGCAGTCGGCGGTGCGCCCGTGCGGCTCGTCCCGCGGGTCGTCGGCGGTGCCGCCCGCGGCCCGCACGGCCACGACGGCCGCGTCCACGTCGGTCACCTCGTAGCAGCACATCAGGGTCGGCGTGGCCCCGTCCGCGGTGCCCAACGCGCCGAGCCCGCCCAGCACCCCGTCGAAGAACCGCCGGGTGCGGCCCGCGTCGGGCGCCCACAGCGACGCGTACACCACGTCGCCGGGATGGGCCGTCGGCGCCTCGCGCGAGACCATCCACCGGTGCCCGTCCGGGTCGACGACCACGCCGCCGCGCCCGTACGGCGCGTCGGTGACCGGCCGCTCCAGCACGGCGCCCGCCGCGACTGCCGCGGCGACGACCCCGTCCGGGTCCGCGGTCTCCAGCCGCAACGACTGGCTCGCCCCGCCGCGGCCGACCGGCGCCCGCAGGCCGATCTCGGGGAACTCGTCGGCGAGCATGAGGACCGTGTCGCCGATCCCGACCTCGACGTGGCCGATCCGCCCGTCGGGCATCACGTAGGGATCGCCGCGGCGCACGGCCCCGAACGCGGCGACGTAGAACGCGATGCTCGCGCGGGCGTCGACGACGGCGAGGTACGGGGTGAGGGTGTGCATCCGCGGCGCGGTGCGCGGCGGTGTGAGCGTGCTGGTCATCGGTTCCTCCCACAGCAGGGCGCGCTCCACCCGAGCGCGCAGGGCGGCCGCGAAGGCCGGGTCGGGGTCGACGGGCCCGTCGGACGCCCGCAATGCGCGGAACGGATCGGGCTGCGGATGCGTCATCGGGTCCTCCCCTCGTAGCTCCGGCGGAACGCGGCGCGGGCGCGGCCGAGCAACGCCTCGGTGCCGCGGCGGGTGCGGCCGAGCACGTGCGCCACCTCGCCGACCGGAAGGCCGTCGAGGTAGCGCAACGTGAGCACGGCCCGGTGCAGGCCCGACTGCTCGGCCAACACCTCCTGCGCCAGCAGCGCATCGAGGTGCGCGTCCCAAGGATCGGTCACGTCCTCACCGGCGACCGCCGCGAGCCCGCGGGTCTCCCGCTCGGCGGCCCGGTAGTGGTCGACGAGCTTGTGCCGGGCGATGCCGACCAGCCAGCCGGTGCTGGGCGTCGGCGGCGGCTCCCGCCTGCAGGCGGCGACGGCGGCGAGGAACGTCTCGGCCGTCAGGTCCTCGGCGAGGGCCCGACGCCCGCAGCGCGCCAGCAGGTAGCCGTAGACCTGGGGGAGCGCCGCGTCGTACAGCTCGAGCAGCGCGGCACCCGGGTCGGGCCGGATCTTCCCGCTGGCGTGCACACCCCTCCATCGGTCGGCAGGCCCGATCTCCGCCGGTCGTTCACCCGATCGTCGTAAGGAACTCCCGGAAGATCGCGAGCCAGCGCGGGGCGGCGTCGAGGTGCGGCCCGTGGCCCGAACCCTCGATGATCTCGACGCGCACCGCGCCGCCCGCCTCGGCGTAGCGCTCGAGCACCGAGCGGATCTGGGCCACCATCTGTTGCGGCGGGTAGACGTCCGCGCCGGGCCAGCCCGGCACCGCGCCGGAGGCGCCGAGCGTGCCCATCTCCAACGGCGAGCCGTCGGCGACGACGAGGTCCACCGCGCCGTGCGTCCACAGCACGGGGGGCTTCGGGTCGAGGTCGACGATGTCGTCCCAGCGGCAGTAGCGCGGCGAGAGCGCGTTGAGGATGCCCGACGTGCCGGGCGCGAACCCCGGCCAGTTCTCCGATGCCGTGGCGTCGCCGGGGTAGTTGGTGTCGCCGAGGTGGGTCTTGAGGATCTCGTCGACCAGCAGGTCTTCGCGCGGCTCGGCGAACCCGGGCGCGACGTAGAACGCGCGGAACATGCTGCGCGCCGTGAACGGGCTGTCGGCGGTGGTGTCGCCCGCCCGCAGGCGCGCGACGACCTCGGGGTTGATCCCGCCGCCGCCCGTGCCTGCGGCGTCCGGGAAGGCGGGGGTGCCGTAGCCGTAGGGCGAGACGGGGTCGAGGAACGTCAGCGACGCCACCGGCCGGTCGAGCGCGAACCGCGCGATCGCCGCGCCGCCGGTCGACCAGCCCACCAGGTGCGGCGGCGCGGTGACGTCGAGCGCGCGGAGGAGGGCGGCGGTGTCGTCGGCCCAGTCGGCGAGCCCGCGGGTGGCGTCGAGCGGGGCGGGGTCGGAGTCGCCGAAGCCGCGCATGTCCGGGGCGATCACCCGGTAGCGCGACGGCAGTTCCGGCATGAGGTGCTCGTAGAAGCGGGAGGTCGAGAGGTTGCCGTGCACGAGCACCACGGGCTCGCCGTCCGCCGGACCGGACTCCAGCACGCGCATCCGGATCCGCTCGGTGTCGACGAGGGACGAGCGCACGCCCGGAAGAAGATCCACGACCGCCAGCCTCGCGCGGGACCCCTCCCGGGAGCAAGCACCCATTGTGACCGAGGACCGCCCGTCGGGGTGGTTGTCCCGGTCGGACCCGGATGGCAATCTCGCTCTCCGTCCACATCGGGGGAGTGGGGGAAAAGTGCGTCGCTTCGCGCTGACCGTGTTGGCCGCCGTCGTCGCTTCGACGGTCGCGGCTCCTGTGGCGCAGGCCGCGCCGTCGCCGGATTACCAGCCGCCGCCCGTCGCCTGGGGTCCGTGCCCGAAAGCGCCGCTCGCGGGCCGGGCGGAGTGCGGTTTCGTCACCGCTCCGCTGGACTACGCGCGGCCGGGCGGCGAGAAGATCAAGATCGCGGTGTCGCGGGTGAAGCACAAGGTCGCCGACGCCAAGGCGCAGGGCCCGATGCTGGTCAACCCGGGCGGGCCGGGCGGCGCGGGGCGCTCGCTCGCCCTGCTCGGCGGCAGCGTGCCCAAGCACGCGGGCGACGCCTACGACTGGATCGGCTTCGACCCCCGCGGCGTCGGCGCCAGCAAGCCCGCGCTGTCCTGCGTCCCCGACTACGGCGGCTACAACCGTCCGGAGTACGACCCGGCGAAGGCGCCCGGCGTGGTCGCGGCGTGGCAGGCGCGGGCCGAGCGCTACGCGGCGGCCTGCGCGAAGAAGGGTGGCGCGCTGCTGTCGCACCTCACCACCGCGGACGCCGCCAAGGACCTGGACACCATCCGCAAGGCGCTGGGCGCCAAGCAGATCAACTTCTACGGCTTCTCCTACGGCACCTACCTCGGCCAGGTCTACGCCACCCTCTTCCCGCAGAACCTGCGGCGGGCGGTGTTCGACGGCGTGGTCGACCACCGCGGGGTGTGGTACCAGGGCAACCTCGACCAGGACGTCGCGTTCCAGAAGGTCATCGAGGTGTACTTCGACTGGATCGCCAAGAACGACGCCGTCTACCACCTCGGCAACTCCGGCGACGCCGTCGAGAAGCGCTACTACGCCGAGCGGGACAAGCTCCGGGCCGCTCCGGCGGGCGGCAAGATCGGCCCGTCCGAGTGGACCGACATCTTCCTGCAGGCCGGGTACTACGTCTCGGGCTGGGGGAAGATCGCGTCGACGTTCGCGAAGTGGGTGCAGAAGCGCGACGCGGCCGCACTCGTGGCGCTCTACGACGACACGGCCTCGATCGGCGACGACAACGGCTACGCGATCTACCTCGCCGTCCAGTGCACCGACACGCCCTGGCCGCAGCCGTTCGCCCGGGTGCTCGCCGACAACACGCGGGTGGCGGCCACCGCGCCGTTCGAGACGTGGGGCAACGCCTGGTACAACGCACCCTGCCAGACGTGGAAGGCGCCCGCGCGGCAACCGGTGAAGATCTCGGGCGCGGCCGCGCCGCCGGTGCTGCTGATCAGCGAGACGCTCGACGCCGCCACGCCGTACTCCGGCGCGTTGGAAGCCCGCCGGGTGTTCGGGAAGTCAGCGCTGATCGAAGGCGTGGGCGGCACGACCCACGCGGGCTCGCTCTCCGGGGTGGCGTGCACCGACAACGCCATCGCGGCCTACCTGGCCGACGGCACCCTGCCCGCCCGGGTGGCGGGCGACCGGTCGGACAAGCGGTGCCCGGCCGTGCCGCAGCCCGATCCGAACTAGCTCAGAGCTTGCCTCGCACCCCGTCGGCCACGGTGATGACGCCCGCCATCACGAAGATGCACACGATGGACAAGATCACGAATGTGATCACCTTGACCACTCCTCCCACGCTCAGGGTGGAGGTTCCCGGTCGACGGAGCGGGCAAACGCGGCGAACTGGGTGAGGACCCAGTCGACGTCGCCCAGGAACCACACGCCGTTGGGGTCGGGGTGTTCGCGCAGGGTCGCGCGGGGGAGGTGGGCGGCGAGCCAGCGGCCGTGGCCGGGGTCGTGCGACGGGCAGTCGACGCGGGAGAGCAGCAGCACCGGCACGGTGACCTCGGGCAGGAGGGCGCGCACGTCGCCGTCGACGATCGCGCGGTGCACGAGGCCCGCGGTGCGGGGGCTGGCGGCGCGCCGCCCGGCGGCGTCCCACCAGGCGCGGAACCGGACGTCGTCGGCCACGGCGGGCGCGATCCAGGTGAGCACGTCGACCGGCGGGCGGGCGCCGGGCGTGCGGATGTCGCGCAGCACGTCCTCCATCGAAGCGGGCTCGCCGTGCGGGTACCCGTCGCCGACCGACACCCGGGGGTAGGGGTTCACCACCGTGACGCTCGCGACGCGGTCCGGGTGCTCGGCGGCGAGGCGCAGCGCGATCAGCCCGGTGTCGGCGTTGGCCAGCACGTGGACGCGGCCGGCGCCGCTCGCGTCCAGCACGGCGACGGCGTCGGTCGTCCACTGGGCCACGCTCGGCGGCGTCTCCGGCGCGACCGGGTCGGACAGGCCCAGCCCGCTCCGGTCGAACGCCACCACCCGACGCCCCGCCGCCAGCCGTCCGACGGCGTGCGCCAGGTGCGCCTCCTCGCGGTAGGCGTCGACGGGCAGGAAGGTCGGGTTGAGCAGCAGCACGTCGACGGGACCGGTGCCGTACACGCCCCACGCGACGTGCCGTCCGCCCGCGTCGGCGTAGTGGGGTCCGTCGAACGCGAGCGCGGGCGGGCTGGGTGCGGGCGGCGCGGTGACCGGGAGGGTGTGCCGCAGAACCCCCTCCGCCAGCGCTCGCAGCTGCGGGCCGGGCTCCATCCCGACCTCGTCGCGCAGGTGACGGCGGGCGGCCTGGTACGCCGCGACCGCGTCGGCCTGCCGCCCGCACCGGTAGAGCGCCGTGATCGCGAGGCCCCAGATCCGCTCGCGCAGCGGGTGGGCCGCGGTGAGCGCCTGCAGCTCGGGCAGCGCGGCGCCCGGGCGGCCCGCGGCGACCTCCGCGGCGAGGTGGTCCTCCACCAGCAGCAGGTGCTCCTCGGCCAGCCGCGCGCGTTCGGCGTCGCCCGCGTGGGTGGCGGGCAGCTCCGGCTCGCCGCGCCACCGGCGGCGGGCCTCGGCGAGCCAGCCCGCGGCGTCGTGATCGTGCCCGGCGAGCCCCGCGACCCTGGCCCGGCGGCGCAGGTCCTCGACGGCGAGCACGTCCAGCCCGGTAGGCCCGGCGACGACGCGGTAGCCGCTCTCCAACCGGGCGCCCCCGGCCGCGGCGAGCGCGGTGCGGGCCCGGGAGACGTGCGCCTGCACGGTCTTGATCGCCGACGGCGGCGGGTCGTCCCAGAGCCGGTCGGCGAGCCCGGCGGCGGTGATCGGGCGCGGCGCGGCCAGCGCGAGCAGGGCCAGCACCTCGCGGGTCTTGCGCCCCACCACGGGCACGCCCTCGACGGTCACCGGGCCGAGCACCGCCAGCACGCCCCGACCTAACCACAGCCGAACCGCAGCCGGGCCCGGCGACGCTGCACGCATGCTGACTTCTGGAATCAACCACGTCGCGATCCTCACCGAGGACGTCGACCGCTTCTGCGCCTTCTACGCCGACGTGTTCGGCGCGACCGTCGTCTTCGCCGAGACGACCCCGGCGTTCCGCCACGCGATCCTGTCCGTCGGCGGCGACGGCGTGCTGCACCCCGTCGAGGTCGCGGACAACCCGCACGGCCGGGCGTCGGCCGCCATGCTGGACCGCGGCCACCTCGACCACTTCGCGCTGAACGTGCCCTCGCAGGAGGCGTTCGACGAGCTGCGCCGCCGCGTGCGCGACCGCGGCGCGAGCGACGGGGTGGTCACCGACCTCGGCCCGAAGCTGTCGTTCTGGTTCACCGACCCGGACGGCACCCACGTCGAGGTCGACTGGGTGCGCGACCCGTCGCTCGCGGGCTTCCACGCCCCGGTGGAAATTCAGTACCCATTACTGACGTCCGCGGGCCGGGGTACGGGTGAACTGGGCTCGTGACCGCATTCCACGTGCTTCCCCGCACGCCGGGGGAACCCGCGCCGGACCTGCGCGACTACCGCGTGGTCCACCGGGCGATGACCGTCGACCTGCAACGGCTCGCGATCGCGGCGGCCGATCTCGTCGACCGGCCCGACCGGGCCCGCATGGCCGCGCTGCGCTACTACCTGCGGGTGGTGTCCGCCGAGATCGAGAGCCACCACCACGTCGAGGACGAGGACGTCTGGCCGTTCCTGGAGGCGGTCGCGGGCGACCGGACGGCGCTCGTGCCGCTGACGGAAGACCACGAGCAGCTCGATCCCCTGTTGCACCGCGCGAACGAGCTGGCCGCGCGGGAGGTGGCCGACCCGGAGCTCGTGGGGGTGCTCCGGGAGGTCGCCGACCTCCTCACCCGGCACGTCGCCGCCGAGGAGCGCGACGTCTTCCCGATCATCACCGAGCGGGTGCGCGTGGCGGACTACGAGCGGCTGCAGAAGCGGTTCCAGGGCAACCTCAAGCCGAGCCTGCTGCCGTTCCTCGTGCCGTGGGTGCTGCGGCACGCCTCGCCGGAGGACCGGGCCGCGCTGCTGGCGGAAGCCGGGTGGCCGATGCGCGTGCTGAACCGGCTGTTCGAGCCGCGGTTCCGGGCTCGGGAGGAGCTGCTCTTCGGCGGACGCTAGACGGACGTGCCTGCGCCGGACTCCTGGGACAGGCGGGCGATGGACGCCAGGGGGATCGGGGCCCAGGCCGGGCGGCTGCGGGTCTCGTACAGCAGCTCGTAGACCGCCTTGTCCAGCTCGAACGCCCGCAGCAGCGCGCGCTGGTCGCGGGGGTCGGTGCCCGACTGCAACGCGTAGCCCTCGCAGAAGGCCGCGCGGTTGCGCTCGGCCCACTCGTTGGCGCGCCAGGTGAGCTGGGAGTCGTGGGCGGCGTCGTCGAACGCGGCGGGCTCGCGGGCCAGGATCTGGTGGAACGCCGCGTAGTCGAACGAGCGCAGCATGCCCGCCACGTCCCGCAGCGCCGAATCCGGCCGCACCCGCTCGGCCAGCGGCGCGGCGGGCTCGCCCTCGAAGTCGATCAGCAGCCAGCCCCGCGGGGTGCGCAGGGTCTGCCCGAGGTGCAGGTCGCCGTGCACCCGCTGGGTCGGCATCCCCTCGGCGAGCCCGGCCACCGCGTCGTAGGTGGCCCGGATCCCGTCGACGTACGGCGCGAGCACCGGCACCTCGGCGACCGTGGCGCCCAACCGCTCGTGCCAGACGGCGGCGAGCTCGCGGGCGTCGCGCGAGGTCTCGCCCAGCGCCCGGCGCAGCTCGTCGTGCACCACGGCGACGGTCTCGCCGAGCCGCGAGGCCTCGCCCGCGAAGTCGCCGCCCACCTCGTCGGCGCGCAGGTCCGCCTCGGCCAGCAGGTCGCGCACGCTGGCCAGGGCCATCGACCAGCCGTCGGCCGAGTTGGCCGCGAAGTCCTGCAGCATCGCGAGCGTGAACGGTTCGCCGTCGAACGTGCCCTCGACCGCGCCCTGGAGCGCAGCGACCTCATTGCTGTTCACCGAGCGCAGCGCCCGGTGCACTTCCAGATCGGGGTTGAGGCCGGGCAGCACGCGGCGGAACAGCTTGAGGATCGAGCGCTCGCCCCACGACACCGAGGTGTTCGACTGCTCGACCCCCAGCACCCGCCCCGCGCCCCGCTCGGCGATCTTCGCGTCGGGCTCGGGGACGAACCGCAGGCCGCCGATCGTGCGGCCCTCCCGGAGGGCGGTGAGCAGCCATTCGGTGACGCGCAGGTCCCACAGCCCGTCGTAGGCCACCAGCCCGTCGACCGCGCCGAACGTGACGTGCTCCAGCTCGCCGCGCGGAGCGGCGGAGCGGCCGACGAGCAGCTGGTAGTAGTGCTCGCCTCCGCCGTTGTGACTGTCGAACCCGACGCGCAGGAGGACGTGGTCGAGGAGCGGATCGCCCTCGGTGATGAGCGGTGTGACGGCCGCCACCGCTACCGAGCGGACCGGCCTGCCCTTCGCGCCGAACCAGCGCTGGTGGGTCAGCCACTCCGGCAGGAGGGTGGGGAGCTCCTCGACCAGTCGATTCACGAATTGTCCTCCGGCGGGGTGATCGAGAACCAGTAGAACCCGTGTCCGGGCAATGTCAAGAGGTAGGGCAGCTCGCCGATCTTCGGGAACGGCACGCCGCCCGTGAGCTCGTGGGGGTGGCTGCCCAGCCACGCCGACAGGTCCAGCTCCACCGGCTGCGGGAAGCGGGACATGTTGTTGACGCAGAGCACGGTGGAGGCCGTGCCGTCTTCTCCGGTGTGGCTGCGCACGTAGGCGAGCACGGACGGGTTGGAGCCGCCCAGCTCGTGGTAGTCGCCCAGGCCGAACGCCGAGTGCCGCTTCCGGACCTCGATCATGTGCCGGTTCCAGTGCAGCAGCGACGTGCTGGAGTTCAGCTGCGCCTCCACGTTCACCGCCTGGTACCCGTACAGCGGGTCCATGATCGGCGGCAGGTAGATCCGGCCCGGGTCGCTCGACGAGAAGCCCGCGTTGCGGTCGGGCGTCCACTGCATGGGGCTGCGGACGGCGTCGCGGTCGCCCAGCCAGATGTTGTCTCCCATGCCGATCTCGTCACCGTAGTACAAAACGGGCGAACCAGGCAGCGACAGCAGCAGTGCCGTGAAGAGCTCCAGCTGGTTGCGGTCGTTCTCCAACAGCGGCGCCAGCCGTCGGCGGATGCCGATGTTGGCCTTCATCCGCGGGTCCTTGGCGTACTCCGCGTACATGTAGTCGCGTTCTTCGTCGGAGACCATCTCGAGCGTGAGCTCGTCGTGGTTGCGCAGGAAGATCCCCCACTGCGCCCCGGACGGGATCGCGGGCGTCTGCGCCAGGATCTCCGAGATCGGGAAGCGGTTCTCCCGCCGCACCGCCATGAAGATGCGCGGCATGAGCGGGAAGTGGAAGGCCATGTGGCACTCGTCGCCGCCGACCGCGGGGTCGCCGAAGTACTCCACGACGTCCGACGGCCACTGGTTGGCCTCGGCGAGCATGCACCGGCCGGGGTACTCGTCCTCGAGCACCTTGCGGCAACGGCGCAGGAACGCGTGCGTCTCGGGGAGGTTCTCGCAGTTCGTGCCGTCGCGGGCGTAGAGGTAGGGCACCGCGTCGAGCCGGAAGCCGTCGATGCCGAGGTCGAGCCAGAAGCGCAGGACGTCGAGCATGGCCTCCTGCACGGCCGGGCAGTCGTAGTTCAGGTCGGGCTGGTGGGAGAAGAACCGGTGCCAGTAGAACTGGCCGCGCACCGGGTCGTAGGTCCAGTTCGACTGCTCGGTGTCGACGAAGATGATGCGCGCCTCGGGGTAGCGCGAGTCGTCGTCCTCCCACATGTAGAAGTCGCCGTAGGGGCCCTCGGGGTGGCGGCGGGACTCCTCGAACCACGGGTGGGTGTCCGAGGTGTGGTTCATGACGAGGTCGGTGATCACGCGGATGCCGCGCTTGTGCGCCTCGTCGAGCAGCGTGACGAAGTCCTCGACCGTGCCGAACTCCGGCAGCACCGTGCGGAAGTCGCGGATGTCGTAGCCGCCGTCGCGCAGCGGTGAGTCGTAGAACGGGGGCAGCCAGAGGCAGTCGACGCCCAGCCACTGCAGGTAGTCGAGCTTCTCGGTCAGCCCGCGGAGATCGCCGGTGCCGTCGCGGTTGGAGTCGTTGAACGCCCGTACGAGCACCTCGTAGAAGACGGCGCGCTTGTACCAGTCGTGATCGACGTCGAGGGTGCGCGCATGGCTGTAGTCATCGGCGCTGACCTCCTCGACGGGGTCTGCTGGGCTGGTGGCGGGGGTACCCGCGGTGGTGGCTGCGGTGGTCTCAGTCGACATCGGCGAATCGCGTTCCTACCGGGCGAGGGACGGGCGGAGGGCGCACCCCACCAGTCCTACCGTGCTCATCGCGCGGACGCAGGACGTGGTGTGGGGGGACGGCGGAAGCGTATGTCCCCTGCGTGACATCTACCACGCGGGGTGGGTGATTCCGCGCCGCCCGGATGATCACCGAATTGGGGCCTGACCGGCGCAGATGACCAGCAAGTGCGCCGCTGAGGTCGATCATCGCCCGCAACGGCCCCCGTCGCGCTCCGTCACGCGCTGATCATGGCGTGCCGGTCGGGGTCGGTGGACCGTACTTCGATCGGTCGACGCGCCGCAGGCCGCTTCTCGAACTTGATCGATAACGCTGTTCGGGCCACCGCCCCGCGCGGGTGAACTCAGCGCCGCCGGGCGCACGAAAAAGCCGCCTCGTCGCGACGAGGCGGCTTCCGACGCGACAGCGCCAGAACCGGCCCTCGCGCGACGCCCGCGGCGTGGCGCCCGCCGATACCCCGGTATCGGCGGCGCCGTCCGCTTGCGATGCACCTGGCGACGTGCGGGCGAGTCTCCAGCCTACGCACGATGCGGAAGATGTGCGCCACGTGGTGCCAGGGCTCCAGCCGCACGTAGTTGTACTGGCCCCACTGCCAGGTGCCGCCGGTGATCTCGTCGTGCACCGTGAAGCCCTCGCCCCAGTTGAGCCCGAGGGCGGGCAGGTCGAGCGCGGTGGTGCCCTCCTGCGCGTTCCACGGGTCGAGGGTGATCACCATGAGCACGGTGTCGCCGGTGGCCGGGTCGGTCTTGGAGTAGCAGATGATCTGGTCGTTGTTGACCTGGTGGAACGCGATGTTGCGCAGCTGCTGCAGCGCCGGGTGCGCGCGGCGGATCTCGTTGAGCCGCGTGATGTAGGGCTCCAGCGAGTTGCCGGTGGCCGCGGCGGCCGCGAAGTCGCGCGGGCGCAGCTCGTACTTCTCCGAGTTCAGGTACTCCTCGGAGCCGGGCTTGACGGCCTCGCCCTCGTACAGCTCGAAGCCCGAGTACACGCCCCACGTGGGCCCCATCGTGGACGGCCAGCGCCGCCCGGATCGCGAACATGCCGCGCCCGCCGTGCTGCAGCGACTCGTGGAGGATGTCCGGGGTGTTGACGAACAGGTTCGGCCGGGCCTCGTCGCACCGCTCGGCGTGCATGAGGGCGAACTCGGTGAGCTCGGCCTTCTCGGTGCGCCAGGTGAAGTAGGAGTAGCTCTGGGTGAAGCCGAGGCGGGCCAGCCCGAAGAGGCGCGCGGGCCGGGTGAACGCCTCGGCCAGGAACAGCACGTCCGGGTACCGGGCCTTGACCTGCCAGATCAGCCAGTGCCAGAAGTTCGGCGGCTTGGTGTGCGGGTTGTCCACCCGGAAGATCCGCACGCCGTGCTCGACCCACAGCAGCACGACCCGCAGGACCTCGTTGTAGATGCCCTCGGGGTCGTTGTCGAAGTTGACCGGGTAGATGTCCTGGTACTTCTTCGGCGGGTTCTCCGCGTACGCGATCGTGCCGTCGGGGCGCACGGTGAACCACTCGGGGTGCTCCTTGACCCACGGGTGGTCGGGCGCGCACTGCAGCGCGAAGTCCAGCGCGACCTCCATGCCGAGGTCGTTGGTGCGCGCGACGAACGCGTCGAAGTCCTCCATCGTGCCCAGCTCGGGGTCGATCGCGTCGTGGCCGCCCTCGGCCGAGCCGATGGCCCACGGCGAGCCGACGTCGCCGGGCCCGGCGTGCACGGAGTTGTTGCGGCCCTTGCGGTGCACGGTGCCGACGGGGTGGATCGGGGGCAGGTAGACGACGTCGAAGTCCATGGCCGCGACGCGGTCGAGCTCCTTGGCCGCGGTGACGAACGTGCCGTGCACCGCGCGGCCGGTCTCGTCGCGCCCGCCGGTGGAGCGGGGGAAGAACTCGTACCAGGAGCCGAACTGGGCGCGCACGCGGTCGACGTAGACCTGCAGCGAACGGCCGCGGGTGATCAGCTCGCGGACCGGCCGCTCCGTCATGATCGCGTGCACGGCCGGGAACAGGGCGGGCGCGACCCGGGCGTGCAGCGGCAGCGCGGTGTCGCGCAGCGCGTTGGCCGCGCCGAAGAGCAGGTCGCGGTTCGGGCGCTCGGCCGGGCGGCGGCCCACCCGCTGCAGCAGCCGCGCGCCGATCTCCAGGTCGTTGGCGAGCTCCTCGGGGGTCTGGCCCGCGTCGAGCTTCTTGGTGACGGCGTTGCGCCACGTGGCCCAGGGGTCGCTCCACGCGTCGACGCGGAACGTCCACAGCCCCTGCTCGTCGGCGGCGACGACGGCCTCGAAGCGGTCGGTGCCCAGCCCCGTCTGCTCCATGCGGACGTGGTGGGCGGGGGCGCGGCTGCCGACCTTGCGCCACACGACGTTGGCGGCGACGGCGTCGTGCCCCTCGCGCCAGACCGTGGCCCCGATCGGGATGACTTCGCCGACGACGGCCTTGCTCGGATGCCGCCCGTCACCGACCGATGGCGTGACGTCGTCGATCCCCAGCCGACCCGTCATCGGCGCACCCCCGTCTGACACATCCGTCGCGTGAGTCACAAACGTACCTACCCGGTCTTTCCCCGATCGGAACGGGTCTCGGCGTTCTCGGCGGTCAAGCGTGCCTCCCCCGACCTGGGGAGTCCAGACCCGACGCGCGGCATCTGGACCGATCACGCCATCGATTCATCTACCCTTCTCCTCCGTGAGAGCTCTTCGCCGTTTCACCGTCCGGGCGCAGCTGCCGCCCGCGCTCGCGCCGCTGCAGACGCTGGCCACCAACCTGCGGTGGAGCTGGCACCCGCCGACGCTGGACCTGTTCGCCACGCTCGACCCCGAAGCCTGGGAGCGGGCGGGCCACGATCCGGTGCGGCTGCTGGGGGAGATCCCCACGGCCAAGCTCGCCGAGCTGGCCGCCGACGCCGAGACCGTGGTGACGATCCGCGAGCTCGCCGACGACCTCGCCGAGTACCTCGCGGAGCCGCGCTGGTACCAGGGCGAGCGGGAGGACGACCCGTCGCTGCCCGCGGCGATCGGCTACTTCTCGATGGAGTTCGGCGTCTCGGAGGTGCTGCCCAACTACTCGGGCGGCCTCGGGGTGCTCGCGGGCGACCACCTCAAGGCGTCCTCGGACCTCGGCCTGCCGCTCATCGGGGTGGGGTTGTTGTACCGGTCGGGGTACTTCCGGCAGTCGCTGTCGCTCGACGGCTGGCAGCTGGAGACCTACCCGGTGCTCGACCCGCAGGGGCTGCCGCTGCAGCTGCTCGTGTGGCCAGAAACGGGCTGCGCTGACGCTCCGCCCGGGGCAGCGGGCGAGCAGGTGCTCGTCGAGATCGCGATGCCCGCCGGGAAGCTGCTGAAGGCGCGCGTCTGGCAGGCCGCGGTCGGCCGGGTGCCGCTGCTGATGCTCGACTCCGACATCGAGGAGAACGACCCCGACCTGCGCGGCGTCACCGACCGGCTCTACGGCGGCGACCAGGACCAGCGCATCCGGCAGGAGATCCTGGTCGGCATCGGCGGCGTGCGCGCCGTCCGCGCGTACTGCGCGATCACCGGGCACCCGCAGCCCGAGGTGTTCCACACCAACGAGGGCCACGCGGGCTACCTGGGGCTGGAGCGCATCCGGGAGCTGTGCGCCAGCCCGGGCCTCACGTTCGACGAGGCGCTGGCGACCGTGCGGGCGGGCACCGTGTTCACCACGCACACGCCGGTGCCCGCGGGCATCGACCGCTTCCCGGTCGACATGGTCCGCCACTACTTCCACCAGGACCTGCTGCCCGGCGTGCCGACCGACCGCGTGCTCGCGCTCGGTGCGGAGGACAACCCGAACATGTTCAACATGGCGCACATGGGCCTGCGCCTGGCCCAGCGCGCCAACGGGGTGTCGAAGCTGCACGGCGCGGTGTCGCGCGGCATGTTCGGCGGCCTCTGGGACGGCTTCGACGCCGACGAGGTGCCGATCGGCTCCGTCACCAACGGCGTGCACGGCAACACCTGGGAGGCGCGCGAGGTCGCGGTGCTCTGCGGCGAGCCGGACCACCCCCGCGGGGAGGTCAGCGACAGCGAGCTCTGGTCGCTGCGCAACGCCCTGCGCGCGCGGCTGGTCGAGGAGGTGCGCCGCCGCGTGCGGGAGGCGTGGCTGCAGCGCGGCGCCTCGCAGCCGGAGCTGGGCTGGACCGAGCACGTGTTCGACCCGGACGTGCTCACCGTCGGGTTCGCCCGGCGCGTGCCGACCTACAAGCGGCTCACGCTCATGCTGCGCGACAAGGACCGGCTGCGCGACCTGCTGCTGGACCCGCAGCGGCCCGTGCAGCTCGTCGTCGCGGGCAAGTCGCACCCCGCCGACGACGGCGGCAAGGCGCTCATCCAGGAGATCGTCCGCTTCGCCGACGACCCGGCGGTGCGCCACCGCATCGTGTTCCTGCCCGACTACGACATGTCGATGGCCCGCTACCTCTACTGGGGCTGCGACGTGTGGCTGAACAACCCGCTGCGGCCGCTGGAGGCGTGCGGCACGTCGGGGATGAAGTCGGCGCTCAACGGCGGGCTCAACCTGTCGATCCGCGACGGCTGGTGGGACGAGCTCTACGACGGCCGCAACGGCTGGGCGATCCCCACCGCCGACGGCATCAACGACCCGCACCGGCGCGACGACCTCGAGGCCAACGCGCTGTACGAGCTGCTCGGCACCCAGGTGGCGCCCGCGTTCTACAACCGCACCGAGAACGTGCCGCAGCGGTGGGTGGCGCTGGTGCGCCACACGCTCGAGACGCTGCGGCCTGCCGTGCAGGCCACGCGGATGGTGCGGGAGTACGCCGACGGGCTGTACGCACCCGCGGCCCGCGCGGCCGCGGCGGTGGCCGCCGACGGCTACGGGGGCGCCAAGGAGATCGCCGAGTTCCGGGCGCGGCTGGCCCAGTCGTGGACGCGCGTCGAGGTGACCGGCGTCGACGCCTCCGGGCTGCCGGACACCCCGGTCGTGGGGGCGCCGATGACGGTGCGGGCGGCGGTGCAGCTCGCCGGGCTCGACCCGTCGGACGTCACGGCGCAGGTCGTCATCGGGCAGGTGGACGAGACCGACGACATGCGCAGCGCACGGGCGGTGCCGATGGAGCACGTGGGGCAGGCCGACGCGCCGGGGGAGGAGCGGTTCGAGGCGGTGGTGCCGCTGCCGTTCGCCGGGCTCACCGGCTACACGGTGCGGGTGCTGCCCAACCACCCGCTGCTGGCCTCGTCGGCGGAGCTCGGCAAGGTCGTGCTCGCCTGAGCGGACGGGGTGGCGGGCCGGGCCCGCCACCCCGATCGCGTCAGGCCTGCGTGTAGCTGTTCGGCGACCAGAGCACGCTGCCGTCGCCGTTGTAGAGCACGACGTTGCGGTCGTCCTGCATGGTCAGGTAGGCGTTCTGGCCGGAGGTGTCGCTGGCCCAGCGCGGCGAGCCGTCGGGGCGGTAGAGCACCAGGTTGCCGTCGGCCTGCACGTCGAGGCGCGCGCCCTCGGCGTCGTGGACGCCCAGGTCCCACTCCGCGCCGTCCGGTCCGCCGACGGCGACGTTCCCGTCGGGGAGCACCCCGAAGTGGTACTGGCCGTTGTTGGACGTGATGCGGGCGTCACCGGAAAGGCTTTCGCCGACCCGAAGCGTGTCGCTCATGTCATCCCCCTCGAAGGTTCGTGCCGGACGCTCACCGGGCCACCGTCCGGCCCGGCCGCTCCGGCGCTCACGGAGCCTAGGGGCGCCCGGCCGCCGCTGCTCTCCGGGGATCAGCCGCAGCCGCAGCCGCCACCGCAGCAGCCGCCGCCGCCTGCGGGCATCGGCGCCCGGCCGCTGCCGAGGCCGCCGACGGCGACCGTGGGGAGCAGCTTGACCGTGTCGGCGTGGCCCGCGGGGCAGGTGGCGGGCTCGCCCGAGGCGCTCATGGGGCGGGAGACCTCGAAGGTCTCGCCGCACTGGCGGCAGCGGAAGTCGTAGCGCGGCACCGGCCCACCGTACCGCTACGGCGTGCGGAGGAGCAGCAGCGAGCGGGCCGCCAGGAGCACCGACTCGCCACCGGCCAGCGGCGTCGCGTCGACGGGCACGCCGTCGGGCGAGGTGGAGTCGAGCTCCGGCACGAACGGGCCGTCGGGCGGCAGCACGTACGGCATCGGGTCGCCGCCCGCGTGCAGGATCAGCAGCCAGTCGCCGCGCAGCAGGCCGAGGGTGCGCAGGTCGCCGTCGTGCCAGTCGTGGCCGCCGATCCGACGGCCCGCCGGGTGCCACCACAGCACCTCGCCGTCGCGGTAGAAGCGGTCGCGGTGCAGGTCGGGCGAGGAGCGGCGGATCGCCGTCAGCCGCGCGACGAACGCCGTCAGCGACTCCGCCTCCGGCAGCGCCGCCCAGTCGACCCAGGACGTGCCGTCGTCGCGGCAGTAGGCGTTGTTGTTGCCGCACTGGGTGCGCCACCGCTCGTCGCCGCCCAGCAGCATCGGCGTGCCCGTGGAGAGCAGCAGCGTGCCCAGGAGCGCGCGGGCCGTGCCGAGCCGTTTGGCCACGATGTCCGCCGACGCCGTGTCGCCCTCCACCCCGAAGTTCTGCGAGCGGTTGTCGTCGGTGCCGTCGCGGTTGTCCTCGCCGTTGGCCTCGTTGTGCTTGCGTTCGTAGGAGACGAGGTCGCGCAGCGTGAACCCGTCGTGCGCGGTGACGAAGTTGACCGACGCCCACGGCCGCCGCCCGGAGGTGGCGTACAGGTCGGAGCTGCCGGTGAGCCGGGAGGCGACTTCGCCGATGCCGCCGTGGCCGCGCCAGAAGTCGCGCGCGGCGTCGCGGAAGCGCCCGTTCCACTCCGACCAGGCGACGCCGAACCCGCCGACGCGGTAGCCCTCGCCGGTGGCGTCCCACGGCTCGGCGATGAGCTTCACCCGCGAGAGCACCGGGTCGACGGCGATCGCGGTGAGCAGCGGGGCGTTCGGGTCGAACGAGCGGGAGTGCGGGCGGCCCAGCACGCTCGCGAGGTCGATGCGGAACCCGTCGACGCCGTACACGGTCACCCAGTGCCGCATCGCGTCGCAGACCAGCCGGATCACCGTGGGCGAACCGGAGTCGAGGGTGTTGCCGCAGCCGGTGATGTCGTTGTCGTAGCCGTTGCCGCCCAGCGAGTAGTAGGACGGCGCGTCGAGGCCGCGGTAGCTCAGCGTGGTGCCGCCGACGCCGCCCTCGGCGGTGTGGTTGGGCACGATGTCGAGGATCACCTCGATGCCCGCGGCGTGCAGGGCCGCGACCATCGCGGCGAACTCGGTGGTCTCCGCGCCCGGCGCGCTCGCGTACCCGGCGTGCGGGGCGAGGAAGCCCAGCGTGGCGTAGCCCCAGTAGTTGGTCACGCCGCGTTGCACGAGCGACGGCTCGTCGGCGATCGAGGTGACGGGCAGCAGCTCGACCGCGGTGACGCCGATCTTGCGGAGGTGTTCGACCACGGCCGGGTGCGCCATGCCGAGGTACGTGCCGCGCTGCTCGGCGGGCACCTCGGGGTGCAGCTTCGTCCAGCCGCGCACGTGCGCCTCGAGGATCACGGTCTCCGACCACGGCACGTCCGGCCGCGGGTCGGCGGCGAGCTCGTCGGGCGGGGTGACCACCGACAGCGGCACGTGCCCGAGCGAGTCGACGGTGCTGTCGACGCCGGTCATCGGGTCGTCCAC
Source organism: uncultured Actinomycetota bacterium (assembly GCA_963791185.1). Classification (GTDB taxonomy): domain Bacteria; phylum Actinomycetota; class Actinomycetes; order Mycobacteriales; family Pseudonocardiaceae; genus Pseudonocardia. Next base: position 445,829 of record CAWBRG010000010.1, on the reverse strand, counting down.
CCACCCGCGGGCCGCCTCGAGGTCGGTCACGCGCCCGACGATCCGCCGGGCGTACGGGTCGACGAGGATCTTCGCCGGGTTGGCCCGCACGCCCGTCCACGGCCGGTAGGGCCCGTGCACCCGGTAGCCGTAGCGCTGGCCCGCGCCGACGCCGGGGACGTGGCCGTGCCACACGCCGAACGTCCGCTCCGTGAGGGCGACGCGCCGTTCCGCGAGGCCCCCGTCGGGTCCGTCGACGAGGCACACCTCGACCGCGTCGGCGCTCGTGGAGGCGACGGCGAACCGGACCCCTCCGTCCTCGACATGGGCACCCAAGGGGAAGACCGGCACGATCGGCCAGGATAGAGGGCGTGGCCGCACCTGACGCTCGCCCCGACCTGACCGACGTCGTGATCCGGATGGCGGGCGTCGCGGTGCGGCGCGGCCGCGCGACCCTGCTCGCCGACGTCGAGTGGGCCGTCGAGCTGGACGAACGGTGGGTCGTGCTCGGGCCCAACGGGGCGGGCAAGACCACGCTGCTGCGCCTCGCGGGCGCGGAGATGCACCCGACCGTCGGCACGGTCGACGTGCTCGGCGAGCGGCTCGGCCGGGTCAACCTCGTGGAGCTGCGCACCCGCATCGGGATGTCGTCGGCCAACCTCGGCCTGCGGGTGCCCGACGACGAACGGGTGGCCGACGTGGTCGTCAGCGCGGGCTACGGCCTGCTGGGGCGCTGGCGCGAGCGCTACGACGCCACCGACACCGACCGCGCGGCCCGCCTGCTCGACGCGCTGGGCATGCACGGGCTCGCCGAGCGCACGTTCGGCACGCTCTCGGAGGGCGAGCGCAAGCGCACGCTGATCGCCCGCGCCCTGATGACCGACCCCGAGCTGCTGCTGCTGGACGAGCCCGCCGCGGGCCTCGACCTCGGCGGCCGCGAGGAGCTGGTGAGCCGCCTCTCCGGGCTGGCGCTGGATCCGGACGCGCCCGCGTCGGTGCTGGTCACCCACCACGTCGAGGAGATCCCGCTCGGGTACACGCACGGGCTGCTGCTGCGGGAGGGCCGGATCGTCGCGTCCGGGCTCCTGGACGACGTGCTCACCGACGAGGCGCTGACCGAGACGTTCGGGCTGCCGCTCGCGGTCGCGAAGCGCCGGGGTCGCTACACGGCCTGGGCCCGCTGAAACCGGCCTGTCAACGGGTTGCAAGTCGGCTTGAACCCCCGCGGCGCACGGTGGGGCCATGGACATCCACGCTGACATCCACGTTCGCCCACTGCGCCGCGACGAAGCCGAGGTGCTCGACAGAGTATTCGCCGGGCTCTCACCGCAGAGCCGCCACCTGCGCTTCCATTCGCCGATTCCCCAGCTGACCGCACCGGTCCGCCGCGCTCTGCTCGCCGTCGACGGGCGGGACCACGTGGCCCTGGTCGCGATGGCGCGGGGGGAGCCGGTCGGGATCGCCCGGCTCATCCGCGACCCGCTGCGCTCGCACGAGGCCGAGATCGCGTTCGAGGTGGTCGACGCCTGGCAGCGCCGCGGCGTCGGCCGCCTGCTGCTCACCGCGCTCGCCGAGCGGGCCACCGACATCGGCGTCAGGCGGGTGCGCGCCCTCGTGCTCCCGGCGAACGTCGCGGCTTTCGCTGTGCTGCGGTCGGTGTTCCCGGTGCGCTTCGCCCGACGCGACCGGGACGCGACCGAACTGGTCTGCCTCGTCGCGGACGACCGGCACGCGGACCGGGCTGCTTGAGATGACCAGCACACCGTTCCTCGAACGCTCCGTCGTCGCGGCCGCCGTGCGCGACACCGTCCCGGTCGCCGCGAGCATCGCCCCGCTGGCGCTGGTCATCGGGGCCACCGCCGCCCGGTCGGGCGTCCCGGTGCCCGCCGACATGGCCGGGGCCGCCTTCATCTTCGCCGGAGCCGCGCACCTGGCCGTGCTCACCACGCTTGGCGCGGGCGCGCTCACGGCGCTCTCCGCCGCGGCGCTGATCAACGTCCGGCTGCTGCTGTACTCCGCGTCGATCGAACCCCGCTTCCGCCGTCAACCGCGGTGGTTCCGCTGGCTCGGGCCCGCGCTGCTGATCGACCAGACCTACCTGATGGTCACCGCCCGCGACGACCTGGCCGAACCGGCCCGGTTCCGCCGCTACTGGTCGTGCGCGGGCGGGCTGCTGATGGGCTGCTGGGTCGCGACGGTGGCGCTGGGCAGCGTGCTCGGCCCGCTGCTGCCCGCCGGGGTGCCGCTGGACGCCGCCGCGGTCGCGGTGCTGGTCGGCATGCTGGCGCCGCGCGTGAAGGCCTGGCGCACGGCCGCGGTCGCCGTCACCGCGCTGCTCGCCGCCGCGGTGCTGCCGGGCGGCCTCGGCCTGCTCGTCGGGATCGTCGCGGGCGCGGCCGTCGGCGCCGCGCTGGACCGGTGGGCGTCGTGAGCACCGCGGTGGCGGTACTCCTCGCCGTGGGCGCGATCTCGTGGCTGTTCCGCGTGGCCGCGATCACCCTGCTGCCCGCCACCCGGCTGCCGCCGCCGGTCCGGCGGCTGCTCGACCACGCCGTGCCCGCCGCCCTCGCCGCGATGGTGGGCGCTGGGATCGCAGGCGGCGCCGCGCTGCCCGACCTGGCGTCCAGGCTCCCGGTCCTGGCGGGCGCCGTGGTCACGGCGGTGCTGGCCTGGCGCATGCGCGGGATCGTCCTGCCGGTGATGGCGGGCCTGGCCGCGGCCTGGGTGCTGAGCGGTGTGCTGATCTAGGGTGCCGTTCGTGGCGGAATTCGTGCGGCTCGAGGTGGACGGCGGCATCGGGGTCATCCGGCTGGACCGGCCCCCGATGAACGCGATCAGCAGGCAGGTGCAGGAGGAGCTGGTCACGACGGCGGCCGAGGCGGCCAACCGGGCCGACGTGCGCGCCGTCGTCGTCTACGGCGGCGAGAAGGTGCTCGCGGCGGGCGCGGACGTCAAGGAGATGGCGAAGATGGCCTACGCCGACATGGCCGCGGTCGCGCGGCGCGTGTCGGCCGGGTTCGGCGCGATGGCCACCATCCCGAAGCCCACCGTGGCCGCGATCACCGGCTACGCGCTCGGCGGCGGGCTGGAGCTGGCGCTGGGTTGCGACCGGCGCATCGCGGGCGACAACGCCAAGCTCGGCCAGCCCGAGATCCTCCTCGGCGTCATCCCGGGCGGCGGCGGCACCCAGCGGCTCGCCCGGCTGGTCGGCCCGTCGCGCGCGAAGGACCTCATCCTCACCGGACGGATGGTCGCGGCCGAGGAGGCGCTCGCCATCGGCCTCGTCGACGAGGTCGTGCCCGCCGATGCGGTGTTCAGCCGGGCGATGGAGTACGCCGGGCAGTTCGCGAAGGGCCCGTCGGCGGCCTACGCGGCCGCGAAGCGCGCCATCGACGGCGGGCTGGACACCGACCTGCGCACCGGTCTCGACTTGGAGGCCGACCTCTTCGCGGCGCTCTTCGCCACCGACGACCAGCGCATCGGCATGACGTCGTTCGTGGAGAACGGCCCGGGTAAGGCCGAGTTCACCGGCCGCTGACGTTCAGCGCAGGCGGCGCAGGAGGCCGCCGCGGGGGCGCTCCACCGACCGGTTGCGCAGCTCCTCGCAGAGCAGGCAGGGCTCGCCGTCGGGCTCGGTCATCGGCGCCGCGGCGACCAGGTGACCGCACAGGGCGTTGTACCGACCGCTCTCCAGGGCGGTGGCCAACTGGGTGTCGTGCACGGCGTGGGCGCGGCTGTCCTGGGTGCACGTGACGGTCACCGTTTGGACGCGCGACGCCCCGCGTTGCCCCGACTCGATCATCGTTCTCGCCTCACGGTAGGTGCCCAGACTGCCGTAGCTGCGTGACCATCGTGCGTCAGTCGGTTGCGTCGTGCAACAGTCCGGCTGCGAGCGGTGGTCAAGCGCACCGGATCGGGCGATCCGCCTACCCTGGCGTTCCGTGAGCACGGACCCGACGCCCCGACCCCACGCGACGGCGGAGGAGGTGGCCGCCGCCCGGCACGACCGCAAGCTCGCCAACGTCCTCTACCACGACTGGGAGGCGGCGAGCTACGACGACAAGTGGTCCATCTCCTACGACGAGCGCTGCATCACCTACGCCGCCGACCGCTTCCGGCACGCTGTCGATGATCATGGGGGCGACGATCGGTGGCCGTACGGCCGCGCGCTCGAGCTGGGCTGCGGCACCGGGTTCTTCCTCCTCAACCTCATGCAGGCGGGGCTCACCGCGCGGGGGAGCGTCACCGACCTCTCGCCCGGCATGGTGGCGGCCGCGCTGCGCAACGCCGAGAACCTCGGCCTCGACGTCGACGGCCGGGTGGCCGACGCCGAGCAGATCCCCTACGACGACGCCACGTTCGACGTCGTCGTCGGCCACGCCGTGCTGCACCACGTCCCGAACCTCGACGCGGCCTTCCGCGAGGTGCTGCGCGTGCTCAAACCGGGTGGTCGGTTCGTGTTCGCGGGCGAGCCGACGCGCATCGGCGACCGCTACGCCCGCCTGCTCGGCGGCCTCACGTGGAAGGCCACCACGGCGGTCACCCGGCTGCCCGCGCTGCGGGGGTGGCGGCGGCCGCAGACCGAGCTCGACGAGTCGTCGCGGGCGGCGGCGCTGGAGGCGGTCGTCGACGTCCACACGTTCGACCCCGCGGAGTTGGAGGCGCTCGCCCGCGGCGCCGGGGCGGCCGACGTGCGGGTCGTCACCGAGGAGCTCAGCGCCGCCGATGCTGGGCTGGCCGGTGCGCACGTTCGAGGCCGCGGTGCCTGCGGACAAGCTCGGCTTCGGCTGGGCGATGTTCGCCTACCGCAGCTGGCTTCGGCTGTCCTGGCTCGACGAGCACGTGCTGGCCCGGGTGGTGCCGCGGGCCTGGTTCTACAACGCGCTCATCACCGGCACCCGGCCCGCGTAGTCCTACGGAGCCGCTGCCGGGCCCGCCGCGCGAGGATGGGCGGGTGAGCGAGCTTGCGAGCTCGCCATCAGACACAGCAGCGCAGCGAATGCGGCTGACGAGCGCCAGCGAGGAGGCAGCGTGAGCGAGCTTGCGAGCTCGCCATCAGACACAGCAGCGCAGCGAATGCGGCTGACGAGCGCCAGCGAGGAGGCAGCGTGAGCGACCCCGCCGCCCGGCCCGCGGGCGCCCCCGAAGAGGGCGTGTGGGCGATGCGCGTCGTCTGGCCCGCACGCACCCGCGGGGAGGCGGCGTGAGCGACGCGTGGATCGGCGCGGTCGACCGGCCGCTGGAGCCGCTGTGGCGCGGGCTGCTGGTCTACCGCGCCCTCACCCTGGTCAGCGCGATCGCGGTGACGCTCTACCGGCTCGGCGAGTACGCCCACCCGGTCGGCGTGGTGGTCGTGCTCGGCGCGATGACGGCGTGGACCGCCGCCACGGCCTACCTCTACCTGGTGAAGCCCGCGCGGCAGGCCGCGGCGGTGGCCGACCTCGTGGTGACGGTCGCCGTGCTGGCGACCACGCCCCTGCTGCAGACCCCCGCCCAGATCGCCGCGGACGCGCCGGTGATGGGCTCGATCTGGACGCCGCCCGCCGCGCTGGCCTGCGCGCTCGCGTTCGGGGTTCGCGGTGGCCTCGTGGGCGGGCTGGTGATCGCCGCGGTCGACCTCGCCGTGTCCGCGCAGGTGGCCACCGAGCGGGGCGACATACAGCTGATCCTCCTGGCCGGCCTCACGGTGGGGTTCGCGTCGACGGTGCTGCGCCGCTCGGCCGAGCGCACCCGCCGCGCGGTCGCGTCCGAGGCGGCGATGCGCGAGCGGGAGCGGCTCGCCCGCGCCGTGCACGACGGCGTGCTTCAGGTGCTCGGCTTCGTCCGCCGCCGGGGCGCCGAGCTGGGCGGGCCCGCGCACGAGCTGGGGGCGCTCGCCGGTGAGCAGGAGTACGCGCTGCGCACCCTGTTGACCGCCGGGCCCGCCACGGTGGACGCCGAGGGCAGGCGCGACCTGGCCGCGGCACTGCGGGTGCTCGGCTCGTCGCGGGTCTCGGTCGCCACCCCGGCGCACCCCGTCGAGCTGTCCGCGCACACCGTCGACGAGCTGGTCGCGGCGGTGCGGGCAGCGCTGTCGAACGTCGACGTGCACGTCGGCCCGGACGCGCCCGCCTGGGTGCTGCTGGAGGACCTCGACGGCGCGGTGGAGATCAGCGTGCGCGACGAGGGCCCCGGCATCCCGGAGGGGCGGCTGGCCGTGGCGGAGGCGGACGGCAGGCTGGGGGTGGCGCGGTCCCTGCGCGGTCGCGTCGCCGACCTGGGAGGCACGATCATGTGCGACACCGGGCCGGACCGGGGCACCGAATGGATCATCAGGGTGGGGCGATGACGGACGAGATCACGGTGATGGTCGTCGACGACCACCCGATCTGGCGCGAGGGCGTGGCGCGCGACCTCACCGAGCGCGGCCTCACGGTCGTCGCCACCGCCCCCGACGCCGACGCCGCCGTCCGCATCGCGCACGCCACCCGGCCGCAGGTGGTGCTCATGGACCTCAACCTCGGCGCGAAGTCGGGCGTCGACGCGATCGAGGGCATCCTCGCCAAGCACCCCGACACCCGGATCCTGGTGCTGTCGGCCAGCGGCGAGCACGCCGACGTCCTCGCCGCCGTCAAGGCCGGGGCCAGCGGCTACCTGGTGAAGTCGGCGGGCGCGGAGGAGCTGCTCGCGGCCGTGCGGCGCACCGCGGACGGCTTCCCGGTGTTCACGCCCGGCCTGGCCGGGCTGGTGCTGGGCGAATACCGGCGGATCGCCGAGGAGCCCGCCGCGCCCGCGCTCACCGACCGCGAGACCGACGTGCTGCGGCTCGTGGCCAAGGGCATGACCGCGAAGCAGATCGGCGCGCGGCTGGGCCTCTCGCACCGCACGGTGGAGACCCACGTGCAGAACACCCTGCGCAAGCTGCAGCTGCACAACCGCTCGCAGCTGGTCCGCTACGCGATCGAGCAGGGGTTGTAGCTCGCGCACACCGCGCCGTGCTCGCGCACATTGCGGGCGGTGTGCGCGGGCCCGGCGCGGTGTGCGTCAGCGCTCCAGCTCGGCGGCCCACGGGAGGGCGGGCTGGGCGCCCGCGCGCGAGACGGCCAGTGCCCCTGCGGCGCAGGCGTAGCGCAGCGCGTCCTCGTCGGAGACGCCGTCGAGCAGGGCGACGGTGAGGGCCGCGGTGAAGCAGTCGCCCGCGCCCGTGCCGTCGACGACCGTGGTGGGCGGCGGCGTGGCCCGGGCCACCACCGCGCCGCCCCGCCGCAGCTCGGCCCCGTCCCCACCCAGGGTGACGGCCACCGCGCCCGCCGCGTCGAGGCCCTCCAGCTCCGCGTACTCGGCCCGGTTGACGACGACCAGGTCGGCGCGGGCCAGGACGTCCGGCGCCACCGGCCGAGCGGGCGCGGCGTTGAGCACGAACATCCCGGTGGCCCGCGCCGCGGCCGCCGCGACGACGAGGTCGGGCACCTCCAGCACGGTGAGCACGGCGTCGGCGTGCCCCAGCTCGCCCGCCGCGACCACGTCGTTGGCGCCCGCGACGATGACGATCGTGGTCTCGCCGCCGTCGTCCACCGTGACCAGGGCGTGCCCGGTCGGCAGCTCGGCGTGCGCGGTGACGCCCGAGAGGTCCACCCCGTCGGCGCGCAGGAGGGCGAGGGCTTCGTCCGCGGCGGGATCGCTGCCGACCGCGGCGATCAGCGCCACCTCGGCGCCGAGCCGCCGGGCGGCCAGCGCCTGGTTGGCCCCCTTTCCGCCGGGCACGCGCCGCAGCTCGTGGGCGGCGAGCGTCTCGCCGGGCTCGGGGAGCCGCGGCACGCGCGCCACCAGATCGAGGTTGACGCTCCCGACGACGACGATGCGAGCCACGCCCGAGGACCCTAGTGCGGTGCGGCCGAAGCTATGCCGCCCGTCCGCCGCGGCGATGAGCGCGGCTTAGGGTGCTGGCGTGACGAGCATGTGGGGCTCCCCTCTGCGCGACCGGTGGCGGGGCGGCCGCGACCCGCGCCAGGCGCGCTTCCTCACCCTCGCCTCCCTGCGCTGGGTGATCCGCCACCGCGCCTACACGCCCTGGTACCTCGTGCGCTACGCCCGCCTCCTGCGCTTCCGGCTCGCCAACCCGCACGTCGTGCTGCGCGGCATGGTGTTCCTCGGCAAGCGGGTCGAGCTGCACGCCCGGCCCGGCTACGGCCGCCTCGAGATCGGCCGGTGGGTGCACATCGGCGACGGCAACTCGATCCGCTGCCACGAGGGCTCGCTGCGGATCGGCGACAAGGTCGTGTTCGGCAAGGACAACACCGTCAACTGCTACCTCGACGTCGAGATCGGCGCGGCCACGATCGTCGCCGACTGGGTGTACGTCACCGACTTCGACCACCGCATCGAGGACGTCACCGTGCCGATCAAGGACCAGGGCATCGTCAAGACGCCGGTGCGGATCGGGCCGGACTGCTGGCTCGGCACGAAGGTCTCGGTGCTGCGCGGCACGCGGATCGGGCGGGGCACGGTGCTGGGCGCGCACGCCGTGGCCCGCGGCGAGATCCCCGAGTACTCGATCGCGGTCGGGGCGCCCGCGCGGGTGGTGCGCGACCGCATGGCCGACTACCGGGCCGCCACCGCCCAACGGGCGGCGCTGGCCGACATCGCACGCAAGACGGCCGCCGCCGTGCAGGCCCGCCTCGGCGCTACTGAATCGATGTGAGCTGCATCAAGTCGGCTAACATAACGGGCGTACTGGTCGTTCTACACGGTGTAGTACCCGATCATCCCGAGAGGAGTTCACCCATGACCGACGAGACAGTGCGCCGCTTGCAGGCACTCGACGACGAGTACACCGCCGCGGTGAACACCGCCATCGCGGAAGACCGCATGGACCTCGTCCAGCGCCTGGCTGACGAGTACCCCGAAGCCGCAGCCGAGGTGATGGACGCCGCCTGAGCCTCGTTGATCGCCGCGAGCGCGACGCCTGCGCCCCACCGGGGGCCGCGATGTCGAGCTCGCGGCGATCACGTGTCTCGGCCGAACACGTTGCCGGTCGGGATCTTCGGGCGGCCCAGCTCGGCGGGCCCGCCGCTCTCCGCCGTCGCGTAGACCGCCGCCGTCTCCTCGGCGATCCGGGTCCAGCAGAAGTCGACGGCCAGTCGGTCGCGCGCGGCCCGGGCCCGGCGCGCCGCCGCGCGCGGGTCGGCGAGCACCCGGCCGACCGCCATGGCGAGCCCACGGACGTCGCCGGGCGCGAACGACACGCCGGTCTCCCCGTCGACCACCACCTCGCCGAGCCCGCCCGCCGTGGACGCCACCAGCGGGGACCCGGCCGCCGCCGCCTCCAGCGCGACGATCCCGAACGGCTCGTAGCGGCTGGGCAGCACCACCGCGTCGGCCGCCGCGAGGGTGGCGGCCAGCTCGTCGTCGGGCAGGTGGCCGAGGAAGGTCACGCTGCGCCGCACGCGGTGCGCCCGCGCGGTCTCGACGAGCATCGGCACCGCCGAGCCCGTGCCCGCCACCGCGAGCCGGGCGCCCGGGTGCGCCTTGCGGATGCGGGGGAGGGCCGCGATGAGGTCCTGGATCCCCTTCTCGTACTCCAGCCTGCCGTAGGAGAACAGCAGCGGCGTGCCGAGCCGGCGCCGGGTGGCGGTCACGCGGGCCCGGCGCACCCGCCACTCCCGCGGCGTGATCCCGTTGTGCGCCACGGTGATCCCGGCCGGGTCCACCTCGAACAGCTCGGCGACCTCGGCGCGCATCGCGGCCGAGCAGGTGATCACCGCGTCGGCCCGGTTGGCCAGCCACCACTCCACCGAGTGCACCTGGCGCGAGAGCGGCGCCGACAGCCAGCCCGCGAAGCGGCCCGCCTCGGTGGCGTGGAACGTGGCCACGAGCGGCACGTCGAGCGCGTCGGCCAGCGCGACGGCCGGGTGGGCGACGAGCCAGTCGTGGGCGTGCACGACGTCCGGCCGCCACGCCCCGAGCCGGGTGAGCCCGGCGCGCAGCATCGCGTGCCCCATGGCGAGGGTCCAGGCCACCAGGTCGCGCGCGAACTCCAGGTGCGGCGGGTCCTCCGCGACGGCCAGCACCCGCACCCCGTCGACGACCGAGTCGAGCGTCGGGTGCGTCGTGGCATCCGTGCCCGTCGGCCGCCGCGCGAGCACGACCACCTCGTGCCCCGCGGCCGCGAGCGCCGTGGCCAGGGCGTGCGCGTGCCTCCCGAGCCCGCCCACCACGACGGGCGGGTACTCCCAGGTGAGCATCAGCACCCGCATCGCGGCAGGCTAGCCGCCCGGATCAGCCGTGCGCCGCGCCGCCCACGTTGAGCAGCACGCAGCCCGCGATCACCAGCGCGATGCCGGCGGCGCCGACGAGGGTGATCTTCTCGCCGTAGATCAGCACCGCGAGCACGGCCACGCCGACGGTGCCCACGCCCGACCACACCGCGTAGGCCGTCGACACCGACACCGTGCGCAACGCGAGCGCCAGCAGGACGAACGACACCGCGTAGCCGACCGTCACCAGCACCGCGGGCCACAGCCGGAACCCCGTCGACAGCGCCCGCAACGCCATGGTGCCCGCGACCTCCGCCGCGATGGCGCAGAGCAGTAACAGCCACCCCACGTCGCGCAGCCTAGGCTGCGCAGGTGCGGCTCACGTTCCTCGGGCACTCCACGGTGCGCGTCGAGATCGGCGGCCGGGTCGTGCTCACCGACCCGCTGCTCACCGGTCGCGTCGGCCCGCTGCGGCGGATCGGGCCCAGCCCGGCCCCCGAGGCCTACGCCGACGCCGACCTCGTGCTGATCTCCCACCTCCACGGCGACCACCTGCACCTGCCCTCGCTGCGCCGCCTGCCGTCGTCCACCCGCGTGGTGGTGCCGCGCGGCGCGGGCGCCTGGGTGCGGGCCAAGGGCGTGCGCGGGGTGGAGGAGCTGGCCCCCGACGAGGAGCTCGTGGACGGCGGGCTGCGCGTGTTCGGCGTGCCCGCGCAGCACAGCGGCCACCGCTTCGGCCCGCGCTCGACGGCCGGGCCGCAGGCCGCCGCCATGGGCCACCTCCTGGAGGCGGGCGGCCGACGCGTCTACGCCACGGGCGACACCGACCTCTTCGACGGCATGGACGCACTCGGGCCGCTCGACGTCGCGCTGCTGCCCGTCTGGGGCTGGGGGCCGACGCTGGGGCCCGGCCACCTCGACCCCGCCCGCGCCGCCGTGGCCGTCGACCGGCTGCGCCCGCGCGTCGTCGTGCCGGTGCACTGGGGCACGTTCGCCGTCGCGGGGCTCACGGCCGTGCCCGGCGGGCCGGGCGCCCGCATGCGCCGCCTGCTCGTGCACCCGCCGCGGGTGTTCGCGGCGACGGTCGCCGCGGGCGGCTCGGGCACGCACGTCGCCGTCACGGAGCCGGGCGCTCCCGTGCGCCTCCCGGTGGCGCGGTGAACCTCCTCGCCGCGGCCTTCGACTGGACCGATCCTGCCTCCATCGGCTACCCCGCCCTCGGCGCGGGCGTGCTGCTGGGCTCGATCGTGCCGGTCGTGCCGACCGGCGCGGTGGTCGGCGCGGCCGCCGCGATCGCCACCACCACCGGGCACCTCTGGCTGCCTGCGGTGATCGCCGTGGCCACCGTGGCGGCGCTGGTGGGCGACCTCGTCACGTTCGCGGCGGGCCGCGCGGGCAGCGGGCTCGCGCTGCGGCTGGTCACGCGCGGCCAGGCTCCCGAACGCCTCAAGGCAATGCGGGAGCGGTTCACCGCGCACGGCGGGCGGCTGGTCGTCATCGGACGGCTGCTCCCCGCGGGCCGCATCGCGGTGCTGCTCGCCGCGGCCGCGCTCGCCTACCCGTGGCGGCGGTTCGTGCCCGCCGACGCCCTCGGCTGCCTGCTGTGGGCGATCGCGTACGCGATGCTGGGCGTGGTCAGCGGCGGGATCTTCGCCGACCCGGTGGTCGCCACGCTGCTCGCCACCGTGCTCGTGCTCGTCGTCGCGGGGGTGTCGGCGCTGGTCGGGCGGTTGCGGCGGAGGCAGCGCACATGAGGGGGCGGATGGTGCGCGGCGGCCGGGTCGTCGCGCGGGTGCTGCTGGTCTGGCTGGTGTCGGTGCTGGCGCTGCGCCTCCTCGACGCGTGGCTCCCCGGCTTCGCGATGCCGCAGTGGTGGCAGCCCACCGTCATCGCGCTGGCGTTCGGCGTGCTGTCCGCCGTCGTGTGGCCGCTGATCGTGCGGGTCGCGCTGCCCGTCGCCGTCTACACGCTGGGCATCGGCTCGTTCCTGCTGATGGGCGCGGCGCTGCTCGCCCTCTCGTTCGTGATCCCGGGCGTGGTGATCGCGGGCCTGGGCACCGCGGTGGTCGTCGTGGTGGCGATGTCGGCGGTGGCGGCGCTCGTGTCGAGCCTGCTCGGCCTGGACGAGGACGAGATCTTCTTCCGCCGCGCCGCCCGCCGTAGCACCGACACGACCCCGGACGACCGTCCGCCGGGGGTGCTGTTCCTGCAGGTCGACGGCCTGGGCGTCGACACCGTGCGGCGCGCGGTCCGCGACGGCGACATGCCCACGTTCGCGCTCTGGCTCGCCCAGGGCAGCCACGCGCTCACCGAGTGGCACTGCGACTGGAGCTCCCAGACCGGCGCGAGCGTGTGCGGCATCCTGCACGGCCGCAACGACGACATCCTCGGCTTCCGCTGGTACGAGAAGGACCGCGACCACGTCATGGCGTGCGCGCACCCCGAGGACGCGGCCGAGATCGAGCGCCGCCACGCCGACGGCCGCGGCCTCCTCGCGGTCGACGGCGCCTCCCGCGGCAACCTCTTCACCGGCGACGCCCCGCACGTGAGCCTCACGATGAGCGCGGTGCCGCTGCTCGCGGGCTCGGGCAGACGCGGGCGGCGTCGGGGCGCCTTCGGCGCGGGCTACTACGCCTACTTCGCCAACCCCTACAACGCCGTGCGCACCCTGGGCGCCGCGATCGCCGACATCGTCCGCGAGATCACCGCGTCGGTCTGGCAGCGGCGGGCCGGGGTGCGGCCGCGCATCAGCCGGGGCGGGCTCTACCCGTTCGCCCGGGCCGGCACCAACGTGATCGCCCGCGACGTCGTCGTCGCGGCGATCATCGGGGACATGCTCGACGGCCGGGCCTGCGTGTACGCCGATTTCCTCGGCTACGACGAGGTCGCCCACCACTCCGGCATCGAGCGGTTCGACGCACTCGGCGTGCTCCGCGAGATCGACCGCCAGATCGGGCGGCTCTACCGGGCCACCCAGCTCGCGCCCCGGCGCTACCTGCTGGTCGCGCTGTCCGACCACGGGCAGACCCAGGGCGAGGCGTTCACCCCCCGGTTCGGGGAGTGCGTGGAGGAGCTGGTCGGACGGCTGTGCGGCGGGGATCCGCCGAGCCGCTCGGCCAAGCGGGAGGCCCGCCGCCCGACCGAGTCCTGGCAGGTCGGCTCGGTGTTCGCGGAGGCGGGCGGCCCGGTGGCGCAGCGGCTGCGCGCCCGGGTGCAGCGCACCCGCGCCGACCGCCCGCGCACCGCGTCCGGCGAGCCCGGCCTCGTCACCCGGGTGGCGCCCGGGGTGGTGGCCGTCTCGTCCGGGCACGTCGCGATGGTGTCGTTCGTGGAGCACCCCGGCCGGGTCGAACTGGAGACGATCGAGGCGGAGTTCCCCGACCTGCTGCCCCCGCTGGTCGACCACCCCGGCGTGGGGTTCGCGCTCGTGCGCTCGGCCGAGTTCGGCCCGGTCGTGCTCGGCCGCGACGGCGTGCGCAGGCTCGCGACCGACGAGGTGCTCGGCGAGGACCCGCTCGCCCCCTACGGCCCGCACGCCGCCGACCTCGTCCGCCGCGTGGACACCTTCCCGCACTGCCCGGACGTCATGATCAACAGCCGCTACGACCCGATGACCGACGACGCCTCGCCGTTCGAGGTGCACGTCGGGTCGCACGGCGGGATGGGCGGCCCGCAGTCGCGCGGCTTCCTGATCTACCCGGCCGCGCTCCCCGCGCCGGGCGAGATCGTCGGCGCGGAGGCGCTGCACACCGTCTTGCGGGGCTGGTTGACGTTCCTCGGCCACCCCGAACCCGAGGGTCAGCCCTCGGCGAGGACCGGGTCGGCGGCCACCTCGGCCTCCTCCTGACGGAACGCCTCCTGCACCCGCGCCCTCGGCAGCGCCATCCGCACGCCGAGGAAGAAGATCGCGACGCTGAACACCGCCACGACCAGGAGGTCGATCCACTCGGGCAGGATGCCGAGCCCGTCGCCGTACTGGCCGAGCAGCGAGATCACCGCGAGGCCGCCGAACCACGGCAGCATCCAGGCGAGCGCGATCGGGTCCAGCGGCGGCTTCTCCACCGGCCGCTTGAACGTGTACGACAGCGCGAAGATCACGTAGCCGACGAGCACGCCGACCAGCAGCTTCCAGTCGGTGGACCACCCCGTCCAGTAGATGATCAGGTTGGCGGCGATGAAGGCGAGCACCGAGATCGGCGTGGCCGCGGGCAGCCGGTAGGGCCGCGGCCGGTCCGGGTCGGCCTTGCGCAGCGCGACGAGCGTGATGGGCGCGAACCCGTACATGATCACCGTGGCCGACGTGACCAGCCCGACCAGGCCCTGCCAGCTCGGGAAGGCAGCCACGCCACCCAGCCCGCCGTGAAGCCCGCGATGGAGCCGAACGCCAGGCGCGGGAACCGCGCGGTGCCGCCCGCGAGCGGGTAGGCCGCGCCGAGCTCGGCGTGCACGAGGGCCAGCAGGATGATGATCACCCCGGCCAGCACCCACGAGACCAGCGACGCCCCGCCCGCGGCTTTCGCGGCGGTGAGCGCCCCCAGCAGCCAGCCCGAGCGATGATCGAGCCACGCCCGCGATCGGCTAGCCGGGTGATCACCGGTTGCGACTCGGTAAAACCACTCTGACCTGCGGAGACGTTTGTCTCAATGATCGCTTTTGTCAGCGCAGCAGCGGGTCGCGGGGCAGCCCGAGGATGCGTTCGGCCACCTGGTTGCGGGCGATCTCCGAGGTGCCGCCCGCGATCGTGAGGCACCGCGCCCAGAGGTACGCGCGCATGATCAGCTCGTTGCGCCCGGTCACCGCAGCTCCGCCCGCGAGCCGCACCGCGAGCCCGGTGAGCCGCTGGGCGTGCTCGCTCGAGAAGAGCTTCGACAGGTTGCCCTCCGGCCCGGGCTCGATGCCCCCGACCGCGCGGGCCGCCTGGCGCAGCAGCATGAGCCGCAGCGCCAGCTCGTCCACCACGAGCGCCGCGACCTCCCGCTCGGCGACGTGCGGGTCGGGCGCCGCCGCGGCCAACGGGAAGAGGTCGCGCGCCTTCACCGGCAGCACGCCCGCGCCGCCGCCGCCGATCGACACCCGCTCGTTGCCGAGCGTGGCCCGCGCGACCCGCCAGCCCTGCCCGACCTCGCCGACCACGCACTCGTCGGGCACGAACACGTCGTCGAAGAACACCTCGTTGAACAGCGCCTCGCCGGTGAGCTCGCGCAGCGGCCGCACCTCGACGCCCGCGCTGCGCAGGTCGATCGCCATCATCGTGACGCCCGCGTGCTTGGGCACCGAGGGGTCGGTGCGCACGGTGGCGAAGCCCCAGTCCGACTGGTGGGCCCCGGTGGTCCACACCTTCTGCCCGGTGACCCGCCACCCGCCGTCGACGCGCACGCCGCGGGTCGCGATCGCCGCGGCGTCCGACCCGGCGCCGGGCTCGGAGAACAGCTGGCACCACGTGATCTCGCCGCGCAGGGTCGGGCCGACCCAGCGCTCGGCCTGCTCCGCGGTGCCGTGCTGGGAGATCGTCTGGATGTTCCAGCCGGTGATGCCCAGGTTGGGCACGTCCACCCCGCGCAGCTCCTGCTCGATGACGAGCTGCTCGGCGGCCGACGCGGCGCGGCCCCACGGCGGCGGCCAGTGCGGCACGAGGTAGCCGCCCTCGACGAGGCGGGTGCGGCGGGCCGCGGTGTCCAGGCCGTCGAGCGTGGCGACGAACGCCCGCACCTCGGCCCGGTAGCGCTCGGCCTCCTCCGGGAGGTCGAGGTCGGGGCTGCGGGCCACCCCGGCCTGCACGAGGCGGGCCGTGTCGGCCGCGGCGTCGCCCGCGCGGTCCACGAAGGCGGCGAGCGTGACGGCCCGGCGCAGGTAGAGGTGGCAGTCGTGCTCCCAGGTGAAGCCGATGCCGCCGTGCAGCTGGATGGCCGTCTCGGCCGCGCGCACGCCCGCGGGCACGGCACGGGCCGCCGCGACGGCCGCCGCCAGCTCGGCCGCGGGCGTGCCCGGCGTGGCGCGCTGGGCGTCCCAGGCGGCCGCGGTGGCCAGCTCGGCGTCGAGGAGCAGGTTGGCGCAGTGGTGCTTCACGGCCTGGAACGTGCCGACCGTGCGGCCGAACTGCTCCCGCTGCTTGACGTAGGCGACGGCCATGTCGAGGCACGCGTTCGCGATGCCCGCGGCCTCGGCGGCGGCCAGGGTGCGGGCGAGCCGCCGCGCGACGGCCGCCGCGCCCGGGATCCGGGTGCCCGACGCCGCGACCACGGTGGCCGCGCGCCGGGTCGGGTCGAGCACCCGCCGGTCGACGGTGGCCGTGAACTGCTCGCTCACCAGCACGTCGTCGCCGACCACGAGCAGCACGACGTCGGCGAGCCCGCCGCCGGGCACGAGGTCGTCGACGACCCGGCCGTCCACCTCGACGCCCGCGAGGCCGACCGCGCCGATCTTGGACCCGTCGGCGAGCGCGGGCAGCAGCTCCGGCCGCCCCGCCTCCACGAGGATCGCGGACGCCAGCACGCTGGGCAGGAACGGCCCCGGCGCCACCACGCGGCCCAGCTCCTCCAGCACCACGGCGAGCTCCGGCAGGCCCGCGCCCTCGCCGCCGTGCTCCTCGGGCACGTGCAGCCCGAGCCAGCCGAGCCCGGCGACCTCCTTCCACGTGGCGGGCACCGGCTCGTCGGGGGCGTCGAGCAGGGCCCGCGCCGCGGCGCGCTGCCCGGCGAGGAGGAAGGAGCGGGCCACCTCGGCCAGCGCGCGGTGGTCGTCGGTGATCGGCAGGGGCATGGCGCTACTACTTCCCGGTCCAGACGGGGGCGCGCTTCTCGGCGAACGCGAGGGCGCCCTCGCGGGCGTCGGCCGAGGTCATGACCGGTCCCATGATCTCCTGTTGCCGCGCCCAGCGCTCGTCAGCGGGCCAGTCGCCGCCGTCGCGGACGATCTTCTTGGTGGCCCGCACGGCGAGCGGCCCGCTCTGGGTGATCTTGCGGGCCAGCTCGAGCGCGCCCGCGAGCGCTTCGCCGGGGTCGGTGACCCGGTTGACGAGGCCCCACGTGTGCGCGTCCTCGGCGGAGAAGAACTCGCCGGTGAGCGCGTACTCCATCGCGATCGCGCGGGGGATGCGCTGCGGCAGCCGGAACAGCCCGCCCGCGCCCGCCACCAGCGAGCGCTTCGTCTCGGGCAGGCCGAACTTGGCGTCGCGCGCGGCCACGATGAGGTCGCACGCGAGCGTGATCTCGCAGCCGCCCGCCAACGCGTAGCCCTCCACCGCGGCGATCATCGGCTTCTCCGGCGGCGTGATCGTGATGCCCGCGAAGCCCCGCCCCTCGACGACCGGCAGCTCGCCCTGCAGGAACGCCTTCAGGTCCATGCCCGAGCAGAACGAGCCGCCCGCGCCGGTGAGGACGCCGACCGACAGCTCGGGATCGGCGTCGAGGGTGTCGACCGCCGCCGCGAGGCCGCGGGCCAGCGCGCTGTTCACGGCGTTGCGGGCCTTGGGCCGGTTCAGGGTGATCACCAGGATCGCGCCGTCGCGCTCGGTGAGAACTTCGTCGTCGGTCACAGTTCCTCCCGTTGCGTCTGGCCGCAAACCTATCCTCACCCGTATGCGGGACGCCGTCATCGTGGAAGCCGTCCGTACACCGGTGGGGAAGCGCAACGGTGGGTTGTCCGGGGTGCACCCGGTCGACCTGTCCGCGCACGTGCTGGAGGCGTTGGCGGGCCGGTCCGGGATCGACCCGGGGGTGGTCGACGACGTCGTCTGGGGCTGTGTGTCCCAGGTCGGCGAGCAGACCTTCGACATCGCGCGCAGCGGCGTGCTCGCCGCGGGCTGGCCGGAGACGGTCACGGGCGTCACGCTCGACCGGCAGTGCGGGTCGAGCCAGCAGTCGGTGCACTTCGCGGCGGCCGGGCTGGTCGCGGGGCACTACGACGTGGTGGTCGCGGGCGGCGTGGAGTCGATGTCGCGGGTGCCGATGGGCTCCTCGGTCGCGGGCGCCGACCCGTTCGGGCCGCGCTTCGCGGCCCGCTACGACGGCGCTCGCCCCAACCAGGGCGTCGGCGCCGAGATGATGGCCGAGCGCTGGGGCCTCTCGCGCGCCGACCTGGACGAGTACTCGGTGGGCTCGCACGAGAAGGCGGCCGCCGCCCGCGCCGAAGGCCGGTTCGTCGGGCAGATCGCGCCGGTCACCACCGCCGACGGGGTGGTGAGCGAGGATGAGGGTATCCGCCCCGGCTCGTCGGTTGCGTCGCTGGCGGCCCTCAAGACCGTGTTCAAGCCGGACGGTGTGATCACGGCGGGCAACGCGTCGCAGATCTCCGACGGTGCGGCCGCGCTCCTCATGACGACCTCGGAGAAGGCGCGCGAGCTGGGGCTCACCCCGATCGCGCGGGTGCACACCGCGGTGCTGGCGGGCGCCGACCCGGTGATCATGCTGACCGCGCCGATCCCCGCCACCCTCAAGGCGTTGGCCCGCAGCGGGCTGTCGATCGGCGACATCGGGGTGTTCGAGGTGAACGAGGCCTTCGCGCCCGTGCCGCTGGCCTGGCTCGCCGAGCTGGGCGCCGACCCGAAGGCCCTCAACCCGAACGGCGGGGCGATCGCGCTCGGCCACCCGCTCGGCGCGAGCGGGGCCGTGCTGATGACCCGGATGGTGCACCACATGCGCGACAACGGGATCCGCTACGGCCTGCAGACGATGTGCGAGGGCGGCGGCCAGGCCAACGCGACGATCCTGGAGCTGGCGTAGTCGCCCCACCCCAACGGCAGCAGGGGCACCTTCCCGCGACTCGGTCGGAGGAAGGTGCCCCTGCCTGAGGTCCGCGTTAGTTGCCGCCGCCGAATGAGGCCGCCGCTGCCGCCGAACGGGTTCTGGCTCTCGCCGCCGCTGTCGGTGGTGGCCGCCTTGTCGGGCTGGCTGCCCAGCGTGACCTGCACGGTCTTCGTGCGCGCCGCCGCTCTGCACGGTGAGCGCGACCTGCGCGCCCGGGCGCGTAGGAGCCGATGCGGGCGATGAGGTCGGCGAAGTCCTCGACCTTGGCGTCGCCGACCTTGGTGACGACGTCGCCCGCGGCCAGTCCGGCCTGCTGCGCGGGCGAGCCCGCCTGGACCTGCGCCGATCTGCGCGCCGCTGCCGCCCGCCGCGGCGCCGCCGCGTCTGGCTCACGCTGCCCGTGACGCCGAGCACCGGCTTGGTGGCGGTGCCGTTCTGCATGATCTCCTGCGCCACGCGGGTGGCCTGGTCGATCGGGATCGCGAAGCCCAGCCCGATGCTGCCGCCCTGGCCCTGCGGTGGAGCTGGCGGTGGCGATGGCCGAGTTGATGCCGACGACCTGCCCGTCGAGGTTCACCAGCGGGCCGCCCGAGTTGCCGGGGTTGATCGGCGCGTCGGTCTGCAGGCCGTTGTAGACGACCGAGGAGCCGTCCTCGCCCTGCACGGCGACCGTGCGGTTGAACGCGCTCACGATGCCGTTGGTGACGGTGCCGGTGAGGCCCTGCGGCGAGCCGATCGCCACCACCTGCTGGCCCACCTGCAGGTCGGCGCTCTTGCCGAGGCTGGCGGGCGTGAGCCCGGACACGCCCTGGATCTTGATGACGGCGAGGTCGTAGCTCGGCGAGGTGCCGACGACGGTGGCCTGGTGCTCGCTGCCGTCGGCGAGCGTGACGGTGATCGGGCCCTGTGCGCCCGCGACGACGTGGTTGTTGGTGAGCACGTTGCCGTCGGCGGTGAGGATCGACGCCGCTGCCCTCGCCGGTGCCGCGGCCCAGGTTGACCGAGATGTCGACGGTGCTGGGCGTGGCCTTGGCCGCGGCGGCCGCGATGCTGCCCGACGCGGCGGCGACGCGAGCCGCCCGAGGTGGGTGCCGACTGCGTGAGCTGGGGCCGAGCGCCGTCGTTGGCGAGCAGCGCGTAGGTGCCCGCGCCCGCCGCGCCGCCGCCGACGAGGCCCGCGATCAGGGCCGCGACGACGATGCCGGTGCGCCCGCGCGGCTTCTCCGGCTTCTCCAGGAGGGCGGTGCCGCTGCCGTTCGGCGGGAGGTAGGGGTTCTGGGCCGTGGCGGGCCCGGGGGTGCCCCACGGCGACCAGGACGGCTGGCCGGGGGCGAAGGGCACGCGCTGCTCGCCGGTGGCGAAGGGTGGGCGCTGCTCGCCCGCGATGGACGCCGCATCCGGCGGGGCGCGCCTGCGTAGGACGGAACGGGGTGCTGGTCGGTCGGGGAGGCGGCGGGGACCTCGCCCGGGCCGTGCTCCCTCTGCTCGTCGCTCATGACATTGAGCTTGCCTGCCGATTCTGGGAGCGGCCTGAGGACACCCTGGGAATCGGCTCGCGGTTGGCTAAACCAACCGATAGGGGCCGGGAACGCGCGCCCCCCGTCCCGATGCGCGCGTGCCCGGCCCGTCGCGATCGATTGTGCCGGCCGAAAGCTAGCTTTGCTTAGCGCACGAGCTCGACGATCGTCGCGTTGGCCGTGCCGCCGCCCTCGCACATCGTCTGCAGGCCGTAGCGGATGTCGTGGGCCCGCATGTGGTGCAGCATGCGCGTCATCAGCACGGTGCCCGACGCGCCCAGCGGGTGCCCCACGGCGATCGCGCCGCCCAGCGGGTTGAGGCGCTGCTCGTCCGCCCCGATCTCGGCGAGCCAGGCCAGCGGCACGGACGCGAACGCCTCGTTCACCTCGAACACGCCGATGTCGCCCACCGAGAGCCCGGAGCGCTTCAGCACCCGCGCCGTGGCCGGGATCGGCCCGGTGAGCATCTCGAGCGGGTCGGCGCCGCTCACCGCGCCCGCGTGGTAGCGCGCGATCGGCGTGAGCCCCAGCTCGGCGGCGCGCTCCGGCGAGGCCATGAGCACGGCGGAGGCCCCGTCGGAGATCTGCGACGCGTTGCCCGCGTGGATCACCCCGTCCTCCCGGAACGAGGGCTTGAGCTTGGCGAGCGTCTCCGGTGTGGTGCCGCGGCGCAGGCCCTCGTCGGCGACGAAGCCGGGGGCGGCGGGCACCGGGGCGAGCTGCCCGGCGAAGTCGCCGCGGTCGGTGGCCGCCGCGGCCAGCTCGTGCGAGCGGCTGGCGTACTCGTCGAGGGTGCGGCGGGAGAGGCGCCACCGGCGGGCGATGCGCTCGGCGCCGATGCCCTGGTTGAAGTCGCCGCCGGGGAACTCGCCGCTGGTGAGGTCGGCCTTGTAGCGCTCGCGCACGAGCGGGCCGTAGAGGCTGCCGAAGTCGCGGCCGGAGCCGAGCGGCACCCGCGTCATCGACTCGACCCCGCCCGCCACGACGAGGTCGTACTGCCCGCTCATCACCATGCCCGCCGCGAAGTCGAACGAGCTCTGGCTCGAGCCGCACGCGCGGTTGATCGTGGCCCCGGGCACCGTCTCGGGCCAGCCCGCCGCGAGCACGGCGTAGCGCCCGACCTGCGAGGCCTGGTCGCCCGCCTGGTTGACGCAGCCCCACAGCACGTCGTCGACGAGCTCCGGGTCGATCCCCGTGCGCTCCGCCAGCGCGGTGAGCACGACCGCGGACAGGTCCACCGGGTGCACGTCGGCCAGCGACCCGCGGCGCTTGCCGATCGGTGTTCGAACGGCGTCGACGATGACGGCATCAGGCATCTTCCGACGGTAGGCCGGGATGGAACGCGGGCGCCAGGGTGTTGTGCCGGACATGACGCGTGCGCTCACCGACCTGCAGACCGAATGGGACGCCTGGCACTCGGCGCGGGAGGCGGAGCTGGCGACGCCGCACGGCTGGCTGTCGCTGCGCTCACTGCAGTGGCTCACGCCCGAGCCGTCGCCCGCCGAGGGCGTGCCCGGGCTGTGGAGCGCCACCCCGGACGGCGTGGTCATCACCGCCACCCCGGCCGACGACCTCGTGGTGCGGTCGGTGCGCGAGCCGCGGCGCGTCGACGGCACGGTCACCCTGCACCCCGTCGACGGCAAGCCCGGCACCCTCGTCGAGCACGGTGACCTCGTGGTCGAGGTGGTGCGCCGCACCGACACGCACGCACTGCGCCTGCGCGACCCCGCCGCCGCCACCCGCACGGCGTTCACCGGCGTGCCCGCGTTCCCCGTCGACGAGCGGTGGGTGCTGGAGGCGACCTTCCAGCCCTACGTCGAGCCCCGCCGGATCACGGTCGGTGCGGTCGTCGAGGGGCTGTCGCACTTCCCGACCGCGGTCGGCGACGTCACCTTCCGCGTCGACGACCAGGAGCAGCGCCTCGTCGCCCTCGCCGGGCCGGACGGCGCGCTGTCGCTGCACTTCCGCGACGCGACCTCCGGCGTGAGCACCTACGGGGGCGGCCGCATCCTCAAGACCGCCGCACCCGGGCCCGACGGCGAGCTGACCCTGGACCTCAACCGCGTGGTCAACCTGCCGTGCGCCTTCACCGAGTTCGCGACGTGCCCGCTGCCGCCCGCGGGCAACACGCTGACGGTCGCGGTCGAGGCGGGCGAGAAGCTGCCTGCTTAGGTCCAGGCCCCGCCGGACATCGCCGCGGAGCGGGAGCGGAAGCCCGCCGTGCCCGCCACGATGTCGCGCCGCACCTCGGCCTTGTTGCGCCCGGTGGCCAGCACGGTGGGGCCGAGCGCCCGCGCGATCTGCTTGAGCACCGAGACGGTGAAGCGCCGGTCCTTCAGGTAGTTCTCGACGTCGGCCGGGGTGGGGAGCGCGTTGATGCGCTCGACCGCCGCCGCGACGTCCACGCCGTGGTCGTGGGCGGGCACGGGCGTAGCGGGAGCCCGCCGCGGCGGCGCGGGGCGCCACCGGGCGCACCTCCAGCCGGGCGCGACCCGCGGCCACCGCCGCGAGGTCTTCCGGCGAGAGGGTGGCGAGGGCGCGCCGGAGCGCGATCTCGGTCAGGTCGTTCACGCTGCGATGCCTTCCAGGCGGTGTGAGAGCTCGGACACGAGGTCCCGCAGCTCGCGGGTGGCGGCCCGGCCGGTGCCGCCGAGGATCACCGGCACGCCGTGCTCGGGAGCGGGGCCGTAGACGGACTTGCTGTCGCGGATCGTCGTCGCGAACGTCGGCACCCGGCGGGCCTCGATGCGGCTGATCACGCTCTTCTGCGCCTCGATCGGCTCGCCGTCGTGGCTCTGCACCATCGTGAACACGACGGCCGCGGGCGGCCGGGCGATCTGGCCCTGCCCGTGATCGTTGAACTCGTCGGTGAAGTCGCGGATCTTCAGCCCCAGCGAGTCGATGCCGTTGGTGGAGAGGTAATCCGGCTTCGTCGGGATGAGCAGCATGTCCGCGGCCGCGACCGCGTTCTTGGCGATCAGCCCGAAGTTCGGTGCGCAGTCGATGAGCACGACGTCGTACTCGGCGAGCGACTTGTGCGTGAGCGCCGAGCGCAGCCTGCTGTGCAGCGGGGCGAAGTGCTCGGGCTCGGAGAGGAGCCGCGCCGCGAGCGCGGTCTCGACGTCGGCGAGGTCGCGGTGGGCGGCGATCAGGTCGAGGTGCCCGGAGCCGCGGCGGAGCTTGCCCAGCACCCGTGGCGGCGACGACAGCAGCTCGGTCGGGTCCTCCATCGCATCACCGGTGGAGAGGCCGTCGTACCAGTGCTTGATCGTCTTGGTTGGCAGCAGCTCGTCGGTCCACTCGTTCTGGGTGAAGAACGAGACGGTGAGGCTGGCCTGCGAGTCGAGATCGATCAGGAGCACCCTCGAGCCACGCGCGGCGAGACCCGCGCCCAGGTTGGCCGTAAGGGTGGTCTTGCCGACTCCGCCCTTGTGGTTGATGATCGCGACGACCTTCACCCTGCTCCTTCCGCACGCCCCCGGCGGGGTGAAACCTTGCCACAGGCCTCAACCTCGGCGACGGACAGGTCGAGCTTTGCCGTTCCCGCTGGTCAGGGCGATCTGCCGAAGCCGTGCGCTGATTCGTACTCTAGGCGAGTGCGGCCGTTCGGCCGATGGGTGACGCCTTTACGGGTGAAAAGTAGTCAGGCCGATGTGGGGATCGACATCGTGTGGTCTACGACGATCTCGGCGAGTCGCTGCGCCGTCCCGTCGCCCGCGACGTGGCCGAGCCCGGGGATCCCGACAACTCGGGCGCGGCCCAGCGCGGCGGCGAGCGCGGCGGCCGCGGGCGGCGGGTGGACGGGGTCGGCGGGCGCCTCGACCACGAGCGTCGGCACGGTGACGGCGGCCAGCTCGGCGCCGCGGGACGGCACGGCGAGGTGGGTGTGCGCCGTGACGGGCTCCTCGGTGCCCGCGTGGGCCATCGCGCGTTCGTGGCGGGCCCGGAAGGCGGCGGCGTCGAACGGCAGCGCGGCGCCGTGCAGGAGCCGGTCGTGCGCCACGCGCCACGCCAGCTCGCCTTCGCGGTCGCGGGGGTCGTCCAGCTCGGCCCACAGCCGCCGCAGCGCGGTGGGCGGCCCGGGCAGCGCGGGCGTGCCGGGGGCGCGCAGCGGCCGGGTGGCCACCAGCGTGGCGGACGCGAGGCGCGTGGGGTGGTCGAGCAGCAGCAGCTGGGCGACGAGGCCGCCCATGCCCCAGCCGAGCACGTGGGCCCGCGCCACCTCGTAGGCGTCCAGCACGGCCAGCGCGTCGGCCGCGAGGGTGGCCACGCCGTACGCGGGCCGCTCGGGGCCGA
The DNA here is from genome assembly GCA_963791185.1 of uncultured Actinomycetota bacterium. GTDB lineage: Bacteria > Actinomycetota > Actinomycetes > Mycobacteriales > Pseudonocardiaceae > Pseudonocardia. The sequence goes on along the minus strand of CAWBRG010000010.1, from coordinate 421,058 downwards.
GATCGGGGTCGGCGTCCACCGCCGCCGTCGTGCGTGGCCGGCCCGGGTCGGGATCGGCCGCGGCCGTGGCGCCTGCGTGACCGGGGTCGGCCGCCGCGCTCGTGCGGGAGCGGCCGGTGTCGCGGTGGTCGTAGCAGAGCACCGGGTGGTGGGCGGCGAGCGCGCTGATCAGCGGCTGCGGCCAGAGCGCGAGCGAGGCGCCCGCATCGGCCACGAGCAGCACGGGATCGGTCGCCGGTCCCGGGACCATGTGCGCCCACAGCGTGACGCCGGGTGCGGGGTGGACGAACCGAGGCACCCGCACAGCGTGCCACCCGCCCGCCGGGGCCCGGCGGCGTGGCCGGACCCCGCGGCGGGGCGGGGCGGTGTAGCGGAGTGGCGCTCCTACTTCAGCGCGTCGAGCAGGGCCTGCCGCTGCCGGTCGCCGAGGCCCGCCGCACGGCGCGAGGCGTCGATGCCGGTCTGCTGCAGCAGCGCGCTGACCTTGGCGGGGCCGTAGCCGGGGAGGCTCTTCAGCAGGTCGGCCACCTTCGTCTTGCCGACGATCTGGTCGGACTTGGCCCGGCTGAGGACCGAGGGGATGGTCTCCTTGCCCGCGGCGATCGCGTCGCGCAGCTCCTTGCGGGCGGTACGGGCGGCCGCGGCCTTCTTGAGAGCCTCGGCGCGCTGCTCGGGGGTGAGCGTGGGCAGTGCCATGGTGCTTCTCCTCTCCATGCGCGGGTGTTCGCGCAGGTCATCTTCCTATCCAGCCTGACAGACACCCCCGACAACACGCGGGCACCCCCCGGTTTCCACGCCGGGGGGTGCCGCTTCCTGCGGTGTTGATCAGCGGATGGCGGCCTCAGGAGCCCGCGGGGCGGGCGCCACGGCGGGGGTCTCGTCCTCCGCCCCGGCGGCGGGCGCGTGGTCCTCGTCGATCATCGTCGTCTCGTCGAACGGCAGGTCACCGGCGAGCACGCGGTCGGCCTGGTCCTTGTCGAACTCGCCGACCCAGTGACCGATCAGCAGCGTGGCGACGGCGTTGCCCGCGAAGTTGGTGACCGCGCGCGCCTCGGACATGAACCGGTCGATGCCGACGATCAGGCCCACGCCGTCGACCAGGTCGGGTCGGTGCGAGGCGAGCCCACCCGCGAGGGTCGCGAGGCCCGCGCCGCTCACGCCCGCCGCGCCCTTCGAAGCGATGATCATGAAGACGAGCAGGCCGATCTGCTCGCCGAGCGCGAGCGGCTTGCCCATCGCGTCGGCCACGAACAGCGAGGCCATGGTCAGGTAGATCGCGGTGCCGTCGAGGTTGAACGAGTAGCCCGTGGGCACGGTGATGCCGACGACCGGGCGCGAGACGCCCACGTGCTCCATCTTCGCGATCAGCCGCGGCAGCGCCGACTCCGACGACGACGTCGACACGATCAGCAGGAACTCCCGGCCGAGGTAGCGCAGCAGCTTCAGGATGTTGAGGCCGGTGACCGCGCGCAGCACCGTGCCGAGCACGATGAGCACGAACAGCGCGCAGGTGATGTAGAAGCCCAGCATCACCGAGGCCAGCGCGCCGAGCGCCGCCCAGCCCGCGCCGCCGACCACGCCCGCGATCGCGCCGAACGCGCCGATCGGCGCCGCCCACATGATCATGGCCAGTACCCGGAACACCAGCTTCTCCACGTAGCCGAGTGCGCGGAGCACCGGCTCGCCCGTGCGGCCCATCGCCTGCAGCCCGAAGCCCACGAGCAGGGCGACGAACAGCGTCGACAGCACGTTGTCGCCGGTCAGCGGGGAGAACAGGGTGGTCGGGATGACCCCGAGCAGGAAGTCGCCCGTGCCCTTCGCCGCCGGTACCTGGTAGTGCGCCAGCCCCTCGACGTGCAGGCCCGCGCCCGGCTGGATGATGTTGCCGACCAGCAGGCCGATCGCCAGCGCGATCGTCGACATCGCGACGAAGTAGCCCAGCGCGATCGCGCCGACCTTGCCGACCTGCGCGGCCTTCCGGATCTTGCCGATGCCCAGCACGATCGTGCAGAAGATGATGGGCGAGATCATCATCTTGATCAGGGCGATGAACGCCGTGCCGAGCGGTTGGACGGCCTTGCCCAACGCGGGCGCGACCAGTCCGACGACGATGCCGAGCACGACGGCGGCGATCACCGACAGGTAGAGGTAGTGGGTGCGGTCCCGTTTGGACGCTGGTGCGGTCGCTGGGGCGGAAGCTGCTGCCATGCGCAGAAGGATGCGGCCCCGTGTGGTGGTGCTCACGGTTTCGTACATTTCGTAGGGTGACCCGCGTGCGCGCATGGAGCCTCGCGCAGCAGCTGTTCCTGCTGCAGGCGATCGTGGTCGCCGTCGTGGTCGCGGGCGTCGGCGTCGCGGCGTACCTGCAGGTCGACCAGCGCGCGCACGACACCACGGCCGACCAGATGCTGGCGGTCGCCCGCACGGTCGCCGACGTACCCGACGTGCGCGCGGCGGTGGCGGGCCCCGACCCGACCGCGCGCCTGCAACCGCTGGCCGAGCAGGTGCGCCGCGACACCGGCACGGACTTCGTCGTGGTCATGACGGTCGACGGCGTCCGGTTCACCCACCCGGACACCTCCCAGATCGGCAAGCACTACCTCGGCACGATCGCACCCGCCGCGAACGGCGAGTCGATCACCGAGACCTACACGGGCACGCTGGGCCCCTCGGTGCGGGCGGTCGTCCCGGTGCGCGACGGCACGCGGGTGGTTGCGCTGGTGGCGGTCGGCCGCACGGTCGAGGCGGTGAGCCGCGCGCTCACCCCGCAGATCTTCACCGTGCTGGGGGCGGTCGCGGTGGCGCTCGCGCTGGCTGCAGGCGGCTCGTTCCTCGTGAGCCGCTGGCTGCGGCGCACCACCCGCGACCTCGGGCCCGCCGAGCTCGCCCGGCGCAACGAGTACTACGACGCCGTGCTGCACGCCGTCCGCGAGGGGATGGTGCTGCTCGACCGCGAGGGGCGCGTGCAGCTCGTCAACGACGAGGCCCGGCGGCTGCTCGACCTGCCCGACGAGGCCGTCGGCGTGCCCGTCGACGCGCTGGGGCTGCCCGTGGCGCTCGGCGAGGCGCTCGCCTCCGGTGAAGTGCGTTCCGACGAGATCCACCTCACCGCCGAGCGCATCGTCGTGGTCAACCAGCAGCAGGCGCGCTGGGACGGCCGTCGGCTCGGCACGGTCGTCACCCTGCGCGACCACACCGAGCTGCGGGGGCTCGTCAGCGAGCTGGCCACCGTGCGCGGGTTCGCCGACTCCCTCAACGCCCAGGCCCACGAGGCCGCCAACCAGCTGCACACGGTGATCTCGCTGATCGAGTTGGGCCGCGCGGACGAGGCGCTGGAGTTCGCGACCGCCGAGCTCACCGTCGCGCAACACGTCACCGATTCCGTGCTGGCCGCGATCGGGGTGCCCGAGCTGGCCGCGCTCGTCGTCGCGAAGGTGGCCGAGGCGGGTGAGCAGGGCGTCGACCTGCGCCTCGCGCCCGACAGCCACATCCCCGACGGGCTCGCCGACGCCCGCGACCTCGTCACGATCGTGGGCAACCTCATCGACAACGCGATCGACGCCGCCCGCGCCGCGCCCGCCCCGCGCTGGGTCTCGCTCGGGGGCCGGGTCGACGAGGAGCACGCCGTGTTGCAGGTCGCCGACAGCGGCCCCGGCCTCGACCCGGGCACCGCGGAGCGGGCGTTCACCCGGGGCTGGAGCACGAAGGAGGCCCGCGACGGGCGCCCGCGCGGTCTGGGGCTCGCGCTCGTCGGGCGGGCGGTGCGCCGGGCGGGTGGCACGGTCGGCGTGGAGCGCGGCGAACCGGGCGCGGTGTTCGTGGTGACGTTGCCGGTGCGGGAGCGCGTGTGATCCGCACGCTGATCGTCGAGGACGACCCGGTGGCGTCGGCGGCGCACGCCGAATACGTCGGGCGGGTGCGGGGCTTCGAGGTGGTGGCCGAGGCCCCGACCGGCGCCGACGCCCTGCGCGTGCTGGCCCGGGGCAGCCTCGACCTCGTGCTGCTGGACGTCCACCTGCCCGACACCAACGGCCTGGAGGTGCTGCGCCGGATGCGCGCGGCGGGCAACCCCACCGACGTGATCATGGTGACGCAGGCGCGCGACCTCGCGGTCGTCCGCGCCGCCATCGCGTTCGGCGCCACGCAGTACCTGGTGAAGCCGTTCACGTCCGGGGCCGTGCGCGCCAAGCTGGAGGGCTACCTCGCCTACCGCGACCGGCTCGCGGCGGGGCGGCCGATCGCCCAGGACGACGTGGACGGCCTTTTCGACGCCCTGCGCGCGCCTGTGGGGGCGGACGCGCTGCCCAAGACCGTCAGCCGGGAGACGCTCGACGCGGTGGTCGCCGCGCTGCGCCCGGGCGCCGGGGTGACGGCGGCCGAGGTCGCGGGAACCCTCGGGATGTCCCGGGTGACCGCGCGCCGGTACCTGGAGCACCTCGTCGACGCGGGATTGGCCGTGCGCGAGCCGCGCTATGGCGGCACCGGTCGTCCGCAGCTGGAGTATCGGCGCGTAGCGTTGGGCCATCCGCGGCGCACGGCCGTTAGCTCCCGCAGGCCAGCTGGGCGGGGGCGGCGGTGGGGGCGACCGTCGGGGTGGGGGTGGCGCCCGCGCGTCGGGACGCGGTCGTGGGGGGCGCCTGGGTGGTCGTCGGCGGCGGTGCGGGGGCCGGGGCGGCGAATGCGTTCTGCACGACTTCGCGCATGTAGGAGACGTCGACGCGGCTGGTGTTGAACCGTCCGTCGCGCTCGTTGGGGTCGGGCAGGTTCGGGTCGAACGAGATGCTCTGCAGCGTGAGCGGCTTGTCGCCCGCCAGCGCGACGAGCGCGCCGAGCACCTCCTGCGGGATGTTGGTCGCGACGCTGTTCGAGGTGGCGGCGGCGATGTCCTGGAAGCGCGTGATGACGTCGGCGGGGCTCTTCTGCTGCAGCATGCTCTGCAGGAGGCAGCGCTGGCGGCCCATGCGGCTGTAGTCGTCGGAGTCGCGCCGCGAGCGGGCGAACCAGAGCGCCTGGTCGCCGTCGAGGTGCTGCACGCCTGCGGGCACGTAGCCGCTGGGCCGCACGTGCCGCCCGTCGGGCAGCACGCCGCCGATGGGCAGCGGTGTCGGCCCGACGTCGACGGTGACCCCGCCGACCGCGTCGATGATCGACGTCAGGCCCGCCATGTTGACCTCGACGTAGTAGTCGATGTCGACGCCGAGCATGTAGGCGACCGTCTCGTGCAGGAGGTTGAGGCCGGGATTCGCGGTGGGGGTGGTCGGCGCGTCCGCGGGGTGGTCGAGCCCCCACGCGTAGACGGCGTTGAGCAGGTAGTCGCCCGACAGCGGGCTGGCCGCGTCGTGGAAGCCCTTGGGGAACTTCTCGGCCATCGGGGTGCCCGGCGGGAACTGGGCGTAGCCGATGTTGCGGGGTAGCGCGAAGAGCGTGGTGCGGGCGGTCGTGGTGTCGATGCTCGCCAGCATCATCGTGTCGGTGCGGGCGCCGGTGCGGTCGGGCCCCGCGTCGCTGCCGACGAGCAGCACGTTGAGGCGCGGCTTGGCGATGGCCTCGGCCACGGAGGTGCCGCCACCACCGCCGAACAGGTTGTCGAGCAGGGAACGTTGGGAGTTCACCAGCTGGGCGGCGTAGCCGAACGGGCTGGCGACGAGCAGGCACAGCGCGGCCACCAGCACCACGCCGACGACGCGGCGGCCCGGGTCGAGCATGCGGGGGCGGGCGAGGGCGTAGGTGCGCACGATCTGGGTGATCCACGCCAGCGCGGCGAGGACGAGCCCGACCATCACGACCAGCAGCACCCGACTGGACAGCAGGTTCTGCACGAGCGCGGCCCTGCGGGCGGTGAAGCCGATGATCACCAGCGCCACGACGGCGAGCACGAACACGCCGAGCACGAGCCCGCCCGCGCGCTTGCGGTTGATCATGAGCAGGCCGGAACCGGGTACGACCGTGGCCGCGAGGGTGGCGCCCATGGCACGGCCGAACGTGCGCCGGGTGTGCCGCGTGACCTTGGTGCGGCGCGTGACGCTGCGCCGGGGGATCGGCGGCGTCACCTCGGTGGGCCGGTCGTCCTCGGTCGGCGTGCGGGCGGGTGCGGCGGCGGGCCGCTTGCCGCGTGGGGTGCCTGGGCCGCGGGCGCTCGTTCGTTCGGGCCCGGCCCGGCGGTCGCCCACCGCCTCGGGCCCGTAGTCACCGGTCCGCTCGCCCGCGCGGCCCGCGGCCCCGAGACCGCCGGGGCGACGGGCACCGTCTGTCGACGGCGTGGGTCGGCGTCCGGTGGGCGGGATCGGCCGCTCGCCCGTGTTCGCGGCGCCGGCAGGCGGCGTGGGTCGGCGCCCGGTGGGTGGCAGGGGCCGTTCGGCGGCGTTCACGACGTCGGCTACCGAGGCGGGTCGGCGCCGGGTGGGTGGGATGGGCCGCTCGCCGGTGTGGGAGGCGTCGGTCGGTGGTGTGGTGCGGCGTCGGGCCGGCGGGAGGGGCCGCTCGCCCGTGTTCGCGGCGCCGGCAGGCGGCGTGGGTCGGCGCCCGGTGGGTGGCAGCGGCCGTTCGGCGGCGTTCACGACGTCGGCTACCGAGGCGGGTCGGCGCCGGGTGGGTGGGACGGGCCGCTCGCCGGTGTGGGAGGCGTCGGTCGGTGGTGTGGTGCGGCGTCGGGCCGGCGGGAGGGGCCGCTCGCCGGTGTTCGTGGCGGCGGTGGGGGGCGCGGGTCGGCGCCCGGTGGGGGGCAGCGGGCGCTCGCCGGTCTGCGAGGACGGCGACGGCCGCCGTCTCGGGGTGCTCGCCTTCGGGTCGTCCGGGGACGCGGGGCGGCGTGGCCGTGGCCTGCTTGCGCTCGGGCGGTCGTCGTCCGGGCGGATCGGTTCGTCGTAGATGTCGGTCGGCGGACCGTCGGCCTCAGGCGCAGGCGTGCGGGCGCCCGGACGGCTCTGCGGCGGGCGTCCCTGCTCCACCACCGGTCCGCCGCCGCGCGCGGGCTCGACCCGGCGGACGGGCTTTCCGGCGGCAGGCGGGCGCGGCGTGCTCCCGGTGTCGCTGCTGCGGGGTGGGCCGGGTGGCGTGCCGAACGAGCCTTGGGGAGTGCGGTCGCGGTCCACAGGCCTCACCCCCCACCTCCTTGCCGTCGCGAGGCCGCGCGGGGGGCACGGTCACGGGACGGTCTCATAGATGAAGACGATACAAACGACCCTCGGGTTCGCCGATCCGGGACGGATCGTCCGGTTCCTGTCCACCTAGGAGACCACGCGGACGCGCTCGGTACGGGGATGATCGCCGCGAGTCGCACACAACGCCGCTCTCCACCCCCGTGATGGCCCACTCGCGCCGATCTTGCCGCGGGCGGGTCGGGGTCAGCTCACGGTCGAGGGACGAGTGCGGGTGCGCGTGGTCGGGTGCGAGCCGTCGGCGGACCGCGTCGTGTCGGTGTCGTCGGCGCGGTCGTCGCTCGACGAGGTCCGCGAAGCGTTCTTCCTTGCGGTCGGCGGGGCGTCGGGGCGGGTCGAAGCGGTCCGCGATGGGCGGGAGCTGCTCGCCGGACCGGCCGAGGCAGCAGACGACCGGGCGTGCTTGCCTGCCGTCGCGGACCGGGATGACGGGGTCCTCGGCGTGGTGGGCGGGCTCGCTGCCGTGTTGGTCGGCCGCGCGGCGGCCGGTCGGGTCCTCGGCGCGGCTGGAGCCGGGGCTGCGGCGGCGGGCTGCTCGGCCGCGTGCGGATCCCCCGTCGACCTGGCGGACGCGCTGCTCCTCGCGTGCCGCGGGGACGTCGCGGAGGTGGTGGCGAGTGCCGCAGCGGCGGATCGCGTGGCCGTTCGCGGCTCGCCTGCCAAGGTGGTGGGCAAGCCGCTCCTCGCGTGCCGCGGTGAAGCTGCGGGTGCCGCAGCGGCGCCCTGCCCGGCGTGGGGTGGCGTTGTGGCGGCCGACTCGGTTGTCGAGGCCGGTCCGGTGCGGGCGGGCGGGGCGGCCTGCTCGTTCGGGCTGGGCCGCTCTCCGGTCGCGGGTGGCGCAGTCGTGGCGGCCGGGGCCGTCGTGGCCGCTGGCGCGGTTGTCGCGGGCGGCTCGTTCGTGGCGGACGGTGCGGTGGTGGGCGCCTGCTCGTTGCTGGGCGGGGCGGTCGTGGTGGGCGGGGTGGTGGCCGCTGGCGCGTTCGTGGTGGGCGGTGCGGTGGGGGCCGCGGGCTCCGTGGTGGGTCGTGCGGCGGTGGTGGGGGGCTCGGCGGCGTGGCGGGGGGTGTCGCGGCGGTCGTCGGTCCGCCCCTCGGCGTCGCTCCGTCCCTCGGCTTCGGTCCGCGTCTCGACGTCGGTGCGCGGCTCGCGGTCGGCGTCGCGATCCCAGCCCCAGTTCCAGCGTCCGCTGGCGCGCCAGTCTGCGGCCTCCTGGTCGCCCTGGCCGTCGTCGATGCGTTCGGTGGGACCTGCGGCAACGGCGAGCGTCTCGGAGCCGCCAAGGCCGGTCGCGGCGGCGATCACCTCCCGCACCGGAACGCCGACGCGGCCGCCGCTGATCTGGGCCAACTGGTCGGGCGAGGCCGGGGCGGGCAGCGAGCCCTCGCGATTCGGCTCGGCGGGCGGCTCGTCGGCCGCATCGCCTTCCGGAGCAGCGCCCCCGTCCGAGCCGCCGCCGGAGCCCGTCCCGTTGCCCGTGCCGTTGCCTGCGGTGGGGCCGTTGCCCGTGCCGTTGCCCGCGGTGGGGCCGTTGCCGGGACGGCCGGCAGGCGGGCCCGACGTGACCGTCGCCGCCCACGCCCCCGCGAACGCCGCTCCGGCGAGCACGACCAGCCCCGACACCATCAACGTCCGGGGCCGCCGCGGCCTGCGCGCGTGCGCCCCGCGCGGCCCCCGGGCGAGCATCGCTACGACGACCGCAGCGGCGACGACCAGCAGCAGCACCGCGAGCCCGACTCCCCATCGCTGTGACATGCCACCTCCTCGACGATCGCCCATCGTGCTCCGGATCGGACGATGTCGCAGGGTTGACCGAGAGGCCGTCACGCGCTGCACTGTCGCCCGTGCGGAGCGCAGCAGCGGCGATCGTGCTGGCGGGCGGCAGCGGGACCCGGATCGGCGCCGGGCACAACAAGGTGTACCTGCCGCTGGGTGCGCAGACGGTGCTCGGCTGGTCGCTGCGGGCCTTCACGACGCACCCCGCGATCAGCGCGGTGGTGCTCGTCGCCCGGCCCGAGGACCTCGAGCGGGCCGAGCGCGAGGCGGCCGAGTGGGCGGCGGTCGAGATCGTCACCGGCGGCGCGACCCGGCAGGACTCGGAGTGGTGGGGGCTGCAACGGCTCGCCGAGCGCATCGCCGCCGAGGCCGTCGACACCGTGCTCATCCACGACGGCGCCCGCCCGCTGGTCAGCTCCGCGTTGATCTCCGCGGTGCTCGCCGCGGCCCGGGCCGACGGCGGGGCCGTCCCCGGCCTCCTCCGCGACGACCTCGCCGCCGCCACCACCGACGGCACCGGCTTGCAGTGGCCCCCCGGCGCCGACGCGCTCGTCGCGGTGCAGACCCCGCAGGGCTTCCGGGCCCGCCCGCTGCTCGCCGCGTACGACCGCGCCCGCGAGGAAGGCTTCGTCGGCACCGACACGGCCTCCTGCGTGCAGCGCTTCACCGACCTGCCGGTGCGCTGGGTGCCCGGCGACGAGCACAACCTCAAGATCACTTACCCGCACGACCTCGCGCGCGCGGAGCGCCTTGTGTCCTTTGTCACACGATGAGACGATCGGCTCCGATGGCCGACCTAGAACCGCGCAACTTCCTCCAGCCCTGCCTGTTGTTGTTGCTCGCCGAACGGGCCGACCACGGCTACGAGCTCGCCAGCCGCCTACGCCCCCTGCACGACGGCGAGGGCGACTCGGGCGGGGTCTACCGGGCGTTGCGGGGGATGGAGAAGCACGGCCTGGTCCGCTCCGAGTGGCGCACCTCCGACGTCGGGCCCGCCCGGCGCACCTACAACATCACCTCGGCGGGCCTGGCCCTGCTCGCCCACCAGGTGCAGGAGCTGCAGCGCACCGACGACGTGCTGCACGTGTTCCTGGAGCGCTACTCCGAGGTGGCGGTGCCCCCGCGCCGCGACGCGATCCCCGCCCGCAGCCACGCGTACCAGGTGTCCAAGCCGTCGCCGCGGGTCGCCGACACGGAGAGCACCTCGACGTCGGGCCGCACCCGCTCCACGGCCGCGGTCCACGTCGCCACGTCGAAGTCCACGTAGGGCAACAGGTCGACCTTGTTGAGCAGCACGAGGTCCGCCGTGCGGAACATGTGCGGGTACTTCAGCGGCTTGTCCGCGCCCTCGGTGACCGACATGACCACCACCCGCGCGGCCTCGCCCAGGTCGAACAGCGCCGGGCACACCAGGTTGCCGACGTTCTCCACCACCATCACCGAACCCGGCGACGGCGCGAGCGCGGCCATCGCGCGGGCCAGCATCGTCGCGTCGAGGTGGCAGCCCGCCCCGGTGTTGACCTGCACCACGCGGGTGCCGGTCGCGCCGATCCGCTCGGCGTCGAGCAGCGTCTCCTGGTCGCCCTCGACCACCGACATCCTCAGCTCGGCGCCGACGTCGACGAGCGTGCGCACCAGCAGCGTGGTCTTGCCCGATCCCGGTGAGCTCATGAGGTTGACGGCGAGCACCCCCCGCTCGGTGAGCACGCGGCGGTTCTCGGCGGCGAGGGCGTCGTTGGCGCCGAGGATGTCCTCCTCCAGCGCGACGACGCGCCCCGCGCCCGGCACGTGCCCCTCGCCCGGCACGTGCCCCTCGCCCGGCGTGTGCCCATCGCCCGGCGCGTGACCGTGACCTGACGCGTGACCGTGACCGTGACCGTGCGCCGGAGCCGCCGTGCCCAGCTCCGTCACCCGCACGCCCGCCTCGCCGCAACCACACGTCCCGCACATCAGGCCAGCTCCACTTCCCGTATCCGCAGCTCCCGCCCGCCCTCGACGGCGATGTCGGCGCTGCCGCACTCGCACAGCGGCAGCACGTCGCCCGTCTCGAACGCGCGGCCGCACGTGCGGCACACCGCGTGCCCGCACGGCTCGTCGATCTCCACCAGCGCGCCCTCGCACGTGGTGCCCGCCGCCACCACCTCGAAGCAGAACTGCACGGCGTCGGGCACCAGCCCGGACAGCCTGCCGACCTCGAGCCGCACCCGGCGGACGCGGGCGTCGCCCATCCGCCGGGTCACGGCGTCGACGACGCTCTGGGTGATCGACAGCTCATGCACCGAACGACCCGTCGCGCCCGGTCACGAAGTCCAGCGACGCCTTTGCCGTCTTCTCCTCGACCCGTTCGAGCGCGAACCCGAGGTGCACCAGCACCCAGTCGCCGGGGACGAGCCCGTCCAGCAACCCGATGTTGATCATCCTCTTGGTGCCCTCGACGGCGACGACGGCCAGGTCCTCGTGCTCGCAGAGCTCGACGACCTCACCGGGGATGCCGAGGCACATCGCTACATCCGGCTCAGGTCGCGGTAGCGCCCGATCTCGCCGCGCGACTTCACCGCCGCCAGCGCGATGACGGCGACCACGGCGGCGACCAGCACCAACAGCACCGTTTTCATCCCCGTACCCCTTCCGGTAGTTGTGTCACGAGTTCGGTCACGGTGTCGGCGGCGGGCCCGACCGCCGCGGCGACGGCAGCCGACAGCCCCATGCCCTCGTCGAGCGAGGCGGGCTCGCAGCCGACCACGAGCACCCGGCCCACCGGACGCGCGATGCCCATCGCGGCGGCCAACCCGTCGAGCTGCGCGAGCACCGCCGCCGGGTCCATGCCGTGCGGGTCGAACGCGGCCTCCTGCGGCGCGTCCATGTCGTGCTCCAGCACGTAGAGCGTGCCCGGGTCGCTGCCGCGGGCCACCGCGTCGACGAGGACGAGCACGTCGTAGCCGTCGAGGAGCTGGTAGGCGAGGTGCATCCCGCGGATGCCGGTGTCGACCAGCTCCACGTGCGGGGGGAGCTCCCGGCCCCGCAGGCGCGCGACCACCTCGACGCCGAAGCCGTCGTCGGAGAGGAACGTGTTGCCGATGCCCGCGACCAGCACCTTCACGTCGGCACCTCCAGCTCGTCGGGCCGGAAGTAGCGGAACCGCCCGTGCGCGATCTGCAGTTCGGCGGCCGGGTCGCCGTCGACGGAGACCGCGACGTGCACGCCGCCGTCCACATCGTGCACCACCGCGTGCACGGTGGCCGAGGCGCCGTCGAGGAACCGGTCCTGCACGTCGCCGCCGCGCCCGGGGCGCAGCACCACGTGGCTGCCCTTCATGACCGGTGTGGTGCCGACCAGCACGGAGTCGGTGTCCGGGTCGACCGCGTCCTCCTGCTCCCACCACGGCGGCCGTTCCGGGGGCTGCTCGGCGGGGCTGTCGGCGCCGATCGGGCCGCAGCGACCGGATCGCCCCGTGCAGGCGCTCCAGGATCTCCGGCGGCATCGCGTCGACGGCGTCGATGATCTCGGCCGCGCGCGGGTCGGTGGCCCGCGCCTCGGCCTTCTCCGCGTCGGTCAGCGTGAGCGTGCGCAACGTGAGGATCTCGTCGTTCTCCAGCCCGTCGAAGAGGTTGATCGTGCTCTCCGGGGCGAGCTGGGGGTGGTCGTGCAGGATGATCGGCGACGACAGCAGCAGGTCGGACCGGTCGGGCGGCCCGGCGAGCACCGGCCAGGTGTGCTCGGACGTGCAACCGTCGACGAACGGCTGGGCCCACCGCGGCGGGTCGGTCGCCGAGACCCACGCCCCGGCCTCCGCGGCCAGCACGGTGTGCGCGGCGATCAGCGACGTGCGCAGTACCTCCTCGCGCGGCGCCCCCGGCGGGCACACGCCGTCGTTGATCACGTCGAGGCGCAGCCGGTGCACGAGGTAGGGGCCGGGCAGGTCGTCGGTCGACACGACCACCCGCCCGCGCACGGCCCAGCACTCGCGGCGGAAGTGGCCGTCCTCCACGACCGACGCGGGCAGCTCGACGGGGATCGTCTGCGGCAGGTCGGCGAGCGCCACCGTCGGCGTCGACCTGCCGCGGCACCCCCTCCTCGAACGGGAAGTACTGCGGGTCGTCGACCAGCGGGGTGCGCGCCTGCAGCTGCAGGAATCGCAGCCGGATCCGCAGCACGCAGCCCGGCTTGGGCTCCAGCAGCGCCTCGGTGCGGCTGCGCGTGGGTTCCGTGCCATCGGACGACGGGGTGAGCACGCCGAACTGCCAGCGCAGCCGGTTCTTCTGCGCCGACGCCCGGTAGGGGTACAAGAGGTACCCCTCGAACAGCACGGCGTCGGCCACCGCGCCGACCTCATCCAGGGAACTCATCGGTAGCCCCCGCACACCCAACCGGGCCCACGCACACGTCCCGCAATGTGCGTCGGCCCCCTACGGTGTGCGTGAGCGTTCACGGGGCTTCCTTCAGCAGGCGTTCCAGGGTCTCGTCCCACGTTGTGATCACGTGCTTCGACCGGTAGGCGGCCAGGGCGTCCACCGTCGCCCGGGACAGCCGGATGAAGGTGGAGCCGGGGTAGTGGTCGTCCATGGCCGCGCGCCAGGTGGCCACCGGCAGCCGGAACGTCGCCTCCTCGCTCCACGGCACCGGCCCGACCTGCACGCCGGTGTCGCCCTGGTAGTAGACGGTGCCCGCGAACAGCAGGAGCAGCGGGATCTCGCCGTCGGCCAGGCCGTGGCAGAACTTCGTGGCGGCGATGTCGAGGTCGTAGGTGAGCGGCACGGTGACGGTGGCCGTGATCTCGTCCGTGAACCCGGCCACCGTGGTGGCCACCGTGGCGAGCTGCAGCGGGTTGAGCGTCTCGCCCCACCGGGCGGGCTCGCCGAACAGGTCGACCAGCCGGGCCTGCTCTTCGCGGCGCGTACTTGCGGTTGCGCGGCTCGATCCGGAACTGGGTGCGCAGCGCGACCGAGTGCACGCGACGTCCGGTGGTGTCGCTGACACGCAGGTCGAACAGCAGCGACGGCCCGGCCGCGAAGGGCTCGGGCCGCGCCCCGGTGCACGCGAACCGCAGCATCGCTAGAGCTCCCGCGCGAGGCTCTGCAGCTCGCCGAAGTAGGCGTCGATCGCGCTCCACGCCTCGCTGCCGCCGTCGAAGCCGCGCCAGTGCAGCTTGACCAGGCCGACGAGCCGGTAGCAGGCGTCGATCGGCACGAGCAGGCACGGCGCCCCGCGCCGCACGAGTACCGCCTCGACGTCGGGCTGCAGCTCGGCCGCCAGGCGCCCGGCGCCGATGCCCGTGCGCCAGGCATCGAGGGTGAGCTCGCTCTCCGTGGCCCCGGCCGGGCTGGGGTAGCAGGCGATGATCCGGTCCTGCGCGGTGTTGTGCAGGAAGAACGCGATGCTGACGGGGATGGCGAGCGCGTCCCACTGCGCGTCGGTGACGGTGAAGCCGGGGTCGACGAGGTACCGGTCGGGCACGCGGCGGTAGCTGCCGCCGCCCGCGCCGGGGTTGTCGAACAGGAACCCGCACGGCCCGCACGCGCAGACCATCCGCCGCTCCGCCACCTGCACGAGGTGCGGGTGCTGCGGCGGCACGGGCGTGGCGCACAGCTCGCACTTCTCCTGCGGGGCCTTCGCGGGCTCCCGGAGGAAGCGGCGGAGAGCCGAGGTCACTTGCGGATCCCGATCTGCAGCAGCGGCGGACCCACCGGCTCGGCGTCGAAAACGACCCCGGTGACCTCGGGCACCAGCTCGGTGATCGCCGCGGCCACCACGTCCTTGACGGTGTCGGCGCCGCAGCCGCCCCCGGCGAGCAGCACGTGGACCGCGCCGTCGTCGTCGAACTCGCCGAGCGTGATCCCGTCGCCGTGCGATCCGAGCCGGCGCCGCGCGGTCGCCAGCGCGTGGTCGAGCCGTTGCGCCACGGGCACGGGGTGCAGGTCGTGCAGCGCCAGCAGGCCCGCCACCAGCGGATCGGCCGAGAGCCGGTGCACCATGGCGTCGCCCCCGCCCGCGCGGATGACCGACACCACCTGTTCGAGGCCCGCGCCGTAGAAGCGCATCAGCACCCGCACGAGCTCCTCGGCGGCGTGCGCCACCTGCGGCCCACCGGTCTCGGCGATGCCGTCGAGGAGCTCCTCGATGCGGTTCGCGAGCCCGGCGGCGTCCAGATCCGTGCTCGCCACGTCAGACCGTGTTGAGCATGCCGGGTGACGTGATCATGTGCAGCGGTTTGCCGTCGCCCTTGTAGATGTGCACGCCACACGGCAGGCACGGGTCGAAGCTGCGCACCGCGCGCATGATGTCGATGCCCTTGAAGTTCTCGTTGCGGCTCTCCTCGAAGATCGGGGTGTTCTGCACGGCGTCCTCGTACGGGCCGGGGGTGCCGAAGCTGTCGCGCACGCTGCCGTTCCACGGCGTGGGCGGGTACGGGTGGTAGTTCGCGATCTTGCCGCCGCGGATGACCATGTGGTGGCTGAGCACCCCGCGGACGGCTTCGGTGAACCCGACGCTGATGGCCTCGTCGGGCACCGTGAACTTCTCCCAGGTCTTCGAGTTGCCCGCGCGGACCTCGGCGAGGGCCTTCTCGATGAAGTGCAGCGCGCACCCGGCCGCGTAGGCCTGGAAGTAGGTGCGCGCGCGGTTGCGCTCGATCGCGTTGGAGAGCGGGGCGCCCTTCTTGTCGACCGGGCACTTCCACTCGTAGCTCGCCTCGGGCTTGAGGATCGTCTTCGGCAGGTTGATCTGCACGGACGAGCCGGTGGCCTTGATGAAGCCGATGTCGACGAGCCCGGCCAGCGCCGTGGCCCACAGTCGGGCCAGCGGGCCGCCGCCGGTGTCGAGCGCCAGGTGGTCCTTGCCGTCGAACCAGCGCGGCGACATCGTCCACGAGTACTTGTCGTCGAAGTCGCGCTTCTGCGGCGCCGGGATCGTGTGCTGGTTCCACGGGTGGCGGCGGTCGACCTTGTTGCCCAACGGATCCGTGTGGGCGAACATCTCCTGGTCTTCCCAGTCGCGGTAGAACGAGTGGCCGAGCAGGATCCGCAGGCCCAGGTTGATCTCGACGAGGTCGTTGGTCACGAGCTTGCCGTCGACCACCACGCCGGGCGTCACGAACATCTTGCGGCCCCAGCCCGTCATCGTGCGGTACTGGAAGTCGCAGTGGTCCGGGTCGTTGAACGCGCCCCAGCAGCCCAGCAGCACGCGCCGCCGTCCGACCTCCTCGTAGCCGGGTATGGCCTCGTACATGAAGTCCCACAGGTCGTCGTGCATCGGCAGGCAGCGCTTCATGAACTCCACGTAGCGCATGAGCCGGGTGTAGTAGTCGGTGAAGAGCTGGATCGTGGCCACCGTGCCGACGCCGCCCGGGTACAGCGTGGACGGGTGCACGTGGCGCCCCTCCATCAGGCAGAACATCTCGCGCGTGTACCGGCTGACCTGCAGCGCCTCGCGGTAGAACTCGCCGGTGAACGGGTTGAGCGCCCGCATGATGTCGCCGATGGTCCGGAAGCCGTGCTCGGCGGCGTGCGGGGCCTCGGTGCGGTTGGCCTGCTCCAGGACGCCCGGGTTGGTCTCCGCGATCATCTTCTCGCAGTAGTCCACCCCGACCAGGTTCTCCTGGAAGATGTTGTGGTCGAACATGTACTCGGCGGCCTCGCCGAGGTTGATGATCCACTCGGCGAGGTGCGGCGGGCGCACCCCGTAGGCCATGTTCTGGTTGTAGACCGAGCAGGTGGCGTGGTTGTCGCCGCAGATCCCGCAGATCCGGCTGGTGATGAAGTGCGCGTCGCGCGGGTCCTTGCCCTTCATGAAGATCGAGTAGCCGCGGAAGATCGACGACGTCGAGTGGCACTCGACGACCTTCTTCTGCGAGAAATCGATCTTCGTGTAGATCCCGAGGCTGCCGACGATCCGGGTGATCGGGTCCCACGCCATCTCGGTGAGGCCGGACTTGTCGGCCGAGACGTCCGTGGGCTTCGGCTGGGTGGTCGTCATGCTGCCCTCACCACACCTTCTCGTAGCCGGTGGTCAGCTCGCTGCCCCGCTTGCGCCACTGTGGTTCCCTGTCGAGCTTCTTCTCGGTGATCTTGCGGAGGCGTTTGATGACGCCGCCCACGGCCTTGCTGGTGGCGCCGGACACGAGCGAGCCGGGGGGCGCGTCCATGAACGGTTGGAACTTGTCCGGGAAGCCCGGCATCGTGCAGCCGATGCAGATGCCGCCGACGTTCGGGCAGCCGCCCACGCCGTTGATCCAGCCGCGCTTGGGCACGTTGCACTTCACGACCGGGCCCCAGCAGCCGAGCTTGACCAGGCACTCGGGCTGGCCGTACTCGGTGGCGAAGTCGCCCTGCTCGTAGTAGCCGCCGCGGTCGCAGCCCTCGTGCACCGTCTTGCCGAAGAGCCACTTGGGCCGCAGCGCCTCGTCGAGCGGGATCATCGGCGCGGTGCCCGCGGCCTGGTAGAGCAGGTAGAGGATGGTCTCGGAGAGGTTGTCCGGGTGGGTCGGGCAGCCGGGCACGCAGACGATCGGGATGCCCGCCTTCGACTTCCACGACCAGCCGAGGTAGTCGGGCACCCCCATCGCGCCGGTGGGGTTGCCCGCCATGGCGTGGATGCCGCCGTAGGTGGCGCAGGTGCCGACCGCGAGGATGGCCAGCGCCTTGGGCGCCAGCCGGTCCAGCCATTCGCTGGTGGTCATCGGCTGGCCGGTCTCGGGGTTGTTCCCGAAGCCGCACCAGTACCCCTCGGGCTTGATCTTCTCGTTCGGGATGGAGCCCTCGACGACCAGCACGAACGGCTCCAGCTCGCCGCGCTCGGCCTTGGAAGAACCACTCGATGAAGTCGTTGTTGCCGCCGACGGGGCCGTTGTCGAAGTCGATCAACGGCCAGTGCACGGCGACCTTCGGGAGCCCCGGCAACGCCCCCAGCGCGATCTCCTCGATGCTGGGCTGGGTGGCGGCGGTGAGGGCGACCGAGTCGCCGTCGCAGCTCAAACCGGCGTTGATCCACAGGATGTGGACGACGGGTTCCTCGGTCGGTGCGGACATAGGTCGGCTCCTCGCGGTGTGGTGCCGATCACTCTGGCCCGCTGCGCCGTGCGGAGTAAGTGGTCGCGACACCTACCGACGTGCTGCATTCGGCCTACTGTGCGCCGATGGGCACGCGGGTGGCGGGGGAGGTGGTCCGACGCCGCTACACCGTCACCGGGGTCGTGCAGGGCGTCGGCTTCCGCCCCTTCGTCCACCGCATCGCCGCTGAGCTGGCCCTTTCCGGTTTCGTCGGCAACGCGGCCGGTGAGGTGTTCGTCGAGGTGCAGGGCGACGCCGACGCGGTGGCCGTGTTCGCCGACCGGCTCGTGGCGCAGGCCCCGCCGCTCGCGCGCATCGCCGCCGTGGTCGAGTCGGCCCGGCCGCTCGGTGGCGAGGCGGGCTTCGCGATCGTGCCCAGCCGCGGCGGGGCGGGGGTCACGCCGATCCCGCCGGACGTCGCGCTGTGCGCCGACTGCCTGCGCGAGCTGTTCGACCCCGCCGACCGCCGGTACCGCCACCCGTTCATCACGTGCACGAACTGCGGTCCGCGGTTCACGATCATCACCGGGCTGCCCTACGACCGCCCGGCCACCACGATGGCGGGCTTCCCGATGTGCGCGGCGTGCGCGGCCGAGTATTCGGACCCGGCCGACCGCCGCTTCCACGCCCAGCCGGTGTGCTGCCCCGACTGCGGCCCGACCCTCACCTTCCGGCCACTCGCCCCGCCCGCGGCTCGCCCGGCGGGCCACGTCGCAGAGGCGTTTGACACTGCGCAGACCCTGTGGCCTCTGCGCGGTGGACAACAGGTCTGCGAGCGCCGAGGCCGACCCGATCGGCGGCGCGCGGGCCGCCCTCGACGCGGGCGTGGTCGTCGCGATCAAGGGGCTCGGGGGTTACCACCTCGCTTGTCTTCGCGACGTCCGAGGCGGCCGTCGCCACCGTGCGGGCGCGCAAGGCGCGGGGCGGCAAGCCGTTCGCCGTGATGGTGCGCGACCTCGACGCCGCCCGCGCGCTCGCCGAGATCGACGACGCCGAGGCCGCGGTGCTCACCTCGCCCGCCCGGCCGGTGGTGTTGCTGCGCAGGCGCCCCGGGGCCGCGCTCGCCGAGGCCGTCGCGCCGGACAACCCGTGGCTGGGGGTGCTGCTGCCGTACACGCCGGTGCACCACCTGCTGCTGGCCGACGGCGGCGTGCTCGTGATGACCAGCGCCAACCGCTCCGACGAGCCCATCTGCTTCACGGCCGCCGACGCCGCGGAACGGCTGCCCGCGCTTGGCCGACGCCGTGCTCGACCACGACCGCCCGATCCACGTGCCGTGCGACGACTCCGTGGTCCGCGTGGTGGACGGGCACGAGCTGCCGATCCGCCGCTCCCGGGGGTTCGCGCCGCTGCCGGTCGACCTCGGGGTGAGCGGGCAGGCGGTGCTCGCCGTCGGCGGGGAGCTGAAGAACACGTTCTGCCTCACCGACGGCAGCGCTCGCGCACGTCTCGGCGCACGTCGGCGACATGGGCACGCTGGAGACGCTGCGGGCGTTCGAGCGCGCGACCGGGCAGCTCACCACCCTGCGCGGGTTGCCCGTCCGGCTGGCCGCCGACCTGCACCCCGCCTACCTGACGCGGGACTGGGCCGAGCGCAACGCCGGGGACCGGCCGGTGGACCTCGTGCAGCACCACCACGCGCACGTCGTTGCGCTGCTCGCGGAGCACGGGCGGCTGCGGGAGCCGATCGTCGGCGTGCGCGTTCGACGGCACCGGCTACGGACCGGATGGGACGATCTGGGGCGGCGAGATCCTGCTGCTGGGCCCGGACAGCCACCGCTTCACCCGCGTCGCGCACCTGGCGCCGGTGTCGCTGCCCGGCGGCGACGCGGCCGTCCGCCATCCCCGGCGGATGGCGCTCGCCCACCTGCACGCCGCCGGGATCGCGTGGGACGCCGACCTCCCGCCGGTCGCCGCGTGCCCGGACGCCGAGCGACGGCTGCTGGCCTCGCAGCTGGCCACCGGCACCGCCTGCGTGCCGACCACGAGCATGGGCCGCCTCTTCGACGCCGTCGCCAGCCTCCTGGGCATCCGCCACGAGTCCCGCTACGAGGCCGAGGCCGCCATGGCCCTGGAGTTCGCCGCCACCCACGCCGCGGACGCCGCGGACGCTGCCGCTCACACCGACGCCGACGCCGCCGACGCCGCCGTGGCCGCCGGGCCCACCCGCACTGCTGCGGCGCCCCCTCCGTCGGCGATGGGTGCGGGTCGCCTGGCTGCGATGGGTGGGGGTCGCCTGGCTGCGGTGGGTGGGGGTCGCCTGGCTGCGGTGGGCCAGGGGCGCTTGGCCGCGATGGAGTGGCGGGCGGGTGGCGTGCTCGACCCCGGGCCGGTGCTGCGCGCGCTCGTCGACGGGCTGCGCGACGGCGTCAGCCCGGGCGCGTTGGCGTACGCGTTCCACGTCGCCGTGGCCGACGCCGTCGTCGAGGTCGTCGGCCGCGTGGCGGGGCCGGTGCGGCTGGTCGGGCTCACCGGCGGCGTGTTCCAGAACGTGCTCCTGCTGCGCCTCACCCGCGACCGCCTCACCCGGGTGGGGTTTACGGTGTTGACCCACCGCACCGTGCCGCCGAACGATGGGGGCCTGGCGCTGGGGCAGGCCGCGGTCTCGGTGTTGCGCGCGCTCGACGAGGAGGGCCCGGATGGATGACGCCCTGGCCGCCGACCTCGCGAGCACCGCGCTGGCCACGGCCCGCCGCTTCCACGCGGGCGCCACCCTGTGGTGCGTCGCGCCGCGCTGGGAGCCGCACGCCCAGCACGTCGCGGTCGAGTTCGTGCACCCCGTGATCGTCGGCAAGCGCGCGCTGCCCGCGGTCGCGCTCACCGGGCCCGACCTCGTCGCCACCGCCCGCATCTCGATCCGGCCCGGCGACCTCGTGCTCGCCGTCGCCGAAGCGGCCGACCCGGACGTCCGCTCGATCATGCGGCGAGCCCCCGCCTGGGGCGCCACGACGATCTGGATCGGCAGCGGCCCCCGGCCCGACGCGGGTGCCGCCGACCACGTGCTCTGGCTCGACGACCCCGACCCGCTGGTGCCCGCCACCGGCCGCTTCGTGCTGCTCTACCACCTGCTGTGGGAGCTCACCCACGTCTGCTTCGAGCACCCCGGCCTGCTGACCGAAGCGGAGTGCACCGACGAGGTCTGCATCACCTGCTCCGACGAGGGGCGGCTCGGCGAGGTGGTCGGGCCGGGCCGGGTGCGCACGGCGTCCGGCGTCGAGGACGTCGAGACGCTGCTGATCGACCAGGTGCGGCCCGGCGACCTCCTGCTCGTGCACGCGGGCACCGCGATCGGGCGGGTGGACGCCGTGACCAACTTCCTGTACCCCTTCCTCGACGCCGAGGAGCGCGACCAGGACGCCCTGCTGCGCGACCTCACCGCCTCCGCCGCCGCCAAGGCCGCCGAGAGCGCCGCGCTGCGCGAGTCCACCCTGGACGCCAACCGGGAGCTGATCGCGACGGCCGCCGCCGAGATGGCGCGCCGGTTCGCCGCGGGCGGGCGGATGTTCGCGTTCGGCAACGGCGGCAGCTCCACCGACGTCGCCACCCTCGTCGCGCTGTTCGCGCGGCCGCCGGTCGGCGAGCCCCTCCCGGCGTGGTCGCTCGCCGCCGACCAGGCGATCCTCACCGCGCTGGGCAACGACGTCGGCTTCGACCTCGTGTTCGCCCGCCAGCTCATCGCCCGCGCCGGGCCGGGCGACATCGCCGTCGCCATGTCCACCAGCGGCAGCCTCCCGCGACCTCATGGCCGGTTTCCGCGAGGCCCGCGCCCGCGGCATGTACACGGTGGGGTTCGCCGGGTACGACGGCGGCGAGTTCGCGACGTCGTCCGATGTGGACGTCTGCTTCACCGTGCGCAGCCAGAGCGTCCACCGGATCCAGGAGGCGCAGGCCCTCGTGGGTCATGCACTGTGGACCGCCGTCGGTGATCGTCTCAGGACCGAGGGAGCCTCATGACCGGGCCCGTCTTCTCCGAGGCCGAGGTCATCGGCCGGATCGACGCGTTCCGCCGCCGTCGGCCGCGGCTCAAGGACGAGATCATCACGCTCGCGCACGGGGCGGGCGGCAAGTCCTCGGCCGCGCTCGTGGACGCGGTGTTCGTCGAGGCGTTCGGCAACGAGCTCGGCGACGGCGCCGTGCTCACCGCTCCCGGCGGCAGCGCCTGGCGATGTCCACCGACTCGTTCGTGGTGCAACCCCTGCGCTTCCCCGGCGGCTCGATCGGCCACCTCGCCGTGCACGGCACCGTGAACGACCTCGCCATGGCGGGCGCGGTGCCGCGCTGGCTCTCGGCCGCGTTCGTGCTGGAGGAGGGCTTCCCGATCGCCGAGCTGCGGGCGATCGTCGCGGACATGGCCGACGCCGCCGAGGCCGCGGGCGTGCGGGTGGTCACCGGCGACACCAAGGTGGTGCCCCGGGGCGCCGCCGACGGCCTCTTCGTCACGACGGCGGGCGTCGGCCTCATCCCCGAGGACCGCGCGTTCGCGCCGGTGCGGCCCGGCGACCGCGTGCTGCTCTCGGGCACCATGGGCGACCACGGCATGGCGGTGATGCTCGCCCGCGGCGACCTCGACATCGAGGCCGACATCGCCTCCGACACCGCGGCCGTCAGCGGCATGGTCGAGCACCTCTGGGCGGCCGCGCCGTCCCTGAGGTTCCTGCGCGACCCCACCCGCGGCGGCGTCGGCACGGTCGGCCAACGAGCTGGCCCAGGAGACCGGCTTCGGCGTGGTGCTCGACGAGCCGTCGCTGCCGGTCGCGCCGATGGTCAACGGCGCCTGCGAGATGCTCGGCATCGACCCCCTCTACGTGGCCAACGAGGGCAAGGTGCTCGCCGTCGTCGCGCCGGAGGAGGCCGCCGCCGGGCTCGCCGCGCTGCGCGCGCACCCGTTGGGGCGCAGACGCCGTCGACATCGGGGAGATCGTCGCCGAGCCCGCCGCGACCGTCGTGCTGCGCACCGCGTTCGGCGGCACCCGGATCGTGGACATGCTCGTCGGCGACCCACTGCCCCGGATTTGCTAGGAGGACGCCATGTGCCTGGGGATACCGGGGCGGATCGTGGAGATCACCGACTCCGCCAACTGCCTGGCCAAGGTGGACGTCAGCGGCGTGCAGCGCACGATCAGCGTCAAGCTCCTGGAGCGCGACCTCCCGGAGCCCGACGAGTGGGTGCTCGTGCACGTCGGCTTCGCCATGGCCAAGATCGACGAGAAGGAAGCGCTGCTCACGCTGGCCGCCGTGCAGAAGCTCGGCACCGCCTACACCGACGAGATGGACGCCTTCCGGGGGAGCACGGCATGAGATTCGTCGACGAGTTCCGCGACCCCGCCGCCGCCCGCGCCCTGCTCGGCGCCATCGGACGGCTCGTCGAGGACGACAGGCACTACAAGTTCATGGAGGTGTGCGGCGGCCACACGCACACCATCTACCGGCACGGCATCGAACACCTGCTGCCGTCGCAGGTCGAGCTGGTGCACGGCCCCGGCTGCCCGGTGTGCGTGATCCCGATGGGCCGCGTGGACGACGCGATGTGGCTCGCCGAGCAGCCCGACGTGATCTTCACGTGCTTCGGCGACATGATGCGCGTGCCCGGCTCCAACGGCTCGCTGCTGGACGCCAAGGCGCGCGGCGCGGACGTCCGGTTCGTGTACTCGCCGCTCGACGCGCTGAAGCTCGCCCAGAAGCGGCCCGAGAAGCAGGTGGTGTTCTTCGCGCTCGGCTTCGAGACCACCGCGCCCTCCACGGCCGTGACGCTGGCCCGGGCCCGCGAGCTGGGCGTCACCAACTTCAGCGTGTTCTGCAACCACGTCACGATCGTGCCGCCGATCAAGGCCATCCTGGAGTCGCCCGACCTGCGTCTCGACGGGTTCCTCGGCCCGGGCCACGTCTCGACGGTGGTGGGCAACCGGCCCTACCGCTTCGTGCCGGAGGTCTACGGCAAGCCCCTCGTGGTGGCCGGGTTCGAGCCGCTGGACATCCTCGCCTCGGTCGCGATGCTGCTCACCCAGCTCCGCGAAGGCCGGTGCGAGGTGGAGAACCAGTACTCGCGCGTGGTCGCCGAGGAGGGCAACCCGGCGGCGCTCGCCCTGATGGCGCAGGTGTTCGCGCTGCGGCCGCACTTCGAGTGGCGGGGGCTGGGGTTCATCGCGCAGAGCGCCTTGAAGCTGTCGGACGCCTACGCCGAGTTCGACGCCGAGCTGCGCTGGTCGATGCCCGGCGTGCGGGTGGCCGACCCGAAGGCCTGCCAGTGCGGCGAGGTGCTCAAGGGCGTGCTCAAGCCGTGGGAGTGCAAGGTGTTCGGCACCGCGTGCACCCCGGAGACCCCGATCGGCACCTGCATGGTGTCGCCGGAGGGCGCGTGCGCGGCCTACTACAACTTCGGGCGGATGCACCGTGACGCCGCGCAGCTCGTCGGCCGGGCTCAGTAGCGGCGCGGCGCTGTTCGCCCGCTACGCCGACGCCCCCAACGCGCTGGGCTACTGCGGGCCGCCGGAGGGGATCGGCACGACCGAGGCCGAGATCCGGGCGTCGGCGCGGCGGTTCTCCGGCGTCTGGCCCTACCTGGAGGTGCTGGCCCGGCTCACCGGCACGGCCGACCCGCTCGACGCCCGGCTGGTGGAGGCCTACTGGCTGGGCCGCGACCTGGGCGTCGACCGCGAGACGTTCGGGCGGGAGCTGCTGGCCGTGCTCGGGTCGAAGGCGGGCGCGTACTGGACGCACCTCACGCCCGACCTGCTGGCCGAGGCCGCCCCCGACCACGGGTTCCACGTGTTCGGCGTCTACCCCTGGTCGCGGCTGCTCGCCGCCGGACCCCAGCCGCTGTTCGTGCTCGACTCCTGCCGCATCCGGTGGGGCACGGTGGTCGGCCTCGACCCGCTCACCGTCTCCTCGCCCCGGCTGACCTGGGACGGCACCGCGCTCGGGCTCGGCGACCCCACCGAAGGCCCGGTCGACGGCGACGGCGTGGCCCGAGGCGACCTGGTGGCGGTGCACTGGGACCGGCTCGTCGACGTGCTCACCCCCGACCAGGTGGAGGTGCTCGCGGAGTCGACGGAGGCCCGGTTTGCGGCCACGAACGCGCGGCTGGGTGCCCCAGCCAGTCCATGATCGGCGCGAGTGGCACACCAGACCGGCGCCGACCACCGTCAGGTGCCACTCGATGCGATCACCCGGCCAGCACGCGGTTGAGCGCGGGCGCCACGTCGCGGTGGGTCGCGACCGGCGCGAAGCGGCCGCGGCCCAGGCGGGCCAGGTCGGCGCCCAACGCCGCGTCGTGCTCGCCGTCGGTCTGCAGCAGCACGTGCAGCTCCGGGAAGCGGCGGGCGACCAGCCGCGGGTCCGGCCCCGCGTTGTGCACCGCGTCGGTGAGCAGCACCGCGCTGCGACGGCGGGCCGCCGAGCGGGCCAGCTCGGCCTGGGCGACCGTCAGCGCGAAGTGCACGTTGGTCAGCCCCCGGGCGGGCACCCGCAGCAGCAGGTCCAGCAGCCGCGCGGCGGGCATCGGCTCCTCCAGCGGGGTGAGCAGGGCCGCGTCGGACCAGAACGCGACCACGGCGAGCTGGTCGTCGGCGAGGTCGGCCGACAGCGCCGCGACGGTGGCCGCCGCCATCCGCACCTTCTCCCCGCGCATCGACCCGGACACGTCGACGATCAGCACGACCGATCGCCGCGACCGCATCCGCTCGCGCACGATGATGTCCGTGTCCTCCGGGATCGGCCGTTCGGTGAGCACCTCGATCGTGCGGTCGAGGTCGATGTCGTCGGACCGGTAGCGGTACGGCACGCTCACCGTCTTGCCGCTGCCGCGCTCCGCCCGCGGGTCGCGGGCCCGGCGCCGCAGCGACAGCCGTCGCGCGATCCGCTGCGCCATCGCCGCCACCTCGCGGTCGGGCACCCGGTCCTCGAGCAGCTCCCCGACCGCCCGCAGGCTCGCCCGCTGGTGGGTCACCAGGGCGCCCTGCCCGCCCGCGGGGGCCAGGAGGTCTCCGGTGCCGCGGCCGCCGAGGTCGACGTCGACGACCAGCGGCGCACCCGCCCCCTGCTGGTAGAGCGCGGGCGCCTCGGTGAGCTGCTTCGGCTTCCGACGCAGCGGGGCGAGCCCGCCGCGGGAGGAGGGCAGCGCGATCGGGTTGTCGACGTCTAACTGGCGGGCTCCCGGCGCCGCACGCCGGGGACCGAGAAAAAATGGTTCTCCCAGATCTCGGTGATCACCCCCTCCGGGGTGGCCTCGCTGGCCTCGTCGACCCCGATCCGACCCGAGAGCGCGAGCAGCGCCGCGTCCAGCACCACCCGCTCGTGGTCGGGGTAGGAGCCGAGCTTGACCAGCTCCAGCGCGATCGCGGTGAGGTCGATCGCCCCGCGCACCGACGAGCCGCGCCGCAGCTCGGGATGCCCGCGGGTGGCCCGGGTGATCGCCACCGCGTCCGCGACGAGCCGATCGTCGGACGCGTCGGTGCGCACCCGCACGATGTCGGCTTCCTCGACCGCGTCCTGGTAGCCGACGGCCAGGCGGCACCACCGGTCGTACACCGAGTCGGAGATCCGGGCCGTGCCGACGTTGTCGAACGGGTTCATCGAGGCCAGCACCCGGAACGTCGACGCCGCGGTGATCGTGCCGACGCGCGGCACCGTGACCGCGCGCTCGGCCATCGCGCCGAGCAGCACGTTGAGCGTGTCCTCCGGCGCCCGGTTGAGCTCCTCGATGTAGAGGAACCCGCCGCGCTCCATCGCCGCCACCAGCGGGCCGGGCACGAAGTTCTCGCTGCTGTAGTCCTCGCGCAGCACCCGGGCCGGGTTGTGGTGGCCGACCATCCGCGCGGGCGTGAGCTCGGCGTTGCCCTCCACCAGCACGAACGGCACGCCCCAGTTGGCGGTGATCGCGCGCAGCATCGTCGACTTGGACGTGCCCGGCGGGCCTTCGAGGAGGATGTCGCGGCCCGCCGACACCGCCGCGAGCACGAGGTCGAGCTCGCGGCGGCGGCCGACGACGTCACGGGCGATCGCGTCGCGCCGTTCCGCGCTGGCGGTGGGGATCACTTCTGCAGGAACCCCGCGTCGACGGGGAGGCAGGTGCCGGTGACGTAGCGGGCCTCGTCGGAGGCCAGCCACAGCACGGCGTTGGAGATGTCCACCGCTTCGACCATTTCGACGGGCAGGAGGTTCATCATGTTGGACGCGGCGAAGTCGTCGGAGAGGAACTGCGCCATGTAGTCGTTGACGACCATCGGCGTGTTCACGCCGGTGGGGTGCACGGTGTTGACCCGGATCGAGTGCGGCGCGAGCTCGATGGCCAGCGTGCGCATCAGCCCCACGACACCGTGCTTGGACGAGTCGTAGTGCGCGATGCCCGCCATGCCCTTGATGCCCGCGGTGGAGCTGGTGATGACGATCGCCCCGCCGTTGCCCGCGTCGATCATGGCGGGGATCGCGGCCTTCAGCGTCTTCCAGACGCCGGTGAGGTTGACCGCGATCGTCTCCTCCCAGACGTCGTCCTCCATCGCCCAGGCGTTCGGGACGAACGTGGCGATGCCCGCGTTGGCGCTCACGATGTCGAGGCGGCCCAGCTCGGCGACGCCCTCCTCGACGAGCGCGCGCACGGCGGCCCCGTCGCGGACGTCGGCCTCGCGGGCGATGATCCGCCGGTCGAGGTCCTCGACCTGCTTCGCGGTCTCCTTGAGGTCCTCCGGCGTCGCCATCTTGTAGCCCACCGTGGGCAGCTGCCTGCACACGTCGAACGCGATGATGTCGGCGCCCTCCTGCGCCAGCCGCACCGCGTGCGAGCGCCCCTGCCCGCGCGCCGCACCGGAGATCAGCGCCACCTTGCCTTCGAGCCGTCCCGCCATGTCGTCCTCCTCATCCTGCGTTGTTCGCGTTGAAGCCTGCGGCGACCGCGAGGGTTTCCCCGGTGATGTAGCGCGCGTCGTCGGAGCACAGGAACGCCATCGCGTTGGAGATGTCGATCGGCTCGACCCACGGGATCGGGATCGGGTTCAGCGACTGGAAGCCCGGAATCGCGTCCTCCTGCGTCGGGTTCTCGAGGTCCGGTCGGAAGAGCTTGTAGGCCGCCGAGTTCTGGATCATGTCCGTGGCCACGTTGGTCGGACAGATCACGTTGACCGTGACCCCGTGCGGCGCCACCTCGATCGCCGCCGACTTGGCCAGCCCGATCACGCCCCACTTGGCCGCGACGTAGTGGCCCACGTTGGCGAAGCCCAGCTTGCCCGCCATCGACGACGTGACCACGATCCGGCCGAACCGCTGCTCGATCATGGTGGGCAGCACCGCGCGCATCGCGTGGAAGACGCCGGTGAGGTTGGTGTCGATCATGTCCTGCCAGGTCGTCGAATCCAGCTCGGCGACGGTGCCGAAGGAGAAGATCCCGGCGTTGGCGAGCAGGAAGTCGACGCGGCCCAGCTCCGTCTTCGCCCGGTCGACGAACGCCTGCACCTGGGCGAGGTCGCGCACGTCGGCGACGTCGCCGACGCAGCGGCGGTCCAGGTCCTCGACGAGCTTGACCGTCTCCTCCAGGTCGGCCGAGCGGGCCATCGGGTAGGGCACCGTGTCGATCTGCGCGGCGATGTCGCAGAACGCCACGTCGGCGCCTTCGCTCGCGAACTTCAGCGCATGCGAGCGGCCCTGGCCGCGGGCGCCCCCGGTGATCAGTACGACCTTCCCGTCGAACCTTCCCATGTGCTCCTCCTCGAGCGGTGTTAGCGGGCCAGTGCGCCCCCGTCGACAGCGAGGCAGTGTCCGGTGACGTGCCGGGCGGAGTCGGACAGCAGCCAGAGCAACGCGCCGGTGACGTCGGACGGCGGGATGACCTCCACGAGCAGCTGGTCGTGCAGCCAGCGCTTGTGGACGTCGTCGGGGGTGAGGCCGAGCTCGTCGGCGAGCCCGTCGAGCATCGGGGAGGCGACGGCGCCGGGCAGCAGCGCGTTGACCGTGACGCCGTCGGCCGCCAGCTCGATCGCCATCGCCCGGGTGAGCCCGACGACGCCGTGCTTGGCCGCGACGTAGTGCGCGAACTCGGGCACGGCGCGCGCCCCGGCGGTGGACGAGATGTGCACGATCCGACCGCGGGGCGAGCGGCGCAGCAGCGGTGCCGCGGCCTTGGTCGTGCGCCACACGCCGGAGAGGTTGGTGTCGACGACCGCGCACCACTGCGCCTCGGTCAGCTCCCAGAACGGCGCGCTGGTGACGATCGCGGCGTTGTTGACGAGGACGTCGAGCCTGCCGAACTCCGCCTCGACGGCCGCGACGGCGTCCGCGACCGACGCGGGGTCGCGCACGTCGGCCACGATCGGCAGCGCCCGCCCGCCCGCCGCGGTGACGGCGCCCACCACGGCGTCGAGCTCGGCGCGGGTGCCGAGGGAGTAGGCGGGGACGTCGAGGTCGCGGCAGATGTCGAGGACGGCGACGGCCGCCCCCGCCTCGGCGAGCGCGAGGCTGTGGCTGCGGCCCTGCCCACGGGCGGCGCCGGTGACCAGCGCGACCTGGCCGGTGAGGTCGGGGACGACCGAGGCCGCGGTCACGGGCGACACCTCCCCGAACTGTGCAGAACCGCCGGATAATCGGGCGAACCGCGTCTCGACCGAGCCGCACATCGGGTGTACCACTGTCGACGGACGGCACTCAAAACGTTGTCGGACGGATCCGTCGGAATCTCGGAGAACTCAGATGGCGGGATCGACCGCCGAGCGGTGGCTCTCGGTGAGCGAGGCGGGCCGCGCGCTGGGCCTCAGCCGCACGAGCCTGCTCGCCGCGGAGGAGGCGGGCCTGCTCGCGTCGGTGCGCACGCCCGGCGGGCACCGCCGCTACCGGCCCGCCGAGCTGCGCCGCTACCTGCGCGCGGCCGGGGCGTGGCCGGAGGCGGCCGGGGCGCCGGTGGGCGCCGGCGACGCGGTCCTCGACGCGGCGGGCCGCCCGCTCGACCCGGCTGCGGCACGCGGCGTCGCCGTCGACCCCGCCGCGGAGCGGAGCCTCGCGCTCGACCTGGCCACGGCGCTGCGGGCGGCCGTCCGACCCGTGGCGCGGGCGCTGGCCGCCGAGTGCGCCGGGGTCTACCTGCTCCAGGACGGCGCGCTGCGCTTCTGCGCGGCGGCCGGGGTGCCGCGGTGGCTCACCGAACGGCTGGCGGCGGCCGACACCCCCGCGCCCGTCGCGGCGGCTCGCGACGCCGCCCGCCCGCAGCGGTTCGACCCCGCGGCGGCGGCGTTCCCCGAGGCGCGCTCGACGGGGGAGGGCGTAGCGGCGGCGCTGCGCTACGGCGAGCAGGCGGTCGGCGTGCTGTTCGTCGTGCTCCCCGCCGAGGCCCCGCCGTCGCCCGCCGAGCTGCGCACGGTCGAGGCGTGCGCGGAGCTGCTCGCCCTCACCGTGGCGGCCCGGTCGCGCATCGCCGAGCTCGAGCGCACGGTGGCGACGATCGCAGGCCTCACCGCGGCCTGCGAGACCGACGTCCGCGGGGTCTGATCACGGCCGGAACGCGGCGAGGGTGGACTCCAGCTCGTCCAGCGGACGGCCGGGCGGGAGCACCAGCGCAGGCAGGTCGGCGCCCGCGGCGCGCCACGGTCGACGTCCTCGGGCTGGGTGAGCAGCAGCTCGTCGACCAGCACCCGGGCGGCGGCCGGGACGGTCGGCGGCACGCCGCGCCCGTTGGCCGCGACCACCGCGTCCACCGCCGCCCCGAACCCCTGCTCGCGCAGCGACGTCGCGTACAGCGGGCCCATGCTGGTCAGGTAGAACGCCACCCACCACGCGGCCACCTCCGGCGACAGCGCCGTGGGGATGCCCGGCGCGACCCGCGGCCGCGGGCGTCCGGCCCGCGCGGCGGCGTCCTCCAACAGGCAGATCCGTTCCTTCAGCCCGGACCGCGGCTGCAGGAACGGCACCCAGGCGTCGGCGACCTCGCCCGCCAGCCGCACGGCGGCCGGACCGAGCGCGGCCAGGTGCAGCGGCACCGGCGCGGGGGCGGCCAGCCGCAGCCCGCGGGCTCCCGTCGAGGTGACCGCCCGCTCGCCGTCGAGCAGCGCGCGCACCTGCCGGGCCGTCGCGCCGAGCCGTCGCACCGGCGCCCGGAACTCGACGTCGTGCAGGCCCTCGGCGAGCTGCGGGCTGCCCGCGCCGAGGCCGAGGGTGAACCGGCCGCCGGACACGGCGTGCAGGCCCGACGCCAGCATCGCGATGCTCGCCGGGCTGCGCCCCCACACGTTGAGCACCCCGGTGCCCAGCTCGATCCGCGAGGTGCGGGTCGCGATCTCGGCGAGCAGCACGCCCGCGTCGTAGCCCCAGCCCTCGGCCACGGTGAACGCGCTGTAGCCGAGCTCCTCGGCGACGTCGGCGAGCCGCAGCACGACCTCGCGACGGGTCTCCATGGGGGTCACGCCGACCGCCACGTTCATCGGTCTTCTCCTTTCCGGGCGAGCACGAGCTTCGTGGTCTCGGGGACGACCGGCTCCGCGGGCGTCGGGAGGAAGCCCGCCTTCGCCATCCGGTCGCCCAGCTCGGCGCCGGTGAACGACCACGCGTCCGGCCGCCAGGCCAGGTACTGCAGGAACCACAGCGCCGACGCGGTGGGGCCGGGCTCGTCGTCGTCGAGCATGAAGTCGTGGACGACCAGCAGCCCGCCGGGGCGCAGGCTGTGGTGCGCGGCGGCGAGGGCCGCGTCGGCCTCGTCCGCGGTCAGCGCGCTGAGCAGGTACGACATCAGCACGACGTCCTGCCCGCCGGGCCAGTCGGTGCTGGTGGCGTTGCCGGGGATCAGCGCGATGCGGTCGGTGAGGCCCGCGGCGTCCCGGTACGTAGCGGGCGACGTCGAGCGTCTGCGGGAAGTCCAGCAGCGTGGCCCGCAGCGCGGGGTGGCGCTCGCAGAACGCGATCGCGAACGCCCCGCTGCCCGCGCCGACGTCGAGCAGCGTGCGGGCCTGTGCCAGCGGCAGCTGGTCGACGAGCTTGCGGGCCAGCTCCAGCGACGCGCAGTGCTGGCCGACCGTGAACGTCGCCGCCTCGTTCGCGCTGCCCATCAGCTCGTCGAACCCGGCGAACGCGACGCCGTGGCCCGCGATCCCGGCGTCGAGGTGGGTGAGCGCCGGGTAGATCTGCCGCCCGACCTGCAGGCGGTAGTACTCGCCGATGTCCGCGCGCGCCCCGCGGACGAGGTGCCGCTGGGCGGCAGGCGCATTGCGGAACCCCTCGTCGTCCGCGATGAGCAGGCCGAGAGCGGCGAGCGCCCGCAGCAGCGTGCCGAGCCGGTTGGGGGCCACCCCCGTCTCGGCCGCCAACGTCGGCGGACGTGCGCGGACCGTCGGCGAGCAGGGAGAACAGGCCGATCTCGAGCGCGGCGAAGAGCGCCTTGGACGCCATGAAGCCGTACGCGATAGCGGCGATGTCGCGCCGCCGGGTGGCGAGCATCTGTCCTCCACAGGTCGTTTCGCACTACTGTCGACGTCTCCACTTGCATTCCGATTGCAGAGAGACTCGGGGACCGCGTGGAGTTCCGGATCCTCGGCCCGCTCGAGGTCGTCGACCGTGGGGAGCCGGTCCCGGTCGGCGGTCCGAAGCCGCGCGCCCTGCTCGCGGCGCTGCTCCTCACGCCGGGCACGGTCGTGTCGACCGACCGCCTCGTCACGGCGGTGTGGGGCGTGGACCCGCCGCGCGACGCCGTCGGCGCGCTGCGCGCCTACGTGTCCCGGCTGCGCGCGGTGCTCCCGGAGCGGCTGCGGTGGCGGGCGCCGGGTTACGCGCTCGACGTCGCCGACGGCGAGCTCGACGCCGCCGAGTTCCACCGCCTCACCGGGCTCGCCCGCGAGCGCGCCGCGGTCGGCGACCACCGCGCGGCCGTCGACCTCCTCGACACCGCCCTCGGCCTGTGGCGCGGCGAGCCGCTCGACGAGTTCGACGCCGCCGACATCGACCGCGACGGCCGGCTCGCGCACCTGGTCGACCTGCGCCTCGCCGCCGTCGAGGAGCGGGCGGCGGCGCTGCTCGCGCTGGGCCGCGGCCGGGCGGTCGTCGGCGAGCTCGCCGCGCTGGTCGAGCGGCACCCGGACCGGGAGACCCTGGCCGCCCTGCTCATGCACGCCCTCTACGCGAGCGGGCGGCAGGCCGACGCGCTGGCCGTCTACCAGGATCTGCGCCGCCGCCTCGTCGACGAGCTGGGCGTCGAGCCGTCCGACGCCACCCGCGCGCTGCACCGCCGGGTGCTCGAGCAGGACCCGACGCTCGCGCCCGTCGAGACCGACCGGCCCACCAACCTCCCGCGCCGCGGCACCGCACTGGTCGGGCGGGAGCACGGCGATCGACGCGGTCGCGGAGGCGCTGCGGTCGGCCCCGCTGGTCACGCTCGTCGGGGTCGGGGGCGTCGGGAAGACCCGGCTCGCGATCGAGGTGGCGGGCCGGGAGCGCGACCGGTTCGCCGACGGCGCCTGGCTCGCCGAGCTGGCCCCCCTCGCCGACGGCGGCTCCGTCGGCACCCGCCGTCGCCGCCGCGCTGCAGATGCAGCAGCGCCACGCCACGACGATCGAGCAGACGGTCGTCGAGTACCTCGCCACCCGGTCGCTGCTGCTCGTGCTCGACAACTGCGAGCACGTGCTGGACGCCGCCGCACGGCTGGTCCAGCGCATCGTCGCGGAGTGCCCCGGCGTCGTCGTGCTCGCCACGAGCCGGGAGCCGCTCGGCGTCGACGGCGAGCAGGTGTGGCCGGTGCCGCCGCTGCCGCCCCCGGACGCCGCCACCCTGTTCGTGCTGCGCGCGCGGGCCACCCGCCCCGACTTCGAGCCCGACGGCGGCGCGGTCGCCGAGATCTGCCGACGGCTCGACGGCCTGCCGCTCGGCATCGAGCTGGCCGCGGCGCGCACCCGGGCGATGAGCGCCGCCGAGATCGCCGAGCGGCTCGACGACGGCCACCTGCTCGCCCGCGGCCGCCCGCACGCGCGCAGCCCCGCCACCAGAGCCTCGCCGCCGCGATCGACTGGTCCTACCGGCTGCTGGACGAGCCGGAGCAGCGGCTGTTCGCCCGGATGTCGGTGTTCGCGGGCGGCGCCGACCTCGCCGCGCTGCACGCCGTCTGCGGCGAGCCCGGCACGTCGCCGTCCGGCACGCTCGACCGGGTGGCCGCGCTGGTGGACAAGTCCATGGTCGTGGCGGTCGAGCACGCGGGCGTCACCCGCTACCGCATGCTGGAGACCCTGCGCGCCTACGCGCGGGAGCAGCGCGACGACGGCACCGACCGCCGGCACGCCGAGTACTTCGTCGGCCTCGCCGAGGCGGCCGCCCGCGGGGTGCAGGGCGTCGACGAGCGGGCGTGGATCGAGGCGACGCTGCCGAACGTCGACAACCTCCGGGCCGCGTTCGAGCTCGCGTTCGCCGAGCGCG
Source organism: uncultured Actinomycetota bacterium (assembly GCA_963791185.1). GTDB lineage: Bacteria > Actinomycetota > Actinomycetes > Mycobacteriales > Pseudonocardiaceae > Pseudonocardia. The sequence goes on along the minus strand of CAWBRG010000010.1, from coordinate 386,718 downwards.
ACGTCGACCTCGCCTTGCGGCTGGTCGCGGCGCTGCCCGAGCTGACCCACGTGCGCGGCATGTACGAGGCCGACGAATGGGCCCAGCGGTCGCTCGACCTCGCCGATCCGGGCCACCCGCTGTTCGCGGCGGCCGTCGGCACCGCCGCCCGCGGCGCGTGGGGGGTCGGCGACTTCGCCCGTGCCGACGCGCTCGCCGCACTGGCCGCCGGATGCCACCTCGGCGCGGGCGCCGGGCGGTCGGGCCATCCCGCCGACGTCGCCGCCGACGTCGCGCTCTACCGCGGCGACGTCGCCGCCGCGGAGGCGCACTACACGTCCGAGGTCGAAAGGGCCCGTCGCGAGGGTGACCGCGATCCGGCTGGTGTGGACGCTGTACTACGTCGCGATCTGCCGGGCCGTGCGCCGGGTGCCCGAGGCGGGGGTGGCCGCGGCGCAGGAGGCGCTGGCGGTGGCCCGCGAGACCGGCAACCCGACGCGCGCTCTCGATGGGCCACTACGCGCTGGGTCTCGTCCTCAAGAAGTCGCACCCCGACCAGGCGCTGGCCCTCCTGGACGAGGCGGCGCGGCTCGCGGCGGAAGTGCAGAACTTCTGGTGGGAGGGCATCGCGCTGATGGAGGCCGCCGCCACGCGGGCCGTGCACGGCGACCCGGCCGAGGGCGCCGCGGCGCTCGTCGTCGTGCTCGACCACTGGGACCACGTGGGCGACTGGACCCAGCAGTGGCTCAACCTCCGCTACGTCGTGCGGCTGCTCATCCGGCTCGGCGCCGACGCACGAGGCCACGATGCTGCACCACTCCCTGTTGGCCGCGGGCAAGCCGTCACCCCTCAAGACGGCGGGCCCGGGCCTCGCCCTCCCGGCTCCCGAGGCCGTCGCGCTGGCCAGGGAGACCCTCTCCCGCTACCGGTAGCTAGGCCGCCACCAACGCCCGGGCCGGGGTGAGGTTGAGCCGGGAGACGGCCTCGCCGACGTCGGCAGCCCAGAACCACAGCCGGTACTCGGGTTCGATGTCGCTGTAGTCCTCCGGGCCGTGCAGCACCCGGTCGCGCATGTCGGCGCAGTACCGCTCGCGCCAGCTGAAGCGCTCGGCGGCGGCGACGTCCTCCCCGGCGACGATCTTCGCGGTCACCTCGTGCAGCCGTTCCAGGCAGCGGTACTCGTAGCCGGGCAGGGTCAGCGGATCGGCCCAGATCCCGCGGCCCGTGGTCCGCGCCGTGGCCGCCGCGTCGAGCAGCATCGGCAGGTCCAGCTCGCCGGGGATCGACGGGTAGATCACGAACGTGGCCGCCCAGCCCGCTACGACCATGTCGAGGTTGAACGTCGCGCGCTGGGCGCGAGTCAGGGTCTTGCGCTCCGCCGCCGAGTAGTTCGGGGCGAGGTAGGCGAGCAGCCGGTGGTGGGTGTCGAACGGCGAGTCGGCCGTGCGCACGAACAGGTTGCGCGGGCGTCCGCTCGGGCGCTCGAGCCGGTCGGCGGTGTTCTGCTTGGCGAACTCCGCGGCCTTGGTGCCCTGCTCGAACTGCCTGCTGCCGCCCTTCTCCAGCTTCGGCAGCACCCGCTCGGCGAGCGCCGCGGTGATCGGCGCCTTCCGGTCCGTGATCCACTGGGCCAGGTCGGCGAACTTGCGGTCGACGTTCAACGCCCCGTCGGCCGAGATCGCGGTGATCTCCGGCGTGTCGATCGACAGCATCCGGACCGACATCCGGACGCTCGGCGTGTCGCCGTCGTGCACGTCGACGAGCGCGAGATCGCCCAGCGACGGGATCGTCGCGCCCGCCGGGGACCAGAGCACCTGCACGGGATCGATCATCGGGGCCTCCGTCGCGGTCGTCTGCAATCAGGAGCGCTCCGGGCCGTCCGTGATACCGCGACGGCGTGCTCGGTAGGCGCGGGCCTTGGCCCGGTCGCCGCAGCCCGCCATGCCGCACCAGCGCCGTCGCCCGCCGCGCGAGCGATCGACGAAGGGGTGCGTGCACGCGTCGTTGGCGCACCAGCGCAGCAGGTGTCGGTCGGGACCGCCGACGAGCTCGATCGCCGCGCGGGCGACGGCCGTGAGCGCCGCCGTCACGTCGCCCTCGCGGTGCAGGCCGCCCGTGGCGTCGAGGGTGAGGCCGACCGCGGGTCCTGCGGCCGCGCCGTTCACGACCGCGAGTGCGTCCGGCGGCAGCGGCAGGCCGTCCGAGGTCGCGCGCAGCACCGCGTAAAGCGCCTCCCGCAGGTGCTGCGCGGCGGCGAGCTCCGCCGCGCTCGCGGCGGGGGCCGTGTCGAGCAGCCCCGCGGCGACGAGCCAGTCGGCGAGCCGCTCCGGCGTCGTCAGGTGCTCGACGCGGGTGGTCGTCCGCTCGGCGACGGTGCCGACGAGATCGAGCGCGGGGTGGTCTGCGAGCAACACGTCACCAGTTTGACAGGTGACGCGGGGTGGCGTCCAATGAGGGGATGGCATCACCGGTTGAGCAGGTGACGGTGTGGTGGCGCTACGCGTTCGCGGCCACCGTGGCGCGCACGGCCGACGCGGGCGCGGCGGTCGGCGTGGTTCTGCTGGCCGCGGGGGGAGCAGGCGGCGTCCGGCTCGGCGGCCTCCTCGCTGCCGCGCTCACCGCCCCGCACCTGCTCGGGGCACGGATCGGACGGCTCGTCGACCGGGCCCGCGATCCCCGGCGCCCCCTCGCCGCGGGCTGCGTCGGCTACGCCGCGGCGCTCGCCGCGGCGACCGGTGCGCTCCGGCTCGGTCTGCCCGTGGTCGGCGGTGGTGCGCTGGTGGTCGCGGGCGCCTGCGGACCGCTGCTCACCGGCGGGTTCAGTTCGCTGACCGGGGGCCTCGGCGGCTGCCCGGAGCGGGCCCGCGGGATCGACACGCTCACGTACGGCGTGTCGGGCGTCGTCGGACCGGCGGCGGTGGCCGGGCTGGCCGCGCTGACCTCGCCCGCGGCGAGCCTGCTCACGTTGGCGGGTGCGACGCTGGTGGCCGCGCTCGGCACGCGGCGGCTGCCGCCCGTCCGAGTGCCTGCGGCCGCGCCTGTTCCCGGCGCTGGGAGCGGGCGGCGCGGCGCTCGCCGGGCTGCCGTCGGCCGCGCTGCCGCTCCCTCCGCACCGATTCCAGGCGCCGCGAGAGAGCGCGGCGGGCCGACGCGCTCGGCGTCGAGCCACTCGCCCCGCACGTCCGGCGGCGGACGCGCGGTGCTGCTGACCGTGCGGCCCTTGCGGCGGGTCACGGTCACCACGGTCGTGAGCGCCGCGGTCGGCGGCATGCTCGCGGTGCTCGCCGTGGTGCTCGCCGCCGCGGTCACCGGTCGTCCCGCCGACGGCGCGTGGCTGCTCGGGGCGATGGGGCTGGGCAACCTCGTCGGCTCCGCGGCACTGGCCGTGCGGCCGCTGACCGCCGAGCCCGTCCGCGCGACCCTCGTCCTCACCGCCGCACTCGGCGTCGGCTACCTGCTCGTCGCGCTGGCCTCCGGGTACGCGCTGCTGCTCGGGGCGTTCGCGGTGGTGGGTGTGCTGACCGCGCCGTGGATCACCGCGTCGCTGGCCACCCGCGAGCGGCACGCGCCTCCGGGCAGGCGTGCGGAGGTCTTCGCGGGCATGGCCGGCTGGAAGATGGCCGCCGCCTCGGCGGGCACGGCGCTCGCCGGGCTGCTGGCGGCCGCACCCGCGCGAACCGTGGTGGCCGTGGCCGCCGCGCTGGTGCTCGGCAGCGCGCTCGCCATGGCGCTGGACCGGCCTTCCGCTGCACCCGACGTCCGGCCTCGACAGCAGGCACTATGGAGAGATGCCCGATGACCCGTTCGGTGACGCATTCGGCCCGCTGGGCCCGCTGGTCGGCCGTTTGCTCGGCGATCTCGGTTCGCTCGACCTCGGCGACCTGCGGCCCCCGCCGGGCACCCGCGGCACCCACGGCCTCAACCGGTTCGGCCGCGACCTGACGGCCGACGGCCGCGCGGGCCTGCTCGACCCGGTCATCGGCCGTGACGACGAGATCGACCAGGTCATCGAGGTGCTCGCCCGGCGCACCAAGAACAACCCCGTGCTGTTGGGCGACCCCGGCGTCGGCAAGACCGCGATCGTCGAGGGCATCGCCAAGCGCATCGCCGACGGCGAGGTCCCCGCCGCGCTGCGCGAGGTGCGGCTGGTCGCGCTGGATCTCGCGGGCATGGTGGCGGGCACCAAGTACCGCGGCGAGTTCGAGGAGCGGCTCACCGGGCTGATCAAGGAGATCACCGCGGCCGGGCCGTCGCTCATCGTGTTCGTCGACGAGCTGCACCAGGTGGTCGGGGCGGGCAGCGCCGAGGGCGCGCCGATGGACGCGGGCACCATGCTCAAGCCCGCGCTCGCCCGCGGTGAGCTGCGGCTGATCGGCGCCACCACGCTGGAGGAGTACCGCCGCCACATCGAGAAGGACGCCGCGCTGGAGCGCCGGTTCGAGCCGGTGAACGTGCCCGAGCCCACCGTCGAGCAGACCGTGGAGATCCTCCGGGGGCTGCGCGAGCGCTACGAGACCCACCACGGCGTCACGATCACCGACGCCGCGCTGCAGGCGGCGGCCGAGCTCGCCGACCGCTACGTCCGCGACCGCTTCCTGCCCGACAAGGCCATCGACCTCGTCGACCGCGCGGCCGCCCGGGCCGGGCTGCGCACGCACGGACCCGCCGTGTCCCCGCAGGTCGAGCAGCTGCGCCGGGCGCGCGACGTGGCCGTCGACGCGGAAGACTACGAGCGCGCGATGGTGCTCACCCGCGAGCTGGAGAAGCTCGGCGAGGCGCCGTCGCTGAGCAAGAAGCCGCGGATCACCGCCGACGACATCGCCCAGATCGTGGCGCGGCGCACCGGCATCCCGGTCGCCGAGCTGGGCGCGGCCGAGCGCGACCGGCTGCTGCGCCTCGAGGAGCTGCTGCACCGGCGCATCGTCGGGCAGGACGAGGCCGTCGAGGCGGTCGCCGACGCCGTGCGCAGCGGCCGGGCCGGGCTCGGCCACCCCGGGCGGCCGGTCGGCTCGTTCCTGTTCCTCGGCCCCACCGGCGTGGGCAAGACCGAGCTGGGCCGCGCGCTGGCCGAGGCGCTGTTCGGCTCGCCCGACAAGCTCGTGCGGCTCGACCTGTCCGAGTACACCGACCGCTCGGCCGTCACCCGCATGATCGGCGCCCCGCCCGGGCACGTCGGCTACGAGGACGCGGGCCAGCTCACCGAGGCCGTGCGCCGCGACCCCTACACCGTGGTGCTGCTCGACGAGATCGAGAAGGCGCACCCCGAGGTGGCCGCGCTCCTGCTCCAGGTGCTCGACGCCGGGCGGCTCACCGACGCGCACGGCCGCACGGTCGATTTCCGGCACGCCATCGTGATCATGACGAGCAACATCGGCGCCGACCGCATCCTGGCCGCCGAAGACCTCGAGGACGTGCGCGAGGCCGTGCTCACCGAGGCCCGCGCGCGGCTGCGGCCCGAGCTGGTGGGCCGGGTCGACGAGGTGGTGCTCTTCGCCCGGCTGACCCGCCCCGAGCTGCGGCGCATCGTCGGCATGCTGCTCGAGGAGACGCGCGAACGGCTGCGCGCCAAGGGCGTCGAGCTGGTGGTGGACGACGCGGCCGCCGACCTGCTGGCCGGGCTCGGCAGTCGCCCCGAACTGGGGGCGCGCCCGCTCCGGCGCACGGTCGGCAAGGAGGTGGAGCGGCGGCTGGCCCGGATGCTCCTCGCGGGCGATCTCCAGCCGGGCGCCACCGTCCACGTCACGGCGGAGGGCGGCGAGCTGGTGGTGAAGGCGGCCTAACCCCAGACGGCCCGCGCGCCGAGGTCGCCGGTCTGGAACACCACCAACGCGGTGCCCAGCGCCAGCACCACCGTGACCACGGCGACGCCGATCGCCAGCACCCGCTGGCGACCGGCCAGCGCCAGCGCGGACGTGGTGCCGGTGGCCTCCAGCCGGGCCGTGCGGTCGGCGCGGCGGTGCATGAGCACGAAGACCGCCACGGCGACCATCAGCGGGACCATCCACAGCTTGAGGTAGCCCGCCGCGGCTTCGTGCGCCTCGACCGCGGGGTTGCGGGGCATCGTGCGCTCGAGGGCCTCGCCGCTCTCCTCGGCGAGCACCGTGCACACCGTGGCCACGACCGCCGTGATGACCACGAGCGAGCCGTAGCGGCGCCGGGCGGCGGGGAACAGCACCACGACCAGCGCACCGAGCACGGACAGCGGCACGAACACGACTGTCGCGTGCACGATCAGCGGGTGCAGGGGCAGACCACCGATGAACCAGGACATGTGTCCGATTCTTGCGGTTCGCCCTGAAGGGAAGCTGAGCGAGCAAAAACTCTCAGTCAGAGCTATTGTCGTGGCGTGAGTACGGCCGATGAGCTGATGGGACTCGCCGCGGGCCTGCGCCGGGTGGTACGTCGACGGCTGCGGGCCGAGCTGCCCGGGCCCGCGCTGCGGGGGGCGCAGCTCGAGCTCCTGCAGCTCGTGGAGGCCGAGCCGGAGGTCGGGGTCGCCGCGGCCGCCCGGAGCCTGCACCTCGCGGGCAACACCGTCAGCACGCTGGTCAACCAGTTGGTGGGGGCCGGGATGGTGCACCGCGCGGTCGACCCGGCCGACCGGCGGGCCGCCCGCCTCACGCTCACCGACGCCGCCCGGGAGCGGCTCGCGCGGTGGCGCTCGGCGCGCGGCGTGCTCGTCGCCGACGCGTTGGAGCGGCTCCCCGCGGACGACGTCGCGGCGCTGGAGGCCGCATTGCCCGCGTTGAAGAACCTCGTGCGGGAGCTGGCGTGAGCGAGTCCGGGGGACGGCAGCTGGCGGAGCTTGCGGAGCCCGCGGGGTGGGTGGATGCAGCGAGCTCACCATCGAGCACAGCACCGCCGGGAACGCGACCGACGAGCGTCAGCGAGGAGGGCTCGTGACCGCGGCCGTGCGCTGCGTCGGGCTGCGGCAGGCCTTCGGGGAGACCGTCGCCGTCGACGGGCTGGACCTGGAGGTCACCGAAGGCGAGGTCTTCGGCCTGCTCGGCCCCAACGGCGCGGGCAAGACGACGACGATCCGGCTGATCACCACGTTGCTGCCCGCCCCACCCGGCGCGATCACGGTGCTCGGGCTGGACGTCGCCCGGCGCCGGATGGCCGTGCGGCGCCTGCTGGGCTACCTGCCCCAGCAGCTGTCGGCCGACGCCACGCTCACCGGGCGGGAGAACGTGGCGCTGTTCGCCCGCCTCTACGACGTGCCCCGCCGGGAACGCGCCGCCCAGGTGCAGGCGGTGCTCGACGCCGTCGACCTCGCCGACGTCGCCGACCGGCTCGCCAAGACCTACTCCGGCGGCATGGTGCGGCGGCTCGAGCTGGCGCAGGCCCTGGTCAGCGCGCCGCGGGTGCTGATACTCGACGAGCCGACCGTCGGGCTCGACCCGGTGGCCCGCGACGGCGTGTGGGCCCGCATCCACGAGATCCGCCGGGCCACCGGCATGACCGTGCTCGTCACCACGCACGCCATGCAGGAGGCCGACGCGCACTGCGACCGGATCGCGCTCATGCACCGCGGCCGCATCCGGGCGCTGGGCACCCCGGCCGACCTCAAGGGCGCGATCGGGCCCGACGCCACGCTCGACGACGTCTTCCGCCGCCACACCGGCGACACCCTCGCCGAGAAGGGAGACATGCGCGATGTCCGTGCTGCCCGCCGCACCGCCGGTCGCCTCGGCTGAACGGAGCTTGCGCAGTGATCATCGACGCTGAACCGGGGCTGGTCCGTACCGTCGCCACGGCGGTCTCCCGGATCGGCGACGATGTGCCTGGTCGAGCTGCAGAAGCTGCGCCACGACCGCACCGAGCTGCTCACCCGCGCCGTGCAGCCCGCGCTGTGGCTGGTGGTGTTCGGCAACGTCTTCACCCAGCTGCACGCGATCCCCACCGGCGACGTGCCCTACCTCGACTACCTCGCCCCCGGCATCCTCGCCCAGTCCGCCCTGTTCATCGCGATCTTCTACGGCATCCAGATCATCTGGGAACGCGACGCGGGCGTGCTGGCCAAGCTGCTCGTCACCCCGACACCGCGGGTCGCGCTCGTGGCGGCGAAGGCGTTCGCGGCGGGCATCCGGGCGATCGCGCAGGCCGTCATCGTGCTGCTGCTCGCGCTGCTGCTGGGCGTCGGGCTGTCGGCGAACCCGCTGCACTGGCTCGGCGTGGTCGTGGCGATGCTGCTCGGCGCGGCGTTCTTCTGCTGCCTCTCGATCGCGATCGCCGGGCTCGTGCTGTCGCGCGACCGGCTGATGGGCATCGGGCAGGCGATCACGATGCCGCTGTTCTTCGCGTCCAACGCGCTCTACCCCGTGGAGCTGATGCCCGGCTGGCTGCAGGTGATCAACCACGTCAACCCGCTGAGCTACGAGGTGGACGCCCTGCGCGGCCTGCTCATCGGCACACCGACGAACCTGTGGCTGGACTTCGCGGTGCTGCTCGGGTCGGCCGCGCTGATGATCACCGGGGCGTCGGCGCTGCTGCCGCGGCTGGTGCGCGGCTGACCCGACGCGTAGGTTCGGGCTGGTGGCAGCCAAGCCGTTCGCCTCGTCCGCCGACCTCGCCGCCAAGGAGCAGACCCTCGAGGTGCTCGCCGACGGCGTCTACGCGCTGACGGCCGAGGGCGACCCCAACGTCGGCGCCGTCGAAGGCGAGGACTTCCTCGTCTGCTTCGAGGCGATGGCCACCCCCGTCGCCGCGCGGCGCTGGCTCGCCCTCCTGCGCGAGCACACCGACAAGCCGGTGCGCTACCTGGTGCTGTCGCACTACCACGCCGTGCGGGTGCTGGGCGCCAGCGCGTTCGACGCCGACGTGATCGTCACGCACGAGAAGACCCGCGAGCTGATCGCCGAGCGCGGGAAGCAGGACTGGGCGTCGGAGTTCGCCCGCATGCCGCGCCTGGCCGAGCAGGCCGACTCGGTGCCCGGCCTCACCTGGCCCACGCTCACGTTCTCCGACCGCCTCACGATCGACCTCGGCGGCGACCGCGGCGACCTCGTGCTGCAGTACTGCGGGCGCGGGCACACCGAAGGCGACATCGTCGGCTGGCTGCCGCGGCAGAAGGTGCTCTTCGCGGGCGACCTCGTCGAGGCCGAGGCCGCGCTCTACACCGGCGACGCCTTCCACCGCGAGTGGGCGTCGTCCACCTTGGACGCCATCGGCGCGATCGGGGCCGAGGCGCTGGTCGGCGGGCGCGGCGCGGTGAGCCGCGGGCGGGCGGCCGTCGACGCGGCGATCGCCCAGACCCGCCACTTCCTCGACGTCATGATCCGCGAGGTCGGCGCCGTGCAGGCCCGCGGCGGCACCCTCAAGGACGCGTTCGACGCCTGCCACGCCGCCCTGCACGAGCAGTACGGGCGCTGGCCGATCTTCGAGCACTGCCTGCCGTTCGACGTGTCGCGGCTGTGGGACGAGCTGTCCGGTGTCGAGCGGCCGGTGATCTGGACGGCCGAGCGGGACCGGGAGGTCTGGGCCGCTCTCCAGACATGACGAGCTGGCCGCACGAGCCCGTGCTCGTCGTCGGAGCCGGGCCGGTGGGGCAGACGACGGCGCTGCTGCTCGCCCGCTGGGGGGTGCCGTCGGTGGTGCTCGACAAGCGACCCGCCCGGGACCTCGTCGGCTCGAAGGCCATCTGCCAGCAGCGCGACGTGCTCGACATCTGGGCCTCGGTCGGCGCGGGCGAGCAGATCGCCGCGGAGGGCGTCACGTGGACGACCGCGCGCACGTTCCACCGCGCCGACGAGCTGTTCGCCCACACCTTCGCCGACGCCGGGAGCTCGCCGTTCCCGCCGTTCGTGAACCTGTCGCAGTCGCGCACCGAGGAGATCCTCGACGAGCGCATCGCCGAGGAGCCGCTGATCGACCTGCGGTGGGGCCAGGAGGTCACCGACCTGGCCGCGCACTCCGCCCCGTTCACCGTGCTCTGCACCGGGGCGGCGGGGGCGCTGCGGCGCACGCTGGGCGTCACGTTCGACGGGTTCTCCTTCGACGACCGCTTCCTCATCTGCGACATCCGCACCGACCTCCCCGGCTGGGCGACCGAGCGGCGGTTCTTCTTCGACCCCGAGTGGAACCCCGGCCGCCAGGTGCTCGTGCACCCCTGCCCCGACGGCACGTTCCGCATCGACTGGCAGGTGCCCGCCGACTACGACCTCGACGCCGAGGTGGCGTCCGGTGCCCTCGACCGGCGCATCCGCGCGATCATCGGGGACCGGCCGTACGAGATCGTGTGGAAGTCGGTGTACCGGTTCCACTCGCGGATCGCCTCCCGCATGCGGGTGGGGCGGGTGCTGCTCGCGGGCGACGCGGCGCACCTCGTGTCGCCGTTCGGGGCGCGGGGGCTCAACTCCGGGGTGGCCGACGCGGAGAACGCCGCCTGGAAGATCGCGCACGTCGGCTACGGCTGGGCGCCCGAGGAGCTGTTGGAGAGCTACCACGCCGAACGGCACGCCGCGGCCGCCGAGAACCTCGCGGTGACGACGGCGACCATGGACTTCCTCGTGCCGCCCGACGCCGAGCGCGCGGCGCACCGGGCCGACGTGCTCGCCCGCGCGGCCGTCGACCCGGCCGCCCACGCGCACGTCAACTCCGGGCGCCTGGCCGAGCCGTTCTGGTACCACGAGTCGCCGCTCACCACGCCGGACCCGACCCGCCCGTTCGGCGGCCGCCCGCCCCGCGGCGCAGTCCCCCCGGCGGGCCCAGGTGTGCTGGTCCCCGACGTCCCCCTGCACGGCGAGTCTTCATTTTCGAGACGGCGAGTCGCCGTTTCCGACACGGCGGGTCGGCCTGCGCGGCTGCGCGAGCTCGCCCGGGACGGCTTCCTCGTGCTGCTCGCCGACGGCGCCGACCCAGCCGCCGCCGACGCGGCCGCCCGGGCCGTCGCCGCGCCGGTGCGGGTGGCGCCGCTCGACCCCGCCGTCGCCGCCGCGCTCGGCGCCCGTCCCGGCGAGGCCTGGGTGCTGCGCCCGGACGCGCACGTCGCCGCCATCGTCCAGACCGCTGATCTCGAGACGGCGCTGTGCCGCGCCCTCGGCCATCCCACGGCCATCCCACGGCATCCCACGGAAGGAGCACGCCCGTGCCGTACTACCACCGCTGCGGTGACATCCCCCCGAAGCGCCACACCCAGCACCGCCGACCCGACGGGCGCCTCTACGCCGAGGAGCTGATGGGGGAGGAGGGGTTCTCCTCCGACTCCTCCCTGCTGTACCACCAGGGCCTGCCGTCCGCGGTCGTCGACGCCACCCCGTGGGAGCTGCCCGACCAGGTCACCACGGAGAACCGGCCACTGCTGCCGCGGCACCTCAAGCTGCACGAGCTCTTCCCGGGTGAGGACTGGAAGGCGCTCGACGCCGTCACCGGGCGGCGGCTGGTGCTGGGCAACGGCGACGTGCGGATCTCCTACGTCGTCGCGGGCGAGGCGAGCCCGCTCTACCGCAACGCGATCGGCGACGAGTGCGTGTACGTCGAGTCCGGCACCGCCACCGTCGAGACGGTCTTCGGCGCGCTGTCCGCGCGCCAGGGCGACTACGTGCTGCTGCCCCGGGCCACCGCGCACCGCTGGGTGCCCGAGGGCGAAGACCCCCTGCGGCTCTACGTGATCGAGGCCAACTCGCACATCGCGCCGCCCAAGCGCTACCTCTCCCGGTTCGGGCAGTTCCTCGAGCACTCCCCGTACTGCGAGCGCGACCTGCACGGCCCGACGGAGCCGCTGCTCGTCGAGGGCGAGGACGTGGAGCTGTTGGTCAAGCACCGCGGCGCCCGGGGCATCACGGGCACCCGCTACGTGCTCCCGACCCACCCGTTCGACGTGGTCGGCTGGGACGGCTGCCTCTACCCGTACACGTTCAACGTCGCCGACTTCGAGCCGATCACCGGGCGGGTGCACCAGCCCCCGCCGGTGCACCAGGTGTTCGAGGGCAACAACTTCGTGATCTGCAACTTCGTGCCGCGCAAGGTCGACTACCACCCGCTGGCCGTCCCCGTGCCGTACTACCACTCCAATGTGGATTCCGACGAGGTGATGTTCTACTGCGGCGGCAACTACGAGGCCCGCAAGGGCTCCGGCATCGGCCAGGGCTCGATCAGCCTGCACCCCGGCGGCCACACCCACGGCCCGCAGCCGGGCGCGGTCGAGCGGGCGATCGGCGCGGAGTTCTTCGACGAGCTGGCCGTCATGGTCGACACGTTCCGCCCCTTGGAGATCGGCGAGGGCGGCCGGGCGAGCGAAGACCCCGCCTATCCCTGGACGTGGTCGGGGCGCGGCCCGACACCCTGAGCCGGTGACACACTGGTCGGGTGCGGTGGAGCGCGTGGACGGTCGGCGTGGCGCTGGTGGCGCTCGCCGGGTGCACGACCGCGGGCAACCCCGCGCCCGCGCCGCCTCCGCCGACGGCCGCCCCGCCGACCGCCGCCGCCCCGGACGCGCTGGCGTTCTTCCGCGCCCAGGAGGAGTCCTGCAAGCAGTTCGCCGCGCAGCAGGGCATCGACGCGGTGGAGGGCGAACGCTTCCGCGACGCGAAGGTCGTCCGCGATCTCGGTGACGGCACCACCGAGATCGAGGACGGTCGGGGCACCCACCTCGTGGTCGACCCCGGCCGCGGGATCGTGCTGCCCGCCTCCGGCAAGCAGAGCGACGTCATGCCGCCCCCGTACGGCTTCACCTGTTCGGAAAAGGTCTTCGTCGGCGCCTCGGCTGATTGATCGTCCCGCCAGGCCGTGCCCCGTGGATCACGCCCGCGCTCTTCGCGCCCAGATGGCCCCCGGCTGCGTTGTCGGGCGACTCGAGTACGCCCGGTACGAGAGCCGCCCTCCGCCTTGCCGGGAGCCATCTGGATCACGAAGCCCATCGCCCGTGATCCACGGGGCACGGCCTAGCCTATGCGGCGTGACCAGCCCCGGACGTGGCGGCGTGATCGGTGTCGGCCTGGCGTGGGCCGCCCGGTGGAGCGCCCGCCTGTTGCTCGTCGCCGCAGGCATTTGGCTGTTGGGCTTCCTCGTCGGCGCTCTGTGGACCGTCGTGTTCCCCACGCTGCTCGCCATCGTGCTGGCCACGGTGTTCTGGCCGCCGGCCGCGTTCCTGCGCCGCCACCGCTTCGCGCCCGCGCTCGCCTCGGGTGTGGTGGTGGTGGTCGGGATCCTCGTGATCGGGGTGCTGATCACCCTGGTCGGCACGGCCGTGGCGGGCAGCCTGCCGCAGATCGTCGCCAGCGTGGTCACGGGCGTCCAGAGCGTCCGCACGTGGATCTCCGGCCCGCCGCTCAACCTGGCCGACAGCCAGCTCACCGCGCTCGTCCAGCAGGTGACGACGCGCATCCAGGAGAGCGTTTCGACCATCGCGACGGGGGTGCTCACGGGCGTCGGCTCGATCGCGTCCGGCGTGATCACGTTCGTGCTCGTCCTCATCCTCACGTTCCTGTTCGTCAAGGACGGGCCGAAGTTCCTGCCGTGGGTGCACAATGTCGCGGGTCCGAGCGCGGGCGGCCACCTCGCGGAGGTGCTCCGGCGCATCTGGGTCACGGTCGGGTCGTTCATCCGCCAGCAGGCCGTCGTCAGCCTCGTCGACGCCGTGCTCATCGGCGCCGGGCTCCTCATCGTCGGCGTGCCGCTGGCCCTCCCGCTGGCGGTGCTCACCTTCCTCGGCGGCTTCATCCCGATCATCGGGGCGTTCGTGGCCGGTGCGGTGGCGGTGCTGGTCGCGCTGGTCAACAACGGCTTCGCGGCGGGCATCACCGTGCTCGTCATCGTCGTGGTGGTGCAGCAGATCGAGGGCAACGTGCTGCAGCCCGTGCTGCAGTCACGCGGCCTGGGGCTGCACGCGGCGGTCGTGCTGCTCGCCATCACCGCGGGCAGCACGCTCTACGGCATCGCGGGCGCGTTCCTCGCCGTGCCGGTCACCGCGGCGTTCGCGGTGGTGCTGCGCTACCTCGGCGAGCAGATCGACGTCCGGACGGTGCCCGAGCCCGAGCCCGATCCCGAACCTGATCCTGATCTCACCGCCAAGCATGATCCGGAGTTAGGCTCCGCCTCATGAGCGCAGTCGAGGACATCCTCTCGCAGATCCCGCTGAACCAGCTGGCGGGCCAGCTCGGCGTCAACGAGCAGGAGGCGGAGCAGGCGGCCCGCACCGCGCTGCCCGCGCTGCTGGGCGGCATCCAGGCCAACACCGACGACCCGGGCGGCGCCGCGTCGTTCGCGCAGGCCGTGCAGCAGCACGACCCGGGGCTCGTCGAGGGCGGGGTGGACCTCAACCAGGTCGACCCGAACGACGGGCAGAAGATCGTCAGCCACGTGTTCGGCGCGCAGCAGGACCAGGTCGTCCAGCAGCTCGGCGGCGTGGGCGGTGTCGGCTCGGGGCTGATCCAGAAGCTGCTGCCGATCCTCGCGCCGATCGTGATGGCGTACCTCGCCAAGCAGCTCACGGGGGCCACGTCGAACGTGGGGCAGGACGGCGGCCTCGGCGGTCTTCTCGGCGGCCTCCTCGGCGGGGTGCTGGGCGGCGGCGGTGCGCAGGCCCCGCAGCAGCGGCAGCAGCAGAGCGGGCCCGACCTCGGCTCGATCCTCGGAGGCCTGCTGGGCGGCGGCACCCGCTAGCAGACGATCCGCATGGGGCGGCCGCGGGCGTCGCGCTCGTCGCCGAGCACCTCGGCCGCCCCGCGCGCCCACCGCTGCGCCGACCAGGCGACGGCCAGCGCGTCGAGCACGTCGTCGAGGCGGGCCCCCGGCGGGAGGTCGCCCAGCGCGACCGCCGGGTCCACCCACCGGGCGAGCGCCGCGATCCGCTGGCCCGCGCCGCGAGCGGACTTCTTCGGGGCGAAGTCCGCTTCCGGCGCCAACGCCCGCAGCGCGAGCTCGGGGTGCACCTCGACCACCCGGTCGGGCAGCGCCACGGCGTCCCACTCGGCGATCTTCGGCGTGATGTGGAACGTCTGCAGGCTGATCGCCCGGCCGGTGAGCCTGCGCGCCACCGCGCACGCCTGCGCGTAGTCCGGCGCGGCCAGCACCTCGCGCGGGGGCGCCGGGAACACCGACGAGCGGGCCCGGCCGAGCCGCGTTGCAGCGAGCGTGTCGCAGGCCCGGCGGGCGCTCCCGGCGGGCAGCCCGAGCGGGATGTCGACGCCGACGGCCGTGCAGCCGCGCGTCGCCGCGAGCACCGCGGCCGCGTGCGGCTGCACCGACCACTCGACCAGCCCCGGCGACACGACGGCGACCACCCACCCACCGGGCACCCCATCCACGCCCGCGATACGGCAGGATCTTGAGTCGTGCGCGTCCACATCGGGTCCGACCACGCAGGCTTCGAGCTGAAGGCCCACCTCCTCGCCCATCTGGCCAGTCTGGGGCACGACGTCGTGGACGTCGGCGCCGCCACCTACGACCCCACCGACGACTACCCGCCCTACTGCATCGCCACCGGCCTCGCCGTGCTCGCCGAGCCGGGCACCCTGGGCGTCGTCATCGGCGGCTCGGGCAACGGCGAGCAGATCGCCGCCAACAAGGTGCCGGGCATCCGGGCCGCGCTGGCGTGGAACATCGAGACCGCGAAGCTGGCCCGGCAGCACAACGACGCCCAGATCGTCGCGATCGGGGCGCGCCAGCACTCCCTCGACGAGGCCGCCGAGCTCGCCGCCGCGTTCGTCGCCGAGCCGTTCAGCGGGGACCCGCGCCACCAGCGGCGCATCGACGAGCTGGCGAAGTACGAGAAGACCCACGAGCCGCCCGCGCTCCCGGACGCCTGAGCCGAATGCCTGAGGGCCACACGCTCCACCGGCTGGCCCGGCGGCACCGCACCCGGTTCGCGGGCAAGCCGGTGTCGGTCACCAGCCCGCAGGGCCGCTTCGCCACGAGCGCCGAGATCGTCGACGGGCTGACGTTGCGGCGCGCCGAGGCGCACGGCAAGCACCTGTTCCACCACTACGGGCCCGACCTCGTGGTGCACGTCCACCTGGGGCTGTACGGGAAGTTCTCCGACGTCAAGCTGCCGGTCGACCCGCCGCGCGGGCTCGTCCGCATGCGGGTGGTGGGGCCGACGCACTACGGCGACCTGCGCGGCCCCACCGCGTGCGAGCTGATCACCGACGCCGAGGCGGCGGCCATCCACGCCCGCCTCGGTGAGGACCCGCTGCGCCCCGACGCCGACCCGGAGCGGGCGTGGACCCGCATCTCCCGCTCCCGGGCGCCGCTGGCCACCCTGCTGATGGACCAGAAGGTGATCGCGGGCGTCGGCAACGTCTACCGCGCGGAGGTGCTGTTCCGGCACGGGCTCGACCCGCTCCTGCCGGGGCGCGCCCTGCGCCGGGAGCAGTGGGACGCGGTGTGGGCCGACCTCGTGGCCCTGCTGCGCGCCGGGGTGCGCCAAGGCAAGATCGAGACGGTGCGCGCCGAGGACCCGCCCGGCCGGTGCCTGCCGGGGGAGCGCTGCGCGAGCAAGGTCTACGTGTACCGGCGCACCGGCGAGCCGTGCCTCGTGTGCGGCACGCCGGTGGCCCACGACGTCCACCTGGCGCGCAACCTCTTCTGGTGCCCGAGCTGCCAGCCGGTGGCGGCTTAGAAGTCCCCGCCTCCGCCGCCGCCGAAGTCGCCCCCGCCGAAGTCGCCGCCGCCCCAGTCGCCGCCCTGGTCACCGCCCCAGTCGCCGCCCTGGTCGTAGCCGCCCTGGTCGCCCTGGTCGAGCGCGCCTTGGTCGCCATAGCCGTCGGCGGCGACGCCGTCGGCGTACCCGTCGGCGTACGCCACCCCGGACATCCCGGAGAACATCGAGGTGAACAGGAGCGCCGAGCCGACGCCCCACGCCCCGCCGATCAACGCCGAACGCCACCACGGCTCGGAGTACCAGCCTTGGGGCACGGGGCGGCCCGCGACGGTGCCGCCGGGGTAGTAGTGGCGGTTGCGCCCCGACGGGTTCGGCGAGGCGCTGTAGGCGTGCCCTTCGACGTCGACGGTGCGGTCTTCGCTCACCGCGCCCGCCCGCCCCTGCCCGGGGAGCGGCGGCAGCTCGGGGCCGGGGTCGAGGCCCATGGTGGTGCGGGCGGCGCGCACGTAGTAGAGGCCCTCGTACGCGGTCTCGGTGACCTGCCGCGCCTGGGCGACGCTCTGCGCCTGGTCCATCTGCGAGCCCGCGGCGTTGTAGCGCTCGGCCGCGTCGGCCAGCGCCTGCTTCGACGCCGGGTCGGTGCCGGTGAGCGCGAGGACCTGGCCGCCGAGCCGCTCCACCCAGCGGCGGGCGTCGGCGCGGGCGTCGTCGAGCTCGCGGGCCCTCGCCACCGACCGCTGCCGGATCAGCCACACCGCGCCCGCGATCACGAGCAGCAGGACGATCAACGTCGCGACTGTCATGTCCCTAGTGTGCCCATTTTTCCCGAGCGCCGGGTCCACGCCGGCTGGCACGGCCGGCGTGGACCCGAGGCCGGTCGGGGGAGGGGTCAGACCGGCCGGGAACGAGCACAATCCCGGGTTCCCGCGTTGGCGCCCGTTCCCCGGCAGTCCACTCGCCCGATGCTTTCGGATTGTTACCGGCGAATCGGTGCGCCGCTTCCTGCGCGAAAATGACAGTGCTGTGATTTACCGTGGGGGCATGGAGACGAGTTGGTGGACGTGTCCCGGCTGCGGCGTCGATGCGGAGCTGCCGGAAGTGGGTGCCGTGGGCTACGAGATGCCGTGCCCGGATTGCCCGGAGGCGATGGTGCTGTGGCGCGAAGGCGTGCTCGTGGCGGCGTAGGAGCGCGCTGAAGACCTCGGCCCTACTGCGCGACGCCCAGGTGGCGCCCTCGCGGCGTTGGCCGCCGCCGCCGATACAACCCCGGTATCGGCGGCGGCGTCCGCCTTGCGAGGACACCACCTGGCCGCCGCTCGCTACAGGCGGAGTTCTCCAGCAACCCTCCTAGTTCGGCCGCTCACGGCAGGAAGCGGGCCATGAACACGTCGTCCACGAACCTGCCGTCGAGCACGAACTCGTCGCGCAGCACCCCTTCCTCGACGAACCCGCACCGGGCGTAGAGCCGCCGGGCCACGGCGTTGCTGCCGAGCACGCGGAGCGACACCTTCCGCGCGCCTCGGCGCGCCGCCTCGGTCACGGCCGCCTCGACCAGCGCCCGGCCGATGCCGCGTCCCGCGGTGTCGGGGTCCACGGCCAGGCCGTTGATCTCGAGCACGTGGAGGTGCGACGGCACGGGCAACGCGTTGCGCAGCCGCGCGTAGCCGACCACGGCGCCGTCGAGCACGGCGACCAGCGTGTCGGACGGGTCTTCCTCCTCGCGGAAGAACGGCCGGGGCTCGTCCGGCACGCCCGCAGGGCTCGTGGCCGACGTCCAGGTCACCGCGTCGATGGCGGCGAGCGCCGCGGCGTCCCCGTCCGTGCCGGGCCGGATCTCGATCACAGTGCAGGTTAGCCCGGCGCGAACGTGCCTGTGGCCGGAGCGCGATCGTGGCAACGTGGCCCTCGTGCGCGACTTCCGCTTCTCGTACAACGTGTTCGGCCTCGGCTCTCGGGCGGAGTTCCTCGACGTCTGCCGCGGCGGTGAGCGGGCGGGCTACGACACCGTGTTCGCCACCGACCACCTCGGCAACCCCGCGCCCTTCCCGGCGCTGGTCGCCGCGGCCGCCGCCACCGAACGGCTGCGCGTGGGCACCCTCGTGCTCAACGCGCCGTTCTGGAACCCGAGCCTGCTGGCGCGCGAGATCGCCACCACCGACGTGCTCACCGACGGCAGGCTGGAGGTCGGGCTCGGCGCGGGGCACATGAAGTGGGAGTTCGACGAGGCCGGGATCGCGTGGGAGCCGTTCGGCGCCCGGGTGGACGGCCTGCGCGCGCTGATCGAGCGGCTGCGGGCCGAGTTCGCGGCCGACGGCTACCCCCAGCAACAGCCGCTCCGCGAGCAGTTCGGCATCCCGGCGCTGCGGCCGGTGCAGCGCACCGGGTTCGGCGGCCACGGGCCACCGTTGATCGTCGGTGGCACGGGCGAGCGGGTGCTGCGGGTGGCGGGCGAGTACGCCGACATCGTCGGGGTGGCCGGAGCGTTGCAGCTCAAGGGCAGTCCGCCGGGCACGATGCGGATCGCGACCGACACCGAGATCGACGGGCGGGTGCGCTTCGCCCGCGAGTGCGCGGGCGACCGCGACGTCGAGTGGCACATCCTGGTCCAGGCCGTCGTGCCCGCCGACGACCGCGAGGCCGCCGCCTCGGGGCTCGCGGAGCGCTTCGGCGGCGTCATGTCGGCCGCGGAGATCCTCGCCTCGCCGTTCGTCCTCCTCGGCACGGTCGCGGAGATGGCCGACCAGGTGCAGCGCAACCGCGAGCGCTGGGGCTTCAGCTACTACACCGTCCACGGCCCGTTCCGAGAGGCGTTCGCGCCCGTGATCGAAAGGCTGCGCCCGTGATCGACGCGTTGGAGGCCGTCTGGCGGCGCTGGGCCGAGGTCGGCGCGGGCCTCACCGAGGCCGAGTGGTCGACGCCGTCCCGCTGCGCGGGCTGGGACGTCGCCGCGCTGTTCGCGCACGTCGGCGTGTTCCCGCAGGCGGTGCTCGACCCGCCGGAGGCCGACGGCGGCGAGCCCGTCAGCGCCGTCGACATCCTCCGCGGTTTCAACGCGCCGAGCGGGGTCGCGCACACGATGGCCGCGCAGGTGGCCGACCACGCGGCCGGTCTCGCGGCCCAGGTCGGGCGGCCCGGGCTGGTCGAGTTCTTCGCCGGAGCCGGGCCTCGCGGGATCGCCGCCCTCCGCGAACGCCCCGCCGACGGTCTCCTGCTCTGGCCCGCGTCCGGGGTGACGACCTGGGCCGACGCGGTGCGCATCGTGCTGCTGGAGTCCACGGTGCACCTGCTCGACGTCTTCGACGCGCTCGGCCGCGCGCCCGACGTCCCCGCCGCGGCGCTGCGCGAGACCGCCCACCTGCTGGCCGATCTCGCCGACCCCGTCGCCTTCGTCGAGGCCGCGACGGGCCGGTCGCCGTCCTCGCCCTTGCCGGTTCTGCGGTGAGCCACTAACGTACAACCATGTGGTTGTACGTAGCGCCGACGACGTGTTCCACGCGCTCGCCGACGCCACCCGTCGCGACATCGTCGCGGTCGTGCTGGCGCAGGAGCAGTCGGTCTCCGAGCTGGCCCGCCGCTACCCGATGAGCTTCGCGGCGGTGCAGAAGCACGTGGCGGTGCTCGAGCGGGCGGGGCTCGTCGTCAAGCGCAGGCACGGCCGTGAGCAGCGGGTCCGGGGGGTGCCCGGTGTCCTTCGCGAGGTGCACGGCCTGCTCGACCAGCTCGAGTCGCTCTGGCGCGCGCGTATCGACCGCATCGACAGGATTCTCGACGAAGGAGCTTCCCCGTGACCGTCACCGATGTCGTCAAGGACACCGAGAACCGCAGGATGACCATCACCGCCGAGTTCGGCGCCCCCGTCGAGCGCGTGTGGCAGATCTGGGCCGACCCGCGCCAGCTGGAGCGCTGGTGGGGGCCGCCGACCTACCCGGCCACCGTGGTCGACCACGACCTCTCCCCGGGCGGCGCGGTCAACTACTTCATGACCAGTCCGGAGGGCGACAAGCACGCGGGCTGGTGGCGGGTGAGCGCCGCCGTGCCGCCGAACCGCCTGGAGTTCGAGGACGGGTTCGCCGACGGCGAGGGGCGGCCGAACCCGGACATGCCGGTCACCGTCGTGGCCGTCACCCTCGCCGACCGCGACGGCGGCGGCACCCGCATGGAGATCACCTCGACGTTCGCGACGGTCGAGGCGATGGAACAGCTCCTCGCCATGGGCATGGACGAGGGGATGAAGGCGGCGATGGGCCAGATCGACGCAATCCTCGTCTAAGCCGCCTCGGCGAACTGGGTGCGGTAGAGCTCGGCGTAGCGGCCGCCGCGGGCCAGGAGCTCGACGTGGCTGCCGCGCTCGACGATGTGCCCGGCCTCGACGACGAGGATCTGGTCGGCCGCCCGGATCGTCGAGAGCCGGTGCGCGATGACGATCGCCGTGCGCCCGGCCAGCGCCTCGCCGAGGGCCTCCTGCACCGCGGCTTCGGAGGTCGAGTCGAGGTGCGCGGTGGCCTCGTCCAGCACCACGACGCGGGGCCGGGCGAGCAGCAGCCGGGCGATCGTGAGGCGTTGGCGTTCGCCGCCGGAGAGCCGGTAGCCGCGCTCGCCGACCACCGTGTCGAGGCCGTCGGGGAGGGTCGCGACCAGGTCGGCGAGCCGGGCGCGGCGCAGCGCGTCCCAGAGCTCGGTCTCCTCGGCGTCCGGCCGCGCGAGCAGCAGGTTGGACCGCAGCGACTCGTGGAACAGGTGCCCGTCCTGCGTCACCAGCCCGAGTGCGCCGCGGATCGCGTCGAACGCGAGGTCGCGCACGTCGACGCCGCCGATCCGGACCGTGCCCGCGTCGACGTCGTACAGGCGGGGGAGCAGCGAGGCGATCGTCGACTTGCCCGCCCCCGACGAGCCGACCAGCGCGACCATCTGCCCCGGCTCGGCCCGGAACGAGACGTCGTGCAGCACCTCGTCGCCGCCGCGCGTGTCGAGGCGGGCCACGTCCTCCAGCGAGGCGAGGGACACGCGGTCGGCGGCGGGGTAGGCGAACGACACGTGGTCGAGCTCCACCGAGAGCGCCCCCTCGGGTAGCGGGCGGGGGTGCTCGGGCTCGGCGATCAGCGGCGGGAGGTCGAGCACCTCGAACACGCGCTCGAAGCTCACCAGCGCGGTCATCACCTCGACCCGGGCCGAGGCCAGCGACGTCAGCGGCGCGTAGAGGCGGGTGAGCAGCAGCGCGAGCGCGACGACGTCGCCGGGGTCGAGCGATGCCCGCCAGCGCGAACCAGCCGCCCAGTCCGTAGACCAGCGCCAACGCGAGCGCCGAGACCAGCGTCAACGCCGAGACGAACACCCACTGGACCATCGCGGTGCGCACGCCGATGTCGCGTACCCGGGCCGCGCGGGCCACGAACTCGCGGGTCTCGTCCGCGGGCCGCCCGAACAGCTTCACCAGCGTGGCGCCCGGCGCGGAGAACCGCTCGGTCATCTGGGTGCCCATGGCCGCGTTGTGGTCGGCGGCCTCCCGGTTGAGCTCGGCGAGGCGGCGGCCCATCCGCTTGGCGGGCAGCACGAAGATCGGCAGGAGGACCAGCGCCAGCACCGTGACCTGCCAGGACAGGCCGAGCATCACGACCAGGGTCAGCGCCAGCGTGACGACGTTGCCGACCACGCCCGAGAGCGTGTCGGAGAACGCCCGCTGCGCCCCGATCACGTCGTTGTTGAGGCGGCTGACCAGCGCGCCCGTCCGCGTGCGGGTGAAGAACGCCACCGGCTGGCGCTGCACGTGGTCGAACACGGCGGCGCGCAGGTCGAGGATGAGGCCCTCGCCGAGCGTCGAGGAGAGCCAGCGCTGCACGATCCCGACGGCCGTCTCCGCGATCGCGATGGCCGCGATGGCGAGCGCGATGCCGACGACCACCGACGTGGGCCCGCCGCCGACGATCGCGTCCACGACGCGGCCCGCCAGTACCGGCGTCGCCACCGCCAGCCCGGCGCCGAGCACGCTGAGCGCGAGGAACGCGCCGATCCGCCGTCGGTGGGGACGCGCGAAGCGACCGATCCGGGCCAGGGTGGCCCGGGAGAACGGCCGTCGCTCGTCGGTACCGTGCGCCGCCTGGTACATCTGGTGCCAGGCGACCATCTCCATGCTCATGCCCGCACGGTAGAACCTGGAGTCGGATTCAGGTCAAGGCGGCTGTCTCAGGGTGCGTCGTAGCTCGGGACGTGGAGCAGCCTGCGCACCGCCGCCCGGCATAGGCGCCGCCGGCCGTAGCGGCCCTATTGACAAAAAGTTCTTGTACGTAAAGACTCCCTTTCGCTATGAGAGACGTCCTCTACCTCGACCGGATCGAGCAGGCCGAGGCCCTGCTCAAGCCGCAGCGCATCGAAGTGCTGCGGCAGCTCGCCGAGCCCCGGTCGTGCACCGAGGTGGCGGTCGAGCTCCAGCAGACGCCGCAGCGGGTCTACTACCACGTGAAACGCCTGGTCGAGGCGGGCCTGGTCCGCCAGGTGGCCGAGCGTCGGGTGCGCGGGATCAACGAGGGGATCTACCAAGCCGCGGGCCGCTCCTACTGGCTGTCCCCGGGATTGGTGGGCCGGATCGGGCTGCGCCAGACCCGCGACCAGCTCAGCCTGGGCTACCTGGTCGACCTGATGGAGGACGTGCAGGCCGACATCGCCGCGCTCGACCGCACGCGGCCCGACCTGCCGTCGATCGGCGTGTCCGGGGACATCCGGGTGCGCCCCGAGCAGCGCAAGGAATTCCTCGACGAGCTGCAGCGAACGCTGCAGGACCTGTTCACCCGCTACGGCGGTGCCGAAGGTGACGCGTTCCGCCTGGCCGTCGCCTGCTACCCGAAGGGAGATCCCGATGACCGAGATGAACGAGCCTGACCTGCGCCTACGCGCGGTCCTGCCTGCCCCGCCGAAGGTCGTGTACGAGGCGCTGACCGACCCGGCCGCGCTGCGCGTGTGGCTGGCCGAGCACGCCGAGGTCGACCTGCCCGGCAAGTACGAGTTCTGGGGCCGCTACACGCCCGACGGCGCGCAGCCGCACCAGCGCGTGCTGCACGTGGACGAGCGCACCATCCGGTTCGCCTGGACCCTGGACGGCGTGGAGACCACCTCGCAGATCGAGGTGGCCGAGGACGAGGACGGCACGCTGGTCACGCTCAGCCAGACCGAACTGCCCAGCTTCGAGGACGTCATCGCCGACCGGGCCGGTGCCCGCGGCAACCTGCACACGTTCTGGTCCCTCGCGATCGCCAACCTCGCCGACTACCTCGAGGGCCGCGAGCTGACCCCCATGTGCGACTTCACGTCGAGCGAGCTGCGCGCGTCGGTCGTCATCGACGCGGCGCCGGAGGAGGTGTTCGACTCGATGGTCCAGCCGGCGGTGTTCCGCAAGTGGTTCGGCGCCAATGTCGACATCGAGCCCTGGGAAGGCGGCCGCTTCGCGATGGGCGGGTTCGACGTGGACCCCGGGGGCGCCAAGTTCGTCGAGTTCGAGCAGGGCCGCAAGGCTGCGC
Organism: uncultured Actinomycetota bacterium; assembly: GCA_963791185.1. Taxonomy (GTDB): domain Bacteria; phylum Actinomycetota; class Actinomycetes; order Mycobacteriales; family Pseudonocardiaceae; genus Pseudonocardia. Next base: position 362,691 of record CAWBRG010000010.1, on the reverse strand, counting down.
TGCTGTTCGCCGACGGCGAGACCACCACGTGGGAGCTGGAAGGCTCGGACGGCAAGACCCGGTTCACCCTGATGCACAGCGGCTTCGACCCCGCCAACCCGCCGTACCCGGGCTGGGGCGGCTGGCTGGGCGGCGTCGCCGGGCTGCGGCGCTACCTCGAGCTGCCGGGCCGGCGCTCGATCTGGCGCCAGGTCGAGGTCGCAGGCATCCCCGAGGGCATGCTGGCCGTCGACTGACGAGATGAGTGCCCCGGGACCCGTCCCGGGGCACTCATCCGTCGTGGTCGGGGTGACCGGATTTGAACCGGTGGCCCCTCGCTCCCAAAGCGAGTGCGCTACCAAGCTGCGCCACACCCCGTGCCGAGCAGTCTAGGGGGTCGGCCCGACCGTGGTCCTGCGGATAGCCGTCGGCGCGTCCGCTAGGCTGGTAGGGCCGCCGCGGCGGCACGCGGGCGTAGCTCAATGGTAGAGCCCTAGTCTTCCAAACTAGCTACGCGGGTTCGATTCCCGTCGCCCGCTCCACGTCTGACCTGCATTTTTACAGTGTAATTGCGATCTTGTTATCGTCGGCGTGACACCAAGTGTGGCTCAAGTGAACTGGTGATGCGCGATCGAGTCGACTGTTGAGGTCAGTGTGGACGGCGTCTGTAGTCTTCCGCAAAGGTATCGAGGTAAGGATGCGCTAAGCTAATTGGTAAGACGTGCGGCAGAGTCTGGTGGTCCGATGTCCGCCGCGTGTCAACGTAAGCCAGTGCCGCCGTCCCGTACAACATTCGTTGGGCGCGGTGCACCCGTCTTGACGTGTTTGTATGTTCTGGGTGGTATCGCGGATACGACAGCGAGCTTGCTCGTATTGGATCCCGGTTGGATCCCGGCAGCACACGGGTCAGCCTGCTTGACGACGCCGGTGGGAACACCGGTTCGTCGAGGTCGAATGCGGCGGTTCTGGATCTCTTCCACCGGGGCCGCGCTTCTGGCCGTCGGCGCCTTGTGGCTGGCGCTACGGACCTTGCTGGCGCGGCTGGTAGGAGGCTCCGAAGGCGGGTACCGAGCTCAGGGCGCTTCCGATATGAGCGCTCGACCATCGGACTCCACGCTGCGGCCCTGCAGATCCGTGTCGCCAAGAGCGTTGCGCTCCTTTCGCGCCCGGGAACGGTACACCGCTGTGGTGATCATAGCTCCAATGGCCATCCCTTTCGCAAAAGCGACCCAGGCCATCGTCCACGGGTGGGCGACGAACCACTTCACCGGGGTGAGCTCATTAATCATTATGTCCCCTTATCGTCTCTGTGTCAGCACAATGGTTTGACGGCTGTCGGCTATCTCCCGCATCCAGAGCATTAGACGCCCGCTAGCATGTTGTCTCCGCCAGAGGGCCACCCGCTAGACCCTTGCGTAGAGGTGGTCACCAGGAATCCTTAACCGGTGTTGCGGCCGCTGCTAACCGGTCGTCTCACCCTCCGCAACCGGAGTTCCCGAGATGGTGCGATTGCCGCCAGATGCACGGCTTACCTCGATCCGGCGGGGCTGTACCTTCGGTGACGCGGGGATGATCACGTGCAGCACGCCGTCGGCGTATGCGGCGGTGAGATTCTCCGAGTTCACCCCCTCGCCGAGGGAGAGTTGTCTGGTGAACGAACCTTGGGGTCGCTCGGCGACAATGACCGGCTCGCCCTGACGATAGTGAGGCGTGCGCTCGGCCCGGATTGTCAAGATCCCGCGCTCGACGATTACCTCCACGCTATCCGGATCGACGCCTGGCAGGTCGGCCTCGACATGGTAGCTGCCGTCCTCACTGCTGTAAACGTCCAAGGGCATTCCGAGTGGGGCGCGGGTCCCACTGGCGGCCATGGAGAAGAGTCTGTCGAGTTCCCGGAAGGGGTCCCGGAAGGGCTCGAACCTCATAACTGACACCGCTGATTCCTCCTCGCATGTATTCGACGTCCGCTGACATCAAGCGGAGGCACAATCCGCCTCCCGTGAGATGACTCGGTCCAAGGATTCGACAGCGTCGTCCTGGCGGAACAGCAGGCCAAGAGGCGTACGGTCCACCAGTGACGGGTCCAAGGACCTCCCGTGGCCCGGCAGACCGCAGGTGCAGCCACACCTCCGGCGGCGCCCGGGAGGGATCCGCTGCATCGAGCGGCACGTGCACGAGGTTGGCGCCCTCCACTTGGTCGAGCGCCACGGGCGACGTGACAAGCAGGGCATAGCTCGTCCCGCGCGGCCCGACGTCGCCGCCATCGCCAGGGGTCCACCCGAGGCCACGCTGGCCGCCGGTGCGGACGCCACCGAGCTTGCGAGGAGAACCGCTCACGCGGTCGCATCGGCTGCCCCGGGCGGCCCAGCTTCCCGGGTTCGCCTCGATTGGGGTCAGGTTGCGAGAGGACAGGAGGTTCGTACGCGGCAGCGTTGAGCCAGCCCGACTCGGTATGGCGCCGGGGTCCTGTCCGACTGCGCGGCGGGTGGGTCACGGCGTCGCCGGTCCCCGCCGATGGCTCTCGTATGTCTCTGGGTGGCGGCCGGCCACACGGAAGGCTGACGCCTGTGAACGGCGAGCAGACCGAGATGCGGTGGTTCTCGGTTGCGCGGATAGCCTGCCGCGCGTGGATGATGGCGCGCAGACCGCGAGCGAGATGCCAACTTGGGATGGCTTCCTGCTTCCCGTCCTTCAGGTCCTCAGGGATGGGGAGACGGTCCAGGCCCGCGACGTCCAGGACCGGGTCGCCGAGCACGTAGGACTCACCGAGGACCAGCGGGGTGAGGTACTCGACTCAGGTCAGCTGCGCTTTCGGAATCGTGTCGGTTGGGCTGTTTCGTCACTCGCCCGGGCAGGGGCGCTCGCCCGCCCGCGGCGCGGGTCATACACCGTCACTGATGTTGGGCGGCGCTTGCTTGCCGAGCACCCGCACCGCCTTGACGAGGTTGACCTTCGGCAAATCCCTGCTTATCGCGATCATGTTCCCGTACGGCGTACGAACTCGTTTCATGTGGCGCCCGAGGAGTCTGAACGGAGTTCTGATCTTGATCCCGTTGAACAGATCGACGCAGGCATCGCGCGTCTCCGTGCAGAGGTCGCAGCACAACTGATCGAACGCCTCCGAGCCGCGAGTCCTGACTTCCTCGAGCAATCCGTCCTGGATGTGCTGGTAGCCATGGGTTATGGCGGCGTCGAGCAGAGGGCTCGTCGAATCGGTGGGAGCGGTGACGGAGGAGTCGACGGCGTGATCGACCAGGACCCCCTTGGCCTGGCCCGCATCTATGTCCAGGCGAAGCGGTATGCGTCCGACAATATTGTCGGGCGTCCTCAGGTGCAGGGCTTTGTCGGCGCGCTTCATGGGCAGCAGGCCAGTCAGGGCGTATTTATCACCACGAGCAGTTTCTCGCGCGAAGCGATCGACTATGCGCGGTCGGTCAATGCCAGTGTAATCCTGATCGATGGTAAACGTTTCGCCAACCTCATGATCGACCGTGGTGTTGGTGTACAAGCAGTGCAGACGTACACAATCGTCAAGCTTGACGAGGATTACTTCGAATAGAACCGCGCGGTGCTGCCGTGTCGCTTCCCCACGCCTTGAGTATTCCGACGAAACGCGTACATCGGGTCTCCGCGCTGTCGATCAGACACCGATGAGGGTGAGGCCCTCATGCTCAGCGAAGTCCTTGAAGTCCTTGACGTTCAAGGTAGCGAGGGGCAGGTCGTAGACAAGGCAGCAGGCGGCGATCCAGGTGTCGTTCTGCGGCCGTGGCCTACCGCGTCGTGCGGCATAGGCGGAGATCTCGCCCCAGGTGCGGGCGATCTCGTCGGTGTAGGGCAGCGTGGGGCGCGCAGCCAGCCATCGTGTGAGATCAGCGCGCCGCGGAGCGGCCCATTGGCGCATCGTGGCCCACCGAGTGAGTTCGCCGAGGGTGACGAAGGTGATGCCGGTCTGCGCCCCGACGAGCTCGCGTAACAGCGCAGCAGGCAGTCGGTCCTTGATGATCAGGGACGCTACGTCGGTGTCGAGTACAACCCGGCGCATCTCTCAGGCGATGTCTGAGCGGCGCATGGCGTAGAGATCAGCGATGAACTCGTCGACCTCGCCGTCGTCGAAGATCCCGTCTTGAGCCAGGTCCTCTGCCGATCTCAGGGGCGCACTGTTGCCGAAGATGTCATCGAGGGATGGGATCGGCGGCCGCTTCATCGCTGGCTGGTGGGGGTCGGTCGTGGACACGGTGTGTTCCTCCCGACGGTCCAGGTGTTCGCGCGCTGCGGCGTGAGTCGCCAGACCGATGGTAGTCCCGGGCATGGCGGGCAGGCTCACGTACGGGACACGTGTCGGGCGATGGACCGATGCCGCGTGACACCAAACGTGACACGAGATGGTGCCTACCGGCGATGTCAGCGGAGAGGACGGAGGTCACTCGGATGGACATCGTCGCAGCTAGAGGGCCGAATTGGCGGTGACACATGGCCTTCCAAACTAGCTACGCGGGTTCGATTCCCGTCGCCCGCTCCAGGCCTTTGGCCAGGGTTTTTGCTGGTATGTGCGTAGTCAATCCGAGGTAGCGGCTACCGGAGTCAACGACGAGCCCTTGTCGTGACACGAAATCGTTGAACCTCGTGGGGTGCCGACGCGTACCTGGTGAGTGATGCAGAAGTTGATGAGGGGCGGCTTGTTGCCATCCGGCTCGATTCGGGCCGATCTCGGTGTCCTCGTCCTTCGCCGCCCAAGAGGCGCGGTTGGTGCGGCACCGGGCGGTTGGCCGGTCGAGCAGCCCGGCGGCATGAGAGCGTCGGCGTCCAGGACCCTGCGGTCACGCCGTGCTCGCGCAGCTGGGGCGGGTTTGACCATCTGCTGACCCAGGTCCCGCTCCTGAAGTCTCCCACCAGCCCTTGGTGAATTTTTGCAACGGCTTGACGGCTACTTGGGTCGCGAGGACGCTCAGTCGCCTCTGCCAGCCCGGACCGAGGAGGCGCGGCATGTCAACAGACACCTCAGCGACGACGAGGGGTACGAGTCGTCGGGACGCGGTTGTCGAGCAGTTGTTTCTCGGTGCGATCGGGGCGTTGGAGACGCTGCATGTATATATCGGGGACCGATTAGGGCTCTACGTCGCGCTGGCCGGGATGCCCGATGCGACCCCGAACGAGCTGGCGAACACTGCGGGCATCGCGGAGCGCTATGCGCGCGAGTGGCTCGAGCAACAGGCGGTCTCTGGTCTGCTGGACGTCGTCCACGACGAGGGTGACCCGTCGACCCGGCGTTATCGGCTGCCGACGGAAGTTGCCGAGGTCATGACCGACGCCGACAGCCTCAACTACCTCGCGCCGCTCGCGCCGCTCGTGGCGAGCCTCGGGCAGACGGTCCCGGCGGTGCTGGAGGCGTTCCGAACCGGCAGCGGAGTGCCGTACGCGGCATACGGCGAGGACCTGCGCAACGGCATCGCGCGACTCAACCGGCCGATGTTCCTCCACCAGCTGGCGACAGAGTGGATCCCTGCGCTGCCCGATATCCAGGAACGTCTCCAGGCGAGCGACCCGCCTGCCCGGGTTGCCGAGCTCGGGTGCGGAAGTGGGTGGGCCAGCATCGCACTCGCCCGGGCCTACCCGGCCGCCCGGGTCGATGGCATCGACCTCGACGAGGCGTCCATCGTCCAGGCCCGCCACAACGCCGAACACGCCCAGCTCGGTGACAGGATCCAGTTCGACTGCCGCGATGCCAGCGACCCCGCGCTTGCCGGACGGTATGACCTGGTCATGCTCTTCGAGACCCTGCACGACATGGCCAACCCTGTCGCGGTGTTGCGTGCGGCCGGTGCAATGCTCGCGCGGGGCGGCGCGGTGCTCATCGGTGACGAGAAGGCCGCCGAGACCTTCACCGCCCCGGGGGACGAGCTCGAGCGATTCACCTACGGTTTTAGCGCACTCCACTGCCTCCCCGCGGGCTTGACCGAGCCGGATTCCGTCGCAACCGGAACGGTCATCCGCCCCGACGCAGTGCGCCGTTTCGCGCAGCAGGGAGGTTTCCGCACCGCCACCGTCCTCTCAATAGAGCACGACTTCTGGCGCTTCTACCGGCTTGACCCCTGATTGCCAGGGGCGCCTATGGATAACGGACAGCCCTCGCCCCACTGCGACCAGATTGTCACGGCGTAGCAGCGAGATCGAGGACCCGCCGTCATGCAGGTGGGCCGAACGAATCACGATCGAAACGGCAGTCTCAATCGCAGCCTGATTCGCTTGCGTACGCGATCGGTCGCCCAGCATTCGCGGCCCGAGGTCGGGCCGCACGTCAAGACATCCACGGCCCGGGCGATCGCCGAGTTCGTCAGCGGGTCAGGTAGCGGACCACCGCGAGGACCCGGCGGTGGTCGTCGACGTCCGGCGCCAGGCCGAGGGCGTCGTAGATGCCCGAGGTGTGGGCGACGACGGACTTCTCCGAGATGCCCAACACCCGGGCGATGCCCGCGTTGCTGCGGCCCTGCGCGATGAGCGCGAGGACCTCGCGGCGGCGGGTGCTGAGCTGCTCCACGGCGTCGTCGCGGCGGGCGAGCATCGCCGTGATCACCTCGGGGTCGAGCGCGACGCCGCCCTCGGCCACCCGGCGGAGATCCCGGCAGAAGCCCGCGGTGTCGGCGATCCGCTGCTTGAGCAGGTAGCCGACCGCCGTCGCCCGTTCACCGAGCAGCTCGGCGGCGTACTGGCCGTTGACGTGGTGCGACAGCACCACCACCGCAGTGCCCGGCTGCTCGGCGCGGATCCGCTGGGCGGCCCGCAGCCCGTCGTCGGTGTGGGTCGGTGGCATGCGCAGGTCGGTGAGCACCAGGTCGGGGCGGGTCCGGGCGCTGGCGGCCACGACCTCGTCGGCGTCGGCGGCGCAGGCCACGACGTCGATCCCCTCGCGCTGCAGGACCAGCGTGAGGCCGTCGCGCAGCAGGGCTTCGTCCTCGCCGATCACGACACGCACGGGAGCTCCACCACGAGTCGGGTGCCGTGACCGGGCGGGCTGTCGAGCCGAACCGAGCCTTCGAGGGCGGTCACCCGGTCGATCGTCCCCTGCAGGCCGGTGCCGCTCGGCACGGCGCCGCCGACGCCATCGTCGGCGACCCGGACGCGCAGGGTCGGCCCGCACCGTTCGAGGCCGATCGCCAGCCGAGCGGCCGACGCGTGCTTCACGGCGTTCGTCACCGCCTCGGCGACGACGAGGTAGGCGGTGCTCTCGACCGACGCAGGCAGGTCGCGACCCACCTCCGCGTCGATCTCGACGTCCACCGGGAGCGGGCTGCGGGCGGCGAGATCGCGGACCGCGGCGGTGAGCCCGCGTTCGAGCAGCAACGCGGGCATCACCCCCTGGACGATCCGGCGGAGCTCGTCGATCGCCTCGTCGATGCCGCGGCGCAGCGCGTCCCGCCCGTCCGGCCCGTCGGCGGTGATCGCGAGCAGGACCAGCCTGCCCTGCAACCGGTCGTGCAGGTCCTGGGCGAGGCGCCGCCGCTCCCGGTCGCCTGCTTCGAGCAGGCGCAGCCGGGACTCCCGCAGCTGTGCGCGCCCGGCCAGCAGCTCGACGGTGAGCCGCTCGTGGTCCACGGCGAGGGCGACGACCCCGCTCGCGGCGCGCACCTCCGTGTCGTCGGCGAACAGCGTGCGGTCGTAGTCGAGGGCCCCGACCGTCCGGTCGCCCACCTCGATCGGCGTGCGGGCGCGACCGGTTCCCGGTCGGCCGACCGTCGTGCCGGAGGCGTCGACCCAGTCGTCGGAATCGGCCGGTGCCGGGACGCGGAAGAGCACGCGCGCGGACGGGTCACCGAGGGTGCGCGCGAGCGCCCGGCCCAGCTCCGCCCGGCCCGCGGGATCCCGGCCGAGCGTCGTCGCGAGCTCGCGCAGCTCCTGGGTACGGGCGAAGCCGCCGCGCAGCACCCCCGCCACGAAGGCCACCGGCACGCCCGCCAGCAGCAGGATCTGCACGAGCGGGAGCACGAGCGCCGACACGTGCAACCACCGCAGGACGTGGAGCGCCCCCCACACGCCGACCACGGCGACGGCGCCGTAGGCGTAGACCGGGCCCAGGGTCCGACGGGTGCCTGCCGCCCCGGTGGCGAGCCGGTGCACCAGGACCACGGCGGTGGCCAGCACGAGCGCGCCGACCACGATGTTGACGGCGGGGTTCAGGACGGCGAGGACGTCGGGCCGGTCGGCGACGAAGAGCGGGTCGTAGGGCGCAGGCAGTGGCGTGAACAGGTACTGCGGTGCGAGGACCACGGTGGTGACGAGGTACCCGAGCGCCGCCAAGGTGCGGGCGGGACGGGTCGTGAGCCGGCCGGAGGGGAAGGCGAGCAGGCCGTGCAGCACGATCGCGACCGGCACCGTCGCGAGGAGCTGGCCCGCCGCGATGAACGCGGGGTAGTCGGTGTTCACCAGCCCCGACACCAGCCAGACCACGGCGCCCGCGCAGAACAGCGCCCCCATCCCGTTGCTCGGGCGGCGGACCCACGCCAGCGCGCCCACCACGGCGTAGACCAGCCCGGTGCCGGGCAGCGTCATCAGCATCCAGTACGGCGCCTGCGGGCTGCCGATCAGCAGCACCGCCTCCACCGCGACGGCCCCGGCGACGAGCACCAGGAACAGCGCCAGCGGGCGGGCGGGGCCTGCGAGCCCGCGAGCGATCATGAAAAAAGCGTGACACAGGTCGGGGTGCGGACGCGACCTGAGTCCATGTCGGCGGCGTCCGTTCTGTCCTACCTTCAATGCGATCATGGACGAGCCCCGAGGACCAGCATGCGCCAGTTCCGCCGCCTCGCGCCTGCCACTGCGGCGATCCTGGCCGCGATCCTCACCGCCTGCTCGCCGGGGGGTGCGCAGGCGGCGGCCCCGGCTCCGGCTGCGGTCGTGGACGGCCCGGTGGACATCGGCGGCGGCAGGCACCTCTACCTGCACTGCGCGGGACCGACGACGACGGGACGCCCGACGATCGTGCTCGAGTCCGGCTACCACGACTCGTCCGATCCGTGGAGCCTCACCGACGCGCAGGCCCCCGCGCGCGGGCCGTCGACCTTCGAGCGGCTGTCGCAGGAGAACCGGGTGTGCGCCTACGACCGGCCCGGCACGTTCCGCTACACCGACCCCCTGGCCCTCACCGATCGCAGCACCCCGGTGCCGATGCCGCGCACCGCGGGCCAGGTCGTCGACGATCTGCACGCGCTCCTGACCGCGGCGGCCGTGCCGGGCCCGTACCTGCTCGTCGCGCACTCGCTCGGTGGCCTGTTCGCGCGGCTCTACACCCAGCGGTATCCCGCGGACGTCGTCGGTGTGGTGTTCGTCGACGCCTTCCCGCTGGAGATGCCCGAGCTGATGGGTGGGGTCTGGACCGAATACGAACACGTGCTGGACAACCCCGTCCCCGCGTTCGCGGGCAACCCGAACGCGGAGGTCGTGGACATCGCCGCGAGCGTGGCGCAGCTCCGCGCGGCCCCCGCGTACCCGGCGGTGCCGTCCGCGGTGCTGTCCAAGACCGAGCCGTTCCCCCTCCCCGCGGGCACCCCACCGGACATCGGCCCGACGCTGGAGCGGATCTGGCCACAGGGCCAGGCGGCGATCACCGCCCTCAGCCCGCGGACGCCGCACACGCTGGTCACCGGCAGCGATCACTACGTCCAGGTCCACGACCCGGACCTGGTGTCCGCCACGGCCGAACTGCTGTTGACGCGCGCGGGCCGCTGATGCGCGGTCTCCTGGCGGGTGGCCTGACCGCCCCCGTGCTCCTGGCGGGCTGCGCCTCCTCGGCGAAGCACCGTCCGGGTGACCTTCCTGGACGCGGGCCACGATGTCACGATCCACTTGCCGGAGTGCGCCGTCGCCGTGATCCACGGCTTCCTCGGCCGAGCCGAGGCGCCGGACCTGAGCTGCGTCGCGAACCTCACCCCGCCGACCTTCACGGTGGGACAGCCGTGACCCGCACGAAGGGCATCCGCATGTTCGGCTCCCGCCTCGGCGTCGCTCTGGCGCTGTTCGGTCTCTCCCTCACCGCCTGCACCGCGCCGCCGACCGCCCCGGTCGCCGCCCCGCAGGAGGCCCCACCGCCCTATGCCGCCGCGCTCGAACCGCAGATCACCGCGCTGATGCAGCAGCTGCAGATCCCCGGCGCGCTGGTGTTCGTCGACGCGCCGGGCAAGGGCACCTGGCGGGCGGCGCTGGGCTCGTCCGCGGTGCCGGGTGGCCGTCCGATGCAGCTCGACGACCACATGCGCATCGGCAGCGTCACCAAGACGATCACCGCCGACGTCGTGCTCCAGCTCGCCGGGCAGAACCGGCTCGACCTGGACGATCCCGTCTCGAAGTTCCTGCCCGCCACCCTCAACGGGTCGGCGATGACGGTGCGGCAGCTGCTGAACATGACGGCCGGGGTCTTCAACTTCACCGAGGACGACTACTTCAACCGCGCCCTCGACGCCACCCCGCAGCGGCCCTGGACCGCGGCCGAGACGATCGACATCGCGATGGCCCACCCGCCCTACTTCGCGCCCGGGGCGGGCTTCCACTACTCCAACTCGAACTACGAGATGCTCGGGGTGATCGCGGAACAGGTGGGCCGCAAGCCGCTGGCGGCGCTGTACACCGAGCTGGTCACCACGCCGCTGGGCATGGCGCAGACCTCGCTGCCCGCGTGGGACGACACCGCGATTCCCGACCCGCACCCGCAGGGCTACATGTTCGGCAACAACGAGATCGGCAACGCCGCCTACAACGCCGCGCTGGCGGGGGACAAGGCGAAGGCGCAGATCACGGTCGCGCCCGGCACCCAGCCCAACGACGTCACCCTCCTCCCGGTCAACGGGCAGGCCTCCGGCGGGGCGATCTCCACCCTCGGCGACATGGCGATCTGGGCGAAGGCGCTGGGCACCGGGCAGCTGTTGACCCCGCAGCTGCAGACCGAGCGCACCCAGTACGGCGCGGGGTCGGGGTACGGGCTCGGGCTGCAGCGCACGCCGTCGGGCCTGGTGGGGCACGACGGCGCCGTCCCCGGCTTCCAGAGCTCGGTCTACTTCCACCCGCCGACCGGCACGTCGATCGTCGTGCTGACCAACCTGCTGCTGGCCCCGAACACCTACTTCCCCGAGGCGCTGCCCGCCGAGCGCATCACCCAGCTGGTGCAGCAGGCGGTGATCGAGGGGTGAGGAGGCCGGCCCGCGCCGCTCATCTACACCTGAGCGGGCAGTGTGGGTCACGTGGGGCTGACCGTCGTCGCGTTCTACGGGCCCAAGCCCGACGCCTTGGGCGCGCTCATCGGCTCCGTGCAACAGGCGTTCGCCGAGGCGCTCGGCGCCGCGTTCCGGCCGCGTCCCGTCGACGACGTCCACGCCACGGTCATCGGGCTCGAGGACGCCCCCGGCTGCGCGGACGACGTCGCCGCGTTCCTCGCCGCCGAGCTGCGGCGGGCGCCGCTCGACCTCCGGTTCGGCGGCTTCTCGGGGGAGGAGACCTTCCGGAGCCGCGGCCGTCCCCTGCGCGAGCGGAGCGCCCTCCTCGACGGGGAGCGGGCGGTCGTGATCGGCTGGCCGGTGGAGCACGGGCGGCCGACCGCGCGGCTGGGCGAGCTGCGCCGCGACTGCGCCCGCTTCGGTGTGATCCACAAGTACCACCGGGGGACGACCGCGCTCGATCCCGACGCCTACCTGGTGGTCGGCGACGCCGACGTCCCTCGGGAGGGCGTCGCCGAGGCGGTGCGGGCGACGGCGCTCGGTCGGCCCACGTCGGTCCGGCTGACCGCCTCCGACATCTCGGTGGTGGAGTACGTGGACCCGGCGCTGCCGCGGGCGTCGTCGACCTGGCGGCCCCTTCCCTAACGCATCGGGAGCGACCGCGGCAGCCCGAACCGGGGGAGCACGCTGCTCTCGAAGCGGGTCAAGGCGCTGATCCGCTCGGCCCGCAAACCGAGCACGTAGAGGCCGACGCCGTGCCGGAGGCCGGTGGGTGCGCGCAGGTAGGCGCCGAAGGCGGGTTGGCCGTTGGCGCGGGTCGGCACGAGGTCGAACCGGCGGTCCGCGGCGAACAGCGCCGCGCTGAAGCGGGCCACGGCGTCGCGGCCGTGGTACTCGAACGGCATCGGCGGCATCGACATGAACACGTCGTCGGTCAGCAGGTCCACCAGCCCGGCGACGTCGGCGGCTTCCCACGCGCGGACGAACCTGGCCACGACCCCGGCCTCGACCGGCGCGCCCGCGGCGGCCGCAACCTCGGCCTTGGCTAGCGCGCCCGCCGCGCCGACGACCGCGCCCTCGGCCCGCGAGCCCACCGAAGGCTCGGCGCCGCGCGAGCGCTGGAGGCCTGCGCGCGCCCGCTTCAGCGCGCTGTTGGCCGCGTCCACCGAGATGCCCAGCATTCCCGCGACCTCGGCGGCGGGGAAGCCCAAGACGTCCCGCAACACGAGGACGGCGAGCTGGCGGGGCGGCAGGACCTGGCAGGCGGTCACGAAGGCCAGCGAGACGGATTCGGCCAGCTCGTAGCGGGCCTCCGGGCCGGGTGGCGTGGCGGGCAGGCCGTCGAGGAGGGCGTCGGGGTAGGGCTGCAGCCAGACGACCTCGCCGAGCCGGGTCGGCTCGGGCGGCTGCACGTGGGGCACGTCCCACGCCTTGGCCGGGCGCCTGGCCGCCGCCCGGCGCGCGTCGAGGCACCGCCGGGTCGCGACCTGGTAGAGCCACGTGCGCAGCGACGCCCGTCCCTCGAACGCCCCGAGCCCCCGCCACGCGGCCAGCAGCGTGTCCTGCAACGCGTCCTCGGCGTCCTCGAGCGAGCCGAGCATCCGGTAGCAGTGCACCTGCAGCTCCCGGCGGTACGGCTGGGTCAGCTCGTCGAAGGCCGCGCCGTCGCCTGCGCGCGCTCGGGAAATCAGGTCCACGGTCGTCACCGTCGTACAGACGCCGCATGGCGCGCGAACTGGGCGCCCACTTCCCGCCCGTCCCGGCGCCTCTCTCGGCATGGGACAACTCATCATCACGACCAACACCTCGCTCGACGGCGTCGTCGAAGACCCCGACGGTCACGAGGGCTCCGACCGCGGCGGCTGGTTCGCCCGGTTCGGCGGGCCCGACCTCGAACAGTGGACGAGCCTCATGACCAAGGAAGCGCTCGGCGCGGCGGCCCTCCTGCTCGGGCGGCGCAGCGACGAGTGGTTCGCCACGCGGTGGGCGTCACGCACGGGGGAGTGGGCCGACCGCCTGAACGGCCTGCCCAAGTACGTCGTGTCCGCCACGGAGGCCCGGTGGTCGAACGCAACGGTCCTCGACGGCGTCGGCGCGGTCGCCGGGCTGAAGCGCGAGGTCGACGGGGAGATCCTCGTCTACGCGAGCTACGAGCTCGGGCAGGCGCTGATGGAGCGCGACCTCGTCGACGAGCTGCGCCTCGTGGTCTTCCCGGTCGTGCTCGGGGCGGGGCGGCGCCTGTTCGGCCCCACGAGCGGCGCGAAGGCCCTGCGCCTCGTCGGCGTCCAGACCATCGGCAACGGGCTGGTCCACGTCACCTATCAACGCGCAGGCTGAACGCCGCCGCGTCCACGAGCACGTCCGCCGCGGCGACGTTCTCGGCCAGGTGCTCGACGCTGCGGGTGCCCGGGATGAGCAGCGTGCTCGGGTCGTGGGCCAGCAGCCACGCCAGGCCGACCTGGGCGGGGGTGGCGCCGAGGTCGGCCGCGGCCGCGATCACCGCGGGGTGCTCGGCGACCCGTGGCGCCCCGGGGAACGCCGACCCGAGCGGGAAGAACGGCACCCAGGCGACGCCGTGCGCGGCGCACTCCGCGAGGAGCGGCTCGGCCGTGCGGTCGAGGAGGTTGTAGAGGTTCTGCACGCAGACGACGCCTGCGGGCAGGGCCCGCCGGAGCTCGTCGAGGCCGACGCCGCTGAGCCCGATGCCGTCGATCTTGCCCTCGTCGCGGAGGGCGACGAGCTCGGCGAGCTGGCTGTCGATGTCCACCTTCTGGTCGCCTGCCGCGACGATCCCGGGCGGCGCGTCGAGGCGGCGCAGGTTCACGGCGGCCAAACGCTCGACGCCGAGCCCGCGCAGGTTGGCCTCGACCCCCGCGCGGAGCTGCTCGGGCCGCTGCGCCGCGACGAGCCTGCCCTCGCGCACCGCGCCGACCTTGCTCACCAACGCCAGGTCGTCCGGGTACGGCCAGAGCGCCGCCCGGATGAGGTCGTTGGCGAGGCCGTGGCCGTAGAACTCGGCGGTGTCGATGTGGTCGACGCCCAGCTCGACCGCGCGGCGCAACACCGCGATCGCGTCGTCGCGGGGCGGCGGGGTGCCTTCGGCGAGCTGCATGGCGCCGTAGCCGATCCGCCGGACCTTGTGATCGCCGAGCCACCCGTGTTGTTCGGTCATCGTCTGCTCCCGTAGCATTCGGAGGTCCCTCCGGTTGTCACGCTACCAGAAACGGAGGCTCCTCCGATTCCCCGTGCCGATGCCGAACGCAACCGTCGCCGCCTCCTCGACGTCGCGCTGGCCGAGCTCACCGCCACCGAGGGGGCCGCCGCGCTGGAGACGATCGCGCGCAAGGCGGGCGTCGGCATCGGCACGCTGTACCGGCACTTCCCGTCGCGCGAGGCGCTGGTGGAGGCGGTCTACCGCAGCGAGTTGGAGCGCCTGTGCCAGGAGGGTGCGGCCCTGCTCGCGGAGCTGCCGCCGGACGCCGCGCTGCGGGCCTGGATGGGCCGCTACGCGGACTTCGTCGCCACGAAGCGGGGCATGGCCGAGGCGTTGCGGGCCGTGGTCGCGGCGGGCGCGGTGACGTCCTCGCAGACCCGCGAGCAGCTGGGCGCGGCGGCCGGGGCGATGCTCGCCGCCGGGGTGGACGCGGGCCTCCTGCGCGCCGACGTGCGCGCCGAGGACGTGGTCGCGAGCCTCGCGGGCATCCTGCTCGCCGCCACCTCGCGGGAGCAGGCGGACCGCATGCTCGACCTCCTCGCCGCGGGCCTGCGGGCCTGAACGCCCCGCCGCGCGGTGCGGCGCCGTGGGACGCCGCTGGCGACCTGCCTGGCGTCTGGCTGCAGGCCGCGGCTGCAGCGTCGGGAACCGCCGGCTTATCGCGGCCGGCGCCCCTCGACCGCGGGCGCCCACATCGAAGCGCTAAGCCGTGGCGCGGTGCGGCACCGGGATGCCGGTCTCCCACGGGAGCACCCGGCCGAACTGCACGAGCTCGCCGTAGAACGCCGGGTCGAAGGCCTCGCCGACGGCCAGCTCGACGGGCCACGCGGCCGCCTCGTCCGGGGTCTGCGCGCTGCTCATGTCGGCGAACCAGGGCCGCGAGGCCGCGGTGTCGATCAGGCCGGGGCAGAGCGCGGCGACGAGGACGCCGCGCGCGAGGTCCTCGTCCCGGCGCTCGCTCGCGATCGCCCGCACGGCCGCGACCTGGCCGACCTTCGACGGGATGTTGAGCCACGTCCCGAACTCGCGCCCGCCCGGCCTTGACGGCGGCGCGCCACTCGGCGACGAGCGCGTCGACGGCGTCGAGGCTCGTGGCGGCCGCCGCGAACCGGGCGCGGACGCGCTCGTCGAGCTTGTCGAGCGTGCCCAACGCGCTGGCCACGATGATCAACCGGCCGCCGGGCCGCATGCGTGGGGCGAACTCCCGCAGCACGCGGCTGGTGGCGAGGTTGTTGGTCTCGGCGACGGCGTCGACCTCGGCCGCCGGTTCGGCGTCCGGACTCATCCGGGAGGTGGCGTTGGAGAAGACGATGTCGACCTCGCCCAGCTCGGCGGCGAGCGCGGTGATCGCGTCGGGGTCGCGGACGTCGAGGACGCGGCCTTCCACCCGGGCGCCGGTGGTGGGCAGCGCGGCGGCCGCGGCCCGGACCCGTTCGGGGTCGCGACCGGTGAGCAGGACGCGGTCGGCGGGCCGCAGACGGGCGGCGAGCCCGGCGACCAACGCGCGGCCGAGACCTTGGTTGGCCCCGGTGACCAGGGCGGTGCGGGATTTCACGGCTCCGACGCTACGAGCGTCAACGCCATGCGAGAAGCGACAGTTTGACACACCAGGCATACCGTTCCCGCATGGCCGACTTCACGCCGACCGGGCTGCGCGTGCTCGTCGAGACCGCCCAATCCGGGTCGTTCACCGCTGCGGCCCGCGCGCTCGGGTACACCCAGTCGGCGGTCTCGCGGCAGGTCGCGGCGCTGGAGTCGACGGCTGGCGTGGCGCTGTTCGAACGCCGTCGCGACGGCGTCGTGCTCACGCAGGCGGGCGCCCGGCTGCTGCGCCGCGCCGTACGGGTGCTGGACGAGCTCGACGCGGCCGCGCGCGACGTGGCCACACCGAACGCGTCCGGGCCGGTGCGGCTCGGTGCGTTCGCCACCGCCGTCGCCGGGCTGGTGCCCGCGGCGTTGGCGACGCTGCCGCCCGACCTCGTCGTCACCGTGCGGGAAGGCACCACCCCGACGCTCACCCGTGCCCTGCGCGCCGGGACCCTCGACCTGGCCGTGCTCGCGCAGATCCCGCCCTTCCGGCCGCCGGACGCCGAGTCGCCGCCGCTCGCGCTCACGGTGCTGGCCGAGCGCGAGCTGCTGGTGGTCGTCGGGCCGCGGCACCCGTTCGCGGGCCGTCGCGCGGTCGAGGTGGCCGAGCTCGCGGGCCAGGTCTGGGTGGCGGGCGGCGCCGACGCGCCGCTCGGGGTGTGGCCCGGCGTCGCCGAGCGCCCGGACGTCCGGTACGTCGTGCGGGACTGGTGGGCCAAGCTGCAGCTCGTCGCCGCGGGCCTCGCGATCACCACGCTGCCGCCCGTCGCCCTCGACGCGCTGCCCGACGGCGTGCACGCGGTGGCGGTGCGCGGCGAGCCGCAGGAGGCCCGGCGGCTCGTGCTCGCCCGCCTCCCCGGCCCGCTTTCCGGCGCCGCAGCCGCCGTGGCCGAGGCGCTTGCGACGCCTGGTGACCGGGCGCACACTCAGGCATGGCCGTCTTCAAGCTGAAGTCGAAGGCCTCCTACGAAGGAGGCGGCCTCGAGGTCAGAGCCAAGATCTCCATCGTCGTGCGCTGGCGGGATTCCCTGGAGCGGCGGCGGCTGGCCGCGGAGCTCAGCACCTACACCACGTCCCGCGAGCTGACGGAGCTCGAGGCCCTCATGGAGCGCTACGAGGACGGGGAGACGGCGGAGATGCGGGCGATCCTCGCGGCGCAGGCCGACGGCAGGCGGTTCGCCGCCCGGCCGGGCCCGTTCGGCTAGACCGACACCGACTTGAACGGCTCGTTGCCCGGCACGAGCGCGACCGGGCCGAGCGGGCCGTAGCGGCTCGCGTACGCCAGTGCGGCGGCGAGGTCGATCACCCCGTTGCTGTGCTGCGCGTCGTCGAACTCGGTCGAGAGCACGCCGAACGCGGCGCCGTGGCCGTCGAGGAAGCCGCTGCCGGAGTCGCCGGGGATGCCCGGCGGCCGCGTGGCGACGTAGTGGAGCAGGCCGCTCTCGTCGTCGCCGAGGCTGCTGCCCCGGTGGACCGCCTGGCCGTCGTTCGGCGAGTAGCTCACGACGGGCTCGCCCTTGCGCAGCCCGTCGGTGTCCACGCCGACGGGGCCGCCCAGCGCCGGGACGGTCGGGTTGACGCGGGCCGCGTCGGCGGGGGCGAGCGCGACGAGGGCGAAGTCGTTGAAGGAGCACCGCTGCGAGTCGCGTTCACCCCGCTCGCGCATCGTGATCCACGAGCTGTAGGCGAGCTTGGCGTCGCTGGTGCCGCCGTCGCTGCGGCGGACGAGCACGGTCGTGCCGAGCGGCAGGGTCGGCTCAACGCAGCCCGACCCCGCGTCGTCGGACCCGGTGCCCGCGCAGTGCGCGGCCATCCCGAGGTAGGTGCGGCCGCCCGCGGTGTAGACGAAGTTGGCGGTGCAGGCGTTGCCCGAGCGGGCGTCGAGCGGCGTCAGCAGCGCGACGCCGGGCCGGATCGTGGCGGACGCGGCGGGCGCCCACCGCGGGGTGGCCGTCGCGACGCCGGGGACGAAGAGGAGCAGGAGACCAACGGTCGACGCGGCCAGGAGGCGGATCACGGGACGGACGGTAGGCACAAGACGGTCCCGATAGGCCGAACTCCACCCGAGCGGGGTGGCCCCGATCGGGGCGCGGCGGATACTGCGGGTGTGATCGAACAGCACTGGGTGGCCGAGGTCGGCGAGGACAACGCCCACTGGCTCGCGACGGAGAGCCGCACCGCGCGGCTGGCCCGCGAGTACCGGCCGGTGGACCTGGGCGGCGGCAGGCTGTCCCTGTCGAAGCGGGCGCTCGGGGCGTCGCGCGAGCTGGGCGAGGAGGAGGAGGGCTACATCACCGAGGACGGCGAGGGCCTGCGGATCTGGATGGGCGACGACGCCTTCGAGCTGGAGCTCGAGGAAGGGTAGGAGCGCTAGCCGCGCACGAGCTGCAGCCGCAGGGCGAGCTGCAGCTCCAGCGCGCGCTCCGGCGCCGACCAGTCGGGGCCCAGCAGCACACCGATCCGGTCGAGCCGCTGCGCCACCGTGTTGGCGTGCACGTGCAGCTGCAGGGCGGCCCGCCGCGGGCTCGCGCCGCACGCGAAGTAGGCCGCGAGGGTGGCCACGAGCTCGGTGCCGCGCTCGGCGTCGTAGTCGAGGAGCGGGCCGAGCACGCGCGCGAGGTAGGCGTCGACGTCGACGCGGTCGGCGGCGATGAGCCCGACGAAGCCCAGGTCGGCCAGCGCGGCGCCGTGACCCGCGCGGCCCAGCGCCACCAGCGTGTCGGCGGCCGTGCGGGCCTCGGCGAACGCCCCGGCCACGCCGTCGGCGGGCACGATCGGCCCGGCCGTGCCGACCGTCACCGCGAACTTCCCGGCCAACGCCCGGGCGACGGCCGACGGGTCGCGGCCCGGCACGAGCGCCACCACGGCGTCGGCGTGCTCCCCGGAGAGGCCTGCGCCGCCGCCCGCCTGGGACGCGGCCAGCAGCAGCCCGCGGGGTCGCTCGCCGCGGCACACGACCACGACGTGCGGCTCGCGCAGCCGCAGGCCCAGCAGCCGTCCGCGTTCGACCAGCGCGCGGTCGGGGGCGTTGCTGCGCAGGAGGTCGGCGAGCAGGTCGGCGCGCACCCGGTGGTCGGCCTCGGCGGCGCGCAGCCGGAACAGCAGCACCAGCGCCGTGACCATCGCGGCCCGCTCCACCGTGCGGCCCTGGCCCTCGTCCAGCTCCGCGCGCCCGCCCAGTACGAGCGTGCCGAGGCGCTGGCCGACGGCCGTGACCGCCACCGACCACTGCCCGTCGGTGTGCACGAGCCTGCCGGTGGAGCGCCCGTCGACCACGTCCGGCACGGCGCCGTGGGCCGCCAGGCGCGCGCCGTCCGCGTCCAGCACGGCCACCCAGCAGTCCAGCAGCTCGGCCAGCGCCGCCGCGATGGCGTCGACCCCGCCCCCGCCCAGGACGACCTCGGTGAACCGGTCGTGCGCGGTGGCGGCCTGCTCGATGCCCGCGTGCGCCGTGGAGAGCGCGTCCAGCGCGGCCGCCGTCTCGGCCGAGCGGCGGGTCTGCACCAGCGACACCGCCGCGAGCGCGGCCAGCGAGCCGAGCAGCGCCACCTCGTCGCGGCGGAACGGGCGGCGCGTGCGGTTGGCGGCGAACAGCACCCCGACGAACTGGCCGTCCACCAGGAGCGGCGTCCCACAGATGGCGACGAGCCCCTCCTCGCCGACGGCGGCGTCGATCTCGGTCGTATGCCGGTAGCGCTCGTCGGCGGGGTAGTCGGCCGTCCAGTAGGGCCGCCGGGTCTGGGCCACGAGGCCGCCGAGCCCGGCCCCGGTGGGCAGCCGCAGCGTCTGGAACCGGGCGGAGACGGAGCCCGCGGTGGCGCGCATGTAGGTGTCGCCGCGCTCCGGGTCGGCCAGCGTGAGGTAGGCGACGTCGGTGGCCAGCAGCGTGCGGGCCCGGCGCACGATCGCGTCGAGCACGCCGCCGGGGTCGGAGCGCGAGGCGAGGTCGCGGGCGGTGTCGACGAGCGCGGACAGCTCCGCCTCCCGGCGGCGGCGCGCGTCGATCCCGGCCCGGATGGCCAGGGCGAGCGCGCGCGCGGCGGGCCCGTCGACCGGGTCGGAGGCGACCAGCTTGGCGGCCGCCTCCTCGATCCGATCGACGGGCGCGTCCTGCGCGAGCAGCCTCAGCAGCTCCAACACCGTCACGATGGCGCCTCCGCGGGAGGAAGTACGTCGGCGCGCCCGATCGTGTCAGATCCGGACTAGACCCGGGTCAGCGTCGGGTCCTCGGCGAGATCACGCTTGCTCGTCTCGGAGTACGTGGCCACGGCCACGATGGTGACCACGGCGGCCAGCGCGACGTACACGGCGATCGCGTAGCCGGTGTGGAACGCCCCGAGCAGCGCCACCGCGATGATCGGCGCCAGGCCGCCCGCGAGGATCGACGCCAGCTGGTAGCCGATCGAGACGCCGGAGTAGCGCACGGTCGTGCCGAAGAGCTCGGAGAGGAACGCGGCCTGCGGTCCGTACATGGCGCCGTGCAGCACCAGCCCGACGACCACCGCGACCGCGGCCAGCGCGAAGTTCTTCGTGTTGAGCAACGCGATGAACGCGAACGCCCACACCCCGACGCCGACGGCACCGATCAGGTACACCGGGCGCCGCCCGATGCGGTCCGACAGCGCGCCCCACATCGGGATCGCGGCGATGTGCACGGCCGCGCCGATCAGCACGGCGCCCAACGCGAACGAACTGGACAGCTTGAGCTGCGCCGTCACGTAGGTCGTGATCACGATCGTGAAGATGTAGTACGAGACGTTCTCGGCGAACCGGGCGCCCATCGCCGTCAGCACCTCGCGCGGGTAGCGGCGCAGCACGGTGAGGATCGGCATCTTGTCGTCGCCGCCTGCGTCGGCGTTGGCGCGGGCCGCCTTGAACACCGGCGACTCCTCCACCGAGAGCCGGATCCACAGCCCGATCAGCACGAGCACCGCGGAGAGCAGGAACGGGATCCGCCAGCCCCAGGCCAGGAAGTCCGCCTCGCTCTGCACGACCGCCATCACGGCGAGCAGGCCGTTGGCGATCAGCTGGCCCGCGGGCGCGCCCGCCTGCGGCCAGCTCGCCCAGAAGCCGCGCCGGGCCGGGTCGCCGTGCTCGGAGACGATCAGCACCGCGCCGCCCCACTCGCCGCCGAGCGCGAAGCCCTGGACGAGCCGCAGCACCACCAGCAGCACCGGGGCGAGCACGCCCACGGTCGCGTAGGAGGGCAGCAGGCCGATCGCGAACGTCGAGAGGCCCATCATCAGCAGGCTCAGGACGAGCAGCTTCTTGCGGCCGATGCGGTCGCCGTAGTGGCCGAAGACCAGGCCGCCGATGGGCCGGGCGAGGAAGCCGACCGCGAACGTGCCGAGCGAGGCCAGCGTGGCGGCCGTGGCGTTGCCGGTCGGGAAGAAGACGTGCGGGAAGACGAGCGCGGCGGCGACGCCGTAGAGGAAGAAGTCGTACCACTCGACGGTGGTGCCCGCCATGCTGGCGGCGACCACACGCACGATGTTCGTGCGCGGTTGTGTCTGCTCGGACACGGATACCTCCGGGTTCATCGGGCGGTCCAACCGCCGTCGACGGACAGGGACGAGCCGGTGATCGACGCGGACGCGGGCCCCCACAGCACCGCGGCGACCTCGGCCACCTCGTGCGGGTCGATCAGCCGCTTGACCGCCTCGGGGGCGAGGAGCACGCGGTCGCGCACCTCGTCCTCGCCGATCCCGTGGGCGCGGGCCTGGTCGGCGATCTGGCGTTCCACCAGTGGCGTGCGGACGTAGCCGGGGCTCACGCAGTTGCTGGTGACGCCGTGCTCGGCGGCCTCGAGCGCGATCACCTTCGACAGGCCTTCGAGGCCGTGCTTGGCGCTCACGTAAGCCGCCTTGAACGGGCTGGCGCGGTGGCCGTGCGCGCTGGAGACGTGCACGAGCCGACCCCAACCGCGCTCGTACATGTGGGGCAGGACGCGGCGCGCGAGCCGGAACGGCGCCTCCAGCATCACGCGCAGGATCAGCGCGAAACGGTCGGGGTCGAACTCCGGCACCGGGGCGACGTGCTGCAGCCCCGCGTTGTTGACGAGCACGTCGACGGGCGGCAGCGCGTCCATGGTGTCGTCGAGAGCGTCGAGGTCGGACAGGTCGCAGACGACGGGCTCCACGCCGGGCACGTCGTCGGCGAGCTGCTTGACGCCCGCCTGGTCGCGGTCGACGGCGTACACGAACGCGCCGTCGGCGGCGAGCCGGGCGACCATGGCCGCCCCTATGCCCGATGCCGCGCCCGTGACCAGCGCTGTTCTTCCGGCGAGGAGGGTCATGCTCGAAGACGGTAGGTGCAGGACCCTCGCCGCTGTATGTGTGGAGAGCACACAAGAAGGCAGGTGGTGTAGGAATCGAGAGCGGTGCTCTTGACGGCGGACCAAGCGCAGGTGTTCACTGTTCTTAAACAAGAGCACTGATCTCAACCGAGGAGAACGCCATGACCGCCGCTACCCGCTACATCCGCCCCGGCCGCGCCACCGCGCTGTTCAACGGGGTCATCGCAGGCCTCACCCGGGCGGGCGTCAGCGTCT
The DNA here is from genome assembly GCA_963791185.1 of uncultured Actinomycetota bacterium. GTDB lineage: Bacteria > Actinomycetota > Actinomycetes > Mycobacteriales > Pseudonocardiaceae > Pseudonocardia. The sequence goes on along the minus strand of CAWBRG010000010.1, from coordinate 340,163 downwards.
GGGGCAGCCGGGTCCTCGCCGTGCGCGGTCGCACCAGCGGGGAGATGCGCACGACGCCGGTGAACCTGCTGACCGTCGACGGTGAGCGCTACCTCGTCGCGCCGCGCGGTGTCACGCAGTGGGTGCGCAACATCCGCGTGGCGGGCGAGGCCGAGCTGCGGGTCGGGCGCCGGGTCGAGCCGGTCCGCGTGGTCGAGCTGGCCGACGACGAGAAGCCCGTCCTCCTGCGCGCGTACCTGAAGCGGTGGAAGTTCGAGGTGGGCGTGTTCTTCGACGGCGTCGACGCCTCGGCCTCCGACGAGACCCTGCGCCGGATCGCCCCCGGCTACCCGGTCTTCCGGGTGCTCGGGCAGTAGTAGTGGACCGGTGCCGGCGAAGGCTCCCCGTTTCCGTCGGCACCGGTCCCCCGGATCAACGCCCGTCGGATCGTCCGGATACTGCGCACTACGTCCGGTCCGTCCAACGGGCGAAGTCCGCGATCAAAGCACTGGTCTCGGCGGGCCGCTCCTGCTGGGTCCAGTGGCCGCATCCGGGCAGCAGTTCGGCGGCCCGCAGGTCCGGCACGCGCTGCCGCAGGGTCGCGACCACGGCGTCGAACTCCCGGCCCGCGATCACCAGGTCGCGCTCGCCCACGAGGTAGGCCGCGGGCACGCTGACCTGCGCGTCCCGCCAGGCGGCGGTGAGCGCCCAGGTGCGGTCGTTGTTGCGGTACCAGTTCAGCCCGCCGGTGAACCCGCGGTCGGCGTACTCGGCGACGTAGACGTCGAGATCGGCCTCGGTGAGCCACTCCGGGAGGACGTCCGGCTCGGGGCAGGTGTCGAGCACGCCGCCACCCGCGGGTACCGCGAGCGTGGCGCCGGAGCCGGTGCCGCCCGTCGCCGTGAGCAGCCTGCGGAACGTCGCGCGCGGGTCGGCGGCCAGTTCCCGGTCGGCGAGGCCGGGGCGTTGGAAGTAGAGCTGGTAGTAGTCGGCGCCGAAGCGGCGCGCCATCGCGGCGGTCGGCGGGCGCGCGCTGCGCGGCAGCAGCGGCACCGACAGCGCGACGACGCCCTGCACCCGATCGGGTCGCAGCAGCGCCGTGTGCCAGGCGACCGGCGCGCCCCAGTCGTGCCCGACGACCACGGCCTGCTCCGCACCCACCGCGTCGAGCACGCCGAGCGCGTCGCCGACGAGGTGCAGCAGCGTGTAGTCCTCCACCGCCGCCGGGGCGCCCGAGCGGGCGTAGCCGCGCTGGTCGGGCGCGACCACGTGGAATCCCTCGGCGCCCAACGCCGCGAGCTGGTGGCGCCACGAGTACCAGCACTCCGGGAAGCCGTGGAGCAGGAGCACGGTCGGCCCGTCGGCCGGACCCGCCTCGGCGAGGTGCAGCTCCAGCCCGTCGACGGTCACCGCGCGGTGTGTGATCCCCACCGGGCCAACCGTAGTACAGTTAGATGTCAAAGGGATTGACGTCTAGCGAATGGAGTCCGAGATGCGCCCGTTCCGGTTCGGGGTCGTCGCCGCGCCGCAAGGCGCGGAACGCTGGGTCGCCGACGTCAAGCGCATCGCGGATCTCGGCTACTCCACCGTGCTCATGCCCGACGGCGTGCAGTTGCTCTCGCCGTTCTCCTCGCTGGCGGTGGCGGCCACGGTGGCGCCCGTGCGCGTCGGCACGTTCGTGCTGGCCAGCCCGCTGCGCACCCCGCGGCAGGCGGCGTGGGAGGCGCACAGCCTCTCCGTGCTCACCCAAGGGCGCTTCGACATGGGCATCGGCACCGGGCACGACCGCGTGCCGGAGGGCGCCGCCGAGCTGGGCATGCCCTACGGCACCGCCTCCGAGCGGCGCGACCAGGTGAAGCAGACCGTCGCCCACCTGCGCGAGCTCGACGGCGAGCAGCGCACGCCGGTGCTCATGGCGGCGGCCGGGCCCAAGGCGTTGACGCTGGCCGCGGAGATCGCCGACATCGTGACGATCGCCGCGGGCGCGCTCGCGGGCCGCGACGAGTTCGGGGCCATGGTCACCAGCCTGCGCGCGGCCGCGGGCGCCCGCGCCGAGGAGATCGAGCTGGCGATGAACCTGTTCGTCGTCGGCGACGAGGTGCCGCCGTGGACGAAGAGCTTCATCGGCGCCGACATGGCCGACCTCGTGGCGGCCGACTCGCTCACGTTGCTCCGCGGCGACGTCGACGCGATGGTCGACGAGCTGCAGCGCCGCCGCGAGGCGTTCGGCACGAGCTACATCTCGGTCAACGGGGCGTTCTACGAAGCCCTCGCCCCGGTGGTGGAGCGCCTCGCAGGGCAGTGATCGCGTCGAGTGGCACATCAGGCCGGTGCCGACCGGCGTGGTGTGCCGATGATCGCGATCATGCGTGCCTAGAGGAGCGGCCGGTCCGTCGGGTTGATCGGGCGGGGGAGCACGGTGCGGCCCGTCAGGTAGGCGTCCACGCCCGGCCGCCGCCGACCGGCCCTCCGCGATCGCCCACACGATGAGGCTCTGCCCGCGGCCCATGTCGCCCGCCGAGAAGACGCCCTCGACGCTCGTCATGAAGCTCTGGTCGCGCGCGACGTTGCCGCGCTCGTCGAGCTCCACCCCGAGGTCCGACAGCAGCTTGCCCTTCTCCGGCCCGACGAAGCCCATGGCGAGCAGCACGAGCTGCGCGGGCAGCTCCTTCTCTCGGTGCCCTCGACCGGCACGAACCGGCCCTCGGCGTCCCGCTCGACCTCGACGATCCTGATGGCGGCCAGCTTGCCCTCGCTCGTCGGCGACGAACTCGGTGGTGTTGACCGAGTACAGCCGCTCGCCGCCCTCCTCGTGCGCCGACGAGACGCGGTAGACCATCGGGTACGTCGGCCAGGGCATGCCCTCGGTGCGCTTCTCCGGCGGCGTCGGCATGATCTCCAGCTGGGTGACCGACGCGGCGCCCTGCCGGTGGGACGTGCCGAGGCAGTCGGCCCCGGTGTCGCCGCCGCCGATGATCACGACGTGCTTGTCCTTGGCCGATGATCGGGCGGTGCGTCGATGTCGCCCTGCTGCACGTGGTTGGCCCACGGCAGGTACTCCATCGCCTGGTAGACGCCCTCGGCTTCGCGGCCGGGCGCGGGCAGGTCGCGCCACGCGGTGGCCCCGCCCGCGAGCACGACCGCGTCGAACTCGGCGCGGAGCTGCTCGGCCGTGACGTCGGTGCCGACGTCGACCGACGCCTTGAAGATCGTGCCCTCGTCGCGCATCTGGGCCAGGCGCCGGTCGAGCCGGGCCTTCTCCATCTTGAACTCGGGGATGCCGTAGCGCAGCAGCCCGCCGATGCGGTCGGCGCGCTCGAACACCACCACGTCGTGCCCGACGCGGGTGAGCTGCTGGGCCGCCGCCAGCCCGGACGGGCCGGAGCCGACCACCGCCACCTTCTTGCCCGTGCGGGTCTCCGCCTTCTGCGGCGGCACCCAGCCCTCGTCCCACGCCCGGTCGATGATCTCGATCTCGACCTGCTTGATCGTGACGGCGTCGGAGTTGATCGCCAGCACGCACGCGGCCTCGCACGGGGCGGGGCAGAGCGTGCCGGTGAACTCGGGGAAGTTGTTGGTGGCGTGCAGCCGCTCGGTGGCCTCGCGCCAGTCGTGGCGGTAGACCAGGTCGTTCCACTCCGGGATGAGGTTGCCCAGCGGACAGCCCTGGTGGCAGAACGGGATGCCGCAGTTCATGCAGCGGCCCGCCTGCGCCTCGAGGTCGGTGCGCGGGAAGTCCTCGTACACCTCCCGCCAGTCGCGCAGCCGCAGGTCGACCGGCCTGCGCACGGGCAGCTCCCGGGGGGTGGTCAGGAACCCCTTGGGGTCACCCATGTGCGGCCTCCATGATCGCCTCGTTCACGTCGCGGCCGTCCCGTTCCGCCGCCTCGCGGGCCTTGAGCACCCGCTTGAAGTCCTTGGGCATGACCTTCCCGAACCGGTTGACCGCCTCGTCCCACTCGGTGAGCAGCTCCTTCGCCACCTCCGACTCGGTCTCGGCGAAGTGCCGCTCGACGGCGTCGCGCAGGAACGCGCGGTCGTCGTCGTCGAGCGGGTCGATGTCGACCATCTCCGGGTTGACCCGGCCCTGCGGCAGGTCGAGCACGTAGGCGACACCGCCGGACATGCCCGCCGCGAAGTTGCGCCCGATGCGCCCGAGCACCACGACCTTGCCGCCCGTCATGTACTCGCAGCCGTGGTCGCCGACCCCCTCGACGACGGCCAGCGCGCCGGAGTTGCGCACGCAGAACCGCTCGCCGACGATGCCGCGCACGAAGATCTCGCCCGCCGTGGCCCCGTAGAGGATCACGTTGCCCGCGATGACGTTCTCCTCGGCCTTGAACGGCGCCGTCGGGTTCGGGCGCAGGGTGAGCCGCCCGCCGGAGAGGCCCTTGCCGAAGTAGTCGTTCGAGTCGCCGATCAGCCGCAGGGTGATGCCCTTGGGCACGAACGCCCCGAAGCTCTGCCCCGCGGAGCCGGTGAGCGTGACGTCGATCGTGTTGTCGGGCAGGCCCTCGCCGCCCCACGCCTTCGTGAGCTCGTAGCCCAGCATCGTGCCGACCGTGCGGTTGACGTTGCGCACCGGCAGGTCGAGGCGCACCTTGTCGCCGGAGCGCAGCGCCCCCTCGCACAGCTGGATCAGCGTGTTGTCCAACGCCTTCTCCAGGCCGTGGTCCTGCGCCTTGGTGCGGTGGCGCGGGGTGCCCGGCGGCAGCTGCGGCATCGCGAAGATCGGGCTGAGGTCCATGCCCTCGGTCTTCCAGTGCCGCACCGCGTCGTCGACGTCGAGCACCTCGGCGTGCCCCACCGCCTCGGCCAGCGTGCGGAAGCCCAGCTCGGCCAGGTACTCGCGCACCTCCTGCGCGATGAACCGCATGAAGTTGACGACGTACTCGGGCCGCCCGTCGAACCGCTTGCGCAGCTCCGGGTTCTGCGTGGCGACGCCGACCGGGCACGTGTCGAGGTGGCAGACGCGCATCATGATGCAGCCGCTCACCACCAGCGGGGCGGTGGCGAAGCCGAACTCCTCGGCGCCCAGCAGCGCGGCGATGACGACGTCGCGGCCGGTCTTGAGCTGACCGTCGGTCTGCACCACGATCCGGTCGCGCAAACCGTTGCGCAGCAGGGTCTGCTGGGTCTCGGCCAGCCCCAGCTCCCACGGCCCGCCCGCGTGCTTGATCGAGCTGAGCGGGGACGCGCCGGTGCCGCCGTCGTGCCCGGAGATCAGCACGACGTCGGAGTAGGCCTTCGCCACGCCCGCGGCCACGGTGCCGACGCCGACCTGGCTCACGAGCTTCACGTGCACGCGCGCGGCCGGGTTGGCGTTCTTGAGGTCGTGGATGAGCTGCTTGATGTCCTCGATGGAGTAGATGTCGTGGTGCGGGGGCGGTGAGATCAGCCCGACGCCCGGCGTCGAGTACCGGGTCTTCGCGATCCACGGGTAGACCTTGGCCCCGGGCAGCTGGCCGCCCTCGCCCGGCTTCGCGCCCTGGCTGATCTTGATCTGCAGGTCGTCGGCGCTGACCAGGTACTCGCTGGTGACGCCGAACCGGCCGGACGCGACCTGCTTGATGGCGCTGCGGCGGTTGTCGCCGTTGGCGTCGGGGGTGTAGCGGTCGGCGTCCTCGCCGCCCTCCCCGGTGTTGGACTTGCCGCCGAGGCGGTTCATCGCGATGGCGAGGGTCTCGTGCATCTCCTTGGAGATCGACCCGTAGGAGATCGCGCCGGTGGCGAACCGCTTGACGATCTCGTCGACCGGCTCCACCTCGTCGATGTCGACCGGCGGGCGGGTGCCGCCCTTGAACCGGAAGAGCCCGCGCAGGGTCATGAGCTTGTGCGCCTGCTCGTCGACGGCGCGCGTGTACTCCTTGAAGATCTCGTACCGGCCCTGCCGGGTGGAGTGCTGGAGCTTGAACACCGTGGTCGGGTTGAACAGGTGCAGCTCGCCCTCGCGCCGCCACTGGTACTCGCCGCCGATCTCCAGCGCGCGGTGCGCGGCCCGGATCTCGTCGGACGGGAACGCCCGGCGGTGGCGGGTGAGCACCTCCTCGGCGAGCACGTCGAAGCCGACGCCGCCGAGCCGCGAGGTGGTGCCGGTGAAGCAGGTGTCGATCACCTCGGGGCCCAGGCCGACCGCCTCGAAGATCTGCGCGCCGGTGTAGGACGCCACCGTGGAGATGCCGATCTTCGACATGGTCTTGCGCACGCCCTTGGCCAGCGCCTTGACCAGGTTCTTGGCCGCCGTCTCGCAGTCGATGCCCTTGATGTCGCCGCGCATCGCGAGGTCTTCGACCGTGGCCATCGCCAGGTAGGGGTTGACCGCGGCCGCCCCGTAGCCGATGAGCAGGGCGATGTGGTGCACCTCGCGGGCGTCGCCCGCCTCGACGAGCAGCCCGACGCGGGTGCGGGTGCGCTCGCGGATGAGGTGCTGGTGGACGGCGCCGGTGAGCAGCAGCGAGGGGATCGGCGCGAAGTCCTTGGTGACGCCGCGCTGGGAGAGCACGATCAGCCGGGCGCCGTCTTCGATGGCCTCCGACACCTGCGTGCAGATCTGGCGCAGGCGCTCCTCCAGCCCCGGCCCGCCGTCGGCGGCGCGGAACGTGCCGCGCACGGTGACGGAGGTGAAGCCGGGGTAGTCGCCGTCGTCGTTGATGTGCACGATGCGGGCGAGGTCGTCGTTGGTGAGCACCGGCTCGGGCAGCATGATCGTGCGGCAGTGCGCCGCGCTGGCTTCGAGCAGGTTCTGCTCCGGGCCGAGCTGGCTGCCGAGCGAGGTGACCAGCTCCTCGCGGATCGCGTCCAAGGGTGGGTTGGTGACCTGCGCGAACAGCTGGTTGAAGTAGTCGAACAGCTGCCGGGGCCGCGCCGAGATGGCGGCGAGCGGCGCGTCGTTGCCCATCGAGCCGATCGGCTCCGCCCCGCTGGCGGCCATCGGCTTGAGCAGGACGCCCAGCTCCTCCTCCGTGTAGCCCATCGACTGCTGGCGCAGGGTGAGCGCGGCGTGGCTGGGCACCTCGCGCTCGCGGTCGACCAGGTCGCCGAGGTGGATCAGGCCGGAGTGCAGCCACTCCTCGTAGGGGTGCTCGGCGGCCAGCGCGCCCTTGATCTCCGCGTCGTCGACGAGCTTGCCCGCCGCCGTGTCGACCAGGAACATGCGGCCGGGCTCGAGGCGGCCCTTGCGCACGACCGTCGACGGCTCGACGTCCAGCACGCCGACCTCGGACGCCAGCGCGACGAGCCCGTCCTCCGTGATCCAGTAGCGGGCGGGCCGCAGGCCGTTGCGGTCGAGGACGGCGCCCGCGACGGTGCCGTCGGTGAACGCGACGAGCGCGGGCCCGTCCCACGGCTCCATGAGCGTGGCGTGGAACTCGTAGAAGGCGCGGCGGGCGGGATCCATCTCGGCGTGGTTCTCCCACGCCTCCGGGATCATCATCAGCACCGCGTGCGGGAGGGATCGGCCGCCGAGGTGCAGCAGCTCGAGCACCTCGTCGAACGTGGCGGAGTCGCTCGCGTCCGGGGTGACGATGGGGGAGAGGCGGGCGAGGTCGCCCGGGATCAGCTTGCTCGACAGCAGCGCCTCGCGGGCGGCCATCCAGTTGCGGTTGCCGCGCAGCGTGTTGATCTCGCCGTTGTGCGCGACGTAGCGGTAGGGGTGCGCGAGCGGCCACGCGGGGAACGTGTTGGTGGAGAACCGGGAGTGCACGAGCGCCAACGCGCTGACCACGCGCTCGTCGGAGAGGTCCGGGTAGAACGCCTCGACCTGGGGCTCGGACAGCATCCCCTTGTAGACGATGGTGCGCGGCGAGAGCGAGGGGAAGTAGACGTCGGTGGCGTGCTCGGCGCGCTTGCGCAGGCAGAAGGTGCGGCGCTCCAGCTCGAGGCCGGTCTCGCCCGCCGCGCCCGCGACGAACAGCTGGCGGATCGTGGGCATCACCCGGCGCGCGGTGGGCCCGAGGTCGGCGCCGTCGGCGTCGGTGGGCAGCTCGCGCCAGCCCAGCACGACGAGGCCCTCCTCGGCCGCGAGCTCGTCGATCGCCGCCGTGGTCTCGGCGGTCCGCTCGGTGGGCAGGAAGGCGAGACCCGCCGCGTAGGCGCCTTCGGCGGGCAGCTCGAACGGCACCACCGCGCGGTAGAACGCATCCGGGATCTGCAGCAGGATGCCCGCGCCGTCGCCGGTGTTGACCTCGGAGCCGCGGGCGCCGCGGTGCTCGAGGCGCAGGAGCGCGGTGAGCGCCCGGCGCACGATGCCGTGATCGCGGCGTCCCTTGAGGTCGGCGACCATGGCGACACCGCAGGCGTCGTGCTCGAACTCCGGGACGTAAAGGTCCGCCGCGCACTGTTCAGCCAAGGTGGGCCTCCTGTCGTCTCGGTGCACCCCGACAACTCGCATCGGGACGACGTGATGGGTACGAAGTATGCGGAATGAACCGGTGTCTTGCGCACACAACGACGGGTGCGATCGCGGCACAGCGTCGCACGAGGCGCCGACGATATCCAAGGACAAGCCGCGTGACCATCGTGACCAGCGCAAACCTGTTACCGAGAGGTTACGATGGGTGGTCGCGTCAGCGCAGGACGACCTCCGCCACCGTGACCTCGACCAGGGCCGTTCGCCCGGCCAGTTCCGCCAACGTGTGGGTGACACCACGCTGCACGGCCTCGGCGACGTCGCGGCAGTTGTCACCCAACCGGACGGCGATCGTCACCCGCACGAGCTCCGCGGCGAGATCGGCGCGCGCCGCCACCACGCCGGGCACCTGACGGGCCGCGGCCGCGGCCACCGAGGTGACGGCGGCGTCCGCTACGTGCAGCGTCACGCCTCCCACAGGTCCACCACCTCGATGTCGACGCGCCGCACCGGCAGCCCCAACGCCTGCTCGCCCGCCGCGAAGACCGTCCGGCGCACCTGGGCGGTCGCGTACGCCAGGTCCAGGCCGAGCCGGGCGACCACGGTGAGCGCGACGTCGATGGCCGTGTCCGGCCCGGGCTGCGTCGATGCGGCAGCTGCGGGCGCGCATCCCGTCCATGGCGTCGACGACGGCCCGCAGCGCCGTGGCGGCGGCCGCGCGGGCCAGCCGGTTGGGCCCGAGCGGCGAGTCGAGCCGCAGCGCCTCCTCGGGCCGGATCCTGCTGCGCGCCGTCTCCAGCACCCGGCCGAGGACGGCCTCCACCGCCTGCGCGGGCATCTGGACCGGCTCCTCGGCCATGCGGTGCACCGCGACGTCGAGCCGCCGGGCCTCGGCGTAGGCGGCCGAGCAGTGGGGGCAGTCGCGCCCGTGCGCGTCGAGCGGGAGCCCCGCCTCGGCGCGGTCCCACACCACCGCGGCGTCGCGGCCGCAGGCCAACGGGGCGATCTCCCCCATCGACGGCACCTCTGTCATCTCCACGCCCGCATCACCCCAGCCAGCTGGACGCGCGCCCGGTGGATGCGACCGCGCACGGCCGTCTCCCCGGCACCGGTGATCTCCGCGATCTCGCCGTAGCCCAGCCCTTCCAGTTCCCGCAGCACCCAGCACACCCGCAGGTTGTCCGGGAGATCCTGCACCGCGCGGCCCAGCGCGGCCAGTTCCAGGTCGAGCAGGGCCGACCGTTCGGGCGAATCGCGCGCGGCGACGTCGTCGCCCGCGTCCGGCGCGGGCACCGGGCGGCGGCGGCGCAGCGCCGCGATGCAGCGGTTGGTGACCAGGCGGTACAGCCACGTCGAGAGCGCGGCGTCGCCCCGGAACCGGTCGAGGTGTCGCCAGGCGTCCAGCAGCGCCTCCTGGAGGGCGTCCTCGGCCTCGGCGGGATCGCCCGTCACGCGCACCGCGGTGCGGTAGAGCGCGGCCTGGTGGCGCCGGGCGAGCGCCTCGAACGCCCGCACGTCGCCCTCCTGGGCGCGCACCACCAGCGTGAGGTCGTCCAGCGACACGGCGTCAACCTAGTGCCACCGACGGCGGATACCGTTGCGGCGTGGCCCAGGACCCCGCGCTCGCCGAAGCCGTCGCCGCGGCCGTGCTCGCCCACCCCGGCGTCGCGCGGCTGTCCGGCGGCGCGTTCGGCACCGTCGCCTCCTACCTGCCCGGACGCCGCGTGGTCGGCGTGCGGCTGCCGCTCGAGGACGGCGATCCGGTCCAGATCGCGGTGATCGCCCGCATGGGCGTGCCGCTGCCCCGCCTCGCCGACGAGCTGGGCGCGGCCGTCGTCGAGGTGCTCGGTCCGGTGGCCGTGGACGTGACCGTCGCCGACGTGGAGACCGCCGAGGTCGCCGCACCGGGCCTCGCCTAGACTCGGTCGGAAGTCTGTGGAGCCGATCGAGGAGTACCGAGAAGTGAAGAGCACCGTCGAGCGGCTGAGCCCGACCAGGGTCCGGATCAACGTCGAGGTGCCCTTCGACGAGCTGAAGCCCGATTTCGACCGCGCGTACAAGAAGATCGCCCAGCAGGTCAACGTGCCCGGCTTCCGCAAGGGCAAGGTGCCCGCCCGCATCATCGAGGCCCGCCTCGGCCGCGGCGTGGTGCTGGAGCAGGTCGTCAACGACGCCATCCCCACGAAGTACTCCGAGGCCGTCACCTCGGCCGAGGACGTGTCGCCGCTCGGGCAGCCGGAGATCGAGGTCACCGAGATCGCCGACAACGAGCGCCTCGCGTTCACCGCCGAGGTCGACGTCCGGCCGGAGATCGACCTGCCGGAGCTGTCGTCGCTCGCGGCGCAGGTCGACGAGGCGGCGGTCACCGACGCCGACGTCGACGAGGCGCTGGACAACCTGCGCGCCCGGTTCGCCACCCTCACCGGGGTCGAGCGCGCCGCCGCGAAGGACGACTTCGTGCAGATCGACCTGGCCGCCAGCGTCGACGGCGAGGCCGTCGAGGAGGCCCAGACCAGCGGGCTGTCCTACCAGGTCGGCCAGGGCGGGCTCATCGACGGCATCGACGACGCCATCACCGGGCTGTCCGCGGGCGAGTCGGCCACGTTCCCCACCACGCTGGTGGCCGGGGAGTACAAGGACCGCGAGGCGGAGGTCACCGTCACCGTCACCGCGGTCAAGGAGCGGGAGCTCCCGGACGCCGACGACGAGTTCGCGCAGCTGGCGAGCGAGTTCGACACGCTGGAGGAGCTCTCCGCCGATCTGCGCACCCGGCTCGACCGCGTGCGGCAGATGGAGCAGCTCACGGAGGCCCGCGACAAGGTGCTCGACGCGCTCGTTGCGAAGACCGAGATCCCGCTGCCCGAGGGCATCCTCAAGCAGGAGATCGATTCGCGGGTGCACGACGCGATCCACCCGTTCGACCACGACGAGGCGAAGTTCGCCGAGTTCCTCGAGGAGAACGGCAAGACCCGCGAGGAGTTCGACACCGAGGCGCGCGAGGACGCCGAGAAGTCGGTGCGCGTGCGGCTCGTGCTCGACAAGCTGGCCGACGACCAGGAGGTCACGGTCAGCCAGGACGAGCTCACCGAGCGGATCGTGTTCCAGGCGCAGCAGTACCAGATGCCGCCCGAGGAGTTCGTGAAGCGGATCCAGGAGGCGGGCCAGCTGGGCGCCATCTACGCCGACGTGCGGCGCAGCAAGGCGCTCATCGCCGCCGTCCGCGCGGCCACGGTCACCGACGCGTCCGGCACCGCGCTGGACATGGCGGAGCTGCTCGGCGACGACGAGCCGGAGCAGGCCGACGAGGCCCCCGAGAAGTCCGACGAGAAGTCGGCCGAGAAGTCCGACGAGACGACTGTGGACGCCTGAGCGCACGCCCACAGCGAACACGGCGGCCGACCCGGCCGGTGGCGAGCTTGCGCCGCGTAGGGTCGGTTCCGTGCAGACCGAGCAGACACGAGCCAGAGGCAGGGTGAAGTGACGACCCAGGACCGTCTCATCGGAGCGGCCATGCGGCGGGGCGGTTCGCCCGCGTCGATGACGTTGTCGGACTCGGTTTACGAGCGGCTGTTGCAGCAACGGATCATCGTGCTCGGCCAGCAGGTCGACGACGACATCGCCAACCGGATCGCCGCGCAGATGCTGTTGCTCGCCGCGGAGGACCCGGCGGCCGACATCGCGCTCTACATCAACTCGCCGGGCGGCTCCGTCACGGCGGGCATGGCCATCTTCGACACGATGGAGTTCATCCCGTGTGATGTGGCCACCTACGCCATGGGGCTGGCCGCGTCGATGGGCCAGTTCCTGCTGTCGGCGGGCCAGCGCGGCAAGCGCTACGCGCTGCCGCACTGCCAGATCCTCATGCACCAGCCCTCCGCGGGTGTGGGCGGCACCGAGTCGGACATCGCGATCCAGGCCGAGCTGTTCCGCAGGCACAAGCAGGAGATGGCGCAGCTGATCTCCGGCCACACCGGCCAGCCGGTCGAGAAGATCATCGCCGACTTCGACCGCGACCGCTGGTTCTCCGCGCAGGAAGCGCTGGAGTACGGCTTCGTCGACCACGTCATCTCGCGGGCGGGCCAGCTCCCGGACGCGATCAGTGAGAACGGGAACGGGAGCGCCCGATGAGTTACCAGCCCGCCCAGTCCCGGTACGTGCTGCCCTCCTTCGTGGAGCGCACGAGCTACGGGGTCAAGGAATCCAACCCGTACAACAAGCTGTTCGAGGAGCGCATCATCTTCCTCGGCGTGCAGATCGACGACGCGTCGGCCAACGACGTCATGGCGCAGCTGCTGTGCCTGGAGTCCGCCGATCCGGACCGCGAGATCAGCATGTACATCAACTCGCCCGGCGGCTCGTTCACGTCGCTGATGGCGATCTACGACACGATGCAGTTCATCCGGCCCGACATCCAGACCGTCTGCCTCGGGCAGGCCGCGTCGGCCGCCGCGGTGCTGCTCGCGGCGGGCACCCCCGGCCGTCGGCTCGCGGTGCAGAACGCGCGCATCCTGATCCACCAGCCCGCGGTCGAGGGGATCTACGGGCAGGTCTCGGACCTGGAGATCCAGGCCGCGGAGATCTCCCGCATGCGCAAGCTGCTGGAGACCACGCTGGCCAAGCACTCCGGCCGCACCCCCGAGCAGGTGCGCGCTCGACATCGAGCGCGACAAGATCCTCACGGCCACCGAGGCCAAGGATTACGGCATCGTCGACGAGATCATCCAGAGTCGCAAGCTCTCGGCCGTCTAGATATTTGCCATCCGCCGACACCGGTGAAGTCGGGGAGCCGGATGCTCCCCGAGAATCGGGTCGAGCGGGTACCGTCACGAGGGCGCGCACCCCGCGCGCCGGATGGGACTGGGGTCTGCACACATGGCTCGCATCGGCGATGGCGGTGATCTGCTCAAGTGCTCGTTCTGCGGGAAGAGTCAGAAGCAGGTCAAGAAACTGATCGCCGGCCCAGGCGTCTACATCTGCGATGAGTGCATCGATCTCTGCAACGAGATCATCGAGGAAGAGCTGGCCGAGGCAGGCGAGGTCAAGCTCGACGAGCTGCCCAAGCCGTCGGAGATCCACGACTTCCTCGACCAGTACGTGGTGGGCCAGTCCCAGACCAAGCGCACGCTCTCGGTCGCGGTCTACAACCACTACAAGCGCATCCAGGCGGGCGACAAGGGTCGCGCGGGCGACAACGACGGCATCGAGATCGCCAAGTCCAACATCCTCATGTTGGGCCCCACCGGCTGCGGCAAGACCTACCTGGCGCAGACCCTGGCCAAGCTCCTGAACGTGCCGTTCGCCATCGCCGACGCCACCGCGCTCACCGAGGCGGGCTACGTCGGCGAGGATGTCGAGAACATCCTGCTCAAGCTCATCCAGGCGGCCGACTACGACGTCAAGCGGGCCGAGACGGGCATCATCTACATCGACGAGGTCGACAAGATCGCCCGCAAGTCGGAGAACCCGTCGATCACGCGCGACGTGTCCGGCGAAGGCGTGCAGCAGGCGCTGTTGAAGATCCTTGAGGGCACCACGGCGTCGGTGCCGCCCCAGGGCGGGCGCAAGCACCCGCACCAGGAGTTCATCCAGATCGACACCACCAACGTGCTGTTCATCGTGGCGGGCGCGTTCGCGGGGCTCGAGAAGATCATCGGTGATCGCGTGGGCAAGCGCGGCCTCGGCTTCGGCGCCGAGATCCGCTCCAAGCGCGATCTCGACACGTCCGAGAGCTTCTCCGAGACGCTGCCCGAGGATCTCATCAAGTTCGGGCTGATCCCCGAGTTCATCGGGCGGCTGCCGATCGTCGCGTCGGTCACCTCGCTCGACAAGGACGCCCTCGTCAAGATCCTCACCGAGCCGCGCAACGCGCTGGTGAAGCAGTACCGCAAGCTGTTCGAGATGGACGGCGTGGAGCTGGAGTTCACCGAAGACGCGCTGGAAGCGGTGGCCGACCAGGCCATCCTGCGCGGCACCGGCGCCCGCGGCCTGCGCGCCATCATGGAGGAGGTCCTCCTCCCCGTGATGTACGACATCCCGAGCCGCGACGACGTGGCCAAGGTGGTCGTCACCGAGCAGACCGTGCGCGAGAACGTCAACCCGACGATCGTGCCGCGCGTGCCCACCACCCGCCGCGAGCGCCGGGAACGTTCCGCCTAATTGCCACAAGTTGCGGGGTCAACTGGCCTCCCTTAGCGTCCCGGGCGCCAACGTCGGCGGAGGTTCGGGGGGCTACACATGGCCGCGGGATTTCTGGCTCGGGAACGCACGATCGCGCCACCGGGGTGGAGTCGGTGGCTGATCCCACCGGCCGCGCTCTCGATCCACCTCGCGATCGGGCAGGCCTACGCCTGGAGCGTGTTCAAGACGCCCCTGGCCGCCACGCTGCTGCCCGGCAACCCCAACGCGGGTGTGCTCACCGCGCTGCCGTTCGAGCTGGGCATCATCATGCTGGGGCTGTCGGCGGCGCTGTTCGGCACCAAGGTCGACGCCAACGGCCCGCGGTGGGCGATGGTCGTCGCGTCGTCGTGCTTCGTCGGCGGGTTCCTGATCTCGGCGCTGGGCTGCTACATCGGCCAGTTCTGGCTGGTCGTGGTCGGCTACGGGTTCCTCGGCGGGATCGGGCTGGGCATCGGCTACATCTCGCCGGTGTCCACGCTGATCAAGTGGTTCCCGGACCGGCCCGGCCTCTCCACCGGCATCGCGATCATGGGCTTCGGCGGTGGCGCGCTCATCGCGTCGCCGCTCACCACGCAGCTGCTCGCGGCGTTCGGCGGCACCGGCCAGGGCGCGACGGCCGCGGGCGTCGGGCAGACGTTCCTCGTGATGGGCATCATCTACGCGATCTTCATGTCCGTCGGGTGGCTGCTCGTGCGGGTGCCGCCGGACGGTTGGCGACCCGCGGGCTGGACCCCGCCGACCACCGGTGTGCTGGCGGGCAAGTTCGACGTGTCGGCCCGCAACGCGATCCGCACCCCGCAGTTCTGGCTGCTCTGGGTGGTGCTCTGCTTCAACGTCACGGCGGGCATCGGCATCCTGGAGCGCGCCGCCCCGATCTGGACGGACTTCTTCGGCGGCGGGCGCGGCCGCCGCGGCGGTCACGGCCGCGGCCGCGGGCTACGTCGCATTGCTGTCGCTCGCGAACATGTTGGGCCGCATCGGGTGGTCGACGACGTCGGACTACCTCGGCCGCAAGAACATGTACCGGGGCTACCTCGGCATCGGCGCCCTGCTGTACCTGACGATCACGCTCACGACCAACAGCAGCCCGGTGATCTTCCTGATCTGCTCGATGCTCATCCTCTCCTTCTACGGCGGGGGCTTCGCCACCGTGCCCGCCTACCTGCGTGACCTGTTCGGCACCTACCAGGTGGGCGCGATCCACGGCCGGCTGCTCACGGCCTGGTCGGTCGCGGGCGTGCTCGGCCCGCTGATCGTCAACGCGATCGCCGACGCCCAGATCGCGGCCAAGGTCTCGGGCCCGGCCCGGTACACCACGTCGTTCATCATCATGATCGTGCTGCTGGTGATCGGGTTCGTCTGCAACGAGCTGATCAAGCCGGTGGCCGACAAGTTCCACGAAGAGCGGTCCACCGCCACGACGGGAGCGCAGGCATGACCACTCCGGATTCGACCCACGACAAGCCCGCGACCAACACGCTGGTGATCGGGATCGTCGCCTGGCTGTGGGTGCTCATCCCGTTCGCCTACGGCCTGTACCAGCTGGTCATCAAGATCCCGGCGCTCTTCGCAGGCTGAAGGCCTGTACGACATGTACATTTAATACATGTCTACCAGTCCGGACGATCCCGTCGAGCTGACCGTCACGGATGCGCGGGCGCAGCTCGCGGAGCTTCTCGACACCCGGGTGCGGGAAGGCGGTGTCGTCTACCTGACGCGGTACGGCCGTCGCGTCGGCGCCGTCGTTCCCGCGGAGATGGCCGAACACCTCGACGACATCGAGGACGCCTACTGGTCGGCCCGCGTGAACCAGGTGCTCGCCAAGGACGAGCCGACCGTCGCCTGGGCTGATGCACTGGCGCGTCTGGAAGCGGGGGACGCCGACCGGTGACCCCGCGGTACCGGATCGAGCTGACCCGGGACGCGCTGCGCGCTCTGGCGAAGCTGGACAAGCCGGTGCGCCGTCGGGTCCAGGGAGCCATCGACCGGCTGGCCGACGACCCGCATCCGGCCGGGATGATCGCCCTGCGTGGTGCTCCGGGGCCTTCCGGATCCGCGTCGGCGACTACCGCGTGATCTACGTGCTGCACGACGACCTCCTGCTGGTCGTCGTGATCGACATCGGCCACCGCCGCGACGTCTACCGCAACGTCTGATCAGCTCAACGCGAACACGAAGAGCGCCATGAACGCCAGGTTGGGCGCGGCTGGAGGCGATCGGCGCGCTCGATCGCATGGTGCAGAACCACGCCCACGACGAGCGCAGCGGCATCGCGCTGGACGCCGACCACCTCGCCGCGCCGGCGGCGCAGATGATCTGGTTGGGGAGGGCCCGCACCCGCACCTCGTGGCGGCGCTGGCCGCCCCCGTCGCGCCCGAGCCGCCGGAGACGCGCTTCGCCCGGCTGCTCGGGCTCGTGCTCAACGGGCTGCTCGACCGCTGAGGCCTACCCGCCGATCGCGTCCAGCTCGGCGGCCACGGCGGTGATGTCCAGCTCGGCCGCGGCGACGTTCTCCCGCAGGTGCTCCACCGACGACGTACCCGGGATCAGCAGGATGTTCGGCGAGCGGTGCAGCAGCCAGGCCAGCGCGGTGGCCAGCGGGGTGGTGCCGAGCCGCGCCGCGACCGCCTCCAGGGCACCGGACTGCAACGGGTTGAAGCCCCCGAGCGGGAAGTAGGGCACGAACGCGATGCCCTGCTCCGCTGTGGCGTCCACGAGCGCGTCGTCGGCGCGGCGGGCGATGTTGTACATGTTCTGCACGCACACGACGGGCGCGATCGCCTGCGCCTCGGCGAGCTGCTCGGCGTTCACGGTGCTGAGCCCGATGTGCCGGATCAGCCCCTGCTCCTGCAGCTCGACCAGCGCCGTGAACTGCTCGGCGATCGAGCCGGGCTCGGGCTCCTCGAACCCGCCCATGCGCAGGTTGACCACGTCGATGACGTCGAGCCCGAGCCTGCGCAGGTTGTCGTGCACCTGCTCGCGCAGCTCAGCGGGCGTGCGCGCGGGCGGCCAGCCGCCCTGCTCGTCGCGCCGGGCCCCGACCTTGGTGACGATGTGCAGGTCGTCCGGGTAGGGCGCCAGCGCCTCGCGGACGATCTCGTTCGTCACGTACGGGCCGTAGTAGTCGGACGTGTCGATGTGGTTGATGCCCAGGTCGACGGCGGTGCGCAACACCCTGATCGCCGCGTCGCGGTCCTTCGGCGGGCCGAAGACGTGCGGTCCCGCGAGCTGCATGGCGCCGTAGCCGATGCGGGTGAGGTCGAGGTCGCCGACCCGGTAGCGGGCGAGGGAGGCGGTGGAGGTCATGTCCCCACCTTGCAGCGGCCAGGCCGCCGCCGCAGCGTTAGGAGCGCGCTGAAGAGCTCGGCCCTACTGCGCGACGCCCGCCGCTCGCTACGGGCGGAGCTCTTCAGCACCTCCTAACCGGTCACGTTCAGGTCGGTGACCACCTTCGTGGGGCGCAGCTTCACCAGCAGCTCGCCGGGCACCCCGTTGCGCCGCCCGAACTCCTCGGCGCGGTCGGCGCCCATGTAGCGGCGGCCGATCAGCGTGGCCGACGCGACGAGCTCGCCCGGGTCCTCCGTCACCGTCGCGATCCCCTGGACCTGCACGTACGCGTACGGCGGCCGCTCCATGTCGACGCAGACCACCAGGCGTGGGTCGCGCGCGATCGCCCGCGCCTTCGCGGTGGTGCCACCGGTGTTGAACCACAGCTCGTCGCCTTCCACGACGAACCAGACCGGCGCGACCAGCGGGCGGCCGTCGGCGGCGACGAAGCCGAGCTTGGCGGTGCGGGTGCCGTGGGCGAGGAAGTCGCGGATCTCCGGGGACAACGCAGCGGTCAACACGGGGGAAGCCTAGGGACCCGGCGGGGTTGCACGCCACATGAGCACCGGGTCGCAGCGCAGACGCGGGTGCCGCGCGTGGTGGCGGTGCTCGCCCTCTCCATCTTCGTGCTCGGCACGAGCGAGTTCATGATCACCGGCCTGCTGCCGGAGATGGCGCGGGACCTCGCGGTCAGCATCCCGGCGACGGGCTACCTCATCTCGGCGTTCGCGATCGGCATGATCGTGGGGGCGCCGCTGATGGCGATCGTGACGCTCGCGCTGCCGCGCCGCACCACCCTGGTGGCCGCGCTGCTCGTGTTCGTGGTGGGCCACGTGCTCGCCGCGCTGGCGTCCGACTACGGGGTGGTGCTCGTCGCGCGCGTCGTGACGGCGCTGGCGACGGCGACGTTCTGGGTGGTGGCGGCGGTCGTCGCCGTGTCGATGGTGGGCGAGCACCTGCGGGCGCGGGCGCTGGCCGTGCTGCTGTCCGGGCTGACGGTCGCGACGGTGCTCGGGGTTCCGTTGGGCACGGTCGTCGGTCAGCAACTGGGCTGGCGGGCCACGTTCTGGGCGGTCGCGGGGCTCGCGCTGCTCGGGCTCGTGGGCGTGCTCGCGACGGTGCCGCGCCGCACCGAGGGCACCCGGCGCCCGGTGCTGCGCGACGAGCTGGCCGCGTTCCGGCGGGGACGGCTCTGGCTCGCCCTCGGCACCACGGCGCTGTACCAGGCGGGCGCGTTGAGCGTGGTCGCGTACGTGGCGCCGCTGCTCACCGCGGTGGCGGGCGTCCCGGAGAGCTGGGTGCCCGCCGTGCTGTTCGGCTACGGGCTGGCCGCGCTGGCGGGCATCACCGTCGGCGGGCGGCTCGCCGACGCGCACCCGTGGGCGACGCTCTTCACCGCGCTCGGCGCGGGCGCGGTGATCTTCGCGGTGCTGGGTCTCTTCGCCGCGGTACCGGGCGTCGCCGTGGTGTCGATCGTGCTGCTCGGCGGGGTGGCGTTCCTGGTGGCGGCGCCGCTCAACGCGCGCGTGTTCCAGCTCGCGGGCGCGGCGCCGACCCTGGCCAGCGCGGCCAACACGGCGGCGTTCAACGTGGGCAACACCCTCGGCCCGGTCCTGGGCGGGCTCGTCATCAGCGCGGGACACGGCTACGCGTCGCCGTCGTGGATCGCGCTGGCGTTGTTGCTCGGTTCGATCCTCTTGGGTGTGGCGGGCTGGTGGCAGGATCCGGTGTCATGAGGACGCTGCTCGGCTGGGGCCGGTGGGCGCAGGTGCTGTTCCGCCGCGGCAAGGGCGGCGGCGCGGTGGCGAAGGTGGCCGCGGTGCGGCCGCTGGCGGGCGGGCGCGCGCCGCTGATCGACAACCGGCTCGGCCTGCAGACCCGCGGCGGCGCCAAGCTCGACCAGGTCGACGGCACCACGTGCGGCAGCGCCGTGCTCGTCGCGCTCGCCGCGTGGGCCGATCCCACCGAGACGCGGCAGCTCGACGGCCAGGGCGCCGCGGTCGCCGCCGACCGGGATGGCGGTCGGGTTCGGCGGCCGCTACGACGCGCGGCAGCGCCAGGTGCACAAGGAGTCCACGAAGTTCTGGCCGCAGGCGCTGGGCACCTCGCCGTGGGGGATGGTGGCGTGGCTGCGCAGGCATGCGCCCGGGGCGGGGCCGTACCGCGTGCGGCTGGTCGACGACCGCAACCCCACCGACCTCACCGCCGTCATCGAGGCGGCGAACGCCGCCCTGGCGGTGGGGCGGCCGGTGCCGCTGCTCGTGGGGTCGGCCATCCCGCGCCACTACTGCCTCGCGCTGTCGGCGACCGGCGACGCCTGGCATGTCTACGAGCCCACCAGCGGCGAGGTCCGGGTGGTGCCGCTCGACCACGTGCGGCGCAGCACGCTCGCTGGATTGCTCGGGTTCGACCGGCTCTCCGCCGTGCTCCTGCCGTCCTGAAAATGCTGTCGGTAGCCCCTCGTAAACTGGACGGGTGACCGAAACCCTCCCACCGCGCACCGCCCAGCTCCCGGCCCAGTGGACGCCGGGCGCTGTAGAGGCGGGCATGTACGACCGGTGGGTCGAAGCGGGCTACTTCACCGCCGACAACACGTCGGACAAGCCGCCGTTCTGCATCGTCATCCCGCCGCCCAACGTCACCGGCAGCCTGCACATCGGCCACGCCTTCGAGCACACGCTGATCGACATCCTGGTCCGCCGCCGCCGCATGCAGGGCTACGACACCCTGTGGCTGCCGGGCATGGACCACGCCTCGATCGCGGTCCACGCGCTCGTCGAGCGCGCGCTGGCGGCCGAGGGCACCAACCGCCGCGAGCTGGGCCGCGAGGCGTTCATCGACCGCTCCTGGGAGTGGAAGGCCGAGCACGGCGGCGCGATCCTGGCCCAGATGCGCCGCCTCGGCGACAGCGTCGACTGGAGCCGCGAGCGCTTCACGATGGACGAGGGCAGCAACCGGGCCGTCCTCACCATGTTCAAGCGCCTCTACGACGACGGGCTGATCTACCGCGCGGAGCGGATGGTCAACTGGTCGCCCGAGATGCGCAGCGTGCTGTCCGACGTCGAGGTCGAGCACAAGGACGTCGACGGCGAGCTGGTCTCCATCCGCTACGGCGATGGGGAGGACAGCGTCGTCGTCGCCACCACGCGGGTCGAGACGATGCTGGGCGACACGGCCGTCGCCGTCCACCCCGATGACGAGCGCTACCGCCACCTCATCGGCAGGCAGATCGAGCTGCCGCTGGTCGGGCGCATGATCCCGGTCGTGGCCGACGAGCACGTCGACCCCGCGTTCGGCACCGGGGCGCTCAAGATCACGCCTGCGCACGACCCCAACGACTTCGAGATCGGGCGGCGGCACGGGCTGCCGATGCCGACGATCATGGACGAGACGGGGCACATCGCGGGCAGCGGCACCGAGTTCGACGGCCTCGACCGGTTCGCGGCCCGCACCGCGGTCAAGGAGGCGCTGCGGGCGCAGGGCCGGATCGTCGCCGAGAAGCCGCACCGGCACAGCGTCGGCCACGCCCAGCGCGGCAAGTTCGAGCCCATCGAGCCGCGGCTGTCGCTGCAGTGGTTCGTCAAGGTCGGGCCGCTGGCCAAGGCGGCGGGCGACGCGGTGCGCAGCGGCGACGTCGTGGTCCACCCCAAGGAGCTGGAGCCGCGCTGGTTCGCGTGGGTCGACAACATGCACGACTGGTGCATCTCCCGCCAGCTCTGGTGGGGCCACCGCATCCCGGTCTGGTACGGGCCGGGCGGCGAGGTCGTCTGCTGCGGGCCCGGCGAGGAGCCGCCCGCGGGCTACGTCCAGGACGAGGACGTGCTCGACACCTGGTTCTCCTCGGGGCTGTGGCCGTTCTCCACGCTGGGCTGGCCGGAGCACACGCGCGACCTTGAGAAGTACTACCCGACATCCGTGCTGGTCACGGGCTACGACATCCTGTTCTTCTGGGTCGCCCGGATGATGATGCTCGGGCTGTACGCGATGGATGGCGTGCGCCCGTTCGACACGATCGCGCTCCACGGCATGGTCCGCGACCAGTTCGGCAAGAAGATGTCGAAGACGGTCGGCAACACGGTCGATCCCAACGAGTGGATGGACGTCTACGGCACCGACGCCACCCGCTTCGCGCTCGCCCGCGTGGCCAACCCGGGCGTCGACGCGCCGATCGGCGACGACAACGTCGCCGCCGCCCGCAACTTCGGCACGAAGCTGTGGAACGCCGCGCGGTTCGCCCTGGCCAACGGGGCCTCGCCCGCGCTGCCGCTGCCGTCGACGGCCGGCGCCGATGGTTCGCTCGCAAGCTCGCTCACCGACGCCGACGCGTGGATCCTCGGGCGGCTGCACGAGGTCACCGCGCAGGTCGATGCGCTGCTCGAGGACTTCCAGTTCGCCAAGGCCACCGAGGCGCTCTACCACTTCACGTGGGACGAGCTGTGCGACTGGTACCTGGAGCTGGCCAAGCCGCAGCTCGCGTCGGCAGGCACGGCCGAGGGCACCCGCGCGGTGCTCGGCCACGTCCTCGACGTGCTGGTGCGGCTGCTGCACCCGGTGTCGCCGTTCCTCACCGAGGCGCTCTACCAGGCGCTCACCGGGGCCGAGACCGTGGTCACGGCGCCGTGGCCCACCGCCGTCGGCATCCCGGTCGACACCGGGGCGGCCCGGCGGATCGCCGATCTGCAGACGCTCGTCACCGACGTCCGGCGCTTCCGCACCGAGCAGCGGGTGCCCGACAAGCGGCGGGTCGCGGCCCGGCTCGTGGGGCTCGACGAGGCCGGGCTCGGCGCGCACCGGGGTGCGATCGGCGCGCTCGTGCGGCTCGACGAGCCCGCGGCCGAGTTCACGCCCACGGCCACGGTCGAGGTCGCGCTGTCCGGCGGCACGGTCGTCGTCGAGCTCGACACGTCGGGCGCGATCGACGTCGCCGCCGAGCGCTCCCGGCTGGGCCGCGATCTCGCCGCCGCGCAGAAGGAGCTCGACCAGGCGGCCAAGAAGCTCGACAACCCGGCGTTCGTGGCCAAGGCGCCCGCCCACGTCGTCGACGACATCCGCGGCAGGCAGGCCAAGGCGGCCGCGGACCTGGAGCGGATCACGGCGCGGTTGGAGGCGCTTCCCACATGACAGGACCCGAGGGCGAGGGCGAGCTGCCCGAGCCCGAGGACACGCTGGTGCGGCACGTGCTCGACGCCATCCGCGGCGGTGAGTCGCCCGACGTCGTGCCCGAGACCTCCAGCGTCGTCAGCTTCGCGGAGTTCCTGGCCGTCGAGGCCGCGCTGGACATGCGCTGGCCCGAGACGGCGATGGAGCCCTCCACCGACCGGATCGCGGCGCTGGTTGACGCGCTCGGCGAGCCGCAGCGCAGCTACCCGGTGGTCCACCTCACCGGCACCAACGGCAAGACGTCCACGGCCCGCATGATCGACGCGCTGCTCACCGAGGTGGGGCTGCGCACCGGCCGCTACACCAGCCCGCACCTGCAGCGCGCCACCGAGCGGATCAACGTGGACAACCGGCCGGTCACGCCGGAGCGCTACGTCGAGCTCTACCACGAGGTGGCGCCGTTCGTGGACATCGTCGACGCGAGCCACGGCGCGCTGTCGAAGTTCGAGGTGCTCACCGCGATGGGCTTCGCCGCGTTCGCCGACGCGCCGGTGGAGGCGGCGGTGATCGAGGTCGGGCTCGGCGGGCGGTGGGACGCCACCAACGTGGCCGACGGCGCGGTCGCCGTGATCACCCCGATCGGCCTCGACCACGCCGAGTACCTGGGCACCGACGTCCTGGGCATCGCCAAGGAGAAGTCGGGGATCATCAAGCCGGGCGCGGTGGCCGTGATCGCCGAGCAGGACCCGGCGGTGGCGCAGGTGCTGCTGGAGCGCTGCGTCGAGGTCGAGGCGCAGGTGGCGCGGCAGGGCGCCGAGTTCGGCGTGGAGTCCCGCGAGATCGCGATCGGCGGGCAGCGGCTCGTCCTGCGCGGCCTTTCCGGCACGGTCGACGAGATCTTCCTGCCGCTGCACGGCGAGCACCAGGCGGGCAACGCCGCGCTGGCGCTGGCCGCGGTGGAGGCGCTGATCGGGGCCGGGCCGCAGGAGCCGATCGATCCCGACGCCGTGCGTGCCGGGTTCGCCGCCGTGCGCTCGCCCGGGCGGCTGGAGCGGGTGGCCTCCGGCGCGGCGAGCGCTTCGACGGTCTTCATCGACGCCGCGCACAACCCGCACGGCGCCCGCGCGCTCGCGGCCACCCTCACCGCCGAGTTCCGCTTCACCCGGCTCGTCGGCGTGCTCGGCGTGATGCGCGAGAAGGACGCCCGCGGCATCCTCGCCGAGCTGGAGCCGGTGCTGGCCGAGGTGGTCGTCACCGCCAACACGTCGCCGCGGGCGATGGATCCCGACGAGCTGGCCGCGGTGGCGGTGGAGGTCTTCGGCGACGACCGGGTGAGCGTGTCGCCCACCGCTGTCGACGGCCATCGAGGAGGCCCGGGAGCTGGCCGAGGAGGGCGTCGAGTCCGGCGCAGGCGTGATCGTCACGGGGTCGGTCGTCACGGCGGGGGAGACGCGCACGCTGTTCGGGCTGGAGCCGGCGTGAGCGAGGCGAGCCGCCATGGCGCAGCCCGCAGGCCACCCCCCGCGCCGACCGCACCCGACCCGATGAAGGGCATCCGCGGGGTGTTCGCCGCAGTGCTCGTGCTCGAGTCGATCGTGGTGCTGCTCGCGCTGCTGGTGTTCGTGCGGTTCGGCAACGGTCCGCCCGCGGTGGGCGTGGCGGTGATCGTCGGGCTGGCGGTGCTCATGATCGTCGGGTCGGGCCTGCAGCGCCGCCCCTGGGGCCTCGGCTACGCGCTGGTGCTGCAGCTCGTCACGATCGTGGCCGGGTTCGTGCTGGTCACCCCGCTCGGCGTGGTCGGGGTGATCTTCGCGCTCGCCTGGGCCGGGCTGTTGCTGATGCGCCGCGACGTCGCGCGGAAGATGGCCCGCGGCGAGCTGCCGAGCCAACGCGGCGGATAGGCTGCGCGACCGTGACTGAACGCACTCTCGTCCTCGTCAAGCCCGACGGCGTGGGCCGCAAGCTCATCGGCGAGGTCCTGTCCCGCATCGAGCGCAAGGGCCTCGACATCGTCGCGATGGACCTGCGCACGGTCGACCGGGAGCTGGCCAGCCAGCACTACGCCGAGCACGACGGCAAGCCGTTCTTCGAGAGCCTGCTGGAGTTCATCACCTCCGGCCCGGTGGTGGCGGCCGTCGTCGAGGGCCCGCGCGCCATCGCGGCGTGGCGGCAGGTCGCGGGCGGCACCGACCCGGTCGAGAAGGCCGCGCCCGGCTCGATCCGCGGCGACCTCGCCCTGGAGACCCAGAACAACCTCGTCCACGGCTCCGACTCCCCGGAGAGCGCCGCGCGCGAGATCAAGCTCTGGTTCCCGTCGCTCTAGCCGACGGAGACCGTCGGGACCCCGCGTTACGGTCGTGAGCGTGGGGGAAGGGCTGGTACAGGCGCGGGGGCTGCGCAAGCGCTTCGGCACGTTCGAAGCCGTGCGCGGCATCGACGTCGAGGTCGCGCGCGGTGAGGTGTTCGGCTTCCTCGGGCCCAACGGCGCGGGGAAGTCGTCCACGATGCGGATGATCGCGTGCGTCTCGCCGCGCTCCGGGGGCTCGCTCACGGTGCTCGGGCGCGATCCCGACACCGACGGGCCCGCCATCCGCGCCCGCATCGGCGTGGTCCCGCAGCTCGACAACCTCGACGTCGAGCTCACCGTCCGGCAGAACCTGCAGGTCTACGGGCGCTACTTCGGGCTGCCCCGGGCGCACGTGCGCGCGAAGGCCACCGAGCTGCTCGCGTTCGCCCAGCTCACCGACCGCGCCGACCAGCCGGTCGAGCCGCTCTCGGGCGGCATGAAGCGGCGCCTCACCATCGCCAGGTCCCTGGTCAACGACCCCGAGCTGCTGCTGCTCGACGAGCCCACCACCGGGCTCGACCCCCAGGCCCGGCACCTGCTGTGGGAGCGGCTCTACCGGCTCAAGCGCGAGGGCGTCACCCAGATCATCACCACGCACTACATGGACGAGGCCGAGCAGCTGTGCGACCGGCTCGTGGTCATGGACGCCGGGGTGATCGTCGCCGAGGGTTCGCCCGCCGAGCTGATCGCGCGCCACTCCACCCGCGAGGTGCTGGAGCTGCGGTTCGCGCCCGAGGAGCGGCCCGAGCCTGCGAAGCTCGAACACCTCGCGGAGCGCGTGGAGGAGCTGCCCGACCGGCTGCTCGTCTACGCGGGCGACGGCGAACACGTCCACGCGCAGGTGCTCGAGGCGGGCCTCCGGCCGCTCTCCGCGCTGGTGCGGCGCTCCACGCTGGAGGACGTGTTCCTGCGGCTCACCGGCCGGAGCCTCAACGAATGAGGGGCGGGTCGCTGCTGGTCGTCGAGCA
Source organism: uncultured Actinomycetota bacterium (assembly GCA_963791185.1). Classification (GTDB taxonomy): domain Bacteria; phylum Actinomycetota; class Actinomycetes; order Mycobacteriales; family Pseudonocardiaceae; genus Pseudonocardia. The sequence continues at coordinate 313,918 of CAWBRG010000010.1, read as the reverse complement.
CTTCTGGACGTGGTACCGGCGCAACTGGCGGGCGACGGCGGTGTCGTCGGTGCTGCAGCCGGTGCTCTTCCTGGTGGCGTTCGGGGTGGGGTTCGGCGCGCTCGTCGCGGATCGGCCCGGGGTCGGCGCCGCCACCGGCGGTGTGTCCTACCTCGTGTGGCTCACGCCCGCCCTGCTGGCCGTGTCGGCCGTGCAGAGCGCCGCGTTCGAGTCGTCCTACCCGGTGCTCTCGGGCTTCAAGTGGCAGCGCATCTACCACGCGATGACGGCAGGCCCGATCACCCCCGCGCAGGTCGCGATCGGGCACATCGCCTGGGTGACGATCAAGCTGGCGTTCACGGGCGCGGTGTTCGTCGCGGTCGCCGCACCGCTGGGCGGGGCCATCGGGCCGGGGATCCTCGGCGCGCTGGCCGCCGCCGTGCTCACGGGCGCCGCCGTCACCGCGCTCGTCACGGCGTACGCGGCCAAGGTGGAGCTCGCCCAGGGGTTCACCGTGCTCTTCCGGCTGATCGTCATCCCGGTCACCCTGTTCTCGGGCACGTTCTTCCCCGTCGAACAGCTGCCCGCCGTCGTGCGACCGCTGGCGTGGATCTCGCCGCTGTGGCACGGCACCGAGCTGGCCCGGGCCGCGGCGCTGGACCGGTGGGCGCTGCTGCCCGCGCTGGGCCACCTCGCCTTCCTGGGGGCGCTGCTGGCGTTCGGCGTGGGGCTCTCGGCCCGGCTGTTCACCCGACGGCTCGCGCAGTGAGGGCCTACGCGGGCCTCTCCCGCATGCTGTTGCTGCGCTCGGCCACGGCGTCCCGGAGCACCTGGCTGGCGTTCGTCACCGGCTTCTTCGAGCCCGTCTTCTACCTGCTCGCGCTCGGGCAGGGCCTCGGGGCGCTGGTCGGGCAGGTCGAGGGCCCCGACGGCGCCCCGATCAGCTACGCCGCGTTCATCGCGCCGGGCCTCCTGGCGGCGTCGGCCATGAACGGCGCGGTGTTCGACTCCACGTTCAACGTGTTCTTCAAGCTCAAGTACGCCCGCCTCTACGACGCGATGCTCGCCACGCCGCTCGGCCCGGTCGACATCGCGCTCGGCGAGATCGGCTGGGCCCTGATCCGCGGCGGCCTCTACGCGCTCGGCTTCCTCACGGTGCTGGCCGGTTTCGGGCTGCTGAGCTCGCCGTGGGCGCTGCTGGCCCTGCCCGCGGCGCTCGTCGTGGCCTTCGCGTTCGGGGCCATCGGCATGGCCGCCACGTCGTACATGCGCTCGTGGCAGGACTTCGACCTCGTGACGCTCGTGATCCTGCCGATGTTCCTGTTCTCGACCACGTTCTACCCGATCACGGTGTACCCGCGGTGGCTGCAGGTGGTCGTCGAGTGCCTGCCGCTCTACCACGCGGTGGAGCTGATGCGCGGCCTCACCACCGGCGTCGTGGGGCTCTCGATCTTGGGTCATCTGCTCTACTTCGCGGTGATGATCGTGGTCGGGGTGGCGCTCGCGGCGCGTCGGCTCGGCGCGTTGCTGCTCAGCTGAGAGCCGGGGTGGCCGCGTTGAGCGGCGAGGTCGAGAATGGCGTCATGTCGGTCCTCTCGCAGCGCTCGGCCCGGGTGGACCTCGCCCGCGCCGCCACGGTCGCGGTGCTCGCAGTCGTGCAGATCCTGATGGCGGCGCTGGCGGGCGGGTCGCAGGGAGCGGTCGCCGAGTCGCTGCGCACCCCGCTGCTGGCGGCGGGCTGGGCGTTCACGATCTGGGCGCCGATCTACGCGGGCTTCCTGGTCTACGCGGGCTACCAGCTCCTGCCCGCCCAGCGCGGCCGCGAGATCCACCGGCGCACCGGCTGGTGGGCGGCCGCGTCCGCGCTGTTGAACCCGCTGTGGATCATCACGCTTCGGGAGCAGGCTGATCCTGCTCGCCGAGCTGGTGCTCGTCGCCCTGCTCGTGGTGCTCGCCGTCGTGTTCGGACGGCTGTCGCGCGAGCCTGCGGCCGACCGGGTCGAGCGCGCGGCGTTCCGCGGCCCGCTCGCGCTCTACACGGGCTGGGTGTCGTTGGCCACCGTGCTCGGCACCGCCGCCACCGGGGTCTGGGCGGGCCTGCCCGGCGACAACGCGCTGGCCGCCATCGCCGCGGTCGTCGTGCTGCTGGCCGCGGCCGGGATCGTCGCGTGGGTCGTGCTGTCCGGCACGGCCGTCGTGCCCTACGCGGCCGCCGTCGTGTGGGCGCTGATCGGCATCGCGCTCAACACGCCGCCCGCGGCCGTCGTGGTCGCGTGCGCGATCGCCATCGTGATCGTGCTCGCCACCACGCTGCGCCGGATCACCACCGCGGGCAGCCGCGTGCGCGCCGCCTGGGGCTGAGGAAGGCCTAGCCTGGCAGCTCCACCCGCAGCAGCGCGCCGTTGTCGCCGCGCTGCACGAGGCCGCCCTCGACGGTGGTCAACGCGGTCAGCCGCGGGTCCTGCGCCACCGGGCGCACCGCGCCGTCCGTCGTGATCGCGAGCACGACCCCGTCGGCCAGCACCGCCGCCCGGCCCTGCGCGTCGAGCCCGAGCGACGCGTCGCCGAGCACGAGCCGGGCGGCAGGCACGCCCTTGGCGAGTTGCACCGGCACCGGCGCGGCCGGGCCGGTGCCCTCGATCACCGGGCCCAGCACCCGGCCGTCGGCGAGCGCGAGCACCCGGCCGCCCGCGAGCAACCAGCCCCGCCCGTCGGCGCGCACGACGCCACCGGTGACGGGCCCGTCCACCAGCCGGGTGCCGTCGAGCCGGTAGGCGCCCTGTGGCGTGGCGACGAGCGGTGGCCGGTCGCCGAGGTCGGGGACCAAGCTCATCGGCGAGGCGGGCAGCGGCACCGGTGGCAGCCGCGTCTCCGGCCGGGCGGGACGGGCGTGGACGGGCGTCGTCCCCTCCAGCCACCAGGCGCCGCCCGCCCCGTCCGGCCAAATCGGGCTCGGCGCGGCGTCCAGCCGCCCGCCCAGCGGCACGCGGGTGCGGCCGTCCGCGGAGACGGTGCTGATCTGGCCGTCGCGGGTGCTGCTCGCCCAGCGCCCGTCCACGCCGAGCGGCGCGCCCAGCCGGTCGGTGCCCGTGTTCGTGATCGGCACCAGCGTGGCGGGCGGCCCGGCGGCGGGCGGGTCGGGCACGCAGTCGGAGCGGGTGGGCGGCAGGTCCTCGAGGGGCGCGTTCGCCGCCAACGCCCAGAGGCCCAGCCGCGTCGCGACGACGAGGCCGCCGTCCGGCGTCGTGACCATCGCGACGGCGGCCCCGGGCAGCGGCGCCCGGACCGCCCGCAGCACGCCGTCCGGTGCGACGCGCAGGAGCCGCCCGTTCGCCGCCAGCCAGGCGCCGCCGTCCGGGGTGGGTGCGAACGGGCCGGGCGCGCCCAGCGTCGCGCTGCGGGCCACGGCGGTGAGCCCGCAGACCGGGTCGAGGCCGCCCGCGAGCGGGGTGACGACGGTGCGGCCCGGCGCGGCCGTCACGCGTTCGAGCCTGCTCGCGGTGCGGCGCAGCGCACCGTCGGGCACCGGCAGCAGGTCGGCGGCGGCGAGCGGGGCCGCCCCGACCGGCGCGTCGACCGTCACGACGGGCAGCACGGTGACGTCGAGCGTGACCGCGCCGGGGTAGGCGTGCAGGTCGAGGCGGCGGACGGCGCCTGCGGGCTCGCCGTAGCCGCGCAGCCACACCGTGCCGTCCGCGCCCACGGCGCTCGCCTCGGCGACGCCCCGGACGCGGACCGCCGTCGGGTCGCCGGGGCGCAGCCCGGTGACCAGCAGCGTGCCGGGGGCGACGAAGCGCGCGACCCGGTCGCCCGCCACGCCGAGGATCCCGCCCGCGTGCCGGACGCGGTCGTCGGCGGGCACCCGGGCCACCACGTCGACGTGGCCGTGGCCGAACGTCGCGATGCCGTCGACGGTGACCGCGGCCGCCGACCCGTCGATCAGCGTCAGCCGCAGGTCCGCCGCGGGCAGCGCGGTGGCGCCGCTGCGCAGCGGCCCACCGTCGGCGAGGTCCGCGAGGCGCACGAAGGGCCCGTCGGCCACCGCGGTGCCGGTCGCGGGCAGGAGCCCGGCGGCCAGGCCCCCGACCAGCGCCGCCGCCACCACGGGCACGGCCCCGACCGCGGCCGCCCGACGGCGAGCCCGACGGCCGTCACACCGAGCACGACCGCGGCCCACAGCCCCGGCGTCGCGCCCGGACCCCACGCGGCGAGCACCCGGCCTGCGCTCGCGGCCGTCGCCCCGCCCACCAGCCCGGCCACGGGCAGCGCCCACCGATCGGGGAGGCCGAGCCCGACCGCCGCCAGCACCGCGAGGCCGATCGACGGCGGCGCGCCCAGCAGCTCGACCCCCGTCCAGGCGTCCGCCGCGAGGGGAGCGGGCGGCCCGTCGACGAGCAGCACCGGTGTGCCGCCCGCCCGCCACCAGGGGAAGAGCACGCAGGCGACGGCCAACGTGGCCAGCCCCGCCGCGACCGGGGCACGCAGACGGCCCATCGCACCCTCCTGGCGTGAACCGTACGCTGGGTGCGGGCGAGTGGAGGTCACATGATCACCGGCAAGATCACTGGCAGCATCGTCGCGCTGGTCACCCCGATGCGGGCCGACGGCGCCGTCGACCACGAGGCCCTCGCGAAGGCCGTCGACCGCGTGATCGAGGCGGGCTCCGCGGCGATCGTGTCGGTCGGCACCACCGGCGAGTCGGCCACGCTCGACGTCGACGAGCACACCGACGTCATCCGCCGCACGATCGACGTGGCCGCGGGCCGCGTGCCGATCATCGCGGGCACCGGCGCCAACTCGACCGCCGAGGCCATCCACCTCACCGAGGCCGCGAAGGCGGCGGGCGCCGACGCCGCCCTGCTCGTCACGCCGTACTACAACAAGCCGCCGCAGGAGGGCCTCTACCGGCACTTCAAGGCCGTGGCCGAGGCCGTCGACATCCCGCAGATCCTCTACAACGTGCCCGGCCGCACGGCCGTCGACATGCTGCCCGCCACGGTGGAGCGGCTGGCCGAGCTGCCCGCCATCGTCGGGATCAAGGAGGCCAAGGGCGACCTCGACCGGGTGCGCGAGCTGGTGGCGCTCGGCCTGCCCGATTTCGCCCTCTACTCCGGCGACGACGCCACCGCCCGCGACAGCATCCTGCTCGGGTTCGACGGCGACATCTCCGTCACCGCCAACGTGGCGCCCGAGGGCATGGCCCGCATGTGCGCGGCCGCGCTCGCGGGCGACGCCGAGACCGCCGCCGCGATCGACGCCGACCTCGCGGCCCTGCACCGCGCGCTGTTCGTCGAGCCCAACCCGATCCCGGTCAAGTGGGCGCTCGCCGAGCTGGGCCTGATCGACGAGGGCATCCGGCTCCCGCTCGTGCCGCTCGACCCGGCGTTCCACGACGAGGTCCGCGCGGCGATGCGGCCGCCGGGCTGATTGTAGGTCGTCCGTTAGGGCTACGCTGGTTCGGCGTGACACCCTCCGTGTTCCCGGCCCTGGAAGCGCTCCTCCCGCGCGTCGCCAAGCCGGTGCAGTACGTCGGCGGAGAGCTCAACGCGCACCGAAGGACTGGGCCGCCGCCGATGTCCGGTGGGCGCTGCTCTACCCGGACGCCTACGAGGTCGGGCTGCCCAACCAGGGCGTCCAGATCCTCTACGAGCTGCTCAACGAGCGCTCCGACGCACTGGCCGAGCGCTGCTACGCCGTCTGGCCCGACCTCGAGGCGCTGATGCGCGAGCACGGCGTGCCCGCGTTCACCGTCGACGGCCACCGCCCCATCGCGGCGTTCGACGTCCTCGGCGTCAGCTTCTCCACCGAGCTCGGCTACACCAACCTGCTCACCACGCTGGACCTCGCGGGCATCCCGCTGCACGCCGATCGGCGCAGCGAGGAGCACCCGATCGTCCTCGCGGGCGGGCACGCCGCGTTCAACCCGGAGCCGATCGCGCGGTTCGTCGACGCGGTGGCCATCGGCGACGGCGAGGAGATCGTCGGCGACATCACCGACGTCGTGCGCGAGTGGAAGGCCGCCGGTGGCACCCGCGCCGAGCTGCTGCGGCGGCTCGCCGCGGTCGAGGGCTGCTACGTGCCGTCGCTCTACGCCGTGACGTACGGCGACGGACGGGGCTCTCGGCGAGCGTCGAGCCGCAGGACGGGGCGCCGCGGCGGGTCACCAAGCGCACCACCGTCGACCTCGACGCGTGGCCGTACCCGAAGGCGCCGCTCGTGCCGCTGGCCGAGACCGTGCACGAGCGCGCCAGCGTCGAGATCTTCCGCGGCTGCACCCGGGGCTGCCGGTTCTGCCAGGCCGGGATGATCACCCGACCCGTGCGCGAGCGGTCGCTGCCGGGCATCGGCGACGATGGTCGACAAGGCCGTGCGGGCGTCCGGCTTCGACGAGGTGGGGCTGCTGTCGCTCTCCAGCGCCGACCACACCGAGATCGCCGAGATCACCAAGGGCCTCGCCGACCGCTACGAGGGCACCAACACGTCGCTGTCGCTGCCCTCCACCCGCGTCGACGCGTTCAACATCGACCTCGCCAACGAGATCAGCCGCAACGGGCGCCGCTCCGGCCTCACGTTCGCCCCCGAGGGCGGCTCGGAGCGGATCCGCCGGGTGATCAACAAGATGGTGTCGGAGGACGACCTCATCCGCACCGTCTCCGAGGCGTTCGGGCAGGGCTGGCGGCAGGTCAAGCTGTACTTCATGTGCGGGCTGCCCACCGAGGAGGACGAGGACGTCGTCCAGATCGCGGACATGGCGCACAACGTGATCAGGGCCGGGCGCGCGGCGTCCGGGCGCAACGACGTGCGCTGCACGATCTCGATCGGCGGGTTCGTGCCCAAGCCGCACACCCCGTTCCAGTGGGCCGCGCAGGCCCACCCCGAGGTCGTCGACGGGCGGCTGCGCAAGCTCCGTGCCGCCGTCAACGCCGACCGCAAGCTCGGCCGCAACGTCGGCATGCGCTACCACGACGGGCAGCCCGCGCTGATCGAGGGCCTGCTCGCGCGGGGCGACCGGCGGGTCGGCGCCGTGATCGAGCGGGTGTGGCGCGACGGCGGCCGGTTCGACGGCTGGAGCGAGCACTTCTCCTACGAGCGGTGGACCACGGCGGCGGCCGAGGAGCTGTCGGACGTCACGCTGGAGTGGTTCACCACGCGCGAGCGGGAGCGGGACGAGGTGCTCCCGTGGGACCACCTCGACTCCGGCCTCGATCGCGACTGGCTGTGGGACGACTGGCAGGACGCCCTCGCGGGCCGCGAGCAGGACGACTGCCGCTGGACGCCGTGCTTCGACTGCGGGGTGTGCCCGTCCACCGGCACCGAGATCGAGGTCGGGCCGAGCGGCACCACACTGCTGCCGCTCACCCCGATCCGCCGTGGCTGACGGGCGGGACTTCACGGTCCGCGTCGCGGACGAGCGGGACATGCCCGCGCTGGCCCGGCTCCGCAGGGCGTGGCTCGAGGAACGTGCCGGGCACCCCGTCGACGCGCCCGGCTTCGAGGCGGCGTTCGCCGAGTGGTGGCGCGTCGAGCTGCCGCGGCGCACGTTCTGGCTGGCCGAGGTCGGCTCGGAACGCAGCGGGTTCACCGCGATCGGCTCGATCAACGTCGTCGAGATCGTGCACATGCCCCGCCCCGGCGCCCGGCCGGGCCGGATCGGGCACATCGGCAACGCGTTCGTGCTGGCCTCCTTCGCCGACCGTGGGGTGCCCGCGGCCCTCCTCACGGCGGTGGTCGAGCACGCCCGCGAGCGCCGCTACCGCAGCCTGCTGCTCGCCCCCACCGCGGGCAGCACCGCGTTCTACCGGCGCGCGGGGTTCAACCCGGCGGGCGAGTCGCTGCTGGCGCTGGACCCGGCCACCTGACCCTGCGGTTGCGGGGCTGAGCCGCGGCCAGCGGTGGACGCGGCTACCCAGTCGGTCTGGGCTGAGTGCGCCCGCAGGGCGCTGCCGGCGCTGGACCTGGCCACCTCGTCGGTGCGGGCTGAGCCGTGCGGGCAGCCGCCGTCGGCGGGTGCGGCCGCCCACACCCGGCCGTGGCAGGCGTGCCGCCTACGATTCCGGGCATGGCTCGCGTACGGCCGGGGGAGGCCGCCAACCCCGCTCCGCCGACCGTCGCGCGCGTCCGGCTCCGGTTCGCCAAGCGCGGGCGGCTGCGCTTCCTCTCCCACCGCGACGTCGCCCGGAGCTTCGAGCGGGCCGTCCGCCGGGCCGGGCTGCCGGTCTCGCACTCGCACGGCTTCAGCCCGCACCCGCGGCTGTCCTGGGTCGGCGCCGCGCCCACCGGGGCGGCCAGCGAGGCCGAGTACGTCGAGATCGGGCTCACCGAGGCGGTCGAGCCCGCGGTCGTGGCGAGCGCCCTGGACGCCGCGCTCCCGGACGGCCTCGACGTGCTCGCCGCGGCGGCTGCAGGCGGCGCGTCGCTGGCCGACCGGATCGACGCGAGCCGGTGGTCCATCGAGCTGCCCGGCGTCGCGCCCGAAGTGCTCCGAGCGGCGCTCTCCGCCCTGGTAGAGCGCGAGTCCGTGGTGGTCGAGCGGATCACGCCGTCGGGACGTCGGCAGATCGACGTTCGCGCCGCGCTCGTCGACGCGCAGGTGAGCGCCGGTGGCAGACTCGATGCCGGGATCGATGTCTGTGCGATACTGACGGCGGTCGTGCGGCAGACGACACCCGCCGTTCGACCCGACGACGTGCTAGGTGCACTCGACGTTGTCGCGGACCTACGGCCCCCGGTGCCCCCGAAGGCAACCCGGACGGCCCAGGGTCTGCTCGACGACGGAGGTGCCCTCGCCGATCCGCTCGGCCCCGACCGGGTCACCACCCGGGCCTGACGAGCAGACGGCGGCGGCGTCGAGCACCACCCGTACGACCACCAGGATTGCCCGTCGCGTACCGCGCGACGCGGAAATGAGCACGTGCCCCTGCGCGGCCGCCCTCCACGGGGCGCCCGGGGGTGAAGGAGCTGCATGTCGAAGAACGATTCGCCCGCCGGAAGCACCGGTGGGTCCGTTGTCCTGCCAAATCTGGACGCTTTGCCCGAGAAGATGCGGGTGCACGCGCTCGCGAAGCTGATCGGGGTCACGAGCCGGGAAGTCCTCGCCGCGCTGAGCGGTCTCGGCCACGAGGCGCGCAGTGCCCAGTCCAGCATCGAGCGCAAGGTGGTCGAGCAGATCATCGGCGCCTTGGTGCCCGGGGTCGCCGACGGCGCTCCTGACGGCTCGGGTTCTGCGGGCTCGGCTGGCGCTGACGGCGCCGGCGGTGTTGCGGGCTCAGCCGGCGCTCTCGAGGGCGCTGCCGGCTTGGGGAGTCCTGCCGGATCGGGCGGCACTGCTGGATCAGCTGGCGCCGCCAGTTCCAGCGGTGCTGCCGACTCGGGCGACGCCTCGGCGGTCGCGGAGTCCCCCGCTTCCGGCCGCCGCTCCAGGGTCAGGGGTCGCGCTACCCGGTCTGGCGCTGCCGATCGGGCCGCCGACCCTGCTGCCGACTCGGGCGCAGCCGATTCCGGCGCTGCTGCCGATGCGGGCCTCGCGCCCGAGCCGATCGGCGCGCTCGCCCCGGTTTTCGCGCCTCCCACGCCCTTGTTCCAGGCGCCCGCGCGGCCCGAGGCCGCCGTCGAGGAGGCACCGAGCGAGGCCCCGCCGTCGCGGCGGCGCCGTCGCGGCGGCAAGGCCGTCGAGGAGCCCGCCGCAGCCGAGGACACCACCGCCGAGGTGGCCGCCGACATCGCCGCCGAGGAGACCGCCGACGCGGACACCGCCGACGACCTCGACGACGGGTCGGACGACAGCGATGACAGCGCCCGCCGCCGTCGGCGTCGGGGCCGTCGGGGCCGCGGTCGGGGCCGGGGCGGCGACGAGACCGACGAGAACGACAACGACACCGAGTCCGACACCGACGACGAGTCGGAAGACGACTCCGAGGAGTCCGACGACACCGACGCCGAGTCCTCCGAGAGCAGCCGTCGGCGCCGTCGTCGCCGTCGCCGCCGCGGTTCCGGCGACGACGCGGCCGATTCCACCGACGACGACCCGCCCGGCACCGTCACCCGCATCCGCGCCCCGCGCGAGCCGCGCAGTGACGGCGGGGACAGCGGCGATGGCGACGGCGTGCAGAGCGTCCGCGGCTCCACCCGCCTCGAGGCCAAGCGCCAGCGCCGCCGCGACGGGCGCGACGCGGGCCGCCGCCGTCAGCCGATCCTCTCCGAGGCCGAGTTCCTGGCCCGGCGCGAGTCCGTCGAGCGCACGATGGTGGTGCGCGAGCGCGGCAGCCGGATCGAGATCGGCGTGCTGGAGGACGACGTGCTCGTCGAGCACTTCGTCACCGGCCGCGACGGCGGCTCCCTGGTCGGCAACGTCTACCTCGGCCGGGTGCAGAACGTGCTGCCGTCGATGGAGGCCGCGTTCGTCGACATCGGGCGGGGCCGCAACGCCGTGCTCTACGCGGGCGAGGTCGACTGGGACGCCGCCGGGCTCGGCGGCAAGGCCCGGCGCATCGAGCAGGCGCTCTCCACCGGCGACAGCGTGCTCGTGCAGGTCACCAAGGACCCGATCGGGCACAAGGGCGCCCGGCTCACCACCCAGATCAGCCTGGCGGGCAGGTTCCTGGTCTACGTGCCGTCCGGTGGGGCGGCGGGGATCAGCCGCAAGCTGCCCGACGTCGAGCGCAGGCGGCTCAAGGACATGCTGCGCGACATCGTGCCCAGTGAGGCCGGTGTGATCATCCGCACGGCGTCGGAGGGCGTGAGCCAGGAGGCCCTCGAACGCGACGTCCGGCGCCTGCAGGCGCAGTGGGAGGTCGTCAAGACCAAGTCGGAGCAGACCGGCCCGAGCAGGCCGAAGGCGCCCGCGCTGCTCTACGAAGAGCCCGATCTGCTGATCAAGGTCGTGCGCGACCAGTTCAACGAGGACTTCTCCCGGCTGGTCGTGCAAGGCGACGACGCCTGGGACACGCTGCACGGCTACCTGGCGCACGTCGCGCCCGAGCTCGCCGACCGCATGCACCGCCACGTCGGCAACCAGGACGTCTTCAGCACCCACCGGATCGACGAGCAGCTGCTCAAGGCGCTCGACCGCAAGGTGTGGCTGCCCTCGGGCGGCACGCTGGTGATCGACCGCACCGAGGCGATGACCGTCATCGACGTCAACACCGGCAAGTTCACCGGCTCCGGCGGCAACCTCGAGGAGACGGTCACCCGCAACAACCTCGAAGCGGCCGAGGAGATCGTGCGCCAGCTGCGGCTGCGCGACATCGGCGGCATCATCGTGATCGACTTCATCGACATGGTGCTGGAGGCCAACCGCGATCTCGTGCTGCGGCGGCTCACCGAGTGCCTGGCCCGCGACCGCACGCGCCACCAGGTCGCCGAGGTCACCTCGCTCGGCCTGGTGCAGATGACTCGCAAGCGGGTCGGCGGTGGGCTGCTCGAGCACTTCTCCACGCCGTGCGAGCACTGCCGGGGCCGCGGTGTGATCGTCGACACGGAGGCGATCGAGCACGCCGAGCCGAGCAAGCCGGAGGCGGGCGGCGGTGGCCGCAAGTCCCGTGGCGGGCGCGGTCGTCGTGGCGACGGCGAGACCAACGGCCACCACGGCAACGGACGCTCGGCGAACGGCTCGGGTGGCTCCGACGCGGGCTCGACGGGCGATCACTCCGCGGTGGTGGCGGCCACGGCCGTCATCGCGGCCGCAGGCAACCGCTCGGGCGGCGCCGTCGCGACCGCTGACGGGGCACCCGTCGGCGACGCGGCGGTCACGGACGGCGCGATCACCGAGGTGGCGGCCGGGGTGGCCGTGGACGTGGCCGCTGAGGTGGTCGCTCAGGTGGCCGAGACCTCCGCGCTTGCCTCAGATGCGCGGGCAGGCGTCGCACCCGTGACGGACGCGCAGGCGGCCGGGGTCGCACCCGCCACCGCGGCACCCGCTACTCCGGCACCCGCCGCTGCGGCACCCGCCGCTGCGGCACCCGCCGCTGCGGCACCAGAAATCGCGGCACCCGCCGCAGCCGCACCCACGACACCCGCGCGAGCAGCGGGCGGCGCGCCCGCCGCGGACGCGCGTGCGGTCGGAGTTGCACCCGCCGGCGCAGCACCGAGCGCCGTCGTACCGGCCGCCGAGGCACCCGGCACGCCCACGGCGGACCCGGTGGCCGACGCTCCCGCGGAGTCGCCGGGCCCGCGTCGTCGCCGGGGCCGGGTCACCCGCACGGCGGGCGCACCGACCGTCACCGAGGGCGAGGCGCCTGCCGCGGCCGTTGTCACGGTGGCCGCGCCCGCGGAGTCGGACACCATGCCGAGCGCCGGTTCCGTGGCCCCGACCGCCGACGTCGCCGCACCGGCGGTGGCGCCGCAGCCGGAGCCCACCGCCGCGTCCCGACCCCGCCGGGCCCGGCGGGCGGCGTCCCGTCCGGCCGGGCCGCCCGTGGAGGTGCCTGCGGAGTCGGCCGGAGGAGACCCGGTTTGACCCTCCGCGAAACGCTTCCGTACCCTGGTGAATGAGAAGCCGCGCATGTCGTCACGTCAGCTGCGGCCGGGCGGGCAAGACCCGCGCTACGACCTTCGAGCTTTGGAGCAGTGCGTCGATGTACGCGATCGTCAAGACGGGCGGTAAGCAGTACAGGGTGGCCGATGGCGACATCGTGGCCGTCGAGAAGATCGACGGCCCGGTCGGCACCGAGCTCGCCCTCCCGGCCCTGCTGCTGGTCGACGGCGACGACGTCGTCACCGACGCCGAGGCGCTGGCGAAGGCGTCGGTCACCCTGAAGGTGGTCGAGCACACCAAGGGCCCGAAGATCCGCATTCACAAGTTCAAGAACAAGACCGGCTACCACAAGCGGCAGGGGCACCGTCAGCCGCTGACGCGGGTGCAGGTCACCGGCATCACGAAGTAGGAGAGACGCAGCCATGGCACACAAGAAGGGTGCGTCCAGCTCGCGCAACGGGCGCGACTCCAACGCACAGCGCCTCGGCGTGAAGCGCTTCGGCGGCCAGGTCGTCAACGCGGGCGAGATCATCGTCCGGCAGCGCGGCACCAAGTTCCACCCCGGCACGGGCGTCGGTCGTGGCGGCGACGACACGCTGTTCGCGCTCGTCGAGGGCGAGGTCGAGTTCGGCCGCGCGCGCGGCCGCAAGGTCGTGAACGTGGTGCCGGTCTCCGTCTGAGGCCGGTCACCCAGCAGTTTCCGCGACGGCGGGCCGCCCGGCGAGGGTGGCCCGCCGTTCGCGCGTGAGGAGAAGTGATGGCCAAGTTCGTCGACCGCGTGGTGTTGCACGCCACCGCGGGGGCGGGCGGCAACGGTTGCGCCTCGGTGCACCGCGAGAAGTTCAAGCCCCTCGGCGGCCCCGACGGCGGCAACGGCGGCCGTGGTGGGTCGGTCGTGCTCGTCGTCGATCCGGGTGTGCACACCCTCCTCGACTTCCACCATCGCCCGAACGCCCTCGCGCGCAGCGGCAAGCAAGGCCTGGGCGGGTTCAAGGCGGGCGCCAACGCCGAAGACCTCGAGCTCCGGGTGCCGGACGGCACCGTGGTGTTCGACACGGCGGGCGCGGTGGTCGTCGACCTCGTCGGCCCGGGCACCCGCTTCGTCGCCGCCGAAGGCGGTCGCGGTGGCCTCGGCAACGCGGCACTCGCCTCCGCCGCGCGCAAGGCCCCCGGCTTCGCCCTGCTCGGCGAGCCCGGCGAGGCCCGCGAGCTCGTGTTGGAGCTGCGGTCGATGGCCGACGTCGGGCTCGTCGGCTTCCCGTCGGCGGGTAAGTCTTCGCTGGTGGCGGCGCTGTCAGCGGCCCGGCCGAAGATCGCCGACTACCCGTTCACCACCCTCGTGCCGCAGCTCGGTGTCGTCACTGCAGGCGATGAGGTCTTCACCGTGGCCGACGTGCCGGGCCTCATCCCGGGCGCATCCGAGGGCCGTGGTCTCGGGCTCGATTTCCTCCGGCACATCGAGCGGTGCTCCGTGCTCGTGCACGTGGTCGACTGCGCCACCTTCGAACCCGGCCGCGACCCGGTGTCGGACATCGAGGCCCTCGAAGACGAGCTCGCCCGCTACACGCCCGCCCTCGGCGGCGAGCTGGCTTCGCGGCCGCGGCTGGTCGCGCTCAACAAGATCGACGTGCCCGACGCGCGGGAGCTCGCCGAGATCGTCACCGACGACATCGCCGCCCGGTACGGCTGGCCCGTCTACCCGATCTCGACGGCGAGCCGGGCGGGCCTGCGCGAGCTCGCGTTCGCCATGGGCGCGGCGGTGCGCGAGGTGCGGGCCGCGCAACCCGTCGTCGAGCCCACCCGGGTGGTGCTGCGCCCGCAGGCCGTCGACGACGCAGGCTTCACGATCGAGCCCGACCCGGAGCTCGATGGCGGGTTCATCGTGCGTGGCGCACGCCCGGAGCGCTGGATCCGGCAGACCGCCTTCGACAACGACGAGGCCGTCGGCTATCTCGGCGACCGGCTCAACCGGCTCGGCGTCGAGGACGCGCTCGCCGCGGCGGGCGCCGTACCCGGTTGCCCGGTGACGATCGGTGACGTCACGTTCGACTGGGAGCCCAGCACCCCCGCCGGGGTCGCGGTGCTGCTCTCCGGGCGCGGCACCGACCGGCGGCTGGAGCCCAACGACCGGATCGGCGCCGCCGAGCGCAAGGTCGCCCGCGCGCAGCGCCGGTTGCACCGCTCCGACGCCGAACTCGCGCTGGGGCGGCTGGCCGAGGACGAGGAGTAGTGCGCAGGCACGCCGACCACACCGAGCCGCGCCCGACAGCGGCTCCGGACGGCGCGACCGCGATGCCACGCAGCAGGACGATGGCACGGGGTGGCGCGACGGTGGTGCCGCGCAGCAGGACGGGGGCGTGGGGTGGCGTGACGGACGCGCCGCGCAGCAGGACGGCGGCGTGGGGTGGCGCGACGGCGGCGCCGCGCAGCAGGACGGCGATGTGGGGCGGCGCGACGGAGGTGCCGCGCAGCAGCACCGAGTTGTCGGGCCGCAGGTCTGCGGTGCGCCGTGGGTAGCGCCCTGGGCGACGCTGACGGTGGCGTCGTGACCCGCCCGGCGCTGGCCGCGGCGCGGCGGGTCGTCGTGAAGGTGGGGTCGTCGTCGCTCACCTCGCTGACGGGCGGTCTCGACCCGGCCCGGCTCGACGCGCTCGTCGACGCGCTCGCCAAGCGCCGCGCCG
This sequence comes from uncultured Actinomycetota bacterium, assembly GCA_963791185.1. Taxonomy (GTDB): domain Bacteria; phylum Actinomycetota; class Actinomycetes; order Mycobacteriales; family Pseudonocardiaceae; genus Pseudonocardia. Next base: position 298,786 of record CAWBRG010000010.1, on the reverse strand, counting down.
CGGGTAGTCAGGTAGTGCTCGTCTCGTCGGGGGCGATCGCGGCCGGGCTCGCGCCGCTCGGGTTGGCCCGCCGCCCCCGCGACCTCGCCACCCAGCAGGCCGCGGCGGCCGTCGGCCAGCTCCTGCTCGCCGAGGCCTACGCGCGCTCGTTCGCCCGCTACGGACAGGCCATCGGCCAGGTGCTGCTCACCGCCGACGACATGATCCGCCGCGCCCACTACCGCAACGCCCAGCGAACGCTGGAGCGCCTGCTCGGGCTCGACGTGCTGCCCGTCGTGAACGAGAACGACACCGTGGCGACCGACGAGATCCGGGTGGGCGACAACGACCGCCTCGCCGCGCTCGTGGCGCACATCGTCGGCGCGGACGCGCTCGTGCTGCTCTCCGACGTCGACGGCCTCTACGACGGCGATCCCCGCACCCCGACCGCCCGCCTGCTGGGCGACGTGGACGCGCCGACGGACCTCGACGCCGTCACCGTGGCCCGCACCGGCAGCGGGCTGGGCCGTGGCGGTATGGCCACCAAGATCACCGCAGCGGCGATGGCCGCCGCATCGGGGGTGCCGGTGCTGCTCGCGGCGGCCGAGGCGGCGGGTGCCGCGCTCGACACGTCCGCGACCGGGCCCACCGTCGGCACGGCGTTCCGACCGTCGGGACGGCGGATGTCGGCGCGCCGCTTCTGGTTGCGGCACGCCGCCGACGTGCGCGGCCGTCTCGACCTCGACGCGGGCGCCGTGGCCGCGGTGCTCGACCGGCGCCGGTCGCTGCTCGCAGCGGGTGTCCACGGCATCTCGGGTGACTTCGTGGCAGGCGACGTGGTGGACCTCGTGGGCCCGCACGGCGCCGTCGTGGCCCGCGGGGTGGTGGGGTTCGACGCGGCCGAACTGCCCGCGATGATCGGCAAACGCAGCCGCGACCTGCCTCCCGAGCAGCGCCGTGAGCTGGTGCACGCCGACGACCTGGTGCCGCTGACGTAGCAGGCCGCTCCACGGTGCACCGATGGCGCTCCGCCACGCCCACGGCCAGGACGGTCGTGCGCGCGCCCCCGCGGTCTGGCGGACGATCTTGGCGGCCCACCGCAACGCGGCGGCCGTGCGGGTGGTGGCGCTGCCCGGCGCGTCGCAGGACGAGGTGCTCACGGCTATGCCGGAGGCCGGTGTACAGGTCGTGCCCCTGCACTGATCAGCCCACCGCAGCCAGGGCGAACGGCAGCACGGCGCTCGCGCCCGCGCGGCGGAGGATGCGAGCGGCGACCGTCATCGTCCATCCGGTGTCGATCACGTCGTCGACGAGCAGCACCGGGCCCGGCGGAACGGCGAACTGCGGCTCGCCGATCGCGCTCCACACGGCCGCGAGCCGCTGGGCCGAGTTGGCGTGCACGGCGGGCCGCGGCCCTTGCGGCGCGAGGGTGCCGAGCAACGGCAGCCTCCCGATCTCCGCGATCCGCCGAGTGAGGTGGGCGAGCTGGTGGGGGCGGGTGCGCGAGCCCATGCCGACCACGCCGACCGGCCGCTCGGCCCATCCCCAGCCCGCGAGCACCCGCACACAGGCGTCCAGCACCTCCTGCGGCACGGGCTGATCGGCGCTCCAGCCGCCTGCGTGCTCGCCGCCCTCGCCCCAGCCGCCCTCGCCCCAGCCACTGTCGTCCGTGCCCCGGTCGTCCACGCGGCCGGTGGCCGCGTCGCCGCCGTCGCCCACGAGCAGCTCCCGCAGCTGCGCACCCCAGCCGATGTCCGACAGCCGCCCGATCACGCGGCCGGACTCCGCCTGCTCGCCTGCCGGGATCCGCCCCGACGCAGGCACCTCGAGACCGGCCATGCCGGAGGGCCACTGACGCCGGGGCGCCACCTCGACGCCCGGCCGGGTGAGCCGCTCGCGGGCGGCCTCCTCGTCGGCCGTCGCCACGTCGCTGCTCCACACCGTGCCGGTGCAGACGTCGCAGCGTCCGCACGGCGTGGCGGACGGGTCGTCGAGCTGGCGGCGCAGGAACACCATGCGGCACTCGGTGGTGTCGAGGTACTCCAACATGGCCTTCTGCTCCGCCACGCGCGCATCGGCGATGCGGCGGTGCCGCTCCCGGTCGTACGTCCATTCGACGCCGGTGCCGACCCAGCCGCCCTTGACCCGCTTGGCGGCGCCGTCGGCGTCGAGCACCTTGAGCAGCATCTCCAGCCGGGTGCGCGACAGGTCGACCCGCGGCTCGATCGCGGCCGTGGACAGCGGTGCCTCCGACAGCACGGCGAGCGTCTGCCGCACGAGCGGCTCGGGTGGGAACGCGAGGGAGGCGAAGTACTTCCAGATGTCGCGGTCCTCGTGGCCGGGCAGGAGCACCACCTCGGCTCGCTCGACCGCCCGGCCCGCCCGGCCGATCTGCTGGTAGTAAGCCACGGGTGAGGCGGGCGCGCCGAGGTGCACGACGAAGCCGAGATCGGGCTTGTCGAACCCCATGCCGAGCGCGCTGGTGGCGACGAGCGCCTTCACCCGGTTGGCCAGCAGATCGGCCTCCGCGGCGAGCCGCTCCTCGGGCTCGGTCTTGCCGGTGTAGGCAGCAACGCGGTGGCCGCGCTCGCGCAGGAACTCCGCCACGTCCTCGGCGGACTGGATCGTGAGCGTGTAGACGATGCCCGCGCCGGGCAGCTCCGCGAGCCGGGCCGCGAGCCAGCCGAGCCGCTCGGCGGGCGTGCGCAGCTTCACCACCGACAGGCGCAGGCTCTCCCGATCGAGCGAGCCGCGCAGGACGAGCGGCGCCGCCGCATCACCCGGCGCCTCCGCGGTGCGCGCGACATCGCCGCCCTCGACGCCCGCGGGCGCCACGCCTGCGAGCACGCCGCCGCCGGATGCTCCGCCGCCGGATGCTTCTCGCCGCCGGGTGCGCCGTCGGCCGTGGCACCGACGCTGCCCATGCCCAACTGCTCGGTGACGTCGACGACCACCCGGTCGTTCGCCGTGGCCGTGGTGGCGAGCACCGGGATGCCCGGCGGCAGCTCGCCGATCAGCGCCCGCAGCCTGCGGTAGTCGGGGCGGAAGTCGTGCCCCCAGTCGGACACGCAATGTGCCTCGTCGACGACGAGCATGCCCGCGCTCGCCGTGAGCCGGGGGAGCACCCGATCGCGGAAGTCGGGGTTGTTGAGACGCTCGGGGCTGACCAGCAGCACATCGACCTCGCCCGCGTCGACCGCCGCGTAGGTGCGCTCCCAATCTGCGGTGTTGGCGGAGTTGACCGTGACCGCCCGGATGCCCGCCCGCTCCGCGGCCTCGATCTGGTTGCGCATCAGCGCGAGCAGCGGCGAGACGATGACCGTCGGCCCGGCGCCTGCCGCGCGCAGGAGCGCGGTGGCCACGAAATACACCGCGGACTTGCCCCAGCCGGTGCGCTGCACCACGAGCGCGCGCCGCCGCTGCGCCACGAGCGCGTGGATCGCCGTCCACTGGTCGTCCCGCAGGCGCGCTTGCGGCCCGGCCAGCGCGGCGAGGGCTGCTTCGGCCTGCCCACGCAGATCCTGTTCGGTCGTCGTCACGCGGCCCATGGTGCCCCGGCGGTCCGACAGTCCGAGGCCCGCACCGGCATACCGGGGCCCACACCGGCGCCCGGACACCGGTGCGAGCGCGAAGGTGCCGGTTTCGGGCACCGATTCGCCCGAAAACCCCGCCGTCGCCGCCCGAGCTGTCCATGCTGGCGCTCGTGGATGTGCCGACGCTCGGGCCGGGCCCGCTCTTGCTCCGCGATCTCGCCGCCGCGGGGGTCGACGGCGACGAGGTCCGGCGCATGCACCGGCGCGGGGAGCTGGCACGCATCGCGCCCGGCGTGTACGTCGACCCGGCCGATCCGCGGCTGCGCCGCCCCGAGGATCGGCACCAGATGCAGGTGGCGGTGGCCGTGCCGCGGATCGCGTCCGATGCCGTCGTCAGCCACCAGTCCGCCGCCGTGCTGCACGGGCTGCCCGCCTGGAACATCCCGCTCACCCGCGTGCACGCGACGCGGCCCCGCCGCTCCGGCGCGCTGCGAACGGGGAGGCTGTACCTCCACACGGCCCCGCTCGAGCCCGACGAGGTCGTGACGGTCGACGGGGTGGCGGTCACGGCCGTCGCGCGCACCCTCGTCGACGTGGCGCGCACCGTCGGCTTCGAGGAGGCCGTCGCCGTGCTCGACGCGGCGCTGCACCGCCGCCTCGTCACCTCGGCCGCGCTCACCGCCACGTTGGACCGGATGGCGGGCTGGCCCGGCGCTCCCAGGGCGCGAAGGGCGTTCGAGTTCGCCGACCCGCGGGCCATGAACGTGGGCGAGTCCCGCAGCCGAGTCGCGATGTCCCGGTTCGGCGTGGCGCCCCCGGTGCTCCAGTGGGAGGTGGTCGGCCCGGGCGGCGTTGTGCTCGGCACCGCCGGTTTCGGGTGGCCTGAGCACGGCGTCGTCGGCGAGTTCGACGGCCTCGTCAGGTACGGCCGGGTGCTGCGGGCAGGCCAGGTGCGCGCGGAGGCGGTGGTTGCGGAGAAGCGGCGTGAGGATCGGATGCGCGCCGTGCTCGAGGGCGTCGTCCGCTGGGTGTGGGCGGAGCTCGACGCGTTCGCCGACGTCGCGCAGCGGTTGCCGCGATGAGCGAGCTTGCGAGCGAGTCATCGGCACGGCGCCCGCGCAGCGCTGGACCGAGCGCCAGCGAGGGTGTGCGATGAGCGAGCTCGCACAGCCGTCCCGACGCCGGTGTGAGCACCACAACGCTCGCGCGGTGTCCTCCGGGCGGCCCACAAGGCAGTATGCAGTTTGTGAATCTGCCGCAGGCCCCGCTGTTCGGCTCCGTCGCCGAGGTGGGGCAGCGCCTGGCAGAGGTCGGCTACCTCGCGTCCACCGCCGTCGCCACCACGGTCTTCCTCGCGGACCGCCTCGGCAAGCCGCTGCTCGTCGAGGGGCCCGCCGGGGTCGGCAAGACCGAGCTGGCCAAGGCCGTCGCGGCGGCCACCGAGTCGGGTCTGGTGCGCCTGCAGTGCTACGAGGGCATCGACGAGGCCCGCGCGCTCTACGAGTGGAACCACGCGAAGCAGCTGCTGCGGATCACCGCGGGCCAGGGTCGCGAGTCGTGGGACGAGACCCGCGACGACGTGTTCAGCGAGGAGTTCCTGCTCCCGCGTCCCCTGCTGACCGCGATCCGCCGCACCGAGCCCACGGTGCTGCTCGTCGACGAGATCGACAAGGCCGACGTCGAGGTCGAGGGCCTGCTGCTGGAGGTGCTCTCCGACTTCCAGGTCACGGTGCCCGAGATGGGCACGGTCACGGCGGCGCGGCGCCCGTTCGCGGTGCTCACGTCGAACTCCACGCGCGAGCTGTCCGAGGCGCTCAAGCGGCGCTGCCTGTTCCTGCACCTCGACTTCCCCGACGCCGACCTGGAGCGGCGCATCGTGCTCGCGCGGGTGCCGGAGCTGGCCGAGCAGCTGGTCGACGCGCTGGTGCGCACGGTGCGGGTGCTGCGGGGGCTGGAGCTGCGCAAGGCGCCGTCGGTCGCCGAGACGATCGACTGGGGTCGCACCCTGCTCGCGCTGGGCCTCGACACCCTCGACGACGACGCCGTGCGGGCCACGCTGGGCGTCGTCCTCAAGCACCAGTCCGACGCCGTGAAAGCCGCGGCCGAGCTGCGGCTGAACTGATGTCCGTCGTCGAGCACGGGCTACCGGGCCACCTCGTCGCCTTCGTGGGCGCCCTGCGTCGGCACGGCGTGGCGGTCGGGCCGGGCGAGACCATCGACGCCGCACGGGTGCTCGGCGCGCTGGACCTCGTCCACCGCGAGCACCTGCGCGAGGGGCTGGCCGCCGCGCTCCTGCGCCGCTCGGGCCAGCGCCAGGCGTTCGACACGCTCTTCGACCTGTACTGGCCCGCCGCGCTCGGCGCGGGCAGCGGCGAGGTCGAGGTGCCCCGCATCGACGACGCCGACGACGGCCCGGTCGACGTCGACGCCCTGCGGGACGTCCTCGCCGAGCTGCTGCGCGATGGCGACACCGAAGCGCTGGAGGAGCTCGCCCGCGCCATCGTCGACGCGTTGGGTCGGGCGGGCGGCGTGGGCACCGGCATCCGCGGGCTCGCCGGGCAGCCCACGTGGTCGGCGTACCAGTCGCTGCGCATGCTCTCCCCGGAGACGCTGCTCGCCCAGATCCTGGCCGACCTGCGTGGGCCCGACGTCGCGGAAGGCAGCTTCGCCGACGAAGTGCTGCGCCGCGAGATCCGCGACCGCATCGCCGCGTTCCGCAAGATGATCACCGACGAGGTGCGACGGCGCACCGCCGAGCTGCGCGGGCGCGACCAGGTGGCGCGCTCGGCCGTGCCGAAGCAGATCGAGCAGGTGGAGTTCCTCTCCGCGCACGCCGAGCAGCTCGCCCAGCTGCGCCGCACCGTGCAGCCGCTCGCCCGGCGCCTCGCGTCGCGGCTCGCGGTGCGCCGCAAGCACGCCAAGCGCGGCGAGATCGACATGCGCCGCACGCTGCGCCGCTCGATGTCCACCGGCGGCGTGCCGATGCGCCCGGCCTACCGGACCCGCCGCCCGGGCCGTCCGGAGCTGGTGATCCTCTGCGACGTGTCGGGCTCGGTCGCCGGGTTCAGCCACTTCACGCTGCTGCTGGTGCAGGCCCTGCGCGAGCAGTTCTCCAAGGTGCGGGTGTTCGCCTTCGTCGAGCGGGCCGACGAGGTCACCCACCTGTTCGCCCCCGGCGCCGAGCTGTCCGGGGTCATGCAGCGCGTGCTGCGGGAGGCCGACCTCGTCGCGTTCGACGGGCACAGCGACTACGGCGGCAGCCTCGGCGGGTTCGCGGAGCAGTGGGGCGGGGCGATCACGTCCAGGACGTCGCTGCTGATCCTCGGCGACGGCCGCACGAACTACCGCGATCCCAACCTCACGGTGCTGCGACGGCTGGTGGGTGTGGCACGGCACGCGCACTGGCTCAACCCCGAGCCGCGCCGCCAGTGGGGGAGCGGCGATTCCGCGGCCCTGCGCTACGCCGACGTCCTGCCCATGCACGAGTGCCGCACCGCCGCGCAGCTCGCGGCCGTCGTCGAGGCGCTGCTGCCCGTCTGACCTGCGTCGGGGACGTGACGTACGAGACTTTGAGCCATGTTGACCGGCTGGCCAGTCAAGGCGTAGACCTGACCTTGTCCGAGGAAGGGAAGTGGTGGCAATGGCTACCGAACAGGTCGGGACGTGGCGGCGCTGGCAGGACTGGGCAGCGCTGGTCATCGGTGTGTTGGTCGCGCTCTCCCCGGTGGTCGTGACGACCTCGGCCGCGGCCGTGTGGGGCCTGGTGGTGCTCGGCGTGTTGCTGGCGCTCACCGGCCTGTGGTCGCTGGCCGTACCGGGCTCGGCGGCGAGCGAGTACGTGCACATCGTGCTGGGTGTGCTGCTGTTCCTCGCGCCGTGGGTGCTGGGCTACAGCGCGCTGGCCGGGGCGTCGTGGACGTCCTGGATCGGCGGCATCCTCGCGGTGGTCGTCGGCGCCACGGCCCTGCCGTCGGCGAACGCCGAGCACCGGCTCGCCGGGCAGCACTGACCGACACCGACCGACCGCGGAACGGCCGAGGGGCGCCTACCCCCGGCCGTTCCGCATGTCCGACACTCTCTTCAATGGACGACGAGCCCGCGCGCGAGCGCATCCTCTCCGCCGCGGAGGCGTTGTTCGCGGAGCACGGCTTCGCGGCCACGCCCACCTCGCGGATCGCGGAGCGGGCCGGGGTGCCCAAGGGGCTCGTCCACTACTACTTCACCCGCAAGGCCGACCTCCTCGAAGCGCTGGTCGAGCGCCTGCCGCCGGGCTGCGCCGTGCAGGCGGGCCCGGGCGATCTCGCGACCAACCTGCGCCGGGCGGTCACCGCGCTCGACGCCGAGCTCGCCTCGTCCGCCGTGCTCTCGCACCTGCTCTGGCGCGAGGCCGATACCCACCCCGCGGTGCTGGACGCGCTGCAGGCCCGGTACGACCGGATCGTCGCCGCCGTCGCCACGGTGATCGCCGCGAGCGTGGAGGCGCCGCGCGCCGCCGTCGAAGGGGCGGCCCGGCTGCTGAGCTCGGCGTTGTCCTACCGGCACGCGGTCGCCCGGCACGGCGAGCTGGCGAGCATGGACCCGGAGATCGACCTGATCGTCGCGGCGTTCGGGAGCGGGTCGTGGCGGGGCTGACCCGGCGGCGGCTGCTGGCGGCGGCCGCGTCGTCGGCCGCGGTCGCGACGGCCGCCGCGCTCCTCCCGCCGAACGTGCGGCGCGAGATCGTGACGACGCCGCCGAGTCGGCGCGCGTCGCTGCGCGACATCCGCCACGTCGTGCTGCTCATGCAGGAGAACCGCTCGTTCGACCACTACTTCGGCACCCTGGCCGGGGTGCGCGGCTTCGCCGACGCGAACGCGCTCCGGCTCCCCGGCGGGGCCAGCGTGTTCCAGCAGCCCGACGCGGGGCACGCGGCGGGCTACCTCCTCCCGTTCCACCTCGACACCCGGGCGACGAGCGCCGCGAACATCCCGTCGACGTCGCACGCCTGGCAGGTGCAGCACGACGCCTGGAACGGCGGCCGGATGGACGGGTGGATGGCCGCCCACCGCGGCGCCGACGGCGTGCACGCGCCCTACGTGATGGGTTACCACACCCGCGCGGACCTGCCGGTGCAGTTCGCGCTGGCCGAGGCGTTCACCGTCTGCGACGCGTGGCACGCGTCGGTGCTCGGGCCGACGTGGCCCAACCGCATGATGTGGATGACCGGCACGGTCGACGCGGAGGGCCGCGGCGGCGGTCCCTGCCTCGACAACGCCGCGCCGCGGGCGGGCTTCCGCTGGACCACCTACGCCGAGCGGCTCACGCGGGCGGGCGTGAGCTGGCGGGTCTACCAGCAGGACGACACGTTCGGCTGCAACGTGCTGGAGCAGTTCGCCGCGTTCCGCCGGTCGCGTCGGGGATCGGCGCTGGCGGTCGACGGCCTCGCCGCCCGCTCGGAGTTCGCGTTCGAGAGCGACGCGATGACCGACCGCCTCCCCACCGTGTCCTGGGTCGTCTGCACGAGCACCACGTCCGAGCACCCGTCGCACCGGCCGAGCGACGGCGCCGACTTCATCGCCAGCAAGATCGACGCGATCGCCGCGAACCCGGACGTCTGGGCCAAGACGGCCGTGATCCTCACCTACGACGAGAACGACGGCCTCTTCGACCACGTCGCGCCACCGACCCCGCCGCCCGGCACCCCCGGCGAGTTCGTCACCTGGACGTCCCCGGGCGGCACCCCGGGCAACGGCCTGCCGGTGGGGGCGGGCTTCCGGGTGCCCGCCGTCGTCATCTCGCCGTGGACGGCGGGTGGCTGGGTGAGCTCCGAGCCGTTCGACCACACGTCGGCGCTGCGGTTCCTGGAGCGGGTCACCGGGGTGCCGGAGCCGAACATCTCGGCGTGGCGGCGGCGCACGTTCGGCGATCTGACCTCGGTGTTCCGGTTCGGCGACGACCCGGCGCCCGCTCCGCGCACGGTGCGGCCCGCGCCGGAGGCGATCCCGCCGTCGGTCAACGCGTGGGCCACCTCGCCTGCCGCGTGGCTACCCCCGCCGCGGCTGCCCGGCGCCGACCAACTGCCCCCGGCTCAGGAAACGGGCACGCGGCCGCGGGTCTGAGCGTACAATCGAACTATGGTTCGAGAGTTTGCCGCTGATCTGGTGTGGCAGCCGTCCTTGCTCGATGGCTTGGAGGTCGCAGCGGCGCGTCGGCACGAGCTCGGGCACGGCGCGTGGGTGGACATCGCGCCGGGCTGGTGCGCGAGCGCCGAGGAGCTGTTCGCGCGGCTGCTGGCCGAGACGCCGTGGGGCGGCCCGCGGCGGGTGCGGATGTACGACCGCGTGGTGTCGGAGCCGCGGCTCACCCACCGCTGGCCGCTCGCCGAGGCGCCGCCCGATCTGGCCGCGATGGCGCGGGAGCTGTCCGCGCGCTACGGCGTCGAGTTCACGCAGGTCGGGGCGAACCTGTACCGCGACGGCGCCGACAGCGTGGCCTGGCACGGCGATCGGGTGGCCCGCGAGCTGCCGTCGGCGGTCGTGGCGCTGGTCTCGTTGGGTGCCGTGCGGCCGTTCCGGCTGCGGCCCGCGGGCGGTGGCGCGTCCGTCGGGTTCACCCCGGGGCCGGGCGATCTGCTCGTGATGGGTGGCACCTGCCAGCGCACCTGGCAGCACAGCGTGCCCAAGAGCCGCGCCGTCGGCCCGCGCATCAGCGTGCAGTTCCGCCACGCCTACGAGGTGTGACGCACTAGGCTCCGCGGATGCGCAGGATCGGCGTGATGGGCGGCACGTTCGACCCCATCCATCACGGACACCTCGTCGCGGCCAGCGAGGTCGCCGACCGGTTCACGCTCGATGAAGTGATCTTCGTGCCCACCGGGCAGCCGTGGCAGAAGTCGGCCAAGGTCGTGAGCCCGGCCGAAGACCGCTACCTCATGACGGTGGTGGCCACCGCGTCCAACCCGCGGTTCTCGGTGAGCCGGGTCGACATCGACCGCGCGGGGCCCACCTACACCTCCGACACGCTCACCGACCTGAGCGCCCGGTACCCGGATTCGAAGCTGTACTTCATCACCGGGGCCGACGCCCTCGCCCAGATCCTGTCGTGGCACAAGGTGGACGCCCTGTTCGAGCTGGCGCACTTCGTGGGCGTCACGCGGCCGGGCTACGAGCTGGCCGACGCGCACCTGCCGGAGGGGGTCGTCACGCTCGTGGAGGTGCCCGCGATGGCGATCTCGTCCACCGACTGCCGCGACCGCGTGGCCCTCGGCAGGCCGGTCTGGTACCTCGTGCCCGACGGTGTGGTCCAGTACATCTCGAAGCGCCACCTCTACCGCGAGGAGAACGTCCAGAACTCCATGGTCAACTGATCGGCCGTGCCGTTGCCGTGGGTCACCGCGACCCAGGCGTCCCCGGCCCCGGCGAGCCAGGAGGGGAAGCGGCCGCGGAGGCGACCGGTGTCGGCGTCGTACACGGTGACGAACGGGTGGTCGTCGGCCGCTCCGGTGACGGCGACGAGCCCGCTGGTCACCGCGGAGTTCCAGCTGGCCGAGGTGCCGGGCAGGCCGGCGTCCGGCGCCGTCCAGCGTTGCCGTCCGCCGGCGAAATCGAGGAGGGCGAGGTCGCCGGTGTCGGCGTGCCTGCGCACCAGGAGGGAGTTGCCGTCGCCGTCGATCGGCACGCCCGGGGCGGCCGCGGTCCAGGTGATCGCCCCCGTGGCGAGGTCCAGCGCCTGGGGACGCCCGTCCGCGCTGCTCACGGCGATGCGGGTGCCGGATCCGAGGGCGGACTGGCCGTTGTCGGTGTCGGCGAGGGCGCGTTCGCAGCTGTTGTCGGCCTGCCTGCCGCTGAAGGCCGTGGTGGTGCGCTGGTTCGTGCCGTCGACCTTGACCGTGGTGACCGCGACCGTGCACCGGCGCTCGCTCGGCGGGGGGTCGTTGTCGGTCGCCACGAGGGTCTGGTCCGCGACCAGCGCGTACCAGTCGTGGGAGCCGAGCCGTCCGCGTTGGACGGCGCCCGTGCGGGCGTCGACGGCCGCCACCGTGCCGCCTCCCGTCGTCGCCAGGTAGCGCGGCGACGGTGGGGCGTAGGGGAGCCGTGCGCCGATGCTGTCGTTGGCGATGCCGATGCCCGACGCCGTCCACCGAGCCCGCCCGTCGGCGATCTCGTGGGCCGTGGTGACCCGATCCGCGGCTCGGGTCAGGTAGACCGCATCCGTGCGCACCACGGCCCGCGCCGGCCCCTCCGCCCGCCAGCGGGGCGATCCGGTGGCCGCGTCGAACACCTCGACCGACCGGCTGTCGGTCGGCTCGCTCGCGACGAACGACCCCGTGCGGCTCCGTTCGACGACGACGTGGCCGCCCGCCACGGTGAAGCGGTCCCCGTCGACGAACGGCAGCCGCCACAGCTCGCCCCCGTCGGATCGGCGCAGCCCGAGCAGGGCCGTGCCGTCGGCGAGGAGCACGGTCTCGCCCACGACCGCGAACGGCCGGGTGCCGGTGGCGATGACGCGCGACCACGCCAAGGTGGCCCCCGGCGCGGGCTCCGCGACCGAACCGCCGACGTCCGGCCGTGGCTCGGTCGCGGAACAGGACGTGAGCAGCGCGAGGGCGAGCAGGCCGCACGCGGTGTGCCGTCGCGCGTGGTCCCACCGCATCACGCAGGCCTCCGCCGGGTCGAGGGAGCGGCCCACCCTAGCGGTCGTCGCGGACGCGGCGGCGCACCCGGAAAGCCTGCGGGCTTCGACCTGGGCGGAACCCGCTCGCGTCGATCGCGTGCCGGTCCTCACCCGGCGCTCCCACCGCCTGCTGCGGCTGGGACACTGGTCGCCGCGCCGACCCGGTCGGGTCGGGTGGGAAGGACGAGCGTGACGGCGACCGACCAGGCGTTGGCGATGGCCCGGGTGGCCGTGGCGGCAGCGTCCGACAAGAAGGCGCAGGACATCGTCGTGCTCGACGTGTCCGAGCAGCTGGTGATCACCGACCTCTTCGTGATCGCCTCCGCACCGAACGAGCGGCAGGTGCAGGCGATCGTCGAGGAGGTCGAGGAGAAGATGCGCCTCGCGGGCGCCAAGCCGACCCGGCGCGAGGGCGCCCGAGAGGGTCGGTGGGTGCTGCTGGACTTCGTCGACGTCGTGGTGCACGTCCAGCACAGCGAGGAGCGCGGCTTCTACGGGCTCGACCGGCTGTGGAAGGACTGCCCGCGCATCGCGTTCGCGGAGGCGCAGGTCGAGCAGGCGGAGGGCGACGGGTGACGCTCCGCCGGTTGGTCCTGCTCCGCCACGGCCAGACCGACCACAACGTCGAGCGCAGGATGCAGGGCCACTTCGACGCCGAGCTCACGGCGGAGGGCTTGGCGCAGGCCGCGGCGGTCGCCCCGGGCATCGCCGCGCTCGGTCCGGACCGGCTGATCAGCTCCGACCTGCGGCGCGCCGTCGACACCGCCACCGTGATCGGCGCCGCGGTCGGCCTCGACGTCAAGGTCGATCCGCGGCTGCGCGAAACCCACCTCGGGCAGTGGCAGGGGCGCACGATCGCCGAGATCGAGGCGGGGTGGCCCGGCGCGATCGCGGAGTGGCGCTCCGACCCCGCGTGGGCGCCGCCCGGCGGCGAGTCCCGCATCGAGGTGGTGCGCCGCTCGCGGCCCGTCATCGACGAGCTCGACGAGGAGTACGCCGACAACCCCGAGGGCATCGTCGTGGTGGTGGCCCACGGCGGCATGATCGCGGGCCTGGTGTGCGGCCTCCTCGGCCTGCCCATCTCCACGTGGCCGTCGATCGGCGGCATGGCCAACTGCCACTGGGCCGCGCTCGCGCGCCGCGCCGACCACCCCCGCTGGCGACTGTCGGGCTACAACGTCGGCTACGACGCCGAGCCTTAGTGCCCGGTCCCACCCTGCTGGTGCTCGCCGACTCGCTGGCCTTCCACGGGCCCGAGCGCGCCGAGCCCGCCGACGAACCGCGGCTGTGGCCCAACGTCGCGGCCGCCGCGCTGGGCGGCCGGGCCGAGCTGGTGGCGGGGATCGGCTGGACGGCCCGCCACGCCTGGCATGCGCTGATCCGCGACCCCCGGATCTGGGCGACGCTCCCGCGGGTCGACGCGCTCGTGCTCGGCGTCGGCGGCATGGACACCCTGCCCTCGCCGCTGCCGACGGCGCTGCGCGAGCTGCTCCCGGTCGTGCGGCCGGAAGGGCTGCGGCGCGTGGTGCGCCCGGCCTACCGGCGCCTGCAGCCGGGGTTGGCGTGGGCGTTCGCCCGCACGCTGCCCGGCGGCGGGCCGGTGGCGCTGCCGCCCCGCCTGACCGTCCGGCACCTGGAGCAGTGCCGTGCGGCCGTCCTCGCGATCCGGCCGGGCATCCCCGTGGTCGCGGTCCTGCCCCCGGTGCACCGTGCCGCCGAGTACGCCCGCGTGCACGTCGGACGGCCTGCCGCGGAACGGGCGACGCGCGCGTGGGCGCAGGCGCACGGCGTCGCGCTCCTCGACCTCAAAGCGCTCGTCGGGGAGCACGTGCTGAGCGGGCGCGGCAACCCGGACGGCATGCACTGGGGCTGGTCGGCACACGCCGAGGTCGGCCGGGCGTGCGCCGCGCTGCTCTGCTCCGACTCGATAGGCTGACGCGTGCCCGTCGCCGTGGTGACCGACTCCACCTCCTCGCTGCCCGAAGGCCTCGCGGCCCAGCGGGACATCCGCGTGGTGCCGTTGTCGGTGCGGCTGGGCGCGCAGGTGGGGCGGGAAGGCGTCGAGATCGACACGACGCAGCTCTGCGCGGCGCTGGCCGACCGGCGCCTGGACGTGCAGACCTCGCGGCCCGCGCCCGCCGCGTTCCTGGACTGCTACCGGGCTGCGCTGGACGCGGGCGCGTCGGCGGTCGTCTCGGTGCACCTGTCGCGGGAGCTGTCGGGCACCTGGGAGGCGGCGCGGTTGGCGGCCGACGAGATCGGAGCCGACCGGGTGCGGGTGGTCGACTCGCGTGCGGCGTGCATGGGGTTGGGCTACGCGGTGCTCGCCGCGGCCGACACCGCCGACGACGGCGGGGGGATCGACGAGGTCGCGGCCGCGGCGACGGATGTCGCGAGGCGCTGCCGCATCTTCTTCTCGCTCGACTCCCTGGAACGGCTGCGCCGGGGCGGTCGGATCGGGGCGGCCGCGGCCTGGGTGGGCACGGCGCTCGCGGTGAAGCCGCTGTTGCACGTCGCGCAGGGCCGCATCCTGCCGCTGGAGAAGGTGCGGACCACGGCGCGGGCGGCGCAGCGGCTCGTCGAGCTCGCCGCGCAGGCGGCGGGGGAGGGGCCGGTCGACGTCGCCGTGCAGCACCTCGCCGCCGCCGCCCGGGCCGAGGAGGTAGCGGCGCGGCTGCGGGAACGCCTCGACGTCGCGCGGCTGCTGGTGTCGGAGGTGGGGGCCGTGATCGGCGCGCACGTCGGAACCGGGCTGGTCGGGGTGGTCGTGGTGCCGAGGACGGGGGCGACCCCGGCGCCGCCGGGTCGGTAGTCGTGGAGTTGTCCACATCGTCGGCGGTTGTCCACAGGTTCGTGATTGCTTGCCGCGGAGCGTCCACACCGACTTAGCGTCGAGCTGTGCCTCGAACCGCTCCCGCAAGCAGGCTCACGTCGGTGCTGAGCCTGCTACCTGCGCCTCGCGACGGGTTTGCCTGCGCAGGTGGTCGGTTCGATGGCCCGGATGCGGCGCCTGCCGGGCCACCCACCGTGCCGCTGCGGGTGCCGCGCATCGCCGTGTGGCGGCGCCGGTGGTCCGGCCGGGCCGACGGAGCGCCCGTTCACCGCCTACGCCTCGATCCGGGCCGTCCAGGAGCGGTGGCGTTGGTGCTCGTGGCGGTCGTGGCCGCGGTCGTCGCGGCGGTCGGGGTGTGGACGTCGCGGCCACAGGCCGAGCCGGTGCGGGGCCTCCCCGCGGTCGCCGTCGACGGGGTGCCCAGCGCCGAAGCGGAACGGGTCGGACGGGGCGACGACCAGCGCAGGCCCCACGGCCACGGTGGGCGTTGCGGCCGCGAAGGAGTTGGTGGTCAGCGTCGCCGGGCGGGTCGCGCATCCGGGCGTGGTGCGCGTGCCGGACGGGGCGCGGGTGGCCGATGCGCTCACCGCGGCCGGTGGTGCGCGGCCGGGCGTCGACCTGTCGGGTCTGAACCTCGCACGCCGCCTCGTCGACGGCGAGCAGATCGCGGTCGGGGTCCCGCCCGCGCCGGACGCGGCCGGTCAGCTGCCCTCCGGTGCGACGGACGGCGCGGGGGATGCTGGGCCGGGGTCGGGCGGTGCGGGGCCGGCAGGCGCGGGCCCGCCCGCCAAGATCAATCTGAACACGTCGAGCGTGACGCAGCTCGACACGCTTCCGGGAGTCGGCCCGGTCACCGCCCAGCACATCGTGGAGTGGCGCAGCCGCAACGGCCGCTTCGCCCGTGTGGATC
The DNA here is from genome assembly GCA_963791185.1 of uncultured Actinomycetota bacterium. Lineage (GTDB taxonomy): Bacteria > Actinomycetota > Actinomycetes > Mycobacteriales > Pseudonocardiaceae > Pseudonocardia. Next base: position 282,879 of record CAWBRG010000010.1, on the reverse strand, counting down.
AGCTGCGGGAGATCGACGGCATCGGTGAACGCCGGTTCCAGCAGCTCCGCGATCTGGTGACGGTCTGATGCGCCCGCCCACCGAGCGCCCGCCCGTTGATCTCCGGCTGGTCCCGGCCGCAGCCGCCGCCTGGGCGGTGATGCTGCTCGGCTTGGGCGCCGGGCCGGTCGCGGGCGCGCTGGTCGCGTGCGTCGCCGCCGCGCTCGCCTGCCTACGGCGTCGGTCGCCGGTCCTGCTCGCCGCCGCGGGCACGGCGGCCGCGGCCGGGATCGTCATCGCGGCCCACACCTTCCTGGTGGCCTCGCACCCGCTGCACGACCAGGCGCTCCGGGGCGCGGCGGCGACCCTCCGGGTCGTCCTGCGCGACGATCCCCGGGCCCTGCGCACCTCGGGGCAGCCGGGCCCGGCCGCCGCCCGGGTGGTCGTGCCCGCCGAGCTGGTGGCCACCACCGCCGGTGCGGGGAGCTGGCACGCCGGGGGCCGGGTGCTGCTGCTCGCGCCCGCCGAGGGCTGGCAGCGGCTGTTGCCCGGTCAGAGCGTCACGGCCGAGGGTCTGCTCGCCCCAGCCGAGCGCAGCGACCTCACGATCGCGGTGCTGCGGGTGCGGGGAGCACCGCGCGACGTCGACGCTCCGCCCTGGTGGCAGTCCGCCGCCGGTGGGCTGCGCTCGGGCCTGCGGGCCGCCACGGGCACGCTCGCGCCCCCCGAGGCCGGGCTGCTGCCCGGTCTGGCCATCGGCGACACCAGCACCCTCACCCAAGAGGTCGACGACGACTTCCGCGCCGCCGGGCTCACCCATCTGCTCGCGGTGTCCGGGGCGAATCTGGCGATCTTGACCGGTGCCGTGCTCGCGGGCCTCCGGCGGCTCCGGGCCGATCCGCGGTTGTCGGCGGCGGTGGCGGGCGCGGTCCTGGTGGGCTTCGTGGTTCTCGCCCGGCCCTCGCCCAGCGTGGTGCGGGCAGCCGTGATGGGAGCGATCACGCTGGTGGCGCTCGGGGCGGGCCGCTCGCGCTCCGCGCTGCCCGCGCTCGCCGCCGCCGTGCTGGTGCTGTTGTTCGCCGATCCCGCGCTCGCCGTCGACGCCGGGTTCGCGCTGTCGGTGGCGGCCACCGCCGCGCTCGTGCTCCTGGCGCCGCGGTGGGCGGCGCGGCTCACCGCGCGCGGGGTGCCGCGGCTCGTCGCCGAGGCGCTCGCCGTGCCCGCCGCGGCTTTTCTCGTGACCGCTCCGATCGTGGCCGGGTTGGGCGGGCTGGTCAGCCCGGTGGCCGTGATTGCCAACCTGCTCGCGGCGCCCGCGGTCGCCCCCGCCACGGTGTTGGGCGTGCTGGCCGCGCTGGTCGCTCCGGTCGCGCCCGCCGCGGCGAGCGCCTGCGCCTGGCTCGCCGGATGGCCTGCCGCCTGGCTCATCGCCGTCGCCGATCGCGCCGCCGCGGTGCCCGGCGCCGCCCTGCCCTGGCCCGCGGGCCCGGTGGGGGCGCTGCTCATGGTCGCGGTGCTCGGTGGCATCGCGGTGGTGGCCCGCACCCGCCGTCGCCGCGCCGTGCTGCTCGCCGTGCTGGCGGGTACCACGGTGGTGATCGTGCCGACCCGGCTCGTCCCACCGGGTTGGCCGCCCGCGGGATGGGTGATCGTGGCGTGCGACGTCGGGCAGGGCGACGCCGTCGTGCTGGCCACGGCCCGGCCGGGCTGGGTGGTGCTGGTCGACGCGGGCCCGGCCGACGGGCCCATCGACGCCTGCCTCGCGCGCCTCGGGGTGCGCGGCATCGCTCTCGTGCTGCTCAGCCACCTGCACGCCGATCACGTCGGCGGACTGGCGGGCGCGCTCCGCGGACGGGCGGTCGGAGCGATCGCGGTGGGCCCGGTCCGCGAGCCCGCGTGGGCGCTGCGCGACATCGCCCGGCTCGCCACGGCGGCAGGCGTGCCGCTGGTCGCGTTGGCCGCAGGCCGCAAGCTGACCGTGCCCGGCCTCACCCTCGACGTCCTGGGCCCGCCGCACCCGGTCGCCCACATCGACCCGGACGACGGCACGGCGGTGAACGACGGCTCCCTCGTGGTGCGGGCCGCCACCCCGGCGGGCACGGTGCTGCTGTCGGGCGACGCCGAGCTCGCCGAGCAGGCCGACATCCTGGCGGCCGGTCGATCAGTACAGGCGGACATCCTCAAGATGCCGCACCACGGCAGCCGGTACAGCTCACCGGCCTTCCTCGCTGCGGTCGCGCCGCGGGTGGTGCTGGTGAGCGTCGGGGCGGGCAACACCTACGGGCAGCCGAACCTGGCCCTGCTGGCGGTGCTGGAGCGCAGGGGAGCGCTCGTGCGGCGCACCGACACCTCGGGCGACGTGGCCGTCACCGGTACCGAACCGGTGGCGGGTGGACGGCCCGAGCTGCGGGTCGTGGCGCGCGGCGACCCGACCCCCGCCCGTAGGCGGCGGCGCGGGATCCGCGGACGGGGTCGTACCGGCGGCGGGATTCGAACCCGCACTGTCGACCACCTAAAGATCGTGTCTCCTGCCAGTTGGACTACGCCGGCAACCCCGCCAGGATACGGACCCGCGGCGAGCTCAGACCGACAGGTCCTTGCGGAGCTTCGCGACGTGGCCGGTCGCGCGCACGTTGTACTGCGCCACCTCGATCTTCCCCTCCGGGTCGACCACGAACGTCGAGCGGATCACGCCGGTCACGGTCTTGCCGTACATCTGCTTCTCACCGAAGGTGCCCCAGGCGTTGAGCACGTCCTTGTCGGCGTCGGACAGCAGCGGGAAGGTGAGCCCCTCCTTGTCGCGGAACTTGGCCAGCTTCGCGGGCTTGTCGGGGGAGATGCCGAGCACGTCGAGGCCTGCCCCGTTGAGCTCGGCGAGGCTGTCGCGGAAGTCGCAGGCCTGCTTGGTGCAGCCGGGGGTGCCCGCGGCCGGGTAGAAGTACACGACCACGCGGCGGCCGCGGTAGTCGGCGAGCGAGACGGGCTTGCCGTCGGCGTCGGGGAGGGTGAAATCGGGGGCGGTGTCGCCAGCGGTGAGACGGGTGCTCATGGGCCGATCCTGGCACGTCGCCCGGCCGGGTCGGCGAGGTGTGATCTACGGTGTTGCCTGCCCCACCCACCGGCATGTCAGGAGGCGTCGTGGCGCGCGACCCGGACACCATCCAGCAAGAGATCGAGAAGGCGAGGGACGCGCTCGCCGAGAGCCTCGACGTGCTCAGCGAACGTGCCAGCCCGAAGCGGTTCGTCGAGCAGGGACGGGCGAGCCTGCAGCAGCGCCTCGCCGACCCCAAGATCAAGTACGGCCTCATCGCGCTCGGCGTGGTCATCGCCGCCGCGGTGCTGCGCAAGCTCTTCCGCTGACGACGGGCGGCGCGCGCCCGCAACCGCTGACGACGGGCGGCGCGCGCCCGCAACCGCTGACGACGGGCGGCGCGCGCCCGCAGCCGCGGGCGACGCCGTCTCAGCGGGTGCGCAGCGTGCTCGCCAACTCCAGCGCGGCGGCGCCGTCGGCGCCGTCCAGCAAGAGGGCGCGGTAGCGCGCGACGAAGCGCGCGGCGCCGAAGCCCGCGACGGCCACCAGCCGTCCGTCGGCGAGCAGGCCCACCACCGTGCCGCGCACCGCGCCGCCCGCGAGGCCGTCGCCGTGCAGCGGCAGCAGGGTGTCGGCGTGTTCCGGCCTTCCGAAGAGCTGGATCTTCAACCCGAACTGGTCAGACCAGAAGTACGGCACCCGCGCAGGCGGGGGCGGCTCGCCGAGGATGTCGCGCGCCACGGTGGCGGCCTGGTCGCCTGCGCTGGTCCAGTGCTCGTGGCGATGCCGGTCGCCGCGGCTGGGGTCGGTCCACGCCGCGACGTCGCCCACCGCCCACACGCCGGACAACCCTTCGACCCGCCCCGTCGCCCCACAAGGCAGGCCGCCGGGGACGGCGCCCTCGTCCGGCGCGCCGTCCACCCACCCCAGCCGGGGCACGCCGCCGATCCCGAGCACCACGACGTCCGCCGTCACCCGCGACCCGTCCGCCAGCGCCACCCCGAGCTGTCCGCCGCCGTCGCCCACGCCGCCGTCGCCCACGCGCCGCCTGGTCGCCCGCGCCGCCGTCGCCCGCGCCGCCGTCGCCCGCGCCGCCGTCGCCCGCGCCGCCGTCGCCCACGCGGCTGGCGCCGTCGCCCGTGCCGCTGGGTTCGCCGGCGCTGTTCGGGCCGCCTGCGTCGTCCGCGCGGCTGGTGTCGCCCGTGCCGCCTGCACCGCTCGCATCGCCCCCGCAGCCGATACCCCCGCTGCCCGTGCTGTCGGGGGCGGCGCTCCCGGTGACGAAGCCGTCGATCCGGACGTCGGTGCGCAGGTCGACGCCCGCCTCGGTCATCAGCCGCCCGGTCAGCGCGCCCAGCTCCTCGCCGAGCGCGCGAGCGGAGGGCACGGGCAGCGCCTCCAGCACGGTCACGGCGAGGCCGCGGGTGCGGGCCGAGCTGGCCACCTCGGCGCCGATGAAGCCGCCGCCGATCACCAGGAGCGAGCTCGCGCGCTCGAGCGCCGCGCGCAGGGCCAGCGCGTCGTCCAGAGTCCGCAACGTGTGCACGCCCGTGGGCTGCCCGGGCAGCGTGCGGGCGGCCAGGCCGGTGGCGACCACGATCGCGTCCGCGTGCAACGACGCCCCGTCGGCGAGCTCCACCTCGCCCGGTCGCAACGCCACCGCGCGCATGCCGAGATGGGTGCGCACGCCCAGGTCTTCGAGGCCCTCCACCGAGCGCAGCGTCGTGCGCTCGGGGGCCCATTCGCCCGTGAGCACCTGCTTCGAGAGCGGCGGCCGGTCGTACGGGGCATGCTGCTCGTCGCCGACGAGGCTGATCCGGCCCTGGAAGCCCGCGCTGCGGAGCTGCTCGACCGTCCGGAGACCACCGAGCCCCGCCCCCACGACGAGGACGTGTTCGGGCTGGCTCATCGCGCAAATCCTCCCGACGGGCTCAGCCCACGCGGGTGTCTGGGTCCATCCGGTTGCGGAGCCGGTCCAGGGTCTGCGCCAGGAGCCGCGACACGTGCATCTGCGAGATCCCGACCTTCTCCGCGATCTGGGTCTGGGTCATGTTCCCGAAGAAGCGCAGCAGCACGATCGTGCGCTCACGCTCGTCCAGCTCGGCGAGGATCGGGCGCAACGCCTGGCGGCTGTCCACCCGGTCGAGCTCGGCGTCCGCCGCGCCCACCAGCTCGCCCACCGTGGCGCTGCCCTGCTCCGAGGAGAGCATCTCGTCCAGCGACGAGCTCCGGTAGGCCTCGGAGGCTTCCAGCCCCTCGAGCACCTCCGAGAGCGGCACGCCCAGGTGCTCGGCGATCTCGGTGGGCTTGGGGGCGCGGCCGAGGCCCTGCGAGAGGCTCGACACCGCGCCGTTGATCGCCACGTGCAGGTCCTTCAGGCGCCGGGGCACCCGCATCGACCAGCCGAGGTCGCGGAAGTGGCGGCGGATCTCGCCGCTGATCGTCGGCACCGCGAAGGAGAAGAAGTCGGCGCCGCGCTCGGGGGAGAACCGGTCGACCGCGTTGATCAGCCCGACGGTCGCCACCTGCACGAGATCGTCCAACGGCTCACCGCGCCCCGCGAACCGGCGGGCGATGTGCTGCGCCACCGGCAGGTACCCGGTGACCAGTACATCGCGCATCGCCTCACGACGGGGGTCGTCGGGTGCGAGCGAGGCGTACTCGGTCAGCAGCGGGGCGAGGTGGCCGTACTCGGGGTCGGCCGCGGTCACCGGGGTGGCATGCCTGCGTGCTTGTCCAGCCGGATGCCGACCGTGGGGCCCGCGTGGTCAGCGCCGACGACGCTGTCCTGCCGGAGGGCCTCGACGTGGTCGGCGAGGGTCTGCAAGACCCGCCAGCCGAACGTGTCCGTGGACACCGTCGCGTCCGCGGAGCCCGCGTGCACGTGGGCGTGCACCTCGATGTGCTCGGCGTGCACGCGGAAGGTGCACTGGAGCATGCTCGCGGGCGCTGCGACGTCGACGAGGGTGGCGCACGCCTCGTCCACGGCCATCCGCAGGTCGGAGATCGCGTCCAGATCGAAGTCGGCGCGCGCGGCGAGATCGGAGGCCACCGCCCGTATCGTCGGGATCAGCGCCGCGGTCGCCGAGGTGCGCACCTCCACGACGGAGGGCTCGCCGGGCGGGTGGGAGTCCCAATCGGACACGCTGCTGGTCTCCTCTCGCGGCCTGTGACCTCGCAGGCTCATCTTCCTATGTCCCGCAACGGGCTCACTCTTCGGGGGAGAGTGCGGCGGCGCGGTCCGGGTACAGATCGAAAAGCTGGTCGGAACCGGTGATCTCCATCGGCCGCCGTACGGCACGGGCGGTCGACACCAGCCGCAGCCGTCGCTCGCCCGCCAGGTGGGCCGCCCTGATGAGCACGGCGAGCCCGCTCGAGGCGAGGAACGTGACGGCGGCGAGGTCGATGACCAGCACCTCCGCCGTGTCGTCCAGCAGCTCGGTGAGGGCGCGCTCCAGCGATCCGGCCGTCAGCGTGTCGATCTCACCCTCGACGACGAGCAACGCGTGGCGCGTGTCGGGCTGCTCGAAGGTCACGCCGAGTTCACCGGGACCAGGGGAGGGTCGAGGCTTGGTGGGGTCGAGCAACGACGCTCACCTCCGACGAGTCGGCTCGAATACAGATGCGCCGGCGCGGTCGCTGCCGCTCCGGGGCGGGGGCGGCTGTTTCTCAACCAGCGCGACCCTATCCGGACGCCCGCGGCGGGCGCGCGCCCGGGCGGCGATAGAGGCGAGATGGTGACCGAACGGCGACCCGGAAGCAGCGAGCCCGACGGCCGGGCGGTGGCCGCGGGGTGCACGGACGGCGCCTGCGTGGTGCGGACGGCGCCTGCGGGGTGCACGGACGGCGCCTGCACGGACGGCGCCTGCGAGGTGCACGGACGGCGCCTGCGAGGTGCACTGATGGGGCCTGCCCGGCCGTACACGGTGGCGCGATCCCGAGCGCGCGCCCGGGCGCGGGGTCCCGCCGCGAGCCGCCGTGAGCTGCCGTCTGCGGGGTCGCGCACTACGCTGGTCCGCGATGTTCGGCGTAGACAGCGACAGGTCGGGCGCGCACAGCGGCACCGACGACGGACACCGGCTCCCCGCCGTGCTGCACACGGCGCCCGCCGCCGTCCTCATCATCGACCCGCGGCACCGCCAGGTCGTCTACGCCAACCCCGCGGCGATCGAGCTGACGGGCGAACGCGTGCGGCTGCCCGTCGACATCGACGCGTGGAGCGACGCCGCGGGCCTCACCGACCTCGGCGGACGGCGGATGAGCGAGACCGACTCGCCGCTGTCGCTCGTCGCGGCGGGGGTGCCGGTGGCGGGTGAGCCGGTGGCCGTGCACGACGCGGCCCGCCGCGGCTCCTCGGCCACCCCCAACCAGCGCGAGGCCAGCGAGGGCAGGCTCCTCTGGGTCACCGGGTTCGGGTTGTCCGACAACACGGCGCTGGGCCTCGAAGAGCGTGCACTGGTGGCGTTCCTACAGCTCACGGGCACCGACAAGGGCGAGCGCCGACGCCTCGAGGTGCTGCGCGACCGCGCGGTCGTCGCCACCGAGATGTCCTTCACGATCACCGACCCGCGCCGCACGGACGACCCGCTGGTCTGGGTGAACCCGGCCTTCACCAGGCTCACCGGGTACAGCCCTGCCGAGGTCGTGGGCCGCAACTGCCGGTTCCTGCAGGGCGACGCCACCGATCGCGCGGCGATCAACCGGATCACGAGGGCGCTCGACGAGCGGGTCCCGATCACCGAGGTGCTGCTGAACTACCGCCGCGACGGCACGGCCTTCTGGAACCAGGTGTCGATCTCCCCGGTGCTCGACGGCGAGGGCGAGCTGGTCAACTTCGTCGGCGTGCAGAACGACGTGACCGAACGCGTGATCGTCGAGCAGGAGCGGCGCGCGGCGCTGGCCGAGGCCGAGGAGGCCCGCGGGTACCTGCGGCTGCTCGCCGAGGCGACCACCGAGATGACGGCGGCGCCCGACGTCGACGGCGCCTGCAACCGGCTGGCCCGCATCGTCGTGCCGCACCTCGCCGACCTGTGCGCCGTGGACCTGTTCGACCGGCCCGGCGAGGGCACCGCGCGCCGGGTGGCGGTGGCGGCGCGCAACCCCGCCGACGAGGCCCAGCTGCACGGCCTGGCGCAGGCCCACCGTTACCGGGTCGACGGCACGGGGGCCACCGCCGAGGTGTTCGCAGGCGGCGAACCGCAGCTGGTGGCCGAGCTGCCCGACACCGGGGCCACCCGCTTCCCCGACAACGCCGCGGCCGCCGCCGCGTTCGACCGGCTCCGCCTGCGCTCGGCGATCATCGTGCCGCTGCGGGCCCGCGGTCGGGTGCTCGGCGCGCTCACGCTCTACACCCAGCACCCCTACGGCCGCCGCTACTCCGCGCGCGACGTGCACCTCGCCGCCGACCTCGCGGGTCGGGCGGCCCTGGCCGTCGACAACGCCCGGCTCTACGAGACCGAGCACGCCGCGGTGATCACGCTGCAGCACAGCCTGTTGCCCGCCCTCCCCAAGGTCGACGGGCTGCAGCTGGCGGCGCGCTACCTCGTCGGCGTCGACGGCAACCAGGTCGGCGGCGACTGGTACGACGTCCTGCCGCTGCCCGACGGCGCGGTCGGGGTCGCCGTGGGCGACGTCGTCGGGCACGACCTGCGGGCGGCCGCCGCCATGGGTCAGCTGCGCGGCGTGCTGCGCTCCTACGCCTGGGACGGGGGCGGCCCCGGCTCGGTGCTCGACCGCTGCGACCAGCTCGTGCAAGGCCTGGAGATGGCGGCCATGGCCACCGCCGTCTACGCCCGCATCGAGCCGCCCGGCGCCGACGGCTCCCGGCTGGTCCGCTACGCGAACGCGGGCCACCCCGCCCCGCTGGTGCTCACCCCGCAGGGCGAGCTGCTGCGCCTCGACGAGCAGCGCTCGCCCATGATCGGTGCGGTGCGCGACCTCGGCCGCCGCGCGGGCCGCACACCGAGGCCCAGGTGCGCTGCGCGCCGGGCAGCCTGCTGCTGCTCTACACCGACGGGTTCACCGACGTCGCGGGCGAGGACGCCGACGAGCGCACCGACATCCTGGAGCGCACCGTGGCCGGGCTCCCGTCCGGCGTGTCGGCCGAGGAAGCGGCCGAGCGCGTCGTGGCGGTCTGCCTCCCCGCAGAGCTCGGCGACGACGTCGCGTTGCTGGTCGTGGGCATCGAAGGCTGATCACTCGCCACTCACGGACTGCTGCGCACCGTTCGGCGTAGCGCAACGACGGGGACGCGACTCTGTGGCGCACAACCGGTTCACTGGTGATCGTGCACCAACGGCGGTGCGCGCGTCCGAGGGGTGGCGGCGATGAGCGCGGTTTCGGGGGTGGGGCCTGCGCCCCCTGCGTTCGCGATGGCGTCCCCGTCGGTGGCGCAACCGGTCCGCGACGCCGATCGGCGCGTCGTCGCCGTGGCGATCGACGCCGTCGAGCTGCTCCGCCCGGGTTCCGATCTCGCCCGCCTGCTGGACAGCTTCGGCCGGGCCGACGTGCTGCTCGCGGCCGAGGACCTGCCCGCCGCGGCCGTCGAGGGCCCTGACGACGACCCGGACGACTGGGTTCGCGACTGCGAGGTCGTGGACGAGGTGCGGCTCGGCACGGCGGCGCTGCGGCACCCCGATCTCGTGGTGCACCGCCTGGCGCTCGACGCCCCGCTGAGCGACACGGTGGAGGACGACCTCGTGGCCGCCCTCAGCGAGCTGATCGGCTTCGACCCGGGACGAGGGGTGTACTGCCTCGCGCCTGCGACGCCGTCGGACGGGGTGCTCGTACAGGCCGCGCAGCGCATCGCCCGCGTGTACGGGCTACCGCTCCTGCGCTACCGCTGCCTGGAGCTCTCCCTCGTGGAGCCGGAGACCGGCGCCCCGCCGGTCAGCTCGCCATCGCCACGCCACGCTGCTCCAGGATGACCCGCCGCTCGGCCTCGGCCAAGCCGCCCCATACGCCGAACGGCTCGCGCGTCTGCAGCGCGAACTCGCGGCACTGCTCCATCACCGGGCAACGCTTGCACACCTCTTTGGCCTGAGCGGTGCGCCGGGCCCGTGACGGGTTGCGCTCACCGTCGGGGTGGAAGAAGACCGCACTGTCCATCCCGCGGCAAGAACCGAGCCGCTGCCACTGCCACGCGTGATCCATGGGTCCTGGAAGCCGGGACACGTCACTCATGGTCACCCTCTCGCCGCACGGTTCACCCACTGCGACGCCGACTTCCCCGTGTTGTTGAGCGGTCAAACCCGGTGTGACCGAGGTCACTGTGGACGGGCGGCTCACGTCGCGGCGAGCGCGGCCTCCTGGGTGTCGTGGATGTCGAAGAGGGTCACGAGACCCGCGATCGTGAGCGGGCGCAGCACCCGCCGCGCCGTGCAGGCGAGCCGCAGCTCCACGCCCGCCATGTGCGCCGCCTCGCGCACTTCGATGAGCACGGCGAGGCCGCTCGTGCCGAGGAACGTGACGGCGTCGAGGTCGAGCACCACGAGCTCGACACCCGCCGACTCACCGAGGTGTTCCAGGACGAGCGCGCGCAGGTGGGGCGAGGTCAGCATGTCGACCTCGCCACCGACCACGATCACCACCCGCGTGCCGTCGCGGTGCACGGCGAGCGTGATCTGGTCATCGCCCGTCGGGGGGGCGGGGTGGCGCGGCGTCTCGGACATCGCGGCTCACGGTAGGGGGAAGGGGCCCGCTCTGCCACCGGTGGGTCTCACCCGTTAGACGTACACCCGCCGCGGGGCCGCCCCCGCCACCGGGACGACCCGCTGCTCGAGCGTCGCCGCCGCCGACAGCAGCTCCGATTCAGCGCCGGGACGGCCGACGAGCTGCACCCCGACCGGGCGGCCGCCGATGCGCACCGGCGCGACCACGGCGGGCAGGCCCGCCAGGTTCCAGGCTTGCGTGTACGGCATGCGCCACGCCGAACGCGCGAACGTCGCGCGGTAGCCGCGCCCCGCGAGCGCGCCCGCAGCGACCGGCGGGCGCGCGGTGGCGGGGCTGACCAGCACGTCGTAGCCGCCCGCGTCGAACCACTCCAGCACCCGGTCGCGCCAGCCCGCCAGCGCCGCCTCGCGGGGCGCGCCGAACCGCAGCACCCGCCGCCCGCGCCGCACCACCGCGGCCGTGCGGCGCTCGACGGCGGACAGGTCGAGCGCCAGGTCTTCCGCGTCCTTGGCCACGCCCGCGTGCCAGCGACGGCTCCAGGTGAGCCCCAGCGTGCGCGGGTAGGGCGGGTCGGCGAGCGTGACCGCGGCCCCGCCGGGGGCGGCGCGGAGCCGGGCGGCGGCGCCCACCGCGGCGGCCCGGTGGTCGGGGTGCGGCCGCGTGAACGGCAGTGGCGCGGCCAGCGACAGCGCCACGTGCACCGGCCCGGGGGCGTCGACCGCGAACGACCGCCCGGCGAGCACTCCCAGCATGAGCGCGGCGTCCTCGGCGGTGCGCGCGAGCGGCCCCACCGCCGACATCCCGTACCAGTGCTCGTCCGCGCCGCCCGGCAGCGGGACGACGCCCCGGCCCGGCTTGACTCCCACCAGCCCGCAGTACGCGGCCGGGATGCGGATCGAGCCCCCGCCGTCGGTGCCCAGCGCGAGCGCGGCCATCCCGGCCGCCACCGCGGCCGCCGCGCCGCCGCTGGAACCGCCGGGGTCCAGCGCCGGGTCGAGCGGGTTGCGGGTGGTGCCGAGCGCGGAGTGGGTGAAGCCCCAGATCGCGAGCTCGGGCATGCGGGTCTTGCCGATCACGACCGCGCCCGCCGCGCGGAGGCGCTTGACCAGCTCGTCGTCACGGCGGGCGGGCGTGGTGTCGGTGGCGGCGCTGCCGTGGCGCGTCGGGTAGCCCGCGACGTCGACGCAGTCCTTGATCGCCACGGGGACGCCTGCGAGCGGCAGCGCGAACCGGTCGGCGCGCCTGTCGACCGCGCCCGCCTCGGCCAGCACCCGCTCGGGGTCGTGCTCCTGGAAGGCGCCGAGGTGCCGGTCGCGCTCCGCGATGCGCGCCAGGTGCGCGCCCGCCACCGCCACGGCGCTCGTGCGCCCGTCGTGCACGCGCGCCACGATCTCGGTCGCGCTCAGCGCGGTGAGGTCGGGGGCGTCCACCCCTCTAGCCTGGCATCAACCCGCGCCCGACCGGGCACGGACATGCCGTCAGCGCGCTCCTAGCGCTTCGGGGACGTCGTCGGCGACGGTGAAGAGGGAGAGCAGGCCGGTGGCCTCCAGCGCGCGCTTCACGATGCGCGAGCCGGGCACGACCAGCAGCTGACCACCATCCCGGTCGGCCGCGTCCTTCGCCTCGACGAGCGCGGCCAACCCGGCCGAGCCGAGGAACGAGACCTCGGACAGGTCGACCACCAGCTTCGGCACCGCCGCTTGTTGTTCGGCCAGCCGCACGGCCAGCAAGGGGGCCGTGAGCGTGTCCAGTTCGCCGACGACGTGCAGCACCCGGGCGGTGGGGCCGTGGTCGACGACGTCGAACCGGATGACCTCCCCGAGGTCCGACCCGTCGCCCGGGGGTTCGGTGTTCATGCCTGCCCGCTCCTCGAGGGGGTCGTGTATCCCGTGGCGCGAACCCTACGGAAGCGGCCGGCGCCTGCACAACACGGGCCTATCTGCCGTTAACTTTGTGCGGCGAAAGCGTAAGGGGGTGCGACGTGGGCGCGGTCTTGATCGCCCGTGGGTTGCGGCGGACGTTCGACGCCCAGACCGCCCCGGTCCGCGCGCTGCGCGGGGTGGACCTCGTGGTCGAGCCGGGCGAGCTCGTGGCCCTGATGGGACCGTCCGGCTGCGGCAAGTCCACCCTGCTGCACGTGCTGGCCGGGCTCGAACCGGCCGACGAGGGCAGCATCGAGATCGCGGGCGCCCGCCTCGACGGGCTCGGCGCCGCGGCGCTCGCCCGCCTGCGTCGCAGGCACGTCGGCCTGGTGTTCCAGTTCTTCCACCTGATCGAGCACCTCACCGCGCTGGAGAACGTGGCGCTGGCCGCGCTGGTCGGCGGCGCCCGCGGGCAGGACGCGCTCACGCGGGCCCGGGAGCTGCTCGACCGGCTCGGCATGTTGGAGCGCGCCGGTGAGCTGCCCGCGCGGCTGTCAGGTGGGCAGCGCCAGCGCGTCGCGATCGCCCGTGCCCTCGCCAACCGGCCCACGCTGCTGCTGGCCGACGAGCCGACGGGCGCGCTCGACTCAGCAGGCGCCGCGGAGGTGCTCGACCTCTTCCGGCAGCTCAACGCCCGTGGCCAGACGATCCTCATGGTCACCCACAGCGCGGAGGTGGCTGCGGGCGCGAGCCGGGTCGTGCGGATGCGCGACGGGCGCGTCGAGGCCAGGGTCCCGGCATGAACCTGCTCTCGGGGCGGCGGGCGGCGCGGTCGCTGCTCCTGGCGGGGGTGATCGTCGGGCTGGGGATCGCGTCGGTCGGGGTGTGCGTCGCGCTGCTCGGCGGCGGGCCGCCGTTCCCCGTGGCCGCGGCGCTCACGCTGCTCCCGGTCGTGCTCGGGGCGGCGGCGACCACCAGCGCCCGGGCCCGGCGGGCGGGCACCTCGATCCTGGTGGCGTCGTCGGACTTCGCGGGCCTCGCCATCGCGGTCGACCTCGGGCTGCTGCTCATGCTGCTGGCCTTCGGCAAGCTCCCCATCGGCGCGCAGCTCGACCTGGTGAACCCGGCGCTGCTGGGCATGCTGCTCGTGGCGACCTGCGCGGGGCCGCTGGGCAGGCGGATGGCCCGCTCCACCCGCGCGGCGCTGGCGGGCGTGCGGCGCTCGCCCGAGGAGCTGCTCGCCGACGTCGGCGACCGCGCCCGGCGCACCGAGCCGGTGGCCGAGCTGCTGCGGCCGCTGGCCGAGTCGATGCGCCGCGACTGGCGGCTGTCGAGCGTGCGGATCTGGACGGGGCCGCCGGGCAGGCTGGACGAGGGCGACCTGGAGTGCGCGACGATCGTGCCCGCCCCGCTCGACGGCGCCCCGCCCGCGATCCCGCTGTCGGCGGCCGAACGCGGCCTGCTCGCCCGCGTCGGGGTGGCCGGGCCCGGCTGGCTGCGGATGTGGCTGCCACGGCTGGTGCCCCCGACGCCCGAGCCGCCGCAGATGCGCTTCGCGCCCGCCGTCGACGGCAGCCGGGTGCTCGGGCTGGTGGTGATCGAACGCGCCGCGGACGCCGCCGCCTTCACCGGGGCGGACGAGCGCGCGCTCGCCGCCGTCGCGGGCAGGCTCGCGATCGAGCTGCGCAGCCGCGCGTTGGACGAGGCGCTCCAGGCCACCCTCGTCGACCTGCGGACGAGCAACGCCGAGCTGCAGGCGTCCCGCGCGCGGATCGTGGCGGCGGCGACGGCCGAGCGGCGGCGGATCGAACGCGACCTGCACGACGGCGCCCAGCAGCACCTCGTCGCGCTCGCGGTCGGGCTGCGGCTGCTGCGCGACGGCCTGCCCGCCGACTCGCCGGACCTCGAGCTGCTCGACGAGCTGGACGGCGGCGCCCGCGCGGCCGTCGCCGAGCTGCGCAACCTCGCGCACGGCATCTACCCGCCGCTGCTGCGCGACGCCGGGCTGGCCGCGGCGCTGCGGGCGGTGGCGGCCCGCAGCCCGCTCGCGATCACGGTGGTCGACGAACGGCCGGAACGCGCCGCCGAGCCCGTCGAGGTGGCGGTGTACTTCTGCTGCCTGGAGGCCCTGCAGAACGTGGCGAAGCACGCCCCCGACGCGCGCGTCACGATCGGGCTGGCGACGGTGGACGGCGCCCTCTTCTTCACCGTCGTCGACGACGGCCCCGGCTTCGACCCGGCGGCCGCCGACCGCGGCGCGGGCCTCACGAACATGGCCGATCGGCTCGGCGCGGTCGGCGGCACCCTGCGGATCCGGTCGTCGCCGGGTGCGGGCACCGAGGTCAGCGGCCGGGTGCCGGTCGGCGACGCGCACACGCTGACCGCCCCGGCGCGGGTGGGCTGAGCGGTGAGCGACGGTGCCCGCGCACGGGGAGTGGCGTGGGCGGCCGTGCGCGCGGTGGCCGCCACCGAGCGCCGCACCGGGCTGCGCGCCCTCCTGCTGTTCGGCGTGCTGTTCGGGCTGGTCGCGGGCCTGGTGCTGGGCTCGGTGGCGCTCGGTGCGCGCACGGCCGGGGCCTACCCCCGCCTCACCGACGCGGTCGACCTCGACGACGTGCGCGTGCAGGTGCCCGTCGACCAGCCCGGGCTCGTCGCCGCCGTGCCGACGCTGCCCGACGTGCGCACCGCGTGGATGACCTACGGCTGGGTCGCGCGCGTCGAGGGCCCGGCGCTGCGGTTCGTCTCGCTCGGCGCGGGCCTCGACCAACCGCCCGACCTCGTCCGCCCGGTCGTCGTCGCAAGGCCGCGCCCCGGCGCCGGACGCCGCCGACGAGGTCATGATCAGCGAGCCGTTGGCCGAGGCGAGCGACCTGCGCGTCGGCACGGCGGTGACCGTCCGCATCCTCACGCTCGACCAGATCGCCCGCTTCGGCTCGGGCGTCGGCGACCCGAAGGGCCCGATCCTGCGGCTGTGGGTGGTCGGGATCGCCCGGATGCCCGCGTGGGGCGGCCCGCTGTCCGAGGCGCTGGCGAGCCCGGCGTTCGCCCAGCGCTACCGGGGCACCGCGGCGAGCCGCCCCGCGTTCGTCCGGCTCGACGACACGCCCGGCGCGGCCGACCGGTTCGCCCAGGCCTACGCGGCCGCGGCGGCCGAGGCACCCCCGTCACAGCTGGCCGCGTTCCTGCCGCCGCGCGTGTACCGCCCGCGCGCGGACGGCGACCCGGCGGCGCGGGCGGCCGAGCGCACCCTCGTCGTCGGCCTGACGATCTTCGCGGCGGTGCTCGCCGCGGGCGGGCTGCTGGTGGTCGGGCAGGGGCTGCTGCGCCACCACGCCGCACACCGCGCGTCGCAGGAGGTGGAGCGGGCGCTGGGGCTGACCCCGGGCGAACGGGTGGCGGCCCGGCTCGGCGCCGCCGCGCCTGCCGCCGTCGTCGCCGCCGTGCTCGCGGGGGCGATCGGGATGGCCGCGGGCATGTTGCAGCCGCTGGGCAGCCAGGCCCGGTTCGAGCCGGAGCCGGGGTTCCGGGCGCCGTGGGAGGTGGCCGTCGGCGGGGCGCTGGTCACGGCGCTGGCGTTCCTCGCGCTGGTGGCGGTGGCCGCCGCGACCGCCGGACGACGCGCCCGCGCCCCCGCGCGGCCCACCCGCCCGCGCGGCTCGGCCTGGACCGCGTTGGGGCCCGCGACGCTCGTCGGGCTGCGCGTGGCCGTGCGGGGCCACGGCCGCGCGGTGGCGGTGTCGGCCGGGGCCGCCGTGGCGGTGGCGGGCATCGTCGCGGCGCTCGCGTTCGGCTCGGGCATCGCGTTGCTGCTGTCCGATCCGGTGCGCACCGGGCAGGCCGCCGACCTCGCGCTGGAGGACGCCGAGGAGGTCGACGTGGCCAAGCTGGTCGGCGACCCCCGCGTGGCGGCGCTGTCGGTGACGCGCTCGGTCGTCGCCCGGCTCGCCGACGGCGGCGTGCTGCTGGT
Source organism: uncultured Actinomycetota bacterium (assembly GCA_963791185.1). Taxonomy (GTDB): domain Bacteria; phylum Actinomycetota; class Actinomycetes; order Mycobacteriales; family Pseudonocardiaceae; genus Pseudonocardia. The sequence continues at coordinate 266,369 of CAWBRG010000010.1, read as the reverse complement.
CCAGGCGGAGACGCAGCGCAAGGGGGAGGTGCCCGCCGGGCTGGTCAGCGGGCGGATGCCGCTCGGGCCGACCGAGATCGCGCTCAGCCCGCGGATCGCCGCGCAGCAGGGCGTGAACGTCGGCGACACCGTCACGGTGGTCAACCGCAACGGCAGGCCGCTCCCGCTCACCGTGACCGGCACCGTCGCCGTCGTGGACGACGCAGGCCACCTCGGCACCACCAACGTCGTCACCGACGCCGCGTTGGGCGGGCTCGCGCGCACCTCGCCGATCGTGCGCGCCGAGATCGTCGCCGCGCCGGGCCAGGCGGGCCCGCTCGCCGCCCAGCTGGGCCGCAACCTGGAGATCCTGCCGCGAGAGACCCCGCCCGAGGTGCGCAACCTCGCCGACCTCGCGCCGCTGCCGGAGATCCTCGCCGCGGCGCTCGCCGTCGTCGCGGGGGCGGCGATGGCGCACACCCTCATCACCGCCGCGCGCCACCACACCCGCGAGATGGCCGTGCTGGCCGCGGTCGGCGCCACGCCCCGGCAGGTCCGCGGCATGCTGGCCGTGCTCGGCGGGGCGATCGTCGCCCCGGCGCTGGTGCTCGGCGTGCCCGTCGGGCTGGCCACCGCCCGGTTGCTGTGGTGGCAGGTGGCGACGTCCATCGGGGTCGGGGGCGACCTCACGCCCCCGGTCGGCCTGCTCACCGGCACGGTGGCGGGCGTAATCGTGCTCGCCCTCCTGCTGGCCCTCGTGCCCGGCCTGCGGGCGACCCGGGAATCCGCGGTGATCCGACGTTCTTAAGCCGGGCTGAGCCGGGCCCACAGCTCGCGGAGGGCGGGGCCGTGCAGCTCCTCCTTGTGCAGGTAGCCCGCCACGCCGGGCTCGTCGAGCCGCAGCGACAGGTCCTCGCGGGCGTAGGACGAGCAGAGCACGACCACGCTGGCCGGGGTCTCGGCGTGGATGCGGCCCGCGGCGGCGACGCCGTCGATACCGGGCAGGCACACGTCCATGAGCACGAGGTCGGGACGCAGCTCGGCGGCCGCGCGCACGCCGTCCTCGCCGGTCGCGGCCTCCCCGACGAGCGTGAAGTCCGGCATGCGGCGCAACACCGCCGATGCGGCCACGCGGAAGGGCCGCTGGTCGTCGACGACCAGCACACGCACGGGCGTCGGCTGCATGCCGTCGAGTCTGCCCGTTCACGCGCGGCAACGCCGAGGGGGCGAGCCACCCGATGGGGGTGTGGCTACCCCCACCCATGATCGGCAAGGTGCCGACCTCGGATTCGCCCCCGTGGCGGCGGCAGGGTTCTCCCCGGTTGGCCGGGAGTGCCCCGGCCCGATCCCAGAAGGACAACCACCATGTCCAGTCTCCCCGCCCGGGTGTTGGCCGCCGGAGCCGCAGCGCTGGCCCTCACCCTCGTGGGCGCGGGCCCGGCGCTCGCCGCGACCCCGACCCCCGCGCCGAGCCCGGCCGCCGCGCCGCAGCAGGCGACGCCGACCGAGCGCGCCGCCGCCGAGGTGCGGCCCGCGATCGTCTACGTCACCGAGAAGTTCTCCGCCTACGTCGCCGACGAGACCGGCACGTACTTCAACAACGGCAACCCGTACGAGCTCGCGGTCACCTGCACCGGCTTCGGCGTGAACCCCAACGGCTACGTCGCCACCGCGGGCCACTGCCTCGACACCTACAGCCCGAACGGCATCAAGGGCGACTTCATCGCCGCGGCGGCCAAGGACGTCGTCGCGGTCGTCCCGGGCGTGACGCTGCAGGAGGCGGTCGAGTTCGGCACCGCGAACTGGACCGTCGAGGGCAAGGCCAAGGGCTCGGCGATCGACACCCAGATCGCCGTCGTCACCGGCTCGGTGCAGGGCGGCGGCAAGCCGCAGGTGCTGCCCGCGCGGCTGGTCGACATCCGGCCGTTCACCCAGGGCGACGTGGCGCTGCTCAAGGTGGAGGCCACCGACCTGCCCTCGGTCGAGCTGGCGACCGACGCCGACGTCCAGGTCGGCACGCCGCTGCTGTCGATCGGCTACCCGGCCAGCGCCGACGCCGTGACCGACCCGAGCCTGGAGCCGTCCAACAAGGACGGTCAGGTCAGCGCGAAGAAGACGGTCGGCTCGGTGCCGGTGTACGAGACCAGCGCCGCGTTGACGCCCGGCATGAGCGGCGGCCCGACCGTCGACCTCGAAGGGCGCGTGCTCGGGATCAACAGCTTCATGCCCGCCGGTGAGTCGCAGGCGTTCAACTTCGTGGCACCGGCGTCGGGGCTGACGGAGCTGCTGTCCCGCAACGGCGTGCGCAACGAGCTGGGCCCCGACGACACGGCCTTCCGCGCCGCGCTCGACGCCTACTACGCCGGGCACTACACCGACGCGATCGCCGGTTTCGACAAGCTCCTGCAGGTGGCGCCGCAGCACGCGCAGGCGCTGCAGTACCGCACCCTGGCCGCGAAGGCCCGCGACCGCTTCGGTGACGTGCCGGTGGCCCCGGCGCCGTCGTCCGGACGCGTCGCCGGTGCTGTTCTGGGTGGTCGTCGGCGGTGGTGCCGTGCTCGCCGCGGGCCTGGCCGTGCTGCTCGTGGTGTTGGTGCGCCGCCGCCGCACGCCGTCCGCGACGCTCCCGGCGGGCCTGCCCGCCACGCCGTTCCCCGGCTACGGCCCGATCCCCGCGCAGGCCCAGCCGCCGCGCGCCGAGAAGGTGCTGGTGCACCGGCCGTGGCCGGGGGTGGCGCCGACCGACGCGACCGTCGACCTCCGGACCGTGAACGGTGCGGGCGTCGCGACGGTCCAGCGCACGGACTGCGCCCGCTGCGGCACGCGGATGGCCGCCGAAGCGAAGTTCTGCTCGACCTGCGGCCACAGCCGGGGCTGAGCGCGATCGAAGGACGAGGGCCGGTCGGGCGATCCCCGACCGGCCCTCGCGTCGTCAGTGGTCCTGCAGGTAGACGAGCACCGCGCTGACCCGGCGGTTGAGGTCGCGCTCCTCGGAGAGCCCCAGCTTCGCGAAGATCGAGTTGGTGTGCTTCTCGATCGCCCGCTCGGACAGCACCAGCTTGGCCGCGATCGACGCGTTGGCCTTGCCCTGCGCCATCTCCCCGAGCACCTCCAGCTCGCGCGGGGTGAGCGCATCCAGCCGCGACGGCCGGGCCTTGTTCGCCGCCACCAGGCCCTCGACCACCGTGGGGTCGATCACCGAGCCGCCCGCGGCGACCCGGCGGATCGCGTCGGCCAGCTCGTCGCCGTCGGCGACGCGTTCCTTGAGCAGGTAGCCCCGCCGCGCGCTGCCCTCGGCCAGCAGCGCCAGCGCGTAGGTGGCCTCGGCGAACTGGCTGAGCAGCACCACGCCGGTGCCCGGGTGGCGGGCGGCGATGGTGAGGCCCTCGTCGGTGTGGGTCGGCGGCATGCGGATGTCGGTGACGACCACGTCGGGCCCGTGCTCCTCGACCAGCGCGAGGCAGCCCGGGAGGTCCGCGGCCGCGCCGACGAGCTCCAGGTCGGCCGCCGAGTCGATCAACCGGGCGAGCCCGTGCCGCAGCAGCGCGTTGTCCTCCGCGAGAACGACTGTGATCGGCACCCGGACAGCGTACGTATCCTTCACGGCGTGACGTCGGGGTCCCTTCCGTTCCTGCACGGCGACCGGTCCGTGCTGCGCGTGCTCCTGGAGCGGCGGGCCGCGGGCAGCACGCCGGGCGAGCGCCTCGACGACCACCGGGTCGCGCTCGTGATCGGCGGCGGCGGCATGCGCGGCTCCTACGTCGCGGGCATGCTGCACGCGCTGGAGCGGGCGGGGCTCTGCGCCGGCGTTCGACGAGGTCTACGGCTCGTCGTCGGGCGCGATCAGCGCGGCGGCGTTCCTCACCGGCGAGGCGGCGGCCTGTGCGGCCTGCTACCCGGAGGACCTCTGCACGCGCGCGTTCATCGACATGCGGCGGCTGCGCTCCGGCCGTCCGGTGGTCAACCTCTCGCTGCTCCTCGACGACGTTCTCGGCGGCCGCAAGCCCCTGGCCTGGGAGAAGCTGGGGCACACGCCCGGCGCGCTGCACGTCGTGGCCACCGACACGGCCGACCTCACCGCGCACACGCTCACCGGCATGGAGTCGGTCGCCGACTGGCGGGTGGTGCTGCAGGCGAGCGCGTCCATCCCGCTGCTCGCCGGGCCGCCGGTGGCGTGGGATGGGCGGCGCTGGGTGGACGGGTCGGTCGGCGAGCCGCTCGCCATCGAGCGGGCCCTGCGCGGCGGGGCCACGCACGTGCTGGTGATGCTCTGCCGCGGGGCCGACGACCTGCACCACGACGCCGACGCGGGCCTGTCGCTGTGGGCGCGCACGCTCGAACCGGGTGGTGCCCGGGCTGGGCACGGTCGCGCAGGGTTCCCGGCGCTACGGCCTGGACCTGCGGCTGGTCGTCGGCGGCTCGCCGCTCGGCGGCCACCTGTGCGCGATCGGCCCGGCGCGCTCGGCGGGCGTCGGCGCGCTGACCGTCGAGCAGGGGCCGATCGGCGACGCGGTCCGGATCGGCGACGAGTCCGCCACGGCCGCGCTGGACGCCGTGGCGGCGGAGCTCGACCCGGCCTGAGGCGCGCGCGGAGTAGGCAGCGGGGGATCGCGCCTAGAGTCGGGCCATGTCCGTCTCCGAGCGGCCGCGCGCGGCCGTCGTCGTCACCGGTAGTGAGCTGCTCACGGGCGCGATCGCCGACCGCAACGGCCCGTTCGTCGCCCGCGAGCTCGTGCGGCTCGGGTTCGAGGTGGCGCAGGTGGCGATCGTCGGCGACCGGCCGGAGCGACCTCGAGGGCGCGCTGCGGTTCGCCGCCGAGGCGGGCGTCGCGCTGATCGTCACCTCCGGCGGGCTCGGGCCGACGGCCGACGACCTCACCGGCGAGGTCGTCGCGGCGTTCGCCGGCGCGCCGCTGGAGCTGGACGAGGACATGCGCGCGCACATCGCCGGGATCCTGGCCGGGTGGGCGAAGCGCAACGGGTTCGCCGGGCCCGCGCTGGAGGCGGCCAACCGCAAGCAGGCGATGGTGCCGCGGGGCGCGGTCGCGCTGACCCCGGTGGGCACCGCGCCCGGGCTCGTCGTGCAGCGTCCGGGCGGCCCGCTGGTGGTCGTGCTGCCGGGCCCGCCGCGGGAGCTCACCGGGATGTGGCCCGCCGCGCTCGCGTCCGCGCCGGTGGCCGCGCTGCTGGCCGCCACGCCCGCCGCGGAGTCGCGGGAGCTGCGCTACTACGGCCTGCCCGAGTCGGAGATCGCGGCCACGCTGCGCGAGCTCGACCAGCACGGCGTCGAGGTCACCACCTGCCTGCGCCGCTCCGAGCTGGAGGTCGACATCCGGCCGCAGCCCGGCTACGAGGACGTCGCGACGAAGCTGCACGACGAGCTCGCGACGCGGCACGCGCAGCACCTGGTGAGCGCGGACGGCACGACGACCGACGAGCTCGTCGCGACGGGCCTGCTGGCGCGCGGCTGGACGGTCGCGACCGGCGAGTCGTGCACGGGCGGGATGCTCGCGTCGCGGCTGGTGGACCGGGCGGGGTCGAGCGCGTACGTCGCGGGCGGGGTGGTCGCGTACTCCAACGAGGCCAAGACCGCCCTGCTCGGCGTGCCCGCGGACATGATCGCGGCGCACGGGGCGGTGTCGCCGGAGGTGGCGCGGGCGCTCGCGGACGGCGCACGGGCGCGGTTCGGCGCCGACGTGGGCGTCGGGATCACCGGGGTCGCCGGGCCGGACGGCGGCACCGAGGCCAAGCCGGTCGGCTACGTGTGCTTCTGCGTCACCACCGCCGACGGCCGGGTGATCGCTCGCGACCGCGTCGCTCCCCGGTAGCCGCGCCGACGTGCGGGAACGCTCCACCGACGCGGGCATGCACCTGCTGTGGCGCGCGACCCAGCCCGCGCTCGACCGCGCCTGACCCCCAACTGACGCCACCGCTCCGGCGCTTCGGCGCCGGTGGCGGCCCGCTCGCACCAGCGTTGTGCGCCCCGCGCCGCGTTGCGCGCCGCCGCACCAGCGTCGTGGCGAGCGCCCGCGCCGGCGGCGGTGGTGGCCGTCGGCCTGGGCTGAGTGCGGGTGGGTGGTGGCCGTCGGCGCCGACCGCTGCGACGATGGGTGGCGACCGGGGGAGGCACGCGTGGCGGACGGACGGCGGTTCGGCGACGGGATGGCGGCGGGCCCGGACCTGGAGGGCGCGGCCGAGGTCGCCGTCGGGCAGGCCCTCGCCCCGCTCGAGGGCGCGCGCCCGGACCTGCTGTGCGTGTTCGTCGCCCCCGGCGCGGGCCACGACCCCGAGCGGGCGGTCGCGGCCGGGCGCCGGGCCATGGAGCTCGGCGCCGCCCGCGCCGCCATCGGCGCCACCGCCAGCGGGGTGATCGGCGACGGCCACGGCCGCGAGCACGGCCCCGCCGTCTCGGCCTGGGCGGCGGTGCTGCCCGGTGTGCGGATCACGCCCGTACCGGCTGGAGGTCACCCGCGTCGGCGACAACCTGCACATCGGCGGGCTGCCGCAGCCCGCGTCCGACGACCGCGTCGCGGCCATGCTCGTCGACCCCTACACGTTCCCCATCGGCGCGTTCCTCGAGCGCGGCAACTCCGCCGCACCCGGCTTCCCGCTGGTCGGCGGCCTGGCCGGGGCCGCGGGCGGGGCCGGGCGCCAACCGCCTCTTCTGCGACGGCGACGTGCTCGAACGGGGCGGCGTCGGCGTGGTGCTCGGTGGCGAGGCCGAGGCCGTCGGGGCGCGCGCGGTCGTCAGCCAGGGCTGCCGCCCCATCGGGCCCGCGATGATCGTCACGCGGGCGGAGCGCAACCTGCTGCTGGAGCTGGCGGGCCAGCCCGCCTACACCCGGCTGGTCGAGATCGTCTCGGCGTTGCCGCCCGCCGAGCAGGAGATGGCGACGCGCGGGCTGCACCTCGGCGTCGCGATCGACGAGTACGCCGACGAGCACGGCCGCGGCGACTTCCTCATCCGCGGCGTCGTCGGGGCCGACGAGGACAGCGGGGCGGTGGCCGTCGGCGAGGTCGTCGAGGTCGGGCAGACCGTGCGGTTCCAGGTGCGCGACGCGGCGGGCGCGGGCGAGGACCTCACCGAGCTGCTCGACGGCGCGGCCCACCCGGCGCGCGGCGCGCTGCTGTTCTCCTGCAACGGGCGCGGCACCACGATGTTCCCCGACGCCGACCACGACGTCCGCACGGTGAAGGCCGCGCTCGGCGCGTCCGTGGCGGGGTTCTTCGCGGCGGGCGAGATCGGTCCCGTCGGCGGCCGCAACCACCTGCACGGCTTCACGGCCTCGGTGCTCGCGTTCAGCTGAAGCCGCAGCCGGGTCACCTTCCCGTCGACGATCTCGGCCTCGATCCGGCCACGGCCCTCGGGCAGCCGCACGTCCCACACCGCCCGGTCGCGGGTGAGCTGCTTGCGGGTGAGGTCCATCGCGGCGGTGCGGCACAGCTCGGCGATCCGGGTGCGCGCATCGCCGTCGACCCCCGCGAACGGCCCGGCCGCGGTCAGCTGCACGTCCGGCGCGAGGTGGCCGAGCACCGCTTCGATGTCCTTGGCGCGCCACGCGCTCTCGAAGCCCAGCGTCGCGAGGAACTCCTCGGCCTGCCGCTCGCCCTGCGTCCATCAGCTCCTTCAGGAACCGGGCGTCGCGGTTGAGCTTGGACGTCGACCCGAGCAGGCGCGTCGACGGCGGCCGCGCGAACTCCAGCACCCGCACGGTGATGTGCTTGTAGCGGCTGCCGACCAGCACGCCCTCGGCGAGCAGCCGGTCGATCACCTCGATGCCGTGCAGCTCCTGGTAGAGCGAGAGGTTGCCCGCCAGCTCGTTGCGGCGGTCGGCGATGTCCAGCACCGTGCGGGGCTCCTCGGCGCGCGCCGTCGGGTTGATCTGGATCACCCACAGCTCGTCGGGGGCGGCGTCGAGCAGCTCGTGCACGGGCGGGTTCTGGGAGAACAGGCCGTCCCAGAACGTGCCGCCGTCGGTGTGGACGGCCGGGAACACGTTGGGGATCGCGGCCGACGCCAGGATCATGTCCGGCGTGATCGCCTCGTGGTAGCTGTGGAAGGCCCGGAACTTGCCGCTGAGCACGTCGACCGCGCCGACGACGAGCAGCGGCCCGTCCGGGTCGGGCGTGAACTCGGCGAAGTCGACCCGGCGGGTGAGCAGCGCGCGGAACTCGGCGAGCCCGTCGACCGGCAGGTCGTACGGGCTCACCTGCGGCAGCCAGCCCGTGCTCTGCAGGGTGGCCGCCCACATCAGCCAGGCGTTGGCGGCGACGTCCAGCGGGGTGGACGCGGAGTTGTCGGCCCAGAACGCGTCGAGCAGGGGCCGGGCGCGGTGGCGGTCGCCCTCGCGCAGCGCGGTCCAGGCCAGGAGCGCGCACACCGCGCCGCCGGACGTGCCGCTGAGCCCGACGACGTCGTACTCGTCGATCTCCGGGCCGTCGAGGAGCCTGCGGAGCACCCCCGCGGTGAACGCGGTGTGGCTGCCGCCGCCCTGGCAGGCGATGGCGATCGCGGCGCCGTCTCCTGGGCATCGGTCTCCTCGTGCGCGTCGTAGCGCAGCGCCGCCCGGGCGACGCGTCGGAGGGGATCGCGTCGTGCCGGACGGCGCTGTCGTTGCCGAGCATCGACGGCGGGGGGCCGTTCGGGTATCACCCGCTCGGGGGGAGATGTGGTCTACAGCTGGACGCCGCGGGTGAGGGCGCCGTCGACCACCACGTTCGTGCCGGTGATGAACGACGCGCGCGGGCTGGCCAGCATCGTGACCGCGTAGGCGATCTCCTCGGGCTTCGCCATCCGGCCGGTCGGGTTGAGGCCCAGCGCGGTGGAGAACAGCTCCGGGTTGCCGGACTCGATGTTCGCCCACACCCCGCCGGGGAAGTAGGTGTTGCCCGGCGAGACGACGTTGGCCCGCACGCCCGCCGCGGCGTGCTGGAACGCGATCCCCTGCACGTAGTGGATCGACGGCGGCCTTCATGGTGCCGTAGGCGTCCTTGGCGAAGTCGATCTCGCGGCCGGACACCGAGGAGATGGCGACGAGCGCGCCCTTCGTCGCCGTGAGGTGCGGCAGCGCGGCCTCGGCCAGCCGCACGGTGTGCATGAGGTCGACCTGGAAGCTCTTCTCCCAGTTCTCCTCGGTCGGCGCCGATCGCGAGGGCCGACACGTTGGCCACGACGACGTCGATCCGGCCGAACTGGTCGGCGGTGGCCGCGACCCAGCCGGCGAGCGCGTCGCCGTCGGCCACGTCGAGCGCCGTGCCCGCGACGGTGTGCCCGCCCGCGGTCAGCTCCTCGGTCGCCGCGTCGACGCCGTCCTTCGTGGCGGGCGCAGAACGCGACCGTGGCGCCCTCGGCCGCGAGCGCCTCGACGCACGCGCGCCCGATGCCCTTCGTGCCGCCGGTGACGAGTGCGACCTTGCCGTCGAGCTGGAGATCCATCTACAGGAGTCCTTTCGCGACCGAGCGGCAGGTGGGCGTGCATCCCGCCGTAGGCCTGGGCGGGGGGCAGGAGGGCCTTCTCGAGCAGCGTGACGGCCGAGTAGTTCGACGTCGACGACGTTGGCCAGCGGCGAGCGGCTGATCTGGGTGAGCAGCTGGTAGGCGTCGAGCGGGTCGAGGCCGTACAGCTCGCCGAGCCAGGTGATCATGCCGACCTGGCTGGCCCGCCACGCGTCTTCGAGCGGTCGCGAGGAGCCGACCACGGCGATGTCGTCGTCGTGCTCGAGCCGCGGCCACGCGGGCGCGCCCGCCCTTCACCAGGTCGACGACCAGCGTGACGTCCATCGCCCCCTCGACGGCCGTGCCGCAGCTCTCGCCCTCGCCCTGCCGGTAGTGCCCGTCGCCGACGGAGAACAGCGCGCCCGGCACGTTGACGCCCAGGTAGCAGGTGGTGCCCGCGCGCATCTCCGGGGTGTCCATGTTGCCGCCGAACGTGTCCGGCACGAGGCTCGTGCGCACCTCGCGGCCCGCCGGGGCCACGCCGACCGTGCCCAGCATCGGGGCGATCGGCAGGTCGAGGCTGAGGTTCTTCGCCTCGTAGCGCACGGTGCCTGCGGCCCGGTCGAGCTGGTAGATCCAGGTGCGCTCGGGCAGGGGCTCCTGCAGGAGCGCCGTGCGGTCGGTGCCGGTGAGCGCGCCGAAGAACGGGATCGTGGTGGACGCCGCCCAGTCGCGCGCGGGCCGGAGGTCGGCGATGTGGATGGCGAGGGTGTCGCCCGGCTCGGCGCCCTCCACGTAGAACGGCCCGGTCTGCGGGTTGACCTCGGTCATGACCAGCACCTCGGAGGGCCGGTCGGTGGTGCGCTGCAGGCGTCCGGAGAAGGCGTCCTCCGTCCAGAGCCGCAGCGCCGTGCCCGGGGTGATCCGGTGGGTCGGGGCGACCCCGCCGAACGTCCAGGCGAACTGGTCCGGCGTCGGCCGGAACTCCACGACGTCCACCCGGATGATCGTAGGGTCAACTCAGCTCGCGGCCCACGGTTTCGGGCAGGCCGATCAGCGCCAGCACGGCGATGCCGTAGGCCGCCGCGGCGAAGATCACCGCCCCGCCGACGCCCATCGACTGCGCCGCGAACCCGATGCCCGCCGGGAACAGCGCGCCGACGCCGCGGCCGAAGTTGTAGGTGAAGCCCTGCCCGGTGCCGCGCAGGTGCGCCGGGTACAGCTCGGCGAGGTAGGAGCCGAAGCCGGAGAAGATCGCCGACGCGCAGAAGCCCAACGGGAAGCCGAGGAACAGGATGGCGGTGTTGGCGCCTGCGGGGATGAGGGTGTAGCCGACGATCAGCGCCGCCGACAGCACCGCGAACAGCACGAACGTCTTCTTGCGGCCCAGCCTGTCGGTGACGTAGCCGCCGCAGATGTAGCCCACGAACGCGCCGGTGATGAGGAAGAACAGGTAGCCGCCGGTGCCGATCACGGAGAGGCCGCGGGCGGTCTTGAGGTAGGTCGGCAGCCAGGTGAACAGCCCGTAGTAGCCGCCCTGCACGCCGGTGGCCAGCAGCGACGCGAACAGCGTCGTGCGCAGCAGCGGGCCGCGGAAGATCGCGAGGAACGAGCCGCGGTCGGTGCTCTCCTTGCGCCGCGCCTCGGCCTCGGGCGCGTCCTTGACCGCCCACCGCACGTAGAGCACGAGCAGCGCGGGCAGTGCGCCGGTCCAGAACAGCACCCGCCAGCCGAGCTCCGGGCCGACGAGGCTGAACACGACCGTGTAGACGATCACGCAGAGCCCCCAGCCCACGGCCCACGCGCTCTGCACCCACGCGAGCGCCCGGCCCCGGTGCTCGGGGCGGCAGTACTCGGCGACGAGGACCGCGCCCGCCGCCCACTCGCCGCCGAAGCCGAGACCCTGCAGGGCGCGGAACACCAGCAGCATCTCGTAGCTGGTCGCGAAGCCGCACGCCACGGTGAAGACGGCGTAGGTGATGATCGTGATCAGCAGCGTCTGCACCCGGCCGATGCGGTCGGCCAGCACGCCCGCCAGCGCGCCGCCGATCGCCGAGACGACGAGGGTCGTGGTGGCCAGGAGCCCGGCCTGGCCGGTGGTGAGCGCGAAGGCCGCGCTGATCGCGGCCAGGGAGAGCGGGAGGACCTGGTAGTCGTAGGAGTCCAGGGCGTAGCCGCCGAACGCGCCGACGAACGCTCGACGCCCCTGCGCGCCGAGCGTGCGGAACCACGCGAACGCGCCGGTTGACGGGGTCTCGGTCGGTGTCGTGCTCACGGGCACCTCACAGGAGTCGATGTGAGAGGTGACGGTACAGATTGTTGAACAATCCCTCAAGGGGAAGGTTCAACGATGAGTTCATAAGCAATGCACAGGGTAAGGACAGCATGGACTCGGGTACCCCCGCGTTAACTGAGTAGACACAGCTCAGGCGGCACGGAAAGGGCGTGGTGGACATGGCGGGCGCGACGGTCGCGCTGAGGTTCCCGGCGGTCGAACTCCCGGCGCCGCGGTTCCTGCGACTGCGCCCGACGCTCGTCCAGCTCGGCCGCTACGCGCTCGTCGGCGGCGTGGGTACGGGGCTCAACGTCGTGCTGTTCCTGGTGGCGCGCACGTGGCTCTCCGCGGTGCCCGCGAACGTGGTCGCGATCGTGCTCACCACGCTCGTCACCACCGAGGCCAACCGGCGGTTCACGTTCCACGCTGAAGCAGGGTTACCGCTGGCGCACGATCCTGCAGAACGTGGGCACGATGGTCTTCTACGCGTTCTACGGCTCGGCCGTGCTCCTGCTGCTGCACGCGGTGGTGGAGAGCCCCACCGCGTTGATGGAGTCGATCGCCGTCGCCTCGGCGAGCGTGCTGGGCGGCATCGCCCGGTTCAGCGTGATGCGGCTGTGGGAGTTCGCGCCCGCCGCCCGGCCCGAGATCGCTCCGGCTCCGGAGCGGCCGCTGGCGCCTGCGGCGTAGTCGGTCGCGGGTCGCCTGCCGTCCGGTCGGTCGTCCTCGCAGAGCGGATGTCCACCTCGCAGGTCCCGCAGCCTCTGTGCGGCGGCGAGGCGGTCTGCGAGGCCGCCGTCGAACGGGGCCGAGCCCGCGCGTCCGGCGCACGCTGCCTGCCGTTCGCGGCTCACGGGGCCCGAAATGGCCGCGGAGCGGCGATGATGGGTCGCGATGCCGCGCTCCCCCTTGCCCCGGCGTCGGTCGCGCTCGGTCGTGGTCCGTCGCTCTGCCCGCATGCCGTTGTCCGGGCCCCGGCCGCTCGTCACGCGCTACGGCCCGGCCGAGGCCCACCAGCAGGCGGCGCCCAGCGCGTTCCCGACCCAGCGTTCCGTGTCCGGGTGGCCTGCCGCGGGCAGCGCACCCCGTCCCGCCGCAGGCTGGCCCGCCGCGGACGGCGAGGCCCCGCCGACCACCGTCCTCCCGCCGGCCGTGGAGGCCAGCCCGAGGACGAGCAGCCCACCACGGTCTTCAGCCCCAGCGGGCTCGTCGCGTGGGCGCTCGCCCCGGACGACGGGCCGCCCACCACCGTGCTCCACCTCGACCTGCCGCCCGCCGAGCCCGACGTCCGCCGGCACGCGGGTCCACCGGCGCTCACCGGGCGGTGTCCATCGGGAGCCTCCCCGTCGTCCCGCTGCGCCGCCTGGCCCACCGCAACCCGGTCGCCTTCGCGGGCGATCCCGGAGCGGATCGAACCGACCCGCGCGACGCGGTGCGTTCGGTCCCCGGCACGGGGCGGCGGCCGAGCCGGTCGCTTCGCGGGCGGGTCCGAGCGGATTCGACCGGCGTCTACGCGGCGACGCGGGTGCGTTCGGTCCTCGGCACGGGGCGCGGCCGCAGCCCGGTCGCCTTCGCGGGCGACCCGGAGCGGATCGACCGGCACGGCGCCCTGGCGCGGACGGGCCCAGGCCGCGCGGCGCTCGCGGGCGGGTCGACTCCGCGGGCGGGCCGGCGTCGGGCGCCGCTTGGCCGCCCTCGTCCCCGCCCGCCCCGGATCGCGACCCGGTCGCCCGCACGCCCGGCCGCGCGCGTCCGCATCCCCGGGCCCGGCCGCCTGCGGCTCGGGCGTCGTCCGGTGTTCTCGCTGGTGTTGGGGCTGGCCGTCGTCATCGGGCTCGCCCTGCTCGTCATCCCGACCCGGAGCTCGAGCACCGCGCCGCCCGCCCAGGCGGCGCTCGTCGCCCCCGGCCAGGTCAACGGCCTCGCGCTCGGCGACGACCGGCTGCCCGACTGCGCGCCCGTCGTCGCGTCGCTGAGCCCCCGCCAGAAGCTGGCCCAGCGGCTCATGGTCGGCGTCGACGGCGCCGACCCCGCGGCGACGGCGCGGCTGGTCCACGAGATGCAGATCGGCGGCATCTTCGTCGGCGGCACCGCCACCGCGCTGCTCACCGGCCAGGCGCTGCGCGGCGTGCAGGCGGCGTCCCGGCTGCCGCTCGCCGTGGCCGTCGACGACGAGGGCGGCCGCGTCCAACGCGTCGACGGGCTCGACGGCGACCTGCCCAGCGCCCGCACCCTCGCCTCCACGGTCGGCACCGCCGAGGTGCAGCAGATCGCCCGCAACCGGGGCCGGGTGCTCGCGGCGAGCGGGATCACCATGAACTTCGCGCCCGACGTCGACGTCAGCGACCAGCCGAACGACGCCGTGATCGGCGACCGGTCGTTCTCCAGCGACCCCGACACCGTCACCGGCTACGCCGCCGCCTACGCGCAGGGCGAGCACGAGGCGGGCATCTTCACCGTGCTCAAGCACTTCCCCGGGCACGGCCGGGCCGACGGCGACTCGCACCGCGGCCGGGTCACCACCCCGCCGCTCGACCAGCTCAAGGCGAGCGACCTCACCCCGTACGCCGGGCTGCTGCGCCCCGGCGGGCCGCTGGCCGACCCGGCGTTGACCGGCGTGATGGTCGGCCACCTCGACGTGCCCGGCCTCACCGCCGACCTGCCCAGCTCGCTGACCCCGGCCACCTACCAGCTCCTGCGCGACACCTACCAGTTCGACGGCCTCACCATCACCGACGACCTCGGCGCGATGAAGGCCGTCTCCGCCGAGCTGGCGCTGCCCGACGCCGTTCAGCGGGCGCTCGCCGCGGGCGCCGACATGGCCCTGTGGACCTCCGGCGATCCCGTCACCCCCGTCCTCGACGGCCTGGAGCGCGCCCTCGCGTCCGGCGCGCTCGACCCGAAGGCCAACGACACCGCCGTCGCACGGGCGCTCGCGGCGAAGGGCGTCTGCGCGCGCCGCTGAGTTCGCGCCCTACGCCCAGGCGGCGCAGCTGCGGCCAGAGCTCCGGCCAGGGCGCGCGGGGGTCGCGGGCCACCCACACCGGCACGCCCTGCTCGTCGTTGTCCAGCCCGACGCCGTTGTCGACGCGCGCGGCCTGCTCGACCCGGCCGAACCAGGCCTGCAGCTGCTCCGCCGCGGTACCCGACGACGATGACGGCGGTCGCGTCGTCGGGCGGCGGCCCGAGGTCCCAGTACGCGTTGTGGCCGCTGTGCGCGGGCCGCAGCGCGGGCAGGTAGCGGTCGACGGCGCCCGCCTCGCCGTAGTTGCGGGCCAGCACCGCGACCCGCGCGTCGGGCAGGCCCGCGCGCACCCCGGCCACGGTGTCGGCGAAGCGTCGGCCAGCCGACGGTCTCGCCGAGGTCCGGGTTGAGCGCGTTGCTCACGGCGATGGCCGTCACCGGCAGCACGGGCAGCACGATCAGCGCGTTGTTGACCAGCGCGAGCGCCAGCGCCGCCACGAACACCCGCGCCCGGCCGACGGACCGCCGGGTCCACGCCGCCACCGGCTCGCCGCCCGCCGCCAGCAGCACCGGGTAGAGGCCCGCGACGTAGTACGGCTTGCCGCCGGTCGCCATGAACACGACCACCAGCAGCACCGACGCGGGCGCGAACGCCCGCCACGTCGCGAGCGCCGGGTCCCGCGCGAGCCGCCACCAGCCCAGCGCCCACACCGGCACGAGCAACGGGCTCACCAGCACCATCAGGAACGGCGGGAACAGGTACCACGGCTGGCTGCTCGCCGAGCCGCCCGCCGCGATCGACGCCGCGATCGCGAACATCGGGAACCCGTGCGCGGCCTGCCACACCAGGTTCGGCGCCCACAGCGCGAGCGCGACCGCCCCGCCCAGCCACGGCCACCGCGACCGCAGCGCCGCCCGCGGGCCCACCGCCAGCACCCCGATCAGCAGCGCGGCGAGCAGGAACGCGGGCTGCAGCTTGTTCTCCAGCCCGATGCCCGCCGCCGCGCCGACGGCGAGCCACACCGCGCCCGCCGTCGCGCAGCGCCCGCACGACCAGCCAGGTCAGCAGGGTCCAGACCAGCACGTCGACCGTGGTCGTCGACAGCAGGTGCGCGGTGGCCAGCAGGAACGACGACACCGCCGCCGACGCCGCCGCGATCACCTGGGCGCGACGGCCGCCGCCGAACTCGGCGGCCAGCAGCCCGGTGAGCACGACCACGAGCCCGGCCATCAGCGCCGACGGGACGCGAAGCCCGACGAGCGAGCCGCCGGTCAGCGCGTCGACGGCGTGCGCGAGCAGCGGCGTGAGCGGCGGCTGGTCGACGTAGCCCCACGCGGGCGCGCCGCCACGCGCACGAAGTACATCTCGTCGCGGTGCGGCCCGTACCGGGCGGCCACGGCCAGCAGCAGCACCGCCGTGCCCACGCCGAGCAGCCCGACCGGCCCGCGCACGCGCGCCACGCACGGTCACGCCGACCGCGCCGACGAGCCGCGTCCGCCCGACGAGCCGCTCCGTCCGACCGCCGCGTCCTGACCGGCCGCGTCCGCCACCGCGCGCCGGACCGCCGTCCACCGCCGGTCGTGCGCGGGAAGGGCTGGCTCAGCGCCACCGTCCCCGCGCACGACGGGTCAACGCGCCATGCCGCGCTGCACCGCGTCCACCAGGTAGGGCCGCAGCCGGGTCGGGCGCGACGATCTCGTCGACCGAGCCGACCCGCTGCGCGCGCTGGATGCTGTGCGCGGTGTCGAACTCGTCGGCCACCTGCCCCAGCTTCTCCGAGCGCACCTCGGGCCGCAGCGCCGCCAGCTCGGCGGTGAGCCGCGCCGCCTCGGCCTCCTGGTCGGCGGCACGGGCCTCGGTGATCCGCGCCTCCAGCCCGGCGATCCGCGGGTCGGCCGCGGTGCGCTTGTTCACCTCGCCCGCGAACACCACGGCCGCGGCGGGCGCCCCGCCGAGCACCGACGCGTACGAGCCCTCGACCGCGGCGACCTCCATGCCCTCGTTGAGGGTCTTGGAGAACACCACGAACGCGCCGCCGTGGTAGCGGGAGACGACGCAGAACGCGATCGGGCCCTTGAAGTTGACGATCGCCCGGCCGATCTCCGCGCCGTACTCCAGCTGCAGCTCGCGCAGCGACTCCGGCGAGCCGTCGAAGCCCGACAGGTTGGCCAGCACCACCAGCGGCCGGTTGCCGCTCGCCGTGTTGATCGACCGCGCGGCCTTCTTCGACGAGCGCGGGAACAGCGTGCCCGCCGTGAACGTCGTGGGCCCGTCCACCGGCACCCGCCCGCGCCGGGGCAGCGGCCGCGACTCGATGCCCAGCATCAGCACCGGCTGCCCGCCCAGGTGCGCGTCCAGCGTGACGACGCCCTCGGCGTCGACCATGTCCACCCAGCGCTCCAGCGTCGGGTGGTCGGCGTCGGCGACCGCGCGCATGATCGAGCGGATGTCGAACGGCTTCTTGCGGCCGGGGTTGTCGGTGAAGACCTCGCCGACCGTCGTGAAGTCCGTGCCCGGCCCGGAGTGCGGCGAGTCGGAGATGTCCCGGTCGACCGGGTCGCTGCGACGGCGCGGGCCGCGGGAACCGCTCACCGGGCGCGCGGTAGGTGTGCGCGTAGTGGGCGAGCAGGATGTCGACGGCTGCGCTGACGTCCGGCGCCCAGTACTGCGCCTGCCCGTTCGGGCCCCATGATCCGGTCGTAGCCGCCGATGCCGAAGTTGTCCTCGGCCGAGACGCCGCCGGAGTAGTCGAGGCTCTGCTTGCCGGTGAGCACCATCGTCGAGTCCGGCGTCATCACCAGGATGCCCTTGGTGTGCATGAGCATCGTGGCCTCGGCGTTCCAGTACGGCTGGGCGCCGACGTTGATGCCGGTGACGATGACGTTGATCTCGCCGCCGTCCTGGGTGAACTCGATGATCGCCCGCAGCACCCGGGAGATCCAGTCCATGTTCTCGGTGCCGGAGTCCATGGCGATCTTCGCGCCCGCGGACACCGCGAACCACTCGATCGGCGCCTCCAGCTTGCGGGCGAGCGCGACCGCGGCGCACACCCGCGCGCACTCCGGCTCGGCCAGCGCGCCGAGCGCCCGGGTCGGGTCGCCCAGCAGCACGACGCGGGTCATGCCCTCCGGGTAGCGCTCCGTCGCGGTGGTGACCGTGCCGAGCACGATGCTCGCCGTGTTCTGCCCCGGCGCGCGGTCGACCGGCACCGCGACCCCGTCGGTCGTCGAGGTCGTACTCGGTGAACGTGCCCTCGGCGCCGCCCGGGTCGGGGTTGCGCGACAGCATCGGCACCAGCTCGAACGGGTACACCGCGCCGCGGCGCCGCGCCCGGATCACCTTCTGCGTGTAGGCGTCCAGCTCGCGCATCGGCGTCGGTCGGCGGCTGGGTGACCCGCACGGTGAGGCCCGCGCCCGGCGGCCGCGACATCCGCAGCACGTACTCCTGCGGCTCCTCCTCCGGCGTGGCCGCGTGCCGGAACTGGACGAGCACCTGCTCCAGCCCCAGCGCCTCCGAGCGGGGCGCGAGGATCCGCACGACCTCGCCCAGCTCGTCGAGGCCGACGTGCACCACCGGCCACAGGTAGAGCAGCACGCGGTTCCAGTCGGTGCGCGCGTCGCCCCGGTCGGCCGCGCGGGCCGTGCGCAGCGCGTCCATGCAGGCGTCGAGCACGTGCTCCAGCTGGGGCAGCGCGCGGATGTGGCCCGCCTCGTCGCGCAGGACCGTGAGGTCGCGGACGTCGGTGAGGATCGACGAGCCGCTTGTCGTCGGGCACGTTCTTGCCGACGGCGCGGAACAGGTGCACGTCGACCGGCGCGGGCAGCCGGGTGAGCTCGAAGTCTCGCAGCCGCCACAGGCCCAGCCGCTCGGCCACCATCGGGTGCAGGCCACGCAGCGTGCGGTCCTCGACCGGCCGCCGGTCCTCGGGGTCGGGCCGGAAGGTGAACCACGCCGAGCGCTCGTCGCCCGCGGGCCGCCGCACGGCCACCGCGACCCGTTCGAGCCGGTCGGGGATGCGCCCGAGCATGCGCGCGGATCTTCTCCGCGGAGCGCTCCGGGTCGGCGTCGGGCGCCTCGCCCGCGATGACGTAGAGGTCGAGCAGCGCGGTGGCGCCCTCGGGCAGCTGGCCGATCAGCCGCCGCAGGTCGCCCTGCACCGACCGATCGGGTCGGTGCCCGCGGGCGCGTCCGGCTCGGTGTGCACGGTGGTGGCGAACACCGTCCGCGGCTGCCCGTCGTGGCTGTAGTGCGCCGTGAGCAGCGGCCGTCCGCTTCGGTCCTCGACCTGGACGTCGGTGAGCTCGCGCACCCGGTAGTAGCGCCGCGTCATCACCTCGAGCATCACGGCGTGGTGCGCCCGCCCGAACACCCCGAGGATCGGCTCGGCCGCAGCCGACGATGCGGTCGATCTGCGCGGCCCGCTCGGCCGGGTCGTCGGAGAGGTGGTCCAGCGCGTCGCGCACGGCCTGCTGGCCCCGCGCCCGCTCGGCGGCGATCACGGGGGCGTCGAAGCAGGTGTAGCGCACGCGCCGGGCGAGGCCGCCCACCACGGGGTGCCGCAGCTGGGTGGCGCTGACCAGGTGGTCGAGCACCCGCTGGTAGCGCTCGCGGACGTCGTCGGGCAGCGAGTCGGGGTGGCGCAGCCGCCAGCCCAGCAGGTCGAGGATCACCGGCACGTGCGCGGTGGCGCGCCGGTGCGCGAGGAACATCCGGTACAGCGCCGAGGACAGCGCGTCGGACTGCTCCAGGTCGGGCACGCCGTAGTGGGACAGCGCCCGGCGCAGCTTGGCCCGGAACGACTCGGGCAGCCCCTCGGCGTCGGCGTCGCGGGAGCGCAGGTAGGCGTAGAGGTACTCCTGCGGGTTGCGCGCCTCCTCGCCCGCCGGGTCGACCTGCTGGCTCTCGTCTTCGGGTCCGCGCCGGTTGCGCGACAGCGCGCACAGGTCGGCGAAGATGCCGAAGATGGCGAGCTCGCCCTCGAGCACGGTCGGGTCGTCGGGCGGCAGGTCCTGCCGGGCCGCGTTGAGGGCGGCCAGCAGCGGACGGGCGTCGCGCTCGTCGATGTCGTAGCCGAGCACGAGGTAGCGCAGCGAGGTGAGCGCGTCGGCGGCCACGGTGGCGGCGTCGGAGCCCGCGACCGGCGGCGTGGCGAGGCCCGCCCAGCGACGCGCGCTCGGAACCGCTGACCACGGCGTCGTCGGTGTCCGGCTCCAGCCGCAACAGCTTCGTGCCGCCCTCGACCTGGGTGTTCGGGGCGACCAGGATCTCCTGCACGCGGCCGGAGACCGGGGCCGCAGCGCCGTCTCCAGCTTCATGCTCTCGACGACGGCGACGACGTCGCCCGCCGTCACCTCGTCGCCCGCCGAGACCGGGATCGACGACGACCATCGCGGGCGCGGGCGCGCGCACCATGCCCGCCTCGCCGCCGGAGATGCGGTGCACGGTGCCGTCGACCTCGACGAGGTAGTCGCTGCCCTGCGGCGCCGACAGCACGGCGAACGTCGTGTCGCCGACGGTGAGCTTGCGCTCGAAGCGCCCGGTGCGCTCGGCCTCGACGTCGACGGCCTTGCCGTCCAGCTCCACGTGGTAGCGCGCCGCCGCGGGACTGGGCGACCCGCAGCCGGTAGGACTCGCCGCCGACCCGCACGTCGACCTGGTGCCACGTCTCGTGCCCGACCTCGGGACGGCCGCGCTCGGCGGAGGCGAAGAGGCGCTCGCGCTGGCGGGCCACGTGCGCGTCCTGCGCCTCGATGGCGGCCGCGAGCAGGGCGACGTCGGTGCGCCGCGGCGGGGCGTAGCCGTCGGCCATCATCGTGTCGAGCCACATGGTGTCGAACTCGCCGTTCAGCACCTCGGGCCGGTCGAGCAGGTCGAGCAGGAACGCCTTGTTCGTGGTGCCGCCGTCGATCACCGCGGCGGTCTGGCGCAGCGCGCGGGACAGCCGCGCGCGGGCCTCGTCGCGGTCGCGGCCCCACGCGATGATCTTGGCGATCATGGAGTCGAACTGCGGCGGGATGGTGTCGCCCGCCGCCACGCCGGTGTCGACGCGCACGCCCGGCCCGGCGGGCAGGTTCAGGTGCTCGATGTGGCCGGGCGCGGGGGCGAAGCCCTGCTCGGGGTCCTCGGCGGTGAGCCGGGCCTCGATCGCGTGCCCGCGCGCCGGCGGCGTCTCCGGCGGCGATCTCGGCCAGCTTGCCGCCGCCCGCGACGTGCAGCTGCAGCTTGACGATGTCGACGCCGGTGGTGGCCTCGGTGACGCAGTGCTCCACCTGCAGCCGGGTGTTGACCTCGAGGAACGACAGCAGGCGCTCGCTGCGGCTCGTAGAGGAACTCGACGGTGCCCGCGTTGACGTAGCCCGCGGCCTTCGCCAGCGCGGCGGCCGAGCTGCGCAGGAGCTGCTCCTGGTCGGCGTCCAGCGCGGTGGAGGCCGACTCCTCGAGCACCTTCTGGTTGCGCCGCTGCACCGAGCAGTCGCGCACGCCGAGCGTCCAGACGTCGCCGGTGGCGTCCGCGACGACCTGCACCTCGACGTGCCGGCCGCCCGCGATCGCGCGCTCCATGAACACCGTGGCGTCGCCCGCGGTCTTGACGCCCTCGGAGGAGGCGCGCTCGAACGCCTCGGCCAGGTCCTCGGCCCGCTCGACCTTGCGGATGCCGCGGCCGCCGCCGCCCGCGGTCGCCTTGATCATGAGCGGGTAGCCGATGCGTTCGGCGTGCTCGCGCGCCGCGTCGATGTCGGCGACCGGCCCGTTGGACCACGCCGCCATCGGCACGCCGACCTCCTCGGCCAGCACCTTGGAGGCGATCTTGTCGCCGAGCCGCTCCATGACCTCGGGGGAGGGGCCGACGAACACGATGTCCATGTCGCGGCACAGCCGGGCGAACTCGGCCTTCTCCGACACGAAGCCCCAGCCCGGCCACACGGCGTCGGCGCGGGCGACGGAGAGGCCCCGCCGCAGCTCGGCGTAGTCGAGGTAGGGCGACGGGCCGATGTACTCCGGGTCGTCCGGGCCGATCAGCACCGCCTCGTCGGCCTCGCGGACGAACATCGCCGTGCGGTCGACGGCGGTGTAGATCGCGATCGTGCGCAGCGGCGCGAGGCCCTGTGCGTTCCACTCCCGCACCGCGTTGATCAGCCGCATCGCGGGCTCACCCCGGTTGACGATCGCGACCCGCCGGAAAGCCTGTGCCGACACCTGCACTCCTTCGTCCGTCCGATCCCGTGCACCGGTCCCCACCCAAGCCGAGACCCCGGCCGGACACAACCTGCGAACGGTCATTGCGGACGCGCAGGCCCGTTTGCGGAGCTCGGTTCAGGAGCCGATCGGCACCGAGCGGAGCGGGGCGCGCGGGTCGACGGCGTGGCCCTCGGCGCAGCGCAGCTCGACGTGCACGGCGGCGCCGCACTCGGGGTGCTCGACCCGCACCGGCGGACCGTCGGGGCCCGCGCGGTGGGCGTCGCCCCAGGCCAGCATGGCGAGCAGCACGGGGCGCAGGTCGCGGCCCGCGGCGGTGAGCCGGTACTCGTGGCGCTCCCGCGCCCCGGGCTCCCGGTAGGGCACCCGCTCGACGATCCCCTCCTCGACGAGGGCGGTGAGCCGCCGGGTGAGCACGTTGCGGGCGACGCCGAGGTGGGCGGCGAGGTCGTCGAAGCGGCGGACGCCGTTGAAGAGGTCGCGCAGCACCAGCACGGTCCAGCCGTCGCCGACCACCTCGGCCGTGCGCGCCACGGAGCACCGGCTGCTGTCGAGGTCCTTCCACTCCACGCCGCGAGTCTAGCGTGGGTTGCCAATCGAAACCCAGAGTCTCTAAGCTGCGTTGCTTGTGAGAACTCAGCGGCCCGGCCTGGTGCTGGCGGTCTCGTCGCTCGCGGCGTTCCTCGCCTTCCTCGACGTCACGATCGTCAACATCGCGTTCCCGGCGATCGCCGCGGAGTTCCCGGAGAGCTCGGCTGCCGACCTGTCGTGGATCTTCACGGCCTACAACGTCACGTTCGCGGCTCTGCTCGTGCCCGCCGGGCGGCTCGCCGACCTGTGGGGCCGCCGCCGCGTGTTCCTGGTCGGCCTCGCGCTGTTCGGCGTCGCCTCGGTGGTGTGCGCCGCGGCGCCGACCGTCGGGCTGCTCGTGGCCGGGCGCACGGCGCAGGCGGTCGCGGCGGCGCTGCTCGCCCCGTCGTCGCTGGCGCTGCTCCTGCCCGCGTTCCCGGCCGGAGCGGCGCGGGTTCGCCGTCGGCACGTGGGGCGCGATGGGCGGGATCGCCGCGGCCACCGGGCCCGCGCTCGGCGGCCTCGTCGTCGACGTGCTCGGCTGGCGCGCGGTCTTCCTGCTCAACCTGCCGGTGGTGGTGGTGACGCTGGTGGCGGCCGACCGTCGTGATGACGGAGTCGCGCGACCGCGGCGCCCGGCTGCCCGACCCGGCGGGCGTGCTGCTGCTCGGCGTCGGGGTGGCGTTGGTGGCGTGGGGGATCGTCGGCGGCGAGACGTCCTGGACGGCCCCGGCCACCCTGGCCCGGCTCGGCGGCGGGCTCGGGCTGCTCGCGGTGTTCGCCTGGCGCAGCGCCCGGGTGGCGACGCCGCTCGTCGAGCCCGCGCTGTTCCGGGTGCGCGCGTTCCGCGCCGCGGTCGTCGGCTACCTGGTCTTCTCGGCGGCGTTCTACGCGCTGCTGCTGGCCAACGTGCTGTTCCTGACCGGCGTGTGGCACTACGCCGTGCTGACGGCCGGGCTCGCGGTCACCCCGGGCCCGCTGTGCGCGGCGACCGCGTCGGCGGTGGGCGGGCGCCTGGCCGACCGGTTCGGCGCCCGCGCCGTGCTCGTGCCCGGCGCGCTGCTGTTCGCGGCGGGCTGCGCGCTGTTCGCCGCCGGGATCGGGCGCGACCCGGCCTACCTCACCCACTTCCTGCCCGCGACGCTGCTCACCGGCACCGGGGTCGGCGCCGTCTTCTCCGGCCTCGGCGTCGCGACGGTCGCCGCGCTGCCGCCGAACCGGTACGCGACGGGCAGCGCGGTCGGCACCTGCGCGCGGCAGATCGGCGCGGTGTTCGGGATCTCGGCGCTGCTCTCCGGCCTGGCCGCGGGTGGGGACTTCCGCACGGCGTGGGTGCTCATGGCCATCGCCGCGCTGGCGACGGCGGCCGTCGGCGGCGCCGTCGGCCGGGTGCGCGCCGCCCGCGACCCCCGTTCCCGTGACGATCGGAGAGACCGCATGACCACCCAGCTGACCCGCGAGCGCACCCACTCCTGGACGGACCCGGCCGAGACCGCGGCCGCCGCCCTGGCCGTCGACGGGTTGACGTTCCTGCGCGCGCTCGCCGCGGGCGAGATCCCGCCCGCCCCGATCGCGACGACCCTCGGGATGACGCTCGAGGAGGTCGACGAGGGTCGGGTCGTCTTCGGCCTCGCGCCCGCGGAGTTCCACTACAACCCCATCGGCTCCGTGCACGGCGGGGTCTACGCCACCGTGCTCGACTCGGCCTGCGGCTGCGCGGTGCACTCGACGCTGCCCGCGGGCGCCCGCTACACGAGCCTCGACCTCACCGTGAAGTTCCTCCGCGGGCTCGACGTCGCCGTGGGCCCGGTGCGGTGCGAGGGCCGCGTCCTGCACGCGGCCGCCGCACGGCCTTGGCCGAGGCCCGCCTCACCGACGCCGCGGGCCGGTTGTACGCGCACGCGACGAGCACCTGCCTGGTGCTGCGCAAGCCCTGACGTCAGCGGGCGGCGCAGACCTCCGCCACCGGCGCGGAGCGGGCGGCGGTGCGCCGCGGCGTCGCCGCCGTGATCAGCGTGGCCAGCAGCGCCGCTCCCGCCGCGGCCAGGAACACGACGGTGTACGCCGCGGCCGACGGGAGCGTGCGCCCGCCGACCTCCTGGGTCATCGCGGTGACGACGGCCGCGGTCGACCGCGCTGCACGACGAGGTGCCCAGCATCCGCATCAGCGTGTTGAGGCTGTTGGCGGCGGCCGTCTCCGTCGCGGGCACCGCGTCCATGATCAGCAACGGCAGCGCGGAGTAGGCGAGGGCGGCGCCGATGGCCGAGACGGTGGTCGCGAGCATGATCAGCACGACGGTGCCGGGGATGGACGCCATGCCCGCGTTGCCGACGATCAGCACGGACGTGCCGAGCAGCAGCGTGGTGCGGGCCCCGAAGCGGGCCGAGAGGCGGGCCGAGACCGGCGAGAACACCCCCATCGCCCCGCCGATCGGCAGCAGCACGATGCCCGCGAGCACGAGCGAGAGCCCGAACCCGTAGCCCGTCGCGACGGGCGCCTGCAGCACCTGCGTCGTCACCAGGAAGCCCGCGAACATGGCGAAGCCGATCAGCACGGAGGCCACGTTCGTCCAGAGCACGGCGGGCCGCGCGCTGACCCGCAGGTCGACCATCGGCGAGCGGGTGCGCAGCTCGAAGCGGCCCCAGAGGCCGAACACGACCGCCGACGCCCCGAGCAGCGCGAACGCGGCGAGGGCGCCCCACTCCGTGCCCTTCGAGATCGCGAGCAGCAGGCAGACCAGCGCCACCGCGAGCCCGACCGCGCCCGGCAGGTCGAAGCGGCCGCCCGCGCGCACCGGCGACTCGTCGACCCAGCGCAGCACCGCGACGACCAGCAGCGCACCGAGCACGGCCGCGCCCGCGAACAGCCACCGCCAGCTGGCCTGCTCGGCGACGATGCCGGTGAGCGGCAGGCCGATCGCGCCGCCGATGCCCAGCGACGAGCTCATCAGCGCCACGCCCGCTGCCGACCCGGCCCTCGGGCAGCACGTCGCGCATGATGCTGATGCCCAGCGGGATCACGCCGAGCGACGCCCCCTGCAGCGCCCGCGCGACGATCAGCGTGCCGACGTCGGGGGCGACCGCGCCGAGCGCCGAGCCCGCCGCCACCAGCGCCGAGCGCCACGACGAGCATCCGGCGCTTGCCGTACATGTCGCCGAGGCGCCCCAGCATCGGCGCGCAGACGGCGCCCGCCACGAGGGTGGCGGTCACCAACCAGGTGACCGTCGACGGCGATGCGCCGAGCAGCTGCGGGAAGCGGGGCAGGAGCGGGACGACCAGGGTCTGCATCAACGACACGGCCAGGCCGCACGCCGCCAGGACCGAGACGACGAGCGCGGGGCGGGATCTCACCGATTCAGGTGACCACAATTAGTTGTGGACAGCAACCATTTTGCCGGGTAGCCCACAGACGCGGGCGTCGACGTGTCCGAACGGCGCAGCGGGCCACGTGGCCACCCGGCGGAGCGCGGCGGCCGTGCGTCCGTCGGCGCGGAGGCGGGCGAGCTCGTCGACGTGGTCGGCGTGCGCGGCGGCGCGTTCCCGCGCGTAGGCCGCTGCGGAGTCCTTGGTGACCATGAACGCCCAGTCGCTGGCCAGGGCCAGCAGCGCCTCCTGGGCGAGGGCGTCGGCCACCGGGTCGCGGGTCGGGCCGGGGCCGAGCACGCCCACGAGGGTCTTCTGCACGTCGTCGTTCCGCGCGACGAGGTCGGTCACCGCCTCGCCCGCCCACACCCGCCAGTCCTTGCCCGATCCCCATGACGACGGGGGCAGCGCGACCGGGTCGCCGACGAGCCCGGCGTCGAGCGCGCCGCGCAGCGTCGTCACCCGCACCCCCGCCGCGGGGAGCGCGCGCAGCACGGCCTCCAGCCACGCGGGGCCTTCGTGCCACCAGTGGCCGAAGAGCTCGGTGTCGAACGCCGCGACCGTCAGCGCGGGCCGTCCGTGCTGGTCACGGAGCGCGAGGAGGCGTTCGCGGACGACCGACACGAAATCGGCGGCGTCCCGCGCGACCGCCGCGGCGGCCCGCTCCGGTTCGTAGGGCCGCTTCTCGTGCGGGGCCACCGTGCGGCCGGTGACGCGGGCGGGCTTGAGGCCGGAGGCGTGGTCGTAGGTGTGGAAGTCGCGGTAGTCGCGGCCGCCGGGATAGCCCGCGCGCGGGGACCACACGCGGTAGGTGACGTCGAGGTCGCGGCCGAACGCGACGACGCCCGACGCCCCGACCGGCCGGGCGAAGGCCGTGTCGCCGTGCAGCGCGGGGCCGTCGACGAGGAAGCGGCGCACGCCCGCCGCTGCGTAGCCGTCCTCCATGCCGGGGGCGTAGCCGCACTCGGGGGCCCAGATCCCGTCCGGCCGCGCGCCGAGCCGCAGCGCGGTGTCGGCGAGGCCGGTCTCGAGGGCGAACGCGCGCACCTGGGGGAGCAGCAGCGGGCCGAACGCGTGGGTCGCGGGGCCGCCGAGCAGCTCGACCGCCCCGGCGTCGCTGAGGGAGCGCAGGAGCGGCGAGGCGCCGTGGCGCCAATGGGTCTCGAAGTCGGCGAGCGCGGCCGTGGCGGTCCGGTGTTCGTGGGCGGCGAGGTCGGGCAGGCGCGCGGCGGCGCCGTGGGCGCGCAGCAGCCAGCCGCCGAGCCAGTCGTGCACGCCGCGGAGGCAGTGCGGGTCGTCGAGCTGGGCGGCCAGCACCGGGGTGACGCCGAGGGTGAGCAGGTCGCGACGGCCCTCGGCGGCCAGCCGTCGCACGACGTCGAGCACGGGGAGGTAGGCGTGCGCCCACGACTGGTAGAGCCACTCCTCCCCGACCGGCCACCGCCCGTGGTGGGCGAGCCAGGGCAGGTGGGAGTGCAGGACGAGGGAGAACGCCCCCACCTGGCGGCGAGTCTCCGTTTTCGTGACGGCGAGTCTCCCTTCCTGCGACGGCGAGTCTTCGCTTTCGACGCGGTGAGTTGGCCGGTTCACCGGGCCGTCGCCCTGACGATGAGGTCGAGGCTCGCGTCGACGGGGTGGTCCGGGCCGTCGGGGTGCAGGACGAAATCGGCCGTCGTGACGGCGGCGACGTCCCGTAGCAGCGCCGCCGGCCACGCCCCGGCCAGCGCCGCCACGGTCTGGGCGTCGACCAGCGATCCCCCGTGGGCGGCGTCGAGCGCACGCAGCCGCGGCCCGTGGTGCAGGCCGAGCACCGCGACGTCGACGAAGCCCGCCGTCGATCAGCAGTTCGGCCAGCTCGGCCGCCGCCAGCTCCCGCGTGTGGAACGGGTTGAGCGGCGTGTCGCGGCCGGGCGAGAACGTGATGCGGTTGGGCGTCGAGAGCAGCAGCGCGCCGCCGGGGGCCAGCACCCGTCGGCACTCGCGCAGGAACCGCTCCTGGTCCCAGAGGTGCTCGACGACCTGCAACGACACCACCGCGTCGAGCACGGCGTCGCGCACCGGCAGCGCGACGAGGTTGGCCCGGGCCGCTGCCACCCGCGGGTAGCGCCGCCCGACGTGCCCGATCGCCTGCGCGTCGTAGTCGAGCGCGAGCACCTGGCGCGCGCCGGTTGCGATCAGGTCGGCCCCGTACCCCTCGCCGCAGCCCGCCTCCAGGACGACGCCCCGGCATCGCGGCGCCAACGCCTCGTAGACGACCAGGTGCCGTCGGAACCAGTAGTTCTCCCGCGCGATCCCGGGCACGGTGCGCTCGCCCGTGAGCGCCAGCTGATCAGACGGCACACCGCACCGTCCTCGCCTGCCCGTCGCCACGCCCGCCGGAAAGGGGACTCGCCGTCACGGAAGTCGCGACTCGCCGTCGTGGGAACGGAGACTCGCCGTCACGGAAACGGGGACTCGCCGTCGGATCGGCGGACTCACCCCGGCGGAACGGACGACTCACCGGGGGTCAGGGGCGGGGGCGGCGGAGCCGGGGGTCCGGGCCCGGGTCGCCGTTCACCGTGAGCACCCCGCCGATCGTGAACCGCAGCCACGCCAGGAGCGTGCGGTCGTCCAGGGTGAGCGGGACCTCCGGACCCTGCCAGCTCAGCAGCGTCATCGGCCGGTGCCGCAGCGCGTCGCGGAGCGTGGCCGCGAGCTCCGGGGTGGCGAGCACCGTGACCCCGTCGTGCGCGACCGGCAGCGTGCCGGGCAGGGCCCGCGGCATGTCCGGGCCGGTCGTGACCACGTAGCCGCAGCCGTGCCGGTCGTCGTAACCGGTGATCACCATCCGGTCACCCCGCGACGATCTTCGCGATGCGGTCGCACTCGGCCGCCAGCTTCACGACGTTGGGGTCGTCCGCCTTCAGGCCGTGCCGGGCCGCGAGCACGCCGACGTCGACGTACCCGACCTGGGTGACGTTCTTGTCGTTGAGCCAGATGACGAACCTCAGCGGCAGCTCCAGCCCGAACGTCGGCGCCGCCGCGACCAGCGGCGTGGTGAACTCCGGCGCGCTGAGCAGCACCGACTGGGTGGCCCGCAGCGCGGGCCCGGACGCGCCCGAGCCGGTGGCCAGGTCCTGCGTGGCGACGACCACCTCGCGGTTGGTGGCCGCCACGGTGACCCGCGTGACCGCGATGGGCACCGTCGTGTTGCTGTCCGCCACACGCAGGAATCCCGTCGGCGAGACGCCGATCAGCGGCGCGGACTTGGGCGTGCCCGACGTGCCCGCGGCCGTGTCGGCGACCTGCGTGACGGACTGCGCGAACGGCGTGCTCACCGCGGGGTCGACGGCGCCCGCGACGACCGCGACGTAGTCCGGTCCGTTGTAGACGAGCTTCACGGCGCCGCTGGCGTCCTGCGTCACCAGGTAGCGCCCGGGTAGCGCGGCGGCCGCCTGCTGGTTGCTGCGCAGCATCGGCAGGCCCGCCGCGGGCGGCCCACCGACCACAACGGTGTTGGGCGGGATCGTGACGCCGAGCAGGTCGGCGTCGGCGGTGTTGTCGACGGTGGCGAGCACCGTGCCGCCGCCCGCGGTGATCGCGTCCTGCAGCTTCTTGACCTCGGCGGGTACGTCGGAGCCGATGGGCAGGGTGACCGTGCCCGGCGGGTGACCCGCGGCGGCGGGCGGCGGGGCGAGGCTCGTGACCTCCTCGCCCTCGGCGGACCGGCCGCACCCGGCCACGCCGACGAGCAGACCGGCGGCGAGCGCGGCGCCCAGGAACGCGCGTCGCCGCGTCACGCAGGTCATCACGCACGAAACTTTAGGCCGTTGCGGGTGAGGAGTTTCACCCACGGGTCGCGTTGCCGGGTGCTTACCCACTGGTAACAATGGCGGCCTGTCGCGCTTCCGACGTTCGACGGTGGCAGAGTCGACGTACGAGGCGCGCCCCGCGACACCGGCAGGAGGTCGAAGAGGTCCGATGAACATCGTCGTGCTGGTCAAGCAGGTGCCCGACACCTATTCCGAACGCAAGCTGCGCGACGACGGGGTGCTCGATCGCGACGCCACCGACGCGGTGCTCGACGAGATCAACGAGCGGGCGGTCGAGGCGGCGTTGCAGCTCAAGGAGGCCAACGACGGCTCCGAGGTCACCGTGCTCACGATGGGCCCCGATCGCGCCACCGACGCGATCCGCAAGGCGCTGTCGATGGGTGCGGACAAGGCCGTGCACCTGTCCGACGACGCGCTCGCGGGCTCCGACGCGGTGTCGACGGCCAAGGTGCTGGCCAAGGCGATCGGCACCGTCGAGGGCGTCGACCTGGTGCTGGCGGGCAACGAGGCGTCCGACGGTCGCGGCGCGGCGGTGCCCGCGATGGTGGCCGACGTGCTGGGCTGGCCCGCGATGACCCACGTGCGCGAGCTCACCGTCGAGGGCGGCGCGGTGACCGGCCGCCGGGAGACCGACGACGGGGTCACGGTGCTCACCGCCGAGCTGCCCGTGGTGGTGTCGGTGTCGGAGAAGATCAACGAGCCGCGGTACCCGTCGTTCAAGGGGATCATGGCGGCCAAGAAGAAGCCGGTCGCGTCCCTGACCCTGGCCGATGTCGGGGTGGACGCAGGCGAGGTGGGGCTGGCCAACGCGCTCACCACGGTGACGTCGGCGTCGCCGAAGCCGCCCAAGAGCGCGGGCGAGAAGGTCAGCGACGAGGGCGACGGCGGCGACAAGATCGCCTCGTTCCTGGTCGGTCAGAAGCTCATCTGAGACGGAGGAGAGACGCATGGCTGAGGTGTTGGTCCTCGTCGACCACGTCGAGGGTGAGATCAAGAAGGCGACCTACGAGCTGTTGACCGCCGCCCGCGCGCTGGGCGAGCCGTCGGCGGTGGTGGTCGGGCCCGCGGTTCCGGTCAAGGAGCTGGCCGCGCACGGGGCGGAGAAGGTGTACGTCGCGGAGACCGACCGCGACGACTTCCTCACCCCGCAGGTCGACGTGCTGGCCGCGCTGATCGAGGCGAAGAGCCCGGTGGCGGTGTTGATCGCGGTGTCGGCGGACGGCAAGGAGATCGCCGGGCGCCTGGCGCTGCGCACGGGCTCGGCGTGGCTCAACGACGTCGTCGACGTGACCCCCGACGGGCGCGACGCACTCCGTGTTCGGCGGGGCGTGGGTGGTGCAGGCGAAGGCGGCCACCGAGCACCCCGTGATCACCGTGCGGCCGGGCTCGTTCGAGGTGGAGGACACCGCGGGCGCCGGGGCCGAGGAGGCCGTCGAGGTGCCCGCCGCGTCCGGCCGGGGCGCCACCGTGAGCAGCCGCGAGCCGATCGTGGGCGGCGACCGCCCGGAGCTCACCGAAGCCTCCGTCGTGGTCTCCGGTGGCCGGGGTGTGGGCTCGGCTGAGGACTTCTCGGTGGTCGAGGGGTTGGCCGACGCGCTCGGCGCGGCGGTCGGCGCCTCGCGGGCCGCGGTCGACTCGGGCTACTACCCGCACCAGTTCCAGGTCGGCCAGACCGGCAAGACGGTGTCGCCGCAGCTCTACATCGCGCTGGGGATCTCCGGGGCGATCCAGCACCGGGCGGGGATGCAGACGTCGAAGACGATCGTGGCGGTGAACAAGGACGCCGAGGCGCCGATCTTCGAGATCGCCGACTTCGGGGTGGTGGGCGACCTGTTCAAGGTCGCGCCGCAGCTGCGGGAGGCCGTCGCCAAGCGCAAGGGCTGAGTTCATCGCGGCGCCACCACCGGCGTGCTAGCGCTCAGTCGGTGAGGTCGGCCGCCGAGTCCACCACCACCGTGCCCCGCAGCCGCAGGTCGGCCGCCGAGCGGCCGACGAACACAGTGAACGTGCCCGGCTCGACGACGTGGCGCATCGCCCGGTTCCACACGGCGAGCCGGGCGGCGGCGATGCGGAGCGTGACGGTGACGGTGCGGCCGGGCTCGAGCTCGACCGTGGTGAACGCGGCCAGGCTCGTCTCGGTGCGGGCGACCGAGGCGACCTCGTCGCGCAGGTAGACCTGCACGACCTCCTTGCCGACCCGGTCGCCCGCGTTCGTCACCCGGCACTGGACGACCAGCTGCGGCGGCCCCGGGCCGCGGTCCGGCGCGATCCGCAGGTGGGAGTACTCCACGCTCGTGTAGCCCGCGCCGTGGCCGAGCGGGCAGACGACGCGGCCGCCGTCGCCGGTGATCGGCACGGGCAGCCGCCCGCCCGGCTCGGTCGCCCCGAGCAGCACGTCGGCGTGCGCCTCGGCGTGGACGTTCACCGGCTGCCAGCACAGCACGACGGCGGCGGTCGTCGCGACGAGCGGAGCGAGCACCCGCGGGTCGGCGCCGCCCACGAGCGCGACGCACGGCGTGCCGGTGGCGACCAGCCTGCCGATCGCGCCCTCCGCCCCCTCGGGGTCGTCGACCACCACGACGACGGCGGCGGCCGGGCGCCACCGCACCTCGTCCGGGTCGACGGCCCGCGCGCCGCTCGGGTGCCTGCGGGCCAACGCGTTGACCAGCCCGCGCGTCTCGACCGTCGGGCCGCCCGCGACCACGAGGACCGGGTCCGACCCGGCGATGGGGAGCACCGCGCGCGGGTCGGTGAGCAGCACCGCCGACTGGGCCGCGGCCCGGGCCGCGAGCGCCACCCGGGCCGGGCGGGGCAGCGGCGGGCGGACGGGGACGGGCTCGTCGAAGAGGCCGAGGGCCAGCTTCAGCTGCAGGACGGTGACCACGGCCGCGTCCACCAGCCAGCTCGCCAGCCTGCCCTCGACGAGCAGGTGCAGCATCCGGCGCGCCACGTCGTCGGCGCCGCCGGGGCCCTCGGAGCCGTCGGGACCGAAGACGATGTGCACGCCGGACTCGATCGCGAGCGCCAGCGCCGCGTCGGCGGTCTCCGCGACGTGGTGGCGTTCGGCGAGGCCGAGCACGTCGTCGGCCGACGCCAGCACGACCCCGGTGAAGCCCCACTCGGCGCGCAGCACCTGCTGCAGCAGCCGCGAGTCCGCGTGCAGCGGTACGCCGTCGTTGGCGGCGGCGGCGGGCAGGACGAGCGCGGCGCCCGCGCGGATGGCCGACTCGCTCGCGGGCAGCACCGTGGTGCGCAGCCTGCGTTCCGACCAGCCGTGGTCGACCCCCCGCACCGCCTGCCCCGCCGTGCCGCCGACGTCGGGCACGACCGCGGCGAGCGTGCCACCGCCGGGCCGGACGGCGGGGCCGCCCTGCAGCCCGTAGACGTGGGCGCGCACCAACTCGGCCGCGAGCACGGGGTCGCTGCCGAGGCTGCCCGCGACGTCGGCCCACCCGGCCCGGCGCAACGCCGGAGCCACGGACAGGCCCGCCGTGGCGTGGATCCCGGCCGCGGCGAGCGGCCCCGCCGTGGCCGCGGCCAGCTCGGCCACGAGGTCGGTGTCCCAGGTGGCCGCCCTGGCCAGCGTGGGTGGCAGCGCGGGCAGGTCGGTCGGCTCGTGCAGCGCCACCGCGAGCGCCGGGATCGGCCGGTGGGCGGTGGCCCGGATGCGCGTCTGCGCCTCGGCGAGGTCGCGCGCCATCGTGGTGAGCGGGCGCGGCCCGACCAGCACGACGCCGGGCGTCGGCCCGTCCACCGGCCGCGCCACCCCGCTGGGGCCGAGCACCACGCCGGTGAGCTGACCGACCTTCTCCTCGATGCTCATCTCCGCCATCAGGTCGGCGACGAACCGGTCTCTCGCCGGAGGCGCGCGCAGCGGGCTGCGCCCCGGTCGGGGTAGGGCTGTGCCAGGCCCGTGCACAGACATGATCATGAGCTTTCCACCAGGGGCTCCGCTAGTGCGGAGCCCGTGTGTACGTGCGGGGGAGCGACGGTTCGCGGGCTAGCGGCCTGCGGTGGCGAATCGGTACGGGGTGGTGGTGTCGTCGGCCGCGCCGCCCGAGGGTTCGCGCTTCGGCCCGGTCTGCGGGCCCTCCACCGGTGGCGCTTCGGCGCGTCGGGTGGGGCGCGGCGAGGGGCGGCTCGTCGGGGGCAGTTCGGCCCGGATCGTCGCCGCTATGCGGGTGAGCTCGGCGCGCGCGACGCCCTGCAGCTCGCGGAGCCTCGCCAGCTCGCGCTCGACCTGCGCGCGAGCCCGGCCGAGCTCGTCGGCCGTGCGGCGGCGGAGATCCTCGACATCAGCTTCGGCGCTTTGCCGGTGGGCGAGGGCGGCGCGCTCGGCCGCCGAGTGCACCGCGTCCGCCTCCGCCCGTGCCCGGACCAGGCGCTGTTCCAGCTGGTTCTCGCGGTCCTTCAGCTCGGCCGCGCGGCGGGCGGACTGTTCCTCGGCGCGCGCGCTCTCGGCGATGAGCTGTTGTCGGACGTCGTGGCGGTGTCGTTCGGCTTCGCTGAGCGCCCGTTCGGTGACCTCGGCGGCGGTGCGGTGCGCCGTCGCGCGGATCTGCTCGGCCTCCGTCTCGGCGAGGCGCAGCATCCGCTCGGCCCGCGCGCCGAAGCCGGTGTCGGTCGGGCTGACCCCGGACCGGACGACCCGGATCTCCTCCTCGACGGCGACCGCGTGCTGCTCGGCCATCGCCCGGCGGCGCTCGCTGTCCGTGAGCGCGGCCCGCAGCGCTGTCAGGGACTCGGCGAGCAGCTCGACGTGCGCGTCGACGGCGGCGGGCGCGTAGCCCCTGCGGACGGTCGGGAAATCGGGTGGAGCGAGGTCACTCAGGGCAGCGGGGGGAGCAGGCACAGCCGAAGCAGGCGTGAACGTGCCGTTGTCGTGCACCGGCCCGAATATCGTCGTGTGGGCGACCGTTGTCATGCTCTGGTCGAGTGACACGGTACCCCCATCGGGGTGATATCGATCTCCGTAACCGACGTGCGGGTGACGGCGGATCACCCGCACAGCGGACAGGGTGGTCCCTCAGGAGCGGAGAGGGCGACCGGGGCGATGAGCCGTCCGCAGCGAGCGGGGAACCGGCCCGCGCCCGCGCCGCCCTCGGCCAGCACGGGATCGGCGACGGCGTGGGCGTGGCCGTCCTCGATGCAGGTGACCAAGGACCACGTTCGGCGGCCCGCCGGTGATCCGCCTGCGTTGGTGCCCCGCTGCTCACGCACGGCGTACTCCCGTCTCCCCCGTTACCGGATACCGGTTGCTGAGAGTTACTACGCCCGGGCGGCCGCCGCAATGGGCATGCGGCCTCCGCCTCACGTGCATCTGCACGGACATGGGCCGACACGCCCCTCCCCGTGCGCGGGCCGACGGGGGCGCCGCTAACCTCCGCCACGAACGGGGGTCGCACGGTCGGCCCAACAGGTTGCGGTGCGTCATCCCCACCCCCGCTCTATGACGTCGGCACGCAGGAGGTCCCCGGATGCGCATGCACCCACAGGCGGTCAGGGGCACGTCCACGGCCCGCCGGGCGGCGCGCGCGGCGTCCCTGGCCGTGCTGGTGCTCGCGCTGGCCCTGCTCGCGCTGCCGGGAGCGCCGGGGGCGGGTGCCGACTCCGGCACCTACGTGCGCGTCGCGCAGCTCGCGCCGGACATGTCCGGCGCCACCATCTCGATCTCGTCGGTCGCCGGGCCCGCCCGCGACGTCATGCTGCCCGACGAGCCCTACGGCGGGCTCTCGGAGTACCAGCGCATCGAGCCCGGCGACTACGTCGTGACGATCAAGAGCGCGGGCAACGCGACCACCCCGGTCGTCAGCTCGGCGCTCAAGGCCGAGGCAGGCTCGTCCTACACGCTCGCCTCCGTCGGGGCGGCCGACAAGCGCGCGCTCGCGGTGTTCGACGACGACCTCACGGCCCCGCCCACCGGCCGCGCCCGGGTCCGGGTGATCAACGCGGCTCCGCCCGCTCCGGTGCTCGACGTGCGCGGGCCCGGCGGCGCGCCGTTCTCAACCGGCCTGCCCCTGGCGCAGGTCAGCGGCTACCGCACGGTCGACGCGGGCACGTTGCCGCTGTCGGCGGGCCCGCCCGGCGGCATGGGCACCGACCTCGCGGTGCCGGTGGGGGCGAACCAGGTGATCTCGGTCGTGCTGGTCAGCGACGGCCCGCGGATCTCGGCGCAGCCGCACGTCGACGCGGCGGGCCCGGCGGCGGTGCCGCCCGGGTCGATCGCGGCGGGCTACGGCGGCGGCGCCGACCCGCACGGCCCGCTCTCGGAGCTGCTGCTCGGCGGTGTGGCCGTGGCGGCGGGTCTCGCCTCGGTGGTCCTGTCCCGGCGCGGTAGGGGGTCACCGGGCCGGGCGTGTTGATCTGTGCTGGTTGACGCGTTCTACGGCCTGGTCGGCGACGAGGCGGCGGCCGTCGTCGCGCTCGGCGCCACCATCGCCGCGGGCGTGCTGCTGTGGGTGTTGGCGGCCCGGCTCTCGGTGTCCCCGGCGTCCGGCGCGGCGGTGCTCGCCCTCTTCGCCACCGCCGTGCTCGTGGTCGACGTGGCCTCCGGACCGGGCGTCGACGGCATCGGCGTGCTGCTGCTGGTAGCCGCGGCCACCCTCGCCGTCGGCGGCGGGGTGGTGCGCCACGGCCTCGCGATCGCGCTGCTCGCGGCGGCCGTCCTGGTGGTCCCGGTGGCCGCGGTGGGGCTGATCCTG
Source organism: uncultured Actinomycetota bacterium (assembly GCA_963791185.1). GTDB lineage: Bacteria > Actinomycetota > Actinomycetes > Mycobacteriales > Pseudonocardiaceae > Pseudonocardia. The sequence goes on along the minus strand of CAWBRG010000010.1, from coordinate 230,068 downwards.
CTGCTCGGCGCCATGGCCGTGCCAGGCGCCGTGGTGCACCGGCTGCCACGCAAGGCCCGGGTGGCGGTCGGCTTCGGCGCCGTCGTGCCCGCGGCGGCGGTCGCCTTCGCGCTGGCGCGGCCCGACGAGCCCGCCGCGCTACCCCCGCTCGTGCCCGCCGTGCTCACGCTCTGGGGGCTGCTCGTCGCCGGGGTGCTGTGGCGGCGGGTGACCTGGCTCCGCCCGGTGTGCGCGGCCCTCGCCGGGCTGGTCGCCTGCCTGTGGATCCCCGGCCCGGACGGCGACGCCGTGCTCGTCGTGGTGGCGACGAGCGCGCTGCTCACCGCCGTCGCGGCCGAGGACATCAGCGCGGTGCTGGCCCGGCGGGCCCTCGTCGCCGTCGCGGCGTCGGCCGTCGCGGGCGCCACGGTGCTGCTGACACCCGCCGTTTCGGGCGAGCCGCCCGCCCTGCTCCGCCCGCCCGCCGCGGCACCGGGACCTGGCGCCGTCGCCGCCCCGGCGCGGCCGGTCGCGGTGTCGATCCCGGCGCTGTCGGTGGCCGGGCCGCTCGAGGAGCTCGTCGCCGACCCCGCGACGGGCGAGCTGGCCGCGCCGCACGACCCGGCCCGCGCGGGGTGGTACGCCGCGGGGGTCGTCCCCGGCGACCAGGGGCCCGCGGTCATCGGCGGGCACGTCGACTCCCGCAGCGGTCCCGGCGTGTTCTTCCGGCTCCGCACCCTCCGGCCGGGTGACCTGGTCGACGTCACCCGTTCGGACGGGCGCACCGTCCGCTTCTCGGTCATCGCCGTGGCGCTCTACCCCAAGGACCGGTTCCCCACGGAGGCCGTCTACGGCCCGACGTCCGGCCCGGAGCTGCGCCTCGTGACCTGCGGGGGCACCTTCGACCGCAGCGCGCGCAGCTACGACGACAACGTTGTCGTCGACGCGGCGCTCGTCTGAGCCCGCAGCGGGCATTCGGCGCAATGGACGCCACCGTTACGGTCAGTCATCACACGGACGCGGTGCCTGCCCCGATCAGGGGACCCCCGCGGAGGTCTCATCGCCGACCGCCACTACTCTCTCGGCAGCGCGGTCTCTGTCCCCAGCAAGAGGCCCGGGCAGGCGTCGCCCGCCCCGACGCCATAGTTCGAAAGGTCACCCCGATGACCGTTGCCGACGAGACCACCGAGTTCGCCGTCGTCCGACGCGGCTACGACCGCGCGCAGGTCGACGAGCAGATCGACATGCTCAGCACGCAGTTGCGCACGGCCGTCGCGGCGCGGGAGTCCGCCGTCTCCGAGGTGGACGTCCTCTCGCGCAGGCTGGAGGCGAGCATCGGCGACGTCCAGGCCGCTCGCTCCGACAGCGCCCAGCGCCGGTCCGAGGTCGACAAGCTGCGCGCGCAGGTCGCCGAGCTCTCCACGATCCCGCACACGGTGGACGGGATGAGCGAGCGCCTCCAGCAGATGGTGCGCATCGCCCAGGACGAGGTCAACGACATGCGCCAGCGCGCCACCAGCAGCGCTGCGCACGTCCTCGCGCTCGCCCAAGCGGAGGCCGACGAGCTGCGGGAGCGCTCGGAGAAGGAGCGGCACGAGTTCGAGACCGAGCGGCGCAGCGCGCAGGAGGCGCTGCGCAGCCAGCTCGAGGAGAGCCGTACCCGTTTGGAGCAGCTCCGCAACGAGTCCGACGGTCAGCGCGCCCGCCTCGACGCCGAGCTCGCCGACCGCCGGGCCGCCGCCGACAAGCAGTTCGCCGCCGAGATGGAGGAGCGCCGCTCGGCCATGCTCGCCGAGCTGGCCGCGCAGGAGGCCGCCCGCCGCGAGGACGCGGGTCGCATCCTCGAGTCCGCGGCCCAGCAGGCCAGGGCGCAGCTCGCCGACGCGGGCGCGGAGTCGCAGCGCGTGCGGGCGGAGGCGCGGCAGGAGGTGGCAGGGGCGCAGCGCGAGCTGGAGGAGCTGCGCGCTCTGCAGCACCAGGTCTCCGAGCAGCTCACCGCGGTGCGCGCGCTGCTCGACTGGACGCTCCCGCAGATGCCCGGCTCGGGCGGGGAGCACGCGCGCACCCAGGCGCTGCCCACGGCGCTGCCCGGCCGTGCCGACAACCGTGCCGACAACCGTGCCGACAACCGCGCACCGACGACGACGACCCCGCCGACGAGTCGGTTCCCGGGCAGCGCGGCGCCCGGCCGTCGAACGGCGGCCCCGGGGTCGTCTCGAACGGCGAGCGTCCCGCACCCGTCGCCCGTCCGGCGCGCCTCGCGGCCGCCGACGGCCGCTGATCTGAGCACGTCACCCGTCCACGGGCGATCCGCCCAGCAAACAACCAGAAGGTGAGTGAAACGTGGCCGGTCCCGCCACCGCGAACCCTCCGCTATCGACGCCCGACGGCGCCGACCAGCCGTTTGACACCGCGTTGCGCGGATACGAGAGGCGTCAGGTCGACGACTTCGTCGCCGCCCGCTCGAAGGAGGTCTCCCGGCTGAAGTCGCAGCTGGCCGACGAGCGCAGGCAGCGCCAGGCCGCCACCGAGCGCGCCGACGCCGCCGCCACGGAGCTGCGGGAGGTGCGGGCCCGTTCCGCGCACGAGCCCGCCGACCCGCAGGAGAGCTTCGGCTTCCGCGCGGAGAAGCTCCTGCGGATGGCCGAGCAGGAGGCCGTGGAGATCCGCAGCAACGCCAGCCGCGAGTCCTCCTCGATCATCGAGCAGGCCCGCAAGGAGGCCGAGCAGCACCGGCACGAGGTCGAGCAGACCCTCATCTCGCGCGCCTCGCTGCTGGAGCAGCAGGCCGCGCAGCGCTCGTCGGAGATCCAGGAGCGCGAGCAGCAGGTGGCCGACCAGCTGGCCGCCGCGCGCGAGCAGGCCGACCAGATGCACGCCGCGGCGTCGCGGGCGGCCGAGCGGCTGCGGCAGGAGTCCGAGGCGGCGGCCGAGGAGACCCGGGCCCGCGCCGAGGCCGCCGCGCAGCGCCAGCGCGACAGCGCCGCGCAGGAGATCGCCCGGCTCACCGCGTTGCAGCAGGACGTCCGCACCGAGCTCGCGCGCCTCGCCGAGGTGCTCACCAACGAGCTGGCGGCCGACTCCTCGCGCAACAGCGCCAAGCGGGGGCTCCCCGACTCCCTCGGCGGTGGGAAGGAGCCCGCGGGCGCGTCCAACGGGCGCTCTCGCTGACCTCCTCAGCGCACCAGGCCGTGGTCGGCCCGGTGCCGTCGCGCGACGAGATCGCGCAGCGGTACCGGGCCGTCTTCGACACGGCCCGCCTCGGCGTGCTCGAACTGGACCGCGAGGGCCGGGTCGTGGACGCCAACCCGGCGTTCCGCCGCTGGGTGCCCGGCATCGTCGGCCAGCCCGCCAGCTCCGCGATGGCCCGGGCCGACGCGCTGCGCGCCGCCCCGCTGTGGCGCGACCTGGTGGAGGGCCTGCGCGACCGCTACGACCTCGACGCCACCCTGCGCCGCCCGGACGGCACGACGATGAGCGGCCACGTGGTCGTCACCGCGGTCGTGGACGGGGACGGCGAGGTCACCGGGGCGGTCGCGGTGGCCGTCGCGGCGACGCCCGGTCCGGCCGAGCACCCCGCCGACCTCGCCCCGACCAGCAGGCGCGAACGGCCGACGCCCGCCGAGATCGCGGTGCTCACCGGCCTCGCCTCCGGACTCACGCTGCAGCAGGTGGCGGTGCGGCTGGGGCTCACCCGCCGCGGCGTGGACTACCGCCTGGCTCGCCTCCGCCAGAAGCTGCGCGTCGACGGTCCCGGCGGCGTGCCCGCCACCACGGCGGGCGTCGTGGCCCGCGGCTACGCCCTCGGCCTGCTCACGCCGGAGACCTGGCCTCCACGGCCAGGCCCCGGCGTCTGAGAGCAGCTACGGCCGCAGCTCGTGCCGCGGCCCGCTGGTGGGCGGCAGGTTCGAGCACGACCGACTCGTCGTCGTCCATCGATCCGCCCGTGGTGCCGATCGCGGCGTAGACGTCGGGGTGCGCCGACTTGAGCCGCGTCGCCCAGAGCGCGCCCGCGACGGCCGCGAGCAGCACCAGGCCGGGCAGGATCCAGCGCAGCGGCGACGTGGGGTCGGTGCCCAGCAGGGCGTCGAAGTTGCCGATCAGCAGCGCGACGAGCGCTACCAGCGCGATCGTGGCGAGCGTAGGGGCGATCGCCCGCTGCCACACTGACCCGCCGCCCGGTCGGGCGCGGAAGAATCCGACCACCGCGGCCGACGTGCCCGCCATCAGCAGGATCACGCCGACCGCCGCCGTGCCGGACAACCAGGTGAACATCTGCAGCACCGGGTCGGCCCCCGACAGCGCGAACACCGCCACGACGACGAGCGCGAGCGCGCTCTGCGCCAGCGAGCCCGCGATCGGGCCGCCCGACCGCGTGCCGACCCGGCTCAGTGCGGCGGGGAGCACCCGCTCGCGGCCGAGCGCGAACAGGTAGCGGGCCACGCCGTTGTGGAAGCTCAGGAGGCGGCGAACACGCTGGTGAGGAACAGCACGTTGGCGAGCGTCGCGACGCCGTCGCCCCAGTGCTCGGCCAGGCCCGCGAACACGACGCCGGGCCCGTTCTCGGCGGTCTGCTTCTGCAGGTCGGCGGCGCCGACGGTGACGACCATGGCCCACGACGACACGGCGTAGAACAGGCCGGTGAACCCGACGGCGACGAACGTGGCCCTGGCCACCGTGACCCGCGGGTTGCGGACCTCCTCGCTGTAGATCGCGCCCGACTCGAAGCCGATGAACGCGGCCACGCCGAACGCGAAGACCGCGCCCACACCCGGCACGAACAGCGACGACGGCGACCACGAGGCCGCGACCGCGTAGCCCGCAGCGGGGTGACCGAACGCGCCGATGTCGTACAGCACCACCGCGATGCACTCGAGGATCAGCAGCACGGCGAGGACGTTGGCGTTGAGGTCGACGCGGTTCACCCCGAGGAGCCCGACGATGATGAGCGCGGCGAGGGCCCACGCCCACCACGGCAGCGCCACCCCGGTCGTCTGGTTGACCAGGTCGCCGAGCGCGGCCCCGAACAGCCCGTACAGGCCGATCTGGATCGCGTTGTAGGAGATGACGGCCACGAAAGCCCCGGCCACGGCCCACGTGGCGCCGAGCCCGTGGGCGAGGTAGGAGTAGAAGGCTCCCGCGTTGGCGACGAAGCGGCTCATCGCGGCGTAGCCGACCGCGAACAGCGCGAGGGCGACGGCGAGGATGAGGAACGACAACGGCACAGCCGTGACGCCGGTGACGGCGAACGTCGTCGTCACGCCGCCGCCGAGCACGGTGAGCGGCGCCGAGGCCGCCACCGTGAAGAAGACGATGTGCACGACGCCGAGTCGTCTGCGTCGTAGCTGGGGACCGGATGAGGTCATGAGGGGTTCTCCGAACGGTTTCCCGGAGGGGAGCGGAAGGAAGGCCTCGCCGAACCTAGCGACGGGGTCGCGGCGCACAAACCCGGGCCTCTCCTAATTCACCCGTTGGGAGGTATTCGTGCGGGCCGACCCAGCGAATGATCGCCCGAATTGCCCACGCGCGGGGAATCTGCCGTACGGCCCCGGGTCGACGTACGATCATGCTCCCCGACGGACGATGACAACAGGGGCTTCTAGCGATGAGCCGAGAATCGATGGCAGGTGCTTTCCTGCTGCTCGTGCACGACGAGTTCAGCGGCCGTCCCCGCTGCAGCGCGGATCTGCTGCGCGGTGGGCTCGTCGGAGCCCAGCTCGCGGAGCTGGTGATCGCGGGCCGCATGGGCGTCGCCGACGGGCGGGTGCACCCGCTGGACGCCGACCCGCTCGGCGACGCCCGGCCCGCCGCCGAGTACGTCATGGAGTGCGTGCTCGGCCAGCCCCGCCAGCACACCGTGCGCACCTGGACGGAGAACCTCGGCGACCCGCTGCACGAGATGGTCGTCACGGAGCTCGTCGAGGACGGCGTCATCCGCCGGGAGTCGGGCGGCTTCGGCAGGCGGCGCACGGAGCGCTACCCGGCGCTGGACCTGCTGCGCGCCGCGGCGCCGAAGGCCCGCATCGAGCGCATGATCACCACGCCTCGCGAGCTGGACCTGGCCGGGGCGTTCACGATCGCGATGGTGTGGGCGCTCGGCATCGAGGCGGTGCTCGACGCGCGGGCCGAACGCGGCGGCGCCGACCTGGTCGAGCGGATCAGGGCGCGGATGCCCGGCCCGCTGCGCGAGCTCCTCGACGGCATCGGCAGCTCGGCCGCGGCCACCTCGCTCGACGGTCCGTCGCTGTGACCACCCCGAGGCGGACGACCCGATCGCCGGATCGCTGTTCGCGCTGGAGAGCGCGGTCTTCGCGGGCGGGAGCTCCGGGGGCGGGGTGCGCGAGGCGCTCGCCACCCGCAACGCGCTGGCCGTCGCGTACTGCGGCGGGGAGCGCTACACCGAGGCCGCCGACATGCTCCGCGAGGTGGTCGAGCAGTGCACGGAGCGGCTCGGCGCCGACGACCCGGACACGCTGGTGGCGGCGGGCAACCTCGGGGTCGCGCTCGCGTGGCTGGGCCGGTTCGACGACGCGCTGCCGCTGCTGTCGCACGTCCTCGCCGCGCGCGAACGGGTGCTCGGCGACGAGCACGTCGACACGCTCACGGCCCGCGACGCGCTGGCCGTCACCTACCGGTTGGCGGGCCAGGTCGCGGCGGCGGTGGGCCTGCACGCGCACGTGGTCGAGCAGCGCATCCGGGTGCTCGGCCCCGCCCACCCGCACACGCTGACCTCCCGGTGCGGCCTCGCGCTGGCGCGCATCGCCGCAGGTAGCGCGGGTGCGGCAGCCAACGTGCTGTCCGCGGCGCTGGTCGACGCGGAGGAGGTACCGGGGCCGCCGACCCTGGCGACGGTGGTGCTGCGGGCCAACCTCGGCCGGTGCCTCCTGCAGCTGGAGCGGCCCGGCTCGGCCCAGCCGCTGCTGGCCAGGGCGCTGGCCGACTGCACGGCGCTGCTCGGCGCCAACCACCCCGACAGCGTCACGCTGCGCGGCGAGCTGGCCCGGATCGGCGGCAACCTGGACCCGGGGTCGTCCTTCTAGCAGACGCCCGGTGTCCGCGCACCGCGTCCATGATCCAAGATGTGGGTAACACCGCAGATCGCGCCCGGCAGGGGCCGCGGTCTTGGCAGAACCGGGCCCGTTGTTGAAGGGTCTGCGCCCGGCGGGGCCGGGAGGTCGCCGCGTCCCGAGGTCGACCACGCTCCGGAGGCATTGCATGCGTGACGGGGAGGGCGGCGCGCACCCGGCCTCGGGGTCGGGCGAGCGCCCCGTCGCGCTGCTCGCCCTCGAGCCCACCCAGCGGCGGCGGGCGCTGGAGGACGTGCTGGTCGACGCGGGTTTCGACGTGCGGCACGCCCCGCGCGCCTGCGATGCCGGGCCACCCGCCGTCGGGGCGACGGCGTGCGGGCCCGTCGTGCCGACGGCCGCGGGACCGGGCGCGCTGGTGCTGCTCGCCGGGGTGCCGCGGCCCGACGACTCCACGCCCGCGGCCGTCGCGGCGCTGCGCGCGGCGGGCTGGGACCACGTCGTGGTCGTCGGCGGGGACGTGCGGCCGACCGCCGTTGCCCGCGCCCTCGGGTCGGGGGGCGCGCGGCTTCCTCGTCGCCGTGCCGGGTCCCGTCGGACCTGTCCGCCGACCCCGCTCCCGTGGCGAGGGCGGTGCCCGTCGCCGACGTCGGCGGCCAGGAGCGCACGCTGTCCGCCCGCGAGGTGCAGGTGCTCGCGCTCGCGGCCGACGGGCTCTCCAACCCGGAGATCGCACGGGAGCTCGGCCTCTCCGCGCTCACCGTCAAGAGCCACCTCGCACGGATGACGCGGAGGCTCGGCGCACGTGACCGAGCGCACCTCGTGCTGCTCGCGCTGCGGGCCGGCGTGATTGCCTGAGCGAGGCTCGCATCCGGAGCAATGGTGAACTGATTGTGAGCGTTCGTATCCGCTCTGTATATACTCCCGAACACGGTGTGTTCACGACTGATTGCGCTGTGCACAAGAAAGCGCTTTGACTCGTCCGGTTCAGCGAATTACGAGTTGGTCTCGGATTGTCGCGCGAAACGCCGTCAGCGCCATCGCGGCACGCGCCGAGAAGCGACAAATTGCTCCGTATGGAGTATCCAATTGGACCACTCGCCCGCTACCGTTGTAGCCCCCTCCCCAAGAAGGACAACCGCGCAAATCGGCGTCGGACGGGTCTCGTAGAGTCCACTCCAGTTGTGCTCGGGCGTGCAGGATCGGCTACCGGCGTTCCCCCTCCGTCGCGGTCTCGCGCCACCGGGCCGGCGACCGCGTCCGTCCGGCCCGTGTCCCACGGAAGGAGCTCCCCCGGCATGTCCCTCTCCGAGCCCACCACCAGCACCCGCCCCGCCGCTGGTCCGTCAGGCAGCCTGCCCGACCAGCGGGCCACCAGCTCGGCGTTCGACTCCGCGATGCGCGGTTACGAGCGGCGCCAGGTCGACGAGTACGTCGCACGGCAGCGCAACGAGACGGCCACGTTGCGGGCCCAGCTCGCCGAGGCCGAGCGGCAGCGCAGGCTGGCCACCGAGCACGCCGAGGCCACCGAGGAGGAGAACCGGCGGCTCCGCTCCACGGCGGGCCGCGAGGCGCCGCCGCCGGAGGAGGGCTTCGGCTTCCGGGCCGAGAAGCTGCTCCGCCTCGCCGAGCAGGAGGCCGCCGAGGTGCGGGCCCGCACGCGGCAGGAGTCGGTGGGGCTGCTGGAGCAGACCCGCGCCGAGGCCGAGAAGCACCGCCACGAGGTCGAGCAGCAGCTCATCTCGCGGGCCGCGCAGCTCGACCAGGCGGCCGCCCGCCGCGCCGTCGAGCTGCAGGAGCGCGAGCAGCAGATCTCCGACCAGCTCGAGGCCACGCGCGCCGAGACCGAGCAGCTGCACGCCGCCGCCACCCGCGCGGCCGACCGCCTCCGCCAGGAGTCCGAGGCCAAGGCCGAGGAGATCCGGATCCGGGCCGAGGCGGCCGCCAAGAAGGTGCGCGACGAGGCCGAGCACGACCTCATGCGGCTCTCCGCGCTGCGCAGCAACGTCCACGCCGAGCTCGCCCGGCTGGCCGAGGTGCTGGTCAACGAGCTCCCCGCGGGTGAGTCGGGCAACGGCGCCGCAGGCGGGACGGAGCAGTGATGGAGCCGACCAACCGCACCACGACCACGGCTCGGCCGCGTCTCCGGTTCGATCCCCGCCCAGGGCGGGTCGGGCAGCGCGGCGCAGCCGACCGGTCGGTCGGGCGCGTTCGAGGAGGACGTCGAGCGCAGGCGGTTCGTCACGGTCCTGCGCGGCTACGACCGGATCGAGGTCGACGAGTACATCGACGACCTGCTCGCCGTCGTCGCCACGCTCCGCTCGTCCGCGGCCGAGGCCGACAAGGGCAAGCGCACGGCCGAGGAGCGCGCCGCGGCGGCCGAGCGCCGGGCCACGGAGAGCGCGGCAGCGCCGCAGCCCGCCGCACCCACCGAGGGCTTCGGCATGCGCGCCGAGCGGCTGCTGCGGCTCGCGGAGAACGAGGCGGCCGAGATCCGCGCCGCGGCGGCCGCCGAGAGCAGCGCGGTCATCGAGCGGTCCCGCGCCGACGCCGAGCAGCGCAGGCACGAGGCCGAGCAGGCGCTGATCGCGCGGTCCGCGCAGGCCGACCAGGAGATCGCCCGCCGCACCGCCGCCCTCGACGAGCGCGAGGGCGCGCTCAAGTCGCAGGTCGAAGCGGCGCGCGGCGAGATCGAGATGCTCACGCGGGCCGCGCAGCGCGAGGCCGACCGGCTGCGCGAGCAGGTGCGGCACGAGATCGACGAGAAGCGGGCCGCGGCCGAGCTCGAGGCCACGCGCACCGTCGAGTCCGTCGAGAAGGACGTCGCGCGGCTCAAGTCGCTGCGCGAGTCGACCCGCCAGGAGCTCGCGCGGATCGTCGAGATCGTGCGCACGGCGTCGGCAGGCATGGGGCAGGGCACGGCCCCCGGACAACGCGCGATGGCGCGCCGATCGCGACAACGCCGATGGCAGCGCCGATCCAGCGCCGATCGCAGCGACGGCGACGGCGGCGACACGGCCGATCGGGTGGGCCGCAAGGGCGCCGAACAGGCCTGATCGGCCGCAGCCGACGGGCCGTCGCGCGCGCGACAATGACGACCTGCGCACCGCAGGACCGATGGAGGGGGACATGACGATCACGGGGTGTGCGCGGCGCACCGGCGGCCGGGCGGTGGCGCGCTGACCACGCTGCCAGGAGCCGCCCCGAGCGGTCGCAGTGCCCACGGAGCCCGGCCCACCGCACCCCGACCGATCTGGCCCAGCCCGATCCGGCCCGGCCCGCGCGCACGGGCCGCCGCGCCGCGCCGCTGTTCACCCCGCAAGCCGCCGAGCCCGCGGACCGCCGCCCGCGCGCGTCGAGCGGGCCGCGAAGCAGGGCGGTCCGCGAAGAAGGCCGACGCCGCGAGAGCAGGCGACGTCGCGAAGCGCACGACTACGTCGAGCCGAAGGTCGCCGACCGACCGGTGCGACGGCTGCCCGCTCGGGCTGGGCGCCTTCATCGGCGTCGCCGTGCTCACGGTCGTGGCGCACACCCTCGCGGCCACGTTCACCTCGCTCTGGGTCGCCACCGCGAGCGAGGCGCGCTTCGCGGTGGCCGTGCTCGCGATCCGCGACGCCACCGTGGCCGACGTGCCGCTCACGCCGTGGGACCACCTCGCGGCGATCCAGTACGCCGCCGTCCAGCTCGTGCTGCCCGCGGGCGACCCCGTCGACGCCGCCCGCTGGGCCGGGCTCGCCCTCGGCGCGCTCGCCACCCTGCTGATGTGGCCGGTGCTGCGCGGGCTGGGCAACTCGCTCGCCGCCACGTCGATCGCCGTCGGCACGCTCGGCGTCGCGCTGCCGCTGCTCGCGCTGCGCTCCACCGTCACCACGGCGGTGGTGGGCGTCGTGTGGCTCTCGGTCGCGGCCGCGTTGGCCGTGCGCGACAACATCCGCGCGGCGGGCGTCGCCGCGCTCCTCGCCGTGGTCACCGTGCCGCTCGCGGCCGCGCCGCTGCTGGCCGTCGCCGCCGCCGTCAGCTTCGACGGCACGGCCCGGCTGCCGGGCAGGCTGCGCAAGCCGGTGGGGATCGTCGCGGCGCTCGCCGCGGCGGCCGTCGTGCTCGCCGTGGTGCTGCCCGGTGCGCCGTTCGCCGCCACGACCGGTCCGGACATCCCGGCGGCGATCGCCCTCGCGGGCGTCGCGGTCGTGGTCGTGGTCGTCGTGCTCGCGGGCCGGGCCGACAGCCTCCTGCGGCCGGTGCTCGTCGCCGCCGCGCCGCTGGTGGTCGTCGGGCTCGTCCCCGGGCCGTCGGGCGCGAGCAACGCGGCGGCGGCCGGGCTGCTCGTCACGCCCGTCGTCGCCGTCGCCATCGCGATCGCCGCCGACCAGGTGCACGCCCGCGTCCGGCGCAAGCCGCTGCGCGTCGCGATCGCCGTCGCGCTGGCGGCGGTGCTGGCCGTGCCGGTGAGCGTCGCCGCGAGCTGGCCGACGCCGTCGGGGGGCTCGCTCACGGGATGGGTCACCACCCAGACCGGGCCCGCCACCGTGGTCGTCGCCGACGCGCTCGACCGCGCCGAGCTGCGCCTTGCGGGCTTCCCGCGCCGCCCGCCTGCGCACGCCGACCGACCCGGCCGTGGCGGGCGAGCTCCGCCTGATCGCGCGAGCGGCCCGGCACCGACGTCGTCGCCCTGCCCGCCCGGTGCCGTGCTGGCGAGCACCCCGAGCGGCAGCGGCGGCGCGCCTGCCGTCGTCTGCGGCGCGCTCACGCCCGCCACCGCCGTCGAGGCCAAGGTGCGGGCGCGCCTGGGCAGCGCGCTCACCACCAACACGGCGTTGAAGCTGGATCCCGGCGCGGCCGAGCCTGCTGCGCGACGGCAACGTCGACCCGCGCCTGATGCTCACGCTGGCCGCGCTGACCAGCGCCCACCGGGTCGGGCGTCGCCGAGTTCCCGGCCGTGCCGCTCGACGCGCCCGACGCGCTGCGGCGCGTGGTCGTGCTCTCGGCGTTCGACGGCACGGCGCCCGCGTCGTCGGCGCTGCTGAAGACGTGGCTCGGCGGGCCAGCAGGCGCCGTTCGCGCCCGGCAGCGTCACCGCGGACGGACCCGATCTCGTCCTCGCCTACCCGGTGCCGTCCCCGACGGGCCTGCTGCCGCTCTGACGTGCGCGGATAACGATCCGGTCATGGCGGTAACGCAGGTCACGATCGCGCCGACGGCTGGTCAGGAGGGGTTGACATGACAATGCATCGTCGCGTTCTGATCCTCGTGGCCGCCGTCGGTGCGGCGCTCGGCCTGGTGCTGCGCCGCGGCCGCGCCCGCCATGGCGGCCGACCAGGCGTACCTACGGCTCGCGCATCTCTCGCCCGACACGCCGAAGGTCGACGTCTACGTCGCCAGCGTCGCCGATCCCGGCAAGTCGATCGTCGTGCCCGGTGTCGGCTACGGCGCCGTGTCGCCGTACCGGCCGGTGGCTCCCGGTTCGTACGTCGTGAGCATGCGGGCCGCGGGCGCGTCCGAAGGACTCGCCGCCGGTGATCTCCACGACCGTCGACGCGAAGGCGGGGCAGGCCTACACCGTGGCGGGCACCGGCCTCTCGGCCTCGCTCGGGCTCACGGTGCTCAACGACCAGCTCGACCTCCCGCCCGCGGGCAAGGCCGCCGTGCGGTGCATCAACGGGGCGGTCAGCGCGTCGGCGGTCGACATCGGCCAGGCGGACAAGCAGCCGTGGGCCACGGGCGTCAAGTTCGCGACCACCACCCCGTACACCGACGTCAACGCGGGCACCTGGACCCTGCAGGTCACCGCGCCCGGCAAGCCGCCGGTGGACCTGCCGGTCACGGTCGACCAGAACTCCACCTACTCGGTCGTGCTGCTGGACAAGAAGGGCGCGTTCAGCGCGCAGATCATCCGCGACAGCGCAGGTTCGCAGGTGGCCCCGGTCGGCGGCGTCGAGACCGGGTTCGGCGGCACCGCACGCGCCGACCCGCTCGCGCTACTCGCCTTCGGCACCGCGGCCGTGGCGCTCGGCGCCGTGGCCGCCCCCACCGCGGTCCGGCTCGTCGCCGGGGTACGGCGTGCCCGCACCCGTTGACTCCCCGACGCTCCCGGTGAGTCGTCCGTCCGACCGCCGTGAGGTGGGCGTTGCGACGGCGCAGGCGGCGGCCGTCGGGGGTGGCGGGGGCGCCCGTCGCCCGGATCCGGCGCGAGCTCGGCCTGCCCGGCGCTTCGCCCGGATCGGGCTGGCCGTCGCGGTGCTCGCGGCGCTCGTCGGGTCGGCGGTGGTGGCGGTGCGCACCCCGCCACCCGGGCCTGCGCCGCAGCGCCGCGCCCGCCGTCCTGCCCCCGGTGCTGTTCGACCCCGTCGCACCCGCCCCGCAGCCCGCGGCGGCGGTCGGCCACGGCCACCACGCTCGACGTGCCGCGCCTGCAGATCAGCCGGTCGTCGCTCGCCGAGCTGGGCGTCGACGACGCGGGCGTGCTCGTCCCGCCCGCCTCGATCGCCGTCGCGGGCTGGTTCACCGGCAGCGCCGTGCCCGGCGAGGTCGGGCCCACCGTCATCGCGGGCCACGTCGACTCCTACGAAGGGCCCCGGCATCTTCTACCGGCTCGACACCCTGCGCCCCGGCGACCTCGTCACCGTCGGCCGCTCCGACGGCGTCACCATCCGCTACCGCGTCACCGACGTGGTGAGCGTCGCCCAAGGACGCGTTCCCCACCCGGCAGGTCTACGGCCCCACCCCCGGGCCCGAGCTGCGGCTGATCACCTGCGGCGGTGAGTTCGACCATTCGGCGCCCGGCGCTACCTGCGCAACGTCGTCGTCTCGGCGGTCTACGCCGACGCCTCCTGACGCGGGCGACTACCCTGGGTTCGCCCGAACGTGCACGCGCAGAAGAGGACGGCGGCGAGGATGAGCTCCCCTGTGACCTACCTCGACCACGCCGCCACCACCCCCATGCTGGACGCGGCGGTCGACGGCGATGTCGGCGGCGCTCGGTCGCACCGGCAACGCGTCGTCGCTGCACACCGCGGGCCGCCGGGCCCGCCGCGACGTCGAGGAGGGCCGGGAGCGGATCGCGGCGGCGGTGGGCGCGCGGCCGTCGGAGGTCGTGCTCACCACCGGCGGCACCGAGAGCGACAACCTCGCCGTCAAGGGCCTCTACTGGGCGCGTCGCGGCGCCGACGACCGCCGCCGCCGCGTGCTCGTCTCCGCGATCGAGCACCACGCCGTCCTCGACTCCGCGCGGTGGCTCGCCGAGCACGAGGGCGCGCAGGTCGAGGTGCTGCCCGTCGACCGCGACGGCAGGGTCCAGCCCGACGACGCTGGCCGCCGCGCTCGCCGCCGAGCCCGAGTCGGTCGCCGTCGTGTCGGTGATGTGGGCCAACAACGAGGTGGGCACGGTCAACCCGATCCGCGAGCTGGCCGCCGTCGCGCACCGGCACGGAGTGCCGATGCACACCGACGCCGTGCAGGCCGTCGGGCATCCTCCCGGTGGACTTCGCCGCGTCCGGGGTCGACGCGCTCACGCTCACCGGGCACAAGCTCGGCGGCCCGTACGGCGCGGGCGCGCTGCTGCTCGGCCGGGAGGTGCCGGTCATGCCGCTGCTGCACGGCGGCCTCCAGGAGCGCGACGTGCGCTCGGGCACGCTCGACACGCCCGCGGTCGTCGGCCTGGCCACCGCCGTCGAGCTGGCGGTGGAGCAGGCGCCGCAGCGGGCGGCCACGATCGGCGGCCTGCGCGACGACCTCGTCGGCAAGATCCTCGCCACCGTCCCGGACGCCGTGCTGAACGGCGACCCGGGCACCGGCCGCATCGACGGCGGCCCGTCGCGCCTGCCCGGCAACGCCCACCTGTCCTTCCCCGGCTGCGAGGGCGACTCGCTGCTCATGCTGCTCGACGCGCACGGCATCGAGTGCTCCACCGGCTCGGCGTGCACCGCGGGCGTCGCCCAGCCCAGCCACGTGCTGCTCGCGATGGGCGCCGACGAGGCCACGGCGCGCGGCTCGCTGCGGTTCTCCCTCGGGCACACCTCCACGGCGGCCGACGTCGAGCGGGTCACGGCCGTGATCGGCCAGGTCGTCGAGCGCGCGCGGCGGGCGGGGCAGAGCCGGTGAAGGTGCTCGCCGCGATGTCCGGCGGCGTCGACTCGGCGGTCGCGGCGGCGCGGGCGCACGACGCCGGGCACGACGTCGTCGGCGTGCACCTGGCCCTCTCGCAGACGCCGGACGCGCTGCGGGCGGGCTCGCGGGGCTGCTGCTCGAAGGAGGACGCGGGCGACGCGCGGCGCGCCGCCGACGTGATCGGCATCCCGTTCTACGTGTGGGACTTCGCGGCCCGCTTCGCCGCCGACGTCGTCGACGACTTCGTGGCCGCCTACGCCGCGGGCCAGACCCCCAACCCGTGCCTGCGCTGCAACGAGAAGATCAAGTTCGCGGCGCTGCTGGACCGGGCGCTCGCGCTCGGGTTCGACGCGGTCTGCACCGGCCACTACGCCCGGCTCTTCGGGGGTGAGCTGCGGCGGGCGGTCGACGTCGACAAGGACCAGTCCTACGTGCTGTCCGTGCTGGGCGCCGAGCAGTTGCGGCACGCGATGTTCCCGCTGGGCGACACGGTCAAGGCCGACATCCGGGCCGAGGCCGCGGCCCGCGGGCTGCGCGTGGCCGACAAGCCGGACAGCCACGACATCTGCTTCATCCCCTCCGGCGACACGCGCGCGTTCCTCGCCGCGCGGATCGGCGCGCGTCCGGGCCCGGTCGTCGACGCCGACACCGGCGCCGAGCTGGGCCGCCACGACGGCGTGCACGGCTTCACGGTCGGGCAGCGCCGCGGCCTCGGGGTGAGCGCGCCCGCCGCCGACGGGCGCCCGCGGTACGTGTTGGGGATCGAGCCGGTGAGCGGCACGGTCCGCGTCGGCCCCGCGACGGCGTTGGA
Organism: uncultured Actinomycetota bacterium; assembly: GCA_963791185.1. Taxonomy (GTDB): domain Bacteria; phylum Actinomycetota; class Actinomycetes; order Mycobacteriales; family Pseudonocardiaceae; genus Pseudonocardia. The sequence goes on along the minus strand of CAWBRG010000010.1, from coordinate 214,150 downwards.
CGTCCGCACGATCGACGCGGAGCGGCCCGTGTGGACGTCGGGTGCGGCGCCCGGCCCGTTCGACGCGGTGGTGCAGGTGCGCGCGCACGGCGGCCTCGCGCAGGCCCGCGTCGAGCCCGACGGCGCCCGCGTGCGCGCCGAGCTCACCGAGCCCCTCCGCGGCGTGGCCCCGGGCCAGGCGGTCGCGTTCTACGTGGGCGACCGCGTCGTCGGCAGCGCGACGATCACAACGACGGGCTGACCCCGCCAAGGCGAGTCTCCGTCTTCAGGGCGGCGCACTCTCCGTCTGACGACGGCGAGTCTCCGTCTTGACGACGGCGAGTCTCCGACTTTCGAGACGGCGAGCCTCCGCGCGAGCCGCCGCCCGCGCGGCGCGACGGGGTGGCGGCCGGTGGTAGACACCGGGCATGACGCCCGCCAGCCCCCGCCCCGCGGGCGCGCCGTGAGCACGCGATGACCGCCGACGACCCGCTCGCCGCCGCGCTGGCCGCGGCCGGGCTGGCCGGGGTGCAGCCGGGACGAGCTGCGCCGTCCGCCCCTGCGCCCGAACCCGCTCCGGACGAGGAGCCACCGGCCCCGCCCGCCCGCTGGCCCGACGGCGCCGCCACCGGCGTCGGCTCCATGCCCGGCACCGACCCGCGTGAGGCCGCGGCCGTCGTGGCGGGCGAGCTGCCCGTGCTCACCGCGCTGCCCGAGCTCCCCGCCCGGGGGGTCGGGGCGGACATGATCGGCCGCACCGCGGGCCTGCTCGTCGACATCGCCGTCGAGGTGCGGCCGTCCGGCTACCGGGTCACCGCGAAGCCGGGCCGCGACCAGCGCCGGGCCGTCGACCTCCTGCGCACCGACCTCGACGCCTTCGACGAGGCGATCGACCCGGTCCGCCCGCCGTGGGTGAAGGTGCAGGCCGCGGGTCCCTGGACGCTCGCGGCGTCGATCGAGCTGCACACCGGCCACAAGGCGCTCACCGACCGCGGCGCCGTGCGCGAGATCGCCGCGAGCCTCGCCGAGGGGCTCCGCACGCACGTCGCCGAGGTGGCGGAGCGCACCGGGGCCACCGTGCTGCTGCAGCTCGACGAGCCGTCGCTGCCCGCCGTGCTGACCGGCCGCGTGCCCACCCCGTCCGGCTACGGCACGGTCCGCGCGGTCTCGGGGGCGGCGGCCGCGGACGTGCTGCGCGCGCTCGTCACCGCGGTCGGCGTTCCGGTGGTCGTGCACTGCTGCGCCGACCGGCCGCCGCTGGACGTGCTCGGTGCGGTCGGCGCGGTCGCCATCGGCGTCGACGCGACCCTGCCGTCGGTGGCAGGGCGCACCGCCTCGCCCGCCGCCCTCGACGCGTTCGGCGCGGTGTGGGACGCGGGCACGCCGCTCCTGCTCGGCATGGTTCCGGCCCGCGACCCGGGCGGCCGCCCGACCAGCCGGGCGCTGGCCCGCACCGCGTTCGACCTCGCCGACCGGCTCGGTTTCGACCGCGTGCGCCTCGCCCACCTCGCCGTGCCCACCCCGACCTGCGGCCTGGCGGGCGCCGACCCGGCCTGGGCCCAGCGCGCGCTCGCCCTCTGCCGCGAGCTCGGCGAAGCGTTCGTCGACCCGCCGGAGGAACGAGACTGACGTTTCCGGGGCCGGCACCCCGCGACCGTCGGTCTCGCGGTGATCACTCCGCCGCCGCGTCCCGCTCGGCCGCCCGGGCGGCGAGCAGCGCCGCCACCGCCGCCGTGATGTGCTCCTCGGCCGCCGCGTGGGTGACGCCGATCATCTGCGCGGCCGGGCTCTCCTCGTCGGCGAGCAACCCGAGCAGCAGGTGCTCGGTGCCGACGTAGTCGTGGCCCAGCCGCAGTGCCTCGCGGAACACCAGCTCGAGCACCTTCTTCGCCGGTCCGCTGAACGGGATCTGCTCACCGAGCTCGGCGTCCGACGCGACCATCCCCGCTTCGACCCGGTCCCGCAGCACGTCGAGGTCGACGCCGAGCGCCGTGAGCGTGGTCGCCGCGAGCGCCGTCGGCTCGGTGAGCAGGCCCAACACCAGGTGCTCCGGCGCGATCTGCTCCTGACGGGTACGGCGCGCCGCCGCCTGCGCCTCGACGACAGCGCGCCGAGCCTTGTCGGTGAAACGGGCGAAGTCGCGCGCGCCCGCGCCCTCCGCCCGGGGCACGAACCGCTTCTGCACCGCCTGTTTCGTCACGCCCATGTGCCTGCCGATGTCGGTCCAGGACGCGCCCGCGCGGCGGGCCTGGTCGACGAAGTGCCCGATCAGGTGGTCGGCCACCTCGCCGAGGTGCTCCCCGACGGCGACGGCGTCGCCGAGCCGCTCCAGCGCGTCGCCGTCGGGGTGGCGGGTCTTCACGAGGGTGATGAGGTCGTCGAGGCGCACTGCGGAGGTCATGCGTCAACTCTAAGTTGACGATCGCTCATCGTCAACCTCGGGTTGACGATGAGAAGTGTCGGTCCGGCTCGGTAGCCTCGCCCCCGTGAGCCCAGAATCCGTCCGTGAGCGGCACGCCCGGCTGGCCGAGGAGGTCGCGGGCCACCGGTTCCGCTACTACGTGCTCGATGCGCCGGTGCTGTCCGATGGCCAGTTCGACGAGCTGTGGCGCGAGCTGCTCGCCATCGAGGAGGAGCACCCGGAGCTCGTCACGCCGGATTCGCCCACGCAGCAGGTCGGCAGCACGTTCTCGAGCGATTTCACCGCCGTCAACCACCTCGAGCGCATGCTCAGCCTCGACAACGCGTTCAGCGCCGACGACCTGCGGGCGTGGGCCGAGCGGGTGGCCCGCGACGTCGGCGCCGAGCAGCTGCACTACCTGTGCGAGCTGAAGATCGACGGGCTCGCGGTCAACCTCCTGTACGAGAACGGCAAGCTCACCCGCGGGCTCACCCGTGGCGACGGGCGCACGGGCGAGGACATCACGCTCAACATGCGCACGCTCGCGGAGGTGCCGGAGGAGCTCACCGGCACGCCGGAGTTCCCGGTGCCCGCGCTGATCGAGGTGCGCGGCGAGGTGTACTTCCGCCTCGAGGACTTCCAGGCGCTCAACGCGCTCATGGTCGAGGCGGGCAAGCCGGTCTACGCCAACCCGCGCAACACCGCGGCGGGCTCGCTGCGGCAGAAGGACCCGCGGATCACGGCCTCGCGCAACCTGCGCCTGATCTGCCACGGCTTCGGCAAGCGCGAGGGCTTCACGCTGGAGCGCCAGTCGCAGGGTTACGACGCGTTGCGCGCCTGGGGGCTGCCGGTCTCCGAGCGCACCGTGGTGCTCAAGGGGATCGACGAGGTCATCGCGCACACCGAGTACTGGGGCGAGCACCGCCACGACATCGAGCACGAGATCGACGGCGTGGTCGTCAAGGTCGACGAGGTGGCGTTGCAGCGGCGGCTCGGCTCCACGTCGCGCGCGCCGCGGTGGGCGATCGCGTTCAAGTACCCGCCGGAGGAGGTCACCACCAAGCTCCTCGACATCCGGGTCAACGTCGGCCGCACCGGCCGGGTCACCCCGTTCGCGTTCATGGAGCCGGTGGTGGTCGCGCAGTCCACGGTGTCGCTCGCCACGCTGCACAACGCCGACGAGGTGCGCCGCAAGGGCGTGCTGATCGGCGATCGGGTGGTCATCCGCAAGGCGGGCGACGTCATCCCCGAGGTGCTCGGGCCCGTGGTGGATCTGCGCGACGGCACCGAGCGCGAGTTCGTCATGCCCACGCACTGCCCGGAGTGCGGCACCGCGCTGGCCCACCAGAAGGCGGGCGACGTCGACCTGCGTTGCCCCAACGCCCGCTCGTGCCCCGCGCAGCTGCGGGAGCGGCTGTTCCACGTCGGCGGCCGCGGCGCGTTCGACATCGAGGGCCTCGGCTACGAGGCCGCGGTCGCGCTGCTGAAGGCCGAGGTCGTGCACGACGAGGGCGATGTCTTCGCGCTCACGGAAGAGGACCTGCTCCAGACCGAGCTGTTCCGCACCAAGGCGGGCGAGCTGTCCGCCAACGGGGCGAAGCTGCTGGTCAACCTGGAGAAGGCGAAAGACCGGCCGCTCTGGCGGGTGCTGGTCGGGCTGTCGATCCGGCACGTCGGGCCCACGGCCGCGCAGGCCCTCGCGCGCGAGTTCGCCTCGATGGAGGCGATCGAGGCCGCGGCCGAGGCGGCGGCCCGCGCCACCGAGGCGGCAGGCCTGGCGATCACGTCCGACGGCAGCGCGGGCGACCCGGCCGACGAGGCCGAGGCCGACGCGGCCGCATCACCCGCCCGCTCCGACGCACCCGCGGCAGGCGGGGAGGCTGCGGCAGCGCTGGGTGACGCCGCGGCAGGCGACGGCGCCGCAGCGGGGGAGGACGCCCTCGAAGCGGGCGATGCCGCAGGCGCGGGCAGCGCTGGCGAGGACGCCGCCGCGGATGACGCGCCCGTGAACGGGGCGGCCCGCGACGGAGTGGCCGCGGACGAGGCGGCAGTGGCCGCGGACGAGGCGGCGGCGCCGGTGGCCGTGTCGGCCGAGGAGGCGGCGGCCGTCGCGGAGAAGGCCGCGCGGGCGGCGGCCCGCGCGCAGGCGAAGGAGCTGGCGGCCGCGCTGGCCCCGATCGCGGGCGTCGAAGGGGTCGGGCCCACGATCGCGGCGGCGCTGCGCGACTGGTTCTCGGTCGACTGGCACCGGGAGGTGGTCGCCAAGTGGCGGGCGGCCGGCGTGCGCATGGTCGACGAGGTCGACGCGTCGGTGCCGCGCACGCTGGAGGGTCTTTCCATCGTCATCACCGGGTCGATGGATGCTTTCTCGCGCGACGAGGCGAGGGAAGCCATCGCGGCCCGCGGCGGAAGGGCGGCGGGATCGGTGTCGAAGAAGACGGCGTTCGTCGTGGCGGGCGAAGCGCCGGGATCGAAATACGACAAAGCGATGGAAATCGGCATCCCGGTTCTCGACGAGGCCGGCTTCCGCGTTCTGCTCGACCGTGGGCCGGACGCAGCACGGGAGGTGGCCCAGGCGCCCGCACGGCAGGAGTGACGAGTGGCGCAGCCCACATGTCGGTCGAGTGGCCCAACCTGAGACGCCACGCGCGGCCGTCGGCCCTTACGATTGGGCACGCGATCCCCCGAAATGCTCTCCCATTGGAGAGGCCCCGTGCGGCGCGTTCGCAAGATATCGTCGTCGAGATGGGGGTGCCCCGGTGTTGCAGGCGGTGCTGAACGGGTCGCGCCCCGAAGACGCGCACCCCGCGCTGCCGATCGTCCCGCGACACCTCGCCCGCGACGCCCGCGCCGTCGGCGAGCAGGGCGTGTTGTCCGTGCACATCCACCCCCGCGACCCCGACGGCATGGAGACGCTCGACCCCGCCTACGTCGGCGATGCGGTCGCGGCCATCCGCGCGGAGGTCCCCGGCATGGAGATCGGCGTGCCCACCGGCCGCTGGATCCAGCCCGACCCGGAACGCCGGGTCGAGGCCGTCCTCGCCTGGGGGCACCTGGGCATCGGCAAGCCCGACGTCTGCTCCGTCAACGTCCACGAGCGCGGCTGGGAGCGGGTCTGCTCCGCCGCGGAGTCGGTCGGCATCGGCGTCGAGCTGGGCGTGTGGACGAGCGGCGACGCCGTCACGCTCCGCCGCAGCCGGGTGCCGCGCGGCACCACCCGCGTGCTGGCCGAGTCCACCGTCTCCGACCCGAGCACCGCGGTCGCCGAAGGCGTGCGGATCATGCGCGCGCTGGGGTCCGACCTCGGCGTGCCGGTGCTGCTGCACGGCGAGGAGGGCGGCGCCTGGCCGGTGTTGGAGTACGCGATGGGCCTCAACATCGACACCCGCATCGGCTTCGAGGACGTCCTCGTGCTGCCCGACGGCTGGCTGGCCACCGGCAACGACAACCTCGTCTCCAAGGCGTTGGAGATCGGGTCCGGCAAGCGGGCCTGGGGCCTGGGGCCGCGGATGCGGTCGCGCCGCGCCCGCTGACCGCCCCGCTCCCCAGGCCAGCCGCTCGCTCAGCCGCCGAGGATCGTGGTGACGATCCCGGCCAGGTGTGACAGCCGCGCCAGCTCCGACGGCCGGAACGCGGGCCCGCCCGGCCGCCCCACCACGAGGCCCTGCGCGTCGCTCGTGGGCCCGAACGGGGCGGCGGCCAGCTCGGTGTCGAGGTCGCTCCACGGCTCGGGCACCCAGTGCACCACCGGGTCGAGCACGATCACCTTCGACAACGGCAACCACGGCAGGTCGCCTGCGATCGTCTCGGGCGCGGCCACGCTCTCGGCCAGCCGGTAGGACCGGGGCCCGTCACGGCGGACGATCAGCGCCCAGCCCGCCCGGAAGATCCGCGGCACCCCCTCGGCCAGCAGCGCGAGCCCGCGCTCGGGGTCGCCGGTGATCTCGTCGATCAGCTCCAGCTCGTGGTGGGTCGACAGGAGCCCGGAGTGCGGGCGCATCGACTCCACCTCGACGCCCGGCACCGACTCCGCCGACGTGATCAGCACATCCGGCGGCCGCCCGACCGGCAGCTCGACCGCGATGTCGTCCACCGCGTGGCCCGCGGCCCGCTCGACCACGGAAACGCCGAGGATGTCGGCCCCCGCGTTGCCCAGCGCCGTCGCGACGGCGCCCAGGCTGCCCGGCTTGTCCGGAAGGACGATGCGGAGCAGGTACGACACCCAGGAACGCCCTCTCGCCGACCCCCCGAACGCCACCCCCTGCAGCGTCCCGACCGGCGATTGTGTCAGGGCGGACGGTGCCGGAGCGAGCGGAGGACCCGGCCGGTCGTCGATAGCCCGGTTCGGGTGCACCGCGTGCGAAGGCCGTCGCGCCCCGCGCCTAGACTCGTACGCAGGGTTGACGTCCGCGCCCGGCGCCGCGCCGTGACGTCCCACCACACCACTCGGAGGAAATCGTGGTTGCAGATACGGGTGGGATCACCCGGGACGAGGTGGCCCACCTCGCCCGGTTGGCCCGCCTCGCCGTCACCGACGCGGAGCTCGACGTCTTCGCAGGCCAGCTCGACGTCATCCTGGGCGCCGTCGCCCGGGTCGGCGAGGTGGCCGCCGACGACATCCCGCCGACGTCGCACGCCGTGCCGCTGGAGAACGTGTTCCGGCCCGACGAGCTGCGCCCGTGCCTCACCCAGGAGCAGGCGCTGGCCGGGGCCCCCGCCGCGGAGGACGGCCGCTTCCGCGTGCCGCAGATCCTGGGGGAGGAGCAATGAGTTCCGAGCTCACCCGCCTCACCGCCGTCGAGCTGGCCGAGAAGATCCACTCGCGGGAGGTGTCGGCCGTCGAGGTCGCGCGGGCCCACCTGGATCGCATCGCCGAGGTCGACGGGCAGGTGCACGCGTTCCTGCACGTCGCCGAGGATGCCGCGCTGGCGTCCGCCACGCTCGTCGACGAGAGCCTGGCCGTGGGCACCCCGCCCGCCTCGCCGCTGGCCGGGGTGCCGTTGGCGCTCAAGGACGTCTTCACCACGATCGACATGCCCACCACGGCGGGCTCGAAGATCCTCGAGGGCTGGCGCCCGCCGTACGACGCCACGGTCGCCGCGCGGCTGCGGGCGGCCGGGATCACCATCCTGGGCAAGACCAACATGGACGAGTTCGCCATGGGCTCCTCCACCGAGCACTCGGCCTACGGCACCACGCACAACCCGTGGGACCTCGCCCGCGTGCCCGGCGGCTCCGGCGGCGGCTCGGCGGCGGCGCTGGCCGCGTACGAGGCGCCCCTGGCCATCGGCACCGACACCGGCGGCTCGATCCGCCAGCCCGCCGCGTTCACCGGCACGGTCGGGGTGAAGCCCACCTACGGCGGGGTGTCGCGCTACGGGCTGATCGCCTGCGCGTCGTCGCTCGACCAGGGCGGCCCGTGCGCCCGCACCGTGCTCGACGCCGCGCTGCTGCACGAGGTGATCGGCGGGTACGACCCGCTCGACTCCACGTCGATCGACGCGCCCGTCCCGTCCGTCGTCGCCGCGGTCCGCGAGGGGGCCCGCGGCGACCTGTCCGGCCTGCGCGTCGGCGTCGTCCGCGAGCTGGGCGGCGAGGGCTACCAGCCGGGCGTGCGGGCGTCGTTCGAGCAGGCCACGGCCCAGCTGGAGAAGCTGGGCGCCGAGCTCGTCGAGGTGAGCTGCCCGCACTTCGAGTACGGGCTGGCCGCCTACTACCTCATCCTGCCCAGCGAGGTGTCGTCCAACCTCGCGCGGTTCGACGCGATGCGCTACGGCCTGCGCGTGCCCGGCGCCGGGTCGGCGGAGGAGGTCATGGCCGCCACCCGCGAGGCCGGGTTCGGCGCCGAGGTCAAGCGGCGCATCATCCTCGGCACGTACGCGCTGTCCTCGGGCTACTACGACGCCTACTACGGGCAGGCGCAGAAGGTGCGCACGCTGATCTCGCGCGACTTCGCGGCCGCGTTCAGCCAGGCCGACGTGCTGGTCTCGCCCGCCACGCCGACCACCGCGTTCCCGATCGGCGACAAGATCGACGATCCGCTGGCCATGTACCTCAACGACCTCGCCACGATCCCCACCAACCTCGCGGGCACCGCGGCGCTCTCGGTGCCGTCCGGCCTGGCCGCCGACGACAGCGTGGTCGGCCTGCCCGTCGGCCTGCAGATCATGGCCCCCGCGCTCGGCGAGGCCGTCATGTACCGGGTGGCGGCGGCGTACGAGGCGTCCCGGCCCTTCCCGACCGCACCGGAGGTTTCGCCGTGACTACGCCCGTGCTGGTCGCGTACGACGAGGTCGTCGAGCGCTTCGACCCGATGCTCGGGCTCGAGGTGCACGTCGAGCTCAACACGCACACCAAGATGTTCTGCGGCTGCCCCACCGCGTTCGGCGGCGAGCCCAACACGCAGGTCTGCCCGACGTGCCTGGGGCTGCCCGGGTCGCTGCCGGTGGTGAACCGCACGGCCGTCGAGTCGGCCATGCGGATCGGGCTGGCGCTCAACTGCGAGATCGCGCCGTGGTGCCGGTTCGCGCGCAAGAACTACTTCTACCCGGACATGCCGAAGAACTTCCAGACGTCCCAGTACGACGAGCCGATCGCCTTCGACGGCTACCTGGACGTCACGCTCGACGACGGCACGGTCGTGCGCGTGGGCATCGAGCGGGCGCACATGGAGGAGGACACCGGCAAGTCGCTGCACGTCGGCGGGGCCACCGGGCGGATCCACGGCGCCGAGTACTCGCTGCTCGACTACAACCGGGCGGGCGTGCCGCTGATCGAGATCGTCACGAAGATGATCCCGGACACCGGGGCGCGGGCGCCGGAGGTGGCGCGCGCGTACGTCACCGCGCTGCGCGACCTGATCAAGTCCCTCGGCGTGTCCGACGTGCGCATGGACCAGGGCTCGATGCGCTGCGACGTCAACCTGTCGCTCGTCGCCGAAGGGCTCGGGCGTGCTCGGCACCCGCACCGAGACCAAGAACGTCAACTCGCTGCGCTCGGTGGAGCGGGCCGTGCGGTACGAGATGACCCGCCAGGCCGCCGTGCTCGACGCGGGCGAGGCCATCGTGCAGGAGACGCGGCACTTCGAGGAGCAGTCCGGCACCACCCGGGCGGGGCGGCGCAAGGAGACCTCGGAGGACTACCGGTACTTCCCCGAGCCCGACCTCGTGCCGATCGCGCCGTCGCCGGAGTGGGTCGACGAGCTGCGCGCCACGCTGCCCGAGCTGCCGTGGGTGCGGCGGGCGCGGCTGCAGCAGGAGTGGTCGCTCACCGACGAGGAGCTGCGCGACCTGGTCAACGCGGGCGCGCTGGACCTCATCGAGGCCACGGTGGCCGCGGGCGCGCCCGCGGGCGAGGCCCGGTCGTGGTGGGTGTCCTACCTGACGCAGCAGGCCAACGCGCGCGAGGTCGCCGCTCGACGAGCTGCCGATCACCCCGGGCGCGGTGGCGCGGGTGATCGCGCTCGTGGCGTCGGGCGAGCTCACCACAGCGCTCGCCCGCCAAGTCGTCGACGGGGTGCTGGCCGGGGAGGGCACGCCCGACCAGGTCGTCGACGCCCGCGGGCTCGCGGTCGTCTCCGACGAGGGCGAGCTGGTCGCGGCCGTCGACGCCGCGCTGGCCGCCCAGCCCGACGTGGTCGAGAAGATCCGCGGCGGCAAGGTGGCGGCGGCGGGCGCGATCGTCGGCGCGGTGATGAAGGCGACCGGCGGCAAGGCCGACGCGAAGCGGGTGCGCGAGCTGGTGCTGGAGCGCTGCTCCTAATGGCCGCGCCCCGTCAGCGCTCGCCGGGGCGGGCGGACGCCGGCTACGCCCGACTCGGTCAGCACTGGCCGCGGCGGGGCGGCCGCGGGCTACGTCCGCCCCGCCCCGCCACCGCCGCCGACCTGGATGCGGATCACCCGGTCGTCGCTGGAGACGGGCTTGCCGCCGTTCTTGTTCACCGTGCCCAGCCACAGGAAGCCGTCCGGACCCATGGCGGCCGGGCCGAGCCGCCCGTAGACCCCCTTCAGCAGCGTCTGGGGCTGGCCGCTGAAGAGCCCGTTGCGGTCGGCCCGGAGCACGTAGGTGGCGGTGCCGAAGGTCTGCGCGACCGTGACGACGCCGTCGTGCGCCGCGCAGCCCGCCACCCCCGGGCGGTCCGGCCAGCGCCACGCGGGCGCAGGTAGCGCGCCCGGGGCGACGAGGTGCAGGGTGTCGCCGTCGTCGGTGCGGTCGGGCACCCAGGCCAGGGCGGTCGTGCCGTCGACGCAGAGGCCCGCCGGGTTGGCCACGCCGCTGCTCAGCACGGGCGACCGCGGATCCGGGTTGCCCATGCCGGGACGCCCGAGCGTGTCGATGCGCAGCACCTTCCCGGCGAGCGAGCCGGGCAGCGCGCTGTCCTCGCCCGAGTCGCCGGTCGCGACGAGCAGCAGCCCGTCGGCGTCGACCCCCAGCGCACCCGCGTTGTGCTGCGGGCCCGCGCGGGATCCCGACGAGCACCGGCTTGGGCGGCTCACCCGCGGCCAGCTTGACCACGCGGTTGTCGGTCGGCGTGGTGATGTAGGCGTAGACGAGCTGGTCCTCGGCGTACGCGGGCGAGAGCACGAGCCCGGTGAGCCCGCCACCCCCGGTGGCGTCCACCGGGATCGTGGTGACGAGCACCGCGGGCGCCCCCTGCCGCACCCGCAGCACCCGGCCGGTGGCGCGCTCGCCCACGAGCGCCGACACCCCGTCGGGGAGCACCGCGATGGCGCCGACCGGCGCCAGGCACGTCGCCACCACCTGCGGATCCGGGTCGACGCACCCCGACGGCGCGCGCGGGGCCCCGCTCTCGGCCGGGTCCGGCGGCGGGGGCGGCTCCTGGGTCGGCGGCCGCGCGGCCGCGGGCGGGCCGCCGAGCTCGCCGACGCCCTCGATCTTGTCGCGCCAGTCGTGCGGGCCGCCGTCGGGGAACGACGCGCAGCCCGCCAACACCAGCAGGGCAGCCAGCAGCGCGAGAACGCCCTCGGCTGCGACCCACCACACGAGCAGGCTAGGCACCGGCGGGTGAGCGGCCGGTGAGTACCGTCGGAAGCCATGGACGTCCTCGTGCCGCACGCGGCCGGGATCGCCGCGCTCGCCGACGTGCCGGGTGTGCGCGCGATCCGCTACCGCCCCGAAGCCCCGCTGCCCGCCGAGGCCGACGGGGCCGAGGTGCTCGTCGCGCCCTTCCTCGCGACCGACGAGCTCGTCGAGGCGTTGGGCCGGATGCGGGCGCTGCGGCTGGTGCAGCTGCTCACCGCGGGCGCCGAGACGTGGATCGGGCGGCTGCCCGACGGCGTCGCGCTCTCGGACGGCCGCGGCGCGCACGGGGGCGCGACGGCCGAGTGGATCGTCGCCGCGCTGCTCGCGGTCTACCGGCACCTCCCGCGGTTCACCGCCGCCCAGGCCGACGACACGGTGGGACTACCACGCCACCGAGGAGCTCGCGGCCAAGCGGGTGTTGATCGTCGGAGCGGGCGACGTCGCCGAGCAGACGGTGGCCCGCCTCGCCCCGTTCGAGGTCGACCACCACGCTGGTCGGCCGGCGCGCCCGCGACGGCGTGCACCCCGTCGACGAGGTGGCCGAGCTCCTGCCCGCACCACGACGCGTGCGTGGTGGTCGTGCCCCTCACCGACGCCACCCGCGGGCTCGTCGACGCCGCGTTCCTCGCCGCCATGCCCGACGGGTCCGTGCTGGTCAACGCCGCGCGCGGCCCCGTCGTGGACACCGACGCCCTCCTGGCCGAGCTGACCGCCGGACGGCTGCGCGCGGCCCTCGACGTCACCGATCCCGAGCCGCTGCCCGCGGGCCACCCGCTGTGGTCGGCGCCCGGTCTGCTGCTCACCCCGCACGTCGGCGGCAGCGTGCCGCTGGCCGTGGATCGCGCGTTCCGGATCGCCGCCGAGCAGATCCGGCAGTTCGCGGGGGAAACACGCCGTCGAATCTCGTCAAGGACGGGTACTGACCCCCGCCCAGCGCTACTGTGCCGCCCATGACCGGAGAGCCCACGACCGCTTACCCGGGGTTCGGCAACTACGGGCCTGCCGGGTCCACCGCGCCGTCCGACACGCGTCCGACCAGGCGTCCGCTGGCCTGGAACGGCGGCACCGACATCGGCCTGCTGCTCCTGCGCCTCGGGATCGGCGGCGTGGTCTTCGCGCACGGCGCGCAGAAGGTGTTCGGGCTGTGGGGCGGCACGGGCATCGCCGGGTTCGCCACCAACCTGGAGGGCCTCGGCTACCAGCAGGCGACCACGCTGTCCTGGCTCACGGGCGTCACCGAGCTCATCGCGGGCGCATTCCTCGTGCTGGGCCTGCTCACCCCGCTGGCGGCGGCGGCCGTGCTCGCGATCATGATCAACGCGGTGCTGCTCAAGCTGGGCAACGGCTTCTTCGTCACCGGCCCCAAGGGCTCCGACGCGATCGAGTTCTCGGGCGTGCTGGGGCTCGGCGCCGCGTGCCTGGTGCTCACCGGGCCCGGGCGGATCGCGCTCGACAACGGGCGCGCCTGGCACCGGCGGCCCGCGTCGTGGGGCGTGCTGGCGCTCGTCATCGGCGTCGCCGCGGCCGTGCTCGTCTACGTCCTCCTGCGACGACCGGTGATCGCCTGACGTCCGACGACGCCTGGCTCGAACGCGGCAGCGGCCCGTGACGTCTGACGACGCCCGGGCTCGGCGCGGCGACGGGTGCCCGACGACGCCTGGCGCCGCGCGCTCGAACGGCGGCTCGGCACTCCCGTGCGCGTGCTCGACCGCGCCCCGTTGAGCGGCGGGTACGTGGCGGCGTCCGTCGAGAAGCTGGTCCTCGACGTCGACGGGCGGGAGCGCACCGTCGTGCTCAAGGCGGCCGGTCCGGTCGAGGTCGCGGCCATGCGGGCGGTCGCCGTCGTCACCGGGCTCCGACGCCCGCTGGCGATCGGCCCCGGCTGGCTGGTCCTGCCGTTCGTGGACGCCCCGGCGCTCGGTGCCGCCGAGCCGGTGCCCGAGCCGGTGTGGCGCACCCTCGCCGCGGTGCACGCGCACTGGCTGGGCAAGCGGCCGCGCGGCATCCCCGTGGTGGACGCGGCGTGGTGGGCGGCGCTGTGTGACCGCACGCTGGTCGCCGTGCGGGGCGGCCTGGCCCGCACGGGGGAGCGGGAGTTCGCCGCTGCCGAGTCGGCGCTGCTGGCCTGGCGGGCCGACCCGGCGATCACCGACTGCCTGGCCCGCCTGCCGCGCACGCTCGTCCACGGCGACGCCCACCGTGGCAACGTCCTGGGCGACACCCTGATCGACTGGGGCGACGCCCGCGTCGCCCCCGCGGCGCTCGACCTGGCGACGCTGCGGGCCCAGGGCGCCGTCCCGCCGCCGTGGTTCGCGGAGCCGCCCGGGCCCGACTGGGCCGACGTGCACGTCCACGTCCAGTACCTCGGCTTCGCCGCCGACCACCTCGGCGCCGCCCGGGTCGGCGAGATGATCGCGACGGCCGCCGCCGCCCGCGCGCGTCTGCGGTGACCCCGCCGCCTGTGATCGCGTCGAGAGGCACCGCACGCCGGTCAGGAGCCGCGTGGTGTGCCACTCGCGCCGATCACGGCACCCCGATCACGGCACCCGGCGGACCGCCCCCGTGTGCGCGCTCGTGGCCAGCGCGGCGTAGGCGCGCAGGGCCTTGCTCACCGGCCGGTCGCGGTCGCGCGGCTGCCACGGCCGCTCGCTCGCCTCCACCTTGGCGCGGCGCTCGGCCAGCACCTCGTCGGCGACGTCGAGCTGCAGCGTGCGCGCGTGCACGTCGATCACCACGCGGTCGCCGTCCTCGATCAGCCCGATCACCCCGCCCGCCGCGGCCTCGGGCGAGATGTGGCCCACCGAGATGCCGCTGGAGCCGCCGGAGAACCGCCCGTCGGTGATCAGCGCGCACACCCGGCCGAGCCCGGCGCCCTTGAGGAACGCCGTGGGGTGCAGCATCTCCTGCATCCCGGGGCCGCCGGAGGGGCCCTCGTAGCGCACCACCACGCACGTCGCCGGGCTGCACCTGCTTGGCGAGGATCACCGAGACGGCCTCCTCCTGGCTCTCGACGACCCGCGCCGGGCCCGCGAACCGCCAGAGCTCCTCGTCGATCCCGGCGGACTTGATGATCGCGCCGTCGGGGGCGATGTTGCCGCGCAGCACGGCCAGCCCGCCGTCGCGCGTGTACGCGTGCTCGACGTCGCGGATGCAGCCGCCCGGCCGCGTCGGTGTCGAGCGCCGACCACCGGTTGCTCGTGGAGAACGCCTCGGTGGTGCGCACCCCGCCCGGCGCGGCGTGGAACAGCTCCACGGCCTCCGCGGAAGGCGCTGAAGCGCGGACGTCCCACGCGTCGAGCCACGTCCGCAAGCGACGGCGAGTGCACCGTGTGGACGTCCTCGTGCAGCAGCCCGGCCCGGCGCAGCTCGCCCAGGATCGCCGGGATGCCGCCCGCGCGGTGGACGTCCTCCATGTGGTAGTCCGAGTTCGGCGCCACCTTGGCCACGCACGGCACCCGCCGGGAGACGGCGTCGATCGCGGCCAGGTCGAAGTCGACCTCGCCCTCCTGCGCGGCGGCGAGGATGTGCAGCACCGTGTTGGTGGAGCCGCCCATCGCGACGTCGAGCGCCATCGCGTTCTCGAACGCCTTCCGGGTGGCGATCGAGCGGGGCAGCGCCGAGGCGTCGTCGTCGCGGTACCACCGCGTGGCCAGCTCCATCACCGTGGTGCCCGCCCGCTCGAACAGCGCCCGGCGGGCGGCGTGCGTGGCGAGCGTGGAGCCGTTGCCGGGCAGCGCGAGGCCGAGCGCCTCGGTGAGGCAGTTCATCGAGTTGGCGGTGAACATCCCCGAGCACGAGCCGCACGTCGGGCAGGCCGAGCGCTCGACGATCGTCAGGCCCTCGTCGTCGACGTTCGGGGACGCCGACGCCGAGATCGCCGTGATCAGGTCGGTGGGGGCGTGCGCCACGCCGTCGACCACCACGGCCTTGCCCGCCTCCATCGGCCCACCCGACACGAAGACCGTGGGGATGTTGAGCCGCATCGCCGCGTTGAGCATGCCGGGCGTGATCTTGTCGCAGTTGGAGATGCAGACGAGCGCGTCGGCGGCGTGCCCGTTGACCATGTACTCGACGGCGTCGGCGATGACCTCGCGCGAGGGCAGCGAGTAGAGCATGCCGCCGTGGCCCATGGCGATGCCGTCGTCGACGGCGATCGTGTGGAACTCCCGCGCCACGCCGCCCGCCGCCCGCACCGCCCCGGCGACGATGTCGCCCATGTCCTTGAGGTGCACGTGGCCGGGCACGAACTGGGTGTAGGAGTTGGCGATGGCGACGATCGGCTTGCCGAAATCGCCGTCGGTCATGCCGGTGGCGCGCCAGAGCGAACGCGCTCCGGCGGCGTTGCGGCCGTGGGTGGTGACGCGGGAACGCAGGGCGGGCATTACTCGTCTCCCAAGCTCAGGTGCCCGCCGGACGCCGCGGCGAGCTGAGGCAGATCGCGGACACGCACAGACGGGAGCGGTAGCTCTGCGCCGTCGGTCAGCACCGCCCGCACCCCACCCTTGTCGCGCAGGTGCAGCGAGCGGATCTCCGACCACGGTACGCGCCGGGAGCCGACCAGCCTCCGCACGGTCAGCGCCTCTTCGTCGACGGTCGTGCGCACCCGCAGCACCCACACCACCACCGCCACGGGCAGCAGGTACACCAGCCAGAACCAGGGCGCGCCGAACGCCACCGGCGTGGCGCAGACGGCGAGCAGCACAGCCCCGAGGATCGTCAGCGGCGGGATGCGGAACACGGCGCGTTCGCTCACCCCACCATCGTCCCAGTGCAGGCGGCGCCGGGCTTGCGGAGCAAGGAAGACTCGGGGCATGCCCGTTGCGCCCACCCCCTCGGATGTCCGCGTCGCCTACCGCGAGGGGCTGGGGCCGCGCGAGCGCGTGGTCCTCTGGTCGTGGACGGGCTTCACCACCACGTTCGGCGCGGTGCGGGCGATCACTTACACGATCCGGCGGGGCGGCGGCCCGTTCCGCAACGTCTCGGTCGGCGGCGTGCACCTGCACCACTACCTCTGGGGGATCGGCCTGCTCGCAGGCGTGGGCGCGGTCGCCGTGCGCGGACCACGAGACCCGGCGCCACCCCTCGTCGGGCTGGCCTACGGCACCGGGATGGCGCTGATCGTCGACGAGTTCGCGCTCCTGCTCGACCTGAAGGACGTCTACTGGGAACGGCAGGGGCGCGTGTCGGTCGACCTCGGCGTCGGGCTCGTGGCCGCGGGCGGCACGACGTTCAGCGCCATCCCGTTGCTGCGCAGGCTGCACCGCAACCGCACGCGGCTCCCATGATGCGGACGTCACGTCCCACGGATTTGACGCCCCGGCCGCCGGGCCGCTAGCGTCCCCGCCATGTCGCAGGCCAAGGTCCTCGTACTTACCAGGCGCGTCCACGCCTGAGCGAGCCCTCGGTCGTCGACGCGCCACCCTCGTTCCGCCCTCCGGCGGTCGGGGGTTTTTTCATGTTCGGATCCCGTGAGCGAGCAGCGAGGCGAAGCCCAAGATGACCACCGCAACCCCCCGATCAGGGCCGAAACCGGCGCCACCGCCCGGACGGCCCGCCCCGGCCCAAGCCGCGGTGACCCCGCGCGTCGAGTCCGTGGCCGGAGACCGCTACGACAACGTCCCCATGACCGGGGCGCAGTCGCTCGTCCGCTCGCTGGAGGAGATCGGCTGCGAGGTCGTCTTCGGCATCCCCGGCGGCACGATCCTGCCCGCCTACGACCCACTGCTGGACTCCACGAGGGTCCGGCACGTCCTCGTCCGCCACGAGCAGGGCGCGGGGCACGCGGCCACGGGTTACGCGCAGGCCACCGGCAAGGTCGGGGTCTGCATGGCGACGTCGGGGCCGGGGGCGACCAACCTCGTCACCCCGATCGCCGACGCCCACATGGACTCGATCCCGGTCGTCGCGATCACCGGTCAGCAGAGCCGTGCGCTCATCGGCACCGACGCGTTCCAGGAAGCCGACATCACCGGCATCACCATGCCGATCACCAAGCACAACATGCTCGTCACCGACGCCACGGAGATCCCGAGGGCGATCGCCGAGGCGTTCCACCTCGCGTCCACGGGCCGACCCGGCCCGGTGCTGGTGGACATCCCGAAGGACGTCCTGCAGGAGCAGACGACCTTCACCTGGCCCCCGGAGCTGCAGCTGCCCGGCTACCGGCCGACGATCCGGCCGCACGGCAAGCAGATCCGCGAGGCCGCGAAGCTCATCATCGCCGCGCAGCAGCCCGTGCTCTACGTGGGCGGCGGCGTGCTCAAGGCCGAGGCGTCCGAGGAGCTGCTGCGCCTGGCCGAGCAGACCGGCATCCCGGTGGTCACCACGCTCATGGCGCGCGGGGCGTTCCCCGACAGCCACCGCCAGCACGTCGGCATGCCCGGCATGCACGGCACGGTGGCCGCGGTGGCGGCGATGCAGAGGTCCGACCTGCTCGTGGCGCTCGGCGCCCGCTTCGACGACCGCGTCACCGGCCAGCTCGCCAGCTTCGCCCCGAACGCCAAGATCGTGCACGCGGACATCGACCCGGCGGAGATCTCCAAGAACCGCCGGGCCGACGTGCCGATCGTGGGCGACTGCCGCGAGGTGATCCTGGAGCTGATCGACGCCGTCGCGGCGGAGCAGGCCGCGCACCCCGCGGCCGACCTCACGCGCCTGGTGGGCGTACCTGAACGACCTGCGCGAGACCTACCCGCTCGGCTACGACTGGCCCGCCGACGGCTCGCTCTCCCCGGAGTACGTGATCGAGCGCATCGGCGCGATCGCGGGCCCGGACGCGCTGTACGCGGCCGGGGTCGGGCAGCACCAGATGTGGGCGGCGCAGTTCATCCGCTACGAGAAGCCGCGCACGTGGCTCAACTCGGGCGGGCTGGGCACGATGGGCTTCGCCGTGCCCGCCGCGATGGGCGCCAAGATGGCCGTGCCCGACGCCGTCGTCTGGTGCATCGACGGCGACGGCTGCTTCCAGATGACCAACCAGGAGCTCGCCACCTGCGCGATCGAGAACATCCCGATCAAGGTGGCGATCATCAACAACGGCAACCTCGGCATGGTCCGCCAGTGGCAGAACCTGTTCTACTCCGAGCGCTACTCGCAGACCGACCTCGGCACCCACAAGCACCGCATCCCGGACTTCAAGCTGCTCGCCGAGGCCATGGGCTGCGTGGGGCTGCGCGCGGAGTCGAAGGAGGACGTCGACCGCGTCATCCACGAGGCCATGGCGATCAACGACCGCCCGGTCGTGATCGACTTCGTGGTCGGCGCCGACGCGCAGGTGTGGCCGATGGTCGCCGCGGGCACCGGCAACGACCAGATCATGGCCGCGCGCAACATCCGGCCGCTGTTCGACAGCGACGAGCTCGCCGCGGGTCCGGCGGAGATCGACGCCGTCATCGAGGAGGCGCAGTCGTGATGCAGCGCCACACCCTGTCGGTGCTCGTCGAGGACAAGCCCGGTGTGCTCGCCCGCGTGTCGGGGCTGTTCTCGCGGCGCGGCTTCAACATCGAGTCGCTGGCCGTCGGGCCCACCGAGCACCCCGACGTCTCCCGCATGACGATCGTCGTCGCCGTCGAGGACTTCCCCCTCGAGCAGGTCACCAAGCAGCTCAACAAGCTCGTCCACGTCCTCAAGATCGTGGAGCTGGAGCCGACCCAGTCGGTGCAGCGCCAGGTGCTCCTGGTGAAGGTGCGGGCCGATCCCGCGGTCCGCAGCCAGGTGCTGGAGATCGTGGAGCTGTTCCGCGCCAAGGCCGTCGACGTCGCGCCGGAGGCGCTCACGATCGAGGCGACGGGCACCGCCGACAAGATCGCGGCCCTGCTGAAGAATCTGGAGCCCTACGGCATCCGGGAGATGGTGCAGTCCGGCACCATCGCCGTCGGCCGTGGACCGCGCTCCATCACCGCCACCCCTGTCCGCTGAGCGCAGCTTGCGGAGCGAACATCAACAGAGCCTGGGAGACAACCCCGTGACTGTCAACATCTACTACGACGACGACGCCGACCTGTCGATCATCCAGGGCCGCAAGGTCGCCGTGATCGGCTACGGCAGCCAGGGCCACGCGCACTCGCTCTCGCTGCGCGACTCGGGTGTCGAGGTGCGCATCGGCCTGCAGGAGGGCTCGAAGTCGCGGGCCAAGGCGGCCGACGAGGGCCTCACCGTCGGCACGCCCGCCGAGGTCTCCGCCTGGGCCGACGTGATCATGATCCTGGCCCCGGACACCAAGCAGCGCTTCATCTACGCCGACGACATCGCGCCCAACCTCAAGCCGGGCGACGCGATCTTCTTCGGGCACGGCTTCAACATCCGCTACGGCCTCATCACGCCGCCGTCCGATGTGGACGTGGCGATGGTGGCGCCGAAGGGGCCGGGCCACCTCGTGCGCCGCCAGTTCGTCGACGGCAAGGGCGTGCCGTGCCTCATCGCCGTCGAGCAGGACGCCAGCGGCGGCGCGAAGGCGCTCGCGCTCTCCTACGCCGCAGCGATCGGTGGCGCGCGGGCGGGCGTGATCGAGACGACGTTCACCGAGGAGACCGAGACCGACCTCTTCGGCGAGCAGGCCGTGCTCTGCGGCGGCGCGGCGGCGCTGGTGCAGACCGGCTTCGAGGTGCTCACCGAGGCGGGCTACGCGCCGGAGATCGCCTACTTCGAGTGCCTGCACGAGCTCAAGCTGATCGTCGACCTCATGTACGAGGGCGGCATCGCCAACGAGCGCTTCTCGATCTCCGACACCGCCGAGTACGGCGACCTCACCCGTGGCCCGCGCGTGATCACGTCCGGCACGAAGGACGAGATGCGCAAGATCCTCGGCGAGATCCAGGACGGCAGCTTCGCCCGCGAGTGGGTGGCCGAGGACGACGCGGGCCGCCCCAACTTCTCCCGGCTGCAGAAGGAGGGCCAGGAGCACCCGATCGAAGAGGTCGGCGAGAAGCTGCGCGGCCTGATGAGCTGGGTGGGCACGAAGGCGACCTGACCGCCGCACGACCATCGCGAGGCGGACGTTTCCGGGGTTCCGAACCCGAAAACGTCCGCCTCGCCGTCGCTCTACGATCGGTGCCGTGTCTGCAAGCACCCCAACCCGTCCTGTCGTCCTGCTCGCCGAGAAGCTCGCGCCGTCCGCGGTAGCGCTGCTCGGCGACGACGTGGAGATCCGCCACGTCGACGGCACCGACCGTCCAGCGCTCCTCGCGGCCCTCGCCGACGCCGATGCGCTGCTCGTCCGCTCGGCCACCAAGGTCGACGCCGAGGCGCTCGCGGCGGCCACCCGGCTCAAGGTCGTGGCCCGCGCGGGGGTGGGGCTCGACAACGTCGACGTGCCCGCGGCCACCGCGCGCGGCGTGATGGTCGTCAACGCGCCCACGTCCAACATCGTGAGCGCCGCCGAGCACGCGATCGCCCTGCTGCTGTCCGCGGCCCGGCACATCCCGGCCGCCGACGCGAGCCTGCGCCAGGGGCAGTGGAAGCGCAGCAGCTTCACGGGCGTCGAGCTGTCGGGCAAGACGGTCGGCATCGTCGGGCTCGGCAAGATCGGGCAGCTCGTGGCGCAGCGGCTCGCGTCGTTCGACGTCGCCCTCGTCGCCTACGACCCTTACATCTCGCCCGCCCGCGCCGCGCAGCTCGGCATCGAGCTGCTCACGCTCGACGATCTGCTCGGTCGCGCCGACATGATCTCCATCCACCTGCCGAAGACCCCCGAGACGGTCGGCCTGATCGGCAAGGACCAGCTCGCGCTCACCAAGCCGGGCGTGATCGTCGTCAACGCCGCGCGCGGCGGCCTCATCGACGAGGACGCGCTGGCCGAGGCCGTGCGCTCCGGGCACGTCGGCGGGGCGGGCATCGACGTCTACGAGACCGAGCCCACCACCGCGAGCCCGCTGTTCGAGCTGGAGCGCGTGGTCGTCACGCCGCACCTCGGCGCGTCCACCGACGAGGCGCAGGACCGGGCGGGCACCGACGTGGCCCGCTCGGTGCAGCTCGCGCTCGCCGGTGAGTTCGTGCCCGACGCGGTCAACGTGCAGGTCGGCGGCGTCGTCGGCGAGGAGGTGGCGCCCTGGCTGCCGCTGGTGCAGAAGCTCGGCGCCATGCTCTACGCGCTGGCGGGTCGGCTGCCGTCGTCGGTCACCGTCGACGTGGCGGGCGAGCTGGCCACCGAGGACGTGGGCGTCCTCACCCTGGCGGCGCTGCGCGGGCTCTTCACCGACGTCGTCGAAGACCAGGTCACGTTCGTGAACGTGCCGGTGCTGGCCGAGACGCGCGGGGTCACCGTCGAGCTCGCCACGGCGCCGGAGAGCGAGAACTTCCGGAGCGTCGTGCAGCTGCGGGCGGCGATGCCCGACGGCGCCGCGGTCACGGTGTCCGGCACGCTCACCGGCCGGTCCCAGGTGCACAAGCTCGTCGAGGTCAACGGCCGCCACTTCGACCTGCGGGCCGAAGGCGACATCGTGCTGCTGGAGTACGCCGACCGGCCCGGCGTGATGGGCCGCGTGGGCTCGCTGCTCGGCGAGGCGGCGGTCAACATCGAAGCCGCGCAGATCAGCCAGACCACCGACGGCGCCGACGCGATCATGCTGCTGCGCGTCGACCGGCCGATCGACCCCGGCGTGCTGGAGCCGATCGGGGCTTCGGTCGGCGCCAGCACGACCCGGCTGATCTCGTTCGAGTGACGGAGGCCGCGCCGCCCGACCTCGGATGCAAGCACCCACCGGGCTAGCGGCACAATGACGTGACCCGGGGATTCCCGGGCAGCGGGCGGGGTCGGGCTGCCCTCTCACCCGTCGGGGCGACCTCGACGGGATGACAGGCGGGCGGCGACGGCCGTCGCAGCCGGTAGCGTGCGACGGGCCGGATTCGGCCGGTCGAAGGAGGGAATCAGGAATGCGCCTTGCGGTCATCCCGGGAGACGGCATCGGGCCGGAGGTCATCGACGAGGCGCTGAAGGTGCTGGAGGAGGTCGTGCCCGGCACCGAGACGACCAACTACGACCTCGGCGCCGCGCGCTGGCACTCCACCGGTGAGCTGCTGCCCGAGACGGTGCTCACCGAGCTCCAGCAGCACGACGCGATCCTGCTCGGCGCTGTCGGCGACCCCTCCGTGCCGAGCGGCATCCTCGAGCGCGGCCTGCTGCTGCGGCTGCGGTTCGAGCTCGACCACCACGTCAACCTCCGCCCCGCCCGGCTCTACCCGGGCGTGCGTGGTCCGCTGGCGGGCAACCCCGATATCGACATGGTGGTCGTGCGGGAAGGCACCGAGGGCCCCTACGTCGGCACGGGTGGCCTGCTGCGCAAGGACACCCCCCACGAGATCGCCACCGAGGTGTCCACCAACACCGCCTACGGCGTGGAGCGGGTGGTGCGCGACGCCTTCGCCCGCGCCGAGCGCCGCCCCCGCAAGCACCTCACGCTGGTGCACAAGACGAACGTGCTCACGTTCTCCGGGCGGCTGTGGTCGCGCATCGTGGAGGAGGTGTCGCTGGAGCACCCCGACGTGTCGGTGGCCTACCAGCACATCGACGCCACCACGATCCACATGGTGCAGGACCCGGGCCGCTTCGACGTGATCGTCACCGACAACCTGTTCGGCGACATCATCACCGACCTCGCAGGCGCGATCACCGGCGGCGTCGGGCTCGCGGCCAGCGGCAACCTCGACGTGAGCCGCCGCAACCCGAGCATGTTCGAGCCGGTGCACGGCTCGGCGCCCGACATCGCGGGCCAGGGCATCGCCGACCCGACGGCCGCCGTGCTGTCGGTGGCGCTGCTGCTCGACCACCTGGGCGAGCGCGACTCGGCCCGGCGCATCGAAGCGGCGGTCGCGTTCGACCTCGCCACCCGCGACCACAGCGCCACCGGGCACACCCGCAGCATCGGCGACCGGCTCGCCGCGCTCGTCAGCAGCCACGCGTCGAGCAGCGCCTAGCTCTGGCGGCGTTCGACGCCGCGGCGTCATCGACGCGCTTGCACCGGTCCGAGGAGCTGCGGGCCGCGGCGTGCGCGCCACGGTCAAGCTGGACCCGGGCGCATCAGGGCCCGGGACAGCTTCGGCGCGTTCGTCGCCGAGATGGACACCGGCACGGCCCCCGAGGTGCGCGCCGCCCTGCACGCGGCGGTAGCGGCCGACGGGTTCGGCTACCTGCCGCCGGGCCCCGCGGCCGCGATGGCGGAGGCGTGCGCGGCGTGGCAGCGGGACCGGTTCGGCTGGGCCGTCGCGCCCGCGGACGTCCTCCCGGTCCCGGACGTGCTGCGCGGCCTGGAGATCGTGCTCGCCCACCGCACCGCGCCCGGGCGGCCGGTGATCCTGCCGACCCCGGCGTACATGCCGTTCCTCGACCTGCCGGGCCTGTGCGGGCGGGAGATCATCGACGTGCCCGCCACGCGCATCGACGGGCGCCCCGCCCTCGACCTCGACGGCATCGACGCGGCCTTCCGCGCGGGCGGCGAGCTGCTGGTGCTCACCAACCCGCACAACCCGCTCGGGCGGGTGTTCACCGCCGACGAGCTGCGCGCGGTGTGCGCGGTGGTCGACCGGCACGGCGGGCGGGTGTTCGCCGACGAGATCCACGCGCCGCTGACCTACCCCGGTCACGAGCACGTGCCCTACGCCGCGCTCTCGCCGACGGCGGCCGGGCACGCCGTCACCGCGACGTCGGCGTCCAAGGCCTGGAACCTGCCCGGGCTGGCCTGCGGACAGCTGATCCTCTCCAACGACGCCGACCGGGCGGCGTTCGCGGCCCTCCCGACGGCGGCGACGCACGGCACGTCGCCACTGGGCGCGGTGGCGGCGGCCGCGGCGTACGCGCACGGCGGCCCGTGGCTCGACGGGGTGCTGGCGTACCTCGACGGCAACCGGCAGGCCCTCGCGCAACTGCTCGCCGAGCACCTGCCGGACGCGCGCTTCGACCTCCCCGAGGGCACCTACCTTGCCTGGCTCGACCTGCGCGCCCTCGGGCTCGGCGACCACCCGGCGGGGGTGCTGCAGGAACGCACCGGCGTCGCGCTGGTCGACGGCCCGCTGTGCGGCGCCCCCGGCCGCGGCCACGCCCGGCTGAACTTCGCCACCCCGCGCCCGATCCTGGCGGAGATGGTGCGCCGCCTGGGCGACGCGGTCAGACCACGGCTTCCATCGGCCCGCTGAGGATGTCGACGCCCGCGCCTGCGAAGTTGGGCAGGTCGGCCATCGCCGCCTCGCCCTCGGGCGTGGCGAACGCGGCCTGGAGGTCCTCCGCGGAGTCCCAGATGAGGGTGGCGATGAGGTGGTAGCTCGGCGTGGCGCCGTCCGGACCGGGCGCGGGCCAACTCATCGTGAACCTGCGTAGGCCGGGCAGCTTGGTCGCCAGCACCGCGTGTACTTCGCGGTAGTGCTTGTCGAACGCGGCCGGGTCTTCGGGGTGGCTGTAGAGCGCGGTGAGCTGGTACACGCGTGACCTCCGGATCCGGCGGGCTCCGCTGCCCGCCTGCCACCCACCTTGCTCGATCGACTGAACGGACGGCACCGGTCGTCCCACGATGTGGACCCCGGTTCGACACCGCGGGACGGCCCGTGCCATGCTCCGCCCCGTGTCCCGATCCTTCGTGATCATTATCGAGCAGCGCGTCGGCTAACCGCACCACGGCCGACGCGCAGACCTCTCGCATCCGCGAGGGGTCTTTTTGTTTCTCCCGGAAAGAGTTCCGATGTCCCGCACCGAGCCCGCCGCGACCCCCCTCGGCGACGCCTTCCACGTCTTCGACACGACGCTGCGCGACGGCGCCCAGCGCGAGGGGATCTCGTACTCGGTGGCCGACAAGCTCGCCGTCGCCCGCCACCTGGACGCGTTGGGCGTGGGCTTCATCGAGGGTGGCTGGCCCGGTGCCCTGCCCAAGGACACCGAGTTCTTCGCCCGGGCCGCGGCGGGGGAGCTCGAGCTGCAGCACGCCGCGCTGGTCGCGTTCGGCGCCACCCGCAAGGCGGGCACGTCGGCCGCCGAGGACCCGCAGGTGCTGGCGTTGCTCGCCAGCCGGGCGCCGGTCGTCACGCTCGTCGCGAAGTCCGACCGGCGGCACATCGAGCGGGCGCTGCGCACCGACGTGGCCGAGAACTGCGCGATGGTCGCCGACACGGTCGCGTTCCTCCGCGGCGAGGGCCGTCGGGTGTTCCTCGACGCCGAGCACTTCTTCGACGGCTTCGCCTTCGACCCCGACACCGCGCTGCGCGTGCTCGACGCGGCGGTCACGGCGGGCGCCGACGTCGCCGTGCTCTGCGACACCAACGGCGGCATGCTGCCGCTGGGCGTCGCCGAGGTCGTCGCGGAGGTGGCCGCGCGCACCGGCTTCCGGCTCGGCATCCACTGCCAGGACGACACGGGCTGCGCGGTCGCCAACTCGGTGGCCGCGGTACAAGCGGGCGCGACGCACGTCCAGTGCACCGCGAACGGTTATGGCGAACGGGCGGGCAACGCCGACCTGTTCGCCGTCGTGGGGAATCTCGTGACCAAGCTGGGGATGCCCGTCCTACCGGACGGTCGCCTCGGCGAGCTCACCCGCACCTCGCACGCGTTGGCGGAGATCGCCAACATCGCTCCCGACACCCACCAGGCCTATGTCGGGACGTCAGCGTTCGCCCACAAGGCGGGCCTGCACGCGAGTGCGATCAAGGTGGACCCGGAGCTGTACAACCACATGAACCCGGTGGATGTCGGCAACGGGCAGCGGGTGCTGGTCACCGAGATGGCGGGCCGGGCCAGCGTCGAGCTCAAGGGATCCGAGCTCGGCCTGGACCTGGCCGCCCACCCCGACGCCGTGTCGTCGGTCGTCGCGACCGTCAAGGACCGGGAGGCCACGGGCTGGTCGTTCGAAGCCGCCGACGCCTCGCTGGAGCTGCTCATGCGCTCGGCGCTGGGGGAGACGGCGACCGCGCCGTTCTCGCTCGACTCGTACCGGGTGATCACCGAGCACCGGGCCGACGGGCACGTGGTGGCGGAGGCGACGGTCAAGGTCGTCGTCGACGGGCAGCGGGTGCTGTCGACGGCCGAGGGCAACGGCCCGGTCAACGCGCTGGACGCGGCGCTGCGGGCCGCGCTGGAGCCGTCGTGCCCGTGGCTGGCCGACATCGCGCTGTCGGACTACAAGGTGCGGATCCTCACCCGCGGCACGGACGCCGTGACGCGGGTGCTGGTCGAGTCGAGCGACCGGGCCGACGGGGCCGGGGCTGGTGCCGGCTCCGGGTGGACGACGGTGGGCGTGCACGGCAACGTCGTCGAAGCGTCGTGGCTGGCCCTCGTCGACGCCCTCGCCTACGCCGCCCTCCGCCGCCGCGTCCCGGCCGCCTGACCCAAGGCGAGTCCCCGTTTCCACGACGCCGAGTCTCCGTTTCCACGACGGCGAGTCCTGCATTTCGCCGCGGCGAGTCGTGCATCCCGCCGCGGCGAGTCCGCCTTCTCGCCACGGTGAGTCGTGCGGCTCGCCTGCGCGAGTCTGCGATTCGCCGCGGTGAGTCGGGCGTTCGTGGCCGCGCGGGTCAGGTGCGCGGGGTGGACGTCGGCCTCTCGGCTGGGCGCCGCGCCCAGGCGGGCGCGTGCTCGGGCAGCGGGCCGATGGCGATCAGCCGCGCCGGGATGCGCTGGAGCACGGGGAATCGGGTGAGCAGCGCGATCGGACCCGGCGGAGGGCCCGCGGCCGCGACCTCGCCCATGCCGGGCGGGCGGCTGGCGGCCGACCCGTGCTGGGGCGCCGGTGGCGGATGCAGTGCCGACGTCGAGCGTGGGTGCGGCGGTGGGATCCTGGGCCGATCCGCCAGCGGGGGCGGCAGATGGTTCGCCGGTGGGTGCCGTGGCGGACCCGAGCGTGGGCGCGCCGGTGGGTCCGGCGGCGGGGGGTTCGCCGGTGGGGGCGGTGGCGGAGCCGAGGGTGGGGGCGCCGGTCGGGCCTGCCGCCCGGGGCGTTGCGGAGCGCCTGGCCGAGGACGACGCGGTGGGCCAGGCGCTGGAAGCCCTGCACCAGCGCGGTCGGCCACCAGCGGCGGCGCTGCACCTTGCGCAGCACCGACCGCGGGACGATCCCGCCGGACGCCAGCGCCGGCCCGAGCACCCGGGCCGCGGCGACCGCGTCCTGCACCGCCAGGTTGATCCCGACCCCGCCGACGGGCGACATGGCGTGCGCGGCGTCGCCGATCAGCAGCAGCCCGTCGCGATCCCAGCGGCGGAGCCGCTCGAGCCGTACGTCGAGCAGGCGCACGTCGTCCCACGACCGCAGGCTGTCGACCCGGTCGCCCAGCCACGGCAGCAGCGTGGCGAACCGGCGCCGCAGCTCCTCGATCCCGGCCGCCCGCAGCGCGGCGTCGCTGCCCTTGCGGATGAGGTAGGCGCACTGCCAGTAGTCGCCGCGGTCGATCAGCACGCAGAAGTGGCCCCTGGTGAACCGACCGACCCCGCCCGGCGGGTCGTCGTCGCGCCGCGGCAGCCGGAACCACCACACGTCCATCGGTACGCCGAACGACCGCGGCCGCAGCCCGGCCGCCGCGCGCACCGTGGAGCCGCGCCCGTCGCAGGCGACCGTGACCGAAGCGCGCAGCTCGTGCTCGGCCCCGGTCTCCCGGTCGACGTACCGGACCCCCGCGACGCGGTGCCCGTCGTACAGCAGCTCGCGCGCCTCGGCGTTGCGGCGCAACGTGAACGTGGGCTCCTCCCCGGCCGCGTCGGCCAGGAGGTCGAGCAGGTCCCACTGCGGCACCAGCGCGATGTGCTGGTGGGCGCCCGGCAGCCGCCGCAGGTCGGCGACGGGGAAGCTGCCGTTGTCGAGCTGCACCTGCATGCGGTCCAGCAGCCGGTGCGGGATGCGTGCGAAGCGCTCGCCGAGGCCGAGCTCGTCGAGCAGGGCGAGGGTGGACGCGTGCACGGTGTCGCCGCGGAAGTCGCGCAGGAAGTCGGCGTGCTTCTCCAGCACCGTGACCTCGACCCCGGCCCGCGCCATGAGCAGCCCGAGGACCATCCCGGCCGGGCCGCCCCCGACGACGAGGCAGGTCGTGCGCTCGTTATTCGTCATGCGTTGAAATTAGCGCTTCGGCGCCGCAGGGGCAACCCCCCGGCGGCGTGTGGCCGCAGGTCTCCGCTAGAGTTGACGGCAGCAGGCCGCCGAGGAATCGGCGGTCGGTGGGGTATGGTGTAATTGGCAGCACGACTGATTCTGGTTCAGTTAGTCTAGGTTCGAGTCCTGGTACCCCAGCGAAACCGCCGAGCAGATCGTCCGGTACGATTATCGGTGATTTCCCTAGGGCCCCGTCGTCTAGCGGCCTAGGACGCCGCCCTCTCAAGGCGGTAGCGCGGGTTCAAATCCCGTCGGGGCTACCACATTCGGCCCGGGCAAATGCCCGGGCCGAATTGTTGTGGGTCGTCATTCACGAGAACAGGCCGGGATCCAGCTCGTCGATCTTGATCAGCAGGCCGTCCGGGCTCGTGAGCTGCAGCTGGCGGCCGAAGCCCACCTCCTGGAGAGGCTGTGTGATCGGGGCGCCGGCGGCGCGCAGCCGTTCCTCGACCTGGTCGAGCGGAACCGTGGCCTGGAAGCTGAGCTCGACCGTGCCCTCGTTCTGCTCCGGGTTGGGCGGGTGGGCCAGCAGGCCGATCTCGCCGCCCGCCACCCGCAGAAGCACCCAATCCCCGTCCTTGCTGCCCTGCACGACTTGCGCGCCGAGCGTTTCGTAGAACGACACCGCGGCTGCCATATCGGTGACGTGGACCATGGGCCGCAGCCGAATTCCGTCGCTCACGAGACCGTTTCCAGAAGTGCTTGCTGCACGACCTCGGTGAGAGCGGGGTGGATCCAGTAGGGCCGGTCGACCAGCGTGCGGGCGGTGATGCCGAGCGTGGCCGCGAGCACGAGCGGCTGGACGAGGGTGGGGGCCTGGGGGCCCATGATGTGCGCGCCCAGGATCGTGCCGTCGGCCGGGTCGACGAGCACCTTGCAGAACCCCGTCTCGTCCTCCATCGCCCACCCGTAGGCGACGTCGCCGTAGCGGACCAGGCCGACGCGGTAGTCGACACCCCGGTCGCGCAGGTCCTGTTCGGTCGCGCCGACCGCCGCGATCTGGGGGTGGGTGAAGATCGCCGACGGGACGAGGTCGTGGCCCGCGCTCACGAGGTCGTCGGGGTGCCGCAGGTTGTGCCGCACGACGTCGGCCTCGCGGTTGGCGACGTGCTTGAGCGGCACCGGCGTGGACACGTCGCCCAGCGCCCACACCCCCTCGGCGGTGGTGCGCTGGTGGGCGTCGACCACGATCCGGCCCGCGTCGTCGACGTCGATGCCCGCCGCGTCCAGCTCCATCCGGTCGCCGTTCGGCGCCCGCCCGATCGCCACGAGCAGGGTGTCGGCCTCGACGGTCGTGTCGTCGTCGAGTGTGATCCGCAGCGCCCCCGGCTCACCCGACACGCGCGTGGCCTCCCGGCCGAGGCGCAGGTCGTAGCGCTTGGCCAGCAGCGCGGTGAACTCCTCGGTGACCGTCTCGTCCTGCCCGCCGAGCAGCGTGTCCGCCTGCTCGATCACGACGATCTCCGCGCCCGCCGCCGCGAAGACGTGGGCGAGCTCGGCGGCGATGTAGCCGCCGCCGAGCACGGCCAGCCGCCGCGGCGCCCGGTCGCGGCGCATGATCGTGTCCGAGGTCTCGAACGGCAGGCCCGCATCCGCGACGGGCGGCGGCACGACCGGCCTGCTGCCGGTGGCCACGACGATGTTGTCGGCGGTCAACGTCTCGCCCCCGACCTGCAGCGTGCGCGCGCCGGTGAACCGCGCGTGGCCGGTGTAGACCGTGATCCACGGCGTGTCGATGCGGCCCGCCCGGCCGTCGCGGGAGATCGGGTCGAGCCGGTCGAACACGCGGGCGCGCACGCCCGCCCAGTCCATGCCCCCCAGTTCGGCGCGCACGTCGAACCGGCCCGCCTCGGCGACCGTGTCCACGACCTCGCCGGTGTAGCTCAGCATCTTCGTCGGGATGCAGCCGACGTTGAGGCAGGTGCCGCCGAAGCGGTGCTCCTCCTCGACGATCGCGACGTCGAGGTCGGCGAACGAGTCGTCGATCACCCGGTTGCCCGAGCCGGTGCCGACGACGATCAGGTCGTGGTGCGTCATGCCGTAAGCCGGGAAGCCATACGGTCGACTACCCCGCGATCGTGATGATCAACCTCGGGTGGCGGCGGCCGACCTCACCCTCGGGCTAGGCGCCCACTCGGAAGGGCGCCACGTTCGGCGCGTTGGGGTCCGCCGGCGCCGGTTTCGTCGATGACGTCGTGGTGGTGGGCGGGACCGAGCTGGTTGGCTCGGGCTTCGACGTGGTCGTCGGCGGCGGCTCGGTGGTGGTGGGCAGCGGAGCCACCGTCGTCGTGACGGGGGGCGGCACGACGACCGTGCGCCGCACGGGCGGCGGCTTCGGCACGACCGGCGCCGGCGTGGTGGTGGGGGCGGCCTCGGTGGTGGGTGCGGCGACGGTGGTGGTGGCGACGGTCGGCACCGTGTCGAGGCTCGCCGTCGACACCGCGGGCCGCGGCCACAGGAACACCATCACGAGCACGGCCACCGCGGCCGCCGCACCCCCCGCGCCGACGAGCGCGGCCGGGCTGCGCCGTTGCGGTGGTGGCGGGGCGTAGGAGTACTCGGCGTCGTCGGACTCGAACTCCGGCAGCGGCGGCCGGACCGGCGGCGCCGTGGGCCCCGACGGCCGGGACGAGCTCATCCGCTGGGTGGGGGCGAAGGCCTCGGTGGCCGCGGCGGCGTACGCCCCGGTGGGCCGCTGCGGCGCGGGCCACGACGGGTTCGACCCGGTGACCAGGGGTGCGCCCGCCGCTCCGTGCGGCGCGACGGGCCCGCTGCCGTGGCCGCGCGGGGCGGGTGCGTAGGCGCCGGTCGCCGAGATCCCCGCCGGGGTGAGCGACAGCGCAGCGCCCTTCGCGATCGCGTTCTTCGGGTCGGCGTCCACCGCCACCGGACGGCCGAGCTGCTCGGACACCATCTGGGCCACGAGCGGGATCCGCGACGAGCCGCCGACGAGCAGCACGGCCGTGAGCTGGTCGGCGCCCACCCCGGCCGAGGCGATGGCGCGGTGCAGCGCGCTCACCGTCTCCTCGACGTGGGGGTGGATCATCGCCTCGAACTCGCTGCGGTGCAGCCGCACCGACCCCTGCCCGACCGGGGTGAGCACCGGGATGGACACCTCGGTGTCGGCGGAGAGCGCCTCCTTGGCCTCCGTGCACTCGCGCCGCACGGCCGCCACCGCCGACAGCACCGCCGGATCGTCCTCGTCCAGCCCGTCGAACGCCTCCGGCAGCCCCTCGACGACGTGCTCGAACACCAGCTCGTCGAGGTCGATCCCGCCGAGCCGCTCCACGCCCTCCGGCCTGCCGAGGAGGCTGAAGCCCTGCGCGTCCTTGTGGACGACGGCGGCGTCGAACGTGCCGCCGCCGAAGTCGTACACGGCGATCGTGGAGCCCGGCTCCACGCGCTCGGCCGCCGCGTAGTGCAGCGCCGCGGCCTGCGGCTCGGCCAGGAACGCGACCGGCAGGCCGTGGCGGTGCAGCGCGGCCCCGAGCAGGTCCTTCTTGTGCGCGCCCCAGGACGCGGGGTGGGTGACGGCCAGGTGCGTGGCCGGGCCGCCCTCGCGCTGCGTGACCCGCTCCACCACCCACTGCACGAGCCGGGCCGCGAGATCCTCGGGCGCCCACGGCCGTCCGCTCACGAGGACCGGCGTGGGGTCGCCGATCCGCCGCTTGAACTCCCGGACGACGTGATCGGGCTCGCTGGTGGCGCGCCGCTCCGCGGCCTCGCCGACGAGGACGCCGCCGTCGTCGCCCACGAACAGCACGGACGGCACGGCGCTGGACCGGTCGCCGAGGTTGACGATCTCGCACTCGCTGGGCCAGGCGCCGATGCGGCACGTCGCGGCAGCGGTGCGGGTGGTGCCCACATCGATGCCCAACAGGTAGCCCGACGCCACGCTCGTCCTCCCTGCCGCCCGTCGGGATAGGGAGCGCGACGGCGGCCGGACTTCACGGTAGCGCGCTCCTAAAGCCGATGGTGCAGGGCCTCGGCCGCGGCCAGCAGGTCGGCCGCCCACCGCACGCCGGGCCGCCGCCCGATGCGTTCGATCGGCCCGGACACCGACACCGCGGCCACCACGTTGCCGCCCGCGTCGCGCACCGGGGCCGACACGCTGGCCACCCCGGACTCCCGCTCGGCCACGCTCTGCGCCCACCCCCGGCGGCGCACGTCGACGAGGGCGCGCTCGTTGAACCGGGCGTCGGCCAGCAGCGAGCGCTGCACGGCGGGCTCGGACCACGCGGCGAGCACCTTGGCGCCCGGATCCCGCGGTCATCGGCAGCCGCGAGCCGACCGGCACGGTGTCGCGCAGGCCGCTGGCGGGCTCGGCCGCCGCCACGCACACCCGCTGGGCGCCGTCGCGCCGGTAGAGCTGCACGCTCTCGCCGGTGATGTCGCGGAGGCGGGGCAGCACGGCCGCGGCCGCCTCCAGCAGCGGGTCGACCCCGCCCGCGGCCAGCTCGGCCAACGCGGGCCCCGGCCGCCACTTGCCGTCGGAGCCGCGGTGCAGGAGACCGTGCACCTCCAGCCCCACCGCGAGCCGGTGCGCGGTGGCGCGCGGCAGCCCCGTGCGCTCACACAGCTCGGCCAGCCCGACCGGCTCGGCCGCGGCCACCCGCAGCACCCCCACGGCTTTGTCGAGCACGCCGATCCCGCTATGCTGTCTCACAAGCCGATACTATCTTCCTACGATTTGAGACGTCCAGAGGAGCAGCCGTGGGTCGTACGATGGCCGAGAAGGTGTGGGAGGCGCACCTGGTGCGCAAGGGGGAGAACGGGGAGCCCGACCTGCTCTACGTCGACCTCCACCTCATCCACGAGGTCACGAGCCCGCAGGCGTTCGACGGGCTCCGCATGGCGGGGCGGCCGGTGCGCAGGCCCGAGCTCACGTTGGCCACCGAAGACCACAACGTGCCCACGCTCGACGTGCTCGCCCCGATCGCCGACGAGGTCTCACGCCTGCAGGTGGAGACGCTGCGGCGCAACTGCGAAGAGTTCGGCGTCACGCTCTACCCGATGAACCACGCCGAGCAGGGCATCGTGCACGTGGTCGGGCCGCAGCTCGGGCTCACCCAGCCGGGGATGACCGTTGTGTGCGGCGATTCGCACACCTCCACCCACGGCGCGTTCGGCGCCATGGCGTTCGGCATCGGCACGTCCGAGGTCGAGCACGTGCTGGCCACGCAGACGTTGCCGCTCAAGCCGTTCAAGACGATGGCGATCAACGTGACGTCCGCGGACGGGCGGCTGCGGCCGGGCGTCACGAGCAAGGACGTCGTGCTGGCGATCATCGCCCAGATCGGCACCGGCGGCGGCCAGGGCTACGTGCTGGAGTACCGCGGCAACGTCATCGAGAACCTCTCGATGGAGGCGCGGATGACGATCTGCAACATGTCGATCGAGGCGGGCGCCCGCGCGGGCATGATCGCGCCCGACGACACCACCTTCGAGTACCTCCGCGGCCGCGACCACGCGCCCGCCGACTTCGACGCGGCCGTCGCCGAGTGGCGCGAGCTCCCCTCCGACGACGACGCGGTGTTCGACGCCGAGGTGCACATCGACGCCGACGCGCTCACCCCGTTCGTCACGTGGGGCACCAACCCCGGCCAGGGGCTGCCGCTGAGCGAGTCCGTGCCGGACCCGGAGCGGATCGTCGACGAGAACGAGCGCGTGGCGGCCGAGAAGGCGTTGACCTACATGGGGTTGGCGGCGGGCACGCCGCTGCGCGACATCGCACGTCGACACGGTGTTCGTCGGGTCGTGCACCAACGGGCGCATCGAGGACCTGCGCGCCGTCGCCGAGATCGTCGACGGCCGTCGCGTGGCCGACGGCGTGCGGATGCTGGTGGTGCCGGGCTCGATGCGCGTGCGGTTCCAGGCCGAGCAGGAGGGCCTCGACAAGATCTTCACCGCGGCCGGGGCGGAGTGGCGCTCGGCAGGCTGCTCGATGTGCCTGGGCATGAACCCCGACCAGCTGGCGCCGGGCGAGCGCTCGGCGTCCACCTCGAACCGCAACTTCGAGGGCCGCCAGGGCAAGGGCGGCCGCACCCACCTCGTCTCGCCGCTCGTGGCCGCGGCCACCGCCGTGCGCGGCACCCTTTCCAGCCCGGAGGACCTCGACTGATGGAGAAGTTCAGCACCCACACCGGGATCGGCGTGCCGCTGCGCCGGTCCAACGTGGACACCGACCAGATCATCCCGGCCGTGTGGCTCAAGCGCGTCACCCGCACCGGGTTCGAGGACGGCCTGTTCTCGGCCTGGCGCGGCGACCCGTCGTTCGTGCTGAACACCGAGCCGTTCGACCGGGGCTCGGTGCTCGTGGCGGGCCCCGACTTCGGCACCGGCAGCTCGCGCGAGCACGCCGTGTGGGCGCTTGACGGACTACGGCTTCCGCGTGGTGATCTCCTCCCGCTTCGCCGACATCTTCCGCGGCAACTCCGCCAAGGCGGGGCTGCTGGCCGCGCAGGTGGCGCAGCCCGACGTCGAGCTGCTGTGGAAGCTGCTGGAGAACGCGCCCGGCACCGAGGTCACGGTCGACCTGGTCGAGCGCACGGTGCAGGCCGCCGACCTCACGGTGCGGTTCGACATCGACGACTACACGCGCTGGCGGCTGCTGGAAGGCCTGGACGACATCGGCCTCACGCTGCGCCACGCCGACGCGATCGCGGCCTTCGAGGAGCGCCGTCCGGCGCGCCTGCCCGTCACCACCTCGTAGAACCCGCCGGATCTTGTTGCTTGACAACGGGATCCGGCCCTACGGTCTCCAGACCATGAACAAGTCCCAGCTCATCGACGCGCTGGCGGCGCGTCTCGGCGACCGGCGCACCGCTGCGTCCGCGGTCGACGGGCTGCTGTCGACCATCGTCGAGACCGTCAAGGCAGGGGAGTCGGTGTCGCTCACCGGCTTCGGGGTCTTCGAGGCGAGGGCCCGCGCCGCCCGGGTCGGGCGCAACCCGCGCACCGGCCAGACGGTGGCCGTGCCCGCGGCCACCGTGCCCGCGTTCCGGCCCGGTACCGGGTTCAAGACGGCCGTCGGCGGCGGCGCGAGCGCGCCGCCCAGCGCGGCCCGCACCCGGGTCGCCGCGGCCGCGGTGGAAGCGCCCGCCAAGCCCGCCGCGAAGGCGAGCCAGGCGAAGCCCGCCAAGGCGACCAAGGCGACCAAGGCGACCAAGGAGGCCAAGGCGGGCGCGGCCAAGACCGCGGGCGCCAAGACGGCCGCGCCGAAGACCGCCACGGCCAAGGCGTCGGCGAAGGAGGCCAAGGCCCCGGCGGCCAAGAAGGGCAAGAAGGACACCAAGGCGGACGCGAAGGCGGCCCCGGCGCGCAAGAAGGCCAAGAAGTAGGCGCTCAGCCCGTCGGGTGCGAGTAGTAGTCGGCCGAGCGCAGCACCGATCCCGCGAAGCCGAGCACCCACGTGCTCGCCTTGCGGGACGGCACGGCCGACGGGTCGACCGGCAGCCGGTAGGGCGAGCCCTGCACCAGCGCGCGCACGACGTCCGGGATCACGCCGCCCTGGCTCGCCACCGCGGTGACGCCTGCGGCGGCGGCGAGCTGGCGCAGGCGCGCCAGGCCCGCGCGCGGCCGCTCCCAGTAGCCGTCCTCGCCCAGCAGCGGCTCCTCGTCGACCGACAGCCCGAGCTCCGCGGCCAGCGGCGCGATCGTGTCGCGGCAGCGCAGCGGCGGCGCGCTCACGATCCGCTCGGGCCCGAAGAGCGGCAGGAACGCGCCGAGGTGCTCGGCCTGCTCCCGGCCCGACGACGACAGCGGCCGCTCGTCGTCGTCGCCGTCCCACTGGCTGCGGCTGCCCGCCTTGCCGTGCCGCACGAGCAGGATCGTCGACGTGGGGCGGCCGTGGGCCACGAAGCGCTGCAGCACGTCCAGGTCGTGGCCGTAGGTGAGGATCTCGGCGGCCTGCCCGGCGGGGATCCAGCGCAGCTCGTCGACCTCCGCGTCGGCGGTGAACCCGTTGTCCTTCGCCACGCGCGCCGACCAGTACCGCACCACCTTGCGGCCCTCGGGCACCGCGTAGCGACACGTCGCCGAGCATCGGGCCGAGGTGCACGTCGAGCCCGCTCTCCTCGGCGACCTCGCGCACGGCCGCGAACGGCATCGTCTCGCCGTGCTCCAGCTTGCCCTTGGGGAACGACCAGTCGTCGTAGCGGGGCCGGTGCACCACGGCGACGTCGCCGTCGTCGCTCCACACGACCGCGCCCGCCGCCCGGACGTCGACGGGCTCGCTGCGCGACGAGCTGTTCGTCGAGGACGTCATTCCGCCTCGGCGGCGGGAACCGCGTGTCGCAGCAGCATCATCTCGGCCTGGTGGTCGCGCACCGGCGACACCCCCGAATCCGGTGACGGCGACGGCGACCACGCGCCGTCGGGGCCCAGCGTCCAGCAGCGGGTGGCCGGGTCGAGGCAGGAGTCGAGCACGGCGCCCAGCCGCGCGGCGAGGGGCTCGTCGGCCACCCGCAGCAGCACCTCGACGCGCCGGTCGAGGTTGCGGTGCATCATGTCGGCGCTGCCGATCCAGTAGTCGTCCGCCGCGCCGAAGTGGAAGATCCGGCTGTGCTCCAGGAAGCGGCCGAGGATCGACCGCACGTGGATGTTCTCCGAGAGGCCCGGCCGGCCCGGCCGGATCGCGCAGATCCCGCGCACGACGATGTCCACCGGCACCCCGGCCTGCGACGCGCGGTACAGCGCGTCGATCACCTGCTCGTCGACGAGTCGAGTTGAGCTTCATGCGGACGCGGGCGTCGTCCTTGCCCTCGCGGTGGGCCTCGATCTCGTCCTCGATGCGCCGCACGATGCCCGCGCCGCACGCCGTAGGGGGCGACGAGGATCGAGCGGTAGGAGGTCTGGCGCGAGTAGCCGGTGAGGGAGTTGAACAGGTCGGTGAGGTCGGCGCCGATCATCGGGTCGGCGGTGAGCACCCCGATGTCCTCGTAGAGCCGCGCGGTCTTGGGGTGGTAGTTGCCGGTGCCGACGTGGCAGTAGCGGCGGATCTGGCCGCCTTCCTGGCGCACCACGAGCGCGGTCTTGCAGTGCGTCTTGAGCCCGACCAGCCCGTAGACGACGTGCACGCCCGCCTTCTCCAGCTCACGCGCCCACCGGATGTTGGCCTGCTCGTCGAACCGCGCCTTGATCTCCACCAGCGCCACGACCTGCTTGCCCGCCGCGGCCGCGTCGACCAGCGCGTCGACGATGGGGGAGTCGCCCGAGGTGCGGTAGAGCGTCTGCTTGATCGCGAGCACGTGCGGGTCGGCGGCCGCCTGCTCGATGAACCGCTGCACGCTCGTGGAGAACGAGTCGTAGGGGTGGTGCACGAGCACGTCGCCCTCGCGCAGGGTGGCGAAGATGCTGCGCGGGGTCTCCCGCTCGGCGAACGCCGGGTGGGTGGCGGGCACGAACGGCTCGTCCTTGAGGTCGGGCCGGTCGACCGCGTGGATGGCCCACAGCGCGGTGAGGTCGAGCAGGCCGGGCACGGTGACGACGTCGCCAGGGTCGACGTCGAGCTCGCGCAGCAGCAGCTCCAGCACGTGCTCGCTCATCGTGTCGGTGACCTCGAGGCGCACCGGCGGGCCCGAACCGGCGGCGGGCCAGCTCGCGTTCGAGCGACTGCAGGAGGTCCTCGTCGCGGTCCTCCTCGACCTCGACGTCGGCGTTGCGGGTGACGCGGAACGCGTGCACCTCGGCGACCTCCATGCCCGTGAACAGCTCGTTCAGGTGCGCGGCGATGAGGTCCTCGACGGGCAGGAAGACCACCCCGGGCTCGTCGGTGGCCACGTTCACCAGGCGCGGCACGTTGTTGGGCACCTTCACACGGGCGAACCGCTCGGTGCGGCCTTCCGGATCGCGCACGGTGACCGCGAGGTTGAGCGAGAGCCCGGAGATGTAGGGGAACGGGTGCGCGGGGTCGACGGCGAGCGGGGTGAGCACCGGGAAGACCTGGGCGAGGAAGTACTCCGAGAGCCTGCCGCGCTGGTCGTCGGAGAGGTCGCTCCAGCGCAGGATCCGGATCCCCTGCTCGTCGAGCTCGGGCCGGACGTGGTCGAGGAACACCCGCGCGTGCGCCTCGGCGATGGCCTGGCTGCGCGTCGCGATGCGGGCCAGCTGCTCGCGCGGGGAGAGGCCGTCGGCGCTGCGGACGGCGAGGCCGGTGTCGTCGCGGCGCTTCAGGCCCGGCCACCCGCACCATGTAGAACTCGTCGAGGTTGGACGCGAAGATCGCGAGGAACTTGGCCCGCTCCAGCAGCGGCTGGCTGGGGTCCTCGGCGAGCGCCAGCACGCGGGCGTTGAAGTCGAGCCACGACAGCTCGCGGTTGAGGTAGCGGTCGTCGGGCAGCTCCGAGGCGGGCGCCGGGGTGCGGGCGGGCGGGCTGATCGGAACGCGCGCGACCGCTTCGGCGAGCGCCACCCGGGCGCCGTCCAGTGGCTCGGGGGTCTCGGAGGCGGGCCGCTCGGCGGGAGCGGGGGCGGGAGGTGTGCTGCGGGCGGCGGTGGAGTTGGCGGTGGCGGTGCCGCCGCGCGCGGCCGCCGACACCCGACGCGTCGACGGGCGGGGTGCGCGACGGTTGACCGAGCGGTTGCCGCCCCGCTTCGGCTCCTCCGGTCCGGGCCCGGTCCCCGGCGTGCGGCTCGCGTCATCACCCACGGCGGTGATTCTGTCCCACCCTGACGCCGATGCGCCCCCCTGCGGCCCTTGACAACTGGGTGAAATCACACACCGGCCAACGCGGCGCGGGTGTGGGCACCCACGCCGAGGCGCACGGCGGCGGCCAGATCGGCCGGTGTGTCGACGTCGCGGCGCAGGCTCGGCCACGCCCCGGCGAGCGGCACCGCCCCCGATGCGCGGTGCCGCTCGGCCGATCCGCCGCCGAACCGGGGCTCGAGCGCCGTCCCGGCCGCGGCGAGGAGGAACGTCGTGCCGGTGCCCTCGGCGTCGGCCGTGAACGCCCTGCCGCCGGTGGCGAGGGCCGCCGCGATGGCCGCGTCGAGCTCGGCGGGGCGCAGCGCGGGCAGGTCGGCCTGCAGCGCGCCGACCGCCGTGCGCGGGTCGCGCTCGCGCAGGAGCCGCGCGCCGCGGTCGTAGGCGGCGTTCAGGCCGACCAGCGGGTCGTCGGCCACCTCGATGCCCGACGCCACCAGCGTGGCCGCGACCGTGCGGTCCGCGGTGACCACCAGCACCGTGCGCACCCGGCGGGCCGCGCGCGCCGCGGCGACCGTGTCGAGGGTGAGGGCGAGCGCGAGCCGGGTGTGCGCGGCCGGGTCGCCCGCGGGGTCGCGCAACCGGGTCTTGGCCGCTGCCAGCCGCTTCACCGGGACGACGAGGTCCACCCCCTCCACAAGAGATCATGCTGCCACCGGTCGGTGGTGGAGCCGCGGCGCCCGGCCCGGAAGACTCGCGCGTGATCGGGGAGAGGGAGGCGGGCGTGCGTCGCGAGAAGGGTGGTTTCTGGATCGCGTTCTGCGCGGTCTTCTTCTACCCGACGGGCTGGCTCTTCGGCCGGTCGCGGTTCGAGGGCCTCGAGCACATCCCGGCGCGCGGGGGCGCGCTGGTCGTCGCCAACCACCTGTCGCACCTCGACCCGGTGTTCACCGGCCTGATCGTGCACCGGGCCCGCCGGGTGCCGCGGTTCCTGGCCAAGCACAGCCTGTGGAGCGTGCCGGTGCTCGGCCAGGCGCTGCGCGGCACCGGGCAGATCCCGGTGTACCGCGACTCCGCCGACGCCCAGCGCAGCCTCCGCGAGGGCGAGCGGGCCCTCGCCGACGGGCAAGGTCGTCGTCATCTACCCGGAGGGCACCATCAGCCGCGATCCCGACCAGTGGCCGATGCACTCCCGCACCGGCGTGGCCCGCCTGGCTCTGACCTCGGACGTCCCGGTGCTGCCGGTGGTGCACTGGGGCACCCGCGAGGTCTACGACGGCTACCAGAAGCGGTTCCGCCCGCTGCCGCGCAAGCCCATCGTCATCCGCTGCGGACCGCCCGTCGACCTCACCGCCTACCGCGGCCGGGAGATCGACGCGGGCCTGTTGCGCGAGGTCACCGACCTGATCATGGGGGAGGTCCGGGCGCTGCTGGCCGACGGTCCGCGCCGAGCCCGCGCCGACCGAGTTCTTCCGGAGGGGCGCATGAGCGACCGATCTGCGGCGCGTCGCCGTGCTCGGCGCCGGGTCGTGGGGCACGGCGTTCGCCAAGGTCATGGCGGACGCCGGGCGGGAGGTGGTGCTGTGGGCGCGGCGCGGGGAGGTCGCCGCCGCGGTCAACGCGACGCACACCAACCCCGACTACCTGCCCGGCGTGGTGCTGCCCGCCCTGGTCACGGCGACCACGGACGCCGCCACCGCGCTCGCCGACGTCGACGCCGTCGTGTTCGCGGTGCCGTCGCAGAAGCTGCGGGCCAACCTCGAGGGCTGGCGCGACCTGCTGCCGCGCGGGAAGACGCTGGTGAGCCTGGCCAAGGGCGTCGAGCTGGGCACGCTCAACCGGATGAGCGAGGTGGTCGCCGAGGTCGCGGGCGTGCCCGCCGACCAGATCGCCGTCGTGACCGGCCCCAACCTGGCCCGCGAGATCGCCGCCGAGGAGCCGACCGCCACGGTGATCGCCTGCGCCGACCACGACCGCGCGGTCGCGGTCCAGCTCGCCACCACCACCGGCTACTTCCGCTCCTACACCCACACCGACGTCGTGGGCTGCGAGATCGGCGGCGCGGCCAAGAACGTGATCGCGCTGGCCTGCGGCATGGCGTCGGGCATGGGGTTCGGCGACAACACGAAGGCGTCGCTGATCACCCGGGGGCTCGACGAGACCGCCCGCCTCGGCGTGGTGCTCGGCGCCGACCCGATGACGTTCGCGGGCCTCGCCGGGCTCGGCGACCTCGTCGCCACGTGCTCGTCGCCGCTCTCGCGCAACCGGACGTTCGGCGAGCGGCTGGGGCGCGGCGAGAGCCTCGCGCAGGCCGAGGCGGCCAACCACGGCCAGGTGGCCGAGGGCGTGAAGTCGTGCACGTCGGTGTGCGAGCTGGGCGAGCGCCACGGCGTCGAGCTGCCGATCGCCGACGCCGTGCGCCGGGTGTGCCACGAAGGCCTCTCGCCCGCCGAGATGGGCAAAGAGCTGATCTCCCGGGCGCCCCGGCACGAGCGGCGCTGATATGCCCGAGACGGGGGACGGCACCCGCTGCGTGCAGGGCGGGGCCGGGCCGGAGCACCTCGGCGCGCCGATGATCCCCGGCCCCGTGCTGTCGGCGACCTTCCACCTCGGGCTCCCCGACGACCCGCTCCCGACCGACTTCTACGGCCGCGCGGGCAACCCGACCTGGCGCGCCCTGGAGGCGGCCATCGGCGACCTCGACGGCGGCGAGTGCGTGGTGTTCGCCTCCGGCATGGCCGCGGTCGCCGCCGTGCTGCGGCTGCGCCCGGGCCCGGTCGTGCTGCCCTCCGACGGCTACTACGTGATCCGCGCGCTCGCGGGCGAGGACCACGACGTCCGCGAGGTGCCCACCGCCGGACCCTGGCCCGACCTCGCAGGCGCGGGCCTCGTGCTGCTGGAGACCCCGGCCAACCCCGGCCTCGACGTCTGCGACATCGCCGCGCTCGCCGCCGCCGCGCACGCGCGCGGGCGCGCTCGTGGCCGTCGACAACACCACCGCCACCCCGCTCGGCCAACGCCCGCTGGAGCTCGGCGCCGACCTCACCCTGGCCAGCGACACCAAGGCCCTCGCGGGCCACGACGACGTCGTGCTCGGCCACGTCAGCACCGCCGACCCCGCGCTGGCCGCCCGGCTGCGCGAGCTGCGCACGCGGGCAGGCGCCGGGCCCGGCCCGATGGAGGCCTGGCTCGCCCACCGCGGGCTCGCCACGCTCGACCTGCGCCTCGCCCGGCAGGCCGCCAACGCCGCCGCGCTCGTCGAGGTGCTGCGCGGGCACCCGGCCGTCGCGGCGTGGCGGTGGTCGGGCCACCCCGACGACCCGGCCCACGACCTCGCCCGACGGCAGATGCGCCGGTGGAACGGCGTGATCGGGCTGACCTTGGCGTCCGAGGCCGCGGTGGGCCGGTTCCTCGCCGCGTCGCGGCTCGTCGCGTCGGCCACCAGCTTCGGCGGCGTGCGCACCAGCGCCGACCGCAGGCAGCGGTGGGGCGACGCGGTGCCGCCCGGATTCCTCCGCCTGTCCGTCGGCTGCGAGGACGCCGACGATCTCGTGGCCGACGTGCGGGCCGCGTTGGACACGTGCCTTATCACACTCGCGTAACCCACCCGGGCTATGGTCTGATTCGCGCAGGGAGGTGGTCGCGTGAAGCGAGCGAGATCCGACCAACCCGACCCCGACGGTGGCGACCCCGAACCAGGGGAGGTACCGGGGGGCACGCCGAGCCTGGGCGTGCTCCCGATCGGTTCCCGGGTTCTCCTGCTCAACGCGACCTTCGAACCGCTCGCCGTCGTCACGGCGAAGCGCGCCGTCGTCCTCATGCTCACCGGGAAGGCCGAGTGCGTCGAGGTCACCCTCGACGAAGCCTTCCACTCCGAGAACCTCACCGTGCCCGCGCCGTCGGTGATGCGCCTCTCGCGCTACGTGCGCGTGCCCTACCGCGCCGCCGTCCCCATGACCCGCGCGGGCGTGCTGCGCCGCGACGGGCGCCGCTGCGCCTACTGCGGCCGTCGGGCCGACACCATCGACCACGTCGTGCCCCGCAGCCGCGGCGGCGGGCACACGTGGGAGAACTGCGTGGCGGCCTGCCGGCTGTGCAACTCCAAGAAGGCCGACCGGCTCCTCGGTGAGCTGGGATGGACCTTGGAACGCCCGCCGCGCCCGCCCAGCCGCAGCGCGGGCGGGGTGCTCGTGCTCGCGGTCGAACCGCTCCCCGCATGGGAGCCGTGGCTCGCAGCTGCTGCCTAGTTGCGCCGTCATTCATCCATTTGCGAATTGCACGGTCACCCGTTGTCGACAGTACGATGCGCCAGCTCCCCCGTTCTAGTTACGCCCACCGAAAGCAGCTCCGGTGACCGGCGTCGTCGTCATGGGTGGGGGCCATGCGGGACGGGGAATCGCCCATGGATGGACGGCAGTATGGCTCGGCAACGCGGCCTGCTGCGCACGAACGATGAGTACAACGCGCTCTTCGACAGCTCGGTCGATCGCACGCCGCCGCCGCTCCCCGCGGTGGAGGAAGCGCCCGAGCCGCCGGAGCAGCGCCGGTTGCCGCGCGCGCTGCTCGTCTTCCTGCTGGCTTCGGTCGTCTTCATCACGCTGGCCTGCGGGGCCGTGTTCCTCACCGTCCAACAGCTCACCGGCAACATCCCGCGCGTGCCGAACGTCTTCACCGGCCTCGACGACGCCAACCGCCCCGCGCCGGTCGCCGACCGCGTCAGCTTCCTGGTCATGGGCACCGACTCCCGCCAGGCAGCGCGGCGACACCGTGCTCACGTTGGCCCGCGTCGACGTCGACCTGAACCCCAGCGCCACGCGGGCCTCGGTGGTGTCGATCCCCCGCGACGCCTTGGTCGACGTCCCCGACCGCGGACCAGCCAAGATCAGCGCGGCGTACGGCCTCGGTGGTCCCACGCTGCTCGTGCGGACCGTCGAGCAGCTCACCCACAACCGCATCGACCACTTCGCGATCATCGACTACGCCGGGTTCCAGCACATGGTCGACGCTGTGGGCGGCATCGACGTCGCAGGGCGCGCACCTGGACGGCCCGGCGGCGCTGGCCTACGTCAGCCAGGGCACCGCCAACCCGGCCGAGTACCGCGACCGGCTCGCCCACCAGCAGACCGCCATCCGCGCGGTGATCGACAAGGCCACCACGGGCGGCCTGCTCAGCGACCCGCTCAAGCTGTTCCGC
The DNA here is from genome assembly GCA_963791185.1 of uncultured Actinomycetota bacterium. GTDB lineage: Bacteria > Actinomycetota > Actinomycetes > Mycobacteriales > Pseudonocardiaceae > Pseudonocardia. Next base: position 169,841 of record CAWBRG010000010.1, on the reverse strand, counting down.
CTGCTCGACGCGCTGAGCAAGGCCGTGAGCGTCGACGAGACGCTCACCAGCGCGGGCATGGACGCGCTCGGCCTGCAGATGCGCGGCCTGCGCACCGCGAACACCCAGTTCGCCGTGGCCCCGGTGCGGGGGATCGGCCGCGAGGGGGCGTCGTATCTACCTCGACGACGGCCGGTCCGCGGAGCTGTGGGTCGCCGTGCGCGAGGGCACGGTCGACGGCTACCTCCGGCGCTCCCCGGGCGATACGGTCAGGGCGCCCAGGTAGGGTCCGGGCTAACGGTCCGGCGCCGACGACCGAACGCGAAGGTGATGAGAGGCATCATTCTGGCCGGGGGCTCAGGCACCCGGCTGCACCCGATCACGCGTGCGGTGTCCAAGCAGCTGCTGCCCGTCTACGACAAGCCGATGATCTACTACCCGCTGTCGGTGCTCATGCTGGCGGGCATCCGGGACATCCTGCTGATCTCCACGCCGCACGACCTCCCGCAGTTCCAGCGGCTGCTCGGCACGGGCGACGAGCTGGGCCTCTCGCTCAGCTACGCCGAGCAGCCCGAGCCGCGCGGGCTGGCCGAGGCGTTCGTCATCGGGGCCGCGCACGTCGCCGACCAGCCCGCCGCCCTCGTGCTGGGCGACAACATCTTCCACGGTCCGGGCTTCTCCCGGATCCTCGCGGACGCGATCGTCGACATCGCCACGGGCGCCGCCGGGTGCGTGCTGTTCGGCTACCCCGTGCGCGACCCGCAGCGCTACGGCGTGGCCGAGGCCGACGCGGACGGGCTGGCTGCTCTCGATCGAGGAGAAGCCCGCAGCGGCCGCGCTCGAACCGCGCGGTCACCGGCCTGTACTTCTACGACAACGACGTCGTCGAGATCGCGGCGGGGCTGCGGCCGTCGGCGCGGGGCGAGCTGGAGATCACCGACGTCAACCGGGCCTACCTGGAGCGCGGCGCGGCGCGGCATCCGCGACCTCGGCCGCGGGTTCGCCTGGCTGGACACCGGCACCCACGAGTCGCTGCTCGAGGCGGGGGAGTACGTGCGGGTGCTGGAGAACCGGCAGGGCATCCGGATCGCCTGCGTCGAGGAGATCGCCATGCGGATGGGCTTCATCGACGCCGACGCGTGCTTCGCGCTGGGCGAGCAGCAGGCGAAGTCGGGGTACGGGGAGTACGTGATGGACGTCGCGAAGTCGTTCCGGGGATAGGGCAGATGCGCATCGTCGTCACCGGCGGGGCCGGGTTCATCGGCTCCCACTACGTCCGCTCGCTCTGCGGCGGCGCCTACCCGGCGTTCGCGGGCGCGCGAGGTCGTCGTGCTGGACCTGCTCACCTACGCGGGCACGCGCACCAACCTGGCCGGGCTGCGACGTGGAGTTCGTCCACGGCGACATCCGCGACGCCGACACTGGTCGCCGCGCGTGCTGGCCGGCGCCGACGTGGTGGTGCACTTCGCGGCCGAGTCGCACGTCGACCGCTCGATCGCGGGCGCGGCCGACTTCGTCTCCACCAACGTGCGTCGGCACCCAGGTGCTGCTGCAGGCCGCGCTCGACGGCGGGCGTCGACCGGTTCGTGCACGTCTCCACCGACGAGGTGTACGGCTCGATCGACGAGGGCTCGTGGCCCGAGACCCACCCGCTGGAGCCCAACTCGCCGTACTCGGCGTCGAAGGCGGGCTCGGACCTGCTCGCCCGCGCCTACCACCGCACGCACGGCCTGCCCGTCTGCATCACGCGGTGCTCCAACAACTACGGGCCGCACCAGTTCCCGGAGAAGGTGATCCCGCTGTTCGTGACGAACCTGCTCGACGGCGCGCAAGGTGCCGCTCTACGGCGACGGGCTCAACGTGCGCGACTGGCTGCACGTCGACGACCACTGCCGCGGCATCCAGCTCGTGGCCGAGAAGGGGCGCGACGGGGAGGTCTACAACATCGGCGGCGGCACCGAGCTGACCAACCGCGACCTCACCCACCGGCTGCTCGCCGCGGTCGGCGCGGACGCCGTCGATGATCGAGCCGGTGGCCGACCGCCTCGGGCCACGACCGCCGCTACTGCGTGGACTGGACCAAGATCGCCGACGAGCTGGGCTACGCGCCGCGGGTGCCCTTCGACGAGGGCTCGCCGCCACGGTGGCGTGGTACCGCGACCACCGCGACTGGTGGGAGCCGCTCAAGCGATAACGCCGTAACGGCCCGCGAAATCGGTTTAATGCACCGCGCGCTATCGCAATTCAATATCGATTCGATAACGCCGAACAACCCCAGGTGGGCGGCCTAGGGCTGCGGCTGAGTCCCTTCTCAGTGCCACGATCGTGGCGTCCCCTATATTCGACTGCGCGGCCAGATCGGGAGGCCGTGTGAGAGGACGTCGAATGTCGCAGCCTGCTCCCCCTGCCGCGCCAAGCCCCGCACCTCCGTCGCCCGCCACCTCCGTGTGGCAGCGGCTGCGTGGGACGCGCCGACGCACGCTGCTGCTCAACATCGGGCTCGCCGCTGCTCGTGATCATCATCCTCGTGTTCGCGCTGATGACGGCGTTCGCGCCGCGGGAGAACCCCAACCCCGCGCGCACCGTGGCCGTCACGCGCGGCACGGTCACCGCGTCGGTCACGGCGAGCGGCAACTCCGAGTCGTCGCTGGCCACGCCGGTGAGCTTCGTGACCAACGGGGTGCTCAAGACCGTCGACGTGAAGCCGGGCGACATCGTCACCACCGGGCAGGTGCTCGCCACCATCGACCCCGCGTCGGCGCAGACCACGCTGGACACCGCCCTGGCCCAGCTGGCCAACGCCCAGGCGGCGCTGGCCCAGGCGCAGGCGGGCCCGACCGACATCAAGCGGCAGCAGGACGCGCTGGCCATCACCCAGGCCCAGCAGTCGGTCGACGCCGCGAACGACACGCTGAGCACGGCGCGGAAGCAGAAGGACCTCGACCAGAAGTCGACCGACACCGCGATCAAGAACGCCCAGGCCAAGCTCGACACCGACACCCGGGCGCAGAACGCGCTGGTCAACACGGCGGAGCAGAACCTGCGGACCTGTCAGAACTCGGCGTCGTCGACCGTCCAGTCGATGATGTCGGGCATGACGGGGACCACGGCGACCGCCACGCCGACGGCCACCCCGAGCAGCAACAACTGCAGCACCGAGAAGAACGCGCTCACCAACGCGCGGAACACGCGGACCTCGACGCTGCAGGCCGACCAGCAGGCCATCACCACCGCGAAGCAGAACCAGAAGAACACCCTGCTCAACGACCAGAAGGCGATCGACTCGGCCGAGGCGCAGGTGACGTCCGCGGAGAGCAACGTCAAGTCCGCGCAGCTCAGCCAGCAGGCCAACCTGCACCCGCAGACCCCCGAGCAGATCGCCCAGGCCCGGGCGAACGTGGACAGCGCGCAGGTCACGGTCGACAGCGCGCAGCGCGGCGTCAACGAGACCACGCTGCTCGCCCCGCAGGACGGGAAGGTGCTGTCGGTGGCGAACAAGGTGGGCGAGGTGGCCAGCGGCGCGAACTCGTCGAACCTGAGCAGCCTCACCGGCAGCAGCGGCACGAACTCCGCGACGAACACGGCGGCGACGTCGTCGGGCAACGGCTTCATCGTGATCGCCAACCCCAGCGAGCTCGCGGTCACCGCCAACATCGCGGAGGCCGACGCCGCGAAGGTGCAGCTCGGTCAGGCCGCGCGCATCACGTTCCCCGCCACGAACGCCACGGCCACCGGCACGGTCACGCAGATCACGCCGCAGAGCACGGTGACCAACAACGTCGTGCAGTACCCGGTGCAGGTCTCGCTGGCCACCGCGCCGCCGGGCGTCGGCGTCGGCAACACGGCCAGCCTGTCGATCACCACCGGCACGAAGTCCGGTGTGCTGGTCGCGCCGACGTCGGCGATCACGACCGCGGCAACCGGCACACGGTCGTCGTCCGCCGCGGCGACCAGGACGTCACTGTGCCGGTGGAGATCGGCATCGTCGGCGACACCACCACCGAGATCGTCGGCGGCGTGAACGAGGGCGACCAGCTCGTCTTGCCGACCGTCGCCACGTCGACGAACAATGGGTTCCCCCGCGGCGGCGGCGGAGGTGGAGGCGGCGGATGACACAACCGGTCATCGAGCTGCGCGCGGCGTCGAAGGTCTACGGCAGCGGCGACACCGTCGTGCGGGCCGTCGACCGGGTCGACCTGGTCGTCGAGCGCGGTGACTACGTTGCGGTCATGGGCGCGTCGGGCTCGGGCAAGTCGACGCTGATGAACATCATCGGCTGCCTCGACGCGCCGACGTCCGGGCGCTACCTCCTCGACGGCGTCGACGTGCGCAGGCTCGACGACCGCCGCCAGGCCACCATCCGCAACCGCAAGATCGGGTTCATCTTCCAGTCGTTCAACCTCATCCCGCGCACCACCGCGCTCAGCAACGTCGAGCTGCCGTTGGCGTACGCGGGCATCCGCTCGGCGGAGCGGCGGCGACGCGCCCGGGCCGCGCTCGCCCGCGTCGGGCTGGCCGATCGCGAGCACCACCAGCCCTCGCAGCTGTCGGGCGGGCAGCAGCAGCGCGTCGCCATCGCGCGCGCGATCGCGACCAACCCCGTGCTGCTGCTGGCCGACGAGCCCACCGGCGCGCTGGACAGCCACAGCACCGCCGAGGTGCTCGCCCTCTTCGACGCGCTCAACGCCTCGGGCCGCACGGTCGTGGTGATCACGCACGAGGAGGACGTCGCCGCGCACGCGCGCCGCGTGTTGCGGATGCGCGACGGTCAGATCGTCGCCGACGAGCGCACCGGGGCGGGAACCCGCCGGTGAACGTGCGGGAGAGCGCCGTCTTCGCGGTGCGCGGGGTGCTGGCGAACAAGCTGCGCTCGGCGCTCACGATGTCGGGCATCCTCATCGGCGTCGCCGCCGTCATCATCCTGATCTCGGCGGGCACCGGGGCGAACCGGTCGATCACCGACCAGATCACCGCGCTGGGTGCCAACACGCTCACCATCACGCCCAACTCGACCCTCGCGGGCGGCCGCAACAACCAGTCGCGCAACGGTGGTGCGGCGGCCACCGCCGTCAACAGCGGCACCGAGACGCGCACCTCGCAGCTGACCATCGAGGACGCCGAGGCGCTCGTCGACCCGGTGCTGGCGCCCGACGTCGGGCTCGTCGCCCCGGTGGTGTCGCCGCAGTCGATCACGGCGACCTACAACGGCGCCACCCACACCGTCACGACGTTCACCGGCACGTCCCCGAGCTACCTCACGATCAACAGCAACACCGTGCAGGCCGGGGTGCCGTTCACCGACTCCGACTACCTGGGGCGGCGGCGGGCGGCCCTGCTCGGCCCCACCGTCGCGAAGGAGCTCGTCGGCGGCGACGGCCTCTCGATCGTGGGGCAGACCGTGCAGTTCAACGGCGTGGCGTTCGAGGTGATCGGCGTCCTCGCGGGCAAGGGGAGCCAGGGCCCCCAGGACCGCGACGACGTCGTGATCGCCCCGCTGACGGCCGTGCGGGACACGCTCGCGAGCTACGGCAACCTGTCGTCCATCGCCGCGCAGGCCACCGCGTCGGACCGGGTGAACACCGCGCAGGACCAGATCTCGGCGATCCTCGTCGCGCGCCACCACGTCACGCCCGCCGACGCCGATTTCACGATCTTCAACCCGAGCTCGATCCTGGAGACGGTCAACACGGTCACCGGCACGTTCACGCTGTTGCTCGGGGCGGTGGCCGGGATCTCGCTTTTCGTCGGCGGGATCGGGGTCATGAACATCATGTTGGTGACGGTCACCGAGCGCACGCGGGAGATCGGCATCCGCAAGGCGATCGGGGCCCAACGCACGGACATCGTCGGCCAGTTCCTGCTGGAGGCGGTGCTGCTGTCGGTCCTCGGCGGGTCGATCGGCGTGGTGATCGGCGTGCTCGTCGGGTCCGCGAAGATCGGCACGTTCCAGCTGGTGGTGGCGCCGTACTCGATCGTGCTGGCGTTCGTGGTGTCCGTGGCCATCGGCCTGTTCTTCGGCTGGTACCCGGCCAACCGGGCCGCATCCCTGCGGCCGATCGACGCACTCCGCTACGAGTGACCGGAGCTCCCCGATGACCCACCACTTCGGCGACCGCCCGGAGCGCCCAGGCTCGCTGTTCGAGAAGCCCGAGCCCGTACCCCGCGAGCCGGAGGCCGACGAGGAACCGCGCGACGCGCCTGCCGACACGGCCCGGGACGCGGGCGAGGCGCCGGGGGACCGCGGAAGCACCGCCGCTCCCACCCGCGACGCGCCTCCGGACGGGGAGCCCCTCGCCGGTTCGGCGTCGGGGGAGGGGGGCCACGATCCCGCCCGCGACGCGCCCGGGAGCCGCGGCGCCGAAGCGCCGGGGGACGACGGCCGCACCGCAGCTTCCACCCACGACGCGCCCTCGGACTGGGATCCCCCCGCCAGGTCGGCGTCCGCGGCACAGGACGGGGGCCACGATGCCGCCCGCGACGTACGCGAGACGGGGAGCCGCACGGCCGCTCCCACTCGCGACGTGCCTTCGGCCGGGGAACCCCACGCCGATTCGGCGTCCGCGGTGCCGCGGGACGGGGGCCGCGATTCCGCCCGTGACGCGCCTGTGGTGGGGAGCCGCGGTGCCGACGAGGTCCGCGACGCGCCCGGGGCTGAGAGCCGCGTCGGCGGCACCGTCCGCGACGAGCCGGGGACCGGCGCCGTGTCCCCGGGGGGCGAGCCCGCCGATCCGCCCGCCCGCGCCGGGAACCGCGCCGCTGTCGACCCGTTCGCGACCGCGCCGATGCCCGCCACCCGGCCCGCGGCCGACCAGCTCTCCGCTCGCACCCGGCCCGCCGAGCAGCCCGGCGTCGACCGCTTCGCCGCCACCCAGCCCGCCGCCGCTCGGGCAGGCACGCCGGTTCCGATGGACGAGCCGCGCGGTGACGACCAACCCACGACCCACTTCGGCGCGGCCGCCGGGCACACGCTCGTCGACGACGCGCCGACCGAGGCGATGCCGGTGGTCGAGCCCGCCGCGGGCCGCGGCCCCGGCTCGGCCGACGACGCCGTCGCCGAGTGGCGGCCCCCTCGGCAGACCAGCCGCCTCACGACCATCCTGATCATCGCGCTGCTGGTGGCGGTCGGGTTCCTCGCGGGCGTGTTCGTGGGGCGCGCGGCCGCCCCGGCCCCCACCGGCGGCGAGCAACCCCAGCCCGCCGCGACGAGCTCGGCCCGCCCCGGCGCGCTGCGCTGAGCACCAGACCGCCGCTTCGCAGACCCGTCTGACACTTCGCAGGCCCCGTGGCGCCTGTGCGGGGGCGGCCGCGTCTGCGAGGTCGGTCAGCCGTCGCGGTGGAACGCCGTGAGGCGCTCGGCCTCCTCGTCGACCGCCCGGCCTGCCGCGCGCGAGAGGGGCGTGAACGGGGTCGGCACCACCCGACCCTCCAGGTACCGCCACGTGCCCGCGACGTGCCCGTCCACGAGGAAGGTCGGGATCGACTGCGGCATCTTCACCGCGAACACCTTCTCCCGGTGCTCCTCGGGCACGATCCGGGCGCGCTTGGCGTGCCCGAGCAGGAGCAGCGCGTCGAACGTCGACAGGAAGCGGACCGGCGCCGGGGTGTCGCCGTCCGGGCGGGCGGCGTCGGGGAGGTCGACGAGCTTCGCGCCGTCGGGGTCGCGGTCCTCCCGCAGGTCGAGCCGGGCCAACACCGCCTTGGCCTCGGTGATGTTCCAGCCCGCGTACCGGGCCACGTCCGACGGCGTCGCCGGGCCGAAGCCGCCCAGATAGCGCTGTACGAGCAGCTCCTCGGCCGCCGCCCGCTCCACCGCCACCGCGGGCACGTGCTCCGCCGCGAGCCCGTACACGTGCGCCCGGGGCAGCTCCCACGTGCCTGCGGGCGGCACCCGCACCAGGTCCAGCCAGAGCTGCACGCCCTGGAACACGGCCTTGTCGAACCCGGCCGCGACCAGCGCCGCCACCAGCTCGGCCTGCTTGGCGGGCCCGTCGGCCAGCCGCGCCGCGACGACCTCGGCCGCGGCCGTCATGTCGGCTTCCGTGAGCCCGCGCGGCGAGCGCAAGAACCAGACCCGCCGCTGCTCCCGCACGGCCTCCGTGAGCGGCCAGTAGTCGGCCGCGGAGACCATGTGGATCGTGCAGCGCATCACCCACGCCTGCACCACCCGGCCGTCCAGCAACGCGGAGGTGAGGTCGGCCCGGCGGAAGTCGACCAGCCGCGACCACAGCCCGACGTAGGCCGACGGGGCGTACTGGGTCTGCAGGCCGCCCACCCGCTCGACGGCCGCGGCCGGGTCGAGCGCGGCCCGCTCCAGCAGGAGCTGCCGGGCCAGCACGGCCCGGTTCAGCTCCGCCCAGGACAGGGTCAAGCCAGCACCCGCAGCCGGGCGAGCACCTCGTCCCGCCCCAGCGCCGTGGCGATGGCGTGCATGTCCGGGCTGCGCGTGGAGCCGGTGAGCGCCACCCGCACGAGCTGGGACGCCTCCCGGATCGAGCCGTGGTAGGCGCCGGGGTCGGCCTTGTACTCCTTGGGGCTCGCCGCGAACCCGTTGCGGGTGCTGGCGGCGCGGATCTGGTCGAACCACTCCTTGGGGTCGTCGAGGTGCTGGTAGGACTGGATCAGGTCGCCGATGTACGCCGCGACCACCCCCGGGTCGATCGCCGACGCCACCCGCGCGTCCGACGCCCCGGAGAGCGGCGTGAACAGCGCGGGGAAGAAGAAGCCGTACGCGGTGCGGAAGTCCGACCACTTGCGCAGGTCCTTGCGGGGGTTGGCCACGCCGTCCCGTTCGACGGCGAGGGCGCGCAGCGCGAGCTCCTGCTCCGTGGCCAGCACCGCGGCCAGCTCGGGGTCGTAGATCTGCGCCCACGCGCTGACCGCGGCGAGCACCTCGGCGCCGGGCAGCGTCGCGATGTGGTCGGCGCTGATGTCCTCCAGCTTGACCAGGTCGACGAGCGGGCCCGCGGTGCCGCACTGGTCGAGCCGGATCGGCGTGGCGAGCGCCTCGGCGAGCGGCAGCTCGGCCAGCCGCCCGTTGGCCAGCCCGCGCAGGTAGTACAGCACCGCGAGGGCCGGGTAGCCCGCGGCGATGTAGTAGTCGACGCCCGCCTCGGGGTCCTTGCGCTTGGAGAGCTTCCGCTTGCCGCCGGGGATCTGCTTCATCAGCGGCGCGATGTGCGCGTAGGTGATCGGCGGGTGGTCCAACGCCGCGAACAGCTGCTGGTGCAGCGGCACCGAGCTGATCCACTCCTCGCTGCGGATGACGAGCGTGACCCGCATCAGGTGGTCGTCGACGGCGTGCGCGAAGTGGTAGGTGGGCAGGCGCGGGCTCTGGTCGGACGCCTTGAGGATCACCGTGTCGTTCCGGTTGGCCTCGTGGGAGAGCTTGCCGCGGATCGCGTCGACGAAGCTCATCCGCCCGTCGCCGGAGAGCTCGGGCGCCCGGAACCGCACGACGTAGGGCACGCCGTCGGCGAGCTTCGCCGCCACGTCCGTCGGCTCGGCGTCGCGCCACAGGGCCCACCGGCCGTAGTAGCCGGTGGGGAGCTTCGCCGCCTGCTGCCGGGCGGTGATCTCGGCGAGCTCCTCCTTGGTCGCGAAGCACGGGTAGGCCTTGCCGGTGCGCAGCAGCTCCCGCACGTAGGTGAGGTAGATCTGCTCGCGCTGCGACTGGTGGTACGGGCCGTAGTCACCCCGGTCGTCGGCCTCGTCGGGCGCGAGGTCGAAGTAGCTGAAGGCGCGGTCGAACTGCGCGAGCGCGCCCTCGACCTCGCGGGACTGGTCGGTGTCCTCCACCCGCACGATGTAGACGCCGTCGGAGTGGGTGGCGACGTCGCGGTCGATCGTCGCGACGTACAGGCCGCCGATGTGCACGAACCCGGTGGGCGACGGGCCGAACCGCGTGACCTCGGCGCCCTCGGGCAGCGACCGGGGTGGGTAGCGCTCCTCCCAGTGCGCGGGGTCGGGGAGGTCGGCGGGGAAGAGCGAGTCGATGAGAGCGCGGTCCAGCACGGTGGACGAGGCTATCCGACGACGCGGTGGGTGCCGCTGTACACGTTCATCGACGAGCCCCGCAGGAACCCGACGAGCGTGATCCCCATCTCGACGGCCAGCTCCACGGCGAGCGACGACGGCGCCGACACGGCCGCGAGCACCGGCACCCCGGCCATCGCCGCCTTCTGCACCAGCTCGAACGAGGCGCGCCCCGACACCATCAGCACTGTGCCCGCGGCGGGCACCCGCTTCTCCAGCAACGCCCAGCCCAGGGTCTTGTCGACCGCGTTGTGCCGCCCCACGTCCTCCCGCGCCACCAGCAGCTCGCCCTCGGCGGTGAACAGGCCCGCCGCGTGCAGCCCGCCGGTGGAGTCGAAGAGCCGCTGGGCCTCCCGGAGCGTGTCGGGCAGGCTCGACAGGACGGCGGGCGTGACCGTGACCGGGTCGGCGTCGGGCGGGAAGCGGGTGGTGAGCCGCACGGCGTCGAGCGCGGCCTTACCGCACACCCCGCACGACGACGTGGTGTAGAAGTTGCGCTCCACCCCGACGTCGGGCGGCGCCACACCGGGGGCGAGGCCCACGTCGAGCACGTTGTAGGTGTTGCGGCCGGTGTCGTCGACGGAGTCGCAGTAGCGCGCCGTGGCCACGTCGGCCACGTCGCCGATCACGCCCTCGGTGAGCAGGAACCCGTGCGCCAGCTCGACGTCGTGGCCCGGTGTGCGCATCGTGACCGACAGCGCCCGCCCGTCCACGCGCAGCTCCAGCGGCTCTTCGCCCGCCAGCACGTCCTGCACGTGGCGACGGCCGTCGGCGGTGATGCGCAGCACGGGCCTGCGTGCGGTGAGACGGCTCATTCCGGTGCGGACTCCAAGCGGCGGCGCGGGTTGCGCGACCCACGTTAGTAGCATCGAGCCGTGGTCGGGCTCGTCGATGCCGCCGCGGGCATTGTCCTCGCGGGCGGCCGGTCTTCGCGGATGGGCCGCGCCAAGGCTGCGCTTGAGTGGCACGGCTCGACATTGCTGCAGCGCACCACCGCCCTCCTCGCGCGCACCGTCGGCGGGCCGGTGCTGGTCGTCGCCGCGCCGGGGCAGGAGCTGCCGGACCTACCGCCCGGGGCCGAGGTGGTGGCCGACCCGGTCGAAGGGCAGGGACCGATGCGCGGGCTCGCGACGGGGCTGGCCGCGCTCGACGGGCGCGGGACGGTGGCCTTCGTGTGCTCGACCGACCTGCCGTTCCTGCACCCCGCACTGATCCGCCGCGTGCTCCGCGAATTCGCCGATCCGGGAGCGGATGTCGTGATGCCGGTGGCCCGCGGACACCGGCAGCCGCTCGCCGCGGGCTACCGCACGGCGTTGGTCCCGCTGATCGAGAAGTTGCTGGGCGAGGGCGATCTGCGACCCGGGATGCTGTTCCGGCACTGCCGGGTGCTTCAACTCGATGACGACGAGCTGTTGGCGGACCGCGACGTGGCGCGGCACGACCCGGAGTTGGACTCGCTGGTCAACGTCAACGAGCCCGCCGACTACGCGGCCGCGCTCGCCCGACCGGAGCCGGAGATCGTGGTCGAACGGTTCGGAGCGCTCGCGAGCCGCGGGCAACGGGGACCGCGCACGGTCCGCGCGAGCTCACTCGGTGCGGCGGCCGCGGCGGTGGGCATCACCCTCGACCGGCACGTCGTCGCGGCCCTCAACGGCGACCAGATGACCCGCGACGCGCAGCTCCCGCTCGTCGCGGGCGACACGGTCGCCTTCCTGTCGGCCGACGCGGGCGGCTGAGCAGGCATACCCTCGGGGCTGTGCAGGCCGGTGGGTATTTCGGGCGCGCCCTCGTAGTGGACGTCGAGGACCGCGCGGCGAGGAGCGCGCCACTCGCTCTCGACGACGCCGTCCTGCGCGCCTACCTCGGCGGGGTGGGGCTGGGCACCTGGCTACTGCACCGGCTCGCCCCGGCCGGGGTCGATCCGCTCGCCCCGGAAGCGCCGCTCGCGTTCGTCTTCTCCCCGCTGGTGGGCACCCCGCTCACGACCAGCGCGAAGTTCGCCGTCGTGGCCAAGTCGCCGCTCACCGGCCTGCTCACCGACGCGCTGGCGTCGAGCCGGTTCGCGATCGCGGGCAAGCTCACCGGGAACGACGCGATCGTCGTGCGTGGGCGGGCGGCGGTGCTGTCGGTGCTGCTGGTCGACGGCGACGGGGCGCGCCTCGAAGCTGCGCCCGAGCTGGGCGGGCTGTCCGCCGCGCAGGCCGAGGCGGCCGTGCGGGAGCGGTTCGGGCGCGGGTGGCAGACCGCGGCCATCGGGCCCGCGGGGGAGCGGCACGTCCGCTACGCCACGATCAGCCACGACGGTCGCCACGCGGGCCGCGGCGGGCTCGGGGCCGTGCTCGGGGCCAAGAACGTCAAGGCCGTCCTCGTCCGGTCGGCCACGCGGGTGAGCATCGCCGATCCGCACGCCGTGCTCGCGGCGGCCAAGGATCTGCGGGCACGCAGCTTCGGCCCCGCCACGGCGAAGTACCGCGAGCTGGGCACGCTGGCCAACCTGCTCGCCTTCAACGCCGTATCCACGTTGCCCACCCGCAACTTCACGGCCGCGACCTTCGACGGGGCGCACCGCCTCGCCGCCGAGGAGCTGCACGAGCTGCGGGGGGTGGCGCGCAACTCGTGCGCGTCGTGCTCGATCGGCTGCGAGCACATCTACTCCCGCAAGGGCGGCGGCACCCAGCGCATGGAGTACGAGAACGTGTTCGCGCTCGGTCCGCTGTGCGGGGTGTCTGACCCGGACGACGTGTTCGCCGCCAGCGCCCGCTGCGACGAGTTGGGCCTGGACACGATCTCGGCGGGCGGCACCATCGCGTGGGCGATGGAGTGCGCCGAGCGCGGCCTGATCGACGCGCCGTGGCTCCGCTTCGGCGATGGTGCCGCGCTGCTGCGCGCCTTGGACCTGATCGGCGCCCAGGAGGGTCTCGGCGCGCTGCTGGCGCAGGGCTCCCGTCGGGCGGCCGAGGTCGTCGGGCAGGGCTCGATCGCGTTCGCGCCGCAGGTCAAAGGCCTGGAGCTGCCCGGGTACGAGCCGCGCACGCTGCACGCGATGGCACTGGGCCTCGCCGTCAACGCCCGCGGCGCCGATCACAACCGCTCGGGGTCCTACGAGGCGGACCTCTCAGGCGAGCACGACCGGTTGAACGGCGGCGCGGCCCACGCCGCCGCCACCGTCGGCACCGAGGACCGGGCCGCGGTGATGGACTCGATGATCCTCTGCAAGTTCCTGCGCGGCGTGTTCGACGACCCCTTCACCGAATGGGCCGCCCTGCTGTCCAAGGTCACCGGCTGGGACGTCGACGCGGCCGAGCTGCACGCCACGGCGCAGCGGATCGTGCTGGCCAAGCGGGTGTTCAACCAACGCGAGGGTGCGACGGCAGCAGACGACACGCTGCCGCCGCGCTTTCTCGAAACGCCGCTGGAGCTGGGGTCCGGCCGCGTCGCCGCCCTGACGGCGGACCGGTTGCGGTCCATGATCGACGCCTACTACGCCGCCCGTGGCTGGGACGCCGAGGGTCGTCCGGGGCGGGACGACCTCGCCGGGCTGCGACTCGACCGTGTCGAGCTGCACGACGTGGCCGGGGCCGGGTAAGCGTCTACGCTTCACCGACTTGCTCCGGTCAGCTGGTGTGATCCAGGTCGACCACCTCGCCGGATCTGGCCGTGTCGTACCCGCCCAGTGCCTCGATCGCGCTCCGTACCGCCGAGCTGCGAACCGCGGTGATGAGCGGGGCAGCCGGGTCGAGGGCGTCCTCGGGGAGGACGAGGTCGTAGTCCTCCCAGGTGATCGAGACGAAGCGCAGGTCCAGCGCGGCGGCTGCGGAGCGGACGCCCAGTCCGGCGTCGACGATGCCTGCCGCGACGGCCAGCGCGACCTCCAGGTGGGAGCCGACCTCGGGCCCGCGGAGGGCGTCGGGGTCGAGTCCGGCGTCGAGGAGCAGGCGGTCGAGGAGGACACGGGTTCCGGTGCCCGGGGCTCGCCGTGCCACTCTCCTCCCAGCCATTTCGCGGATCGAGGTCGGCCCGTCGCGGTCGGGTGGGATCAGTAGCCCCTGCTCGCGTCGCCACAGGTGCACCAGATGCGGACGGCGGCCACGCAGCAGGGCGCGGGCGAAGGGTGCGTTGTACCGGCCGCTGTGGTGCAGGAGGTGGGTCGTTGCGGCATCGGCGCGACCCTGGACCACCGCGCGCAGCCCTGCGGCGCTGCCGTCGGCCTGCGTCGGCACCACGTTCCGGCCGAGTCCGCGGACCACCAGGTCGAGAGCGGGGTCGTCGCTCCCCGCCAGCCGCAGGATGACGTGGCCGTGCAAGAAGCGACGCGCAGCGAACAGGGCGTCGGCGGCAACGAGGGCGCGCCGCCTGCCTGCCAGCTCGATCAGCCCGGCCTCGGCCAGCGCTCGTTGCGCACGGCTGGCCGTGGACGGGGTGGTCGCCCACTGCCTGCCGAGCTCACGGATACCGGGGAGCTCGTCGCCCGGAACGAGGTCCCCGGCGAGGACCCGGCGCGCGAGCCCCTCGCCGATCTCCCGGTATCGGGTCATGCCGCGACACTCTAGGGTTGTCCTCGACTGCACTGTGGCAGAAAGAGACACTTGATGCGCCACTCGATCCCCGCCCTGGTCCTGGCGGCGGTGCTGCTGTTCGTGGGGTGCGGCAGCCAAGCCGACCCGGCGCCGCCTGCGGCGGGGCCCTCGGCGGAGAAGTCGCTGATCCTGGCCACGACGACCAGCACCCAGGACTCGGGGCTGCTCGACGAGCTGCTGCCGCAGTTCACCCGGGACAGCGGGTGGCAGGTCAAGACGCTCGCCGTCGGCAGCGGCCAGGCCATCGAGCTCGGGCGCCGTGGCGAAGCCGACGTGCTGCTCGTGCACTCGCCCACCGCGGAGCAGGCTTTCGTCGCCGAAGGCGCGGCCGGGCAGCGGCGGTTGGTGATGCACAACGACTTCGTCCTTGTCGGACCCGCGAGCGATCCGGCCCAGGTCCGCGGCCTTGACAGCACGCGAGCGGTCGCGAAGATCGCCGCCGCGCAGTCGCTGTTCGTGTCCCGCGGCGACGATTCGGGAACCAACGCTCGGGAGAAGGACCTGTGGAAACAGGCCGGGATCACCCCGGCCGGAGGCTGGTACCAGGCCACCGGGCAGGGCATGGGCGCCACGCTGCGGGTGGCGAGTGAGAAGGCGGGCTACACCCTGTCGGACCGGGCCACCTACCTGGCCCAGCGCAACACGCTCCAGCTCGACGTGCTGAGCGAAGGCGACCCCCGCCTGTTGAACGTCTACCACGTGATCGAGATGACGACCAAGGCCGGTGATCGCGTGCAGGTCGACGGTGCGAAGGCATTCGCCGACTGGATCGTCTCGCCGGTGGTGCAGCAGCAGATCGGCCGGTTCGGACAGGCCGAGTTCGGGCAGTCGCTGTTCACCCCGGACGCGGGCAAGGACGAGGCCAGCCTCGGCCCGTGAACACGATGCGTGGGGCGTGAGCGGTGGATGTGCTGCTGGACGGGCTGCTGCAGGCCGCACGACTGCTGCTCACCGGGGACGAGGGCACCTGGTCGATCATCGCGCTGACGCTGCGGGTCTCCCTCACCGCCACCGCGCTGGCGCTGCTGCTCGGAGTACCCCTCGGCACGGCGCTGGCCCTCGGCCGGTTCCGCGGCCGTCGGGTGCTGCTCACCGCGGCCAACACCGGAATGGGCCTGCCCCCGGTGGTCGTCGGGTTGTTCGTCACCGTGTTGCTGTGGCGTAGCGGCCCGCTCGGCGCGTTCGGGCTGCTGTACACCCCGACCGCCATGGTCGTCGCCCAAACGCTGATCGCCGCCCCGATCGTGGCCGCCCTGACGGCTGCGGCGCTCCAGCAGGTCGACCCGAACTTCCTGCTACAGATGCGCGCCCTCGGCGCGACCCGGGCATGGGCGCTTCGGGCGCTGCTCGCCGAGGCTCGGTTGCCGCTGCTCGCGGTGGCCCTGGCCGGATTCGGCGCGGTCGTGAGCGAGGTGGGCGCCGCGCAGATGGTCGGCGGGAACATCCAGGGCGAAACGCGGGTGCTCACCACCGCTGCGGTGCTCGCGACCAGCCGTGGCCAGTTCGCTCTGGCCATCGCGTTCGGCCTCGTGCTGCTGGCGATCGCCTTCGCGGTCAACCTCCTCGTCACCCTCGCCCAGCAACACGAAGCGCGATCCTCAGCGCCGTGAGCATCAGCTGCCGGAACCTGCTGGTCGTGGACCGTGGCCGTCAACGGCTCGCGGTCGATCACCTGGAGGTCGCCGACGGCGAGACGTTGGCAGTGCTCGGTCCCAACGGCGCCGGGAAGTCGACGCTGCTGCGGGCACTCGTCCGCCTTGAGCCGGTAGCCACGTGCGGAGAGGTGCTCCTCGACGGCGAGCCGGTCGCGCCGAGGCAGTTGCGCACCGCGGCGGCGGCCGTGCTGCAGCGTCCCGTCCTGCAACGGGCCTCCGTGCTCGACAACGCCGCCGCCGGTCTGCGGATGCGGGGGATGCGCCAGGCCCGAGCCCGCCGACTCGCCCGGCCGTGGCTGGACGCGCTCAAGATCGCGCACCTCGCCGACCGGCACGCCCGCACGCTGTCCGGCGGGGAGGCCCAACGCGTGGCCATTGCCCGAGCCCTCGCTGTCCAGTCCAAGGTGCTGCTGCTCGACGAGCCGTTCACCGGGTTGGACGCCACCACACGGGCCGACCTGATCGCCGACTTGCGGGCTGCCCTCGACCAGTCGACGGCGGCCGTCCTGCTCGTCACCCACGACCGCGACGAAGGCGCCGCGCTCGCGCACCGCACAGCCCTGCTCCTCCAGGGTCGTATCCGGCAACTCGGCGCCACGACCGACGTCCTCGACGCACCCGCCGACCTCGACTGCGCCCACCTACTCGGCTACACCACCCGCCTCCCGCCCGAGCTCACCGGCCGCGACGTGCTTCTCGTCGCCCGACCCGAACGCTGCAGGCTCCTGCCGCCCGGGGAGGCGCCTGCCCGCTCCGCGGTGGTCGTCTCGGGCACGCTGCGCCGGGTCGTCCCACTGGGGGGAACCACGCGGGTCGACGTCGACACCGCAGCGGGACCCATCGCCGTCCTGACCACGACCGAAGTGACGGCCGCACCCGGTGATCCGCTGTGCGTTGCGGTCGACGGCCGCAACACCCGGGAGTGCCCACCACCGGCGATCTGGCCGAGGAGTGATTAGGGTGAGCACGGGTAGGTCGCAAGTGATCGGGGGTCGTCATGACCGCGACAGAGGAACGAACAGTCACCGTCGCCACGGTGAGCGTGACGATCGACGGGAACCAGGTCTCGGTCGCCGAGGGCACCACGATCTTCGACGCCGCCCGGGAAGTCGGCGTGGACATCCCCGTGCTCTGCCACAACGAGCGCTACGACCCCGTCGGCGTGTGCCGGATGTGCGTGGTCGACACGGGCGGGCGGGTGTTCGCGGCGGCGTGCGTGCGCCCGTGCGAGGACGGCATGGAGGTGAAAACCGCCACGCCGGAGCTGGATCGCAGCCGGGCCACCCTGACCGAACTGCTGGTGGCCGACCAGCCGCCACGTGCAGAGGATCCGAAAGACATCACGACCCGCGACAACCTGCTGCTCAGCTTGGCCGACGGCTTCGGCGTGGCGCGGGAGACCACCGAGCTGCCGTGCGGCTCCGGCCGGGGCACCGACTCGTCGAACCCCGTCATCGACGTCAACCACGACGCCTGCATCCTCTGCGACCGCTGCGTGCGGGCTTGCGACGACATCCAGGGCAACGACGTCATCGGCCGTTCCGGGAAGGGCTACGCCACCCGGATCGCCTTCGACCTGAACGACCCGATGGGCGCGAGCTCGTGCGTCACCTGCGGCGAGTGCGTGCAGGCCTGCCCGACGGGTGCGCTCACCAACAAGCCCATCCGGGGCATCCCGATCCGCCCCCGCGAAGAGCTGGACGCCGTCGACAGCGTCTGCCCGTACTGCGGGGTCGGCTGCGCGCTCACCTACTACGTCGACCGCGAGCGCGGTGCGATCTCCTTCGCCGAAGGGCGCGACCAGCCGGGCTCGCAGAGCAGGCTGTGCGTGAAGGGCCGCTACGGCTGGGACTACGCGGCCTCGCCGCAGCGGCTCACCACCCCGCTGATCCGCATCGACGCGGCCTACCCGAAGGGCCCGCTCTCCGCGGACGTCCGCGGCGACGGCCACAACGACCGCGGCCGGGTCAACGGCGGTGAGCGCAGCGGCGGCGGTCGCAAGCCGGGCGACAAGCGCGGCGGCAAGCGCAAGCCCGGCGGCCTGGTCAACTACGACGAGGTCATGCCGCACTTCCGGGAGGCCACCTGGGAGGAGGCGCTCGACCTCGTCGCCCGCAGGCTGCGCGAGGTCCACGCGGTGGGCGGACCGGGCGCGATCGCAGGCTTCGGCTCGGCGAAGTGCTCGAACGAGGAGGCCTACCTCTTCCAGAAGCTCATCCGCACCGGCTTCCGCACGAACAACGTCGACCACTGCACCCGGCTGTGCCACGCCTCCTCGGTGGCGGCGCTGTTCGAGGGCGTCGGCTCCGGGGCGGTGTCCACCACCTACGGCGACGTGGCCAACGCCGACTGCGTGATCATCACCGGTTCCAACCCGACCGCGAACCACCCGGTGGCCAGCTCGTTCTTCAAGCAGGCCCGCCGCCGCGGCACCAAGGTCATCTACGTCGACCCGCGCGCGTCCACGGTGGCCGAGCACGCCGACATCTTCGTGCAGCTCAAACCCGGCACCGACGTCGCGCTCTACAACTCGGTGATGCACGAGATCATCCGGCTCGGTTTGGTCGACAGTGCGTTCATCGCGAACCGCACGTCGAACTACGACGAGCTGGCCCGCACGGTCGCCGACTACCCGCCCGAGCGGGCCGCGCAGATCACCGGCGTGGACGCGGACACCATCCGCGAGGTCGCCCGCACCTGGGGCGAGGCGGGCGCCGCGGTCGTCTACTGGGGGATGGGGATCTCCCAGCACACCACCGGCACCGACAACGCCCGCTGCCTCATCGCGCTGTGCTCGATCACCGGCAACGTGGGACGGCCGGGCACCGGGTTGCACCCGCTGCGTGGGCAGAACAACGTGCAGGGCGCGTCGGACGCCGGGCTCATCCCGATGTTCTACCCCGACTACCAGGGCGTCGACGCGGAGAAGACCCGGCTGCGGTTCGAGGAGGCCTGGGGCACCACCCTGGATCCGAAGCGCGGGCTGACCGTCACCGAGATCATCAAGTCGGTGCTGCAACCCGACGGCGTGCGCGGCATGTACATGCTCGGCGAGAACCCGTTCCTGTCCGACCCGAACATCAACAAGGTGCGCAAGGCGCTGGCCGCGCTCGACTTCCTCGTCGTCCAGGACATCTTCCTCACCGAGACCGCCGAGTTCGCCGACGTGGTGCTGCCCGCGACCTCCTACCTGGAGAAGGACGGCACCTACACCAACACCGACCGGCGGGTGCAGCTCGGCCGCAAGGTGATGGACCCGCCGGGGCAGGCCCGCCCGGACTGGGAGATCGTCCAGGACATCGCCCGCCGGATCGGGCTGGACTGGAACTACGGCTCGCCGAGCGAGGTCTTCGACGAGATGGTCGGGCTGATGTCGTCGTACCGGAACCTGAACTACGACAACCTGGGTCTGTCCGGGAAGCTCTACCCGAACGCCGATCCGGAGCACACCGACGGCACGATCGTCATGTTCGACGAGCGCTTCAACACCGACGACGGGCTCGCCCACCTGGTGCCCGCGCAGTGGCTGCCGCCCAAGGAGCTACCCGACGCGGAGTACCCGTTGGTGCTCAACACCGGGCGGCTGCTGGAGCACTGGCACACCGGCTCGATGACCCGGCGCTCGTTCGCCCTGGACGCGATCGCCCCGGTCGCGGAGGTCTACATGCACCCGAAGGACGCCGCCGACCGCGGCTTGGCACACGGTGAGATGGCCCGGGTGCGGTCGCGGCGCGGCACGATCGAGCTGCTGGTGCGCGTCTCGCACCGCGAGCAGCTGGGCAACTGCTTCATCGCGTTCCACTTCCGGGAGGCCGCGGCCAACCTGCTGACGATCGACGAGATCGACCCGGTCGGCAAGATCCCCGAGTTCAAGTTCTGCGCCGTGCAGGTGGAGCCGTTGGGGGTGCGGACGTGACCGAGCTTGCGAGGTCACCATTCAACACAGCACGCCACGGCACGACGCCGCCGAGCGCAGCGAGGAGGCTGTCGTGACGGAGGTGACCGACCGGGCGGCCGAGGTCCGGTCGCGCCGGGTGCCCGGGGTGGAGGGGCGGGCCGGGAAGTTCCCGGGCCCGTCGCTGATCCCGGCGCTCAACGCGATCCAGGCCCGGTTGGGCTGGCTGCCCCGCGAGGAGCTGCAGGAGCTCTCCCGCGACGCGCGTCGCCCGCTCTACGAGATCGAGGGCCTGATCTCGTTCTACCCGCACTTCCGCACCGAGCCGCCGACGAAGGTGGCCCTGCACGTCTGCCACGACCTGGCGTGCTTCCTGCGCGACGGCGACGCCCGGCTGGCCGAGCTGCGCGCGCGCTACGGCGAGGACGCCGACGTCGAGCTGGTGGAGGTGTCCTGCCTGGGCCGGTGCGACATCGCGCCCGCGGTGGCCGTCAACGAACGGCCCGCGCCCGTCGGGGACACCGAGGCGCTCGTCGCCGGAGCTCGGGCGGGCGAGGTCGGCGCCGCTCCCGCGAACGAGCGCACCGAGCCGTGGCCGAACGACCCCTACCCGGCGGGATCGGGCGTGCCCGAGCGGTACGCCACTCTGCGCGCGCTGCTGGCGGGCGATCTCGACCCGGACACCATCGTGGCGACGCTGAAGGACTCCGAGCTGCGCGGGATGGGCGGCGCCGGGTTCCCCACCGGGCAGAAGTGGGGGCTGGTGCGCGACACGCAGCCCGGCGACGTCAAGTACGCCATCTGCAACGCCGACGAGTCCGAACCCGGCACCTTCAAGGACCGCCAGATCCTGGCCACCCAGCCGCACCTGGTCCTGGAGGGCCTGCTGCTCGGCATGGCGGTGGTGGGCGCCGAGCAGGGCTGGGTGTTCATCCGGCACGAGTACGGCCCGGAGGAGCACGTGCTGCGCGCCGAGCTGGACGCGCTGCGCGAAGCAGGCGTCACCGGGCCGGACGCCTGCGGCAGCGGGCGGCGGCTCGACGTGGAGGTGTTCGTCTCGCCCGGCGGGTACATCCTCGGCGAGGAGACCGCGCTGCTGGAGTGCATGGAAGGCCACCGCGGTGAGCCGCGCAACAAGCCGCCGTTCCCCGGCAACTACGGCCTCCACGGCCGTCCGACGCTGATGAACTCGGTGGAGACCTTCGCCGACGTGCCGATCATCGTGCAGCGCGGTGCGCAGTGGTGGGCGGACCAGGGCGTCGGCGACTCGGTGGGCTGGAAGTTCTTCGCCGTGTCCGGGCACGTCGAGCGGCCCGACGTCTACTGCGTGCCGATGGGCACCACCGTCCGCGAGCTGATCGACCTGGCCGGTGGGGTCAGCGGCGGCCGGGAGGTCGGGGCGGTGCAGCCGGGCGGGGCGTCGTCGAACTTCATCGGACCCGACAAGCTGGACATGCCGCTGGACTTCGGCACCGCGGTGGAGAACGGCACCATGCTCGGCTCGGGGGCCGTGGTCGTGCTGGCCGAGGGCACCGACCTGCTGGCCGCTTCGACCAACGTGCTGCGGTTCTTCCGCAACGAGTCGTGCGGCAAGTGCGTGCCGTGCCGGGTGGGTTCGACCAAGGCGCACACGATCCTGCGCGACGTCGTCGAGTCGGGCTCCGAGCTGGACGACGACCGCCGCGCGCACGTCCTGCGGCTGGAGGAGGTCATGCGCAAGACCTCCATCTGCGGGTTGGGCCAGGTCGCGCTGGGCCCGGTGGTGAGCGTGCTGGGGCTGAACAAGGGCGGCGCCGCCGCCCGCGAGCAGCCCCGCCCCAACGGGGCTGCGGACCAGCCGGACCGGTGAACCGGGAGTTCTTCACCGCCCGCACGGTCGGCGCGGCGCTGGCCGGTTTCCGCCCCGCCCGGCGCACGGCCGTCGAGACCGTCGCGCTGGCCGAGGCGTTGCACCGGGTGCCCGCCACCGACGTCCGCGCGCCGACGGCGATGCCCGGCTTCGCCCGCTCGACCGTGGACGGCTACGCGGTGCGCGCCGCCGACACCTACGGCGCCTCCGAGGGCCTGCCCTCCTACCTCGACCTGGCCGGAGCGGTGCGCATGGGCACCGCGCCCACGGTCGCCGTGTCGCACGGCAAAGTCGTGGCCATCCCGACCGGTGCGGTGCTGCCGGACGGGGCGGACGCCGTGGTGATGGTCGAGCACACCGCGGAGACCATGCCCGGCACGATCGAGGTGACCAGGCCGGTGGCGCCCGGCGCCGGGCTGGTCCGCGCCGACGAGGACGCCGCGGCGGGCGACGTGCTGGTCCGGGCCGGGCATCCGGTGCGCGCTCCGCAGCTGGGGTTCCTGGCCGCGGCCGGGGTGACCTCGGTGGCGCGTGCACGCCCGCCCGCGGGTGGCGATCGTCTCCACCGGTGACGAGGTGGTGCCGCCGGAGACCGCGACGCTCGCCGCCGGGCAGGTGCGGGACGCGACGGCGTCCGCGCTGGCCGGGTTGGTCCGGGATGCAGGCGGGGAGCCGCTGCCGTCGGGGATCGTGCCGGACGACCGGGCCGCGTTGGAGTCCACTCTGCGCGCCGCGCTGGCGGACGCCGACCTGGTGGTCGTCTCGGCGGGATCTTCGGTCGGCGCCCGCGACGAGACCGCCGGTGCGGTCGCCGCGCTGGGCGAGATCTGGTGCCACGGGCTGGCCGTCAAGCCCGGCAAGCCGACGCTGCTGGCCGAGTGCGCGGGCGTGCCGCTCCTCGGGCTGCCCGGCAACCCGCTGTCCGCCCTGGTGGTGTTCCGGCTGGTCGGAGTGCCGTTGGTGTGGCGGCTCGCGGGCGCCGAGCAACCGCCCCCGGAGCCAACCACGCGTGCTCGGTTGAGCCGCGACCTGGCGTCGGCCACCGGCAGGCTCGACGTCGTGCAGGTCGTCGTCCGCGACGGCGTCGCGGAGCCGCTGTTCGGGCCGTCCGCGCTGCTGTCCGTGCTGGCTCGGGCGGATGGCTACCTGGTCGTCCCGGAGGCGGCGACCGGCCTCGACGGCGGCACCGAGGTGGAGGTCATCCTGTACCGATGACGAGCCCGTTCGTGTCCGACATCCCCGCCGAGCAGGCCCGGCGGGCGTGGCGGGAGGCGTGCGCCGCCGCGGGCTGCCCACCCCGGGTCGATGCTGCGCTGCTGCCGGTCGGGGAAGCGGTCGGGCGCGTCACCGCGGAGTCGGTGTGGGCGCTGCGGTCGTCCCCCGCGTTCGACTCCGCGGCGATGGACGGCATCGCCGTGCGGGCCGCCGAGACCGTCGGCGCCGCCGAGACCACGCCGGTGCTGCTGGACGACTTCGCGGTCGTCGACACCGGCGACCCGCTGCCGACCGGCTACGACGCCGTCGTGATGCGCGAGCACGTGCACCACATGCCGGACGGGCGCGCCGAGCTGCGCGCCGCTGTGCCGCCTTACCAGCACGTCCGCTCGATCGGCGAGGACATCAGCGCCACCGAGCTGCTGCTCCCCGCTGGCCACCGGCTGCGCCCCGTCGACATCGCGGCCTGCGCCGCCGCGGGCGTCGTCGAGCTGCGGGTGCGCCGCAGACCCCGAGTAGCGATCATCCCGACCGGCGACGAGATCCGCCCGGTCGGCACCGCGCTGGCGCCCGGCGAGATCGCCGACACCAACTCGATGATGCTGGCCGCGCAGGCCGCCGAGGTCGGCTGCGAGACCCGGACCACCGGCATCGTCACCGACGACCCCGAGCTGATCGCCGCCGCGGTTCGAGAGGCCGCCACCGACGCCGACCTGGTGATCCTCATCGCCGGTTCGAGCGCCGGGCGCGACGACTACACCGCCCGCGTGGTCGCGACCGTAGGCTCGCTCGCCGTGCACGGGGTCGCCGTGCG
Organism: uncultured Actinomycetota bacterium; assembly: GCA_963791185.1. Classification (GTDB taxonomy): domain Bacteria; phylum Actinomycetota; class Actinomycetes; order Mycobacteriales; family Pseudonocardiaceae; genus Pseudonocardia. The sequence continues at coordinate 145,825 of CAWBRG010000010.1, read as the reverse complement.
GCCGGGTCACCCGGTCGTCCTGGGCACCGTCGCAGGCGATCCGGCCACCCCGATCCTGGGAGCCCCCGGCTACCCCGTCTCGGCCGCGCTGACGTTCGACATCTTCGCCGCACCGATGCTGGCTGCGCTCGAAGGTGCCGCCCCGCGCGAGCGTCCGGCGACCACCGCTCGACTGGCCCGCAAGCTGGCGTCGGCGCTCGGCTCGGACGACTGGGTACGGGTACGGCTGGGGCGGGTCGGCGGTGACGTCGTGGCCACGCCGCTGCCGCGTGCGGCGGGCGTGCTGACCTCGCTCGTCCGCGCCGACGGCCTGCTGGTCGTGCCGGCCGGGGTGGAGGGCCACCACGCAGGCGAGCGGGTGCAGGTGCAGCTGCTGCGCGGGCTCTCCGACATCGAGCGCACGATCGTCGTGATCGGCTCGCACGACCTCGTCCTCGACGTCGCCGCCTCGGCCTTGCGCGCGGCCGACCCGCTCATCACCTTGGCGTCGTCGAACGTCGGGTCGCTGGGTGGCCTGGTCGCGCTGCGCGATGGCTTGTGCCACCTGGCGGGCTCGCACCTGCTCGACCCGGCCACGGGCGAGTACACGCTGCCGTACCTGGACCGGATCTTCGGCTCGGACTCCGAGCTCGCCGTGGTGCGGCTGGTCCACCGCGACCAGGGTCTGTTGGTCGCACCCGGCAACCCACTGGGACTCACCGGCCTCGCCGACCTCACGCGCCCCGAGTTGCGCTACGTCAACCGCCAGCGCGGCGCGGGCACCCGGGTGCTGCTCGACCACGCGCTGGGCGGCCTGGGCGTCGACCCGACCACCATCGGCGGCTACTCCCGTGAGGAGCACACCCACCTCGGCGTGGCCGCCGCCGTCGCCGCCGGTCGCGCCGACACCGGGCTGGGCATCCAGGCGGCCGCCCGCGCGTTCGGCCTGGACTTCGTCCCCGTGGCCCGCGAGCCTTACGACCTCGTCCTGCGCGCCGCCGGGCTGGATGACGAGGTGCTCGCACCGCTGTGGGCCCTGCTGGAACAGTCCGAGTTCCGCGCCCAGGTCGAGAAGCTCGGCGGCTACTCCTGTGCCGAGACCGGCAGGCGGATCCGCTAGCCGACGTGGGGCCGGGAGGTTCCCGGAAGCGTGAACACCGTCAGCGCCTCCGCGGGCCGGGCCTCGCCCCAGAGGAAGCCCTGCCCGTACCGGCAGCCGAGCTGGCGCAGGGCCGCCACCTCGGCCTCGGTCTGCACGCCTTCGGCCACGGCCGTGAGGCCGAAGGCGTCGACGACGGCCAGCAGCGCCGCGGCGATGCGCCGTTGGTCCGGGTCGGAGTCCAGCCCGGTGATCAGCGACCGGTCGATCTTGATGACGTCGACGAACTTGCGGCGGACGTAGCCGAGGGACGAGCAACCCCGTGCCGAAGTCGTCGATCGCGACGCCGATGCCCGCCGTGTGCAGGGCCTCCATGGTCTGCAGGGTCGGCGGGTCCTCGCCCATCATCTGGGTCTCGGTGATCTCCAGCAGCACGTCGGCGGCGTGCACGTCGTGCCGTTCGAGGCAGGCCAGCACGTCGTCGGCGAAGCCGGGGGTGCGGAACGTGATCGGCGAGACGTTGACGTGCACGCTCAGCGGCGCCGGGCCCGGCCGGAGCGCGCGCCAGGCCGCCACCTGCGCCACGGCGGAGTCGAGCACCCAGCCGTCGAGCGCGACGATCAGGCCGGTCTCCTCGGCCACCGGGATGAACGTGTCCGCCGTGCGCAGCCCGTCGGTCGGGTGCCGCCAGCGCAGCAGCGCCTCCACGGAGGTGGCCCGCCCGGTCGCCAGCTCGATGATCGGTTGGTAGTAGGTGGCGAACTCGTTGCCCGACAGCGCGGCGCGCAGCTCGTCGGCCTGGCGGAGCCTGCGCAGCGCCGCGACGTGCATCGTGGGCTCGTAGACCGACGCGCCGCCCCGGCCGTGCGACTTGGCCACGTACATCGCGGTGTCGGCGTCCCGCAGGAGGACACCGGCGGTCTGGCCCCGCTCGGCGAAGCGCACACCGATGCTGGCGCTGATCCAGCACGTCTGGCGGCCCGCGCGCACGGGCACCTGCAGCGCGGCCATGATCCGGTCGGCGACGTCGAGGACCTGCCCTTCGGAGGCGTCCACGACGACCAGGGCGAACTCGTCGCCACCGAGCCGGGCGACGGTGTCGGTGCCGCGGCAGACCGCCCGCAGCCGGCGGGCGACCTCCATCAGCAGCTCATCGCCGACGGCGTGGCCGAAGCTGTCGTTGACGGCCTTGAACCCGTCGAGGTCGAGCACGAGCACCGCGGGCATGTGACCGCCGAGCTCGGTGTTGGCCACGGCCTCGTCGATGCGCTCGGCCAGGAGGGTGCGGTTGGCGAGGTCGGTCAGCGGGTCGTAGAGGGCGAGGCGCTCCAGCTGGCGGTGGGCGTCGGCGAGCTGGCGGGTGCGCTCGGCCACCCGCCCTTCGAGGTGCTTGTTGAGCGCTTCCAGCTCCTCAGCCAGCATGTTGATGCCGACGATCACGGCGTCGATGTCGTCCGCGGCGGGCGAGGGCGGCAGGCGAACGGAGAGTTCGCCGGATGCGAGCTGCACGACCAGCTCGACGAGCTGTTCCAGGCGCGGATCAGGCTGCGGCGTCGCCATCGGCACACACCGCGAGGGAATGATCACTTTCCGCAGGACGGCTCATCGCGCAAGAGCGTAGACGGCGCGACCCGCCGTGATCGACTGGTTGGCGGCGCGTCACGTTCTCGGGTGACACGGCCGTGTCTAGCGTTGGCCGGGTGAACGCCCGCCTGACCCTGGTCGCCCACGCGTCCACCGCGGCGACGACACGGGCGGTGTTCGCGGGCGACGAGGGCCTAGAGCCGCGGGGGGCGGCGGCCGCCGCGGCGGCGACGCGGCTGCGACGAGTCACCCGGACGGTGTGTTCGCCCGCGCGGGCCGCCGTGGAGACGGCCGCGGCGCTCGGGCTCGCCGCGACCGTCGACGCGGGGCTGGCGGACTGGGACCTCGGGGAGTGGCGGGGCCGAGCGCTGGACGAGGTCGCGGGCGTCGCGGAGTGGGTCGCCGACCCCGACGCCGCGCCGCACGGCGGGGAGTCGCTGACCGCGTTGCTCGCGCGCGTGGGGGACTGGCTGGACGCAGTGGATCTGACCGCCGCGCCGGACGGGTCGGCAGGCGCGCGCGAGCGGGCCGGTGCCGTCGGTGGGGCGGGGTCGGCGGGCGGTGACGCGGTCGGGCACACGGTGGCCGTGACGCACGCGGCCGTGGTGCGGGCCGCGGTGGTGGTGACGCTGGGGGCGCCCGCCGCCGGGTTCTGGCGGATCGACGTCGCGCCGCTCACGGCCACCGTGCTCCGCGGCGGGCCCGGCCGGTGGACGGTCCGCGGCACCGCCCTTCCCCTCGACGCGTCGGCGGGTGGAAGGTGAACCCGTACGACCTCGATGCCGTGAGGGGGGCATGGCCGTGCACACCGACCCGACCGCCACCGCCACGGACGCCGTCGTCGCCGCGGAAGCCGCCGCCCGCTTCGCCGAGCTGATGGACGGCTACCTCGGCACGCAGCTGCTGTACGTCGCGGCCGAGTTGGACCTGATGGAGGCGCTGCGGGGCGCGCCGCGCTCCGCCGCGGAGGTGGCGGCCGTGGTCGAGGCCGACGCCGCGACGCTGGAGCGGGTGCTGCGGGGGCTCGCCTCCTACGGCGCGGTCGTCGAGCACCCCGGGCGCCGGTTCTCGGTGGCGCCGCTGGGTGAGCTGCTCTGCGCCGACCGCCCCGGGGCGCAGCGCGGCGCCATGCTCGCGCGGGGCCAGGTGTACTACGCCGCGTTGGGCGGCCTGCTCTCCGCGGTGCGCTCGGGCGGCGTGCCGTTCGAGTCCGTCCACGGGGAGCGGTTCTTCACCCACCTCGCCGCGCACCCGGAGCTGGTCGGCGCGTTCCAGGCGTCGATGCGCGACCGCTCGGCCCGGGAGGCCGCCGCCGTCGTCGCGTCCTACGACTTCGCGGTGTTCGGCACGGTCGTCGACGTCGGCGGCGGGGGCGGGGTGCTCCTCAAGGCGATCCTCGACGCCGCGCCGGACGTGTCGGGCGTGCTGTTCGACCGTCCGGAGGTGGCCGCGAAGTCGCCGCTGCCCGCCGTGGCGGGCGACTTCTTCGTCGAGGTGCCCGCGGGCGCCGACGCCTACCTGCTGTCGCGGGTCATCCACGACTGGTCCGACGCCGACGCCGTCGCGATCCTGCGGACCTGCCGCCGGGCGATGGGCGACTCCGCCCGGCTCCTGCTCGTGGAGGCCGAGCTGCCCGAGCGGGCGGCCGACCACCCGGCCGCGATCCGGATGGACCTGCACATGCTCGCGCTGCTCGGGGGCCGGGAGCGCACCCGCGCGGAGTACGCCGCGCTGCTCGCCGAGGCCGACCTGCGGCTCACGACGGTCGTGCCCGCCGACCCGGTGTCGGGTGTGCACGTGTTCGAGGCCCGGCCCGCCTGACCGGTCAGTGCACGAGCACCACGATCAGGGTGCGCGGGCCGTGGACGCCCTCGACGCGTTCCAGCTCGATGTCGCTGGTCGCCGAGGGGCCGCTGATGAAGGTGGTGGGTCGGTCCGGGGTGAGCGCGGCGATCAGCTCGGGGACGGAGTGCACGACCTGCTCGGCACGCACGACGCAGACGTGGACGTCGGGCACGAGGGTGAGGGCGCGGCGGCCCTGGTCGGGCGAGCCGTCGAGGGCGATGGTGCCGGTCTCGGCGCAGGCCGCGGCGCACCCGGTGACGACGGCGGCGAAGCGGTCCAGCTCGGCCGGGGAGAAGGCGCGGTCGGGCACGCCGTCCGGGCACCACCCGTCGGGCAGGCCGGACGGCACCAGTACCGGGCCGGGGTGCTCGGCGAGCGCCCTCGCCACCACGGCCGGGATGTCGTCGGGAGCGGCGTCGAGGACGGTCGCGCGGTAGTCGACGAGCCGGTCGCGCAGCAGCTCGACCAGCTCCGGCGCGCCCGGCGGGTGCGCGCCCGTGCGGTGGTAGTCGCGCGGCACCTCGACGGCCGTCGGCCGGGCGGCGGCGTTCGCGGCGCGGATCCGGCGCAGCACTTCCTCCCGCGCGCTCACGCCCGACCACCCCGCGCGCGGGCCCACCACTCGCGGAAGGTCTCGGCGGGTGGGCGGGGGGCGTCGCGGCTGGCCGTCCAGCGCGACAGCGGCGGGGGCAGGGTGGTGATCCGGCCCGTGGCCCGGCCGAGCAGGCGGCCCGCGCGGGTGGCCTTCTCGGCGGTGGCGAACCGCTGCGGGTCGGCCATCACCCACGCGGCGGCGGCCATGCCGAGCGCCTCGGGCGTGGGCACCCGCCGACCGCGGTTGGCGTCGACGTGCGCCGCGCGCAGCTGCACGAGCAGGCTGGGGATGTCGATGCGGACGGGGCAGGCGTCGAAGCACGCCCCGCACAGCGACGACGCGTAGGGCAGCGAGGCGTTGTCCTCCACGCCGGTGAGCTGCGGCGACAGCACCGCGCCGATCGGCCCGGGGTACACCGAGCCGTACGCGTGCCCGCCCGCGCGTTCGTAGACCGGGCACACGTTGAGGCACGCCGAGCAGCGGATGCAGTGCAGCGCCGAGCGCCCGACCGGGTCGGTCAGCGCGGCCGTGCGGCCGTTGTCGAGCAGCACCAGGTGGAACGCCTGCGGCCCGTCGCCCGGGGGTGACGCCGGTCCACGCCGACGTGTACGGGTTCATCCGCTCCCCGGTGGACGAGCGGGGCAGCAGCTGCAGGAACACCTCGAGGTCCGACCACGTGGGCAGGACCTTCTCGATGCCCATCACCGTGATCAGCGTCTCGGGCAGCGTGAGGCACATCCGCCCGTTGCCCTCGGACTCGACGACGAGCAGCGTGCCCGTCTCCGCGATGCCGAAGTTGGCGCCGGAGATCGCGACCTTGGCGCGCAGGAACCGCTCCCGCAGGTGCGTGCGGGCGGCCATGGCCAGCCGCCGCGGCTCGGCGGTGAGCGACGGGTCCACGCCGGGCATCTCCCGCAGGAAGATCTCCCGGATCTCCGCGCGGTTGCGGTGGATCGCGGGCACCAGGATGTGCGAGGGCAGGTCGCCGCCGAGCTGGACGATCAGCTCGGCGAGGTCGGTCTCCTTGGCCTCGATCCCCGCCGCTTCCAGCGCCTCGTTGAGCCCGATCTCCTGGGTGGCCATGGACTTGACCTTGACGACCTCGGTCTGGCCGGTGGCGCGCACGAGATCGGTGACGATGCGGTTGGCCTCGTTGGCGTCGCGGGCCCAGTGCACCACGCCGCCGCGGGCGGTGACCTGCTCCTCCAACCGCTGGAGGTGCTCGTCGAGGCGGGCCATCGTGGCCGTCTTGATCGCCTCGCCCGCGCGGCGCAGCGCCTCCCAGTCGTCGAGCTCGGCGACGACGGCGGCGCGCTTGTTGCGGATCACGGTGGTGGCGTGGCCGAGGTTGCGGCGCAGCTGGGTGTCGGCCAGCGCCGTGCGGGCGGCGTCGGGGAACGACTGCGTGCCGCGCAGGTGCCCCACCCCGGCAGGCGCGACGACGGGCATCCCCAGATCGGTGCTCATGGCGCCGCCGCGGGAGGAAGTGCGTCGGGCGCTCATGACTCCGCCAGGATCTCGGCCAGGTGCACCGTGCGAGTGCCCGAGCGCAGCCGGGACAGCCCGCCGCCGATGTGCATCAGGCAGGACGCGTCGCCCGCCGTGAGCGCCTCCGCGCCGGTGGACAGCACGTGGCGCATCTTGTCGGCCAGCATCGCCGTGGACGTGTCGGGGTTCTTGAGCGCGAACGTGCCGCCGAACCCGCAGCACTGGTCGGCCGCGGGCAGCTCGATCAGCGTCATCCCGCGCACGTGGCGCAGCAGCCGCAGCGGCTTGTCGCCCACCCGCAGCATGCGCAGCGAGTGGCAGGTCGGGTGGTAGGTGACCCGGTGCGGGTAGTACGCGCCGACGTCCTCGACCCCGAGCACGTCCACCAGCAGCTCCGACAGCTCGTAGGTCGTGGCCGCCACCGCTTCGGCGCGCTCGGCGAGGGCCTCGTCACCCGCCCGCCGGGCCACCATCGCGTGCTGGTGGCGCACCGACCCCACGCACGACCCGGACGGCGCCACCACCACGTCGTAGGGCTCGAACACCTCGACGTGGTGGCGCACCAGCGGCAGCGCCTCGTCCTGGTAGCCGGTGTTGACGTGCATCTGCCCGCAGCACGTCTGCGCCTCGGGGAACGCGACGTCGTGGCCCAGCCGCTCCAGCAGCCGCACGGTGGCGCGGCCGACGTCGGGGTAGAGCGCATCGGCCAGGCACGTGATCATCAGAGCGATCTTCATCAGGCCACCCCGTTCAGTGGTCGGAGCCGACTGGATGCGCGTACCACCAACTCCGGGGTCAACACCACCTGGCGGTGTTCGTGCGCGCCTCCCCGCTCGCGCGCCTCCGCGATCGCCATCTCCGCCGCCGTGCGCCCGATGAGCTGCCGCGGCTGCGCCACCGACGTCAACGGCACGGCGGCGGCCTCGGCGAACACGATGTCGTCGTAGCCGACGATCGCCAGGTCGTCCGGCACGCGCAGGCCCAGCCGCACCGCCTCCTGCAGCAGCCCGAGGGCGAGCAGGTCGTTGGCGCAGAACGCGGCCGTCGGACGACGGCTGGCGGGCAGGCCCGCGAGGCGGGCGCCCGCGCGACGGCCCTCGGCGATGTCGAGCGCCGCGGTCTCGAGCACCACGAGGTCGCCGGCGTCGAGGCCGCTGCGGGCGTACGCCCGGTGCACCCCGGCGAGCCGGTCGGTCGACCTGGGGGAGCGACGCGGGCCCGCCCACGAACGCGATGTGCCGGTGGCCGCCGTCGTGCAGGTGGGTGGCGGCGAGGTCGCCGCCCGCGACGTCGTCGACGAACACCGAGCAGTGGTCGGGGCTGTGCGCGTCGACCATCACGACCGGGGTGCCGCGGCGGGGGAGGAGCGCGAGCCGCGGGTCGGCCCGGTCGACCGGGGTGATCAGCACCCCTTCGACCCGCTGCTGCTCCAAGAGGTCGAGGTAGGCCGACTGGCGCCGCGCGGTCCTGCCCGCTGTCGCAGAGGAAGACCGCGAGGCCGACCGCGTCGGCCGCCTCCTGCACGCCCTGCGCGACGTCGGTGAAGAACGGGTTGCCGGTGTCGAGCACGACGTAGGCCAGCGTGCGGCTGCCGCCGCCGCGCAGCTGGCGGGCCGATTCGTTGCGCACGAACCCGAGCTCGGCGATCGCGGCCAGCACCCGCTGGCGGGTGCGCTCGGCCACCACCTCGGGCCGGTTGAGCACGTTGGAGACCGTGCCGAGCGAGACCCGCGCGTGCGCCGCGACGTCCTTCATGCTCGGCGAGCCCGCCACGCGCGCCTCCTCTCGGCTGGCCGTCATCTTCACCGCCCGACTTGAAACGTGCAAGCCCCAGGGGCCGAGTCGCGTTGACCCAGCCCTGATGGGGGACTTGTGAAACGTTATAAGTCCTTGCTAAGTTGCCTCCCCGAAGCGGCCGCGTGTCGCCGTCTGGGTACCACAGCACGTCTGTTCCCGCACACGACGAAGGAGTCAGCATGCGCATTGCCCGCTCGTGGAAGGTGGTCGCGGTGCTCGGCGTGGCGGCCACCATGGCGCTCACCGCCTGTACGCAGAAGAGCCAGAGCGGAGGCGAGGCGGGCGGCGGCTCGGGCGGCGGGGGCGCAGGCGGCCCGGTCAAGGTCGCCTTCGTGCCCAAGCTGCAGGGCGTGCCCTACTTCGAGGCGATGAACGCGGGCGGCCAGAAGGCGGCGGCCGCGCTGGGCAACGTCCAATGGCTCTACCAGGGCCCCACCCAGGCCGACGCCGCCGCGCAGGCCGACATCGTGCGCTCGTTCATCCAGCAGAAGGTCAACACGCTGATCGTGGCGCCGAACGACCCCGACTCGATGGCGCCCCTGCTGCAGGAGGCCAAGGCGCAGGGCATCCACGTGGCGACGGCCGACACCGACGCCCCCAACTCCGTGCGCGAGGCGTTCGTCAACCAGGCCACCGCGCAGGGCATCGGCGAGTCGCTCACCGACGCGCTGCTCAAGCCCATGGGCGGCCAGGGCAAGTACGCGATCGTCTCCTGCGGCCAGACGGCCGAGAACCTGAACTCCTGGATCAAGGTCCAGAAGGAGTACACGGCGACCAAGTACCCGCAGGCGCAGATCGTCGACACCGTGTACGCGGGCGAGGACCAGGCCAAGGCCACCCAGATGGCCACCGACCTGATGAACGCCCACCCCGACCTCACCGGCCTCGTCGGCGAGTGCACGTCCTCGGCACCCGGTGTGGCGCAGGCGGTGCAGGACGCCAACAAGATCGGCAAGGTGTTCACCGTCGGGCTCGGCACCCCGCAGTCGATGAAGCCGTACCTGGCGAAGGGCTCGTCGTCCGCGGCGATCCTGTGGAACGTCGAGAACCTGGGCTACCTCACCGCGTGGACCGGCGCCCAGCTGGCACAGGACAAGCCGATCGCCGAGACCAACGACGTCGGCGGCGGCCTCCCGCCGATCAAGTACGACCCGGCGAGCAAGACGCTGCTCCTCGGGCCGCCGCTTTCGATCACCAAGGACAACGTCGACCAGTTCAACTACTGATCCCATGAGCGAGCTTGCGAGCGAATCATCGCAGCCGTCGAGCACCCGCCCCGCCTCGAGATGCGGGGGATCTCCAAGAGCTTCGGCGCGGTCCGCGCGATCCGCAGCGCCGAGATCAGCATCCAGGCGGGGCGCGTGCACGCGCTCGTCGGCGAGAACGGCGCGGGCAAGTCCACGATGATCAAGATCTTGTCCGGGGTCGAGCAGGCGGACACGGGCACGATCGAGTTCGACGGCGCGCCCGTCACGATCGCGGGCACCGGCGACGCCATCGCCCTCGGCATCGCCACCGTGTACCAGGAGCCGCAGCTGTTCCCCGAGCTCACCGTCTCGGAGAACATCTTCACCGGCCGCGAGATCCGCAGGGGCGGACGGGTGGCGTGGGCGGAGCAGAACGCCAAGGTCGTGGAGCTGCTCGAGCTGTTGGGCCTGCCCGCCCGCTACGCGACGGTGCCGGTCGGCGAGCTGTCCATCGCCGCGCAGCAGCAGGTGTCGATCGCCAAGTCGCTCGCGGGCGACGCCAAGGTGCTCATCCTCGACGAGCCGTCCGCGATCCTCACCGACGCCGAGATCGAGGTGCTGTTCGCGGTGGTCCGCAGGCTCACCGAGGCCGGTGTCGCGGTCATCTACATCTCGCACCGGCTCGACGAGCTGTTCCGGATCGCCGACGAGGTCACCGTCATGCGCGACGGCCAGACCATCGGCACCTACCCGATCGGCGACCTCGACGTCCGGCGCATCGCGGAGCTGATGGTCGGCGGGATCCTCTCGGACGAGCGGCCGCACCGGGAGATCCCCGACGGCGAGCCGGTGCTGGTCCTCGACGGGCTCGGCCGGGCGGGCAAGTTCCACGACGTCGCGGTCGAGGTGCGGGCGGGCGAGATCGTGTGCCTGTACGGGCTGGTCGGTTCGGGCGTCTCGGAGATCGCGGCCTGCGTCTACGGGATCGACCGGCCGACGAGCGGCCGGATGCTCCTGCGCGGCAAGCCGATCTCCCCGCGGTCGCCGCAGCAGGCGCAGCGGCGGGGGATCGCGCTGCTGCCCGCGAACCGCAAGGTCGAGGGGATGTTCAGCTTCCAGTCGATCGCGTTCAACATCTCCGCGGGGCACCTCAAGCTGCTGTCGCGGCTCGGCGTGTTGGTGGACCGGGCCCGCGAGCGCACGGTCGCCCAGGACCTGATCAAGCGGCTGGCGGTGCGCACGCCGCACGAGCGGCAGCCGATCAGCGCGATGTCCGGTGGCAACGCGCAGAAGGTCGTGCTGGCCCGCCAGCTCGTCGAGCGGCCGGAGGTGCTGGTGCTGGCCGAGCCCACGCAGGGCGTCGACGTCGGGGCCAAGGAGGAGATCCACCGGATCATCGCCGAGCTGGCGGAATCGGGCACGGCCGTGCTCGTCGTCACCTCGGACCTGCCCGAGGCGCTGCGCATCGCCGACCGGCTGCTGGTGGTGCGGGGCGGCACCACCACCGTCGAGTTCGGACCCGACGCCACCCAGGTCGACGTGCTCGCCGCCGCCGCGGGGGCCGTGGAGGAGGACGTCGCATGACCGTCACGGACGAACCGGTGACGGTGCGGGCCCGCAACCGGATCCTGCCCGCACCGGTCACCGGCCAGGAGCTGGTGCTGATCGGCGTGATCGCCGTCATCTGGGTCATCCTCGCGTTCCGCACGCCCGCGTTCCTCACCGCGGGGTCGATCCAGCCGCTGCTGGTGGCCACCGCGCCGATCGCGCTGGTCGGCGTCGGGATGACGATCGTCATCATCACCGGCGGCATCGACGTCTCCGTCGGCGGCGCGATCATGGTGTGCTCGGTGCTCACCGCCAAGCAGCTGGTCGCGGGGCTGTCGGCGCCCGTCGCGGTGCTGCTGGCGATCGCGGTCGGCGGCGTGCTCGGCCTGGTCAACGGGCTGCTGATCGCCTACGGCCGGGTGCACGCGATCATCATCACGTTCGGCACGGCGAACCTGTTCCTGTTCCTGGGCCTGCAGCTCTTCGGCTCGCGCACGGTCAACGGCATCCCGCCGACGTTCGAGATCTTCGGCCGCGGCGACGAGGGGCGCACGCTCGGCGTCCCGCACGCGTTCGCGATCACCGTGCTGATCACCGCGCTCGCCTGGTGGTACCTGCGGCACACCGCGGGCGGTCGGCACTTCTACGCCATCGGCGGCGACGCGCACGCCGCCCGGCTCGCGGGCGTCCGCGTGCAGCGCCGGGTGCTGCTGGCCTACCTCCTGACCGGGCTGCTGGTCGGGCTCGGCTCCTGCTTCGTGATCGCCCAGGGCACCTCGACGCTCGACCAGTCCGTCGGCGCGGGCAAGGAGCTCGCGGTGATCGCCGCCGTGGTGATCGGCGGCACGTCGATCATGGGCGGCCGCGGCTCGGTGCTCGGGACGCTGCTGGGGGCGCTGCTCGTGCAGTCCGTCACCTCCGGGGTCACCCAGCTCGGGTGGAGCTCGCAGCTGTCGGACCTGTTCGTGGGCGTCTTCATCGTCGTGGCGGTCGGCACCGACCTGCTGCGCGCCCGTACTCGGAGGACGCGATGACCACCACCTCGGCGCCCCCCACGAAGACCCCGGACGACACCACGCAGGAGGGCCTCGGCGCCCGCGCGCTGCGGGCGCTGCTGACCCAGCGGATCGCGCTGCTGGCCGTGCTGATCGTCGTGGTCGTCGTCTGGTTCTTCGTGCTCGACGCGGGCGGCTACCTCACCGCGTCGTACAACTTCGACTACATGTCGGCCAGCCTGATCAACGCGGTGCCGCTGGCCATGCTCGGCCTCGCCGAGCTGCTCGTGATCCTGTCCGGCCGCGGCGGGATCGACCTCTCGGTCGGCGCGATCGTCTCGCTGTCGGGGATGGTCTTCGGGTTCGCCTACGGCGAGTGGGGCTGGCCGCTCTGGCTGGCCATCGTCGTCACGGCGCTGTCCGGGGCCCTGTTGGGCGCGGTGAACGGCTTCCTCGTCGCCTACGTCGGCTTCCCGGCGCTGATCGCCACCCTGGCCACGTTCTACGCCTACAAGTCGCTGGCCATCGTGATCAACGACCAGAGCCCGATCAGCACGCCGCCGATCCAGCAGCTGTTCTCGATCACCCGCTCGGTCGAGCTGCCGCTGTTCGGGCAGTACGTGCCGGACGTGCCGCTGGGGCTGTTCACGTTCCTGCTGCCCACCGTGGTGGTGGTCTGGGTGCTGCTCGCCCGCACCACGTACGGCCGCAGGCTCTACGGGATCGGCACCAACGACGTCGCCGCCCGCTGGGCCGGGCTCCCGGTGCGCGGCACCCGGTTCAAGGCCTACACCTACGCGGGCCTGATCTCGGGCTTCGTCGCCGTGGTCACCGTCGCGCAGTTCGCCTCAGCCCGCCCGGACGCGGGCGTGTCCGGCAACGGCATGGCGCTGCCCGCGATCACCATCGCCGTGCTCGGCGGTGTGGCGATCACCGGCGGCATCGGGCGGGTCGCGGGCGTCGTGCTCGCCACGCTGCTCATCGTCTGGCTGAACGCCGGGATCCTGCTCGCCTTCGTCGGCAACGAAGGCTCCCAGTACCAACTGCTCGCGCTCGGCGCCGTGCTGGTCTTCGCCGCGCTGCTGAACGGGCTCACCACCCGCCGCTACGGAGGTACGACCTGATGTCCCTCGCCGATCTGGACGACTTCACGATCGAAGTGCCGAGCTGGGCGTACGGCAACTCGGGCACCCGGTTCAAGGTGTTCGGTGCGCCCGGGGTGCCGCGCAACCCGTTCGAGAAGATCGCGGACGCGGCGCAGGTGCAGGCCGTGACGGGCCTGGCGCCGCGGGTCTCGCTGCACATCCCGTGGGACCGGGTCGAGGACTACGGCGCGCTCGCCACCCACGCCAAGGAGCTCGGCGTGCGGATCGGGGCGATCAACTCGAACCTGTTCCAGGAGGACGACTACAAGCTCGGCTCGCTCACCCACGCCGACGGAGCGGGTGCGGGCGAAGGCGGTGGCCCATCACCTGGAGTGCATCCAGGTGATGCGCGAGACCGGGTCCACCGACCTGAAGATCTGGCTGCCCGACGGCACCAACTACGCGGGGCAGGACTCGCTGCGGGGGCGGCAGGAGCGGCTGGCCGACTCGCTCCAGCAGGTCTACGCGGCGTTGGACGACGACCAGCGGCTGCTGCTGGAGTACAAGTTCTTCGAGCCGTACTTCTACGCGATGGACATCCCGGACTGGGGCACCTCGCTCTTGCACTGCCTGGCGTTGGGCGAGCGGGCGCAGGTGGTGCTGGACACCGGTCACCACGCGCCGGGCACGAACATCGAGTTCATCGTGATGCAGCTGCTGCGGCAGAACCGGTTGGGCGCGTTCGACTTCAACTCCCGCTTCTACGCCGACGACGACCTGGTGGTCGGCTCGGCGGACCCGTTCCAGCTGTTCCGGATCATGGTGGAGATCGTGTCGGTCGACGCGCACCGCCCGGCGTCGGGCGTGAACTTCATGCTCGACCAGTGCCACAACATCGAGGACAAGATCCCCGGCCAGATCCGCTCGGTGCTCAACGTGGAGCAGGCGCTGGCCAAGGCGTTGCTCGTGGACGCCGACGCGCTCGCCGCGGCCCAGCAGGCAGGCGACGTGCTGGGCGCGCACGGCGTGCTGATGGACGCCTACGACACCGACGTGCGGGGTGTGTTGGCCGACCGGCGCGCGGCGCGCGGCCTGCCCCGCGACCCGATGGCCGCCTACCGGGACTCCGGGTACGGCCAGAAGATCGTCGCCGACCGGGTCGGCGGCACCCAAGCAGGCTGGAACTGAGGAGCTTTCGCTGTGACCGACCACCCGACCGTCGACGAGCTGATCGCCCGGTCCAACCGGCTGGGCGCCGATCCGCGCAACACCAACTACGCCGGGGGCAACACCTCGGCGAAGGGCACCGCGACCGACCCGGTCACCGGTGCGCCGGTGGAGCTGGTGTGGGTCAAGGGCTCCGGGGGCGACCTGGGCACGCTGACCCCGGCCGGGCTCGCCGTGCTGCGGCTGGACCGGCTGCGCGCGCTGGTGGACGTCTACCCGGGCGTGGAGCGCGAGGACGAGATGGTGGCCGCGTTCGACTTCTGCCTGCACGGCAAGGGCGGGGCGGCGCCGTCGATCGACACGGCGATGCACGGGCTGGTCGAGGCGCCGCACGTCGACCACCTGCACCCGGACTCGGGGATCGCGCTGGCCACCGCGGCCGACGGGGAGAAGCTCACCGAGGCGTGTTTCGGCGACCGCGTGGTGTGGGTGCCGTGGCGGCGTCCCGGCTTCCAGCTGGGCCTGGACATCGCGGCGGTGGCGGCGGCGAACCCGCAGGCCATCGGCGTGGTGTTGGGCGGCCACGGGATCACCGCGTGGGGCGCGACCAGCGAGGAGGCGCAGGCGCACTCGTTGGAGATCATCGCCGGGGCGCAGGCGTACCTGGACGAGCACGGCGTGGCGGAGCCGTTCGGCCCGGTCGTGGCGGGCAACGAGCCACTGCCCGAAGCTGAACGGCACGCGAAGGCGGCCGCCATCTTCCCGACCGTCCGCGGGTTGGCCTCCACCGACCTGGCCCAGGTGGGCCACTACACCGACAGCGACGCGGTGCTGGAGTTCCTCTCCCGCGAGAAGCTCGCGCCGCTCGCCGAGCTGGGCACGTCCTGCCCGGACCACTTCCTGCGCACCAAGGTCAAGCCGCTGGTGGTGGACCTGCCCGCGGCGGCGTCGGTCGAGGAGATCGTGGCTCGGCTGCGGGAGCTGCACGCCGCCTACCGGGAGGACTACGCCGCCTACTACCAGCGCCACGCCGGCCCGGACTCGCCGCCGATGCGCGGCGCCGACCCGGCCATCGTGCTCGTGCCCGGCGTCGGGATGTTCTCCTTCGGGCGCAACAAGCAGACCGCCCGGGTGGCGGGCGAGTTCTACGTCAACGCGATCAACGTGATGCGCGGGGCCGAGTCGGTGTCGAGCTACGCCCCGATCGCGGAGTCGGAGAAGTTCCGCATCGAGTACTGGGCCCTGGAAGAGGCCAAGCTCGCCCGGATGCCCGCACCCAAGCCGCTCGCCACGCGGGTCGCGCTCGTGACCGGGGCGGCGTCGGGGATCGGCAAGGCGATCGCGGTGCGGCTGGCCGCCGAGGGCGCGTGCGTGGTCGTCGCCGACCTGGACGCGGCCAAGGCCGCCGCCGTGGCCGCCGAGATCGGGAACGCCGACGTCGCCATCGGGGTGGGCGCCGACGTGTCCGACGAGGACGCGGTCGCCGCCGCGCTCGACGCGGCCGTGCTGGCGTTCGGCGGGGTCGACCTGGTGGTCAACAACGCCGGGTTGTCGATCTCCAAGCCGCTGCTGGAGACCACGGTCGCCGACTGGGACCTGCAGCACGACGTGATGGCCAAGGGCTCGTTCTTGGTCTCCCGGGCCGCGGCGAAGGCGATGATCGCGCAGGGGATGGGCGGCGACATCGTCTACATCTCCAGCAAGAACGCGCTGTTCGCGGGCCCGAACAACGTCGCGTACGGGGCCACGAAGGCCGACCAGGCCCACCAGGTGCGGTTGCTGGCGGCCGAGCTGGGCCCGCACGGGATCCGGGTCAACGGCATCAACCCCGACGGGGTGGTGCGCGGCTCCGGGATCTTCGCGGGCGGCTGGGGCGCCAAGCGGGCCGAGGTGTACGGGGTGAAGGAAGAGGAGCTGGGCGCCTACTACGCCAAGCGCACGCTGCTGGGCAAGGAGGTGCTGCCCGAGCACATCGCCGCGGCCGCGTTCGCGCTCACCGGGGGCGACCTGGCCCAGACCACCGGGCTGCACATCCCCGTCGACTCCGGTGTGGCCGCGGCGTTCCTGCGATGACCGCGTTCGCCGCCGTCGACCTGGGGGCGTCGAGCGGGCGGGTGATGCTCGGTCGGGTCGGGCCCGAGCACCTGGCGCTCACCGAGGTGCACCGGTTCCGCAACGGCGGGGTGCGGCTGCCCGACGGGCTCTACTGGGACGTGCTCGGCCTCTACACCGACGTCCTCACCGGGCTGCGGGCCGCCGCCCGGGAGGAACACCTGGCGGGCCTGGCCGTCGACTCGTGGGCCGTCGACTACGGGCTGCTCGACGCGCGCGGCACGCTCCAGGGCAACCCGCGGCACTACCGCGACCCGCGCACCGACGCCGTGATCGACGACGTGCACGCCAAGCTGGACCCGGCCCGGCTGTACGGCGTCACCGGGTTGCAGTTCCTGCCGTTCAACACGCTCTACCAGCTCGCCGCCGAGCCCGTGCTCGACGGTCGGCGGGCGCTGCTGGTGCCGGACCTGCTCGGCTACTGGCTCACCGGCCGTCAGGTCGCCGAGGAGACCAACGCCTCCACCACCGGCCTGCTCGACGCCCGCACCGGCGGCTGGTCGCCGCCGCTGCTGGAGGCGCTCGGCCTGCCGCACGGGCTGCTGCCCGACGTGATCGCGGCGGGCGACGTGCTGGCCCCGCTCACCGGCGAGGTCGGCGCGGAGATCGGGGTGGACTACGCGCTGCCGGTCACCACGGTCGGGTCGCACGACACGGCGTCGGCCGTCGTCGGCGTGCCCGCGGAGACGGACCGGTTCGGCTACATCTCCTGCGGCACCTGGGGCCTGGTCGGGGTGGAGCTCGACGCGCCGGTGCTCACCGAGGACAGCCGGAAGGCGAACTTCACCAACGAGCGCGGCGTCGACGGCACGATCCGCTACCTGCGCAACGTGATGGGGCTGTGGCTGCTGTCGGAGTCGATGCGCACCTGGGACCTGCGCGGGGTCGGCGTCGAGTTGGACGACGTGCTGCCCGCCGCGGCCGCGCTGGCCGCGGGTGGCCCACGCATCGATCCCGACGACCCGGTGTTCCTGCCGCCCGGCGACATGCCCGAGCGGATCATCCGGGCCGCCGGGTTGCGGGACCCGGAGCCCGCGGCCGTGGTGCGCTGCATCCTCGACAGCCTCGCCGTCGCGTTCGCCGAGGCGATGGCCGACGCCGAGCGGCTCTCCGGGCGACCCGTGGAGGTCGTGCACCTCGTCGGCGGTGGCTCGCAGAACGCGCTGCTGTGCCAACTCACCGCGGACGCCATGGGTCGGCCGGTGGTGGCGGGCCCGGTCGAGGCCACCGCGCTGGGCAACGTGCTGGTGCAGGCCCGCACCCACGGCGTGCTGTCCGGTGACCTGGCCGCGCTGCGCGGGCGGGTGCGCGCGGCGAGCCGCCTGCACCGCTACGAGCCGAGGTGACCGCGATGCCGCGCTACTGCTTCCAGCTGCAGGTCAGGCCCGAGCGCCTGGCCGAGTACCGCGAGCGCCACCGCGCGGTGTGGCCGGAGATGCTCGCCGCGCTCCGCGACACCGGGTGGCGCAACTACTCGCTCTTCCTCCGCGGCGACGGGCTGCTGATCGGGTACGTCGAGTCCGACGACCTCGCCGCGTCCCAGGCCGCCATGGCCGCCACGGCCGTCAACGCGCGGTGGCAGGCCGAGATGGCGCCGTTCTTCGTCGACCTCGACGGCCGTCCGGACGAGGGCTTCCTCCTCCTGGACGAGGTCTTCCACCTGGAGGACCAGCTCGCCCTCGACTAGTTTGCCGATGGGCGCCACGAGGGAGTCACGGTGATCGATTTTGCTCCGGCCGAGTGGGCGACGCTCCGGTTCGCCCCCTTCTGGGTCCTCGCGGCCATCGCGGGGCGCCAACGCGGGTTCGACCAGGTCGAGTTCGACGTGTTCTCCGAGGTCGTCGAGGAGGCGTCGGCGCGGGCGCGTGGGCGGTTCGGCGGCGACGTGCTGCACCGCGTCGCGCTCGACCTCGACCGGCTCGCCGCCGCGTTCGGCGACGACCAGCGCTCCGTGGTGACCGGGCTCTTCGAGGTGTGCAGGCTGCTCGAGAGGCTGCCGCCCGACGAGGCCGAGGTGTTCCGCGAGGCCCTCGTGCGCGGGGTGGCGGAAGGGATGGCCCGGGCCCGGGGGCGCTACGGGAGGATCATCAGCGAAGAGGACGAGCGCACCGTGGAGCTGGTGGAGGTGCTGCTGTCCTGAGGCTTGCCGCAGGCGCGCACCCGGGCGGCCGCGGCGGCGAGGCCGCGCCGGGCGCCGAGCCGTCGGACGGCGTGGAGCGCGTACGCGCTGCAGCTCGGGGCCAGCGGGCACGCGGGCGTGAACCGCGTGAGGTGGCGTTGGTAGGCGCGGATCAGGCCGCCGACCGGCCGGGCCGCCGAGGCCGGGAGGAGCAGCGCCGCGACCGTCAGGAGGAACGAGAGCTTCAGCAGCGGGAAGCCGCCGCAGTCGCAGGCGCCCACGGCGACGTCCGCGGCCACGGCCACGTCGTCGCCGAGGCCCGCGCATTCGCTGCCGCCCTGCATCGGCTCCCGGGGCGGGGGGCGCTTCTGCTTCCGGTTCTGGTTCGGCACCTGCGCGTCCACAACCGGACGAGTCGCGACCCCGCCGTCCTGATTCAGGAAATTCCGAGCGAGAGTCACGGATCTGCTGCCGCCGGAGCAGATCCGTGCCTCTCGGCCGCGGCCCAGCGGGCCGCGGCGTCGTCGTCGAGCACGCCGTCGGCGATGAGCGTGCGAAGGCCGCGGGTGAGCGCGGCGCCGGGAGCGAGCACGACCGGGGCGTGCCCGGCCAACTGGGAGCCGACGCCGGGGTAGTCGCCGACGCGGACGAACCACGGGTCGGCGCGGGTGGCGGCGTCGGCCGGGGCGAACACGAGGGTGAACGCGCCGCCGCTGCCGCCATCGCCGCCACTGCCGCCACCGTCGCCACCGCCGCCACTGCCGCCACCGTCGCTGCTCGGCAACCTGTCCGACCGGTTCGGGCGGCGGCCGGTGATGATCGTGGGCTCGCTGAGCTCCGGGCGCTCTCCTTCGCCTACCTCTACGCGATCAGCCAGAAGAACGTGGCGCTGACCGTGCTGCTGGCCATCGTGATGTGGGGGGTGCTCTACCAGATGTGGAACGCCACCTTCGCCAGCTACTTCCAGGAGCTGTTCCCGACCCGCACCCGCGTCACCGGGTTCGCGGTCTCGCAGAACGTCGGGCTGGCCATCACCGCGTTCCTGCCGACCGTGTTCGCGATCGTCGCCCCGCCCGGGTCGGCCGACGTGCCGCTGATCATCGGCGGCATCTCGTTCGCACTCACGGTGATCGGCGCCGCCGCCGCGTGGTCGGCCAAGGAGACCCACCGCATCCCGCTGGACGAGCTGGGCAACCCGGACGCGGTCCCCGTGGCCCGCGACGAGTTCGCGCGGATCCGCGCCGCCGCCTGAGCGGCGCCCACGCCCGCACCTCCCCGCGCAGGGGAGGTGCGGGCTACGCCGTGCGAGTTCGCGCGAATCCGCACCGCGGCCTGCACCTCCCTCGCGACGGGGAGGTGCGGTCACGCCGTGGTGCGGGCGCGAATCGGCCGCAGGCCTGCATCCTCGCGACGGGGAGGTGCGGTCACGCCGTGGTGGGGGCGCGAATCGGCCGCAGGCCTGCATCCCCGCGTCGGGGAGGTGCGGGCTACGTCGTGCGGTGGGTGCTCTCCCGCAGCACGATCTCGCCGCGCACCCGGGCGCGGCGCACCGAGCCGGCATCGCCGTCGAGCGCGATGCCGACGACCTGCGCCCCCATCTCGGCCATCGGCAGGCGCACGGTGGTGAGGCCGGGGACGACGTCACGCAGCGAGGTGATGTCGTCGAAGCCCGCCACGCCGATGTCGTCGGGCACCCGCAGGCCCGCGTCGCGCAGCGCGGCCAGCGCCCCGAGCGCCATCACGTCGGTGACCGCGAAGAGGCAGTCCAGCGGCGGCCTGCCGCGCGCCAGCAGCTCGGCGGTGGCGGCGTAGGCGCCTTCGCGGCTGAAGTCGCAGGTGATCACGTGCTCGGGCGACGGCTCGGCGCCGAGGTCGGCGAGGCTGTAGCTGAAACCCTCGGCGCGGTCACGGGCGGTGAGGTGTTCGGGTGGCCCGGCCAGCACGCCGAAGCGGCGGTGGCCCGCCCGGTGCAGCGCGGCGGCGAGGGCGGCGGCGCCCAGCCGGTTCTCCACCACGACGGTGCTCACGCCCAGCACGTCCTGCCCGATGCAGGCCACGCGGCCGCCGCCGCGGGTGAACGCCCGCAGGGCCGATCGCATCGCGTCGAGCTTCGCGGGGTCGTCGAGGCGGGAGCCTGCGAGCACCACGGCCTGCGCGCGGGCCTGGCGCAGCAGCTCGACGTGCCGCAGCTCGGCGCCGGGGTCGCGCTGGGTGCTCGCCACGGTGACCAGCAGCCCGCGGTCGGCGGCGGCCTCGATCACGCCGGAGGCGATCGTCGAGAAGTACGGGTCGGCGACGTCGTGCACGACCAGCCCCAGCGTGGCGGTGGTGCCCCGGGCCATGGCCTGGGCCTGGGCGTTCGGCGAGTAGTCCAGCTCGGTGGCGGCCTGGCGCACGCGGTCGAGCAGCAGCGCGCCGACCTGGCGGCCCGCGCTGCCGTTGAGCGCGCGGGACGCGGTGGCGAGCGAGACGCCCGCCCGCCGCGCGACGTCGGCGAGCGTGGCGGGCGAGGACGGCTGGTCGAGGTCCACGCGGTGATGGTAGCGCTTTCCCGAGGCCACATGTCGACGCCTTCCGCGCAGCCTCGCCCACTGGATAGCGCTTACCGGTGGTGGTCTGCGTGGCGGCGGCCGCGCGGGATTGGTGCTCGTCGCAGGCAGGCGGCCGAGACCCACGCGTGCGCAGTTCGAGGCGATCGCAGATCCGGGGGCTCTAGTGTCGCAGCATGACGGCGTTCAGCGACGAGCCCGGCGACGGCGTGCTCGCCCGCGCCGCCGCCTTGCTGGACGCGTTCGACGACGAGCACCGCGAGCTGACCTTGGCCGCGCTGGTCGGCCGCTCCGGCCTGCCCCGCTCGACGGCGCACCGGATGGCCGCGCAGATGGTGGCGTTGGGCTGGCTGGACAAGCCCGGCGGCCGCTACCGGATCGGCAACCGGCTGTTCGCGCTCTCCGGCCTGGCGCCGGTGCGGCACACGCTGCGCGAGGCCGTGCTGCCGTTCCTGCAGGACCTGTACGAGGCCACCCGCACCACCGTGCAGCTCGGCGTGCTCGACGGCGATCGCGTGCTGATCGTCGAGAAGATCACCGGGCACCGGCGCATGCCGATGCTCACGCAGGTGGGCGGGCAGATCCCGGCCTACTGCTCGAGCCTCGGCCGGTGCATCCTCGCCCACTCCGACGCACCCGTGGTCGACGCCGTGCTCGGGGGCGAGCTGCCCGCGCGCACGCCGCGCACGCTGACCGACCCCGATGCGATCCGCCGCGAGATCGGCGTGGTGCGCGAGCGCGGCTTCGCGTTCGACCACGAGGAGGGCAACGCGGGGGTGAGCTGCATCGGCGCCCCGATCTTCGGGCCGCTGGGCGAGATCGTCGCGGCGCTCTCGGTCACCGGCCCGACGGCGGTGGTCCGGCCGGACCGGCTCGCGTCGGCCGTGCGCATGGCGGCGGCCGCCGCCTCCCGCGTGCACCTGCACCGCCGCTGACGCGCCCCGCGCACCCACCGCCGGTCAGGGCACGAAGGTCGCGCCCACGCCCATCCCCGTGATCCACTCCGGCACGGCCTCGTACGCCGACCAGCGCAGCGGTTCGCCGACGGCGGCCAGGCCTGCCAGCCAGGTGCGCACCTCGTGGGCGCCGCTGCCCGCCGTGTCCTCCAGGCGGGCGTCGCCCAGCTCGGCGACCGCGGCGAGGTCGTGGTCGGCAAGCCGGTCGAGGAACCAGCGGTCCCACTCCGACGCCACCCGCGCGTTCGGGTCGCCGCCCATGGCCCGCACCCGCGGCTCGCGGGCGGCGGCCACGGCGTGCACGTCGCGGCGGCCGTGGATCACCATCGCCCGCCGCTCGCCGGGCATCGCCGCATCGCGCGGGTCGTTGGTCGGCAGCCAGTGCGACAGCCCGCCGCTGGCCGCGACGAGCACGCGCCTGCCGCAGCTCGCCGCCCGGATCGCGGCGCCCACCGCCGCCCCGAGCCGCACGCAGCGGTCCATCGCGGGCAGCGGCGGCGCGGCGGTGTTGACCACCAGCGGCACGAGTGGCACGTCCGCGCCGAGCATGTCGTAGGTCTGCACCACGCCGTGGTCGACGGTGAGCGCGTAGGACAGCGAGAGGTCGAAGCCGTCGGCCGTGAGCCCGTCCCGGATCGACCAGGCCAGGTCGCGGGCGACCGGCAGCGGCCCCGAGCGGGTGCCGAAGTCGCCGAACGCCACCGCCTCCTCCACGCCGAGCACGAACGGCGGCATGACGTCGTAGAAGTTGGCGTGGAAGTGGTCGGGCCCGATGACGACCACGGCGTCCGGCGCCAGCCGGGCGACGGCCTTCGCGACCCGCTCGACGTCGGCGACGAACCGCGCCCCCGGATCGGCAGGCCCGCCGGGCGGGGTCATCGTCGCGAACGGCGAGTGCGACATCCCGACGAACCCGACGACCTCACTCATCGCTGTCCCTCGCTGACGCTCGGTCCGCGCTTCGCGCCGCGCTGTGCTGATGATTCGCTCGCAAGCTCGCTCATGCCGCGTCCACCAGGAACTCCCGGTGCACCTGCAGGTATTCGTCCACCTTCTCCCACTGCGGCCAGTGCCCGGCGTCCGCGATCACGTGCAGGCGCGCGTCGGGCAGCCAGCCCAGCAGCATGTCGGCCTCGTCGAGCCCGCCGGTGGGGTCGTGCTCGGTCCACAGCAGCAGCGTCGGCGCGTGGATCTTGCCGACCCAGCCCGGGTCCCACGCGAAGTCCTTGCGCACCTCCGGGTCCTGCAGCACGAGCGTGTTGCGGATCGCCCGCTCGAACCCCGGCCGCGTGTAGACGGCGCGGCGCAGGTTCACCAGCTCGTCGGTGACCATCTCCTTGTGGTGGAACAGGAACTCCACCCGGCGGCGCACGGTCGCGTCGCTCGGGTCCTGCACCGCCGCGAGCGTGCTCTCGCGCAGCCGGGTCATCACCTCGGGCTTGTTGGCGATGTTGCCGGGGGTGTTGAGCACCAGCCGCCGCACGCGGTCGGGGTGGTGCGCGGCCGTCCACGCCGTCACCCAGCCACCCAGCGACTCGCCGGACAGGTGCGCCGACTCGATGCCCAGCGCGTCCATCGTGCCGAGCAGGTGGTCGGTGAGCACGTCGATCGTGTACGGGCGGTCGGGGAGGTCCGACCAGCCGTGCCCGACCATGTCGTAGGCGGTCACCCGGAAGTCCCTGGCGAGCCCGGCGATGTCGCGCGCGTACGCCTCCAGGTGACCGCCGGTGCCGTGCAGGAGCACGAGGTCGGGGCCCGACCCGGCCTGCAGCACGCGGGTGCGCACCCCGGCGACGTCGACGTGGCGCAGCGTGTGGTCGACGTCGGCCAGCTCGCCCCAGATGCTGATGTGGCTCATGCCGTCTCCTCCTTGAACCGGGCCCGCGCCTCGTCCAGCGTGGCGAGGCCCGCGCTCTGCCGTCGTCCGACGCCCAGCAGGCCGAGCAGCCGGGAGTTCTCGATGGTCAGGAACTCGACCGGGTCGTCGGCCGCGTCGTTGTAGTGGCGGTGCCAGGCCCACGGCGGGGTGTAGACGAGGTCGCCCGCCGCCCACGCCACGATCGTGTCCGGCACCCCGTCCGCGCCCTCGATCTCGCTGTGCCCCGTCCCGGCGATCACGTAGTGCACGGTCTCGTGGTGGTGGCGCTGCATGTCCGAGCTGGACCCGGCCGGGATCGTCTGCCGGAAGATCTCGAACGTCGTGGTCGGCAGCCTGCCCGCGACGGCGAGCTTGCTCGGGTTGTGCACCTGGGCGGCGGGCAGCGGTTCCAGCTCGTCGGCGTGCACCACGACCGGGCGCGCCGCGCCCGGCCGCACGGTGTCCGCGATCGCGCCGAGGAACTCGCCCATCGCGAAGTCCGGCCCCGATACCGCCATCACACTGCCTCCGTACGTCCACCGTCGACGGTCAACACCGTGCCGTTCACGAAGCTCGCCGCGTCCGAGGCCAGGAAGGCGACCGCGGTCGCGATCTCCTCCGGCTGGGCGGCCCGCCCCACCGGCACGTCCGCGGCGTCGGCCGCCTCCAGGTCCGCGAACGTGACGCCCGTGGCCGCCGCACGCGCTTCGAGGATCTCGCGCCGACGTCCGGTCGCGGTGGCGCCCGGCGCGACGCAGTTGACCGTGACGCCGCGGTCGGCGCGCTCGCGGGACAGCAGCTTGGCGGCCGCCGTGGTCGCCGAGCGCAGCACCACCGAGGCCGCGAGGTCGGGCTGTGGCTGGCGCACCATCACCGACGTCACGAACACCACGCGGCCGAATCCGCGCTCCGCCATCGCGGGCACCGCCCTGCGCGCGAGCCGCAGCGGGCCGGTGACCAGCAGCGCGAACGCCTGGTCCCACTGCGCGTCGGTGACCGAAAGGATCCGGCCGGGCGCCGGGCCGCCCGCGTTGAGCACGAGCACGTCGACGTCGGAGACCACCGCGGGCGGGTCCGGTGCGGCGACGTCGGCCACCAGCGGCTCCGCGTCGATCTGCCGGGCGGTGGCGTGCAGCACGTCGGCGCGGCGGCCGGTGATGATCACGCGATAGCCCGACTTGACCAGCTGCTCGGCCACGGCGCGGCCGATGCCGGTGCCACCCCCGCCGACCAGTGCACTCCGCCCCGTCCTCACGGCCATCAGCCTGCGGGCGGCGGATGCCGGGCACCACGCGAGGTCCCACTGAGCGGGACGGCGCATAGGCCGTCGCCTGTGGACCCCGCCACGCTGTGGCCAGCGACAACGAAGGAGACCGCGATGACCCTCGGTGGTGGCTATCTGCTCCCGTCGCGCGATGGACGCGACATCCGGGCGATCGGCATCGGGATCACGATGAAGACGGACGGCAAGTCCACCCACGACGCCTACTCGATGTTCGAGTACGCCGTGCCGCCGCACACCAGCGGGCCGCCGCCGCACGTCCACACCCGCGAGGACGAGTCGTTCGTGTGCCTCGCCGGGCGCCTCGACGTGATGCTGGGCGGCGAGAACTTCACCATCGGGCACGGCGACTACCTGTTCATGCCGCGCGACGTCGTGCACACCTTCCGCAACTCCTCCGACGAGGAGGCCCGGGTGATCTCCGTGGTGTCCCCGGCAGGCCTGGAGCGCTACTACCAGGCGCTGGCCGAGCTGCCCGAAGGGCCACCGGACATCAACGCGATCAAGGAGATCATGGCGGACTTCGGTCTGCAGCTGCGGATCCCACCGCAGGCGGGCTGACGATGCGCGTCGCGGTCATCGGGGCGGGCGTCGCCGGGCTCGCCACCGCCAAGGTGCTCACCCAGGCGGGCCACGTCGTGCGGGTGTACGACCGCACCCCGGACGTCGGCGGCGTGTGGAGCGCGACCCGCCGTTACCCGGGCCTCACCACGCAGAGCCCGAAGGCCCAGTACGCGCTCTCGGACTTCCCGATGCCCGACGACTACCCCGAGTGGCCGACGGGTGAGCAGGTGCAGCGGTGGCTCGCGGCGTACGCCGAGCGCTTCGCCCTCGACGTCGTGCTCTCCACCGAGGTGCACGCGGCCCGGCCGGTCGACGACGGCTGGGAGCTCGACCTCGGCGGCGCCACCGAGCGGTTCGACCGGCTGGTCGTGGCCAACGGCGTGTTCTGCGAGCCCGCCGTGCCCGAGTACCCCGGGGTGGCCGAGTTCGCCGTGGCGGGCGGGCGGCTCTGCGCGGGCACCGACTTCCACGACGCCGAGGACGCGCGCGGCAAGCACGTGCTGGTGGTCGGCTACGGCAAGTCGGCGTGCGACGTCACCGTGCCGATCAGCGCGACCGCCGCGAGCACCACCGTGATCGCCCGGCAGATGCTGTGGAAGGTGCCCCGCAAGGTGGCGGGCGTCCTCAACTTCAAGATGCTGCTGCTCACGCGGATGGGCGAGGCGCTCTTCCGCTACCTGCACCTGCGCGGGATGGAGAAGTTCCTCCACGGCCCGGGCAACGGAGCGCGCCGCAGGCTGCTCAACGGGCTGGGCGCGGTGTCGGTGCGCCAGTTCAAGCTGCGCGAGCTGGGGCTGGTGCCGCCGGGGCAGATGGAGGACATCGTCAAAGGCGCGATCGGCCTGGCCACCGAGGGCTTCTTCGAGGGCGTCGCCGAGGGTCGCATCGACGTGCGGCGCGACTGCACGATCACGCGGCTCGGCGAGCAGGACGGCCGTCCGGTCGCCGAACTCTCCGACGGCACGACGCTGCCCGCCGATCTCGTCGTCTGCGCCACCGGCTTCACCCAGGGCGTGCCGTTCCTCGACGAGGCCGTGCAGGGGCGCCTCTTCGACACCCGCGGCAACTTCCTCCTCTACCGCCAGATCCTCCCGTTGGGCGTGCCGGGGCTGTACTTCAACGGCTACAACTCGTCGTTCTTCAGCCCGTTGAACGCGGAGATGGCGGCGGTGTGGATCGCGGCCGACCTCGCGGGCGCGGCGGCGCGCCCCGACCCCGAGGCGGTGCGCGGCGCCGTGTTCACCCAGCTGGCGTTCATGGACGAGGCGACCCGCGGGCACCACTGCCGCGGCGGCAAGATCATCCCGTTCTCGCTGCACAACGTCGACGAGGTGCTCGAGGACGTCGGTCTCAACATCCCGACCCGGGTGCGGGCGAGCCACTGGCTCAACCCGGTGGACCCGACGGCGTACCGCGACATCACCCCCCAGCTCGTGCGCAAGCTGGGCCCCACCGAGGCGCCTACCGCCCGTAGCGCGGCACCCACGAAAGGCTGAGAGTTGCCGGAAAGTTGATGTCCACTCGCGAGTGAACCTTGTGTATCAGGCGGATGACTCGTCACTCTTAGTCCCGAGACCCGACCGGGTACCGAGGGGGTGGCGCGCATGCCCAGCTTGGTCGTGCTGGGGGCCGTCCTCATGGTGGCCGGTGGCGTGCTCGTTCTGCTGCAGCACAAACACACTCCTCGGCTCCGCCTCTCGAACACCATCTCGGTCGCAGGAGTCGGGGAGCTCGATCCGCTGTTCACGCGCATCGGGCAGGTCGACTCCGCCCGCGGCCGCCTCGACCACGCGATCGACGCCGTGATCCCGGTCCGCAACCCGCAGCAGACCCTCCCCGCCCGCGCCGAGGTCGTGCGGGCCTACGCGGCGGCGCGCGAGCGGCTCGTCGACTTCTCCCGCACCTACCTGCGCAAACCCCCGTCGGACCCGCTCACGCGGTTCGCCGCGCTCAGCCGCTGCGTCGACGACACGCTCGCGCACGAGGAGGCGCCCGGCGAGGGCACCGCCGCCGAAGCGGGGGAGGACCTGCTGCGCAGGCTCGACTACCTCGGCGGCGCGTTGCGCTGGGACCGGCGTCGCCTGCCCGCGGCCGCGCCCGCAGGCGGCGAGCTCGTCGCGGTCGTCCGTGATCTCCAGCGGGCCGTCCTCGCCTACCTCGACGCGCTGCGCCCGCTGCTCGCCGCGGGCCGCCGCCGTGGTCCGGCCCGGTCACGCAAGAAGCGCGCGGTGCTGGCGCAGCGCATGTTCCTGGCCGAGAAGGCGGTGGCGGCGGCCGACGGGCTGCTGTCGCGGGGCGCGCCCGTCGAGGCGTTGCGCACCCTCTCGGGCGTGCGGCTGCCGCGGGTGGCGGGCCCCACCGCCGACGCCGCGTTCACCACGGCCTGCCGGGCCGCCGTCGCGGGTCTGGAGGAGGACGCCACGGCGCGCGAGACCCGGCTGGACGAGCTGACCGAGCAGATCGGCGACGTGCTCGACCAGCACGTCGACGCGCTGCTCACGGCCGTCGCGGCGGACGCCGAGGGCAGGCGCCTGCTGCACCGCTCGGCGCAGCGCTCGGAGCAGAAGGTGCCCGAGCAGGCCGACGCCGCCGACCGGCCCGCGGACGTGCTGCCGCGAGGCTGAACGTAGTCGGGGCCCGTGTCCGTGAACTACGGTGAGCGCCGCGGAGGGCACCCATGTCGACAACGACGTTCGACCCCTTCGGCGAGACGTTCCTCGCCGACCCCTACCCGGAGTTCGCGCGGCTGCGCACGGCCGCGCCGGTGTTCTGGTCGCCGGTGCTGCAGTACTGGGTGGTGTCGCGGTACGCCGACTGCAAGCGCGTGCTGCGCGAGTACACCACGTTCTCGGCCGCCAACAGCCTGGCCCCGGTCACGCCGCCGTGCGCGCGGGCCGGGGCCGCGCTCGTCGAGGGCGGGTTCCGGTCCATCCCCACGCTCACCAACGTCGACCCGCCCGCGCACGGGCGCACCCGGCGGATCGCCTACCTCGCGTTCACGCCGCGCCGCGTCGCGCAGATGGAGGGGTTCGTCCGCGAGACCGTGCGCCGGTTCATCGCCGACCGGTTCGCCGAGGGGCGCGCGGACATCGTCGCCGCGCTCACCTGGGAGCTGCCCGCCCAGGTGATCTTCCAGGTGCTCGGCGTCCCGGCGTCGGACGTCGCCTCGGTGAAGACCGGCGCCGCCAACCGGCTGTTGTTCATGTTCGGCCGCGCGGGCGAGGACGAGCAGGTGGAGATCGCGGCGGGGATGGCGGAGTTCTGGCGCTACTGCGAGGCGCTGGCCGAGGACCGCCGTGCCCACCCGCGCGACGACTTCACCTCCGACCTCGTGCACACGCCCGACCGCGACGGCCACCCGCTCACCCAGCAGGAGGTCGCCACCATCCTGTTCGGGCTGCTGCTGGCGGGCCACGAGACCACCACGAACCTGCTGGGCCACGCCGTGCGCAGGCTGTTGGAGCACCGCGAGAGTTGGGACGCGCTGTGCGCCGACCCCGCGCTGATCCCCGGCGCGGTCGAGGAGGTGCTGCGGTTCGACTCCTCGGTGATCCACTGGCGGCGGCGCACGACGCAGCCGGTCGTGCTCTCGGGGGTGGAGCTGCCCGCCGACGCCGACGTGCTCGTCGCCATCGGCGCCGCCAACCGCGATCCCGAGGTGTTCGCCGATCCCGAGCGCTTCGACATCCGGCGGCGCGAGGCCGCCGAGCACCTCTCGTTCGGCCACGGCCCGCACTACTGCCTCGGCGCCCCGCTCGCGCGGCTGGAGGCCCGTGTCGTGCTGGAGGAGCTCACCGCCGCGCTGCCGAGCCTGCGGCTCGTGCCCGACCAGGCGTACACGTTCAGCCCGATCATCGGCTTCCGCGGGCCGACCGCTGTGCAGGTCGAGTGGGATCGGTAGCGGGGCTGGTCGGGCGGCGCGCCGAGCTGACGGCGCTGCGTTCGGCCGTCGACAAGGGGGCGCGGGGCACCGGTGCCGCGGTGGTCGTGCTCGGGGAGGCGGGCATCGGCAAGTCGCGACTGCTCGAAGCCGCGGTCGACCGGGCCCGCGCAGCGGGCATGGCGGTGCTCACCGGCCGGGCGGTGGCGGGCGGTGGTGCGTACCGCGCGGTCGCGGCGGCGCTGGCCGGGCACCTGCGGGGCCGCTCGCCCGCTGACGAGGAGCTGCGGCCGTTCCTGCCCGCCCTGCGCAGGTTGCTGCCCGCCTGGACCCCGGACGGCGACGGGCCCGACCGCGTCGACGAGGCCGACCCGACCGTCGTGCTCGGCGAAGGCGTGCTGCGGCTGCTCCGGCCGCTGGGCGCCGAGCGCGGCTGCCTCCTCGCGTTGGAGGACCTGCACTGGGCGGACGCCGACACCGTCGCCCTCGTGGAGTACCTCGCCGACGCCGCGACCTCGACGGGGTTGCTGCTGGTCGTCTCGGCCCGGGACGACGGGCCGCGGGGCGCCGCGCTCGGCAGGCTCGCGGGCGCTGTGGTGCTCCGGCCGCAGCGGCTCACCGCGGCGGAGACCGCGGCGCTGGTCGCCGCCCACGCCGCCGACCTGCCCGCCGACCGGCTGGAGCTCGTGGTCGCCGCCGCCGACGGGTTGCCGTTGCTCGTCGAGGAGCTGGTGCGGCAGGGCCGTCCGGGGGTGCCGCCGACGTTCGCCGCGCTCGTCGAGCAGCGGTTGGTCGACCTCGACGACGACGCCGCCGTGGTGCTGCGGGCCGCCGCCGTGCTCGGCGTCGACCCGCCGTGGACGTTGCTGCCGCAGGTCGCGGACCGGCCGGAACCCGTCGTGTCGGCGGGGCTGCGGGCGGCGGTGGACGCGGGCCTGCTCGTCGCGGCAGGCGGCGAGCTGCGCTGGCGGCACGCGCTCACCTGCGACGCGGTGGCGGCCACCGCGCTGCCCCCCGAGCGGGCGGCGACCGCCCGCCGGGCGGCCGAGGTGCTGCTCGCCCACGGCTCGGCCGACGACGCCGCGGTGGCGGCGCTGCTGGTCGTCGCGGGCGAGGACGGGCGGGCGGCGGCGCTCCTGTGCCAGGCAGCCCGCCGGGACCTCGCGCGCGGGGCGCTGCGCAGCGCCGAGGCCCTGCTCGACCGGGTGCCCGCCGCGCGCGCCGCCGACGCCGCGGCCGACCGGGTGGTGCTGCTGACCCGGCTCGGGCGCGTCGCGGACGCGCTCGACGCGGGGGAGCGCGCGCTGCCCGCCACGACGGGCGACGCGCACGCCGAGCTGTGCCTGCGGCTGGCCCGCGCCGCCGTCCACGCCGGGCAGTGGCAGCGGGCGCAGAGCTACGTGGACCGAGCCGGCAGACCCGACGATCCGCGCACGTCGCTGTTGGCGGCCGACGCCGCGTTCGGGGCCGGTGACGTCGCGGGCGCCGCGGCCCTCGCCGCCGAGGCCGTCGCTGCCGCCGAGCGGTTCGCAGGCGCCGAGCGGCTCGCTGCCGCCGAGCGGTTCGCTGCCGCCGAGCGGTTCGCAGGCGCCGAGCGGTTCGCTGCCGCCGAGCGGTTCGCAGGCGCCGAGCGGTTCGCAGGCGCCGAGCGGCTCGTCGAAGCCGCGGAGGTCGTTGCCGCGGAGGCTGCCGCCGAGCGGTCCGCCGCCGCGGGGGAGGCCGGGGGCGGCCGGGCGGCCGGAGCGGAGCCGCAAGCCGTCGGACGAGCGACGGCGGCCGAGTCGTTGTGCGAGGCGTTGGAGCTGGTGGCGCGCTGCGCCCAGCAGGACGGCGACCTGGCGACGGCGGCCGCGTCGTTCGGGCGGGCCGCGTCGATCGCCGCCGAGCACGGGCTCCTCAAGCAACAGGTGGAGGCCGAGTTCGGGCGGGGGTTGCTCGCGCAGGTCGAGGCGGGCTGGCGGCCCGAGATGCTGGCGCGCCCGCGGGAGCTGGCCCTCGAGGCGGGCATGTTGGCCGACGTGGCGCGGATCGACCTGATCGTCGCCGACGGCGTCCTGGCCGCGGAGGGGCCCGCCGCGACCGAGGCGCTGGCCGAGGCGTGCGTCGCGCTCACCGGCGCGCTGCGGCTGAGCTCCTTGCAAGCCGTGATGCAGATGATCCTGGCCGTCGTCCGGGCGGCGCTCGGGGACCTGCCCGCGGCGCAGCGGCTGGTGGAGTCCGCCCTCGCCCAGCCCGACCGCGCTCCCGACGTGCCGGCGCACGCGTCGATGGTGCGGGCGTTCCCGCCGCTGCTGGCGGGCGACTTGGCGCGCGCCGACGAGCTGATGCGGCCGGGTATGCAGTCCCTCCTGGCGTATCCGGCCGCGCCGCCGTTGTCCTACCTGGGCCTGTGGGCGCTCCTGTGCGCGGTGTGCGGCGACGACGAGCCTGCCCGCGTGTTGGCCCGCCGCGGCGCGGGTCGACGGCGGGTGAACCGGGCCGCGCTGGCCTACGCGCACGCCGTGGACGCGGGCCGCTCCGGCGCGGCGGAGCAGGCCGTGACCCACTACGCCGAAGGGAACCGCATCGGCTCCGACACGCCGTGGTGGACCCGGCTCCTGCGGATGCTCGCCCTGCACGCGGCGCTGGCCGACGGCTGGGCCGCGCAGGTCGACGCCGTGGGCGCGCTGCGGGCCGACCTCGCCGAACACGAACGCCTCGGCGACCACCAGCTCGCCCGCACCTGCCGTGATCTGCTCCGCCGGGCCGGGGCGCCGACGCGCCGGGGCCGCGGCGCGACGCCGGTGCCCCCCGCATTGCGGGCGGCCGGTGTGACCAGCCGGGAGATGGACGTCCTCGCGCTGGTGGCCGACGGCCTCAGCAACGCCGAGGTCGCCGCAGCGGCTGTTCCTCTCCCCGCGCACGGTCGAGACGCACGTCGCCAACCTGCTGGCCAAGACGGGTTCCGCGAACCGGGCCCAGCTGCGGGCGCTCTTAACTCCGTAGTCGGCACGGAGCTGTCGCGGCGCGGGTTCGCCGATCGTGGTCGCCATGACACACGACATCCTCATCATCGGCGCGGGCCCGGCCGGGCTCGCCACCGCCATCAGCGCCGCCCGCGGCGGCGCCCGGGTGCTCCTGGTCGAGCGCCACCCGGCGACGTCGATCTTCCCGCGCGCCACCGCCGTCAGCACCCGGACGATGGAGATCTTCCGCTCCTGGGGCGTGACGGACCCGATCCGCGCGGGCGACCTGGGCGTGCAGCCGCTGTGCTCCGTGTCGCCGACGCTGCGGACCGCGCTCCCGGAGGGTCTGCCGCTCGGCTTCCCGACCGACGCGCGCGCCGTGCTCGCCGTGAGCCCGTCGGTGCCCGCGTGCGTCCCGCAGGACCACATCGAGCCGGTGCTGCTCGACCACCTGCGGCTCCTCGGGGGCGAGGTGCGGTTCGGGGTCGAGCTGGTCGGGCTCGTCGACCGCGGCGACGGCGTGCACGCCACGCTGCGCGACCGGGCGACCGGCGCGCAGGAGCGGGTGGCGGCGCGGTTCGTCGTCGGCGCCGACGGCCCGCGCGGCGACGTGCGCCGCGCCCTCGGCATCGAGCTGACGCACCTCGGCACGCTCGGCGACTTCATCAACGTGATGTTCACGGCCGATCTCGAACCGGTCATCGGCGAGCGCCGCTACGGGCTCTACATGATCGAGCACCCGGAGGCGGGTGGCGTGCTGGTGCCCGTCGGGGACGGCCGCTGGTGCTACGGGCGGCAGTGGTTCCCCGAGCGCGGCGAGTCGGCCGCCGACTTCACGCCGTCGCGGTGCGTCGAGCTGATCCGCGCGGCCGTCGGGGTGGACGACCTCGAGGTGCAGGTGCTGGCGCGGCTCCCGTTCGTGATGGCCGCCGAGCTCGCGGACGCGTTCCGCGCGGGCAACGGCTTCCTCGTCGGCGACGCGGCGCACCGCATGACGCCGGTGGGCGGCGTCGGCATGAACACCGCGATCGCCGCGGGCCACAACCTCGGCTGGAAGCTGGCCTGGGTCGCGCGCGGATGGGCGGGCCCCGAGCTGCTGGACAGCTACGAGCTGGAGCGGCGCACGCCCGGGGAGTACCGCGCGCGCCGGTCGCTGCGCATGGGCGGCCCGCCCGAGCCCGACCCGCTGGGCGAGGACCTCGGCGTGCGGTACGCGTCGTCGGTCGTCGCGGCGGACGCGGGGGAGCGGGCGCCGCACGCCTGGGTGACCGTCGACGGGCGCCGCCGTTCCACGCTCGACCTCTTCGACGGTCGGCTGACGCTGCTGGTCGGCAAGGATGCGGCCGCCTGGCGCGCCGCAGCCGACCGGGTCGCGGGCGGTCCTCCCCTGACGGTGGTCGACGTCGGCGACGCGCTGGCGGAGTACGCGCAGGGTGGCGCGGTGCTGGTGCGCCCGGACGGCCACGTCGCCTGGCGCGCCGCGACCACCGAGTGCCCCGAGGCCCAGCTGCGGGCGGCGCTCGACCTCACACTGGGCCGGGTCGCCGCGGTCAGCCAGGCGGCGTGATCGCGTCGAGTCGCACACCACGCCGGTCCGGAGCCGCGTGGTGTGCGAATCGCGCCGATCAACGCGCGTTGTGGAAGATCACCCCGAGCACGTGCCTGCTCCCGCTGTGGACGGCGCTGACGCCGTGGCGCACCTGCACGCGGTGGTCGCCGCGGGTGCCGCGGCGGGGGCGGTGGTGCACCGGGAACACCACCGCCTGGCCCTGCGCGGGGCGCAGCACGATCGGCCGCGACTGCTGCCGCGGCCGCTGCTCGACGAACACGCTCTCGCCCCCGGTGAAGTCGACGTCGGGCCGCGAGAGCATCACGAGGAACTGCAACGGGAACGTCAGGTCGCCGTAGACGTCCTGGTGGAGGCAGTTGTAGCCGCCGGGGCCGTAGCGCAGCACGAGCGGGGTGGGCTTGGTCTGGCCTGCGCGGGCGCAGCGGTCGAGCAGGTCGTCGAGCGTGTCGGGGAACGTCGGCTCGCCCAGCCGCTGCGCCCACGCGTTCGCGACGCGGGCGATCGGCGGGTAGAGCCGCTCCCGCAGGGTCTGCACTAGCGGGGGCAGCGGCTCGGCGAAGTACCGGTAGCTGCCCTCGCCGAACGCGTGCCGCGCCATCACGACGGTGGAGCGGAACAGCGCGTCGTCGTCGAACGCGGCGGTGAGCTCGGCGCACTCCGCGGGCGAGAGCAGCGGCGGGGTGACCGCGACGCCGTCGGAGTCGAGCCGGTGCGCGAGGTCGGTCCAGTCGAGGTCGGGCAGTACGAGCATGTCTCCACACTGGCCCGCCACGACGCCACTCGCTGGCGGGAATCGGCCGTGCCGATCAGGTGCCGATCAAGCGGCGGGTCAGGTGATGCCGAGCGCGAGGCAGGCGGCGTCCACGGCGGCGGGCCGCAGCGTCTCGACGGGCACCTGCTCGAACGCCCACGCGCAGTCGGCCATGCCGCCGAGCGCCACCACGGCCTGGCACTGGCGCGCCAGCGGAGCGTCCGGCCCGACCAGCAGCTCGCCCACCCGCGTGCGCCAGCCGATGGCGAGGTCGAGCAGGCCGAGATCGGCGAGCGTCGTCATCTCGCGTACGGCGAGCAGCAGGATGTCGCGGTGCTTGAGGTGGAGGTCGAAGAAGCCGGAGAGCAGCGCCCGCGGGTCGTGCTCGTGCGCGGCCTCGATGGAGGCGACGAACGCCTCCAGGTCCTCGACCATCGGCGTGATGATGCTGCGCACCAGCTCCTCACGCGAGGCGAAGTGGTAGTAGAGCGCGGGCTTGGTGATGCCGAGCTCGTTCGCGATGTCCTGCAGGCTCGTCGCCTGCACGCCCTGCGCCACGAACAGCTCGCGCGCGACCTGTTGGATGCGTTCCCGGGTGTCGCCGCGTGCCATGGGCGCATTCTACTTACCGATCGGTCAGTCAGGGTGCTAGAGTACTTACCTATCGGTCAGTAAGGAGACGGGGATGGACGTTCTGATCTCGGGCGCGAGCATCGCGGGCCCCGTCACGGCGTACTGGCTGCGGCGCAGCGGCTTCCGGGTCACCGTCGTCGAACGGGCCCCAGCCCTGCGCAAGACCGGTGGGCACGCGGTCGACCTCTTCGCGCCCGCCATGGACATCGTCGAGCGGATGGGGCTCGCCGACCAGGTCGTGGCCCGGCGCACCGGCACCGAGCGGATGGTCGTGCTGCGGGAGGGCGCGCGCAGGCCGACCACGATCTCCATGGGCAAGCTGATGGCCGGGCTCAGCCGCCGCCACGTCGAGATCATGCGCGACGACCTCGGCGAGATCCTCCACGACGCCACCCGCGACGACGTCGAGTACGTGTTCGGCGACCACGTCACCGGCATCGGCGACGACGGTGAGGTCACGTTCGCCAAGGGGCGGCCGCGCCGGTTCGACCTCGTGATCGGGGCCGACGGGCTGCACTCCGGCGTGCGCGGGCTCGTCTTCGGCCCGGAGGCTGAGTACACGAAGTGGATCGGCGCCTACATCGCCGTCGCCTCCATCCCCGACTACCTCGACCTTCGCGACGAGATGCGCGGGGTCATGGGGGTCGACCGGCTCGCGGGCGTCTACAGCGCGCGGCACATGACCGACGCCCGCGCCCTGTTCCTGTTCCGCACCCCCGCCGAGCTGTCCTACGACCGGCACGACGGCGAGGCCCAGCTCCGGCTGCTGCGGGAGCGGTTCGGCGACCTCGGCTGGGAGGTGCCGCGGCTGCTCGACGAGGCCGCCCGGGCGTCGGCGTTCTACTTCGACTCTGTCACCCAGCTGCGCCTCGAGCACTGGACGCGCGGCCGGGTGGCCCTCGTGGGTGACGCGGGGTACTGCCCGGGACCGGCCGTCGGCGGCAGCACGAGCCTCGCCGTCGTCGGGGCGTACACGTTGGCCGGTGAGCTCGCCGCTGCGGGCGGCGACCCGGCCCGGGCGTTCCCCGCCTACGAGGAAGCGATGGGCGAGTACGTGCGGCGCAGCCGGGCGTTCGCGGTCACGATGGCCAAGCGGCTCGTGCCCACCAGCCGGGCGACGACGTGGGCGCTCACCACCGGCGTGAAGCTGTTCACCGCGCTGCCGCCCGGCCTCGCGCGACGGCTCGCCGCGGCGGGCGACACCGGCCTGCACGACTCCGTCGCCGTGCGCGACTACCCGCAGCTCGCCGTCACGGCCCGGTGAGGCGCACGTAGTAGCCGCTGGGGTCGAGGAGGCGGAAGTCGCGCTGGCCCCATGGCTGGCTTGCGAGGCCTTCCGCGATCGGCCAGCCCGCCCGGCGCACCCGGTCGAGCTCGGCCTCGACGTCGGCGACCTCCAGCACGATCTCGACGCCGGCCGGTGGCCGTCGCTCCGCGCGGTCGGCGGCCACCCCGCCCGGGCCGGGCCGCCGGGAGAGCAGGCGGGGCCCGCCGAGCCGTGCCGCCACGGCGCGCCCCAACGTGCCGGTGGCGCCCGCGACGAGCACGGTCACCGGTGCAGCTCGTCTTCCAGGTGCACGCGGATGATCTCGTCGAACGACGTCTCGGCGACGAACCCGAGGCGCTCGGCCCTGCTCGCGTCCAGCGCCGCCGCCCAGTTGCCGACCATCTCCATGATCTGCGGATCGGGCTCGTGGCGGATCAGCCGCACCGCGGCCTCGCCGCCCACCCGGCGGAGCGCTTCGATCTGCTCGCCGACCGTGGCCGACAGCCCCGGCATCGAGAGCGTGCGCCGCGGCCCGATCAGCTCCGTGTCGACGGTGGCCGCGCGCAGGCAGAAGCCGACGGCCGAGCGCGGCGAGGCGTGCCAGTGCCGCACGGTCTCGGGCACGGGCAGCACGGCCTCCTTGCCGACCAGCGGCTCGCGCAGGATGTTGGAGAAGAACCCGGAGGCGGCCTTGTTCGGCGCGCCCGGCCGGATGCAGATGGTGGGCAGCCGGATGCCGACGCCGTCGACGAAGCCGCGACGGCTGTAGTCGGCCAGCAGCAGCTCGTCGATGGCCTTCTGGGTGCCGTAGCTGGTGAGCGGCAGGGTGGCGAAATCCTCCGGGATCGGGGTCGGCAGCGGCGCGCCGAACACCGCGATCGACGAGGCCAGCACCACGCGGGGGCGGTAGGCGGCGGCCCGGATGGTCTCCAGCAGCGTGCGGGTGCCGTCGAGGTTGACGCGGTAGCCCTTGTCGAAATCGGCCTCGGCCTCCCCGGAGACCACCGCGGCGAGGTGCACGATCACGTCCGGCCGCCCGTCCACCAGGCGCTGCGCGGTGGCGGGATCGGCGAGGTCGCCCGCGAAGGCCGTGCCCTGCGGTGGCGGGTCGGGCGCCACGACGTCCATCAGGGTGAGGCGCTCGAGCTCCGCGTCGCCCAGCCTGCCGTCTTCCACGAGCCGGGCGACCAGCTTGCGGCCGATCATCCCGGCCGCCCCTGTCACGGCTACGTGCATGGGGTCGAGCCTAGGTCCCGGCGCGGCGTCGCGAAAACGCAGACTCGCCGTGTCGAAAAGGGAGACTCGCCGTGCCGAGAAGGGGGACTCGCCGTGCCGGAATCGGCGACTCGCCGTCAGGCGTGGTGGTGGCCGCGGCCGATGAACGCGTCGCGAAGGAACGGGTCGAAGCGGGGGTCGAGCGGCGGGCAGTCCAGGTCGGTCAGCACCCGCTCGCGCACGCCGTGGTTGCGGATCGCGGCGTACGCGGCGCAGTAGGCCCGGTGCGCGTGCTGGTAGCGCCCGCGCAGCGCGAGCAGCTCCGCGTACAGCTGCTTCTGCGCGGTTCGGGTCTCGGCCAGGTGCTCGACCAGGCCCGGCTGCGCGGCGTTGACGTCGTCCAGTGCGGTCGGATGCATGTACAACCCCCGAGTGCGTGGAAGCACCACCATCGCGTCCGACGCGGGCTGCGGCCATGCCTGGCCGGGCGACACTTCCCTCCGGCGGGGTAAGGGGATTCTTACCCCGCCGCAACCCCGCGCCTACCGGGCCGGGTCGACCGCCACCGGCTCGCGGTGCGCCTCGTGGTGGCCCTTGTTGGGGGGCGTGGCGAGCACGGCCTTCGTCGCGTCGTCGAGGTCGGCGTCCGACAGCGCGCCGTTGCCCGCCAGCACGGTCTCCAGCGCGGTGAGCCAGTGCTCGTAGTACGACCACGGCTCGCCGCCGTCGCCCGCCTCCCACCGCTTGATCGAATCGATGAGCGAGAGCTGGAACTCGCTCCACTCGTACTGCCCGGCGTGGTAGGCCGCCACGGCCATCGCGAACGCCCGCAGCTCCCACGGCTGCTCGAACGGAGCGCTCTCGCCCGGCATCCCGCTCACCAGCGCCTCGACGCGGCGGCGGGCGTCGCCCAGCTCCGTCGCGTCCTGCCGGTAGCCCATCAGGGCGCCTTCGGCGCGCCGGTGCCGATCATGGAGTCGCGGGTGACGAGCGCGGCCAGCGCCTTCTCGTCGAGGCCCTCGGTGCCCGCGGGCCGCACCGGGATCACCCAGTAGCGCATCTCCGACGACGAGTCCCACACGCGCACCTCGACCGAGTCGGGCACGTCGAAGCCGAAGTCCTCGCGCAGCACCTTCCGCGGCTCGCGCACGATCCGCGCGCGGTACTCCGGGCCCTTGTACCAGTTCGGCGGCAGCCCCAGCACCGGCCACGGGTAGCAGGAGCACAGCGTGCAGGTGATCACGTTGTGCACGGTGTCGGTGTTCTCGACCGCGACCATGTCCTCGCCCTGCAGCCCGCCGATGCCCATCTCCGCGCACGCCGCGGTGGCGTTGGCGACCAGCCGGGCCTTGAACTCCGGGTCGGTCCACGCCTTGGCGACGACCGCGGCGCCGAGCTGCGGCCCCACCTCGTTCTCGTAGATCTCCGCGAGCCGGTCGATCGCGGCGGTCGTCATGACCCCTTTCTCGATCATGAGGGCCTCCAGCGCCTTGACGCGGGCGGCGATCTCTTCCTGGGTACGGATGTGCACGGTCATGACGCCGCCTCGATGTAGGGCTCCCAGACGTCGAAGTAGACGACGCCGTTCGGCTCCGCGGCCTCGGCGCCCCAGAGCTCCTCGTTGGTGAACTTGACGGTGTAGACGTGCTCGGGAGCCTCCGGGCCGCCGTTGCCCGCGCTGTCCGGGTAGATCATCGTGCCGTGCGCCATCTCGATGACGCCGGTCTTGCCGCGCACGTAGCGGGCCTTGCGGGTGTGGCCGTGCGGGGAGTCGTCGATGACCGTGACGCGGTCGCCCACCGCGTACTTCGCGACCTTGTCCGACGGCCGCCCGGCGGGCGCGCCCGCCTTCACGACGGCGTCGACGAACGCGAGCAGGTCCGGGTCGTCGCGCTCCGGCATCGGCGCGTCCGGGTTCTCCAGGAAGTACTGCATGCGCTCGTCGATCTCGGCCTCGTCGAGCACGCCCTTGGCCACGCCGTAGTGCTCCACGGTGTGCGCCCAGTGCTCGTAGTAGGGCGAGAGCAGGTAGGCGGCCGGGTGCATCTGCTCGATGCCGAAGCGGAACGCGTCGACGCCGAAGAACCCCGCCCGGAACGGCATGGAGAACATGCCGAACGCCGCCTTCTCCCAGTCGGCGCCGAACAACGGCTCGCTCGCGGGCACCGGGACGGGGCCCAGCCCGTCGGTGCCGCCGAGGTCGTGCACACCGTTCACGACTGGCTCCCCACCCGCGCGGACGTCGGCCGCGGGAAGCCCCCGACGGCCTGCTCGAAGGTGTGCGCGACGCGCAGCACGGTGGCGTCGTCCCACTGCTTGCCGATGATCATCATCCCGGTGGGCAGCCCGTTCACGAGGCCTGCGGGCACGGAGCAGGCCGGGTGCCCGGTCACGTCGGTGACGCACGTGTTGGCGATCATCTCCAGCCCGCGCAGGAGGATCTCGTCGCGCGGGGCGTCGGGCCCCGGGATGACGGTGGCCTGCATCGGCAGCGTGGGCATCACCAGCACGTCGTAGCGCGACAGCGCCTCGTCGTAGGCCGCGCGCAACTCGTAGGCGAGGTTCTGCGCCATCGCGTAGTGCTTGCCGCGGTGCCGCTCGACCGCCGAACCCGCGGTGAGCAGCACGAACTTGACCGTCTCGGAGAACTTCGTGCCGTCGGCGCGCCACTGGTTGCCGTAGTGCTCGATGACCTCAGGGTCGTAGAGGCCCTTCCAGTTCAGCCCGTAGCCGTTGAGGTCGACCATCTGGCTGGCCGCGCCCTCGGTGGCGATCACGTCCCAGATGCGCGCGCCGTGGCTGTGCCACGGGATCGAGACGTCCTCGACGGCGAGGCCCGCCCCGCGCAGCGTCTCGGTGGCCGCCCGCACGGTGTCGTCGACGGCCGCCTCGGAGTTGGGGTGGCCGAAGCCCTCGGTGACGACGCCGACGCGCAGGCCGGAGGCGTCGCGGGTGAGCGCGGCCAGGTAGTCGTCCGGCACGAGGTCGCGGGGCTGGCGGGGGTCGTGCCCGTCCGGGCCCGCGATCACGTTCAGCACGAGCGCGGCGTCGGCGACCGTGCGGGTGATCGGGCCGACGTGGTCGATCGTCGCCTCGATCGGGAACGCGCCGGTGTAGGGCACCAGGCCCCACGTCGGCTTGTGCCCGACGGTGCCCGAGTAGGCGCTCGGGATGCGCACCGAGCCGCCCTGGTCGCCGCCGGTGGCCACGTCCACGATGCCCGCCATCACGAGCGCCGCGCTGCCCGACGACGAGCCGCCCGCCGAGCGCGTCTCGTCCCACGGGTTGCGGACCGGCCCGGTCTGCGACGTGTGCGAGCCGCCGGAGAAGCAGAGGTCCTCGCACACGGCC
Organism: uncultured Actinomycetota bacterium; assembly: GCA_963791185.1. GTDB lineage: Bacteria > Actinomycetota > Actinomycetes > Mycobacteriales > Pseudonocardiaceae > Pseudonocardia. The sequence goes on along the minus strand of CAWBRG010000010.1, from coordinate 104,404 downwards.
TTGCCGGTGATGGTGGCACCCGCCGCGAGGACGCGGGAGACGACGGTGGCGTCGCGCAGCGGCGTGTAGCCCTCCATCGTGCCCGCACCGTTCATCATCGGCACGCCCGCGACGGCGGTGTTGTCCTTGACCGCCACCGTCTTCCCGGCGAGTGGGCCCTCCCCGGACCCGGTGATCGACGTGGTGACGTACCACGCGTTGAAGGGGTTGTCGGCGGGGTCGGGGCGGCTCCAGGCGCGCTCCGGCATCGTGGGCCGGGAGGCCGCGTAGAGCTCTTCGACGGCTCCCCAGGAGGCGAGGAGGCCCTCGACGAACGGGCGGAAGGACGTGAGATCGGCGTCGGTGAGGCCGAGCCCGTAGCGCTGGGCGATGCTGCGCAGGGTGGCGTCATCCGGAGGGTCGACGGGCATGGGAAAACCCTAGGTACGGCCGTTACGTCCCGTCAACGTTCTCTGACACGTTGACGGATCAAGAAGGGGTGACCGCGAACCCGCCCGCGGTCGCCTCCGCGAGGTAGAGCTGCTGGGTGACCGTCTCGGGGCCGGAGACGGTCACGGTGCCGCGCGGGAACTCGGCGCGGCTGCGGCGCAGCTCGCGCGCGACCGTGCGCGGCTCGTCCTCCCCGGCGCGGCGGGCGGCCGCCGCGTACAGGTGCACCGCCTCGTACACCGACTCCGAGATGCTCCCCACCGGCGGCGCGAACGCCCCGAACGTGCGGCGGTAGCGGCGCAGGAACTCGGCGTTGGCGGTGTCGGGGAGCTGCTCGAAGTAGCCCGCGATCCCGCGCATGCCCGCCGCGGCGACGTCGCCGATCCGTTCGCGGGTGGGCTCGTCGAGCGTGAGCGCGAGCGTGCGGGCCCGTTCCCGCAGCCCCATCGCGTGGCACTGCCGTTCGAACGCCACCAGGTCGGCGCCCACGAACGACGACAGCACGACGTCGGCGCCCGAGGCCAGCACCGTCTCGACGACGGGGGTGAAGTCGCGGGTGCCGAGCGGCGCGAACGCCTCGCCGACGACGCTGCCGCGCTGCTCGTCGACGACCCGGCGCGCCGAGGCGTGCACGGCGCGCGGCCACACGTAGTCGTTGCCCGCGAGGAACCAGCGCCGCCCGCCCGCCGCCCGCATGACGGGCCCGGCCGCGGCGCGCAGCTGCTGGCGGGGCCGCTCGCCGAGCCGTATCCGGAGCTCGCCGCCCTGCCCGCCCTCGTTCATCACCGCGTGCACGAGCAGCACCCCGTCGCCGCGCAACGCGTCCGACACCCGGGCGTAGGTGGCCGACGTGGTGCCCGCCACGATCGTGCGGCAGCCGCCCTGCACGAGCCGCCGCGCCTCGGCGGCGCCCCACTCCGGGTTCGTGCCGTCGTCGCCGACGACGAGCCGCAGCGTGCGCCCGCGGATGCCGCCGTCGGCGTTGACCTCGTCGACGGCCATCGCGGCGAGGTTCGCGGTGGCGGCGGCGAACACGCTGCCGGGCCCGGACTTGCTGGTGAGCAGCCCGAGGAGGTGGTCGCGCCGGTCGGTGGGCTCGCGCACGAGGTACCCGCGGCGGCGCATGAGCCAGCGCAGGCCGTCCTCGTCGAGGTCGGCGACCACCCGCACGCGCGTGCCGCTGCCCTCGGCGTCGAAGAGGAGCCGCAGCGTGCCCCGCCAGGGCACGTCGAGGTGGATGTCGATCCGACCGGGGCGCCGGATGCGCGCGATCCGCCCCAGCAGCTCGACGGGCGGGCCGCCCAGCGGCGCCCGCAGCGCCACCGCCGCGCCCGGGGCCAGCCGGTCGCACACGGTGTCGAACAGCCAGCCCGCGCCCGCACCCGCGCCGACCAGGTCGAACACAGCGCTCGGCGGCGCCTCGATCCGCTGCTCGACCGAGAGGGCGAGGCCCGCCATCAGATGGCTCGGGCGTCCGGAGCGTCGGCCTCGGCGGCGGCTTTGGCGTCGGCGAGGGAGCCCTGGAACAGCTCCTGCAGGAAGCGGATGACGTCCTGCGCCGGGCCGGTCGCGTCGACGGAGTAGTAGCGGAACCGACCCGTGCGGCGCTCGGCGATCAGGCCCGCCGTGCGCAGGATCCGCAGGTGGCTGGACACGGCCGTGCGGCCGACCCGCTGGACGGCGTCGGACAGCTCGCCCGCGCTGCACTCGTCGCGCTCGGCGAGCACCGCGAGGATCTCGCGGCGGACCGGGTCCGCCAGCGCGTCGAACGCGAGATCGGCATCCACCCCGTGCCCCCTCCTCGGTGTCGACGTGTCAGCGGACGTCGACATGTGCAGCCGAGGATAGCGCGGTGCTCAGCCGTCGCCGGGGAGCTGTCGGCGCGCCCGTCGGCCCGGTGTGAACACCCGCAGGTCGACGAAGAGCGGCGGATCCGCGATACCGGGGCCGCCGCCGCGCACCCAGGCCACGATGTCCGCCACGGTCGCCCGGTCGAGCACGCCGAGCAGCCAGGTCGGGCGGGCGCCCGCGCGGCGCCCGTCGGGCGACGGCCCGACCACGATCACGTTGGAGTGCTCACAGGAGTCGAGGCAGTCCGAGACGCGCACGCGGCCTGCCTCGCCGATGCCTGCCGTCAGCTCGGCGAGCTGTGCGTCGTGGTCGACGTCGGGGTGCTTGCCCGCCGTGCCGCAGCAGCAGCCGCGGCAGACGGTGACGAGGGGGCGGCCTAGTGGCAGGGGAAGCTCAGCAGGTGGCGGGCGTCGTGCACGAGCTCGTGGATGTACATGTTGTCGCCGAACACCGAGGTGGCGCCCTGGTCGATGCCCACGAAGTAGTAGAGGAGCAGGCCGAAGAGCGCGGCGCCGATCAGCCACGGCAGCGTCTCGGAGACCGGGATCGCGACGGGCCGGGCCTGGGACACAGAGGCGGGAGTTGACACGGGTGGTCCTTTCGGCGACGGCAATGCCTGAGCAAGTCAACAGATGACGGCACGAGGAATCAAGGGGTCTCCCACTCTGCGAGCAACGGATCACGCAGCCCGACCGCGTCCGTCACCCAGAAGGGGTCGCAGTAGACCAGCGCACCGGCCATCCACGACTGGTAGCCGGGCAGCAGCGCCACCTGGCACGCGACGTCCGGGATGCGGACCGACGGACGGGTGAAACCCAGCTCGCTCGCGCGCACGAAACCGCGCCTGCCGTAGTAGTCGGGCGAGCCTTCGAGGAAGACGGCGGGCGCGTCGAGCGCCGCCGCCCGCTCGAGCGCCGCGGCGACCAGCGCCGTGCCCACCCCTCGGCCCTGCGCCTCGGGGAGCACCGAGAGCGGGCTGAGCACCAGCACCTCGACGAGCCGCTCCCGCGCGTCGACCCACGACCGCGACAGCTGCACGTGGCCGACGAGCGCCCCGTCCTGCTCGGCGACGAGCGACGCCCTTCGGTGGCCCGCCGCGGCGAGCAGGCCGAGCAGCCCGACGATCACCGGGCCCTCCTCCCCGAAGGCGGCGCCGACCACCGCGTCGATGGCCGCGTCGTCGTCGGGAGGGCCGCTCTTGTGCGCATTCCCTTACCCTGGCAGGCCCCCCTTCGTCGCTAGTGCCCCGTCAAGGAAGGTTGGTGCGTGTATCGGTGGATCCGAACGTCCGCTGGCAAGGCGCCGCACGAGCCTCGTACCGGGCGTACTCGGCTCGTGCGGCAACGCCGCCAGCGGGCGTTCGGGCCGCCGAGATACGTGGCGAACCTTTCTTGACGGGGCACTAGCATCCATCCGTGGAGCTGCTGGAGCGCGGCCCGGCGCTGGCGGCGCTGCACTCGGCTCTCGACGCGGCGCTGGGCGGCGCGGGCCGGGTCGCCGCCGTCTCAGGCGAGGCGGGCATCGGGAAGACGAGCCTCGTCGAGGCGTTCCGCGCGGCCGCGGCGGGTCGGGCGCGCGTGCTCACCGGCGCCTGCGACGACCTGCTCGCCCCCCGCGCCCTCGGCCCGCTGCACGACATCGCGCACCGGCTCGGCGACGCCCCGGCGCTGCTGAACGGGGCCGTCCAGGGCCGCTACGGCGCGGTCGCCGAGGCGCTGCGCACCGAGCCCACCGTGCTCGTCGTCGAGGACGTGCACTGGGCCGACGAGGCCACCTTGGACTGGCTCGCGCACCTCGGCCGCCGCCTCGCCGAGCTGCCGGTGCTGCTGGTGCTCACCTTCCGCGACGACGACCCGGAGTCGACGACGTCCATCGCCCGCGTGCTCGCCACGCTGCCGCGGCGCCGCGTGGTGCGGCTGCCCCTGGCCGTGCTCTCACCGGACGCGGTGGCGGTGCTGGCGGGGCCGCGGTCCGCCGAGGTGTACGCGCTCACCGGTGGCAGCCCGCTGCTGGTCACGGAGCTGCTCGCGGGCGGCGGGGCGGAGGTGCCGCCGTCCATCCGGGAGTCGGTGCTGGGGCGGCTCGCCGCCGCACCGCCCGTGGCCCGTCCGGCGATCGAGGTCGTCGCGCTCGTGCCGGGGATCTGCGAGTGGTGGCTGGTGGAGGGCGCGGCGGCGCGGTGGCCTCGACGCGGTGGAGACCGCGATGCGCACCGGCCTGCTCGTCGCCGAGGAGGCCGGGGTGCGGTTCCGGCACGAGCTGACCCGCCGCGTCGTGGAGGAGGCACTGTTCGTGCCGCGCCGCCACGTCCTGCACCGGCGGCTCCTGGCCGTGCTGGAGGCGCGCGCGGACGCGGACCCGGCCCGGCTCGCCCACCACGCGCGGTCGGCCGCCGAACCGCGGGCGATCCTGCGCCACGCCGTGGCCGCGGGCAAGCGGGCCGCGGCCGCCCGCGCCCACCGGGAGGCCGCCGCCCAGCTCGGCGCCGCGCTCGAACACGCCGGGCTGCTCCCGGAGCCCGAGCGCGCGTGCCTCCTGGAGCAGTTCGCCGTGGAGGCGCACCTCACCGACCGCACGCACGACTCCCTGACGGCCATCCAGGAGGCCGTGCGGCTGTGGCGGGCGCTCGGCGACCGACGGCACGCGGGCACGAGCCTCACCCGCCAGGCCGAGGTGCAGTGGCGTTCCGGCGACCAGGCGGGCGGGCGGCAGGCTGCGCGTGCCGCCGTCGGCGTGCTGGAGGGCCTCGCGCCCGGCCCGGAGCTGGCCATGGCCTACGGGATGCTGGCGGGCCTGGCCAACATGTCGGACGACTACCCCGAGGGGCGGGCGTGGGGTGAGCGCGGCGCGGCGCTCGCGCGGGAGCTCGGCGACGACGGTGCGCTGGCCTTCGCGCTCGTCCAGGTGGGCGTGGCGACCGTCGAGGACGACCTCGAGGCGGGGGCCGCGATGCTGCTCGCCGCCCACCGGCTCGCCGACCACGCGGGCCGCGACGACGTCGCCGCCCTCGCCCTCACGTTCCGCGCGCGGGCCTGGGTCTACCGCTTCCGCTACGACGAGGCCGAAGCCGCCATCGCCGAAGCGCTGGCGTACACCGACGCGCACGAGGTGGCCTCCTACCGCAACTACCTGCTCGCCATGCGCGGCCAGACCCTGCTCGACCTCGGCCGGTGGGAGGCCGCTGAGCAGGACGCACGGGCGGCGCTGCGCGCGGGTGCGCAGTCCGGCATCCTCACGGTCCCGGCGCTGGTCACCGTCGGCCTGCTGCAGGCCCGCCGCGGCGACGAGGACGCGGGCGCGACCCTCGAGGAGGCGTGGGGCTGGGCGGTGCGGGCGGGCGGGGTCCAGCGCATCGCCGCGACGGCCGCCGCCCGGGTCGAACACGCCTGGCTCAGCGGCGACCGCGCCGCCGCCCGGGCGCTGGCCGCCGACGGCTTCCGCCGCGTCGCCGAGCTCGGCGAGCCGTGGTCCACCGGTGAGCTGGCGTGCTGGTGCGCGCAGCTCGGCATCCCGGTGGCGCTGCCCGGCCCGGTCGCGGAGCCCTACGCCGCGCTGCTCGCGGAGGACTGGGCCGCGGCCGCGATCTACTGGGAGAAGCAGGGCAGGCCGTACCGGCACGCGCTGGCGCTCGCGGCGTCCGGCGACCCCGACGCGATCGTGCGCGCTCTGGGCATCGCCGAAGGCCTCGGCGCGGTGGCGCTGTCGGCCCGGCTGCGCGAGCGGCTGCGGCAGCTGGGCATCACCCGCGTGCCGCGCGGGCCGCTCGCCGAGACCCGGGCCAACCCGGCCGGGCTCACCGCCCGCCAGATCGAGGTGCTCGCGCTCCTGGCCGAGGGCCTGACCAACGCCGAGATCGCGGCCCGGCTGGTGGTCTCGATCCGCACGGTCGACCACCACGTGGCCGCCGTGCTGGCGCGGCTCGGGGTCGGCTCCCGGCGCGCGGCCTGCCGCCGGGCCGCCGACATGGGCATCCTTCCCTAGGTAGTGGGAATCGAGAGATAGGTCGCCGCTGCCGATGCTCCGGGCGGCACGTCGGACGGATGCTTCTCGCGTCAACTTCAGACGTACGACAGGGAGCAACCCGATGACCAACCCCACCACGATGCCCGCCGTTGCGCATGTCGCGATCACCGTCACCGACATCGAGGCGAGCAAGCAGTGGTACACCCGCGTACTCGGCGCTGAGGCCGTCCTCGACGAGGACACCGGTCCGTTCCGACACGTGGTCTACGCACTCGGCAACACCCTGCTCGGCCTGCACGCCTTCCCGGTGCTGAGCAGCGAGGAGAAGTTCGACGAGCGCCGTCCGGGCCTCGACCACATCGCCTTCGGCGTCGGCAGCCGCCAGGAGCTGGTCGGGTGGGCCGCCCGGCTCGACGAGCTGGGCGTGGCGCGCGGCGAGATCATCGACGCGCACTACGGCTCCGGGCTGTCGTTCCGCGACCCGGACAACATCGCCCTCGAGCTGTTCGCCCCGCCTGCCTGACCTGCAGGCGCTGATCTTCCGCGCCGGGCCGAACCCCCGGCCCGGCGCGGATCCCAGACGGCGAGTCGCGACTTTCGGGACGCCGAGTCGCGATTTTCGCGACGGATTAGCGGTCGACGACGTTGGTGAGCGGCTCGCCCCGCCGCAGGGCCAGCGCGTTCGCCGCGATCAGGGCGGCCGCCCCGAGCGGGCGGCCGCCCGCCCCGTGCGGCGTGATGATCACGTTGGGCAGGTCCCAGAGCGGCGAGTCGACGGGCAGCGGCTCGGTGCGGGTGACGTCCAGCGCCGCACCGGCCAGCTCCCCGGCGCGCAGCGCGTCGACCAGGGCGTCCTCGTCGACGGTGCTGCCGCGGCCCACGTTCACCAGCCAGGCCTTGCGGGGGAGCAGGGCGAGCCTGCGGGCGTCGACGACCCGGTCCGTCGCCGGGGCGGTGGGCAGGATGTTGACGAGGACGTCGGCCGTCGGGAGCACGGCGTCCACGTCGTCCACCACGCGGTAGGGGCCGTCCGTACGAGGGGTGCGGGCGACGCCGACCACGTCGGCCCCGAGCGCGGTGTAGAGCGGCGCGAGCGTGTGGGCGATGCCGCCGAATCCCCAGATCACCACGTTCGCGTCGCGCAGGGTGGTGAAACCCTGCGCGTTGTCGAGCGGCTGCAGGCCGCCGATCTCGCTCGCCCACCGGTGCCCGATCTGGGCGCGCACGGCCACGTGCAGGTGCCGGGCGGCCGCGAGGGTGAGGGCCAGCGCGTGCTCGGCGACCGTCCGGTCGTGCAGCGAGCGCCCACTGGTGATCACCACCTCGGCGGGGAAGCCCGCCTGCAGCGTGACCCCCGGCCCGGCCGCGAGGTCCTGCACCCAGCGCAGCTTGGTCAGGCGCCGGGCCGCGTCGGCGAGCGGGCCGGGCGGGTTGGACCACGCGACGAGCACCTCCGCGTCGACGTGCTCCTCGGGCACCGGCTCGGCGACCCGGTACCCGACCGGGTTGAGCTCGGCGTCGGCATCGCGCAGCTCGGCGAAGTCGAGCGGGATCGTGTCGGGCACGAGGATCTTCACGGCGGCTCCTGCACTGGCGGGGTGATCGTCATCCTGGAAGCATCTCGGCCGGACGTCGAGTTGAACATCGGGAGGCGCGATGCCGTCGGAGAGCACGGACATCACCGACCAGATCCTCGCCCACCACGAGTGGTTCCGCGAGCAGTTCGTGCGCCTCGACGACGCCAAGGCCGCGAGCCCTGCGAACCCCGACGCCCTGCGCGCGGTGTGGGACCCGCTGGCCACGAAGCTCGACCTGCACGCCATCGCCGAGGAGGAGATCTTCTACCCGCAGCTCCTGCGCCGCGGCACCGAGGACCCCGAGGAGGCCACGCTCGACGCGATCGGCGACCACAACGACATCCGCGACGGCGTGCACGCGGCCGAGACCCACGCCGTCGGCACGCCGGAGTGGTGGACGGCCGTCGCGGCGGCCCGCGAGGCCAACGACGAGCACATGGCCGAGGAGGAACGCGAGGGCATCGCCGACTTCCGCGCCAACGCCCCGGCGGGCCTGCGCGAGGCGCTCGGCCGCCAGTTCGCGCGCTTCTTCGAGCAGCACCCGACGACCGACGGGGTGAACGTCTCCGACAAGAACCCGGAGCGCTACGTCGAGACCATCGAGCGCGACATCGCGCAGACCCGCGCGGGCGACGGCTCGCTCGGCATCGGCAGCCTGAAGGGACAGCGCCAGCTATGACGGCCACCGACCACCTGCTCCGCGACCTCGCCCCGATCCCGGCGCGGGCCTGGGAAGAGATCGCGTCGGAGGCCCGCTCCCGGCTCACGCCGCAGCTCGCCGCGCGCAGGCTGAGCGACTGGTCGGGGCCGCACGGGTGGCGGGAGGACCGGCTGTCGGTCGGGCGCGTCGAGGACATCGCGCAGCCCGCAGGCGGAGCGGACGGGGTGCAGACCGCGCAGCGCCGGGTGCTGCCCTACACCGAGATCCGGGTGCCGTTCACCGTGCGCAGGCGCGAGATCGACGACATCCAGCGCGGCGCCACCGACGCCGACCTCGACGACCTGCGCCGGGCCGCGCGCGCCGCGGCGATCACGGAGAACCGCGCGATCTTCCACGGGTGGTCCGCAGCGGGCATCGACGGCCTCGCCGCGGTGTCCGGGTTCCCGACGGCCACGCTCGGCGAGGACTGCCAGACCTACCCGGCGATCGTCGCGCAGGCCGTGGACCGGATGCGCGGCAAGGGCATCGGCGGCCCGTACGCCCTCGCGATCAGCCCGTCCCGCTACACGCGCATCGTGGAGACCACCGAGCACGGCGGCTACCTGCTCGTCGACCACCTCACGCGGGTGCTCGGCGGCGAGGTCGTCTGGTCGCCGGGCCTCGACGGCGCGCTCCTGCTCAGCCAGCGCGGCGGCGACTTCCTGCTGTCGGTCGGCCAGGACTGGTCGGTCGGCTACACCGCCCACGACGCCGAGTCGGTGCAGCTCTACCTGGAGGAGACGCTCACGTTCCGGGCGATCGAGCCGGACGCGGTGATCGTGCTGGCCGACGGGTAGCCAGTGCCCCGTCACTAGTCCCGGCAGGGCTCGGGGTTCTCGGCGGGCTCGGGCGGGAGGCGTAGGCGTTTGGCGAAGAACGGCAGGGCCTGGCGGAACGCGTCCGACCACACGTCGAACGTGTGGCCCTCGCCGGGCATCACGACCGAGCAGGTCGCGATCCCGGCCGCGCGGGCGAGCGGGACGAGCTGCTGGATGGCCTGGTAGGGCTGCTGGTCGTCGGCGCCGACCTGGAACCAGCCGCCGAGCCGCGGGAAGCGGCCGCCCTTGAGCAGCGCGGTGGGCTCGTGCGCCAGGAACGCCTGCTGGGAGCCGCCGAAGAGCTCGGTGACCGTGTCGGCCGTGTCGGCGTTGGTCTCGCCCACCCGCGGCCCCACGAGGCCGCCGAAGTCGCCGAACGCGGTGAACTGGTCCGGGTGGCGCAGCGCCAGCACGATCGAACAGGTGCCGCCCTCGGACAGCCCGGCCACGACCCACGCCCGTCCCGGCGGGAGCGTGCCCAGCGCCTGCCCGACGGTGGCGGGCACGTCGACGGTCAGGTAGGTCTCGACGTTGCCCCGCGGGCTGTCGACGCACTCGCTGTCGCCGGTGAGCGAGCCGTTGATGTCCGGCATCACGAGCACCGGCGCCACCCCGCCGTGCTGCGCGGCCCACGCGTCGGCCGTCGCCGGGGCGAGGCCGCCGTCGGTCCAGTCGGTCGGCGCGCCCGGCGTGCCGTGCAGCAGCATCACGACGGGCAGCTTGGGCCGGTCGCGGGCGAACCAGATCGGCGGCAGGTAGGCCTGCGCGGTACGGCCCACGAAGCCCGAGCGCGTGCCGGGGATCGTCAGCGGCACGACCTGCCCCTGCGCCGGGATCGTGCCCACGTCCCGCTCGGCCTGCGCCAGGCTGCTCTCGTCCGGCCCGCCCTCGCCGAACACCTCGCCGACCGTGCGGTAGTACTCGAAGTGCGCGTTCACCGCGCTGCCCGCCTCCACCACGACGAGCACCACGCACAGGACGACGGCGACGAGCCGGGCCAGGCGCCGCAGGCGGATCGCGGCCACGAACGCGACCAGCGCGAGCACTGCGATCACGGTGCCGACGGGCCACCAGTCGGTGATCTGGATGTCGGCCACGGCGTCGATGCGTGGATCATAGGGCCGATGACGATCGTGGCTGCGGGGCTCGCGCTGGTGGCGGCCGCGCTCTTCGCCGTCGCGGCCGCGGCCCAGCAACGGGCCGCGGCGCAGGTGCCCGACGAGCGCGCCCGCGGCCTCGGCCTGATCCGCGTGCTGGTGCGCCGTCCACTGTGGTGGGTGGGCACCGGGGGCGATCTCGCGGGCTACGCGGCGCAGGCCGCCGCGCTCGGCCTCGGGTCGCTGGTGCTCGTGCAGCCGCTGTTGGTCACCACCCTGCTCTTCGCCCTCCCGCTCGCGGCGTGGTGGTCGGGGCGGCGGCTCTCGCGCGCCGATGCGGCGTGGGCGTTGGTGCTGTCGGCCGCCCTCGCGCTGTTCGTGGTCGTCGCCGAGCCGACGGCGGGCGTCGACCGGGCGGCGCCTGCCACCTGGCTGCCCGCGGGTGTGGTGCTCGGCGTGCTGCTGTGCGGCTGCCTCGCCGGGGCGGCGGTGCGCCGGGGCGCGGTGCGCGCGGTGCTGCTCGCGGTGGTCACCGCGGTGCTCTACGGCCTCACCGCGGCGCTGACGAAGGGCGTGGTCAGCCTGCTCGACGACGGCCCGCTCGCGCTGGTCACCGCCTGGGAGACGCCCGCGCTGGTCCTGGCGGCCGTGGGCGGCACCTTGGCGTCGCAGTCGGCGTTCCAGGCGGGCGGCCTCGGCGCCTCACTGCCGATCATCACGGTCGGCGAGCCGCTCGTGGGGGTCGCGCTCGGGGCGGCGGTGCTCGACGAGCAGGTGCGCGTCGACGGACCGGAGTGGGTGTTGTTCGCGGTGCTGGTGGTGGCGATGACGGTCGCGACGGGCGCGTTGGCGCGCTCCGCGGCCGCCCGTCAGGAGGCCCGCTCCGACGGCGCCTCGACGCCGCCGACGGCGCGGGGCACCAGCAGCTCGCCCAGCAAGGGCACCGCGAGGAACCCCTCGGCGCCCGCGTAGCGCAGCCCCACCCGGGGCAGGTCCACGGCGTGCCGGTAGGCCAGCACCCGCGGCAGCCACTGCGGCCCGAACTTCTCGTTGAACGCGTGCAGCGACTCGATCTGGAAGAACGGGTTGAGCAGGCCGACCGCCTGCCGCGCGAGCCGTTGCGCGGGCGTGAACGGCACGTCGTCGGCGAAGAGCCGCCCCCACATCGCGAAGTTCATCGACAGCCGGGCCACGCCGCGGCCGCCGAGCCCGAGCGCCGTTTCGGAGATGAGGAACTCGGTCATGCCGTTGGGTGCGCCGGGGTCGTGGCGCATGAGGTCGAGCGTGTAGCCGAACGAGGGCCCGTACGCGGGGACGACGCGCAGGAAGCCGCCCGGCGTGCCGTCCTCGTCGAGCGCGACGCACAGCAGGAACTCCGGGTTCGCCCCCGCGCCGACGATGTCCCGCGACAGCGACATCGTGAACCCGCGCTCCGGGTTCTTCCCCCGCCACCGCGCGCTGATCGCGTTGAGCTGCTCGACCAGCCGTGGCGAGGCCTGCGACTCCGGGATCATCTGGAACCGGTAGCGGCGCCCGACCCGGCGCACCGCCGAACGCAGCGACTTGCGGCCGCCCAGCGAGAACGTGCGACAGTCGATGATCGCCTCGTCGCCCAGGTAGAACGCCGAGAATCCGCGGGAGGAGTAGAGCGGCATGCTCGCCTCGCGGGCGGCCAACAGCGCCGGGTTCCAGCCGCGCTCCGCGCAGAAGTCGAGGAACTCGTCGAGCACCGCGACGACCGACTCCCGGCGGCCGATCGGGTCGCCCGCGACCAGCGCGTAGCCGCCGACGTAGGTGTAGGCGAGGAACGCCTCGCCGTCCTGGGCGAAGAAGAAGCTCTTGTCGTCGCGCAGCGCGAAGTAGGCGAGCGTGTCCCAGCCGTAGGTGTGCACGAGCCGTTCCGCGTGCGTCCAGTCGTCCTCGGTGTGCGGGTGCCGTTCGACGAGCGGCCGGGTCACCAGCACCGCGAGCACGACGAGGCCCGCGACGCCCAGGGCCACCAGCGCGGCGGGGAAGAACGCCGCGAAGAACGGCGACGCGTACGTGTAGGCGCCGTCCAGGCCGATGAGGCCGCCGAAGATCGTGGCGAGCCCCGGCCAGAAGGACACCTCGGGCGAGACGCGATCGCCCTCGCTCCACAGCGCCGCGAAGCCGAACACGGCCACGCCGACCACATAGATCGGGACGAACCGCAGCACCCGGAACAGCGACGGCGGGTCGGCCGGTGCGCGGAAGTCGTGGCGGTAGAACAGCAGGGCGCAGAACAGCCCCACGCACATCACGGTGGCCACCGGCTGCGGCCCCTTCAGCAGGTGCGCAACCGCTCCCACGGCGAAGAGCCCCACCGCGACCCGCCAGGCGAGCCGCTTGCGTTTGGCGAGCTGGTCGGCCAGCAACAGGAGCAGCAGCCCGATCACCACCGACACCACGTGGCCGGTCACCGGGACCCACACCGGGGCGAAGCCAAGCGGGTCGCTGGCCATCCGCGAGTTGAGGACCGGGATCAACGTCAGGAGCTGCAGCACACCCGCGGCGCCGGTCAATGCGGCGATCGCCCGCACGGCGCGGGGGTGCCGGTCGCGGCGCCGCGGTGGGGGCGGCACGGCGTGGGCCGAGGGCGCCATGTCGGGCAGCGTGACGACTGAGGCACCCCCGTCGGCGACGGGGGCGGGACCGGCCACACCGGCCGCGGCCAGCGGCGTGAGCGCCACCAGCGGGCGGGGCGCCCCCTGGGGGCCGCGGCCCGGCGGTGGGGCGAACTCCGGCCGCAGCGTCGGGAAGAGGATCACCTCGCGGATCGAGTCGACGCTGGCGAGCAGCATGACCAGCCGGTCGATCCCGATGCCGAGCCCGCCGGTGCACGGCATGCCCTGTTCGAGGGCGCGCACGTAGTCCAGGTCGACGTCGCCCGCCTCGGGGTCGCCGCCCGCCTTGGCCCGCGCCTCGGCCTCGAACGCCGCGAGCTGCGCCACCGGGTCGTTCTGCTCGGAGTAGGCGTTGCACAGCTCGAAGCCCGCGACGATCAGCTCGAAGCGTTCGACGTAGTCGGGGTCGTCGCGGTGCACGCGGGCCAGGGGTGAGACCTCGCGCGGGTAGTCGATGCAGAACACCGGCCCGACGACCGAGTGCTGCACCTTCTCGTCGTAGACCTCCTTCATCAGGCGGCCGGAGCCCCAGCCCGTCTCCCACGCCAGCCCGAGCCGGTCGAGCACCGCGCGCGCCTCGTCGACCGGCATGCCCGGGTGCATCGTCTCCCCGGTCGTCTCGGCGATCATGTCGGCGAACCGCCTGCGCGGCCACGGGGTGGCGGCGAGGTCGATGGCGTGGCCGCCGTAGTGGACGACGAGCGCAGCGTCGTCAGGGCCGAGCGCGGCCCGTGCGGCCGCCAGCACCATGCCCTCGACCAGGTCCATCATGTCGTGGTAGTCGGCGAAGGCCTGGTAGGCCTCCAGCATCGTGAACTCCGGGTTGTGCCGGGTGTCGATGCCCTCGTTGCGGAACACCCGCCCGATCTCGAACACCCGCTCCATCCCGCCCACGATCAGCCGCTTGAGGTGCAGCTCGAGCGCGATGCGCAGGTAGAGGTCGATGTCGAGGGCGTTGTGGTGGGTGACGAAGGGGCGCGCGCTCGCCCCGCCCTGTATCGACTGCAGCACCGGGCCCTCGACCTCGGTGAACCCGCGGTCCTCGAGGTGCCCGCGGATCGCCCGCACGGCGGTGTGGCGGATCCGGAAGATCTCCCGGGTGCGCTCGTTGACCTCCAGGTCGACGTAGCGCTGCCGGTAGCGGGTCTCGACGTCGGTGAGCCCGCGGTGCTTGTCGGGCGGCTCGCGCAACGCCTTGCCCAGCAGCGCGAACCGCTCGACGCGCACGGACAGCTCGCCGCGCCGCGTCGTCATCACGACGCCTTCGACGCCCACCCAGTCGCCGCGGTCGAGGTCGTCGAACGCGTGGTGGCGCTCGGCGCCGAGCACCTCCGTGTCGACGAAGAGCTGGACCGCGCCGGTGCGGTCGCGCAGCTGCGCGAACGTGAGCCCGCCCTGCCGCCGGACGAGGGCCAGCCTGCCCGCCAGGCTGACCCGTTCGTCCGTCACGACGTCGGGCGCGAGATCGGGGTGGGCGTCGTGGATCCCGGCGCACGTGGCGTCGGTGGGCCAGCGGTAGGGGTAGGCCTCCCCGCCGCGCTCCTGGGCCGCCCGCAGCTTGGCCAGTCGGTGCTCGCGTTGGTCGGCCTGGCGCCCGGCCGCGTCCACCTCGGTCGTCACATGATCACGGTAGAGATCCCCGCGGTTTTGGGCCAGACACCCGGCCGGGGTGGACGAGCCGGATCGTGAACCGTTCCGGGCTGAACGGCGCCCGCCCGCCGGGTGCCCGCGCGAGGCCGTCGTGCAGCGACGGGGGCGGCGCGACGGCCGGGTGCGCGAGCAGGTCGGCGAGCCGCTGCAGCGCTTTGTCGTAGAAGCGGGTCTGCGTGCGGCGGCCGAAGAAGCGGAAGCCGAAGGCGACGACGGGGTTGCGCAGCGGCGCGCGGCGGGAGAAGGCGCGGATGCGGAACTCGACCTCGCCGCTCGCGAGGTCCTTCGCGATCTCCCAGGTCAGCTTGCCCTGCTCCAGGTGCCCTTCGAGGGTCTGGTAGGACCAGCCGATGCGGTGCTCGCCGTCGCGCACGTCGTCGTGCGACTCGGTGACGCGCACCCCCATGGCGAACCGCAGCAGCAGGAAGCGGCCCACGAGCAGCATGTTGCGGCCCACGAGGTCGGACGGGGTGCGGTAGACCGCCCGCAGGATGGCCGGGTCGGCGAACTCGTAGCTCGCGACGAGCGCGGCGGCCTTCTCGGCCAGCCCGCCGGGCTCGATCTCGCCCGGCTCCTCGCGGCCGAGCACCATCCGCAGTCCGTCGCGGTGCCAACCGGCGACGACGTGCGGTGGTGCCTCCTCCTCGGCGTAGTTCACCGACCGTCCGCGCAGGTCGTCGACCAACGCCCCGAGGGTGCGCCTCACCGCCGCCGCCGCCGACGACGGCCCATGTCGTCGACGGTGTCGGCGATGAGCCAGAACATCGGCGGCCACAACCCGACGAACAGGGCGCGGCGCTCGGCGTTGCCGCGCGCGGACTGGTCGACGGTCTTGGCGCGGATCCACAGCCCGATGCAGAGCCCGATCGACCCGAGCGATGCGGCGCGCAGCGACATCGAGGCGGGGGTGCTCCAACGCGCGACGATTGCGTTCATCTGCGGTGGGTACCCGCGTCGCGTGGATCTACGCGGGCTGGGGATCGTGGCGCGGTGGCCGCTCGGCATCGCGCTGGTGTCGTGGCGCTACCTGTGGCGGGTGGTGGTCGTCCACCGCGCCGACCACGACGGCGACGGCGATGACCTCCCGGACCCGGTGCCCGTCGAGTACCAGGACGACCAGCTCCTGCGCGTCGAGGACGGCGTCGGTCCGATGTTGCACCGCCGGTACCGGGTGCTCGCGGACGGCGGCGCGGCGTGCGCTCGTGAGCTCATCGCGGCGTTCGGCGGTGAGCCCAACCGCGGCGCGCCCGCCGACGTCGCCGTGTTCCTCAAGACCCGGGGCCACCCCGACGCGCTGCGGCTCGGCGACGAGTTCGTGGTGCGGATGCCCGGCCCGTGGGACGGCCCCGTGCGGGTCGTCAAGGCCACGCCGACGTCGATCCGGTTGGCCACGCTGCGCGGGCACCTTGAGGCCGGGCAGATCGAGTTCCGCGCCCGCGACCTGGACGACGGGGCCGTCGAGATCGAGATCGAGTCGTGGGCCCGCGCCGCCGACCGGCTCTCGCACGTGCTCTACAACCGGCTGCGGCTGGCCAAGGAGATCCAGCTGAACCTGTGGCTGGAGACCTGCCTGCGGCTCGCGGCGTTCGGCGGCGGGCACCCGCGCGACGGCGTGCACGTCGACACCCGCCGCGTGGAGGACCCGCGCTTGCTCAGGACGCGATGAGGCGGACGACGGCGCGTTCGACCTGTGCGCGCGTGGCGTCGTCGGTGAGGTCGGGCATCGGCCCGGGGAGCTTGCGCAACGTGGGCAGCACCGTGCGGCCCTCGCCGAACTGCTCCAGCACCCGCGGGTCGATGTAGGACGACCGCGCCACGGCCGGGGTGTTGCCCAGGTGCTCGGACACCTGCTTGACCGCCTGGTTGACCACCCGCTTGCGCGTGCGCTCCGACTTCGGCACGCCGCTCTCGGCCGTGCCCGCCGCGAGCGTGACCGCCGCGAGCACCGTCGCGTTCCAGGTGCGCAGGTCCTTGCACGTGTACTCCTCGCCCGCCAGCTCCTTCACCGCGGCGTTGAGGTCCTCGGCCCGCACGTCGTGCCAATCGCGGCGGCCGTTGCGGTAGACCAGCAGGTCCTCGCCGCCGCCCTGGCGCCGCAACAGGGAGTTGACCATCTTGTGCAGCAACGGGTCCTTCAGGGAGACCGCCCGCGGCACCCCGCCCTTCGCCGGGTAGGAGAACAGCACCGCGCCGCGCTTGAGCGTGACGTGCTCGCGGCGCAGGGTGGCGAGCCCGAACGTGCCGTCATCGTCGTCGTCGCCGGGTGCGTACTCCTCGCCGCCCGCGCGGAACACCCCGAGGTCCAGCATGCGCACGCCGCCCGCGAGCACCCGGTCGCGGCCGAGGCCCGCGGCGCCGAGCCGCTCGACGACCTCGGTGCGGACCTTGACCAGCCGCTTGCCCAGCGTGAGGACCCGGTCGTGCTTCTCGCGGTCGCGCGCCGTGCGCCAGTCGTCGTGGTAGCGGTACTGCCGCCGCCCGGCGGCGTCCGTGCCGATGGCCTGGATGTGCCCCTGCGCGTCGGGGGAGATCCACACGTCCTGCCACGCCGGCGGGATGACCAGCGCCTTGATCCGCGCGACCATCTCGGCGTCGGTGATCGGGGCGCCGGTCGCGTCGAGGTAGCTCCACCCGCGGCCGCGCCTGCGCCGCGTCAGGCCCACCTCGGCGGGGTCGACGCGCACGAGGCCCGTCGGCATCGGCTCGGTCATGGTCGACTAGTACCCCGAAGACCGGCACCGCATGTCTACGATCGCCGGGTGGGCGACACCTTGTCGGGCGCCCTCGACGACGCCCGCAGGCTCGGCTTCGTGGGCCGGGCCACCGAGTTGGCGGCGTTCGGTGCCGCCCTGGACGGCCACGCCCCCGCCCGGGTGCTGTTCGTCCACGGCCCGGGCGGCATCGGCAAGTCCACGCTGCTCGACGAGATGCGCAGGCGGGCGGTGGCCCGCGGCAGGCCGGTGGTCAGCCTCGACGGCCGCGACGTGGCCGGGTCGATCCCCGCCGTGGCGGCGGCCGTCGCGTCCGTGGCCGACGACCCCGGCCCGGTGCTGCTCGTCGACACCTACGAGCTGCTCACCCCGCTCGACCGCTGGTTCCGCCGCGAGCTGCTGCCGTCGCTGCCCGCGGGCGCCGTCGCGGTACTGGCCGGTCGGGAGCCACCGGATTCGGCGTGGTCGGCCGACGCGGGCTGGCGGCGGCTCCTGCGCACTTGCGCGCTCGCCCCGTTGGACGCCGCCGAGAGCGCGGACCTGGTGGGCCGCTTCGGCGCCCCCGCCGCGGCCTGCGGGCGGCTGGCGGAGCTGGGTCGGGGCCACCCGCTCGCGCTCGTGCTGCTCGCCGAGGCGGCGGCGCAGGGCCGCGCGCCGGGGCGGCTCGACGAGCGGCCCGACCTCGTGGCCGACCTTTGCCACGTGCTCGTCCGCGACGTGCCCGACCCCGTGCACCGCACCGGCCTCGCCACGTGCGCGCACGCCCACCGCACCACCGAGGACCTGCTCGTCGAGACGGTGGGCGAGCGGGCCCCGGAGGTCTGGGCGTGGCTCGCGTCCCGGTCGTTCGTCCGGCACTCCGGCACCGGCCTGCACCTGCACGACCTGATGCGCGACCTCGTCGACACCGAGTTCGCCCAGCGCAACCCGCAGGCCTACGGGGCGCTGCACCGCACGATCCGGGCCCACGCGACCCGCCGGTTGCGCTCCGGGCGCACCACCACGCCGTTCCGCGACGCCACCGAGCTGTTCCTGCTGCCCCGCCACCCCCCGCTGGCCGCCGAGTTCCGACAGCTGCGCGACGAGGGCGTGCTGCCGGTCGAGCCCGGCCGCGCCGCCGACCACGCCGAGGTCGCCGCGCTGGTCACGCACGACCGGGGCGCCCGCGAGGGCACGCTCGCGGCGGGGTGGCTCGCCGCGCAGCCCGAATGCCTCTACGTCGCGCGCTCCGACGTCGGGATCGAGGGGTGGGCCCTGCAGGTGCGGGTCCCCGACCCGGCGGGCCCCGACGACCCGGTGGTGGCGGCGGCGCTGGCCGCGGCCGAACGGCAGAGCCCGCTGCGACCCGGCGAGACGGCCAAGATCGCCCGGTGCGTCGGGGCCCGGGCCGGGCCGCGCAGCGCCGCGAACATGGTGCTCGTCGGCTCGGTGACGTCGATCATCGAGTGGCTCACCAAGCAGGACGCATGGCGGATGGTCACCGCCCCCGACGAGCCCTTCTGGCGGCCGTTCATGGAGTACCTCGGGCTCACGCTCCTGGGCCACGCCGGGGACGCCACCGTCTACGGCTGGGACCGCAGGCGGCTGTCCCTCCTGGACTTCATGCGGCTCACGGCGGGCCGCGAGCTCACCGGCGAGACCGGGCCGCCGCCGCCGGAGATGCTGAAGCCGCCGCCGCTCTCCCAGCCCGCGTTCGCCGACGCCGTGCGCGCGGCGCTGCGCGATCTGCACCGGCCCGACCGCCTCGGCGCTTCGCCGTTGGCGGGCTCGACGCTGGGCTCCGGCGTGCGGGAACACCTGGTCGCGGCGATCGCGCGGGTGGGGGAGGAGCCGAAGGGCGCGCCGCTGCACCGGGTGCTCGACCGCACGTTCCTGCGTCCCGCGCCCAGTCAGGAGGCCGCGGCCGAGGTGCTCGGCCTACCGTTCAGCACGTATCGTCGGCACCTCGGCCGGGCGGTCGAGCGCGTGGTCGAGCTGCTGTGGGCGGTCGAGACCGGGCAGGAAGTGAGCACCGTTCGACCTGGTGGGTGAGCACCGCGCACCCGCACCCTGCCCGGTATGTCCGACATCCTCGTGCTCGGCTCCGGTCTCACCGGGCTCACCGCCGCCATGCTGCTCGCCCGCGACGGCCACGCCGTCACCGTGCTCGACCGCGACCCCGCGCCGCCACCAGAGGGGGCCGAGACCGCCTGGCGGGAGTGGGCCCGGCCCGGGGTGGCCCAGTTCCGCCAGCTCCACTTCCTGCTGCCCCGGTGGCGGGCGGTCATGGCCGAGGAGCTGCCCGACGTGCTCGTCGCCATGCTGGCCGCCGGGGCCACGCGCACCAACGTCCTGCACCAGCGGTCCGCCGACGTCACCGGCGGGTGGCGGCCGGGCGACGAGCGCTTCGACGCGGTGACGGCCCGCCGTCCGGTCATCGAGGCCGCGGTCGCCGGGGTGGCGGCCCGCACGCCCGGCCTCACGATCCGGCGCGGGGTGCGGGTGTCGGGGCTGGTCACGGCGGGCCGGTCGGCGGTGCCGCGGGTCGTCGGCGTGCGCACCGACGGTGGCGAGCTCGCCGCCGACCTGGTCGTCGACGCGACCGGGCGGCACGGACCGACGGTCGACTGGATCGTCGCGGCGGGCGGGCGCGCACCGGCCGTGACGGAGGCCGACAGCGGGTTCCGCTACTACTGCCGCCACTACCGCGGCCCGCTCCCCGAGGGGCGCGACGCGAACCTCTCCCACTACGGGTCGGTCTCGCTGCTCACGCTGGCCGCCGACAACGGCACCTACGGGCTGGGCGTCGTCACCGGCGCCCGTGACCGGGCGCTGCACCCGCTGCGCCGGGCCGCGAACTGGGAGGCGGCGATCCGGCGCCACCCGGCCGCCGCGCACTGGCTGTCCGGCGAGCCGATCACCGACATCGCGGTCTTCGGCGGCCTCGCGGACCGGCGGCGCGCGTTCGTCGTGGACGGGCGGCCGGTCGTCACCGGCCTGGTCGCGGTCGGCGACGCCTGGGCGTGCACGAACCCGTCGCTCGGGCGGGGCGCCTCGATCGGCGCCCTGCACGCGAGCGTGCTGCGCGACACCGTCGCCAAGGAAGGGCTCGGCGACGCCGACGCGCTGGTCAACCGGTTCCACGACGAGACGGAGCGCGTGGTCGGCCCGTACGTCGATGCGACGCTCGCGTTCGACCACCACCGGCTGGCCGCGATCGAGGCGGACATCGCGGGCGAGGCCTACCGGCCCGACGACCCCGGCTGGACGATGGCGACGGCGCTCAACGTCGGCGCCCGCCACGATCCCGAGCTCACCCGCGCGCACGCCGTCATCGGTGCGCTGCTCGCCACACCCGCCGAGGTCTTCGCCGACGCGACGCTGCGCGAGCGCGTGCTGCCGTGGGTGGGCCGCCCGTGGCTGTCGCCAGGCCCGAGCCGGGCCGAGCTGCTCGCGACGCTGGCCGCGTCGTCGCCGAGATTGCACTGAGCGGGGCTTCGCCGCCGCCGAACCCCGCTCACGGCAACCTCGGCGGGTCGCGGCCGCCCGTGACACGATGCCCGGATGCGACTGCTCGACACCCTGCGCACGAGCCTGCGCGCCCCACTGGAGAAGCTCGTCGCGGCCGAGGTGGCCCGCCAGGTCGAGCAGCAGAAGCTCGACGCGCTCTACAAGTACCGCTGGCACGGCGACCGGTCGCGGCTGCACATCCCGGAGACGGCCGTGGTCAACAACGCGCTGTTCAACGTGTCCGGCGGCGAGATCAGGCTGGGCGAGTACGTGTTCTTCGGGCACGACGTCGCCATCCTCACCGGCACGCACGACATCGAGAAGTTCGGCCTGGAGCGGCAGATGACGTTCCCGCGCTCGGGCCGCGACGTGGTGATCGGCGACGGGGTGTGGCTGGCGAGCCACGTGCTCGTGCTGGGCCCGGTGAAGATCGGCGAGCACTCCGTGGTGGCGGGCGGCTCGCTGGTGCGCGAGGACATCGAGCCGTACACGGTGGTCGCGGGCCGCCCGGCCAAGGTCGTGAAGAAGATCGTTCCCCCTAGCGCATGAGGCTGGAGATCGGCGCGGGGGAGAAGCCGCATCCCGACTACGACCTGCACGTCGACATGCTGCCGCTGCCCGGCATCAAGGTCTTGTGCGCCGTCGACCGGCTGCCGTTCGCCACCGGCTCGATCGACGCACTGCGCGCCAACCACGTGCTGGAGCACCAGAGCTACGAGCTGGTGGCCGACACCCTGCGGGAGTGGACCCGGGTGCTCCGCCCGGGCGCGAAGGTCGACATCGGCGTTCCCGACGCCAAGTTCGTGGCCGCGCAGTGGGTGCGCGGCGAGGTCGACACCGCGGAGGCGAACTACTGGATCCTCGGCGGGCACTCCGACCGGCAGGCGCACAAGGGCCACGACGAGCGCGGCGTGCCGCTGTGGATCTGGAACGCCCACCACACGATGTTCGACGCCGAGTCGCTCCGCGCGGCCGTCGCCGAGCACCTCGTGGTCGACGAGCTCTTCACCTACGACATCCGCAACCTCCGCCTCTACGCTCACAAGACGTGAGCGAGCTCACGATCAGACACAGCAGTGCCGCGAACGCGGCAGCCGAGCGACAGCGAGGATGACGCGTGAGCGACGAGCTGTGGCGCCGGAGCGCCCTGGAGCTAGCCGAGCTGATCCGCACGGGGCAGGCGTCCGCGCGCGAGGTCGTCGAGGCGCACCTGCGCCGGATCGACGAGGTCAACCCCGAGCTCAACGCGGTCGTCGTGGTGCTCGCCGACCGCGCGCTGGCGGAGGCGGACGAAGCCGACCGGCGGAGCGCGGCGGGCGAGGCCACCGGTCCGCTGCACGGCGTGCCGGTGACGATCAAGGAGAACCTGGACGTCGCGGGCACGGCGACCACGCAGGGCGTGAAGGCGTTCGAGGGCATGGTCGCCCCGGTCGACGCGACGCTGGTGGCGCGGCTGCGGGCGGGCGGCGCGATCGTGATCGGGCGCACCAACCTCCCGGACATGGGGCTGCGGGTGTCGACCGACAGCAGCCTGCGCGGCCTCACCCGCAACCCCTGGCACCCGGGCAAGACCGCGGGCGGCTCGTCGGGCGGCGAAGCGTCGGCGCTGGCTTCGGGCATGTCGCCGCTCGGGGTCGGCAACGACATCGGGGGCTCGCTGCGCAACCCGGCCCACTGCTGCGGGATCTCCTCGCTCAAGCCGACGCCCAACCGCGTGCCGCACACGGTGTCGCTGCCGCCCGAGGACGGCCCGCTCTCGTTCCAGATGATGGCCGTGCACGGGCCGATGGCGCGCAGCGTCGCCGACCTGCGGCAGGCCTTCGAGCTGATGATCGGCAGCGACTGGCGCGACCCGGCCGCCGTCTCGACGCCGCTGTTCCCGGAGGGCGCGGGTGGTCCCGTCCGTGTCGCCGTGATGGCCGAACCACCGGGCTGCGCGACGGATCCCGGGGTCGCCGCGGTGGTGCGCGACGCCGCCGCCAAGCTGGCCGACGCGGGCTTCGCCGTCGAGGAGGCGAGCCCGCCGGACTACGAGGAGGCTCTCGAGCTCTGGGCGGACTTCCTCTTCACCGAGCTGCACGGGATGCGCCCGCTCCTGGAACCGATCATGGGTGACGACGCGCGCCGGTTCCTGTTCGCCGCGCTCGACGACCGGCCGCCGCTCCCGCTGCCCGCTTTCGTCGGGCTGTTCGTCCGACGGCGGCGCCTGGCCCGCGCGTGGAGCGCGTTCTTCCGCGACTACCCGGTGGTCCTCAGCCCGGTGTGGACCCGCACCGCGTTCGACCACGGCTGGGACCTCGTCGACCCGGGCGGCACGCTCGAGGTGATCCACCCGATCAAGCCCGCCAACGTGCTCGGGCTGCCGTCGGCGGTCACGTTCGGCGGCGTGGCGGGCGGCCTCCCGGTCGGCGTGCAGTGCATCGCCGCGCCCCACCGCGACGACCAGGCGTTGCAGGTCGCCGAGGCCCTCCAGGCCGCGGTGGGCACCGCGACCCCGGTCGACCCGTTCGTCGCGGGTTGAGCGCGCATCTAGCCCGTCGAGCGGCACGGATCTGCACTCGGAACAGCAGATCGGTGACTCTCGGCGGGTCAGGGGGATGCGACGAGGGCGTGGGTCTCCGCGTCGTAGAGGCGCACGGCCGCGGCCGGGAAGGAGAGGTGCACGACGTCGCCGGGGCGGGCGCGGAACGTGGCGGGGGCGGCCGCCTTGAGCGCCTCGTCGCCCACGTCGACGGTCAGCAGCACAGCGGCGCCGGTGGGCTCCACCACCTCGACGTGCGCGGTGAGGTCGCCGCGCACGGTGCTGACCTCGATGTTCTCCGGCCGCACCCCGATCAGCACGTCGCGACCGCCGTGGGAGCGCGCGGCGGGCGGCGCGGGCACGACGTCGTCGCCGATGTGCAGCCCGGTGCCGTCCGGGTCGACCTTGGCGGCGAGGAAGTTCATCGGGGGTGAGCCGAGGAAGCCGCCGACGAAGCGGTCGGTCGGGGTGTCGTACACCTCGATGGGGTCGCCGAGCTGCACGATCCGACCGGCCCGCATGACGGCGACGCGGTCGCCGAGCGAGAGCGCCTCGCCCTGGTCGTGGGTCACGTAGATCGTGGTGGTGCCCAGGTCCTGCACGATCTTCTTGAGCTCGGTGCGGAACTCCAGCCGCAGCAGGGCGTCGAGGTTGGACAGCGGCTCGTCCATGAGGAGCACGTCGGCGTCCACCACGATCGCCCTGGCCACGGCGACCCGCTGGCGCTGCCCGCCGGACAGCTGCGCGGGCTTGCGGTCGAGGTAGCGGCCCAGCTGCAGGAGGTCGGCCGCCCACTCGACCTTGCGGTCGACCTCGGCGCGGTCCTTCTTCGCCGTCACGAGGCCGAACGCGATGTTGTCGCGCACGGTGCGGTGCGGGAACACGGCGTAGGACTGGAACACCATCGAGAGGCCGCGCTTGTGCGCGGGCAGGTAGGTGACGTCGCGGCCGCCGATGGCGATCGACCCGTCGTCGGGCAGCTCCAGCCCGGCGATCATGCGCAGCAGCGTGGTCTTGCCGCAGCCGGACGGGCCGAGCAGCACCATGAACTCGCCGTCGGCGATCTCCAGCGAGATGTCGTCGGTGGCCCGCTCGGTGTTGCCCGGGTAGGTCTTCACCAGGCTCTGGATCACGACGTCACTCATCGGATGGTCGACCCCCACATGTTGGTGAGATAGCGGCGCATCAGCGCGATGAACAGCAGCGCGGGGAGCACGAGCGCGAACCCGCCCGCGAAGCGGTAGGCCAGCGGCGAGTCGCCCAGCGAGGACAGCACCTGCGCGGGCAGGGTGCGCCGGTTGAGCGTGAGGATCGAGGCGGCGAGCACCTCGTTCCAGCTCTGCACGAACGTGAAGATCGCCGCGGCGGCGATGCCCGGCAGCGCCATCGGCGCCACCACCTGCCGGAACGCCTGCGCGGGCGTGCAGCCGAACACGCGGGCGGCCTCCTCGACGTCGACCGGCACGGCGAGGAACACGCTGGCGCAGATCAGGATCGTGGTCGGCAGCGAGAGCGCGGTGTGCAGCAGGATCACGGCGTAGGTGGTGTCGTACAGGCCGGTGGTGAGGAACAGCTGCGCCAGCGGCACCGACAGCACGACGATCGGCAGCGCCCGGGTGAACAGCAGGAACAGCTGGTAGGGCTCCTTGCCCGCGAACGGGGTGCGGGCCAGGCCGTACGCCGCGGGCACGCCGATCAGCAGGGACAGCACGAGCGTCCACAGGCCGACGATGAGCGAGTTGCCGAACGACGGCACCACCCCGGTCGAGGACAGGAAGGCGCCCAGCGTCTCCAGGGAGAGGTCCGTCGGCAGGAACGACAGCGGGAACGCGTTGAGCGACGCCCGGCTCGACACCGCGGCGAGCGTGATCAGGTAGAGCGGCACCGCCATGAACGCCGTGACCGCGATGCAGGCGACCTGCAGCCACACGCGGTTGCGCCGGTGCCGGCGCAGCGGGGCCCGGTCCGGCGCGGTCATCGGGCGTCCTCGCTCCGCAGCGTCCGCAGGTAGATCACCGAGGTGACCATGGAGAGGACCAGCACCACGAGCGCGAGTGCGGCCGCGACGCCGGGGTCCTGCAGCGTGACGTACCAGCGGTAGGTCTCGCCGACGAGCACCGGGAAGTTCTCGCCGGTGAGGGCCCTGGCCACGGCGAAGGTCTGGAACGCGAGGATGGTGCGCAGGATCAGCGCGACCTGCAGGCTCGGGCGCAGCAGCGGGAGGATCACCGTCCACAGCCGCCGCCACGGGCTCGCCCCGAACACCGCGGCGGCCTCCTCGTAGTCGCGCGGGATGCCCTGCAGGCCCGCGACGACGATCACCAGCACCAGCGACGTGGCCCGCCACAGCTCGGCGATCAGCACCGCGAGGAAGAGCGACGTCCAGTTGTCGAACGCCAGCCAGGCCACCGGCGGCAGGCCCACGCCGACCAGCAGGGAGTTGAGGTAGCCGCGGTCGGTGAGCACGGCGAGCCACACCAGGCCCGCCGCGAGGTCGCTCACCGCGAGCGGGATCGCCCAGACGAAGAAGTACACGTTGGCCAGGCGCGGCTTGGCCCGCAGCAGCAGGGCCATGGCGATGGCGAACGCGAACTGCACCGGGATGAGCACCACGATGAGCAGGAGGGTGTTGCGCACGGCGGGCCAGAAGTTGGCGTCGGTCACCATGCGCTGGACGAACTCGAGCGTGAAGCCCTGGTCGCCGCGGAAGGCCTGCACCACGCCCTGCACCATCGGCCAGCCGAACAGCAGGGCCATGAACACCAGCGACGGGGCGATCAGCAGCAGCCCGGACGGGCCCTTCCGGGCGCGGCGCGCGCGGGCGCGGGGCCTCGGTGTCGCGGTCGAGCGTCGGGGCGGCCATCACGCCACCGCGCAGACCGGGGCGGCCGGGTCGGGGGACCAGCACGGCACCTTCGCGGCGGCGAGCAGCGCCGAGAGCCGCCCGGCCTGCTCGTCGAGCACCTGGCGCACGGGCCTGCGGTTGAGGCAGATCTCCCGGAAGCAGTCCTTGAACACCTGGCCCACCTGCGCGTCGCGGCTGCCCAGCCCGACCGGCGGGAGCGAGAGGATCGCGTCGCGGCTCCCGGCCTGCGCCGCCACGGCGGCGGCCTCGCCGGAGATCGCGCCGGGCAGGTCGGCGGGCAGCTGCACCGACGTCACGGGGAAGAACGCGTTCTGCCGCAGCGTCTCCACCTGCATGCCCGCGCCCGCGATCCCGCGGATCACCTCCTCGGCGGCCGGGCGCTCCAGCCCGCCCTTGGGCAACGCGAGGCCCGCGAGGACGAGCATGTAGCCGCGGCCCTTGGGCCCCCGCGGGGCGGGCACCATCAGCCAGTCGTCCGGCTTGTCCTTCGTGGCGCCGACGAGCCGGGCCACGTGGTCCCACGCCACCAGCACCTCGCCGCGGGCCAGCGGCTCCTGCATGTATTCGTAGTTGGTGGACGCGGGCGCCGTGGCCGCCCAGAGGTCGGCCATGTAGGTCCACGCGGCCTCGGCGTCGGCGCTGCGGAACGTCGTAACTTGCCCGCCGGTGAAGCTGGGCAGCAGGTAGCCCTGGGTGAAGCGGTAGAACAGCCCCTTGGGGCCCGCCGGGATGCCGAACACCGGGCGGCCCGCCGCCGCCTGCGCCGCCCGCGCCCAGGCGAGGTACTGGTCGTAGGTGAGCTCGCGGACGTCGGCGCCCGCGGGCAGCCACTGCAGGGCCTGCTTGTTGACGGCCACGATGTAGGTCGCCTGCATCCACGGCACGAACTTCGGGGTGCTGCCGCCCAGCGTGGTCAGCTTGAGGATCTCGTCGGGGTAGCCCGCGTCCGAGAGCTGGCCCAGGATCCCGCCGACGTCGTCGAACGCGTCGGCGAGCGGGGCGAGGTCGTTGTAGAGGCCGCCGATGAGGGCGGTGCGCACGTTGCGGGCCTGGGCCTGCGACTTGATCGTGGTGGTGAAGACGCCGCCCTCGACCGGGTTGTACGCCACCGGCACCGGCAGCTGGCTGCGGAGCACCTGCTCGAAGCGCTGCCGCTCCTCGACGGGGGTGAACTGGGTGGAGAGGAACCCGACGGTGCCGGGCGCGGCGGCCCCGCTGGTGTCGAACCCCGCGCACGCGGCGAGCAGGGGCGTCGCGAGGAGACCGCCGAGCACTGCCCTCCGCGTGACCGGCCGCATGGACGGGAGTGCCCAGGGGCGCGCCGGATTAATCCTGATCGGCCGCTGCTGTCGCCGGGACCTGGGCGGGCAGGCGCTGGGGGATCACGCAGGCGGCGGTCAGCACCGCGAGGAGCGAGAACAGCAGCACGGTGATCCAGACCGTCTGCGGGGTGCCGAACGCCTGCAGGTTGCCGTCCGAGATCGCCACCGCGGCGAAGAACGTCGGGACGGGCAGCAGCGCGCACCCACCCAAGATCCACCGCTTGCGCCTCGACCCCCGCCCGGAGAGCGCGTACCCGCCCGCGAGCGCGGGCAACGTGACCACCAGCGAAGCCGGGTCGACGGTGAACAGCAGCGGCGCGAACCGGGTGCGGCGCAGCCTGCGCGAGTCGCCCGTCCGGCGCAGGTGCTCGGCCCACCCCAGCAGGCCGCCGACGACCGCGCTGATGGGCAGGATGATCGCGAACGTGCCGAGCCAGCTCACCTGGGAGGGCTCGTCGGTGCCCGCGGCCGCGGCCATGAACCCCCGCATGCCTGACGCCCCACGCCAGCCCGCAGACGACGCCCACCAGCACCAGCCGTCGACGGGAGGTGAGCAGCTCGGTGGGCGCGCGGTGCGGCAGCGCGCAGCCGAAGGCGAGCACCGCCAGCAGCGACAGGTACAGCACGGCGACCCAGGCGCCCCGCGGGGTGGTCGAGGGCGAGCGTTCCCCCGACGAACGACGCCAGGACCAGCCAGCCCGGCACGGCGAGGAGCGCGACCGCGCCCGCCGCCCAACGGGCCCAGCGCGGCCCCCGGCCCGCCAGCGCGTAGCCGCCCGCCATGCCCAGGAGCGGTACCGCGATGGCGCCGCCGCCCAGCCCGTCGACGAACACCGACACGAGGGCCGAGGGCGTGAACAGCACGAACACCAGGGGCGCCGCCACGAGCCACCGCGGCGCCCGCCCCCGCAGGTGCGCGGCCCACCCGAGCAGGGCGCCCACGACGGCCCCGGGCAGCAGAACGCCCTCGAACGTGCCGAACCAGTCGAACGTCGACTCCGGGCCCGCGAACTGGGCCATGAACGACCGCAGCGACGCGGCCCACGCCAGCCCGCACACCGCGCCGACGAGCACGGGCACCGGTACCACGCGCCGGGTGCCGCCGATCGGATCCACGGTGGGGGACGCTACCGAGGCGGCGGGCCGTCCACATCGGCCGAAGTACTCACGGCGCTACTCAGACGGCGTTGGCCCGGGCGACCTCCGCGTAGAACCGCCCGCTGTCCTTGACCGTGCGCGCCTGGGTGGCGTAGTCGACGGCGACGATCCCGAACCGCTTCCCGTAGCCGTAGGACCACTCGAAGTTGTCCATCAGCGACCACACGAAGTACCCGTCCACCCGGGCGCCCGCGGCGATGGCGGCGTGCACGGCGGCGAGGTGTTCGCGCAGGTAGGCGGTGCGCTCGGGATCGGCGACGCGCCCGTCGGGGCCCACCTCGTCGGGGAACGCGGCCCCGTTCTCGGTGACCATGAGCGAGAGTTCCGGACGGCGCGCGGCCAGCCCCGACAGCAGCCCGGTGAGCCCGCGGGGGTCGATCGACCAGCCCATCGCGGTGTGTCTGCCGGTCTGGCGGGGGAACTCGACGTCGTCGCACGCCACCCACGGCCGGGCGCCGCTGTCGTCGTGGCCGTCGGCGCTCTCGCGGGGCCGTTCGCGTGTCCAGTGCCGCACGGCGGTGGGGGTGTAGTAGTTCACGCCGAGCACGTCGATCGGCGCCGCGATCGTCGCCAGGTCGCCGGGCCGCACGAACGACCAGTCGGTGACGGCCGCCGTGTCGGCCAGCACGTCGGCGGGGTAGCGGCCGTCGAGGATCGGGTCGAGGAACACCCGGTTCTGCAGGCCGTCGACGCGGCGGGCGGCGTCGGCGTCGGCGGCCGAGTCGGTGGCCGGGCGCACCCACGCGAGGTTGAGCGCGACGCCCACCTGCGCGCGCGGCGCGGCGGACCGCACCGCGGCGACGGCGAGGCCGTGCGCCAGGTTGAGGTGGTGCACGGCGGTGAGCGCGGCCACGTCGTCGGTGCGGCCGGGCGCGTGCACGCCGCTGGCGTAGCCGAGGTAGGCCGAGCACCACGGCTCGTTCACCGTGAAGAAGCGGCCGACCCGGTCGCCGAGCGCGTCCGCCACGACGGCGGCGAACTCGCCGAACCGCTCGGCGGTCGCCCGGCTCGTCCAGCCGCCCGCGTCTTCGAGGGCCTGTGGCAGGTCCCAGTGGTAGAGCGTGACCGCGGGTTCGATGCCCGCGGCGAGCAGCGCGTCGACCAGGTCGGAGTAGAAGGCGAGGCCCGCCGCGTTGACCGGCCCCAGCTCCTCGGCGGTGACGTGCGGCGTGATCCGCGGCCACGCCACCGAGAAGCGGTAGGCGGTGAGCCCGAGGTCGGCCATGAGGGCGACGTCCTCGCGGAAGCGGTGGTAGTGGTCCACGGCCACGTCGCCGGTGTCGTCGCCCGCGACCCGGCCCGGCGTGTGCGCGAAGGTGTCCCAGATCGAGGGGGTGCGACCGTCGGCCGTCACCGCGCCCTCGATCTGGTAGGCCGCCGTGGCCGCGCCCCACAGGAAGCCGGTGGGGAAGCGGAGCAGGTCGGTGCGGGTGTCGGGCTGGGTGGTGGTCATGCGTGCCTTCCTAGGCTTTGACGGCACCGGCGACGATGCCGCCGACGATCTGGCGGCCCAGCAGCAGGAACACGACGACGACCGGCAGCGTGCCGACCAGCGTCCCCGCCATGATGACGCCTGTGTCGGGCACGTAGCCGCCGCCGAGCGCGGCCAGTGCGACCTGCACGGTCGGGTTGGTGGTGTCGAGCGCGATGACGGGCCAGAAGAAGTCGTTCCAGGCCGTCATGAACGTGAGCATGCCGAGCACGGCCATGCCGGGTCGGGCGATCGGGAGCACGACGCTCCACACGGTGCGGAGCGCGGTGGCGCCGTCGACCTTCGCGGCGTCGAGCAGCTCGTCGGGCAGCGCCGCAGCGAGGTACTGGCGCATGAAGAACACCCCGAACGCCGCCACCAACGACGGCAGGACCACCGACGCCAGCGAGCCCGCCAGGCCGAGCGCGACCATGAGGCTGTAGAGCGGCACCACGCCCAGGCTCGGCGGGATCATCATCGTGCCCACGGCGAGCGCGAAGAGCGGGCCGCGGCCGCGGAAGCGCAGCTTGGCGAACGCGTAGCCCGCCAGCGTGCAGAGCAACACGGTGCTCAGCGTGATCACGCCCGCGACCACGAGCGAGTTGACCAGCGCCAGGCCGATGTTCTGCTGGTCGAGCGCCTTCGCGATGTTCGAGAACAGCAGCGGGCCGGGTGTGAGCGGCGGCGGGCTCTGCGCCATCTCGGCCATCGGCCTGCTCGCGGCGACCACCAGGTAGTAGAACGGCAGCAGGAACACGAGCGCGGTGGCGGTGAGCGCGGCGTAGGTGCGCGGGCCCGCCACGAGCAGGCCGTGCGAGCGCGGCGCGAACACGGTCACGCCGCACGCTCCCGGCGGCGGGCCAGCGCGGAGTTCACCAGCACCAGCACCACGATCATCAGGAACATCACCCAGGCCACGGCGGCGGCCCGGCCGAGCTGCCCGATCTGCCAGCCCTGCTGGTAGAGGAACAGGCCCAGGGTCTGGTACTGGCCCAGCGCGCCCCCTTCGGCCGCGCCGCCGCCGAAGATCAGCGGCTCGCCGAAGACCTGGGACGCGCCGATCGTGGAGACGACGATGGTGAACAGGATCGTGGGCCGCAGCCCCGGCAGCGTCACGTGCCGGAACTGCTGCCAGGCGTTGGCCCCGTCCAGCGCGGCGGCCTCGTAGAGGTCCTGGCTGATCGACTGCATGCCCGCGAGGTAGATCAGCGCGTTGTAGCCCGTCCAGCGCCAGATGATGATCGAGGAGATGGCGATCTGCGCCGCCCAGCTGCCGTTGCGCCAGTCGACGGGGTTGACCCCGGCCACCCCGAGCAGCCAGTTGATCAGGCCCGCGTCCCGGCTGAACAGCTGGGCGAACACGAGCGTGGCCGCGGCCACCGACGTCGCGTACGGCATGAGCATTGCGACGCGGAAGAACGTGCGGCCGCGCATCCGGTGGTTGAGCAGGTGCGCGAGGCCGAGCGCGAGCAAGAGCTGCGGCACGGTGGAGAGCACGCCGATCGTGAACGTCTTGAGCAGGGCGTTGTAGAAGGCCGGGTTGGTGAAGAGCCAGGCGTAGTTGTCGAGGCCGATGAACGACATCGAGGAGCCGAGCCGGTAGCGGTGCAGGCTGATCCACGCGGTGTCGATCAGCGGGAACAGCCCGAACGCGGCGAACAGCAGGAAGAACGGGGCGATGTAGGCGTACGGGGCCGAGCGGGCCTCGAACGCGTGGAGGCGCGACCGGCGAGCCCGCCGCCGGTTGACGACGGCGGGCTCCGGCCGGGAGAGCGTCAGGGTCACCCGCTCAGCCGATCTGCTGGCGGGCCGCCTGCTGCGCGGCGTTCCAGGCGTCGGCAGGCTGCACGCCGTTGGCCTCGACGGACAGCAGCGCCTTGGTCATCACCTTCTTGAGCACGCCGTCGTCGGGGCCGAGGATCTGCACCGGCGCGGCCTGCGCGGCCGCGGAGTAGATCTTGCCGATCGGCGCGTCCGCGAAGTACGGGTCGGTCGTCGCCGAGACCTGGGCGATGCCGCCGGTGGTCGACGGGAAGTTGCCGACCTTCGTGAACAGCCGCGCCTGCTGCTCGGGGGCGGTGAGCCAGGTGATCAGCTTCGCGGCCTGCTCCTTGTGCGGGCTCGCCGCGGGGATCGCGAGGTAGGAGCCGCCCCAGTTGGCGCCGCGACCGCCGGGCAGCGCGGTGACGTTCCACTTGCCCGCGCCGGCGTCACCCGCCTTGCCCTTGATGTAGCCGATCATCCAGGACGGGCAGGCGATCGTCGCGAACGTGCCCGAGCCGAAGCCCGCGTCCCAGCCGGGGTCGACGAACTGCTCCAGCTTGGCGGTGAGCCCGGTCGACGCGGCGCCCGCCGCGGTGTCGAAGGCCTGCTTGACGGCCGGGTTGTCGGCGTAGACGAGCGTGCCGGACGCGTCGTAGTAGATCTTCTGCTCGCCGGAGACGATCGCGTTGTAGAGCCCGCCCGCCGAGTCGGTCCAGGCCGAGCCCGCGGGCGCGGCCGCCTTGAACTTCTCGCCGAGGGCGAGGTAGTCGGGCCAGGTCGAGGTCTGCGCGGCGAGCGTGGCGGGGTCGGTGGGCAGGCCCGCCTTGCCGAGCAGGTCGCTGCGGTAGCACAGCGCCATCGGGCCGATGTCGGTGCCGAGGCCCAGCACCGCGCCCTCCTTGGTGGTGGCCGCCTTCTCCTTCCACGGCAGGTAGCCCGTGACGGCCGAGCCCGCGGCGGTGTCGCGCAGGTCGGTCCACAGGTCCTGCTGGTTGCTCACGACGTCGGCGATGCGGGCGACCTCGATGCCCTGCACGTCGGACGAGCCCTTGCCGGAGGCGAGGCGGGTCTGCAGGGCGGGCCAGTAGGCGTCCTCGCTCTGCGTCGAGTCGTACTTGATCGTGACGCCGGGGTTCTGCTTCTCGTACTCGGCGAACAGGCCCGTCTCCTGGTAGCCGAACGTGCCGAACAGGCTGACGGTCAGCTCGACCGGCCCGGCGGCGGCTTGCGGGGCGGATCCGCCGGACCCGCCGCAGGCCGACACCGCCAACGCGACTCCGGCGGCCAGCGCGGCCAGTTTGCGGGCGGGTGGGGATGAGCGGTGCATCGTCGCCTCCGGATCGGTGAGAGCGCTCTCACGGGTCGTCGGGAGAAGGGTGGCGGGTGGGACGCGCGGTGTCAAGAGAGCGCTCTCAGCAATATGAGCGGCGTCGTCGGTCCGGTGGCGTGGGGCGCGTCGGCCAGGCCGCAGCGGGGATGCGACGTCGGTGAGCGGCGCGGCGAGGCGGCGCGGTCGGGTGGCGCGGTCGGGTGGCGCGGTCGAGGCGGCGCGGTCGGGTGGCGCGGTCGGGTGGCGCGGTCGGGTGGCGCGGCGAGGTGGCGCGGCGAGGTGGCGCGGTCGGGTGGCGCGGTCGGGTGGCGCGGTCGGGTGGCGCGGCGAGGTGGCGCGGTGAGGTGGCGCGGTCGGGCGGCGCGGTGAGACGGCGCGGGGAGGCGGCGGCGCTGGTGGCGGCGGTCAGGCGCTGTCGCGGGGGACCAGCTCGGTCGGCACCAGGACGGTGTCGGCCGGTGCGCCGTCCTCGATCGCGCGCAGGAGGCCGGTGGCCAGCTGCGCGCCCATCGCGACCGCGGGTTGGCGCACGGTCGTGAGGCCGGGGCGCACGGTGGCGGCGAGCGGCATGTCGTCGAAGCCGACGACGGCGATGTCGTCGGGCACCCGCAGGCCGGCGTCGGCGATGGCCTGGAACGCGCCGAGCGCCATGAGGTCGCTGGCCGCGAACACGCCGTCGATCCGCTCGGGCGCGGCGAGGAGGGCGGCCATCGCCCGGCGGCCGCCCTCCACCGAGAAGTCGCCCTCGGCCGCGACCCCCGGGCCGAGCCCGCGCGCGGCGAGCTCCGCCCGGAACCCCTCCTCGCGGTCGAGGGCGACCGTCATGTCGCGGGGCCCGCTGATCGTGGCCAGGTGGGTGCGGCCTGCGTCGGCGAGCCTGCCCGCGGCCAGCCGCCCGCCGTGCACGTTGTCGGCGTCGACGTAGCTCACACCGGCGATGGCCGCCATCGGGCGCCCGAGCAGCACCACCGGGATGCCCGCCTCGGCCAGGGTGTGCGGGAGGGGGTGGTCGCCGTGCAGCGACACGAGGATCACGCCGTCGAGGTGGCCCGCGCGGGCGAACCGCTCGAACCGCTCCCGCTCCGCGTCGCCGTGCACGATGCTGAACACGAGCTGCACGTCGTGCTCGGCCACGGCGGCGTGCGCGCCGCGCAGCACGAGCGCGAAGTGCGGGTCGGCGAAGAACCGCTCCTCGGGCTCGGCCACCACGAACGCCACCGAGCCGCTGCGCCGCGTCATCAGCGCCCGCGCCGCCCGGTTGGTGACGTAGCCGAGCTCGTCGGCGGCCCGCAGCACCGCCTCGCGGGCGTCGTCGCCGACCGTGGTGTAGCCCTGCAGCACCCGGCCCGCCGTCGCCCGGGAGACCCCGGCCACGGCCGCCACCGACTCCAGCGTGGGGGCGGACCGGCGGTCGGGCATGCGCCGATGATGCCGGCGCAGGCCCCGATCCCACCCGCCCGACGTGCCGGACGTCCTCGCAGACCGGATGGGCACCGCACCAGGGCCGGGGACTCTGCGAGGTGCACAACGGTTCTGCGACGTGCCGGCGCGCCGCGCGCGCGGTGCATCGCGACCGCCGCGGCGGGGGCGTCGCCGGTCGGCGCGGGACTCAGCCGAGCGGGTCGGGCACCGCGTCGGGGCCCGCCGCGCAGCGCTCGCCCAGCTCTCGCCACGCCGCCGCGCCGTCGGGTCCGGTGAGCGGGTCGCCGTGCCCGAAGCCGACGGTCGTGGCGGGCACCTGGGAGAGCGCGGCGAACGAGACGCGGGCCAGCCCGCGGTCGGTGTTGAACGGCCCGAGCAGGAGCCCCCCGTCGGAGTTCGCGACGAGGTCGCCGGTGAACAGCACCCCGTGCTCGGGGAGCGCGACGGCGATGCTGCCGTCGGTGTGGCCCGGGGTGGCGATGACGCGGGCGCCGCCGCCGAAGTCGATCGTGTCACCGTCGCCCAGCTCGACGTCGACCGGGCAGGGCGGCACCGACGGCATCCCGGCGGTGACGGACGCGAAGATCGGCTCCTCGGCCGCGGTGAGCACGGGCTCGGCGCGACGGCGCAGCCCGCGCACGATCGGCGCGTCGGCGCGGTGGGCGTACACCGTGACGCCGTCGCCCCATTCCCGCAACGCGGCCGCCGAGCCCATGTGGTCCTCGTGCCCGTGGGTGATCACGATGCGGCGCAGGTCGGCGCGGCGCAGGCCCAGCTCGTCGAACGCGGCGGCGAAGGCGGGTTCGCTGCCGGGGATCCCGGTGTCGACGAGGGTGACGCCGTCGTCGTCGCGCCAGAGGTAGGCCTGGCCGAACGCGGGCCGTACCAGATGCAGCCGGGGGCCGAGCGACAGGATCTCCATACCTGACGGTACGGCGGCGAGTTACGCCCCGACGGCGTGTTCACCCACGGCGGACCAGGGCGTTCGGGCGAGGGCGGTGACGGGCCGTTGTAGACGTCGCGTCCGTTGGAGTGAAAGAAGCGGCGTGTTGCGCTCGGACTCTGGCGGATTCGCCCCCTCGCTCGTTAAGCAGTCAAACGCAGCACGGGGTGAGGGGTCCAGGGGCATGTTTTCGATCATTGCGAGCCGAGTTCCCGCGGGGTGGGCGATCTGCCGCGGTCTGCAGACCGAGCACGCGAGCGGTGCCCGCGAGTGTTCGCTCGGCGCGGCGTGCCTCGGCGCCGAGGAGCTGCACGCCTCGTGGCGTTGCTGCTTCATCCCCGGCGCGGCCGAGCAGCGCAACGAGTGCGCGATGTGCGGCCCGTGCCGTAGCGCCTGATCACTCCAGGGGGGATCCGACCAGGCCCGCGGCGAGGGTGTTGCCGGTGGGCGGGTCGATGAGCAGGAAGCTGCCGGTGGCGCGGATGGTGGCGTAGTCGTCGACCGGCAGCGGGTCGGCGGTGCGCAGCGTCACGCGGGCGATGTCGTTGATCGCGAGCTGGCCGGGCGCCTCGACCCACGTGACGGTGTCGGTGTCGAGCCGCTCGCCCAACGCCCCCACGATCGCCTGGGTGCTGCGGGTGCCGTGCTTGACCAGCAGCCGGGCGCCGGGGCGCAACGGCTTGTCCGACAGCCAGCACAGGGTGGCGTCCAGTTCGGACGTCACGGTGGGGGCGGCGTCGGCCGCGGCCAGCACGTCGCCGCGGGAGAGGTCGATGTCGTCGGTCAGCCGGATCGTGACGCTGCGGCCCGCGCCCGCGGCAGCCAGCGGGCCGTCGGCGGTGTCGACCGCGGCGACGGTGGTCTGCGCCCCGCCCGGCAGCACGACGACGGCGTCGCCGGGCGCGACGGTGCCCGCCGCGACCTGGCCCGCGTAGCCGCGGTAGTCGGTGGCGTGGTGGCGGATCACGTACTGCACCGGGAGCCGGAACGGCGCGTTGACCTCGGGCCCGGCGACCGGCACGGACTCCAGGTGGTGCAGCAGCGTGGGCCCCTCGTACCAAGGGGTGTGCGAGGAGCGCTCGACCACGTTGTCGCCGAGCAGGGCCGACACCGGGATCGTCGTGACGTCGGTGAGGCCGAGCGACGTGGCCAACCCCGCGAAGTCCTTGGCGATCGCGGTGAGCAGCGCCTCGTCGTAGCCGACCAGGTCGATCTTGTTGATGGCCAGCACGACCCGCGGCACGCGCAGGAGGGCCAGCACCGCGGCGTGGCGGCGGGTCTGCTCGACCACGCCGCTGCGGGCGTCGACCAGGAGCACCGCGAGCTCCGCCGTGGACGCGCCGGTGACGGTGTTGCGCGTGTACTGGACGTGGCCGGGCGTGTCGGCGAGCACGAACTCGCGCTTCGGGGTGGCGAAGTAGCGGTAGGCGACGTCGATCGTGATGCCCTGCTCGCGCTCGGCGCGCAGGCCGTCGACCAGCAGCGACAGGTCGGGCGTCGCGAGCCCCTTGTCCACCGAGGCGCGGTGCACGGCCTCGATCTGGTCGGCGAGCACCGACTTCGTGTCGTAGAGCAACCGTCCGACCAGGGTGGACTTGCCGTCGTCCACCGAGCCCGCCGTCGCAAAGCGCAGGAGATCCCGACCCACTAGAAGTAGCCCTCCCGCTTGCGGTCTTCCATGGCGGCCTCGGAGAGCCGGTCGTCGGCCCTCGTCGCGCCGCGCTCGGTGAGCCGCGACGCCATGACCTCGCTGATGATCTCCTCGACCGTCCCCGCCGCGGACTCGACGGCGCCGGTGCACGAGCCGTCGCCGACGGTGCGGTAGCGCACGGTCTTGTGGACGAGCTCCTCGGCGCCGCGCGGGCCGCCCCACGGCCCTTCGGCGAGCCACATGCCGTCGCGGCGGAACACGTCGCGCTCGTGCGCGTAGTAGATCGACGGCAGCTCGACGGCCTCACGCTGGATGTAGCGCCAGACGTCCAGCTCGGTCCAGTTGGAGATCGGGAACACCCGCACGTGCTCGCCGGGGGCGTGGCGGCCGTTGTAGAGGTTCCACAGCTCGGGGCGCTGGCTGCGCGGGTCCCAGCGGCCGAACGCGTCGCGCAGCGAGATGATCCGCTCCTTGGCGCGGGCGCGCTCCTCGTCGCGGCGCCCGCCGCCGAAGACCGCGTCGAACCGGTGCTCGGCGATCGTGTCGAGCAGCGGCTGGGTCTGCAGCGGGTTGCGGGTGCCGTCCGGGCGTTCGACGAGCCGTCCGTCGTCGATCCAGTCCTGCACGTGCGCGACGTGCAGGCGCAGGCCCAACCGGGCCACCAGGTCGTCGCGGAACTCGATCACTTCCGGGTAGTTGTGCCCGGTGTCGACGTGCAGCAGCGGGAACGGCACCGGCGCGGGCGCGAACGCCTTGGCCGCGAGGTGCACGAGCAGGGTGGAGTCCTTGCCGCCGGAGAACAGGATCACCGGCCGCTCCAGCTCGCCCGCCACCTCGCGGAAGATGTGGATGGCCTCGGATTCCAGCGCGTCGAGGGCGTCGAGGGTGGCGGCGGTCACTGGACGTGCAGCCCGCACTCGATCTTCCCGGTGCCCGCCCAGCGCCCGGAGCGCGGATCGGCGCCCGGCAGCGGCTTGGCCGTGCACGGCGCGCAGCCGATCGACGGGTAGCCCTCCGCGACCAGCGGGTTCACCAGCATCCCGTGCTCGGCGATGTAGGCCTCCATGTCCTCGTCGCTCCACGCGGCCAGCGGGTTGAGCTTCACCAGCCCGAACTTCTCGTCGTAGGTGACCAACGGCGTGCCCGCCCGGGTGGGGGCCTCGACGCGGCGCACGCCGGTGACCCAGGCGTCGTAGCCCGCGAGGGTGTCGGTGAGCGGCTCGACCTTGCGCATGGCGCAGCAGAGGTTGGGGTCGCGGGCGAAGAGGTCCTTGCCGAACTCGATGTCCTGCAGCGCGACCGAGCGCCGGGCCTGCGCGTTGACGATCTTCACGTCGTAGACGTGCTCGACGGCGTCGCGCGTGCCGATCGTCTCGGCGAAGTGGTAGCCGGTCTCGAGGAACAGCACCTCCACGCCGGGGAGCGCCTTCGCGGCGA
This sequence comes from uncultured Actinomycetota bacterium, assembly GCA_963791185.1. Taxonomy (GTDB): domain Bacteria; phylum Actinomycetota; class Actinomycetes; order Mycobacteriales; family Pseudonocardiaceae; genus Pseudonocardia. Next base: position 65,589 of record CAWBRG010000010.1, on the reverse strand, counting down.
GGTCGACCAGCACCGCGTCCTGCATGTTGGACGCCACGATCATCCGGCCCGCGAACGCGGCGGCGCCCCAGGCGAGGACGTCCTCGGCCGTGGCGTCCGGGCCCAGCTCGGCGGCCCCGCGCTCGGCGGTGGCTCGTAGGTCTACCTCGGTCGCGACACTCACGACGGCACCCCGATCCCGATCATCTTCAGCGTGAACGTGCGCAGGCAGGCCGCGCAGTACCAGGCGCCGTGACCGACCTCCGAGGGACGCAGGTCCTCGTCGCCGCAGTACGGGCAGTAGAAGGGCACAGCCCGCTCGCTCATTCCCTGACCCACCTCGCCTGTTCCGCAAGCTGCCGTCCCCGGTCCCTCCTCACTTCAGATCGGCCTCGTCCGCCCGCATCACCCATTGCGCGAAGCGCTCGCCCTCGGTGCGCTGTTCGACGTAGCCGCGCACGACGCGCTCGACGTATTCGCCGAGTTCGGCGCTGGTGACCTTCAGACCGCGCAGCTTCCGGCCGAACCCGGCGTCCAGCCCGAGGCCGCCGCCGAGGTGCACCTGGAACCCCTCGACCTGGTTGCCCTCGCGGTCGGTGACGATCATGCCCTTGAGCCCGATGTCGGCGACCTGGGTGCGGGCGCAGGCGTTGGGGCAGCCGTTGAGGTGGATGGAGATCGGGGCGCCCGGGTAGACGTCGGCGAGGCGCTTCTCCAGGTCGTCGACGAGCCGGATCGCGCGTTCCTTCGTCTCGACGATCGCGAGCTTGCAGAACTCGATGCCCGTGCACGCCATGGTGGCGCGCCGCCACGGCGAGGGCTCGGCCTGCAGCCCGATGTCGGCGAGCTCGCGGGTGAGCTGGTCGACCGCCGCGTCGGGCACGTCCAGCACGACGACCTTCTGCTGCGGGGTGAGGCGCACGCGACCGGACCCGGCGCGCTCGGCGGCGTCGGCCAGCGCGATCAGCGTGGTGCCCGAGACCCGGCCGGAGGCGGGTGCGACGCCCACGTAGTTGCGGCCGTCGCGCTGCTTGTGCACGCCGATGTGGTCGATCGGGACGGCGGGGATCGCGGGCGCGGGCCCGTCGTGCAGCGCCCGGCCGAGGTACTCCTCCTCCAGCACGCGGCGGAACTCCGCGGGGCCCCAGTCGGCCACCAGGAACTTGATGCGGGCGCGGTGGCGCAGCCTGCGGTAGCCGTAGTCGCGGAAGATCGACACGATGCCGCACCAGACGTCGGGTATCTCGTCGAGCGGGATCCAGGCGCCGAGCCGCTGCGCGATCTTCGGGTTGGTGGACAGGCCGCCGCCGACCCACACGTCGAAGCCCGGCCCGTGCTCGGGGTGCACGACCCCGACGAACGAGACGTCGTTGACCTCGTGCGCGACGTCCTGCTGCCACGAGATCGCGGTCTTGAACTTCCGCGGCAGGTTCGAGAACTCCGGGTTGCCGATCCACCGCTCGAGGATCGTGTCGATGGCGGGCTGCGGGTCGATCTCGTCGTCGGCGGCGATGCCCGCCACCGGCGAGCCGAGGATCACGCGCGGGGTGTCGCCGCAGGCCTCGGTGGTGCGCATGTCCTCGGCCTCGAGCCGTTGCCAGATCGCGGGCATGTCGACGATGTCGATCCAGTGGTACTGGATGTTCTGCCGGTCGGTGATGTCGGCCGTGTCGCGCGCGTGGGTCTGGCTGATCTCACCGAGCGTGCGCAGCTGCGACGTCGTGAGCGCCCCGCCGTCGATCCGCACGCGGAGCATGAAGTAGCGGTCGTCGAGCTCTTCGGGCTCCAGCACCGCGGTGCGGCCGCCGTCGATGCCGGGCTTGCGCTGCGTGTAGAGGCCCCACCAGCGCATCCGGCCACGCAGGTCGGCCGGATCGATGGAGTCGAACCCGCGCTTGGCGTAGACGTTCTCGATGCGCGCGCGGACGTTGAGCCCGTCGTCGTCCTTCTTGGTGCGTTCGTTGGGGTTCAGCGGCTCGCGATAACCCAGCTTCCACTGGCCTTCGCCGCGCTTGCGCTTGACAGGGGTGGTCACGAAGACACGCCTCTCGCGGAATGGGGGACTGCGGGCCGGGGCAGGTTCAGCGACAGAGCGCGCTGCTCACCCGGTGCAGGTCGACGTGACGGCGCGCCACCAGAAGGAGGGCGGGCAACTTCGCGGTCACGCCCACAAGGGTGCCATCCGTCCGGTCCATGAGCCAACGGCGTCCGCATGGTGGGAGCAGAGTCATAGCGGACAGGAAGTGGCCTCTATGCGATCTACCGTTGTCGTCATGATCCGCATCCGGGGACTCACCAAGGACTTCGCCCGCGGCGACCGCACCGTGCACGCCGTGCGGGGCCTCGACCTCGACATCGCGCCCGGCGAGCTCGTCGCGGTGCTCGGGCCCAACGGCGCGGGCAAGTCGACGACCATGCGCATGCTCACCACCCTGATCGCGCCCTCCGCGGGGTCGGCGGAGGTCGGCGGCCACGACGTCGTCACCGAAGCCGCGGCGGTGCGGCGCACGATCGGCTACGTCGGCCAGGGCAACGGCGCGGGCCACAACCAGCGCGTGCGCGACGAGCTGCGCACCCAGGGCGCCGTGTTCGGCCTCGACCGGCACACCGCCCGCCGCCGCGCCGACGAACTGCTCGACGCGCTCGACCTCGCCTCCCTCGCTGGTCGCAAGGTGTCGAGCCTCTCCGGCGGCCAGCGGCGGCGCCTCGACGTCGCGATCGGGCTGGTGCACGCCCCGTCCATCCTGTTCCTCGACGAGCCCTCCACCGGGCTCGACCCGCAGAACCGGGCCAACCTCTGGAGCCACGTGCTCCGCATGCGGGCCGAGCACGCGATGACCGTCGTGCTCACCACGCACTACATGGACGAGGCCGACGCGATGGCCGAGCGGGTGGTCGTGGTCGACCACGGCCGGATCATCGCCGACGACACCGCCGACCGGCTCAAGGCCGATCTCGCGGGCGACCGGGTGGTGGTCACCTCGCCTGCGCCCGAGCGGTTGGCCGAGCTGGTGCGGCGGTCACCCGCTGTGCGGATCAGTTGCCCCGCCGGGGCGCGGGACGTGGCCGTCGAAGGCCGCCGGGTCGAGGTCCGCGTGCCGGACGGGCCGCGCGCGCTGCCGGTGCTGCTCGCGGCGGCCCAGGCCGAGGGCGTGCCCGTCGAGACCGCGCAGGTGCACCGCCCCACCCTCGACGACGTCTTCCTCACCCTCACCGGCCGCAGCCTGCGCGAGGCGGCCACCTCGGAAAGGAGCGCGGCATGACCGCCACGCTGACCGCCCCCGTCGCCCCGCCGCGCCCGTCGAACCTGGCGCGCGACGTCGGCATCGTGATGCTCCGCGAGCTGCGGCCCGTGCTGCACGACCCGTTCTCGCTGATCTTCGGGATGATCCAGCCGCTGGTGTTCCTGGCGCTGTTCGGGCCGCTGCTCGCGGGCTCGGTGGGCACGGCGATCGGCGGGGACGTCTGGGGCTGGTTCGTGCCCGCGATCCTCGTCATGACCGCGTTGTTCGGCACCTCGACCACCGGCGCCAACCTGCTGTTCGAGCTGCAGACGGGCGCGCACGAGCGGATGCTTGTCACCCCGCTGCCGCGCTCGTCGCTGCTGGTCGGGCGGGCGTTGAAGGAGATGGTGCCGCTCACCGGGCAGGCGGTGGTCATCGTCGTGGTGATGTTGCCGTTCGGGCTCCGGGTCGACGCGCTTGGCGTGCTCGCGGGCCTCGTCGTGCTGGCCGTCTTCGGGGTCGGGCTGGGGTCGCTGTCGTACGCGCTGGCCGTGGCCGTCCGCAAGCAGGAGTGGATGTTCTGGGCCGTGCAGCAGACGCTGCTGTTCCCGCTGATGATCTTGTCCGGCATGCTGCTGCCGCTCGAGACCGGGCCCGCGTGGATGCGGGTGGCGGCCGAGTTCAACCCCCTCGCGCACGTCGTGGCGGCCGAGCGGGCGCTGTTCGCGGGCGAGTTCCGCACCGGGGTGCTGGCCGGGGTGTTGTCCGCGGCGGCGACGGCGGCCGTCGGGCTGCTCGTCGGCATCCGCGTGATGCAGCGCAGCGCCGACTGAAACACGCCTTCGGGGGCGCGGTTACCGTGGACGGGTGCCCGCGCCCCCCTTCGGCGTCTACGTCCACGTGCCGTTCTGCGCGGCGCGGTGCGGCTACTGCGATTTCAACACCTACACGGCGTCCGAGCTCGCGGGCTCGGGCGCCTCGCCGGACGGGTGGCTGGAGGCGGTGCGCCGGGAGCTGGCGCTGGCCGCGTCGACGGTCGGGGCGCGGCCGGTCGACACGGTGTTCGTGGGGGGCGGCACGCCGTCGCTGATCGGGGCTGAGCGGCTGGGCGTGGTGCTGGGGGCGATCCGGTCGACGTTCGGGCTGGCCGAAGGGGCCGAGGTCACCACGGAAGCCAACCCCGAGTCGACGTCGCCCGCGTTCTTCGCGGGGTTGGTGGAGGCCGGGTTCACCCGGGTGTCACTCGGCATGCAGTCGGCGGCCCCGCACGTGCTGCGGGTGTTGGAGCGCCGCCACACGCCGGGGCGGGCCGTGGAGGCGGCGCGGGAGGCGCGGGCGGCCGGGCTGGCGCACGTCAACCTCGACCTGATCTACGCGACGCCGGGGGAGACCGACGCCGACCTGAGTGCTTCGCTCGACGCCGTCCTCGAGGCCGGGGTGGACCACGTCTCGGCCTACGCGCTGATCGTGGAGGACGGCACGGCGATGGCCCGGCGGGTGGCCCGCGGCGAACTGCCCGCCCCCGACGACGACGTCGCCGCCGCCCGCTACGAGCTGATCGACGACCGGCTCTCCGCGGCGGGCCTGCGCTGGTACGAGGTGTCGAACTGGGCCGCTTCGGACGCGGCGGCGTGCCGGCACAACCTGGGCTACTGGCTCGACGGCGACTGGTGGGGGCTGGGCCCCGGTGCGCACTCCCACCTCGACGGGGTCCGCTGGTGGAACGTGAAGCACCCGGCCCGCTACGCCGCCGCACTGGCCGCCGGGGAGTCGCCGGTGGGCGGTCGGGAGGAGCTCACCGCCGCCGAGCAGCACACCGAGCGCGTGATGCTGCGCCTGCGCCTGGCCTCCGGCCTCCCGCTCGCCCTGCTCGACGCCGACGGCCGCCGGGCTGCGGAGCGCGCCGTCGCCGACGGGTTGTTGGAGTGGCGCGATAGCGCCACGACCGCCGAGCTCACCGCGTCCGCCGATGCGGCCGCGCCGCTGTCCGGTGCAGCCGCCCCGCCCGCCGATGCCGCGATGGAGGCGCTGCGTCCTGGTGCCGCTGCGAACGGGCTGGAGGCGGTTCCGGCCACAGGCGGGACGTGGGCTGGTGCCGTGGGTGGGCCGCGCGCTGGTGGTGGCGCGGGCGGGTCGCCTGCCGGCGTGGCCGCGGACGGGTCGCGGGTGGTGCTCACGCGGCGGGGTCGGCTGCTCGCCGACGCGGTGGTGCGCGACCTGCTCGTCCCGGCTCCGGCCGCCCCGTGAGCCGACCGTGAGCCCGCGACGGCGGCTGCTGCTGGTCCTCGTGGCCGCGGCGTTGCTCGTGGCCGCGGTGGTGGTGGTCGGGCGGCTGGTCGCGACGCGGGGGCCCGCCGTCGCGCCCGACGCCCGGCCCGCGCAGGACGTGCTCGGCCCGGTGCTGCTCGTCCCCGGCTACGGCGGTGCGGGGGCCGCGTTGGAGCCGTTGGCGGGCCGCATCCGCGCGACCGGCCGCACCGCCACCGTGGTGGCGCTGCCCGGCAACGGCACCGGCGACCTCGCCGCCCAGGTCGACGCGCTCGACCGGGCCGTCGACGGCGCGCTGGCCGCGGGCGCGCCGAGCGTGGACGTCGTCGGCTATTCGGCGGGCGGGGTGGTGGCCGGGCTGTGGATCGCCCGCGACGACGGGGCGGCCAAGGCGCGCCGGGTCGTCACGCTCGGATCGCCGCTGCGGGGCACCACGCTGGCGGGCAGCGCCGTCGCGTTCGCGCCCGACGCCTGCCCGGTCGCCTGCAGGCAGCTCGCGCCGGGCAGCGCCGAGGTGCGCGAGCTGGCCACCGCAGGCGTGGGTCGCCGACTGCCGTGGCTGTCGATCTGGACCACCGCCGACCAGACCGTCACGCCGCCCGACTCCGCCCGCCTCGACGGCGCGGTCGACGTCGCCCTCCAGGACGCCTGCGGCAGCGGCCCGGTGTCGCACGGGCAGCTGCCGGGCGATCCCTCGGCCGTCGCGCTGGTGTTGCGCGGCCTCTCCGTGGCCCCGCTGACCGAGCGGGGGTGCCCGGCTAGCTTGTGACGTCCTTCGTCGCGAAGTTCGCCCACGCCGCCCCGAACGCGACGAGCACGTACGCGGCCTGCACGGTCGCGCCCTGGCGCACCGACCGCCACAGGATCGGGTCGCGGTAGAGGTCGACCCAGGCCAGCCAGTGGCGGGTGGGCAGGTAGAAGCGGATGGCCGCGGCCGCGTCCAGGGGCAGCAGCACGGTCGACGCGACGACGAACGCCAGCACCCCCAGCGCGGCGGCCAGCGGCGAGTCGGTGAGCGTGGAGAAGAACAGCCCGACGGCGCCGAGGGCGAGCATGCACAGCGCGAGGTAGGCGATGGTCAGCGCGGTGCGCTCGGCGAGCTGCGTCGGGGTGAGCACCACGCCCGACAGCGAGGTGATCCCGCCCGTGCCGCCGAGGCTCGCGTCGGGGCCGACGCCGAACGCCAGCACCCCCACGATGTACGCCGTCACCGTGACGAAAACCACCGCGAGCAGCACGAACACCGCGACCGCGGCGAGCTTGGCCGTCAGCAGCCGCAGCCGCCCGACCGGCCGCACGAGCAGGTAGCGCAGGGTGCCGGTGGCCGCCTCGCCCGCGATCGTGTCGCCCGCCACCACCGCCACCGTGATCGGCAGGAAGATCGGCAGCACCAGCGCCAGCGCGGCCGCCGGGAAGAGCTGCCCGTCGGCGAGCACGGCCGAGAGGAACTGGGCCCCCGGCCCCGGCGGCGGCACGATCTTGGTGACGGCGAGCAGGATCGCGATGGCCGTCGGCAACGCGCACAGCAGCGCCCAACACAGCCACACCCGACGGCGGCGCAGCAGCAACGAGAGCTCGACCCCGATCACGGTCGACCTCCGTCCACGCGGTCGGCGCTCGGGCCGGTCAGCTCCAGCACCACCTGCTCCAGCGTGCGCCGCAGGGCCGTCAGCTCGCGCACCGGGACCCCGGCCGCGACGAGTCGGGCGTTGAGCGCGGCCGGGTCGTCGGCGCGCACCATCACCAGGTCGCCGTTGCGGTGCACGACCTGCCCGTTGAGCACCCCCACCGCCGCGGCGGGATCGGGCGTGCGCACCTGCACCAGCCCGGTGGGTGCGCGCAGGGACTCGAGGTCCGCGGTGAGCACCAGCCGTCCCGCGCTCATCACGCCCACCTGCGAGCAGAGCGCCTCCACCTCGCTCAGCAGGTGGCTGGACAGCACCACCGTCGTGCCCTGCGCCGCGAAGTGCCGCAGCAGCGCGCGCATCTCGCCGATGCCGCGGGGGTCGAGGCCGTTGGTGGGCTCGTCGAGGAGCAGCAGCTCGGGCTTGCGCAGGAGCGCGGCGGCGATGCCGAGCCGTTGCCGCATCCCCAGCGAGTACGCCCGCACGTGGCGACCGTCGATGCCGCCGAGGCCGACGCGCACCAGCGCCTCCTCCACGCGGTCGGCGCGGTCCCGGCGGCCGCCGCCACCGGCCGCGTCCATCAGCCGCAGGTTGGTCCGCCCCGACAACTGCGGCCACGCCGCGGGCCCCTCCACCAGCGCCCCGACCCGCGGCAGCACGTGCCGGGCGTCCCGCGGCATCGGCAGGCCGAGCAGCGCGACCCGGCCCGCGGTCGGGTGCACCAGCCCCAGCAGCATCCGCACCAGCGTGGTCTTGCCCGACCCGTTCGGGCCGAGCAGCCCGAACCGCGCGCCGGTCGGCACGGTGAGCGACACCCCGTCCACGGCGACGACGTTGCGGAAGCGCTTGGTCAAGCCCTCGGTCTCGATGACGGTCACGCGGGCCGCCGCCCGGGCAGCTGGGCGATCGCCTCGTCCAGCACGGTGGGGTCGACCGCGCCGAGCAGCAGCGACCCCGACCGCCCCCGCGTGCGCACCGCCACCGACAGCAGGGGGGTGGAGACGCGGGCCGCGCGACCCGACGGCACCTGGACGGCGACCCCGCCCGCGGCGGCGGCCGAGTCGACGGCGCGCTCGGCGATGTCGCGGCTGGTGGGCACGAGCACGAACGCGGCCAGCCCGGTGCCGTACACCCCGACCCCGGGCAGCGGCGTGCCCGGCAGCGCGACCCGGGCCCGGCCGACGAGCGTGGGCGGCGGCGGGGGCGCGTTCAGCACCTTGAGCGCCCCGGCGACGTCGACGACCTCGGCGGTGACGGCACCCGCGCCCGGCGGCGCGAGCGGGCGCAGCAGCGCGGGGTCGGGCGGGCCGTCGACCACCTCGAGCAGCTCCGTCGAGAGCAGCGGCGGCCCGGTGCGCCCCGCCACCTCCACCCGCAGCGGCAATGCGGTGGCCGGGTCGGCCCAGATGTCGACGCTGCCCACCGTGGTCTGCGGGTCGGTGGGGGTGACCCGCAGCCCCGCGGCGTCGCGGCCCGCGATCCGCCGCGACGGCAGCGCGGCGACCGGGTCGTTCCCGGCCAGCGCCAGGAGGCGGCGCGCGAGGTCGGGCGGCAGCAGGTCGGACGCGCGCGGCAGCCGGGCGGCGGCGATGCCGAGCACCCGGGTGAGCTGGTTGGCCTCGAAGTCCCACAGGAACTCCGACGGCCCGACCCGGTAGACGCCGTGCTCGCCGGTGGGGGTGAGCTCGTCGGCCCGCCACGCGTCGGCCGAGCCGACGTAGGCGCGGATCCGCGTGGTGCCGGTGAGCAGCCCGACCGTCGACTCCAGCTGCGAGATCTGCGGGAGCCCCAGCTGCCCGGTGCTCTCCGCGTAGCCGACGTAAGGCGGCACGCCTGCGCGGATGCGGGCCCGCAGGGCGGCCGGATCGGCGGTGACCGGTGCCGCGGGCACGCGGACGGCGCTCACACCCACGAGTGCTGCGGCGCCGGCGCCCACGAGCAGCCAGCGCCTGCCGAAGCGCCGCGCCACGGTCGCCACTGTGCCGGCTCCGGTGTGAAGGCCGTGCTCAGAGCCCCAGATAGGCCCGCCCGCACGGGGAGCCCAGCACCGGCCTGCGGACCAGCACGGGTCCGTCCTGCCCCACGGTTTCCGGGTTACCGTCACCGTGCACAGAGGAGCGGATATGGCGGGTGCACGAGGGCCAGTGGCGGTCCGGATGTTGGGACCGCTGGCGCTCGACGTCGCGGGCCGCAGGCTCGGCCCACGGGATCTCGGCGGCATCAAGCCCCGGCAGCTGTTGGAGATCCTGCTCCTCGGCCGCGGCCGAGCCGTTCCGAAGGATCGCATTGCCGAGGACCTGTGGGGCGAGCACCAGCCGCGGTCGGCGCCCGCCGCGATCGAGACCTACGTGTCGCTGCTGCGCCGGACCGTCGGGCGCCAGGTGATCGGGACGGAGACCGGCGGCTACCGCGTCCGCGCCGACGAGCTCGCGGTCGACCTCGACCGGTTCGACGCCCTGCTGCAGACCGCCGCGAGCACCGTGGGCGAAACGCGACGGTCCGCGTTGCAGGCCGCGCTCGACCTGGGCGCCGACGATCTCCTCGCCGACGAGCCCTACGCCGAATGGGCGCAGGGGCCGCGCGAGCACCATCGGGCCCGCCGCACGCAGGCCCAGGTGGATTTCGCCGAGTGCTGTCTCCACCTCGGCGAGCTCACCGAGGCGGTCCGTGCCGCCGAGGACGTCCTCTCCGCCGAGCCGACCAACGAGCGGGCCGCCCGGGCGGCGATGTCCGGCCACCACCGCCTCGGCGACACGGATGCGGCGTCCCGCGTCTACCTGCGCTGTCGGGCCGCGCTCGCGGACGTCCTGGGAGTCGACCCGTCCGCGCACACCGCATCCGTGCACCACGCCGTCCTCGCGTGGCGCTGCCGCCCCGGTCCGACCCGCCGAACCAGTGCGCTACGCGGGCCGGGCGGGGGTACGCATCGCCTACCAGGTCGTCGGCGACGGCCCGGTCGACCTGGTCTTCGTCCCGTCCTTCGTCACCAACCTCGGTGCCACCTGGGACGACCCGACCTACGCGGCGTTCTTGCGCCGTCTCGCCGGACTGGCCCGGCTCATCCTGTTCGACAAGCGCGGAACCGGGCTCTCCGATCCGGTGCTCGACGTCCCGACGCCGCAACAGCGCACCGACGACATCTTCGACGTGCTCGACGCGGCCGGGTCACGGCGGGCCCTGCTGTTCGGGGTGTGCGGAGGCGGGTCGCAGTGCATCGGCTTCGCGGCCGCGCACCCGCACCGGGTCGCCGGGCTGATCCTCTTCGGGGCGGCCGCCCGGCTCATCAAGAGCGCGGACTACCCGTTGGGCTGGACGCGGGAGCAGCACGAGCGGTTCCTGGCCGCGTTCGAGCAGGCGTGGCTGACGGGCGGGCGCCCGGAACGGCGCAATCCCGGCCTGGCCGACAACCCCCGCTACCGGGACTGGTTCGCCCGTTACGTCCGGCTCGCAGCGAGTCCCTTCACCGCCCGCCAGCTCGCCGAGGCGAACGCTCGCGCCGACGTCCGCGATCTGTTGCCCGACGTGCGCGTTCCGACCCTTGTCATGATGCGCACCGACGACGTGTGGTTGGACGTCGAGAACGGCCGCTATCTCGCCGGCCACATCCCGGGAGCGAGGTTGATCGAGCTGCCCGGAGTCGACCACGACCCGTGGATGGGGGACATCGAGCCCGTGCTGTCGGCCGTCCGGGCTGCGGTTCAGCTCGGCACGCGCGCGCAGAACAGGTAGCGGTTGAGGCTGAAGAAGGTGGCTTCCCCGAGGCCGTCGAGGTCCTCGCGCCAGGCTCTCACCGTTGCCGCGTCGAGGCCGAGGCGCCCGACGACGAAGTCGGCGATCAGGGGGATCAGACCCGCGCTGAACGTGCCGCGGGCGGTGCCGGTGTTGAGCAACGCGAAAGTGGTGGGCGGGCCCACGTCGAAGCCCGCATCCCGCAGGGCGGGCCCGAGGGTCCGCGGCAGCCAGGGATCGGCCAGGTGCTCCTCCCAGGCCGCGAGCACCGCTCGCATGCGGTCGGGATCGCTGCTGTGCCAGACGATCGAGTCCCAATCCGTGTCCAGCACGAGCACCCGTCCGCCGGGGCGCAGCACGCGCCGGATCTCGACCAGCGCCCCCGGCACGTCGGGCACGTACTCGAGCACCTGCGTGGCGACCGCCACGTCGACCGCGTCGTCGGGCAGCGGCAGCGCCTCGGCGGAGCCGCTGCGGATCTCGAGAGCGGTGTCGCGGCTGCGGGCGAGCTCGCGCATGCTCTCGCTCGGGTCGACGGCGAACACGCGCCCGCCCGGCTCGACCGCCGCAGCCATCTCCGCGGCCAGGAAGCCCGGACCGGCCCCGATGTCCAGCACGCTCTCACCGGGCTGCAGCGCGAGCAAGCGCAGCACCTCCCGCCGCTGGGCGACCAGCTCGGGCGTCGTGTAGGCAGCCTCCGTTCTGCGCGCTGCCTCGGCGTCGAATCGCAGCATCTTGGTCATACCGATCAGGCTGGCGGCTCGACCTCAGAGAAACCTGTGGCCGGGCAGGCTTGTGTGCGCGGCTCGCCCCGTCGGCGAGCACCTAGAATGGCACGTATGAACGCCGACGAGCGCCGCTTCGCGGTCCTGCGCGCGATCGTCGCCGACTACGTGGCGACGCACGAGCCCGTCGGCTCGAAGATGATCGTCGATCGGCACAACCTCGGCGTCTCCAGCGCCACCGTGCGCAACGACATGGCCGTGCTGGAGGAGGACGGGCTCATCGCCCAGCCGCACACCAGCGCGGGCCGGGTGCCCACCGACAAGGGCTACCGCGTGTTCGTCGACCGGCTGACGCAGGTCAAGCCGCTGTCGACGGCCGAGCGCCGGGCCGTGCAGGCGTTCCTCGACGGCGCGGTCGACCTCGACGACGTCATGCGCCGCAGCGTGCGGCTGCTCGCCCAGCTCACGCGGCAGGTGGCGGTCATCCAGTACCCCACGCTCACCCGCTCCACGGTGCGGCACTGCGAGGTCGTGGCGCTCACGCCCGCGCGGCTCATGCTCGTGCTGATCACCGACTCCGGCCGGGTCGACCAGCGCGTCGTCGACCTCGGCGAGGTGCTCTCCGACGACGACGTGGCCGCACTGCGGGCCCTCGTCAACGGGGCGCTCGCCGGGCGGCCGCTCGCCGCGGCGTCCGTGGCCGTCGCCGAGCTGCCCGAGACCGCGCCCACCGCCCTCCGCGGGGTGATCACCACCGTCGCGTCGGTGCTCATCGAGACGCTCGTCGAGCACCCGGAGGAGCGGCTGCTGCTCGGCGGCACCGCCAACCTCACGCGCAACGCGGCCGATTTCCCCAACTCCCTCCGCCAGATCCTGGAGGCCCTCGAGGAACAAGTGGTCGTGCTGAAGCTGTTGGCCTCTGCGCAGGACCCGAGCACGGTCACCGTGCGCATCGGCGGCGAGAACGAGGCCGAGGAGATGCGCGACACGTCGGTCGTCTCGATCGGCTACGGAATGAGCACCGTACTGGGCGGAATGGGTGTGGTCGGCCCCACCCGGATGGACTATCCGGGTTCGATCGCGGCGGTGCATGCCGTCGCTCGGTACGTAGGTGAGATCCTGGCGGCACGCTAGGAAGTTGAGCGAGAGATCATGAGGGACGCTGGGGTGGTTCGGGACTACTACGGGATCCTCGGCGTCACACCGGACGCCGGGCCCGACGAGATCAAGCGGGCGTATCGACGACTCGCGCGCGAGCTGCACCCGGACGTCAACCCGGATGTGGGTGCGCAGGAGCGGTTCGCCGAGGTCAGCGCCGCGTACGAGGTGTTGTCCGATCCGGAGAAGCGGCGCGTCGTCGACCTCGGCGGCGATCCGCTGGGCAACGGCGGGCAGAGCGCGGGCGGCGACCCCTTCAGCGCGTTCGGGTTCGGCGACATCATGGACGCCTTCTTCGGCGGCAGCGGTGGGGTCGGCGGGCGCACCCGCGGCCCGCGCAGCCGGGTGCAGCCCGGCGCCGATGCGCTCATCCGCATGACGCTCACGTTGGAGGAGTGCGCCGTCGGGGTCACCCGCGAGCTGCCGGTCGAGACGGCCGTGCTGTGCTCCGACTGCTCCGGCCAGGGCTGCGCGCCCGGCACCACCACGGCGCGTTGCGACATCTGCAACGGCCGCGGCGAGGTGCAGAGCGTCCAGCGGTCGTTCCTGGGCCAGGTCGTCACGGCACGGGTGTGCCCGACGTGCCGCGGCTTCGGCGAGGTCATCCCCGAGCCGTGCAGGCGCTGCCAGGGCGAGGGCCGGGTCCGTTCCCGGCGCGACGTGCCGGTGAACATCCCGCCCGGCGTGGCCGACGGCATGCGCGTGCGGCTCGCGGGCCGCGGCGAGGTCGGTCCCGGCGGTGGGCCCGCGGGCGACCTGTACGTGGAGGTCGAGGAGGAGCCGCACGAGCTCTTCACGCGCGACGGTGCCGACCTGCACTGCACGGTGCAGCTCCCGATGACGGCGGCCGCGCTCGGCGCCACCCTCCCGCTGCCCACCCTGTCGGGCACGGAGGAGCTGCACGTCGAGCCGGGCACGCAGGGGGGCACCGTGCGCACGCTGCGCGGCAGGGGCATGCCGCGGCTGCGCTCCAACGGCCGCGTCGACGGCCAGGGCGACCTCATGGTGCACGTCGACGTCGTGGTGCCCACCAAGCTCGACCGCGAGCAGACCGAGCTGTTGCGCAAGCTCGCCGCCCTGCGCGGCGAGGAGCAGCCCGACCTCACCGGCACCCGCAACGGCCACGGCCTGTTCTCCCGGCTGCGCGACAGCTTCCGGTAGGTGACGCCACCCCTGTTCCTGCTGGACGCCTTTCCGGCAGGCTCCCACGTCGTCCTGGACGGCCCCGAAGGGCGGCACGCGGCCACGGTGAAACGGCTGCGGCCGGGGGAGGCCGTGCTGCTGGGTGACGGGTGCGGCGTCGTCGCTTCGGGGGTGGTCGCCGCGGTCGGGCGTGATGTCGTCGAGCTGACGCTCACCGATCGGGTGGTGGCGCCCGCGCCGTCGCCGCGGGTGGTGGTCGCGCAGGCGCTGGTCAAGGGCGACCGCGGGGAGCTGGCCGTCGAGCTGGCCACGGAGGCGGGGGTCGACGCCATCGTGCCGTGGACGGCGGCGCGCTGCGTCGCCCGCTGGGCAGGCGACAAGGGCCTCGCGCGGTGGCAGCGCACTGCCCGGGAGGCCGCCAAGCAGGCCCGTCGAGCGTGGGTGCCGCCGGTGGCGTCGCCCGTCACCACGCGGGAGCTGGCCGAGCGGGTGGCGGCGGTCGACTGCGCGCTGGTGTTGCACGAGGCCGCGACGACGCCGCTCGCCGAGGTCGAGCTGCCCGCCGCGGGCGAGGTCCTGCTGGCCGTCGGGCCCGAGGGCGGGGTCACCGACGACGAGCTGGCCCTCCTCACCGCGGCCGGGGCGCAGGCCGTGCGGCTGGGGCCCGAAGTGCTGCGCGCCTCCACCGCCGCCGCCGTGGCCCTGGGCGCGCTCGGCGTGCTGACGGGCCGCTGGCGGCAGTAGCGCCGCGCCGCCGAGCCCGCCCGCCGCCGCGCCCCCGCCCCCGACACCGCGCCCCCGCCGCCCCCGCCCCCGCCCCCGACACCGCGCCCCCGCCGCCCCCGCTCCCGCCGCCGCGCTCCCGCCGCCGCGCTCCCGCCGCCGCGCTCCCGCCGCCGCGCTCCCGCCGCCGCGCTCCCGCCGCCGCGCTCCCGCCGCCGCGCTCCCGCCGCCGCGCTCCCGCCGCCGCGCTCCCGCCGCCGCTCCGCCCGGTCCGAGCCGCCCGGTCCGGGCCGGCCGCCCCTCTGCCTCGCTGCCCCCGCATGCCCCGGGGCCGGGCGGGGCGCCGCGCGTGCTGGTGGGTGGCCCGCAGCGGGGGTGTGATGGGGGCACCGCGCGGCGGGGTGGTGGGGCGGCGGGGGGTGGACTGCGAGGATCGGGGGGTGCCCGTCACCATCCCGTACGCGCCGGGGCCGCAGCGGTTCGGTGAGCTGACGCTGCCCGCGGGGCCGCCTCGCGGCGTCGTGGTCGTCGTCCACGGCGGGTTCTGGCGGCACGCCTACGACCTCGACCTCGGCCGCCCGCTGGCCGCGGACCTCGCCGCGGCCGGATTCGCGGCGTGGAACATCGAGTACCGCAGGGTGGGCGGGGGCGGTGGGTGGCCCGCGACCTTCGACGACGTCGCCGCGGCGGTCGACGCGCTCGCCGGGCCTGTCCGCGACGCCGCCGGGGAGCTGCCGCTCGACCGGGTCGTCGCGGTCGGGCACTCCGCTGGCGGCCACCTCGTGGCCTGGCTCGCCGCCCGGCCCGGCCTGCCGTCCGGCGCGCCCGGCGCCGAGCCACGGGTCGTGCTGC
Source organism: uncultured Actinomycetota bacterium (assembly GCA_963791185.1). Taxonomy (GTDB): domain Bacteria; phylum Actinomycetota; class Actinomycetes; order Mycobacteriales; family Pseudonocardiaceae; genus Pseudonocardia. The sequence continues at coordinate 50,163 of CAWBRG010000010.1, read as the reverse complement.
GCGGCGCGGTCAGCCAGGCCGGTGTGCTCGACCTGGTCGATGCGTTCGAGCAGCGGCTGGGCCGTGACGCGGTGCGCGAGCTGCTCGGCGGCCCGCCCGCCGCCTTCCCCGACCGCTACGCGCTCGCCTCCCCGATCGCCCGCGTCCCCATCGGCGTGCCGGTGATCGGCGTGCACGGCACCGCCGACGACCGCGTGCCCGTGCGCCAGACCGAACGGTTCGCCGCCGCGTCCGGCGACCGCTGGACCCGCCTCGACGGCGTCGACCACTTCGCGGTGATCGACCCGACCACCGCCGCTTGGGCCGCCTGCCGCGCCGCGCTGGAGGAACTGCTGGCGTAGTGCCCGGCAGGCCGGAACCGACGTATGCCGTGCCGCGCTGAAGGAGCTGCCGGCGTTGCGCCCGGCCCATCCCGATCCCGACCGCGCCGGAGCGGGGTCACCCCGCTGCGCTGCGCCCCGCCGCCCCCGCCGCGCCCCGCCGCCCCCCGCGACCCGCCCCGCCCCGCTCGCCGCGCCCGCCGCGCCCGCTGCGCCGCGCCCCGCGGCGGCTCGCCCATCGCCTACGCTCGCGGCCATGCTGATCTCGGCCGAGGGCGCCGCGGTGCTGCTCATCGACATCCAGGAGCGGCTGGTGCCCGCGCTCGACAACGGCGGCAAGGAGATGGTCGCCAACGCCGCCCGGCTGGGCGCCGCGGCCGCGCTCTTCGACGTGCCCGTCTGCGCCACCGAGCAGGCCCCCGAGAAGCTCGGGCCCACGGTCGCCGAGGTCGCGCCCTACCCCCAGCTCGTGCTGTCGAAGACGACGTTCAACGCGGCGGGCTACCCCACCCTCCTCCCGCCGGGCACCGAGGACGTGCTCGTCGCGGGCTGCGAGGCGCACGTCTGCGTGCTGCAGACCGTGCTGGGCCTCCTCGCCGCGCGGCACCGCGTGCTGGTCGTCACCGACGCGGTCGGCTCCCGCACCGCCGCCAACCGGGAGGCGGCGCTCGACCGGCTCGCCCGGCACGGCGCCGAGCTCGTCACCACCGAGATGGTGTTGTTCGAGTGGCTGCGCGACGCCACCCACCCGCGGTTCCGCGAGGTCCAGGCGCTGATCCGTTAGCGCCGCTCGGCGAGGAACGCCGTGGCCTGCCGCACGTACTCGCCGTACAGCGCGGGCACCTGCGGCACCGCCAGCGCCACGCGGCCGGGGTCGGTGTCGAGGACGAGCACGTCGCGCAGCGCGGCCGACGGGCGCAGCCGCGCGGCCAGATCGGCGCTGATCAGCCCGGCCTGCGCGGCGAGGTCGAACGACGCCGGGTAGCTCGCCGGGGCCCGGCCGAGCACCTCGACCGCCACGTCCCGGTTGCATGCGAACGCCAGCTCGACCAGCACCGTGAGCAGCCGCTCGGCGGCCAGCGCCGTGACCGGCTCGTCGACCAGCCGCGGCGGGTCGATCCGCCCCAGCGCGGGCACCGTCGCCGACAGCTCCCGGATGCGCCGCAGCCGCGCGCGCAGCACCCGTCCGTCGAGGTCCAGCGCCCGGGTCACCGCGGCATGGTGTCATGCCACGTCAGAGGCGCTCGAACCGCAGGGTGACGATCTGGAACGGGCGCAGGCGCAGCCGATCGCCGTCGAGCGCGACCGGCTCGGGCAGCGGGCGCTCCAGCAGGTCGGTCTCGGCCACCGACGCGTGGTCGAACGTCGCCGTGATCCGCGCACCGGCCCGGGTGCCGAGCGCCTCGTAGAGCCGCACCACCACGTCGCCGCTCCCGTCTTCGGCGAGCTTCACCGCCTCGACGACCACGGCCGGGTCGTCCACCACCACGAGCGGCGCGACGTCGTCGCCGCCGCGCACCCGGCGCAGCGGCAGGTTGAGCCGGTAGCCCTCCGCGACGGCGTCGCCGATCGTCGCACCGACCCGCAACGCCACCCGGAAACGGTGTTCGCCCTGGTCGGCGTCCGGGTCGGGGAAGAGCGGGGCGCGCAGCAGCGACAGCCGCACGGTCGTGGTCGGGCCGTCGCGGGTGATGTCGTGGCCGTACGTGCCGTCGTTGGCCACCGCCACCCCGTACCCCGGCTCCCCGACGTGCACCCACCGGTGCGCGCACGTCTCGAACCGGGCCGCGTCCCAGGACGTGTTGGCGTGCGTCGGGCGGTGCACGTGCCCGAACTGGATCTCCGACGCGGCCCGGTCGGCGTGGACGTCGAGCGGGAACGCGAGCTTGAGCAGCTTCTGCCGCTCGTGCCACTCGACGTGGGTGTCGATCTCGACGGTGCGGCCGCGCAGCCTGACCGTCTGCGTGATCGTGGACGCCCCGAAGCTCCGCACGATCCGCGTGCCGTCGTACGTGCCCTCGACGAGGTCGACCGCGTGGTGGCGGTAGTGCCGGTCGATGTCCCAGGCGTCCCAGTAGGTGGGGGTGTCGCGGTGCAGCTGCAGGAGGTTCGCCGCCCGGCCCGGCGGCACGAGCTCGCGCTCGGCCGCCTTGTCGTAGATCGACGTGATCAGCCCGCGCTCGTCGACGACGACCCGCACCTCGTCGTTCTCCAGCCCGGATCCGCAGGTCGCCACGCCCAGGCCGGGCACCCCGTCGACCGCGTAGGGCCCCGCGTTGGCGGCGAGCTCGCGGTCGCCGGGCCCGACGAGCAGCGTGCAGCGCGTCCGAGATGACGCCTTCCAGCTCGTCGGCGACGCGGGCGTACTCGCGCTCGGCCTGCCGGTGCACCCACGCGATCGACGTGCCGGGCAGGATGTCGTGGAACTGCTGCAGGAGCACGGTCTCCCAGCAGTGGCGCAGCGTCTCGACCGGGTACTCCGCACCTTTCCGGACGGCCGCGGTGGTGGCCCACAGCTCGGCCTCGCGCAGCAGGTGCTCGCTGCGCCGGTTGCCGCGTTTCGTGCGCGACTGCGTGGTGTAGGTGCCGCGGTGGTACTCCAGGTACAGCTCGCCCACCCACACCGGCGGGTCCGGGTACTCCGCGGCCGCGGCGGCGAAGAACTCCGTCGGACGGGCCAGGCGCACGGTCGGCGAGCCCTCCAGGTCGCGGGTGCGGTGCGCGGCGGCCAGCATCTCCCGGGTGGGCCCGCCGCCCCCGTCGCCCCAGCCGAACGGCACCAGCGACGTGTTGGCCCGCCCCTTTTCCGCGAACTGCCGCTGCGCACGGGCCAGCTCGCCGCCGGACAGCTCGGCGTTGTAGGTGTCGACGGGCGGGAAGTGCGTGCGGATGCGGGTGCCGTCGATGCCCTCCCAGTCGAACGTGTGGTGCGGGAAGCGGTTGGTGTCGTTCCAGCTGATCTTCTGGGTGAGCAGCCAGCGCCGCCCGGCCAGGACGGCGATCTGGGGCAGCGCGGCGGAGTAGCCGAACGAGTCGGGCAGCCACACCCCGTCGGAGTCGACGCCCAGCTCGCCCGCGAAGAAGCCCGCCCCGTGCACGAGCTGGCGGGCCAGCGCCTCGCCGCCGGGCATGTTGGTGTCGGACTCCACCCACATGCCGCCCACCGGGGCGAACCGCCCCTCGGCGGTGCGCTTGCGGATGCGGGCGAAGAGCTCGGGCTGGTGGTCGCGCATCCACGCGTACTGCTGGGCCGACGACGCCGCGAACACCAGCTCGTCGTCGGTCTCCATCAGCTGCAGCGCGTTGGCGAACGTGCGGGTGACCTTGCGGACGGTCTCGCGCACCGGCCACAGCCACGCCGAGTCGATGTGCGCGTGGCCCACGGCGTACACGCGGTGGGCGCTGGCGTGCGCGGGCCGGGCGAGCACGTCGACCAGCTCGGCGCGGCCCGCCTCGGCGGTGGCGGCGACGTCGTCCGGGTCCACGGCGTCGACCGCGCGCTCCAGGGCCCGCAGCACCTCGGCCCGGCGGGGGAGGTCGCCGGGCAGCGCCTCGACCAGCCCGCTCAACGTCCAGATGTCCTGCAGCAGCCCCCACACCGTGCGGTCCAGGTCGGCGAGCTCGACCGCGCCGAGGTGGTAGAGCGGGTCGTCGCCCGCGGTGGCGAGGTCGCCGAGCGGGGTCGGCGCCCAGCCCCAGCCGCCGGTCATGTCGGGGTTGGCCGCCGCCTCCACGTAGAGGTCGACGGCCCCGCCCGCCAGGGGAACGGCCCGGCGGCGGGGTTCGATGCCGCCGAGGACGACCCCGTCGGGCGCGTACACCGTGCCCTCGGCCTGGAAGCCGGGCCCCGCGCCGGTGAAGCCGAGGTCCACCACCAGCTCCGGGTGCCGCCACTGCGCGGGCACCGAACCGGTGACGTGGAACCACGCCGTGCCCCACGGCCGTCCCCACGCCTCGCCGACGGCGATCGGGCGGTACTCCTGCCTGCGCGCCTCGCCGAACGGCACCGGCTCGCCCGGCGCCGTCCACGCCGCGACCCGGGCGGGCACGCTCGCGCGGTGCAGCGCGGGGGTGAGCCGCTCGCGAACGAAACGGGCGACGCGGGGGAGGACGAAGCCGGAGTCGTCATGCACGGGCCCATCGTGCCCTCAACCGATCGGCGGGCCCACCACCTGCAGCCCGTAGCGCGGGGCGGCGGCCATCCAGCGTGCGATCTCCTCGCCGGTGATGCCGCCGTCGGGCAGCCGCCGCTCGGGCGCGGGCGTGCCCACCTCGTCGTACAGGTCCATCACGCCGCCCGGCAGGGTCAGCGCGAGGTAGCGGACGGCGCTCGTGGTGCGGAACGCGTGCGGGAGCCCCCGCGGCAGGAAGATGAAGCCGCCGGGCTCGAGCTCGACGCGCTCCTCGCCCGCCTGGTAGGTCAGCGTGCCGTCCAGGAGGTACCAGGCCTCGGCCTCACGCGTGTGCACGTGCATCGGGGGCGCGGTGCCCGCGGGCTGCGTCACGAGCGACGCGCCGAGCAGGCCGCCGGTCTCCGCGCCCGCGACGAGGGTCTCGAACAGCCCGCCCAACGACCAGCTGGCGGGGCCGGTGCCCACGGCGCGGGCGACCATCTTGTCGGTCATGGAAAGCTCCTTCAGACCAGGAGCAGCCTGCTCCAGGCGTCGATGAGGTAGGTGGCGAAGCGCTCCGGCGGCCAGCCGCGCTCGCCGACGAGCAGCACCCAGTACTCGGTGCCGTTCATGCTCCAGACGATGTCGGCGACGTCGTCGTCGGAGAGGTCGGCGCGCAGCTCGCCGGTGGTGCGCAGCTCGGCGGCGAAGCGGCGCATGTTCTGCGCGCGCCGCTCGGCGATCTCCCGCCAGAGCGCGGCCGACTCGGTGTCGCCGCCCGCGGCGTCGCGCAGCGCGAGGAACACCGGCGCGAGCCTGCGCTGCACCTCGACGAGCCCGGTGACGTACGCCGTGATCTTGTCGAGGGCGGAGGTGGCTTCGCGCACGCGGGCGACGTACGCGCGCTCGTCGGCGGGCACCGCCACGTCGCCCCCGGAGATCGCCGTCTCGAGCACCTCGCGCAGCAGGGCGGGCTTGCGGCCGACGACGGTGTAGACGGTGTCGACCGCGACCCGGGCCTCGCGGGCGATCTCCGCGACCGTGGTGGCCGCGTAGCCGTTGCCGACGAAGAGGTCGCGGGCGGCCGCGAGCACCGCGCGGCGGGTCTGCGCCGCCTGCTCGGCGCGCCGGGGGGAGTGGTAGCGGCGGGATTCACCCACCCGGCCATCCTCCCCGTCAGGCGAGGCGGGCCAGCACGCCCGTCTGGGCCAGTACCGCGAAGCGGTCGGGCACCCCCCAGTGCTCGACGATCCGGCCGTCGACGACCCGGGCCACGTCGATCACCGTGAAGTCCAGCGGCCGTCCGCTCGGCGCCCCGAAGAACGGGCCGGTCGCCGTGCCCCGGCCGCGCGCCCGGACCCAGATCGTGTCGCCCGACTCGGCGGTGTCCTCGATCGTGAACCGCAGGTCGGGCGCCATGGCGTGCACGTCCCGGATGGCCGCCTTGACGTGCGCGATCGCCTCCACGCCGCGGCCCGCGAGGCCGAACTGGTGCTCGACGAGGTCAGGGGCGCACAGCTCGTCGACGATCGTGTCGTCGCCGGTGGAGAAGCCCTCGTCGAACATGCGTTGCAGCACCTGGCGGGCGGTGGTCTCGGTCGTCGTCATCCGTACTCCTTATAATCATCCGAATGTCTTCGGACGAATATAGCAGCTGCCGCCCACGGAATCGAGCGGTCCGGCGCGGCCGATCGCGGTAGCATCGGCGGCGTCCAATCGGCGGTAGTGAGAGCAGGCGGGCGTACTTGACCCATCCGGATCCCGTGCAGTCCCGCTTGGCCGTTCCGGACGCCGCACTGCTCGCGCTGCTGGGCTCGCGCGACGAGAGCCTGCGCATGGCCGAGGAGTTGCTCGACGCCGATGTGCACGTCCGGGGCAACGAGCTCACCCTCACCGGTGCCCCCGCCGATGTGGCGTTCGCCGAGCGCGTGTTCGCCGAGCTGATCACCCTGGCCGAGCGCGGCCAGCAGGTGTCGGCCGATGCCGTGCGCCGCACGGTCGAGATGCTCGGCGCCGGGCAGGGCAGGCAGGGCGAGTCGCCCGCCGAGGTCCTCTCACTGGACATCCTGTCCCGGCGCGGCCGCACCATCCGGCCCAAGACGCTGAACCAGAAGCGCTACGTCGACGCCATCGACTCGCACACCATCGTGTTCGGCATCGGCCCGGCGGGCACCGGCAAGACCTACCTCGCGATGGCCAAGGCCGTGCAGGCGCTGCAGACCAAGATGGTCAACCGGATCATCCTCACGCGGCCCGCGGTCGAGGCGGGCGAGCGGCTGGGCTACCTGCCGGGCACGCTCTACGAGAAGATCGACCCCTACCTGCGGCCGCTGTACGACGCGCTGCACGACATGCTCGACCCGGAGTCGATCCCCAAGCTCATGGCGGCGGGCACGATCGAGGTCGCGCCGCTCGCGTACATGCGCGGAGGACCCTCAACGACGCGTTCATCATCCTCGACGAGGCGCAGAACACCACGCCCGAGCAGATGAAGATGTTCCTCACGCGGCTGGGCTTCGGGTCGAGGATCGTGGTCACCGGCGACGTCACCCAGGTCGACCTGCCCACCGGCGTGCGGTCCGGCCTGCACGTCGTGCGCGAGATCCTCTCCGACGTCGATGACGTGCACTTCGCGCAGCTGTCCAGCGCCGATGTCGTGCGGCACCGGCTGGTCGCCGACATCGTCGACGCCTACGCGCGCTGGGACGCCGCGGAGGAGCGCCCCAACCTCCGGTCCGCCGCCCCCCGCAACGGACCACCCCCGGACCGCCGGGCCCGCAGGCGGTAGCTCGCCCAGTCCGGGGACAACTGCGGAAACGCCACGACGACACCTCCGCGCCAAGGTCTCCCGGCCATTTCCCCCTCACGGTCGGGGAATCGCCCCTGCGACTACCCTGGGAGGCGTGTCGATCGAGGTGAGCAACGAGTCCGGCGTCCCCGTGGACGCCGAGCTGATCGTCTCGGTCGCGCGGCACGCCCTGCAGGCCATGCGGGTCAGCCCCGCGGCCGAGCTGTCGATCATCGCCGTCACCACCGACGCCATGGCCGAGCTGCACGAACGCTGGATGGACGAGCCGGGCCCCACCGACGTCATGTCGTTCCCGATGGACGAGCTGGTCGAGGAGTCCCGGCGGCCCGACGCGTCCACCATGGGTCCGGCCCTGCTCGGCGACATCGTGCTGTGCCCGGAGTTCGCCAAGGCGCAGGCGCGCTCGGCGGGCCACAGCCTCGACGACGAGCTGCACCTGCTCACCGTGCACGGCGTGCTGCACCTGCTCGGCTACGACCACGCCGAGCCCGACGAGGAGCGCGAGATGTTCGCGCTCCAGGCCACCCTGCTGGCCGACTGGCGCCGGTCGCGCACCGCGGCCGCCGCCCGCGCCGCCCAGCGGCGCAGCGATTCCGCCGTGCTGGGCACCGTCGGCCTCGACGACACATGATCGCTCCGCTGCTCATCGTCGCGATCCTGCTCGTGCCGGTGGCGGGCCTGTTCGCCGCCGCGGACGCCGCGCTCAACTCGGTGTCGCGCGCGCACGTCGAGTCCCTCGTCCGCGAGGGCACGCCGGGGGCCCGCGCGCTGGCGAAGGTGGTCGCCGACCGGCCGCGCCACGTCAACCTGCTCCTCCTGCTGCGCCTCGCCGCGGAGACCACGGCCACGGTGCTCGTCACCGTCGAGTTCATCCAGATCTTCGCCACGCCGTGGGTCGGGGCGCTGGTGGCGGCGGGCGTGATGGTGGTGGTGTCGTACGTCTTCATCGGCGTGGGCCCCCGCACGTTGGGTCGCCAGCACCCCTACCGCATCGGCATGGTGCTCGCGGGCCCGGTGCGGGCGCTGGGCACCCTGCTCGGGCCGCTGTCGCGGCTGCTCATCGTGATCGGCAACATGGTCACGCCCGGGCAGGGCTTCCGGGAGGGCCCGTTCTCGTCGGAGATCGAGCTGCGCGAGCTGGTCGACATGGCCAGCACGTCCGGCGTCGTCGACGAGGGCGAGCGCCAGATGATCCACTCGGTGTTCGAGCTGGGCGACACGTTCGCCCGCGACGTCATGGTGCCCCGTCCCGACGTCGTGTGGACCGAGCGCGACACACCGGTCGAGAAGGTCGTGCGGCTCGCGCTGAAGAGCGGCTACTCGCGGCTGCCGGTGCTCGGCGAGGGCATCGACGACATCGTCGGCGTCGCCTACCTCAAGGACCTCGTGCAGGCGCAGGCCGAGCGCCCGGAGGCAGGCCTGTCCGAAGTGATGCGCCGCGCGACGTTCGTGCCCGACTCGAAGCGCGTCGACGAGCTGCTCAAGGAGATGCAGGCCGCCCGCAACCACATGGCGATCGTCGTGGACGAGTACGGCGGCACCGCGGGCGTCGTGACGATCGAGGACATCCTCGAGGAGATCGTCGGCGAGATCACCGACGAGTACGACACCGACGAGGTGCCCGCCATCCAGGAGATCGACGGCCACACGCGGCGGCTCTCGGCCCGGCTGCCGGTGGAGGACCTCGAGGAGCTCTACCCGTACGTCGGCGACCCCGACGAGCCGAGCCCGCTCACCGAGGCGCTGGCCGAGGCCGACGTCGACACCGTCGGCGGCCTGCTCGCGCAACGGCTCGGCAAGGTGCCGCTGCCCGGCGCCGAGGCCGAGGTCGCGGGCCTGCGGCTGCGGGCCGAGGGCGGCAAGGACGCGCGCGGACGGCTGCGCATCACGTCCGTTCTGGTGGAAGAGATCGAGCCGGAGGAAGAACGCGCGGATGACGCTTCCTAAGACCCCCAGGTACGAGGTCGTGGTGATCGGCGGCGGCATCGTCGGCCTCGCGACCGCTTACGCCGCGGCCCGCTCGGGGCGCTCGGTGGCCGTGGTCGAGCGCGAGCCGCGCCTCGCCACCCACCAGACGGGGCGCAACTCCAACGTCATCCACTCCGGGCTCTACTACGCCCCCGGTGGGCTGAAGGCGCGGCTGGCCGTCGCGGGGTGCGCGGAGACCGTCGCGTTCTGCCGCGAGCACGACCTGCCGCACCAGGTGTGCGGCAAGCTCGTGGTCGCCACGGAGCCCGACGAGCTGCCGCGGATGAAGGAGCTCGCCCGCCGCGGCGACGCCAACGGCGTCGAGAACCACGAGCTCGACCAGGCGGGCATGCGGGCCCACGAGCCGCACGTGCGCGGGATCGCCGCGCTGTGGGTGCCCTCCACCGGGATCTGCGACTACCGGGCCGTCGCCGAGAAGCTGGGCGAGCTCCTCGTCAAGGAGGGTGGGGAGATCCACCTCGGCCGGTCGGTCACCAGCCTGGTACGCCGCCGCGCCGACGTGGTTGTCCGCGGCGACGGTCCGGAGCTGCTCGGCACCCAGGTCGTGGCGTGCGCGGGCCTGCACTGCGACGAGCTGGCCCGTGCCTCGGGGGCCGACCCCGGCGTGCGGATCGTGCCGTTCCGCGGTGAGTACGCGGGCTTCTCCGAGCGGGCCGCGGCCCTCGTGCGCGGCCTGATCTACCCCGTGCCCGACCCGGCGTTCCCGTTCCTCGGGGTGCACGCCACCCGCGGCATCGACGGGCACGTGCACGCCGGTCCCAACGCGGTGCTCGCGCTGGCCCGCGAGGGCTACGGCTGGGGCACGGTCAACCCGCGCGAGCTGCTCTCGACGCTCGCCTACCCGGGCATGCTCCGCATCGCGAAGCAGCACTGGCGCTACGGGTTCGGCGAGATGCACCGGTCGCTTTCGAAGGCGGCGATGGCCCGGCAGATCCAGCGGATGCTGCCCGACGTCCAGGCGTCGGACCTGTCGCCCGCGGGGGCGGGTGTGCGCGCGCAGGCCGTCAAGCCCGACGGCACGCTGGTGGACGACTTCCTGTTCGCCGAGCAGGGTCGCGGCCCCGGCGCGGTGCTGCACGTCCTCAACGCGCCCTCGCCCGCCGCCACCGCCGCCCTGCCGATCGGCCGCGAGATCCTGGCGAGGCTGGGATGAGCTTCCGATCCGGCTTCGCCTGCTTCGTCGGACGGCCCAACGCGGGCAAGTCCACGCTCACCAACGCGCTGATCGGCTCGAAGGTCGCGATCACGTCGTCGCGGCCGCAGACCACCCGGCACGCCATCCGCGGCATCCTGCACCGCCCCGACGCGCAGCTGATCGTGATCGACACCCCGGGCCTGCACAAGCCGCGCACGCTGCTGGGCGCCCGGCTCAACGACGTCGTGCGCGAGACGTGGTCGGAGGTCGACGTCATCGGCTTCTGCGTGCCCGCCGACGTGCCGGTCGGCCGGGGCGACGCGTTCATCGTCGACGAGCTGAAGTCGGTGGCGGGCCGCACACCGGTGCTCGGCGTGGTCACGAAGACCGATCTCGTGCGGCCCGAGCAGGTGGCCGAGCGGCTCGGCCAGCTCTCCGAGCTGATGGAGTTCGCGGAGATCGTGCCGTGCTCGGCGGTCGACGGGTTCCAGGTGCAGACGGTGGCCGACCTGCTGGTCGCGCGCCTCCCCGAGGGTCCGCAGCTCTACCCGGACGGCGAGCTCACCGACGAGCCGGAGGAGACGCTGGTCGCCGAGCTGATCCGGGAGGCGGCCCTGGAGGGCGTGCGCGACGAGCTGCCGCACTCGATCGCCGTGACGATCGACGAGATGGTGCCCCACGAGGGCCGCGACAACCTGCTCGACGTGCACGCCGTCATCCACGTCGAGCGGTCCAGCCAGAAGGGCATCGTGATCGGCAAGGGCGGCGCGCGGCTGCGTCAGGTCGGCACGGACGCGCGGCGGCAGATCGAGGCGCTGCTAGGCACCAAGGTGTTCCTCGACCTGCACGTGAAGATCACCAAGGACTGGCAGCGCGACCCGAAGCAGCTGCGCAAGCTGGGCTTCTAGCGCAGCGGCACCAACTCGCCACCGCCGCGAACGCCGCTGACCCGCGCCCGCGTTAGCGGAGCGGCACCGAACTCGCCACGGCGGCGAAGAAGATGATGATGAACACGATGTAGGCGATGAACAGCAGCGTGAAGATGCCGCCGATGATGATGCCCGCGAGCGCCAGCCCGTCGCCGTCCTCGCCGGTCTTCTTGATCTGACTGCGCGCCACGAACCCGAACACGAGCCCGAGCGGCGCCACGAGGATGCCGAAGACGAGCGCCAGGATGGCCATCGTGTTCGTGCCGCGCGGCGGCGGGTAGGGCTGCCCGTAGCCGGGGTAGGGCTGGCCGTAGCCGGGCTGCGGCTGCGGGTAGGCGCCGTAGGGGTTGCTCGGGTCGTACGGCGCGGCGTAGGGCTGCTGCTGGGCGTAGGCGTTGGGGTCGTAGCCGGGCTGCGGGTAGGAGGGCTGGCCGTACTGGTCGTAGCCGGGCGCGCCGTAGCCCTGCTGTTGCTGCTGCGTCGGCGGCGGGTACGCGCTCGGCGGCGGGGGCGGAGTGTTCTTGCCCAGCGAGACGGTGTGGTCCGATCCGTCGTCGGACTGGTGCGGACTCGACATGCTGAGGCTCCCCGTCGTCGGCGTTCACCACGATCGTAGGCCCGGGTCGTAGGCTCTCGTCATGGCCCTGTACCGCGACACCGGCGTCGTGCTGCGGGTGCAGAAGCTGGGCGAGGCCGACCGGATCGTCACGATCCTCACCCGCCGCCACGGCAAGGTCCGCGCGGTGGCGAAGGGCGTGCGGCGCACCCGTTCGCGGTGGGGGGCGCGGCTGGAGCCGTTCAACCACGTCGACGTGCAGTGCTACACGGGCCGCTCGCTCGACATCGTCACGCAGGCCGAGACCGTCGACGCGTTCGGCGCGGGCCTGGTCGGCGACTACGGCCGCTACACGGCCGGGTGCGCGGTGCTGGAGACGGCCGACCGGCTCGTCGCCGAGGAAGGCGAGCCCGCGCTGCGGGTGTACCTGCTGGTCGTCGGCGCGATCCGGGCGCTGTCGGGCCGCGAGCGCGACCCGTCGCTCGTGCTCGACGCGTTCTTCCTGCGCGCGATGACCCACGCGGGCTGGGCCCCCGCGATCAACGACTGCGCCCGCTGCGCCGCCCCGGGCCCGCACCCGGCGTTCAACGTCGCGGCGGGGGGTGCCGTGTGCCCGGCGTGCCGCCCGCCGGGCTCGGTCACCCCGTCGCGGGAGACGTTCGTGCTGCTCGACGCCCTCCTGCACGGCGAGTGGCACATCGCCGACGCGGCCACCTCCGTCACCCGCCGCGACACCTCCGGCCTCGTCGCCGCGCACCTGCAGTGGCACATGGAGCGCCAGCTCCGGTCGCTGCCGCTGGTGGAGCGACGGGCAGCCGCCCGTCAGTGAGACCCCGTCCCGCGGAGCTGCACGGCCAGCACGATCACGAGGCAGAGCAGGCACAGGCCGATGAACAGCAGCCGCCCGAGCTGAGCCAGCATCACCGTGAACATCTCCCGGAGCAGCATCATGAGCGATGCCGTGCCCGCCTCCATCGCCCCGATGACCACCGCCAACGCGACGAGGACGATGCCCATCAACAGGATCGTCGCGGTGGACGACGACGAGGGTGCTTGTGCTTCGGCGAGGATTTCCGGCCTGGTCATGGCGTCTGCTCCGGCTTGGTTGCGGTCGGGCCACGTACTCCCATCGGGTCGGCCCGCCTTCGCCCGGTATCCTGAAGTCAGGCCATCGAACTGAACTTCTGGTGACGTTGGTGACGTCAGTCACAATGGTGAAGTTAGCGGGCCTTCACGTCAAGTTCGATCCGTATAACGAATGGACGCCGCAGGCGTTGTCGGGCTTGACGTCCCATCTGGTCGTGGCAAGGTGACTTCACCGGATCTTCGCTGAAGTCCTGAAAGGACGAGGAGGTGTGGCCGTTGTCCTCTCCGACCGCGCTGTCCGAGCGGCTGCGCCTCCTCCGCACCGAACACTTCGGCCGACCGGTGCTCCAGAAGACGCTGAGCTCGGTGTTGGGGGTGAAACCGCCAACGATCTCGTCGTGGGAGAACGGTGTGGCCGTCCCGCCCGCCGAGCGGATCGAGGACATCGCGCGCTTCTTCGCCAGCCCGCGATCGGTCACCGGAGGGCGGCTCCTCGACGACGCCGAGCTCGCGGCGGACGAGCGGCGCGCGCGCGAGGAGCTCCTCGCGGAGCTGACCGCCCTGCGCCCGGCCGACCCGTCGGGGTTCGACGGAGACTTCTGGCACTACCCGGACGGGCGGGTCAGGGTCATCTGCGGCGAGCGCGAGCCGCTTCCACGGGAGGCCGCGGCCGAGAGCCGCAACTTCATGGCTTTGGCGTCCTATGCCGACCTGGACTCGCTCGTCGAGCTCTTCGCCCACTTGCGCGCCACCAACCCGCAGGCCGACGTGCGGTTCGCCCGCCCCGACCTGCTGCGCGACGACGACATGCAAGACCACCTCGTCGTGCTCGGCAACATCGCCATCGTCCAGACGGCGCTCGAGAAGTCCCTCCTGACGCTGCCCGTGAGCCAGATCGCCGGGGTGGTCGAGGACGGTGAGGTCTTCGAGGTCCGCGCGGAGGGCGGGACGGAGCGGTTCGGGCCGACGTACGCCGAGGACGGCACGGTCGTCGAGGACGTCGGCTTCCTCGCCCGGATGCCGAGCCCGATCAACCCCGACCGCACGGTGACGATCTGCAGCGGGGTCTACACCCGCGGCGTCTACGGCGCCGTTCGGTGCCTCACCGATCAGGCCTCGGCGCAGGCCAACCACGCGTACCTGCGGACGCGGTTCGGGAACGCCGCGACGTTCGGCGTACTCATGCGCGTCCACGTCGTGCAGAAGCTGGTGCCGACCCCGCGGCTGGACAACGCCCCGGGCCGACTGTTCGAGTTCCCATGACCGCCGCGGCCTACCCGACGTCCTACCGGGACCTGCTCACCTCGTTCGACGGTTCGGGTCGGTATCGCCCGCTCGATGCGCTGGTCGTGCCTGCGAGCCGGAGCGCGGAGCACCTCCGGTCGGCCGCGGCGCTGGCCCACAAGACCGATGCCGAGCTGCTCGTTCTCTGCAGTCAGAACGCGGAGCCTGCGGCGGTCGCGCGGCTGATGGCGGAGGAGCACGTCGCCCGCCACCACGTGGTCCACATGAGGCCGGACTACGACTGCCGCCTCCTGCCTTCCGCACCTGCCCCGACCAACTTGGTCGAGCTCGCGAGCAGGCCCGAGCTGAGCCGCAAACGCAACCTGGGGCTGCTGGTCGCGCGCATGGTCGGCTGGCGGACCGTCCTCTTCCTCGACGACGACATCACCCTCGACGTCGCCGACCTCGTGTCGGCCCAGCACGGCCTGGAGGCCGCGGCGGCCGTGGGCTTCCCGATCGACGACTGGCCGGACAACTCCGTCGTCGACCACGCCAACCGGGTGAGCGGCGCAGAGCAGGACGTGTTCGTGGGGCCGTCCGCCCTGCTGGTCGACATGGAGTCGGCGCCGCTCGGCCATTTCCCGGCGATCTACAACGAGGGTGCGCTCTTCCTCTTCGACACCGTGGCGGAACGCAGGCTGAGCCGCTATCCCGGCCGCGCCCGGCAACTCCCGTACGACCCGTTCCGCGAGTTCGACCGCGGACGCGACGAGGAGTTCGGCGAGGTCATCGTCGAAGGACTGCTGGGGTTCCTCCAGGCGCCGACCATCGACGCCTGCCCGACCGGACGGCGCTACTGGCACGGGTTCCTCCCGCGACGCCAGGCGTTCCTCAAGGAGCTGGCTGGGCGGTTGCGCGCCGCCGCACCGTCGCCGCGGCAGGTCAGCGCGCTCGGCGCGGTGCACAGCGCGATCCGCAGGCACGCCCAGATCACGCCCAACGCCTGCGCCGAGTTCGTCCGGCACTGGCGGGCAGAGCGCGACCGGTGGACGCAGCGGCTCGACCGGGTAGGGAGCGAACCGACGGTGCCGCGTGCCCTGGCGCGGCTCGGCCTTTCGGCGGTCTCCGGTCCGCCGCCGCGGCCACGGCTCATCGCGTGTGCCGATCGACGTCCCGTGGCGCGCGCGACAGCACCGACGATCGCGCCGAGGGTGCAGGCCGCGCGTGACGCGGAGACGCTGGCCGTCCTCGTACCCGGCTTCCTCGACAGCGCGAGTTGGGCGGGCACCCGCTCACTCGCTGGTGACCTCCACCGCTCGGGCCGGACGGCGGTCTCCTTCGACCCGCGCGGCACCTTCCGCACCCCGGGAGCGGTCGATCAGGTCCGTCCCAGCATCCAGATCCGCGACGCCATCAGTGCGATCGGGATGGTGCGGCCGCATGCTCGCACCGTGTTCATCGGGCACAGCCTGGGTGCGTCGATCGCGGTGTTCGCAGCAGCGGAAGATCCACGGGTCACCGACGTCGTCGCGATCATGCCGCCACGCTGCTTCGTGTGGCCACACGACTTCGACCCCGCGAGGAACACGTGGCGCCGGGTCCGCCGGTTGGTCGTCGCGACACCGGGCTCGACCGTGCAATGGCAGTTCAAGGTGCCGCCCGCCGTGGTCGCCGACGCCGTGGGCCACGACCTGCCCGCGAGGCTCCGGACGATGCCTGCCCACCAGCGCATCCTGTTCATCGCAGGCCGCGACGACACCGTGATACCCGTGAGCGCGGTGGAGCGGCTCTTCGGTGAGTGCAGTAGCCGGGACAAATCAATTGCCATCCTCCCGGTTGGCCACGACTACCGCGACCACCCCGACCAGCTGCGCCAGGTCAACGACGCCGTGCTGACCTGGCTCGCGGCGGGCGACGTTCAGCGCGCCCAGCGCGTCGCCGCCACCTGACCGGCGCGCGTAGGGCGCCGCCGTAGGGTGAGCCCGTGCCCCTGCCGCCGCCCCCGCACCCGAGTGGCGCGCGGCCGCCCGCCATCCCGCTGAAGTTCGTGCCCAACCACGTCGCGTTGGTGATGGACGGCAACGGGCGGTGGGCCAACGCGCGGGGGCTGCCGCGGATCGAGGGGCACCGGCGCGGTGAGGCGTCGCTCATGGACGTCGCGTGGGGGTGCCTGGAGATCGGGGTGCGGTGGCTCTCGGCGTACGCCTTCTCCACCGAGAACTGGAAGCGCAGCCCCGACGAGGTGCGCTTCCTCATGGGCTTCAACCGCGACGTGATCCACCGCCGGGTCGACGAGCTGCACGCCCGCGGGGTGCGGGTGCGGTGGGCGGGGCGCCGCCCGCGCCTGTGGCGCAGCGTGATCCGCGAGCTGGAGATCGCCGAGGAGAAGACCCGCCACAACGACCTGTTGACCTTGACGATGTGCGTCAACTACGGCGGCCGGGCCGAGATCGCCGACGCCGTGCGCGAGATCGCCCGGCTCGTGGCCGCGGGGAAGCTCAAGCCCGACAAGATCGACGAGCGGACGATCGCCCGGCACCTCGACGAGCCGGAGATGCCGGACGTGGACCTGTTCGTGCGCAGCTCCGGTGAGCAGCGCACGTCGAACTTCCTGCTCTGGCAGAGCGCCTACGCCGAGATGGTCTTCCTCGACACCCTGTTCCCCGACTTCGACCGACGCCACATCTGGGAGGCGATCGAGATCTACGCCCGACGGGACCGCCGCTTCGGCGGTGCACTGGACAAGCCGGACGCCTCATGACCGCCGACGCACTTCCTCCCGCCGAGGCGGCGTTATGAGGGAGACGCTCGAGCTCGCCCGCGTCGCCTTGGAACGCTACGTGGAGGTCACCGTCGACGACGACGGCGCGATGACCTTCCGCCACGGCGACGTGCCCTGCGCGCTACAGGGGCTGGAGTTGGCGGAAGGCCTGCCGGTCCTCTCGCTGACGTGCGTGGTGGGCTGGGACCTGCCCCGCGAGGAGGACATCCCCGCCCGGGTCGGCCTGCGCGCGGGGGAGGGGCTCTTCGGCACGCTCGGCGCCACCGCGAGCGAACGCGGCTGGGACGTCACCCTGCGCTACGCCTTCCCCGCCGCCGGGCTGGGCGAGGCCGCGCTGGGCACCCTGCTGATGCTGGTGGTGAGCAACGCCTCGGCCGTGCGCGCCGAACTGGTCTGACCCGCGCCCGCCGCGCGGTCACCGGCGTCGGGCGACGCGTGCGAGTGGTCATCGGCGCTGCTCGACGCCCGTCCGGCGGGCGCGACGTCGGCGAAGGGGCTCAGCCGCCCCCACCCGGCGAGCATCCGCACCGCCCACGGCGGCCCGGTGACCGCGATCGTGCCCGCCCGCAGCGCCGCACCCAGCGGCAGCCGCCCGCAGTGCCACGCGATCAACGCCGCCGGGGCGCAGGTGACCACGGCGTCGTCGCCGTGGCCGGGGTCGTGCGCGCAGACCTCCCGATCGGCGGAACCCACGACCAGCCAGTACCGGTGGGGGCCGCGGCCGCCGGTGATGTCGAAGCGCACCACCACCCGGGCCTGCGGGAGCCCGGACCGGTCGACGAGGTGCGCGAGCGACCACAGCGCGAGGTAGGGGTCGTGGTGTTCGGGCCGGCTCTCCCGCCACCGCGCGCCCCAGGTACCGAGGGCCATGCACACCTGCGCCAGCTCGGCCCCGCTCGCCGTCAGCCGGTAGCGGCCCGCGGACCGCGTGACCACGCCCTCCCGCTCCAACGTGCGCAGCCGCCGGGTCAGCACGCTGCGCGGGATGCCCGGCGCGCCCGCGAGGAGGTCCCCGAACCGGTCGCTGCCGACCATGAGGTTGCGCAGGATGATCGGCGTCCAGCGCTCGGCGAAGATCTCGGCACCGAGCGCGATCGGGCAGTACTGGCCGTAGCCCTCCACCCCGCCGACGATCCTCCTCCCGCCGCCGCGAAGGTAGTCTGTTTTGCGAACTTCTCCCGGCCCTCGCCAGGCGCCAACCTCGAAGCATGACCACTGCTGCTGACTTCTGGACCCTCGGCGACTACTCCCGCATCGCCGAGCTCATCGCCGCCATGGGCCCGGCCCTCGTCCAGGCCGCGGGCGTCGGGCCCGGCCACCGCGTGCTCGACGTCGGCGCGGGCACCGGCAACGCCACCCTGCCCGCCGCCGCCACGGGTGCGCAGGTGATCGGCACCGACATCGCGCCCGAGCTGATGGCCGTCGGCGAGCGGGCCGCGCGGGCGCGCGGCCTGCCCGTCACCTGGCAGGTGGCCGACGCCCAGGCCCTCCCGTTCCCCGATGCCGCGTTCGACGTCGTGCTGTCGGTGGTCGGCGCCATGTTCGCGCCCGACCACGAGGCGACCGCCCGCGAGCTGCTCCGGGTCTGCAGGCCGGGCGGCACGATCGCGATGGCCAACTGGACGCCCGAGGGCGAGGTGGGCCGGTTCTTCGCGATCCTCGCCCGCTACGGCCCGACCGGCCCGGGCCCGGCGCCGACGTCGTGGGGCGATCCCGCCACCGTCACCCGCTTGCTCGCGCCCGCGACCGTCACCACGTCGCGCTCGCACGTCCGGCTGGCCTTCGACGGGCCGCCCGCCGAGCTCGTCGCCTACTACCGCGCCCACTTCCCGCCGCTGGTGGCGTTGGCCCCCGACGAGGAGCTGGACGCCGAGCTGATCGACCTCTACTCGGGCGGGTACGACCTGGAGTACCTGACGGTGCTGGCCGTCACCCCGCCGCCAGGTGCACCACGGGGAGCCCCGACAGGTCGTTCGGGCTGAGCTTGCCCGCCGCGCCCAGCACGTCGTTCTGCGTCTTCTGGATGCGGGCGTCGAGCAGGCCCGACAGCGCGTAGGCGACCCGGCCGAGCAGCCGCACGGTGGTGTCGTCGACCAGCGGCCGCGGCGTGGACACCACTGCGACGCCCGTGGGCTTGCCGTCGTTCGACTGCGCCACCCCGATCGTGAACGACTCGCGCGGGTTGAGGTGGCGGGAGGCGTAGTGGTCGCGGAGCTTCTTGATCATGTCGTGGAACTCGGTGACGTCGCCGTCGAGCTGGAGCTCCTTGAGGTCCGCTTCGGTGAGCACCGCCTGGCGCGCGGAGAAGCAGCGGACGTACCCGACGAGCGCGCCGGTCCAGAGGGCCTCGACGAACGCGATGTCCGGCTGCGGCGGCGCCAGCGCCGTGACCAGGTGCTCGCAGCACCGCAACACGTACTGGAGGTCCTCGAAGACGGCCGCCTGCGCGGCGAGCTCGCCCGCCTCGGCGCCCTCGAACCTGCGAACCGTGCTGGGGGCGGCGGCGCCGTTGGTCATTCCGAGGACGCTAGTCGTCCCGTCGGCCCGGCGCCGTGTCGATCTGAGACGAACACTCGCGGCACAGCCCGAAGATCTCGACGGTGTGCGAGAGGTCGGAGAAGCCGTGCCGCTCCGCGACGGCCTGCGCCCACGTCTCGACCGCAGGTCCCTCGATCTCGACGGCCGCGCCGCACCGCCTGCACACCAGGTGGTGGTGGTGCTCTGCGCTCGCGCACCGCCGGTAGACGGCCTCGCCCGAGTCGGAGCGGAGCACGTCGACCTCGCCGCCGTCGGCCAGCGCCTGCAGGGTGCGGTACACGGTGGTGAGGCCGATGCCGTCGCCGCCGCGGCGCAGCTGCTCGTGGATCTCCTGGGCGGAGCGGAAGTCGTCGAGCCGGTCGAGGAGCGCGGAGACCGCGGCGCGCTGCCTCGTGGAGCGCACGGCACGGGTCACGAAGCCTCCTCCGCGTGCGCGACCGCGTCGACGACGATGTGCGCCAGGTGATCGTCCACCAGCGAGTACACGACCTCCCGCCCCTGCCGCTCGCCGTGCACCACGCCCGCGGACTTGAGGATGCGCAGGTGCTGGCTGACCAGCGGCTGGGCGACGCCGATCGCGTCGACGAGATCGTGCACGCACTGGCGGCCCGCCAGCAGCTCCAACACGATCGCGATGCGCACCGGGGCGGCGAGCGCCCGCAGGAGGTCACCCGCCGCGGCCAGCGTGGCGGCCGGTCGGGTGGTGCCGGCGGCGGTGGACATGACTGTCATTGTACGGAGCCGTGCTGCTCGTATGCCGGTTCCAACCCGCCGATCCCGCCGCCTTCGCCGACCGGGCCCGACGGGCGCTCGCGCTGCTCACCGCGGCGCCCGGCTGCCTCGGTGGCGAGCTGGGCCGCGCGGTCGACGAGCCGGAGCGCTGGGTGCTCACCGCCCGCTTCGCCTCGGTCGACGCCTACCGCCGCGCGTTGTCGCCCTTCGACGTGCGCGAGCACGTGGTGCCCCTGCTGTCGGAGGCGCAGCCGGAGCCGTCGACGTTCGAGACGCTCGTCGCGGCGGTCGACGGCCAGGTGACGACGCATCCGAGCCTCCGCACCGACGAATAGCCAATTGTCGTTATCGTCCGTTCCATGACCACGGCTCTCGTCACCGGCGGCAACACCGGGCTGGGCGCGGCGTTCGCGCGGCGGCTCGCGGCCGACGGCCACGACCTCGTGCTCGTCGCCCGCGACAAGGAGCGCCTCGAGCAGACCGCGGCCGAACTGCGGGCCGTGCACGGGGTGCAGGTCGAGACGCTGCCCGCGGACCTGGCCGTCGCGGGCGAGCGCGCGGTCGTCGAAGAGCGGCTCGCGACGGTGGACGTGCTGGTCAACAACGCGGCCGTGATCGTGCAGGAGCTGTTCGACGAGGCGTCGGTGGCCGCGCTGCAGGAGGAGCTGGACGTCAACGTCACGGCGGTGCTGCTGCTCACCCGGGCCGCGTTGCCGGGGATGATCGCCCGCGGCCGTGGGACCGTGATCAACTTGTCGAGCTTCGCGGGCTACCTGGCGCCCGCAGGCTGGTCGTACGCAGCGGGTAAGGCCTGGGTGCTGAGCTTCACCGACACCGTGGCCGCCTCGCTCGAGGGCACGGGCGTGCGGGTGATCGCGGTCGCGCCGGGCGCCGTGAAGACCGGCTACCACGAGCGCGCGGGGCTGCCGACGGGCGGCTCGGCGAGGTGGCTCACGCCCGCGGCGGTCGTCGACCGCTGCTTCGCCGACCTGGCCCGCGGCCGCGCCCTGAGCGTGCCTGGCACGCCGCACCGGGTCGTCGTCGGCGCGCTGGAGCTGCCGCGCCGAACCCTGCGCGGCCTGTCGCGCCTCGCCCGCCGCAACCGCGAACGCAGCGTCACCCGCGGCGCGGCGCGGCCGAGCTGACCTCGCAGACCTGTCGGGCACGGCGCAGGCTCCGCTGATCCTGTGCGGTGACGACGGGGTCTGCGAGGACGGGCGGCTTTCCCCGTTCGGGCTCGGCTCGGAGCCGCGGACGCGCATCCTGCTCGTGTGGATCCGTTCCGGCCCGGGATCAACCGGCGGGCCGCCCTCCTCGCGGCAGGCGTCTGCGATCACGAGCTGCGGCTGCTCCGGCGGGGTGGCCGGATCACCGCAGTGCGGCCTGGTGCGTACGTCGTCGAGGATGCCGCCCGGGATGCGGTCCTGTCCCACCGTCTCGCCGTACACGCCGCGTACGCCTGCCTCGGCCCGGGTGCGGTGATCAGCCATGGCTCGGCGGCCGTACTGCACCGGCTCCCGCTGCTGGGCGCGCCGCCCGCCCGTGTCCATGCCACTCGCGCTCGCCGGTCGGGCGCCCGCGTCAGCGGGGTCGTCCACCTGCACGCAGCGGCACTCGAGCCGGACGAGGTCGTTGCCGTGGACGGACTGGCGGTCACGTCGATCCCGCGCACGCTGGTCGACCTCGCTCGCACCCTGCCGTTCGAGCGCGGGCTCGTGCCCGCCGACGCCGCGCTGCACACCCACCTGGTCACACGCGCATCGCTCGACGAGGCGCTCGAACGAGCGTCGGGCCGCCCCGGCAACCACACCGCCCGGCAGGTGCTCGCCTTCGCCCGTCCCGGCGCGATGAGCCCAGGCGAGACCCTGAGCAGGCTCGCGATCCACCGGGCCGGGCTGCCTGCGCCCGAGCTCCAGCACCCGGTCCGCTCCGTGGGCGGGGTGCTGCTGGGCCAGGTCGACTTCTGGTGGGAGGAGTTCGCTACCGCAGGCGAGTTCGACGGCCGCGCCAAGTACGGCAGGCTGCTGCGCCCCGGGCAGGACCCGGGCGACGTCGTCTTCGCCGAGAAGGTGCGCGAGGATGCCCTGCGCGCCGGTGGCCGCGAGGTCGTGCGCTGGATCTGGCCCGAGCTCTCGTCGTTCGACGGCGTTGCCCGACGCATCCGGGCGGCGTTCGCCCGCGGCGGGCGCTGACTGCTCGCCGACGGCCTGCCCGTAGCCCATGACTCGTCCTCGCAGAGCCGACCGGCACCGCGCAGAGGCCGTGGCCTCTGCGAAGTGACAAGGGGCCCTGCGAAGTGGGCCGGGTGCGGTCGCGCGGCGTCCGCGAAGTCGGTTGCCCGGCCCGGCCGGTACGCTCGACACTTCGTCCCATCCCTACCGCGTGGAGTGTCGTCCGTGGCCACGAAAGCCTCTTCCGCCAAGATCGAGACCATCGTCGCGCTGGCCAAGCGCCGCGGGTTCGTCTTCGCGTCGGGTGAGATCTACGGCGGCACGCGATCGGCGTGGGACTACGGCCCCCTGGGCGTCGAGCTCAAGGAGAACATCAAGCGGCAGTGGTGGAAGACGATGGTCACCGGCCGCGAGGACGTGGTGGGCCTCGACTCGTCGGTGATCCTCCCGCGCCAGGTCTGGGTCGCCTCGGGCCACCTGCAGGCCTTCCACGACCCGCTGATCGAGTGCACCAACTGCCACAAGCGCTACCGCGCCGACCAGCTCGCCGAGGAGTTCACCGAGCGCACGGGCAAGGCGACGGCCGAGGACAACCTGTCCGAGGTGCCGTGCCCCAACTGCGGCACCCGCGGCCAGTACACCGCGCCCCGCGACTTCAACATGATGCTCAAGACCTACCTCGGCCCCGTCGAGTCCGAGGAGGGCCTGCACTACCTGCGGCCCGAGACCGCGCAGGGCATCTTCGTCAACTTCCTCAACGTGCAGACCACGTCGCGCAAGAAGCCCCCGTTCGGCATCGGCCAGGTGGGCAAGAGCTTCCGCAACGAGATCACGCCCGGCAACTTCATCTTCCGCACGCGCGAGTTCGAGCAGATGGAGATGGAGTACTTCGTCGAGCCCGGCACCGACGAGGAGCTGCACCAGTACTGGATCGACGAGCGCACCAACTGGTACGTCGACCTGGGCATCGCCCGCGACAACCTCCGTCAGTACGAGCACCCCAAGGAGAAGCTCTCCCACTACTCGAAGCGCACCGTCGACATCGAGTACCGCTTCGGCTTCACCGGCCAGGAGTGGGGCGAGCTGGAGGGCATCGCCAACCGCACGGACTTCGACCTGACGACGCACTCCAACCACTCGGGCGTCGACCTGTCGTTCTACGACCAGGCGTCCGAGTCGCGCTACCGGCCGTACGTGATCGAGCCCGCCGCGGGCGTCGGCCGTTCGATGATGGCGTTCCTCATCGAGGCCTACACCGTTGACCAGGCGCCCAACGCCAAGGGCGGCGTCGACGAGCGGGTGTCGCTGAAGCTCGACCGCAGGCTCGCGCCCGTGAAGGCGGCCGTGCTCCCGCTCTCGCGCAACGCCGACCTGTCGCCCAAGGCGCGGGATCTCGCCGCCGCCCTGCGCAAGCACTGGAACGTCGAGTTCGACGACGCGGGCGCGATCGGCCGCCGTTACCGTCGTCAGGACGAGATCGGCACGCCGTTCTGCCTCACGGTCGATTTCGACACCCTCAACGACCAGGCCGTCACCGTGCGCGAGCGCGACTCGATGACCCAGGAGCGGGTGGCGCTGGACCAGGTGGAGGGCTACCTCGCGGCGCGGCTGGTCGGCTGCTGACATCTGTCACGGCATGGTCGTGACGGGCGGTCGGGGTCTCTGCCGCGGCGCGGCGGCAACCTGGACGCATGCAAGCAGTAGACGTGCGTGGCCTGCGTCGGGCCTACGGGGGTGTGCCCGCGATCGACGGCGTCGACCTCGCGATCGCCCCCGGTGAGGTCGTAGCGCTGCTCGGGCCCAACGGCGCGGGCAAGTCCACTGTGGTCGACATGCTGTTGGGGCTGACGCGCGCAGACGCGGGCACGGTGGCCGTGTTCGGCCGCACCCCGCAGCGCGCGGTCGCCGACGGGCTCGTCGGTGCCATGTTGCAGAACGGCGGCCTGCCCGACGACGTCACCGCGGGCGAGGTCGTGCGGCTGGTCGCCGCGCTGTTCCCGCGGTCGTTGCCGGTCGACGACGTGCTGCGCCGGGCCGGGATCGCAGACGTCGCCGCCAAGCGGTACGGACGGCTCTCGGGGGGACAGAAGCAGCGGGTGCGGTTCGCCGCCGCCCTCGTCTGCGATCCGCGGCTGCTGGTGCTCGACGAGCCGACGGTCGCGATGGACGTCGCCGCCAGTCGGGAGTTCTGGACGGCGATGCGCGCGACCGACGCCACGGTGCTCTTCGCGACCCACCACCTCGCCGAGGCCGAGGAGTTCGCCGACCGCGTGGTGCTGCTGCGCGACGGTCGGGTGGCCGCCGACGGCAGCGTCGCGCAGGTGCGGGCGAGGGCCGCCGGTCGGGTGGTGTCGGCGACCGTGGCCGATCCCGCCGGGCTGGCGGCGTTGCCGGGGGTGTCGGGGATGCGCGTCGAGGGGTCGCGCATCCACCTGACCTGCGACGACTCCGACCTGGCCGTCCGCGCGCTGCTCGCGGCGCGGCACGCGGCCGCCGACCTCGAGATCGTCGCGCACGGTCTGGAGGACGCGTTCGTGAGGATCACTCATCCCCGCGCAGGTGCTGCCCGCCGCGCTCGCGTCGGCCGCGCAGTTCCTGCCGAGCTATTGGATCGTCGCCGAGACGTTGGGCCAGGTGTCCGGCGCGGGCCTCGACGTCGTGGGTGTGCTCGTGCTGCTCGCCTGGCTGGTCGCCGTCGGCGCCCTCGTGATCGTGCGGTACCGCCGTGACGCGCTGCGGGTCTAGCGTGGACGGTGTGGGGCAGCCGTCCGACTTCACGGGCCTGTCCCGCCGCAAGTGGTACTTCATGGCGGCGGGGTGGTCGCTGCTCCTGCTGGTGCCCGCGGTCGTAGCCCTCACGTCGGACGAGCCGCTCTCGCTCCGGGTCGTGCAGCTGCTCGCCGTCCTCGGTTACGCCGCCTGCTACGTGTTCGGGCTGTACGAGGGGGTCCGCCGCGGGTCGCCAGTCGTCACGGTGGCGCTGCTGGTCGTCATGGCGGCGCTGTTCGTGGTGCTGGCCGGGGTGGGCAGCGGGCTGTTCACGGTCGCCTTCCTGGTGGTCGCCGTGATCATGCTGGTGCCCGGCCGGTGGGGGACGGTCGGCGCGGTCGTCGCGTCGGCGGGCGCCGTGCTGGTCGTGTGGCTGCTCAGCGGGGCGCTCAACTGGGGCGAGGTGATCGGCACGGCGGCGATCTGCGTGGCCCAGATCGGCATGTTCGGCGTGATCAGGGTCAACGCCAAGCTGCGGGCCGCGCAGGCGGAGCTGGCCGAGCTGGCGGTCACCGCCGAGCGCGAACGGATGGCCCGCGACCTGCACGACGTGCTGGGCCACAGCCTCACCACCATCACCGTCAAAGCCGGGTTGGCCCGGCGGCTGCTGGAGGCGGGGGAGCAAGGTCGCGCGGCCGACGAGGTGGCCGACGTCGAGCGGCTGGGTCGCCAGGCGCTGTCGGACGTGCGCGCGACCGTCGCCGCCAACCGGGTCGCGTCGTTGCCCCGCGAGCTCGCGGGTGCCGCCGAGGCGTTGCGCGCCGCCGGGATCGCCGCGGACCTGCCGCACGCCGTCGACGACGTGCCCGCCGAGCGGCAGGAGGTGTTCGCCTACGTCGTGCGCGAGGCCGTCACCAACACGATCCGGCACAGCGGGGCGAGCCGGTGCACGGTGCGGTTGACGCCGACGTCGGTCGAGATCGTCGACGACGGGGTGGGCAGCCCGGCAGGCACCCCGTCCGGCAACGGGATCACCGGCCTCACGGAGCGGCTCGCGGCGATCGGCGGCTGGGTCGACGCAGGCCCGACCCCGTCCGGTGGCTACCGCCTGCGGGCGGAGTGCCTGCCCGCGCGGAAGGCGGCCCGCGCGTGAGGGCGGCGGTCCATCGCCCGCTCGGACGGGGGCAGGCGTGATCCGGGTGCTGCTGGCCGACGACCAGGCGCTGGTACGCGGGGCGTTGGCGGCGATGCTGGGGCTGGAGGCCGACATCGAGGTCGTGGCCCAGGTCGGGTCGGGCGCGGAGGTGGTGGCCGCGGCGACCGCGCACCGCGTCGACGTGGCGTTGCTGGACGTCCAGATGCCCGGCGGGGACGGCCTCGACGCCGCGGCCGAGCTGCACGCGGCGCTGCCGTCCTGCCGGATCGTCATCCTCACGACGTTCGGGCGCCCGGGTTACCTGGCGCGGGCGATGCGGGCCGGGGCGTCCGGCTTCGTGGTGAAGGACGCGCCGCCCGAGCAGCTCGTCGACGCCGTGCGGCGGGTGCACGCGGGCCTGCGGGTGGTCGACCCCGTCCTGGCCGCGGAGTCGCTCTCGACGGGGGCCGGCCCGCTCACCGAGCGCGAGCGCGACGTGCTGCGCGCCGCCGCCGACGGGGCGACGGTCGCGACGGTCGCCGCCCGGCTGCACCTGTCCGAGGGCACGGTGCGCAACCACCTCTCGGCGGCCATCGGCAAGACCACCGCCCGCACCCGGGCCGAGGCCGTGCGGCTGGCCGACGAGCACGGCTGGCTGTAGGTGCCGCAGTCCCGCTCGCCGTAGCCGCGATCGGGACTCACCGCCGCGGAGATCGCGACTCGCCGTCGTGGGAATCGCGACTCGCCGTCATGAAAGTCGAGACTCGCCGTCATGAAGATGGCGACTCGGCGTCAGGGGGTGGGGGGCTCGGGCTCGGTCACCCACGCCGAGAAGACCGGGAGGCCTGCCCAGGGGCCGTCGCCGGTGGCCGTCGCGACCACGGCGTAGGGGTGGTCGAACCGCAGCTCGGCCTCCCGGCGCTTGCCCGGCGGCCGGAAGCTCATCCGCACCGCGACCGCCGTGACCGCCGCGGCCTCGAACCCCTCGCGGTGGTAGCGGGCGGTCGCGGCCTGGGTGGCGTCCCAAGCCGTGGCGCCGAACAGCCGTCCGAGCACGGCGGCGGCACCGGCGAAGCCGAACGACGGCGCGCGCAGGTCGTGCTCGGAGGTGGCCGACCAGGCGGGCAGCACCGCGCTCACCCGATCGCCCGTGCCCGTCGACTCGGTGACGGTCCACGCGGGCCCGTCGCCGAGGGGCAGGTCGGCGAGGGACAGGTGCTCGACGCGGTCGCGGGCCGCGTCGTGCGCGGCGGCCACCACCGCGTCGGCGGGGACGTGCGGCGCGGCGATCACCGAGGTGACCGCCAGCCCCTCGGCGTGGGCGCGGTGGATGCCGATCTCGCCCGCGGCCGGGTGCCGCGCGATCGTGCACGCGTGCCCGCGATCCGGCGTGCGCAGCACGGTGGCGACCCGCGCGCGCCACTCGGAGCGGAACGCGTGGGAGCCCGTCGTGGTGAACGGGTGCGTCCAGCTGATGCGGGTGGCCAGCGCGTTGGCCAGCACGCACAGCACGGTGTGGTCGAGCGTGAGCGGGAAGTGGTCGATCATGTCGAGGGTGTGCCGCCGGGCCCAGGCGTCCGCCGCGTCCTGTGACGGCACCGGGCCGCGCTCGACCGCCGCGGGCAGCGCGGCCAGCCACCGCGCCGCGGCCGCCGGAGCGTCACGCGTCCACGCCGCCGTCGCTGCCGCGACCGCCGGGTGCGGGTGGTCCAGCAGCTCCCGGGCGTGCCGGGCCGCGGTCTCGGTAGGCACGCCGAGCGCCTCGGCCAGCGCGCCTGCCGCCTCGGCCTCCGCGCCGGTCGTCGGTCCCGCGTCGGCGGCCGCCGTTTGCGTCGGGTCGGCCGGGCCGCCTGCCTCGTCGGCCGCCGCCACCAGCGCCAGCAACAGCCACGCGCCGAGCGGCGACGCGACGTGGTGGCGCGGGCCGACCGCCGCGTGGAAGCGCCCGGCGTACGCGGTCAGCGCGTCCGCCAGCGCGTCGGTGGCGACGGAGGTCATGCGCCCAGTGTGCCCGGCCAGGCCGTGTCCCACGGATCAGCGGCCGCGGTCTTCGCGCCCAGATGGCCCCTCGCTGCGTTGTCGGGGCAGCTCGAGTACGCCCGGTACGAGAGCTGCCCTCCGCCTTGCGAGGAGCCATCTGGATCACGAAGCCCATCGCCCGTGATCCGCGGGACACGGCCTACGCTGAAGCCGTGGACGGGGATCTCCGGGGGCTGGGAACGGCGCTGCGGGCGCTCGCGCGCGACGGCGTCGCGGTCGTGCGGGTGCTCGAGCGCCACGGGTTCGGCACGGTCGAGAGCGGCCAGCTGATCGCGGGCACGGCGAGCGGCACCGTCGCGGGCGTGCTCTACCGCGGCGCCCTGGATTCGACGGCCGTCCCGCTGGTCGCCGCGGCCGTCGCCGAGCCGCAGACCCGCGACGCGCACGTCCCCGAGCCCGCCGCCCTCGAAGCGGGCCTGGCCTGCGCGGGCGGCGCCACCCTCCTCGGCCACCCGCTGTCCGCGGAGTGCGCCGAGGCGCTCGGCGCGGCGCTCGAACGCGGCACCCCCGCCGCCCTCGCCGCCACCCTCGACGGCTCCGCCGCGATGGTGCTCACCGGACCCGAGCTGGCCGACGTCACCGGCAGCCTCGGCAGCGCGGAGCGCGACAGCGCAGCCGCCGACACCGCCCGCGCCCGCCTCCGCCGCGGCGCCACCGTCACCGAGCGCACCGAGCAGTTCCTGCTCGACCTGTGGGTGCCGGTGCCGTCCGTGCTGATCGTCGGGTCGGGCGCGATCGGGGCGGCGCTCGCCGCGCAGGCCGCGCTGCTCGGCTGGACGGCGCGGGCCGTCGCGGATCTCGACGAGACCGTCGCCGCGGTCACCGCCTTCACCGACGCCGACGTCCTGGTCCTCCTCGACCACGGCCCGGAGTTCGACGCCGCGCTGATCGCCGGGCTGCGCGGGCGCGGCTTCATCGGCGCGCTCGGCTCCCGGCACACCCAGTCCGCCCGGCGCGAACGCCTGATCGCGGCGGGCGTCACCGACGACGAGTTCGCCCGGCTGTACGGCCCGGTCGGCCTCGACCTCGGCGCGCGCACCGCCGCCGAGACGGCCGTGTCGATCGTCGCGCAGGTCATCGCGGTGCGCGGCGGCCGCGCGGGTGCCGCGCTGGCCGACTCCTCGGTCCGCATCGGCGGATGACCGCGACCGTCCGCGCCGCCGCGCCGCCCCGGGTCTCCTGGGTCGGACGGCTGGTGCTGGGCGCCATCGTCGTGGCCCTCTTCGTGGTCGGCGGCACGGCGTTCCGCGTGTGGCAGGTCGCGCGGCAGGACGACCGGCAGACCGCCGACGCCGTGGTCGTGCTCGGCGCCGCGCAGTACGACGGCCAACCCAGCTCGATCTTCGCGGCGCGTCTCAAGCACGCCGCGGCGCTCTACGACGACAAGCTGGCCCCCCGCATCGTCACCACGGGCGGCGGCCGCCCCGGCGACGCCTACACCGAGGCCGAAGCGGGCCGCCGCTACCTGATCAAGCTCGGGGTGCCGCCGTCGGCCGTGGTCGCCGTTCCGGTCGGCACGGACACGTTGGGCAGCCTGCAGGCCGTCGCCGCCCGCGCGTCGAAGGACGGGTGGAACCGGGCGTTGATCGTCTCCGACCCGTGGCACTCGCTGCGGGCCCGGCAGATGGCGCGCGACAGCGGGCTCATGGCGTGGACCTCGCCGACGCGCTCCGGCCCGGTCGTCCAGACGCGGGAGACGCAGGCCCGCTACATCGTCCGCGAGACCGCCGCGGTGCTCTACTACCGGCTCACGCACGCCTCGGTGGACACCGACACCTCAGGCCTGGGGTGACCCTCTACGGCGAGCACGACCGCGCGCGCCGCGTCCCCGAGCCCCCGAAGCACCCCGGGCGCGTCGAGCGCCGCAGCCCGTTCTCCCGCGACCGCGCCCGCGTGCTGCACTCCGCGGCGTTGCGGCGGCTCGCGGGCAAGACGCAGGTCGTCGGGCCGGGTGAGGGCGCCGAGGTCAGCGGGGCGCCGCGCACCCGGCTCACGCACTCCCTGGAGGTGGCCCAGATCGGGCGGGGGATCGCCGAGGACCTCGGGTGCGACCCCGACGTCGTCGACACCGCCGGGCTCGCGCACGACATCGGCCACCCGCCGTTCGGGCACAACGGCGAACGCGCCCTCGACGAGCTCGCCGGTGCCTGCGGCGGCTTCGAGGGCAACGCGCAGACGTTGCGCATCCTGACGAGGCTGGAGCTCAAGATCGCGGGCAGTGGGTTGAACCTCACCCGTGCCGCGCTGGACGCCGCGAGCAAGTACCCCTGGGTGCGCGAGCGGGGGGAGCGCAAGTACGGCGCCTACGCCGTGGACGCCCCCGTGCTCGCCTGGGTGCGCGAGGGCGCTCCCCCGCGGCGGCGGTGCCTGGAGGCGCAGATCATGGACTGGGCCGACGACGTCGCCTACTCCGTGCACGACGTCGAGGACGGCCTCGTCTCCGGCCGGATCGACCTCGCCGCGCTGGCCACCGCGGCCGAGCGCGACGTGCTCGTCGAGCTCGCCGCCCGCCACTTCGGCGGCGAGCCCGGCGCGCTCACCGAGGCGGCGCGGGAGCTGTGGGCGCTCCCCGTGGTGGCGGACGTCGTGGCGGCGGGGGTCACCACGGCGGCGGGTCAGCTCGCGATGAAACGCCTGACCAGCGGGCTGGTGGGGCGGTTCGTCGTCGCCGCGACCGACGCCACCCGCGCCGCGAACGGCGACGCCCCGCTCGTCCGGTACGCCGCCGACCTCGTCGTGCCCCCGACGGCGGCGGCCGAGGTGGCGCTGCTGAAGGCGGTCGCCCTCCGCTTCGTCATGCGCGACCCCGCCCGGCTCGCGATGCAGGCCCGCCAGCGCGAGCTGCTCACCGAGCTCGCCGAGGCGCTCCTTGCCAAGGCTCCCGACGCGCTCGACCCCGTGTTCGCCGCCTCCTGGGCCGAAGCATCCGACGACCCGGCCCGCCTGCGGGTGGTGGTCGACCAGGTGGCGCTGCTGACCGACCAGCAGGCCATCGCCCGCCACCGCGCCATGACTCAGAGCAGCGCGAAGGCCGCGCCGACCCGCCGCCCGCCGCCAGGGTGATGGCCACGCCGCCCAGGTAGCTGCCGATCGGGGATATGTCTCCCACCAGCGCTCCGGGCACCTGTCGACTCCGCACTATCGACGCCAGCGCCACCAGGGGCAGGTACAACCCGACCAACGCGGCGATCAACCCGCCGACGATCTTGGGTAGCCGCGTCGAGGCTGCTTCGAGCGCGGCCGCCCAGCTCGGCGTGTGCTTGCGGGCACGAACGACCGCGATCAAGAACGTCACCGCACCCGTGACCCCTCCCCAGACGGCAACGGCGACGACGGCGAGGCCGAGCCCGATGAGAAGGCCCGCTCCGTCGACGACGAAGGGATCACCCGGCTGCTTGTCCAGCCGCCCGCCGAGCCACACCGCGCCCGCCACCCAACACGCCGCCAGGGCCAGCAGAGCGAGCGCGGCTCCGACCCGCAGTGCGGGCGTCGACCACCTTTCCCGCGCGCCGGACCTCCGGACCCGGAAGGTCCGGAGACCGTCGACGAACTGGTCGACGATCCGGGCCGGCGTGCTCACCGCTGCAGCGGGAACGACGACGGGTGGCCCACCGAGCGCCGCCCGGGCGGACGTGATCAGCTACGACGGTGCGTGATAGTGCGCTCCGCGGGTTTCTTGGCCAGCCCGCGGCGCAGTACGTCGTCCAGCGCGGCGGGCGCGTCGGTCAGGTGCGGGCGCGGCTTGTTGAGGTGCCCGGTGATGACTGCCTCCGTGGTGGCGCCCGGGTACGGCGGCCCCCGGTGAGGCACTCGAAGAGCAGGCACGCGAGGGCGTAGACGTCGGCGCGCTCGTCGAACTGCTTGCCGCGCAGCCGCTCGGGTGCGGCGTAGTCCGGGTGCTCGTGCCCCGGGAACGCGCCGAAGGGGAGCAGGCGCGCGGCAGGCTGGGATCCGCTCGGGGCGAGCCAGACGTCGGCGGCGCGCAGCTGGACGTCGACACCTGCGGCGCGCAGCACGCCCAGCGCGGCGGCGACGGCCTCGACGGTGGCGACCGCCCGCGCCGCGGGCAGCACGGTCGCGATGGCCAGCGCGTCGGGCAGCGGCCTGCCTACTGGCTCGGTGCCAACGAGGTAGCTCCGACCGTCGAGCTCACCGTGGAGGATGGGCACGAGGTGCGGATCGTCGATCGTCGCGAGCGCGTCGGCCGTGTCGTCGAAGCGGCCGTCTGCTTCTTCCGGCCGCGCGAGGATCTCCAGCACGACCCGGTGGCCCGCCTCGGTGTCCTCGGCGCGAGACCGCGGGGAGGCCGGGTCGTCCACGAGGGGATCCTGGAGCCGGAACGGCCCGAACACCCCCCGACGCCGATGGCCGCCGCTTCTCGGCGGCGGGCACGCATCTCCTCGTGGAGCTCCCGCACGCGGGCGAGCAACTCGCCTTTGACGGTCGCGCGCCAGGTCGCGTCGTTCAGCGTGAGCGCCTGCTTGGCGGCCAGGCCGCGCAACCGCTCGGGCAGCTCGTCCGCCACGGGCATGGTGGCCTCGTTGACCAGAACCGGGAGGATGGGAACGCGGCGTTCGAGCGCGACCTCCAGCTCGTGGCGGACGAGATCGGACGGGTCGTCGAGACGGCGACCCCCACCGGCGTCGCGGATGTCCGACCACGCGGGCCCGATGAGCGCGACGACCACGTCGGTGCGAGTGAGCGCCTGCTGGATGACCAGGGCGTACTCGGTGCCCGCCGCGATCGTGTCGGTGTCCTTGAACACCTGTTCCTCGCCGAACTCGTCTGCGAGGGCGTCGTAGAGGCGGTCGGCGCGCCACTCGGCGTTGCTGCGCCGGTAGTTGAGGAAGATCTGTGGCTCGGGCACCACGCGCCAACTTAACGGACAAATGTGACGTGTGTCGCTCCTCGTCACGCCCGGTCCCGCCGTCTCGTCTCCCGGGCAGACGACCCGAGGAGGAGACATGGCACGAATTCCCGCGGTTCCCGAGGAGCAGGCAGGCGTGGTGGGCAGGCTCGCCTACCGCTTCGCCCGTCGGAGGTTCGGCGCGGTGCCGGAGCCGTTCGCGGTGCTGCGCCACCACCCGCGGCTGTTCTGGGCGGGTGCGCTGGCGGAGTCGGTCGACGAGAAGGCCGCGACGGTGCTGCCGCGGCGGCTGCGCGAGCTGGCGGTCTACCGGGCGGCGACCGTGGTGGGCTGCTCGTGGTGCGTCGACTTCGGCACCATGCTGCAGCGCCTCGGCGGCTTGGACGTCGAGCGCCTCCAGCACATCGACGACTACGCCGACAGCCCCTTCTTCACCCCCACCGAGCGCCTCGCCATCGCCTACGCGGACGCGATGACGGCGCAGCCGATGGCCGTCACCGACGAGCAGGTCGCGGCGCTGGAGCGGGAGCTGGGCCGGGCGGGGCTCATCGAGCTCACCCACGTGATCGCGCACGAGAACGAGCGGGCCCGGTTCAACCACGCGCTGGGCATCACGGATCAGGGGTTTGCCGAAGCGTGCCGAGTTTCTCGGGGTTGAGCACGCCGTAGAGCGCGACGATCCGGCCGTCGCGCACCGCGGCCACCGTGACCGACTCCGGCATCTCGTTGGCGGCCGGGACGAACATCCCGAGCTCGCCGTTGACGAGCAGCATCCTGCCCGCCAGCAACGCGTCGGACCCGTAGCGCGCCATCAGGCCGAGCAGGAGGCGGGCCACCTTGTCCGCCCCGACGACCTCGCGCCGCGCCGCGCGCACCCGGCCGTCGCTGTCGTTGACCAGCACCGCGTCCGGGTGCAGCACGGCCACCAGCGCGTCGAGGTCGCCACGGGCCATCGCGTCGGCGAACCGGGCCAGCAGGGCCTGGTGGTCGGCGCGGACGGGCGGCGGCGGCGCGTTGTCCGCGACCACCCGCCGGGCCCGCGCGGCGTGCTGGCGCGCCGTCGCCTCGGTGCAGCCCAACACGTCCGCGATCGCGGCGAACGGCATGTCCAGCGCGTCGTGCAGCACGAACGCGACCCGCTGGGGCGGGCTCAGCCGCTCCAGCACGACCATCGCGGCCATGCGCACCGACTCGTCGCGCACCACGGTGGCGAGCGGGCCGTCGTCGTCGGCCGTGGTGATCAGCGGCTCCGGCAGCCACGGCCCGACGTAGCGCTCCCGACGCACAGCGGCCGAACGGAGCCGGTCCAGGCAGACGCGCCCGACGACGGTGGTCAGCCACGCGCGCTCGTCGCGCACCTCGTCACCCCGGGCGTTCCAGCGCAGCCAGGCTTCCTGCACGGCGTCCTCGGCGTCGGCGAGCGAACCCGTGATCCGGTAGCCGACGCGGAGCAGGTGGGCGCGGTGTTCTTCGAAGGCCACTAGGGGAGCGCCTGGGCGGGGCAGTCGGTGAGCACTCGGGCGATGGCGTCGCGCTCGGCGGGGGTCACCCACAGTTTGTACCGCGTCTTCACGGCCACCTGCCGAGCGACGTACGCGCAGCGGTAGCCCTTCGCGGGCGGCAGCCAGGTGGCGGCGTCGCCGTCGCCTTTGGACTGGTTGGTCGGGCCGTTGACGGCGAGCAGGTTCAGCGGGTCGGTGGCGATCAGCTCGCGCTGGTAGACGTCGAGCGCCTGCGCGCCGGTCTGCCAGGCGTTCGACAGCGCGACGACGTGGTCGATCTGCACGTCGTCGCTGGTCAGGGCGCCACGGATGAACGCGACCGACGTGTCGGTGTAGGGGTCGTGGAGCAGGCCGGTGACGACGACGCACCGACCCCGCTTGACGACGACGGTCAGGTCGCGCCCGAGCACCTGGTTGCGCTGGTCGCAGCCGTCGTGGTCGGTGTCGGCCCAGGCCGGACCGAACTGGGCGCGGGCGTACCCGGTCTTGGGCGCTCGGCCCTTCACCGGGAGCGCGGCCAGCGCGGAAGCCGCCGCCCCGAGCGGCTGGGCCGGTGTCGTCGGCGCTGCCGCAGGTGGAAACGGGAGGGTCACCGCAGGCGTCACATCGCACGCCGCCACGACGACCACAACCGCGATGGTGACCGCCACGACCGTCGCCGCCACCCACCGCTTCCGCACGAAGTCATGATGAGCCCGGGGTGGGGCCGTGGCCGGATGGGCGCGCCGGCCCGGCCTAGACTTCACCCGTGGCGGGACGCATTCGGGACAGCGACATCGCCGCCGTCCGCGACCGGGTCCGCATCGACGAGGTCGTGGGGGAGTACGTCGCGCTCCGCTCGGCGGGCGCGGGCGCGCAGAAGGGCCTCTGCCCCTTCCACGACGAGAAGACGCCCTCGTTCACCGTGCGCGCGAGCCACGGCACCTTCCACTGCTTCGGCTGCGCCGAGCACGGCGATGCGATCGCGTTCCTGCAGAAGATCGAGGTCATCGGGTTCGTCGAGGCCGTCGAGCGGCTGGCCGACCGGGTGGGCGTGCAGCTCACCTACGAGGGCGGCGGGATGGGCCACCAGCGCGACCGGGGCACCAAGACCCGCTTGCTGGAGGCCAACAAGCGGGCCGCCGAGTTCTACGCCGCGCAGCTGCGCACCCCGGAGGCGGCGCCCGCGATGGCGTTCCTCACCGCGCGCGGCTTCGACGCGGCATCGGCCGAGCGCTTCGGCTGCGGCTATGCCCCCGCGGGCTGGGACGCGCTCACCAAGCACCTGCTCGCGGGCGGCTTCTCCTTCGAGGAGCTCGAGAAGGCCGGGCTCTCCCGGCAGGGCAACCGCGGCCCGATGGACCGCTTCCACCGCAGGCTGCTGTGGCCGATCCGCGACCGCGGCGGCGAGGTCGTCGGCTTCGGGGCCCGGCGCCTCTACGACGACGACCGCGTCGAGGCCAAGTACCTCAACACGGCCGAGACGCCGGTCTACCGCAAGACGCACGTGCTGTTCGGGCTCGACCTGGCCAAGTCCGAGATCG
Source organism: uncultured Actinomycetota bacterium (assembly GCA_963791185.1). GTDB lineage: Bacteria > Actinomycetota > Actinomycetes > Mycobacteriales > Pseudonocardiaceae > Pseudonocardia. Next base: position 14,004 of record CAWBRG010000010.1, on the reverse strand, counting down.
TCAAGCGGCGCCAGGTCGTGGTCGTCGAGGGCTACACCGACGTGATGGCGATGCACCTCGCGGGTGTGCCCACGGCCGTCGCGTCGTGCGGCACCGCGTTCGGGGCCGAGCACATCGGCGTGATCAGAAGGCTCATCGGCGACGACTCGTTCGACCTCGGCGAGGTCATCTACACCTTCGACGGCGACGCCGCGGGCCAGGCCGCCGCCCTCAAGGCGTTCGAGGGCGAGCAGGCGTTCACCACCCAGACCTACGTCACGATCGCGCCGGACGGGCAGGACCCCTGCGAGCTGCGGCAGACCCAGGGCGATGCGGCCGTGCGCGACCTCGTGGCCCGCCGCGAGCCGATCTACGAGTTCGCCATCCGCTCGGTGCTGCGCGAGTTCGACCTCGACTCGGCCGAGGGCCGAGTGGCCGCGCTGCAGCGCACGGTGCCGCTGGTCGCCCGGATCAAGCGCGAGGAGCTGCGCGACGAGTACGCCCGCCGCCTTGCGGGCTGGGCCAGCTGGGACGACATCGCGATGGTCGTGCGGCGGGTGCGGGAGACGGCGGGCGTGCCCGTCGAGCCGCGGGGGCGTCGTCCGGTGGTGGCACCGCCCAAGGACGACCCGCGCCTGCACGTCCAGCGGGAGGCTCTGAAGGCGGCGCTGCAGGTGCCGGGCATCGCCGGTCCCAGCTACGACGAGCTGCCCGAGCAGGCGTTCACCCACCCCGCGCTGGCCGCGGTGCACCGGGCGGTGCAGGCGGCGGGCGGGGTCGGCGCCGGGATGTCCGGCCAGCCGTGGGTGGAGGCCGTCGCGGCCGGGTGCACGGCCGACGCCCGGGCCGTGGTGTCGGAGCTGGCCGTCGAGCCGATGGAGCTGCCGCGGCGCACGCACTCGCGCTCGGAGTCGGACGAGGCCCGCTACGTGGCGAGCATCGTCGCCGGGGTGCGGCTCGCGCTGGTGGAGGCCCAGGTGGCCGAGCTGAAGTCGCGGCTGCAGCGCACCAACCCGGTGGAGGAGCCCGACGCCTACCACCAGCTGTTCGGCGACCTCGTGCCGCTGGAGCAGTACAAGATCGCGCTCCGCACCCAGGCGGCGCGGTGAGGTGGCTCGACCGGCTGCTGCGCCGACCCGCCCTCCCCGAGGGCGTGGTGCTGGAGCCCGAGGAGCACGTCGTGGCGGTCGCGGAGGTCGCGGGCGGCGGCCACGTCGTCGCGACGTCCCGAGGCCTGTGGCTGCCCGAGGCGCAGCGCCTGCGCTGGCACCTGATCAGCAAGGCGACCTGGGAGGGCGGCGCGCTCGCCGTCACCGAGGCCCGCGAGGTGGAGACGGTCGAGGGCGCAGTCCTCATCGCCGACGAGCCGCCGCGCCGGATCCGGCTGGCCACGCCGGGCCGGGTGCCCGAGGCCGTGCACAGGCGGGTCACCGGGTCGATCAGGACGAGGCACCACCGGGACCTGCCCGGCGGCGGAGCGTGGTTCGTGCAGCGCACCGTGGCGGGCCGCGACGGTGTGGTCCTGCAGGTGCGCGCCGATCCGGGCACCGACACCGACGTCCTGCGGCAGGTGGCGCGCGACGTCGCGCAACGGTTGCCCCACTAAACAGTACGAGCGTACTGTTAGCCGGGTGAGCACCACCTGGGACCCCGCGCTCTACCTCGACTTCGACGACCACCGCTCACGCCCGTTCCACGACCTGCTCGCCCGGGTCGGGGCCGCGGCGCCGCGACGGGTCGTCGACCTCGGCTGCGGGCCCGGCCACCTCACCGGCGTGCTGGCCGCCCGCTGGCCGAAGGCGGCGGTGAGCGCGCTCGACTCGTCGGCGGAGATGGTGGCCGCGGCGCGTGAGCGGGGGATCGCCGCCGAGCAGGCCGACGTGCGGGACTGGACGCCCCCGCCGGACGCCGACGTCGTGGTGACCAACGCGGTGCTGCAGTGGGTGCCCGGTCACCTCGACCTGCTGCCCGCCTGGCTGGCCGCGCTGCCGCCGCGCGCCTGGTTCGCGCTGCAGGTGCCGGGCAACTTCGGCGCCCCGTCGCACGCGCTGGTGCGCGAGCTGGCCGCGGGCCGCGTCACGCTGCGGGGCGAGGCGGCGGTGCCCGAGCCGGACGCTTACGCGGAGGTGCTCGCGGGCTGCGGCGCCGACGTCGACGTCTGGGAGACGACCTACCACCAGCGGCTCACCGGACCCGATCCGGTGCTGCACTGGATCGGCGCCACCGCCCTGCGCCCGGTGCGCGACGCCCTCCCGCCCGACGAGTACGAGGCCTTCGTCGCCGAGCTGGCTCCGCGGCTACGGGCGGCCTACCCCGCCCGGCCGGATGGCACGACCTGGTTCCCGTTCCGCCGGATCTTCGCGGTGGCCCGCACGCGCTGACCGCGGTCCAGACGAGTCGCGCGGCCGGTGCGGCGAACCCCGGTGCTTGAGCAGCCGCCGCGGTGGGGACGATAGTCACGATGTGGACATAGCGGCACGAAGCACGCCGGGTCCGCGGGCGCCCATCGGCGTCCGCGGCTGGGTGGGGTTCGTCGTCGGGTTCGGGCTGATCTGGGCCACGCTGCAGCTGACGTCCAGCCCGGTGCCCACCTTGCTGCGCAGCACGGCGGCCTGCGTCGCGACGGTCGTCTGCGCGGTCGTCGTCGTGGTGGTGCTGTGGCGGGTGTCGGCGCGGTCCGCGCCCGTCGCGGTGGGGTTGGGCAGGCCCGCGCTGCCCGGCCTGCTCGTGGCGGCGGGCGTCGTGGCGCTCTGCGCGGTGGGCTACCTGCTCTTCACCCCGCTCACCGGCCGCACGCTCGGCACCCCGCCCGGTTGGCTCGGCCTGCTGCTCGGCGTGTTCCTGTTCAACGGGGTCGCCGAGGAGGTGGCCTGGCGGGGCTACGTGTTCGGGGCGCTGCGGCAGGGCCGGACGTTCTGGCGGGCGGTGCTGCTCTCCATGCCGCTGCTCGCCCTCACGCACGTGCCGATCGCGGTCAACTCGGGTTGGGTGGTCGGGCTGGCCGCCATGCTCGTCGCCGCGGTCACCACGCTGCCGTTCGCCTACCTCTACGAGCTGGGCGGCCGCACGATCTGGGCCCCCGCCCTCGTGCACGCGGCCATCGACACGTTCCGGGCGCTCACCGTCGACCCGGCCGACACGATGGTCTTCTCGCTCTACGTCAGCGCGCTCGCGCTGGTCGTTCCGCTGGTGGCGTTCCCGTTGGGGAAGCTGGTGCGGCGGCCGCGATGACCGCCCGGATCGTGGCAGCGACCTCCGCCGCGTGCTCGCGCCGGGACCCGCGACTCGTGCGTCAACCCCGCAGGTACGCGAGCACGGCCAGCACCCGGCGGTTGTCGTCGGACACCTGGTGCAGGCCGAGCTTCGTGAACACCGAGCGCACGTACGCCTCGACCGTCTTGGGGCTGAGGTAGAGCCGCTGGCAGATCGCCTGGTTGGACCGGCCCTCCGCCATCACGCCCAGCACCTCGCGCTCGCGTTCGGTGAGGTCGTCCAGCGGGCTGCGCGTGCGTTTGCGGCCCACGAGCTGGGCGACCACCGAGGGGTCGATCACCAGCCCGCCCGCCGCGATCCGCCGCACCGCCTCCGACAGCTCCTCGAGATCGGCCAACCGCTCCTTGAGCAGGTAGCCCGACCGGTCGGCGCCGGACTCGAGGAGCTGCAGCGCGTACTGCGGCTCGACGTGCGCGGAGAGCACCAGCACCCCCACCTCGGGATGCTTCTCGCGCAGCGTGCGGGCCGCGTCCAGGCCTTCGGTGGTGTGGGTGGGCGGCATGCGGATGTCGACGATCGCGACGTCCGGCGGGTCCTCCCGCACGCACTCGAGCAGCGCGGGCGCGTCGCCGACGCGCGCGGTGACCGCGAACCCCGCCTCGACGAGCAGCCGGGCCACGCCTTCCCGGAAGAGCACGGAGTCGTCGGCGACCATCACCCGCAGGGACTGCCCGGTTTCCACGCCACCTCCCGTTTTGTCGGCATGGTAGGCGACGCGGGCGAAGGGGTATCCCCGTACCGGAAGGCTTTCGCCGGGGGGAGCATGAGGTCATGTCCGCACGGGTGCTGATCGTCGACGACCACGCACCCTTCCGCGCGCTCGCACGGCGGCTGCTGACCGCCGACGGGTTCGACATCGTCGGTGAGGCCGCCGACGGCGCGAGCGCCATCGACGCGGCGCGCGCCCTGCGCCCCGACGTCGTGCTGCTGGACGTCCAGCTGCCCGACGTCGACGGGTTCCGCGTGGCCGAGGCGCTCAACGACGATCCGCCGAGCCCGGCGGTCGTGCTCGTCTCCAGCCGCTCGGGCGGCGACTACGGCAGCAGGCTCACCAGCAGCCCGGCCCGGGGCTTCATCCCGAAGGCCGACCTGTCCGGTGAGGGCCTCCAGCGCGTCCTCGACGGCTTGGCCTCCTGACCGCACCGGGGATAACCCTGCCGGTCCTCGCGGGCAGTCCCGCTACTGCCGATCTCCCGGGAACGCGACGGTGGACACAACATCCCGCCAGCACCCAGGAGCCGGTCATGTCCCTCTCACCCACCGCGGCCCGCTCTCCCGGGATCACCGACTGGGTCCGCGAGCACCGCACCGCCGTCTTCTTCGGCCTCACCTTCCTGCTCTCCTGGTGGGCGTGGCCCTTCTACCTCGTGGGCCTCGCCCCCACGGCGTTCTTCCCCTGCGGGCCGCTGGTGGCCGCGATCGTCGTCGTCGGCGTCACCGAAGGCGCCCGTGGCTACCGCGACTGGGGCGCCCGGATGGTGCGGTGGCGGGTCGGCTGGGTCTGGTGGGTGGTCGCGATCGGCACCCCGCTGGCGGTGCTGGCGCTGGCCTCGGCCGCCAACGTCGCGATCTGGGGAGCGCCCGCGCCGGTGCTCACCGCGCTGCCCTGGTCGAGCATCGCGCTGTTCGCCGCGCTGCGGCTGGTCAACCCGCTCGACGGGCCGTTCGGGGAGGAGCCCGGCTGGCGCGGCTACGCGCTGCCCGAGCTGCAGGTCCGGCGGTCGCCGCTCGCCGCGGGCCTCGTGCTCGCCCCGATCGTCGCGCTGTGGCACGTGCCGCTGGTGACCACGGGGCAGCTCGCCGCCGTCGGCATCCCCATCACGTTCGCCATCACCCTGGTCTACGTCTGGCTGTTCAACCGCACCGGCGGCAGCGTGCTGCTCACCGTCGCCTTCCACATCGCGCAGGGCACGTTCAGCTACGGCGTGCTGGGCTTCACGGATGCCGACGCCGCCCGGATGGACTGGATCGTCGGCGTGCTGTGGTTCGCCATCGCTGCCGCGGTGATCGTCTTCGATCGGGAGGCGTGGCGGGCGGCCCCGCGCTCGGCTCGGGCGCAGCACTGGCGCTGACGGTGTGGCATCGCGCCGGGTCGGCCCGTTCAGCGGTGCCGGCCCGGCTCCGTGGCGGCTATTCTCGCCGCGGCCGACCACAGGAGGCGGCATGACCGGCGGCTTGGCCCTGCCCCGCGGCCGTGGCGACACCCTCCTGGCCCAACGGTTCGGCGCCGAGCGCCGCACGAGCGTGGTCTGGGTGCTGCTGTGGGTCCTCGGGGCCGCGGCGACGTTCGGAGCGCTCGCGCCCGTGCTGTTCCGCCACGTGCCGTTCGAGCCCATCGACGTCGCGTTCCGCGATCGTCGGCGCCTCGTTCGTCGCCTGTGGACTGGTGGCCTGGCGCCGCAGGCCCGACAACCGCAGCGGCCTGCTCATGACGGCCACCGGGTTCGCCCTCTTCGCCTCGCCGCTGCTGGCGCAGGTCGGCTCGCCGCTCGCCAAGACGTTGGCGCTGGTGCTCCCCGACCTGTGGGTGGTGTTCTTCGTCCCGCTCGTGCTCACCCTGCTGACGGGTGGTCGGTTGCGCACGGTCCTGGACCGCGTGCTGGTCGCCGCCGTCCTGCTGGAGGTGTTCGTGCTCGCCCCGGCGTGGCTCATGTTCGCCCCCGAGGACGGCAACCTGCTGCTGGTCGTCGACAACCCGGGGGTCGCGACCGCCCTGGACACCCTGCAGCGGGTGCTGTTCATCGCGATCCCCGTGGGTACCGCGCTGGTGCTCGGCGGACGCTACCGGGCGGCGTCGACCCCGGGCCGTCGCGCGCTCCTACCCGGGGTGGCGGGAGCGGCTTGCCTGCTGCTGTTCGCGTTGATGCTCGTCGTGCAGCTCATCGGCGGCGAGAAGCCGCAGCTCATCCTCTGGGTCGCCACGTGCTCGCTGATCACGGTGCCGGTCGCGTTCCTCGCGGGCCTGCTGCGCTCGCGACTGGCGCGCGCGGGGGTCGCGGACCTGTTCCGGGACCTGCGCTCGATCGGCCCGGTCGAGCTGCAGGCCGCGCTGGCCCGCGTGCTGGGCGACCCCCGGCTGCTGCTCGCGTTCCCGCACGGCGACGGCCTCGTCGACGCTTCGGGACGTCCGGTGACGGTGCCCGACGACGCCGGGCGGGCGGTCACGCCGGTCGACCGCGAGGGGGAGCGCGTGGCCGTGCTGATCTACGACCGGTCGCTCGAGGACGACCCCGAGCTCGTCGAGGCGATCGGGGTGGCGGCCGGGGTGGCGCTGGAGAACCGGCAGCTGCACGCCGAGGTCACCGCGCGGCTGGCCGAGCTGCAGGCCTCGCGCGAGCGCATCGTCACGGCCGCCGACGCGGAGCGGCGGCGCATCGAGCGCAACCTGCACGACGGCGCCCAGCAGCGGCTGGTCACGCTGGCGCTGCAGCTCTCGCTGATCCAGCGGGAGATCCGCCGCGACCCGGCGGAGGCCGAGCTGCTCGTGAGCTCCGCGAGCACGGAGCTGGCCGAGTCGCTGGCGGAGCTGCGCGAGCTGGCCCGCGGCATCCACCCGGCGTCTCTCGAACACGGCCTGGACGTCGCGCTGGACGCCCTGGCCCAGCGGGCGGCGCTGCCCACGTCGGTGGTCGTCGACGACGGGCCGCGGCTGCCGCAGCCGGTGGAGTTCGCGGCGTACTTCGTGGCGTCCGAGGCGCTGGCCAACGTCGCGAAGCACGCGCGGGCCTCGGCGGCGGCGATCCGCCTGCGACGCAACGGCCCCGACGTCGAGATCACGATCACCGACGACGGGGTGGGCGGCGCCGATCCCGGCCGGGGCACCGGGTTGCAGGGCCTCACCGACCGGGTGGAGGCCCTCGGCGGACGGCTCGACGTCGGCTCGTCCGCCGAGGGGGGCACGGTGGTCACCGCAACGCTGCCGCTGCGCTCTCCGCCCGATCCGACCAGATGAGCCACGCGCCCAGCGCCGCGACGACCAGGCCGAGCGGCACGCCGTAGGGCGGGAAGCTGGAGCGGAACGCGACGAGGCCCGCGACCACCATGCCGAGCGCCGCCGGCATCGGGTACACGCGCGCCCGCAGCGTGGCGAGCCCGTACAGCGCCCAACCGATCGCCATCAGGCCGTAGCTCAGCAGCGCGCCGAGCTCCAGGATCGGCGTGGGGCGGAGGGTGGAGAACACCTGCGGCGCGACTTCGGCCAACCACGGCGAGGCGAAGCCGTCGAACCACATGTCGCCCGCCATGGTCATCGTGCCGACGACGGCCGCGCTGAACGCGAAGGTGCCGAACCCGCCCGCTTGCCGGGCCTGGCGCGCGTGCAGGGCGATCAACGCCAGCACCAGCCCGCAGAACCCGAAGAAGTAGGCCGCGTTCACCGTTCTGAGCAGGGGGTCCATCAGGGCCGTCGCGCGATCGTCGGCGGCGACGATGGGCAGCCTGCCCAGGTCGAGCCCGGCGAAGAGCAGACCGGCGCCCAGCGCGAGCGGCCCGGCGTGCCTGCCCATCGTGGTCTGCGGGGGAGGAACGGTCACAGAGGTCATGGGTCGATGGTTCGCGGGTGGGCCCGTGGCGACCACGGGCCCACCACCGCTCTCCCCTCAGGGTTGACCCTGGACCTGCAGGATGCGTTGCAGCTCGTCGGCCAGCACCCAGATCGCGCGCACGCGGCCGTCGGCGTCCAGCGTGAGGACGTCGATGCCGAGGCCGGTCACCGTGCGCCCGGTCGGGGCGACCTCGCCGAGCGGGGTGCGCCACACCCCGGTGTGGCGGGCCGTGTGCCGGAAGGCGATCGCGAGCTTGCCGGGTGCCTCGACCCGGTCGACCACCACGGCGACGTGCTCGGTGAACGCCGCGTGCAGCGCTCGCGCTCGTTCGACGAGATCCGCCACCGGCCACGGCGTGCCGTTGATCGTCACCGGGTCGGTGTAGACGGCGCGGAACCCGGCGAGTGGATCGGGCAGGTCGTCCGGCGGCCGCGACCACAGGTCGAGCAGGCGGGTCTCCGTCGTCATCGCGCACCTCCGCGTCGCACCGGGTAGCCCCGTGTCGCGGCGGGCACCACCGGGCCGGACGTCGGCCACGACGGGGTGCGCAGGTGGTGGACCAGCCACCGCACCGCCCGCCTCACCGGAAGCTCCCCGCGACCGGCTCCGGAGCGTACGCGTCGAAGCCGGGTTCGACGGGCAGCGTGCCGTCCTCGTCGACGTGCACGTTCAGCTCGGGCCCCAGCGCGCGGGCCCGCGCCGCGAGCGCCGCCGGGTCGGCGGGTCCCGACCGTCCGGTGTGGACGCGGTCGGCCAGCTCCTCGACCGCGGCCACCAGCTCGCCCGTGCTGAAGACGCAGTGCCCGGCCCGCTCGACGAACGCCTGGGCGAGATCGCCGTCGTGGACCACGGCCGCGTAGGCCGACTCGTGCGACGGCACGGCGAGCCCGTCGCCGGTCGTGTGCAGCGTGAGCACCGGACGTCCGTGCAGGTCGCCCGTCGGCGTGCTGAACCGGGCCACGTAGGCGCGGGCGGCCGGGTCGGCGGTCACCGGCGGGGCGGCGTCGAGCCGAGCCAGGTCGACGGTGAGGTCGAGCCCGGCCGCGGCGTAGAGCCGCGCCACGTCGTCCTGCCGCAGCGCGTCCCGGAAGCGGGCGGCTCCGGACGTCGAGGCCGGGTTGCCGCCCGCCCGCTGGATCAGCTCGGCCCGGCCGGACACCATCAGGTCGACGAGCTGGTCGCGCAGCACCGTGTGGTCCGCGGCCTCCCGGGCCGCGGGTCCGCTCGGCCGGGGCGTGCCCGCCCCCGCCCAGCCGGGCAGGTCGCCGAGCGCGGCGACGAGCGCGATGCGGGCCCGGCCCTGCGGGGTCTCCTGCGCTGCGTCGAGCATGGTGCGCAGCCGACCCGCGGCCGCCGTGGGCCCCGCCACGCGCAGGACGGGGCCGGGCCCCAGCAGCGTCGTGAGCGCGGCCCGCATGTCCTCGAACCGGTCCCACAGCGGCAGGCCGCCCGCGAGCACGCCGCACATCGGCAGTGCGCCCGCGATCCTGTCGGGGTGGCGTTCGACGAGCTCCGCCGTCACCAGGCCACCGAGCGACGAGCCCCACGCGAGCACCTCGCGCGGCGGTGTCGGCAGCTGGTCGAGGACCGCGATCTGGTCGTCGAGGGCCTCCTCGACGGCCCAGCCGGTGCCCGCGTACGACGAGCCCGCCAACGCGTAGCCGCGCTCCAGCAGGACGTTGCCGGTGAAGCGGTCGGGCGCGGTGGCGGCGGGGTTCGGCGCGCCCGGCAGCACCGCGCCGTGGGAGTAGAGGAGCACCGTGCCGTTCCAGCCCGCCGGGGTCTGGATCGTCCAGGTCGCGCCGTCGGCGAGGGTGCCGGTGCGGGTCTCGACGGGCACCCGCGGCCCGGGCACCGCGGCGGGGGCGCACGCCGCGGCGGTGGCGATCCCCATGCCGAGCACCGCCACGCCCGCGAGGATCCGGTTGCGCGTCTTCACGCCGCACCGATCCGGGCCCCGAGCTGGAGCAGCCGCCCCAGGTCGTCGGCGCAGCGCCAGGTCTCGGCGACCCGGCCGTCGACGACGCGGTGGATGAAGATCGCAGCGAACGTCTGCCGGATCCCGCGGCCGGGCACCCCGAAGAAGCTCTCCTGCTCACACGCGTTCGTGCCGCGCACGACGACGCGGTCGCCCGCCGCGACGACGTCCTCGACGGTCCAGGTCTGGCGCACCGGGCCGATGTGGCGGAACAGCTCGTGCACCCCCGCCCGGCCCGGTGGCAGGCCGGGTGGGCCGCCGTGCATGGTCCAGTCGTCGGTGACGAGGGCGCACAGGCCGTCGAGGTCGTGCGCGGTGACGAGGTCGAGGAAGGCGACCCCGGTTTCGGCTGTGGTCATCATGCCGAGAACGGTGCCGATCCGGCCGGGTCCGCCGCGCCGTCGCAGGCACCACAACCGCGATGGGTGCCTGCACCGGCGTCAGCGTTCGGCGAGGAACAGCAGCACCGCCCGCACACGGCGGTGGTAGTCCTCCTCCTCGGCCAGCCCGAGCTTCGCGAAGATCGAGTTGATGTGCCGCTCGACCGCCCGCACGGTGAGCACCAGCCGGGCCGCGATCGCTCCGTTGTTGCGCCCGCTCGCCATCTCGGCCAGCACCTCGCGTTCCCGCGGCGACAGCCGGGCCAGCGGGGAGTCGACGCCCGCCGCCCGCGCGCCGAGCATGGCCTCGACGACCAGCGGGTCGATGGTCGAGCCGCCCGCCGCGACCGTCCGCACCGCCGTCACCAGCTGCTCGGGCGCCGCCACGCTGTCTTTCAGCAGGTAGCCGCGCCGTGCGACGCCGCCGTCGAAGACCCGCAGCGCGTGGTCGGGGTCGTCGTACTGGCTGAGCACCACCACGCCGAGCCCGGGATGGCTGCGCCGCAGGGCTGCGGCCACGCGCACACCTTCGTCGGTGTGGGTGGGCGGCATGCGGATGTCGGTGAGCACGACGTCGGGGTCGTGCTCGGCGACCGCGGCCAGCGCCTCGTCCAGCGCACCCGCCTGCGCCACCACGGCGATGTCCGGCTCGGCGGCGAGCAGAGTGACGATCCCCTCGCGCACCAGCAGGTTGTCCTCGCAGACCACCGCCCGGATCACGGGTGCACGCTAACCCCCGCTTGTGGTGCCTGCACCCCTGCCTCCCGATGCGGACACAGAGGACGATCAGGCCGTGCGGCCGCCGTGGATCGGGGTGGGCGCCGTCGTGGTGGCGACGGCGACCGGTGCCGCGCTGCGCCTGGCGATGCTCGCCGATCCGGCCACGGCGCCGTACACCGAGCTGAGCCTGGTCCGCGTGGCCCCGGCGTTCGTCGTGGCGGCGGTGGTCGGCGCGCTCGCGCTCGACCGCGGCAACCGCACCGGGCGCGCGCTGCTCGCGCTCGGCGGCGCCTTCGCCACGCTGGTGCTCACCGAGGGCTGGGCGCACTTCGGGCTTCTGCGCCCCGGCCCGCCGCTCCCGCTCGCGGTCGCCGCCGCGTGGGTCGCGCACTGGGTGTGGGTCGCGGTGTTCGCGCTCCTCGGGCTGGTGCTGCTCCTGCTCCCGGACGGTCGGCTGCCCTCGCCTCGGTGGCGGGGCGTGGTGGCGGCGCTCGGGGTCGGCGCGGTCGCGCTGACGGTGTCGGTGGCGTTCGCGCCCGGCCCGCTCGACGACGTCTACGCCGACCGGCCCAACCCGGTGGCGGTCCCCGGGCTCGACGTGCTCGGCGTGGTCGGCGGGTGGGTGCTGCTGGGCGCGCTCGTGGCGTGCGCGCTGTCGCTGCCGGTGCGCTACCGCCGGGCCGACGCCGTCGTCCGCCAGCAGCTGAAGTGGGTGATGCTGGCCGGGGTGCCCGCGCTCGCGGCCACCGTCTTCCACGCGACGCTCGGCCAGAACCCCGCGGTCAACGGCCCCAGCAGGCTCGTCGGTGACCTGCTCTACCTGGCGTTCTTCCTCGCCGTCGGTGCCGCGGTGGTGCGCCACCGGCTGTTCGACGTCGACCTCGTCCTCAACCGGGCCCTGGTCTACGGGCTGCTGGCGGCGTTCGTCACGGCCGTCTACGTGGCGGTGGTGATCGGCGTCGGCAGGCTCGTCGGGTCCGGCGCCGACCTCGTGCTCACGGTCACCGCCACCGTGCTCGTCGCGCTCGGCTTCGCGCCGGTGCGGGAATGGGCCCGCGGCCTGGCCAACCGCTGGGTCTACGGCGAACGGCAGGCGCCCTACGAGGTGCTCACCTCGCTCGGCGGCCGCCTGGCCGGTGCGCTCACCCCCGACGAGCTGCTGCCCGCCATCGCGCACGCCGCGGCCGTCGGGGTCGGGGCCGCGGCGGCCGAGGTCCGGCTGACCCTCCCGGGCGGCACCACGGCGAGCGCCCGCTGGCCCGCCTCGCCTCCGTCCACCTCGCCTCCGTCCGCCGCGCCGCCGTCCGCCGCGCCGCCGTCCGCCGCGCCGCCGTCCGCCGCGCCGCCGTCCGCCGCGCCGCCGTCCGCCGCGCCTCCGTCCACCACGACCCCGACGGCCGCCTCGCCGCCCGCCCCGCCGCCGCCCGGCCCGTCCCCGGTCGTCGTGCCCATCCGCGCCGGGGCCACCGCGCTCGGGGAGCTCGCCGTGACACCCCGCCCCGGGTTCCCCTTCACCCGCCACCACCGGCGGCTGCTCGAGCACCTCGCCCAGCAGTCGGCGCCCGCCCTCTCCAACGCCCGCCTGGTGGCCGAGCTCAAGGCCTCCCGGCGCCGCCTGGTCAGCGTGGCCGACGACGAGCGCCGCAGGCTGGAGCGCGACCTCCACGACGGCGCGCAGGCCCAGCTCGTGGCGGTCACACTGCGCCTCCGCGCCCTCGCCGCCGGGCTGCCGGACGGGAGCGCGCAAGCCGTGGAGCAGGTCCGCGAGCAGGTCACCGGCACCCTGGCCACGCTTCGCGACCTCGCCCGCGGCGTCTTCCCGCCCCAGCTCGCCGAGGCGGGCGTCGGCGCCGCCGTGCGCACCCACCTGGCCAAGACCGGCAGCCCGGCCCGCCTCGCCGACCGCGTGCCACCGGGCGTGCGCGGCAGCCGGGAGGTCGAGGCGGCCCTCTGGTTCTGCGTGCTGGAGGCCCTGCAGAACGCGGCCAAGCACGCGGGCCCCGACGTCGTCGTCGAGCTCTCGGTCGCCGACGGAGCGCTGCAGGCCGAGATCCGCGACGGCGGCCCCGGCTTCGACCCGGCCGCCGCGCCGCGGGGGAGCGGCCTCACCAACATGGCCGACCGGATGGCGGCGGTGGACGGCACCCTCACCATCGACTCGGCGGCTCGCTGCGGCACCCGGATCGTGGCCCGCGCGCCATTGGGGTGACCCGCTCCCGCCGCGGCGGGTAGTTTCGCTGGAGTGACGAGACCCGTCCTCATGACCGTCGACGACGACCCCGGCGTCAGCCGCTCCGTCGCCCGCGACCTACGCCGCCGCTACGGCCAGGATTACCGCATCGTGCGCGCCGAGTCCGGCCGCGACGCACTGGAAGCGCTGCGCGAGCTCACGCTGCGCGGCGAGCCCGTCGCCGCCATCCTCGCCGACTACCGCATGCCCGAGATGAACGGCGTCGACTTCCTCGAAGCCGCCATGGACATCGCGCCGCACGCCCGCCGCGCGCTGCTCACCGCCTACGCCGACACCGACGCCGCGATCCGCGCGATCAACGTCGTCGACGTCGACCACTACCTGCTCAAGCCCTGGGACCCACCCGAGGAGAAGCTCTACCCGGTCGTCGACGCGCTCGTGGAGACGTGGCGCGCGGTCGGCCAGCGCCCGGTCGACGAGATCCGCGTCGTCGGCCACCGCTGGTCGGCCGAGTGCTTCTGCACGCGCGACTTCCTCGCCCGCAACTCCGTGCCCTACCGCTGGTACAACATCGACGACCCGGAGGGCGAGCGCCTGCTGGCGGCGGCCGGGGCCAGCCCCGAGGACGTCCCGCTGATCGTCACGCCCGATGGCACCGCCCTGCGCAACCCGACCGAAGCCGAGATCGCCGCGGCGGTCGGGCTCACCACCGACCCGGTGAGCGACTTCTACGACCTCATCGTCATCGGCGGCGGTCCGGCAGGCCTCGGCTCCGCGGTGTACGGGGCGTCGGAGGGCCTGCGCACCGTGCTCGTCGAGCGGCAGGCCACCGGCGGGCAGGCCGGGCAGAGCTCGCGCATCGAGAACTACCTGGGCTTCCCGGACGGTGTGTCCGGCGCCCAGCTCACCGACCGCGCGCGGCGGCAGGCGGCCAAGTTC
>CAWBRG010000009.1:160000-215306 GCA_963791185.1 uncultured Actinomycetota bacterium | reverse complement strand
GATGCCGTCCCGATGGCGGCGATCACCGCGTGGAGTGTGCCCACGACCAGGGGCGACGTGGGCTCGTGCCGACTACCGTGCGGGACACCGTGACCACCGCCACCGCCACCGCCACCCCCGCCCGCTCTCGGGTTCACCGTGGGCGTCACCGCCGCGCGCCGCGCCGACGAGCTGGGCGCGATGCTCGAAAGCGCGGCGCCGCCGTGCAGCACGCGCCCGCGTTGCGGATCGTGCCGCTCGCCGACGACACCCAGCTGCTCGTAGCCACCCGGGAGCCGATCGAGCGGCCGGAGGACTGACCGTCGCCACCACCGGCATCGGGTTCCGCGGCTGGGTCGACGCCGCCGGCGAAGGGCTTGGGCGAGGAGTCCCTGCGCGCGCTGGGTTCGGGCGAGCTCATCGCGCGCGGCCGAAGGGGCGGGGGGCGATCCGGCGACGGGGCTGGTGGACGCGTGGTCGCCGCCGTCGGAGTCGTCGGCCGAGGTGCTGGAGCACCTCGCGCGGGGGGTCGAGGAGCTGCGCATCGCGGTCCAGCGGCACGGCGAGCCGCTGCCGGACGTCGTCGAGGCGTTGGACGTGGCGGGGGCCAGGTCGTCGAGGTGCCGGTGTACCGGTGGATGCCGCCGATCGACATCACGCCCGTCGACCGGCTGCTCGACGCCGTCGTCGCCGGGGAGATCGACGTCGTGTCCTTCACCAGCGCGCCCGCGGCGGCGAGCCCGCCGGCCCGGGCGCGCGAGCGGGAGACGCTCGACGACCTGCTGCGGGCGCTGCGCGGGCCGGTGCGGCGCTCTGCGTCGGGCGGGTCACGGCGGCGCCGCTGGAGGCGGTGGACGTGCCGACCGTGCAGCCCCACGCTCCCGGCTCGGCGCCAGGGTGCGGGGGGTGGAGACCGAGATGGCCGCCCGCGCCCGGCGGCTGCCGGTGGCCGGGCACTGGCTGGAGGCTGCGCGGGCACGGGTGCTCGTCGACGGTGACCTGCGGCCGGTGGCACCGGCCGGGGATGGCGCCGCGCGGCGCTCGCGCGGCGGCCCGGGCGGGTGGGGCGCGGCGGAGCTGGGCCGGCGCTGACCTGCACGGGGCGGTCGCCCCCGCCCTGCGCGCGGCGCTGGGGGAGCCGAAAGCTGGTGCAGACGGTCGCCAAGTGGGGACCGGCTCGCGCTCGACCCGGTGGCCGAGGTCGGCCACTGCCTCGACGGGGACGCCCGGTGAGCGAGCTCGCGAGCGAGTTGTCGGCGCAGCGCCCGGCCGGGAGCGTCGACCGAGCCAGCGGGGCGTCGGCGCTGCGCCTGCCCGAAACGTCGGCCGAGCGCAGCCCGGGGCGAGCGTGAACGCGCAGCTGCTGCTCGTCGCGCACGGACGCGCGACCCGGGCGGGGGCGACGATCGCCGAAGCGGCCGCCGAGCAGGTGCGCGGGCTGCTGCGGGTGCGGGTCGCTGTGGTGCCACGCCGACGTCCGGCAACCCACTGCGCCGAGGCGCTCGCGGAGCTGCCGGGCGCGGTGGTGGCGGTGCCGATGTTCCTCGCGGCGGGCTACCACGTGCGGGTGGACGTGCCGCGCAGCCTCGCCGCCACCGGCCGCGGCGACGTGCTCCTCGCCGAGACGTTCGGCCCCGACCCCGCGCTCGTCGCCGCCGCGGCGTCCCGGCTGCGCGCGGCGGGCCTGCGCGACGGGGACGCGGTCGTGTTGGCGGCATCGGCTCCAGCGACCCCTATGCGCGGGCCGACCGGGCCACGGCGGCGCGTCTGCTGGCGCGAGAGCTGCGCGTGCCGGTGACCCTGGCCACGATCGCGATGGGCCGAGCTGCGGGTGCCCGACGCGAGTGGCCCGGCTCCGCGCCGACGGTGCCGAGCGCGTGGCCGTCGCCTCCTGGCTCCTGGCACCGGGGATGTTCCAGCGCGCGTTGGTGGCGTCGGGGGCCGACGTCGGTCGCCGAGCCCCTGGCCACTCACGAAGCCGTGGCCCGGCTGGTGGTCGCGCGCTACACCGCGGCCCTCGCCAACCGAACCTCAGTGGCGTAGCGGCCCACACGGCGAGTCTCGCTTTTCACCGCGGTGAGTTGTGCGTTTCGCCGCGCTGAGGCAGGCGGCGCGACGGTGGGCGCGGCGGTCGGCGGCGACCGCGGTCGAGGATGACGCCCTCGGCCGCAGGCGGGCCAGTTGCTCGGTGGCGATGTGCGGGCGCAGGTGCCGTCCGCGCGCAGTCTGCGGTGCCAGGGCAGGTCGTGGCCGTCCTCGGCGAGGATCCGGCCGACGAGGCGGGCGCGGCCGGGGATGCCCGCGGTGGCCGCGATCTCCCCGTACGTCGACGTCGCGCCTGCCGGACCGCCCGCACGGCCGCGCGCACCGCCTCCAACGTCGCCTCGTCCATCAGCCGAGGAACTCCCGCACCTGGCCGCGGTTCGGCCGGTTGCTCCAGGTAGACCATGTGCGCGGTGTCCATCACGTGGACGACGAGCCGCTCACCCAACGCGGCCCGCACGCGCTCAACCCATGCCGGTTGACGTAGTCGACCTTGGCCGCGGCAGGAGCAGGTCGGCAGATCCGGCGGCGGGAGGATCGCGGGACGGGCCATCTCGCTCCACGCGGCGACCACCGCGGGCGTCGACCAGAGGTACCGCCACCGCCCGTCCTCGCCTTGGACGAGGTTCTGCTCCAGCTCCGCGTCTACCAGCGCATCCGCGCAGTGCCGCCCAACGCTCCGCGCGCCACCCGCGCCGCGGCCTTGTCGGGGTAGGACTCACCCGCGCAGGCGTCGGTCGCGGTCTGCAGCACGTCGTTCGGGTCAAGGCCGAGTGCGGGGTCGACGAGCACGAGCTTCTCGACGCGGTCCGGCGCCGCCTTGGCCACGTGGAGCGCGATCGCGCCGCCGAACGTGGCCGATCAGTCGGAGCGCGCTCGAGGCCGTGGTCGTCCATCACGGCCAAGACGTCCGCCACGTGCTGCTCGAAGCCCCAGGGTGGGGTCTTCGGGGAATGGCCGTGGCCGCGGAGATCCACGGCGACCAGCCGCAGCTCGGGCAGCTGCTCGGCCAGCACCCCCCAGCGGCGGGCGTGCCCGGTGACGCGGTGCAGCGCGACGGCCGGCCGACCGTCGTCGGACCGAACAGTGGACGTTGAGGACGCTCACCGGCCCGATCTTGTCCAGCGTCGAGTCGCGATGAAGTGGGTTGTGTCCCGGCGCGGAACTGTCGGGGCCGCGCGGTCGCGTCCCTGGCATCACGGCAGCGCTCGCTCCCTCGCTCGTGCCGCGCGTCCGGCCGCCCGAGCCCGAGCCGGTCTGGGATGCGGGGGCCCAGCGCGTCCTGTCGCACGAATCGGGCCCGCTGCGGATCGTGGGCGGTCCCGGCACGGGCAGGACCACGCTGTTGCTCACCGCGGTCGCGCGGCGGTTGGCGGCGGGCGAGGATCCCGCGCGCACGCTCGTGCTGGTCCGGGAGCGTCGGGCGGCCGCGGAGCTGCGGAGCGGCTGGTACGCCTAGGCGCGGGCGATGGGGCGACCAGCCGTGAGGCACTGGTCCGCACGGTGCACTCCTACGCGTTCGGCGTGCTCCGCCTGCACGCCGCCCGGCACGGCGATCCGCCGCCTCGGCTGTTGGCCAGCGCCGAGCAGGACGCGTTGGTCCGCGACCTGTTGGGCGGCGAGGTCGAAGGCGTCTCCCGGGATCGGGCTGGCCGGAGCGGATCGAGCCTGCGCTGGCGGTGCCGGGCTTCGCCGCCGAGCTCCGCCAGCTGCTGCTGCGTGCCGCCGAGCGGGGGCTCGGTCCGACGAGCTGGCCGAGGTGGGGGCCCGGCACGAGGTTGCCGAGTGGGCCGCGGCCGGGCGGTTCTTCCGCTGCTACGAGCGGTCACGCGCGCGGCGCGGCGGGCGGGGAGCGCCGCAGGCCACGGCGCCCGCGCTCGACGCGGCCGAGCTGGTGGCGGCCGCGCTCGACGCGCTCGCAGCCGATCCCGAGCTGCTCGCCGCCGAGCGCGAGCGGGTGCGCCACCTCGTCGTCGACGACGCGCAAGACCCGACCCGCAGCAGATGGAGCTGGTGGGCGTGCTCGGGCGCAGCGCGGGCACCGTGTGCCGGCGGGCGACCCCGATCAGGCCGTCCTGACCTTCCGCGGCGCCGATCCCCGGCATGCAGGCCATCCAGGTGGAGACGGTGGTGCGCACCGTCGACCATCGCGGGACCGCCGCGGTGCGCGCGGCCGGTGCGGCGATCGCGGCCCGGTGGCCGCGGCGAGGGGCGGCAGCGAGTCGGTCCGCCCGGCTCGGAGCCCGAGGGGATCGGCCGGCACTGGCCGAGCACTCGGCGCCCGGCCCGGAGCTCGAAGACGATGGGCCCGCGGCCTGCGGTGGGCGACCAGTTGTCGGTCCTGCCGGCGTGGAGCGCGAGGAGCCTGCGCCTGCGGCTGTGATGGTCGGCCATTTGTCGGTACCGGCCCGGAGCGCGAGGAGGGTGCACCTTCGGCAGGCGATCGGCGACCGTCGGTCGGCCCGCGGGGTGCAGGGTCGGACGCGAACGACGCCGAGCCGCAGGTAGGCGAGGACGGCGGGGTGGCCGTGCGGGTGTTCACGTCCGCCGCGCAGGAGGCGGGCTGGATCGCCGATCACCCGGCGGGCGCATCTCATCGGCGGGGTGCCGTGGTCGCGGATGGAGGCGCTCGCCCGCTCGGCGCGGCGCGCGCTCCCGCGTTGCGGCGCGCGCTGCGGCGGCGGGCGTCCCGATCGCCGCGCCGCCCGACGAGCTGCCGCTCGCCCGCCAATCGCGGTCGTGCCGTTGCTGATGGTGCTCCGCTACGCCGTACGGCCCGGGAGCTGGATGCCGACGCCGCGACGGCGCTGCTCACCTCCCCGCTCGGCTCCGCCGACCGTTGCGGATGCGCCGCCTCCGCCGCGGTCTGATCCGCCTGCAGGCGGCGGGTGTCGACCTGGCCGACCCGGCTGCCGCGCCGGGCGTCGGTGTGGTCACTCCCGCGATCAGTGTTGATGTGGCCGAGGGCCTCGGTGTGCTCGGCACGGACGCGGACGGCAGCGAGCCCGCGAAGGCAGGTGGTGGCGTGGCGGCGGGGCCGGTGAACGCAGGTGGTGGCGTGGCGGCGGGGCCGGCGAAGGCAAGTGGTGGCGTGGCGGCGGGGCCGGCGACGGCAGATGGCGCGGCGACGGCGGCGGGGCGCGGGGAGGGCGCTGATCGGGTCGCCCTGTCGGCGGCGGCCGAGGCGGAGCGGGTCGGGAGCGATCCGCTGCTGATCGAGGCCCTGCGGGCGGCCGCCGGCGGGGCGGCCGGATCCGCTCGACGCCCTGCCCGCCAACGAGACCGCCCCGCTGCGCCGGGTCGGGGCCCTCCTGGCGATCGCGGGTGACGCCGCCCGCGCCGGCGAGAGCGCCGAGGAGGTGCTCTGCCCCGTGGCCAGGCCTGCGGGCTCGACCGCCGCTGGAACGACGCCAGCGCCCGCGGCGGGCCCGTCGGCGCTGCCGCCGACCGCGATCTCGACGCCGCGCTGGCCCTCTTCGACGCCGCCGCCCGCTTCGCCGACCGGCTCCCCGGCGCCGACATCGCCACCTTCACCGAATACCTCGCCGAGCAGCAGCTCCCGGGCGATTCGCTGGCCGACCGCACCCGCGCCGCGACGCCGTCGAGCTGCTCACGGCGCGAGCAGCGGCGCGACCCGCGAGACGGTGGCGCCGGTGGGCTCAGCGACCCCGGCCAACAGGTCGACGAGCCGCTCATTGCCCGCAGGCTGCCGCGCAGCCGCAGATCCGGCCAGGCGCCTTCCTGGACGCCGGGCACGGCCGACGACGTCCCGCTCGCGCCCGCGGGCGGCGTGCGCCGTGAGCAGCTCGACGGCGTCGCGGCGCGGGGTGCGGTCGGCCAGCGAATCGCCCGGGAGCTGCTGCTCGGCGAGGTATTCGGTGAAGGTGGCGATGTCGGCGCCGGGGAGCCGGTCGGCGAAGCGGCGGCGGCGTCGAAGAGGGCCAGCACGGCGTCGAGATCGCGGTCGGCGGCAGCGCCGACGGGCCCGCCGCGGGCGCTGGCGTCGTTCCAGCGGCGGTCGAGCCCGCAGGCCTGCCACACCCGCCAGAGCACCTCCTCGGCGCTCTCGCCCGCACGGGCGGCGTCACCCGCGATCGCCAGAGGGCCCCGACCCGGCGCAGCGGGGCGGTCTCGTTGGCGGGCAGGGCGTCGAGCGGATCCGGCCGCCCCGCCGCGGCCGCCCGCAGGGCCTCGATCAGCAGCGGATCGCTCCCGACCCGCTCCGCCTCGGCCGCCGCCGACAGGGCGACCCGATCAGCGCCCTCCCCGCGCCCCGCCGCCGTCGCCGCGCCATCTGCCGTCGCCGGCCCCGCCGCCACGCCACCACTTGCCTTCGCCGGCCCCGCCGCCACGCCACCACCTGTTCACCGGCCCCGCCGCCACGCCACCACCTGCCTTCGCGGGCTCGCTGCCGTCCGCGTCCGCGCCGAGCACACCGAGGCCCTCGGCCACATCAACACTGATCGCGGGAGTGACCACACCGACGCCCGGCGCGGCAGCCGGGTCGGCCAGGTCGACACCCGCCGCCTGCAGGCGCAGCAGACCGCGGCGGAGGCGGCGCATCCGCAACGGGTCGGCGGAGCCGAGCGGGGAGGTGAGCAGCGCCGTCGCGGCGTCGGCATCCAGCTCCCCGGGCCGTACGGCGTAGCGGAGCACCATCAGCAACGGCACGACCGCGGATTGGCGGGCGAGCGGCAGCTCGTCGGGCGGCGCGGCGATCGGGACGCCCGCCGCCAGCAGCGCGCGCCGCAACGCCGGGAGCGCGCGCCGCGCCGAGCGGGCGAGCACCGCCATCCGCGACCACGGCACCCCGCCGATGAGATGCGCCCGCCGGAGCTGATCGGCGATCCAGCCCGCCTCCTGCGCGGCGGACGTGAACACCCGCACGGCCACCCGGCCGTCCTCGCCTACCTGCGGCTCGGCGTCGTTCGCGTCCGACCCTGCACCCCGCGGGCCGACCGACGGTCGCCGATCGCCTGCCGAAGGTGCACCCTCCTCGCGCTCCGGGCCGGTACCGACAAATGGCCGACCATCGCAGGCCGCAGGCGCAGGCTCCTCGCGCTCCACGCCGGCAGGACCGACAACTGGTCGCCCACCGCAGGCCGCGGGCGCATCCTCTTCGAGCTCCGGGCCGGGCACGAGTGCTCGGCCAGTGCCGGCCGAATCCTCCTCGGGCTCCGAGCCGGGCGGACCGACTCGCTGCCGCCCCTCCCCCGCCCCGGCCAACCGGGCCGCGATCGCCGCACCGGCCGCGCGCACCGCGGGCGTCCCGCGATGGTCGACGGTGAGCACCACCGTCTCCGCCTGGATGGCCTGCATGCCGGCCGGATCGGCGCCGCGGAAGGTCAGGACGGCCTGATCGGGATCGCCCGCCAGCAGCACGGTGCCCGCGCTGCGCCCGAGCACGCCCACCAGCTCCATCTGCTGCGGGTCGAGGTCTTGCGCGTCGTCGACGACGAGGTGGCGCACCCGCTCGCGCTCGGCGGCGAGCAGCTCGGGATCGGCTGCGAGCGCGTCGAGCGCGGCCGCCACCAGCTCGGCCGCGTCGAGCGCGGGCGCCGTGGCCTGCGGCGCTCCCCGCCCCGCCGCGCCCCGCAGCAGCGTGACCTGCTCGTAGCAGCGGAAGAACCGCCCGGCCGCGGCCCACTCGGCAACCTCGTGCCGGGCCCCCACCTCGGCCAGCTCGTCCGGACCGAGCCCCCGCTCGGCGGCGCGCAGCAGCAGCTCGCGGAGCTCGGCGGCGAAGCCCGGCACCGCCAGCGCAGGCTCGATCCGCTCCGGCCAGCCCGATCCCGGGACGACGCCTTCGACCTCGCCGCCCAACAGGTCGCGGACCAACGCGTCCTGCTCGGCGCTGGCCAACAGCCGAGGCGGCGGATCGCCGTGCCGGGCGGCGTGCAGGCGGAGCACGCCGAACGCGTAGGAGTGCACCGTGCGGACCAGTGCCTCACGGCTGGTCGCCCCATCGCCCGCGCCCAGGCGTACCAGCCGCTCCCGCAGCTCCGCGGCCGCCCGACGGCTCCCGACCAGCACGAGCGTGCGCGCGGGATCCTCGCCCGCCGCCAACCGCCGCGCGACCGCGGTGAGCAACAGCGTGGTCTTGCCCGTGCCGGGACCGCCGACGATCCGCAGCGGGCCCGATTCGTGCGACAGGACGCGCTGGGCCCCCGCATCCCAGACCGGCTCGGGCTCGGGCGGCCGGACGCGCCGCACGAGCGAGGGAGCGAGCGCTGCCGTCATGCCAGGGATGCAACCACGCGGCCCCGACAGTTCCGCGCCGGGACACAACCCACTTCATCGCGACTCGACGCCTGGCAAGATCGGGCCGGTGAGCGTCCTCAACGTCCACCTGTTCGGTCCCGACGACGGTCGGCCGGTCGTCGCGCTGCACGGCGTCACCGGGCACGCCCGCCGCTGGGGGGTGCTGGCCGAGCAGCTGCCCGAGCTGCGGCTGGTCGCCGTGGATCTCCGCGGCCACGGCCATTCCCCGAAGACCCCACCCTGGGGCTTCGAGCAGCACGTGGCGGACGTCTTGGCCGTGATGGACGACCACGGCCTCGAGCGCGCTCCACTGATCGGCCACTCGTTCGGCGGCGCGATCGCGCTCCACGTGGCCAAGGCGGCGCCGGACCGCGTCGAGAAGCTCGTGCTCGTCGACCCCGCACTCGGCCTTGACCCGAACGACGTGCTGCAGACCGCGACCGACGCCTGCGCGGGTGAGTCCTACCCCGACAAGGCCGCGGCGCGGGTGGTGCGCGCGGAGCGTTGGGCGGGCATCGCGGATGCGCTGGTGGACGCGGAGCTGGAGCAGAACCTCGTCCAAGGCGAGGACGGGCGGTGGCGGTACCTCTGGTCGACGCCCGCGGTGGTCGCCGCGTGGAGCGAGATGGCCCGTCCCGCGATCCTCCCGCCGCCGGATCTGCCGACCCTGCTCCTGCCCGCGGCCAAGGTCGACTACGTCAACCCGGCATGGGTCGAGCGCGTGCGGGCCGCGTTGGGTGAGCGGCTCGTCGTCCACGTGATGGACACCGCGCACATGGTCTACCTGGAGCAACCGGCCGAGACCGCGGCCAAGGTGCGGGAGTTCCTCGGCTGATGGACGAGGCGACGTTGGAGGCGGTGCGCGCGGCCGTGCGGGCGGTCCCGGCAGGCGAGACGTCGACGTACGGGGAGATCGCGGCCACCGCGGGCATCCCCGGCCGCGCCCGCCTCGTCGGCCGGATCCTCGCCGAGGACGGCCACGACCTGCCCTGGCACCGCATACTGCGCGCGGACGGCACCTGCGCCCCGCACATCGCCACCGAGCAACTGGCCCGCCTGCGTGCCGAGGGCGTCATCCTCGACCGCGGTCGCCGCCGCTGACCGCCGCGCCCACCCCGTCGCGCCGCCCGCCTCAGCGCGGCGAAACGCACAACTCACCGCGGTGAAAAGCGAGACTCGCCGTCTGGGCCGCTACGCCACTGAGGTTCGGTTGGCGAGGGCCGCGGTGTAGCGCGCCACCACCAGCCGGGCCACGGCTTCGTGAGTGGCCAGGGGCTCGGCGACCACGTCGGCCCCCGACGCCACCAACGCGCGCTGGAACACCCCCGGTGCCAGGAGCCAGGAGGCGACGGCCACGCGCTCGGCACCGTCGGCGCGGAGCCGGGCCACCGCGTCGGGCACCCGCAGCTCGCCCATCGCGATCGTGGCCAGGGTCACCGGCACGCGCAGCTCTCGCGCCAGCAGACGCGCCGCCGTGGCCCCGTCGGCCCGCGCATAGGGGTCGCTGGAGCCGATGGCCGCCAACACGACCGCGTCCCCGTCGCGCAGGCCCGCCGCGCGCAGCCGGGACGCCGCGGCGGCGACGAGCGCGGGGTCGGGGCCGAACGTCTCGGCGAGGAGCACGTCGCCGCGGCCGGTGGCGGCGAGCTGCGCGGGCACGTCCACCCGCACGTGGTAGCCCGCCGCGAGGAACATCGGCACCGCCACCACCGCGCCCGGCAGCTCCGCGAGCGCCTCGGCGGGCGTGGGTTGCCGGACGTCGGCGTAGCACACGCGACCCGCACCCCCAGCAGCCCGCGCACCTGCTCGGCGACCGCTTCGGTGACCGTCGCCCCGGCCGGGTCGCGCGTGCCGTGCGCGACGAGCAGCAGCTGCGCGTTCACCGCTCGCCCCCGCTGCGCTCGGTCGACGTTTCGCGCAGGCGCTGCGCCGACGACCCGCTCGCCGGCTCGCTCACCCACGCCCCCGCCGAGCTCGATCGACGCCTCGCGCAGGCGCTGCGCCGACGACCCGCTGCGCTCGGTCGACGCTCCGGCCGGGCGCTGCGCCGACAACTCGCTCACAAGCTCGCTCACCGGGCGTCCCCGTCGAGGCAGTGGCCGAACTCGGCCGCCGGGTCGAGCGCGAGCCGGTACCCCCGCTTGGCGACCGTCTGCACCAGCTTCGGCTCCCCCAGCGCCGCGCGCAGGCGGGCGATCGCCCCGTCCAGGTCAGCGCCCGCCAGCTCCGCCCGCGCCACCACCCGCCCGGGCCGCCGCGCGAGCGCCCGCAGCAGCGCCATCCCGGCCGGTGCCACCGGCCGCAGGTCACCGTCGACGAGCACCGCGTGCCCGCGCAGCTCCAGCCAGTGCCCGGCCACCGGCAGCCGCCGGGCGCGGGCGGGCATCTCGGTCTCCAGCCGCCGCACCATGGCGCCGAGCCGGGAGCGTTGGGGCTGCACGGTCGGCACGTCCACCGCCTCCAGCGGCGCCGCCGTGACCGGCCCGACGCAGAGCGCCAGCACCGGCCCGCGCAGCGCCCGCAGCAGGTCGTCGAGCATCTCCCGCTCGCGCGCCCGGGCCAGCAGGCTCGCCGCCGCGGGCGCGCTGGTGAAGGACACGACGTCGATCTCCCCGGCGACGACGGCGTCGAGCAGCCGGTCGACGGGCGTGATGTCGATCGGCGGCATCCACCGGTACACCGGCACCTCGACGACCTCGGCCCCCGCCACGTCCAACGCCTCGACGACGTCCGGCAGCGGCTCGCCGTGCAGCTGGACCGCGATGCGCAGCTCCTCGACCCCCCGCGCGAGCAGGTGCTCCAGCACCTCGGCCGACGACTCCGACGGCGGCGACCACGCGTCCACCAGCCCCGTCGCCCGGATCGCCCCCCGCGCCTTCGGGCCGCGCGCGATGAGCTCGCCCGAACCCAGCGCGCGCAGGAGCTCCTCGCCCAAGCCCCAACCGCCGGCGGCGTCGACCCAGCCGCGGAACCCGATGCCGGTGGTGGCGACGGTGATGTCCGGCGGCCGCTCGATCAGCTCCCGGGTGGCTGCGAGCAGCTGGGTGTCGTCGGCGAGCGGCACGATCCGCAACGCGGGCGCGTGCTGCACGGTGGCGCCGCGGCGTTCGAGCATCGCGCCCAGCTCGTCGGCGCGGCGCGCGGCGGTGACGCCCACGGTGAAGCCCGAGAGCGGCGGGGGTGCGGTGGCGGTGGTCACGGTGTCCCACACGGTAGTCGGCGCGAGCCCACGTCGCCCCTGGTCGTGGGCACACTCACGCGGTGATCGCCGCCATCGGGACGGCAACGCCCCGTGGAGGGCCGTGGCGTCGAACTCGCGACGATCTGGAACCGCGCCTCCGCCGGATCCGTCTGCTCGGAGGTGCTGACCTCCCCGTTCCGCGGGTCCCGAGCGATCGCCCGCGGCCTCGTCACCGCCAAACAGCTACGCGGGGCCCGCTACGTCCGACTCTTCCCCGACGTGTACGCCGACGCATCGCTCGAGCTGACCTACGCCCTCCGGTCGCGGGCGGCCTTCCTGCTCGTGCAGGGCCGGGGTGTGCTCTGCGGCTACTCGGCGGCTGAACTGCTCCACGCCGGGTGCGGACCGCCGAGCGCCGACGCGGAGGTGCTCATCCCCGAGCGCGACGGTCGGCGGCACCCGGGCCTGCGCGTGCACCGAGGACGGCTCTTCGCCGACGAGGTGTGCGAGGTCGACGGCATCGCGCTGACGACGCCGCTGTTCACGGCCTGGACGCTGGCCCGCCGCAGCTCGCTCGTCGAAGCGGTGGTGGCCGTCGACGCGCTCGCCCACGTCCACGGCCTCGATCCGCGCGACGTCGTGCGCGTGGGGTACCGCCGGATCGGCGCCCGCGGCAGCCGAGGGCTCCCCGAAGTGATCCGGCTGGCCGACCCGCTGTCCGGGTCGCCGATGGAGACGCGGATCCGGTTGTCGATCGTGCTCGCCGGATTGCCGCCACCGGTCCTCCAACACCCCGTCGGCCCGTACTACCTCGACATGGCCTATCCCGAGCTGATGCTGGGCATCGAGTACGACGGACGCGAACACCTCGACCCGGACCGCGCGCTTCGCGACCTCGCCCGGGAGGGCTACCTGGGCCGACGCGGCTGGGACGTGCTCCGCTTTCCTGCCCGCGAGGTGTACCGGCCCGGCTGGGTCGCAGCGCAGGTCGGACGGAAGATCGCTGCGCTCGGGACGGCAGCGCCCTACCAGGGGCCGTGGTGACGCGCTCGAAACGATCAGAGCAGGCTGCTGGCCAACCCCGCCGCCCGCTCCAACCCCGCCAGCGTGCGCGGCGAGGCGTCCGGGTGCTGGGCGTGCAGCGCGAGGCGGTGCAGCACCGCCCGCAGCACCACCTGCGGCCACTCGTCGAGGTGCGACCAGCGGTGCAGGAGCCCGACGTCCGCGCCGCCCCACGCCAGCGCGTCGACGACGACCACGGCCGCCGCCCACTCCTTGGGCCGCCAGCACGGCGTGAGGTCCACGACCACCGGCACCTCGTCGGGGCCGAACAGCACGGAGCCGAAGAGCTCGGGGTGCACGACCTGCGGGGTGAGCCGGATCGGCGCGCGGTACGCGGCGAGCTGGGCGTAGAGCGTGCCGCCCACCGCGGGCTCCAGCGCGAGCTTCCGTTCGCCGAACGCGCCCGCCGCGGAGCGGACGAGCAGGTCGTCGCGGCTGTCGAGGAGCCGAGGCCGCTCGACCCCCGCGGTGGCCTCGTGCAGGGCGGCCCCCGCGGCCAACACGGCGTCGTAGCGCGGCTCCAGCGTGCCCGCCACGTAGCGGCAGGCCGCCCAGCCCGCGACGATCCAGCGCCCGTCGGACGACCGCACCGGCCGCGCCACCCGCACGCCCTCGACGTGCAGCCCGTCGAGCACGCCCGCCGACCACGCGGCGACCACGTTGTCGGGCACCGGCCGGATCAGCACCTCGCCGCAGCGCCACGCGGGCCGCCCGGCCCACAGCACCGGCCGCGGCGTGACGTCCTTCACCCCGAACGCGGTGCGGACATGCGGTGGCAGCTGAGCCGCCTGGGGGGCGACGGGCTGAAGCACGCTGGGCACGGCGCGCACGGTACCTGCGCCGACGCCCACATCGGCGCAGGCTCGCGGGCAGCAGGAGGGTGGTCCGGAACTCCGCCCGCGGCAAGCGGACGCCGCCGCCGATACCGGGCGGCGGCGTCCGGCGAGCTAGTACAGCGGGAGGCTCGGGTCCACCTGCTTGGCCCACGCGATCACGCCGCCGCCGACGTGCACGGCGTCGCGGAACCCGGCCTGGTGCAGCGCGGCGAGCGCCTCGGCCGAGCGCACCCCGGTCTTGCAGTGCAGCACCACCGGCTTGTCCTGCGGGATCTCGGCCAGCGCCTCGCCCGACAGGATCCGGTCCTTGGGGATCAGCACCGCGCCCGGGATGCTCACGATCTCGTACTCGTTCTGCTCGCGGACGTCGATCAGGGCGAAGTCCTTGCCCGTGTCGATCATCTCCTTGAGCTCGCTCACGGTGATCGTGTGGCCCGCCGCCGCGCGCTGGGCGTCGTCGGACACCACGCCGCAGAACGCGTCGTAGTCGATCAGCTCGGTGATCGGCTCGGTCGCCGGGTCCTTGCGGATCTTGATCGTGCGGTAGGTCATCTCCAGCGCGTCGTAGACCATCAGCCGACCCAGCAGCGGCTCGCCGATGCCGGTGATCAGCTTGATCGCCTCGTTCACCATGATCGAGCCGATCGACGCGCAGAGCACGCCCAGCACGCCGCCCTCGGCGCACGACGGCACCATGCCGGGCGGCGGGGGCTCGGGGTAGAGGTCGCGGTAGTTGAGGCCCTTGCCGTTGGGCGCGTCGTCCCAGAACACCGAGGCCTGGCCCTCGAACCGGAAGATCGAGCCCCACACGTAGGGCTTGCCGAGCAGGACGGCGGCGTCGTTCACCAGGTAGCGGGTGGCGAAGTTGTCGGTGCCGTCGAGGATGAGGTCGTAGTCGCGGAAGATGTCGAGCACGTTCGACGAGTCGAGCCGCACCTGGTGCAGCCGCACCTCGACGAACGGGTTGATCTCCCGGACCGAGTCGCGCGCCGACTCCGCCTTCGGACGGCCGATGTCGGACTGGCCGTGGATGACCTGGCGCTGCAGGTTCGACTCGTCGACCTCGTCGAACTCGACGATCCCCAGCGTGCCGACGCCCGCCGCGGCGAGGTACAGCAGCGCCGGGCTGCCCAGCCCGCCCGCGCCGACCACCAGCACCTTCGCGTTCTTCAGCCGCTTCTGCCCGGTCATGCCCACGTCCGGGATGATCAGGTGACGGCTGTAGCGGGCCACCTCGTCCTTGCTGAGCTCGGCCGCGGGCTCGACGAGCGGCGGTAACGCCATGTTCTCTGCTCCCTGCTGGTATGTCGGCTGTACTGCTTGGCCAACGCTCTAGTCGCCCGCCATCTTCCCCGACGCAACCTCGTCCCACAGCCCCGCGACCCCCGCGGCGACCGCCTCCGGCGCCTCGATCTGAGAGACGTGCCCCACACCGGGGAGCATGAGCAGCCGACCGCCCACCGCCCGCGTGGTGCGCGCGGCGAGGCGGGGCGCCACGAGCCGGTCGCGGTCGCCCCAGACCACCAACGTCGGCACCTTCACCCGCGCCGCCACCGCCCACAGCGACTCGCCACGCCACCAGCTGCGCAGCATCGCCTTCGCGGTGCGGTCGAACGCCTCGTAGGCCCAGGGCTGGTGGCTGCGGGCGTCGAGCTCCGCGGCCGCCTCGGCGAGGCGGTGCTCGGGGGCGAGGCTGGGGTCGCCGAAGCACAGCCGCACCACGCTGTCGATGCGGTCGCGGTTGGTCATCGTGGCGAGCCCTTCGCGGGCGCGCCGACCCGCGGGGCCCGGCAGCGCGGAGAGGATCAGCCGTGGGTCCGACACCCGGCGCGGGTCGGGCCGGAAGTCGGGCATGGCGGGCGAGACCAACGTGAGCGAACGCACAAGCTCGGGACACCGGGCCGCCACCACCAGCACGATCGCGCCGCCGAGCGAGTTGCCCAGCAGGTGCACGGGACGGCCGCGCCCGGCGAGCCAGCGCAGCAGCGCGTCGGCGTGCCCGGACGGCGTGTAGTCGGGCGCCGCGGGCGGACGGGTGAAGCCGAAGCCGGGCAGGTCGACGGCCAACCCGGTCGCGCGGGGCGCCAGCAAGCCCGAGAGGTCGGTCCAGTTGGTGCCCGAACCGGAGAGTCCGTGCACGTAGACGGCCTCGACGTCGGCTCCGGGCGCCTCCCGCACGTGCAGGGTCACCCCGCCCGCGGTGATCTCCCGACCGGGCCACGGGCGGGCTTCGGGGTCGAGGGACGGCAGGGTCGCCGGGTCGGCCAGGCGGGCGGTCGCCGTGGCGGGACGCGGGCGTGACACGAGCGTGGCGAGCGGGCGAACGGCGAGCGACGACAGCGTGATCACCCTTCGAGCATGACCCCGGACGATCCAGCCGGGTATACCCCCATGTGGTACCAACGGAGGAGAAGCACAACTCCGGGCACGGCCTGCCGTTGAACACGGGGGACGGAGGTGACGGGCATGGGGGTCGCAGCACGGCTCACGGCGTACGCCCTCGCGCTCGTCCTCGTGTTCGCCGCGGCCTGGTTCGCAGGCGGCGCTCGTCCGGCCCGCGCCCGACGCGCCGCCAGGCGGTCGCGACACCGGCGGCGACCACGACGTGCACGGCCCCGACGGCCTCGACGCCGAGAGCGCCACCGACGGGCTCGCCGCCGCGGCCGCAGGCTACCGGCTCGCGGTGGTCGACCCCACGTTCGTGCCGGGCGTCTCGAGCGAGCTGCGGTTCACCGTGATCGGCCCGGACGGCCTGCCCGTCACCGCGTTCACGCCCACCCCGCGCGACCCTGGCCCGCTGCACGCCGTGGTCATCCGCCGCGACGCCGCGGGCTTCCAGCGCCTCGACCCCACCATGGACCCGGACGGCACCTGGCGCACCCCGCTGCGGCTGCCCGCCTCGGGCGTGTGGCGGGCCTTCGTCGACGCGACCCCCACCACTGGGCCTGCGATCGTCCTCGGCGTCGACCTGTTCGCCGCGGGCCCGTTCGAGCCGTTCACCTTCCCGCCCTCGCGCACCACGACGATCGGCGACTTCCAGCTCCGCCTCGACGGCGACCTCGTGCCGGGCGCCTCGTCGCAGGTCTTCGCCACCGTCAGCCGCGACGGCGTGGCCGTCACCGAGCTGCAGCCCTACCTCGGCGCGTTCGGCAAGCTCGTCGCGCTCCGCGAGGGCGATCTCGCCTACACCGCCGCCGACGGCAGCCCGGCCGTCGGCGACCGCGCGGGGCCCGCCGTCGCGTTCACCGCCCGCGTCCCGAGCGCCGGGACCTACCGCCTCTTCTTCCAGTTCCGCGTGGCCGACGTCATGCACACCGCGGAGTTCACCGTGCCGACGAGGAACCCATGAGCACCCAGATCGACCTGACCATCGGCGGCATGACGTGCGCGTCGTGCGCCAACCGCGTGGAGCGCAAGCTCAACAAGCTCGACGGCGTCGTCGCCACGGTCAACTACGCCACCGAGAAGGCGCACGTCACCTACTCCACCGCGCTCGACCCGGCCGCGCTCGTCGCGGAGGTGGAGGCGGCGGGCTACACGGCCGCGCTGCCCCAGCCCGATCCCGAGCCGGAAGCCGACCCCACCCGCCCCCTGCGCAACCGCTTCCTGGTCGTCACGGCGCTGGCCGTGCCGGTGGTCGTGCTGTCCATGGTTCCGGCCCTGCGCTTCCCCTACTGGGAGTGGGTCGCGCTCGCGCTCGCCGCGCCCGCCGTCGTCTGGGGTGCCTGGCCGCTGCACCGCGCGGCCGCGAAGAACCTGCGCCACGGCACGGCCACGATGGACACGCTCATCTCGCTCGGCACCCTGGCCGCGCTGGGCTGGTCGGTCGGCGCGCTGCTGCGCGGCGAGGGGATGTCCTACCTCGAGGTCGGCGCGGCCGTCACGGCGTTCGTGCTTCTCGGCCGCTGGCTCGAAGCGCGCTCCAAGCGGCGGGCGGGAGCCGCGCTCACCGCGTTGCTCGACCTCGGCGCCAAGGAGGCGTCGGTGCTGCGCGACGGCGGCGAGGTGCGGGTGCCCGCGGCGGCGCTGCAGGTCGGCGACCGGTTCGTGGTCCGCCCCGGCGAGACGATCGCCACCGACGGCGTGGTCGACGACGGCACCTCCGCGCTCGACACCGCGATGCTCACCGGCGAGTCGGTGCCGGTCGAGGTGGGGCGGGGTGCCGCGGTGGTCGGCGGGTGCACCAACGTGGGCGGCCGACTGGTGGTGCGCGCCACCCGCGTCGGCGCCGACACCCAGCTCGCCCGCATGGCCCGCCTCGTCGAGGACGCCCAGAGCGGCAAGGCCGCGATCCAGCGGCTCGCCGACCGGGTGTCGGGCGTGTTCGTGCCGGTCGTGATCGCGCTCGCGGTCGCGACGCTGGCCTTCTGGCTCGGTGCGGGCGCCGGGGCGAACGTCGCGTTCACGGCCGCGGTCGCCGTGCTGATCATCGCCTGCCCGTGCGCGCTGGGCCTGGCCACGCCCACGGCGCTGCTCGTCGGCACCGGCCGGGGCGCCCAGCTCGGTGTGCTGATCAAGGGCCCGGAGGTGCTGGAGTCGACACGGCGGATCGACACCGTGGTGCTCGACAAGACCGGCACCCTCACCACGGGGAAGATGGCGCTGCACCACGTCGAGGGCGGCGACGAGGCGCTCCGCATGGCGGCCTCGGTCGAGCAGGGCTCGGAGCACCCCGTGGGGCGGGCGATCGTCGCCGCCGCGCGGGAGCGGTTCGGGGAGCTGCCCGACGTCGCCGAGTTCGACAACGCCCCCGGCCTCGGCGTGCGCGGCGTCGTGGCGGAGATCGCCGGAGACGTGATCGTCGCGCACGCGGTGCTGGTCGGGGCGCCCGCGCTGCTCGCCGAGCACGGCATCGCGCTGCCCGACGAGCTCGGCGCGGCCGTCCACGCCGCGCGCGGCGAGGGGCTCACCGCCGTCGTCGTCGCGTGGGACGGGGTGGCCCGGGGCGTGCTCGCCGTCGGCGACACGGTGGCGCCCGACAGCGCCGACGTCGTGGCCCGGCTGCGTGGCCTCGGCCTGCGCCCGATCCTGCTCACCGGCGACCACCGCACGGCGGGCCTGGCCGTCGCGGCCCAGGTCGGGATCGCCGAGGACGACGTCATCGCCGAGGTGCTGCCCGAGGACAAGGTGGCCGCGGTCCGGGCGCTGCAGGCCGACGGGCGGGTCGTCGCCATGGTGGGCGACGGCGTCAACGACGCGGCCGCCCTCGCGGTCGCCGACCTCGGCATCGCGATGGGCACCGGCACCGACGCGGCGATCGAGGCGAGCGACATCACGCTCGTGCGCGGCGGCCTGCCCACCGCCGTCGACGCCGTGCGGCTCGCCCGGCGCACGCTCGCGGTGATCAAGGGCAACCTGTTCTGGGCGTTCGCCTACAACGTCGCCGCGCTGCCCCTGGCGGCATCCGGGCTGCTCAGTCCGATGATCGCGGGTGCGGCGATGGCGTTCAGCTCGGTGTTCGTGGTGACCAACAGCCTGCGGTTGCGGCGATTCTCGGCGTCAGACGGCGCGCGAGCGGCTACCGGCTAGTAAGGTGTGCGCCGCCGAGGAGCGGGGAAGGCGGCGAGGATGAGCGAGACCACGGTGCCGCGCGGCAGGCTGTCGCGCAGCGCCCGGCGCGCCCAGCTGCTGGACGCAGCCCGCGACGTCTTCGCCGCGCAGGGCTACCACGCCGCTGCCATGGACGACATCGCCGAGCGCGCGGGCGTCAGCAAGCCCGTCCTCTACCAGCACTTCCCCGGCAAGCTCGAGCTCTACCAGGCGTTGCTCACCACCTACGCCGACGAGCTGGTCGGGCAGGTCGAAGCGGCGCTGGCGGCCACCGCGGAGAACGAGGAGCGGGTGCAGGCCGCGGTCGCGGCGTACTTCGACTTCGTCGCGGGCGACGGCAAGGCCTACCGGCTCATCTTCGGGTCCGACCTGCGCGGCGACGCCGCGGAGGTCGTCGAGGACGCGATGAACCGCTGCATCGAGAAGGTGGCGGCGGCGGTCACCACCGACGCGGGGCTGGATTCGGCGCGGGCGCGGCTGCTGGCCGTCGGGCTGGTCGGGCTGTCGCAGTTCGCGGCGCAGTACTGGCTGGATTCGGAGCAGACGGTCGGGCGTGACGAGGCCATCGCGCTACTGGCCAGCCTGGCCTGGCGCGGCCTGGCGGGCTTCCCGCTCGTCCAGCACTAGTGCCGAGGCGCGCGCAACACCGCGCACGAGGGTGGCCAGGCGCGCGGCCACGCCCGCCGTGCGCTCCACCGGCAGCATGTGGCCCGCGCCGGGGAACACCGTGAGCTGGGCCGCGGGCAGCGCCTCGGCGATCCGTCGGGCCATCGGCACGGGCGTGAGCCGGTCGCGGGTGCCCGCGAGCACCACCGTCGGCGTGTGCGCGAAGGCGGCGAGCGCGGCGGCGCGCTCGTGGCCGTCGAGGGTCGGCCGGAAGCCCGAGATCGTGCCCGGACGACAGCCCGCCACCGCCGCCACCGTGATGCGCCGGGCCTCGGCATCGGCGTGCGGACCCAGCAGGAGCCAGCGCAGCCCCGGCCCGAGCACGCGGGGGTGGCCGAGTGCGGGCCGGGCGGCCCACCGGGCCGAGGCGAACACCCGGTGCTCCCCGCGCACGAGGACCGCGGCGACGCGCGGCGGAAGGCCGAGCGGGTACCCGAGCCCGCCCGCGGCCGTCGCGACCAGGCCGATCCCCTGCGCCCGCGCGGCCACGCCGGGGTGCCGCTCGGCCAGCGCCATGATCGCCATGCCGCCCATCGAGTGGCCCGCGAGCACGAGCGGGCCCTCGGGCGCGACGGCGGCGATCACGGCGGCGAGGTCGTCGGCGAGCTGGTCGATGGTCATCGAGGCCGGGTCGACCGCCGCGGAACGGCCGTGCCCGCGGTGGTCGTAGCGGACGACGCGCGCGTCGAGCGACCGGGCGACGGGCGCCCAGGTGGTGGCGTCGAGCGTCCAGCCGTGGGCCAGCACGACGGTGACCGGGCCCTGGCCGTCGATCTCGACGGACAGGGGCACACCGTCGGCCGCGGGAACGTGCATCACGCCACGGGATCAGCCGATGGCGAAGCCCACCTTGCGGCCGTCTTCGGGCGCGATCTCGACGTAAGCGATCTGGTTGGCGCGGACGACGTACCGGCGGCCCTTCTCGTCGACCAGCCGGAGCAGGCCGTCACCGCCCGCCAGGGCGTCGTCGACGAGCTGCGAGACCTCGTCCGCGGACTGGTCGCTGGACACCACGAGCTCCCGCGCGCTCTCCGCGATGCCGATCTTGACCTCCACGGGACCCTCCTGGTCATAACTATGGGGACGAGCGCGGCCCAGGCTAGTCGAGCGCGGCGCGCCCGGCCGCCACCGGGCGTCCGCCCTCGGCGAAAGCGGCCGCATCGGACGATCCGGCCACACCGTCACGAATGTCGAGACTCGCCGTCATGGAAGTCGGGACTCGCCGTCGAGAACGGACTCGGCTTCGGGGTCAGTTGAGGCCGAGCTTCGCCATCCGCTTGCCGTGGTTGAACTGCACCCGCTTGAGCAGGGACGCGATGCCCGAGAGGTCGCCGGTGCCGGTGATGATGAACACCGCGAGCTCGTCGCGCTCGGCCACGATGTGCTGGGCCTGCGTGACGGCCTCGCCGAGCAGCCGCCGCCCCCACAGCGCGAGCCGGTCGCGCGTCCTGCGGTCGGCTTGGCACGCGGCGTGCACCTCGCGCTCGGCGAACGCGGCGTGCCCGGTGTCGGCCATCACGCGCTGCACGAGCTCGCCGGTGGCGCCGGGCAGCCATCCGGAGATCTCGCGGTAGAAGTCGGCGGCCAGGCCGTCGCCCAGGTAGACCTTGACGATCGACTCGAGCCAGCTCCGCGGCGCGGTGGACGCGTGGTAGGAGTCCCAGGCGGCCACGAACGGCACCATCGCGTCCTCGACGACCACGCCCATGCCGTTGAGGTGCTCTTCCAGCAGGACGAAGTGCCCCATCTCGGCGGCCGCGATCTTGGAAAGGGTCGCGCGGCCCGCCAGCGTGGGGGCGGCGCGCGCGTCCTCGGAGATGCGGTCGAACGCGGAGAGCTCGCCGTAGGCCAGCACCCCGAGCAGGTCGACGGTGGCGCGCGCCGCGCCCGGCTCGTCGATCCCGTCCGGCGGCGCGGCAGTCGTCATAGGCGGGAGCCTAGATGACCTGCGGTGCGACGGTGGCCCTACCGCGCTTCGCGATGCGGCCGTCGAGGGGTGCGGCGGCGGGCTGCGGGGCGATCATGTGACCGGACTCGCCGGACCACGACCTGACGTCGGCAGGGCCGTCCGGGTATGATGGGCCGCAGCGCGCCGCGAGCGCGCCTTGCCGCGGCCACCGGAAGTCCCCGGGAGCCGCAACCGACATTGTGCGTGCAGCGCCTTGTCGGCTCTCCTGCCCGGTCGGCGTCCACGTCGCGGGCGGTCGACGAGCCGGCCCCGGGCAAAAGCGCGCGGAGAGAGGCGATCACCCTGTCCGTCCCGACTGAAGACTCCCCCGAAATCTCCCCAGAGATCTCCACCGAATCCCCCGAAGAGGCCCCCGAAGCGCACCCGCTCCAGGCAGGCGCCCCGGTCAGCGAGGATTCCCCCACCTTCGCCGAGCTCGGGGCCCGCCCCGAGATCGTGCAGGCGCTGGCGGAAGCGGGCATCGTCCGCACGTTCGCCATCCAGGCCCTCACGCTCCCGCTCGCGCTGGCGGGCGAGGACATCATCGGCCAGGCCCGCACCGGCATGGGCAAGACGCTCGGCTTCGGCGTTCCGCTGCTGCAGCGGCTCGTGCCGCCCGCCGAGCGCCCGGCCGCCACCGCCGACGGCGAGGCCGCCGACCGCACCCGCGACGTGCCGCAGGCCCTCGTCGTGGTGCCCACCCGCGAGCTCTGCGTCCAGGTCGCCAAGGACCTCTCCGACGCGGGCCGCCACCTCGGCGTCCGGGTCGTCGCCATCTACGGTGGCCGCGCCTACGAGCCGCAGCTCGCCGCCCTGCGCAAGGGCGTCGACATCGTGGTCGGCACCCCCGGCCGCCTGCTCGACCTCACCGAACAGCGCCACCTCGCCCTCGGCAAGGTCAACGCGCTGGTGCTCGACGAGGCCGACGAGATGCTGGACCTCGGGTTCCTGCCCGACGTCGAGCGCATCATGCGGATGCTGCCCGCCGAGCGCCAGACCATGCTGTTCTCGGCCACGATGCCCGGCCCGATCATCGCGCTGTCCCGCGCGTTCCTCTCCCAGCCGACGCACATCCGGGCCGAGGAGTCCACGCAGGGCTCGATCCACGAGCGCACCCGCCAGCTGGTCTACCGCGCGCACGCGATGGACAAGGTGGAGCTGCTCACCCGCGTGCTGCAGGCCGAGGGCCGCGGCCTCACCATGATCTTCGCCCGCACCAAGCGCACCGTGCAGCGCGTGGCCGACGACCTCGCCGAGCGCGGGTTCGCCGCCGCCGCCGTCCACGGCGACCTCGGCCAGGGCGCCCGCGAGCAGGCGCTGCGCGCGTTCCGCTCCGGGAAGGTCGACGTGCTGGTGGCCACCGACGTCGCGGCCCGCGGCATCGACGTCACCGACGTCACGCATGTGATCAACTACCAGTGCCCCGAAGACGAGAAGACCTACGTCCACCGGATCGGCCGCACCGGCCGGGCGGGCAAGGAGGGCGTGGCGGTCACGCTCGTCGACTGGGACGACATGCCCCGCTGGAAGATGGTGAGCGACGAGCTCGGCCTCGGCATCGACGAGCCCGCCGAGACCTACTCCACCTCCGAGCACCTCTTCACCGACCTCGCCATCCCGACGAGCGCCACCGGGCGGCTCCCGCTCGCCAAGCGCACCCGCGCGGGCCTCTCGGCCGAGTACGTCGACAGCGAGGGTGACGTCGGCAGCGGCCGCAAGCCGCGTAGCCGCACCCGCACCCGCGGCGAGCACGCCGAGCCCACCACGCCGGTGCGCGCCCGCAAGCCCCGCAGCCGCACCCGGGGCGGCAGGTCGAACGCGGAGGAGGTCGCCGCGGCGCCCGCCGAGGCGGCACCCACCGCCGGGCCCGAGTCTGTCGCCGACGCCGACGGCAAGCCGCGCAGGCGCCGTCGTCGCGGTGGCGCCGGTCGCCGTGGCCAGGGCCAGCCGGTCGCCGACACCGGCACCCCGGACGCCGCCGCGAGCTAGGCCATGTCCCGCGGATCACGACCGCGCTCTTCGCGCCCAGACGGCCCCCGGCTGCGTTGTCGGGCGACTCGAGTACGCCCGGTACGAGAGTCGCCCTCCGCCTTGCCGGGAGCCATCTGGATCACGAAGCCCATCGCCCGTGATCCACGGGACACGGCCTAGTGCCGAGCGCCCCACCCGACGCACGCGCACCGCGCCGCCTCGCCCCTGAGCGACGGCGGCGCGGTGACGTCGTCGTGGCGGTGGCGCTCGTCGTGCTGTTGGGCGTCGCGGCCCTCGTGGTGTGGGGTACCAGCCCCGAGGTCGCCACCGTCAGCACCCCCGACACCACGCCGCTCGGAGCCCCCAGCCCGGCGGGCGACGTGCCCGCGGGCTTCGCCGAGAGCGTGGCGCGCCCCGAGCGGCGCCACCCGCGCGCCGGTGGTGGCCGGGCCCGCCGTGGTCACCGGCGACGGCGGCCTCGTCGCGGGCCACGACGCCACCTCGGGCGCCGTGGCCTGGAGCTACCGGCGCGACCTCGCGCTGTGCACGGTCGCCGCGGGGTTCCCCGGCGCCGACGACGGCGACGGCCACGCCCTCGCCCTCTACGAAGGCCGCACCGGCTGGTGCAGCGAGCTCACCGCGCTCCACCCGAGCAGCGGCAGGCGCGCCGACACCAGCAACCCCGACATGCGCCCCGGCGTGCAGCTCCTCGCCGACGGCTCCTACGTCACCGCGACCGGCACCGACTACCTGGAGGTGTGGCGCTCCGACCTCGTGCGCACCCTCGAGTACGGCGACGTGCCCACCCCCGTGCAGCCCGGCAAGCAGCCCCGTCCGCAGTGCGACTACGGCTCCACGGCGATGAGCAGCGACCGCATCGGCGTGATCGAACGCTGCCCCGACGCGCCCTCCGACCGGCTCACCGTGATCACCCCGGACGGCTCGAAGGGCGCCGACACACCCGAGGTGCAGTTCTCGGTGGAGCTGCCCGCCACCGGCGCGGTGCTCGTGGCGCTCTCGAGCGAGCGGGCGGCGGTCGCGGTGCCCGGCCCACCGCGCCTGATCGTGTACGACAAGGCCGGGCTGCAGCTCAGCCAGGCGCCCCTCGACGTGCCCGACGCTGCGCTGCGCACGTCGCCCGCAGGCGCCTCCGCCACCGTGACCACCGACGGCTCCCGCTTCTACTGGTGGGCGGGCGGCACCACCGTCGCGCTCGACGTCAACACGCTCACGCCAGCGTGGACCCTGCGCGACACCCTCGGCCCGCCTGCCGCGTACGGCACCGGCCTCCTGGCCCCCGTCCGCGACGGCCTCGTCGACCTCGACCCCGAGCGCGGCACCACGCTGCGCACGCTGCCCGTGCCGCGCCCCGACCCCGCCGCCGAGGTGCGCATCGCGGCCGCGGGCGAGGTGTTGCTGGAGCAGCGCGGCCCCGAGGTCGTGGGGCTGCTGCCCACGCGTTAGACGAGCCACTCCACGGTCAGCACCGCCCCGACCAGCACGATCACGCCCGCCGCGACCAGCGCCCCGCGCGGGCCCGGGGTGCGGTCGGCGAAGACCTGCGCCACGACCGCCACGACGGCCGTGGCGGCGTGCACGAGCAGGGTGGCGGCCCCGGGGCCCGGTGCCCCCTCCCGCAGCGCCACGACGTACGCCACGACCAGCCCGACGACGAGCGCGACCATCCCGGCCGCGAGCACCCCGGACACGCTGCGCAAGGCCCCCGGCCGCCGCGCCCGGTGCCGGGACCGCCGTGCCGGTGGTTCGCTCGTGAACTCGCTCACGGGCTCAGCTGCGCCCACGGCTCGCTCTCCGGTGCCGCGGCGCGACCCTCCGGGCAGTGCCGCCGGACGTCGCAGGACCCGCAGCGGGGCGCGGGCCGGGCGGGGAAGCGCGCCTCGGGGTCGGCGCCCGCCGCCAGGTCCTCGGCCGCGACGGCCAGAGCCGCGGCCGACCGCTCCGCCGCCGCGACGTGCGCCGCCAGCGTCTCCCGGTCGTGCCGCCACCCCGCGACGTGCCCGCTGGGCAGGTGGTGCAGCTCCACCTCGACGCAACGGCGCCGCAGTGTGCGCTCCACACCGAGCGCGTACAGCGCCAACGCGCGGGACTCGCGGGCGTCGTCCGCGGTGGACGGGCGGCCGGTCTTGTAGTCCACGACCACCAGCTCGTCGCCCCGCCGGTCGATCCGGTCGACCCGGCCCTCCGCGACGATCCCGCCGACCGCCACCGACACCCACTGCTCCAGCCCGACGGCGTCGACCTCGGCCGCCCCCTCGGCGTACTCGGCCAGCCAGCTGCGGGCGCGCTCGCGGTAGCGGTGGGCCTGCTCGGCGTCGCGGAAGCCCTCGCTGTTCCAGTGCCGGTCCACGAGCCGGGCCGCCGCCTCCGGGGTGCGTCGCGCGGGCGGCAACGCGAAGAGCGACCGCAGCGCCAGGTGCACGACCGCGCCCAACGTGCTCGCCGCCCGCCCGCCGCTCCGGACGGGAGCGGGCCGGTCGAGGTAGGTGAGCCGGTAGCGGCGGGGGCAGTCGTCCCACGTGCCGAGCCGGGCCGGGGTGACGCGCACCAGGCGGGGGGCCTCGAAGTCGAGCCCGAGCTGCGCGCCGGTCATGGATCCCACGGTAGCGGGGTCATCCGGTCAGCACGTCGACCCCCGACGTCCGGGCGAGCAGCGCCTCGAACGCGTCGGGGTCGGTGTGCTCGACCGCGACCGGGGTGACCTTGTTCGTGCCGTGGTAGTCGCTGGACCCGGTGGTGACGAGGTCGTGCGCGGCCGCGAGCTCGCGCAGGAGCTCCCGATCCTCCTGCGCGTGGTCGGGGTGGTCCACCTCGACGCCGCCGAGGCCGATGGTCGCCAGGTCCGCGATCACGGACGGCTCCACCACCCGACCGCGACGGCGGGCGAGCGGATGGGCGAACACCGCGACGCCCCCGGCCGCCCGCACCATCGCGATCGCCCGCTCGACGGGCGTGTCGGCCTTGGGCACGTAGTAGGGGCTGCCGTTGTGCAGCAGCGTGGCGAACGCGTCGTTCACCGACTCGACCACCCCGGCCGCGACCAGCGCCCGGGCCAGGTGCGGGCGTCCGACGCTGGTGCCTTCGGGGACGAGCTCGAACACCGACTCGACGTCCACGGGGTAGCCGTCGGCCGTCATCTTCTCCGTGATGCGGGCCAGCCGGACGACGCGTTCGTCGCGCAGCCGCGACTGCTCGGCCACGATCGCCGGGTGTGCGGGGTCGAACAGGTACCCGAGCAGGTGCACCGACACCGGACGCTCCTCGCGGCCGGTCGGGCTCACGCACGAGAACTCGGCCCCGCGCACCAGCCGCATGCCGCTCGGCAGCGCGGCGGCGGCCGCGTCCCACCCGCCGGTGGTGTCGTGATCGGTGATCGCCAGCACGTCGACGCCCGCCCGGTGCGCTGCCGCAACGAGCTGTTCCGGGGTATCG
Source organism: uncultured Actinomycetota bacterium (assembly GCA_963791185.1). Lineage (GTDB taxonomy): Bacteria > Actinomycetota > Actinomycetes > Mycobacteriales > Pseudonocardiaceae > Pseudonocardia. Next base: position 188,359 of record CAWBRG010000009.1, on the reverse strand, counting down.
GTCCCGTCGGACGCCGTGGAGTGGGTGTGCAGGTCGATCAGCGGTGGTGACACCACCGGAGGCTAGAACATGTCCGTGATCAGCGCCGCCACCGCGGTCGGGCCAGCAGCCCGGTGGCGCGGGTCTTGCCCTTCTCCCCGAACACCAGCTCCGACAACGCCTCGTAGACCTCTTCGGGGCGTGGCATGTAGTCGATGCGGTTGAGCGCCTGGATCTGCCCGGCGGACTCCACGATCAACGTGCCGTAGCCCAGCAAGCGGCCGCCGATGCTGCGCTCGAACGTGAGGTCGGTGACCTTGGACAACGGCATCATGCCGACCTTGTGCACGATGAAGCCCTCGGCGAGCATCACCCGCTTGTCGGTGATCACGATGCGCTCGATCCACCACAGGATCGTGAGCACGGTGAACCGCGCGACCGCGACCAGCGCCAGGTAGAACGTGACGTTGTCGACGAGCACGCCGCCCGCGAGGTACCGCTGCGCGACCACCATCAGCAGCAGGAAGAGTGCCGTCTGGAGCACGGTGTTGAACATGTACGCCCAGTGCTGGCGCACGCGGATGACCCGCCGCTCCGTCGGTAGCAGGTACTCGTCGATCTCCCTGGGCGCCAGCACGCTACGTCACAACCTGGATAGCGAAGTGCTGACGAAGGTGCCGAAGTTGGTCGCCCACACGCGCAGGGTTGCGAGGATGCTCGACAGCACGTTGGCGGCCGCGACCGGCTGCGTAAGGATGAAGAAGATGAGGAACGCGACGAGAAGGAAGCCCACGATCCTTCGGAGATTCACCGACAACCACCGTTCCGCGCCGGGGGAGGGACCCTTGACCCAAGATTTGTACCGCACAGACCGGATCGGCGGTATCCGGCGCGCGGGCCCGAACGTTGCTATTCGATGACCGAGGGTAACACCGGTGTCCCCTGCGTGGGTGCGCTCGCGTACGACGCCGACGACCGGCTGTTGCTGATCCGCCGCGGCAACGATCCCGGACGTGGGCTGTGGTCGGTTCCCGGCGGCCGGGTCGAGCCGGGCGAGTCGGACGTCGAAGCCGTGGTGCGGGAGATGGCCGAGGAGACCGGGCTGGTCGTCGAGCCCGGCACGCTGGTCGGCACGGTGCGCCGCGGGCCCTACCTGATCGCCGACTACCGGTGCGCGGTCGTCGGCGGCACGCTGCGCGCGGGCGACGACGCCACCGACGCCCGCTGGTGCGACGCCGCCACGCTGGCGAGCCTGCCGCTGGTCCCCCTGCTGTACGACACCCTACGGGAGTGGGACGCACTCCCCCGCTAGCGCCGGGCTAACCGCGGGGCACGGGGCGGCCCGGCTGCTCGCCGCCGCGCGAATCGCCGTAGGAACGCTTGGGCACCATCACCTTGCGCCGGAACGTGCACACCACCGTGCCGTCCTGCTTGTAGCCGCGGGTCTCCACGTGGACGACGCCGCGGTCGTCCTTCGAGCGCGACTCGGTCTTGTCGAGCACCTCGGTCTCGCCGTAGATCGTGTCGCCGTGGAAGGTCGGGCGGGTGTGCTTGAGCGACTCCACCTCGAGGTTGGCGATCGCCTTCCCCGACACGTCGGGCACCGACATGCCCAGCAGCAGCGAGTAGACGTAGTTGCCGACCACCACGTTGCGGCCGAAGTCGGTGGTCTCCTCGGCGTAGTGCGCGTCCATGTGCAACGGGTGGTGGTTCATCGTGAGGAGGCAGAAGAGGTGGTCGTCGTACTCGGTGACCGTTTTGCCCGGCCAGTGCTTGTAGACGGCACCGACCTCGAACTCCTCGTAGTACCGCCCGAACTGCAACGCCGTCGCCTCCATCGCCGATAAACCCCGCGACAGGTAATCTATCCCGCGGCCCGCCGATCAAGGCGTGGCCGCGACCACAGGTCAGGAGGTGAGCGCGGTGCCGACGGCACCCGGATGCAGTAGTCGCCGCGCCCCGGGCGACGAGGATCGCCGACCGGAATCCTGAGGCTCCAGGGGCGCGCGCTTCATCACCGCGCGTGAGCGCGCCCGCACGTTTTGGAGTCTCGCCATGGCCACGCTGTCCAAGAACACCCTGTCCTCGATCCGCCCGTCGTTGCGCCGCCCCGGCCGCGAGAACCTGCTGCCCAAGCTCCGCGTGCCGCTGTCGGCTTATGTCGTCGACTGCGCCGTCTACGTCGACGGGCAGCGCCTCGACGGCCGCTTCAGCCACGACCAGGCGATCGAGGAGGTCCGCGAGCGCGGCGAGGGTTTCGTCTGGATCGGGCTGCACGAGCCCACCGACGACCAGATCACGGCCATCGCCGAGACCTACGGCCTGCACGAGCTGGCCGTGGAGGACGCCGTCACCGCGAAGCAGCGCCCCAAGCTGGAGCGCTACGAGGACTCGCTGTTCATGGTGCTCAAGACGGTGACCTACGTCGAGCACGACGAGCCCACCACCGCCACCGAGCTGATCAAGACCGGCGAGGTGATGGCGTTCGTCGGCCCGGACTTCATCGTGACGGTGCGCCACGGCGAGCACTGCGGCCTGCACCGCGTGCGCGAGAAGCTGGAGGCCGACCCGGAGCAGCTCGCGCTCGGGCCCGCCGCCGTGCTGCACGCGATCGCCGACCACATCGTGGACCAGTACGTCGCGGTCACCGACGCCATCGAGAAGGACATGGACGAGATCGAGGCCGAGGTGTTCGAGCCGCGCTCGGCCATGGACTCCGAGCAGATCTACGTCATGAAGCGCGAGGTGCTGGAGCTGCGGCGCTCGGTGGTGCCGCTCGTCGGGCCGCTGCGCAAGCTCACCGAGGGCTACTCCTCGCTGGTGCCGCACGAGGTGCGCTCGTACTTCCGGGACGTCGACGACCACCTCTCCACCGTCACCGAGCGGGTGACGGGCTTCGACGAGCTGCTCACCACGCTCGTCGACGCCGTGCTCGCGAAGATCACGCTGCGGCAGAACAACGACATGCGCAAGATCACCGCGTACGCGGGCCTCATCTCGGTGCCCACGATGGTGGCGGGCGTCTACGGCATGAACTTCGACTTCATGCCCGAGCTGCACTGGCGGTTCGGCTACCCGCTCATCCTGATGATGACGGCCGCGCTGGTGCTGTTGCTGTACCGCAACTTCCGCAGGAACCGCTGGCTGTAGTTAGCGTGGAGGGGTGAACGACCGCAAGTTCAACCCGCTCCGCCGCCTGCGCCGCCCCGCGTGGGCCGAGCAGCCGCCCACGTGGGCGGACGCCAAGCCCGGGCTGATCCGGGCCGCGCTCAACCGGGCGCTGGCGCGGCCGTCGGGGGGCTGGTTCGTGATGGCCGCGAGCCGGGAGGTACGGCCGGGGCGGGCGTTCGGGCGGACGGTCGCGGGCCGCGAGCTGGTGGCCTGGCGCACGGCCGAAGGCGCCCTCGCGGTGGGGCCCGGCGCCTGCCCGCACCTGGGCGCCGCCCTCTGCGACGCGCCCGTGCACGGCGACGACCTGGTCTGCCGCTGGCACGGCATGGCCCTCGGCCCCGGCGGACGGCCCGGCTGGCGCACGCTGCCCGCGTTCGACGACGGCGTGCTCGCCTGGGTGCGCCTCGACGACCTCGCCGACGGGCCCGTCACCGAGGCGCCGGTGCTCGGCCCGCGCCCGCCCGCGGGCCTCGACGCCGTCGCCACCGTGATCGGTCACTGCGAGCCGCAGGACGTGATCGCCAACCGGCTCGACCCGTGGCACGGCGCCTGGCTGCACCCGTACTCGTTCACCGCGCTCAAGGTGCTCTCCGCCCCGCCGATGGACTGCCCACCTGCGGAAGACCGCTTTCTCGTCGAGGTGACCTTCACCCTCGGCAAGCGGTTCGGCGTGCCCGTGCACGCCGCGTTCAGCTGCCCCGACCCGCGCACGATCACGATGGAGATCGTCGACGGCGAGGGCGCGGGCTCGGTCGTGGAGACCCACGCCACCCCGCTGCGCCCCGACGCCATGGGCCGACCGCGCACGGCCGTCATCGAAGCGGTTGTGGCGCACTCCGACCGGCCCGGCTTCGCGGTCACCCACCGGGTCGCGGGCGCGCTGCGGCCGCTGATCGCGCACACGGCGGCCCGGCTCTGGCGCGACGACATCGCCTACGCCGAGCGCCGCCACGCCCTGCGCGCTAGGCCGGGTCCCGCTGATCGCGGACGATGAGCTTCGTGATCCAGGTGGCTCCTCGCAAGGCGGAGGGCGGCTCTCGTACCGGGCGTACTCGAGACGCCCGACAACGCAGCGAGGGGCCACCTGGGCGCGAAGAGCGCGGGCGGGATCCGCGGGACCCGGCCTAGTCCTCCCGAGGCTCGGCCTTCTTCGTGAGGTTCAGGCCCAGCGGCGGCGTGTCCGGCTCGGGGGCGCGCCTGCCGAGGAAGGTGTGCACGATGTGCTGCTGCCAGCCGGGGAAGGTCTGCACCTTCACGTCGACGAACCCCGTGGCGTGCATCCGGGTGGTGAACGCCTCGACGCCGTCGAAATCCAGCACGCTGCGCCACAGGTACTTGTAGAGATCGGCGGAGCCGGACCGGAGCTTGCCCATCGGGATGATCACGCTCCAGCAGACCGCCGACCAGATCGCCTTGCTGCGCACCGAATCGGCCACCGAGTACTCGTGGACGGCCAGCGGCGCGCCGGGCTTGAGCAGCGCGTAGAACGAGCGCAGCGCGGCGTTGGGCTCGGACAGGTTGCGCAGCAGGTAGGCGGCGAGGATGCCGTCGTAGAGGCCGGTGATCCCGGCGCTCGCGAGGTCGTCGGCGCTCGCGTGCACGAACGACACCCCCGGCGGCCAGGTCTTGGCCCGGGCGATCGAGAGCATCTCGCTCGACGCGTCCACGCCGATGATCTCGGCCTTCGGCGCGGCGTCCAGCAGCGCCTGCGTGGACGCGCCGGTGCCGCAGCCGAGGTCGAGCAGCCGCAACCCGGCGCCGCGGTCGCGCAGGCCCATCCGGCGCGCGGTCATCCGCAGGTGTTCGTGGTAGCCGCGGTTCGCGCCGACGAGCCGGTCGTAGCTGCGGGCGTGCTCGTCGAAGGCGCGGGCCACGTTGGAGGGACCGATCCGGCCGGGCTCGGGCTTCGCGGGGCTCACGCTCGCATCCTCGCGCATTCCCCGTCCTGACGCCCGTAGGCTGGCGCTTCGTGGTGAACGCGCTGGTCGTGAGCGACGAGGAGGACCCCGGCCTGAGCCGCGGGGCCCGGCCCGAGGGCATCGACCTCGTCGTCTCCGCGGGCGACCTGCCGTTCGACTACCTGGCCGACATCACCGACCGCCTGGGCTGCCCCGGCGTGCTGGTGCCGGGCAACCACGACCCGGACCTCACCGGGTTCCGCGAGCGGCGCGGCCTCTGGCTCCGCGACGGGCTGCCCGAGGCGTGGCCGGGCCCGGCTGGCTTCGACGACGCCGACGGCCGGGTCGTCGATGTCGCGGGCCTGCGGTTCGTGGGCCTCGGCGGCTGCGTGCGCTACCGGGACGGGCCCAACCAGTGGACGCAGCGCGAGCAGGCCCGGCGCGCGCGGGCGGTGGTGCGGGCCGCGCGGCGGCGCACCCGCCGCGACGGCCGCCGGGTCGACGTCGTCCTCACCCACGCGCCGCCGCGTAAACTGGGCGACCGCGACGACGCGCCCCACCACGGATTCGAGTGCCTCCACGAAGTCGTGGCCGCGTTGCGGCCCCGACTCCTGTTGCACGGCCACATCCACCCCTACGGCCAGCCCGTGCCGGACCGCGTACTCGGGGATACGCGGATCGTCAACGTCGTCGGGCGACGCACGATGGAGCTGTAACGACAGTGATGATCGACACCGGATACCCGCACGCCGACGCGCAGAGCGACTTCCAGCGGCAACGCCGCCGCCAGGTGCTCTCCCAGCTCGCCGCCCGGCTGCGTCGCGAGCCCGACGACGTGTCGGAGGTGCTGCCGTACGACGAGGTCGTCGCCGCACTGGGCTACCTCGGCGAACGCCCGCTCGGGCTGCAGGTGATCCCGCTCGACGCGATCGTCGGCAGCGTCAACCGGGCGGCCGATTTCGACCGGTGGTTCCGGCCGCGGTCGCGGGTGTCCCGGCAGCGCTGGGAGCGGCTCAACCGGGTGCTGCGGGAGGGCGAGGGCCTGCCGCCGATCGACGTCTTCCGCGTCGGCGAGCTGTACTTCGTGCGCGACGGCCACCACCGCGTCTCCGTGGCGATCGCGTTGCGGCTGCGGACGATCGACGCGTACGTCACCGAGGTGGTCACCAGGGTGGACGCCACGGGCATCGCGCGCCGCGGCGACCTCATCGGCAAGGACCTGCGTCGGGTGTTCCTCGACCGCGTGCCGCTGCCGGGCCCGGCGCTGTGCACGATCCTCGTCTGCTCGCCGTGGTCCTACGCGGTGCTCTCGGAGACGGTCGAGGCGTGGGGTTTCCGCCTGATGCAGCAGGAGGACCGCTTCCTCGACCGCGCCACGGTGGCCCGCCGCTGGTACGCCGAGGAGTACCAGCCGGTGGTGCGCATGCTGCAGGCCGCCGACCTCGTGGGCGACCGCAGCGAGACCGAGGCCTACCTCGATCTCGCCTGCCAGCGCTACCAACTGATGCGCACCCACCGTTGGGACGACAAGGTGGTGGCCCGCCTACGCGCGGCCCGCGACGGCGACCACTAGCTAAGTCGTGGTGGTGGGGGCGGCCCCGCCCGTGCCCATGGCCAGCTTGGCCAGCAGCTCGCGCGCCTTCTCCGCGGTGGGCGGCTGGCACAGCACGTCGTAGCGGCCCGCCACCATCTGGCTCTGCGACGTGAAATCGCGCCGCCCACGGGTGGCGCCGTAGCCGACGGCCGCGAACACCGAGAAGAACACGATGCCGGAGATGAGGCTCGTGATGATCGCGCCCCAGCCCGGGCCCTGGGAGAAGAAGCTGAGCAGCAGGCCGATGAAGAGGCCGAACCACGCGCCGGACGCGGCACCCGAGGCGATCACCCGGCCCCACGTGAGCCGCCCGATCACGCGCTCGACCAGCATGAGGTCGACGCCGACGATCGTGACGTCGCGCACGGGGAAATCGGAGTCGGCCAGGTAGTCGACGGCGCGCTGCGCCTCTTCGTACTTGGCGTACGACCCGACGGGCCATCCGGTCGGCGGCGTCGGCAGGTTGGGCAGGCCGGGCGCAGAACGTGCTGGGCCGCCGAACGGGGTGGTCACGGGGTCTCCTTACGCGAGTTTCACTATCCCGTCAACGTCGCAACCCGCGTGGAAGTGCCCCCCAGGCCGTGTCCCGCGGCCTAGTCACCGAGACCGGTACTCCCGCAACAGCCCCCGGCTGATGATCGTCTTCTGGATCTCGCTGGTGCCCTCGCCGATCAACAGGAACGGCGCCTCCCGCATCAGGCGCTCGATCTCATACTCCTTCGAGTAGCCGTAACCGCCGTGGATGCGGAACGCCTCCTGCGTGACCTCCGCGCAGTACTCACTGGCCAACAACTTCGCCATCCCCGCCTCGACGTCGTTGCGCTCACCGGAGTCCTTGAGCCGCGCCGCGTTCACCATCATCAGGTGCGCCGCCTCCACCTTCGTGGCCATCTCCGCCAACTTGAACGCGATGGCCTGGTGCTGCGCGATCGGCTTGCCGAACGTCGAACGCTGCTGCGCGTACTCCACGGCCAGCTCGAACGCCCGGATCGAGATCCCGCACGCCCGCGCGGCCACGTTCACCCGCCCGACCTCGACCCCGTCCATCATCTGCGCGAAACCGCCACCCCGCTTGCCGCCCAGGACGGCATCGGCGGGCACCCGGAAGCCCTTGAACACCATCTCCGTGGTGTCCACGCCCTTGTACCCCATCTTGTCGATCTTCCCGGGGACGAGCAGACCCGGCGCGACCTCGCCGTAGCCCACGGGCTTCTCCACGAGGAAGCAGGTGAGGTTCTGGTAGGGCTTCTCCGCGCCCTCGTCGGTGCGCACCAACACCGCGGTCAGGTTCGACGTGCCGCCGTTGGTGAGCCACATCTTCGCCCCGTCCAGGACGAACTCCTCCCCGTCCTGCACCGCCTTGGTCTTGATCGCCGCCACGTCCGAACCCAGGTCGGGCTCCGACATCGAGAACGACCCCCGGGTCTGTCCCAACGCCATCTGCGGCAGGTACCTCGCCTTCTGCTCCTCGGTGCCGTGCTGGGTGATCATGTAGGCCACGATGAAATGGGTGTTGATCACCCCGGAGACGCTCATCCACCCCCGCGCGATCTGCTCGACGACCAGCGCGTAGGTGAGCAGCGACTCCCCCAGGCCGCCGTGCTCCTCCGGGATCGTGAGCCCGAACAGGCCCATCTCCTTCATCCCGTCCACGATGTCCTGCGGGTACTCGTCGGCGTGCTCGAGCGCCGTGGCGTGGGGCAGGATCTCCTTGTCCACGAACGTCTTCACCGTCGCGAGGATCTCCTGCTGGATGTCCGTGAGACCGGCGGTCTGCGCGAGACGAGCCATCACTGTCCTCCCTCGGGGGGCGTCCAACGGTCGGTGCGCTGCATGCCCGCCGCCCGGCCCTTGCCCGCGATCACCAGCGCCATCTTGCGGCTCGCCTCGTCGATCATCTCGTCGCCGAGCATGGCCGCGCCCTTCTTGCCGCCCGCCTCGGACGTGCACCACTCGTAGGCGTCGAGGATGTTCTCGGCGTGGTCGTAATCGGCCTGCCCCGGGCTGAACACCTCGTTCGCAGCCTCGATCTGGCCGGGGTGCAGCACCCACTTGCCGTCGAAGCCCAGCGCCGCCGAGCGCCCGGCCACCCGCCGGAACCCGTCGACATCCTTGATCTGCAGGTAGGGCCCGTCGATGGCCAGCTTGTCGTGCGCCCGCGCGGCCATGAGGATCGACATGAGGATGTGGTGGTAGGCGTCGCCCACGTCGTAGCCGGGCGGCTGCTCCCCGACCACCAGCGACTTCATGTTGATCGACGCCATGAAGTCGGCGGGGCCGAAGATGATCGTCTCGACCCGCGGTGAGGCCGTGGCGATCGCGTTGACGTTGATGAGCCCCAACGCGTTCTCGATCTGCGCCTCGATGCCGATCTTGCCGAGCTCGTAGCCCATCGCCTTCTCGACCTGCGTCATCAGCAGGTCGAGGGCGACGATCTGTTCGGGGGTCTGCACCTTGGGCAGCATGATCGCGTCGAGGTGCGCGCCCGCGCCCTCGACGACCTCGGTGACGTCGCGGTAGGTCCACTCGGTGGTCCAGTCGTTGACGCGCACCACGCGGAGCCGGTCGCCCCAGCCGCCCTCGTTCAGCGCCTCGACGATGGTCTTGCGGGCGCCCGGCTTGGCCAGCGGCGCGCACGCGTCCTCGAGGTCGAGGAACACCTGGTCGACCGGAAGCGTGCGGGCCTTGTCGATGAACTTCTGGCTGGACCCCGGCACAGCGAGACAGGATCGGCGGGTGCGGGTCGTCATCGGCGACTCCTCCGGTCGGTTGCCCTGATGCTGACACGGAAACGCCCGCGTGCCGAGTGAGGCTCCCCACGAGTGGATCACGAGCCCCGCCGGGCTTGGGCGGCCACTACGCTCGCCGCGTGGCAACGGATCGCGTTTTCGTCGCGCGGCTGGTCGGGCTCCCGGTCTACGGGCCCGACGGCGAGCGGATCGGACGGATGCGCGATCTCGTGGCGGGTCTGCGCGTGGACGCGAACCCGCCGCGGGTGCTCGGCATGGTCGTGGAGATGGTGACCCGGCGGCGGATCTTCGTGCCGATGCTGCGGGTCACCACCATCGATCCCGGTGCCGTCACCCTCGCCACCGGCTCGGTCAGCCTCCGTCGGTTCAGCCAGCGCCCCAACGAGGTGCTCGTCGTCGGCCAGCTGATCGACGCGCCGGTGCGGATCGCCGACACCGGGGTCGAGGCGGTCGTCGTCGACGCCGCGGTGGAGCTCACCCGGGCCCGCGATTGGGTGGTGAGCAGGCTCGCGGTGCGGGAGCGCCGCGGCAGGCTGACCCGGCGCGGGCAGGCCCAGATCGTGGCCTGGAGCGCGGTCACCGGGCTCACGCTCACCGACCGGCAGGGCACGGCCGGGCTCCTCGCCGTCCTGGAGACGCTGCGACCCGCCGACGTCGCCTCGACGCTGGCCGAGCTGCCGGAGAAACGCCGCCACGAGGTGGTCGACGCGTTGGACGACGAGCGCCTGGCCGACGTCTTCGAGGAGCTGTCGGAGGCCGACCAACGCGCGCTGGTCGCGCACGTCGGCGCCGACCGGGCCGCGGACGTGCTGGAGGCGATGGACCCCGACGACGCGGCCGATCTGCTGAGGGAGCTGCCCGCCGACGACGCCGACCGGCTGCTCGCCCTGATGGAGCCGGACGAGTCGGCCCCCGTGCGACGGCTGCTGCACTACGCGGACGACACCGCAGGCGGTCTCATGACCCCCGAGCCGATCGTGCTGCGCCCCGACGCGACGGTCGCCGAGGCGCTGGCCCGCATCCGCAACCCCGACATCCCGCCCGCGCTCGCCAGCATGGTCTTCGTGTGCCGCCCGCCCTCGGCCACCCCGACCGGGCGCTACCTGGGCTGCGTGCACGCCCAGCGGCTGCTCCGCGAGGCCCCGTTCGAGCTGGTGGCGGGCATCGTCGACACCGATCTGGCCACGCTGTCGCCCGACACGACCATGCCGGAGCTCACCCGCTACTTCGCGGCGTACAACCTGGTGGCGGGTCCGGTCGTGGACACGGGGGAGCACCTGCTCGGCGCGGTCACCGTCGACGACCTCCTCGACCACTTGCTCCCCGCGGACTGGCGGGACCGCCTGAGCGACAACGGACAGGAGCCCGCGGATGCCTGAGATCACGGCGCGGCGGCGGCTGGACCAGCCGCTGGTCTCCCGCAGACGGTTCGAGCTCGATCCGGACGCGTTCGCCCGGATCTCCGAGCGGATAGCGCGCTTCCTGGGCACCGGCCGGTTCCTCGCCATCCAGACCGTCATCGTGATCTTCTGGATCGCGCTCAACACCCTCGCCGTGGCCTGGCGGTGGGATCCGTACCCGTTCATCCTGCTGAACCTGGCGTTCTCGACGCAGGCCGCGTACGCCGCGCCGCTGATCCTGCTCGCGCAGAACCGGCAGGACGACCGCGACCGCGTCTCCCTCGAAGAGGACCGGGCGCGGGCCGAGCGCACCAAGGCCGACACCGAGTACCTGGCGCGCGAGCTGGCGGCGCTGCGCCTCGCCGTCGGCGAGACCGTGACGCGCGACTACCTGCGCGGTGAGCTGGAGAAGCTGTTCGACCGGCTCGCCGATCGGGAGCCGGTCAGTCGACCAGTCGACGGGTGATCCGCTCCAGCGCGGTGAGGTCCTCGGCGTCGAGGCGGTCGGCGAAGTGCCGGGCCACCCCCGTGAGGTGCGTGCGCGACGCCGCCCGCAGCCGCGCGACGCCCGCCTCGGTGATCTGCGCCGCCACGCCGCGCCCGTCGCCCGCCACCGGGCAGCGCGACACCAGCGCCGCCCGTTCCAGCCGGTCGACGAGGCGGGTGACGCCCGAACGCGAGAGCAGCACGGCTTCGGCCAGCTCGGTCATCCGCAGCCGGTGCTCCGGTGCCTCCACCAGCTGGACGAGCACGTCGTAGGCCGCGAGCGAAAGCTCCTGGTCGGCGAGGAGCTCGACCTCCAGCGCACGGGTGATCACGGCGTGGGCCCGGAGGAACGCCCGCCAGGACGTCAGCTCCTCTCGGCTCAGGCGCCTCTTCGTCGCGGTGTTGCTCGGCCCCCCGGCCGCGAGATCGGTCACCGGGGACATGCTAGGGCCGGAGCCGCTGAGCGGCACGGACGTAGAGTTTGGGCATGGGTACCACCACCACCGTCGAAGAGGCCGTGCACGCCGCGCTCGCGGGCGTCGACGACCCCGAGATCCACAAGCCGATCACCGAGCTCGGCATGGTGAAGGGCGTCTCCGTGGGCGCCGACGGGATCGCGCACGTCGCGGTCTACCTCACCGTGGCGGGCTGCCCGATGCGCGAGACGATCACCTCGCGGGTCACCGGGGCCGTGGAGCAGGTGCCGGGCGTCCGCGGCGTGCGCGTGGAGCTGGACGTGATGAGCGACGAGCAGCGCACGGCGTTGCGCCGCAACCTGCGCGGCGACTCGGCGGAGCCGGTGATCCCGTTCGCCCTGCCCGGCTCGCTCACCCGGGTCTACTGCGTGGCGTCGGGGAAGGGCGGGGTCGGCAAGTCGTCGGTCACGGTCAACCTCGCCGTAGCGATGGCCGCCCGCGGCCTCTCGGTGGGCGTCGTCGACGCCGACATCTACGGCCACTCCGTGCCCCGCATGCTGGGCTCCACCGACCGGCCCACCAAGGTCGAGAACATGATCATGCCGCCGCAGGCACACGGCGTGAAGATCATCTCAATCGGCATGTTCACGCCGGGCAACGACGCCGTGGTCTGGCGCGGCCCGATGCTGCACCGCGCGCTGCAGCAGTTCCTCGCCGACGTCTACTGGGGCGACCTGGACGTGCTGCTGCTCGACCTCCCGCCCGGCACCGGCGACATCGCGATCTCCACCGCCCAGCTCGTGCCCAACGCCGAGCTGCTCGTGGTCACCACGCCGCAGACGGCGGCGGCCGAGGTGGCCGAGCGCGCCGGGTCGATCGCGCTGCAGACCCGGCAACGCATCGCGGGCGTCGTCGAGAACATGTCGTGGATGGAGCTGCCCGACGGCACCCGCATGGAGGTGTTCGGGTCCGGCGGCGGGCAGGCCGTGGCCGATTCGCTGTCGAGGGCGCTCGGTGCGCCCGTGCCGCTGCTGGGCCAGGTGCCGCTGGAGACGCGGCTGCGCGAGTGCGGCGACGGGGGCACCCCGATCGTGCTGGCCGATCCGGAGTCCCCGGCCGCCACCACGCTGCGCCGCATCGCCGACCGCCTCGCGGTGCGGGCCAGGGGACTGTCGGGGCGCAGCCTCAACATCACGCCGGCATGACCGACCCCGCCGACCTCCAGGCCGTCGAACTGCTCGCCGCCTACCGGGACCGCACGCTGTCGCCGGTGGAGGCCACCAGCGCGGTGCTCGCCCGCATCGCCCGGCTCGACCCGCGGGTCAACGCGTTCTGCCTCGTCGACGAGGCCGCGGCGCTCACGGCCGCCCGCGCGTCCGAAGAACGGTGGGCCCGCGGCGAGCCGTGCGGGGTGTTGGACGGCGTGCCGGTGTCGATCAAGGACCTGCTGCTCACCCGCGGCTGGCCGACGCTGCGCGGGTCGCACTCGATCGACGCCGCCGGGCCGTGGGACGTCGACGCGCCCTCGGTGGCCCGCGTGCGCGAGCAGGGCGGCGTGCTCGTCGGCAAGACGACCACGCCGGAGCTGGGCTGGAAGGGCGTCACCGACGCGCCGCGCACCGGGGTCACCGGCAACCCCTGGGACCCGACGCGCACGTCGGGGGGCTCCTCGGGCGGCAGCGCGGCGGCCGTCGCGCTGGGCATGGCGCCGCTCTCGCTCGGCACCGACGGCGGCGGCTCGGTGCGCATCCCCGCGGCCTTCTCCGGCGTCACCACGATCAAGCCCACATGGGGTCGGGTGCCGATCTACCCACCGAGCCCGTTCGGGCCGCTGTCGCACGTCGGCCCGATGACCCGCACGGTGGCCGACGCCGCCCTGCTGCTCGACGTGGTGTCCGGCGCCGACGTCCGCGACGCCTGGGCGCTGGCCCCGGCCGCGCCCACCACGGCGGCGCTCGACGCGCCGGTGGCGGGCCTGCGGGTGGCCGCGAGCGCCACGCTCGGGTACGTCGACATCGACCCGGGGGTGGCGGCGGCGTTCGAGTCGGCCGTCGACGTGCTCGTCACGCTGGGGGTGCGCGTCGACGAGGTCGACCCGGGCTTCGCCGACCCGATCGCCGCGTTCGAGGCGCTGTGGTTCTCCGGCGCCGCGGCGTCGCTCGCGGCGTTGCCCGCGCACGTGCAGGCCGACATGGACCGCGGGCTGGTGGACGTGGCGGCCGAGGGCGCGCGGATCGGGGCCGTCGGCTACCTGAAGGCGATGGCGGTGCGCGGCGACCTTGGCGTGCGGATGGGCGAGTTCCACGAGCGCTACGACCTGCTCGTCACGCCCACGCTGCCGATCACGGCGTTCGAAGCGGGTGTCGAGGTGCCGCCGGGGTGGCCGCGGGAGCGCTGGACGTCGTGGACGCCGTTCACCTACCCGTTCAACATGACGCAACAGCCCGCCGCGAGCGTGCCGTGCGGGCTGGTGAACGGACTACCGGTGGGGCTGCAGATCGTGGGGCCGCGGCACGCCGACGGCCGGGTGCTGGCGCTGGCGCACGCGTTCCAGCAGTGCACCGACTGGCACCGGCACCGCCCGCCGTTGCTGTAGGAGGGTCCTCAAGTCGCGTCGTCGTCGATCGGGGGGCGCTCGTTCTTCGACAGCGACGGCTTCTCGGCGGGCGGCTTCGTGAGGTCGGGACCTGACCCGTTGGGGCCGGGAGCGAAGCCGTTGGGCTTGACCCCGGGCTGGTCGTCGCCGAACAGCGCCTGGGTGGCGGCCGTGCGCGGGTTGAAGTTGCGCAGGCCGCGCAGCTCCTCGAGGGGCTTGCGCAGCTCGTCGAACTCGGGGCCGAGCTCGTTGCGCAGCTGCTCGCGCGCGCCGGTGGCGTACTGGCGGACCTGCCGGATCGAGCGGCCCAGCCACGCGGCGGCGCTCGGGAGGCGCTCGGGCCCGAGGATGAACAGCCCGGCCACGACGAGGACGAGGATCTCCCCCCACCCGACGCTGTCGAACACGGACTCGACTCTACCCGGCCTAATCGGCCGTGAGGGTGACCGAGACGGTGAGGGTGCGGCTGTCGCGCACGAGCGTGACCGGCACGATGTCGCCGGGGTTGTGCGCGCGCACGGCGACCACCAGCTCGTCGGCGCCGCCGATCGTGCGGTCGCCGACCTTCACCACCACGTCGCCCTCGACGATGCCCGCCGCCGCGGCCGCGCCGTTGGCGACGACGTTCTGCACCTGGGCGCCGTCGGTGGCGGAGTCGCTGACCGAGCGGGCGTTGATGCCGATCTCGGCGTGCGACACCGCGCCGGTGCGGATCAGCTCGTCGGCGATGTTGCGGGCGTCCTCGATGGGGATGGCGAAGCCGAGGCCGATCGAGCCGCCCTCGCCCTGGCTCTGGCCGAGGCTGCGGATGGCGGTGTTGATCCCGACGACGGCGCCGGTGGCGTCCACGAGGGCGCCCCCGGAGTTGCCGGGGTTGATCGCGGCATCGGTCTGGATGGCGTCGATGACGGCGACGGTGTCGCCGGTGCCGTCGAGGCGGACCGGTCGGTGCAGCGCGCTGACGATCCCGGTGGTGACGGTGCCCGCCAGGCCGAGCGGGGAGCCGATGGCGATCACGCTGTCGCCCACGGCGAGCTCCGACGAAGCGCCGATGCTGGCGACGACCGGGTTGGCGACGTTCACCTTCAGCACGGCGAGATCGGTCTTGGGATCCCGGCCGACGATGCGGGCGGGCACCCGGGTGCCGTCGTGGAAGACCGCGGCGATCACGGCGCCTGCGCTGTCGGCGGCGGGCGCCACGACGTGGTTGTTGGTGAGCACGTAGCCCGCGGGGTCGACGACCACGCCCGAGCCGGTGCCGCCCTGGTCGCCGACCTTCACCTCCACCGACACGACGGCGGGCACGGTGCGGCGCGCGAGATCGGCCACCGAGCCCGCGGGGCGCTCCTTGGCCGCCACCGCTTGGGTGATCGTGGGATCGGGTGAGGTGAGCCGGGAGGCGTCTTCGGCGGTGAGCCTGCCCATGACGCCGCCCACCGCGCCGACGAGCAGCGCGACGACGGCCAGCGCGGCGAGGGCACGGGGGTGCACGCGACCGCCGAACAGCACCTCGCGCAGGCTCAGGCGGGCGCCGGGGGCAGGCGCGGTGGCCGTCTTCGGCGGGAGGGTGTCGACGGGCGGGCCGAGGCCGACCGGGCTCTCGGGGTTGCGCCACGGGTCGACGGCCGCGCCCTCGGCCCAGAACGGCGGGTCGGCGCCATCCGGGCTGGACGGCGCGCCGGGCGGGCGCTGGAGGGGGTCTGTGTCCGTCTCGGGACGGCGGTAGGCGGTGACGAGGGCGGCCTGGGGCTGCGCCGCGGGTCGGACGACGCCGTTGGCGGGGTGGCTCTGCTGGGCGCCGTTCAGGGGCGCTTCGAACGCGCCGTTGACGCCCTGCGGGCGGCCGAACACCGCGGCGGCCTCCGCGTCGACCTCGGGCCGCTCCAGCGGGCGCGGCGCCAACCGCGGCGGCTCGGGTCGGGTGCCCGCGCCGTCCTGCGTGACGGGGTCCGCCGTGTGCTCGGTCATGTGCGGCAGACGCTCCTGGGCGGGTGCGGGCGGATGTGCGCCTCAGCCTGCCTCAGGCGTGGTGAAGTCGGCGTAGAAGGGTCGGCTGCGGATCAGGGCGCGCCGGGCAGCTGCAGGTGCGCGTCGATCGACGGCGGCACGCCGGTGCTCGCCGACGTGGGCGTGTCGCCCGCGATGATGACGGCGCCGATGGCGAGCGCGCCGAGCGCCAGCCCGGAGATCGTCGCGCCCGCTCCGATGCGGGACCGACGCGGCTTGGGGGTGCTCGCCAGCCCGGCGGGCGGGGCGGACTCGGTGGGATCCAACGGCGACACCAGCTCGCCGTCGGGGCTCATCGCGAGGCCGTTGGGCGCACCGGGCAGCTCGGTGTCGTGCGGGATCGACCGCAGCGCCGACATCAGCGAGGACGGCAGGCTCGGACAGCGCGCCGACCGCAGCGCCGACCGGGCCTGGCCCTGGGCCACGACCTGCGCGGCGCACTCGGGGCACGCCGCGAGGTGCCGGGTGGCGCGGTCGTACGGGCGCTCGGCGAGCTCGCCGTCGACGTACGCGGCGACGGCCTCGACCGTGAGGTGGTCCTGCCCCCAGTCCGGTACCTGGACTGAGAAGAGGCGCCCGCCTGCACTCACCCCGCGACCTCCTGCAACTGTCGTTCCTCCGCGAGGGCGGCGCGACGGCGCTCCAAGGAGTTGCGCAACGCCGCGCGACCGCGGTGGATCCTGCTTCGTACAGTACCCAGCTTCACGTTGAGCGTGGCGCCGATCTCCTCGTAAGACAACCCCTCGACGTCACAGAGCACGACGGCCGCACGGAATTCCGGGGGCAGCTCGTCGAGCGCCTCCTGCAGCAGCGGATCGAGGTGGGTGTCGGAGAAGACCTGCTCGGGCTCGGGGCCCTGGCCCGCGATGCGGTCGGAATCCTCCGGCAGCGCCTCCATGCGGATGCGCGCGCGGCGGCGGACCATGTCGAGGAACAGGTTGGTGGTGATCCGGTGCAGCCAGCCCTCGAAAGTGCCTGGCTTGTAGGACGACAGCGAGCGGAACACCCGGACGAACGTCTCCTGGGTGAGGTCCTCGGCATCGTGCTGGTTGCCGGTGAGCCGATACGCCAACCGGTAGACCCGGTCGGCGTGCTCCCGGACGACCTCGTCCCAGCTCGGCGGGGTCCACTCCGCGCCTTCTCCGGGCAGCACCGGCTCGGCCGACAAGGTAGTCGACGGGGCGGGGCTTGCGGTCATCGTAGGGGGCACCTCCTGCGGCGGGTCGTACCGCTTGCGGTAACGCCGGCCGGACCTGATTGGTTCCCCCCGGCACCGGCCGACGACCCCGACCGATGGTGACAACGGTGCCGGATACCCGTGAACGATGGGTGAGAACCATCTGAGAAGAGCCTGTGAAAGCGCGGACGGTGATCGCGACCAGTAGCCTTTGCGACCATGTACGGCCCCCACACCGCCGATCTCGTCGACTCCTATGTCGCGGAGGACGACGTGATGGCCGATGCGCGTTCCGCCGCGAACGTGCTCGGCTGCATACCGATCTCCCCGGGAGTGGGTTCGGCGCTGCGCTTCCTCGCGTCCGCCATCGCGGCGCGCGCCGTGGTCGAGGTGGGCACCGGCACCGGCCTCTCGGGCCTGTGGCTGCTGCGCGGCATGCGTCCCGACGGCGTGCTGACCTCGATCGACGTCGACCCCGAGCACCAGCGCATCGCCCGCGCCGCCTTCGTCGCCTCCGGGCACGGCGCCTCCCGGCTGCGGCTGATCAACGGCATGGGCCTCGAGGTGCTGCCCCGGCTCACCGACGGCGGCTACGACCTGGTGCTTGTCGACGCGAGCCCGACCGACCACCCTCGCTACCTCGACGAGGCGCTGCGACTCCTGCGCCCGGGCGGGGTGCTGGCGCTGCACGGCGTGCTCGGGGCGGGCGTGCTCGACCCGGACGCCGCCGACGCGAGCACCCTCGCGCTGCGCGAGGTGACCCAGATGGTGCGCGACGACGAACGGCTGGCCCCCACCCTGCTGCCGCTGGGCGAGGGCCTGCTCACCGCCATCCGGGTGTGACTACTGGGCGGTGATGCCCTTGCCCAGCACCACCACGCCGCCCTGGCTGACGGTGTAGCGGGCCCGGTCGGTCGCGAGGTCCACGCCGACGAGCGCGCCGTCGGGTATCACCACGTTCTTGTCGAGGATCGCGCCGCGCACCACCGCGCCGCGGCCCACGCGCACCCCGGGCATCACGACCGAATCGGACACCTCGGCGCCCGCCTCGATCCGCACGTTGGGGCTGATCACCGAGCGGCGGACGATCGCCCCGGAGACGATGGTGCCCGCGCCGACGATCGAGTCCTGCGCGATCCCGCCCTCCACGAACTTGGCGGGCGGCAGCGCCGCCGAGGCCGTGCGGATGGGCCAGCGCTGGTTGTACAGGTTGAAGATCGGGTGCACGGACACGAGATCGGTGTGCGCCTCGTAGTAGGCGTCGATCGTGCCGACGTCGCGCCAGTAGCCCGCGTCGCGCTCGGTGGCGCCGGGAACGATGTTCTCGGCGAAGTCGTACACGTGCGCTTTGCCCTCCCCGACCAGGCGCGGGATGATGTCGCCGCCCATGTCGTGGTCGGAGTCGCCGTCATCGGCGTCGGCCTTGAGCGCCTCCAGCAGCACGTCGGTGGTGAAGATGTAGTTGCCCATCGACGCGAACGTGACCTCGGGATCGTCGGGCACCGACGGCGGCTCGCTCGGCTTCTCCAGGAACTCGGTGATCAGGCCGGTCTCGTCGGAGCCGATGCAGCCGAACGCCTTCGCCTCGGCGCGCGGCACCCGGATGCCCGCCACGGTGACGCCCGCGCCGCTCTCGATGTGCGCCGTGAGCATCTGGCTCGGGTCCATGCGGTACACGTGGTCGGCACCGAACACCACGATGTAGTCGGGCTCCTCGTCGTAGACGAGGTTGAGGCTCTGGAAGATCGCGTCGGCGCTGCCGGTGTACCACCGGCGGCCGAGCCGCTGCTGCGCAGGCACCGTGGTGATGTACTGCCCGAGCAGGCTGGAGAGCCGCCACGTCGTGGTGATGTGCCGGTCGAGGCTGTGCGACTTGTACTGCGTGAGCACGCAGATGCGGTCCATCCCCGCGTTGATGAGGTTGGACAGCACGAAATCGATCAGCCGGTAGTTGCCGCCGAACGGCACCGCGGGCTTCGCGCGGTCGGCCGTGAGCGGCCAGAGGCGCTTGCCCTCGCCCCCGGCGAGCACGATGCCCAAGACGTTGGCCGATGCGGGGGAAGTGCGAACGCCGGTCACGGGCCCGACCCTAGTGTCCGGTTTCCCAACTGACCACCGCTACCCGATGAACTTCGGACTCGGCGAGCGCCCGCGGAACGGCTACGGTGCTGATCGTGCGCATCGGTCTGCTCACCCGCGAATACCCCCCGGACGTCTACGGTGGGGCGGGGGTGCACGTCGAACACCTCGTGCCCGCGCTCCGCGAGCTCGTCGAAGTCGACGTGCACTGCTTCGGCGAACCCCGCGACAACGCCTACGCGCACCCGGTGCCCGTGGACCTGACCGGGGCCAACTTCGCCCTTCAGACGCTCGGTGTGAACCTGGCGATGGTCAACGCCCTCGACCAGGCCGACATCGCGCACTCCCACACCTGGTACGCGAACATGGCCGGGTACCTGGCCAAGATGCTCTACGGCGTGCCGCACGTCGTCACGGCGCACTCGCTGGAGCCGCGGCGGCCGTGGAAGGCCGAGCAGCTCGGCGGTGGCTACCGGCTCTCGTCGTGGGTCGAGCGTTCCGCCTACGAGGCCGCCGACGCCGTGATCGCGGTGAGCGAGGGCATGCGGGCCGACGTGCTCGACTGCTACCCGGCGCTGGACCCCGGCCGCGTGCACGTGGTGCACAACGGCATCGACACCGACTTCTACCACCCCGACCCGGCCCGCGACGCCGTGGTGGCCAACGGGATCGACCCCGACCGGCCCAGCGTGGTGTTCGTCGGGCGGATCACCCGCCAGAAGGGTGTGGGGCACCTCATCGCGGCCGCCCACCAGATCGACCCGGCCGCGCAGATCGTGTTGTGCGCGGGCGCGCCGGACACGCCGGAGATCGCGGAGGAGACGGAGAAGGCCGTGGCCGCGCTGTCGGCGGCCCGCTCGGGCGTCGTGTGGGTGCGCGGGATGCTGCCGACGACGTCCGTGCGGCAGGTGCTGTCGGCCGCCACGGTGTTCGTCTGCCCGTCGGTCTACGAGCCGCTGGGGATCGTGAACCTGGAGGCGATGGCGTGCGGCACCGCGGTGGTCGCGTCGGACGTCGGCGGCATCCCCGAGGTCGTCGACGACGGCCGCACCGGCCTGTTGGTGCACTTCGACGAGAACGCGGTGGAGGAGTTCCGCTCCGGCCTCGCCGCATCGGTCAACGAGCTGCTCGCCGACCCGGCGCGGGCGGCGGCGATGGGCGCCGCGGGCCGGGAGCGGGCCGAGCGCGAGTTCGCGTGGGAGACGGCCGCCTGCCGCACCGTCGAGATCTACAACAGCCTGGTCTGACCCTCCACAGCGGACGGCACCGGCCCCGCGGGGTCGGTGCCGTCAGTAGCCCAGCACGGGCGTGGTCAGCCGGAAGCGGCCTTCAGCGCATCGCCGAGGTCGCTCGCCTCCTCGGCCGACATCTCCACGACCAGGCGGCCACCTCCTTCGAGCGGCACGCGCATCACGATGCCCCGGCCCTCCTTGGTCACCTCAAGGGGACCGTCACCGGTCCGGGGCTTCATCGCGGCCATCTCCTGCTCCCTCCGTCGTTCTCCTACCGGTACCAGCCGTGGCAAGCGCGTTGGGGAGCGCACGGCAGGACGCCTTGACGTCCATCTTTCCTCATCGACGGGATGGGCCGGTAATCGGAGCGATCAACCGGGCGGCGTGTCACGCTCAGTGGCAGCGCGCCAACAGGTTTGCACATGATCATCGACGATGCCCGCGGCCTGCATGAGCGCGTAGCACGTGGTCGGTCCGACGAAGCGCAGCCCGCGGCGCTTCAGCTCCTTGGCCATCGCCGTGGACTCGGGGCTCACGGGCGGGACGTCGGCCAGCGTGGCCGGTCGCCGGTGCTCGGCGGGCGCGAACGACCAGAGCAGCTCGTCGAGCGGGGTGTCGAGCTCCAGCACCGCCCGCGCGTTGGCCACCGTGGCCTCGATCTTGAGGCGGTTGCGGACGATGCCCGCGTCGGCCAGCAGCCGCGCCACGTCGGCGTCGTCGAACCGGGCGACCGCCGCGGGTTCGAACCCGGCGAACGCCGTGCGGAACGCGGGCCGCTTGCGCAGGATGACCAGCCAGGACAGCCCCGACTGGAAGCCCTCCAGCGACAGCCGCTCGAACATCGCGGTGACGCCGCGCAGCGGGCGGCCCCACTCGTCGTCGTGGTAGGCCACGTACTCGGGCGCCGAGGTGGCCCAGCCGCAGCGCGACAGCTCACCCACGCTCACACCGCCGGGCCATCGCGCGCAGCGATTGCGCGATCCCGAGCCGGAACACCGGCTTGATCACCCGGAAGCCCAGCGCCCCGACCGCGCCCAGCGGCAGGTCCAACAGCTCCGACCAGAGGAACCGGGCCCGATCCGGGCCGAGCGGCACCACCTCGAACACGCCGTCGCCCCGCACGACCTTGCCGGTGTGGCGCACGACGCACCGCCGCGGCGGCTCCCACTCGACGATCTCCATGGTGTCGGTGAAGCCGAGGGGCCCCACCCCGGTGAAGGCCCGCAACCGCGCGCCGAGGTGGCGGCCGTCGCCGGGCCCGTCGACCTCGACGCGCGTGCCGAGCATCCACTCCCCCTGCCCGGGCCAATCGGTGACGGTGTGCCACACCACCTCCGCTGGAGCGTTGACGTCGACCGGAACGGTGAGCTCGGCCCCGGTCATGAGCTCGGCTCCACCCGGGCGGCGAGCTCGTCGCGCTCCTGCGTGAGGCGTTCGATCTCCTCGGCGAGCCGATCGAGCACCCAATCGACCTCCGTCATCCGGTAGCCCCGCACGGCCTGGGGGAACCGGAGCTCCCGGATGTCCTCGCCGCGGATGCCGTGCGAGGGCAGCCGCGTGGGGGTGGCGTCGGGGGCGAGGGGGGCGAGCTCCTCGCCGCGCCCGAACACCAGCGCGGCGACGCCGAAGAACGCCGCCGCCACGACCGTGACGACGAGGAGGTAGAGGAGCGCGGTACCCACGATGCCCATCCCACCACGGCCCACCGACAGTTCGACGCCCGCTACCGGACCCGTACCTCCCGCATCGGCGGGCGCTCGGCGACCACCACGGGTGTGGCCGACGGCAGCCACTCGCCGCCGACCTGCACGAACTGCGTGAGAGCCGCGCCTGCGTCCGGCACGCCGCAGTGGTGCAGCGTCGCGGCGAGGATCTGGCGCGCCATCACCCCCAGCTGCAGCAGCGACCGGTTGCGGTGCTTGCGCACGCCCAGGTTGACCTGCGCGATCGCGTCGAGCCCCCGCTCGGCGTGCGTGTCGAGCAGCAGCCCGATCTCCACCCCGTAGCCCGCCGCGAACGGCAGCGACTCCAGCAGCTCCCGGGTGCCCGCGTACTCGCCGCCCAGGGGCTGCACCACGCCCGCGAGCTCGGGGCGCAGCGCCGCGAGGAGCGGGCGCACCAGCAGCTCGGTGACCCGGCCGCCGCCGGTGGCGCCCTCGACGGCCTCGAGCCGCAGCGGCCGCCGGTAGAAGCCCTTCACGAGGTGCACCCCGTCCTCGACGAGCAACGGGCCGAGCAGGGCGGGCACGAACGCGGGGTCGAAGTCGACGAGGTCGGAGTCGAGGTAGCACAGGACGTCGCCGGTGGTGGCGGCGAGCGCCCGCCACAGGACCTCACCCTTGCCGGGCCACGGCGGGAGCTCGGGCACGACGTCGGCGCGGCGCACCACGCGAGCCCCGGCCGCCGCCGCGACCTCGACCGTGCGGTCGGTCGACCCGGAGTCCATGACCACCAGCTCGTCCACGAGGTCCGGCACCAGCGGGACGATCGCGGCGACGATCGCGCCGACCGTCGCCTCCTCGTCCAGCGCGGGCAGCACGACCGACACGCGTCGGCCGCGCTTGGCCGCGACGAGCTCCGCCACCGTCCAGGGCGGCTCCTGCCAGGTGCGGCGGGCGAACCAACGCTCGGTGGCGTCCTCCACGGGCGTCTCCTCGGGTCGGGGTTTGCGCGGGCTCAGGCCAACGCGCGCACCGTGCGGGCCGGAGCCCGGGTACCCACGATCGACGCGACCATGTCCACGGTACGTCGCGTGGCCGCCACCTCGTGGGCCCGGAACACGCGGGCGCCCGCCGCGGCCGCGAGGGCGGTGGCGGCGAGGGTGCCCTCCAGCCGGTCGGTGACCTCCGTGACGCCGAGCGTCTCGCCGATGAAGTCCTTGTTCGACAACGCCATCAGCACGGGCCAGCCGGTGGCCACCAGCTGGTCGCAGTGCCGCAGCAGGGCCAGGCCGTGGAAGGTGTTCTTGCCGAAGTCGTGGGTCGGGTCGACGAGGATGCCCTCCCGGGGCACACCGCGCGCGAGCAGGCGCTCCGCCTGGCCGGTGACCTCGGCGATCACGTCGGCCACCACGTCGGCGTAGCGCACCCGGTGCGGGCGCCTGCGGGGCACCGCGCCCCCGGTGTGCGAGCAGACGATGCCGATGCCGAGCTCCGCGGCCACCTCGCCGAGCGCGGGATCGGCGCCCGCCCACGTGTCGTTGAGCAGGTCGGCGCCCTCGAGGGCGGCGGCGCGGCCGACCGGGGCCCGCCACGTGTCGACGCTGATCACGACCTCGGGGTGGCGGGCGCGCACAGCGGTGACGAACGGCACTACGCGGCGGATCTCCTCGGCGAGGTCGACGTCGGCGCCGGGGCCCGCCTTCACCCCGCCGATGTCGATGATGTCCGCGCCTTCGGCCACCGCCGCGTCGACCCGTTCCATCGCGGCGGCGTCGGCGAACGTGGCGCCGCGGTCGTAGAACGAGTCGGGTGTGCGGTTGACGATCGCCATCACCAGCGCCCGGTCCTGCGCGGGCGTGCGGGTGCCGAACTTGATCACGTGGGAACCGGGGCGGCGCAGGCGTCCAGGGCGGCGGGCACCTCGGTGGTGACGACGAGCCGCCGCAGCGCGTCCGCACCGACGAAGCCTTGCGCCGCGAGGTCGCGCACCCACGCGAGCAGGCCCGTCCAGTGCCCGGCGGGGTCGAGCAGCACCACCGGCTTGGCGTGCAGCCGCAGGTAGCCCGAGGTCCAGATCTCGAACAGCTCCTCGCACGTGCCCAAGCCGCCCGGGAGCGCGAGGAACGCGTCGGCGCGGGCCTCCATCTGCGCTTTGCGCTCGCGCATGCTCTCGACGACGAGCAGCTCGTCCGACGCGTGGTCGGCCCACTCGCGCTCCACCATCGACTGCGGGATCACGCCGATCGTGTGCGCGCCGCCCGAGCGCGCCGCGACGGCGACCGCGCCCATCATCGACTTGCTCCCGCCGCCGGACACCAGCGTCCACCCGCGGGTGGCGATCTGGCTCCCGACCTCGGCGGCGAGCGCGACGTGCTGCTCCGCGATGCCGTCGGAGGACGCGCAGTAGACGCAGACGGCGGTCAATGCGCGTCCTCCCACGCCCGGTAGGCGTCGTGGACCACCCGCACCGCGTCGTCGACGTCGTCGGTGACGTAGAGCAGCGCCATGTCCTTCTCGCCGATCTTGCCCGCGTCGAGGACGGTCTTCTCGATCCAGTCGTAGAGCCCGCCCCAGTAGTCGCTGCCGAGGAGGACGACGGGGAACTTGGTGACCTTCTTCGTCTGCACCAGCGTGAGCGCCTCGAACAGCTCGTCCAACGTGCCGAATCCGCCCGGGAGGCACACGAACGCCTGCGAGTACTTCACGAACATCGTCTTGCGTGCGAAGAAGTAGCGGAAGTTGATGCCGAGATCGACCCAGTCGTTGAGGCCCTGTTCGAAGGGGAGCTCGATGCCGAGCCCGATCGAGAACCCGCCCGCCTCCGAACAGCCGCGGTTCGCCGCCTCCATCACACCCGGCCCGCCGCCGGTGATCACGGCGTAGCCCGCGTCGGCCAACGCCGCGCCCAGCGCCCGCCCGGTCGCGTACTCGGGGTGGTCGCGCGATGTGCGGGCCGAGCCGAACACGGTGACCGCGCGGGGCACCTCGGCCAGCGAGCCGAACCCCTCCACGAACTCCGCCTGGATCCGCAGCACCCGCCACGGGTCGGTGTGCACCCAGTCGCTCGGGCCGCGGGAATCGAGCAACCGCTGGTCGGTCGTGGTGGGCTCGTTGCGACGCTCGCGCCGGAGCACCACCGGTCCGCGCTGCTTCTCGTCGGGAGAGCGCTGCCCCCCGTTCGTACTCATGGTTTCAGCGTAATGACGCCCCGCATCACGTCAGGAATCGGCGCAGCACAGCGACCGCGTCGACGATGCGCCGCACGTCGACGTGCTCCTCCCGGGTGTGCGCGAGGTTGGGGTCGCCGGGGCCGTAGTTCACCGCGGGGATGCCCAACGCGGCGAACCGGGCGACGTCGGTCCAGCCGTACTTCGCGGTCGCCGCCTCGCCCGTCGACGCGACGAACTCCTGCGCCGCCGCGGCGTGCAGGCCGGGGAGGGCCCCGGGTGCGGAGTCGGTGACCACGACGTCCAGCCCGTCGAAGATCTCGCGCACGTGCTGTTCGGCGGCCGCGACGTCGCGGTCGGGCGCGAAGCGGAAGTTGACGGTGACGACGCATTCGTCCGGCACGACGTTGCCCGCCACCCCGCCCGCGATCCGCACCGCCTGCAGGCCTTCCCGGTAGACGCAGCCGTCGATCGCCACTTCGCGGTCGGGGTACAGCCGCAGGCGCTCCAGCACGTCGCCTGCGGCGTGGATGGCGTTCTCGCCCAGCCACGATCGGGCCGAGTGCGCCCGCCGCCCCCGCGTGCGGACCTCGGCCCGCAGCGTGCCTTGGCAGCCCGCCTCCACCGCGCCGCTGGTGGGCTCGCCGAGGAGGGCGAGATCGGCGTCCAACCAGTCGCGGTGCTCGCGTTCGACCCGGCCGAGCCCGTTGCGGGCGGCCTCCACTTCCTCGCAGTCGTAGAACACGATCGTGAGGTCGTGGCGCGGCTCGGGGGTGGTCGCGACGACGTGTGCGAAGACGGCGTCGCCCGCCTTCATGTCGGACGTGCCGCAGCCGTACAGGAGATCGCCGTCGCGCCTGCTCGGCAGGTTGTCGGCCACCGGCACCGTGTCGAGGTGACCGGCGAGCAGCACCCGCCGCTCCCGTCCGAGACGGGTGCGGGCCAGCACGGTGTCGCCGGTGCGCAGCACCTCCAGATGGGGCGCCTGCTCGCGGAGTGCCGTCTCGACGAGGTCGGCCAACCCGGCCTCCTCGCCGGACACGCTCGGCACGTCCACCAACGCCGCGCACAACGCGACCGGATCACCCGCCAGCTCCAACACGCGTTCACCCAACCACAGAAAACAAAAGGGGGCCCACCGTGGTGGGCCCCCTTTATGGGTTTGATGTCGGCGGTGTCCTACTCTCCCACACCCTGTCGAGTGCAGTACCATCGGCGCTGGAGGGCTTAGCTTCCGGGTTCGGGATGGGACCGGGCGTTCCCCCTCCGCCAAAACCACCGACAACACTATTCAAATTTTGTTCACCTCTTGAGCCACCCACCCATCACCAACAACGATGGTGATGGTGGTGGTGGTGTGCTCAGGGTCACACAGTGGATGCGAGTTACGTCTTTTTTGCGTCGGCTTGTAGCCGGGCGAGTTGGTTATGGGTGAAGTCCTCGGCCTATTAGTACCGGTCAACTCCACACCTCACGATGCTTCCATCTCCGGCCTATCAACCCCGTCGTCTACAGGGGGCCTTACCCCCACCGAAGTGGGGTGGGAGACCTCATCTTGGAACGAGCTTCCCGCTTAGATGCCTTCAGCGGTTATCCCTTCCGAACATAGCCAACCAGCCGTGCCCCTGGCGGGACAACTGGCACACCAGAGGTCCGTCCGTCCCGGTCCTCTCGTACTAGGGACAGCCTTCCTCAAGTCTCCAACGCGCACGGCGGATAGGGACCGAACTGTCTCACGACGTTCTAAACCCAGCTCGCGTACCGCTTTAATGGGCGAACAGCCCAACCCTTGGGACCTACTCCAGCCCCAGGATGCGACGAGCCGACATCGAGGTGCCAAACCATGCCGTCGATATGGACTCTTGGGCAAGATCAGCCTGTTATCCCCGGGGTACCTTTTATCCGTTGAGCGACACCCCTTCCACCAGGAGATGCCGGATCACTAGTCCCGACTTTCGTCCCTGCTCGACCCGTCGGTCTCACAGTCAAGCCCCCTTGTGCACTTACACTCGCCACCTGATTGCCAACCAGGCTGAGGGAACCTTTGGGCGCCTCCGTTACCTTTTAGGAGGCAACCGCCCCAGTTAAACTACCCACCAGGCACTGTCCCTGAACCCGATCAGGGCCCGAGGTTCAGACACCCCATCCGACCAGAGTGGTATTTCAACAACGACTCCACAACCACTGGCGTGGCCGCTTCCCAGTCTCCCACCTATCCTACACAAACCGGATAGAACACCAATACCAAGCTGTAGTAAAGGTCCCGGGGTCTTTCCGTCCTGCCGCGCGTAACGAGCATCTTTACTCGTAATGCAATTTCGCCGAGTCTGTGGTCGAGACAGCGCCCAAGTCGTTACGCCATTCGTGCAGGTCGGAACTTACCCGACAAGGAATTTCGCTACCTTAGGATGGTTATAGTTACCACCGCCGTTTACTGGCGCTTCAATTCTCCGCTTCACCCCCGAAAGGGCTGACAGGTCCTCTTAACGTTCCAGCACCGGGCAGGCGTCAGTCCGTATACATCGTCTTACGACTTCGCACGGACCTGTGTTTTTAGTAAACAGTCGCTTGGGCCTGGTCTCTGCGACCACCACCCCCTAGCCCGCGAAGGGCTTCAGAGACAGTGGTCCTCCTTCTCCCGAAGTTACGGAGGTATTTTGCCGAGTTCCTTGACCACAGTTCACTCGATCGCCTCGGTATTCTCTACCTGACCACCTGTGTCGGTTTAGGGTACGGGCCATAATGG
>CAWBRG010000009.1:0-155000 GCA_963791185.1 uncultured Actinomycetota bacterium | reverse complement strand
GAGCCCGTGACCGTCGATCCCTCCGCGACACCCGTCGACCACGTCCGCGCGTCACTCGACCAGCGTCTCCGGGCGCTGCTCGCGCACGAGCCCGGCACCCGCACCGGCGAGGACATCGAGGACCTCCACCAGATGCGGGTCGCCGTACGCCGGATGCGGGCCACGCTGAAGGCCGCGCGGCCGTTGCTGGACGCCGCCTGGTCGGACGAGCTGCGGGCGGAGCTGGGTTGGCTGGGCGGCGCGCTCGGCCCGGTGCGCGACCTGGACGTGCTGCTGCTCCGCCTGCACCGGGAGATCGCGAGCCTCCCGGCCGCCGAGCAGAACGCGGGCGGGGCGCTGCTCGACGCGCTGGAACGGGAGCGGACGACGGCCCGCGCGGCCATGCTCGAGGCGCTCACCGCTCCCCGCTACTTCGGCGTGCTGGAGCGGCTCGCCGAGACGGTCAGCGCACCGCTGCCGACGCCCGCCCCCGGCGACGCGCCCCAACCCGCGCTCGTCGACCTCGTGCGGGCCGAGGCGCGCAAGCTCCGGCGCGCGGTCGAGAAGGCGGGCGACGACCCACCCGACGAGGTGCTGCACGCGCTCCGCATCCGGGGCAAGCGGGTGCGGTACACGGGCGAGCTCGTCGCGCCGTCGCTGCGCGGCACCCCGGCGGGCAAGCAGGTGAAACGGCTGCTGTCGGCCACCACGGCGTTGCAGGAGGTGCTCGGCGACCACCAGGACGCGTGCGTCGCCGAGCAGCGCATCCGAGGGCTCCTCGCGGGCCTGGACGTCACACCGGACACCGTGTTCGTGGCGGGGCGGCTCGTCGAGCGGGAGACCCACCGCGCGGCCGAGAAGCGCCGCGAGTGGCGGGGGGCCTGGGTGCTCGTCGACGCCCGCATCGCCGAGGTCTAGTCGGGGTCGCCGATCGCGAAGATCGCCCACCCCTGCACCAGACCCGCCACCACCAGCAGCCCGATGGCGAGCGCGTAGCCGCCGCTCACGTCGATCAGCACGCCCATCAGCAACGGTCCGAGCCCGGCGGCGGTGTAGCCGACGCCGAGCGCGAGGCCGCTCGTCGCCGCGGCGGTGTGGGCGTCGGGGGCGCGCCAGGCGATCGCGGAGAGCCCCAACGGGAACCCCGCGCCGACGCCGACGCCCATGAGCGCCGCCCACACCCACGGCCCCACGACCGGCGGCAGCGGCACGAGCAGCGCGCCCAGCGTGCCGACGATCCCGCACAGGAGCGTGAGGCCGGTCCAGAACCGCCAGCGCCGCCGTCGCTCGGCGAGCGCGGGCACGAAGAGCGCCGCCGGGATCTGCGCGATGCTCCACACCGCGAGCAGCAGGCCCGCGCGCTCGGGCGGGAAGCCGTGTCCCTCGTAGTACGGCGAGAGCCAGGTGAGCCAGCCGTAGAACATCAGCGACGTCCCGGCCTGGTAACACGCGGCCAGCCGGGCGGTGCGACGGCGCCACGGCAGCGGCGTGCGCACCGGGTCCGCGGCCGGTATGCGGCGGGCGATCGGCGTCCAGACGGCGGTGGCGAGCACGGCGGGCACCGCCCACACCGCGAGCGACCACGACCACCCGCCCAGCAGCGTGGCCAGCGGCACGGCGACCGCGCTGGAGACGGTGGCTCCCACCATCATCGCGACGACGTAGCCGCCGGTGGCCGCGCCCGCCCGCTGCGCGAGGTGTTCCTTGACGACCCCGGTGATCAGCACACCGGCCAGCCCGATCCCCAGCCCGACGAGGAGGCTGCCTGCGATCAGCGCGGCGACCGCGGGCACGCCCCGGACCAGGCTGCCCGCCGCGACGAGCCCGACGGCGACGCCCAGCGCGCGTTCCCGTCCTCCGTGGCGGGCGAGCGCGGGCCCCGCGAACGAGCCCGCCGCCATCATCAGCACGGCCCCGGCCTGCACGAGCCCGGCGACGCCCGCGGAGAGGCCGAGGTCGACGCGCACCGTCTCCAGCAGCGGCGGGTAGCCCGCGAGCGCCGCGCGCAGGTTGACCGCGAGCGCGAGGATCCCCAGGAGCACCACGCCCGGCCCGACCGTGGCGCGGGTGCCGGTCACGTCGCGCCCCGCTCGCGCGGCCGCGATGGCCCGCCGGGCGGTGCCGCGCCATCGCCCGCGGGTGCAGCGTCGCCACGTGCCGCACCGGCCGGTGCGGCGCCGGTGCCCTCAGGTGCCGCAGCACCTCGTGCTGCCCGGACGGGTCGGGTGCCGCCTGCGCGGGTCACCGCCGGGCGAGGCGCCGGGCTGCCGTCTCGATCCGCTCGTCGGACGCGGTGAGCGCGATGCGCACGTGCCGCTCGCCCGCCGGACCGTAGAACTCCCCGGGTGCCACCAGTACACCTTCGCCGGCCAGGCGCCGCACCGTCAACCGGCCCGGCTCGCCCGCCGTGGCCCACAGGTACAGACCCGCCTCGGAGTGCTCCACGGTGAGGCCCGCCTTCTCCACCGCGGGCCGCAGCAGCGCCCGCCGGGCGTCGTACAGCCCGGTCTGGACGGCGACGTGCGCGTCGTCGGACGCCGCCGCCGTCATCGCCGCCTGCACCGGGAACGGCACGATCATGCCCGCGTGCTTGCGGACCTCCAGCAGCGCGGCCACCAGCGCCGGGTCGCCCGCCACGAAGCCCGCCCGGTACCCCGCGAGGTTCGACGACTTCGACAGCGAGTGCACGGCCAGCAGCCCCTCGTGCGAGCCGCCGCAGACGTCCGGGTGCAGGATCGAGACCGGCTCGGTGTCACCCGCCAGCGAGAGGTAGCACTCGTCGGCCGCGACGACCGTGCCGCGCCCGCGGGCCCACTCCACGACCTTGCGCAGGTGCGCGGGCGGCAGCACCTTGCCGGTCGGGTTGGACGGCGAGTTGAGCCAGATCAGCGCGGGCCGCGCGGGCCCGAGCGCGGTGGTGGCGTCGGCCCGCACGAACTGCGCCCCGGCCAGCCGGACGCCCACCTCGTAGGTCGGGTAGGCGAGCTCGGGGATCACGACGGTGTCGCCCGCGCCGAGCCCGAGCAGCGTGGGCAGCCAGGCCACCAGCTCCTTGGAGCCGATCGTCGGGAGCACCGCCACCGGGTCGACGACCACCCCGAAGCGCCTGCTCAGCGCGCCGGCGAGGGCGTCGCGGAGCGCGGGGGTGCCGTGCGTGGTGGGGTAGCCGGGCTCGTCGGCCGCCGGACCGGCGAGCGCCGCGCGCACCACCGCCGGGACGGGGTCGACGGGCGTGCCGACCGACAGGTCGACGATGCCGCCCGGATGGGCCGCGGCGAGGGCCTTGTCCTCGGCCAGCGAGTCCCAGGGGAAATCGGGGAGCGCGAACTCCCTCACTCGTCGTGCTGCTGCGGCGGCAGGCTCAGCGCGGGCTCGACGTCGCGGTCGACCTTGCCGACCTTGGACGCCCCGCCCGGCGAGCCCAGCTCGTCGAAGAAGTCGACGTTGGCCTT
Organism: uncultured Actinomycetota bacterium; assembly: GCA_963791185.1. Lineage (GTDB taxonomy): Bacteria > Actinomycetota > Actinomycetes > Mycobacteriales > Pseudonocardiaceae > Pseudonocardia. The sequence continues at coordinate 151,569 of CAWBRG010000009.1, read as the reverse complement.
GGTGTAGGCCGCCCACTGGTCGGGCACGTCGTCCTCGTAGTAGATCGCCTCGACGGGGCAGACCGGCTCGCAGGCGCCGCAGTCGACGCACTCGTCGGGGTGGATGTACAGCATCCGAGCGCCCTCGTAGATGCAGTCCACCGGGCACTCTTCGATGCACGCCTTGTCGAGCAGGTCGACGCAGGGCTCGGCGATCACGTAGGTCACGGGTGGGCCATCCTCCACGGGCGCTGACAGAGTCTCCGCACAGTATGTATCGCGAGGTGAGCGATGACAGAGTCGGGGCGGTGTGACGCCGCGAACGTCACGGGCCTGATCGGGCGGCGCGTCGTGGTGCGGCACCGGGTCGGTGACAAGCAGACCGACGCGGTCGGCGAGCTGTCCGCGGACGGGGCGGACCTCGTGGTGCAGACGCGGCGCGGCCCCGTGCGGGTGGCGCGGTCGGCGGTGACCGCCGTGCGGGCGATACCGCCCGCGCCTGCCGCGGCGGGCGTCGCTGACGGCGATCGCCCGGCTGGAGGAGCTGTGCGCCGACGCCTGGCCCGCGTTCGTCGACGAGCGGCTCGGGGCCTGGCGGCTGCGCGCCACCGGGGGGTTCACGGCGCGGGCCAACAGCGCGCTCGCGATCGGCGACCCCGGCCTGCCGACCGCCGCCGCGCTGGCGGCCGTGCGGACGTTCGCCGAACGCCACGGCATCACGCCGCGGGTGCAGGCGCCGGTCGGCTCGCCGTGGGACAAGGCCGTCGCCGCGCAGGGGTGGGTGCTGGACGTCGGCCACGCGGCGGGAGCCGTCGTGTCGGTGCAGGTGGCGGACCTCGCCCGACTGGCCGTCGGTCCGGCGGGTGACCCGGCCAGTGGCGCCGATCGCCCAGCGGTCGGCGGGGCAGCAGGGCACCTCGCCGGTGGCCGCCGACAACCCGGCGACCGACACGAGGCAGGCGAGGCCGACCGACCGCCCGGCGGCGGCGGGGCTGACGGTCGAGGTGGGCGCGCCCACCGACGCGTGGTGGCGGCTCGTGCTCGGCGGCCCGCCCACCCCCGCCCAACGCCACGTGCTCGGGGGTGCGGGCGCGCTCACCGTCGCGGACGCGCAGGGCGTGGTCGGCGCGGGGCGGGTGGTCGTGGTGGCGGACCACCTGCACGTGTCGGTGCTCACCGTCGACCCCGCCCTCCGCCGCCGCGGCCACGGCACCGCGCTGCTGGCCGCGGCCGCGCGCTGGGGACGCGGTCACGGCGCCCGCTGGGGCGTGCTGCAGGTGGCGGTGCACAACACCGCGGCGCTCGCGCTCTACGCCCGGGCCGGGTGGACCGAGCACCACCGCTACCGCTACCTGGTGCCCTCCGGCGGCTGATCCCGCACCCGGCGCAACGCCCACAGCCCCGCCCCCACCCCGCCGAAGACGAGCAGCAGCGACTGCCACGTCGTCGTGAGCAGCGCGTCGCCGCCGGGCCCGAACAGCCCGAGCACCGCGATCGTGACGAACCAGGCGAAGATCGGTGCGCCCGCGAACCGCCGGTCGACCTCGCCCGCCCGCAGCACGAGCCACGGCAGCACCAGCACCGACAGCAGCACGCCGAGCGGGGCGGGCACCGCGCCCAGGTAGAACGGGGTGAACGCCAGCCCGACCGCGCCGGTGAGCACGCCGTCGACGACCAGCAGCGCGAGCACGACCAGGCCCTCAGCCATCGCCGTCCCCGAAGAGGTCGGCGCTGGGGCGACCGTCGACCGCGATGTACTCCTCGACGGGCAGCACGGGCTGGGCGACGCCGTTGCTCATGGCGAAGGACCGCTCGTCCGGCGCGACGACGACCTGCGTGGCGTGCGCCCGCATGGCCGCGATCCGCCGGGCGTGCTGGTCGCGCACGTCCAACCGGGTGGTGACGGCCGCGTCGGGCACGCTCGGCAGCTCGTCGGCCACGGGCATCCGGAACGGGACGGCGCCCAGCGCGGCGAGCCCGGCGTCGAGCGTGCCGCGCCCGACCACCGCGTAGAGCAGCCGCGCGGGCACCTCGGCCACCGCCGCCTTGGTGATCTCGTGGGCGCGGACGTGGTCGGGGTGGCCGTACCCGCCGTCCTCCGCGTAGCTGACGACGACCTGCGGCCGCACCTCCTCGAGCACCGCCACCAGCGCCTCGACCTCGGCGTCGAACGCCCCCGGCGCCGAGAACGCCCGCGGGTGCATCGCCAGGCGCGCCGTGGCCCGCACGCCGTACCCGGCCAGCGCCATGCCCGAGTCGCGCCACCGCCCCGCGCCGCCGAGGTAGCGGTGGTCGGTGACCCCGAGCGCGGCGCACGCGGCCGCGCGCTCGGCCATCCGGTACCCGCCGAGCTGGTCGGCCTCCGCGGTGACCAGCAGCTGCAGGTCGGGCCCGATGACCTCGCCCTCCTCGCCGAGCGTGCACGTGACGAGCGTGACCTCGGTGTCCGGCTCGGCGGCGTAGTGCGCGATGGTGCCGCCCGTGGCGAGGGTCTCGTCGTCGGGATGCGCGTGGACGAACAACAGCCTTCTGGTCAGGTGAGCCGCACTCTCGGGTCGAGGACCGCGTAGCCGATGTCGACGAGGATGTTCGCCACGACGACCGCCACGGTGCCGAGCAGCACGATCCCGATGATCACCGGCTGGTCCTGTTGGTCGATGGCCACGATGGCGGTGCGCCCGATGCCGTCGATGGAGAACACGGTCTCGGTGACGATCACACCGCCGAGCAGCGTAGCGACGTCGATGCCGAACTGCGTCACCACGGGCGACAACGCGCTGCGCAGGCCGTGGCGCACCACGACGCGCCGCTCCGAGATCCCCTTCGACCGCGCGGTGCGGATGTAGTCCTCGCCCAGCACCTCCAGCATCGAGGTGCGGGTGAGCCGCGTGTAGGCCGCGGCGGACACCAGCGCCACCGTGATCCACGGCAGGATCATGTGCTGCAGCCAGCCTGCCGGGCTCGTCGTGAGATCGACGTACCCGCCCGCCGGGAAGATCCGGATCCCGGCCAGGGTGAGCTGGAAGTACAGGTAGTAGAGCAGCAGGAGGCCGAGCAGGAACGTCGGCATCGAGTAGAAGAACAGCGACGAACGCGGTGAGCCCGCGGTCGAGGAACGAGCGGGGCCGCACCGCGGAGAGCACCCCGTTCGTGACGCCGAGCAGCATCCAGATCACGGCCGCGCCGAACGCGATCGACGCCGTCTTGGGCAACGCGTCGGCGATGATCGACGTGACCGGGATCTGCTTGTAGTAGTCGTAGCCGAGGTCGCCGCGCAGCGCGCTGCCGACGAAGCTCAGGTACTGCTGCCAGATCGGCCGGTCCAGCCCCAGCCGCTGGTTGATCAGCGCGATCGTCTCCGGGCGTGGCCTGGCGACCGCCGAGGGTCTGCGCGACGTTGCTGGGCGCCACGAAGAACATGCCGAACAGCACCAGCGTGATCAGCCAGATGACGAGCAGGCCGCGCAGGGCGCGCCGGACGAGGAAGCGGATCACTTCTCGGCCTCGACGTCCGTGGTGGTCTCGGCGGCGAAGAGCCGGTCGGTGCGCGGGTCGAACGCGTCGCGCACGCCGTCGCCGAAGATGTTGAAGGCCAGCGTGGTGATCAGCAGCGCGAGGCCGGGGAACAGCAGGTACCACCAGGCGACGCGGTAGTACTGGAGCGAGCCGTCGAGCATCCCGCCCCAGGTGGCGGTCGGGCGCGGGCACGCCGAGCCCGAGGAACGACAGCGTGGCCTCGGAGACGATCGCCAGCGGGATCAGCAGCGTCGTGTAGACGATCACCGGGGCGAGCACGTTGGGCAGCACGTCGACGAACATGATCCGCCAGTCGCTCGCGCCGAGCGAGCGGGCCGCCTCGACGTACTCCCGTTCGCGGATCGACAGCACCTGGCCGCGCACGATGCGGGCGATCGACGACCAGCTGAAGAACGCGATCACGATGATCGTGACGGTGAGGCTCGGCCCGACGATCGACACGATGGCGATGCCCGCGAGCAGGAACGGGATCGACAGCACGACGTCGATGATCAGCGCGATCACGGTGTCGACCCGGCCGCCGAGGTAGCCCGCGACCACGCCGACGACCACGCCGAACACCACCGAGATCAGCGTCGAGACCACCCCGACCAGCAGGGAGATCCGGCTGCCGTAGGCGATGCGGACGAGCAGGTCGCGGCCCAGGTCGTCGGTGCCGAGCAGGAACGTGCGGCTGGGCGGCTTCGGCAGGCCCTGCGGCGTGAGGCCGATGTCGCGGTACTGGTCGTTGGGGCCGTGGCCGACCAGCGCGGCCAGGAGCGGAGCGCCGATGGCGACCAGCGCGATGAGCACGATGACGACGAACGAGACCATCGCGGCGCGGTCGCGGCGCAGCCGTTCCCACGCCAGCCGCGCGGGGCTGCGGCCCTGGATCCGCGACTCGCCTTCGAGCTCGGTGGCGTCCGGTACGGCCGGATCGGGATCGCGCTTGCCCAGGTCTGTCGATGTTGCCGCTCACGACGTCCCCTCCTCGGCCGCGGTCGGGTCGAACGTCAGGTCGGGGGCGAGGTCGTCGATCGTGGGCTTGGACAGCGTGAGCAGCTCGCCGTCGGCGAGCGGGAAGTGGCACGCCACGCGGTGCCCGGGCGCGTGCTCGGCCAGCTCCGGGTCGTCGGTGCGGCAGCGCTCCTGCGCCTTGGGGCAGCGCGGGTGGAACCGGCAGCCCGACGGCGGCGCGGCGGGCGAGGGCAGGTCGCCGCGCAGCACGACCCGCTCCCGGCCCGCGAGCGCGTCCGGGTCCGCGACGGGCACGGCCGAGAGCAGCGCGCGGGTGTAGGGGTGGCGGGTGTGCTCGTGCAGGTCCTCGGTCGCCGCCACCTCGACGATCTTGCCGAGGTACATGACCGCGATCCGGTCGCTCACGTGCCGCACGACCGAGAGGTCGTGCGTGATGAACACGTAGGTGAGCTGCAGCTGCTCCTGCAGCTCCGCGAGCAGGTTGATGATCTGCGCCTGGATCGACACGTCCAACGCCGACACCGGCTCGTCGCACACCACGAGCTTCGGCTTGAGCGCCAACGCCCTGGCGATGCCGATGCGCTGGCGCTGGCCGCCGGAGAACTCGGCCGGGAAGCGGTTGTAGTGCTCGGGGTTGAGGCCCACGAGCTCCATCAGCTCCTGCACCTTGCGCTTGCGCTCCTCGCCGTCGGCGACGCCGTGGATGGCGAACGGGTCGCCGATGATCGACCCGACGCGCCGCCGCGGGTTCAGCGAGCCGTACGGATCTTGGAACATCACCTGCATCTCGCGGCGCAGCGGGCGCAGCTCGGTGCGCGACAGCGTGCTGATGTCGGTGCCGTCGAACGTGACCCGGCCCGCCGTGAGGTCGTACAGCCGGGTCATGCAGCGCGCCAACGTGGACTTGCCGCAGCCGGTCTCCCCCACCAGCCCCAGCGTCTCGCCGCGCTCCACGGAGAGGCTCACGCCGTCGACCGCGCGCAGCGACGGCGGCGCCGCACCGAAGAGCCTGCGCCGTCCGACCGGGAAGTACTTGCAGACGTCCGCGACCTCGAGCAGTGCGGTCATAGCGCCTTCTTCAACGGTTCCACCGGGAGCCAGCACGCCGAGTTGTGCCCGGGGCCGATCTCCCGGAACGGCGGCGTCTCGACGCACGCGTCGAACGCCGACGGGCAACGGGGTGCGAACGGGCAGCCCGGCGGCGGCGTGATCAGGCTGGGCGGCGTGCCGCCGATCGGGGTGAGCCGCCCGCGGCGCCCGGCCGTCGGCAGCGAGCGCAGCAGCCCCTCGGTGTAGGGGTGGTGGCGGCGGTAGAACAGCTCGCGGCGCGGGGCCCGCTCCATCACCTGCCCGCCGTACATCACCACGACGTCGTCGGCCATGTCGGCGACCACGCCCAGGTCGTGCGTGATCAGCACGATCGCCGTGCCGAACTCCTGCTGCACGCCGCGCATCACGTCGAGCACCTGCGCCTGCACCGTGACGTCCAACGCCGTGGTCGGCTCGTCGGCGACCAGCACCGCGGGCCGCAGCGCCATCGCCATCGCGATCATCACGCGTTGCCGCATGCCGCCGGAGAACTCGTGCGGGTAGCTGTCGATCCGGCTGCGCGGGCTCGGGATGCCGACCGCGTCGAGCAGCTCGATCGCCCGCTCCCGCGCCGCGGCCTTGGACGTGCCGCGCTCGTGCTCCCGGATCACCTCGACGATCTGCCACCCGACCTTGTAGTACGGGTGCAGGCTCGACAGCGGGTCCTGGAAGATCATGCCGATCCGGGCCCCGCGGATGCGCCGCAACGTCGCCGCATCCGCGCCGAGGAGGTCGACGCCGTCGAGCGTGGCGCGGCCGGAGACGCGCGCGCCCCGCGTGAGCCCGACGACCGTCTGGGTCGCAACGGACTTGCCCGATCCCGATTCGCCCACGATGCCGAGCGTGCGTCCGCGTTCCACGGCGAACGACACACCCCGGACGGCGCGGACGACACCGTCCGGGGTGCTGAACGAGACGTGGAGGTTGTCGACCTCCAGCAGCGCCATCAGCCGCCGTTCTTGGCCGGGTCGAGCCACACGTTGGCCGGGTCGAACGACTGCAGCCCGTCCAGGTAGACCGCGTTGTGCACCTGGGTGGCGTGGTAGGTCGACCACTTCAGGTTGGCGACCGGGTAGAACGCGGCGTCCGCCATCGCCTGCTTGTCCGCCTTGGCCCACGCGTCGCCCGCGGTCTGCTCGTCGGTCGCGCCGAGGGCCTGCTTGATCAGGTCGTTGGTCGCCGGGCTGTCGTAGAAGCCGTAGTTGCTGCCGTTCGGCGGGAACGACGGCGCACCCGACAGCAGCGGGTTGAAGTACGAGACGGCGGCGTTGCCCGCCCAGTCCGCGCCCCAGCTCAGGCTGGCGATGTCCCACACACCCCGCTGCGCGACGTCGGGCTCCTGCAGGTACTTGGTGTAGAAGTCGGCGTTCGGCGACGGCACGCCCTCGATCTTGATGCCCGCCTTCGTGAGGTCCTGCTGCACGGTGGCGAACGTCTTGCTGCTGCCCTCGGAGGCGTTGCGGTAGAGGAACTTCAACGTCAGGCCGTTCGGGAAGCCCGCCTCGGCGAGCATCTGCTTGGCCTTCTCCGGGTCGTACGGGTACGGGTCGTTCTCCTGTGAGCCGAGGATGCGGGGCGGCAGCACGTGGGTGAGCGGCGGGGCCACGTCCGGCCCGCCCAGCACCTGCACGATGTTGGCGCGGTTGATCGCGTACGAGACGGCCTGGCGGACCTTGACGTTGGCCAGCGCGCTGTTGTTGTTCGGCGAGCGGGTGTTGTACACGAGGTAGGGGCTCGACGAGTTCGTCGGGCACAGGCACAGGTTCGGGTCGTTCGCGGCCAGCAGGCCCGGCACCTGCGACGGCGGCGTGCCGATGTCGAACATCATGTCGGCGTTGGGCGCGCCGGTCTGCAGCTGCTGCTGGATCGACTCCTGGCTCTGCGTCTCATCGACGACGATCTTGTCGACGAACGCGCCGCGGATCGTGTCGGTCTCCGCCTTCCACGCCGGGTTGCGCGACATCTCGATGCGCTTCGTCGGCTCGTACGCGTCCACCTTGTACGGCCCGTTCCCGATCAGGTTCTTGCCGAGTTCGGTGCTGCCCGGCACGTAGTTGAGGTTCTCGACCGGGGCGGGCGACAGCGACGGCAGCGCGAGCATGTCGGTGAAGTACGTGGCGGGCGAGTTCAGCGTGAACACGACCGTCCGGTCGTCCTTCGCGACGACGCCCGGCAGCGGCGTCGCCTCGATGTACTTCTTGATCGACGGCGCGTCCTGGCCCGCGTCGGCGAACCCGTCGCAGAACTGCTTGAAGCCCGCGATGAGGTCCTGGAAGTCCGGCAGGCCGCCGAACGGCTGGGCCGGGTTGCAGCTGCGCTTGACGCCGATCACCGCATCCGCCGCCGTCACCTGGCGCGGCGGGTTGGTGTTCCACTGCACGCCCTGCTTGATGGTGAGCGTGTACGTCTTGCCGTCCGCGCTGACGCCGCCGTTCTCCGTGGTCGGAAGCGCTTCGGCGATGTCGGGCTGGGCCGTGTCCTTCTTGGCCGGGTCGGCCGGGAAGTCGAAGAACTGCCGGTTGAGGAGCCGGATCACCGAGTACCCGGCGGAGTAGTAGGTGACCTGGGGGTCGAGGAAGTCGACGTCGCTCGTGCCGAGGATGTTCAGGGTGCCGCCCCGGGCCGCGCCGTCGGCCGTGCCGTTGCGGGCCGCCTCTTCGCTGCCCGCAGCCGCTCCGCCGCCGGACGCGCCACCGCCGCCGGTCGTGTCGGCCGTGCCACAGGCTGCGAGCACGACCGCCGCGACCGCGGCGACCGCGGTCAGCGACGCCCTCGTTCTCCTCATCGACTCCTCCTCATCAGGACCGACGGTTGGGCGGACCGCCCTCCTCGGCCTCGCGAACGGTAAGAACCCGTGGTGTTACCGAGACAACCGGGCCACCGATCGTGACCAAAGGGTGATGGTGGGTCAGTGGGCCGCTTGTTGCCACCGGGGAGCGGCGGCGAGCGGGCCCGCGAGCAGCGACCCGGGGCCGATCGCGGTCGCCTCGTCGGCCTCGGTCGTGCTCACGACGAGGCTCACGGGCTGGAAGAGCGGCAGGGCAGGCAACTGCTGCCAGAGCACCCGTTCGACCACGGCCTCGCTGTCCGCCCGCGGCGCGGGCGACATCAGCTCGTCGAAGAGCGGCTGCAGCGCGGAGAAGCAGAACCCGGTGGGCGACCGCGGCGGGTCGGGGTACTGCGCTGTGGCGGTCGGGCAGCCGTACGCGCTGGCCAGCTCGGTGCCGAGGTCGCCGCCGACGGCCCGCGGGCCCACGATGAGGTCCGCCGACACGCCCGCCGCGGTGGCCGTCGGGGTGGGCGTCGGTGTCGGGGTGGCGCTCGGGCCCGTGCTCGGCGGGATGGGCGCCACCGTCGGCTGGGCCAGGAGGTCGGTGGCGGACGGGGCGATGACCTGCGCGTCGATGCCCGCGGTGCGGAGCTGGGTGGCCACGGCCTGCGCCACCCGCACGTCGTCGGGGCGGTCGGCGCCCGCGCCGACGACGAGCCGCGCGGGCCTGCCGTCCGCGGTGTTCCAGCGGCCGGTCACGATGTCGCGCTTCCAGCCCGCCTCGGTGAGGAGCTGCGCGGCCCCGGCCGGGTCCGGCGCGACCGTCGGCGGCGCGGTGGGCGCGTACCCGGGCTGGGAGGGGGCCAGGCCGAGCGCGTCGGCGGCCAGGGCGTCGGGGGCGACGGCGGCGCGCACCGCGTTCCGGTCGATCAGCTTGCCGAGGGCCTGGCGCACGTGCACGTCGCGCAGCGGGCCGGTGTCGGCGCGCAACGCCAGCTGGGTGACGCTGGACTGCGGGGCCTGCTGCAGCCGCGGCGGCGGCAGCACGCCCGCCAGCGCCGTGCGCACGGCCTCGTCGGCATCCGGCAGCCCCACGTCGACGTCGCCGGTGGCCAGCCCCGCCGCGAGGCTCGACGGGCCGAGCCTGCGCAGCACCAGCTGGTCGAGCACGGTCGGGGTGTCCCAGTAGGCGTCGTTGCGGGTGAGCACGATCTCGCCGCGGCCACGGTCCACTGAGGACACCTTGAACGGGCCGCCCGACGTCGGCAGCCCGCCTGCCGTGGCCCCGATCCACGAGCCGGGGGCGTCCTTGAGCAGGTGCGCGGGCAACAGGCCGGAGAAGAGCTGCTGCCAGGCCGGGTAGGGCTGGGAGAACACGACGTCGACGGCCTTGCCGCCCGCGCGCGACCGCACGTCGGTGATCAGCTGGTAGCCCGCCGCGCCGGACGCGCCGGGCTGGCCCCGCATCTGCTGCCAGAGGTAGACGAAGTCCTCGGCGGCCACCGGGGCGTTGTCCGACCAGGACGCTTCGAGGTTGACCTCGTAGCTCACCGTGAACGGCTGCGTGTCGACGATGCGGGCGCTCGAGACGATCGTCGGGTCGAGCTGCAGCGTGCCGTCGGAGGCCACCTTGTACGGGGAGGGCAGCACGAGGGTGGCGAGCGCCGTCGTCACCGGGGAGCGGTCGGCCAACAGGTGCGGGTTGAAGCCCGGGGGGAGATCGGGGACGCCCACGACGAGCCGCGTGGGTTCGGCCTTGGGCGTCGGGGTCGGGGTGCTCGTCGGCGGCGGGCGGTTCGCGACCGGCTGGTCGGAGCACGCGGCGGTGATCCCGAGGAGCACGGTGACGAGAGCTACGAGCAGCATTCGCGCGCGCGTCACCGGGGCTTCACCTCATTCGTCGCGATGGCGCCGCGACGGCCTCCGCGACGCGCAGACCCGACCCGGCGGCCGGGCCGCCATCCTCCCACCGGGCGAACGGGCGGCGTGGGCGCGGGGTGCCGCTCAGCCCGCGGCGGCGGTGCGGGCCCGCGAGCGCAGCCGGGCCCTGGTGTGCGAATCCAGCTCGACCTTCCGGATGCGCACCGACTCGGGGGTGACCTCCACGCACTCGTCGCTCGCGCAGAACTCCAGGCTCTGCTCAAGCGACAGCAGCGTGGGCGGCGTGAGCTTGATCAGCTCGTCGGCGGTGGAGCTGCGCATGTTCGTCAGCTTCTTCTCGCGGACGATGTTGACTTCGAGGTCCTCGGCGCGCGTGTACTCGCCGATGACCATCCCGGCGTAGACGAGGGTGCCGGGGCCGACGAACAGCACGCCGCGGTCGGCGAGCTGGTCGACGGCGTACCCGGTGACCGGGCCCGTGCGGTCCGCGATCAACGAACCGCGCAGCCGGGCGCGGATCGGACCGACCCACGGGCCGTAGCCGTCGAAGACGTGGCTCACGATGCCCGCGCCGCGCGTGATCGTGAGGAACTCGGTGCGGAAGCCGATGAGGCCGCGGGAGGGCACGCGGTAGTCCATGCGCACCCGGGTGTCGCCGTGCACCAGGTTGACCAGCTCACCCTTGCGGCTCGCGAGCAGCTGGGTGACCGCGCCGAGGTTCTCGGTGGGCACGTCCGCGGAGAGCTGTTCGAACGGCTCGTGGAGCTTGCCGTCGATGGTCTTCGTGACGACCTCGGGCTTGCCGACGGTCATCTCGAAGCCTTCGCGGCGCATCGTCTCCACCAGGATGGCCAGCGCCAGCTCGCCGCGGCCCTGCACCTCCCAGGCGTCGGGGCGCTCGGTGGGCAGCACGCGCAGCGACACGTTGCCCACGAGCTCGGTGTCGAGTCGGTTCTTCACCTGGCGGGCGGTGAGCTTGTTGCCCGGGTGCGGGTCGCGGCCGACGAGCGGGGAGGTGTTGATGCCGATCGTGAGCGAGATCGCGGGCTCGTCGACGTGGATGCGCGGGAGCGGGCGGGGGTCGTCCGGGTCGGCGAGGGTGTCGCCGATGGTGACCTCGGCGATGCCCGCGACGGCCACGAGGTCGCCCGCCAGCGCCGCGTCGGTGGGGACGCGCTCCAGCGCGACCGTGCGCAGCAGCTCGGTGATCTTGACGCGGGTGATCTTGCCGTCGGCCTGGCACCAGCCGACCGTTGCCCCGCGGCGGATCACGCCCGCGCGCACCCGGCAGAGCGCGATGCGGCCGAGGTAGCTGGTGGCGTCCAGGTTGGTGACGTGGGCCTGCAGCGGGGCGTCGGGGTCGTCGGCCGGGGCGGGGACCGTGGCCGCGATGACGTCGAAGAGCGCGTCGAGGCCGGGCTCGTCGGGCATGTCGCCGTCGGCGGGGCGGTTGCGGGAGGCGCGGCCCGCGCGGCCGGAGGCGTAGACGACGGGCAGGTCGAGGAGGCCGGTGGTGACGGTCTCGTCGAGCTGGAGCTCGTCGGCCAGCTCCAGCAGGAGCTCGAGGCTCTCGTCGACGACCTCGGCGCAGCGCGCGTCGGGGCGGTCGGTCTTGTTGACCACGAGGACGACGGGCAGGCCCGCCATGAGGGTCTTGCGCAGCACGAAACGCGTCTGCGGCAGGGGGCCTTCGCTCGCGTCGACGAGCAGGAGCACGCCGTCGACCATGGACAGGCCGCGCTCCACCTCACCGCCGAAATCGGCGTGACCCGGCGTGTCGACGACGTTGACCGTCATCCCGCGCCAGTCGATCGCCGTGTGCTTGGCGAGGATCGTGATGCCCTTCTCGCGCTCCAGGTCGCCCGAGTCCATCACGCGGTCGACGAGGGCAGCCCGCTCGCCGAACGCGCCTGAGGCGCGGAGCATGGCGTCGACCAGGGTGGTCTTGCCGTGGTCGACGTGCGCCACGATGGCGATGTTGCGCAGGCGCGGGCGGGCCCCCCGGGTTGCGGAGGACGGGTCCGCGGGCGCGGCCAAGGTGGAAGTGCTCACGTCTCAGGGTAGCCCGCCACGGGGTCCGCCCATTCCCGGCGGTCGCGACCCTCGTCGCGGTCGCTGTACCGATACGGCCACTGACCGGCCCCGACAACCCCCGCTGCCGGGGCCGGGGTGGCCAAAGTCACCCGCCACCGCCCGCGCGCGCCAACCACCGCCCTGGCGCGCCAACCACCGCCGGGCGCCGACCGCCACCTGCCGACACGCGCCACCACCGGCCACCTGGCGCACCCGGCCGCCCCACCTCATCGCACCGAACGTCGGCCCGCGCGCGTACCGAACGCCATACAGCCGCATCACCGCCGGGCAGGCCTGCGGCGGACCGCGCTCCCACCGTGCGGTGTCCGGCAGGCCGCCCCACAGCCGCGGCGGGCAGCGGCGGGGCCGCACGGCCGCGCCGGGCGTCATCCGACCCTGCCGAGGGCGGCCGCGCCGCGGGCCACGTGTCGGGCGATCTCGGCGAGCACGGCGTGTGGTCGGTCGGCGAGATCGCGCCAGGTGACGTGGACGATGGTCCAGCCCTGCGCGACGAGCGCGGTCCACCGCCGTGCGGTGGCCTCGACGTGGCGCGGATCCAGCGGCTCGGCCCAGCCCGAGGCGAGGACCGCGACCCGGGCGAGCGGGAACGCGGCGTCGACGGCGTGCCCGTCGACGCGCACTGAGTCCGTCCAGCCGGACACGCCCGCCCCGCGCAGCAGCGAGCGCAGCTCGTGCCGCGCCTCGACCGCCGACCGCTCCACGGCCGCACGCAGCAGGCGGGCCGCCGTGGCCGCTCCCGGCGAGGCCGCGTAGCGGAGGTGGGCCGCGTGCACCTCGGCGAAGAGCACCGACCGGCGGAGGACGTCGTGCAGGAACGCGGACCCACCACCGCCGAGCTCGACCGCAGCGTCGAGCACCGTGAGCGCGGGCGCGGTGACCGCCAATCCGCGATGCACCTGGCAGTCCTGCGCCGCGAGCTCGCGACGCACCACATCGGCGCCCGGTCGGCGACGCAGCCGCCGTCGCGGGTCGACGCAGACCCCGACAACCGGCGGCGGCTCGCCCGCCATGCCGTACCACCAGGCGGCCGCCCGACCGGAGAGGTGCGCGCCCGGACCTGCCCAGAGCAGCGCAGCGCGGACGCGCACCTCGGCGCCGCGGACGTCAGCGCGGCCGTCAGCGCGGACGTCAGCGCGGCCGGGTCACCGGTCGGCGAGGTACACGCCCGGGTAGAGCGGCTGCCACTGGCGGGACTTCACCCGGCGGTCGATCGTGTCGCGGCTGCAGCCCGCCGCCAGCGCCTGGGCCCGGCTGATCACGCCCGCCTGCTGAGCGAGGAGGTTGTCGAGGGTCATGCCGCATTGGACGAGGACGACCCAGCCGCGGTTCCACCTCGCGCCGAGGTGTTCGCAGGTGCGAACGTCCGTCGAGGTTCACCGCAGGAGTGCGGCGAGGTCGGCGAGCACGGCGCGGTCGGCGTCGATCCAGTCGACGGTGTCCAGCTGCGCTACGCCCAACCACCGCAGAGCGCCGTGTTCGAGGGCTCGGGGCTCGGGCGAGCCGGGCGCGAGCCGCGCGACGTGCACCCGCAGCACGCCCGCGTCGATCGGCAGGTCGGTGCCGAGCCTGCCCGTCGGGAGCACCTGGGCGTCCAGCTCCTCCCGGCACTCCCGGACGACCGCGGCGGCCTCGGCCTCGCCCACCTCCACCCGTCCACCCGGGAGCTCCCACCGGCCGGCCACCGCGGACGGCCGGGTCCGCCGGGCGGCCAGCACCTGACCGTCGCGGACGATGGCGGTGGCGACGATCACCGGTTGGGTGGCCAGCGCCGCGACCCGCGTCATCAGTTCCTGCGCGCGGGCGACGAGCAGGCTGCGCATGCGCGCGCGGAGCAGGAGCGGATCGACGGCCCAACCGCACGGCGCGGCCCACCGCACCTCGTCGTGCACCTCGGTGAGCGGACCGTCGGCCGCGATGCTGACGACGTGTTCCAGGTGCCGGAGCGGGCCGCTCCGCAGCGACGACGCGAATCCACCGGGCGACACCGCCGTCACGACGGTCCGCAGCGGCACCCGGATACCCGCCGCCACGAGCGCGTCGATGCGGACCTCGTCGCCGCCCATGAGGAGCGGGCGGTCGGCCGCGAACCGATGGCCCTCACGACTCAGCGCAGCCGCGACCATCCGTGCGTCGCGGAGGACCCCCGCCACCGTGCGGGGGCAGGCGTCGAGCCGGATCCGGGAGCAGACGACGGGCACGGCGCGATCGTCGCAGGCCCGCCCCGCGGACCAACTCGTAGTCACGAAACGCCGGGGTCACCGCGACGAGATGCACGACTCGCCGTCGTGGGATGCACGACTCACCGTCGTGGAATGCGGGACTCGGGGCCGGGGTTGGCGGGGGTTGGCCAACGGATCTCCAGCCGCGCGCCGCCGGAGGGGGTTGCACCTGCGGTCGCCGTGCCGCCACGCCCCTGCACCAACGCCGCGACCAGAGCCAGGCCGAGACCCGATCCCCCGCCCGCTTCGGGCCGCAGGCGGGTGAACCGGTCGAACACGCGCTCGCGGTCGGCCTGCGGGATGCCCGGGCCGTCGTCCTCGACCAGCAGCCGCACCCACCGTCCCGCGGGCAGCACCACCACGCGCACCACCGAGCTCGCGTAGCGGCGACCGTTGTCGATCAGGTTGTCCAGCACCAGCGCGACCTCCGACGGCGTCGCCTCCACGACGGCTGGCGTCGGCGCGACGAGCTCCACGACCGGCGCCTCGGGCGACGACGGGGTCAGCTCGGCGCGAGCGAGGGCGGCCCCGGCCGCGGCGACCAGGTCGACGGCGACCGCGGGCGGGCGCGTGCCCGCATCGGCCCGGGCCAGCGCGAGCAGGTCGTCAAGGAGCGAGGACAGCCGGACGGCCTCGGCGGCGACCGAGCGGAGGGTCTCCTCCGCCATCTGCGGGTCGGGGTGGGCGACGGCGACCTCGGCCTGCGCGCGGATCGCCGCGACCGGCGACCGCAGCTCGTGCGCCGCGTCTCCGGTGAACCGCTCCAGGCGGGCGGCGGCCTCGTCGCGGCGCGCCAGCAGGCGGTTGAGCTCCTCGGTGAGGGCGCGCAGCTCGTCGTGCGCCATCGGGACCGGCAGCCGTTCCCCCGGTGGCAGCGCCGCGGCGGCCGCGCGCATCCGGTCGACCGGGCGCAGCGCCGCCCGCGTGCCCAGCCACGCCGCGCAGCCGACGACCAGCGCCGCCCCGAGTGCTCCCAGGACGAACGCGGCCGCGGCCCGCGCGATCAGCGTGGTGCCGCCGATGACGTCACCGGTGACGATCACCAGGCGCGGGCTGCCGTCGGGGAGCACGGCCGGTTCGGCGATCCAGCGCCGGAGACCGTCCGGCCCGCCCGCGACGATCGCCTCGCCGCCCGCCAGCTCCCGCACCTGCGCCCCGCTCAACGGGAGGGCCGGGCCGCCGTCGACCGGCTGGCCCGCGGTGTCGACGACCCGCAGGCTCGGGCCCGCTACCGAAGCAGGCGTCGCACCGGTGGCGAGCTGCGCCACGGCGACCTCCGCGTGGCGGGAGAGCTCCGCGTCGGCCGCCCCGGTGAGCGCCGACGCCAGCAGGCCGACGGCCAGCCGCCCGAGCACCACCAGCACGACCGCCGCCGCCAGCCCGACGACGACCGCCATCCGCGCCCGCAGTGACCGCGCCGCCCACCAGCGGCGCCAGCGCCCGATCACCGTCCCCCGGCCACCCGACTCCGCGCCGCCGCCGCGGCCACGTGACGGGTGCGCACTACGGCCCGGCGCGGCACGGCGCATCCAACGTCGCGGCAAGGCGTGCACCCTCGGCCCAGGCTCAGGATGGGCGCGGGGGGCGGGGCGGGCGCGGTCACGGCGTGCCGACCAGGTAGCCGTACCCCCGCACGGTGCGCAGGACGTGGCCCGCGCCGACGGCGTCGAGCTTGCGCCGCACGTAGCCGACGTAGACCTCGACCACGTTGCGGGTGGCGGCCTGCTCGTCGCCCCACACGAGCCGCAGGAGGTCGTCCTTGGAGACCGCGGTGTCCGGGCGCGACGCGAGGGCGTGCAGCAGCGCGAACTCCCGGGGCGACAGCTCCACCGCCGCCCCGTCCCAGCTCACCGCCCGCGCCACCGGGTCGACGACGAGCGCACCCAGCCGCACCCGCTGCCCCGTGCGGCCCAACGCCGCGTCCCGGCGGCGCAGCAGCGCCTTGAGCTGAGCGACGAGCACCACGAACGCGAACGGCTTCACGAGGTAGCCGTCGGCGCCGAGGTCGAGGCCGTCGGCCTGGTCGAACTCGCCGTCCTTCGCCGACAGCAGCAGCACCGGCGTGTCCACGCCCGCGGAGCGCAGCCGCTCCAGCACCCGGTAGCCGGAGAGGCCCGGCAGGATGATGTCCAGAACGATCACGTCGAAGCCGCCGGTGAGCGCGGCGCTGAGGGCGGAGTGGCCGTCGCCGACCGCCTCCACCTCCATGCCCTCGGCGCCGAGCCCGCGCACGAGGGCCGTGCGGATGCCCGGCTCGTCGTCGACCACCAGGACGCGCGCCACACGCGGACGCTACCCCGACGCGATGAGAGTGCTCTCAGGTCGCATGGACGAAGCTCAGCGTCATGACGGGACGGAACGGACGGACCGGCCGCGGCCCAGCAGCGACCATCGCAGCGGGGATCGCGGTCGCGGGCGTCGTCGGGCTGGGGCTGCTCACCCTCCAGGGGGGTGCGGGTGCGCAGCCCGCCTTGCCGCCCGTCTCGCCGGAAGACCTCGTGACGTCGGTGCTGAAAGCCCAACCCGGCCCCTTCGAGGGCACGGTGCAGCTGGACAACGAGCTCGGCCTGCCCGCCCTGCCCGACCTGCCGCAGGCCGCCAACGGCACCAGCACCGCGCAGGTGTGGTCCGGCGGCGGGGGCAAGGGCCGCGTCCAGATCCCCAGCCCCACCGGCGAGCGCACGCTCGTCTCGGACGGCACCACGTTCTGGGCGTGGAACTCCGACGACCGCACGGTCACGAAGGGCACCCGCCAGCCCGACCAGAACCAGACCCAGATGGCCGACCCGACCAAGGCCGCCACCGACGCGCTCGCCGCGCTGCAGCCCACCAGCAACGTCAGCGTGGACGGCACCGACGAGGTCGCGGGCCGCCCGGTGTACGACCTCGTGCTGGTACCCAAGCCCACCGAGCGCACGCTGCTGCGCGAGGTGCGGATCGCTGTCGACGCGCAAGAGCGGATGCCGTTGCGGCTCACCGTGTTGGCGCAGGGCTCGACGTCACCCGCGCTGCAGGTGGGGTTCACCGACCTCACGTTCGGCCCGCAGGACCCGGGCCGGTTCACGTTCACGCCGCCCGCGGGCGCGACGGTGAAGGACGCGCCGAGCCGCGACGCGCAGCAGCAACAGCGCGACAAGCCGACGGTGGTCGGCGACGGCTGGGACCGCGTGATCGTCGAGAAGGTGCCCCAGAACAACCCGGACCGGGCCAAGCAGCTCGCCGGGCTCGGCACGCCCACCAGCGGCTCGTGGGGCAACGGACGGCTGATCAAGACCGCCGTCGCGACCGCCATCATCACCGACGACGGCCGCGTCGCGATGGGCGCCGTACCCGAGCAGGTGCTGTCCGAGACACTGTCGCGGTGACTTCCCCGTCGACCGTGGCTCCGCCTGCCGTGGCCGCTGCGCGGATGAGGGGTCTGCGCAAGGTGTTCGGCACGACGGTCGCGGTCGACGGGATCGATCTCGAAGTTCCGGTCGGTTCGGTGCTGGGCATGTTGGGGCCCAACGGCTCCGGCAAGACCACGCTGATCCGGATGCTGCTCGGCCTCACGCCGCCGACAGCGGGCGCGGTCGAGCTGCTGGGCCACGCTGATCCGGTGGCCGCGCTCCCGCACGTCGGCGCGCTCGTCGAGGGGCCCGGGTTCCACGGCTTCCTCTCCGGCCGCGACAACCTGCTGCGGGCCGCGGCGGCCGAGCCGCTGCTGGCCTCGCGCGACGTCGCCCCCACCGTCGCCACGGCGTTGGAACGGGTCGGCCTCGCCGCCGCGGCCGATCGCCGCTACCGCGGCTACTCGCTCGGCATGAAGCAGCGCCTCGGGCTGGCGGCGGCGTTGCTCGTGCCGCGCCGCCTCGTCGTGCTGGACGAGCCGACCAACGGGCTCGACCCGGCGGGCACCCGCGACGTCCGGCGGATCATCGGTGAGCTGCACGCCGACGGCGCCACGGTGATCGTGTCGTCGCACCTGTTGACCGAGGTCGAGGCCACTTGCACGCACGTCGCGGTGCTGCAGGCGGGCACCCTCGTCGCCTCCGGTGAGCTGGCCACGCTGCTGTCGGCCGGGTCCGGCGGGCTCGTGGTGGCCACACCGGACGTCGAGCTGGCCCTGCACACGCTGCGCGAGGTCGCGACGGCCTACCGCGGTGACGCGGCGGGCGAGGTGGTGGTCAGCGAAGGGCCACCCGCGCCGGAGATCGTCGCGCGGCTGGTGCACGCGGGCGTCGCGGTGCACGAGGCCCGCCGCAGCCGCACCAACCTCGAGGACCTGTTCGCCCGGTTGACGGAGGAGTCGTGAGCGAGACCGGGGGACGGCAGCAGGCGGAGCTTGCGGGGCGGGTGGGTGCTGCGAGCGAACCGACGGCGCAGAACGCGCCCATCGGCAGGCTGCTGGGCTCGGAGGTGCGCTGGGTGCTGCGCCGCCCGCGCACGCTGGTGATGCTGGCGCTGTTCGCCCTGATGCCCGTGACGATCGCGATCGGCGTGGTCGCGAGCAACCGGTCGGGCGGGCTGGTCGGCAACATCGTCGGCAACGGGCTCGTCCTGCCCGTCGTCGCGCTGATCCTCGCGCAGGCGCTGCTGCTGCCGCTGGCCGTCGGGATGGCGGCCGCCGACGCGCTCGCGGGCGAGGCCGCCGCGGGCACCCTGCGCGGCCTGCTGCTCGCCCCCGTGTCGCGGCTGCGGCTGGTGGGGATGAAGGCGTTCGGGGTGCTGGTGGTCGCGGTGCTCGCCACCGGCGTGATCGCGGTCGTCGGCGCGTTCGCGGGCGTGGTGCTGGTGGGCGGCACCGACGGGCTGGTCACCCTGTCGGGCACCACCGTCGGCGTCGGCGGCGCGCTGTGCCGGATCCTGCTCGCCGTCGCCTGGACGGTCGGACAGCTCGCCGCGATCGGCGCGGTCGCGCTCGCCGTCTCGGCGTGGACGGAGCACCCGTTGGTCGTGCTCGCGAGCGTGCTGGGCATGGTGATCGTCTTCGGCGTGCTGGGCGCGATCCCGGCGCTCGACTGGCTGCAGCCCTACCTCTTGACCTCCGGCTGGACGTCCGGTGCCGACGTGCTGCGCGACCCGCTGCCCGCCCGCGGTCTCGTCGAGAGCACGTTGCGCGCGTTGTGCTACCTGGCACTCGGCAGCGGGCTCACGGTGTACCGGATGCTGCGCCGCGACGCCTGACGCCGCACCGGGCAGGATGGCCGCATGGCCGAACTCCTCGACGCCGCCGCCGTCACCGACGCGCTGGCCGGACTGCCCGGATGGACCCGCGACGGCGACTCGATCGTCCGCACCGCGAAGCTGCCGTCGTTCCCCGCGGCGATCGGGGTGGTCGACCGGGTGGCGGAGTACGCGGAGTCGCAGGACCACCACCCCGACATCGACATCCGCTGGCGCACGCTGACCTTCCGCTGTGCGACGCACTCGAAGGGCGGGATCACCGAGCTGGACGTCGCGCTGGCCGCGGCGATCTCGGCGGAGGTGCAGGACGCGGGCGGGGAGTAGCGCGGGAACGACGCGGGACGGCTCAGCCGAACAGCACGGCGAGAACCACGGCGAACACCGCCGCGGCGGGCCGACTGTCGGCGGCGGAGGCGAAACGGTGACAGCCGCAGGCGCCGCAGTCGCGGCCGGGCCGGTAGTGCTCGTGCGCTTCGGCGGCGTGGCCGCATCGGCAAGGGGACGGGTTCCCCACTTCAGACTCCCGAGGTCATGACGCGTTCGTTGGACACACGTTCCTTCGACCGTTCCGGTTCGGGCGCTACGACTGCGGCCTGGGGTTCATCACTTCGAGCGATCGGACGGCTACGCAGCGGGCGTGAGCAGGACCAACAGCATCCCCCGCTGTACGGGCGCGGTGGTGACGTGGAAGAGTTGGCACCGGTCGATCTCGGGGTCTGTGTGCAAAGCACGCTCGGTGCGACCGGGGACCGCGCGGTGCGGGCCCCATCACCACCTGCAGGGAGCAGTTGCATGGCACAGGGAACCGTCAAGTGGTTCAACGGCGAGAAGGGCTACGGCTTCATCTCGGTCGACGGGGGCGGGGCTGACGTCTTCGTCCACTACTCCGAGATCAACGGCGCAGGCTTCCGCACCCTCGACGAGGGGCAGCGCGTGGAGTTCGAGATCGGTCAGGGCCAGAAGGGTCCGCAGGCGCAGGGCGTCACCGTCATCTGATCACCACTTAGCAGGAAGAGCCCGTCCCCCCGTGGGGCGGGCTCTTCTGCGTTCCGAACGTGGTTCATCCGGACTGATGATCGGCGGCGCGACCGCTAACGGCACTTCCGGTCACGCGATGTGACCGAGCATGAACGCATTGTTCAAGTCCGCGGGAGTGCTCGTGGCCGCGGCCGTCGCGGTGGTGGCGGCTGCGCTGCCCGCCACGGCCGCCACCGGCTCGCCGCTCTCCCCCAACAACGCGTGCAGCAACCCGATCCTCGCGCAGAACGCCACGGGCTGGGCGGTGAGCTTCGGCGGCAACGGGTCCCGCGTCGCGGTCGCCGACCACAGCGCCGCCAAGTTCGCCTTCCAGGTGACGACGACCTCGTCGGTCTCGATCATGACGCTCCCCGCGGTGGCCGTCGCCGCGGGCCAGAAGTGGACGTTCGCCGCCGACTCGCAGGTCACCGGCGGTGGCCGGGTGACGCTCGCCGTCGACTTCTACTCGGCGACGTCGCGGCGGCTCGCGCACGTCACCGGGTCGGCCACGAACGCGGGCACGGCGTGGACCCGAGCGACGCTCGCGACCACCGCACCCGCGACCGCCGCACGGGCGGTGGTCAGCCAGACCGCGACGCTCACCCGGGGCGCGCGGTGGTCCAGCACGGCCTGCGACTATGCGCGGGCCACCACCACCCCGCCGACGACCACCACGACAACGCCCCCGCCGACCACCACGACCACAACAACGACGCCGCCGCCGACGACCACGGCGACGACCACCACCACCACGACAACGACGACTACAGCGACGACGACGACCACGACGGTGCCACCCACGACCACCACGCCCCCACCGCCACCGTCCCCCGGCGACGGCACGCAGGCCGCGACCGTGCTCGGCTGGGGCACCCCCGTCGACGGCGACGAGTTCACCGGCACAGCGCTGGACACCAGCCGCTGGGGCGTCTACGACGGCCCCGGCCACAACGGCAACGGCAAGCGGCGCCCGTCCCAGATCGCGGTGGCGAACGGCGTGATGACGATGTCAGGCACCGCGGACGGCACCACCGGCGGCATGGAGTTCAAGCGCGACCGGCTGTACGGCCGGTGGGAGACCCGCATGCAGGTGCCCCCTGGCGACTCCCGCTACCACCCGGTGCTCATCCTCTGGCCGGAGGCCGAGGACTGGCCGGTGGGCGGCGAGGTCGACTACGCCGAGACCGCCGCGGGCTCCTCCACCGTCGACTTCTTCCTGCACTACAGCGCGTCCAACAAGCAGACGATGGCGTCCAAGACGCTCGACATCACCCAGTGGCACAACTACGCGGTCGAGTGGACGTCCACCGGGATCCGCGGCTACATCGACGGCGCGCTCTGGTTCACCGACACCAACCCGGCGCACCTGCCGCCGCGGTCGATGCACCAGACGATCCAGCTCGACTGGTTCCCCAGCGGCGCCACGTCGACCCGGCCGTCGGCGATGAACGTCGCCTGGATGCGGTACTACTCGCTCTGAGCGTCGAACGCGCGGCGCAAGCGCACCGGGGCCCGGCGGCGCCAGGAGTCGGCGAGCAGGTCGGCCACGGTGTCGGGGTCGGCGGCGGGCAGGTGCACGGCCACGCCGCTGACCTTGGCCCCCCATCGCAGCACCGAGCACTGCTCCGGCGCCGCGGCCACGGCCTCCTCGACGGCGTCCTCGTCGACGAACACGCGCAGGGTGGTGTCGTCGGGGAGGGTGGCGAAGATCCGTCCGCGAATCCGGAACGACGGGAAGCCGTGGTGGTCCTGCTCCGCCGACTCCGGCAGCGCCAGCGCGAGGCGCCGGGCCTCGTCCGGGGTCACGGCGCCGGGCTCACGGTGATGTCCAGCGCGGCCAGGAGCGCCGCACCGAGCGGCACGACCTGGTCCGCGCCGATCCGGGCGCCGCGCAGCGACTCGGCACCCCGCACGGCGTCGACGGTGGAGCCGTGCAGCAGCACGCCGGGGAGGCGGGCGTCACCGAGCGCGGCGTCGGTGAGGTCGCAGCCGAGGAACGCGCAGTCGGCGCCCTCGAACGCGTAGAGGTCCGCGCCGCGCAACGACGTGTCCTCGATCCAGAGGTGCCGAGCCTTGGCCATGCGCAGGAGCGCGAGGTCGGCGCGGCCCTCGGTGATCCGGACGTCGCGCAGCGCGGCCCCGGACAGCACCACGCCGGTGAGCCGGCAGCCGGTGAACGCGACACGCGTGAGCGAGGCGTCCTCCAGCACGGCCCCGGACAGGTTGCACCCGACGAACTCCGTGTCGCGGCACTGCAGGCCTGCCAGCCGCCGCCCGGAGAGGTCCGCCCCGACCCACCGGCTCTCCTGCAGCCGCACCCCCGCGACGTGCTCGGGGACCTCGACGTCGGCGCCCGCCTCGACGCCGTCCCACAGCGCGCTCGACTCCAGCACGGCGGGCGCGGGGTCGCGGCGGGGCGCCAGGTCGGGCGGGTCGGGCCGGGTCTTCGTCGCGCGGCGAGCCATGGGGGCAGCATGGACCAGCCCGATCCGAGCGCCTCCCCGCACCCGGCCTACCGGGTGGCGCGCTCCACCAGCTCCAGCACGTGCACGTAGGGATGCCCGGTGGCCCGGGTCATGCCCAGCTCGCAGGTGCGGTTGCAGGAGGCGTGCGCGTCGAACCGGCCGCCCGCGAGCTCCGCGGCCTGCCGGACGGTGGCCGAGGCCGTGAGCTCGGGGTGCAGCAGCCCGCGGTCACCGGCGAACGCGCAGCAGCCCCAGTTGACCGGCACGGTGACGGAGTCGGCGACCGCCTCGGCGACCCGGCGCAGCGTGTCGGCGAGCCCCATCCGGGTGGCCGAGCAGGTGGGGTGCAGCGCCACCGACGCGAGCGGCGTCGTGACGGTCAACCGGGGCAGCAGCGTCTCCGCCGTGAACGCCACCGCGTCCACCACGCGGATCTTGGCGTATGGCTCGGTCGCCGTCTCCAGCATCTGCCGCAGCCCCTCGGTGCACGACGACGCGTCCACGACGACGGGCAGCTCGCCCTCCCGGGTGGCGGCCCACAGCGCGGGCAGCACCCTGGCCGTCATCTCCTCCAGGCCGCGGCGCATGCCCTTGGACTTCCACGGCGTGCCGCAGCACAGCGACGGCAGCCCTTCCGGCCAGGTCAGGGCGACCGACGCCCGTTTGCAGAGCGTGGCGAACGCGGCGGTGGCGCCCCCGCCGCCGTCGGCGGGCCCGAACATCGTGCCGGTGCACGACGCGAACATCACTGCATCCGCGTGTTCGGGAGCCGGGCCCGTGCGCCGGGACCCGCCGCGGGGCAGGTCCGGTGACCACGCGGGCAGCACGTCCGCGTCGATCACCTTGCGGCCCAACGCCGTCGCCCCGGCGACCAGCGGCGACGGCAGCACGGCGGCGACGTCGAGGGCCAACGATGCCACCCGGGTGGCGCCCGCCCAGTGCCGGGCCGCCACCGACCACCCTGTGCCCTTGCCGGACTTCTCCTGCCGCAGCCGCTTGACGAGATCGCCGGTGTTGATCAGCACCGGGCAGGCCGTCTGGCACATGCCGTCGACCGCGCAGGTGTCGATGCCCGCGTAGCCGTAGTCGTCCTCGATCTCCGCGACGAGCGCCGTGTCGCCCGCGGCCTTGGCCCGCTGCAACTCGCGGCGCAGCACGATCCGCTGCCGCGGCGTGGTGGTGAGGTCGCGGCTCGGGCACACCGGCTCGCAGAAGCCGCACTCCACGCACCGGTCGACCTCGGACTCGACCTGGTAGACGGGCTTGAGGTCCTGCAGGTGGGAGTCGGCGTCGTCGGTGAGCACCACGCCCGGGTTGAGCACGTTGCCCGGGTCGCAGAGCCGCTTCACCTCCTGCATCGCCGCGTAGAGCGCGTCGCCGTACTGGCGGCGCACGAACGGCGCCATCATCCGGCCGGTGCCGTGCTCGGCCTTCAACGAGCCGTCCTGGTCGAGGATCAGCTGCACCATCTCCTCGGTGAACCGGGAGAAGCGGTCGAGCGAGCCGCCGGAGAGCCGCTCGGTGAGCATGAAGTGGATGTTGCCGTCCTTGGCGTGCCCGAAGATCACGCCGTCGGCGTAGCCGTGCCGGTCGAACAGCGCGGTGAGCCGCTCGCAGGTGCGCAGCAGCGCGGGCACCGGCACGACGATGTCCTCCAGCAACGCCGTGGTGCCGGACGGGCGGGCGCCCGCGACCGCCGCGTAGAGGCCTTTGCGGATGTGCCACAGCGCGGCCCGGGCGACGGGGTCGGCCGCGAGCGTGCGCGGCCCGGTGACCGGGAGGCCCGCGAGCACGCCGGTGGCCTCGGTGGCGAGCGCGTCGGCGGCGGCCGCCGTCGCGCCCTGGTACTCCACGAGCAGGGCCGCCTGCTCCTGCACGGACAGACCACGCAGCAGGGCGTCGGCCTGCGGGTCGGTCTGGCCCACGCGCAGCGAGGTGGCGTCCAACAGCTCGATCGTGGCCGGGCCGGTGCCGACGAGGGCGGGCAGCGCGCCCGTGGCCGCGGACAGGTCGTCGAACACGAGCAGCGCGGTGCGGGCGTGGCGCAGCAGCGGCACCGTGCGCATGACGATCTCGGCGATGAACGCGAGCGTGCCCTCGCTGCCCACCACGAGGTGGGCGAGGACGTCGACGGGGCGGGTGTGGTCGAGGAACGAGTTGAGCCCGTACCCCATCGTGTTCTTCATCGAGAACTGCTGCTCGATCTTGGCGCGGAGCACGGGGTCGCCACGCAGTTCGTCGCGGATCCGGGCGAGCCCGGCGTGCAGTTCCGGTTCGAGCGCGGCGAGCCGGGCGTCGGCGTCCGAGGCACCCGTGTCCACGACCGTGCCGGACGGCAGCACGAGCGTGAGGGATTCGAGCGTGGCGTAGCTGTTGGCCACCGTGCCGCAGGCCATGCCCGACGAGTTGTTCGCGACGACCCCGCCGAGCGTGCAGGCGCCCTCGCTGGCCGGGTCGGGGCCGAGCTTGCGCCCGTGGGCGGCGAGGCGGGCGTTGACCTGCCGGATCGTGGCGCCCGGGCCGACGCGCACGCGGGCGCCGTCGTCGAGCACCTCGATGCGGCGGAAGTGGCGGCGGGTGTCGGCGAGGATCCCGCCGGTGACCGCCTGCCCGGAGAGGCTGGTGCCGCCCGACCGGAACGTGAGCGGCACGCCCGCCCGCTTGGCGGCGACGAAGAGCCTGCCGACCTCCGCCGCGTCGCACGGCACCACCACCGCCTGCGGGGTGAGCACGAAGTGGGAGGCGTCGTGGGCGTAGGCGAGCCGGTCGATGGCGCGGGTGCGCACGTCGGTGACCGCATCGGCCAGAGCATCCGGGAGCGTCACGGCGCCACCACCATCCCGCCCGGTACGAGCGTCGACACCAGGAGGACGGTACCGCCTGCGTTCCCGATGTTCAGGTCGAACGCGGTGGCCAGGCCGGAATGCCGCTCGCCGGTGCCGAGTTGATTGAGCCGTGAAGAAGATTGGGTTCCTCTCCTTCGGGCACTGGTCGGCCTCGCCGCACTCGCGGGTGCGCTCGGGTGCGGACGCCCTGCTGCAGTCGATCGAGCTCGCCGTGGCCGCCGAGGAGGCGGGCGCCGACGGCGCGTACTTCCGCGTGCACCACTTCGCCCAGCAGCTCGCGTCCCCGTTCCCGCTGCTGGCCGCGGCGGCCGCCCGCACGAGCCGCATCGAGCTGGGCACCGCCGTGATCGACATGCGGTACGAGAACCCGCTCTACATGGCCGAGGACGCCGGGGCCGCCGACCTGATCTCCGGCGGACGGCTGCAGCTCGGCATCAGCCGGGGGTCGCCGGAGCAGGTGATCGACGGCTACCGCTACTTCGGGTACGCGCCGACCGAGGGCCAGAGCGACGCCGACATGGCCCGCGACCACACCCGCGTGTTCCTCGATGTGCTGAGCGGCGAGGGCTTCGCCCAGCCCAACCCGCGCCCGATGTTCCCCAACCCGCCCGGTCTGCTGCGGGTCGAGCCGCACTCGCCCGGCCTGCGCGACCGGATCTGGTGGGGTGCGGGCAACCGGGCCACCGCGGAGTGGACCGGCGAGCAGGGGCTCAACCTGATGAGCTCGACCCTGCTCACCGAGGACACCGGCGTGCCGTTCCACGAGCTGCAGGCCGAGCAGATCCAGCGGTACCGGGACGCCTGGAAGGCCGCCGGGCACGAGCGCGAGCCGCGCGTCTCGGTGAGCCGCAGCATCTTCCCGATCGTCAGCGACCTCGACCGGCAGCTGTTCTGGCGGGAACGCAGCAGCACCGACCAGGTCGGCTTCCTCGACGGCGGCAACGCCCGGTTCGGCCGCACCTACGCGGGCGAGCCGGACAAGCTGGTCGCCGAGCTCGCCGAGGACCAGGCGATCGCCGCCGCCGACACGTTGCTGCTCACGGTGCCCAACCAGCTGGGCGTCGAGTACAACGCGCACCTCGTCGAGAGCGTGCTCACCCACCTCGCGCCGGAGCTGGGCTGGCGCTAGTACCGGTTGACCTTGGCGTCGTGGCGCAGCATCTTGTCGATCACCTTGGCGGGCACCGGCAGCTTGTGCTGGCTGCGCACCATCTGCCCGGCCGTCGGCACCTCGCCCTTCGCGGGCCAGGAGGCGGTGTCCCACAGCGCGGACCGGGCGAACGCCTTGGTGCAGTGCAGGAACAGCTCCTCCACCCGCACCTCGACGGCCAGCTGCGGCGTCACCCCGGCCACCGTGAGCTGCGGGAGGTAGGGCGCGTCGGCGACGACCCGAGCCCTTCCGTTGACCCGCAGCGTGTCACCCCGCCCGGGCACGAGGAAGATCATGCCGACCTGGGCGTGCTGCACGATGTTGATCATGCTGTCGAGCCTGCGGTTGCCCTTGCGGTCGCCGAAGGCGAGCGTGTGCTCGTCGGCCACGAGCACGCTGCCCGCCGGGTCACCGCGCGGCGACACGTCGCAGCTCCCGTCGGCCGCCGTGGTGGCCAACAGGAAGAACGGGCTGGCCGCGATGAACCGGGCCGACGCGGCGTCCACGTGGTCGATGGCCTTCTCGGCGACGGCCTGCGTGGGCTCGCCGATGAACTCCCGCAGCTCGGCCGTGGTGCGCAGTTCCCTCGTCATCTTCTTAGGCTAGCCTAAGAACCGGCTCAGCGGCCGGGTCGCACGATGACCTTGACGGCGCTCGGGTCGGCGCGGGCCGCGGTGAGCGCCTCTTCGGCGGAGGCGAGGTCGTAGTGGCCGGTGACGACCGCGTCGAGGTCGACGCGGCCCGACGCGGCCAGCTGGATCGCGGTCGGCCAGGTGTTGGCGTAGCGGAACGCGCCGGTGAGGGTGATCTCCCGGTCCTGCAGGTGCGGGAGGGACAGCCGCAGCTCGTCGCCGCCCATCCCGACCAGCACCACCCGGCCCGCGCGCGCGACGGTGGAGAAGGCGTCCCAGGTCGCCCGCGGGTTGCCGGAGCACTCGATGAGGACGTCCGGTTCGAGGCCCGCCTCGGCGATCGGCGTCGCGCTGACATCGATCGCTTCCAGGCCCAGTTGCGCGGCGAGCGCGAGGCGGTGCGGGTTGACG
The DNA here is from genome assembly GCA_963791185.1 of uncultured Actinomycetota bacterium. Classification (GTDB taxonomy): domain Bacteria; phylum Actinomycetota; class Actinomycetes; order Mycobacteriales; family Pseudonocardiaceae; genus Pseudonocardia. The sequence goes on along the minus strand of CAWBRG010000009.1, from coordinate 123,356 downwards.
TCGGTGACGGTGACGCGGTCGGCGCCGTAGGCCCGCGCGACCTGGGCGGCGATGATGCCGATCGGCCCCGCACCGGTCACCAGCACGCCGGCGCCGGGCGCGACAGCGGCGCGACGGCACGCCCAGATGCCGACCGACAGCGGTTCGAGCAGCCCGGCGGCGTCGTCGCTGATGGAGTCGGGCACGGCGAACACGAACTCGGCGGGCATGACGAGGTACTGGCAGAAGGCGCCGTCGTAGGGCGGGGTGGCGAAGAACCGCACGTCGGGGCACAGGTTGTAGCGGCCGGACAGGCACTGCCTACAGCGGCGGCAGGGCACACCGGGCTCGATCGAGACCCGCTGGCCCGGTTGCAGCGTGCTGACCTCCGGACCGACCTCGACGACGACGCCCCCCGCTTCGTGCCCGAGGACGAGCGGGGCGTCGACCACGAACCGGCCGATCCGGCCGTGCTCGTAGTAATGCACGTCGGAACCGCAGACCCCGACCGACCCGATCTCGACCAGCACCTCACCGCGCCCGGGCGTGGGGACCTCGCGCTCTTCGACGCCGATGTCACCGGCCTTGCGCAACACGCTGACCTGCATCGTCGCCATGACAACACCTCACCTGTGCGGGTCGTTTGCCCCGATGCTAATCCCGGCGACCGCTCGCCGATCGAGATCACGGCAGCAACAGCGTGGCCTCCGGCAGTTGCCGAGCCAGCGCCTCGTCGAGCGTCGCCAGCTTCGCCCCCGGCTGGGCGGCGGCCAGGCTGACCAGATAGGCGTCGGTCACCTGCCGATGGCCGCGGACGTGGTGGAGATCCGCGTCGGCGTACGAGAGCCCGTCCGGCCAGAACTCACAGCCGCGCAGCGCGTGGACGTGACGCAGCAGCGTGGTGGCGACGGACGCCCGTTCTCCGATGCGGACGAGGAAACGCACCAGCGCGCCTTCGACCACCGGGCAGAGCGCGAACCGGTCGATCCCCGCCATCCAGTGCGACGCCCGGGCGTGGTGCTCGTGCTCGGCGACGGTGAGCGCGATGAGAACGTTCGCGTCGAGCAGGTAGGCCGTCACTCCTCGTCCAACACGGCGGCCACCTGCTCCGACGTCACCCGCCGACCGACGCTCACCACGGGGAACCCGGACCGCTCGTCCACGCTGATCACCATGGGCTCGTCGAGCTGACTCAGCCCCCGCATCGTCAGGTCGGCGACGACCGCGGACAGCGATACCCCCCGCGCCTTCGCGATCTCCAGCGCGCGTCGGTGCACGGCGGGCGGGAGGTCAACGGTTGTCCGCATAGCTGCATCATAGCTGCATCACTGCCGATGCGGCATTGTCACGCCGACCGCAGCGGTCGGATCGCGTCCAGCGCCGAGCCCAGGTTGTCTCGCTCGACCTCCAGGTCGTAGCGGTTCTGCAGGTTGATCCAGAACAGGTCGGTCGTACCGAAGTAGCGAGCCAGTCGTAGAGCCGTATCGGCGCTGATCCGGCGCTTGCCGTGCGCGATCTCGTTGATCCGCCGCGGAGGTACCCCAATGGCGACTGCGACCTTGTGCTGAGTCACTCCGAGCGGCTCGATGAACTCCGCCATCAGCACTTCGCCTGGGTGAACGGGATCCAGCTTGTCCATCGAACCTCCCTCAGTGGTAATCGACGATCTCTACTTCTTCCGGGCCCGAGTCGGTCCACACGAAGCCGATTCGCCACTGGTCGTTGATGCGGATGCTGTGCTGCCCCGACCTGAGCACCCGTCAAGCATAACGCAACGCGTTAATAACGTCAGATGTTAAACCGGAACTCCACGACGTCGCCGTCGGCCATCATGTAGTCCTTGCCTTCCATGCGCACCTTGCCCGCCGCCTTGGCCGCGGCCATGGAGCCCGCCGCGACGAGGTCGTCGTAGGACACGATCTCGGCCTTGATGAACCCGCGCTCGAAATCGGTGTGGATCACGCCTGCGGCCTGGGGGGCGGTGTCGCCGCGGTGGATCGTCCACGCGCGGGACTCCTTCGGCCCCGCCGTCAGGTAGGTCTGCAGGCCCAGGGTGGCGAAGCCCGCGCGGGCCAACGCCCGCAGGCCCGGCTCGTGCTGGCCGATCGACTCCAGCAGCTCGGCGGCCGACTCCTCGTCCAGCTCCAGCAGCTCGGCCTCGACCTTCGCGTCGAGGAACACGGCCTGCGCGGGCGCGACCAGCTCGGTGAGCTCCTTGCGCTTCGCCTCGTCGGTGAGCACGCCCTCGTCGGCGTTGAACACGTAGAGGAACGGCTTCGTGGTGAGCAGCGACAGCTCGCGCAGCGGCGCCCGGTCGACACCCGCCCCGAACAGCGTGCGGCCCTCGTTCAGCACCGCGGCCGCCGCCTGCGCCGCCTCGAACGCGGGCCGCCGGTCCTTGTGCGTGCGCGCCTCCTTCTCCAGGCGCGGCACGGCCTTCTCCAGGGTCTGGAGATCGGCGAGGATCAGCTCCGTCTCGATCACGGAGATGTCCTCGGCCGCGTCGATCCGGCCGTCGACGTGCACCACGTCGGAGTCCTCGAACACGCGCACGACCTGGCAGATCGCGTCGGCTTCGCGGATGTTGGCGAGGAACTTGTTGCCCAGCCCCGCCCCCTCGGACGCGCCCTTGACGATGCCCGCGATGTCCACGAACGACACCGTGGCGGGCACGGTGCGGGCGGAGGAGAACAGGCGAGCGAGCACGTCGAGGCGGGGATCGGGTAGCGGGACGACGCCGACGTTGGGCTCGATCGTCGCGAACGGGTAGTTGGCGGCGAGCACGTCGTTGCGGGTGAGGGCGTTGAAGAGGGTCGACTTGCCGACGTTGGGCAGCCCGACGATCCCCAGGGTTAGTGACACGCCTACCAAGGGTAGTCGCGTCTGATTTCCGCCAGCCGGGCCGCCGGACCGGTGGCAGAGTTCTCGTTGTGCTGCTCGATCAGGAACGCTGCTACCGCGCCGTCGCTTCGCGCGACGCCCGGTTCGACGGCCACTTCATCACCGCGGTGCGGACCACCGGGATCTACTGCCGACCGTCCTGCCCCGCGACCACCCCCAAGCGCGCCAACGTGGAGTTCCTGCCCACGGCGGGCGCGGCCCAGCAGCGCGGGTACCGCGCGTGCCGCCGCTGCCTGCCCGACGCGGTGCCGGGCTCGCCGGACTGGAACGTCCGCGCCGACCTCGCCGCCCGCGCCATGCGGTTGATCTCCGACGGCGTGGTGGAGCGCGACGGGGTGCCCGGGCTCGCGACCCGGCTCGGCTACTCAGAGCGGCACCTCAACCGGGTGCTGACGGCCGAGCTGGGCGCGGGCCCGCTGGCGCTCGCGCGGGCGCACCGCGCGCACACCGCCCGGCTGCTGATCGAGACGACCCCGCTGGGCATGGCGGACGTGGCGTTCGCGGCGGGCTTCGCGAGCGTGCGGCAGTTCAACGACACCGTGCGGGCCGTGTACGGGGTGGCGCCCACGACGTTGCGCGCCGAGGCGGGCCGGCGCAGGCCCACGGCGGCGGCGGGCACGCTCGTGCTGCGCCTGCCGTTCCGACCGCCGTTCGACGCCGAGGGCCTGCTGCGGTTCTTCGCCGCTCGGGCCGTCGCGGGCGTGGAGGCGCTCGGCGACGACGGCTACGTGCGCACGCTGCGGCTCCCACACGGCGGGGCGACGGTCGCGCTGCAACTGCCCGACGCGGGCGGGTCCGCCGCGCACGTCACCGCCACGCTGCGGCTGGCCGATCCGCGCGACCTCGGGCCCGCCGTGGCCCGGGTGCGGCGCCTGCTCGACCTCGACGCCGACCCGGTGGCCGTCGACGAGCTGCTGGGCGCCGACCCCGGCTTGGCGAAGGCCGTCGAGGAGGTGCCGGGCATCCGGCTGCCCGGCTCGGTCGACGGCGCCGAGACGGCGATCCGCACGCTGCTGGGCCAGCAGGTGTCGGTCGCGGCGGCCCGCACGGCGGCCGCGCGGCTGGCCGAAGCGCTGGGCGAGCGGCTCCCGCCCGCGCTCGCGTCGCCGGGCGCCGAACTGCTGTTCCCGACGCCCGCGGCGATCGCCGAGCACGGCGCCGACGTGCTGACCGGCCCGACCCGGCGGATCGCGAGCATCTGCACCGTCGCCGCGGCGCTCGCCGACGGCACGCTCGCGCTCGACCCCGGGCGCGACCCCGCGGACCTGCGGGCCGAGCTGGTCGCGCTGCCCGGCGTCGGGCCGTGGACCGCGGGCTACCTCGCGATGCGCGTGCTCGGCGACCCCGACGAGCTGCTGGCCGAAGACCTGGGCGTGCGGCGCGGTGCCGCCGCCCTCGGCCTGCCGTCCGACATCCCCGGCCTGACCGCGCGCGCCGCGGCCTGGCGCCCCTGGCGGTCCTACGCCGCCACCCACCTCTGGAGGAGAGCATGAGCACCTGGAACACCTACGACACCCCGATGGGGCCGTTCACCGCCGTCGTCGCCGACGGCACGGTGCTGGCCTCCGGGTGGACCGCAGAGCTCGACGAGCTGGTCCCCCTCATCCACCCCACGCTGCGACCCGTCGACCTGCGGCAGGACGAGCTCGGCGCCGTCGGCGACGCGATCGTCGCCTACCACGGCGGTGACCTCTCCGCCGTCGACGACGTGCCGGTGCGCCAGCGCTCCGGGGAGTTCCTCGAGCACGCGTGGGACGTCCTGCGCACGGTGCCCGCGGGCGCCCCGCTGACCTACACGGAGTACGCGGCCAAGTCCGGCCGTCCCGCGGCGGTCCGCGCGGCCGCGGCGGCGTGCGCCCGCAACGCGGCGGCGCTGTTCGTGCCGTGCCACCGCGTGGTGCGCACCGACGGCACGCTCGGCGGGTTCCGCTGGGGGCTGGACGTGAAGCGGGCGTTGCTGGCCCACGAGCGCGGCTGACGAGCGCGCCTCGCGAAATTGTCGGGGCCCGGGTGCACCCTGAATGACATGGATGTTGTTCCGGTGCTGTTGCTCGGGCTCGCGATGGGCGTCGGCCTCGGCGCGGTGGGCGCGTGGCTGCTGGCGGGTGCGCGCACACGGGCCGCGGTGGCCGACGCCGCACGGGCCGCGGCCGACGCGTCGGCGGCGCTCCGGGCCGAAGCCGCGAGCCTGCGGGCCGAGCGCGGCGGGCTGCGCACGCGGCTCGACGAGCTGGGCCGCGCCCACGAGGGCCTCCAGGAGCGGCTGCGGGCGGCGGAGGCCGCGGCGTCGGGCACCGAGGCGGCACTGGAGAGCGAGCGCGTGGCGCACGCCCGCCGCGAGGAGCTGCTCGCCGCGCGCGACGTCGAGCTGAAGCAGGCGTTCGCCGCGCTGTCGGCCGACGCGTTGGCGCACAACACGGAGCAGTTCGTCGCGCTCGCCGAAGGCAGGCTCAAGGAGGCCACGGCCGCGCTCTCCGCCAAGGCCGATGGCGACACCGCGGCCCGGGCCGCGGCCATCGGCAGGCTGCTCGACCCGATGGCGTCGGCGCTGCAGCGCGTGGAGGGGCAGCTGCGCACGGTCGAGAGGGAGCGCGAGTCGGCCTACGCGGGGCTGCGCGAGCAGGTGAGCGCCATGGCCACCAGCTCCGACCAGCTCCGCGGCGAGACCCGCCAGCTGGTCAACGCCCTGCGCGCGCCGCAGGTCCGCGGGCGCTGGGGCGAGCTGCAGCTCGAGCGCGTGGTCCAGCTCGCGGGCATGGTGGAGCACTGCGACTTCTCCACCCAGGTCGTCGGGCGGGGCGAGGACGGCGGGGTGCGGCCCGACATGGTCGTGCACCTGGCAGGCGGCAAGCAGGTGGTGGTCGACGCGAAGGTGCCGTTCCTGGCGTACCTCGACGCCGTCGAGAGCCAGGACGCGGCGGTGCACGCCGAGCGGCTCGCCGCGCACGCCCGGCAGCTGCGCCAGCACGTCGACGCGTTGGCGGCCAAGGCGTACTGGGAGGCGTTCGCGCCGTCGCCGGAGTTCGTGGTGCTGTTCGTGCCGGGCGACCCGTTCCTGGAGGCGGCGCTGCAGGCCGATCCGGCGCTCCTGGAGCACGCGTTCGCGGCCAACGTCGTGATCGCCACCCCCACCACCCTGATCGCGCTGCTGCGCACCGTGGCGTACGGGTGGCGACAGGAGGCGTTGGCGCGCAACGCGGCCGCGGTGCACCAGCTCGGCCGCGAGCTGCACGGGCGGCTGGCCACGATGGGCACGCACGTGGCGAAGCTGGGGCGCAGCCTCGATTCGGCGGTCGACAGCTACAACCGCACGGTCTCGTCGCTGGAGGCGCGCGTGCTCGTCACGGCGCGCAAGCTCACCGAGCTGCAGGTCGCCGACGGCGAGCTGCCGGAGCCAGGGCAGGTCGAGCGGGCGCCGCGCACGGTGTCGGCGCCCGAGCTGGTGGCGTCGGCCGATGAGTACCTGATCGCGCTCGACGAGCGGGGGCGTGGCGACGACGGTGAGCACGGATCCCGGGCTACCGTGACCGGGTGAGCGAGCGCCTCTCCGATGCCGCGGACAGCGCCGAACCCGCGCCGCAGCGGCAGGCACCCGGCGACGGGGGCCCGCCCCGCCCGGCCGACGAGCAGGCGCCCGCCGACGGCACTCCTGGGGTGCCCACGGGCGCGCCGCCCCGATCGGCCCGCGTCGATGCGCCGACAACGCAATCCAGGCCACCTCGTCGCCCTGCCGACGGCAGCCCCGAGCGGCCCGCGCAGTCGGCGCCCGCGGGCGGGCCGCCGCCGCGGTCCGCGCTGTCCGAGAAGGCGCGTGCCGTACCTCCGGGCATCCGGCCCCGCCGCACGGCGGCCGACGTCGCCCGGGAGGCGGCCGGGAAATCGCCGACCGGATCGGACGACGGCACGGGAACGAGCCGGGGCAAGCGCGAGGCCGCGGGCAGCACCGAAGCCCGCCGCGATCGCGCGGGGACTTCGGACGCCGTCGCGTCAGCCGGTGATCGCGCCGGACGCGATCCCGATCGCCGCGGCGACGACGACACCCCGGCCGGTCAACGCGCCGGGCGCGGCTCCGACAGCAGCTCCGGGCGCGCGTCGGGTCGCGACAGCAGCTCCGGGCGCGCGACGACGGGCCGCGCGAGCGGGAAGGACGCGGAGGGCGGGGTCGAGCGGGAGCGGCCGGGCGGGCCGTGGCCGATGCCCGACCGCTCGCTCATGGCGACGGTGCTGGGGATCAACCCCGCCCTGGCGGTCGGGGTGGCGGCGGCGCTCACCGCGGTCGGCGTGGCGATCGACCTGTGGCGGGTGGGCACGCTGAGCACCGTGTTCACCATCTGCTACCTCACCGGCTGCGTGCTGGCCACCGCGTGGGTGCGCCGCAGCGGCGTGTTCTGGCCGATGGTGGCGCCGCCGCTGCTCATGGCCCTCGCGGTGCCGGTGGTCGTGCTCGTCGCAGGCACACCGCGACCCGGCGCGGGCATCGCGCAGCGCCTGCTCGTGATCGGCGCGCCCCTGGTCAACGGCTTCCCGATGATGGCGTGGACCACCGGGCTCGTGCTCGCGCTCGGCCTGTTCCGGCTGGTCACCCAGCGCGAGCACCACGGGCGGGGCGCAGCTCGCGCGGGAGGGCGAACGTCAGCGTCTCCTCGGCGGTCGTGAGCTCCTCCACGTCGGACCACCCGCGCTCGGCCAGGTGCTCGAGGACACCGCGCACGAGCACCTCGGGCACCGACGCGCCGCTCGTGACGCCGATCGTGGCGACGCCGTCGAGCCAGGCCTCGTCGATCTGGCGGGCGTAGTCGATGAGGTACGACGCCCCGGCACCGGCCTGCAGCGCCACCTCGACGAGCCGCACCGAGTTGGACGAGTTCACCGATCCGACGACGAGCACGAGGTCGCACTGCGGCGCCATCGCCTTCACCGCGGTCTGCCGGTTCTGCGTGGCGTAGCAGATGTCGTCGCTCGGCGGGTTCTGCAGGCCGGGCAGGCGCTCTCGCAGGGCGCCGACCGTCTCCATGGTCTCGTCGACCGACAACGTGGTCTGCGACAGCCACACGACCTTCTCCGGATCGCGCACGGTGACCTTCGCCGCGTCGGCCGCGGTCTCCACGAGCTGGATGTGCTCGGGCGCCTCGCCCGAGGTGCCCTCGACCTCCTCGTGGCCCGCGTGCCCGACCAGCAGGATGTCGTAGCCCTCGCGGGCGAACCGCTTCGCCTCCTGGTGCACCTTGGTGACCAGCGGGCAGGTGGCGTCGATCGTGTGCAGCTGCCGCGCCCGCGCCTGCTCGCGCACGGCCGGGGAGACGCCGTGGGCGGAGAAGACGACGATCGCACCCTCCGGCACCTCGTCGGTGTCGTCGACGAAGATCGCGCCGCGCTCGGTGAGGGTCTCCACCACGTGCACGTTGTGCACGATCTGCTTGCGGACGTAGACGGGGGCGCCGTGCTGCTCGAGCGCGCGCTCGACGGCCTCGACGGCCCGGTCGACGCCTGCGCAGTAGCCGCGTGGCTTGGCCACCAGGACTCGCTTGGAGGTCATGTCTTCGAGGGTACGTGGGCTAGGCCGTGTCCCGCGGATCACGACCGCGGTCTTCGCGCCCAGATGGCCCCTCGCTGCGTTGTCGGGCAGATCGAGTACGCCCGGTACGAGAGCTGCCCTCCGCCTTGCGAGGAGCCATCTGGATCACGAAGCTCATCGCCCGCGGTCCGCGGGACACGGCCTGGTGGGCGCGTCGGGTCCCGGCCCGGCAGGATGGACGCCATGAATCCGTTGCCGTTCCCCGTGCGGATCGCCGCTGGTCTCGTGGCTACCGCCGTCGAGCAGGCCCGCGATCTCCCCCGGCTGGTCGTCGAGTTCCCCGTCACCGCCGTCAGTCAGGCGCTGCAGGCCTCGATGCGGGTGCAGCAGAAGGTCACCGAGCTGGCGATCAAGGGCGACCGGGTCCTCGGCACGCTGCGGCCGGTGGAGGAGAAGCCGAGCTGGGCCACGTTCGACGAGGACGAGCCGCCGTCGCGCAACGGCGCCAGTGCGGTCACCGAGCTGCGTCCGCTCGGCCGCCCGGTCTCCGCGCCCGAGGACGACCTGCCGCCGCTCGTGCCGAGCGCCGAGGACGTCCCCGCCGATGTGCTCACCGACGAGGTGGAAGCCGAGGAGGTGCAGGCCGAGGCGGCGGCGGCGACCGTCGATCCCGACGAGCCGCCGGTCATGGCGGGCTACGCCGAGATGTCGATCCCGCAGCTGCGGGGCAAGCTGCGCTTCCTCTCGCTCGACGACCTGCGCGCCCTCCTGGCCTGGGAGCTGGCCCACGGCGAGCGGCCGCCGTTCGTGACGATGCTCACCAACCGGATCACCGCGGTCCAGGAGGCATGACCGAGGCCGGTCCCGTGGGTCACGGCCTACCCCCGAACAGCCGTGGCCGGTGCGCACGGTCGCGCGCAAGATCGCGGAGTGGGTCGACCGGCTCGGCGCGGTGTGGGTGGAGGGCCAGCTCGCCCAGGTCACGGCCCGCGCGGGCACGGGCACCGCGTTCCTGGTGCTGCGCGACCCGGCGGCCGACGTGTCGCTGCAGCTCACGGCGCCGATCGGGCTGGTGCGCGGCAACCCGGCCGTCGCCGACGGCAACCGGGTGATCGTGCACGGCAAGCCGTCGTTCTTCCTCGGCCGGGGCACGCTCTCGCTGCGGGTCGACGAGATCCGCGCGGTCGGCATCGGCGAGCTGCTCGCCCGCATCGAACGCCTGCGCAAGCTCCTGGCCGCGGAGGGTCTGTTCGACGCCGCCCGCAAGCGCCGTCCTCCCTTTCTGCCGCACTGCATCGGGCTCGTCACGGGCCGGGGGTCGGCGGCCGAGCACGACGTCGTCACCAACGCGCAGGCCCGCTGGCCCGCAGTGCGGTTCCGGATCGAGAACACCGCCGTGCAGGGCGCGTTGGCCGTGCCGCAGATCGTCGACGCGCTGGGCGCGCTCGACCGCGACCCGGACGTCGACGTGATCGTGCTCGCCCGTGGCGGCGGCAGCGTCGAGGACCTGCTGCCGTTCTCCGACGAGACGCTCTGCCGGGCGGTCGCGGCGTGCCGCACGCCGGTGGTCTCGGCGATCGGGCACGAGCCGGACACGCCGTTGGTCGACCACGTCGCCGACGTCCGCTGCTCGACGCCGACCGAGGCGGGGCGGCGGTTGGTGCCCGACGTCGCCGAGGAGACCGCGCGCATCGCGGGCCTGCGCGACCGGGCCCGCCGCGCCCTGGGCGGCTGGGTCGACCGCGAGCAGCACGGGCTCGCCACCCTGCGCGCCCGGCTCGGCGACCCCCTGCGGGCGATCGACGCGCACACCGAGCGGGTGCACCGGCTGCAGGCCGACCTGCGCGGCGCCGTGCTGCGCGGGCTGGACCGGCGCGCGGTCGAACTGGAGCACGCCCGCGCCCGCCTCACCGCGCTCGGCCCCGCCGCGACGCTGGCCCGCGGCTACGCGATCGTCCAGCGCGTCACCGACGACCCGGTGTTGCCGGTGCTGCGCTCGGCGGCCGAGGTGGGGCCGGGCGACCGGCTGCGCGTCCGCGTGGCCGACGGGGTGGTCGGAGCTACGGTGGACACGTGAGCGAGCTTGCGAGCTCCATCGAACACGCACGGCAGTCGGCGCCCGACGAGCGCGAGCGAGGAGGGTACATGACGGAACCGGTCGACGGCCTGGGCTACGAGCAGGCGCGCGACGAGCTCGCCGAGGTCGTCCGGAAGCTGGAGTCGGGCGGCCTCTCGTTGGACGACGCCGTGGCGCTGTGGGAGCGCGGCGAGGCGCTGGCCCGCCGCTGCGAAGAGCAGCTCGCCGGGGCCCGCGAGCGGGTGCAGAAGGTGCTCGACGCGGCCGAGGGGGTTGCCGGGCGGTAAGCCCGGCGTCCCGTTGGGGCACACCGGGTTCGCGCTCGGCGGCGATGGTGGGCCGATCGGCCGGACGACCCTGGCCACGCCACCTCCACCCCCGTCCTGCCGAAGCCGCGCAGCGGCGCGATCATCAACCGCGGCCCGCTGGACCCCCTGGAGATCGCCGGGGCCAAGTCGGCGCTCGACCGCCTGGCGTTCGCGACGAAGTTCCTGTCCACGAAGACGACCGGAGAGGTCCTGATCCCGCCCTACCTCCCCGGCGCGGTGGGCGAGCGCATCACCGTGACGTTCGGGAACGCCCCGAACACGTCGGCGCCCGTCACCCAGCGCTACGTCTTGGAGACCGGCAACACCTTCGACCACGCCTTCCCGCTACACGGGCAGAACCACTCGGAGCTCATGACCGTCGTCTTCTCCGGGTGCGGCTGAGGGCGGGCGACGAGATCCGGATCGGCCGCAGCACGCTTCTGCTGCGGGCGGTCCCGCCCGCCGACGACCCCGTCACCGAGCGGCAGCCCCCGCCCCCGACGTTGACGGCCCGCGAGCGCGACGTGCTCCTCGCCGTGGTGCGGCCGCTCGTGGCGGCGGGGCCGTTCGCCAGCCCGCCTCCACCGCGGAGATCGCCCGGAGCCTGTGGGTGACCGACAACGCGGTGAAGCGCCACCTCCAGCACCTCTACCGCAAGTTCGGGGTCGACGGCCGCGGCACGGCTCGACAGGCCCGGCTCGCCGCGGCGGCGCTGCAGTGCGGCGCGGTCACCGTGGCGGAGGCGCAGCGCGCCGCCTGATCACGCGGTCCTGATCACGCTGCGAGCACGGCCGTCGCCAGCGTGCGGAACTCGTCGTCGGTGGCGCTGCCGGTGAGCACCAGGCGCACCCCCTTCACGTCGGCGATCCACACCGGCTCGGCGGGCCGCGCGCCGTAGACGACCCACCGCGCGCCGCCGACGTCCTGCGCACCCTGGGCCGGACGCTCGCCGATGGCGGCCAGCAGCGCCTCCTCGGTGGCGTCGCTCTGCTGGAGCTGCAGGTACCCCGCCGACGGCGTGAGGTAGCCCGCGCGGATCGCCTTCCGGCCCGCGACGTCGTCGGTCCCCACCGAGTTCGACCGCCAACCCGCGGGCGTGGCGGGCACCCGCACGGGGAACGGCGCCGTGAGGGCGCGGAGCTGCGCGGGGGCGTCGACCACCCGCGCCGCCGACGGCTCGGACGCGGGGCCGCCGGGGGTGAACGACGCCCCGCTCGACAGGAAGCCCAGCACGAGGACGACGAGCAGCATCACGCCCACGGCGGCGATCATGTGCCGAACGGTCATCGCCGAGCGCGGGGGCTTCTCCAACGGCTCACCCACGTGTCCATCATCCCAGCCCCCGCGCGCGCCTGATCTGCGAGGATCGGAGACCGAGCGAAGGAGGCCCCATGCCCACGTCGAACAGCCGCCGCGAGGCCCCCGACCGCAACCTCGCGATGGAGCTGGTGCGGGTCACCGAAGCCGCGGCGATGGCGGCCGGGCGGTGGGTCGGCCGCGGCGACAAGAACGGCGGCGACGGTGCGGCCGTCGACGCGATGCGCCAGCTCATCGGAAGCGTCTCCATGCGCGGCATCGTCGTGATCGGCGAGGGCGAGAAGGACGAGGCGCCCATGCTGTTCAACGGCGAGGAGGTCGGCAACGGCGAGGGCCCGTGGTGCGACGTCGCCGTCGACCCCATCGACGGCACCACGCTCATGGCCAAGGGCATGCCCGGCTCGGTCGCGGTGCTCGCGGTGGCCGAGCGGGGCGCCATGTTCGACCCGTCCGCGGTGTTCTACATGGAGAAGCTGGCCGTCGGGCCGGAGGCGGCCGACGCCATCGACATCACGCTGCCCGTGGCCGAGAACATCCGCCGGGTCGCGGCCGCGAAGCACACCGAGGTCAACGACGTCACGGTGTGCGTGCTCGACCGGCCACGGCACGCCGAGCTGGTGAAGGAGATCCGCCGCACCGGCGCCCGCATCCAGTTCATCTCCGACGGCGACGTCGCGGGGGCCATCGCCGCGGCCCGCCCCAACACCAGCATCGACCTGCTCTACGGCGTCGGCGGCACCCCGGAGGGGATCATCACGGCGGCCGCGCTGAAGTGCATGGGCGGCGCGATGCAGGCGCGGCTGTGGCCGCGCGACGACGACGAGAAGCGCAAGGCCCTCGACGCCGGGCACGACCTCGACCGGGTGCTCACCATCGACGACCTGGTGCACGGCGACAACATGTTCTTCTGCGCCACCGGCATCACCGACGGCGAGCTGCTGCGCGGCGTGCACTACCGGGCCGGGGGGTGCACGACGCAGTCGATCGTCATGCGGTCCAAGTCCGGCACGGTGCGGATGATCGACGGCTACCACCGCTTGACGAAGCTGCGGGAGTACTCGTCGGTCGATTTCGACCTCACCGACGAGCAGCTCGCCGCCGATCCGGTGCCGCCGCTGCCGTAGGTCAATCCTCAGGTCGGGTGTATTGCCCGTAGGCGCCCGGTGCCGGATCCTCGATCTTGTCCGATGGGGACGGTCGGATCGGGGGGTCCATGCACGGGTCGAAGGTCGTCGTGGGGGTGGCGCTGGCGGTCGCGGCGGGGGTGCTGGCCGGTGGGGTGGCGGCCGCGGCCCGCGCGGAGCCCGTCGCGGTGTGGGGGGCCGCCGCGGGCATCGTGGCGCCCGGTTCCCGCGCGCCTGTCCCGATCCCGGCTGTCCCGATCCCGGCTCGCCCCGATCCCGGCGTCCCGATCCCGGCGTCCCGATCCCGGCGATCCCGGCTCCGGTTTTCCCGGCTCCCGGCGGCCTCGGCGCGCCGCCCGCCGCCGTGCCGGCCCCCGCTGCCCCGCCGGCGCCCCCGAAGCCCGCCGCACCGGCCAAACCCGCCGGCGTGCCGTGCGCCGCGACCGTGCGCGCCTGCATCGACCTCGCCCACAACAAGGCGTGGCTGCTGCGCGGCGGGGTCGTCGAGTACGGGCCCGTGCCGATCACGAGCGGCAAGCCCGGCTACCGCACGCCGGTCGGCACGTTCCGGGTGCTCTCCAAGGAGCGGCTGCACCTCTCCCGCGCCTTCGACAACGCCCCGATGCCCTACTCGGTGTTCTTCATCCCCGGCATCGCGTTCCACCAGGGCAGCCTCGCCGTGACCTCGCACGGCTGCATCCACCTCTCCAAGGCGGCCGCGATCCGCTTCTTCGGCTCGCTCGCGCGCGGCGACGTCGTGCAGGCGGTGCGCTGAGCCACACCACCCGGCGCGCGGCCCGCGTCCGGAGAAGACTGTGCCCATGGGCGAGCAGAGCGGCTTCCGGATCGAGCGCGACACGATGGGCGAGGTGCAGGTGCCCGCCGAAGCGCTGTGGCGGGCCCAGACCCAACGGGCCGTCGAGAACTTCCCGATCTCCGGCCGGGGGCTGGAGCGGGCGCAGATCCGCGCGCTGGGGCTGGTCAAGGCGGCCGCGGCGCGCGTCAACAAGGACATCGGCGTGCTCGACGGGCCCGTGGCGGACGCGATCGCCGCGGCCGCCGACGAGGTCGCCGCGGGCGAGCACGACGACCACTTCCCCGTCGACGTCTTCCAGACCGGCTCGGGCACCAGCTCCAACATGAACGCCAACGAGGTGATCGCCACCCTCGCGGACCGCAGCGGGGCGGACGTGCACCCCAACGACCACGTCAACGCGTCGCAGTCGTCCAACGACGTCTTCCCGACCACGATCCACCTCGCCGCCACCGAGGCCCTGTCCACCGACGTCGTGCCCGCGCTCGAGCACCTCGCCGCCGCGCTGCGCCGCCGCGAAGCCGACTGGGCCGACGTCGTGACCGCGGGCCGCACCCACCTCATGGACGCCGTGCCGATCACCCTGGGGCAGGAGGCGGGCGGCTGGGCCACGCAGGTGGAGTACGGCGTCGCGCGGGTCCGCGACGCGCTGCCCCGGCTCGGGCAGCTGGCCATCGGCGGCACGGCGGTCGGCACGGGGCTCAACGCGCCGCACGGGTTCGGCGCCGCGGTCGTCGAGCGGCTGCGCGCGGCCACCGGCCTCGACGTGCTCACCGAGGCGCCCGACCACATCGAGGCGCAGGCCTCCCGCGACGGCCTCGTGGAGGCCTCCGGCGCGCTGCGCACGGTGGCGGTGTCGCTCTACAAGATCGCCAACGACATCCGCTGGCTGAGCTCGGGGCCGCGCACCGGGCTCGCCGAGCTGCAGCTCCCCGACCTCCAACCGGGCAGTTCGATCATGCCGGGCAAGGTCAACCCGGTGATCTGCGAGGCGGCGATGATGGTGGCCGCGCAGGTGATCGGCAACGACGCCTGCGTCGCGTTCTCCGGCACGCAGGGGAACTTGCAGCTCAACGTGATGATGCCGGTGATGGCCCGCAACGTGCTGGAGTCGGCGCGGCTGCTGGCCAGCTCCGCCAGGCTGCTGGCGGACAAGGTCGTCGACGGCGCCGAGGCCGACGTCGAACGCACCCGCGAGTTCGCCGAGTCCTCCCCGGCCATCGTCACGCCGCTGAACAAGTACATCGGCTACGAGGAGGCGGCCGCCGTCGCCAAGCAGTCGCTGAAGGAGCGGCGCACGATCCGCGAGGTGGTGATCGAGCGCGGCCACGTCCGCGACGGCCACCTCACCGAGGAGCAGCTCGACGCCGCGCTCGACGTGCTCGCCATGGCCCGCGGCGGCCGGGCCTAGTGCCCCGCCGCACGGCGTCAGCTGATCGGTCGCGCGGGAGCTCCTGCGCCGCGCGCTCCATCCGGCGACGGCGCCGACGAGGACCGGGAGCGCCACGGCCGTCCCGGCGAAGGCGAGCACGACGCCGACCGCTGCGCAGGAGAGCGCCGCGGCGAGCCGGGCGGAGCCGGACAGGAGGCGCACGCCCGCGGCGGTGGCGGCGACGTAGACCGCGACGAACAACGTCGTCGGCAGCACGACGAGCTGCGCGGTGCTCACCCAACCCACCGCGACCGGCACCAGCAGCACCACCCCGACGACCGCGACGACGGGCGGCAGGCCGCGGCGGCCACGCGGGCCGACGAGCTCGGCAGCCAGCTCCGCAGCACCGCAGAGGTAGGCGTTGGTCGCGGCCAGGGTGAGCGCGACCGCGGCGATCGCGGCCACGACCGCCCCGACCGGGCCGATCGCGATGCGGAGCAGGTCCGCGACGGGTGTGGCGCTACCCGCCCGCGCTCCCAGCGTGCCCACCACGGCGACGGCCAAGGCCAGGTAGATCGCCGAGGTGATCGAGAAGGCGAGCGCGATCACCCGCGGCAGCTGCCGTTCGGCATCGCGCAGGCGCGCGGTCATCGGGGCGATTGCCTCCCACCCGACGAACGACAGCATGAGCACGGTGCCCGCCGTCCCGATCGCGGACCAGCCGTGCGGCGCGAACGGCGTCCAGTTGTCGATGCGGGCCGACGGCAGCGCGCCCACGACCGCGACGAGGATCACGGCCGTCAGAAGGCCGACCAACCCGAGTTGAACAGCCCCGGAAGCCTGCCCGGCGCTCGTGGTCAGCGCGACCACGGCGAGCAACAGCACGGCGGCGAGGGCCACCGTCACCCGCAGGCCGCCGCCGACCACCTGCGTCACGTACGCCGCGCCGATCAGGCAGACGACCGGAGCGCCGAGCACGGCCCCGACGAGGAAGCACGCGGCGACGGCGCGTTCGGCGCGCGGGCCGAACGCCGCCCCCGCGAAACCGGCCGCCCCGGACCGGCCCGGGTAGCGGCGGCCGAGCGCGCTGAACACCACCGCGAGCAGTCCGGAGACGCCCAGCAGACCCAACCAGGACACGATCGACGCCGGACCGGCGATCTCGGCGGCCAAGCCGGGCACCAGCAGCACGCCGGGTCCGAGGAGGGCGCCGACGTAGAGGGTGACGGCTCGGGTCGTGGACAGCTCGCTCATACCTGCAAGCGTGCCGAGAACGGCGACGAACGCGATGCCGAATGTGCCGCGCTGGGGGCCCTTCTGCGCAACGATCCACCACGATCGACCGACTATGCTCCTCAGCATGCCGGAAGCGGGATTCGACAAGACGGATCGTGCCATCCTCACCATCCTGCAGCGAGAGGGCCGTATGCCCAATGTCGAGCTCGCCGAGCGGGTGGCGCTGTCCCCGTCGTCGTGCCTGCGCCGCACCAAGGCCCTCGAGGCCGCGGGGCTCATCGCGGGCTACCGGGCGGAACTCGATCGACAGCGGCTCGGACTCGGGCTCACCGTGTTCATCTCCCTGCGCGTCCAGCAACACTCACGCGTCACGTCGCGCGCCATCGAGGATGCGCTCACCGCCATCCCGGCCGTGGTCGCCTGCTACGTCGTCAGCGGCGAAGCCGACTTCCTCGTCGAGGCCGTCGTGCCCGATCTCGGGGCCTACGAGTCGCTGCTGCTCGACAAGGTGCTGGCCATCGACGCCGTCAGCGATGCCCGTTCCACGTTCGCCATCCGCACCGTGCTCGGCCGCGGCGCGCTGCCCGTGGACAGCGTCCGCTAGCGGTGCAGGGCACCTGCACCGCCGCGCCGTGACCGGATCGAGCCTCGATTCCGTCGGGGCTCGGGGATAGATTCCGGCCATGATCCGTCGGCGTCGCCTGTTGTCCCTCGTCACGATCGGCGCGGCCGTGGCCATGGCCGCCGCGGGCTGCGTCAGCTCCGGCGGGGGTGGGGGTGGTGGTGCGCCCGCAAGCCAGGGCTGGGCGGCCGCCACGTCGCTGCAGGCGGCCGGTGGCATGGACGCCCTGGTGGCGGACGCCTCCAGGGAGGGCACGCTCAACGTCATCGCGCTGCCGCCCGACTGGGCCAACTACGGCAACATCCTCAAGGCGTTCACCACCAAGTACGGCATCAAGATCAATTCGGCGAACCCCGACGGGTCCAGTCAGGACGAGATCAACGCCGTCAAACAGCTCGGCACCCAGGACCGCGCGCCCGACGTGCTCGACCTTGGCCAGTCCTTCGCCAACACCAATACCGCGCTCTTCGCGCCCTACAAGGTGGCTACGTGGGACACGATCCCCGCGGCCAACAAGGACCCGAACGGCGCATGGGTCAACGACTACGGCGGCTACATCTCGATCGGCTGCAACAACAAGATCGTCCCCAACTGCCCCACCACGTTCGCCGATCTCCTCAAGCCCGAGTACAAGGGCCAGGTCGCGCTGAACGGCGACCCCACCCAGGCCGCGGCCGCGTTCGCCGGGGTATGGGCGTCGGCGTTGGCCAACGGCGGCAGCCTCGACAACATCCAGCCCGGCATCGACTTCTGGGGCAAGGTCTCCAAGGCGGGCAACCTGCTGAAGGTCGACCCCAACTCGGCCACGATCGAGAGCGGCCAGACGCCGATCGTGCTGGACTGGGACTACCTCAACGTCACCCAGGCCGAGAAGGTGAAGGCGTCGTTCCCGTGGAACGTCGCCGTTCCCACGGATGGCCTGTTCGCCCAGTACTACGCTCAGGCGATCAACAAGAACGCGCCGCACCCGGCCGCGGCCCGGCTCTGGCAGGAGTTCCTGTACTCCGACGAGGGCCAGAACCTCTGGTTGCAGGGCAAGTCGCGGCCGGTGCGGCTCAACGCGATGCAGCAGGCGGGCACGGCCGACAAGGCGGGCCTCGCCGCGCTCCCGCAGGTGACGGGTGAGCCGCAGTTCCCCACCCAGGCGCAGACCGACGCGGCCCAGCAGGCCGTGGCCAAGGGCTGGGCCGCGGCCACCGCGTAGAACCCTGTCGTGACGAACCTGCTCGAGGCGCCGGCCGCGCCGTTGGAGAAGGTCCGCGCGCCCCGGTCGTGGCGGGCGCTCCTCGGCCTCGTGCCGTTCGCGCTCTACCTGCTGGTCTTCCTCGGCGGCCCGCTGTACTTCGTGATCAGTGGCGCGCTGTCGGATCCGAGCGGGCAGCCCACGCTGGAGAACCTCGTTGCCACCGTCACGCAGCCGCAGTACCTCGCCGCGTTCTGGTCGAGCCTGGAGATCTCCCTGGTCACGGCCGTGATCGGCGCGGTGTTCGGCGCGTTCCTCGCGCAGGCGGTGCTCACCAGCCGTCCGACGAGCCCGCTACGACGAGTGGTGTCGACGGCGTCCGGTGTGCTGGCCTACTTCGGCGGCGTGCCACTGGCGTTCGCGTTCATCGCCGCGCTCGGCCAAACCGGGCTCGCCACGATCGCCCTCCGCGGCGCGGGCATCGACCTCTACGCCGCGGGGTTCCGCATCGACTCGCTCACCGGCCTCGGGCTCACCTACGTCTACTTCCAGATCCCGCTGATGGTCATCCTCATCGGTCCCGCGCTCGAGGGCCTGCAGCCGCAGTGGCGGGAGGCGGCGGAGAACCTCGGGGCGTCCGCGTGGGCGTACTGGCGGCACGTGGCGCTGCCGGTGCTCGCGCCCGCGCTGGCCGGGGCCACACTCGTGCTCTTCGGCAACGCGTTCGCCGCCTACGCCACCGC
This sequence comes from uncultured Actinomycetota bacterium, assembly GCA_963791185.1. Taxonomy (GTDB): domain Bacteria; phylum Actinomycetota; class Actinomycetes; order Mycobacteriales; family Pseudonocardiaceae; genus Pseudonocardia. The sequence goes on along the minus strand of CAWBRG010000009.1, from coordinate 104,165 downwards.
GCTCGCGCTCACCAGCGGCACGATCCCGTTGGTGCCCACGGCGATCGCCTCGGCGCTGTCGGGCAACGTGCTGGCCAACCAGCAGAACGTCGGGCTCGCGCTCGGCTTCGACATGGTGATCGTCATCGGCGTCGTGATGGTGGCCTACCTGGCGCTGCAGCGGCGGGCCTCCCGATGGGCGCCCAAGTGAGGGGCAGGCGCTGGCGGGTCGTCGTGCTTGGCCTGGCCGCGGTGTACTTCGTCGTGCCGCTGCTGTCGTCGCTGGAGTTCAGCTTGCGCAAGCCCGGCGGCGGCTACGGCGTGGCCAACTACCTGGCCATCGCCACGGATCCGGTGCTGCTCGAGGCGCTCACCGTGTCGCTGGAGATCGCGGTGATCACCGCGGTGCTGGTGCTGGTGCTCGTGGTGCCGACCGCGGTGTGGGTGCGGCTGCGGCTACCGTCGGTGGCCGGGCTGCTGGAAACGGCCACGATCCTGCCCATCGTCGTGCCGCCGGTCGTGATGGCGGCGGGCATCGCGTTCGTGCAGGCCAACCTCAACACGCCGCTGTTCAACGCGCTGTTCTCCTCGCCGATGAGCGCCCTCACGCCGTTCTACGTGGTGCTGGCGGTGCCGTTCGCCTACCGCGCGATCGACAACGGCCTGGCCGCCGTGCCGCTGCGCACGCTCGTGGAGGCCGCGCGCAACCTCGGCGCAAGCCTGCCGCTGGCGCTGCTGCGGGTGGTGCTGCCCACGATCCGCAGCGCCGTGCTGGGCTCGGCGTTCCTCACGCTCGCGCTGGTGCTCGGCGAGGTCGTGATCGCCCGGATCCTGCTGTACACCAACACGTTCCCGGTCGCGGTCGTCGTGGTCGGCCAGAGCCAGGCCGGGGTGTCGGTGGCGCTCACGCTGGCGAGCCTCGTGCTCACCTGGCTGTTGCTGCTGCTCGTGTCGTTCGCGGGCGGCCGGAGGAGGGTTTCGTGACGAGCACTGCGGTGCGGTCCGGCACTGCGGTCGAGTTCGTGGGCATCCGGCGCAGCTTCGGCGCCACGCACGCGCTCGACGGGCTCGACCTGCAGCTCAAGCCCGGCGAGCTGCTGGCGCTGCTCGGGCCGTCCGGCTGCGGCAAGACCACGGCGCTGCGGCTGCTCGCGGGCTTCGATTCCCCCACCGCGGGGCAGGTGCTCATCGGCGGCAAGGACGTCACCGGGGTGCCCGCGGCCAAGCGCGACACCGGCATGGTCTTCCAGGCCTACTCGCTGTTCCCCACGATGACGGCGGCGGAGAACGTCGCGTTCGGGCTGCGGATGCGCAAGGTCGGCGCGGCCGAGCGGGCGAAGCGGGCGGCCGAGCTGCTGGAGCTGGTCGGGCCTCGGCGCCCGCGGGCGACGCCTACCCGCACCAGCTCTCCGGGCGGCCAGCAGCAGCGGGTGGCGCTGGCGCGGGCGCTGGCCGTGCAGCCGTCGGTACTGCTGCTGGACGAGCCGCTGTCCGCGCTCGACGCGCGGGTGCGCGTGCAGCTGCGCGACGAGATCCGCCGCGTGCAGCTCGCGGAGGGCATCACCACGCTGTTCGTCACGCACGACCAGTCCGAGGCGCTCGCGGTGGCCGATCGGGTGGCGGTGCTCAACGCGGGCCGCCTGGAGCAGGTCGACGTGCCGCAGATCGTGTACGCCCACCCGGCCACGCCGTTCGTGGCCGAGTTCGTGGGCGTGATGAACACCGTGCCCGTAGCGGACGGGCGGATCACGCCCGGCGCGGCGGAGCAGGCCCAGATCCGGCCCGAAGCGCTGCGCGTCGGCGCGCAGGAGGGCATCAGCGGCACCGTGCTCACCAGCACGTTCCTCGGCGCGGTCACCCGGCTCGTGGTCACCACGGAGGTCGGCGAGCTCACCGTCGACGCGGTGAGCCACCCCAACCTGCCCGGCATCGGCGACACCACCACGGTCGGCGTGGCGGCCTGACACACTGACGCCATGACGGCCGGAGATCTCGATGCGCTGGACCGGTTCGCCGAGCAGATCACCGCCTACGCCGATAGGTCCTGAGCGGCGCGAGCGAAGCGGGCGGACCAGTCGCGCAGCAGCTCCACCAGCTCGGGGGGCTCGCGCACCTCGAAGTTCGCGCCCGCCGCGCCGAGCGCCATCGCGGGCCAGGCGAGGTCGTCCACGGTCATGCGCAGCTCGCAGGTCTGCGCGTCCACCTCGGTGATCTCCGCCCAGCGGCCCAGCTGGGGGCGCAGGCGCTCGGCGGGGGCGTGCACCAGCACGTCGACCCGGTAGGTGGCCGGGATGCTGCGGATGCCCGCGCGCACGAACTGGGCGGCGTCGTCGGTCGGCAGCTTGCGGGGCAGGAAGCGGGCGCCGGTGCGGCGGGGCTCGGTGATGCGGTCGAGGCGGAAGCTGCGCCAGTCGTGGCGGTGCAGGTCGTAGGCCACGAGGTACCAGCGGCGGCCGAGCGGGACGAGGCGGTGCGGCTCGGCGAGGCGGGTGGCCCGGTCGCCCGCGTAGGTGGTGTAGCCGAACTCGATGCGCTCGTCGTCGCGGCAGGCCTGCGCCAGCGTGGTGAGGACGTCGGGGTCGAGCGGCGGGGCGGTGTTCCACGTGGGCGCCGTGGTGACCGCACGCAGGGCCTCCACCCGGCGGCGCAGCCGCGGCGGCATCACCTGGATCACCTTCGTGAGCGCCCGCACCCCTGCCTCCTCGACGCCGGGCACCGCGCCTTGCGCCACCACCTGCATGCCGACGGCCAGCGCGACGGCCTCGTCGTCGTCGATCACGAGCGGGGGCAGCGCGGCCCCCGCGGCGAGCTGGTAGCCGCCCTCCGCGCCGCGGTGGGCGTCCACCGGGTAGCCGAGCTCGCGGAGGCGGTCGACGTCGCGGCGCAGCGTGCGGGCGGAGACCTCGAGCCGGTCGGCCAGCTCCGGGCCGGGCCAGAAGCGGTGGGTCTGCAGCAGCGACAGCAGGCGCAGCGTCCGCGAGCTCGTGTTGGCCATATTTCCAGTGTGGCGGCAATGCGGTCAGAAAGTGACCGCTGGGCCCACTAGAGTTCTTCTCATGAGCGAACGCGACGACCTCCTCGAAGCCCTCACCGCCCACCGCGGCTTCCTCCGCCACACCGTGCACGGCATCACCGACGAGCAGGCGCGCCAGCGTCTCACGGTCAGCGAGCTCACCCTCGGCGGCCTGGTCAAGCACGTGGCCCAGACCGAGAAGGGCTGGGCGGACTTCGTCGTCGACGGCCCGCAGACGATGGCGATGACCGAGGACAGCTACGCCGAGCACGCCGACGGCTTCGTCCTCCGCGAAGACGAGACCCTGGAAGGCGTGCTGGCCGACTACGAGAAGATCGCCGCGCGCACCGACGAGCTCGTGCGCACCTGGGACCTCGACGCCACCCAGCCGCTGCCCGAGGCGCCCTGGTTCCCGCCGAACGCCACCCGTTCTGCGCGTCGCGTGTTCGTGCACATCGTGGGCGAGACCGCGCAGCACGCGGGCCACGCCGACATCCTGCGTGAGACCCTCGACGGCCAGAAGACCATGGGCTGATGGACGAGAAGACCCAGATCCTCACGATCCTGGAGTCGGCGCGGCAGAGCCTGTCGCGGATGTTCGCCGACGTCACCGAGGAGCAGGCGCGCGCGACGCCCACGGCCAGCGCGCTCTGCCTCGGCGGCATCCTCAAGCACGTCACCTACGGCGAGACGATCTGGGTCGACTTCATCGTCGACGGCCAGAAGACCGACGACCTCGACCGCTACTTCGCGAGCTTCCGCATGGAGCCGGGCGAGACGGTGACGAGCCTGCTCGACGGCTACGCCGCGGCGGCGAAGCACACCGAGGAGGTGATCACCTCGCTGCCCGATCTCGAGACGTCTCACAAGCTCCCCGAAGCGCCCTGGTACCCGCCGGACGCGGCGTGGAACGCGCGCGAGGTGCTCCTGCACCTCCTGCACGAGACCGCCCAGCACGCCGGGCACGCCGACATCATCAAGGAGTCCCTCGGCGCCCGTTGAGCCGGCGCAACGGGTCTCGGCGCGGCGCGCGGCATCGGGGGTGTTGCGCGCCGCGCGCTGAGCCGCGCGGGCGGCATCGGGGGGTGCCGCCCGCGCGGGCTGCACGCGCGGGCCGCGGGCGTGGCGCGCTCGGCGTGGTGCGCGTGCCCCCAACCCGCCGCACGCCCGAGGTGGGGCGGTTCGCGCGCGTTGTCGGTGGTCGATGCGAGGATCGGACGATGTTGTTCACCGAGGTCGTCGCCGCCTCCGCGGCCGTCGGGGCCACGCGCGCCCGCACGGCCAAGGCGGCGACGCTCGCGGCCCTGCTCCGCGCGGCCACGCCCGCCGAGGTCGAGCCCGCCACCGCGTGGCTGGCGGGCGAGGCGCGCCAGGGCCGCATCGGCACCGGCTGGCGCACGCTCTCCGGCATCGACGCGCCGCCCGCGGCCGAGCCCACGCTCACCGTCGAGGCCGTCGACACCACGCTCGACGCGCTCGCCACCACCGCGGGCGCAGGCTCCACCAAGCGGCGGGCCGAGCTGCTGCACGGCCTGTTCGCCGCCGCCACCCCCGAGGAGCAGCGCTTCCTCACCACGCTGCTCGGCGGCGAGCTGCGCCACGGCGCGCTGGAGGGCGTGATGCTGGAGGCGGTCGCGACGGCCGCCGAGGTCCCCGCCGCCGTGGTGCGCCGGGCCTTCATGCTGTCCGGGCGCCTCCCCGAGACCGCCCGTCTCGCCCTCGACGGCGGCGAGCCCGCGCTCGCGGCCGTCACCCTGCAGGTCGGCAGGCCCGTCCGGCCGATGCTCGCCTCCCCCGGCGATTCGCTCGACGCGGCGCTCGCAGGCCTCGGCCCGGACGTCACCGTCGAGTACAAGCTCGACGGCGCCCGCATCCAGGTGCACCGCGACGGCGACGACGTGCGGGTCTGGACCCGCACGCTCCGCGAGATCACCGCGGGCGTGCCCGAGCTGGTCGCGCAGGTGCGGGCGCTGCCCGCCCGCGCCTTCGTGCTCGACGGCGAGACCCTCGCGCTCGACGACGACGGCCGCCCCCGCGCGTTCCAGGACACGATGAGCCGCTTCGGCAGCGACGGGTCTTCAGATGACAGCGCAGCGGTGCTGCTCTCACCGTTCTTCTTCGACCTCCTGCACCTCGACGGCACCGACCTCCTCGACGAGCCGCTCCAGGTGCGGCTCGACGCGCTGGCCGCGCTGCTGGCCGACCACCCGGCGCTGCGCATGCCGGGCGTGCGTCGTCCGACCGCGGAGCAGGCCGCCGCCGTGCTCGACGACGCGCTCTCCGCGGGCCACGAGGGCGTGGTCGTGAAGGCGCTCGACGCCCCCTACGCGGCGGGGCGGCGCGGCAAGGCCTGGCAGAAGGTCAAGCCGGTGCACACCCTCGACCTGGTGGTGCTCGGCGCGGAGTGGGGCTACGGGCGGCGCACCGGGTCGCTGTCCAACATCCACCTCGGCGCCCGCGACCCCGACGGCGGCGAGCCGATCATGGTCGGCAAGACGTTCAAGGGCATGACCGACGAGCTGCTGGCCTGGCAGACCAGCACGTTCCCCGGCCTCGCCCGAGAGGAGCAGGGCCACGCGGTGCTGCTGCGGCCCGAGCTGGTCGTCGAGATCGCGCTGGACGGCGCCCAGCGCAGCCCCCGCTACCCGGGCGGCGTCGCGCTGCGCTTCGCCCGCGTGCTGCGCTACCGCCCCGACAAGACCCCGGCCGAGGCCGACACGATCGACGCGGTGCGCTCGCTGATGCGCGAGTAGACTTCCTCCACCGTGCGCTACCTCGACGGGCAGACCCCGCAGCACGACCTCACCTACGACGACGTGTTCCTCGTCCCCGGCCGCTCGTCGGTGGCCTCCCGGTTCGACGTCGACCTCACCAGCCCGGATCCGTCGGGCGCGACCGTGCCCGTGGTCGCCGCCAACATGACGGCCGTCGCCGGGCGGCGGATGGCCGAGACCCTCGCCCGCCGCGGTGCGCTCACCGTGCTGCCCCAGGACGTCGCGCCGTCGGCCGTCGCCGACATCGTCGCGTGGATCAAGTCGCGGCACGTGGTCTGGGACACCCCGCTCGTCCTCGGGCCCGGCGACGCCGTGGCCGAGGCGCTGTCGCTGCTGCCCAAGCGCGCGCACGGCACCGTCGTGGTGGTGGACGAGGGCGGGCGCCCGATCGGCACGGTCGACGAGGCGGCGTGCACGGGCGTGGACCGCTTCACCCGGCTCGCCGACGTGCTCGACCCGGCCACGGTCACGCTGCCCGTCGACACCCCGCCCCGCGACGTGTTCGAGGCGCTCGGCGGGCGCGGCACCGCGCTCGCGCTCGACGCCGAGGGCAGGCTCGCGGGCCTGCTCACCGCGCTCGGCGCCCTGCGCGCCGGCATCTACACCCCGGCGCTCGACGCCGCGGGCAGGCTGCGCACCGCGGCCGCCGTCGGGATCAACGGCGACGTGGCCGTCAAGGCGAAGGCGCTGCTCGCGGCGGGCGTGGACGTGCTGGTGGTCGACACCGCGCACGGCCACCAGGACAAGATGCTCGACGCGCTGGCCGCCGTCCGCACGGCAGCCGGGCCGGACGTGCCGGTGGCGGCGGGCAACGTCGTCACCGCCGAAGGGGTGCGCGACCTCGCCGCGGCGGGCGCCGACATCGTCAAGGTCGGCGTCGGGCCCGGTGCGATGTGCACCACGCGGATGATGACCGGGGTCGGGCGCCCGCAGTTCTCCGCCGTGCTCGAGTGCGCGGCGGCCGGGCGCGAGCAGGGCGTGCACATCTGGGCCGACGGCGGGGTGCGGCACCCCCGCGACGTGGCGCTGGCGCTGGCCGCGGGCGCGTCGGCCGTGATGATCGGGTCGTGGCTGGCGGGCACGTTCGAGTCGCCCGGCGACCTGCTGCGCGACGAGTCGGGGCGGCCCTACAAGGAGTCGTTCGGGATGGCGAGCAAGCGGGCCGTGAGCGCCCGCACCCGCGGCGACGGCGGCTTCGACCGCGCCCGCAAGGCCCTGTTCGAGGAGGGCATCTCCGCCTCGCGGCAGCTGCTCGACCCGCAGCGGCCCGGCGTGGAGGACGTGCTCGACGGCATCTGCGCGGGCGTGCGGAGCGCGGCCACCTACGTGGGCGCGCGCACGGTGGCCGAGCTGGCCGAGCGGGCCACGGTGGGCATCCAGACGATGGCGGGCTTCACCGAGGGCACCCCCCACGGCCTCTGACGACGCCCACGCACACCGTCGGTGGTCGGCGCACACGTCCCGCAGTGTGCGCCGACCCCGCACGGTGTGCGCGAGCTAGGCGGAGGGGCCCTCCAGCATCTCCGTGACGAGCGCGGCGATCGGGCTGCGCTCGCTGCGGGTGAGCGTGACGTGCGCGAAGAGCGGGTGGCCCTTCAGCTTCTCGATCACCGCCGCGACGCCGTCGTGCCGCCCGACGCGCAGGTTGTCGCGCTGCGCCACGTCGTGGGTGAGCACCACCCGCGACGCGGTGCCCAGCCGCGACAGCACGGTGAGCAGCACGCCGCGCTCGAGCGACTGCGCCTCGTCGACGATCACGAAGCTGTCGTGCAGGGACCGGCCGCGGATGTGGGTGAGCGGGAGCACCTCCAGCATGCCGCGGGCGATGACCTCCTCGAGCACCTGCTGGCTGACCAGCGCGCCGAGCGTGTCGAAGACGGCCTGCGCCCAGGGCGCCATCTTCTCGCTCTCGCTGCCCGGCAGGTAGCCCAGCTCCTGCCCGCCGACGGCGTAGAGGGGCCGGAACACCACGACCTTGCGGTGCTGCTGGCGCTCCATCACCGCCTCCAGCCCGGCGCACAGCGCGAGCGCCGACTTGCCGGTGCCCGCCCGGCCGCCCAGGGAGACGATGCCGACCTCCGGGTCCAGCAGGATGTCCAGCGCCACCCGCTGCTCGGCGGAGCGGCCGTGCAGGCCGAACGCCTCCCGGTCGCCGCGCACGATCCGCACCCGTTTGTCGGCCGTGACCCGGCCGAGCGCGGCCGAGCCACCGCCGGAGAGGCGCAGCCCGGTGTGGCAGGGCAGCTCGCGCGCCGCGTCCAGGTCGATCACGCCGTCCTTGAAGAGCGTGTCGACGTCGGACGAGGTGACGGCCACGTCGGCCATGCCGGTCCAGCCGGTCGGCACCACGTCGAGCGCGTGGTACTCGTCGGCGGTGAGCCCGACGGCGGCCGCCTTCACCCGCAGCGGCATGTCCTGGGTGACCAGCACGACCGGGCCCCGGCCGTCGGCGCGGCGCTCGGCGGCGAGGTTGAGCGCGCAGGCCAGGATGCGCGAGTCGTTGGAATCGGTGCGGAAGCCCGCGGGGAGCACCTCCGGGTCGGTGTGGTTGAGCTCGACGTGCAGCGTGCCGCCCACGTCACCGATGGGAACGGGCGCGTCCAGCCGCCCGTGTTCGATGCGCAGGTCATCGAGCGTCCGCAACGCGGTGCGGGCGAACCACCCCAACTCGGGGTGGTGCCGCTTGCCCTCCAGCTCGGAGATCACCACCAGCGGCAGGACGACTTCGTGCTCCTCGAACCGGGTCAGCGACCACGGGTCGGAAAGGAGAACAGAGGTGTCGAGCACGTAGCAGCGCCGGGGTTCCGAGCCTTGTGCGCCAGCAGCAGGTTCGATCACGGGTGCTCCCTCGTGGGCGCGGCACCACGCCCACTCTCCGGTGGGCCGGCCTGCCCTGCTCGGACCTCCGCGACACCGCCGCGGACGCCCGCGAGGGCCGGTTGCCGGCCCTCTCGGGTGTGTGACACCACGACCAGGGCCTCCCGGGCGGTCCCGCATCGGGTACGGGTCCGCCGACGCAAACGCTACCGGCGGTCACCCGGGTGCGGTCAACTGCAACGCCGTGTCGTAGCCGTGTCGCTCCCCCAGAATTAACACAACGGACTACCGTTCGTCGTTGATCGCCTACCGCCCGTCGCCGTCGGGCGGGCCGGTTTGACACTTTCGGCCGCTGCGTCGCGGCAACAGACCGTTCGGCGCGAGCGAGCCCGCCACGCGGGCCGAACCGGCCGGCGAGCGGGTGCGCGGCCACCCCTCCGGAGCGCCCGCGCGAGCCCGTCGAGCCGCGCCGGGCGCCACCCCCCGTTCCGGGCGGCATCACGCAGAGTGCGAAAGAGAAAGGATACGACACCCATCGGGTGATGTGGGCCCACGCAGCGTGGTCAAAATGCCGTGCCGATCGGATTGCAACCCGACGGGCCATCCCCCGAAAAGAGGCGTATCCCCACTAAAAGTATTCGACTCACCCAATAGTGTTACACAGTTTGGTGGCTTGACAGCCAACCGATACGTTTTCCCTCGGTCGGCGAGGGCTCCCCAAGTCACACGTCGACACCGAAGGGAATCGGTTTCGGCCGAATCCGCGTCACCAACGGGAGATGAACTGTGCTGAAGAAGGCTGGAATTGTCGTGGCTGCGGCTGCCGCAGGTCTGCTGGCCGTGAGCCCGCTCGCCTTCGCCGGTGAGGGCCACCACAAGGGCGACGACAAGGGTCACCACAAGGCCGACCACAAGGCCGACCACAAGCACTACAGCAAGACCACCGACACCACCTACGACCACTCGCCGACCTGCCAGTCGGCCCCCCAGGCCGCGGACAACTCGGTGAACCAGGCGGCCTCCGTCAGCTCCCCGCTCGCCGCGCTGCTGGGCCTCGCGGCCAACGTTGCCGCTCCGATCAACGCGCAGACCCAGGCGCCGATCCTGAGCTGCAACAACCTGGAGGACCTCGTCGACGTCAACGTCAGCGACAACTTCCAGGACAACAGCCGCAACATCGACGCGTCGCGCACGGTGAACCGGAACTCGGGCAACGGCTGATCTGACGCAAGACACCGAGGCCCGGACCCCGATCGTGGGGTCCGGGCCTTCGTCGTCGCCGGGGAGTGCGGTTCACCCGGATTGGGGAATAACCTTTTTCGGCGTGCACTCAATGGTGGCAGACAATTTGTTATCCGCCGATCGATCCGATACATTTCTTTCCGGCTGGCACGGCTCCCCTCAAAGCCAGCCTGAATGAAGACCACCCCTCAGGAGAGACTGTGCTGAAGAAGGCTGCAATCATCGTCGTGGGCTCGGCCGCCGTTATCCTCGCGGCTTCCCCGCTCGCCATGGCGGACAGCTACGACCACTCCCCGCAGTGCGTGTCCGCCCCCCAGGCCGCGGACAACTCGGTCGCCCAGGCGGCCTCCGCCACGACGCCGGTCGCCGCACTGCTCGGTGCCGCCGCCAACATCGCCGTGCCGGTCAACGCGCAGACCCAGGCGCCGATCCTGAGCTGCAACAACATCGAGGACCTCGTCGACGTGAACGTCCGCGACAACTTCCAGGACAACAGCAAGAACATCGACAAGTCGCGCGAGATCAACCGCGACTCGTTCAACAGCTGAGTCGTCGCAGGCACGAAGGCCCGGACCCGGATAGTGGGTCCGGGCCTTCGCCGTTGTCCGGAAAGCCGGTTCACCCGGAATGGGGAATAACCTTTTTCGGCGTGCACTCAATGGTGGTAGACAATTTGTATTCAGGCAACCAGTCCGATATGTTTCTTTCTGGCTGGCACGGCTCCCCCCAGAGCTAGCCTGAATGAAGACCATCCCTCAGGAGACACTGTGCTGAAGAAGGCTGCAATCATCGTCGTGGGCTCGGCCGCCGTTATCCTCGCGGCATCCCCGCTTGCCCTGGCGGACAGCTTCGACCACTCCCCGCAGTGCGTGTCCGCCACGCAGGCTGCTGACAACTCGTCTGCGCAGGCGGCGAGCGCCACCACCCCGGCGCTGGGTGTGGCGGGCATCCTGGCCGCCGTCAACGCGGCCATCCCGGTCAACGCCCAGACCCAGGCCCCGATCGCGAGCTGCAACAACATCGAGGACGTTCTCGACCTGAACGTCACCGACAACGTGCAGGACAACAGCAAGAACATCGACAAGAGCAAGACGGTGAACCGCGACTCGTTCAACACGACCGACGTTCTGCCGATCCCGCTTCCCTGATCTAGCGGGCACCACGGGCCCGGACTCCCCGACAAGGGGGTCCGGGCCCGTCGCCGTTCCCCTCTTTCCTTCGTTGGAGTCACCGTGAACAAGCTCGTGCTCGGCACCGCCGTCGCCGTGGTCGGACTGGTCGCCGCCGGGCTCGGTCTCGCGGGAGTGGCCACCGCCGCACCCATCGAACCGTCGCCCGCCTCGACCGCCCCCGCCTCGGCAGACGCCGCGCCCGCGCCGGTACCGCTCGTCTACCAGCCCGTCGACGCCAGCGACGGCTTCTACGGCATGCGCCGCGGCAGCGTGCCCCCCGCGTCGACGGCGGACCTCTCCCCGGTACCGATCGTGAACCAGCTGCCGGTGATCGGCGTGACGCCGCTGCCTGACAACAGCGACGAAGCCACCGAGGAGTCGGCCACCGACGAGTCCGACACCGCGGAGACCGACCAGTAGCGGTCAGGTGCCGAAGCGGCGGTGTCGGGCGGCGTAGTCGCGGATCGCGCGCAGGAAGTCGACCTTGCGGAACGCCGGCCAGTAGGCCTCGCAGAACCAGAACTCCGAGTGCGCCGACTGCCACAGCAGGAAGCCCGACAGCCGCTGCTCCCCCGACGTGCGGATGACGAGGTCGGGGTCGGGCTGGCCGGAGGTGTAGAGGTTCTGGGCGATGTGGTCGACGTCGAGGACCTCGGCGAGCTCCTCGATCGACGTGCCCGCCTCGGCGTGGCGCAGCAGCAGCTTGCGCACGGCGTCGGCGATCTCCTGCCGACCGCCGTAGCCGACCGCGACGTTGAGCTCCAGGCCCCGGCGCCCGGCGGTGCGCTCGGCCGCCGCCGCCAGCCGGTGCGCGATGCCGGGTGGCAGCAGGTCCAGGGCCCCGACGATCCGCACCCGCCACGGTGCCGCCGGGCCCGCGAGCTCGTCCACGACGTCGGCGATGATCTCCAGGAGCGGGTCGAGCTCGTCGGCGGGCCTGCTCAGGTTGTCGGTGGAGAGCAGGAAGAGCGTGACGACCTCCACGCCCTCCTCCTCGCACCACGCGAGCAGATCGGCGATCTTGGCCGCGCCCACCCGGTGCCCGTCGTTGACGTCGACGAAGCCCGCCTCGCGCGCCCACCGGCGGTTGCCGTCGAGCATCACCGCGACGTGCCGGGGCCGCTCCTCCAGGCCACGCAGGTGTCGCGAGAGCCTGCGCTCGTAGAGCGAGTAGAGCAGGTCGCGAACGCCCACGGCGGGTGAGCCTACGCCGCCGTGGCGGTGCTCACCCGCGTGCAGCCCTCATCGTGCGCCGGGTGCCGTAGCCTCGTCGCGTGACCGCCGGGACCAGCGCTCCGCTGCTCAAGCCGCGGATGCGGGGCTGGCTGCACTTCTGGTCGTTCGTCGTCTCGATCGGCTCCGGCGTGGTGCTCGTGGCGGTCGCCGCGGCGCGCGTCGGGGCGGGCGCGGCCCTGGCCACCACCGTCTACAGCGTCACGATCCTGGCGCTGTTCGGCGTCAGCGCGCTCTACCACCGCCACACGTGGCGCACCCCGCGGGCCCGGGCGATCATGAAGCGGCTCGACCACTCGATGATCTTCCTGTTCATCGCGGGCACGTACACGCCGGTGTCGGCGCTCGCGCTGGCCCCGGGCACGGCCCGCTGGGTGCTCACCGTGGTCTGGGGCGGGGCGCTGCTGGGCGTCCTGCTCAAGACGGTGTGGCCGCACGCGCCCTCGTGGCTCGCGGTGCCGGTCTACATGGCGCTCGGCTGGGTGGCCGTGTTCGTGTTGCCCGAGCTGCTCACGAACGGCGGTGTCGCGGTGTTCGTGCTGCTGCTCGCGGGCGGCGCGCTCTACACCGCGGGCGCCGTGTTCTACGCGACGAAGTGGCCGAACCCGTGGCCGCACACGTTCGGCTACCACGAGTTCTTCCACGCGGCCACGGTGCTCGCCGCGCTCTGCCACCTCGTCGCGATCTGGCTGGTGCTGCTGCGCTAAGCGCTCTCGCCGCCGTCGGGCCCCTTGGCCCGCAGGTCGTCCACCTTCGCCATGGCCGACCGCAGCTCGGCCAGCCAGTCGTCGGCGTGCTGGCCGACCAACCTGACGGCCCAGGCCAGCGCGTCGGAGCGCGACCGGGCCACGCCTGCGTCGACGAGCGTGTCGAGCACGACCCGCTCGGGCTGCCGCAGCCGCGTCATCACCGGCACCGAGGCGACGGTGAACAGCTGCTCGGTGTCGCCGACCCGCGCACCCCACGCGACCTTGCGGCCGTAGCGGTGCTCGGCCTGGCGGGCGATCTCGATGCGCTCCTCGCGGGTGGTCTCGCGGAACCGGGAGATCCGGCCCGCCTCGGCGGCGGCGCGCTCGGCGCCACCCGCGTCACCCTCGGCGAACTCGCCCTCCACCGGCGGCAACGTGCCGACGATGACGATCTCCTCGCGGTCCACCGTGACCTCCGGTGCCGCCGTGAACCACCCGTCGGGGAGGCGGCCCGAGAGCCAGGCGGCGGCGTCGTCGGCGCCGGGCAGGTCGGCCTGTTGCCACCCACCCCGGCCCGGTCCGCGGCCGCCGCGTGCGTGCCATCCCCGGTGCATCCGTCCGCTCATCTCGTCCTCCCGCGTTGCTCCCCTCGATTACGAGATTACACCGATACTGCCGTGATGGACGTTCACCTCGGGCGAAACGCGGCGGCCACCTCGTCGGGGGTGGTGACGGGGCGGTCGCACACGAAGCCGCGGCACACGTAGGCCGCGGGGGCGCCGTCGACGAGCGGCCGGGCGGCCAGCAGCGGCACGCCGGGCGCCTCCGGGGGTCCGGCGACGATCACGGTGCCCCCGGGGGCGGTGCGCCGCGCGCGGTCGAGGAGATCCGGCCCGTCGCCCGCGATCGCCACCTGTAGCGGGCCCGCGACCTGCGCCTCGGCCGCGGTGAGCCAGTGCCCCGCGAAGCGCGGGTGCTCGCGCAGGAGGGTGCCCGCGCCGTGCAGCGCGGCCTCGGCCGCCTCCCGGTACCGCCCGCCGCGGTCGGTCAGCACCGACGCCGTGAGCAGCGCCGAGGCCAACGCGGAGCCGCCGCACGGCGACGCGTTGTCGGTGATCTCGCGGGGCCGGTGCAACAGAGCCTCCGCGTCGTCGGCGGTGTCGTAGGCGACGTCACCTTCGACGAAGTGCGCGAGGGCCGCGTCGAGCAGCTCCGTCGCGGCCGCGAGCCACCGGGGCGCACCGGTGGCCTGGTGCAGCGCGAGCAGGCCGTCGGCCAGCGCGGCGTGGTCCTCCAGCACGCCCGCCGCCGCGCCGACCACGCCGTCGCGCGAGGAGCGGCGGAGGCGTCCGTCGACGACGTGGAGTTCCAACAGCAGATCGGCGGCCCGCGCGGCGGCGGTGACCCACTCCGGCCGGTCGAGCGCGGCCCCGCCCTCCGCGAGCGCGACGATGGCCAGCCCGTTCCAGGCCGTGACCACCTTGTCGTCGCGCGCGGGCTGCGGACGCTCGGCGCGCGCGGCGAGCAACGCGGCCTTCACGTGGGCCCAGCGCACGGGATCGGCCGGGTCGACGGCGAGCTGCAGCGTGGAGGCGCCGTGCTCGAACGTGCCGTCGTCGGTGACCGTGAATAGCTCCGCGGCCCAGGCGCCGTCCTCGGTGCCCAGCACGTCGCGGAGCTGGGCGGGGGTCCAGGCGTAGGTCTTGCCCTCGACGCCCTCGGTGTCGGCGTCGAGCGCGGCCGCGAAGCCGCCCTCGGCGGTGATCAGGTCGCGGAGCAGGAACCCGGCCGTGTCGTCGGCCACGCGCAGGGCGAGCGCCGAGCCGGTGACCCGGTGCAGGTGCGCGTAGCCGCGGAGCAGCAGCGCGTTGTCGTAGAGCATCTTCTCGAAGTGCGGCACCACCCAGCGCGCGTCGACGCTGTAACGGGCGAACCCGCCCGCGAGCTGGTCGTACATCCCGCCGCGGGCCATCCGCTCGCAGGTCAGCTCGGCCATCGCCAGTGCGGTGGCCGAGCCCGTGCGCTCGTGGTGGCGCAGCAGGAACTCCACGACCATCGACGGCGGGAACTTCGGGGCGCCGCCGAACCCGCCCTCCCGCTCGTCGAAGCCTTCGCGCAGGTTGTCGAGTGCGGCGGCCAGTCCGGTGGTGTCGACGGCCGCGGGGGGCAGGGTGGCCGCCGCGGCGTCGGCGAGCCTGCCCGCGATCTGCCCGGCCGCCCCGCGCACCCGCTCGCCGTCCTCGCGCCAGGCCGTCGTCACGGCTTCGAGGAGCCTGCCGAAGCTCGCGGTCGGGTAGTACGTGCCGCAGTGGAACGGCTCGCCCGCGGGGGTGAGGAAGCACGTCATGGGCCAGCCGCCCTGGCCCGTCATCGCCTGGGTGGCCGCCATGTAGACGGCGTCGATGTCCGGCCGTTCCTCGCGGTCGACCTTGATCGCCACGAAGTCCGCGTTGAGCTGCGCGGCGATGCCGGTGTCCTCGAACGACTCGTGCGCCATCACGTGGCACCAGTGGCAGGCCGCGTAGCCCACCGAAAGGAGCACCGGCACGTCGCGCCGGGCCGCCTCCTCGAACGCGGCGTCCGACCACTCCCACCAATCGACGGGGTTGTCGGCGTGCTGGAGCAGGTAGGGCGAGGTGGCGCTGGCGAGCCGGTTGGGCATGCGGCAGTGTCTACCCGCCCCGGGCCTCCTTCGTCGGCCCGTCCATCCCCTACAGTGTCTACCCGCCCCCGGGCCTCCTTCGTCGGCCCGTCCATCCCCTACAACGGCTAGGCCTTCTCGTCGGGGCCTTCGGACTTCTCCTCGGGGGGATCGAAGCTGGCGGGCACCCGCTTGAGGTGCTTCGTCATCGACCGGACGAGGAAGACCACCGCGACGCCCAGCAGGATGACCACGAGCAGGCCCAGCGGCGACGCCTCGCCGAACTCCGGGCCCTTCCCGGGCGGCGGGGCCGGATCCTGCGCGAGGAAGGCACCGGTGGCCTCCGGACCCGCTTCGACCAGCACCGCGTTCACGGTGACAGGCTACGGGGCGCCCGGTTCAGCGGCGCATTCCGCCCACCCGGGCATCGATGCCCGCGAACAACCCGTCCTCGGGCACCTCCGTGTCGACGAGGCTGCGCACGAGCTCGTAGTCCTCGGTGGGCCAGATCTCCCGCTGCAGGTCGCGCGGCACGGTGAACCACCGGCTCGTCGGATCGATCTGGGTCTCGTGCGCCATCAGCGCTCGATCCCGCACGTCGAACCAATCGGCGCACTGGACGCGGGTGGTGACCCGCTCCTCCGGGTCGGGCCGGTCGGTGGTCCAGTTCTTCACCCACTCCTCGTAGGGCGACTCCATCCCGCGCGCGAGCAACGCCTCGTGGAACGCGAGGACGCGGGCGCGGGAGAACCCGTGCGAGTAGTAGAGCTTGAGCGGGGTCCACGGCTCGCCCGCATCCGGGTAGCGCTCGGGATCGCCCGCCGCGTCGAACGCCGCCACCGAGATCACGTGCGTCTTGATGTGATCGGGGTGCGGGTAGCCGCCGTTCTCGTCGTAGGTGACGACGACGTGCGGCCGGAACTCGCGGATGACGGCGACCAGCGGGGCGGTGGCCTTCTCGTCGTCGACGAGCGCGAAGCAGCCCTCGGGCAGCGGGGGCTTCGGATCGCCCTCGGGGAGCCCCGAATCGATGAAGCCCAGCCAGCGGTGCTGCACGCCGAGGATCTCCGCGGCGCGGGCCATCTCCTCGCGGCGGATCGAGGTCATGTTCGCCAGCACCTCGGGCCGGTCCATCGCGGGGTTGAGGATGCTGCCCGCCTCACCGCCGGTGCAGGTGACGACCATGACGTCGTGGCCTTCGGCCACGTAGCGCGCCACGGTGGCGGCGCCTTTGCTCGACTCGTCGTCCGGGTGCGCGTGGACGGTGAGCAGCCGCAGCGAGGTGTCAGACATGAGGAATTCGTAGTCCTTCCGGGCCGGTGGAGCTTCTTCGATCGTCGCAGAGCCCACCGACAATCAGCGCGTCGACAGGTGCCAACGCCACGGCGCCCGCAGACGTTCCCCGCCGACACCAGCACTCGCGCGACCGCCCCGTTGGGGCTACGGTTAGCGGCCGTCGAGGCGGGGCCACCCGAGCCCGCAGCGGCGGCTCGACGGGGAAGTGCACGGCCGTGACCAGCGAAGATGCGCAGCCGGGAACTCCACAACCCCGGAGACCGTTCGTCGAAAGACGGCGACGAGCGGCTGATCGCGTGTTACCGTTGGCAGCACACGGCCCGCTGGCGGGTCGTGTTTTTCCTTACTAAGGGTGGGGCTTAGCGCCGGGCACCACCCTGCACGAGCACGCGGGCGCGCCGGACCGTGGCCACACGGGCCGCTACAGGTTGGAGGAGTGATGACCGTGACGGATGCGTCGGTGACCTGGCTGACCCAGGAGGCCTACGACCGGCTGAAGGCCGAGTTGGAGGAGCTCATCGACAACCGCCCCGTCATCGCTGCGGAGATCAACGCCCGCCGCGAGGAGGGTGACCTCAAGGAGAACGGCGGCTACCACGCGGCCCGCGAAGAGCAGGGCCAGCAGGAAGCCCGCATCCGCCAGCTCCAGGAACTGCTGCGCACCGCCCAGGTCGGCACCGCGCCCACCAGCACCGACACGGTCTCCCCCGGCATGGTCCTCAAGATCCGCTACGAGGGCGACGACGACACCGAGACCGTGCTGCTCGGCTCCCGCGAGGAAGGCGTGCGCGGCGGCCTCGAGGTCGTGTCGCCCAGCTCGCCGCTGGGTGCGGCGCTCATCGGCGCGCACGTCGGCGACACCCGCGAGTACCAGCTGCCCGATGGCGGCAGCATGAAGGTCGCGCTCGTCTCGGCGGAGCCGTTCCGCGCTTAGGAGGGTCCTGAGCAACTCGGGCCGTAGCGAGCGGCGGCCAGTTGGCGCACATCGCAAGGCGGCACCGGGGTTGTATCGGGCCCGACGACAACGCGGCGAGGTGGTCGCCTTGGCGTCGCGCAGTAGGCCGGAGTTGCTCAGGGCGCTCCTTCAGGCCCGCGTTTCGTCCACCACGGTGTGGCCCGCGGCCTGGATGGCCGCCACCAGCTCGGCGCAGTGCTGCGGGCCGCGCGTCTCCATGGACAGGCGCACGTCGACCTCCCCCAACGGGAGGGCCACCGACGTGCGCGCGTGCGCCACGTCCAGCACGTTGCCGCCGAGGTCGCCCACCAGGGTGAGCAGCCCCGCCAACGCGCCGGGGGCGTCGCCGAGGCGCACCAGCAGCGTGAGGTAGCGCGCCGCGGCCGCCATGCCGTGCTGGATCACGTGGAGCAGCACGAGGGGGTCGACGTTGCCCCCGGACAACACCGCGACCACCGGGGTGGCGAACCGGTGGGGATGCTCCATCAGCGCCGCCACCCCCGCCGCTCCCGCGGGCTCCACCACGAGCTTCGCGCGCTCCAGGCAGTGCAGCAGCGCGCGGGACAACGCGTCCTCGCCCACCGTGAGGATGTCGTCGACCTGCGCGGCCACCTGGGCGAACGTGACGTCACCCGGGCGGCCGACGGCGATGCCGTCGGCGATCGTGCGCATCGACGGCAGCGTCACCGGCGTGCCCTCGGCCAGTGACACCGGCCAGGCCGCGGCGCCGTGCGCCTGCACCCCGACCACGGCGACGTCCGGACGGAGGCCCTTCACCGCCGCCGCGACGCCGCCGAGCAGGCCGCCGCCGCCGGTGCACACCAGCACCGTGCGCACGTCGGGCACCTGCTCGAGGATCTCCAACCCGACCGTGCCCTGCCCGGCCATGACGTCGACGTGGTCGAAGGGGTGCACCAGCACGGCGCCCGTCGCGGCCGCGAACCGGTGCGCCGCGGCGAGGCTCTCGTCCACGGTGTGGCCTTCGAGGCGCACCTCGGCGCCGTAGCCCTTCGTCGCGGCGACCTTCGGCAGCGCCGCGCCGATCGGCATGAACACCGTGGCGGTGATCCCCACCAAACGGGCGGCGAGCGCGACGCCCTGCGCGTGGTTGCCCGCGCTCGCCGCGACCACCCCCCGCGCGCGCTCGGCGGCGTCGAGGCGGGCGATGCGGTTGTACGCCCCGCGGATCTTGAACGAGCCCGTCCGCTGGAGGTTCTCGCACTTCAGCCACACCGGGCCTGCGCAGCGCGCCGACAGGTCGCGCGAGCCCGCGATCGGCGTCTGCCCGACGACACCGGCGAGGAGCTCACGGGCGGCCTGCACGTCGGCGAGGCCGACGGGGTGGGCGGTGGCGGTCACCACGGCATCGTCGCAGCATCCTCGGAGGAGTTCCCAGGCGTTGTTCCGATACGGCGGGTAATCTTGGGGTCATGTCCGGGTCGTCGGCGCGGTTGCGCACGTTGGCGCCGTTGCTCGTCGCCACGGTTCTGGCGTTGGTCGCCCTCTTCACGGTGCGGCACGCCGCGTGCGCCGACCCGGGTCGCTACGTGCCGGTCGCGGGCGGCGGCTACGCGCTCGTCGGCGGCTGCGTGACCCCCGGCGACATCGTGGTGCCCGATCGCCCGGCCCCCAACCCCGACGACGCCGCGGCTCCCACCCGATCTTGACACCCGGACGGCCGTCACCCGGACGCCCTGCGCGACGTAGGCTGAGAGCCCGGGCCGACGGTGTGGGGGAGGGCGCGGATGACGGCTCGCACCCCTGCCCGGACGAAGGCAGGCTCCGGGGTGCTGCACTTCCGTGATCTCGGGCCGCTCGTCGTCGACCGCGCCGACGAACCCGTCCCGCTGGTCGGCGCCCGGCTGGTCGGCGCGCTCACCCTGTTGCTCGTGCAGGCGGGCCACGTCGTGAGCCCCGACGCCCTCGCCGCCGCCATGTGGGGCGAGGACGCGGGCCCCCGCTCGTCCTCCACCCTCGACTCGCACGTCTGGCGGCTGCGCAACGTGCTCGAGCCCGGTCGCGCCCGCGGCGAGCCCGCCACCGTGCTGCTGCGCGAGCCGGGGGGCTACCGGCTCGTCGCCGCGCCCGAGCAGGTCGACTCGCTGCGGTTCGCCGTGCTGGCCGACGACACCCTGCGCCTGTTGTCCGACGGCCAGGCCGCGCGGGCCCTGCGGCGCTGTGAAGAGGCGTTGCAGCTGTGGCGGGGTCGGCCGTTCGGGGCCGTCGCCGACGAGCCGTGGGCCCGCCCGGCCGTGGCGCGGCTCGAGGAGCTCCGGGCGCAGGTGCGGGAACGGCACATCGCGGCCATGCTCGCCATCGGCGACCCGGAGCGGGCGCTCGTCGAGCTGACCTCGGCCATCGCCGACGACCCGCTGCGCGAGCGGCTGTGGGTCCAGCGCATGCTCGCCTACCACCGCACCGGGCGCACCGACCGCGCGCTCGCGACCTACCAGGAGGCCCGCAGCCTCTTCCGCGCCGAGCTCGGCATCGAGCCGGGCGGCGAGCTGCGCGCGCTGCAGGCGCAGATCCTGGCGGGCGACGCTGCGCCGCCCGTCCCGGCTCCGCGCGGGGAGAGCGCGGCGACCGAGGTCCACCTCCCGGCCCGGTCGGTGCGGCTGATCGGGCGCGACCCCGAGCGCGACCGGGTGCAGGCGCTCGTCGCGGCCCACCGGCTCGTCACCATCGTCGGGGCCGCCGGGTGCGGCAAGACCCGGCTCGCGCTCGACGCGGCGCGGGCGGCGGCGGGCGCGTTCCCCGACGGCGTGTGGGGCGTCGACCTCACCGGGGCGGGCGCCGCGGAGCAGGTCGTCACCACCGTGACCTCGGCGCTCGGGCTGGCCCTTCCCCCGACCGGCTCAGCGCGCGACGCCCTGCGCTCGTTCAGCCGCGACCGCCGGATGCTGCTGCTGCTCGACAACTGCGAGCACGTCCTCGATGCGGTCGCCGAGCTCGTCGACGACCTGCTCGTCGACGGCTCGGAGCTGGCCGTGCTGGCCACGAGCCGGGTGCCGCTGGACGTCGACGGCGAGCTCGTGGTGCCGCTCGAACCGCTGCTCCTGCCCGCCGAGGGCGCCGACCCCCGCACGGCGCCCGCCTGCGAGCTGTTCCTCGAACGGCTGGGCACGGCGGACGACCCCGACGACGCCACCCTCGAACGCGTGGCCCGCATCTGCCGCGCGGTCGACGGCGTGCCGCTCGCCATCGAGCTCGCCGCGGCCCGGGCGCGGGCCTACAGCCTCGACGAGATCGCCGCCCAGGTCACCGAAGACGCCAGCACGCTCGGGCGCATCGGCCGCGGCCCCGCCGGGCACCACCGCACCGTGCGGTTCGCGGTCGAGCAGAGCTACCGCACGCTGTCGGCGGAGGAGGCGGCGCTGCACCGGGCGGTGTCGGTGGTGCCCGGCCCGTTCACCGCGGACGTGGCGGCCGCGCTCGTGCGGCGGCCGGTCGCCGAGGTGCGCACGGTCCTCGCCCGCCTCGTCCACTGCTCGCTGCTGGTGCCGCTCGGCCCGCTCGGTGCGGGCCGCCCGTCGCGGTTCGCGCAGCTGGCGATCGTCCGCGGGCACGCCGCTCACAGCGGCGACGCGACCGAGACGGCCGAGCTGGTGGCCGCCCGCGACGCCTGGGTCGGCGGGCTCGTGGACGCCGCGCCCCGGCTCGGCGACGCGGCCGAGCCCGACTGGTTCGCCGCACTCGACGACGACCTGGCTGCGCTGCGGGCCACGCTGCAGCACTGCCTCGCCGACGCCCCGTCCGCGCTCGGCGTGCGGGTGGCGTCGCGGCTGGGGCTGTACTGGTACTACCGCGGGATGATGGTCGAGGCGCGGCAGTGGCAGGAGCGGGCCGCCGCGACGGAGGGCGATCCGGTCGACCGGGCCGTGGTGCGGCTCATGCTCGGCGGCTCGCTGGCCATGGCGAACCGGCGCGACCTCGCCCTGCCGCACATCGAGGACGGTTGGGCGGTCGGCCACGTGCCCGCCGTGCGCCTCGGCGAAGCGCTGGGCATCCTCGGGGGCGCGCTCTTCGTGGCGGGCGACGCCGGGCTCGGCGCGCGCAACACCGAGCTGGTCGCGGCGGCGGCCGCGACGACCGGGGACCCGACGGTCGGGCTCCTCGCCCGGCTCGCCGCCGTGCTCGCGACGGCGGCGACGGCCGCGCCCGCCGACGTCATCGCCGCTGCGTCCGAGGTGTATGACCGGGCGGTGGCGGCGGACAACACCTTCGTCGCCTGGATGGCCTCGGACGCGGCGGCGGACGCCGCGCTGGCCGCCCGCGACGTCGCGACCGGCATGCTGTGGTCGGACCGCATGGTCGCCCAGCACCGCACGCTGCGGGTGCGCGAGGGCCCGAGCCTCCTCGAGGTCCGCGCCGACCTGCTCGCGCTCGCGGGCGAGGCCCCCGCCGCCGTCCGCCTGTACTCCGCGGCGCGGGCGCACAACCAACGCGCGGGCATGACCTGGCCGCTGCGCCCGGTCACCACGGAGCTCCTCGCCGAGGCGGGCGACGCGCTCGACCGCGTCGCGTTCGAGGAGGCCTGGCAGGCGGGCGCGCGCCTCACGCTCGACGACCTGGAGCCCGCGCCCGCCCGCGCCTAGTGTCCCGAGTCGCAACTTCGCCACCGGTCTCGGCGGCCCAGCCCCGGCCTTCCGACTCGGACACTAGGAGGCGGCCAGCAGCGGGGTTGTATGAGCGGCGACGGTGCGGGCGATGCCCTCGGCCAGGCCCACCGTCGGCCGCCAGCCCAGGCTCGCGCGGGCGGCCTCCGGGTCGGCGCGCAGCTCCCGCTCGAGCGGCCGGTCGCCGACCGCGCCGAACGCCGGGGCGATCGCGGTGCCCATGGCCGCCGCGACCAGCCGCACCGTCTCGCGGATCGACACGAGCGTGCCGGAGCCGATGTCGAAGACGCCGGGCTCGCCGTCCGCGGCGGCGAGGAACGCGTCGACGACGTCCTCGACGTAGACCCAGTCGATGCGGCGTGTGCCGCTGCTCACCGCCGGGCGGCGGCCGTCGGCGAACGCGGCGACGACCGACGGGATGAGCCGGTGCGCGTTCGGGTCGTCGGGGCCGTAGACCATGGCCAACCGGAGCACGGTGACGTCGAGCTGCCACAGGCCGTGGAAGAGCGTGGCGTAGGTGGCCGCGGCGGCCTTCGACGCGGCGTAGGGCGAATGCACGTCGGGCTGGTGCCCGCCGTCCTCGACGGACCCCGCGAGGACGACCTTGCACTGCGGCAGCCGGGCCGCCGCGGCGAGGACGGAGACCGTGCTGAGCAGGGTGTCGGTGAGGATCGGCACCACGGCGTCGAGGCGTCGGGTGCCGTCGGCGCGGGCCGCGAGGTGGACGACGACGTCGGGCTGCAGACGGGTGACGAGCTCCTCGGTGGCCACGGCGTCGGCCAGGTCGACCCGCCACCAGCGCACGTGCGGGTCAGCGGGCGGTGTGGCCGACCGGGTGGTGGCGTGCACCTCGGCGCCCTGTGCGGCGAGCCGGGCGAGCAGGTGGCGGCCGATGAAGCCGCGGCCGCCGGTGACGAGGTAGCGACGGGCAGGGGTGTGCGGAGACATGGGTGTCCTCGAGGGTGTGCGTGCCGACAGGGGTTGCGGATCCCCGTTCGACAGGCGGCCCTCGACGCGCGGTGCGCACGGCCCAGCAGCAGCTCTGCAGCGCGATCGGCGGCTGCGGCGCAGGAGCGGTGACGGCGCGATCGGGCACGGGCGGCGCAGGGGCTCCCACGGGCCTGCGGATGACGCGGCCGAGCACGTCGGCGATGCGGGCGCACGTGCCCGCGATGAGCACCGCGAGGGCCGAGGTGAGCACCTGCATCGCGGTGATGCTGCCGCCGTTGGCCATCATGTGCGCGAAGCCGTGACCGCGCGTGTGCGCCGGGTCGACCGACTCCGCCCACAGGTGCAAGGCGGGTTGGGCGACGAGGGCGACCGCGATCGTCGGCAATGCGCCGCGCACCGAGCCGGTGAGGCCCGCGTGCGCCACCACCACGACGGCCGCGACCAGGGCGAGCGCCACCAGGTGGGAGAAGTGGGAGCCGCGTTCGAGCACGTCGGCGAGGGCCGAGGCAGCGACGCTCGCGCCCGCCGCGGCGACCAGGAGCGGGTGCCGGACTCGCATGGCGCCCCCTCCCGATCGGTTGACCCGAGTCTGCGCAGGGGGCGCTGTGACGACGCTGAGCGGAGCTTGCGGAGCGAGTATCGGCGCTGAGCGGAGCTTGCGGAGCGAGTATCGGCGCTGAGCGGAGCTTGCGGAGCGAGTATCGGCCCTGAGTGATGCTGAGCGGGGCCTCAGGCCCGGTCGAGCGCGTTGCGGAGGTCCTCCACGAGGTCTTCGACGTCCTCGATCCCCACCGAGAGCCGCACGAGGTCGTCGGGCACCTGCAGCGCCGAGCCCGCGACCGACATGTGCGTCATCTGGCCGGGGTGCTCGATGAGCGACTCGACGCCACCGAGCGACTCGGCGAGCGTGAACACCTCGGTGGCCGCGCAGACCCGCAGCGCCGCCTCGCGGCCGCCGCGCAGCCGGATGGAGACCATGCCGCCGAAGCGGCGCATCTGCTTGGCCGCGGCCTCGTGCCCCGGGTGCTCGGGCAGGCCCGGGTAGTACACCTGCGCGACCGCGGGGTGCCCGGTGAGGAACGCGACCACCCGCTCGGCGTTGTCGCTGTGCCGTTCCATGCGCACGGCGAGGGTCTTCACACCGCGCAGGGTGAGCCACGCGTCGAACGGGCTGGGCACCGAGCCCACCGCGTTCTGGGTGAACAGCAGCTGCTCGGCGAGCGCGTCGTCGGAGGTGATCAGCGCTCCGCCGACGACGTCGGAGTGGCCGCCGATGTACTTGGTGGTGGAGTGCAGCACGACGTCGGCGCCGAGCGCGAGCGGCGACTGCAGGTACGGCGAGGCGAACGTGTTGTCGACGACCAGCCGGGCCTGGGCCTCGCGGGCGACGTCGGCCACCGCGGCGATGTCGGCGATGCCCAGCAGCGGGTTGGTGGGCGTCTCGCACCAGATCGCCCGGGTCTCGGGGCGCAGCGCCGCCCGCAGCGCGGCGCACGTCGGCGAGGTCGACCGGGGTGTGCTCGATGCCCCACGGCCGGAGCACCTTGTCGACCAGCCGGAACGTGCCGCCGTACGCGTCGTGCGGGATCACGATGTGGTCGCCCGGCGACAGCAGCACGCGCAGCAGGACGTCGGAGGCGCCCATCCCCGACCCGAACGCGACGGCGTGCCGCCCGCCCTCCAGCGCGGCGAGGCACTCCTGGAGCGCGGTACGGGTGGGGTTGGCGCTACGGGAGTACTCGTAGCCCGACCGGGTGCCGCCCACGCCGTCCTGCGCGTACGTGGACGACGGGTGGATCGGGAGGATCACCGCGCCGGTGGTCGGGTCGGGTGCCTGGCCCGCGTGGATCGCCTTGGTCGAAAAGCCGTGCATGGAACAACGCTACGCGCTGCCGAGGAAGCCGAGCACATCCGACCGGGTCACCACGCCCGCGGGCTTGCCGTCGACCAGCACCAGCGCGGCGTCGGCCTCGGCGAACGCGCTCATCGCCGTGTCGAGCGCCTCGTTCGCCCCGATGGTCGGCAGCGGCGGCGACATGTGCTTGGTGAGCCGGTCGGACAGCTGCGCGCGGCCGGTGAACAGGGCGTCGAGCAGGTCGCGCTCGACGACCGAGCCCACGACCTCGGCCGCCATCACCGGCGGTTCGGCCCGCACGACCGGCATCTGGGAGACGTGGAACTCGCGCAGGTAGGCCGCGGCGTCGGCGACGGTCTCGTTGGGGTGCGCGTGCACGAGCGCGGGGATGGCGCCGTCCTTGCGGCGCAGCACGTCGCCCACCGTGGCGCCGGTCGCGGGCGGCAGGAAGCCGTAGCCCGCCATCCAGGCGTCGTTGAAGACCTTGCCGAGGTAGCCGCGCCCGCCGTCGGGCAGGAGCACGACGACCACCGCGTCCGCGGGCAGCTCGGCCGCCACCCGCAGCGCCGCGACCGTGGCCATCCCGCACGAGCCGCCGACCAGCAGCGCTTCCTCGCGCGCGAGCCGTCGGGTCATCGCGAACGAGTCGGCGTCGGAGACGGCGACGATGCGGTCGCAGATGTCCTTGTCGTACGTGGTGGGCCAGAAGTCCTCGCCGACGCCCTCGACGAGGTAGGGCCGCCCGGTGCCACCGGAGTACACCGAGCCCTCCGGGTCGGCCCCGATCACCTGGACCCGCCCGTCGGACGCCTCCTTCAGGTAGCGGCCCGTGCCGCTGATCGTGCCGCCGGTGCCGATGCCCGCCACGAAGTGCGTGATCCGCCCGTCGGTCTGCGCCCACAGCTCGGGCCCGGTCTGCAGGTAGTGCGACTCGGGGTTGTGCACGTTGGCGTACTGGTTGGGCTTCCAGCCGCCGTCGATCTCGCCCGCCAGCCGGTCGGACACGCTGTAGTAGGAGTCGGGGTGGTCGGGCTCGACCGCCGTCGGGCACACCACCACCTCCGCGCCGTAGGCCCGCAGCACGTTGCGCTTGTCCTCGCTCACCTTGTCGGGGCAGATGAACACGCACTTGTAGCCCTTGCGCTGGGCGATCATCGCGAGCCCCACGCCGGTGTTGCCCGACGTCGGCTCGACGATGGTGCCGCCGGGCTTCAGCTCACCCGACGCCTCCGCGGCCTCGACCATGCGCAGCGCGATCCGGTCCTTCACGCTGGAACCCGGGTTGAAGTACTCGAGCTTGGCCAGCACGGTGGCCTCGATCCCCGCGGCGACCGGCCCGAGTCGCACCAGCGGGGTGTTGCCGATGAGGTCGGCGACGTGCTCGACGAACTGCATGGCGGAATCCTCCCACCTGGAGGGTGCTGGGGAACTCCGCCCGTAGCGAGCGTCGCGCAGTAGGGCCGAGTTCCTCAGCGCCCTCCTGATGTGTCCGGTCTGCGCAAACCGGGAACCCAGGGGGACCGCGGGAGCGTTAGCGCGGCAAGACGGTGGGAGGAGTTGGAGCATGGCGGCAAATCCGGCGAAACGTGTGGCTGCGTTGATCGGCGGCGGGCTCTTGCTGGTGATCGGCGTGGTGCTGCTCGTGCTGCCGGGGCCCGGGCTCCTGCTGGTGCTCGCGGGCCTGGTCATCCTGGCCAACCAGTTCCCCAGCATCGACAAGTACGTGAACCCCGTCGAGAAGCGCGCCGTGCAGGCGATGGAGCAGAGCGTCGCCTCGCCGCTGCGGATCGCGGGATCCGTGCTCGCGGGCCTCGCGCTCATCGCCACCGGGATCGTGTGGGGCCTCAACAAGCAGCTGTGGCTGGGCGGCTGGCCCACCGGGTCGAGCCTGATCCTCTCGGGGGTCGTCGTGCTCGCGCTGCTCGTGTACAGCTACCGCAGGGTGCGGGCCAAGCGCGCCGAGTCGTCGTCACACGATCGCAAGAGCAGCACCGTTTCGGCAGGTGAAGAGGGTTAGCTCCGGTCCGGCCACCTCGTCCATGATCGCGGACGGTGGCCGGGAGGCCACTTTTCGCGGCGGATCCGTCATCCGGTCGTGGCTCTCTGATCCCCGGGTACTACCCTCGGCTGCACTCAGGAGCTCCCCATCACTGAGAAGAGGGCACACTTCTCGGCCCGGGGTGTTCCCGTACCCAACCGCCGTCCTCCCGGACGCCACACCCGGCGTCCCTGCGGCGGCACGAACCGGGACACCAACCCCGTCCCGGCTGCATCACGGGCACAACAGCAGGAGGGGCGCTCGGTGTTACTCGCCGAGTACGGGCAGGTGGACGACAGCACCTACGACAGCGACGACGAAGGGAACGGCTATCCGCACGCCGGACGTGATCCGGCGGGCGTCGCGGGCCCACGGCCGCCGGACGGCGGCGATGGTGGGCCCCCGGGTTCCGGCGACGAACCGATGCCCGCAGGGCGGGCGGCGCGCATGGACACCGAGCTCGACGAGCTCGCGCTGCGCGCCTCGGGCGGCGACCGGCAGGCGCTGAGCGAGCTGCTGGACCGCATCCGCGGGCCGGTGGTGTGGCAATGCCGCTCGCGCATGAACGGGCGGACGATCGGCCAGCAGACGCGCCGAGGACATCGCCCAGGAAGTGCTCATCGCCGTGTGCGGAGCACTGGGCCGCTTCCGCCCCGCGGAGACGCGGTGGATGGCGTTCGTCTACGGCATCGTGCGCAACAAGGTGATCGACGCCTATCGCGCCGCGGGCCGCGACCGCTCGGAGCCGATGGAGGATCTCCCCGACCACATCGACGACGACGACCGGGCGGGCCCGGAGGCGGCGGTGCTGCGCTCAGCCGATCGCGCGCTCCTGCACGAGCTGCTCGACCAGCTGCCCGAGCTGCAGCGGGAGGTGCTCGGCCTGCGGGTGGCCATGGGCTACTCCGCCGAGGAGACGGCGCGGATGATCGGCTCGACCGCGGGCGCGGTGCGGGTGACCCAGCACCGGGCGATGATGAAGCTCAGGGCCCTGCTCGCCGAACGGCTGGCCGAACCGGACTGAGCAGGCCCACCTCATTCCCGCTCGACGCTGCGCAGCCCGCGCTCCGGCGTCCACCACTCGATCCGCAGGGCCGAGGCCGTGGGGTTGAGGCGGGTGAGCACCACCTCGCGCAGATCGGCGCGGTAGAGCTCGCCCGCCGCACCCTCGCCCTCGATCGGCCCCGCGGGCACCGCGAGCCCGGCGACCTTGGCATCGCCCGCCCACCGGGCCTCCTGGCCCTCGGGCGGTGCCACCGACGCGCTGTGCAGGGCGAAACGGGGATCGCGGCGCAGATCGGCACCCTTGCGGGCGTGCGGCATCGAGCCGAAGGTGAGCTCGCCGTCGGCGAACTCGACCTCGATGCCGGAGATGCGCGGCCCGCCATCGGCGCGCACGGTGGCGATCGTCTTGTGCTTCTCGGCATCGAACAGCTCGCGCACCCGCGCGGCGAAAGCGGGCTCGGCGGCCTCGATCTCACTCCAGCTGGCCATGCCCGAACTGTGGCACGGGCCACCGACAATCCCGGCCCTGGGCCGGGGCCCGCGCGTAAAGTCGGAGCACATCCTGCGAGGAGGGAAGTCGATGCCGGAAGCAGTCATCGTCGCCGCGGCACGTTCGCCCATCGGCCGCGCGTTCAAGGGCTCGCTCACCACCATCCGGCCCGACGACCTCACGGTGCAGATGGTCCGGGCCGCGCTGGCCCAGGTGCCCCAGCTCGACCCCACCCAGATCGACGACCTCGCGCTGGGCTGCGGGCTGCCCGGCGGCGAGCAGGGCTTCAACATGGCCCGCGTGGTGGCCGTTCTGCTCGGGCTACGACACGCTGCCGGGCACCACCGTCAACCGGTACTGCTCGTCGTCGCTGCAGACCACGCGCATGGCGATGCACGCCATCCGGGCGGGCGAGGGCGATGTGTTCGTCTCGGCAGGCGTGGAGACGGTCTCGCGCTTCGCCAAGGGCAACTCCGACTCGTGGCCCGACACGCACAACCCGATCTTCGCCGACGCCGAGGACCGGTCGCGCCACATCGCGGAGAACGGCGCCGACGACTGGAGCGATCCGCGGGCCGACGAGCACCTCCCCGACATCTACATCGCGATGGGGCAGACCGCGGAGAACCTGGCCCGGCTCAAGGGCGTCACCCGCGAGGACATGGACCACTTCGGGGTGCGCTCGCAGAACCTCGCCGAGAAGGCGATCGCCAACGGGTTCTTCGCCCGGGAGATCACCCCGGTCACGCTGCCGGACGGCACGGTCGTCAGCGCCGATGACGGGCCGCGCGCGGGGGTCACCTACGAGGCCGTCAGCCAGCTCAAGCCGGTGTTCCGGCCCGACGGTCGGGTCACGGCGGGCAACTGCTGCCCGCTCAACGACGGCGCCGCCGCGCTGGTGGTCATGTCCGACACGAAGGCGGCCGAGCTGGGCATCACCCCGCTCGCGCGCGTGGTCTCCACGGGCGTGTCCGGCCTCTCCCCCGAGATCATGGGCCTCGGCCCGGTGGAGGCGTCGAAGCAGGCGCTGGCCCGCGCGGGCATGTCGATCGACGACGTCGACCTCGTCGAGATCAACGAGGCCTTCGCGGCGCAGGTGCTGCCCTCGGCCCGCGACCTGGGGATCGATGAGGAGCGCTCAACGTCAACGGTGGGGCCATCGCGCTCGGCCACCCGTTCGGCATGACGGGCGCACGCATCACCACCACGCTGCTCAACGGCCTCCGCACGCACGACAAGACGATCGGCCTCGAGACGATGTGCGTCGGCGGCGGGCAGGGCATGGCGATGGTGCTCGAGCGGCTCAGCTGACCGACCGCCGCCCAGGCAACGACGACGGCCCGGCACCCCCCGCTCCAGAAGGGTGTCGGGCCGTCGGGCAGCTGCGCGTTAGTTGCGCAGATAGCTCAGCAAATTCAGGATCTCGATGTAGAGCCACACCAGGGTGGTCATCAGCCCGAAGGCGATGTACCACGCGAGGCTCGCCGGGGCCCCGCCCCGGATGGCCTGGTCGGCCTGGTCGAAGTCGAGCAGCAGGCTGAAGGCCGCCACGCCGATGATGACGAGGCTGAAGATGATGGCGAGCGGACCGCCGTCGCGGAGCCCGGTGTTGATGCCGAACAGGCTCATCACCAGGTTGAACAGCAACAGCACGATGATGCCGACCATGGCGCCGAGGATCCACTTGGTGAACCGCGGAGTGACCCGCACGGCGCCGGTCTTGTAGACGACCAGCATGCCGATGAGCACCCCGAAGGTGCCGATGATGGCCTGCAGCGCGATGCCCGGGTAGATGTTGTTCAGCAGCCCGGAGATGCCGCCGAGGGCCACACCCATCGCAGCCGAATAGAGCAGAACGAGCGGCGCCTTGGCCAGGTGCGGCTTGAAGATCAGCACCAGCGAGACGACGAAGCCCACCAGGAAGGCAGGCAGCGCGAGCCCGTACAGGCCGGACATGACAGTGAGCGCGCCCGCCACGATCGCGGTGACCGTGGTGATGGCGGTCTTGAGGACGATGTCGTCGACCGTGAGCGGGCGCTCGGCGACGTTCGCGCGCCCCATGTCGACGGGCCCGGGCTGTGCGCCAGCCCCGGCGGGCCCCATCCCGGCCGCCTGGCCGAACGTGGCGTACCCCTGGCCGCCCTGCGGCAGGTTGCGGAACGCCGGATTGCTGCTGCTGCGCACCTGTTCCTCCTCGTCGAACCTCTGAACAACCCATCTAACGCGCGAGCGGGCCGGGTCGTTCCCCGCAGGGTAAAGGATGTTTTACGCTCGTCGCCACCCGCGCGGTGCGATCATGCCGCAGCCCGCCCGGGCGGATCGAGTGCTATGCCCGCTTCTTCGAGCTGGGCCTCGGTGAGCAGCCGGGCGAAGGGCCGGTCGGACTCGGTGGCGCCGTCGAGCGGGGCGGCGACCCCGACGATGTCGCACGCCTGCACGAGCGTCTGGTCGTAGGCGGAGAGCAGCGCGAGGTGGCGCACCTGCGTGGGGTGCTTGCCGCGGACCTCGCGGCGCAGCCTGCGGAGGTGGCCGACGACGGTCTCGAGCGAGGGCCCGGGCGGACGGCGGCGCTGCAGACGAAGGTCGAGCACGTGTCCGAGGGCAGGGGGTAGCCACCGGACGGCCGTCCACACCAGCAGGGTGGGAGTGGCAGCGACCAGCGCGTAGATCAGCAGCTCGAGAACGATCGAGCCGTCTCCCGGCACGCTCTCAGAATACGCTCCGGCCACCCGGCCACGTCACGGGGTTTAGCCGGTTCCGTCGCTGGAAACGCCCCGTTCATGTGGGCATTCTTCTCCCGACGGCTGCGGATGTGGCTGTTCCTCGCGATCGGCGTCCCGGTGCTGGCCTGGCTGCTCGGCCGGATCGGTGACGTCATCGAGCACCGCAGTGGCCCCAACGGCACGAGCCGGAGCCTGCAGAAGGCGCGCGGGTGGCTGCGCCGCCGCAGCACCGGGCCGCTCGCCGGGCGCCGCTAGTCCGTGGAGGAGCAGGTCGGCGAGGTGGCGGTAGGCCTCGGCGTCGGCCAGACCGGTGGCGTCGGCCAGCGCGCGCTGCTGGATGCGCACGGTCGTCGCGCTCACGACGTCGCCGACGAACCCCGCGTGCACGGCGCGGAACTCCCCCGCCGCCACCCCCGCGTCCACGAGCTCGCTCACCCGCCGCGCGGCGGCGCGGGTGTTGCGCGCGTAGACCTCGGCGGCGGGCGTGAACCCCGCCACGTCGGCCAGGAACTCGGGCGAGGCCGGGGCCAGCTCCGTCGCCACCGCGTGCAGGTAGGCCGCCACCTTCGCGGCCGCGCCCGACACGTCCGCGACCGCGGCTTCGACCCGCTCCGTCGCGCCGCGGAAGAAGTGCACGACGGCCGCCCTGACCAGCTGTTCCTTGCTCCCCGCCAGCGCGTAGAGCGTGCGCTTGGAGCAGCGGAGCCGGGCGGCGAGCTCGTCGAGGGTGAGGGCGCTGAAGCCCTCGGCCAACAGGAGCGCGACGAGGCCGTCGAAGAGTTCGGCCCGGCGGGTGCGGCTGCGCGACATCTGGCCAGCCTAGCGGGTGTCGTCTACCCTCAGCGGTACTCAAGTACCTGATCGAGTACCGTTTGGAGCGACGATGGCCGTCGACCGCCTGCTGCCGACCGCAGAGGCCCGCGACCTGCTCGCGCTCGTCCGCGACATCGCCGACAAGGAGCTCGCACCGCGGGTCGAGGAGCACGAGCGCACCGAGACCTACCCCGAGGGCCTGTTCCACACGCTCGGCGCGGCGGGTCTGCTGGGGCTGCCCTACCCCGAGGAGTGGGGCGGCGGCGGCCAGCCCTACGAGGTGTACCTGCAGGTGCTGGAGGAGCTGGCCTGCCGGTGGGCGGCGGTCGCCGTCGGGGTGAGCGTGCAGGCCCTCGCGTGCCACCCGATCGCCGCCTTCGGCTCGCCCGAGCAGCAGGCGCGCTGGCTGCCGCCGCTGCTCGAGGGCGAACTGCTCGCGGGCTACTCGCTGTCCGAGCCCCAGGCCGGGTCCGACGCCGCCGCCCTCGCGTGCAAGGCCGAGCGCACCGACGAGGGCTACCGGATCACCGGCACGAAGGCGTGGATCACCCACGGCGGCAAGGTCGACCTCTACGCGCTCTTCGCCCGCACCGGGCCGGGCAGCGGCGGGGTCTCGTGCTTCCTCGCGCCGGGCCACGTCGAGGGCCTGTCGTTCGGCAAGCCGGAGCAGAAGATGGGGCTGCACGCCATCCCGACGGTCACCGCGCACTGGGACGGCGCGGTGATCGACGCCGACCGGCTCGTCGGCCGCGAGGGCCAGGGCCTGCAGATCGCGTTCAGCGCGCTCGACTCCGGCAGGCTGGGCATCGCCGCGGTGGCCACGGGCATCGCGCAGGCCGCGCTCGACGCGGCCGTCGACTACGCCCACGAGCGCACGGCGTTCGGCCGGGCGATCATCGACCACGAGGGGCTGGGCTTCCTGCTCGCCGACATGGCCGCGGCCGTCGACGCCGCCCGCGCCACCTACCTCGACGCCGCCCGCCGTCGCGACGCGGGCATGCCCTACAGCCGTCAGGCCTCGGTGGCGAAGCTCGTCGCGTCGGACGCGGCCATGAAGGTGACGACCGACGCCGTGCAGGTGCTCGGCGGCTACGGCTACACCCGCGATTTCCCCGTCGAGCGCTACATGCGCGAAGCCAAGATCACCCAGATCTTCGAGGGCACGAACCAGATCCAGCGGCTCGTCATCAGCCGGGGGCTGGCGCGCCGATGAGTTCCCGGCCCATCGCCGGTCTACCTCCTGTGGAGGACGACGACGCGCCCGTTCCGACGCGTCCCGGACCTGCCTTCCGGCGGCGCTCGGTGACCATCGCTGCCCAGGAAACCGTGCCTTACGTGGCCGAAGACTGGCGGGGCGCCATCGTGATGATCGAACGCGGATCGGTCGACCTGTGCTGCGTGCGCGGCGGCCGCCGTCGGTTCGTCGAGGGCGCGATCCTGTTCATGGACGGCCTCGCGCTGGAGTCGCTCCACAACCCCGGTGTGGACGACGTGGTGCTGGTCGCGCTGTCGCGGAGGTAACGTCGCGGGCGGCTTTGCGATCACCCAAGCAGCACCAGACGCTTCCCCGGGGATCACATTGACCGAGAACTCGACGGTAGGCCTCACCATGCTCGACGCCGAACGCTCGGTCGTCGTCGCCGGTGACGAGCACCTCCAGGACCTGCTGCGCGACCACCCGGCCCGGGTCACCATCGAGCTGGTGCCGGTCGGTCCGCGGCTGGAGGCGCGGCTCGACGGCCTGCGGGTCGGTGAGCTCACCGCGCTGATGTCGCTGCGCTACGCGCCGACCGTCGACGGCGTGCTGCGCCGCGGCGAGCGGCCCGGCTGCGTCGGGCGGGTCGTGCGGGGCAAGCACGGTGTCGAGGTGGAGCTGCGGCTGCCCGCCGTCAACGCCGCGGGCGGGCCGCCCACCGAGCAGCTGCCCGTCGTCGTGGCCGCGCGGCCGCGCAAGCGCAGCCGCACGCCGCTGTGGGTGGGCGTCGCGATCGTGGGGTTGCTGGTCGTGATCGGCGGGGCGCTGGGGCTCGCGCGGGGGGTCACACCGCCCGCCGCGGCCGTCGCCGTCCCCACCCCGGTCGCGCGCCGCCGTCCACCGTGGTGGAGCGGCCCCCGGTCAGGCCGTCGCGGGAGGCGCAGGCCACCACGACGCCGAAGCCGTCCGTCGTCTACTACAAGAACTGCGGGGTGGCCTTGGCCGAGGGCGCGGCGCCCATCCTGCGTGGCGAGCCCGGCTACCGATCCGGCCTGGACCCCGACGGCGACGGGGTGGCCTGCCCCGTGTGAGGCCGGCGAGCCGCAGGCGGCCCTGTCCCGCCGCGGCGCACGGCCCTAGCGTCGTCGGCATGCGGATCCGAGTCATCGACGCCTTCACCGACCGGCCCTTCGCAGGCAACCCGGCCGCCGTCTGCGTCCTCGACGGGCCGGGCTGGCCGGACGAGGCCTGGATGCAGCAGGTGGCACTGGAGATGAACCTGTCCGAGACGGCGTTCACCCGCCCGGAGCCCGGGCCCGACGCCGAGTGGGGGCTGCGTTGGTTCACCCCCGCCGTCGAGGTGCGCCTGTGCGGGCACGCCACCCTCGCCACCGCGCACGCGCTGCGCAGCGACGGCCTGCTCAAGGGCGGCGTCCGCTTCGCCACGCGGGCCGGGATCCTCACCGCCGAGGCCGCCGACGACGGCACGATCACGCTCGACTTCCCGATCGCCCCGGTCATCCCGATCCCCGCCCCGGAGGGGCTGGCCGAGGCGCTCGGCGCACCGCTCATCGCCGTGTACGACACCGGCGCGCTGGACGACATCGTC
The DNA here is from genome assembly GCA_963791185.1 of uncultured Actinomycetota bacterium. GTDB lineage: Bacteria > Actinomycetota > Actinomycetes > Mycobacteriales > Pseudonocardiaceae > Pseudonocardia. The sequence goes on along the minus strand of CAWBRG010000009.1, from coordinate 69,059 downwards.
GTGGAGGTCGCCGACGTGCGCCGCCCTGCGTCCCGACTTCACGCGCCTGGCCGCGCTGACCCGCCGCGGCGTCGCCGTCACGGCCGCCGGGTCGGACGGGTTCGACTTCGTCTCGCGGTTCTTCGCCCCGGCCGTCGGCATCCCGGAGGACCCGGTCACCGGCAGCGCGCACACCGCGCTCGCCGCGCTGTGGTCGGCCCGGCTCGGACGCGACGAGCTGGTCGGCCTGCAGGCCTCGGCCCGGTCCGGCGTCGTGCGCACCCGCGTCGTGGGCGACCGGGTGCTGCTCACCGGCCACGCGGTGACCACCCTGGAGGGCACGCTGAGCTGCTGAGCTCACCAGTCCCACACGCCGCAGGCGGCCACCGGGCCTTTCGCGTGCACGTCGGCGGCGAAGGCCCAGGCGGGCTCGCGATCGGTCGCGTAGTACAGCTTGACGTAGCCCTCGGGGTCGCGGCGGCAGACGATGCCGACCGCCTGCCCGACCCGGTCGGACACCTCGACGGCCGGGCAGCCGCCCGTCTTGCACAAGAGGTGCTCGGGGTCGTGCCGGTACAGCGTGGCGCCCGCGTCGACGAAGGCCCCGCTCGTCCACGAGGCGTCCCACAGGACGTCGGACGAGAGGGCCTTGAGGTCGACCGCGGGCCGCGGATCGTGCGCGAGCACGACCACCGCCGCGAGCAGCAGCACGGCGGTGAAGACCCGCCGTACAAGGGCATGGCAGAACGACAGAGACGACATTGGGTGATCCGCTCCCCGTGGATCCGGGGCGGCCCCGCTCCCCAGGGGGCCGCCTGGTGAGGGGCGCGGGGTTTCCGGGCTGTCTGCAGGGTCCCCACCCCGACGCTTCCGGCCGCGCCCCTCATCTCCGGGGACGGCGGGTGATCGGGCGGAGTTCGGGATTGCGCCGAGAAGTTCGCAGGTGCTAACGGTCTGCCGCGGCACCGCCGGGTGCTCGGCGACGACCGACCCACAAGCTGCGCCGCGAGCGGGCGCGCACCCTCGCCGAGGACGTCCTCCGGCGGCTGCGTCGCGTGCTGGGCGCGGACCTCCCGACGTCCGCGATGCGGCCGAGCTCGTGGAGCGACTCCGGGCGACCCCTGATCAGAGCGCGGTGAGGAACATCGCCGCCATCAGGCCGCTCATCACGACGTGCGCGCCCGGCTCCACCCACAGCCGTCGGACCGGGGGCGCGACCAGAGCCCCCTTGCCTGCGGGGACACCCGCCCACGCCTGCTGGACGCGGCCTACGCTCGCGGCGGCGTGCCAGCCGAAGTAGCCCGCGAGGCCCAGCCACAGCGCAGCGAGCGCCACGCCGCCTGCGTGGTGCCCGCCGTGGCCGTGGCTCAGGTACATCGCCGCCATCGCGGCCGGGGCCACCACCAGGTGCGCCGCTCCCCCGGCGCCCGTCGGAACCCCGCGGAGCAGCCTGCCCCCGAACCACAGCGCGAGGGCCGCGAAGACGCAGACCCCGACGGTCGGCGGCACCGGATCGCCCCACGGCGAGAACATCGCCGCCATGCCCAGGCCCATCAGGGCGTGGGTCGCGGCCGCCAACCTTCCGCACCGGGGGCGCACCACGAAGGCGGCGAACACCACGGCGACGCCGAGGCTCAGCGTCGCCAGTAATGCGCCCATGCCACAAACGGTAGGTGGCTGGCACCCTCCGTAGCCATACGGTCAACCGGTATGCGGTTCCCGCGATGTGATCGCTATCACAACCGTCGCACATTCACAGTCGATAACGTGCTCTTCTGCGGACGTGTGCATTGATTCCGTTCAACGCTTTCTGGCGTCTCAGCCCGGTACCCGCATCATCGAAGCGCACGGCGACGTGTTCGCGCTCTACGACCCGGCGGAAGATCTGCCGCCGGAGCGCCAGCACCCGTGGGCCACGATCGTCACCTCCGACAACCCGTACGACGCCACGTCCCACCTCGATCGGCCGGACGTGTTCCGGCTGAACCTCGGGCTGCCGAAGGCGCGGTTCCACGAGGTCGTCGACGGCGCCACCGAGCACGATCCGACCGCCTTGGACGTGCTCTTCCCGCACCCCGTGTACGGCGGCCAGCACTGGCTGTGCGTGCTCAACCCCGACCGGACCTGGCCGACGGTGCAGGGGCTGCTCACGGAAGCCCACGCGTTCGCCGTGCGCAAGTACGACAACGCCGCCCGCCGGGTTCGGTCCTGACGGCGGTGGGTGGCCTGCGGTCGTCGGGCGTGCCAGGCTCGGCCGATGACCGTGGACGAGCTCGCTGCAGCGACGTGCGTCGATCCCGCCGACGTCCGGGTGGTCCTGGAATGGCTCGACGACGGGGAGGGCGCGCCGCGCACCGACATCCCGGCCCCGGTCGCGACGGCCGTGCACCACCTGCTGAACCCCGACAGCCAGCGCACGGTGCTGGAGCTCTACTACAAGGGTCGCGGGACCTGAGGGACCTACGCGGTGCCCTCCGACGGATGCTCGTTGGGAGCCTGGGACACGTTGGTCTTGGGCGGCTTGGTGCTCGGCGGCGGCGCCGCGGTCGTCGATTCCTCGTCCTCCGGCTCCTCCGACTCCTCCGCCTGCTGCTCCTCGTCCGTCGGCTTCGCGGTCGACGGCTTCTTGGTCGTCGGCTCGGCCTGCTCCACGAATATGGCCCGCCAGCGAGGCTGGTCCTCCCCGTCGCCGTAGGAACAGATCATCTTCGTGCCGCTCGACGTGGAGCCGATCTGGGCCACCGCCGCCCGCGCGCAGAAGGCGCCCTGGCGGACGACCCCGCTCACAACCGCCTGCGGGTCGGCGACCGTGGCCAGGGGCGCTGCCGGGAGGCCACCGGGGCCGCGGGAAGACCCGCGGGGTGCCGCGATGTCACTCGGCTCCGGGTCCGGAGTCGGCGTGGTGGACGGGGAGGCTGTCGACGTGCTGACCGAGTAGGTCGACGGCCCCCGCTCCGAGTGCGCCACCCCGGCCATCGGCACCGTGCTCCGAGCGAGGCTCAGTCCAACCAGGATCGTCGCGCACAGCACGCCTACCAGCGCGGCCCAACCGATGGGGCGCCGTTGCCCACTCATGTCTCCCCGTCGACGACCAGGGCCGATGCGTTACGGAAAAACGTTCCGTCGGCGCCGATGAGTTCGTGGCCTGAGCCGAGTCGTCACCGTCATGAGCGGTACTGACGCAGGCCCCGGCAAGGTCGTCGTGAACAGGGCGATGTCGCTGGACGGCTTCATCGCAGGCCCCGACAACGCGATGGACTGGATCTTCGATTACCTGAGGGACGACACGTTTCCCGAGGTCATGCAGGCCACCGGCGCGATGCTGGTCGGCCGGGGCACCCACGAGGTCGGCAAGCGGATGGCCATCGAGGACGCCAGCTACGACGGCGGGGCGGTGTTCGTCCTCACGCACCGGCCGCCGGACGAGCCGGAGCCCGGGGTCACGTTCCTCACCGGCGAGCTCGAGGAGGCCGTCGCCACGGCGCGCGCCGCCGCGGGCGGGAAGAACCTGGAGATCCTCGGAGCCGACGTGGCCAGCCAGTGCCTGCAGCGCGGCCTCGTCGACGAGGTCCTGGTGTACGTCCTGCCCGTGCTCCTCGGCGACGGCGTGCGCTTCTCGACCTCGGGCCTCGGCCGGATCGACCTCGAACCGTTCAGCAACGAGCAGTCGGGGGCCGTCACGATGCTCCGCTTCCGCGTGCGGAAGTAGGTTCCCCGCTATCCTCGGAGATCGCCGCGCTTCCCCCGTGGTCCGGGTACCGACTGCGACACGAGGGGTGGGGCGCGGTGGCGTTTCACGTGATGGCCGCGGGCTGCGGTGGGATGGTGTTCCGCGGCATGCAGGGGCCGACCCACTGCGAGGCTGAACCGACGATGGCCGGGCTCTGGTTCGCCGCGCACGGCCGCACCGTCTGGTTGGGCTTCGCCTGCGACCGACACTCCGATCACCTCATCGCCGCCCGGCCGATGCGTCCGCGCGACCGCGACGTCCTGGCGCGCCGTCGTGACCGGCACCGCACGGAGCTTTCCGGCACGCGCTGGGCGGGCGAGCACGAGGGACCCCTCGCCCGCGGCGCAGCGGCCGAGCGCTTGGTCGAGCGGGCGAAGGCCTGGGCGGCGACGCACCGGGACTCCCGACCGTGACCGAGCCGACCGAGCCGAACGTGGGATCTGCCGTCGTCTACCTGATGGTCGGCCTTCCCGGCGCGGGGAAGACATACCGCGCGAAAGAACTGGAGATCAGCGCCTCGGCCCTGCGGCTGACGCCCGACGAGTGGCAGATCGCCCTGTTCGGCGATCAGAACCCGCCCGACAAGCGCGACCTCGTCGAGGGCAAGTTGGTCCAGCTCGGCATGCGGGCCGCAGAGCTGGGCGTCAACGTCGTCTTGGACTTCGGGTTCTGGAGCAAGGACGAACGATCAGCGCTCCGCTGGATCGCAGGCACGGTCGGCGCCCGCAGCCAAGTCGTCTACCTGCCGATCGACCCCGACGAGCAACGCAGGCGCGTCACCACCCGATTCGCAACGACACCCGACGAAACGTTCTCCATGAGCGACGTCGAACTCGAGCAGTGGCAGGCCGAGTTCCAAGCGCCGGACGCCGATGAAGTGCGCGGTGCCCAAATCCCTCCCGTCCCACCGGAGCACCCGACCTGGTCGCAGTGGGCCTCGCAGCGCTGGCCCTCCCTGCCTGACCAGTACACCTCCGGACACGGACAACGGGCCGAGGCCGTCAGTCGTTCGACGCCCGGCGGTTCCAGAGTTGATGGGTGACACCGCTCGGGGTGGCGACGGTCTCGAGGGTGAAGCGGTCTTCGACGCCGCTGAGGCCCTCCCACAGCGACACGCCGCGGCCGAGGGTGATCGGCACGATCACCACGTGCATGAAGTCGACCAGGTCGGCCTCCAGGAACTGCCGCACGGTGGACGGCCCTCCGCCGATGCGGACGTCACCGCCGTTCGCGGCTTCCCGGGCCAGGCGGAGGGCCTCGTGCGGCGGCGCGTCCACGAAGCGGAAGCTGGTGCCGTTGGGGAAGTCGATCGTGGGATGCGGGTGGTGGCTCAGGACGAACACCGGCGTCTGGAACGGCGGCTCGTCGCCCCACCAGCCGCGCCACCCGTCGTCCGGCCACTCGCCTGACTGCGGCCCGAACTTGCGCCGTCCCATGATCTCGGCGCCGATCCCCTGGCTCCACATGCTGTAGAGCGCGCGGTCCACCGTCACCGGCTCATCCACCCGGTCCACCCCGTAGATCACGCGGCCGTCGAACCAACCGAAGAGAGCGGCGGCCCCACCGATCGGGGCGTCGAGCGTGACGTCCTCGCCCGCCGCGTAGCCGTCGAGCGAGACGAACATGTTGTGGACACGGGTGCGGGGCATGCCGATCAAGCTAGCTGGCACGTTCGGGCGGTCAGCCGGGTGCCTGGCCTTTCTTGCGGGCCAGGTAGCCGACCAGGGCGAGCTCGGCGCGCAGTGGCAGGCCAGCCCGCACCCGCGTCTCGGCCTCGCCGACCGCGGCGTCGAGGAACTGCCGCTCGCCGACGTTCTGCATGGCCTCGTAGGCCGGGCCGGTGGCGGCCATCGCGCGGGCGTAGAGATCCGGATCGGCGAACTCCAGCACGAACGGCACATCGATCCGTTCGATGTCGGTGAACCCGTAGCGGCACAGCAGTTCCTCGCCGACGCCCGGCCTGCCGAGCGCGACCATGGCCGCCTGGTGGTCAACCTGGGGCTGGGCGGCCAGCCGGAACGGAGCGAACGCCCACACCCCCGGCGACACCTTCAGGTGCCCCCACGCGGTGATCCCCACCCGGCCGCCCGGTACCAGCACCCGGTGGATCTCGGCCAGCGCTTCCGGAGTGGTGCCCCAGATCCCGCGGAAGCTGGTGGCGACGTCGAAGCTGGCGTCGGGCCACGGCAGCGCGTGCATGTCCCCGACCCGCAGGTCGGCGTCGGGGTTGCGGTCCCGGGCCACCGCGATCAGCCGCGGCGAGGCGTCGATGCCCGCGCAGCCTGCGCCGCGCAGCCCGGCCAGTTCGAGCGCGAGACCCGATCCGCAGGCGACGTCGACCAGCCGGTCGCCCCGGTCGACGCCCAGCCGGTGCTGCATCGTGACGTACTCGCGCACGCTGTTGGGCTCGGCCAGCGTCGCGAAATCGACTGCCTTGCGGCCCCAGCCCTCGTCGACCATCTCCCAGACCGGGTGTTCTCCCGTCATGGGCGGTGATGGTCCCGCGGCTCCTGCCTGGTTGCTAGGGGTTTCTCCGATATCCCCGACCACCGTGCGTCGCTAGCGTCGGGAATCAGCATCCCCGCACGTCAAGCTCCCCAGCGAAGGAATCCCCCATGTCATCATCGCGATCGCTGTCCCGACGTCTGAGTCGCCCGATCTTCGTGGCCACGATCGTGGCTGTGTTCACCATGGTCACCGTGGGCTCGGCGGAAGCGTCGATCGTGGACGACTTGAGAGCCATCCTCCAGCGCGCGCAGCAGGTCGCCGCCCAGCAACCGCCCCCGCCACCGGCGCCCCCGGTCACCGGTGGCATCGCAGGCCAGATCGGACCGGCTACGGGCACCACCCCGCCGCCGTCGCAGATCGGCTACATCTACTTCAGCAACACCACCTCGGACGGCAGCGGGACGGAGGCGCAGCAGCGGGCCTTTCCCAAGCTGGGCAGCAATCACTGCGCCCTACCCGTCGGACCGGGAGCCGCCGCCAACCACGACTACGTGCTGCCGACGTTCGGCTGCAAGAACGATGAGATCCGCTACATGGGCGTGAACCTCAAACAGCTCTTCCCCGTCGAGCCGAACCACCCGGCGGGCTACGGCGGCATGGACGTCACCGACTACCGCCTCGGCATCACGGTCTCGCTGTGGGACTCCAGTACCTGCGGGGCGACCAACCACCCCTTCTCGGTGATCAAACTCGGTGGCGACGAGAGCTTCTACAACGGCAACGTCCAGCTCTACGCGCACGACATCGAGCGCACCTACGGCCCCGAGCTCGATCGGGTCACGCGCGGTGGGGGCAAGGGCCAGCTCGCAGGCAAGATCTCGTGCGTCCGCATCGAGCGGAACCACCGCCTGTCCTGATGCCAGTGATCGGCGAGGTCGCTCGGAGGCCGTGTCAATGACGAGGTGCAGTGGTAGCGGCGGCCATGCGTTGAACCATGACGCTGACCAGTTCGGCGCTGGTGCCGAAGTTGAGCCGGACGTGGCCTGCGCCGGATCGACGGCCGTAGTTGATCCCAGGTGCAAGAGCGACGCGACCACGGTCGAGGAAAGCCGCGGCGGGATCGTCGCCGAGGTCGAGCGCCCGACAGTCCAGCCACGCGAGATAGCTCGCCTGCGGAGGAGTCCACCTCACCTCGGGCAGTTGCTCGACGAGCAGCCTGCCCAGCAGCGTCCGGTTCTCGTCGAGCCGGACCAGCACGGCGTCGAGCCAGTCGTCGGCGTCGGAGAAGGCGACCTCGGAGGCGAGGACACCCAGCAGTCCGGCGTGCTCGGCTAACGCCGGCAGCCGGTCCGCTGCCGCGCGCGTGCGGTCCGAAGCGGTGACCGCGCGCCGCCTTCAGCCCCGCCAGGTTGAACGCCTTCGACGCGGAGGTCAGGGCGAACCCGCACGACCGAGCCGCAGCGGAAACCTCGAGCCACGGCACGTGCGTGGCGCCGGGCAGGACCAGGGGAGCGTGGATCTCGTCAGCGATCACCCAGACCCCGCGTTCGACGCACAGGTCGGCGAGATGCGCCAGCTCGGCCCGCGGAATGACCCGTCCGGTCGGATTGTGCGGGTTCGCGAGCAGGAAAACCCTTGTGCCTCCCTCGAACGCCGCTCGCAACCGTACGACGTCGATCGCGCCCTCATCGAGCAGCGGAACCTCTTGCACGACCAGCCCGGACGGCGGCAGGTCGGCGATGAACGGTCGGTACGCAGGCGTCGCGAACGCCACCGCCCGGTTCTCCCCGACGAGCAGCCGTGCCAGTTCGAGTACCCCGACCATCACGTCCGGCACAAGCCGGACCTGCTCGGGATCCACCCGCCACCCCAGCCTGCGGGCGGCGAACCCGGACAACGCCTCCGCGAGGCGGGGGATGTGGGCTTGGGCGTAACCCAGGTCGTGCTGATCGATAGCGGCGTGGAGGGCTGCGGTGATCGGCGCCGCGACGGGGAAGTCCATCTCGGCGACCGTGGCTGCCAGAACGTCGGAGGGGTGGCCGTCCCACTTCATGCTGCGCCGGGCGTGCAGAGTGGCGAGCGGTGGAACGTGCAGGTCGGTCGGGCCGGTCACCTGCGGGATGGTGGCACGGCAGTTCGGACCTCCGCTGGTCGAGCCGGAGTGGGCAGGAGTGCGGGTGCCCCCGGTGGGACTCGAACCCACACTCGAACCCTTTTAAGGGGCTTGCCTCTGCCGATTGGGCTACGGGGGCGGCGGCCCCAGCCTAGGACCCGTGGTCAGGCGCTGACCTTCCGCTCCGGCGCCGCGACCCGCTCGAACTCGGCCTTCGGCTCGTTGATCTGCCCCAGCGACACGACCTCGCGGCCCAGGAACAGCGCGCCCGTCCAGTCGAACACGATCCGGATCCGCCGGTTCCAGGTGGGCATGCGGCTCACGTGGTAGGTGCGGTGCATGAACCACGCGACGATGCCGCGCAGCTTCACCCCGTAGATCTCCGCGACGCCCTTGTACAGCCCGAGGCTCGCCACCGAGCCCGCGTAGCTGTGCTTGTACTCCTTGAGCGGACGCTGCCGCAGGTGCGCGACCACGTTGTCGGCCAGCACCTTCGCCTGCCGCACGGCGTGCTGCGCGGACGGGCTGGTGCGGGCCTCGGGGTCGTCCTTCGACAGGTCCGGCACGCCCGCGCAGTCGCCCGCGGAGAACACCCCGGGCAGGTCGCGCACCTGGAGGGTGGCGTGGCAGTCGAGGCGGCCGCGGTCGTCGCGCGGGAGGTCGGTCTTGTCGAGCATCGGGCTCGGCTTCACGCCCGCCGTCCAGATGATGGTGTCGGTGTCGAACTCCTGGCCGTCGTCGAGCTCGACGTGCCCGCCGACCATCGACTTCACCCGGGTGTCGAGGTTGACCTCGATGTCGGAGTCCAGCAGCCGTTCGACGGTGTAGCGGCCCATCTTCGGGCTGACCTCGGGCATGATCCGCCCGGTGGCCTCGACGAGGATCCAGCGGATGTCGTCGCGGTCGATCGTGGGGTAGTACCGGCTCGCGTAGCGGGCCATGTCGGCCAGCTCGGCCAGCGCCTCGACGCCCGCGTACCCGCCGCCGACCACCATGAACGTGAGCAGCCGCCGCCGCAGCGCCGGGTCGATCGTGGTGTCGGCCGCGTCGAGCCGCGACAGCACGTGGTTGCGCAGGAAGATGGCCTCGCCGATGGTCTTGAACGCGATGCCGTGCTCGGCCAGCCCGGGGATCGGGAGCGTGCGCGCGACCGAGCCCGGCGCCACCACCAGCACGTCGAAGCCGAGCGCCGTGACGTGGCCGTCGGCCAGCTCGACCGTGACCTCCCGCGCCGCGTTGCTGATCGTCGTGACCCGCCCGGTGAGCACCTGGCACTTGCGCAGCACCCGCCGCAGCGGCACCACGACGTGGCGCGGCTCGATCGAGCCCGCCGCCGCCTCGGGGAGGAACGGCTGGTAGGTCATGTGCGGCTGCGGGTCGACGACGGTGATCTCCGCCTCGCCGCCGCGCAGCTTCTTCTGCAGCCGCAACGCCGTGTACATGCCGACGTACCCGCCGCCGACGATGACGATCCTGGTTGCCCTGGCCATGTCTCCATGTTCCCACTACCGCGGCCCGCGCACCTCGGTGATGTCTGTGACGATTCAGAGCACGCCCGCCGCCGCGGCCGCCGCACGCAGCACCGCTTCGAGCATCGCGGGCGTGAGCCGTCCGGTGAACGTGTTCTGCTGCGAGACGTGGTAGCAGCCGAACACGGCGAGCGGCCCGCGCTCCCCCGGCAGGTCCACGCGCACGCCGTGCCCGAAGCGCGGCCGGGGCCGCGGCACCGTCCAGCCCGCGCCGTCGAGCACCGGCAGCAGGGCCTGCCAGCCGAACGCCCCGAGCACGACGACGGCGCGGGGCGCGAGCAGGGCCAGCTCCTGCCGCAGCCAGCGGCCGCAGGTGTCGCGCTCGGCCGGGGTGGGCTTGTTGTCCGGCGGCGCGCAGTGCACCGGCGCGGTGATGCGGGTGCCGTGCAGGGCCAGGCCGTCGCCGATGTGCGTCGACGTCGGCTGGTTGGCCAGGCCGACGGCGTGCAGCGCGGCGTAGAGGACGTCGCCGGAGCGGTCGCCGGTGAACATCCGCCCGGTGCGGTTGCCGCCGTGCGCCGCGGGCGCGAGCCGACGATCAACAGCTTGGCGTCGGCCGGGCCGAAGCCGGGCACCGGCCGTCCCCAGTAGGTCTCGTCGCGGTACGCCGCGCGCTTCTCCGCAGCCACCTTCTCCCGCCACGCGACGAGCCGCGGACAGGCCCGGCACTCGACGAGCGCCGCGTCCAGGGCAGCTCGAGGGTCACGCGCCCTCCTCGCTTGCGCTCGTCGGCCGCGTTCGCTGCGCTGCTGTGTCTGATGGTGAGCTCGCAAGCTCGCTCACGCGATCGTGCGGGCGATGCCGTCGAGGATGTCGTGCTCGCTGACCACCAGCTCGGTGATGCCCGCCCGTTCGTGCAGCACGGCGCCCAGCACGTCGACGATCAGCGCGCCGCCGCCGATCACGTCGATCCGGCCCGGGTCGATGGCCTTGTGCTCGCCGCGCTCGGCGCGGGTCATGCCGAGCAGTTCCTCGGCGACGCGGTGCAGGTCCTCGACCGAGAGCCGCGAGAGGTGCACCGCGGTCCGGTCGTAGGCCTGCAGCCGCTGGGCGTACGCGGAGAGCGTGGTGATCGTGCCCGCGACCCCGACCCAGGTGCGCGCGCCCTCCACCGGACACCGCCGCGAACGCGTCGGCCAGCACGCTCGCGGCCAGGTCACGGGCGGCGGCCACCTCGGCGGCCGACGGCGGGTCGCCCGCGAGGCAGCGCTCGGTGATGCGCACGCTGCCGATGTCGGCGGAGTAGGCGGCGCGCACGGTCGCCCCGTCCGTCGTCAGGTCGCCGACCACCAGCTCCGTGGAACCGCCGCCCGTGTCGACCACCACGAACGGGCCGTCCGAAGGGTCGAGCTCGCCCACCGCGCCCGCGAACGACAGCCGCGCCTCCTCGTCCCCGGAGATCACCTCGGCGTCCACCCCGAGGGTGGCGCGGACCATGCCGAAGAAGTCGTCGCGGTTGCGGGCGTCGCGCGTGGCGCTCGTGGCCACCATCCGCACGCGCTCGGTGCCCTTGCGGCGCAGCACGGCCGTGTAGTCGGCCAGCGCGACGCGGGTGCGCTCCAACGCCTCCGGGTCCAGCACGCCGGTGGCGTCCACGCCCTTGCCCAGCCGCACCACCCGCTGCTCGCGGTAGATGTCGCGCAGCGCCGGGGTGCCGTCGAACGACTCCGTGACGTCGGCGACGAGGAGCCGGATCGAGTTCGTGCCACAGTCGATGGCGGCGACGCGGGACATGGGCTTACCGTACGGGCGTGGCCAACCAGCCAGCGCCCTTGGTCGACTACGACCCGCTGGCCTGCGACCCGGCGCTCACCGCGGCCCTCGCCCGGGAAGGGGCGGGCGACGCGCTCCCGGCCTTGAAGCACCTCGCCGCGCTGGTCACGTCGGAGGAGGCGCAGGAGCACGCCCGGCTCGCCGACGTCCACCCGCCGGTGCTGCACACCCACGACCGCTACGGCACCCGCATCGACGAGGTCGAGTTCCACCCCTCCTGGCACTGGCTGATGCGCCGGGCCGTCGGCTCCGGGCTGCACGGCACGCCGTGGGCGGGCGAGCCGGGCTCGGGCGCGCACGTGGCGCGGGCGGCGGGCTTCTACCTGATGGGGCAGCTGGAGTCGGGGCACTGCTGCCCGATCTCGATGACGTACGCGGCCGTGCCCGCGCTGCGCCACGACCCGGCGTTGGCCGCGGCCTACGAGCCGGGCCTGCGCTCCACGACGTACGCGTTCGGCCTCAGCCCGCCCGCGACGAAGGCGGGGCTGCTCGCGGGCATGTCGATGACCGAGAAGCAGGGCGGCTCGGACGTGCGCGCGAACACCACGCGCGCGGAGCCCTCGCGCGAGGGCACCTACCGGCTCACCGGGCACAAGTGGTTCACCTCGGCCCCGATGAACGACCTGTTCCTCACGCTGGCCCAGGCGCCCGGCGGGCTCACCTGCTTCGTCCTCCCGCGTGTGCTGCCCGACGGCACCCGCAACGGCATCCGGCTGGTGCGCCTCAAGGACAAGCTCGGCAACCGGTCCAACGCGTCGGCCGAGATCGAGTACGAGAGCGCGGTCGGCTGGCGGCTCGGCGCGGAGGGCCGGGGCGTCGCGACGATCATCGAGATGGTGTCGATGACCCGGCTCGACTGCGTGCTGGGCTCGGCGTCGCTCATGCGCGTGGCGCTGTCGGAGGCCGCGCACCACGTCACCCACCGCAGCGCGTTCGGCGCCCCGCTGGCGCAACAACCCCTGATGCAGACGGTGATCGCGGACCTCGCGCTGGAGTCCGAGGCCGCCACCGCGCTGGCCCTGCGCCTGGCCGGGGCCGTCGACCGCGACGAGCGCCCGTTCCTGCGCCTCGCCCTGCCCGCGGCGAAGTACCTGGTGTGCAAGCGGGCGCCCGCGGTGGTCGCCGAGGCGCTGGAATGCCTGGGCGGCAACGGCTTCGTCGAGGATTCCGGGCTGCCGCGCCGCTACCGCGAGGCGCCGCTCAACTCGATCTGGGAGGGCTCGGGCAACGTCACCGCGCTGGACGTGCTGCGCGCGATCACCCGCGAGCCCGACGCCGTAGCGGCGGTCCTCGCCGAGCTGGACGCCGCGGCGGGCGCCGACCAGTGGTTCGACCGCGCGGTGCGGGAGCTCCGCGCCGAGCTGCGCAGCCGCGACCCGCGCCGGGCGCGGCGGATGGCGGAGCTGCTGGCGCTGTGCCTGCAGGGCAGCCTGCTGCTGCGGCACGCCCCGGACGACGTCGCGGCCGCGTTCGTGGCCTCCCGCTTCCTCCCCGACGGGCCGTGGCGCACGGCGGGCACGCTGCCGGTCGACACCGTGACCGAGCCCCTCGTCGCCCGCGTCACCCCTCGGTCGTGACGCAGGGGCCCGCCGCCCACCACTCGCCCAGCTCGTCGAGCGCCTCGTCGCCGAACGGGTTGACGCCCGGCCCGGCGGCCAGCGCGTGGGCGACGGCGACGTGCAGGCACTTGACCCGGTCGGGCATCCCGCCCGCGCTGACGTCGGTGCCGAGCGGCGCGATGGCGTCGCGTTCCGCGAGGTACGCCTCGTGCGCGCGCAGGTAGGCCGCCGCCAGCTCCGGGTCTTCGGCGAGCCGGGCCGTCATCTCCTTCATGCGGCCCTCGGCCTCGAGGGTGCCGATGCGCGCGGCCAGCCGCGCGCAGGTGAGGTAGTACAGCGTGGGGAACGGGGTGCCGTCGGGAAGGCGCGGTGCGGTGCGCACCACCGACGGCTGCCCGCACGGGCACCGGTGCGCCACGTCCAACACGCCGCGCGGGGGCCTGCCGAGCTGCGCGGCCACCGCCTCGAGATCGGCCTGCGCGACCTTCACGGCGAGCCCTCCACGACCTCGCGCCACAGCGTGCGGTACCACAGCGCGCCGCTGCCCGGGCCCGTCGCCGGACCGACCGGGCCGGACGGCAGCTGCACGACGTAGGGCACCTCGCCCGGCATCACGTACCCCAGCCGGGAGCGGGCCTGCGCCTCCACCTCGGCCGAATCCGACAACCGGGCCTTCTCGGCGGAGAGCGCCGCCACCTCGCCGGTGAGCGCCTCCTGCCGCTGGGTGACGGCGGACAGCTCCTGGCGCTGGGACACGTAGTTGCGCAACGGGACGGCCACCGAGAGCGCGAGCGCGCACACGACGACCGCGAGGATCGCGGCGCGCCGGGTGGAGGACAGGCCGAGCAGCCCCGTCGTCGCCGCGACCACACCGCGCGACCGGCCACGGGTGAGCTTCGGGTCCCGCCGCCGCACCGCGGTGGGACGCGACGGCCGTCCTCGCTTCGCCTCGGCCACGGCTACCGGCCCGTACCGAAAATCCGCACACGGCGTCCCGAAAAGGGAGACTCGCCGTCCTGGATGTGGAGACTCGCCATCAGCTGGGGGTGAACCGGGGGAAGGCCAGGTCGCCCGCGTAGCGCGCGGCGTCGCCGAGCCCCTCCTCGATGCGCAGCAGCTGGTTGTACTTGGCGACGCGGTCGGAGCGGGCGGGCGCGCCGGTCTTGATCTGCCCGCACCCGGTGGCGACGGCGAGGTCGGCGATCGTGGTGTCCTCGGTCTCGCCCGAGCGGTGGCTCATCATGCAGCGGTAGCCCGAGGACTGCGCGAGCGTGACGGCGTCGAGGGTCTCCGAGAGCGTGCCGATCTGGTTGACCTTCACCAGGAGCGCGTTGGCGGCGCCGCGGGCGATGCCGTCGTCGAGCCGCTCGGGGTTGGTGACGAACAGGTCGTCGCCCACGATCTGCACCTTCGCGCCGATCGCGTCGGTGAGCGCGACCCAGCCGTCCCAGTCGTCCTCGGCCAGCGGGTCCTCGATCGAGATCAGCGGGTACGCGTTGACCAGCTCCTCGTACACGGCCGTGAGCTCGGCCGCCGAGAGCTTCTTGCCCTCGTAGGAGTAGCTGCCGTCGGCGTAGAACTCGGTGGCGGCGACGTCGAGCGCCAGCGCGATGTCGCGGCCCAGCGTGTAGCCGGTCTTCTCGACGGCCTCCGCGATGAGGTCCAGCGCGGCCCGGGTGCCCGCGAGGTCGGGGGCGAAGCCGCCCTCGTCGCCGAGCCCGGTGGCGAGCTTCTTCGCCTTCAGCACGGACTTGAGCGCGTGGTACACCTCGGCGCCCCAGCGCAGCGCCTCCTTGAACGAGTCGGCGCCCACCGGAGCGATCATGAACTCCTGCACGTCGACCGAGGTGTCGGCGTGCGCGCCGCCGTTGATGATGTTCATCATCGGCACCGGGAGCACGTGCGCGTTGGGGCCGCCGACGTAGCGGAAGAGCTCCAGCCCGGACGACTCCGCCGCCGCCTTCGCCACCGCCAGCGACACACCCAGCAGCGCGTTGGCGCCCAGCCGCGACTTGGCCGGGGTGCCGTCGAGGTCGACGAGGCGCTGGTCGACGAGCCGCTGGTCGACCGCCTCCATGCCCACGAGCTCGGGGCCGATCTCGTCCAACACCGCCGAGACGGCCTTCTCGACGCCCTTGCCGCCGAAGCGCAGCGGATCGCCGTCGCGCAGCTCGTGCGCCTCGTGCTCGCCCGTGGACGCGCCGGAAGGCACGGCCGCGCGGGCCAGTGTGCCGTCGTCGAGCGCGACCTCGACCTCGACCGTCGGGTTGCCCCGCGAGTCGAGGATCTCGCGTGCTCCGACCTGCTCGATGACCGCCACCACTGCTCCGTCCCACGAATTCCTTCGGTCCGGGTCGTCAGCCTAATGGCCCGCGACCCCGCAGCCCGGGAGGATGTCAAGCCTCGCGGTTCGTGGCGGATGCCCTTACCGTGGGACGACCATGACGAGCACGCCCGACAGCCTCTTCGAGTCCTTCCGCCGCGCCGAGATGCTCGTCGCGAGCAGCAGGCCGCTGGACGCGCTCCAGGCGTTGCTCCCGGTGCTCGCCGACCGGCCCGACAGCGTCTCGGTGCTGCTGCTCGCGGGCCGGGCCTACCTCAACTCCGCCCAGCTCGCGCGGGCCGAAGAGGCGTTCACCAAGGTGTTGGAGCTCGACCCGGCCGATCACTACGCCCGGTTCGCGTTGGGCAAGGCGCTGCAGCGGCAGGGCCGCCTGGCCGAGGCGCACGCCCAGTACAAGATGGCCGCCGCCATGGATCCGCGGCCGGAGTACCAGGAAGCGCTCGGCGAAGTGCGGGCGCGGATGGCGCTCGGCGGGTCCGAGGGATAGGTCACCCTTCCCTCGGCGAACCGCGAAGGGCTAGCCTGCCCAGCGAACAAGCAAGGCTGGCCTAAGGAGACGCCGTGCTGGGCAACTTCCTGATCGGCTTGCGAGAGGGCCTCGAAGCCGCGCTGGTCGTCAGCATCCTCGTGGCGTTCCTCGTGCGCACCGACCGGCGCCACGTGCTGCCCAAGGTGTGGCTCGGCGTCGGGATCGCCGTGGCGATCAGCGTGGGCGTCACCCTGGTGCTCGCGCTCACCCAGCAGGCGCTCACGTTCGAGGCGCAGGAGGCGCTCGGCGGTTCGCTGTCGATCATCGCTGTCGGCTTCGTCACATGGATGATCTTCTGGATGCGGCGCACCGCGCGCACCATCTCGGCCGATCTGCGCGGCAAGCTCGAAGACGCGATCAAGATGGGTTCGACGGCCGTCGTCGTCATGGCCGCGCTGGCCGTCGGTCGCGAGGGCCTCGAGACCGCGCTGTTCTTCTTCACCGCGGCCCAGGCGGCGGGCGAGACCACCCAGCCGCTCATCGGCTTCCTCCTCGGCATCGCCGTCGCGATCGTGCTGGCCTACCTGCTCTACCGCGGCGCCGTGAAGATCAACCTCGGCCGCTTCTTCATGGTCACCGGAGCGCTGCTCATCTTCGTGGCGGCGGGCATCCTGGCCTACGGCGTGCACGACCTGCAGGAAGCGGGGATCCTGCCCGGTCTCAACTCGCTCGCCTTCGACGTCAGCGCCGCGGTGCCGCCCGACTCCTGGTACGGCGTCCTGCTCAAGGGCGTCTTCAACTTCTCCCCGCAGACCACCTGGCTGGAGGCCGTGGTCTGGACGCTCTACGTCGCCGTCGTGCTCACGCTGTTCCTGCGCCCCCAGCGCACCAAGACGCCCGTGCCCGCGAACACCAAGTAGGAGCTCCACATGTCCCGCAGATCCGCCGCCGTGATCAGTGCGGCCGTCACGGCCGTCGCGCTCGCCGGGTGCACCAGCACGGCGCCCCAACAGGTGGCGCCGGGCGAACCCGGTCCGATCAGCGTCAAGGCCGCCGACGCGGCCTGCGACGTCAGCGCGACCAGCGCCCCCGCGGGCAAGATCAGCTTCTCGATCAACAACTCCGGCACCAAGACCACCGAGTTCTACCTGTACGGCGTCGGTGACCGGATCATGGGCGAGGTCGAGAACATCGGCCCGGGCCTCACCCGCCAGCTCATCGTCGAGGTGCCCGACGGCGGCACGTACACCACGGCCTGCAAGCCCGGCATGGTCGGCGACGGCATCCGCGCCCCGTTCACGGTCACCGGTACGGCCGCCCGCTCGGTCGACGAGAACGCCAAGCTCGCCGAGGCCACCGCGGGCTGGAAGCGCTACGTCACGTCGCAGGTCGACGCGCTCGTGCCCAAGACGCAGGAGTTCGTCGACGCCGTCAAGAAGGGCGACGTCGCATCCGCCAAGACCCTCTTCCCGGTCTCGCGGTCCTACTGGGAGCGCATCGAGCCGGTGGCCGAGTCCTTCGGCGACATCGACCCGAAGATCGACGGCCGCGAGGACGACGAGCGCGACCCCGGCGTGCAGTGGACCGGCTACCACCGCCTGGAGAAGGACCTGTGGGTCACCGGCCTGCAGCCGGACTCCAACGCGATCGCCGACCAGCTGATGGTCGACATCAAGGACCTCCAGTCGCGCGTCGCCCCGCTGAGCTTCACGCCCGTCGAGCTGGCGAACGGCGCCAAGGAGCTGCTCGACGAGGTGGCCACCGGCAAGATCACCGGTGAGGAGGACCGCTACTCGCACACCGACCTCTGGGACTTCAAGGCCAACGTCGAGGGCAGCCAGGGCGCCGTGTCGGCGCTGCGGCCGGTGATCGACGACAAGGACAAGCAGCTCGGCCCGACCCTCGACGAGCGGTTCAAGGCGGTCGACGACCTGCTCGCCACCTACCAGACCGGCGACGGCTACAAGCTCTACACCGACCTCACGGACGCCGACAAGAAGAAGATGTCGGAGGCCGTCGACGCGTTGGCCGAGCCGGTGAGCCAGGTCGCGGGCGTCGTGACGTCGTGACCGGGTTGGCATCGTGACCGTCACCGACCGGCCCGTCGCCCACCCCGAGGAGCCCGCTCCTCGGGGGGTGTCGCGCCGCCGTCTGCTCGGCGCGGCGGGCGTCGGGGCCGCGGTCGCGGGCGTCGGCGTCGCGGCGGGCTTCGCCGTCAGCGGCTCGCAGCCCGCCCCCACGCCGGAGGGGGTCATCCCGTTCCGCGGGCAGCACCAGGCCGGGATCATCACCCCCGCCCAGGACCGGCTGCACTTCGCCGCGATCGACCTGACCACCACGAACCGGGCGGCGGTCATGGACCTGCTGCAGCGCTGGACGCGGGCCGCCGAACGCATGACGGCGGGCGCCGAAGCCACCCCGGGCGGCGCGGTCAACCTCAACCCGGACGCGCCGCCGACGGACACCGGCGAGGCGTTGGGGCTGCCCGCGTCGTCGCTCACGCTCACGTTCGGCGTGGGCCCTGGCTTCTTCGACAAGCTGGGCCTCGGCGCGCAGCGGCCCGCCGGGCTCGCCCCGTTGCCGACGTTCCAGCTCGACCAGATCGACCCGGCGCTGTCCGGGGGCGACCTGTGCGTGCAGGCGTGCGCCAACGACCCGCAGGTCGCCGTGCACGCCATCCGCAACCTGGTCCGGATGGGCTTCGGCACCACGGCCGTGCGGTGGTCGCAGCTCGGGTTCGGGCGCACGTCGTCGACGTCGACGAGCCAGGCCACGCCGCGCAACCTGTTCGGCTTCAAGGACGGCACGCGCAACATCAAGGCCGAGGACACCGACCTGCTGCGCGACCACGTCTGGGTGCCGCCCGGCGTCGGACCCGCCTGGCTCGAGGGCGGCAGCTACCTGGTCGCCCGCCGGATCCGGATGCACATCGAGGTCTGGGACCGCACCTCGCTCACCGAGCAGGAGAGCATCATCGGGCGCAACAAGGGCGAGGGTGCGCCCGCCGGGTCGCCGAAGGAGTTCGACGAGCCGAACCTCGCGAACGAGGCCATCGCGCCCGACGCGCACATCCGGCTGGCAGCGGCGCAGAACCTCGGCGGGGTGCGGATCCTGCGGCGCGGCTACAACTTCGTCGACGGCAGCGACGGGCAGGGCCACCTCAACGCGGGCCTGTTCTTCCTGGCCTACATGCGCGACCCGCACACGCACTTCGTGCCGATGCAGCGCGCGCTCGCGGGCAAGGACCGGTTGATGGAGTACATCGAGCACACGGGCTCGGCGGTGTACGCGATCCCGCGCGGGTTGGGGCCGCAGGACTACTGGGGCCAGGCGCTCATGGAGGCTGCCTAGGCCTGCCAGTTGCGCTTCCAGGCTTCCGCGTCGAGGGCGTGCGGGTCGGCGCCCTCGGCCGCGGCGGCCTGCTCGGCGGCGCGCACGTCGTCGGCGAATGCCAGGGCGGCGGCGCGCAGCTCGGCCTCCGGGTCGACGCCCGCGAGCTTGGCCGCGGCGGCGAGCGCGAACAGCTGCTCCCCCACCCCCGGGCCGGAGGGCAGCAGCTCGGGCGGCAGGCCCGCGCGGGCGGTGCGGCTGATGAGCTTGGCCGCCAACGCGACCGCGGGCTGGCCGAGGGCCACGCCGTCCACACTGGACGTGCGCTGCTTCTCCTCGCGCTTCAGCTCCTCCCAGCGCTGCTCCTGGCGCTGCGCGGTGTCCACGCGCTCGGTGCCCGCGAACACGTGCGGGTGCCGTCCGACGAGCTTCGCGACCAGGTCCCTCGCGACGTCGTCGATCGTGAAGCCGTCCTCGGCCTCGGCGGCGACGCGCGCGTGGAACAGCACCTGCAGCAGGACGTCGCCGAGCTCCTCGCGCATCGCGGCCCGATCGTCCTTCTCGACCGCGTCGTACAGCTCGTAGCACTCCTCGACGAGGTACTGGAGCAGCGAGGCGTGGGTCTGCTCGGCGTCCCACGGGCAGCCGCCCGGCGACCGCAGCCGGTCCATCACGGCAACGGCGTCGAGCAGCTCGGCGCCGGGAACCGGATCGGCGGCCACTAGCGACCGGCGGCGAGCACGAGGCCCGACGTCTGGTTCGCCGGGACGACGCGCAGCGAGACCTGGTCCCACACGCCGTAGCGCGGGTTGACGCGCACGGCGAGGTCGTCGGCGAGCGGCTGGAGCGTGCGCTGCCCGATGAGGTAGAGCTGCTGCAGCGACAGGGTGGCCGGGGCGCCCGGCGCGCGGGCGTCGGTGCGCCGGTCGGTGACCCGGAAGACGTTCCAGGTGGCCTGCTGGGGGTCGGGCTGGTAGGCGACGACGTCGCCGACCGGGGTGCCGAACACGACGCTGCCCGCGTTCTGCGTGTCGGTGGCGGCGGCCACCTCCACGCCCTTGCGGGCCGTGCGCGCGTCGTTGAACAGCGCGTCGGCCGCGGGGCCGCCCGCGGCGAGCGTGCGCGCCTTGGCCTCGGCGTCGGTGCGGTTGGGCGCGCCGACCAGGTCGATGGTGACGGCGAGGCCCGGCGCCGCCTTGCGGCCCAGCGCCGTGGCGACGAGGAAGTCGTGCGCCTGCGAGCGCAGCCCCTCGAGGTCGAGCACCGAGTTCTGCAGGAGGGTCTCCGCGCCGCCCTGCTGCTCGATGAACGCGTCCACCTCGGCGTCGGTCACGGTGATGCCCTGCTCGGCCGACGGCGCGGGCGAGCAGGGTGTGCAGGAGCTCGTTGGTGACGATGTCGCGGGCGAGCGTGGGTGCGGTGTCCTGCTGGCGCTGCTCCGCGGGCACCCGCGCCAGCAGCGTGCCGACCTGCGACTGCACCTGCTCCAGCGGCACGGCGGTGTCGCCGACGATGATCGCCGACCCCGCCTGCACCGGGCTGCCGCATCCGCTGACCAGCGCGCCTGCGGCCGCGGCCGCGGCCAGGGCGCGCCCCACCTTGGTGTACACGCGCGCCACCTTCTCACGTGGGCCGTGCGCAGAGCTGAGCGGCCCGGCCCGGCCCGACGCGGACTACGACAGGTCGCTGATCAGCTTGGTGCACCAGTCCAGCAGGGCGGTGTCGCGCAGGGCGGCCCCGCCGATGCGGCCGCCCTCGACCGGCCGCGGCACCGTGACGACCCGGGACGCGGGCTTGTACTGCGCGCGGGGGTAGAGGCGCTTGAGGCGCAGCTGCGCGGAGTCGGGCAGGTCGAGCGGCGCGACGCGGATCGCGTTGCCCGCCACCGTGACCTCCGCGATGCCGAACGCCCGGCAGGACTGCCGGAACGCGGCGACCGCGAGCAGGTTGCGCACCGGCTGGGGCGGCTCGCCGTAGCGGTCGGCGAGCTCCTCGACGACCGCGTCGAGCGCGGCGCCGTCGGCCGCCTCGGCGATCTTGCGGTAGACCTCGAGCCGCAGCCGTTCGCCGTCGACGTAGTCGTGCGGGATGTGCGCGTCCACCGGGAGGTCCACCCGCACCTCGGGCAGGCTCTCCTCCTCGTCGCCCTCGCCCGCCCCGGCCTGCTTGCGGAACGCGGCCACGGCCTCGCCGACGAGCCGGATGTAGAGGTCGAAGCCCACGCCCGCGATGTGGCCGGACTGCTCGGCGCCCAGGATGTTGCCCGCGCCGCGGATCTCCAGGTCCTTCATCGCGACGGCCGTGCCCGCGCCCAGCTCGGAGTGCTGCGCGATCGTGGCCAGCCGGTCGTGCGCGGTCTCGGTGAGCGGGTGCTCGGGCGGGAACAGGAAGTAGGCGTAGCCGCGCTCGCGGCCGCGGCCCACCCGGCCGCGCAGCTGGTGCAGCTGCGAGAGCCCGAGCGTGTCGGAGCGCTCGACGATCAGCGTGTTGGCGTTGGAGATGTCCAGCCCGTTCTCCACGATCGTGGTGCAGACGAGCACGTCGAACTCGTTGTGCCAGAACCCGGCCACCGTGCGCTCGAGCAGGTCCTCGTTCATCTGCCCGTGCGCGACGGCCACCCGCGCCTCCGGCACGAGCTCGCGCACCTTGCGGGCCGCCCGGTCGATGCTCGACACCCGGTTGTGCACGTAGAACACCTGCCCGTCGCGCAGCAGCTCGCGGCGGATCGCGGCGGTGACCAGCTTCTCGTCGTAGGCGCCGACGTTCGTGAGCGTGGGGTGCCGGTCCTCGGGCGGGGTGGTGATCGCCGACATCTCCCGGATGCCCGCGAGGCTCATCTCCAGCGTGCGCGGGATCGGGGTGGCCGAGAGCGTGAGCACGTCGACGTGCGTGCGCAGCGCCGTGATGTGCTCCTTGTGCTCCACGCCGAAGCGCTGCTCCTCGTCGACGATCACCAGCCCGAGGTCCTTCCACCGCACCCCGGTCTGCAGCAGCCGGTGGGTGCCGATCACGACGTCGACCTTGCCCTCGGCGAGCCCCTCGATCGTCTCGCGGGACTCGGCGGCGTCGGTGAACCGCGACAGCCCCTTCACGACGACGGGGAACGCGCGCATCCGCTCGGCGAACGTCTCCAGGTGCTGGGTGGCGAGCAGCGTGGTGGGCACGAGCACCGCCACCTGCTTGCCGTCCTGCACGGCCTTGAACGCGGCCCGCACCGCGATCTCGGTCTTGCCGAAGCCGACGTCGCCGGAGATCACCCGGTCCATCGGGACCGGGCGCTCCATGTCCGCCTTGACCTCGTCGATCGCCGACAGCTGGTCGGGCGTCTCGGTGTAGGGGAACGCGTCCTCCAGCTCGCGCTGCCACGGCGTGTCCTTGGCGAACGCGTAGCCGGGCGCGGCCTGGCGGGCGGCGTAGAGCTGCACGAGCTGGGCCGCGATCTGGCGGACGGCCTTGCGCGCGCGGCCCTTCGTCTTGGCCCAGTCGGCGCCGCCGAGCTTGTTGAGCGTGGGCACCTCGCCGCCGACGTAGCGGCTCACCTCGTCGAGCGCGTCGGTGGGCACGAAGAGGCGGTCGGCGGGCTGGCCGCGCTTGGACGACGCGTACTCCAGCACCAGGTACTCGCGGGTGGCGCCCTGCACCGTGCGCTGGCGCATCTCGACGAAGCGGCCGATGCCGTGCTGGGCGTGCACGACGTAGTCGCCGGGCCTCAGCGTGACCAGGTCGACGGCGTTGCGACGCCGCGAGGCGAGCTTGCGGGTCTCGGTGGTCGCGGCGCGGTTGCCGGTGAGGTCGGCCTCGGTGAGCACCACGAGCACGCCCGCGGTGAAGCCCTCCACGATCCGCCCGCAGGTGACGGTGACCAGGCCCTTCTCCGGCTCGTCCGGCAGCTCGTCGGCCAGCACCGCGGGCACCTCGGCGTCGCGGAGCTGCTCCATCGCGCGCTGCGCGGTGCCGTGGCCGCCGAGCACGAGCACGGCGGCGCCGCCGGTGGCGACGTGGGCGCGGAGGTCGACGAGCGCGCGGTCGATGTCGCCGTGGTAGGCCGTGACCTCGTGGGCGCCCGCGACGAGCGCGTCGTCGCGGCCCGAGAGCAGCGGGCTGAGCGTGACGACCGGGTGGCCGGTGGCCGTGGCGTGCTCGAGCACGTCGACGAGGTCGCGGTAGGCCGACGCGCCGACGTCGATCGGGGCGCCGCCGCCCATGCCCGCGGCGAACCAGCTGGCCTCCAGGAACTCCTGGCCGGTGCGCACGAGGTCGGCGCTGCGGGTGCGCACCCGCTCCGGGTCGGCGACGAGCACCGGCGCGCCCGCGGGCAGCAGGTCGGTGAGCAGCTGCAGCTCGGCCCCGACCAGCGCCGGGATGAGCGACTCCATGCCCTCGGTCGGGATGCCCTGGGCCAGGTGCTCCAGCAGCTCGCGCAGCGGCGGGTTGTTCTCGTGCGTGCGGCCGAGCGCGGCGGCCCGCTCGCGGACGGGGTCGGTGAGCAGCAGCTCGCGGCAGCCGGGGGCGTCGAGCTCGTCGACGGGGTGGGTGGAGCGCTGGTCGGCGACGGTGAACGCGCGCAGCTCGCTCACCTCGTCGCCCCAGAACTCGACGCGCACGGGGTGCTCGGCGGTGGGCGGGAAGATGTCGACGATGCCGCCGCGCACCGCGAACTCGCCGCGCGCGGTGACCATCTCGACCCGCGTGTAGGCCAGCTCGACCAGGCGCACGAGCAGGGCGTCGAAGTCGTGGGTGTCGCCGACGGCCAGGCGGACGGGCTCGAGCGCGCCGAGCCCGGGGGCGATGGGCTGGATGAGGCTGCGCGCGGCGGCGACCAGCACGCGGGGGGCGTCGTCGGTGGCGAGGCGGCGGAACAGCGTGAGCCTGCGGCCGACCGTGTCCGGGCGGGGCGAGAGGCGCTCGTGCGGGAGGGTCTCCCAGCTCGGCAGCACGGCGACGGTGTGCTCGTCGATCAGGTCCGCGGCGGCCGCGCCGAGGTCTTCGGCCTCGCGGTCGGTGGCGGTGACGACCAGCACGGTGCGGTTCTCCGCCAGCGCCGCGGCGAGGAACGGGCGCAGCGCCGCCGGGCCCTCCACGCGCAGGGCGGGCGTCTCCCCGGTGCGCAGGTCGGCCTCGCGCACGGAGTGCAGGTCGGGCTGGGCGAAGGCGGAGCGGAGCAGGCCGGAGAGCTGGGCCACGATCGGGATTTCCCCCTGAGCTGGACACGCGGACAGACCCCTGCCTGGGACCAGGCGGGGCCTTCCTCCAGGCTACGCCCGGGGTGGCAGCGGCGGGCGCGCCCGGGTGGGGCGGGTGGCGGGGTCGGGCGGGGTGACCGCGGGGCGGGCGGCCAGCGCCTCCAGCGCCATGTCGACCGCGCGCTCCAGCTGCGGATCGCGGCCCGCCGCCCAGTCCTGCGGGCCGATCACCACCTCGACGTCCGGGTCGACGCCGTGGTTCTCCACGCCCCACGCCACGTCGTCGAACCAGAACGCGTAGCGGGGCTGGGTGACGTGGGTGCCGTCGACGAGGCCGTAGCGGCCGTCGATGCCGATCACCCCGCCCCACGTGCGCGTGCCGACGACCGGGCCGAGGCCGAGCCGTTTGATCGCGGCGGTGACGATGTCGCCGTCCGAGCCGGAGAACTCGTCGGCGAGCGCGACGATCGGCCCGCGCGGCGCGTCTTCCGGGTAGGTCATCGGCTGGCGGTGCCGCACGACGTCCCACCCGATCACCCGGCGCGCCAGCTTCTCCACGATCAGCTGCGATGTGTGGCCGCCCGCGTTGCCCCGCACGTCGAGGATCAGGCCCTCGCGGGACGGTCTCGCGGGACAGGTCGCGGTGCAGCTGCGCCCAGCCCGTGGGCATCATGTCGGGCACGTGCAGGTAGCCCAGCCGCCCGGCGGAACGCTCGACGACCGCGGCCCGCCGCCCGGCCACCCAGTCCTGGTAGCGCAGCGCGGCCTCGGAGCGCAGGGGGCGCACGACGACGCGGCGGGTCTCCTCGGTGTCGTCGTCGGAGCCGCTGCGGACGGTGAGCTCGACCAGCTCCCCCGCCCGCCCGACGAGCAGCGGCGCGGGCCCGAGCTGCGGATCCACCGGCTGGCCGCCGACCTCGACGATCACGTCGCCTGCCCGCACGTCGACGCCCGGGCTGGACAGCGGGCTGCGGGCGGCCGGATCGGAGGTCTCCGGCGGGAGCACCCGGGCCACCCGCCAGCCGTCGTCGACGGGTTCGAGGTCGGCGCCCAGCAGCCCGGGCCGCCCGTCCTCGCCGTGCCCGCCGGGCGGCATCACGTAGGCGTGCGACGTGCCCAGCTCGCCCGCCAGCTCCCACAGCAGGTCGGCGAGGTCGTCGTGGCTGCCGACGGCGTCGACGAGCGGCCGGTAGCGCGCGACCTCGGCCGCCCAGTCGACGCCCGCCATGTCGGCGACCCAGAAGTGGTCGCGCATGAGCCGGGCGGACTCGTCGAACATCTGGTGCCACTCGGCGGTGGGGTCGACGGTGACGACGACGCGGCGCGTGTCGACCGGGTACTCGTCGGCGCCCGCGTCGACCGGCCCGTCGGTGGGCGCGCTCGCCCCGGACCGGTCGGTGCGCAGCACCCGCAGCGTGGCGCCGTCGCGCACGACGAGCCGGGTGCCGTCGCCGCTCACCGCGTAGCTGCTCACCGGCTCGGCGATCACGTCGAGCTTGCGGCGGGCCAGGTCGAAGCGCTCCAGCACCGGCTTCTCGGGCTTCACGTCGGTGCCCGCGCGGCCGTCGCCGAGCGTGCCGTTGATCGGGAGGCGGTACCAGAGCAGGCAGTCCTTGGCCGCGGTCATGCCGTGGTAGCGGCCCTCGACGACCGGGACCGGCACCACGCGGGCGGCGAGCCCCTCGATGTCGACGACCACCTCCGGCGGGCCTTCGTCCTTCTTCGTCTTCTTCTCGCTGGGCGCTTCCTCGGTCTCGTCGCCCGGGTCGGACGCGTCGAGCGCGGGTGGGTCCTCCGGCTTGTCGTCCTCGGGCGAGACCGGGCGCCCGTCCGGGCTCGCCCCGAACGGCGACGGCGTGCGCGCGCCGAGCGGCACGAGGAACGGCCGCCAGGAGGCGGGGAACGTGAGGTCGAAGGCGTGCTCGTCGTAGATCGGGTCGAAGCTGCGCAGCGAGAGGAACGCGAGGTGCTTGCCGTCGAGCGTGAACACCGGATCGGCGTCGCGGAAGCGGCCCTCGGTGACCGGCACCGCCTCGCCGTCTTCCAGCCGCACGAGGACGACCTGCGAGAGGCCCGAGCCCACCGGGTCGCAGTAGGCCAGCCACGCGCTGTCCGGGGAGAACGCGACGTCGTAGACCTCGCCGTCGCCGCCGCGGGCCAGCTCGCGGAACTCACCATCGGCGAGCAGGAGCAGCCGCCCGTCGTGGGTGGTGAGGGCGACGCTCTTGCCGTCGGGCGCGGGCACGAGCTCCAACACGCGGCCGAACTCGCCGAACCGCTGCATCTGCGGCGCGTCGGGGGCGCGCGGATCGAGCGGGGCGATGCACACGGCGTCCTCGCCGAGCGCGTCGTCGACCCACACCGCGCGGTCCTCGCCCAGCGGCGCGGCGAGCCGGGCCCGCACGCCGGGGGTGGCCTGGAGCGCGCGGGCGGGCCCGTCGCGGTGGGTGAGCCGGTGCACCGTGCCCCGGACGCCGACGACGCTGGACCGGCCGGTGGCGTCCGGGCGCACGCGGCCCAGCCACTCGCCCGTCGTGATGCGGTAGGGCTCGCGGGCGGTGCGGGGGCCGCCGAGCCGGACGTCGAGGAGCCGGGGTTCGCCGTCGAGGTCGTCGAGCAGCCAGAGCTGCCCGGCCGACTCGTAGACCACGCGGGTGCCGTCGGTGGCGGCGTGCCGGGCGTAGAACGCGGGCGCGCCGTCGGCCCCGTGGTCGGTGTGGCGGCGCAGGTCGGCTCCCCGGCCGTCGAGGGAGTAGAGGTTGCCCCAGCCCTCGTGGTCGGAGAGGAACGCGATGCGGTCGCCGACCAGCATCGGCGCGTCGAGGTTGCCGTCGAGGTCGGCGGCGAGGCGCACGAACGTGCCCTCGGGGTTCCACCACAGCTTGCCCGCGGTGCCGCCGCGGTAGCGCTTCTGCCACGCCATCTCGCGGGTCATGGTGGCCGAGAGCAGCACGGCCGGGCCTTCGGCGCGCTGCGCGAGATCGGCCAGCGGGCCCAGCGGCAGCCGCCGGGGGGTGCCGCCGGTCGCCGGGATGACGTGCGCCCAGGGATGGCGCCGCGACGGCTGCCCCGCCGCGCTCACCGCCAGCACCTCGCCCTCGGGCGTCCAGCCGATCAGCTTGGTGGTGTGGTCGCCCCACCAGGTGAGCCGCCGCGCGGCGCCGCCCTCGACCTCCGTGACGAACACCTCCGGCGCCCGCTCCCGCGTCGACGTCCACGCCACGAGGGCGCCGTCGGGCGAGATCCGGGGGCGGGCCACCGGCACCCCGTCGGCGGTGAGGCGGTAGGCGCGGCCTCCGTCGACCGGCGCCGTCCACAGGTCGTCCTCGGCGACGAGGACGAGCGTGTCGCCGTTGAGGTGGGGGTGGCGCAGGTAACTCGGGGGCATGGCGAGACGGTAGCGAGGCACCCCGACGACTCGGCACCATGGATTTCGTGCGAATCGGACTTCTTGCCCCACTGCTCGCGCTCGCCGTCGGGTGTGCGGCGCCCACCGCGTCGTCGGCGGCCGAGGTCGCGGCACCCGCGCTCGCGGTCTCGGTCGTGGCGGACGGCTTGAACGACGTGTGGGACATCG
This sequence comes from uncultured Actinomycetota bacterium, assembly GCA_963791185.1. Classification (GTDB taxonomy): domain Bacteria; phylum Actinomycetota; class Actinomycetes; order Mycobacteriales; family Pseudonocardiaceae; genus Pseudonocardia. The sequence goes on along the minus strand of CAWBRG010000009.1, from coordinate 41,025 downwards.
CCGTGCTCCCCGACGGGCGGGCGCTCGTCACCGAGCGGGACGGGCGGATCGCGCTGCTGTCGGGCACGCAGGCGGGGGCCACCGTCACGCCGGTGGACGCCGACCTCGCCGACGTGTACGCGCGCGGCGAGGGCGGGCTGATGGGCATGGTCGCGCACCCGGACTTCGCCACCAGCCGCCTGTTCACCACCTGCCAGACGCACGCGGAGGGGGGCAGGCCGGTCGACATCCGGCTCGTCACGTGGCAGCTGTCGGCCGACGGCCGGTCGGCCACCCGGGTCAAGGACCCGCTGGTGGGCGGGCTGCCGATCAACCCGTCGGGGCGGCACTCGGGGTGTCGGCCCACGGTGGGCGCCGACGGCGCGCTGCTCGTCGGCACCGGGGACACCGCTCGCGGGCAGTTCCCGCAGGACCGCGGGTCGCTGGGCGGCAAGGTGCTGCGCGTCGACCTCGCGACCGGCGGCCCGGCGCCGGGCAACCCGTTCCCGGAGGCACCGCTGGTGTTGACCTACGGGCACCGCAACGTGCAGGGCGTCGCGATCCAGCCCGGCACCGGGCGGGTGTGGACGGCCGAGCACGGCCCGACCGTCGACGACGAGGTGAACGCGATCGTGCCCGGGGCCAACTACGGCTGGGACCCGGCGCAGGGCGGCAGCCGCGGCGGGTACGACGAGTCGGTGCCGATGACCGACGCGGAGCGCTACCCCGACGCCCGGCCCGCCGCCTGGAGCTCGGGGCGGCCGGTGGAGGCGACCTCGGGGGCGTCGTTCCTGCCCGACGGCAGGCTCGCGGTGGCCGCGCTGCGCGGGGAGAAGCTGCTGCTCATGAACGTGCAGGGCGACCGGGTGGCCGACGTCGCCATCCCCGCGGAGCTCGACGGCACCTACGGCAGGCTGCGGGCCGTGCGCACCGCGCCCGACGGCGCGCTCCTGGTGTCGACGTCCAACGGCGGCGGCGACAAGGTGCTGCGGGTTTCGCCGTCCTGACGATCGTGGGGCTGGGCGCCGGGTCGCGGGCCAGAGCAGCGCCGCGGGGCCACTTCGCAGAGGCGTTGGGCACCACGCAGGGGCGGTGACGCCTGTGCGGTGCCGATCCGGTCTGCGAAGTGCGGGTGTTGGTGGGAGCGGCCGACACCGCTCGGGCAGGCGGGGTCAGCCGTAGCGGGCCTCGGCGCGGGCGCGCGCCTTGGCCGCCTCCACCTCGCGGTTCTTCGGCGGTGCGGCGGTGGTCAACGCGTCGAGGAGGTGCTGGGTGGCGTGCGCGACGGCCGCCACCGCCTCCTGGAACGCCTCGTTGTTGGCCTGCGACGGCGCCGACGTGCCGCTGACCTTGCGCACGTACTGCAGCGCGGCGGCGTGCACCTCGTTGCTCGTGGCGGGCGGCTCGAAGTTGTGCAGGGTGCGGATGTTGCGGCACATGCGGCCACGGTAACCCGGCTCGGCGCCTGCGCGAGTCCCCCGCCGCGCGCCGACGGCCCGGCCTGCCGCGACAACCGGTCCCGGCCGCCGCACGCACCGACCCGACGATCACGCAGGATGGGGGCGTGCCGCCCGATCCCCTGGTCGCCCGCCTGCGCGCGGCGGGCTGCGTGTTCGCCGAGGACGAGGCGCGGCTGCTGCGGGCGGCGGCGGGCTCGCCCGCCGAGCTCGACGAGCTGGCCGCGCGCCGGGTCGACGGCGCGCCGCTGGAGGCGCTGCTCGGCTGGGCTGAGTTCTGCGGGTTGCGGATCGCCGTCGACCCCGGCGTGTTCGTGCCCCGGCAGCGCACGGCGTTCCTGGTGGCGCAGGCCGTGCGGCGGGCCGGGCCGGGTGCCGTGGTGGTGGACCTGTGCTGCGGCACCGGCGCGATCGGGGCGGCCATCGCCGCCGCCGTGCCCGGCGTCGAGGTGCACGCGGCCGACGTCGACCCGGCCGCCGTCGCCTGCGCCCGGCGCAACCTGCCCCGCGTCTACCAGGGCGACCTCTACGCCGCGCTGCCCGAACGGCTGCGCGGGCGGGTCGACCTCCTCGTCGTCAACGCGCCGTACGTGCCCACCGCCGCGATCGCCACCATGCCGCCCGAGGCCCGCGACCACGAGCCCCGCGTCGCGCTCGACGGCGGCGCCGACGGCCTCGACGTCCAGCGCCGGGTCGCCGCCGACGCCCCCGCCTGGCTCCGCCCCGGCGGCGCACTGCTGATCGAGACCGGTGCGGACCAGGCGCCGCACACCGCCGCCGTCTTCGCCGCCGCGGGCCTCGTCCCGCACGTGGAGTACGCCGAGGACGCGACGGTGGTGATCGGTGTCGCGTGATCAGTACCCGTAGGTCGGTATGCCCGTGGGCTTCGCCCGCTTGGTCGGCAGGTCGGACGACTCCCGGGCGGATGAGTCCTGGTGATCGTCGTGACTGCTCGCCGACGGCCGCGCGGTGGCGGTCGCTCGGCTCTCGCTGCCCGAGCGCGCAGCGACGCCGTCATGGTGCACGACCGCCGAGTACAGCTCCACCGTGCCCGCCGCGTCCGCCGCGTCCCCCTTGTCGGTGTTGGACTGCAGGTAGGCGCCGGTCTTGAAGTACCAGCCGCTGCCCGACTGGTCGATCGTGCCCATCTCCTTGCCGTTGTAGGACACCGCGATCCGACGCTCCGCCGCCTGGATCCGCACCGCGTAGGGCGTGCCGAGTTCGTACGCCGGGTCCAGGACGAAGTCCTTCTTCCCGTCCGCGTACCGCACCATCAGCTTCGCGCCTTCGAGCCGGACCTGCATGACGTCGCTCTCGGTGTCGTGGATCTGCGCGGTGACGACGTGCGGCTTGGCCTCGGGCAGTTCGGTGACGGCCTGGCACACGTCGAGCGTGTGCGTGCCGGACGTGTTGGACCAGGCCGCATGCTCGCCGCCGACCTCCTCGCGTAGTTCGGAGCGCGGGTAGTCGCTGTTCTTGGTGGTGACCCCGCCCGCCGTGGCCCGGAACTGAACGCCTCCGCGCCGCCGGTCGAACCGGAACGCCGGGTTCGACAGCGTGGGCAACTCGGTGCCCTTGACGGTCTCCGGATCCCCGGCCTTCCCGGTGGGCAGCGTCAGGTACCACTGGGCGGGGTCGATGACGTCGGCGACCGAGCGGGCCCGTTGCCGAGTGCCGCACGCGTCGTCCCGCGCGGGGGCGGCGGACTCCCGCGTGCTGTTCGCGGCGTACGCCCGCACCGCTGCCGGATAGGACGGACTGTCCGCATCCGCCGGATCGCTCCAGGCCACGCCCGCCGCCATCGCGGCGAGCACCACCGCCGTCGCAAGGCCCCACCGCACGTTCCGTTGATCCACAGCGCCCACTCCCCTCGGGACTCCTCACCCGGGGCGACGGGCGCCCGGCGGTGCGAGTTCGGGAATGGGACAAGAAGTTTGCAGGTGGGAACGCCGCTACGGGGTTGCCTCGGTCGAGGAGGCCCGAGCGGCCCAGCCGCGCTCGAGCAGGTCGAAGGCCGCTTCGATGGCCCGCCGCGGATCAGCCGAGCGGTGGGCGAGCGCCGTGCTCTCCAGCGTGAACCGGGCCAGCGCGTGGGCGCGTGGATCGTCCGCAGGCGCCCCGACGTCCGCCGCGATCGCCGCGGCGAGCGCGTCCTGGTGGCGCATCCACATGCGGTGGGCGTACTCGGCGAGCGCGGGCGTCGTGCGGATCAGCGCGAGGAACTCGCCGAAGCGGGGATCGTCGACGTGGCTCGCGGTCTGCCGCTGCGCGACCGGAGCCGCACCGGCAGTACGAACGGGCGACGGCGGACGACCGCTAAGGTCGACGGGATGGCCGCGCTCGCGGAGGTCTACCGGCGCTTCGGCGAGTCGGCCGCGGCGACGTCGCCACTGTACGAGCGGGTCGCCCTCGCGCTGAGCGGGTCCGAGGAAGCGTTGCGTGCCATCGCGGCGGCGCCGTCGCGCAGGCGGAGTCCGACGGCGATCCTCGCCGCGCTGCACGACCTCGCCCTCGCGGGCCACGCCCCCGAGCTCGCCGCTGCCTACGCCGCGCGGGACGGCGACGCCGCTGCCTCCGCGGCCATCGACGCGCTGCGGACAGCCGACGTGGCCGGGCACCGGACGGTCCGGGCCGACGAGAGCGGCCGCCACACCGTGCTGTACCCGGCCGTGGCCGAGGCGGCGCGCCGGATGGGCGCGAGCGCGGTCGGGCTGATCGACGTGGGCCGCCCGGCCGGGCTCAACCTCAACGTCGACCGGGTCGGGATCGCCTACGACAACGGGCAGTCGTCGGGCGACCCGGCGTCGCCCGTGCAGCGGTCGGCGTCGATCGTGGGCGGCAGGCCCGTGCCGTCCGGGGCGGTACCCGAGGTCGTCGCCCGCGTCGTCGTGGACCGCGACCCGGTCGACGTGACCAACAAGGAGGACGCCCGCTGGCTGCGGGCCTGTCTCCCTCCCGAGCAGGGCGCGGCGCTCGAAGCGGAGATCGCCCTGGTGGATCCTCCGCTGCTGCTGGCGGGCGAGCCCGTCGAGACCTTGCCGGCCGCGTTCACGCACGTGCCTGCGGATGCCCTGCCGGTCGTCACCACGACGTGGGCGTTGTCCGCGCTCCCGCTCGAGAGCCGCCTGCGCTTCCTGCACCGCCTCGACGAAGCCGCCCGACGGCCGGTGGCGTGGGTGTCGGTGGAGGGCGTGGGCGTCGCGCCGTCGGTGCCGACGCTGGGTGACCGCCGCGCGTCCGGCCACAGCATCATCGGTCTGGCGGAGCTCGACCATTCGACGCTGCGCGTCGAGGCCGTCGGCCGCTGCTGGTCGCGGGGGCGGCTGCTGGCGTGGTTGGCCTAGATCGCGATTTCGACGGGCCGCTTCGTGCGGGCGGCCTCGACCACGGCGTCGACCACCTTGAGGGTCGCCAGCCCGTCACGTCCGCTGCAGATCGGCTCGGCCCGGCCCCGGATGACCGCCGCGAAGTGGCGGACCTGGTTGGCGAGCGGATCGCTCCGCTCCAGCGGCTCCGTCGCCGTGTCGAAGGGCTCCCACCAGGACCGGGTGCCGGGGTAGGTCTTGACCCGCATGGTCGGGACCGACAGCGACCCGAGGGTGCCTGCGATGTGGTAGCAGTCCTCGTCGGGATAGGTCGCGTAGCTGGCGTTCTCCTGCGAGGTCTGCTCCCACGACCGGGCCGAGGCCGCGGCGTCGGACAGCAGGAACGTGCCCAGCGCGCCGTTCGCGAAGGTGAACACCATGGCCGCCGTGTCCTCGACGGGGTAGCCCCGGGCCGCGTTCGACGTCACGGCCTGCACCGACGCGATCGGCCCGACCAGCGAGAGCAGGTTGTTCACCTCGTGGATCAGGTTGAGCAGGATCGGCCCGCCGCCGGGCTGACGGCGCCAGCCACCGCCCGCGTCGAAGTAGTCGTCGGGCTTGTAGAACAGCGCCGTGCCGGCCACGGCGACGATCGGGCCGAGCTGCCCGCTCCGCACGATCTCGCGGGCCTTGGCCATGACGGGCGAGTAGTTGCGGTGGTGGCCGGTCAACACCGGCACGCCGGCGGCCTCGCCCGCCTCGACGAGCCGGGTCGCGCCCTCGACGGTGTCGCCGATCGGCTTCTCCACGAGCACCGGGACGCCCGCCGCGACGCACTCCAGCCCGCCGTCTACGTGCATCTGGTTGGGGGTCGCCAGGATCACCCCGTCGGGCTTGTCCGCCGCGAACAGCTCGGCCAGCGACCGGTACAGCGGCACGGCGAACTTCTCGGCCAGCTCCGGCGCGGCCGGGCCGGGGTCGACGATCGACGCCAACGTCGAGTAGGCGCCGCCGGCGACCTCCTCGACGTGCCGCTTCCCGATCAGGCCCGCACCGGCCACCGCGATCCGTGGGGGGTTGATCGTCATCAGGTTCTCCGAAGCGCGCCGCTCGATGCTCCGATCACACCACCGCGAGCACCGCTCCGGCCACGCCTCCCACTGAGCGGGTAGCCGTCAGGACAAGACGGCCCAGCCGTGCGGCGCCACCGTGACCGCGGTCCCGTCGAGCCGGGCCTCGCCCGCCACCACCTCGCTGACGCCCGGCACGTCGTGCTCGAGCGGCGTGTCGTCCAGGTTCAGCGCCGTGACCAGGCGCTTGCCGTCCGCCTGGACCTCGTAGAGCAACGCCGTGTTGGTCAGGTGCAGCGTCGTGGTGCCCGCCCGGTGCAGCCAGGGGTGGCGGCGGCGCAGCCCGATCAGTTCCTGGTGCAGCCGGTAGGTGCTCTCCCCGAGCGGCGAGAGGTCGGCGGGGCTCGGCGGGGAACTGCGGTCGGATGGCGTCGTCGCCGCCCGCGCGTTCCTCCTTGGTCCCGCGGAACGCCTGCTCGTCGCCGTAGTACACCGACGGGGTGCCCGCCACGGTGAACAGCGTGACCAGCGCGTGCGGCAGGTGCCGCTCGTCGTCGATGGCGCTGGCGATGCGGGTGACGTCGTGGTTGCCGACGAACGTCTGCGGCACGAACGTCGCCAGCATGGCGTTGTGGCGGCCGAGGGCGTGGTCGAGCTCGAACAGGTTCCGCTCCTCGATCGCGTTGCGGATCGCCTTCCACAGCTCGTACTGGGTGACGGCATCCATGCCCGAGGCCTCGACGATGTCGGCGTACTCGCCGTGGATCACCTCACCCACGACGTAGACATCGGGGAACCGCTCCCGCACCTGGGGCAGTACCCGCGCCCAGAACGCCGGTGGCACGGCGTAGGCCGCGTCCAGGCGCCAGCCGTCGGCGCCCGCGGCGAGCCAGTGGCTCATCACGGCGACGACGTGCTCGGCGACGGCGGGCTCGTCGTGGTTGAGCGCCACCAGCATGTCGTGGCCCTCGAACGTCGCCCAGCCGCCGTCGTCGGCACGCCGGAACCACGCCGCCTCCGGGCCGCCCGCCTCGGCCGCCACGAAGGCCGGGAACTCGCGCCCGACGTGGTTGAACACCCCGTCGAGCAACACCCGCAGGCCACGGTCGTGCGCGGCGGCGGTCAACGCCCGGAAGTCGGCGTCGTCACCGAGCCGCGGGTCGATGCGGAAGTGGTCGGTGGTGTCGTAGCCGTGCGTTCCCGACGCGAACACCGGCCCCAGCACGACACCGGACGCACCGAGCTCCACGGCGTAGTCGAACCAGTCGACGACCCGACCGAGCCGGTGGGTGAGCGCGACCCCGGCGCTGTCGCCCTCCGCGCCGACGAAGCTCAGCGGGAGGACGTGCCACCAGATCGCGTGTTCCACCCAGTCCGGTTCCATGGCCCTACACTCTCAGCCCTGGCCGGTGGATGACCCGATCTGGTCGTCGAGCCAGTCGAACATGCGCTGGGCGGTCAGCGTGCGCGCCAGTGGCTGGCAGTGTTTCCACCCAACAACTCCCCTCGGACGTCGCCGTCGACCTCGGGCGGGCGAGGAACTGGCGCTGCGATCCGGTAGACCGTGATCGCCGTCTCCGCCATCACCTGACGCTGCTCGGCGGCGGTCAGGTCGGCGATCGCCTCGAGAACCACCGCACGCCAGCGCCCGTACCCCATGACCGACGTCAGGACCGGCCAGTCGCTCCCGAACAAGCACCGGTCGGGGCCGAAGGTCTCGAGGGCGAACCGCAGGAACGCCATGAGGTGGCGGTCGCAGGGGTCCACGGCTTCGGTGGCCAGCCCGGACAGCTTGCAGTAGGTGTTGGGGAGGGCGGCCAGATCGCGGATGTCACGGGCCCACGCTGCATCGAGGGTGGCCGCCACGCGGGGCTTCCCGAGGTGGTCGAGGACGAAGGTCACCTCGGGGACGTCCTGGACCAGCGCGGTGACCTCGGCGATCTGGTGCCTGCGCAGGCACAGGTCCATGGTCATGCCGTGCCGCGCGAGCAGGCGTACGCCTGCGACGAACTCCGGACGGCGGGCGAACCCGGGGGGCTCGTCCTGCAGGAGCCTGCGCACGCCGGTGACGAGCGGGACGTGAGCCAGGTCGGCCAGCCCGGCGGCGGCTGCTGCCGGATCCTCCAGCGCGACGTGGGCGACGATCGCGGCGACCGGCGCGCCGCACGCCGACAGGTCCTGGATCCACGCCGCCTCGCGCGCGGACTCCGCGGGTAGGCAGTCGGCCTGCACGACGACGATCCCGGCAGGCTCGGCGTCCAGGTGTTCGGGCAGGAACGCGCGATCGAGGTGGCGGTCGCCGCGCAGCCAGCGGTAGTGGAACCGATCGGGATCCCAGAAGTGGAGGTGGCCGTCCACGAAGGTCGCCGGGCCGTTCACGACCGCTCCGCCGCGACGGCGTGCGCTGCGAGGACCCGACGGACGGCGCCGTGCCACATCGCGCCCGCGTACCGGACGACCTGCGCGGCGAACGCCCGCTCGCGGGGGTCGCCCGGGTCGAGGAACCCCGGCTGGGCGAGGAGCGCGCCGACGGCCGGGACCTCGGTCTGCGGCGGTCCGCCGTCGCCGAGCCCGGCGTCGGCCACGGCGAACTCACCGGCGCGGGGCCCACGGACGCACGCCGCCCAAGCCGCGAGGAGCTGGGCGCACCGCGGTGCGGGCGCCCCGGCCGCGAGCCGGGCGCGCACGGTCGGCAGGAGTCGCACCGGCAGCTTCTGCGAACCGTCCGCGGCCACCTTGGCGGTCGCGTAGGGCAGCGCCGCGTTGGCGAAGCGGGCCAACGCCCGGTCGCGGTAGGCGGGCAGGTCCCACCCGGGCGGGCTCTGCAGCGTGGGCAGCACTTCGGTCGTGACCAGGTCCCGGGTCGCCGCGAGCAGAGCGGGGTCGGCGGCGGCCTGCCAGATCCACCGATGGCCCGCGAGCAGGCCCCAGTAGGCCAGTGCGGAATGCGCGGCGTTCAGGATCCGCAGCTTGGCCTGCTCGTGCCTGCCGACATCGGCGACCATCTCGACGCCCGCCCGCTCCCACGCGGGACGGCCCGCCGGGAACACGTCCTCGACGACCCATTGCGACCACGGTTCGGCCAGGACGGGCCAGTCGTCGGCGACGCCGGCATCCCGCAGCAGCGCCCGGTCGACGTCGGTCGTCGCGGGCACCATCCGGTCGACCATGGACGACGGGAAGGCGACGTTGCCCCGCACCCACTCGGCCAGGCGCGGGTCCCGGCACTCGGCCAGGTCGCCGACGACCCGCGCCGTGGCCCGGCCGTTGCCGGGCAGGTTGTCGCAGGACGCGACCGCGAACGGAGCGGTACCCGCCGCGCGCCTGCGGACGAGGCCCTCGAGCAGGAGCCCGGGCAGCGAGCACGGCGCGTGCGGACGTTCAAGGTCGTGCCGCACCGCGGGCCGGGTCGGATCCAGTGGGCCGCCGGGGCCGACCGCGCAGTACCCGTGCTCGGTCACGGTGACGGTGACGACCGTGACCGCCGGGTCGGTGAGCCGGGCCAGCGCGGGCTCGATCCCCTCGGCCGCGACGTCGATCCCCAGCAGCGCCCCGATCGGGCGCGCGTCGCCCGACGGTCGTTCCACGAGGTGGTAGACGAATCCGTTGCGGGCCAACGCGTCCCGCACCGCGGATGACCGCAGGGAGACCGCCCAGATCGCTCCCGAGCGCCCGCCCGACCGCAGGAGCGTGTCGGCGTACACGGCTTGGTGGGCGCGGTGGAACCCCCCGGGCCCGACGTGCACGACGGTCGGCCGCAGGGACGCCCGGTCGTAGGCCGCGAACGGGATCATCGCGCCATCGGCAGGCACGCGGGCCCGGTCGGCTCGCTGGACTTGTAGGTGAGCACGAACTCCTGGTGCCCGAGGTCCTCACTGGCCGTTGGCGCACCGGCCGCGGTGGCGAGCACCAGGGCGAGCAACTCGTCGGCCACGTCGTCGATCCCGGCGCGCCCCTCCAGGATGCGCCCGGCGTCGACGTCCATGTCGTCGCCCATGCGGCGGTAGGTCTCGGGGTTGGCGCAGACCTTGACCACGGGCGAGATCGCGGACCCGACGACGGAGCCCCGGCCGGTGGTGAACAGCACGAGGTGGGCGCCGCAGGCGACCAGCTCGGCGATCTCGGCGTTGTCGTTGATGTTGGGGTAGCCCCAGCGCGGGGTGCCCTCGGGGACGACGTCGAGCAGGTACAGCCCGCGGGTCGGCACGAGCTGCCCCGGTGTCACGACGCCGTGGATCGGACCGCTGCCCGACTTCGAGTAGGCGCCGAGCGACTTCTCCTCCAGCGTGGTGAGGCCACCTTCGGCGTTGCCCGGTGCGAAGCTGCCGTGCCCCATCGCCGTGTAGTAGTCGGCCGCCTTGGCCACCCTCGCGACGATCTCGACCCCGAGCTCGGGGGTGACCGCCCGCTGCGCCATGTGGTGCTCGCAGCCGATGAGCTCGCCCGTCTCCTCGAACACGGCCGTCCCGCCTGCGGCGACGAGCCGGTCGACCACCCTCCCGACGACGGGGTTGGCGGTGATGCCGCTCGTGCCGTCCGAGCCACCGCAGATGGTGCCGACCACCAGGTCGGACAGCCCCAGGGGTGCCGTGCGCGCGGCACCGCGGTCGCGCACCTCCGCGATCCACGCCCGGCCCGCGGCCACCGTCGCGCGGGTGCCGCCGAGGCGCTGGATGACCAGTGTGGTGACCGGGCGGCCGGAGGCGGCGACGACGTCGGCGAGACGTTCGCGGTCGAACCCCTCGCAGCCCAGCGACACCAGGGCCACCGCACCGACGTTCGGATGGGTGCACAGCCGTTCCAGCATCTCCTGCGCGTAGGCGCTCGGGTAACAGCCGCCGAAGCCGATGGGATGTACGTCCGGGCCGGTGGCGATCGCCTCGGCCACTTGCCGCGCGCACTCGACGAGGTACACGACCACCGCGACGTCGCGGATCCCCACCCGTCCGTCGCGGCGCGGGTAGCCCAGGACCGGTCCGGTCACCGGGCACCGCCGCGATGGGCGAATGTGGGGAGGTAGTCGCTGGCCAGGTTGTGGGTGTGCACCCAGGCGCCGGTCGCTATCGGCGCGGTCGCCGACCCGATCGGCATGCGGCAGCGGGTGATCCGCTCCCCCGCCGCGATGTCCCGGACGGCCACCTTGTGGCCCAGCGCGACGGCCTCGCCGACCACGACGGTCGAGCCGGTGGACGCCCGGTGCGCGCCCGGTTCGAGGTCGCGCACGGCGATGAGCACGTCGTCCCCCTCGGCCAGCAGGAGCAGGTCGTGCGGCGCAGCGTTCACCCGGCGCCCCCCTCGCTGACGTCGACGACCGCCTTGACGACCCCGTTGCGGCGCTCCGCGAGGCGCGGCAGCTCGTCGACGACAGCCGGGAGCGTCGTGCGGTGGTTCAGCCAGCCGGTGGCGTCGATCGAGCCGTCTTCGACGGCGGCGATGACCTGCACCCAGTCGGCGCGGGTGGCGTTGCGCGACGCGCGCAGGTCCAGCTCGCGGGCGTGGAAGCCCGGGTTGTCGAAGCGCAGCGCCGCCTTGGTGTGCCCGACGAGGACGAGCGTGCCCCCGAACCCGACGAGGCCGAACGCCGCCTCCATCGAATCCGGGCTGCCGCTGGCGTCGAAGACGACGGTCGGCAGGTCACCGCGGCCTCGGTCGCGCAGGACCTGCGGGAAGTGCTCGTCGACCACGAGCGCGTCCAGGCCGGACGCCGCGGCGAAGGCCACCCGCTCGGCCGCGATGTCGGCCACCAACAGCCGTTCGACACGGGGCTGCGCCGCCAGCGCCACGGCCAGGCCCACCGGTCCGGCGCCGAGCACCAGCACGCTGTCGCTCGATTCCGGCCGGCCCCGCGCCACGGCGTGCCAGCCGATGCCGAGGGTCTCGACGAGCACGAGCTGGTCGACGGTCAGCCGCCGCCCCGGGAACAGCTGGGCGGCGGGCAGCACCATGCGCTCCCGCAGCCCGCCCGCGGTCGTCACACCCAGTACCTCGATGCGTTCACAGCAGTTGCCACGGCCGCGTCGGCACGCCGGGCAGGTGCCGCACGACAGGTACGGCAGGACGGCGCACAGCTCACCCGCTGCGACGCCGGTCACCCCCCGTCCGACCTCGAGCACCTGCACCGCCAGCTCGTGGCCCAGGACGCAGGGGTAGGCGACGAAGTTCTGGGTGCCGCCGAACGCGTGGTAGTCGGTGCCGCAGATGCCCACCCGCCGTACCGCGACGAGCACCTCCCCCGGTCCGGGGTCCGGCGCCTCGGGGTGTTCCACCAGGTCGATCCGGCCGGGGCCGGTCAACACCGCCGCCTGCATCTGATGCGCCCTTCGTCGGCGCGCCGGGCGCGGCGGCTGCAGCGAGCCACCGCGCCCGCGCGGGTCACTGGAACGTCGTGAACTGCGCGGCGTTGTCCGTGGTGACCAGTTCGGTGCCGGTGTCGATGAACGGCTCGACCGGCTTGCCCTGCACCGCGCTCGACCGCGGCCTGCACGCCGAGGGTGGCCATCTTCCCGGGGAACTGCGCGATCGTCGCTCGTCATGTCGCCGGCCTCGATCGCCTTCGCCGCGTCGGGGAGGCCGTCGTAGCCCATGACCAGCAGCGGCTTGCCCTTCTCCTTGGCGACCTTGGCCGCTGCGATCGCCGGGTCGTCGCAGGCGGAGTAGATCGCGGTGAGGTTCGGCTCGCGGGTCAGCAGGTCCTCGGCCACGGTGGCGCCCTTCGCGGAGTCGCACTTGGTCTCCGCGCCGCCGATGACGACCTTGACGCCCGTGCTCGTCGAGCGCGTCCTTCACCCCCTGGATGCGGGCGTCGAGCGCCGGGACGCCGCGCACGCCCTCCATCAGGCCGATCGTGTCGCCCGGCTTGAGCACCGTCTTGAGGTACTCGCCCGCGGCCTGTCCGCCCTTGACGTTGTCGGTCGCCGCCACCGCGGTCTTCTTCGTGAAGTCGTCCAGGTCGTTGTCGACGAGCACCACCTTGAGGCCCTTGTCGGCCGCAGCGGTCATCGCGGGGATCACCTCGGGGCCCATCGGAGTGATCACGATGGCCTGGAACTTCCTGGCCACCGCGTCCTCGATCTGCGCGGTCTGGCACGCGACGTCCGACGGCGTCTTGCAGGAGAAGTAGCTGATCTCGATCCCGCTGTTCTGCGCGGCGTAGCTCTTCGCGGCGTCCTCCATGGCGGTGAAGAACGCGACCGGGAACTTCGTGATGAAGGCGACCTTCACCGCCGCGCCCGCCGCGACCCCGGCGGACGTGGCGGCGGCCGACGGGCTGCTGGCCGTGCGCTGCTGCCCGGCGCGGCATCGCTGCGACGGCGCGCAGCGACAGGGCACCGAGCACCCGCGATCGATGACCTTGCTGAGACTCACGGCGAACTCCTTTGCTCGCTCGACGGGTTCTGGCGTGGTGCGTCAAACGGCGCGGCCCCCGACGGCGCCGACGATCCAGGACACGAGCTGTTCGTGGTTCTCGGCGGTGGGCACCGTCTCGCCGACGGCCCGGCCGCGGCGCAGGACCAGCGCCCGGTCGGCCACGGCCATGACGTGGTCCATGCTGTGCGAGATGAGGATCACGGCCACGCCGTCGTCCTTGAGCCTGCGGATCAGGTCGAGCACGCGGGCGGACTCGCGCAGCCCGAGGGCGGCGGTCGGCTCGTCGAGGATCACGAGCTTGGACGAGAACGCGACCGCCCGCGCGACCGCCACGGCCTGCCGCTGGCCGCCGGACATCAGCGCGACCACGGCGTCGAGGTCGGGCAGGCGCACCTGGAGCCGGTCGAGGAGATCGCGGGTGCGCTCGGCCATGCGGCGGTGGCGCATCAGGCGCAGTCCGCGGGGAAGCCATGCGGGCCCGGACAGCTCGCGGCCCGCGAAGAAGTTCGCCGCGGGGTCGAGGTTGTCGAACAGCGCGAGATCCTGGTAGACGGTCTCGATGCCCTGGGCGCGCACCGCCATGGCGTCCGCCGCCGTGATGTCGACGCCGTCGAGCAGGATCGTGCCCGCTGTCGAGGCGGTGGACCCCGCTGATCGCCTTGATCAGGGTCGACTTGCCCGCGCCGTTGTCGCCGAGGAGCGCGAACACCTCGCCGGGCTCGACGGCGAACGACACGCCGTCCAGCGCGACCACGGCCCCGAACCGCTTGCTCGCCTCGCGCACCTCGAGCACCGGCCGCGCGCCGAGGTCGTTCACGGCCTGCTCACCGCCTGCAGGCTGCGGAACCGGCGTCTCGAGATGCCCCCGCAGGACGTCGAGCTCGACGGCCACCACGATCACCGCGCCGGTGGCCATGTACTGCCAGTTCGGATCGATGCCGAGCAGGTTGAGCCCGTTGCGGATGCACCGCGATCATCAGCGCCCCGGTGATCGCGTTGAGCACCCGGCCGCGGCCGCCGAGGAAGCTGGCACCACCGATGATCACCGCCGCGATCGCGTCGAGCTCGGCGAGGCTGCCCGCCATGGGGGACCCGGCGTTGCCCTTGCCCATCGTCAGCAGCGCGGCGACGCCCGCCAGCAGCCCGCAGAGGACGTAGACCGAGATCAGCACGGCCGGCACGGGGATCCCGTTGCGCACCGCCGCCTCGGGGTTGCCGCCGACCGCGTAGATCCATCGACCCCACACCAGGCCTCGGGTCAGCAAGGTGACGCACGAGCGCCACGGCGACCACGACGAGCGTGGCGGTCGGGAACCAGCCGACCTCGCCGCCCCCGGGTATCGCGGCGATCCGGCCCGCCCCGATCTCGTCGACGATCGGAGGCACGCCCTGGATCGTCTCGCTGTCGGAGAGGAACAGCGCCAGACCGCTCGCGGCGGTGAGCATCGCCAGGGTCGGGATGAAGGGGTGCGGGAGCCGGCCCTTCACGTACAGCAGGCCGTTGACCAGGCCGACGACCGTGCCCGTGGCGAGGGCCGCGAGCACGGCCAAGGTGGCCGAGCCCTGGTCGCGCCAGACGATCGCCCCGACGACGGCGCTGAGCGAGAGGTTGGAGCCGACCGAGAGGTCGATCCCCCGCGTGACGATGACCGGCAGCTGCCCGAGCGCCAACACGCAGATGACCGCCGACTGCTTGAGCACGTTGCCGACGTTCTCCAGCGAGAGGAAGACGTCGGACAGCACGCTGAGCAGCACCACCAGCAGCACGAGGATCACGACCGGACCGGCCTGCAACGCGGTGAGGGCAGCGGTGAGGCCCCTGGCGGCGCCGGGCGCACGGCGGGCTGGGCGCGGCTCTGACGACCCTGCATCGTCCCGCGCCACCAGTGTCTCGCGGCTCTGCGCAGTCACCTGGCCCCCATCTCGCGGTCAGCTGTCCCGCCGCACCATAGGAGCCTCGATTTCCCACAGTCAATAGCAAATTTCCTATAGGATCAATGGCAGGCGAGCTTCGACCTAGGATGCGGGGAGGGGACGAGACTTGGGGAGCGGCGTGGAACACATCGACCTCGCGGACGTGGTGCACGCGACGCAGGCGGGTCGGCGCCTGCATGAACGGTCGGCGCTGGTGGACGACGTCCACGACGTGCTCGTCGACATGCTGATGAACCACACCATCGAAGCGGGCGGCCGCCTCAACATCGACGCGCTCGCCCGCTCGCTCGGCGTTTCGCCCACACCGATCCGCGAGGCGCTCGCCCGCATGGAGGCCGAGGGCCTGGTCGTCAAGGAACCGCGCCGCGGCTACACGGTGGCTCCCCTGATCACCCTCGAGCCGACCTGCGAGCCCTCATCGACTTCCGGCTGCTCATCGAGCCCGCCGCGGCCGCGGAGGCGGCGGCCAATGCCACGAAGGAGGAGGCGAGGGCCTTGCGCGCGTTCGCCCGCAGCGGCGGAGCGGGCCACAACGACGCCACGGCCAACCGCCTCGACATGATCTACGACGCGACCTTCCACGACACGATCGCGCGGCTGGCAGGCAACCCGTGGCTGCGCGAATCACTAGCACGGCTGCGCGCCCACCTGCACATGTACCGCCTGTACCACCACGCGGGGCAGGCCGCCGCCACCAAGCCCGAGCACGTCGCGATCGCGAGGGCGATCGCCAACCGCGACCCCGACGCCGCCGCCGCTGCCATGCGCGTGCACCTCACCACGGCGATCCACCGCATCGACGCGGTCTTCGCCTCGGGCAAACTTCCGACAGGCAGTGGCCCCTCACGCCGCCCCGCCGCGGCGGCGCAGGGTGACACCGAACATCACGCGCAGTACCCACCCGTTCAGCCGACTCGTCTCTGACGTCCTACGGCCGGGCAGGTGGCGGAGCCAGCTCGAGGATCCGGCCCAGATCGCGGAAGCCCTGGCGGGCGTACACCGCCCGGGCCATCGCGGTCGACTGCAGGGTCGCCGTACGCGCTCCCCGGGCCACCGCGTCGCGGAGCAGGACGCCGACGACCGCCGAACCCAGTCCGCGGCGCCGCGCGCGATCCAGCGTGCCGACGTTGTAGACGCCGGCGTCCCCGTCGTGGTCGAACGCCATGCCGGTGGCGACCGGGTCCCCGTCGAGACGCCCGAGCGCCAGGTGGAAGTCACCGGGGTCGGCGCGCTCGAGCAAGCCGGGCGGGAGCTCGAGCACCCGCAGGTACTCCGCCCACGTCCCGGCATCGACGTCCGCGTGGCTCGCCCCGGTCTCCGAGTCGAGCGAGCGCCCCATCGCCCAGGTCGTCTCCTGGTGGACGAAGCCGCGCCCGGTGAGCTCGGCCGGCATGGCGGCGTCCGTCTCGTGCACCCACGCGGCGTACGACGTGATGCCGGCGTCGGCGTACGTCGTCACCAGTGCGTCCACCGCGTCCCGACGCTCCTGCGCGCCGAGGCCGTTGGCAAGGACCGCGTTGTTGAACACGTCGCGCTCGGGTCCGTCGGTGAACACCGCGACATCGACGTGCGGCAGCCGGTGCACGTCCGCCCCCGGGATGGCGCGCGCGTACGACGTCCAGCACGCGACCGCGGTCTCGACGCCGCGCCGGTAGAGGTCCAGGTCGGTGTCGACGGCGTTCACAGCGCACGCTCGAACCAGACCTGGTCGAGCAGCGGGATGCCGTCGACCTCCAGCCCGGGCGGGTAGCCGTGGGCCTCGGCTGAACACGTCGTGCACGACGTGGGTGAGCCGGAACCCGCAGCGCTGGTAGAAGCGCAGGTTGCCGATGTCGGCGGTGGCGGTCGACAGCACCACGCGGCGCACGCCCACCGACCGCGCCTCCTCGACGGCCCGCTCGAGCAGCGCCCGGCCGATTCCGCCGCCGCGCTCGGACTCCAGCACTGCGGTGTTGGTGACCTCCCAGGTGTCGTCGCGCGGAACGGCCTGGAGGTGCCCGATGGTGCGCCCGGCGGGATCGACCGCGACCCACACGCGGCCGAGGTCGATGTAGCGCTCCAGGAGCTCCTCGGAGTCCTCGGCCTCGCGGAAGGACCACGCGACCTCGCGGTGGGAGCCGACGTGCTCCTCGATGGTGATGTCCATGCCTCCCTCGTTCCGGGACCGGGGCGTCCCGTTACGCCGCGTCGCACCGGTCGAGGGTGACCAATTCCTTACGCGTCCGGCTCCCGGGCGAGCCGCAGGCGCTCCATCGCCCTTCCTCACCCTCCCGAAGCTGCTGTGGTCCGCTGGTGGAGGTCAGCCCGCCGGCTCCTCGATGAGGATCACCAGGGTCTCGGCGAGCACGCCATCGTGGTCCATGGCTTCGGCGGCTTTCGCGTCCTGCATGGCGGCCATCAGGGCATCGAGGTCGGGGACGTCCATGACGATGGCCACGTGGGCCGGGTTCCGCGGGTCGACGAAGGTCCGGATGTTGGTGACGCCAAGAGGACCGAAGAACTCTTCCCGCTTCGACGACGACAGCCAGTGCTTGGTGTCCTTCACATCGTGGTGACCGATCACGGTAGGCATGGCGGCTCCTTCGGTGACCTGCCGCCGAGACAGGTTCCCGGCGGCTTCGGCTGCGGATGCCGCCGCGACCCGGCAGAGGGCGTCAGGCGGCGTCCTCGCCGAGGATCCGGCCGATGCCCAACCCGCAGCACCGACCGTCGACTGCGATCTGCATCACACACCTGTGGCTCGGAGCGCAATCTCCGATCGTTACGCGTCCAAAGCGGGTCGCGGCCGGCGGGCTGGCACTGCTCACCCTCGTAGGTGCTGCAGCCGCGCGCGGTCGCGGCACGGCGGGACGATCATCGTCACCCGCGACGGCGATCAGCAGGCCCGACGGGAGGTCGGACGCACGGCGCCACCGGCTTGACCGGGGGCGAGGACGCGCTCGATTCGCGGCCCGATATGCAGCGCTCGCTGTCGACGCGGGGTGAGCACAGCACGACGACCTCAGCGAGCGACGAACGCCGCACCCGGCTCGGCGCTCGGCTCCACGAGCAGCAGGACCTCATCGCCCGCTTGGAAGACCGTCTGCGCGCCCAACGACACGGGGGCGCCGTCCCGCACCACCAGGCTGACCCACACGTCCTGCTGCTCGTGCAGTTCGGCGACCGTCATGCCGACGGCCTGCGCTCCGGACTCCACCCGATACTCCCGAGCCCCCTCCGGCTGATCGCGCAGCCGCATCCCGAGCGCGAACGGCCGCGGCTCCACGTCCTCCATCCGCACCCGGCACCGGGCCGCCACGAACGGTACGAGCCCGCCCTGCACCACCACGGAGAAGACCACCACCACGACGATCACGTTGTAGACGACCCCGGCCTCGCTGGTCCCGCCGGCCAGGATGTAGGTGCCCAGCAAGATCGGCACCGCCCCCTTCAGGCCCGACCAGAGCACGAAGACCCGCTCCCCGACCGTCATCCGCACCGCCGCCAGCAGCGGCCCGACCAACAGCGGGCGCACGACGAACGCCAGCAACACCGCCAGCAGCAGGCCCATCCACCAGGCCCCGGTCGCGACCACGTCCCGCAACGACACCGTCAGGCCGAGGATCACGAACGCGACGATCTCCGCCAACCCCGCCAACGACGAGTGGAACCGCTCGATCTCGCGTTTGAACGGCGCACCGGCGTCACCGAGCATGATCCCGGCGACGAACACCGCGAGGAAACCCGAACCGTGCGCCACGGTGGCCAGTCCGTAGAGGCCGAGCGAGATCGCCAGGGTGCGTAGCGGGTAGAGCGCCTCGCTCGGCAGCGGCAGCTTCCTGATCGCCTGCAGCATCAGCCAGCCGCCACCCACCCCCACCGCGGCACCCACCACCATCTGCAGCGCGAAGGTTCCCGCGATCGAGCCCGCCGCTGCCGCGGTGAGATCACCGCCTGCCGCGACGAGGCTCACCAGCAGCGCTATGCCGACCGGGTCGTTGGCACCGGACTCCCCCTCGATGATCACTCCTGCGCGCCCGCTGACCTCGCGGTTGCCCAGCACGGAGAACACGACCGCCGGGTCGGTCGGGGCCAATGCGGTGCCCAGCAGCAACGCCAACGGCCACGCCAGGCCGAGCAGCACGTGCGCCAGCAGCGCCATCGCCGCCGCCGTCAACAGCGTGCCCACGACCCCGACGACGAGGATCGGCGTGACCGACGCTCGGAACCGACGGAGCCCGATGCCCATCCCGCCGTCGAAGAGGATCATGATCAGCGCGACGGTGACGACCTGCTCGACGACGTCGAGACCCACCCCGCTCAGCGCCGGGAACAGATCCGACGCCGCGGCCGCACCGACCAGGAAGACCGCCGGAGCGGGGATCCGCAGCCGCGCACTGATCCTGTTCGACGACAGCGCGACCGCCACCGCGACCGCGACGATCAAGAGGGTCAACCCGAACGGCTCGATGTCCTCGACCACGTCGCACAGCATTCCCCCTCGGTGTAATGCACGAGGGGATCCGCCCGCTTGACATCGTGATTTGCCATCAGCTGGACGGCCCGACCCCGTGCTCGGAGTGGCCGGTCCGGCAGCTCGTCGAGCACATGGTGGGGTCCACGGACTACCTGCTCGGCGCGGCGGGCGAGGCGGCGCCCGGGCGATCCGGGCCTGCGACGGTCGCGGACTACCGATCGGGCGTGGCGCAGGTGCTCGATGCACTCGCACGCCCGGGAGTCCTGCAGCGGCGGTGCCGGTCGCCGCTGGGCTTCGAGTGGTCGGTGGCGGAGGCGACCGCAGGAACCTTCATGGACAACCTGGTGCACACCTGGGACCTCGCGACCGCGACCGGACAGGACCGCGAGCTCGACGACGAGCTGGTGCGGGCGTGCGTGGCGACGTTCCTACCGGACATGCCCGAGCGTGGACGGGTCGCAGGCATCGTCGGGCCCGAGATGGCGGTGCCATCGGACGCCTCGGCGCAGGACCGGTTGCTGGGAGCGATGGGCCGTCAGCCGTGACCGGTCCCTCCGACGAGGCGCTGCGGGCGATCGCGCACCCGGCCAGGCGGACGATGCTGCGGCTGGTGTGGGACGCCGAGCGGCCCGCGTCGGAGCTGGCCGAGGCGGCCGGGCTCACGCGGCCCGCGGCGAGCCAGCACCTCAAGCAGTTGCGCGAGGCGGGCCTGGTGTCGGTGCGGGTGGACGCGAACCGGCGGCTCTACCGGGCCGACCTGGGCCGGGTGGCGCAGGTGGCGTCGTTCCTGGACGAGTTCTGGGCCGGGCCGCTGCAGCGCCTACGGGCCGCGGCCGAAGCCGACGCCGCGACGAGCGGACGGCGCGCCGAGGACGCTTCGTGAAGCTCGTCGTCCAGGAGCTGACCATCGCGGCGCCGACCGAGGTGGTGTACCGGCTGCTGACCGAACCGGCGCAGTTCGTGCGGTGGATGGCCGAGGACGCCACCCTGGATCCGCGCCCCGGTGGGCTGGTGCGCTGGACCCACGCCAACGGCGACACCTGCCGCGGGGAGTTCGTCGAGCTCGTACCCCACCGGCGGGTGGTGTTCAGCTACGGCTGGGAGCGCGCCGAGGTGGGTGTACCGCCGGGTTCGACGACGGTGGAGATCGACCTCGACCCGACCGGTGACGGCGGCACCCGGCTGCGGTTGGTGCACCGCGGCCTCGACGGCCCGATGGCGGGCGCGCACGAGGGCGGATGGCGGCACTACCTCGATCGGCTGCGTCGGGCAGCCGTCGGCGACGACCCCGGGCCGGACCCGTTCGCATCGGTGCGGGTGCCCACCCCCGCCGAGCTCGGGGTGCCGCGGTGACCGCAGGCGGGGACCGGTTCGCGGAGCTGGCCGAGCCCTTGCTGGCCACGGCCGGGGTGACCCGCTCGACGATGATGGGCCTGCCGTGCCTGCTGGCGGGTAGATGACCGCCGCTCCGCTACGCTCGGGCGCCATGGCCGATGTGGCCTTCGACGCCGACGAGCGAGCGCGGCTCTGCGACCTGCTCGACGAGCTCGGTCCCGAGGCACCAACCCTCCTCGAGCCGTGGACGACCCGCGATCTCGCCGCGCACCTCGTCGTCCGCGAGCACGACAGCCTGGCCGGACCCGGACTCGTCCTGCCCGGCGCGTGGGGTCGGCTGGCCGAACGACGACGCAGGGCGCTCGCGGTGGGGGACTTCACCGGGCTTGTCGCGACGATCCGATCGGGACCGCCGCCCGGCTTCTTCCGCATCGGATGGGTACGCCGGTTCCCGAACCTCAACGAGTTCTTCGTCCACCACGAGGACGTCCGCAGAGCCAACGGTCGTGGTCTGCGAACCAACGAGATCGCCTTGGACGAGGCGCTGTGGCGCAACGTCAGCCAGGCGCCCTGGTTCCTCGCACGACGACTGCGCGGTGCCGGGCTCGAGCTCCGGTGGGCGGCGACCGCCAGGACCGTTCGGGCACGCCGAGGAGAACCCACCGTTCACATGACGGGACCTCCCGGTGAGTTGCTGCTCTACCTGTTCGGCAGGCAACGCGCGGCGGAGGTCGACATCGTCGGGCCCGCCGAGGCGGTCGAAGCCCTCGGTCGCGCCCGGTTCGGCATCTAGAAGATCCGCAGTCAGCCCCGCCCGTCGCCGGTCGGGTCGACGTCGCGTTCCTCCTCGGCCGCAAGCCTGCGGTAGACGCCGTTGCGGACGCGGAGGACGACCGCGGCGAAGAGCGCGGACAGCAGCGAACCGAGCAACACGCCGAGCTTGACGGTGTCGTCCTGCGCGGTCCCGGCACCGAAGGCGAGCTCGCCGATGAGCAGCGAGACGGTGAACCCGACGCCGCCGAGCAACGCGATGCCGAGGACGTCCCACCAGCTGAGCCCCTCGGCGAGCTGGGCGTGGGTGAACCTCTGCACCAGCCACGTCGAGCCCAGCACGCCGACCGTCTTGCCCACCACCAGCGCGACGACGATGCCGAGCGTGATCGAGTCGGTGAGGCTCGCACCGAACCGGTCGGTGCCGACGACGGTGACCCCAGCGGCGAAGAAGGCGAACACGGGCACCGCGACGCCTGCTGAGAGCGGCCGAAAACGGTGCTCGAAATGCTCGGCCAGCCCGGGGCCCGGCCCTGGCTTGCGGCGGATCACCGGAACGGTGAATCCGAGCAGCACCCCTGCCACCGTGGCGTGCACCCCGGACTCGTGCACCAGCACCCACGTCGCGGCGGCGAGAGGCAACAGCAACCACCAGGACCGCACCCGCCGCTGCACCAGCAGCGCGAACAGCGCCAGCGGGAGCAACGCCAGCGCGAGCGGCACCGGGCGCAGCGAACCGGTGTAGAACAGCGCGATGATCGTGATCGCGAGCAGGTCGTCGACCACGGCGAGGGTGAGCAGGAACGTGCGGAGGGCCGCGGGCAGGTGCGTGCCGATGACCGCGAGCACGGCCAGCGCGAACGCGATGTCGGTCGCCGTGGGGATCGCCCACCCGGCCAGTCCCTCCCCGCCGGTGTTGAACGCGACGTAGATCAGCGCGGGCGCGGCCATGCCACCGACGGCGGCGGCTACCGGCAGCGCCGCGCGTCGCGGGTTGCGCAGGTCACCGGCGACGAACTCGCGCTTCAGCTCGAGCCCCGCCACGAAGAAGAAGATCGCCAGCAGACCGTCGGCGGCCCATTGGGTCAGCGTCAGGTCCAGGTGCCACGTCGCAGGCCCGACCCGCAGGTTGCCGAGCGCGGTGTACGCGTCGCGCCACGGCGAGTTCGCCACGACCAGCGCCAGCACGGCGGCCGCAACCAGCAGGACCCCGCCGACGGTCTCCGCACGCAGGATGTCGCCGATCCGGCTGACCTCCGGCCTGCTCCCCCGAGAGAACAGGCGAGATCCATCGAGCGGGGTGCCCATGCGCTTCCTCCGAAGGCGGTCGACAACAGATCCGCCGACCAGGCTTCCCGGCACACCACAGCCCACCCTACCGGCCGCCGACCTGCCGGAGTCGCAAGATCCGGTGACGGCGCGCACGCCTTCGGCCGCGCGCCAGACCCACGCGACGAGAGCCGTCGGCCGCTACGCTGGCCGCAGGTGAGCCGGGAAGTCTGGTCGGCGCCGTCCCAACGTGCGCCGATTCCGAACGAGAGGTCCCGGACGTGGCCCACCTGTTGCCCGCGATCGCCGCATGCGTGATCTTCCTCGGTGCCTACGTCCTCATCGCCACCGAGAAGTGGGTCACCCGCACCGCGGCGGCGTTGGGCGGTGCCGCGCTGGTGCTGGCGCTCGGGATCAGCGACGCCGAAGCGGCCTTCTTCTCCGACGAGACCGGCGTCGACTGGAACGTCGTCTTCCTGCTCCTCGGCATGATGATCATCGTCGGCGTGATGCGCGAGACCGGGGTCTTCGAGTACCTGGCGATCTGGGCGGCCAAGCGGGCCCGCGGGCGGCCCTTCCCCCTCATGGTGCTGCTGATCCTGATCACCGCGGTCGCCTCGGCGCTGCTGGACAACGTCACCACGGTGCTGCTGATCGCGCCGGTCTCCATCCTGCTGTGCAGGCGACTGGGTCTCCCGGTGGTGCCCTACCTGCTGGCCGAGGTGTTCGCCTCGAACATCGGCGGCACCGCCACCCTGGTCGGCGACCCGCCGAACATCATCATCGCCAGCCGCGGAGGCCTGTCGTTCAACGACTTCCTCGTGCACCTGGCTCCGGTCGTCGTGGTCCTGCTCGCCGTCCTGATCGGGCTCTGCCGGTGGCTGTTCGCCGACGCGTTGCGCACGGACGAGGAACGGGTGGCGGAGATCCTCGCGCTGAACGAGCGGGAAGCCATCAAGGACCACCGCCTCCTCAGGCAGTCGTTGGCGGTCCTCGGGGTCGTCCTTGCCGCCTTCGTGCTCAGCCCCGTACTCGGCTACCAGCCCTCGGTGGTGGCGTTGCTCGGCGCCGGGCTCCTGATCGCCATCACGCGGGTCACCACCGAGACCGCGGACGAGATGCCGACCGACCAGCTCAGCCTGACCTTCGCCGCGCTGGCCGACCCCACGCGGCGCTCGATCCTGACCCTGCCTGCGATCTCACGGCACCTGCAGGTCCTCGAGCGCGCCGGGCTGATCACCCGAAGCCGCGAGGCGCAGTGGCGGCACAACCGCCTGCGGGCCGCACCGCTGCACGACGCCGTCGTGTGGATGCAGCAACGGACCCGCACCTGGCAGGCACGCATGGACCGGCTCGAGGCGCACCTGCGCCAGGACGCACACCCCGACGAGCAAGGGACCGACGATGAGCGACTCAACCCCGACGGCAACTGACCAGCACGTCCTGATCACCCGCGTCTTCGACGCACCCCGCGAGCGGGTCTTCCGGGCCTGGACCGACCCCGAGGCACTGGCCGCCTGGTACGGCCCCGACCACGTACAGGTCCCCCGCGACCGAGTCGAGATCGACCTGCGTGTCGGCGGGCGCTACCAGCTCACCATGCTTCTCCCCAACGGCGGCGAGTTCACCGTCGGCTACGAGATCGTCGAGCTGGTCGAGCCCGAACTGCTCGTGCTGCGGTCCGACCCGATGCCCGAGATGGGCATGCCCGATCCCAGCGTGCTGCGCGTCGAGTTCCACGACCACGGGGCCAAGACCCGCATGACCCTGAGCGACGGCCCGTACCCCGGCCGCGGCCGTGGCGGCGCCGAGGCAGGCTGGACGGCCGCCTTCACGAAGCTCGACCGACTGTTGGCCGACTGAACCTCCGTCGCGGGAAACCCCGACAGCACACCGCTGTTCGCGTAACACCCTTATCGGGCACCTCTACTGGCGATCGGCCCTCGCCGCGCTGACCATGGCCGCGGGTGCGGCACCGCCGGTGCGCCGAGTCGATGTGAGGAGTCGTCGATGATGATTCGACGGGACGTCTGGCGGGAGTACAGCCGAGGGTCGTTGTGGCTGCTGCCGGTCGTGGCCGTCGTCGTGTCCGTCGGGTTGGGTGCGGTGCTGTCCCGGATCAACGTCAGCCCGGACTCGTTGCTGGCCTTCCAAGGGACCGCGGACGACGCGCGCAACCTGTTGATCGGCATCTCCAGCACGATGGTCACCGTCATCGCGCTCCTGCTGGGCCTCGCGGTGGTGGCGCTGCAGCTGTCGTCGACCCAGTTCTCCCCTCGGTTGCTGCGCAACTTCCTGCGCGACCGGCCGAACCAGGTCGTGCTCAGCGTCTTCGTCGGAACCTTCGGCTACAGCGCGGCCGGGCTGTTCGAGGTCGGGGTGTCGGGCGGGGAGCGGGTGACCGAGTTCCCCCGGTTCGCCGTCACCGTCGCGGTCGGGCTGTTGTTCCTCAGCCTCGGGCTGCTGGTGTTCTTCGCCGATCACCTGGCCCACTCGATCCAGGTCGACCAGGTCATGCGGGTGGCCGAGAACGCCACGCTGGACGTGATCAGGAAGCTGCCGACCGGCGGCGAGCGAATGGAGACGCCGCCACCGGGCGCGCACGTCGTGGCGGCGCGATCGTCCGGATACGTGCAGGTCACCTACGTCGCCGCGCTGCGGAGGACCGCCGCGGCGCACCGCGTCCGCATCCGGCTGCGACCCAGGGTCGGCGAGCACGTCGTCGCGGGCACCGTGCTGGCCTGGGTATGGCCTACCGACGATCGATCGCCCGTGCCGCCGGGCCTCGACGCCGCCGTGACCGAGGCCGTGCGGATCGGCTTCGAGCGCACCCTCGAACAGGATCCCGGGCTGGGGATGCGGCAGTTGTGCGACGCGGCGTGCAAGGCGCTCTCGCCCGCGATCAACGATCCCTACACCGCGATCCAGGCCATCGAACACCTCTCCGTGCTGTACAGAGCCCTCGCGGCGCGGCCGCCCGCCGATGTCGTCGAGCACGCGGAGCACGGCCTGGTCATGATCCCTTCGCGCTCCTTCACCGAGCACCTGGCGCTCGGTGTCGGGTTGATCCGGCGCTACGGGGCCGCCGAGCCGACGGTCGTCGCGGCGCTGCTGCGGCTGCTCATCACCGCACTGGAGGCGCGTGGGCACGCGCGCGAACACCGGGCGGCCATCACCGAGCAGGCCGACCTGCTGGTGTCCGCCGCCCAACGCGAGACCGCCGAGCCCGCCGACCTCGCGCTGGTCCATTCCGAGCGAGCCGCCCTCGACCACGCGTTGGAGACGCACGAAGCCGCACGTCGCGACTGACACCCGTCGGGTCGGCGATCAGCCCGGTCGCTCGGCCGAGCAGACTGCATGACCTGAGGCAGGCTCGGCGGTCGAGGAGAAGCGGTGCTGCACCTGAGGCTGATCTGTCCCGCGGAGCGGACGGACGAGGTCGGTGAACTGCTCGACCGATCGGTCGGTGTGGCGCACATCGTGCTGATCCGCGGCGCGGCGGTTCGGCCGCCGGGGGACGTGGTCGAGGCGGACATCGCCCGGGAATGCGCCGACGAGGTGCTCGCCGGGCTGACGGCGCTGTCGTTGGACCACGACGGCGCGATCACGTTGGAGAGCCTCGACACCGTGCTGTCCGACGCGGCCGACGCGGCCGAGGAAGCCGCGCCCGGCCAGGGAGCCGACGCCGTCGTCTGGGACGAGCTCGTCGCCCGCACCGGCGAGGACTCGCGGCTGACGGTGGGCTACCAGATCTTCCTCACGATCGCCTGCCTGCTCGCCGCGATCGGGGCGATCACCGACTCGCCGGTGACCGTCGTCGGAGCGATGGTGCTCGGACCCGAGTTCGGGCCGCTGGCCGCCGTCGCCGTCGGCATGGTCCTGCGCCGCGGTGACCTGATCGCGCGCGGAGCGATCGCGCTCGCCGTCGGGTTCCCGCTGGCGATGGCGGTCACCGCCGCCGCCACCGTGATCTTCGACCTGACCGGGCTGCTCACCGCGGGTGCGCTGGACCGACTCGACGACGTCGAGTTCATCTACCAGGTCGGCCCCTTCTCCTTCATCATCGCGGTGCTGGCCGGGGTCGCGGGCATGCTGGCGATCACCTCGGCCAAGTCGGCGAGCCTCGTCGGGGTGTTCATCTCGGTGACCACGGTCCCGGCGGCCGCGTTCGCGTCCGTCGCGCTGGTCGAAGGACGTTTCGCCGAGGCGTTGTCCTCGGTCGTCCAGCTCGGCGGTCAACCTCGTCGGGATCGTCGTCGCCGCCGCGCTCAGCCTGCTCGTGGGTCTGCGCTTCCGGCGGCGCAGGCACGCCGGACGGCCCTTGTCCGACGGCTGACGAGGTCGACGGCTCGACCGGGACCGGTCGGCCGTGACCTCAGCGGCGTGTTTCGGTCAGGGCGGCGAAGAAGTGGTCGATCTCCTGCCAGACGCGTGTGCCGCCGGACATCCCCTGCCATTCCCGGCGGACGAGGGCGACGAGGGCGAAGCAGGCGTCGATCGGCGTGAGCCAGTACTCGCCTCGTCCACGGGTCGTGTTCACCAACAGCGCTTCGACCTCGGGCGTCATGTCGGCCAGCGGCGGGCAGGACGCTACGACGTCGTGCCATGCCGCCGGGTCGACCTCCCACCGGGTCGGCCCGGCCGGGCTCGGGTAGTGCGCGTCCACGGCACCCCCCGAGCGGGGGACGAAGAAGGCCAGGCCGACCGGCACGCCGAGGCCCTCCGTGGCGATGTCCGGTAGGCGGATGCGTCGACGGGGTACGAGCCGGTAGTGCCCGTCGCTGGCGGCGGCTCGGTTGAAGAGCAGCGAACACGCCTGGCAGACGCAGCTGATCTCGCGGCGGTCGGTGTCGAGGAGGTGCCGGTGCTCTTCGGGTATCTCCACGCCGCAGAAGTCGCAGCGCTCGCCCACCGGTCCGCGGCGGCGCGCCCGTCGGATGACGCGGGCCAGCGCGTCGCTCATGGCAGGCGTGCGGAGGTGGCGGTCCGCATCAGCGCCTCCAGCGGCACGAACGCCGTCGCGCTCGCGCTCCCGGCGGGCACGATCGTCACGTTGGCCAGCTCCGGCACGGCGGTCATCACCGCCCGGCGGACCGTGTGCTCGACGTCCGCCGACCGCGACGCCCGCGCGCCCAGCGCGACCCGCACGACCGCCACCGTCTCGTCGAGCCGGTCGAGCTCGACCGTGCCGCCCTGGTCGCTCACCGCCGCCCGCAGCTCGTCGATCACCCGCGTCAACCGCTTCTCGACGGACTCGGGGTGGATGCCGTGCAGCGCCAGCAGGTGCGCGATCAGCTCGTCGTCCAACATCCGCTCGACGGCGGCCGGGTCGGCCAGCTCGAGCGTGCGGATCAGGGCCTGGCCGTAGATCTCCGCCACCCCGGCCACCACGGTGAGGCCGAGCTCGCTCACCGGTCCCGGCATGGCCTCCAGCTGGTCCAACTGGTCGTTGAGCGCGCCGAGCAGCGCGCGTACCGCCGGGTCGTCGAGCCGGGCGGGGGCCTCGACGCCCGGCTCATCGGCGACGGGATCAGCCATCTGCGGCCCCGAGCACCGGTGAGTGCACCTTCTCCAGGGTCTGGCCGTTGCCGAGGTACATGTGGACGCCGCACGGCAGGCACGGGTCGAAGCTGCGCACGGTTCGCATGATGTCCACGCCCTTGAAGTCGTCCGGGCCGTTCTCCTCGAAGATGGGCGTGTTCTGAATGGCGTCCTCGTAGGGCCCGGGGGTGCCGAAGCTGTCGCGGGGGCTGCCGTTCCACGGCGTCGGCGGGTAGGGGTGGTAGTTGGCGATCACCCCGTCCTTGATCACCATGTGGTGGGAGAGCGCCCCGCGCACCGCCTCGTGGAAGCCGCAGCTGATCGCATCGTCGGGCACCTCGAAGGGGGTGAACACCTCGACGTCGCCACGGCGGCAGCGCTGCAGCCCGTCCTCGACGAAGGCCAGGGCCATCGCCGCGGCGTAGGCGACGAAGTACACCCGGGCCCGGTTGCGCTCCAGCGCGTTGGACCACCGGGGGATCTTCCACTCCAGCGTGGTCTCCGGCAGCTCGGCGCTGCGCGGCAGCGAGATCTGCACGCTGTGCCCCGTCGACTTGACGTACGGCGTGTCCACCAGCCCGGACAGCGCGGTGGTGTAGAGCCGGGCGAACGGTCCTCCCCCGGTGTCGAGCGCGAGGTGGTCGCCGGTGCTCGGGTCCAGCCAGCGCGGGCTCATCACCCAGCTGTAGCGGTCGTCGAAGTCCCGCTTGCCCGGCTCGGGCAGCGTCGTCTGGTTCCAGGGGTGGCGGATGTCGACCGGGTTGCCCAGCGGGTCGTGGGTGACGAACGGGTCCTCGTTGACCCAGTCGCCGTAGAAGGAGCTGCCCAGCAGGATGCGGATGCCGAGGTTGATGTCGACGAGGTTGTTGGTCAGCAGCTCGCCGTCGACCACGATGCCCGGGGTGACGTACATCGCCTTGCCCCAGTCGTTCATCGTCTCGTAGCGGTAGTCGCAGACCTGCGCGTTCTGGAACGCGCCCCAGCAGCCGAGCAGGATCCGTCGCCTGCCGACCTCCTCGTACCCCGGCAGTGCCTCGTAGAAGAAGTCGAACACGTCGTCGTTCATGGCGACCGAGCGTTTGATGAAGTCCAGGATGCTGATCAGTCGGGCGACGTAGTCGGTGAACAACGTCGGCTCGGGCGAGACGCCCACCCCGCCGGGGTAGACCGTGGACGGGTGCGCGTGGCGGCCCTTCCATCAGGCAGAACATCTCCCGGGTGGTCCGGGACACCTTGAGCGCCTGCCGGTAGAAGTCGCCCTCGAAGGGGTTGAACGACCGCATGATGTCCGCGATCGTGCGGTAGCCGTGCACGCCGGCGTGGGGGGCCTCGGTGTTCTCCGCGCGGGCCAGCACACCCGGGTTGGTCTGCTTGACCATGGCTTCGCAGAAGTCGACGAACACCAGGTTGTCCTGGAAGAGCGTGTGGTCGAACATGTACTCGGCGGCTTCGCCGAGGTTGATGATGTTCTCCGCCTGCGGCGGGGGCTTGATGCCGTAGGCCATGTTCTGCGCGTACACCGAGCAGGTGGTGTGGTTGTCGCCGCAGATGCCGCAGATGCGGCTGGTGATGAATCCGGCGTCGCGCGGGTCCTTGCCCTTCATGAAGACCGAGTAGCCGCGGAACAGCGACGACGTGCTGTGGCATTCGGTGACGACCCGGTTGGCGAAGTCGATCTTCGTGTAGACGCCGAGGTTGCCGATGATCCGGGTGATCGGGTCCCAGTTCATCTCCACGATCTGAGGCGACTTGCGCTCCGTTGCCGTCATCGTGCCGGTTCCTTCGTGCTCTGGTGCGGCTCGTAGCCGCTGGTCAGCCGGGGCCCGTTGTGACGCCATTCCGGTTCGAGGTTCAGCGCCATGCCGGTGATCCGACGCATCCGGTGGACGAAGTCGCCGTACTCCTTGATCAGCGCCGCCGACAGGCCGAGGTTGCCGCCCGTCGGTTCGTTCATGAACGGCATGAAGGAGTCGGGGAAGCCCGGCATGGTGCAGCCGATGCAGATCCCACCGACGTTGGGGCATCCGCCGACGCCGCCGACCCAGCCGCGCTTGGGCACGTTGCAGTTGACCACCGGCCCCCAACAGCCGAGCTTGATCTGGCACTTGTGCGCGTTGAAGTCCCGGGCGAGATCGCCTTGCTCGTAGAAGGCGGCCCGGTCGCAGGCGTCGTGCACGCTGGTGTTGAACATCCATTGCGGGCGCAGCATGCCGTCGAGCGGAGGCGCGGGCGCGGTGCCCGCCGCGTGGTAGAGGAGCCAGGTCAGGGTCTCCATGAAGTTCTCCGGCCGGACGGGGCAGCCGGGGATGTTCACGATCGGGAGGCCCGCGGTGGACTGGTAGTCCCAGTCGAGGTAGTCGCCCAACCCCATGGCACCCGTCGGGTTGCCCGCCATGGCGTGGATGCCGCCGTAGGCGGCGCAGGTGCCGACCGCCACCACCGCCCAGGCCTTGGGGGCGAGGTGGTCTATCCACCAGTTCACGGTGAGCGGCTGCCCTGTGTCGAGGTCGTTCCCGAACGAGGTCCAGTAACCCTCGCCTTCGATGATGTTCTGGTTGGGGATCGAGCCCTCGATCACGAGGATGAACGGCTCCAGCTCGCCGTTCGCTGCCGCGCGGAAGGGAGCGAGGAACTCCTCGCCACCCATCGTCGGGGAGAGCACCTTGTTGTGCAGGTGGACGGTGGGCAGACCGGGGATGAGCCCCAGTACGAGGTCCTCGATGGAGGGTTTGTCCGCCGCGGTGAGCGAGATCGTGTCGCCGTCGCAGCTCATGCCTTCGGAGATCCACAGGATGTGCATCTGCGAGATCGGCTCGCGCTCGACCGGCTCGGCGGGCTCGGGCTCAGGGGGGAGCTCGACGTCGGGCTGGACGGCCTCGTGGCGTGGGATCGGTCGGGGGCGGTGGCGGCCGGGGCGGCTCCGGTCGGAGAAGACGATGCGCTGCCGACCCGGCTTCAGGTCGGTGTGGTCCGCCTCGGCCGTCGGGTCATCGACGTCGGCGACCGCCTGCGGGGCCTGCCCCTCGACCGCGGCACGCGGCTGCGGCACGGGGGAGGCCTCCGGATCACGTCCGTTCCGGCCCTGCTCGGACCAGAACTGCCACGAGCTCATCGCACTCCCCCGCCTGCGCTCCATGGAGCGCTGCGCGAGCGCCGCCTCGATGATCCGCTCATCCGGGCTCCACCCCATCCTCGATCGGGATCAGCTCCGCAGGCGCGAAGTAGTAGTACCGCCCGTACCACTCGTGCAGGTCCGCGCCGGGATCGTCCTCCAGCACGACGGCCACGTGCCGCTCGTCCTCGACGTCCAGCAGCACCGCTTGGACCCGCGCGGTGCGGTCTCTCAGGAAGACGTCGTGGGCGTCGGTGCCCGAACGCCTCGGTGCCAGCCGGACCCTGCTGCCGCGGGTGACGCGAACCCCGTCGATCGTCACCGCGTCGTCCTCCGGTGCCACCGAGCGCAGTGAGCGCACTGCGCCGTGGAGCCGCGCGAACACCTCCTCGGGAAGGGCGTCGACCCGGTCCACGATCGCCTTCGCCCTCGGATCCGTGGCCCGTGCCTCGCGCTTCTCCGCATCGGTGAGGGTCAGCGTGCGGAGCGAGAGGATCTCGTCGATCTCGCCCGCGTCGAACAGGTCACCGGGGCTTTCGGGCGCCACGCCGGGGTGGTCGTACATGATGATCGGGGACGACAGCATCACGTCCCGCCTGCCCGCGGCGCCCGCCAACACGGGGAACGTGTGCAGGTTGCGGCAGTTCCCCGCAGCCTCCGAAGCCCACCTGGGCGGATCCAACAGCGACAAGAACCTCCCGTCCTGCAGCGCCAACACGCAATGCGCGGCGACAAGGGAGCGGCGGAGCACCTCGGCACGCGGCGCGTCGACGGCCTGGTCGCTCACCGTGTTCTCGACGAGCACGCGCAGCCTGCGCAGCGGGAACGGCGCCGCAGCGTCCGCGGTCGACAGCCGCAGCCGTGCCGACAACGGCCTACGGGTACGCACGATGCGACCCCGGCCTCCCGCTGCCGTACCGCCCAGTTGCTCGACCTCCTCCCCACCGGGCAGGGCAACCGGCTCGACGTGCTCACGCTCGCCGAGCTCGGCGAGTGCGACCGCGACGTCGAACTCCCTCGGCACCGCTTCGTCGAAGGTCAGATGGTGCTCGCCGCCGATCTCCAGCTCGTCCACCTCGACGAACTCGCCGTCGGCGGCGCTTCGCTGCACCGAGCGATGCTGCGGCTGGAGGAACCGCAGCCGCACCCGCAGCCGGGCACGCGGACTCGCCTCGAACAAGCACTCGGTGCGCTGTCGCCACGCGTCCGCCGAGCCCGCAACCGTCGCCTTGACCGGTGGACGTGCCTCCACCCACTCGCGCGGGGCGAGCACACCGAACTGCCAGCGAACCCGGTTCTTCGCAGATGACTTCCGATACGGGTAGAGCAGGTAGCCCTCGTAGAGCACCGCGTCCGCCACCGCGCGTGCCGACTCCCAGCCCTCGACGTCGGCCGGTTGACCACTCGGCGACCGTCGATCGTGATCGACCACGCTCTGCCGATCTCGTCCGGCTGACGGCAGCCCCCAGTCAGGTGCCATGCCGCACCCGCCGGTCACGCTGCGTTCCGCCCTGCACACGCTCAGCCTCACAGGGTTGGGCGGACTCCCCAAGCCCGCAGGCGGCAAAGGGTCCGTCCGGCGGTACGGATCCTGCGCCGAGCGGCAGCGGTCATCGCATATCGGACGAGCGACGGAGGCTCAAGCCGGGCCCCGCCCCGAGGTGGGCGCCGGTCAGGGGATGATCTCGCAGCCGACGAGGACGTCGCGGGCCGTGCCGCGGGCGCAGCGGTCGCTGCCGGTGCCGCCGTCGAGAGTGGCCGGGAACTGGAAGCTGGTGTTGGCCTGGACGTCGTTGCCCACGCCCCCGTGTTCGATGCTGTGCGGGGTGTTGAGCGCGAAGGCGTCGTTGCCCGCGCCGCCGAACGCCTCGAAGGTCACCGCGGAGTTCGCGGGGGCGCCGATCCCGATGGTGTCGTTGAAGTCGCCCGCGTTGACCACCAGTCGGCTGATGCCCGCCTTGGAGCACACGAGGTCACTCGTTCCGGTACCGGTGCCGACACAGTCGGACCCGGCGGCGGCCCGCAGTCCGGACAGGTCGCGCAAGCTGAACGTGGTGGGGTCCTCGTGGATCCGGATGGTGTCTTGCGTCCCGGGCGAGGCGGTGAGGGTGAGAACGGTGCCGGACTTGGTGACCGTGGCCGGGCCGATCGCGAAAGCGGGCTCGGCGGTGAGCGCGATCGCGCCGGTTGCCGTCGTCACGAGGGCGGCGGTGGTCAGAGCGCGGCGGAACCGGATCGTGCGGAACATGGGTCCTCCTCGGATTGGCTGTGTTCAGGGGTCACGAGCCCGCAGAGCGACCGGGATCA
The DNA here is from genome assembly GCA_963791185.1 of uncultured Actinomycetota bacterium. Classification (GTDB taxonomy): domain Bacteria; phylum Actinomycetota; class Actinomycetes; order Mycobacteriales; family Pseudonocardiaceae; genus Pseudonocardia. The sequence goes on along the minus strand of CAWBRG010000009.1, from coordinate 7,120 downwards.
GGCGGGTGGCTTATGGATTCCTTACGGGTGCCGCGGGTCCGGACGTCGCCAATTGCGCTCGGCGTGCCCGCAGCCGCCCAGCACGTCCGACGTTCGACGGCGGCAGCCGTGGACCAGCGCACCAGCCCCTCAGCCGAAGGAGCGCACCTGCAAGAGAGCCGCCGTGGACCCGCGCCGGCCCCGCTGAGCGGACTCATCCGCGAACAGCCCCCGACCGGCGTTTCCGCTGGTCAGGGGCCGTTCTCCCCGGGTGTGGCAGGTGAAGGATTCGAACCTTCGTAGGCTGAGCCGACGGATTTACAGTCCGCTCCCTTTGGCCACTCGGGCAACCTGCCGGGGTGCGCCGTAGCGCGGGATGAGGATACGACAGCCGTTCACGGGGCCGCGCCCCGGGCCGGTGAAGAGGAGGGAACCATGGCCGACCCGTCGTTCGACGTCGTCAGCAAGGTCGACCGGCAAGAGGTGGACAACGCGCTCAACCAGGCCGCGAAGGAGCTGTCGCAGCGGTTCGACTTCCGCGGCACGGGCACGTCGATCGCCTGGGCGGGCGAGGAGGCGCTGACGATCCAGTCGGAGACCGAGGAGCGCGCGAAGGCGGCGGTCGACGTCTTCCGCGACAAGCTCGTGAAGCGCCAGATCTCCCTGAAGGCGTTCGAGGCGGACGAGCCCACGCTCTCCGGCAAGACCTACAAGATCAGCGGCAAGATCCTGCAGGGCATCGAGACCGCCAAGGCCAAGGAGATCAGCAAGACCATCCGCGACGAGAAGCTGAAGGGTGTGCAGGCCCAGATCCAGGGCGACCAGCTGCGCGTGAGCGGCAAGAAGAAGGACGACCTGCAAGCGGTGATCGCGCTGCTCAAGGGCAAGGACTTCGGGATCGCGCTTCAGTTCGTCAACTACCGGTAGCTCGCCCACGCTGATCCGGCGGAGATGGACCTGTACAGCGTCGTCTGCGTTCGGGACCGGGATGCGGCGGCCCGATGGTTCGGGGTGTTCTTCGGGCGCCCACCGGATGAGGTGATCGGCGAGGAGTACCTGTGGCAGGTCGGCGAGAACGCCTGGGTCGTCATCGACGATCGAGAGATGCGGACCGAGCGCGTAGGCGGCGCCATGATCACACTCGGCGTGCCGGACCTCGACGACATCCTGGCCCGCCTCGCCGCGCACGGCATCCACCACGAGCCGGTGGAGACCTACGGCAACGGCGTCCGCCACGTCGTCGTGCTGGACCCGGACGGGAACAGCCTCGCGCTCGCCGAGCCGGCCGCCCAGTAGCTGCCACCTACGGCGCGTAGCGGACGGCCCCGCCGCGGCGGGCGTCGGCGCCGCCGGAGAGCGCGCCGGTGGCCGGGTGGCGGGCGACGGCCTGGCAGCCGCCGAAAAAGAGGTTCGGCGCGCGGAAGGTCGTCACCGGCAGGCCCGTCCCGGCGAGGTCGGCCACGCCGGGTTCGGCGTACAGCTCGTCGCCGTCGAGGTGCAGCCGTGGCGCGTCGACGGCCGCCTGCGCCGTCATCCCCCCGTCCAGCACGTTGACGATCACCTGCAGCACGGCGCTGCGGATGCGGTTGGACCCGGCGGAGCCCGCGACCAGCTCGGCGACGCCGTCGCGCAACACCGCCGTCGGCGCCATCATCGACGGCAGCCGCGCCCCCGGACGCTGCCGGTGGAAGCCCGACGGCGACAGGTCCGCCTCGCCGAGGACGTTGTTGAGGTGGATGCCGGTGCCCGGGACGACGACGCCGGATCCTTCGCCGTTGGAGCTGGTCACGGCGCACGCCCAGCCGTCCGCGTCGAGCACCGACACGTGTGTCGTCGACCCGAGGCGGTTCGCCTGCCCGATGTCCACCGCATCGGCGAGCTCCGCCAGGAACTCCGGCGTGCGCGCCCGCTCCGCCGCAGCCATCGCGGCGACGAGGGCCGCTGCGTCCGGCGGTCCCGGTGTGCGGCCGAGCTCGACAAGCGCCCGGCCCAGCAGGGCGCCGCCCGCGCTCGGCGGCGGGTTGAGGCAGACGGTCGCGTCGCGGTAGGGCACCCGCAACGGCGATCGTCCGATCACGCGGTAGGCGGCCAGGTCGGCGGCGCCGAGCAGGCCGCCCTGCCCGCGCACCACGTCGACGACGGCGGCCGCGAGGTCCCCGGTGTAGAACGGGGCGGGTCCGTCGGCGCCGAAGCGGTCGAGCGCCTCGGCCAGCTCCGGGTCGGTCACGAGATCGCCCTCGCGTGGCGGGCGGCCGTCGGGCAGGTAGCGGGCGCGGCCCGCGGGCGTCGCGGCGTTGATCTCCGCGAGCAGCGCGTACAGGTAGGCCTGCATCGGGGTCACCCGCACGCCCGCGCGCGCCAACCGCGCGGCGGGTGCGGTCAGCTCGGCGAGCGGCGCGCGCCCGAACATCTCGACGGCCGCCGCCAGCCCGGCGGGCACGCCGTACGTGCCGCAGGAGGCCGCGCCGACGTGGAAGACCTGGGTCGCGTCGCCGAAGTCGATGGTGACGGCGCGCAGCGGCGCCCGGTCCGCCGGGTCGAGACCACGCCCGGGCGCCTCGACGAAGAAGTCCAGCAGCACCGCGTCGTCGTCGGGGGGCACGACCAGCAGGTAACCGCCCGCGGCCAGCCCGGTGAGCAGGGGCTCCGCGACGCACGACGTCAACACAGCGGCGACCGCGGCGTCGACGGCGTTGCCCCCCGCCCGCAGCACCGCGGCGCCCGCTTCCGCGGTGGCCGGATGACCGGCGGCCACCGCGCCGCGGGCGGCCTCGGGCGTGGACGACATCTCTCTCCCGTCTCGCGGTGCAAGCCGGTGCACTGTAGGACGGGCGTCGTGTTCCGAGTGCCGCGGCCGGTGGCGCGAGATTGCCGTGAGCGGGGTTCCGGCAAGATCAAAGCCCCGTGGCGTGCATCTCGCCGCGGCGACGGGACGCGGGCTTATTGGTGCCGGCCGTAGTAGTCGATCTTGTCGTCCAACACGGAGAGGGCGGCGCGCGTGCTGCGCAGCCGCTCCTGCAGCTCTTCGCGGATGCGGCGCAGGAAGGCGACCCGGTCGGCGTGGCCGTTCTCGGCGGCCAGCAGCGCGGTGAACCGCCGCAGGTCGTCGATGCCGAGGCCCGCATCGCGGAGGCACGTGACGATCCCGATCCAGGCCACGTCGTCCTCGGTGTAGCGGCGTCGGCCGCCCGTGTCGCGCCGGATCGGGCCGATGATGCCCTCCCGCTCGTAGTAGCGCAGCGTGTCGAGGCTGAGCCCGGTGCGGTGCGCGGCGTCGCCGGGCGCGATGAGGTGCGGCATGACTCGATTGTCCGGGCTTGACCTGGAGCGCGCACCAGGTCGCAGCCTGGTTGGAGTCCGTATCCGACCTCTGAGGAGTTCTCGTGTACTACCCGATCGATGTCGCAGGCCTCGTCCGCAACGCGTGGGGGTTCGACACCCCCGCCGAGCGGCCCGTGGCGCCGCGGCCGCATCGTGTGCGGCGCGCCTACACCCGCCTCTGGTGGGCTGCGCGTCCCCGACTCGACCGGAGCCGCAACACGCCCGCATGGGCCTGACCGCTACGCGCGAACCGGCTCCTGCTTCCGCAGGCAGGCCTGTGCGTACGCGACAGGGGTGAGGCCGATCGCGGCGGTGAAGTCGCGGATGAAGTGCGACTGGTCGAAGTAGCCCAGCTCCGCCGCCACCTCCGCCCACGGCCGGTCCTGCTCGCGCGCGAGCGCAGCCGCGGCCTCGTGCAGGCGGTAGCGGCGCAGCACCCACTTCGGGCTGACGCCGACGTAGCGTGCGAACAGCCGCTGCAGCGTGCGGAGCCGCAGGCCGAACCGGCGGGCGACGTCCTCGACGCGGGCGATCTCCCGGTCGTGCAACAACGTCGTGACGATCCGGCCGACCAGCTCGACCTGCGGGTCCTCCGCGGGCCACCGCGCCCGCAGGAACCCCTCGGCCGCTGCGATCAGCTGCTCGACGTGCGGCAGCGCGGCCATCTCGCGCGCGAGCCCGCCCGCGGCCGGGCCCCACACCCGCTCGGCGGGCATCGTCACGTCGGTGATCGTGCTGACGGGCGCGCCGAGGAACGGGCGGAACGCGCCGGGCCGGAACTTCACGCCGAACACGCGTCCGGCGCCGCGGTAGACGTAGGTGAACCGCTCGCGGCCCACCCCGGCGACGGCCAGCCGATCGCCGTCGAGCACGAGGTTGACGCACGGGTGCGGCAGCAGGGTGACCGACGCCTCGCGACCCTCCGGCAGCGCCCACGTCACCAGCCAGTGCCGTTCGACCAGCGCGGCGAGATCCGGGGCGGGCGGGAACCGCTCCAGCCCGAAGTCCACGTCGCGCACCCCGAGGATGCCGAACTCGCTGGTGGTCTCCTGCACGGGCACAGCATGCGCCGACGCCCGGAAATGCGGACTGGTGGGGCGCGTCCACTTGCGCCAAGGTTCGACGCGTGAACGCCGTGGACCTCTACACCCGCTGTGACACCGCCTTCCGCGAACGGCTCGCCGCCGTCGACGGGCGCTGGGCCGCGCCGACCGCGCTGCCGGGCTGGGACGTCCGCGCGCTCGTGCACCACATAGTGGTCGAGGAGCGGTGGGCGCCCCCGATCTTCGCGGGTCTGTCGATCGGCGAGGTCGGCGACATCTTCGAGGGCGACCAGCTCGTGCCCGACCCGCTGAGCGCCGCCCGTGACGCGTCCGGTGCCGCGCTCGACGCGGTGCGGGAGGAGGGGGCGATGGAGCGCACCGTGCAGCTGTCGTTCGGTGAGACGCCTGCCGTGGAGTACGCACGGCAGCTCGCCGCCGACCACCTCGTGCACGCCTGGGACCTCGCGCGCGCCCTCGGCGTCGACGACACCCTCGACCCCGAGGCCGTGCACGCCGTGGCCGAGTGGTTCGAGCCCACCGAGGAGCTCTGGCGCGAGGCGGGCGTGATCGGTCCCCGCGTGCCGGTGCCGGACGACGCCGACGAGCAGACCCGGATGCTGGCGATGTTCGGGAGGGCGGTGTGAACCCCGCGATCGAGAGGTTCACCGCCGCGTTCGACGCGCAGGACGTCGACGCGATCATGGCCGCGATGACGCCGGACTGCGTGTTCGAGGACACCGCCCCGCCCGACGGCAGGCGCCACGTCGGCACCGAGGCGGTGCGGGCGGCGTGGACGGCGCTCTTCGCCGCCCAGCCCGCGGGCGCGTTCAGCACCGAGGAGGTGATCGACGCGGGCGACCGCGTGGTCACCCGCTGGCGCTACGACTTCGACGGCGGCCACGTGCGCGGCGTCGACGTCTTCCGCGTGCGCGACGGCCTCGTGGCGGAGAAGTTCTCCTACGTCAAGGGGTGACGAGCCATCCCCTCCAGCCGCCGGATGCGCTCCTCGATCGGCGGGTGGGTGGCGAAGAGCCGGGTGGCCCGCTCGCCCGCGCGGAACGGGCTGGCGATCATCAGGTGGGACTGCGTGACGAGCTGCGGCTCGGGCGGCAACGGCGCTGCCTGGGTGCCGTACTCCAGCTTGCGCAGGGCCGAGGCGAGGGCCAGCGGATCGCCGGTGATCTTGGCGCCGCTGGCGTCGGCCTGGAACTCGCGCGACCGGCTCACGGCCATCTGCACCAGCCCGGCGGCGATCGGGCCGAGCAGCGCGAGCAGCAGCATGGCGATCGGGTTGGGCCGCTCCTCGTCGCCGCCGCCGAACAGGCCCGCGAACATGGCCATGTTGGCCAGGAAGCTCACCATCGCCGCGAGCGCGCCCGCGACCGACGAGATGAGGATGTCGCGGTTGTACACGTGGGACAGCTCGTGGCCGAGCACGGCCCGCAGCTCCCGCTCGTCGAGCAGCTGCAGCAGGCCGGTGGTGGCGCAGACCGCGGCGTGGCGGGGGCTGCGGCCGGTGGCGAAGGCGTTGGGCGCGTCGGTAGGGCTGACGTAGAGGCACGGCATCGGCTGGCGCGCCTCCCGCGACAGCTCCCGCACGATCCGGAACATCGCCGGGTGCTCCGGCTCGGTGATCGGGCGGGCGTGCATGGCGCGCAGGGCGAGCTTGTCGGAGCGGAAGTACGCGTAGCCGTTCATCGCCAGCGCCAGCACGAAGGCGATGACGAGTCCGGTGCGGCCGAACAGCGACCCGGCCAGCAGCACCAATGCCGACAGCCCGCCCAGTAGCAGCGCCGTCTTGAGCCCGTTCACGATCCTCCTCCCGTCAACTACCGGGGAACGAGTGATCACGCTCGGGTGTTCCGGCTACCAACCCCGCAGGTCGACCGCCCAGGTGTCCAAGACTTCGTCGCCGCGCACGACGTACAGGCGTTCGTGCAGCGTGACGGTGGGGTCGACGTGCGCGGGCACCACCCGTACCCGGTCCCCGACGCGCAGCGGCTCGCTCGGCGCGAACGTGAGGTGCTCGTCGGAGACGAACCACACCTGGCCGTCCACCGACGGGTTGCCGTGGTCCATGCCGAGCGCCTTGAGCCCGACGTCGGCCACGGCCCACCCGGGCAGGCTGCCGACGTGGTCGGTCACCGAGATCACGGTGGCCAGCACCGTGAGCGCCTGCCGGAACGGCAGCCCCGCCGCGGTGTAGGCGGTGTCCATCAGCGCGTACGAGCCCGCCTGCAGCTCGGTGACCCAGGTGTTCATGGCGTACGTGCCGGTGCCGCCGCCCGACACCACCTCGCCGCCGACGTCGGCGTGGGCCGCGGCGAGCTTCGCCATGCACTCCTCGGTGAGCCGGGCCCGTTCGACGACGTCGGGCAGCAGCATGAGGTGGCCCTCGTAGCCCATCACGCCGCGCACGGTGAGCCCGGCCGCGCGGGCCTCGTCGGCGAGCCACCCGGCCCGCTCCGGGGCGATCCCGCACCGCGGCAGGCCGACGTTCACGTCGACGAGCACCTCCCGCACCCCGCCCCGCGCGGCAGCGGTGAGCGTCTCCGGCGAGTCGATCGCCACCGTGACCCGCGCGTCCAGCGCACCGAGGCGCCGGGTGTCCAGCACCTCGTTGGCCAGCAACAGGTCCTCGCCGAGCCCGGCTTTGGCGCGATGCCCTCCCACCTCGCGCACGGTGGCGCAGGTGAACCCGGTGCGCCCCACCGCGACCTGCTGCCGGGCGAGCGCGGTGGTCTTGTGCGCCTTGACGTGCGGGCGCAGGCGCGGGC
>CAWBRG010000008.1:0-534706 GCA_963791185.1 uncultured Actinomycetota bacterium | reverse complement strand
GCATGCCGCCGACCAGGGCGTTGACCGCGACGAGCAGGCTGAACTGGGCGAGGTTGGGCCGCAGTCCGAGCTGCAGATCTCGGCCCGGGTCGGTGGGGTGACCCATCAGTCGACGTTGAGGGGTTGGCCGGTTGCGGTGGACCAGTCATCGGGTCCGCCGACCAATATCGCGAGGTCGTGGTGTCCGGCGCGTTCGAGCAGGCTGGCTGCGCCCGCGGCGCGTTCGCCGTGCCCGCACATCACCACGGTGGGATCGTCGGGCAGCCGGTCTGCGGCCGAGGCGAGCGCACCCAGTTCGACATGCCTCGCGTCGGGGAGGTGCCCGCCGCGGAACTCGCTGTCCTGCCGCACGTCGAGTACCCGATAGCCGCGGATCTGCGAGGGCGAGACGAGGTCGGTGGCGGCGACTGGTTTCCCGGCGGTGACCCAGGCGGGCAGGCCGCCGTCGAGCTCGCCCACGAGCCGCTCGTACCCGATCTTCAACGCCTGCCAGGTGATCTCCTCGGGGTCCTGGTCGGGGCCGCGGAGCACGACGACGGGGGTGTCGGGGGCGACGAGCCAGCCCAGCCAGGTCGCGAACTGGTTGCGCAGCGGGATGGACACCGATCCCGGGATGTGCCCGGCCGCATAGTCGGGGACCGGGCGCACATCCAGCACGGTGGCGCCGCCGTCGCGGAGCGTGCGCACCTGCGACACCGACAGCGGAGTCAGCTGCCCCGCGGCCAAGTCGAGCAGCGCCGGGCCGCGGCGGTTGATCTCCCCGAGCCGGGCGAAGTAGGGCGGGTAGCTGCCCAGCGCGCCCAGCAGCGCCGCGGTGAACGCGTCCGCGTCGGGTTGTGCGAGCAGCGGGTTGCCCGCCCGTTCCCGGCCGATGGTGGAGGTGCGGGCGGCGCCGGGCGGGGCCGAGCAGAACGATCCCGCCCCGTGTGTGGGCCACACCGCGGTCGGGTCCGGCAGCTGCGAGAGCCGCTGCAGCGACCGGTACTGGGCGTGGGCGAGCTCCCGGGCGCGGTCGGCGCCCAACAGGTCGGTCCGCGCAGCCGAGCCGACGATCAACGAGCCGCCGGTGAACACCCCGAGCGGCCGCTCGCCGTCGCCGAGCACATAGGCCAAGTGCTCGTCGGTATGACCGGGTGTAGCCCACGCGGTCAGGATCAGCCCACCGAGGTCGACCGCGTCGCCGTCGGCCAGACCACGATGCTCGTAGCGGCGGTAACCGGCTGCGGAGGCCAGCACCATGGCGGCCTCGTCGTGGGCGAGTTGGCGGGCGCCGGAGAGGAAGTCGGCGTGCAGGTGGGTGTCGGCGACGAACCGGATCCGCAATCCGGCCTTCGCCGCGGCGGCCCGCACGGCGCGCAGGTCGCGGGGCGGGTCGACGACGAGCGCGCCGCCGTCGCCCAGGTCGACAAGGTAGGAGCAGTTGCCCAGGCCCTCGTCGACCACCGTCGTCACGAGGCTTTCGAGTTCAACCATCGGCACGGAGTCCGTCCCCGGAGCGGGCCAGGAAGTCGTAGCCGTAGACGGCGAACGCGCGGGCGTTGGACTCGCCCGTGGCCCCGCCGAAGGTGTCGTAGGCCGGTCCGATCCGCACCTGATCGAACCCGGATCCTTCGAGCATCGCCTGCCAGCCCGCCCGGGGCAGCCCGCCGGCTATTCAACCGGTCCACAGGTCGATGTCGCGCATCGCCGCGGCCGGGACCGGGTTGCCGTTGGCGATGTCGGCGAACTGCAACGTCCCGCCGGGGCGCAACACGCGGCGGATCTCGGCGAACACGCTCGCCTTGTCCGCGCACAGGTTGAGCACCCCGTTGGCGATCACCACGTCCGCCCCGTCGTCCTCGACCGGCAGCGCTTCGGCCAGCCCCTCGCGGATCTCCACGTGCTCGAGGCCGAGCGCGGTGACGGTAGAGCGGGCCTTGGCCAGCATCTCCGGGGTCATGTCCACCCCGACCACCCGGCCCGTCGACCCGACCTGGTCGGCGGCGATGACGGTGTCGAACCCGGCGCCGCACCCGACATCGACCACCCGCTCGCCCGGCTGGAGCGTGCGCAGCGCGAACGGGTTCCCGACCCCGGCGAACGACTCCACCGCCGCGTCGGGCAGCCGATCCACCACCGGCGCGGGATACCCGAGCCGGGCCGCCAACCCCCGCCCGGTATGGAAATGGAACTGTGCGCCCGGCTCCAGCGCGACCTCGCGGTACTTCTTCTGCACCTCAGCCCGCAGCACCGTCGGGTCCACCAACACGTCGGTCACGCCCGCCTCCCAGGGCCGAGGGATGGACCGAACCTCCTCCGACCCGGCCAGCTTGTCAAGCGATCGTTTGAGTGTAAGAATAGGCGGCGTGGGGGACCGGATGGCGAAGGACGCGCTGTTCACGGCGTTCGGCGAGGTGGCGGCCGCGCTCGGGTCCGGGCGGCGAGCGGAGATCGTCGACGTGCTGGCGCAGGGGGAGCGCTCGGTCGAGGAGATCGCGGAGCAGATCGGGCAGAGCCTGGCCAACACCTCCCATCACCTGCGCACGTTGTTCCGGGTCGGGCTGGTGCGCACCCGCCGCGACGGCACCCGCGTGTACTACGCCCTGAGCTCCGAACAGGTGGAAGGGCTGTGGACGGCCGTGCGCACGGTGGCCGAACAGCACGTCGCCGGTCTGGACCGGCTCGCCCGCGACTACCTGGGCGACCGCGCCGGGCTGGAGGCCATCGGCCGGGACGCCCTGCAGGCACGGCTGGCCCGCGACGAGGTCGTGGTTCTCGACGTGCGGCCCGCGGCCGAGTACACGGCCGGCCACATCGCGGGAGCCCGCTCACTCCCGATCGCCGAGCTGCGGCGGCGGCTGCGCGAGTTGCCCGCCGACCGCGCGATCGTCGCCTACTGCCGTGGCCCGTACTGCGTCTACGCCGACGACGCCGTCCGGCATCTGCGCGAGCACGGCTACCGCGCGGCGCGTCTGGAAGACGGCTTCCCCGAGTGGCGCAACGCCGGTTTGCCCGTCGCCGCCGGAGCCGGTCCGGCCCCCGCCTGAGCACCCGATGGCTCGGCCCCCGATCCGGCAGGTGAATGGGTCACCGGCCGTCGAGCCGGGCCTGTGGGATTCCAAAACGTTGCCATGGTGCCTGACCAGCGGCTTCAGGCTGCCGCTTCGTACTCGTTGAGGAGTCCGCCGAGGATTGGTCGACGCCGGATCCTGCCATGGACCGGCTCGGGAACCGGCGATGTCGGGCGTGGCGGCCGCAACCGCAGCGCCCGATGCGGCCGCCGGTCGTTGTAGTGCGCGGAATACGCCGTTAGCCCCTGGCGCAGATGCCGCTCACCGAAGATCAGCATCCGATCGGTGACCTCGGTGCGAACGGTCAGGACGAGGCGTTCGGCGAAGCAGTTCGCCCGCGGGCACCGCGGCGGAATCCTGATCACCTCGATACCTGCATCCGCCAGGATCGCGTCGAACGAACCCGTGAACTGACCGGCCCGATCGCGGACGAGGAACCGAAACCGACCGACCTGCTCACCGAGGTCCATCACGAGGTTGCGGGCCTGCTGCGTCGTCCAGGGCCCGTCGGGATGTCCGGTCACGCCCAGCACGTGCAGGTAGCGGTCGCCGACCTCGATCACGAACAGGACGTAGAGCCGCCGCAGGGTCACCGCGCAGTCGACGTGGAAGAAGTCGACCGCGAGCGTGCTGCTGGCCTGGGTGCGCAGGAACTGCCGCCAACTGGTGTCGGTGTCCCGCGAAGGCGCTGGTGGGATCCGGTGGCGCTGCAGGATACGACGGATCGTCGAGGCACCCACGCGGTGGCCGAGCTTGAGCAGCTCGCCGCGCAGCCGCAGGTATCCCCAGCGCGGGTTCTCCCGCGCCATCCGCAGGACCAGGGCGGCGAGGGCGTCGTCGATCGGTGGTCGTCCGGTCCGGTGGGGGTAGGTCCATCGTCGGCGGACGAGGCGGCGGTGCCAGCCCAGGATCGTGTCCGGAGTGACCAGGCGATGGCAACGCAGCGCTCGGGGTAGCCGCCGCACGAGGGCGGCGAACACGGCTCGGTCGGCCCAGTACAGGCGTGGTCGTGGGTTGGTGCGGCGCAGGACGGCGACTTCGTGGCGCAGCACGAGGAGTTCGACGTCCTTGGCGGCGGACGTGCGGGCCATCAGCAGGACCAGTCCGAGTACCTGCCGGAAGATCAAGTACAACAGCCGCAGCGACACGCGGGGGATCATGCCCAGGCAGCGATCATCGCTGGTCAGCGACCCAGGCTCGACTTCTGGCACCCAACAGGTTCCAGGTTCCCGAGCGGATCCGTGGCACGATCTGGCGTCGACCAATCCTGGGCGGGCTCATCGACGAGTACGAGGCGGCTGCATGAACCACGCTCCGGGTGACCTGGGTGGGCAGATGGCCGCGGATCACTCCCGGGACAGGAAGCGCAACCGTGCTGCGCGCGCGTCCCATGAGTAGACCACCGCCGTCCCGGCGATGACGTCGTGCAACGCCCGGCGCCGGCCGCCCAGCAGGATGCCCAGGAACCCGAGCCCGAAGACCAGGAAGCTCAACGGAAAGGCCAGCGTGCGCAAGATGGCCCGGCGGCCGTCAACGTCGAAGCCATCGTCGCGCACGACCCGCACCCCGAACAGCGCCATGCCGGCGGTCCTGCCGTCGGCTTCCCAGGACTGGGCGAAGTAGATGAACGCCCAGATCACATACGCGATGATCACCCACAGGTTACCCTTGTCGAAGGCGATGTCCTTCCCGGTCAGGACGCTGGCCGCGAAATTGATGGCGGCAAGGACGAGCATGAAGGCACCGGTGATGACGACCATGTCCACCACGAAGGCGACAAACCGCGACGCGAAGCCTGCGTAGTGTCCCTGAAGATTCTCCCGGGCGACGATCGGGATCTCGGCCGGTGTGGGTGGCATGGCGGGCGTGGCGTCGCCTGCACGCCCGGTCATGACGCTGCCGTGGCCGCTGGCCCGGCAGGCGGGCCCGGCGGCCCGGTATAGGGGCGGCGAAGAATTCGACCGACCCAGCGGGCCATGAACTCGTCGAGCCCTACGGTCTGGCTGCGGACCACGTCGAGCACATTGCTCGCGACCCCGCTGGAGGATCTGGCGATGATCGAGCCCAGATCGGTTCCCTCCACGATCGCATCGACGTCGATACGCCCGACGATCTCGTTCACGTCCACCCGGCCCATCACGGCGTCCAGGTCGACCTTCCTGATCACCCCGTCCACATCAACCTGCTGCACCACTTGGTTCACATCCACCTGCGCGACGATCGCCGTGATGTCGAGGGTGCCCACCAGCCGGTTCATATCTACGTGGGCGAGCAGCTGGTTCACATCCACCCGCGCGAGTAGCCGGTTCATATCCACCCGGGCGAGCAGCTGGTTCACGTCAACCCGTTCGAGCAGCCGGTTCATATCTACGTGGGCGAGCAGCTGGTTCACATCCACCCGCGCGAGCAGCCGGTTCATGTCGACCCGGTCCAGCACGGATTCGATATCGACCCGGTTCAGGATGGCTTCCAGATCGACCCGGTCCAGCAGCCCATCGAGATCGATCCGGTCCAGCACGGCGTTCAGGTCGACCTCGTCCAGCAGCGCGTTCACATCGAGCGCGCCGACGACCAGACCTACCACGCGCTCGGCAATGCTCTGGGCCAGCGCTTCCATCGGCGGGGCGAGCCGCTCGCCCACCGAGCGAAGCGGCGCAAACGGATCCACATTTCGCAGTATCGAGGCAAAACCGCCATCGTGATCACCCATCAAGGGTGAGGCGCCTGCCTCTGGCTGAGGTGGGCGTCCTCATGCCACGGGCACCCGCTTGCGCATCGTTCGCCTGCGGCACTCATTGCTCCCTCACCCCTCGCCTCGTGTTTCGCAGTTGTTGATCAAGTCCCGGCGGCGACCCAGGCTGCGAGGACGGCCAGATGGTGCGTCGGCCAGCCGGGAAGGCGCTGCTCAGCGATGGTGACACGGTTCTCGGCACCCACGGGCGCGGGCGTCGAACTCGCGGTCAGCCCCGCGGGGTGGCGTGGTGGCGCAGGACCATCGTCCCGGGGTCCGTGTCGGTCCAACGACCCGGCCACGCCACGACGGCCACTGCGGAGGTCTTCATCTCCACCTCCTGGCCGGTCAACAGCGCCGCGAGCTCCTGTAGGTCGGGATTGTGACCGATCAACAGCGCGGTGCCGATCTCGTCGGGGAGATTGCGGACGAGCGCCAGCAACTGCGCGGCGGTCGCGCCGTAGACGCGCTCGTCGTAGGAAGCGGGCGGGGGATCGTCGAGTTCGGCGGCGACAAGCGTCCAGGTTTGTCGAGCTCGTTCGGCCGGGGAGCAGACCACGGTGTCGAGTCGCGGCGCGCGCTCGTGCAGCCAGCGCCCGACCGCGGCCGCGTCGCGGCGCCCCCGCTTGGCCAACGGGCGTCGCAGGTCCGGTACGCCGTCGGGCCAAGCCGACTTCGCATGCCGCAGGAGCACCAGATGCCGCTGCGCCGGTTCCATCCGTCAAGCCTGCCGGCTGAACGAGCGGAAACCACCCTGCTCCCGCCGCCACTTCACCTTCCTCGGCGGACGTGTCCTTCACCCAGTGCGATACAGGCGCGGCGGTTGCGGCCGCACCGCAGGCCGCGGCAGCGACGGCGGCGATCATGCCTGTCTTCAACGCATCAAGGGCAAGTTTTGGAATCCACAGGGTTCAACGGTTCTCCGGGATGTCGATGATCATGTGGGAGCGGGTTTCGAGTTGGCGGACCGGGGCCGCGCCGGTGAGCCGGTGGGTGTCTTCCGTGCGGCGTGCCGGCGCATCGTTCGCGATGAGCACGGCCATCCACGGAAGGGGTAGGGATATGGCGAGCAGCCCGACCGCCAGCCACGCGGAGACGGGGTAGGTCATCGCGGCCAGGAGGAACAGGGCCAGCCTGCCGCCCATCAGTAGTACGTATCGGCGTTTGCGGGCGCTGAGTTGGTCCTCCTCGGAGGCAGACGCGTTGGTGATCAGAACTGGTCGGTCCGTGCTCCGCATACCTTCCTCATTTCTACATTCGGTAGAACAAGGGCGGTGAGCAGCGCATTCCGGCTCGCCGCGGTCGGGTGTGGCCGCGTTTCCACGGTGGAGGCGTGTCCTCTGCCACTGATGAGTCACGGCCGCCGGGCCTACCCGTTGAGCTGATAGAGGACTGCCAGGGATGGTTGGGGCGGGCCGAGTTCGCTGAAAGGACGGTGGCGAACGGGCATGGTGGCGGGCTCGACGTCGTTGATCCCGTTAATACGAACCGGCGCGATCGGAGGTCCGCGGTGACCAACTCGAATGACCGGGTCCTCATCGAGGGGCAGCGGATCCGGACGCCCCGGTTGCTGCTGCGGCCGTGGGCCGACCAGGACGCCGCTGCCGCGTTGAGCGTCTTCGGCGACGAGCACGTCGCGCGCTGGCTGGCTCCCGCGGTCGGCCGGGTGCCGAACGTCGAGAGCATGCGTGCGCTGCTGGCGCGGTGGGCGCAGCAGCGGGTCGCGCCGCCCTCAGGCCGTTGGGCGGTGGAGGTCGCCGAGTCCGGGGAAGTGGTCGGCGCTCTCGCGCTCCTGCCTCTGCCACCCGACGAACTCGACCTCGAGATCGGCTGGCAGCTCGCGCCCGGCGCGTGGGGCAACGGTTACGCGGTAGAGGCCGGACACGCCGTGGCCCACTACGCCTTCGCGTCGGGCGTGGACGAGATCTTCGCCGTGGTACGGCCGCGCAACGCGCGAGGTGCCGCAACCGCGCGGCGGGTTGGCATGGAGTGGGTCGGTGAGACCGACAAGTACTACGCGCTCACGCTGCAGGTCTACCGGCTCCGCAAGGGCGACCTGCACCTGTCGGGACCCGCCGGCTTCTGACGCGGCGCCCGGCGGCGTTGTCCGCCGCCTGCGCCGTCGGGCGACTGTCGCCGCCGCTCACTCGTGTGTCCGAACGGCGGCTGCCATCCTGATCCTGTGATGTCGCCGGGACCGACGTGGGCCATCGCCACCGGCTGGAGCACGGTCGAGGATTGGGTGGCAGCGCAGCTGAGTGCGCGCTGGGGCGCAGCCGGGGCCGCAGATTTCGATCAAGGCGGTCTCTGCGCTGAGGTGCGCGAGGTGGTCAACGACAACCTCCCGACTGGCTGGACCCTTGACGAGAACCAGTTCGTCGGACCGACTCCCCTTCCCGAGGACGCGCTCAACATCATCCGCAGCATCGTTGACGGGATCGACTTCTGGGGGATGGCCCAGTACTTCGACAATGGCGACTGAGACGGAGCGGTCTGGTCAACACCTTCCACCAGCTCGGCAGCGCGCTCGGCCTGTCTCACCGCCGCGAGCGTGGCGGCCGTACCCGCCAACGCGCAGGCGCCGACCGTGCTCGTCGACCGAATCGGCGCCGCACTCGCCGGCCTGAAACCGCTGGTCACGTGCCGCGGCCGGGTTCTGGAACCCGGCAGGACTCGGTTGACCGGGAGGTCCGTCGCTCAGAGTGCCTCCAGCAAGCCCAGCACGCGCCCGGGTCCGTCCCACAGAACGTTGTGCCTGGTGTCCCATTCGTGCACCGTCCACCCCGGGTCTGACCGCAGCCGGGCGGTCGTGGGCGCGAACGGCGACGGCCCCACCCACCCGGCCGCGGCGACGTAGTGCTTGATCGGCACGGGCCGCCACGCCTGTCGGGTTCCAGAACGCGGCCATGGTGCCTGACCAGCGGTTTCAGGCTGCCGCCTCGTACTCGTTGAGGAGTCCGCCCAGGATCGGTCGACGCCGGATCCTGCCATGAACCGGCTCGGGAACCGGCGATGTCGGGCGCGGCGGCCGCAACCGCAGCGCCCGATGCGGCCGCCGCGGCGTTGTAGTGGGCGGCGTACACGGCAAGCACCCGGCGCAGGTGCCGCTCACCGAAGATCAGCATCCGGTCGGTGACCTCGGTCCGGACGGTCAACACGAAGCGTTCGGCGAAGCAGTTCGCCCGCGGACACCGCGGCGGGATCTTGACCACCTCGATGCCCGCGTCCGCCAGGACCGCGTCGAACGACGCCGCGAACTGACCGGCCCGATCGCGGACGAGGAACCGGAACCGGGCGGCGTGGTCGCCGAGGTCCATGACGAGGTTGCGGGCCTGCTGGGTGGTCCAGGGCCCGTCGGGATGTCCGGTCACGCCCAGCACGTGCAGGTAGCGGTCGCCGACCTCGAGCACGAACAGCACGTAGAGCCGCCGCAGCGTGAGCGCGCAGTCGACGTGGAAGAAGTCGACCGCGAGCATGCTGGTGGCCTGGGTGCGCAGGAACTGCCGCCAGCTGGTGTCGGTGTGCCGCAACGGCGCCGGTGGGATGCGGTGGCGCTTCAGGATCCGCCGGATCGTCGAGGCGCCGACGCGGTGGCCGAGTGTGAGCAGCTCGCCCTGGATCCGCAGGTATCCCCAGCGCGGGTTCTCCCGCGCCATCCGCACCACCAAGGCGGCGAGGACGTCGTCGATCGGTGGCCGTCCGGTCCGGTTCGGGTAGGTCCATCGTCGGCGGACGAGGCGGCGATGCCAGCGCAGGATCGTGTCCGGGGTGACCAGGCGATGGCAACGCAGCGCTCGGGGCAACCGCCGCGACGAGCGCGGCGAACACGGCCCGGTCCGCCCAGTCCATGCGTGGTCGTGGGTTGGTGCGGCGCAGGACGGCGACCTCGTGGCGCAGCACGAGGAGCTCGACGTCCTTGGTGGAGGACGTGCGGCCCATCAGTAGGACCAGTCCGAGCACCTGCCGGAAGATCAAGTACAGCAACCGCAGCGACACGCCGGGATCATGTCCGACCAGCGATCACCGCTGGTCAGCGACCCAGGCCCGACTTCTGGCACCCCACAGGCCGTGGTGGTGGGCTGCTTGACCGTGATCGACCCGCTCGTGGCGGTCGGGCTCGGGATCGCCATGCTGGGCGAGGGGGACCGGTACGACGCTCGACACCGCGGGCGGGTTGATCGCGTTCGCGCTGCTCGGGTTGGGGGCGGCGCTGCTGCTCGCCCGCCGATATCCGGTCGTCGAGCGCCCCGGCGCCCAACCGATGAGGCCGATCATGGCCTCCGTGGACGTCGGGATCCGGGCTCGCATGCCCGATCGGTCGCCCAGGACCGCGCGCTGGTTCAGGGTCAGCCCCCCGGGTCGGCGCGCGCCCGGGCCTGCTCGATCATCACCCGGCTGGTGCGCGCACACTGCAGCCACCGCGCCCAGCAGGGCCACCACGAACGCCGCGGTGTTCTGCGCGGTCCACAACCTCATGCAATGCCCCGCCGCACTCGGCAAATTGTTCGACCACGTGCGCCCCGGCGCGCCGGTCGCATGAGCCGGCGGGCCAGGTCGAACGTCAGCCCCGTCTCGCGGCGAGTGGGGCTGTCGCGGGTCTCAGAAGAAGTGGCGCCGGCCGGCGATGGCGGGTGCGGGGGCCGCGAGGATCTACTCCGATCACCACCAGGATGATCCCGATCGCGAACGCCTCCCCCGTCCCGGCCCTGGACTTCGGCCAGGCCGTCGTGGGTGCTCGCATGACAGCCACGACACAGCGCGAGCAGCCGCCGCAGCGCCTGCACCCCGGTCGCGTCGTCATAGTCCCAGCGTTCATGCACCTCCAGCCCCCGACCACCGGACCGGACCGCAGCCCGTCCGGTCTTCGCCCGTCCCACAGGCTTCGCACCGATAGCCCGCGCGGCGCACGATCGGGCGGCGCAGCTGATGCCATAGTCGTAGAACACGTCATCCTTTGACTCTCCGGACCAACTCACCGTGGAGGGTCGATGCAGGGTCTGATGTTCGACAGCCAGCTGTTGTTGCACTCGTTGCTGTGGCGCACCGAGCGGCTCTTCGCCAAGAAGGAGATCGTCACACGGCTCGGGCCTGGCGAGTACCACCGCTACACCTACCAGGACTTCGGCAAACGGTCGCGGCGCCTCGGCGACGCCCTGAAGAAGCTCGGACTCGCGCCGGGCGAGCGTGTGGGCAGCCTCGCCTGGAACACCTACCGCCATCTGGAAACGCACTTCGCAGTGCCGGGGATCCAGTCCGTGCTGCATACGATCAACTTGCGGCTTTCGCCGCGGCAGCAGAAGTTCACGATTGACAAGGCCGAGGATCGGTTCCTGCTCGTCGACGTCGATCAGCTCGACCTGGTCGCAGAGCTGCTGGACATGGGCCTGCCCAGCGTGGAGCGCGTCATCGTGTACGCAGATGGGCCGGTGCCCGAGCATCGGATCGAATTGCCCGTGCACTCTTACGAGGAGCTCCTGGCCGACGCCGACGAGAACGTCCAGTTCGCGGAATTCGACGAGAAATCCGCCGCAGCCATGTGCTTCACCAGCGCCACGACCGGCGACCCGAAGGGCGTCATCTACTCCCACCGGGCGATGGTGCTGCAGGCCATGTGCCTGGCGATGCACGACAAGCTGAACATGAGCGAGAGCCAGATCTGGCTCGAGGTCGCCCCGATGTTCCACATCAACGGCTGGAACATCCCGCACACCGCACTGCTGCAGGGTGCCACCCTCGTGCTGCCCGGCGCACACCCCAGCCCTGCCGACTACGTCGACATCATCGAGGAACTCGGCGTCACCGGCATGAACGCCGCAGTCACCATCGGCACCATGATCCGCGATGTCGTTCGCGCGAGCGACCGCCCGCGGAACCTCTCCACACTCGACACCCTCTGGCTCGGCGGCCAGGCTCCGTCCAAAGCCGTCATGAAGTGGTTCAACGACGAGTACTCCACAGAGGTCATGCAGGGCTACGGCATGACCGAGAACTCCCCACAGATCTGCTTCTTCGCGCTCAAGTCCAACCTCGCAGGCGGCACCGAGGACGAGATCTACTCGCTGCGCCAGACCCAGGGCCTGCCCCTCCCGCTGGTCCAGATCAAGATCGTCAACGCCGAGACCGGGGAGGAGCTGCCCTGGGACGGCGTCAGCATGGGCGACTTCCACGTCCGTAGCCCGTTCACTGCCAGCGAGTACTACCGCGACGACCGCACCAAGGACTCCATGATCGACGGCTGGCTCAAGACCGGCGACGTCGGCTGCATCGACCCCGAGGGCTACGTATTGCTCAAAGACAGGTCTACGGACTTGATCAAGTCCGGCGGCGAGTGGATCTCCACCATCGACCTCGAGAACGCCCTCATGCTCCACCCCAAGGTCGGCGAGGCCGCGGTCGTGGGCATCGAGAACGAGAAGTGGCTCGAACGACCGCTGGCCTGTGTCGTTCCCACCGACCCGTCGATCACCGAGGACGAGTTGCGCGAACACCTGCTCGCGCACGGCTTCATCAGGCTCTGGATCCCGGACACGTTCCT
Organism: uncultured Actinomycetota bacterium; assembly: GCA_963791185.1. Classification (GTDB taxonomy): domain Bacteria; phylum Actinomycetota; class Actinomycetes; order Mycobacteriales; family Pseudonocardiaceae; genus Pseudonocardia. Next base: position 522,390 of record CAWBRG010000008.1, on the reverse strand, counting down.
GTTCGTGCCCGAGGTCCCCAAGACCAGCATCGGCAAGTTCGACAAGAAAGCCATCCGCGGAGTGATTGCCGACGAGGGACTGGAGCTGGCCCGGACCAAGCTCGGCGCGACCGGTTCCTGAGCAGCACAGATTCGACCCACATCAACTCGACGGGGAGACCGATGTCTGACTCCGACAAGATCAAGCTCACGGTCCTGCCCACCGAGACCATGCATGCCGACCTGACCTGGCTGCTGATCAACCCGGCCAACATGGCCACGAAGGATTACCCGACTTGGCTCAAATTAGTTCGCTCCTCCAGCCCAGTGGATCTTCGCGATTGGTGCGGGCGGGGTGAGATCGACGACGTGTCGGGTCAACTTCCTTGGGCGATGATCCGGGTGGTGAGCCCGAGCCTGCTGCTGACGCCGAGCTTGCCGAAGGCGGACTGCAGGTGCTCCTGCACCGTGTAGTGGGAGATGGAGAGGTGCTTGGCGATCGCGCGGGTGTCCAGGCCGTCCACGACCAGCGCCACGATCTCGTGCTCGCGGCGGGTCAGCCCGCAGGCACAGCAGAACAGGTCGAGGATCTGCCGGGGTCCGCGGCATGGACGGTGAGCGCGACGACGTCGGGCATGCCGTCCAGGTCGCCCGGCCTCGACGACGGCCCACCGCCCGTCGAGGCCCCGGACGCGGACCTGGACCGCCGCGGCGGGTCCTCCCCGTCCTCGATGGCCAGCAGCCTGCCGATGGTGCTCCAGACCACCGACGGCGGCCCGTCCTTGAAGTGGGCGGGGGCCGTGTTGAGCATGCGCAACCACTCGCGCACGGCGGGCGTGCTCGCCCGGACCTGCCGGTCGGTGCCGACGAGCGGCACCCCGGTCTCCCGCGGCGCAGGCGGAACCTCGACGCCCGGGTAGACGGTCGCGCGACGGACGGCTCGGCCGAGGCTGCGGGACACGTCGCGGAGAAGCTGGACGTCGTCGACGGAGAAGGGGGTCGGCGGCGTCGCGTCACAGGTCGAAGCGGGCCCAGCACCCGCGCTCGTCGGCGGCCACCACCCGCAGTTCGTCGCCGGTGCCGTAGCTCTCCAGCGTCTCGCGCCAGCGCCGTGAGCGGGCCATATCCCCGCGGGTGGTGGCGCTGAGCAGCCCGACGCGATCGCGGCGCCGGTGTTCGGTTGGCCGACCCCATCGTCTGGGGTGTCCGCAGCCGCGCGCCCACGTCGACCATCGGTCGTCATCGGACCAGAAGGACCGCGGCGATGGCCACCCATGACGCGACGACCGCCCTTCCGCTGCGCGACCTCGGGACGGGCGGCCTCGCCGTCCCCCGCGATCGGGCTGCGTGCCGATCGCGCTGTCCTCTTGTCTTCAGCCACTGCATCGGGGCGTGGGTTACTCGGCTCCGCTGCGCGGGCTCTGATCAGGCGCTGTCATGGGCGAGCCAGGTGCGTACCGCGGCGCTGTCTTGGTCGAACGGGGGCGGGGTGTGCGCCGTCCGGTGATCTCCTGGCCCTGTTGGTCGAAGAATCCGCAGTGGCGGCCCGGCCAGCCGCAGCCGGCCGAGGGTGGCGTGCCCGACATCAATCAGCAGGCCTTGGCTTCGAGTTTGCTCCCACGTGTACACCTCGTCGACCGTGCGCACCTTGCCCGCGGGGACGCCGATCTCGGCCAGCCGAGCCAGCAGATCCGCTGCTTTCCACCCGGCGAACACCCCCTCGACGAACTGGATCAGCCGCTCCCGGTTGGCCACACGCTGTCCATTGTCCGCGAATTCGGGCGTGGCCGGGTCGATGCCGAACCCGGCGCAGAACCGCTGCCAGAGCCCTTCGCTGCCCACCGCGATCTGCACGAATCCGTCGTCGCAGTGGAACAGGCCGTATGGGGCGATGGACACGTGGTGGTTCCCCTGGGCGCGGCCCACCTCGCCTGCCACCGTCCAGCGGGTCGACTGGAATCCGTGCACCCCGACCGCTGCCGCCAGCAGCGAGGTGCGCACCACGGTGCCCTTGCCGGTGCGGCCCCGCTCGATCAGGGCGGCGAGCACCCCGTAGGCGCCGTACATGCCTGCCAGCAGGTCGGTGATCGGCGTGCCGACCTTCTGCGGGTCGTCCGGGCCGGAACCTGTAATCGACATCAGGCCTGCCTCGCCCTGCGCGATCTGGTCATAGCCTGCGCGGCCGCCCTCCGGGCCGTCGTGGCCGAACCCCGTGATGGACAGAATGACCAGGCGCGGATTCAGCTCATGCAACATGACAAACCCGAGCCCCAGCCGGTCGAGCACCCCGGTCCGGAAGTTCTCCACCAGCACATCCGCCCGACAGGCCAGCTCCAAGAGGATCTGGCGGTCGTCATCGTCCTTCAGATTGAGGACGATGGACTCCTTGTTGCGGTTGGCGGAAAGGAAGTAGGTCGACTCCGTGGGGGCGCCGTCGGCCGAGTCTGGGGGCTGCACGAACGGCGGACCCCACCCTCGGGTGTCATCGCCTGCGCCCGGCGCCTCGACCTTGATGACCCGCGCGCCGAGATCGCCGAACATCATCGTGGCGTGCGGACCTGCGAGGGCCCGGGACAGATCGACCACGAGGGCGCCGGACAACGGGCCTGGAGTGGTGGCGGTCATGGTCGTGTCGGTCATCTGTTGCTCCTCAGCTCCGGCGATGCCCTGGCGTGCCCGATCAAGATCCTCGTCGGAGCGCTACCCACCCGGCGCTGCTTGGCCTGCGTGCTGGTCTCCTCCCCGTCACGCACCCGGGCGATGTGGATGCGGCCAGCGTCCTCAGCCGGTTGTGCTGCCTGCGGCCGCGGGCGCTCCGACGCTCGGGGCTTCGTAGGTCGGGTCACGGCGCGGCATGAGCAGCAGCGCGATCATCGAGACCACACAGCAGCCGACGATGTAGATGCTGATCCAGGTGCTGGATCCGGTGCCCTGCAGGATTGCCGCGGCGAGCAGCGGCGCCGGTCCGCCTGCGATGACGGAGGCGAACTGATAACCCAACCCGGCTCCGCTGTAGCGGATGTTCGTGCCGAAGCTCTCGGCGATCAACGCGGCCTGCGGGCCGTACTGCATGTCGTGGAAGATCAGCGACACCACGATCGCGAGCAGCACCAGTCCGGCTATCCGCGTGTTGAGCAACCCGAAGTAGGGGAAGGCGAACAGTCCGGTGCACACGATTCCGATGCCATACATCAGCCTCCGCCCGATCCGGTCGGAGATGTAGCCGAACAGCGGCACGCTGATCAACCCGATGGCCGCGGCGATGAGGGTGTCGGTGAGCAACCCGGTGCGGCCTAGCTTCAGCTGGGTGGTGCCGTAGGCCAGGACGAACGTGATGAACAGGTAGAACGGCGCCTGCTCGGACATCCGGACGAAAGCGGAGGTGAGGATCTCTCGCCATTGATGGCGGAACGCGTCGATGACCGGCAGCTTCCGCACCGCCTGAGCCTGCTTCACCTGGGCGAAGGCCGGGCTCTCCAGTACCCGTAACCGCACGTAGAGCCCGACCCCGACCAGCACGATGCTGGCCAGGAACGGCACCCGCCAGCCCCAGGTCTCGAAGTCCGGGCCGGTGGTCGCCGACATCAGCTGGACCATCGCGGTGGACAGCAGCAGACCGATCGGGACGCCGAGCTGGGGCCAGCTCGCCATGAGCCCGCGCCGCTCCTTCGAGCCCCACTCCATCGACATGAGTACCGACCCGCCCCACTCGCCGCCGACCGCGACGCCCTGCACGAGCCGCAGCACGGTCAGCAGGATCGGCGCGGCGATGCCGATGGCGGCATAGCCGGGGAGCACCCCGATGAGCGTGCTGCCGATGCCCATCAGCAACAACGTCGTGATGAGGGTGGCCTTGCGGCCGATACGATCGCCGTAGTGCCCGAAGATCGCGGCGCCGATCGGCCGAGCCGCGAAGCCCACGAACTGGGTGCCGAATGAGGCGATCACGCCGGCGTACGGGGTCTCCCCGGGGAAGAAGATGTGCGGAAACACCAGGGCCGCCGCGGTCCCGTAGAGGAAGAAGTCATACCACTCGATCGTCGTCCCGACGGTGCTGGCGAGCACCGCGCGGCGGCGCTGTGACCGGGCCAACGACGGTGAGGGTGATGTTGGGGTGTCCGTGCTCATCGGAGGCTCCGCATCTGATCGAACCCAACCATGGACGTCGACGGCGGCCGCCCCTGCATCAGCCACCTTGCAGGTCCGGACGACGTTACGACCACTCTCGAGAGAGTCAACCTCGGCGCCCTCGTCATCGCTGAAAGGGTGGGCTTGGTCAAGTTCGTCGTGAGTGGTGGTGTCCGTTCTCGGGTGGGATCAACCGGCATATCTGCACCTCATGACGAACAGGGGACGGACGGGTTTCGCGTCCATACTGGTCACGGGGGCCGGGTGATGTGGAGCGCATCGTACGCACACCGGAGGCCGACGACCAGACCCGAGGCCACCTAGATGCGCGCGCAACCGGCGTGGGCGCAGCCTTCGGATACGGCTGCGACGGCGACGCCGTCTAGCTGGACGCGCCGGCGTTGTGCGAGCACACGGGCCACGTGCAGCCGTGCCACGAGGGCGGCGAATACGGCGCGAGGCGGCCACGCAATGGACCAGCTCGCCCTGGATTCGCCGGTACCCCAGCGCGGATTCTTGCGGGCCATCCGCAGTATCAACGCCCGGATGGGCGGTGTGGTGGGTGGTCGGCCTGGTCGTCGGCGCGGGTAGGTCCAGCGGTGGGCGACGAGCTGGGCGTGCCAACGCAGCAGCGTTCGGGGCGACACCAGCCGCAGCTGGCGCAGCGGGGCAGGCAGCAGCCTGCCCAGCGCGCTGAGCATTGCGCGGTCGAGCCACGTCGGTGTCGGCCGGGGATTGGTGCGGCGCAGCACCGCGACCTCGTGACGCAGCACAAGGATCTCGATGTCCTTGGCGGTGTCGGTGCGGGCGAGCAGCGACCAGCCAGCTGAGCACGCGAATGAGCGCCTGGTAGACGAGTCCGAGGGCCACAGCGGACGATCATGCTGGGCCGGCACAGGGCGGTGACTGTGGGGCCAGCCGCAGAAGGTCCTGGTCAGAGCCAGTGACACGGTTCTCGGCACTCACACGCTGCGCTGCTGAAGATCCCGAAGGCGACGCTGTACAAGTGGGTCAGCCAAGGAACGGCGCCGCCGTTCTACAAGATCGGCCGGGTGAACCGTTGGAAGCGCTCCGCGGTCATGGCCTGGTTCGACACCCACCTCGACGACGTGTCCAAAGGACTGTGACCGCTCCGTGACGTCACGCGCGCGGGTGGACCCGAGGCTTCGGCGGCCGGCTCAGGCGAGCCCGCGCTCCTCGGGTGCCGTGGTCCTGGTGGCGCACGTCAACCCGACGATACGAACTCGATCACTCGGACGGCTGATCGTTGACGGCCTCCGCGACCGTCGTCCGAGATGCCCACGGCCATTCTCGCTGACAGACGTACAGCGGTCGGCGACAACCTGCAGGTCAACGATCGCCGCGCACCGGCACTGACGGTCCGCGCTGACTGTCCGCGGCGGGAGCGGTGTTCGCGGGAACGATGCCTGCGCCTGCCCCGATGCGCAGAGCTCACCGCGTCGGCATCATCGACCGGAACCGGACCCCGGATGCAACCATCTGACCCGCGCGCCCGGCGCCTGATGGCCTCCGCGCAACGGCGAGCCGTGTTGATCTGAGGACGGGGACCGCGGTCTGGGATTTCCGGGAGTTTTCCGGGAGAATCAAGATCATATCGCCAGTCTGCACCGTAAAGATGCAGGTCAAGTACGCCGCGAGGGAATCGAACCCCCAACCCGCTGATTAAGAGTCAGCTGCTCTGCCGATTGAGCTAGCGGCGCCTGCCGTCGAGCCTCACCGCTCGGCGCGGCTCAAACGGTACCAACCGTTCCGTCCGTGCCGTGCGGCGGGGGCCGGGGCATGGGGTGAGTGACGGGACTTGAACCCGCGACCACCTGGACCACAACCAGGTGCTCTACCAGCTGAGCTACACCCACCATGCGATCACCGGCCGGAGCCGGTGACGGGACAAGCTGTACCGCGCCGCGGTCGCCGTGCCCGCAGCGGGTTCGACGGGCGCGGGGGCCAGCGGCGGCGGCGACGGCGTGGGCCTCCTCGGTCGTCGGGCCGGGCGGGGCGACGAACAGCGTGCGGCGGTAGTAGTCCAGCTCGCGGATCGACTCGTAGATGTCGGCGAGCGCCCGGTGGGCCATGCCCTTCTCCGGCTTCGCGTAGAACACCCGCGGGAACCAGCGCCGGCACAGCTCCTTGATCGAGCTGACGTCGACCATCCGGTAGTGCAGGTGCGCGTCGAGCTCCGGCATGTCGCGGGCGAGGAAGCCGCGGTCGGTGGCGATCGAGTTGCCGGCGAGCGGCGCGGTGCGGGGATCGGGGACGTGCGCGCGGACGTAGGCCAGCACCCGTTCCTGCGCCTCGGCGAGCGTCACCGTCGACTGCCGCACCTCCTCCGTCAGCCCCGAGCGGGCGTGCATGTCGCGCACGACGTCGGGCATGCCGGCGAGCGCCGCGTCGTCGGCGTGGATGACGATGTCGACGCCCTCGCCGAGGACGGCCAGCTCGCCGTCGGTGACGAGCACGGCGATCTCGATCAGCGCGTCGTTGCCGCAGGTCGAGGCCGGTCATCTCGCAGTCGATCCAGACCAGACGATCGTTCACCCGGGCAGCCTAAGCGCTACGGTCCGGCTCGTGGCAGAACACGGCGAACGCCGCACAGGAGATCGCTTCCGGGTACGCGACGGAGGGCGGGGCACTGGAGCTCGGCACCGTCGTCGTCGACGGTCAGGTCGATCCCGACGCGAAGGTCCGCATCCCGCTTCGCGACGCTCAACCGGCACGGCCTCGTCGCGGGCGCCACCGGCACGGGCAAGACGAAGACGCTGCAGGGGCTCGCCGGCCAGCTGTCGGACGCCGGGGTGCCCGTGCTGCTGGCCGACGTCAAGGGCGACCTCTCCGGCATGGCCAAGCCCGGCGAGGACAACCCCAAGATCCAGTCGCGCGTCGAAGGACACCGGCGACGACTGGACGCCCACGGCGTACCCGGTCGAGTTCCTCTCACTGGGCGGCAAGAGCTCGGCGATCCCGATCCGCGCCACGCTGACGCAGTTCGGCCCGATCCTGCTGTCGAAGGTGCTCGACCTCAACGACACCCAGGAGTCCACCCTCGGGCTGATCTTCCACTGGGCCGACCAGCAGGGCCTTCCGCTGCTGGACACCAAGGACCTCCGCGCGGTCATCCAGCACCTCACCTCCGACGAGGGCAAGGCCGACCTCAAGGGCATCGGCGGCGTCTCGTCGGCGACGGCCGGCGTGATCCTGCGCGCCCTGGTCAACCTGGAGGCCGCGGGCGGCGAGGACTTCTTCGGCGAGCCCGAGTTCGAGCCCGCCGACCTGCTGCGCGTCGGTGGACGGCAAGGGCGTCGTCTCGCTGCTCGAGCTGGCCGACCAGGCGGCCAACCCGCGCCTGTTCTCCACGTTCCTCATGTGGCTGCTCGCCGAGCTGTACGAGACGCTGCCCGAGGCGGGCGACCTCGACAAGCCCAAGCTCGTCTTCTTCTTCGACGAGGCCCACCTGCTCTTCACCGACGCGTCCAAGGCGTTCCTGGAGCGCATCGAGCAGACCGTGAAGCTCATCCGGTCCAAGGGCGTGGGCGTGTTCTTCTGCACGCAGCTGCCCACCGACGTGCCCAACGCCGTGCTGTCGCCAGCTCGGCGCCCGCGTGCAGCACGCACTGCGCGCGTTCACGCCGGAGGACCAGGCGGCGCTGGCCAAGACGGTCAAGACCTACCCGAACACGAAGAACTACGACATGGAGGAGGCGCTGACGTCGCTCGGCATCGGCGAGGCGATCGTCACGGTGCTCTCCGAGCGCGGTGCGCCGACGCCCGTGGCGTGGACGCGCATGCGCTCGCCCCGCTCGCTGATGGCGGCGATCGGGGCCGACGCCGATGTCCGCGGCTGCCCACGGGTCGTCGCTGTACGGCAAGTACGGCACGACCGTCGACCGCGAATCCGCCTACGAGAAGCTGACGGCCAAGATCGCCGAACCGCCGCAGGCGCCCCCGCCCCCCGCCGAGGAGCCGCGCTACGACCCGCCGCCGCGCCAGGAGCGGCAGGAGCCGGGGATGATCGCCGAGGTGTTGGGCTCGCCGGTGGTGAAGAGCTTCCTGCGCTCGATGGGCACCCAGCTCGGTCGGGAGATCACCCGCGGCTTGTTCGGCACCCGTCGCCGCTAGCCCACCCGCCCTCTGCGCCGGTCGTACAGGTGGCGCTGTGCGGGGCGGAGCGGTCGTGCCCGCCCTCGACGCCGGGGCGGGTCGACTCAGGTGAGCGGGCCGACGGCGTCCGGGTCGACCGCCGCCATCAGCGCCACCGCGTCGGCGGGCGCGACGTCGAGCACGGAGTAAGCGCCGCCACCGGCCGCCGTGACGGCCTCGACGGTGACCACGCCCGCACGGCGCTGGAAGGGGCTCTGCCGCACCCGCCAGCCGATCACGCCACTGCGCTGCAGGGCCACGGTGCGGCGCACGACCGAGCCCTGGCGCGCCACCAGGTAGCCGCGGGTGAGGGTGTGGCCGAGCACGCGGGCGCGGTCCCAGCCGACCAGCGCCATCGCGGGTAGGAGCAGCAGCGACACCGGTCCGAGCACGCGTGCGTCGACGACGAACGCGGCGGCCACGAGCACGAGGGTGGGCCCGATCGCCCGGGTGAGCCGCCGACGGCGGGCCGCGGGCGGGTGCGGCCGCAGCGGCGCGCAGGTGATCTCCTCCGGCGGGGCTTGGGTCGCGGCCGACGCCACGCGGTGTGCCTCGGCCCGCGGCACCGGCGGCTGCAGCACCCCGCCTTGGGAGTCCTTGGTGAGCCCCGCCGCCAACGCCTTGGTCTGGGCGCCGTGCCCGGCGCGCATCAGCAGCGGCTCGGCGACCTCCACCCCCCGCAGCCGCCGCTCGGACACCGACAGCGAACGCCGGGTGAGCAGACCGCGCCGCACGCGGAGGGTGCCGTCGGGCTCGCGGGTGAGCCGGTAGCCGTACCAGCGCTCGGCGAACAGCAACAGCGACCCGATCACCGCGGCGGCGAGCACGGTGACGGCGATCAGCCCGATGGCCGCGGCCAGACCCGTTCTGGCCAGGCGTTCGACCGCGTCGCCCGCGAGCCTGCCGGGGTTGGCGCCCGCCTCGTTGAGGATGTTGAACAGGGCGCCCGCCACGATGCCGATCCCGGCCAGCGAGGAGAACGAGAGCGGGGCGAAGCGCAGCCACGCCCAGTCGAGGCGGGCCAGCTCGACGGAGGGCGGCGCCGCGGCCGGGGTGGCGGAGCCCACCACCTGTGAGCGGTCGAGCAGCTCACGACGGAGGCGGTCGGCTTCGGCCTTGCTCACGGCGTCGAGCGCGAGGCCCGCGTGCTCGCCGGTGCCGCCGGTGGCCGACCCGATCTTCACCACGGACAGCCCGAAGATCCGGTGCTCCAGCCGGGCCGTGAGGTCTACCGTCCGGATGCGGTCGCGCGGCACCGAACGGCGCTGGCGGCGGAGCCAGCCGCTGTGCAGCTCGACCCGGTCCGGCGTGATGCGGTACTGCGTGAAGCGCCAGCGCAGCACCCCGAAGACGACGATCATCGCTGCGGCGCCGAGGCTGATGTAGACGTGGGTGAGGTCGCCCTCGCGGCCGGTGAGCAGCACCACCGCGAACGCGGGCAGCAGCCGGACGAGCCCGGCGACCGGGTGCACCACGAGCATGCGCGGGTCGAGCCGCCGCCACGGCACCTCGGCCGTCGACGAGGGGGCGGCGTCGGGGTGCGGGCCGGGCGTGGTCGGCGGGCCCGCGCCGGGCGGCGCGGCGTTAGGCGGGGCAGCTTCGAGTGGCGCGGCTTCGAGTGGCGCGGCTTCGAGTGGCGCGGCACGGGGAGGTGCGCCGGAGGGCAGCGCCGCGGAGCGGCTGTCAGCGCGGAGGTCTGGACGCACGGGACGGCTCACGTCGCGTCCCCGGGCGTCGCCTGGGTGGTCGCGGTGAGCACGCGCGCGAGCTCGGCCGCGTGCTCTTCTGCGAGGCCGCGGATGGTGACGGGGCCCTTGGCCGACGCCGTCGTCACGGTGACGCTGGCCAGCTTCAGCAGCTGCTGCAACGGTCCGTGCTGGGTGTCGACGGTCTGCACGCGCGAGATCGGCGCGATCCGCCACTCGCGCACCAACCAGCCCGACAGCGTGTAGACGGCCTCGTCGGTGATCTCCCACCGGTGGATGCGGTAGAGCAGCTGCGGCACGACGAGCACGTAGGCCAGGCCGAGCACGGCCGTCGCGATGGCGGTGACCGCGAGCCAGCCCGGCCAGCCGAGCGCGAGGGCCACGAGCTGCGGGACGACCAGCACGACCACCGTGATGAGGTCGCGCAGCTGCCACCAGCGCACCGCCCGGCGGTCGACCTGGTGGGCGGGCGGTCGGAGCGGCAGTGCGACGGACACGTCCCGAGTGTGCCGGAACCTGAGGTCGCGGGTGGCGCGCCGTCACCCCGTGGGGACCGGCAAGCCCAACAGCTTCCCCACCGCGGCGACGATGCGGTCGGTCGACACCGACACCTCGGCCTCCAGCGGCGCGGCCACCGGCAACGGGATGTTGCCGCCGCTCACCCGCAGCACCGGCCCGTCGAGGTCCTCGAACGCCTCCTCGGCGAGGATCGCCGCGATCGCCGCGCCCCACCCCAGCTGGCCCGGGTTCTCCTCGGCGATGACGACGTGCCCGGTGCGCCGCACCGCGCGCAGCACCGTGGCCATGTCGAGCGGCACGAGCGTGCGCAGGTCGATGACCTCGGCGGAGATGCCCGCCTCGGCGAGCCGGTCGGCCGCGGCCAGGCACATCCCGACGGTGAGCGAGAGCCCGACCAGCGTGACGTCGTCGCCCTCGCGCAGCACGGCGGCCTCGCCGAGCGGCAGCACGTGCTCGCCGTCGGGCACGTCGCCCTTGCTGCCGTAGAGCGCCTTGTGCTCGAACACCAGCACCGGGTCGTCGTCCCGGATGGCCGCGGCGATCAGCCCGACGGCGTCGGCGGGCGTCGCGGGCGAGACGATCTTGAGGCCGGGCACGCACAGCGCCCAGTTCTCGACCGACTGGCTGTGCTGGGCGCCGAACCCGATGCCGCCGCCGTTGGCCCCGCGGATCACGAGCGGCAGCCCGAACTGGCCGCCGGTCATGTAGCGCGCCTTGGCGATCTCGACGGCCACCTGGTCCCAGCAGACGCCGTAGAAGTCCGAGAACATGATCTCCGCGACCGGCCGCAGGCCGGCCATCGCCGCACCCATCGCCGCCCCGGCGATCGCGGTCTCGGAGATCGGGGTGTTGCGCACCCGCTTCTTCCCGAACCGCTCGGCCAGGCCGAGCGTCGTCTTGAACACCCCGCCCGACGCGATGTCCTCGCCGAGCAGCACCACCCGCTCGTCGCGCGCCATCTCCTGCGCGAGCGCGGCGGCGACGGCCTGCCGATACGTCAGCTCCGGCATCGCCCCTCCTCACGGCCGAATCCAGACCGCTGCCGTGCCGAATCGGGCGACTCACCAGGGGTCAGTTGCGCCACGACGAGCTCCCGTCGCTCCACATGTCCGTCCACGCCGTCGACGGGTCGGGCGCGGGTGCCGCGAGGGCCTCGGCGGCGATACGGTCGATCTCGGCGCCCACCCGCGCGTCGATCTCCGCGACCTCCTCCGCGGGCACCCCGGCCGCGACGAGTGCCGCCGTGTGCAGGATCAGCGGGTCGCGCTCCTTCCACTGCGCCACCTCCTCGGCGCTGCGGTAGGCCGCCGGGTCGGCCGCGGAGTGCCCGCCGTGCCGGTAGGTCTCCGCCTCGACCAGCGACGGGCCGCCGCCGTCGCGCGCCCGGGAGACGGCGTGGTCGAGCGCGGCGTGCACGGCGTCGACGTCGTTGCCGTCCACCACGATCGGGGCCAGGCCGTAGGCCGCCGCCCGGTCCGCCGCCGGGCGCTTCACCGCGATGACGTCCGCGATCGGGGTGTACTCCATGTAGTGGTTGTTCTCGCACACGAACACCACCGGCAGCGTCCAGACGGCGGCGAAGTTGAGCGCCTCGTGGAACGCGCCGATGTTGGTGGTGCCGTCGCCGAAGAAGCAGACGGTGACCGCGCCGTTCTCGTTGAACTGGTCGGCCCACGCCATGCCGCACGCGATCGGCAGGTGCGCGCCGATGATCGCGTAGGAGCCGAAGTAGCCGTGCTCGACGTCGGTGATGTGCATCGAGCCGCCCTTGCCCTGGCAGATCCCGCCCTCGCGGCCCAGCAGCTCGCGGAGCACGGCGTCCGGCGGGGCGCCGCGGGCCAGCGCGTGGGCGTGGCCGCGGTAGGTGCCGATCGAGCGGTCGCCGACGCGCAACGCGGCCGCGGCCCCGACGGCCACCGCCTCCTGCCCCATCCCCAGGTGCGCGGGCCCGCGCACGCGACCTTGCCGGTACAGCACGTCGATCTTGGTTTCGAACCGGCGGATCAGCACCATCTGCTCGTGCCTGCGCAGTGCTTCGGCCCGTTCGGTCGCCTGCACGGTGGTCACGCCGGGGACGCTACGCAGATGATCGACGCCAGACATTGGCCGCGCAGGACGAACTGCGTCAGCCCCCGAGTTCCGCGCGGACGAGGTGGGTGCCCTCGACGAGCGCGCGCAGCTTCCGGAACGCGACGTCGCGGGGGAGCTGGTACAGCCCGCAGTCGGTGCTCACGACCACGCGGTCGACGGGCACGTACCGCAGTGCGGTGCGGATGCGGTCCGCGACGTCCTCGGCCGTCTCCACGCGCGGGTTCATCACCTCGACCACGCCGATGCCCAGGGCCGTGCCCGGCCGGTCGAGCCAGCCCGCCAGGTGCGGCATCTCGGCCATCGCAGGCCGCGCGGTCTCCAGGTGGATCTCGTGCCAGCCCACCTCCCGGGCCGAGGCGAACAGCTTGGCCAGGCAGGCGGCGTTGACCTCGGGGTAGGCGCAGTCGAACTCGCGGGCGTTGCCGTAGCACATGTGCCACACCAGGTGCGCGTCCACGCCGTGCGCGGCCCTGTTCATCACGTCCAGCGCCCACTCCTCGCGCCCCGCCGACGCGATGTAGGTCTGCTCGGTGAGCTGGATGACGTCGGCGCCGTGGTCGGCGAGCCAGCGCAGCTCGCGGTTGAACGCGTCGGCGACGTCGGTCCGCAGCGCCGTGTCGTCGCCGTACCACTGGTCCTCGCACCACGTGGCGACCGTGGCCGGCCCGGCGTTGATATTGATCTTGAACGGCTTGTCGGTGGCGATCTTGACGGCGCCGAGGACGGGGCCGAACACCGGGCGGACCCAGCGCACCCGGTCGTGGACGACGGGCCGGAAGTACTGCTCCATGCCCGGCACCTCGCCGGGCGGCCCGTAGCCGCGGAACCCGTGCAGCCGCAGCGGCACCAGCAACATCTGGATCTTGTCGTACGGCGTCTCGCCCTCGAAGTACTGGTTGCCGTCGGTGACGATGTCCAGGCCCGCGAGGTCCTGGTCCTTGACGGCGAGGCGCACGGCGTCCTCGTACAGCGTGCGCTGGTACATGTCCGGGAAGTCGACCTCGTGCGGCGACTGCCGCAGCACCCCGCCGCGCAGCCACAGCGGCCGCGGCCAGCTGCCGACCATCGTCGTCGGCAGCAGGATCTCCCGACCCGCGATCCTCATCAGTGGAACAGGGGTGGCATGGGCGGCACCGGGTTCTCGTCGTCGGCGCAGAGGTGCTCGCCGCTCTCGGGCAGCAGGTCGAGCGTGTCCGAGCGGAGCCCCAACCGGAGCGTCTCCAGGGCCACGACCTCGTCGGACGGGATGTTGCCCAGGCTCGCCGACGGCCCGAGCCGCCGGATGAACCACGCCTGCTGGTCCTTCCGCGGCGCCTCGAAGATGATCTTCTCGACGGGCAGCTCGTGCGCCAGCGCGTCGACCAGCTCCGCCCGCGGCCGCCCGTCGGGGTTGTAGAGCCCCACCGTGCCGCTCTCCCGCGCCTCCGCGATCAGCAGCGTGGCCCCCGCCTCCAGGTCGCCCGCCATCTCGGCCACCCAGTCGGCCGCGACGACCTCGGCGTTCGGGTTCTTCGAGCCGCATTCCGAGAGCACGGTGAAGTCCTGGGCCAGCATCCGGATCAGCGCCCGCTTGCGCCCGATGTCCATCCCGAACGCGCCGTTGGACACCTCGACGTGCCCGACGCCGAGGCGCTCCAGCCACCGCACGTAGTCGGTGATCCGGCCCTGGTACTCGCAGATCTCGAGGAGGGTGCCGCCCGGGGAGAGGTGGATGCCCGCCGCGTGGCAGAGGCCCACCTTGGCCTTGACGCCGTCCGAGACGTAGGACGTGCCCCAGCCGAGCTTCACGATGTCGATGGCCTCGCCCGCCGTCTGGATCAACGACTCGAGCGCGAACAGCGACAGGCCCTTGTCGAGCACGTGGGTGAGGCCGTCGGAACGTGGCTTGGGGGTGCGGTAGGGGAGACTGAGGAACCCTGGTCCGATCTGTCCCACCCGCTGTGCCTCCCTCGTCGGCTGTTCGGAGTATGCGCCCGCGGCGACGGCCCCGTGCCCGGCCGGCGAGGTCGAACTCGTTGTGCGTTCTTGTCCTCCAGGCACCATCGGTCAACTCACCGTGGCGAATTGTCGGACTCACCGTGATGAGGCGTACGACTCGCCGTGGGTGAGAAGCTCGCCTACGTCACGGGGTGATGACCTCCACGATCATGATCTGGGACGGAGTCCGATGGGCAAGCTCGACGGCAAGGTCGCCCTGATCACGGGCGCGGGGGGCGGCATCGGCTCGGCGATGGCGCGGCTGTTCGCGCGGGAGGGGGCCGAGGTCGTCCTGGCCGACGTCGCCGTCGACGCGGCTGAGGCGGTCGCGCGGGGGATCGGCGGCCGGGCCCGCGCGGTCGGCTGCGACGTCGCCGACGAGTCGTCGGTGCGGGCGGCCGTCGAGGCGGCGGGCCCGCTCGACATCCTGATCAACAACGCGGGGATGTCGATGGGCGGGGCGCTGCTCGACACGGCGGTCGAGGACTGGGACCGGATGATGGCCGTCAACCTGCGCGGCCCCTTCCTCATGATCAAGCACGCCGCGCCGCGGATGGACGGCGACGGCGCCATCGTGAACATCTCGTCGGTGGCGGCGCTGATGGCCGTGGCAGGCGCGGGCGCCTACACGGCGGCCAAGGGCGGGGTGCTGTCGCTCACCCGCACGGCCGCCGCCGAGCTCGGCCCGGGCATCCGCGTGAACTGCATCTGCCCCGGCACGGTGCACACCGCGATGCCCGAGGGGTTGTTCCGCACGCGCGGCGACGGCGACGTCGCGGCCGGGATCGCGCTCACCGAGAAGAAGTACCTGCTGGCCCGGCTCGGCCAGCCCGAGGAGATCGCCAGCACCGCGCTGTTCCTGGCCGGGCCGGACGGCTCCTTCTTCACCGGCGCCGTGCTCGCGGCCGACGGTGGAGTCACCGCCCAGTAGCCGGTGATCGTCGCGAGCGGGACGGCACGGCCGTCAGCGGGGCCCTGGTGCACCCCTCGCGGCGATCTTCGGCGGGAGCCGCTACCGCGGGACGCAGAGCGCGGTGAGGACCGCGCCGAGGAGGTACCCGGCGGCGCCGACGGCCATGAACGTCGTGACGCCCGCGGGCAGGCCCACCAGCGCGATGAGCGATCCGCTGATCGCGACCCCCGCCGCCGACCCCGTCTGCCGCGCCGTGTTGAGCGCCGCCGACGCCGTGCCCGCGTAGCCCGCGGGGGCCGCGTTCATCACCGTGGAGGTCGCCCCGGTGAGGGTGAACGACGTGCCGAAGCCGCAGGCGATCATGGCGACGGCGAGGACCGGGTAGCTCGCGACTTCCCCGACCACCGCCCAGAGCGCCAGGCCTGCGCACGCGGTGACGAGGCCGATCAGCATGAGGCGCCGGTGCGGGAAGCGGTCCGACAGCTTGCCCGACAAGGCGGACGCCACCATCGTGACGGCCATCGCGGGCAGCAGCGCGAGCCCGGCGAGCGCGGCGCTGAGGTTCAGGTGCTGCTGGAAGTAGACGCTGGCGGCGAAGATCATGCCGTAGAAGCCGAAGTTGAACAGGAAGCCGATGGCGGTGCCGCCCGACACCGGGCGTGACCGCACCATCGGCAGCGGCAGCGGGGGATGGGCGCCGAAGCGCTCGCGCAGCACCAGCACGCCCGCGGCCACGACCGCGACGAGCACGCCGCCGATCACCGCGGGCCCGCCGATGCCCTGGCGGCCTGCCTCGTTGAGCGCGGCGATCACGGCGGCCACGGTGACCACCACGGCCGCCTGCCCGAGGGGGTCGATGACGCGCCCGGCGTCGCGCGGGGACGGCGCGACCGTGGCCATCGTGAGCACCAGGCACAGCACGCCGACGGGCAGGTTGATGGCGAAGACCCAGCGCCACCCCACCGTGGTGGTCAGCACCCCGCCGACGAGCGGGCCCGCGGTGGCCGCCACGCCCGCGATCGCGCCCCACAGCCCGAAGGCGCGCGCCCGGGCCGACGGCGTGCGGTAGACCTGCTGCAGCAGGGCGAGCGAGCCGGGCACGAGCAGTGCGGCGCCGCAGCCCTCCAGCAGGCGGAACGCCGTGAGCACGAGGGCGTTCCCCGCGACCGCGCAGCCGAGCGACGAGACGGTGAACAGGGCCACGCCCAGGCAGAACACCCGGCGGTGGCCCCAGCGGTCGCCGAGCGCGCCGCCGAGGAGCAGCAGGCCCGCGAACGCGACCGTGTAGCCGTCGACGATCCACTGCAGGTCGGTGAGCGACGCACCGAGCTCGCGCCCGATCGCGGGCGCGGCCACGTTCACGATCGTGACGTCCAGGATCACCATGAAGTAGCCGCAGCAGACGGCGAGCAGCGGCGCCAGCCCCACGCTCGCGCTCCGCTCTTCCGAGACCGCCACGCTGGGAGCGTGCCATGCAGGAGCCGTCGCTAGTAGACGCTTCTCAACCAGCGCGCCAGCACGGCCGTGAGGTGCGCGGGGGCGTCGATCTGGATCAGGTGCCCCGCGTCGGGCACGAGGTCGAGCCGGGCGCCGGGGATCTGCGCGGCGAGCCGGTGCGCGCGGTCGACCGGGATCCAGGTGTCCTCGGTGCCCCACACCACCTGCACGGGCAGGTCGAGCGTCGGGTACAGCGGCTCGATCTCGTCGGTGTAGCGCTGGTCGGCCTGGGCGATCTGCCGGTAGAACGCCGCCTGCCCGAGGTCGCCGAGCCACGGCGCGGTGAGCACGTCCAGGTCCTCGGCCCGCAGTGGGCGGTGCGCGGCGCCGCTGATGTAGGCCCGCACCAGCGCCTCGTGCAGCGACGGTGGGAGCTGGGCGAACACCTCCGCGTGCGCGCCCACGAGCCGGAAGAACTCCGATCCCCACGGGGCCAGCGCGACGACGTCGACCAGCGCCAGCGAGCGGTACCGGGCGCCGTGCAGCAGGTGCGCGCGCAGGGCCACCGCGCCGCCGTAGTCGTGCGCGACGACGTGCGGCTCCACCAGCTCCCAGTACCCGAGCAGGTCGGCGAAGTGCGCCCCTTGAGCGGCCAGCGAGACGTCCTGGCCGTCGGCCATCGTGGACGTGCCGTAGCCGGGCATGTCCCACAGGTAGACGGTGTGGTCGGCGCGCAGCGCGTCGGCGATCGGCGCCCAGAGCGCCGAGGACCACGGTGTGCCGTGGCAGAACACCACCGGCGGCCCCGTGCCCCACCGGCCCCAGCGCACTTCCTGGCCGTCGACGGCGAACCGCTCGTTTGGTTGTGGGGGACCGGGCATCGGGTGATCGTTGACCCCCAAGGACGAGGACCGCAACGGCTCGCTTCTGACACTGTGACGCGCATCGCTCGTCGAGAAGAAGAAGGTGGTCGCAGTGGAGATCCGCGGCGAGGAGGTCCTGCTCCCGGTATCGGCGGTGTCGGCGTTCCCCCGGCCGCACTGGCTGCAGGGCCGGGTCTTCGGCAGCCAGTACGAGCCCACTTACCGCAGCCACAACCTGCGCGTGGCCTACGAGGACGCCTGCAAGCTCACCGCGCGCGAGCAGGAGGCCGCGGGCCTGCACATCCTCTGCGACGGGGCCCAGTACTACGAGTGGGAGGCCCCCGGCTTCCAACTCGAACCGATCTTCCACTTCATCCCCGAGATGCTCGGCGGCATCACCAACTACGGCCCGCCCGGCGACGGCGTGAAGTACAAGCCGTTCTACAAGGGCACGGTGAGCGAGCAAGGTCGAGTGGGTCCGGCCGATCTTCGAGGGCGTCTGCTACGCCATGCAGCTCGCCACCGACCGCCCGTTCAAGATCGCCTTCCTCGGTCCTGCCCAGCAGAGCGTGATCCTCGACGACCAGCACTACGGCGACGGCGTGGAGCTGGCCAAGGACATCGCCCGCGCGCTCAACAAGGAGATGCGCTTCCTGCAGGACATGGGCTGCGAGTCCGTGCAGCTCATCGACGTGCTGCCGCCCTACACCACCGACATGTGGCAGATCGAGTGCCAGCAGATCATGTGGGAGGGCATCAACATGATCAAGTTCTGGCACATCTGCTACGGCAGCGTCGACGGCCAGCGCGACGTGTTCGACAACCACGCACAGGCGATGATGCCGCTGTTCCGGGAGTCGCCCGCGGACGTCATCCACGTGGAGATGACGAACAAGGACTTCGTCGAACTGGAGGCGTTCGGCGAGTTCCCGCAGGACAAGGTGCTCGGCGTCGGCGTGGTCGACGCGAAGAACACGATGGTGGAGTCGGTGGAGACGATCGCCGACCGCATCCGCCGCTGCCTCAAGGTGGTGCCCGCCGACCGGCTGCTGGTCTCCCCGGACTGCGGGCTCGGCTACTTCAGCCGCACCACGGCCTACGCGAAGCTGCGCAACATGGGCCAGGCCGCCGACGAGGTCCGCAAGGCCCTCTAGCTCGCACACACCGTCGGGGGCTGACGCACACTGCCCGCAGTGTGCGTCAGCCACGCTCAATGTGCGCGAGCCCCTCGGCGCGGAGCTCGGCGAGCGACGCGTAGCCCGCGAGGGCCAGGGTGGCGTCCAGCTCCGCCAGCACGCAGCGGAGCACGTGGCGCACCCCGGCCTCGCCGTCGAGCGCGAGGCCGTAGACGTAGGGACGGCCGAGCAGCACGGCGTCCGCGCCGAGGGCCAGCGCGAGCGCGGCGTCGGCGCCGGTGCGGACGCCGGAGTCGAAGAGCACCGGCGCCCGGCCGTCGACGGCCGTCACCACCCCCGGTAGCGCGGTGAGCGACCCCACCGCGCGGTCGGCCTGCCTGCCGCCGTGGTTGGACACGATCACCCCGTCCATGCCTGCGTCGAGCGCGGCGCGGGCGTCGTCGGGGTGCTGGATGCCCTTGAGCACGATCGGGCCGTCCCACCACGCCCGCAGCGCGGACAGCGCCGACCAGCCCCGCGCGGTGCCCTGGAAGATCTTCTGCCGGTACGCGACCGCCGCGGCGAGGTCCTCCTCCGGCGGCGCGGGCAGCGCGGCCCGGAACGCGGGGTCGGAGAACGGCACCGCGGTGCCGACGCCGCGCAGGAACGGCAGGTAGGCGGCGTCGAGGTCGTGCGGGCGCCAGCCGAGCTGCCAGGTGTCGAGCGTGACGACGAGCACCGTGTACCCGGCGGCGCGGGCCCGGCGCAGGAGGCTGGCCGTGACGGCGTCGTCGGTCGGCCAGTACAGCTGGTACCAGCGCGGCCCGCCCGGCTCGGCCATCTCCTCGAGCGTGTGCGACGCAGCCGTCGAGGCCACCACCGGCAGCCCGAGCGCGGCCGCGGCGCGGCCCGAGGCGAGCTCGCCGTCGGGGTGCAGGATCGACTGCACGCCGATCGGGGCGAGCAGCAGCGGGGCGGGCATCGCGGTGCCGAGCACGCTCGTCGACCAGTCGCGCACGGTGTTGTCCCGCAGCATCCGCGGCACGAACCCGTGGCGGTCGAACGCGGCCCGGTTGGCCCGCATCGTGGCGCCCGACCCGGCGCCGCCCGCCGCGTACCAGAACGCCTCCGGGGGCAGGACGGCCCGCGCCGCCTCCTCCAGCCCGTCCGGGTCCGTGGGCAGGGCGGGCGGCCGCCCGCTCCGGTAGATCTCGCCCGCATACGCGACGTAGGGAGCCATGCCCCCATCCTGGCTTCGTCCTGCCCGGACATGGCCCACCGGGCGCGACCGGACGCCGGACGATCGCTCGGCGACGCCGGCCGTGCCGAGCGAGGGTGGCGTTACGCGCCCGAGCTGGTCGAGGGCGGGTTCGCCGTCGAGGTGGCCGACGCCCCGCTGCTGCACGACGGGCTGAACGTGGCCGACGTCGCGCACGTGCTCGTCCTGCGCGAGCGCGGCGTGATCCCCGAGGATGCCGCGAGCAAGCTGCTCGGCGTGCTCCGGGACGCGGTGGCCACGCCGTGGTCGGAGTTCGGCTACGACCCCGCGCACGGCGAGGTCTACAACTGCCGCGAGCGGCGGTTCGCCGCCGCGATCGGCCGCGACGCGGGCTGGCTGCACGCCGGACGGCCGCGCCGCGAGGCCGTGCGGATCGCGCTGCGGCTGCGGGTGCGCCGCGACGTGGCCGACCTCGTGGAGGCGGCCGCCGCGTTCGTGGCTGCGGTCGCGCAGGTCGCCGACGCGCAGGCCGAGACCCTGATGGTCGACCAGACCTACCTGCAGCACGCCCAGCCGTCGACGTTCGGGCACTTCGTGTTGGGCAGCGCGTACCCGGTGCTGCGTACGGTCGACCGGCTCACCACGGGCCTCGACGGGATCAACCGCAGCCCCGCGGGCGCGGGCGGGGTGAACGGCAGCCCGCTGGTCGGCGACCGCGCCCGCACCGCGGCGCTGCTCGGCTTCGACGGCGTCATCGAGCACACCCGCGACGCCATGTGGCAGAGCGACGGGCTCACCGGGCTGGTCGCCGACGCCGCATCGCTCGCCACCACCCTCGACCGGCTGGCCGAGGACCTGGAGATCTACGCCAGCGCGGAGTTCGGCTGGGTGGTCCTCGGCGAGGGACACACCCGCTCGTCGGTGCTCATGCCGCAGAAGCGCAACCCGTACGCCTTGACGATGGTGCGCGGCGCGGCCGGGGTGCTCATCGGCCGCGCGACCGGCATGTCGGCGCTGGCCAAGAGCCCGTCCGCGCGCAGCGACAACCTGATCTTCGCCTACGGCGAGGTGCCCCGCGCCCTGGAGCTGGCCACGCGGACGACGCGGCTGATGGCCGGGGTGGTCAGGGACCTCACCGTGGACGCCGAGCGCATGCGCGCGGCGCTCTACGGCGGGTTCGCGCAGGCCGCCGACCTCGCCGAGCACCTCATGGCGACGGTCGGGCTGGACTACCGCTCGGCCTACGACCTGGTCGGGGCGGCCGTGCGGCGGGCCGCGGCCGAGGGCCTCCGCGGGGTCGACCTCACCGGCGCGCACCTCGACGCGGCCGCGGCCGAGGCCGGGATCGCCGCGCCGTCGGTCGCCGAGCTGGACCTCACGGCCGCGCTCGACCCCGAGGCGATCGTCCGGGGCAGGCAGACCCGCGGGGGCGCCGCCCCGGACGTCGTGCGCGGCATGGCCAAGGAGTGCGCGGCCGCGGCGGACGCCGTCCGCACCGCGATCAGGTCACGGCGCGACGGGTTCGCCGCGGCCGAGGCCGCCGTGCTGGCAGAAGCCGGGCCGCCTTAGCCCAGCTTCTGGCGGACGAGCTCCGTGCCCGCCACGAGCGCGTGCAGCTTGTCGATGGCGATGTAGCGCTGGAGCAGGATCAGGCCGCAGTCGGTGGTGACGCCGAGCCGTTCGGCGGGCACGTACTCCAGCAGCTTGTGGATCCGTTCGGCCACCTGCTCGGCGGTCTCGGTGATCGTCGACTTGACGTCGATGACCCCCGCCCAGAACGTGACGTTGTCCGGCAACGGGTGGTTCTTGAGCACGTCGAGGCCGGAGAGGTCGTCGGAGCGACGGCCACAGCTCTCCAGGTTGAGCACGCTGATGTTGGCCTCGTAGGACTTCGGCACCACGCTGGCGGTCGCGGACGGCGCCTCGCCGACCCGCTTCGTGAGGTCGAAGATCTCGCCCGCCTGCGCCGTCTCGTCCGGGTAGTAGGCGGGCGTGCCACCCCAGTTGCCCCAGCAGACGTGCACGATGATCTGCGCGTTCTGCACGCCCTGCACGGCGCGGTTGAACGCCTCGATGGCCCAGTCCTCGTAGAAGTAGGGCCACGTGAACTCGTCGAGCTGGATGAAGTCGACGCCCATCGCGTCCACCTCGAGGATGTCCTCGTTCATCGCCGCCGCGATCGCCATCGCCCGGTCGCGCGGGCTCTCGTAGTGCAGGTCGTTCGTCGCCTGGGCCAGCACCTGCACGCCGGTGTACTGCACCTTCGTCGGCTTGCCGGTGGCCCGCTTCAGCGCCCGCGCCTGCTCGACCATGATCGCGCCGTGGCGCTTGATCTCGTGCGCCGCGGTGCCCGCGTGCAGGCGGCTGTAGATCGGGAAGCCGAGGTAGCCGCCGTGCAGGTCGTAGCCCAGCCTGCGGTAGTAGTAGTAGAGGGCCTGGTCGGCGTAGTTGTCGCCGTGCAGCCTGCCGTCGCTGATGATGTCGAGGCCCGCGTGCTCCTGGTCGGAGACGAGCGCGGCCATGGCGTCCTGGAACGCCTCCTGGTTGAACGAGTCGGGTGGCTCTTGGTCGCCGTGCCAGGCGCGCACGGGCCCGGCGTCCCACCAGCGCGGGTTGGGGTAGTTGCCGACCATCGAGGTGGGGATGAGGATCTCCCGGTCGCCGACGCGCATCTCGCTCCCATCAGAGTGGTGTGGGTCACACACAGCCTGCCGGGTCGCGGGAGCTCGCGGGCAAACGTGAGCCTTCCAGGACAGGTGATCTCGTCCTGTCCGGCCAAGGGCGGCTCAGCTCGCGTCGGCCCAGAGCTCGAGGGCGATGTTGTCGGGGTCGCGGAACTCCAGCAGGCAGCCGAGCCCGATGTCCTTCACGCCGTCGTGCGCCACCCCGAGCCCGTCGAGCTTCGCCGCCGCCGCGTCGAGGTCGGCGCGGCTCGGCACCTTGAACGCGACGTGGTCGAGGCCCGCGCGGTCTTCGTCGAACCGGTCGCCGCCCGGGGCCACCGGCCGGAGCCCGAAGAACCCACCGGGCACCTGGTAGACGACGCCGTCGAACAGCCACCAGTGCTGCTCGCGGGTGGCGGCGTCGGCGTCGGCGGGCATCTCGAAAGCGACGGGGAGGCCCAGCACGTCGTCGTAGAAGCGGCGGGAGCGGGCGATGTCGGTGACCGTGATGCGGACGTGGGAGAAGCCTTCGATGGGCAGGGACATGGGTGGGAGTATGCCGCCATGGCGCTCGAGTTCCGTGCCGAAAGATCCGACGAGTCGCCGGGGCGGGAGCTGTTCGCCGAGCTGGACGCGCTGTTCAACGCGCAGTACCCGGGGCGGGCCGCCAGACCCGGATCGGTGACCACGCCGGACGAGATGGTCGCCCCCGCCGGGGCGTTCCTCGTCGGGTACGAGGACGGGCGGGCGGTCGCGATCGGCGGCCTGCGCGGGCTCGGCGGTGGCGTCTGCGAGATCAAGCGGATGTACGTGGTGCCCGACGCCCGTTCGCGCGGCGTCGGCCGGGCCTTGCTGGACGCGCTGGAGGACGCGGGCAGGCGGCTGGGCTACCACACGGTGCGGCTGGACGCGGGGGAGGCGCAGGAGCACAGCCGGGTGCTGTTCGCGAACACCGGCTACCGGGAGATCCCGCCGTACAACGCCAACCACATCGCCGTGTACTTCGGCGAGAAGGACCTCAGCGGGTGGTGAAAAGGGTCGGGGCGCCGCCGGTCACCAGGAAGACGACGGGCCCGGCCACCTCGCCGCGGCGGGCCGCGGCCAGCAGCCCGGCCATCGCCTTCGCCGCGAAGATCGGGTCGAGGAAGACGCCCTCGGTGCGCGCCACCAGCTCGGCGGCGGCGTCGCCCTCGGCGGAGCGCTTCCCGTAGCCCGGGCCGATGTGGCCGTCGACCACGGTCGGCGGGCCGTCCGGGGCGGGCACGCCCGCGAGGTCCGCGGCCGCCCGCGCGATCGTCGTCACGCGCTCGACGCACTCCTCGGCCGGACGGCTCACGGTCACGCCGACCACCGGGCCCAGCCCCTGCCACGCCGCGCCCGCCACCAACCCGGCCTGGGTGCCGCACGAGCCGGTGGCGAGCCAGGTGGCGGTCGGCACGCAGCCCTGCGTCGGCGAGCTGGCCCGCCAGCTCGCGGGCCGCGGTGAGGTAGCCCAGCGCGCCGACCGCCGTCGCGCCGCCGCGGCCCATCGGGTAGGGCGTGTGGCCCGCGGCGCGCAGCTCGTCGGCCACGGCGGCGACCCCGCTGTCGACGGACGCGCGGTTCTCGTCGCCGGTGAACTGGATGTCGGCGCCGATCGTCGTCGCGAGGTGCATGTTGCCCACCGGCGCCACCGGGTCGCCGTAGCAGACGAGCACCGTGTCGAGCCCGCGCGTGCGGGCGGCGAGCGCGGCGAGCATCGCCCAGTTGGAGCCCGGGCCGCCGCCGGTGACCAGGGTGTCGCAGCCGCGCTCGAGCGCGTCGGCGAGCAGGAACTCCAGCCCGCGGACCTTGTTGCCGCCCAACCCGAGCCCGGTGAGGTCGTCGCGCTTGAACCAGATCTCGACGCCGACGGCCTCCGACAGCCGCGGCGCGGGCAGCAGGGGAGTGGGGAGCGTGCCGAGCCGGATCCGCGGCTGTGCGGCGAGCCCCGTCACGCGCCCGTCACCCGGTCCACGAACGCCCCGACCGCCCCGAGGGCCTGCGTCGGGTCGGTGGCCGCGGCGACCTCCTCCTTCGTGAGCAGCCCCTCGGCGACGAGCCGCTCGCCGAGGTCGGTGCCCGCGTCGCGGGCGGCCATCGCGGCGGCGTACACCGCGTCGTGCGCGGAGTGCTTGCCGATCCGTGCCGCCAGCACCGCCATCAGCGGCTCGGAGGTCATCGCGGCGCCGTGCGCGTCGAGGTTGGCGCGCATCCGCGCGGCGTCCACCCGCAGCCCTTCCAGCAGCTTCGCGCCGAACCCCAGCGCCGCGCCGCTGAGCTGACACGCCTCGGGCAGCACGAGCCACTCGGCCTTCCAGCTGCGGCCGTCCCGCTCGTGCAGGGCGACGAGCCCTTCCAGCGCGACGTCGGCGTCGGCGCGCACGACGCGGGCGAGCGTGTCGAGCTGCTCGGAGAACTCCGGGTTGCGCTTGTGCGGCATCGTGATGCTGCCGACCGTGCCCGCCACGATCGGCTCGCCGACCTCGCCGATCTCCGGCCGTTGCAGCTCGAAGACCTCGTTGCCGATCTTGGCGAGGGTGCCCGTGACGAGCGCCAGGAACGTGAGGAACTCGGCGATGCGGTCGCGCGCCGTGATCCACGGGACGTCCGGTGCGCCAAGGCCGAGCCGCGTGGCGAACCCGTCCAACAACGGCAACGCCTGCGCGCCCCAGAACTCCATCGTGCCCAGCGCCCCGCCGAGCTGCACCACCTCCACGCGGGGCCGCAGCTGCGCCAGCCGCTCCTGGTGCCGGGCCAGCTCCGACGCCCACACCGCGGCCTTGAACCCGAACGTCACCGGCAGGCCGGGCTGGCCGTGGGTGCGCCCGCACATCACGGTGTCGCGGTGGCGCCGGGCCAGCGCCACACACGCGGCGCGGCAGCGGGCGACGTCCCGTTCGACGACGTCGCCGACGCGCTTCAGCACCCAGCCGAACCACGTGTCGGAGAGGTCCTGCACGGTCGCGCCGTAGTACACCCACTCGCGCGCCTCCGCCGGGAGGATCTCCCGGAGGTGCCGGATCAGCCCGTGCGTCGAGTGCCCGGAGGAGCGGGTGCCCTCGGCGACCACCGCGAGGTCCAGCCGGTCGATCGTCGCGTGCTCCTCGATCAGCGCGGCGGCCTCGGCGGGCACCAGCCCGACGTCGGCCTGGGCCTGCGCCAACGCGGCGAGGATGGTCAGCCAGGCCGACGTGCGGCCGCGGTCGTCGAACAGCGCGTGCAGCTCGGGCGTGGTCCAGAGATGGCCGTAGATCTCGGAGTCGGCGAGGTGGGAACTCACAGGAGCAGCTTCCGCAGGCCTTCGCGCACCTCGTCGAGGTTGGCGCCCCACGGCACCACCGCGGTGTCGCCGTCGACCTCGAGCCCGCGTTCGATCAGGCAGCACTTGGTGAGCACCTTGCCCGCGGCCAGGGAGCGGTTGCGGGGGCACAGGTCGACCCGCTCGGGCTCGTCGCCGTAGAAGTGCCGGTGGAACTGGACCGAGCGCTCGCAGCCGATGAGCAGCCAGTCGCCGCGCTCGGCCGGTCGGGTGTCCAGGTAGGACACCAGGGCGCCCCCGAGGTCGACGCCCGAGCCCCGGCACGGCAGGAGGTAGGCCTGCGCGGGATGTGCCGCCGCCGCGGCCTCGACCTCCACGGCGTCCAGGATCAGCTCGACGGGCGGGAGGTCCTCGTCGAACTCGACCGCCTGCACGGCCTGGGCGAGCAGCTTGGCGGGCTCGGGCGGCACCACCTCGGTGACGCGCACGGGGATCGGCGCCGGGCGGTGCATGAAGTTGACGTGCTCGAAGCGGCCCAGCACCACGGTGGTGGCCGCGCCGGGCACGGCCGCGCCCGCCAGCGCGGTGGCGTTGCCGACGTCGACCTCGGGCCGTTCCACCCAGGCGGTGTCGTCCGGCCCCGAGATCACCCGCGCCGCGACCACCGGCGAGAACAGCGGCTCCAGGCTCGCCTTGCGCACCTCGACGAGCGCGGTGGCGCCGCCGTGGCGCAGGGCGAGGAAGTCGGTGCGGCGGTAGACCTCACGCCCGTCGAGGTGGCCGAGGATCGCCTCCTCGGTGAGCGGGACGTCGACCTCCTGCACCGACAGCCCCCGGTACGGGTGCGCGCGGGTGTTGGGGGGCAGCGGCCGGTCCCACATCATCGGAAATCTACGGCGACCGCTCCGGCGTCGCGTCGTCCCGCGGGAACCAAGACGGGCCCGCACTCCGTCCGTCCGGGACGTGTCCGGCGCCACGGCCTGATCCGTACGTTCTGCAGGGTGAGCGGGCTGGTGGTCGTCGGGGGCGGCGCCGCAGGCATGTCGGCGGCCTCGGCCGCCCGCCGGGTCGACCCGGCGCTGCCGATCGTCGTGCTGGAGGCCACCGGCCACGCCGCGTACGGGCTCTGCGGGCTGCCCTACCACCTGTCCGGCGTGGTCGAGGCGGACGGCCTGTTCTCCTACCCGCCCGACTACTTCCGGGAGAAGCGCGGCATCGACCTCCGCTTCGGCGCGGCGGCTACCGGGATCGACCTCGCCGCCCGCGAGGTCACCTACACCCGCGACGGGCGGGACGAGCGCCTCGGCTACTCCGCGTTGATCGTTGCGGCGGGTGGGAGCGCCGGGCTGCCGCCGATCGCGGGGCTGGCCGGGCGCCGGGTGTTCACCGTGCGGACGATCGAGGACAACAGCGCGCTCCGGGAGCTGCTCGACGCGGGCGCGGTGCGCACGGCGGTCGTCGTCGGCGCGGGCTACATCGGGCTGGAGACCGCCGAGGCGCTGCACGCGCGCGGGGTGGCGACGACCGTCGTGGAGCGGCTGCCGCGGGTGCTCCCCACGGTCGACGAGCCGATGGCGTCGCTGGTGGAGGCGCACGTCCGCGA
This sequence comes from uncultured Actinomycetota bacterium, assembly GCA_963791185.1. GTDB lineage: Bacteria > Actinomycetota > Actinomycetes > Mycobacteriales > Pseudonocardiaceae > Pseudonocardia. Next base: position 494,742 of record CAWBRG010000008.1, on the reverse strand, counting down.
GCACGTCGACCTACGGCTCGCGACCGACGCCGACGCGGCGCTCGCCGAGGTGGACCCCGACGTCGTGGTGGTGTGCACCGGCGTGCGGCCCGCGGGCGGGATCGCCGCCGCGGCGGGCGCCGAGACCGGGCCCGGCGGCGCGCTCCTCGTCGACGAGCGCATGCGCACCAGCCTGCCCGACGTCCACGCCGCGGGGGACTGCATCGCGCCGTGGCACCGCGTGCTCGGCAGGCCCGCCTACGTCCCGCTCGGCCCGGCGGCCAACAAGACCGGACGGGTGGCGGGCACGGTCGCGGCGGGCGGCGACGCGACGTTCGCGGGCGTCGTCGGCACGGCCGTCGTGAAGGTGTTCGACCTGGAGGTGGCGCGCACCGGGCTCACGCTCGCCGAGGCCAGGGAGGCGGGCCTGCCCGCGAGCGCGACCGACGTCGTGCACAAGAGCCGGGCGAAGTACTACCCGGGCGTCGCGCCGTTGCACGTGCGGCTGGTCCACGAGCTCGGCGGACGGCTGCTCGGGGCGCAGCTCGTCGGGCGGGAAGGCGCGGCCAAGCGCGTCGACGTGGTGGCCGCGGCCCTGTACGCGGGCCTCGACGTGGACGACCTCGCGGCGTTCGACCTCTCCTACGCCCCGCCGTACTCCCCGGTCTACGACCCGCTGCTGATCGCCGCCCAGGCCGCGCAGCGCGCGCCGGTGCCGGCATGAGCACCCGGATCGCGGTGGTGACCGGCGGCGGCTCGGGCATCGGGCGGGCCACCTGCACCCGGCTCACCGCCGACGGGTTCACCCTCGCCGTGCTCGACGTCGACGGCGAGGCCGCCAAGGTCGCCGCGGGACCCGACGGGCTCGGGTGCGCGGCCGACGTCGCCGACCGGCACGCGGTGGACGCGGCCTTCGCGCAGGTCGTCGAGGCGTTCGGGCGCATCGACGTGCTGGTCAACAACGCCGGCGTGAGCGGCACGCTCGACGCCACGACCTGCCACGAGACCACGGTGGAGGAGTGGGACCGGGTGCTCGCGATCAACACCCGCGGCCCGTTCCTGTGCGCGCGGGCGGCGCTGCCGGTGATGCTGGCCCAGGGCAGCGGGCACATCATCACGGTGGCGTCGGTGGCGGGCCAGGTCGCGTTCCCCGGCCGGTGCGCCTACACCGCGTCGAAGGGCGCGGCGCTGATGTTCGCGAAGTCGCTGGCCGCCGACTACGCCGCCGCCGGGATCCGGTCCAACGCCGTCTGCCCCGGCTTCGTGCGCACCCCCATGACGCAGTGGCGGCTCGACGTGCCGGAGCTGCGGGAACAGGTCGAAGCGCGCATCCCGACCGGGCGGGTCGCCGAGCCCGACGACATCGCCGACGCGATCGCCGTGCTCGCATCCGGGCGGCTGGGCTACATGACCGGTGCCGCGCTGGTCGTCGACGGGGGGTGGACCGTTCTGTGAGCGAGTCCGGGGGACGGCAGCCAGCGGAGCTTGCGGAGCTGGCGGGGTGGGTGAGTACAGCGAGCGAACCATCGACACAGCGTTCTGCGAAGCGTGGTCCGAGCGTCAGCGAGGGCCGACGGTGAGTTCCTTCCACCTCGACCGGGACAAGCGGGCCGAGCTCGACGACGCCGCCGCGCTCGTCACCGACGGCGCGCTGGTGGCGCTGGGCGGCGGCCTGTGCGCGCGGTTGCCGATGGCGCTCGTGCGCGCGCTCATCCGGCTGGGCCGCCGCGACCTGCACCTGATCGGCTCGGCGCACAGCATCGACGTCGACCTGCTCATCGCGGCGGGTGCGGTGAAGGTGTGCGAGGAGAGCTACGTCGGGTTCGAGCAGGACCTCGGGCTCGCGCCCGCCTACCGCCGGGCCGCCGCCACCGGCGCGATCGAGGCACGGGAGAGCTGCTGCGTCACGATCCTCACCCAGCTGCGGGCCGCGGAGATGGGGGTGTCGTTCCTGCCGGTGCGCGGGGTCAAGGGCACCGGCATCGAGCGGATGCACCCCGAGTACGCCCGCGTGACGTGCCCGTTCACCGGCGACGAGCTGGTGGTGGTGCCGCCGCTGCGGCCCGACGTCGCGCTGCTCCACGCGCCGATCGGCGACGCCCGCGGCAACCTGCACCTCGACCAGCCCTACGTGCTCGACGTGCGGTTCGCGATGGCGTCGCGGATGGTCGTCGCCACGGTGGACCGCCTGGTGACCACGGAGGAGGTGGCCGCGGCCGGGGTGACGATCCCCGCGCACACCGTGGCCGCCGTGGTGGAGGCGCCGTTCGGCGCGCACCCGTCCTCCTGCTACCCCGGCTACGCCTACGACCGGCCGCACTTGGCCGCCTACCTGGAGGCGGCGGGCAGCGGCGACGTCACCGCCTACCTCGACGCCTACGTGCACGCGGGTGAGGACGCCTACCGGGCCGCCGTCGACCCCGAACGCCTCACGCGCTGGTCGGGGTCGGTGGCGGACTGGCAGGAGCTCTTCCGGTGAACTGTTCCATCGACGAGTGGTTCGTGGTGGCGCTCGCCCGCACCGTGCGCGACCGGGAGGTCGTGTTCCACGGCTTCGCGAGCCCCTGCGCGCAGGTCGCGATGCACGTCGCCCGCCGCACCCACGCCCCGGACTGCCTGCTCGTGGAGGGCGCCACCTACGCCGTGAACCCCGACCCGGTGTTCATCCCGCCCACCAGCAACGACCTGGCCCTGCACCAGGGCGCCGTCTACCGGATGACGTTCGAGGAGTTCTTCGACGCCGCCTGCCGCGGCGACGTGGACCGCATGTTCCTCTCCGGCGGCCAGATCGACGGGTGGGGCAACACCAACGTCACCGCGATCGGCCCCGACCCGACCCGTCCCAAGATCAAGCTCGGCGGCGGTGGCGGCGGCTGCAACATCTCCGCGACGATCGGCGCGCTCACCGTCTGGACCACCCGGCACCGCTCGGGCCGCACGCTCGTGCGCGACCTCGACGTGCTCACCGACATCGGCCACCGCACCCCCGAGGGCGACCGGGCGGAGCTGGGCTACCCCGGCGGCGGTCCACAGTGGCTGATCACCGAGCTCGGCGTGTTCGACTACGCCGACGGGCACGCCCGGCTGCGGGCGCTGTGGCCCGACGTCACGCTCGCCGACGTGGCGGAGGCCACCGGGTTCGACCTCCGGGTCGACCTGGTGGACGGGTTGCTCGAACCGCCGACGGAGGCCGAGCTCGCCGCCGTGCGGGCGGTCGACCCGCTCGGCGTCCGACGGCTGGAGTTCGGCCCCGACGAGCTGAAGCGGACGTTCCCGTGCGACTCCTGAACGCCCTCTTCAGCCCGCGCCGGGTCGCGCTCGTCGGCGCCTCTGACCGCAAGGGCACGCTCGGCAACCTGCTCGCGACCAACCTGGCGTCGTTCCCGGGCGAGGTCGTGCCGGTCGGCTCGGGGGCATCGCTGCGCGAGGTCGAAGGCGAGATCGACCTCGCGGTGGTCGCGGTGCCCGCGCACGCCGTGCCCGCCGTCGCCGCCGACGCCGCCGCCAAGGGCGTGGCCGCGATGGTCGTGCTCTCCGGCGGCTTCGCCGAGGTCGGCGAGGACGGCGCCAAGCTGCAGGCCGAGCTCGTGGCCAACGCGGGCGCCACGCGGGTGATCGGACCGAACTGCTTCGGCATCCAGAACTGCGACCTCCCGCTCAACGCGTCGATGGCCGTGGGCCTGCCGCAGGGCGGCGGCGGTATCTGCCTGGTCAGCCAGTCGGGCGCGTACGGCATGGCGATCTACACCCTGGCCGCCGACGAGCGCGTCAAGTTCGCCAAGATCCTTGCGCCCGGCAACACCTGCGACGTGACGATCGCCGAGCTGCTCGGCGAGCTGGCCGACGACCCCGCCGCGGGCACGCTGTGCTTCCTCCTGGAGTCCCTCGCCGACGGGCGCGCGTTCGTCGAGCGGGCCCGCACCGTGACGCCGAACCGACCCGTGGTCGTGGTCAAGACCGGGAAGTCGGAAGCGGGGGCGCGGGCGGCGTCGTCGCACACCGCGGCGCTCGCCGCCGACACCGCGATCTGGCGGGGCGTGTTCCGGCAGGCCGGGATCGTCGAGGTCGCGACGGGCCAGGAGCTGCTCGACGCCGCCCGCGCGCTCGACGGCCACCCGTTGCCCGCCGGGCCCCGCGTCGCGATCATCACGAACTCCGGCGGCGTCGGCGTGGAGCTGTCGGACCTGCTCGCCGACGAGGGCCTCGTCGTGCCCGCCCTGTCGGCGCCCCTGCAGGACACCATCCGGGCGATGCTGCCGCCGTTCGCGAGCCCGGCGAACCCGGTGGACGTCACGCCGGTGTGGTCGCGGTTCGCCGAGCTCTACCCCGCGCTCACCGACCTGCTGGCCCGTTCCGGCGAGGTCGACGTCGTCGTCCCGGTGCTGCTGCAACGCGCGGCGCTCGACGCGAAGACCGCCGAGGGCCTGCGCGACGTGGTGGCGGGCCTGCGCGCCGACGACGTGCGCGTGCCGGTGCACGTGTGCTGGGTGGCGCCCCGTGACGCGCGGCCCAACGCCGACCTCCTGCAGGACGCGGGCGTGCCGTGCTTCGACTGGCCCGCCCGCACCGCCCGCGCGATCGGGCACGCCCGCCGCTACGCCGTGGCTCGCGCCCGCACGACACCCGCGGCCGCAGCCCCGTCGGTGCGGTCGGGCGCTACGCCCACCGATCCGGTGAGCGTGGCCGAACTGCTGGCCGAGCTGGGCGTCGACACCGCGCCATCGACGCTCTGCCGCACCGCCGACGAGGCCGTCGCCGCGGCGACCGCGTTCCCCGTGGTGGTGAAGCTGGCCGAGGCCGCCCACCGCACCGAGCTGGGCGGGGTGCGGCTGGACCTCGCCGACGCTTCCGAGGTGCGCGACCGCGGCGGTGGACCTGCTGGAACAGGGCCCGGTGCTGGTGCAACGGCAGCTGTCCGGGGTGGAGATCGCCATCGGGGGTGTGCGAGACCCGGTGTTCGGGCCGGTCGTGATGGTCGGGCTGGGCGGGATCTGGGTCGAGGTGCTCGGCGACGTCGCGTTCGCCATGGCGCCGCTGCACCGCGCCGAGGCCCGCTCGTTGCTGGAGTCGCTGCGCGGCGCCGCGCTGCTCACCGGGGCCCGCGGCGGCCCGTCCGTCGACCTCGACGCGCTCGCCGACGTCGTCGTCGCCGCCGGGAACCTGCTGCTGGCCTGCCCGGACGTCGTCGAGCTCGACCTCAACCCCGTGCTCGCCACCGCTGATTCCGCCGTCGCCGTGGACTGGAAGATCGGGGTGGCACCCCGGTACGGTCCGTAAGGGAGGCTGGGCCATGGAGTCGACAGCGATGGGGCTGCCGGGGGTGAGCTTCACCCCGGGTCTGCACATCTGCGCGTTCTACCGCGGCCCGAGCCAGCGCGACGAGCTGCTGCTGCCGTACCTGCGCGAGGGGCTCGCCGCGGGCGACAAGTGCATCTGCGTCACCGACGATCCCGCGGCGGGCGCGGCGGTGTGCGCGTTGGCGGGCGAGTTCGGCTCCGCGGCGCCCGCGCAGCTGCAGCCGATGGACTCCGCGTCCACCTACCTGTCCGGCGGGTTCTTCGCGATCGAGAAGATGATCGGCTTCTGGGACCGCGAGATGGACGCGGCGGTGGCGGGCCAGGGCTTCGGCTTCGTGCGGGCCGCGGGCGAGATGACCTGGGCGCTGCGCGGGCTCCCCGGCTCGCACCTGCTGATGGCCTACGAGGCGAAGCTCAACGTCTTCCTGCACCGCTACCCGCAGGTGCTGCTGTGCCTCTACGACCTCGAACAGTTCTCCGACGGCCAGATCCTCATGGAGATCCTGCGCACGCACCCCACGGTGCTGCTGTCCGGCCAGCTCCTGGACAACCCGTGGTACGTCGAGCCCGAGGAGTACCTGGCCGCGAACGTCCCGGTGGCCGGGGCCTGAGCCCGATGACCGCCGTCGACGCGTCCCGGCACCTCGCGGAGCGCAGCCTGCTGTCGAGCATGCGCAGCCTCCTGGTGCTCGGCACGCTCATGACCGAGGGCGCCGACGAGCAGCAGATCCTCCAGTTGGCCACCACCGCCGCGCCCACGCTGGCCCCGTGCGACGTCGTGCGCGTGGAGCTGGTCGGTGCGTCGCCCACCCCGCCCCGCCTGGCCGCGCAGCTCCGGGTGGCGGGCATGACGGGCGGGGCCGTCACGTTGGCGGGCTCCGGGTGGGCGTGGGCGTTCCCGCTCAACGGCACCTCGGGGCACTTGGGGCACCTCGTCGTGGGGGCCCGCCGCGAGCCGTCGGGCGAGGAGCAGTTCCTGCTGCGGGCGCTCGCCCAGCAGGTGGGTGGCGCGCTGGCCAACCGGCGGCTGCACGCCCAGGAGCAGGACACCGCGGCCACGCTCGCCGTGCTCAACGAGCGGCTGCGGGGGAGCGTCGGCGCGCTGCGGCGCAGCATGGACATCCACGCCCGGCTCACCGCCGTGGCCGTCTCCGGTGAGGGACGGGAGGGCATCGCCCGCGCCGTGCACGAGCTCACCGGGCTGCAGGTGGCGGTGGAGGACCGGCACGGCAACCTGCAGGCCTGGGCCGGGTCGCCGCCGCCCGACCCGTACCCGAAGGACACCCCGGCGTGCCGGGAGCGGCTGCTCGCGCGGGCCAAGCAGGAGGGGCGCCCGATCCGCGACGGCGCCCGGCTCCTGGCGATCGCGCACCCGCAGGGCGACACGCTCGGCGTGATCGTGCTCGTCGACCCCGGTCGCCGCGCGGGCGACCAGGAGCTGATGGCGCTCGAACACGGCGCCACCGTGCTGGCGATGGAGCTGGCCAGGGTGCGCAGCCTGGCCGAGAGCGAGCTGCGGCTGCGCCGCGACCTGCTCGACGAGCTGCTCGCGGGCACCGACGACACCGACAGCGCCGTCGCCAGGGCCACCGCGCTCGGCTACGACCTCCAGCGGCCGCACCGCGTGGTCGTCGTCGAAGGACACGGGCCTGCCGGGGAGCAGCACCCGCTCGACACGCTGCTGCAGGCCGTGCGCCGGGCCGCCCGCGACGAGCCCGCGGGCACGCTCCTGGCCACCCGCGGCACCGAGGTCGTGCTGCTCGCCGACACCGAACCGGAGTGGGAGAGCCTGCGCCGGGCGGTGCTGCGCGAGCTGGGCGGCGGGCGGATCCGGCTGGGGGTGGGGGAGCGCTGCGACACCGTCGGCGAGTTCCCGCGCTCCTACCACCAGGCCAAGCTCGCGCTGCGGCTGCCCGCGCTGGCCGAGTGGGACGACCGCGCCATCCGGTTCGACGACCTCGGCGTCTACCGGCTGCTCGTCGGGATCTCCGACCTCGGCGAGGTGGAGCGGTTCGTGCAGCGCTGGCTCGGCAAGCTCCTCGAGTACGACGAGCAGCGCGGCTCCGAGCTCGTGCGCACGCTCTCGCACCACCTGGAGCACGGCGGCAACTACGAGCACACCGCGAAGTCGCTGATCGTGCACCGCAACACGCTGAAGTACCGGCTACAGCGCATCCGCCAGATCGGTCAGCTGGATCTCGGCGACCCCGAGACCTGGTTCAACCTGCACCTGGCTACGCGGGCGTGGAACACGCTCGGCGTGCTCCGATCGAGGTGACCGCCACCGCCTCCAGCGACGTGACGGGCAGCGCGGCCGCGCCGCAGGAGGCCGGGAGGGGCGTGCTCACCCGTTCCCGCACCTCCACGCGCCACGCCTCGTCCTTGCGGCGGCCGTGCACGGTCGTTCCGGTGACCGTGAGCGCGTCGGCGCAGCGGATGTGGGTGGCTTCGCGCACGGCGAGGTCGGCCACCTGCCCGGCGGCGGAGAAGGCGGACCGGCCGCGACAGAGCGCGGTTTCGACCTCGCCGAGCTCGGCGGCCTTCCGCGCGTGCACGGCGGTGGCGACGTCGAGGCGGCCGTAGAGGTAGCCGGTGGGCAGGACCAGCGCCGTCGGGGCGAACCGGTGGCCGGACAGGTGGCTGCACTCCCAGACGTCCGGTTCGCCCGCCTCGACGAGGGCCTTGACGAGGGCGCGCCCGTCGAGGGCGCAGCAGCGGTCGCGGCGGCCGTGCGTGCACACGAGCAGCAGGGGGTCGGCGACGGGCCTGCCGGGGAGCCGCTCGCCGAGCGGGGGCAGCGGGAGGTCGAGCAGGTCGTTCGGCCCGGCCACCGTGACCAGGGTGGTGTGGGCGCCGGGCGGGGCGGTGTCGGCGAGGTAGAGCCGGATCCGCGCGGCCTCGGTCGACTCCTCGCTGCGGCGGCCGGGACGGCGGATGAGCTGCAGCCGGAAGCCCGCGGCGGCGGCCCGGGCGGCGAACCCGACGACCGCGGGATCGGTGTGGTGGGCGATGTCGCGGGGCCACGCGCCGCGGTGCTCCAGGCACGCCCAGCGCGGGGCGACCGGCGCGGTGCCCGCCAACGGCGCCTGGGCCGCTTCGGCGAGCACGGCGCACCGCTCGGTGGGAGCGGGCGCCGAACTTTCCATCGCCTCAGTGTAGCGAAGGGTGCCCTAACTCGAACGGGTGCGCTGGGTGCACCCGGTGTCCCCGGAACGTGCTACGCCCGGCTACTTCTTCGGCTGCGTCAGGTCGTACACGGTGTGGCCGCCGACCGTGGTCGCGGTGAAGGTCTGCTCCACCCACGCGCTGATCGTCGAGCCGTCGCGCCTGCCGCCGAAGCCGCCACCCGCGATGAAGTAGTGCACCTGCCCGGCGGCGACGTAGGACTGGAACTGCTCCAACGTCGGCGCGGGGTCGCCGCCGGAGAAGCCGCCGATGGCCATCACGTCGGTGGCGCTGTCGAGCGCGAGCGGCGCCGCCTGCATCGACCCGACGGTGGCGGCGGACCACTTCGTCCCCGCGGCCTGCAGCACGCCCACAAGCGCCTGGTCGGTCGGCTGGGACTCGCCGCCGGGCCCACCGCGCCCGGCCTGCCCCGGCATCCCAGCCGCCGAGCCTGCCGCCGCTCCGCCTGCCGCCGCTCCGCCCGCCGCGGTGCCGCCGCCTGCCGCTCCGCCTGTTGTGCCACTTGTCGCGCCACTAGCAGCCGTGCCGCCTGCCGCGTTGCCTGCTGCGCCGCTGCCTGCCGCTTCCCCCGTCGTTCCGCCGACGCGGTCGCGGGCCTGCCGGTCGCCGCGGTCGCCGCCGAGGCCGAACCCACGCGCGGTCGCGGGGCCCGCGAGCGGGATCGAGCCCTTGCTCGCGGTGGCCACGGTGTCCACCGCGTAGGCGGCCGGTCCGAGGAGGGCCGACGCCACGGCGGCCGCGAGCGCCGCGGCCGCCACCACACGGCCCCGGCCGGGAAGGAGCAGCAACGCCGCCCCGACCACGCCGACCGCGACGATGACCCACCGCAGCCACGGCACGAACTCCGGTGTGCGCCCGAGCAGCACCCACGCCCACGCCGCCGTACCCACCACCAGCGCCGCCAGCGTCCACCGCGCTCCCGCGGCCGATCGACGCCGCCACAGCAGCGCCCCACCGATGCCGACCAGCGCGGCGACACCGGGCGCGAGGGCCACCGTGTAGTACTGGTGGAAGATCCCTTCCATCAGGGAGAACACCAGCGCCGTCACCACGGTCCAGCCGCCCCACACGATCAGCGAAGCGCGCAGGCGATCGGTGCGGGGCGCCCGCCGGGTCAGCACGATCCCGATCACGAGCAGCGCCAGCGCCGCGGGCAGGAGCCACGCGATCTGGCCGCCGACGTCGTTCGCGAACAGCCTGCCCAGCCCGGCGTTGCCCCCGAAGGGCCCGCCACCGCCACCCCCGAAGCCGCCCGGTCCGGCGGGGAAGCCACCCGCCGCGTCCGCCGCCCCGCCGCCTGGGACGCCTGCCGTGCCGCTGCCTGCCGCGCCGGCGGGAACGCCTGCCGTTCCACCGCGTCGGCCGCTCCGCCGCGACCACCGCCGAAGCCGCCCTGGCCGAAGATGCGGCCCAGCCCGTTGTAGCCGAGGGCGAGCTCGATGGCGCTGTTGTTCGTCGACCCGCCGATGTACGGCCGGTCCGCCGCGGGCCACAGCGCGACCGCGACGAACCACCAGCCGCCGACGACCACCATCGCGAGCCCCGCGGCGAGCAGCTGCCGCACCCGGCGCCACAGGCCCGTCGGCGCCGCCCACAGGTAGGCGGCCGCGAGCGCGGGCAGCACGAGCAGCGCCTGCGCGGTCTTGGTGAGGAACGCCAGCCCCAACAGCGCTCCGGCGAGCAGCAGCCACCGCGTACCCGCCTGCTCGACCGCCCGCACCACCGCGTACGCCGCCGCCACCATGAGCAGCACGAGCAGCGCGTCCGGGTTGTCGAAGCGGAACATCAGCACCGCGACCGGCGTCAACGCCATCGCCGCACCCGCGAGGAGCGCCGCCCCCGGCCCGGCCACCCGCCGCACCGCCGCGTAGAGCAGCGCCACGGTGGCCACGGCCATCAGCACCTGCGGCACGAGGATGCTCCACGACGACAGGCCGAACACCCGCGCCGACAGCGCCATCACCCAGAGCGCGGCGGGGGGCTTGTCGACCGTGACGACGTTGCCCGCGTCGAACGAGCCGAAGAAGAACGCCTCCCAGCTCTTCGTCATGGACTGGACGGCGGCGGCGTAGAAGTCGTTGCCCCAGCCGTTGGCCGAGAGGTTCACGAGGTAGAGGGCGGCCGTCGCGACGAGCAGCCCGGCGAACGCGAGCCGGTCGCGCCGGGCCGCCCCCGGCGGCGTGGCCGGGGGCGGGGTCGGGTCGGTCCGGGTGAGGGTCGCGGTCACGCGGCACGCTCCGAAGTGGCGAAGATCCAGGAACGGAAGGCGACGAACCGCAGCACGGTGGCGAGTGCGTTCGCGAGCACGAGCACGAGCAGCTCCACCGGCCTGCTCGCCGTCGCCGGTAGCAGGGCCAGCGCCCCGGTGGTGAGCGCGAGTCCGAGGAAGAACACGATCAGGCCCTGCACCTGGCTGGTCGCCGCGCCGCTACGGCCGCGCACGCCGAAGGTCAGCCGCCGGTTGGCGGCGGTGTTGGCCACGGCGGTGACGACGAGCGCCACCAGGTTCGCGCCGAACGCGCCGAGGCCCGTCCGCAGCAGCACGTAGAGCAGCAGGTACGCCAGCGTGCTGGCCACCCCGACCGCCGCGAACCGGGCCAGCTGTCCGATCATCCCGCGGGGCACGCCCGCCACCTCCCGTTCCGGGGTCGCGAGTGCGCCGCGCCCGAGCTTCGCGCGCAGGTCCTGCAGGGGGACCCGGCCGGTCGCGAGCGCGCGGCCGAGCCGGGCGATGCCCTTGAGGTCGTCGACGGCGGTACGCACGATGTCGACCGACGAGTCGGGGTCGTCGACCCAGTCCACCGGCACCTCGTGGATGCGCAGCCCGGCGCGCTCGGCGAGCACGAGCAGTTCCGTGTCGAAGAACCAGCCCGTGTCCTCGACGAGCGGCACCAGCCGTTGCGCGACGTCGCCGCGGATGGCCTTGAAGCCGCACTGCGCGTCGGAGAAGCGGGCGGCGAGGGTGCCGCGCAAGATCAGGTTGTACGAGCGGGAGATGAACTCGCGCTTGGCGCCGCGCACCACGCGGGAGTCGCGGGCGAGCCGGGTGCCGATGGCCAGGTCCGAGTGGCCGCTGATCAGCGGGGCCACCAGCGGGAGCAGCGCGGCGAGGTCGGTGGAGAGGTCCACGTCGCAGTAGGCGAGCACCTGCGCGTCGGACGCGGTCCACGCGGCCCGCAGCGCCCGGCCGCGGCCCTTCTCCGGCATCCGCAGCGACTCGACCTCGGGGAGCTGCGCCGCGAGGCCGGTCGCGATCGCCGGGGTGGCGTCGACACTGGCGTTGTCGGCGATCGTGATGCGGAAGGGGTACGGGAACTCGGCCGACAGGTACGCGTGCAGGCGGCGGACCGACGGCTCCAGGTCGGCTTCTTCGTTGTAGACGGGCACGACCACGTCGAGGACCGGTCCCGTGCGGGGCCGGATCCTTTCGGGGTTCGGCGCGGTGTCGACGCTCATGGTGACAACGATGTCGGCGCGCGCTGTCGGGTCCTTGTGCTCGACCTGTGCGCCTGCTGTGGATGCGACCGGGGTGCTCACGACGCCGCTCCGGACAGGTCGTACAGGGTCGTGCCGCCGACGGTCGTCGGGGTGTAGTGCTGCCGCACCCACGCGGCGATCTCGGCGGCGTCGTCGCTCCCGCCGCTCTGTGACCTGGCGGATCCCGCGCCGCCGCCCACGAACCAATGGATCTTGTGGGCCGCGACGAGCTCCTGGAACTGGGCGAGCGTGGGGGCGGGGTCGGTGCCGTTGAACCCGCCGACCGCCATCACCGGCAGCTGCGTTGCGAGCTGGTAGCCCGCCGCGGTGTTCGAGCCGACGGCGGCCGCGGCCCAGGTGAACTCGCCCGCATCCCGCTGCAGGAGCGCAACGACCTGCGTCGACGGCGTCGGGCTCCCCAGCAGGCCGCCGAAGCCACCCGGTCCACCCCGCCCCGTCCCGCCGCCCGCGCCGCCCGTCGCGCCCGCAGCGCTGCCGCCCGCCGCGCCCGCAGCGCCAGGTCCGGCGCCGCCTGCCCCTCCCCAAGCGGGCGGCGCCGACCGGCCGCCGGGGCCGCCCCGGCCGAACCCACCCGGCCCCGTGCCACCCGACGGCCCCGCCGACGGGATCGCCCCCGTGTGCGCCGTCGCGGCCGTCGCGATCGCGTACCCGGTCGGTCCCGCCAGCCCGGCCGCCAGGGCCACCGCGAGCACGGCCGCGCCGAGCACCCGCGGCGCGCGGCTCACCACCAGCACCCCCACCACGGCGACCACGCCGAGCCCCAGCGCCGTCCACGCCAACCACGGCTGCCACGACGGCGTGCGCCGCAGCAGCACGAACGCCCACGCCGCCATCACCGCCACGCCGCCCGCCAGGAGCAGCCGGACCCCCGGCCAGGCCCGGTCCCGCCACGCCACCGCCCCACCGAGCCCGACGAGCGCGGCGATCGGCGGCGCCAGCACCACCACGTAGTACGGGTGGATGATCCCGGCCATCAGGCTGAACGTGAGGCCGGTGACCACCAGCCACCCGCCCCACACCATCGCCGCGCCCCGCAGCGCGTCGCCGCGCGAGCCCCGTCGCGTCCACCAGAGCAGCGCGCCGAGCGCCAGCAGCGCCGCGGGCAGCAGCCACGCCGCTTGCCCGCCGAACTCGGACCCGAACAGCCGCGTCAGCCCCGTCGAACCCCAACCGCCACCCGGTGCGCCACCGACGCTGCCGACCTCGTCGCCGGTCAGCCTGCCGAACCCGTTGTAGCCGAACACGAGCTCCAGCACGCTGTTGTCCTGCGAGCCGCCGATGTACGGCCGGTCGGCCGCGGGCCACAGCTCCACCACGAGCACCCACCACCCCGCGCTCACCACGAGCGCGACGGCGGCGAGCGCGAGGTCACGCAGCCGCCGCCCCCACCCGACCGGCGCCGCGAGGAGCCACACCGCCGCCAGCGCGGGCAGCACGAGGAACGCCTGCAGCATCTTCGTGAGGAACCCGAACCCGACGAGGGTCGCGGCCAGCAGCAGCCAACGGGTGCCGCCGCGCTCGACCGCGCGCAACGTCGCGTACGCCGCTCCCACCAGCAGCAGCGTGAGCAGCGCGTCCGGGTTGTTGAACCGGAAGATCAGCACCGCGACGGGCGTCACGGCGAGCGCCGCGCCCGCGAACAGCGCGGCGCCGGTGGCGAGCCGGGACGCGAGACCCGCGGTCAGCGCGGTGCGGCGCACCGACGCGTAGAGCAGCGCCACCGTCGCCACGCCCAGCACCGCCTGCGGCGCGAGGACGCTCCACGAGGAGAGCCCGAAGAGCCGTACCGCGAGGCCGTCGACCCACAGCGCGGCGGGCGTCTTGTCGACGGTGATCCAGTTCGCCGCGTCGGACGAGCCGAAGAACCAGGCCTTCCAGCTCACGCCCGCGGCCTGCGCCGCTGCGGAGTAGAAGCCGTTGGCCCAGCCGGACGCCGAGAGCCCCCAGAGGTAGAGCGTCGCCGTCGCCACCAGCAGGACGCCCAAGGCGCCGTGCCGGGGACGGAGGCGTCCCGTCCGCGCAGGGGGAGGGTTCGGTGTCGCGGACGGGACGATCGAGGGGAGCGTGGCGGTCACGTGACCCGAGCGTGGTCGTGTCCGTTGTGCGCTCGTCGTGGACGGCCTGTGCCTCAGCTGTGAACGGGAACCGGCTCCATCGGCAGCCGCACCGCGAACTCGGTGTGGCCGGGCCTGCTCGTCACGCTCACGTCGCCGCCGTGCGCCGCGACCACCGCCGACACGATCGCGAGGCCGAGCCCCGTGCTCCCGTCCTGCCGGGACCGCGACGAGGAGCCGCGCGCGAACCGTTCGAAGACGTGCGGCAACAGGTCGCTCGGGATGCCCGGGCCCACGTCGACCACCCCCACGCGTGCGGTGCCCGATCCGGCGGCCAGCGTGACGGTGACGGTGGTGCCCGGCGGCGTGTGCGTGCGCGCGTTGGCGAGCAGGTTGGTGAGCACCTGGGTGAGCCGCGACGGGTCGCCCGTCACCGTGACGGGTTCGTCGGGCAGGTCGAGCTGCCAGCGGTGGTCCGGGCCCGCGGCGTGCGCGTCGCTCACGGCGTCGAGGACGAGGCGGGTGAGGTCGACGTCGGTGCGCTCCAGCGGCCGTCCGGCGTCGAGGCGGGCGAGCAGGAGGAGGTCCTCCACCAGCGTCGTCATCCGCTCGGCCTGCGAGGAGATGCGCGAAAGGGCGTGCGCGGCGTCGTCCGAGAGCGGCCCGCGGCGGGTCAGCTCGGCGTAGCCGCGGATCGCGGCGAGGGGGGTGCGCAGCTCGTGGCTGGCGTCGGCGACGAACTGGCGCAGCTGCATCTCGCTGTCCTGCCGCGCCTCCAGTGCCGCGCCGACGTGGTCGAGCATGTGGTTGAGCGCCGCCCCGACCTGGCCGACCTCGGTGGCCGGGTCCGCGTCCGGCACGCGTTCGGCGAGCTCCACCTCGCCGCGGTCCAGCGGCAGGGCGGTGACCCGCCGGGCCGTCGTGGCGACGCGTTCGAGGGGCTCCAGCTCCCGTCGCACCAGCACCGCGCCGATCACGCCCGCGATGGCCAACGTGATCGCGGCGACGATCAGCTCGGTCGTCACGAGATTGGTCACCGTCTGCTGGAGCTGGGCTTCGGGGAGGCCGGTGATCTGCACGTCGCCGTCGAGACGGGTGGTCGCGACGACCCGGTACTGGCCGAGCGTCGGCAGGTCGACCGTCATCGGACGCACGCCCGGCGGCACGGCGACCATCGGCGGCAGGTCGCTCTGCGGGAAGGCGCGGTCGCTGCCGCCGCGGGTGCGGACCCGGGCGTCGGTGACCTGGCCGTCCGTGACGCTGACGGTGATGAGGTCCGGCGGGCCGCCGCCCTGCGGGCCCTCGCCGAGGGTGTCCGGCGGTGGCCGGTTGCGCCCGGGCCCGTTGCTGATCGACGCGAGGTCGGCGTCCAGCCGGGAGATCAACGAGTGGCGCACGGCCAGCGCCGTGACCAGCCCGATCACGACCGCCGCGACGGCCAACAGCACGAGCGTGAGCGCGACCAGCCGCGTGCGCAACGACCGTGCCCGCAGCACTACGCCCCCGGCTTGAGCACGTACCCCGCGCCCCGCACGGTGTGGATCATCGGTGAGCGCCCGGCGTCGATCTTCTTGCGCAGGTAGGAGATGTAGAGCTCGACGACGTTGGACTGGCCGCCGAAGTCGTAGTTCCACACCCGGTCGAGGATCTGGGCCTTGGAGAGCACGCGCTTGGGGTTGCGCATGAGGAAGCGCAGCAGCTCGAACTCGGTGGCGGTGAGCTCGACGAGGTCGTCGGCGCGGCGGACCTCGTGGCTGTCCTCGTCGAGCACGAGGTCGCCGACGACGAGCTCGGAGCCCTGCCGCGCGGCCGCCATCCCGGAGCGGCGCAGCAGCCCGCGCAGGCGCGCGACGAGCTCCTCGAGGCTGAAGGGCTTCGTGACGTAGTCGTCGCCGCCCGCGGTGAGCCCCGCGACCCGGTCCTCGACGGCGTCGCGCGCGGTGAGGAACAGCACCGGCATCTCGGGGGCGTCGGCGCGCATGCGGCGCAGCACCTCGAGGCCGTCGAAGTCGGGGAGCATGACGTCGAGCACCACGGCATCGGGTCGGAACTCGCGGGCGACGCGCACGGCGGACGAGCCGTCGGCGGCCGCCCGGACGTCCCAACCCTCGTAGCGCAGCGCCATCGACAGCAGGTCGGAGAGGCTCGACTCGTCGTCGACGACGAGCACCCGGATCGCGCCGCCGTCGGGTCGGCGCAAGCCTCGCTCGTCCATCGGACCCTCCGGTCGGGCTTTCTCCGCCGTCGCCATGGTAGCGATCGTGATCGTCGCGCCTGTGTCGTACGTGGGCGAATCCTGTGCCTCTCCTGTGGAACCGCGGCGGCCCGGAATCCGTCTGCACTCCCGACATCCCCGTTCGAGGAGGCGAAGATGGGTTCCACGACGTTCGAGGGCTGGCCCGCCGAGGCCACCGCGCTGCTGGCCGACATCGCGGCGGACAACCGCGCCGACCGGTGGCCCGAGCTACGGGAGGGGCACGCCGCGCTGGTGCGGGGACCGACCCTCGCGCTGGCGGCGGAGCTGGAGGCCCAGTTCGGGCCGGTGCGGGTGTTCCGGCCGCACTCGACCCGGCGGTTCCGGCCCGACGCGCCGCCGTTGCGCACCGACACCGGCGGCGTGGCGACGTCGCCGGGCGGCTGCGGGATGGCGGTCGTGCTGTCGGTCGACGCGTTCACGGTCACGGTCGGGCACTGGCGGTTCGACGCCGGGCAGCGGCGCCGTTACCGGGCGGCCGTCGACGACGTGGAGTCGGGCGAGGCGCTGGCCGGGCTGCTGCGGCGGCTCGCCGCGTCCGGGCTCCCGGCCGATCCCGAGGGTGAGCTGCAGATCCTGCCGCGGGGTTGGAAGCCCGATCACCCGCGCGTCTGGCTCGCGCGGCGCCGCGGGTTGCAGGTGGTGCGGCGGTGGGAGCTCGGCCCGTGGGTCGCGACGCCCGAGCCGTTGGAGCGGGTGCGGTCGGCGTGGCGGGCGGCCGCGCCGCTCGTGGAGTGGCTGGACACCCACGTCGGCCCGGCTTCGCCCCGCCCGGCGCCGCCCCCGCGGTCGAACTCCGAACCCGTGCCCGTCGATGCGGCCGCGGCGGCGGGTCAGCGGTCGCGCCAGTAGCCGGTGGCGTAGACGAGGCGCCGGTCGAAGCCGCGGTCGTCGAGGAGGTGACGGCGCAGGTCCCGCACGCACGCCGACTCCCCGGAGAGCCACGCCTGCCCGCGGCCGTCGGGGAGGCTCGCCGACGCGCACGGCCGCCGCCAGCGGCTCGCCCGCCCGGCGCCCGTCCCGGTGCACCCACGTGACGGCGCCGGGCAGCACCTGCTCCTCCGCGGCGTCGGCGACCTCGAGGAACGTCATCGCCCGGGCGGGGTCGATCGCGGCGAGCACGGTCGCCACCGCGGGCAGGGCGGTCTCGTCGCCGATCACCACGTGGAAGTCGGCGGTCGGGTCCGGCGCGTAGTGGCCCCCGGGCTCCGACACGCCGACCCACGCGCCCGGCCGGGCGTCCCGAGCCCACGCCGCGGCGGGGCCGTGGCCTGCGTGGAGCACGAAGTCGACGTCGAGCTCGCCCGCCGAAGCGTCGAACCGCCGCACGGTGTACGTGCGGATCGTCGGCCGGGCCTCGCCCGCAGGCCACACGGGCCCGCCGGTGCTCGCGCGCGGCACTGCAGGCCGGTCCTGGCCGGGCACCGGGAAGAACATCTTGATCCGGCGGTCCGGGCCGTCGCCCGCGAAGCCCGTGAGCTCGTCGCCCGCGAGCGTCACGCGGATCATCCCGGGCGTCACCCGCGCGCACCGGCGCACCTGGAGGAGGCGGGGCGCGGTCGTCGTCACGCGACGATTCTCGCGCGGCGCCTACCGGGCCGCCGCCAGCCCCGTCCAGACGAGGTCCATCAGGTAGTCGGTCGCCTGCTCGGCCGTCACCGCGGGATCGCCCGCGCGCCAGATCGCGAGCCGCTCGCAGGCGCCGACGACGACGTGCGCCCACCCCGTCAGCTGCTGTGCAGAGGCGTCCGGGACCCACGCGGCGAGCAGCCCCGCGACGAAGTCGGTCTGCTGGGCCCGGATGCCCTCCAGCGCCTCGCCCGCCACCGCGGACTCGGCGCACAGCAGCGACCAGGCGGGCCGGTTCTCGACGTACCGGAAGAACGCGAGGGTGCCCTGCCGCAGCGCCTCCTCGGGACGGTCGGCGGCGGCGGAGGCGGCCGTCGTCACCGCGAGCAGCTCGGCCCGCGCCTGCGCCAGGCAGGCGAGCAGCAGCCCTTCCTTGGACCCGAAGTGCGTGTAGACCACGGGTTTCGTCACCCCGACGCGCTCGGCGACGGCGTCCATCGAGGCGTTCTGGAACCCGCGTTCGGCGAACACGACGAGCGCGGCGTCGAGGATCTGCCGCTCCCGCTCGGCGCGGGGTAGGCGGGTCCTGGTCGGCACGGAGCCACGGTAACTTACTGCCGGTAGTCAAGCAGCCGAGCTGATCGGGTAAAAGTGCGGGTGTGCTCGTCTACGCGATCGGTCTGACCACGCGCTTCCGGCGGATCACCGTGCGCGAGGGGATGCTCCTCGAAGGACCCGCGGGGTGGGGCGAGTTCTGCCCCTTCCCGGAGTACGACGACGCCGAGTGCGTGCCGTGGCTCGCGGCCGCGGTCGAGGCCGCACAGGTGGGCTGGCCCGCGCCGGTGCGCGACCGCGTGCCGGTCAACGCGATCGTGCCCGCGGTGTCGCCGTCCGACGCGTACGACCTGGTCAAGGCGGCGGCCTGCGGCACGGCGAAGGTGAAGGTGGCCGACGCGCCGGGCTCGCTCGGCGTCGACGTCGAGCGGGTGGCAGCGGTCCGGGACGCGCTCGGGCCCGGCGGTGCGGTGCGGGTGGACGCCAACGCGGCGTGGTCGGTCGACGAGGCGGTGGCGGCGATCCGGGCGTTGGAGCGCGCGGCAGGTGGGCTGGAGTACGTCGAGCAGCCGTGTCCGTCGGTGGCGGAGCTCGCGGCCGTGCGACGGCGGGTGGACGTGCGCATCGCGGCGGACGAGTCGATCCGCCGGGCCGAGGACCCCCTGCGGGTGGCGGTGGCCGAGGCCGCCGACGTGGCGGTGCTCAAGTGCGCGCCGCTCGGCGGGGTGCGGCGGGCGCTCGCGGTGGCCGAGGCGTGTGGGCTGCCGTGCGTCGTGTCCTCGGCGCTGCAGACCAGCGTCGGCCTGGCGGCGGAGATCGCGCTGGCGGGAGCGCTGCCGGAGCTGCCGTTCGCGTGCGGGCTGGGCACCGGCGCGCTGTTCACCGTCGACGTGGTGGACCAACCGCTCGTGCCGCAGGACGGCTGGCTCCCGGTGCCCCGCCGCGCGCCCATCCCCGTGCCCGACCCGGCGTGGGAGGCGCCCCCCGACCGCGCCGCGTGGTGGGCGGAGCGCTATGCGCGGGTAGCCGTCCTGCGATGACGCCGCGCCGGGGCGCGGAGCGGCCACAGGGTGCGCCGAAATGTGATCTTGGCTCACCGGGCGGTGGGCGGTGCGGGGCCGTAGCGTCTCGGCCGTGGCGGTGGTCGTCGTCGGGGCCGGGATCGCGGGCATCGCCTGCGCGCGGGAGCTGGCCGCGGCCGGGGTCGAGGTGCGGGTGCTGGAACGCGCGCGCGTCGTCGGCGGGCGGATGGCGAGCCGCAGACTGCACGGACGGCCGGTCGACCTGGGCGCCGCGTACTTCACCGTCTCCGACCCGGAGTTCGCGCGGGTCGTCGAGGGTTGGCGGGCGGCCGGGTTGGCCCGGCCCTGGACGGATTCCCTCGCCGTCTTCGAGAACGGCACCCGGGGTGCGGCGCCCGGCCCGATGCGGTGGGCCGCCCCCGACGGTCTGCGCAGCTTGGTCGTCGCGCTCGCCGCCGGGCTGGACGTCACACTGCAGCACGAGGTGCGCCAGGTCGGTCCCGGCCCGTGCGTCGACGGCGAGCCCGTCGACGCCGTCGTACTCGCCATGCCGGATCCCCAGGCCGCCCGCCTCCTCGAGCCCGTCCCCGCGGAGCTGGTCGACCGCCGGTGGAACCCCGTGATCGCCGTGGCCGCGGGTTGGGCCGAGCGCACCTGGGCGCCGTTCCCGGCCGCCTTCGTGAACGGCCATCCGGTGCTGGCCCTCGTCGCCGACGACGGTGACCGGCGCGGCGACGGCGCCCCGGTGCTGGTCGCGCACTCGACCGCCGACGTCGCCCGCGCGCACGACGCCGACCCCGACGGCGCGGTACCCGAAGTGCTCGCGGCGCTGCGCGAGCTACTCGGCGTCGGCGATCCGCAGTGGACCTTCGCCCACCGCTGGCGCTTCGCCGCCCCGGCCGCGCAACGGGACGCGACGTTCCGGCTCGCCGACGGCATCGGCCTCGCCTGCGACGCGTGGGGTCGCTCCCGGGTCGAGGCCGCCTGGCGCTCCGGCACCGACCTCGCCCGCGCGATCCTCGCGGCCTGAGGGGGCGGGGTGGGTTCGCGGCCATGCTCGCGACACCGCCGCGGGCTACCGTCATCCCATGACCGCGCCGGAGCGTCTCTTCGCTGACCTGCCCCCCGACCGTGTCGTCACCGATCCCGACGTCCTGGCCGCCTACGCCCGCGACGACGCCGCGTGGGCCGAGGCCGGGAAGTCGATCGCCCTCGTCCGGCCGACGAGCACCGCCGAGGTGGCCGCCGTCGTCAAGGCGTGTGCGGCGGCGGGCGTCCCGATCGTGCCGCGCGGCGCGGGCACCGGCCTGTCCGGTGGCGCCAACGCCGTCGACGGCGGCGTGATCCTCTCGCTGGAGCGCATGGACGCGATCGTCGAGATCAACACCGCCGAGCGGCTCGCCGTCGTGCAGGCGGGCGTGGTCAACGACCACCTCCGCGCGGCCGCCGCCGAGCAGGGCCTCTGGTACCCGCCCGACCCGGGGAGCGCGCCCTGGTCGACGCTCGGCGGCAACGTCGCCACCAACGCGGGCGGGCTGTGCTGCGTCAAGTACGGCGTCACGCGCGACTACGTGCTCGCGCTGGAGGTCGTCACGGCCGCGGGTGAGGTGGTGCGGGTCGGGCGTCGCACCGCCAAGGGCGTGGCGGGCTACGACCTGGCCGGGCTCATGGTCGGGTCGGAGGGCACCCTCGGCGTGATCACCGAGGTCACCGTGCGGCTGCGGCCGCTGCGCACCGCCCCGATGCGCACGGTCGTCGGCTTCTTCGACACCCTCTCCGAGGCGGGCGACGCCGTCGCCCGCGTCACCGCGGCAGGCCTGCAGCCCGCCGCGTTCGAGCTGATCGACCGCGCCTGCCTGCGCGCCGTCAACGCCTGGAAGAACATGGGCCTCCCCGAGAACGCCGCCGCGCTGCTGCTCGCCCAGACCGACCTCCCCGAACCGGCCGCCGAGCACGAGGCCATGGCCATCCACGACTGCTTCGTCGCGGCCGGTGCGTCGGACGCGATGGTGTCCACCGACCCGGTCGAGGCCGAGGCGCTGTTCGACGCGCGACGGCTGGCGGGCCCGGCGTTGCTCTGGGAACACGAGGACGCCGTGCTCACCGAGGACGTCTGCCTCCCGAGGGGCAAGCTCGCCGAGATGCTCGCGCTCATCGAGAAGATCGCGGCCACGCACAACATCCCCATCGCCACCATCGCGCACGCGGGCGACGGCAACCTGCACCCCTGCCTGGTCACCCCGAAGGGCGACCTCGACGGCCGCGACCGTGCGCTCGCCGCCTTCCAGGCGATCATCGACGCCGCGATCGACATGGGCGGCACGGTGACCGGCGAGCACGGCGTCGGGCTGCTCAAGCGGGCGGGCATGCAGCGCGAGGTCGGGCCGGTCGGGCTGGCGATGCAGCGCGCGATCAAGGACGCCCTGGATCCGCGGGGCATCCTGAACCCCGGCAAGGTGGTCGGGTGAGCCGTCTGCTGCCCCTCGAACCCTCCGACAAGGTCGCGCTGCGCTTCGGCCCGCCGGGTCGCACCGTCGAGCTGACCTACCGCGAGCTCATCGGGGTCGCGGGTGCCCTCGTGCCGCGCATCGTCGGGTGCGCGCGGGTGGCCGTGCACGCGACGCCGACGATCCACACCGCGGTCGGTGTGGTGGCCGGGCTCCTCGCGGGCGTGCCCGTGGTGCCGTTGAACCCGCGGCTGGGGGAGCGGGAGGTCGCGCACGAGCTGGCCGACGCCGCGCCCGAGCGGGTGCTCGCCGCACCGGGTGCCGAGCTGCCGTTCGACCTGCCGCGCATCGACGTCGACATCGACCCGGCCCGAGACGGCCCCCTCCCGCCCGAGCCGCCCGCAAGCGACCCGGCGCTCGTGATCTACACGTCCGGCACCACCGGCATGCCGAAGGGCGCCGTGCTGTCCCGGCAGGCCGTGGCGGCCAACCTCGACGGGCTCGCCGCGGCGTGGGCGTGGACGTCCGACGACCTGCTCGCCCACGCCCTCCCGCTCTTCCACGTCCACGGGCTGGTGCTCGGCGTGCTCGGCCCGCTTCGCCGCGGCGGCACCCTGCACCACCTGGGCACCCTCGACGCGGGCGCGCTCGCGGCCGCGGGCGCCACGCTCGTCTTCGGCGTGCCCACCCAGTACCACCGCCTCGCCGACCAGCTGGAGGGCGACCCGGATTCCGCCGCCGCGATCGGCCGCTCCCGCCTGCTCGTGTCCGGCTCGGCGGCGCTCACCACGGTCGACCACGAGCGCCTCCGCAAGCTCACCGGCCTGGCCGTCCGCGAGCGCTACGGCATGACCGAGACGCTCATCATCACCGCGGCCCGCGCCGACGAGGAGCCCGAGCCCGGCACGGTCGGACGCCCGCTGGACGGCACGGACGTGCGCATCACCGTCAGCGCTGATTCCGGGGACGAGATGGGCCCCATCGAGATCCGCAGCCCGAGCCTGTTCGAGGGCTACCTGAACCGACCCGACGCCACCGCCGCCGCCCAGACCGCCGACGGCTGGTTCGCCACCGGCGACATCGGCCGTTGGACGGCAGCCGGAGCCCTCGCGATCGTCGGCCGCAGCGCCACCGACCTGATCAAGTCCGCCGGCTACAAGATCGGCGCGGGGGAGATCGAGAACGCGCTGCTGGAGCACGCGGGCGTCGCGGAGGCGGCCGTCGTGGGGGTGCCCGACGACGACCTCGGCGAGCGGATCGTCGCCCACGTCGTCCCGGTGGGGGAGCGGCCCACCGAGCGGGAGCTGATCGACCACGTCGGCGCGCTGCTCGCCCCGCACAAGCGGCCGCGGCAGATCCGGTTCACCGACGCACTGCCCCGCAACGACATGGGCAAGGTCGTGAAGGCGCGGCTGCCCAAGGACTGACCGACGGATGTGATTGACGGCGCCGGACACCGGGCACCCAACCGGCATGACCGACACCGCGACCCGCACGTTCCGGGGACGGGGCGGCTCCGGGCTGCCGAACCTCGCCGGACTCCCCGGCGCCCGCCGGCTGGACGCCGACCTCCCCGAGGTGTTCGAAACCGACCGCTACGACACCGACGACGCCCGGCTCGCCGCGGCGGGCATCACGCTCGGGCTCCACCGGCCCCCGTCCGCACCCGCCTATTGGCGGCTGGATCTGCCCGACGAGACCCTCCGCGTCCCCGCGGGCGAGGGCTCGGACGTCCCCGCCGAGTTCGCCGAGCTCGTCCGCGCCGCCACACGGGAGGCTGCGCTCGGCCCCGTCGGGAACATCCGCACGGTGCGCACGGTGAACCGACTGCTCGGCCGGGACGACCGGCTGCTCGCCACGCTCGTCCACGACGACGTCACCGTGGCGACGATGGGCCGCCGCGCCGACGTCCGGGCGTGGTCCGAGATCGACCTGCGGCCCGGCGACGCGGACGACGACCTGCTCCGCGGCGTCGCCGCCCGCGTGGGCGAGACGGGCATGCGCCCCGGCCCGCCCGCGGCCACCACCGAGCTCGACCGCATGCTGCGCCCTCCTGCCCGGCGGCGCGCGGGCCGGAAGGGCACGGCCGGGGCGGTGCTCATGGACTACATCGGCCGCCAGGTCGACCGGATCGCCGCCGAAGAACTGCGGGTCCGCCGCGACGCTCCCGACTCCGTCCACCAGCTGCGGGTGGCGGCCCGGCGTCTGCGCAGCGTGCTGAAGGCCTACCGGGACGTGCTCGACCGCTCCCGCACCGAGCCCGTCGCCGACGCACTGCGCGACCTCGGGCGCCACCTCGCCCCCGCACGCGACGCCGAGGTGCTGCGCGAACGCGTCGATGCCGACCTCGCGGCGCTCCGCCCCGAACTGCTGCTCGGCCCCGTGCGGGCCGAGGCGACCCGGCACTTCGCCCGCGTCGAGGCGGAGGCGCGGGCCGCCGTGCTCACCGCGCTGGACAGCGCCGAGCACGTCGCGCTGCGCAGCGCCCTCGACGAGCTCCTGGAACGTCCACCGCTCGCGCGCCGCGCCCGCCGTCCCGCGAAGAAGGCGCTCCGCCCGCGCCGCACCGCGCGCCGCCTGCACCGGGCGATGACGGCCGCGCTCGACCACGGGGACGACAGCGCGCTGCACACCGCCCGCAAGGCCGCCAAGCGGCTGCGCTACGCCACCGAGGTGACCGGCTCCCGCCCGAAGGGCCTGAAGCAGCTGCAGAAGGCGCTGGGCCACCACCAGGACGCCGTCGTCGCCCGGCCGGTGCTGCGCGAGCTCGGCGCGTCCGCGGAGAACGGGTACAGCTTCGGCGTGCTGTGGGCGCAGGCCGATGCGCGCGCCGCCGCGATCGAAGCCGACCTGCCCGCACTGTGGCGCCGCGCGAAACGGGGGTGACGTGCCACGATCGGCGCGTGGACTCCCGTGACCCGATCGCCGACCTGCGCCGCATCGCGTTCCTCCTGGAGCGCGCGCACGAGTCGACCTACCGGGTGCGCGCGTTCCGCGGCGCGATCGTCGCCCTCGCCCGCCGCGACCCCGACGAGGTCGCCCGGATCGCGGCGGCGGGTGACCTCAAGCGGCTGAAGGGCGTCGGCGACGTCACGGCCCGCTGCGTCGTCGAGTCGCTGCGCGGCGAGGTGCCCGCCTACCTGCAGCGGCTGGAGGACGAGGCGCCCGAGCCGGTCGACGCGGCCACGGAGGAGCTGCTCACGGCGCTGCGCGGCGACTGCCACAGCCACACCGACGCCTCCGACGGCGGCTCGCCGCTCTACGAGATGGCCGCGACGGCGCGTGGGCTCGGGCACGAGTACCTGGTGGTCACCGACCACTCGCCGCGGCTGACCGTCGCCAACGGCCTTTCGGCGCAACGGCTGCGGGCGCAGCTCGACCAGATCGCGGAGCTGAACGTGGCCCTCGGCGCGGGGTTCCGCGTGCTGACCGGGATCGAGGTCGACATCAACGAGGACGGCTCGCTCGACCAGGACCCCGACCTCCTCGCCGAGCTGGACGTCGTCGTCGCCTCGGTGCACTCGAAGCTCCGGATGCCGGGCCAGGAGATGACCGAGCGGATGCTGACGGCCGTCGAGAACCCGCTCGTCGACGTGCTGGGCCACTGCACGGGCCGCATGGTCACGGGCAACCGCAAGCGCCCCGAGTCGCAGTTCGACGCCGACGCCGTGTTCGCCGCCTGCGCCGAGCACGGGGTGGCCGTGGAGATCAATTCACGGCCGGAGCGGCTCGATCCACCGAAACGGCTACTGCGCCAGGCGGTCGAGGCAGGCTGCGTCTTCACGATCGATACCGACGCGCACGCCCCCGGCCAGCTCGACTGGCTGCGCAACGGCTGCGAGCGGGCCGTCGAGTGCGAGGTGCCCGCCGATCGGGTGCTCAACACGTGGCCGCTCGAGAAGCTGCTGGCCGCCACCCGGTCGGGTGGCTGATCTCGCGCCGGGCGGCCGTTGCCCGCTGAGATGTGCGTGGGCGGCGGGTGGCGAATGGGTCTGGGGCCGTCATCCGCCGCCCACGCACGACGGCTACCCCCCGACCACCCGGTAGCGGGCGGTGAGGTCGGCGCGGGTGGGTGGGTCGGCCCCTCGGCGGGAGCAGGTGATCGCGGCGGCCAAGGCCGCCTCGTCCAGCAGCGCGTGCAGCGTCGGCTCGTCGACGGTGCGCAGCGCGGGCCGGGCGACGGCGCCCAGCAGGTCCCGGTCGTGCAGCCCGGCGAGCAGCGCGCCGGAGAACGTGTCGCCCGCGCCGACCGTGTCGATCACCGTGACGAGCACGCCGGGCCGCCGCACGCGCAGGCCGTCGGGCGTGCCCGCGAGCACGCCGTCGCTGCCGAGCGTGATCGCGACGATGGCCGGGCCGCGACCGAGCCAGTCCTCGAGGATGTCCTCGGGGCTGCGGTCGGGGGAGAGCCAGGCGAGGTCCTCGGAGCTGACCTTCACGACGTCGGCGACGGCCAGCAGCTCGTGCACGCCCGCGAGGACGTCGGCGGGATCGCCCATGAGCAACGGGCGGCAGTTGGGGTCGTAGCTGATCGTGGCGGTGGCGGCGGCCTGGACCATCAGCTCGCGCAGCACGGCGGCGCCCGGCTGCATCGTGAGCGCCAGCGACCCGGAGTGCAGGGCGACGACCGGGCCGTCCAGCGCGCCCTTCAGCTCGTCGGACGTCCACTGCCAGTCGGCCGTGCCCGTGATGCGGAAGTCGTAGCTCGGCACGCCGTCGGCGCCGAGCGCGACCATCGCCATGGACGTCTGTTCGGTGGCCACGACGACGTGGGAGAGGTCGACGTCGTTGGCGGCGAGGTGGTCGCGGAGGCGACGGCCGAGCATGTCGTCGGCGATGCGGGCGAGCATCCGGGCGGGCACGCCGAGCCGGGCGAGCCCCACGGCGACGTTCGCCGGGCTGCCGCCGGGGCGGGCCTCGAAATACTCCGGCACCGGCGCAGGCACGAGATCGACCAACGCCTCGCCCGCGACGGCGACGACGCCTTGACCGCCAGTCGGTGTACCGATGACCGCTCCCCTCGTCGGGACGGCGCCCCGCGCGCCCGTCGCGCCTATCGTGTCGGGCCGCGATGCCGGACGCCAGAGCGGCCCACCCGCATGATCGCGCCGCTCCGCACCTCGCGGACGGGTGGCGAGCGGCGCCGCGCGGCTTGGACCGGCGCTGCGAGGCTTGGACTGACGCTGCGTGGTGCGGAGCGGGGCGGGGCTGCGGTATGCGGGGGGCGCGGGGGGCGGAGCGGCGCACGTGGTGCGGAGCGCGGGGTGGCCGCGCGCAGCCTGCCCGGCCGGAGCGGGGTCGGGCGGCGCGCGCGGCCGGCTCGGAGGTCGCCCTGGTCAGTGGCCCCGCACCCCCTGACCAGGGCGAAGATCGGTCAGCCGGTCGCGACGGCCTTCTTGCCCGCGGGCGTCACCGCGAACCACACCTTGCCCACGCCTTGGCCAGTGGTGTCGCCCGCCGCCTTGTCGCCGCTGTAGCGGTAGACCGGCCAGCCGCCGATCGTGAGCTGCAGCTTGCCGTCGGCGCGCTTGACGGTGTTGACGGCGCCCGCATCCACGCCGTCGAGCTTCACCTCCTTCGCCTCCGCCGCGGAGGCGACCAGCACCGGCGGCCACTGCGTGGCGCAGGAGCCGTTGCAGTTGGACTTCGAGGGCTTGGGCTTGTCCTTGTCGAAGCGGTAGAGCGTGTAGCCGGTGCCGTCGACGACGACGGTGCCGAGCGCGGCGGTGGGGCTCGCGGTCAGCGCCGGGCCCGCGGGTGCGGCAGGCGCGGGCGGGGCGGCCGGTGCCGCGACGGGAGCGGGCGAGGGCACGCCCGCGATCGTGCTGCTCGTCCCGCACGCGCCGAGCGAGACGGCGGCCGCGGCGGCGAGCGCGACGAGGGTGAGCACGCGAGTGCGGATCATGGCGGTCCTCCGGGATGCGGCCGGGCGACCTGCCCGGGGTTGCCGCTTTCACGGCTGCCGGGGTCGCGCCGGTTCACCGCCCCTTCAGCGCCTCGGATGCGACGATCACGCCATGGCTCCCCGGCAGCCCCTGCTGCACGACCTGGCGGTGACGCTGCGCGCTCCCACGGTCTGCCTCTCGGCGCCGGACGGGCAGCTCCGCGGCTCCGGCACGCAGGGTGTCTTGTGCGCTGACGTACGCGTGTTGGCCCGGGCCGTGGTCACCGTCGACGGGGCCGAGCCGGAGCCGATCGGGCACGGCGTCACGAGCGCGTCGACGGAGCAGTTCATCGGGATCCTGCGCGGCGTCGGGGTGCCCAGAGCGGACCCGACGGTCTGGCTCCGGCGCGACCGCACCGTGCTCGCCGACGGGCTTCGCGAGACCTTCACGCTGGTCAACCGGTCCGACGAGGCCATCTCCGTCGAGCTGCGGTTGGACCTCGACACCGACCTCGCCCCGATCGAAACGATCAAGTGCGGGGAGCCCGTGCCGACCGCCCCGCCGGGCGTGACCGTCCAGATCTCCGCCCCGGACGCCGTGCCGCCCGCCGCCCAGGGGACCGAGCCCGTTATCGGGCCGACGGCCTCCGCCGCGTTCGACGCCGCGTCCGCTCCGGCCGCTCCCGCCACGTCCGACGCCACGTCCGCCTTCGCCGCGTCCGCCCCTGCCGCGTTCGCCGCAGCGCCGGACGCATCCGTCGCCTACCGCCGTGTTCTGCGCTGGCCGCTGACCGTGCCCGCCGGCGCGGAGGCATCCCGCAGCTGGTCGCTGTCCGTGCACGACAGCGGTGCCGTGGTCGTCCCCGCGAACACGCGGCTCCCGCGTCCGCACACCGTGCGGGCCGACGACCCGCGCTTGGCCGCGCTGCTCGATCGCGCGCTCGCCGACCTCGACGCCCTGCTGCTCACCGAGCCCGGCCACCCCGGCGACGTCTTCGCGGGTGCGGGCGCGCCCTGGTACCTCACCTTGTTCGGCCGCGACTCCCTCTGGACGGCCACGCTCCTGCTGCCCTACGACGTCGCCCTCGCGGCAGGCACCCTGCGCACCCTCGCACGGACGCAGGGCCGCGCCACCGACCCGGAGACGGGCGAGGAGCCGGGCAAGATCCTGCACGAGCGGCGCCGCACCGCGACCCCGTTCGCAGAGCGCCTCCCGCCGCTCTACTACGGCACCATCGACGCGACGCCGCTGTGGATCTGCCTGCTGCGCGACGCGTGGCGTTGGGGTCTGCCCGCCGAGGAGGTCCGCGCCCTGCTGCCGAACCTGGAGGCCGCGCTCGGCTGGATCGGACGGCACGGCGACCGCTTCGTCGCCTACCACAACCCGGCCGGTCGCGGCCTGCCCAACCAGGGCTGGAAGGACTCGACCGACGCCGTCCGGTTCGCCGACGGCCGCCAGGCGATCGGTCCCATCGCGCTGGTCGAGGTGCAGGGCTACGTCCACGAAGCCGCCCTCGCAGGCGCCGAACTGCTAGAGGCGTTCGACCGGCCGGGGGCGGCGACCTGGCGCGCCTACGCGGCCGACCTCGCGGACCGCTTCCGCGCGCGGTTCTGGGTCGCCGACGCCGACGGCCCGTTCCCGGCGCTCGCGCTCGACGGCACCGGGACCGGCGTGGACGCGCCCACCAGCAACATCGGCCACGTCCTCGGCACCGGCCTGCTCGACGACGCGGAGAGCGCGCTGGTCGCGGCCCGGATTCGTGACCTGGCGGACGGCTACGGCGTGCGCACCATGGCGGCCCGGGCCGCGGGCTACTCGCCGTTGTCCTACCACTGCGGGTCGGTGTGGCCGCACGACACGGCGATCGTCGCCCGCGGGCTCTCCCGCGCGGGCCACCCCGCGGCGGCCGCCGAACTGGCCCGGCAGCTCCTCGTCGCCGCCGCCGCCTTCGACGGCCGCCTCCCCGAGCTCTTCGCGGGCTTCGGCGCCGACGAGGTCGCCGCACCGGTGGCCTGCCCCGCGTCCTGCCGTCCGCAGGCGTGGTCGGCGGCGGCCGCGGTGGAGCTGCTGCGGGTGGTGCTGGGCCTGACCGTCGACGTCCCAGCGGGCGTCGTCACGCTCCGGCCGCCAACACCGAGCCCGGTCGGGGCGCTCGAGGTGCGGGGCCTGCCCGTCGGCGCCGGGCACCTGGACGTCGCCATCGACCGCGACGGCCGCGTCACCCGCGCCGACGCCCCGCCCGGCTTCCGCGTGCTCACCCCAGGGGGAGGGTGAGCAGGTCGACCAGTCGGGGCCGCCCCGGCGCGGAGCGGTCGGCCACCAGCGCGACCTCCGCGGGCAGCCACGAGCCCTCGACGGGCTCGCCCCCCACCTCGGCGGGCACGCGGCCGGTCGCGAGCACCAGGAAGCCGCGGTAGGGCTGCGGGTGGGTCACCGGGACGAGGTGCTCGGTGGCCGCGAACACCTCGTCCGACAGCTCGTCGAGGCCGTCGACCGGGGCGTACAGCCACTGCCCCGACCCCCGGACGGTGACGGGCCCGAGCACGCACTCCGGCGCCGGAGCCCCGTCGAGCGCGGCGGCGAGCGCGTCGCCGAGCGGGCCGACGAGGTGCTCCGGCACGTGCCCGAGCGGCCGCAGCTTGACGATCCACCGCTCGGGCTCCGACCAGTGCAGCCCGGGATGGGGCGGGCGGGGGAGCGCCGCGATCCGCTCGACGACGGCCTGCGACGGCCGCACGGCGATCGACAGCCGGGTCACGGGCCCGCGGGGTCGTCGATGAGCTCGAGGTCCTTGGAGGTGATCGTGTTCGTGGCGATCAACTCCTTGATCAGGTTGTGCTTGAGGACGTCGCCCGAGCCGCCCACCTCGGGCTGGATGATCCCGGCCACCCCACAGGCCGCGAGCCGCAGCCGCAGGGCCCGCACGCGGTGCTCCACACGCTTGTCCGTCCACTTGCGACCAGGATCGATCTCCGACATCAGCTCGGCCGCCTGCTGCCAGGTGGCGGGCTGCGCCCCGGGCTGGTTGCGCAGGTAGGCCTGGGCCAGCACGACCACGGCCAGCCGTTCCTCCGGCTGCAGGTCCCACGCGCGGACCGGCCGGGTCTGGTCGCCGTGCCGCGGCGTCGAGCCCGCCTCCGGCCCCACGACCAGCACCTCGATCAGGTGCAGCCGCCCCCGCGAGCCCTCGATGACCAGCGACGTGTAGCCCTCCGCGAGCGGCACGGCCTCGTCGTGCGCCGTGAGCAGCCGCGACTCCCCGATGCGGATCGCGAGGATGCCGGTGTTGCGCAGCCACCAGCGGCCCTCGGCGTTGGTCAGCGTGCCGTGCTTGCGGCTGACGGTGAGGTCGTCCTCGCCCACGCACAGGTGCACCTCGGGCCGGTTGCGCCCGAAGATCAGCTCGCGGCCCTCCTTGGGGGGCATCGTGACGGCGTCGCCGACCGCGTGGACGAACACCGTGCCCGGAGCGGGCGGCAGCGGGCGGCGTGTGCGGGACGGGGGTGGCACGCCGGTCTCCCTTCCTCCGATTCGGCGAGCCCATCGTGCCCGTCCGTCACCGGGATCTGCCACCCGGCACGTGCGGGACCCCTCCCGACCCGAACGGTGTAGACGTAGGTCACACACGAGGGAGGGGAGCGGGCATGGCCGCCGACGTCGCCACGCTGGCCGCCGAGCTCGCCGCGCACGCCGACGCGGAGGCCCGGATCGCCGCCGCGCTCGTCGAGCTGGAGCGCCACCCCGGGCACGTCGCGCTCGCCGCGGGCACGAGCACCGGCGTCACCGCGGCGCGGTGGGCGGCCGCGAGCGCCCAGCTGGCCGCGCTGTGGGAGGACTTCGCGGCCTACCGCAGCGCGCTCGACGACGCCCGCACCCGGCCCGCCGAGCGCCACCGACTGCTGCGCGGGGCCACCGTCGAGGTAGCGGGGGAGACGCTCACGCTCGACGCGCTGGCCACCCGCATGGTCACGACGTTGCGCGAGGTCACCGCGGTGGTCGCGGCGTGCGACGACACGCACCGGGCCGTCTTCACCGCGTTGGTGCCGCTCGCCGACCGGGCGCGCAACGGGCTGGCGGCGGCCCGCGATCTCGACCCGGAAGGCGCCGACACCGCACGGCTCGCGGGCGCGCTGGCCGACGTCGAGCGGGCGCTCGTCCACGACCCGCTCGCGCTCGCCGACTTCTCCGTCGAGGAGGTGCTCGCCCCGCTCGCCGACGCGCTCGGGCCCGTGACGGCCCGGTGCGCGGAGCTCGCCGTCGCTCGGGACGGGTGGACGGCCGGGATCGCCGAACTGGAGACGGCGCTCGCCGCGGCCGCGGCCCTGCACGGCGAGGCTGACCAGGCCGGACGGCGGGCGCAGGAGCTGGTCGCGGATGCCGACCCGCCGGTCCCTGACCCGCTGACGGCGCTGCGGGCCCGGCTCGCGGCGCTGCCCCGAATTCAAGGGTGGCCCGCGCGGGCCACCGCGGTGCAGGATCTGCGGGTCGCCGTCGCGGAGGCGACGGTCGAGCTGCGCACTGCCGCCGACGTGGCCGTGGGGTTGGTCGAGCGCCGCGGCGAGCTGCGCGGGCGGTTCGACGCCTACCGGGCCAAGGCGGCGCGGCTCGGCGTCGTCGAGCGGCCGGACGTGCTCGCGGCGAGCGACCGGGTGCACGACCTGCTGTGGACCCGTCCGTGCGACCTCGCGGCGGCCACCGTGGCGGTCGTCGAGTACCAGCGGCTGGTCCGGGACGGAGGATGACGGGCGTGAGCATCGACGCGTGCCGCCGCCCGGGCTGCGGCGGCAGCATCGACGACGGCTACTGCGACGAGTGCGGCCACCCGGCGGCGGGCGCGGGCCCCGGTGGGGGGTCGGGGCCCGCGCCCGCGGACGCGTCCGGGCCGGGCACCGCCGCCGCGGGCCCGCCGACCGCTGCGGCGGGACCGGGCCGCGCCGGTGGCCCGCCCGCAGGCGCGTCCAGACGAGGCAGCGCGGCCAGCGGGGGCGCCGGGTCCGGCACCGCCGCCGCGGGCCCGCCGACCGGCGCCGCGGGCCCACCCACCGGCGCGGCGGGGCCTCCCACCGGCGCGGGCACCGGGGCGCTCTCCCCGTCCGACCAGGCGGCGCGGTGGGCGGAAGGCACCCGGCAGGCGGGCAGCCGGGGGAGCGGTCGGTCCGGCCGTGGCTCGGGCCGCACGACCGCCAGCGGCTCCACCCGCGGCAGGCTCGGCGCGGGCCTCGTCGACGTGCCCGCGGTGCCCCGCGTCGACCCCGTCGCCGCGCTGATGACCGACCCGCAGGTGCCCGAGGACCGCCGGTTCTGCCGCAAGTGCGGCCACCCCGTCGGCCGCAGCCGCGGCGACCGGCCCGGCCGCGCCGAAGGCTTCTGCCCGGAGGACGGCGAGCGGTTCTCGTTCCTGCCCAAGCTGACCCCCGGCACCCTCGTCGCGGGCCAGTACGAGGTGCGCGGCTGCCTCGCCCACGGCGGCCTCGGCTGGATCTACCTCGCCACCGACCGCAACGTCGACGACCGCTGGGTGGTGCTCAAGGGCCTCCTCGACGCCGACGCGCCGGAAGCGGCGGGCATCGTCGACGTCGAGAAGCGCTTCCTCGCCACGGTCGACCACCCCGGCATCGTCTCGATCCACAACTTCGTCGAGCACCGGGACCAGGGCTTCATCGTCATGGAGTACGTCGGCGGCTCGTCGCTCAAGCAGATCATGGAAGCCCGGCGCCGCGACGACGGTCACCTCGAGCCGCTGCCGGTGGCGCAGGCGATCGCCTACGCGCTGGAGGTGCTCGCACCGCTCGGCTACCTGCACGGCCAGGGCCTGGCCTACTGCGACTTCAAGCCCGACAACGTCATCCAGTACGACCGCCAGCTCAAGCTGATCGACCTCGGCGCCGTGATCCACTTGGACGACGAGGAAAGCCCCATCTACGGCACGGTCGGCTACCAGGCACCCGAGGTCGGCGTGCACGGCCCGTCGCCGGGCTCCGACATCCACACCGTCGGCCGCACGCTCGCCGTCCTCGCCCTCGGCATCGGCCCGACCCACCGCGGCGCGCCCACCCCGCTGCCCGACGACCACCCCGTGCTCGCCCGCTACGAGTCGTTCCACCGCGCAGTGCTCCGCGCCACCGATCCCGACCCGTACGACCGGTTCGCCTCCACCGACGAGTTCGCCGACCAGCTCGCGGGCGTGCTGCGGGAGGTGCTCGCGCTGGAAGACGGCCAGGCCCGGCCCGCGATGTCCACGGTGTTCTCCGCCCCGCGCGGCACGTTCGCGGCCGACCTGCTCGGCGCGGCGCATCCCGGCCGCCCCGATCCCGCGCGGGTGGCGGCGGCGCTGCCTGCGCCCCTGGTCGACCCCACCGACCCGGCCGCCGCGCAGCTGGCCGCCGCCAACCGCGAGCAGGTGCGCCGGGTCGCGGCGACCATGGCCCGGCCCGGCCCCGAGGTCCGGCTGGCGCTGGCGCGGACCGAGCTCGCCGCGGGCGACCCGGCCGCGGCGATCGTCGAGCTCGCCGCGGCGGCCGCCGACGATCCGGACGACTGGCGCATCGACTGGTACCAGGGCGTCGCGGCGCTCTTCAGCGACCCGGCCGAGGCCGTCGGCGCCTTCGACCACGCCTACCTGACCTTCCCCGGCGAGCTCGCCCCGAAGCTCGCGCTCGCCGTCGCCGCGGAGTGCGCGGGCGACGACGAGCGCGCTCGCCGCTACTACGCCCTCCTCGCCCGTATCGAGCCGAGCCTCGCCGACGCCGCGTTCGGGCTCGCCCGCACGGCGCTGCGGGCGGGCGACCGCGCCACCGCCGTCGCCGCGCTCGACGCTGTGCCCGACACCTCGAGCAGGCACGTCGCCGCCCAGCTCGCGGCCATCGACGCGACGCTCGCGGGCCGCACCGGCCCCGAGATCGGCGACGCCGACCTGCGCGCCGCGGCGGCCCGCGTGCCGGGCCTCCCCCTCGACCCGGGCACCGCCGAGCAGGTGCGCACGGCGCTGTTCACCGCGGCCGTCGAGCTCGTGTCGGGCAACGGCGGCCACGGAGACCGGCCGCCGCTCCTGGGCCACGCCTGGCAGGAGCGCGACCTGCGGCTCGCACTGGAGCGCTCCCTGCGCACGTCGGCGCGGCTCTGCTCGGACGTGCAGGAGCGTGTGCTGCTGGTCGACCGCGCGAACGCCGCCCGCCCCCGGACCTGGACCTAGCCCGACATGACCCTGGTCTGCCCCATCTGCCGCGAGCCCGCCTCGGCCGTGACCGACCGCTTCTGCGAGCTGTGCGGCGCGCGCCTGCACCCGCCGAGCGCCGACGTCGCCGACCGGGTCGAGGTCGACCTCGCCGGGCTCGCGGGCATCAGCGACCGCGGCCACCTCCACCTCCGCAACGAGGACGCGATGGCGCTGGGCCGCCGCCCCGAGGACGGATCGGCGACGACGTTGGCCGCGGTCGTCTGCGACGGCGTCTCGACCGTCCGACGCCCCGAGCTCGCCTCGAACACCGCAGCCGCCGTCGCACTGGACGCGCTGCTCGCAGGCGGTGCCGACGCCTCGGGGATGACGGCGGCGGTCGCCGCGGCCGCCGACGCCGTGGCCCGGCTCGCGCCGGGGGTGCCGGACGGGCCGTCGTGCACCCTCGTCGCGGCGGTGGTCGACACCGCCACGGCCACGATCACCGTCGGCTGGGTGGGCGACAGCCGCGCCTACTGGCTCGCCGCGAACGGCGACGCCCGCCTGCTCACCGCCGACCACTCGTGGGCAGCGGAGATGGTGGCCGCGGGCGTCCTCGACGCGCACACCGCGATGCGCGACCCGCGCGCCCACGCCATCACCCGCTGGCTCGGCGGCGGCAACGCGCCGGAGCCCGGGTTGACCACGCTCTCGCCGAGCGCGCCGGGCGTGCTGCTGCTGTGCACCGACGGGCTGTGGAACTACGAGCCCGACGCCCCTGACCTGGCCGCGCTGGCGTTGCCGGTGGCGACGCGGGACGGGCCGCGCGCCGCGGCGCACGCGCTCACCGCCCACGCGCTGGACGCAGGCGGGCGGGACAACATCACCGTCGTCTGCATACCGATCAACAGCTCCGGGGGGAGTGCGGCATGACGTTCACCGTCGAGGTCGACCAGAACACCTACCTGCCCGCGGGCGTCGGCCGCGTCGACGCGATCGTCACCGTGCAGGCACCCGACACCCCGGTCGCGGCGCCGGCCGCCGACGGCCTGGAGATCATTATCCTGGACTGCTCGTCGTCGATGCACGGCGACCGGATCAGCGCCGCCCGCCGGGCCGCCGCCGAAGCGATCGCGCAGGTGCGGGACGGCGTCGCGTTCGCGGTGATCGCGGGCACCGCCACCGCCGAGCAGGTCTACCCGCCGACCGGCACCGCGACCGCAGGCGGCCGCACCCGGGCCGAGGCCACGGCGGAGGTGCAGCGGCTGCGGGCCAACGGCGCCACCGCGATCGGCACCTGGCTGACCCTCGCCGGGCAGATCGCCGACCACCACGGCGCTGATCATCCGGGCCGCCTGCGCCACGCCATCCTGCTCACCGACGGCCAGAACGGCGAATCGACAGGCGTGTTCCAGTCGGCGCTCGACGCCGTGGTCGGCCGGTTCACCTGCGACTGCCGCGGCGTCGGCACCGACTGGCGGGTGGACGAGCTGCGCGCGATCGCGTCGGCGCTGCTGGGCACGGTCGACATCGTCGCCGATCCGGCCGACCTCGCCGCCGACTTCCGCGCGATCATGAGCGCGGCGATGGAGAAGACCATGGCGGGCCTGGCCCTGCGGCTCTGGACGCCGCGCACGGCCCGCGTGAAGTTCGTGAAGCAGGTGGCGCCCACGATCGAGGACCTCACCGCCCGCCGCACCGAGTCCGGCAACCTGCGCGGCGACTACCCGCTCGGGTCGTGGGGCGCGGAGAGCCGCGACTACCACGTGTGCGTCGAGCTCGTGCCGGGCGTCGTCGGGGAGGCCGCGGTGGCCGCGGCACGGGTGAGCATCGTGCGCGGCGACGAGGTGCTCGGCAAGGGCGACGTGCTCGCGCAGTGGACCGACGACACCGCGCTCTCCACCCGGATCAGCCGCGGCGTCGCGCTCTACACCGGGCAGGCCGAGCTGGCCGACGCGATCCAGGAGGGCATCGCCGCGCAGGAGCGGGGTGACCTGCGCACGGCGACCGCGCGCCTGGGCCGGGCGGTCGAGCTGGCCCAGGCGATCAAGGAGGCCACGGGCAACGACGCCACCGCGCGGCTGCTGGCCGAGGTCGTCGACGTCGACCCGGTCACCGGCACCGCGCGGCTGCGGGCCGAGGCGAGCAAGGCCGCGCGGATGACGTTGGACTCGCGCTCGACCGTCACCGTGCGGGTCCGCGGCTAGGGCTCGGCGTGCCGACCTGCCCGGCGGGCCACGAGTCCGCCACCGCCGACTACTGCGACGAGTGCGGCGTGCCCCTGACCCGAACGAAGCCCACGCCACCCTCGGCGCGGCACTGCCCGGCCTGCGGCGAGGCGCTGGAGGGCGGCGCCCGGTTCTGCGAGGTCTGCGGGCACGACTCCACCAAGCCGCAGGCCGCGCCCGCCCCGTGGTCGGTGGTCGCCACCGCGGACCGGGCGTGGTTCGCCGAGGTGTGCCGCCGCGAAGGCCCCGACATCGCGTCGGTGACGTTCCCGCAGTACTGCCCGCCGCGCACGTTCCGACTGGACGGCGGGCAGATGACGATCGGGCGCCGCAGCCGCTCCCGCGGCGTCGAACCGGAGATCGACCTGTCGGGCCCGCCGCTCGACCCGGGCGTCTCCACGTTGCACGCGGTGCTGCTGGCGGCCCCGGGCGGCGGCTGGGACGTCGTGGACGTCGGCTCGCGCAACGGCACCGTGGTGAACGGCCACCCGGACCCGATCGCCCCCAACGCGCCGGTGCGCCTCGCGGTGGGGGACCGCATCATGATCGGCGCTTGGACGGTGCTGACCGTGCAGGACGCCGGGCCAGGCGGCGCCCTCGCGGCGTTGGCCGCCGCCGCGGCGTCCGCCTTGCGAGGACACCACCTGGCCGCCGCTCGCTACGGGCGGAGTTCCCCAGCACCCTCCTAGTCGCGGTAGCGGGCGGGCGCGGGCTGGGGCACGGGGTCCAACCGGCCCAGCCAGCGCTCGTCGCTGGCGGCGAGGCTGCCGTCCCTGCGGGCCTGCTCGAGCACGCCGTTGACGAAGCGCACGAGGTCCGGGGCGTCGCGCCGCATGCCGACCGCGTAGTACGACAGCAGCAGCGACCGCCCGACGACGTGGGTCTGCGGATCCTGCGCCGCCAGGCCCGCGAGCAGCACGTCGTCGCTGGACACGGCCGCGGCCCGGCCGTGCTGCAGCTCGACCATGCAGTCCGGGATGCCCGGCAGCGTCTGCACGTCCAGCCGGGCGGGCAGCGCCCGCAGCATGCGCTCCGTGGTGGAGCCCGCCGAGGTGCACACGCGCTTCCCCGCGAGGTCCTCGACCTCGTTCACACCGGAGTTGACCGGCACGAGGATCCGGGCTGTTGCCTCCATGTAGGCCGTGGAGAACTCCACGACGCGCTGCCGGTCGCAGGTGACCGAGAAGCTGTTGACGACGAGGTCCACCTGGCGCCGGTCGACCGCGCCCGCCCGGTCGGCGATGTCGAGCACGACGTACTGCACGCGGTCGGGGTCGCCGAAGATCGCCGTGGCGATCGTGCGGACGATGTCGATGTCCGAGCCCTCCAGCCTGCCGGTGATCGGGTTGCGGTAGCCGACGAGGTACTTGCCCTGGTCGACGCCCGCGATGAGCCGTCCGCGCGCGGCGATCCTCGCCATCGTCGAGCCCGCGGGCATCGCGCCGGGCGGCGGGACCGGGCCCTCGGGCCGCAGGCTCTCCTTGACCTCGGAGCACGCCGCGCCCGGGGCGTTGGTCGGCGCGGTGGCCGAGGGGGTGGGCGGCCTGGGGGCCGACCCGGTGCTCGGCAGCAGCAGGCTGCCCAGGCCGATCGCGGCGGCCACGCCGAGGTAGACCAGCGGCCGGGCGAGGCTCACGCCCGCGGACTTGTGCGGCGTCTTGTGCGGCGTCTTGTGCGGCGTCTTGTGCGGCGCGGTCATCGGTACTCACCCACCCGTCGTCCGATCCCGACGATCACGGCGCCCGCCGCGACCAGCGCCAGCACCGCCGAGATCCACGGCAGCGCGACCAGCGCACCCTCCGCCGCCTCGACATCGACCGCGAACGCGGCCCGTTCCTCGCCGATGGTGGCGGCCAAGGCCGCGTCGAGCGCGTCGAACGCGGCCCCGGACGAGCCCGGCCCGTGGCCGACGACCGAGGCGACGGCCTGCGGGTACTGGCCGCCGTCGTCGAGCCTGCGGACGTCGCGGTGGGCGGCGCTCCAGGCCGTGGCGGCGCCGCGCAGGGCGGCCACCCGGTCGGCGAGCGCCGGATCGGCGCGCTCGGCGTCGGCCAGCAGGCCGAAGTTGTTGACGACGTCGTCCAGATGGGAGGAGAAGGCGTCGTCGGAGGAGCCGCCGCCGCTGTTGCGGGCGACCAGCACGAGGCTCTCGTTGCTGCGCGCCTGCAGCACGGCGATGCGGGCGTCGTCGAGTGCCGCCCCGGCCCCGGTGTGGGCCCGGGCACCGCCGATGCGCACGTCGGTGGTGATCGCCGCGACCGCCCACCACGCCACGGAGGCGAGCACCGCGAGCCCGGCCACGGTGACGCCGACGTTGAGCACCCGGTTGGTGCGCCGCCACTCGCGCAGGGCCAGATCGGCGATCGCGATGAGGACGGCGAGGCCGATGGCCAGCACCGCGAACGGGATGGCCGCGCCTTGCCGGTAGGCGACGGCGAGCGCGGCGGACTCCGCCGCGCGGACCTCCTCGACGGCGGGCAGGATCGTGCTCTGCATGAGCTTCGACGCGCTGGCCAGGTAGGACTGGCCGAGCGGCAGCCCCAGGCGGTTGAGCGCGCGGGCGTTCTCGACCAGCCCGGTGTAGACGGGCAGCTGCTCGCCGACCGTGGAGACCGCCGCGATCGCGGGGTCGCCCGGCGGCAGCAGCCCCGCGGCGTTGGTGAGCAGCCTGCCCGCGCGTTGGATGTCGTCGTCGTAGCGGGCGCGCACGGTGGCGGGCTCGAGGCCGCCGGAGACGTAGCCGGTGGTGGCCATGGCGTCGGCGTCGGCGAGCGACTGGTAGAGGTCGGCGGCACCGGTGGTGAGCGCGGCGATCCGGGTGCGGGCGTCGTGCACCGCGCTCACCCGGGCCATGCCGCCGAGCACGCCCAACACGCCGAGCACGAGCGCGGCAACGACCAGCACGGCCTCGACGCGCAGCAGCCTGCCCGGGGTGGTGGCCGCACCCAGCAGGCCGGACCCCACCACCCGGCCCAGGGCACGTCGCAGGGGCGGTCGGGTGGTCACGCTGGCGCTCATGTCGACCCCTCCCGTCACCGGTAGGGGACATCCTGGCCCACCCCGACGGGAGGGCTCCCGCTAATGGCTAATGCTTGCGCACCACCCGCTCCGCCTCGCCCGCCTTCCAGATGGTGACGTCCATGTGGCCATCGGCGACCTCCACCGCCGAGGCGCCGGTGATGTCGGCCGCGTAGAACGGCTTGAACACCTGGCCTCGCAGGTCGAACCCGGTGCGGGCGAACAGGTCCTCGGCGTAGCGCTGGTGCAGCTCGGGATCCTGCACGTCGTGCACCGTGCCCCACACCTTCGCGTCGCCGTCGCCGACGTGGGTGTCGACGGTGGCCGTGTGGAGGCTGAACCGCGGATCACGGGCGAGGTCGAAGAACTTCGTGGTGCCCGGCATGCCACCGATCCACAGCTCGCCCTCGAAGAGACCGGGCTCCATCGGACTGATCCGGGGGAACCCGTCCTTGCGGAGGGTGGCCAGCATGCAGAGGTTTCCGGTGGCGGCGTGCCGCCGTTCGAAGATCGCCGTGATCCGCGGTGCCTGCTCCTTGAGCTCGTGCCATGTGGTCATGGGGACAAGTTAGAAGAGACCCACGACATTTCCGTCGTCGTCGATGTCGACCTGGTAGGCGTTCGGCTTGGCGCCCAGCCCCGGCATCGTGCTCATGTTGCCGCAGATGGGGTAGATGAACCCGGCGCCGACCGAGGCGCGCACCTCGCGCACCGGCAGCCGCCAGCCGGTCGGCGCACCCTTGAGCGCGGCGTCCGACGACAGCGACAGGTGCGTCTTCGCGATGCAGACCGGCAGGTTCCCGTAGCCGTTGCGCTCGTAGGTCGCGAGCTGGCGGGCGGCGACCGGGGTGTAGTCCACGCCGTCGGCGCCGTACACCTTGGTCGCGATCGTCTCGATCTTCTCGGTGAGCGGCGCCTCGTCGGGGTAGAGGAACCGGAAGTCCGACGGCTCTTCCGCGGCTTCCGCGACGGCCTCGGCCAGCTCGCGCGCCCCGCGCCCGCCGTCGGCGAAGTGCGTGCAGACCGCGACCCTGGCGCCCATCTCGGCGGCGATCTCGGCGATCGCGGCGTGCTCGGACGGGTGGTCCTCGGGGAACGCGTTGATCGCCACGACCGGCGACACCCCGTGCAGCCGGATGTTCTCGATCTGCTTGCGCAGGTTGGACCCGCCGATGTGGACCTCGTCCGGGTTCTCCTTGAGCAGGCCCTCGGGGAGCGGCTTGCCGGGAACGATCTTGTGCTGGCCGGAGTGCGCCTTGAGCGCCCGCACGGTGGCGACGACGACGGCCGCGTCCGGCGTGAGCCCCGACGCCCGGCACTTGATGTTGAAGAACCGCTCGGCGCCCATGTCGGCGCCGAACCCGGCCTCGGTGATGAGGTAGTCGCCCGCGTGGATGCCGATGCGGTCGGCGACGACCGACGAGTTGCCGTGCGCGATGTTGCCGAACGGGCCCGCGTGCACGAGGACCGGCGTGTTCTCCAGCGTCTGCATCAGGTTGGGCTTCAGCGCGTCGCGCATGATCACGGCCATCGCGCCCGCGCCGCCGATCTCCTCGGCGGTGACCGGTGTGCCGTTGGACGTGTAGCCGACGACGATGCGGCCGAGGCGCCTGCGCATCTCCGGGAGCGACGTGGCGAGCGCGAAGATCGCCATCACCTCGCTGGCGGCGGTGATGTCGAAGCCGGTCTGGCGCGGGACGCCGTCCAGCTTGCCGCCGAGGCCCACGACGATGTTGCGCAGCGCGCGGTCGTTGACGTCGAGCACGCGCCGCCAGGTGATGTCGTGCGGGTCGATGTCGGCCGCGTTGCCCTGGTGGAGGTGGTTGTCGAGCACTGCGGAGAGCAGGTTGTGCGCCGCCGTGACCGCGTGGAAGTCACCGGTGAGGTGCAGGTTGAGGATCTCCATCGGTACGACCTGGCTGTAGCCGCCGCCCGCGGCACCGCCCTTGATCCCGAAGGTGGGGCCCATGGACGGCTGCCGGATCGCGACCGTGGCCCGCTTCCCGATGTGGGAGAACGCCTGACCGAGCCCGACCGTGGTGGTGGTCTTGCCCTCGCCCAGCGGCGTGGGGGTGACCGCGGACACCACGACGTACTTCGCCCGGGGCCGGTCGGCCAGCTCGTCGATCGCCGAGAGCTTGATCTTGGCGACGTGCTCGCCGTACGGCTCCATGAGATGGGTTCCGATGCCCATCCCCTCGGCGATGTCGCCAAGCGGCTTGAGCGACGCGGACTGGGCGATCCGCAGGTTCGGCGGGAAGGACATTCAGGCGCTCCTCTCTGATCTCGGGGTGTGACGGCTCCGCACGTCCAAGGCCCATTCGGCGGTCGCAGCGAGCGCGCCGAACGGGAAGAAATGGGCGGAGGAAAGCAGGCTTCGGGGGTCGGCCGCGATGGCGTCCGCCAGGTCGAGCAGGGTGTCCTCGGGCTTGTAGGCGGCGGTGGTCGCGAGCTTGAGCACGCCGCCCGCCTGCTTGCGCAGCACCGAGAGCGACGGCCCGACGCCGCAGGACAGGCCGAACTTGATCAGCTTGGCCGGGGACGTGACGCCGGGCAGGCCGACGCGGATGGGCAGCGTGTTGCCCATGGCCCGCAGCCGCCGCTCCCACGCCACCACCGGCTCGGCCGCGAACGTGAACTGGGTGACCAGGTGCATGTCGAGGCCGCGGTCGCGGGCGATGCGGTTCTTCGCGGCCAACGCCCACGTCAGCACGTCGTCGGCGACGTCGGGATGCCCTTCCGGGTGGCCCGCGACGCCGACCCGGCGGATGCCCGCCTCCTCGAGGCAGCCGGAGTCGAGGATCTGCACCGTCTCGTGGAACTCGCCGACCGGGGCCATCCCACCCGCGATCAGCAACACCTCCTCCACACCCTCGCCGGCCAGCTCGCCCAGCATGCGGCCCAAGGTGGCGCGGTCGGGCACCCCGCGGGCGGCGATGTGCGGCACCGGGCGCATCCCGTCGTGGGCGACCCACCGCACCGCGTCGAGGGTCTGTTCCCACGGCACGTTCGGCAGGAACGTCAGGTAGACGGCCGTGCCGGGGTCCAGCAGGCCCGACAGCGGCGGCAGCTTGGTGGTCTCCCGAGGCGTGATCTCGACGCTGAACGGGCTGAGCAGCCCGCGCACCGCTGCGCTCATGGCGCCTCCTCGGGAAGGAGTGCGTCGGCGCGCCTCATGACCGCCGCTTCCGGATCTCGGCGTTGATCGCCGGGACGACCTCGGCCATGTCGCCGATGACGGCGTAGGTGGCCTTGGTGACCATCGGGGCGTTCTCGTCCGTGTTGATCGCGACGATCGTCTTGGAGCTGGAGCAGCCCGCCCAGTGCTGGATGGCGCCGCTGATGCCGCAGGGGATGTAGACCTCGGGGGCGATCCGGCTGCCGGTCTGGCCGATCTGCTCGTGGTGCGGCCGCCAGCCCAGGCTGGTGACCACGCGGGAGACGCCCAGTGCGCCGTCCAGCAGCTCGGCCAGCTCGATCACGCCGTCGAACCCGTCGACGCCCCCGGCACCGCGACCGGCGCCGACCACGACCCGCGCCGAGGTGAGCGCGCCGGACTTGTCCGGGCCCGCGGGCTCGGTGGACACGACCCGGGCCAGGAGGTCGGCCGCGGCCACCTCGGGGGACTGCTCGCGCACGACGGCAGCGCCCGGCGCCGCGGCCGGGGTGGCCTCGACGGCGTGCCCGGCGACGGTGAGCAGGGCGGGCTGTTCGGGCAGCCGCATCTCCTCCAGCACCGCGCCGCCCTGCACCTGCCGGATGACGACGAGCGGGTCGGTCGCGCCGATCCCCACCACGTTGGCGGCCATCGCGACGTCGAGCCGGGCACCCAGGTGCGCGAGCACCTCCATGCCCCGCGGGGTGCCGGGCGCGAGCACGGCGACGGCGTCGCCCCGCACGGCGTCCACGGCGGCGGCCCACGCCGCACCGGCGTAGGCCGAGAACGCGTCGCCCACCGCGTGGTGCACCTCGGCGACGCCGTAGGCGCCGAGCTCGTCGGCGACCTTCTCGGGCAGCGCGCCGACGACGAGCGCGTGCACCGGCCCCCCGGTGCGCTCGGCGAGCGAGCGCGCGAACGTGACGGTCTCCAGCGACACCTCGGTGGCGCTGTCCGCCGCGGTTTCGACGAACACGAGGATCATCGGGCCACCCCAAGGCGCTGCAGCAGGTCGACCACCGCGGCCGCGGCGTCGGGGCCCTCGCCGAGCACGTCGACCGTGCTGGGCTGGGCGGGCGGCAAGGTGAGCCGCACCCGTTCGGGGCCGCGCGGCGCGTTGCGCGGCTCGACGGTCTCGATCGGGGTCTTCTTGGCCTTCATCCGGCCGGTGATCGTCGGGTAGCGCGGCTCGACGCCGCCCTCGAGCACCGTCACCACGGCGGGCAGCGGTACCTCGTAGGTCTCGACACCGTCGATGCCGTCGCCCCGGGCGGTGGCGACGCCGCCGTCGACCTCGACCGTGCGCACCCCGTTGACCACCGGGCGGCCGAGCTCGTAGGCCAGGCGGATGCCCACCTGG
This sequence comes from uncultured Actinomycetota bacterium, assembly GCA_963791185.1. Lineage (GTDB taxonomy): Bacteria > Actinomycetota > Actinomycetes > Mycobacteriales > Pseudonocardiaceae > Pseudonocardia. The sequence goes on along the minus strand of CAWBRG010000008.1, from coordinate 450,080 downwards.
AAGTCGCCGGTGTCGGCGGCGTCGTTGCCGAGCAGGATCAGGTCGTAGGTCTTGCCTTCGGCCTCGTGCGCCTTGACGACCGCGGCGATCTCGCGGGCGATGTCGGCGGGCCCGTAGCCCACCGGATCGGCCTCGATGAGCACCGCCGCCTTGGCGCCGACGCCGAGCGCGCCACGCAGCTGCTCGACGGTGTCGGCCGGGCCGAGGGAGAGGACGGTCGCGTCCCCGATCCGCACGGCCAGCTCGACGGCGCAGTTCTCGTGGGCGCTCACGGTGAACCCCACGAAGCGGGCGTCGAGGGCCTGTTCGTCCGCGGTCAGCAGCACCTCGCCCGCGGCGTCCGGTACTCGCTTGATGCAGACCAGCACGTTCGTCATGGATCAGCCCTTGATGCGGTCGTTGGACGGGTCGAACAGCGGGGTGGCGTCGATGGATCCGACGGTCACCGGGTACAGCTCCTCCATGTAGGACACGGCGAGCTGGTTGCCCACCACCGCCTGGTCCGGCGGCAGGTAGGCCATGAGCACGTGCTTGCCCAGCGAGGGCGCCGACCCGGCCGTGGTGACGTACGGGTGGTGGCCGTGGCCGTCGGTGAGCACGCCGCCGTCGCGGGTGCGGATCGGCTCGCCGCCGAGCATGTAGCGCTTGCCGCCCGCCGCCGAGGTGTGGTCGTCGACGGTCATGGTGCACAGCACCGTCTGCGGCGCCTGGTCCCGCTGCGCGACGTAGGCGTCCCGGCCGACGAAGTCGGCGGCCTTGACCTTGGGCCGCTGCATGCCCGCCTCGATGATCGTGCGCTCGCCGTCGAGCTCGAAGCCGTACGCGCGGTAGCCCTTCTCGATGCGGCCGGTGGTGCCGTACACGCCGATGCCGACGGGCACCGCGCCATCGGGCTTGCCCGCCTCGTGCAGCAGGTCCCACAGCCGGGCGCCCTGCTCCATCGGCACGTAGAGCTCCCAGCCCAGCTCGCCGACGTAGGAGATCCGGGAGGCGAGCACCGCCAGGTTGCCGAGCTCGACGGTGCGGCAGGACAGGAACGGGAAGCCGGTGTGCGAGATGTCGTCGTCGGTGAGGCGGCCGAGGATGTCGCGGGCCTTCGGCCCCCACAGCCCGATCGTGGTGAACGCCGAGGTCTGGTCGACGATCTGGGCGTCGCCTTCGAGGTGGTCGGCGAACCACTTGAGGTCGGCCATGCCGTGCGCGCCGCCCGTGACGACGCGGTAGCGGTTGTGCGCCAGGCGCATCACCGTGAGGTCGGAGCGGAAGCCGCCCTTGGCGTCGAGCACCGGCGTGTAGATCACGCGGCCCTCGCCGACCTCGGCCTGCGCCACGACGATCTTCTGCACCGCCTGCGCCGCACCGGACCCGACGATGTCGAAGATCGCGAACGCGGACAGGTCCACGATGCCCGCGCGCTCGCGCATCGCGAGGTGCTCCGCGTTGATGATGGGCGACCACCAGCGGGAGTCCCACTCGTGCTCGCGCGGCAGCACGGCGTCGCCGTACTCACCGAGCAGGGCCTCGTTCGAGCCGTACCACATCGGCCGCTCCCAGCCGACGGTCTCGAAGAACACCGCGCCCGCGGCCTTCTCGGCGGCGTACATCGGCGCGACGCGCTTGCCGCGCTCGCTGGCCCACTGCTCGCCGGGGTGCACGATGCCGTAGGTCTTGTTGAAGGCCTCGTCGGTGCGGGCCTTCACGTGCGCGCGGGTGCGCTGGTGCGGGTAGAACCGGGCGATGTCCGAGTGGTGGACGTCGATCTCCGAGTGGCCGTGGGTCATCCACTCCGCCACCGCCCGGGCGGTGCCGGGGCCTTCCTTGATCCACACGGCGGCCGCCGACCAGAGCCCCTTCACCTCGGGCGTCTCGCCGAGGATCGGCAGGCCGTCGGGCGTGAGCGAGAGCAGGCCGTTGATGGCGTAGCGGATCTCGGCCCCGTCGGCGCCCAGCGCGTCGGGCATGAGCTCCAGCGCCTGCTCCAGCTGCGGGTCGAAGTCGTCGGCCGTGAACGGCATCTCGGTGGGCGACAGGCGCGCCTGCTCGATCGAGGGGATGTCCTCGGGGTCGTGCAGGATCGCGCGGTGGGCGTAGGAGCCCACCTCCATGTCGGCGCCGTGCTGGCGCTCGTAGCAGAACGTGTCCATGTCGCGGACGATCGGGAACGAGATCTCACCCGGCCGCTCGGCGAGCTGCGGGATCGGGCCCACCGAGATCATCTGGTGCACGGCGGGGGTGAGCGGGATGTGCGCGCCCGCCATCTTGGCGAGCTTCGGGCTCCACACACCGCACGCGATCACCACGGTCTCGGCTTCGATGTCGCCGCCGGTGGTGCGCACCCTGCGGATGCGGCCCTCCTCGACGTCCAGGCCGGTGACCTCGACGGTCGACACGACCGTGAGCGCGCCCAGCGCCTGCGCCGACTCGCGCATCAGGGTGCCCGCGCGCAGCGAGTCGACCACGCCCACCGACGGCGTCCAGAACGCGCCGACGATCTTGTCCTTCTCCAGGAACGGAACCCGTTCCACAACGTGGTCCGGCGTGACGAGCTCGGTGTGGATGCCCCAGGCCTTGGCCGAGGACATCCGCCGCCGCAGCTCCTCCATCCGCTCCTCGGTGCGGGCCACCTCGTAGCCGCCGGACTCGGTGAACACGCCGAGCTCCTTGTACTGGCGCACCGAGTCCAGCGTGAGGTCGGTCATCTCGCGGGAGTGGTCGACCGGGAAGATGAAGTTCGACGCGTGGCCGGTGGAGCCGCCGGGGTTGGGCAGCGCGCCTTTGTCGATCTGCACGATGTCGCGCCAGCCGAGCCGCGCGAGGTGGTGCACCAGGCTGTTGCCGACGATGCCCGCGCCGATGACGACGACCCGGGCGGTGGCGGGAACGCTCACGATTTCTCTCTCTTCCTAGTCGCCCAGCTCGCGCCTGCGGCGGGTCACGTATTCGGCCAGCTCCTCGCGCACGGCGTCGTCGAGGGGCGGCGGTTCGAACTCGGAAAGCTTTCGCTGCGCGACATCGCGCGCCCGCGCCGCGGCGTCCTTCGCCCCGTTGCGCATCCACCGGTCGTAGTTGTCCGAGCTGTTCACGAACGGCCGGTAGAAGCAGGTGCGGAACCGCTCCATGGTGTGCGCTGCGCCGAGGAAGTGCCCGCCGTGGCGGACCTCGTCGTGCGCGCCGAACGCCAGCGACGCCTCGTCGATCTCCAGCGGCGTGAACTCCTGCTGCAGCATCTCCAGCACCTGGACGTCGAGCACGAACTTCTCGTAGCTCGCGACCAGGCCGCCCTCGAGCCAGCCGGCGGCGTGCATGACCCAGTTGATGCCCGCGAGGAACGTCGGGAGCATCGTCATCAGGCCCTCGTAGCCCGCCTGCGCGTCGGCGGTCTGGCTGGAGGTGAGCCCGCCGCCGGAGCGGACCGGGAGCCCGAAGTGGCGGGCGATCTGCCCGGTGCACAGCAGCCCGACCGCCGACTCGGGCGTGCCGAAGCACGGCGACCCCGACTGCATGTCGATGTTCGAGAGGAACGAACCGAAGATCACCGGGCTGCCGGGGCGGATGAGCTGCGAGAGCGAGATCCCGGTGAGCGCCTCGGCGATCTGCTGGGTGAGCGCGGCCGGGATCGACACCGGCGACATGGCCCCCATCAGCAGGAACGGGGTGATCACGACGGCCTGGTTCGCCTCGGAGTAGGCGAACTGCGCGTCGAGCATGCGGTCGTCCCAGCGCAGCGGGGAGTTGCAGTTGATCAGCGAGATGGTGGCGGGCGTCCGCTCGATCGCCTCCCGGCCGCCGAAGAGGATCTCGGTCATCCGGAGCGTGTCCTGCGCGTTCTCGCCCGAGACGACGTTGCCCATGTAGATCTTGTCGGTGAGCGTCTGCAGCGCGTAGGTCATGTCGAGGTGGCGGGAGTCGAGCGGGGTGTCCTCGGGCTCGCAGACGATGCCGCCCGCCGAATCCATCACGGAGAAACCCTGCGCGAGGCGGGCGAAGTTGCGGAAGTCTTCCATCTTGGCGTCGCGGCGCACCTCGCCTTCGCGCACGAAGGGCGGGCCGTACACGGCGCCGAACGCCATCGCGTCGTCGCCGATGTGGACGGTGTTCGCGGGGTTGCGGGCCTGCACGTCGAACGAGCGGGGCGCCTTCGCCACCTGCTCCAGCAGGAAGTCGGGGTCGAAGCGGACGACGTTGTCCTCGACCTTCTGCCCCGCCTGGCGGAACAGTTCCAACGCGCGGTCCGATCCGAACTCCACGCCGATCTCGGAAACCAGCCTGCGCCACCCCCCGTCGAGTGTGGCTAGCGCATCCTCGCTGAGGATTTCGTAGCGGGGCATGGCATTGCGGAACATGCGTGGGTTCTTCCCCTCTTGACGCCAGTGGTCGACGGGCGTCACAGTAACGGCAATTCACGGAACAGCGGTTCCATAATGTGAAACTTTGAGACGGGGATCCATGGCCACGCCACAGCAGACGGGAAGCCAAGCCGTCGAGCGGGCAAGCGCACTTCTCAGCGTGATCGTCGAGTCGGGGGCGCCGCGCACGTTCTCCTCGCTGGTCGCGGAGCTCGGGCTCGCGAAGTCCACCACCTCGCGCCTCCTGCAGGCGTTGGAGCGCAGCAGGCTGGTGCACCGCGACCGCGCCGGGGCGTTCCGGCCCGGCGCCCTGTTCTCGCTGCACGCCGCGCGGCCCAGCGCGCTGCACGACCTCTCGGAGCTCGCCCGCCCGACGATGGAGCACCTGTCGCAGCTGAGCCGCGAGACGGTGAACCTCGCGGTGCCGCGGGGCAGCCAGGTGGTGACGATCGACCAGCTCGACAGCCAGTACCTGGTCGGCGCGACGAACTGGGTCGGGGTCGACGTGCCCGCCCACTGCACGGCGCTGGGCAAGGTGCTCGCCGCCTATGGTGTACTCCCGCTGCCGCCGGGCAACCTCGAGCGCCGTACCCCGCACTCGCCGGTCGACCGGGCCCAGTTCGACCACGCCCTCGTCGAGGTGCGCCGCCGGGGCTGGGCGGCCTCGCTCGACGAACTGGAGCTCGGCCTCGCCGCCGTCGGCGCTCCGGTGCGCGCGGTCGACGGCACCGTCATCGCGGCCGTGTCGATCTCCGGACCGACCGGGCGCATCAACGACTACGGCATCACCAAGATCGGCGATCTGCTCGTGAGCGAGCTTCGCGGCCTGTCGGCCCTCCTGGGCCACCAACCCCGTAAGGAAGGCGTGGGATGAGTACCGAGGACATCCTGAAGGGGCTTTACGACGAGACGCTCGTCGGCAACGGCCCTCGTGTGTTGGAGCTGACCCGCCAGGGTCTGGACGAGGGCATGACCCCGGAGTCGATGCTGTTCGACGCGTTGATCCCGTCGTTGGAGGAGGTCGGCGCCCGGTTCGAGCGGGGCGATTTCTTCGTGCCCGAGATGCTGGTGGCGGGGCGGGCGATGAGCGGTGCGCTGGACATCTTGCGCCCGTTGTTGGCCGAGACCGGTGCGCAGACCGTGGGCACGTTCTTGATGAGCACGGTCAAGGGCGATGTGCACGACATCGGCAAGAACCTGGTGAACATCATGTTGGAGGGTGCGGGCTTCCACGTGATCGATCTGGGTGTGCAGGTGTCGCCGGAGAAGGTGATCGCGGGGATCCAGGAGCACAAGCCCGACATCGTGGGGTTCTCGGCGTTCCTCACGACGACGATGCCGATGTTCAAGGCGAACATCAACGCGTTGCAGAAGGCGGGTTTGCGGGATCAGGTGATCGTGATGGTCGGTGGGGCGCCGGTCACGCAGGAGTACGCCGATGCCGTCGGGGCCGACGGTTACGCGGCGGATGCTTCGACCGCCGTCCGCAAGGCCAAGGAACTGCTCGCCGCCCGCCGCGCTGCCGTAGGAGTCTGAAAGATGCACACCGTTCTGCGCTCGGCCACCCGCGAGGTGGTCATCGGGGACGACCAGCCGTTCTGCCTCATGGGTGAGCGGATCAACCCGACCGGCCGCAAGATCTTCGCCGAGGCGTTGCGGCGGGGCGACCTCTCGCGCATCGCGATCGACGTCGAGCAGCAGGTCGCGGGCGGCGCGACGATGCTCGACGTCAACATGGGCGTGCCGCTTGCCGACGAGGCCGAGCTCCTCGCCCAGGCCGTCACGATGATCCAGGGCCTCACCGACCTACCGCTGGTCATCGATTCCTCGGTCGTCGAGGCCCTGGAAGCCGGGCTCGGCGCCTACCAGGGCAAGGCGCTGGTCAACTCCGTGACCGGGGAGAAGGAGCGGCTGGAGCAGATCCTCCCGATCGTGGCCCGGCACGGGGCGGCGGTGATCGCGCTGCCCAACGAGGAGGACGAGATCCCCGACGACCCCTACAAGCGCCTCGACATCACCCGCAAGATCGTGGACATCGCCACGGGGGAGTACGGCATCCCGCTGGAAGACATCGTGATCGACCCGCTGGCGATGCCGATCGGCGCCGACACCACGCTCGTGAAGAAGACCCTGCAGACCATCCAGCTGATCCACGACGAGCTGGGGTTGAACATGACCCTCGGCGCCTCCAACGTCTCGTTCGGCATGCCCGGGCGGCACGCGCTGGGCGCCACGTTCCTGCCGATGGCCATGAAGTGCGGCCTCACCAGCGCGATCATGGACGTGCGGTCCCCGCAGATCGTCGAAGCGGTCAAGGCCGCGGACCTGCTGCTCGGCAACGACGAGTGGGGCATGGCCTGGATCGCCCGCGCCCGTGCCGCCGCCGCAGCGGAGAAGGCCGCCGCGGAGCAGTCTGCGTAATGACGGAGCCGACTCCGGACCGCGTCCGCGTGCATTTCGACCCTGACGGGGGCAAGCCCCGTGAGGTGCGGGTGCCTGCCGGGGCGACCCTGTTCGACGCGGCGAGTTGGAACGGCATCGCGGTCGACTCCACGTGCGGGGGGCACGGCACCTGCCGCAAGTGCAAGATGCAGGTGGTCGAGGGCGAGGTCGCGGTGTCGCGGCTGGACCCGCGCGCGTTCTCCCCCGACGAGCTCCGCGCGGGGTGGCGGCTGGCGTGTCGCGCCCAGGCCACCCAGGACCTGCGGGTCAAGGTGCCGCCCTTGGTCACCCGGCCCAAGGCGGCCACCGTCGGCGTCGGTCGGCAGGTGATCCTGCGCCCCGCCCTGCAGAAACGCTGCGTTGAGCTCTCCGAGCCGAGCTTGTCGGATCAGCGCACCGACATCGAACGCCTGCGCGACGCCCTGGACGACCTGGACCTACGGGTGGACCTGGCGGCGGTGCGCAGCCTGTCGCGGGCGATGCGCGCAGGCCCGCAGGTCACCGCGGTGGTCGTGGACGACGTGCTCATCGACGTCGAGCCCGGCGACACCAGCGGGCGCCGGTTCGGGGTGGCGTTCGACCTGGGTACCACCACCGTCGTGGCCACCCTGCTCGACCTGGCGACCGGCACGCCTGCCGCGGTGGCGTCGATGCTCAACCCGCAACAGCCCTACGGCGCGGACGTGATCACCCGCATCAGCGCCACGATGATGGACGACACCGCCCTGGAGCGGTTGAGCACACTGGCCCACGACGTGTTGGACCAGCTCACCGGCGAGGTGTGCGACGAAGGCGGCGTCGAGCGCGGCGAGGTGTACGAGATCGCGCTGGCGGGCAACGCCACCATGACCCACCTCGCCCTGGGCATCGACCCCGAACCGCTCGGGGTGGCCCCGTTCATCATGGCGTCGCGCTCGTTCGAGGACCTGCTGGCCACCGACCTCGGCGTGCGGGTGCACCCGCGGGCGCGCGCGTACGTGTTCCCGGCCCTGGGCGCCTACGTGGGCGGCGACATCGTCGCCGGTGCGTTGGCGTCGGGGATGGATCGGGACCGGCGGATCCGGTTGTTCATCGACATCGGCACCAACTGCGAGATCCTGCTGGCGTCCGGCGACCGGCTGCTCGCCACCGCGGCCCCGGCGGGGCCGGCGTTCGAGGGCGCGGCGATCCGCTGCGGCATGCGCGCCGCGCCGGGCGCGGTCGAGGGCGTGAAGATCAGCGACGACGACGTGCTGCTGCAGGTCATCGGCGACGTCGAACCCCTCGGCCTCGCGGGTTCGGGGCTGGTCGACGCCGTCGCGGCACTGGTCGCCGCAGGCCTCGTGGACTCCTCCGGACGGTTGATCCAGCCCGACGCGCCCGGCGTGCCTGCGGGCCTGGCCGCCCGCCTGCAACAGGTCGGCAAGGAACGGGTGTTCGTGCTGCACTTCCGCGGCGGCGACCCCGCGGACTCCTTGTACCTGTCGCAGCGCGACATCCGTGAGCTGCAGTTCGCCAAAGCCGCGATCGCCACCGGCTGGACCCTGCTGCTGGAAGAACAAGGCCTGACCGATGCCGATGTCGCCCAGGTCGTGCTGGCCGGGTCGTTCGGCAGCTACCTCGCCCCGTCGGCGGCCGTGCGGATCGGGCTCGTGCCCGAAGTCGCCACCCTGCGCATCGTCAGCGCGGGCAACGTCGCGGGCGAGGGCGCCAAGATGGCGCTGCTGTCCATGCGGGAACGCGCCGCCGCCCAGGCCCTGCTGGAGGAGGTGCATTACGTCGAGCTCTCCGACCGTCCCGATTTCAACGACCGCTTCGTCGACCGACTCGCCTTCCCCTGAGCCCCTCCAGCGGGTCGCGGTGGTGGCGTGCGGGGCGATCGCCCGGCACGTCGCCGACGTCGCCGAGCGCCGGAGCTGGCCCGTCGACGTCCACCCGCTGCCCCCGCTGCTGCACAACCGCCCGGATCGCATCGCCGCGGAGGTCGAGCGGGCGCTCACCCGGCTGCGACCCCGCTACGCCCGCGTCGCCGTGGGCTACGCCGACTGCGGCACCTACGGCGGCCTCGACGAGGTCTGCGCCCGGCTCGAGGTCCGCAGGCTGCCCGGCGCGCACTGCTACGACGTGTTCGCGGGCGCCGAGCGCTTCCGCGCCCTGCTCGCCGCCGAGCCGGGCACGTACGTGCTCACCGACTACCTCGTGACGTCGTTCCACCGGTCGGTCGTCGTCGAGCTGGGTCTCGACCGCTACCCCGAGCTGCGCGACACCTACTTCGGCCACTACCGGCGCGTCGTGTGGCTCGCCCAGCACCCCACGGACCGGCTGCGCGCCGCGGCGGAGCGGGCGGCCGAGCAGTTGGGTCTGCCGCTGGAGACCATGGTCGTGGGCGACGCGCTCCTGGAAGAGGCCTTGGCCGAGCTGCTCGCCGGGCAACGGTGACCGACGTGTCGGTCACCGAGCTGCGGCTGGTCGTCACCGCCGAGAACTACCAGGAGGCGTTGACCTTCTACCGGGACGTGCTCGGGCTCGGCCAGCTCGCCGAGTTCGACTCGCCCGACGGCCACGTGGTCCTCCTCGACGCGGGCCGGGCGACGCTGGAGCTCACCGACCCTGGCAACGCCGCGTACGTGGACCAGGTCGAGGTCGGCCGCCGCGTGGCGGGCCCCCTCCGGGTCGCCTTCCAGGTGGCCGACGCCGCCGCCGTGGCGGAGCGGCTCACGGCGGCGGGCGCCGAGCTGATCGCGCCGCCGACCGTCACGCCGTGGAACTCGCGCAACGCCCGCCTCACCGCACCCGACGGCGTGCAGCTCACCCTCTTCGAAGAGCTGGGCTCCTAGCTCACGGGGCAGGCCGCCGGTGCCCCATCCGCCTGCTGATCTCGGCGGTGCTGGCCAGCAGCGGGGCGACCAGGTGCCGGATCCGCTGCTCGTCCAGCCGGTAGGACGGCCCGGACACCGACACCGCCGCGACCACCTGCCCGGACCGGTCGAACACCGGCGCGGCGACCGCGTTGAGGCCCACCTCGTACTCCTCGACGGCCGTCGCGTAGCCGGTCTCCCGCACGCGGGCGAGCTGCTCCTCCAGCCGCGCCGCCGCGGTCTCGGTGCGCGGGGTCAGCCGCGGTGTGCCCGCCCGGACGAGCAGGTCGGCGCGCGTCGTCGGATCCAGGTGGGCCAACAGCACCTTCCCGCTCGACGTGCAGTGCAGCGGGGTGAGCTGCCCGATCCAGTTGTGCGTGGCCACCTGGGACGGCCCGCGGGCCTGGTCGACGTTGACCGCGAAGTGGTCGCGCAACACCGCGACGTTGACCGTCTCGCCGAGCTCGGTGGCGAGGCGGGTGCACACGGCGCGGCCCTGCTGCACGACGTCGAGCCGGTCGGAGACCGCGCCCGCCAGCGGGATCAACCCGAAGCCGAGCCGGTACTTGCCGCGGTGCCCGGTCTGCTCCACCAACCCGCCGCCCTCCAGTGCGCCGAGCAGCCGGAACGCGGTTGACTTGTGCACGGCGATCTCCGAAGCCACCTCGGTGACCCCCGCTTCGCCGCGCGCCGCCAGCACCTCCAGCACGCCGATCGCGCGCTCGACCGACCGGAGGCTGCCGGGCTTGTTGCTCATGGCGAAACTCTATGCCTCAATTCGAACTCAAAGTCTTGACGTGCTCGTTCAGTCGAGGACGATCAGCGCGTGCCCAGCCTTGGAGGATCGCGATGACATCGTCCACGCATGACGCTGCGCTGGCCGTAGACAGCCTGTGGAAGATCTTCGGGAACGGTGCCGAGAAGATCATCGGGAGCCCGGACGCGGACCTGTCCCGCAAGGATCTGCAAGCCAAGACCGGCTGCGTGATGGCCGTCAAGGACGTCTCGTTCGAGGTGACCCCCGGCGAGGTGTTCGTGGTGATGGGCCTGTCGGGCTCGGGCAAGTCCACGCTCATCCGGCTGCTCACCCGGCTCATCGAGCCGACCGCGGGGCAGGTCGTGATGAACGGCGAGGACATCACCGCCGCCAACGACAACCAGCTGCGCGAGCTGCGCCGCCACCACGTGGCGATGGTGTTCCAGCACTTCGGCCTGCTGCCGCACCGCAAGGTGATCGACAACGTGGGCTACGGGTTGGAGGTGCGCGGCGAGGACAAGGCGACCCGCCGCGGCCGGGCCAAGGAGATGATCGACTTGGTCGGCCTGACCGGGAACGAGAACTCCTACCCCGACCAGCTCTCCGGCGGCATGCAGCAGCGCGTCGGGCTGGCCAGGGCGCTGGCCGTCGACCCGCAGGTGCTGATGTTCGACGAGCCGTTCTCCGCGCTCGACCCGCTGATCCGCCGCGACATGCAGAACGAGGTCATCCGGCTGCACGAAGAGGTCGGCAAGACGATGATCTTCATCACCCACGACCTGCAGGAGGCGCTCAAGCTTGGCGACCGGATCCTGATCATGCGGGACGGCGCGATCGTGCAGATCGGCACCCCCGCCCAGGTCGTCGGTGCCCCGGCCGACGACTACGTGCGCGACTTCGTCAGCGAGGTCCCGCGCTCGCACGTGCTCACCCTGCGCTGGGTGATGCGCCCGCCGCACCCGGGCGAGGCGCTGGACGGACCGGCGATGGCCGCCGACCGGATCATCCGGGACGCGGCGCGCGCGGTATTGGACTCCGAGCACCCGGTGCGCGTGTTCGACGGCGACGAGCTGGTCGGCGTCGTCGACGACGAGGCCATCCTGCGCGTGGTGGTGGCCGAGGACGAGCCGATCGCGGAGCCGGATGCGGGCGCACCTGCCGCCGACGCCGCACCGGTCGAGCAGGACGCGGTGCGATGACCGCGACCCTGGAGAAGCCGCCGACGGCGTCCCAGCCGGAACCCGGCGGCGGGGCACGGCGGTTTCTCAGCACCGGATGGCTGGTCCTGAGTGTGCTGGTGGTCTGGTTGCTCGGCTGGGCGATCTTCCACGGCACCGCCACACTGGAGCTCGGCGGCGCCGAGCTCACCGGGTTCCAGATCTGGCTCAACGAGCTCCGCGACGCGTTCGACTCGGCGCGCCAGGGCAGCTTCTTCTTCCAATACATCATCGACCCGATCAGCGCTGTCCTCGACGCCACGATCAACTGGCTACGCGAGCTGCTCAGCCAGCCCGCCTTCCCGCGCCCGGTGCCGGAGATCGGCTGGTTCGGCGTGGTGGCGTTGTTCACCTGGATCGGCCTCGCGCTGGCCGGTATGCGTTCGGCGATCATGGTGTTGGTCGCGTTGCTCCTCTTCGGTTTCCTCGGCTACTGGGCCGACAGCATCGACACGTTGATCGTCACCTTCGTCGCGGTGTTCATCTGTGTGATCATCGGCATTCCGTTAGGCATCTGGATGGCCAGGAGCTCCCGGGCGAATGCGGCCATCACGCCGATCCTGGACGTGATGCAGACGATGCCGTCGTTCGCCTACCTGGCGCCGCTGGTGTTGTTCTTCGGCATCGGCCCGGCCTCGGCCGTGATCACCACGCTGATCTACTCGCTGCCGCCGCTGGCCCGGATCACCGCGCACGGCATCCGCAGCGTTTCCCCGACGACCATCGAGGCGGTCCGCTCGATGGGCACCAGCCGGTGGCAGGTGCTGCGCACGGTGCAGCTGCCGATGGCCCGCCGGACCATCGTGGTGGGGCTCAACCAGTGCACGATGGCCGCGCTGTCCATGGCCACCATCGCGGCCCTGATCAACGGGCCGGGCCTGGGCCAGCCGGTGGCGCAGGCGTTGCAGAGCCTGGACATCGGCGACGCGTTCGTCAGCGGCATCGCCATCGTGATCATGGCGATCGTGCTGGACCGGACCACCACCGCGGCCAGTGAGCGGGCCGAGGTGGCCACCCGGGCAGGCGCAGGCGACAGTAGGCGCAGGCGGATCATCCTGGGTGCAGGCGCGATCGTCGTCGTGATCGCGATCTACCTGTCCCGGACATGGCTGCAGCTGGCCGAGTTCCCGTCGCAGCCCGACCTCGGCACCCCGCTGGCCGCAGGCGTCACCGCCTTCACCGACTGGCTGGTCAGCGAGATCTCCGGCTTCACGACGTGGCTCGCCGACCTGGTCACCACGGTGCTGCTGAACCCGCTGCAGTCGCTGTTGGCGGACTCGCCGTGGTGGCTGATGTTCCTGGTGGTGCTGGCACTGTCGTACCTGCTCGGTGGTTGGCGGCCCACCGTCACCTCGCTGGTCTGTCTGCTGATCATCCTGGGCACCGGGCTGTGGAACGAGAGCATGAAGACGCTCACCACCACCCTGGTGGCCACCCTCGCCGTGATCGTCTTCGCGATGGTCGTCGGGGTCTTGATGGGGCGCAACCGCCGTGCGGACACGGTGGTCCGTCCGTTCCTGGACGGGTTCCAGACCATTCCGCCGTTCGTCTACCTCGTGCCTGCGCTGGCCCTGTTCGGGCCCAGCCGGTTCACCGCGATCGTGGCCGCCGTCGCGTTCGGGATCCCGGTGGCCACCAAGCTGATCGCCGACGGCATCCGCGGCGTGTCCCCGACCTCGGTCGAGGCCGCCAGGGCGGCAGGCACCACGGCCTGGCAGATGATCAACAAGGTGCAGCTGCCGATGGCCAGGGCGGCCGTCGTGCTGGCGTCCAACCAGGGCCTGCTGTACGTGCTCTCGATGGTCGTCATCGGTGGCCTGGTCGGTGGCGGCGGCCTGGGTTACTACGTGGTCGCGGGCTTCTCCCAGTCCCAGCTGTTCGGCAAGGGGCTGGCGGCAGGCATCGCCATCACCGCCCTCGGGGTCATGCTCGACCGAATCGCCCAGTACGCCGCGGCCCGCTACGGCCGGCGCTGATCAGGAGGTAGTACGTGTCACGATCAAAGGTAGGACTCGCCAGGGTCGCGTTGGCCGCGGTGATCGGCCTCGCGCTGGCCGCCTGCGGTGGCGGCAACATCCAGAACGCCCCGGCCCCCAGCGGCGGCGGCCAGGCCGCCAACTGCGGCAAGCTCAACATGGCGATCAACCCGTGGGTGGGCTACGAGGCGTCGGCGCACGTCGTCGGCTACATCGCCAAGAGCAAGCTCGGCTGCGACGTCGAGTACAAGAACGTCAAGGAAGAGGTCGCCTGGCAGGGCATGGGCAACGGCGAGGTCGACGTCGTGATCGAGAACTGGGGCCACCCGGACCTCGTGCAGAAGTACATCACCGACCAGAAGACGGCCCAGGACGCCGGGCCCAACGGCAACATCGGCGTGATCGGCTGGTACGTGCCGCCGTGGATGGCCCAGCAGTACCCGGACATCACCGACTGGAACAACCTCAACAAGTACGCCGACATGTTCAAGACCACCGAGTCCGGCGGGCAGGGCCAGCTGCTGGACGGCGACCCGTCGTTCGTCACCAACGACGAGGCGCTGGTCACGAACCTCAAGCTGAACTACAAGGTGGTCTACGCGGGCAGCGAGGCCGCGCTGATCCAGGCGTTCCGCCAGGCCGAGACGAACAAGAAGCCGCTGATCGGCTACTTCTACGACCCGCAGTGGTTCCTGTCCGAGGTGCCGCTGGTCAAGGTGAACCTGCCGCCCTACAAGGACGGCTGTGACGCCGACCCGGCGAAGATCGCCTGCGACTACCCGAAGTACGACCTGAACAAGATCGTCGCGGCCAAGTTCGCCGAGGCCAACGGCCCGGCCTACAAGCTGGTCAAGGCGTTCAGCTGGACCAACGACGACCAGAACAAGGTGGCGAAGGCGATCACCGAGGACAAGGTGGACGCCGAGAAGGCGGCCCAGCAGTGGGTCGACGCCAACCCGGACAAGGTCAACGCCTGGCTGAAGGCCGCCCAGGCCTGGAGCGCGCTGAGCACCCTCCTACCCGACCGGAGCCTGCGGGCCTCTTGACGTCGCGCGACAATCGGGAACGATCGCCTCGTGCCCAGCCTCTACATCGACGGCAAGTGGACCGCAGGCTCCGGCGGCTCCGTGGACGTGCTCAACCCGTTCGACGGCAGCGTGGTGGAGGCGGTCGACCAGGCAGGCCCCGACGACGTCGCCGCCGCGGTGGCCGCCGCGCGCGCCGCCTTCGACGACCCGCGGGGGTGGCGGGCCACGTCGGTGGACGAGCGGGCCGGGGTCCTGCGCCGGGTCGCCGATCTGCTGCAGCGCGACCGGGAGCACATCGCCCGCGTCGAGACGCTCGACACCGGCAAGACCCTCGGCGAGAGCCGCATCGACATCGACGACGTCACGGCGGTGTTCCGCTACTACGCCGACATCGCGGTGGCGCAGGAGGGGCGCACGGTCGACGTGGGGCAGCCGCACGTGCTGTCGCGCATCGCGCACGAGCCGGTCGGCGTCTGCGCGCTCATCACACCGTGGAACTACCCGCTCCTGCAGCTGTCGTGGAAGCTCGCGCCCGCCCTCGTGGCGGGCTGCACGAGCGTGATCAAGCCGAGCGAGGTCACGCCGCTCACGTCGGTGCTGCTCGTGCGCCTCGTCGAGGAGGCCGGGGTGCCGCCCGGCGTGGTCAACATCCTGCTGGGCACCGGCCCGGCGGTCGGTGCGCCGCTCACCGCGCACCCGGACGTCGACATGGTCAGCTTCACCGGTGGCCTCGCCACCGGCCAGGCGATCATCCGGGCGTCCGCCGAGACCGTGAAGCGCGTCGCGGTGGAGCTGGGCGGCAAGAACCCCAACATCGTGTTCGCCGACGCGGCCGACAACGGGGGTTTCGAGACCGTCGTCGACAACGCCCTCACCGCGGTCTTCCTGCACTCGGGCCAGGTCTGCTCGGCGGGCGCGCGGCTGATCGTCGAGGAGTCGGTCGCGGACGAGCTCGTCGCCGAGCTGGCCACCCGGGCGGACGCGATCCGGATCGGCAACGGGCTCGACCCGGCCAGCCAGACCGGCCCGCTGGTCTCCGCGGCGCACCGGGCCAAGATCGAGGACTTCGTCGCGTCGGCCCGCGAGGAGGGCGCCCGGGTGCTGTCGGGCGGGTGCCGCCCCGACGACCCGGAGCTCGCCAAGGGCTACTTCTACCGCCCCACCGTGCTCGACGGCTGCCACCGCGGCATGCGGGTGGTGCGCGAGGAGACGTTCGGCCCGCTGCTCACCGTGGAGCGCTTCGTCGACGAGAGCGAGGCGATCGCGCTCGGCAACGACACGACCTACGGCCTGGCGGGCGCGGTCTGGACGCGCGACGCGGCGCGCGCGCACCGGGTGGCCGGTGCGCTGCGCCACGGCACGGTGTGGATCAACGACTTCGGGCCCTACGTGCCGGGGGCCGAGTGGGGCGGCATGAAGCGCTCCGGCAACGGCCGCGAGCTCGGCCCCACCGGCCTGCACGAGTACCAGGAGCAGAAGCACATCTGGCACAACACCGCGCCCGCCCCTGCCCGCTGGTTCACCTGAGCCTCACCGGGCGTGGCGGTAGTACTCGACCTTCATCGGCGGTAGCGCCGTGTTGCCCAGGATGAGGTCGGCCGCCTTCTCGGCCAGCATCATCACGGGCGCGTAGATGTTGCCGTTGGTGACGTAGGGCATCACCGACGCGTCCACCACGCGCAGCCCCTCGGTGCCGCGCACGCGCATCGTGAGCGGGTCGACGACCGCCATCGGCCCGGTGCCCATGGCGGTGGTGCCGCACGGGTGCAACGCCGTCTCCGCGTCGTGGCCCACCCAGTCGAGGATCTGCTCGTCGGTCTGCACGTCCGGGCCGGGGGAGAGCTCCCCGCCGTCGAACGCGCGCATCGCGGGCTGCTCCAGGATCTTGCGGGTGACGTGCAGCGCCTCCACCCACTCGCGGCGGTCCTGGTCGGTGGACAGGTAGTTGAAGCGCAGCGCCGGGTGCTTGCGCGGATCGGTGCTGGTGATCTTCAAGGTGCCGCGGGCGTCGGAGTACATCGGCCCGACGTGCACCTGGTAGCCGTGCCCGCCCGTGGGCGCGGTGCCGTCGTAGCGCACCGCGATCGGCAGGAAGTGGAACATCAGGTTCGGGTAGTCGACCTCGTCGTTGCTGCGGACGAAGCCGCCCGCCTCGAAGTGGTTGGTGGCGCCGGGCCCGCTGCGCAGGAACAGCCACCGCGCGCCGACCCCCGCCCAGTGCCTCTTCGCGAGGTAGGGCTGCATCGACACCGGCTGCGTGCACGCGTGCTGCACGTACACCTCCAGGTGGTCCTGGAGGTTCGCGCCCACGCCGGGCACGTCGGCGACCACCGGGATGCCCAGGCCGCGCAGCAGCGTCGGGTCGCCCACCCCGGACAGCTGCAGCAGCTGCGGTGAGTTGATCGCGCCGCCCGCCAGCACGACCTCGCCCGCGTCCACCCGGTGCGCCGACCCCCGGCCGAAGCGCGTGTACTCGACGCCGACCGCCCGGCTGCCCTCGAACACCACGTTCGTGACCAGCGCGTTCGTGCGCACCTCGAGGTTCTTGCGCGACATCACCGGGTGCAGGTAGGCGCGGGCCGCCGACATCCGCCGTCCGCGGTAGACGTTGCGGTCGAACTTGGCGAAGCCCTCCTGCCGGAACCCGTTGACGTCGTCGGTCAGCGGGTAGCCCGCCTCCTGCACCGCCTGCAGGAACGCGCCGAACAGCGGGTTGGTGGCGGGCCCGCGCTCCATCACGAGCGGGCCGCTGTGGCCGCGGAACGCGTCGTCCGCCCCGGCGGCGAGGCAGTTCTCCATGCGCATGAAGTAGGGCAGGCAGTGGGCGAAGTCCCAGCTGCCCATGCCGGGGTCGGCGCCCCACCGCTCGTAGTCCATCGGGTTGCCCCGCTGGAAGATCATGCCGTTGATGCTGCTCGAGCCGCCGAGCACCTTGCCGCGGGCGTGCGGCACCCGCCGGTTGTGCAGGTGCGGCTCCGGCTCGGACTCGTAGCGCCAGTCGTAGAGCGGGTTGCCGCTCGGGAACGTCAGCGCCGCGGGCATGTGGACGAAGACGTCGAACGGGAAGTCGCTGCGGCCCGCCTCCAGCACGAGCACCCGGTTGCCGGGGTCGGTGGAGAGCCGGTTGGCCAGCGCGCACCCCGCCGAGCCGCCGCCGACGATGACGTAGTCGTACCGATCGCGAGCCATGGGGGGTGACTACCGGCCATGGCCAGCGGCGTCAAGAGAGCGCTTCGGCCTCGGTGCAGGTGATGGCCGGACCGCCGACGCGCGTGGCCACCCGGAGCAGGAGCGCGCGCAGCTCGGCGCGCTCCCCGGAGTCGAGCGGGGCCAGCAGATCGTCCTCGGCGGCCCGCAGCGAGCGTTCGAGCGCGCAGAGCCGGGCCTGGCCGTCTTCGGTGAGCGTGATGCGGCGCGCCCGCCGGTCGGCCGGGTCAGGTGTGCGCGCGACGAGCCCCGCCTGCTCCAGCTCGTCGAGGAGGTAGGTCATCACCGTGCGGTCGACGCCCAGCTGCCTGCCGAGCGCGAGCTGGCTGCCCGCCTCGCCGGTGGCGGCGGCCGCGAGCACCTGGTAGCCGCGGGGCCCACCGGGCAGGCCGCCGACGACGTCCTGGGCCGCGCGCAGGTGGGCCCGGGTGACCGTGCCCAGCGCCCAGCCGAGCTCGGCCTCGACGCCTGACGGTGTGGTCACGACCTCAGTTTACCGGGAATGCAGCCGGAGAGACGTTCTGTTGCTACGATCGTCTGGAATACAGAACATCTGCGATACCGAGGAGTTGGCCGTGGCCCTGTTCCGTCTCGACAGCAGCATCCGCACGGAGGGATCGATCAGCCGGGAGGTGGCCGACGTCGTCGAGGACGCGTGGGTGGGCCACGTCGTGCGCCGCGACATCGGGCTCAACCCGCTGCCGTCGGACGCGTGGGCCGCCGCCGTCGCGGGCTCGTACGTGCCGGAGGACGCGCGCACGCCCGCGCAGCGCCAGGCGTTGGCGCTGGCCGCGACGCTGGCCGACGAGCTGCTCGACGCCCAGACCGTGCTCATCGCCACCCCGCTCTACAACTTCGGGGTGCCCGCCCACGTCAAGGCGTGGATCGACCTCGTCATCACCGACCCGCGGTTCGGGCCGGGCAACCGCCCGCTCGAGGGCAAGGCGGTCGTCCTCGTCGCGGTGCGCGGCGGTGGCTACGGCGCGGGCACCCCCCGTGAGGGCTGGGACCACGCCACGCCGTACCTCCTGCGGATCCTCGGCGACGTGTGGGGCGCCGACGTCACGCTCGTGGAGGCCGAGCTGACCCTGGCCGACGTCGTGCCCGCGATGGCCGAGCTGCGCGACGCCGCCGCCGCCTCCCGGGGCGAGGCCCGCGAGAAGGCGGCGACGGTCGGTCGCGCGCACGCCGACGGCCGCCTGACGGCGGCCTGATCAGTCGGTCGGCACCGTCACCGACGGCCGGGACGCACGGCCGGCCACGTCCACCGGGGGCAGGGGGGTGTTCCCGAGGATGAGGTCGGCCGCCTTCTCGGCGAGCGCCATCGTGGGCGCGTAGGTGTTGCCGTTGGTGAGCGACGGCATCGCCGACGCGTCCACGACGCGCAGGCCGGTGGTGCCGTGCACGCGCATGTCGCGGGGGTCGACCACGCTGTTCTCGCCGCGGCCCATGCGCGCGGTGCCGGAGGGGTGCAGCCCGGTCTGGGCGGCGCGGGAGACCCACGCCATCACCTCGTCGGGCTCGACGACGCGTGGCCCGGGCAGCACCTCGCCGCCGTCCAACTCGGCGAAAGCGGGTTGGCCGAGCAGGTCGCGCGCGATCTCGATGCCGCGCACCCAGCGGTCGCGGTCGCTCGCGCCGGACAGGTAGTTGCAGCGGATCGCCGGGTGCACGGCCGGGTTGGCCGAGCGGAGGTGCACGCTGCCGCGGGCCTCCGTGCGCATCACGCCGACGTGCAGCTGGTAGCCGTGCCCGTCGACCTGCGCGCCTTCCTCGCTGCGCATCGCCAGCGCGGCGAACGACATCATGATGTCGGGTCGGTCCTGCGTCTCGTCGCTGCGGTAGAAGCTGGTGGCCTCCTGGTGGTTGCTGGCGCCCGGGCCGGTTCCGGTGAGCAGCCATTGCGCCGCGAACCCGGGCCAGCGGTACTTCTTGCGCATCGCCAGCAGGGACACCGGCTTCGTGCACCGGTGCTGCATGTGCACCGCGAGGTGGTCCTCCAGGTTCTCCCCGACGGCGGGGAGGCCGAGGACCACCCGCACCCCGACCCGCTCCAGCACGTCCGCCGGGCCGATGCCCGAGAGCTGCAGCACGTGCGGGGTGCCCATGGTGCCGCCGCAGAGCACGACCTCACCCGCGAACACGCGCTCCTCGCCGCCGGACCCCTGGCGGAAGGAGACGCCGACCGCGCGGGTGCCCTCCATGATCACCCGGCCGACCTGGACCCCGCAGCGCACCTCGAGGTTGGCGCGCGCGCGGATCGGCGCGAGGTAGGCGCGCGACGCCGAGAGCCGCCGTCCATTGTGGATCATGCGCTCGGCAGGGGCGACCCCCTCCTGGATGTGGTCGTTGATGCTGGTGGTGACCCGGTGGCCGGCCTGGCGGGCCGCGGCGAAGAACGCGTCGAAGAGCGGGCCCCGCGCCTCGGCGGGCTCCAGGATCTGCGGGCCCGCGTGGCCGCGGATGCCTTCCGGATCGGCGGTGAGCACGTGCTCGTGACGCTGGAAGTAGGGCAGCACGTGGGCGTAGTCCCAGCCCGGTTCGCCGGTCTCCGCGGCCCACTGGTCGAAGTCGGCGGGGTGGCCGCGGTGGTACATCATCCCGTTGATGCTGCTGGAGCCGCCCAGGATCTTGCCGCGCGGCTGGCGCATGCGGCGGTTCTGCATGTGCGGCTCGGGCTCGGTCGCGTAGCACCAGTCGTAGCGCCGGTTGCCGACCGGGAAGCCGAGCGCGGCGGGCATGGTGATGATCGGGTCCCAGCGGTGGTCCGCGATGCCCGCTTCCAGCACGAGGACCTGCGTGGTGGGGTCCGCACTGAGGCGGTTGGCGATCGCCGAGCCCGCCGACCCCCCGCCGACGATGACGTAGTCGTACTTCGCTGACGCCATTTGTGCTAGTCCTCCTGGAGCAATGCGGGGAGCACCCGGGCCGCCTCGGCAAGGCTCGGGCCGTACCACGTCAGCAGTCGGCCGCTGACCAGCACCGACTGCGTGCCGGGGAAGGATTCGGGGCCATCCTCGGCGGTGAAGTTGTAGGGCTCGTCGGGTAGGACGACGAGGTCGTGGGCAGGCAGCGCCTCCGGGTCGAAGCGCGGATAGCGTTCGAGATCGTTGCACAACGCGTTGTCGACGCCGAGCCGGGCCAGCACTGCGCCGGTGAACGTGTCGCGTCCGACGGCCATCCAGGGGCGTCGCCAGATCGGCACCACGGCCCGACGGCGCCGCGTGGGCTCGGGTACGGCGGCCCACGCGCGCTCGGCGTCGTCGAGCCAACCCGGACGGGTGATCCCGCAGGCCGCGAGCATGCGTGCGAGCGCGCCGAACGCCCCGTCGACAGCGCCGTCGAGGGTGCGGATGTCGGTGACGTACACCGGCACGCCCGCGGCGCGGAGGGCGTCGAGGTCGTCGGGGCGGTTCTCCTCCTGGTTGGCGACGACCAGGTCGGGCGCCAGCGCGACGATCGCGGCCACGTCGGGGTTCTTCGTGCCCCGCACGCGGGTGACGTAAAGGTCGGCCGGATGGGTGCACCAGTCGGTGGCCCCGACGAGCAGCGCGCGGTCGCTCAGCGCCACGGCTTCGGTGAGCGACGGCACGATGCTGACCACTCGTCGCACCCGATCGGGCGTCGCGACCGGGCGCCCCTCGTCGTCGACGAACACGGCGAGAGGCTACATGTTGCGCCGGTACTGGCCGCCCACTTCGAAGAACGCGTCGGTGAGCTGGCCGAGCGAGCACACCCGCGCGGCCTTCATCAGCTCGTCGAACACGTTGCCGTCGCCGGTGGCCACGTCCTGCAGGCGGCGCAGCGCGGCCGGGGCGTCGGCGGCGTGGCGGGAGTGGAAGTCCGCGAGCCGGTCGAGCTGGCTCTGCTTCTCGGCCTCCGTCGCCCTGGCGAGCTCGATCTCCTTCGGCGAGGCGTCGGACTCGGGACGCACGAACGTGTTGACCCCGATGATCGGCAGCGAGCCGTCGTGCTTGCGCTGCTCGTAGAGCATCGACTCGTCCTGGATCCGGCCGCGCTGGTAGCCCGTCTCCATCGCGCCCAGCACGCCGCCGCGCTCGGCGATGCGGTCGAACTCGGCGAGCACCGCCTCCTCGACCAGGTCGGTCAGCTCCTCGATGACGAACGAGCCCTGCAGCGGGTTCTCGTTCATCGAGAGCCCCCACTCGCGGTTGATGATCATCTGGATGGCCATCGCACGGCGCACCGACTCCTCGGTCGGCGTCGTCACGGCCTCGTCGTAGGCGTTGGTGTGCAGCGAGTTCGCGTTGTCGTAGAGCGCGCAGAGGGCCTGCAGCGTGGTGCGGATGTCGTTGAAGTCCATCTCCTGGGCGTGCAGCGACCGGCCCGAGGTCTGCACGTGGTACTTGAGCTTCTGGCTGCGCTCGTTGGCGCCGTAGCGCTCGCGCATGGCCACCGCCCAGATCCGCCGGGCCACCCGCCCGATCACCGAGTACTCGGCGTCCATCCCGTTGGAGAAGAAGAACGACAGGTTGGGCGCGAAGTCGTCGATGTCCATGCCGCGGGCGAGGTAGCTCTCGACGTAGGTGAAGCCGTTGGCGAGGGTGAAGGCGAGCTGGCTGATGGGGTTCGCCCCGGCCTCGGCGATGTGGTAGCCGGAGATCGACACCGAGTAGAAGTTGCGCACCTTGTGCGCGATGAACCACTCCTGGATGTCGGCCATCATGCGCAGCGAGAACTCGGTGGAGAAGATGCAGGTGTTCTGGCCCTGGTCCTCCTTGAGGATGTCGGCCTGCACCGTGCCGCGCACGTTGGCGAGCGCGTAGGCGGCGAGCTCCTCGCGCTCGGCGTCGTCGGGCTCGCGCCCTTCCTCGTCGCGGAAGGCGTCGATCCGCTGGTCGATCGCGGTGTTGAGGTAGTACGCGAGGATCGTCGGAGCCGGACCGTTGATCGTCATCGAGACGGACGTGGTGGGCGAGCAGAGGTCGAAGCCGCCGTAGAGCACCTTCAGGTCCTCGAGCGTCGCGATCGAGACGCCGGACGTGCCGACCTTGCCGTAGACGTCGGGACGGGTGTCCGGGTCGCGGCCGTAGAGCGTCACCGAGTCGAACGCCGTGGACAGCCGCTTCGCGTCGGAGTCCGCCGAGAGGATCTTGAAGCGGCGGTTGGTGCGGAACGCGTCGCCCTCGCCCGCGAACATCCGGGCCGGGTCCTCGCCCTCGCGCTTGAAGTTGAAGACGCCCGCCGTGAACGGGAACCGGCCGGGCAGGTTCTCGCTGCGCAGGAAGCGCAGCAGCTCGGCGTCCTCGGTGTAGCGGGGGAGCGCGACGCGCGGGATCCGGCTGCCCGACAGCGTCTCGCGGGTGAGCGCGGTGTGCAGCTCCTTGTCCCGCACGCGCACCACGAGCTCGTCGCCCGCGTAGTCCTTGACGGTCTGCGCCCAGCCGTCGAGCAGCTCGGCGTCGGCGGCGGGCAGCGCCTTCTCGGCGTCGGCGAGCGCCTCGTCGACCGCCGCGCCGACGAGCTCGCGCGCCGTGCGCAGGTGCTGGCGGACCCGCGCGGCCGCCGACGGCCGTCGCGGTGGCGTCGTGGTAGTCGCGCACGGTCTCGGCCACGTCGGCGAGGTAGCGCACCTTGCCGGGCGGGATCACGGCGGCGTGCGGCGCCGAGGTCCTGCGCTCGGTGTGCGGCAGCCGCCCCGTGACCGCCCTCGCCGAGCAGGAGCCCGCGCAGGTGCTGGTAGAGCGCGGTGACGCCCTCGTCGTTGAAGGTCGCGGCGGACGTGCCGAACACCGGCATGTCCTCCCACGTCGCGCCGAACTCCTCGCGGTTGCGCACGAGCTGGCGGCCGACGTCGCGGCGGGCGTCCTCGGCGCCGCGCCGCTCGAACTTGTTGATCGCGACGGCGTCGGCGAAGTCGAGCATGTCGATCTTCTCGAGCTGGGACGCGGCACCGAACTCGGGCGTCATCACGTACAGCGAGCGGTCGACGAACGGCACGATCGCGGCGTCGCCCTGGCCGATGCCGGGCGTCTCGACGATCACGAGGTCGAACCCGGCCGCCTTGAGCACCGCGATGACGTCGGAGAGCCGCTCCGGGAGGCCGCCCTCGGCGCCGCGGGTGGCCATCGACCGGAAGAAGACGTTCTCGCCGGTGATGCTGTTCATCCGGATCCGGTCGCCGAGCAGCGCCCCGCCGCCCTTGCGCCGCGTGGGGTCGACGGCGAGCACGGCGATGCGCAGCTTGTCCTCCTGGTCGAGCCGGAAGCGGCGCACCAGCTCGTCGGTGAGCGAGGACTTCCCGGAGCCGCCGGTGCCGGTGATGCCGAGCACGGGGACGGTGTGGCGCGGGGAGAGGTCGAGGTCGGCGGGCAGCCGCCCGGCCTCGGCGAGCGTGAGGGTGCGGGCCAGCGTGGCCGTGTCGCCCGCGTACAGGTCGTCGTAGGACGCCGGGGGCTGCGCGGCGAGGTCGACGTCGCACTCCCGGATCATCACGTTGATCATCCCGGGTAGGCCGAGGCGCTGGCCGTCCTCGGGGGAGAAGATGCGCGCGACGCCGCGCTCGTGCAGCAGCTCGATCTCGCGCGGCACGATCACGCCACCGCCGCCGCCGTAGACCCGGATGTGCCCGGCGCCGCGCTCGCGCAGCAGCTCGACGAGGTAGGAGAAGTACTCGACGTGCCCGCCCTGGTACGAGCTGATCGCGACGCCCTGCGCGTCCTCCTGGACCGCGGCCGCCACCACCTCGTCGACCGAGCGGTTGTGGCCGAGGTGCACCACCTCGGCGCCCTGGCGCTGCAGGATGCGCCGCATGATGTTGATCGCCGCGTCGTGGCCGTCGAACAGGCTCGCCGCGCTGACGAAGCGGACGGGGTGCGCAGGCACGTGCAGATCCGTCATACGATTTAGTATGACATCCAACTATCGGACGTTCTACCGTCCGTGATGCACGGCTCAGGCGGCGTGGTCCCCGCTGGCGGGCGGCATCTCCATCGTCGGGAACTCCATGGTCGCGGGCTCGCCCGCGGGCGGCCGCAGCCGCCGGGCCAGCGCGGGCAGCGCCACGCCGAGCAGTGCCAGCACCGCGCCCGCGACGATGATCACGCCGGTCGCGGCGTCGGGAGCCACGACGACCAGCACGAACGAGATGGCGGGCCACCAGAGGAGGGCACGCGCCGGGGCGGGCACGGACCACTCGCGGATCTCAGACGCCATGGGCAGTTCCTACCCGATCACCGAACGAATCATGCGCGGGGGCGTTCGCCCGATAGGGTCGGCACCCATGGATCATGCCGCCGCCCTCGTCGACGAGAACGCGCACTTCGCCGCCCTCGCCGCGGCGGCCGACCCGGGGACGCCGGTGCCCACCTGCCCGGGTTGGTCGCTCAAGCAGCTGTTCCGGCACGTCGGCCGCGGCGATCGGTGGGCGGCCACGATCGTGCGCACCGGCCTGCCCGCCGATCCCCGGGAGGTGGCCGACGGGCGACCGCCGGAGGGCGGACTGGTCGACTGGCTTCAGGGCGGGCCGCAGGCGATCCTCGACGCCGTGGCCGAGGCGGGTCCGGACACCCCGGTCTGGACGTTCAACGGCCCCCGTCCCGCGTCCTGGTGGATCCGCAGGCGCGAGCACGAGGTGCTGGTGCACCGGGCCGACGCCGCGCTCGCCCTCGGGGCCGACTTCGTGGTTCCCGCCGAGCGTGCGGCCGACAGCGTCTCCGAATGGCTCGGTCTGTTGGAGGAGCGGCCGTTCGAGCCCGCCGACAACCCCCTCGCCGACGGCGCCACGCTGCACCTGCACGCCACCGACGACGGCCTCGGGCGCGCGGGGGAGTGGTTCGTCCGCGGCGCCGGTGAGCGCATCGCGTGGGAGCACGGGCACGCCAAGGGCGACGTCGCCGTCCGCGGACCCGTGGCCGACCTCCTGCTCGCGCTGCTGCGCCGCCGACCGTCCGACACGGTCGAGACGATCGGCGACGCGCCCGTGTGGGAGCGCTGGCTCGCCAAGACCGGCTTCTAGCGCTCCGTGCGCGGGGGCAGCCGGAACGCGAGCGCCCCCGCGGCCAGCACCAGCACCGCCGACGCGGCCAGCACGGCGGCCATGGCGCCGGTGGGGTGGCCCGCGTCGAACAGGCCGAAGAACACCGTGCCCAGCACCGCCACCCCGACGGTGCCGCCGAGCTGCTGGTTCGCGTTCAGCACGCCGGACGCCGAGCCGACCAGCGGCAGCGTGACGCCCGCCAGCGTGATGTCGAAGAACGGCGTCATGGCCAGGCCCAGCCCGAAGCCGCACACGGCCAACGAGGGTGCGAGCGCCCAGCCCGTCACCTGGCCTGCCGTGGTGACGGTCAGCAGCACGCCGCCGAGCCCCGCCGCCGCCACGACCGCGCCGATCTGCAGCCCCGTGCGGCCGAGGCGGGCGGCCAGCACCGCACCCGACAGCGCCGAGCCCGCGGCGATCCCCAACGCCCACGGCGCCTGCGTGAGCCCGGCCTGCAGCGGCGTGTAGCCCAGCCCGAGCTGGAGGTAGAGGCCCAGCGCCAGCGCGAGCCCGGTCATGCCCGCGAACAACGCCAGCCCCACCGCCATCCCCGCGGTGAACGTCCGCAGTCGGAACAGCGCGGGCTCGACCAGCGGTGCCCGGCCCGCCCGGCTGCGCCGCACCTGGTGCGCGGCGAAGACGGCGAGCAGCCCGGCCCCCGCGGCCAGCATGCCGAACGTCCACGCGGGCCAGCCCAGCTCGCGGCCCTCCACCAGCGGGAACACCAGCAGCGCGAGGCCGGTCGACACCAGCACCATCCCGACCGGGTCGGGGCGCGGCCCGTCCTCGGCGCGCGACTCCGGCAGCACCGCCGCGGCCAGGGCCAGCGCCGCGAGCCCGAGCGGCACGTTGATCAGGAAGATCGTGCGCCAGCCCAGGCCCGCGACGTCCCAGGCGATGAGCGCGCCCCCGAGGATCGGCGCCCCGACCACGGCGAGGCCGATCGTCGGGCCGAACGCGCCGAACGCCTTGCCGAGGTCGTCGGGCGGGAACGTGGCCTTGAGGATGCCGAAGCCCTGCGGGTATCAGCATCGCGCCGAGCAGGCCCTGCGCGACGCGGAAGCCGATCAGCATGCCCGGCGAGGTCGCGAGACCGCACAGCGCCGACGCCGCGACGAACCCGATGAGCCCGAGGAGGAACATGCGCCGCCGTCCGTACAGGTCGCCGAGGCGGCCGCCGGTGATCAGCCCGGCCGCGAAGGCGAGCGTGTAGCCCGCGGCGACCCACTGGATCATCGCGTCGCCGCCGCCCAGCTCCGCGCGGATCGAGGGGGCCGCGATGCCCACGACCGTGCCGTCGATCAGGTCCATGATCTCCGCCGCCAGCACGGCGACCAGGGCGAGCCAGCGCCATCGGTAGGCGGTCAGCCGAGCAGTGTCGGTCATGCGTCCCCCCAGGAGCGCGAACAGTGTTCGTTGACGAACAGTGTTCTACATTCGAACAGTGTTCGTGTCAAGTACGCTGCCGGTCATGGCCGCGCCCGATCCGGAACCCCCGTGGTGGACGCCGCGCAAGGCGCCGACCCCGCGCCGGGCGCTGAGCCGCGAGGCGATCGTGGCCACGGCGCTCGACGTGCTGCGCGCCGAGGGGATGGACGCGGTGTCGATGCGCCGGGTCGCCGCCGAGCTGGGCACCGGGCCCGCGTCGCTCTACGCGCACGTCGCGGGCAAGGACGAGCTGCTCGACCTGCTCTACGACGAGGTCGTCGGCACGATCCCGCTGCCCGTACCGGACCCGGCCCGATGGCAGGAGCAGGTCGACCCAGCTGTGGAGCGACTGCCGCGACGCGCTCGCCCGCGCGGGCGACATCGCCCGCTACAGCCTCGGTCGGGTGCCGATGGGCCCGAACGCGCTGCGGTTGTCCGAGCTGACGATGACGCTGCTCCGCATGGGCGGGGTGCCCGACCAGGCCGTCGCGTGGGCGGTCGACGTGGTGGGCATGTTCGTCACGGCCAACGCGGTGGAGGACGCCGTCACGGCCGACCTGGCCCGGCAGGGGCGGGATCCGCAGGAGTACTACGACCAGGTCCACCGCTACTTCGCGGGCCTGCCCGCCGACCGCTTCCCGGTCACCGCGATGTTGGTGCCGCAGCTCATGGCGGGCACGGGGGACGAGCGGTTCCGCTTCGGCCTCGACCTGCTCGTCGGCGGGTTGGCCGCGCTCGCTACCGCAACGCGTCGGCCAGCAGCTCCATGAGCAGCGCGTCGTGCCAGAGGCCGTCGGCCGAACGCTCGTAGCGGCGCATCACGCCCACCCGCGTGAACCCGGCCCGCTCGCAGCTGCGGATCGCCAGCGCGTTGTGCGCCGCCGGGTCGATCACGATGCGGTGGTGGCCGTGCTGGTCGAACAGGTAGCGGGCCATGGTGCGCATCGCGTCGTAGCCGAGGCCTTGGCCGTGCTGGTCGGGGTGCAGGGCGAGGTCGATCGCGGCGTGCCGGTGGTCCGGGTCGCGCTCCTCGCGGTAGATGATCAAGCCGACGACCTCGCCCGCCAGCTCGATCGCGTACCCGTGCGGCCCGAGCAGCTCCCGGCGCACCCGCTCCAGGTCGTAGCCGCCCCACCACTTCGCGATGTCGGGGTGGGCGAGGATCTCGAGGAACGTGGGCACGTGCGCGGCCGTGGTGGGCCGCAGCACCACGGTCTGACCTGCGATGGGGCCGGGGCTGTTCATGGCGTGAGCTCCAGACGGGCGCGGACGGCCAGTGTGCCCGAGGTGACGGGCTGCTCGAAGAGCACCCGCGCGCGGCGGTCTTCGACCTCGAGGGTGGCGATGGTGTTGCCGAACAGCGGCCCCGCGAGCCGCCGCCACGTGACGGGCGTGGGCAGCGCGCCCGCGCGGGCCGCCCACCACCGGGTGAGCCCGCGCGCAGGCGCCGACCACGCGAGCCGGAAGCCGGGCTTGATGTACCAGTCCATGATGTTGTGCACGGGCGAGCAGGTGAGCTGGTGCACGGCCGCGCCGCCGGGCATGTCGGCGCGCGCCGCGTAGCAGTGGTGGACGTCGCCGGACAGGATGCTGACCGTGGCGGGCCCGCTGTCCGCCGCGCGCGTGACCAGCGCGGCGAACCGGTCGAACGACTCCCGGAACGCGGGCCAGTGCTCGAGGTCGGCCGCCTGGCGCAGCTGCTCGCCCCACCGGCCCCGCCTGCCCGGCCGGGCCGCGGCGATCTCGTTGACCGTCTCCAGGTCGCTGATGGCGTGCGGCATGAGCCACGGCACCGAGGTGGCGAGCAGCAGGTGGTCGACCCGGCCCGGCGCCGAGGCCTGCTCTTCCAACCACGCGAACTCGGCGTCGCCGATCATGAGGTGCTTGCCGTCGTTGAGCACGCGGCCGTTGCGGGAGTCCATCATCAGCAGTCGGGTGTGCCCGAGGTCCCAGCGGAAGCTGAACCGCACGGCTTCGCCGCCCTCGGCCTCAGCGTCGGCCCGGTCGGCCAGCTCCACGAGCAGCGGCCAGGCGTCGCCCTCGTGTTCGAGGATCTTGCGGGCGTCGGGATCGGCGGCGACCTCGTCGGGCGTGAGGTTGCCGAGGTGCTGGTAGATCCAGTACGACGCCAGCGCCGACCGCACCCGGTCGCGCCACCACGGCTTCTCGCGCATCTCGGCGCGCCACACGGCCGAGGTGTTCCAGTCGTCGCGCACGTCGTGGTCGTCGAAGATCATCGCGACGGGCACGGTGGACAGCAGCCACCGCACCTCGGGGTCGGACCAGGCGTCGCGGTACACGCCGACGTACTCGTCGAAGCCCACGATCTCGTCGTCGGGCCATTCGGCGTGCCGGTCGCGGCGCCCGGCGATGCGCCGCCGGGTGCTGGGCGTGAGCTCGTCGGCGTAGATCTGGTCGCCGAGCAGCAGCAGCGCGTCGGGCCACTCCTGGGGAGGGCGGCGGGCCAACTGGGCGGCCGTGACGTCGAGGGCGTCGAGGCCCAGGCGCGACGTGAGGCCCGGCTCGGTCGTCTTCGGGTAGCGGCACGAGCCGAACAGGATGCGGTTGCGCCCGTCGGTGGCCTCCCCGCGGGTGCGGATCACGCTGGCCGGGTACGGGTGGGCGGGAGGCGGCCAGGCCTGCTCGCCGTCAACCTCGACGGTGTAGGGCGTGCTCGACCCCGGCGTGAGCCCGGTGACCCCGACGAGCGCGTAGTGCTGGCCCGCTACCTCGAACGTCCGGACCTCCGTGTCGAGCACGCGGACCCTCGCCGGATCGGACGTCTGCACCCACACCTGGGCGGTCGTCTCCCCGACATGACGCAGGACAGGCCCGAGCACGAGTGACACAGCTCTCACCCTACTGAAACGGACAGCGCCGGGTGGCGGATCCGTTTAACGCGCAGCCCTCCGCGGGTAGGGTCCTGGCATGATCCTGCGCCGCGCAGCCCGTCCCATGCTCGCTGCCATCTTCATCTCCGGTGGCATCGAGGCTTTACGCTCGCCGCAGGCCCATGCGCGGGCCGCGAAGCCGGTACTCGAGGCGGTCGGCCCCGCGGTGGACCAGGCCGTCGAGGTCGCTCCGCTCGATCTCGACGAGCGCCCCGACGACGAGATGCTCGTCAAGATCGACGCAGGTGTGAAGATCGTCGCGGGCACGATGCTGGCGTTCGGCAAGTTCCCCCGGCTCGCCTCCACGGCGCTCGCCGCGTCGCTCATCCCCACCACGCTCGCGGGGCACCGGTTCTGGGAGGAGGACGACCCCGAGGTCCGTGCGCAGCAGCAGATCCACTTCCTGAAGAACCTCGGACTGCTGGGCGGCCTGCTCATCGCCTCGGCCGACACGCAGGGCAGGCCCTCGATCGGGTGGCGGGCGCGGAAGGCAGCGGCGCAGCTGTCCGGCCAGACGTCCACGCTCGGCGATTCGGCCGCTGAGATCACCGAGAAGCTCGCGGGCGTGGCGTCCGACGTGTCGGCGCGGGTCGGCGAGGCGACGCAGGACGTCGGCGGTCGGGTCGGCGAGCTCGCGCAGGAGGTCGGCAGCCGCGCCGCCGATGTGGGCGGTCGGGTCGGCGTGGTGGCGCAGGACGTGGCGGCGGTGGCGACCGCGTCGGTGTGGTGGCGCAGGACGTCGGCGGCCGCGTCGGCAGCCGCGTCGGTGAGGCCTCCGGCACGGTGAGCGGGGTCGCCGCGGGTCTGGTCGGCCTCGCGCCGAGCGCCGGTGCCGCGCTTTCCGCGCAGGCCTCCGAGCGCTCGCAGGACCTGGCCAAGCGGGCGGCGAAGGCCCGGCGTAGGGCCGAGAAGCGGGCGGCGAAGCTGCGGAAGTCGGCCGAGAAGCGCGGTGCGGAGCTGCAGAAGCAGGCCGCGCGGCGCGGCATCGAGCTGCAGAAGCAGGCGAGCAAGCGCGGCAAGAAGCTGCAGCGGCGAGCGGCCAAGCGCGGTGCGGCGTGGCAGCAGGACGCCGCCAAGGCGGTGGCGCGGTTCGAGAAGCGCGCTCCCATCGTCCTCGACCAGGCGCTCGACCAGGCCGCGAAGCTCGGCCACGACGTGGCCGAGCGCGCCGCGGTCGTCGGCGCCGAGGTCGCGCACCAGGCGGAAGGCGTCGCGAAGGACGCCCGCAAGCGAGTGGCCGCGCTCAGCCGCTGACCAAGCGCGGCAGGGGATCGCGATCCGCCGGGCAGACGTGCCCGGCGGATCGCGACCTGGCCGCGATGCCGCTCGACCAGTCTGCCGCGGGCCGGGAGCACCCTCCGGTAAGGTCGCCTCGCCCCGGGGCGGTAGCTCAGCTGGTCAGAGCAGCGGACTCATAATCCGTCAGGTCGTGGGTTCGAACCCCACCCGCCCCACCTCTGAGCAGCAAATACGCCGAACTGAAGATCAATAATTTGCCGCTGGGTGCGGTTTTGGGTGCGAGTAGCCTCAGCTGGCATGCCCGGTGAGGACAGCGCGAGCCGCAAGCGGGGGCGGATCGAACGGCGTGGCGACGCGCTGCGCGTCCGGGTGTACGCCGGCGACGACCCGGTCACCGGCAAGCGGGTCTATCGCAGCGAGACCGTGCCGGGCACCGATCGCGCCGCGCATCGGCGCGCTGAGAAGACACTCACCCGACTGCTCGCGGAGGTCGATAAGCAGCGCGCTCCGACATCGACCGTCACCCTCACCTACGTCCTCGATGAGTGGCTGCGCTCGGTTGAGCTGGAGGACACGACCCGTCGGACTTATGTCGGCTACATCGACCGAACGATCGCCCCGGCGCTCGGGTCGGTTGCTGCCGACAAGCTGAGCGCCCTGACGTTGGAGCGCTTCTACGGCGAACTGCGCCGGTGTCGGAAGGGTTGCAACGGACGCCCTGCCATCGAGAGTCACCGGGTCGACGGTAAGCACGACTGCGGGGAGTCCCAGTGCGTCCCGCACCTCTGCAAGCCGATGTCCGCATCCACCGTCCGGCAGATCCACTCCATCATCAGCGCCGCCCTGACGGCGGCTGAGCGGTGGGGCTGGATCAGCTCGAACCCTGTGGGGTGCCAGAAGTCGGGCCTGGGTCGCTGACCAGCAGTGATCTGCGGGTCGGCATGATCCCAACGTGTCGCTGCGGTTGCTGTATTTGATCTTCTCGCAGGTGCTCTGGCGGCACCCACCTCTCCGCGACTCATCGATTCCCATCGGTGGTCCCGACGTCTCGATCGGCGAGGCGCACCGTCCGCGTGCGTCGTCGGCGCCCGGTCTGGGTCGAGGACGCGGCGGGTTGTTCGACGGTGGGGGCGAGGTCGGCGGCCGGGGCAGGTCGCCCGAAGATGTAGCCCTGGGCCATGGGGCAGCCGAGGCGTTCGAGCTCGGTGAGCTGGGTGACCCGTTCGACGCCCTCGGCGATCACGGGCAGGGATATGTCGCGCGCGAGGCCGAGCAGGTTGCTCAGGAACACCGCGTGTCGGGGGTGGGAGTCGATCCGTTCCACGAAAGAGCGGTCGATCTTCACCGAGTCCAGCTCGATGTCCTGGAGGCGGCTGAGCGAGGAGTGCCCGACGCCGAAGTCGTCGAGTGAGATACCGATACCGTCGCGCCGCAACGCTCGTACGTTGTCGTAGGCGGTCGTCATCTCGGAGAGCAGGCCGGATTCCGTGATCTCTAGTATGAGCTGTCCCGACAACAGTCCGTGCCTGCGGACCGATGTCCGGACGTCGTCGAGGAGGCGGCCGTCGGCGAGCTGGGACGGGGCCACATTGACGTGCACGGCCAGCGGACCGCGCGGAGACCACTCCGCGATCTGGGCGCAGGCCTGGGCGAGCAGCGCAGCCGTGAGCTCGGGCAGGACACCGGTGCGCGTGGCGTCGGCGATGAGGTCGTCGGCGGGGACGTCGTGGCCCGCGCGCTGCCAGCGGGCCAACGCTTCGACCGCCACGACGCGGCGGCTTGGGAGCTCGACGATGGGCTGGTAGGCCAACTGGATTTCGCCCGTGCCGATCGCCGTGAGCAGGACGGTGCGCAGCCGTTGGTCCTCGAGCTCCGACAGCGTCATCCCCGGCCGATGAGCGACGATCCGGCCCTTGCCTGATCGCTTGGCGGCGTACATCGCGGTGTCGGCCCGCGCCAACAGCTCGTCCGCGTCCGCGGGCTCGTGGGTTCGGGCCAGCTCGACCACTCCGATGCTGACGGCGACGTCGATCCGGCAACCGTCCAGGTCGAACGGGGCGCGGAGGACGTCGGTGATGCGGGCGGCCGATGCCAGCGGGTCGGACCCGTCCTCCAGGAGGACCGCGAACTCGTCGCCACCGAGTCGGGCGATGGTGTCCCCGCCGCGCATCGCCCCGCGCAGGCGTTCCGCCGTGCGCACCAGGAGGGCGTCGCCGGTGGCGTGGCCCAACGTGTCGTTGACGACTTTGAAGTCGTCGAGGTCGAGGAACAGGACCGAGACGGGACGCAGATCGCGCGCGTGGAGGTCGACGGCGTGTTCGAGCCGGTTGCGGAACAGGGCGCGATTGGCCAGGCCGGTCAATCCGTCGTGGAAGGCCTGGTGGCGCAGTTGCGCCTCCTGTTGGGTCAGGGCGGTGGTCAGTCGCTGGTTTTGCCGCATCGTCAGGTACTGCCTGCCGATGAGCACGAGGACCAACGCCGAGGCCATCAGCAACTCCTCGAGGGGGAGCGCGTGCCCCGACAACTGGGGGATGACCGCGACCGTCACCGCGACGAGGGTGGGGAGGTAGGGCACGAGGCTGACGATCGGGACACCACTCGGCGTGGTCAGGGGCTGGCGGGGCGGTCGTTGATCGACGAGCGCGGCCGCGCTGATACACCCGAAGCCGAGGCTCCATCCCAGGTCGATCAGGTCGAGCGGGTTCGAGCCGCCTGCCGTCTGGTAGATGAAGATGATGTCGGCGACGACGAAGGCGGTCAGGCCGAGGGTGATCAGACCCAGGGGAAGCCGCGCGGCGGGCGAATGCGTCAGTGTGAGCACGGTGAGCACCAGCAGGAGCAGGTCCAGCGTCGGGTAGGCGATGCTGACCACGCCTGCCAGCGGCTCGCCTGCGCCTGCCGACTGGACGACGGCGCGCAGCGCAACAGCCCAGATCACGAGGCCTGCCGCCAACCCCGTCATGACCGCGTCGAGCACTCTGCGCAGCCGCTGACCGTCGTCATCGGTCGGGTGCAGGAGGAGGGCGACGCTGGCCAACGGCGGGAAGAGCAAGAAGGCGGGGTCGGCCGCCGAGGGGTAGGAGTAGGTTCCGGTGGCGTTGAGGTAGATCCATTCCACCTGCCCCGCCGTCCACGCCGCGCACCCGGCCGCCAGCGCACCCCACGACCAGCGATAGCGGTCAGCCGACCGGGTCGCCCGCCACGACGCACACCCCGCCGCCAACGCCGCGGCCGCCAGGTTGGCCCAGTCGGTCAGAGCGGTCCGATGCGGGATCAGCGCCTCGGGAAGAGCCAGCACCAGGGCGTTGAACGCCACGACGACCGCGATCACCACGACGAGGACGCGCCGCGGCGCGATCACTCCAGCCACGGTGTCCGACTCCGTCGGGCCAGACCCATGGAACAACTCTGCTGATGACCCGCGACGGGATCAAGAACCGAGCCCGTCACCTTTCCGGTGGAAACAGTGCCGGGAATGCGCGCTCGCCCGGAGGGTGTTGGCGCTGCCATGAGGATCGGGATCATCGGTGCAGGCAAGATCGGCGGCACGCTCACCCGGCGGTTGAGCGCCCTCGGCCACGACGTCCACGTGGCCAACTCGCGCGACCCGCAGACGCTCGCCGACCTCGCGGCGGAGACGGGCGCGACGGCGGTGTGGGCCGCCGATGCCGCCACCGACGCGGACCTGGTGATCGTCAGCATCCCGCAGAAGAACGTGCCCGACCTCGCCGACGGCCTCGTCGCGAAGGCGAAGCCGGGGGCGCCGGTCGTCGAGACGAACAACTACTACCCGCGCGAGCGGGACGGGCGCATCGAGGCCATCGAGAGCGGTCTGCCGGAGAGCGCTTGGGTGGCCGAGGAACTCGGTTCGTCGGTCTTCAAGGTGTTCAACGGGATCTTCTGGAAGCACCTGCTGGAGCGGGGCAAGCCCGCGGGCGACGCTGGCCGGATCGCGCTGCCCGTGGCCGGAGCGGATGGCCCGGCCAAGGACCTGGTGCTGCGGTTGGTCGACGACCTGGGCTTCGACCCGGTGGACGCGGGGCCGATCGAGGAGTCGTGGCGTCAGCAGCCCGGAACGCCCGTCTACGGCAAGGACTACGACGTCGAGAAGACCCGCAAGGCACTGGCCGAGGCCCAGCCCGAGCGTCTGGCCGCGTTCCGCGCCGCCTGATCCTGTCCGGGACGAAGTGCCCGAGACCTCGGCCACGGCCTCTGATCAGCGGTTTCAGGCCGCGGCTTCGTAGCGCGTTGATCAGGCCGCCGAGGCATCGGTCGACGTCGGATCCTGCCGCGGATCGGCTCGGGGACAGTCGCGTCCGGGCGCGCGGACGTAGGTCCTCCAACGATCGATGTGGCCGCTGCCGGTTGTAGTGCAGCGAGTACCTGGGCAAGGACGCCGCGCAGGTGTCGCTCGCCGAAGATCAGCATCCGGTCGTTGACCTCGGTTCGGACCGTCAACACGAAGCGTTCGGCGAAGCAGTTCGCCCGTGGACACCGCGGCCGGATCTTGACCACCTCGATGCCCGCGTCCGCCAGGACCGCGTCGAACGACGCCGCAACTGCCCAGCGCGGTCGCGGACGAGGAACCGAAACCGACCGGCATGCTCGCCGAGATCCATCAGGAGGTTGCGGGCCTGCTGGGTGGTCCAGGGCTCGTCGGGATGCCCGGTCACGCCCAGGATGTCGTAGGTAGCGGTCGCCGACCTCGAGTACGAACAAGACGTAGAGCCGTCGCAGGGTGAGCGCGCAGTCGACGTGGAAGAAGTCGACCGCGAGCATGCTGGTGGCTTGGGTGACGCAGGAACTGCCGCCAGCTGGTGTCGGTGTGCCGCGACTGGAGCCGGTGGGCATCCGGTGGCGTCGAAGGATCCGCCGGATCGTCGAGGCGCCGATGCGGTGGCCGAGTCCGAGCAGTTCGCCCTGAATCCTGACGTATCCCCAGCGCGGGTTCTCCCGCGCCATCCGCACGACCAGGGGCGAGGACGTCGTTTATCGGTGGCCGTCCGGTCCGGTGGGGGTAGGTCCACCGTCGGCGAACGAGGCGGCGATGCCAGCGCAGGATCGTGCTCCCGGCGGGTGCACCAGGCGATGCCGACGCAGTGCGCGGGGCAGCCGCTGGACGAGGGCGGCGAACACGACTCGGTCCGCCCAGTCCAGGCGTGGTCGTGGGTTGGTGCGGCGCAGGATGGCAACCTCGTGGCGCAGCACGAGGAGGTCGATGTCCTTCGTGGCGGACGTGCGGCCCAGCAGTAGGACCAATCCGAGCACCTGGCGAAAGATCAAGTACAGCAGCCGCAGCGTCACGCCGGGATCATGTCCGTCCAACGATCACCGCTGGTCAGCAGCCCAGGTCCGACTTCTGGCACCCAGAGGATCATGGCCGCCTAGCCATCACCGCTGGTCAGTGCCTCAGCTGCGAGTTCTGGCACCCCACAGGTTTGATGACTTTCCACGAGCTGGACGTCCTGGTTAACCTGTCGAGACCGTCGGGGCAGCTGGTTCGGTTCGCCCGGTCGAAGGAGCAGGCGCCCATGCCCGACGAAGTACTCAGCGACGGATTCGCGATCAGCGCACGACCGGTCGGCACCCACGCCTTACTCGTCGCGATCCTGGGCGAGCTCGACATCCAGACGGCGCCGCAGGCCAGAGCCTTCCTGGCCCAGGCCACCGCCACCACGCCGCGACACCTCATCCTCGACCTCACCGGCGTGCGATTCCTGGCCTCGGCCGGGATCGCGCTACTGATCGCCGCCCAGTCCGGGCAGGACGGCATCAACGGGCGACTGCACCTGCTCGGCGTCACCGGGAACCACCCGGTCGAACGCCCTCTCGCCCTGGTCGGCCTGCTCGGACGCTTCGACATCGCCCTCGACCGGGAGGCGCTGCTGGCCGCCCTGCACCCGGTCGAGGCACCACACCCTGCGCGGCAACCCGCGCCACCAGCGGCGTGGAAACGGCGCGATCAGCGCAAAGAGTTGAGCTGAGGACGCCTGCATGCTCGCGTGGCCGTGCTGCTGGAGACGCCCGGCGCGCCACTGGACCGGAATCCGACGGGCTGTGTGCGGAGACGGTCCGGAGGGCGACGGCACGTCTGCTTGACCGGCGCGCGGCACCGGAACAGCCAACGCTGCATCCAAGCAATGGGCCACGTCTCACCCGCCCTCGGTGTTGCCGCCCGCGACGCTCGGGTCGCGGCTCCGCCAGCCAGCCCCGCACCGTCATCACCTTCGGCGACGCCCGTCGCAGGAAGTGCCCACCCGCGGACGCGAGTGAGCAGCTCGGCGTAGGTCGTGGTCCGCACCGGGGCTGCGGGCTGGACGGGCTCATCGACGACGGCGGCGGCATACGCACTGACAGCCTCCGCCCGGTACAGGAAGTCATTGACCGTCAGTGGCACGCGCATGGCTGGCCTCCCTGTGACACCGATCCGCGGATGAGGCCGCCCGCGCGCTCGTCGGGGTCTGTCCCGTCCTCATGCGCCAGCATGACAGCGCAGCGACCCTCCGCTACCGCCCATCGGAGCCGTCCCTCGACGCCTCGGGCGGCAGATCATCCTCAGCGCCACCGGTGGATCAGGCAGGGGTGAGTACAGTCGCGAAGCGGCAGCTCAGCAGCCGTGCGCTCAGCTCGATTCGCAGTCGGTCGGCTCGTACTCGGATTCCGGAGTGCCGGGTGCTGCAGCCGTCGCTGACGGAGCGGGTTGGGTGCCGGGGGCGCAGTCGCCGGTCGAGGAAAAGGCCTGTGCGACAGCGGCGCCGGTGGTCGCGGCCAGCCCGACCACAAGTACCAGCGCGCCCGCCGCTGGGGCGTGGCGCGCCAACCAATCCGGCCAGCGCCGCCGCCTCATCGAGAAGGTGAGCGCGGCCGAGGCCCCGACGAGGATGGCGAGCAGCACGCGAAGCACGGTCAGCGGTTCGTCCAGGCTGCCGACGTCGTCCACTTCGCCGGGTGCGACAGCGACCAGCCCGACGCTCCACAGTCCGAGGGCGAGGACCACCAGCACGACAGCGCTCCACCACACTGCGATCGCGTCGATGAGGGCGAGGAATGAGCCGAGGATGAACCACGCCCCGGTTATTCCGGCGAACATCACCCCGAACCAGATCGACCGGTGGAACTGGTCCTCCGCCTCCAAGACGTAGGCAAAGCCTGCAGAAACCGCCAATGCACCGGTTGCGTGCCGCAGCGGCGAGTTCATGATTATGGTCGCGGACTGTGCATGCATGACCTGGCGCGCCATGCCTGCCTCCTCTGGTTGAGATCACTCCCGTGCCACGGCACGTCGTACTGATTTGGTCGGCCGCCCTGGGCCCAAGCCCAGCGCGGCGTCGACCCAGCGCCGGCGTTGCGCCACCGCAGCGGTCTACCACTCGTCGGGGGTCGCCCGAGTTCGCGCTGTTCGGCTAGGGCTCGGCGGTTCAGGACGAGCGGTGAGCGGGCGCCTCGGCCGCGGCGCGAGCTCGTCGGCGGCAGGGGTTATGAGCGCGCGGCGCCGGCCGTCACGAAGCGCCCCGGCCCACTCGGCGGGTGACAACGTTCAGGAGGCGATGATCCGCGGTGAGGTGATCTTGAGGTGCGCGTTGGCCCAGCGCATTTGTCGCAGCGTCTGGGTGGCTGGTCGTGCCGCTACTCGTCCACGTCCGCGACAGGCGCTACCGGCTGGACTGGGAATCACAGGCGGCTGGCTGGTTCAGCATGATCGAAGCGTTGAGCTTGCCCTTGCTGCCGGGGGTCGACGCGGTCATCACCCAGTACTGCGACGTCATTGACCGGGACTGACCGCCAACGCGGCACCGGGTTCGTCGAGGTGTGGCGGTGCTGCCTGGGGCACAGAGCCACAGGTTGTCGGCGCCGCGTTTCGCTGTGTTCGCGGTCATGGCGGGCCGGCCACTTACTTAGTAAGGTCGCCGTGTCTCCTTCGAGACAACTGTGCGCGCGGCCGAGCCCCCGAGCGGAGGGGCCGGAGCTCGGCCGCGCGCACGATTCGTCGGATCCTGTTACTGGTACCTCGGGCAGCGCCCGCCGCAACGGGCTCACCGACGCGCGGCAGGTTGCGCAGATGTTCGCCGACGTGTGCGGCACCCCGACGACGTGCACCGGCCGGCGGGGTGGTTGGCGGCGTTGCAGCACGCGAGTTGGGTCATGCCGTCGCAGCTCCACGACGAATCGCCAGGTGAGCGCGCAGGTGCGAGTGTCGGGCACGCCACGCCCGCCCGTTGCCCTGGAGAGCGGAGGACGACGACGTGGCCCCGGCTGCGGTGGGGTGCACCGCCCAACCCACCGCCTCCGCAAACTGCCGCTGCATCCTGATCGATCTGCGGCGTTGGACGCGCCCGCTCCTCGGACGATCCCGGCGGGGGGCGGTGATCGGGGCCTGGGGCGGGATCGGGGTGATCGGTGTGGCGCTCGCCGGCACGAGCCTGTTCGTCTTGGTCGGGAGTGTGATCGCGGGCGGCGGCCGCGGTTGGGACCGGCCGTTGGTCGTGACCGGTTTGACCGCCGTCGGGCTCGGACTAGCGGCGGTGGTGTTGTGGGAGCGGCAGGCGTCGGCGCCGATGCTGCCGCTGCGTCACCGTGGCTTCGTCCTGGTGAGTGTGGCGTCCCTGCTGATGTACTCCGCATCGTTCGGAACGCTGGGCCTTCTCACCCAGCTGCTGCAGACCGGCCTCGGTGCCGGTCCGCTGGAAGCCGGTCTGCGCACCCTCCCACTGGCGGTGATGCCGGTGTTCCTCGCGCCGATCGGTGGGATTCTGGCGACCGGATCCGGCAACCGTCCGGTGATGATCATCGCGTGGGCGCTGGAACCGCCGCTTTCACCTGGCTGGCCGCGCTGACCCGACCGGGTGTCGGCTACCCCGTCCTGCTGCCGGCGCTGATCATGGTGGGGCCGGGCTACCGCTGTTCTGGGCCCCGATCGCCAACGCCAGCCTGAGCGCCGCCCGCCCGCACGAGCAAGGACAGGCCTCCGGGACCGCGGCCGCCGTCCGCGAGCTGGCGATCGTACTCGGCGTCGCGGTGCTCGCCTCGACCTTCG
Organism: uncultured Actinomycetota bacterium; assembly: GCA_963791185.1. Lineage (GTDB taxonomy): Bacteria > Actinomycetota > Actinomycetes > Mycobacteriales > Pseudonocardiaceae > Pseudonocardia. Next base: position 409,679 of record CAWBRG010000008.1, on the reverse strand, counting down.
TCGCGCACGGCGGCTACACCTCGCCGACGGCCTTCATCGGCGGTTTGTGGCTGGCCGCCGGGCTCGCCGCCGCCGGGCTGCTCGTCACCCTGCTCGCTCCGCGATCGACAGAACAGGGCTTGAACGTGGGCTTGGAGCCTCGTGACCCGTAGTGTTCAGACAGTCGCACACAACGACTGCGGAGTTGCCCCGGTCGCGGTCAGCGCGCCCGGGCAGGCTCGGGGACGGTTCCGAGCAGCATGCGGGTGTGCGCCCATAGATCGTCGAGCAGGTCGGGGTCGTTTGCGAGCTTCGCGAACAACACCATGCCTTCGACCTGTGCGAGCAGGCCACGGGCGTTCGTGCGTCCCGTCGGGATCGTCCCCTCCGACTCCGCCTCGACCAGCACGGCCTCGACCATGGCGATCTGCTCTTCGAACACCTCGGCGAGGCGTCGCTGCACGAGGGCGTCCTGGGTGCTCAGCTCCAGCGCGAGGTTGCCCAGCAGGCAGCCGTTGACGACACCGAGTGATTCCTTGGCCGATCGTTGACCGTCCACCTGCGACCGGACCAGCCGCTCGATCCGGTGCAGCGCAGGGCAATCCGCGCCCAGCACGGCTACCCAGACGGCGCGCTGACGAGCCCAGTGCATGTCGATCACCTCCATGGTGAGCGCCTGTTTGGACTCGAAAAAGTGGTAGAAGCTGCCCTTGCGCACGTCGGCGCTCGCACAGATCTCCGCGACACCGATGCTGCCGTAGCCGCGGTTGTGCATCAGCTCACAGGCGGCGTCCACCAGGCGCTCTCGCGCAGTGCTCGATCGTCCCACGGCAGGAGTATACGTCCGGTCAACTACCCGTTGCGGATAGTTGACCGGTCGTCTAACGTTCGCCGTAGCGAACACCGCCCCGCCGACCTCGATGAAGGGACCCCATGTCTGACCCGATCTCCGTCGCGATCGCCTACCACAGCGGGTACGGCCACACTGCCCGGCAAGCCGCCGCGGTGGCCGCCGGCGCCGACTCGGTGCCGACCGCCCGTGCGGTTCTGCTCGATGTGACGACCCTCGACGGCGCGCTGTGGGCGACGCTCGATGCGGCCGAGGCGATCATCTTCGGCTCGCCGACCTATATGGGCGGCACGTCGGCGACGTTCCAGGCGTTCGCTGAGGCCAGCAGCGCCATCTGGGCCGACGGTGGCTGGCGCGACAAGCTCGCGGCCGGCTTCACCAACTCGGCGGGACTCAACGGCGACAAGCTCAACACGCTCACCTCGATGGCTCTGTTCGCGGCCCAGCACGGGATGAACTGGGTGACGCTCGCGCTGCCGCCGGGCTGGTTGTACCGCAGCACCGGCTCCGGATCGGACCTCAACCGGCTGGCCGGGTTCCTCGGCGCGATGGCGCAGTCCCCGTCGGACCTCGGTCCCGGCCTCGCGCCGCCCGAGTCGGACCTGCGTACCGCCGAGCACCTGGGCAGGCGGGTGGCCGAGACCGCCGTCCAGCTGGTGCACGGCCGGCGCGTGCTCGCTGCGAGTGCTGCCTGATGGCCGGGCGGTTGGAAGACCTGATCGGCATCGACCACCCGATCGTGCAGGGACCGTTCGGTGGGGGGCTGTCGACGGTGGCGCTGGCCGCGGCGGTGTCGGACGCGGGCGGGCTGGGTTCGTTCGGCGCGCACATCCTCGAACCTGGCGAGATCACGGCGCTGGTCGCGGACCTCGCGGCGGCAACCACGAAACCGTTCGCGGTGAACCTGTGGGTGCCACAGCCAGGGGAGGACATCCGGCCGTCACCGGAGGAATTCGCCGCGCACGTCGAACGGATCCGCCCCGTCCTCGACGAGCTGGGGCTCCCGGAGCCGGACGCTGCTGCACCGTTCGGGCCGAGCTTCCCGGCTCAGGCCGAGGCACTGCTCGCTGCGGCGCCGCCGGTGATGAGCTTCGTGATGGGTGTACCGCCCGGCGGGGTGATCACCGAGGCGCGGCGACGCGGGATCGTGACCATCGGTACGGCTACCACGGTGGACGAGGCTGTGGCGATCGAGGCCGCCGGGATCGACGCGGTGGTGGCATCCGGCAGTGACGCGGGCGGGCACCGCGGCGCGTTCCTGCGGCCGGTGGCCGAGTCGCTCGTCGGCACGTTCGCGCTGGTCCCGCAGGTTGCCGACGCGGTGTCGATCCCGGTGATCGCGGCCGGCGGCATCGCCGACGGCCGCGGGGTCGCGGCGGCGCTGACGCTCGGCGCGGACGGGGTCCAGATCGGTACCGGGTTCCTCGCCACGGCCGAGTCCGGCGCGAGCGCCGTCCACAAGGCGGCGCTGCACGGGCCGGACGCGAAGGTGACCGTGTTGACCCGGCTGTTCTCCGGCCGGCCCGCACGGGCCATCCCGAACCGGCTGACCCGCGAGCTCGCCGCGCACGAGGCCGACGTACCGCCGTACCCGGTGCAGAGCGCGCTAATGCTGCCGATCCGCCACGCCGCGGGCCGCGGGGGACAAGCCGACTTCGTGAACCTGTGGGCAGGCCAGGCGGCCCCGCTCACCTCGGCCAGAGGCGCACGCGACTATATCGACGTCCTTGTCAAGGAGACCGAGGCGGCCCTGCGCCGATGATCGTCGACTCGTGTGCAGCGCCGGCAGCCGGCATTCGACCATGGCCCACCGGGGCCTGGACAGCGACGCCACGGCTGTCCCGCAAGTCGATCCCCTGGCGGGACTCTCCCGGCGCGCCATGCTGCAAGCTCGACCTCGGTCTCGGAACCATCGTCGACGACTCGGTCACAGGGATTCTCAAGCCCGATCCCCGCGCCTACGCCGCCGATGTAGGCGCTATCGGCGCCCAGGCCTGCGACGTCGTGTTCGTGGATGACCTGCCCCGCAACGTCGCGGGCGCCCGCGCGTTCGGCATGGTCGGCATCGACCTCGACCTCCTCCGGCCGCGCGTCGCGTTCGAGCGTGCCCGCGTGCCGCTAGGCCTCGACGAGGCGGGGATCCCCGCAGCCGATCCTGAGCAGCGGCTCGCACGTGGGCTACGAGGCAGCTCGTGGTGGCCCCCGAGCTGGGCACCGCTCACCCCCTCCCCGACGCGGCCCGCGACGACCAGCGCCGCGCCGCCCACCACGCACGACCCGATCACCTCTGGAGGTACCCGATGACCGCCACCGGCGAGACGCGAGCGGCCGCAACGGCAACAGCGCCCCCATCACCGCTCGACGTCGACGCGCTTGACGTCGATGCGCTCGAGCACAGCTTCGACCTGGTCGCGCCGCACGGCACGCAGCTCGTCGAACACTTCTACGACCTGTTGTTCGAGCGGGCTCCCGACCTGCGGGCAATGTTCCCCGACCTGGAGCGGCAGCGCACCTCGCTGTTGGCGACCCTGGTGGTATTGCGGCGGTCGCTGCGCGACCTCCCGGCGCTGGCACCTACGCTGCGCAAACTGGGCGCCCGGCATGTCTCCTACGGAGCACGACCGGAGCACTACCCGATCGTGGCCGAGCTGCTCATCCGCGCGATGCACGAGACCGCAGGCCCACGGTGGTCCGCCCTCGACACCGCGCAGTGGGAGAAGGCGCTGCAGCTGGTCGCCGTGGAGATGCTCGCCGGTGCAGCATCGACGGCCCAACCCGCGGGTGCGCCGGGCAGCGCAGCAGGAGCCTGATCGCCATGACGACGGCCCGCTCAGCGGGCGAGGCGAGTCCACCGGGCGATACGCCCGGATCTACGCCGGCCGGCCACCGAGTCCGGCGGGGGACGGCCCGGCCACGGATGCGGCGGGCCGCGACCGGCGGCGCCGTGCCAGGCCATTCACCCCGGCGTCTTCGGGCATTGCAGTTCCCTTCTGTCAAGTCCTACTGCCGCCCTTCGCCATGTGGCTGGCTTTCCCGACCTCGGACTACTACGCGGCTCCGCCCCGTCCCGACCCGATCGGCCGACGGTGGACCCAGCCCGGCGATCCGCGTTGGCGGGGCGGCCCGTGGCAAGAGCCGGAACGGTTCCCGTGTTCACTGATCGTCGATTGACGAAGGAGGAGCCCGGCTGTACCCCCGCGGCATTGCCACGGCTACGCCGCAGGCTTTCACCGTGGCCTCCCGGACCGGCCGTCGTGTCCAGTCCGGAAGTTGCCCACCCAGAGTGAGGCAGGCACGCACCGCTCCCAGCCCAGATCCGCCAGGTTCGAGCTGGTGGGACATTTTAGGAGGCTTCACACACCGGTTTCTCGCGTACTCCTTTTCGTCGTGCTCGCCGGGCCCGCCGCCATCTGACGGTGCTGGCCACGCCTCGGCTTTGTCAGGGCCGCTTGCCACCCTCACCGGCACCTCCCGGATCGGGCTGCCCTCAGCTTCACCAGCCTGCTGCGACAGGCCAGCGGTGGCGCTCTCTCACCCCCACTCGAACAATCAGCGCCTCACGGCGCACGCGCCGATACCCCCAGGTGGGATTCTCGGCGGCCAGGCGCAGGACCAGCGCGCGGACACCGGCGGGCACGGCGGGACGACCCGGCCGAACAGGCGGGTTGGTCCAGCGGCGGGTGATGAGTTGCCGGTGCCAGCGCAGGATGGTGGAGGGCGTGACGATCAGTCCAAGGCGGCGATGAGCGGGTAGCAGCCGGGCGAGTGCGGCGGTGAGTGCTCGGTCGGCCCATGACATCCGCGGCCGTGGAGTGCGCCGCTGCAGCACCGCGAGCTGATGGCGCAAGACGAGGATCTCGATGTCCTTGGTGGTGTCGGAACGGATGCGCAGCGCCATCCAGGCCAGCAGCCTCGCGAACATCAGGTACATCAGCTTCAGCGCCACCGGCGGATCATGCCGGGCTCGGTGGGACGGCGAAGCGGCAGGTCAACGACTGCGAGCACCGTTTCGGGCACCCACACGGACGTCGTCAGGATGATGACCGGGATGTGGCACCCCGACAGCACGGTCGCCCACGTCCGCGTCGCGCCGCTAAGCCGATGAGATCACCACAGACCTGTCGTGTACGGCTTGTGTTCGTGCACCGCCTGCACCTGGCGGCCGAGCGGCTATCTCATCTGTTCGGTGAACTGCAGGCGGCGCGACACCACGTCGCGGGCGACGTCGATGAGTAGTCGCTGTTCGACGAAGGCGTAGCCGCGCATCCGGGCCAGGGCCTGTGGCGCGCTGACCCCCAGCTGGGCGAGCACGATGCCGGTGGCCTGGTGGATCTCGGCCCGGCTGCTGGGTGCGTGGTCCAGCCAGGACCCGCCACTCTCCCCGTCCGCATCCGTGTGGCCGGGGTCGGTGCGCACGCCGAGCAGCATCATTGCGGCTGGATCAGCGGTTTCAGGCCGCGGGTGCATGTCGTTGATCAGTCCGCCGAGGATCGGTCGACGCCGAATCGGGCCGTGGACCGGCTCGGGGGCAGGTGCTTGCGGACGTGGCGGACGCAGCTGCAGCGCTCGACGCGGTCGCCTCCATGAACTGCGTGTCGGACGCTGTTGGCATGACCGGCGACAACGGCACTGGGCGTCGGCGGGGGAGTATCCGCCGCGCCTCCTGGCCGCCCACCGGATGGGACGGCGCTCCGGCTTGCGCGCACATCGCGTCCCGGTCCTCGCCTGCGCGGTGCTGTCGAACCGCTGCGCCGTCCGGCCCGGACGGCAGGTGGCCATCGTCGCACGGGGCGAGGTCACCGGAGACGACGTCGCTCGCAGCCGTCGCGAGCCTCATTCGACCTTGACCCGGAACGTCTCGAGCGGCGTGTGGCAGGTGAGGTTCTCGAAGCCGTCCTCGGTGACGACGTAGAGGTTGCCGACGTTGGATCCCGCCACCAGGGGGTCGATCCACTGGGCGTGCAGCACGAAGATCATCCCGACCTCCATGCGGTCCGTGTTGTGCGAGGCCACGTTGTACTGGGGCAGCTTGGGCATCCCGATGGCATGACCCAGGTTGGGGTTGTGGGGGCCTGCGACGGCGGGGTAGACGTGCATCATCGTGCGGCCCTGGGCCTCCCAGTCCTCGTCGTGGACGTACTGCCGGGGGATAGGGCGCGGGCTCCCGTCGTCGAGGGACGCCCAGCTGAACGGCATGGTGCGGGTCTCCTTCGACGTCAGGTACCCGCGTTCGACGTACGCCTCGAACGCGGCGTCGTGGAGGGAGCTGAAGGTCGCGCCGGGTCGGATGAGGCGTTCGGCGCGTTCGACGGCTTCGACGCACATGTCGAGCACGTCGTCCTGCTTCGGCGTGGTGTCGCCGACGGCGATCATCCGGGCCGACTGGGCGCAGTACCCGTGGTAGGTGACGTTGGAGACGTAGAGGTTGATCAGATCTCCGCTGCGTGCGACGTGGCCGTACGGCTTCCCGCAGTGCGTGCCGTACCTGCTGGATCCGATCTGGTAGCCGTCGCCGGTCTCCCCGCCACGGGCGAGCTGCGCGAAGGTGAACGCTGCGTAGATCTCGTAGTCGGTCACGCCCGGACGGGTCACGTGGTAGGCCGCCTGGCAACCGATGTCGATCAGCTGCGCGGCCGAGCGGATCAACGCGATCTCGGCGGGTGACCTGATGCGCTGCATACGCAGGACGATGTCGGTGTCCGGCACGAGGTTCGCCGCAGGCGCGTGGTCATGCAGACCTGCCCAGAACGATGTGGCCGTGTCGTCGCCGATGAGCGCGAGCTGACCGCGGTCGAGGCCGAGCCTGCCGAGGATGCCGACGACGGCTTCGACGGTCTTCGTGAGGGACGAGCCGGGACGGTCGACGTTCTCCCGGCCCCAGGGTGCGACCTGCCAGATGTCCTCGACGAGCAGCGGTTCCCCGACCGGGGGCAGGAGCGCGGACTCGGTCCAGAACGACACCAATTGGGGGGCGACGGCGGCGTCGGTGGGGATGATGAGCACCCCTTCCCGCGCCCAGTCGCAGATGTAGCGCAGGAACGGGTTGGACGTGTGGTACCAGCCCACGAGGCTGCTGTGGACGAGGACGGCGTCGTGCCCGGCCACCGTGGCGTCGCGTCGTATCCGGGTGATGCGGTCGGCGTACTCCGACTCGGGTAGCTGGGGTGCTCCGACGAAATCGAAGGAGGGCTCGAAGTCCGCGAGCAACTTCTCGACGCGGGGTGAACCCGTACCGGTGGTGGTCATGTTCGACGTCCTGTCGTCTGTGGGAGAACTACTGGGATTCAGCGATGGCCGCTGGCGAGGTCCGTGGTCGCCAGATCCTCGGGGTTGATGTCCTCCAGCGAGCGGCGGAACGTCTCCGGCGCGAAGATCGCTGACACGGCGAGGAGCACGTACATGATCGCCAGCATGATGAAGACGCCACCGACCCCGTACGCGGCGAACACGGGCACGGCCACGAGCGGCATCACCGCGCCGGAGACGTTGCCGATGCCGTTCGCGATGGACGTGCCGAGGGCGCGGACGCTGGTGGGGTAGATCTCCGGCGACCAGGCGGCGAGCGTGGTGTTGAGCAGGAGCGCGAAGAACTGGAAGATCGCGCCGAGCACCAGGATCAGCGCCACCCCGTTCGCGAAGCTGGCGAACGCGATCGCGGCGGCGCAGCCGAGCACCGCGGCGGAGACGGTGACCACCTTGCGGCCCAGCCTGCCCGCGAGGTAGGCGGAGGCGCAGGCGCCGAGGAGGCTGCCGAAGTTCATGACCATGGTGAAGGCCAGGCTGTCGCTGATGCTGTATCCCTGTGCGACGAGGATCGTCGGCATCAGGACGAGCAGGGTGATCTGCGCGCCGAAGGACATCCACGACGCCAGCCCGATGGCGGCCGTCCTGCGCAGCGACCGCGCGGTCGCCAGTGCCCGCAGTGGCACCGTCTGGCGCGCCGTCTCGGGGATGTCGGCCTCGGTGACGTACCGGTGGACCTCGGTCGGTGCCCCCCGTGGCGTCAGCTTGCCGGAGGCGAGGACGGTGAGAGCGGCGTTCGCTTCCTCGACACGACCCTGGGACAGCAGGAACCGCGGGGACTCGGGCATGTAGCGGCGGATGACGACGACGAGCAGGGCAGGCAGGGCGAGCATCACGTACAGCCATCGCCAGCTCGTGGCCGTGCCGCCGAGCACGTCGTTCAGCGGTCCCAGGACGATGAAGAACAGGCCGAAGGCGACGAAGTTGCCGACCCCGCCGGACCCGATGTTGAGTGACGCCGCGACCGTGCCGCGGTACCTGGTCGCGACGATCTCCGCGACGAGTGTGAGTCCGACCGTGAACTCGCCCCCCAGGCCCACCCCGACGATGAAGCGCGTGACCTGCAGGAAGAACTCGTTCGGGGCCACAGCGCTGAGCAGCCCGCCGAGCGTGTAGAGCAGGAGGTTGAACGCGAGCGCGTAGCGGCGGCCCTTGCGGTCGGCGAGGTATCCCGTGCCGATCCGGCCCACCAGACCACCGACGATCATGATCGTGTTCAGGAAGGCGAGATCCGCCGTGTCCATCCCGAAGCTCGCTTTGAGGCCTTCGACGATGGCGCCGGTGGTGTCCTGTTCCAGCGCGTCGAAGAACATCCCGGCGAGCACCATGATCGCCACTGCCCAGTGGACGCGGGTCCAGCCGATCCGGTCCATCGCGGCGGCGAGTCCGCCTGTGGCGGCCGCCCGGCCTGCTTCCGTCGATTTTCCTGACACCTGATCCGAGCTCATGCGGGCCTCCTGTGGAGTGCATGTCCGAGGGGAACAGACCACCGGTCGTCAGCGCCGGTATCAAGAGGCGCCGCCGTGTAGCGTGCCAATTTTGTATACCAGAGGAAGCGGGATGTCAACGATCGGGCCGGACTCCGGGAGGATGGCCGAGTTCTCAGGTAAGATCGTATACCAGAGAAGTCGTTGGGGGCGCGAAGCTGTTGACTGGTGGGCCGCAAGCTCGTAGAGTCCGTATCACGGAAGCGTATTTCCGCAATACGGAATATGGCCGTATAGCGCGTCGGACAGTGCTGCCGAGCCAGCTCGCCTACCTGGGGCTGATCCGTCAGTCGCAGCGCGGCTTCGCGATGGACTTCTGCGTGCAGCTGCCGTTCGAGAACGTCAACACGCCCGAGCTGGGCGCCTACGCGTCTACCACGTGAAGGTTGCCCGAATGGCTGGGCTGCAAGGCGATCCGCGTGGAGCGTCGTCGAGTTCGAGGAGCTCGCCACCCTCGACGGGCGCGCGCCCACCGCCATCGCCCTGCTCGACAAGAGCGCTGTCCCACGACGTGACCCACCAGGAGGGTGCACTCATGACCACACAGCAGACGATCACAGTCCCGCTCTTCGTCAACGGGGAAGGGATGAACGGAGGGAAGGTCCACTACAGCATCGATGGCCACCCGTTCCTCGGTGCGGCCCGTACCGCACCCCGCTACCGGTTCTTCTCGGTGCGCGACGAGTTCCCCGGACTCTGGCCGGTGGCCGAGGGCGGTGCGAGCATCGAGGGGGAGCTGTACGAGGTACCCCTCGACGTGATCCGCAACAGCTTCATGCCCGCCGAGCCGCCCGAGCTGGAGCTGGGTGTGCTGGAGCTGGACGACGGCACCAGCTCGCTGGTGGTGCTGATGCGCCCCGACGTCGTCGGGTCCGGTGCAGGCCTCACCGACATCACGGAGCACGGCGGCGGCGGTCCTACCGGGCCACGCTGGGAGCGCGGTGATGGCGACACGCGAGTTCGACCTGGTGTTCCTCGGCCGCCGGGTGATCACCCCCGACGGCGAGGTGCCGCGCTGCGTGGCCGTCCGCGACGGTGTGGTGGTGGCGGTCGAGCCGTACGAGGCGGGCCTGCGGGGGGCGACGACCGTCGAGCTGGCCGACGACGAGGTGCTGCTGCCGGGCCTGGTCGACACCCACGTGCACATCAACGAGCCCGGCCGCACCGAGTGGGAGGGCTACGCCACCGCCACCCTCCACGCCGAGGACACGGCGGCCCTCGGCCAGGCACCGTCGCCGCAGGGGAGGCGCTACTCCGCCTTCCTCGCATCTCGACCGCACGGCTCGGAGGACGTCGCCATCACGCAGCTGATCGATGCAGCCCGGCGTACCGGCGCCTCGGTGCACCTGCTGCACCTGTCGAGCGCCAACGCGGTGCCGATGATCCGCGCGGCGCGCCGCGACGGCGTCCGGATGACGGTGGAAACCTGCCCGCACTACCTGACGTTCGAAGCTCAGGCGATCGCCGACGGCGCGACCCAGTTCAAGTGCTGCCCACCGATCCGGGGGGTCGACAACCGCGAGGAACTGTGGCGCGCGCTGGGCAGCGGCGACATCGACTGCATCGTCGCGGACCACTCGCCGTCCACGCCCGAGCTCAAGCACCTCGACCCCGCTGATCCCTCCTGCGGCGAGTTCGGGGAGGCCTGGGGTGGGATCTCCTCGCTGCAGGTGGGCCTGTCGGCGGTGTGGACCGAAGCTCGGCTGCGCGGCCACACGCTCGTCGACGTCGTCGGGTGGATGGCAGAGCAACCCGCGCGGATCGCCGCGCTGCGCCACAAGGGCAGGATCACGCCCGGGTACCACGCCGACTTCGCGGTGTTCGCCCCGGACGACGCCTTCGTCGTCGATCCGAAGCGGCTGCTGCACCGCAACCCGGTCACCCCGTACGCGCAGCGCGCGCTGGCCGGTGTCGTCCGCAGCACCTGGCTGCGCGGCCAACGGATCCTGGCCCAGGGTGAACCCTGTGGACAACTGATCAGCAGAGGGGAGGCGTGAGCGGCCGGATGCGCATCCTCGTCGTCAACGTCAACACCACCGGGTCGATGACCGCCTCCATCGGCGCGCAGGCTGAGGCGGTGGCAGGTCCCGGCACCGAGATCGTGCCGCTGACGCCGCTCTTCGGCGCCGAGTCGGTGGAGGGCAACTACGAGAGCTACCTCGCCGCGATCGCGGTCATGGAGACGGTCCGGCACTACCCGGAGCCCTACGACGCCGTGATCCAGGCGGGGTACGGCGAGCACGGCCGGGAGGGCCTGCAGGAACTGCTCGACGTCCCGGTCGTCGACATCACCGAGGCCGCCGCGAGCACCGCGATGTTCCTCGGCCACACGTACTCGGTGGTCACCACGCTCGACCGCACCGTGCCGCTGATCCAGGACCGGCTCAAGCTCGCCGGGCTGTCCGACCGGTGCGCGTCGGTGCGCGCCAGCGGTATGGCCGTGCTGGACCTCGAGCACGATCCGGAGGCCGCGGTCGAGGCCATCGCGCTGCAGGCGGCACGGGCGGTCGAGGAGGACCGTTCCGAGGTCATCTGCCTGGGCTGCGGAGGGATGGCCGGGCTGATGGAGCGGGTCCGCGCGGCCACCGGAGTGCCTGTGGTCGACGGGGTCGCTGCCGCGGTGACCATCGCGGAGGGACTCGTCCGGATGAGCCTGAGCACGTCGAAGGTCCGGACCTTCGCGCCGCCACGGCCGAAGAGGTTCAAGGACTGGCCCCCGTCGGGCGTCGGGCGGCCCTGAACAGCGTCGTCCACCGCTCGACAGCGCCCCGTCGGTTCGCCGACGGGGCGCTGTCATGCGCCTGGCGGGTGTCCGGTTTGGTACTCCATATAGGTCCACCCTCCGCAGGGAATGCACGTGATACCAGTACATCGCTTGACAGAACCTGATTTGGTATACCAAAATAGGTCTAGGTCGCTCGAGGGCGTCCTCCAGTTGAAAGACAGCACCACCACGCGGGCCTGTCGATCCGACGGCCTGACCCCTGTCGTCATCACTGGAAGGTGCGAGTCGTGGTCACTCCCGAGCAGAGCCGCTCGAAGCCACATCCGTCCACACACCACCGCACGGTCGCCGATGCGCTGGACTCGATCCCGTTCACCCGGGCGCAGATCTGGGTGATGGGCCTGGTCATGGCCGGGTTGCTGTTCGACACCCTGCAGCAGGACGCGCCGGGCGCGATCGGCCCGGCGCTGAAGGAGGTCTTCGGCATCTCCAACGCCGAACTGGTCACGGTGAACACGGTGACCGTGATCGGCGGGTTGATCGGGCGCCTCGTGGGCGGCTACCTCGCGGACAAGAAAGGGCGACGGTTCGCCCTGAGCCTCAACTTGCTCATCTACGCCCTGGGCGGACTGCTCAGCGCGATCGCCCCCAACTACGAGGTGCTCGTGGCGAGCCGGTTGATCGTCGGCATCGGTCTGGGTGGGGAGTTCACCATCGGGCTGGCCATGATTTCGGAGATGGTGGCCACCCGCCGCCGCGGCACGGCGGTCGGCATCCTGGGCTTCGCCTCGGGCGGGATCGGCAACTTCCTGGCCTACGGCCTGTTCGTGGTCCTGCTCGGCCCGCTCAACGACGCCTTGGGCGGCGACCTCTACTCGTGGCGCTGGATGTTCGCATTCCTGGCCATCCCGGCCGTCCTGGTCGTCATCTACCGCCGCTACCTGCCCGAGTCGCCGCGGTTCCTGGTCTCGCAGGGGCGCATCGCCGAGGCCAACCGGGCCCTGACCATCCTGGCCTCCGACGACATCCGCCACCGCCCGACACCGCAAGAGATCACGCCGTTCCTCGACGCCGACGCGGCGGCTCCGGTCGAGGCCGAGATCAAACCCATCGAGATCTTCAAGGGCAAGCTGCTCAACCGCACCGTCGCGATCGGTGCCGCGTCCTGGATGGCGTTCGGCGCGCAGGTCACCCTGCTCGCCCTGCTCCCCACGCTGCTGGTCTCCAAGGGCTACTCGATCTCGACCAGCCTCGTCTTCACGATGATCATGTACGCGGGCAGCATGTTCGGCGCCCTGGCCGCCGCGTTGGTCGCGGCCCGGTTGCCGCGTCGGCTCACGGTGGCGATCGCCGCGGTCCTCGGGTGCCTCTCGGCCATCTGTTTCGCCCTGTTCGCCGACGGGGCGGCGTTGATCCTGCTGTTCGGCTCGATCTTCCAGTTCTTCTCGCTGTTCCTGAACTCGACGCTGGCCCTGTGGTCCCCGGAGCTCTACCCCACCCGGGTCCGCGCACTCGGCACCTCCGTCGTCAACGGCATCGGCAACGTGGCGGGCGCGGTCATGCCGTTCGCAGCCGTGTTCATCTTCGACCGCACCGGTATCTCCGGGGTGTTCCTCATGATCGCGGTCATGTACACGCTGCTCGCGGTGGTGTGCCGGTTCGCCCCGGAAACCCTGGGCCGCCCCCTGGAAGACGTCAACGAACTGGCCATCCTCGAACCCACCACCCGGCCTGCGACCTGAACACCCAGCCTGCGGGCTGAACATCCAGTCTGTGACTTCAAAAGGAGATCATTGTGAAGACGCTGCGGATCAGTGCGACCGCCAACGGCATCAACTACCTGCCCGAGTACTACGCCCGGGAGAACGGGCTGTTCGCCCAACAGGATCTGGACGTCACCGCCGAAGCCCGCAACCCCTGGGACGGGGTCATGCACGATCTGGCCGACGGCTCCGCCGACGTCGCCCTGGGCGGGCTCTGGGTGCCCGCCATGTACTCCGGCCGTGGCCGCGAGTTCGTCGCGTTCGCCCAGCTGAACAACCGGTTCCCGATGGCGGTCGTGACCCGCGAGCCGGTGACCGATTTCGACTGGTCCTGGCTGGCCGGGCGCACCGTGCTGGTGCCCGGCCAGGGCGGCACCGCCCCATATGAGTTCACCGCCGGACTCATGCGCAAGGCAGGCGTCGACCCGTCGCGCACCCGGTTCGGCCGCGACCTGTCGACCGCCATGCTCAAGGAGCTCTACCTCAACGGTCTCGGCGACGCGATCGTGGCCGACCCGGGCACCGCGGCCGAGCTGGTGCTCGGCGGGCACGGGCACGCCACGGTCGACCTCGCCGCCGAGGGTGGCGTCATGCCCAACAGCGTCTACTACGTGCTGCGCGAGCGGCTCGACGAGCTGGTCCCGCGGCTGGTGCCCTTCGCCCGCGCCATCGAGGCCGCCACCGTGGCGGTCGCCGGTTCGACCGCCTCCGCCCACGCCGAGCTGATCGAGAAGCAGTGGCCGGGTGCGGACCTCGCGGTGCAGGAGCGCGCCACCGAGTACCTCATCGCCAGCGGGACCTGGACCGGTGTCGCGATCGACCCGGCGGGGGTCGAGAACTGGACCGGCATCCTGCACGACGCCGGACTCACCGTCGACCGCGTCGGCTACTCCGACATCGTCACCGATGCCGTCTTCACCCAGGTGTCACCGTGACCACCCTGTTCAGCAAACACGACGTGCTCGAGCTCCTTCCGTACAAGCACCTCATCGAGGCCGTGGAGTCCGCCCACATCGGGCTGGCCGAGGGCCGCGTGGTGCACCCGGAGCGCTCGACCGCCGCCGTACCCGGCCTGGACACCGTCGTGGTCCCGATGCTCGCGATCTCGGCCGACAACGCGCTCGCCGTGAGCAAGATCCTTGTCGACCAGCCCGACGACCCGGCGGCGCCCCGGCAGCGCTCGACGATCGTCGCGGTCGATCTGCGCAGCGGCGATTGCGCCGCGCTGGTCGACGGCGCGGCGGTGACGCTCCTGCGTACCGCCGCGACCTCGGCGGTGGCGACCCGTGCACTCTCCCGCCCTGACTCCCACACACTGGGGATCCTCGGGGCGGGCCAACAGGCGGTGGCGCACCTGGAGGCGATCTCGGAGGTGCGTGACCTCACCGAACTGGTGATCTGGAACCGCACCCCCGAGCGGGCCGACCACGTCGTCGCGAAGGCACGCGAGATGGGGCTCGAGGCGCACCGGCTCGATCACCCGCGCGCCGTCGTGGAGCGGTCCGACATCTTGTGCACCCTCACCCCGGCGGTCGACCCGCTCGTGCACGCCGCGGACCTGCACCCGGGCCTGCACATCAACGCGGTCGGGTCACCACCCCGCCCGGATTACCGGGAGCTGGCCTCCGACGTGCTCGGATCAGCGCGGGTGATCGTCGACTCGGCACCGGTGGCTCGGGCCGAGTCGGGTGCGGTGCAGGCGGCCTTCCGCGATGGGACACTCGATCCGACCACCCCGCTCGTCGACCTCGGCGAAGTCCTCAGCGGCCGTGCACCAGGCCGGGCCGACGCCCAAGAGGTGACCGTCTTCGTTTCGGTCGGTCTCGGCATCCAGGACCTCGCCGCGGTCACGCTGATGCTCGACACCGCAGCCCAGCGCGGCGCGGGCCACGCCGTCGCCGACCGGTTGCGAGGGTAGGGCTCCGGAAGGTGCCGTCGATGGGCTCAGATGCCTGAGAGCGCCGTAGCCTGTCGCTCAGCAGCGTCGTCGCGGACCGCTAATGGTCGCGACGGCGCAGGCGAGGGGAGGCACGGCGTGACCACGGCCCAGCAGGAGTCCGTGCCGTCCATGGCGCAGTCGGCTTACCTGGCCGTCCGCGAGGGCATCATCCACGGCATCTACAAGCCCGGCAGCCGCCTGCGGGAGCGGGAGCTGTCCGACGAGCTGAGGATGTCGCGCGTCCCCATCCGAGAGGCGCTGCGGCAGCTCGAGGCTGAAGGATTCGTGGCCACCTTCCCCAACCGGGGTGCGGTGGTCATCCAGCTGACGCTCAAGGACGTCACGGAGCTATTCGACATCCGGCTCTCCCTCGAGGTGCTCGCCGCCCGGCAGGCCGCGCAGGCCGTCGCCGACGGGCGGGCAGGCGACACCCTGCGAGAGGTGGTCGCCGAGGCCTACCGGGCGACCCTCGCCGAGGACGCGGACGCGATCCGCCAGGCGAACACCCAGTTCCACGCCGAGACCATCGCCATGACGGGCAACTCCCTCCTGATCGCCACCATGGCGCCGCTGCTCGGCCGGATTCGATGGCTCTTCGCGCTGACCGCCGACCGCGACCCCCACGTCGAATACGGCGAGCACGTCACGCTCTGCGACGCCATTTACAGCGCCAACCCCGACCTCGCAGGCGCGCTCGCCTTCGCGCACATCGAACACGGACGCGCACCATCGTTGGCCGGACTGGCAGGCGTCCTGCCAGCTGTGTAACGCCAGCAGCAATGCTGCGCAACACACTCTCGCTCCCAAGCCCGTTGGATCCGGAGTCCGGATGCCTTACCGGTTCGCGCTCCGGCTTGCCGTTGGAAGGCGAAGCGGACAGCGAACGAACTAGCTGAGCTTGCCTCCGATGAGACCTAGAATCGCCCCGAAGCTGGCGAGTCCGAGTTGAAGTTGGGTGCACGTGGACATTGCATCCTTCCGGGCCGCGGTTGGTGATTGCATGAGGATGACGACGCCTATGCGGACGCCAAGCACGCCCCGCCTGCGCGGTCTGGATACCCGGCGTCGATACCTCCAGATCCGCTGATCATCGGCCGCGCCGCGGAGATCTTCGAGATCGGTGAGCGGGTGGCGCCCGCGTCATCACCGGCCGTCCTCTGCGTCTCTAGTGAAACGACTGTCCGCACCCGAGTGCGCGGACACCGAGCATGAGGAGACGCATGTCCACAGACGAGCCGTCCGCGCAGCCAAGCCTCCCCACCGACCTCGACCCGCTGGTCAAGTTCCTGCTCGCCCGGCTCGACGACGACGAGACGGCCGCGCGGGGCCACATGCGCGGCGGGGGGATCCTCCCGTTCGAGTCGATCGGGCAGGCCGCCGACCACGCGGCGCGCCACGGCCCGCTGCGCGTGCTCCGGGAGGTCGCCGCGAAGCGGTCCATGGTGCACATGTGGCTAGCCCGGTCGCACATGCAGCGAGATCGACCAGGGGCGGGTCGCCCGGACGTCGCCGCGGCGATGGTGGTCGCGATGGCTGCGGTCTTCGCCGAGCACCCCGACTTCGACTCGAACTGGCTGGGCGCCCTCGGGAAACCCGGCTAGGCGCCGCGTCATCTCGGGCCGTCCCGCGCGTCACAGAGGTGGTGCTCGAGGAGCGCCGAACGCAACGCAGGAAGGAGCCACCCCGCATGGTGAAGCCACAGTCCCCGACGGAGAACGACCGACCGGTGCTCGGTCTGCACGACGACGATGTCGACGCGGTCCGGCGCTGGGCCGACGGCCTCGTCGGCCTGCCCATCAGCACGCTGGTCCGCGGCGACGTCGGACCGATGCTGTCGGGGCGGGCCTGGCTGGACAGCGCGTTCGACGCGTTGGCGGCGCTGTTGACCGTCCAGCGTCAGTCGGTCGATCGGCTGTTGGAGGCACAACACCGGATCGCCGCCGAGCTCATCGACGCCGGGTGGGCCCGCACGACCGCGCTCAGCGGCCTGGTCCTGCCCGGCCCAGCGAAGGACGCCCGTCGGTAGGCGGCCCCGCACGTCATCCGGTCCGCGCGACGGCGGGAGCACACACCGAGCGCCGGGTCGACGCTCATCGGGTCGCTGATCCCGCGGAGGCGGCGCGGGAACGCGACCAGAAGGTGCACAGCCTGGAAACCAGTGACCACAGGGCGCCGTCGAGGCCGTGCGCCGTCCCGCGCCCGCTGTGGCGCGTTCCGTAGACCAGGTCGGCGCACGTGGCGCGGCCGGTGGCGACCAGCGCCGGGACGAGTTCGGGCGGGTGCTGCAGGTCCCCGTCCAGCACCACCACCCACGGCGCGGCGGCCGTGCGCATCCCGGCGATCACGGCGCCGCCGAGCCCGCCCGAACGGTTCTCGGTTGCGCGGTGCAGGAGCCGGATGGGGCAGCTCCGTACGACCTGGACGAGTCGTCATCAACGGAGCGGCGCTATAGCGCCGCTCAGGATCGGGTACGGAACGTCACGGGCCCGGCGGACGGTCCTCCGTCGGGCTAACGTTCGCGTCTCGACGAGACCGCTCGGCGTGACGAGGCCTCCGAAGCCGCGGGAGAGGTGGGCATGAACGTGCCGCAGCCCGCCCCCTCGCCGGAAGAGCCGATCGTCGACCTCGTCCCGATCGTCCGCAGGGTGGTTGCGGCCAGGATCTCCGATCCTGCGACGCGTGACGACATCGTGCAGGAGACCCTGGCCCGGGTCATGGCGTCGCGGTCGCGCGTCGAGCACGAGTCGCTCGTCCCGTACGCGATCACCACGGCCCGCAACCTGATCGCGTCGCTCGTGCAGCGCGAGCAGCGCGCCCGGCGCAACGCCCATCTGTTCGCGGATGCGGACGGGCAGGAGCCGCGGCCCGAGGACGAGCTGCTCCGCCAGGAGGAGGCGAGCCTCGTCGACACGGCCTTGTCCCGCCTGACCCCCGCCGAACAGGACATCCTGCTCGCGCACGAGGTCGAGGGCACGGACACGGCGACGCTCGCGGCGAGCCACGGCTCCACACCGGGAGCGATCGCCGCGCAGCTCGGTCGCACGCGCTCGCGGCTGCGGGTGGAGTACCTCGTCGCGCAGAGCGGCGTCGAACCGCCGACGGACCAGTGCCGACCGGTGTTGATCGCCTTGTCCTCGGGCGACCGGCGTCGCCAACGGGAGCTCGACGTCCACGGCCACCTGCTCAGCTGTGACTTCTGCGCGGAGCTGAGCCCCACCCTCGCCGCGCCGCGGGCTCGCCGCTCGATGCGGGACGACGAGCGGATCCCGGTGGGCCGGGACTCCGACGTGGTGGCGGTCCGGCAGAAGGGGCGGGAGGTGGCCGCCGCGGCCGGGTTCACCGGCTCGGACCTCACGTTGATCGCCACCGCCGTCTCGGAGATCGCCCGCAACATCGTCAAGTTCGCGACGCGCGGTGAGTTCGTCTTCTCCGTGCTCGACGAGGACGGCCGGAAAGGCCTGAAGGTGGTGGCGCGTGACAGCGGACCGGGGATACCGGACGTCGAGCAGGCCATGAAAGACGGCTACAGCACCTACCGCGGGCTCGGGCTGGGGTTGCCGGGGGCCCGGCGGCTGATGGACGAGTTCGACGTGATGAGCGAGGTCGGAACCGGCACCACGGTAACCATGATCAAGTGGCGACCGTGAGGCTCGCCGATGACGAGGGAAGGCAGGACGTGATGGGAGAGATGTCGTCGCAGCGTGTCGCCGACGGGAACGAACCGGGCGAGGAGGACGCGATGCTGCTGCCGGAGCTCGTCGCCCACCTCAGAGCGCATCGCGGGACGCTGCGCGAGGAATGGGCCGCTCGGATCAACGAGGCGCACCTGCTGTCGGCGATGGCTCCCCAAGAGGTGTTCAGCGAGGTCACGTCCGTTTACGACAACTACGTCGCGGTGCTGGAGACGGGCAGCGTCGACGAGCTGCGCCACTACGCCCGCGACCTGTCCGAGCGGATCATCCCGCGCGGCATCGAGACGCACGAGGTGATCGGGATCGTCCTCCTGCTCCGCGACGTCCTCGCCCGGTCGCTCTTCGAGAAGTACCGCGACGACTTCGAGATGCTCAACCGCGTTCTCAACGCCTACGAGCCGGCGGCGAACCGGATAGCGAACACCGTTGCGGGCAGCTTCGTCGAAGAGCGCGAGCGCATCATCCGGCAGCAGCAGGACTCGCTGCGCGAGCTGTCGACACCGGTGCTGCAGGTCCGCGAACGGCTCCTGATCCTCCCCATCATCGGAGTGCTCGACAGGGAGCGGGCCCACCAGCTCACCGACCAGCTCCTGCGGGCGATCCGCGCGCACCGGGCCCGCGTGGTCGTCATCGACATCACCGGGGTGCCCGACGTCGACGAGTCGGTGGCCAACGACCTCGTGAAGACCGTCGACGCGTCGCGGCTCATGGGCGCCGGTGTGATCATCACCGGGCTGTCCTCGGAGATCGCCCAGACGCTCGTGACGATCGGTGTCGATCTCGGCAAGATGAACACCGTGGGCGACCTGCAGGGCGGGATCGAGGAGGCCGAGCACCTGCTCGGTTTCAAGGTCGTCAGGATGGACGATGCCGACCGCTAGCCACCCGCCGCCCGATGAGCCGCTCCGCGTCTCGATCCTGAGGCAGGGCGGCTACCTCATCGCGTCCATCCACACGGCACTCGACGACGGGCAGCTCGTGCGTTTCCGCCGCGACCTGCTTGACCAGATCGGACAGCACCGGTCCCGCGGCGTCATCATCGACGTCGCGGCACTCGACGTCATCGACTCCTTCGCCTGCCACACCCTCCGCACCATCACAGAGGTCTCACGGCTGCGCGGCGCGGAGACCGTCGTCGTCGGCATCCAGCCCGACGTCGCCCTGGCGATGGTGCGATTGGGCATGTCCGTCGAGGCCCTGGCGACCGCGCTGGACCTCGAGGAGGGGCTGGCGCTGCTCGAGGTCATCACGTCCGGCGCGGTGTTCCTGCCCGGGAAGGGCGCCCGGTGACCGGGGACGCCGTCGCCCGGTTGCGCCAGAGCTACAGCGTCGGGTTCCTGCGCTACCTCAGCCGCCGCGACGAGCTCACCCTGCACACGGCCTACGAGCTCGGTCGCCGCGGCCTCGTCACCGGCGTGAGCCTGCTCGACCTCGTCCAGATCCACCACGCTGTGCTGGTGGACGCGCTCACCCAGCGGGGCGTAGGTGACCTGGGGGATGTCGCCGACGCGGCGGCCGCGTTCCTGGCCGAGGTCCTCGGGCCGTTCGAGATGACCCACCGCGCTGTTCTCGATCGCGCGGGCGAGGCCGCTGCCGAGAATCCGCGGCGCCGCCCCTCCTAGATCTGTCGGGTCCGCATCATCTGCCGGTTCCTGGCGCGTCTCCTCCATGGCGGTGCCGCACACGCACGGGAGGAGCGACGGATGAACGACTCCATCGGGCCCGTGCCGTGACGGGCCTGCACAAGGACAAGCGGTCCCTCGTCGACCTCCTCTCGTTCCTCTTCGACCGGCTCGACGACGACGAGGCCGCCGCGCGGGCGCTGTTGACGCCCGGCCGCGCTCCGCCAGGACGCCGCCTCCGGAGCGGCCCGGGCCTTCCGCGAACTCGCGGCCAAACGGAGCATGGTGGCGATGTGGTTCGACGGCGTGCAGGCCGACCTCAGCCGTCCGCGCGTCGCGGGCCTGAACGTCGCCGACGCGATGATCATGGCCCTGGTCACCGTGTACGCCGACCACCCGCTCTTCGACCCCGGCTGGTTGGCCGACGCCGACCCGCCGGAACCGCCGGCGGCGGAGGCGCTCGACAACGTCGTCGAACTGCGACCAGAACAGCCTTGACCAGCGCTGACACCGAGGCGCGCACCGCCGACAAACATGGGCGGCTGATCGTGTATCGGCATCGGTAGGCCGCCGCACCACGGCCGGAAGTGACGCCGTCAGCTACTCGCACACGAGTACTCCTCATTGACGACTGCCGACTACTCGTGTTTGAGTAGGCAGGTGAGTAGCGTTCGGCTGTTCATCCTCGGCGCCCTCGCCGCAACGGGGCCGATGCACGGCCACCAGATCCGCCGCGAGGCTCAGACCAACCGCACCGAGCTGTGGACCGACATCAAGGTCGGCTCGCTCTACGGCGCCCTGAACCGGATGGCCGACGAGGGCATCATCGAAGCGGTCCGCACCGAACGCGCAGGCAACCTGCCCGCCCGCACGGTCTACGCGATCACCGACACCGGTCGCCAAGAGCTCCACGCGCTGCGCGACGAGACCCTGCGCGAGGTACGGCTGCGGCCCGACCCCGTCGACCTCGCGCTGCAATACAGCACCGACCTCGGACCGGACGCGGTCGTCACCGCGTTCACCAACCGCAAGGCGGCGCTGCAAGCCGAGCTCGACGCGTGGCAGCTGCTCTACGCCCAGGCCAAGCCCTACCTGCGGGGCACCGAGCCCCTGAGCTTCGAACACCACCTCATCCGGCTGGAAGCCGAGATCACCTGGCACGACCGGGTGATCAACGAACTGCCCCTCGCGCTCGCCCCACCCGAGCAGATGTCGTGACACCACGGAGGACCGCCATGACCCGGACACCGCTGCGCGTACTGATCATCGGGGCCGGCGTCGGGGGCCTGGCCCTCGGCCAACGACTCGTCGCGTCCGGCGGCATCGCCGTGCAGATCTGCGAACGCAACCAGGTAGCCGCCGACTGGCTCGACGGCTACCGCATCAACATCAACCCGAACGGCTCGCGCGCGTTGTACGAGTGCCTACCGCCCCCGCTGTGGGACGCGTTCGTCGCCACCTCCACCGCGCCGCCCGGAGGCATCACCTTGCGCAGCGAGACGCTGCGGGAGCTGTTCACCATCACCCGCGAGGACATGACCGGCGGCTCCCGCGACCCCGCCGACGGCCAGTTCGGTGTCAGCAGGACCGTGTTGCGCAACCTCCTGCTGACCGGCCTCGACGACGTCATCCGCTACGGCGCCGAACTGACGCATTACGGCATCGCCGCCGACGGCACGGTCACCGCCCACTTCGCCGACGGCACGACCGCCACCGCGGACGTGCTGGTCGGCGCCGACGGCGCGAACTCCCGCGTCCGCGCCCAGTACCTGCCCCACGCCCGACGGGTGCTCTCCGACGCCGCCGGGATCGCGGCACGGCTGCCCCTCAACGACGACACCCGCCGGTGGCTACCCCCGTTCATGATCGACGGGATGATGCTGGTGATGCCGAAATCGGGCAGCTGGTCGATGTTCAGCTCGGCCTTCGCCGGTCGGGACGCCGTGACGGCGGCCATCGCAGGCGGCATCGACGTGGCCGGACTCGACGGGCATCGGCTCCTGGACGGCATCGAGGACTACGTCCTGGCCAGTCTCATCGTCCACCATCGAGCCCTGCCCGAGGACGTCGCCGGGCCGGGTGCGCAGGCAGTGGCCCTCGAGATCCTCCGCGACCAGCACCCGACTTTGCGTCGCGTGTTCGCCGACAGCGACCCGGCGAGCATCACCGGGATGCGGTTCAAGCAGTCCACGTTGATCGATGCGTGGCCCAGCACCAACGTGACCGTGCTCGGAGACGCGATCCACAACATGACCCCCGTCGGCGGGCTCGGCGCCAACAGCGCGTTGCGCGACGCGGCGGCGTTGGCCGAGCAACTCCTCGCCGTCCGCGACGGCTCGCCGCTCCTACCCGCGATCGCGGCGTACGAGTCCGGGATGCGCGAGTGGGGCTACGCGGCCGTGCGCGAGTCGAGCAGGAACGCTCAACGCGCCATCACCGCGAACCCCGTGGCCCGCCGCGCGGCCCACGCCTACTTCCGCACCCGCCGCGTGCTGGCCGGGCTCGGCCGCTGGACCCGACCCGGAGCAGCGACCCCGATCGACCGCGCGCGGTCCGCGGCGGCCCCAGCCGACAAGAGGAGCAACCGATGAGCACGGCATCGCAGCGGCTCGACGTCGTTCCCGAGGACTGGCAGCGAGCGCTCGCCGTCGTCGCCCATCCCGACGACCTCGAGTACGGCACCGCCGCCGCCATCGCTCGGTGGACCCGGCAGGGCAAGCAGATCGCGTACTGCCTGGCCACGAGCGGCGAGGCCGGTATCGACTCCATGCCCCCGGAGCAGGCGGGCCCGGTGCGCGAGGCCGAGCAACGCGCGGCGGCCGCCGTCGTCGGCGTCTCCGAGGTCGAGTTCCTCCGCCTGCCCGACGGCGTGCTGGAGTACGGCCTTCTGCTGCGGCGAGCGATCGCCGCGGAGATCCGCCGCCACCGACCCGAGATCGTGATCGGCCTGAGCAGGCGCGAGGTCTTCCCGGGCGGCCTACCCAACCAAGCCGACCACGTCGCGGTCGGACGGGCGACCATCGACGCAGTACGCGACGCGGGCAACCGCTGGGTGTTCCGCGACCTGCTCGAGGAGGGCCTGGAGCCGTGGCCCGGCGTGCACTCCGTGCTCACGGTCGGGTCGCCACGCCCCACCCACGCCGTCGACGTCACCGATACCTTCGACCGCGGGCTCGCATCGTTGCGCGAGCATCGCGCCTACCTCGAGGGCCTCGGGAACGCGTCGACCGATTTCTTGGCGGTCATGGCCCGCGAGGCAGGCGAGCGACTCGGTGTGCCGTTCGCCGTCGCGTTCGAAGCGATCCCGCTCGGGTTCTGACGCGGCGCGGCGGACAGCGCTGCTCGGGCTTCTCGCAAGCATGACCGCCCGCCGATCACCGAGGCCACTCGTCCCGGTCAGAGGTGCTTCTCGAACCAGTGATGGGCGTACCGCTCGTCGTTGAAAGCTTCCATCTCCGCGTAGCCCGCCGACCGGTACAGGCCGATCGCTTCGCCCAGTGCCCGGTTGGTCTCCAACCGCAGGGCGGCCACGCCGCGGCGCCTCGCGGCCCGCTCGAGCTCGCCGAGGAGCCGACGGCCGACTCCCAGGCCCCGCACCGACTGCGTGACCCACATGCGCTTGATCTCGGCGTGACCGCAGTTGCCGAACTTGAGCGCACCACAGCCGACCGGCTCGTGCCGGAGCCACCCCACCAGCAGCACGCCCCGCGGCTCGACGAGCTCGGCGACATCCGCCGGGTTGCTCAACGTCGGGTCGAAACCGTCTCGAACCGGGTGTCGAGCTCCGCGAAGTACGACCGGAAGCAGAAGGCGGCCGCCGCGCTCGCCGGGTTCTCGATCGTGACGTCAACCAACCCGGCCGTCAGCAGCCGTTCCACGACACCCATCGCTTCGACCAGCCGGCTGCGTTGGGTCTCACCCAGTGGGGCCAGCACCGACTCGGCCAGCTCGTCGCTGCGTCGATCGAGCAACGCTCGTTCTGCCAAGCCTTTCTCGGTGAGCCGCGCGACCCGGATCCGGCTGTCTGCTTGATCCACCTCTACACCACGAGCTGCTCGCGCTCCAGCCCGCGCAACAGTCGACTCAGGTAACCCGAGTCCAACCCCAGCCGATGGCGGAGAGCCCGGACCTCGGTCCCGTCGACGCCGATCTCCCACAGCACCCGGGACGCGCCCAGCGATCGCTCCCGCGCGAGGTACTCCTGCTGCAGAGCGCCGACCCGCTCGGAGACCGCGCGGTTGTGACGGTGAACGCCGTCCGGTGCGCGTCGGTGTTGTCGGCGACCATCGGCGGCAGGCCGAGCGCGTCGGCGCGCTCGTCGGACATCGGCGTGCACACGATCCCGCTGCCGTGGCGCAGGAAGAACGCCATCATCTCCTCGGTCATCCGTTCGGCGGCGCAGACCAGGTCGCCCTCGTCCTCGCGGTCGTCGGCGACGAGCACCACGCCACCCCGGGCGAGGCGCGCGACGCATTCCCGGACCGCCTCGTCCCCCCTGCGCGGGCACACGGCACCGCCGGCTTCGGTGATGGCGGTGCGCGCGAAATCGGTGACCCAGTCACGGTGCCGTCGGACCAGGACCTTGGCCTCGTCGACGTCGCGTGCGCGGTAGGCGTCGACGAGCCGGGCCGGAGCCGTTCGCCATCCCCCGAGCTCGGGCGAGGTACTCGGCAAGTTGTGTGGCCTGCGCGGGCGGCCGTCAGTCGCCGGAGGCGTTGGCGAAGACGAACACGCGCACCGCGTAGCCGGTCTCCGGGTCGAGCTGGGCCAGGTACGCCGACGGTCGCCTGCCGACGATCTTCTCGACCTCGCCGCAGAACTCGGTCGACGTCGCCTGGTGCACCGCCTGGTGGTGAGCCACGACCTGAGCCACCATGCCGCGGTCGGCCAGCGTGCGGTCCATCGCGGTCAGCCGGTCGATCGACAGCGCCGTGATGACCTCGGGGTCGCCGTAGCTCACCGACACCCGCACCGAGGTCGGCCCGCGACCGTAGAAGTCGCGTTCGAGCCGCGTGATCGACTCAGCGACGGCGGCCCGTTGCTCCTTGCTGATGTCCATCCCGCAGTACGATACGGGCGGACCGGGTCGGTGTCGTCCGCAAGGGCGCATCCGATTCGGACAGACGACGGTCTCCGGTAGGCCACCTCGTGTTGACGGCGCGGGGCGGCAGACGGGGGACATGGCCTGAGGAGGTCGCGTCTGGCGCGATCACGCGTGTGGTGGTGCGGCGAGATCTCCTCCCAACGCAGGAGGTCGGTCGCATGCGACACCTCAGGAACGTTCTCGAACCGCTCGCACTCGGCGCCGGTCGGCTGACCCGTGACGAGCTGTTGATGGTGGTCGGCCGGATCGCGGCCGATCAGTCGCTGTGGCGGCCGGTGGTCCGCCACGACCCGGTGAGGCGCTGGTACGGGCGGCTGCACACCTCGCCGACCCTCGAGGTCTGGCTGCTGGGCTGGGTCGGCGGCCAGGACACCCGGCTGCACGACCACGGGGGCTCGTCGGGCGCGTTCTCCGTGGTCGAAGGGACCCTCGGCGAGGAGTACGGATACGTCGAGAGCTGGACGGGCGGTCGGCGCCGTACCCACGCCGCGGGCCGGATGCGGTCGTTCGGCCCCGGTTACGTGCACAACCTCGGCAACGAGGGCACCGTGCAGGCGACGAGCATCCACGCGTACTCGCCGCCCCTGTCGACGATGACCTACTACCGGCCCGGGGACACGGCGATCGTGCCCTACGAGACCGTGATCACGTGCGGGCCGGACGAGGGCATCGACGTCGGGCAGGCCGCCGCCGTCGGCGGGTACCTCGCGAGCGCGGGCTCGTGACCGTCGACGAGATGCTCGCCGCCGCCCGCGCGCGGCTGGAGCGGATCGGCCCCCGGGACTGTGCCGCGGCGATGAGCGACGGGGCGCTCCTGGTCGACATCCGGCCGCAGGCACAGCGACGGCTGGAGGGTGAGGTTCCCGGCGCCCTGCTCATCGAGCGCAACGTCTTGGAGTGGCGGCTGGACCCCACCTCGCCGGACCGGATCCCCGAGGTCGACGGTCACGACCGGCGGATCGTCGTCATGTGCTCGGAGGGCTACACGTCCAGCCTCGCCGCCGCGTCGCTGCAGGACCTCGGACTACATCGCGCGACCGACCTGGACGGAGGGTTCAACGCGTGGCGGGCGGCGGGATTGCCGACCTGCTCGACCGGCAGCTGAGGCTCCCGACCCTGGTGGCGGTCGCGAGGCACGGCGGGTCGGACGGCCGGATCTTGGCTCAGGCGGCTCCCCTTCTCCACACGTACGAGGGCGGTTGCGGGTTGTGCGACGGCGCCGGGGAGGGGGCGACGGGGCCGCGTTTGAAGGTGATGGAGCTGACGTGGTCGGCGAGTTCGGCGGGGATGTCCCATTCGTCGGGCGCGCCGGTGGGGCTGGCCGCGTGGGCTCGGGCGGCTCTGATGAGGGCGTCGGCGTGCCCGGCGTGGAGGCCGTTGAAGCGCACGCGGGTCTTGCCGGGGCCGTCGACGGCGGCGACACCGTCTTCGGGGCAGCCGCCGAGGCATTGGACGTGTCGCACGGTGCGCGGGTCGGCGGCGGGGTTCCGGGCGATCTCGGCGTCGACCGCGCGGCGGAACTCGCCGTTGTCGGCGGTGTCGTAGCGCGGGCAGGTGCGGCAGATCAGCAGGGTCATCGTCGGCTCCCGGAGGTACGGGAGGCCGACACCCCGGATCTCGGGTGTCGGCCTCCCGCGCGGTGTCAGGGACGCTGGGTCACGAGCTGCTCGGTGCCGCCTGCGGGCATGTTGCCCGGGTCCGGGGCGGGTGCCTCGTCGGCGGCGCTCTCCTTGTGGAACCTGCCGTCCTTCATGATGTAGTGCAGCTTGTCGTGGTCTTGCAGGATGGTGATGTCGGCGAGCGGGTCACCGTCGACGAGCAGCAGGTCGGCGAGGTAGCCGGGCTGCACCTTCCCGAGCTCGTCCGGGCGCAGCATGATCTCCCCGCCCCACGCGGTGGCCGAGATGATGGCTTCCATGGGGGTGAAGCCGAGCAGCTCGACGAAGTGCTCCAGGTCGCGGGCGTAGGTGCCGTGCGGGGTCCAGGCGAAGCCGTAGTCACCGCCCGGGAGGACCTTGACGCCGCGGCGGTGCATCTCGCGCAGCCCGGCGATGGCCATCTCCAGTTCCTTCTTGTAGCCGACGGCCTCGGCGGCCTCCTGCGGGAACCCGAACGCCTCGGCCTCGTAGAGGGTGGCGACCAGCCAGTTGATGCCCGGCGCGACGAACACCCAGTCCTTGTTGGCTTCGAGCATGTCCATGCCCTCGGCGTCGGTGAAGCTGGCGTGGTAGATGATGTCGACCTTGTTGCGCAGGCACATCTTCACGCTCTCCGCGGAGCGGGCGTGCGCGCAGACCCGCTTGCCGCGGCGGTGGGCCTCGGTGACGGCGGCGGCGGTCTCCTCGTCGGAGAAGTAGGTGTCCTCGGCGCGCTGGGTGCCGGTGATCTCCTCGCCGGTCATCGACAGCTTGATCTGGTCCACGCCGAGGTCGATGAGCTCGCGCACGGCCTTGCGCATGCCGTCGGGGCCGTCGGCGAACTTGGTGATCGACTTGATCAGCGCGCCGCCGGTGACGGCGATCTCGGGGCCGTTGGCCAGGTACCGGGGGCCGGGGATGCGTCCGGCGTTGATGGCGTCGCGGCAGACCACGTCGAGCCGGTCCTTGGCGGAGGCGGCGCCCAGGCACATGGTGTAGCCGGAGTCGATGTAGGTGCGGGCGGACTCGAGGCAGAACAGCAGGTGTTCCTCGACCGGCATGGTGCCCAGGCCGTCGAGGTCGGCGGAGTTGTTCCAGGAGAAGTGGGTGTGCGCGTCACACAGCCCGGACATCAGGGTGCGGCCGCGGCCCTCGATCACCCGGGCGCCTTCGGCTTGGCCGGGGTCGACGGTGCCGACGGCGGCGATGCGGTCGTTGTCGACCAGGACGTCACCCGGGTAGGGATCGGCGCCGGTGGAGTCGAGGATCGACACGTTGCGGAACAGGGTCTTGGTGGTGGGGACAGGCATGTCGGGCCTTCCTCTGCGCTGAGGCAACGAACGGTGGTTAGAGGAACTTCTGGAGCAGGTCGGTGACCGGCTTGGCGGCTTCCAGCGCGGTCCAGTGACCGACGCCGGGCAAGATCTCCACGGTGGCCTGGCCGTGCGCCTGGGCGATCTCCTGGCTGGCCTCGGGCGGTCCGACCTTGTCGTCGGCGCCGGTGATCAGCAGCAGCGGCAGCCCGGACGGCACCGGGCCCGGGTCGGTGGCGGCGGCGAGCGCTTCGCAGTTGCGGGCGTAGCCCTCCGGGTCCTGGCGCATGACCAGCTCGCGCACGAACGCGGCCACCTCGGGCTTGTCCCGCCGCGTGGTCTCGGACAGCGCGTTGGCCACCACCCCCGGTGCGACAGCGCCGGTGCCCTTCTCGCGCAGCACCGCGGCCCGGTCGCGTTGGGCCTGCCGCCCGGCCTCGGCGGGCTCGCGGACCGCGCCGAGCAGGACCAGCGCGGACACCTTGTCCGGGTGCCGGGCGGCCAGCTCCCGCACCACGAGCGTGCCCACCGAGTGCCCGACCACGCTCGCCGACGCAACACCGAGCGCGTCGAGGACGGCGGCCAGGTCGTCGGCGTGCCCGGTGATGCTGATGTCGTCGGTCACCGGGGAGCGGCCCGCTCCCGCCGAGTCGACCCGGATCACCCGCAGCCGCTCGGCCAGGGCGTCGGTCTGCGGCTGGTAGAAGTTCGACGTGCCGCCCAGGCCGTGCACCAGCAGCACCACGGGCGCGTCGTCGGGGCCGTCGATCTCGACTGCCAGTTCCTTGCCATTGACGTTCACAAGAGCTCCTTCCACACCGACGCAGGCCGCGGTGGTAGGGGTCAGTCGGCGATGCGGTTGCGCTGCGCGCCCAGGCCGGTGATCGAGATCTCGATGACGTCGCCGGAGACCATGAACTTGGGCGGGTCGAACCCGATACCGACCCCGGCCGGGGTGCCGGTGGCGATGATGTCGCCGGGCAGCAGCGTGATGCCCGCGGAGATGACCGCGATCAGCTCCGGGATGTCGAAGATCAGGTCCTTGACCGGGGCGTTCTGGCGGGGCTCGCCGTTGACGAAGCTCTGCACCTGCAGCGCGGTCACGTCGGTCGATCTCGTCGGCGGACACCGCGTAGGGGCCCATCGGGCAGTGCGTGTCCAGCCCCTTGCCGATGGCCCACTGCTTGTGCTTGGCCTGCAGGTCCCGGGCGGTGAAGTCGTCGATGATCGGTGTAGCCCCACACGTGCTCGAACGCGTCCTCGCGGGAGATCCCGCGCCCGCCGCGGCCGATGATCACGCCGAGCTCGGCCTCGTAGTCCAGCTCGGAGGTGACGCCGTGGTGCGGGAGGATGTCGTCGAACGGGCCGGTCACCGACGTGGTGGCCTTGGTGAACACCACCGGGTGCTCGGGCAGGGCCTCGGAGCGGTCGGGCTGGTCGTAGCCGGAGCGGCCGAACTCGACCACGTGCTCGCGGTAGTTCTTGCCCACCGCGAAGATGTCGCGCCGCGGCGTCGGGATCGGCGCCGACAGCCGCACCGCGTCCAGCGCGGTCGCGGGCAGGTCCGGTGTCTTCTCGGCCAGCATCGGACCCCACTGCGCCCATCCCTCGATGAGCTCCAGCACTCCGGTTCCCGGCGGCAGCAGCGCGGTCACGTCCCGCACCCGCTGTGCCTCGTCGTCGACGACACCGACCGCGGGCCGCCCGCCGGTCGTGAAGGTCACCAGCTTCATCGCTGCACCAATCTGTACCAATATGAACCAAATCTGACCAGGCCGACCATACGTGGGCGGCCGCGACCTGTCGATACCCTGGACACGATTTACCTGGCGTCTCATTGGTCTTGATTGGTCACGGGATTGGGCTAGGCTGGTCGGGTGTTGGTCGAGACAGTCATTGCGGGAGCTGCTGGTTCAGGGCGCCGAGAGCGGCACCCTGGGTCCGGGGTCCAAGCTGCCCACCGAACGGGCCCTGGTCGAGCAGCTGTCCGCGCCCCGCTCCGCCGTGCGCCGCGCCCTGGAGAACCTGGAACACGAGGGGCTGATCACCCGCCACGTCGGACGCGGCACGTTCCTCACCGAGGCCGTCACGCCCAAGGTCGACGGCGCGCCCGCCGACACCAGCCCCGCCGAGATCATGCAAGTGCGGCTACTGCTCGAACCCCAGGTCGCCACCCTCGCGGCGCGCATGGCCAACCAGGCCGACCTCGACCGCATCACCGCCTGCCTCGACGCCGGAGGCGCCAGCGACCGACTTCGAAGGCTTCGAGGCCTGGGACGCCCGCCTCCACCGCGCCATCGCCGAAGCCGCCCACAACGGGCTGCTGATGAACATGTTCGACGTGCTCAACACCGCCCGCGCCCTGCCCGTCTGGGGCACGCTGAAGCGGCGCACCAGCAGTCCCGAACGACGCGCCTGCTACCACCGCGAGCACACCGCCATCGTCGACGCCCTGCGCGACCGCGACCCGGACGGCGCACGCCAAGCCATGGCGCGCCCACCTGCAGAACGTCTCCGACAACCTGCTCGGCCGCCACTGAGCGGGCGGCCACCCGGTTAGGGTCGGCGCGTGGACTACTCCGTCCACGTTGACGATCGCGGGTCTGATCAAGCACCTGGCGTTCGTCGAGGAGCGCTGTTCGCGCATCCACCTGCGGGGATTGGCGCCGGGGGCGCCGTGGGACGCCGTCGACTGGTCGGCCGACCGGGAGTGGGACTGGCACTCCGCGGTCGACGACGAGCCCGACGAGCTGTACGCGCTGTGGTACGACGCGGTCGCCCGCGCCAAGGCCGTGTGGGCGGGCGTGGATCCAGCCGCCCCCGCCGCGCTGACCACCGACGACGGCGCACCGGTCGCCGCCCGCCGCATCCTGATCGACCTCCTCGAGGAGTACCTGCGCCACACCGGCCACGCCGACCTGTTGCGCGAGGCGATCGACGGGCTAGTGGGCAACGATCCGCCGCAGGCCGGAGCGAACACGGCCGACGCCCCGGCGGCTCCATGAGGTGCGGCGCGAACCGGCCCAGCTGAAGAGCCTGAGGTCGCCGAAGGGCAATGCGAGGGCCGGCCGAGTTCTTGAGTGTTGTCATCGTCGGGTCGACGGCGCTCTTGCTCGGCTTCACCGGCGTCGGCTTCGCCAATGAGATCGGCAATATCGACAACGCTTCCCTCGACCAGGCTCACGCAGTCGCTGCCCAGTTGCAGTCGCAGCGGCGGATCGGCCGTGGTGGCCAGCTCCCGGAGAGCGGCGACGGCCTTGGTGGGGTCGCCGGGCTGATGCCCGTCGCCCGCCGCTATTGCCGACCGGAGCGCGCCGACGCTCGTGGCGTACGCGGGGATCTCGACGTTCGACCCACGCCTACTGGCCGGGGTGAGGAATTCGGTGCGGAAGGATCCCGGCTCGACGACGGTCACGTGGACGCCCAGCGGCGCCAACTCGGCGTGGAGCGCTTCGGTGATCGCCTCGAGGGCCGCCTTGGACGCGCTGTAGAGGCCTCGGCCCGCACTGGAGACGAACCCGGCGCTCGAGCCGATGTTGACGATGCGGCCTGCGCGCGCAGCACCGGCAGCGCGGCGCGGGTGACGTTGAGCACCCCGAACACATTGGTGTCGAACAGTGCGCGCGCCTGGGCGTCGGAGATCTCCTCGATCGCCGAGGAGTCCGTACCCGGCGTTGTTGACCAGTACGTCGATCCGGCCGAACCGCTCGACCGCGGCCGGCGACCGACGCGTCGGCCTGCTCGGCCACCGTGACGTCCAGCGGTACCGGCAGCAGCGCGTCGCCTGCGTCCGGGAACGCTTCGACCACCCGCCGCGGGTCGCGGGCGGCGGCGGCGACCTGGTCGCCGTGGGCGAGGGCCGATGCGGTCAGCGCGCGGCCGAGTCCGCGGCAGGCGCCGGTGACGAACCAGACGGACCTGCTGAGCTGCCAACTCTTCAGATGTGCCGGTCGATGTCATCGACGCTAGGCGGGGGATGACGAGCTGGGTGGGCGTGGCGCACCCACCCGACGGCTCGCCGTGCGCGTCAGCTCCGCACGGTGCGCGCGGGCGGGGCGCCCTCCTCGATCCCGTAGGCGAGGATCCGCCGCGGCCGGATGCGGATGACTCCGGGCGCGGCTCCCTCGAACGCTCCGACGGGGAGCACGTCGGGGAGCACCTCGGCGTCGCCGCGGATCTCCAGGGCACGTGGCCGCCATGGCGGTAGGACGTCGTCGACGACCAGTGCCACCCGTCGGTCGCGTTGGACGTTGCGCCACTTCTGCGTCGTCGGGTTGCGCATACCCGCGATGTCGACCGTGCCCGCTTCGGCGTTGACGACGAAGCCGACCGGCCGCACCTGCGGCGCGCCGTCGGGACCGATGGTGGCTAGGCGTGCGAGCCGGGCTTCGCGCAGGAACGCCAGCTCTGCCTCGCTGAAGATGCTCATGGGCGACAGCTTCTGACCTCGACCCGGCTTCAGGTCAAGCCGCGATCCCGCAACGCGGGAAGGGCGGCCGCGAGTGCGCTGCGTGGTGCCGTCGCTTTCGGATGCCGCCGTAGTCTGGGCGGGTGGCCGAGGGCGACAGCATTGCTCGCCTGGCGGCCCGGCTGGACGCGGTCACGGCCGGTTCCTCGATCACCGCGTGCGACGTCCGGCACCCGCGGTTCGCCACCACCGACCTGACCGGCCAGGGTGGTCGCGGCCGGGGCGCAACCGGTCGTCGCCGCGCTGCTGGACCAGCGCCGGGTCGCCGGGCTGGGGAACATGTGGGCGCAGGAGCTGCTGCCCGCACCCCGCACGGCCGCGAGACCTGGTGGTGCCCGGGCTGTCAGCGCTGACCCTCCGGGGGATCGAGCTCGTCAAGGGCCGCGGTCCAGCGTTCGCGGCGCGCGTCGGAATCCTGCTCCCACCACGGGGTGCCGCGTTCGCCGAGACCGTGCTTGGCCGCCCCGACCCGCGCCCGCGCCGCGGCCAGCGCCGCGTCGTCGTCGGCCCGCTTCGCGGTGCGCACCGCGGAGCGGGCGGTGCCGAGGTGGTGCAGCAACCGGGCCCGGACGGGCTCGGGCAGCTCGGGATCGGCGGCCCGCCACCGCCTGCCGCCGACGACGATCCACCGACCGTCGGGGGTTCGCGGCGCGGGCACGCACGCATCGTGCCAAGCGGTGCCCTGCTGCGCAGGCGTGCCGCGAGCGAACCTTGACATTCGATGTCCAGGTTCTACGCTGAGCCGGTGCGGATGAGCCAAGGCGTGGAGTGGGCGTTGCACGTCCTGCTCACCTTCGCCTGGCTGGAGGACGACGAGCCCGTCTCGACCGCGCAGCTCGCCGCCCAGCACGACCTGCCGGTCGCCTACTTGAACAAGCA
Source organism: uncultured Actinomycetota bacterium (assembly GCA_963791185.1). Lineage (GTDB taxonomy): Bacteria > Actinomycetota > Actinomycetes > Mycobacteriales > Pseudonocardiaceae > Pseudonocardia. The sequence goes on along the minus strand of CAWBRG010000008.1, from coordinate 375,918 downwards.
GTTGCAGGCGCTGGTCCGGGCCGGTCTGCTGGAGTCGCTGCCCGGCGCGCGTGGTGGGTTCCGCCTCGCGCGCGCCCCGGCCGCGATCACGCTGATGGATGTCGTCGTGGCGATCGAGGGCCCGCAGGAGGCGTTCCGCTGCACGGACATCCGCGAGAAGGGGATGGGCGAAGCCATGCCGCGCAGCGCGTTCTCCGCGCCGTGCGCCGTGCACGCGTCCATGCAGCGGGCGGAGCTGGCGTGGCGTCGCGAGCTGGCCGCGCAGACGGTCGCCGACGTGCGGAGCGAGGCCGATCGGCACGCGCCCGCGGCGGCCGCGGTGGTTCGTCGGGCGTTCGGCCGCGACGAGAAGGTCGCGAGGTAGCTAGCGGTAGTCACGGTGAGCGGTCCCGAAGGAGGCGAATCTGGATGGCAAATGTCTTGATTATCGGTGGTGGTTTCGCGGGTGTGTGGGCGGCGGCCGGTGCCGTGCGGACCTACCGCGAGGCCGGGTTGTCCGACTCGACGTTGCGGGTCACGTTGGTCGCCCCCGGGGACGACATGGTGATCCGGCCGCGGCTCTACGAGCCGGATCCGCAGCGGATGCGGGTACCGCTGGATCGGGTGCTGGGCCCGATCGGGGTGCGCCGCGTCGCCGCGACGGTCACCGGGATCGACGTCGAAAGCCGTACGGTCGTCGCCGTCGGCCGCGACGGCTCGCAGATCGCCCTGGGCTACGACCGGCTCGTCCTCGCCGCGGGCAGCCGGGTCGTCCGACCGACGATCGACGGGGCCGAGCACCTCTTCGACGTCGACACGATGCCCGCCGCAGCGGCGCTGCACGCCCATGTCGTGCGCCTCCCGGCAGCGCCGTACGAGCCGGGGCGGTTCAGCGCGGTCGTCGTCGGCGCCGGGTTCACCGGGTTGGAGGTCGCGACGGAGCTGGTCGACCGCCTTCGCGCGGTGGCGAACGGCGGGCCGGTGCGGGTGGTGCTGGTCGAGCGGGCAGGCGTGGTTGGGCCGGAGCTCGGCGAGGGCCCCCGCCCGCAGATCCTCGAGGCGCTCGCGGAGACCGGCGTGGAGGTGCGGCTCGGGGTGCAGGTCGACGCGCTCGACGCGCGGGGTGCGTCGCTCTCCGACGGCACGGTCATCCCCGCCCACACCGTGGTGTGGACGGCGGGGATGCGGGCCAGCTCGCTCACCGAGCAGGTTCCGGCTGAGCGGGACGCGATCGGGAGGCTGCGGGTCGACGAGTTCCTGGAGGTCGTCGGGGTGCCCGGGGTGTACGCCGCGGGGGACACCGCCGCGGCCGTGGCCGAGCCCGGGCACGTGGTGATGCAGAGCTGCCAGCACGCCGTTCCCCAGGGCAAGTTCGTCGGCGTCAACGTCGCGTCGGACCTGCTGGGTCGCCCGCGGGTCCCGTTCGCGCCCGACCCGTACGTGACGTGTCTGGACCTGGGTTCCTACGGCGCGGTGCTCACCGCAGGCTGGGACCGTGCGGTGCAGCAGTCCCGGCACGAGGCCAAGGACCTCAAGCGGTCGATCAACGCGGAGTGGATCTACCCGCCGGTGGACGACGCCGACACGATCGTGTTGCACGCCGACCACCGCACGACCTGGCCCACCGCCGCGCTCGCTCAGTGATCACGGCCGCGGGGTGGCACCTCGCGGGGCATCATGGTTGTCATGGAGGAGCAGGCGAACGGCCGCCCCACCGACGACGGGGCGGGCGCTGTCCCGGTGACGGGGCCCGCGCCCGTGAACGATCACCGGGTCGGGACGGCGACCGCGGGCCGGGTCCGCCAGACCGCGCAAAAGCTCATCAACGTGCTCGCGGGCGCGGTCCGGCTCGTCGCCGCCGCGTTCGCGGTGATCCTCCTCCTCCGGATCGGGCTCGCGTTCGTCGCGGTCAACCCGCAGAACGTGATCGCCGAGTGGATCGTGCGGACCGCCGACGTTCTGGTCTGGGGCTTCCGGGACCTGTTCGTGCCCGCCGATCCGCGTATCGGGCTGCTGGCGAACTACGGCCTGGCTGCGGTGTTCTGGATGGTCGTGGGGTTCGTCGTGGCCGCTGTCCTGTCCGGTCTCGGGCAGCTGGTGGCAGGCCGCGGCCGATCCTGACCAGCGGGAGCTCAGAACGGGCTGTCGGGCGGTAGCAGGCGGATCTCGGGCAGCAGGTCGTCGAGGTCGCCCGGTTCGAACCGACACATGCCGACGACGTGCCAGAACTGCCCGCCGACGGTTCCCTCGGTCTTGTAGCGGCCGTCGGGCGACAGCACCGCCCACCCGTCGGGCAGCCCGAGCAGCGTCAGGTGGCGCGTGGCCTGGCCGCTCGCGACGGTCCACAGCCGCGCGGTGCCGTCGGCGCTGCCGCTGGCGATCAGGTGCCCCCTCGGGTGGAACGCGAGCGACGAAACGCTGTGGGTGTGCCCGGTGAGCGTCTGCAGGTGGTCGCCGGACACGGGGTCCCACAGCCGGATCACCAGGTCGTCGCCCGCCGTGGCGAGCAGGCCGCCGGACGGGTCGAACGCCGTCGCCCACAGCCGTCCGGTGTGCCGGGTGAGCACGTGCGTGCACGACCCGGAGCTGGGATCCCACACCCGCGCGGTGGTGTCCCACGACGCGCTGGCCAGCGTCCCGCGTCCGAACGCCAGCGCGTACACGCGGTCGGTGTGGCCCTCCAGCGTGCGCAGGAGCCGCCCCGAAACCGCGTCCCACAACCGCACCCGCGAGTCGTCGCAGCCGGTGGCCAGCACCGCGCCGTCGGGGCTGTAGGCGATCGCCCGTACCCGCCCGCGGTGTTCGGCCAGGGCGTGCACCGGCCTGCCCGTGGTGCGGTGCCAGACGCGCACGACGTCGTCGTCGTCGGAGGTCGCGATGTGCGCGCCGGACGGGTCGAACGCCAGCGTCCATATCGGCGCGGTGTCGATCTGCAGGTAGCGCTGGAGCCCGCCCGTGTCGAGGTCGAGCATCTGCAGACGGCCTTCGCTGTCGGCCGTGGCGAGCACCGGCCCCGCCGGGCTGAACGCGGCGGCCCACAGCCGGTTCGGCGTGCCCGCGATCGCCCGGACCTGGCGCCCGACCGTCGGGTTCCACAGCCGCACCACGCCGTCGTTGCCGCTGGTGGAGAGCAGCGCACCGGTGGCGCTGAACCGGACGTCGCTCACCCGCCTCCCGTGGCCGCTCATCGTGTGCACGCAGGCGCCGGTGACGGGGTCCCACAGGCGGGTGGTCAGCTGGTCGTCGCTGACGGCGAGCTGGCCGCCGTCGGGGCTGAACGCGAACGGCCACACCGATCCGGTGTGGCCGGTGAGCCGGTGCCGCAGGCCGCCTGTCGCGGTGTCCCACAGGCAGACCGTGCCCGCGCTGTCGCCGCTGGCGAGCAGGTCACCGGCCGGGCTGAACGCGACGCAGTAGACGGCGCCGCTGTGGCCTTCCAGGGTGTGGCGCAGCTCGCCCGCGGCGGTGTCCCACACGCGCACGTGCCCGTCGGCGTCACCGGAGGCCAGCAGGGGTTCCCGCGGGTGGGCGTCGATCGCGAAGACGTCCTCGGCGTGGCCCGCGAGGTCGACGCGGAGCTCGCGCGACGCGGTGTCCCACCCGCACAGCCGCCCGCCGGTCCCGGCCGAGACCAGCGTGTCGGCCATCGACACCAGCCGGTGCACGGCGCCGTCGGCCGCGCGCAGCTCACCCGCCGGAGCGCCCGTCGTCGCGTTCCACAGCCGCACGACGCCGTCGCGGTGGGCGGTCACGACGAGGCCCGCGTGGAAGGCGATGCTGAAGACGAAGCCGCCCGCGGTGCTCATCCGGTGGCGCAGGGCGCCGGTAGCGACGTCCCACAGCCGCACGGTGCCCTCCGCGTCCCCGGTGGCCACGACGTCCTGCGCCGGACCCAGCACGACCGGCCACGCCCACTCGCTGTGCCCGGACAAGACGTGGCGCACCTGCCCGGTCGCCGGGTCCCACAGCCGCACCGTGCCGTCGCTCGAGCCCGTGACGAGCACGTCGCGGCCGTGGACCACCGCGAACACCCGGCCGGTGTGGCCCTGCAGCGTGCGCAGCGGCCGCCCGCTCACGGTGCCGCACACGAGCACGCCGCCGTCGTCGCCGCCGATCGCCAGCGTGCCGCCGTCGGGCCCGTAGGCCAGGGCCTGGGGGAGTCGACCCAGCCCGGCGTGGAACCCGTGCCGGACGCCGATGGTGGCGGGGGCGAGCTCGGTGCCGACCGGGCTGCCGGGCGCGACGGCCGCGCTCGCCAGCTCCGGTGCGTCGGGCACGCCGCGCACGTCGATCAGCGCTGCGCGCGTCCAGCGGCTGCCGGTGACGACCGCGCCGGTCAGGTCGGTGCGACGCAGGCGGGCGCGGGTGAGGTCGGCGCCCGACAGGTCGCTGCTGACGAGCCGGGCCCGGTCCAGCCGGGCGCCGTCCAGCACGGCGTCGCGCAGCTCGGCGCCGGTCAGGTTCGCCTCCACGAGGTTCGCGTTGGTGAGGTCGGCGCCGGTGAGGTCGACTTCCGCCAGGTCGCGGTAGGACAGGTCGGCGCCGCGCAGCGAGGCGCCCCGCATGTCCGAGGTGGCGGGGGCGTCGAGCCGGGCGCGCACGGCACGCGCGTTGGCGGCGAGGGGCCCGCTCCCGTTCGCGCGGGCGAGGCCTGCGTCGGCCCAGGCGCGCACCGCCCTCGTGTCGGCGATGTCGCACAGGAAGTCGACGGCCTGCTGGCGCAGGGGGTGGCGGACCAGCGCGGCGGGCGCGGCGATCCCGGCGTTGAACTCCGCGGCGATGGCCTTCGCCACGAGCCACTCGGTCACCGACGGGTGGATGAACCCGAACAGCCCCTCCTCGGTGCGCACCAGCAGGCTCCCGCTGCCGACGGCGTGCACGCGTTGTTGCTGCGAGAGCGTCTCGGCGGTGAGACCGGTGAGCGTGTCGGCGACCTCGACGAGCTGTGCGGGCCGCAACCACGTCTCGTCGGCCTCCCACAACGCCATCGCGAGCGTGGTGACCGCGCCCCACAGCGCCGTGGTGTCGAGGCCGGGCGCGGCGCCCGGGCCGCCCGACGCCCGTCGGCTCTCGTGGGCCATCCAGGAGTCGAGGATCTCCTGGTACAGCCCGGCCGGGCTGATCGTGTGCCGGTGCGCGACGGCGGCCGCCACCCGCTCCATGTCCAGGTCGGCCACGAAGCCGAGCATCCGGGGGTTCTGGGCGAGCTCCAACAGGTCGTTGATGCCCGTGAGCAGCCGGAAGCGGGCGTTGGCGGCCTCCTGGTCGGCGCCGTGCCGGTTGACGAAGTAGGCGTGGATCTGCGCCGCGGTGAAGTCCTGGACCGCGAGGACCCGCTGGTGCGGGATCAACGCCACGTGCCTGCCGAGCGCGGTGAACACCTGCTCGTCGGTCCGGAAGTGCTGGGTGCGGGCGGCCACGACGACCTTGGCCCTGCCCCGCGTGGCCTCGAGCAGGTTCTCCAGGTGGTCGGCGGCCCGGTCGTAGCTGAGCCGGGTGACGAGCTCGTCGAACCCGTCGAAGAGCAGGACGATCCGGCCCTCCTCGAGCATGTAGCGGAACGCCCGCAGGTCGATCCGGTCCTCGCCGTGGTGGGCCAGGTGGGCGGCCACCAGCCCGTCGACGGAGTGCGAACGGTCCATCGCCCCGAGGTCGATCAGGATCGGGATCATCGAGGAGCCGGTCTCGCCGAGCCTGCGCGCCACCTCGCGCAGCACGAACGACTTGCCCCGGCCGAAGTCGCCCAGCACGAGGACGAACCGGCCCTCGTCTTCCGCGAGGATGTCCATCAGCCCGGCGGCGAGGTCCTCGCGGACGCCGTGGTCGTCGCCGCGCAGGTCCCGGTAGCGCTGCGGCACGTAGAGGTGCGGTGGGTAGTAGGGGTCGGCGCGCAGGCGTGCGGTCTGGCCGTCGACGTAGTCGCCGAGGTCGAGCATGCCCTGGAACTCGGTGAAGCTGCGCAGCCGGACGTGGCGGCGGGCGGCGAGCCTGCGCACCGCCTCGGCGGGTGGCGGACCCTGGTAGACCAGCTCGTCGGCGTCGGTGGGGTCGTGCTGCAGGAACTCCTCGAGCGCTTCGGGGGTGACGGCGCCGACGTGTGCGCCGAGCCTGCGCGAAAGCGTCAGCCCGTCGTTGTGGTTGGTCACGAGCAGCTGGGGCGGCGTCGTGTCCACGCGGCGGATCCGGGCGTCCGGGTCGCGTGCGGCGCAGACGTCGGCCAGCCGCTGCAGGAGGAGGGTGTGCGGATCGCTCCCCGGCCCGATGGCGGGGGGCTGGGGCGGCGCGGCGGGTGGGGCAGGCGCGAACGTGTGGGCCGCGGCCCTCCAGGTGCGCTCCAGCGGCGCCTCGACGGGCTCGCCGGGGCGCGGCGAGCGGGCGGCGTAACGGCGCAGCCCGGCCGCGGTCAGGTGGACGATCTCGGCCCGCCCCGCCGCGGGGAGCACGGGCAGCCGGTCGCCGAGCAGCTCCGCGCTCGACCCGCCGGGGCCCGGGCCGTGCAGGAGCAGGTTGAGCCGGTTGCCGAGCAGGGCGTCGAGCGTGGCGGCATCGCGCAGCGTCGCCGGGTCGTCGGCCCCGGAGGCCCCCGGCAGCGGGTCGTGCCGGACCACCCCGACCCGCAGCCACCCCGACTCCTCGAACGGTCGGAGCCGCTCGGCGAACCAGGACGCCTGCGCCTCCCCGATCCGCCCGTAGTCGTCCCCGTAGCGGTGGGTCACGGCCATCGTCGAGTTGAGGCCCGCCACCGCGACCCGCAGCTCCGGCACGGCGAAGAGCGTCCACGGCTGCGCGTGGTCGAAGACGGGCCCCTCGAGGCCGTCGTAGAGGTCGGCGAACAGCTCGGCCCACAGCTCCAGCTTGGGGAAGTACGGTTCGACCGGCGTCCGTTCGCGGGCCTCACACGCGTGGAAGTAGGCCTCGCACGCCGAACGGGACACGTCCCGCGCGCCCGGCACGATGACCATCCGACCCGGGTCGAGGCCGAGCGCGACCCGCAGCCCGACGAGGAACGCCCGCGCCTCGTCCAGCTGTCGTGGCCGTCCCGACTCGGTGACGTCCCCGCTCACGACCAGCAGGTCGGGTGCGGGGACGCCCGCGTCGGTCAGCTGGGTGACCTCGGCCTGGATCCGGTCCTGCAGGTCGCGCGCGGTGATCGGCTCGTCGGGATCGACGAGCCCGCGCCCGAAGCGGGGTCCCGCCACGTGCAGCAGCGCGACGCCGTCGGTGGTCCGGCGCGCGGCGGGCGGGAACGGGGGAGGGGCGATCGGCGCGCGGCGGGCCCCGCCGCCGTGCGGTCGCGCCGCAGGCCGCGGATCCGACGGGGCGCCGCCGGGCAGTGCGGGGCGTCCGGCGCGGGCGCCGACGACCTCGCCCAGCCGGGCCAGCAGCACGGCGGTCGCGGCGCGGGGGTCGGTCAGGCTCCCGAGGTCGACCGCCGGGAGGGTGGGCGGGACACCGGCGAGCGGCCCGTCCTCGACCCGGACCGTGACCAGCCGGGCGGGGTCGGTCCGCAGGGCGACCTGGCGCTCCGCGGTGCCGCGGCCCGAGCCGAGGTAGGCGCGCGACAGCACCGCGAGGGTCACGGCCGCGCTGCGCATCCCGCGCTCGGCGAAGTCCTCGACCGGTGAGCCGACCGGCAGGTCCCACGCTCGCAGCAGCGTCCGGAACCCGGCGACCTCCAGCTGCCACGCGATCCACGCCGCCCACCCCTCGTCGGCAGGGCAGTAGCTCACGAAGACATCGATCGGCGGGCCGTCACCTGCGTGATCGGCTCGCCGCGACATGTGCGTCAGTATGTCGCAACCACCCACGAGCGGTCCGCGTCATCGGAGGTCGTCCTGCCCATCCCCCGCCGCCTCCGTTCGCTGCTCGCGGCGCCCTCGCCGCTCGACTGGATCCGGATCGGCCTGCTCGCCGCAGGCGTGCTGTGCGTGGTGACCGGGCTCCTGCCCGCCGCCGAGGCCGAGCAGAACATCCGGCGGATCCTCCCGCTGCTGCTGTTCCTGGCCAGCGTGATCGTGCTGGCCAACCTCGCGCGGGACGCGCTCGTGTTCGACGTGATCGCGACCCGGCTCGCGATCACCGGCCGGGGCAGCTACGCCGCGCTGTTCCTGCTGTGCGTCGCGTTCGCCTCGGTGACGACGATCCTGCTCAACCTCGACACGACCGCGGTCCTGATCACCCCGGTGCTGCTCGCGCTCGCCGCGCGGGCCGGGATCGCCGCGCTCCCGCTCGCCATGACGACGATCTGGCTGGCCAACACGGCCAGCCTGCTGCTGCCGGTCTCGAACCTGACCAACCTGCTCGCCGCCGACCGCATCGCGCTGGCGGCGCCCGCCTTCGCCGCGCGGATGTGGGCGCCGCAGCTGGCCTCGATCGCCGCGACGATGCTGTTCCTCTGGTTCTTCTACTGGCGGCGTGGGCGCCGGGGCGCCGACCGCTACACCCCGCCCGAGCCGGTGCGCCTGCGCACGACCCGGGAGCGGACCCTCTTCCGGATCACCGGCGCAGCCTGCCTGCTCTTCGTCGCGGCGATCCCGTTCATCCGCGATCAGATCGGCCTCGCGGCGGCAGGCGCGGCCGTGATCGCGGTGATCGCCTTCGCCGTGCTCGACCGCGCGCGCCTGCGGCTGCACCTCGTGCCGTGGCAGCTCCTGATCCTCGTGACCGGGCTGTTCCTCGTGGTGCCGACGCTCAGCCGCTACGGGCTCTCCGACGTGATGACGGCGCTCATCGGCACCGACCCCGGGCCCGCGGGCGCCTACCGCGCGGCCGCGGCGGGCGCGGGGCTGTCCAACGTGCTCAACAACCTCCCCGCCTACACGGCGGGCGAGGCGGTCATACCTCCTGGCGACGAGCAGACCCTGCTCGCGCTGCTGATCGGCACGAACGTCGGCCCGATCGTCACACCGTGGGCCTCGCTGGCCACGCTGCTGTGCCTGGAGGCCTGTCGCAGGCACCGCCTGCGCGTTTCGATGCGGTGGTTCGTCCTCACCGGACTGGGCCTCGCCGTCACGGCACTACTGGCGAGCGTCGGGGCGCTGCTGGTCTCCGGCGGGTGATCAGCCGGTCGCGGCCGGGTCGGCCACCGCCTTGCGGACGATCTCGGTGACGTCCCGTTCGCTGAAGGAGCTGGGCAGGTCGAGGTCGAGCGCCGCGAACAGCCTGCGCACCTCCTCGGTGGTAGGCGTCTCCGCGAGGCGCAGCGTGTCGGCGCGTTCCACGGGCACCCGCCGGGCCTGGCTGAAGCTCGCGACGAGCTCCCGGTCCAACGCGCGGTAGTGCGGGCGGTCGTTGTCGAAGATCAATGACGGGCTGGGGGAGTCCTCCTGCGTGAGGATCACGCAGCTGGCCGAGAGGTCCCAGCGGAAGGTGGACACGACCCGGGAGAGCCCCAGCTCGACGGTGAGGAAGTTGCGGAACCTCTGGCGGTGCCAGCAGGCCGCGAGGACGGTGGCGTAGACCTCCTTGCGCACGCGTTCCCGCGTCCACCCGTCGTCCCGGGTCGACGCGGCCGGGGTCGAGCGGAACCGGGCGTACGCCTCGCAGAGCGCGTCGTCGGTGAGGTCGATGACCTCCACCTGCACGCGCAGCGGGCGGCCCGCCTGCCGGGCGATCTCCACGCAGCGGGGCAGCGTGCTCGCGCGCAGCGATCCGCCGGTGCCGCCCTTGAAGATCCAGCGGTCCGTGACGCGGCGCGCGTCGGCGTAGGCCTGCCCGAGCTCGGCCCCGGCGGCGGAGCGGACCGTGGCGATCGCGCTCAGCGCCTGGTCCACCGATGACCGGTCGCGCAACAGGGTCGCCGCGAGCAGCGCGAGGGTGAGCAGCACGGCGGCGTTGACGATGCTGCTGTCGGGTCCCAGCACGTCCAGGACACCGAGCGTGCCGAACACGATCGCGATGGCCAGGGCGAGTGTTGGTTCCGCGTTGGCCCGCAGCCAGCGCCCGATCCGCCTCATCGGGCACACCGTAGTGGCCTGCTCCGGTCACACCCGTGCCTCTCGTCCGGGACGTACGCTCCACCGGGTGATCCGCCGCCGAGCCCGTACTGATGACGTGCTCGACTCCGGGCGGGCCTGGGTCACCGTCGGTGCCGCGTTCGTCGCCATGGCCGTCGTGTTCGGGGTGGCCTACAGCTTCGGGGCCTTCTTCGCGCCGATGGCCGCGGAGTTCGGGACGGGCAGTGGGGCGACGTCGCTGGTCTTCTCGATCACCGCCTGCTGCTGGTTCCTGCTCGGTTCGGTGAGCGGCCGGGCGGTGGACCGGGTCGGGCCGCGACCGGTGCTGCTCGTCGGGGCCGTGGCCTTGGCGGTCGGGTTGCTCGTGACGTCCGCGGCGCAGCAGCTGTGGGTCGGCTACCTCGGGTACGGCCTCGGCGTCGGGGTGGCAGTGGCCTGCGGGTACGTGCCGATGGTCGCGGCCGTCAGCGCCTGGTTCGACCGGCACCGGGCGTTCGCCGTGGGGGTCGCGGTCGCGGGGATCGGGGTGGGCACGTTGGCCGGTGCGCCGCTCGCGGCCACCCTGATCGCGGAGTACGGGTGGCGACGGGCGCACGTCCTCCTCGGGGTCGGTGGATCGGTGTTGCTCGTGGTCGCCGCGATGGCGGCGCACCGGCCACCCCCGTCGGTGGGCGACGAGCCGTGGGCGCTGCGCGACGTGGTGCGCAGTGGGGGGTTCCGGGCGATGTACGTCGCGACGTTCCTCGCCTCGGTCGCGCTGTTCGTGCCGTTCGTGTACCTCCCGACGGCCGCGCTCGCGGAGGGGGTCTCGCCGGTCGCGGCGGCGGCGCTGATCGGCGTGATCGGAGTGGCGAGCGTCGTCGGGCGCCTCGCGATCGGCGCACTGGCCGACCGGGTCGGGCGCGTGCGGACGTTCCAGGCCTCGTTCGCGGTCCTCGCGGCCAGCTTCGTGATCTGGCTGGTCGGCGGGTCGTGGCCCGGGCTGCTGGCCTTCGCGGTCGTGCTCGGCACCGGGTACGGCGGCTGGATCGCGCTGCAGCCGACGGTGCTCGCCGAGATGTTCGGCGTGCGGGGCCTCGGCGGGCTGGTCGGACTCGTGTACACCGCAGCGGGCCTCGGCGCCCTCGTCGGGCCGCCGCTCGCGGGCGTCCTGATCGACGCCACCGGCGGCTACCGGTGGGCGGTCGCCGCCGCGGGTGTGTCCGGGCTCGGCGCGTTCGCGGCGCTCTTGCCGTTGCCGTCGGGGCCGGTGCGCCGACCCGCGTCGAGCCGCCCGCCCGGCTGATCGTCGCGGGCCACTCGCTCAGACGAGCGCGCGGTCCTTCCAGCCGTCGAGGAGCTTGTCCTGGCCGTCGGCGCCGGGTGTGCCGTAGACGAAGTAGGTCTCGGCGGGCAGGGTGGCGCCGCCGATGGCGAGGCCGGTGTCGAAGTCCGACAGGTCCCAGGTGACGGTCTCGTAGTCGGGTTCGAACTGGAGGATGCCGGAGTTGCCGAACAGCTCGATGCGGTTTCCGCCGGGTTCGAAGACGTAGAGGAACGCGCCTTGGGTGATGCCGTGCACGTCCGGCCCGGCTTCGATCTGGACGCCGTACTCGCGGCACAGCTCGGCGGCGTCGGTGTTGTGCTGCGGCACGCCGTACCAGAAGGCCAGGTGGTGCAGCCTGCCCTTGCTGCCGGTCTGGTCGCGCATGATCGCCATCTCGTGGCCGAGGACGTTGACGCTCATCCAGGCGCCGATCTCGGTGCCGCCCCCGGCGCCGTCGACGACCCGTTCGCGGGTGCCGAAGCCCAGGGTCTGCTCGAACAGCTCCTTCTGCACGGTGACGTCGGAGGCCATGAGGTTGATGTGGTCGAGCCTGCGCGGGGGCAGCCCCTGCAGGGGTCGCTTGGAACGGCGGGTGAGGATGCGGCTGCGCAGCTCGTCGGGGGCGGTGTACCGCTCGACGTCCCAGACGAGCTCCATCGGGTGCCCGTCGGGGCTCTGGAAGGCGAAGGTGCGCCCGACGCCGAGGTCGCCCGTGGTCCAGCCCAGGCCGAGCCCGGCCGCGTCGAGGGCGGCGGCGCGGCGTTCGAGGGCCTCGGCCGAGGTGGTGCGCCAGCCGACGTTGCCGAGCCCGGGCTGGTCGCGCTCGGTCAGCTTGAGGCTGTGGTGGTAGGGGTCCTCGTAGCAGCGCAGGTACACCGATCCCTGGTGCCGGGCGGTCTCCCGCATGCCCAGCAGCTGGGTGAAGAACCAGAGGCTGCCCTCCAGGTCGGGGGTGTAGAGCTCGGCGTGCGCCATGTGCGCCAGCTCGAAGCGGGCGTCGGCGGTGTCTCGGGCGGTCATGCGGGTGCCTTTCGGGTGGTCAGAGCGCGGTGGTCGTAGGCGTGGATCCAGCTGAAGTCGTCGACCAGGTCGACGAGCCGGTGGTCGCGGGCATCCGCGTCGGGCCCGTCGGGCAGGTGCAGCAGGGCCGAGGTGACCCACGAGCTGCGCTGGACCTGGCGGGTGCGGCCACGGCGGCGTCGCTCGTAGGCGGCGAGGGCGGCCGGGATGTCGTCGGTCCGGTGCAGGCAGTCGGCGAGGACGGCGGCGTCCTCGATGGTCTGGTTCGCCCCCTGCCCGTGGTGCGGGAGCATCGCGTGGGCGGCGTCGCCGAGCAGCACGACCCGGTCCTTGCTCCAGCGGGTGAGCGGGGGGAGCGCGAACAACCCCCAGCGCGGGCTCTGCGGAACCGCCTCGACCATCTGGCGCACCGCGGGGTGCCAGCCCCGCAACGCCGTGCTCAACGTCCCTTCCGCGGCGGCCGCCATGCCGCCGGGAGCGGCCCAGCTGTCGGGCCCCTCGAGGACGGCGAGGAAGTTGACGACGTCGCCGATCGCGTAGTGCAGCAGGTGGGCGTCGGGGCCCATCCAGAACTGGACCGCGTCCGGGTCCGGCAGTTCCGACAGCGCGCTGCGCGGAACGAGGCCGCGGAACCCGCTGGTCCCCGAGTAGACGGGCCGCGCGTCGGTGACCCGCTTCCGCACGCGGGAGTGGATGCCGTCCGCGCCGACGACCAGGCTCGCGGTCGTGGTCGAACCGTCGGCGAAGATCAGCTCGTGCCCGTCGTCCCGCGCGCGGATGCCGGTGAGCTCCCGGCCGAGGTGCAGGTCGGCCTGGCCCCACGCGGCGGCGAGGGCGCGTTGCAGGTGCGCGCGGTGGACGCCCCAGAACGGGGCGCCGAAGCGCTCGGCGTACCAGTCGCCGACGGGGTGGGCGACCAGCCGTCGACCGTCGGACCAGCGCCGGTACACCAGCTCGGACGGCACCGCGGAGCACGCGTCGAGCTCGTCGCCGAGACCGAGGGACCGCAGGATCTTCGTGCCGTTCGCCGCGAGGGCGACGGCGGCGCCGACCTCGGTCAGCTCGGGTGCCCGCTCGAAGATCTGCGCGTGGATGCCGAGCTCGCGCAGGGCCAGGCCGAGGGTGAGGCCGCCGATCCCGGCGCCGATGACGGCGATGTCGGGTCGCTGCACCGGTCAGCCCTGCGTGGGTGTCGGGTCGATGAAGACGCGCAGGTCGTCGATGCGGCCGTCGCGGTGCTCGATGATCGTCAATGCGGGTATGGCGACGTCGCGTCCGTCGGCGCACCCGTAGGTGACGGTCGCTTCGACCAGCAGCGCCTGCCCCGCGGCCCAGACGTTGCGGAACTCGTGCCCGATCGTGCGGTAGTGGGTGAAGAGCCAGGTCAGCCCGGCCCGGATCGCCTCGCGGCCGGGCATCGGCTCGCCGGAGCCGTACCGCATCGTCGCGTCCGGGGCGAAACCGTCGAGCACTCCCTCGGTGTCGAGGGCGTCGACCTTGGCGTAGAAGGCGGTCAGCCAGGAGGGCGCCTCGACGGTCTGCGCGGCCGCGGTCATCGGACCGGCTCCGCGATCCGGTCGCGCACGGCGGCCAGGGTCGTCTCGACGGCCGCCTGGTAGGCCGTCACCATCTGCCGGGCCAGCTCGTCCTCGCTGACCGGCAGTTCGTCGCCCGGGCGGATCGCGAGGGCGAACTGGAACCGCAGGGCCGGCTCGTCGCCGTCCTCGAGGATCTCGTTGGTGATCGTGCCCAGTACCGGGCCGTCGAGCCGGGTGAAGACGACCCGGTTGGGCTCCTCGAGCCAGACCCGCTCCACGTAGCGCGCGCCTGCCAGCTCGATCTCGCGGTCGAACACCGTGGGGCCGAGCCGGTTGATCTCGCGGCAGCTGGTGATCGCCTCCACGTACGGCACCGCGTCCAACGCCTTCTGCTCGAGTCCCTGCCAGATCTGCGCGCGGTCGAGCCGCGTCGCTCCCGCCGGGTTGGCGGGCACCCGCATCTCGCTGAAGATCATGATTCCTCCGTTGCTCAGTGGTCCAGGATTTCGGGAAGGACGGGGCCCCAGGCGTTGGCGGTGGCGATGTCGACCTCCCAGGTCTTCGGGACCTGCGGGACGTCCTCGTGCCAGGGACGCGGCTCGAAGTAACCGTTGGCCTCGTCGATCATCTGATCGAGCTGGGTGAACAGCTCGACGGTGTTGCCGTCCGGGTCGCGGTGGTAGGTGAAGACGTTGTGCCCCGGCCCGTGCCGCCCGGGTCCCCAGTGCAGGCGGTAGTCGTTGCGCGCCAGGTGATCGAGCGTGGTCTGCAGGTGGTTGAGGTCGCGCATCTCGTAGGCGACGTGGTGCATGCCGGAGTGCTTCGCGCTCTCCAGGAAGTTCGCCGCGTGGTGGTCGGCGTTGCAGCGCAGGAACACGAAGAAGTCGCCGATGGTGTCCGACCACCGGAAGCCCAACAGGTCCTGGTAGAAGCCCTGGATCTGCTTCAGGCTCGGGCTGAACGCGGCCACGTGGCCGAGCTTCGTGGGCTGGTGGGCGGGACCCGGGCCCGCGCCGCTGGCCGCCTGCGACCCGTACAGGTGCAGGGGCACGTCGGTGCCCGGTTCGGCCAGCACCAGGACGTCCGGGGTGCTCGGGGCGATGTCGCTGCGGCGCGACACCTCGTACCCGGCGTCGGCGAGGCGCTCCTGCGCGTCGTCGATCGATCCGGCGACCTGGTACCCGACCGAGGTGCGGCCTGCGGCCCCACCCTTCCGGATCACCACGCTGTGGTGGTCGACGCCGGTCGTGAGGTACGCCTCCGCGGGCGAGCGCTCCACCACGTGGAAGCCGAGGCAGGTTGTGTAGTACTCGACCATGCGGTCCGGGTCCGGCGTGGTGAACTCGACGTAGCCGAGCTTCGAGACGCGGGCGGCCACGGTGTCGCTTCCCATCAGGGCTCTCCTCTCAGATCAGGCGGCGAGGTAGCCGCCGTCGACGGGCAGCACGGCGCCGTTGACGTAGGCGGCGGCGGGGGAGCACAGCCAGACGACGGCCTGGGCGACTTCCGGCGCCTCGCCGTAGCGGCCCAGCGTCGTGCGGCCGATGACCGGTGCCATCGCCTCGTCTGGCACGGCGGCGGTCATGGCCGTGCGGATCGGGCCGGGGGCGACGGCGTTGACGCGGATCCCCCGGGCGCCGTAGTCGATGGCCGCGGTCCTGGTCAGCCCGACGACGCCGTGCTTGCTCGCGACGTAGGCGGCTTGCGCGGCGGATCCCTGCTCGGACCAGATCGACGCGGTGTTGACGATCGCGCCGCCCGTCGCGAGCAGGTGCGGGATCTGGTACTTCATCCCGAGGTAGACGCCGGTCAGGTTGACGGTGAGGACGCGGTGCCAGTCGGCTTCGGCGAGATCGGCGAGCGGCGCCACCGCGAAGGTCCCGGCGTTGTTGTGCGCGAAGTCGAGCCGCCCGAACGCGCTCGCGGCCGCCTCGACGGCGGCGCGCACGGCGGCGCCGTCGGCGACGTCGAGCTGCACCGCCATGGCCTTGGCGCCCAGCCGTTCGACCTCCGCGGCCGTGTCCGTGGGGTCGACGAGGTCGCAGACGACGACCGCCGCTCCGCGCTCGGCGAACGCGAGGGCGCTGGAGCGGCCGATCCCACCCGCGGCGCCGGTGACGAACGCGACCTTGCCGTCGAAGTCGCGGTTCATGCGATCCGCCTGGTGGCGTCGAAGCCCGCACCCGCGGCGCGCACCGGGTTGCGTAGGCGGCCGAGCTCCCCGATCTCGATCACGACGTCGTCGCCGGGTTGGAGGAACTCCCCGCGCGGGGCGCCGACACCCGCTGGGCTGCCGGTCGCCACGATGTCGCCCGGCTCGAGCGTCATGATCCGGCTCGCCGCCGCGACGACCGCGAACGCGCTGTTCATCATGTCCGCGGTGCTGGAGTCTTGTTTCACCACTCCGTTGACGCTCAACGTGATCTGCAGGTCCTGCGGGTCGTCGACGAACCAGGCCGGGGTCACGCCCGGGCCCGTCGGGCAGAACGTGTCCTCCGCCTTGGCGGAGGTCCAGTCGAACCCGAACGGCGGGGCGACGGCGTCCGACCTGCCGAGCCGTTCCCGCGCCGAGACGTCGTTGACGATGGTGTAGCCCGCGATGTGCGCGCGCACGTCCCGCTCGTCGAGGTCCCGCCCTCGCCGCCCGATGACGACGCCGAGCTCTGCCTCCCAGTCGATCCGCCGATCGGGCCGGTCGGGCAGGACGATCGGGTCGTCCGGCCCGATGACCGTGGTGGTCGGCGGCTTGAGGAAGAAGTATGGCGCGCCGACGGGGTCGGGGCGGGGCACGTTCATCTCGGCGAGGTGCGCGAAGTAGTTCGCCCCGGCGCAGACGACCTTGCGCGGGAACCGGATCGGCGCCTCGAGCCGCACGTCGCCCGCCCTCGGCAGGTCGGCGACGTCGATCGCCCGCAGCTCGTCGGCGGTCGTGCTCCACCGTTCGAGCAGGTCCACGAGGCTGCGTCCGGTGTACTGCGGCAGGGCGCGGACCGTCCCGTCCGGTTCGCGGAGACCGACGGCACCGCCCCCCGCCGCGCGGTAGGTGACCAATGACCACGTCATGGCTGCTCCTTCAGGCGTTTCAGTCGTTCCAGTCGTTGTCGGCCGTCGTGAGCACGACGCGGCCGGTGTTGCCGTTGTCCTCGAGGTAGCGGTGCGCCTCGGCGGCTCGGGAGATCGGGTAGGCGCGGTCGACCAGCGGGCGGAAGCCGTCGGCGACCGCGTCCCACAGGCGACGGGCGCTGCGCAGGTTGCCGCTGCGCACGCCGATGATCCGTTGCGAACGGGAGTACAGCCGCAGCAGATCCAGCTCCACCCGGCCGCCGAGGAAGGCCCCGGAGGTCACGATCCGCCCGCGCACGGCGAGGACGTCCGCGGTCGTGCTCCACATCGCGGCATCGCCGAGGTTGTCGACGACCAGGCCGACACCGGCCCCGCCCGTCAGCCCCAGCACCTGCTCGGCGAAGGCCGGACCGGTCGGATCGAGCACCGCGTCGACCGGCAACGCGGCGAGCCGCTCCCGCTTCGCCGCCGACCGCGATGCCGCGATGACGCGGGCGCCGCAGTGCGCCGCGAGCGCGGCCGTCAACGAACCGAGCGCGGACGAGGCGCCGTAGACCAACACCCACTCGCCCGGCTGGAGCCCGGCCTCGTCGAACTGGTTCTGCGCCACCGCTCCGGAGAGCGCGAGCGCCGCGGCCTCCTCGGGGCCGACCCCGGCAGGCACACCGAAGACGTTGCTCTCCGGGGCGACCGTGTACTCCGCGTAGCTGCCCCACGTGTGGACGCCCATGATCCGCGCAGTCCCACAGGCCTCGGTCGAGCCCGCCCGGCACGCCGGACAGACGCCGCAGGTGAGGACGGGGAAGACCGCGACCAGATCACCGACCCGGACCGACTCCACCCCGGCGCCGACCGCGGCGACCGTCCCCGCGTGCTCCGCGCCCAGCACGTGCGGCAGTCGGATCTCGGCGTAGGGATGGGTCCCGGCCCGCGCGCTCACGTCGAGGAGCCTGCCGACGCTCACCGCCGCGACCCGGACCGCCACCTGGCCGCGACCTGGCATAGGTGTGTCCACATCCTCGGTACGGAGAACTTCGGGTCCACCGAAGCGGTCGATCGCCACAGCCCGCATGCGGAGCGGAAGCGCCACTGATGTGGGCATCTGTGTCCTCCTTGAAGCCGGTCAAGCGGATCGCGTTCTCGTTGAACTGTACACACTTGATGGATTGGAGGGAAGGGATGTGTGGAGATCGGAGCGGGACTGGATACACTCTGGGTATGAGCACCGAGCTTGCCGAGGATCCGACGCCGCTGACCGCCAAGACCGGTCGTCGCCTCGCGCTCGACGTGCACGCCGCCGTCCGCGCGATGATCCTGAGCGGCGAGCTCGCGCCGGGCTCCCCGATCCCGCAGGCCGCGCTGGCCCGCTCGCTCAACGTGAGCCGCACCCCGATGCGCGAGGCCTTCCGGCTATTGCAGGAGGAGGGCCTGATCGAGAACCGGCCGGACCAGCGGGCCGTCGTCCGCCGGATCGACCCGAGCGAGATCGATGCCGTCTACACCGCGCGGGTGATGCTGGAGGCGGCCGCGGTGAGCATCTCGGTGCGGGTGGCGACCCCGGACCTCGTCCGGCGGCTGGAAGCGGGGTTGGCGCAGATGCGCCTGCACGCCGCCGACGACGACATCGACCAGTGGCGGCAGGCCCACCGCGAGTTCCACAACCTCACGACCGAAGACGCCCCCATGCTGCACGACCCGATCTGCAGCCTCAGCGAACGCGCCGACCGCTTCCTGCGCCTCGCCCAGCTGGGCCACCCCAACGCCTGGGCGCGCTGGGACAACGACCACGAGCTGTTGGTCGAGGCGTTCCGCAACCGCGACCACGACCTGGCGGTCCGGACGATCGCCCAGCACCTGGCCCGCACGGCCTTCACAGCGATGGCCGACATCGCCCCCCAGGTCGACGCCACCGCCACCCGCGCCGCGCTCAACCTCCTGACGCCGCCGCAACCCGCCCTCCGCAAGTGAGGCGACGCCGTCAATCGTCGCTCAGGTGCCCTTCTTCGCCGCCGGGGTGACGAGGTCGAGGGCCCTGCTCGACGTCATGGTCCGGTGTTGCGGAGCGCTCGCACCGTGCGGAACGCGGCGCAGGCGGCCCCGTAGCCGTTGTCGATGTTCACCACCGTCAACCCCGGGGCGCAGGACGCCAAGGCCGCGTGCAGCGCCGTCTCGCCGCCCCGCGCCGCGCCGTACCCGGTGGAGGTGGGGAGGCAGATGATGACGCCGGGGATGAGACCGCCGAGCACGCTGGGCAGGGCGCCGTCCATCCCGGCCACGGCGATCACCACGGGGTACTCGCGGAGCCGCTCGACGTGCTCGAGCAGCCGCCACAGCCCGGCGACGCCGACGTCGACGAACTTCTCGGTGCGCACCTCGAACCAGGCCAGCGTGCGAACGGCCTCGGCGACCTGCGGCATGTCCGAGGTGCCTGCGGCCACGACCGCGACGCCCGGGGGCCGGGCCGCGCCCGGCGTGCGGTTGAACCAGCCGGTGCGCGAGACGGTGCAGTGGTCGAGCCGTTCGCGGTGCCGGGTGGGCAGCCGCTCGACGACGTCGCTGTCGAGGCGCGTCAGGAGGGCGCCCGCACCGTCGGCGACGAGTTGTTCCATGATCGCGGTGAGCTGCGCGTCGGACTTGCGCTCGCACAGGATCGCCTCGTCGAAGCCCACCCGTCCGGTACGGGCGAGGTCGAGGCGGATCTCGCGGTCACTCATCGTCGGCACCCCGGAGGAACGCGCTGCCGCGCTCGTAAACCCCGAACCGCACCGTCTCGACCCCGTGCGCGGTGCGGATGTCGTGGGCGAGCTCGTCGCGTCGCCCGGGGTCCAGCCGCTGCAGGCTGGCGTGGTCCAGCTCGACGACGACGCCGTCGGCGCGCACACGGCAACGCACCGTGGTGGGCCGCAGGGCCGCGCGCAGCGTCGACTCCACCGCGTCGACGATCAGCAGCGCGGCGGGCTGGATGCGGATGCCGGTCTCCACGCGGCTGGACAGGCACGGCGCGGACGGGAGCTCCGCGAGGTCGTCGAGCCCGTGGTGCGTGGCCGCCTGCCGGACGTCGCGCTTGCGCATGCCCGCCTCGACGAAGGGGTGCCGGACGGCGTGGTCGTCGGCGGCGCGCAGGCCGGGACGCCAGTCGTCGAGGTCGTCGAGGTTGGTGCCGGAGAGCAGCTGACCGTCGGTGAGCGCCGCCAGCGTGGCGTACAGGTTGGTCTTGCAGAAGAAGCACCGGTTCGCCGGGTTGGCGAGATAGCGCTCGTCGCCGAACTCGCCCGCGTCGACGACCTGCAGGCGCCAGCCGGAGCGGTCGGCGTGCTCCCGGATGCGCCGCCCGGCGTCGGCGGGCACCGCGGGCGAGGCCGCGTGGAACATCTCGACGTCGCGGCCCAGCACGCGGTGGGCGACGTGGGCGAGCGTCATGCTGTCGACGCCACCGGACACGGCGACGGCCGCCGGACGGCAGCGGGCGAGAACGCCTTCGAGCGCGGCCAACCCCGCGGGTTCGCTCATGCGCGACGACCGGAGCTGGTGCGTGGGCGAGACTCGTCCGTCATGAGGCATCTCCCGTCGTGCAGCGGGTTCACGGTATGCGGCCCGACACCATCGTGCACGGGACGCACGCGGAGCGCCGCCGGTCCCTGGTTCCGCTCGTCGGCGCCCTCGTAGAGCATTGGGGCGGAAAGCCACACGGACCAACACGGAGCGGACGATGTTCGAGATCGCCGAGCTGCTGGCCGAGTACGACCGGGCCCGCGCCTACACCGACGAGCTGTGGCGCGACCTGAGCGTCGAGGAACTGCACTGGCGTCCCCACGAGGAGTTCAGCCCGATCGGCTGGCACCTCGGACACCAGGCGCACGTCGCGCACTTCATGGTCCGCAACCTCACCGCGGCCGAACCGAGCCCGATGCCCGACCTCGACGACGTGCTGGACTCGGCGAACCCCGAACGGCTGCGGCTGCCGCTGCCGACGCCCGCGCGGCTGGGCGAGTTCCGCGACACGGTCGCCGAGCGGGTGCACGCGCGGCTGGAGGCGATCGGGGCGGGGGAGGTCGGCGCCCCCGCCCAGCTGAAGATCGTCGCCCAGACGTTGCTCGTCGCGATCGTCAACCACGAGTACCAGCACGACAAGTGGATCGGCGAGGTCCGCGGCGACGACCTCGCTCGCCCGCTGCCGGAGGGACCGGCCTCGGATCGGCTGCAGACGGTCGACGGCTACCTCGTCGTGTGCGGTTGGGAGCAGTGACCCGGGCGGAGACGAGGGCGGCCGAGCGGATCGAGTCCGACGAGGGCGCTCGGGCGGCCTTGCAGCGCCGGGTGCTCGCGGTGGTGGTGGCCGGGCAGGTGCTCGGGGGTGCCGGGTTGGCGGCCGGGATCACGGTCGGGGCGTTGCTGGCTCAGGAGATGCTGGGCTCCGACGACCTGGCGGGCGTGCCGACCGCGCTGTTCACCCTGGGCTCGGCCCTGGCCGCGTTCCTGATCGGCGGCATCACCCAGCGCCACGGCAGGCGGCTGGGCATCGGCATCGGGTTCGCCGCGGGCGGGCTCGGCGCGGTCGGCGTGGTCGTCGCGGCGGTGGTCGGGAGCGTCGCCCTGCTGTTCGTGTCGCTGTTCGTCTACGGCGCGGGGACGGCGACGAACCTGCAGGCCCGTTACGCGGGTACCGATCTCGCGCTGCCCGCCCGACGAGGGACGGCGATCAGCGTGGCGCTGGTCGCCACGACCGTGGGGGTGGTGGCAGGCCCGAACCTCGTCGTCCCGCTCGGGAGGTTCGCGACCGCGGTGGACCTGCCGCCGTTGTCCGGCCCGTTCCTGCTCGCTGCGGCGGCGTACCTGGCCGCGGGAGCCGTGTTGTTCGCGTTGTTGCGGCCCGACCCGTTCCTCGTCGCCCGACAGCTGGACGCGCGGGTCGCGGTCCGCGCCGGGACGGACGCGGCGGACCGGGCCGTCCCGGCGCTCGGGGCGGGCGTCGTGGTCGGTGCCACGGTGATGGTGCTGACCCAGATCGCGATGGTCGCGATCATGACGATGACCCCGGTGCACATGCGCGCCCACGGGCACGGCCTGGGTGAGGTCGGGCTGGTCATCGGCATCCACGTCGGCGCGATGTACCTGCCCTCGCTGCTGACCGGCGTGCTCGTGGACCGGATCGGGCGCGTGCCGATGGCGGTCGCGGCGGGGGTGACGCTGCTCGTGGCCGGGGTGACGGCGGCGTGGGCGCCCAGCGATTCGTTGCCCCTGCTGATCGTGGCGCTGACGCTGCTGGGCCTGGGCTGGAACCTCGGTCTGATCGCCGGGACGGCACTGCTGATCGACGGGACGGTCAGCGAGAACCGCGCGAAGGTGCAAGGCGCCGTCGACGTGCTGATCGCGCTCGGGGGAGCGGGGGGCGGCGCGCTGTCCGGTGTCGTCGTGGCGGGCGCGGGTTTCCCGGTGCTCGCCCTCGGGGGCGGCCTCCTGGCGATGCTGCTGGTCCCCGCCCTGTTCCGCCTGCGCACCGTCCCGGGTCGTGGATGACCGGACCGGTGGTAGCGTCGATCGTTGTCGCTGGCGGCGGAGTCGGGGTCAGGGCTGGAGGATCGGGGCGTGGCCGACGGTCCTGTGCGGAGGCCGAAGATCGTTGATGTGGCCAAGGCGGCGGGCGTCTCGCCGACGACGGTGTCCCATGCGCTGAACCACCGAGGTCAGGTGGACCCGCGCACCCGGGAAAAGGTGATCGAGGTGGCGCGCCGGATGGGCTACCGGCCCCATCTCGGCGCGCAGCGGCTCCGCACGGGGGCGGTGCGCCAGATCGGGCTGATCTCGTCGATGCCGTTCGCGATCGCGGGCGGCCCGTCGCGCCTCGGGTTCTTCATGGAGGTGGCGTCCTCCGCCGCGGAGACGGCGCTGACGAGCGGCTACGCGCTGGTGCTCGTGCCCCCGCTGGAGGCCCTGCCGTCGTTGGACGACCTGGACATCGCCGGGGCCGTCGTCGTCGAACCGCAGCGGGACGACGAGGTGACCCGGCGCTTGGCGGAGCGGGGTGTACCGGTGGTGGCGATCGGGGAGCAACCCGGGCCCGGGCCGCGGGTGCCGTACGTGCAGATGCATGCGGACTTGTGCGCCCGCCTGCTCCTGGAGCACCTCGCGGAGCGGGGCGCGCGCAACATCGTCCTGGTGGCGGGGGCGCAGCCGCGGGAGTCCGCGCTGTCGGCGCTCCGGGAGTACGACGCCTTCACCGCGCGGTTGGGCACGCCGCACCGGGTGGTGCTCGTGGACGAGGCCGAGGGCGAGGAGGGGGCCCGCAGGCAGCTCGCGGAGCTGCTCGAGCGGGCGCCGGAGGTGGACGGGGTGTGCGCGATGGTCGACACCTTCGCGACGGGTGTCGTCCGGGCGATCCACGAGTCCGGCCGGGCCGTGCCGGGGGATGTCCGGGTCGTCACCCGCTACGACGGGATCCGCGCGAGGACGAGCGACCCGCAGCTCACCGCCGTCGAGCTGCACCTGGAGGAGACCGCGGCGGCGGCGGTCGAGCTGCTGCTGCGGCTGCTGTCCGGCCAGGACACGCCGGCGTCCGCGGATGTGGCGCTGCCGGTGCTGGTGCCGCGGGCGTCCTCGGCGGTGGTCACACCGCTTGGGCGGTGATGGCGATGCCGGACACGAGGGCGAAGCCCAGCACGAAGTAGCGCATGACCTTGCCGTTGAGCCGGTGGTGCACGACGCGGCTCAGCAGCGCCCCGACGATCACGGCGGGCAGGAGCAGGACCGCGGAGCTGACCTGGTCGGGGGCGATCTTGCCGGACACCGCCAGTATCGCCAGCGAGATGATCTCGCCGACGAGGAAGCACGCGGCGACGGTCGATCGCAGCACCGGCGCGGGTCGGTGCTGGTACACGAGCGCGAGCGGGGGGCCACCGACCCCGGTGGACGTCTCCGTCACCCCGGTGACGAGGCCCGCGGTGAGGAACGCGCCCTTTCCCGGTTCGAACGAGGGCGCGAGCAGGGTCATCAGGACCGCGAGCACCGTCGAAGCGCCGATGAGCAGGCTGAGCTGCTGGTCGGTGACGAGGAACAGCACCGCCAGGCCGCCGAAGGTGCCCGCGAAGCGGCCGACGCTGATCCACGTGGTGCCGGGGATGTCGAGCGCGTGCCGTTCCCGCCAGGTGACGTACCCGTTGAGCGGGATCATCTGGATCAGGAGGAACACGGGGAGCAGGCGCGGCTCGATCATGCCGATGACGGGGCCGCTGATCAGGGCGAAACCGAGCCCGGTCGATCCCTGCACGAACGCGCCGACGAGCACGGTCAGCGCCATGATCGCGTAGGCCGTCATCCCGCGCTGTCCCTTGTGCGGGAGGCTGTGCGGTGCTCGGTCGAGGCGGGGTGCACGATCTGCACCGGCGCGTCCGCGACGACCTTCCGGGCCCGGCGCCGGACGTCGTCGATCAGCTGTCGGGCGTCCCAGTCGACCGGCCATCCCCGCCAGAGCCGCGGCTGCCCGGCGACCACCACGGCGAGGATCTGGTCGCGGCCCGTCAGGCGCACCAGCTCCCATTCCAGGTCCCACGACGGCGCCACCTCGGGCACGTCGAGGTCGACGAGGAGGTAGTCCGCGGCCAAGCCCGGGGCGATGGCGCCGGTGATCCCGCGCAGGCCCGCGGCGTCGGCGCCCGCGGCGGTGGCGTGGTCGAGCCAGGTCCAACCACCGCCCGCCGACGAGTCCCCGGTCCGGGCGCCGAACGCCAACCGCTGCGCCGTCTCGGCGGCGTCCATCAGGCGGAACCCGTCGCCGCGGGTGGCGTCGGTGCCGATGCCGAAGCGGATGCCGTGCGCGGCGAAGGTCAGCGCGTCGGCGACGGCGTTGCCCTTCCAGGCGCTGGCCACCGGGTTGTAGCTCACCGCGGCGTCGGAGTCGCGCAGCATCACGATCTCGGTCGGCGTGAGGAGCGTGGCGTGGGCCAGCAGGCAGTGCGGGCCGAGCACACCGTCGTCGAACAGCCGCTCCAACGGGCGCCTGCCGTGCCGTTCCAGCGAACGCTCGACGGCGGCCAGGTGCTCGTTGACGTGGGTCTGGAAGACGGCTCCGCGGCTGCGGCACAGCTGCGCGACGGCGGCCAGGGTGGCGGGCGTCGCGGCCTCCGGGATCGACACCGCCAGTGACGGGTGCACGAGGCCGTGGTGCGCGTAGCGGTCGAGGTGGGCCTGTGCCCGCGCGATCACGGCGTCGTGCGGTTCGGTGGCGCCGTCCGGCCGCAGGTCGTTGCAGATCATGCCGAGTACGCAGCGGATGCCCGCGTCCCCCGTCGCGTCCGCGACGACGCCCACGTCGGGCTCCATGCGGGTGCCCGCCTCGCAGACCGTCGTGAAGCCTCCGCGCAGCGACTCCAGCGCGGCCAGCTTGGCGGCGAGGTAGGCGCTCTCCTCGTCCAGGCTGCCTTCGAGTGGCACCCACACCCGTCGGAAGATCTCCGACGGCTCGCCGAACACCAACGCCTTGCCGAACGACTGGGTCAGGTGGTGGTGCGTGTCGACGAGGCCCGGCATGAGCAGGGTGGCGTCCATGCGGAGCGGGGTGAGGTGGGGATGGCGGCCGGTCACGGCCTCGCGCGGGCCGATGTCGGCGAACACCCCGTCGCGGACGACCGCGGCGTGGTCGCGAGCGGGACCGTCGGGCAGCAGCGTCCACTCCGGGGCCAGGAGCAGTTCGGCGTGGTCGAGGTCGGTGTGGTCGAGGTGGGTCATCGGACCTGGCCTTCCCGGGCGCCCGTGGGCTGCGCGGCGGGCGTGTGGTGCTCGTCGTCCTTGATCGCCGTGATGTCGTCGGGCCTGCTGTCGGACCGGCTGCCGAGGTGGTGGAAGACGGCGTTCAGGATCGCCGCGGTGAACGCGGTCATCGCGACCCCGCTGCCCAGCAGGATGCGGATGTCGCCGGGGAACTGGTCGTAGAGGCCGGGGATGAGGATGGGCAGCAGCCCCACGGCCAGGGCGATGGCCGCGATCACCATGTTGGACTGCTGGTGGAAGTCGACCTTGCGGAGCATCTGGATGCCCAACCCGAGCACGATGGAGTAGACGACCACGGCGGTGCCGCCGACCACGGGCGCCGGGATGAGGCTGATCGCGCGTCCGATGGGCGCGACGACGCCGATGACGATCAGGATCAGACCCGCTGCGAGGGTGACGAAGCGGCTGCGGACGCCGCTGACCCGCACGATGCCGATGTTCTCGCCGCTGGTGACCATCAGTGGCGTGCCGAACAGGCCGCCGAGCAGCGACGTCAGGCCGTCGCCTCGGATGGTGCGGGTCGCGGCCGTCTTGACGTCGATCTTCTTGCCGACGATCTCCGCGTTCACGACCGTCTGCCCGGTGGCCTCGGCCATCGAGGCGATGGTGAAGATCATCAGCGGGATGGCGGCCACGATGTCGAAGTGGGGGGTGCCGAACGGCAGGAGCGCGGGCACACCCAGCACCGGTCCGGCGGCGACACCGTCGACGGGTCCCGCCGCGCCGGTGGCGAAGGCGATGACCGTGCCCGCGACGAGTCCGAGCAGCACCGACAGCTGGGCGAGGCCGCCGCGCAGCACCCGGAAGAAGAGCACGGTGCAGCCGATGGTCGCCAGCGCGAGGAGGACGCCGCTCGGGTGGGCGAAGCCCGGAGAACCCGGCTGCCCCGTGATCAGCAGGCCGGAGACCCTGATCAGGTTCACGCCGATGATCACGATCATCGTGCCGATCACGACGGTCGGGAAGTACTTCAGCAGCCGGGCGAAGACCGGGAGCGCCACGAAGTAGAACGCGCCTGCGAGGATGACCGCTCCGACGGCGGTGCGGATGTCGTACTCCTTGGCGATGCCGAGGAACAGCACGATGGGAGCGCCGCCGGGGAGCATCACGAACGGCAGCCGCGAGCCGACCTTCCACGGCCCCCAGGACTGCAGGATCGTGCCCAGGCCGGAGAGGATGAACGTCGCGCTCAGCAGGTTCACCGTCAGCGCCGACGACAGGTGGAGCGTCTGGCTGACCAGGAAGACCGCGGAGATGGGCGACGCCGCCATCACGAACACGTGCTGGATCGCCAGCGGGATCAGGCGGCGCAGCGGGAGGATCTCGTCGACGGGATGGGGCGGTGGGGCGGTCCGAGGCATGTCCACTCCTTCGTGAACGTCTCCACGACGATGAGCCCGGCAGGCTCACGTCGCAGGACGTGGGTGCGCACAGGGGTGCGGGACGGCGGTCACCAGCTGCGGCGGTGGCGGGCTCGGTGACGGCTGTGTAGTGCGGAAGTCGCTGCCCAAATCGATTTGGGCTCCACGACTGTGACAGGCTCGACGATCGGTTGTCAAGGGCGCGATACCGCCCGTCAGACGATGTGCGATTCAGGCCGGGTCGCGCCGTCGCGGGCGAAGCGGTCGGCGGAGAGCGGTGCGGTGTCCACGAACGGCGTGCGGTCCAGGTGCAGGTCGCGGACGACTTCGCCGACGGCCGGGGCCTGCAGGAAGCCGTGGCCGGAGAAGCCGGTGGCGTACAGGACGTTCGGCGTGGTCGTCGAGCGCCCGATGAGGGCGTTGTGGTCCGGGGTCACCTCGTAGAGCCCGGCCCAGCCGTTGCCGAGGCCGACGTCGAGCAACCGTGGGGTGCGGGTCTCGATGGCCACGCCGAGGCGGGGCAGCCAGTCGTCGGAGTAGGCGAGGTGGAAGCCGGGCTCCTGGTCGGGGTCGGACATGCCCAGCAGGAGGCCGCGGCCTTCGCGGTGGAAGTAGTAGGTGGTCGCGAAGTCGATGGTGAACGGGACGACCTCGGCCAGGTCGGGCATCGGTTCGGTGAAGAGGATCTGGCGGCGCAGCGGCGTGACGGGCAGCGAGGTGCCCACCATCTCCCCGATCGCGCGCGACCACGCTCCGGCGGCGCAGACGACGGTGCCCGCGGTGATCGCACCGCGGTCGGTGTGCACCGTGCGGGCTTCGCCGCCGTGCACGTCGATGCCGGTGACGGTGACGCCGGTGAGCAGGGTGGCGCCGTGGCGTCGCGCGCCGGTGGCGTAGCCCAGCACGACCGACTCCGGCGTGCAGTGGCCGTCGTCGGGGGAGTAGGCGGCGGCCAGCAGGCCGTCGGTCGCGATCAACGGCGACAGCGCCTCGGCTTCGGCGACCTCGATCATCCGGGTGGGCACGCCCAGCTCGTTCTGCAGCGCGACGTCGCGCTCGAAGGAGGCCACCGCCACCGGGGTGGACAGGAGGAACAGGTAGCCGACCCGGTGCAGGTCGATCTCCTGGCCGGGACGCCGGGCGAAGCGGCCGAAGGCCTCGAGGCTGCGCGCGCCCAGCTCGATGTTGATCCGGTCGGAGAACTGGGCGCGCACGCCGCCCGCCGCCTTGCAGGTCGAGCCCTGGCCGAGCTCGTCGCGTTCGAGCAGCACGACGTCGGGCACGCCCGCCTCGGCGAGGTGGAACGCGATGCTGGTGCCGATCGCGCCGCCACCGATGACGACGACCTCGGCCGTGCGCGGCAGGGCACGCGCGGAGCGGGGGGTGGTCACGCTCCCTCCTTCCCGGACGCGGATCCATCGAGCGGAGAACCGTCGTGGACGGTGTTCGACCTCGGACGCGCGCAGCTCATCGTCGCCCTCACGTCGTGCCCCGGTCGAGCGCGAGCAGCGCCAGGTGCAACGACAAGCGGGTCCGGGTGTGCCCGAGGTCGGCGCCGAGGAGGCTGCGGAGGCGGTCCAGCCGGGCGTAGGCCGCCGGGCGGCTGAGCTGGACGGCCCGGGCGAACGCGGATACCGCGGCGCCCGCGTCGAGGTAGGCGAGCAGCGACGTGATCATGGTTGTGCGCTCGGGGTCGTCGAGGCGCAGCAGCGGGGCGAGCTGGGCGTCGACGAAGGACTGCAGCCGCGGGTCGTCCCGCAGCTGCCACAGCAGACCGCGAGCGCCGAGGTCGTCGCTCCGCCAGACGCGGGTCGGGGCGTTCTCCGTGCTCATCGCCTCCGCGACGTCCACGACGAAGGCGGCCTCGGCCAGCGCGGCGGCGACGTCGGCGAGCATCGTCACCGGCCCGGCGGCGCCGACCACCGCGGTGCCGGGCAGGAGCGCGGCGACCCGCTCGACCGTCAGCGGAGCTTGGTCGCGGGAGCGGCACGACAGCACCGCGCAGGGCCGCCCGGTGACCTGCCCGACGATGGCGGGCACACCCGCCGCCCGCCCCGCCGCGGCGACGGCGCCCCGCGCGTGACCGGTCTCCGGCTCGCGCTGCCGGTCGTCGTCGCGGAAGGCGACGACGATGGCCGCGAGGACACCGCCCTTCGGCAGCCCCAGCGCGCGGCTGCGCGCACGCAGGCCCTGCTCGTCCAAGCTGGTGCTGCCCAGCAGGTCCGCCAGGAGCTCGCCCTGCGCGTCGAGCTCCGGGCCGACCGGGTCGTCCCCGAGGAGCCTGCCGATCGTCAGCGCGTCCGCGGCGTGTTCGAGCACGAGCCCCACGGTCTCGGCGGCGTCGTCGCCGACCACCCGCCTCGGCACGAGCAACCTGCCCCAGCGGCGCGCGCGGGGGCCCACCGGGGTCGTCGTCCAGCCTTCCGGTCCGCCGGAGGACGTCGACGGGGTCATCGGGACCCGGCGCGAGCGCGCGCTCCAGTCCACCAGCAGCGCGGTGGTGGGCACGTCACCCGCCGCGAACGCCAGGGCGCGGTGACCGAGGTCCTCCAACACCACCGGCAGGGCGGTGAGCGCCGCCGCTTCCGCCAGCACCCGACCGGGGCCACCGCCTTCCACCGAGAGCGTGCGGAAGGTGTCGTGGACCCGCTGGGTGAAGGCCATGCGGGCGAACTGGCTGTTGAGGATCAAGGTGTGCACGACCTCGGTCACCTCGACGAACCGCACGGTGCGCAGCAGCTCGATCACGGGGAAGCGGTGCGCGCGGGCGGCTTGGACCAGCGCCTCCGGCAAGGACCGCACGTGCTGGCCGAGCTCGACGACCAGGCCGACGGCTCCGGCGTCGCGCAGTGATGCGACGTAGTCGGGCAGGTCGGTGGCGACATCGGCCAGGACGATCCCGGTCGAGAGGACGAGCTCCCCGCCTCGGAAGGTGCCCGCCGGGTTGCGTTGCTCGCTCACGTGCACCCAGCGAACGGGCACGTCCAGCGCCGCCTTGCCCGCGCGGACCCGTGGTGCCGCCGCGCGCAACACCGGCAGGTCGAGCACTTCGGCCAGGGTGGGGAACACGCTCCGCCTCGCGGTTGTCACTCTGTCAAGAGACTAGGTCGGTACGAGACATGTTGCCAATGGGGTGGCGCGGGCGTCGGGCCGCACGCTCGACGTATGACGACTGCCATCGAGGAATACCCGACCGGTGCCGCCGACGTGACGGCGAGCCGGGCCGCCGACCACCTCTGGATGCACTTCGCACGGCAGGGCCGCCACCCGGAGACGCCGGTCCCCGTCGTCACGCGCGGCGAAGGCGCCTACATCTGGGACAACCGCGGCCGGAAGATCCTCGACGGCCTCTCCGGGCTGTTCGTCGTGCAGGTCGGCCACGGTCGCCGGGACCTGGCCGAGGTGGCCGCCAAGCAGGCGGCCGAGCTGGCGTTCTTCCCGGTGTGGGGCTACACCACCCCGGTGCAGGCCGAGCTGGCCGAGCGGGTCGCCGGGCTGGCTCCCGGTGACCTCAACCGCGTCTTCTTCACCACCGGCGGCGGCGAGGCCGTGGAGTCGGCGTGGAAGGCCGCCAAGCAGTACTTCAAGCTCATCGGCAAGCCGTTGAAGCACAAGGTGATCAGCCGGGCGATCGCCTACCACGGCACCCCGCACGGCGCCCTGGCCATCACCGGGCTGCCGAACATGAAGAAGGACTTCGAGCCGGTGGCCCCGGGCGGGTTCCGGGTGCCCAACACGAACATCTACCGCCACCCCGAGTTCGCCGACGACCCCAAGGCCTTCGGCCGGTGGGCCGCCGACCGGATCGAGGAGGCGATCCTGTTCGAGGGACCGGACACCGTCGCCGCGGTGTTCCTCGAGCCGGTGCAGAACTCCGGCGGCTGCTTCACCCCGCCGCCCGGCTACTTCGAGCGGGTCCGCGAGATCTGCGACCGGCACGACGTCCTGCTCGTCTCCGACGAGGTCATCTGCGCCTTCGGCAGGCACGGCACCACGTTCGCCTGCGAGAAGTTCGGCTACACCCCCGACCTCATCACCTGCGCCAAGGGTATGAGCTCCGGCTACGGCGCGATCGGCGCGATGATCGCTTCGGAGAAGGTGATCGAGCCGTTCCTGCGCCCGGGCGTCGCGTTCCCGCACGGCTACACCTTCGGCGGCCACCCGGTGGCGGCCGCGCTGTCGCTGGCCAACCTGGACATCATGGAGAACGAGCGGCTCAACCAGCGCGTGCTCGACAACGAGGCTGCGCTCGGGGCGACCCTCGGCAAGCTGCTCGACCTGCCGATCGTCGGTGACGTCCGCGGCGACGGCTACTTCTGGGCGATCGAGCTGGTCAAGGACAAGGCCACCCGGGAGACCTTCGACGCCGCCGAGCGGGAGCGGCTCGTGCGCGGCTTCCTGCCCGGCGCCCTGTTCGACAACGGCCTGTACTGCCGTCCCGACGACCGCGGCGACGTGGTCATCCAGGTCGCGCCGCCGCTGATCTGCGGGCAGGCGGAGTTCGACGAGATGGAGCAGGTCCTCCGCCACACCCTCACCGAGGCGCAGACCCTCGTCTGACGGCAGGCCTGCTGTTCAGCTACCGGTCAGGAGTTCTGCCGGCCGCGCCCGTACACCTTCGAGTGAACGACATCGGAACAGAGACCCCCTAAGGTCGAAGGCAAGATCAACCCGTCGGAAGCACGTGGTCAACCACCCCGGGGAGACAACGTGAGCACTGCAGCTCAGCGTGCCGAGCAACTGGACCTCGTAGCCCGCCTGAAGTCGGCGTATCCCGAGCTCCCCGATGCGCCATCGCCGGACCTGCTCGACCACGACCGCTTCACCGCGTACATGAAGCCGGTGCACGACGTCGGCGGCGAGCCGGACACGCCGATGAAGTACGAGAACAAGGGTTACGAGTACTGGGAGCACATGACGTACGTCATGTGCGAGGTGCTCGCCTGGCGCGGCATCTGGCTGTCCGAGGAGCGGCGGCGCATGGGCAACGTCGACGTGGGCCGTGCGGTCTACCTCGGCTTCCCCTATTACGGTCGCTGGTTGCTGTCCGTGGCCCGGGTGTTGCTCGAGAAGCACCACATCGGCCTGACGGAGCTCACCGAGCGGATGGCCGAGGTGCGGCAGCGCTACGCGGGCGGCCTGGCCGGGAAGAGGTTGGCGGCCGAGCCCAAGTGCGTGGGCGACGGGTCGCAGGTCGAGCGGAATCGGCACATCGTGCACGCGATGGGCAAGGGCGACCCGCAGGTCTACGCGGGCCGGGCCGACGAGCCGAAGTTCGACGTCGGCGATGTCGTGACGGTGCGCGAACTGCCGGTGCTCTTCTACACCCGCACCCCCGAATACGTGCGCGGCGCTACGGGTGTCATCGCCGTAGTGGCCTACGAGAGCCCCGCGCCGGAAGACGAGACCTGGGACCGCCCCGACGCGAAGCCCGAATGGTTCTACGTCGTCAGCTTCACCATGGCCGAGCTGTGGCACGGATACAACGGAACCCCGACGGACACGCTGCGGACCGAGATCCCCGAGCGTTGGCTCCAGCCCGCCGTCTGACGATCAACGCCTCCTCTGCGCGAACGGACAACGATGCACGACCACGATCATGACCACGACCGCACCGTGAAGCCGATGGTCGAGGAGATCACCGACTTCGAGGTGTTGGAGATCGCCCTCCGCGAACTGTGCAT
Source organism: uncultured Actinomycetota bacterium (assembly GCA_963791185.1). Taxonomy (GTDB): domain Bacteria; phylum Actinomycetota; class Actinomycetes; order Mycobacteriales; family Pseudonocardiaceae; genus Pseudonocardia. The sequence continues at coordinate 343,248 of CAWBRG010000008.1, read as the reverse complement.
CGAAAAGGGCATCTTCACCGCCGAGGAGCATCGCCGCTTCACCGAGTTCGCCGAGCAGATCGGGCCCACCCCGGCTGCCCGCCTCGTGGCCCGCGCGTGGCTCGATCCCGACTTCAAGTCCCTGGCGATCGCGGAACCGCTCACGGCGAGCAAAGCGGTGGGCGTCGATTGGCTCGAGCCCACCGGATTCGGCACGCCCAGCGACTTCACCGCGTTCCAGGTCCTGGCGGACACCCCCACGGTGCACCACGTCATCGTCTGCGCGCTGTGCTCGTGCTACCCGCGGCCCATCCTCGGCAACTCGCCCGAGTGGTACCGCACGCCCAACTACCGCCGTCGACTCGTCAGGTACCCCCGCCAGGTGCTTTCCGAATTCGGCCTCTACCTGCCCGACGACGTCGAGGTGCGCGTTCAGGACTCGAACCAGAAGAACCGCTTCATGGTCATGCCGGTGCGGCCGGAAGGCACGGACGGTTGGACCGAGGACCAGCTGACCGAAATCGTCACGCGCGACTGCCTGATCGGCGTTGCGCTGCCCCGGGTCGGGGTCACGTCCAACGTCATCGTCGACACCCGCCCCGCGATGCACCCGAGTGGTGAATGATGATTTTTGCGCTCTTGCGAGAAATCGCGGCACACGACCAGGTGTGGCCGAGGATGGCGGCGAAGTACGGTGTCGAAAACCCCGTCCCGCCCTGGAAGACGAGCCTCGACGGCCTCTGCGACGCGCTCGACCGCGCCGACTGCGCAACCGGTGTCCCCACGTTCCAGGACCGCCGCGACGAGGAGGACGCCCTCTCGGCGACGGTCTACCCGGACCTGCCGTATCCCGAGAGCCGGCTGGTCGCGCTGGCCCATTCCTTGCTCGCGCGTGGTCTCATCACCGAAGACGAACTGGCCCGACGGCTACCGCTGATCCGGGCCCGCCTGGAGGCCTGAAGACTCGTTCCTCGTCGCCGGTGGCCGGTCGGGTGCGCGCACGGCGACGGTGGTCGCCACGACGGCCAGCACGAGCACGATCACCACCGGCCAGGCCGCCACCGAGGCCTGGGCGATCGTGCCGAGCACCGCCCCCAGCACCGTCGACACCACCGCGGCGAGCGCGGCGGCGAAGCTGATCAGGACGGCCCGGCGTTCCTCGGCCGCGAAGGCGCTGATCCAGGACACGGTAGCGGCGCCGATCGCCGCGTTCGCCAGCGTGGCGAGGAAGAACACCACGCTGTGGACCCACAGCAACTCCTGGTCCGGGACCACCTCGTTGGCGAGGCAGACGAGGGCGGCGGCGCTGCTGATCGTGCCGCTCGTCACGAGCATGCCGCGCACCCCGCGCCTGCTGAAGACGCGGCGCCACACCAACGAGCCCGCCAGCAGGCCCGCCGCCGAGCTGATCACCAGCACGTGCAGGCTGCCTGCCTTGTCCGCGTGGGCCATCGCGGCCCGCAGGGAGAAGAACGTCATGCTGAGGCTGATCGGCACGAACACGATCTGGGTGGCCAGGAACAACCGGTACCAGCTGCGCGTCCGCACCACGGTGATGCCCTCGCGGTAGTCGTCGACGAGCCGCGTGGGCGGCCGGAGCGCGCCCGACGTCGTCGGTCCGACGATCGTCGCGGCCACGCACGCCACCACCATGGCGGCGGCGCCCAGCCACAGCACGTCGATGCGCCCCGCGACCGGGTCGCGCCCGGACACCAGCGGGAGGATCAGCAACGTCGCGGCGACGGTCAACACCGCACCGACCGCTTCCTGGTTGAGCAACAGCTGGTTGCGCCGCGGCCGGTCCAGCATGCGCGAGATGATCTCGGCGTACGCGTTGTTCGCCATTCCCATCGCGCAACCGATGAGCAGCGACGCCAACAGGAAGACGGCCGCCACGAACGCGTCGCGCAGCCCGGCCACGGCGATGCACGCGGTCAAAGCGGCGATCGTCGCGGCGGCCGTCGCGATGACGGCGTTCTGGCGGCGTCGGGACCGCTCCACGACCAGTGGTGACAACGCATTCCCGGCGATGAAACCGATGCTGAAGGTGGGATAGAGCAGCCCGGCGGCCCATAAGATGCCTTTCTGAGCCAGCAGGAACGGCAGGACCACCGACACGCTGGCCATCTGGGCGCCCACCGAATAGGACGCGCCGAACGCCAACAACACGTAGTAACGGCCCATCCCGAACGCCACCGATGGACTGTAAATCGGGGGCGAACTCGGCTTGGACGGTGTCACCCGATCGGTATCGCCTCGAACGGCCGAGGCCATCGGCATCGCTAATTCAATGGGCGAGTCCCGGCGCATCGGCGTAGTCGGGCAGCTCGACGCCGTTGATCGCGCGCTCGACCAGCTCCATGAGCGCCTCCATGTCGGGCTCCGGGCTCGGCTCGGCGTCCGGCCCGGGGACGTCGCGGCTTTGCACGTGCATCCGACCGATCTCCTGGTTGGCCTCGACGAACGGGCGCATCCGCTGCTCGTAGGCGGCGAACCCGGCCTCCGGGTCCCACCCGGCGGCGGCCAGCTCCCCGGCCAGCAGGTACGCGCCGACCAGGGCCAGCCCGGTGCCTCCCCCGGACATCGGCGACGAGCTGAACGCCGCGTCCCCGAGCAGCCCCACCCGGCCGCTCGACCAGCGGTCCATCACCACCTGGGCGACCTGGTCGAGGTAGAAGTCCGGGGTGTCGTCCAGGTGCGCGAGGATGCGCGGGGTCAACCAGCCGAAGCCGGCCATCCGCTCGCGCAGCAGGCGCTTCTGGGCCTCGACGTCGCGGTAGTCGACGTCGAAGTCGGCGGCGGTGAACGACAACATGGCCATCGCCCGGGTGGCGTCCTGGAGGGGCCGCAGGCCGGCCGAGCGCCCGGACTCCTGGTAGTCGATCAGCCAGCGGTCCACCCCGAACTCGTTGGGCACGGTGTAGAAGGCCAGCACCATCCCGAGGTGGCGGACGAACTGCTCGCGCGGCCCGAAGACCATCGCCCGCAGGCTCGAGTGCAGCCCGTCCGCCCCGATCACCAGGTCGAAGCGCCGTCGGTCGCCGCCCGCGAAGGTCACGTCGACCCCGTCCGCGTCCTGGGTGAGCTCGGCGATCCGGTCGCCGAAGACGTACTCGACCCCGTCGCGGGTGTCGTCGTAGAGCACCTGGGACAGGTCCCCGCGCAGGATCTCGATCTCCGCGATGTACCCGTCGCCGCCGTCGTCGTCGGCGCGGAAGGTCTCCAGCACGTTCCCGTCCGCGTCCACGGTGTACGCGCCCGCGGTGTCGGTGCGGGCCGCGCGCACCGCCGCGTCCAGCCCCATCCGCACGATGACCTCCTTGGCCACCCCGCGCGCGTCCACCGCCTGCCCACCGGGACGCAGCCCGGGGGCCCGCTCCACCACGGTCACCTCGGCCCCCCGCCGACGCAGCCAGTGGGCCAGCGCGGGCCCCGCGATGCTCGCCCCCGCCACCAACACCCTGATACCGCTCACCACGCCCCCCGCTCACCGTTCGGATCACGGCCCGGATCGTACGGTGGCTCGGGTTCGGCCCGGTGTGGTGAGGTGGGCGGGGCCACGAGCGTGGTGTTCCAGGGCAGCGACGCGGCGCCCGACCCCGCCCCGCTGCTGCGCGCGCTCGGCGGCCTTCGCTGATCGCTACTTCGTGGCGACGGCCACGGCCGGGATCTGCGTGGCGGGCAACGGTGTCGCCCGCACCCGGTTGCGGATCCCGTCGATCCACTGCCTGCACAGCGGGGTGAGCGCGGCCTGACCGTCGCACAGGTCGGACTGCAGCCGCCCGCGGCTGACCAGGATCCCGATGTCGGCGCCCTTGTAGAGGTAGTCGCCGGGGCCGGAGACGCGCAGGTAGAAGCCCGTGGTGCTGGCCGAGCCGGACGTCAGGTCGTGCCAGTCGGTGTCCGCGTGGTCGAACACGAGGTCCCCGTCGCGGCCGGTCCGCCAGATCCCCGTGGCAGGCGCGTCGTCGATCACGCCGATCTCGTCGCCGGTGTGCTTGATGACGACCTGGCTCCACACGTCGACCGTGTCGGGGTCGGCCCACCGGGCGTTGATCTCGTCGACGTCGATCTCGTAGTCGACGTCGAGGTACTCCAGGAGGTGGAACAGGAACAGCGGCAGCTCGGCGTAGGCGCCCGCGGTCACGTTCGTCATCGAGCTGATGCCCGACAGCCGCGGGTTCAGCTCACCCAGGTAGAGCTCGCCGGTATCGACGTCGACCAGGTAGTCCACCTCGAAGAAGCCGCGGTAGCCCTCGTTGGCCAGCCGGTTGCCGAGGTTCTGGGTGAGGATCCGGGCGCGCGAGCGCTGGGTCTCGTCGAGCACGTCGAGGTAGACGTCGTTGCCCGCCCAGCCGCCCTTGTACGGCGTGAGCTCGGGGTGCCCGGTGATGTCGGACATCAGCGGGCCGACGAGCGTGCCGTGCCGCGTGAGCACGGCCTCGACCGCGAGCGGTCGGCAGTTGATGCGCTTCATCACCTTCAGCTCGACGCCGGTCAGCTCGTGCTCAGCGGCCGCCCGGTCCCAGGACTCGCGGGAGTTGATGAAGAACGTGGTCTTGCCGGAGTCGCCCCACGGCAGCTGCACGACGAGGTCCGTGCCCAGCCCGCCGTGGGCGGCCAGATCCAGCAGGCTGTCGTAGTCGGCGACGCTCCCCAGCACGTTCGGCACGCTGGGGACGCCCGCCTCGTTGCCCAGCCGCGTGGTCACCAGCTTGGAGTCGAGCCGGTGCCGCAGCGCGGCGGGGGGCAGGGCGACGTCGATGCCGCGCTCGGCGGCGAGCCGCTCGGTGGTGTCGTCGACCATCACGAGCACGGCCTTGCCGCCCGGGCCCTGCTCGGCGGCGAACTCGGCGAACTCGGGGTGCCCGAGCAGGAAGTTGTTCATCTCCTCCATCGACCCGAAGTCGTCGACGCCCCGCTCCCGGGGGAGGAAGACGTGCGGGTGGGTGCCGTCGAAGGAGTCGTAGTAGTTGACGTAGTGGAAGTTGGAGATCCACCGGTCGACCCCGAGGAGGTTGAACGGGGTGGGCGACACGAAGTAGATCGGCGTGGTGTTGCGGCGGAAGTACGCGCGGATCGCGGAGACGCCGCGCAGGTTCGGCTTGCGGGTGGCGGTGGTCGTTGAGCTCGGGCTCGGCTCGGTCATCGTGATCATCCTCGGGTCGGCGGTGCGGTGGGCGGGTCGAGCGTGTTCTGCAGGAGCTCCGCGATGCGGAGAACGGTGCGGTCGGCCAGCCGCGGTCCGAGCAGCTGGCCGCCCACGGGCAACCCGTGCGCCCCGGTGCCGATCGGCACGGTGCACGCGGGGAGCCCGATGAGGTTGGCGTCGTAGAGGAAGGGCACCCAGTCGCGCCACGGCTCGGTGACCGGGACGCCGCCGATCTGCTCGGGGTAGGGCAGGGCGGCGTCGAACGCGACGCACCCCACGGTCGGGGTGAACAGCGCAGCGGCGCCGGTGCGGGCGAACAGGTCGGCGTACGCGGCGTGGATCTGCTCGCGGTGGAACTGGGCCTGGACGTAGGCGTCGGCGGTGATCGTCTCGCCGAAGGCGAGGTAGCCCCGCACCGCGGGCGACAGCAGCTCCGCGGGCGTGGGGTTCGACCAGCGGGCCTCCGCGGTGGCGATCGTCGCCCACGTGGCGGCGGACGACCCGATCCCCGGCTCGGCGGGAACGACCTCGACGCCCGCGTCGGCGAGGGCGTCGACGGCGGCGCGGAAGGCCAGCCGCACGTCGTCGTCGACGGGGGCGAAGCCGAGGTCCTCGCTGACGGCGATGCGGAGCGGCGGGTGGCCCGCGGTCGGTACCGGGTGCAGCGAGTGCCGGTCGGCCGGGTCGAAGCCCGCCAGGACGTCGAGCAGGAGCGCGACGTCGGCGACGGTGCGGGCCAGCGGCCCCATCGCGATCAACGTCTTCCACCCCGCGACCGACGGCTCGTGCGGCACCAGCCCGAAGGTGGGCTTGAACCCGACCACGCCGCAGAACGCCGCGGGGATGCGGATGGAGCCACCGCCGTCCCCACCGAGTGCGACCGGGCCTGCGAACGCGGCGACCTGGGCCGCCGCTCCACCCGACGAACCGCCTGCGGTCCGGCCGAGGTCGTGCGGGTTGGCGGTGACGCCGAACGCCGGGGCGGTCGAGATGGCGCTGTAGCAGAACTCCGAGGTCGTCGTCTTGCCGAAGAGGACGGCACCCGCGTCGAGCACGCGTTGCAGCGCACCGACGGTGTGCGTGGGCACGACCGGCGGCGCCGTGCTGCCGGAGGTGGTGGGCACCCCCGCGAGCCACTGCGAGTCCTTCGCGGTGAGCGGTAGCCCTTCGAGCGGACGGGCGGTGCCTGCGGCGATCCTGCGGTCCGACTCGGCGGCGGCGGCGAACGCGCGCTCGTCGAGTCGCACGGCGAACGGGTTGACCGTCGGCGTGACGGCGTCGGCCCGGCGGAGCACCGCGTCGAGCAGTTCGACGGCGCTCACGTCACGGGCGCGCAGCAGGGCGAGCAGCTCGGTGGCGGGGGCGAGGGACAGGCCCGCGGCGGGCGGGACCGCCACGGAGGTGGGGAGCGAAGCCATGCGTCGAGTGTCGGTGCGCGACGCCCACGGGAGGTGTCGACAAAACGGCACGGAGCCCCGACAGTGGTGGACATCCTGTCGCCTGGTCAGGAGACGTGCCCTGTGCCTTCGGTTGCCGAGCTGCTCGCCGACGCGCGGCTGCGGCTGCGGCTCGTGGCGGGGCGGGGTGCACCCGACGGGCAGATCCGCTGGGCGCACGCGACGGAGCTCCTCGATCCCACGGAGTTCCTCGAAGGCGGCGAGCTGCTCCTCGTGACCGGGGTGAGCCTGCCCGACGACGAGGCGGGTCAGGCCGACTACGTCGGCCGCCTGGCCACGGCAGGCGTCGCCGCGTTGGGCTTCGGGATCGGGCTGAGCCACGCGTCCGTACCCGCCGCCCTGCGCGCCGCGGCCGATCGGCGGGACCTCCCGGTGCTCGAGATCCCGCGGCCCACCCCCTTCGTGGCGATCACCCGTGCCGTCGCGCAGGCGATCGCCCGCCAGGACGTCGCCGACAAGGAGTTCGTGCTGACCGCCCAACGGGCGCTCACCGCCGCCGCCACGGGCAGCGGGGGCACGGCCGCGGTGCTCGAGGAGGTCGTGCGGTCGACCGGTGGCTGGGGCCTGTTGCTGGATCGGACCGGTGCGGTGCTCGCGGCGTCGCCGCCGGAGGCCGTCCGGCAGCGGTCGGTCCTCGGCGCGGACCTCGCCCGGCTGCGTTCCGCCCCGGGCGCGGCGAGCGTGGTGACCCACGGCGCTCGCGGCGCCGAGACGTGGTCGCAGTCGTTGATCGCGGCCGACGAACTGCTCGGGTTCCTCGTGGTCGGCCGGACCGGCCCCGCGACGCCGACGCAACGGCAGGCCGTCAACGCCGCCGTCCCGCTGCTGGTCCTCTCCCTCGACCGGTCCCGGCTGGTCGGTCGCAGCACGGACCGCCTGCGCACCAGCGTGCTGCGGCTCCTGCTCGCCGGGCAGCTCGACCTCGTGGAGCCGATCTCCGCCGAGCTGTGGAACGGGCTGCCGGAACCGCCGGTCACGGTGATCGAGTGCCGGGGCACCCGGTTCGCCGTCGGCGCCGCCGCCGACCGCGTTCTCGCCGACCGCCCGGTGGCGGCGCGGAAGGTGCTGCACGCGCGGCTCGACGCCGGTCTGGTCTGCGTGGCGGCGGGCGCCGACGTCGGCGTCGTGCTCCGCAGCCTGCGACCGGTGGGCGGCCTCCGGGTCGGGGTCTCGGAGCCCGCGCCGATCGACGACCTTGACGGGGCCCGCAGGCAGGCCGTCCGCGCGGTCGAGGCGGGCGACGGCGGGGGAGCAGGCGCCGCGGTGACGTGGTTCCGCGACGTGCGCCGGTCGGAGCTGATGGCATTGGTCGCGGGTCCCGCGGGAACGGCGTTCAGCGAGGAGCTGTTGGCGCCGCTGCGCACGGGCGCGTCACCGGTCGACCTGCTGGGCTCGCTGGCGGTCTGGCTCGCGCACCACGGGCAGTGGGGTCCGGCCGCCGCCGAGCTCGGGATCCACCGCCACACGCTGAACAAGCGGGTGAAACGGGCCGAGCGGCTCCTCGGCCATACCCTCGACTCACCAGGCCTGCGGGCCGAGCTGTGGGTGGCCCTGCAGATCGCCGGGATCGGCAGCCGTTCCCGCTGACCCGACCCCCTGGCCACTCCGCAGGATCTCGACGGCCATCCAGAGCTCGAAACGGCCGCGCGGCGTGTTCGGGGACCGACCGGTGAGCTCCTCGACCCGTCGCAGGCGCCGCGCCACGGTGTTGCGGTGGACGCGGAGCTCACCCGCGATCACCGTCATCTGCCCGTGGTGGCGGTGGAACGCGTCCAGCGTCGTGAGCAGCGCCGTGTTCTCGGTGGACGGGGTCGCCAACGGGCCCAGCACGGCGCGGGCGAACTCGTCGGCCGCGGGACCGGAGAGCAGGGCGGGCGGCCCCTCGTCGACGACGTCGTCCCACCGGGCGACCGGTCGCTGGGCCGAGGCGCGCAGCAGCGCGGCGCGGGCGGTGGCGTCGGCCGCGGCGAGGTCGGCCAGAGCGCGGGCCTCGCCCAGGCCTGCCCGCCCGCCCGGGCCCAGTGCGGCGACGGCGTCCGCCACGTCGGTGCCGTCGCGCAGGACGGCCACCGGCTGCCCGCCGTCGCCGGAGGACGACGCCACGAGGCGGCCCGCCGGGTCGTCGGCGGCCCAGCGCTCCAACGCGTTCAGCGTGCGGACGGGATCGTCCGCGCAGTGCGTCCGCAACACGTGGAACCGCGCCCCGTCGAGCGGCGCCACGGCGGCGGCGCGCAACGCCAACAGCGCCTGCCCGGACTCCGTGCGGCCGCTGACGAGCAGGTGGAGCCCGGCCGTCCGGACCTCGCGGGCGGTGGCGAGGGCCTCGGCGCGCCGTTCGAAGTCGAGCGAGAGCAGCGCGGCGGCGGCCGCGATGGCGGTCTGCGCGGCGGCGTCCCACGAGCCCGTCGCCGTGACGACGAGGTACGCGTGCGGGGTGCCGCTCAGGCCGAGCGGCTGGATCACGGTGGCGCCGCGTGGCCCGGCGTCGGTGTGGGACGCGCGCATGCCCTGGGGGCGCAGTCGGTCGATCAGCTCGGCGAGCCGGGCAGGCAGCGGGTGGCGGGTGACGCGCTCGTCGCGGGGGCGCGCGTGCAGGAGGGCCGTGGCGTCCCGGTCGCACACCACCGCGTCGCCCCGGACGATCCGGGCGAGCCGGTCGAGGATCGCGGTCGCCCCGTCGGGTGCCACGGCCGCGCGCGTGAGCTGCTGCTGGACCGCGAGGGCGGACTGCAGCGCGCGCTGCTCCTCCTGCTGGACCAACCGAGCGATGGTCCGGCTGACCGCGACGAACGGCACGGCCCGCGGCACGGCGAACAGCGCCAGGCCGATCCGGCGGGCGGCGGCCACCAGCGCCGCGGGCACCTCGATGTGCGTCAGCCCGATCCCGAACCCGACGGCGATCGCGCCCGCCCGGCCGAGCCGATCGACGTAGCCGGACCACGCCGGGTCGTCCCACGCCGCGGTCGCGAGGCCGGTGGTGAGGACGATCTCGCCGCCCTCGAGGAACGGCGTGGGATCGTCGAGCTCGCTCGTGGCCACCCACCGGACGGGCGCGTCCAGCTGCCCGTCGACGAGGACCTGCAACCGCAGTGTCGGGTTCTTCACGACGTCGGCGAGTACCGGCACGCGCCCAATATGCACCACTCAACCGTCGTGACGATGCAGTTGTGCGCTTCGGGTGGCGATCGGCCGCTCGGGCCGTCGGGCCTTCGCTCGATCGATTGGGGCCGGCTTGGACCGGCGGAGATCCGCGAACGGTGCGATCCTGCGCACCGACCCGTGGAGCCCACCGCGTCCGAACACTGGAGACGATCAGATGACGAGCCACGAGGAGCCCGAGCAACTGACCGTGGACGTCGACGAGCCGCAGCCGGGGGTGCTCGTCGCACAGCTGACGGGATGGCTCGACCTCGCCACCGCACCCGGCGCGGAGATCCAGCTGCAGGAGCTGCTGGACACGCGCGCGCCGCGGTCGATCGTGGTTGACCTGAGTCGCACCGAGTTCCTCGGCAGTGCGGGTGTCGCGGTGCTGCTGCGCCTGCACCGCGGCGCGCTCGCCCGCGGGTGCGAGCCGCCGTGCCTGGTCGGGCTGAGCGGAACCGCGCGGCGGACCCTGCACGGGCTGGGTCTGCTCGAGATGTTCTCGACGGCGGACGACGTGGCCGCGGCGATGCCCTGACCGCCGCTGGGCGCGAGCCCGGGGTCAGTCGCGTTCGTAGGCCTGCGTGCGGGCCGCGTGCCCCGTCAGGTCCATGGGTCGGGCCGGTCCCTCGGTGATGATGACCTCGCGGGTGAGAGCCAGGTCGGGCCCGATGTGCACGAGCTCGCCGACGCCGACCTCCTCCCAATCCGGGTCGTCGTCGGTCCGCTCGCTCGCGACCACGACGATCGGGTGCTCGATCTCGGACTCGGTGTGCAGGTGCAGGGTGCCCGCGGCGTCGTTCTGCACCAGCGGGTCACCGTGCGGTTCGCGGTGCAGCAGCCACAGCGGGTTGTGCTCGGGGTAGCGGAACGCCCAGAGGTGCCCGGGTTCGGAGAGCAGGAAGTTCAGGCTGTAGAGCTCGATGTCGCGGGCGAGCTCGTGCACCGCGGCGACGATGCCCGCGCGCACGTCGTTGCCCGCCTCGCGGATCCGGATCGTGAGCAGCGCGAAGAACCGCTCGGTGTCGGTGGTGCCGCCGACCATGGCCAGCGACGTGCCGAGCCGTCGTTCCACCTCGGGGAGGTCGCCGACGACGCCGTTGTGGGCGAAGGCGCGGTTGTCCATGAGGAACGGGTGGGTGTTGGCGAGGGAGACCACGCCGGTGCTGGCGTAGCGCAGGTGGGCGAGGAACTGGCTCGCCCGGGCGCGCTGGGAGACCTGCCGGTAGGTCTGGTCGTCGGCGGCTTTGATGGGGTTGCGCACGAGGAGCTGTCCGTCGCGGGTGGACAGCGTGGCGATGCCGAACCCGTCGGCGTTGTGCTCGCTCTGCGCGGCGAAGGAGTCCGGGGCGTGCAGTAACCAGAACTCGGCGGGTACGTCGTGAGGACCGGCGTGCAAGGCGAAGAGGCGGCACACGGGAGGAGACGCTAGCCCTCGATCCCGCTCGTCATCACTTGTTCGCGTTCCGGGCACGGTTGGGGTAGGTGTGGGCCGTGGCGACGGTGGTGCGTGAGACGGAGCGGAAGTACGAGCTCGCCGACGGGGTGGAGCTGCCCGGGTGGGACGGCCTGGTCGGGGTGGAGGCCTTGGTCGGGCCCGAGGAGCAGGCGTTGGAGGCGGTGTACTTCGACACCGAGGACCTGCGGTTGGCGCGGGCCGGGGTGACGTTGCGCCGCCGCCGCGGCGGGCACGACGCCGGGTGGCACCTGAAGCTGCCGGTGGCCGGGGACAGCCGCGACGAGGTCCGGGTGGGCGACGCGCGGGCGGTGCGTCGTCGCACGCCGCCCGCGGAGCTGGTCCGGCTGGTGCGGGCCTTGACCCGGGGTGCGCGGCTGGCGCCGGTGGCGGAGCTGGCGACGGCGCGGCGGCGGTGGCGGTTGACCGACGACGACGGGCAGGTGCTGGTCGAGGTGGTCGACGACCACGTCTCCGCGCACACGCTGGGCTCCTCGACCTCGGGCATGTCCTGGCGTGAGGTCGAGGTGGAGCTGGGCGGCCGCGGTGACGTGGAGCTGCTCGACCGGGTGGAGCGTCGGTTGCTCGAGGGGGACGTGCGTCGTTCGGATGCGCGGTCGAAGCTGGGGCGGGTGCTGGGCGACCGGCTGCCTGCGTCGAAGCCGGTGAAGCGGCCGGGTCGCACGTCGCGGGTCGGGGAGGTGGTGGTGGCCTATCTGCGGGAGCAGGCCGAGGCCATCGTGTGGGGCGATCCGGCGGTGCGCCAGGACGTGCCCGACGCGGTGCACGCGATGCGGGTGGCGACCCGGCGGCTGCGTAGCGCCCTGCAGGCCTACGGGCGGGTCGTCGATCGTGCGGCCACCCGTGAGCTGGCCGGGGAGTTGAAGTGGTTGGCCGGGGTGCTGGGTGGCGCCCGTGACCTGGAGGTGCTGCACAGCCGCTTCACCCGGGCGGTGGCGGAGTTGCCCGCCGAGTCGGTCGTCGGCCCGGTGCAGGCCCGGTTGACCCGCTACTTCGCCGGGCGGGAGGCCGATGCCCGCGGTGCGCTGATCGCGGCGTTGGACTCCGAGCGCTACCTGGCGCTGCTGGGCGCGATCGACGGGCTGCTGGCCGATCCGCCGTTGACCCGACTCGCCCGTGGGAAGGCGCGCCGCGAGCTGCCGGCCATGGTCGGGCGGGCGCATCGGCGCGTCGCCGAGCACGTCGAGGCGGCCGAGGGGATGGCGAGCGGGGACGAGCGCGACGCGCAGTGGCACGAGGCCCGCAAGGCCGCCAAGCGGTTGCGGTACGCCGCCGAGGCCGCCGCGCCTGCGCTGGGCAAGCCCGCGGACCGGCTGGTCAAGCGGGTCAAGCGGGTGCAGGAGCTGCTGGGTGATCATCAGGACGCCGTGGTCGCCCGCCCGGTTCTGCGGGAGATCGGCATGGTGGCCCACCTCGAGGGCGAGAACGGGTTCACCTACGGCCTGCTGCACCAGCTGCAGACCGACATCGGCCGCCTGTCGGAGGGCGAGATCACCCAGGCCTGGCGGGACCTGCGGCGCAGCGTGGCCGACCTCGGCGCATAACCCGCGCCGACCGAACGCGGGGTACCGGCGGGGTGGCCGCCGGTACCCCGATCGGGCCCGCCGCTACGTCCGGTACCGGAACAGGATCCGGCCCCGGTTCAGGTCGTACGGGCTGAGCTCGACGAGCACCCGGTCGAGCAGCACGATCTTGATGTAGTTCTTCCGGATCTTCCCGCTGATGTGCGCGAGGACCTTGTGCCCGTTCTCCAGCTCCACCCGGAAGGTGGCGTTGGGCAGGCACTCGACGACCGTGCCCTCGACCTGGATGGCTCCTGCTGCCTTCGTCATCGGCCCCGCACCATTTCCACGGTGCCGCCCACGCGCCGCGCGCCGATGCCCTCGAACAGCGCCGTCGCCGCGGTGTTGCGCTCGTCCACCTCGGCTGTGGCCGTCTCGATCCCGCCGCGGTGCAACGCATCCAGCACCTCGGCGAGCATCGCCCGGGCGATGCCGCGGCGGCGCTGACCCTCGCGGACCGCGACCAACCCGATTCGCGCGTGCCTGCGGCGCGACACCACCCGGACCAGCCCCACGTACCGGTCGGCGGCCCCGGCCACCGCGTAGCGCGCCGGGTCCAGGGGCGCCCCGTCCGGCCGGGGCGGCATCTCGACCGGCATCGTGTCCCAGCCCGCGCTCGCGTCGACCTCGGCGCGGACCGCCTCGTACACCGCGCGCAGCGCGGGCTCGCGCGCGGCACCGAGGCCCAGGATCGTCACCTGCGACGGCGGCCGCGCGGCGTCGAGCCCGGTGACCAGCGGGTCGGTGGCGAACAGGTACTCCTGTTCGCGGCGCCGGACGGTGAGGCCCGCCCGCTCCCAGCGGGCCGTCAGATCGTGGTCGGCCTCGTCGACCATCGTGTACAGCGGGCTCGGCAGGTCCGCCAGCATCGCGGCCGCGAGCCGGTCGAAGACCGCGCCGTGCCACGTGTCGATGCTGAGGAAGAGTCGGCCGTCGCGGCGGCGGGATGCCTCGCCGTCGCCGATCACGCGGTCGTCCTCGACGGCCTGCCACCGCAGGCCGTCGACCCGGGTGATCACGGCGTGGGTGCAGGCGGTCGGGGGTGCGCCCGCGCTGAAATGCACGGATTCCATAGGTTTGCCCTCTCAGAAGTGCCTGGTGGGAGGCGCTCCTGGCGACACCTACGTCAATCGCCCGATCGTGACGGAGAGGGGAGCACCCACGTGCGTGCAACGAGCATGGGTCTCACCTCCAACGGCCGAGTCGCGATCGCGGGCACGGTACCAGCGCGCGCCCCCTCGCCCGCCACCGATTTCCGCCGGGCCCGTGAACGCCGGACACCCACCCGACCACCCCATCGGCGGTCGCACCGCTCGCCCCGTAGCCGGAGAGTTGATCGATGACCAGTGACCCGGACCCCACCGCGACCCAGGAGTGGTTGGACGCCCTCGATTCCGTGCTGGAGTTCGAGGGCGCCGAGCGGGCGACCTTCCTGCTCGACGAGCTGGTGGGGCACGCACGTCGCGGAGGCGTGTCTGCTCCGCACTCGGCCACCACCCCGTACGTCAACACGATCCCGGTCGACGCGCAGCCGCCGTTCCCGGGGGATCGGGAGCTGGAGCACCGGATCCGGTCGCTGAACCGGTGGAACGCGGTGGCGACGGTGTTGCGGGCCAACAAGGAGTCGTCCGAACTGGGCGGGCACATCGCCTCGTTCCAGTCGTCGGCCACGTTGTACGACACGGGCTTCAACCACTTCTGGCACGGTCCCGGCGGGGCTGACGGCGGGGGGCACGGCGGCGACCTGTTGTTCGTGCAAGGGCACGTGTCGCCCGGGATCTACGCGCGGTCCTTCCTCGAGGGGCGGATCAGCGAGGAGCAACTGCTCAAGTTCCGCCAGGAGGTGGGCGGCGATGGGCTCTCGTCGTACCCGCACCCGTGGCTGATGCCGGAGTACTGGCAGTTCCCGACGGTCTCGATGGGCCTGGGCCCGCTCATGGCGATCTACCAGGCCCGGTTCCTCAAGTACCTGGACGCGCGCGGGCTCGCGGACACGAAGGACCGGCACGTGTGGGCGTTCCTCGGCGACGGAGAGATGGACGAGCCGGAGTCGCTGGGCGCGATCTCGATGGCCTCCCGGGAGAAGCTCGACAACCTGATCTTCGTCGTGAACTGCAACCTGCAGCGCCTCGACGGCCCGGTGCGCGGCAACGGGAAGATCATCCAAGAGCTGGAGGGGGTGTTCCGCGGCGCGGGCTGGAACGTCATCAAGGTGATCTGGGGCTCGGGCTGGGACCCGCTGTTGGCGGCGGACAAGTCGGGTTTGCTGCTGCAGCGCATGGAGGAGTGCGTCGACGGCGAGTACCAGGACTTCAAGTCCAAGGACGGCGCCTACGTGCGCCAGCACTTCTTCGGCAAGTACCCCGAGCTGCTGGACATGGTCCGCGACATGTCCGACGACGAGATCTGGGCGCTCTCGCGCGGCGGGCACGACCCGCTGAAGGTCTACGCCGCCTACCGGGCCGCGGTGGAGTCCGAGAGCCAGCCGACGGTGATCCTGGCCAAGACGGTCAAGGGCTACGGGATGGGTGAGGCAGGCGAGGGCCAGAACATCACCCACCAGCAGAAGAAGATGGGCGAGAACGTGTTGCGCGCGTTCCGCGACCGGTTCGGCATCGTGGACCTGCCCGACGAACGCATCCCGGAGGTGCCGTTCCTCCGGTTCGCCGAAGACAGCGCGGAGTTGGCCTACCTGCGGGAGCGGCGGGCGGCGCTGGGCGGCCCGATCCCGGTGCGGCGCGAGCGCTCGTCGCAGACGCTGCCGGTGCCGGAGCTGTCGGCGTTCGACGCGCAGCTCAAGCCGACCGGCGATCGCACGATCTCCTCGACGATGGCCTTCGTGCGGATCCTCACCACGCTGTTGCGCGACAAGCAGATCGGCAAGCGGGTGGTGCCGATCGTGCCGGACGAGTCGCGCACGTTCGGCATGGAGGGTCTGTTCCGCCAGTTCGGGATCTGGTCGCAGGTCGGGCAGCTGTACCGGCCCGAGGACGCCAACCAGCTCATGTACTACAAGGAGGACAAGTCCGGCCAGATGCTGCAGGAGGGCATCAACGAGCCGGGGGCCATGTCGTCCTGGATCGCGGCGGCCACCTCGTACTCGGTGTCGGACTGCCCGATGATCCCGTTCTACGTCTACTACTCGATGTTCGGGTTCCAGCGCATCGGCGACCTGGCGTGGGCCGCGGGTGACTCGCGGGCGCGCGGTTTCATGATGGGCGGCACCGCGGGGCGCACCACGCTCAACGGCGAGGGCCTGCAGCACGAGGACGGGCACAGCCTGCTGCTCGCGGCGACCATCCCCAACTGCGTGTCCTACGACCCGACCTACGCCCACGAGGTGGCGGTGATCGTCCAGGACGGGCTGCGGCGGATGTTCACCGAGCAGGAGGACGTCTTCTACTACATCACCCTGATGAACGAGAACTACCGCCACCCCGGCCTGCCCGGCGACGATGGAACCGACCGGCGCGCCGAGGTGGTCGAGGGGATCAAGAAGGGGATGTACCTGCTGCGTTCCACCGGCGACGGGGACGCCCGGGTGCAGCTGTTGGGGTCTGGCACGATCCTGCGCGAGGTCGAGGCCGCCGCCGAGCTGCTGGCCGCGGAGTGGGGTGTGTCCGCCGACATCTGGAGCTGCCCGAGCTTCACCGAGCTGGCCCGCGACGGCCAGGACGTGGAGCGGTGGAACATGTTGCACCCGGCCGAGCCGCAGCGCATCAGCTGGGTCGACGAGCGGCTGGGCGAGCGTCCCGCCGGTCCGGTGGTGGCCGCCACGGACTACATGCGCGCGTACGCCGACCAGATCCGCGCGTACGTGCCCGCCGACCGCCGCTACGCCGTGCTCGGCACGGACGGCTTCGGCCGCTCCGACTACCGCCGCAACCTGCGCGCGCACTTCGAGGTCGACCGCCACCACGTCCTGCTCGCCGCGCTGTCCGCACTGGCCGCAGAGGGCGCCGTACCGGCAGACTCGGCCGCCCAGGCGATCAAGCGCTACGGCATCGCCACCGACAAGCCCAACCCCCTGCACGCCTGAGCGAAGAAGGGCCCGGTACACGATGACGACGACCGCCAACAACGTCGAGGTCCCCGTCCCCGACATCGGCGACTTCAGCGACATCCCGGTGATCGAGGTGTTGGTCAGCGTGGGCGACAAGGTCAACGCCGACGATCCGGTGATCACGCTGGAGTCGGACAAGGCGACGATGGACGTGCCCGCCCCGATCGCGGGCACGGTCACCGAGGTGCGGGTCGCGGTGGGCGACCACGTCAGCAAGGACTCCGTGATCCTGCTCATCGCCCCCGGCGAGGGCGCGGTCACCCCGCCGCCGTCGCTGGTCGAGCAGCAGGAGCCGGAGCCCGCCACGCCGGTCACCACCCCGGCCGCCCCACCGGTCGCGGCGGCCCCGGTCGACCAGGACAACGCGGCGCCCGCGGGTGCGCACGCCGGGCCGTCGGTGCGGCGGATGGCCCGCGAGCTGGGCGTCGACCTCGCCGCCGTCACGGCGACGGGCCCCAAGGGCCGCATCACGAAGGACGACCTGCTGTCGTTCCTCAAGGGCCCGGCCGAGCCCGCCGCCGCGGCGACGGCGCCTGCCGCGGGTGCGGGGATCCCCGAGGTGCCTGCGCAGGACTACGCCGCGTTCGGGCCCGTCGAGCGCGTCGAGCTTTCGCGGATCAAGCGGCTGTCGGGCCCGTACCTGCACCGCAGCTGGTTGAACGTCCCGCACGTCACGCAGCACGACGAGGCCGACATCACCGCGTTGGACGCCTACCGCAGGGAGCTGGACACCGCGGCCAAGGCCGATCGCGACCCGTACCGGGTCACGCTGCTGGCGTTCCTGGTGAAGGCGGCGGTGTCGGCGCTGAAGCAGTTCCCCGAGTTCAACAGCTCGCTCGCCCCGGAGAAGGACGCGCTGGTCCTGAAGGGCTACTACAACATCGGCATCGCGGTCGACACGCCCGGCGGCTTGGTCGTGCCCGTCGTGAAGGACGCCGACCGCAAGGGCATCGTGGAGCTCTCCCGCGAGTTCGCCGACCTCTCGGGCCGGGCGCGCGCGGGCAAGCTCAAGCCCCCGGACATGCAGGGCGGCACGTTCACGATCTCCAGCCTCGGCGGCATCGGCGGCACCGGGTTCACCCCGATCGTCAACGCGCCGGAGGTCGCGATCCTGGGCGTGGTGCGCTCGGCGATGAAGCCGGTGTGGAACGGCAAGAAGTTCAAGCCGCGCCTGATGCTGCCGCTGTCGGTCTCCTACGACCACCGCGTGATCGACGGCGCGCTGGCGGCCCGTTTCACCCGACATCTGTGCCACCTGCTCGAGGACGACCGAAGGTTGCTGCTGTGAGCGCGCAGGAGATCCGCGTCCCCGAGATCGGGGATTTCCACGAGATCCCCGTCATCGAGATCCACGTGGCGGAGGGCGACACCGTGGCGGTGGACGACCCGTTGGTCACGCTGGAGAGCGACAAGGCGACCATGGACGTGCCCTCGCCGGTGGCGGGCACGGTGACCGGGCTGTCGGTCGCCCTCGGCGACAACGTCTCCGCGGGCACGCTGATCATCACCGTCGACGCGGCCGAGGCGGATCCCGCCGCCGCGGAGCCGCAGCCCCAGCACACCGCGCCCGCGGGCTACGGCTCGTCGGCAGCACCGCCCGCGCCACCCACGCCGCCCACCGCCGCGTCGAACGGTGCGGTCACGCCCTACACCGGGACGAAGGGCGACGTGCACGCCGAGGTGCTCGTGCTCGGCGCCGGGCCCGGCGGCTACACGGCCGCGTTCCGGGCGGCCGACCTGGGCAAGAGCGTGGTGCTCGTCGACTCCCGCGGCCCGCTCGGCGGTGTGTGCCTCAACATCGGCTGCATCCCGTCCAAGGCCCTGCTGCACGCGGCCAAGGTGATCGCGGAGACCAAGGAGATGTCCGCGCACGGCCTGTCGTTCGCCGCGCCGACGATCGACCTCGACGCCTTGCGCGGCTGGAAGGACGGCGTCGTCACCCGGCTCACCGGGGGACTGGCGGGCTTGGCCAAGCAGCGCAAGGTCACCACCATCGTGGGCACCGGCGTGTTCACCGGCCCGAACACGCTCACCGTGACCGGACCGGAGGGATCCAGCACCGTGTCGTTCGACGCGGCCATCATCGCCGCCGGCTCGGAGCCGGTGCAGTTGCCGTTCGTGCCGCACGACGACGCGCGCGTGATCGACTCCACCGGAGCGCTGGAGCTGGAACGCATCCCCGAGCGGCTGCTCGTGCTCGGCGGCGGGATCATCGGTCTGGAGATGGCCACCGTCTACGCCGAGCTCGGGTCGTCGATCAGCGTGGTGGAGCTGATGGACCAGCTCATCCCGGGTGCGGACAAGGACATCGTCAACCCGCTCGCGAAGCGCATCGGCAGGCAGTACGCGGCGGTCTGGCTGGGCACCAAGGTCACCGCCGTGAGCGCGGGCCCGGACGGGCTCACCGTGTCCTTCGACGCGTCGGGCAGCAAGGACCGCGCGAAGGCCCCCGAGACCGCGGTGTTCGACGCCGTGCTCGTCGCCGTCGGCCGCCGCCCCAACGGCAAGGTCATCGGCGCGGACGCCGCGGGCGTGTTCGTCGACGAGCGCGGCTTCATCCCGGTCGACAAGCAGCAGCGCACCAACGTCGGGCACATCTTCGCGATCGGTGACGTCGTCGGGCAGCCGATGCTCGCGCACAAGGCCGTGCACGAGGGCAAGGTCGCGGCCGAGAACACGGCCGGGAAGACGAGCTACTTCGACGCCACGGTCATCCCGTCGGTGGCCTACACCGATCCCGAGGTGGCGTGGGTCGGCGTCACCGAGAACGAGGCCAAGGCGGCCGGGGTGAAGTACGGGAAGGGCGCGTTCCCGTGGGCCGCGTCCGGGCGGTCGCTGTCGTTGGGGCGGGACGAGGGCCTCACGAAGGTGCTGTTCGACGAGGCCACCGACCGCATCATCGGCGCGGGGATCGTCGGCCCCAACGCGGGCGACCTCATCGCCGAGGCCGCCCTGGCCATCGAGACCGGCGCCGACGCGGCCGACATCGGCCTCACGATCCACCCGCACCCGACCCTGTCCGAGACCGTGGCCATGGCCGCGGAGGCGTTCGAGGGGACCCTCACCGACCTCTACCTCCCCAAGAGGAAGTAGGTCGCCGACGGCACGCTCCGAGGCGCCGCACCTCGCCGATCAGCGCGGCGGGCGTCGCCCCGTGGTGCTGCGCCCGCCGCGGTGGTCAGCGTCGCAGGAAGTCCAGGAACGCGGCGTTGACCTCGTCGGGGTGGGTCCACCCGATGTTGTGCGGGCCGTCGGGCACCTCGACGACGGTGAGATCGGCGATGAGCCGCTCGTCGCGGAGCCGGGCCGCGGTCGCCTCGAACGGCAGGATGCGGTCGGCCCGCACCGCACCGCGAACGGCTAGTCTTCAGATCATGAGTCGCGCCGGCCGACCCGTCGCCGTCGTCACCGGTGCCAGTTCCGGTATCGGGGCCGCCACCGCCCGTGCCCTCGCCGGAGTGGGCTTCGCCGTCGTGCTCGGCGCCCGCCGCGTCGATCGCTGCGCGGCGATCGCCGCCGAGATCGACGGCGTCGCCATGCGCCTGGACGTCACCGACCAGGAGTCGGTCGACGGGTTCGCCGCGGCCGTCCCGGACTGCAGCCTGCTGGTCAACAACGCAGGCGGGGCACGCGGGCTCGAGCCGGTCGTCGAGGCCGACGTCGAGGACTACCGGTGGATGTTCGAGACGAACGTGCTGGGCACCCTGCGGATGACGAAGGCGCTGCTCCCGGCGCTGGTCGCCTCGGGCGACGGCCACGTCGTGACGATCACCTCGGTCGCCGCGGCGGAGGTCTACGACAACGGCGCTGGGTACACGGGCGCCAAGCACGCCCAGTCGGCGCTGCACCGCACCCTGCGCGGCGAGCTGCTGGGCAGGCCCGTGCGGCTCACCGAGGTGCTGCCGGGCCTGGTGGAGACCGAGTTCTCGCTGGTGCGTTTCGACGGCGACACGGAGAAGGCCGCCAACGTCTACCGCGGGGTGACGCCGCTGCACCCCGAGGACGTCGCCGAGGTGATCGCCTTCGCGGCCACGCGGCCTCCGCACGTCAACCTCGACCAGATCGTGGTGAAGGCCCGTGACCAGGCAACGGCGACGCGCGTGCACCGCAGCCTGGAGTAGTCTCAGGGCTTCGGGGCGGACCTCGGCGGGAGTTGGAACGTGCGGGCTGGACGGGTCGGGCTCGCGGCAGCGCCGCGGGCGCCGTGGTCGCGCCGCCACGTCGACCTGTGCCGCACCCACGCCGCGCTCTGTTCGTAGCTTGCCGACGCTTCCGCGTACGGACACCGACCCACCCGACCCGACCGGTCGATCACCGCGGTCCGCGCGCGTCATCGTGCGCCCCGACCGATTCCCGAAGGAGAAATCCGTGCGTCGCAAGTTCCTCGCCGCAGCCGTCGCGCTGCTGGCCGCCGTGTCGATCGCCAGCTGCAGCAGCGGCTCCGACTCCAGCACGTTGATGGTCGGGACCGAGGGCACCTACAGCCCGTTCAGCTTCCAGGGCAGCGACGGCAAGCTCACGGGGTACGACATCGAGGTCGTCCAGGCCGTCGGGGCGAAGCTGGGCAAGAACGTCGAGTTCGTGCAGACCCCCTTCGACTCGATCTTCGCGGGGCTCGAGGCGAAGCGTTTCGACCTGATCGCCAACCAGGTGACGATCAACGACGCGCGCAAGGCCAAGTACGACCTCTCCGAGCCCTACACCGTGTCCGAGGGCGTGATCGTCACCCGCTCCGACAACACCGACATCACGAGCCTCGCGCAGCTCAAGGGCAAGACCACCGCCCAGTCCTCGACGAGCAACTGGGCCGACGTCGCCCGCAACGCGGGGGCGAAGGTGGAGGCCGTGGAGGGCTTCGTGCAGGCCGTGCAGCTGCTCAAGGACGGCCGGGTCGACGCCACGGTGAACGACACGCTCGCGGTCGGTGAGTACCAGAAGACCACCGGCGACACCGGCGTGAAGGTCGCGGGCACCACCGGCGACACCAGCGAGCAGGCGTTCGCGGCGCGCAAGGACAGCGGCCTGATCGGACAGGTCAACACGGCCCTGGACCAGCTGCGGGCCGACGGCACGCTCAAGCGGATCTCGGAGAAGTACTTCGGATCCGACGTGAGCGGTAAGTAGGTGGATTCTGCCACCTGGGAGCTGATCTGGCGGAACCTCTGGCCGATGCTGGTGGCCACGGTCACCAAGACCATCCCGCTCACCGCCGTCAGCTTCGTGCTCGGTCTGGTGATCGCGCTGGTCGTGGCGTTGGCCCGGCTCTCCTCGATCGGTCCGCTCTCGGCGGTGGCCCGCGTCTACGTCTCCCTCATCCGCGGCACGCCGTTGCTGGTCCAGCTGTTCATCGTGTTCTACGCGTTGCCGCAGATCGGGCTCGTGATCGACCCGTTCCCGGCGGCGGTGCTCGCGTTCAGCCTGAACGTCGGCGGCTACGCGGCCGAGGTGATCAGGGCGGCGATCCTCAGCATCCCGAAGGGGCAGTGGGAGGCGTCGGAGACCATCGGCATGGGTTACGCGACCACCCTGCAGCGCGTGATCCTGCCGCAGGCGGCGCGCGTCGCGGTGCCGCCGCTGTCGAACACGTTGATCTCGCTGGTCAAGGACACGTCGCTGGCGTCGACCATCCTGGTGACGGAGCTGCTGCGGGTGGCGCAGCTGGCGGCGGCCCCGACGTTCGACTTCTTCGCGCTCTACGGGGTGGCCGCCGTCTACTACTGGGTCATCTGCCTGATCCTGTCGTTCGCGCAGAACCGGCTGGAGAGTCGACTGGAGAGGTACGTGGCGCGTTGAGTGAGCTTGCGAGCGAATCATCGGTACGGCGTGACCTGCTGACCGTGCGGGGCGTCCGCAAGGCGTTCGGCGAGCTCAAGGTCCTGCGCGACATCTCGTTCGACGTGCCCGCAGGCACCGTGACCGCGATCATCGGTCCGTCGGGCTCGGGCAAGACGACGGTGCTGCGCACGCTGAACGCCCTGGACCGGGCGGACGCGGGCGTCATCGGCATCGGCGACGTCTCGGTCGACTTCGGCGCGCCCGTCGAGCGCGCGACGCTGGCCCGCTTCCGCGCGCAGAGCGGGATGGTGTTCCAGGCGCACAACCTGTTCCCGCACAAGACGGTGCTGCAGAACGTCATCGAAGGCCCGGTGATCGTGCAGAAGCGGCCGAAGGCCGAGGCGATCGCGGACGCGCGGCGGCTGCTGGACCAGGTGGGGTTGGCCGAGAAGGCCGACCAGTACCCGTACCAGCTCTCGGGTGGCCAGCAGCAACGGGTGGGGATCGCCCGCGCGCTGGCGCTGAAGCCCAAGCTGATGCTGTTCGACGAGCCGACCTCGGCGCTCGATCCGGAGCTCGTCGGCGACGTGCTGCGGGTGATCAAGGACCTGGCCGCGGAGGGCTGGACGATGGTGATCGTCACGCACGAGATCCGCTTCGCCCAGCAGGTGGCCGACCAGGTGCTCTTCATCGAGGCCGGGGTGGTGCTGGAGTCCGGGCCACCCGCGCAGGTGCTGGGTGCGCCGTCGGAAGCCCGTACCCGGCAGTTCCTCCAGCGCATCCTGGACCCGATCTAAGGGTGCTGTGACCGGGCGCACGCCGGGCCTCGCTCCCCGTCGCCACGGGCGCTCGCGACACAGCCGTCCGGAGTTTCCGGCAGCCCATCACGAGAGGACGCCCATGCTCACGCTCCACCCGCACGACCTCGTGCGCCCCGACGCGACGATCCGCTACTGGACGGGCGGGGACACGGGCCCGACGGTCGTGCTCTTGCACGGCGCGACGCTGGACCACCGGGCCTGGGACCCGCAGAGTTCCTCGGCCGGGCCACGGCGCTGACGGCTCGACAGGGGCTGGCTGGCGTAACGCGAGCGGCCCTGCTCTGGCCTTGCGGGCAGAGCGGGGAAGGAGTAAACCCAACGCCACGGGAACACCGGCAGCCAAGGCCGGATCAGAAGAGAAGGTGCGTCCTCCTCGTCGGCGCTTCCCGGGCTTGAGCACCGGGCACCCACGCGAAGCACGCCGCGACAAGGCTGGGGACCATCGGTTTGCGCCGACGGACGACGGTCGTCTGCCGACGCCGAGACCGAGCGAGGATGCGTCCCTGTGCACGCTTGGTAACTCGATCTCAGGGTCTCGGAGGTCGTCCCGGCACCACGGGGACGGCCTCCGATCTTGTGCGCAGGCGGTGGGGTTAGCCCCGTACCCGCGGCGGTCGGCGGTGGCGAGACTGGGCCGGTTCCTCCCGCCCTCGTGGTCCCTTCCCAGACGCAGGAGCGCGCCATGTCCCGGTCACCTCAGCAGGAGTTGCCGCTCGCACGGGTCGCCGGTGGTGCCGCCGTCGTCGCCGGTGCGCTGTTCGCCGTGGCGCAGCTCGGTCAGCTCGCCACGCTGGATCGCGCCGACATCGTCGCGACGAGCGCCGATCCGCTCTTCCGCGCGTTCAGCATCGCCTACGCTGCGGGCTTCTTCGGGCTGGTCATCGCGCTCGCCGCCATCCACGTGCGGCAGGCGCGTGCGGCGGGGGTCTTCGGCCTCGTCGGCTTCGGCGCCGCGGTGCTGGGCACGATGAGCCTCGGCGCCGACATGTGGTTCGAGGCGTTCGCCTCGCCGTGGCTGGTGTCGGCGGTGCCTGCACTGCTGACGATCGAGAAGGCGCCGATCTGGCAGGTCGGGTACCTGTCGAGCTACCTGCTGTTCGCGCTGGGCTGGATCCTGTTCGGGCTCAGCAACCTGCGCTCCCGCGCCGTGCCGACCGCGCTGTGGGCGGCGGTCGTGCTGGGTGGGGCGATCGGCTGCTTCGCGGCGCAGCCGCCGTTCGGAGTGCCGCTCGGGCTGGCCGTCGCGGCCGTGGGCGTGTGGTTGATCCGGACCGACAGCGCCGCTGACCAGCGCCGGCCCTCCCGATCGGTAGCGGATGTCGCCGAGGATGACCTACGCTCGGCCGTCGGCGAGCGCGATCGCCCGCGCTGAGCGCCTGGTGCCCGTCGTCGACCGCGTCCGACCTCGGCCCACGTGTTCAGGACGTCAGGAGATCGCATGACCCAGCGGATCCGCTACCAGCTCCCCGATCGCAACCTCGGTCTGGACTTGATGCGGGTGACCGAGGCGGCGGCGCTGGCCGCCGGTCGATGGGCGGGCCGCGGCGACAAGGAGGGTGGCGACGGCGCGGCCGTCGACGCCATGCGGGACGTGATCGCGAGCGTGCCCATGCGCGGCGTGGTGGTGATCGGGGAGGGCGAGAAGGACGAGGCCCCGATGCTCTACAACGGCGAGGAGGTGGGTGACGGTTCCGGGCCCGCGATCGACATCGCCGTCGACCCGGTGGACGGCACCACGCTGTTGGCCAACGGGATGCCGAACGCGATCGCGGTGCTGGCCGCCGCCGACCGGGGCAGCATGTACGACCCGAGCGCGGTCTTCTACATGGACAAGCTGGTCTGCGCGGGCGCGGTGGCCGGTGAGGTGGACATCGACGCCCCGGTCGAGCACAACGTGCGGGCCGTCGCCCGGGCGCTGGGCGGCACGCCCGCCGACGTCACGGTATGCGTCCTCAACCGGGCCCGGCACGAGCAGTTGATCGCCGACGTCCGCGCGTCCGGGGCGCGGATCAAGCTGATCTCCGACGGCGACGTGGCCGCCGGGATCGCCGCAGCCACCCCGGACATCGGGGTCGACCTCCTGCTGGGCATCGGCGGCACGCCGGAGGGGATCATCACGGCGTGCGCGCTGAAGGCGATGAACGGGGTGATCCAGGCCCGGCTCGCGCCGCGGGACGACGCGGAGCGCGACAAGGCCATGGCGGCGGGCCACGACCTGTCGCGCGTGCTGCACACCGATGACCTCGTCACCGGCGACAACACGTTCTTCGTGGCCACGGGGATCACCGACGGCGAGCTGTTGCGGGGTGTGCGCTACACGGCGCAGGGCGCCGAGACCGAGTCGATCGTGATGCGGTCCCTCAGCGGCACCATCCGTTCGGTCCGCAGCAAGCACGCCCTGCAGAAGGTCGCCGATCGGCTCGCGGACTCGTAGCCGCGCCGTCGTCATCGGTGGTGCAGGAGCAGTCGGCCGCCCGACCACAGGCACACGATGGCGAGGGCGCTCCACGCCGCCCACCACACGAAGGTCGGGATCCACGTGCTCGACGCCATCTTCTGACCGTCCGAGCCGCCCCGATCACCGATCGCCTGGGCGACTCCGCCGATCAGGAGCAGCCACACCAATGCGAACGCCGTAGCCGCTTGCGTGCGCGGACCGCCCCAGCGTCGCCATGTGACCGCCCTCGTGCGCGACGGTGACCAAGGACTCGGTCCAGGATTTGGCGAAGGCGTACGCGACCAGCACTATGGCGCCGACGCCGAATGCCAACGGATCGCCCACCCATGGTGCGGTCGTCATTCGCGCGATTCTGGGACCTGTCGTCGGCGACATCGCGGAGGCTATTCGGCGTGTCTTGGTCGCGGGTCCACGCGAGTTTCTCCCGAATGATTGTCAAGGCGCCATCCAGCTATTCCCGCAGTGACTCCAGGTCAGGGGTTTACCCCGTGACGGAGAAGGTCGGTAATACTGCACGCTCATCACAGTGCCCGGCAGGTTCAGCGACGAGGGGTAGTGCGATGAAGGTTCGGACGGCGGCCGCTGCTACGGCTGTAGGACTGGTGTTGGCCGCGGTGTCAGGCTGCGGCGGCACGACCAAAACCGAGGAGCAGACGTACCAGATCACCGAGCCGATCGACGCGCTGGTGGTCGACGCCCGTGCCGCGGCGGTGACCATCGAGAGCGGCGACGGACCCGTCACCGTCACCGAGACGTACCACTTCGCCGACGACAAGCCCACCACCTCGCATCGCGTCGACGGGAGCACGCTGCAACTCACCGACACGGGGTGCCGCAACGACGAGGTGCGCTGTGGTGTCGAGTTCCGCATCCACCTGCCCGCCGCCGCGCGGGCCGAGATCACCGCACAGGCAGGGGCGGTGCGGGTCACCGGTCTGATGGGCGACGTCGCGGTCACCACGCAGGCGGGCGCGGTCGAGGGCAGAGCGCTCGGGGGCGCCGACGTGGTCATCTCGACCCAGGCGGGTGCGGCGAACCTCGAGTTCGCGCGCGTGCCGTCGACCGTGCGGGCGTCGACCGAGGTGGGCGCTGTCGAGCTGGGCCTGCCGAGCGGTACGAGCTACGCCGTCGACGTGCAGACCACCGTCGGGAGCTCCGACGTCTCGGTCCAGCGCGATCCCGCCAGCCCGCACAAGGTCGAGGTGCGCACCAACGTCGGCGCGGTGAAGGTCCGCAACCTCTGAGATCTCGTCATCCCGGAATGGCTCTTGGCCCGGTCCCTCGGTTGCGCAGCGCGACGCCGACGAGCGCCGCCGCGGCACCGACGGGGCGGGTGCCGGTGCGCCACACGACGCGCAGCGTCCGGCCGAAGTCGAGGTCCGCGGTCGGGATCTCGACCAGCGCACGGCTCGCGACGTCCTGCGCCACCACGAGTTCGCTGAGCAGCGCAGCACCGCCACCTGCGAGCACGGTGCTGCGGATGGCCGCGCTGGAGCCCAGCTCCAGCAACGGTGGCACGAGCACCGCGCCCGCCGCGCGCACGGCGCGCTCAGCCGTGTCCCGGGTTCCCGAGCCCGGCTCGCGGCTGATGAGGGGTGTACGCGCCAGCTCCGTCGGGTCCACGGGACGACGACGGCGCGCCCACGGGTGATCCGGCGCCACGACGAGGACGAGGCGGTCGTCGGCCACCGCGTGCGACCGCAGCCCGCGCAACGACCCCGGGGACTCGATGAACCCGAGGTCGACCACCGCGTCGCGGACGAGGTCGCAGACCCGGCTGGAGTTCGTCACCTGCAGCCCGACGTGCAGCTCGGGCGCGCTTCGCCGCAGCTCACCGAGCCACGTGGGCAGGAGGTGCTCGGCGACCGTCAGGCTGGCCGCGACGGTCAGGTGCCCCGACGACTCGCGGCGCAGCGCCGCCGTGCCCTCGACGAGCACGTCGAGATCGTCGAGCACGCGCTCGGCCCACCCGGTGACGAGCTCCCCGGCCGCCGTCAGCGTGGAGCCGCGGCGCGTCCGGGCCAACAGCCGCACGCCGAGCCGCCGCTCCAGGCGGCTGATCCGCTTGCTGGCCGCTGGCTGGCTCACGCCTGCCTCGGA
Source organism: uncultured Actinomycetota bacterium (assembly GCA_963791185.1). GTDB lineage: Bacteria > Actinomycetota > Actinomycetes > Mycobacteriales > Pseudonocardiaceae > Pseudonocardia. The sequence goes on along the minus strand of CAWBRG010000008.1, from coordinate 315,263 downwards.
CGCCGCTGCGGTCAGGCTGCCCCGTCGCCCGACGAGCACGAGGAGCTGCAACGACTCGATGTCGGGGAGCTCGGCCATTCTCCTAGGTTATGACGTGAGGTCGGATCGGCGGGTACCGCGAACGGGCCGACGGCGTGATCGTTGATGTCATGGTCGCGGCTCAGGACGAAGATCGGGTGCTCCCGAAGACCCGGACGCTCGCGCCGGGCCTGGTCGCCGCGGCGGTGGGCACGGCGATCGCGTTCGGCGTGAACACGTTCCTCCCCGCGGTGAGCGCGCTGACCGTGGCCGTCGTGCTGGGCGTGCTGGTCGGCCCGTTCCTGCCCGCGGCGACGCACGGCGGGCTGGGCTGGGCGACGAAGAAGTTCCTGCGCCTCGGCGTCGTGCTCCTCGGCTTGCAGCTCGGCCTGGGTCAGGTGTTCGGGCTCGGCATCGGCACGGTGCTCGCGGTCGTGACCACCGTGCTCGTCGCGTTCCTCGGCACGTTGGCGCTCGGCCGCGTGCTCGGGGTGTCCCGAGGCCTGTCGCTGATGGTCGCCACCGGCTTCTCGATCTGCGGTGCGTCGGCGATCGCGGCGATGGACAGCGTGACCGACACCGACAAGGAGGACGTCGCCACGGGCGTCACGCTCGTGACCCTCTACGGCAGCGCGGCGATCGCCCTCGTCCCGCTGATCGGGCGCGGCCTCGGCCTGAGCGACGTTCGGCTGGGCGCGTGGGCCGGGCTGAGCGTCCACGAGGTGGCCCAGGTGGTCGCGGCCGCGTCCCCTGCGGGAGCAGCGGCGGTCGCCGTCGCCGTAGTCGTCAAGCTCACGCGGGTCGTGCTGCTCGCGCCGATCGTGGCCGGGGTCAGCCTCGTCGAACGTCGGCGACGGGGGACCACGACCGGGAAGCGCCCTCCGATCATCCCGCTGTTCGTCGTCGGCTTCCTGGCCACGATGGCCCTGCGCAGCGGCGGTGTCGTCCCGGCAACCGGCCTGGCGATCGCGCAGGTGGTGACGACGCTGTTGTTCGCGGCCGCCCTGTTCGGCCTCGGCGCCGGGGTGCGGGTGGGGGATCTGCTGCGCAACGGTCGCCGCGGCGTGGCGCTCGGGGCGGCGTCGACGGTGCTCGTCGCGCTCGTCGGGCTCGGTGCGCTCGCCGTCACCGGCGGGGTCTGAACCGAGCGTCTTGGGCGGAGAGCGGTGCCTCCGCTACGCACTTCTGCGTATTCCGCGGGACCCGCGGGGCGAGTGGACTTCGCGGATGGCGACCATCGACGAGCTGCGGGCGCGCGGCGAGGACCTGTTCACCGGTCGTACCGCGACGCCGAGCGTGCGGGCGGACGAACCGGGCCGGTTCTCCTGGTTCGATGCGGCCGACGGCGTGGCCGCCGTCCGGCTCGCGGCGCGGCTCTCCGTCCTCGCCGCCGCGGCGCCGACCGTCGAGGACGGTCTGGAGCAGGCCCTCGACCTGGCCGAAGCGCGCACGGCCGACGACCCGACGGCGCTCGTCCAACAGGCCATGGCGCTGTTCGTGACGCACGACCGCGCCGGACGGCTGCTCGGCAAGCCGCGGACACTGCGCGCCCGCCCCGAGCTGTTCCGCTCGTCCCGCGACGACGACGGGGTGCGGGCGAGCACCCCGGGCCCGGAACCCGCGCTCGACTACTGGCGCGAGGACCTGTTCGCCAACGAGCACCACGACCACTGGCACCAGGTGTACCCGTGGCCGGGGATCGCGCGGTTCAACGGCGGTGTGCGGGCGTGGGCGGGCTCGGCCGACCGGGCGGGGCTGGCGGCCGTGTTCGAGGCGCTCAGCCCGGGCCAGGACTGGCAGGCGTTCCTCGACGCGGCAGGCCCGGAGGAGGTGTCCGACGCGATCCTGCCGCTCCTCCAGGCGGCCGCCGCGACCGCCGACTCCTGGAACGCGTTCCTCGACGCGCTCCCACCGCACGGGTACCGGACGGTGTTCCGCCTCAACGACCGGCAGGGCGAGCTCTTCCTCTACATGCACAACCAGATGCTCGCCCGGTACGACGCCGAGCGGCTGTCCAACGCCCGGCCCCGGGTGGAGGCGTTCGGCCCGGACTTCACCGCGAGCATCCCCGACGGCTACAGCCCGAACCTGCCGCCGTTCACCGACCGCGAAGCCGACGAGAAGCTGGCGCAGGCCGACGTCGACGCGCTCGTGCAGATGCAGGCTCCGCTGGATGCCGCTGTCGCCGCGCAGCAGTTGCGGCGCACGGTCGGGTCGCCCATGGCCGTCGACGGCGACAGCCTCGGGCACGCGGTCGAGGCGTCCCACGCCGCCCTCACCGGGCTCTCCGACACGGAGTACCCCGGTATCCACAACCAGGGCCACGGCATGTTCGGCAGCATCCCCGGCGGCCAGGGCTTCGGCGTCATGAACGTGCCCGCCGTGGCGATCCGCGACCCCGTCTTCTGGCGCTGGCACAAGCACATCGACACCATCAGCACCGCCTGGCAGGAGACCCAGCCGCCCTACGACTTCACCGACACGCCCCGCGTCGTCATCCGCGACGCGCTGAGCGGAGCGGCGGCGAACTGGACCAGCCCGGACGTGCTGCTGGTGTCGACCGCGGGCCTGCCCGCCGGTGCCGATCCCGCCGCGCTCGTCACCGCCGCGATGGGCGGCGCCTCCTTCGACGCGCCGGTGCCCACCGGGCCGCTGACCGGCGCGGACGGCCTCGTCGTCGTCGACGAGCTGACCACCCGGATGCAGCAGTCGTCCCTCAGCGACGGGCGAACGGTGGTGCACCTGACCCACGACCCGTTCGCGGTCGTCGTGCGGGTGCGCAACCTGGAGAACCGGCCGTCGGCGATCACGCTGCGGATCTTCCTGGTACCCGAGCAGCTCGCGGACGACCGCACGGCGTGGATGGAGCTCGACAAGCACCTCGTCGAGGTCCCGACGGTCGGGCGCAGCGTCGTCTACCGCCCCGACACCGAGTTCGCGGTGGTGAAGAAGCCCGCGGAGACCGACCCGCAGACCGTGCTGGACGGGGCGAACGACCCCAACGACCCGAACTACTGCGACTGCGGCTGGCCCTACACCCTGCTGCTACCGCGGGGTACCGAGGACGGCATGACGTTCCGGCTGGCCGTGTTCTGCACCGACGGCGCACGCGACCTGGTGGGACCGTCCGCGGAGTGCGGCTCGATGAGCTTCTGCGGGGCCGTCGACCGCTACCCGGACACGCGCGACATGGGCTACCCGTTCTCCCGCCCGTTCGCGGCGTCGATCCCGGACACGATCCGCAACCTGCCGGCCGCGGCCGCCCGGACCGTGACGATCCGGCACGTCACGGGCTGAGCCTTCAGCCGAGCCCGAGCACGCGGGCGGCGTTGTCCTTGAGGATCAGCGGTCGGACCTCGTCCTTGATGTCGAGCTGGGCGAAGTCGGCGAGCCAGCGGTCGGGGGTGATGACCGGGAAGTCGGAGCCGAAGAGCACCTTGCGCTTGAGCAGCCCGTTGGCGGCGCGCACGAGCTGGGGCGGGAAGTACTTCGGCGACCAGCCGGAGAGGTCGATGTAGGCGTTGGCCTTGTGCGTGGCGATGGAGATGGCCTCGTCCTGCCACGGGACGGAGGGGTGCGCCATGACGATCGTGAGGTGCGGGAAGTCGGCGGCGACGTCGTCGAGCAGCATCGGCGCGGAGTAGCGCAGCTTGATGCCGCGCCCGCCGGGGAGCCCGGCCCCGATCCCGGTCTGCCCGGTGTGGAACAGGGCGGGCACGCCCAGCTCCTGCAGCGCCTCGTAGAGCGGGTAGAAGCGGGTGTCGTTGGGCTCGAAGGCCTGCAGGCTGGGGTGGAACTTGAAACCCCGCACGCCGTGGTCGGTCACCAACCGGCGGGCCCGGGTGACGGCGCGCTTGCCCGCGTGCGGGTCGACCGAGCCGAACGGGATGAGCACGTCCGCGTGCTCTGCCGCCTGGTCGGCGATCTCCTCGCTGGACAGCGGCGGGTGCCCGGTGCCCGCGGGCGCGTCGACGGTGAACACCACGGCCGCGGTGCGTCGGGCGCGGTAGTGCTCCGCGATCGACGCCAGGGTGGGGGTGCGGTCCTGGTCGGCGCGGAAGTACTTGGCGGAGGCGTCGAGCAGCTCCTGGTCGAGGGCGAAACAGCCGTGGCTGTCCTGTTCGACGTGCACGTGCACGTCGATGGCGTCCAGTGCGTCGAGATCCATGAAGTGCTCCTACAGTCCGGTACGGGCCTTGGCGGCGAGCAGGGCGGTCAGTACGGCGTCGCGGCGGGCGATCAGCTCGGCCGGGTCGACGCCCGCCAGCTCGTCGTCCACGCCCGACGCGAGCTTGGCGATGAGCTCCGGGGTGAGCGTGACCTGGCCGAGGTCGCGCCACCACGCCTCGATGGGCGGCCCGAGGTGCTCCAGGTTCGTGCGCGAGCCCGCCCGGCCCGCCCGGACAGGTGCTGGTTGACGAACGGCCCGATCACCGCCCATCGCAGCCCGGGACCGTGGGCGATCGCGGTGTCGATGTCCGCCACAGTGGCCACGCCCCGCTCGACCAGCGAGTAGGCCTCCTGCCAGAGCGCGGCCTGCAGCCGGTTCGCGACGTGGCCCGGCACCTCCTGGCGCAGCCGGATCGGCTTCTTCCCGACCGCGGTGTAGAACGCCAGCGCCCGCTCGACGATCGTCCTCGTCGGTCTGCTCCCCGGGCACGACCTCGACCAGCGGGATGAGGTGCGGCGGGTTGAACGGGTGCCCGACCAGCACGCGCTCCGGGTGCCGGCGCGGCGCCGCGGGCGATCACGGTCGGCAGCATCCCCGACGAGCTGGAGGCGAGCACCACGTCGGGTCGCGCGGCCTCGTCCAGCGCCGCGTAGAGGGCGTGCTTGACGTCCTCGCGCTCCGGGCCCGTTCTCCTGCACGAAGTCCGCGTCCGCCACGGCCGCGCTGGGTCGGCCGTGAAGGTCAGCCGCTCCGGGGAGGCGCCCGCGACCGGTTCCAGCACCGGCCAGTGCGCCGCGACGTCGGCCCGCAGCCGCTCCTCGGCGCCGGGTGCCGGGTCGGTGGCGATCACGTCGTGCCCGTGGGCGAGGAAGTGCGCGGCCCAGCTCGCGCCGATCACGCCCGGTGCCCACCACGGCGACCGTGCCGATGCCGCCTCCGCGGGAGGGAGTGCGTCGGCGCGTCATCGTGGCCGCCGGGCGAGTTCGACGAAGGGATCGAGCGACGTCGGGTCGGCGAGGACGTCACGGCTGGCCACGTCCTCCAGCGCGGCGCCGAGCAGGATCTTCTTGGCGGGCAGCTCCAACTTCTTGCCGGTGCGGTTGCGCGGGACCACCGGCACCGCCGCGATCCCGTCGGGGATGTGGCGCGGCGACAGCTCGGTGCGCAGCGCCGTGGCGATGCGGCGGCGCAGGGCCTCGTCGAGGTCGGCCTCGGGGCGCAGCTGCACGTAGAGCAGCAGCTCGCCGTTGCCGCCCGCCGGGTCCTCCAGGTGCACGACGAGGCTGTCGGCGACCTCGGGCAGCTCCTCGACGACCCGGTAGAACTCGGCCGTGCCCAGCCGCACGCCGCCCCGGTTGAGGGTGGCGTCCGAGCGGCCCGCGATCACCGCGCTGCCCACCTCGGAGAAGCGCACCCAGTCGCCGTGCCGCCACACCCCGGGGTAGGTGTCGAAGTAGGTGCCCCGGTAGCGGCTGCCGTCGGCGTCGCCCCAGAACCCGACCGGCATCGACGGCATCGGGGCGGTGATCACGAGCTCGCCGAGCTCGCCGACCACCCGTTCGCCCTTCTCGTCGAAGGCCTGGGCGTCCACACCGAGGCAGGGGCCCGCGATCTCGCCGAGCCACACCGGCTGCAGGGGGCTGCCCTGCACGATCCCGGAGCACACGTCGGTGCCGCCGCTGCCCACGTTGAGCAGCACGTCGGGGCCGAACTGCTCGGCCACCCAGCGGTAGCCCTCCGGCGGCAGCGGGCTGCCCGCGGCGCCGATCTGCCGCACCCGCGACAGGTCGAACTCCGCGGCGGGGCGCACGCCCTCCTGACGGCACGCCATGAGGAACCCGGGGCTGGCGCCCATCAGCGTGGCGCCGGTCTCCTCGGCGAGCCGCCACTGCCAGCGCAGGTCGGGGTGCAACGGGTTGCCGTCGATCATCACGATGGAGGCGCGCACCAGCAGCGCGGACACGAGCGCGTTCCACATCATCCACGCGGTGGTGGAGAACCAGAGGATCCGGTCGCCTTCGTGCAGGTCCCAGCTGAGGCCGTGGTTCTTGAGGTGTTCGAGCAGGATCCCGCCGTGCGAGTGCACGATCGCCTTCGGCTTGCCGGTGGTGCCGGAGGAGAAGAGCACGCACAGCGGGTGCGCGAACGGCACCGGCTCCCAGGCGAGCTCACCGGGCTCGGCGAGCAGCTCGGCCCAGCCCAGCGCGTCGGGCAGCGCCTGGTTCCCGTACGGCACGTGGACGACGTGACGCAGCGTCGGCAGGCCCGCGCGGATCTCGGCGACCTGCTCGCGGCGGTCGATGTCCTTGTTGCCGTAGCCGTACCCCGCGACGGTGAGCAGCACGGTGGGCTCGACCTGCCCGAACCGGTCCACCACGCTGCGCGCGCCGAACTCCGGGGCGCAGCTCGCCCAGATCGCGCCCAGGCCGACCGTGGCGAGGAAGGCCACCAACGCCTCCGGGATGTTGGGCAGGTACGCCACCACCCGGTCGCCCCGGCCGACGCCGAGCCGGGCCAGCCCGGCCCGCGCTCGCGCCACCTGGTCGCGCAGCTGCTCCCAGGTGAGCTCCACCCGGTCGCGGGTCTGCGAGTAGGCGAGCACGGCGACCTCGTCGTCCGGGCCGCCGACGGCGTGCTCGGCGTAGTTCAGCGTGGCGCCCGGGAACCACTCCGCGCCTGGCATCTCGCGCCTGCCGAGCACCCGCTCCGGCGGCGTCGCGAAGCGCACCGCGTAGAACTCGGCGACGGCCGACCAGAACCCCTCGAGGTCCTCGACCGACCAGCGGTGCAGCTCGTCGTAGCCGTCGAACGCCAGGTCGCGTTCCCGCCGCAGCCAGTCGAGGAAGCGGGCGATCTCGGAGCCGCCGGGCGCGGGCGGGCGCAGCAGCTCGGGGGCGCTCGCCGTCATCGCTGGACCTTGCCGCCACGGCCCGAGAGGAACGTCTGCATGCGCTCCTGCGCCTGCGGGCTGCTGCCCGCGAGCGCGGCGACGAGCGACTCCAGCAGGTAGCCCTCGGTCGGGTTGGCCTCGACGATGCGCGGCAGCGCCTGCAGCACGGCGAAGTTCGTGACGGGGGAGTTGGCCGCGATCTTCCGCGCGAGCTCCAGCGCCCGGGCGAGCCCTTCGCCCGGGCCGGTCAGGTAGTGCGACAGCCCGAGCGCGTGCCCCTCCTGCGCGTCGAGCACGCGGCCGGTGAGCATCATGTCCGCCATCCGGTGCGCGCCGATCAGCTTCGGCACCCGCACCGAGCCGCCGCCGCCGACGAAGAGCCCGTGCTGCCCTTCCGGGAGGGCGTAGAACGCGCTGGGCTCGGCCACCCGCAGGTGCGTGGCCGACGCCAGCTCCAGCCCGCCGCCGACCACCGCGCCCTTGAGGACGGCGACGACCGGGATCCGCCCGCGCTCCATGCGCTCGAACGCCCGGTGCCACATGCGGGAGTGCTCGAGGCCCTCGAACGCGTCGCGCTCGGTGAGCTCGGAGAGGTCGAGGCCCGCGCAGAAGTGGTCGCCCTCGGCGTCGAGCACGACGGCCTTGACGCCTTCGGGCGGGGTGGAGAAGAAGGCCTCGATGCCGAGCACGGTGGGGTCGTTGAGCGCGTTGCGCTTCCGGGCGCGGGCGAGCCGCAGCACGGCGACCTCACCGTGCCGTTCGATCTGCAACGACGACGGCAGCGCGGCGACGGTGGTCATGACGTTCCTTCCAGCCGCGACGCGGCCTGTTCGATCGGATGCTCGTCCGCCGCCCGGTGCCGCAGCTCCACCCGGCGGATCTTGCCGGTGGCGTTGTGCGGCAGCTCGGCCACGAACTCCAGGTGCCGGGGCACCTTGTAACGGGCGAGGTGGGCTTCCAGGTGGGCGCGCAGCTCGTCGCGGGTGAGGCTCGCCCCCTCGCGCAACTGCACGTAGGCGACGCCGACCTCGCCCCACCGGGCGTCGGCGACCCCGACCACGGCGCAGTTGGCGACGGCGTCGAGCCGGGCCGCGACGGCCTCCACCTCGGCGGGGTAGACGTTCTCGCCGCCGGAGATGTACATGTCCTTGACCCGGTCGACCACGTGCGCCCAGCCGTCGTCGTCGACGCGGAGCACGTCGCCGGTGCGGAACCACCCGTCGTCGACGAAGGCCGCCGCCGTCTCCTCCGGACGGTTCCAGTACCCGGCGAACACGTGCGGCCCGCGGACGGCCAGCTCGGCCGGTGGGCCCGCGGCGGGCTCGGGCCGGTCGGCGCGCAGCAGCGCGACGTCGGTGAAGAAGTGCGGCACCCCGACCGACGTCGGGTGGGCCTGCGTGCCGTCGTGGGTGCCCATGTAGACGCCGGGAGACGCCTCGGTCATGCCGTAGCCCTGCACGAGCCGCACGCCGCGGGCGAGCCACGCCCGGGCCACCCGTTCCTGCACGGGGGAGCCGCCGTACTGCACGAGCGTGAGCGAGCTCAGGTCGGCGGCGTCCCACGACGGGTGCTCGCACATCATCTGCAGCATCGTCGGCACGGCCGAGAAGCTCGTGATCCGCTCCTGCGACACCCGCTGGAGGATGAGTCCGGGGTCGGCCTTCGGCAGGACGTCGACGCTCCCGCCCTTGAACAGCGTGGGCAGCGTGACCTGGCCGAGCCCGACGCAGTGGAAGAGCGGGGCGATGCACAGCGCCTTGTCGGTGCTCAGCACGTCGACGTGGGCGAGGAAGTTGACGGTGTTCCAGGTCATGCTGCCGTGGGTGAGCACCGCGCCCTTGGGTCGGCCCGTCGTGCCCGAGGTGTAGAGGATCAGGGCGGGGTCCTCGAGCGCGACCGGCGGCGCCTCGTCGAGGGCCGGGCCGGTCGCGATCTCCGCCGCGTAGTCCAGCGCGCCCGGGTCGCTGCCCGGGTGCACGGCGAGCACGGTGGCCTTCCCGGCCTCGGCGGCCAGCGCGGCGGCGTCGGCGCTGTGCACGAGGATCGAAGCGCCGGAGTCGTCGAGCATGTAGCGGATCTCCGGACCCGAGAGGCGGTAGTTCAGCGGGACGGCGATCGCACCGAGCAGCCAGGCGGCGAAGAGCGTCTCGAACACCTCGACGGCGTTGACGCCCAGGTAGGCGACGCGGTCGCCGTGGCCGACGCCGAGCCGACGCAGGGCGCCCGCCAACCGGGCGGTGCGCTCGGCCAGCTCGGCGTAGGTGAGCGCGCGATGCGGGTCGGCGAGCGCCCGTCGGTCCGGTGAGATCCGAGCCCGGCGGGCGGGCCAGGTGCCCAACCCGGTGTTCGGGCCTGCCACCAGTCGCATCCGGCCTCCTTCGTTACATGTCAGGAACATTGATAACAAGCATCCTGATACTCGTCAAGACGCGTCGCGCAGGGTGTCGTCGGCGTCACCCCTCCCCTCGGAAAGGGCGGCGAGGCAGCGCTCGACGGCGCGCGCGAACGTCGCGGCCTCCTCGGTGGTGAGGACGGAGAGCATCCGCTCCTCCACGGCGTCGACGGCCGCGTGGCTCTCCCGCAGCACGGCCGCGCCGTGCTCGGTGAGCCAGGCCCGCAGGATCCGGCGGTTCGCCGCGTCCGGGCGCCGCTCGATCAGCCGGTCGCGCTCCATGGACGCGATCAGCTGGTGCATCGCCTGCGGGCTGACGACGTGCCTGCGCGCGAGCTGCGCCGACGACAGCCCCTCGCGGCGTTCGAGGATGCTCATGGCGGTGTACTGGTGCAGCGTCACGCCGAGCGGTCGCAGCACCTCCTCCATCCGCGCCCGCTCGGCCATCTCCAGCCGTTTGACCAGATAGGTCAGTCGCTGACCCCGCTCACCCGTCGGACGTTCCGCGCTCATGGCCGCAGCGTATAACGAAACTTGATAACAAGGAACTTGACTGCTGGTATCAAGTTCCTTAACATCGTGGGCGCTCCGCCACCGAAACCCAGGGACCCCGCGATGACGCAACCCCACTTCTCACGCACCCAGCTGCGCCGTGCCGTCCTGTCGAGCTACCTCGGCAGCGTGATCGAGTACTACGACTTCCTGCTGTACGCCACGGCGTCCGCCATCGTGTTCAACAAGATCTTCTTCTCGAACCTCGACCCGCTCGTCGGCACCGTGGCGAGCTTCGGAACGCTCGCCACCGGCTACCTGGCGCGCCCGCTCGGCGGGATCGTGTTCGGCCACTTCGGTGACCGGATCGGCCGCAAGAAGATGCTCGTGCTGAGCATGACCCTCATGGGAGTCGGCAGCACGCTCATCGGCCTGCTGCCCACGTACGCCCAGATCGGCGTGTGGGCCCCGATCCTGCTGGTGCTCCTGCGCGTCGTGCAGGGCATCGCGGTCGGCGGCGAGTGGGGCGGCGCGGCGCTGATGTCCGCCGAGCACGCGTCGTCGCGGCGCGGTCTGTGGACCAGCTTCACCAATGCGGGCGCCCCGACCGGCGTGGTGCTCTCGACGCTCGTGCTGGCCCTGTCGGCTTCCCTGACCGGCGAGGCGGAGTTCCTGGCCTGGGGCTGGCGGATCCCGTTCCTCCTCAGCATCGTGCTGCTGGCCATCGGCCTGTTCGTGCGGGCCCGGGTCGCGGAGACGCCCGTCTTCGCCGAGGCCGCCCGCGCAAGCCCACGCGACCGCCGCTGGTCGAGGTGCTGCGCAACCACCCGCGCAACCTCCTGCTCTCCATCGGCGTCGGCTTCGGCGCCTTCGTCGCGCAGGCCACCATCACGACCTTCGTCATCTCCTACGCGGTGCAGATCGGCTTCCCCCGCGCGACCGTGCTGAACGCGCTCACGCTGTCCTCGGCCGTCGCCGTCTTCGGCATCATCGCCTTCTCGGCGCTGTCGGACCGCCTCGGCCGCCGTCCCGTCGTGCTGGCCGGGGCCGCCGCCATGGCGATCTGGGCCTTCGCGCTGTTCCCGCTGATCGACAGCGGGTCCACCGCCCTGCTCGTCGTCGCCGTCGTCGTCGGCCAAGGCCTGGTGCACACGGCGTGGTACGGGCCGCTGGCCGCGCTCTACACCGAGCTGTTCTCCACCGGTGCCCGCTACACGGGGGCGTCGCTGGGCTACCAGATGGCCGGGCTGGGTGCGGGCATCGCCCCCGTCGCGTTCGCCTCGGTGATGGCCTCGGGCGGCGGCACCCTCACGGTCTCGATCATCATGGCGGTCTGCTGCCTGGTGTCGGTGGCGTGCATCCTCGCGCTGCGGGAGACCTCCACGACCGACCTCACCGCGGATCCCGAGCCTGCGCACGCACCGGCACGCCGCTGACCCGCGCCGCCTCCAGCGGGGCCCGGGGCGCCGGGATGGCGCCAGCCGGGGGCGCCGTGGGCGTGCGGGCGCCGAAGTAGTCGCCGCCCTTGCGGGCGGGGTCGTCCGTGCCCCAGGCGCGCTTCTGGGGCAGGCGCTGCATCCGGGGGATGTGCTTGCGGCAGTGGATGTAGGCCTCGACGACGTCGACGACGACCCACCGCTCGACGCGTCGGCCCTCCGCCTGCTCGCCGTGCCCCGGGTAGCGCGTGGCGAAGGTTTCGGTGTCGAGGACGTGCGCACGCCCGTTGACGTGCAGGCCGATGAGGTCCTCGACGAAGTCGATCATCAGCAGGCCGATGTGCGGGTTCTCGCTCAGGTTGCCGAGGCTGGCCATCACGCCGTTGCCGCGGTACTCGGGGTAGGCGAGCGTGCGGTCGTCGAGCACCCGCAGGAAGCCGGGCGAGCCCGCCCGCAGCGAGGCGTCGCAGTCGCCGCTCGCGTCCGCGGTGGCGATGAAGACCATCTCCATGCGGTGCACGAACTCGACCATCCTCGGCAGCAGCCGGTCGCAGAACTGGTCGTTGTAGAAGCGCTCGGCGCGATCCCGGGTGCCGCAGGCGTCCTGCAGCCGGTGCTCGCCGTCCGAGCCGGGCCTGCGCTCGGCGCGACGGCGGATCCTGGTCGGTGGCGGGCTGTTGAGACGTCGGGGGCGGAGGCGGCGCTGACCGGGAAGACGCGACGTCACCCGAGGACCGTGCATCAGACCGGCCGATGGCGGAACCGCGAAGACCGCCAATCCACCGGACCGACCACTCGCGATGACACAGGGTGGCAGCGCCGACCCGGACGGGCGATGGACATCGGGGCTAGGGCCGGTCGTCGGTATCGCTGGGGGTGAATATCGGGCAGCGTGGTCGGACGAGGACAGGGGGCACGGCGATGGCGGTTCGGCCGGTGGTGGTCGGGGTGGACGGTTCCGCGAGCGCGTACCGGGCCGTGGAGTGGGCGGCCGGGGAGGCGCACCGGCGCGGTGTGGGCCTCCGCCTCGTGCGCGCGTTCTCCTGGACGACGGCCGACCACCCCACCGGCTGGGTGGCGCGGTACCGCGACGAGATGCTGGACGTGTCGCGCCGCCAGGTGGCACGGGCGGTCCGCGTCGCCGCCGACACCCGGCCCGACGTCGAGGCCGAGTCCCAGGTGGAGATCGGCGCCCCGATCGAGGTGCTGAGCTCGGAGGCGCGCCGGGCGCAGCTGTTGGTGCTCGGCGACCGCGGGTTGGGGGAGGTCGCCGGGCTCGTGCTCGGGTCGGTCGCGGTCTCGCTCGCGGCGCGCGGAGCCTGCCCGGTGGTGGTCGTTCGCGGGGAACGCGCAGGCGCCGACGGGCCCGTGGTCGTCGGGGTGGACGGTTCGCCGGTCAGCGAGGCCGCGTTGGCGTTCGCCTTCGACGCCGCCGCGGCCCGCGGCGTGGACCTGGTGGCCGTGCACGCGTGGTCGCCGACCGCGATCGACGAGGAGTTGGCGTCGTTGGTGGAGTGGGATGCGTCCGCGGAGAGCGCCGTGCTGGCCGAGCGGCTGGCCGGGTGGGGGCAGAAGTACCCGCAGGTGGCGGTGCGGCGCACCGTGGTGCGCGACGGCGCGGTGCGGGCGCTGGTGACGGCCTCCGCGGGAGCGCAGCTGGTGGTGGTGGGGTCACGCGGTCGCGGCAACGCGGCGGGCCTGCTGCTCGGTTCGGTCAGCCACGGTGTCCTGCACGGCGCCCACTGCCCGGTCGCCGTCGTCCGCCCGGGCACCGACAGCTGATCACCGAGGGTTGGGCGGCGCCGCGGTGGTGCGGTCGTGGTGCCCGATCAGCATGTGACCGGTGATCCACTGGGTCAGCGCGATCCAGCTCGAGCTGAGCGAGCCCGACCAGGCGGGTCCGGAGACGTCGCGCACGGCCCGGGTGAGGGCGTGGGCGATGTAGAGGTAGTGCGCGGGCTGGACCTGCCAGCGGTCGCGGTGGAGGACGCCGAGCGCGCGGAGCTTGGCCTCGAGCGCGGGCGTCTCGTGCTCCAACCCGCTGAGCGTGGAGAGCAGGACGTCGGTCATCCGCTGCATCTGCGCGGTCATGTCGCTCGCGAACATGGTCCGGGCCGCCGGAGCCATCTCGAAGAGGTGCGCGTAGAACGACTCGGCGAGCGCGACCGGCTCACGCCGCACGGCGGCCAGCGACGCCTTGATGGCGATGACGTCGCGTCGGGCGGGCCGCTGCGGCACCGGCGTCAGATCCACCGGCACGAGCGCGACGGGAACGGTCGGTGGCGTGACGCCGGGCCCGCGCTGCTGGGGCAGCGCCTGGCTGGCGGGCGAATGCTGCGTGCTGGTCATGCCGTCCCTCGTGATCGCCGGTGGCCTCCCGCGGCATGTCGGACGGGTGCGGTGTCGTGTTACAGGGCGGTTACTCGCAGTGAACGACGCGCCGGGGAGTTGAACGGCGCGCTGAACGATGGTGCACTGTCCGTATGCCTCTCGGGTCCACGCTCGCCGGACGCAGATTTTGTATCTGCCTGATGGCGATGGACCTCCTCTCGGTCGACGACCGGCGCTGTCGCCGGACCACGTAGCGACCCCGGGTCGTTGCGTGCCGGCGCCCAGCCCACTTCGACCCGAGGACCCGATGACCGACACCCCGCCCCGCCCCGCTGCGCGCCGCCGCTCGCGGTTCGCACAGCTCATCGCCCGCATCGCGGCCGCCGTCCGCGCCGCCAACGCCGGGAACGTGCCCTTCTGATCCGGTTGCGGCCGCCGCCTTAATGACCGTACATTAGGGCGGTCGTCCTGAAGGTTGGGACGGATGTGTCCCGGCCGGAAGGAGCGCGCCCGAGTGACCGCCACGGCCCTCGTCGCCGCGGCGCTCGGGATCGTGGTCGGGGTCGTCATCGGCGGCCTCGGCGGCGGGGGTGGCGTGCTCACCGTGCCCGCGCTGGTCTACGTGCTGGGCCAGGACGCGCACGACGCCACCACGGGCGGGGTGCTCATCGTCGGCGTCACCGCGCTCGTCGGCACCCTCGTCCGCGTCCGGGAACGGGGCATCGAGTGGCGCACGGGCATCGCGTTCGGCGCCGTCGGCGTGCCCGCGGCGTACCTCGGCACGCTGGTCAACCGGAACGTCGACCAGCCGGTGCTGCTGATCGCGTTCGCCTGCCTCACGTTGCTCGCCGCGGCCGCGATGCTGTGGCGCGGCGACAGCGCCGACGACCCGCCCGAGCACGGCGGTGCGGGCACGGCCGTCGCGACCCGCCACGGGGTGGTCACCGGGGCGGCCGTCAAGATCGTCGTGTGCGGCGTGGTCGTCGGCTTCCTCACCGGCTTCCTCGGCGTCGGCGGCGGGTTCCTCGTCGTGCCCGCGCTGGTGGTCGTCCTGCGGCTGCCGATGTCCCTCGCGGTCGGCACGTCCCTGTTCATCATCGTGATCAACGCCGCGTCGTCGGTGCTGGCGCGCACGGCGGACCTGCACCTCGACTGGATGGTCATCGGACCCTTCACGCTCACCGCCATCGCCGCGAGCCTGGTCGCGAAACGGGTCGCCTGCAGGCTGTCGGGCACCACGCTGAGCCGCGCGTTCGCCCTCATGATCGGGGCTGTCGGGCTGTTCGTCGCGGCCGAGAGCATCGGGATGCTCATCGGCTGACGCGTTCGGGCTCCGAAGGGTCAGGCCGCCGCAGGGCGAAGGGCGAAGTCCCACGACGAGAGGTCCCGGTCGACCAGCTCCCAGACGCCGAACCGACGGCTACGCAGCAGGGACCGCACCGGCAGGTTGTCCGGCTGCACGGTGGCCTGCACGGTCCACCCGGCCCAGCGCGGCTGGTCGAGCTCGGTCGCGAGCAGGTGCGTCGCCACGCCGCGGCGCTGCCACCCGTCGGCGACGATCAGGCTCAGCTCGGCCGCCCGCGCCCCGACGACGATCAGGTTCAGCAGCCCGACCGGGTGCCCGGCGACCGTCGCCACGGTGGCCGTGCCGAGCGGGGGCCCGGCCAGGAGGTAGCTCCCGTAGCGCGCCCAGACCGTCTCCCGGTCCATCGGGGCGGGGAGGAAGAAGCGCCGTTGCAGCGCCCTCGGCGAACAGGCGTCGACCAGGGCCCGGACCGCTTCGGTGGTCGCCGTTTCTATGACGACTGTCATAGGTCCTTGTTCTACGCTGCAGGCGCGGATCGGGCACTATGACGCTCGTCATAAGTCGAGGAGGACCGATGAACCGGGCACGCGCGATGTGGGGGCTTCTCGAGCCGATCCACGTGGTCACCTACTTCGCCCCCGAGGCCAGGGCCACCGCCGACGCGCTCGGCATGCGCGGGTTCTGGATGGGCTACGCCGCCCAGCGGTCGGCGCCGCTCGGAGCGGTGGGGCCCGAGATCGCCACGGCGGCGTTCTTCGGCTTCCACCCCGACCGCCTCGGCCGGGCGCTGCCCGACGCCTGGCACCTGACGACGCCCGAGGCGGCGCTCGCCGCGCGCTCGGCCGGTGCGGGTGCGGCGCTGCGGCGGCTGTGGGGCGACCACGTCGTCGACGCGCCCGCCACGGCCGAGGCCGCGGAGCTGGCCTGGCAGGCCGCTGCGGGCGCCGAGTGCGCGGGCCGGGTGCTGGCCGCGGCCAACCAGGTGCTGCCCCGGCCGCGCGAGCCGCACCTGGCGCTGTGGCAGGCCGCCACCACGCTGCGCGAGCACCGCGGCGACGGCCACATCGCCGTGCTGGTGGCGCGCGGGGTGGCGCCCGTCGCGTCGCACCTCATCAAGGCGGCGGCGGGGGAGTCCGACCCGGAGGTGCTGCGCACGGGCCGCAAGTTCGCCGAGCCCGCCTGGGCCGAGGGCGCCGCGGCGCTGCGGGCGGACGGCGTCCTCACAGCGGACGGGCAGCTCACCGAGGCGGGCAGGCGCCTGCACGCCGAGATCGAGGACGCGACCGACGCAGCCGCGGCCGGGCCGTGGCACGCGCTCGGCGACGCGGCCACGACCCGGCTCGCCGACCTGCTCGCGCCGCTGGCCGCGGCGGTGTTGGACAGCGGCACCCTGCCGCAGCCCAACCCGGTCGGTTTCGTCCGCGCGTGATCGCCGCGACTGGCACACCACGTAGGCGGCGACCTGCGTGCGGTACCGCTCGTGGCGATCACCTCGGCCAAGCGAGGGTGTCCCAGGCCCGGTCGAGGTGCTCCCGGTACGGGTCGGGGTCGATCGACTGGGCGCGGCGCCACTCGGCGTCCCAGAACGTGGCGGCGTAACGGTCGGCGCGGTCGCACATCAGGGTCACGATGCTGCCGGTGCGGCCCGCGGCGCGCAGTTCGCACGCCAGCATCAGGGCGCCGTAGAGGTTGGTGCCGGTGGACGGGCCCGCGCGCAGCCCGAACCGGTCGTCGAGGAAGAGCATCGTCGCGACGGACGCCGCATCGGGCACCCCGATCATGCGGTCGACGACCCGGGGCACGAACGACGGCTCGACCCGGGGCCGTCCGATGCCTTCGATGCGCGAACCCGGGGTGTCCGCGATCTCGGCCGCGTAGGCCGGCAGGAACGCCGAACCCTCCGGATCGACGACGGCGAGCCGGGTGGCCAGGCCGCGGTAGCGCAGGTACCGGCCGATCGTCGCGCTCGTGCCGCCGGTGCCCGCGCCCACCACGACCCACTCGGGCACCGGGTGCGGCTCGGCGACCAGCTGCTCGAAGATCGACTCGGCGATGTTGTTGTTGCCGCGCCAGTCGGTGGCGCGCTCGGCGTTGGTGAACTGGTCGAGGTAGTGCCCGCCCAGCTCGTCGGCGAGGCGGCGGGCGACCTCGTAGACGGCGCCTGCGGATCCCACCAGCTCGCAGCGGCCGCCTTCGCGCTCGATCAGGGCGAGCTTGTCGGGGCTGGTCGAGCGGGCGACCACCGCCACGAACGGCAGCCCGAGCAGCCGGGCGAAGTACGCCTCGCTGATCGCCGTCGAGCCGCTGGACGCCTCGACGACCGTGCTGTGGGGACCGATGTCGCCGTTGCAGATGGCGTACAGGAACAGCGACCGCGCCAGGCGGTGCTTGAGGCTGCCGGTCGGGTGGGTGGACTCGTCCTTGAGGTAGACGTCGACGCCGAGCTCCGCCGGGGTCCGCAGCTGCAGCAGGTGGGTGTCGGCGCTGCGGAGGGTGTCGGCGCGCAGGCGGGCCACCGCCCAGTCGACCCACCCGCGGTCGATCGGCGCCTTCGGTGCGACGTCCCGTACCGGCTCCCTGGTCACGCGCGGAATCTAGTCCGGCAGGAGCAGGTCCAGCTCCGATTGCACCGCATCGAGCGCGGTGAGGTCCCGCCGGGCCCGGCTGAGCACCAGCGCGCCCTCGGCCGCGCTCACCACCAGCAGGGCCAGCCGCGCCGCCCGCTCCGCGGGCACGCCGCCGCGGACGAGGACGTCCTGCAGCGGCGACAGCCACGTCGCGAACGCCGCCCGCGCCCCGTCGGTGACGGCCGGGCTGTCCCACGACGCGTCGGCCACGCCCGCGACGATCGGGCAGCCGCCGCGGTAGTCGGTGATGGTGAGGAGCTCGCGGAACCGGTCGAGCACGCCGTGGACGACCGCCCGCGGCGACGGCGGCGCCGCGGCGGCCAGCGCCGCGTGCAGCGGGCGGGCGGCCCGCTCGGCCATCCACGCCATCGCCTCGACGAGCAGCTGCTCCTTGCCACCCGGGAAGTAGTACTGCAGCGAGCCGCGCGGGGCGCCCGCGTGCTCCACGACCTCGCGCAGCCCGGTGCCGCCGACGCCGCGCTCGCGGAACAGCAGCGCGGCGCTGCGGACGGTGCGTTCCCGTGGGCTCTTCTGCGTCATGACAGCTGTCATACTAGCCGGGCGCCTGCTGGTCGGCCTGTGCTCTCGGCACACCTCCCCGAGCAACGGCGGGTGCGGCACGGGATCAGGGCTTCCGGCCGACGCCGCCGGACTCGGAGACGTCGGGGGCCTCGCCGAACGCGTTGGGCTCGGGCCGCCACAGGTGGATGGGCACCACGCCGGGCTCGACCAGCTCCAGCCCCTTGTAGTACCCGGCGATCTGCTCGTGGGTGCGGGCGTTGTACGGGACGCCGCCGCTGTCGCGGTACATCTCGATGGCCGCCATGTACTCCGGGCTCGAGTCGGTGCCGTCGGTCTCGATCAGGTAGCTGCCCGACGGCAGGCCGTCGAGCAGCGCGCGCACGATCGAGCAGGCCTCTTCGTAGTCCGCGACGTGCCCGAGCACGCCGATCATCAGCAGCGCGATCGGCTGGGCGAAGTCCAGCGTCTCGGCCGCCTCGGCGATGATCGCCTCGGGGTCGTGCATGTCGGCGTCGATGTAGCTGGTGGAGCCCTCGGGCGAGCTGGTGAGCAGCGCGCGGGCGTGGGCGAGCACCAGCGGGTCGTTGTCGACGTAGACGATGCGGGCTTCCGGGGCCAACCGCTGGGCGACCTCGTGGGTGTTGTCGGCGGTCGGCAGGCCCGTGCCGACGTCGAGGAACTGGCGTATGCCCTGCTCCTGGACCAGGTACCGCACGGCGCGCGAGAGGAACTGGCGGCAGGCGCGCGCCTTGTCCAGCTGCTGGGGGTAGTACGTGAGGAACTCGTCGCCAGCCTCGCGGTCGGCCTGGAAGTTGTCCTTGCCGCCCAGCCAGTAGTTCCAGATCCGGGCGGAATGCGGCACGGAGGTGTCGAAGGGGTTCGGGCCTGCCATGAGCGCACCGTAGACCTTGCCCTCGTCGCGTACCGTGATCCCCGTCATGCTCAGTGATCCGAGTCCGCGCCCAGCGCGCTGCTACGACCCGTCGGTCGCGCCGTACCGCGACGGCGAGGACAGCACCGTCGTGCACGTGCACGACTACGCGACGATCCGCGCGCTGCTGCGCGACCCGCTGCGGGTCACCGCGGACGTCACGGAGAGCGTGTCGGCGGCGGACCGCGACCGGCTGCACCCGGTGAGCGCGTTCGTCTGGGGCACCGACCGTCGCACGATGAGCGGCTGCCCGGGCAGGCACGGCGCCTTGCGCACCGCCATGGCGCCGTGGTTCACCGCCTCCGCGGCCGCCGCCCGCCGGGCCACCACGCGGGGCGCGGCCGAGGCGCTGGCCCCGGCGCCGGGCAGCGCCTTCGACCTCTACCACGACTTCGCCATACCGGTCGTCGTCGCGTCCACGGCCGCATGGCTGGGCGTCGAGCCCGCCGACGTCGAGTACGCGATCACCGACCAGCTCGACCAGGGCGAGTTCTTCGAGCACTGGCCGATGCTCTCCACGGAGGAGATGGACGAGCACTACCGGGCGTTGATGGCGCGACCCGAGCTCGGCGGCGTCGCGGCGGAGGCACGCGCGCTCGTCGCGGCGGGCGTCGTCACCGAGCGGGAGGCGTGGGGGATCGTCTACTCGCTCTCGGTCAGCACGGTCGCCACCGCCGCGGCCGTCACGCTCGCCGCGGGCCTGTCCGTCGAGCAGGGGACGTGGGAGCGCATGGCCGATCCCGCGCCTGCCGACGGTGCCGTCCAGGAGGCGATCCGGATCGGCAACCCGTTCCCCCAGGCCAGCCGGTTCGTGCGCGAGCCGTTCGCCATCGGCGACGTCGCCGTGCGGCCCGGTGACCAGGTGCTGATGTGGCTCACCGCGGCCAACCGCGACCTTCCCGGCCCGCACGGGCAGCCCCTCGACCGGTTCGACCCGGAGCGCGACAACGGCAGGCAGCTGGGGTTCGGCTCCGGCTACCACCTGTGCGGCGGCGTGCACCACGTCCGCGAGGTCGCCGTCGCCGCGGTCACCACCCTCGCCGAGCGCTGCCCGCAGCTGCGCATCCTCGGGCCGTGGAAGCGCTTCGTCGGCATCGACGACGGCTACGTCGCCGCACCCGTGGAGACCGCGGCGCCGTGAATCCCCCGATCGGGCTACGCCGCCGCAGCTAGGCTGTCGATCATGCCGCCGCCGATTGCCCGCAGTGTTGCGGTGGCGCGCCCGTTTGACGACGGAGCCGATCGGTTTCCGCGTCTGCCCTATAGGGTCGCGGCGTGCAGCGCACGGTGACGAACTCGCGCCTCTGTCGTCACTCGATCGTCGGAGGGGGACGCGGCCATGGGCGTTGAGCGGCAAGGAGCGCCGGGCGAAGTTGCCCCGCAGCACGGCGGCGCGCCGTCGGGGATCGAGCGCAACGGCGTCGACCGCATCCCGGAGGCCGAGCGCACCTCGACACCCGGCACCTTCTTCGTGGTGTTCGTCGGCGGCTCCGTCGGCCTGGGCGCCATCGCGTTCGGCTGGCTGGCCATGTACTTCGGGCTGGGCCTGTGGGCCACGATCTCCGCGATCGCCGTGGGCACCATCGTCGGGCAGATCCTGCTCGTGCCGCTGATCCTCATCGGGTCGCGCACGGCCACGAACAACGCCACCTCCTCCGGGGCCACGTTCGGTGTGCGCGGTCGCTTCATCGGCAGCGGCATCGGGCTCCTCACCTGCCTGTTCTCGGTGGCTTTGACCGTGTGGACCAGTGGATCCGCGGGTGTGGCGGCCGCGGGCAGGCTGTTCGGGCTCCCCGACAACGCAGGCACCCAGGGCGTGGCCTACGCGCTGGTCGCGGCCGTCTCGGTGGCGGTCGCCATCTGGGGGTTCCGCTGGCTCGTGCGCGCCACGACGATCATCTGCATCGTCGGCGGCCTGTTGGCGGTCCTCATGCTCGTCGCGTTCGCGGGCTCCATCAGCTGGGGCTACGAAGGCAGCCAGCCGCTGCTGGGGGACTTCTGGCCCACGTGGTTCCTGGTGGCGACGACCATCGGGGTCTCGGGCGCGCTGCTCGTGTGCACGATCCTCGGTGACTGGACCCGCTACATCTCCTCCGAGCGGCACTCGCAGAGCAGCCTGGCCTGGATCGGCTCGCTGGGCATCTTCATCGGGTTCGTGGTGCCCGCCGCCATCGGCGCCGCCGTCACCACCGCGTTCACCGACCCGGCGGCGCCCGTTCACGGTCGGCGTCGCCAACGACTCGCCGCTCTGGTACGCCGTGCTGCTGCTGCCGTTCGGCGTGTTCGGCGGCGTCGGGCTCGTCGCGCAGTCGCTCTACAGCGCCGGGCTCGACCTGGAGGCGGTCGTCGTCCGGCTCACCCGGGCCCGCGCCACCGTGATCATCGGCGTGATCGGCGTGGTGCTCGTCTACCTCGGGCTGCTCGCGCCGACCGTCCAAGCCGCGGCCACGGCGGCGTTCATCGCGTTCGCCGAGCTCGCGGCGCCGTGGGCGACGATCGTCGGCATCGGGTTCCTGCTCACCCGCGGCCGTTACGACGCCGACGACCTGCAGGTCTTCAACCGTGGTCGCACCGGTGGCCGGTACTGGTACTCCGGAGGCTGGAGCTGGCAGGCCGCGCTGGCGTGGGCCGTCGGGTCGATCGTCGGGCTGTTGATGATCCAGACCCAGCTCTTCCAGGGCCCGCTCGCGAACATCGCGGGGGGCGTCGACATCAGCCTCATCGCGGGCTCCGTGGTGGCGGCGGTGCTGTACCTCGTCCTCACCGGCGGTCGGCACGTGCAGGTGGACTGACGCCCCCGGAGAGCACCCGGGTTTCACCTCGATTTTCCTGGTGAACGCGTAGTGTGCGAGAAATGCGACCGGCCGAGGCCGCGTCGCCGGTCGGGGAGCCGGAGCTAGCACCAGGGGACCGGTCCCGCCGGCGCAGGCGGCGTGTTCTGCTCTACGTTGCGGTCGCCGTTGTCGCGGTGCTCGGGCTCGGGGCCTGGTTGCTCTGGCCCGCCGGGCCGCCGCCCCTCACCCCGGCCGACGTCGACAAGGCCGTGCAGCGCGGCCTGCAGCAGGCGCAGGAGCAGCAGCGCAACGCCCCACCGGACGCCACGGTCGCCGACCACACGATCACGCCGTCGCTCGTCATCGTCACCGCCCAGCGCACCGATCCTGGCAACATCGACACCCGGCTGGGCAGCGGTGTCGTCATCAACGCGGCTGGTGCGGTGCTCACGGCGCTGCACGTGGTGGAGGGCGCCTCCCGCATCCAGCTCGCGTTCGCCGACGGCACCACGGCCGGGGCCACGGTGCTGGTGACCAAGCCGGAGAGCGACATCGCCGTGCTCGCCCCGGACCAGCTGCCCGACCTGGTGGTGCCGGCCGTGATGGCGGGCCCGCCGCCGGTCGGCGACGCGGTGTACGCCGTCGGCAACCCGCTGGGACTCACGCACAGCCTCACCGCGGGCGTCGTGTCGGCCACCGACCGCAGCATCCCCACCGGGCGCGGCGAGCTGTCCGGGCTCATCCAGTTCGACGCCGCGGTCAACCCGGGCAACAGCGGCGGCCCGCTGCTCAACCGGGCCGGGCAGGTGGTCGGCATCGTCACCGCGCTGGCCAACCCGGCCAACCAGGACTTCTTCGTCGGGATCGGGTTCGCCGTGCCGATCGCCACCGCCGGTGGCGCGGCAGGCGGGCCCCAGCAATAGGTGGGAGACGCGAGCATGTCACCGGATCACGAACTGCCGCTGGAGCCCACCCTCTACCAGGTCAAGAAGACGATCGTGGGCCAGGACGGGCTGCTCGAGCGGATGCTGGTGGCTCTCCTGGCCCGCGGCCACCTGCTCGTCGAGGGCGTGCCGGGGCTCGCCAAGACCATGGCGGTCAAGACCCTCGCCCAGTCCATCGGCGGCGATTTCCAGCGCATCCAGTTCACCTCCGACCTCGTACCCGCCGACGTCGTCGGCACCCGCATCTACAACCAGCGCGAGGGCGAGTTCCAGGTCTCGTTCGGGCCGGTGTTCACCAACCTGCTGCTCGCCGACGAGATCAACCGCGCGCCCGCGAAGGTGCAGAGCGCCCTGCTGGAGGTGATGCAGGAGCGGCAGGTCACGATCGGCCGGGAGACCTACCCCGCGCCCGACCCGTTCCTGGTCATGGCCACGCAGAACCCGATCGAGTCCGAGGGCACCTACCCGCTGCCGGAGGCGCAGCTCGACCGCTTCATGTTCAAGGTGCTCGTCGGCTACCCCACGGCCACCCAGGAGTACGTGGTGGTCGAGCGGATGATCAGCACGCCGGAGCGGCCCGAGGCCGTGATCGACACCGCCACGCTGCGCGAGTACCAGCGCGCCGCGGACGCCGTGTACGTCGACCCGCAGATCATCGAGTACGCCGTGAAGATCGCCGCCGCCACCCGCGACCTCGCGGGCGCCGGGCACCCCGAGCTGGCCCGGTACGTGTCGTTCGGCGCCAGCCCCCGCGCGTCGATCAACATGGTGCTCGGGGCCAAGGCGCTGGCGTTCCTGCGCGGCCGCGACTACGCCCTGCCCGGCGACGCGCAGGAGCTGGCCAAGGACGTGCTGCGGCACCGGATCGTGCTGTCCTACGAGGCGCTCGCCGACGACATCGCCCCCGATGCACTGCTCGACCCGCTCCTCCAGTCGATCGCAGTCCCCAAGGTCGAGCCGGGCGTCCGCGCGCACAAGTCATGATCGACTCAACGTCATGATCGACACAGCCGCCCTCACACCGGAGCGGGTGCTCCGCAGGCTCGAGTGGCGTGTGCTGCGCCGCCTCGACGGGCGGCTGCAGGGCGACTACCGCACGGTGTTCCGCGGCACCGGCGTCGACGTCGCCGACCTGCGGGAGTACCAGTACGGCGACGACCTGCGCCACATCGACTGGAACGTCACCGCCCGCACCGACATCACCCACGTGCGCGAGTACGTGGAGGACCGCGAGGTCACGGCGTGGCTGCTGCTCGACACGTCGGCCTCGATGGACTTCGGGCCGGTCGAGCGGCGCAAGCACCTGGTGCTCACCGAGGTGGCGGCCACGGTGGCGCAGCTGCTGTCGCGCGGCGGCAACCGGGTCGGAGCGCTGTTCTTCGACGGGCGCGTGCGGGAGACGATCCCGCCCGGCAACGGCCGCAACCACGTGCTGCGCATCCTCGCCCGGATGCTGGCCGCGCCGCAGTCGGCCGAGCCGGGCCCCACCGACCTCGGTGTCGCGCTGCGCGCCGCGCTGGGGATCCTGCGGCGGCGCTCGCTCGTCGTGCTCGTCTCGGACTTCATCAGCGAGCCGGGCTGGCAGGGCTTCGTGAGCCAGCTCGCCCGCCGGCACGACGTGGTGGCCATCCAGGTGGTCGACAGGCGCGAGTTCGAGCTGCCCGCGGCCGGGATGATCTACGTCGAGGACGCCGAGACCGGTGAGGTCATCTTCGTCGACACCGACGACCCGGGCTTCCAGGAGCGACTGCGCGCGCAGGCCGACGAGCGGCAGGCCACCCTCGTCGCCGACCTCCGCTCGGCCGGGCTCGACCTGTTCACGGTGTCGACCGACGAGGACCTCGTGCGCGCGCTGTTCCGGGTCTCCCAGCTGCGCAGGCGGCGGCGCCCATGACCGAACTCGCCGCCGAGCCCACGGGCATGATCTTCGCTTGGCCCTGGATGCTGCTCGCGCTCGTCGCCGTGCCGCTGGTGGTGCTGTGGTACCGCAGGCTGCAGCGCGAGCGGGCGGAGCGGCGCGCACGCCTCGCCTCGCTCGGCCTGGTCGCGGCGCGGGCGGAGCGCTCCGGGTGGCGGCGACGCCTGCCGCCCGTGCTGCTGCTGCTCGCCCTGGTGGTGCTGGTCGCGGGCCTGGCGCGGCCGGAGGCCACCGTGCCGCAGCCCCGCCGCGAGGGCACGGTGATCCTCGCCTTCGACGTGTCGGCGAGCATGGCCGCCAAGGACCTCGAGCCGAACCGGATCGACGCCGCGAAGGCCGCGGCGCGCACGTTCGTGCAGAAGCAGCCCTCCACCGTGCGGGTGGGCGTCGTGGCGTTCAGCGGCAGCGGGCTCGTCACCCAGGAGCCCACCACGGACAAGGCCACGGTGGTCGCCGCGATCGACCGCCTCACCCCGCAGGGCGGCACCGCGCTCGCGAGCGGGCTGCAGACGGCGCTCTCGGCGATCGTCGGGCGGCCGGTGCTCCTCGACAGCGGGCCCGGCAACCCGCTCGAGCCGCGCGGGCCGGATCTGGGCTACCACGGGTCGGCCGCGGTGATCCTGCTGTCCGACGGGGAGAACACCACGGGCGCCGACCCGCTCGACGTCGCCGACATCGCATCCGGGGCCGGGGTGAAGGTCTACCCGATCGGGCTGGGCAGGCCGGAGGGCACGGTGCTCACGCTCGACGGCTTCCAGGTCGCCACGCGGTTGGACGAGCCGATGCTGCGCGAGATCGCCGCCCACACCGACGGCACGTACTTCCCGGCGGCCGACACGCAGGCGTTGGCCTCGGTCTACGACTCGATCGCGCTGGAGTGGACGGTCGCCGAGGAGCACGTCGAGCTCACCGCCCTCTTCGCGGCCGTGGGCGCGGTGTTGCTGCTCGCGGGCGTCGGGCTGTCGTTTTTGTGGTTCGGGCGGGCGGTGTAGCGATGGGCGTCCAATGGCCGTTGGCCCTCCTCTCCCTGCTGGTGTTGCCGCTCCTCGTCGCCGCGTACGTCTGGCACAACCGGCGGCGGCGCAAGCAGGCCGTGCGCCACTCCAGCGTCGCGCTGATCCGGGCGGCGGCACCCAAGCGGGCCGGCTGGAAGCGGCACCTGCCGTTCGCACTGGTGCTCGCCGCGCTCGGGCTGCTCGGCGTGGCCGCGGCCCGGCCCGAGGTCGCCATGGACGTCCCGATCTCCGATTCGACGATCATCCTCGCGCTCGACGTGTCGGGCTCGATGTGTTCCACCGACGTCGACCCGAACCGGCTCACGGCCGCCACCACCGCGGTCCGCGAGTTCGTGCAGAACCAGGACGACGAGACCCGGATCGGGCTGGTCGTGTTCTCCGGGTTCGCGCAGCTCACGGTGGCGCCCACCACCGAGCGCGAGGCCCTGCTGCGCAGCCTCGACGGCCTCACCACCGGCCGGGGCACGGCGATCGGCGCGGCCATGCTCAAGTCCGTCGACGCGATCGCCGAGATCGACCCGGAGGTGGCGCCGTCGGATCCCGGCACGGGCACCGACGCGGCCGCCGCGCCGCGGGCCCGGCCGCCCGGCACGTACGCCCCGGAGATCGTCGTGCTCCTCACCGACGGGGCCAACACCACGGGCGTCGAGCCGATCGACGCCGCGAAGACCGCGGCGGAGCGCGGCGTCCGCGTCTACCCGATCGGGTTCGGCACCCGCAACCCGGCGACGATGGTCTGCACGGCGGCCCAGCTCGGTGGCCGCGGCTTCGAGAGCTACGGGGGCGCCAACCCGCCGGTGTCCGGCGGTGGCTACGGCGGGGCCAGCGCCCGCAGCTACCTCGTGGCCGACGAGGGCACCCTGCGCGAGGTGGCGAACCTCACCGGCGGCCAGTACTTCGCGGCCGCCGACGCCGGGCGCCTGCAGGACGTGCTCCGCGAGCTCCCGCGCACGGTCGCCAGCCAGCAGCGCGACGTCGAGGTGAGCGTCGCGCCCCTGGCGCTCGCCGCCGCGCTGATGCTGGGCGCCCTGTGGGCGGCGGGGCGCTGGTCAGTGGGCTCGTGAGCGCGCCGTCAGCGGCTGCTCGAGCCGCAGGAGGGCGGGCACGCTCAGCGCGTTGACGAGGCCGAGCACCAGGAACGGCAGCGCGTGGCCCACGGCGTAGAGACCGCCGAAGAACGCGGGCGCGATCACCGAGGCGGCGGCGAACGAGTACTGGAACGTGGCGAGGTAGCGACCCCTCGCTGCGGCGGGCGCGGCGGCCGCTGCCGCGGCCGTCGAGATCGGCGCGTGCACCGCCTCGGCCACCGTGAAGAGCAGCGTGCCGAGCACCAGCACGACCGTGGCCGTCACCCCGCCGGTGACGCCGACGATCGCGAGCATGCCGCACCAGAGCACCCACAGCACGGCCGCGCCCGCGATGCTGCGGGTGCGGCGCACGCCGGTGAGCCTGCGCACGAGCGGCGCCGACAACACCGCGATGAGCACGGCGTTCGCGGCCAGCAGCAGCGCGGTGAGCCACGGGGGCCCGGCGCCGGTGAGCACCACCGTCGGCAGCGCGAGCGCCAGCATCATGCTGGTCATCGCGTAGACGGTGTTGAGCGCGACGAGCCCGAGGTAGGGCCGGTCGCGCAGCAGCTCGCGGTAGCCGACGGGGTCGGCGGCGGTGGCGGCCCGGTGCGGTGCGCGCACGCCGAACGCGACCAGTGCGGCGGCCAGCGCCAGGAACACCGCGGCGCCGTAGGCCACCGCGCGGTAGCCCGCCGTGCTCCCGTCTGCGACCACGATCCCGGTGGCGAGACCCCCGAGCGCGAGCCCCGCCGTGCGGGCCGCGTTGCTGATCGCGTACCAGGTGTCGACGCCCACGCCGCCGGGGCGGCCGTCGGCGTAGTCGGCCACGAGGGTGAAGATCGTGCACCAGAACACCCGCACCCCGGCCGCGACCAGCGTCGAGGCCAGCAGGATCCCGACCGGGCCGCTCACGCCCGCGAACGCGAGGAAGCCCAGCGCCATCGCCGCCTCGGCCGCCACCACGAGGTACCGCGGCCCGAACCGGTCGGCCAGCGTGCCCGCCCACACCGGCAGCGGGAGCGCGACGAGGTTCGCCGCGGTCAGCAGCACGCCGACCAGCGGGAGCGGCACGTCGGTGAGCCGCACGAAGTAGACGAGGGAGAGCGGCGCGAACAGGCCGTTGCCGATCGAGTCCACCGTCAGGGCGGCGACCAGCGCGAACCCGCCCCGACTACGCACGGCCGCCGATGTTCCCACGGAAGGGTGACGCTCTCCACGGCCTTTTCCCGTCCCGGGTCTAGGGTTGCGCGCGAAGGGCCGCGACTCGAAAGGGAGCATCACGTGGGTGTCAGCCTCGCCAAGGGCGGCAACGTCAGCCTGACCAAGGAGGCCCCCGGCCTCACGAGCGTCCTGGTCGGCCTCGGCTGGGACGTGCGCACCACCACCGGTGCCGATTACGACCTCGACGCCTCCGCGATCATGCTGAACGCCAACGGCAAGGTCATCTCCGACCAGCACTTCGTCTTCTTCAACAACCTCACGAGCCCCGACGGCACGGTCGAGCACACCGGCGACAACCTCACCGGCGAGGGCGAAGGCGACGACGAGATCATCAAGGTGAACCTGTCGGCGATGTCGCTCGACGTCGAGCGGATCGTCTTCCCGGTCAGCATCTACGACGCCGACGCCCGGCGGCAGAGCTTCGGCCAGGTCGCCAACGCCTACATCCGGGTCGTCAACGCCGACAACGACGCCGAGCTCACCCGCTTCGACCTCACCGAAGACGCCTCCACCGAGACCGCCATGGTGTTCGGCGAGCTGTACCGCCGGGCGGGGGAGTGGAAGTTCCGCGCCGTCGGCCAGGGCTACGCCTCCGGCCTGCGGGGGATCGCGCTCGACTACGGCGTCAACGTCTGACCGGCGAGTCGCGATAACGCTGACGGCGAGTCGCCGTTCTGACGACGGCGAGTCGCTCATTTCGGCGCGGCGAGTCGTGCATCTCGACACGGTGAGATGCGGTATTCGCCGTCGCGAGATCCGCGACTCGCCGAGTCAGCGGCGGAAGACCTCCGCCACGGCGGCCATGTCCTCGCCCGCGCGGCCCCCGGCGGCCGCGTCGGCGAACAGTGCGTTCACCGCGGTGATCAGCCGGTCGTCGGCGCCGGTCGCGCGCAGGGCGTCGGCGATGAGGCCGCTGTCCTTGAGCGCGCCGTCCACGGCGAATGCGGGCGCGTAGTCGCCTGCGACCATCGCGCGGCCCTTGAGCTGCACGTACGGCGCGTCGAGGGCACCGCCCGCGATCGTCTCGAGGAAGAGCTGCGGGTCGAGCCCGAGCTTCTCGGCGAGGGCGATGCTCTGCGCCGTGCCCGTGACCACCGAGAACACCCAGGCGTTGGCCACCAGCTTGAGCCGGTGCGCGGCGCCGGGCTCCTCGCCCACCCACACGGTCTTGGCGCCGATCGCGTCGAACACGGGCGCCACCGCCTCGCGCAGGTCGGTCGGGCCCGCCGCCAGCACGGTGAGCCGGCCCTGCTCGGCGGGCTGGCGGGTGCCCAGCACCGGCGCGTCGACGAACCCCACCCCGTGCGCGCGGGCGAGCTCGGCCAGCTCGGCGGTGCCGTCGAGGCCGACCGTGCTGGTCTGCGCCCACACCGCGCCCTCGGGCAGCACCGGGAGCGCTCTGCCCATCACCTCCGCGACGGACGCGGCGTCGAACAGCATCGTCACCACGACCGCCGCACCCGCCACCGCGTCCTCGGGCTTCTCGGCGACGCTGATCCCGTCGGCGGCCAGCGCCTGCGCCTTCTCCGCGTGGCGGTTCCAGGCCGACACCGACAGCCCCGCCCGCGCGAGGCTGCGCGCCATGCCCGCGCCCATGATCCCGGTGCCCAGCACCGCTACGCGCGTCATCACCAGATCCGCACGCGGTGCTCGGGGGCCGTGTAGAGCGCATCGCCCGGGTGCACGTCGAACGCCTCGTGGAACGTGTCGAGGTTGGTGACGACGGCGTTGCAGCGCAGGTCGGGCGGGCTGTGCGGGTCGATGGTGAGCCTGCGGACGGCCTCGGCCTCGCGGGTGATGATGCGCCAGATCTGGGCCCACCCGAAGAAGACCCGCTGGTAGCCGGTGAGCCCGTCGATCTCGGGGGCCTCCGCGTCGCCGAGCGCGATCTTGTACGCCTTGAGCGCGATCGTGAGGCCGCCGAGGTCGCCGATGTTCTCGCCGACGGTCAGCGCGCCGTTGACCTTGTGGTCGGGCAGGCCCGCGGGGGACAGCGCCGAGTACTGGTCGATGAGCGCCTTGGCACGGCGGTCGAACTCGGCCCGGTCGGCGGCGTCCCACCAGTCGGTCATGGCGCCGTCGCCGTCGTACTTGCTGCCCTGGTCGTCGAAGCCGTGGCCGATCTCGTGCCCGATCACCGCGCCGATGCCGCCGTAGTTGGCCGCGTCGTCGGCGTCGGGGTCGAAGAACGGCGGCTGCAGGATCGCGGCCGGGAACACGATCTCGTTGAGCCGCGGGTGGTAGTAGGCGTTGACGGTCTGCGGGGTCATGAACCACTCGTCGCGGTCGACCGGCTTGCCGATCTTGGCGAGCTCGCGGTCGGTGAGCCAGGCGCCCGCGCGCAGGACGTTGCCCAGCAGGTCGTCGGCGCGCACCTCGAGCGTGGAGTAGTCCTCCCACTTGTTCGGGTAGCCGATCTTGGGGGTGAACTTGGCCAGCTTCTCCAGCGCCCGCTCGCGGGTGGCCGGGCCCATCCAGTCGAGCCCGGAGATGCTCTGCCGGTAGGCCTCGACGAGGTTCGCGACGAGCGTGGTCATCCGCTCCTTCGACGACGCCGGGAAGTGCCGCTCGACGTACAGCCGCCCCACCGCCTCGCCGACCGAGGCCTCCACGAGCGCCACCCCGCGCTTCCACCGGTCCTTGATCTGCGGTGTGCCCGACAGCGTGCGGCCGTAGAAGGCGAAGTCCTGCTGCACGACGGCCTCGGAGAGGAAGTCGGCGCAGGCGGAGGCGGTGCGCAGCGCGAGCCACGCCTGCCACTGGGCGAGCGGGCGCTCCTGCCACAGCGTGGCCGCCGCCTCGACGAAGCTGGGCTGGCGCACCACGATCTCGGCGAACGCGCCTTCCGGCGCGCCGAGGCCTTCGAGCCAGGCGTCCCAGGCGAACGCGGGAGCCCGCTCGCGCAGCTCGGCGGCCGTCAGCAGGGTGTAGGTCTTCTCGGCGTCGCGGTTGCTGACCCGGTCCCACGAGGCCGCGGCCAGCGCCGTCTCGAGGTCCATGACGGTCTCCGCGAGCCGCGCGGGGTCGGGGAGGCCGACCAGCTCGGCGAGGCGTTCGAGGTGGGCGAGGTAGGACGTGCGGATCTCGGCGTAGGAATCTTCGCGGTAGTAGGACTCGTCCGGCAGCCCGAGGCCGGACTGGTTCAGGTGCACGAGGTAGCGGTTCGGGTCCTTCGCGTCGGTGGAGACGAACGAGCCGATCAGCGAGGCGCGCCCCTCGCGCTGGCGGCGGCCCAGCACGCGGGCGAGCGCGGTGTGATCGGGCGCTGCGGCGATCTCGTCGAGCAGCGGACGCAGGGGCTCGACCCCGAGGGCTTCCACCCGCTCGACGTCCATGAACGAGGCGTAGAGGGCGGCGATGCGCCGCGCGTCGTCGTCGGTCTGCTCGGCCGCGCCTTCGACGATGGCACGCACATCGGCCTCGGCGCGGTCGCGGAGCATGACGAACGTGCCGTCCTGCGCGCGGTCGTCGGGGATCTCGTGGGTGGCCAGCCAGCGGCCGTTGACGTGCGAGAACAGGTCGTCCTGAGGGCGGATGCCTGCGTCGACCCACGCGAGGTCGATGCCGGTGCGGGCCGCGTTCGCCGAGAGCGTCACCGGTCCATCCTGCCAGGCGCCGTCGGGGGGTACCGGTTTCACCGAACGGCCCCGCGGTCGGCGGCTGCCGTCCTAGCGTGCGCTTCGTGACCGGTCCGGACTACCAGGTGTCGCCCGCCGCCCTCGGTGCGGCCGCGGCCGGTATCGAGGCGGTGGCCGAGCCGGGTGCGGATCGCGGTGTGGTCGCGCTGGGTCCGGTGCCCGGCGACGTCGGGCACGCCGGGCTGTCCTCGGTGTTCCTCGTGTTCTGCGACCGCTGGGAGTGGGGTGTGCGGGAGGCCGTGGGCCGGGGCGCGGATCTCGCTTCCGAGCTGCGCGCGGCCGCCGACGCTTACGGGTTGGTCGACCGCGATGGTGAGGACCTGCTGGCCCGGCTCGTCTACGACGTGGTGGGCGACCCGGCCGAGGCAGGCGACACGTGGGCGGACGTGGCCGCTGCGGCGCTGCCCGACCGGGAGATGCCGGAGTGGGGCGCTGTCGGCGCGGAGTGGGCCGACACCGCCCGGGATCTCGCCGACCACACGTGGCCCGCGCTGATCGCGCGGGCGTTGGCGGGGGAGGACCCGTTCGCCGGGCAGCTCGACGACCTGCGCCCGATCGTGGAGTGACGGTGCTCGCCGAACCGGAGTTGGGGGAGAGCGCCGATCCGCGGGCGCTGGTCCGGGGCGATCCCGCGGCCGTGCGGGCGACGGCCGAACGCCTCGCCGCATTGGCGGCCGGGTGCGCGGCCACCGCGGGCGGGTTGGACGCGATGGGGGTGCGGGGGTGGAGCGGCGCCGCGGCGTCCGCATTCCGCGAGCGGCACGCGGAGCTGTCCGCTCGGTGGTCGCGGGCGGCGGCCGCCTTCCGGTCGGCCGCGCAGGCGTGGGAGCGGTTCGGGATCGAGCTCGTGGCGGCCCAGGAGCTGGCGGCGGCCGCCGTGGCGCGCTTCTCGACGGCGGGCGGGCCGCTCGCGGCGGAGGCCGGGCTTCTCGGCGTGACGCAGCACGTGGCCGGGCAGGCGTCGGCGGGCCCGGCGGTGTCGGCGCAGGCGCTCGCGGGTCGGGTTGTGCGCGGGCAGGCGCCTGCGGCGTGGCCGATGCCTGGTCCGGCGCCTGTGGATTCGGTGTTGTCGGCCGGAGCACAGGTGGCCGACCTCGACGCAGCGCGGCGGATGCTCGCGGAGGCGCGTGCCCGCCGCGACCGGGCTGCCGTCGCTGCGGCGCGCGAGATCGCCGCGGCGGCGGCGCTCGCTCCGGACCCGCCGGGGGACGGCGAGCGCCGGGCCCTTGCCGCGGCCGACCGGGTGCGGGCCAACGGCGTCGCGCTCGGGCACGTCGCCCGGGGCGTGGGCGAGGGCGTCGAGGACCTCGTGCGGTTCACCCGGCTCGTGAACCCGGCCGATCCCTACAACCTCAACCACCCCGGCCGGTTCCTCGCCAACGCCTCGACCGCGCTGGCGGGCGCGGTCGACGACGTCGTGCATCCCGTCCGCCAGGTGGCGGGGTTCGTCGGGCCCGGGTGGGGCTCCGACCCGGCGCGGGCGTACGGCCACCTGCTACCCACCGCAGTGCTGACGGCGGTCACGGGTGCGGGCCGCTCGACCGTCCGGGGACCGGGCCCCCGAACTGCTCCGGCGGCGCTCGGTGCGACGGAACCGGCGCAGCTGTGGACGGACCCCCGACCGACCGCCCGACCCTTCACGCCCGCTCCACCACCCCCCGCCGCCCTGCCCGCTGCACCTCCACCGCCTGCGGCTCTACCCGCTCCGGCTCGGTCTTCGCCCGATCCGCCTGCATCTCCGTCCGAGTCACCGCCTCCGTCGGCACCGGGTCCGCTCGCTCCCGATGGGGTCGCATCGCCGCCGCCCGCTGCGGCCGCTCACAGTCCGGCGCCTCATCCACTTCCCACCTCGCCGCCCACACCTTCGGCCGGTCCGACAGCGGGTGGGGTGGCCGATGAGGCCTCGGCCTCGGCGACGTCCTCGGCGGCGACGTCCTCGGCGGCGACTGGTTCGGCGGCCACTGGCTCGGAGACGGCTAGCTCGGCGCAGGCGGCCGGGGTGGTCGCGGCGGCGGACGGGGCCGCGGCCGGGCGGCTGGCGGAAATCGCGCGCCGCCTGCCGTCGGATCCGGCGAAGCTGATGCCCAGGGACGTCGCCGAGCCGGGCCCGCACCACGATCCCGAACGCGCGCGCCGCGCGCGAGTGACCAGGGCCGACAAGGACTTCACCAGCACCCGGGCCAGCCGGGGCAACCGCAAGTCGCACCTCGACGAGCACGGACACCTCGTGCCCGCCAACCCGGCGGGCGCGGCGTCGGTCGTCGAGCACGTCGTCGGCCGCCGCTCCCGCACCAAGGACAACAGCCCGTACTCCTCGTTCACCGCACCGGGAGCCCGCGCGGCGGTCGACTTCGGCGGCTCCGTCATCGAGGTCGACATCGTGCGGCTGCAGGCCGACATCGACGCAGGCCGCGTCCCCGACGTCGACATCGTCGCGCCGCACCGCGTCCAGGCCGCCATCCAGGCCGACGCCGACCGCATCGCGGGCAGGCCGGTCGACCTCTACGTGCGCAAAGGCCGCATCCCGGACGCCGCACGCTCCTACGGCCTCGACGCCGAGGCCACGGCCGCCCTGCGGCAGCGGATGATCGACATGGCCAACGCCCAGCGCCACCACGAGTGGATGATCCGCGGGGTCGTGCCCAGCCGGTACATCATCGGACCCCACCCCGGGAGGAGTGATGGCTGACCCCCGCCACCTGCTCTACACCGACTTCGACGGCGACGCGCTGGACACCCCGGCGCCGCTCGTCGGCCGCGGCCTCGTCGACGACCGGCACCTCGATCGGGTGCCCGGCCTCGCCGCGGTGATCGACGACCCGACGGCCGACCCGTCCGACCGGCTCTACGCCTGCCTCGCGCTCACGGCATGGGGGGAGGAACGCGGCTACCGCGCCGTCGAAGCCGCGGCGGGGCCTGCCCCACCACCGTGGCGCGGCCTGCCCCGCGCCCCGTTCGGCCTGGTCGCGGCGCAGGTGGGCATCAGCGACGCGATGGCGGAGCGCAAGGGCACCGAGGCCGCCCGCCTCGCCGCGCTGCGCGCCCTCGTCGGCGTCGCCGACCGCGAGGACTTCGGCGACCAGCTCGGCGCCGCGATCTTCACCGGCCCCCCGTCCGCGGTGGCGCACGACGTCGTCGCCGCGACCCGGCGCGGCCTGCAGCGGTTGGACCGGCGCCCGTGGCCGTCGTTCGACATGCCGTGCCAGCTCGTCGACATCCTCGAACCGCTGGTGGCGGTGGACGAGCCGACCGCACTCGCGCTGGTCGGCGCGATCGTGCGGCGCGACCACAGCCCTCGCACGCTGGGCTACGTGGCGTTCCTCGTCGCGACGGGCACCACCCCGGCCGCCGACGCGCTGGCGGCGCACATCGTCGCCGTCGGCGGGTCTGCGATCGCCGAGCGGCTCGCCGCGGCCCGCCTCAGGTGACGTGCAGGCGGTAGTCGTCGATCACGTCGTCCCGGTCCATCACCAGCAGGCCGCGGGTGCGGGCGGCCTTGACGAACGAGAGGAAGGTGTTGAACCCGTAGCGCTTCTCGCTGAACCCCGGCTCGCGCTTGCGCAGCTGGTTCTTCAAGCCCGACAGCTGCGGTCGACCCAGCTGCCGCACGACGTCCACGAGCAGCGCGAACGCGTCGTCGTCGGCCGCGTCGTCCTCGGGGAACGTGACCTCGGGATCGCCCTGGGCGCTACCCGGGCGCAGCAGCACCACCCCGCGGCCCTCCAGGTTGCGCAGGAGCTCGCCGAAGCCCCGGAAGCCGTGGTCGGCCTCGTCGAAGGTCGGGTCCTTGCGCAGCACGGCGCGCTTGAGGCGCGAGGCCAGCACGGGACCGTCGGTGTGCCGGGCGAGCCCGGCCAGCGTCGTGGTGACCAGCGGCGCGACGTCCTGGTCCTCCGCCACGGCGGGCGCCGCCACCGGCGCGATCTCGGGCGGTGCGTGCTCGACGCCGGGCAGCCGGTCGTAGAACAGGAACTCGTCGCAGGCGGGCGGGAGCAGCTTCGAGGTCGACGACTGCACGCCGATGCCGATCACCCGCTTGTCCATCTCCCGCAGCTTGTGGACGAGCGGGGTGAAGTCGGAGTCGCCGGTGCCGATCGCGAACGTCGTGATGAAACTGCGCTCGTACGCCAGCTCGATCGCGTCGACCGCCATCTTGATGTCGGCGGCGTTCTTCCGCGAGCCGCCGAGCCGCTGCGGGATCTCGATGAGCTCGACCTGGGCCCGGGCCATGAGCCGTCGGTCCTCGTCGAACGCCGACCAGTCGGCGTACGCCCGCCGCGCCACCACCCGGCCGCGCTCGGCCAGCGCGTCGGCGACCGGGCCGAAGTCGAACGGGCTCACCCCGAGGCCGTCGCGGGCGCCGATCGCGAGGTTCTCGTAGTCGAGGAACAGCGCGATGCGCTCGTCGTCGGAGATCACGGTGGTCAGCGTGACACATTCCCGCCCGTCCGAAGAATTCCTTGACAAGAATATTCATCGAGAAGAATACTAGCGGCGTGGATCGCATCGCCTCAGCGCTCGGGGACGCCGCTCGGTGGCGCATCGTCGAGCTCTTGGCGGAACGGCCCCGGTCGGTCGGCGAGCTGGCCGAGGGCACCGGGCTGCGGCAGCCGCAGACCACCAAACACCTCCAGACGCTCGCCCGCGCAGGCCTCGTCACGGTGTACCCGCTGGGGCAACGCCGGGTGTACGCGCTCGAGCCTGCGGCCCTGGAGGCGCTCGCCGACCGGGTACGGGAGCTGGTCGACACCGCCGCGGCGCACCGGGACGAGCGCGACGTCCTCGCCCGCTACCGCGCCGCCATCGAGGCGGAGTCCGCCGTCGCCGACCGGCAACGGTGGGCCGATGGCCGCGCCTTCGCGTTCGAGCGCACCCTGCCCGCGACACCCGACGCCGTCTGGCGGCACTGGGTCGACGCGGACCTGCTCGCATCCTGGTGGGCGCCGCCGTCGATGACGGTCACCGACTGCGTCCTCGAGCCGAGGGGAGGCGGTCGCGCCGTCCTCGAGTACCGGGACGCCGACGGCCGCCGCTACCGCTCCGAAGGGCGCGTCCACGCCGCCGAGGCACACGAGCACCTCGCGTTCGACCTCGCGGTGCGCGACGCGGCCGGGGCGGTCTCGTTCATCGGCCACTACGACCTCGCCCTCGCCGCCGTTCCGGACGGCACGCGGCTGCGGCTGGGCCTGCGCATCACCGAGACGGCCGTCGCGGCCGTCCCGTACATCGCGGGCATCGAAACCGGCTGGGGCCAGGTGCTCGACAACCTCACCACCGCACTCACCACCGGAAAGGAACGATCATGACCAACGCGACGAGCCGCAGGGTGACCGCCAACCTCGCCCTCACCCTGGACGGGCGCTACAACGGACCCGGCGGGCCGGGCGATCTGGGCGCGATCGTGCCGTACGCCGTCACCGACGTCGGGCGCGACCACCTCGGCCGCGTCCACGACGGCGCGACGACCGCGCTGCTCGGCAGGCGCAACGCCGAGGGGTTCCTGGGTTTCTGGCCCCCGGTCGCCGCCGACGAGAACGCCGATCCCGCGCGACCGCGGCTACGCGAAGTGGCTGGTCGACGTGGAGAAGGTGGTCCTCACGTCCACCCTGACCGAGGCGCCGTGGGACCGCACCCGGCTCGTGAACGCCCCCGTCGCGGACGTCGTCGCCGAGCTCAAGGCCACCGGCACGGGCGACATCCTGTGCAACAGCAGCCCGAGCGTCATCAAGGCGCTCCTCGCGGCGGACCTCGTCGACCGGCTGTTCCTCCTGATCTGCCCGGAGATCGCGGGCAGCGGACAGCGCCTCTTCGACGACGGACTGCCGGGCTCGCGGTGGACGCTCACCCACCACGAGACGGGCGAGCTGGGCGAGAGCGCGATGGTGTACGACCGCGCCCGCTGAGTCCGTCAGTTCGGCGTGTCCTGCGGGTTGCCCCCGACGACCGGCGGCTCCCCACCCGAGTTGCCGCCCGTGGGAGCGGTCTGGGTGGGCGGCGTCTGCGTGCTGGGCGGCTCGGTGGCGGTGGGCGCCACGGTGGCCGTGGCCGTCGGCTCGACGGTCGGGGCGGCGGAGGCGGTCGGCTCGACGTTGTCCCGCACCGCGTCGTTCGTGCGTTCGGCGACGACCTGCGGCTTGGGAGTGGGCTTGGGCTGGGCGGGCGGCGGGGTCGGGGGAGCCGACGTCTCCGGGGCGACCACGGCCGCGGCGCCGGGCACCACGTACGGCACGACGTCGCCGAGTCCGACCGACGTGGCGACGTTGGGAACGGCCAGCGCGACGCCGATGATGGCGATGAAGCCGATGGAGAGCAGCGCGATCAGCATCCCGGCGAGGCGCATCAGCCGCTTGCGGCCACCGCCGTCGTCGACGAACACCGGTCCTTCACCCGTGTGGCCCGCCTCGCGGGTGGGGGCGGGAGCCAGCATGGCACCGGGCACGAGCACGGTGACGCCGTCCGGCGGCTTGGCGCCGTTGGGGCCGTCGGGGAGGTGCACCGTGACCTCGTCCGGGATGTGCACCGTGACCTCGTCCTGAAGAGGCGGACGTCGTCCCGCGGGCCCGGGGTTATGTTGCATCGTTCGCATTCCGATCCGCAGGGGGGCGAGGCGTTACTCGTTGATAATCACGAATGGGCGACCCGGCGTTACCGCGCCGCGTTCGGTCGTCACCCACACGCCGGCGCTCGGGCTAGGCGTCGCCACCGCGGGTGAACGCGTCGAGGCGGGACTGCAGGTCGTCCAGCCGCGCCTGCAGCAGCGCCATCTCGGCGCTCAAGAGCGCGACCTGCCCGGCCCCGGAGAGTTCGGTGTCCACCGGTGCGGCCTCGCCGCTGATCGTCACGCCGTGGCCCGCGAGCCGCGCGAACGCCTGCAGCTCGAGTCGCGGCCGGGCGCCCACGCACGCCAGGCAGGTGGGCAGCAACTGGCGCCACCCGGTGCTGCCCGCGCCGGTGTCGACGAGGACGGTGGCGGGTTGCCCGCAGTCGCAACGGTTGACCCGCACCGTCCGCACCCGCTGCCGGGAGTAGCGCAGGCCCCGTTCGTAGCGGCGGTAACGTCCGGACGCGGCGACCTCGAGCAGCACGGCGTTGCGGTGCTCGGGCTCGCAGGCCAGGTCGCGGGCGGACGCGATGTCGTGGAAGCAGTAGAAGCCGCAGTCGCACCATTTCGACGGGCTGGCGTGGCGGCTGCCCTGCACGCAGATCGCGTCGTCGACCGCGAGGTAGACGTGCCCGCGCCCGACGGTCACACCGCTGAAGCCCGCGCGGCTGCCGTCGGCGGACAGCATCGGGTGCGCCAGTTTGTAGCCTGCGAGCGGCTGTTCGGAGTGCTCGGGCGCGCGGCGGGCGGACCGCCAGGGCATGGATCAGGCCCGTACCGGCTCGACGGTCGTCTCGACCTCGACCCGCGGCTCCGCGGGGGCCTCGGCGATCGGCGGTGCGCTCTCCTCGGCTTCCGGGTCTGCGGCGTATCCCTCGGCGAGCTTCCGGCCCAGTTGCATAGGGTGCCTCCCCGGGATGGTTCTCGGACGTGGGGCCAAGCGTGACTCGCGGCGGGCCTCCTGTCTAGGCCGTGTGCCGTTAAGTCCTCGCGCGTCGGTGGTTTCGACCCCCGGCGTGTCGGGAGATCAGACCGCCGCCGCGGAGCGCAGCTCGGCGTGCCGGGCCTTGACCGCGGCGTCCTTGTTGACCGGGTCGTGCGCCTCGTCCGGCGTGGCGTTGCCCGCGGCCGCGATCCGACTCGCCGTGTCGGCCATGCGGATCACGTGGGCGAGCCGGACCTCGGCCGCGTCGACCGGGGTCTGGGAGCCCTCGGCCAGCGCCACGATGCGGTCGACCCAGATCGCCTCGGTGTGGAGCCCGGCGTTCGCCAACGCGGTGCGGAGGCGGACGCGCAGGGTGCGGGCGTCGAGGTCGTACCACCCGTCCAGCGCCCTCGCGTCGATCGGGAAGAGGCGCCCGTGTTGGCGCAGGTAGAGCAGCTCGAGCGCATAGACGTGGCCGTAGGCGCAGTACACGCAGCCGTTGCGCAGGGAGACGACGATGCAGGCGAGGTGGACGCGGACCGGGCCCAACACGACGCGCGACGCCAGGAACCGGGGCATGTGCGCCCCGAACCAGCCGATCGCCCGCAGCGGGCCCATGTGGTCGACGACCAGGCCGATGATGGTGGGCGGGAAGCCCCACATCGCTCTGCAGAGTGCTTCCAGCCCCCGAACGGCGAGTCGCTTGCCGATCATGGCGCGCTCCTCCTGTCACTCACGGTGACAAGAACACTACTCGCCGACCTCGCCGTTGGGGCAGGTTCGCGATCCGTGAGCGGTGGTCGCGCGGACGCGTGCGCCGGACGGTAGCGGATGTCTCGCTCTCCGACGTCACCACCCGGGCATGGCGTTTCACATGGGGCGATGGGCGGTCGCGGTCGGTGACCGGTGCGCTCGACGGCGGCTAGGGTCGGGCCATGGCGGCCGACGTCGGCGGACGGGCGGAGGGTGAACGGGTAGCCGGTCTGTTGGGACTGCAGCCGCTGCCCGAGGAGGGCGGGCGCTACCGGCAGACGTTCGCCGATGCGCATTCGTCCGCGATCTACTTCCTCCTGCTCGCGCCGGATTTCTCCGCACTGCACCGGTTGGCCGCGACCGAGACCTACCACTGGTACGCGGGCTCCCCGCTGCGGCTGCTCCTGCTGCACGGCGACGGCGAGGGTGGCGGCCGCGTGGACGAGCCGACCCTCGGCCCCGGCTTCGACGCAGGCGAGCGGCCGCAGATCGTCGTGCCTGCCGGGACCTGGCAGGGCTCGAGCCCGGCGGGCGCCTGGTCGCTCGTCGGCACGACGATGGCCCCGCCGTTCGCGTGGTCGGGCTTCCGCCTGGGCAAGCGCGCGGAACTGCTCGACCGCTGGCCGTCGGCCCGCGCCCGCATCACCGCGCTGACCCGCGGCTGACTGCCCGACGTGCCGGCGGCCGCCGGGGGACCTGGCGGCGGCGCCGCAGGCGTCGAACGTGGTGGTGCTGCCTGCGGTGCCGCTCGCCGGGTCGCCGCCCGGCTCAGCCTTGGGGTGCCTGGTGCAGGGCGAAGGGCGCGCCGAACGGGTCGGTCACGAACGCCATACGGCCGTACGGCGTGTCCTCGATCCCCTGCAACACGCCGCCGCCGTGCTGCTCGACCGCGGCGACGGCTGCGTCGACGTCGGCCGTGCCGAAGTACACGATCCAGTGCGACGGGGTGCCCTCGGGCGCGCCCATGAGGCCGCCGAGACCGCCGAGCGGATCGCCGCCGCCGTGGAAGGTGCCGTACTCGGACAGCGGGAGGCCCGGGATCTCCGCGTACGTCCAGCCGAACACGGCCGTGTAGAACGCGCGGCCCGCCTCGACGTCGGAGAGCCGGGCGTCCTCCCACGCGATGCCGCCGGGCTCGCTGTAGATCCCGGCCCCCGGCATCCCGAGCGACTGCCAGACGCCGAACACGGCCCCCGCCGGGTCGGCCGCGATGCACATGCGGCCCGCGCCCGGCACGTCCATCGGCTCCATGATCAAGCTGCCGCCGTTGTCGGCGATGAGCTTGGCGGTGGCGTCGGTGTCGTCGCTGGCCATGTACAGCGTCCAGAACGACGGCTGGCCCTCCTGCATCGTCGGCCCGACGCCCGCCGCGGCGTGCCCGTTGACCTGCGCGAAGTGGTAGTGGCCGAACTCCTCGCCGGTGTCGACGAGCGACCAGCCGAGCACAGCGGAGTAGAACTCGACGGCCTTCGGCATGTCGGGCACCGCGAGGTCGGCCCAACACGGCGTGCCCGCGGGCCAGGTGGTGTCTCGGGTGGGCATGTGATGCTCCTCTCTGCCTGAGGCGCCCGAGCCTGCCACCGACCCCCGACAGTCTGCGGCCGGGTACCGGTGAGCGGCTATCGTCTGGCGGATGCCCGGCCAGACCGTCGGACGCGTCACCGGCACCGAAGACGCCACGCCGCTGCAGTTCTCCGTCGCACTGGCGCCGAAGCAGTACCTGCAGCTCGACGACGTCGTCACCACGGCGCGCGAGGTGCCCGGGATCGGCGAGGTGCGCACGTCCGGGGTGGTGACCCAGGTCGTCGCCCGCCACGAGGGCACGAAGTTCGGCTCCGACGTCTTCCTCGTCGCCGACAACGTGCTGCCCGCCTTCGTCCAGGAGATCGCGGAGGTCACCACCACCCGCGTCGAGCCGGAGTGCTACGTGCCACCGCTGCCGGGCGCGGAGGTGCGGCGCGCCACCGGCGAGGAGCGCGCCCAGGCGCTCTACTTCGACAAGATGGACCGCAAGGTGCCGGTCGGGAAGGGCCGCGACGGCGCCCCGATCTACCTCAACCTGGAGTTCCTCGACGGCACGCGCGGCGGCCACGTGTCGATCAGCGGGATCAGCGGCGTCGCGACCAAGACCAGCTTCGCGCTCTTCTTGCTCTACTCGATCTTCCAGTCGGGGGTGCTCGGCAAGCGGTCGGTGAACGCCAAGGCGCTCGTGTTCAGCGTGAAGGGCGAGGACCTGCTGTTCCTCGACCACACCAACACCCGCCTCGACGGGAACCTGACCGCCGACTACGCGGAGCTGGGGCTGCCCGCGGGCGCGTTCGCCTCGGCGGGCTTCTACGCGCCGCCGACCCCGGACGACCCGAGCGGCCGCCCGTTCGTCACCGGCCGCACCAGCGGCGTCACCGCGTTCTGGTGGACCCTCGCCGAGTTCTGCGTCGGCGAGCTGCTGCCCTACGTCTTCGCCGACGCCGAGGACGAACGCAACCAGTACACGATGGTGATCCACACGGTGGCGGCGCGCCTGCGTCGGGAGGCCACCCCGGTCGGCGACGGCGCGGTGTCGATCGAGGGCCAGATCCTGCGCACGTACGACGCGCTGGTCGAGTTCGTCGCCGAACGCCTCGGCGACGACGAGGCCCGCCGCGACTGGGCGGGCCCGGTCACCGGCACCGGCACGGTCAACGCCTTCCTGCGGCGACTGCGGTCGTCGCTCAAGCCGTTGCGCGGCATCGTGCGCGGTGACCTCCCGGACACCCCGGCGCGGCGGGTGACCACCGCGGGCAGGCAGGTCACGGTCGTCGACCTGCACAACCTCCCCGAGCGCGCCCAGCGCTTCGTGGTGGGCGTCGTGCTCGCGGCCGAGACGGCGCGCAAGGAGGCGGCGGGCGCGAGCG
Organism: uncultured Actinomycetota bacterium; assembly: GCA_963791185.1. Taxonomy (GTDB): domain Bacteria; phylum Actinomycetota; class Actinomycetes; order Mycobacteriales; family Pseudonocardiaceae; genus Pseudonocardia. Next base: position 272,393 of record CAWBRG010000008.1, on the reverse strand, counting down.
GGCTGCTGTTCACGATGATCGACGAGCTGAACAAGTACGCGCCGCGCGAGGGGTCGAGCCCGATCAAGGAGGTGCTGCTCGACATCGCCGAGCGCGGTCGTTCGCTGGGCATCATCCTCGTCGGCGCGCAGCAGACGGCGTCCGAGGTGGAGCGCCGGATCGTGGCCAACTCGTCGGTCAAGGTGGTCGGCAGGCTGGACCCGGCCGAGGCGGGGCGTCCGGAGTACGGGTTCCTGCCTGCGTCGCAGCGCATCCGCGCCACCCTGGCCAAGCCCGGCACGATGTTCGTCTCGCAGCCGGAGATCCCCGTGCCGCTGGCCGTCGAGTTCCCGTTCCCGGCGTGGGCCACGCGGCTGTCGGAGTCGGCGGGCGAGGCGCCCGCCGCCAACGGGTCGTCCCCGCGCGACCCGTTCGCCCGGCTCGGCACCGCGACCGAGGACGACGACGCCCCCTTTTGAGGCTCATCGCAGCCGTGCGGTGCTCGCACCCCCGCCCCGCGCGTGCGTCGCACCCGAAACGCCGGTGTGGACGCGCCACGCCGCGGGGCATCCCCGGGTGCGCCACCCGGCCGCTCTACCATGGCCGCGCGATGCGGTTCCTGCACACCGCCGACTGGCACGTCGGCAAAACGCTCAAGGGACGCTCCCGGCTCGCCGAGCAGGAGCAGGTGCTGCGCGAGATCGTCACCATCGCGCGCGCCCACGAGGTGGACGCGGTGCTGGTCGCGGGCGACCTCTACGACACGGCGGCGCCGACCGCCGATGCCCAGAAGCTCGTCAACCGCACGCTGCTCGGGCTGGCCAAGGACGGCGTCGAGGTGATCGCGATCGCGGGCAACCACGACCACGCCGCCACGATCGACGCGTACCGCGGGTTCGCGAAGGCCGCCGGGATCACGCTGGTCGGCACGGTCCGCACGGCGGGCAACGGCGGCTTGGTCGAGTTCACCGCCCGTTCGACCGGCGAGCGCGCGACCCTCGCCGTGCTGCCGTTCCTCTCGACGCGCTACGCGGTGCGGGCGGCCGAGCTCCTCGCGGGCACCCCGGCCCAGCACACCAGCGCCTACGACCAGCAGCTGCGCGACATCCTGGGCAAGCTCACCGCGGGTTTCCGGGACGACGCGGTGAACCTCGTGATGGCCCACCTCACCGTGCTGGACGGCCGGATGGGCGGCGGCGAGCGGGCCGCGCAGTCGATCTTCGAGTACGCGGTGCCCGCCGGGATCTTCCCGGTCGACGCGCACTACGTCGCGCTGGGCCACCTGCACCGGCGGCAGACCGTGGCGGCGTCGTGCCCCGTCCACTACAGCGGAGCGCCGCTGGCCGTCGACTTCGGCGAGCAGGAGAACACGCCGGTCGTCTGCGTCGTCGACGCCGCACCCGGCACGCCCGCCGCCGTGACCGACGTCCCGATCCAGGCCGGACGGCGGCTGCGCACCTTGCGCGGCACCGTCGCGGAACTGTCGGTGCTCGGTGAGATGGTCGGCGACGACTTCCTCCGGGTCTGGGTGCGCGAGCCCGCCCGGGCCGGGCTGCGGGAGGAGGTCACGGCCTTGCTCCCCAACGCGTTGGAGGTGCGCATCGATCCTGAGTTCGCCGCACCCCTCGCCGCCACGCGGCCGTCGCCGGAGCCGGGACGCACCCCCGTCGAGCTGTTCGGCGAGTACCTCGGCAGCAGGGGCGTGGCCGATCAGCGGGTGGCGGAGCTGTTCCGCACGTTGCACGAGCGGATCACCGGCTGATGCGCCCCGTGCTGCTGGAGATGGCCGGGTTCGGGTCCTTCCGCGAGCCCACCACCGTCGACTTCGCCGGGGTGGAGTACTTCGCCCTGGTCGGGCCCACCGGCTCGGGCAAGTCCACGGTCATCGACGCGATGACGTTCGCGCTGTACGGGTCGGTACCCCGCTGGGACAACGCGCGCACGGTGGCGCTCGCGCTGGCGCCCACGGTCGCGCGGGGCACGGTGCGGTTCGTGTTCGACGTCGCGGGCCGGGCGGGCGGCACCGAGCGGTACGTGGTCGCCCGCGAGCTGCGACGGGCCGCGAGCGGCGGCGTGTCGGTGCGCACGGCCCGGCTCGAGCGCCTCCGGGATCCGGCGGGTACCGGCGCCGTCGAGGAGGAGACCGAGCCGGTCGCCGAGGGCGCGCCTGCCACCACCAAGGCGGTCGAGGAGCTGCTCGGCCTGCCGTTCGGCGACTTCACCACGTGCGTCGTGCTGCCGCAGGGCGAGTTCGCCGAGTTCCTGCACACCGAGCCCCGCAAACGGCAGGAGACGCTGGTCCGGCTGCTCGGTCTCGGCGTCTACGACACCATCGCGAAGGAGGCCAACGCCGAGGCCCGCAGCCAGGAGCAGCGGGCGCAGGTGCTCACCGAGCAGCTCGGGGGCTACCTCGACGCCACGGCGGAGGCCGAGCGGGTCGCCGAGGAGCGGGTCACGGCGCTCGCCGCGGTGCGGGCGCGGGTCGACGAGGCGATGCCGGTGCTCACCGTCGCCACCGCCGAGCTGGCCGAGGTCGAGGCGACGGTCGAGCGGCTGTCCGCCGAGCGCTCGCTCCTCACCGGCCTGGTCGCACCGCACGGGCTCCCCGCGCTGTCCGAGCGTCGGGACGCTTCGGCGGCCGCGGCGGCGGCGGCCCGGGTCGCGCTCCGCACCGCCGAGCTCGACGACACCGTGGCGCGCGAGGCGCTCACCGCCGCTCCGGCCCGCGGTCCGCTGGAGGCGGCACGGCGGCACCACGCCGAGCGGGCGGGCATCGCGGCGGAGCTGCCCGGGGCGCGCGAGCGGCAGGCGAAGGCCCGGGAATCCGAGGCGACCGCCGGGGTGGACGCCGCGGCGGCCCGTTCCGCCGTCGCGGAGGCCCGCACAGCACGGGAGGTCGCGGCGGCCGCGCTCGCGGAGTCGCGCGACGTGGGCGGCAGGCTCGCGGCGGAGCGCGACGCCTTCCGGGCGGTCGTCGCTCCTGCGGGGCTCGATGCGCTCGCCGGGCGGCTGGCGGGCGCCACCGCCGCGCGGGATCGGGCGGCGCACGCGCTGACCGCCGCGGAGCGCGCCGACGCCGAGGCGCGCACCACCCTCGCCGCCGCACCTGACCGGGCCCCGCTGGAGCAGGCCCGGCGCGATCGTCGCGCGCTCGACGACGCCGTCGCCGCACACCGCGTGGCGGACGAAGCGGTGGACACCGCGGCCGCCGCGCTCGCCGCCGCCACCGCCCGGGCCGAGGACGCGGCCGCGCACGTCGAGCACGCCCGGGCCCAGCGGGCGGCGAGCGTGCGCGCCGACCTCGTCGCCGCGTTGCGGCCGAATCTGGTGGTAGGGGAGGAGTGCCCGGTCTGCGCACAGGCGGTGGCGGTCCTGCCGGAGCGGCTCCCGGAGGGCGACCTGGCGGCCGCCGACCGCGCGCTCGCCGCCGCCGAGGCCGCCCTCGACCGCGGCCGCCGGGCCGAAGCGGTGGCAACCGCCGAGCACGCGCGGGCCGCCGCCGCGCGCACGTCCGCCGCCGACACCGTGGAGCGCCTCACGGCCGCATTGGCGGGCATCGTGCCGGTGAGCACCGACCTGGCGCCGACCCGGCCCGCGGCTCCCCGCCCCGACCCGACGATCCCGACGACGGTCGACGCGTCGACACAGTCGGGCTTTGCCGATCCGCGGCCCGAGTCGACGAGCACCCTCTCTGCCTGCCGGACAGTCGACGAGGCCGTCACCTCGCCTGCCGGTCGGGCGGCCGCCGGAGTCGACCTGTCGGCGGACACCGAGGCAAGCGTCCGGCCGGTCCGCGAAGTGGGTGGATCGAACGGCAGCCTGCCGGGGTCGATCGTCGTCGCGGCGGACGGCGAGCGTGATGACGCCGGCGTGGCGCCGCACGAGCGCGCGGTCGCGGTGCCGTCAGCCGAGATGATCGAGTCCGCGCTCGCGCACCTCGACCAACTGGCTACGGCCGCCCGGGCCGCGGATGAACGCCTGCGGCGGGCTCGCGCCGAGCGGGACGCCGCCGCGGCCGAGGTCGAGGCCGTTCGCGCGCACGCCGCGTCGGCCGCCACCGCGCTGCGGAACGCCCGCGAGCCGCTGGTGGGCTTCGGCGCACCCCCCGTCGACGACAGCGAGCCGTCGGCGGGCTGGGCCGCGCTCGTCGAGTGGGCGGGTCGGGAGGCCGACGCCCGGGAGGCGGCGCTACCCGCGGCCCGCGTGCGCTACCGGGAGGTGCAGGACGTCCACGCCACGGCGGAGCGGGCGCTGCAGTCGGCCGAGGAGGTGGCGGAGCGACGTCGCCGCGAGGAGACCGCGGCCGCGCGGGCCGAACAGGAAGCCAGCGGGCTCGTCGAGCAGCTCGAACGGCGCGACCGCGAGCTCGTCGTCGCCCTTCGGGATGCGCCGGACGACGACGCGGCGGCCGCGGCGTTGACGCGGATCGGTGAGCTGGAGGACACGGTCCGGGCCGCCGACGCCGCGCTGCGGACGGCGCGGGCGGCAGCGCGCGCCGCCGAAGACACGGCATCGGCCGTGGAGCGTGAGGTCGCCACCGCGTGGGCCGAGCTGCGCACGGCCCGCGATCCCCTGGTCGCCCTCGACGCCCCCGCCCTCGGTGACGATCTCGTCGGCGCGTGGGCGGAGCTCGTGGCCTGGGCGCGGTCCGCGGCAGAAGAACGTGCCGCGCAAGCACACCGGGCCACGCAAAGCCGCGCCTCGGTCGCGGCCCGCCGCAGCGCCGTCGTCCGGCGGGTCCTCGACGACCTCGCCGCCCACGACGTCCCGTTGGCGTCCGCTCCACAGCGCCGAACCGGCCCCACCGCGACGCCCGATGGCGCCACCGGAGCCGTCAACGAGGCCGCCGACCCCGCCGGCGGCGCCTCGGCCGCCACAGCGGTGGGCGGTGCTGTCGTCGCATCGACCGCAGAGGCTGCTACCGCTAGCGGCGCCTTGGTCGCGATCGCCCCGGCCGCCGAGGCCGAGGTCGTCTCGGGGGCCGCGGCGACGGCCGTCGCGACCGCGCTGGAGCGCGCCCGAGGGGCGCACGCGCGCGTCGTCGAGCGGCGGGCCGCGGCCGCCAGGCTCACCGCCGATCGCGACGCGGCCGTCGAGGCCCAGCAGGTCGCGAAGATGCTCGGCCACCTCCTGCGCTCCGACGGCTTCCCCCGATGGCTGGTGGCGTCGGCGCTCGACGCGCTGGTCGCCGACGCGTCGGTCAGCCTGGCCGAGCTCTCGGGCGGCCAGTTCGAGCTCACCCACGAGAACGGGGAGTTCCTCGTGGTCGACCACACCGACGCCGACGCCCGCAGGCCGGTGAAGACCCTGTCCGGCGGGGAGACCTTCCAAGCCAGCCTGGCGCTGGCGTTGGCGCTGTCGGCGCAGATGTCGGGGCTCGCCGCCCACGGCGCCGCCCGGCTCGAGTCGATCTTCCTCGACGAGGGGTTCGGCACCCTCGACGAAGCCAACCTGGAGACGGTCGCGGGCACCCTGGAGGCCCTCGCTTCCCGCGGCGACCGGATGGTCGGCGTGATCACCCACGTGCCCGCCCTCGCCGAACGGGTGCCGGTGCGGTTCGCCGTCTCCCGCGACCAGCGCAGCTCGTCCGTCACCCGGGAGGGCCCGTGAAGTTCTCGATCGACCCGTGGGACCCGGGCTACGGCGGCAGCGTCGACGCCGACCTCGGCGTGTCGACCGCCGAGGTCGTCACCGACGTCGAGGTCCCCGAGGAGCAGTGGGCGCCGGTCCCGACCCAGCCCGGCCTCCAGCCGCCCGCCACCGTGCTGTTCGTCGACGGCGTGCGCCGGGTCGACGCCCAGGTTTGGGTCGACGAGGGCGTCGGCACGGTCGCACCGGGCCTCTGCGCCTCGTACGCGGCGGGCATCGTCTGCTGCTGCGAGCGCGACGGCGCGCACCTGGCGGCGTTCGAGGTGCGGCGCAGCCTCGTCACGGCCGCGCGGGACGCCGAGAAGATCGTCACCTGGGCGGGCACCTACGACGTCGTCGCGGCGGCCGCCCCGCACCGGAGCGGCGTGCCCGCCCAGCTGCTGTCGGCGGCATTGCAGGTGGACCTGGCCAAGGTCGAGACGAAGGTGGCGGGTCAGGCTCGCGAGGAGGCGAGCGGCCGCGACGACCTGCTCGTGCTGGACGGGCAGCTCAAGGGCCCGCACCCGCTGCCGCGGGCGATCGGGTTCGTGAAGAGCCACGACACGACGTACCTCGACAGCACGCTCGGCGCGGTGGTCGGCGGCCTCGCGGCAGGCGAGCGCACCCCCGTCTTCCGCATCGGGCGTCCCTTCCCCGTGTTCAGCTGGTACCTGCGGTTGCCCGGGGGATCAGCGGCACCGTGGTCGGGGGTCGCGCGGATCGAGTGCGGTGGCGACCTCACGGCCTCGGCCGCGATCACCTTGGCCGACCTCGCCCAGGTCACGCTCGTCCGCTACGCCTCGGCCGAGTACAAGGACGCCCGCGCCCCGCAGAACCTCTACCCGATCGCGGGCCTGGAGCGGGAGCTCCGGCGGCGTCTCGGCGAGCCCGCCTTGCTCTACCGCGCGCTGCGGGCCGCGGCCGCCTGAACGGGCTTCGTCAACGTCGCCGCCACCCACCGCAGCAGCACCGCGTCGTGGCAGCTCGCCAGCAGCTCGGCCTGCTCGACGGCCTCGGGGCTCCGCCCGATCGCCCGGTGCGCGCTGCGCAGCTCCTCGGGACCGAGCACGGTCTCGCCGTCGAACGGCGCGGGGCCTGCCAGGTCGAGGTCGGCGATCACCAGCCGCAACGCCTGGAACCCGACCACGCGCACGCCGCAGGGCAAGGTCGTGGCCCCGTACCCCTCCAGGCTCACGACGCCGCCGTCGAGCACCGCCCACGCCTCGACCGCCGGCACGTGCAGGGCGTGCTGGCGCACGGTCGGGACGTCCTGGATCGACGCCCACGCGAGGACGGTGTAGCGGAAGTCGGTCGCGACGTCGAACACGGCCGCGCCGAGGGGAGAACGGCGGAACGCCGAGGACCAACCGACTGTCATGGTGCGGCGACCGTATGCCCTCGGCGGCCGGTCCGTCACCACCCAACGGGCTGTCCTACCGTCGATGACCATGACGAGGATCGTGCGCGATGGGATGGAGGCGGACGCGGTCGCGTGCGCGGCGATCTACGCGCCGTACGTCCGCGACACCGCGGTCACCTTCGAGACCGAGCCGCCGGACACCGCCGAGTTCGCCCGGCGCATCGCCGCGGCGACCGCGCGCCACGCCTGGCTCGTGCTCGAGGACGACGGGCGGGTCACCGGGTACGCGTACGGCGGCCCGTTCAAGGAGCGTGCGGCGTACCGGTACGCGTGCGAGGTGAGCGTCTACCTCGAGCACGGGCTCCGGCGCTCGGGCGGTGGTCGCGCGCTGTACTCCGAGTTGCTGGCCCGCCTGGCCGAGCGCGGCTACCGCACGGCGGCGGCCGTGATAGCGCTGCCCAACGACGCCAGCGTTGCCCTGCACAGCGCCTTGGGGTTCACGCCGGTGGGCACGTTCCGGCGCATCGGCTGGAAGCACGACCGCTGGCACGACGTGGCCTGGATGCAACGCGACCTCGGCGTGGGGGACACCACGCGATCGAGCAGTGCCCCGTCGGCGACAATGGACCGACGACAACGCCGTCGACCGACCGCACGACCCGGTGGGGAGACGACGAGATGATCATGCTGTGCGAGCGCTGCTGCGTTCCCATCGCCGACGGCGAGCCCGTGGTGCGCTACGCCCACATCGACCGCGCCCATCCCGACGGCTCCATCACGTGGAACCACAGCTACGTGCACACGGCCGGGTGCGCCCTACCCCAGAACGCGCCGCAGACCGGCTCCCGCAGCATCGGCGTGCACGGCTCTTAGAGCCCGCTCGCCCGGGCCACCGGTCGCTCGACGGCCGCCCGCACCGACTCCGGCGTGCCCAGGATCCGCACGTGCTCGCGGGCGCGCGTGACCGCCGTGTAGAGCAGCTCGCGGGTGAGCAGCGGCGACTCCGGCGGCGGCAGCACGACCGCCACCCGGCGCACTTGGCTCCCCTGTGCCCGATGCACGGTCATCACGTGCACGCCCGCCACCTCGCCCAGCCGCGACGGCGGGTAGAACGTGGGCGGACCGCCGCGGGCGAACGCCACGCGAGGGCCGTCCGCGGTGGCGACGACGACGCCGGTGTCGCCGTTGAAGAGGCCGGTGTCGTAGTCGTTGGCGGTGACGAGCACCGCCCGCCCCGGGTACCACGGGTCGACGGCGGCGCGGGTGGTGGCGAGCCAGCGGTCGACCTCCGCGCTGAAGCGGGCCACCCCGAACGGCCCGCGCCGGTGCCCGCACAGCGTGCGGTGCTGCTCCAGTGCGGCCAATGCGGCGTCGGCGTCGCCCGCCGCGGCGGCCTCCGCGAGCGCGGACCCGGCCGCTACGACATCGGCCCGGAGGCCGGCGAGCGCATCGGGCGGGTCCAGCGTGAGGTCGTCGGCGCCCCGGTGCAGCAGGGCGAGCGCGGCGTCGGCGTCGCCCGCCTGCACGGCCTGCGCGAACGCGGCGATCGTGCCGTCGAAGCGCCAGACGTGCTCGAGCGTGACGACGCCGTTGACCACGCCGGTGGGCAGGCCCACGGCCGCCAGCGCGGTGTCGAGCGCGGGCTCGGGACGCCCGGCGGCGCGCGCGAGGTCGCCCAGCACGGCACCGGCCTCGACCGACGCCAGCTGATCCGGGTCGCCCACCAGCACGAGCCGGGCTTGGGGGCGCACCGCATCGAGGAGCCGGGCCATCATCGGCAGGGAGACCATCGACGTTTCGTCCACCACCACGACGTCGTAGGGCAGGCGCTCGGCGCGGCCGTAGCGGAACGTGCCGCCGCGCCAGCCCAGGAGCCGGTGCAGGGTGGCGGCGTCGGCCACGCGGGCCCGCGAGCCCGCGGGCAGCTGCGCGGTGACGGCCTCCTGCAGCCGGGCGGCGGCCTTGCCCGTGGGGGCGGCCAACGCGATGCGGGGCAGGGGGCCGGGCTGCTCGGCCAGGAGCGCCAGCAGCCGGGCCACGGTGGTGGTCTTGCCCGTGCCGGGGCCGCCCGCGAGGACCGTGACGTGCCGCAGCGCGCCCACCGCCGCGGCGAGCCGTTGCCGGGCGGCCGCCTGCTCCGGGAAGTGCGTGGCGAGGCTCGCCCGCAGCGCGTCGAGGTCGACGGCGGGCGGCGGGAGGGCGGCGCGCTCGGCCAACGACCGGCGTACCAGCTCCTCCTCACCCCAGAAGCGCTCCAGGTACAGCAGGCCGTCGACGAGCCGCAGCGGTCGCCCGGGCGGAGCCGTGGCACCGTCGGCGACGACGGATCCGGCCCGGCACGCCGTGAGCCATTCCGGCGGTGACGGCCACGGGAGCGCGGAGACGTCCAGCGGTTCGTCGCTCTCGCCGAGCACGGTGTGGTGGACGGCGGCGAGGTCGACGCACACCGACCCGAGCCGCGCGGCGCGCACGGCGAGAGCGGCGGCGAGCAGGACCTGCTCGTCGGGCTCGCCGCCGAGCCGACCGACCCGGTTGGCGACGTGGACGTCGGCCGCGTCGAGCACGCCTGCCTGGTTGAACGCGCCGAGCAGGCCTGCGGCGGTGTGGGCGCGTCGGGGATCGCCGAGGTCGGTGATCATCGGGCCGCCCCGTGGAGCAGATCGGACAGCGCGACGGTGAGCGCCGGTCGCGGTGCCCAAGTGAACACGCCGCTCCCCGGGGTGGCGGGCCCGCACATGCCGCGCACGAACAGGTAGAGGGAGCCGCCGAGGTGGCGCTCGGGGGAGTAGTCGGGCAGCCGCCAGCGCAGGAAGCGGTGCAGCGCCACGCCGTAGAGCAGCGCCTGGAGCGGGTAGTGGGCGTCGGCCATCGCGGCGGCGAGGCGCTCTGGGGTGTAGTGCGCCGAGGTCAGCGGCTCGCCGGACGGGCCGAGCCAGTTGGTCTTGTAGTCGACGACGGCGAAGCGGGGGCCGGGTAGCCGGAGCACGGCGTCGATGCTGCCGGTGAGGTAGCCGCGCAACGGCTGATCGGCGAGGGCCGGGTCGGCCAGGAGATCGGGGTAGCGCGCGAGGGGGTCGTCGGCGGGGAGGTGGGCCCGCAGCAGGGGGGCGATCTCGCCGAGCAGCGCGGTGGTGCGGCACGGCTGGTCGCCACCGCTGAGGGGCAGCTCGAATTCCAGTTCGGCGAGCCGGTCGGCGGGGGCGATGTCGACTAGCCGCAGATCGTCCGCGAGCGGGCCGAGGGGGGTGCGGGCCACGGGCGCCAGCGCTTCGGCCAGCGCGTCGGCCGCGACGCCGGGAAGGGGGTTGTGGATGAGCTGTTCGGCGCAGCGGGCGGTGAGCTCGGCGGTGAGGTCGGGCGCGGTGAGGTCGGTGACCTCCAGCACGGCGTGCACCAACGTGCCGAACGCGGTGCCGGGCGGCAGCTCGGCCAGCGGCGACGGTACGGCGGCTGCAGCGGGCCCGCGCTGCCCGGCTGTCGTGATGGCGGCCGTCGTCGCGCCGGCGGTGGTCGCGCCATCGGTGGTCGCGCCACCGGTCGCCACGCCGCCGTCCGCCGTGGCGGCCGCGCCGTCCGGCGGCGCCGACCCGCCGTCGCGAGAATCGGCACTCGCCGTGTCGAAAACGGAGACTCGCGGGGGCGAGTCGTACGACTCACCGTCATCGGGCGAGGGTTCGTCGACCACGCCGGGGGCCTCGGGCTCGCTCGTGACCCCGGTGGCGTGGCCCGCGCCCGCGGTGAGCGCCGAGTAGGACGTGCGCCGCCAGAGCCGGTCGAGCGAGCGGGTGAACGCGGCCGCCGTGAGCTCGCCGATCGGCGCCGTGTGCGGCGTGTACCGCACCTCCGGGGCGTCCCCGACCCGTTCGACGGCCAGCACCGATGACGCCAGCCCGGCCAGCGCCGCCCACGCCGCCTCGTCGGACGGCACGCGGTAGCTACCGGTGGGCTCAGTGCCCGGCGCGGGTCGCCCGATGAGCAGCCGGTGCACCGGAGACGCGGCGGTGGTGGTGGACGGCACCCACCACAGCACGACCTGGCACTTCGCGCGGGTGAGCGCCACGTAGAACAGCCGGAGGTCCTCGCCCGCCTCCTCAGCTCGGTGCGCCGCGCAACGCTCGCGGAAGCCCTCGCCGTTCTCCCCGCCGACGTCGCGCACCCGCTCGGTGCCGACGTGCAGCAGCGGCACATCCGGATCGCGCACGTTGCGATCCCACCCGAACGGCACGTAGACGACCGGGAACTCCAGGCCCTTGCTGCGGTGGATGGTGATGATCTGCACGGCGGCGGTGTCGGACTCCAGCCGCCTGCTGCGCTCCAGCCCGACGTCGACCCCGGCCTCGGCGATGCGCCGCCGCAGCCACTCCATGAGCGCGCCCGGCCCGAGGTGCGCGTCGACGGCGACGGCGTGCAGCGCCTGCGCGACGTGCCGCAGATCCGTGAGCCACCGCTCGCCGTCGGTGCGGGCGAGGAGGCGCGCGGGCAGGCCCGTGTCGGTGGTGACCGCCTCCAGCAGCGCCGCCACCCCCCGCTCGTGCAGCACCCCGGCCCAGGCCCGCACGGTGGCGCCCAGCTCGTCGAGCAGGGCATCCGCCGAAGGCCCGCACAGCTCCTCGACCGTGCGACCGATGAAGCACGTGAGCGCGGCGGCCCGCAGCCGGGCCAGCCGGGGCTGCTCGAGGGCCTCCAGCAGCGTGAGCCAGTCGGCCGCGACGGGGGCGCCGAAGACGCTCGCCGTGCCGGTGACCACCGCGGGCACCCCCACGGCCGCGAGCGCAGTGCGCACCGTGCCTGCCTGATCGTTGGTGCGCACGAGTACGGCGACGTCGCCGGGCTGGATCGCCGCCCCGTCGACCGTCGCCGGGCTGCCGAGGAGGCGCGCCACGTCGGCCGCCAGATCGGCGACGACCAGGTCGCGGGCGGCCGCGACGAGCGGCACGTCTCGCCGCGGCGGGGTGGGCAGGCCCCGCCGGGAAGCGACCCGGACGCGCACCGGCGCACCGAACGGCGCGCCTGCCAGGCGTCGACCGGCCCGCGCCGCCGCCACCGGGTGCACGACGATCCGCTCGTCGCCGAGCGCCGCCCCGTCGAACACCTGCTCCAACGCGGCGAGCAGCGGCTCGTCGCTGCGGTGGTTGACGGCGAGGGTGGCGTGCCGCTCGGCCGTGCGCGTGGCCTCCAGGTACGTGACGACGTCGGCGCCGCGGAACGCGTAGATCGCCTGCTTGGGGTCGCCGATCAACACCAGTGTGGTGTGGCCGTGGAAAGCGCGGCGCAGGATCGACCACTGCACGGGATCGGTGTCCTGGAACTCGTCGACCAGCACCACCCGGTAGCGCGCCCGCAGCCGGGCCGCGGCTTCGGGTGATCGGCGCAGCGCGTCGTCGAGGCGGGTGAGCATGTCGTCGTAGGTGAAGACGCGCCGCTCCCGCTTGCGCCGCTCGACCTCGGCCCGCACGGCCGCGGTGAACCGGTAGCGGGTGGCCGCGACCGACCCGGGCTCCGCGGCGGACGGCTCCAATCGGGCCTGCCCGTCGTAGACGGCGGCCCGGGCCAGCTCCAGCGCGGTGGCGCGCTCGAACGGCGGCGGCCCGCCCGCCCGGTCGCCGTACTTGCGCACGTAGAAGTCGTCGACGACCTCGCCCAGCAGGTCCTCCACCGACTCGACGAACACGGCGTCCGGATCGGCGCCCGCCGCCACGCCGAGCCCGGCCAGCATCTGACGGCAGAACTGGTGGGTGGTCGCGATGGTGGCGGCGTCGAACGTGGCGAGCGCGTGCACGAGCCGCGCCCGCCGCAGGGCCACCTCGGTGTCGGGCGCGTCGGCGAGCAGCGCGTGCACGGTGTCGCCACCGGCGCGGGCCGCCGCGGGATCGGCGAGCGCGTGCTGCGCGGCCGACAGCCGCGCCCGCACCCGCTCGCGCAGCTCGGAGGTGGCCTCCCGGCCGAACGTGACGAGCATCAGCTCCGGCAGCGTGGCCACGCCCTCGGCGACGTAGCGGGCGGCGAGCGCGGCGATCGTGAACGTCTTGCCGGTGCCCGCACTGGCCTCGAGCACGGTGGTTTCGGTGGGGAGCGGCCCGCAGACGTCGAACGCGGCGGGCGCGAGAACGGCAGTCATCGGCGTACTACGTCCTCCACCTGCAGCAACGGTGACCAGAGGCCCAGTGCGAGCGCGCCGAACCGGGTGGGCTCCCCGCCCGGCGGCCCCGCCTCGCCGGAGAGCACCGACGCGGGTGCGGCCCGGCCCCAGACCCGCTCGTGGGACGGGTCGGCGCGCTCGCCGCCCGCGCCGTTCGTCCACGCCCTGGCCGCCTCGGCCAGCGCCTCGGCCGCTCCCGCTCCGCCGCGCCTGACCCGGGTGTAGTTGTAGCCGGTGACCGTGGTCAGCGGCAGCGGCGCGCACAGCCCCGCCGCCCGCAGCGCCACCAGCTCGGCCAGCACCGCCCGGGCCGCATCCGGCGCGACCGGCCCGACGATCGCCCTGGCGATGCCGAACCGCTCGCCCCGCCCCACCGTGACCGCTCGCCACGGCTCGTCGGTGGCCGCGGTGAGCGCCACCAGCCGCACCCACGACCGCAGCCGTTGCTTCGGGGTGAGCCGCGCGTACTCGACGCGCAGGGCGGTGTGCCCGTGCAGCCCGCCGACCGTGCCCACCACGCGGGTACCGTCGGGCAGCTCCACGTCGACGTCCTGGTCGGTGGCCTCGCCCACCCGGTACTCGGCGGCCGCCGCCACCAGCGGCTCGACGTCCTCGAGCACGTCGGCGAGCAGCCGATCGCCCAGCGCGCCCGGCGGCAGGTCGCCGCGCCGCCACTCGGCCTGACGGCAGTGGTCGAGCGCGCGGCCCGCGAGCCGGTCGCCGAGGAGCCGGTGCCCGATCGCCCACTTGGCGAGGCCGTCCGGCGCGACGGGCAGCGCCTCGGCGGGCGCCTCGTCTCCCGCGTACATCGACAAGCCGACGCGCTGGGTGAGGAAGCCCTTGGCCGGGTGCTCCACGAAGGTGACCAGGTCGTCGAGCAGCACGGTGCCGGGCGCGGGCCGGGGGAGCGGGGCGGGCAGGAACGGCGGCGGTGCGGCCCGCGGCCCGGCGGCCGCGCGGGCCCCGGCCAACTCGGCCCGGTCGAAGCTGAACGGGGTGGTGAAGTTGCGGGCGTCGAACGGTTGGAGCGGGTGCGCCGCGACGACGTCGGCGGGCGCCAGCGCGTCGAGCAGCTCGCCCAACGGCACCGCGGGTGGGCGCGGTAGGCCGGTGCGCTCGTCGGCCCCGGAGTGGACGACGACGAGCGTGTCGGTGGCCGCCATGATCGCGTCGAGCAGGAGCTGGCGGTCTTCGCTGCGGGCGTCGCGCTCGCCGACGAGCGGGCGGCGGGCCAGCACGTCGTCGCCGTCGACCTCGCCCGCGCGCGGGAACACCCCGTCGTCGAGCCCGAGCAGGCAGACGACGCGGTGCGGCACCGAGCGCATCGGCACGAGCGTGGCGACGGTGAGCGTGCCGGTGCGGAAGCCCGCGCGGGTGGGACGGCCGCGCAGCCGCTCGGCGAGCAGGCTGCGGACATCGGCGAGGCCCAGCGGCACCGTGGCTGCGTGCGGGCCCGCGACGTGCGTGGCCTCGGCGAGCTCGGCCCGCGCCTGAACCTCCTGCCACGCCTCGGGAGCGGACGTGAGCAGCTCCAGGGCCCGGGTGAGCGTGGCCGTCCACTCGGCGAGCGGCCGCTCGCCCGACAGCTCCCCGAGCACGCCCGCGAGCCGCTCGACGAACTCGGCCAGCCGACCGACGCGCACGGTGTCGCCCGGCTCGACCACCGCGGGCAGGGCGGTGCCCAGCCACGCGTCGCCCGGCATCGCGACGCCGAGCAGCAGCCGATCGAGCCCCGCCGACCAGGTGTTCTGCCCGAACGCCTCCAGCTTGAACGGCCGCCGGTGCGCGGCGTCGAGACCCCAGCGCACACCGGAGCCGACGGCGAGCTCGCGCAGCCGGTCGAGGTCGCCGTCGTCGAGGCCGAACCGCCTGCGCACGGGCGCGGCGGCGAGCAGGTCGAGCACCTGCGCGGCGGTGAGCCGCGCGGTGGCCAGCTCCAGGAGCCGGGCGACGACGTCGAGCAACGGGTTGACCTGCCGCAACGCCCGGTCGGCCAGGCGCACGGGCAGCGCCTGCGCCGGGTGCGCGCCGGGCCCGAACGCGGCGGAGATGAGCGGCGCGAACGTCTCGATGTCAGGGCACATGACCAGTACGTCACGCGGCTCGAGGCCGGGATCGGCCTCCAGCAGGCTGAGCACGACCTCCCGCAGCACCTCGACCTGGCGGTCCGGCCCGTGGCAGGCGTGAACCTGCACGGAGCGGTCAGCGTCGGTCATGACGAGCAGCCGATCGTCGCGCAGCCCCCGCTGCAGCCTGCCCAGCAGCGTGGGCGGCGGCTCGGGGCAGGGGTGGTGCTCGTCGACGAGGCCGGGCACGGCCGCGGTGAGCCGCACCTGCAGCTCGCGCACATCGCGCCCGAGCGAGGACAGCAGGGGGTGCGCGGCCGCGTCGGCGCTCGGGTCGGTGGCGCGCGGCGGCACCGCGCCCGATGCCGGGTACGAAGCAACCGTGGCCCAGAGCGCGGGCGAGGGGTGGGGGAGCCACAGGTGGACGGCCCGGTGCTCGCCCAGCGCGGCGAGCACGGCGAGCTCCTGCGCGGCGAGGCGGGTGGGGCCGAAGAGCGACAGCCGCTCGGGCAGCCCGACGACGGCGGGATCGGCGCGCAGGGCCGCGCACGCCGCGTCGACCCGCTCGGTGGGATCGGGGCCGCCGATGCGGGCGCGCAGCCGCCGCCACAGCTCGGGCTGCCACGCCAGATCCGCGTCGACCCCGCACTCGCCCGCCCGCCAGGCCCGCAGCAGCTCGGGCCGGTGGGTGGCGTAGGCGCTGAACAGCTCCGCCATCCGGCGGGCCAGGGCGTGCCTGCGGGCGTGGTGGGCGTGGAGCACGGCGCACCACGGCTCCTCCGCGGCCGCGTCGAGCACCTCCAGCAGCGGCCACACCGCCCGCTCCGGGTGCCACGGGTCGGCGTCGGGTGCGCCGCCGACCGCCCCGCTGATCGACTCGGTGACCAGCGCGGCGGGGGAGCGGAACGCCACTCCCGCGCAGATGCCGTCGCCATCGGGGGCGCCGAGCCGGTGCGAGAGGCGTTGCGCCAACCACCGCTCCACCCCCTTCGCGGGTACGGCCACCACCTCGGCGGCGAAGGGATCGGCCGGTGGGCGGGCGAGCACCTCGGCAAGGGCATCGGCGAGCACGTCGGCCCGCTCCGCCCGGTGCACGTGGACGCCCGCGGTGGTCATGGCGTCACGGTAGGGGCACCCACCGACAGTACCGGCGGTGGCCCTGTCGATCACCGAACGTGAGTGGTCGGGCGAAACGACACGATCGTGCGATCCCGCGACGGGACGGATAACGGCAGGGTGGTCGGCACGCGATCAGCGGGGTGAACGACCACCCAGGAGGCCGGGAAGATGCACGAGGCAGGATCCAGCTCGGAGTTCGGAGCGGGCGCAGGCGGGCACGTCGACGCGCACTTCGGCACAGGCTCCGCCGCCGCCCGCAGTAGTGCCGGCTCGGACGCGGGCTCCGCCGCCGACCGTCGTGCCTGCTGCGACGCAGGCTCCGCCGCCGAGTGCGGTGCGACGCCCGGCGCCCCTTCTGGCGAGATCCCCGCCGCGACTGCCGCGCAGACGCCGGCACGCATCGCGGCGCAGGCCTCGTGCCGGTGCCCACGGCGCCGGGGCCGGTCGTGCCCACGCAGCGCGGGGTGCGCGACGCGGCCCGGGGCGAGGTGCTGTTGCGGCACGCCCGGCTCGCGTCGAGCGGCAGGCCCGTCTTCTGCACGCCCAGCCGCGCCGAGCTGGCCGGTGTCGTGTCGCCGCGGGCCGGGCGCGGCACCGACGGCAAGGTCATCTACCCCACCCGCGAGGCCGCCGAGGCCGCCGCCCGCGAGCTGGAGGCGCTCGGCGCCCGTTCGCTGCGGGCCTACCGCTGCAGCCGCTCCCGCCGCGGGCACTTCCACCTCACCACCGACTCGACGCCGCGCGCCCACCTCCCGGTCCACCTGCGGATCCCCCAGCAGCGCCTCTCCGCCTGATCCACCGCCCGTCCGTACGCGCGGGCATCCCACGCCGTTGGCTCGGCCCGCACCGAGTATGCGCCGACGCACCGACTCGAGAACGGAGACTCGCCGTCGCGGAATCGGAGACTCGCCGTCGCGAGAACGGAGACTCGCCGTCGCGGGAACGGAGACTCGCCGTCAGGCGGTGTCGGCGGCTTCCCCGGGCACCTCGGGGAAGGCCGGGCTGGTGTCGGTGCGCTGGGCGGGCAGCGCAGGCACCAGCGGCACCTCGACGACCGTGGCGCTCGCGTTGTCGCCGCCCCCGGCCAGGAGGGCGAGGTCGGTGAGCTCCCGCGCCGCCGTGGCCGGGTCGTGGCCGTGGGCCAGCACCGCCGCGATCTCCGCGGGGGAGAGCTCCCGGTGCACCCCGTCGGTGACGAGCGCCAGCCTGCCCCACCCCTCCGGGATCCGCACCCGCCCCGCGTTCGCGGCGGACGCGCTGCGCACGCTCGCCGTGACCACGTGCTCCCACCGCGGCGCCGCCGCCACCCCGGCCTCCCGCACCGCGGCGGCCATCGTCTGGTCGGCCGTGAGCTGGCGGACGCCCGCGCCGTCGAAGAAGTAGGCCCGGCAGTCGCCGACCCACGCGATCTCGCCGCCCCCGGCCCGCAGCGCCGCGACGACGAGCACGGCATCGCCTGCGCGGGTGTCACGGCCTCCGACGATCGCCGCCCGCGCGGCCAGCAGCGCGTCGAGCGCACCGCCGCCCGCCGCCGCCCGCGCCGCCGTGTCCGCCGCGACGTGCGCGGCCCCGTACGCGGCCGCCGTGTCGCCGATGCCGTCGGCCACCGCGACCCCGAGCCCGCCGCCGTGCGCCCAGACCGCGAGCGCGTCGGCGTTGAACCGCCGTCGCCCCTGGTCGCTGGCCGAGCCGGTGGTCGGACGTGCGGTGCCCATGGTGGTCTCCCCGAGTCGTGTACTCCCCTCTCCAGGGTCCACGTCGAATCTGGGAAACGGCTGTGGATACGCCCTCGGGGTGGCAGGCTGTCGCCCATGCCGAACAGCCCCCGCGCCGGTCAGCCCGCCCAGCCCGAGGACCTCGTCGACGTCGACGCCCTGCTCGCGGCCTACCACGACCGGCACCCCGATCCGAGCATCCCCGCCGAGCGGGTGGCGTTCGGCACCTCGGGGCACCGCGGCTCGTCGCTGTCCACCACGTTCAACGACGACCACATCGCGGCCACCAGCCAGGCCATCGTCGAGTACCGGGCGTCGCAGGGCACCGACGGCCCGCTGTTCATCGGCCGCGACACCCACGCGCTGTCCGAGCCCGCCTGGGTCACCGCGTGCGAGGTGTTCCTGGCCAACGACGTGCACGTGCTCGTGGACTCCGCCGACGGCTACACCCCCACCCCCGCCGTCTCGACGGCGATCATCGGCGCCAACCGCGACCGCACCGACAGCCTCGCCGACGGCGTCGTCATCACCCCGAGCCACAACCCGCCGCGCGACGGCGGCTTCAAGTACAACCCGCCGCACGGCGGCCCGGCCGACACCGACGCCACCAGCTGGATCGCCGACCGCGCCAACGAGCTGCTGTTCGCCAAGCTCGACGGGGTCAAGCGGCGCCCGCTCGACCGCGGCGCGCTGGGCCGGTTCGACTTCCTCGGCGAGTACGTGAGCGACCTGCCCAACGTCGTCGACCTCGACGCGATCCGGTCGGCGGGCGTGCGGATCGGCGCGGACCCCCTCGGCGGGGCGAGCGTGGCCTACTGGGCCGCCATCGCCGAACGCCACAAGATCGACCTGACCGTGGTGAACCCCGTCGTCGACCCGCAGTTCGCGTTCATGACGCTCGACTGGGACGGCAAGATCCGGATGGACTGCTCGTCGCCGTACGCCATGGCCTCGCTGGTGGCGTCCCGCGACCGCTACCCGATCTCGACGGGCAACGACGCCGACTCCGACCGGCACGGCATCGTCACCTCCGACGCCGGGCTGATGAACCCCAACCACTTCCTGGCCGTCGCGATCGGCTACCTCTACGCGAACCGGCCTGACTGGCCCGCCGCGGCGGGGGTCGGCAAGACGGCCGTGAGCTCGTCGATGATCGACCGGGTGGCCGCCGACCTCGGCCGCAAGCTGGTGGAGACGCCCGTCGGCTTCAAGTGGTTCGTGCCGGGCCTCATCGACGGCTCGCTGGGCTTCGGCGGCGAGGAGAGCGCCGGTGCGTCGTTCCTGCGCCGCGACGGCGGGGTCTGGAGCACCGACAAGGACGGGATCATCCTGGCGCTGCTGGCGTCGGAGATCCTGGCGGTGACGGGGGAGTCGCCGTCACAGCGCTACGCGGACCTCACGGAGCGGTTCGGCGCGCCCGCCTACGCGCGCATCGACGTCGCCACCACGCCGGAGGCGAAGGCGAAGCTGGGCAAGCTCTCGGCGAGCGACGTGACCGCGTCCGAGCTGGCGGGTGAGCCGATCATCGCCCGGCTCACCGAGGCGCCCGGCAACGGGGCGCCGCTGGGTGGGCTGAAGGTCGTGACCGAGGGCGGCTGGTTCGCCGCGCGCCCGTCCGGCACCGAGGACGTCTACAAGGTGTACGCCGAGAGCTTCCGCGGCCCCGAGCACCTCGCGCGCATCCAGGAGGAGGCGCAGGGCGTGGTGCAGCAGGCGCTGGGCGGCTGATTGCTCGTGCGCGGAACGCGAGGCGGGGGCAACGCATTCCGCGCACGAGCGTCTCGTGCGGCCGACGGGGCACCGCCGACTCACTGGTGATGTCGGCGACGACCCCCGAAGTGTTGCTTCCTCAACAACAACTTCGTCAGAAATGATGACGGCGGGGGCCGCACTCCACGGGGAGCTGGGCCCCCGCGCTCCGGTGCGCGGTCCGCCGCGGCCGTGGGCCCTCGCGGTTGGCCGGTGCCGCGCCGGTCTGGGCGAGCGCGTGGAGGGCCAGGTCGCGGTGCGCCGGGTCCTCGACGCGCTGCAGGTAGTGCAGCACCTCGTGGGCGGCCGCGCGCCCCGGGCGGGCACCCACCCAGGCCGCGAGCTCGGCCTCGGCGACCTCCCGACGCATGCCGACGCACCGCACGCAGACGTACTCGATGTCCTCCGCGGCGAGCTCGCCCACGAGCGGCGCGTGCACGCCGGACTCCACGAGCATCTCGCGCACCGCCCACAGCCCGATCGGGGTGAGCCCCACGAGCGTCGGATCCGGGTCCTCGCGGCACGCCAGCGCGACGAGCTCCCGGTGGGCGACGTCGTCGTCGGCGTGGCTCTCCTCGAGGTGCACGGCGCCGAGCAGCTCCAGCGCGTCGAGCAGCGCGGTGACGTCGCGGCGCCACAGCCGCTGCTCGACGTCGCCCGCGAGGTCGTCGACGATGCAGCCCATCCGGGCGTTGACGGCCTCGCGCACGCAGCGGTGGAACCGCTCGACCGGGATCGGGTCGCCGCCCGCGGCGTAGAGCAGGTTGAGCAGCATCGGGTAGGCCTCACCGAGGCTCATCCCGAACAACGAGGGGGCGCCGAACACGTTCGTCCCGCCGAAGTGCTCGCCGATGCCGCCGATGGCCTCGAACGCGCGCTTCCACATCTCGATCGGCCGCGACAGCAGCGGCGCGGCGTTCCTGACCTGCACCAGCCGTCCGCGCACGACCCGGACGAACCGGGCCTGGCGTGCCCAGCTGAGGAGCAGCACGATCTCGGGGAGCTCGTCGCCTGCGCGGGCGCGGTCGCGGGCGAAGTGGTCGAGGTCGAGCGCCTCGGCGACGGCGCGGGCGTCGTCGAGCTGCAGCCTGCCGTCGCGGGTCAGCGAACGGCCTGCGCGCACCCAGCGGGTGAAGCCGCGCAGCCGGGCGAGCGCGACCGACGAGTCGGCGGCGGCCAGCATGGCCGCCGCCCCGGGCAGCAGCACGGCGGGTAGCGGGCGGCTGGGCGCCTGCGGGTCGGCCCGGCGTTCGCGGCGGGTGATGTCGCGCAGCGCCGCGCGGTCGATGTCGAGCTCGCCCGCGTGCACCCGTTCGATGAAGCGGGCGACCGCGGTGGGGTCCGCGGTCGGCACGCCGTGGCGCAGCATCTGGACGGCCCAGAAGGTGCCGAGGTCGTGGTTGCGCTCGTCGTCGAGGGCGTCGTGCAGCGCCGGGGTGGAGTCGGCCACCTGCGTGTGCAGGCCCTCGGACGGGTCGGACCGGGAGTCGAGCCAGTCGCGCTCGGCGAGGAAGCCGATCAACGCGTGCAAGGCGGCCGGTACGGCGTCGCGGTCGTCGGGGAGCAGCGCCACGGTGCGCGGGAACCACACCGCGAGGGCGTCGGCGACGTGGGCGCGCGTCCAGTGGCCGAGGCGCCCGTCCAGGCTGTGCTTGTGGTCCAGCGCGGCCGCGACCAGCGACGGTTCCACCGTGAGGCCGCGACGGCGGGCCCACGCCACGATGTGCAGCCTCAGCCGGTCCCGGACGACGGCGTACGCCTCCAGGTCCTCGGGGCCGAAGACGAGTTGCACCGGGGCACCCTGCCGGCTGCCGGGGCCCGCTGCCGAGCGGGGGTCGCGGGGAAGGGTGATCAAGGGGGTGGTATCGCCGGGTACGGTGACGGGCATGCGCGCTGTACAGGTGGTGCGGTTGGACGGACCTGCGGCGGTCGAGCTGCGGGAGGTCCCGGAGCCGTCGCGGAGCCCGCAGCAGGTGCTCATCGACGTCGCCGCGGCCGGGGTCAACTTCCCGGACGTCCTGCAGTCGAAAGGCCTCTACCAGTACAAACCCGAGACGCCGTTCACGTTGGGCTCCGAGGTCGCGGGCACGGTGCGGGAGGTGCCGGACGGCTCGCCGCTCGCACCGGGCGACCGGGTGGTGGCGTTCAGCGGCACGGGCGCGTTCGCCGAGGTCGCCGTCGCAGATGCCGATGCCGTCTTCCCGCTGCCCGACAACGTCTCCTTCGAGGCGGGCGCGGGTCTGCCGATGAACTACCTCACCGCGCAGTTCGCCATGGTGGTGCGGGGCCACCTGGAGGCGGGCCAGGCCGTGCTCGTGCACGGCGCGGCAGGCGGGGTCGGCACGGCCTGCGTGCAGTTGGCGGCGGCGCTCGGCGCCACCGTGATCGCCGTCGTGTCCAGCGACGCCAAGGCCGAGGTGGCCCGGTCGGTGGGGGCGGCGCACACCGTGCCCGTCGAGGGCTTCCGCGACGCCGTCAAGGAGCTGGGCGGGGTCGACCTCGTCGTGGACCCGGTCGGCGGCGACCGCTTCACCGACTCGCTGCGCTGCCTGCGCCCGCTCGGGCGGCTGCTCGTGGTCGGCTTCACCGCGGGCGAGATCCCCACGGTCAAGGTCAACCGGTTGCTGCTCAACAACATCGACGTCGTCGGCGTCGGCTGGGGTGCCTTCGCCCTCGGCAGGCCCGGCTTCGCCACGGGGCAGTGGGACGAGCTGCTGCCGCACCTCCGCTCGGGCGCGCTCGACCCGCCGATCGGGGCCCGCTTCCCGTTGGAGAAGGCGGCGGAGGCGTTGACCCAGATCGACGAGCGGCGGGTGCTCGGCAAGATCGTGCTGACGACCTAGGAGCTCGGCGGGTTGTCCTCGTCCTGGCCCGCGAGGAACTTCTCGACCTCGGCCGCCAGCTCGTCGGCGCTGGGCAGGTCGTCGGACAGGCCCGAGGCGCGGCCCGCCGTGACGGCGTCGTACTGCCGTTCGAGCGCCTCGACGACCTCCTTCACCTCCTCGGACGCCGACACCTGGTCGCCGATCTCCTTCTCGGCCCGCTCCGCCGCCACCGACAGCGCCTCGGTGGAGAGGTAGAGCCCGCCCGCGATGCCGACGTGGTCGACGAGCACCCGCGCCGCCTGGGGGTACTCCGCCCGCGCCAGGTAGTGCGGCACGTGCACCGCGAAGCCCATCGCGTCGTGGCCCGCCTCGCCCAGCCGCAGCTCCATCAGGCCGACGGCGCTGCCGGGCACGTCGGCCGCGGTGAACCACGCCTCGTGGCCCTCGGTGAGCTCGCGGCGGGTGCCGTGCGCGGTGACGCCGATCGGCCGCGTGTGCGGCACCGCCATCGGTATCGCCGACATGTTGATCACCAGCCGCACCCCGAACCGCTCGACGAGCTGGCCGACCGCGGCGGCGAACCGTTCCCACTGCGAATCCGGCTCGGGCCCGGTCAGCAGCAGGTACTCGGTGTCGGCCGTGTCGGTGACGGCCACGACGTCGAGGTCGGGCGCCGCGTAGGACTCCCAGTGGTCGGTGTCGAACCGCAGCGGGGGCCTGCGAGACCGGTAGTCGATGAGCTGGTCGACGTCGAACCGCGCCAGCGTGCGCGCCTCCCGCCCCTCGCGCATCGCTACCACGGCCAGCCGGGCGGCGTTACCCGCGTCGACGAAACCCTCCAGCGCCACGATCAGCACCGGCGCCGCCGCCGGGACCTCCGCCTCCGTCAGCTCGTACAGCTCGGCGGGCTCCAGCATCGTGCACCTCCGTCCCTTCGTGAGCACCAACGTGAAACTCCCCGCACAGCATCCCGTTTCCGAGTCGGATGACGCACGATGGGTCCGCAATGAGTCGTCTGTGGTTGATCTGGGTCGTCGGGCTCGCCGCCTACATGGTCGGCGTCATGCAGCGCACGTCGTTCGGCATCGCCGGGCTCGACGCCGCGGCGCGCTTCGACGCCTCGCCCGCCGTGCTGTCCGGGTTCGTGGTGCTGCAGCTGCTGGTCTACGCGAGCCTGCAGGTGCCCGCGGGGGTGCTGCTGGACCGCTTCGGGGCGCGCACGCTCGTGGTCGTCGGGGCGCTGGTCATGGCGGCCGGTCAGCTGCTGCTGGCGCTGGCCGACGGGCTGCCGCTGGCCATCGCCGCCCGGGTGCTGGTCGGTGCGGGCGACGCGTTGACGTTCATCAGCGTGCTCGCGGTGGTCGTGGCGTGGTTCCCGGCCCGGCGGGTGCCGGTGATGACGCAGCTCACCGGGCTCATCGGCCAGCTGGGACAGGTGCTCTCGGCGATCCCGTTCGCGGCGTTGCTGCACGGCCCGGGCTGGGCGACGGCGTTCGGCTCGGCGGCGGCGCTCGGCGTGGCCGTCGCGCTGGCGGTGCTCGCGGTGCTGCGCAACCGGCCGCCCGGCGCGCCCGCCCCGCCGCCCGCGGCGACCCCGCGCGAGGTGCTGCAGAGCCTCAAGCACGCCTGGCGGGAGCCCGGCACCCGGCTGGGCCTCTGGACGCACACCGGCACGCAGTTCTCCGGCACGGTGTTCGCGCTGCTCTGGGGGGTGCCCTACCTGGTGGCCGGGCAGGGCATGACGGCGGCGGGCGCGAGCGCGCTGCTCACGCTGTTCGTGCTCGTCGGGATCGTCGCGGGCCCGCTGTTCGGTGAGTTCACGGCGCGCCACCCGCTGCGCCGCTCGTGGCTGGTGATCACGGTGATCGTCGGCACCGCCGCCGTGTGGACGGCCGTGCTCGCGACCGAGCCCCCCGCCCCGCGGTGGCTGCTCGTCGTGCTGGTCGTCGTGCTCGCCCTCGGCGCCCCCGGCTCGATGATCGGGTTCGACTACGCCCGCACGTTCAACCCGCACCACCGGCAGGGCACGGCGGTGGGCATCGTCAACATCGGCGGCTTCCTCGCCGCGCTGCTGGTGTCGTTCGGCGTGGGGGTGCTGCTCGGGCCGGGCGGCTACACGCCCGAGGGGTTCCGGGTGGCCTGGTGCGTGCAGTACGTCGTGTGGGCGTTCGCGCTGGTCGGCGTGCTCGTGGCCCGGCGGCGTGCGCGGCGCAAGCTGGCGGCCGAGGGCGTGCAGGTGCCGCCGCTGCGGGAGGTGCTGGCCCGCCGTCGGCGATGATCACCCGT
Organism: uncultured Actinomycetota bacterium; assembly: GCA_963791185.1. GTDB lineage: Bacteria > Actinomycetota > Actinomycetes > Mycobacteriales > Pseudonocardiaceae > Pseudonocardia. The sequence continues at coordinate 247,527 of CAWBRG010000008.1, read as the reverse complement.
TGGTGGCGGCGACCCCGACGCCGCCGCGGTGGGCGCCCGTCGAGGGGATGTTCGGCCTGACCCCGGACGGTCTCGTCGGGCTCACGCACACCGTCGGGGGTCCACGCACACCGCCCGCGATGCGCGTGGGCACCGCACGGTGTGCGTCGGCGGTCGCGGCCGACGGGTCCGACCTCGCGGCCGACGGCACGGCGACGGCGCGCTACGACCTCACCGTGCTCGTCGCGGAGCCGACCCGGCGGGCGGTCGGGCTCCGCCGCCTGCACGCCGAACACGCCGCGGCCGCGGACGCCGCCCTGTTCGTGCTCGGCAACAAGACGTCCGACGGGGGCGACGCGGCGTGGCTCACCGAGCAGATCGGCGACGCGCTCCTGGGCTGCGTCGGGCACTCGGCGTGGGTGCGCGCCGCCGAGCGCGGCACCGCGGGCTCGGTCAGCGGGTTCGAGCCGGGCAACGCGGTCGCGCTGGCCGCGGTGCGCTCGGCTCTGGACGCCCGCCCCCGGAAACTGCAACAGGGTGGCCCGATGTCGGGCCACCCTGCTGAGGTGGAGCGTGCCTACTCGGCGAGCAGGCGGTAGATCGTCTTGCGGGCTTCGGTCAGCGCCTCGGTGGCCGCGGTGATCTGGGCGGGCGTACCCGCGCTGATCACCTGCTGGGCCGCCGCGTGCAGCTGGCCCAGCTGCTCGAACAGCGCCGTGGCGTCGTCGTCGCCGCGGTCGACCGACTCCCACACCGCGTCGAGCTCGGCGCGGTGCTCCTCGACGTAGCGGGTGCCCTCCTCGGTGAGGTGGACGACCCGGCGGCCGTCGGCCTGCTCGACGCGGACGAGGCCTTCGTCCTCCAGCTGCGAGAGCGTGGGGTAGACCGAGCCGGGGCTGGGGCGCCAGGCCCCACTCGTCCGCTCGGCGATCTCCTGGATGATCTCGTAGCCGTGCCGGGGCTGCTCGGCGACCAGCGCGAGCACCGCGGCGCGGATGTCACCGCGGGCGGTGCGACGACCCCGGCCGCGCGGTCCGCCGAAGCGGCGGGCGAAGCCGGGCGGCATGCCCGGGCCGAAGCCCGGACCGAAGGGCGGTCCGCCGCGGCGTTGCCGCCTGCCGCGGGGGCCGGGCTGCTCGTCGTCGACGGGACCGTCGAACGGTGGGGGCGGCGGCGGACCGTCGGTGCCCATGAAGTCCGGACCGAACGGCGGCCGGTGGGCGTGCCTGCGCCACTGGCCCTGGCGCGGACCGAAACGGGGGTTGTTGGCAGTCATGATGTGTCTCCTTGGATGAGAGGAGCCGATAACCTCTATCAGCTCGTGTGCCATCACGATATATCGCGATAGTGTATCCGGCGATGTGTTCTGTGTCACAGCAAGAGTTAGTCTTCTCGCCAGCGCGGCGAGGTGGTGCGCGGCGGGGTGAGCCGGGCGCGCACGTGCACGAGGTGTGGTCCACCTGAGCCGACCGCCTTGGCCAGCGCGCTCGCCAGGCCGTCGCCGACCGACGGCACCGCGGTGGCGGGCAGCCCGTACGCCGCGGCGAGGGCGGAGAGATCCGGGCCGACCAGGTCGACGCCGACCTCCGGGTCGCCGACGCGGGCCTGGTCGTAGCGCAGCATCCCGTAGCCACCGTCGTCGACGACAAGGACGGTGACCGGCAGGCGTTCCTGCACCAGCGTGGCGAGCTCGCCCACGCCCATGGCGAGGCCGCCGTCGCCGCAGACCGCGATCACCGGGTGGCCCGCGGCCGCGGGCCCGATCGCGGCGGGCAGGCCGAAGCCGAGCGTGCCCCAGCCGACCGGGTACGCGAGCCTGCGCGGGCCGGGGGCGCTCGCGTAGCCGCCCACCCAGTAGCCCGCGACGGCCATGTCGCACACCAGCACGGTCTCGTCGGTGCGCGCGGCCTCGACCGCGGCGACGAGCGCCATGGCCTCGGCGCTGACCGGGTCGGCGGCGATCCGTTCCCGGGCCTGCTCGCCCAGCCTCGGCGGCGCCCACGGCGCGCGGCTCGGCAGCCGGTCGCGCAGGCCGCGCAGCGCGTCGCCGAGCCGCCCGGTGACGGTCGCGTCGGCCGCCCACTCCGGCGGATCGACGAGCGGCGCCGGGTCGAGCGTGACCAGCCGGGGTGGGCGCGGCATCGTCCAGTTGCGGGTGTTCATGCCGTCGAGGTCGCCGCCCGACGGCCAGCAGCACGTCGGCCCGCCCGATCAGCTCCGCCACCTCGGGCTCGTGCGGCGGCAGTCCGACCGTGAGCGGGTGCGCGGTGGGCGGCACGCCGCGACCGCCGAAGCTCGCCACCACCGGCGCGCCCAGGTGCTCGGCCAGCACCGCCACCGACGGCTCGGCGTCCACCGCGCCGCCGCCCGCCCAGATGACCACCCGGGCGTCGGCGAGCACGGCGGCGGCCGCGTCGAGATCCGCCTCCGTGGGCAGCGGCTCGAACCAGGGGCCCGCCGCCAACGGCGTGACGGCCTCGTGGCCGAGCACGTCGGCGGGGACGTCCACGTAGACCGGCCCGCGCGGGTGCCGCATCGCCGCGGCGACGGCTTCGTCCAGCACGCCTGCGACCTCGGCGGCCGAGCGGGGCGTGAACACCGCCTTGGCCAGCGGCCGGAACAGGCCCGCCTGGTCGCGCGACTCGTGCAGCACACCGCGGAGCCTGCCCGCGCGGCGCAGCGCCTGTGGGATCTCCGACGCCACGAGCAGCACCGGCGAGCGGGCGGCCGCGGCCTCGCCGAACGCGGCCAGCGCGTTGGCCGCGCCCGGCCCGGTGGTGACGACGGCGGCGCCGAGGCGCCCGGTGGCGCGGGCCCAGCCGTCGGCGGCGTAGACGGCGGCCTGCTCGTGCCGGACGACCAGCGGCGCCCCCTCGGGCACCTTCCAGAACGCGAGGTTGTGCACCCCCGGGAGCCCGAAGACGGTGGTGGCGCCGTGCACCGCGACGGCGTCGACGATCGACCGCGCAACGCTCCCCACGCCCCGAGCCTAACCCCGCCCGCAGCCCCGGTCCCGCGAGACGGGCTCGCGGCGCGTGGCACGATCACGGGGTGACGCCGGACGAGCTGGCCCACCTGCGTCGGGCGCGCGACCTCATGGACCGCGAGTACGCCCGTCCGCTGGACGTGCCCGCCATGGCCAAGGCCGCGCTGATGTCGCCGTCGCAGTTCGCCCGCCGGTTCCGCGACGCCTACGGCGAGACCCCGTACGCCTACCTCATGTGCCGCCGGATCGAGCGGGCCATGGCGTTGCTACGGCGCGGGGACCTGAGCGTCACCGAGGTGTGCCTGGCGGTGGGCGCGACCTCGCTCGGCTCGTTCAGCTCGCGGTTCAGCGAGCTGGTCGGGGAGAGCCCCAGCGCCTACCGGGCGCGCGACCACCGAGCGGCGTCGGCGGTGCCCGCCTGCGTCGCACAGGCGTGGTCGCGGCCCGTGCGCAATCCGGCAGGAATGGAGAAGCCGCGCCTCGCCGCACAGCCCTAGCGTGACCGCATGACCCTCAAGCTCTCCCACACCTTCATGATCGTCGACGACCAGGACAAGGCGCTGGCGTTCTACCGCGACGTGCTCGGCCTTGAGCTGAAGAACGACGTCCCACTCGGCGACGAGCGCTGGCTGACCGTGGCCTCGCCGGAGCAGCCCGGCGTCGAGATCGTGCTGGTCACGGCCTCGATGGGGCACTCGCCGCAGGACGCCGAGGCGCTGAGCGCGCTGCTGGCCAAGGGCGTGCTGGGCAGCGCGATCTTCGCCACCGACGACCTGGCGGCGACGTTCGAGCGGCTCCGGACGGCGGGCGCCGAGGTGCTGCAGGAGCCGATCGACCAGCCGTACGGGGTGCGCGACTGCGCGTTCCGCGACCCGGCGGGCAACCACCTGCGGTTCTCCCAGGCGCTCTAGGTGTACTCGGGCGCGGCACCCGCGCGGAGCGCGCGGGAGAGGCCGAGCGCGGCCGTGCGGACGGCGGGCGCGAGGCGGGCGGTGTCGAGCCGGTTGGCCCACCCGGTGATCGAGATCGCCGCGACGGCGTGCGGGCCGCCGTCGCGCACCGGGGCCGCGACGCACGCGATCCCGACCGTCGACTCCTCGTGCTCCTCGGCCACCCCGCGCTCCCGGATCCGGGCCAGCTCCTCGGCCAGCAGCCCCGGCGCCACGACCGTGCGGGGTGTGCGGCGCGCGAGCCCGGCCGCCACGACCGCGGCGAGCCGCTCCGGCGGTGCGAACGCCAACATCGCCTTGCCGACCCCCGTGCAGTACGCGGGCATGCGCCCGCCGATCCGCGACGAGATCCGCGGCCCGTGCCGCCCCGGCAGCTTCTGCACGTAGACGACGTCGAGCCCGTCCGGCACGGCGAGGTGCACCGTCTCGTGCGTGGCCTCGAACAGGTCGGAGAGGAACGGGGCCGCCGCCTCGCGCAGCCCGCGCTGCAGGGGCGCGAGCTGGCCGAGCTCGAACAGCCGCATCCCCAGCCGGATGCCGTGCGGCGTGCGCTCCACGACGTTCCACTCCGCCAGCTCGGCGAGCATCCGGTGCGCGGTGGGCTTGGGAAGTCCGGTGCGCCGGGCCAGCTCGGCCAGCGTGAGCTCGGCGTCGCCGGGTCGAAACGCGGTGAGCAGCGTCAGGGCGCGGCCCAGAACGGACTTCGGCGGCACGCAAGCGTTCCTCTCAGTGGAACGTCGATCTAGGGCGAAGGCTACCCGGACGGCACCCTCGCGGACATGAGTCCCGAGAAGGTCACCGGCCGCCATCGTCGGGCCGGGCAACATCGGCACCGATCTGCTGGCCAAGCTCAAGCGCAGCGCCGTGGTCGACGTCGCGTACATGGTCGGGCGTCGTCGAGTCCGACGGCCTCGCCCGCGCCCGCGACGAGGGCATCGCCGCGTCGGCCGAGGGCGTGGACTGGCTGCTCCGCCAGGACCCGCTCCCGCAGATCGTCTTCGAGGCCACCTCGGCGGCCGCGCACCTGGCCAACGCCCCGCGCTACGCCGAGGCGGGCATCCAGGCCGTGGACCTCACGCCCGCCCACCTCGGGCCGATGGTCTGCCCGCCGGTGAACCTGCGGGCGCACATCGACGCGCCCAACGTCTCGATGATCACCTGCGGCGGGCAGGCGACGATCCCGATGGTGCACGCCGTCTCGCGGGTCACGGCGGTGCCGTACGCGGAGATCGTCGCCTCGGTGGCGTCGCGCTCGGCGGGCCCCGGCACCCGCGCCAACATCGACGAGTTCACGCACACGACGTCCCAGGCCGTCGCGGAGGTGGGTGGGGCCGACCGCGGTAAGGCGATCATCATCCTCAACCCCGTCGAGCCGCCGATGATCATGCGGGACACGGTGTTCTGCATGATCGGCGCCGACGCCGACCGGGCCGCGATCGCCGCGTCGATCCACGAGATGGCGCTCGCCGTGCAGGAGTACGTGCCCGGCTACACGCTGCGGGCCGAGCCCCAGTTCGACGAGCCGCGCGAGAACTGGGGCGGCCACGCCCGCGTCACCGTGCTGCTCGAGGTCAAGGGCAACGGCGACTACCTCCCGCCCTACGCGGGCAACCTCGACATCATGACCGCCGCGGCCGCCCAGGTGGGCGAGCAGATGGCGCTGGCCAAGCAGGGAGCGTTCGCATGAGCCGCCCGGAGTTGACGCACGACGTCCGCATCATCGACACCACCCTGCGCGACGGCAGCCACGCGATGGCCCACCAGTTCACCGAGTCGCAGGTGCGCGACACGGTGCGCGCGCTCGACCGCGCGGGCATCGAGGTGATCGAGGTGACCCACGGCGACGGCCTGGGCGGCAGCTCGTTCAACTACGGCTTCTCCCGCACCGACGAGATGCAGCTCATCGCGGCCGCCCGCGAGGAGGCGCAGCAGGCGACGATCGCCGTGCTCCTGGTGCCCGGGATCGGCACGGTCGAGGACCTCAAGCGGGCCCGCGACGCGGGCGCGGGCATGGTGCGCGTGGCCACCCACTGCACCGAGGCCGACGTCTCGCCGCAGCACTTCGCCGCCGCCCGCGACCTGGGCATGGAGACCGCCGGGTTCCTCATGATGGCCCACCGCACGTCGCCGGAGGACCTCGCGAAGCAGGCCCGGATCATGGTCGACGCAGGCTGCCAGGCGCCGTACGTCACCGACTCGGCGGGGGCGCTGCTCATGGACGACGCCCGCGCCCGGTTCGAGGCGCTCGTCGCGGAGGTCGGCGACGAGGCCTGGGTCGGCTACCACGGCCACCAGAACATGTCCTTCGGCGTGGCCAACTCGGTGATCGCGCAGGAGGTCGGCGTCCGCTACATCGACGGCTCGCTGTGCGCGCTGGGGGCGGGCTCGGGCAACTCGCCCACCGAGGTGCTCGCCGCCGTGTTCGACCGGCTCGGCGTGGACACCGGCCTCGACGTGATGGGCCTGCTCGACGCGGCCGAGGACGTCGTCCGCCCGTACCTCAACCGGTGGCCCAAGATGGACCGCAACGCCATCGTGCAGGGCTGGGCGGGCGTCTACTCTTCGTTCCTGCTGCACGCCGAGGCCGCGGCCGAGCGCTACAAGGTGCCCGCGCACGCGATCCTGCGCCGCTGCGGCGAGATCGGCCTGGTCGGCGGCCAAGAGGACATGATCATCGACGTCGCGATCCAGCTGGCGGCAGAGCGGGCGTCCGAGGAGGCGTAGTGGAGCAGTTCGGGCACGTCATCGACGGCCGCGAGGAATCCGACGGTGCCACGTTCGACTCCGTCGACCCGTGGACCCGCGAGCCGTGGGCGACGGTCGCGCTGGGCGGCGCGGCGGAGGCCGACCGGGCCGTCGCCGCGGCCCGCCGGGCGTTCGACGAGGGCCCGTGGCCGCGGATGGGCTTCGCCGAGCGGGGCGCGCTGATCCACCGCTTCGCCGACCTGCTGGTCGAGCACCTCGAGTGGCTCGCCCTCGCCGACACCCGCGACATGGGCAAGCCGATCAGCGACGCCCGCGGCAAGGACGTGCCGCGCGCGGCGCAGAACTTCCGGTTCTTCGCCGACCACGCGCGCCTGGCCACGGCCGAGACCCTGCCGATGGACACCGGCCACCACGCCTACACCCGCTACGAGCCCGCGGGCGTCGTCGCGGCGATCGCGCCGTGGAACTTCCCGCTCATGCTCGAGAGCTGGAAGGTCGCGCCCGCGCTGGCCTGGGGCAACACCGTGGTGCTCAAGCCCGCGGAGGACACCCCGGGCTCGGCGACGATCATGGCCCGGCTCGCGCTGGAGGCGGGCATCCCGCCGGGCGTGTTCAACGTGCTGCACGGCTACGGGCCGAACGCGGCCGGTTCGGCGCTCACCGAGGACCGCCGGGTCGACCGGATCACGTTCACCGGCGAGTCGAACACCGGGCGCGCGATCACCTCCGCGGCCGCGCGCAACCTCACCCCGGTGAGCCTCGAGCTGGGCGGCAAGGGCGCCAACCTGGTGTTCGCCGACGCCGACCTGGACACGGCCGTCGACTGGTCGATCAAGGCGATCTTCTCCAACGCGGGCCAGGTGTGCCTCGCGGGCTCGCGGCTGTACGTCCAGCGGGCGGTGCTCGACGAGTTCCTCGCCCGGTTCGTCGCCGCGGCCGAGGGCCTGCGGATCGGCGACCCGAAGGACGCGGCCACCGAGCTGGGCCCGCTCGCCTCGGAGACGCACTGGCGCAAGGTGCGCGGCTACGTCGAGAACCCCGGCGGGAAGATCCTCACCGGGGGCCTGGGCGAGGGTTGGGTCGTGAAGCCGACCGTCGTCGTCGACGTGCCCGCCGACGCCCCGATCCAGTGCGAGGAGGTGTTCGGGCCGGTCGTCACGGTCACCCCGTTCGACGCCGAGGACGAGGCGATCCGGGCCGCGAACGGCACGCCGTTCGGGCTCAACGCCATGATCTTCACGGAGAACCTCTCCCGGGCGCACCGGGTGGCGGCCCAGCTGCGGGCGGGCACGATCTGGGCGAACTGCTTCTTCATCCGCGACCTGCGCGCCCCGTTCGGCGGCTTCGGCGACTCCGGCTGGGGCCGCGAGGGCGGCGACTACAGCCGGGAGTTCTTCACCGAGCCCAAGGCCGTGGTGATGGCCATCCGGCCCTAACCCAGTAGCGCCGCCGACGCCGTGCGGGTGAACCAGGCCTGCACGGCGTCCAGCGTCCAACCGCGCTCGCCGCGGAGCAGGAGCCACAGCTCGGGCTGGATGAGCAGCCACAGCTCGTCGCGGGCCTGCTCGACCGAAAGGCCGGGGCGCAGTGCGCCGTGCGCCGCCAGGTCCGCGACCAGCCCGGACGCGCCGATGTAGGACTCCCGGCGGATCGTCGCCACGAACGCGACGAGGTCGGGCTCCCCGGCCTGCGCGCCCTGCATGAGCACGCCGATCAGCGGCCCCAGGCGCTCCCACAGGCTCCGGCCGACGACGCCGTAGGCCGCCACCTTCCGGACCGGGTCGGACTCGGCGCGTATTGCCACGAACTCGGGCCGCTCGCGCAGCGGCACGGGCTCGTCGTCGCCGACCAGCGTGACGTCGTACACCGCCTTGGCCAGCGCCGCCTTCGTGCCGAAGCCCTTCTGCACCGTCTCGGACGACACGCCTGCGGCCTGCGCGACCTGCGCGATCGTCGTGGTCGCGTACCCCTGGGTGAGCAGGAGCTCGCGCGCGACGTCGATGATCCGGCGCCGCGTCGCTCGGGCCTGTTCGGCGCGCCTGCTGTTGTCGTAGGTGCGCGGGTTGACGCCTCGTGCCGACATTAGTTACCGTCTCCAGTATCGAATACGGGTTACCGTACCAAATGCGGGGGATCATGACACACCACATCGAACGGGCGGGCCTGCGGCTCGCCTACGACGACAGCGGCGGCGAACGGCCGGTCGCCGTCCTCATCCACGGCTGGATCTCGGAGCGGGCGGACCTGCGCGCGGTCGGCGCGGCGTTGGCGCCGACCTACCGGGTGGTCGCGATCGACGCTGCGGGCCACGGCGAGAGCGAGGTGCCGGGCCCGGACGCCGTGGGGGAGCGGCTCGCGATCCCGGCGCAGGCGGCCGACGTCGCCGCGCTCTGCGACCACCTGGGCGTCTCGGGTGCGTTGCTGGTCGGCCACAGCGCGGGGGGTGCTGTGGCCGTCGAGCTGGCCGCCCGACGTCCGGACCTGGCGTCGGCCGTCGTCGCGCTGGACGGCACCATGCTGTTCCGCAAGGAGGTGCTGGCGGGCACCGAGCCGCTGCTCGCCGCGTTGCGCTCGCCCGCGTGGCGCGAGGCGATGGCCGGTTTCCTGCAGCAGAGCTACCTGCCCACCGACGACCTCACGCTGCTCACCGCGGAGCTCGCGGCCGTCGCGCGGATGCCGCAGCACGTCGTGGCGGCCGTGCCCGAGCAGTTCCTGGAGTGGGACGCCGAGGGCGCGCTGCGGGCACTGGCCGCGCCGCTGCTGTACGTCGACGCGTCGCAGATGACCGACCTCGAACGCCTGGCCGAGCTGGTGCCGTCGGTGGCGATCGCGCGGACGGTGGCGGTGGGGCACATGCAGCTCATCGCGCACCCGCGGCAGGCCGTCGCGGCCATCGAGGACTTCCAGGCCGCGCACGGTCGTCCGCCGGTCGACAACCGCGCGCCCGTCCTCGCCCTGTTCGACGCCGTGCAGAGCGGCGAGCTGGAGCGCATCGACGACCTCGTCTCGGCCGACTTCGTCGACCACGGCGCCCCGCCCGGGATGATCCCGCCCGGCCCGGAGGGCTACCGCACGATCTTCCGCCTCCTCAAGGGCGCGTTGCGGATCGACTACGCGGTGCTCGACGTGGTCGCCGAGGGCGAGTCGGTGATGGCGTGGGTGCGGTGCACGGGCAGGCACGTGGGGGAGTTCCTCGGCATCCCGCCGACCGACCGGGAGTTCGCGTTCGAGGCCATGCACCGCTACCGGGTCGAGGACGGCGTGATCCGCGAGCACCACGCCGTGCGCGACGATCTCGCGCTCTACCGGCAGCTGGGGCTCACGTCGTAGCGTGACCGCATGCGGCAGCCCTTCGCCCACGACGCCGTCATCACGCTCGCGCCCGACGCCGACATCGCGGCGCCCGGGGGAGCGGTCACCGCGGAGCTGTGCGGGCACTGGGAACACCCGCCCCCCTGCCCGCTGGCCCCGCACCACACGGCCGCGCAGCGCCGGGGCGCCCAGGTGCACCTGCGGATCCTGTTCGCCACGGAGCCCGAGCGCGAGGCCGAGGTGCGCACCCGCATCGGGCGGGCGCTGGCCGCGTGGGAGGTCCGCACCAGCGCCGCGGGTGCGGTGCGCCAGGAGGAGCAGGCCCACGCAGGAAGGTTGGTGGCGTCATGAGCGATCACGGCATCCCGGAGAAGGTCGAGGCGCTGGAGTCGATCCTCGTCGAGAAGGGCTACGTCCACCCCGAGACGCTCGACGCCATCGTCACCACCTACGACGGCGACGTCGGGCCGCGCAACGGGGCCCACGTCGTCGCCCGGTCCTGGGTCGACCCGGCGTACCGGGAGCGCCTGCGCGCCGACGCCACCGCCGCCATCGCCGAGCTGGGCTACGGCGGCCGCCAGGGCGAGCACATGGTGGCGGTGGAGAACACCCCCGAGGAGCACCACCTCGTCGTGTGCACGCTCTGCTCCTGCTACCCGTGGCCGGTGCTGGGCCTGCCGCCCACCTGGTACAAGTCGCCTGCCTACCGGTCGCGCGCCGTGCTCGACCCGCGCGGCGTGCTCGCCGACTTCGGCGTCACGCTGCCGGAGGCCACGCGCATCACCGTGCACGACTCGACCGCCGAGATCCGCTACCTCGTCGTCCCGATGCGCCCGGAAGGCACCGAAGACCTGGACGAGGAGGCGCTGGCCGCGCTGGTCACCCGCGACGGGATGATCGGCACGGCGCTGCTGTGAGGGGCGCGCGGTGAACGGGGCGGCCGACCTCGGCGGGATGATGGGCTTCGGCCCGGTCGTGCCGGAGCCGGAGGACGAACGCTTCCACGCCGAGTGGGAGCGCCGCATCCTCGCGCTCGTGCTGGCCATGGGCGCGGCCCGGCGGTGGAGCATCGACGCGGGCCGGTTCGCCCGCGAGAGCCTGCCGCCGCCGGTGTACCTCAACTCCTCCTACTACGCGATCTGGACGCTCGGGCTGGAGCGGCTGCTGGTCGCCACGGGCCTCGTGGGGGAGGCCGAGCTGGCCGAGGGGCGGGCGCGCGAGGCCGGCGCCGACGTCCGCGCCTGGAGCCCCGACGACGCCCGGGCGGCGTTCGCGGCGGGCAGCCCGTACACGCGGCCCGCACCGGGCCCGGCCCGGTTCGCGGTCGGCGACACCGTGCGCACCCGCGTGCTGCACCCCACCGGGCACACCCGCCTGCCCCGCTACGCCCGCGGCAAGCAGGGCACGGTCGAGCGGGTGCACGGCGCGCACGTGCTGCCCGACAGCAACGCCCACGGCCACGGCGAGCGGCCGGAGTGGCTCTACTCCGTGCGGTTCAGCGGGCGGGAGCTGTGGGGCGAGGCGGCCGACCCGACCCTCACCGTGGACATCGACGCCTGGGAGAGCTACCTGGAGGGGCCCGCGTAGGCCGCTAGTACCCCTGGCAGGTGCGGGTGATGTAGGCGCTCACGCGCTGCGAGGCGGCCGCGGCACCGCTGGCGGCCGCGGTCGCCGAGGCGGCCGGGTCGCGGGCGACGGCGGCGATGTCGCCGTCGGACCGCTCCAGCGCGTCGAGCTGGGCGTCGAGCGCGTCGACGACGATCTGGACGTCGGCGCGGATGTCCGAGGGCGCGGACGCGATCAGCTCGATGCCGCTGTTGCGCACCGCGTCGACGGTGCGCCCGAGCTGGTCGGGCGGCACGGAGCCGCGCTGCGCGAAGCCGTTCAGCGGGCGCAGCGCATCGGCGTTGTGCTGGGCGGCCGCGCAGAACGGCGTGAGCGGGGCGGCGGACGCGGTGGCCCGCACCGGCCGGTCGGCGTCGGCCACCGAGCCGCCACAGGCCGTCACGCCCACGAGCAGCCCGAAGGACAGCAGGGCGGTGTGCAACCCGAGACCCATGACCACTCCGCGGCGACATCCGGTGGACCGTGCGCAACGGTATCCCGCCGACCTGTTCGGTCACCGTGCGGTACGGGTGCGGAACGCGCGCCACTACCTGTCTCCCGGCCCCTTGGCGGGTTCCTCGACGATCACTAGCGTGGCGGCATGCCCATCCTGGAGGTGCACCTGGTGGCGGGCGAGCACGCCGACGCCCAGGTCGCCGAGCTGCTCACCAGGATGAGCGCCCGCTACGCGGAGGTGCTGGAGTCGCCGCTCGAGCGCGTGCGGTCCTACGTCACGCTGCACGAGCCCGGGCGGTGGGCCACCGGCGGCGTCGTGGGCGTCGAGGCGCCCTACTTCACCGCGATCGTGCTGGAAGGCCGTCCCGCCGAGCAGCGCCGCAGCCTGCTGGGGGCGTTCACCGACATCATCGTCGACACCCTGGGGGTGGACCGGCGCACCGTGCGCGGCCGGATCATCCAGGTGTCGCCGGACGACTGGGCGATCGGCGGCGTGCCCGCCAGCTCGGTCCGCGGCGCCGAGATCGCCGCCCGGGCGGCCCGCTCCTGACCGTGGCACCTCCGGCGGGAGGTCTCCTGCCGCCGCCTACGCGGTCGGCTGATCGGCCGCCTCGAGCAGCCGGTTGCCCAGCTCGCGCACGAGCACCCGGAGCTCCTCGGGGTGCTCGACGACGAACCTCCGCCCGATGCCGACGAGCAAGGCCGGGATCCAGTCGAGGCGCTCGGCCCGGATGCGGACCCGGACCCAGGAGCCGTCCGGCATGTCGTCGACGACGGCGACGGACGGCGGGAGCAGCGGGCGGACCTCGTCGACGGTGCCGTGGACCCGCACGGCGACCTCGTGCCGGTGGGGCGCCTCGGCCAGGGTGGCCAGCACCCGCGCGGCCGGGTCGAAGTCCGGTGGCACGTCGAAGGAGCCCGCGAGCACCGTCGGTGTGGTGACGCGGTCGAGCCGGAAGAGCCGCACGTGGCCGCTGGCCGAGTCCGCGCCGGTCACGTACCAGCGCGCGGCGTGCGCGACGATGCCATAGGGGTGCAGGGTGCGGTCGCTGCGACGGCCGTCGCGGTCGACGTAGCCGATGGTGACCGGCGAGCGGTCCCGAGCCGCCTGCGCGAGGAGCAGCAACACGTCGGCCTCCGGGGTGGCGGCCGCCCGCGGGCGGGCCGTGGTGAAGGCGACGGTCTCCGCGAGCGTCTCCAGCCTGGCCGCCAGCGCAACGGGCAGAACGCGGCGCAGCTTGGCCGCGGCGCTCTCGGCGGCCACGGCGGACGTCGTCGCCGTCTCCGACCGGCGGAACGCGAGCAGGCTCAGCAGCACGGCGAGGGCTTCCTCGTCGGTGAGCATCAGCGGCGGCATGCGGTAGCCCGGGGCGAGCCGGTAGCCGCCGTAGCGGCCGCGCACCGAGCGGACCGGGACGTCCAGGTCGACGAGGTGGGCCACGTAGCGGCGCACGGTGCGCTCGTCGACGGCGAGGCGTTCGGCCAGCTCGGCGACCGTGCGGGTGCCGCCCGCCTGCAGGATCTCCAGCAGGGCCAGCACCCGGGCGGTGGGACGGATCACTCGCCCAGTCTGCCTGCAATACCGGGCGGGATCTGTCCGGTATTAGTCCTCAGCGTCGGAGCCATGAACCTCGTGTCGATCCGCATCATCACCGACGACGTCCGGCACCTCGCCGCCTTCTACGAGCAGGTCACCGGCGTTGCCGCCGCCTGGTCGACCCCGGACTTCGCCGAGATCGGCACACCGGCGGGCACGTTGGCGATCGGGCACACCCGCACGGTCGCGCTGTTCGGCGCCGGGAGCGCCCGCCCGGCCGACAACCGCACGGCGATCATCGAGTTCCTGGTCGCCGACGTGGACGCCGAGTACGCCCGGCTGCGGGAGACCGTCGACGAGTTCGTGAACGAGCCGACCACGATGCCGTGGGGGAACCGGTCGCTGCTCTTCCGCGACCCCGACGGCAACCTGGTCAACTTCTTCACACCGGTCACGCCCGAGGCGGTCGCCAGGTTCGGGCGCTCAGAAGATGCCGCGGCGGGCGCCGACGTCGAGTGACAGCGCCGAGCCGTCGAGCGCGGCCGCCTCGGGCGCGAGCAGGGTGGCCACCGCCCACGCGACCTCCGCGGGCGTCACCAGGCGACCGAGCGGCGACTCGGCGGCCCGTTCGGCCAGCACGGTGTCGACGGGCACGCCGCGGCGTCTCGGCCGCCTGCCGCGAGAGCGCCCGCAGCCGCGGGGTGTCGGCGGGCCCGGGCGCGACCAGGTGCGCGGTGACCCCGCGGGGCCCGTAGGCGGTCGCGAGCTGGCGCACGAGGTTGGCCAGCGCCGCGTTCGTGACGCCTGCCGCGCAGGCGTACGGGGCGGGCTCGATGCCGTAGTGCCCGCCGAGGGCGACGATCCGGGCGCCCGGCTGCAGGTGCCCGTCGACCGCCCGCACCAGCCGCAGTAGCCCGCCGCACTTCAACGCCACCGCCCGACCCAGCGCGTCCGGCTCGATGGTGGCGAGCGGCCCCGCGGCGGGCAGCCCCGCGGCCTGCACGACCATCCGCACCGGCCGGTCGCCGACCGCCGCCGCGATGGCCGCCACGGCGTCGTCCGACCCGATGTCGGCGGCGCACCACTCCATCGCGGCCGAGCTGCCCGCCGCGCCGGCGCCACTACCAGCCGCGCCGCCTCGCGCCGCGCCGGCGCCGCTGCCAGCCGCGTCGCCTCCCGCCGCGCCGCTCGTCGCGTCGCCTCCCGCACCGCCGCTGGCCGCGTCGCCTCCCGCATCGCCGCTGGCCGCGTCGCCTCCCGCACCTCCCGCTGCATCGCCGGCGGCGTCACCTCCCGCCGCGTCGCCAGCGTCGCGTCGCTGCCCGGTCGCGCCGCGGGCGACACCGACGACAGTCAGCCCCTCGGCCAGCAGTCGCGCCGCGATCGCGCCGCCCAACGCGCCCGACGCGCCGACGACGACGGCGACGCTCGCCGCCGCTCACCGTTGCCCGCCCCGTCCTCGATGGCCCGACCAGCGGGCGTGACGCGCCGCCGCTCACAGGCCCAGTTCCTTCCGCGCCCGCTCGAACACCTCGGCGGGGTCGGTGAGGTCGAGCAGCAGGCCGATCATGCCCGCCTCCCGCGCGGCGGCGGCGTTCCACGGCATGTCGTCGACGAACACGATCGCCGACGGCGGCAGGCCCAGCGCTTCCGCGGCCATCGCGTACGCCCGCGGGTCGGGCTTCAGCACCCCCGTCACCGAGCCGTCGACCAGCGCGTCCAGGCCCGCGATGAACGGGTCGTCCGCCATGCCCGCGTCGCCGTGGAACGCCGCGAGGTCGTTGGTCAGCGCGCCGACCCGTATCCCGGCCGCCTTCGCGTCCGTCACCAGCGCCGCCGCCTCCGGCCGCAGGACGTCCGTGACCATCCCGTACAGCAGGTGCATGAACTCGGTGATCGGCCAGCCCGGTCGCCCCAGCGCCGCGCCGACCTCGTCGGACCGCGCCCGCCAGTACCCGCGCTCGGTGATCTCCCCGCGCAGCATCGCGTCCCACAGCGGGTCGGGCTCGGGCCCGAGCGGCCCGCGGCGCGCCGCGATCGACCGCACGGCGGGCTCGCGCTCACCCAGCAGCGCCAGCCGTTCGAGACCCGAGCCGAACGCCGTGCCGCCGAGATCCAGCAGCAACCCCCGCCCCGTCACAGCGGCATCCTCGCTCAATGGTCCGGCTCCGTCCCGACCAACGCGCCGACCACGACCGTGCACATCAGCTCGCAGGCCGCGCACCAGCACACCACGTGCCGGTCGGCCGCCACCCAGTACTCCTGCACGAACGCGGGCGCCGCCCCGCAGGCCGGGCAGAACCGCACTAGGTCCACGCCGGCACCGGGTCGCCGAAGAGCCGCAGGACCTCGGAACGGATGGGGGAGTAGCGGATCGAGCTCTCCCGCGTCCACAGCTGCCGGAACTCGACGGCCGAGCCGAACTTGTCGCGCTCCATCGGCAGGTCGATCACCTCGTGCGGGGTGCGGTAGGTGCACAGCGGGTCCTCGCCGCGCGCCACCCGTTCCATCTGCTGCGCGTAGAGCTTGCGCAGGAGGATCACGCCCAGGTCCGAACGGCCGAGGTGCTCGCGGGACCGGTCGGAGATCCGCCCCTGGGTGATCCACGCGACGATGTCCTGCCCGTCGACGTAGTCGCGCAGCCACTCGCCCCGCTCGTCCTTCAGCGGCACCTCGTACACCGGGATCTCCGGCTGCGGCGGGGCGCCGCCGTCGGGGCGGTAGGTCTGGTACCAGACGTGCCAGGTGTTCTCGTCGTCGATCGGCACCCGGATCTGGAACGTCGCCAGCCCCGCGGCGCCCACCCGCAGCATGTGCGGGAACACCAGCGGGTGGCCGACCTTCCAGTCGTCGTCCTCCTCGGTGTGGCCCTCGAGCACCCGCCGCTTGAGGATGCCGTGCTCGAACACCTCGAACGCCACCTTGACGTGCTTCTTCGTCACCACCGGCAGCGACTCCCCGCGCAGGAACGAGCCGTAGCGCCCGTGCAGCCACTCCACGTGGTACGGGTCGACCGAGTTCTCCATGATCTGGACGAAGTTGCAGGGCAGCTCGGCGTGCCCGATGTCGCGCCACGCGTCGTCCCAGACGAAGAGGTCGTAGCGCGGCAGCTCGGGCACGGGCTGCTCTGGTGTCTGGGGCCCGAGGTAGGCGAACACCAGCCCGCCCAGCTCCCGCACCGGGTAGGCGGTGGCGCGCACGCGGTCCTTGAACGTCGAGTCCGCGGGCTCGCCGGGCTGTTCGAGGCAGCGGCCGTCGGCGTCGAAGCGCCAGCCGTGGTAGCCGCAGCGCAGCCCGACGTCCTCGGTGCAACCCAGCCAGAGCGCCGCCCGGCGGTGCGGGCACTGCTCGGCGAGCAGCCCGACGGTGCCCGACCCGTCGCGGTAGAGCACGAGGTCCTCGCCCAGCAGCCGCCGCTTGACCGGCACCCGGGTGGCCATGTCGTGGGTGGCGATCGGCCACCAGTAGCGGCGCAGCAGCTCACCCATCGGAGTGCCCGGCCCGACCCGGGTCAGCCGTTCGTTCTTCTCTGCGCTGAGCATGGCCGCACCCTAGAAACGGGGTGTGACCTGCAGGAAGCCCAGTGTTGCGCAGCGCAGAACGCGAGCCGGTCGTTCCTGCCTCGCGAACGGCCTGCTTGCCGGGGGACTGTGTGCGCTGTCACCTTCCTCCGAACGCGAACTCAGCAGAGGAGTCCACATGGGCAACGTCGTCCCCGTCGACGAGTTCACGGGCGAGTGGTACCCCGGCTACAAGCCCGAGCACTTCGACTTCCCGTACTGGGTCGACGCGCCCAAGCCGTTCCAGCCCGGTGACGAGAACGCCTTCTGGTTCCTCGACTTCCACTGGTCGCGCGGCCTCACGCCGCTCGCCGCCACCCTGTGGAGCGCCGACGGCTACTGCTGGGGCACGCAGAGCGCGTCGGAGAAGCTGCCGCTCCCGCCCGGCCGCGGCATCACCTGCCGGTTCGCGGGCACCCACCTCTACGGCTCGCCGATCCCCGAGGCCGACCCCCGCGAGATCGGCGCCCGGGCCAACCGGCTCGGCACGAACCTGCCGCACTTCCTGCAGAACTACCGGGCCATCTGGGAGGCGGGCCGCGACGAGCTGGAGGCGACCTGGGACTACTTCCAGGGCGTCGACTTCGCTTCGGTGCCGACGGGCGACCTCGGCGGGCTCATCCAGCAGGGTCGTCGCTACCACAAGCGCGCGATGGAGATCCACTTCGACGTCATGTACCCGATGCTGGTGAACTTCCTCGGCTTCTACGGCGCCTGCGCCGAGCTGGGGATCGACACCAACCTCGTCGGCAAGTTCCTCCAGGGCGAGGACACCAAGATCATGGAGCTGGACCGGGAGCTGTACGGGCTCGCGGTCAAGGCGCGCAACGCCGGGCTCGCGCAGGTGTTCGCCGACAACGAGCCCGGCGACCTGCGCGCGGCCCTGTCGGCGCACGGCGGCTCCGCGTCGCAGTGGCTCACCGACTTCGACGACTTCCTCGCCGTCTACGGCCACCGCTCCGACGCCACCTGCGACGTCGGGCTGCCGAGCTGGATCGAGGACAACTCCAACGCGTTCGGCAACATCAAGACGTTCCTCCTGAAGGAGGACGACCACGACTTCGACGCCGCCGCGCGCAACGCCCTCGAGGAGCGCGACGAGGCCATCGAGATCGCCCGCTCCGGGCTCACCAAGGAGGAGCAGGCCGTGTTCGACGGCGGCCTGGCCGCGAACCAGGCGGCCAACTTCCCGTGGTGGCAGGACGACCACAACTTCTACATCGACCTCAAGGTCATGCTGCCGCTGCGCCGCGCCTGCCAGGAGCTCGCCCGGCGCGTGGACGCCGACCACAAGGACGACATGCTCTACCTGTTCTGGCCCGAGGTGCTCGACGTCGCCGCGGGCAAGCCCTACGCGGGCGAGCTCAAGAGCCTCGTCGCCGACCGTCGGCAGTACTTCGACCACTGGCACAACCGGCGCAGCGCGATGCCCAAGGTGCTGGGCGCCGTGCCGGAGTCGGTCGAGGACCCCGTCCTCATCGAGATCTTCGGCATCAACCCCGGCTCGCTGCGCGCGGTGCAGAACCCGGACGCGGCCAACCAGACGACGCTGACCGGCGTCGCCGCGGCCCGGGGCGTCGCCACCGGCATCGCCCGCGTGCTGCAGAGCGCCGACGAGCTGCACCGCCTCGCGCCCGGCGAGATCCTCGTGTGCGAGTCGACGTCGCCGAACTGGACGCCCGCGTTCGGCAAAATCGCGGCCGCGGTGTGCGACGGTGGGGGCATGCTGAGCCACGCGGCCATCGTCGGGCGGGAGTACGGGGTGCCGACGGTCACCGCGGCGGGCGTCGCGACGCTGGCCATCGGTGACGGCGACGAGATCGAGGTCGACGGCACCAACGGCCGGGTCACGATCCTCAAGCGGGCGGCGGAGCTGGCGAGCGCATGACCGAGGCGTTGGTGTGGGTCGACGACGTCGAGCCGGAGGCGGCGATCGCGGTCGCCGGATCCAAGATGGGCAGGCTCGCCGACCTGTACCGGGCCGGGGTCCAGGTGCCGCAGGGCTTCGCCGTCACGGTGGACGCCTACCGGCGCCACTGCGCGGAGTCCGGCCTCGACGCGCGGATCGACGAGGTGCTGGCGGGCGCCGACCCGGAGGACGTCGACGCGGCGTCGGCCCGGATCCGCGAGCTGTTCGCCGCCACGCCGATGTCGGACGCGCTCACCGCGTCGATCATCGAGGCGTACGAGGAGCTGTGCCTGCGGTGCGTGGACGTCAACGTCCCCACCGCGGTGCGCTCCTCGGCCACCGGTGAGGACGCGGCCGACGCGTCCTTCGCCGGGATCTTCGACACCTACCTCGGGGTCTCCGGCCCGCAGCGGGTGCTGGACGCGATCCGGGCCTGCTGGGGATCGCTGTTCACCGGCCGGGCGCTCGCCTACCGGCTGCGCAAGGGGATCAGCCACCACGACATGCCCATCGCGGTCGGGGTGATCGAGCTGATCCACGCCCGCGCGTCCGGCGTCGCGTTCTCGGTGCACCCGGTCACCGGCAAGCCCGACCGGGTCGTGATCGAGACGTCGTGGGGCTGGGGCGAGGCGATCGTGCAGGGGCTCGTCGACCCCGACCACGTCGAGGTCGGCAAGTCCGACGGGCGGGTGCTGAAGTACGACGTGGCGCACAAGAAGGTGGTGTCGGCGTTCGACTTCGCCGACGGCCGCGTCACCGAGATCGACATGCCCGCCAAGCTGGCCGACCGCCGCGTGCTCGACGACGAGCAGATCGCGGCCGTCACCGCCGCCGTCACGGCCATCGAGCAGCACTACGGCTACCCCGTCGACGTCGAGTGGGTGATCGCGCGGCACCGCCGGGCGGGCGACCCGATCTGCATCGTGCAGTCGCGGCCGGTCACGGTCGTCGCGACGGAGGCCGCCCCGGCGGCCTACGACCCGGTCGCCGTGGCGCAGAAGTACGTGTTCAGCGGCAAGGGTCTCCCCGGTCGCTAGTGCGGTGGCCGCGGACGTTCGCCGGGTCTCGCGCGCCCGGACAACACCTCGCGGCGGCGCCGCGCTCGCGAATACGCCCGGTATGAGCTTCGCGCGGCGCCTTCCCCTTCCCACCCCGCCTCCTTCGTCAGCTTCCGTCCCCCGGGCGAGCCGCCGCCTGGATCACGCGATCACCCCGACAACGTCCGCGGCCACCGCACTAGCATCCCGCGCGTGGAGAGCATGCGCATCGTCACCCAGCGCACGACGGGCGGCCCCGAGGTGCTCGAGATCGGCCGGGCGCCGGTGCCCGAGCCGTTGCCGACCGAGATCCGCGTGCGGGTGGCCGCGGCCGGGGTCAACCCGGTCGACTGGAAGACCCGGGCGGGCGGCGGCATGGCCAAGGTGATCGGGCCGCCGCCGTTCACCGTCGGCTGGGACGTGGCGGGCACGGTCGACGCGGTCGGCGTGGGCGTCACCCGCTTCGCGGTGGGCGACTCGGTGTTCGGCATGCCGTGGTTCCCGCGGGCGGCGGGCGCCTACGGCGAGTTCGTCACCGCGCCCTCGCGGCACTTCGCGCACCGCCCCGCCGGGCTGTCGGAGGTCGAGGCGGCCGCGCTGCCCCTCGCGGGCCTCACGGCCTGGCAGTGCCTCGTCGACATCGCCGACCTGCGCCCCGACCAGCGCGTGCTCATCCACGCGGCGGCGGGCGGCGTCGGGCACCTCGCCGTGCAGATCGCCAAGGCCCGTGGCGCGTACGTGATCGGCACGGCGTCGCGGGGCAAGCACGACCTGCTGCACGACCTCGGCATCGACGAGGCCGTCGACTACCGCGCCGAGGCGTTCGAGCGGGCGATCGAGCCGGTGGACGTCGTCTACGACCTCATCGGCGGCGACGTCGCCAAGCGCTCGCTCGACGTGCTGCACCCCGACGGCAGGCTGATCTCCCTGCCCTCGGCGAGCGCGGCCGAGGCGATGGCCGCCGCGGCCGACCGGGGGCTGCGCGCCACCGGCATGCTCGTCGAGCCGGACGGGGACGGGCTGGAGGAGCTCGCCCACCTCGTCGACGACCGGCGGCTGCGGGTGCTGGTGGCCGAGACGTTCCCGCTGGAGCGCGCGAGCCACGCCCACCGAGCGGGGGAGCTGGGGCACACGACCGGCAAGCTGGTGCTGACGGTCTGACCGGCCCCCGAGGATCACGGATCTGCGGTCTGGGCTGCGGATCCGTGATCCTCGACGGCGTTCGGGAGCAGGTCGCAGCACCCTTCGACGCAGTGGGCGAGCACCGTGTCCAGCTCCGCCGCGACGGCCGCGAGCCGTGCCTGCTCGGCCGACACGCGGTCGCGCGCCGCCTCCAGCCGCCAGCGCTCGGAGGCGCAGTCGCCGCCCGCGTCGTGCGCCTGCAGGGTGGCGGCGACCTCCTCCAGGGTCATGCCGAGGCCCTGCAGCTGGCGGGCCAACCGGATCCGCGCGACGGCCGTCTCGGTGTACAGGCGGTAGCCCGACGGCAGCCGTCCGGCCGGCCGCAGGAGGCCGCGGCGCTCGTAGTAGCGCACGGTGTCGACGCTGACCCCGGCCTGCCGGGCCACGGCGCCGATCCGCAGCTCTTGACTCTGGACCACGGTCCAGAGTTTACCGTCGCAGCATGACGGACATCGTGTGCACGCTGACCGACGACGACGCGCGGGATCGCCTCGCCGAGTACGGCCGCCTGTTCGCCGCGGCCTACGCGGGCCGCGAGCGCACCACCGCGGGGATGCGCTGGTCGCTGCGCGCCGACCCCGGCATCGCGGAGTGGGCCCGCGACCTCGCCGCCCGCGAGCGCGCCGTGCTGCGCGTTCCTCACCATCGCCGTCACCGAGGACGGGCGACCGCGTGCTGTGGGAGGTGAGCGCCGAGCCGGCGGCGCAGGCCGTCGTCGACGGGTTCTACGAGCCTGCCGCGTGATCGGACGGCCTGAGGTGCGTTTCGACACGATCTTCACGGGGCGCCGAGGCGGCGGCTGACCACCCGGGCCGCCTCGATCACCGCCGCCCGGATGCGCGGCAGGGGCGCGGGGCCCGCCCGGTCGGCAGGCGCGGCCACGGAGAGCGCGGCGATCACCGCGCCGGCGCCGTCGCGCACCGGCGCCCCGACCGACACCACCCCCACCCGGCTCTCCTCCCGGTTCTCCGCCCAGCCCCGCGCCGCGATCTCCCGCAGCCGCGCGCGCAGCGTGGGCTCGTCCACGATCGTGTACGGCGTGATCCGGCGCGGCGCCCACGTCCGCAGCCGGACGTCCAGCTCGTCCGGCGGCAACGCGGCGAGCAGCACCTTCCCGGTGCTCGTGGTGGGCGCGGGCAGCCGCGTGCCGACCTTGGCGAAGATCCGGACGGTGTGCGGGCTCTCCAGGCGGTCGACGTAGACCGACTCCAGCCCGTCGAGCACCGCGAGCTGCACGGTCTCGCCGGTCGACGCCCGCAGCGTCGCCATCACCGGCAGCGCCGCTTCGTGCAGGTCACGGCGGGGCGCGACGCTCGCGCCCAGGTCGAAGACGGCCAGCCCCAGCCGGTAGCCCGCCGCCGTGCGCTCCACCAGCTTCTCGGCGGCGAGGGTGGCGAGCATCCGGTGGACCGTCGAGGTCGCGAGGCCCAGCCGCCGGGCCAGCTCGGAGACGCCGAGCTCGCGCTCGGTGTGCGAGAACTCCTTGAGCAGGCGCGCGGCGTTGCGCACGGACGTCAGCTCCCACGAGGGCCTTCCCTGCATACGGGAAGGCTTCCTTGTCGGGGGCCGTCGCGCTACCTACCGTCATGCCCATGCTGACGGCAGAGCAGAACGACGAGCTGACCCAGGTCGAGCCCGGCACGCGCATGGGCGACGTGCTGCGCCGCTACTGGTACCCCGTCGCCTTCACCCGCGAGCTGGCCGAGTTCCCGGTCAAGCGCGTGGAGCTGCTCGGCGAGTTCTTCGCGCTCTGGCGCCAGCCGTCGGGCCGCTACGGGATCGTCCCGGAGCCGTGCCCGCACCGGAAGGCGTCGATGGCCTACGGCGTGGTCGAGTCCGACGGGCTGCGCTGCCCGTACCACGGCTGGAAGTTCGACCCCGAGGGCGCGTGCATCGACCAGCCCGCCGAGCGCGACAACACCAACTTCGCCGACCGGGTGCGGGCCACCGCCGGGCAAGGTCGAGGAGCTGGGCGGGCTCATCTGGGCCTACGTCGGGCCCGACCCGGCGCCGCTGCTGCCGCGCTTCGACACCTACGTGATGGACGGCTACCGCGACATCGGCTGGGCCGACCTGCCGTGCAACTACGTCCAGATCATGGAGAACGCGGTCGACCCGCACCACGTCGAGTGGCTGCACGGGCGCTACTTCGAGTTCATGGGCCGCCACGAGGGCTTCACCGCGCCCGCGTCGTTCGGCAAGGAGCACATCAAGATCGGCTTCACGCCGTTCGAGTGGGGGATCATCAAGCGCCGGGTGCTCAAGGGCGCCACCGAGGAGAACGACGACTGGAAGGTCGGGCACCCGCTGGTCTTCCCGTACAACATGCGGGTGGGCGGCGGGGGCGTGCACCAGATGCAGATCCGGGTGCCGATCAACCGGACCACCACCCGGTTCATGCTCTACACGGTGCACAGCCCGGACGGCTACGAGCACGTCGACCAGCCGCAGATCCCCGACTACCAGATCCCGGTGATCGACCAGAACGGCCGTCACGTCACCAACTACGTCGAGGGCCAGGACATCATGGCGTGGGTGACGCAAGGGCGCGATCACCGACCGCACCACCGAGCACCTGGGCCGCTCCGACATCGGCGTCGCGATGCTGCGCAAGATGTTCCGCGACCAGATGGACGCGGTCGCGCGCGGCGAGGACCCGCTCGGCACGATCCGCGAGCCCCACGAGCGCATCGACCTGCCGTGCGAGAAGGACAAGTTCAACGCGGGCGGTGCCCAGTTCGCGCTCGACTTCTGCGACATGGGCTCCACGCGGTTCTCCCCGGTGCTCGACACCATCAAGAAGATCCACATCTCGGCGGCCGAGAAGATCGCGTCCGGGAGATGACCACACCGGTGGACCGCCGGTTCGCCGCCGACGCCGAGGCGCACCGCCGGGACGCCCCGCGCTTCTGCCCGGCGTGCGGCGGCGGGCTGGCGATCGCGACGGAGTTCTGGGAGGCCGACGACCGGCGCTTCTACTGCTCGTGCACCGGCTGCGGCTGGACGGGCGAGATCACGCCGACGGGCGCGGTCGCGGTGGGCCACGAGCCCGACCACTGAGGCCGAGCGGGCCTCGGCCACCACCTCCTGCGCCCGCGTGCGGACGCCGCGGAGCTCGCTGAGGTAGAGCCAGTAGTCGGGGTGCACGCCGGTGAGCCGGTCCTGCGCGTTCTGCAGCCGCACGGACTGCGCGTCGAGGATCGGTCCGAAGCGCTTGACCAGCCCGCGGTCGACGACGAGCCGCTGCGCGTCGCGGAGCACGAAGCGGGTGTCGGCGGCGAGCTTGCCCGGATCGGCGCGGACCTCGCGCAGGTCGGCGAGGCGCCCGGCGACCGAATCGTGCGCCTGCTCGGCCGCGCCCAGCTGGGCGCGGGCCTCGGCGATCGCGTCGGCGGCGTCGTCCCACTCGCCCGCGTCGGCGCGCTCGTGGGCCTGCGCGATCGCCCGGTCGACGGCCGCGAGCGCCGCTCGCGCCTTCTTCTCGGCGTCGGCGAGGTCGAGCGAACACGGCTCGGAGAACTCCCGGCGCAGCGCCGAGAGCGCGGGCGGGATCCGGTCGGCCTTGGTGGCCGCCGCCGCGCGGCGGGTGGCGACGCTGCCGAACGCCGAACGGACACCGGCCGCGGCCCGGGGCGCCTCGGTGGCGAGCGTGGCCGCCGCCAGCGCGAGTTCGAGGGTGCGGGTGGCCGCCGTCCGCCGGTCGCGGATGCCGCCCGCGGCGTCGATCCCGGCCGCGGCCTGTTCGGCCTCGGCGAGCCGTTCGGCCGCGCGCCGCGAGCGGGTGCCGGAGGCGTCGGCCGCCTGCACGGCCGTGCGCGCGGTGACCAGCGCGCTGCGCGCCTCCTGCACCGCCACCGGCAGCGCGCGCAGCAGGTGCGCGGCCTCGTCGAGCGTGCGCGCGTGGGTCGAACGGAAGCGGCGGATCGTCTCCCGGGCCGCCTCGATCTCCCGCAAGGCGCGCTCGTCGGCCTGCTTGGCGCCCGCGACGGGGCCGGTGCCGTCGAGCGGGAACTGCGCGGTGGTGGCGAGGTAGGCCTCCGTCGCGCGGTCGCCCGCCCGCGCGACCTGCGCCCATTCCGCCCCCAGCGGACGGCCGCCGCCGAGCTCGTCCGCCGTGCGCACGGCGTCGGCGGCCGCGCGCTGCTCGTCGTCGAGGGCGAGGAACGCCTGGCTGGCGGCGGCGCGTCCGGCGAGGGCGGCATCGTCGGGGGCGTCGTCACGCCGCTCGGACCGCCGGAACACCCCGCCTCCGTCCGTCGCGCCTGCTACCCCGAACCGTACCGGGCGTGGGCCCGCAGGCGCTCGGACCAGGACAGCGCGGGTGGCTTTTCCCCGACATCGGCGAACCACGCCCCGTCCACCCGGAGCACGGGGTGGACGGCGAGCCGGAACCGGGGGGCGGTCGCGCAGACGCCCGAGTCGAGGTCGAAGCGGTACCAGTGCGACGGGCACACCACCGTGTGCCCGTCGACCCGGCCTTCCGCCAGCTCGCCGCCGTTGTGCGGGCACGCGGCGTCGGTCACGCGGAAGCCGTCGTCGAGGGGGAACACCGCGAAGCGGCGCCCGTCGTCGGCCGTGACGACGCGCGCCGCGCCGCCGGGCTCGCCGAGCGGCACCAACATCAGCGCCTGCCGGAGGCCCGCAGCGCGGCCAGCGACTCGCCGCCGACGAACCAGTGCTCGGGCTCGCATTCGGTGATCAC
This sequence comes from uncultured Actinomycetota bacterium, assembly GCA_963791185.1. Taxonomy (GTDB): domain Bacteria; phylum Actinomycetota; class Actinomycetes; order Mycobacteriales; family Pseudonocardiaceae; genus Pseudonocardia. The sequence continues at coordinate 221,606 of CAWBRG010000008.1, read as the reverse complement.
GACCCGCACGTTCTCCCGCGGCGCGCCGACCGCCTCGTGGACGGCCGTCGTCACCGCCTCGCCGAGCGCCTGCAACTGCTCCTCGGTGCGGCCCCGGGCCAAGGTGATCTGGACGAGTGGCATGGGATCTCCTAACGGACGGCCAGCTCCAGGGTGCCGAGCCGATCGATCGACACGACGACGACGTCGCCCGCCGTCACCGGGGTGGCCGCCGTGAGGCCGCCGGAGAGCACCACGTCGCCCGCGCGCAGGCCCTCGCCGTCGGCCGCCATCGCGCGGACCATCCACGCCACCGCGGCGGCCGGGTGCCCCAGCGATGCCGCGCCGGACGCCGTCGCGACGAGCTCGCCGTTCTTCTCGAGCACCACGCCGACGAGGCGCAGGTCGATGCCGGCGGGCGGCACCGGCGTGCCGACGACGAAGCGGCCCGCCGAGGTGTTGTCGGCGACCACGTCGGGCATCGTGAACTTGTAGTCGCGGTAGCGGGAGTCGAGCACCTCGATGCCGACGGCGACGCCCGACGACGCGGAGACGACGTCGGCCGCGGTGACGTGCGGCCCCGCGAGGTCGCGGCCGAGCACGAACACGATCTCGGGCTCGCAGCGGGGCTGGATCAGCGCGGACGTGTCGAGCGGCGCGCCGAGGTCGAGCGCGTTCGCGCCCTCCAGGAAGCCGTAGATCGGGCTGTCCACGCCCACCTGCGCCTGCTTGGCCCGGCTGGTGACCCCCAGCTTCCAGCCGACGAGCGGGCCCGCGGCCGTGCGCAGCTCCCGCTGCACGGCGTAGCCCGTGGCGAGGTCGGGCACGTCCAGCGGGCCGATGGCGGTGCGGTCGGCGACCGCCTTCTGGAGCCTCGCGGCGTAGTCGTTCATCGGTGATCAGTCCCCCACCCGCACGGTGATCGGGCCGAGCCGGTCGAACTCGGCGCGGAAGACGTCGCCCGGTGTCATGGGCACGGCGGCGTGCAGCGCCCCCGTCATGATCAGGTGGCCGGGCTCGAGCGCGACGCCGTCGCCGCCGAGGACGTTGGCCAGCCAGGCGACGACGGCCACGGGGTCGCCCAGCGCCGCGGCGCCCGCGCCGGTGTCGATGAGCTCGCCGTTGCGGGTGAGCGTCATCCCGATGAGCCGGGTGTCGATGTCGGTGATCGGGACGATCCGGCTGGAGGTCGCCATCGCGCCGTTGGAGGCGAGGTCGGCGACGGTGTCGGCGAGCTTGATGCGCCAGTCGGCGATCCGCGAGTCGACGATCTCCATCGCCGCGACGGCGCCCGCGATCGCGGCGTGCGCCTGCGTCACCGTGACGCCGGGCCCCTCCAGCCGCTCGCCGATCACGAAGACGATCTCGGCCTCGATCTTGGGGGCGATGAACCGGCCTGCCGGGATGGTGTCGCCGTCGCGGTAGATGGTGGACGCGAGGACGGGCCCGTAGTCGGGGGAGTCGACGCCGACCATCTTCTGCATCGGCTTGCTCGTCAGGCCGACCTTGTGGCCGACGATGCGGTCGCCGTCGGCGAGCAGGAGCTCGATCAGCTCCCGCTGGATGGCGTAGCCGTCGGCCATGCCGAGGCTGGGGTCGTCGTCGGTGAACGGCGGGATCGGCACCCGCGTGCGGCGGGCGTCGTAGAGCGCTCGCGCTTTGGCGGGCGCGTCGGTCACGGGCATGCGTGCTCCTCCGGGGTGTCAGGTCCGATCGTGGCCGGGCCACCGCCCGCGGTCATCCCGAGGGTTCCACTGACCGGAACACGGGCCCGCCCCTGCGATGAGTCTCCGGAGTCACGCGTCACGGCTGCGCACCCCCGACTCCGGGTTCCAGCCGAGCCGCCTGCTGATCGCCTCGCCCGCCTCGACCAGCGCGGGCGCGTGGCGGCGCCGGGGCACCGCGCCGAAGCGGGCGACCGGCGCACCGATGCTGATCGCCGCGACGACGTCGCCGTGCACGTCGCGGATCGGGGCGGCGAGGCTCGCCACGCCGATCTCCCGCTCGTCGACGGCCTCCGCCCACCCGCGCGCGCGGACGGTCGTCAGCTCGTCGCGCAGCGCGTCGGGCTCGACGATGGTGTGCGGCGTCAGCCGGGGGAGCGGGCGCGCGAGGAACGCCTCGCGCTCGGGCTCGGACTGGTGGGCGAGCAGCACCTTGCCGGAGCTGGTGCAGTGCGCGGGCACCCGCCGTCCGGTCTCGGTGAACAGGCGCAGCGAGTGGGCCGATTCCAGCCGGTCGACGTAGACGACCTCGACGCCGTCGAGCACCCCCACCTGCGACGACTCGCCGGTCTGCTCCCGCAGCTGGGCGAGGACGGGCCCGGCGGCGGCATGCAGGTCGAGGTGCACCTTGACGGCCTCGCCGAGCTCGAACATCACGATGCCGAGCCGGTAGCCGCCGGTTTGCGGGTCGCGCTCCAGCAGCCCCTCGGCGACGAGCGTGGTGAGCAGCCGGTGCACGCCGGACTTCCCCAGGCCCAGCCGTCGGGCCAGCTCCGAGACGCCGATCGAGGCCTCCCGCGACCGGAACTCCTTGAGCAGTCGCGCGGCGTTGCTCACGGTGGACAGCACGGCGTCACTCACCGCCGCCCCTCCCGAGGGCGAGTCTCCGTTTCCGGTACGCCGTGTGCTGACTTCCGGCACGCGCCACTCACCGGCTCCGCGTCGCCCGGCGTTACGAGAACGGAGACTCGCCGTGCGAAAACGGAGACTCGGCGTGATGGAAACGGGACTCACCGTCATGAGAACGGCGACTCGCTGCTGTGGGGCGCCAGCCGCGGCGGCCGCCCACCGAGGCCAGCAGCGCCTTGCGGACCTCGTCCGGGTCCGGGCTCGGCGCTCGGCCAGCGCCGCCACCGCCTCGTCGCGAGGGGCGATCGCCCGCGCCAGCAGCGCCTGCGCGCGGGGGAGGCCCGCGTGCGCGGCCCCGACCAGCTCGTCGACCAACGCCTCCCGCCCCGGCACCCGCGTGCGGATCGTCTCGAAGTCCCGCGCCGCCGCCGTGTGCCCCGCGGCGAGCCCGGCGCCGACGTGCCCGGCGTGGTGCGGCGTCAGCCCCGACCCCGGCTGCGCGACGACGTGGTACACGACGGTCGTGACGCCCAGCGCCCCCCGCACCTCGGCGTACGCGGGCCCGGCGTCCTCCGAGATCAGCCCGAGCGCGGGCGCGACCACGGGGTCGTAGAACCGCAGCGTCCAGTCGAGCCCCGGCAGCGACCCCTCGACCGCCACCTCCTGGCCCCGCAGCGGCCCGAGCCCCTCCCGCGTCGCCAGCAGGTGCAGGTTGCGCGCCCCCACGGCCGCGATCTGCAGCGGGCCGCCGGTGAGCAGCGGCATCGCCCCGCGAACGGCGGGCGGGAACGTGTCGGCCTGCGCGAGGTAGGCCCGGTGCAGCGCGGTGACGTAGTCGGCCACGGCCGCGCGCATCCGCTCCGGATCCATCCGCCACCTCGTTCCGATTTGCGGAACACCATGTCTTCCTTGCGGAACGCTAGGCGGGTTAGCGTCGGAGCGTCAAGGGAGGACCGCCATGGGGATTCTTCGCCTCGCCCACATCGACGTCCGCACACCCGACCTGGATCTCGCCACGGCCTACTACACCGGGGTGATGGGCCTGCACCAGGTCAGCCGCGAGGCCGACCGGGTCTACTTCAAGTGCTGGGACGAGGAGGACCACCACTCGCTGCGGATGCGCTACGACCCGCGCACCGGGCTGGACTCCTTCACCTTCCGCGTCGAGCGCGAGGACGACCTGCACGACTTCGAGAAGCGCCTCGCCGACTACGGCTGCCAGGTCGCGCGGGTGAGCAAGGGCGAGGCGGTGGGGCAGGGCGAGTCGATCCGCTTCGAGGTGCCGTCCGGCCAGATCATGGAGCTGGTCTGGGACATCGAGAAGACCGGCAACATCCTCGGCAAGCGCAACCCCTCACCCGTGCCGCCGCCGGACCTGCCGGGCATCGCGCCCCCGCGCATGGACCACATGCTCGTCAACGCCGAGGAGGTCGGCGAGGCCGCCCGCTTCTTCCAGGAGGTGCTGGGCCTGCGCCTCACCGAGCAGGTGCTCGACGGCAACGGCCACCAGCTCGGCGTCTGGCTCGCGGGCCGCACCAACTCCCCGCACGACATCGCGATCGTCAACGGCCCCAACGGGGCACTGCACCACTGGGCCTACTGGCTCGACGACTGGGACCACATCCGCAAGGCCGCCGACACCCTGGCCTACAACGGCGTGCAGATCGACCAGGGGCCGACGCGCCACGGCGTCACCCGCGGCAACACCATCTACTTCTTCGACCCGCTCGGCATCCGCAACGAGGTGTTCACCGGCGGCTACTGGGTCGACCCGGACACCGAGATCATCACCTGGACCGAGCAGGAGTTCGGCAAGGGCCTCTTCTACTACGAGAACGTCATCAGCCAGCGCTTCCTGAGGATGCACACATGACGGCAGGACGGCCATGCCGACCGGATCCTGCGGCTGCAGCACGTCGAGGTGCGCGTGCCGGACCTCGAGCTGTGCACCGCCTACTACACCGAGGTGCTCGGGCTGATCGAGACCGCCCGTACCGAGAACCAGGTCTTCCTCAAGTGCTGGGACGAGCGCGAGCACCACTCCGTCATCCTGCGCGAAGCCCCGACCTACGGCCTGGACCACATGTCGTTCAAGGTCGGCGACGCGGCCGACCTGGACTACTTCACCGAGAAGCTGCAGGCCGTGAGCGTGCCCGTGAAGCGCTACGCCGCCCGCGAGCTGGGCCCCGGCTGGGGCGAGGCGATCCGCTTCGACGCGCCGAGCGGCCACGTCGTCGAGCTCACCCACGGCACCGAGCGCGTGGGCAACATGCTGCCGATGACCAACCCGCCGCCGCGCCCGCAGTACCTGGTCGGCATCGCGCCGCCACGGCTGGACCACGTGTTCGTGATGGCCGAGGACGTCGAGGCGTTCACGACGTTCTTCGTCGACGTGCTGGAGTTCCGCCTCACCGAGCAGATCCTCGCCAACGACGGGCACCAGCTCGCCACGTTCCTCGAGCGCAGCCACACCCCGCACGACATCGCCGTGATCACCGGCCCGAACGGCGCGCTGCACCACTTCGCGTTCTGGCTCGACGACTGGAACGGCATCCGCGACGCCGCCGACACGCTGGCCTACCACGGCGTGGAGATCGACGTCGCGCCCACGCGGCACGGCGTCACCCGCGGCTACACCACCTACTTCTTCGACCCGGTCGGCAACCGCAACGAGCTCTTCACCGGCGGCTACTGGGTGGACCCGGACTTCGAGCCGATCACCTGGACCGAGGAGGAGATGGGCCGGGCGATCTTCTACTACGACCGCCAGGTCAACGAGCGCTTCTTCACGGTGCACTCATGAGCGTCGATCGCTACGAGGCGCCGAACTACCTCGCCAAGTACCGGGAACGGCAGAACCGCAAGGTCGAGGAGACGCCCGACGACGGCACCCCGCTCTACCTGCGCCGGTTCCGCGCCAAGGGCGCCGAGGTGCCCGTCGAGACCGTCGACGGCGAGAGCTTCACCCGCGACTACGCGGCGTCCACGCGGGAGAAGGAGATCGTCGCGCCGCCGGAGCGCAAGGCGGCCGAGGAGTTCGTCGCCGAGATCCGGATCATCCGGCACGGCATCACCCAGGGCTACTCCACCGACGCGGGCCTGACGCCGATGGGCGGGTGGCAGGCCCACCAGCGCGGGCACTCGCTGTCGAAGTCGCTCAAGGAGGGTCAGAAGGTCCGGATCGTGTGCGCCGACACCAACCGGGCCCGCCAGACCGCCGAGCAGATCCACCGCGGCATGCTCGACGGGCTCGACCAGTGGCAGCGCAAGGCCGAGGTCTCCGAGCCCGAAGCCATCCCCGAGCTGCGCAACTTCGGCGTCTGGACCCCCGACGGGCTGCGCGACGTCACCTCCGCGTTCCGCCAGTACCAGGCGACGATGGAGAAGCTGGAGCGGATGGCGGTCGGCGACCGGCCGCGCTGGCTCGTCGAGATCGACCGCTTCTACCGCACCCAGCTCGGCGGGGCGGACCCGATCCACATGTGGCTGACGATCCCGCTGATGTACTTCGAGCCGCCCGCGATGTGCGTGCGGCGGTTCTGGCGGGGGTTCCACCGGCTGATCGAGGAGAGCCCGGGCCACCGGATCGTCGCCGCCACGCACTCGGGCCCGATCCGCGCGTTCGCCACCTGGGCGCACGGCTACGACCCCGGCGAGCCGTACAACACCGAAGAGGTCGTGGTGAAGGTGCGCGGGCGGCGGGCGCACCGCGCTGGTGGCCTACCGCAACCGCGTCACCGAGGTGAACGTGCCGCCGCCGGACGAGTTCCCGGCCTGGGAATCGTGACGACAGCCGAGCTGGACCTCGACGTCCCGCTGCGCTCGGTCTCGATCGCCATGGGGGTGCTGGGCTGCTTCGAGCGCGCCGCCGAGCTCGGGGCCACCGCGCGTGGCCGCCGAGCTGGGCATCGCGAAGAGCACCGCCTGCCGCATGCTGGCCGCGCTCGCGGCGTCCGGGATGCTGGAGCGCACGTCGTCCGGCCGCTACCGGTTGGGCCTGCGGCTGTTCGAGATCGGGCAGCTCGCCGTCGACCGGCTGATGCTGCGCGAGCTGGCCGTGCCGGTGCTGGGCGAGCTGCGTGACCTCCTGCGCGAGACCGCCCAGCTCGCCGTGCCCGTCGGCACGGAGGTGCTCTACATCGACCGGCTGGAAGGCAGCGGCGCGGGCACGATGTTCCACACCGAGCTGTACCGGCGCGGGCCGGGCCACAGCTCCAGCGCGGCGAAGGCGATCGCGGCCTACAACCCGACGATGGCGCGCGCGATCCTGGAGAAGGGCTTCGAGCGGCGCACCCCGTTCACGATCGTCGACCCGCGTCGCTACGGGCAGGTGCTGCGCCAGGTGCGGGTCGACGGGTTCGCGGCCTCGCGCGAGGAGCACACGATGGGGATCTCGTCGATCGCGGCGCCGATCGTGCTGCGCCGCGGCGAGCGCACGGTGGCGGTCGCGGCGATCTCGGTGGTCGGGACGACCTCCCGGGTGTTGGGCGCGCGGAAGGTGGCGGTCGTGCAGAGTGTCCGTAGGGCCGCGGCCACCGTCAGCGCCGCGCTTGGAGGCCTGCTGGCTGACGGAGGGCACGCGATGACGGTGGCCGAGGAACGCGCGCCGGTCGAGTTCGAGCTGTCGGCGCGCTACCGGGCGGGCGCCGGTCCGGTGCTGCTCACCGGGGTGCAGGCCATCGCGCGGATGCTCGTCGAACAGCACGCCGCCGACGCCCGCGCGGGCCTGTCCACGGCGTCGTTCGTCTCCGGCTACCAGGGCAGCCCGCTGGGCGGGCTCGACCAGACCCTGGCCCGCGCCACCGAGCTGCAGGAGAACGCGGGCCTCACGCTCGTGCCCGCGGTGAACGAGGAGCTGGCCGCCACCGCGGTGTGGGGCAGCCAGGTCGAGGTGCCCGGCCACGGCCGCAGCGTCGACGGCGTGGTCGGCGTCTGGTACGGCAAGGCGCCCGGCGTCGACCGCGCGGGCGACCCGCTGCGCCACGGCAACATGTGCGGCGCCCACCCGTCCGGCGGGGTGCTGGTGCTCGCGGGCGACGACCCCAGCTGCAAGTCCTCCACGATCCCGTGCATCTCCGAGCGCACGCTCATGGGCTACGGGCTGCCGGTGCTCTACCCGGGCACCGCCGAGGAGATCGTCCGCCTCGGCCGCTACGGCATCGCGCTGTCGCGCGCGTCCGGCATGTGGGTCGGCATGAAGATCACCGCCGACGTCGCCGACGGCGTGTACGCCCTCGACGGCGTCGGGCGACCTCCCCATCACGGTCCCGGAGCTCGAGTGGGAGGGCGCGCCCTGGCGCTACCGGCAGTACCCGATGCTCGTGCCGCCGGGCTCGCTCGAGGCCGAGGCGCAGATGTACGGGCCGCGCTGGGCGATGGTCCGCGCGTTCCTGGCCGCCAACCCGATCAACACCGTCGAGGTCGACGCACCCGGCGCGTGGCTGGGCATCGTGGCGGGCGGCAAGGCGTTCACCGACGTCCGGCAGGCCCTGCGCGACCTCGGCCTCGACGACGACGGCTCTCGCGCGGGCGGGCGTCAAGCTGCTGCGGCTCGGGCATGATCCACCCGATCGAGCGCGACAAGCTCCGCGAGTTCGCCACCGGCGTCGACACCGTGCTCGTCGTCGAGGAGAAGTCGGCGTTCGTCGAGTCCGCCGTCCGCGACGCGCTCTACGGCCTGCCCGACGCGCCCGCCGTCATCGGGTCGGCCGACGCCGCGGGCGCGCCGCTCGTGCCCGTGGCCGGGGAGCTCACCGCGGGCGCGTTGACCGGGCCGCTGCGCCGGGTGCTCGGCGACCGCGTGGAGCTGGCCCCGCCGCGGCGCGAGCCCGCCGCGCTTGCCGCTGCTGACGGTCGGGCGCACCCCCTACTTCTGCTCCGGCTGCCCGCACAACCGCTCGACGCTCGTGCCCGAGGGCGCGGTCGCGGGCGGCGGCATCGGCTGCCACGCGATGGTGGCGTTCACCGGCCGCCCCGAGAGCGAGGTCACCTCGATCACGCAGATGGGCGGCGAGGGCGCGCAGTGGATCGGGCAGGCGCCCTACACCGACGCCGGGCACATGTTCCAGAACATGGGCGACGGCACGTTCGCCCACTCCGGGCAGCTCGCCGTGCAGGCGTGCGTGGCCGCCGGGGTGTCGATCACCTACAAGCTGCTGTTCAACCGCGCGGTCGCCATGACCGGCGGCCAGGACGCGGCGGGCGGCCTCGAAGTGCCCGCGTCTGACGGCCAAGCTGCTCGCCGAGGGCGTCGCGAAGATCATCGTGTGCGCCGACGAGCCGGAGCGCTTCCGCGACCTCGCCCCGCTGCCGTCCGGGGTCGCGCTCTGGCCCCGCGACCGCCTCGACGACGCCCAGCGCGTGCTCGCCGAGACGCGCCGGCGTCACCGTGCTGGTCTACGACCAGCGCTGCGCGGCCGAGTCGCGACGGCTGCGCAAGCGGGGCGCGATCCCCGTGCGCACCACCCGCGTCGTGATCAACGAGGCGGTGTGCGAGGGCTGCGGCGACTGCGGGGTGAAGAGCAACTGCCTGTCGGTGCAGCCGGTCGAGACCGAGCTGGGCCGCAAGACCCGCATCGACCAGACCTCCTGCAACACCGACTACTCCTGCCTGGCGGGCGACTGCCCGTCGTTCGTGACGGTCGAGGCGGGGTCGGGGTCCACGGCCCGCCCGGAGCGGCCGGAGCCGCCGTCCGTGCCCGACGTCGAGCGGCCCGACCAGCGGCGACGTGTTCCTGGCGGGCATCGGCGGCACCGGCATCGTCACGGTCAACCAGGTGCTCGGCTCGGCCGCCGTCCGCGACGGGCTCGCGGTGCACGGCGTCGACCAGACCGGGCTGTCGCAGAAGGCCGGGCCGGTCACCTCGCACCTGCGCATCGCCCACGACGCCGCCGAGCTCGGGCCCGCCAACCGGGTCGGCACGGCGGGCTGCTACCTGGCGTTCGACGTGCTCGTCGGGGCCGACGCGCGCTACCTCGGCTACGCCTCCCCGGAGACGACGACCGCCGTCGTGTCCACCAGCCCGGTGCCCACCGGGTCCATGGTGCGCGACCCCGGCGTGGCCGCGCCCGGACGTGCCCGCGCTGGTCGAGCGGATCACCGGCCGCAGCCGGGCCGTCGTCGCGCTCGACGCGCAGGCCGCGGCGCAACGCGCTGTTCGGCGACGCCATGCCCGCCAACCTGCTGCTCGTCGGCGCGGCCTACCAGTCGGGCGCGCTGCCCGTCTCGGCCGAGGCGATCGAGTGGGCGATCGAGCTGAACGGCGTGGCCGTGGCGGTCAACACCGCCGCGTTCCGGTGGGGACGGGTGGCGGTCGCCGATCCGGACGCGTTCGCCGCCGCGACCGCGGGTCCGGCGCCGCCGATCGCCCCGCCGACCTGGACGGAGCTCGGCGAGCTGGCGGGGGAGACCCGGCGGCTCGCGGGCATCCGGGCGCAGCTGCTCGCCGACTACCAGGACGCCCGCACGGCCCGTCGCTACGTGAACGACCTGCTGACGGTCTGGCGGGCCGAGCGGCGGCTCGGGGAGGACACGGCGTTCTCCGAGGCCGTCGCGCGGGGGCTGCACAAGCTCACCGCGTACAAGGACGAGTACGAGGTGGCGCGGCTGCTCACCGACCCGGCGTTCGAGGCCCGGCTGGCCGCCGAGGTGCCGGGCGGCACCGGGCTGCGCTACCGGCTGCACCCGCCGACGCTCAAGGCGCTCGGCAGGCAGCAGCAAGATCGCGTTCGGCCCGTGGATGCGGCCGGTGCTGCAGGCCCTGGCGCGCGGGAAGGCGCTGCGCGGCACCCCGCTCGACCCGTTCGGCCGCGCTCCGATCCGGCAGCTGGAGCGCGCCCTGCGCGACGAGTACCGCGCGCTGGTGCTGCGGCTGGCCGCGGAGCTCACGCGCGGACTCGTACGCCACGGCCGTCGCCGCCGCGGAGGCCGCCGACCTGGTGCGCGGCTACGAGGACGTCAAGCTCGCCGGCGTGCGCCGCTACCGGGCCGCGCCTGGCCGAGCTGGGGTTCTCGCCGCGCTTAGGCCAGGCTGAAGCGCTCCGCGTGGATCTGCGCGCGGGGCACCTTCAGCACCTTGAGGCTGCGCAGCACCGACTCCGTCATCGCCGCGGGGCCGCAGACGTAGACGTCGCGGCGGGTGATGTCGGGCACCAGCGCGGCGAGCTGCGTCGGGCTCGAACGGCGCGAACGGCGGGTTGCCCTGCCCGGTGCGCCCGGCCAGCACCTGCAGCCACGCCCCGCGCTGCCTGCACAGCTCCTGCAGCTCGCGCAGCAGCACGGCGTCGCCGATGTTCGACACGCGGTAGAGCACGACCGTCGGCACGGTCGACTCCTCGAGGAGGGCGCGGATCGGCGTGACGCCCACGCCGCCCGCGACGAGCAACATGCCCGCGGCGACCTGGTGCATGCTCGTGAACGCCCCGTACGGGCCCTCGACGAACACCCGGCTGCCGGGCTGGAGGCCGCGCAGCCCGGCGCTGGTCGTGCCGACGGCCTTCGCGGTGAGCCGCAGGTGCCGACCGTCGGGCGCGGCCGAGAGCGAGAACGGGTTGGCCTGCCACCAGCCGTTGTGGTCGGGGAAGCGCCAGATGCAGAACTGGCCCGCGCGGGCGGGCAGCTTGTCGAGGTCGCGGCCCGTGACGTACACCGAGGTGGCGTTCGGACCTTCCGGGACGACGCCCGCGACCCGGAACGCTGTGCCGGGCGTTGCGGCGCAGCGGGATCACCACCCGGCCCACGACCAACGCGCCGATCACCAGCGCCCACACCGTCCACCAGTAGGCCCGCGCCCACGGGCTGGAGAACGTGGTGCCTTCGAGGAACTGGTGCGTGAGCGCGACGAAGATCGCGAGGTAGACGGCCATGTGGATGGCGTGCCAGGCCTCGTAGGACAACCGCCGCCGCAGGAACTTGCCGGACGTCGCGGCGATCACGACGATGATCGTCGCGGCGATCATGCCGAGCAGGGACGCGACGACCCCGGCCAGCCCGAGGAACGTCTTGAGCAGCGGCGCGTTGTCGAGCCGGGCGTAGCCGAGCACGACGATCGAGGCGTGCGTCAGCACCGTCCAGAACAGGGTGAAGCCGACCCAGCGGTGCCAGCGGGTGAGCCGGTCCATGCCGAGGCGGCGATCCAGGAACGGCAGCCGGGCGATCAGGATCAGCTGCAGCATCATCAGCGACGCGGCGTGCAGCGCGAAGAACTTCGCGACGGTGAGCGTCGCGTTCTTGCCCGCGCCCACGGTGAAGAAGGCGAACTCGACCACGACCAGGTGCACCAGGAGCGAAGCCGCCCAGCACGAGCTGGGCCGTGGTGGCGGGCGGCAGCCCCGGGCGGGCCTTCGGCGGGCTCGTCGTCGTCACCGCAACCTCCTCGTCGGACCTGATGTCGGGACATCATCGCGGAGATTCGTGACGAATCTGTCGATTCCGGACAGACCTGAATCGGTATTTCGACACAGGAGGCGGGGTTGACGCCGGCGGCGGCGCTGATCCCGATCTCCGCCGGGCGTCCGCCTGGAGCGGGAGCGGCTGCTCCGTTCGTCCGTGTCGTCTCCGCTGGACCGGGTCAGCGGGCGACGAACGGCGGGGGAGGGGCGGGGTGGCAGCGCCGAATGGTGGCCGTTACCGCGGCGTGTCCCTTGGACACGCCGCGTCCGCTTGGCGCTCCTCGACTCCCGGTGGTCTCAGCGGAGCGGTCGGGGACTCAACCCGACGCCGCAGAGCCGCTAGCGTTGTCCGCGGATCGATCACGACCCGGTCACAGACCGGACACGGACCACGCTCCCCCAGCGGTCCGGCCGACAACCCCGGTCGGCGCGTCCGGGCCAGGTCGTGTGGGATCCAGAAGGAAAGGTTGTGTCCCGGCACCGCTCCCCCAAGGGCCGGCGCGCATACCACGGACCCCCGCTGTCCGCCCTCGCGGCGGCAGCGGGGTCTGGTGGCGCCCACCGGTCCAATACGCTCCCGTCGGTCTTCCCGACCCCGATGCACGCCGTCGCGGCGGTCGTCGTGGGCGGCACGCTGGCCGCCGCGGCCCAGCAGGCCCTCACCACGGCGCTGCCCGTCGTCGACGACGGCATCGCCGCGGCGCGCGCCAGCTTCGACAGCGCCGTCGCAGGCCCCGCGGCTGTGGCAACGGTCGCGCCCGTCGTGCCCGAACCGACCGTGGCCGACGCCACCTCGCTGGTCAAGGCGGCCGACCTGCAGCAGGCGGCGGCCCAGGCCCGGGCGAAGTCAGTAGCCGCGGCGGCGGCCGCCGCGCCCGCAGCGGCGCCGCGCGTGGCTCCCCGGTTGACCCCCGCCGCGCCTGCCGCTGCCCCGCGCCCGGCGGCCGCGCCGGGCGGTGCCGTCCGGATCCTGTCCGGCGCCGTCACGTCCGGCTTCGGCGGTCGCTGGGGCACGGTTCACCAGGGCCTCGACATCGCCGCCCCGATCGGCACCCCCATCCACGTCCCGATGGCGGGCGTCGTCATCAGCTCCGGCCCCGCCAGCGGCTTCGGCATGTGGGTACGGGTGCAGCACGGCGACGGCACGATCACCGTGTACGGCCACATCAACCGCTCGCTCGTGCAGGTGGGGCAGCGCGTCGCCGCGGGCCAGGTGATCGCCGAGACCGGCAACCGCGGCCAGTCCACCGGCCCGCACCTGCACATCGGCGTGATGCAGAACGGCGTCTACGTCAACCCGAAGCCCTGGTTGGACGCCCACGGCTTCCGCTACTAGTCGGGATCCTCGTCGAAGGCCCGCAGGGCCCGCAGCTTGTTCGTCACGTCCAGCGCCGCGACCTTGTAGGCCTCCGACAGCGTGGGGTAGTTGAGCACGGTGTCGACGAGGTAGTCGACCGTGCCGCCGCAGCCCATGATGGCCTGCCCGATGTGCACCACCTCTGTGGCGTTGGTGCCGAAGACGTGCACGCCGAGCAGGGTGCGTTCCTCGCTGTGCACCAGCAGCTTGAGCATGCCGTAGGAGTCGCCGACGATCGCGCCGCGGGCCAGCTCCCGGTAGCGCGACATGCCCACCTCGTACGGCACGGCGTCGCGGGTCAGCTCCGCCTCGGTCAGCCCGCAGAAGGAGATCTCGGGCACCGTGTAGATCCCGATCGGCTGCAGCTCCCGCAGCTCGCGCACCGGCTCGCCGAACGCGTGGCAGGCCGCGAGCCTGCCCTGGTCCATGCTCGTCGCGGCCAGCGCCGGGAAGCCGATCACGTCGCCGACGGCGAAGATGTGCGGCACCGAGGTGCGGTACTCCCGGTCGACGTCGATGCGGCCGCGCTTGTCGGCCGCGAGGCCCGCCTTCTCCAGGTCCAGCTCGTCGGTCACGCCCTGGCGGCCCGCCGAGTACATCACCATGTCCGCCGCGACCCGCTTTCCGCTGGCCAGGCTGGTCACCGTGCCGCGCGGCGTGATCTCGACCTTGGCCACCTCCTCGCCGAACCGGAACGTCACGGCCTGGTCGCGGAGGTGGAACTTCAGCGATTCCACGACCTCCGGATCGCAGAACTCCAGCATCGCGGGGCGCTTCTCCACCACCGTGACCCGCGTTCCGAGCGCGGCGAACATCGAGGCGTACTCGATGCCGATCACGCCCGCGCCGACGACGACGAGCGAGCCCGGCACCCGCTGGAGCCGCAGCACGGCGTCGGAGTCGATCACGTGGTCGTCGTCGAACTCGACCGTCGACGGCCGGGCGGGCTTGGTGCCGGTGGCGATCACGATGTGCTCGGCGGTGACCGTCTGGTGGTCGCCGCGGTGCTCGCCCTCGACGACCACGGTGTGCGCGTCCTCGAAGCGCGCGGTGCCGCCGAGGAGGTCGACGTGGTTGCGCAGCAGCTGGGCGCGGATCACCTCGACCTCGCGCGCGACCACGTGCTGGCTGCGCGCCAGCAGGTCGGCGATCGTGATCTCGGACTTCACGCGGTAGCTCGCGCCGTACATGTCGCGCTGCGCGAAGCCGGTGAGGTACAGCACCGCCTCGCGCAGGGTCTTCGACGGGATCGTCCCGGTGTTGACGCAGACCCCGCCCATCATGGTGCGGCGTTCGGCCACGGCCACCCGTTTCCCGAGCTTGGCCGCGGCGATCGCGGCCTTCTGCCCGCCGGGTCCGGAGCCGATCACCAGCAGGTCGTAGTCGTAGGCCGCGTCCATGGCGACAGCGTCGTGGTGCGGGGGCCGCGCGGCAAGCCGGCCACGATAACAGTCGGTGCCGACACAACGGCCGGTCTTGATCGGGCGGGGGCCGGGGTTGTCCCCATCGCGGCCTGCCGAGGCCGGGCGTCCACAGCCGGACGGGTGAAGCCGCGCCGACCGTCCCGCGGCGGGGTCACGCTCGATCCATGACCGCGTCCGAGCCGCTCACCACCGTCTCCCTCTCCGATCCCGGCGACCTGATCGCCGCCACACCCGCGCTGCTGGGCTTCGTGCCACGGTCGTCGCTGGTGGCGATGTCGCTCGGCGGCGCCTCGGGCCGACGGCTCGGGCTCACGCTGCGCAGCGACCTGCCGCCACCCGAGCACGTCGCCGAGGCGGCCGAGAAGGTCGTCGGTGGCTTGCTGCTCGACCACCCGGCCGCCGTCGTCGTCATCGTCATCGGGCCGGGTGGTGATGCCGGGCCGCCCGCCGTCGAGTTCGTCGAGCGGGTCATGGCGAGGTTGGCCGAGCACGGCGTCGACGGCTGTCACGCGCTCTGGACGGGCAGCACGTCGGCAGGCAGCCGGTGGCGGTGCTACGGCGAATGCGGGTGCACCGGGCTGGTGCCCCCGTCGAGCACCTCGCCGCTCATGGCCGCCGCCCGAGCGGAAGGTCGCGTGGTCCGGGCCGACCGCTCCGAGCTGGAGCGGCTCGTGGCCCCCGTCGACGAGCGGGTGCTCCGGCGCCGCGAGGCGCTCCTCGACGCCGCGGTCGACGCGGAAGCCGACGCCACCTTCGCGGCGTTCGCCGACCTCGCCACCCCCGCCTCCGCCCCGACGACCGGCGCGACCACCCCCGCCGCCTCCACCCCCGCCGCGCCCGCCCGCCGCGCCCGCCCCCGCTGCGCCCGCCCCCGCCGCGCCCGCCCCCGCCGCCGCGCCCGCCCCCGCTGCCGCGGAGGGTGCTGCGGCCGGAGGTGCGTCGGGCGGGGACGCCTTCTCCGGCCTACCCCGCGCGGCTGCGTCAGATGCGGCGGGCAGGCGCGGGGCGGGGGAGCGGGGGCGCTGGGTTGACCCGCGCATCGAGGTCGTGGAAGGGATCGCGGTGCTCGACGCCGCCCTCGACGCGGCGCAGGAGGCGTTGGCGGAGGTCCGCGGCGAGTCGACGGCCGCCGAGCCCGGCGCCGAACCCGCGCCGGCATCAGACGGCGGTGGCGCTTCCGGCGGCGCATCGGGTGTCGGGGCCGACGGCTGGCTCGACGACGAGCGGGTGGTGGCGCTCACCCGGGCGCTGCAGATCCCCGTGGTGCGCGACGCCGCCGTCGCCGCCTGCACCGGGTCGCGACCGGCTGCGGCAGAGGCGCTGTGGGCGGCGCTGGCCCGCGGCACACCGGATCCGGAGGCGGCCGAGCCCGCCGCGCTCCTCGCGCTGATGGGGCTGCTCCGGGGCGATGGTGCTCTGGCCAACGTCGCTCTGCGGCGGGCCGAGTCCGCGTGGCCCGGTCACCACTTCACGGAGACGCTGCGCGGTCTCGCGGCGGCGGGCATCCGCCCGGGCGAGCTGCGGGCCTGCCTGACCGGCGTACCCGTGCCGCATCGCGACCGGCAGCGCTCGAGTGCCTCCGCTCCGCGTCGGCGTCGCGCGCCCCGTCCGACCCGGCGACGCAAGCGCCGCCGATGACCGTCGCGACCACCGACCCCCGCCGCCGCAGATCGGCCGACGGTCTGCGCCGCGGCGCAGGCCGTCGAGATGGACGTCAGCGGGGACACCATCCCCACGACCCCAGCGCGGGCCCCGGTTGCGGCTGGATCAGACGCCGTGGCGGAGCTGGGTGAAGCGCCAGGCGTCGCCGACGATCGTGGCCAGGTCGGTGCGGGTGGGCCGCCAGCCCAACGCGGCGGCCGCCGCCTCGCTGGAGGCCACCAGCACGGCGGGGTCGCCGCTGCGGCGGGGGGCGACCACCGTCGGGATCGGGTGCCCGGTCACGGCGCGGCAGGCCTCCACCACCTCCCGCACCGAGAAGCCGGTGCCGGAGCCGAGGTTGTACACCGCGTGCCTGCCGGGTTCCGCGTGGGCCAGCGCGAGCAGGTGGGCTTCGGCGAGGTCGTCGACGTGGATGTAGTCGCGCACGCAGGTGCCGTCCGGCGTCGGCCAGTCGTCGCCGTAGATCTGCATCGACTCCCGGTCACCGGACGCCACCTGCAACACGATCGGAATGAGATGGGTCTCCACGACATGACGCTCGCCGAACCGGCCGTGCGCCCCGGCCACGTTGAAGTAGCGCAGGCTCACCCCGGCCAGCCCGTGCGCCACCGCGTACGACGTGATCATGTTGTCGATCGCGAGCTTGCTCGCGCCGTACGGGTTGGTGGGGCGGGCGGGCGCGTCCTCGCGGATCGGCACCTGCTCCGGCTCGCCGTACGTGGCGGCGGTGGAGGAGAACACCAGCCGCGGTGTTCCGTGGCGCCGGATGGCTTCGAGGAGCCGCAGGCCGGCGACGACATTGCCCTGCCAGTACAGCTCGGGGCGTTGCACCGACTCGCCCACGAGGGAGCGGGCGGCGAAGTGCAGCACGCCGTCGACGCCGTCCGCGAGCAGGTCGTCCGCGGCCTCGCCGACGTCGCCCTTGACGAACTCCGCACCGTCGGGCACCGCGTCGGCGTGGCCGGTCGACAGGTCGTCGAGCACGGTCACGTCATGGCCCGCGTCCACCAGGTGCGCGGCACACACGCTGCCGACGTACCCCGCGCCGCCGGTCACGAGCAGCTTCACGTCAGGTCCTCCTCCTGGGCTGGTCGGCCTTACGGTGACACAGGCCCATGGCGGCGCGAGGACCGGGCTGCGACGGAGCCGCCGAGATCAGCGCGAGCGCACCAGCACCGCATGCGCGATCAGCGGGGCCACGCTGGCGGTGCCTTCGGCCGACACCACCGGCACGGCGTCGCCGAACCGCGCAATCGACCGCACCTCCACGGTGTTGCCCGGAACCACACCGGCTGCCTTGAGCTCGGCCATGAGGTCCGCGTCCACCTGCACGTGCTCGGCGATCCGCCGGACCTCCACCGGGCCACCACCACGGCGGGCGAGCTCGTCGAGGCGCTGGAGCCCGATCTCGAGCGAGGGCGGCACGGTGGTACCCCGCTCGGCGGGCGGCTTGGCGAGCTCGTCGAGGCCCGGGATGGGGTTGCCGTAGGGGGAGATCGTGGGGTTGTCGAGCAGCAGCACGAGCTTGCGCTCCACGGCGTCGCTCATCACGTGCTCCCAGCGGCAGGCCTCGGCGTGCACGAGCTCCCACTCCAACCCGATCACGTCGCTGAGCAGCCGCTCGGCCAGGCGGTGCTTGCGCATCACGGCCACGGCACGGGAGCGGCCGTCGTCGGTGAGCTCGAGGTGCCGGTCGCCCGCCACGACCACGAGCCCGTCTCGCTCCATCCTGGCCACGGTCTGGCTGACGGTGGGGCCGCTCTGCGCGAGCCGTTCCGCGATCCGCGCGCGCAGGGGGACGACGCCCTCTTCTTCGAGTTCGTAGATGGTCCGGAGGTACATCTCGGTGGTGTCGATGAGCTCGTTCACGCCCGTAGCCCTTTCCTCAAGGCGCCAGTCTATCCGCCTGTGGCAGCGCGAAAGGCATGCCAGTGCGTGCAGGATTGCCGCGTGACACCCGCATCTCCGCTGATGTCGGCCGAGCGGCTCGCCGAGCTGCCCGAAGCCGAGCTCGTGATCCTCGACGTGCGGTGGCGCCTGGGCGGTCCGCCGGGCCGCGCCGATTACGACGCCGCCCACATCCCGGGCGCCGTGTTCGTCGACCTCGACACCGAGCTCGCGGATCCGCCGGGTCCCGGCGGGCGGCACCCGTTGCCGGATCCGGCCCGGTTGCAGGCCGTGTTGCGGCGTGCCGGCGTGCGCGCCGACACGTCGGTGGTCGCCTACGACGACGGCAACGGCGCTGTCGCAGCGCGGGCCTGGTGGCTGCTGCGGTGGGCGGGCATGCCCGCTAGCCGGGTCGCCGTGCTGGACGGCGGGTGGGCGGCCTGGGTGGCCGACGGGCGGCCGACCACCGCCGAGCCCGCGCAGCCCGCGGCGGGCGATGTCGTCGTGCGCCCCGGTGCGATGCCCGTGCTCCACGCGGACGACGTCGCCGCACTCGCCCGCTCCGGCGTGCTGCTCGACGCGCGGGCCGCACCGCGCTACCGCGGCGAGACCGAGCCGGTCGACCCGAAGGCGGGCCACATCCCGGGCGCCCGCAACCTGCCCGCCACGGAGATCACCGGACCGGACGGGCGGGTACGAGCGCCCGCCGAGCTGGCCGAACAGTTCGCCGCACGGGGCGCCGCCGGTGCCACGCCGGTCGCCGCCTACTGCGGATCGGGCGTCAACGCGGCCGCGCTCGTGCTCGCCGCGGAGCACGCCGGGCTGCGCTCGCCCGACGACCCGGTCGCGCTGTTCCCCGGGTCCTGGTCGCAGTGGTCGTCGGATCCGAGCCGACCCGTCGCGACGGGTGTCGATCCGTGAGACGGTCCCACCCATGAGCACCCGTGCTGCGGTGGTGTGGACACCCCAGTTCCTGTCCTACGACCTGGGCGACGACCACCCGCTCGACCCTGTGCGGCTCGACCTGACCATGCGCCTCGCCACCGAGCTGGGGGTCATGGAAGGGGTCGAGCCGATCGTGCCCGAGCCCGCGCCGGACGACGAGATCCAGCGCATCCACGTGCCGTCCTTCCTCAGCGCGGTCAAGTCCGCGCCGGAGGCGCCGTTCGGGGTCGGGCACGGCCTCGGCACCGACGACAACCCGATCTTCTTCGGGATGCACGAGGCCAGCGCGTTGATCTGCGGCGGCTCGCTGGCGGCGGCGTGCGAGATCGCCGAGGGGCGGGCCGAGCGCGCCGTCAACATCGCGGGCGGGCTGCACCACGCGATGGCCGACCGGGCCGCGGGCTTCTGCGTCTACAACGACTGCGCGGTGGCGATCTCCTGGCTGCTGGACCACGGCTTCGAGCGCATCGCCTACGTCGACGTCGACGTCCACCACGGCGACGGCGTGCAGGCGGCGTTCTACGACGACCCCCGGGTGCTCACGATCTCGCTGCACCAGCACCCCATGACGCTGTGGCCCGGCACGGGCTGGTCGCGCGAGTACGGCGACGGCAAGGCCGCGGGTTACGCCGTCAACCTCCCGCTGCCGCCGGGCACGAGCGATCCGGGCTGGCTGCGCGCGTTCGACGCGGTCGTGCCGTCGTTGCTCACGGCGTTCCGCCCGCAGCTGCTGGTCACCCAGTGCGGCGCCGACACCCACCGCGAAGACCCGCTGGCCGACCTCGGGCTCTCCGTCGACGGGCACCGCGAGATCTACCGGAGGCTCCGCGAGCTGGCCACCCACACCGCCGAAGGGCGCTGGCTCGCCACCGGCGGCGGCGGGTACGGCCTGTTCCGGGTGGTGCCGCGGTCGTGGACGCACCTGATCGCCACCGTGCTCGACCGCGACGTCGCGGGCGACACCGGGATCCCGCCGGGCTGGACGGCGCACACCGCCACGCTCACCGGACGGGAGCTGCCCACCACGATGACGGAGAACGCGAGCACCGCGCACGCCGCGTGGGGCGACGGCGCCGCCGAGCGCGTCGACCTCGCCATTCTGGAGACGCGGCGCGCGGTCTTCCCCCTCCACGGGCTCGATCCCGACGACCCCCGCGACTGACGGGCAGCGCCGTGACTGACACGACCAAGACACGCACCGACCACGCCCCGGCGGCCGGGCCCGGCTACCCGGCGCACTGGGAAGCCGACGTCGTCGCCTCCGACGGCGGCATCGTCCACCTGCGCCCGATCGTGCCCTCCGACGCCGACGCGTTGCTGCGCTTCCACGCGAGCCTGTCGGAGCGCACCCGGTACCTGCGCTACTTCGGGCCCTACCCGCACGTCTCGGCGCGCGACCTCGAGCGGTTCTCGGTCGTCAACCACCGCGACCGCGTGGCGTTCATCTGCCTCCTCGGCGGCGAGGTCATCGCGGTCGGTCGGTACGAGGGCATTCCGCGTCCGGACGGGTCGGTCGAGTCGGCCGAGGTCGCGTTCGTCGCGCGCGATTCCCACCAGGGGCGGGGGCTGGGCTCGATCCTCCTGGAGCACCTCGCCGCCGCCGGGCGGGAGAACGGGCTGCGCCGCTTCGAGGCCGAGGTGCTCGTGGAGAACCGCGCGATGGTGCGGGTGTTCCGCGACGCCGGCTACCAGGTCAGCCGGGCCTTCGCCGAAGGCGTGCTGCACCTCGAGTTCGACATCGACCCCACCGAGCGGTCGCTCGCGGTGCGCGACTCCCGCGAGCAGCGGGCCGAGGCGCGCAGCGTGCACAACGCGCTGCACCCGTCATCGGTGGCGGTGATCGGCGCGTCCACCGACCCGTCGAAGATCGGCCACGCGATCCTGGCCAACCTGCTGCGGAGCAACTTCACCGGCCCGGTCTTCCCGGTCAACGCGGAGGCGCGCTCCGTGCGCGGTGTGCGCGCGTACGCCTCGGTCACCGACATCCCGGACGAGGTCGATCTCGCGGTGGTCGCGGTGCCCGCTTCCGGCATCGACGACGTCCTCGGGTCCTGCTTCGCCAAGGGCGTCACCACGCTCGTCGTCGTGAGCGCCGGGTTCGCGGAGACGGGCCCGGAGGGCGTGCTGGCCGAGCGGCGCCTCGTCACGGCGGCCCGCGCGCACGGCATGCGCGTGATCGGCCCCAACGCGCTCGGGGTGGCCAACACCGCCGCCGAGGTGCGGCTCAACGCCACCCTCGCACCGGACCTGCCAGGACGGGGCCCGATCGGGTTCTTCGCGCAGTCGGGGGCGCTGGGCATCGCGATCCTCGCGGCGGCTCGCAAGCGCGGTCTGGGGCTGTCGACCTTCGTCTCGGCGGGCAACCGCGCCGACCTGTCGGGCAACGACATGCTGCAGTACTGGCAGACCGACCCGGCCACCGATCTGGTGCTTCTTTACCTGGAGACGTTCGGCAACCCGCGGAAGTTCGCGCGTGTCGCGCGGCGGCTCGCGCGCACCAAGCCGATCGTCGCGGTGAAGAGCGGGCGGCACACCCGTCCGGTCGCGGGGCTCGCCGCGCACACCGAGCCGATCGACGACGCCAGCGTACGGGCGTTGTTCGAGCAGGCCGGGGTCATCAGGGTCGACACGCTCGCCGAGCTGTTCGACACCGCCATGCTGCTCTCCCACCAGCCGCTGCCCGCCGGGCCGCGGGTCGCGGTCGTGGGCAACTCCACCGCGCTGGGCGTGCTCGTGGCCGACGCGTTGGTGGGGCAGGGGATGCAGCTCGCGGGCGATCCGGTCGACATCGGTGTGACCGCCTCGCCGGAGGACTTCGGTGCCGCCGTCGCCGCCGCGCTCGGCCCCGCGGAGGGCGGGGTCGACGCGGGCGCAGGGGCCGCCGATGCGCTCGTCGCCGTGTTCGTGCCCCCGATCGCGACGCCGGGCAACGCGTACGCCCGCGCCCTGCGTGAGGCGGCCGCCGGTATCCAGGCATCGGCGGACAAGCCGGTCGTGGCGGTGTTCTTCGCGGCCGAGGGTGTGCCTGCCGAGCTCGCCGTTCTCGACGAGGACGGCACGCCCGTCCGCGGGTCGGTGCCGAGCTACGCCAGCCCCGAGCGCGCCGCCGCGGCGCTGGCCCGCGTGAGCCGCTACGCGGTCTGGCGCGCGGAGCCCGCAGGCGACTTCACCCCGCCGCCCGACATCGACGGCGACGCCGCCCGCGCGCTCGTCGACCGCCTGGCGAGCGGCGCCGCAGTCGAAGCCGACGGCACGGGCCCATCCGCCGCAGCGGCAAGTGACGCAGCCGCCGCCGGCGCCGCAGCAGACGGCGACGCAATGGTCGGCGGCGAGCCGATCGTCGGCGGGCGGGTGTTGGACGACGAGGAGGCGGCGGAGCTGCTGGCGTGCTACGGCATCACGCTCGTCGAGTCGCGGCGGGTGGCGGACGCGGAGGCCACCGCGGCCGCCGCCGAGGAGCTGGGCTATCCCGTCGCGGTGAAGGCCGTCGGTGACCGGTGGCGGCACCGCACCGACCACATCGGCGTGCGCCTCGACGTCGTGACGCCCGCGGGGGCGCGCCGCGCCTTCACCGACCTCACGCAGCTGTCCAGGCACGGCGAGGTGGACGTCCAGCGCATGGCGTCGAAGGGCGTGGCGTGCGTGCTGGAGATCGTCGAGGACACCTCGTTCGGCTCACTGATCTCGTTCGGGCTGGCGGGCACCGCCACCGCGCTGCTCGGCGACCGCGCGTTCCGGGTGGTGCCGGTCTCCGACCGCGACGCCGCCGCGCTGGTGCGTGCGCCGCGCGCGGCGCCGCTGCTCGACGGCTACCGGGGCGCCGAGCCCACCGACCTCGCGGCCATGGAGGAGCTCGTGCGGAGGGTCGGCAAGCTCGCCGAGGACCTGCCCGAGGTACGCGCGCTCACGCTCGAGCCGGTGCTCGCCACCGCCACGGGCGTGTCAGTGGTCGGCGCCCGCGTGGTGCTCGGCCAACCACCCCGACGTGACGACACCGGCCCGCGCAGGATGCGCTGACCGGTGTCGAGCGGCGAAGGTGGCGACGGCAAGGGGGGTTAGCCGACGGCCTTCGCGAGCTTGTCGAGCGACTTCTCGAGGTCCTCCTGCGACACGAGCGGGAAGAGCTGCTCGAACTGCGGGTCCTTCACGCCGGTCCACTCGTAGGTCTCGGTGACCTCGGTGCGGCCGTCGGATTCGTGCAGGTCCCACGTATAGGTGTGCCCGCTGACGTCGACACCCTCGAAGTTCTTGGCCGCGTCGCAGTCGGGGTCCATCGCCGGACCCCAGCCGATGCGCGAGTCCGGCACGAACGCCGTCACGGTGTTGATCATGCGGTAGTCGCCCAGCGCGTCCTGGTGCATGTTCATGGCGAAGACCTGGCCGATCCCGCCGATCGGGCCCGCCTTGCCCTCCGGCCCCTTGACCATGCCGCCGCTGTCGAGCTCGGTGTGCTGGTTGGGATCAGCCAGAACGGCGAACACGGCGTCGGCGGGGGCGTCGATGACCTTGGTGGCCGAGATCTTCTTGATTTCCACGTGGTGGGGTATCCGCCGAAGGGAGTAAGCAAACCTAGCGTCGGAAGCTGACCTGCAGCGTGGGCTGGCTGACCTCGGCGAAGAAGTCGTTGCCCTTGTCGTCGACGACCACGAACGCCGGGAAGTCGACGACCTCGATCAGCCAGATGGCCTCCATGCCGAGCTCGGGGTACTCCAGCACCTCGACCTTGCGGATGCAGTCCTGCGCCAAGCGGGCCGCGGGCCCGCCGACGGAGCCCAGGTAGAAGCCGCCGTGCGCGGCGCACGACGTGGTGACCTGCTTGCTGCGGTTGCCCTTCGCGAGCATCACCAGCGAGCCGCCCGCGGCCTGGAACTGCTCGACGTAGGAGTCCATGCGGCCCGCCGTGGTGGGCCCGAACGAGCCGGACGCGTACCCGGCGGGGGTCTTGGCGGGCCCCGCGTAGTAGACGGGGTGGTCGCGCAGGTAGTCGGGCATCGGTTCGCCTGCCTCCAGCCGCTCGGCGATCTTCGCGTGGGCGATGTCGCGGGCCACGACCAACGGGCCGGACAGCGACACGCGCGTCTTGACCGGGAGCGACGAGAGCTGGGCGCGGATCTCGTCCATCGGCCGGTTGAGGTCGACCTCGACGACGTCGCTCGGCAGGTCCTCGGCCGCGGTCTCGGGCAGGAAGCGTGCGGGGTCGGTTTCCAGCCGCTCCAGGAAGACGCCCTCCGGCGTGATCTTGGCTTTGGCCTGGCGGTCGGCCGAGCAGGACACCGCGATGCCCACCGGGAGCGACGCGCCGTGCCGGGGCAGCCGGATCACGCGCACGTCGTGGCAGAAGTACTTGCCGCCGAACTGGGCGCCGATGCCGAACTCGCGGGTGAGCTCCAGGACCTGCTGTTCGAGGTCGCGGTCGCGGAACGCGTGGCCGAGCTCGGAGCCCGAGCCCGGGAGCGTGTCGAGGTAGCGCGCGGACGCCAGCTTGGCGATCTTGAGGTTGTACTCGGCCGACATGCCACCGACGACGATCGCCAGGTGGTAGGGCGGGCAGGCGGCCGTGCCGAGCGAGCGCAGCTTCTCGTCGAGGAACGCCGCCAGCCGGCGGGGGTGCAGCAGCGCCTTCGTCTCCTGGTAGAGGAACGTCTTGTTGGCCGAACCACCTCCCTTGGCCAGCACCAGCAGCTCGTACTTCGGCGTCTGCCCCGGCACCGAGTACAGCTCGACCTGGGCGGGCAGGTTGGTGCCCGTGTTGCGCTCGTCCCAGAACGAGGTGGGCGCCATCTGCGAGTAGCGCAGGTGCAGCTCGTCGTAGGCCTCGTAGATGCCGCGGGAGATGGCCTCCTCGTCGTTGCCGCCGGTCAGCACGGTCTCCGTGCGCTTGCCGACGACGATCGCGGTGCCGGTGTCCTGGCACATCGGCAGCACGCCGCCCGCCGAGACGCACGCGTTGCGCAACAGGTCGACCGCGACGAACCGGTCGTTGGGGGACGCCTCGGGATCGTCGACGATCGCGCGGAGCTGCGCGAGGTGCGCGGGCCGCAGCAGGTGCTGGATGTCGCGCACGGCCTCGCGGACGAGGGCGGTGATGGTGGTCGGGTCGATCTCGAGGAACGTGCGGCCCGCGGCCTCGACGACGGTGCCGGGCGGCAGCGGGAGGCGTCGGTACTCGGTCTCGTCCGGGCCGAGCGGCAGCAGGTCGGTGTGTTGGAAACCGGGCACGCCGGGAAATCTACCTCCGGTGGGCCGGTCGGACCGGCCCCACCGGCCCGCCCCTCGGGCTCCGACTGTCGGGGGGCGTCGGCAGGGCGGATGATCCCGGCAAGCACCCACGGCGGAAGGACGAGACAGGTGGCACAACCTGCGTCGGCGGACACCCCAGCAGACCCGCCGGGCCTGCGCGAGCAGCTCGACGGCCTGGACCGGGCCGTATTCCGGGCCATCGCCGCCACCCCGACGCCGAGCCTGGACCGGGCGTTCGGGGCGTTGTCGCGGGCGGCCAACCACTCCGTGCTGTGGGTGGCGATCGCCGCGGGGCTCGCCGCCACCGGGGCGTCCGGCAGGCGCGCCGCCGCCGACGGGCTGGCGGCGGTCGCGGTCACGTCGGCCGTGGTCAACCTGGGGCTCAAGCCGTTGGGCGGGCGCCGCAGGCCGAACCGGGCGGGTGACCGCGTGCCCGCGTCACGGCAGGTGGAGATGCCCGAGTCGACCTCGTTCCCCTCGGGCCACTCCGGCTCGGCGTTCGCCTTCGCCTCGGCCGTCGCCAACAGCTGGCCGCCGGTGGCGGGCCCGATCCAGACCCTGGCCACGCTCGTCGCCTACTCGCGGGTGCACACCGGCGTGCACTACCCCGGTGACGTGATCGTCGGCTCCACGGTGGGCAGCATCGTCGGGCCGCTGGCGAGCTACGCGCTCCACCGGTGGCGCCGATCCCGCGGCTGACGCGTTACGCCTCGACCGCGGGCTGCGGCTCGGGCGCCGCCGCCTGCACTGCGGGAGCGGATCCGGGCCACTGCGCGGGGGGCGGGCCGAAGGCGCGCTCCGCGGACCGGATCACGGCGCGGGCGATCACGAGGTTGCCGACGACGCCGATGACGAGCCCGATGCCGAGCGGCAGCGCCCTGCCGAGCGCGAGCACGCTCTGCCGGATCACGAAGCGCTTGAGGAACCAGCGGGTCAGCGTGATGTTGAGGGGGCCGAGCTTCGCCAGCGGCAGCGCGTTGGTGAGGTCGCCCGCCCAGTCGCCGGACTTGCCGGTGAACTTGCGCAGCGCCGCCTGGCCGCTCTCGCCCGTGATCACGCTCAGCACGAGGGCCCGACGGCGTTCCGGGGTCTCGGTCGGGAGGGCGTGCACCTCGGCGACGGCGAGCGTGTACAGCACGGCCGCGTCGAGCGCGGCGATCGCCTCGGCGCTGGCGGTGGCCAGCGAAGCGACGGTGCCGATCGCGGGCACGACCGCGATCGCGCCGCCGACGCCGCCCGTGACCGACACGGCGATCTTCAGGGTGCGGCCCAGCGACTCGATGACCTCGGCGGGGGTGGCCTGCGGCCGCTTGCGGCGGATCGCCGCGATCCGGGCCGCGATCAGCGGCTGCTGCGTGCGCATTGCCCGTTCGATGCCCTTCTCGAGCACCCGGGCCTGCCACCCGCCCGGCGCATTGCCCGGCGACGGCTCCGTCGACACCTGCTTCTCGGCCACCACGATGTTCTTCCCCATCCGTCGTCGGACCTGAATGCTATTTCTGTCGCTCGTCGAGTACCCGACGGACGTAGGCTGAACACATGCCTGGATCGATCTTGGGAACCGCTGTCCGGCGTGTGGAGGACCGCGATCTGATCACCGGGGCGAGCACGTACGTCGGCAACCTCGCGCTACCCGGTCTCCTGCACCTGGCCTTCGTCCGGTCCCCGCTGGCCCACGGCCGGATCGCGGGGATCGACACCGCGGCGGCCGCGGCCTCGCCGGGTGTCGTCGCCGTCTACACGGCCGCGGACCTCGACCTGCCTGCCCACCACGGCCTGTTCGTCCTCAACCCGGAGCTGCCGCGCCCGCCGCTGGCCACCGACCGGGTGCGCTTCGTGGGCGAGGCCGTCGCCGTCGTCGTCGGGGAGACGAAGGCCGCCGCGGTCGACGCCGTCGAGCTGGTGGAGGTGGACTACGACCCGCTGCCCGCCGCCGTCGACCCGGAGGCCGCGTTCGACGAAGGGGCCCCCGCGCAGTTCGACGGCCGCGACAACCTCGCCGCGGGCCAGCGCAGCGCACCCGAGGACGCCGAGGACGTGCTGGCCGACGCCGAGGTCGTCGTCCGCGCTCGGATGGTCAACCAGCGGGTGGCGGTGATGTCGCTGGAGGGCAACGCGATCGCGGTGCTCCCGGGCGGCCACGACGGCCGCGACGACGAGCTGACGGTCTGGGTCTCCACCCAGATGCCGCACGGCTTCCGCGACCAGGCGGCGCAGATCCTCGGCCTCGACGCCGAGCGCGTGCGCGTGATCACCCCGCACGTCGGCGGCGGCTTCGGCGGTAAGGCCGGGGTGCTGGCCGAGCACACCGTGGCGATCGGCGTGGCCCGCGCGCTGGGGCGGCCGGTCAGCTGGGTCGAGACCCGCTCGGAGAACCTCGTCTCGATGCCCCACGGGCGCGGCCAGATCGCCTACTACGAGCTGGGCCTCACCCGGGAAGGGCGGATCACCGGCCTGCGGGCGCGGGTCGTCGGCGACGCGGGCGCCTACGCGGGCTTCGGCGGCGCGCTCACGCTCGGCCCCACCTACGTCATGAGCCAGGGCGTCTACGACATCCCGAAGATCGCCTTCGACGGCGCGGTCGCGCTCACCAACACCACGCCGATGGGCGCGTTCCGCGGCGCGGGCCGCCCGGAGGCCACCGCCTACCTGGAGCGCATGCTCGACCTGGCCGCCGTCGAGCTCGCCATCGACCCGGCCGAGCTGCGGCGGCGCAACTTCCTCGACCCGGCGTCGTTCCCGGTCACCACGCTGCCCGGCGCGCGCTACGACGTCGGCGACTACGACCTGCCGCTGCGCGAGGCCCTGCGCATCGCCGACTACGACAAGCTCCGCGAGGAGCAGCGCACCCGCCGCGAGGCGGGCGACCCCGTCCAACTCGGCATCGGGATCAGCGTCTACGTCGAGATCACGGCGGGTGGCGGGGGCAGCGAGTACGGCGCGGTCACCGTGCACGCCGACGGCTCGGCGACGATCTCCGCAGGCACGTCCGCGCACGGCCAGGGGCACGCCACCGCGTTCGCCATGCTCGCGAGCGACCGCCTCGGCATACCGTTCGACAAGATCCGCTTCGTCCAGTCCGACACCGCGGTCGTGCCCCGCGGCTCGGGCACCGGCGGCTCGCGGTCGCTGCAGATGGGCGGCAACGCCGTGCTCGTCGCGGCCGACGACGTGCTGGAGCAGGCCCGCCGCCGGGCGGCCGAGCTGTTGGAGGCGGCCGTCGACGACGTCACGCTCACCGACGACGGCGAGTTCGGCGTGAGCGGTGTGCCGTCGGTGACGGTCACGTGGGCGCAGGTCGCGAGCCACGGCGAGGAGCTCTTCGCGGGCCTGGACTTCCACCAGGACGGGGCCACCTTCCCGTTCGGCGCGCACGTGTCGGTGGTGGAGGTCGACACCGAGACGGGGCGCGTCACGCCGCGGCGGCACATCGCCGTCGACGACTGCGGCCGCATCCTCAACCCGTTGCTCGTCGTCGGCCAGCAGCACGGCGGCCTCGCGCAGGGCGTCGCGCAGGCGCTGTACGAGGAGGTCCTCTTCGACGCCGACGGGCAGCCGCTCACGGCCTCGCTCGCCGACTACCGGATGCCCAGCGCGGCCGACCTCTTCTGGTTCGAGCCGCACAACACCGAGACCCCCACGCCGATGAACCCGTTGGGGGCCAAGGGGATCGGCGAGTCGGCCACGGTCGGTTCCACCCCCGCGGTGCAGAACGCGGTGGTCGACGCGCTCCGGCCGTTCGGGGTGCGGCACGTCGACATGCCGTGCACGCCGGAGCGGGTGTGGCGGGCCATCCAGGCGGGGGCGGTCGACCCGTGGCGCGAGCCCCCGGCGGTGTTCGCCACGCTCCCGGTGCGGGAGGCGGGCTCGGCCGCGGCCGAGGGCGGCGAGATCTAGCTCAGGAGGAAGCCCGTCGCCGCGGCCGCCGTCGGTGCGGCCGCGACGAGCGCGAACCCGACCGCGAGCAGCGCGGTCGCCAGCACGGCGAGCGCAACCGTGACGGCCGCCCGTCCAGGAAGCCACCCGTAGGTCTTGTCGTCGTCGTCCATCTCGTCCCCCTTCGGCGTACTGCCGAGGGTGGGGGACGCGGCGCGAGGGCGGGAGCTGCCCGCGGGCTACAAACCGGTGGGTAGCGGATGGCCTTTCCTTACCGAACCGCTACCCGCCACCTACCCGGTCGGGTGGGGCGCGGAGCCCCCTTCGTGGGCTATTACCAGATGGAGCGACCGATACCCGACCGCGAGGA
This sequence comes from uncultured Actinomycetota bacterium, assembly GCA_963791185.1. Classification (GTDB taxonomy): domain Bacteria; phylum Actinomycetota; class Actinomycetes; order Mycobacteriales; family Pseudonocardiaceae; genus Pseudonocardia. The sequence continues at coordinate 191,903 of CAWBRG010000008.1, read as the reverse complement.
GAGCACCGTGAGCATTGACCCTGTGTCCATCGACGAGGTCCTGCGGGTCGCGGTCGAGCGGGGTGACGTGCCGAACGTCGTGGCGATCGCCGCGGACCGCGACGGCGTGATCTACCGCGGCGCCGCGGGCCCGCGGTCGGCCGAGAGCAGCGACCCGATCTCGGCCGACACCCACTTCCGCATCATGTCGATGACGAAGATGGTCGCCACCGTCGCGGCGCTGCAGCTGGTGGAGACGGGCCGCCTCGACCTCGACGCGCCCATCGACACGTACTGCCCCGAGTTCGCCGACGTCCAGGTGCTCGACGGCTTCGACGGCGACACCCCGCGGCTGCGCGCCCCGGCCAGCCGGGCCACCGTCAAGCAGCTCGTCACCCACACCACCGGGCTGGGCTACTGGTTCTTCGACGAGAAGCTGGCCAAGTGGGAGGCCGCCACCAGCACCCCGAACGTGCTCTCCGGGACCAACGTGATCTTCACGGCGCCGCTGCTCGCCGATCCCGGCACCACCTACGTCTACGGGATCAACACCGACTGGCTGGGCAAGGTCGTGGAGGCCGCGGGCGGTGTCGGGCTGGACGTCGCGATCAAGGACGGCATCACCGGGCCGCTCGGCATGGACGAGACCGCCTTCCAGATCGCCGAGGCGTGGAAGGACGGCGGGCTCACCCCCGTGCAGGCGAAGGTCGACGGGGCGTGGGTCGACAGCGGCATCGAGCTGAACCAGAGCCCGGAGTACTACGCGGGCGGGCACGGGCTGTACTCCACGCCCAACGACTACATCAAGTTCGAGCGGGCCCTGCTGCGCGGCGGCGAGCTGGACGGCGTCCGCATCCTGGCGTCCGACACGGTGGACGCCGCGTTCACCAACCAGATCGGCGAGCTCGACTTCCCGCCCCACATCCCGACGGCCGACCCGTCGGCCACCCACGAGTTCAACGCCGGGCCGGGCTGGAAGTGGGGCTACGGGCTGCTGCTCAACACCGACGACCTGCCCGGGATGCGGCGCGCGGGCAGCGGCGCGTGGGCCGGGCTGTGCAACACGCACTTCTGGGTCGACCGCACCACCGGCATCTGCGCGTCGATCTACTCGAACTTCCTGCCGTTCGTCACGCCGGAGGCCTTCGCGCTCTACAACAACTACGAGCAGGCGCTGTACGCCGCGCTGTAGCCCCGGTGGAAACTCACGTGCGGTCACGCAAGACTGCGAGCGTGACCGCACGTGAGGAGATCCGATGAGGCTGGCGACGATCCGCACCGCGGCAGGCCACCGCGCCGTCCGCGTGGACGACGGGGCGGCAGTGGAGACGGGCGACGCGGACGTCCGCGCGCTGCTCACCCACCCCGACTGGCGGGCGCGGGCCGAGGGTGCCGCCGGGCCGTCGCACGCGCTCGACACCGTCGACTACGCCCCGCTCGTGCCCGCCCCCGAGAAGATCATCTGCGTGGGGCTGAACTACCGCGACCACGTGCTGGAGATGGGCAACCAGCTGCCCGAGTACCCCACCGTCTTCGCCAAGTTCGCGCCCGCGCTGATCGGGGCGCACGACGACATCGTGCTGCCCAGCGTCTCCGACAAGGTCGACTGGGAGGCCGAGCTCACCGTCGTGATCGGCACACCGGTGCGGCACGCCGACGCGGCCGCCGCGGAGGCGGCGATCGCGGGCTACACGGTGATGAACGACGTGAGCGTGCGCGACTTCCAGAATCGCACCAAGCAGTTCCTGCAGGGCAAGACGTTCGAGCACTCCACGCCGCTGGGCCCGCACCTGGTCACCCCGGACGAGCTGCCCGCGGGCGGCTGGGCCATCGGCACCACGCTCGACGGCGAGACCGTGCAGAGCTCCTCCACCGACCAGCTCGTGTTCGGGGCGGTCGAGCTGGTCGTGTACCTGTCGCAGATCGTCACGCTGAACCCCGGCGACGTCATCGCCACCGGCACGCCGGGCGGTGTCGGGCACGCCCGCAAGCCCCCGCGCTACCTCACCGACGGCACGCAGGTCGTCACGTCCGTCGCGGGGGTCGGCGAGCTGCGCAACACCTGCCGCGCGGAGAAGCGGTGACAGGGAAGTCCCCGCCCGCCGTCACCGACTCGCTGGCCTGGGCGGCCGACGGCGCCGCGCACCTGCGCGGCCTGATGAGCAGGCTCGGCGACGACGCGTTCCGCGCGCCGTCGCTGCTGCCCGGGTGGAGCCGCGCGCACGTGCTGACCCACCTCGCGCGCAACGCCGACGGCATGATCAACCTGCTGCTGTGGGCGCGGACCGGGATCGTCACCCCCGCCTACGCCAGCGTCGACGCGCGGCTCGCCGACATCGAGAAGGGCGCGGTCCGCTCGCCGAACGAGATCCGAGACGACGTCATCGCCTCGTCCAACCGGCTGGCCACCGTCGTGCGTGACCTGCCGGAAGCGGCCTGGGCGGCGCTGGTCACCAACGTGCAGGGCCGCGTGATCCGGGCGTCGGCGGTGCCGTGGATACGGGCCCGCGAGATGTGGATCCACGCCGTCGACCTCGACGCGGGCGCCGAGTTCGCCGACATGCCAGGGCCGATGCTCGACGCCCTGCTCGTGGACGGCTGCGAGGCGATGGGCCGCAAGCCGGAATGCCCGGTGCTGCGGCTCGTCGACGGCGATCGCGCGTGGGAGATCGGGGAGGGGACGGCGGTGGTGGTCACCGGCCCGGCGCCCGAGCTGGCCGCGTGGCTGCTGGGTCGGTCCAAGGGGAAGCCGCTGCGCGCCGACGGCGCCCGCAAGCTGCCTACGCTGCCGCCATGGCTCTGACATCGGCTTCTGGGACGGTTCCCGACTTCGCTGCCGTCCGGGCCGAGTTCGCGCTGCCCACGGGCTTCCCGGCGGCCGTGCTGGCAGAGGCGGCCGAGGCGGCCGCGCGGGCGGCGACGGGGGACGGGCGGGTCGACGCCACCGACATCGAGCTGGTCACCATCGACCCGCCGGGTGCCAAGGACCTCGACCAGGCGCTGGGCATCACCCGGCGCGGCGACGGGTTCCGGGTCCACTACGCGATCGCCGACCTCGGCGCGGTCGTCGCGCCGGGCGGCGCCATCGACGCCGAGGTGCGCAAGCGCGGCCAGACCGTCTACCTGCCCGACGGCTCGGTGCCGCTGCACCCGCCCGTGCTCTCCGAAGGCGCGTCGAGCCTGCTCCCGGACGGCCCGCGCCCGGCCGTGCTGTGGACGATCGACCTCGACGCGACGGGGGAGCGCACGGCCGTCGACGTGCGGCGGGCCACGGTGCGCTCCCGGGCCCGGCTCGACTACGCGGGCGTGCAGGCCGACATCGACGCCGGGCGTCCCCACCCCGCCGTCGCCGCGCTGCCCGAGCTGGGCGCGCTGCGCCGGGCCCTGGCGGTGGCCCGCGGCGCGATCGAGCTGGAGCTGCCCGACCAGGAGGTCGTGCCCGACGGCGCGGGCGGCTGGACCACGCGGATCCGGCAGCGGCCGCCCGTCGAGAACTGGAACGCGGAGATCTCGCTGCTCACGGGCACGGCGGCCGCGGCACTCATGCTGGACGCGGGCGTCGGGGTGCTGCGCACGCTGCCCGCGCCCGAGCCCTCGGCCGTGGAGCAGCTGAAGCGCACGGCGGCGACGCTCGGGATCACCTGGCCCGACGGGGCCACCGCCGCGCAGGTGCTGTCGGGCCTTCCCCACGACGCGGGCAACGACTCAGCGCCTGCGCTCGCGCTGCGCCGGGCGGCCAGCACCCTCCTGCGGGGTGCGGGCTACGCGGCGTTCGACCAGGCGGCGGGCACGGCACCGCCCGCGGACCCCGGGCACGGCGGCATCGGCGCGCCGTACGCGCACGTCACCGCTCCGCTGCGGCGGCTCGTGGACCGGTTCGGCACGGAGGTCTGCCTCGCTGTCGCCGCGGGTGCCGCGTTGCCGGAGTGGCTGACCGCCGCGCTGCCCACCCTCCCGTCGGTGATGGCGGAGTCCGACGCGGTGGCGGCCAAGGTGGAGCGGGCCTGCGTGGACCGCACCGAGGCCGCGCTGCTGGCCTCGCGCGTCGGAGCGGAGTTCGCCGCGGTCGTGCTGCGGGCCTCCGGACCGGAGAACGAGCCCGGTGAGGTCTTCGTCGCCGAGCCGCCCGTGCTGGCCAAGGGCACCGGCGTGCCGCGGGCGGGCGAAGTGGTGCGGGTGGAGCTGGTCGAAGCGGATCCGACGACCGGCCGAATCACGTTCCGGGCGGAGTGAGGCCTCCCTAAGCTCCGGGGGTGCACTTCCGGTACGGCATCGAGCACGAGCTCGCGATCCTGCGCGGCAGAGACGTCCCAGCGTTCGCCGATTTCACCGACCTCCGGTTCGCCGAGCTGCAGGCGGTGGTCGACGCCCTGCCCGAGGACCCGGCCGACTACCCCGACCTGCGGGTCGGCGACCAGGGCATCAAGCGCAAGCGCTGGTACGTCGAGGGCTACGAGCGCTTCGACGACGCAGGCGAGCTGGTGCGCTGCGACCCCAAGGGCCTCGAGGTGCGCACCCGCATCCACGACTCGGTCGAGGCGGCCGTCGCCGCGCTGGGCGCCGACGTCGACCTCCTGGCCGCCGAGCTGGGGCGGCGCGGGCTCGCGACGTGCGCCATCGGCTTCAACCCGCTGCGCTCCGAATACGTGATCGACCCGCCGCTGGGGGAGTGGGAGCGCGCCCACCGCATCGGCTCGCCCGAGGAGCGCACCGCGCACCTGCACATGGTGACCTACGGGCCCGACCTCAACCTGTCCGCCGACGGCCTGGACGTGCTCGACGCGGCCCGGAAGCTCACCCACTACAGCCCGTGGCTCGTGCCGCTGTCGTTCTCGTCCCCGTTCCGCGACGGGGCGCCGTGGGGCGGGCTCTCGGCGCGCACCCACCTGCGCACGGGCGCCCGGCCTGCCGCGCTGGCGTTCCTCGGCCCGGACGCCGCGCAGATCGTCTCCGACCCGTCGCTCACCCAGCCCGCGCGGCTGCCCGCCGAGATCGGCAGGCTGGAGTTCAAGGCGTTCGACGCGATCGGCGACCTCACCCTCTACGGCGAGCTGCTCAGCCTGCTCACCGGGCTGGTCCTCGACGACACCCTGCCCGGACGGCGCACCACCCCGGACGCGGCGGCGCACCGGCACGTCGCGACGGTGGGCCTCGCCGACGACGCGGTGCACGGCGAGACCGGCGCACTGCTCACCGCCGCCGAGCGGGCGCTGGCCGACCGCCCCGCCGACCTGGCCCGGCTCGCAGGCCTGCGGGCTCGGTGGGCCCGCCACGAGAGCGCCGCGACGAGGATGCTCGCGGCCTACGCGGCGGGCGCCTCGCTCGCCGAGGTGATCGCCGCGAGCGCGACGCCTGCGCCCCGCTGAGGGCCGTCGCGTCGCGCCCGCGGCGATCTCCTAGGTGTAGGAGTGCTCCGCGTCCGGGTAGCTCCCGGCCCTCACCTCGTCGGCGTAGGCGCGGGCCGCGCCGAGCAGGATCTCGCCGACGTCGGCGAACTGCTTGACGAACTTCGGCTTGCGACCCCGGTTCATGCCCGCCATGTCCGACCACACCAGCACCTGGGCGTCGGTGTCCGGGCCCGCGCCGATGCCGATCGTCGGTATCACGAGCTCGCCCGTCACGCGCTTGGCGACGTCCGCGGGCACCATCTCCAGCACCACGGCGAACGCCCCCGCCGCCTGCATGGCGAGCGCGTCCTCGATGAGCCGCTCGCCCGCGTCGCCGCGGCCCTGGATGCGGAACCCGCCCAGGGCGTGCTCCGACTGCGGGGTGAAGCCGAGGTGCGCCATCACCGGGATGCCCGCCGCCACCATGGCCTCGACGTGCGGCGCGAACCGCGCCCCACCCTCCAGCTTCACGGCGTGCGCCCCGGCCTCCTTCATGAACCGGATGGCGGTGGTGAGGGCCTGCTCGGGGTTCACCTGGTAGCTGCCGAACGGCAGGTCGGCCACCACCAGCGCCGAAGCAGCCCCGCGTACGACGGCCCTGACCAGCGGCATCAGCTCGTCGACCGTCACGGGGATGGTGTTGTCGTAGCCGTACACGTTGTTGCCCGCGGAATCCCCGACGAGGAGTACGGGGATGCCTGCCTCGTCGAAGATCTGGGCGGAGTAGTGGTCGTAGGCGGTGAGCATCGGCCACCGCTCGCCGCGCTCCTTCATCTCCCGCAGGTGGTGGATCCGCGTGCGCTTGGGCTTCGCGGTCGTGCGGTAAGGGGCATCAACTTCAGACATCGTCGTCCGTCCTCCCTCGAGGCCTCGGTGGGTCCCCGGGTCGTCAGGTGCTGATGCGCACAGCGTGACACCCGAGAACCCCCGCGGCACGGGCCTGGGACGAGGTTCACAAAGGCGCTCTGCGTAGGCTGCCGGGCGTGCAACGTTGGCGGGGTTTGGAGGCCGTACCGACGGGTTGGGGCCGCAGCATCGTCACGGTCGGCGTGTTCGACGGCGTGCACCGCGGGCACCAGAAGCTGATCAGCCGGACGGTCGAGCGGGGGCGGGCGCGCGGGCTGCCCACCGTGCTCGTCACGTTCGACCCGCACCCCGCGGAGATCATCCGTCCTGGCCGCCATCCCGCCCGGCTGACCAGCCTCCGCCGCCGCGCCGAGCTGGTCGCCGAGCAGGGGGTCGACGCGTTCTGCGTGCTGCCGTTCACCCCGGAGATGCAGCACATGGCGGCCAACGCGTTCGCCTACGAGGTGCTCGTGGACCGGCTGCACGCCGCGGAGGTCGTGGTGGGCCGGAACTTCACGTTCGGCCACAAGGCCGCGGGCAACGTCCCCCTGCTCACCGAGCTCGGCGGCCGCTTCGGGTTCGCCGTCGAGGGCCTGGACCTGATGACCGACGACGGCGTCACGGTGTCGTCCACCTACATCCGCGCCTGCATCGACGCGGGCGACGTGGCCGCCGCCGCGGCGGCGCTGGGCCGCCCGCACCGCGTGGAGGGGGTGGTCGTGCACGGCGACCACCGCGGCCGCGACCTGGGCTTCCCCACGGCGAACATCGCCTCCGCCGCGTGGACGGCGCTGCCCGCCGACGGCGTCTACGCCGGGCACTTCGTCATCGGCGCGCGACGGCTGCCGTCGGCGATCTCGGTGGGCACCAACCCGACGTTCTCCGGCCGGGAGCGCACCGTCGAGGTGTACGTGCTCGACGTCGACGAGGACTTCTACGGGTTCGACGTGGGCGTGGACGTCGAGCACTGGCTGCGCGGTCAGGAGCGCTTCGACGACATCGACGCGCTGATGGCCCAGATGCGGGCCGATGTGGACCGCGCCCGCGCGCTGCTCGATCCATGATCTTTTCCCAAACGCCCTCGGCGGCAGGCGACCGGCTGCCAACATCGGGCCATGGCGGAGGCGGTTCGGGCCAACCGGGCGCGGCAGTGCGAGCTGTACGGCGCGCCGCTGGGTGACCGGGTGCGCACGCTCACCGCGCGGCTCGGCATCTCGCAGGCCCGCCTCGCGCGCGTGTTGGGCATCAGCCCGGCCATGCTCAGCCAGCTCGTCAGCGGCCGCCGTGTCAAGATCGGGGATCCGGCCGTGCTGGCCCGGCTGCGCGCGCTCGACCGGGGCCGGGCGGCGCAGGTCACCGCCCGGGATCCGCGGGCTGTCGAGAAGCTCCTCGCCGACATCGCGCGGGTGCGGTGGCACTGGACGGGCCCGTCCCCGCCCACCGCGGCCGAGATCCTCCGCGGGGTGGCCGAGCCGGGGCGCCTCGCGGCGGCCGCCGCGGCGCTGCGCACCACCTTCCCCGAGGTGGCGGAGGTGCTGCGACAGGCGGCCCGCACCGATGGGGCCGCCTGAGCGCCGTGGCCGTCGTCCTGGCTGGTAACGTGGAGTCTCGGGTCCGGCTGCAGTCCGTGGCGGCCGCGACCGTCTCCCCCGCCGCACTCGCACCACGTCAGGCGGGGTCGCACGGCACAGCAGAAGGAAGAGGAGCACGTGGCACTCGACGCCGCACAGAAGAAGACCATCCTTACCGAGTACGGCACCCACGAGGGTGACACCGGCTCGCCCGAGGCGCAGATCGCGCTGCTGACCAAGCGCATCAGCGATCTCACCGAGCACCTGAAGATGCACAAGCACGACCACCACAGCCGTCGTGGCCTGCTGCTGCTCGTCGGGCGGCGCCGCCGCCTGCTGAAGTACCTGCGCGAGGTCGACGTCGCGCGCTACCGCTCCCTCATCGAGCGGCTCGGCATCCGCCGCTGACCAGAACGGCCCGGTCCGCACGCGGACCGGGCCGCAGCACACCACTGGAGGAGGCCCGCCGCCGGCCATGACGTCGCCGGTCCTCGGTAGTGGCTCCCGGGCACGTTCCCGGGAGCTTCGATCGAAGACCGGCTGCGCCGGCGGGACGGGGCCCGTCACGAGAAGGACACATGACCAACCCCGAAGAGAACGTGCACGAAACCACCGCCGTCATCGACAACGGCAGCTTCGGCACCCGCACCATCCGGTTCGAGACCGGGCGCCTCGCGCGCCAGGCCGCCGGGTCCGTCGTCGCCTACCTCGACGACGACACCATGCTGCTGTCCGCCACCACGGCGTCCAAGCACCCCAAGGAACACTTCGACTTCTTCCCGCTCACGGTGGACGTCGAAGAGCGGATGTACGCGATCGGCAAGATCCCCGGCTCGTTCTTCCGCCGCGAAGGCCGCCCGGGCACCGACGCGGTCCTCACCTGCCGCCTGATCGACCGGCCGCTGCGCCCGTCGTTCGTCGACGGCCTGCGCAACGAGATCCAGATCGTCGTCACGGTGCTGTCGCTCGACCCGCAGGACCCCTACGACGCGCTGGCGATCAACGCCGCGTCCGCGTCCACCCAGCTCTCGGGCCTGCCGTTCAGCGGCCCGATCGGCGGTGTGCGCGTGGCCCTCATCGAGGGGCAGTGGGTGGCGTTCCCCCAGTACGAGGACCTGCAGCGGGCCGTGTTCGACATGGTCGTCGCAGGCCGCGTCGTCGGTGAGGACGTCGCCATCATGATGGTGGAGGCCGAGGCCACCACCGAGACCATCGAGCTGGTCGCGGGCGGCGCGCAGGCGCCCACCGAGGCCGTCGTGGCGCAGGGCCTGGAGGCGGCGAAGCCGTTCATCCGCAGCCTGTGCGTGGCCCAGCAGCAGCTGGCCGACGTCGCCGCCAAGCCGACCGGCGAGTTCTCGACCTTCCCGGCCTACCAGCCCGACGTGCTGGACGCGGTCACCGCGCAGGCGTCCGACGACCTCGCTGCCGCGCTGACGATCGCAGGCAAGCAGGAGCGCGAGTCGCGCATCGACGAGGTCAAGGCCGCGGTGCTGGAGAAGGTCGCGCCGCAGTTCGAGGGCCGCGAGAAGGAGATCGGCGCCGCGTTCCGGTCGCTGAACAAGAAGCTCGTCCGCCGCCGGATCCTCACCGACCAGGTCCGCATCGACGGTCGTGGCATCACCGACATCCGGCCGCTGTCGGCCGAGGTCGAGGTCGTCCCGCGGGCGCACGGCTCGGCGCTGTTCGAGCGCGGCGAGACCCAGATCATGGGCGTCACCACGCTGAACATGCTGCGCATGGAGCAGCAGATCGACTCCCTCGGTCCGGAGACGCGCAAGCGCTACCTGCACCACTACAACTTCCCGCCCTACTCCACCGGTGAGACCGGCCGCGTGGGCTCGCCGAAGCGGCGCGAGATCGGCCACGGCGCGCTCGCCGAGCGGGCGCTGCTGCCGGTGCTGCCCACCCGCGAGGAGTTCCCCTACACGATCCGGCAGGTCTCGGAAGCGCTCGGCTCGAACGGCTCGACGTCGATGGGCTCGGTCTGCGCGTCCACGATGTCGCTGCTCAACGCCGGTGTGCCACTGAAGGCGCCGGTGGCGGGCATCGCGATGGGCCTCGTGTCCGACGAGGTGGACGGCTCCACCCGCTACGTCGCCCTCACCGACATCCTCGGCGCCGAGGATGCCTTCGGCGACATGGACTTCAAGGTGGCGGGCACCGCCGAGTTCGTCACGGCGCTGCAGCTCGACACCAAGCTCGACGGCATCCCGTCCGAGGTGCTCGCGGCCGCGCTCAACCAGGCCAAGGACGCCCGGCTCACCATCCTCGAGGTGCTCGGCGAGGCCATCGACCGGCCCGACGAGATGAGCCGCTGGGCGCCGCGCGTCGTCGCCATCCAGGTGCCGGTCGACAAGATCGGCGAGGTCATCGGCCCGAAGGGCAAGATGATCAACTCGATCACCGAGCAGACCGGTGCCGACATCTCGATCGAGGACGACGGCACGATCTACGTCGGCGCCTCGGACGGCGAGTCGGCGGAGGCCGCGATCGGCATGATCAACGCCATCGCCAACCCGCAGCTGCCTAAGGTGGGCGAGCGCTTCCTCGGCACAGTGGTGAAGACCGCCGCGTTCGGCGCGTTCATCTCGCTGGTGCCGGGCAAGGACGGCCTCGTGCACATCTCGAAGCTCGGCAACGGCAAGCGCATCGGCAAGGTCGAGGACGTCGTCAAGGTCGGCGACAAGCTCCGCGTCGAGGTCACCGACATCGACAACCGGGGCAAGATCAGCCTGATCCCGGTGGTCGAGGAGGAGGCCGCGGCCGCGGAGCCCGTCACCGAGGCCGCGCCGGTAGAGGTCTCGGCGAACTGACACCCGTGACCGACGTCGTCACCCCGGGGGCCCTTTCGGCCCCCGGGGTGTTGCGCTCTGAACTGCCGGGCGGGCTGCGCGTCGTCACCGAAACGGTGGCGGGCGTGCGGTCGGTCTCGCTCGGCATCTGGATCGGCATCGGCTCCCGCGACGAGTCCCCGGAGCAGGCGGGCGCCGCGCACTACCTCGAGCACCTGCTGTTCAAGGGCACGCGGCGGCGCACGGCGAAGGAGATCGCCGAGGAGCTCGACGCGGTCGGCGGCGACCTCAACGCGTTCACCGCCAAGGAACACACCTGCTACTACGCCCACGTCCTCGACACCGACCTGCCGCTCGCGGTGGAGGTGCTGGCCGACGTGGTCACGGACGCGACGCTGCACCCCTCCGACGTCGAGATCGAGCGCAGCGTCGTGCTCGAAGAGATCGCGATGCGCGACGACGACCCCGAGGACCTGCTCGGCGAGCTGTCCGACGAGGCCCTGTTCGGCGACCACCCGCTCGGCCGCCCGGTGATCGGGTCGGAGGAGTCGGTGCGCGGCATGGGCCGCGACACGCTCCACGCGTTCTGGCAGGGGCAGTACACGACGCCGCGGATGATCGTCGCGGCCGCGGGCAACCTGCGGCACGGCGAGGTCGTCGAGCTGGTCGGCACGGCGCTCGCGGCCGCGACGGCCCGGGCGAGCGGCGCGCCGCCTGCCAGCCCGCGGCGCCCCGCGGCCGCGCTGCTGGCCCCGGGCCCGCGGCTCGTGCTGCGCCCGGAGGACACCGAGCAGGCGCACGTGCTGCTGGGCGTGGCCGGGCTGTCGCGGCACGACCCGCGGCGCTCGGCGCTGTCGGTGCTCAACACCGCACTCGGCGGTGGGCCGAGCTCGCGGCTGTTCCAGCAGGTGCGGGAGCAGCGCGGGTTGGCGTACTCGGTGTACTCGTCGTCGGTGTCGTACGCCGACGCGGGCGCCTTCAGCGTGTACGCGGGGTGCGCGCCGGAGCGGCTGGAGGAGGTCGTCACGGTCATCCGGGACGTGCTCTCCGAGGTCGCGGCGCACGGGCTCACCCCGGCCGAAGTCGTTCGGGCGCAAGGAAACCTGCGGGGCGGCCTCGTGCTCGGGCTGGAGGACACCCCGTCGCGGATGAACCGGATCGGGCGTTCCGAGCTCGACTACGGCCACCAACGCACCGTCACCGACAGCCTCGACCGGATCGCCGCCGTCACCCCCGCCGACGTCGCCGCGTTGGCGGGCGAGCTCCTCACCCAGCCGTTCACGGCCGCGGTGGTCGGCCCGTTCGACGACGAGGACGCGCTCCCGGGCGTGCTGCGCTGAGCGTCGACCGCCGCGCGGGGGCGCCGGCGTCCCGTTCGCGGCGGTCGTGGTCGGGGCGGGCATGATGCGGGTGTGACCGTCTCGATCCTCGTCGCGGCCGTGCTGATCGTCATCGGGCTCGTCGGGGTCGTGGTGCCGGTGCTCCCGGGCCTGTTGCTCGTCGTGGTGGGCATCGCCGCGTGGGCCGTCCCCCGCGGCGACGCGGTGGCGTGGACCACGCTGGGCATCGCCGTCGCGATCGTCGTGGTGGGCACGGTCGTCAAGTACCTGCTGCCCGGCAAGCGGCTGAAGGAGGCAGGGGTCCCAGGGCGCACGTTGGCGCTGGGCGCCGTCCTCGGGATCGTCGGCTTCTTCGTCGTGCCGATCGTGGGGTTGTTCCTCGGGTTCGTGCTCGGCGTGTACCTCGGCGAGCACACGCGCCTGAGGGACGGCCGCCAGGCGTGGGCGTCCACCCGCAAGGCGCTCGCGGCCGTGGGCTGGAGCATCGCCATCGAGCTGCTCGCAGGCCTGCTCGCCGCGGGCGTGTGGGTCGGCGCTCTGGTGCTCGCTTAGCATGCGCGGGTGACGATCAGGGTGGGAGTGCTGGGCGCCGCGGGCCGCATGGGCGGCGAGGTGTGCCGGGCGGTGGAGGCCGCCGACGACCTCGACCTCGTGGCCCGGCTCGACCTCGGCGACCCGCTCACCGGGCTGGCTGACGCGGACGCGCAGGTCGTCGTCGACTTCACCCACCCAGGAGCCGTGCTCGACAACCTGCGCTACCTCCTCGACGCGGGCATCGCCGGGGTCGTGGGCACCAGCGGCTTCGACGACGCCCGGTTCGCGACCCTGCGCGGGTGGCTCGACGCCACCCCCGGGCACGTGCTGGTGGCGCCCAACTTCGGTGTCGGCGCGGTGCTCATGATGCAGTTCGCCCGGCAGGCCGTGCGGTTCTTCGACTCGGTCGAGGTGGTGGAGCTGCACCACGCGGGCAAGGTCGACGCCCCGTCGGGCACCGCCGCGCGCACCGCGTCGCTGCTCGCGGCCGAGCGCGCCGCCGCGGGGCTCGGGTCGGTGCCGGACGCCACCACGAGCGCGCTCGACGGCTCCCGTGGCGCCGTCGTCGACGGCATCCACGTGCACTCCGTGCGCCTGCCCGGGCTCGTCGCCCACCAGGAGGTGCTGCTCGGCGGCCCGGGGGAGGCGCTGACGATCCGGCACGACTCCTTCGACCGCGCCTCGTTCATGCCCGGGGTGCTGCTGGCCGTGCGCGGGGTGCTCGACCGCCCCGGCCTGACGATCGGCCTGGAGCCCCTGCTCGGCCTCTGACCTCACGCACACCCGGTGGGGCACACGCACACCTCCCGCAGTGTGCGTGAGCCCCGGACGGTGTGCGTCAGGTGGCGAGGTGCAGGTCGAGCGAGCCGGTGTAGCGCACCTCGCGCAGCACGCCGTCGCCGGTGTCGAGCCCGCGCACGGTGCCGTCGGGCTCCCAGCCCGCCCGGGCGTAGAAGCGGCGCGACGCATCGTCCTTCTCGGGCACCCAGGCCAGGCCGTAGCGCGCGCCGCGCTCCCGCAGGGCTTCCGCCGCCGCGGCGAGCAGGCGCCCGCCGTGCCCGCGCCGCCCCCACCGGGGCTCGACGAGCAGCGCGCCGACCTCGCCCCACGCCTCCGGGCCCAGTGGGCTGTCGGCGGGCACGTCGGCCGGGCCCGCGGCGACGAACCCGACCGTCCACCCGCCCTCGGTGGCCACGAGCACCGCCCCGGCCTCCACGGCCGCGGCCCAGGCCTCCCCGGCTTCGGGCCCGGACAGGTGCTCGATCGCGGCGGCGGGGACGAGATCGGCGTACGCGGCCGCCCAGGTGGCGGTCTGGATGCGGGTGATCTCCTCCACGTCGGCGGCGACGGCCGGGCGGACTGTGGCGAGGGCCATGCCTATGGATACCGCATTCCAGGCGACAGGATTCGTTGGCCATGGAAACTTGTCGGGGTGACGTCGACGTCCCGGTTGCCCTGGATCGCCCTCGGGGTGGTGTACGTCCTGTGGGGCTCCACCTACCTGGCCAACCGCTTCGTGCTCCCGTCCGTGCCACCGCTGCTCGTGGGCGGGTTCCGGTTCCTGGTCGGCGGCGTGCTGCTGGCCGTGGTCGTGCTCTGCGTCGCCGGGCGGGCGGCGTTCCGGTGGACGCCCGCGCAGTTCGGCACCACCGTGCTCTCGGGCCTCCTGCTGCCCGCGTGGGGCAACGGCATGGTCGTGGTCGCCCAGCAGGGGGTGTCGTCCGGGCTGGCCGCGCTGCTGATCGCCGCCGTCCCGCTGTGGATCGTGCTCCTGCGCGCGCTGACCGGCGACCGGCCGCGGACGGCGACGATCGCGGGCGTGGGCGTCGGGGTGGTGGGCCTGGCGGTGCTGGTGTTCGCGGGCCCGGCCTCCGGCGGTGTGCAGGGCACCACGTGGTGGGGACCGTGGCTGGTGCTGCTGGCCGGCCTGGGCTGGGCCACCGGGACCTTCGCGACCACCCGCCTGCCGGTGCCGCCCAACCCGTTCGCGCTGGCCGCCGTGCAGATGTTGACGGGCGGGGTGGTCCTCCTGGTGGTGGGCACCGTGCTGGGGGAGCGTCTCGACGTCACGGGCGTCTCGACGGCGGCCTGGGTCGCGTGGGCGTACCTGAGCATGGTCGTGACGCTCGGGGCCTTCAGCGCGTACGCCTTCGCGTTGGCGAACCTGCCGGTGTCGACGGTCGCCACCTACGCCTACGTCAACCCGGTCATCGCCGTGGCCCTCGGCGCCTTCGTGGTGGGGGAGCGGTTCACGGCCCTCCAACTGGTGGGCGCCGCGGTGGTGCTGCTCGCCGTGGTGCTGGTCGTCTCGGCGGAGCGGCCGTCCCGGAAACGCCCCTCCCGAAAATGTCAGAGCGGCGTGGCAGCATCCGGGGTATGACAGTGCAGCAGCCGGTCGAGACGATCGGCGGGCCCGCGGCCCGGCGGGCCGTGCTGGCCGCGCAGGGGTTCGCCGCGCCGCGTCCGTCCGGGGTGGTCACCCGGCGCCACCTCGCCGCGCTCCTCGAGCGGCTGCGGCTCCTGCAGCTCGATTCGGTCAACGTCGCCGTTCGCGCGCACTACATGCCGGTGTTCTCCCGCCTCGGGGCGTACGACCGGGCGTTGGTCGACGATGCGGCGTGGGCGCACACGGCGCGCCGTCCCCGGCTGCTGGTGGAGTACTGGGCCCACGAGGCCAGCCTGGTGCCGGTGGCCGATTGGCCGTTGCTGCTGTCCGGTGCCAAGCGGCGTGGCTGGTGGAAGCACTACGCGGCGCTCGTCGAGCAGGAGCCCGCCATCGTCGAGGACGTGCTGGCGGCGGTGAAGGAGCTCGGGCCGGTCGGCGCGGGCGGGCTGGAGAAGGCGCTCGGGGCGGCGAGCGTGCCGCGGCCCTCGGGCGTGGGGTGGTGGGAGCGCTCGCAGGTGAAGCGGGTCTGCGAGTGGATGTTCGGCATGGGCCTGCTCACCACCGGCACCCGCGTGCACTTCCAGCGGCTCTACGACCTGCCCGAGCGGGTGCTGCCGCCGGAGGTCCTCGCCGCTCCCGCGCCGTCGCCGGAGGAGGCGGCGCGGCGGCTCGTGGGGCAGGCCGCCACGAGCCTCGGCGTGGCCACCGAGCCCGACCTGCGGGACTACTACCGGTTGGGGCCCGAGGCGAGCAGGCAGGCGGTCGCTGAGCTCGTCGAGGCGGGGGAGCTGGAGCCGATCGCCGTGCGGGGCTGGCGCGCGCCCGCCTACCGCGTGCCCGGCGCGCGGATGCCCCGGCGGATCACGGGGCGGCGCGCTGCTGTGCCCGTTCGACCCGTTGATCTGGGAGCGCGCCCGCACCGAGCGGGTCTTCGGCTTCCGCTACCGGATCGAGATCTACACGCCGGAATCGAAGCGGGAGTACGGCTACTACGTGTTCCCGTTCCTGCTCGACGGTGAGCTGGTGGCCCGTGTCGACCTGAAGGCCGATCGGGCGGCGGGTGTGCTGCGGGTGCAAGGCGCGTTCGCCGAGCCCGCGGCCGATCGTGCGCGGGTGGCGGCCGAGCTCGCCGCCGAGCTGGCCGTCATGGCGCGAGTGGCTCGGGCTCTCCGGCGTGTTCGTCGCGGACCGGGGGGACATGGCCGCCCCCCTCGTGGCGGCCATGTCCTAGCCGGGGCCGTCCCGCGGCCGCCACCGGCCCGCGGCGCCGGGCGGCGGCGCCGGGTCAGGCGGGCACGGTCGCGCGGGTCACCAGCACGTCGCCGCTGCCGGTGCGGCCGCGCACGTGCAGCGCCACGGCGTCGTCCGGGGGCGCGGAGTCCACCCTGAGATCGCTGCGCGCCCGGCCCGAGCCCGAGCTGAGGTCCAGCTCGGCCCGCACGCCCGGGTGCACCGCCACCCGCAGCTCGCCCGAGCCGGTGGTGAGGTCGAAACGCCCCGAGCACGCGTCGTCGATGCGCACCTCGCCGGAGCCGGTGCGCACGCCGAGGTCGCCCGCCACCTTGCCGAGCGCCACGTCGCCGCTGCCCGCCTTGATCTCGGTGGGCCCGCCCGCCGCGGTGAGCCGCACGGTGCCCGAGCCGGTGCGCAGCCGTGCCCGGCCCGCCACCTCGCCGAGCACCAGGTCGCCGGAGCCGGTGGTCACGTCGGTGTCGCCGTCGACGGCGGCCACGTCCACCTCGCCCGAGCCGGTCCGCACCGCGGCCCAGCCCGCCCGGCCGGTCACGACCACGTCGCCCGCTCCCGTGCGGGCGGCGAGGCGGGAGCCCGCGGGTGCGGTCACGGTGACCACGAGCGGCACCACTCGCAGCGGCAGGTCCTGCGACGAGCGCACGATCAGCCGCCGCCCGGGCTCCGACCAGGTGATCTCGGCGGCCCGCACGGCCTCCGCGGCGAGGTCGGCGGGCTCGGCGCCCGGCCCGGCCGTCGCCTGGCCGATCCAGCTGAGCACACCGCTGATGCCCTGGCCCCACATGCCGCCCGCGCCCGGGTCGTGGCGCACCTCGACCTGCACCTCCGGCTCGTCGGCCCGGTCGAGGTGCACCTCGATGCGCCCGACGTCGACCGACAGCTCCAGCTCGGCGACGCCGCTCACCGGCCAGCTCTCCCGGCGCACGAGCTCGTTGTCGATCCCGGCGTCGGAGCCACCGGTCGGGTCGTCCTTGGTGAAGTCGATCGGCTCGCTCATCCCTGCACCCACCCCTTCACGCGCTTGCCGTCCCTGCCGTCCCGTCGATCCCGCCCGTCGCGGCGGCCGGACTTGCCGTGCTGGTGGCCCGCGAGCGCGCCCTGCACGGCCTGCGCCACCCAGGAGTTGAGCGACATGCCCTGGTTGGCCGCGGCCTGCTCGGCCTGGTTCTTGATCTGCTCGACCAGCCGCAGCGTGACGCGGGAGATGTCGCCCGCCTCGCCGCCCAGGCCGCCGAAGCCCGCGAAACCACGGGGCCCGAAGCCCGCGAACGGCGATTGCGCGGACTCGGGCTCCGGCTCGTCGGCGTTGTCGTCGGGAGCGCTCACCGCGACGCGGACGTCGCGCCCGTCGAGGCGCACCTCCACCACGCGGTCGCCGAGCGCTTCGGTGACCTCCGCGGCGAGGTCGGCGAGCGCGTTCATCAGGGCGAGCCGGGCGGCGGGCTCGATCGCCGCGCCGAGCAGCGCGCCGGTGCGCTGGGTCTGCTCGTCACCGGCCGCGGCGGCGGACGCGAGGTCCTCCCGCAGCTGGGTGACGTACGTGCTGAGGTCCATGACGCCATAGTGGCGTCACGTGTGACGTCAGTCAAGGACGATGTGATGTCAGGTTACGCTCGCGGCATGCCGGACATCGTTCCCCTGCGCGTCCAGCTCGTGGCCAAGACCGAGTTCGTGGCGCCGGACGACGTGCCGTGGAGCACCGACGCCGACGGCGGCCAGGCGCTGGCCGAGTTCGCGGGCCGCGCCTGCTACCAGTCGTGGAGCAAGCCCAACCCGCGCACCGCCACCAACGCGGGCTACCTGCGGCACATCCTCGAGGTCGGGCACCTGTCGGTGCTCGAGCACGGCTCGGTGAGCTTCTACCTCACCGGGGTGTCGCGCTCGCTCACCCACGAGCTGATCCGCCACCGGCACTTCTCCTACAGCCAGCTCTCGCAGCGCTACGTGCCCGAGCGCAACGCCGCGATGGTCGAGCCCGAGGTCATCGCGGCCGACCCGGAGCTGCACGCGCTCTTCGCCGAGGCCGCCGAGGCGTCGGTGAAGGCGTACGAGGAGCTGCTGGAGGGGCTGGAGAAGCGGTTCGCCGACGTCCCGAACGCGACGTTGCGGCGCAAGCAGGCCCGGCAGGCCGCCCGCGCGATCCTGCCCAACGCCACCGAGACCCGCATCGTCGTCACCGGCAACTACCGGGCCTGGCGGCACTTCATCGCGATGCGGGCCACCGAGCACGCCGACGTCGAGATCCGCGCAGCTGGCCGTCGAGTGCCTGCGCCAGCTGCAGCGCGAGGTGGCCAACGTGTTCGCCGACTTCGAGATCGCCACCCTCGACGACGGCACCGAGATCGCGTCCAGCCCGTTCGTCACGGAAGGCTAGCTCGGCCGGTCGGCACTACTGTCGGGCGCATGAGCCTCGCGACCGCCGAACGGGCGGCCATCTGCGACACGTTCGACGAGCTCGGCCCGGACCGGGCCACGCTCTGCGCGGGGTGGAACACCGCCGACCTGCTCGCCCACCTGCTCGTGCGGGAGCGCCAGCCCGCCGCGGCGGCCGGGATCGTGATCGGGCCGCTCGCAGGCGTCACCCGGCACGCGATGCGCAGCTACGCCACCACGCCGTGGGCCGAGCGGGTGCAGCTCCTGCGTGCGGGCCCGCCGCTGTGGTCGCCGTTCCGCGTGCCCGCCTTCGACCGGGTCGGCAACGGCGGCGAGCTCTTCGTCCACCACGAGGACGCGCGACGCGGCGAGCCCGGCTGGGCACCCCGGCCGCCCGACGAGGAGCGCGACCGCGAGCTGTCGGCGCTGCTCGAGCGCATGGGCAAGATGCTCTACCGGAGCAGCCCGGTCGGTGTCGTGCTGGCGCGGCCGTCGGGGCAGCGGATCGTGGTCAAGCAGGCCGACCGGTCGGTGACGATCACCGGCGAGCCCGGCGAGCTCGTCCTGCACGGCTTCGGGCGCTACGCCGTGCGCGTGGAGACCGACGGCGACCCGGCCGACGTCGCCGCGCTCGCCGCGGCCTCCCGCGGCATCTGAGCGGAGCGAGGCGCCGAGCCAACCCCTTCCGGTACCGGCCTGAGCCGGCGCGCCAGGCCGGGCTTCATGGCGATGTCGGTCGCGCAGCGGCGCCTCGTGCTGCCGGAGCTGGTGAGCTCGTGCGCTAGAGAATCCAGCGCATCGGCCGGTCGGGGTCCGGGTCGTAGCGGCAGGTCGCGCCGGTGCTGATGGTGTCGATCAGCAGCCGCCCCAGCGACGGGTCGACCGCGGTGATCCGGTCGATGGCGGCGGCGATGGCCTTGCGGACGGCGACCCGGGCACGCTCGTGGGTGCCGACCGCCACGCGGGCACGCCCGCCCAGCCCGGTGGCGGCCCGAAGTTGGTCGAGCAGCGCTTCGCGCTCCCGGTCGAGGCGCTGCTCCCGAGCGAGGTCGGCGTGCGCCCGGGCCTCGGCCAGCTCGTCGTCGAGCTCGCCCAGCCTGCATCGGTAGGCCGCGAGGGCCTGGCGGTCGAGCAGCGGGCCCGCGTCGCCGTCGACGGCCCGCGCGTCGAGGTTGCCCGCGACGGCGTCGGAGAGCGCGAGCGCGGGCACGTCGAGCCCGGGCCGCGACAGCAGCAGGTGCAGGTAGTGCAGGCCGCGCACGTCGCGCACCGCGGACGGCCCGCCGTCGCGGCCGACCCACCAGATGCCGTCGCCGCCCGGCCGCAGGTGCAGGACCCTTGGCTCGGCGCGGTCGCTGTGCGGGGCGGAGGGTCGGGTCGCCGACGGCGCCTGGCCGCCCGCGGACCCGACGCGAGCGTCGTGCGCCCCGACCGGCGGATCCGCTTGCCGCGAGGGAGCGGTGGCGGGCGTGTGCAGGAGCCAGGTCGCGCCGATGCGCCGGTAGGCGGCCTCGGCGCTCGCCGACCACCGGGCGGCGTCGTCGGGACGGTCGAGGACGGCGCCTGCCCGTGCGAGGGCCGCGTCCACCACGCCGACGAACGCGACGCCGCCTGCGTCGATCACCCCGCGGCCCGCGTAGGGCGTGAGCAGGGAGAGCCCGGCCTCCGTCTGGGCGCGCTCGCCGACGGCCGCGGCCACCTCGGTGAGCAGGTAGACGGTGAGGAGCCAGTCGACGTCGCGGGGGATGGTCGCGAAGTCGGCGAGTTGGTGGAGCACCGCCCGCGCCCGGTCCGGGTGGCCCGCCGCCGCCCAGTGGTTCGCCGCCCACGCCGTGATCGACCGGATGCCCTCCGCGAGCCCGTACTCCTCCCAGTTCCGGGCTTCAGCGACTAGCGCCGCGGTGTCACCCGCTTGCCGCGCGATGCCCGCGCGCAGCGTGTGCTCGACCGCCTCGACATCGGGGGACCCCGCCGCGCGTCCGGCCGCGCCCGCGTCGGCCATCGCGGCGCGGGCGGCGTCGAGGTCCCCGGTGAGCAGCGCGTGCATGCCGCGCCGCGACGCCGCGAAAAACGCGACGCGCGCTGATCCGGACTCGGTCGCCAGCAGGTCGAGCGCGCGCAGCTGGCGGCGGACGGCCGCGCTGTCGAGGACCTCGAGGCCCGTCGAGAGCCGCCACAGGTGGGCCGACAGCCGGGCCTCGACGTCGGTGACGTGCGCGGTCGCCTCCTCGAGGCGGTCGGTGAAGCGGAGGCGGTCGGCGAGCTGGTCCGGTCCCCAGTGGACGGCGAGCTGCGCGTCCAGCGCGTCGGCGAGCAGCGTCGGGTCGCCCCGGCGTTCGGCGTCGGCTTGGGCCTCGGCGGCGAAGCCTGCCGCCCGGGCGGGCTGTCCGGAGTAGGCCCAAGCCCGGGCCAGCGCCGCGGCCAGCCGGGTGCGGGCCACGCCATCGGTCCGAGAACGGGCCTCGAACAGCAGGGCGGGCACGCCGCCGGGCACCCCGCCGAACGTGGGGTTGGCGGCCAGCGCGAGCGCGGCGGCGGCCATGGCCTCGCCGTCACCCGCGGCCTTCGCGCGCTCCCACGCCGCGACGAGATTCGCCACGCCCGGATCGTAGGCCGCGTCCTGCACGTCGCGGCGCGATCTTCGCTCGCAGGCAGGCATCGGCGGGCCGGTGGCCGCCTGACCACGAGGCTCGACGACCGCGATGCGGGAGGCGGCCCAGGGCTCCGGTCACGGCCGGATCAGCTCCACGGCCGCGGCGTGCTCGGCGATGCGGGCGGGATCCCAGTCGCCGGTGCAGTACACGGCGAGCTCGACGATGCCCTCGGGGCCGACGTCGGCGCGCAAGATCTCCCGGCAGTACCAGGGCGCGCCCGCGTCGTCGACCCACTCCTCCTCGAACTCGAGCACGAAGCCCCGGTCGGTCGGGTCGACCCGGTGGCGGGTCACGCGGCTCGGCCACGGGTGGTTGTCGGTGCGCAGCGCGAGCGTCGCCGCCCGGCCCGCGCTCTGGTTCCGCCACGTGGGCCGGGTGAAGTCGCAGAAGACCTCGGGCGCGAACAGGCCGGGGTCGGCGGTGCCGGTCTCCAGGAAGCGCACGAGCGCGGCGGCGATCCCCGCGGTGACTTCCGGGGCGCGGGTGGTGGTCGGGCGGGCCATGGGTTCCTCCTCGGTAGGGGCGTCACCTCCGAGGCGTGAGGTCCGGCGTCACGATGTGAGCGGGCGGCGATCGAGCTGCCTGCGCTCCGGATACGGCTTCGGGCGGGCGGCCGGCCGGTCCGGTCGGGGGCGGGCGGTACCGTTTTCGGTATGAGGTCCGACCCCGGCCGCCCGTTCGGGCGCGTGCTCACCGCCATGGTCACGCCGTTCGACACCGAGGGCGCGCTCGACCTGAAGCGCGCCGAGGAGCTGGCGGCGCACCTGGTCGAGCTGGGCAACGACGGCCTGGTCCTCAACGGCACCACCGGCGAGAGCCCCACCACGTCCGACGACGAGAAGGCCGAGCTCGTGCGGGCGGTCGTGGCCGCGGTCGGCGATCGCGCCACCGTGGTGGCCGGTGCGGGCACCTACGACACGGCGCACAGCGTGCGCCTGGCCCAGGCGGCCGAGCGGGCGGGCGCCCACGGGCTGCTCGTCGTCACGCCCTATTACTCGCGGCCGCCGCAGGAGGGGCTGCTGCGGCACTTCACGGCCGTCGCCGACGCCACCGGGCTCCCGGTGATGCTCTACGACATCCCGCCGCGCAGCGTCGTCGCCATCGAGGCGGCCACGTTGGCGCGCCTCGCCGAGCACCCGCGCATCGTGGCGGTGAAGGACGCCCGCGGCGACCTGCCGCACGGGGTGAAGGTGCTCGCGAGCACCGGCCTCGCCTACTACTCCGGCGACGACCCGATGAACCTCCCGTGGCTCGCCGTGGGGGCGGCGGGCTTCGTGAGCGTCACCGGGCACGTCGTCGCCGATCGCCTCCGCGCGTTGCACGCGGCGTTCGAAGCGGGCGAGCACGCCCGCGCGCGCGAGATCAACACCGCGTTGCTGCCCGTGTCGCGGGCCATGGACCGGGTGGGCGGTGTGGTGTTCGCCAAGGCCGCGCTGCGCCTGGTCGGGCTCGACGTCGGCGAGCCGCGCCTGCCCCTGCCCCCGGCCGACGACACCCAGATGCGCGCCATCGCCGCCGATCTGGCCGCCGCAGGCCTCCCCGTCACCCTCCCGAGCTGAAGGATCACACCCAACTTGTCTCGTCCCGAACGTTCCGATCGCCGTCCCCGCCGCCGGGAGCAGCAGTCCCGGCCCGTCCCCACGCCGCCGGAGGAGGTGAACCGCGCGGAGCTGCCCGCCACGGCGCCACCCGAGCTGCCCGAAGGCGGCCTGCGCGTGGTGGCGCTCGGCGGCATCGGCGAGATCGGCCGCAACATGACGGTGTTCGAGTACGACGGGCGGCTGCTCGTCGTCGACTGCGGCGTGCTCTTCCCGGCCGAGGACGCGCCGGGCGTCGACCTGATCCTGCCCGATTTCCGGGCCATCGAGGGGCGCCTCGACGACATCGACGCGATCGTGCTCACCCACGGCCACGAAGACCACATCGGCGCGGTGCCGTTCCTGCTGCGGCAGCGCCCGGACCTCACCGTCGTCGGCTCCCGCTTCACGCTGGCGCTCGTCGCCGCCAAGTGCCGGGAGCACCGCCTCACCCCGCACCTGCTGGAGGTGAAGGAGGGCAGTCGGCTGCGGCACGGCAGCTGGGACTGCGAGTACTTCGCGGTCAACCACTCCATCCCGGACGCGCTGGCCGTCGCCATCCGCACGCCCGCGGGCCTGGTGCTGCACACCGGCGACATCAAGCTCGACCAGCTGCCCCTCGACGGTCGGCTCACCGACCTCGCCGGGTTCTCCCGGCTGGGCGACGAGGGCGTCGACCTGTTCCTCGTCGATTCCACCAACGCCGACCAGCCCGGGTTCGTGATCTCCGAGGGCGAGATCGGGCCGGTGCTCGACGGCATGTTCCACCGCGCGGGCGCGCGCATCATCGTCGCCTGCTTCGCGAGCCACGTGCACCGGGTGCAACAGGTGCTCGACGCGGCGGCGGCGCACGGGCGGCAGGTGTGCTTCGTCGGCCGCTCGATGGTGCGCAACATGGGCCTCGCCGCCGAGATGGGCTACCTCACCGTGCCACCCGGCCTGCTGGTGGAGCCGGACGACGCGGCGCTGATCCCGGACAACCGCATCGTCTACGTCTCCACCGGTTCGCAGGGCGAGCCGCTCTCCGCGCTCGCCCGCATGGCGAGCGGCGACCACCGGTCCGTGCGGATCAAGCCCGAGGACACCGTGATCCTCGCCAGCTCGCTCATCCCCGGCAACGAGACGGCCGTCTTCGCGGTGATCAACGGGCTCACCCGGCTCGGCGCGCAGGTGGTGCACCAGGGCACCGCGCGGGTGCACGTCTCGGGCCACGCCCCCGCGGGGGAGCTGCTGTACCTGTACAACGCGGTGCGCCCGTCCAACGTCATGCCGGTGCACGGCGAATGGCGGCACCTGCGGGCCAACGCGGCGCTGGCGGTGAAGACCGGGGTGCCGGAGGACGCCGTGGTGCTGGCCGAGGACGGCGTGGTCGTCGACCTCGTCGACGGCAAGGCCGCGATCACCGGCCGCGTCGAGGTCGGCCGGGTGTACGTCGACGGCCTCGCCGTGGGCGACATCGGCGAGTCCACGCTGGGCGATCGGCTCGTGCTCGGCGAGGGCGGCTTCATCGCCATCACGGTCGTGGTCGACACCACCACCGGCCGGGCGGTGTCGCGGCCCGAGATCTCCGGGCGCGGCTTCTCCGACGACCCCAAGGCGCTGGCCGCGGTGCTCCCGCTGGTCGAGGACGAGCTCTCGCGCACCGAGGCGGAGGGGATCACCGACACCCACCGCATCGCCCAGGCCGTGCGGCGGGTGGTCGGCAAGTGGGTCGGCGAGACCTACCGGCGCCGTCCCATGATCGTGCCCACGGTGATCGCCGTGTGACCGGGCGGGGGCTCCGTGGCTGACCAGTTCGGGCCCTACCGCCTGGACAAGCTCCTGGGCCGCGGCGGGATGGGGGAGGTGTACCTCGCCTACGACGCCGCGCACCAACGGGTGGTCGCGCTGAAGCTGCTCCTCGAGTCGCTGTCGAAGGAGCCGGACTACCGGGCGCGCTTCGAGCGTGAGGCCCGCATCGCGGCGGGCCTGCGCGAGCAGCACATCATCCCCATCCACCGGTTCGGCGAGATCGACAACCGGCTGTTCATCGACATGCGCCTCGTCGAGGGCGAAGACCTGGCCCGGTTGCTCGGGCGCGAAGGTGCGCTCGAGCCCCGGCGGGCCGTCGGAATCGTCCGCCAGGTCGCGTCGGCGCTCGACGCGGCGCACGCGGCCGGCTTGATCCACCGCGACGTCAAGCCCGCGAACGTGCTCATCGCCGGGGCCGCGGCCGACGGCCCCGATGCGGTGTACCTCGCCGATTTCGGCATCGTCCGGGAAGCCGACGGCACGGGGATCACCGCGACCGGCGTGGCGGTGGGCACCCCGGCGTACATGGCGCCCGAGCGGTTCACCGGTGCCCCGGCCGATCACCGCGTGGACGTCTACGCCCTCGGCTGCACCTTGTACGAGATGCTGGCGGGACGTCCACCGTTCGGGGGAGCAGAGTTCGCGCCCCTGTTCTTCCAGCACGTCAACTCCCCGCCGCCGCCGCTGAGCGCGGTGCGGCCCGATCTCCCCGCCGCGCTCGACGAGGTCGTCGACAGGAGCCTGGCCAAGGACCCCGACGCGCGGTACCGGAGCGCGGGCGAGCTGGCGGCGCACGCCGAGGCCGCGCTCGACGGGGCCCGGAGCACCCGGCGGCGTGCGGCAGCTCCGCCGCCGATCGACGAACGCCCCACCGCCGCACCCACGACGGTCGACGTGCCGTCCCCGCCGGAGGGGGTCACGGATGTCGTGCCCCCGCCGTCCACCCGGTGGCGACGGTGGCCCTGGCTCGCGGGCGGGGGAGCGGCCGCCGCGGCCGTCGCCGCCGCCGTGGTCTTCCTCGGCGGCACACCCGCACCGCCTGGACCCCCCGACCTCACGCTGGAAAGCGCGGGCGCGACCGGCGCGGGAGCGTTCACCCCGGACTTCCGGGCCGGGCCGACCGCCCTGTCCGGCGTCTCCTCCTTGCCGCCGGGCGTAGCGGACACCACGGCGGTCAGCGGCTCGACGGAAGGCGTCTACCGAGCCGTCAAAGGCGGCTCGTCGTGTGATCGCGACGGGCTCGCCGCCTTCTTCACGGCCAACCGGACGACCGCGGACCAGTGGGTGCGGGCGGTCGCGGGCGACCCGGACCTGACGACGTCCGACGCGTTCAAGGCGGTCTCCGCGACGACCCTGCCGGGCTACGTCACGGGGCTCACGCCGATGCTGCTGCGGGCCGACACCCGGGTCACGGAGTTCTCGCTGACGGCGGGCGCGGTCGCCGCGCAGCAGGCCGTGCTGCAGGCGGGCACGGCCGTGCTCGTCGACGAGCGGGGGCTGCCACGGCTCCGCTGCGCCAGCGGGAGCCCGCTCGCCGCCCCGGTCCGGAACGCGCCGACGGCCAACCGCGCAGGCGACCCGTGGCCGGGCTTCGACGTGCAGGCCGCCGTCGTGATGGCGCCTGCCGCGAACATCATCAGGCAGTTCGGCCTGGTCGGGCCGACCGGTACGACGATCTTCCGGCGGCCCGCGGGGTCGGTGGGCCCGCAGGACATCGACCAGGTCCCCCAGACCGCGCTCGTGGAAGGGGTCTACGAACTCCGAGGCGACCAGGTGGAGTGCAGCGGCTTCGGCAACTGCGGTGACAACGTCTCCCGCACCTTGGCGATCACCGTCCAACTGCGGAACTGCTCCCCGACCCTTTGCGTGATGTCGGCGCCCAAGGGCTTCTGGAGCGGGGAGTTCCCGTTCACCGCCGTCGAAGGGCGGTGGCAGGGCGTGGGGCCCACCGGGTCGTCGGTGGCCGCGAACCGCTGCAAGGACGCGATCAACCCGACCACCACCATCGCGCTGTCGTTGACCCCGGCCGAGATCGCGGTCGCGACCGACGGCGTGTGGCGGGTGAACTCGTTCACCGCCCGGGTCCGGCGCAACAGCGCCGCGTTCGCCACCTGCAGGAAGGCGACGCAGCTCTGGACCGCGACCGTCACGCGGACCAGCTGACCGTCACTCCCTCGGGTCGGTGGGGCGCTGGCCGGGCGGCAGGTTCGACAGGTCCGGCGCGATCACCGTCTCCTCGCGGGAGTCCGGCAGGCCCAGCCCCGTGTGGTGGCCGGGGGGCAGGATGAGGTCGTGGCTGCCCTTGGTGAGGGTCTGGCCGCGGAAGAACGGCGGCGCGATCCGGCTGTAGATGAACATCAGCACGGCGCCGAGCACGAGCGAGCCGATGCCGATCACGAACACGCCGCCGATGCCGAAGACGGTGGTCTCGCCGCCGTCCGGGCTGGCGTAGGTGATCGACGCCTCGATGAACGCGCCCAGCAGCAGCAGGCCGCCGAGGAAGGGCAGCACACCCTTGACCCACAGGTCGCGGCCGTGCAGGTGCTTGCGGTAGTACCAGACGCAGGCGAAGCCGGTGAGGCCGTAGTAGAACGCGATGAGCAGCCCGACGGCGGAGATCGAGTCGGCCAGCACGTTCGTGCTGATCGCCGTCAGCAGCACGTAGAACGCGATGGACGCGATGCCCATGCCCCACGTCGCGTAGCTGGGGGTGAGGTAGCGCGGGTGGATCTTCGCGAAGCGCGGCGGGATCGCCCGGTAGGCGCCCATGGAGAGGGCGGCCCGTGCGGTGGGCAGGATCGTGGTCTGGGTCGAGGCCGCCGACGACGTCAGCACCGAGATGATCAGCAGGACGACGAAGAAGGAGCCGAACCCGCTGTCGCCGAACACGGTCGGGGCGATCGCGGCGAACACGTCGTCGGCGTTGTCCGGGTTGCCGAGGCCGATGCCCTCGGTGCCGGTGCCCGCGAAGGCCACCGAGGCCACCGAGACCAGCACGTAGGTCACCAGCAGGAGCACGGTCGAGAGCACCGCGGCGCGGCCGGGGGTGGTGGCGGGGTCGTCGGCCTCCTCGTTGACGGCGACGGCGGTGTCCCAGCCCCAGTACAGGAACACGGCGATGAGGACGGCGTCGACGAAGTCCGAGAGCGACAGCCCGCCCGGCCAGAGCCAGTCGAGACCCGGCAGGATGAACCCCTCGGGGGCGGCGCCCGAGTACACCTTGACCAGGGCGATCACGGCGAACGCGATCAGCACGACCAGCTCGATGCCCAGCAGCGCGTACTGCATCCGGGCGGAGACCTCGATGCCGCGGTAGCAGATGTAGGTCATGACCAGGATCCACACGACGCCCGCGACGGTGGACCACAGCTGGTCGTCGGCCAGCTCGTCCAGCCCGAACAGGCGGAACGTGTAGGAGCCCGCGATCTGCGCGAGGTTGGCCATCACGATGATGTCGGCGGCGATGATGCCCCAGCCGCCCATCCAGCCCGTGCGCGGCCCGAACGCCCGGGCCGCCCACGTGAACGTGGTGCCGCAATCGGGCTCGGCCTGGTTCAGCTCGCGGTAGGCCACGGCGATGAGGTACATCGGCACGAAGGCCAGCAACATGATCGCGGGCGTCTTCTCGCCCGCGATCACGACGATGAACCCGAGGCTGGCCGCCAGGCTGTAGGCGGGAGCCGTGGACGCCATGCCGATCACGACGCTGGACAGCAGGCCCAGCGCACCGCCTTTCAAGCCCTTCGTCCCGGGTGCCGTCCCCGGCCCGGACGTCTCGGTGCTGTGGGTGCTCATGGCTGCCTCCGGCCTGGTGAACTCCGCTGCGAGGATGCTAGAACCTTGAACGACGTATTTCGAGGCGTCCGTTCGAGATCTTCGACGAATCCGCGTTCCAGAGACGGTCTGGCAACGGATTCGCGTCGATTCGGCCTCGAACTCGGCTAGCCTGGGATGCGTGACCGCAGGCGCGCCCCACGTCTTGCTCGACGACGTGGGCAAGGCGATCGTCGAGCAGTTGCAGGACGACGGACGCCGCTCGTACGCCACGATCGCGCGGGCGGTGGGCCTCTCGGAGGCCGCCGTCCGCCAGCGGGTCGCCCGGCTCCAGGAGGCGGGGGTGATCCAGATCGTTGCCGTGACGGATCCCCTGCAGCTGGGCTTCCGCAGGCAGGCGATGGTCGGCGTGCGGGTCGACGGCGACGTGGTCGTCGTGGCCGACGCGCTCGCCGCGATGCCGGAGGTCGACTACGTGGTGATCACCGCGGGCAGCTTCGACGTGCTCGTCGAGGCGGTCTGCGAGGACGACGACCACCTCCTGGAGCTGGTCGGCAGGCGGATCCGGGCGTTGCCGGGCGTCCGCAGCACCGAAACGTTCGTGTACATGAAGCTGCGCAAGCAGCACTACAACTGGGGAACCCGATGAGTACGCCGATGGGCACCGCGCGAGAACAGGCGGCCCGCGATCACCTCTGGATGCACTTCGCCCGCCAGGGCGCGGGCGCACCGCCGATCATCGTGCGGGGTGAGGGCTGCCGGATCGAGGACGCGGAGGGCCGCACCTACCTCGACGGGCTCGCGGGCCTGTTCACCGTGCAGGTGGGGCACGGCCGCCGCGAGCTGGCCGAGGCGGCCGCCCGGCAGGCGGCGGAGCTGGCCTACTTCCCGCTCTGGTCCTACGCGCACCCGGCCGCGATCGACCTGGCCGAGCGGATCGCGCACTACGCACCCGGCGACCTCAACCGGGTGTTCTTCACCAGCGGCGGTGGCGAGGCCGTCGAGGCGGCGTGGAAGCTCGCCAAGCAGTACTTCAAGCTGGTCGGCAAGCCGTTGAAGACCAAGGTGATCAGCCGCTCGATCGCCTACCACGGCACCACGCAGGGCGCGCTCGCGATCACCGGCGTCACCGACTACCGCGAGCCGTTCGAGCCGCTCGTGCCCGGTGCGTTCAAGGTGCCCAACACCAACGCCTACCGCGCGCCCCACGACCTCGCCGACAAGGCGTTCGGGCTGTGGGCCGCCGACCGCGTCGAGGAGGCGATCCTCGCGGAGGGCGCCGACACCGTGGCCGCGGTGTTCGTCGAGCCCGTGCAGAACGCGGGCGGCTGCTTCCCGCCCCCGCCCGGCTACTTCGAGCGGCTCCGCGAGATCTGCACCCGCCACGACGTGCTGCTGGTCTCCGACGAGGTGATCTGCGCGTTCGGCCGGATCGGCTCGATGTTCGCCTGCGACGACTTCGGCTACGTCCCCGACATCATCACCTGCGCCAAGGGCATGACGTCGGGCTACGCGCCGCTCGGGGCGATGATCGCCAGCGACCGGGTCTTCGAGCCGTTCGCCACCGGCACCGCGTCGTTCCTGCACGGCTACACGTTCGGTGGGCACCCCGTGTCGGCCGCCGTGGGCCTGGCCAACCTGGACATCTTCGAGCGGGAGGGGATCAACGCGCACGTGCGCGAGCAGTCGCCCGCGTTCCGCGCCACGCTGGAGAAGCTCCTCGACCTGCCGATCGTCGGCGACGTGCGCGGCGAGGGCTTCTTCTTCGGCATCGAGCTGGTGAAGGACAAGACCACGAAGGAGACGTTCGACGACGAGGAGAGCGAGCGGCTGCTGCGCGGCTTCCTGTCGAAGGCGCTGTGGGAGGCGGGGCTGTACTGCCGCACCGACGACCGCGGCGACCCCGTCATCCAGCTCGCGCCGCCGCTGATCGCCGGACCGGCCGAGTTCGCGGAGATGGAGCAGATCCTGCGCGGGGTGTTGGGCGAGGCCTGGACCCGGCTGTGAGCGGCGCGCTGGCGGGCGTCCTCTGGATGGACCAGGTCGTCGCCGACGGCGACGACCTGGCGCCGCGCCCGCCGCTCGACGGCGACACCGAGGTCGACGTCGCCGTCGTCGGGGCGGGCTTCACCGGGCTCTGGACGGCCTACCACCTGCTGCGCGGCGACCCGGGCCTGCGCGTGCTCGTGGTGGAGCGGCAGGTCGCGGGCTTCGGCGCGAGCGGGCGCAACGGCGGCTGGTGCTCGGCGCTGTTCCCGGCGAGCGAGGCCGCGCTGACCCGTCGGCACGGCCGCGGGGCGGCGCTGGCGATGGGCGCGGCCATGCGCGACACCGTCGACGAGGTCGGCAAGGCGGTGGCCGCGGAGGGCATCGCCTGCGACTGGGTGAAGGGCGGCACGATCGCCCTCGCCCGCACCCCGGTGCAGCTGCGCCGGGCCCGTGCCGAGCCGGGCTTCGTCCCGGCGCAGCAGGCGGCGGCGCTCGTCGGCGCCACCCGCGTGCTGGGCGCGTCGTACACGCCGGACTGCGCACGCATCCAGCCCGCGCGGCTCGTGCGGGGCCTCGCGCGGGCCGTCGAGCGCCGCGGCGGGCGCATCGTCGAGGCCACCACCGCCACCGCGGTGGGGCCGCGCCGGGTGGTGACCGACCGCGGCGTCGTCACGGCGGGCACGGTCGTGCGCGCCACCGAGGCGTGGTCGGCGCAGCTCGCGCCGCGCTCGGTCGTGCCGGTGTACTCGCTGATCGTCGCCACGCGTCCGATGCCCGCGGAGTTCTGGGACGCGGCGGGGCTCGCGGGCGGGCAGACGTTCACCGACCACCGCCACCTCATCGTCTACGGCCAGCGCACCGCCGACGACCGGCTCGTGTTCGGTGGCCGGGGCGCGCCCTACCACTGGCGCTCGCGCATCGCCCCCGCGTTCGACCGCGACGAGGGGGTGTTCGGCGGGCTGCGCGCGGCGGCCCGCGACCTGTTCCCGGCCTTGCGCCCGACCGATTTCAGCCACGCGTGGGGCGGCCCGCTGGGCATCGCGCGCGACTGGCACGCGGGCGTCGGCCACACCGACGGGTTCGCCTGGGCGGGCGGCTACGTGGGCGACGGCGTGGGCACCTCGCACCTCGCCGGGCGCACGATCGCCGCGCTCGTGCTCGGCCGCGACGACCCCGTCACCCGGCTGCCCTGGGTGGGGCACCGGTCGCGGCGCTGGGAGCCCGAGCCGCTGCGCTGGTTGTTCGTCAACGCGGGCCTGCGGCTGATGACGGCCGCCGACACCGAGGAGCGCCTCACCGGGCGCCCCAGCGTGCTCGCCGCGACGTTGTCGCGGGCGCTCGGCGGCTGACACGCGCCAGGCCACCGCCCGCCGGGGGGAAACGGGCGGTGGCACGGGGGCCCGTCAGCCCAGCCGGAAGTCCAGGTCGGCCGGGAGGTCGGGGGTGTCCATCTGCGCCTTCTGCAGCTGGCCCGCGTAGTCCCAGTTGAGGCTCTGCCAGCGCGTGAACTGGTCGAGCACCCACACCCCGGACTGCCGCGACCCGTTGCCGGAGCGGCCGTTGCCGCCGAACGGGAGGTGCGCCTCGGCGCCGGACGTCGAGTTGTTCACGCTCACCATCCCCGCGCTCACCCGCTCGCGGAACCGGAACGCGTGCGCCGGGTCGGTGGTGTAGATCGCCGCCGACAGCCCGTAGCCGTGCCCGTTGGCCAGCTCGACGGCCTCGTCGAACGTCGAGAACGTGGCCACGCCGACGATCGGCCCGAACGTCTCCGTGCGGTAGAGGGCGTCCTCGCGGCGCACCCCGTCGACGACGGTCGGGTGGGCGTAGAGGCCCGCGAGGTCGCCGCCGAAGCCGTCGCGCGGGTTGTCGGCCGTGATCCGGCCGGTGCCGGTCGAGCCGTGCAGCGTGTGGTGCGGCTCGACGAGGGCGAGGTGCTTCTCGAAGTTCTCCAGGAACCGCGCGGAGATCATCGGCCCGTACAGCACGTCGTCGGTGGGGTCGCCGATGCGGGCGGTGCGCACGGCCGCGTCGAACCGGGCGAGGAACGCGTCGTGCACCGACTCGTGCACGATCACGGTGCCGAGCGACGTGCAGCGCTGGCCCGCGGTGCCGAAGCCGGAGAAGAGCGCGCCCTCGACGGCCAGGTCGAGATCGGCGTCGGGCATCACGACCAGCGGGTTCTTGCCGCCCAGCTCGAGGCACGGCGTCTGCAGGTGGCGGCCGGCGAGCTCGCCGATCCGCACCCCGACCGCCGACGAGCCGGTGAACCCGATCTTCTGCACGAGGCCGTCGTCGAGCGCGGTGGACAGGCCGTCGTAGGTGGCGGGGCCGTCGGCGAGCACGGTGTTCAGCACGCCGGCGGGCAGCCCGCCCGCGACGAACAGCTCGGTGAACGCGCGCGCGATGGCGGGGGTGTACTCCGCGGGCTTCCACACCACGGCGTTGCCGCACAGCAGCGCGGGCACCAGGTACCAGGACGGCACGGCCACCGGGAAGTTGCCCGCCGTGACGATCGCCGCGACGCCGACCGGCACCCGGAACGTGAACAGCTGCTTGTCGAGCATCTCGCTGGGCACCGTCTGCCCGTAGAGGCGCCGCCCCTCGCCCGCGAAGAACGAGCAGGTGTCGATCACTTCCTGCACCTCGCCGCGGGACTCGGCCAGCGGCTTGCCGATCTCCCGGGTGACCAGCGCGGCCAGTGCCTCCTTGTTGGCCTCGACGATGCGGCCGATGCGCTCGACCACCCGCCCGCGCACGGGCGCGGGGGTGGCGGCCCAGGCGCGCTGGGCGTCGCGGGCGGTGCGGCACGCCTCGACGAAGCCCGCCGCGTCGGCCAGCAGGGCCTCGGCGACCGGCGCGCCGCTGGCCGGGTCGACCGAGGTCAGCCGCCCGCCCGGGGCGTCGTCCCGCCAGGTGCCGCCGATGAAGGAACCCACGTTCACGCGACTACCGCCTTCGCGATCTCCCGGACGGCCAGGGCCAGGTCGTCCTCCTCGATGGTCAACGCCGGACGCAGCCGGATCGAGCGCTCGCCGCCGCCGAGCACCAGCACGCGGGCCGCGTGCAGGCGCCGCAGCACCGCCGCGCGGTCCTCGGGCGTCGGGAGGTCGAACGCGACGAACAGGCCCCGACCGCGCACGTTGTCGATGCCGGGCACGGCGCGCAGGTCGTCGAGCAGCCGCTTGCCGAGCACGGCGGCCCGGTCGACCAGGCCGTCCTCGGCGATCACCTCGAGCTGGCGCCGCGAGCGGACCATGTCGGTGAGGTTGCCGCCCCACGTCGAGTTGATCCGGCTGGGCACGCGGAAGACGTTGTCGGGCACCTCGTCGACGCGCCCGCCCGCCATGATCCCGCAGACCTGCAGCTTCTTGCCGAACGCGACGACGTCGGGCTGCAGGCCGAGCTGCTGGTAGGCCCACGGGGTGCCGGTCATGCCGCCGCCGGTCTGCACCTCGTCGAGGACGAACAGCGCGTCGTGCTCGCGGCACAGCGCCTGCATCGCCTGCAGGAACTCGGGGCGCATGTGGTTGTCGCCGCCCTCGCCCTGGATGGGCTCGGCGATGAAGCAGGCGATGTCGTGCGGGTGCGCCGCGAACGCCGCTTCGGCCTGCGCCAGCGCGCGCTGCTCGGCCTCGGCGACGGCGGTCACGGCCGCATCGTCCAGCGGGAAGCGGATCGCGGGCACGTCGATGCGCGGCCAGTCGAACTTCGGGAAGAGGTCGGTCTTGACCGGGTCGGTGTTGGTGAGCGAGAGCGTGTAGCCGCTGCGGCCGTGGAACGCCTTGCGCAGGTGCAGCACCTTCGTGCCGAGCCCGGCGGGACGCCCGTGCGCCGCGTTGTGGCGGCGCTTCCAGTCGAACGCGGTCTTCAGCGCGTTCTCGACGGCCAGCGCCCCGCCCTCGACGAAGAACAGGTGCGGGAGCGCGGGGTCGCCGAGCACCCGCGCGAACGTCTCGACGAACGTCCGCGAGGTACGTCGTGTAGATGTCGGAGTTCGACGGCTTGTTGACGGCCACCTCGACCAGCTCGGTCACGAAGTCGGGGTCGTCGACCAGCGCCGGGTGGTTCATGCCCAGTGGCGCGGAGGCGAAGAAGCTGAACAGGTCGAGATGGCGGGCGCCGTCGCGCGCGTCGACGAGCCAGGACCCGCGGCTGGCGTGGGTGTCCAGCACGAGGTCGAATCCGTCGACGAGCAGGTGACGGCGGAGCGTCTCGTGGACGCGGTCCGGTGTCACGGTCATGAGTCCAGTGTCGCCGTGAGGAATGCCCAGGTCACGGCGCCTGGCGTCGGACATCGCGGGCGAAGTGCCACGATGTCGGCCGTGCGCCCGACGAATCGTCAGCTCGACGAGCTGGACCGCCGCCTGCTCGAGCTCCTCGCGGTCGACGGCCGGGCCACCATGTCCGAGCTCGGGCGGGCCGTCGGGCTGTCGCGCACGGCGGTGCTCGCCCGCGTCCAGCGGCTGGAGCACACCGGGGTGATCCGCGGCTACCGGGCGGACGTCGCGCTGCCCGGCCCCTCGCCATCGGCCCACCGCGCCCGGGTGGGTCTGGTGATCCACACCACCGACGTCGCCGGGTACGTCCGGCGGCTCGCCGCGCTCCCCGGCGTCACCGAGGTCGAGACGGTGACGGGCGAGTACGACCTGATCGTGCTGATCACGGCGCCCGACGCCGCCGATCTGGACCGGGTGCTCGACACCGTGGCGGGCTGGCGCGAGACCCGCCGGACCACGACCTGGGTGGTGCTCAAGCGCTACACCTGAGTGGTGCGTCGGTGCCCGACTGGATCACCGATCACCGCTACCGTGGTCCGGTGGCAGGACGGACGACCGCGGGCAGCGGGAGCAGGAACACCGCGGCACGGCTTGCGGCGCAGGCGGCCGGGCGGGCGATGGCCGAGTCGCAGGCCACGTCCGCGCGGATGGCGGCCCCCCGACGCCGTCGGCCGCCCGCCCGGCGGCCGTCCCCGGCGACGAAGCGGCGGCCACCCGCCCGCAAGGGTCCGGACCTGGTCGACCGCGGGATCGACGCGGTCGGGCGCGGCATCAGCGAGGCTCGGCAAGGCCGTGGGCCGCGCGCTCGGCCGCACCCGGGAGATCGACCCCGCGCACCGCCGCGACGGCCTCGGGGTCGCGCTGATCGTGCTCGCCGTCGTCAGCGCGGCGGGGATCTGGTTCGGGGCGGGCGGCCCGATCGGGCGCGGCATCTCGGCGGGCATCGGGTTCGTCGTCGGTCGCGGCGCGGTGGTGCTGCCGATCCTGCTCGCCGTCGCGGGCGTGGTCCTCATGGGCACCGAGCCGCGCCCCGACTCGCGGCCGAGGGTCGCGCTCGGCGGGTTCCTGCTGGCCCTTGGCGTGCTGGGGCTGGTGCACCTGGCCGCCCACCGGCCCGACGACCCCGCGCTCTGGCCCACCGGCGGCGGCGCCATCGGCTACGTGGCGGCCACCCCGCTGGCCACCGGGCTCAGCGCGTGGATCGCCGCGCCGGTGCTCCTGCTGCTGGCGTTCTACGCGGTGCTGCTGCTCACGGCCACGCCCGTGCGGGAGGTGCCCGACCGCGTGCGGCGGCTGCTCGGCCGCGCGCCCGCCGAGCCCGCCGAGGCGGACGAGGACAGCACGGATCCCGTCGCGGAGGCCGCGGCCGAGCCCGTAGCGCTGCGCAGGCCGTCCCGACGCCGCCAGGCTTCCGTGGCCGACGTCTACCGGGAGGCCGAGCCCGACCCCGAGCCGGAGGCCGAGCCGGTCGAAGCGGCGCCTGCACCCCCACGCCGTCCCAAGATCACCGTTCCGGAGCCGCCGCCCGAGCCCGAGCCCGAAGGCCCGGTGGGGGAGCAGCTGCGGCTCTCCGTGCAGCCCACCGCCGACGGGGCGGTCTACAAGCTGCCGCCCAGCGACATCCTGCCCACCGGCCCGGTGCCGAAGCGCCGTAGCGGCGCCAACGACGCGATGATCGAGGCCATCACCGGGGTGCTCGACCAGTTCTCCGTCGACGCGCAGGTCACCGGCTTCACCCGGGGCCCCACGGTCACGCGCTACGAGATCGAGCTGGGCCCGGCGGTCAAGGTCGAGAAGATCACCCAGCTCACCAAGAACATCTCGTACGCGGTGGCCACCGACAACGTGCGCATCCTCGCGCCGATCCCCGGCAAGTCCGCGGTGGGCATCGAGGTGCCCAACACCGACCGGGAGATGGTGCGCCTCGGCGACGTGCTGCGCAGCGGCACCGCGCGCGCCGAGCAGCACCCGATGGTGATCGGGCTCGGCAAGGACATCGAAGGCCACTTCCTGTGCGCCAACCTGGCCAAGATGCCGCACCTGCTGGTCGCGGGGTCCACGGGCTCCGGCAAGTCGAGCTTCGTCAACTCGATGCTCGTCTCGCTGCTGAGCAGGGCCACGCCCGACGAGGTCCGCATGATCCTCATCGACCCGAAGATGGTGGAGCTCACCCCGTACGAGGGCATCCCGCACCTGATCACGCCCATCATCACCGTGCCGAAGAAGGCCGCGGCCGCGCTCACCTGGCTGGTCGACGAGATGGAGCAGCGCTACCAGGACATGCAGGCCAACAAGGTGCGCCACGTCGACGACTTCAACCGCAAGGTGCGGTCGGGCGAGATCACCGCGCCGCCCGGCAGCGAGCGGGAGTACCGGCCCTACCCGTACATCCTGTGCATCGTCGACGAGCTGGCCGACCTCATGATGACCGCTCCGCGCGACGTCGAGGACGCGGTCGTGCGCATCACCCAGAAGGCCCGCGCGGCGGGCATCCACCTGGTGCTGGCCACGCAGCGCCCGTCCGTCGACGTCGTCACCGGGCTGATCAAGACGAACGTGCCGTCCCGGCTGGCGTTCGCCACGTCGTCGCTCACCGACTCGCGCGTGATCCTCGACCAGCCCGGCGCCGAGAAGCTGATCGGCATGGGCGACGGGCTGTACCTGCCGATGGGGGCGAGCAAGCCCGTCCGCATGCAGGGCGCGTTCGTCGACGACGACGAGATCTCCGCGATCGTCGCGTTCACGAAGGACCAGGCCGAGCCGGTCTACACCGAGGGCGTCACCGCGCAGAAGGCGGGCGAGGCCAAGGAGATCGACCCGGACATCGGCGACGACCTGGAGCTGCTCTGCCAGGCCGCGGAGCTGATCGTCACCTCGCAGTTCGGGTCCACGTCGATGCTGCAGCGCAAGCTCCGGGTCGGGTTCGCCAAGGCCGGTCGGCTGATGGACCTGCTGGAGTCCCGCGGGGTCGTCGGGCCGTCGGAGGGTTCCAAGGCCCGCGACGTGCTCATCAAGCCCGACGAGCTGGCGGGCGTGCTGTGGCTGATGCGCGGCGGTGGTGGGGCGGAGCCGGACGAGGAGGAGTAGCCGGGCCTAGCGGACCAGCAGGACCGCGTCGACCTCCACGGCGAAGCCGCGGGGGAGGGCGGCCACCCCGATGGCCGTGCGGGCGTGCGGGCCGCGGTCGCCGAACACCGCGGCGAACAGGTCCGACGCGCCGTCGATGACCCCCGGCTGGTCGGTGAACTCGGGCGTGGAGGTGACGAAGCCGCGCACCTGCACGACCTG
Source organism: uncultured Actinomycetota bacterium (assembly GCA_963791185.1). Lineage (GTDB taxonomy): Bacteria > Actinomycetota > Actinomycetes > Mycobacteriales > Pseudonocardiaceae > Pseudonocardia. The sequence goes on along the minus strand of CAWBRG010000008.1, from coordinate 154,091 downwards.
GGCCACGGCGTCGAGCTCGCCGAGCGCGTCGCGGGCCTGGGCGAGCAGGTTGAGCGCGCACGCCCGGGCCGCGGCGTAGCCCTCGATCACGGTGAGGTCGGCGCCCAGCCGTCCGAAGTGGCCGTCGGCGCCCTGCCCGGACAGGTGCAGCAGGTCGCCCGCCCGCATCCACCCGCGGTAGTTCCCCGCCGGTCGCCGCAGCTCCGGGAGGGTGAGCCCGCGCTCGGCCAGCCGTTCTTCGGGGGTCATGGCGCCTCCGCGGGAAGGAGCACGTCGGCGGTGGTCACGGGGACCAGACCCTACGCCCGGTGGGCGCGGCCGCCAGCCCGACCGCGTCGAGGATGCGGGCCACCGAGCCCGCGGGGTCGGTGACCGTGAACGGCGTCGCCGCCATGCCGACCGCGCGGGCGCCGTCGAGGTTGGCCGCGAGGTCGTCGACGAACAGGCACCGGCGGGGGTCCTCGCCGAGTGCGTCGGCCGCCGCCCGGAACGCCTCGGGATCGGGCTTCAGCACGCCCAGCTTGGCCGCTTCCAGCACCGCGTCGAAGCGGGTGACGGCGGGGAAGCGGGCGGGCCAGTCGGGCCCGAACCAGTGCGCCATGTCGTTGGTGAACGCCACCACCCGCACCCGCCCCGCGAGGATCCGCAGGAGGCCGACGACCTCGGCCCGCACGTACGAGCAGTCGCGCCAGAGCGCGCCGATGTCGATGTCGGGACGGCGGCGCGCGAGCCGGGCCCAGTAGTCGCGCTCCTGCTCGCGGCCCTGTTCGACCGCGCGGTACTCGGCGTCGTCACCGGTCGGGCCCGCGGGGAAGCCGGGCACCGCCGTCGACTCGAACAGGGTGGGGATGACCACGCCGCCCATGTCGAGCAGCACGGTCGACACCGTCGTGCGGGTGCGGCGCAGCGCCTGGCGCCGCCCCGCCCGCACCCGGTCCACCTCGGGTGCGGGCGGGCCTGGCGGCCTGGCGGCGCACCACGCAGGTGGGTGGCCCCCTCCCGGAGGGGTGGGAGCGGGGCCACCCGGATCAGGGAGGGTCACACCTCGTCCAGCAGCGTCACGGTGCCCGCGCCGCCGTCCACGCGCACGCGTTGGCCCGTGCGCAGGGTGCTCACCGCGTTGCCCGTGCCGACGACGGCGGGCATGCCGTACTCACGGCAGACGATGGCCGTGTGGCTCATGATCCCGCCGACATCGGACACCGTGGCCGCGATCCGGGAGAACACCGGCGCCCACGACGGCGACGTGGCCGGGCACACCAGCACGTCGCCGGGCTCCACCGAGCCCAGCTCGCCGACGTGCGTCACCACCCGCACCGGCCCCTCCACGACGCCCGGCGCCCCGCCGGTGCCGCGCAGCACCTTGCCGCCCTCGTCGTCGGCCTTCAGCCACTCGCCGACCGTCGAGGTCGTGATGCCCCAGAGCATCACCGTGAACGGCTCGTTCACCTCGGCGGGCGGCGGGCCGAGCGCGGGCTCGGGGTCCCAGGCCTTCAGCGCGTCGTAGATGCGGCGGCGGGTCTCGACGATCGGGCGCCAGTAGTCGGCGCCGCGCGGCCGCGACCCCACCGACCAGCCGACCACGCAGTCGTAGATCGCCTCCGCCACCTCGTAGCGGCGCAGGAAGAACATGTCCTCCGGCTCGTCGAGCTCGCCCATCGTCGCGAGCGCGCGGGAGAGCTCCTTGGACTTCGCCCAGAACGCCGCCCACATCCAGTGCTCGATGTAGAGCACGTGCTCCTCGATGTAGACGAACACCTTGCGGGCCAGCTCGAGGGTCTCGTCGAACACCGGCCGGTCGTCCTCGGCCATCAGCTCGCGGTACTCGCCCGCGATGCGGTCGCGCTCGCGCAGCACGTCGTCGGTGGGCCGGTCGATCGCATCGCCCTTGTCGAGCCTGCGCACGTACTCGCGCACGGCGGCCAGCGGCACGTCCGGCGCTTCGGCCCAGGTCGGGTGCACGTGGTAGCCGCCGGGGTGGCCGGGGTCGGTGTTGACCACGAACCACGGGTCGGCCGTGCGCTCCCAGTCGGCCACCCATTCGGCGCCGTTGTCGGTCTTCGTGAGCACCGCGAACAGCTCGGCGGCCGGGGTGTCCTCGCCGAGGTCGACGCCGAGCCGCTGCGCCTCCTTGGCCAGGCGCTTCAGCTCGTCGTCGGGCCGGTACAGCTCGACGTCGAGGCCGCCGACCATGCGCGAGATCGTCTGGTCGGTGATGTCGGGGAACGCGCTCTTGCACATCCCGAAGAACGTCAGGTAGGCGGCGTAGCCGATGTTGAGCAGCTCGAAGTGCCACTGGTAGGTCTCGTACATCGACGTGACGAGGTGGTTGAAGTCGCGGATCATCCGGAAGCCCGCCGACGTCCCGACGTGCTCGTAGACCGTCGACTCCGGCTCGAGGTCGGGCAGCGGGTCGAAGCGCAGCGCCCTGAGCTCGGCCAGCCGGGCGAGCACCTTCTCCTTCCACTCGGCGTAGATCGCGTCCCAGCGCTCGTAGTAGTGGCCCGCGCGCTTGCCGAACTCCTCGGCGCGGGCGGCGACGTCGCCCGGCGGCGCGGGCACCGGGGTGACGTACAGCCGCCCGTTGAGGATCCGCTGGTCGACGCCGTAGGCCGGGGGCATCGCGAAGATCCGGGTGTTGAACGCGCCGAGCGCCTGCCACCAGCACTCGCACTGGATCTCGTCGTAGGGGTGCAGCACGTCGGGGTGGTGGAGGCGGTCGGCGAACCAGAAGCGCTGCTCGTCCAGCTCGCGGCGTTCGGGGCCGAAGAGGTGGTACCAGTCGTACATCGACTCCCAGCCCTCGGCGCCCTCCGGCGTCGCGATGTCGAACGGGCTGGGGAAGCGGTCAGTCGGCATCGCGGTCTCCTCCGGTCAGGGTGGCGAGGACGGCTTCCAGCGCGGTGCGGCCGCGGGCGACGGTGCGGGGGCGCTGCGACCAGACCGTCTCCGGACGGGCTTGCAGCAGGTGGACGCCGTCGTCGTCGACGGCGAACTCGCCGTCCTGCGGTGCACCCGCCGCGGTCTCGACGGCCCGGCCGATGCGCAGCAGCTCGGCCAGCTCGTCGTCGGTGAGGCAGGGGAGGTCGCGCTCGGCGTCGGGGACGGGCTCGGTCCCCGCGCTGCCGAGTCGGGTGGGCTTGTGGGCGATCTCGCGGCGCACGACCTCGCCGCTGATCTTGTTGACGGCGAAGCGGTCGGGGGTCACCGCGCCCGAGACGAGGGGCTCGCCGAGCCCCCAGACGGCCTCGCAGACGAACGTGGCGCGGTCGCCGTTGGCGGGGTTGAGGGTCATGAACACCCCGGCCGCGCGGGCCGCGACCATCCGCTGGACGACGACCGCCATCGGCCCCGCAGGCCGTCCGCGGCGGTAGGCGACCGCGCGGGCGGTGTAGAGGCTGGCCCAACAGGCCACCACGGCGTCGGCCACCGCGTCGGGGCCGACGACGTCGAGGTAGGAGTCGTGCTCGCCCGCGTAGGAGGCGTCGGCGGCGTCCTCGGCCGCCGCCGACGACCGCACGGCGACCGCCGGGTCGCCCGCCGTGCCCACCCCGGCACCGCCGCCCGCCGCGCCGCTGCCTGCACCGCCAGCCGCCGCGCCGCTCCCCGCGCCCGTCTGGCCGCCTGGCCCGGCGCCGGCGCCGGCGCCCAGCTCGCGGTAGGCCGCGCGGACGGCGTCGAGGACGGGCACGTCGCCCCGCGCGGCCGCGCTCTGGATCGCGTCGGTGAGGGCGGCGCGCGCCTGTGCGGCGGCCTCCTCGACGGCGGCCACCGGCGCGTCCTCGGGCAGCGCCCGCAGCGGCGCCTCGATCTCCTCCGGCGCGGCGACGGCAGCCGCGAACGCGGCCGTGGTGACCACGAAGCCAACGGGCACACGGGTGCCGAGCGCCACGAGCCGGTGCAGGCCCGCCCCCTTGCCGCCGACCAGCGCCACCTCCGCAGCGGCCGGGTCGTCGAGCGGCACGACCCACGGCCCGCTCACGCCGCCCCACCGCCCCAGGGCGAGTCTCCCTTTCCATGACGGCGAGTCTTCGTTTTCGGCACGGCGAAAATGCCATCTCGGCGTGCTGAGAAGGGAGACTCGCCGTGCGGGAAACGGAGACTCGCCGTCATGTGGGGGCTCCGTCCCAGCCGCCGACCAGCGCGATGACGGCGGCGTCCACCCAGGGCAGGTCCGTCACCGCGGCGGCGGCCTCGTCGGTGGCGACCAGCACCGTGGTGCCCGTGCCTGCGTCGAGCAGGTCGACGGCGACGTGCCGGGCGTCGGAGGCGAGGTCGCGCACCAGCACCAGGCGTCGCCCGTCGAGCCCGCTGTGCTGGCGCTCGGCCCACACCCGGCCGAGCACCTCACCCAGGATCACGGGGCCGCCTCGATGGCCCGGGCCAGCCGATCCGACGTGCCGTTGGCGAGCAGCGCGGCGGAGTGCTCGTGCGGCTTGGGGTACACCTGCGCGGCGCGCAGCTCGCCGTACTGCTCCACGGCCTTCGACCCGGCCGCCACCGCCTGCCGCACGGCGGCCAGCGAACCCCGCACGGCCGCCGCGAGGTAGCCGCTGCTGATCCGCTCCACCGCGATCGTCTGCACGTCGGCGGTCTTCATCATCGCCTCGATGCCCGCCGTCAGCGCCACGACGCCGCGCGTCTCGATGATCCCGATCGCGTTGCCGCCCGCGGGGCCGGTCACGATCCCACCAGCGCCAGGTCGTCGGCCAGCGCGCCGACCGGGGCGCACGGGCTCGCGAACACGATCGACTTCACCGCCCGCCCGGAGATCGCCCGCGCGACCTCCTCGCCGATCTCGACGGCCTCCTCGACCGTCGCGAGGTCACCCGCCACGGCGACGGCGACGATGCCGCCACCGAGCCGGGTCACCCCGCGCACGTCGACCTCGGTGGCCTTCACCATCGCGTCGACCGCGTCGAAGATCGGTACGAAGCCCTCGGCCTCGATGAAACCCACTGCCCTGGCCATCAACCCTCCCACCACACGACTGCCGCGCCGGTGCCCCAGACGGGCCCGTACGCCAACACCTCGGCCTTGCCGCCGCCGCCCCCGCCGCGCCGGAGCCGGTCAGGAACGCGTGCGCCCGGAACTGGCTGTCGGCCTGGGCCGCGCGCGTGAACTCCGCCCGCAGCGGCGCCACGTCGTCCCCGGCGACCAGCGCGTCGAGGACCTTCCGGTTCCACCGGTCGTGCTCCGGCTCGGCGATCCGGTCCTCGGCGGGCGTGATCCACCGCGGGATCAGCCCCGACGACAGGCCGCTCACCGCGACCACCGCCACCCGCCGGTCGCCCGCAGCGGCCACCCCGGCCGCGGCCACCGTGGCCAGCACGTCCGGGTCGGCGTACAGGTTGCACGAGACCATGGCCAGGGGGAACGGGCCGAGCAGCGCGGCCGCGGTGACGGTGCCGGTGTCGACCGGGAAGCCCGTGTACCGGGTGCGGCGGGCCTGCAGCCCGGCCGCATCGATGCGGTCGGCCCAGGCGTGGGCGAGCTCGGCGTCGACGGCGAGGTCGTAGCGCAGGTGGCCGTAGTCGTAGGCGTACCAGTTCTCGTCGGTGCGGGTGCCCGTCAGGTGCGGGTCGCACTGCACCTGGTGGCCGAGCACCGTGAACCACTGGGTGGAGAGCAGGAGCACGGCCTCGACGCCGTGTTCGCGCAGCCGGTCGCCCACCGTGCGGGTGGCCGCGGCCAGCTCCCGCCAGGACGGGGCCGGGTCGGCCGCGAGCAGGTGCGGCATGCCGGGGACCAGCGCTGCGGCTATGGCACCCATTCGACCACCGCGTTCCCGGTCGCGATCACGGTGCCGTAGGCGAGGACGTCGCCCGCGATGGCGGGCCAGCCCATCGCGGCCAGCAGCCAGGTCAGCGAGCCCGCCTTGGTCTCGGCCTGGGTCGCCGCGATGTGCTTCGGGACGGCCGCGCGCAGCCGCTCGGTCGGGCCCTCCCGCACCACCTGCAGCAGCTCCATGTCGCCCGCGTACTGGTGGTGGTCGAACGGCCGCTCGACGCCCATGTCCTCGGGCAGGTCCGGCTCGCGGTCCCAGTGCAGGTGCGACAGCGAGTTGGACGCCAGCAGCACCGCGCGGCGCCCCGTGCGCTCGATGGCGCGGGCGGTCGCGGCGCCGAGCGTCTCCATCTCGTCGAGCGCGGCGTCGGAGTAGAAGTAGGGGTTGTTGTTGGCCGAGAGCGACACCACCGGGATGTCCCACGCCGGGTTGGCCAGGTGCAGCGCGCCGATCGTCGCGTAGTCGACGCGCACGCCGGGGTCGCGCATCGCGCTGGCGACGAGCCCGGCGTCGGCGGCCTCGGCGACGATCGCCTCGGCCAGGTCGACGTCGGTGGCGAAGTCGTAGTGGTAGCGGAACAGGTGCGGGAAGATCGGCTCGACGGAGATCCCGCGCGGGTTCGGCACGCAGTTGACGTGGTGGCCGACCATCGTGATCCAGTGCGGCGCGTGCACGACGAGCACGTCCGGCGCGTGGGCCGCCAGCCGTCGCCGCAGCTCCTCGTACCCCCAGCGCAGCACCTCCCAGCCGCCCGTCGAGCGGGGCTCGTTCTGGGGTGGGTTCTCGGCGTAGACGAGGTGGGGCGGGTGCGGGGCGAGGTAGCCCGCCACGATTCCGCCCCGTTTGCGCACGGTTCGGCTGCTGCCCGCCGTCGCATGGAAGACCCGCGCCACGGCCGCGGACGCTAGGCCCGAGCGGTCACCCGCGCCGAGGCCGGTGTCCGGCAGAGCGGGACACCGCGCCGAGCCGGGCGATCGCCTCGCGGATGCGGTCCGGCGCCTGCGCGGCGTAGCCCAGCACGAGCCCGGGGGGTCCGGGCGTGATCCGGTGGGTCGAGAGCGGGTGGACGAGCACGCCTGCCGCGTCCGCCGCGGCCGCCAGCGCGACGTCGTCGGAGCCTGGCAGCGTGACCAGCAGGTGCAGGCCCGCTGCCACGCCGAGCACCTGCGCGTGCGGCAGGTGCTCGCGCAGCGCGCCGAGCATCGCGTCGCGACGGGCGCGCTGGCGGATCCGCACGCGGCGCACGTGGCGTTCGAACTCGCCCGAGGCGAGGAAGCGGGCGAACACCAGCTGGTCGAGCACGGGGTTGCCGAGATCGGCCATGTACTTGGCCCGGGTGAGCGCCGCGCACAGGGTCGCGGGCGCGACGACCCAGCCGAGGCGCAGGCCCGGCGCGAGCGTCTTGGAGACGCTGCCCGCGTACACCACCTGGTCGGGGACGAGGCCCTGGAGCGCCGGCACGGGGGCGCGGTCGTAGCGGTGCTCGGCGTCGTAGTCGTCCTCCACGACGAAGCGGTCGAGCCTGCCCCACCCGATGAGGGCCCGGCGGCGCTCCGGGCTCAGCACGACGCCGGTGGGGAACTGGTGGGCGGGGGTGAGCAGGGCGGTGCTCGCCCCGGTGGCCGCCAGCGCGTCGACGTCCATCCCGTCCCCGTCGACCGGCACGGGACGGGTGCGCAGGCCCCAGCGCTCGAGCTCCTCGCGGGTGCCCTGCGACCCCGGGTCCTCGACGGCGATGTCGCGGTGCCCCCGGTCGACGAGCACCTGCGCGGTCAACGCCAGCGCCTGCGCGACGCCCGCGACCACCACGACGTCCTCGGCGGCCGCCCGCACCCCTCGGGACCGGCTCAGCCACCGGGCCAGCTCGGCGCGCAGCCGCGGATGCCCCTGCGGGTCGCCGTAACCCAGCTCGGCCGCGGGTACCTCGGCGAGGACCGCCCGGGTGCAGCGCAGCCAGGCCGCGCGTGGGAACGCCGACAGGTCGGGCAGCCCCGGCGACAGGTCCACCCGGTCCGACGGGTGTTCGGCCGTCGGCGGCGCGGTGACCGGCACCTGGCGCGGCACGGCGGCGACCCGGGTGCCGCGCGCGCCCTCGGCGACCGCGAGGCCCTCGTCGACGAGCCGCTGGTAGGCCTCGACGACGACACCGCGCGACACCCCCAGCCCGGCCGCCATCCCGCGCGAAGGCGGCAACCGGTCGCCGGTGGTGAGCCTGCCGTCGCCGATCGCGGCGCGGAGCGCGTCGGTGAGCCAGGTCGCGATGCCGCCGGGGGGTGCGTCGGCCGCGTTGAGCTGCAGGAAGTCGACGCCCGGCACTTGGTCCTCTCGTCCCGTGTCATCTTGGCCCTGTCGACCGGGCCAACGCTGCGGCGAGCATCGTCGCATGAGAGCACCGTGGTGGGCAGGCGCAGGCGGGATGGCCTGCGTGGGGGGCAGCGTCGCCGTGTCCGGAACGCTGTCGGCGGCGCCGCTGATGACGACGCAGGCCGTGCGCTACGCGCTCGCGGTCGGGCTGCTGCTCGGCATCGCGCGGCTCACCGGCAGGCGCGTCCCCATGCCGCGCGGGGTCGAATGGCTGTGGCTGGTGGGCGTGGCGGTGGCGGGGCTGGTGCTCTTCAACGTCGCGCTGGTCCGCGGGGCCGAGCACGCCGAGCCCGCGGTGTTGGGGGTGGCCATCGCGGGTGTTCCGTTGGTGTTGGCGCTCGCGGGCGGCAGGCCGCGCCGGGCGGTGGTGCTCGGCGCCGTACTGGTGACGGCGGGGGCCGCGCTGGTGGAGGGCGGGGGACACGCGGACCTGGTCGGGCTCGGCTGGGCGGCGCTCGTGCTGGCCTGCGAAGTGGGCTTCACGCTCCTGGCGGTGCCCGTGCTGGGCAGGCTCGGCCCGTGGGGGGTCGCGGTGCACTCGTGCTGGATCGCGGTGGTGCTGTTGGCGGCGATCGGGTGGGTCGTCGAGGGCCCGGCGGCCGTGCTGACGTTGACGCCCGCGCACCTGCTCGCCGTCGGCTACCTCGCGGTGGTGGTCACCGCGGTGGCGTTCGTGCTCTGGTACGGCGCGGTGGCCGCGCTGGGCCCGGCCCGCGCGGGCCTGCTCACCGGCGTGGTGCCGGTCGCCGCGGCCGGGCTGGGCGCGGTGTTGGGCGGCCCGATGCCCGGGCCGCTGGTGTGGGCCGGGATCGCGCTGGTGGGCGCGGGCCTGGCGCTCGGCGTGTCGGGCGGCGCCCCGCAGGCCGCGCCGCCGCAGGCCGCAACGCTGTCCGGTAGGGCCGGACACCTGGTCTGACGGGATGCGACGATGGCGCGGTGGTCGCCGCCGTGGGGAAGGCCGCCGCGCTGCTGCGGGCGTTCGGGCCGAGCGCGCCGGTGCTCTCGGTGCGCCAGCTCGCCGTGCGCACGGGCGTGCCGCGCAGCACCGTGCACGCGCTCGCCGTCACGCTGGCCGAGGAAGGCCTGCTGGACGTCGTCGCGGGGCGCGGGTACCGGCTCGGCCCGCTGCTCGTCGGGCTCGCGGGGCAGATCATCGAGCGCACCGGGCTGGTCGCGGCGGTCGAGGGGGCCGCGCCGGTGCGGCGCACGCCCGGCCAGGAGGTGCACGTCGGCCAGCTGGTCGGCGCCTGGGTGGTGTACCTGCACCGGGAGGCCGGGCCGGTGCGCGCGCCGATGGACAACCGCGTCGGCCTGCGGGCGCCCGCGTGGCGCGGCGGGTGCGGCAAGGCGGCGCTGTCGCGGCTCCCGTCCGCCGAGGTCGACGAGCGGATCGCGCGCCTGTGCCGGGAAGAGGACGTGCCCGCCCCCGACGGCCCCGCCCTGCACGCCGAGCTGGCGCAGGGCCGCCGCGACGGCTGGCTGGTGAGCTCCTCGTTCCAGCCGGGTCGCACGTCGGTGGCGGCGCCCGTCGTGCGGGCGGGCGGCGAGCCGGTGGGCGGGCTGTCGGTCGCGGGCCCGAGCGCGCTGTTCCCGTCCGCGGTGGTCCGGCGCCTCGGGCCGGAGGTCGCTGCCGCCGCCCGCCACGCGGGGCAGGCAGTCGGTCGAGGCCCGGACCGGCGCCTTGCCAGCGGACGCCTCGATCCCGATACCGGCCCCGAACGTCCGACTCGGGACACTAGAACGGCACCTGCTGGGCCAGGAGCCCCGAGCCGGGTGCGCGGCCTGCCAGCGTGCGGCAGAACTCGATCGCGTCGCACGTGAGCTCTACCCCTCCGGAGCCCTCCGTGTAGGTGCCGCCCGCGGGGCCGGTGAGCTCCAGCGTGAACGGCCTGCCGTGCCGCCGCGCCCATTCGGCGACGACGTCCGCGACGATCCGGCCGTCGTGGGCGGGGGTGAGGTCGAGGGTGCGGCCGGTGGCCTGGGCGACGTCGACCCGGTGCATCCACGTGTCGCGGGTGAGGATGACCTCGAAGACGTAGCCCATCCGCCACGTCTCGACCGTGCCGTCGGGGATCTGGTTCTTCATCGGCATGCGCCGCAGCAGCGGCCGCTCGGTGCGCCAGCGCGCCTGCCGCGGCGCGGCGGCTGCCATCCGCGCTACCAGCTCACCGGTGGTCAGGTGCTCGTTCATCATGACCTGGTAGGCCGTGACACCGTCGATCATCGGCCCGTCGCCCGCGAGCTTGCCGCCCGCGCGGAACATCCCGACCATCCGCCGCAGGCCCGTGAAGCCTTCGATCATCCCCAGCACGTGCCCGGCCATCGCCCGGACGTCCCAGGCCGGGCAGTCGGTCCGCCGCGCCCACTCCTCGGGGGAGAGGTCGCCCAGCAGCGCGACCATCGCGGCCGTCTCGTCCTCGGCGAGCTCCCGCGCCTCGGGACGCGTGATCGGGCCGATCTCCGCCGTGGTGATCATCAGACCGGGACCGCGGCGGTGAACCGCGCCGCGTAGGCGTCGGCGAGCGCGCGCAGCGCACCCGCGCCGTCGCCCGCGAACGCCGGACCGTGCATGAGCGCCAGCGTACGGGGCGACAGGTCGGCCAGACCCCGCAGCGCGGGCGCCGTCGACGGGGTGAGGCAGGTGGCGCCGAACAGGTCGTCGGCGGCGAGCGCGGGCTCGACGAGGTCGGCGTCGTGCACGAGGGCGGCGCCGTCGCCGGTGCGGGTGAACAGGTCGCCGCACAGCAAGGTGCCGGTCGTCTCGTCGTACATCACCTGCGCCTCCCAACCGTGCGGGACGTGCGGGGTGACGATCGTGCGCACGCGGTGGCCGCCGATGTCGCGGGCGCCGTCGTCGGTGACGGGCACCGGCGGGCGGTCGGCGAGGTCGTCCACCGACACCTGGCAGCCCAGCGCGTTGAACAGCACCTGGGCCGACGGCGCGGCGGCCAGCCACGCGTTCATGGCGCCGCACTCGTCGGCCTCGACGTGGCCGAAGCTGACCCAGCGCAGCCGGTCGACCGGGAGCACCTTGCCGACGGCCTCCGCCACGAGCGGGAACATCCGCCGGGGGCCGGTGTGGAACAGCAGCGGCTCGTCGCCGTCCAGCAGGTACTGGTTGAAGGTGAAGCCGCCGGGGGCGACCTCGGGCACGCAGGTCGAGAGCCGGTAGACGCGGTCGGCGATCTCGTAGACGGTGGTCTGCATGGTGTTGATCGTGGCGGCGGCGATCTACGGGCACACCGAGGTCGGCACCCCCGGTTAGCGCGGGGAGTCACCCAGTTTGCAGGCCGTGCACCCGCGCCAGCGCGGCGAGCGCGGCCCGGTCGGCGGCACCGGTGCGCGCCAGCAGGCTGCCGACGTGCCGCTCGACGGTCTTCGTCGCGAGGTAGAGCCGCTCGCCGATCTCCCGGTTCGACAAGCCCGTCGCGACGAGCTTGAGCACGTCGACCTCCCGGCTCGTCACCCCGAGCCCGCGCAGCGCCGTCGGCACGTTCGAGTCGCCCCGGCCGCGGCGCGGCATCGGCGCCCCCGCCGCGCCCAGCATCGTGCGGCAGCGGCGCGCCGCGCGGTCGTAGCCGCCCGCGGCGAAGAACGCCTCCGCCTCGCGCAGCCACGTGACCGGGTCGCCCCAGCCGTCGCGCAACGCGGCCCGCGCGATCAGCAGCTCCTGCACGTGCATGGGCGCGTAGCTGTGCCGCAGGCGCCGCAGCGCCGCGCGGACCTCGGCCATGAGGGCGGTCGCGCCCGCGGGGTCGCCGGTGCGGCCCAGGACGACGGCCTCGATGGCTTGGCACACCAGCCCGAACTGGGACATCCCCATACGTCCGACGGCGCCGGCGTTCTCGGCCCGCTGGGCGACGCCGAAGTCGTCGTCGTCGATCGCGTGCAGGGTGGCCCACAGCACCCGGCCGGGGAACACCGACGTCGTCGGTGGCGCGGCCCGCACGTACTCCATCATCGTCTCGAGGTGGCCCGGGATGGCGTCGAGGTCGCCCGCGACGACCGCGCGGGTCACGAGCACCCGTCCGTGCAGGTCGCCGAGGATCCGCGGGTCGTCGGGGTCGTGGGCGAGCGCGTCCGCGGTGGCCGCGGCCATCCCGGCGTCGTCGCCCGCGAGCGCGTGCGCCCCGGCGAGCCAGAGGTGCGCCACGGGCTCGGTGGCCAGCCCGAACCGACGGCTGGCCGCGACGCAGGACCGGGCGGAGGCCAGGCACGCCTCGCGGTCGAAGGCCATCAGCGCGATGTCGGCGAGGCTCAGGTCCATCACCGCCACGGTGAGCAGTGCGCCGTAGCGGGCCGCGAGGTCGCGGGTGGCGCGCATCGCCTGCTCGCCGCCGTCGGCCCAGGAGAGGATGGCGAGCTCGTGGCGGGCCCGCAGGTGCCACGCGGTGAGCCCGTGCCGCTCGGCGATCTCGGCGGCGCGCTCGAAGTGCGGCCGGGCGCCCACGATGCCGGTGCGCCCGCGTTCGGCGCGCCCGAGCACCTCCAGCGCCTCGCACTGCACCTCGGGCTGGTCGGCTCGCTCGGCCGCCGCGAGCGCGGCCTGCCCGAGCCGGACCGCTTCGTCGAGCCGCACCTGGTCCAGCGCCACGGCGGCGGCGACGGCATCCAGCCGCGCCCGCGTGGCGTCGGCCGCCCCATCGCCCGCCGTCCAGACGCCGGTCGCCGTGGGGAGGCCGGCCGCCGGGTCGATCGTGCCGGTGGCGGAGGGGCTGGTGCCTGCCCTGGCGGCAGCCGCGCTCGGTGCAGGGTCGGCGTCGGGTGTCGCGGCGGCCACCAGCGCCCGGGCGGCCGCGACGTCGCGCTCGGCGGCCGCCACGTCGCCCGCGGTCAGGGCGGCGTGGGCCAGGCCGATCAGCAGGTCCGTGCGCTGGGCCGCGGCCAGCCGGGGGAGCAGGGCGAGGCCGAGCTCGCGCGCCTCGACGGGCTTGCCCGCGGCGACCAGCACCCGCACCAGCACCTCGTCGGCCGCGGACGCCACCGGCTCCTCCGCCGGGGCGAGCCTGCGGGCGTGCCGCGCCGTGCCCTCGGCGGTGGCCAGAGCGCCCGCGGCGAGCGCCCGCCGCGCGCTCTCGACCAGCCGCTCCGCGGCCTGCGCGGGCGCGCCCGCCGCTTCCGCCAGCTCCGCGGCCAGCTCGCAGGTGGTGCCCGGGAGGCCGGGGTGCGCCCGTTCGACCGCGGGCCACGCCCGTTGGGCCAGGCGCCGTCGCTCCGGCGGGAGCAGGTCGTCCAGCACAGCCTCGCGGGTGAGCGAGTGGCGGAAGACGAAGCGGTCGCCGTCGACCGCCACGATCTGCGCGTCGACGGCGGCCCGCAGCCCGTCGACGACCGCTCGCCCGTCGACGTCGGCGATGCCCGGCAGCAGCTCCCAGTCGAACCGGCGGCCCAGCATCGCCGCGGCGCCGATCACCCGCCGGGCCGTCGCGTCGAGCATCCCCGTGCGGCGCGCGATCGACTCCCGCAGGCTCGCGGGGACCCTGGGCGTGAGCTCGCCCGCCGCCACCCACACCCCGTCCTCACGCCGCAGCGTGCCCGCCGCGACCAGGCCCGCGAGCAGCTCCTCGACGAGGAACGGCGTGCCGTCGCCGTGGGCGCGCACGAAGCCGGTGAGCCCGGCGGGCGGGCTCGGCGTGGCGAGGCAGGCCGCCACCATCCGGTCGACGTCGTCCTCGGCCAGCGGCCCGATGCGGACGATCGCGGCGGGGTCGCGGCGCTCCAACCGTTCGAGCAGCTCCGCGGCGTCGCCCTCGGGCCGCGCGGTCGCCACGCACAGCACGGGCTCGGTGCGCAGCGCGTCGCCCAGGTAGTCGAGGGCGGCCAGGGTCTCCGAGTCGGCCCAGTGCAGGTCCTCCACCACGAGCACGCAGCCCCGCCCGTCGCCGTGGGCGCGCAGGAGCCGCACGATGGCCTCGGCCAGCAGGAGCGGCGAGTCCTCGGCGGCCTGGACGTCCTGGTCGCCCCGCCAACCCGGGACGAGCCGTCCCAGGTGCCCGCCGAGCCCGGCGAGCGCGGGGGAGTCGGGCACCGGCGCCGAGCGGAACGCCCCGAGGAACGCCTCGACGAGCGCGCGGTAGGGCACCGCGTTGGGGCCCGGCACCGCGCGCCCGGTGAGCACCGGGCAGCCGCGCGCGGCGGCGGCTTCGGCGGTGGCGGCGGCCAGGCGCGTCTTCCCCGCCCCCGCCCCGGCGACCAGCCCGACCACGCCACCGCGGCCCGCGGCCATCGCGTCGACCCGCTCGCGCAGCGAGGCCACCTCGGCGGCGCGCCCGATGAGCTCCGGGCAGAGCAGCGACACACCCTGATCCTAGGCCGCGGGACACGACCTAGTGCCCCGTCAAGAAAGGTTCGCCACGTATCTCGGCGGCCCGAACGCCCGCTGGCGGCGTTGCCGCACGAGCCGAGTACGCCCGGTACGAGGCTCGTGCGGCGCCTTGCCAGCGGACGTTCGGATCCACCGATACACGCACCAACCTTCCTTGACGGGGCACTAGAGCCGCAACAGCATCCGGGTGTTGCCCAACGTGTTCGGCTTGACGTGCGCGAGGTCGAGGAACTCCGCGACGCCCGCGTCGTAGCTGCGCAGCATCGCGGCGAACACGTCCGGCTCGACGGGCGTGCCGTCGATCTCGACGAACCCGTGCCCACCGAAGAAGTGCTTCTCGAACGTCAGCACGAACAGCCGCGCCAAGCCCAGCTCCCGCGCGTTCTCGATCAACCCCGCGACGATGGCGTGCCCCACCCCGCGGCCCAGCACGCGTGGGTGCACGGCCACCGTGCGGATCTCGCCGAGATCGGCCCACAGCACGTGCAACGCCCCGCAGCCGACGACCTCGACCCCGTCCTCGTTCTCGACCTCGGCCACGAGGAACTCCTGCACGGACTCGTACAGGGTGACGATCTCCTTCGCCAGCAGTACGCGGCCCGCGTACCCGTCGACGAGCGACTTGATCATCGTCACGTCAGCGGTCCGCGCCCGCCGCACGCACACCTCGGCCACGCAGCGGAGTAGATCACGGGTCGCCGGTTACCCTGGCAGGCGTGCCGGAACCACGCAGCGCAGATGGTCGCACCGCTGTCACTCCACGGCGGGCCGCGCTGCTGACGCTCGGTTGCGCCCGCAACGAGGTCGACTCCGAAGAGCTGGCCGGTCGGCTGTCCGGCTCGGGCTGGGAGCTGGTCGACACCGACGAGCGGCCGGACGTGATCGTCGTCAACACCTGCGGGTTCGTCGAGCAGGCCAAGAAGGACTCGATCGACACCGTGCTGGCGGCGTCGGACGTCGCGGGGGCGAAGGTCGTCGCCGTCGGCTGCCTGGCCGAGCGCTACGGCAAGGAGCTGGCCGACAGCCTGCCCGAGGCCGACGCCGTGCTCGGCTTCGACGACTACCCCGAGCTCGGCGAGCGGCTCGCCGACGTGCTCGGCGGCCACGCCCCGGCCGCGCACACGCCCGTCGACCGGCGCACCCTGCTGCCGCTCACGCCGGTCGACCGCTCGGCCGCCGACGTGCACGTGCCCGGCCACGCGTGGATCCCCCGCACGCGGCTCTCGGACGGGCCGATCGCCAACCTCAAGCTCGCCTCGGGCTGCGACCGGCGCTGCACGTTCTGCGCGATCCCGTCGTTCCGCGGCGCGTTCGTCTCCCGCACCCCGGACGAGGTCGTCGCCGAGGCCGCGTGGCTCGGCATGCAGGGCGTGCGCGAGCTGGTGCTGGTGAGCGAGAACTCGACGTCCTACGGCAAGGACCTGCCGGGCGGCACCCGCGCCCTCGTGCGCCTGCTGCCCCGGCTCACGCACGTGCCGGGCATCGACCGGGTGCGCGTCTCCTACCTCCAGCCCGCCGAGATGCGCCCGGACCTCATCGAGGTCATCGCGACCACGCCCGGCGTCGCCCCGTACTTCGACCTCTCGTTCCAGCACGCCAGCCCCACGCTGCTGCGCCGGATGCGCCGCTTCGGCGGCCGGGAGGACTTCCTCGACCTGTGCGCCCGCATCCGCGCGCTCGCGCCGGAGGCGGGCATCCGCAGCAACGTGATCGTCGGCTTCCCCGGCGAGACCGAGGACGACCTCGCCGAGCTGGAGGCGTTCCTCGAAGGCGCCCGCCTCGACGCGGTCGGCGTGTTCGGCTACTCGGACGAAGACGGCACCGAGGCCGCGGGCTTCGACGGCAAGCTCCCGGCCGAGGAGATCGCGGCGCGGGTCGAGCGGATCACGGCGCTCACCCAGGAGCTGATGGCCCAGCGCGCGGAGGACCGGATCGGCACCGAGGTCACCGTGCTCGTCGAGGCGGCCGAGGACGACGACTTCGAGTGCACCGGCCGCGCGGCGCACCAGGCCCCGGAGGTCGACGGGGAGTGCGTCGTCGAACGCGGCTCCGGCCTCACCGTCGGCGAGATGGTGCGGGCGGTGGTCGTCGGCACCGAAGGCGCGGACCTCGTCGTCAAACCGGGCGAGGCCGTGCCCCGCAGCACCCTCCCCGCGCCGCCGGGCGGCTCGGGGTGAGCGCAGGGACCAGCGGCGTGCCGCCGCCCGGCCCACCGCCCCCCCTGCTCAACATCGCCAACGTGCTCACCGGGGTGCGGCTGCTGCTCGTCCCCGTATTCCTCCTCACGCTCTTCGCCGACGCAGGCCAGAACACCGGCTGGCGCTACGCGGCCACCGGCGTCTTCGTCATCGCGGCGATCACCGACCGGTTCGACGGGGAGCTCGCCCGCTCGCGCGGGCTCGTCACCGCGTTCGGCACGCTCGCCGACCCCATCGCCGACAAGGCCCTCACCGGAGCCGCGCTCATCGGCCTCTCCGCGCTCCAGCTCCTGCCGTGGTGGGTGACGGTCGTGATCATGGGCCGCGAGCTGGGCATCACCGTGCTGCGCTTCCTCGTGCTCCGCCACGGGATCATCGCGGCGAGCCGCGGCGGCAAGGCGAAGACGCTCGTGCAGATGATCGCGATCGGGCTGTACCTCCTGCCGATGGAAGGCGTGTCCACCACCGTCGACGGCCTGCGCTGGGCCGTGATGGCGGTCGCGGTCGGGCTCACCGTCGTCACCGGCCTCGACTACCTCGTCAAGGCGCTGCGCCCGCGTTCCCGCACCGTGTAGCCGTGTTCGCCGTGAGCGGACGCGTCGCGCGACGACGCGGGGCCGCCGCAGTCGGTACCGTGAGGGCCACGGCCGAACCCCGGCCATGGCACGAGGAGGGTCGCATGGCGGTGCTGATGCGGGAGGCGATCGGCGGAAGCCTGCGGCGCGCGCGCACGGAGGGGCGTCGCACCCTGCGGGAGGTGTCCCGGCGCGCGCGGGTGAGCCTCGGCTACCTGTCGGAGGTGGAGCGCGGCCGCAAGGAGGCCTCGAGCGAGCTGCTCGCCGCCATCTGCGAGGCGCTGGAGATCTCGTTGTCCGACGTCCTCGCCGAGGCCGCCGAGGTCATCGCGCGGTCGTTGGCCGCCGACGGCGCCGAGGTCCTCCTGCCCGCACGGCGTCCGATCGGGCTGCGGCACATGGATCTGCGCCTGGCGGGCACGGAGCCGATTGCTGCACCGATTCATGCGCCGATGTCGGCCCCGCGGGCCCCGATGCCGGTGCGCGGCGTACGCGCCGCCGCCTGAGCCGTTCCTCGGGGTCGCCCCGACATCGGCCTCCGGATCATCCCCGATATCGTCGACCTCGGGTGGAAGTCCGGACCGCACCGGTGCCACGATGGGGTTCGCAGCAGGTGACGCACTCGGAGGGCGGAGCAGATGGCCAACGGTTTCACGAAGGCCTGGAAGTACCTGATGGCGCTGTTCTCGTCGAAGGTCGACGAGTACGCCGACCCCAAGGTGCAGATCCAGCAGGCCATCGAAGAGGCGCAGCGCCAGCACCAGGCGCTGTCCCAGCAGGCCGCCGCCGTGATCGGCAACCAGCGCCAGCTCGAGATGAAGCTCAACCGCCAGCTCGGTGAGATCGAGAAGCTGCAGGCCTCGGCCCGGCAGGCGCTCGTGCTCGCCGACCAGGCCCGGGCGTCGGGCGACGAGGTGAAGGCGGGCCAGTACGAGCAGTCCGCGCAAGCGTTCGCCTCGCAGCTGGTCACGGCCGAGCAGTCGGTGGAAGACCTCAAGACCCTGCACGACCAGTCGATCCAGGCCGCGGGCCAGGCGAAGCAGGCCGTCGAGCGCAACTCGATGATGCTGCAGCAGAAGATCGCCGAGCGCACGAAGCTCCTGTCGCAGCTGGAGCAGGCGAAGATGCAGGAGCAGGCCGCCGCGTCGCTGCGCCAGATGAGCGAGCTCGCCGCGCCGGGCAACACGCCGTCGCTGGAGGAGGTGCGCGACAAGATCGAGCGGCGCTACGCCAACGCCATCGGCTCGGCCGAGCTCGCGCAGAACTCCGTGCAGGGCCGCATGCTGGAGGTCCAGGCCAGCGCGGTCGACATGGCGGGCGCCAGCAGGCTGGAGCAGATCCGGGCGTCGCTGCACGGCACCCCGGTGGCGGGCGAGGTCACGGCGGGCAACACCGCCCCCACCCCCGCGCCCACCCAGCAGATCAACACGCAGAAGCAGCCCGGCACGGCCTGACGGCGCGGTTCAGCGCGCGGGGGCCGGGCCCGGCTGGCACGTCGGGCACCAGTAGGCCACCCGCGCGTACACGCCGTCGCCCTGCGACGCCGTGCGGATGCGGGTGCCGCAGCGGCGGCAGCGCTGCCCGGCCCGCTCGAACACCCAGTGCTGACGCCCCCGGCTCAGCTCGCCGGTGGTCGTCTGCTCCGGCCGGTCGGCGTTGCGCACCAGCAGCTTGCGAGCGAGCGCGATCATCCCGGCCGGGTCGGGCACGTCCGCGGTGAGCGTCCACGGGGAGACGCCGCGCAGGAAGCACGTCTCGGTCTTGTAGAGGTTGCCGATCCCGGCCATCACCCGCTGCTCCAACAGCACCATCCCGATCTCGGACGCCCCCCGCGCGGTCAGCCGCCGCAGCGCCTCGGCGGCGTGCTCCGCCGACCACGCCGGGTCGAGCAGGTCCGGGCCCAGGTGGCCGACGAGCCGGTGCTCCTCCGCCGTCGGCAGCAGCTCCAGGTCGTGCAGGGCGAACCCGACGGCCACGCGCTCCTCGGTGGCCAGCACGGCCCGCGCCTCGTAGGCCGGTCGATGCCAGGCCATCCCGGGCCGGTACAGGTGCCACGAGCCGTCCATGCGGAAGTGGCTGTGCAGGCTGCGGCCGTCGTCGAGGCGGGTGAACAGGTGTTTTCCCACGGAGACCACGTCGAGGACGGTGAGCCCGGTGAGGTCGTGATCGACGAGCCGGGGATGGCGCAGCTCGCCGCGGACGAGCCGCTGCCCGGCCAGCGCGGCCCGCAGCCGCTTGCCCGCCAAGTAGACCGTGTCGCCTTCAGGCACGTTTACGACGGTACCGTCGTTACGATCCTGAGCTTCCCGATGACCGAAGGGAGCGCCGGTGGGCGCCGTGCAGGACCAGATCGACGCGGTATTGCGGGCCCGCCGCGCCAAGCTGCCGCTCATCGAACGGGAACAGGCGCGGTGGACCGCGATCGCGGCACTGCTGGAGGACCTCGCCGTCGCCCTCGACGACGTGGCCGCCGTCGATGAGGAGGGTGCCGCGCCCCCGGTCGTCTTCGACGTCGACGGCGTCGGCCTGCAGAGCATCGCCGCGAGCGCGCTGGCGGCGCTGGCGACCACGCGGGCGCGGGTGTCGCGCCGCACCGTCAACATCGGCGTGAGCGGCCGCGCCCGCAACGGCAAGAGCACACTGCTGCAGTCGCTGTCCGGCCTCGGCGACGAGCAGATCCCCACCGGCAAGGGGCAGCCGGTCACCGCGGTCCGCAGCCGCATCTTCCACTCCGACACCAACCGCAGCGCCCAGCTCACGATGCACGACGGCCGCACGTTCTGCGCCGAGGTCGTGGGCCCGTACTTCGCGGAGCTGAAGCTCGCGCCCGCGCCGCGCACGCTCGCCGACTTCGAGCGCTTCGACCTCGCAGACGTGGGCGAGGAGCGCAAGCGCAGGCCGGAGTACGCGCGGCTCAAGGAGATGCAGGCGTCGCTCCCGTCGTACCGCCACCTGCTCACCGGCGAGGTCCGCACGGTCGACGTCGACCGCATGCGCCAGTGGGTCGCCTACCCGGAGGGCGGCGCGGCCGGGGCGGTCGACGAGCGGCCCTACCTGGCCGTTCGCGACGCCGTGATCACGTGCCGGTTCCCCGTCGCCGAGGTCGGCGCCGTCGGGCTGATCGACCTGCCGGGCCTCGGCGAGCTCGTGCCCGACGCCGAGGAGCACCACCTCGCGGGGCTGGAGAACGACGTCGACTTCGTGATCGTCGTGAAGCGGCCCGACCAGACCAACGCCCCGTGGAAGACCGAGGACCAGGCGGGGCTCGACCTGATCGCGCGCGCGGGTGGGGCCGCGTCGATCCGCGACTTCATGACCATCCTGATCAACACCGGGGGCTGTGAAGAGGTCAACGTCCAGGCGCTGCGCAGCGACCTCCGCCACCGGCTCAACGAGGGCGTCGACGACCGCAACTACCTGGTCTGGTCGGCCGACACGGCCGACCGCGCGGTGGTGGCGCGCGACGTGCTGGGCCGCGCCCTCACCCACCTCGCCGGCGCGCTGCCCCGGATGGACGCGGCCGTCATCGACGCGGCGCTGGCGCAGTGCGAGCAGGCCCAGGCCGAGCTGACCGCCGAGATGGAGCGGCTGCTCGCCACCGTGCGCCGCATCTCCCGGCCGACCGCGGCCGAGGAGCTGATCGCGCGGGCCGACCAGGTGCTCGACGAGCTCGTCGTCTCGGTGCAGGACTGGGTGGCCGAGCTGCGGGTCCGCACCGGCGACTCCTACGACGACGCGGCGTTCGTGGAGCGGGTCGAGCAGTTGGAGGAGGAGATCCGGGGCTGGGCGCTGGACGGCTTCGGGTCCGGCAGCGCCGCCTGGGTGGAGAAGGCCCACGTCCGGATGCGCCGCGCCGGGGCCTCGGCCCGGTACTCCACCGACGCGCTGAACGCGATCCGCACCGAGATCTCCCGGCGCTTCGGCGGCATCGACGACATCCTGCTGCGCAGGCGCGAGGAGTTCTGGCGCGGCATGGCCGAGGCGCTGCGCCCCCGCCTGGCAGGCCTCCTGACCGGCGACACCGGCGAGGGCGCGCTCGCCGGGCTCGCCGTCGCGCTGCGCGAAGCGAGCGACCCGTGCCCGCACCTGGCCGAGACCGTGGAGACGGCGCTCGACGTCCGGCTGGACTACCGCACCCGGCTGCTCCCGCAGATGCGCCGGGTGCTGGACGGGCTGCGGCCGGAGGGCATCGACCCGCAGACCGGGGCCGTGCGCGCGCCCGCCGTGTTCCCCGACACCCGCGAAGGCGCCGCCGACCTCTACCTCTACCTCAACGAGCTGGCCCGGAAGGCGATCTACGAGGCGGCCGTGCTGCTGAAGAAGGAGACCCAGACGATGGCCGAGGCCCTGCTCGCGTACGGCGAGCAGTTCGAGGACAGCTTCATCCGCTCGGAGACGTCGGTGCCCGAGTTCCGCAGGCTCGTCGGCGTCTACCGCGACGAGCTGTGGCCCGAGGAGCGCACCGGCCCGGCGACGGCGACGGCCAAGGTGCAGCGGGTGGTGCGGTTGCTGCACGCGGTGGCCGACGCGGCCACGGAGAAGCAACTGGAGAAGCAACGGAGAAGCGGCGTGACCCCCTCGTTCCGGGTCGCCGTGGTCGGCCCGAGCCGGGTGGGCAAGACCACCCTGCTCACCGCCATCCTCAGCGACACCCGCGACCTCCTCGCGGGCACCCCGGTCACGGTCGAGATGGACGAGCGGACCAGCGTCCGGGTCAAGCGCCAGCAGAAGGAGCTGCAGCAGGCGCTGGACCGCGGCGAGTTCGACGCGGCCGCGCTCGGCGGCACCCAGGAGATCAACCAGTACCACGTCACGCTCACCGGGGAAGGCGACGACTCCGCGGAGATCCCGTTCGACCTGCTCGACTACCCGGGCGCGTGGCTGGACGACGAGGAGCGGGCGAAGTACCCGCACGCGGTCAGCGAATGGCCCAACTTCCTCCACCACGTGCGCGACAGCATCATGCTGCTCGTCCCCATCGACGCCGCCGTCCTCATGGAGGCGGTCACACCCGCGCAGCGCGCGGCCGTCAGCCCGCTGCTCGGCGTGATCGACGTCAACGAGGTGGGTCGGCGCTGGGCGAAGGGCAGGCAGATGCACGCGGACGAGCCCGCCGTGGTGGTGCTCGCCCCGTTGAAGTGCGAGAAGTACTTCGACGACAACGGTGGTCGCGGGCACCAGGCGGGCGAGCTGCGCGCGCGGGTGCGGGAGCGCTACGACGCCCTGCTCAAGATCATCGCCAAGGAGACGGCAGGCCGGTCGATGCCGGTGCGCGTCGTCTACGCGCCGATCGACACCTACGGGTGCGTCGAGCTGATCGAAGCCCGCTGGAAGACCGTCGCCGGGCGGCCGGACTTCGAGGCGCACTACCGGTTCCGCGGCAGGCCGCCCAAGATGCAGGTGCGCGCCGCGGGCACGGTGATGCAGGAGCTGTGCCGGTCGATCCTCGTGGGCCAGACCCAGGTGGAGATCGCCGCTCGGCAGGGCCACCAGCGCGACTACGACGCGGGCGTCGAACGGCAGGCCGAGGCCAAGGGGTTCTGGGAGACGGTGGCCTACCACCTGTCGGGCGAGTCGCTCCGGGTCAACCGCCAGATCCGCGACCAGTCGGCCGCGATCACCCGCGTCGCGGCCCGTCAGGCGGAGCTGTTGGCCGCGACCCGCCGCCTGGCGGCGGTGCCCGCCGACCCCCGTGTCGAGGTCTGGAGCGGTGAGGACTGGCAGTGATCGGGAAACGCAGGTGACCGCCGCCCACCTCATGACCCGCGGCACGCCGCGGCGGCTCGACTACCGCTTCCTCGGCGCGGGCCCGGTGGAGCGGTGGTGGCGCCCGGTGCAGGACTGGGTCGTCCTCGAACAGCCCGAGGTCATCGTGTGCGGCCGGTCGTTGCTGATCAGCGGCATCCCGTCCGTGCGCCGTGACGCCATCGGCACCGCGATCCGCTACACGCTGGTGGTCGACGACGTGGAGCGGGCGTTGGCCCGCAGCCTCGCGGCCGCCGGGCTGGACCGCGCCGGGCGGGCGCGGCTCGGCGGGCTGCTCGACGCGGGGTTCCCGGCCGACTGGGTCGACGCGGCGCTCGGTGACACGGCACCGAGCGACGCCGACGTCGCGCACCGGCTGGCGCCCGCACTGGCTGCGTTCGGTGACGACGCACCGGCCGTGGCGCACCACCCGGTCCGCCACCGCTCGTGGGTGGGCGCGCTCGACGACGACGAGGCCGTGGCGGCCTTCCTGGACCGGGTCACGCGCCTCGCCGACGGCGAGCCGGGATGGGCGTTCACCACGTCCGCGATCGCCAGCGTGAAGGGCGCGGGCGACGCCGCGGACGCGCTCGGCGCGCCGGTCGCCGTGCTGCTCGCCGACGGCGGGCCGATGGAGGTCGTCGACCTGGGAAAAGCGCAGGCCGGGCCGCCACGGCCCGGCATCCGGACGATGACCGCGACCCCGAACCCGTCGCGGCGGCGGTGGCTCGTCCCGCTGGCGGGGCTGGTGCTGCTGGTGGCGGTACTGGCGGTCGTCCTGATCACGATGGTGATCCCGCTGTAGGGCTCGCCGACCGCTCACCGCCTTTCAGCATCGGCGTCGTCGACGAGAACGCGCGGCGCTGGCGGGGCAGCGTGTGGCTCGACCCGCCGGTGGTCGGCGGCACGGTGCGCCTCGAGGACGGCACCACCTTGCCGGTCAGCGGGCACGTCGTCGGACGCCGCGAGAATCTCCTGGAGATGGGCGATCGCCTGATCACCATGGCCACGCTCCCGGCGCTCCGGAAGGTGGTGCACGCCGTCACCGACGCCGCCCTCGAGCCCTGGACGCCGCCGTGGGCCCAGCTGTCGCTGCAGTTCGACACCCAGCGCACGCTGATCGACCTCGTCGGCGACACGTGGCGGCCGCAGTCGGCGGTCGTGCGGCTCGACCAGCGGTTGCTGCCCTGGCTGCGGGAGTTCCTGGGCCACACCGCCCGCCGCCTCGCCGCGCACGCCACCACGATCGCCTCCGTCGAGACCGCGTGGGAGGTGGCCCGGCTGCACCTGGTGCTCAGCGAGCCCGAGGGCACCGAGCAGGCGGTGCGGCGGGGGATCGGGCTGCTGCAGCAGTCGGGGCTGACCGCCGAGGCGGGCCGCACCGGTCAGGAGCTCGCGGGCCTCCTCGACACGGTCAACGGCCTGCAGGACGTCGCCGCCGAGCTCAGGACGGCACTGGCGAACGCGGACTGACGCGGGACTCCACGGCGAACTCGTTCCAGTCGACGTGCCGCGTCATCCCCCAGTAGTCGACGATCCGCCAGGGCAGCGCGCACACCACCCGGCCCGCCGGGTTGCGGTACCAGTTGCGCATGCCGGGGTGGGTCCAGATCATCGCCGCGTGGGCGGCGTCGTGGCGGGCGGCGTAGTCGGCGTGCACCTCGGGCAGCACCTCCACCGCCCCGAGCCGGTTCTCGACCATCCCGACGAGCGCCTCCACGATGTAGCGCACCTGGCACTCGGCGATCGTGATGTAGCTGCCGCCGTGGCCGAGCACGGTGCCCGGCCCGCAGGTGAGGAACAGGTTGGGGAAGCCGCTCACCGTGATGCCCAGGTGCGCGTCGGCGTCGTCGGGCCCCCAGACGTCGGCGATCGTCAGCCCGTCCCGGCCCGTGATCGACAACGGCCACAGCGGCTTCTGGGCCTCGAACCCCGTGCACAGCACCACGACGTCGGCCGCGGTCTCGGTGCCGTCCTGCGCCCGCACGCCCGTCGGCGTGACCGCGGCGACGGGCGCGGTGACGAGGTCGACGTCGTCGCGGCGGAGCGCCGCGTACCAGCCGTTGTCGAGCAGCATCCGCTTGCCGAACGGCGGGTAGTCCGGCAGCGCCTTCGCGACCAGGTCGGCCCGCCCGGCCAGCTCGCTCTCCACGTACCGGGTGAACACCCGGCGGTGCCCGTCGTTGACCGCGTTGACCGAACGGTCGCCGTGCTCCCACCGGGGGTCCTTCTGCAGGGAGGCGTGCACCCGGTCGCCCGTGTTCCACGACAGCCGCGTGCGGTACCAGCGCCGGTAGAACGGCACGTGCTCCATGAGCAGCGACGCGGCGTCGTCGATGGGGGAGAAGTACACGTCGTTGGGCGCGGCCCACTGCGGCGAGCGCTGGAACACGGTGACGTGCCCGGCCCGCTCGGCGATCGCGGGCACGATCTGCATCGCGCTCGCCCCGGTGCCGACGACCACCACCCGTTTGCCGGTGACGTCGAGGTCCGCGGGCCAGCGCGCCGAGTGGAACAGCGGGCCCCGGAACGCGTCCAGGCCCGGCAGCGGTGGGATCTTCGGCCGGTTGAGCTGTCCGACGGCGGTGATCACGGCGTCCGCGGTGAGCGTCTCGCCCGCGGCGGTGGTGACGATCCAGCGCTGGTCGCGGTAGACCGCGCTCGCCACCTCGGTGCCGAACCGGATGACCTCGCGCAGGTCGTGGGCGTCGGCCACGTCGCGCAGGTAGGTGAGCACCTCGTCGCGCTTGCCGAAGTGGGTGGACCAGCGCCGCGGCGCGAACGAGTAGGAGTAGAGGTGGCTCGGGGTGTCGACGCCCGCGCCGGGGTAGGCGTTCTCCAGCCACGTGCCGCCGACGTCGGCGTTCTTCTCCAACACCACGTGGTCGATGCCCGCCTCGGCCAGCCGGATCGCGGCGAGCATGCCCGACACGCCCGCGCCGATGACGACCACCCGGAAGTCCGACGGCGGCGCGACGGGGGCCTTCGGCACGGTGAAGCCCATGTCCTCGGCCGCCATGGCCTCGTACTCCGGCGGCACCGGCTCGCCGACGGCCAGCTCGATCAGCTCCAGCAGCGCGTCGCCGGTCGGCGCGGGCACGGCAGGCGGTCGTCCGCCCGCCCACGCCAGCACCGCGTCGACCGCGGCGGCCCGGATCTCGGCCTGGACCTCCGGGCCGAACCCGCCCGGGTCGTTGTCCTCCATGCCCCGGCTGCGCGTCGGCCGGTACGGGTCGGCGAGGTAGCGGCGGTCGCCGGTGAGCTGGTAGAGCACCGCGACGAGCGAGGGGAGGTTGGCGTGCTCCATCGCGTCGGCGAGCACCGCCCGTTGCGGCACGGCCTCGGGGCGCGGTTCGGCCATCGTCTCCATTCGGTCCAGGCTAACCGTGGTTAGGCTGGGCCACCGGGTCGACACCGACGACAGGGGAGCAGCGATGGAGCTGACCGAGGCGATGCGCACCACCGGCACGTGCCGCTACTTCCGACCCGATCCCGTGCCCGACGACGTGCTGCGCACGGCGTTCGACCTCGCCCGCTTCGGCCCGCAGGGGGGCAACCGGCAGCCGGTGCGCTGGGTCGTCGTGCGGGACGCCGCCACCAAGCAGGCGCTCGCCGACCTCTACCTGCCGCCCTGGAAGGCCTACCTCGGCGCGATCGGCACCGGCGAGGTCAACGTCGGCGCGCTGCCCCGCGTGGTGCAGGACGCCGACTACTTCGCCGAGCACTTCGCGTCCGTGCCGGTGGTCGTCGTCGCGTGCGCGGAGCTGGCCGGGCTGCACCCCACCGACACGGAGCTGGGGCGGCTCTCGATCGTCGGTGGCGGGTCGGTCTACCCCACCGTGCAGAACTTCCTGCTCGCGCTGCGCGACCAGGGCGTCGGCAGCGCGTTCACGACCCTGCTCTGCGCGGCCGAGCCGCAGGTCCGCGAGCTGCTGGCGATCCCGGAGGGCTTCGTAACCGCGTGCCACGTCGCGGTCGGCTACCCGGCGCGGCCGTTCCCCGCGAAGCTCACGCGCTCGCCCGTCGACGAGATCGTCTTCGCCGAGTCGTTCGGCACCCCGCTGTTCCGGTGAGCGCCGCCCGGCAGACGCCGCTCGGGCGGGCGACGATCGGCGACCAGCTGCGCCGCCACGCCCGCACCCAGCCGCGCAAGGTCGCGTTCGTGACGTACGCGCCCGACCGGGCCGAGCTCACCTACGCCGAGCTCGACGCGCTCGCCAACCGGTGGGCGCACCTGCTGGCGGCGCACGGCGTGGGCCGGGGGCACGTCGTCGCGATGCTGGCCCGCAACGGGATACCGACGGTCGCGGCCTACTACGGCGCGCTCAAGCTCGGCGCGTCGTTCACGGTGGTCAACCCGATGTTCCGGGCCCACGAGGTGGCGTGGCAGCTCGCGCACGCCGAGCCGACCGTCGTGTTCGCCGACCCGGCGTTCGCCGAGCTCGTGGACGGCGCGCTGCTGCTGGGCCCCGACCTCGACGCCGAGCTGGCCGCGCACCCCGACACCGAGCCGGACGCCGAGGTCGACGAGAACGACGTCGCGATGCTCGTCTACACCTCGGGCACCACCGCGACCCCCAAGGGCGTGCTGATCACCCACCGCAACTACCTGATCTCCACCGCGCCCGCGTGGAGCGCCGGGCTCGGCGTCGGGCCCGACGACACCTGGCTCTTCGTCATGCCGTTCCACACGATCGCGGGCCTCGGCTCGATGACCACGCTCACGCTGCTCGGCGCCACGCTCGTGCTGCCCCCGAGCGCCGACCCGGCCGCGACCCTGCCGATCCTCGCCCGTGAGCGGGTCACCGTCCTCGCCCAGACGCCCACGTTCTACCTCGCGCTGGCCGCCCAGCCCGATTTCGGCCCGGCGGCGGTCGGGGCGGTGCGCCGCTGCATGACCTACGGTGGGCAGGTGGCGCCCGCGGCGATCGAGGCGTGGTCGGCGGCCGCGCCGGACGCGCTGTGGGGCACCTACTGGGGGCAGTCCGAGCTGTCGCAGCTGGGCACCGTCGGCTGGTTCGCCCGGCTCGACGACATCCCCGGCGGTGGCGACCCGTCCTGGATCGGCAAGCCGGTGAGCCACCTGGAGGTGCGCGTCGTCGACGAGGACGGCGCCGACGCCGAGCTGGGCGAGCTGCTCTGCCGCTCGCCGTCGGTGATGCTCGGCTACCACCGCGACCCGGAGCGGACGGCGGCCGTCTTCGGCTCGGGGTGGCTGCACACCGGCGACATCGTGCGCGTCGACGCCGAGGGCAACCTGTTCTTCCACGACCGGCGCACCGACGTGATCAAAACGGGCGGTATGAACGTGTCGTCGCAGGAGGTGGAGCGGGTGCTGCACGCCCACCCCGAGGTGCTGCGCGCCGCGGTGGTCGGCCGCCCCGACCCGTACTGGTCGGAGGCCGTCACCGCGTTCGTGATCCCGCGTCCGGGGGCCGAGCCCGATCCCGACGCCGTGGTCGCGTTCTGCCGGGAGCGGCTGGCGGGCTTCAAGGTGCCCAAGGCGGTGCACGTCGTCACCGAGCTGCCGGTCGACGCGCAGGGCAAGATCCTCAAGCGCGAGCTGCGGTGAGCGAGCTCGCGAGCGAACCATCGGCACAGCGCTGCGCGAAGCGCGGACCGAGCGCCAGCGGGGGACAGCGGTGAGCGAGCCACCGGCTCAGCGCCGCCGCGACGCGATCGTCACCGCGGCCGCCCGGTTCTTCGCCGAGCGCGGGTACGCGGCGGTCGGGATGCGCGACGTCGCCGAGGCGGTCGGCGTGCGCGGCGCGAGCCTCTACCACCACTTCGCGTCGAAGGAGGAGATCCTCTACGCGATCTGCCTGACGGTCACGGAGGAGCCCAACGCGCAGAACCTCCCGCTGCTGGACGCGCCCGGCACCTGCTCGCAGCGGCTCGCGGCGCTGGTCCGCGGCCACCTGCACCACCTGCACCGGCGGCGCACCGAGCACGTCGTCGGGCTGCACGAGCTGGCCGCGCTCGCGCCGGAGCACCGCGCCGTGGTGGACGGGCACCGCCGCCACTACCAGCGGCGGGTGCGGGAGGTGATCGCGGCGGGCGTGGCGGCGGGCGAGCTGAGCGTTCCCGATCCGCACCTGGCCGCGTTCGCGGTGTGCGACGTGCTCAACGGCCTGAGCAACTGGTTCCGCCCCGACGGCGACCTGTCCCTCGACGCGGTGGCCGACGGCTACGTGGACCTCATCGTGGGCCGCATGCTGGGCGGCCGCAGCTGCGCACCCGACGGGCCGCCGCACGCAGGCCGCGGCGGGGGCCCAATGTCGTGACGGCGGCCAGCGCGTAGGCGCTGCAGCTCGGCTCGGACGGGCACGCGGGGGTGAACCGGGTGAGCCACCGGCGGTAGCCGCGGATGGCCAGCTCGACCAGGGAGGCGACGAGGCCGCCGGTGCCCGCGGGCACGACCAGCGCGACCACGGCGAGCAGCGAGGAGACGCGCAGGAGGTCGCAGCCGCCGCAGTCGCAGTCGGGGAGGTCGCAGCCGGGGAAGTCGCAGCCGTCGCACCACCCCGTCCGCTCGGCGGCCACCTCGGTGCCCGCGTCACCCGCGTCCACCGCCTGTTCCCGGCGCTGCCTGCGCTCCTCCTCGGCGAGCTCGTCGTCCGGACCCGGCATGGACACGTTGTCCACCGTCACCCCCTTGATCGACGGCGCAGCAAACCGCGTGCCGGGCCCGTCGGTCAACGGGCGGGGGTCACCCCGTGAACGCCGCTGCGTGGTCGCGCACGAACGCGGCGAGCGACCGGGGCTCGCGGCCGAGCACGTCGCGCACGGTGCTGCGGGTCTGCGCCTGGATGCCCTGGCGCAGCATGCCGAACACGGCGACGAGGTTGGTCGCGAACCACTCCGGGACACCCGCTGCCACCAGCTGGCCCATGGCCGCGTCGTCGGGCACGGGCACGAAGCCGATCCGCCTGCCCGTGACGGCGCTCAGCTCGGCGGCGACGTCGTCGAACGTGACCACCTCCGGGCCGGTCAGCACCAGCTCGCGCGCGACCGGTTCGCTGAGCGCGACGGCCGCGACGTCGGCGATGTCCCGCGGATCGATCATGGCGAGCTTCGCCCCGGCCCCCGGGAGGAAGATCGCTCCTGCCTGCCGCACGCCCTCGGCCGCGGTCAACAGGTTGGTCATCTTGAAGGTGGGCTTGAGCAGGACGTGGTCGACGCCGCTCGCCCGCAGGTGGGCCTCGATGCGGGCGTGCGCGTCGGCGAACGCGGACGGTGAGCCGATCGCGGCGTCGCTCGTGGAGAGCTTGACGATGCGCCGCACGCCGGCGGCGGCCGCGGCGTCGATCACCCCGTTCTCCCAAGTGGCCTGGGCCGGGTGGTTGCCACAGGCCAGGTAGACGGCGGCGACGCCGTCGAGCGCGGGCGTGTAGGAAGCGGGGTCGGCGAGGTCGCCGACCACCCGGTCGACGCCCGCGGGCAGTTCGGCGGCCGGGTTGCGGACCAGCGCCCGCACGGACAGGCCGCGGCGGGCGAGCTGGGGTACGAGGTGGCGGCCGACGGTGCCGGTCGCGCCGATCGCGAGGATGGTTGTCATGGGCGCTACGGTGCGCCGGACGGCGTTCCCGGAGCGTTCCTCAGCGGGCGACCTGGGGGAACGCGGCGGCGACGCGACGGGCCTCCGCCGCCCACACAGCTGCGGCACCACCCATCGTGAGCAGGGCGTTCGCCGCCGCGCGTGATCGTTGCGGGTCCCCGGCCGCGACGGCTGCGGCGAGCCGGATGCGGGCCAGGATCGCGGGCGTGCCGGGGGCCGGGCTCCGGGCTTCCGCCCCGCGGATGGCCGCGTCGATCGCGGCGAGCCCGGCCGTGGCCGCGCCGTCGCACACCGCCAGGTAGCCGACCAACGCGTCGGCCGACAGCTGGATCGGCGGCGGCTTCGGCTCCGTCGTCGCCAGCCGCGCGACGAGTTCGCGCAGGCCGGGCTCGTCGTCCATGTCGAGGGCCAGCACCGAGCCGAAGAGCAGCGCGATGCCGGTGCTCAACGGCTGCGCGATCCGCTCGGCCCAGGCAAGAGCGTCGGCCCGGGCGCGCTGCGCTGCGTCGGGCTCGCCCAGGAACCACAGGGTGTTGCCCAGCCTGCTGAGGCAGGCGACCTTCGGGTCCTGGCCGTAGCGGACGAGGTGGGTCTGCAGGTCGGCGGGCCGGTACCGGGTGACGGCCGTCTCCAGGTTGATGCGGGCGGCGGCGAAGTCGGTTTGCCAGAACGCCGCCATCCCCAGCAGGTAGGCGCCCTCGACGACGAGCACCTCCTCGCCGAGGCGCTCGCCCGCGGCCCGCAGCTGCGCGCCGATGCGCAACGTGGCGGGGAAGTCCTCCGCGGTGAGCGCGCTCATCCCGAGTGAGCGCAGGAGCTGCGGTGCCTCCGGCACGGCCAGCGCCGTGGTCAGTCGGAGCGCTTCTTGCTGGTGCGCCGCGATCATGGGGGCGACGTACCCCGCGATCGACGCGAGCGGGCCGAGGACCGCGTTGTGCAGCTCCAGCTCGGCAGCGTCGCGACTTCGCGAGGGCGGCAGCGTGCGGACCTGGTGCAGCGCCCGTTCGAGGAGGTCGACCGCGGCGTCGCTCGCGTGCAGCTCCTGCGCGGCCTCGGCGGCGCGGCGGTACCAGGTGACGGCGTGGCTCGCCGATCCGCCTTCGGCGTAGTGCCGGGCGATCTGGGCGCTCACCGGGCCCGGGTCGGCGGCGTGCGCGTGCTCGAGGGCGGGGGCGATGCGCAGGTGCAGCAGGCGCCGTCGGGGCGGGCTCACGCCGAGCGCGGCGACCTCGCGGAGCCGGTCGTGGCTGAACCGGTAGGCGTGCGCGTCCTGCTCGCGCAGGATGCGACGGCGCCAGAGCTCGTCGAGGCCGTCGAGGAGGACGTCGTCGGCCTCGCCCGCCGCGGCGGCGAGCACCTCGACGCGGAACTCGCGGCCGATCGTCGCCGCCACCTCGGCCAGCGCCCTGGCCGGTGCGGACAGCTGCGCGAGCCGGGCCTCGAGCACGGTCTGCACGCGCTTGCTGACCGGCGCGCCGGGGCCGAGCCGCAGGGCCTCGACCACGAACAACGGGTTGCCTTCCGTCTCGGCGTACAGGCGTTGCGCGTCGCGCGGCGCGCCACCGAGCTCACGCGCCAACGCGTCGGTCTCCGCCCGGTCGAGGCGGCCCAGCTCGATCTCGGTGCACCGGTCGAGCGCGTGCAGCCCGGCCAGCAGCTCCTGGGCGGGATGGTCGCGGTCGATCTCCTCGCGACGGGCCGTGGCCGTGATGAGCAGCCGGGCGGTGGGCTCGCGACGCACGAGGTAGTGCACGAGCCTGCAGGTCTCCCGGTCGACGTGCTGCAGGTCGTCGAGCACCAGCACGCGCGCGGTGGGCGGGGCGAGCACGGCGTCGGCCACCGCGTCGAGCAGCCGCAGGCGGTGCTCGTCGGCCGACAGCGGCACGGGCTTCGGGGTGGCGGGCGCTTCGACGAGCAGCTCGGGCAGCAGGCGGGCGAGCTCGGAACGGCGCCCGGGGTCGAGCTGCGCGAGGCGCGGGCGCAGCGCACCCGAGCGCAGCCAGGCCGCCACCGGGCCGTACACCAGCGGGCCTTCGGCGGAGTGGCATCGCGCCTCGGCGACCACCGCGCCTTGCCGCGCGCACCACGTGCGGAACTCCTCGACGAGGCGCGTCTTCCCGATGCCCGCCTCGCCGGTGAGCAGCACGAGCTGGGCGCGGCCCGCCACGGAGGCCCGGAACAGGTCCACCAGCTGCCGCCGCTCGGCGGCGCGGCCCACGAGCGTGGCGGGCGCGGCGACCGCCGCCGGGCTGCCCGCCGTCTCCCGTGGCAGCAGCGCCGCGTACGCCGCGCGGGTGGCCGCGGACGGGCCCACGCCGAGCTCGCGCTCCCACACGGTGGCGCACTCGTGGTAGACGCCGAGTGCGCGGGCCGGGTCGCCGCGGTCGGCGTGCAGGCGCATGAGCCTCCGGTAGCTGTCCTCGCGCAGCGGGTCGGCGCGCAGCAGCCGTTCGGCGTGCGTGACGGCCGCCGCGAGCTCGCCCTCGGCCGCGCAACGGTCGGCCAGCTCACCCAGCGCGTCGAGCCAACGCCCGCGCAACCGGTGTCGCTCGGCCTCCAGCCAGGAGGCGTCGTGCCCGTCCAGCAGGTCGCCGCCGTAGAGCGCGACCGCACCGCGGAGGTCGGAGGTCAGCAGCCGCTCGAAGGCCGCGACATCGCTCTCACCCCGCCAACGCACGGTGCGGGGGCTGATCTCCAGGTGCTCGTCGACGTCGGGCAGCGTGCGGCGCAGGGTGTGCAGCAGCTTGCGCAGGTTCGTGTGCGCCTGGGCTTCGGTCGAGTCGGGCCAGAGCGCGGCCGCGAGCCGCCTGCGGGTCTGGGCCTCGGGGTGCAGCACCAGGTACGCGAAGAGGAGCTCGGCGCGGGTGGCGTCGAGCCGCACCGCCTCCCCGTCGAAGCACAGCGAGAACCGCCCGAGCAGGCG
This sequence comes from uncultured Actinomycetota bacterium, assembly GCA_963791185.1. Lineage (GTDB taxonomy): Bacteria > Actinomycetota > Actinomycetes > Mycobacteriales > Pseudonocardiaceae > Pseudonocardia. The sequence goes on along the minus strand of CAWBRG010000008.1, from coordinate 120,615 downwards.
GACCGTCACCGTGGATCGCACGGGCCCAGTTTCGCGGCCCGCCCAGGCGCCGGACCAGATATTTTGGTGGTAAGCGATGAAATCGGGCGAAAGCGGTGTTCACGGGACATGCGCGGTCGGGGCTGTTGGCGCACGGCGCTGCCTGCCGGCGTGGTTGTGCTCCTGGCGATCGCCTTGACCGGTGCCGGTGTCAGCCCGGTGTCGTTCCCGGCGACGGCCGCGGCCGACCCGACGACGCTCTCCGCTCCGGCCGCGCCGGGCAGCACGACCGTCGACGCGCTCGCCACCGCGGTCGTGGAGGCGCAAGCCACCGCGGAGGCCGAAGCCGCGGCCGAGGTGGCCGCGAGCGCCGAGGCCGTCACGTCCGCGGTCGGTGCGGTCGACGCGATCGCCGAGGAGGCGGGGGTCTGGGTCGGGGTGGCGGTGCTGGACCGGGTCACCGGCGAGATCGCGGTCGGGGCCGAGGGCGCGAAGCCGATCGCCGCGGCGTCGCTCACGAAGCTCTACACGGTGGTCGACGTCCTCACGCGGGCAGCCGCCGGGCAGATCGCGCTCACCGACGCCGACCAGCGGTTGATCCTGCGGGCGCTGACCGCGAGCGACGACGGCGCCATGAACGCGCTCTGGAGTCGCTTCGGCGGCTCGGCCACGGTGGCGGGGGCCGTCGCGGTCGCGGGCCTGCGGGACAGCAGGCCGCCGTCGGACCCGTCGCAGTGGGGTGAGGCGGTGGTGTCGGCACGCGACCTCGTGGCGCTCTACGACTACGTGCTCACGCAGATGAAGCCCACCGACCGCGACCTCGTCATGGGCGCGCTGACGGCCTCGCCGGACGTCGCCGCCGACGGGTTCCACCAGGATTTCGGACTCCTCGCGCCGCCCCGGCGGCCGGGTGTGGCGGCCAAGCAGGGCTGGATGTGGTGGGGCCCCACGTTCTACCTGCACTCCGCGGGCACGCTCGGGCCCGACGGGCGCTACGTGGTCGCGATCGAGAGCACCAGCCGCTCCTCGGCGGCTCGGCCGGGCGACCGTGAACCGCGCCGCCGCCGCCGCGACGCTCGCCCTCCGCTGACTGCGGATCAGGCGCGCAGCCGGAGGCCCTTCGGCGTGACCCGGAACCCGGCCTCGGTGAGCACATCGGCCAGCTCGGAGCCGAGCGAGCCGACCCCGTCGGCGCGCTCGACGGCCAGCGTGCCGAGCCAGCCCTCGTGCACCGCTCCGGCCAGCGCGTGCGCGGCCGCCACCAGCTCGGTGCGCTCGGTGGTGAACGACAGCAGCGACCGCCCGCCCCGCTCGACGTAGAGCGCCGGAGCGCCCTCGACCAGCACGACCAGCGCGCCCGCCTTGCGGCCCGGCCGGTGCTTCGTGTCGCCGATGGTGGCGGGCCACGGCAGCGCCGCGCCGTAGGGCTGGGCGGGGTCGGCGGCGGCCAGCACGACCCGGGAGAGCGCCGTGCCTTCGCCCACGCCGCCACCGCTCCCACGACCCGCGCTGCCACCTCCGCTGTCGCCGACGGGGGCGCCGTCGGGGCGGGAGAGGGCCCGGAGCCGGTCGATCGCGCCCGGCACCGCGAACTGGGCTGCGCCCAGCCCCTCCACGACGTAGCCCCGCCGGGCGCGTCCGGAATCCTCCATGGCCCGCAGCACCCGGTAGATGCCCGCGAACCCGCCGGTGACCCGCTCGGTGGCCAGCGCGCCCCGGGTGAGCACGCCGTGCCGCTCGAGGAACGCCTCGGCGCGGGCGTGCGCCCGGCGCGTGGCGTCGGGCTCCCGGACGGGCGCGAGCGCCCACCGCCCACCGACCGACGGCGGCCCACCTCGGCTGGGCATCGCAGGCCTGCCACTGCGCAGCGACGCGTAGCGGCCGCGCCCCGCCGTGCGTCGGCCGCGGTGGGCAGGGCCGCCGCGCCCGCCCCCGCCGCCGAGCCGGGCGCGCAGCGGGGCGAGCGTGTCGTTCGCCAGCAGCCCGGCCCAGACGAGATCCCACACCGCCGCGACCACCGCGTCGTCGCCGGGCGCCGCCTCCCCGGCGGCGACCAGCGCCCGGCCCGCCGCATCGGCGAGCTGGCGGAAGAACAGGGCTCCGCCGCCGTCGAGCGCCTCCAGCAACGCCTGGTGCAGCGGAGTGGCGACCGTGTCGGGTTCCGGCTCGGGCAGCAACAGGTCGGCGACGTCCGCAGGCGCCAGCGCGAGCCAGCCGTCCGATCCCGCCAGCGGGCCACACCCCGTCCAGCTGACCTCGCCCGCGGCCGTGAGCTCGTCGAGCAGCGCCGGCGTGTACCCGGGCAGCCGGGCGGGCAGGATCAGCGACTCCACGGCGCTCGCGGGCAGCGGCGCCCCGGCGAGCTGCTCCACGACACCCAGCACGTCCTCCGCGCCGGGCGCCCGCCGCATCCGGCCGCGCCGATCGCCTGCCGGGGTGGTCTGCACCCCCTGCCAGGCGGGCAGGAAGCGGCCAAGCGCGCGCGGCTCGACCGGCTCCACCTCGGCCCGCAGCCGGGCCAGGGAGGCCCTCCGGAGCCTGCGCAGCACCTCGGCGTCGCAGTAGTCGACGCCCTCGCCCGCGGGCCGCAGCTCGCCGCGGACCAGCCGCCCGACCCCGACCAGCCGGTCGAGCACCCCCGTGACGACGGCGACGCCCAGCCCGAAGCGCTCGGCCACCGCGGCCGCCGGGAACGGGCCGTGGGTGCGGGCGTAGCGGAGCAGGAGATCACCGAGCGGGTCGTTGACCGGCTCGGTGAACGTCTCCGGCACGCCGACCGGCAGCGCGGCGCCCAACGCATCGCGCACGCGCCCGGCGTCTTCGATCGGCAGGAAGCGCTCCTCCCCGCCCATGCGCACCCGGATGACCCGCCGTGCCCGCTCCAGCTCGGCCAACCACTCCGCGCGCGCCCCCCGCGCTGCCGCCTCCTCGACGGTGAGGTCGCCGATGAACCGGAGGAGATCGGCCGCCCCTTCGACGTCGCGGGCGTGCCGCTCCGGGGCGAGCCGCTGCAGCGACGCCTCGACCTCGGCCAGCACCTCCGGGTCGAGCAGCTCGCGGATCGCCTCGGAACCCAGCAGCTCGGCCAGCAGCGTGGAATCGAGGGAGAGCGCGGCGGCGCGGCGCTCGGCCAGCGGGGCGTCGGCCTCGTACAGGAACATCCCGATGTAGCCGAAGAGCAGGCTCCGGGCGAACGGTGACGGCGACGGGGTGGCCACCTCGACCACCTGCACCGCGCGGCCCTGCACGTCGGCCATCAGCGCGCGGAGCCCGGGCAGGTCGTAGACGTCCTGCACGCACTCGCGCATCGCCTCGAGGGTGACCGGGAACTGCTCGTAGCGCCCGGCCACGGCGAGGAGCTGGGACGCCTTCTGCCGCTGCTGCCACAGCGGCGTGCGGCGCCGCGGATCACGCCGGGGGAGCAGCAGGGCGCGGGCCGCGCACTCGCGGAACCGCGAGGCGTACAGCGACGACCCACCCAGCTCGGCGACCACGACCTGCTCGACCTCGGCCGGGTCGAGCAGCACGTCCTCGGCCGTGGGCACGACCTCGGACCCGGAGTCGTCCAGCGCGTCGGGCAGCCGCAGCACGATGCCGTCGTCGGCGGCGGACGCGTGGCACTCCACCCCGCGGCGCTCGCGCATCCGCGCCGCGATCGCGAGCGCCCACGGCCCGTTGACCTTCGACCCGAACGGGGAGTGCACGACGAGGCGCCAGTCGCCCAGCTCGTCGCGGAAGCGCTCGACGAGGATCACCCGGTCGCTGGGCACGTGCCGGGTGGCCTCGCGCTGCTCGCGCAGGTAGGCGAGCAGGTTGTCGGCGGCCCATTCGTCGAGACCCGCGCCGACGGCCCGTTCGCGGGCATTCTCCTCCGACAGCCCCGCCATCTCCCGCACGAAGGCGCCGACCGCCCGGCCCAGCTCCAGCGGCCGCCCGACCTGCTCGCCCTTCCAGAACGGCAGCCGCGCGGGCACGCCCGGCGCCGGGGTGACGATCACGCGGTCGTGCGTGATGTCCTCCACCCGCCAGCTCGACGTGCCGAGCATGATCGCGTCGCCGACCCGCGACTCGTAGACCATCTCCTCGTCCAGCTCGCCGACGCGCGAGCCCACGCCGTCGGCCCCGCCGGGCGTCATCACGGTGAACAGCCCGCGATCGGGGATCGTGCCGCCCGAGGTGACGGCCAACCGCTGCGCACCGGGGCGGCCCGCGAGCTGGTCGGTGACGCGGTCCCAGGTGATCCGCGCGCGCAGCTCGCCGAACTCCTCGGACGGGTAGCGCCCGGCCAGCATGTCGAGCACGGCGTGCAGGGCCGACTCGGGCAGCGCGGCGAACGGGGCCGCCCGGCGCACGACGGCGGCGAGCTCGGCCAGCGACCACGGCTCCAACGCGACCATCGCGACGATGTGCTGGGCGAGCACGTCGAGCGGGTTGCGCGGGTAGCGCAGCGACTCGATGGCACCGGCCGTCATCCGCTCGGCGACCACGGCGCACGCGACGAGATCGCCCCGGTACTTGGGGAACACCACGCCGGTGGACACCGCCCCGACCTGGTGGCCCGCGCGACCCACCCGCTGCAGGCCCGAGGCGACGCTCGGCGGCGCCTCGACCTGGATGACGAGATCGACCGCGCCCATGTCGATGCCCAGCTCCAGGCTGGACGTGGCCACGACGCAGGGCAGCACGCCGCCCTTCAGCTCCTCCTCGACCAGCGTGCGCTGCTCCCGCGACATCGACCCGTGGTGCGCCTTCGCCACGGTGGCCGCCGCGCCGCCGCCGATGCCCGACTGCCCGATCGCCTCGGCCGGGAACTCGTCGAGCTCCTGCGCTCCCTCCGCCTCCTCGGCGGCCAGCTCGTTGAGCCGCGACGTGAGCCGCTCGGCGAGCCGCCGGGAGTTGGCGAACACGATCGTGGACCGGTGTGCGCGCACCAGTTCGAGGAGCCTGCGCTCGACGGCGGGCCAGATCGACGGCCGCTGGGCGGTGCCCGCCGCCGAGCCGACGACCTCCTCGTCGGAGCTGCCCGGCGCGGGTCGTTCGTCGAGCGCGGCGAGATCGGGCACCGGCACCTCGACCGACACCTGCACGGTCTTCGGCGTGCGCGGCTGGACGACCTCGACCGGGCGGGCGCCCGCGAGGAACGTGGACACCTCGTCGAGCGGCCGGACGGTGGCCGACAGGCCGATGCGCTGCGCGGGCCGCTCCAACAGCTCGTCGAGCCGCTCCAACGAGAGGGCCAGGTGGGCGCCGCGCTTCGTGCCCGCGACCGCGTGCACCTCGTCGAGGATCACGGTGGTGACGCCCCGCAGCGACTCCCGCGCAGCCGAGGTGAGCAGCAGGAACAGCGACTCGGGCGTGGTGACGAGCACATCGGGCGGGGTGCGGGCGAACTGGCGCCGCTCGTCGGCCGGGGTGTCGCCGGTGCGCATGCCGACCGTGACGTCGGGCACCGGGAGCCCCAGCCGCTGTGCGGCCTGCCGGATGCCCGCGAGCGGCGAGCGGAGGTTGCGCTGGACGTCGACCGCGAGCGCCTTGAGCGGCGAGACGTAGAGGACGCGGCACCGGTGCTGCGGCGACGCGGGCGGCGGGCCCGACGCCAACCGGTCGAGCGCCCACAGGAACGCCGCCAGGGTCTTGCCGGACCCGGTGGGGGCGACGACCAGCGCGTGCCTGCCCGCCTGCGCAGCCGCCCACGCCCCCTCCTGCGCGGGCGTGGGCGCAGCGAAGGCCCCCGCGAACCAGTCGCGGGTCGCGGGGGAGAAGCCCTGCAGCGCGGATGATGGGGCGGTCACGGCTCCATCATGCGCCGGGGGTCCGACAGTTTTCGCGGGCGCCGATCAGGCCGGGCAGAACCAGCCGTCGTCGCGGCGCACCTGCGCGCCGCCGGGCGCGGGGAACGGCTTGCGGAACGTGAACGCGCGCGGCGTGGGCCCGTGCGCGCGGAGGTGGTCGAGCCGGACGACGGCCTCCGCGACCGTCGGGATGTCGGCGCTCCACCACAGCACCTGGAACGCCTCGCGCATCGGCACGAAGAACTCGCGGCGGCGCACCATGATCGCCCGGTGCGGGCCGGAGTAGACGAAGGCGGCGAGCGCCTCCACCGACTCCCACGCGCTCAGGTTGACGATCAGCCGGTCGTCCTCGAAGGGGCGGATCGCGGTGGCGTCGCCGTCCTCGGTCTGCAGCCGCCACACGAACCCGGGTGCCGCATCGGCCAGGGCGTTGACCGGCTCCAACGCCTCGACGAACCCCGCCAGCTCGGGCTCGGTGAGCGGCGCGACGGGCAGGCCGATGTTCAGCTGGGCGAGCAGCACGCCGCCGACGTTACCGGCCCTCGGACCCGGTGTGTTCGAGGATCGCGTCGGCGAGCGGCGTGACGGCCGGGTGGCCGAGTGCGTGCCCGAGCCCGTCGACGGCGACCAGCCGCGCTCCGGGTATCGCGCGGGCGAGCCGTGCGGCGTGCGGCGGCGGGACGACCGGGTCGGCGGGCGCGTCGACCACCAACGTCGGCACGCGGACGCGGGCCAGCTCGGCGCCCCGCTCCAGGCCGGACTGGTCGGCGAGCGCGTGCGCGGCCGGGTTCGCCCAAGTGCCGCTGTGCTCGGCGACGCGTTCTTCGCGGTGCCGGAACTCGTCGGCGTCGAACGGGAGCACGTCGCCGTTGAGGAGGCGCCAGTGCTCGACGCGCCATTCCAACTCGGCCGCTGCGTCGCGTTCCTCGCCGAGCTCGGCCCACAGCGCGAGCAGCCGCGGATCGGGTCCGGGGAGGTCCTCGTCGCGGATCTCCGGGTCGGGTGGCGCCCCGCCGAGCACGGACGTGCCCCACAGCGTCGCGCTGAGCAGCCGCTCGGGGTGGTCGAGCAGCAGCAGTTGCACGAGCGTGCCGCCCAGCGACATGCCCACCACGTGCGCCCGCTCGATCCCGAGGGCGTCGAGCACGGCGACGGCGTCGTCGGCGAGGGCCCGGATCGCGTAGGGCCGCTCGGCGAAGGCACGGGTGGACCGGCCGGTGTCGCGGTGGTCGTAGCGGACCACGCGGTGGTGCTGCGCCAGCCGCGCGACCAGCTCGTCCGGCCATCCGAGGCCGCTCGCGTTGGCCCCCATGATCAACAGCATCGGCGGCAGTTCCTCGGCGCCCGCCGTCTGCACCCAGAGCCGGTAGCCGTCGCCAACGTCGACGAAGCCGGCCAGGTCCAGCCGGTAGGCGAACGCGTGCAGCGGTGGGTCGCTGAGCAGCCCGTAGTGCCGCCGGGAGTCGGTGTCGTAGGCGGGGACGCGGCGGTAGCCCAGCCCCTCGTAGAGCCGGATCGCCGGACGCATGAACGCCGCCGTGTGCAGCCACATGCTGTCGGCGCCCGCTGCTCGGGCGCGGTCCGTGCAGCTCGCCATGAGCGCGCGGGCGACGCCGGTGCCCAGCCGGTCCCGGCGCACCGCGACCCCCCGCACGTACGCGGCGCCTGCGGGCAGGCCGACCGACGTCGGGCGCAGATGCAGCCGCGCCGTCCCGACGACCACGCCGTCCTCGACCGCGACGAGCAGCGTCGCGTCGTCGGCCGTGATGTCGAGGAGATCGGCGAGGTACACGGGGAACACGTCGGCGGGCATCGCTGCCGCGTAGCCCGCGTAGGCGTCGCCGAGCAGCCTGCGGATGGCGGCGTGGTGTTCGGGAACGGCCTCGATGATGGTCGGCATCGGCTGCTCCGCCGTGGCAATATCGACAGGCAGCTTGTCCATGTCCGGCAAAGTAGGCAGGGCGCCTGTCGATGTCAACGCGAATTCCCTCCCGGCCCCTCACGCTCACGATGCTGATGCGCGAGGCCTTCGTGGCGCTCAACGGCGTCGTACTGGCCCGGCTCGCCGAGCGCGGGCACCCCGAGGTGCGGGCGGCGCACAGCGCGGTCTTCCAGTACCTGGACGACACCGGCACCACGGTCAGCGCGCTGGCCGAGCGGGCGCAGATGACCAAGCAGGCGATGGCCGAGCTCGTGCACCACCTCGAGGCGCACGGCTACGTCAGCCGGGTGCCGGACCCGGCCGACCGGCGCGCCAAGCTGGTGCTGGCGACCGAGCGCGGGCGCGAAGTGCTCGGGATCGCCCGCGCGCTCGTCCCGGAGATCGAGGAGCGCGTGGGCGCCGTGGTGGGCGCCGAGCGGGTGCCGTCCCTCGTGGCCGACCTCGACGCGATCCGGGCCGCCCTCACCGACGGCGGTTCGTCCAGAACCACCGCAGCAGCACGATCAGCGACGTCAGCAGCGCCAGCCCGACGATGATCTGGCCGAGCGGCGACGAGAAACCGGTGGGGTCGTTCATGTCCACTCCGGGGTGGCCGCGCCGTAGGCGGGCGCGGGATCGGGCCAGGTCAGCGGCATGGCATCGATCGTGCCGGGCGGCGCGGCCAGCGTGAACCGGCCCTTCTGCACGAGGTACGGCGCGGGGTCGACGTCCGGCACGTCCTCGCGGGCGGCGCGCGGCAGGCCCTGCAGCCACGCGGCGGTGCCCGCCAGGGAGAGCCGCACGTGCGGTGAGCCGCCCTCGCGGCGCTGCTGCGCGACGGCGAGGAGCGCGCCCGCGGCGGCGAGGTAGCCGGTGGCGTGGTCGAGCACCTGGGCCGGCAGGGCGCCGGGGCCGTCGGGACCGCCTTCGTCGACGGCGATGCCGCACGCCGCCTGCACGAGGCTGTCGAAACCGCGGCGGGTGCCCCACGGGCCGTCGGTGCCCCAGGCGGACAGCGTGACGACCACCAGCCCGGGGTGGCGCTCGGTCAGGGCGTCCGGTGCGAGGCCGAACCGGTCGAGCGCGCCCGGCCGGTAGCCCGCGACGACGACGTCCGCGCCCGCCAGCAACCGCTCGCGCGTTTCCGCGTCGTGCAGGTCGAGGAGCGCGCTGCGCTTGCCGGGGAGCATGTCCCAGGCCTGGAGCTCGATCTCCGGCAGGTGGGGCGCGTCGAGCCGCAGCACGTCGGCGCCGTGCGCGGCGAGCGTGCGGGTGGCGACCGGCCCGGCGATCACCCGGGTGAGGTCCAGCACCCGCGGTCGTCGTGCGGGGCGGGGCGCGGCCGGAGCGAGGTCGCGCCGCTCCACGAGCGGCGGCGGTGGGCCCGCCGCGGCGCGCCACTGCGCCTCGGTGCGGACGGCGGCTCCCACGCCGCCCGCCGCGTGCAGCGCCGTCTCCAGCTCGACGGCGTCCCGTTCGGCGATCGCGACGGGTGCCTCCGCTTCCGCGCAGCCGAGCACCCGCAGCGCGGCTTCGCGGTGCCAGGCGTAGTTGGCGTGCAGCCGCAGCCAGCCGTCTGCGGTGCGGTGGAACGCCGAGAGCGGGTCGAACGGGTTGCCGCCCGATCGCCCGTCGCGGCGCACGTACCGCTCGCTGCGCACGGCGACGGCGAGCTGCCGGGTGTCGACGGCCACGCGCGCCCCGGAGCCGAGAGTGGCGGCCAGCAGGCTCGCGCCGACGGCCGCGGTGGCCGCCTCGGTGACGGCGAACGTCGAGGTGAGCGTGGTGCGGGGCCCGGTGACCTCCAGGCGCGCGAGCTCGCGGTGATCGCCGCCGAGCGCGGCCCACAAGGAGTCGAGCACGTTCCCGACGCTACCGTGGTGCGGGTGCGACTCACCTACTTCCGCGAGCTGATGGAGGGCGAGTTCGGCGCCGTCCGGGCTGCGTCGCTCTCCCACGACCACGTGTTCGCCCAGCTCGGCGGGCGCACCGTCGACGAGGCGCTCGAGGCGGGCATCGACCCGCGCGCGGTGTGGCGCGCGGTGTGCGAGGAGTACGACGTGCCGCCCGCGCGCCGCTGAACGCGGCAGGGTACGCGTCCGGCGTGTCGGTGCTTACAATCGAACGGGTGTTCGCTACGCTCTATCCACATCACGAGTAGCCGTCCACAGATTTCGGTTGCTCGCCCGAACTGTCGGTGGTGGGTCCTACCGTCGACGGCAGTTCCCCAGACACAGCACGACACACAGCACGAGGTGGAGACCCGGCGATGACCGCACCCGACCGCGAGAAGGCCCTGCAGCTCGCCCTCGCCCAGATCGAGAAGAACCACGGCAAGGGCTCGGTGATGCGCCTCGGCGACGACACCCGGCCGCCGATCGGCGTGATCCCCACCGGTTCCATCGCGCTCGACGTCGCGCTCGGGGTCGGCGGCCTGCCGCGCGGCCGCGTCGTGGAGGTGTACGGGCCGGAGAGCAGCGGTAAGACCACGGTCGCGCTGCACGCCGTGGCGAGCGCGCAGGCCGCGGGCGGTATCGCGGCCTTCATCGACGCCGAGCACGCGCTCGATCCGGAGTACGCCAAGGCGCTGGGCGTCGACACCGATGCGCTGCTGGTCTCCCAGCCCGATACGGGGGAGCAGGCGCTGGAGATCGCCGACATGCTCATCCGCTCCGGCGCGCTGGACATCATCGTGATCGACTCGGTGGCCGCGCTCGTGCCCCGCGCCGAGATCGAGGGCGAGATGGGCGACAACCACGTCGGCCTGCAGGCCCGGCTCATGAGCCAGGCGCTGCGCAAGATCACTGGCGCGCTGAGCAACTCCGGCACCACCGCGGTCTTCATCAACCAGCTCCGGGAGAAGATCGGGGTCATGTTCGGGTCGCCCGAGACCACCACGGGCGGCAAGGCGCTGAAGTTCTACGCCTCGGTGCGCCTCGACATCCGCCGCATCGAGACGCTGAAGGACGGGGCCGACATGGTCGGCAACCGCACGCGCGTCAAGGTGGTGAAGAACAAGGTCGCGCCGCCGTTCAAGCAGGCCGAGTTCGACATCCTCTACGGCGTCGGCATCAGCCGCGAGGGCTCGCTCATCGACGTGGGCGTCGAGCAGGGGATCATCCGCAAGTCCGGCGCCTGGTACACGTACGAAGGCGACCAGATGGGGCAGGGCAAGGAGAACGCCCGCAAGTTCCTGCGCGACAACCCCGATGTCGCCGCCGAGATCGAGAAGCGCATCAAGGAGAAGCTCGGCATCGGCGCGGTGCTCGACGCCGATATCGAGCCGCTCCCCGCGCCGGTCGATTTCTGAGGTGACTGACCGCGACGGCGACGCCCCGGCCGGCGACGGCGATCCGTCGCCGCCCGGCCGGGAAGTCGCGCACCGGGTCGTTCGCCTCGCGGATCTCGCCGGAGCCGGCCCGCACGCCCCGGTGGCGTCGCTGCGCGGCTTCGACCCCGAGGGTGAACCGGCCCCGGTCGTCGACCTGCGCGCGTGGGCCCGGGGCGGCAACCCGGCCCCGGGCCGCCGCCGCGGCCGCCCGCGCACCTTCGCCGATACTCCGCCGCCCGCGGGTGGGGCAGATGGCGAGCGCGGCACGCCGGCTCGCCCGGCCCGGCGCGCCCGGCAGCCTCGGGCGAGCGCCCGCGACGACCACCGCACCGACGGCGCCCAGCGCGACCACCCCGCGCTCGACGAGGTCGGTCGCGGTGGCGAAGGCGCCCATGGCGGTCGCGACGGCGACGGTGGTCGCGATGGTCACGGCACAGAAGGCGCCCAGCGCGACCACCCCGCGCTCGACGAGGTCGGTCGCGGCGGTCGGAGCGCTCACGACGCCCCCGGCGGCCACGACGCCTACCGCGGGCGTGACACCTTGGGCAGCCCCGACGCCTTGGGCGGCCACGACACCGTCGGCAGTGGCGACGGCGAGCGTGGCTCCGGCGACACCAGCGACACCAGCGACACCAGCGACTCCGGCGAGCCGGGTGCGCGGGGAGGGCGGCGGAGTGGCGGGCGCTGGTCCGGGGGTGGCGGCGCCGGTGGACGGCGCCGGGCATCCGAAACCGGCGGGAAGGCCGCGGGGTCGAGGGCGGAGCGGGAACGCCGAGAGATCGAGGCCGACCCGGTGGCCGTCGCGCGGGAGATCTGCCTGCGCCTGCTCACCGAACGCGCCCGCACCCGTCAGGAGCTCGCGCAGGCGTTGCGCAAGCGCGAGGTCCCCGACGAGGCCGCGAACGCCGTGCTGGAGCGGTTCGACGAGGTCGGGCTGATCGACGACGCCGCGTTCGCCGGGCAGTGGGTGCGGTCGCGGCACAGCGGGCGGGGGTTGGCGCGCCGGGCCATCGCCGTCGAGCTGCGACGCAAGGGCGTGGCCGACGAGGTGGCGCAGGAGGCGCTCGCCGAGGTCGACACCGACGCCGAAGAGCAGCGGGCGCGCGAGCTCGTCGACCGGAAGCTGCGCACCGTCCCGGCCGACACCCCCGAGCGCCGCACCACGGCCGCCCGGCGGCTCGTCGGCATGCTCGCCCGCCGGGGCTACCCGGCGGGCATCGCCTATCGGGTCGTCCGCGAGGCGCTCGCCGCCCACGGCGCCGAGGAGGACGAGCTCGGCGAACCCGACGCCTGAGCACGACGGGACGCTGCGGCACGACGATCGCCATGCCCGCAGGGCAGCTGCGCGGCCGCGAGGCTCACGTTCACGGGTCCGGGCGGCTCAGCACCTGCACGTCACCCGGGAACCCGCCGACGGCCGACAACTCGGCCAGGAACCGCAGCAACGTCGCCCGGAACGCCCCGGTGGCCTGGCTCGGGCCGCAGGTCCGCCCGGGAGGCGAGCGCGACCGTCCGGTAGAGCGCGGGGGTGAGCACCGTGCGCCGGAGGCCCGGGCGCCCGGCGAACACGAGGTCGGGCACCACCGCCACCCCGGTGCCCGCCTCGACCATCCGCAGCACGGCGTCCATCTCCCCGCCCTGCACGGCGAACCGCGGGCTGACCCCGGCGTCGGCGAACGCCCGCAGCGTGGACTCCCGCAGGTCGTAGCCCTCCCTGGGCACGACGAGCGACCGGCGGCCCAGCTCCCGCAGCCCCATCGACCCGCGCGACGACGGCGGCTCCCCGGACGCCGCGGACGCCACCGACAGCCGCTCCCGCAGCAGCGGCACGGCGTGCAGCGCCGCATCCGCCCCGGAGGCGGGCACGATCACCAACGCGATGTCCAGCTCGCCGCGCACCAGCGACCGCACCAGCGGCTGCGACCCGCTTTCGGCCAGCTCCAGCGCGATGGCCGGGTACTGCTCGTGGAACACCCGCAGCACGTCGGCCAGCACGCCGCTGCACAGCGACGGGGTGGCGCCGACCCGCACCCGCCCGCGGGCCAGACCGACGATCTCCGCCACCGCCACGCGCGCCCCGTCGGCGTCGGCCAGTATCCGTCGCGCGAACGGCAACACGGCCTGGCCCGCCGCCGTGAGCAACGGCCCGTCCCGGGCGCCGCGGTCGACCAAGGCCGCTCCCAGCTCGTCCTCGAGCGCCTTGAGCTGCCGCGACAACGTCGGCTGCGCCACCCCCACGACCTCCGCGGCGCGAGTGAAACTGCGCACGTCTGCCACAGCCAGGAAGTACCTGAGCTGCTGCAACGTCACCGTCATAGCCTACGTGCATCGGATCGTGCCATCTCATTGAACGATCCCGAACGGTCGGTGAGGTATCCCGGGTCGTAGCATCCCGCCATCAATTCCGACCGGTGTGTCGGTTGCGGAGAACGCGAGGTTGTTCAAGTGGAAACCATCAAGGACGGGGACTGACGTGTCCTCCACCCTCGACCCGGCCACCGGCCGCGCGCAGATCACGGCGAAGACCCTGCGGACCGACCGGTGGTGGCTGTCGCCGCTGCTCACCGCCGCGGGCCTCGTGGCCTGGGTCCTCTACGCGGTGATCCACACGTTCATGCAGAAGTGGTACTTCGTGCCGGAGTACAACTACCTGACGCCGTTCTACTCGCCGTGCGTCTCGCTGGGCTGCGACCCGGCCGCCGCGCACTTCGGCCGCTTCGTGCCGGACGTGTGGTGGCTGCCCTACGCGCTGGTGTCGCTGCCGTTCCTCGGGCTCTTCCGGTTCACCTGCTACTACTACCGGAAGGCCTACTACCGGTCGTTCTGGATGTCGCCGCCCGCCTGCGCGGTGGCGGAGCCGCACCGGCGCTACACGGGCGAGACGCGGTTCCCGCTCCTGGGCCAGAACCTGCACCGCTACTTCTTCTACGCCGCCGTGATCCTCTCGGCGATCAACACCTACGACGCGTTGCACGCGTTCGTGAAGGCCGACGGCAGCTTCGGCCTCGGCCTCGGCAACCTGATCCTGCTCGGCAACGTGATCCTGCTCTGGGCCTACACGATCTCGTGCCACTCCTGCCGCAGCATCATGGGCGGGCGGCTCAACCACTTCTCCAAGCACCCGGTGCGCTACAAGATCTGGGGCTTCGTCTCCCGGCTGAACGGCAAGCACCAGGAACTGGCGTGGACGACACTGGCCACGCTGGCCATCACCGATTTCTACATCATGGCGGTCTCCGCCGGATGGATCTCGGACCTGCGGATCGTGGGGTGATCTGACATGAGCGAGAACATCGAGATCCACGAGTACGACGTCGTCGTCATCGGGGCGGGTGGCGCGGGTCTGCGCGCCGCCATCGAAGCGCGACTCCTCGGCAAGCGGACGGCGATCATCTCCAAGTCGCTGTTCGGCAAGGCGCACACCGTGATGGCCGAGGGCGGCTGCGCGGCGTCGATGGGGAACGTCAACCCCAACGACAACTGGCAGGTGCACTACCGCGACACCATGCGGGGCGGCAAGTTCCTCAACAACTGGCGCATGGCCGAGCTGCACGCCAAGGAGGCCCCGGACCGCGTCTGGGAGCTGGAGACCTACGGCGCGCTGTTCGACCGCACGCCCGACGGCAAGATCAGCCAGCGCAACTTCGGCGGCCACACCTACCCGCGACTCGCGCACGTCGGCGACCGCACGGGTCTGGAGATGATCCGCACGCTGCAGCAGAAGGTCGTCTCGCTGCAGCAGGAGGACTACCGCGAGACCGGCGACTACGAGGCCAACATCCGCGTCTTCCACGAGACGACGATCACCGACCTCTTCAAGGCCGACGGCAAGATCGCGGGCTGCTTCGGCTACTACCGCAGCACCGGCGCCTTCGTCCGCTTCGACGCGCCCGCCGTCGTGCTGGCAACCGGCGGCGTCGGCAAGAGCTACCAGGTCACGTCGAACTCCTGGGAGTACACCGGCGACGGCCACGCGCTGGCCCTCCGCGCGGGCGCCACGCTGATCAACATGGAGTTCCTGCAGTTCCACCCGACGGGCATGGTCTGGCCGCCGTCGGTGAAGGGGATCCTCGTCACGGAGTCGGTGCGCGGCGACGGCGGCATCCTCAAGAACTCCGAGGGCAAGCGGTTCATGTTCGACTACATCCCGGACGTGTTCAAGGAGCAGTACGCCACCACGCCCGAGGAGGGCGACCGCTGGTACAGCGACGCCGACAACAACCGGCGCCCGCCCGAGCTGCTGCCCCGCGACGAGGTGGCCCGCGCCATCAACTCCGAGGTCAAGGCCGGTCGCGGCAGCCCGCACGGCGGCGTGTTCCTCGACATCGCCTCCCGGCGCTCTCCCGAGGAGATCCTCAAGAAGCTCCCGTCGATGTACCACCAGTTCAAGGAGCTGGCCGACGTCGACATCACCAAGGAGCCGATGGAGGTCGGCCCGACCTGCCACTACGTGATGGGCGGCGTCGAGGTCGAGCCGGACACCACGATGTCGATCGTCCCGGGGCTGTTCGCCGCGGGCGAGGTCGCGGGCGGCATGCACGGCTCCAACCGGCTGGGCGGCAACTCCCTGTCGGACCTGCTCGTGTTCGGGCGCCGGGCCGGGCTCGGCGCGAGCGAGTACGTCGACAGCCTGGCCGGGGTGCGACCCGCCGTCCTCCTCGCCGACGTCGACGCCGCGCAGGAGCGGGCGCTGCTGCCGTTCTCCAGCGCCACCGACGGCGGGGAGAACCCGTTCAAGGTGCAGCTGGAGCTGCAGAAGACCATGCACGAGCTGGTCGGCATCATCCGCAAGGAAGACGAGATGCGCCTCGCGCTGAAGAAGCTCGAGGACATCGCGACGCGCACCCGCACCGTGTCGGTCACGGGGCACCGCGAGTTCAACCCGGGCTGGCACCTGGCGCTGGACCTGCGCAACATGCTGCTGGTGTCGCTGTGCGTCGGGAAGGCCGCGCTCGAGCGGCAGGAGAGCCGCGGCGGGCACACCCGCGACGACTTCCCGGCGATGGACTCCGACTGGCGGCACGTCCTGCTGGTGCTGCGCGCACTCGGCGAGGACGACGTCGAGCTCGTCCGGCAGGAGCAGATCGCCATGCGGCCGGAGCTGTTCGACCTGTTCGAGCTCGACGAGCTGAAGAAGTACTACACCGGCGAAGAGCTGGGCGGACACCGGGCGGAGGCCTCGGAATGAGCTACGACGCGCACTTTCGGGTGTGGCGGGGCGACGCGGAGGAAGGCGAGCTCGTCGACTACCCGGTGGAGGTGAACGAGGGCGAGGTCGTCCTCGACATCATCCACCGGCTGCAGCAGACGGAAGCCAACGACCTGGCCGTGCGCTGGAACTGCAAGGCGGGCAAGTGCGGCTCGTGCAGCGCCGAGATCAACGGGCGACCGCGCCTGATGTGCATGACGCGGATGTCCACGTTCGCGGAGACCGACGTCATCACCGTCACGCCGCTGCGCGCGTTCCCGGTGATCCGCGACCTCGTCACCGACGTGGAGTTCAACTACACGAAGGCCCGGGAGATCCCGGCGTTCGCGCCGCCGCCCGAGCTCGCGCCCGGCGAGTACCGGATGCAGCAGGTCGACGTCGAGCGGAGCCAGGAGTTCCGCAAGTGCATCGAGTGCTACCTGTGCCAGAACACCTGTCACGTGGTGCGCGACCACGAGGAGAACAAGCCCGCGTTCGCCGGGCCGCGCTACCTCATGCGCCAGGCGGAGCTGGCCATGCACCCGCTCGACGCGCGCTCCGGGCGCCCGGAGGAGGCCGTGGAAGAGGACGGCCTGGGCTACTGCAACATCACCAAGTGCTGCACCGAGGTGTGCCCCGAGCACATCAAGATCACCGACAACGCGCTGATCCCGCTGAAGGAGCGCGCGGTCGACCGCAAGTACGACCCGCTGGTGTGGCTGGGCAGCAAGCTGTTCAGGAGGTAGGTCCGCCGAGGGAGCGGCGGATCTCCGCCAGCTTCTCCTCGGCGGCCTTCTTGCGCGCGGCCTCCTGCTCGGCGAGCGACCGGGCCTGGTCGGTCTCGCCGACCAGCTCCTCCATGCCGAGCGCCGTGGCGTACCTGCCCTCGATCTTGTCGCGGACGTAGTCGAGGGTGGGGACGCCGCCGTCGGTGTAACCGGTCGGGGGCGGCACCGGTGCCGGTGCGGGCTCGGGGACGATCTCCGCGTCAATGGGCTCGTCGGGCATAGCGCCACGCTACGCTGCGCCCGCCATGCGGATCGTCGAAGTGGTCGTGGTGTACGACGTGGACTGCCCGGCCTGCTCAGCGGTCGCGCGGGAGCTGCCCGAGCTGCTGCGCGTGCCGGTGACGGTCCGGTCGTGCCGCGACCCCTACCTGGGCCCGGACGTCCCGGCCGCGGCGCGGGCCTGCGCCCGACCGGCCCTCGGCGTCGTGCGGCCGGACGGCAGCACCCGGTGGTGGCCCGGACGCACCGGCGCGTTGGCCGTGCTGCCCGCCGTGCGACCTGGTGGGCTTCGCGACGCCTTCGCGTTGCTCCTGACGACGTTGGGCCGCAAAGACTAGCGTTCACGGATGTGACGACCGCGCCCTACGGATCTTGGCCCACCCCGTTCACGTCCGCGTCGGTGGTGGCGGGCGCCGTGCGGCTGGGCGAGCTCGTCCTCGACGGCGACGACGTGCTCTGGGCCGAGGGCAGGCCCGCGGAAGGCGGGCGCACCCAGCTCGTGCGCCGCCGCCCCGACGGCACTTGCACCGACCTGCTTGCCGAGGGCTGGAACGCGCGCACCGCCGTCCACGAGTACGGCGGGGGCGGCTGGTGGGCCCGCGACGGCGTCGTCTGGTTCGCCAACTGGACCGACCAGCGCCTCTACCGGCTCGCGGACGGCGCCGACCCCGTGCCGCTCACCCCCGAGCCCGCGAGCCCGCGCGCCGACCGCTTCGCCGACGGCGACCTCGCCCCCGACGGCGCGACGATCGTCTGCGTGCGCGAGCGCCACCACGGGCCGTCGGCCGCCGAGGTCGTGAACGAGATCGTCCGGCTCGACGCGCACACGCCCGGCGAGCCGGAGGTGCTGGTCAGCGACTCGGACTTCGTCGCCGCACCGCGCCTGTCCCCGGACGGCGGCACGCTGGCGTGGCTGCGGTGGAACCACCCGTCGATGCCGTGGGACGCCACCGAGCTGGTCGTCCGCGACCTCGGCAGCGGCGAAGAGCTCGTGATCGCGGGCGGCCCCGACGAGTCGGTGCTGGAGCCGCGGTGGAGCGCCGACGGCGCGCTGTGGTTCGTGTCCGACCGCAGCGACTGGTGGAACCTCTACCGCTACACGGCAGGCACGGACATCGCGACCATGGTGCGCGTGGACGCCGAGATCGGCGTGCCGCACTGGCAGTTCGCGGCGGCGCGCTACGCGATGCTGCCCGACGGGTCGGTGGTGTTCGCGCGCCTGCGCCGCGGGTACGACGGGCTCTGCCCGGCGCGATCCCGACGGCACGGTCACCGAGCTGGACACGCCGTTCTCGCGGGTGACCGCGGTGCGCGCCGCGCCCGGACGGCACGGTGCTGGTCGTCGCGGGCTCGCCCACCCGGGAGCCGGGTGTGCACCGGGTCGACCCGAACGGGGGCGTGATCGAGACGCTGCGCCCGCCGCGCGACCTGGGCGTCGACCCCGGCGTTCATCTCCGTGCCCGAGCACATCACGTTCCCCAGCGACGACGGCCGCACCGCGCACGCGCTGTTCTACCCGCCCGCCCACCCCGAGCGGACCGGGCCCGAGGGCGAGCGCCCGCCGCTCATCGTGGAGATCCACGGCGGTCCGACGTCCGCCGCGTCGCCGGTCTTCTCGACGGCCGTGCAGTACTGGACCAGCCGCGGGTTCGCCGTCGTCGACGTCAACTACGGCGGCTCGACGGGCTACGGCCGCGCGTTCCGCGAGGAGCTGCTGGGGCAGTGGGGGATCGTGGACGTCGCCGACTGCCTCGCCGCCGCCCGCCACCTCGCCCGCACGGGTCGGGTCGACGGGGAGCGGCTCACCATCCGCGGCGGCTCGGCGGGCGGCTTCACCACGCTCGCCGCGCTGGTCCGCGACGACACGCCGTTCGCGGCGGGCGCCGACCTCTTCGGCGTCGCCGACCTCGAGGCGCTCGCCCGCGACACGCACAAGTTCGAGAGCCGCTACCTGGACCGGCTCGTCGGCCCGTACCCGGCCGCGCGCGACGTCTACGTCGAGCGGTCCCCGATCCACCACGTCGACCGCTTCACCCGGCCGTTGATCGTGCTGCAGGGCAGCGAGGACCCGATCGTGCCGCCCGCGCAGAGCGAGACGATCGTCGACGCGCTGCGCGACCGCAAGATCCCCGTCGCCTACCTGCTCTTCGACGGCGAACAGCACGGCTTCCGGCGCGCCGAGAACATCCGCAGAGCGCTGGACGCCGAGCTCTCCTTCTACGCGCAGGTGCTCGGGCTTCAACCTGCCCGCCGAGGAGGGCATCGAGCCGGTGACGGTCGAGAACCTCTGACCGGCTCGCCCGGGCTGCGCCGAGGCAGTCTCAGGTCTGGACCCGGGCGGTGAGCTCGGCGAGCTCACGGTTGAACCGCTCGGGATCTTCCAGATGGGGGCTGTGGCCGACGCCCTCGTACCAGGAGGCCTCGGAGCCCGGCGCGGTGGACAGGATGTGTTCGGCCGTCGCGGGCAGGCAGACGGAGTCGGCGCGCCCGTGGGAGACGAGCAGCGGGACCCGCAGCTCGCGCACGACGTCGTCGACGTCGATCTCACGGGCCGCGAGGTTGGCGCGGATCCGCGCAGGCACGGCCATGCCGCAGCACAGCGCTGACTCGAACTCGTCGGCGGGGAGCGGTTTCGCGGTGAGCCCTCTGACGAAGGCGGGCATCGCCCGGATGTTGGTTGGCAGGTCGGCCGCCGTGAGGTCGGCGAAATGGTCGAGGAAGCCGGGGCCGATGAAGGCGCCGAAGGCAGCCTCACCCAGCTTGACGGCGCCGCCGACGAAGTTGATCGCCCTGATCCGGTCCTGGCCGTACGCGCGCACGTAGTCGCCGATGACGAAGGCTCCGTACGACCAGCCCACGAGCACCGGCCGGTCGAGCCCCAACTCGTCGATGATCCCCGCGACGTCGTCGGCCCACAGCTGATCGACGGTGTAGTGCTCGGGCTCCAGTGGGGCTTCGGACATGCCATGACCGCGCAGATCACAGGCGACCAGCCGGAACCGGTCGGCCAGCGCGCTCCGATACTGCTTGGCCCAGCACAGGTGGTTCTGCGACCAGCCGTGGAGGAACAGGATCGGCGGCGCATCCGCGTTCCCCCACTCACGCACGTGCAACTTCAACCCGCCGCCGCCCAGCACGGTGCGTGTGACCATCCGCTCCGCCATCGCCGTCATCGCCAGCCCCCTTCGGTTCGTGGACGCCGATGGTCGCGCCGCATGGCCGGGGAGCGCATCGGGCATCGGGCCTTATTTCCCGGGCCGGGGATGCGTACACCACGTCGGCATGTGCCTGATACTGGCCGCGTGGAGGCTCGTTCGGGCGAGGTCTACGTGGGGCGCGCACGCGAGTTCGAGCTGCTCAAGCGGGCCCTCGCGGCGGCACGGGCGGGCACGGGTTGCACCGCGACCGTTGCAGGCGAGGCCGGGATCGGGAAGACCCGGCTGGCCACGGAACTCGGGCGGTGCGCGCGCGACGATGGCTTCGAGGTCCTTGTGGGCCGCTCGATCGACCTGGTCGGTACCGAGCTGCCCTACCAGCCGTTCGTCGAGGCGGTGCGCCCCCTGGGGAGGTTGGGACGCGCGGCCGAATCGCGACTGCAGGCGTTCGAGAGGGCCCTCGCGCTGCTCGGTGATCGCGCCGCGCTCACGCCGGTGCTGCTCGTCCTCGACGATCTGCACTGGGCCGACACGTCGACGCTCGACCTCGTCGTATTCCTCGCCCACCACCTCGCTTCCCACCGGGTTCTGATGCTCGTCACCTATCGCGCGGAGGAGCTCCCCTCTGCGGAGCGCATGCGACGGCTCGCCGACGGCGTCCGACGCTCCGGCGCGGCGGTGGCGCTCGAGCTCGGTCCGCTCGCCCGCGACGACCTGGCGGCGCTGCTGGCTGCCCGCGTCGACGCCTTTCTGCCCGCGGCGGTGACCGACACCATCGTCACCCGCTCCGAGGGCAACCCGTTCTTCGCCGAGGAGCTCCTCGCCGCCGCGCGTGACGGCGTAAGTGAGCTCCCCCGCGGGCTGCGCGACCTGCTGCTGCAGCGCGCAGCGAGGCTCGACCGTCCGGCGCGGAGCATGCTGCGCGTCGCTGCGGCCGCTGGGCGGGACGTCTCCTACCCGCTGCTGCGGGCCGTGGTCGAGCTCACGACGGCCGAGCTGCGCGAGGGGTTGCGCAGTGCCGTCGAGCACGGCGTCCTGGTCGCCGACCAGGCGAGCGGCCGCTTTCGCTTCCGGCACGCGCTCCTGGCCGAGGCGATCTACGCGACGATCCTGCCGGGCGAACGCGAGGAGCTCCACGCTCGGCTGGCCGATGAGCTGCAGCGCACTGCGGCGGCGCCTGCGGCCGAGCTGGCACCCCACTGGATGGCCGCGGGTCGCAGCGCCGATGCGCTGGTGGCGTCGATCGACGCGGCGCGCCAGGCGGAGGCCGTCTTCGGTCTCGCCGAGGCCCGCGCGCACCTGGAGCGGGCACTCGCCGTATGGGCCGCCGTGCCGCACGCGGCGGATCTCGTGGGGATGGACCTCGCCGAGCTCTGCTCCCGGGCCGCCGAGGTGGCGGCCGAGGTGGGCGCGGCGCCGCGTGCGGTCGAGCTCGCGCGACGGGCCGTCGAGCTCGTCGGTGACATTGACGTCCTGCGCGCCGCATCCCTGCACGAGCGCCTCGCCCGCTACCTGCAGCTCACAGGCACCTGGGACGCCGCGCTCGAACCGCTGCACCGTGCCGTGGAGCTGGTGCCCGTACAGCCACCGTCACCGGAGCGCGCGCAGGCGCTGGCCGCGCTCGGCCACGGACTGAACCTGGCCTGGCGCTACGCGGAGTCCTGCCGGACCTGCCTGCATGCGCTCGCGCTGGCGAGGGCCGTCGGCGCGCAGACAGCCGAACACCAGGCGCTCACCGATCTCGGCGTCGACCTCGCTTACGTCGGACGCGGCGAGCAGGGCCTCGCGCAGCTCGGGCTGGCCCGACAGCTCGCCCATGACCGCGGCGACCCCGCCGCACTGCAGCGCGCGTACGTCGCGCTCAGCGACGTGCTGATGATGCTGGGCAGACCTCGGGAATCGGCGCACCTGGCCGCGGAGGGGCTCGACTGCCTCGAGCGGTTCGGCCGCGATCAGAGCACCCTCGTCGCGAACCTCGTCGAGGCGCTGGTGGCGTGTGGCGAGTGGGACGACGCCGAGCGCGTCAGCGCGGCGGCGGTCCGCGGGATCACCGCCAACTACCCACACCAACCCCTCATCACCCGGGCCGAGCTTGAGATGGGTCGTGGTCGGTTCGGCGCGGCCCGCGCACACCTCGAGGCCGCGGAACCGACCGTGCGCGGAGCCGCGGCGACGGCTACCTACCACACGTTCGTCGCCGAGCTCGCCCTCTGGGAGCGCCGTTGGGGGGACGCCGACCGGGCCGTGGAGGACGGCCTTGCGCTCGCCCACACCCGCGAGATGGCCCAGATCCGGGTGTGGCTCTGTGCCAAGGGGCTGCGCGCACAGGCGGAGCTGGCCACGCTGGCCCGCATCCGCCGCGACACCGCCGCCGCTCGCGATCACCATGCCCGCGCAGGCGACCGGCTCACCTGCGCCCGCCAGGCCGCCGCCGAAGCTGCAGCCGTCACCCCGCTCGCCGACGGCTGGCGCGAGCTGGCCGAGGCGGAACACGCGCGCGGGCACGGGAACGCGTCGCCCGCGGTGTGGTCCGGTGCTGCCCACACCTGGGAGCGGCTAGGACGACCCCTGGTCGTCGGCTACTGCCGCTGGCGCCAGGCGGAGGCGCTCGTCTGCGCCGGAGCCCCGCGCGCCGAGGCCACCGAGCCCCTGCGCGTGGCCTACGCCATCGCGGCCCGGGTCGGCTCGGCCCCACTGCTGCAGGAGATCGACCTGTTGGCGAAGCGGGCGCGACTCGATCCGACGGAACCCGACGCGCACTCGACCGACATCGATGAACTCCTCGGGCTCACCCGTCGCGAGGCCGAGGTGCTGGCGCTGGTCGCCCGCGGTCTCACCAACCGGCAGATCGCCACCGAGCTTGTGATCAGCGCGAAGACCGCGAGCGTCCACGTGTCCCACATCCTGCGCAAGCTCGACGCCCCCAACCGCCGCGAAGCCGCCGCGATGTGGTCGCTCGCCCGCCGACGGGTGACGGGCACCTGACCGCCCGCAGCGCTGCGACCGCTGATCGACGGGTCTGACGGCTCAGGGCGCGCCCACCTCCGCGTCGATGGGCACCTCGCGCTGCGGCGGGGCGGCCGTGCGGCGGCCGCGGGCGAGACGCCGCTGCACGAACTCCGCCAGCTTGCCGAGGCCGTAGTTGATCAGGATGAACACCAGCGCGACCGCCACGTACATCTGGAGCGCCAGGTTGATCCCCAGCCGCCCGGCGAAGTACTGGATCACCGTGTTCGCCGCGCGCACGAAATCGGAGAAGCCGAAGATCACGAAGCCGAGCGAGGTGTCCTTCACGATCACGACGAGCTGGCTGATCAGCGCCGGGAGCATGATCCGGAACGCCTGGGGCAGCAGGATCATGCGCAGCGTCTGCAGCCGGGTCAGCCCGACCGCGAGCGCGGCCTCGCTCTGGCCGCGAGGGACCGCCGCCACGCCGGAGCGCAGGATCTCGGCGATGATCACGCAGTTGTACGCCGTGAGCCCGATGACGAGATACCACAGCGGCGCCAGCGAGATGCCGATCTCGGGCAGCACGCGCGAGGCGAAGTAGATCGTGATCACCACGGGGAGGCCGCGCAGCAGCTCGATCACCGTGACCACGAACCACCGATACGCCTTCGTGCTCGACAACCGCGCCACCGCCAGCAGCGTGCCGATGGCGAGCGCGAACACGAGGGTGAGCGCCGCGGCGGTGATCGTGTTGACCAGCCCGATACCCAATGCCGTCCAGACGGCCACGAAGTACTGGTTGAACGGGCTGAAGATCGGCCCCCACTTGTCCGCTTCCAGCTGGCCCTTTTCGCCGAGTTGCACGAGCACCAGCACGATCAGCCCGGCGAGCGCCACCCCGGCGACGGCCGTGCTGATGGCCGTGCGGCGCCGGGTGACCGGACCTGGAATGTCGTAGAGGACGCTCGCCGTCATCGTTTGACCTCGATCCGCCGCTCGATGGCGCCGAGCGCGAGCCCGGCCGGGATGGTGATGCAGAGGTACGCGATGGCGACGCCGGTGAGGCTGGACAGCGCCGAGTAGCCGATCGCGGTGTTGGCCGCGTCCACCGAGAACAGCTCGCCGGTCACGCCGAACGCGCCGACGATCGCGGAGTTCTTGATCATTGCGATGATCACGCTGCCCAGCGGCGGCACGACCGTGCGCAGCGCCTGGGGGAGCACGACCGCGCCGAGGGTCTGCTGGAACGTCAGCCCGACCGCGCGGGCCGCCTCGGCCTGGCCCGGCGGCACGGAGTTGATGCCCGAGCGCACTGCCTCGCAGACGAACGCGGCGGTGTAGCAGACCAGCGCACTGACGCCGGGCCAGAAGAACGCGTTGCCGCCAAGGGTCGGGAACGTCACCCCGGCCAGCGGCAGCGCGAAGGCGAACACGAACAGCATCACGGCAAGCGGTGAGTTGCGGAACACCGTGACCCAGGCCGTGCCGACCCAGCGCAGCGGCGGCACGGGCGAGACCCGGAACCCGGCCAGCAGCGTGCCGATCATCAGCGCGCCGACGGCCGCGAACAGGCTGATCCGCAGCGTGCCGAAGAAGCCCTCCACATAACGGGGGAACTCGTTGACCAGTGCGTCCACGTGGTTGCCTCTCGGAGCAAAGCGACCGGGCGGGCCGCCCCCGACGGCCCGCCCGGTGTGGAGGGTCAGCTACAGGCGTCGGCGGCGGGCAGCGGCGGCACCTCGGGCTGCACGGTGCCCACGGTGGCCTTCCACGCGGCGGAGTAGCTGCCGTCGGCGTCCGAGGCCTTCAGCGTGTCGTTGATGAACTGGCAGAACGCCGTGTTGCCCTTGGAGATGCCGATGCCGTAGGGCTCCTTGGTGAACGGCTTGTTGACCAGCTTGAACGCGCCCTGGCTGGTGCTCACGAGGCCGGCGAGGATGACGTTGTCGGTGGTGACGGCCTCGACCTGGCCGTTGCGCAGCGCGTCGGCGCACTTGGAGTAGACGTCGAACAGCACGATGTTGGCCTGGTCGACGTACTGCGTGATGGTCTTGGCCGGGCGTCGAGCCGCTCACCGAGCACACCCGGGCGTTGGTGGCCTTCAACGTCTCCGGCCCGGTGATCGTCGTGTTGTCGGACTTGACCATCAGGTCCTGGCCCGCGATGTAGTACGGCCCGGCGAAGGAGATCTTCTGCTTGCGGGCGTCGTTGATGGTGTAGGTGGCGACCACCATGTCGACCTGGTCGTTGGCGATGACGTCCTCGCGGATCTTCGAGGGCGTCTCGGTGTAGACGATCTTGTCGGCCGGGATGCCGAGCTTGGCGGAGACGATCTTGGCGATCTCGACGTCGAAGCCCTCCGGCTTGCCGTCGAGGCCCTTGAGGCCGAAGAGCGGCTGGTCGAACTTCGTGCCGACGCGGATGGTGCCCGCCGCGGCGAGCTTGGCCATCGTGGAGCCCTCCGGGAAGGTGGCGCCGCTGGCCACGGGTGGGGCGCTGGGGGCCGATGAGCCGAGGTTGGACTGCTGGCCGCAGGCGGTCAGGGCGAGACCCCCGGCCAGGAGCACGGCGGCGAGCTTGCGGAACGACATGGGTGGTCCTCCTAGTGCGTAAGGATCTTCCCGAGGAAGTCCTTGGCGCGGTCCGAACGGGGTTTGGTGAAGAACGTGTCGGGCGGGGCGTCCTCGACGATCTCGCCGTCGGACATGAACACCACGCGGTGCGCGGCCCGGCGGGCGAAGCCCATCTCGTGGGTCACCACGAGCATGGTCATGCCCTCCTTGGCCAGCGTGGTCATCACGTCGAGGACTTCCTGGACCATCTCGGGGTCGAGTGCTGAGGTGGGCTCGTCGAACAGCATGACCTTGGGTTTCATCGCCAGCGCGCGGGCGATGGCCGCCCGCTGCTGCTGCCCGCCGGAGAGCTGGGCCGGGTACTTGTCACGCTGGTCGGTGATGCCCACGCGCTCCAGGAGCGCCGTCCCCTCGCGCTCCGCCTCCGCTTTGGCCGTCTTGCGCACCTTGAGCGGCCCGAGGGTGACGTTCTGCAAGATCGTCTTGTGCGCGAACAGGTTGAAGCTCTGGAACACCATGCCGACATCGGCGCGCAGGCCCGCGAGCGCCTTGCCCTCCGCTGGCAACGGCTGACCGTCGACCTCGATGGTGCCGGAGTCGATCGGCTCCAGCCGGTTGATCGCGCGGCAGAGCGTGGACTTCCCCGAACCCGACGGCCCGAGCACGACCACCACCTGACCGGCGTCGACCTCGAGGTTGATGGTGCGCAGGACGTGCAGCTCGCCGAAGTGCTTCTCGACGTCCGTCATCCGGATCATAGGGGCCTCAGAAGAGGGCATCGTCGGAAGCTAGGGCGAATCGGACAGTCGCGTCCAGACTATTGGGCTACCCATAGGGTTGCGCTCCGGTAACAGATTTCGGGACGGGGGTCGGGGGTGCACATCCTGCTCGTGGAGGACGACGACCGGGTCGCGGCTGCGCTCCGCCCGGCGCTGCACCGCCACGGCATCACGACCACGCGGCTGGCCCGGGGCCGCGGGGCGGTCGACCACCTCGGCGGCGTGGACGTCGTGCTGCTCGACCTGGGCTTGCCCGACATCGACGGAGTAGACGTCTGCCGGGCGATCCGCGAGGTCAGCGAGGTGCCGGTGATCGTCGTGTCGGCGCGCGGCGAGGTCGACGACCGGATCCTGGGCCTCCATTCCGGTGCCGACGACTACCTCGTCAAGCCCTACGACATCGGCGAGCTCCTGGCCCGGGTGCACGCGGTCTACCGCCGCCGCCGTCCCGGACCGGGCTCGGCGACGGGCGACATCGTGGTGGTCGACGACGTCGCGGTCGACCTGGAGCGCCACACGGTCACGGTGGCGGGCAGGCCGGTCACCCTCACCCGCAAGGAGTTCCAGGTGCTCGGCATGCTCGCGGCCTCGCGGGGGGCGGTGTGCACGCGCAGCCGGATCGTCGCGGAGGTGTGGGGGCGTACCTGGGCGGGCGCGAACCGGACGTTGGACGTGCACGTCGCCACGCTGCGCACCAAGCTCGGCCGTCCGGAGCTGGTGCAGACCGTCCGGGGCGTCGGCTACCGGCTCGGGCTGCCCGATCCCGGGGACACCCCCTAGTGCGCACGCGGCTGCTGGTGATCGTGCTGGTGCTCGTCGGGCTGCTGGCCGCGGGCCTCGGCGTGCCGTTGGCCCTGTCGACGTCGCAGGCCCGGCAGTCGCAGCTGTTCACCCAGCAGCTCACCGACACGATCTTCTACGCCTCGCTCGCCGAGCGGCCGATCACGCAGGCCGACACCTCCGGCCTCGCCGCCGAGCTGCAGCGCTACGACCAGGTGTACGGCGTCGCCGTGCTCGTGTTCGACCGTGAGGGTTCGCTGATCGCCACCTCGCGGCCGAACCCGCCCACGCTCGACGCGGCGGGGCACGAGCGGCTGGCGTTGGCGCTGGCCAACCGGCGTTCGGAGGTCTACGCGCTGCGCTGGCCGTGGGATGACCGCCCGTTCGTCATCGCCGAGCCCGTGCTGGTGGACACCGAGGTGCGCGGGGCGGCGGTCACCGTCGCGCCGACCGATGACCTGCGCATCTTCGAGGTGCAGGTGTGGCTCATCGTGCTGGCGGCGGGCCTGCTCGCGCTCACCCTCGCCGTCGTCGTCGCACTGCCGATCGTGCGGTGGATCCTGCGCCCGGTCCGGCGGCTGGACGAGGGCACCGGCCGCGTCGCGTCGGCGGTGCTCGCGGGCGGCGCGCCCGACCCGATCGCGGACGGCAGCGGGCCGCCGGAGCTGCGGCGGCTCTCGGTGTCGTTCGACCGGATGGCGGCGACGGTCGCGCAGGCCTACGGCGCCCAACGCGCCTTCGTCGCGGACGCCAGCCACCAGCTGCGCAACCCGCTCACCGCGCTGCGGCTGCGGCTGTCCAACCTCGACGGGCACGTCGACCCCGTGGCGCAGGAGGATCAGGTGGCGGCACTGGAGGAAGCCGAGCGGCTCTCCACGCTGCTCGACGGCCTGCTCGCCCTGGCCAGGGCCGAACGCACGGCGCCGCTCGTCCCGGTCGACGTCGACGCCGGGGTCGACGACCGGATCGAGGCGTGGCGGCCCCTCGCCGAGCACTCCGGGCTGCTGCTGCGCCGCGACGGCCCGCACGGCATGCGCGTCACCGCGACGGCCGGGGCCATCGAGACGCTGCTCGACGCGGTGCTCGACAACGCCGTGAAGTTCACGCCGTCCGGCGGCTCGGTGACGGTCACCGTGGCGGCCGATCCCGAGGTCGTCGAGATCGCCGTGCGCGACACCGGCCCCGGTGTGCCGCCGGACGAGCTGGATCGGGCCACCGACCGGTTCTGGCGCAGCCCCGGGCACAGCAGCGTCGACGGGTCGGGGCTGGGGCTCGCGATCGCTGCCCGCACCGTGGAGCTGGCGGGCGGCGACCTCACCCTCTCGCTCCCGCGCGGCGGCGGCCTGCGCATCGCGGCGCGCCTGCCGCGGCTCGCGGTGCAGCGGGAGGCGCTGCCTCAGGCGTGAACGATGCGCACCGACGCGCCCGACGTCGGAGAGACGGCGAGGGCGGCGAGGGCGACCACGCCGAGGGCGCCGAGCGTGAGCGCGTCGGGCGCGAACAGCGGCTGCGCCCGCAGCGCCTGCCAGATCAGCAGCAGCACGACCCCGAGGTAGCCGACCGCGACCGACCACACGATCCGCGTGCGCATGGCCTCGACGACCGAGCGGTGCGCCAGGAGCGCCGCCAGCAGCGGCAGCACCTGGAGGGCGTGCAGGCCGACGAAGTGGGAGATGCGCAGGTCGCCGCCCGTCGTGCTCCAGCCGACGAAGAACAGCCCGGGGCCACCGTCGGGCACGCCGACGGCGTGGCCGCCGCCCCGCGCGAGCAGGAACCCGACCGCCATCCCGACCAGCGACACCAGCAGGCCGAGCCGGATCGCGAGCGTCATCGCCCGGTCCCGACCGGGCTCGCGCAGGAACCGCACGGCGACGGCCAGCGTCAGGAACCAGACCACGGTGATGGTGGCGCCCATGATCGAGAAGAGCGACGCTGCCGAGGCCGTCCGTCCGTGTTGAAGTGCGACTTCTGGCCGCGGGCCGCCTGGCCGACGATGATCACCATCTCCAGCGCGAGGCCCGCCGACGATCGCCCAGCCGGTGCGGCGCATGCGCCCGCTCCCGCAGCTGGCCGAGCATCCAGGCCAGTGCGAGCGCGAACAGCGCGATCGAGATCGAGAACTTCATCGGCTTGAACCAGAGCGGGGCGCCGACCAGGGTGCGCTGGTCGACCACGGCGAGCCCGGCCGTCACGAGCGCGAGCGCCGCCATGCCCGCGGCGAGCCAGTAGAGGCCGGGGTGGCCCCGGCGGGCGTCGGCGAGCAGTGTGCGCATCGGATTCCCTAACAGTGTTAGTCTTTACGAGCGATGCCAGTGTGCAGGCGTTGCCTAACAGTGTCAAGGAGGACTGGCGATGTCAGTCGAAGGGTCGGTGCGCGACCGGCGGCGCGCCGAGACCGTCGCGCGAGATCAAGGCCGCGGCGCTCGACCAGCTGGCCACCGCGGGCACCGGCGGGCTCTCCCTGCGTGGTGTGGCGCGGGCGGTCGGCATGACCGTCCAGTCGCTCTACCACTACTTCGACAGTCGCGACGCGCTGCTCAGCGCGCTGGTCACCGACTCGCACCACGCGCTGGCCGACGCCGCGGAGGCAGCGGCCGCCGCCACGCGCGGTCAGCCGCCGCGGGCGCGCAGGCTCGCCACCACCGGCGCGTTCCGCGCCTGGGCACTGGCCAACACGTCGGCGTTCCTGCTGCTCTACGGCACCCCGGTGCCCGGCTTCGATCCCGGGCCCGCGTCCGAGAGCGGGAGCGCGGCGCTGCGGCTCGCGGCGCCGTTCGCCGACGTGGTGTTCGACGGGTGGACGCCCGCCCAGCTCGCCGCCGTCCCGCTGCCCGACGGGCGCTGAGGCGCTCGCGGGCGCCGTCCCGGAGGACGTGCTGCCCGCGGGCGCGCTCGCGCTGTTCATCGAGCTGCGCGCGCGCATGCACGGCCTGGTCATGCTGGAGCTCCTGGGTCACCTGTGGCCGTTCGGCGAGGTCGGCGAGCAGTTCTTCGCCGCGGCGATGGGCCGGATGTCCGACGAGCTCGACGCCCTGCAGGCCGAGCTGCGCTAGGTGTTGCGGGCCGCCCGGAACCAGTTCTCGGCCCCGGGGTGCAGGGGCACGGGTTGGGTGCCGATGGCCGCCCGCATGTCGATGGTCAACGCGTTGGGGCTGGACTGGGCGATCTGCTCCTGGCGGCTGAAGAGCGCGGCGACCAGCGCGTAGGCGACGTCGTCCGGCATCTCGGCGCGCACGAGCAGGACGTTGCGCAGCAGCAGCGTGGTGACCGCCTTGGTGAGCCCGTAGGTGCCCACCGGCACGGTGCCGGGGGCGTACTCGGGGTAGGCCAGGTGGATGCGGGTGAGGTCGTCCTGCACGGTGAGCAGCCGGATCGGCTCGCTCGCGGCGAGGTCGGCGACGCCGCGGGTCGGCACGCCGCCGGACCAGAAGAACGCATCGATCGCGCCCTCGCGCAGCGCGACCACGGCGGCGTCGAGCCCGATGTAGCTGGCCTGGAGGTCCTTGTCCGGGTCGATGCCGAGCGCGCCGAGCACCCGTTGCGCCATGAACAGCACGCCGGAGCCGGGGCTCCCGAGCGCCACCCGAGCCCCGCGCAGCTGGGTGACCGAGGTCAGCGGCGAGGCCGCGGGCACCACGACGTGCACCACGTCGTCGTAGATGCGCGCGAGCGCGCGTGGGGCAGCCGGGTCGCCGGGCGCGGTGCGGGCGATGCGGTCGGCGGCGGTGTCGATCTGGTTGAAGGCGACGTCGGCCTTGCGGTCGGCGAGCAGCTGCAGGTTGTTGATCGAACCGTCGGTGGACGTGACGACGGGTGGTGTGCGCAGGCCCAACGCGTCGCGCCACGCCGTCGAGAGCGCCTCGCCCAGCGTGTAGTAGACGCCGTTGCGGCTGCCGGTGGCCACGGAGAGCCGCACGTCGGCGTGGGGCGACGCGCAGGCCGCGAGACCCGCGGACAGGCCGAGGCCGCCCAGCGCCCGCAGTGCGGCGCGCCGGGAGATCAGCATGCACGCATCGTGCACTGCCCGGGCGGCGCGGTCGAGCAGGTGGCGCCTACCCTCGTCGGGTGGCCCGCAGTTACACCGTCCGCACCTACGGGTGCCAGATGAACGTGCACGACTCCGAGCGGATGGCGGGGCTGCTGGAGGCCGCGGGCTACGTGCCCGCCACCGGTGACGAGGCCGACGTCGTGGTGCTCAACACCTGCGCGGTGCGGGAGAACGCCGACAACCGGCTGTACGGCAACCTCGGGCACCTGCGGCCCGCGAAGGACGCCCGGCCGGGCATGCAGATCGCGGTGGGCGGCTGCCTCGCGCAGAAGGACCGGGCCGAGATCGTGCGGCGGGCGCCGTGGGTGGACGTCGTGTTCGGCACCCACAACGTGCACGCGCTCCCGGTGCTGCTGGAGCGGGCCCGCCACAACGCCACCGCGCAGGTCGAGATCGCCGAGGCCCTCGAGGTCTTCCCGTCCACGCTGCCCGCGCGGCGCGAGTCGGCCTACTCCGGCTGGGTGTCGATCTCGGTCGGCTGCAACAACACCTGCACGTTCTGCATCGTGCCCTCGTTGCGCGGCACAGAGCGCGACCGGCGCCCCGGCGACGTGCTCGCCGAGGTGGCGGCGCTCGCCGCCGACGGCGTGCTGGAGGTGACGCTGCTCGGCCAGAACGTCAACGCGTACGGCGTCGAGTTCGGCGATCGCGGCGCGTTCGCGAAGCTCCTGCGGTCGTGCGGCGGCATCGACGGGCTGGAGCGGGTGCGGTTCACCTCACCGCACCCGCGGGACTTCACGTCCGACGTCATCGCGGCCATGGCCGACACCCCGAACGTCTGCCCGCAGCTGCACATGCCGCTGCAGTCCGGGTCCGACGACGTGCTGCGCCGCATGCGCCGCTCGTACCGGTCGGCGCGCTACCTTGCCATCCTGGACGAGGTGCGGGCGTCACTGCCGGACGCGGCGATCACCACCGACATCATCGTCGGCTTCCCGGGCGAGACCGAGGCCGATTTCGCCGCGACGCTGGAGGTGGTGCGCGCGGCCCGGTTCGCGAGCGCGTTCACGTTCCAGTACTCGCCGCGGCCCGGCACCCCGGCCGCATCGCTTTCCGACCAGGTGCCCAAGGCGGTCGTTCAGGAGCGCTACCTGCGGCTCGTCGCGCTGCAGGAGGAGATCTCCTGGGCCGCGAACCGGGCGCTGGAGGGCCGGGTCGTCGAGGTGCTGGTGGCGTCGGGCGAGGGGCGCAAGGACGGGGCCACGCGGCGGCTGTCGGGGCGGGCCCGCGACGGTCGGCTGGTGCACTTCGCGCCCGGCGAGCGGGCGATCCGGCCGGGCGACGTCGTCGAGGTCGCGGTGACCTACGGCGCGCCGCACCACCTCGTCGCCGACGGGCCGCTGGTCGCGCACCGCCGCACGCGGGCGGGGGACGCGGCGGAGCGGCCGCGTGGGTCGGGCACGGGGCTGGGGCTGCCCGGCTTCGGCGCGCCCGCGGCGCCGGTTGCAGCCGCGCCTGCGTGCGGAATCGCGGGATGAGGCGCAGCAGGTGGCCGGGGGAGACGGGGAGCGCGAAGTGCCCGAGGAGCTGAGTGAGCTGAACCGCGAGTTGGCGGGTGTGGAGCGGCGCGTCGAGCGGCGGATCGAACCGGGGGGCATCGCGTTCGCCGTCACGCTCGCGATGCTCGTGCTGATGGTCACGATGGTGCTGCCGTGGACCGGCAACGCGCTCGGCTGGGAGATCCTGGCTGGCAGCCGCACGTTCGGCGTCCTGCCGCGGCTGTTCACGTTCACGTCGCTCGGCTTCGGCCTGGTCATCGGGTCGCTGGCGCTGGCCACGCGCTGGTGGGCGCTGGCGTGGCTCACGGCCGTGGGGTGCGGCATCTCCGTCGTCAACGGGCTGTGGGCGATCTGGTCCCGGCAGACCGGCGTGCTCACCGGCGGCGCCGGTCCCGGGATCGGCATGGTGCTCGCCGCAGTCACGATGGTCGTGCTCACGGCCTGCTGGGCGCGGATAGCAGGCCGTCGCGGCTGACCCCGCCCGGGCCGGTCAGCGGTGCTGGACGGCCTGCTCCGCCGTGCCGAGCCACTCCCGCCACTGCGCCGCCTGGGCGTCGGCCTGCGCGGCCCGCTTGGCGTCGCCCGCGGCCCGGGCCTTGGCGGCTTGGGCCTCGAAGTGGGCGATGCGCTCGCGGAACTGCGCCACCCGGGCCTCGGCTTCGGGGTCGCTGCGCCGCCACTGCCGGTCGGCGGCGTCGCGGACCTTCTCCTCGATGGCGCGCAGGCGCGTCTCCAGCGGACGCATGTCGTCGCGGGGAACCTTGCCGATCTCCTCCCAGCGCTCCTGTATGGCGCGCAGCGCAGCCCGCGCGGCGGTCGGGTCGGAGGTGTCGATCTTCTCGGCCTCGGTGAGCAACGCTCGTTTGGCCTCTGCGTTGGCCACGAACTCGGCGTCCCGTTCGGCGAACGAGGCGGATCGACGCGCGAAGAACGCGTCCTGAGCGCTGCGGAAGCGCTGCCACAGGGCGTCGTCGGCGTCCTTGTGGGCGCGGCCCGCCCCCTTCCACTCGGCCATGAGGTCGCGGAAGCGGGCGGCGGTGGGGCCCCACTCGTCGGAATCGGCGAGCTTCTCGGCCTCCTCCGCCAGCTCCTCCTTGCGGTGCTTGGCGCCCGCGCGCTGCCGGTCGAGGTCGGCGAAGTGCGAGCCGCGGCGACGGTTGAAGGCTTCCCGGGCACGGGAGAACCGCTTCCAGAGCTGCTCGTCGGTCTTGCGGTCGATCCCGCGGATCGTGCGCCACTCGTCGAGGATCGCCTTGAACCGGTCGCCCGCCTGCTTCCACTGGGTGGCCTCGGCGGCGAGCTGCTCGGCCTCGGCGGCCAGCTCTTCCTTGCGGGTGACGGCGGCCGTGCGCTGGGCGTCGCGAGCGGCCCGCGCCGCGGTGGCCGCCGCTTCCGCGTGGCTGATCAGCTCCTCGAGGCGGGCGTGGAGGCCGAGGAGGTCGCCGACCACGGTGGCGTCGGCGAGGCCGTCGCGCATCGCCCGGGCGGACCCGAGCGCGTGCTTGGGGTCGCCGCCCGCGGTGAGGCGGTGGAACAGGAGCTCGACTTCGGTGGCCATGTCGTCGAACCGCCGCGCGAAGTGGGCGAGACCCTCGTCGGGGGCGCCCGCCTGCCACGAGCCGACCATCCGCTCGCCGTCGCTGGTGCGGACGAAGATCACGCCTTCGGCGTCGACGCGGCCCCACCGCGACGGGTCCGCGCAGGCCGACGCGACCGGCGACGGCTGAACCGCGGAGGGCGCCGGCTCAGTGGTTGCCGGGTCCGGCGCGGTGCGGCGGCGGGTCCGGATGTCACCGGGACGCGGTGGCCGCGGCTTCGGCCCGGCGCTCGGCGGACCCGGCCTCGGCGGTGCGGGTCGGGGTGCGCCCGGTCGGGGCTGCGCACCGGGAGGGGGCGGACCACCCGAGGGCGGCGCAGGTCGCGCGGCCGGGCTTTCCGCTGGCGTTGCCTGCGCGTCCGGCTGGGTCTCGACTTCCGCACCTGCCCCCGTCGGCGCGCCTTCGCGTTCGGGCTGGCCGGCGCGGGATGTGGGTTGGGTGTTCGGGTCTGCCGTCGCATCGGACGCCGCGGGGACGGCGGCGTCGGGCACGGGGGCCGAGGTCGGCTCGGGCACTGCGGCCGCCGGCGTTCCGGAGTCGGGTGCCACAGCGGCGGGATCTGTGGGCTCGGGCGCTGCGGGTGCGGTGCCGTCCGGCACCGCGGTTGCCTGCTCCGGCG
Organism: uncultured Actinomycetota bacterium; assembly: GCA_963791185.1. Taxonomy (GTDB): domain Bacteria; phylum Actinomycetota; class Actinomycetes; order Mycobacteriales; family Pseudonocardiaceae; genus Pseudonocardia. The sequence continues at coordinate 85,397 of CAWBRG010000008.1, read as the reverse complement.
TTGCCGGCGCGTCGGCCGAGTCAGGCGTGGTGACCGCGGGCGTGATGGTCGCTGCCGCCGCACCGACGGCTTCGGGCGCTGGGTCAGCGTGGGCTGACTCAGGCGCTGCGGGTGCAGCAGGCGCGATCGGCTCGGGCGTTCCGGCGGGGGTGGCCGAGTCGGGCGGCGCGGCCGTAGCGGAGGCGTCGGGCTCGGCCGCTGTGGCGGTGGGCGCTGAGGCCGCTGGGGCGATTGGCTCAAATGCCGAGACCGCTGGAGCGATCGGCTCAGACGCTGAGGCGGCGGGCGTAGCGGGCTCGGTCGCTGCCGCCGCGGGAGCGGTCGGGTCAGGCGCCGCGATGCCGGGAGTGGATGGGGACGCGGTCGCCGCTCCGGCGGTGGAGTCAGAGGCGTCAACGGCAGGGGTGGCCGAGTCGGGCAGCGCGGCGGCGGTGGGTTCGGCCGCTGCGACGTGGGGCGCCGGGGCGGCTGGCTCGGGTGTTGGGGAGGCGGGCGTGGTGGGCTCGGTCGCTGCCGCCGCGGGGGTGGTCGAGTCGGGCGCTGCGGCGGGGGGAGTGGTGGGCTCGGGCGCTGCCGCCGCGGGGGTGGTCGAGTCGGGCGCTGCAGCGGGGGGAGTGGTGGGCTGGGGCGGTGTCGCCGCTGCGGTGGTGGAGTCGGAGGCGTCGGCGGCGGACGGGTCGGGCGCCGGGGTCGCAGGCGTGGTGACGCTGGGGGCCGGCGCGCCTGCGGTGGATTCGGGCGCCGCGGACGTGGTGTCCGGTGTCGGGGTGGGGGACCCCGGTGGGGGCGTGGGCACGGGGGGACGCGGGGCTTCGCCTGCGGGCGGCTCGGGGAGGGCCGTGGTGGCGGGGGTCACCGGCGGGGGCGGGGAGCCTGCCGTCGGCCGCGCCGTCTCGGGCTCCCGGGGCACCGGGACCGGGGCGGCGGTGGCGTCGGGCTCGACCGCATGGGCGGGCGCGGGGACGGCAGGCGGCGGGGCGGCGGCGTCGGGGCCGGTCGGGTGGACGTCTGTTCTGGTCGCGCTCTCGGCGGTCGTGGCGCCGTCGCCTCTTGCGGCCTCGTCGACGCTGATCTCGTCAGGGGTGGTGCGCTGCTCCTGGTCCGACACTGGGCCCTCCTCGCGATCCGGCCCGCCGGGAGGCGGGCGCCCCGCCCGGGGGCGGAGCCGTGCACAGCGGCCGCCTCGCGTCGAGGCCTGCCGTGCGGCGATTCAAACAGGTCCGGCCGCGCAGCGGAACGCCCCGACAGGGCTGCACGGCCCAGCGGCCTGCGTGGATCGCCGAGCCGTCACTGCACCGAGCGCCGATTCCGCAGTAGACGGGCCGGTAGCGCGACGGCCACGAACGTCGCCGGGGTGGTCGCGTGATCCGGCACGCCGCGCGTCGACGGCGCCTGCCCGGGCGGCGGCGGCCTGGCGGCTCGCGGCCGCTGCCGGGATCGGCGCGCCTCGGGGCTGCCGAGCGCGTCCGGCGAGCCGTCGCCCGCTCATGCCGGATGCCTGCGGGAGGGCGGCGGCGACGCCCTCGTTGCAGGTGCGCCCGGAAGCTCATACCTGGCGCGGTGGCGACGCCTGGGCGCGCGAGGGCCCGGTGAACCTCCTTCGGCGCCGCATTAGCCTTCGGCCGTGCTCTCGACGGTCGCGGTGGTCCCCGAGCCGCCGCTGCTCGTGCCCGAGCTGGCCACGGGCGCGGCCGTCGAGACCGCGGAGCTCCGGGCGGCCTGCCGGGAGGCCGCTCGACGACTGGCCGCGGCGTCGTCGACCTGGATCGCCGTCGGCGCCGACCCCGGCGGACGGCGGACGGTCGGGCCCGGCACCCGGGGGAGCTTCATCGGCTTCGGCGTCGACGTCGTGGTCGGGCTGGCCCCGGACGCCGCGGAACCCGTCGACGCGGAGATGGCGCTGCCGCTGCTCGTCGCCGCGTGGCTGCGCGAGGGGCTGTCGGTCACCGTGCGCGGCGAGCTGGTCGCCCCCGACGCCGACCCCGCCGCCTGCCTCGCGCTCGGCGCAGAGCTGGCCCGCGAGGCGACGGCGCTGCTGGTCGTCGGCGACGGTGCCGCCACCCACACCGAGAAGGCCCCCGGCTACCTCGACGAGCGCGCGGGCCCCTTCGACGACGCCGTCGCCGCCGCACTGGCCACCGCCGACCCCGCCGCGCTCGCCGCTCTCGACCCGGCGCCTGCCGCCGACCTGTGGGCCGCGGGCCGGGCGCCGTGGCAGGTGCTGGCGGGCGCGACCCGGGACGGCACGTGGGAAGGCGAGCTCCTGCACTCGACCCGGACGTTCGGCGTCGGCTACCACGTGGCGGTGTGGCAGCGGTGCGGCTGATCGCCGTCGTCGGCCCGACCGCGGCGGGCAAGTCCGACCTCGCGCTGACACTGGCCCGCGCGTACGACGGCGAGATCGTCAACGCCGACGCCATGCAGCTCTACCGCGGCCTCGACATCGGCACGGCCAAAGCCACCTCCGCCGAGCGCGCCGAGGTGCCCCATCACCTGCTCGACGTCCTCGACGTGACGCAGAGCGCGTCCGTCGCGGCCTACCAGCGGGACGCCCGCGCCGCCGTCGAGCGGGTGCTGGCCGCGGGCCGGACCCCGGTGCTGGTGGGCGGCTCGGGCCTGTACGTGCAGGCCGTCGTCGACGAGCTGGAGTTCCCCGGCACGGACCCCGCCCTCCGCGCGGAGCTCGCGGCCGAGCTCGAGCGGGTCGGCCCCGCCGCGCTGCACGCCCGGCTCGCGACGTCCGACCCGGCCGCGGCCGCCGCGGTGCTGCCCAGCAACGGGCGGCGGATCGTGCGGGCGCTGGAGGTGATCGCGTTGACCGGTCGGCCGTTCACCGCGCGGCTGCCCGAAGCCGCGACACCGCGCTACGACGCGGTGCTGCTCGGGGTCGACCGGCCCACCGCCGAGCTGGACGAGCGCATCGCACGCCGGGTGGCCCGGATGTTCGCGGCCGGGCTGGTCGCCGAGACCCGCGGCCTGCTCCCGGGCCTGCGCGAGGGGTCCACCGCCGCGCGGGCGTTGGGCTACCAACAGATCCTCGCTTCGCCAGATGACCTGGAAGGCGCGGCCGTCGACACCGTCGTCGCGACGCGCCGCTTCGTGCGCAGGCAGCGGTCGTGGTTCCGCCGCGACCGGCGGATCGTGTGGCTGGCAGGCGAGTCGTCCGATGTGGGCGACCGCGCCCGTGCGGCGATCGGCGCCTCGGTACGCTGAGGGCCGTGCAGTTCAGCAAGGGGCACGGCACCGAGAACACCTTCATCGTGCTCCCCGATCCCGATGGCACCCTCGACCTCACGCCCAGGCGCGTCGCCGCGCTGTGCGACCGCAACCGCGGCATCGGCGCCGACGGGGTGCTGCGCGTCGTGCGGTGGGCCGCGCTCGCCGAGGGGCCGATGCCCGCCGACGACGTCGAGTGGTTCATGGATTACCGCAACGCCGACGGCAGCGTCGCCGAGATGTGCGGCAACGGCGTGCGGGTCTACGCCACCTACCTCGCCCACCGCGGCTGGCTCCCGGACGGCGAGCTGCGGCTCGGCACCCGCGGCGGGATCCGCACCGTGCACGTCAAGGACGACGAGGTCGCCGTCGAGATGGGGCCCGTCCGGGTCGAGGGCGAGGCCAAGGCGAGCGTCGACGGGCAGCTCTTCCCCGGCCTCATGGTGAACGTCGGCAACCCGCACCTGGCGTGCGTCGCCGACGTGCCGCTCGCCGCGATCGACCTCACCCGCCCGCCCGGCCACGACCCGGCGCTGTTCCCGCACGGGGTGAACGTCGAGTTCCTCACGCCGATGGTGAAGGACCGCATCGCCATGCGCGTGCACGAGCGCGGGGTGGGGGAGACGCGCTCGTGCGGCACGGGCACGGTGGCGGCGGTCGTCGCGGCGCTGCGGCACGCAGGCCGCACCACCGGAACGGTCGCCGTCGACACACCCGGTGGGCCGCTGCGCGTCACGGTCGACGAGGGCACCACCACGCTGCAGGGGCCCGCCGAGCTGGTCGCGCACGGCGAGCTGGACCCGCGGTGGTGGGACGGCACGGTCTGATCTGGTAGCAAGGTCGGGTGAGGGAGCCCGGGGGATGGCAGCCTGCGGAGCTTGCGGAGCAGGCGGGGCGGGTAAGCACAGCGAGCTCGCCGTCCAGCGCAGCACCGCAGCGAACGCGCCTGACGAGCGCCAGCGAGGAGGGCGTATGAGCGGTGAGGTGATGTCGGCGACGGTCCACCGGGCCTGGGCGGCCGACCTGGATACCCGCAGCCTGTACGAGCTGCTGCGCCTGCGCGTCGACGTGTTCGTCGTGGAGCAGGCCAGCCCGTACAGCGAGCTCGACGGGCGCGATCTGGAGGAAGGCGCCCGGCACTACTGGCTCGCGGGCGAGGGTTGGGCCGCGCCGGTGCTCGGCTGCCTGCGCCTGCTGCAGGAGCCCGACGGCGTGTTCCGCATCGGCCGGGTGTGCACCGCCCGCTCGGTGCGCGGGCGCGGGCTGGGTCGGCAGCTGATCGAGGCGGCGCTGGCCGAGGTCGGGGACGCGCCGTGCGTGCTGGACGCCCAGGAGCACCTGGCCGACCTCTACCGCGGCTACGGGTTCGTCCCCGCGGGCCCCACCTACGACTGGGACGGCGTCACCCATCTGCCCATGCGGCGCGAGCGCGTCTGAGGTCGCGGCGGGTACGCGGTGCGGGATACTGCACGCGTCTCGGCACCGACGAGGGAGAGCGATGAGCGAGCTTGCGAGCGAGTCATCGACACAGCGCCCGCGCGAAGCGCCGACCGAGTGCAGCGAGGGAGAGCGATGAGCGAGCTTGCGAGCGAGTCATCGACACAGCGCCCGCGCGAAGCGCCGACCGAGTGCAGCGAGGGAGAGCGGTGAGCGAGGATCCGACCAGGGCCATGCCCGCGCCGGGCACCCCGGCGAAGGAGGTCCCCGCCTACGGCCGCGTCGGGCCCGCTGATCCGCACGCCGATCCGGCCACCCATCCGGGCTTGCGTCCCCCCGACGTCGACGGGCCCGCCACCGACCCCGGCATCCCGGCGGTGCGGGTCGGTCCGCCCGAGCCGCCCACGGTGCCGACCGCGCAACCACCCCAGGCGGAGCCCGCCCTCCGGCACAGCCGCTCGGGCGGGCTGTGGACCGGCCTCATCCTCTCGGCGATCGTGCTGATCTTCCTGCTCGTGTTCATCCTGCAGAACCAGATCTCGGTGACGATCAGGTTCCTCGGCTTCGCGGGCGCGGTGCCGGTCGGTGTGGCGCTGCTGCTCGCCGCGATCGGCGGGCCTGCTGCTCGTGGCGATCCCGGGCGGGGTGCGGATCATGCAGCTGCGCCGGGCGGCACGGCGCGCCGCGCGCCGGTGATGCTGCACGTCGGGGGCAGGAGGCTGCCGATCGTCGGACGGGCGCGGCTGTACGTCTGCGGCATCACGCCCTACGACACCACCCACCTCGGGCACGCCGCCACGTTCGTGTGGGCCGACGTCGCCGCGCGGGTGCTGCGCCACCTCGGCGTGGACGTGGAGGTGTGCCGCAACGTCACCGACGTCGACGACGTCCTCGACGAGGCCGCCGCCCGCTCCGGCTCGCGGTCCGACAGCTTCGCGGCGGTGCAGCAGTTCCGGTTCGACCGCGACATGACCGCACTCGCCGTCCGTCCCCCCACGCACGAACCGCGGGCGAGGTCGCACGTCAGCCAGGTCGTCACGCTGGCGGCGGCGCTGCTCGCCGTCGACGCGGCCTACGAGCGCGACGGCACCGTGTGGTTCCGGGGCGCAGGCCTCGCCGAGCGCGCCGGGCTGAGCGAGGCCGAGGCGGCCGCGCTGGCCGTCGAGTACGGGCACGACGCCGAACAGCCCGTCGACGTCCCGATCTGGCGGCGGGCGCGCGCAGGCGAGGTGGCGTGGCCGAGCCCGTGGGGGGAAGGTCGGCCGGGCTGGCACGCCGAATGCGCGGCGATGGCCCTCACCACCCTCGGGCCTGCCCTCGACCTGCACGTCGGCGGCGCCGACCTGCGCTACCCGCACCACGCCTACGAGTCGGCGATGGCGGAGGCGGTCACCGGGGTGACGCCGTTCGCGCGGGCGTGGCTGCACGTCGGCACCGTGGGGCTGGACGGCGTGAAGATGGCCAAGAGCACGGGCAACCTGGTGCTCGTGTCCGATGTGCTCGCCAAGCACCCGGCGGGCGCGCTGCGGCTGCTGCTGGTCGACCGGCCGTGGGCGCAGGAGTGGGAGTACCACCCGGCCTCGCTCGACGCCGCAGCCGCCCGGTTGGAGCGGCTCTACGGCGCAGCCGCCCGCGGCTCGCTCGACACGGGCACCGCGGCGGCGACCGAGGTCACCGCCGCCCTGCTCGACGACCTCGACGTGCCCCGCGCCCTCGCCGTCGCCGAAGAGGCGGGCGGCGAGGCCGCGCGGGTCGCGCTGTCGGTCCTAGGGCTCAGCTGACCCAGGCCGCGCGGCGCAGCGGCGACGCAGGCGTCAGTCAGCGGGGGAGGTGACCTCAGGCCGCGCGGCGGGAGCCACATGACGCCCGACCGCGCGGCTGGGCGTCAGGCCGCGCGGCGGCGGCGCGGCGGCTTCGGGCGGGCAGACCGCTGGGGCTGCGGCCGCGCGGGCTCGATCAACGACACCCCCGACGGCGGGCGGGCGCCGGTGATGCCGACCAGCGCGGGGGCGCCCGGTGCCACGTCGGTGGTCCTGGCCCGTACGCCCGCCTTGCGCGTCATCTCGTCCACGTCGCGGCGCTGACCGGTCGTGACCATCGTGACGACGGTGCCCGACTCGCCTGCTCGCGCGGTGCGGCCCGCGCGGTGGAGGTAGTCCTTGGGCTCGGCGGGCGGGTCGACGTGGACGACGAGGCTCACGTCGTCGACGTGGATCCCGCGCGCCGCGACGTCGGTGGCGACGAGCACGGGCTTCACCCCGTCGCGGAACGCCGCGATCGCCCGGTTGCGGGCGTTCTGCGCCTTGCCGCCGTGCAGCGCGGCGGCGTCGATGCCGTCGCGGCGAAGCTGCTTGACCAGCCGGTCGGCGCCGTGCTTCGTGCGGACGAACATGATCGTGCGGCCCTCGCGGGCGGCGATCTCGGCGACGACGCGGTTCTTGGCGAGCTCGTCGACGTGCAGCAGGTGGTGCTCCATCGTGGCGACGGCGCCGGTCGCCGGCGCGATCGAGCGCGTCACCGGATCGGTGAGGTAGCGCAGGACGAGCGTGCGGACGTCGCCGTCGAGGGTGGCGGAGAACAGCAGCCGCTGGCCGTCGGACGGCGTCTGGTCGAGGATGCGCCGGACCTGCGGCAGGAAGCCCATGTCGGCCATCCGGTCGGCCTCGTCGATCGCCGTGATGGTGACGTCGCCGAGCGAGCAGGTGCCCTGGTCGAGGTGGTCGGCGAGGCGGCCGGGGGTGGCGACGAGGACGTCGACGCCCCGCTGCAGCTCGCTGGACTGGCGGTTGAAGGACATGCCGCCCACGACGGCGGCGGCGGACAGCCCGAGCGCCTTGGCGAACGGCTGGAGCGCGTCGATGACCTGGGTGGCGAGCTCGCGGGTGGGTACCAGGACCAGCCCACGGGGACGGCGGGGCCGCGACCGGTCGCCTGCGAGGCGGGCCAGCACCGCGAGCCCGAACGCGAGCGTCTTGCCCGAGCCGGTCTGGCCGCGGCCGAGGAGGTCGCGACCGGCGAGCGCGTCGGGCAGCGTCGCGGCCTGGATGGGGAACGGTTCGGTGAAGCCGTGGGCGGTGAGCGCCCGCAGGAGCGGCTCGGGCAGGCCGAGCGCGGCGAACGTGGGCATGCCCGACGCGGGCGCGGTCCACAGGACCTCGGGTGCGGCCTGCGGCTGGGTCGGGGCGGGGCTGGGAGTTGCCGGGCTGGGAGCCGGCGGGGCGGCGGCGTCGGTTCGACGCGCCGGAACGACGGCGGACTTGCGGGGATGTCACTCAATACCTCCGGGACGGGCGCGTCTCGCGGAGAACCGGACGAGCCCGGACGCGTCGATGCGCGTCCTCGTGGTGGCGCCTGCGGAATGGCCGGGCGCTCGCATCCAGCTTAGTGCAGCGCCCGACCCGTTCCGCCGTCAGCGGTCGTGTGACGTCCGCGGCAGCCCGATCTCCGCCCGCAGCTCGTCGAGCAGCGCGCCGGGATCGCCCACGTCAGACGGCAATCCGTGCGCCGCAAACCACTCGGCGATGCGGCGCACGTCACGGGCGAGGAACTCCGGCCCGTTCGGGTTGCCGACCACGTCGACCACCTGCGGCAGGTCGATCACGACCAACCGCCCCTCGTGGACGAGCAGGTTGAACGCCGAGAGGTCGCCGTGGGCCAGGCCCAGCCGGGCGAGCCCGAGCAGGGCCTCGACGAGCTGGAACCACAGGTCGGCCAGCTCGTCGGGGTCCGGACGGAGCTGGGCCAGCCGCGGGGCGGCCCGTCCGTCGTCGGTGCCGAGGTACTCCAGCAGCAGCTCGGTGCCGACGAGCTGCACGGGGTAGGGCACCGGCACGCCCGCCCGCCAGAGCCGGGTGAGCGCGCCGAACTCGGCGTTGGCCCACTGGCCCGACAGCAGCTCACGGCCGAACGCCGTGCGGGTGGCCATCGCGCGCATCTCGCGGGAACGCCGAACCCGGCGGCCCTCGAGGTAGCCCGCATCGCGGTGGAACATGCGGTGCTGGGCGCTGCGGTAGCGCTTGGCGGCCATGCAGCGCGCGCCGGTCGGTGCCGGGTACCGCGCGCTCGAGGAGGTGGACGTCGGCCTCCTTGCCGGTCTTGAGCACGCCGAGGTCGGTGTCGACGGCGGCGTGGTCGGTGATCACCCAGCCGGGACGGGGCCGGGGGCCGTGCTCGGCGCCGTCCCAGGTCGACCAGCGGTCGCCTTCGGGCGGGCCGTCGTCCTCTGTGATGTCCTTGCCGCCGCGCTCGTCGAGCGCGGTCAGGTCGAACGAGCGGCGGGTGTGGGTCGATCGGGGCTCGTCGTCGTCGAAGCGACGGCGGCGCCTGCGGGTGGGTTCGAAAGTGAAGTCGTGCTCGCGCAACGCGGGGTCTCCTGGGTGTGGGCCCCGCGGACGGTTCAGCCGGGCGGGGCGGGGTGAGGACGGCAGCCGTCCACGACAGCGATGGACATTCGGCACACCTCCTCGGCTCCAGCACCGGTCCACGTCAGCTCGCACAGCGTGGAGCACACCCATCGAGCCCGGCAACGGGATTTCGGCAGGAATGCCGGAATGTCGCATTCGCAGCGGTGGGGTTCAGACAGGGGGCAGCACCACGGTCAGGGCCTGGCCGCGGCGGTCGACGTGCAGGCCCGCCCGCCGGGCCACCGCCGCCACGCCAGCCGCGTCGGTCGGCTCCGCCCGCGAGCTCACCAGCACCCGCGCGAGCCGTCCCTTGTGGGCCTTGTTGAAGTGGCTCACGATCGCGCCCCCGGCCGTGCGGACGGTCACGGTCACCGCGCCGGGCACCCGGGCCATTGCCGCGTACGACCCGGAGCGCAGGTCGACCACCAGCTCCCGAGCGGCGACGGCCGCGAGCAGCGGCTCCAGCACCGGGCGCCAGGCCGCGGCGAGCGTGCCGCGCCCGGGCAGCGCCGAGGCCGCAGACAGCCGGTACGCGGGCACCGGGTCGTCCGCCGTGAGCAGCCCGAACAGCGCCGAGCCGACGACCAACCGCCGCCGGGCCCGCACGGCGGCCGCGCCCCGCAGCGAGCCGACGTCGAGAGCGTCGTAGAGCACCCCGGTGTAGCGGTGCAGCGCGGGCACGGTCGGCGACGTCCACAGCTCCGCGTTGCGCGCCACCTCCGCGTGCTGCTGCGCGGACAACCCCAGCGCGGCCCGGGCGGCCTCGGGTTCGGCGGCGAGCTTCACGAGCTCGTCGAGCAGCTGCGCCCGCAGCGGGTTCAGCTCGGGGTGGGCGAGGAGGTCGAGCCGCAGCGGCGGTCCTTCGCCACCGCCCCGCTTCGTCTCCGACGGAGGCAGCAGCACCAGCACGCCCGCACGGTAGCGCCGAGGCGCCTGAACATCGCCGGGCGCCGCCATCGTGTACTTGTTGTGCGCAGGTTCCGGCCGCATTACGGTCGCGCTCGTACGCCGGGATGTGGATCACGGCGGGCGCCGCATTGCCGGCCCGGCTGCTGAGCCCGTACCCGTCGCTCTACCTGGAGACAACTGTGTCCGAATCCTGGTCCTTCGAGACCAAGCAGGTACACGCGGGCGCCACGTCCGACCCGACGACCGGCGCGCGTGCCACCCCGATCTACCAGACCACGTCCTACACGTTCCGCGACACCGAGCACGCCGCCGCGCTGTTCGGGCTCACCGAGCTCGGCAACATCTACACGCGGATCATGAACCCCACCCAGGACGTGCTCGAGCAGCGGGTCGCCGCGCTCGAGGGCGGGCTGGCCGCCGTCGCGTTCGCCTCCGGCCAGGCCGCCGCGACCCTCGCCATCCTCAACATCGCCGAAGCGGGCGACCACTTCGTCTCCTCCGCGTCGCTCTACGGCGGCACCTACAACCTGTTCCACTACACGTTCCCGAAGCTGGGGATCGAGGTCAGCTTCGTCGACGACCCCGACGACGCCGAGGAGTGGCGCTCCAAGATCCGGCCGAACACCAAGCTGCTGTTCGCCGAGACGCTGGGCAACCCGCGCGGCAACGTGCTCGACGTGCGGAAGGTCGCCGACGTCGCGCACGAGGCGGGCGTGCCGCTGATGGTCGACAACACCGTGCCCACGCCGTACCTGCTGCGGCCGATCGAGCACGGCGCCGACATCGTCGTGCACTCGGCCACGAAGTTCCTCGGCGGCCACGGCACCGCGATCGGCGGCATCGTGGTCGACTCCGGCACGTTCGCGTGGGGCGAGCACGCCGACCGCTACCCGGGGCTCACCTCGCCGGACCCGAGCTACCACGGCCTCAACTACTGGGAGGCGCTCGGGCCGCTGTCCTACATCATCAAGCTGCGGGTGCAGCTGCTGCGCGACATCGGCCCGGCGATCTCGCCGCAGAACGCGTTCCTGCTCATCCAGGGCGTGGAGACGCTGTCGCTGCGCGTCGAGCGGCACGTGCAGAACGCGCAGGCCGTCGCGGAGTGGCTGGAGGGCCGCGACGAGGTGGAGAAGGTCCACTACGCGGGGCTGCCGTCCAGCCCGTGGCACGCCCTCCAGCAGAAGTACATGCCCGGCGGGGCGGGCGCGGTCGTCGCGTTCGACCTGCGGGGCGGCGTCGAGGCGGGGAAGCGGTTCGTCGACGCGCTGGAGCTGCACAGCCACCTGGCCAACATCGGCGACGTGCGCAGCCTCGTGATCCACCCCGCCAGCACCACCCACAGCCAGCTCTCCGGCGAGGAGCAGCTCGCCACCGGCGTCACCCCGGGCCTGGTGCGGCTGTCGGTCGGGTTGGAGGGCATCGAGGACATCAAGGCCGACCTCGAAGCGGGCTTCCGCGCCGCCAAGGCGGCTGGGTGACCCTCATCGAGACGGCGCTCCCTCCCGCCACCGGCGCGTGGCGGGAGGGGGATCCGCCCGGCCGCCGCCAGTGGGTGCGGCAGGCCGAGCCGCTGCCGTTGGAGTTCGGCGGCGAGCTGCCGGGCGTCTCGATCGCGTACGAGACGTGGGGCACGCTCGCGCCCGACCGCTCCAACGCCGTCCTCGTGCTGCACGCGCTCACCGGCGACAGCCACGTCGCCGGGCCCGCGAGCGACGGCCACCCCACCCCGGGTTGGTGGCAGGCCGTGGTCGGGCCGGGTCAGGCGCTGGACCCGGCGCGCTGGTTCGTCGTGGCCCCCAACGTGCTCGGCGGCTGCCAGGGGAGCACCGGGCCTGCCGCCACCGCGCCGGACGGGCGCACGTGGGGGAGCCGCTTCCCGCTCGTCACGATCCGCGACTCGGTGCGCGCCGAGACCGCGCTCGCCGACGCCCTTGGCGTCGAGCGGTGGGCGTGCGTCGTCGGCGGCTCGATGGGCGGGATGCGGGCGCTCGAGTGGGCGGCGACCGAGCCCGACCGGGTCGCCCGGCTGTTCCTCCTGGCCAGCCCGGCCGTCGGCGTCGGCGGAGCAGATCGGCTGGTGCGCGCCGCAGCTGGCGGCGATCCGCGGCGACCTCAACTGGCGCGGGGGCGACTACCACGACGCCCCGCCCGGGCAGGGGCCGCACGTCGGGCTGGGCATCGCCCGCCGGATGGCGCACCTGTCCTACCGCAGCCCGTACGAGCTCGCGCAGCGGTTCGGTCGGCTGGCCCAGCCCGGGGAGGATCCGGCCCGCGGCGGTCGCTACGCCGTGGAGTCCTACCTCGACCACCACGCCGACAAGCTGGTGCACCGGTTCGACGCGGCGTCCTACGTGCGGCTCACGGAGATGATGAACGCCCACGACGTCGGCCGCGGCCGTGGCGGCGTGCCGTCGGGACTCGCGCGGGTCACGGCGGAAACGCTGGTGGCGGGGGTGTCCTCCGACCGGCTGTACCCGCTGGAGCAGCAGGAGGAGCTGGCGGCGGGCATCCCCCGCGCGGGCGAGCTCCAGGTGATCGACTCGCCGTACGGCCACGACGGCTTCCTCATCGAGGCCGCGACCGTGTCGCGGTTGCTCGGGCGTCTGCTGGACACCCCCGGGCCGCTATCCTGATGCCGAGACCTCCCGAGCAGTGGCGGCCGTCACTTGTTCGTGACTACTCAAACCGTATCGCCGCCGCCGCCGTGAAACTCACAAGGGCGTGCGAGCGATATCAGGAGGAACGGGTGCTGCATTACCGTTCCGCGCGAAGGGGGGTGTGATGACGGCGTTCCTGGAGGTGTGGCGCCCGGAGGGTGCCGACCTGGTGCCGCTGGGCGGTGACCGCATCACCGTGGGTCGGGCTGCGGGCAACGACATCGTGCTGGGCGACGACGGCCAGGTCTCCCGCGTGCACGCCGTCCTCGAGCGGCTCGGCGGCGGCTGGAGCATCCGCGACGTCAGCTCCCGCAACGGCACGTTCGTCAACGGCAACCGGGTGTCCGGCGAGGCGCGGGTCGGCCCTGGCGACGAGCTGCGCATCGGTCGCACCCGCATCGTCCTGCGCGCCGACCGCACCGCCGACGACCCCGGCATGACCGAGGCGCAGGCCCCGCCGCCGCAGCTCACGCCGCGCGAGAAGGACGTCCTCATCGCGCTGTTCACGCCGATGACCGGCCCGGAGATGTTCACGGAGCCCGCCTCCACCAAGGCGATCGCGCAGCAGCTGTGGGTCAGCGAGGCCGCCGTCAAGCAGCACCTGCTGCGGCTCTACGACAAGTTCGGCGTCTCGGGCGACGGCGAGCGCCGCCGCACCAAGCTCGCCAACGAGGCCCTGCGCCGCGGCGCGATCACGCTCGCCGAGGTCCGCGCGGCGGCTGCGGCGAAGGACAGCTGATCTGCGGTGACGGATCCGGGTGTCACCGCGGGCGGACGGCCCGCCATCGTCGTCGACCTCGCGCGCGCCGGGTTCACCGACGCCGTCGAGGTCGGCCGCGGTGGGTTCGGGGTCGTCTTCCGCTGCACCCAGGAGGCGCTCAACCGCACGGTCGCGGTGAAGCTCCTGCACACCGACCTCGACACGGTCAGCCGCGAGCGGTTCTTCCGCGAGGGCCGGGCGATGGGCGGGCTGTCCGGGCACCCCAACGTCGTCGACGTCCTGCAGGTCGGGGTCACCCACAGCGGTCGTCCGTACATCGTGATGCCGTTCCAGTCGCTGGATTCGCTCGCCGTGCGGGTGCGCCGCGAGGGCCCGATCCCGTGGGAGGAGGCCACCCGGCTGGGGGTCCGGCTGGCCGGAGCGTTGGAGTGCGCGCACCGCGTCGGCACCCTGCACCGCGACATCAAGCCCGCCAACATCCTGCTCTCCGACTACGGCGAGGCCCAGCTCACCGACTTCGGCATCGCCCGCATCGAAGGCGGCTTCGAGACGGCGACCGGCGCGTTCACCGGATCGCTCTCCTACAGCTCGCCCGAGGTGCTCAACGGGCGCCCGCCCACCCGGCAGTCGGACATCTACGGCCTCGCCGCCGCCCTGTTCTCGATCATCGCGGGCCGGGCCGCCTTCGAGCGGCGCGAGGGCGAGGAGATCATCGCCCAGTTCCTGCGCATCACCGGCCAGCCCATCCCCGACCTGCGCGGCCACGGCGTACCCGACGAGCTGTGCGCCGTACTCGAACGCGCCATGGCCAAGGACCCCGCCGATCGCCCCGCCTCGGCCGAGGCGTTCGGGCGCGCGCTGCAGGGGGTGCAGCGCGACGCGGGGATCCCCATCGCGGAGATGGCCCTGCCCGTGGGGCGGCGGCCCGGGGACAAGAACGCCACCGACGCCACCGAGGTCGCGCAGTTCGAGGACCGTTCGCCGCGGCCCACGTCCAACCCCCTGCCGCTGGTCGAGCGGCCGTGGGCGGGCACGTTGGGTGCGGGCGCCGCGGGGTCGATGCCGCACACCTCCGCCAACCCTTCCGCCAACCCGCACGCCTCGTCGAACCCGTCGAGCACGTCGAGCCGGGCACCGGGCACGGAGCAGCGGCCCGGGTCGCAGACCGCGGCCACCACCGCGCTCTCGGGCGACAAGGGGGTCGACGGGGCCACGGTCGTCGTCGGCAGGCCGGGCTCCACCGGCTGGCCCTCGCCCGGGCCGCGCTCGGGCGACACCGGCCCCGGGCACTTCGACCACCCGGGCGCCTCGGCGCAGACGGTGGTCCACCCCGGTCAACGGCCCGGCGGGCCGGGCGGATCCGGCCCGGGCTCCGGGCCGCCGGGGTCCACCCCGCCGCCGCTGCCCGCGCCGCAGCCGCCGTCGCCGGATCGGCGCAGCCGCCGTCTGCCGCTCATCGCCATCGGTGTCGTCGTGGCGCTGCTGGCGTCGCTCGCGGTCGTCGGTGTGCTGGTCTTCGGTCGGTCGGGCACCACCACGACCACCGCCGGGCCGCCCCCCGTCAGCCCGGTGGTGCCCGCGAGCGCCTGGCGCACCCTGCGCGCGGATCCCACGCCGCGGCAGCAGGTCGCGACCACCGTCGCCGACGGCACCGTCTGGGTGATCGGCGGTATCACCCAAGGCGCGGCGTCGAACCTCATGGAGGGCTACGACCCGGCCATCGACACCTGGAAGACCGGCATCCCGCTGCCGGTCGGGCTGTCCCACGAGATGGCCGTCACCTACCGCGGCGAGATCGTCGTGCTCGGCGGCTGGGAGGCCCAGGGCGGCAACCTCACGGCGGTGAGCTCGAAGAAGGTGTACGCGCAGCGCGGCGGGGGCTGGGTGGAGCTGCCGCCGATGCTGTCGTCGCACGTCGCGGGCGGGGCGGTGGTCGTCGGCGACCAGATCATCGTCAGCGGGGGCCAGGCCGACGGCAAGCTCAACCCCACCACCGAGGTGTTCGACGGCACGGCGTGGAAGCGGGTCTCCGACCTGCCCACCCCCCGCGAGCACCTGGGCATGGCCACCGACGGCAACTTCGCCTACGTGGTCGGTGGGCGCGACCTGTCGTCGGACAAGAACAGCAGCGCGTTGGAGCGCTACGACCCGAAGACCGACTCGTGGGCGGCGCTCGCGGCCATGCCCGCGCCGCGCGGTGGGGTCGGAGCCGCGGTGGCCGACGGGCGGCTCGTGGTGGCGGGCGGCGAGGAGCCGACCTCGGTCGACAACTCCGTGTACGCCTACGACATCGCGTCCAACACGTGGTCGGACCTGCCCCCGTTGCCGACCGGTCGGCACGGGCTCGCGGTCGCCGCGGTCGACAAGACGATTTTCGCGATCGGCGGCGCCACGCAGGCCAGCCACACGGCGTCCACCGGGGTGGGCGAGGCGTTGCAGATCCCGCCGCGCAGGCTGCAGCCCGCGCCGGTGTGGCGGCCGCTGAAGGACGCGCCCGTCGCGCGCCAGTTCACGGGCACCACGGTGGCGGGCGGCAAGATGTGGGTGCTGGGCGGGCTCACGCAGGACGCGGCCACGCCTGCCGTCTACGGCTACGACCCGGCCATCGACACGTGGACGCGCGGGCCCGACCTGCCGCTCCAGCTGCACCACCTCGCGGCGGTGACCTACCGCGATGAGCTCGTCGTGATCGGCGGGTGGGCGCCCGCCAACGGCAACCTGTCGGGCCTGGTGTCGGGCAAGGTCTTCGCGCTGCGCAACGGGGCGTGGGTCGAACTGGCGCCGTTGACCCACCCGCGCGTGGCGCATGCGGCCGCCGTGGTCGGCGACAAGATCGTCGTGGTGGGCGGGCAGGCCGACAACCAGCTCGTGGCGCCCACCGAGGTGTTCGACGGCACCAAGTGGACGCGACGCGGCGCCGATCCCCACGCCGCGCGAGCACTTGTCGGCGACCACGGATGGCACGTATGTGTACGCGGTCGGCGGCCGGAACCTGTCGTCGGACAAGAACACGGCGGCGTTCGAGCGCTTCGACCCGGCCACGGGTGCGTGGCAGACCATGCCGAACATGCCCACGCCGCGCGGCGGGGTGGCGGCGGCGTTCGTCGACGGCCGGATCGTCGCCGCGGGTGGCGAGGAGCCCACCCGCGTGCTGCCCACCGTCGAGGCGTACGACGTGGCCACCGGCACCTGGTCGCCACTGCCCTCGCTGCCGGTGCCGCGGCACGGCATCTCGCTCGCGACCGTGGGCAACTCGGTCTACGCGGTCGGCGGTGCCCAGCGCCCGACCCACGCCAAGTCCGCCGCGACGGTAGAGGCCCTGGACTTCTCCTAGCCGCCGAGTCGTCCTTTCCGAGGCGGCGAGTCCCGACTTTCCCGACGGCGAGTCGCGACTTTCCCGACGGCGAGTCGCGACTTTCCCGACGGCGAGTCGCGATCGACGGTTCGCCGATCGCGCGAGTTGGGCAACTCGCCACGGAGAGTCGGGGGGCGCGACGTGACTCGCGGCATGCGAGCCGGCCTCGGTTGCGCGGTCGCGGTCCGGAGTGGCGGGCGGGTGGTGCGGGTGGCGCGGCCGTCCGGTAGCCGGCGCCCGGTGAGGCGACGCGAGACGAGGCGGCGCCTGTAGAAGGTGGCGCGAGGCGCGAGGCGACGCGGCGCGAGTGGCGCCGGTGCGATGCGCGGGGCGACGCCGGGCGTATGACGCCGATGCGAGGCGCGAGGGACGCGCGGCGACTGGCGCCGGTGCGAGGCGCGGGGCGCGGGCGCGACGAGCGCCCGTGCGACGCGGGGGACGGTGTGCGGTGTCGCGGTGCGTGCGCAGGCGCGAGGTGGTGCGCAGGCGCGAGGTGGCGCGCACGACGAGGTGGCGCGCACGACGAGGTGGCCGTGCGCGGGGTGCGAGGGGCGCCGCGCGCGGCAGGTGGGCCAGGCGCGGGGGCAGGCGGGCCGGGCGCGGGCCGGGTGGCGCGCAGGTGGCTACGCGGTCTGAGGTGCGCGGGCGGTCGAGCGGCGGCGGCCCATCAGGACGACGAACGCGCCGGGAAGGCTCGCGATGAGCGCGAGGACGCCGTACGCGACGGCGACGGTGACGCCGAGCGGGGCGGTGAGGCCCGCCATCCAGAACGACACCGCGGCGACACCCTCGCGCGGGCCCCATCCGCCGACGCTGATCGGCAGGCCCATCGCCATGAGGGCCAGCAGCAGGAGCGGCAGCAACGCCCACACCGAGGCGGTGGTGCCCGCGGCGTAGGCCGCGACGAGGAACAAGCCCAGGTACCCGGCGAGTGCGCCCGCGGACAGCAGCAGGATGCCCGGCCACGCGCCCCGGGCCAGCACACCGGAGCGGAGATCGGCGATGCCCTTGCCGACGGCGGCGCGCCACCGCTCCTGCGCGCCGTTGCGGCGGGCGCGCAGCAGGACGAACGCCGTGGCGGCGATGACCGCCAGGCCCACACCCGCGAGCACGATCGGCTTGGTCTGCACCCCGCCCAGCAGCGACGGGATCAGGGCCGGGTGCGTGGGCAGCACCAGCAGCGCAGCGCGCGATGAGCACCAGCTGGCCCGCGGTGCGCTCCAGCACCACGACCCGTGTCGACCGCCCGACGTCGCCCGCCTCCCGGCCGTGCCGCCGCGCCCGGTCGACGTCACCGAGCACGCCGCCCGGCAGGACGGAGTTGAGGAACACGGCGCGGTAGCTCTCCGCGACGGCCTCGGCGACGTCCAGCCGCAAGCCGACCCGCTGCGCGATCAGCCGCCACCGCAGCGCGGTGCACACGGTCGAGAACAGCCCCAGCGCGAGCGCCGCCGCCGCCGACCACGGCCCGACGACGCGCAGCCCGGCGGCGAAAGCACCGGTGCCGAGCACCGATGCCAGCGCGACGAGCATCGCGACCCCACCGATGATGCGCAGCCACGGGACCCGTCGCCCCTGCGCCGCGTGCTTGGTCGGCGCCACGGGATTGGCGATGTGTCGCGGCCCGGCGTGCGTCATGAAGGGCCTCCGTTCGGAAGGGCGAGAAGGTCGACGTGATAGATCACGGCGTGGAGCGGTGCGCGGTTCATCAGCCTACGGTGCACAGCCGAGGTCGCGCGCGCCGCCAGATCGGGTTGCTGCTCGGCGGCCGCGGCTACCCGCTCGGTCAGCCATCGGGCGGTGAGGGCGCGGTCGACGTCGCCGAGCTGCCAGGGGGTTTCCGCCGTCCGGACGCTCATGCCGTGTCGCCGGAAGGCGTCCGCGGTCTCGGCAGGGGCGTCCGGTCCGAGCAACCGCCGCCCCGCGACGGTGCGGCGCTGGTGGGCGTCGAACGCGGCGGCGACCTCGCCGTCGGACGGATCGGGCGGATCGAGCTCGACCCGGCCCGTGACGGTGAGGGTGAGCAGCGCGGGCACGCGGGCCGCCGCGCACGTCGCGGCGAGGCCGTCGACCTCGTCGGCGGTGAGCACGTCGACGAGCGCCGACGCGGTGACGGCGCTGGTGGTCGCGAGATCGAGCGCGGTGAGCGCGGTGATCTCGGCGCGCCGCGTCGAGCAGGTGACGGGCGCTCCGTCGCGGTCGCGCACGTCCGCCGTGCGGTCGGGGACGAGCGCGAGGAGCGCCGGGTCGCGGTCGAGCAGCACCCATTCCTGGGGTCCGGGCAGGAGCGGTGCGAGCCAGCGGGTCGTCGCGCCGCTGCCGCACCCGACGTCGAGGATCCGCACCGGACCGGGGCGGAGTGCGGCGGCGAGCTCGTGGGCCAGTGCGGTGCTCCGGGCGCGGCGGTCGGCGGGCTCGCGGAGGTCGAGCCAGTCCGGCTCGGCCACCGGCGGCTCGGACGGCAACGGCGGCGTCAAGCCACGCCTCCCGGCGCGACCACGAGCGCTGGGGACGCCGGGGAGGGCGTCACTTCGCCGCTCCCCGGACCCGCGACGGGCGCACGGCCTCGCGGCTCGACCGGGGCTGCGGCACCTCGCCGTGACGGGCCTCAGCTGCGTCGTCGGCACGGGCTGCGGCCGCGCGCTCGGGAGCGTGGTGCGCATCCCGTGCGCTGTCGAGGCCGGGTGCGTGGTGCGTGGTCGATGCGCTGTCGGCGCCGGGTCCGGGGCTGGGCGCGTCGGGTGCGGCCGGTGCGCCAGGTGCGGGGGAGGCAGACGCGCTCGGGGAGCTGGCGGCGTGGCGGGAGGTCGGGGCGCGGCGCGGGGCGGGCACGCCGGGGACGAGGGCCGCCGCGACGGCCTCGGCCGTCGCGCTCCAGCTGGGGAGGGAAGCGGCGCGGGCGGTCGCGGCGGTGCGCAGCTGGGCACGGAGGGCGGGCTCGTCGAACCACCGGCGCAGCGCGGCGGCGAGGGCGGTCGGGTCGTCGGGTGGGACGAGCAGGCCGGGGCGGGTGCCGTCCGGGGCGTGGCCGACGGTGTCGGGGAGCCCCCCGCCCGTCGTCGCGACGAGCGGCAGGCCCCGGGCGAGCGCCTCGGCGGCGGCCATCCCGTAGGTCTCGGTCCGCGACGCGAGGACGGCGAGGTCGGCGGTGGCGTAGGTGGCGTCGAGCGCGGTCGGGTCCAGCGGGCCGACGAGCCGCACGCGGTCGGTGAGCCCGGCGCGGTCGATGCGCCTGCGCACCTCGGCGACGTGGTCGGGCGTGCGGTCGAGCGGGCCCGCGCAGACGCAGGTCCACGGGCGGTCGGCCACCTCGGCGAGCGCGTCGACCAGCACGTCGTGCCCCTTGACGGGCGTCACCGCCGCCACGCACACCAGCGCCGACGCCCCGTCCGAGCCCACGGAGACCGGCGCGGGGTCGGTGCCCGGCTCGGCGACGAACACCGGGGGCAACGCCCGGTCGACGGCGCCGAGGTCCGCGCCAGGACCGCCCCCGAGGTCGGCGCCCCGACCCGCGCCCGGCCCAGCGGCCGAGCCAGCGCCGGGACCGGCGTCTGAACCGGCGTCCCGACCGGTGGGAAGCGCGAGCTGGCGCGCCGTCGCTGCGCTGGTGACGACGATCGCGTCGGCGGCCCGCAACGTGGCGCGCTCGCGGGCGTCGAGGTCGGCGGCCACGTCGGCGGGCAGCCCGACCTCGGCGGCCAGCGGCAGGTGGACGAGCACGACGAGCCGCACCCGCCCCGCCTGCGGGACGACCGCGTCCGGGACCCCGCAGGCGACCAGCCCGTCGAGCAGCACGGTCTCGCCGTCGGGCACGGCCGCCAACAACCGCGCCAACCCGGCCTCCTCGGTGGCGGCCGGGCGCGGCCAGCTCCCGGCGACCCGGTGCCGCGCGACCGTCCACCCGAGCGCATCCAGCTCGCGCGCGACCCGGCGCCCGTAGGTGTTGCCGCCGCTGGGCGACCGGGGGTCGTCGACGTCCCCCGGCAGCACGACGTGCACGCGACTCATCGCTCGCGCCCGCTCGCCGCCGCCGCCACCGCAACCCGCGGCCGTCCCCGGTATCCGTTCATAGGCCGCGCTCGTAGCCCGCCGACGCGACGTGCGACTCGTGCAGCGTGACCTCGATCCCGTCGATCCCGCGCGCGCCCTCGCCGAGCGCGCCCGCGTGGATCCGGTCGGCCAGCCGGTCGGCGATCAGCTTCGCCAGGAACTCGGTGGTGGTGTTGACGCCCTGGAGGTCGGGGTGCTCGTCGAGGTTGCGGTAGTTGAGGTCCTCCAGCGCCTTGCCGAGCTCGACCGTCGCCAGCCCGATGTCGACGACGATGTTGTCGGCGTCCAGCTCGACGCGGCGGAACGTCGCGTCGACCACGAACGTCGCACCGTGCAGGGCCTGGGCGGGGCCGAAGACCTCGCCGCGGAAGCTGTGGGCGACCATGACGTGGTCGCGGACCGTCACGCGGAACACGTCACCCATCGTGGTCGTAGACGACGCGCTGGCACAGGGCCGATCGACGGCCGTCCGCCAGTTCGGCGATCACGGTCGGTAGGTGGTCGAAGGGCACGTCGCCGGAGATCAGCGCGTCGAACGCCGGATCGGCCAGCAGGTCGAGCGCGAGCGCCAGGCGGTCGGCGTGCGTTCGGCGGGCGCGTCGCCGGGCTGCTATCGCGCCCACCTGGCTGGCACGCACGGTGAGCCGCCGGGAGTGGAACGCCTCGCCGAGCGGCACGGGCACCGGACGGTCGCCGTACCAGGAGAGCTCGATCACCTCACCCTCGTCGCCGAGCAGGCCCAACGCGAGGGTGAGGCCGTCGGGGTGACCGGTGGCGTGCACGACGAGGTCGCAGTCGCCCGCCGCCTCGCCGGGCGAGCGGAACGGCACGCCGAGCGCCGCGGCCACGGACGCCCGACCGGGATCGGCGTCGACCAGCTCCACGCGGGCTCCGGGCAACCCCGTGAGCAATCGGGCGACGCAACAGCCGACCATCCCGCCCCCGACCACCGCGATCCGGTCGCCGACCAGCGGCGCGGCGTCCCACAGCGCGTTGACGGCGGTCTCCACCGTGCCCGCCAGCACCGCCCGCCCCGCGGGCACCGCGTCGGGGATCGGCGTGACGGCGCTCGCGGGCACGACGTAGCGGTCCTGGTGCGGGTACAGGCAGAAGACGGTGCGCCCGACGAGCGGCTCGGGCCCCTCCTCGACGACCCCCACGGAGAGGTAGCCGTACTTGACGGGCGCGGGGAAATCGCCCTCCTGGAACGGGGCCCGCATCAGGTCGTGCTGGCTCGGCGGCACCCCGCCGCGGAACACCAGGGTCTCGGTGCCGCGGCTGATGCCCGAGTAGCGCGCCCGCACCAGCACCTCGTCGGGCCCGGGTGACGTCAGCGACTCCGTGCGTATTTCGCCGACGCCGGGGGAACGTAGCCAGAAGGAACGCGACACGCCGGACATGGGTCCGATCCTGGCACCCCGGCCGAACGCGTCGGACAGGCACAACGCACGATGGGGGTTGAACCGCTCGGCGGTCCACCCCGTGAGGAAGGCATGGCCATCAGCATCTCCGCCACGAGCACCGTCTTCGACCGCGAGCTCGCCGTCGCGGGCGCGGTTCAGCTCGCCGTGCTCGGCGTCGTCTCGGCCGCCGTCGGGCTGAGCCCGCTCGGCTGGGTGGCCGGGCTGGTGTTCGCGCTGGTCACCGGGCTGCTCCTGGTTCGCCACGACGCGGCGGGCCGGGCGCTCGCGGCGGGCGCGGCCAACCAGGTGACGCTGGCGCGGGCGACGCTCGTCGGCGGGGTCACCGCGCTCGTGGCCGCGGGCGCGAGCGGTCCGCAGCTGGTGGTGCTGGTCGCGATCGGCGCGGTGGCGCATCGCGCTCGACGGCCTCGACGGCTACCTCGCCCGCCGCAACAACACCGTGTCGATGCTGGGCGCGCGGTTCGACATGGAGGTCGACGCGTTCCTCATCCTGGTGCTGAGCGTGCTCGTGTGCCGCACGGTCGGGCCGTGGGTGCTCGCGATCGGCCTGATGCGCTACGCCTTCGTCGCGGCGATGTTCGTGATGCCCCGGCTGCGGGCGACGCTGCCGTTCAGCCGCGCCCGCAAGGTGGTCGCCGCGATGCAGGGCGGGCTGCTGGTCGCGGCCGCCGCGCCGATCTGGCCGCTCGAGGTCGCCGTCGGGCTCGCCGCGGTGGCGCTGGTCGCGCTGGCGTGGTCGTTCGGCCGTGACGTCTGGTGGCTGCTCGCTCACTGAGCGGAGCTCGCGGAGCGAGCGTCCACACTGACCTGATCGCCGCAGCGGTCGGCCAGGGCGGCACAATCAAGATGTGGACGACCGTGTGCTGCTGCTCGAGGCGATCGCCCTGGCGGAGCACGCGCTGCCCTCGGCGTACGCGTTCTCGGTCGGTGCGCTGATCGTCGACGCGCACGGCGCCCGGCTCGGCGAGGGCTACACCCACCAGCGGGATCCGCGCGACCACGCCGAGGAGGTCGCCCTGGCCGCGCTCGGCCCCGGTTGGCTGGCTCCCGCGGGCGCCACGCTCTACAGCTCCCTCGAACCGTGCAGCGTGCGCGCGTCGCGGCCCACGAGCTGCACCGATCTCATCCTCGCCGCCGGGATCCGGCGGGTGGTGTTCGCCTGGCGCGAGCCCGAGCTGTTCGTCCACGGCGAGGGCGCCGAGAAGCTGCGCGCCGCCGGGGTGGAGGTGGTGGAGCTCGCCGAGCTCGCCGACGCCGCCCGCGACGTCAACCTGCACCTCCCGGTCTGACTCCCCGCAGCGGCGTCGCTACCCTTCTCGGGGTGTTCACCCGGATGTCGACGCTGTTCCTGCGCACCCTCCGCGACGACCCGGCCGACGCCGAGGTGCCGAGCCACAAGCTGCTCGTCCGCGCCGGCTACGTCCGCCGCGTCGCCCCGGGCATCTACTCGTGGCTGCCGCTGGGGCTGAAGGTGCTGCGGCGCGTCGAGGACGTCGTGCGCGAGGAGATGGACGCCATCGGCGCCCAGGAGATCCACCTGCCCGCGCTGCTGCCGCGCGAGCCCTACGAGGCCACCGGCCGCTGGACCGAGTACGGGCCCAACATCTTCCGGCTCAAGGACCGCAAGGGTGGCGACTACCTGCTCGGTCCCACGCACGAGGAGCTGTTCACCCAGCTCGTCAAGGGGGAGTACAGCTCCTACCGGGACTACCCGGTGATCCTCTACCAGATCCAGACGAAGTACCGCGACGAGGCGCGGCCGCGGGCGGGCATCCTGCGCGGGCGCGAGTTCCTGATGAAGGACTCCTACTCGTTCGACCTCACCGACGAGGGCCTCAGCGAGTCCTACCGGCTCCACCGCGACGCCTACGTGAAGATCTTCGACCGGCTCGGGCTGAAGTACGTGATCGTCGCCGCGACCTCGGGAGCGATGGGCGGTTCGGCGTCGGAGGAGTTCCTCGCGGTCGCCGAGACCGGTGAGGACACGTTCGTGCAGAGCCCGGGTGGCTACGCGGCCAACGTGGAGGCGGTCACCACGACCCGCGCCGCCCGCGCGGTCGCTCGACGGGCTGCCGGACGCCCAGGCCCACCACACGCCGAACACGCCGACCATCGAGACGCTGGTCGACTTCCTCAACGGAGCGGGCCTCGGCCGCACCTTCACCGCCGCCGACACCCTCAAGAACGTGCTGCTCAAGACCCGTCAGCCCGGCTGCGTCGGAGTGGACGCTGCTCGGGGTGGGCGTGCCGGGCGACCGCGAGGTCGACATGAAGCGCCTGGAGGCCGCGCTCGACCCGGCCGAGGTCGCGCTGCTCGACGAGGCCGACTTCGCCCGTCACCCGTTCCTGGTCAAGGGCTACATCGGCCCGGTGGCGCTGGCCGCCAACGGCGTGCGGTTCCTCGTCGACCCGCGCATCGTCACCGGCACCGCGTGGGTCACCGGCGCCGACAAGCCCGACCACCACGTCGTCGACCTCGTGGTGGGCCGCGACTTCACCCCGGACGGCACCATCGAGGCCGCCGACGTGCGTCCCGGCGACCCCGCGCCCGACGGCTCCGGGCCGCTCGAGGCGGCGCGCGGCATCGAGATCGGGCACGTGTTCCAGCTCGGCCGCAAGTACACCGAAGCGCTCGGCCTCGACGCGCTCGACGCGAACAACAAGCCGATCCGCATCACGATGGGCTCCTACGGCGTCGGGGTGTCGCGGCTCGTCGCGGCGATCGCCGAGCAGAGCGCCGACGGGCACGGCCTCGTCTGGCCGCGCTCGGTCACGCCGTACGACGTGCACCTGGTGGTCGCGGGCAAGAGCGAGGAGATCGTCGGCGGTGCGGAGGACCTGGCCGCCGCGCTCGACGCCGTCGGCATCCGGGTGCTCCTCGACGACCGCAAGGCCTCGCCCGGCGTGAAGTTCGCCGACGCCGAGCTGGTCGGCGTGCCCACGATCGTCGTCGTCGGGCGCGGCATGGCCGACGGCAAGATCGAGGTCAAGGACCGCCGCAGCGGTGAGCGCGAGGAGATCCCGCTCGTCGTGGCCGTCGAGCACCTCGCCGGGCTGGTGCGCGGGTAGGGTCACCCGATCGGGCGGCGCTCCGGAGCGGGGAGCGCCGGTGAGGGGCTCGCCGTCGCTCTCGGCGTACCGGTGGGCGCGTGACCGGTGGCGATGGGCTTCACCGTCTGCTAGCGCGACGGCACACTGTCCGCCATGCGTGTGACGACAAGCAGCGTCACGGACGACACGGTCGGCTTCGACGGGTTACGGGCCGTAGTGGGAGCGGGCGACGGTGTCGTCGGACGGTTCCCCGGGATCGTCTGCGTGGCGCGCTGCTCCGACCCGGAACCGCTGCGGCAGTTCCTCTCCGTGTGCGCGGAGGTCGCGGGCCCCGAGCCCGGGCGGGCGCTCGCCCGGCGGCTGGCCACCTGGATGAGCGGACCCGACGCGCCGGGTCAGGAGCTGCGCTTCGGGACGATCGCGGCGGCAGGCGACAAGCTCGCGGTCTACCTGGTCGGCGAGGTCGACGCGCGCGTCGACGCGGTCGGCGGGCTGAGCCTCTCCGGCGCGCACGCGGCCATCGGGACCGACCGGCTCCTGTCGCCGCCCACGTCGCCCGTCGTGCTCAGCATGGACGGCGGCGACGTGCGCGCCGACCCGGCCGACGTCCACGACCTGCGGGCGGGCGTCGTCCCCGGGGCAGGCGTGGTGCTGCGGCCGACGGGCTTCGGGCTCGACGACCTCGGTCACGCCGAGGGAGGCGCCCGGGGCGTGCACGAGTGGTTCGACACCGGAGAAGGCGCGTCGGACCCTTTCGCGGATCCGCCGCGGGCCGCGGACCTGCCCGTGCAGCGGGCGGCCGGGGTCCAGGTGGGTGGTCGGAACGGGGTGGCTCGGGAAGCCGGGCCGGAGGCCAGCGCCGAGGCCGACCCCGCCGAGGATGCGGTCGCGAGTCGGGACGGCGGTCCGGCTGCGGGGCCGGGTCGCCACGCGCTCGACATGCCGGTCGCGCCGCCGCAGACGCACGGCCCGCACGTCGACCCGGCCGCGGGCGACCGGCCGATCGATCCGCTGACCGACCCGCTGCCGGACTTCCGGGCCGCCGACCCCGACGACCCGCTCGGGGTCGACGGACACGGGTACCCACCGCACCACGAATCCGCTCCACCGCAAGCCGAGCGCAGCGCTCCGGCCGAGCCGCGCGCCGACCCCGGGCTGGAGACCCGCCGCCCGCGGCCGTTCGGCGGGCAGCGGCCCCCGGCGTTCGCCGACCACGCCGCACCGGTCACCGATCCGCCGTCCCCGCCGTCCACCGGCCAGGGCCGCATGGACGCCGGTGCGCCGCCACCCGCCCCTGCGCCGGTGGATGGCCCGCGGCCCACCACGTCTGCCGGCCACGCGCTGGAGGAGCCACCTGCGCGCTTGGATGGCCCGCGGCCCGCGACGTCTGCCGGCCACGCGCTCGAGGAGGCACCTGCGCCCTTGGATGGCCCGCGGCCCGCGACGTCTGCCGGCCACGCGCTCGAGGAGGCACCTGCGCCCTTGGACGGTGCGCGGCCTGCGACGTCTGCTGGCCGAGCGACGGGGGAGGGCGCGCCGCTGGACGGCTCCCCGCTCCTCGCCCGGGCGTTGGGGGAGGGCGGCCCGTTCGACGGGTCGCAGCCCCGGCCGTCCGGCAGTGCGGCGGGGGCGGAGGGGGCCGCGTTCGACGGCTCCGCGCCCGGCCACACGCCGGAGGAGAACGCTGCGCCGTTCGGGCGACCGCCCCAGGCCGAGGAGGCGCAGCGCGACACCCTGCCGGTGCGGGGCCGCCAGCCGGGGCGGCCACGGCCGGGTGAACCGCCTGCGGCCGCGTCGCTGTTCGCGCCCGCTCACGACCCGGCCCGCGGCTCCGTGATCGACCTCGCCCCCGTCGCGACGCCGCCTGCGGGCTTCGCCCCGCCTCCGAGCCGCGCGCCGGAGACGCGGCCACCGCCGCCGACCGATGGGTCGACCACCACGACGCCCAGCTCCCCGTTCGAGCGCTCCGACGAGGCGACGCCGACGACTGAGCGGCGCGGGCCGCGGATCCGCGGCTACAGCTGCGAGAACGGCCACCTCAACGACCCGCGCTCGCCGTCCTGCCGCGAGTGCGCCGCGCCGATCGACGAACGCGTCGGCGGTCTCGTCGCCGGTCCGCGACCCCCGCTGGGCAGGCTCGTGTTCGACGACGGCGCCGCGCACGTCGTCGACGGCAGCTACCTCGTCGGCGGCCGACCCGACACGGACGAGCGCGTAAGTGCGGGCGAGCTGCGCCCCATCGTCGTCGACGACGAGTCGGTGGCGCACGCGCACGCCGAGATCCGGGTGAGCGGCTGGGACGTCATGGTCGTCGACGCGGGCTCCCACAACGGCACCTACGTGTCCGGCCCCGACGAGGGCCGGTGGACCCCGCTGCCACCGCGGCGCAGTCGACGCCTGCTGCCCGGCACCCGCGTGCGGCTCGGCGACGGCCGGACGTTCGTGTTCGAGTCGTCCTCGACCGTCCGCTGACCCCGGAGATCGCCGCGACCGGGGCGTGATGGCCCTCCGCGGGGCGCCCACGTCCCACCGACGACGATCATCCGGGAGCGAACACCGTGACGCGCTCACCGCGCCGGGCGACGAGCGCGGCCGCCGAGATCGACAGCACGCCGTCTCCGCCGCCGAAGCCGACGCCGCCGAAGCCGCCGCCCCCGTGGCGAGGTCGATCGTGTCGACCCCCCGGTACCGCGGCACGACCAACGCCCGACCCACGACGACGGGCTCGAGCCCGGCGGGCACCGGGTCGACACCCGCCGCGCTCCAGCGCGCCGCCCCCGTGCCCGCGTCGATCAACGTGAGCGTCTGCGCGTTGGCGATCACGCCGCCGTCGACCGGCCACAGTTGCATCGGCCCGCTCCCCGGCAGCGGTGTCGCCCACCGGCGCGCGCCCGACCGCGCGTCGAGCGCCGCGACCCCACGGCCGCGCTGTACACCTCGGCGACCACACGCTCTCGCCGTTGCCGACGAGCGCACCGGGTGGATCCGACGGAGCGGTCCACCGCGGCTCGCCCGCCGCGACGTCGAAGGCCTGCAGCACCGACGGGCCGCCGCCCGCGGGCACGACGTAGGCCACCACCACCCCGCCCGTCACCACCGGCCGCAGCGTGGCGTCGTGCGCCTCGTACCCGACCCGCCACTGCTCGGCCCCGGTCGCGGTGTCGAGGCTGCGCAACACCGAGTTCCGCCCGTCCTGCGTCGCGAGCACGACCCGTTGCGCGTCCGCGGCGACCACCGCGCCCGCCGCGTCGACGCACCAGGCGAAGGCGCCGCTCGCGACGTCCAGCGCGGTGAGGCGCTCGGCGGCCAGCAGCAGCCGACCGCCCACGGCCAGCAGCCGGAGTTCGCCCCGCGCCCGCGGACCCTCGACCTGCCAGCGCGGCGTCCCCGTCGCCGCGTCGTACGCCGCGACGAGCGTCGTGTCCGGCGGGACGGCCTCGACGCTGCCCGGACGGCGCTGCGCGGTGACCAGCTGCCCGTCCGCGACGGTCGCCGCACGGAGCTCCGGATCCCGGTGGACCGGCTTGGCCGACTCGCCGATGTCGTCGAGGTGCTGCCAGAGACCCCAGCGCACCGTGGTGTCGACGCCGACGTCGCGCAGGTCGCCCGCCGCGGCGAGGTCGGCCCGGTCCGGCCCTGAGGCGGCGGCGGGCACCTCCGCGCCCAGCGGCCGTCCCACCCAACCCCCGAAGCAGTTCGTCGCCCACCACACCCCGACGGCCACCAGCCCGCCCGCGAGGAGGACGAGTGCGGCGCCCACCGCGAGGAACGGGGCCGACCGCCGGTCCAGCAGCATGCCGCCACCCTCTCAGGCCGCGATCATGCGGAGATCACTACCCGGCGAGGAACGACAGCCGGACCGACCGCACGGGGTTGTCCCGGTTGGTGTCGACGAGGCACACGGACTGCCAGGTGCCCAGCGCCATGCGGCCGTCGAGCACCGGGACGGCGAGCGACGGCGAGACGATCGCCGGGAGCACGTGGTCGCGGCCGTGCCCGGCGCTGCCGTGGCGGTGGCGCCACCGGTCGTGCGCGGGCAGCAGGTCGCGCAGTGCGGCGAGCAGGTCGGCGTCGCTCCCCGCGCCCGTCTCGATCACGGCGAGGCCCGCCGTCGCGTGCGGCACCCACACCGACAGCAGCCCCTCCCGCGCGTCCGCCGCGGTGAGGAACCGCTCGATCTCCCGGTCGAGCGCCACGACCGCCTCGTGGTCACCGGTGCGAATCTCGATCACTTCGGTCTGCACGGGCCTACTCTCGCAGGGATGCGCACGGCGTTCGGTTGCGAGTTCGATGTTCCCGACGGTTACCTCAACACCGCGAGCGTCGGTATTCCGCCCGCGCCGGTGGCCGATGCGGTGACGGCGGCGGTGCAGGCCTGGCGAACCGGCCACGGCCGCCCGCCCGATTTCGACGAGCCCACCGCGCGCGCCCGTCGCGGGTTCGCCGATCTCGTCGGGGTGCCGACCGCGTGGGTGGCGATCGGCGGAGCCGTGTCCGCGTTGGTGGGGCTGCTCGCGGCGAGCGTCCCCGACGGCGCCAGAGTGCTCGTGGCGGCGGGTGAGTTCACGAGCGTGACGTGGCCGTTCGCCGCGCAGTCCGGGCGGGGCGTCACACTGGTGCAGGCCGAGCTGGACGAGCTGGGGGAGCGGGCGGCCGACCACGACGTCGTCGCGGTCAGCGTGGTGCAGTCCGCCGACGGCCGCCTCGTCGACCTGGACGCGCTGCGCGCCGCGCAGGCGAGCGGCACGCGCGTGGTGCTCGACGCCACGCAGGCCCTCGGCTGGCTCGCCGCCGACCTGTCGTTCGCCGACGCCGTGGTGGCGGGCGGCTACAAGTGGCTGCTCAGCCCGCGTGGCACCGCCTGGCTCGCGCTGCGCCCCGGCTGGCCGGTCGTGCCGCACCTCGCGGGCTGGTACGCGGGGGAGGACGTCTGGGACAGCGTCTACGGGCTCCCGCTGCGCCTCGCCGCCGACCGGCGGGCCCTCGACACCTCGCCCGCCTGGTACTGCCACGCGGGCGCCGCCGTCGCGCTGCCGTGGCTGGCCGGGCTCGACCGCGGTGTCGTCCAGGATCACTGCGTGGGCCTGGCCGACGCGTTCTGCACCGGCGTGGGGCTCGCGCCGGCGGGCTCGGCGATCGTCGCGGTGCGGCGCCCGGACGCGTTGGCCCGGCTTGCCGCGGCGGGCGTGGTGGCGAGCGCGCGGGCGGGCGCGGCCCGGCTCGCGTTCCACCTGTACAACACCGACGACGACGTGGCCCGCGCGATCGCCGCGCTCAGCTGATCAGGGCCGACCGGGGAACACCGGCACCGCAGGCGTGGCGCCCACGACCGCGCGCCACCGCGCGCCGCGGCCGGTGGCGTCGGTGAGCGCCTTCAGGCCCGCCTCGCGCAGGCCGCGGTCGGACGTCTGCTCCAGCAGCGCCCGCCAGGACGTCTGGCAGTCGGTCTCGGCGACGACCGCCAGCCGGGCCGCCGACGCCGGGTCGGTGACCGGCTGCGGCGTGGCGTAGGCGGGCTGCGCCGACACCGGCCGCTGCCCGAGCTGGGTGAGCGTCTGCTCGATCCGACCGCGCAGCTCGCGGTGCACGTCCGCGTCGCGGCGGGCCTGGCTCTGCTGCGGCTCGACGAGGAACGCGACGGCGAGCGAGTAGCACCAGAGCGCGGCGTGCTCGGCGCCGAGCGTCGCCTGCAACGCCTGGGTCGTCGGCCCGTCGATCGTCGACGTCGGTGTCTGCGTCATCCGCGTCATCCGCTCACCCCAACAGCGCCGCGTAGGTCGTGCAGCAGGCCGCCACCGAGGCGACGAGGCCCACCCGCCCCGCGTCCGCGCCCAGCGCGGCCTGCCGGGCCGACTCCCCGCTGGCGGCGACCGACCGGCGCAACGCGTCGAGGGTGGCGGCGCCCGCCGCGGCGGTGGGGCGCGCCGCCGGGGTGGCTGACCGCCCCGCCTGCCGGGCCACTTCGGCGTCCAGCGCGGCCGCGTGTTCGGCGCGCGCGTCGCGCAGCGGTGCGACCCGCCCGACGAGGTCGGGCGTCGCGGCGATCACGGCGGCGGCGAGCGCGGCGTCGGCACGGGCCGCGTCGGCGAGCGCGACGAGCGGGTCGGGCGTCTGCGCCTGCGTCGTGCCCGCGGGGGCGCACGCCGCCAGCGGCGGCCCGAGCAACACCACGGCGAGCAGCGCCCGCCGTGTCAACCTCGGTCCGACCTGCCCCGCCATCCGCACCTCCGCTCCCGCCCGGGGTCGACCATCCTGCCAGTGGCCCTCCGCGCGGGAATCGGCGGAGCGCGACCGACGGAGCGCGAACGCCGGGCGCGATACCCTGACGGACCCACCCCTCCCTCGCCCGGCAGGAGCCAGCGCAATGCCCCCTTCTCGACCTGTGCGCCCGTCGCCGGGGCCACTTCCGGGGCAGCTGCACGGCGTGCTCGAGCCGATCGTCGCAGGGGCCGGGTTCGAGCTCGACGAGCTGGACGTGCGCGCCGCGGGCCGTCGCCACACCGTCAAGGTCGTCGTCGACTCCGACACGGGCGTGGGGCTGGACGACATCGCGAAGCTCTCCCGCGCCGCCGCCGCCGAGCTCGACCGCCACGAGCACCTCATCGGCGGCTCGTACACCCTCGAGGTCACCTCGCCCGGCGTCGACCGCCCCCTCACGACGCAGCGGCACTGGCGGCGGGCGCGCCTGCGCCTGGTCACCGTGCGGCCGCGCGAGGGCAAGCCGTTCACCGGGCGGGTCGGTGCGGCGGGCGAGGACGCGGTCACGCTCCTGGTCGACGGGTCGCTGCGGCAGGTCCGCTACGCCGACGTCGAGCGCGCTGCCGTCGAGGTGGAGTTCAAGCCCGCACCGGAGACCGAAGTCGCGCTGCTTGCTGAGACCACTGCAGAGGATCCCGCGTGAACGTCGACATCGCTGCGCTGCGCGCCATCGAGCGCGACAAGGAGATCCCCTTCGACACGGTGCTGGAGGCGATCGAGACCGCCCTCATCACCGCCTACCGCCACACCGACGGCCACCAGCCGCACGCGCGCATCGACATCGACCGCAAGACCGGTCTGGTGCGCGTGATGGCCCAGGAGCTCGCCGCGGACGGCGCGGTCGCCAACGAGTGGGACGACACGCCGGAGGGCTTCGGGCGCATCGCCGCCACAACGGCCCGGCAGGTCATCGTCCAACGCCTGCGCGACGCCGAGCACGAGCGCACGTTCGGCGAGTTCTCCGCCAAGGAAGGCGAGATCGTCTCCGGCGTCATCCAACGCGACGCGCGCGCCAACGCCCGCGGCGTCGTCGTGGTCGCGCTGCAGGGCCAGATCGAGGGCGTGCTGCCGCAGGCCGAGCAGGTGCCCGGCGAGAGCTACGCGCACGGCGAGCGGATCCGCTGCTACGTCGTCGGTGTCACCAGGGGAATGCGGGGCACGCAGATCACGTTGAGCCGTACGCACCCGGGCCTGGTGCGCAAGCTGTTCGCGCTCGAGGTCCCCGAGATCGTCGACGGCTCGGTGGAGATCGTCGCCGTCGCCCGCGAGTCGGGCCACCGCTCCAAGATCGCCGTCCGGTCGACGGTCGCCGGGGTCAACCCGAAGGGCGCCTGCATCGGACCGATGGGCGCACGGGTGCGCGGCGTCATGAGCGAGCTGAACGGCGAGAAGATCGACATCATCGACTGGTCGGAGGATCCGGCGACGTTCGTCGGCAACGCCCTCTCGCCGTCGAAGGTGGTTTCGGTCACCGTGCTCGACGCCAAGAGCCGCACGGCGCGGGTGGTCGTCCCCGATTTCCAGCTGTCGCTCGCGATCGGCAAGGAAGGCCAAAACGCGCGGTTGGCCGCCCGCCTCACCGGGTGGCGCATCGACATCCGCAGCGACGCCGACCCGCGCTCGACGTCCGGCGCGCCCGAGTCGGAGTCGGTCGGCTGAGCCTCCACCCCCACACGGGCGGAGAACGCGGCGACGCTGCGCTACACTCGGCCCCGGCCCTCGACCTGGGGGCAGCTCCCGCTCGTCCGGCACCGATTCGGACCTGTGTGGGATGTCGCACGAGGTCGTCGGTCGACGATCTGTTGCGGGTCGTCGTGGAAGACGGGGCTCTGGTCCCGGACCCGCGGCGGCGGCTTCCCGGACGTGGTGCGTGGTTGCACCCCGTCCTGGATTGCCTTCGACGTGCCGAGCGGCGCTCGGCGTTCCCGCGGGCGTTGCGCGTCCCGGGGCCGCTGGACACCGGTGCGGTACGGCGGCACCTGATCGCCGCAAGCGGGGCCCGGGAAGTGCCCGGACCCACCGAAGAAGAGAGCAAGGTCGACCCGTCATGAGCCAGTCGTGAAGATCGCACCATGAACGTGCTTCGACACTAGGTTCGAGGTCGAGCGGACCAGCCGCCGGCCTCCGAGTAACAAGGAGTGCAGTGGCAGGCAAGGCCCGCGTGCATGAGCTCGCCAAGGAGCTCGGCATCAGCAGCAAGCAGGTCCTCAGCAAATTGCAGGACCTCGGGGAGTACGTGAAGTCTCCCTCTTCCACCGTCGAGGCCCCCGTCGTGCGCAAGCTGCGGGAGTCCATGGCCGGTGGATCCGACAACGGTTCCGCGCGCCGTCCCGGCGGCGGCCGTCCCCGTCCCGGCGGCCAGCCCGCGCCGGGTCAGCGCCCCGCCGCCCGTCCGGCGGCGCCCGCGGCGGGGGCAGGCGCTCCCGCCCGACCGGCGCCCGTGACCGAGGGGGCCCGTCCGGCCCCGTCCGGTCCGTCCGGCCCGCGTCCGGGCCCCCGGCCCGGCCCCGCCGCCCGGCCGCAGCAGCCTGCGCCGCAGGCACCCGCGGCCGCGCAGGCCCCGGCCGTGGCGGAGGTCCCGGCCGCAGCCCAGGCTCCGGTCACCGAGCGGCCCGCGCAGATCCCGGTCCCTGGCCAGGACGACCAGCGGGCGGCGCCGCAGAGCCCGGCCGAGTCCCGGCCCGGGCAGGCCACGCAGGGCCCCGGCGGCGTTCGTCCGGGTCCGCCCGCGCGTCCGCAGACCGGCCCGGTCCAGCCCGCCGCCGACGGCGGCACGGCCACCGTCCCGCCGCGCCCGCAGGCCCCCAAGCCGGGCCCGCGCACGCCGCGGGTCGGCAACAACCCCTTCGGCGTCGGCTCCGGTGCCCCGCCGCGCTCGGCCGCACCCCGGCCCGGTCCGCCCCCGCAGGGCGGTGCCCCGCAGGGTGGTCAGGCCCCCGCGGCCCAGGGCGGCGGCAACGCCCGTCCGGGTGGTCCGCGGCCCGGTGGTCCGCGGCCCGGTCAGGGCGGTCCGCGCCCGCCGTCGCCCGGCAACATGCCGCCGCGGCCCAACCCGGGCATGATGCCCGCCCGTCCGGCGGGTGGCCGTCCGGGTCCCGGTGGTGCAGGTGGTCGTGGCGGTCCCGGTGGCCGTCCCGGCGGTCCCGGCGGTCCCGGCGGTAGGCCGGGCGGTCCGGGTGGACGTCCCGGTGGCGGCGGCTTCCGTCCCGGTGGCGGTGGTCCCGGTGGCGGCGGCGGCGGTGCCCCCGCGGGCGGCGGTTTCCGCGGCGGTCCCGGTGGCGGTCGTCCCGGTGGCGGCGGCGCAGGCGGCCGCGGCCGCGGCGGTGCCGCGGGTGCGTTCGGCCGTCCCGGCGGGCCTGCCCGCAAGGGTCGCAAGTCGAAGCGGCAGAAGCGCCAGGAGTACGACGCCATGCAGGCCCCCTCGGTCGGCGGCGTCCGCCTGCCGAAGGGCTCGGGTGAGACGATCAAGCTCGCCCGTGGCGCGTCGCTCACCGACTTCGCTGACAAGATCGGCGCCAACCCGGCGTCGCTGGTGCAGGTGCTGTTCCACCTCGGTGAGATGGTCACCTCCACCCAGTCGGTCTCCGACGAGATCCTCGAGCTGCTCGGCGGCGAGATGAACTACGTCGTCCAGGTCGTCAGCCCGGAGGAGGAGGACCGCGAGCTGCTCGACAGCTTCGACCTCTCCTACGGCGAGAACGCGGGCGACGACGACGACCTCGAGTTCCGGCCCCCGGTCGTCACGATCATGGGTCACGTCGACCACGGCAAGACGCGCCTGCTGGACACGATCCGCAAGACCAACGTCCGCGAGGGCGAAGCGGGCGGCATCACCCAGCACATCGGCGCCTACCAGGTCCTCACCGAGCTCGAGGGCTACGAGCGCCCGATCACCTTCATCGACACCCCGGGCCACGAGGCGTTCACCGCCATGCGTGCCCGTGGCGCGAAGTCCACGGACATCGCGGTGATCGTGGTCGCCGCCGACGACGGCGTCATGCCGCAGACGGTGGAGGCCATCAACCACGCCCAGGCGGCCGACGTGCCGATCGTGGTCGCGGTCAACAAGATCGATGTCGAGGGCGCCAACCCCTCGAAGATCCGCCAGCAGCTCACCGAGTACAACCTGGTCGCCGAGGAGTACGGCGGCGACACGATGTTCGTCGACATCTCGGCGAAGCAGGGCACGAACATCGACCAGCTCCTCGAGGCCATCCTCCTCACGGCGGACGCGTCGCTCGACCTGCGGGCCAACCCCAACATGGAGGCCCAGGGCGTCGCGATCGAGGCCCACCTGGACCGCGGCCGCGGCCCGGTGGCCACGGTGCTGGTGCAGCGCGGCACGTTGCACGTCGGCGACTCGATCGTCGCGGGCGACGCCTCCGGGCGCGTCCGGCGGATGCTCGACGAGCACGGCGACGACGTCACCGAGGCGCTGCCGTCGCGGCCGGTGCAGGTCATCGGCTTCACGTCGGTGCCGGGCGCGGGCGACACGTTCCTCGTCGTCGACGAGGACCGCGTGGCCCGCCAGATCGCCGACCGGCGCCGCGCCCGCGAGCGCAACGCCGAGCTGGCCAGCCGCCGCAAGCGCGTGTCGCTCGAGGACCTCGACGCCGCGCTGAAGGAGACCAACCAGCTCAACCTGATCATCAAGGGTGACAACTCGGGTACCGTCGAGGCCCTCGAGGACGCGCTCCTGAAGATCGACGTGGGCGACGACGTCGAGCTGCGGGTGATCCACCGCGGTGTCGGTGGCATCACCGAGGGCGACATCAACCTCGCCATCGCCGACAACGTCATCGTGCTGGGCTTCAACGTCCGCGCCGAGGGCAAGGCCACCGAGCTCGCCAACCGCGAGGGCGTGGAGATCCGCTACTACACGGTGATCTACCAGGCCATCGAGGAGATCGAGGCGGCGCTGAAGGGCCTGCTCAAGCCGGAGTTCGAGGAGGTCGGAGCTGGGTCGGGCCGAGGTCCGGCAGGTCTTCCGGTCCTCGCGCTTCGGGTCGATCGCGGGCTGCCTGGTGATGGGCGGGGTCATCCGCCGCAACGCCAAGGCCCGTCTGATCCGCGACAACGTCGTGGTGAACGAGAACCTGTCGATCGCGTCGCTGCGTCGGGAGAAGGACGACGTCGTCGAGGTCCGCGAAGGTTACGAGTGTGGTCTCACGCTCGGCAGCTTCAACGACATCAAGGAAGGCGACGTCATCGAGACCTTCGAGATGCGGGAGAAGCCCCGCGCGTAACACGTCACCATGTACGTCGGAGCGTTGGAGTTGGACGTCCTGCTCGGGGACGTCCACTCCCTGAAGGAGAAGCGGTCGCTGGTGCGGCCGGTCGTGGCCGAGCTGCGGCGACGGTTCGAAGTGGCCGTCGCCGAGGCGGGCCACCTCGACCTGCACCGGCGATCGCTCATCGGCGTGAGCTGCGTGGGTGCCGACCACGACCACGTCACGGCGGTGCTCGACCGCTGCGAGCGCTTCGTCGCCGCGCGGCCCGAGCTGGAGCTGCTCTCGGCCCGGTTGCGCATGCTCGGGCCGGACGACTGAAGGAGATCAAGATGGTGGATCACGCACGCGCCCAACGGCTGGCGAAGCGGATCACGCACATCGTGGCCGAGGCCCTCGAGCACGAGGTGAAGGACCCGCGGCTGACGATGGTGACCATCACGGACACGCGGGTCACCGGTGACCTCCGCGAGGCCACCGTCTACTACACGGTGTTGGGCGAGACGGTCGACGCCGAGCCCGACGCCGCGGGGGCCGCCGCCGCGCTCGCCAGCGCCACCGGTGTGCTGCGCTCCAAGGTCGGGGCGGGCACGGGCATCCGGCACACGCCGTCGCTGGCGTTCGTGGCCGACGTCGTGCCCCACGAGGCGCGGCGGATGGAGGAGCTGCTGGCCCGCACCCGCGAGTCGGACGCCGAGGTGGCGCGGCGCGCCGTCGGAGCGCAGCACGCGGGCGAGCCCGACCCCTACCGGGCACCGCGCGAGCCCGACGAGGAGGACGAGGACTGAACGCCGCCGGTTTCCCCGTTCGGCCCGTGCGCGCGGGCGTCGGCGGCTACGCTCCCTCGGGTCTACCGGACCCATCACGAGGAGCGTCGTTGGCCGCCGACCCCTTACGGACCGCCGCCGATGTGCTCGCCGACGCCGCCGACATCACGCTGCTGGCGCACGTGCAGCCCGATGCCGATTCGCTCGGCAGCGCGCTCGCACTCGGCATCGCCCTGCAGCGGCGCGGCGCGGTGGTGCGGGTGGCCTTCGCGACGCCCGACGAGATGCCCGACACACTGCGTCCCCTCGACGTGCTCGGCCTCGTCGTGCCGCCGTCGGCCGTGCCCGCGGCGCCGGACGTCGTGGTGGCGTGCGACGCCGCTGAGCCCGCCCGGCTCGGCCCGCTGGCCGCCGCGTTCGACGCGGCCCGCGTCTCGATCATGATCGACCACCACGTGTCCAACCCCGGCTTCGGCGACGTCCAGCTGCTCGACCCGGATGCGGAGGCCACGGTCGTCGTCGCCAGCCGCGTGCTCTCGGCTTTGGGCGTCCCGCTCGACGTCGACGTCGCGCGCTGCCTCTACGCGGGCCTCGTCACCGACACCGTGGGCTTCCGCACGGCCGGGCATGCCGCCCACCGCCTCGCGGCCGAGCTCGTCGGCAGCGGGCGTCGAGCCCACCACACTGGTGCGGCAGCTGCTGGACACCCATCCGTTCGCGTGGTTCGCCGCGTTGGCCCGCGCCCTCGACGGCTGCGTGTTGGAGCCGGACGCCGCGGGCGGGCTCGGGCTCGTCCACACGGCCGTGCCCGCCGCCGACGTCGACCGCTTCCGGCCCGCCGAGATCGACAGCGTCATCGACACCGTCCGCACCGCGGCCGAGGCCGAGGTCGCGCTCGTGCTCAAGCAGGTCGGTGAGCAGCGGTGGTCGGCGTCGATGCGGTCCAAGGGCACGGTCGACGTGTCGCGGGTGGCGGCGCGGCTCGGCGGCGGCGGCCACCGGGCGGCGGCCGGGTTCACCCTCGACGGCACGGTCGGCCAGGTGCTCTCCGAGGTGCGGTCCGCGCTCGCTGCGCACAGCAGGCCGCTCGCCTCCTAGGAGGGCGGGCCGGTTGTCATCCCCCAGGCTACGGTGCACGTCGTGAGCGCCGATCAACCTCTGCCGACCGACGCCGCCCACCGCCGGGCGTTCCTCGCCGCGTTCCTGCGCAGGCCCGCGCACGATGGGTGCCGTCGTGCCCAGCTCGACGCGGCTCTCGGCCGTACTGGCCTCGATCGTCCCGACGGCGGGTGCACCGGTCGTCGTCGAGCTCGGCCCGGGCACGGGCGCGGTGAGCGCCGTGATCGACGAGCGGCTCCCGCGCGGTGCCCGCCACCTCGCCGTGGAGCTCGACGAAGGCATGGTCGAGTTCCTCGGCCGCACTCGGCCCGGGCTCGAGGTCGTCCACGGCGACGCCCGCGACCTCGGCAAGCTCCTCGCCGAGCGCGGCGTCATGCACGTCGACGCCGTGGTGTGCGGGCTGCCGTGGGCGCTGTTCGACGAGCCGACCCAGCAGCGGGTGCTCACCGAGGTCGGGCACGCGATCGGCCCGACCGGGGCGTTCACCACCTTCGCCTACCTGCCCGGGCATGGCACTGCCCGCCGCGCACCGGTTCCGGCGCACGCTGCGGTCGCGCTTCGAGGAGGTGCTCATCACCGCGCCCGTGTGGCGCAACATGCCGCCCGCGTTCGTCTACGTGTGCCGGAGGCCGATCGGGTGAGCGAGGCCGGGGGACGGCAGCAGGCGGAGCTTGCGGAGCTTGCGGAGCCTGCGGGGAGGGTAGACGCAGCGAGCTCACCATCCGGCACAGCAGCTCGGCTGACGAGCGCAGGCGAGCAAGCCGCGTGAGTTCGGCGCGGGAGATCGTGCGGCTCGCCGGGCCCGCCCTGCCGGTGCTCGCCGCCGAGCCGCTGTACC
Organism: uncultured Actinomycetota bacterium; assembly: GCA_963791185.1. Classification (GTDB taxonomy): domain Bacteria; phylum Actinomycetota; class Actinomycetes; order Mycobacteriales; family Pseudonocardiaceae; genus Pseudonocardia. Next base: position 45,964 of record CAWBRG010000008.1, on the reverse strand, counting down.
TCCTCGTCGACACGGCCGTCGTCGGACGGCTCGGGGCGGTGCCGCTGGCGGGCCTCGCCGTCGCCGCGGTGCTGTTCGCGCAGGTCACGAGCCAGCTCAACTTCCTCTCCTACGGCACGACGGCCCGCACCGCCCGCATGTACGGCTCCGGTCGGCGCGCCGACGCCGTCGCCGAGGGGGTGCAGGCCACGTGGCTCGCGCTCGCCGTCGGCGCTTGCCTGGTGGTCGTCGGGCAACTGGTGGTCCGGCCCGTCGCCGAAGCGCTCGGCAACGGCGGCGCGATCGCCGAGGGCGCGGTGAGCTGGCTGCGGGTGGCGCTGGTCGGCGCCCCGTTGCTGCTGGTGACCCTGGCGGGCAACGGGTGGATGCGCGGCGTGCAGGACACCGCGCGACCGCTGCGCTACGTCCTCGCGGGCAACGCTGTGTCGGCGGTCGCCTGCGTCGTCCTCGTGCACGGGATCGGCGCGTTCCCCGGGCTCGGTCTGGTCGGCTCGGCGTGGGCGAACGTGCTCGGCCAGTGCATCGGCGCCGGGCTCTTCCTCGGCGCGCTCGTGCGGGAGAGCCGCGGCTCGTGGCGCCCCCGCCCGGCGGCCCTGCGCGCGCAGCTCGCCATGGGCCGCGACCTGGTGGCCCGCAGCCTCGCGTTCCAGGCGTGCTTCCTGTCCGCGGCCGCCGTCGCCACCCGGTTCGGCGCCCCGGTGGCCGCCGCCCACCAGATCGTGCTGCAGCTCTGGTCGTTCATGGCGCTCGTGCTCGACGCCATCGCGATCGCGGCGCAGTCGCTGGTCGGTGCGGCGCTCGGCGCGGGCGACGCGGGCCGGGCCCGTGCGCTGGCGGCCCGGGTCACCCGCTACGGCCTGGTCCTCGGGGTCGGGTTCGGCGTGCTGTTCGCGGCGCTGTCCGGGGTGCTCCCGCCGGTCTTCACGCCCGACGCCGCCGTGCTCGCCGCCGTGCCCATCGCCTGGTGGTTCTTCGCCGCGCTGCAGCCCGTCGCGGGTGTCGTGTTCGCCATCGACGGGGTGCTGCTCGGCGCGGGCGACGCCGCGTTCCTGCGGACGTGGACGCTGCTGGCCGCCGTCGTCGGGTTCCTGCCGCTGATCTGGGCGTCGCTGGCGTTCGGGTGGGGGCTGGCGGGGATCTGGTCGGGGCTGGCCGCGTTCATGCTGGTGCGCCTCGTGGCCGTCGTGCTCAGGGTGCGGGGCGGGCGCTGGGCCGTCACCGGGGTCACTCCCACGTAGGCTCCGGCGCCTCCCGCACCTCGCCGTCGCCCGCGAACACGACGAACCGGTCGAAGCCGCGGGTGAACCAGCGGTCGTGCGTCACCGCGATCACGGTGCCCTCGAACGCCTCCAGCGCCCGCTCCAGCGCCTCGGCCGAGGCGAGGTCGAGGTTGTCGGTGGGCTCGTCGAGCAGCAGCAGCGTGGCGCCCGAGCACTCCAGCAGCAGGACCTGCAGCCGGGCCTGCTGGCCGCCGGAAAGGGTGCCGAACCGTTGGTCGGCCTGGCCCGCGAGCTCGTAGCGGGCGAGGCGGCGCATCGCGTCGGCCCGGGTCATGCCGTCGCGGTCGACGTCGCCGCCGACCAGCACGTCCAGCAGCGTGCGGCAGGTCAGCTCGGGGCGGTCGTGGGTCTGCGAGAAGTGCCCGGGCCGCACGCGGGCGCCCAGCCGCGCCACGCCCTCGTGCGCGACCGGCGGGAGCGCCGCGCCGCTCGCGGGCACCGCGCCGGGCTCCGGGTCGGTGCCACCGCGGGCCAGCAGCCGCAGGAAGTGCGACTTGCCGGTGCCGTTGCGCGCCCAGCACGGCCACCCGGTCGCCGAACCACACCTCGAGGTCGAACGGGTAGGTCAGCCCGTCGAGCTCCAGCTGCTCGCACACCACCGCGCGCTTGCCGGTGCGCGCGCCGCCGAGCTGCATGCGGATGGACTGCTCGCGGGCCTTCTCCGGCGGCGGCCCGGCCTCCAGGAACTTCGCCAGCCGGGTGCGCGCGGCCTGCAGCCGCGAGGCCATGCCGTCGTTGTGGGCGGCTTTGACCTTGTAGTAGACGACCAGGCGCTCCAGCTTGGCCCGTTCCTCGTCCCAGCGTCGGCGGAGCTCGTCGAAGCGGGCGTGCCGGGCCACCCGCGCCGCGTACCAGGACGCGAAGCCCTCGGGGTGGGTCCACGCCGAGCCCGCCTCCACGGTGACCACCTGCTGGGCCGTGCGGGCGAGCAGCTCGCGGTCGTGGCTGACGTACAGCACGCTCTTCGGCGACTCCCGCAGCCGCGTCTCCAGCCAGCGCTTGCCGGGCACGTCGAGGTAGTTGTCGGGCTCGTCGAGCAGCAGCACCTCGTCGGGCCCGCGCAGCAGCAGCTCGAGTGCGAACCGCTTCTGCTCGCCGCCCGAGAGCGTGGTGATGCGCCGGTGCCGCGCCTTCTCCCACGGCAGCCCGAGCACCGCGACCGACGCCGTGTCGAACGCCACCTCCGCCGTGTAGCCGCCCGCCTCGCCCCACGCCACGAGCGCGTCGGCGTAGCGGACCTGGGTGCGCTCGGTGTCGTCGAGCGCGGCCTCGGCGGCCCGCAGTTGCCCGCCTGCCGTCCGGACCGGGGGCGGGGCGAGCGAGAGCGCGAGGTCGGCGAGGGTGCGGTCGTCGGCGGTCGGTGCCCCGACGAACTGGCTCATCACGCCGATCCCGCCCGCCCGGGCGATCGACCCGGCGGCAGGCGCGATCTCGCCCGCGACCATGCGCAGCAACGTGGTCTTGCCCGCCCCGTTCGGCCCGACGAGCGCGACCCGAGATCCTTCGCCGACGCGGAAGCTCACGTCGGCGAACAGCTCGCGACCGTCGGGCAGCACGTGCCCGACCGCCATCGCCTCGATGTGGCCCACGAGGAGAAGATGCTGGGGGAGCGGGCAGGCGGTGTCGAGGGAATTGGGAGAATCGTCGGCGTGGACGCCGGACTCGTGGTCATCGACAAACCCGCCGGGCTGACCAGCCACGACGTGGTCGCCCGGCTGCGGCGGATCCTGCGCACCCGCAAGATCGGGCACGCGGGCACGCTCGACCCGATGGCGACGGGTGTGCTCGTGTGCGGCGTCGAGCGCGGCACGAAGCTGCTGGGTCACCTCGCCCTCGACACGAAGGCCTACACCGCCACGATCCGGCTGGGCGCCGCCACCACCACCGACGACGCCGAGGGCGAGGTCGTCAGCACGGCCGACCCGACGGCGGTGACCGACGCCGCGGTCGCCGCGGGCGTCGCCGCGCTGACGGGGGCGATCCAACAGGTGCCCAGCTCGGTGAGCGCGATCAAGGTCGACGGCAAGCGGGCCTACGCGCTCGTGCGGGCGGGGGAGGAGGTGGCGCTGCCGCCGCGGCCCGTCGTGGTGTCGGCGTTCGACGTGCTGGCCCGCCGGGGCGCCGACCTCGACGTCGCGGTCGAGTGCTCGTCGGGCACCTACGTGCGCGCGCTGGCCCGCGACCTCGGTGCCGCGCTGGGTGTCGGGGGCCACCTCACGGCGTTGCGGCGCACGCGGGTGGGGCCGTTCACGCTCGCGCACGCCCGCACCCTGGAGGCGCTGGAAACAGCGCCGTCGTTGTCGCTCACGCTCGACGAGGCGGTGTCGGTGGCGTTCCCCCGCCGCGACGCCGACCCGGCCGAGGCGGCCGACCTGGCGCACGGCCGCCCGCTGCCGCCCGCCGGGGTGGAGGGCGTGCAGGGCGTCTTCGCGCCCGACGGCCACGTGCTGGCGTTGGTCCGCGACCGCGACGGCCGCGCCCGCCCCGTCGTCGTGCTCGCCCCGGCCTAGAAGGCGAGTCTCCGGTTCCACGACGGCGAGTCGCGATTCCCGCGACCCTGACCGTCATCGAAGTGACGACTCGCCGTCGTGAGGATGGAGACTCGCCGTCGCGAAAATGGAGACTCGCCGTCAGGGGGTGGGGATGGTGGCGATCTCGTCCAGCCAGATCCGGGCCGACAGGTCCGAGGGGGCGCGCCAGTCGCCGCGGGGGGACAGCGAGCCACCCGCCGACACCTTCGGGCCGTTGGGCATCGCCGAGCGCTTGAACTGGCTGAACTGGAAGTAGCGGCGGGCGAACACCTCGAGCCAGTGCACGATCTCCGCGAGGTCATAGCTGCGGTGCTCGTCGGCCGGGAACCCCAACGGCCAGTCGCCCTCGTCGACGTCCCCCCAGGCGTGCTCGGCCAGGAACGCGATCTTCGAAGGGCGGAAGCCGTAGCGCAGGACGTGGAAGAGGTTGAAGTCCTGCAGCGCGTACGGACCCACCTCGGCCTCGCTGCTCTGCACCTCCTCGTCCTCGCCGACGGGCACGAGCTCCGGCGTGATCTCGGTGTCGAGCACGTCGAGCAACACCTCGTTGACGTCGTCGTCGAACTGCTTCGACGACGCCACCCACCGGATCAGGTGCTGGATCAGCGTCTTCGGCACGCCCGCGTTGATGTTGTAGTGCGCCATCTGGTCGCCGACGCCGTACGTGCACCAGCCCAGGGCCAGCTCGGAGAGGTCGCCGGTGCCCAGCACGATCCCGCCGCGCTGGTTGGCCGCGCGGAACAGGTAGTCGGTGCGCAGCCCGGCCTGGACGTTCTCGAACGTGATGTCGTACACCGGCTCGCCCGCCGAGAACGGGTGGCCCAGGTTCTTGAGCATGAGCCGGGCGGTGTCGGTGATGTCCAGCTCCTCCGCCGTGACGCCGAGGGTCTGCATGAGGCGGTGCGCGTTGTTCTTCGTGCGGGTGCCGGTGGCGAAACCGGGCAGGGTGAAGCCGAGGATGTCGCTGCGGGGGCGGCCTTCGCGGTCCATCGCCCGCGCGGCGACGATCAGCGCGTGGGTGGAGTCGAGCCCGCCGGACACCCCGATGACGACCTTCGGCTTGCCGATGGCGCGCAGCCGCTGCTCCAGCCCGGAGACCTGGATGTTGTAGGCCTCGAAGCAGTCGAGCTCCAGGCGGGCCGGGTCGGCGGGCACGAACGGGAACCGCTCGACCTCGCGGCGCAGCCCGATGTCGGTCGACGGCGGGTCGAGCCGGAACCCGACGTGGCGGAAGGCCCCGACCCGGGCGGCGTGGTGGCGGCGGTTGTCGTCGAACGTGCCCATCCGCAGCCGTTCGGAGCGCAGGAGGTCGAGGTCGACGTCGGCGACCGACCGGCGCTCGCCCTTGGGGAAGCGCTCCGACTCGGCGAGCAGCACCCCGTTCTCGTAGATCATCGTCTGGCCGTCCCAGGCGAGGTCGGTGGACGACTCGCCCTCACCCGCCGCCGCGTACGCGTACGCCGCGAGGCAGCGCGACGACGCCGAGCGGGCCAGCAGCTTGCGGTCTTCGGCCCGGCCGATCGTGATCGGGCTGCCCGAGAGGTTGGCCAGCACGGTGGCCCCGGCCAGCGCCGCCTCCGCCGACGGCGGCACCGGCACCCACATGTCCTCGCAGATCTCGACGTGCAGCACGAAGCCGGGCAGGTCCTCGGCCGCGAACAGCAGGTCGGGCCCGATCGGCACCTCGACGCCCGCCACGAGCACCGTGCCCGCCGCGTCGTCGCCCGGCGCGACCTGGCGACGCTCGTAGAACTCCCGGTAGGTCGGCAGGTACGACTTCGGCGCGAGCCCCAGGAGCCGCCCCCGGTGCACGACGGCCGCGACGTTCACGATCCGGTGCCGGTAGCGGACCGGCAGCCCCACCACGAGCACCGGTAGCAGCTCGGCCGAGCCCTCGACCACGTCGGCGAGCGCGCGTTCGGCCGCGTCCAGCAGCGTGTCCTGCAGCAAGATGTCCTCGATCGAATACCCGCTCAGCGTGAGCTCCGGGAAGATCGCCAGCCCGACGCCCTCCTCGGCGCATTCGCGCGCCACCCGCAGCACCGACGCGGCGTTCGCCGCGGGGTCGCCGATCGCCGTGCGCAGCGTGCACGCGGCCACCCGCAGGAAGCCGTGCCCGTACACCGACCGGAATTCGTCCACGCGCGCAGTCTGCCGCAGCCGCATCCTGCCTGCCGGCATGCTGGAGGAGTGAAGGTCCGACCGCGTTTGGTCACGGTGCTGTGTGCCGCGGTCGCGCTTCTCGCCCTCGTCGCTACCGCTTGCACCGTCCCCACGTCGGGCAGCCCCGGCCGAGGTGCGGGCGATCCACCTCCGCCCGAGCTCTCGCGCTTCTACGGCCAGCAGCTCGCCTGGGGTCCGTGCAAGCCGTTCGCCAGCACCGTCGGCGACGTCGCGACGTTCTCCTCCGACACCTTCCAGTGCGCCCGCCTGCAGGTGCCGCTGGACTACGCGGCGCCCGACGGCCCGACGGCGAGCGTCGCCGTGCTGCGCCAGAAGGCCACCGGGCAAGCGCATCGGCTCGCTGCTGTTCAACCCCGGTGGCCCCGGCGCGTCCGGGCTCGGCGTGGTGGCGTCGCTCGGTCCGCAGCTCGCCGACAGCCCGCTCGGCAAGCGGTTCGACTTCGTCGGGTTCGACCCGCGCGGCGTCGGCGCGAGCACCCCGGCGGTCGACTGCCTCACCGACGCGGAATGGGTCGCCGAGCGGGCCGACCTCGACGTCGACCCGTCGCCTGCCGGGGTCGCCCAGACCGAGGCGGAGAACCGCCAGTACGCGGGTCGGTGCGCGCAGCGCTCCGGCGGCGACGGCGTGCTGGCCAACATCGGCACCCGCGACGCCGCCCGCGACATGGACGTGCTGCGGGCAGCCCTCGGCGACCCGAAGCTCACGTTCCTCGGCTACTCCTACGGCACGTTCCTCGGCACGCTCTACGCCGAGCAGTTCCCCCGCAACGTGCGCGCGATGGTGCTCGACGGCGCGGTGGACCCCACCCAGAGCGCCGCCGACCGCAACGTCGACCAGTACGCGGGCTTCCAGAAGGCGTTCGACGCCTACGCCGCCGACTGCGCGGCCAACCCCGGATGCCCGGTGGCGCGCGACCCCGCGCGGGCCAGCGCCGATTTCCAGAACCTGGTGCGCCCGCTGATCACGAAGCCGCTCGCGGTCGGCGACCGCACGCTCTCCTACAACGACGCCATCGTCGGCACCATCTACGCGCTCTACCTGCAGGACATGTGGCCCGCGCTCACGGCCGCGCTCGACGAGCTGCGCCGCGGCGACGGCCGGGTGCTGCTCAGCCTGGCCGACCTCTACGACGAGCGCGGCTCCGACGGCCACTACGAGAACACCCAGGAGGCGTTCACCGCGATCCTGTGCCAGGACCAGGAGCGCACCACCGACCGGGCCGTCGCCGCCGACACCAACCGGCGCGCCAACGCCGCGGCCCCGTTCGCCGATCCCGGGCTCGGCCCGGTCGGGGCGTTGGACGTCTGCGCGTTCTGGCCCGTGCCGCCGACCAACCGCGCGCACACGCCGCAGGTCGCGGGGCTCACGCCCACGCTGGTGGTGTCGACCACCGGCGACCCGGCCACCCCCTACCAGGCCGGGGTCAACCTCGCCCGCCAGCTGGGCGGGCGGCTGCTCACCTTCGAGGGCACCCAGCACACCGCGGCGCTGCACGGCGACCGCTGCGTCGACGACGCCGTCACCGCCTACCTCGTCGACGGCACCCTGCCCGCCGAGGGTGCCCGCTGCCCGGCCCTCTGAGCCCGGCCGCAGCCGTGCGAGACTCCTCGCATGGCGATCGAGCAGCCCGAATACGCGGTGGAGCGGTACCTCAAGCGCCTCGGCGACGGCAGGCCGGAGCCGACCACGCTCGGCTTCTACGCGGCGGTCGACGCGATGCGCGCCGTCGACCCCTTCGTCGCCAAGCACGTCGTCCAGGAGCTCGCCGACCAGCGGTCGAACGTCAAGCTGATCGCCAGCGAGAACTACTCGTCGCTGGCCGTCCAGCAGGCGATGGGCAACCTGCTCACCGACAAGTACGCGGAGGGCTACCCGTGGCACCGCTTCTACGCGGGCTGCGACAACGTCGATGCCATCGAGGAGCACGGCGCGAAACTCGCCCGTGACCTCTTCGGCGCGAGCCACGCCTACCTGCAGCCGCACTCGGGCGCCGACGCCAACCTCGTCGCGTTCCTCGCCATCCTCGCCACGCGCGTCGAGAGCCGCCTGCTCGACCGGCTCGAGGTCAAGAACGTGTCGGCGCTGTCGGACGAGCAGTTCGGCCAGCTGCGCGCCGAGCTGAACAACCAGCGGCTGCTCGGCATGGACTACTACTCCGGCGGCCACCTCACCCACGGCTACCGCTTCAACGTCTCCGCGCGCATGTTCGACGCCCGCAGCTACACCGTCGACCGCGAGACCGGCCTGCTCGACCTCGACGCGCTGCGCGCGCAGGTGCAGGAGCTGCGCCCGTTGATCCTGCTCGCGGGGTACAGCGCCTACCCCCGCAAGATCGACTTCGCGCGGATGCGGGAGATCGCCGACGAGGTCGGCGCCACGTTCATGGTCGACATGGCGCACTTCGCGGGGCTCGTCGCGGGCAAGGTGTTCACCGGCGCCTACGACCCGGTGCCGCACGCGCACGTCGTCACCAGCACCACCCACAAGACCCTGCGCGGCCCCCGCGGCGGCATCGTGCTGTCGAGCGTCGAGTACGCCGACGCCGTCGACAAGGGCTGCCCGGCCGTGCTCGGCGGCCCGCTGCCGCACGTCATGGCGGCCAAGGTGATCGCGCTGCAGGAGGCCGTGCAGCCCGCGTTCGCGGAGTACGCGGCCCGCATCGTCGACAACGCCCAGACGCTGGCCGCGGCGCTGCAGAAGCACGGCATGACCGTGGCCACGGGCGGCACGGACAACCACATCGTGCTCGCCGACGTCGCCGCGTCGTACGGGCTGACCGGTCGCCAGGCGGAGAGCGTGCTGCGCACGGTGGGCATGACCCTCAACCGCAACTCGCTCCCGTTCGACGTGAACGGGCCCTGGTACACCAGCGGCCTGCGGCTCGGCACGCCCGCGCTCACCACGCTGGGCATGGGCACCGCGGAGATCGAGGAGATCGCCGAGGTGATGACGAGCGCGCTGCGCGCCACCACCCCGGTCGTCACCAACGGCACGCCGAGCAAGGCCAAGTACGTCATCGAGCCGCAGGCCGAGGCCGAGGCCCGGTCCCGGATGGCGGCGCTGTGCCAGGAGTTCCCCGTCTACCCTGAGATCGATCTCTCCATCGTCGATCCCGCGACGTGACGCGCCCCGAAACATCCGCGTAACACGTCGTTCCTAGGCTCACTCCCATGGATCGGCAGCAGGAGTTCGTGCTCCGCACGCTCGAGGAACGTGACATCCGTTTCGTGCGGCTGTGGTTCACCGACGTGCTCGGCTACCTCAAGTCGGTGGCCGTGGCCCCGGCGGAGCTCGAAGGGGCGTTCGCCGAGGGCATCGGGTTCGACGGCTCCGCGATCGAGGGCTTCGCGCGCATCTACGAGTCGGACATGGTCGCGCGCCCCGATCCGTCGACGTTCCAGGTGCTGCCCTGGGAGACGGCGGCGGGGGAGCACTACTCGGCGCGCATGTTCTGCGACATCGCGATGCCCGACGGCTCCCCGTCCTGGGCCGACCCCCGGCACGTGCTGCGCAGGGCGCTCTCGAAGGCGGGGGAGGCCGGGTTCACCTGCTACGTCCACCCGGAGATCGAGTTCTACCTCCTGCGCGACCTCCCGTCCGACGGCTCGCCGCCCACCCCCGCCGACCAGGGCGGCTACTTCGACCAGGCCAGCCACGACGTCGCGCCGCACTTCCGGCGCAACGCCATCGAGACGCTCGAGTCGATGGGGATCTCGGTCGAGTTCAGCCACCACGAGGGCGGCCCCGGGCAGCAGGAGATCGACCTCCGCTACGCCGACGCGCTGACGATGGCGGACAACATCATGACGTTCCGCTACGTCGTGAAGGAGGTCGCGATGCAGCAGGGCGTCAACGCGTCCTTCATGCCCAAGCCGTTCTCCGGGCACCCCGGCTCCGCCATGCACACGCACTTCTCGCTCTTCGAGGGCGACCGCAACGCCTTCCACGACGCCGAGGACCCCTACTCGCTGTCGGAGACGGGGCGGGCGTTCGTGGCGGGCGTGCTGCGGCACGCGCGGGAGATCACCGCGGTGACCAACCAGTGGGTGAACTCGTACAAGCGTCTGATCGTCGGCGGTGAGGCGCCCACGGCGGTCTGCTGGGGGCACGCGAACCGCTCGGCGCTGGCCCGCGTGCCGATGTACTCGCCGGGGAAGTCCTCGACGCGCCGCGTGGAGATCCGCACCCTCGACACGGCCTGCAACCCGTACCTGGCGTTCGCGGTGATCCTCGGCGCGGGGCTGCAGGGCATCGCGAAGGGCTACGAGCTGGTCGCCCCCACCGAGGACGACGTGTGGTCGCTCACCGAGACCGAGCGCAAGGCGATGGGCTACGAGTCGTTGCCCCAGAATCTCACCGAGGCGCTGGGGGCGATGGAGCACTCCGAGCTGGTCGCCGAGGTCCTCGGCGAGCACGTGTTCGACTTCTTCCTGCGGAACAAGCGCCAGGAGTGGGACGGCTACCGGCGCCAGGTCACGCCGTACGAGCTGGCCACCTACCTGCCCGTGCTGTGAGAACGCCCGTGGGCGGTGACCTCGTCACCGCCCACGGGCGCCGTCAGCCGTTCTTGATGTCGAACTCGTGGTTGCCGAAGATCGAGTTGCCGCTCTGCGACGGCGTTGACGGTCCCTTCAGCAGCACCCCGGTGCGGTTGGCGAAGATCGTGTTGCCCGCCAGGGTGAACGGCCCGTCGGTGTCGACGTAGATGCCGTACCGGTCGTTCTGGCCGATCACGTTGTCGCGCAGCTCGGTCGTGGTGGCCTCGCTCACGATCCGCACGCCGTCCTGCTTGTTGCCGCGCACGTCGTTCTGGCGCAGGGCGTTGTCCTGCCCCGTCTGGGCGATGCCGATCCCCGACTCACCGTTGTCGTAGATCTTGTTGCCCTGGATGACGTTGTTGCCGGACTCGTTGATGTTGATGCCCTGCGAGGCGTTCAGGAACGTCTCGTTGTTGACGATCGTGTTCCGGTCCGAGTGCTGGTAGAGCACGATCCCGTGGTGGTTGTTGCGGTACACGATGTTGCCGGAGATGTCGCTGTCGACGCAGTCCTCGGCGAGGATGATCCCGTGCTTGCCGTTGTCGTGCACCACGTTGTTCTGGATCTTCAGGTTGTGCGATCCGGTGTGCGGGTCGATGCCGTACAGCACGCTGTCGTGCACGTTGTTGTTCGTGATCGACAGGCCGCCGACGTCGAACGAGTACACCCCGAAGTACAGGTGTGAGAGGTCGCTGTCGGCGACGTGCCCGCCGCTGCCCTCGGTGCGCCACGACAGCCCGTAGGACTGCGGTTTCGCCGTATCCCAGGTAGGCGAGCTGGGACTTGTCGACGGTCATCTGGCCGCCGTCGCGGGCGAGCAGGAAGCCCCGCCCGTCGACCGGGTTCGTGTCGACCTGCTGCTTCGTGTCGTCCCACGACGAGATGCAGACGCCGTTGACGGCCAGCGCGCCGCCGAACACCTTCACGTTGGCGAAGTTCGGGCCGACGCTGCGCAGCTTGAGCCAGCTCACGTCGGGCGGGGACAGCGTGACCGACGCGCCCTTGTTGATCTCGATGTTGGCGCCCGCGATCCACTCGCCCGGCGCCAGCTCCTTGAGCGCGGCCGGGTTGCCGATGGCCTTGCTCAGCCGTTCGAGCGTGATCCCGGTGCCCGAGGTGATCCGGATCGTGTTGGTGCCGCGGTCGAGGACCGCGCCCACCGACCCGGACGACGACGCACTCTCGGCGGAGCTCGGCGCCGGGTCGCCGCTCGCGCCCTTGGTGCAGGGCTTGGCCGGGTCCGAGGTGACGGGCGGCGGCACCGCGCGCCGCTCCAGGTCGGGCGGCGGCGAGGACGAGCACCCCGCCACCAGCCCACCGAGGACGGCGACCGCCGCCGCGATCCGTCCGAGCTTGCCGCGCCGCGTCATCCCGCACCCACCGGAATCGGGGGCGGCAGCACGCGCCGCGTCGGGCCGACCCGCCGCGAGCGCAGGAGGTGCGCGACCTCCAGCATCACGGCCAGCAGGATCAGCGGCAGGCCGATCGCGCCGAGGAAGTTCAGCGGCGGCAGGCTGAGATCGGTGTTGCCCAACAGCGTCACCTGGCCGCGGACGGCCTCCAGGGCGTGCACCGAGGAGTCCCGCAGCGTGACCGCGGTTCCCGGCTGGGACTCGACGCCGACCGACACCGCGTCGACGGTCACGCCGTCGAGCGCGATCGGCTCGGCCGCCCGGGCGCGGATGCCCGTGGTGGTGAGCCCGACCTGGATGCCGTTGACGGTCGTGCCCGCCTGCAGGTCCATCCCGGTGCGGCCACCGCGGATGGTGCCGCCGGTGATCTGCATGCCCGAGCTCAGGTTGCGCAGCGCGTTGTCGACGCCGTCGGTGGTGAGGTTCTTGACCACCACGCCGGTGCTGCCGCCCGAGGTGACCAGCCCGTCGTCGCCGCCGATCAGGGTCACGTTGTTGGCGTTGACGTCGCCCGCGCCGCGCTCGACGCGCACGCCGGTGCGGCTGTTCTTGACGGTGAGGCCGTCGATCTGGGTGCCCTTGCCGCCGATCGCGATGCCCGCGACGCGGGTGCTGTCGATCGTCGAGCCGGTGACGTGCAGGTTCTTGGTGGTCTTCTCCGCCACGATGCCGGAGCGGCCGCCGGTGATCGTCATCCCGTCCAACTGCATGTTCACCGAGTTGACGTGCAGGAACACGCCGTACGGCTCGTCGGTGGCGGTGACGGCCCGCACCTTGCTGTCGGTGGTGCGGTTGAGCTCCAGGCCGCCCAGCCCGTCGCCGACCATGGTCAGGTCGTGGATCTCCACGTTCTTCTGGCCCGTGATCGACACGCCGTAGGACTTGTTGCCGGTCGTGCTGATCCCGGTGATCGGGCGCACGCCCGGGTCGCCGGACACGAGCACGCCGTTGTCGCCGTTGCGCTCGGCCTTGACCCCGTTCAGCACGGTGGCCCGGTCGCCGCGCAGCACGATGCCGTTCTCCGTCGACTCGCTGACGGTGACGTCCTGCAGTTTGACGCTCTGCGACGCGGCGAGCGAGATCCCGGTGGAGTTGCGCTGCATCGTGACGCCGTTGAGCGTGCCGGTGCTGCCGCGGCCGAACGCGACCGCGGGGAAGCCCTGCGCGTCACCGGTCGGCTTGGTGCCGAGGTCGGTCACGACGCTGTTGGTGGCGTCGAGCCTGCCCTGGTCGGAGACCTTGATGTAGGGCCTGCCCGCCAGGTCCGCCCCGACGGGCTGCCCGGAGGTCGGGTCGATCGAGCTGACCGTGACGTTGCGCAGCTGGATGCGGCCGCTGCCGGTGTAGAGGAAGGCGGCGTCGTTGACGTCGGGGCCGCCCGCGAGCTGCAGCGTCTTCACGCCCTCGACGTTGAGCAGCGTGCCCGGCGTGAGGACCACGGCGGCGCGGAGCTGGGCCGTGTCGCCGTCGACCGCCATCCAGGACGACGGGATCGCGGCGTCGAGCGCCCCGAGCGACACCGTGCGGCCGTTGCGCACCACGCGCTGCACCAGGCTGCCATTGGAGACGGAGTCGATCGACGTGGTGCGCACGATGACGAGCTTCTGCGGCTTGCCCCGGCGGTTGTAGGTGACGGCGGCGCGCTGGGCGGCCGCGGCGCGCTGGGCCGCTTCCTTGGCCGCGCGGGCCTGTGCGGCGGCGAGCGCCTTGGCTGCTGCCTCGGCCTTCGCCTTGGCTTCCGCCTCGGCCTTGGCCTTCGCTTCCGCTTCGGCCTTCTTCTTCGCCGCTTCTTCGGCGGCTTCCTGCGCGGCCTTCTGGGCGGCTTGCTGAGCCGCCGCCTGCTGCGCGGCCGCCTGTTGCGCGGCCTGCTGGGCCGCCTGCTGTTGCTGTTGTTGTTGTTGTTGCTGTTGTTGCTGTTGTTGTTGCTGCTGTTGTTGCTGCTGTTGCTGTTGCTGCTGCTGGTTGCCGTTGCCGTTCCCGTTGGTCGGGCCCTGCGCGCTGATCCCGGCGACGCCGGGCGCGGCAGCGGCAACTCCCACGGGGACGAGGACCGCCGTCGCCGTGACGATCGCGCCCGCGACGAGGAGCCGCCGCCCGCGGCGCCCGCGTTCCTCCGCCCGGCTCACGCGACGCCTTTCCGCGCGCCCACGGCCTGGTGCGGCTGGGTCTCCGACTCCACGGACGGCGGGCCCTCGGGCTGCCGAGGGGGCTCGGCGGGCCGGGGGTGGGGCTGGATGGGCACCGGGCCGCTGTTGCTGGTCTGCCGCGGCACGATCGCGTTGACCGGGGACGTCGGCTGGTCCACGCCGTACGGGCGGGGCCGCGCCTGGATCCGCGTGATCTGCTCGGTGGGCGGCGCCTGGTGCGGCACGAAGCCCGGGTGCGATCCCGTCGGCAGCGGTTGTCCCGGCGGGTACTGCGGCCGGTGCGGCCGGATCGGCATCGTGGCCGACATCAGGCCGTGCATCGCCGCCGTGCCGTGCATCGCCGCCGTCGCCCCCACGGGCACCGGAGTGCCCTGCGTGGCCTGCTGCGGCACCGGAGCGCCCATCGGGGCTTCCGCCGGGTCCGCGCCGGTCGTCCGGACGACCTGACCGTTCTCCACCGCCACCTGTCGGGTGAGCCAACGCTGGCGCCGGATGGTCAGCAGCGCCTGCAGCTTGATGAGGGCCATGATCCATGAGACGAACACGTATCCCGGTATGAAGAGGAACGAGGACGGCCGCCTGCGCAGATGCGGGAGCAGCTTGGCCGAGCGGGACAGCTGCCACCATCCCGCGAGCACCGCAGCGAAGATCCAGTTCTGGTTGATCAGCGAGTGCACCATGAACGCGGGGCCCAGCAGCAGCGTGAAGCCGCTGAGACCCTTGTCCACCATCGTGTAAGCGAGGAACGGGTGGCGGTACACCCACGGCCGCGACAGCGCCCGCAGGTCGGAGCGCCAGGTGTTGCGGGCCCAGCGCAGCCGCTGCTTGAAGAAGATCCGCCAGGTGTTGGGGAACGTCGACCACACCTCGGCGGTGCGCTGCATGTAGGTCAGGTAGCCGCGCTCGAGCACGAGGGTGGTGAGCCGCTTGTCGTCACCCGACAAGCAGGGCACGCCCCAGAACTGCTCGTGCATGAACTCGGCCTCGATGTCCATGAGCAGCGCACGCCGGTAGACCGCCGTGCGGCCGGACAAGCACGAGACCGCCTTGCCGAGCAGGCTCTGGCTGGCGTTCTCGTCGAAGTACCGGTGGTCGAGGAACATGTCGGTGATCCGGGCGAGGAAGCCCTTCGTCCCGTACACGCTCTGCCGCGTACCCACACCGCCGATGCGGGGGTCGGCGAACGGCTTGCACACCTCGGCCGCCACGTCGTCCGCCCAGATCGTGTCGGAGTCGACGAGCGCCACCAGGTCGGTCGACGCGGCGTTCCAGCCCTTGCGGAGGGCGTCCCGCTTGCCCGGCACGTCGGTGATGAGCACCGTGACGGGGTAGCGGGACGCGATCTCCTGGCACCGCGCATCGGAGGCGTCGATCACGAGGATCACCTCGTGCACCCGGTTGCGCAGCCACGACTCGATGGCCGCGGCGAAGATCACCGGGTCCTCCTGGTACACCGGCACCACGATCGACATCGACAACCGGTAGTTGTTGACGATCGGCCGGTACAGGACCGCGGGAACCCGCCGGATCAACCAGCAGGCCCAGCGGAACAGGCCGAGCACGCCCAAGGGCGTGCCCAACACGTAGTAGTACAGGGGCAGGGTCATGCCACGTCGGCACCGGACATGTCGCGCTCGACCACCGAGTCCAGTTCCTGTCCGGTGAGCGCCTCCATACGGTCGTTGACCTCGACGACCGCCCGCAGCAACGGCATGTCGACGCCGATCGATCCGGCGAAGCCGAGGAAGCCGCAGGTGTCCTTCGGCAGGCAGACGCCGCCGTAGGGCGCGCCGCCGCGGATGCCGTAGAGCGGGTTGATCGACCCCTCGGACGAGGCCGCGACGGTCGACGCGACCGGGTCGGCGTCGATGCCGTAGGCCTGCGCGACCAACCACATCTCGTTCCAGAAGCTGATCTTCGTGGCGTTGTAGATGTTGTGGGCGCACTTCACGAGCTCGGCCGAGGCGGGCTCGTTGAACGTGCGGACCTCGCCGCCGAAGGGCGCGAGCAGCTCGCGCATGCGCGCGATGGTCTGCGGCTGGCGGCTGGCGATCACGGTCATCCACGGGTTGCGGAAGTCCTCCACGGCCGTGGCGGCCCGCAGGAACTCCGGGTTGGACGCGAGCTCGAAGCCCGTGCCAACGGTCTTGCCCGACTCCCGCTCGAGGGCGGGGCGGACCAGCTCGTCGCTCGTGCCGGGCGGCACGGTCGAACGGACGACAACGGTGTGCACCGGTGCGGAGGTGGCCAGGGCGCGTCCGACGGCCGCGGTGCCCTCGGTGAAGGCGGTGAGGTCGTAGGCGTGACCGACGTGCGGCGTGGGGAGCGTCAAGATGATGAACGCCGAGCGGTCGGCCGGGAGGTCGACGGTGGTGCTGGCGTTGAGGCCGCGCTCCCGCAGCGCCTGCACGCGACGCTCCGAGATGTCGACGAACGTCACGTCATGGCCGAGCTCAAGAAAGCCCTCTCCGGTGGCCGTACCGACCACCCCGGACCCGACGATGACGATCGCGGACGGTGTGGCAGACGGCCTGTCGAAGACCTGCTTCACGAAATCTCCTCGGGGGCTGACGCCGGCACGGATGCCGGGTGGACGGAAAGCAGTGCGGGCAGATCCGGCCACCGGTGCCCGATGACGTCCACCCCGACGGGGACGTCACTGCGCGGGAACCGGTGTGAACGGGGGGAGTGCCGCACGGAGCGTGACAGTAGAACGGATCATCACCCAGCCGGCTTGTCTGAGAACGCGACATCGCGATCCGCGCTCACAGGTCGTGGGAGTGCGCCGAAGAGTGATCGAATTGGGCCGCGGGTGGCCTTGCAATGCTCCGATCGGCCCAATAGGCCTCTCAGGTAGCCAAGTGCAGTGACAGAGCGTCAACCCGCGTGGATCACGCGTACCTGGTAGAGCACGACCTTACCGACGGCATCCGCCGCGTCGCCCTTCTCGGTGTTGGACTGCAGGTAGCTGCCGGTCTTGAAGTACCAGCCGCTGCCGCTCTGACGGATGCTCCCGGCGGGCCTGCCGTTGTAGACGGACGTCGATGCGCCCGTCCGTCGCGACCAGCTGCAAGTCGTACGGCGTGCCCAGGGTGTAGTCCGGGTCGACGACGAACTCCTTCTCCCCGTCCGCGTACTGGGCGATCAGCCGCTTGTCCTCGAGCCGCACCTCCATGACGTCGCTCTCGGCGTCGTGGATCTGCGCCGTGACCAGCTCGGGCTTGGCCTTCGGGCAGCTCGGTGACGGCCTGGCGCACGGCTCAACGTGTGCGTGCCGGTGCGGTTGGACCACGACGCCATCTCGTCGCCGTTCATCTCGCGCAGCTCGGAGCGCGGGTACGTGCTGTTCTTCGTGGTGACGCCGCCCGCGTTGGCGGTGAACACCACGCCGTCGCCCCGGGGGTCGACCTCGAAGAACCGGCTGCTGTAGCCGTCGAGATCGGGCTGGCGCACGGTGTCGGGCTTGCCCGAGCTGCCGGTGGGCAGGGTGAGGTACCAGTTGCGCAGGTCGAGCAACTGGCTCGGCCGGGTGGCCGAGCCCGCAACCCGGCCATCCGCACCGCCGGAGGCACGCCGTCCGGATGCCGTGACCTCGGCTTCCCCGACGAGCGGCGTTGGGCCGGAGGGCGCACGGGTGGCCGATCCGGGCGAGTAGCCGCCGCGCACCGGTGAGCGGAACGCGATTCGGCTCGCCCGACGGCGGCGCGGCCGCCGACGACCGGTGGTGCGCGTCGGGCTGGGCGAGCACCGCGGCGCCCGTCCACCCGGCGGGCGTGCACACGACGACGGCGAGCAGCACCACGATCGACGGACGGCGCATCGGGACTCCGGTTTCGCGTTTCCCCTGGTGGACGCCCAGCACGTTAGGTCGGCGACCCCCTTCTCCGTGGGCGTTCGGAGAAAGTCGACCCGGAAGAAATCCGCCCGTACGGCCGAGGTTGCCTGCGGGTGGCAACGATCCGATAACCGGTAGACAACGTGCGATCGGTGGCGCCGATCGGGTGATGTTCGAATTGGGATGCGCTTGGACGTAACGCTCACCGCGAGGGTGACTCTCCGTAGTCGCCATTCGCGGTCCGCTTCGACCGGTGGCGACGGCCTCCCGATGCGGCAGGATCCGGAGCTGTGACACGCGCCGGTGCCTCCCTCGTCCGCCTGGGGCTGACCGAGTCGTGGGCGGAGGACACGCTCACGCAGCTGGGCTGGTGGGCGGGGGACCGCCCGGCGGAGGGCGCGGAGCAGATCATGTGGGCGCTCGCCCGCAGCCCCGAGCCGGCCTCGCGCTGCGGAGCGCCGAGCGGCTCGTCGCCGCCCTCACCGACCGCCGGGAGTTCGACGCCGCGCTCCGCGCGGAGGTGGGCCTGCGGGGGCGGCTGCTCGCCTTGCTGGGCAGCTCGACCGTGCTCGGCGACCACCTCGCCGCTGCACCCCGACCGCTGGCACCTGCTGCGCGACGACCACGCCGCGGCGCGGGCGGGCGACCGAGCTCGCCTCGGCCCTGCTCGCGGCGGTCGGCGCCGAGCCCGACGCTCCGCCCGCGGGGTCGGCGGGTGGCGGCACCGCGACGGTGACCGGTTCGGCGGCCGTCGCGGCCCTGCGCACCGCGTACCGCGACGAGCTGCTGGTGCTCGCCGCCGCCGACCTCGGCGCCGTCTCCGAGCCCGACCTGCCGGTGCTGGGCGTGGAGGAGGTCGCCGCGCGGCTGTCGGACATCGCGGGCGCGGCGCTGCGGGCCGCGCTGGCCGTCGCGGTCGCCGAGGCCGTCGACGACCACGGCGGTGACCCCGGCAGGCTCGCGATCATCGCGATGGGCAAGTGCGGCGGACGCGAGCTGAACTACGTCAGCGACGTCGACGTCGTGTTCGTCGCGGAGCCCGCCGACGCCGCCACCGCCCGGCTCGCGGGCCGGGTGATGCGCATCCTGGGCGAGTCCTGCTTCGAGGTGGACGCCAACCTGCGCCCCGAAGGTCGTCAGGGCGCGCTCGTGCGCACGCTCGAGGGCCACGTCGCCTACTACAAGCGGTGGGCGAAGACCTGGGAGTTCCAGGCGCTCCTCAAGGCCCGACCCATCGCGGGCGACCCCGAGCTCGGCAAGGCCTACGCCGAGGCCGTGGCGCCGATGGTGTGGAGCGCGTCGGGACGCCCGGACTTCGTCGTCGACGTGCAGGCCATGCGGCGGCGCGTGGAGGAGAACGTGCGCCCCGACCACCGGGCCCGGGAGATCAAGCTCGGCCCGGGTGGGCTGCGCGACGTCGAGTTCGCGGTGCAGCTGCTCCAGCTCGTGCACGGGCGCACCGACGAGGCGCTGCGTTCGGGGTCGACGCTCGACGCGCTGCGGGCGTTGTCCGACGGCGGCTACGTCGGCCGCGACGACGGCGCGAACCTCGCGGCGTCCTACCGCTTCCTGCGCCTGCTCGAGCACCGGCTGCAGCTGCAGCGCCTGCGTCGCACCCACCTGCTGCCCGCCCCCGACGACACCGACGCGCTGCGCTGGCTCGCCCGCGTCGGCGAAGCTGCGCCCGGACGGCCGCAACGACGTCGTCGGCGTGCTCATGGGGGAGTGGGGCCGCAACGCCCGCCGGGTGCGGCGGCTGCACGAGAAGCTGTTCTACCGGCCGCTGCTCACCGCGGTGTCGCGGCTGTCGGTCGACACGGCACGGCTGTCGGAGAAGGAGGCCGCCGCCCGGCTCGGGGCGCTGGGTTGGACGTCGCCGGAGGGCGCGCTGGGGCACCTGCGCGCGCTGACCGGCGGGTTCTCCCGCGCCGCGGCGATCCAGCAGACCCTGCTGCCCGTGCTGCTCGACGAGCTGGCCCGCAGCCCCGACCCCGACCGCGGCCTCCTGGCCTACCGGCGGGTGTCCGAGGCGCTCGCCGACACCCCGTGGTACCTGCGGCTGCTGCGGGACGAGGGGTTGGTCGCGCAGCGGCTCATGCAGCTGCTCGGCACCTCGGCGCTGGTGCCGGACCTGCTCGTGCGGGCGCCGGAGGTGCTGCGGCTGCTCGCCGCGCCCACGGCCGGGCACGTCGACGAGCTGCAGCGCGACCCGGCCGACGTTCGCCGTCTCGCTGCTGCGCACCGTCGCGCGCCAGACCGACCCGGACGGCGCGGCCGCCACGGCCCGCTCGCTGCGGCGCCACGAGCTGCTGCGCGTCGCGTGCGCGGACCTGCTCGGCATGCTGTCGCCGCGGCAGGTGTGCGCCGCGCTGTCCTCGGTGTGGGTCGCGGTGCTCGCGGCCACGCTGGAATCGGTGCAGCGGTCGACTGGAGAACGGCGACCGCGGGCGGCCCGCGCGGTTGGCCGTGATCGGCATGGGCAGGCTCGGCGGGGCCGAGCTGGGCTACGGCAGCGACGCCGACGTGCTCTTCGTCTGCGAGCCCGTCGAGGGCGCCGACGAGCGCGACGCCGTGCGCTACGCGAGCCAGGTGGCCGAGACCGTGCGGCGCCGCCTCGGCTCGGCGAGCCCGGACCCGGCGTTGGTCGTCGACGCCGACCTGCGCCCCGAGGGCCGCAACGGGCCGCTGGTGCGCACGATGGAGTCCTACCGCGCGTACTACGCGCGCTGGTCGCAGGCGTGGGAGGCGCAGGCGCTGCTGCGGGCGTCGCCGGTGGCGGGCGACCCCGCGCTGGGCGTGCGCTTCGTCGAGATGGTCGATCCGGTGCGCTACCCCGCCGAAGGCCTCGACCAGGCGACCGTCACCGAGATCCGGCGCATCAAGGCGCGCGTCGACGCGGAACGGCTGCCCCGCGGGGCCGACCGCACCCTGCACACGAAGCTCGGCCTCGGCGGGCTCGCCGACGTCGAGTGGACGATCCAGCTGCTGCAGCTGCAGCACGCGGGCGACCTGCCGGAGCTGCGCACCACGTCCACGCTCGACGGCCTGCGGGAGGCGGGCGAGGCGGGGCTGCTCAGCGCCGAGGAGGTGTCGGAGCTGACGGCGGCCTGGACGCTCGCCACCCGGGCGCGCAACGCCGTGATGCTCGTGCGCGGCAAACCCGGCGACCAGCTGCCGCGTTCGGGCCGCGAGCTCGCCGCCGTCGCCTACGCGTTGGGCTACCCGGCCGACGGCGACCCCGGGGTGTTCCTCGACGACTACCGCCGCACGGCGCGGCGCGCCCGCAACATCGTCGAGCGGGTGTTCTACGGCTGGTAGGCCGTACCCCACGGATCACAGCCGCGGTCCTCGCGCCCAGACGGCCGCCTGCTGCGTTGTCGGGCGGCTCGAGTACGCCCGGTACGAGACCCGCCCTCCGCCTTGCCGGCAGCCGTCTGGATCACGAGGCCCATCGCCCGTGATCCGCGGGGCACGGCCTAATCGCTACGACGAAAGGGGCACGGCGGTTACCGTCGCCGCATGCCCTCCGTAGCGACGCTGCTGACGTTCACCCTCGCGGGGATCGTCCTGGTGGCGATCCCCGGACCCAGCGTGCTGTTCATCGTGGGCCGCGCGCTGGCGCACGGGCGGCGGGCGGCGCTGCTGTCCGTCGCGGGCAACACCACCGGCGCCTCGCTGGTCGTCGTGGTGGTGGCGCTGGGGTACGGCGCCGTCGCCGCGCGGTCGATCGAGGTGTTCACGGTGCTGAAGCTGGCCGGGGCCGCCTACCTCGTCTACCTGGGCGTGCAGACCTTCCGCCACCGCGGCGACCTGGCGGCCGCCCTCGACCGGCCCGCCGGGCCCGCGCAGCGCAGGCTGTTCTGGCAAGGCGTGGTCGTGGGCGTCACCAACCCGAAGGTGCTGATCTTCTTCGCGGCCGTGCTGCCGCAGTTCGTGGACCTCGGCGCGGGCGGCGCCACCGGGCAGATGCTGGTGCTCGGCCTGCTGTTCGCGCTCATCGCGGCCACGCTGGACAGCACGTGGGGCCTGGCCGCGGGCGCCGTGCGGGCGTGGTTCGCCACCTCGCCCGCCCGGCTCCGGCTCGTCGGCGGCACCGGCGGCCTCACGATGGTCGGGCTCGGCATCGGCCTGGCGTTCACCGGCAGGCTCGACTGAGACGAATCAGGCGCGCAGCGCCGCGATCAGCCACTCGAACGCGGGCACCGACGGCGCCCGCTGCGGCCAGCCGTTGAGCACGCCGAGGAGCTGCCAGTAGCGCTCGACGCGCCGGTCGGTGAAGGTGGCGAGCCGGTCGGCGAGCTCGGCCCGCCCGCGCCCGTCGAGGTCGGCGGGCACGAGCCCGGCCAGCACCTGCTCGGCGGCGGCCGTGCCGGGCTCGACGCCCGCCGCGAGCGCCGCCCCGGCCTGCTCGATCACCGCGGCGGGATCGGTCGGGAACTCGGTGAGGTCGCTCGCGGCGCCCGTCGTCGCCATCTCGCGCACGCGAGTGCGGAAGGACGGCTCGGAGACGAGCTCGGCGAGCTCGATCCAGGCCTCCACCTGCTCGGTGGTCGGGTCGTCCGGCAGCTGTGCGGGCATCGAGCGCATGGCCTGGGCGATGCCGGCGCCCTGGGCGTCCGGGTCGATGCCGTCGAACGCCGCGTCGACGAAGTCGTCGATCATCTGCTGGCGCTCCTCGGCGGAGAGTCGGGTGAGGTCGTTCATCAGTGCGGCCTTCCTGGGTGAGTCCGGGTCGTTCGGGTCGTCACAGCCGCGGGCCAGCAACGTGCACACGGCACGCTGGGTCCGCAGCACGCGGATGCGGGCGTCGATCGCGGCCACGTGGGCCGCGGCGACATCGGCGACGCTGCTGCGCTTCTCCAGCACGAGGCGCACCTCGTCGAGGCCCAGCCCCAGCTCGCGCAGGGTGCGCACGAGGTCGAGGCGGGCCACGGCGCGGGCGTCGTAGCGGCGGTAGTTGCTGCCCGACCGCTCGGTCTCGGGCAGCACCCCCGCGTCCGACCAGAAGCGGAGGGTGCGCACCGGGACACCGGAACGCCGGGCGAGCTGTCCGATGGTCAACAGGGTCACGGGGACCATGCTGAACCCTCCAGCCGCTGGAAGGTCAAGCACGCGCCAGTATGGGGGGATGGGCGACGTCTCCGCGTACGTGAACGGGCACCTCGGCGTGCTCCTCGCTCTGGCGCTCGCCTTCGCCGCGGTGGGCTGGCGGCCGCTGTGGCGGTGGACGCGCACCGTGGTGACGATCGCGCACGAGGGCGGGCACGCGCTGGTCGCCGTGCTGGCGGGCCGCGGGCTCACCGGGATCCGGCTGCACCCCGACACGTCGGGGGTCACCGTGTCCACCGGCGCCCGCCGGGGCCCGGGGCTCGTCCTGACGTTCCTGGCGGGCTACCCGGCCCCGTCGGTGTTGGGCCTCGCGGGCGCGCTGCTCGTGGTCGACGGCCGTTCGCGGCTCATGCTGTGGATCGCGGTCGGGCTGCTCGTCGTCACGTTGGTGCTGGTGCGCAACGGCTACGGCTGGCTCGTGGTGCTGGCCACCGGGGTGCTCATCGGGTACGTCGCGGGCTGGGCGCCCGCCCGGGTCCAGGTCGGCTTCGCCGCGGCCCTGTGCTGGTTCCTGCTGCTGGGCGGCCTGCGCGCCACCCGGGAGCTGCGGCCGCGGCGCGGCGGCGCGTCCGACGCCGACATGCTCGCCCGCCTCACCCACGTGCCCGGCGCGGTGTGGCGGGTGTTCTTCTGGTTGGTGGCGGGCGCCGCCGTGGTCGCCGCAGGCTGGCTCCTCCTGGTATGACTGCGCCGCGTGACGATCACGCTGGAGCAGGCACGGACCATCGTCGACGGGGCGCTCGCGCACGGCACCGAGGCGGGCTTCAACCCGCTGACGGTCGCGGTGCTCGACCCGGGCGGCGTTCTCGTCGCGCTGGCCCGCCAGGACGGCTCGGGGAACCTGCGCCCGGACCTCGCGGTGGCCAAGGCGTGGGGGGTGCTCGGCCTCGGGATGACCAACCGCGCGATCGCGGCCCGGGCCGCCGACTCGCCGGAGTTCTTCACCTCCGTCGCGACGCTCGCGGGCGGCCGGATCCTGTCCGTGCCCGGCGGGGTGTTCGTCCGCGACGGCGACGGGCGGCTGCTCGGCGCGGTCGGCGTCACCGGCGACGCCTCGTTGAACGACGAGGCGGCGGCGGTGGCGGGGATCGCCGCGGCGGGGCTGGTCGCGGTGACCGGCGCGGAGTGACTAGGGGCTGCGCGGGTGCAGCCGCAGCGAGGGCGGCAGCGCGCCGGAGGCGTGCGCCACCTCGACGCTCGTGACGAGGCTGCGCAGGTCGGCCGACAGCATCACGGTCATCGCGGCGAGCCCGCGGCGCAGGTCGCGGCGGCTGGTCTCGCCCTGCAGCACCCGCCCGGCGCCGACCGCGTCGATCAGTGCTGCACAGGTGGCGCTCGCGACGTCCGCGTCGTCGGGCGTGCGCACCATGTACTCCAGCCGCACCCGCGGCCCGGCCGCGGCCAGCAGGTTGATGGCCGGGAACCGGCCGCGCCGTCGGATCAGCGACCTCGTGCGCACGAGGATGCCGACCTCCATCAGCCGCGCGGCGACCAGTTCGGCCACCGCGTCGCCGATGGCGGCCAGCCACACCGGCACCGGGTAGGGCTCGGGCTGGCGGGTGATCGCGCCGACGACGAACGCCGAGAGCGCGTCGGTGCCGGGCGCGCTGGCCTCGCCCGGCACGATCAGGTCGTTCGCCATCGCGACCCGCCGGTTGAGGATGAGCTCCGCCAGCTCGGCGCCGACGAGCGCGCACCGCAGCGCCATCGGCGAGACGGCGCAACGGCCGCTGAACGGGTCGTGCAGGATGAGGAACAAGCGCGCCGCCAGCTTGTCCTGGGCCCGGATCTTCTCGGCCGTCACGCCTGCCGGAATCGCGGTACGGGCTCGGCGACGCGCCGCCGGGCGTGGTCGGTGCGGGCGTGGTCGGCGAGCAGGGTCACGGCGAAGGGCATCACGAGGGCCACCAGCACGCCGAGGTTCGCGCCCGCCCAGGCGCCCTGGCGGCCGCCGAGGGGTCCGAGCAGGTAGCCCTGCCACTGGAGCCACTCCGCGCCGGCGTTCGTGACCAGGCCCCAGCCGAGCACGGTCGCGACGACGATCAGCACGATCGGGCCGACCCGGATGTCGCCGTAGCGGCCCGCGGGCCGGTAGAGGTCGTTGTTGTCGTAGTCGCTGCGGCGCACGAGGACGTCGGCGAGGATCACCCCGCACCAGGCGGCCACCGGCACACCGAGGGTGATGAGGAAGCCGATGAACTCGCCGAGGAAGTCGTGCGCGATGAACACGACGTAGACCGTGCCCGCGATCATGAGGACGCCGTCGATGGCCGCCGCCGCGGGCCGCGGCACCCGCAGGCCCGCCGCGAGCAGGGCCAGTCCGGACGAATAGATGTCCAGCACCGCGCCGCCCACCAGGCCGAGCACCGCGACCACCGCGAACGGCACCAGGAACCACATCGGGAGCGTCATCGCGATCGCGCCCACCGGGTCCGTCGCGATGTGCGCCGCGAGATCCGGCGACGAGCCCGCGAGCAGCAGGCCCACGACCAGCAGCACGATCGGCGCGAGCGACGAGCCGAACGTCGTCCAGCCGACGACGCCGCGGGCGGACGCCGAGCGCGGCAGGTAGCGCGAGTAGTCGGCGGCGACGTTGACCCAGCCCAGGCCGAAACCGGTCAGGAAGAACACGAGCGCCCCGACGACCTGGGCGGGCTGGCCCGCGGGCAGCGCGGCGACGGTCGACCAGTCGATCTGCGGCAGCACGAGCACGATGTAGATGACGGTGAGGATCGCGGTGACGACGGTGATCAGGCGCTGCAGCCGCATGATGACGTCGAAGCCGAGCACACCCGCCGACACGGTCAACGCGGCGACGACCACGAGCGCCACCACCTGCACCTGGACGCCCGAGCCCCAGCCGAGGCGTTCGAAGACGGTGGCGGTGGCGAGCGTCGCGGTGATGGTGAGGACGGTCTCCCAGCCGAGGGTCAGCAGCCAGGAGATCACTGCGGGCAGCCGGTTGCCGCGCACGCCGAACGCCGCCCGCGACAGCACCATCGTGGGCGCCGAGCCGCGCTTGCCCGCCAGCGCGACGAACCCGCACAGCAGGAACGAGAACACGATGCCGACGAGGCCGGTGATCGCCGCCTGCCAGAACGAGATGCCGAACCCGAGCGCGAACGCGCCGTAGGAGAGGCCCAGCACCGAGACGTTGGCGCCGAACCACGGCCAGAACAGCTCGCGGGCCCGGCCGCGGCGCTCGGCGTCGACGATCACGTTGATGCCGTTGGCCTCGACGCGCAGGCCACCGCCGCCCGGCCCGCGCAATCCCACCGCTACCGGGCGGCCACCGACGGCGTGGCGCGCGCTCCCCAACGCAGCCTCCCCGTCGTGCTCGCCCCGGATGCCCGGGAGGTTCCTCCGTGGTGTCATCCGCGACGAACGGCAACGCTAGTCGGAGGTGGGCGGGTTGCCCACACTCAGTTTCGCACGAACGGATGCACGTGCAGTGACGCAGGGTCATTTGCCAATAAATGCGTTCATCCGGATGGGAGGATCCGCCCGTGGTGTCGCCCATGTGGACGTGTCCGGGGTGCGGGCGGCCCTTCGCGAACCGCAACCAGACCCATTCTTGCGGACCGCTCGGTGACGTCGACCGGCTCTTCGAGGGGTGTGCGTCACAGGTGCGGGAGTGCTTCGAGCGGGTGCTGGAGCGCTCGCCGAGCAGGGCCGCTACGGTGCTCCCGGAGCGGACGCGGATCGCGTTCCAGGTGCGGATGAGCTTCGCCGCGTTCCAGCCGCGCCGCCGCTGGCTCGACGGCACGTCGTGCTGGCCCGGGAGCTCCGAGCCCGCGGTTCCGGCGGATCGAGGTCTTCAGCCCCGCAACGTGCTGCACGCTTCCGGCTGCACGCGCCCGCGAGGTCGACGTCGAGGTCGGGCGTGGCTCGCCGAGGCCTACCGCGTCGGCGCGCAGGAGCACCTCCGCTAGCAGGGCAGAGCTCGCCCGGTCCGGACGTCCTCGTGCGACGGTCGCGGCGCGACGGTCGCACGATGGCGAGCGCGAGGCCGAGCACGGCGCCGATGGCGGAGGTCACGGTGAGCCCGGTGACGAACGCCGTGCGGGCCGCGTCGGCCAGCTCCGGACCGCCGACGGCCACCGCGCCGCCGAGCGTGTCGCGCGCGGTCTGCGGCGCGTCCGCGGGCAGGCCTGCCCGGTAGATCGCCATCGCGACGCTGCCCAGCACCGCGATGCCCAGCGCCGCGCCGAGCTCCGCGGCCGTCTCCGAGATCCCCGACGCCGCCCCCGCCTTCTCGGCGGGTGCCGCGCCCACCACGAGCTCGGTGATCAGCCCGATCACCGGCCCGAGCCCGAGCGCGACCACGGTCGACGCGGCGACGAGCACCCCCACGTCGTCGGCGCCGACCTGGGTGAGCATCAGCAGCCCCACGACGGTGACGCCGAGCCCGCCCGCCACGGTCCGCTCCGGCCGCACCTCGGCGAGGAACCGCGGCGCGAGCTGGGAGGTGACGACGAACGCCGCGGCCGACGGCAGTGACCACAAGCCCGCGTGCAGCGGCGACAGCCCGGCGACCAGCTGCAGGTACTGCGCGAAGAACAGGAAGTCGCCGACCATCACGAAGAACGCCATGAGGTTCACCGCCAGCGCGGCGGCGAACTGCCGGTTCGCGAACAGCCGCACGTCGATCATCGGATCGGCCGAGCGCCGCTGGCGCCGCACCCACGCCGCCCCGACGAGCGCGCCGAGCGCCACCGCACCGAGCGCGCCGACCGTCGGCCCGTCCGCGGCCACCTGCTTGATCCCGTAGACGACCGCGAGCACGGCCGCGATCGACATCGCCGCCGAGAGCGGGTCGAGCCTGCCCGCCCCCGGGTCGCGGTACTCCGGGAGCACGAACGGCCCGAGCACCAGCAGCGCAGCCATCACCGGCAGCGCGAGCAGGAAGACCGCGCCCCACCGGTGCGAGGCGAGGACGAGCCCGCCCAGCACCGGCCCGACGGCGCTGCCCGCCGAGAACGCCCCGATCCACACGCCCACCGCGAGCGAGCGCTGCCGGGCGTCCTTGAACATGTGGAAGATCAGCGACAGCGTGGAGGGCGCGATCGTCGCGCCCGCGACGCCGAGTAGCAGCCGCGCCGCGATCAGCATCTCCGCGCTCGTGGCGAACGCCGCGATGAGCGACACCGCGCCGAACGCCGCGGCGCCGACCATCAGCAGCCGACGCCGTCCGATGCGGTCGCCGAGAGTGCCCATCGTGACCAGGGTTCCGGCCACCGTGAAGCCGTAGCCATCGATGATCCACAACAGCTGGGTGCCGGACGGGTGCAGGTCCTCCGAGATCTGGGGGATCGCCACGTGCAGCACGGTGAGGTCCATGACGTAGAGGAGGCACGCGAGCGTCACCACGCCGAGGCCGACCCATTCGCGGCGGCCCGCCTGCGGCTGCACGGTAGTCATGGGGGGAAGACCCGCGGTCTCCCCGCAACTCATCGCAGGACGAGGGTGTCGCCCGCCACGAGCGGGAGCAGGGGATCCGGGGCCACCGGCTCGCCGTTGAGGAGGAGGGCCGAGCCGGGGCCCGCTTCGGCGAGCGTCGCGGCCCGCACGGTGCGGCGAACGCCTGCGCGTTCCACCACGACGGGCGCGGGTGGCCGAGCGCGGGCCGCGGCGTACTCGGCGGGCGTGTTGACGTTCGTGAGCGACTCGAGCTCGGGGTCGAGGCGGGCGACGGCGGGGTCGGCGCGCAGCGCGGCGTCGTCGAGCACGGTGACCCGGCTGCGCGCGAACAGCTCCCCGGGCGTGCGGCCGCCCGCGTCGAGCAGCGCGGCGACCGACGGCGCCAGCCCGACCCGGTAAGCGGCCGCGAGCGGCTGCCGGTGGCCCCGGGCTACGGGCAGCGCCACGTCGCCGTCCAGCGCGCCCAGCACGGCCCGCACGAACGCGGGGTGCAGGAACGGCATGTCGGTGGCGCAGACGAACGCCCTGTCGGCGGCGCGCACGGCGGCCAGGCCCGCCGCGATGCCCTGCAGCGGGCCGAGTCCCGGCGCGGGGTCGCGGGCGATCACCACCCCGGGCGGCAGCGGGGGCAGCTCCCACGTGCCCCCACCGTCGGCGCCGACCACGACCACGACCGGTCCGGTGACCGTGCGCATGAGCAGTGCCGCCGTGCGGTACAGCAACGTCGAGCCGTGCCACTCCAGGGAGGCCTTCGGCGTGCCCATCCGCGACGACCGGCCGCCCGCCAGCACCACCCCGGCGGCGTCGACCCGTCCCGCCACGGCCTAGCCGCGCCTGCGGCGGATGGCGCTGCGCACCCCGGTGAGGAACCGGTCGGCCTCGCTGCCGAACGGGTCGTCGGTGACCAGGTACGTCCAGGTGGACGTGGGGCGCCGCGGCCCCGAGTGCACCACGGCGCTGTCGGTGACGTCGGCGTCGGCCAGCGTCTCCGCCGCACGTTCGTACACGGTGTCGAAGAACGGGTCGAACGTCTCGGCCGCGATCTTGCGGAACTCGTCGAGCGGGCTCTCGCGGGCCAGCGCGCGCAGGTGGATGCCCTCGCGCACCTCGTCGAGCGCGGCGAGGTGGTCCGACCACGCCTGGTCGAGGTGGGCGAGCACGATCACGCGCACCGCCCGCGCGAGCCCCTCCTCGCCGACCTTCTCCGCGATCTCCGCGCACCGCTCCGGCGAGATCTCCCGCAGCTGCCGGACGCGCCCGGTCGGTGCTGAGGACGAGCGTGCGGTGGCGCAGCACGGCGTCGCGCTGGGTGTCGAGGCTGCGGCCGTAGCTCCACGTGGTGCGGCGGATCGCGAGCGCGGCGCCCTCGGCTATGCGCTGGGCGTGGCCCGAGCAGCTCCGCGGCGGCGGGATCCCGGATGCGGCCGTCCGCCGGATCGGCGTTGAAATCGGGCGCGTCGGGCACGTTCTCCACGACGACGTCGTCCTCGACGCTCGCGATGATCAGCGCCGAGCCCGGGTCGCCCTGGCGCCCCGCGCGCCCCCGCAGCTGGTCGTCGAGGCGCCCGGTGATGTGCCGTCCCGAGCAGACCACGTGCAGGCCGCCGAGCTCCACCACGCCCTCGCCGAGCCGGATGTCGGTGCCGCGGCCCGCCATCTGCGTGGAGATCGTGACGCGGTCGCGCTCGCCCGCCCGGGCCACGATCGCGGCCTCCTCGGCGTCGTTGCGGGCGTTGAGCACCGCGCACTCCACCTCGGCCGCGCGCAGCGCCCCGGCCAGCCGTTCGGACTCGGCGACGTCCTGCGTGCCCAGCAGCACCGGCTGCCCCGTGGCGTGGATCTCCGCGACGTGCGCGACGATCGCCCGTTCCTTCTCCTCGACGCTGCGGTAGATGCGGTCGGGCAGGTCCTCGCGGATGCACGGCTCGTTGGTGTCGACCGCGCCGACCGTGAGCTTGTAGAACTCGTGCAGCTCCTCGGCGACGGCGACGGCCGTGCCGGTCATCCCGCACAGCGTGCGGTAGCGCCCGACCAGGGTCTGCACCACGATCCGGTCGAGCACGGCGCCGGTGGGGCTGGCCTCGAGCCCCTCCATCGCCTCGACGGCGGCCTGCAGCCCGTCCGGCCAGCGCTGCAGGTGCGCCACGCGGCCACGGGAGTCGTCGATGAGCTCGACCTTCCCGTCGCGCACGAGGTAGTCGACGTCGCGGTGCAGCAGCGCGTGCGCGTAGAGCGCCACGTTGACGGCCGCGAGGGTGTGCGCCTGGTCCTCGGTGTAGAGGTCGATGCCGCCGAGGCGGCGCTCGACCCGGGCCAGCCCCAGCGCGGTGAGGTGCACGGTGCGGCCTGCCGGGTCGGTCTCGTAGTGCACGTCGGCCCGCAGCCGCCGCACGGTCGCGACGATCTCGGCGTCGACCACGCCCGCGTCGACGTCGCCCGCGAGCACCAGCGGCACCCGCGACGAGTCGACCAGCACCGAATCGGCCTCGTCGACGACGGCGACGTCCGGCTCGGGCACGATAGCGTCGTCGAGGTCGGTGACGAGCCGGTCGCGCAGTACGTCGAAGCCGACCTCGTTGACCGGCACGTACACGACGTCGTTGGCGTAGGCCGCGCGGCGCTCGGCCTGCTCGGTCGCCTGGCCCAGCCATCCGACGGAGACGCCGAGCTCGGCGAGCAGCGGGCCCATCCACTCGGCGTCGCGGCGGGCGAGGTAGTCGTTCACGGAGATCACGTGCACGCGGCGGCCCTGCCGGGCGTAGCCCGCGGCGGCGATCGCCCCGACCAGGGTCTTGCCCTCACCGGTGACCATCTCGACGACGTGGCCGAGCAGGAGGGCGGCCGCCGCCTGCAGTTGGACGTCGAACGGGCGCTCGCCGAGCGTCTTCTCCGCCGCCTCGCGGGCCACGGCGAGGAACGTGGCGATCTCGCCGTCGCCCCAGGTGCCCTCCGCGGGTACGGAGCCGGGCTCCTTCGGCCGCCGCCGCGGCGGCGATGCGACGGGCCCGGCGCAGGTCCGCCGATCCGGGGCGCTGCAGGAACCGTCGGACGAACC
Organism: uncultured Actinomycetota bacterium; assembly: GCA_963791185.1. Classification (GTDB taxonomy): domain Bacteria; phylum Actinomycetota; class Actinomycetes; order Mycobacteriales; family Pseudonocardiaceae; genus Pseudonocardia. The sequence goes on along the minus strand of CAWBRG010000008.1, from coordinate 14,451 downwards.
CGCGCACTCCTCGCGCCGGTCCGTGCTTCCGGCTCATGCCGCCCAAACTACTCGCCGGGGCCCGCCGGGGATCGGTTCACCCGCCAGCGCTCGGCGAGCAGGCCGACCAGCAGCGCCACGAACGTCACCAGGAAGACCTGGCCCAGCAGGGCTTCCAGGGCGGCGAGCAGCCTGCCGACGTCGGACGCGGGCGCGAGGTCGCCGTAGCCCACCGTGGTGATCGTCGTCAGGCTGAAGTACATGAACGCCATCGGGGGCTTCGGGCTGCCGAAGAAGCCGCCGGGCAGGTACTCGTCGACGGAGAGGAAGACGAACTGGAACGCCACCGGGATCAGCAGGTAGGCGCTGATGGCGCCCTGCAGCGTGCGGGTGGTGACGTCGTGGTGGCGCAGGAGGCGGCGCACGACCACCACGGGGGCGAACAGCGACAGCACCGCCCAGATCTCGGGGCCCAGCGTGACCTCGACGTCGACCCCGACCACGCCGCCCACCACCACGCCGAGGAGCGCGACGGCGACCATGAGGCCGACGAGCACGTCCGCCGCCCGCCGCCACCCGCGCGCCACCCCGGACGCGCGGAGGGCCAGCAGGAGCGTGGCCCCGACGATCACCGTCGTCACCGCGGTGCCCAGGAGCCCCGCTCGCCCCTCACCGAGCCGGGCCAGCCCCGTGAGCGAGAGCGTCACGATCGTGGCCCCGGTGAGCGTGAGCAGCGCACCGAAGCGGTCGACGTGCGGCGACCGATCGTCGAAGAAGCGCACTTGTCAGCCCGCGGCGACGAGGTCGGGGTGGTGGCGCGCGGCCACCTCGGGGTGCGAGCGCAGCCAGCCCTTGAGGGCGTTGTCGCCGAAGCGGGGCAGCAGCGCGTTGTGCGCGTGCTGGGACACGCCCGGTGCCTCCGCGGCGAGCTCCGGCCGCAGCGGCAGCGCGTCCAGGGTGGCGTCCAGCCGCGGCGACCAGAAGATCCCGATCGACTGCCGCGTGGTGCCCGGCGCGCACGGCAGCACGCGGTGGTCGGTGGCCACCAGGTAGCCGTCCGTCGCGACCTCCAGCATCTCCCCGACGTTGATCACGAGGGCGCCGTCGAGCGGGGGCACGTCCACCCACTCGGGCGAGCGGGGCGGCCGGGCCTGCAGGCCGCCGGTGTCGTCCTGGAGCAGCAGGGTGAGGAAGCCCCAGTCGGCGTGCGGGCCGACGCCTTGGGCCTCCGGGCCGTCGGACGCCTGCCCGACGTAGCGGATGAGCTTGCCGAACCAGTGGGGTTCGCCCGCGAAGGCGGCGTCGAAGTGGTCCGCGGGCGCACCGAGGGCGGTGGCGAGCGCGCGCGTGAGCTCCGTGCCGACCCGGCCGAGCAGCGCCGCCCAAGCCATCGTGGCGCCCGCCAGCTCGGGCAGGGCTTCGGGCCACTGGTTGGGCCCGCGCAGGAGGTCGAAGGGCGCGTCCCAGGCCGCGCGGGGGAGCGGCGGCTGCTCGGGGCCGAAGTCGAGCTGCTCGCGCGCGTCCGGGCGGCCCGCGGTGATCTCGTGGCCCAGCCGCGTGTAGCCGCGGAAGTGCGGGGACCGCCGGTTGTCCAGCGCGAGCCGCTCGGCGAGCGGCAGCGCGAAGAAGCGCCGGGTCAGCTCGGTGAGCTCGGCGATCTGCCCGGGGGCAGCCCCGTAGTCGGTGAGCTGGAGGAAGCCGACCTCGTGCAGGGCGCTCCGCAGGTCGTCGAGGAAGGCCGGGGCGAACGTGCCGTCCGCCGCGCGCGCGTGGTCGAGCCGCAGCACCGGGATCATGCCGCCACTCTGCATTCCTGCGGCGGGCGCGACAATCCCCGGCATGACGGATGCGCCATCTCCGGCCACCCTGCGCAAGTGGCGGCGGAGGCTCGCCGACGAGCAGGCCGAAGCCCGGGTCTACCGCGATCTCGCGGCGCGCCGGACCGGTGAGGAACGCGAGATCCTCCTGGGGCTCGCCGTCGCCGAGGAGCGGCACGCGGCCCACTGGGCGCGGCTCCTCGGCGACCACCTGGGTGACGTCGGCCGCGGGGCCACCCGGATGCGGGTGCTGGCCTTCCTCGCCCGCCGGTTCGGCTCGGTGTTCGTGCTCGCGCTCGCCCAGCGCGCCGAGACCCGCTCGCCCTACGCCGCCGACGCCGACGCCACGCCGGCCATGGCCGCCGACGAGCGCATCCACGAGGAGGTGGTGCGCGGGCTCGCGGCCCGCGGCCGGGCCCGGGTCTCGGGCACGTTCCGCGCGGCCGTGTTCGGGGCCAACGACGGCCTCGTGAGCAACCTCGCGTTGGTGCTCGGCGTCATCGGCGGCGGGGCCACCACCACGACCGTGCTGCTCACCGGCCTGTCCGGGCTGTTGGCGGGCGCGCTGTCGATGGGCGCGGGCGAGTTCGTGTCGGTGCGCTCCCAGCGCGAGCTGCTGGCCGCGTCGGTGCCCGACACCCGCGACGCCGCCTCCGTGCTGCCGCGCCTCGACGTCAACGCCAACGAGCTGGCGCTGGTCTACCGCGCCCGCGGCGTGGAGCCGGTGGAGGCCGATCGGCGCGCCCGCGAGGTGCTGGGCAGCGACGACCCCGCGGGCACCGCCAGCGCGGCCGCGGCGGGCGTCGACGAGGGCCACGAGGTGGTCGGGTCGAGCCTCGCCGCCGCGCTGTCGAGCTTCTGCTTCTTCGCCTCGGGCGCGGCCATCCCGGTGCTGCCGTTCCTCTTCGGGCTGCCGGAGCTGGTCGCGCTCGTGGTCGCGGGCGTGCTCGTGGGGCTCGCGCTCATGCTGACCGGCGCCACCGTGGGCGTGCTGTCGGGCGGCCCGCCGCTGCGCCGGGCGTTGCGCCAGCTGGCCATCGGCCTGGGCGCGGCGGCCGTGACCTACTGCCTCGGCCTCCTCTTCGGCACCGCTACGGGCTGACGGGCGAGAGCTCCTCGCGCGTGATGGCCGAACCGTCGGGGTGCCGGAGCTCCGGCAGCTGCTCGTAGAACGCCGCGAACACCGGCGGCAGGTCGGCGGCGATGTCGCTGACCTGCAGCTCCACCTCGTGCACCAGCGTCGCGGTGTCGGCCGTGTGCGAGTACCACTGGAACTTCTCCAACGTGCCGGGCTTGCGCACCTGCTCGACGACCAGGCCGATCGAGCCCTCCTCCGGCCGCTGCGGGGAGTGCGGCATCCCGCCGGGCAGGAGCCACGTCTCGCCCTCGCGGATGTGCACCGTGCGCGGGCGGCCGTCGTCGATCACGTTGACGTGCATGTTGCCCTTGATCTGGTAGAACCACTCCTCGTAGGGGTCCACGTGGTAGTCCTGCCGCTGGTTGGGCCCGCCCACCACCATCACGATGAGGTCCTGCGCGCCCGGGTTGAGCTGCTTGTTGCCCACCGGCGGCTTGAGCAGGTGCCGGTGCTCCTCGATCCAGCCCTCGAAGCGGACGGGCTCGTTCATCTTCTCCTCCTCAGCAGCAGCGCCCCGGCCCCGACGGCCGCGAGCATCCCGGCCGCCACCGCGCCGACGGTGCGGTCCTGGCGCCGGATCCGGCCGTCGATCTCGGCGTACGGGATCGTCGTGAACGACACCAGCTCGTAGCGGGAGACGTAGCGGCCGCCCAGCGCGCGCTCCAGCGCGTGGCGCAGCTTCGTCTGGCCCCGGAACACCGGGGAGGCGACCTTCTCGCTCATCTCCACGAAGTTCGCCAGCGCCATGTCGGCGATGGCGTCGGCGTTGGGCTTGCGCTGCGTCCTGGTAGCGGGCGAGCGCGGTGGGCCAGTCGCCGCCCGTGGCGGTGAGGCTGCGGTCGAGCTCGACGCAGTCCTCGAACGCGCAGTTCGCGCCCTGCCCGAAGAACGGCACGATCGCGTGCGCGGCGTCGCCGACGAGCGCCACCCGGCCCCGCACCCACGGCGCGCACCGCACGGTGACCAGCGAGCCCACCGGGTTGGCCAGGTAGTCCGCCGCCAGCGTGGGCATCAGCGTCGACGGCGTCGGGGTAGCGCTCGCGGAACTCCGCGAGCACCCGCTCGGGCGTGTCGAGCGCGGCGAAGTCCGCCTTGGCCCAGAACAGCGTGCAGGTGAACGAGCGGTCGGTGTTGGGCAGCGCGATCATCATCGACGCGCCGCGCGGCCAGATGTGCAGCGAGCCGGGGTCGAGCGCGAACCGGCCGTCGCGCGCCGGGATCGTCAGCTCCTTGTAGCCGTGGGGGAGGAAGTCCTGGTGCAGGTCCATGCCGTGCTGGATCGAGCGGCGCACCGCGCTGTAGGCGCCGTCGGCCCCGAGCACGACGTCGGCCCGTGCGGTGTCGCCGTCATCGAAGGTCAGCTCGCCCGTCTCGGCGTCGACCCCCACGAGCCGACGGCCGAAGTGCAGCCGCACGCCCGGGGTCTCCTCCGCGCGGTCCAGCAGCGCGTGGTTCAGCCCGGCCCGGCTGATCGAGTTGATCGCGCGGGTGCCGTCGGCCGAGTAGGACTGGTAGGCGAGCGCACCCGTCGGCGAGTGCAGGGTGCGCCCGCGCATCGGCAGCGCGTCGTCGAGCGTGCGTTCGTCGAGCCCGACCCGGCCCAGCGCGTCGAGGCCGCGGGCGGAGATCGCGAGGTTGATCGACCGGCCGCGTTCGGCGCCCGCCCGGCGCGGGTCGTCGCGGCGCTCGTAGACGTCCACGGTGAGGCCGCGGCGGGCCAACAGCGTCGCGAGCAGGCACCCGGCCAGCCCGGCGCCGACGACGGCAACCCGTTCAGACCCTGTTGTCGTCACTGACCACCGTCACCAGGGCCTTGGCCGCCCGCCACGCGTCGTGGTGGGTGCAGTAGAGCGGCGCGGGGGCGAGCCGCACGACGTCGGGCTCGCGCGCGTCGGCGATCACCCCGTGCTCGCGGCGCAGCCGCTCGCACACGCCTTGCGCCGTGCCCGCCCCGATGCGCACCGACAGCTGGGCGCCGCGCCGCCGCGGGTCGCGCGGGGTGAGCAGGCGCAGCGGGCTGCCTGCCGCCATGCCGTCCAACAACGCCTCCAGGTAGCCGGTGAGCCGCACGCTGCGTTCCCGCAGGGCCACCATGCCGACCTCGTCGAAGATCTGCAACGACGCCAGCACGGGCGCCATCGCGAGGATCGGCGGGTTGGACAGCTGCCACGCGTCGGCGGTGTCGACCGGGTCGACGACCGGGCCCATCGCGAACCGCGTGGCCTCGTTGGTGCTCCACCAGCCCTGCAGCTTCGGCAACGTGCGGTCGGCCAGGTGGCGGCGGTGCACGAACGCGCCCGCCACCGCGCCGGGACCGGAGTTGACGTACTTGTAGTGGCACCACGCCGCCCAGTCGACGTCCCACTCGGAGAGCGCGAGCGGCACGTTGCCGACGGCGTGCGCGAGGTCCCAGCCGACCACTGCGCCCGCGCGCCTGCCCGCCGCGGTGATCGTCGGGATGTCCATCAGCTCGCCGGTCAGGTAGTTCACGCCGCCGAGCAGGACCAGCGCGACCCGGTCGTCCAGCGCCGCGAGCACGTCCTCGGTGCGCAGCGTGTCCTCGTCCGCGCGGGGCCGCAGCCGGATCACCGCGGTCTCCGGGTCGAAGCCGTGCAGGGCCGCCTGGCTGCGCACGGCGTAGGAGTCGGAGGGGAACGCGCTGTCTTCGATGACGATCGCGTGCCGGGCAGGCGTGGGCCGGTAGAAGCTGAGCATCAGCAGGTGCAGGTTGACCGTGAGCGAGTTCATCGCGACGGTCTCCTCGGGCTGCGCGCCGACCAGCCGGGCCAGCGGCTCGCGCAGGAACGCGTGGTAGGGCTTCCACGGCCGCTCGCCCTCGACGTGCCCCTCCACGCCCAGCTCGGCCCACGCCCGCAGCTCCTCGTCGAGGATCGTGCGCACGGTGCGCGGCTGCAGGCCCAGCGAGTTGCCCGCGAGGTAGGCGGCCTCGGGGAAGCGGCCCCCGGGGGCCGGGGGGACGAGGAAGTCGCCGCGTCGGGCGGGCGCCGGGTCGGTGGCGTCGAGGTAGCGGGCGCCTGCCTCGGAGAGGTCGACGGCGACGGTCACGCCCGCACCCCCGCACCCAGGAACGCCGCCGCGTTCTCGGCCAGGAGCTTGGCCCGTTCGTCGTCGGTGAGGTGCGGTGACGTGCGGATCAACGTGCCCGCCTCCGCTTCGCCGAGCGGGTACGGGTAGTCGCTGCCCAGCAGCACGTGGTCGACGCCGAGCGTGTCGACGAGCAGCCGCAGCGCGGCCGCGTCGAACACGGCGGAGTCGACGCTGAACCGGCCTACGTACTCGCGCGGCGGCCGGGCCGAGGTGCCGACGACGTCGCGGCGGCCGTGCCACGCGTTCTCGACCCGCCCGAGCCAGAACGCGAACGAGCCCCCACCGTGCGCGAAGCAGATCCGCAAGCGCTCGTCGACCTGGTCGAACACGCCGCCCAGCACCATCGCGAGTATCGACAGGTGGGTCTCGGCAGGCATGCCGGTGAGCCACTGGGCCATCCAGCGGCGGGTGCGCGGGGTGTCGGGCATGTCCCAGGGGTGCACGAACACCGGCACGTCGCTCGCCGCGCAGTGCTGGAGGAACGTGACGACGCCCGCGTCGTCGAGATCGCGGTCGCCGACGTGGTTGCCGATCTCGACGCCGCGGTGCCCGGCCGCCACGGCCCGGTCGAGCTCGCGGCAGGCGGCGTCGGTGTCCTGCAACGGCACCTGGCAGAACGGGACGAGCCGGTGCGGCGCCTGCGCGGCGATCTCCAGCGCGAGGTCGTTGAAGATCGCGGCGGTGCCTGCGGCGGCGTCCGCGGGCTGGTCGTAGGCGAAGAAGACCGGGGTGGGGGAGAGGACCTGCCGGTCGACGCCGCACCGGTCCATCGCCGCGAGCCGCACGTCGGCGTTCCACGCGTTGTCGGTGATGCGCCGGAACGCCCTCTCGCCCAACATGATCGTCGCCTCGGACGGCCCGTCGACCCGCAGTGAGGGCCGGTCGCCCGGCCCGGGCAACGGGGGCCACCCGCGGGGCACGTAGTGGGTGTGGACGTCGGTGACCGGGTGCACACCCCGATCATCGGCCGCCCGGCTCCGATCCGCCATCGCCGAACGGCGCTGGCGAGTCGGGCATTCGGCCGTACCGAGAGGGCCGCCACGGCACGGTGGAACGTGCGACTCACCGCGGCGGGATCGGGAAGCCGCACCAGGGGCAGCCCGCGGTGTGCGTCCCGGCGAGCTCGGCGCGCTCGGCCGCGAGGCGCCGTCGCTCGCGGACCAGCCGTTGGCGCTCGCCGTCGAGCAGGCGGCGCTCCTCGGCGGGCGGGCGACGGGTCCGGCGCAGCACGGAGACCAGTTCGGGGACGACGAAGACGAGAACGCCGACCGCGATGATCGCGACGTCGAGGATCATCCGGGCCTCCCGTGTCGGCGGGCCGTGATCGCGTGCAGATGCACGTGCAGATGCACGCGAACCCTACGGCGACGCCGCGCCGAGGGCAACGGGCGCGATGAACTTCCTGTGAACCCATCCGGTCCAGGTGATGACCTGCTGCTAGCGTCCGCGCCGTCGGATGGAGGGGATCCGCGGGTGGACGGGTGCTACGTGGGCCGGGTCGCGGTCGACGACCCCCTCCATCCCATGCTCTGCCGCGTGCTCGACGAGGGGATGGGCGTCACCAAGGTCCGCTCCTTCGACGCCTTCCGGCTCAACGGCAGCAACGAGGTCTACGGCTACGAGGAGTGCGGCAGCGGCGTCAAGCTGGTGTGCAAGTTCTTCGGCGGCCGCTTCGGCTGGGACCGCAAGCGCGCCGCGTGGACGGCCGACCGGGAGTACCACAGCTACAAGGAGCTGCGCCGCTACGAGCTCGTCGGCTCCCCGCACCACGTGATCCGCCCGCTGGCGCTCGAACCGGGCATCAACTGCGCGCTCGTGCTCGAGTACTACGGCGGCGAGCAGCTCAGCCGGGCCATCGACGGCGCCATCCACGCGGGCGACGACGAGCGGCTCTACGACCGGCTCACAGCGCTGGGCTTCTACCTCGCCACCCAGCACAACCGCACGGCCAACGGCGCGCGCGTCGACTTCGCCGAAGACTGCGCCTACCTCGACGCCCAGCTCGCCACGTTGCGCGGGATCGGCCGGATCGGGACGTGGGACGAGGACGAGCTCCGGTGGCTGTCGGGCCTGTGGCGGATGCGCGATCGGATGTGGGCCGACCAGAAGGTGTGGCTGCACGGGGACGCCACGCCCGCGAACTTCCTCTTCGGCGGCGGCATGGACGTCGGCGCGATCGACCTGGAGCGGATGAAGCGCGGCGACCGCATGTTCGACGTCGGTCGGGTCGCGGGCGAGCTGCAGCACGCGTTCATGCTGGGCACCGGGGGCGCGGCGCGGGCGGAGCCGTTCATCGGCCACTTCCTGTGGGAGTACGCCGGTCACTTCCCCCACCGCGACGCGGCGTTCGCGTCGATCGCGTCCCGAGTGCCCTACTACATGGCGGTCAACCTCCTGCGCGTCGCCCGCAACGACTACATCGACCGCGAGCACGGCGCCCGGCTGGTCGACCAGGCGAAGGAGCTGCTGCGGTCGGCATGAACGGGATCAAGGCGGTCCTCTTCGACGTCAACGGCACGCTCGTCGACATCCGCACCGAGGAGAACGACGCGGTCTTCCGGGCCGTGGCCAACGTGCTGTCCTACTCCGGCGTCGCGCTGCGCCGTGCCGAGGTGCGGGCGGCCTACGCCGACCTCATGGCCGAGCAGCGCGCCGCGTCCGGCGAACAGCATCCCGAGTTCGACGTGGTGGCGATCTGGACGCAGGTGCTCGAACGGCACGCCACGGAGCGCACCCGCGCGCCTGCCCGCGGCCAAGCGCGCGTGGCTGCCGCTGCACCTCGCGGAGACCCAGCGAGCGGTGTCGCGGCGGCGGCTGCGGCGCTACCCCTACGTGCGCACCGTGCTCGACGCCCTGGCCGCGCGCTTCCCGCTCGCCGTGGTGACCGACGGCCAGAGCGCGTGGGCCCGCGCCGAGCTGCACGCCGTCGGGCTCGACCGGTACTTCGACCCGGTGGTCGTGTCCGGCGACCACGGGTACCGCAAGCCCGACCGCCGCCTGTTCGACCGCGCCCTCGCCCACCTCGGGGTGGCCCCCGAGCACGCCGTCTACGTCGGCAACGACATGTACCGCGACGTGTACGGCGCCCGCGAGGCCGGGATGACGACGATCATGTTCCCGTCTGGACAGGGGACGCAGACCTACGGCGACACCCGTCCCGACCACGTGGTGCACGACCACCGGGCGCTGCTCCCGCTCCTCGGCCTGCCCGCCGTCGGCGGACGCTGAGCGGGTTCGACCGCTGGCCGGACCGGCCGTCCGTGTTGCATGATCACCTGGCTGGCCGGTCGAGGGGTGTGCCATGGGGTTCGCGCTGGGCTTCCTGCCCTGGGTCCTGTACTGGGCGCTGATCGGCAACGTGCCGTTCCGGGTCGCCGCGGTGCTCGTGCTGGTGGTGGCGATCGCCGTGCAGGTGCTCGGGCGGCTCCGCCGCCAGCCGTGGCGCAGCCTGGAGGTGGGCAGCCTCGCGGTGTTCGCGCTGCTCGCCGTGGCCGCGTTCGTCGTGGACGACGACGTGCTCGCCCGCTGGATGCAGCCCCTGTCCAACCTGGGGATCTTCCTGGTGGCGCTGGGCGGGCTCGCCGTCGGCAGGCCGTTCGTGCGGGAGTACGCCGCGGCATCGGTCGACGACCGCACCGCCCGCACCGACGGCTTCGCGACCATCACCCGCGACATGACCGTGCTGTGGGTCGGGGTCTTCGCGGCGATGACGGTCGTGTCGGCGATCCCGCCCGTCGTCGACGGCGCCGCGACGCTGCGGGACGACGACGACCTGCTCTCGATCCTCTGCTTCTGGGTGCTGCCCTACGTCTTCCTCGCCGTCGGCGGCTTGGCGTCGGGGCTCTTCCCGCCGTGGTTCGAGAAGCGGTCGGCGCTGGTCGACCAGCGGGAGACGGCCGAAGCGCCGCACCCGGCCGCGCAGCGGCCCAGCCCGCCCGATGTCGCGGCGGCGCCGCTCGCCCTCGAGGTCCCCGCCGTGAGCAGGCACGACGAGCCGTTCCCCGTGGTCGTCCGGGGGTTGCCCGCCGGCGCTGCGGTGCACGTCGCGGTCGGTGGCGACGACCTGTTCGGCCGCGCCTGGCGCGCCGCCGCCGCGTTCACCGCGCCCGCGACGGGGGTGCTCGACCTCTCGGTGGCCGCACCGGATGACGGCGACTGGTCGGACCCCTCCGACGACGCCCCGATCGCCGCGATGCGCTTCGTCGAGCCCGACGTCACGCCGGAGCTCTTCGTGCCGCCGTCGGCGCCGTGGCGGGTGACGGTGCAGGTCGAGGTCGGTGACGTCGAGAGCGGCCGGTCGTCCGACGCCACGATCCGGCGCACGGTCGAGCGGGTCGGGGGTGCGCCCGACGCGCAGCGGGTGCCGGTCGCCATCGGTTCTCCGGGCCTCGAGGGCCTGCTGGTGCTGCCGCCCGGGCCCGCGCCCGACGGCGGCTGGCCCGCCGTCGCGTGCTTCGGCGGCTCGGAGGGCGGGTTCGCGTCGCAGGTCGGCCTGGCCGAGACGCTGGCGGCGCGGGGGTTCGCCGCGCTCGCCGCCTGCTGGATCAGCGAGGAGGACGCGGCCGCGGCGATCGCGTCGGTGCCGCTCGAGCGCTTCGCGGACGCGGTCCGCCTGCTCGCCGACCACCCGGAGGTCGACGGCGGTCGGGTCGTGGCGATGGCGGTCTCGCGCGGCGCGGAAGGCGTGCTCGCCGCGGCGACCACCGACCGGTCGCCGACCTGCCGGGCCCTGGTGCTGGTCAGCCCGAGCAGCGTGTCCTGGCAGGCGATCGGGGGCGACGGGGAGATCCCGGACACCCCGTCCTGGACGCGCGACGGGCAGGCCGTTCCGTGGCGTCCGGTGCGCAGCGGCGAGCTGATGGGCCAACTCGTGCGCAACGCCTGGCGCGTCGGCCGCGACCGGGCCCACCACCGACCCACGCTCCTGCGGCTGCGCCCCGCCTACTCCGCGGGCCTCGCCCACGGCACCGTCGGGGAGTTGGCGGCCGAGCGGTTCGGCGGCCCGTTGCTGCTGCTCAGCGGTTCCGAGGACGCCGTGTGGCCGTCGGGGGAGATGGCCGAGGAGGTCGTGGCGCGCCGCGGGAACGGGGCCGACCGGCACGTCCGGTTCGCGGGCGCCGGGCACCTCGTCCGGCTCGCCGTTCTACCCACCGACGCGCAGTGGACCGGCGGCATCGCGCTCGGCGGCGACCGGGCGGCCCAGGCCGCCGCCCAACGCGCCGCCATCACCGAGGTCACCGAGTTCCTGAGCGCGGTGACCGCGGCCGCCCCGACGGCGAGTCGCCGATCTCGTGACGGCGAGTCCTCGTTCTCGTGACGGCGAGTCCTCGTTCTCGTGACGGCGAGTCCTCGTTCTCGCGATGGCGAGTCCTCGTTCTCGTGACGGCGCTGGAGACTCGCCGTCCTGAAATCGGAGACTCGCCGTCACTGAGAATCGAGGACTCGCCGTCAGGAGGATGGAGACTCGGCGATCCGGGCGGCGGCCCGGCCTGCCGCCGCGGCGAGCGCCTCGGCGTCGGCCGTGCGCAGCTCGCCGTCGCGCACCACCTCGTTGCCGCCGACGAACAGGTGGGCCAGCGTGGGCGCGCCGAACACGAGCGTGCAGACCGGGTCGGCGATGCCGCTGCCCGCCAGCCCGTCGACCCGCCAGACCGCGACGTCGGCGAGCTTGCCCACCTCCAATGTGCCCAGCTCGGCGTCCCGCCCGAGGCAGCGCGCGCCGCCTGCCGTGGCCGCCCGCAGGCTCTCCCGCGCGGTGAGCGCGAGCGGGCCACCGCGGAACCGGGCCGCGAGCAGCGCCTGGTGCAGCTCGTCGACCATCCGGCCGGACTCGTTGGACGCCGACCCGTCCACCCCCAGCCCCACCGGCACCCCGGCGTCGAGGAGGTCCCGCATCCGCGCGATGCCCGACCCGAGCCGCGCGTTGGACGTCGGGCAGTGCGCCACCCCGGTGCCGGTGGCGGCGAACCGGGCGATCGCGGCGTCCGAGAGGTGCACGCAGTGGGCGAGCCACACGTCGTCGCCGAGCCAGCCGAGGTCCTCGGCGTACTCGACGGGCGTGGCGCCGAACGTCGCGCGGCAGAACTCCTCCTCGTCGAGGGTCTCGGCGAGGTGCGTGTGCATCCGCACGCCCGCGCGGCGGGCCAGCGCCGCCGAGTCGCGCATCACGCGTTGACGGGGTCGGTCGGGATGTCCTCCCGCATCGGGACCGTGTCCGGCTCGCCGTAGACCGCACAGGTCGAGGAGAAGACAAGGCGCCCAACGCCGGCTTCGCGCATCGCGTCGAGCAGGTTGAGCGCGCTGACGATGTTGCTGCGGTGGTAGCGCTCCGGGTGCGCGACGGACTCGGCGACCAGCGCGAGCGCGGCGAAGTGCATGACGCCGTCGAACCCCTCGGACACCGCCTCGCGCGTGCGACTTTCGTCGAGCAGGCTCGTTTCTATGAGACGTGCGCCCTCGGGAACGGCTTCGCGATGCCCTCGGCTGAGGTCGTCGAGCACGACGACGTCATGGCCGGCGGCGAGCAGTTGCTGCGCGACGATCGAGCCGATATAGCCCGCGCCGCCCGTCACGAGGAGCTTCATCGGCGCGGCATCGATGGCAGCTACCCTCTTCCCGATGCGCGTGCTCGGGGTCCTCCTCGCCGCAGCGGCGATGCTTGCCGCCCTGGCAACGGCTGCTTTTGCGCAGACCCCCACGCCGTCTCCCACGGCGACTGCGACGCAGGGGACGCCGACCCCGACACCCACACCGACGGTCACCCCGACGCCGACCCCGACGGTCACCCCGACGCCGACCCCGTCCCCGGCGGACGAGAAGAAGGCCAAGCTGCGCAAGCGCAAGGTCGTCAAGCGCGTGTACCGGGACTACCGGCAGGACGGGAAGATCGACAACTGCAAGCACTCGCGCAAGGCGCTCAAGCGGGCGCTGCAGTCGATCAGCGACGAGTTCGACGCCGACTTTCCCGACTTCCGCGAGGCGGTCAAGGCCGCGATCAAGGACTGGGACAAGAAGCGCTGCGCGGAGCAGAACGCCCAGCCGACGCCGACGCCCACGCCGGTCGCGACGTCGACGCCGGCCCCGCCCGTCGCGACCGTCGCGCCGCCCCCGCCGCCGCCCTCCAACAACGGCACGCTCGGCGGCGGCGGCAGCAGCACGCCGTCCCCGCCGAAGGCCACCGCCACGCCGCCGTCGGAGACCGACGTCACGCCGGTACAGCCGACCGCGACACCGACGCCGGTGGCGACCGCCCCGCCGCCCGCCGCACCGCAGCTCGCGGTCACGCGCCCGGGCCAGGATCCGAACCTGCTGGTTCCCGCACTCCTGTTCGCCGCTGCCCTCCTCGGCCTCGCGGCCGCCGGCGGCGCCGCGATCTACGCCCGTCGCAGCGGTCATTTCGCCGGCTTCAACCACGCGTGGCGCGAGGCCGGATACCGCGCGTCCGGCGCTTGGGGCGACTTCAGCGACTGGCTGCATCTCGGTCGCTAAAGCGCCGTTAACGCCGCGTCTCACGGCGTGGTTTCGCCGCTACAATGGGATGTGCTGAAGGGAAGTATCCCGTCGGCCGGTTTCGTCTAGAACGGCGCGTTGAGCGCCCGGAGCCGGCGGCCTCTGTGAGGCGGAGAAACCTTCGACTGATCATTTCGACCAGCCGGAGGTTCGTTTGCCCGACACCATCTCTGCAGGAGCCCTCGCGTGGGTGGCCTGCTCGCCTTCCTCGCCGTGATGATCGTGGTCGACCTGCGGGTCGGCTCGGCGCAGCGGCACATGACGATCCGCACCGCTGCGATCTGGAGCGGCATCTGGATCGGGTTGGCGATGGCGTTCGGCGCCGGTCTCTTGCTGTTCGAGGGCGGCGGCGCCGGCGAGGCCTTCTTCGCCGGCTACGCGATGGAGAAGAGGGCTGTCGCTCGACAACGTCTTCGTCTTCAACGCTGATCTTCGCCGGCGCTCGCCGTCCCGCCGTGACGAGCAGCCGCGCGTGCTGGCTGTGGGGCATCCTGATCGCGCTCGTGCTTGCGCGGCAATCCTGATCGTCGTCGGCGCCGAGGCGCTCGAGAGCAGTACTCGTGGATCGCCTGGCCGTTCGCCGCGCTGCTGGCGTGGACCCGGCTGGGCGGATCCTGCCCGTTCGGCAGCGGCAGCCATGAACGAGGGCGAGAAGATCGTCGCGCGCCGTGCGCAAGCGCTTCCCGCGCGTCGAGCCCGCCGTCGCCGCGCTGCTCGCCGTTGCCGCCGCCGACGTCATCTTCGCCGTCGACTCGGTGCCGGCGATCCTCGCGGATCACCCACCGACACGTTCATCGTCTTCGCCGCCAACGCGTTCGCCCTGCTCGGGCTGCGCGCACTGTTCTTCCTCGTCGCGGGCGCCGTCCAGCGCTTCGCCTACCTGCAGCTGGGCCTCGGCGT
>CAWBRG010000007.1:127500-489626 GCA_963791185.1 uncultured Actinomycetota bacterium | reverse complement strand
CGCCGCGGGCGTCCGGCTGCGCACGGGCACGGAGCGGGTGGACCCGAAGGCCGCGGACCGCGTGGTCGCGCTGCCGGTCACTGCCGCCCCGGAGGTCTTGGGCCTCGAGCGCGACGCGGACGGGTTCCTGGTCGTCGACGAGCACGCGCGCGTCGCGGCGACGCCTGGTGTGTTCGCCGCCGGCGACGCCACCGCGCTCGGGCTCAAGCACAGCACGCTCGCCGCTGCCCAGGGCCGGGCGGCGGCCGAGGCGATCGCCGCCGACGCGGGCGCGGAGGTCCGCCCCGAACCGTGGAGCCCGGTCCTCCAGCATCGTCGCGCTGCCTCCCAGATCGCCGACGCGGGCGCGGGCCACTGCCTGTGGTGGCCGCCAGGCCACGCGGGCGGTCGCCACCTGGCCCCGTACATCGCGGCCCGCGATCCCGACGTGCGCGTCGCGCTCAACTGGCGACCGTCCGGGCTGCCGGTCGCGGCGACCGTCGCCGGCGGCGCGCGGGCGAGCGCGCGAAGCCCGATCCCGCACCCGTCCGCGGCGGCGGTCGAGCACGACGCGGGCGCGCGGCAGGCTTCTCGCGGTGCGCCGGGAGGGGCTCGAGGGCGAGCGCATAGCCAGTCGCTCGAGCGCGACGGCGCGCAGTTCGTGTCCCGCGAGCACGAGGTGATCGAGCGCCTGCGCGCGGCCGGCTACCTGCGCCACGACGGCGGCGAGGATCGATGACCGAGAGCGCGCGGGTCCTCGACCGCGCCGGGTTCGACGAGCTGTTCGAGGTGCTCGCGGCGCGGATACACGCTCATCGGGCCGACCGTGCGCCAGCGGGCGGTCGTCTACGACGAGATCGCACGGCCGCGCGACCTGCCCGGGGCGTGACCGACGAGCAGGACGGCGGCACGTACCGGATCGCCCGCGGCGGACGGCGCGGCCCTGTTCTCGCACAACGTCGGCCCCAACTCGTGGAAGAGCCACCTGTTCCCGCCGACGCTGCGCCTGTGGCGCGCCCGCGCGACCGCCGACGGCGGCCTGGAGGTCGAGGAGGACCCGCCCGACGCCCCGCCCACGCGCTTCATCGGCGTGCGCTCGTGCGACCTGCACGCGATCGCGGTGCAGGACCGCACCTTCCTCGAGGGCGCGCTACGTGGACCGCGACTACCAGGCGCGGCGAACGCAGCTGCTTCATCGTCGCGGTCAACTGCGGCCAGGCGGCGTCCACCTGCTTCTGCGTGTCGATGGGCACCGGCCCCACGGGCGACTCGGGCTTCGACCTCGCCCTCACCGAGGTCGCTCGACGAGGACGGGCACCGCTTCCTGGTCGAGGTGGGCAGCGAGCGCGGCGCCGAGGTGCTCGGCGAGCTGCCGACGCGCCGGCGAGGCCGGTGACGACGAGCGAGCGCCGCGCCGAGGCAGGTGTCGGCCGCGCCGCGACCAGCAGGTCCGCCAGCTCGACACCACGGACATCAAGGACCTGCTCTACCGCAACCTCGAGCACCCGCGCTGGGACGACGTCGCCGACCGCTGCCTGTCGTGCGGCAACTGCACGCAGGTCTGCCCCACCTGCTTCTGCAGCGACCGTCGAGGACGTGACCGACCTCGCGGGCGAGCATGCCGAGCACGTGCGCGAGTGGGACTCCTGCTTCTCGCTCGAGCACTCGCTACATGCACGGCGGCAGCGTGCGCTCCACCACCCGCTCGCGCTACCGCCAGTGGATGACCCACAAGCTGGCCACCTGGATCGACCAGTTCGGCACCTCCGGCTGCATCGGTTGCGGCCGCTGCATCACGTGGTGCCCGGTGGCGATCGACATCACCGAGGAGGCGGCCGCGATCCGGGCGACCGACGGCGGGGGCTGCCCATGCGCACGATCGATCAGCTGCTGGCGGAGGTGCCGGCCTTCGACGGGCATGGGTCCCGAGCACCTCGAGCTGATCGCCGGCTGCGCCGTCAACCGCGTGCTTCGCCGACGGCGAGCTACCTGGCCCGCGAGGGTGAGCGCGCGGACACGTTCTACGTCGTGCGCGAGGGCGCGGTCGCGCTCGAGACCGACGTGCCCCCAGCGCGGCGCGCTGGTGATCGAGACGCTCCACGAGCACGACCTCGTCGGCTGGTCGTGGCTCGTGCCGCCCTACCGCACCGAGTTCGACGTGCGCGCGGTCGGCGGTGACCGCGCACGTGATCGCCTTCGACGGCGCCTGCCTGCGCGGCAAGCTGCGACGTCGACCCGGCGCTGGGCTACGAGCTGCTGCGCCGCGTCTCGGCGGTGATCGTCGAGCGCCTGCAGGCGACGCGGCTGCGGCTCATCGACGTCTACGGCCACGTCGCGCCGGTGGCTGAGATGGCCACACGCGAGCGGGCGCCCGCGCTCGCACCCGTGCCCTATCGCGTGGTCAGCGCCGGCGGGAGACGCACGACAGCGTGACGATCGAGCTCGAGCCCGCGGGCGAGCGCCGCCTCGGCGACTTCGCGCCCGGCCAGTTCGCGATGCTCTACGCCTTCGGCGCCGGCGAGGCGCCGATCTCCGTCAGCGGCTATGACCCGTCGTCGGGCCGCGTCACGCACACGATCCGGGCTGTCGGCGCCGTGACCACCGCGCTGTGCGCGACCGAGCCGGGCGGCGCGATCGGCGCGCGCGGGCCGTTCGGCACCGGCTGGCCGCTGGAGGCCGCGCGCGGCGCCGACGTCGTGCTCGTCGCGGGAGGCCTGGGCCTGCCGCCGCTGCGCCCGGTGTGGGAGCACGTCCTCGCCCATCCCGGCGACTTCGGGCGCCCGACGCTGCTCTACGGCGGGCGCTCGCCGGGCGAGCTGTTCTATCGCTCCGCGCTGGAGCGGTGGCGGCGCGCGGCCCGGCGCCGACGTCGCGGTCACGGTCGACGGCGCGGCCGCCGGCTGGCGCGGTCGCGTCGGCGTCGTCACGACGCTCATCGCGCGCGCGGCGTTCGACCCCGCCCGCGCGGTCGCGATGATCGTCGGCCCCGAGGTCATGATGCGCTTCACGGTCGCGGCGCTGCGCGCGCGGGGCTCGCCAGCGAGCGCATCTACCTCTCGCTGGAGCGCAGCATGCACTGCGCGACCGGGCACTGCGGGCACTGCATGCTCGGTCCCGAGTTCGTCTGCAAGGACGGGCCGGTGTTCCGCCACGACCGCGTCGAGCGCTGGCTGGCGGTGCGAGGGCCTGTGAGCCGCGAGCCGACGCTCGCGGTGTGGAAGCTCGCCTCCTGCGACGGCTGCCAGCTGAGCCTGCTCGACCTCGAGGGCGAGCTGCTCGCGCTGGCGGCCGAGATCGACATCGCGCTACTTCCTGGAGGCCGCGAGCGCGGGCCGAGCGGCCCGTGGGACCTGTCGCTCGTCGAGGGCTCGGTCACGACGGCCGAGGACGCCGAGCGGATCGCCCGCATCCGCGAGCGCTCGCGCCGCGTCGTCGCGATCGGCGCCTGCGCGACCGCGGGCGGCATCCAGGCGCTGCGCAACTTCGCCGACGTCGCGGACTTCACCGCGGCGGTCTACGCGAGCCCGCAGTACATCTCGACGCTCGCCACCTCGACGCCGATCGCCGACCACGTCCACGTCGACTTCGAGCTGCACGGCTGCCCGATCGACAAGCATCAGCTGCTGGAGGTCATCAGCGCGTTCGTCAACGAGCGCCGGCCGGCGATCGCCTCCCACAGCGTCTGCATCGAGTGCAAGCGGCGGGGCAACGTGTGCGTCACGGTCGCGCACGGCACGTCGCGTGCCTCGGGCCGGTGACGCACGCCGGCTGCGGCGCGATCTGCCCGGCCTACGATCGCGGCTGCTACGGCTGCTTCGGCCCGATGGAGGATCCGAACGCCGTCCGCGCTGAGCCGCTGGATGCTCGAGCACGGCGGCGGCGACATCGACCTCGTGCGCGCTCTACCGCACGCTACAACGCGGGCGCCGCGGCGTTCCGGCGCGAGGGCGTCGAGGCCCGGCATCGAGCGCTGAGCGCCGCCCGACGCGCACGATCCGCGACCGATGCGCTCGCGCGCGTGGAGGGCGAGGGCGCGATGACCGTCAGCATCCGCGACGGCGTCGTCGAGGACGTCAAGCTGCGCATCTACGAGCCGCCGCGCTTCTTCGAGGCGCTGCTGCGCGGCCGGGCCGTACACCAGGCCGCCGACATCACCGCCCGCATCTGCGGCATCTGCCCGGTCGCCTACCAGATGACGGCCGCGCGCCCTGCGATCGAAGATGCCTGCGGCGTCGGCAGTGCCCCGAGCCGATCCGGGAACTGCGCCGCCTCATCTACTGCGGCGAGTGGGTCGAGAGCCACGCGCTGCACGTCTACATGCTCCACGCGCCGGACTTCCTCGGCTACGAGAGCGCGAATCGCGATGGCCGCGACGCCCCGCGCGTCGTCGAGCGCGGGCTGCGGATCAAGAAGGCCGGCAACGCGATCGTGGAGCTCGTCGGCGGGCGCGCCGTCCACCCGATCAACGTGCGCGTCGGGGGCTTCTACCGCGCGCCGACCGCCGGCGAGCTGGCCCCGCTGGCCGAGCAGCTGCGGCGCGCGCGCGACGAGGCGCTGGAGGCGGTCCGCTGGACGGCGACGCTGGACATCCCCGACCACGAGGAGGACTACGAGTTCGTCGCGCTGTCGGAGCCCGGGCGACTACCCGATCGAGCGCGGCCGCCTGACCTCGAGCGCCGGGCTGGAGATCGGGCCCGCGCAGTACGAGGAGCACTTCGAGGAGCACCAGGTGCCCCACTCGACCGCGCTGCACTCCCGGCTCCGCGAGCGCGGCTCCTACCTCGTCGGCCCGCTCGCCCGCTACGCGCTCAACCACGAACGGCTCTCGCCACTGGCCCGCGAGGCCGCGGCCGAGGCCGGCCTGCAGGGCGCGTGCCGCAATCCCTTCCGCAGCATCGTCGTCAGAGCGGTCGAGATCCTCTACGCCTTCGACGAGGCGCTTCGCATCATCGCCGGCTACGAGGAGCCCGAGGCGCCCGCGGTCGAGGTCGCTCCGCGGGCGGGAACGGGCTGCGGCTGGACGGAGGCGCCGCGCGGGATGCTCTGGCACCGCTACCGGCTCGACGAGGGGGGAGCGATCCTCGAGGCGAAGATCGTGCCCCCGACGTCCCAGAACCAGCGCAGATCGAGGAGGATCTGCGCGGCTTCGTGGGCCGCAACACCCGACTCGAGGACGACGAGCTGCGTCGAGTGTGCGAGCAGGTCATCCGCAACTACGACCCGTGCATCTCGTGTGCGACGCACTTCCTCACGCTCCACGTCGAGCGGGAGTGACCCGCGCCGTCATCGGAGTCGGCAACGAGTGGCGCGGCGACGACGCCGCGGGTCTGCTCGTCGCCCGCCGCCTGCGGGACGTCGCACCGCACGGCGTGCGGATCGTCGAGCTCGAGGGCGAGCCGCTCGACCTGCTCGAGAAGTGGGCTGGCGCGGAGGAGGTCGATCGTCGTCGACGCCGTGCGCTCGGGGCCGACAGCGGGACGGTCCACCGCCTCGACGCGCGCGCGAGGCCGCTCCCCGCCGAGCGGTTCGCCGGTCGACCCACCTCCTCGGCGTCGCCGACGCGATCGAGCTCGGCCGCGCGCTCGGGCGCCTGCCAGCTCGCCTCTTCGTGCTCGGCATCGAGGGCGAGCGCTTCACCACGGGCGCGGCGCTCAGCGAGCCGGCAGCAGCGGCCGTCGAGCAGCTCGTCGCGGAGCTGAGAACTACGTAGGTAGAGTCCGGAAGGACCCCGATGGCGCAGGCGTGCGCGCTGCCTACGGTGCGGCGAAGCCCGTCCCGACCCGAGGAGATTCATGTCCGTCAACGTTGCGATCAACGGCTTCGGCCGCATCGGCCGCGGCTTCCTCCGTGCGGCCGTCGAGCACCGGGCCGACGTGCGGGTGGTCGCGGTCAACGACGTCGCCGATGCCGCCACGCTGGCCGCCCTGCTGCGCCACGACTCGGTCTACGGGCGCTTCCCCGGCGAGGTCGAGCTGGGCGACGGCGCGCTCGCGGTGGACGGGTCGGAGATCCGGGTGCTGGCCGAGAGAGCGAGCCGGGCTCGCTGCCGTGGGCGCAGCTCGGCGTCGACGTCGTGATCGAGAGCACCGGCCGCTTCCGCACGCGGGCGGCCGCCGCCGAGCATCTCGAGGCCGGCGCCCGCAAGGTCATCATCTCCGCGCCGGCGAAGGGCAGCGAGCCCGCCGACGCCACGGTCGTCCTCGGCGTCAACTTCGATGAGGTGTACGACCCCGAGGCGCATCACGTCATCACGAACGCATCCTGCACCACCAACTGCCTCGCGCCGGTGGCCAAGGTGCTGCGCGAGGTGGTCGGCATCCGCCACGGGCACATGACAACGGTCCATGCCTACACCGCCGACCAGAACCTCCTCGACGGCGTCGTCAAGGGTACGCAGCGTGTGTACGCCGCGTGGCGCTCCTGGACCCAGATTCCGGGCCCGGGCTCCCGTTGCCAACACGACCGCGTCGGACACCAAGCGTTCTCCGTCGTCGAGGACGACGACACGCTCCGTGGTGTCCAGAGCGGTGGCGGTCCTCCCGAGCCGCCATTCGACATCGAGATCGGCATCGTCCGGCTCGACGAGGCTGATGTCGACCTCCGAGGCGGATCCGGCCAGGAACTCCTTGGAGAGGGGCGGCCGGTCGTACGGAGCGTGCTTCTCCTCACCGACCACGACGATCCGCCCCGCGAAGGCCTGCTCGCGCAGCGCCCGTACCGTCGAGAGCCCGGCGAGCGAGGCCCCGACGACGGTGACGTCGCGCATCACGCCGCGACGCCGGTGCGAGCGAGGGCAGAGTCGGATAACTCTGCGGACCCGGCCGCGTTGGCGGACTCCGACTCGTGGACGTAGACCAGCCCGTCCTCGACGACGACCCGGTGCGTCCGAACGGGCTTCTTTGCGGGAGGACCACTCGGGCGGCCGGTACGCAGGTCGAAGCACGCAGCGTGCAGCGGGCACTCGACGGCACACCCCTCGATCCACCCGTCCGACAACGAGGCGTCCTGGTGCGTGCAGGTGTCGTCGATCGCGAACAGTTCGCCGTCCACGTTGAAGACCGCGATGGCCACTTGCCCCTGGACACGAACGGACTCTTCGACAGGGATATCGGACAGCTCGCCCACGAAGATCATCAGTACTCCTCCTCCTACCACCGCTGTTGCGTAATGCGAATCCTGAGGTGTAATCCGCAACAGTAGGATGAGGGTACATCCCATGGCCCGTCAACGACGGAACTGTGACCCAGCCCGCGATCGGGCTCGCGCCAGGCGCGCGGCCGGTCGACAGCAAGATCGTTTGCGGTGACCGTGGGGCAGCCCGCGGAGTCGAGCCTTGACCGAAGCGGCGGGCGCGTCTTAGCCTACAGATATATCACTTGTACATCTGCGCGCCCGCGCTGAGCACCCCCGCGCAAGTCCGCGCCGCAGCCGTCGCTGCCACCACCCGTACCGGTAGGGAACCAGATGATCGATAAGTCAGGACGACCTCGTCGCAACGTGGCTCCACCCGCGATCGAAGACGAGCGGACCGTCCGCCGGGCCGCCATGGCAGCGTCGATAGGCAACGTCGCCGAATGGTACGACTTCGGGATCTACTCGTACCTGGCCGCTGTGGTTCTGGACCGGGTGTTCTTTCCCGAGGCAGGTCAGTGGTCACTCGTGTTGACCTTGGGCACGTTCGCGGCGGCGTTCCTCATACGACCGCTGGGGGGCTTCGTACTCGGGCCGATGGGCGACCGAGTCGGTCGCAAACGCGTACTGGCATTCACGGTTCTCTTGATGGCTGCGGGCACCATCGCGTTAGGACTGGTGCCGAGCTACGCCGCGATCGGCATTGCCGCGCCGATCCTCGTGTTGGTTACCCGCATGGTCCAGGGCTTTTCCGCAGGCGGCGAGTACACCGGCGCGCTGACCCTGATCGCCGAGTACGCTCCCGACCGTCGCCGCGGCTTCTTCGGCAGTTGGCTCGAGTTCGGCACGATCACCGGCTATACCCTCGGCGCGGGCGTCTGCACCGTACTGATTGCGATGTTGCCCGACGAGGATCTGCTGTCGTGGGGTTGGCGACTGCCCTTCATGCTGGCCTTGCCGCTCGGCATTACCGGCGTATACCTGCGAATCCGACTGGAGGACACGCCAGCTTTTCGTCAGCTCATGGAGCGGTCCCCCGCCCTCGTCACCATGACGTACCGACGAGCGTTCCACATCCTCGCCAAGCGCTACCGATCCGCGGCTCTGGCTGCAGGCGGCCTGGTGATCGCCTGGAATGTCACCAACTACGTCCTCACCAACTACGTTCCGACCTACCTGACGGGCACCTTGCCGCGTTACGGCCAGAGCAGCACCAGCGAGACCGTGGCTACCGGTATTCAGGTCGCAGTCACGCTGCTCATGCTGTGCGTGATCCTCACCGTCGGGCGACTGAGCGACAGAATCGGCCGCAAGCCGATCTTGATGACCGGTAGCGTCTCGCTGATCGTGCTCGGCCTCCCCTCGGTGTGGCTACTGCGCGAGGGCTTGACCGGCCAGATCATCGGGCTTCTGATCATGGGCGGATCGCTGGTTTGCTTCGCGGCCGTCGCTCCATCGACGCTGCCTGCGCTCTTTCCCACACTGATCAGGTACGGCGGGCTGGCGGTCACGTTCAACGTGGCCGTGTCGCTCTTCGCGGGCACGGCGCCGACGATCATCGAAGCAGCGGTCACGACGACAGGAAACCTCGACTGGCCCGGCTACTACTTGGTCGCCGCCGGCGTGATCGGAGTTCTCAGCGTGTACTTCATCAAGGAGTCGGCGGGCAAACCGCTGGCAGGCGCCGCTGCTCTGATCTCGAGCGCGGACTTGCCCCCACCGCCCGAACTCGACCGCATCCCGCGGGAAGGCCCCCACCGGTAAGGAGGCCATGCAGACTCTCAGGACGGTCGCTGTCGCGACCTAGGGTGCGAGGGCCGTTCGAAGTAGCCGAGTCGGGCGCCGATCTCCCGGGCACCCACCACCAACCGGGCAGCCACCGCAGGAAACGAGTCCGGACTGAGCCGATGCGACGGCCCCGACGCCCCCACCGCCGCGATCACCTTCCCCGTCGCATCATGAATCGGCGCAGCAACACCGTTGAGACCGATCTCCAACTCCTCCGACGTCTCCGCCCACCCCTGCCGCCGCACCGTCGCCAACTCCGCCTCCAACACCGCCACCCTGGTCACCGTATGCCCGGTGAAACGGTGCAACTGCCCGCCCAACACCCTCTTACGCGTCACCGCATCCGCATACGCCAACAACACCTTCCCCGTCGCCGTCGCGTGCAACGCCGTGCGCTGACCGATCCAGTTACGACCCGTGATCGACGACGTCCCGTACTCCTGCAGGATGTTCATCGCCTCGGTGTCATCCAAGATCGCGATGTTGACCGCCTCATCCAACTCCGCGGCCAACCGCCGACAGATCGACCGACTCTCCGTCGGCAACTCCAACTGCCCCGCCGTCGCCGCCGCCAACCGCAAGATCCCCAAACCGAGACGGTACTTCCCCCGCTCCCCGTCCTGATCGATCAACCCACCACTTTCCAACGCACCGATCAACCGAAACGCCGTCGACTTGTGCACATCCAACTCAGCGGCAACCTCGGTGACACCGGCAACCCCCCGCTGCGCCAACAAGTACAAGATCGCCACAGCCCGATCCACCGACTGCACCTGAGACGGCTCAACCACCCGCCCACCCCGCACCGCACTACTCACGACCCGACTGTACGTGCCATGGGACACACCTCGACCAAGCCCCTTGACACGCCTCGGCCGTAAATCCTACCGTTGCGGAAGACGCACTCATAGTGCGCTATCTGAAACAACAGCCTCGGCCCGAGAGCCGTCGGGTGTCACGTCAAGCCGCGAACGCCCGGCGAGGCCTTGGATCCCCTCGCCCTCCACGTCCTGCGTTTGAAAGGTGTTCCGTGTCCGTCAGCACAGAACTGCCAGCCAGTCTCATCCCCACGCTGCCCGGCCCCTCCTACACCGATGCGGCGCTCTTCGGGCAAGAGCAGGAAAGAATCTTCGAGGCGTACTGGTTCGCCGCTCTGCGTGGCGCCGAAATCGAAGGGCCGGGCGCGTTCCGGACCGTCGACGTGGGTCGGGAAAACGTCATCGTCGTGCGTGGCCGCGACCGCAAGCTCCGCGCGTTCCTGAACGTCTGCAGGCACCGCGGCGCCCGGGTATGCATGGAGCAGTCGGGCACCGGCCAGCGGAAGCTGCAATGCGGCTACCACGCGTGGACCTACGCCCTCGACGGTGCGCTCATCTCAGCGCCCAACCTCTCGCAGATGCCGGACGTCGACCGCTCGCAGTTCGGGCTGATCCGCGTCCACCTGCGGGAGTGGCTGGGCTACGTCTGGTTGTGCATCGCAGAAGAGCCCCCGTCGTTCGAAGACACGGTCATCGGTGCGGTCGCCGAGCGCCTCGGCGCCGCTGACGACATCGAGCTGTGGGGAATCGACCGGCTCGAGGTGGGCAAGCGCATCACCTACGACGTCAACGCCAACTGGAAGCTCATCGTCGAGAACTTCATGGAGTGCTACCACTGCGCCACGATCCACCCCGAGCTCGTCGAGGTGCTGCCGGAGTTCGCCGAAGGCTATGCGGCGCAGTACTTCGTCGGCCACGGCGCCGAGTTCGGTGAGAACGTCGCGGGCTTCACCGTGGACGGGAGCGAGGGCGTCGCCGCCATCCCCGGCGTCGACGAGGAGCACGACCGCAAGTACTACGCGATCACCGTCAACCCGCAGGTCTTCATCAACCTCGTGCCCGACCACGTGATCTTCCACCGGATGTTCCCGGTGGCGGCGGACCGGACGATCGTCGAGTGCGACTGGCTGTACCTGCCCGAGGTCGTCGAGTCGGGCAAGGACGTGGCTGCCTCGGTGGAGCTGTTCCACCGGGTGAACGAGCAGGACTTCGACGCCGCCGAACGGTGCCAGCTCGCGGCCGGCTCCAAGGGTTACGCCAAGGGCGGCGTGCTGGTGCCCACCGAGCACCACATCGGACTCTTCCACGAGTGGGTCACCCGGCAGCTCGACACCGCTCAGCCGATCGGAGCGGACACCCGATGAGTCCCGTGGACGTCCTCCGCGGCGCCGACCCTGTGCTGTGCAGCAGCCTCGCCGACGCAGACCCCGAGGTGTTCGCCGCGATCTCGGCGGAGCTGGCGCGGCAGGAGTCGACCCTGGAGATGATCGCGAGCGAGAACTTCGCCCCACTCGCCGTCATGCAGGCCCAGGGCTCGGTCATGACCAACAAGTACGCGGAGGGCTACCCCAGGCGTCGGTACTACGGCGGCTGCGAGCACGTGGATGAGACCGAGCGACTGGCGATCGACCGCCTGAAGGTGTTGTTCGACGCCGATTACGCGAACGTGCAGCCGCATTCGGGCGCCCAGGCGAACGCGGCCGCCATGGCGGCGCTCCTGCGGCCCGGTGACACGATCCTCGGGCTCGCCCTCGCGCACGGCGGCCACCTCACCCACGGCATGCACCTCAACTTCTCCGGTCAGCTGTACCGCGCCGTGCCCTACCACGTCCGCGAAGACGATCACTTGGTGGACATGGACGAGGTGGCGCGGCTGGCCCACGAGCACCGCCCGAAGGTGATCGTCGCCGGGTGGTCGGCGTACCCGCGCCATCTGGACTTCGCCGCCTTCCGTCGCATCGCCGACGAGGTCGGTGCCTCCCTGATGGTGGACATGGCGCATTTCGCAGGCCTGGTCGCGGCCGGCCTGCACCCGTCGCCGCTGCCGCACGCCCACGTCGTGACCTCGACCACGCACAAGACGCTCGGTGGACCGCGCGGCGGCGTGATCCTGGCCGCGAACTCCGAACCCGAGCTGCGCAAGAAGATCAACTCCAATGTGTTCCCGGGTCAGCAAGGCGGTCCGCTCGAGCACGTGATCGCCGCCAAGGCGGTCGCGTTCAAGTTCGCGGCCGGCGAGGCGTTCCGGGACCGCCAGAGGCGGACACTCGAGGGCGCCAGACTGCTTGCCGACCGGCTGCTTACCCCGGACGCGCGCGCTGCGGGGATCGGCGTCGTGAGCGGCGGCACGGACGTGCACCTGGTCCTGGTGGACCTGCGGAACTCGGAGCTCGATGGGAAGCAGGCGGAGGATCGCTTGCACGATGCGGGCATCACGGTCAACCGCAACGCGGTGCCGTTCGACCCCCGGCCTCCGATGATCAGCTCCGGAGTGCGGATCGGAACTCCGGCCCTCGCCGCCCGGGGCTTCGCTCGCGACGAGTTCATGGAGGTCGCCGACATCATCGCCGCGGCGCTGCACCCGGCAACCGACGAAACCACATTGGATGCCCTGCGCCACCGCGCGGCGGCGCTGGCATCCGCCCGTCCCCTCTACCCGATGCTGAAGGAGGCGCCGCGCTGATGTCGATCGACAGTCGACCGGCCACGCCCGGGGCCGACCTGCCCGAGCACCCCGACTTCCTCTGGCGCAACCCGGAGCCGAAGCGGTCCTACGACGTGGTCATCGTGGGCGGCGGCGGTCACGGCCTCGCGACCGCGCACTACCTCGCCAAGAACCACGGCATCACCAACGTGGCCGTGCTGGAGCGCAGCTGGCTCGCGGGCGGGAACATGGCGCGCAACACCACGCTGATCCGGTCCAACTACCTCTGGGATGAGACCTCGGCCCTCTACGAGCACGCTCTGAAGCTCTGGGAGGGGCTGGAGGACGACCTCGACTACCCGATCTTGTTCAGCCAACGGGGCGTGCTCAACCTCGCACACAGCTTGCAGGACGTGCGCGACAGCGTGCGCCGGGTCGAGGCCAACAAGCTCAACGGGATCGACGCCGAATGGCTGACGCCCGACGAGGTCAAGAAGATCTGCCCGATCGTGAACACGTCGCAGGAGCTGCGCTACCCGGTGTTGGGGGCCACCTACCAGCCGCGCGCCGGGATCGCCAAGCACGACTACGTCGCGTGGGGTTACGCGCGCCGCGCCGACCAGGCCGGTGTCGACATCATCCAGGACTGCGAGGTCACCGGCTTCATCACCGACGGCGATCGCGTCACCGGGGTCCGCACGACCCGCGGCGACATCGCGGCCGGGCAGGTGGCGCTGTGCGCCGCGGGCACCACGTCCGTGCTCACCGACATGCTCGGCCTGCGGCCGCCCATCCAGAGTTTCCCGCTCCAGGCCCTGGTGTCCGAGCTCCTCGAGCCCGTGCACCCGACCATCGTGATGTCGAACCACGTCCACGTGTACGTGTCGCAGGCGCACAAGGGCGAGCTCGTCATGGGCGCGGGCGTCGACTCGTACAAGGGCTTCGGGCAGCGCGGCTCGTTCCACATCATCGAACGGCAGATGGCCGCGGCGGTGGAGCTCTTCCCCGTCTTCGCCCGGGCCCACCTCCTGCGTTCATGGGCGGGAGTCGTGGACGTCTGCCCCGACGCGTCACCCATCGTCAGCCTGACGCCCTACGAGGGCCTCTATCTGAACTGCGGCTGGGGAACCGGGGGGTTCAAGGCGACGCCGGGCATCGGTGCTTGCCTCGCGTACACGATCGCCCACGACGAGCCGCACCCCTACGTCGCGCCGTTCGGCCTGGACCGGTTCGTGACCGGTGCCCTGATCGACGAGCACGGCGCAGCGGGCGTCGCCCACTGAACGACATCGCAGGAGCGAAGTGCAACTGATCGAATGCCCCTGGTGCGGGCCGCGCGAGGAGGTCGAGTTCCACTACGGCGGCCAAGCGCACGTGACCTACCCGCCGAACGCGGCGGAACTGTCGGACGAACAGTGGGCGCAGTACCTGTTCGTCCGCGACAACACGCGGGGTCTGTTCGCGGAACGGTGGGTGCACACCGTGGGCTGCCGCCGCTGGTTCAACGCCGTCCGCGACACCGCGACCCACCGTTTTCACCACATCTACCGCCTCGACGAGCAGAAGCCGACGATTACATGAGCGAGATCGACAAAGGCGCCCCGGCGCCGTTCCGACTGCCCACAGGCGGCCGGATCGACCGCGACAGCACCCTGCAGTTCGTCTTCGGGGGACGCAGCCTCACCGGGCACCCGGGCGACACCCTGGCCTCCGCGCTGCTCGCCAACGGCGTGCACCGGACGGGCACCAGCGTCAAGCTGGGTCGGCCGCGCGGGATCGCGGCGGCATGGGCCGAAGACCCGAACAGCGTCGTCCAGGTAGAGGAACCCTTCCCCGAGCCCATGCTCCTGGCCACCACCATCGAGCTGACCGACGGACTCGTGGCGCACGGCCTACCGGGGCGGGGACGCCTCGCCGAGGTCGCCGACTCCGCCCGCTACGACGCCCGGCACGTCCACACCGACCTCCTCGTGGTGGGTGCCGGGCCCACCGGCCTCAGTGCCGCGCTGACCGCAGCGCGGGCGGGCGCCAGGGTCGTCGTGGTGGACGACCAGTCCGAAGCAGGCGGGTCGCTGCTGGGCAGTGCCGAGCGCATCGACGACGGCCCTGCGCTGGACTGGGTCCAACGTGTCACCGCCGAGCTGGCCGGTTTCCCCGACGTCCTGCACCTGCAGCGCACCACCGCGTTCGGGCACTTCGACGACGGGTTCGTCCTCGCGCTGGAGCGGCGCACCGACCACCTCGGCGGCGCAGCGCCGCGCAACCTGTCGAGGCAGCGCGTCTGGCGCATCCGCGCACAGCGCGTGCTCGTGGCGACGGGCGCTCACGAGCGGCCCATCGTCTTCGCCGACAACGACCGGCCCGGCATCATGCTCGCGGGCGCCGCTCGCACCTTCCTGCACCGCTACGGCGTTCTGGCCGGTCGTGCGGCCGTCGTCTTCACCTGCGACGACAGCGCCTACGCCGCGGCAGTCGACCTGGCCGACGCAGGCGTCGAGGTACGCGCCGTCGTCGACGCCCGGCCGCGACCACCTGCGGTGTGGCGCGCGGCGTGCGCCAGCCGGGGCATTCCGGTCTTCGCCGGGGAGGTCGTCACGGCGACCGAGGGCGTCGAACGCGTGTCCGCGGCCCTCGTGACGCCCCTCGTCGACGGGGCGCCCGGCCGGTCGGACCGCATCGAGTGCGATCTGCTCCTGGTAAGCGGCGGCTGGAACCCCGCGGTCCACCTGTTCAGCCAGGCGGGCGGAAAGCTGCGCTACGACGCCGCGCTCGGCGCGTTCCTCCCGGCCGAGCCACTGGCCACGACGACGGTCGCGGGGTCGGCGGCCGGGGTGTTCGACCTCGCGGGCTGCCTCGTCGACGGCCATCGGGCGTCGGTGACGGCCACGGATGGCCTCGGCGTCGATCGGGGCGGTGACGTCGACCTCCCTTGCGTGGCGGAGGCGCCCGAGCGCACGCCGACCGCGGTGATGTGGCGAGTGCCCGACATCGACGGCGCCTCCCGCGCCGTCCAGTTCGTCGACCTGCAGCGCGACGCCACTGTCGCCGACATCGCGCGGGCGGTCGGCGCGGGCCTGCGCACGGTCGAGCACATCAAGCGCTACACGACGATCGGAACGGCGCACGACCAGGGCAAGACCTCCGGCGTGATCGCCTCCGGCGTCGCCGCCGAGCTCCTGCAGCGACCCGTCGAGGCGCTGGGCACCACCACGTTCCGGCCGCCGTACACCCCCGTCGCCTTCGCCGCGCTCGCCGGACGCGACCGCGGGTCGTTGTACGACCCCGAGCGCACCACCGCGATCCACGCGTGGCACCTCGCGCAGGGCGCGGTCTGGGAGGACGTCGGCCAGTGGAAGCGCCCGCGCTACTACCCGCGGCCGGGTGAGGACATGGAGGCCGCCGTTCTGCGGGAGTGCGCGGCCGTGCGCGGCGGAGTTGGAATCCTCGACGGCTCGACGCTCGGCAAGATCGACGTGCAGGGCCCCGACGCCGCCACTTTCCTGGACCTGCTCTACACGAACATGATCAGCAGCCTCAAGGTCGGCTCGATCCGCTACGGGGTGATGTGCAAGACCGACGGCATGGTCCTCGACGACGGGACGGTGCTGCGGCTCGGCCAGGACCGATTCATCGTCTACACCACCACCGGTGGCGCGGCAGGCGTCCTCGACTGGATGGAGGACTGGCTGCAGACCGAGTGGCCGCACCTGCGCGTGCACGTCACCTCGGTGACCGAGCAGTGGGCGACGTTCCCCGTCGTCGGCCCCCGTTCGCGCGATGTGGTCGCCGCGGTGACCGGCCTGGACACCTCGCAGGCGGCGTTCCCGTTCATGACCTGGCAGGACACCCGGATCGGGGACGCGCGACTGCGGGTGGCCCGGGTCAGCTTCTCCGGCGAGCTCGCATTCGAGGTCAACGTCGACGGCTGGCACGCCATGGCGGTGTGGGAACGCCTGGTCGCAGCGGGGAAGCCGTACGGCATCACCCCCTACGGCACGGAGACGATGCACGTGCTGCGCGCGGAGAAGGCCTACCCGATCATCGGCCAGGACACCGACGGCACGGTCACCCCCCAGGACCTGGGGATGACCTGGGCGGTGTCGAAGAAGAAGGCGGACTTCCTCGGCAAACGGTCGTTCGCGCGGGTGGACAACAACCGTGCCGACCGCAAGCAGTTGGTCGGGCTGCTGCCCACGGACCGCACGGTGCTGCTGCCCGAGGGGTCGCAGATCGTCGAGGACCCCGCTCTTCGGGAACCACCTGTGCCCATGCTCGGGCACGTCACGTCGAGCTACCGCAGCGCGGCGCTGGACCGGACGTTCGCCCTAGCCCTGCTCAAGGCGGGCCGGACCCGCATCGGGCAGACGGTGCACGTGGCCGTCGCAGGAGACCTCGTCCCCGTCGAGATCGCTGACCCCGTCCTCGTCGACCCCGAAGGAGCCCGCCGTGACGGCTGAGACGCTGACCCCCACGCCGCCGCTCGCGGCGTGGTCGGACGAGCTCGACGACCTGCCTGCCGGGGTGGAGATCACCCCGCGACCGTTCATCGCGATGGCCGACCTGAAGGTCGAGCCCGGGAGCCCAGCGGTGTACGCGGTCGCTGGGCACCTCGGCATCACCCTGCCCACCACACCGTCGACGTTCGTGGAGAACGAGTCCGTCACGGCGATCTGGTTGGGTCCGGACGAGTGGTTGATCACCAGCCCCTTCCAGACCCCGGAGGAACTGGAATCCGAACTGCGTGACGCCGTCGGTGACCTCGGCGCTGCGGTCGTGGACGTCTCCGCACAGCGCACCACCCTGCTGCTGCGCGGCGAGCACGTGCGTGACCTGCTCTCGGGCGGGTGCTCGCTCGACCTGCACCCACGGGTGTTCGGCCGGGGCACCGCAGCCCAGACGTTGCTCGGCCAAGCCGGGGTCGTGCTGGTCGCCCTCGACGACACGGGCACCAGCTACCAGGTCGTGGTGCGCACGTCCTTCGCCGGATACCTGACCGCGTGGCTGCTCGACGCCGCGACCGAATACCACCTCGGCTGATCCCGGCCGACCCACCTCGCAACAACCCGCCCAAGGGGCACCAGGAGCACGGTATGTCCACCTCACCACGCGTCGTGATCATCGGAGCCGGAATCGTCGGGGCGAACCTGGCCGACGAGCTGACCGCGCGCGGCCTCACCCACGTCACCGTCATCGACCAGGGGCCGCTTCCCATGACCGGCGGCTCGACCTCGCACGCGCCCGGGCTGGTGTTCCAGGTCAGCCCGTCGAAGACGATGACCCAGTTCGCGACCTACACCATCAACAAGCTGTCCGGCCTGGACCTCGACGGCGCGTGGTGCTTCAAGAGCGTCGGTGGGCTGGAGGTCGCCACGACCCCGGAACGGCTGACCGACCTGCACCGGCGGCGGGGATGGTTGACGTCCTGGGGTGTCGAGAGCCGGATCGTCGACGCCGACGAGTGCGTCCGGCTGCACCCGCTCCTCGACCGCGAGCGCGTCCTCGGTGGCCTGCACACCCCGACGGACGGCCTGGCCAATGCCGGGCGCGCGGTCGTCGCCCTGGCCCGGCGTGCCGAAGCGCACGGCGCGCGCTTTCAGGGTTCGACCCGCGTCGTCGGCATCGAGCAGGCGGGCGGCCGGGTCACCGGGGTGCGCACCGCGGACGGGGTGATCCCGGCCGACATCGTCGTGTCGTGCGCAGGCTTCTGGGGTCCCGCGGTGGGCGCGATGGTCGGCATGGACGTGCCGCTGCTGCCGTTGGCCCACCAGTACGCGAAGACCGGCCAGATCGCCGAGCTCGTCGGGCGCAACGACGAGGCGAGCGAGATCGGGCTACCGATCCTGCGCAATCAAGACGCCGACCTGTACTTCCGCGAGCACCTGGACCGCATCGGGATCGGCAGCTACGGCCACCGGCCGATGCCCGTGCGCCTGGACACGATCGACGACGACGACGAGGTCACCGCCTCCTCGATGCCGTCGATGCTGCCCTTCACCGAAGACGACTTCAGCGAAGCCTGGGACAACTGCCAACGGCTGCTGCCCGCCCTGCGCGGGGCGAAGATCGAAGAGGGCTTCAACGGGGTCTTCTCCTTCACCCCGGACGGCGGACCGTTGATCGGCGAGTCCGCGGACGTCGCGGGATTCTGGATCGCCGAGGCCGTCTGGGTGACCCACTCCGCCGGTGTCGCCAAGGCCGTTGCCCAGCTGCTGGTCGACGGCCGAACGGAATACGACCTGCACGGCTGCGACGTGCACCGCTTCGAAGACTTCCAGCGCTCCGCGGGCTACGTAGAGGAGACGTCGGCGCAGAACTTCGTGGAGATCTACGACGTATTGCACCCGCTGCAGCCGCGGACCTCCCCGCGCAACATCCGCGTCAGCCCCTTCCACGTCCGCCAGGAGGAACTCGGCGCCGTCTTCCTCGAGAGCGCCGGATGGGAGCGACCGCAGTGGTACGAGGCCAACGCCCCGCTGTTGGCCGAGCTGCCCCCGCTTGGACACCGCCGGAGCGGGACGCCTGGTCCGCGCGTTTCCACTCGCCGATCGCG
Organism: uncultured Actinomycetota bacterium; assembly: GCA_963791185.1. GTDB lineage: Bacteria > Actinomycetota > Actinomycetes > Mycobacteriales > Pseudonocardiaceae > Pseudonocardia. The sequence goes on along the minus strand of CAWBRG010000007.1, from coordinate 470,716 downwards.
GCCGCCGAGGCGTGGCGCACCCGGGAGGCGGTCGCGCTGTACGACATGACCCCGCTCCGGCGCTTCGAGGTCAGCGGCCCCGGTGCTCTTGCGCTGCTCGACCGCCTGACCACCGGGAAGATGGACAAGAGCGTCGGGGCCGTCACCTACACGCTCGTGCTCGACGAGGCGGGCGGCGTCCGCAGCGATTGGACGGTCGCCCGCATCGGCACCGACCGGTTCCAGGTCGGCGCCAACGGCGAGCTCGACCTCGACTACCTGAACCGGCAACTGCCCTCCGATGGAACGGTGCAGGTTCGCGACATCACCGGCGGCACCTGCTGCATCGGGGTGTGGGGTCCGCGGGCCCGCGAGCTCGTCCAGCCGCTGAGCGACGAGGACTTCTCGAACGCAGGCCTGCGGTACTTCCGGGCGCAGCGGGCGCGCATCGGCGGCATCCCGGTCCTGGCGATGCGCCTGTCCTACGTCGGCGAGCTCGGATGGGAGATCTACACGAGCGCGGACCTCGGCCTACGACTGTGGGACGTGCTGTTCGCCGCAGGCCAAGACCTCGGCGTCATCGCGGCCGGGCGCGCGGCCTTCAACAGCCTGCGCCTCGAGAAGGGCTACCGCGCCTGGGGTCACGACATGACCACCGAGCACAACCCGTACGAAGCGGGCCTCGGGTTCGCCGTTAACGCGGGCAAAGGCGATTTCGTCGGCCGCGCTGCGCTCGACGGCGTAACCGCCGAGAGCGTGGCGCGCAGGCTGTCCTGCCTGACCGTCGACGACGGGCGCAGCGTGGTCCTCGGCCACGAGCCGGTGTTCGTGGAAGAGCGGCCCGCAGGCTACGTCACCAGCGCCGCGTTCGGGCACACCATCGGCAGGCCCATCGCCTACGCGTGGCTTCCCGCGAGCGCTGTACCCGGGACGGCCGTCGAGATCGAGTACTTCGGACGCCGCATCCCGGCCACCGTCGTCGCCGAGCCGGTCGTCGACCCCGACATGACCCGTATCCGTCGATGAGCATCAGAACAGACCAGGGGGTGACGATGCGCAACGAGACCGTTGACAGCTTCCTGCAGGCGCTCGCCGCGAGGGTGCCCGCACCCGGTGGCGGCGCGACCGCGGCGCTGCACGCCGCCCAGGCGGCCGCACTCGTGGCGATGGTCGCGCGCTACAGCGACGGCCCCCGCTACGCCGAGCACGCCGAGGAGATCACGCACGTGCGCAACGCCGCGGACGAGCTCCGCGAGCGCTCACTGGTCCTCGCCGAACGCGACGCTGCGGCGTTCACCGCAGTGACCGACGCGTACCGGCTGTCCAAGGCGTCCGCAGGCGAAGCCGAGCAGCGGTCGCACGCGATCGCGGCCGCCGTGCTCGACGCATCCCGCCCACCTGCCGCCGTCGTCACGACCGCTGGATCGATCCTCGGACTCGCCGAGAGGTTGCTGCCGTTGGGCAACCGCAACGTGGTGAGCGACATCGCGGCCGCGGCGGAGGCCGCTCGCGCAGCCGCGACCACCGCCCGCGTCAACATCGAGATCAATCTCGGCGGAATCGCCGACGCGGACGCCCGTGCCGGGCTGCGTGAAGCCTGCCAACTGGTTGACGAGCTCGCCGAGCGCGCCGAGAAGCTGACCGCTGCGGTCCGCGCGGAGCTCGCGCGATGAGCGGCGACAACCACGCCGCGGTTGACCGCGGCCGACGGCTGAGCGGCACGGAGTTGGCCGCTGCGATCCGCACGCGGGTCGCGAGCGCCGCCGCAGCGCTGACCACGACGGGCCGCACGCCTCGGCTGGCCGTCGTCCTCGCGACGAAGGACGAGTCCGCGGCCTGGTACGTCCGGTCCATCGCGAAGGCCGCGGCAGCGGTCGGCATCAGCTGCGACGTCGTGGACCTGGCGCCCGGGGCGACCGCCGACGACATTCGCGGCACCTTGCGGCACCTCGCCGCCGACCCGACGGTGCACGGTGTCATGTTGCAGACCCCGCTGCCACCCGGAGTGGAGTTCACCGAGGTGGCCACGACGATCGACCCGGCCAAGGACGTCGACGGCGCGAATCCCGCGAGCCTCGGCCGCCTCGCCTCTGGGCTGTCCGCCTTCGCGCCCGCCACCGCGGCGGCGGTGCTCGCCCTCCTGGACCACCACAACGTCGCACTGGCCGGTCGGCATGTGGTCGTCGTGGGCCGCTCTGCGGTCGTCGGAAAGCCGGTCGCCCACCTGCTGCTCGACCGCGACGCGACGGTGACGGTGTGTCACTCACGCACGCGAGACCTCACCGAGCACTGCAGGCGCGCCGAGGTGCTGGTCGCGGCCGTCGGCAGGCCAGGCCTGGTCACCGCGCAGCACGTCACGCCCTCGTCGATCGTCATCGACGTCGGCACGACTCCCACCGAGGACGGCGGCCTCGCAGGCGATGTCGCGCCCGAGGTCGCGGCTCTCGTCAGTGGCCTGACGCCGGTGCCCGGTGGCGTCGGCCCCGTGACCACAGCTCTCCTGCTCGAGCACACGGTCCGCGCGACCGAGGAGGCCACAACGCGTGGACCGGGGGGCGACATGGAAGACAGCTACAAGGAGAGAGCGCGGGCCGCGCTCAACGTCGTCGAATGCCAAGGAGTTCTGTCGTGGAGACCACCTACATCCTCACCCTGAGTTGCTCGCAACGGCCCGGAATCGTGCACGCGGTCACCGCATTTCTTTTCCAGCACGGTTGCGACATCGTCGAGCACCAGCAGTTCGATGACACGATTCGGGACACGTTCTTCCTACGTACCGAGTTCGTGTCGGCGCACAACCCCGACACTGCGGATCTCTCCGCCGCCTTCGAGCGGGAAGTGGCCGAGAAGTTCGGGATGAGTTTCACGCTCGACCGCGACCGGCCGCAGCGCGCGCTGGTCATGGTGTCACGAATGGGTCACTGCCTCAACGATCTGATTTTCCGTTGGCGTGCCGGTAGCCTCCGCACCGATCTCGTCGCAGTGGTGTCCAACCACGAGGATCTGCGGCCCATGGCCGAGGCGGCGGACCTGCCCTTCATCCACGTGCCGGTCGCGCCCGGCACCAAGCCGGAGGCGGAACAACGTCTGATCGAGATCGTCGAGGAGCACGATGTCGACTTGGTCGTCTTGGCGCGCTACATGCAAGTGCTGTCCGACGGTCTCTGCCGCGAGTTGCACGGCCGGGCCATCAACATCCACCACTCGTTCTTGCCCGGGTTCAAGGGGGCCAAGCCCTATCATCAAGCTTACGACCGCGGCGTCAAGCTAGTCGGGGCGACCGCTCATTACGTGACCCCCGATCTGGACGAGGGTCCGATCATCGAACAGGAAGTCATCCGCATCGACCACAACTTCGACCCTCGGGCACTTGCCACCGTCGGGCAGGACGCTGAGGCGCTCGCATTGTCACGTGCGGTCCGCTGGCATTCTGAGCGCCGCGTGCTGTTGTACGGTCGCAGCACCGTGGTCTTTCGCTGATGCCGTCATCCGTGCGGCAGCCGCGGGCTGAGCGGGCCCGGTCCCGAGCCACATCAAGGCAAGATGCGGAAGACACCCTGGCGGCAGGGCGGTCGCCGGAGGACTGGCTCTTGGTCGACCCGTACAGTCGGGTCGTGAGTAGGGCGGTGCGGGGTGGGCGGGTGGTTGAGCCGTCTCAGGTGCAGTCGGTGGATCGGGCTGTGGCGATCTTGTACTTGTTGGCGCAGCGGGGGGTTGCTGGTGTGACCGAGGTTGCCGCTGAGTTGGATGTGCACAAGTCGACGGCGTTTCGGTTGATCGGTGCGTTGGAAAGTGGTGGGTTGATCGATCAGGACGGGGAGCGGGGGAAGTACCGTCTCGGTTTGGGGATCTTGCGGTTGGCGGCGGCGACGGCGGGGCAGTTGGAGTTGCCGACGGAGAGTCGGTCGATCTGTCGGCGGTTGGCCGCGGAGTTGGATGAGGCGGTCAACATCGCGATCCTGGATGACACCGAGGCGATGAACATCCTGCAGGAGTACGGGACGTCGTCGATCACGGGTCGTAACTGGATCGGTCAGCGCACGGCGTTGCACGCGACGGCGACGGGGAAGGTGTTGTTGGCGTATGCGGATGCGGTGACGCGTAAGAGGGTGTTGAGCGGGCAGTTGCACCGTTTCACCGGGCATACGGTGACCAGGGTGGCGGTGTTGGAGGCGGAGTTGGCGACGGTGCGGCGGCAGGGGTGGGCGGAGACGTCGGAGGAGTTGGAGATCGGTCTCAACGGTGTTGCTGCGCCGATTCATGATGCGACGGGGAAGGTGATTGCGGCGGTGGGGGCGTCGGGGCCGTCGCATCGGCTCAGTCCGGACTCGTTTCCTGCGGTGGCTGCCCGGTTGGTGGTGGGTGCCCGGGAGATCGGCGCCCGACTCGGCTACTTCGAACGGCCCTCGCACCAGGAGTAAGCACTCCCCACGCCGCAGCAGGTCGGCGGGGTCGTCGCGCGCAGCAAGGGCGCGCCGTCACCGTCGAGACGATCATCATTCCTGCCGTCGGCGATTGCATCAACCGACGTCGCGCCGGGCGACTACGTCAGCCTTGAGCTCGTCCTCGACCGCGTGTGGGGTTCCAGAAGTCCGCCTGAGTCTGTGACCTGCGGTGATCGACAGCCGGGCATGATCGCAGACGTGTCGTTGCGTCTGCTCTACCTGATCTTCGCCTGCCTCGTGAGCGGGCTGATGCTGCTCCCCCGCGCATCGTCGTCCAAGAACATCGAGCTTGTGGGTGCCAGAAACTCGCGCACTGTCGCTGACCTGGCGCTCGCGGCGGAGGGCGCCGGGGCATGATCCGCCGATGGTGAAGCCCCGCTGCAGCTGGTGGGTCGCACCACCTCCCGCGACGGGGACCACGACGTAACGCGCCACCATCGCCACCCGGCTTGACACCGCACTCACCACCATCGACTCCTCGACACCATCACCGGCCACCAGGGTCTGCTCACTCGCGGCGCATGGAGTCCCCTACGGCGGTGACCGGTCTCAGTGCCGAGTGTCAGCGGAGGCCGTGACCCCCGGGTCTGGAGGGTCTGACGGCTGCCCCTTGATTGGCGTGGGTTGGAACGCCGCGAGGCGCCATCGTCCGCCCTCGCTGAGCCACACCGCCGCGACCCGACTGTTCAGGGTTTTCGCGGCGCCGTGCATCCGGATCGAGCCCGACATCGTGCCCGCGACGATCGCCACCCCCGGCCTGGTGAGCAGGAGGTCTGTCGTGTGCTCAAGGGCCAGGTACACCAATCTCCCGGATCGCAGCATGTCCAAGTAGGACGTCTTCGTGTCGACCGAGGCGTCGGAATGCGTGTAGATCACGTCATCAGCCAGCAGTTCGTCCAGCGTGTCGAGGTCTGCGTCGACCATAGCGGCGTAGCGGCGGTCTTCGAGGTCGTTGATCTGCGCCGTCGTGGCCGTCTCGGACGGTTCCATCGTTCCTTCCGCCTCAGCCGATCAGGGGCAGCCGGTTGTCAGCGTGGTCTGCACGTCCCGAGGCGGCATGCACCCACGCGAGGTCGTCGACCAAGTCGGGCGGCCGGGTTCCGACGGTGCGTCGGGCGAGTAAGTCGTCCAGGATTGAGGCGGTGAAGGCGACGGCATCCGGCCCGGCGACCGGAGCTCTGCCGAGCGCCTGGGTGACGTCGATCCCGTGCACGACCGCCTCGACGATCCGGCTCGCGACGAACTCGTCGAGCCGCATCGGGGCGAAGTAGCCGGGTCCGACGAGATCCGGCGCCGTTGTGCGGCACCGGCTGATCGTCTGCTCGAACGTCTGCACGACCCGTTCGTGGATCGGGTCCTTTCCGTAGCCCGCCAGGTTCAGGTAGGCGTACTCATAGACGACCGGCGCGGTCTCACTGCGCGGGTTGATGAAGAAGCTGGTGCGGTCGCGGGCGGGCTGGACATCGTCCTGGCCCTCGATGAGGGCCAGTGTGAGTCCGATCGAGATGTCGAAGTGACTGGCGATCTCGCGGACCGTCCAATGCGGGACAGCCTCGTCGACCGGCCGGAGCGGACTGGTCCGAATCCACTCCTCATCGCTGAGGTCTTTGAGGATCGCGGCGACCGCGGTCAACTCGGCGTCGAGCATGTCCACCATCTCCGTGTAGGAGAGGTCGTTGATCGTTCTGTTCACTGGCCCTCCGACCCTCGCGCCGACTCATGTGGACACACATCTTGGGCGTGCCCGACCCGAAACAACAAGGCGCAGCACATGTCGGATGCCAGAACGCGGCCGCGGTGCTTGACCAGCGGTTCAAGCTGCTGTCTCGTACTCGTTGAGAAGGCCGCCCAGGATCGGTCGACGCCGGATCTTGCCATGGGCCGGCTCGGGAACCGGTGATGTCGGGCGGGGCGGGCGCAACTGCAGTGCCCGATGCGGCCGCCGCTGGTTGTAATGGGCGGCGTAGGCAGCAAGTACCCGACGCAGGTGCTGCTCGCCGAAGATCAGCATCCGGTCGGTGACCTCGGTCCGCACGGTCAACACGAACCGTTCGGCAAAGCAGTTCGCCCGCGGACACCGCGGCGGAATCCGGACCACCTCGATGCCGGCGTCCGCCAGGACGGCGTCGAACGACGCCGTGAACTGACCGGCCCGGTCGCTGACGAGGAACCGGAACCGGGCGACGTGCTCGCCGAGGTCCATCAGCAGGTTGCGGGCCTGCTGGGTGGTCCACGGCCCGTCAGGATGAGCGGTCACGCCCAGCACATGCAGGGAGCGGTCGCCGACCTCCAGCACGAACAACACGTACAACCGCTGCAGGGTGAGCGCGCAGTCGACGTGGAAGAAGTCCACCGCGAGCATGCTGGTCGCCTGCACGCGCAGGAACTGCCGCCAGTTGGTGTCGGTGTGCCGCAACGGCGCCGGAGGGATCCAGTGGCGCTGCAGGATCCGCCGGATCGTCGAGGCGCCAACGCGATGGCCAAGCTTGAGCAGCTCGCCCTGCAGCCGCTGGTATCCCCAGCGCGGGTTCTCCCGCGCCATCCGCACAACCAAGGCGACGAGCACGTCATCGATCGGTGGCCGCCCGGTCCGGTGCGGGTAGGTCCACCGTCGGCGCACGAGGCGGCGATGCCAGCGCAGGATCGTGTCCGGGGTGACCAGACGATGGGCTCGCAGTGCGCGGGGCAGCCACCGCACGAGCGCGGCGAGCACGGCCCGGTCCGCCCAGTCCAGGCGCGGACGTGGATTGGTACGGCGCAGGACGGCGACCTCGTGGCGTAGGACGAGGAGCTCGACGTCCTTGACGGAGGACGAGCGACACGACAGCAAGACCAGCCCAAGCACCTGCCTGAAGATCAAATAGAGGAACCGCAGCGACACATCAGGATCATGGCCGACCAGCGATCACTGCTGGCCAGCGCCCCAGACCGACTTCTGGCACCCCACAGGCCACGGCGGCGCTGAGCTCCGAGGCTCACTGGACGACACCAGCGTCTCAACCGGCTTAGCGTGCTGCCTCACATCTACTCTCCTCCAGCCGTACGCCCCAAATGCCGGGACCGAACGTTCAGCGGTAGCTTCTCCGTGCTATTTGGAGTTCGCGGTGCGCCTACGTCACCGTGCAGCACGCCCCGGGCCTGTGACGCATCGCTGATACGGGTGGTACGTGTAGTCGCCGTAGTACCCGTTACGACAGTCGTGCGCAAAACCCGCCATGATCATGGGCATTCGGGCTAAATGCAGTCCCGGTCGTCGCATGGAGGGGATCAGTTGCCGACGGCCAAGGCGTCTCCAGGTCGAGCCTCTTGGCAGCCCTCGACGAATACGCGACGGTCATGCCCGTGACCGCCCGCTCCGGCAGACCAGGTGATCATGGCCGTTGACGCTGTCCGCGCAGGAAACGACTACCCACCTGCCAATGATGCGGATACCAAGTACTCCTACGACGTCTTTCTGTCCTACAGTCGCCAGACCGACGACGACACGGCGCGACAACTGCAGAGACACATACGGCGCGTGGGCCGTCGCTGGTATCGGCCATCCCCTGTTCGGGTGTACCGCGACCGGACCAACACGCCCGTCTCCGACGACCTCCCGGCGACATTGAAGACAGCTATCGACAGGTCAAGCTACTTCGTACTGCTCGCATCACCAGCATCAGCGCAGTCGAAGTGGGTCCAGGTCGAAGTCGAGCAGTGGATCAAGACCGGTCGCCCGACGACACGATTCGGGATCGTCCTCACGGGCGGGACCATCGCATGGGGCGGGAACGACTTCGACTGGCAGCACACCGACGCTCTTCCTCGAAACAGCATGCAGGGGTGGTACCACCAGGAGCCGGCGTGGGCTCACGTCACTCCGGTCGTCACGCGCGAGGGCCGACGCGACGTACAGCTACGCGACGCGGCACGCTCCATTGTCGGGCCCTTATTCGGGGTCGACAAGGACACCATCGACAGCGAGGACCAGCGAGAAGCACAATTGGCCCGTCGCACGCTCCGAGGGCTGATCATTGGCCTATCCGTGCTGCTGGTGCTCGCACTCGTCGCCGCGGGAACAGCGTTCACGCAACTCAATATCGCCGCCCAGCGAGAGCAGCGGGTGACGGCCCAACTACTGCTGAGTCAGGCCCAGGCCACAATCTCGGCCGACCCGCGGACAGCACTTCAGATGGCCGAGGCAGCCTATCGATTGGACCCGACCACCGAAGCCGACGACACGATCATCCAACTTCTGGCCGACACCCGGTACGCCGGCGCCCTGACCGGCCACACCGAGTTGGTATCAGGGGAGGCGTTCTCCCCTGATGGACACACCCTGGCCACGGCCAGCGGCGACGCGACGGTGATCCTCTGGGATCTCCTGGACCCGGCCCGGCCACAACGCCTCGCTTCCCCCCTCGTGCACACCAGCCCCGTCACCACCGTGGCCTACTCGCCCGACGGCAGCATCCTTGCCACCGGCACTTACGACCACACGGCCGTCCTCTGGGACATCCACGACCCTGCCCGGCCGACGATGCTCGCCTCGCCCCTGACCGGCCACACCGGCCTCATCGACGCCGTGGCGTTCTCGCCCGACGGACACACCCTCGCCACCGCGAGCGCCGACAAAACCGTGATCCTCTGGGATCTCCACGACCCGACTCGACCACAACGCCTGGGCGTCCCCCTGAGCGGCCACACCGGCTCGGGGAATGCGGTGAGGTTCGCCCCCGACGGCCGCACCTTGGCCACCATCAGCGCCGACGGTTCAGTCATCTTGTGGGATGCGCAGAACCCTGCTCGACCACAACCTCTCGGTTCCTTGGCCGGACACGCCGACTCGGTGAAGTCGGTGGCGTTCTCCCCCGACGGGCACACCCTGGCTACCGGCACCTCAGACCAGACGGTGATCCTCTGGGACGTGCGCGACCGCACCCGACCACAACGCCTCGGCTCATCTGTGACCGGCCGGACCAGCGTGGTAAGCGCGGTGGCGTTCTCCCCCGACGGGCACAGTCTGGCCTCCACCAGCGCCGACAGCGCGGTCCTCTTGTGGGATGTGCATAACCCAGCCCGACCACGGCGCATCGGATCTCCCCTCTACGGTCACGCTGGCCCGGTGACCGCGGCGGCGTTCACCCCGGACGGGCACACCCTGGCCACCGCAGGCTTCGACCACCTGGTGATCCTCTGGGATCTGCGCGACCCCGCACGGCCACAACTCCTCGGCTCCCCCCTCCGGCAGGCAGGCCCCGTTCGCACGGTCGCGTACTCACCCGACGGGCACACCCTCGCCACCGCGAGCGCCGACAAGACCGTCATCCTCTGGGATCTCCAAGACCCGACCCGACCACAACGCCTCGGCTCCCCGCTCACCCATACCGGGCCGGTGACCTCGGTGACCTACTCGTCCGACGGGCACACCCTGGCCACCAGCACCTACGATCAGACAGCGGTCCTCTGGGACGTCCGGGACCCTGCCCGGCCACACCGCCTCGGCTCCCCCCTGACCGGTCACACCTCCGTGGTGAATGACGCGGACTTCTCCCCCGACAGCCAGATCCTCGCCACCGCGAGCGCCGACAAGACGGTGATCCTCTGGGATCTGCACAACCCCAACCGGCCGCAACGCATCGGCTCCCCTCTCATCGCGAACTCCGATGCCGTGTACACGGTCAAGTTCTCCCCCGACGGCCACACAATGGCCACCGCGGGCTACGACCAGAAGGTGACCCTCTGGGACGTCCAGGACTCCTCCCGGCCACGAGTCCTCGGCTCGCCCCTGACCGGCCACGCGGGCCCTGTGTCCACGGTCGCGTTCACCCCCGACGGGCACACGATGGCCACCGCCGGGTGGGATCAGGCGGTGACCCTCTGGGATGTCCAGGACCCTGCCCGGCCACAACGACTCGGCTCCCCCCTGACTGGCCACACCGCCCCCGTGTACGCGGTCGCGTTCTCCCCCGACGGGCAGACGCTGGCCAGTGCCAGCTGGGATCACACAGTCATCTTGTGGGATCTGCGGCAGCCCAACCGGCCACAACGCCTCGGCTCCCCCCTGACCGGCCACACCGACTCGGTTTCCGCAGTGGCGTTCTCTCCGGACGGAAAGACCCTGGCCACCGGCAGCGACGACAACACATCAATACTCTGGGACCTCTCCGGCATCCTCTCCATGCGCGGCCATGCAGCGGAGATCGCGTGTGCACGGTCGGGCGGCGGATTCACCCCGGAAGAATGGAACCGCGCAGTCAGCAACCTGACCTATGAACCTTCGTGTAACACGCCCTGAAACACGGCAGAATGTAGAATCTCCCGAACCTGATGATTAGCCTGTGGGGTTCCGGAATGCTGGACATGCCATTGACCAGCGGTGATTGATGATCGCCAGCGGCCGGCCACGATCTCCGCCGTGGCGCAACGATACTCACAGATCTTCCAGCAGGTACTCCTGCTACTCCGTCGCACGTCCGCCACCAAGGACGTCGAGCTTCAACGAGGCGGTCAGCAGCGTCTACGCCATGCACGAGCGCGGCGAACACGGCCTGTCGGGTGCCAGAACCCTGTCGCGCCCGATGACCAGCGGTTTCACGCACCGGGTTCGTACTGGTTGATCACGCCGCCGAGGATTGGTCGACGTCGGATCCTCCTGTGAATCGGCTCGGGGACAGCCGACGCCGGGCGCGGCGGCCGCAGCTGCAGTGCGCGATGCGGTCTCCTGCCGTTGTAGTGGTCGGCGTACACGGCAAGCACGTGGTGCAAGTGTCGCTCATTGAAGATCAGCATCCGGTCGGTGAGCTCAGTGCGGACGGTCAGGACGAAACGTTCGGCGTAGCAGTTCGCCCGCGGGCACCGGGGCGGGATCTTGACTACCTCGATGCCCGCGTCGGCCAAGACCGCGTCGAACGCTGCCGTAAACTGGCCAGCCCGGTCGCGCACGAGGAACCGTAACCGCGCGGCGGCGTCGCCGAGGTCCACGACGAGGTTGCAGCGCGTACCAGAGGGTGACCACGCTGAAACAGATCAGCCCGAACGGCACCGTCCGTTCCACAGCACGGCGTGTCCGATTCCGGGCCTCACCCACACCCACGATCTGGCGGGCATCAGCGAAGGCCTGCTCAATTCCCCACCGCGACGCATAACGGGCCACCAAGTCTTCCGCCGAGGATTCCAGATCGGTGGTCACCAACGGAAGCCCATAACCGCGATGGTCACGATCGCGGGTACGAGGCTTATCGTCGCGAACCAGAATGACCCGCACGGTACGGCTGCGAAACGATCCATACCACAAGCAGACCCGTTCGGTGATCTGCACGGTGTCGGTGCGCCCATAACGACGGACCCGGGTGGTGCGCCACCGCGCCCCGGCCGTAGCGGCGGCGGCCAGGTCGGTCGGGGTGCCCAACCGGGCGCCGCGGGTGCGGGGCCGCCCGGAGCGCCCGGTGCGGGGCGGCGGCAGCTCGTGCAGCACCGAGGTCACTTTCAGGCGGCTGGTCCAGGTGATCCGGTCGTCTATGCCGCGGAGGCGTTCGCCCACGTAGGCGGCGTCCCCGACCACGTGCACCGCGCGGTCGGGGTAGCGGGCGGCGATCAGCTCGACCAGTTCGCGCGCGTAGGCGATCTTCCCGGTGTGTCGGGGTCGCCACAGCCGGGCCAGCACCGGCAGGCACACCGGGCGGGACAAAAACGACAGCTGCACGATGATGCCGGCCACGACCCAGCAGTTGCCGAACCCGATGGGTTTCGGGCCCTTCGCGGCCCCGTCGTGATGCGGTCATCAGCCGGGCCGCCCCGAACACTTTCTTCCCGGACCGTTTGAACAAGGTGTCGTCGACCGCGATCGTGAGCGCGGCGCCCGCCGGGAGCAGTCGGGCCACGATCAAATCGGAGAGGGCCAATCCCAGCGCGTGGCCCGACCAGCGGGCGTTGGTGAACAATCGGTGCGCGCGGCTGTGATGCCACACCCGTTCCAGCCCGGCGCCGGTGAGCATTCCACACACCGTTCGACGGCGGGTCTGCGCGATCAGACCAACAAGCAGGCCGACGAAGGTAGGGAATGTCGGTGCGGTAAAGCACGGCCGGAACACGGCCAGGAGACCGGCCAGCGAGCGCGGTACCGGTAGCGCCGGGAAGCATCGACGGATCACTCTCACGAGGATGGTGCAGACACCGTCGATGCTTTCCCCTTCACCCTCCAAGATCACGGACCTCGCCATCCCTGGCGCGTCGCTACGACCTACGGACCGGGCAGCACCCTCAAAACTGCGAAACACGAGGGGTATCGACGTTGACGTTCTGGGCGGTGACCGGGCGACGGCGCGATGCGGCGTAGATGCCGGCGGCGACGCCAACGAGCACGAGGGCCACGATGATCGTGCCTACGGCTCCGGTGTTCGCCATCCAGGCGGCGACGGCGCCGAAGGCCGCGGCCGAGGGCAGCGGCCGAGGGCAGCGTCAGCAGCCACGCGAAAGCGACCTGACCCCCGATGCCCCAGCGCACGGTGCCGGCCCCGCGCGCCGCTGCGGCACCGAAGATCGAGCCGGTGGCGACCTGCGTGGTGGACAGCGGGAAGCCCAGGGGGACCATTCCCGCAGGCATGGCATGCCCACACGGTTTAGCCACCTTTGTATCGGGGGTACGCCCGGGATATCGGTCCGGCGGAGTTAGCCCGATCCCCCTCGCCGGATCCTGGTGCGAGCCGCCCACGAGTGATCAACCAGCCTCGATCCTGATAGTCGGGGTAGTGCCTATGCGGACGGCACACCGGGACCCAGAGGAGACGAGATCGAGCGGGTAGGGGGTGTTGGTCGGTGAACTGGTTCCGCGGTCGATCTCGTCCGGTTGAGCCCGAGCTGTTGCTGCCTCCGATGCCGCGCGCCCTCGACGCACACACCGGTGGATCGGCGGTCGGCAGTGTCCTCGTGGATGGACACCTGGTGCATTTGCCGGGCATCGAAGGGCAGCTGCTGGAGATACTCATGGTCCAGCCTGGGCGTGTCGCGGCGCTTGACGCGGTTGTCGCGGGCCTCGGAATCAGCGCCGCCCAAGCTATGCGCGTCGCCCGTCGCCTGAGACGCCGCCTTCTGGTCAGCCCACTGTGCCCGCCGCTGATCGAGATCATTCCACGGGCCGGGGTCAGATACATGATCACCTCTGATGCCAACGAAGAGTGATGTCATAGTGGGCGCGGGTGCCGGGTGAGGCGGTCAGCACGGGGAACGCCAGATGTAGCCAACCGAGGCCAGGCGCTGGTTCTTGACCCGCCGGTGCAGCACCGCAGTGGACCTGCCGCCGCTTCGGCATCGATGGCGCGCACGCATATCGTGCTCCAGATTTGCTCTCAGTTCGGTCAAAGAAGTGGCGGGGGACAGGCCGCTCCGAGAAGTGGGACACGTGCCGGTGGAACGTCGAGGTGAACTCGGCACCTCCCACAGAGGCCGGTTTGCCCGGGCCCGCTTGCTCGTGCTAGGGGGTCAGTCTCAGCGCGCCGTCGACAGCTCGTGCGAGGTGTCTGATCTGAGTGACCGACCTCGCATCGCGAGGCCCTGGTAGTCGTCGAATTTCGCGCGACGACCGCATGGGCCCTGGGAAGGGCCACCGAACTCGCCGACTGGACAAGTGAAGACGGTGACATCGCCGGGTCGCGATGCCGAACGCACGTCCGAGGTGCTTGAACGCCTTCCCGACCTCCGACTGCTGGTCACGAGCGGCCCCCCAACGCCGCCATCGACCTCAACGCGGCGCGGCGCCTCGGCATCACCGTCTCGGTACGGTTTATGACTCCTCCCCCACGGCCGAGCTGACCTGGGCGCTGATCCTCGCCGCCGCGCGGGACCTGCCCGCCGAAGCCGTTGAGTTAAGAGCGCCCGGCAATTGATCGTCAGCGGAGTCGGCGGGTGGTGGGCCTGGTCGGCCTCGTGTGGGCTCGGATGGCGAGCGGAGGGCGCAGGGCGTGGGCCGCGTCCACGTGCTTTTGACATCAGGGGCTGCCCAACACCACGGCGACCCCGAGATTGACGACCGCAAGTACGCCGAGCAGGGTCGGCAGGCGGGGATGCCCCGCCGCGGCGAGCGCAGCGGTCGCGAGTCCGAACACGACGACCTTGAGGATCACGAGCCAGGGCATGTCGAGACGGTTGTCGGAGCCGGGCGCCAGCCAGACGCTCCATACCGCGATCAGGGCGGCCGGGGCGCCGAGTCCGAGCAGCAACCGAACGGCCAGGTTCGCTCCGACCGTGTAGCCCTATACCACCAGCGCCACGAGCGCGGCGATCTCCAGCAGGAACGCCAGTCCGTCGTTCACTGTCCGAATTGCATCCATCCAAACCTTCTCTCCGTGCCCCATGTTCAAGGCTGACCAGCCCGGGATCGCTCTGCCACGCCGTGCCCCGTGAACAAGGGCCGAACGGCTCTCGGTCGCACGGACGAGCTCAGCGTTCGAAGGGGTTGGGCCTTGCCCCCGAATGTTGGACACGGGGTGGTCGACCAACAGCCGGTGCTGGCCGCCGTTGATTCGACCAAGGCGAGGGCTATCCGCACCACCGCTCAGCGGGGTTTCGCCGCCAGACCGGTGCCTGGTATCTCGATCCCGCTTGCGGGCTCCCCGTAGGCTGCAGCCGGTCTCGCGCAGGATCGCCGCCACTGCCGAGTGGCTCGCGGGCAGGTGCCGGGTCGACTTGGTGATCCAGCGCACTGACCGACCGTGGGGCTCGCCTGTCCGATCGGGACCTACAGCCGTCGCCGTCGCCCCGCAGGCAGGCACCAGCGATCCGGCCTGACACCGGCGGACCTACAGGCCTACGCACGGTGGCATGGGCAAGACGAGTCCGGGTCGCCACGGCCGTTGACCGGTCCACGAGTACGCGGCACGGTGGACACGCGCACCAGAGGAAGGGCTCGATCCGGTGGTCACCCAAGCGAGCCCGCCAACGGTGCGTAGTTGCGGGACGGGGATCCCGGCTGCTCACGACCGATGCCTTTGCCGCGCTGCGGACCAGACGCATTGGCGATGCTCGCGCTGAGGGATCGGGAAGGGAGTCGATCGGTGATGGGTACAGACGCGACACCACCCCGGACCCCACCGCCCGAACACCGGCTCGCCGACCGACTGGCTGCCCGGCAGGGGCCAGCTCCGATGTCAGCGCGGCCAACTGCGGTGACGGTGCTGCGTGAATTGGGGCAGGTCGACCTGGCCGTCTACCGGGTCATCGCGGGCACCACCACCCCGACGCTGGACCGCCCGATGCGCCGCCTGTCCGCTATGGCGAACTGGTCTCGGCTCTGGCTTGCCGTCGGCGGCGCGATGGCCCTCGCGGGTGGGCGCGCCGGCCGGCGAGCGGCCGCTGCCGGAATCGTGGCCCTCGCCGTCGACTCCGCCGTCGTTAACATCGGCTTCAAGGTCGCCGCCCGCCGCCGGCGGCCCGACCGCGACTCGGCGGGCGTGCCCGCCGTCCGAAGGGTGCCGATGCCGGAGTCCGCGTCGTTTCCCTCAGGGCACACCGCATCCGGCTTCGCCTTCATGAACGCAGTAGCGCATACCCTGCCCGCGGCGGCCGGGCCACTCGGTTTGCTCGCCAGCGCCGTCGGCTACTCCCGCATCCACACAGGAGTCCACTACCCGGGCGACGTGGTCATCGGAGCCGTGATCGGCACCGCCGTGGGTGAGGCGGTTGGGTGGGCAACGCGGCCGCACGCCGGACCCCGGTTCCGACTCAAGCGAGAGCTGCGACCGCCGTGACCAGGCCAGTGGGCAGCCTCGAGCGAGGTGTTGGGCGGGTTGGACGACCGCGACGAGCAAGAGGCGGTCACACGGCAACACGAAGGAGATCAGGCAGCCTGTCTCTCTCTCATCTTTCGGAAGGCGGGCGACTTGACGTTGATGGGGTCGGGCGTCGCGCAGCAGTGCGCGGAGCCGGTTGATCTGCGCGGTGCTGGTCACGGTCAGCTCGTGGCGGGCGCCTGACCCAACGCCCCGGGATCGGACCCGTCAGCGCCGCCCAGGCCATCGCGGCGTTCTCCCACCCCGGCCGCTGCCGCAACGACGCCGCGTTCGCCTCCCTCGCCGGCACCTGCCCGATACCGGCCAGCAGCGGACACACCGTGCACCACCGCCTCAACACAGATGAGCCACCAGGTGATTCCCATCCAGACCGGCGCCGTGTCCTTGACCGCTCCCCACCGAAGGGAACCCGGCCGGCGCCCATCCTGGCAGAACGGGTCGATGCCGTGGTCGGTATCGACACCCATCGCGACACCCACGAAGTGGAGATCGCCCACCCCACCGGCGCGCCCATCGCGACGTGTCGGATCGACAACGACACCGACGGCTACGCCCAACTGCTGGCCTGGATCCTCGACCACGCCCCCGGGCCGCGGCTGGTGGTGTCCATCGAGGGCACCCGCAGCTACGGCATCGGGCTGGCCCGCGCGGTGTCCGCCGCCGGGCTGACCGTCATCGAGTGCGAACAACCGGCCCGCAAGGACCGCCGCGGCCGCGGCAAATCCGACCCGATCGACGCCCACCTGGCCGTGCTGGCCGCGCTGCGGCTGGACGCCGAGCAACTGCCCACGCCGCGCGCGGACGGCGACCGCGAGGCCCTGCGCATCCTGCTGGGCACCCGCGACGAGCTGACCACCACCGCCACCGCCCAGACCAACCGGCTGCGCGCCCTGCTGCTGACCGGCGACGACGCCGACCGCGACCTCGCCCGCGGCAAGCTCAGCGACAACACGCTGACCACCCTGGCCCGCCGCCGCCTGCCGCGCAGCCACCAGCCTGCCGACCGCGCCCAGGCCGTGCGCCACGCCGAGATCCGCCGCTGGCCCTGGCCGTGCTCGAGGCCCGCCGCACTCTGGCCACCAACCGTGCCGATCTGCAAGCCATCCTTGACCAACTGGTCCCCGGGCTGACCGACCGGCGCGGCGTCGGCCCGGTCACCGCCGCCCAGGCCGTGGTGTCGTTCTCCCATCCCGGCCGCTGCCGTAACGAGGCCGCGTTCGCCGCCCTGGCCGGCACCAACCCCCTACCGGCCAGCAGCGGCAACACCACACGACACCGGCTCAACCGCGGCGGTGACCGGGCGCTCAACCGCGCCCTGCACACCCTCGTCATGACCCGGGCCCGCTGCTGCCCGGACACCCGTGCCTACATCACCCGCCGCCGCGCCGAAGGCAAGACCTGGACGGCCTGGACGGCGTGCGGGAACTCGATCCCGGCGGCGATGGTGACGACCTTGAGGGCGCGGATCTCCCGACGGCCGTGCGAGGTCTCGGTGCTGCGGTGCGCGAGCTCGACCTGGCGCCAGGGCAGCCCCGCGAGTTGGCGGCGCAGCCGGGGCTGATTCCCCTTCACCGTGAGCACCCAGTGCGCACCCCGGGCGTGTAGCTCCTCGACGTGCTCGCGCTGGGTGTGCAGGGCATCCGCAGTGATCACCGCCCCGGCCAGATTGATGCCGGTCAGGGTGTCCAGCAGGGGTGTGAACGCGGCGATCTCGTTGGTCTTGCCCGCGACCTCGACCTGCCCGAGCACGACGCGGCTGTGTTGGTCGATCACCGCGAGCAGATGCCGGCCCGGCTGAAGCATTCCGTCGCGGTCGACGTGTCGAGAGCCGCGCAGCGTCTTGCCGTCCACTGCCAATACTCGTCGCCGCCCCGGCACGGATACGGCCGCACACAGCTGCTGGATGAACCCGCCGATGACGGTGTCGAACGCGTCGGCGTCAATGTCGCGCACGGTGCGGCGGATCGTGGACTCACTCGGGCACCGCTGCTGGGTGCCGAGCGTGTCGGCCAACGATGCGGGCAGGTCGGCGACCCACTCGGCGATCGCCACGAACGAGCGCGCCCCGGCCGCGACCGCGCACACCGTCACGGTCAACAGCACGACCAGCCGATGTCGGATCCCACGCCGCTTACGTGGGTCGGCCACCGTCTCCAGGACAGCACTCAGGGCCGGAACGAGCGCGACCGGCTCGGGCAGCTCCACCCCGCCCACGTGCTCCGCGATAGCAGCGATGGACAAAGATGCAGAAGCGGGCACGGCTCTCTTCCGATGATCGAGACTGGCGTGAGAACCGTCATGATCACCACCAGGGCCGTGCCCGCACCTCTATCCCGACCGCGTGTCGTCGCAGCTCAGCGCCCACTCACCGCGACTTTGCCGACCCCCTGGTCCGCCCCCCGGGACTCAAACCCGGTCCACGTCGATCCTGATCTCCGCGCGTGCACTCCGTAGTACGGAAGTGGCCGCGCAGTACGTTACCAATACACAATCGGTCCTCGACCCAACACGCGATTTAGGAATCCTGGCGCAGAAAATCAAGAGAAGAAGATGTCGCCCCCCCGCTGATGCGGTTGATGCGCTTGAAACAACCCGTGTGGGCGGAATCACCCAGCGCATCTGGATTCGGGGAGCGGACGCGTCAAAACCCGTGCTCAGCAACAGATCACCACCTTTGCGGTGAACACCGATGCCCAGGCCCTGCTGATGTCCGAGGCGGACGTCAGGCTCGATATCGGCCGCGATCTCACCCGTGGCCACAGGGCCGGGCGAACCCGAAGGTCGGCCGGAAGGCCGCCGAGGAGCATCACAAGGAGATCGAGGAGGTCCTCGGGCGGGCCGACCTGGTCTTCGTGACCGCCGGCGAGGGCGGCGGCACCGGCACGGGCGCCGCACCACTTATCGCCTCCATCGCCCGCAGGCTCGGCGCACTGACCGTCGGCGTGATCGCCCGCCCGTTCACTTGCGGTTGGTCGGCCAGCAGCTGAGCCCGCCCAGCTGGATTGGCGACTGATCGCGTGGAGGCCGCGGGGACCGAACTCGGCGATGAGCTCGAGCGGCCGATGGCGGGGTGAAGCCCAGGGCGGCTTTCGAGTTCCCGTCGGTCCCGCACTCGCGCCGCTGCACGGCCCGCGGGTGACGTCACAGGGGCGGGCGCAGTTTCGCGCCGAGCTCATGAAAGCCATCCAGGCATTGCCCAGCCAATCAGGCTGATCTTTGACGGCGTGCGCGAACTGGTCGGCCGGCGCCCCTACACGGCCTCCAGATCTTCACCCGGATAAGCGGCTACGGATCGCCATCGCTGTCGCGGACCGGCACCACCGGGTGCTGCACCCGGATCGCTCACTGCAAACGATGTAGATACACAGCGCCCGGCCATCGACGGTGCGCGGCGCCGATCCGGTAGCGCACCTCGCCCGGGAGTTCCACTGCCCGGGGGTCGCCGGGCACCCGGCGCATCGCGAACAGTTCCAGGGCCGGAATGGCGGCCTGGTCAGGAGCGGTCACCGCAGGGCCTTCAGGGCCCCAGGTCAGGAGGATCTCCCCCGTCGTCTCCGCGGGGGTGGCAGGGATCGTGCTCACCGGTCGTGTGCGTCCCGTCGGTCGTTGGGCATCCGAGACTGTACGAGGTCATGGTGTGCAATCACGTGGCCACCCCTTTGGGTGACACGCGGTGGTCTCCGAACCGTGACCTCCGGGCCGGACACGCCGGACAGATGCTGCATCGTCAGCGCGTAGGCACCGCGTTGGCGCATGAGGAACAGACCCGCCAGCCAACAGGGTGCGTCCGCCCGGCTCGACGACAACGGTCACCGCGACAGCCGGGCAGGCGAATCGAGACGAGTCGAGAAGCCGAGCCCTGCGAACCTCCGGGATGCCTGCACCTGCAGCTGCGAAGCCGATCGCCTACGCAACAGGACCGGATGGACGGCGGAAGGTTCCCGGACGGGGCGGGGCCGACCGCCTGCACGTGCACCGGAACGCGCGGATGCACTTGCGTTCGCCGGTTGGGTCGGACACGATGACGCTACGTCGACGACGGATAGTGATCAGCCGGATGAGGCTCGAGCCGCTATCGGGGTCGGCCGTACTGGAGATCGGCTGGAGCGACCATGATCTACGAGCCGCAACACCGGCCGCTGAGCGCGGCCCTGGCTGCGATGCCGGACCTGCGCAATCGCCTGTTAGCCGCTCATGTGCCCGACGCCAGTGGTCGCCGCTGCCGGGCGTGCACCACCCCCGGCACCGGCACACCGGGGGCACACTGGCCCTGCCGGATTCGCGAGGCCGCCGAGGCGGCACAGGTCACAACCTGACGGGAACGCAGCTTTCGCTCACGACTCCTTCTCCCATCCTGGGCGGCGGTCACCCTCGGCTCACATCGGCCTGACTGCGGAAATCTCTGACTGGAGCCACCTACTACCGCGTTCGCCAGGACCCCGCAGCGATCCATCAGGCCATCAGCGCGCGCCGCTCGACGGCGACGAGCCCGGCGGGTGTCACCGGGCCTGCTGTGGTGAGCCGGGCGATGCGCTGTTCGTTGACCGCCGCACAGTTGCTGCCCGCGCGGCGCGGGGTGATCAGCATCCTGGTGCGGTCGCCGTCCACGAAGGAGAGATCAGCCGCTGCGGCCGAACACCTCATCGCCGCCCTGGCCGCGCTCCTGGCCTGAGAAATTTACAATAGCCGAAGTGTACGCGCCCGGCGAACGGCGTCGCGTCGGTTCTTCGCGTCGAGTTTGCGGTACACCGCGCGCTGGTGGGTCTTGACGGTGGTGATCGAGACGTACAATTCGGAAGCGATCTCGTTGTTGGAAAGGCTGCTTGCGAGGTAGCGCAGGATGGTGCGTTCACGGTCGGTGAGCGGGTCGACGAGCGCGGGTTTCGCCTCGTTCATCGTCGGCGCGACGGCGGGCATGCGTTCCAGCAGATCGAGTGCGAATGCCGGGGCAGCGGTGCCGCGCTCGATGCGTTGTGCGAGCAGTGGTTGAAGATCTGCTTCGGCGAGTAGCGGCCGGCGGAGGCCTAATGGCGCGGCGGTGCCTAACGCATCCTCGAGGTGGTCCAACGCCTGGTCTTGGTTGCCCGTGGCCAGGGCGAGCAGGGTGTCGAGGACCGCGGCCTCGGTCCGTGTGCGTGGAGTGGGCGGGGCTTGCACTCGAGCTCGGGCGCCGATCGCCGCCGGCAGGTCCCCCAGCACCAGAAGCAGCCGTGCCGCAGCGAGCGCACCGGCGGTGGTCGCGGCCGGCTGCATCTGGTCGACGAGGTTTCGGGCGTCCGCGAGGTTCCCGGCACGCGCGAGTAGGCGTGCCTCGTAGCCCAGCCGCTGCTCCCGCAGGGGTACGGGCGGGGACCAGCCTTCGAGCTCGGCAAGGGTGGCGCGGA
Source organism: uncultured Actinomycetota bacterium (assembly GCA_963791185.1). Classification (GTDB taxonomy): domain Bacteria; phylum Actinomycetota; class Actinomycetes; order Mycobacteriales; family Pseudonocardiaceae; genus Pseudonocardia. The sequence goes on along the minus strand of CAWBRG010000007.1, from coordinate 449,143 downwards.
GGCCGAAAAGGGATCGCTCTCGGTCACCAGCTGCCTCGCGGCGGGCGGCCAGGACGAGCGCCGCGCTGAGCCGGATGTGCGGCTCGGGCGCGACGGCCTGCACATCTGCGATGCGGCTGAGCCAGTCATCGATCCCGCCGAGGTCGTCGCGGTCAAGCAGGATGCGGGCCATGGCGAGGTAGGCGCCCACAACCTGCGCGGTGTGCTCCCAGCCGGCTGCTGATGCGGTCGAAACCACCTGCAGAGCCGACGCTTCGGCGGCGTTCAACTCTCCCTGTTCGGTGATCAGCAGCGCCCGGTGGGCGGCCGCGTTGAGCTGGGCGAGCGCGGGCGAGGCGAGCCGGGTCTCGACGGCTGCCCGAAGATGTTGGTCGGCGTCGGCGAGATCGCCCGCCCACAGCGCCGCCGTGCCGAGGGTGTTGTGCACGCTGACCGGTAGGATCTCGGCGCCGGCGATGCCCAATCCGGCCAGGACGGCGGGGTCGGTGGGCACGGCGCGGTGTGCGGCCGCTGCCGCCTCCCAGTTCCCGTCCAGCCGGGCGAGTCCGGAGGCGGGGAGGTTGACCAGCATCCGGACCCGAGCGGCGTGTCGACCCTGGAGGCGGGTCGTCCCGGCGCGCGCTGCGTCGAGCAGCTCGGCCACGTCGGTGCTGTTTCCCTGGATGATGCGGGCCCCGGCGAGGCCGATGGCGAGCTCGGGATAGGCGCGCACCGTGATGGCGGGCACCCCGAGAAGTACTCGTTCCAGGCTGTGCGCGTGCCCGTGGTGTGCGAGCGCGACCAGGTGGATTCCGACCAGCTCGGCGGCCAGCGGCCAGTGTTGACCAGCCACGGCCGCGGAGATCGCCTCGAGCGGCATGCCTTGGTCGCGGAACCACTCGGCCGCCCGCCTGTGCAGCTCGCGCCGCTCCCGCCGAGTCGTGGGTTGGGCGCGGAGGATATCGGCGAGCAGTCGGTGCAGCCGGTACCAGCGCCCCGGACGGTCCACGGCTTGGACGAACAGGTGCGACGCCGCAAGGTCGGCGAGCAGCCGCGCACTGTCGTGCCGGCCGGTGAGGGCCTGGGCGAGGTCGGCGCTGACCACGTCAACGGTGCTGATCTGCCGCAGGAAATGGAGCAGCTCGGGCGACTGTCGATCCAGCACCTCGGTGACCAAGTACCCGGCCACGCTGTGGTCGTCCCCGGAGAAGCCGGCGACCGCCGCGTCCACATCAGCGCGGTGCAGCAGGTGCAGCGCCACCAGGCGCAGCCCGGCAGGCCAGCCGTCGGTGCGCTCGACCAGCCGCTGCACCTGCTCGGCATCCAGCTCAACGTGCAACTGCGCGAACAAGGCGGCGGCCTCGTCGACGCGGAACGCCAGATCGTGCGCACGCACCTCGGCCACCAGCCCGGCCAGGCGCAGCCGCTCGAGCGGCCACGGCGGGTCCCGCCGGGTGGTCACCAGCAACGCCAACATGGGCAGCGGTCGCTCGATCAACCGGACCAGCCCGGCGTGCACCGCGGACGACTGCACCTCGTGCAGATTGTCCAGCACCAGCACCACCGGCGGGGCCGCCCGCCGCAGCGCCGCCGCGAACAGACCCGGCAGCTCGTCGCTGCCCGCCGCGTCCGCCACAACCCGGCGTAGCGCAGCCGCCGGCTCCGGGCCTGCCACCGGCAACATCGCCGCGGCCAGAGTCCGCCAGAACGTTTGCGGGTCGTCGTCGCCCGCATCGAGGGTGACCCACGCCGCCGGCCGGTCGTCCGCGCTCGCGGCGAGCCAGGACGCGGCCAGCAAGGTCTTGCCCCACCCCGCGGTCGCCGCGATGACCGTGACCGGGTGTCCTTGGGCGTCGCTGAGCAGTCCGTGCAATCTCGGGCGGTCGATGATTTGGTTGGCCACCGGCGCGGCGAACTTCACGGCAGCGTCAACCGACGCCCCGTCAACCAACGCCCCAACCCACCTCATCCCGTCCGGACGATCCGGGCTCGATCCGGCGGGCTTCACCATAGGCCCCTGGCGTCGGGCGGCCGGGAGGCGAGCGTGAGTAGCGAGTACACCATCCGGGTCCGCGGCCGCCTCAGCCCTGACATCCTCGCGGCGCTCGAACCTCTCCAGCCTGCGGAACCGGTCACGGAGACCGAGCTGCGCGGCGTTCTCGGTGACGGCGCCGCGTTGCACGGGATGATCGCCCGACTCGAGCAGCTCGGCGTGGAACTCATCGGAATCACCCGGCTACCCACCCTGTCGGCCACGACCCGGCCAATCGACACGCTCACCCTCATCAGCCCTCATGTCCGCTGACGGCGGCTGTCCGACGGTAATCGGGCACCCGGCAGCGTCTCCACCATCCCCATCCAGCGGCCCTGCCGGTTCGGTAGCGCCTGATCGAGGTGCAGCACCGCCGGGGAGGCCGCGGGCGGGCAGGCTCGCGGCCTGGTTCCGGTCACGACCGTAGGCGCGAGAACCCGAGTACAGCGCCAGCGCCGCGGGGACGCCGAGGCCCGCCACCGCGCCCAGGGCAGAGGTCAAGCCCCACCTCTCGGCGATCGCCCCGGCGAGGACCGGCCCGATGGCCAGCCCGAACAGATTCTGCACCAGGACGAACACCGAGATCGCGGTCGCCCGCAGGCCCGGCTGCACGACGTCGAGCACGGCCGCTGCCGCCGGGCCCACCGCCGCGGTCACCGTCGCGCCCCCGGCGAGGATGAGCAGCAGTTGGGCCGACCCGGCCGGCACTGCCAGGAACGCCGTGCCCAGCAGCGCCGAGCTGGCCACACCCGCCGCCGCCGGAACGACCAGCCGCCGCCGCACATCCCGACGCGCCGCCCGATCGGCCAGCACAGCGCCACCGGCAGTGCCCACCGCGCCGGCGAGCACGACCACCGAGCCGAGCACGCCCGCGCGCACCGGAGCCATCCCATACGTGCGCTGCAAGAATGTCGGCAGCCATGTGTAGAGGGTGGAAAGCACAACCAGCAACAGCGCGCCCCCGACCATCGCGCCGATCGCCGATGGAGCCCGCGTCAACGCCCGCACGGCCGCACGAGCACCCGGCCGGGCCGGACGAACCGTGGGATAGTCCCGCACCCGCAGAAACAGCACGGCCAACACCAGACCGGGCAGCGCGAGCATCCAGAACGCTGCCCGCCACCCCCACTGCGCCGCGGCCACACTGCCGCCGACACCACCGACCAGGATGCCCAACGGAGCACCGGTCTGGAACACGCCCAGCACGGTCGCCCGCCGATCGGCGGGGAACTTAGCCGCCAGCAAAGCGCTACCGGCCGGCCCGAAGCTGGCCTGCCCCAGACCCACCACCAACCGTGCGACCAGCATCGACAGGTAACCACCCGCGAACCCGCAAGCTGCCGTCGCGGCACTCCACACGACCGCCATCACCGCGACCGCCCGCACCCGACCCCACCGGTCAACCGCCACCGCGATCGGCAGCGCGGCCGCGGCCACCATCACCGACACCACCGACACCAACGCACCGAGCTGGACATCGCTCACCCCCCATTCCAACCGGAGATAGGGAAAAGCGGCGACCATCACCTGCCGATCGGCGTAATCGACCACCATGAGCAGGAAAAGCAGAACGAGCACCGTACGCGTCTGCGCTCGGTGCTCGGCATGGTCGCTCGCGTCGACACTCATGTCGACACCTCACCCGTGACAATACTAGTCTCACTCGGCCTACCGGACGCGTACGCGCCGCGCGGCCCCTCCGGCCAGTGGCACATCCCGTGGCGTCCACCAGGGTCAGCGCCGTATCCTGTGCCTGGACATGCTCGACCAGCGCGTCCTGTGTATTCGCACCGGTGGCACCCCAGGGAGCTCATCGCGACGCCAGAACCGCGACGCTGTGCCTCACAATGCAGGAATCCTCGTTCGTCGTCAGGACAGGCATACCAGTGAAAGCCCGTCCGGCGCATTCGACACGAGGCTGCATCGCATCGAATGTTATGCACGTGCAAAGTCTTGCACGCCTGCCGGCGCTGCGCGAGAGGATCACACCGCGTCGACGCGGCGGCGGACGTCGTCGAGGCCGCCGCGGATCCAGGCCGCCTCGCCATCCCGCGCGGATGTCGAGGTCGCCGCACCCGGCACAGCCGCACCGGATCCGCCACAACACCCCGTTGGATCACGTCGGGGTGATCGGCCAGACGCTTGCCCGATTCAGGGCCTTACCTCCGAATAGTGGACACGGGGTCGATTAGGCGACGAGCTGCGGCATAGCGGCCCTGCGACCTCTTGGCCGGGCCACGTTCGTCCTGCGCGGCGCCGGTCACAGTTCCGGTGTGACGAAGTCGCCGACACTTTCATTTTGGAGATATTTCAAACCTGCAGATCACGGACCGATCCCACCGGCCGACCAGCGCTTATACGGCATCTTCGCGTATTCCCGTGAGCACGTGACAATGCCCACCCGAACAAAACTGGAGGTTCTCCCCCGTCGCATCCGTACCGTCGACCACTCCGTCGTCCGATCGCGGACGACAGACCGACATCCGGACCGCCGCACCAGGCCCTGTCCTCGCGGTTCCGGTCCGTTGAGCTGAAAAGGCGGGACAGGGCGAGGGAATTGCACGGATGTCATCTGTCCGGAATTGCCTCGAGGGGTGCGCCAGGAGAACAACCGTTCATGTCATCTCGACCTGCATATCTCACGGGCCGGGGCCTGCTGCGTCTGGCCCTTGCGGGTGCCGTCGCCGTCGGCACCCCGATCGCGCTGGCCGGCACCGCCGAGGCGGCGCCCGCCTCGGTCTGGGACCGGGTTGCCCAATGTGAGAGCGGCGGCAACTGGAACACCAACACCGGCAACGGCTACTACGGCGGCCTGCAGTTCAGCGCCGGCACCTGGCGCGCGTACGGCGGCAGCGGCTCCGCGGCCCACGCCAGCCGCGAAGAGCAGATCGCCGTGGCCGAGCGGGTCCTCGCCGCACAGGGCTGGGGCGCGTGGCCCGTGTGCTCACACAAGGCCGGCGCGTCAGGCTAGCCGGCGTCCGCCGCCGCAGGCGGATCCGACGGCCGCACCCCCGGCTGCCCCCCATCTATGCCAGCCGCGGACCCACCGCGACGGCGGCTACACCCTCCGATCGGGGTTGACGCGCTCAGCAGCCTCGCCGCGGCGCAGCCCCTCGCGGCGGGTGGAGGTGCGTTCGCGTCGCCTGAACCGATGGGCCCGCAGCGCCCGGCGTGCGCAGGCAAACCCCGGCGTGGGACATCGCGTCGTTGGCATCCTGTCGTGTTCAGCGTGTCCAGCCCTTCCACCAAGTCCTGTCCGCGACCTCGTCACCCACCGCCGCGGATCCCAGCACGCTAGGCTCGTTGTGGTCGAGCCGCTGACGGCGATGAGGGGGAGTCGGTGGCCCTCCAGCACTCTTGCGGTCTCACCCGCCGCCACGTCGCGACGCTGCTCGTCGTGCTCGCCACCACCGCCTGCAGCGGCGCAGCCGGGTCGGCCACCGCGGCCACCCCCCAACCCCCGTCCGTCACCGTCGGCCCGACGAATTCGGACCGAATCAGTGCGGACAGAATCTCGGCCGTGTGTTCGGCATGGGTCGACTCCGACACCGCCGCCGCCCGCGTGTTGCTGACCGCCGAGCTGGGATCGGGCACTCCCGAACAGATCCAGGCCATCGTCAAGGACTTCTGGTCCGCCCAGCAACCGATCCTGGCCTCGATGCAACCGGCCCCCGCCCCGATCCAGGCCGACGTCGCCAACCTCCTCGCCCTGGCCCAGCACGGCGCCGCCACCGGCGACAGCGCTACCCTCACCTCCCCCGACCTGCAGACCGCCGACCGCAACATCGACCAGTACATGCTGGGCGAGTGCGGCTACCCACAGCTTCACATCACCGCTACCGACACCGCCTACCAGGGAATCCCCGCCGCCATCCGCTCCGGTGCCGTGGGCATCACGCTCGACAACCAGGGCCGCGAAGCCCACCAGGCGTTGATCGTTCATATCAACGATGGCGTCACCGAACCATTCACCACGCTGCTCACCCTGCCTCCCGAACAGCGCGCCCAGGCCGCTACCGCGCTGGGCTCGGTGGAGGTCGACCCCGGCCGGGTCGCCACCGTGTTCCTCCGCCTCACTCCCGGACGCTACGGCGCCGTCGACTTCCTAGCCCAGGGCACCACCCGCCTGGACGCGCCCGGCAACGGCGATCCGCACTACCAGCACGGCCTCCAGGCCGAATTCACCGCCACCTGAACCCCACCGGACTCAGTGCTCCCCGCCGACCGACGCCAACGCGAGAACCAGCGCCTCCACGCTCACGCCGCCATGCTGAACGGATCGGACGGTGGAGGCCTCGCCCGGTCAGGCTTATCGATCTCTCCACTGCGTCAATCGCCACAACAGCGGCGGCACGACGGTCCGCCAGTAGCTCGCGGCGACCGATCGCCGACCGACTCGACGCAACCGTGCCCGACTCCACAACCTCGCGCTCTCGCGCCTTCGTGTTCACCGGACCGACGGAACCAGGCGGGCCTCTGTCCACTCCATCGTGAGCAGGAAGAGGATCAGCACACCGGGCAGGCCAAGAGGCAGCAAGACCACGTCGACCTCCGACTCACCCGTCGCTCCACTGATGCAGGCGACCAATACCCGTCACCATCGTTGCGTCCGGCCGCCAGGGACGCGATCCCCACAAGGAACCAGGTGTCCCCAGCGCGAATCGAAGGCTTCCTTTGCCTACCCGGGTTGTCTAGGGCCATCAGGCCCAACCCGCATGCTCGGCCCGGGCGGCGAATACCAGTCGAGCTAGGCGAGTCCTCGACAACCCGCACAGCCTGCCCGGACGCTACCCGCACAGGGTGCAGGTTCAGTCGATCAGCGACGAACCGACTCCGGGCGCATCCAGCGCTGCTGTCCCCCGCGGATCCACACGGCGGACTCCATCGTGGCGGCAGGCAACTGACGAGCACGCCCACGGGCCTCGCCCAGCACATCCTCGACCAGCCTCGGGATGGACCCGACACGGTCCTGAATGGCCGCGCGCAGCACGCCGCCAACGCCCTGGCCGGGAACCCTCGGGCCGGGATCGAGGCCGAGTGCCCTGCGCGCGATCCGCACGTGGTGCAGCCCTTCGACGGCCGTGTCCTGCGCGATGCGGCACTGTCTCGGGGTGCGGGAGGCCCCGAGCTCGACACCAGCGGCGGTGAATCGCTCGGCAGCTTCGGCCAGTCCCGCAGCAGCTCCCGTCCCGAGCCGCACAGCGGCCCCGTCGAGCACGAGCAGCTCGCCACCCAGCCGTTCAACCCAATGCCGGGCCTCCGCACGGGCGTCATCGAGCTGGCGGCGACGGTGACCGCGAGCGGCGAGCGCAAGGGAAAGGACGACAACGACGAACATCACCGCGACCAGCACCATCGCGGTCACCAACACTGTGGTCACCCGCTCGACGGTACCCTGGCAGGCCGCGATCTCGGTGGGCATCGCCTCCTTCGCCACCGTCATGGTGAGTGCTTGCCCGACCACCACAGATCGACCGCCTTGCCGCGACCACGACGGGGCCGGCGGCGGCTGCGGTCGATACACCTCAGCGTCGCAGCATCCCCGAGGCGCTCGCCGCGGCCGTCGGACCGACCGGGTACGTACTGGCGACGGACATCAACCCAGCGTGGCTGGACCCGCATGGGACCTACGAGGTACGCCGGCACGACATCGTCGCGGATCCGCCGCCGGGGACGTTCGACCTGGTGCACGCCCGGCTCGTCCTCGTCCATGTGCCCGACCGCGCGCGAGCGCTGGCAACGATGGTGGCGGCGCTGCGGCCCGGCGGCTGGCTTCTGGTGGAGGATGCGGACACCGAGCTGCAGCCGTTGGTGTGCCTCGACGAAAGCCGGTCCGGCGCAGCGGCGAGCCAACCGGCTGCGGCGCGCCTTCCGGGAGTTGATGACACGCCGCGGCGCCGATCTGCGCTACGGCCGTACGCTGCCCAGGACGTTGCGCGAGGCCGGCCTGGTCGACGTCGCGGCGGCGGGCAGTTTCCCGGTCGGCGGGGCGGTCTGCGACCGCCTGGAGATCGCGACGATGCGGCAAGTCCGCGCCGAGCTGGTCGCCGCCCGGCTGGCCGATGAAGCCGAGATCGACGCGCACGTCGCGGCCGTCGGCGCCGGCGAGCTCGATCTCACCCTCGCACCGCTGATCTCAGCGTGGGGACGTCGCCCCGACTGAGGTGATCTTGGCGTGGGTTGAGGTGCCCGGAAACGAGGGTTTGCGGGACGGACCGTCACCGGTCGCCGTCGCCGCGATCGCCTTCTTCACCCAGGCACTGGGATTCGAGCTGGCCGAGGACTCGCCATCCCGCACCAACGACGGCCGCCGAAAGCGGTGGGTCGTCGTCCGCCCACCAGGCGCACAGACCGGCATCCTCCGACGCCCGCGCTGACGGCGAACATCAGGTCGCGGCGCTCGGCAACCAGCACGCCGGTCAGGTCGGGTTTCTTCCTGCGCGTCGACGACTTCGACACCAACTACCAGCCCATGAAAGCCGCCGGGGTCAAGTTCCGCACCGAGCCCTACGGCCGGGTCGTCGTCTTCCGCGACATCGCCGGCAACCACTGGGATCCCCTCGGCAACGCCGCCTCTTCCTGATCTCGGTCCGGAGCCGCATCCGACCCCGTCCTCGGATCGAACCGCAGCAATCCGATGGCGGGCTGCTCAGTACGGCGGGCAAGGTCCTGCCCGTGAGTTCACGGCCGACACTGCACCTCACGGTCGGCTTGCCAGGGGTGGGCAAGACGACCCTTGCTCGCGAGCTGGAGCAGGCCAGCGGCGCCTTGCGGCTGACACCCGACGAGTCCCCGCCGACCGGGAAACTGCCCGCCGCCGGTCCCGCTGTCACGGTCAGGGTGGCGGTGGACGGGGTCTGGCACGGGGCCGGGCGGGAGGTCTGACGGTGCAGCGGTCCACCGCTGCGGCGCTCGGCCGGCCCTGCCGGTGGCGCCGCGGGTGGAGGTGACGCCGCCGTCGGTGGCCCAGGCCGTCAGGAGTTTGGCGACGGTCGAGCGGGCCACTCCGGCGGCCGCGGACAGCTCGGCCGGGGTCGATCCGGGGTGCGAGCGCAGCGCGACCCAGACCCGGTCGTGGGCGGTGACCTGACGCCCCGCTACCGCGGGTGGGTGCGGGAGGCGGCGGCGCTGCGTTGACGCCCGAAGCCCGCGGGCACATCGGCGAACGCGAGCGCCAGCCAGCGCTGGTCGAAGCGGTCCGACGCGCGCATGGCCGGACCCGAGTCGTGGCTGATCGGGAACGTCATGACCTCCAGCGGGGCCCGCAGCCGCTCGACGATCGCCTGCACGCTGGCGAGGGGCACCACCCGGTCGAGGATGCCGAGGCCGAGCACCGTCGGGCACCGCACGGCGGGCGCCAACAGGGCGGCGTCGAAGTAGGCCAGCACCATCTGCAGGTCGTCTTCGGGGTACTGGGGATGCCGCTCGAGGAACGCGGCGACCTCGGCGCCCGAGCCGCGCTCCACCAGCAGGCGGCGGCCCTCCGTCCAGCCGAAGGTCGGCACCCCGAGCGCGAGCAGGTCGGCGCGCGGCGCCACCGCCTCGGCCATCAGCGCCAGACCGCCCGCGAGACTCACGCCGTGGTGCACGACCCGCAGCGTCGACACGCTGAGTGCATGGGCGACCTCGCTCGCACGCACGTAGTCGCAGACCGCGCCCCGCAGCACGCACGTCTCGGGCAGGCGAGCACCCGTCAGCAGCCATCCGGCGGGGGACGGCGACGGCACCGCGTCGACGGAGCGGCCGAACCCGCGCACGTCGAAGCCGAGTACGTGACAGCCCGCGCGGACCCACTCCAGGCGCGGTTCGGCCTGCGAGCGGTAGCCGTGCGCATGCACGACGAGCGGGCGCGGCGCCTGGTCCGCCCAAGTGATCGCGTACCCATGGATCCGGTGGCCGCCCAGCGACCGGAACGACACGTCCGTGGCCACCGTGCCGTTGCTCGGCGCCGGCCGAGACGAGCGGCGCAACGCGCCCGGGACCGCCCGCAGCTCGGCAGTCGCCGCAGCCCAGAACAGGGCGAGATCCGGCGGGCCCCCCGGCGCAGCACCTTCCACGAGAAATGCCCTACCGCGGGCCGAGGCATCCCACCACCGCCATACGTCACTGATCGGCCGCGTGGCCACGGATCAGTGACCGCGGTCGGTGGGGCATTGCCGCGCACCATCGGCCTGCCCGGCGCTCGGCCGCCATCTGACCCACCTGTTGCCCGTGGTGACGATCATCCACACGGCCAACCTGCTGGCCGCCGAGATCGCCCTCGCCCTGCCGGGGTGGCCACATACGCCGCGCCCGCCTGCTCCAGCCGGACGTGCCCGACCGGGAGGTGACCAACCCACGGCGGACGGGCAGCCGAGCCCACTTCTCGGCCTCGCACCAACAGTCAGAGAACCGCCGCCATCAGCGGCACCACGACCACCGGGCAGGAGCCGAACTCGATCACACTCCGGCTGGTCGAGCCGGCCGACCGCGTCCCACCAGCGCCGCAGGCAGGCCACGGCGAACGCAGCGGTGTCGTGGTCGGTGCCCCACGCCGACCCAGCCGCTCCCGCAGGACACTAGATCATGGTCAGATCTCGGTCGTGGATTCGGCCCTACCGTCCTTGACGGCGGTCTGGAGCGCGGCGTAGTCGCGTTCGTTCTGGTCGGCGTAGGTTTCGGCGAAGTCGGCGATCGCCTCGTCGAACTTGCTGGAGCCGCCCAGGTAGGCGGCCAGGGCGATGCGGTCACCGGAGCAGGCGTGCGCCCGGGCGAGGGTCCACCCGCACAGGCCGGCGTAGACCGTCATACCCGTCGGGACCATCTGCTCGATCGGCACCGAGAACTTTCCAGTCCCGCAGCTGGCGCACGTAGAAGTCGCGCTCGACCCCGTCGGGGCCCAGGACGCGGGTCCAGCCGAGGAAGATGTCGCTCTGGGCCTGCATCAGGTGCTGCCCGGCGACGACGCGCTCACCCTGATTGGCGTACTCGCTGCGCCCGCAGTAGTCCGCCAGGACCGAGGTCTGAGCCTCCTTGGCCTGCAGGAACAACGGTTGGATTCCGTCCCCGGCCTCCATCAGCAGGATCCACGCGCGGGTGCCGACGCTGCCGACCCCGACGACCTTGCGGGCCACCTGGATCAATCGTGAACTGTTCGAGCAGGTGCCGTCGGTCGGACTGCAGCGTGCGCCGGTACTTGTTCAGGACGTCGCGCAGCTGCTCATTCACCGCGGCGGCCTCCATGTCGGGGTAGAGCTCTTCGATCGGGACGATCAGCGGGGGGTCGCTGATGATGCGGCGGCGCCCGTCGACCACGGTGGTGAGCTTGCCCAACGCCTGCGTGCTGTCGCGGGTATGGGCCTTGGCCAGCACTTTCTCGGTTGCCTTGTACCTCTTGGCCTTGAACTGAGACTTGAACTTGCCGATGGCCTGCTCGATGTCCAGGTGCGCGTACCAGACCTCCAGCAGCGGCTGATCGGCGAACCCGCGCATCGCCGTCCGATAGCCCTCGACGGCCGCGAGGGCGATCTTGCGGCGGGTCTTGGTGGGGAACCCGCTGTCGCGTCCCGCCACCGCAAAGCTCGCGGCCATCCGCTTGACGTCCCACTCGAACGGGCCGGGCAGGGTCTCGTCGAAGTCGTTGACATCGAAGACCAGTTGCCGCTCCGGTGAGGCGAACGCACCGAAATTGGACAGGTGCGCGTCCCCGCACAGCTGCACCCACAGCCCCGACGTCGGTGTGGTGGCCAGGTCCGCGGCCATCGGCAGCGCAGCACCCCGATAGAAGGTGAACGCCGACACCAGCATCCGCCCATGCCGGACCGGCACCAGCTCGGGAACCCGTGACTGCGCCTGACCCAACAGCAGGCCCACCGGATCCCGCGCCGCGTCCGGCTCGAACTGCGCATGCGACTCCAGCGGCGCCACCGCCCGGGCATCCTTGCCCCGGGCCACCCGGTCCGCGCGACTCAGATGCGCCGCCGTCTGGAGCCGCGCTGTAGCTCGCCCGGACGCGCGCGCACCAGACCTCTTCGCAACGACACCGTCAGCTGGCGCAGTCATTGCCGCTCCCTCCAAGCCCAACGGGGCGACCCCGCCCGTCGATACGCACAGGCTCCGCTGGGGGGTGGTGCCAGACAAGACCACATTGCTGGCGCTGGCATCCCCCCCGAGGGATGAGTGAGCACACCGGCATGCCCGGCGGAGGGCTTCGGCGCAGGTCGGGCAGGCGGTCGGGCACAGCGAGCCCAGCGGGCAGTCAGTAACGACGACGGCGAGGCCGGGCGTCTCGGGACCGCAGCATTCGCAGCGTCGGCCCAGCGGGCAGGCGGGAGACGTCACATGAGTAACGATAAGGCCTGATAGGCCGAATAGGCCAGACAGGCCTGATAGGCCAATCGGTTGGCCCTTCCGGCCTACCGGGCCCTACGGTGATCGTCGTGCCGGACGCCGACCGCCTGCTGACCACCGGCGAAGCGGCGAAGCTGCTGGGCATCGGGCGGCGCACCCTGTCCCGCTACGCCGAGCAAGGGCGGCTGACGCCCGCTGTGACTATCCCCGGGCTCGGTCGCGTGACCTACAAGTGGGATCCAGACGCCCTACGCAAGCAGTGGCGTGAGCTGCGTCGAGGCTAGCTCGACATCGTCGGTCGCCACCCAGCCCGGGATCACCCTACTGCGGGCAAGCGCGCCACGTGATCGTCCGGTGGGGTCGACGCCCCGACTCGCGCCGTCCTGGACCGAAATCGAGTGACATCGTGTGACAGAAGTGCCGGTCAGGATACGCAAGATGCGATGTAGAAACTGATTGACGCAGTCCCGGGCCCCGGGCGGGGGTTGGAGTGTGACATCGCTCGGCGGGAGCAACCCCGCCGCCCAGGTCGGCCGGGCGGCGCGACGGGCGCGGCGGTGGAGGGGTGTCACACGGCGTCTTCGACCGTGACCCGTGCGGTGATGGCGCCGCGCGAGCCGAGAATCTCTCGCGCGGCGCCATCATCGGGCGGCAACCGACGGTGATGCGTGGGCGACGACGCTGCATTCGCAGGCGAGCCGCTTGCGGTGATCACCTGGGCCGGTGGTGTCTTATCACGCCGCCCTTACGCGCCGACCGGCTTCCAGAAGCGGTAGTTGGCGGTGTAGGGAACCTCCCGTGTGTCCACGTTGGCGTTGCAGCTGCCGGTTGGAGCGAGGCCGCCCGTGGTGTTGACGCGCTGAATGAAGGTGGTGTTGCCCAGCAGGCCAACGCCGGTGCTGGTGGTGACAGTGGCTTGGAGAAGGAGCCACGGAATCGCGGTCGGATCGACGGTGACCTTAGCCGTACCTTTGTTGGCCACGGCGCCCGTGACGGTGCTGTCGTCTGCTGTGGCCTGCCACGTCGGCCCGCGGAAGTGTTTGACTACCAGCTTGCCACTGTCGTCGAACAGGTCGGCCCGCGGCGCGTCGAAGGCCCACGTGCCGCCCGTCGGAGTCGCAACACATTTGTAGATCTGCACTCCCGTGGCGTGGCCGACCAGGAACACGCGGTTCCCGGCGGGGACCCGGATTTCTGACGGGTTCGGATCGGGCGCCGCGCTTGCGATCTGCGTTGTGGACAACGCCGCCGCGGCCGCGGCGAGTCCCACCGCCAGCGTGCCGAGCAAACGGGACGGACGGAACATCGAACATCAACTCCTGAGAGTGGTGTATGGGGAGCGTTTGCGCCGCGACCTGGCAGACCGGACGCAGCTCGCAAGTATTGGCGGACCGGTACGTAGGCCGCATTGTCGTGCGGTGAGCGGGTCGTTCACGGCGATGAATGGGCTCAGGTGCGGCAAGAGACGCAGATTCGTTGATACCTGCTCGGCCGCTTTGTGCGGTGGGCGCGCCGCGGAAGTCGGCCGACGGTCTACGGGCTCAATGTTGGCGTAACGATCGTACTGTGGCGCTCTTGCCTGCAATGATCACGTAATCGATCAGGACAGTGTCGCGGCATAACACGACCCGGCCGGTCCGGAGAGGTCAGCCGCGGTCTCCGGCTCGACGCCCACCTCGGTGTCCCGCCGTGATATCTCGATCACATTTCTCCAACATTCTGCCGGGGTCTTCCAGCTCGACGGCCTCGAAGCGCGGTCAGGTAGCCGACCGCTCGTTGTCGCACTCGTCCTCGGCGGGCGGCTCCTTGGGCTTGCCGCGCCGCGCGGACTTCCCGTGCATGGTCGCGTCGGAGTTCCGCCCCTCCTTGTGGAACGTGCGCTCGCCCGTCTCACAGTCGAACCACGACTGCCGGTAATTGTCGTTCTTGCGGTCGACGACGATCTCCCTGCGCTCATAGCGCTGCCGGTCACCGTTCCATCGGATCTTCGTCGACTGCTCTAGGTATGGCCGCACCTCGCCGACCCCGCCGCCCTCCCGAGCTTTGAAACCCATTTGAACATCGGAGAACGTCCACGTGTCGACATCGGCGAAGATCTCGCGGACCATGCCGCCGCAGGTGGGACAGGGAGGCTCGGGACGGTCGAGCTCGGTCTTGCACGCCGCACAGAAGAACTCAGGCACGAGCGCCGAGCATGCCACCTTCACCTGGCTAGTCCCGCAACTCTGGGCCCGACCTCGCGCTCGCTACGTCGTGGCGGCATGGCCTACCGCGGCGGGCAAGGCTCCGTCCGTTCACCCCGGCGCAGACCGCAACGCGCTCAACCAGCGCCGTGATGAACGCCGCACCCAACTCACCGGACACCGCTGGGCAGGGGAACAAGAAGGACCACTCGCCCCCGGCAAAGCTGCCGAACGGCTCATCGAACGCGCCAAAGCCTGGGCCGAACGCCACCCGCGTGAGCCTTGACGTCCAGCGACACGCCGCACCCGCTGCAAACGTTGTCGATAGGATTCAATCGCTTCCGCAGTAGCGGTATGCCCAGCCCCCAGCGCGGTGGCGCGGCGCACGAGTTGAACGAGCTGACCTGGGGCCGCGGCACCTTCGCCGCGGCGCTGGAGCTGATCAACGCGACCGCCAGGGCGGACGTCATCGCCGGAACCTCGGCCGGTGGCATCAACGGTGCGGCGCTGGCGCTGGGGCAGTCGAACGTCCACGCCGACCTCGCGGATCTGCGTGAGCTGTGGGCCGAGGACGGCCGCATGGAGGCCCTGCTGCGCCGACCCTTCGCGGGTCAGCCGACGTCGTTGCTGCGCGGGGACTACTTCCTGGAGCGCCTGCGTTCGGCGATGCGCGGGCTGGTCGGAGATCGGTACTCCCACGGCGGCGAGCAGCGGCCCATCGACCTGACCCTCACGACCACGTTGCTCACCGGAGCACAGGACGTGACGATCGACGAGTTCCAGACGCCTCTGCCCGACGTGCGCTACGACGGCCGTTTTCACTTCCGCACCGCGGACTTCACGGAGCACACGGTGGACACCACCGCCACGGCACTGGCGACCGCCGCCCGCGCGACCGCCAGCTTCCCCGTGGCGTTCGATCCGGTCTTCATCGACGTGCCGGTGGTGAAGGAGGTGCCGGTCGCGGACTGTCCGCCATGCAGTCACGGGGGGCATAGCGCGGCGGCGGCGGTCACGGCGCCTACGCCGCAACCGACGGCCATGGCTCCACCTCACCCCGTGATGACCCGGTACGCGGACTGGGCCCGCGACCCGCAGCTGCCCGAGGAGAACCGCTCCCGCTTCGTGGTCGACGGCGGGTTGTTGGCGAACACGCCGACCCGACAGGCATTGGCGGGAATCGAGCGGATGGGCGCGGAGACGTTCGTACGGCGGGTCATGCTGCTGATCTACCCCCAGGCGCCGCTGCCGGGGGCCGAGGAAGCCGCGGATCCGGAGAAGCCGCCGACGCTGGTCGAGGCGCTGCGCGGCGTCGCCGCCGCGGTGACCTCGCTCGGCAATCGGACCTTCACCGAAGACGTCGACAAGCACAACATCGCCGCGGCGAGCTGGCGCGACGGGCGCACCGCGGTCCTGCGCCAGGCCGCCGAGGGTCATCTCGACATCCTCCTTGGAGGGTGGTGGCCGCTCTACCGCGACCAGCGCATCCGCCAGGAAGCCGCCGACTGGATCGCCCGCCTGCCAGGCCCGGTTTGCCGCTCGACCACGTGGGCGCGGGAACAGGCCGAACGCGCCCAGCGGGAGTGGGCGCAGCCGCGCGGCGACAACCTGCCCTATCTGCCTGCGAAGTGCAGCGACCCCGGCTACGGCTGGCCGTGGGGCCCCGAGCTGGCGATCTCCATCACCGACGCGGTGTTCGACGTTCAGTTCCGCGCTCTGCGGGTAACCGACGGAGACGACGCGGCGGCGATCCGCGCAGCGCGTACGAAGGCCTCGGAGGCCCGCGACGGACTGCGCTGCTGGGCGGGGCGGCTGTGGAACAGCGTGATGGCCGGGCCGTTGCCGGACGGCCTCCCCGACACCGGTTTCTGGAAGGAACGCCTAAACCGCTACCAGTCTGCGTTGGGCCTCGGCATCGCCGACGAGATCCGCTGCCGTGTCGACGAAGCCGTGGCCGCGCTGGCCGACTGCCGGGACGTCCTTGAACGCATTCGACTTCGCAACGACAACTGCTGGCAGGACGCCCGCCTCGAGGGCTGGGAGGTGTTGTTGGGGCTGGCCGGTGCGCCCAGGACCGGGCGCTGGGCCAAAGGCACGCTACTCCAGCGGCTGATCGACCTCGAGGTCGCGACGGCTGCGGTGGCCGACGTCCGCCGACCGGCCAGCACCGTTCCGATCGAGCTGGTCCAGCTCAGCCTGCGCACCAAAGGACCCCTGCTCGACAGCGAACAGAGCGGTGAGGACAAGCTGGCCGGTCTCTCGCTGGGCCACTTCGGCGGCTTCCTCAAGCGGTCCTGGCGGGTGAACGACTGGATCTGGGGGCGCCTCGACGCGGCGGCCATCCTGCTGCGGGCCGTGCTGACCGACGAGGGCCTCGCCCGCGTGTTCGGCGACTCCACCGACTGCGCAGCCGTGGTCACCGACCTAGTCGACCGGCTCTGCCCGGATCCGTGGCCGCCGTCAGCGTCGACGGCGGGCGCCGCCAACGTCCACGACCTCGTCGTCACCGCCACCACAACCAGCCCGCCACCGAGTACGTTTCCAGCCCCGCCGCGACCGTGGAAACCGCGCTCGTCTGCTCGAGATCTACCGCCGAGACGGAACCTGGCGCCTCCGCGCCGTCGGGCAGGGCTACGCCGACGGCCTGGCCGGGCTCGCCCGCGACTTCGGCGTCGACGTCGCCTGACGCCGACTCGACACCGCACCGGCGTCGATCAGCTCCTGCCGCGAACGGCCGGTCACAGCCTGTTCGCGCCACGATCGGCCCCGCGGCACCCACAACCGGCCGTACACGGCCCGCCAACCCATCCCCGACCCTTTGACCACCGGACTACCCGCAGCGGTCGGCAGACGCGACCGCGAAGTCCCGCTGCCGCGAACAGTGCCCAACTGCGCCCAACCGCACAGAACTGCGCTGAACGGGCCACGATCACTGGAGCAGACCGTTGACAGTATTTCGTGCCGCCGGACGCCGTGCTCCAGTTTTGCTCCAGTATCAGTGCACAAGTCGCGAATAGTCGATCATAGATAGATCAACTGTGATGCCTCTAAACCAGGTCTGACCTGGGAGAATCCGCCGCGGGCTGACGTCACCGCAAGAGTGGAGCTGAGGGGATTCGAACCCCTGACCCTTTGACTGCCAGGCAAAGTCGCTCCGCGTTCGAGAGGATCTTGCCGTGCGAGTCAAGACCGTCCTCCCCCGCCCCACCACCCGCACGATCGCCGCGCCGGACCGTGACCCCTTGACCAGGCGGCAAACGATCACCAGCCCGTGAAGATCACCCCAACGTATCCGACCCGGACTGCGCCCAACGGTCACCAACCGTCGCCAACCGGCTCAGAAGTCTGGAGCAAAACCTGACCCTATTTCGCCGGGCTTCGACGCCGTGCTCCAGATTTGCTCCAGATACGCGTGCACAAGCGGAAATCGGCCATCCAGCAAGATCAATTGAAGATCCACTAATGATCAACTGTAGCAACCCTTTGCCCAGGTCAGGACGCAAATCGGGCGGCATCTCCGAAAGAGACACCGCCCGATCTCGCCGTCGGGACGACAGGATTTGAACCTGCGACCCCTTGACCCCCAGTCAAGTCCGCTCGGCACAACGGCTCGGCCTCAGACCCCCGCCCGCGGCGTAGCTATCCGGCGGCGCCAGTCTTCATCGTGCTAACTCCACCGGCGAGGTGGAGCTCAGAGAGCGCGGCCGCGATCACGCGGTCACGCTCTGCGGCCGCATGCTGGTAGCGCATCGCAGCCGCTGGAGTGGAGTGGCCGAGCCGAGCCATTAGCTCGGCGAGTGTCGCCCCAGTGGCCGCCGCGAGTACGGCGCCGGTGTGCCGCAGATCGTGGAACCTCAGGTCCGATCGTCCTGCCTTCTCGCGCGCCGGATAGTAGATCTTATAGAGCGTCGACGGCGCGAGCTGGTCACCGTTGCGGGCCGGGAAGAGCAACCCGTCGCGGCCCATCGCCGCGTGGTCGCGCAAGTGCGCCTTCACGATCGGTAGCAAGTGCGGCGGGATGGCCACGGCGCGCTTACCGGCCTCCGACTTCGGGCCCTTGACCTTGCGGCCGCGTTCGGTTCGTACGACGCCGCGCCGGACGTGCACGACACCGTTCGCCGCGTCGATGTCGCTGCGGCGCAGCTCGGCCAGCTCTCCGAATCGAAGTGCGAGCCAAGCCGCGAACAAGACGACGAGCTGGTACTTGGCTGGAATCGCCTTGACGATCACCTCCAGCTCCGCCAGCGACGCTGGCCTGATCTTCTTGGCGCGCCTCACCTGCCCCGCACCGCGGATACGGCAGGGGTTCGCCGCGATCAGTTCGTCGTCGACGGCGGTCTTCATGATGCTGCGCAGCAGGTCGTACGCGTGGGCACGGGCGGTCGGACCAGTGCTTCTGGCCAGGGCCGCATGCCAGGTGCGTACCCCGGCCGGGCCGATCCCGGGAACCAACTCATTGCCGAACGTCGGGTAGACGTGGTCGCGGAGCAGCTGTGCGTAGTGCTCACGAGTTCGATCTTCCAGGTCGCGCTGGGTCAGCCAAGCGTCTGCATACGCGCGCAACGCTGGCGGCAGCGTCTTGGGTGCGGCCGGGGGCAGCCACTCGTCGCGCAAGATCTCCGACTGCCGCATTGCGAGCCAGGCTTCGGCATCGCTGCGGGTGTCGAAGGTGAGCGCCCCGCCGTCCGCCCGCTGGGCTGGACGGCGCTGCCCGTCCGGTCCGATGTAGCGAGCCTGGAATCGGCCGGAAGGCAGCTTGCGCACGGTGCCGAAGTAGCGAAGCGCTGGCTTCCGTGTGGACATGTCGTCGATGCTAGCCCGCGTGCCCTCAGCGTGCCCAGAGAAGTGGCAATCCGTGTCCCGATCTGTCCGTCCGAGGCTGCTGGGCATCGAACGAGTTTGTGCAGATAGAAGGCCGAACAGTGAGATGCCGTCATCGATCTGCGACCCCGGAGGTCACTGGTTCGATCCCAGTATCGCCCACCGGCAAACGGCCTGGTCAGAGCCTTGGAATGAGGCTCAGACCAGGCCGTTGTTGATCTTCGGGAAGGGCTTGAATGCCCAACTGCGTGACTACGGGCATGGACGACGACCGCCGCCGCTGAGCCGGACCGCAGGATGTCGGACTGCGAGCTCCACCTGGATGCACCGATGCACGTGGTGTCCGGAGATCACGTCGTGGCTCGCCGACGCCGTCGCGGACGGAACGCCCCCGTTCCGACCACGCCCACGCACCTAGAAGCATCGTTTCCGGCATGTCTCGCGACCCCACAGCCCTTGACGCGGCTGATGACTTCGCTGGCGAGGTGGGCGAAGTCGTCGACGACCAGCGTCGGCGGGTAGTACTCGTTGCCGAACGGTCGCTTGCGCCGGTCGACGAACGCGGTGTGCATACCGGCTGCCTTGGCGCCCACGCAGTCGAACGCATGGTTGGCCACGAACAACACCTCCGACGGAGCAAGATTCACTGCCTTGGCCCCGGTGGCGTAGGTGTTGAAGTGCGGCTTGAACGCGCCCGCCTCGGCGACCGACACCACGCGCGTCCAGAGGTCCTCGGTGCCGGAGAACTTCACCCCGGTCTCGAGCATGTCCGGGTCGCCGTTGGACAGGATGACCAGCTTCAGCCCGGCGTCCTTCAGCTTCTGCAGGGCCTCGATCACGTCGGGGAACGGGGCCAGGCGCTCGATCTCCGATACGAGGGCACGGACCTCGTCCATGGTGTGGTCGATCCCGGCCCGCGTCAGCGTGTAGTCGACGGCTTGGCGCCCGATCTCCCGGTACGGGATGTGTCGGCGACCCAGAAGGCCGTCGATCATCGAGTTCTCGAAGTGCGTGCGTCGCCACCAGGTCACCACCCGGCCTGCGGGCTGCGCGGTGTAGTTCTTCGACTCGAGGTAGGGGGTGATCGCCTCGATCAGGCCGCCCTGCATGTCGACGACCGTGCCGTAGAAGTCGAACATGAGCGCCTTCACGCCCGTCAGGTCGGTCTGCTCAGTCACGTCGCTCTCTTCACTGGGCCGAGCGGTTGGGGGTCGACAAGAACGCTAGGACGTCGCTGCGGTTCGGTGGTCAGGCCACGACGTCGCGGAGCGGTGCGGCTCGGGCCTGATCGCCGGGCCTGGCGAGTCCTCGTGCGGAGACTGCGACGTTGCTGAGGACGATCAGCCCGATGCCGATCCACTCGTTGAAGTCGAGCGCCTGGTGGAGCAGCAGCCACCCGGACAGAGCTGCCCATACCGGGTTGATGCTGGTGAACGTGCCGAACATCTGGGCCGGAACCCGACGCAGGGCGAGCAGGTCGGCGACGTAGGGCGCGATGGAGGACATCAGCCCGCAGGCGACGGCGAGGCCGACGGCCGCCATCGTCGGGGTGTGGAAGGCGAACCAGGCCACCGCGACCGGCGACCAGGTGGCCGCGGTGACGAGGCTGGCCACCGCGGTCCCGTGCAGGCCGGGCAGACGCCGGCCGAGGGTCCGGTTGAGCAGGATGTACCACCCCCAGGCCGTCGCGGCCAGCAGGGCCAGCGCGATCCCGAGGACGTCGGTGGTGGGGCCGGGGTTGGTCAGGACGACCACGCCGACACCAGCGAGAAGAGCGCCCGCCAGGTCCAGGACCCGTCGGGAGCTGATGATGGCGACGGTGAGCGGGCCGAGGAACTCGAGGGTGACGGCCAGGGCGAGCCCGATGCGGTCGATCGCGGCGTAGAGGCTGAGATTCATGATGCTGAACACGACGACGAGGCCGAGGATCGGCCACCACTGGTCCCTGCGCAGCCCGCGCAACCGGGGTCGCACGATCGGCGTGAGGACGAGGGCGGTGACGAACTGGCGGATGGCGACGACGCCGACCGGGCCGATGGCGGGGAAGGCCATCGCCCCCAGGGCGGCGCCTGCCTGGCTCGAGGCGGAACTGGCGAGCATCAGCGCGATGCCGGTACCACGCTGCCGCGGGGTCGCCGTCGCGGCGGACAGCTGGTGGGTGCCAATCGCACAGTGCGGACGTTCTGCGGCGTCGACGGCATCCATACGACGACGGTAGGGCGCACGGCATCCATGAACCTAGTGCATCTTTTGCCGATGCCATACGATTGAGTTATGGATTGGAGCCTTCGCGAGCTGCGGTTCTTCGTCACCGCCGCGGAGGCGGGATCGTTCACCGAGGCCGCCGCGCAGTTGTACGTCTCGCAGGCCGCGGTCTCGCGCACCATCGCAGGGCTGGAGAAGACGGTCGGAGACACGCTGTTGCGCCGGGTGCCGCGAGGGTGCGAGCTCACCAGCACCGGACAGCTGGTCCTCCCCCAGGCGCGCAGGGTGCTGGCCGAGGCCGAGCGGTTCACCGAGTTCCTGACCACCCGCCACGGCGTGCTGCGGTTGGGCTACGCCTGGGCGGCTCTCGGGCGCCACACCGCGCCACTGCAACGGGACTGGGCGCAGCGCCACGAGGCGATCGAGCTGGAACTGGTCCGGCACAACGCGCCCACCGCGGGCCTGGCCGATGGCCTGTGCGACGTCGCGGTCCTTCGACGCGAGGTCGATGACAAGCGCTTCGACTCCGTCGTGGTCGGGCTGGAACGGCGGCTGGTCGCCTTCGCCGCCGACGACCCGCAGTGGTCGCGCAGGCGGCAGCTGCGCATGGACGAGATCGCCGACCGCACGGTGGTCATCGATCCCCGGGTCGGGACGACCACCAGCCGGTTGTGGGACGGCGCCGACCACCTGCCCCGATTCCTCGAGTCCAACGACGTCGACAGTTGGCTCGACGCGATCGCCGCAGGCCGCGGCGTGGGCATCACCGCCGAGGCCACCGCACACCACCACCCGCGCCCGGGCGTGACCTACCGGCCCATCAAGGACGGCCCCCGCATCCCCGTCAAGCTGGTCTGGTGGAGCGACCACCGCCCCACCGGCCTGCACGACCTGGTCGACGCCGTCACCCAGCTCTACACCAGGAGCTAGCCGGCCGCATTGTTCCCACCGACGCAAGCCGCCCGCACCCCGATCCAGCTGCCGTCCCGAAACGGGTAGCGCCGCTCGCAGCGGTCGGTGGCTGCCTCGAGCCTTACCGGCGGGGAAGGGATTGCTGCACGCTCGCGAACGCGGACATGGTCGCGGCGATGAGTCCGCCCAGCCTGCGGGGTCTACAGACTGAACGTGTCACACACCACAGACCGCCCCACAGCCTCGGAGACCGCGATGACCACCACGAGCACCCTCAGCGGACGCGACCGAGCGATCCTGCGCGCCGTGGCGGCAGGCGGGGCCGAGCTGCAGCTGGGTGTCGAGCCCGACCTGTTCCTCGACGGCCGCAGCTGCGCCGACCAGTCCGCCGCCCACCACCTCGTCCACGCGGGCTACCTCGCCGCCGCGACACTCGGCGCGGTCGGCCAGCGCGTCGCCGCCGCCCTCACCCCCGCCGGACACGACGCACTCGACACCTACGCCCTCGCCGGCTAACACGTCGATCGGCCCACTCCGGGTCGAGCATCAACGCGACAGCGATCGGGCACGACGCCGCAGTCCTCGGGTCACCGACGCGCTCACCCGCGACTGCGATCCGGCCCGCAGCCACAGCAGCGTCGAAGTCTTGCGGCGAGATCCCCGCAGTCAGGAACCGGTCCCGCACCGTCACCACCCTCTCGCCGCCACTCGCGACGCAGGGTGGCCACGCCGTCGAACAACACGGTCATCTGGTCGAGCACGCGCTGCGCCCATCCGCACACCACCCCTCCGGACGGCGTGAGCGCGGAGCCGCGCCGCGAGCGGTCCAGCAGCGTGCGGCCCAGCCTGCGCCCGAACGCCGACATCCGCTCGCTCGCCGAGGGCTGGCTGATCCCGCGACAGCCGCCGCCGACGTGAGACTGCCGCACTCCCCCAGCAGGGCTGCATCTCGGCCTCGGGCAGGTGCTCGGGCTCGGCGCCGGGACCGCGCTCGCGGTCGTCGGCACCGTGGTGGTGGTCTTCCTCGGGACGCTGCTGATCGAGCGGCACTGGGGGTGTCGCCCGGACTGGCCCTCAAGGTCGCCACCGGGTTCTCGATCTGCGGGGCGTCGGCCATCGCGGCCATGGACAACGTCACCGAGCACGACAAGCGCGACGTGGCGACCGCGGTCACGCTCGTGACGCTCTACGGCAGCGCGGCGATGGTGCTGCGCACCACCGGCGTCGTTCCGCCCGCTGCGCTCGGGGTGGGCAGCGTCCTCACCACCCTCCTGTACGCAGCGGCGCCGTTCGGCCTGGCAGCCAGGCGAGCCACGGACCGCCTGCGGCGTCGGCGGTCGCGTAGAACGCCGCTCCATCAGGGTCGCCGCGCGCGACGAGCCCGGCGGGATCGGGCACCAGCAGCGCGGCGCACCAACACTGCGCCACGAACAACGCCGCGCACACCGCGAGCGCGACGGCGATCGCGCGCCCGACGGCCGCCCGCTGCTCCCGGTTCTCCTCGCCGAGGGTCGCGATCGATTCGAAGCAGAGGTACGACAGCACCGCGACGGCCGCGCTCGCGAGGAGCGGCGGCCCCCTGCCGGGCCGAGGAGTGGGGCGAGGAGGGGCTGGCCCGGTCGAGTCGCTCCGGTGCCGAGCGCCGTGACGGCAGCGGCGACGAACACGGCCACCACCGCCAGTTGGGCGACCAGCAGCGCCGCGCCGATCGCCACGACGCGAGCGATCCCGACGAGGTTGAGGACCGTCGCCACCAGGACGAGCCCGATGATCCACACCGCCGCCGGGACGGCGGGGACCGCCGCGTGCAGCCCGTTCGCGGTGACGAGGGCGATCAGTGCGGGCACGAGCAGGTAGTCGAGCAGCAGCATCCACCCGGCCAGGAACCCGGCGACCGGACCGACCGCCCGCCCGACGAAGGTGTGCACCGAACCGACCCCGGTGTACTCGCGCGCCATGACGACGAACGAGCACGCCGTCAAGGCCATCACCGCGGCACCCACGAGGTAGGCGCCCACCACCTGTCCCCCCGACGCGGCGAACACCGATCCGAACACCCCGAACGGCGCGATGGGCACCATGAACGACAGCCCGAACACCACCATGCCCGGCACACCCAGCACGGCCGCAACCCACGACCTCCGCCCGGGACGATCACGACTGCGCCGGGGCTGGAGGGCCTGCGATCGCCACGGTGACAGCGTCCTGCACCGCCGCTCGGTGAGCGAGTCAGCGGGTGTTCCGCAGGGACGGTGATGCGCGGCTGACGACGGAGGGCTCAGGCGAGCAGCGAGCTCGCTTCCCGCCAACCCGCGAGCCGCGCGGCGTAGGCCCCGCTGATGAACTCGACCCCGCCGACGCCGAAGATCACGCGCGCTGGAGGTGCGTCGGCGTCGACGACACGCAGCAGGGCCGCGGCCGCGTCGGCGGGATCGGCGGCGGGTCGTTCGGGCCGGTTGTGCTGCGCACCGCGCAGCGGCTGGTAGGCCGACAAGGTCTGGTGGGCGGGGTGGCCACCGGGCTGATCGTCGGCAACGCGGCGGCCAGCACGACACCGGGCAGCACATCCGCCACCGCAGCCCCCGGCGCCGGAGCCGCACCGGCGGGCCCCGGCGCGCCGGGTGCCCCTGGCGGCCCCGGTGCGTGCCCACCGCCTGCTGACGGCCCCGCAGGTCAAAGCCTCCCGGCGCGCAGGCACCGGCGCCCGCACCCAGCCGATAGCGCTTCCGTGGTCAGCGACGGCCGCCGCGATTCCTGCGATCGGCGGCGGCCGCCCCGCTCACACGTCGTCGGTGGCACGCGAACGTCTGGACACAGAGGACGTCTGGGCCATACTGGGCGGCATCCGGCGCTGCACGGGAGGCGACACATGCGATCGTCCGCCACGCATGGGACCGACCCCGAGGTGGTGGTCATCGGCGCAGGCCCGTCGGGTCTGTTCGCGGCGGCCGAGCTGGCGCGCCACGGTGTGGTGGCCAGGGTGCTGGACCGCCTGCCCGCACCGCACCACCAGACCCGGGCGACCGCGATCCAGCCGGGCACGCTCGAGCTCCTCGCCCGCGCCGGGTTGGTCGAGGACGTGCTGGCCGCGTCGGTCCACGTGCGGTTCGCCAGGGTGGTCGACGCGGACCTGAAACAAGTCAGTGAGCTGCCCTACGCAGGCATCGGCTGTCCCTGGGAGTTCCAGTGCAGCCTTCCCCAGTGGCGCACGGAGCAGATCCTCGCCGAGCGGCTCGCCCAACTCGGCGTCGTGGTCGAGCGCGGCGTCGCGGCCTCGTCCATCGAGGAACGCGACGACGGTGTGCTGATCCAGCTGGAGCGCGACGACGGGACGTCCACCGCGGTCGAGGCGGCCTGGGTGATCGGCGCGGGCGGTGCCCACAGCATCATGAGGGCCTCGATGGCCGAGACCCTGGAGGGCTTCACCTACCCGGGGACGGTCCTGGCGGCCGACGTCCGCGTGCGCTGCGGGCTGGCCCACGACGCCTCGAACATGGTGGCAACGCCCGACGGCTTCGTCCTGCTCGCGCCGCTGCCCGACGATCGCTGGCTCACGTTCGTCGGCGTCCTCGACGACGACGAGTTGGCCCACCTGGCGCGCACGAACCCGGCCGAGGTCGTCGCGGCCGGGATCGGTCGGCGCATCGCCGCCGACGTCGCGGTGGAGGACGTCGGATGGGCGACCTCGTTCCGCATGCACCAGCGCGTGGTCCCGCGCCTGGCCGAAGGCCGCCGGTTCCTCCTCGGCGATGCCGGGCACCTGTCGAGCCCGTTCGGCGGCGAGGGCCTCAACGCCGGTCTGCACGACGCCCAGGACATCGCGTGGAAGCTCGCGCTCGCCGTGCACGGGCGCGCCCGCCCCGCCGTGCTGGAGAGCTTCGAGATCGAGCGGCTCGCCGCCGACCACCACGTGCTCGAGGTGTCCGGCCGGATCGACGGGATGGTGCGCGCGGCGGTGGAGGCCGCCCGCACCGGCGTCGGGGCGAGCCCGGCGACCCCCGCCCAACGCCTGGCGATGGCACGGTCGCGATGCCTGCTCGACATCACCTACGCAGGCAGCCCGCTCGTCGGAGAGCACCTCGGCCCGGGAGTGCAGCCACCCCCTCCGCCGGGCCCCGGCGACCGCTACCCCGGTCGGACGACGCTCACCGGGACGGCGCACCACCTCCTGATCTCGGGCACCGCGGACGCCGCCGGTGTCGAGCGCCTGCACCGGCGCTGGCGCGGGCTCGTCGAGATCGTCCGCAGCACGGAGGTTCCCCCCGTCGCTTCGGGTGCGCTCCTGGTGCGGCCGGACGGTCACGTCGGCTTCCGCGCCACGCCCGCCGACGCCGCCGGGCTCGCCGCGCTCGACGCCTTCCTCGACTCCTATCTCGTGCCCGTCGGGGCGCCGTAGCCGCGACGCCGGTCACGGTGCGTTGCGGAAGTCGCTGATCACACGCTCGAGCGGGGCGGGGTCGACGACGACGTCGCCGGCGAAGGGGTGGTCGATGGCGACGGAGACGAACAGCAGGACGCCGATGACCGCGCTCAGACTGGCCGTCATGATCACGTGCAGCATGGTGCTGCGGAGGCCGAAGATCATCGCGAAGCCGATGGTCACCACGGCGCCCACGCCGAGGGCGATCCACAGCACGGCGGGCACACCCTTCTCGACGTAGTCGAGTCGTTCGCTCCGGAAGCCGACGAGCTGGTTGAACCGGTCGGCTTCGGCGCCGAGGTAGGCCTGCTGGACGGGGGTGTTGGCGGGCAGTTGGGCCAGGCTCTGGGACATGTCGTCGAGCACCCCGTAGACCTCCGGGCTGCCCGGCTTGCCCTCGGCCATCGCGGGCCACTCCACGTCGATCGCGGTCGACGCGTAGCGCAGGACGTCGGCGCGGATGTGTTCGCGCACGTCCGGCGGGAACGCCTGGCTCTCCCGGTAGATGCTGCGCAGCGCGCTCGCCTCCTGGCCGACCGTCGATTCGGCCTTGCTGAAGTCCTCCCAGGAGACGATCACCACGAACGCCAACAGCACGGCGTAGATCACCCCGACCACCGCGATGATGAAGCCCGCGACGTCGTTGTGTTCGCCGTCCGCGAGGGCAGGCCATGATCGGCGGATCAGCAACTGCGCGACGATGGCGAGGGCGGGGAGCACGACCACGAAGAGAACGCCGGTCAGCCCGATCGGAAGTGCCGTCACCGCAGCCGCCTCTCCTGCACGCCGTCCTCCACGAACGGGTGATCTCGAAAGAGTGGCAGGTACGGCCACGACGAGGAAAGCATCGACCGACTAGGCGACGAGTCCCCCGACGGGGTTCGCCGTCGCCTGCTCGCCGTGGACGGGCATCGTGATCGTCAGCTCGGAACCGTCGCGACGCACGCGCGTGTCGTGGAAGACGCCCCGCAGCGCCGCGTAGACCGCCGCGTTCACCACGAGCACCTCGCCGACGAGCTCGCGGTAGCCCATCTCGCCTGCCCGGTCCCGGGCGGCCTGAAGCAGCCGGGTACCGACCCCACGCCCCTGCCAGTGGTCGACGACTTCGATGGCGAGCTCCCCGCGCCCGTCGCCGAGGTCGAAGATCCGCACGATGCCGATCGGACGGCCCTGGGCGAAGGCCGCGAGCGCGACGTGCGTGCGGCCGTCCCACCCGGTGAGGCTGCGGCGGGTGGCCGCCGAGAGCTCGACGACCTGCGACTGGAAGCGCAGGTAGCGGCTGCGTGCGGACAGACCGGCGAAGACCACGTCGACGACGTCGCCGTCGTCGGGGCCGAGCTCGCGGATGCGGACGAGGCTCGTGACCGTGGCGTCATCGTGGCGTGTCGGGGTGGCGGTGTTCATCGGATCTTCCTTCTCGTGGCCGGGGCGAATCCCGGTGACTGAAGGGTGGCCGCCACGGCGCGCTCGCACCGTCGGTCGACCGGGCCTCCGGCCGGGTGGTCCCGCTGTCCCACGATCGACGGACGCGTCTCCACCGCCTGGCCGGTTTGCCGCACGCCGCCGCCTCGTGTGAGGTGTCGGGGTGACCGACGACCCCCGCATCGCGATCCTCGACGACTACCAGGGCGTAGCCACGGAACTGGCCGACTGGACCGGCCTGCCCGGCGAGGTCACCGTCTTCACCGAGCCCTTCGCCGGGGCCGACGCGGTCGTCGCGGCCTTGGCGGGCTTCGACGTGCTCGTCGCGATGCGCGAACGCACCCGGTTCCCGGCCGAGGTGCTCGAACGCCTCCCCCACCTGCGACTGCTGGTCACCACCGGGCCCGCCAACGCCGCCATCGACCTCGACGCCGCCCGCCGCCTCGGCATCACCGTCTCGGCCACGGGCTACGACTCCTCCCCCACCGCCGAGCTGACGTGGGCGCTGATCCTCGCCGCCGCCCGCGACCTGCCCGCCGAGGCCGAACGCGTCCGCGCAGGCCGTTGGCAGGAATCGGTCGGCGTCGGCCTGCACGGCAAGACCCTCGGCCTGCTGGGCCTTGGCAGGCTCGGCTCGCGCGTGGCCCGCATCGGACAGGCGTTCGGCATGCACACGATCGCCTGGAGCGCCAACCTCACCGCCGACAAAGCCGCCGAGCACGACGTCCGCGCCGTCGACAAGCACGAGCTGTTCGCGGCCGCCGACGTCGTCTCCGTCCACCTCGTGCTCAGCGGACGCACGCGCGGGATCGTCGGCGCCGCCGAGCTGGCCGCGATGAAGCCCACCGCGTTGTTGGTCAACACCTCGCGAGGCCCGATCGTCGACACCCCGGCGCTGCTCGCCGCCCTGCGCGAACGCCGCATCGCGGGCGCCGCGCTCGACGTCTACGACACCGAACCCCTCCCGGTCGACGACCCGCTGCGCACCACACCCGGGCTGCTGTCCACCCCGCACATCGGCTACGTCACCCGCGACCTGTACACGACGTTCTACCGCGACGCGGTCGACGACATCGCCGCGTTCCTGAACGGCACCCCCGTCCGCGTCCTGGCCGCGCCCGACGACCCGCCGTCGTAGCCGCACGCCACCTCCGTCGGCACGTCATCGAGGTCACCTGGCATCGCCGCGCACAGGCACCGGAGATGGCCACCCGGGCCTGGTGGAGTACGGGAAGCAAGGGGCCGCACGATGATGTTGCGCCTCCGCTGAGAACGGATCAGCCGCGAATCGCGTCGATCGCGGTCAGCACGGCGAGCACCACGAGGAGGGCGGCCGTCGCCCGGGTCACCCAGCGCACCGGCACCACCCGGTGCAAGCGGCTGCCCCCGTAGACCGCCAACGCGGACACCGACCACAGCGCGAGCACGGCGCCGACCCCGACGGCGAGCGGGTCGTCGTACCGCGCGGCGAGCGTGGCGGTGATGATCTGCGTCGGATCCCCCAGCTCGGACAGCATGGTCACCCCGAAGCTCGTGGCCACGACCTGCCAACCCGTTCGCAGGACCTTCTTCGGGGCCGCATCGTCATCGTCGTCGTCCTCGCGGAGCAGCAGGACCGCGCCGACGAGGAACACGACGGCGAGCGCGAACTCGAGCGGCCGTTCGGGCAGCTTCGCGACGAGGCTCCCGGCCGCGATCGCGACGCCCACCTGCACGAGGAAGGCGGCGCAGGCGCCGACCAGCACCAGTGATGCCGAGTACCGGGTGGCCAGGACGAGCGTCACCAGTCCGCTGGTGTCCGCCACCTCCGCGAGGAAGATGATTCCGAAGGTGACGGCGACCACGACCATGGGAACGGGCTAGTCCATCCGCACCCCGACCACAACCCCTGGCACTGCCGTCGAGGGCGTCGTTCGGTATGACAGAGCGATGAGGTTCGGAGTCGCCACGTTCATCACCGACTACGGCATCAGGCCCGACGGGCTGGGGCGCGCCCTGGAGGAGCGCGGGTTCGACTCGTTGTTCATCGCCGAGCACTCCCACATCCCGGTCAGCCGGGAGTCGCCGTGGCCCGAGGGCGGCGAGCTGCCGCGGCGCTACTACCGGACGTTGGACCCGTTCGTCGCGTTGACCGCGGTCGCCGCAGTGACGACGCGGCTGGTGCTCGGCACCGGGATCGCGCTACTGCCGCAGCGCGACGTCATCCACACCGCGAAGCAGGTCGCCAGCCTCGACCTGGTCTCCGACGGGCGGTTCGCCTTCGGCGTCGGCGTCGGCTGGAACCGCGAGGAGATGCGCAACCACGGCACCGACCCCACCACGCGGGGCGCGCTGATCGACGAGCAGCTGGCCGCTTTGAAGCAGATCTGGACCACCGAGCAGGCCGAGTACCACGGCGAGCACGTCGACTTCGACCCGATCTACCTCTGGCCGAAGCCGGTGCAGCAGCCGCATCCGCCGATCTACCTCGGGGGCGAGAGCGCCGCGGCGCTACGGCGGCTGGCCACCTACGGCGATGCGTGGCTGCCCCGCGCGCACACCGCGCCCGAGGAGATCGTGCGGGTGCGGAAGTGGTTGGCCGAACAGGGCCGCGACGGCGTGCCCTTCACCGTGTTCGCGGCGGACACCGACGAGCGGCGGCTGGCGGGCTACGTCGACGCGGGCGTCGACGAGATCACCCTGATGCTCGACACCCTCCCCGAGGCCGAGACGCTGCGCGCCCTCGACGAGCTGACCGCCGTCGCCGCCGCCCACCGGTGAGGGGATCGCCTCAGCGACGACCCGTGCCCACCGCGTGAACCGCCCGAAAAGACGGTACGCAGCGCGGCGCGAGCGGAGCACCATCCAGGGTGTGAGCGAGGAGGAAGCCGCGCGAATCCTGGGTCCGTTCCTCACGGCGATCCTCCGCGGCCTGCCGACACCGCCGGTCGCGGTCGAGCACGTCGAGCTCCTGGTCCGGTTGCTGACCGGCCACGGCCCCGAGACGGACCGGACGCCCCTATTCTGGCCCGCGTGACTTGTCCGAAATGTCAGGGACGGATGCGCACGGTCGATCGGCAGGGCGTGCACATCGAGCAATGTGAGAACTGCCGCGGGATCTTCCTCGACCACGGCGAGCTGGAGCAGATGCTCACGGCCGAGAACCGCTTCTACGGCGCGGCGCCGTACGTGCCGCCGGGCGGTCATCGCGGGAAGCCCGACTCCCCGCGCCCCTACCGTGGCGGCCACTCCGATTCGCCGCGCCCCTACCGCGGCGGCTACTCCGACTCGCCCCGCCCGTACGGGAACCGCAAGCACAAGAGCTTCCTCGGCGACCTGTTCGGCTGAGCGGTGAACCCGCTGGTCTGCACGCGGTGCGGAGCGCGGGTGCCCCCGGCGGCGCCGCTGGTCTGCCACACCTGCGGCCACGAGCAGGAGTACGTGCGGCAGCCCCTGTACTGCCTCGCCGGGCCCAGCGGCACCGGCAAGTCGACGGTGGGGCACGCGCTGCTGCCGCGGCTGGCCGACCGGTTCGTAATCCTGGAGCAGGACGTCCTGTGGGTGCCCGAGCTGCGCGACCCGGCCGGGCACCACCGCGCGTTCCGCTCGACGTGGCTGCGGCTGGCGGCGACGATCGGGCAGAGCGGCAGGCCCGTGCTGCTCTGCGGCACCGTCGTGCCGCCCGAGCTGGAGCCGCTGCCCGAGCGGGCACTTTTCGACCAGGTGTATTACCTCGCGCTCACCTGCCGCGCCGACGTCCTCGCCGCACGGCTGCGGACGCGGCCCGCGTGGCGCGAATGGGACGAGCCGCGCATCGTCGAGATGCTCGAGTACGCCGCTTGGCTGGACGGGAGCGCAGCGACGCTGGAACCGCCCGTCGAGCTGCTCGACACCACCGAGCGGTCGATCGAGGAGACGGCCGACGCGGTGTGCGCGTGGCTCGCGGCACGCGGGTAGCGCTCAGGCCGGGCGCCGCGCGGCCAGCAGCACCTGCGGGCGCATCGACGGCGCGTGCACGGGCAGCCGCAGCTCGGCGACCACCTCGAGGCCGGCGTCGAGCAGCATCCCGGCCAGCTCCTCGGGGCGGTAGAGGTGGGTCGTCCAGGACACCGGGAGGCCGCCGTACCCCTCGGTCCGCTGGATGTCGCCGTCGCCGACGTGCGTGCCGACCAGCGCCTGGCCACCGGGAACGAGCGCTGCGGCGAACGTCCGCAGCACGCCGGGCAGCGCCGCGCGCGGGAGGTTGAACAGCGACCACCAGCCGAGCACACCGCCGAGCGAAGCGGGCGCGAGGTCGAGCTCGGTCGCCGAGGCGACGGAGAACCGCAGGTCCGGGTACTGCCTGCGGGCGTGCGCGACCATCCGCGGCGACAGGTCGACGCCCGAAGCGTCAAGGCCGAGCCCGGCGAGGTGCGCGGTGACGGTGCCCGGGCCGCAGCCGACGTCGAGGATCGGCCCGAGCCCGCGCACGGACTCGGCGAACGCGCCGAGCACCGCCCGCAGCCAGGGCTCCTCCTCCAGCCGACCCATCGCGAGCTCCACGTAGGCGTCGGCGACGCGGTCGTAGGACTCGCGAACCGTCTCGAGGTCGGCGGGCTGCTGCACGGGCGGCACCCTACGCAGGCCGCCCGAGAATGCCGACCTCGTCGGGCGTCAGGTCCACACCGAGATCGCGCAGGACGGCCCCGAGCGCGGCCGCCTCGACGTCGCGGACCTCATCCGGCTGGCCGGGTCGCACGACCGTGAGCTGCCTGCCGACGAGTCGGCGTACCGCGTGCTCGTCCTTCCGGACCACCACGGGTCGCAGGACGAACGGCGAGCCCGGCCAGGTGGAGGTGAAGTGGTTCGACATCTCGACGTCGACCGCGTGGTGGACGGCGATCTCGAAGGCGTACAGCGGCTGCCAGGCCTCCCCCGCCGCGGCCTCCTGCAGCTGCCACCGGCCGTCGTCGAGGCGGCGGAGCCGGTAGGTCCAGGCGCCCTGCGTGGCCTCGGCGTCGGCGCGCAGCGGCAGCGGGGTGAGCAGGCCGGACCCGAACCCGGGATCGGCGAGCCACGCCTCGCCGCCCGGGTCGGTGAGCAGGGTGACCAGGTGCGTGCGCGGGCGGGGTCGCTCCAGGTCGCCGACGCGAGCCAGGAGCCGTTGCGCCGTGAAGCCCAGTCGGGTGGCCACGGCGGCGAACAGCAGACCGTGCTCGTAGCAGTAGCCACCGCGACGCGCCTCGACGAGCTTGCGCTGCACGTCGGGGAGGGCGACGGAGATGCCACGGCCGAGGATGACGTCGAGGTTCTCGAACGGGATGGCCGCCACGTGGGCCCGGTGCAACGCCGCGAGGGTGGCGGCGTCAGCGGTGAGCGGCCCGGTGTGGCCGATGCGGTTCAGGTAGGCGTGCAGGTCGAGCTGATCGGTGGTCCACTCGTCCCAGTTGCTCGACGTCGCGGTGGCATCGGCGGGCATACTCGCCCCTCAGTCTTCCTCGGGCAGGCGACCGCCGGGGGCCACCACGGTGCCCGCGGACAGCTCGACGGCCCGCCCGACGAGCGCGACCTCGCCCTCGGACCCGCCGCCGACCCGCGCATCGGGGCCGACCACGACGCCGTCGTCGAGGATGGCCCGGCGCACCACCGCGCCCTTGCGCACGACCGCTCCCGGCAGCAGCACCGCATCGACGACCTGGGCGCCCGCCTCGATCACGACGCCCGGCGACAGCACCGATCCCGCCACCGATCCCGCCACCCGCGCGCCCCCGCACACCAGGCTGTTCTCGACCTCGGCCCCGCGCGCGAGCCACGCCGCGGCTTCGCTGCCCGCCCGCG
The DNA here is from genome assembly GCA_963791185.1 of uncultured Actinomycetota bacterium. Taxonomy (GTDB): domain Bacteria; phylum Actinomycetota; class Actinomycetes; order Mycobacteriales; family Pseudonocardiaceae; genus Pseudonocardia. The sequence continues at coordinate 415,044 of CAWBRG010000007.1, read as the reverse complement.
TGTGCACCGGCCACTGCGGGTCGTCCAGCCGCAGCGGCGGCGTCTCCTCCAGGAACTCCTGGTGCGCCTGCCAGTACGCCTGCACCGTGCCGACGTCACGCCAGTAGCCGTCCAGCGCCCAGCTGCGCGCCAACCCGTCGTCCACCAGGTCCGGGAGCAACTGGTCGCCGAGGTCGTCGAGACCGTCGTCGCCCGCGTCCTGCGCGAGGGCTTCCAGCCGTTCCAGTACCGGGTCGGCCGTCATGACGAAGACCTCGGTGGCCACGGTGGACGTCGCGGGCTCCTCCGGTTTGTAGGCGTAGGCCGTGATCCGGTCGTCGTCGCCGACCTGCACCACGCCGTAGCGCCCGGCGTCCTCCGCCGCGACCTCCGTCGTCACCATCGTGAGCTGTTGGTCGCCCTGCAGGTGCGCCTCGACGACCTCGCGGTAGTCGAGCTTGTACACCGCGTCCGCCGAGAGCACCACGAGCAGCTCCGCGCCGCGGTCGCGGATCAGCTCGGCGTTGCGCCACAACGAATCCGCGGTGCCCGCGTGCCAGCCGCCGCGATCGCTGCCCTGCCGCGGCGGCAACGTGAGCATGCCCCCCGTGGTGCGGTCGAGGTCCCACGGGCGCCCGTTGGACAGGTGCCGGGTGAGCGAAGCCGGGTTGTACTGCACCGAGATCCACACGTCCGCGATCTGGGCGTGCTGGCAGTTGGACAACGGGAAGTCGATCAGGCGGAACCGGCCCGCGAACGGCACCGCGGGCTTCGCGCGCGTGGCGGTGAGCAGCTCCAGCCGGTTGCCCGCACCGCCAGCGAGGATCAACACCAGCACCTTGGGCAACGGCATGGGGCCTTCCTACCGCAGCTCCCGGACCATCGCGACGCCGAGCGGTCCGCGGCCCTTCCCCGCGACCACGAACCCCGCGCGGCTGTAGAGGCGGGCGGCGGGGTTGCGGATGTGGACGTTGAGGGCCAACCGGTCGTGGCCGCGCTCGGCGGCGCGGGCCGCGAGGGCGTCGAGCAGGCGACGACCGACACCCTGGCCGCGTACGGCGGGCACCACCGCGACGACGGTCTCGGGGACCGGCGCGCCGTCGGGCGCCACGACCAGCGAGCGGTCCCGCAGGTGCCACCAGGCCGCCCCGACCGGGCGGCCGTCGTCGTCGAGCGCCACCACCGCCGTGTCCGGTGACGGGGGCAGCCCGAGCAGCAGCGCGGGGTCGTCGACCGGGGGCAGCGGATCGTCCTCGATCACCGAAGCGAGCTGGGCCATCACCACGATGAACGCCGCGTCGGACGGCTCGCCCGCTCGGATGGGCACGCGGCCGACCGTACCGCCTTGACAACGCGCGGGGGTTGCGCACGGATGGCACGATGGCCTCGCCTGCGGTAGACCCTGCGGGAGCTGGGTCGTCGAGGAGTACGTGCGTGGGGGAACCGACCACCGGTGTGTCCGGGGCCGCGGGTGCGACGCCGGAGCAGCACGCCGAAGCGGCGGCACTCGCCGATCCCGGCCGGACGGCGGCCTTGGCGCGCATCGGGTTGACGGCGGCACCCGACCCGGACATGGACGCGGTCGCCGACCGCGTGCGGCGCTGGCTCCGCACACCGGTGGCGCTGGTCAGCCTGGTCGAGCCGGGCCGACAGGTGTTCCCGGGGTCGGCAGGCCTACCCCAGCCGTGGGCGACCGCGCGGTGCACGCCGCTGTCGCACTCGTTCTGCCGGCACGTGGTGACCAGCGGGGCGCCGCTGGCGATCACGGACGCCCGTGCGCACGAGCTGACCGCGGGCAGTCCCGCGGTCACGGAGCTCGGCGTGGTGGCGTACGCGGGGATGCCGTTGACCGACCAGGACGGGCACGTGCTGGGCTCGCTGTGCGCGATCGACACCCAGCCGCACGAATGGAGCCCCGACGAGCTCGACGTGCTGCGCGATCTGGCGTGGGGGTGCTCGCTGGAGTTGCGCCTGCGGCTGGCCGAGCACGCCGCCGCCACCGAACGGGGGCGCCGCGACGAGCTGGACGCCGTGCTGCGCCGCTCCCACAGCCGCAGCCGCATGCTGTTGGAAGCCTCGCAGGCGTTCACCGACACCGCCTCGGTGCAGGACATCCAAGCCCGGGCGGCCGAGCTGGTGAACAGCGGCCTGGCGCCGTCCTACGTGGGCCTGGTGCTGGTCGGACCGGACGGGCTGGTGCACCGGCTCCGCGATGCGGCCGAGCCGCTCGGGTTCGCCGTTCGCGCGGGCTGGGACGGGTTCCGCTGGCAGGACTCGCCACTGCCCTCGGCGGCGGCCATGCGCAGCCAGCGGGTGCAGGCCTACGCCGACCGCGAGGAGTTCGCCGCCCACAACCCGCCCGCCGTGCAGGCCTACCTGCGCGACCTCGGCCTGCACGCGGTGGTGGTGGCGCCGCTGCCCCGCGATGCCGAACCGGTGGGCGCCTTGGTGTTGGGCTGGGACCGGCCCCACCGCGCCGACCCGCTGGAGCTGTTGTCGATCGCGACGATCGCCGGGTACGCCGCACAGGCGCTGGTGCGGGCGGGCAGGTTGCAGAACCGGATCGCGGTGGTGCACGAGTTGCAGCGGGCCATGCTGACCGACCTGCCCACGGTGGCGGGCCTGGACTGGGCCGCCCGCTACCAGCCCGCGGACGTGCGCGACAACGTGGGCGGCGACTGGTTCGACGCCATCGACCTCCCCGCCGCGCCGGGTGCCGAGCGGGCGGTCATGGTCACCGTCGGGGACGTCGTCGGCCACAACGTCACCGCGTCGACGGTGATGGGCCAGATCCGGTCGATGCTGCGCCAGGCCGCGTGGATGCTCGCCGACACCACACCGTCGAGGCTGATCGCCGCGTTCGAGGACGCCGCGGCCGGGCTCGGGCTCGCCGCCGCGGGCACCGCGGTGCTGGCCCGGCTGAGCCCCGATCCCCTCCTCGCGGGGTGGTGGCGGATGCAGTGGACGAACGCCGGGCACCCCCCGCCGGTCGTGATCTCCCCCGAGGGTGCCGCCCGGGTGCTCGACGTGCACGACGCCATGTTCGGCTTCGCCGCCCTGCGCGGGTTGCCCCGCCACGACCACACCGCCGACCTCCCACCCGGCACGACCGTGCTGTTCTACACCGACGGGTTGGTCGAGCGCAGCGGCCAGGACATCGACACCGGCATCGCGCGCCTCACCTCGGTGTTCGCCGACCTCGCCGGTCGGCCACCGCGCGAGCTGGTGGACACCCTCGTCGACCGCCTCGGCACGGGATCGGCCGACGACGTGGTCGCCTTCGCCATCCGCATCGTCACCCCGGAGCCGTGACGGATTGCGCCGCGGCCACGGGTTGGGTCAACATGTCGGGGTGCTGCAGACGTTGATCGAGCCGTTCTGGCCCGGCCGTCGCGCCCACGCGTTCGACCAGTTCTGTCGCTGAGTCGCGTCTTCCGGCCCGCGCCCGCTGCGGCCCGGCCGTTCCCTGCTGACCCGCTCCGGGAGGACCCGTGCCCGACGTCGCCCCCGCCTGCACGTGCCAGCGCGGCGCCACGGTGTGGCTGACCGGCCTGCCCAGCGCGGGCAAGTCGACGATCACCCACGGCTGCGAGCCGGAGCTGCGCGCCCGCGGTCTGCGCGTCGAGATCCTCGACGGCGACGCGGTGCGCCCGCACCTGGCCGCCGCGCGCGGCTACTCCCGCGAGGACCGCGCGATCAACATCCGGCGCATCGGCTGGGTCGCCGAGCTGTTGGCGCGCAACGGCGTGCTCGTGCTCGTCTCGGCCATCGCACCGTTCCGGGACGTGCGCGACCAGGTGCGGGCCGCGCACGCGGGCAACGGCACCCCCTACCTGGAGGTGCACGTCAGCACCCCCGTCGAGGTGGCGGCAGAGCGCGACGTGAAGGGCCTCTACGCGCGCCAGCGGGTCGGCGAGATCTCCGGGCTGACCGGCGTCGACGACCCGTACGAAGAGCCGTTGGCTCCCGACCTCACCATCGCCGCCCACGAACACCCCGTCGAGGAGTCGGTCGGCATCCTGCTCGACTTCCTCACCGCACAGGGGGTCGCCGGAACCACCGACACCCCGCGAAAGGACACCGCGTGACCTGCCCCGTCCCCGCCCCGCTCCTGCCCGTACCCCGGTTCACCGACGCGGCCGTCGCCGTCGAGCCACCCGGCGACGGGGCGGGCAACTGGGCGGGTGCCCCCAGCGCGGTGCTCGTCGACGGTGTGATCTACCTCGCCTACCGGGTGCGGGCACCGCTCGGCGAGGGCCGCGGGCTGGCCGTGGTCGTCGCCCGCTCCGTCGACGGCGTCGTGGTCGAGACCGTGACCGAGGTGACCAAGGAGCGGTTCGGCGCCGAGTCGTTGGAGCGCCCCGCATTGCTCCGGACCGCCGACGGCCGTTGGCGCCTGTACGTCAGCTGCGCGACACCGGGCAGCAAGCACTGGTGGATCGACGTGCTGGAGGCGGACACGCCCGAGGGGCTCGCCACCGCGCCACGCCGGACGGTGCTGCCCGGCGACGAGCGGCACGCGGTCAAGGACCCGGTGATCGTCGCCGTGGACGGGACGTGGCACCTCTGGGCCTCGGTCCACCCGCTCGACGTGCCGATGCACGAGGACCGCATGACCACCGAGCACTACACGAGCCCGGACGGCCTGGACTGGAACCACCGCGGCACGGTCCTCGGCCCGCGTGAAGACCGGTGGGACGCCCGCGGCGTGCGGGTGAGCGCGGTGTTCCGGATCGACGGGCAGTGGGGAGCGACCTACGACGGCCGGGCGTCGGCCGCCGAGAACTGGGAGGAGCGCACCGGCCTGGCCTACGCTCCGACGACCGCCGACGACGGCCCCGGCGTCTTCGTCGCCCAAGGTCACGCGCCCGTCGCGGAGTCGCCCCACGCGGGCCGGGGGCTGCGGTACCTCAGCGTGGTCGAGCTGCCCGACGGCGGCTACCGCCTCTACTACGAGGCGACCCGCGCCGACGGCGCCCACGAGCTGCGCACCGAGCTGTTGCGGCCGCCGGTGCGGACGCGGCGGGCCGCCGCGGTGGCCCAAGGGTGATGCGGCTGCCGGACTTCTTCCTGGTGGGGGCGCCGAAGTGCGGCACGTCGGCGCTGCACGCGGCGCTCGCGCGCCACCCCGGCCTGTTCCTCTGCGAGCCGAAGGAACCGAAGTTCTTCCTCACCGACGGCCCACCGCCGTCGTCGGGCGGTGGGCCGGGCGACGTCTCGACGTGGGCGGAGCACGTGTGGCGCCGCGCCGACTACGAAGCCCTGTTCGCCGCCGCTTCGGCCACCGCGCTCTGCGGTGAGTCGACGGTCTTCTACCTCTACGACCGCGACGCCCAGGCGCGGATCCGCAAGCTCCTCCCCGACGCCCGGCTCGTCGCCGTGCTGCGGGATCCCGCGGAGCGGGCCCACTCCAACTGGGTGCACCTGCGGGACGCGGGCCTGGAACCCGAGGCGGACTTCGCGACGGCGCTCGACCGCGAGCCCGAGCGCATCGCCGCGGGCTGGGCGCACTTCTGGCACTACGCCGCCCTCGGCCGCTACGGCGAGCAGCTCGACCACCTGTTCGGCCTATTCCCGCGCGAGCAGGTGCTCCTGATCCGCTACCGCGACCTGCGGGACGCGCCCGCCGAGACGGCCGACCGCGTCTGCCGGTTCCTCGGCGTCGAGACCGGCGTGATCAGCACGGTGCCGCGGCACAACGTGCGGCCGGACGTGCACGGACGCGCGACGGGCGCGACGACGGCCGAGCGGGCGGCGGCGCTCCCCCGGTTCGCCGACGACGTGCCGCGGGTCGCGGAGCTGACCGGCTGGGACCTCGGGGACTGGCTGCGCTGACCCCCGGTTGATCCGGACATTTGGCGTGTTTCCCGCCGTTCGGACGCCCGGTTGTCGCCGGGCCGAACGGCCCGCACGATGGACGGGTGACCTCGACGCCGCTGCCCGAGCAGCCCGACCCGACCGGTGCCGCACCGGTGGTGGTCGCGTCGAGCCCCGCGCGTGTGCACGCGCTCGAGCAGTTCTGGCCGTCCCGGCGCGGCCACGCGTTCGACGAGCTCTGTCGCTGACGACCAGCAGGAACGACCCGCGCGGCCCGGCGGCCCGCGCGGAGTGACCTGCCCGCGCCGCGCCCCAGCCCGTTCCTCGTCCGGAGATCTCCCCTCATGCAGACGCTCATCGTTTTCGCCCTCGTGGGCTTCGGCGCCCAGCTCGTCGACGGCGCACTCGGGATGGCCTACGGGGTCACGTCGACCTCGCTGCTGCTCATCGCGGGTGTGAACCCCGCAACAGCCAGCGCCTCCGTGCACCTCGCCGAAGTCGGGACGACGCTGGCCGCCGGTGCTTCGCACTGGCGGTTCGGCAACGTCGACTGGAAGCTCGTGCTCAAGCTGGGCGTGCCCGGCGCGATCGGCGCGTTCCTCGGCGCGACCGTGCTGTCGGCGCTGTCCACCGAGAACGCCGCCCCCTACATGGCCGGGGTGCTGCTCGCCCTCGGCGTCTACGTCCTCCTCAGGTTCTCGCTTCGGCCGCCGCGGGTGGCGACCAACCGCGTCTCCCCGCACCGTTCGAAGTTCCTCTCGCCGCTCGGGCTGGTCGCGGGCTTCGTCGACGCCTCCGGTGGCGGCGGCTGGGGGCCGGTGGCCACACCCGCGCTGCTGACCGCGGGCAAGACGGCACCGCGCACGGTCATCGGCTCGGTCGACACCTCGGAGTTCCTCGTCGCGCTGGCGGCGAGCATCGGCTTCCTCCTCGGGTTGGGCTCGGCGGTGCTGGACCCGTGGACGGTCGGCGGCCTGCTGCTCGGCGGTGTGCTCGCCGCCCCGCTGGCCGCCTGGCTGGTCACCAAGATCCCGGCGCCGGTTCTGGGCACCGGGGTCGGCGGCATCATCGTGTTGACCAACACCCGGACCATCCTGCGGTCGCTCGACGTCACCGGGTGGGCCAGTACGACGATCTACCTGGTCGTCGTGGGGGTCTGGGCCGCCGCCGTCGCCATCGCCTTCGCCAAGCTGCGCAACGGCGAGTTCGACCGCGCGGCCGTGGACGAGGAAGCACCGACCGCGTCCACGGAGGCGGGGCGCTAGACGGGTCGCAGGCCTGCGAGCACCCCGAGGTCCGCGACGAAGGCGGCGACCGCCTCGTCGCGGGCCTCCGGAGGCGTCCGCAGGATGGCCGACGGGTGCGCAGTGGCGACCGTCGGCCTGCCGTCGTGGTCGAGCACCTTGCCCCGGTCGACGGTCAGCCGGAACTGCTGCCCCAGCACGGCCTTCGCGGCCGTGGCGCCGAGCAGGCCCAACGCCGAGGGTTGCACCGCGTCGAGCTCGCCCGCCAACCACGGAGCGCACGCGCGCACCTGGGTGACGGTCGGTGTCTTGTGCAGCCGCCGCGGCCCCCGCTGTTCGAACCGGAAGTGCTTCACGGCGTTGGTGAGGTAGATCTCGGCGCGGTCGAGGCCGACCTGGTCGAGCGCCTCGGCGAGCACCCGGCCCGCGGGCCCGACGAACGGCTCGCCCGCCTTGTCCTCCTGGTCGCCGGGCTGCTCGCCGACCAGCACGAGCCAGGCGTCCGCCCGGCCCTCGCCGAACACGGTCTGCGTCGCGGCCTCGTACAGCTCGCAGCGCGTGCAGTGGGCGGCTTCCTGCCGCAAGGAGTCCAAAGTCTCGGCCACGGGCTACGGCTACCCGGGTCGGCAGCGGGGTACGCCCCGCCCATGCCAGAGCTGTTGGTGCTGCGCGCGTTGGGCCTCGGCGACCTGCTCGTGGCGGTGCCCGCGCTGCGCGCCCTCCGGAAGCGCTACCCGGCGCACCGCGTCGTGCTGGCCGGGCCCGCCGCCCTGGACCCGCTCGCCCTGGCCACCGGGGCCGTCGACGAGACCCTGCCGACCACCGCGCCGGACGCGCTCTCCTGGGGCGACCGGCCGCCCCCGGACGTGGTCGTGAACCTGCACGGCGTCGGGCCGCAGAGCCACCGCGCCCTCGACGCGACGCGTCCGGGCCAGCGCATCGGCGTGCGCGCACCCGGCTGGGCCGGGCCGGACTGGGCCGACATCGCCCGGACGCACCTGCACGAGCGGGAGCGCTGGTGCGCGGTGGTCGAAGCCTTCGGGGTGTGCGCCGACCCGACCGACCTCGCGTTGGACGGCCGGGTGCCGGGCGGCGGGGGCGACGCCGTGGTGGTGCACCCCGGCGCGGGCTACGGGGCCAAGCGCTGGCCCGCCGACCGGTTCGCCGTGGTCGCGAACCGGTTGGAGCACGCGGGCCACCGGGTGGTCGTCACCGGGTCGGGCGCCGAAGCGGGGCTCGCCGAGCACGTGGCCGAACGGGCCGGCCTCCCCGCCGATCGGGTGCTGGCGGGCCGCACCGACATCGCGGGCCTCATGGACGTCGTGGCCCGCGCGGCCCTCCTGGTGTGCGGCGACACGGGCATCGCGCACCTCGCGACCGCGCTCGGCACGCCGTCGGTCGTGCTCTTCGGCCCGGAACCGCCGGACCGGTGGGGCCCGCCGGAGGGCGGGCCGCACGTCGTCCTCACCGCCGCTAACCGGCGCCGCGGCGACCCGTTCGCCGACGACCCCGACCCGGCGCTGCTGGGCGTCGGCGTGGACGAGGTGACGCACGTGGCGACCGCGCTGCTCGCGGGACGCCCACCTCTCCGCTGAACACGGCGACCGCCGACGAGGCGAGCGCCTCGTCAGCCGCTGAGTACCGCGGCGGGTCGGCTCGCGAACGCGCCCGCCCCACCCCGGCCGACGAACGCGGCGGCGTGGCGCACCGCGTGCCGGACGGCGTCCGGGCAGGGCAGGCCGTCGGCGAGCGCGGCAGCGAGGCCGCCCGCGAACGCGTCCCCCGCGCCGCACGGGTCGCCACCGGACACCCGCGGCGCGGCGACGGCCACGGCCCCGCCGACCGCCCGCACCAGCACCGCGCCCTGCGCACCGCACGTCACCGCGACCGCCTCCGCCGACCACGACCGCAGCACCGCCCGGCCGACCTGCTCCGGCCCGCCGCCGTGCGTCGCGGCCCTGGCTTCGGCCAGGTTCGGCGTCGCCACGGTCACGCCGGGCACCGGGGCGGGTCCCCGCGGGTGCGGGTCCCACACCACCGGCACGCCCGCCCGCACCGCCGCGGCCAGCGCCGCGCGGACCGTCGGATCGGCGGCGACCCCCCGCCCGTAATCGGAGACGAGCACCGCGCCGACGTCGGCCAACGCCGCCTTCAGCCGCGCGTCGACCGCCACGCCGAAGCGCGGAGCGGGCCGCCCGTCACCCCGGTCGACCCTGGCCAGCCCGGCCAGGCGGGTCTTGACGACCGTCCCGCCTTCGCCCGGGCCCACCACGACCTCGACGGCCCGGCTGATCAGCGTGTGCAGCCGACGGCCCGCGTCGTCCGCGCACAGCGCCGTGACGAACGTGACCGGGACACCGTTCTCGGCCAAGAGCGCGGCGGCGAGCGCCGCGCCGCCCGGCCGCTCGACCTCGTCCGTCACGTCCAGCACGGGCAGCCCCGCGTCCGGCGTGGTCCGCTCGACGCGGCCTGCGACGTCGACGTCGAGGAGGGCGTCCCCGACGACCAGCACCCCGCTCACGAGGCCTCCTCGCTTACGCTCGTCAGCCGCGTTCGCTGCGCTGCTGTGCTGGATGGTGAGCTCGCTCACGAGGCGGCCGCGCCGGGCGCGGGCTGCTGGGCGCGGGCGACGATCGCGCTCGTGGAGTGGTCGGCGAGGTAGTCGAGGATGTGCACCTCGCCGCCCAGCGCCTCGACGACCGGGGTCTCCGGCAGCATCGCGGGCGTGTAGTCGCCGCCCTTCGCGTAGACCTCCGGCCGCACGAGCTGCAGCAGCTCGACCGGGCTGTCGGCGTCGAACGCCGTGACGAGGTCGACCACCGCGAGGGCGCCGATCACGCCCGCCCGGTCCACCAGCGGGTTGACCGGGCGCGTCGGCCCCTTCAGGCGCGCCACGCTCGCGTCGCTGTTCAGCGCGACCACCAGCACGTCGCCCAGCGCGCGGGCCTGCCGCAGGTAGGCGACGTGGCCGCGGTGCAGGACGTCGAAGCACCCGTTGGTGAACACCACGCGGTGGCCCTCGGCCCGGTGTTCGGCGAGCACGGCGAGCAGGTCGTGGTGGTTCAGCACCCGGCCGGGGTCGCCGTGGGCGAGGTGCGCGGTGAGCGCGGCCGTGCCGCACACGGTGGCGTCCGCTCGTAGGACGACGACGTCGGCCGCCGCCTGGGCGACGGTGAGCGCGACGTCGTGCTCCGCGCCGACGCACCGGGCCGCGGTCCAGGCGGCGGCGAACACGTCGCCCGCCCCGTTGCACCACCGGGCGGGCGCGTGGACGGCGGCTTTCACCCGGTGCGGGTCCGACGCCCGGTCCGCGGGCAGCCGGAGCACACCGTCGACGTCGAACGTGACGAGAACGTCCGCCCCACCGGCCGCGTCGACGAGCCGGTGGTGCCGCTCCTCGGCCCAGGCCACGCGGTGGCGGCCGGGTGTGGGCTCGCCGAGCAGCGCGGCGGCCTCGGCGACGCTCGGGGTGACGGCGTCGGGCCGCAGCTCCGACCAGGGCGCGAGCTCGTGCGCGTCGACGACGAAGAGCGGGAGCTCCGCCCGCCGCCGCTCGATCAGGCTCCGCACGGGTTCGGCCGCACAGCCGAGCCCGTAGTCGCTCACCAGCAGCGCGTCCACCCCGTCGGCGAGCGCCACCCCCACCTGGTCGGCCATGGCCCGCGCCACCGCGGGCCCGGCGGGTGGCGGGGTGACGTCGAACCGCGCGACGGGCAGCTCCGGCGGGTCGCCCGCCAGCACCCGCCGCTTGGCCGCCGTCGGCCGGGCCGGGTCGAGGACGCAGCGGTCGGTGCGCACGCCCGCGGTTGCGAGCGCGCGGCGCAGGACCCGGCCGTCGTGGTCGTCACCGAGCACGGCGACCAGCTCGACCGTCGCGCCGAGCGCGGCGAGCGCGGCCGCGGTGCCCGCGGCGCCGCCGGGTGCGATGCGGGTGTCGGTCTGCTCGACCACCGGCACCGGGCCGTCCCGCCCGATGCGGTGCGCGGGCCCGCTGACCCAGCCGTCGAGGACGGCGTCGCCGACGACGAGCACCCGGGGCGCCTTGCGCGGGATGCCCGCGGCCACCTCCAACGCGTCGGGACCGGTCACGGCCACGAGGGCTCCACCGACGGCGTGATGATGAGCTCGCGGACCTCGCAGCCCGCGGGCCTGCGGAGGGCGTACAGCACGGCGTCGGCCACCTCGTTCGGGTCGTTGAGCATCGCGCTCGGGCCGGGCTTGTACTGCTCGGTGCGGCCGTCGAAGAACGCGGTGTCCATGCCGCCCGGGAGGAGCAGGGTGACGCCGACCTCGCCCGCGAGCTCGGTCGCGAGCGCCCGGGTCATGCCGACCACCCCGAACTTGGACGCGCAGTAGGCGCTGGCGTCCGACAGCGCACGCAGCCCGAGCGTGGACGCGACGGTGACGATGCGGCCCCGGCTGGCCTGCAGCGCGGGCAGCGCGGCCCGCACCACGGCGGCCGTGCCGAGCAGGTTCACCTGCACGACGCGGTCCCATTCGGCGCCGGGCACCTCCGCCATCCGTCCGCAGGCGTCGGTGCCCGCGGCGGTGACGACGGCGTCGAGCCCTTCCCCGGCGAGCGCGCGCACGGCGTCCTCGGCGGCGCGGGTCTCCGCGAGGTCGACGACGACGGCGGGGGCGTCGGCGAGGGCGGGCACCGCGTCCGTGCGCGGGTCGACCCGGTCGAGCAGGAGCGGTGAGCCGCCCGCGGCCGCGACCGCGGCGGCGACGGCCCGGCCGAGACCCGACGCGGCCCCGGTGACGAGCACGCGGCCCAGCGGTCGGACGGAGCGCGGTTCGACCGCGGCGTACTGGTCGGTGGTTGTCTCGATGGTCGTCTCGATGGTTGTCACGGGGGTTCCTCCGTGGTCAGGAGGCGGCGAGCGGGGTGTCTCCCCCGTCGGCCTCGGTGGTGGCGGGCAGCGCCGCCTCGACGGCGCGGCACAGCATGTGGACGGCGGCGAGGTGGGTCTCCTGCACCGTCGCGGTGTCGCCCGGGATGCAGACCGCGTCGTCGCACAGCCGGGCGAGGGGGTTGGGGCCGGGCCCGGTGAGCGCCCACACCTCCGCGCCGCACGGCCGGGCGGCCTGCGCCGCGGCGAGCAGGTTGGGGCTGCGGCCGCTGGAGGACAGCAGGATCAGCACGTCGCCGGGGCGGGCGTGCGCGCGGACCTGCCGGGCGTACACCTCCCGGAACCCGTAGTCGTTGCCGATCGCGGTGAGCGCCGACGTGTCGGCGTGCAGGGCGATCGCGGGCAGCGGACGGCGTTCGCCCTCGAAGCGGCCCACGAGCTCGGCGGTGAGGTGCTGCGCCTCGGCCGCGCTCCCGCCGTTGCCCGCGACGAGCAGCCGGTTGCCGTCGGTGAGCCGGTGGGCCAGCGTGCCGCCCCAGCGGGCGAGCGTGTCACCGGCGGCGCGCAGCGCGGGCAGCGCCGCGGCGAGCCGGTCGACGTGCTCGTCGAGCAGCGCGCGACCGGGCGGGGGCGCAAGCTCACTCATCGCTCTCCCTCGCTGCGCTCGCTCGGCGCTTCGCGCGGGCGCTGTATCGATGATTCGCTCGCAAGCTCGCTCATCGCTCTCCCTCGCTGCGCTCGCTCGGCGCTTCGCGCGGGCGCTGTATCGATGATTCGCTCGCAAGCTCGCTCATTGCCCACCCCCGACCGCCCGCGCGACGGGCGTCCGTTCGCACAGCACGTCGTGGTAGACGCGCTCCGTGGCGGCGGCGACCCGTTCCCAGGTGTAGCGGGCCAGCACGCGGTCGCGGCCCGCCACCCCGAAGGCGTACGGCCAGGTCGGGTTGCCGACGAGCCCGCGGAGCGCTGCCCCGAGGACGTCGGCCCGGCGTGGCGGCACGTGCAGGCCGGTCACGCCGTGCACGACGGTGTCCTGCATGCCGCCGACGGCGGTGGCGACGACCGCGCGCCCGCACGCCATCGCCTCGAGCGCGACGATGCCGAACGGCTCGTACCAGGGGGCGCACACGACCGCGTCCGCCGAGCGCAGCAACGCGGGCACCTCCGCGCGGGCGACCGGGCCGAGGAACCGCACCCGGTCCGCGACGTGGCACCGCACGGCCAGGTCCTGCAGCCGCGCGAGGTCGGGATCCCCTTCCCCGGCACCGCCCGCGACGACGAGCTCGGCCTCGGGCACCCGCGCCATCGCGGCCACCACCTCGTCGACGCCCTTGCGGCGCACGAGCCGTCCGACGCTCACCACCCGCGGCCGCCCGCTCCGCTCGGCGATCGGGCCGTCCGGGGAGAACGCGCGCGCGTCGACGCCGCAGGGCACCACGGACACGCGATGGCGGTCGGCGCCCATCCGGATCAGCTCGAACAGCTCGTCGTCGCACGTCGCGAGGACGCGGTCGGCGCGGCGGGCGAGCGCCCGCTCGGCGCCGACCCGACCCGGCGGGCTGGTGTCGGCGCCGCGCTGGTGGCGTCGCTTGACGCTGCCGAGCGCGTGGAAGGTCTGGACGAACGGGATGTCCTGGTCTCCCAGCGCCGCGGTCGCCGCGAGCCCGGACATCCAGAAGTGCGCGTGCACGACGTCGGGCGGCTCGGCGCGCCAGGCCCGTTCGAGCCCGTCGGCCAGCGCGGGCAGGTGCGGTACGAGATCGTCTTTCGGGATCGGCCGCGCGGGCCCGGCGTCGACGTGGCGGACGACGACGCCGGGGTGCAGCGGCACGAGCTCGGGCAGGGCAGGGTCGTCGCGGCGGGTGAGCACGGTGACCTCGTGGCCCGCTGCGGCGAGCGCCCGGCTCAGCTCGCTGACGTGCACGTTCTGCCCCCCGGCGTCGGGGCTGCCGGGAGCGGCGAGGGGGCTCGCGTGCTCGGAGACCATAGCGATGCGCACGGGATCAGCTCCTTCTCGACGTGCTCGACGTGCTCGACGTGCCGCTCGATGCGGCGGGAACGGGGAGTCGCTCGACGGCCCGGTCGAGCACGGCGTCCCAGTCGGCGAGGAAACGGGGAACGCCGAAGCGCTCCAGCGCGGCCGCGCGGGCGACCCGCCCCGCCGCGGTCGCCGCGGCGCGGTCCTCGACGAGCGTCCGCAGGCCGTCGCGCAGTCGCTCCGGGTCGGTGGTGAGCACCCCGGCCGTAGGCGGCACGACCTCGACCGACTCGGTGGTCGCCAGCACGGCGACCGGCATGCCCAGCAGCATCGCCTCGATCAACGAGAGGCCGAGCGAGGTCCAGCGCGCGGTGTGGACGTAGGCGGCACGGCGGGCGAGCTCGGCGTGCATGCGGTGCTGGGGCAGGTCGCCGACGGCGCGGACGCGGTCGCACCCGAGGTGCTCGGTCAGGCCGTCGACGCCGATGCCGAAGACGTCCAACGGCGTGGCCCGCGCCAGGCCGGGCAGCAGGTCGGTGCCGGTGATGCGGCCGCGGCGCACGGGCTCGTTGATGCAGACCGCGGCGCTGGCGAGCTCGCCGGTCCAGCGGGAGCCGGGGTCGAGCACGCCGTGCTCCACGACGGTGGTGGGCGTGCTCCCGGCGTCCCACATGAGCGCGTTGAACCGGGTGACGTGCACGAGGAGCACGTCGTCGCGGTCGGCGAAGGGATGCCGGGTGGTCGCGGCCGGACCCCGCGGCGCGTTGTGCTCCAGGTAGACGGCGGGGACGTCGCGTCCGGGCGTCCGCCGCAGCCATCGCGCCGCCAGCTCGGCCTCCTCGGGGCGCTGCAGCACCACGACGTCGACGTCGGCGTCGGCGAGCTCCTCGGGCGAGACCTCGACGGCGTTCGGCGGCCAGTCCCACGCCGCGGGCCTGCCGCCGCCCCAGGGCCCGCGCTCGGGCAGCGTCGGCAGCAGGTAGCGGTGAGAGCCTTGGACGAACGCCGTCGTCCACGAGCCGTGCACGTGCCAGATCAAGATGTTCACGCGGGCACCTCCAGGGGCGCGCCCGCCAGCGCCGCCACGGCATCGACGACGGTCTCGGGGGTCACCGATGCGAGGCAGGGATGGCCGGGCACCGGGCACTCGCGGGCGCGCGAGCCGCGGCAGCGGGCCTGCTGGTCGCCGAGCAGGACGTGCGGCACCCCGTACGGCGCCCAGCGCACGGCGGGGACGACCGGCGCGAAGAGCGACACGACCGGGGTGCCGACCGCCGCGGCCAGGTGCGCCGCGCCGGTGTTGCCGACGACGACCGCGGCGGCCCCCGCCAACACCCCGGACAGCTGCGCGAGGTCGGTGCGGCCGCCGAGGTCGGTGCCCGCGCTACCGGCGACCGCGGCGGTGAGGCCCCGCTCGCCGCTCCCGCCGGTGACGACGACGCGCCACCCTTCCGCGGCCAGCAACGCCGCGGCCCGGGTGGCGTGTTCGGCGGGCCAGGTGCGGGCCGGTGCGGCGGCACCCGGGTGGACGACGACGTAGCGGCCGTCCGGCACGAGGTCGCCGACCGCGGGCGGCGGGCGGACGGCGAGGCGGCCGTCGTCGAGGACCGGGTAACCGGCGGCGGCCGCGATGGCCGTCATGCGTTCGGGCTCGGGGATGTCCTCGGGCAGGTCCTCCCCGGGGCGCAGGCGGACGTCGAGCAAGGACCCGGGGTAGTCGACCGAGGCCCCCGTGATCCGGGCGACGCCCGCCAGCCGCAGCACGAGGGCGGTGGGCAGCGGCGACTGGTGGAACGAGGTCAGCACCACGGCCTCGGCGAACCGCCAATCGGCCAGG
This sequence comes from uncultured Actinomycetota bacterium, assembly GCA_963791185.1. Taxonomy (GTDB): domain Bacteria; phylum Actinomycetota; class Actinomycetes; order Mycobacteriales; family Pseudonocardiaceae; genus Pseudonocardia. The sequence goes on along the minus strand of CAWBRG010000007.1, from coordinate 399,336 downwards.
CGGCCCACGAGCCGGTCGAGGTCGCCCGCGCGCACCGGGGGCGGATCGGCGAGCACCCAGGGGCTCGCCCAGCTCAGCACGTCGGTGACGCCGGGTAGCAGTCGGGCCGCCGCCGCGCCGTCCGGACCGCACAGCATCGTGACGTCGGACCCCGCCGCGACGGCGCGCACGGCCGGGCCGGACAGGAGCACGTCACCGGCACCGTCGAGGCGGACGACCAGGACCCGCCTCACGCGCACACCGTCCGATCGCCCACCTCGTCCAGCAGGTGGTCCACCGCTTCGGTCAGCGTGCGCCGCACGACCGGAGCCGCGCGGATCTCCGCGGGTCGGGTCACCGAGGTCGGGACGAGCACGCTGGCCGCCCCGGCCGCCTGCGCGGCCTCGACGTCGCTGCCGATGTCGCCGACGTAGGCGATCCGGTGCGGCTCCAGCCCGAGCTCCCGCGCCGCGTCGAGCAGCATGTCAGGGCGCGGCTTGCGGCACGGGCAGCCGTCCTCGGGGGCGTGCGGGCAGATCCGCCAGACGTCGAACGGGCCGAGCAGGCGCTCGACCTCGGCGTTCACGGCCGCCACCGCGCCGTCGGTGAGGATGCCCCGCCCGATGCCGGACTGGTTCGTCACGACGCCCGTGCGGATGCCCGCGGCGCGCAGCCTGCGCAGGGCGGGACGGGCGGCGGGCACGGGTTGCACGCGGGACGGGTCGGCGCAGTAGGGCACGTCGACGACGAGGGTGCCGTCCCGGTCGAAGAGCACGGCCGCGAGCCGGTGGGTTGCGGTCATGCTCGGAGAAGTAGGCGAACGTCGAGCAGTCAAACCCGCCCGCCACAACTACTACTCAGAGTGACGAGCCACGCGCAGAGCCGCGAGGGCCGCGTCCTCGGGCGCGATCGCGAGGCACTCCAGGTCGAACGGGCAGTGGAACTGCCTGCACGGGCTGCAGGCCGTCGGCACGCGGAGCACCGCGGACGGCACCGACCGGGGGCGGTACTGGCCCTCGTCCTCGGTGCCCGCGAACAGGACGACGACCGGCGTGCCCACGGCGTCGGCGAGGTGCATGCCCCCGCTGTTGTTGGTCACCGCCACCGCCGCTCCGGCCAGCAGGGCGGCCAGGTCCGGCACGTCGAACGCGCCCGCCAGCGCGACCACGCCGGGCGTGCGCGCGGCGACCTCGGCGACGAGGTCGCGCTCGGCCGCAGGCCCGGTCACCACCACCGGCAGCCCCTCGGCCGCCAGCAGGGCCGCCGTGGCCCGGAACCGCTCCGCGGGCCACCGGCGCGAGGGGCACGAGGCGCCGGGGAGGACGACGGCGTACGGCGCTGCGGCGTCGAGCCCCGCGCCTTGCACCGCCGCGGCGGCCCGCTCCTGCGACGCCCCCGGGACGGCCGCGTGCAGCGTCGACGGCACGTGCGCCGTGGGCACCCCGAGGCCGTCGAGCAGGCGCAGCGCGCGGTCGGCCTGGTGGAGCCCGTCGTCCGCGGCCGGAACCCAGTGGGTGAGCGCGGTGCCGCCGAACTCCTTCGACATCCCGGCCCGCAACGGCACCCCGGCCCGCTGCAGGGCGTAGCCCGCGGGCCACGGCGACTGGGAGAACGAGGTCAGCACCACGGCGGCGGCGTAGTGGCGGGCCGCGATCCGGAAGACGAGGTCGGTGTCCGGCGGCTCGGCGGTGACGGCGATCTGCTGCCACGAGACCCGCGCGACCACCGTCTCGTCGACCTCGGGGAGCAGCTGCGCCGCCGACGCGCCCGCAGGCGACGCCAGGAGGTCCAGCTCGGCGTGCGGTGCCGCGCTCCGCAGCGCCGCGAGGGCGGGGCCCGTCAACAGCACGTCACCGAGGTTGTCGGGCCGCACGACGAGCAGGCGGTCGATGCCGCCCCAGTCGATCGGCGGCCCGGCCAACGCGGCCGGATGTGCGAAAGCCGTCACCGGCGGGGCGTTCCCCGGGATCCGGCGGGCCAACCGCGCCCCGGCCGTTTGCTCCGCGCCCACCGGGGAACGCGGCTGTCGTGCCGATCGCCGTGCTCTCCGGCCGCGCCGCCCCCGGGCAGGACGGCGTGGCCGACTACACCAGCCACCTCGTCGACGCCTTGCGCGACGCGGGCACCGACGTCGAGGCGGTGGCGGTCGACCCCGGGCCGCTCGGCGCGGCGCGGGCCGCACGCCGCGTGCGCGCGTTGCGGCCCGAGCTGGTGCACCTCCAGTTCGCCCCGTCGGCCTTCGGCTTCTCGCCGTGGATCGGGCTGCTGCCCGACGCCGTCGGCGCGCCCGTCGTCACCACGCTGCACGAGTACGGCTGGTGGTCGGCACCCGGCTGGGTGCCGTCGTCGGTGTGGACGCCGCTCGAACGGCGGTGGCCGGTCGACCGCGAGACCTGGCGGCTCGCCCCGGCGTCCGCCGCCGTCGTCACGACGAACGCCGGGCACGCCGCGGCCGTCGCCCGGCGGGTCGACCGGCCGACCGTCACGATCCCGCTCGCCCCGAACGTGCCCGACTGCGGCCCCGTGGATGCCCGCGCCGTCCGCGCGCGGCTCGGGATCCCGGCCGACGCCCAGGTCGTCGCGTTCTTCGGCTTCGTCCACCCGGTCAAGGGACTGCGCTACCTGATCGAGGCCGTCGCGCGGCTGCGGAGGCGCCACCCGCGCCTGCACCTGCTCCTGCTCGGCGGCTTCACCTCGCGCGCCCTGCCCGCCCGCGAGGCCGACGCCTTCCGCGACGAGCTGGTCGGCCGGGCGGTCGACTGCGGCGTCGCCGACATCGTGACGATCACCGACCACCTGCCCGCCGTCGAGGTCTCGGCCGCTCTGCACGCCGCCGACGTCGCCGCGTTCCCCTTCACCGCGGGCGCCACGACGAAGAGCGGCGCGCTGCTCTCGGCGTTCGCGCACGGCCTCCCGACGCTCGTCACGGCGGCGGACCCGCCGGACCCGGAGCTGGTCGACGGGGCCACGGTGGTCGTCGCCGACCGGGTCCGCGACGTCGACGCGCTCGTCGGACCGCTCGCCCGGCTGCTCGACGACCCCGCCCTGCGGCACCGCGTGGCGGCGGGCGGGCGCGGCCTGGCCGTGGACCGCACGTGGCCGCGGATCGCCGCCGCCCACCAGGAGCTGTACGCCACCGTGCGGAAGGCCGAACATGCCGCCTGACGACGTGGCCGATCTGCTCGTCGCCGATCTGCTCGTTATTGATCTGCTGGGCGGCATCGGCGACCTGGTGATGTTGCTGCCGTCGCTGCGCGGGCTGGCCAGGAGCGCACCCGGGCGCCGCGGTGCGGGTGCTCACCCACGCGCCCGGCGCCACGCTGCTCGACCCCGACCCGGACGTCGCCGAGGTGCGCGCCGTGCGCAAGGGCGGCGAGCGCGCGGCCGTCGTCGCCGAGCTGGAGCGCAGGCCGCCCGACCTCGTCGTCAGCACCACGCGCTACGACGGCATCGCCGAGGAGATCGAGCGACGGGTGCCGCGCAGCGTCACCGACCTGTGGCGCCGCCCGCCGCCCGACGAGCCGGTGGCGCACCGCTACCACCGCATCCTCGCCGCGGAGGGGCTCGTGCGCGGCCGCTACGCGCCGCCGCGGATCCACCTGACCGCCGAGGAACGGTCGGCGGGCCGTCGCCTTGACGGGCCTGGTCCGCGCAGGTGGCCGTGGGCGCGAGCCGTCGACGCACGAGGCCGCGATCCGGTGCGGGCGGCCGCCCGTCGTGCTCGTGCCCGACGCGGGCATGGCCGTCAAGCGGTGGCCGCACCAGGACCGGCTCGTCGCCGAGCTCACCCGGCGCGCCGTGCCGGTGCTGGTGCTGGGCCGCGACGTGCCGCCGCTCGACCTGCGCGCGCTGGCGGCGTTGTTCGCCGCGGTCGGACGGCGCGGCGGCGTGGTCGTCGGCGCGGACACCGGCCCGGTCCGGGTGGCCGCCGCCGCGGGCGCCCGCACGGTCGGGCTGTTCGGGCCGACCGTCGCCGCCCGCTACGGCCTCGACCCGCCGTCGGTCGACCTGCAGGGGCTCCCGGGCTGCCCGCACCGCCGCCCGACCGCCATCACCGAGCAGGTCTGCTGGTGGGACGCCGCCTGCCCGCTGGCGGCCGACGGGCCCGCCTGCATGGCCGACCTCGCCCCGGAGGCCGTCCTCGCCGCCGTCCTCGACGCCCTCGGAGGTCCGACGTGAACGCCCCCGATGAGCTGGCTCTGCTGCGCGCCGAGCTGGCCGAGCTGCGCGACGAGGTCCGCGCACTGCGGGCACGGGAGCTCAGCCCCCGCTTCGCCGCCATCTACCCGGCGTTCGAGGACCGCTTCCGGGGCACGGAGGCGGACGTGCGCGAACGGCTGGCGGTCTACCTGCCGGAGGTGCGCTCGTGCGTGCGCGCCGACGCGGGCGGGCCGCGGGTGCTCGACCTGGGTCCCGGGCGGGGCGAGTGGCTGGCATTGCTGGCCGACGCGGGTGTGCCCGCCCGGGGTGTCGACGACAACGGGGCGATGGTCGAGCACCTGCGCGGCCGGGGCCTCGACGTCGCCGCGGACGACGCCGCCTGCCACCTCGCCGCCCTCCCGGACGGCGCGCTGGACGTCATCACGGCGTTCCACGTCGTCGAGCACCTCGACCTGGAGTCGACGCTCGGGTTGCTGGCCCACGCCGCGCGCGTGCTGCGGCCGGGCGGCCTGCTGGTGCTGGAGACGCCGCACCCGGCCAACCTGGTGATGGGCGCCTGCAACTTCTACCTCGACCCCACCCACCGCTCCCCGGTCCCGCCCGCCCGGCTGGAGTTCCTCGCCGCCGCGAGCGGCTTCACCGACGTCCGGCTGTGGGAGCTGCACCCCAAGGAGGACGTCGACCTCGCGGGCCTGCGGCTCACCGGGGTCGGGGCGCAGGACACCGCACTGCTCGCCGCCGCCTTGCAGAAGGGGCTCTTCGGGCCGCAGGACTACGCCCTGCTCGCCCGCACACCCGAATGATCAGGTCAGCGCGCACAGCAGGTCGGCGAGGCCGCCGCGGGCCCGGCCGGTGGTGCGGGCGCTGGTGCGGGCCCGCACGTCGGTCGGGGACAGCACGCGGTGCCCGGCGTGCCGCAGCCGGGCCAGCAGGGCGTGCTCCTCGCCCGCGATGACGCCCGGGTAGCCGCCGACCCGCAGGAACGCGTCGGCCCGCACGCCGAGGTTGGCGGCGTAGGCGTGCCCGTGGGTGCTGCCCGCGACCCGGGCGGCGACGAGGCGGGTGTAGCGGGCCAGCGCGTCGGCGGGCAGCAGGTGGGGGTCGTCGAGGTCGACGGCGCCCGCGACGGCGACCGCGCCCGACTCCGCGTAGCGCAGGTGGTCGGTGATCCAGGTGCTGGGGACGATCGTGTCGGCGTCCGTGCCGAGCAGCCACATCCGTTCGGTCACGCCGCCCAACCGCCCGACGACGCGCCGGAAGCCGAGGTTGCGGACGTCGCCGATGGTGAGCGGGCCGCGGTTGACCACCACGTCGACGCCCGCGGCGAGGGCCCGTTCCGCGGTCGTGTCCCGGCAACGGTCGGCGACGACGCAGACGACGGCCGGGCGGCCCGCCCGCTGCACGGCGGCGGCGACGGCCTCCAGGCACGGGCCGATCCGCCGCTCCTCGTCCCGCGCGGGGACGACCACGCCGATCCGCCAGGTCATCGACGCCGCAGCACGTGGAGCAGGAAGCTCTCGTCGACGTGCTCCACGAGGGTGGCGAAGCGCGGGTCGTCGGTCAGCTGGCGGTGGGTCGCGGCGGCGTCCCGCGGGGCTTCGGCGGGCCAGCCGCGCCAATGCACGAGCACGACGTCGGCACCGAGCGGGATGCGGTCCGCGACCTGCGCGGCGTCCTCGGCCGACAGGTAGTAGAGCACCTCGCTGAGCACGACGAGGTCGGCGTCGTCGGGGAGCGCGTCGCGGTCGGGCAGCGCCGCGGGGAGCACGGCGACGTTGTCGGCCGCGAGCTGCCGCGCGGCGTCGGCGGCCTCGGCCACGGGGTCGGAGGCGGTCACCCGGTCGCAGCGAGCGGCGAGCCCCGCGGTCAGCAGCCCCAGGCCGCAGCCGGGCTCGGCCGCGTGCCGGTAATGGGGCTGGGGCAGGCAGGCGAGCACGACGTCCCGCTTGCGGCGCTCGTACCAGCTGGTGCGGGTCTGCCACGGGTCACCGCCGCCGCCGTACAGGTCCGCGAACCGGCTGACCGGGGCGGAGCCGGTGCGCGGGACCCGGAAGAACAGCTCCTGCCCGCTGTCGAAGTGGGCGAGCACCTCGGCGGCCAGGATGGGCTCGGGGCCGCCGATCTGCGAGGTGAACCGGCCGACCGCCCGGCGCTTGGCGGCCGCGGCGGACGCGTCGAGCGTGAACACCGCGGCGTGCGGCCACGGGATGGCCTGCTCCTCGGGCGTCGACCACGGCAGCGTCCAGATCGGGTACGTCCAGCGGTGCGTCGCGGCGGTGGCGGCGGCGAGCACGGCGTGCCCGGCGGCGGCGTGGTCGGGGTGCGGGTCGCCCGTCCACGGGGCGAGCGCGGTGTGCGCGCCCGCCAGCAGCGGCGTGAGCGCGGCGACGAGCTCGTCGTGGCACCCCGCCAGGCCGGAGTCGGGCAGGCCGAGGCGGTGCACAGGCACGTCGTCGAGGCCGAGCTCGCCGAGCGCGGCCCGCAGTTCCCGCGAACGGGTGCGGCGCAGCTCGTCGTCCGGGGCTCCGAACGCGGCTTCGCCGTCGGTGGCCACCACCAGCTCGATGTGCGCGCCCGCCGCGCGGGCCGCCTGCAGGAAGCCGCCCGTGCCGAGCGTCTCGTCGTCCGGGTGGGCGGCGACGACCACCAGCCGTCCGCCTTCGACCGCCATCGGCGGGACGGCGTGCCGCACGACGGCGGCCGACCACGCCTGCGGCGGTGTCGTCGGCGGCGTCACCGGCCCTCCGCGACCGCCGCGCCCAACGCCGCGAGGTCGCGCTCACCGTGGTGCTGGCGGATGAAGACCTGCAGGTCGGCGAGCCGCGGGCCCAGCGTGGCCGAGCTGGCGAGGCCCGCGGCGCCGCCCGCGAGCGGCGCCCGGTCCAGCACGGAGCGGCACAGGTGTTCGGCCGCGGCCCGGGCCGTCCACACGGCGGTGCGGTGCGCGTCGGTCGGGTCGGCGTCGATCGTCTCGGCGGTGCGCACGAGCAGCGCGTCGACCGCCTGCAGCTCGGCGTGCAGCGCGCCCACGTGCGCGAGCCGGTGTTGGTCGGTGCCGACGAACGGGAGCACGTCGTCGAGCACGCCCGCCGCGCCGCCGAGCCACACCGCGGCCACTCCCCCGCCGCCCCACCAGAATCCCGGGCGCGCGAGGTAGCTGTCGGGGGGCCCGACCAGCGCGTCGTCGGGTACGGGCACGTCGTCGAAGACGACGTCGAGGGTGTCACTCGCCCGCATCCCCGGCGCGGCCCAGCTGCCCTCGACCGGGTGCACACCCGGCTGGTCGAGCGCGAGGTCGACCAGCCGCATGCCCTCCGGGGCCGCCGCGACGACGAGCGCCCGGTCGAGGTCGCGGGCACCGGAGCAGAAGCGGACCGTGCCCGTGAGCCGCCGCGGATCGCCGCTGAGCTCGGCCCCGATACCCCCCGGTCGGGCCGCCCAGACGCCGTAGCAGGCGTGCGGGTGCGGCCGCGCGCCCAGCTCCCGCAGGATCGCGACCGCATCGGTGTGGCCTTCGGCGAGCCTGCCGAGCGGCAGGTCGGCGCGACCCCAGCGGGCCAGCGCCGCCCACCGCGCGACGGTGTCGCCGCCGCCGGGAGCGGGGAGGGTGACCTCGTCGGACTCCAGCATCGCCGCCAGGCGCGTCGCGGGCGGCTCGGGCGCGCGGGATCGCGGCGGTTCGGTCAGGAGGGAACTCAGCTGCACGGTTCTCCGCGTTCCCCGTGCCGCCCGCTTCACACCTCTTGATCGGGATCGACGATGGTGACGCCGTCGGCGGCCCACGCACCCGGCCAGACCTCCGCCTCGGCGTCGCCGTGGCGCAGCCTGCGGCACTGGCCGACCGGGAGCTGGTAGGCGTAGAGCACGGGGCTGAGTCCGGCGCTCGCCGCGTGCGGTTCGAGCGCGGCCGCGACGCCGGTGTAGCCGAGGCTGGCCTCGCACGGGATGAACGCGGCCGCCCCGCCGACGACGGTGTCGAGCACCGGGTCGCCGAGCGGGGTGCCGACCGCGCCCACCGCGCAGACGACGGTCTGGAGCTCGATCGCCCGGGCCTTCGCGCAGCCGAAGACGCGGTAGTAGCCCGAGAGCAGGTCCGTCTTGGCCGGGACCAGGACGAGGTCGAGGTCGAGGGTCGCCAGCCGCGCCCACAGCGCGGTCAGCTCGACGTCGAGGCAGACGATCACGGCGATGCGCAGGCCCCGCCACGTGATCACGTTCACCGCGGCGCCGGGGGCCAGGAGCCATGCGTGCGGGTTCTGCTCGCTGGGCGTGAGGCACAGCTTGTCCTGGCTGTGCACGCCGCCTTCCGGGGTCATGAGCCAGGCCCGGTTGACGTGGCGCAGCGGCCCGCCGTCCGGGTCCGGCACCGCCGTCGGCATCGTCCCGGCGAGCAGCGCGACGCCGTAGCGGGCGGGCAGCGGGCCGAGCGCGGCCAGCGCGGGCTCGGTGAGCGACGCCAGCCAGGGCACCTGCTGGTCGAGCGGGAGTCCCACGGGCGCGAACCCGAGCCACTGCGCGCAGGCGAACTCGGGCAGCACCAGTAGCTCGGCGCCCGCGGCCTGCGCCTCGGCAATGCGCGTCTCGACCAGCGCGGCCCACGCGGCCAGCGAGGCCGCGGGCGGCTCGATGTTCGTCGCCCAGAGCCCGACCGTGATCGTCTCCATCGGCGCCCTCAGGACTGCGCGGGCTGCAGGAGCGTCTTGACCATGCCGTCCCGGCGGGCCTGGAACGTGGCGTACGCGTCGGGCGCCGCCTCCAGCGGCAACCGGTGGGTGGCGAAGCCCTCCACGCCGAGCGGGTCCCCCTCGAGCAACAGCGGCAGGATGTCGGGTGCCCACCGGTGGACGTTGGCCTGCCCCATCCGGAGCTGGATCTGCTTGTCGAACAAGGTCATCATGGGCATCGGGTCGGCCATGCCGCCGTACACCCCGCTCAACGAGATCGTGCCACCGCGGCGCACCAGCTCGATCGCGGTGTAGAGCGCGTTCAGCCGGTCGACGCCGACGGTCTCCATCATCTTCGCGGCCACGCCGTCGGGGAGGATGCCCGCGATCTGGTGGGCGACGGTGCCGACCGGCGACCCGTGCGCCTCCATGCCGACCGCGTCGATCACCGCGTCGGGGCCCCGGCCGTCGGTCAGGCCGCGGACCACCTCGGCGAGGTCCTTGCCGTGGTCGGCGAGGTCGAGGGCGGTGACGCCCTGCGCCCGCGCGCGGGCCAGACGCTCGGGCACGCGGTCGACGCCGATGACGCGCTCGATGCCGCGGTGGCGCGCCACGCGCACGGCCATGTCGCCGATCGGGCCGAGCCCCAGCACGACCAGCGTGCCGCCGGGTGGCACCGCGGCGTACTCGAACGCCTGCCACGCCGTCGGCAGCACGTCGGAGAGGTAGACGAACCGGTCGTCCGACGGCCCGTCGGGCACCTTGATCGGCAGGGTGTTGCCGAACGGCACGCGCAGGTACTCGGCCTGGCCGCCGGGCACCTGCCCGTAGAGCTTCGTGTAGCCGAACAGCGCGGCGCCCTTGCCCTGCTCGTGCACCTGCGTCGTCTCGCACTGCGAGTGCAGGCCCTGTCCGCACATGAAGCACGTGCCGCACGAGACGTTGAACGGCACCACCACGCGGTCGCCCGCCCGCAGCTCGGTCACGTCGGCGCCCGTCTCGACGACCACGCCCATCGGCTCGTGCCCGAGGATGTCGCCTTCGTCGAGGAAGGGCCCGAGCACGGAGTAGAGGTGCAGGTCGGAGCCGCAGATGCCGGTCGAGGTGATCTGCACGATCACGTCGGTCGGTTCCTTGAGCTCGGGGTCGGGCACCGTGTCGACGCGGACGTCGTGTCGGCCGTGCCAAGTCACTGCGCGCATGACCGCAGGCGTTCCCGCCCTCGGCGGCACCAAACACGCATGATCGGCGCGGAATCGGGCACCCGTGGGGCCATGGCGAACCCATCACCTGGCCGCAGGGGGAAACGACCCGTCGCGATCGTGACGGGGGCCAGCCGCGGGCTCGGCTTCCTGATCGCCCGTGAGCTGGCCCGCCTCGGCTACGACCTGGTGCTCTGCGCCCGTTCCGAAGACGGCTTGCGGGCCGCGGAGACCGACCTCGCGCGCACGGGCGTCGAGGTCGCGACGGTGGCGGCCGACGTCGCCGAGCGGGCCGAGGCGCAGTCGGTGGTGGCCGAGGCGGAGCGCCGGTTCGGCAGACTCGACGTGCTCGTGCTCAACGCCGGGGTGATCCAGGTCGGCCCGGCCGCCGCGATGTCCGAGGCCGACTACGCCGCCGCGATGGACGTGATGTTCTGGGGCGCGCTGCACGTCAGCACGGCGGCGATGCCGCTGCTGCGGCGCAGCCGGGGCAACGTGCTGGCGGTGACCTCGGTCGGGGGCAAGCTGCCCGCCCCGCACCTGCTCCCCTACACCGCCGCCAAGCACGCCGCGGTCGGGTTCGCCGAAGGTCTGCGCGTCGAGATGATCCGCGAAGGCGTGTCGGTGACGGTTGGCGTGCCGGGCCTGATGCGCACCGGCTCGCCCCGCAACGCGCTGTTCAGCGGCGACGGCGTGGCGGAGAGCCGGTGGTTCACCGCGGCCGCGAACCTGCCGCTCGTGTCGATGGACGCCGAGCGGGCCGCGCGACGGCTGGTGAAGGCCACCCTGCGCAGGCGACCGGAGATCATCCTGACGCCCCTGGCCAAGCTGGGCACGCGGGCGCACGCGATCGCGCCGTGCACGTCGCTGCGCCTGGTGTCGCTGGTCAACCGGCTCCTGCCGAACGACGACGACGGGGACCGCACGGTGCCGGGACACCGCCTGCGCGGCCACCTCCGCCCGCTGGCCGGACTGGCCCGTCGCGACGACGAAGCCGCCGTGCGGAACCACGAGCTGGACGACCTGACGCGCTAGGACGGGGCGGGCGGCGGCGGCCGTGGCGCGGCCGTCCGACTCGGCGAAGGCGCCATGTGTCCTTCGCTGCCGCGGCGGGGGGCGCCGCGCGTGCTAACCGCGTCGGGCGCCCGAGAGGCCCAACAGCGCGGCGCAGGCGTCCTCGGTGACCGCGCCGGGGAGGTCCGACCCGAACCGGGCCGCCGCCACACCCCGGAGCCGCTCGCCGAGGAACGCCGTGGCGATTGCGGTACCGAGCCCGACCAGCGCGGGCAGGGCGGGCCGGGCGCCCTCGCGTCCGGCCAGGCCCGCGGCCGCGACGGCCCCCAGCGCCACGCGTGGCGCCAGACCCGGCAGGCCGGTGCGGCCCGGGGTCACGGGCAGCTTGTCCGCCACCAGCTCGCCTGCGCCCATCACGGCCGCGACGAGCCTGCCGCGGCGGGAGCCCAGCACGCTCGCGATCCGCCCCGCGTCGGCGGGGCGGGAGGTGAAGGCCAGGGCCGCGATGCCCGCCGAGCTGCGGGCGCCGGTGGCGGCGCCGAGCGCGGCCGCCCGCACCAGCGTGGCGCCTCGTCGTGTCACCGCTGATCAGCCCCGGTCGGCCCGCGCCTCGGCGCCGCTCTCCCGGTCATCGCCCGCGTCCTGTCCTGACACGCGGCCGACGAACTCCTCGCTCGTCCCGGTGCCGGTGGTCGTCGCCTGGTCCTCGTCAGCGCCGGGCCCGCCACCGGTCTCCCGGGTGCGGGCGACGGCGGGATCCGGTTCGACGTCGTCCTCCGCCGTCGCCGGATGGCCCAGGACCTCGCGCACCTTCTCGAACATCAGATCTCCCTTCCGATTTCGAGAGATCTACCCCCCGTGCCGCATTCCAATCAGCCGCCGCTGCCCAGCGGCGTCTTCTCGATGTCGGCCCGCAGCTCCTCGAGGGAGTCGAACACCCACTCGGCGCCCGCGTCGCGGAGTTCGTCGGTCGAGAAGCCACCGGTGCGGACGGCGATCGTCGGCACGCCCACCTCGCGGGCGGAGATCGCGTCCCACACCGAGTCGCCGATCATGACGGCCCGGGTGCCGCCCACCTTCTCCATCGCGACGCTGACGAGGTCGGGCGCGGGCTTGCTGGCCTCGACGTCGTCGGAGGTCGTCCAGGCGTCGGCGATGTCCTTGCCGTCGAGCAGGTCGAGGAAGGCCTCCGTGTGCCGGCGCTTCCCCGAGCTCGCCAACACCAGCCGGAGCCCGCGGGACTTGACTTCCGCGAGGAGCTCGTGGGCACCCGCGAACGCGCTGACCTCGGGCACGAGCTGGTTGAACTCCTCCTCCCACGCGCTGCGCAGCTCCTCGCCGAGCCGCTCCTCGACGTCCTGGCCCGCGACGTGCGCCACGAGGTTGTCGCCACCCATGCCGATCGCCCGGTGCAGCCGCCAGACCGGCAGCACGATGTCGAACCGGCGGAATGCCCGGTACCAGGACAGCGCGTGGTGGTAGTTGGTGTCCACCAGGGTGCCGTCCACGTCGAAGACGGCGGTGTCCACCTGGTCGTGGGTCATCACGAACGCGCCTTCCGGGTCGCCCGGGCGTTGGCCTTGCGGATCTCGTCGACGAGCTCGTCCTTGCGCATCCGGCTCACCCCGGTGACGCCGAGCTTCTTGGCCACGTCGAGCAGATGCGCCTTGGTGGCGTTCGCGTCGACCCCCTCGGCCGTCTCCTTCGGCCGCTTCAGCGAGTCGGACCCCTTCTGTTCGGCCTGCGCGTCGGACGGGCCCGGCTCGTCCTTGGGCTCCCAGTGGTCGCCGACCTTCTCGTGGGTGTGCTTCAGCGCGCTGAAGGCGGCGCGGTGGGCGCGCTCGCCAGGGCCGTAGCTGTCCTCGGCGGACTCCAGGGTCTTCTTGTACGTCCGCACGGCCTTGTCATCGGAGCGGGCGATCGTCGACGGGACGTCGTCACGCATCTCCTCGGCCTGCTGGTGCTCGCTCGACACGGCAGCTCCCTCCGGCTTGTCCGCCGTTCGGCTACCCCATCTGCCGCCCGGCGTAACGCCGGACCCGTCACGAGCGCGGGCTCAGGCCCGGACGCGGACGACGACCTCCTTGTCGGTCACCCGCTCGACGCCGACCGTGAAGCCGGCCGCCTCGGTCTGACCGCCCACCGGCACCGTGACCCGCTGGCCCGCGACCTCCAGCTCCGCCGTGCCGTCCTGCACCCCCACCAGCCGCGCTTGGACGCCGAGCACCGACACCGACGTGTCGCCGCTGCGCGGGAACGTGACCGTGCAGCCGTCCAGCCCGCAGTTGGTCTGCGTGCCCGCGGTGGCGCACCCGGCGACCAGTAAAGCGGTGGCGAGGGCGGCGAAAGCGGGGCGGAACATGCCTCGAGCCTGCCAGACAGGTAAACGATCATCCGGACCGCCCGCCAGACTTTCCTCGCATGCCGGACGAATCCGGCCGAGGCAGGAGGCAGGGTGAACCCAACCGACGTCCACGACAAGGGTCTCTCCAGCGGTTCGGGGGTTCCTCCCCATGTTCCTCACCGCGTACGGCTACCGGGAGCTCAACCGCTCGGTGCCCGACTGCGGCACCTCGTTCACCTGGGCCACCAAGGCGTTCGGGCCCTACACCGGGTGGCTGTGCGGCTGGGGCGCGGTGCTCGCCACGGTGATCGTCCTGACTAACCTCGCGGGCGTCGCCGTCACGTTCTTCTACCTGTTCATCGCCCGGGTCACCGGCATCTCTCGGGTGAGGAGCTGCTCGCCGAGCCGTTCTCCTGGGACTGGTTCAACCCGTTCACCGGGCTCACGCTCTCCGCGTTCGTCGCGGGCGTCATCGGCTCGATCTTCGCGTTCTGGGGCTGGGACACCTGCCTCACCGTCAACGAGGAGAGCAAGGACGCCACCAAGATGCCCGGCCGGGCGGCGATCGTCACCGTGCTGACGATCCTGCTGACCTACCTGCTGGTCGCGATCGCCGCGATGATGTACGCCGGGGTCGGCGCCGAGGGCCTCGGCCTGGGCAACGAGGAGACCTCGAGCGACGTGTTCGGCGCGCTCGCCGAACCGGTCATGGGTCAGTGGCCGTCGCTGCTGCTGTTCCTCGCCGTGGTGACCTCCAGCCTCGCCAGCCTGCAGACGACGTTCCTGCCGCCCGCGCGCACGCTGCTCGCGATGGGCGAGTACCAGGCGATCCCCACCCGCTTCGCGCACGTGCACCCGCGCTTCCAGATCCCCAGCTACGCCACGCTGGCCTGCGGCATCGCCACGGGCGCCTTCTACACGATCATGACGCTGCTGTCGGAGGAGGTCCTCTCCGACACGATCCTCACGCTCGGCATCATGATCTGCTTCTACTACGGCCTCACCGCGTTCGCCTGCGTCTGGTACTTCCGCCGCGAGCTGTTCGCGAGCACCTTCAACATCGTCTTCAAGTTCCTGTTCCCGCTGATCGGTGGGCTGATGCTGGCCGCGGTGTTCATCGTCTCCGTGGTCGACAGCTTCGACCCGGCCAACGGCAGCGGCGCCGAGATCGGCGGCGTCGGGCTCGTGTTCATCCTCGCCGTGGGACTGCTGCTGCTCGGCGTGGTGCTCATGCTGGTGTGGCGCTGGCGCAACCCGGCCTTCTTCCGCGGCGAGACCTTGCGCCACGACACTCCTGCGCTGATCGTGCCGGAGTAGTAGTCGCCCTCACGCTCCGCCCGAGAGGCGCTCGCGGAGCCCGACCAGCAAGGCGCGGAGGCCGATCGCGAAGGACTCGTCGGCGCGCCGCCTGCCACGGGGCGCCGCGCTGAGCGCTTCGTCGAGCGCGGGCAGGTCGTCGACGCTGCGTCGCCAGACGTCGTCGGGCGCCGCGAGGTCGAGCGCGGCGCCCAGGGCGTAGCTGTCGAACGCGCTGATCCACAGCAGGACCTCACGGGCGTCGACGCCCGCGCCACGGAGGAGCTGCGCGACGCGGTCGTAGCCGCGCAGCACGCCGCCCGCCGTCATCGTGTGCTCGGTGAGCAAGGGGATCAGGTTGGGGCGTTGGGCCAGGGCCGCCCGGTACGAGTGCATCCAGCGGGCGATCTGGTCCACCCAGTCCGTGCCGTCCAGCGGCGGGACCTCCATCGCGGCCGCCACCACCCGCTCGCGGAGCAGCTCCACGATCGCCGCCCGGCCGCTGACGTGGTGGTACACCGACGAGGCGCTCGTGCCCAGCTGCGCCGCCAGCTCCGTCATCGTCAGCCTGCCGTATTTGTCGATTCGCCCCGTGGTGCGTGCCGGGCGTCGACGCCGACGGGCTGGCCGAGCTCGCCGATCTGCAACGCCGCGGCGGACGCCGATGGACGGTCGGCGGCGTCAAGTTCATGATCGACGGCACCATCGACAACGGCACCGCGTGGCTCGAACAGCCCGACGCGCTGGGTGAGTCCATCGACAGCTTCTGGCCGGACCCGGCCGCGTACACCCGCGCCGTGCGGCAACTGGCCGCGGCGGGCATCCCGACCGCCACCCACGCCATCGGCGACGCCGCCGTCCGGCACGTCCTGGACGCGCTCGACGGGATCGCCGCGACGCCGTCCGGGCCCCACCGGGTCGAGCACATCGAGACGCTGCCGGGCGCGCTCATCGGCCGGTTCGTCCGCCAGGGCGTGGTGGCCAGCATGCAGCCGACGCACTGCACCCACTACACGCGGGCCGACCACACCGACAACTGGTCCACCCGCCTGGGCGCCGACCGCGCCGACCGCGCATGGCGCTGCCGCGACCTGCACGACGCCGGGGTGCCGCTGGTGCTCGGCTCCGACTGGCCGGTGGCCCCCTTCGACCCGCGCCGCGTGCTGGCCGACGCCCAGCTGCGCCGCCCCGCGGGCGAGCCCGACGTGCCACCGGTGCAGCCACACCAGGGGTTGGACGCGCGCACCGCGCTGCGGGGCTACACCTCCACCGCCGCGTTCGCCGCGGGCGAGGCCGGTCGCGCCGGGCGGATCACGGCGGGCGCCCGCGCCGACCTGACCGCCTTCCTCGTCGACCCGCTGACGGCGGCTCCGGACGAGCTCGCCGAAGCACCGATCGCGCTCACGATTGTGGACGGTGACGTTGCGCACCGACCCCGCTGATCCACAGACTGTCGGCAGCCACGTGACGAAGGCGACAACCGTCCCGGAGGGGGCCCCGTGAGCGACCACCCGCTCGACCCGCTGTCCGCCGAGGAGTTCCGCGCGGTGGCGCAGATCCTCCGGCGCGAGAAGGACGTCGCCCGCCCGCACTGGCGCATCGCTTCGGTCGAGCTGCGGGAGCCGACGAAGGACGTGGTGCGCGCGTTCCAGCCCGGCGACCCGATCGCGCGCGAGGCCCGCGTCGTCGCCTGGAACACCGAGGACGGCACCGCCTACGTCGGCGTGCTCTCGCTCACCGACGACGCCCTGCTGTCCTGGGACGCCCAGCCGGGCAAGCAGCCCAACGCCACCGTCGACGAGTGGCACGACTGCGACGCGGCCATGCGCCGCCACCCCGACGTCCTCGCCGCGCTCGCCAAGCGCGGGATCACCGATCCCGATCTCGTGCTCGTCGACGTCTGGACCTACGGCGCCCACCTCATCCCCACCGCCTACGAGGGCCGCCGCATCGGCTGGTGCGACGTCTGGCTGCGCGACTCCCCCGACTCCAACCCCTACGCCCACCCGGTGAGCGGGCTGAAGTTCGTGGTCGACCTCAACACGATGGAGCTGCTGGAGGTCGAGGACACCCCGTCGGCCGGGTTCCCCGAGGTGCAGGGCGAGTACGTGCCGAAGCACGTGCCGGGCCTCCAGCAGCGCACCGACCTCAAGCCCCTGGACATCCGGCAGCCCGACGGGGTCTCGTTCACCCTCGACGGCAACGAGCTGTCGTGGCAGGGCTGGCGCCTGCGGCTGGGTTTCGGCTACCGCGAGGGCGTGATCCTGCACCGGGTCTCCTACGGCGGCCGGTCGATCGCGCACCGCATCTCGTTCGCCGAGATGGTGGTGCCCTACCGCGACCCGACGCCCGACCACGTGCGCCGCACGGCCTACGACATCGGCGAGTGGGGCCTCGGCTTCATGACGACCTCGCTCGAGCTCGGCTGCGACTGCCTCGGCGAGATCCGCTACCTCGACGCCGTGCTGCACGACTCGGCGGGCGAGCCGCAGACGGTCAACAACGCGATCTGCATCCACGAGGAGGACAACGCCGTCCTCTGGAAGCACGTGGACGAGCGGGCGGGCGCCGAGGTGCGCCGCATGCGCAGGCTCGTCGTGTCCTTCCACGTCACGGTGGCCAACTACGAGTACCTCGTCTACTGGCGCTTCTACCAGGACGGCAACATCGAGTGCGAGGTGCGCGCCACCGGGATCATGGTGACCACGCCGTTCGAGGGTGACGACGCGCCGCCGTACGGCACGGTCGTCGACACGCAGACCTACGCGCCGATCCACCAGCACTTCCTCACCGTCCGCCTCGACATGGAGGTCGACGGGCCGGACAACACCGTCGTCATGTCCGAGACCGAGCAGCTGCCGATCGGCCCGGACAACCCGTACGGCCTCGCGCTCGCCCAGCGCTCGGTGCCGCTCGCCACGGAGGGTGGCTTCGACTTCGACTGGTCCACCCAGCGCGCCTGGAAGGTCACCAACCCGAACGTGCGCAACAAGGTGGGCACCGCTGTGGCCTACAAGCTCGTCCCGAGCGCCGCGGTGCCGCCGATGCTCGACCCGAGCTCGCCCGTGCTGCGCCGCGCCCGGGTGCTGGAGCACACGCTGTGGGTCACCCCGTACGCCCGCGAGGAGCGCTGGCCGTGCGGCGAGTTCGTGAACCAGAGCGCCGAGGACGAGGGCCTCCCGGTGTGGACCGCGGCCGAGCGCTCGATCGACAACACCGACGTCGTGCTCTGGTACACGTTCGGCATCCACCACGTCCCGCGCGTCGAGGACTGGCCGATCATGCCCGCCGACACCGTGTCGTTCTGGCTCAAGCCCACCGGGTTCTTCGACCACAACCCGTCCCTGGACGTCGCACCGTCCGCCACCTGCCACTGAGGAGCCCTGATGGCCGACAAGCAGACACTCGCGAACTTCGTCGACGGCGCGTTCGTCCCGCCCGCCGAGGGCGGCTACACCGACGTCGTCAACCCGGCCACCGGCGCGGTCTACGCCGCAGCACCCCTCTCGACCGCCCCCGACGTGGACGCCGCGTTCGCCGCGGCCAAGCGCGCGTTCGGGGAGTGGGGACGCACCACACCGGGCGAGCGGCAGGCCGCGCTGATGGCGATGGCCGATGCGATCGAGCAGAACGGCGAGCGGCTCGTCGCGGCCGAGGCCGAGAACACCGGCAAGCCGATCGGGCTGACCACCAGCGAGGAGATCCCGCCGATGGTCGACCAGATCCGGTTCTTCGCGGGCGCCGCCCGCGTCCTGGAGGGCAAGGCCAGCGCCGAGTACATGCGCGGGTTCCAGTCCTCGATCCGCCGGGAGCCGGTCGGCGTGATCGGGTCGGTGGCGCCGTGGAACTACCCGATGATGATGGCGGTGTGGAAGTTCGCCCCGGCCCTTGCCGCGGGCAACACGATCGTCCTCAAGCCCTCGGACACCACGCCCGCCAGCGCGGTGCTGATGGCGGAGCTGTTCGCCGACGTGCTGCCGCCCGGCGTGTTCAACGTCGTCTGCGGCGACCGGGCCACCGGCGCCGCGCTCACCGCGCACCCCACGCCTGCGATGGTCTCGATCACCGGCAGCACCCGGGCGGGCAAGGCCGTGGCACAGGCGGCGGCCGCGACCGTCAAGCGCACCCACCTCGAGCTGGGCGGCAAGGCACCCGTGGTGGTGTTCGAGGACGCCGACCTCGCCGCCGCGGCCGAGGGCATCGCGGTGGCGGGCTACTTCAACGCGGGCCAGGACTGCACGGCCGCCACCCGCGTGATCGCCCACGAGCGCATCCGCGACGACCTCGTGGCCGCGCTCGCCGAGCAGGCCGCGAGCGTCGAGCTCTCGCGCGACGAGGTGCCCGACGGCGAGGCGCTCTACATCCCGCCGGTCAACAACCCCACCCAGCTCGCGCACGTCGCGGGCCTCGTCGAGCGCGCGCCGTCGCACGCGCAGGTGGTCGCGGGCGGCGACCAGGTGGGCGGGGGCGGCTACTTCTACACCCCCACCCTGGTCAGCGGCCTACACGCGGACGACGAGCTCATCCGCACCGAGATCTTCGGCCCGGTCATCACCGTGCAGTCGTTCACCGACGAGGCCGACGCGGTGCGCCTCGCCAACGACACCGACTACGGGCTCGCGAGCAGCGTGTGGACCCGCGACCACGGCACCGCGCTGCGCATGTCCGCGGCGATCGACGCGGGCTGCGTGTGGATCAACTGCCACATCCCGCTCGTGGCCGAGATGCCGCACGGCGGGTTCAAGCAGTCGGGCTACGGCAAGGACCTGTCGGCGTACTCGCTCGAGGAGTACACGCGGGTCAAACACGTCATGTCCTACGTGGGCGAGTGACGTGGCGCGCTACGGCCCCCAGTTCGGACCCGACATCACGTTCCTCGGCGTGCCCCGGTGCACCTGGGACGAGCCCGAGACGTACGCCGACGCCGACGTGGTGATCCTCGGTGCCCCGTTCGACGGCGGCACCTCCTACCGGCTCGGGCGCGCGGTTCGGGCCGCAGTACGTGCGCCAGACCTGCTACCTGCCCCACGACGGGTCGCGCCCGTCCCTGGCGCTGCGCGTCGACGGGCTCTCGGGCGACCTGACCGTCTACGACGCGGGCGACGTCGAGATGTACGCGGGCGACGCCGAGCGCTCGGTGCGCGACCTGCAGACCGCGGTGGCCGCGGTGGCGCGCACCGGGGCGATCCCGCTGATCATCGGCGGCGACCACACGGTCGCGTGGCCGGACGCGGCGGGCGTGGCCGAGCACGTCGGCCATGGCCGCGTCTCGATGATCCACTTCGACGCGCACGCCGACACCGGCGACGTCGAGTTCGGCTCGTTGATCGGGCACGGGCAGCCGATGCGGCGGCTGATCGAGTCGGGTGCGGTGCGCGGCGACCGGTTCCTGCAGGTCGGGCTGCGCGGCTACTGGCCGGGCCCGGAGACCCTCGCCTGGATGGCCGAGCAGGGCATGCGGTCGTACGAGATGACCGAGATCGTCGCGCGCGGCCTCGACGAGTGCCTCACCGAGGCGTTCGGGATCGCCACCGACGAGTGCGACGGCGTGTTCCTCTCCGTCGACATCGACGTCTGCGACCCCGGCCACGCCCCCGGCACCGGCACCCCGGAGCCGGGCGGGCTCACCGCGCGCCAGCTGCTGGACGCGGTGCGCCGCATCGCCTACGAGCTGCCGGTGGCGGGCGTCGACGTGGTGGAGGTGGCCCCGCCCTACGACCACGCCGAGATCACCTCGGCGCTGGCCAACCGGGTGGTGCTGGAGGCGCTGTCCGGCATCGCCCGCCGCCGCCGCGACGCCGCGGGCGGCCCGAAGTGGGACCCGCGCCAACCCCTGCTCGACGGCCGGTGATCGGCGCGAGTGGCACATCACGCCGGTCACGACAGGCGTGATGTGCCACTCGACGCGATCAGGCCGGGCGGCAGCGTGGCGTCACGCGGTGATCGCATCCACCCGGGACGGCCTCGAACGCGCTTCCGTGGACAATGCCCGGATGAGCCCGACCACCGTGAACAACATCGGCGTGGCCATGTTCGCCGTCGCCGACCAGGACGCCGCACTCGCCTTCTACACCGAGAAGCTCGGCTTCGAGGTGCGCAGCGACTCGCGCTTCGGCGAGAACGGCGAGTACCGCTGGCTGGAGGTCGCCCCGCCCGGCTCGACCGCCCGCCTGGCGCTGAACCCGCCGATGGGCGGCCAGCCCGGCGGCGGCTCGATCGGCGTGGAGACACCGGACGCGCGGGCCGAGCACGCCCGGCTCACCGCCATGGGCGGCGTCGACCTCGACCCGGAGCCCGCGGACGCCCCCGGCGCGCCGCTGCTGTTCATGCTGCGCGACCCGGACGGCAACCACATCGCCGTCGTGGAAGTACCGCCCACGCAGTAGTAGCTCTCCGCTGTCGACAGCCAGTAGGCGACTGTTGACATCAGAGGGGTACCCTCGGCCGGGTGAGTGCCGAGCCGTTGCCCAGCCTCGATCGCAGCACGTTGCGCGAGCGGGCGTTGCAGTCGCTGCGGGCGGCGATCACCTCGGGCCGCTACCGGCCGGGCGACCACCTCGGCGAGGTGGAGCTGGCGTCACTCCTCGGCGTCAGCCGCGGCACGGTCCGCGAGGCGTTGCGCCACCTCCAGCAGGAGGGCCTGGTCACGGCGGGCAACCGCGGCATGCTGCGGGTGAGCACGGTGACGCCGCAAGAGGTCCGGGAGCTGTTCCGCGTGCGCGCGGCCCTGGAGGGCCTCGCCGTCACGGAGATCATCGCCTCGCCGCGGCACGACACCGCGGTCACCACGCTGCGCACGGCGCTGGCCAAGCTCCCCGACACACCCGGCGACTTCGCGGAGAACCTGGAGGCCGACCTGGGCTTCCACCTCCTGCTGTGCCAGCTGTCGGGCAACTCGATGCTGGTGGCGTCCTGGCGCCACCTCGAAGGCCGGATCCGGGTCACGATCATGAACGGCGAGGCGGTCCGCGAGGCGCCCACGATGATGGCGCGCGATCGGCACGCGCCGATCGTCGAGGCCATCGCGGGCGGCGACGCCGCGGCCGCGGTCACCGTGGTCGAGCAACACATGGCCGCCGCCGCGCGCCAGTACGCCCCGCTCGACGCCGAAGGCTGAGCAGCCCCCTCCCCTGCGCCATCCGGGTGGCTCGGCCACCAAGCCGTTGACACGCGCTGCACGTTCTCTCATCCTTCTCGCCAACAGTTCGACTGTTAACAGTCAACTGATGGTAGCCAGCAGCCGATCATCGGAGATCACATGAGCGCACAGCAACCACCGCCCCGGGATCCGCACCTCGCAGAGGTCGCCCAGTGGCACCCCATCGAGGGCACGCCGGAGAAGAAGAAGGTCGCGATCGGCTGCTCGATCGGCGCCACCATCGAGACCTACGACTTCATCGGCTTCGGCACCGCCGCCGCGCTGTACTTCAACCACGTCTTCTTCCCGGCCACCGACCCGCTCTCGGGCACGCTGCTGTCGTTCGCCACGCTGGGCATCGGGTTCGCCGTGCGCCCGCTGGGCGGCATCATCGGCGGCTACCTCGGCGACCGGATCGGCCGCAAGCCCGTGCTGGTCGGCTCGCTGCTGCTCATGGGCATCGCGACCGTGCTCATCGGCGTGCTGCCCACCTACCAGCAGGTCGGGGTGTGGGCCGGGATCCTGCTCGTCGCCGTCCGCGTCGTGCAGGGCCTGGCGTTCGGCGCCGAGTGGGGCGGCGCGATCCTCATGTGCTTCGAGCACGCGCCCTGGCGCAAGAAGGGCCTCTACACCGGCATCACCCAGGCGGGCTTCCCGGTCGGGCTGCTGCTGGCCAACTTCGCGTTCCTGGTGAGCGTGCCGCTGGGCGACCAGTGGGCGTGGCGGGTGCCGTTCCTGCTCTCGGCCGTGCTGATCGTCGTCGGCATCCTCATCCGGCTCAAGATCGAGGAGTCGCCCGAGTTCGAGGAGCTGAAGGAAGAGGGCGAGATCTCCAAGAACCCGCTGCTCGAGGTGCTGCGCGACGACTGGCGCAACGTGCTGCGCGCGTTCTGCCTGCGCATCGCCGAGACCGCGGGCTACGCGGTGTCGGTCACCTTCATCCTGTCCTACCTGTCGAGCCAGAAGCTGGCCGACCGCCCGACCACCCTGACCGCGCTGATGATCGCGGCCGCGCTCGGCATCGTCGCCACCATCCTGTGGGGCGCGCTCACCGACCGCGTCGGCCGCCGCCCGGTCTACCTGCTCGGCACCGCGCTCACCGTCGCCTGGGGCGTGCCGCTGTTCCTCGTGGTCAACACGGGCACCGCGATCGCGATCGTCATCGCGTTCGTCGTCAGCTACACCATCTGCCAGAACTCCCTCGCCGGCGTGCAGGGCGCCTGGTTCTCCGAGCTCTTCGCGGCCAAGACCCGCACCACCGGCGCCTCGCTGGCCTACCAGCTCTCCGCCGTCGTCTCCGGCTTCACCCCGCTCGTCGCCACCGCGCTGTTCGCGGGCGTCGGCTGGATCGGCCCGGCCCTGCTGTTCTCCGCCTACGGCCTGCTGGGCCTGATCGCCGCCCTCGTGACCCGCGAGACCTGGGGCCGCGCCGAGCGCGAAGAGGTCGCCGCCCTCGAGCGGACCCTCGCCCTGCCGTCCGCCCAACCAGAAGGAAAACGCATGAGCACCCGCATCGACCGCATCGACCGCATCCGGGCGGCCGCCTACCGCATCCGGCGCAACGCGCTGGACATGGGCGAGGTGCAGGGCCAGGGCTACATCGGCCAGGCGCTCGGCGTCGCCGACGTGCTCGCCGTCGCCTACACCGACCAGCTCCGCCACCGGCCCGAGGACCCGCACTGGGCCGACCGCGACCGGTTCCTGCTCTCCATCGGCCACTACGCCATCGCCCTCTACGCCGCGCTGGCCGAGGCGGGCACGATCCCGGTCGAGGAGCTGCCAGACCTACGGCTCCGACGGCTCCCGGCTGCCCATGTCGGGCATGGCCTCCTACACCCCGGGCATGGAGATCTCCGGCGGCTCGCTCGGCCACGGCCTCGCCGTCGCCACCGGGATGGCGCTGGGCCTGCGCCACCAGGGCAACCCGGCCCGCGTCTACAACCTGCTCTCCGACGGCGAGCTCGACGAGGGCTCGACCTGGGAGGCCGCGCTGCAGGCCGCCCACCACGGCCTGGACAACCTCACCGCGATCGTCGACGTCAACGCGCTGCAGGCCGACGGGCCCACCGCCGGGGTGCTGCGCACCGAGCCCGTCACCGACAAGTGGCGCGCGTTCGGCTGGCACGCCCTGCGCGTGGACGGCAACGACATCCCCGCGCTCGTCGCCGCGTTCGACGAGCTGCGCGAGCACCGCGGCTCACCCGGGGTGCTGATCTGCGACACCCGCATCGGCCGCGGCGTGCCGCTGCTGGAGACCCGGGAGAAGGCGCACTTCATGCGCGTCGCCGAAGCACGAGTGGGCGATCGCCCGCAACCAGCTGGAGGAAGCCCGATGACCACCACACCGACCACCGCACGCCTCACGACGTCGGCGATGATCGCCTCGTTCGCCGACCCCGGCCAGCGCACCACCAGCGCCCCGTTCGGCCACGCGCTGTCCCGGCTGGCGCAGGAGCGCCCGGAGATCGTCGGGCTCTCCGCCGACCTGGCCAAGTACACCGACATGCACGTCTTCCGCGACGCCCACCCGGACCGGTTCTTCCAGATGGGCATGGCCGAGCAGGCCATGCTCGGCGCCGCGGCGGGCCTGGCCGAGGTCGGCCTGGTGCCGTTCGCGTCCACCTACTCGGTGTTCGCCACCCGCCGCGCCTACGACTTCCTGTGCCTGGACATCGCCGAGCCCGGCCTCAACGTCAACGTCGTCGGCGCGCTGCCCGGCCTGACCACCGGCTACGGGCCCAGCCACCAGGCCACGGAGGACCTCGCGATCCTGCGCGCCTGCCCCGGCCTCACCATCGTCGACCCCTGCGACGCCGTCGACATCGAGCAGGCCGTGCCGCAGCTCGCCGCCCACCCCGGCCCGACCTACCTGCGGCTGCTCCGCGGCAACGTGCCCGCCGTGCTCGACGAGTACGACTACCGGTTCGAGCTCGGCAAGGCCGCCGAACTGCGCAGCGGCCGCGACGTCGTGATCATCTCCACCGGGCTGATGACCATGCGCGCGCTGCAGGCCGCGGCGCGCCTGGAAGCCGACCACGTCGACGTCGGGGTGCTGCACGTCCCGACGATCAAGCCGCTGGACCGCGACGCGATCCTGCGCGCCGCCGCGCCCGGCAGGCTCGTCGTCACCTGCGAGAACCACACCGTGGTCGGCGGGCTCGCCGAGTCCGTGGCGAGCACGCTCGCCTTCGCGGGCGCCGGCACCCGCATCGTGCCGATCGCCCTGCCCGACGAGTTCCTCGCCGCGGGCGCCCTGCCCACCCTGCACGACCGCTACGGCCTGTCGACCGACGCCGTCATCGCCCGCATCAAGTCCGAGCTCTAGGAGCAACCATGCAGACCGCTGCCCACACCGCCGTCGTCACCGGCGCGGGCTCGAAGCGCGGCATCGGCCGCGCCACCGCCCACGCCCTCGCCGCCGCGGGCTGGCACGTCGCCGTCCTCGACCTCGACGAGGCCGGGGCCAAGGACGTCGCCGACGAGATCACCGAGCAGCACGGCGTGCAGGCCGTCGGCGTCGCCTGCGACGTCACCGACGAGGCCTCGGTCGAGGCCGCGCTCGCCGTCGTCGACGGGGCCCTGCCGCCCGTCGGCGCCCTCGTGAACAACGCGGGCATCACCTCGCCCACCCGCTTCCTCGACGTCACCGACGCCGAGTGGGACCGGATCTTCGCCGTCAACGTCCGCGGCGCCTACAACATCACCCGGCGCGTGGCGCCCGGCCTCGCCGAGCGCGGATTCGGCCGGATCGTGTTCCTGTCGTCGGTCTCGGCCGAACGCGGGGGCGGCGTCTTCGGCGGGGTGGCGTACTCGGCCGCCAAGGCCGCGCAGCTCGGGTTCGCCCGCGCGCTGGCCCGCGAGCTCGGCCCGCGCGGCGTCACCGTCAACTCCGTCGCGCCCGGGCTCATCGGCACCGACATCACCGGCGGCGCGCTCGAGGGCGACCGCAAGGACCAGCTCCTCGCGGGCACCCCGGTCGGGCGCATCGGCACCGTCGCCGACGTCGCCGACCTCATCACCTACCTCTGCCGCCCGGAGTCCGGCTACATCACCGGCGTGACCTACGACGTCAACGGGGGGTCACACATCCACTGAGTCGTATTACGAAGAGGTCACGGTATCGCCGGTCGGAAATCTCCGACCGGCGATTCGTCGTACCACCTGTGTCCGACCATCGAGGAGGCCCGGTGACCCGCTCGCCCGCCCACGCCGCCACCGACACCGACCGCCCCGGCGCGCTGCGGGCCTTGCGCGTCGCCGCGACGGCGGCCGTGGTCATCATCGTGCTGCAGGGGGTGACGGCGGGCGAGATCCTCTCCCGCAGCCGCGTGGCCGAGACGCTGCACTTCGGCGGCGCGTTCGTGGTGCACATCTGCACCGGGCTCACGGCGCTCGCCGCCTTCCTGCTCGCGCGGCGCCGCCGGGTGTCGTGGTGGCCGACCGGGATCGCGGTCGCCGTCTTCGTCGTGAGTTTCGCCCAGGCCGCGTTCGGCGACCTCGGGTTGCTGGCGGTGCACGTGCCGCTCGCCATGCTGCTGCTGGTGGGCTCGGTGGTCGTCATGGCGTGGTCGTACGCGCGACCGCGGGTCTGAGTCGTCCGGGGGGTCGGGTGCGTGGGCGGCAGGTCGATCGGATGTCCGACGACCTGCTGCTCGCGGGCCTCACGGCGGGGGACGCCGAGCTGTCGGTGGCGTTCGTGCGCCGTTTCCAGGGACGGGTCTTCGGCGTTGCGCTGACCGTGCTCGGCGACCCGGCCCTCGCCGAGGACGTGGCGCAGCAGGCGTTCGAGCGGGCGTGGCGGCACGCGGCCCTCTTCGACCCGCGACGCGGCGCCGTGGGGGCCTGGCTGACCGCGATCACCCACAACCTCGCTGTCGACGCGGCCCGCGCGCGCCGGGCGATCCCGGTCGACCCGCTGGAGCTGCAGGACGTGCTGACGGGTGAGACCCCGGAACACTCGGCCATCGAAGCGGAGTCTGCCGACGAGCTCCGCGCGGCCATCCGGGCGCTGCCCGTCGAGCAGGGCCGGGCGCTGGTGCTCGCCGCGTTCCGGGGCATGACGGCCCGCGAGGTCGCCGAGAGCGAAGGGATCCCGCTGGGCACCGCGAAGACGCGGATCCGGGCGGCGATGCTGCGGCTGGCCGCGGCGCTCGAGGAACAGGAGGACCGGCCATGACGGCGTCGGACTCCGCCGGGTGCGCACGGTGCCGGGAGCTGGCTCCCGAGATCGCGCTCGGCCTGGTGGCGGGCCACGAGCGCGCCGCCGCGCTCGCCCACCTCCAGGACTGCCCCGCGTGCAGCCGGCACGTGGCGACGCTCGGCGCGGTGCACGACCGGTTGCGGGCGCTCATCCCGCCCGCCGAGCCGCCCGTCGGCTTCGAGCAGCGGGTGTTGGACCGGCTCGGCGTGACCCGGCCGCGCCGGGCGCCGACGGCCCGGTGGATCCGGGCTGCGGCGGCCGCCGCGGTGGTCGTCGCGGCGTTCGGCGGCGGATGGGCTGGCGGGGTCCGCGGGCAGGCCGCCTGCGGTGGCCAGCCCGCTGGTGGACGGGGCCCAGCACGTGGGCGACGTCATCGTCAGCCGCGAGCGGCCGAACTTCCTGTCGGTGTACCTGGACGTCGCCCGCCCCGGGCGGTTGACGTGCGAGCTGCTGCGCAGGGACGGCTCGGTGGCCGCCACCGAGACCTACGACGCGACGGGCGGCACCGGCTGGTGGGGCATCAGCAGGCCCGCGGGCGACGTCGCGACGATCCGGGTCAGCGACGCGGGCGGGGCGGTCGTCGCCACCGGTGGCCTGCCACGGCCCTGATCGTCGGCGGTCTTGCCCTGCTCGCAAGAATGGCGGCGAGCCGAACCAGGGCACCAGGAGGACACGTGGACGAGCAGGTGTTGAGCGCGACCCGCCGGTCGCTGCACGCCGTCGCCGAGCAGCTGCTCGCGGGGCCGCAGCACCGCACGCAGGGCACCATCCGGCTGCGGGTCACCCCGGGCGGGTTCGGGCAGGTCGCGGGGCCGTGGCGGGTCGAGGGCGGCGAGCTGGTCGGCCCCGACGTGCGGGTGCCGCTCACGGGCACGGTCGCCGAGGTCGGCGAGGCCGCGGGGGTGGAGCCGGGCGCGCCGTCGAACTACTCCGACCACGCCGACCTGGCCGACGGCGCGCAGCTGGCCGTCGACCCGGGCGCGGCCGCCGCGCTCGCCGACTGGTTCGCCCGCGGCGAGGCGGGGCTGCGCGCGTTCGCGCCCGACGAGGAACCGGTGCTGTGGCCGGAGCACTTCGACCTCGGCATCGCCCTCGACGAGGTGAACTACGGCATCTCCCCCGGCGACGGCGGCCACGCAGGCCCGTACGCGTACGTCGGGCCGTGGACGAAGCGCGAGGGGCCGTTCTGGAACGCCGACTTCGGCTCGGTGTGCGACGCCGACCAGCTGCCCGACGCCGAGGCGGTGGCCGCCTACTTCGGGGCGGGTCGACAGGCCGCGGCGACGTAGCCGCTTACCGGATGGGCAGGGTTTCCTGCGCGCCTCGAACACGTTCCTCGTCGCGCCGATGAGTCCGGGGAGGGGCCGTGGTCTACAGACTGGATGTAACGCAGACCACAGCCCCACCTCACCTCCGGAGACCGCCATGACCACCACGAGCACCCTCAGCGGACGCGACCGGGCGATCCTGCGTGCCGTGGCGGCGGGCGGCGCGGAGCTGCAGCTGGGCACCGAGCCCGACCTGTTCTTCGACGGCCGCTGCTGCTGCGACCAGTCCGCGGCGCACCAGCTCGTGCGCTCAGGCATGATCGCCGCCGCCACGCTGGGCCTGGTCGGCGAGCGCGTCGCCGCCGCCATCACCCTCGCGGGCCGCGAGGCGCTGGGCACCGCCGTCCTGGTTGCGTAGGAGGGTGCTGAAGGACTCCGCCCGTAGCGAGCGGCGGCCAGGTGGTGGCATCGCAAGGCGGACGCCGCCGCCGATACCGGGGTTGTATCGGCGGTGGCGGCCAACGCCGCGAGGGCGCCGCCTGGGCGTCGCGCAGTAGGGCCGAGTCCTTCAGCGCGCTCCTCACTTACGCGGCGGGGATCAGCCCGTTCGGGTTGAGGACGTACTTCTTCGCCGCACCCTGGTCGAACTCCTGGTAGCCGCGGGGCGCGTCGTCGAGGCCGATCACGGTGGCGTTCACCGCGTCGGCGATGTGCGCCTTGTCGTGCAGGATGCTCATCATCAGCCCGCGGTTGTACTTCAGCACCGGGCACTGGCCGGTGGCGAACGCGTGGCTCTTGGCCCAGCCCAGCCCGAGCCGGACCTTGAGGGTGCCTTCCTGGGCGTCGGCGTCGGCGGCGCCCGGGTCACCCGTGACGTAGAGCCCGGGGATGCCGAGCCTGCCGCCCGCGCGGGTCAACGACATGATCGAGTTGAGGACCGCCGCGGGCGCCTCGCCGCCGTCCTTGCCGTGCCCGGTCGCCTCGAACCCGACGGCGTCGACGGCGCAGTCGACCTCGTTGTTGCCCAGGATCTGCGCGACCTGGTCCTCGAGCGTCGCGTCCTGGGAGATGTCGATGGTCTCGCA
Organism: uncultured Actinomycetota bacterium; assembly: GCA_963791185.1. Taxonomy (GTDB): domain Bacteria; phylum Actinomycetota; class Actinomycetes; order Mycobacteriales; family Pseudonocardiaceae; genus Pseudonocardia. The sequence goes on along the minus strand of CAWBRG010000007.1, from coordinate 369,985 downwards.
GCCGAACGAGCGGGCCTGGGCCAACCGGTCGGCGTTGAGGTCTCCGACGATCACCACGGCCGCGCCGAGCAGCACCGACGAGTACGCCGCCGCCAGCCCCACCGGCCCCGCCCCGGCCACGTACACCGTGGACCCGGTGGTGACGCCCGCGGTGTAGGCGCCGTGGTAGCCGGTCGGGAAGATGTCCGACAGCATCGTCAGGTCGAGGATCTTCTCCAGGGCCTGGTCGCGGTCGGGGAACTTGAGCAGGTTGAAGTCCGCGAACGGCACCATCACGTACTCGGCCTGGCCGCCTTCCCAGCCGCCCATGTCCACGTAGCCGTACGCCGAGCCCGCCCGCGCGGGGTTGACGTTCGTGCAGATGCCGGTCTGCCCCTCGCGGCAGTTGCGGCAGCGGCCGCACGCGATGTTGAACGGCACCGAGCAGATGTCACCGACCTCGAGGAACTGGACGTCGCTCCCCTTCTCGACGATCTCCCCGGTGATCTCGTGGCCCAGCGTCTGCCCGGGCGGCGCGGTGGTGCGCCCCCGCACCATGTGCTGGTCGGAGCCGCAGATGTTGGTGGAGACGTTGCGGAGGATCACCCCGTGGTCGGCCTTGCGGCTCATCCCCATCGCCTCGGCGACCTCCGCCGGGACCTCGAGCTTCGGCGCGTCGTGGTCCTCGACCGCCACCACTCCCGGCTCCTTGTACACCACGATCTTGTTGCCACCCACGGGCGCTCCTCCTCGTCGTTGGATCGGAATACCCGGCGTACCCCGAGCCGCGACGGGCCAACCTCACGTGTTCGGCCAGCACCTCCCGCCCGCGTACAGGGGCTTGGGGTCGACGGGCAGGTCGGCCGGGGGGTTCACGATGATCGTGTCCCGGCCGTCCGGCGTGAGCGCGGCCTCGCAGTTCTGGACGACGGGGTCGGCGCTGTTGGACATCCAGAGGTCGACGTGCGGAGTCCGGTTGGTGGACCAGTCGTCGATGCACTCGGCGCAGTCGTCCTCCATCACGAAGTACTTCTTGACCGACGGGTAGTAGACCACCACCCCCGGCCGGATCTCGCGGGGATCGGTGGCGAGCGACAGCGGGTCGGCGTAGGTGCCGGTGCCGCCCGCCGCGGTGTGCCGCGAGTTGGGGTAGGCGATCTCGGCGCTGCCGGGCGGGTCGTTGTCGGCGGCGGCGTAGAAGGTGACCTCGACCTGCTGCCGGATCGCCTGCGGGGCCGCCGTGGTGGGTGTCGCGACCGTGGGCGTCAGCGCGGGTGCCGCCTCGGCCGTCGCCGGTGTCGGGCCCGCGCAGGCCGCGAGCCCGATCACCACGAGCGCGACGAGGGCGGCGAAGGCGTTGCGCGCTTTCATCATGACGCCGTCCTCGTGGTCGGCACCCCGCTGAAGTCCCCGATGCGCGGGATCTTCTGCCAGCGCAGGGCGACCCCGGCGGCCGCCGTCGCGATGGACTGGATGAGCACCGCGTACATGAGCTGCCGGTACACCAGCTGCTGCGCGGGCAGCAGCCACAACGACCGCACCGGCTCGCCCTCCAGCCGGAACGCGACCGCGCCGAGCAGCAGCTGCACGAACAGCACGCCGCCCCACGTGATCGCGGTGACGACCGGGTCGAGGAACAGCAGCCCGTAGACCAGGTAGATGTCGACCATCGGCGCCAGCAGCGGCAGGACGATCTGGAACAGCGCGGTGAGGCCGAGCCCCACCCGTCCGATGTGCCCGGACGCCCCGCTCTCGACCACGGCGTGCCGATGCTTCCACAGCGACTGCATGATCCCGTAGCTCCACCGGTAGCGCTGCCGCCACAGCTGCCCGAGCGTCGCGGGCGCCTCGGTCCAGGCCCGCGCGGTGGGTGCGTAGACCACCCGCCACCCGGCCCGCCCCAGCGTGATCGCCAGGTCGGTGTCCTCGGCGAGGGTGTCGGCGCTGATCCCGCCGACCGCGCGCAGCGCCCGGGTGCGGTAGGCCCCGACCGCGCCGGGCACGGTCGTGACGACACCCCACGAGTCCTGCACGCGCCGGTCGATGTTGAACCCGACGACGTACTCGATGTTCTGCAGCCGCGCGAGCAGGCCCTTGCGGTTCGCGACCCGCGCGTTGCCCGCCACCGCGGCGACCGCCGGGTCGGCGAACGGCTCGATGAGCGCGGCCACGGTGCCCGGCTCGAACACGGTGTCGCCGTCGATCAGCACGAGGATCTCGTGCCGGGCGGCGGCGATGCCCGCGTTGAGCGCGGCGGGCTTGCCCGAGTTGGCCTGGCGGATCACCCGCACGTTCGCCAGCTCGAGGCCTTCGACGAGGTCGGCGGTGCCGTCGGTGGACCCGTCGTCGACCACGATGATCTCGACGGGGTGGGTCGATGCGGCGAGCGACCGCACGGTCGCCTCGATGGTCTTCTCCTCGTTGTAGGCGGGCACCACGACGGTGACCGGGCCCGCGGGCGGTTTGCGCAGCGGGCTCGCCCGGCCCGCCAGGCGCCGCGCCCGCCGCACACGCCTGCCGTGCCGCAGCGCGACCACCATCACGAGCAGCGTCCGCAGCACCACCAACCCGCCGACGAGCAGCAGGCTCCACTCCAGCGCGGTCACGATGTGGCTCGCGATGGCCACCGCGACCAGCATGATCCGCCCGAGCGTGAGGTCCACCGGACCGGCCGGGAAGTTGGCGGGCGGCAGCCCGGCCCCCGCGCTCACGGTCGTGAACGTGAAGCCGTCGGCCTGCATCTCCGGGATCAACCGGTCGAGCGCCGCCACCGTCTCGCTGCGGTCACCGCCCGCGTCGTGCAGCAGCACGACGCCGCCCTGGCCGTCCTCGGGGACGGCGTTGTGCACGATCGCGCCGACCCCGGGCTGCTGCCAGTCCTCGGTGTCGACGTCCACGAGCGCGGTCACGTAGCCCTGCTCGCCCAGCCGGGAGATCACGTCGAACCGGAGGTCGTCGAGCGCGTCGGGCTCCGACGAGTACGGCGGCCGCACCAGGTACGACAGCTCGCCGGTGGCCCCGGCCAACGCGTACTGCGTCTCGGTCATCTCGCGGTCGACGCGGTCGGTCGACACCTCGGCCAGGTCGGGGTGGGTGAACGTGTGGATGCCGATCTCCGAGCCCTGCGCCCGGATCTGGCGGACCAGATCCGGGTCGCGGGCCACCGACGACCCGACCACGAAGAACGTGGCGGGCACGTGGTACTTCGCGAGCACCGCGAGGATCTGCGGTGTCCACGTCGGATCCGGGCCGTCGTCGAAGGTCAACGCCACGGTGCGCGACGGCAGGGCGATGCTCTGCCGTCGGCCGTGGGTCAGGTCGATCACCGGGCCGCCCGAGCTCACCGAGGCGGGCACCGCGGAGTCGTCGCCGTCCTGGCCCGCTCCCCGTGCGTCGATCCCGATCTGCGAGCGGACCAGCCCGTTCAGCAGCAGCACGCTGCAGAACATGGCGACGACCAGTCCGATCAACAGGAACTTCGGGCGTACTCGACGACGGTGGCGGGCGGTGGCGGCGGTGTGGTCGTGCCGCACCAGCCGGAGCGTCATCGCGATGCGCCTCCGGTACGCGCGGACGAGGACGTCCGGTCGGTGGCGAGCGCGGCGCCCGTGCGGGCCTTCGACGACGACGTCACGACCTTCGGTGCCGTCGTGACCGCGGTCTTGGGCGCGATCTTCGGCGCCACCTTCGGCGCGGCCTTGGGCGCCGCGGTGCTGCGCGCGGCGGCGACCTTGGCGGCGCCTGCCCAGTCCGGTGCGGCCGCGGCCACGGGCGCGGGCTGCGCGGGCACCGGCACCTCGAGCGCTCCCTGCGGGAGGCCCGCGGTGTCCGACCCGAACACCACCGTGCGGGACGCGACGCTGGGCAGATCGGGCAACGGCCCGACCGATGTGCCGGTGAGGCTGACGCCGATCACGCCGAGGTAGGCCAGGCAGGCCAGCGCGACCAGCCAGCCGAGGCCGGTGACGAGCTTGCGACGCCGCCCCGATGCGTCCACGAAGACGGGCATGACCGGTGCGGCGATGACAGGCGCGGCGATGACAGCGTCGGCCACATCGCCGGTCACATTGTCGGCGGGATCTCCCCGCACGGCAGTCGCCAATAGTTGATTCATTGGTCCCCCCAATTACACAACGCCGGGCGTCGGATCCCCCCGGATCTCCGGCGTCGCACACTTTGTGTCTCCTCCCCCGAGGAGCACGAGATCGACGCTACTCGCCACCTAGTGAGAGCCGCCGCTCATTAAGGGTGTGGTCTGGCCCACGCTGACACCGTTGTCAGCGGGATCCCTCAGCGGTCCCTCAGCCGGGTGAACGCGGCTCACCCCTGCGGCGTCAGTCCTCGTCGATCGTCACGTCGGCGCTCGGGCTGATCACGACGTTCGAGAGGTTGCCGTCCGCCCAGCTCAGGGCGACGGTCAGGATGGTGAGGAAGCCCTGGCCGCCCGTCAGGACCGGGTTCTGGTGCGTCACGGCGACGAGGATCCCGCGCACCTGCCACGACCGGGGCGGTCCCGAGGCGACGACCGAGCCCGAGACCGTCACCGTCTTGCCGAGGTGGGCGAAGCCCAGCGCGCTGGCATCCACGTCACCGGTCTCGGTCGGGAGCTACGTGTCGTTAACCGGGGCGTTTGCTACTGGCCAGTATCACGGGGGCGGCGCGGGTGCTCCTCCTGGCATGTCGAAGCCTGTTACGGCGCTCGCCCCGCTGCCTGCGGGCGCCATCGCGGCCGCAGCGGTCGCGCTGGTGATCGGTTGGCCGGGCAGGCCGCCGCTCACCCAACCCGCGCTCGTGGCGGCCGCGCTCGCCGTGGCCGCGATCGCGGTGCTGCTCGTCGTGCGCCTCGCCGCGGCGGCCCGCCGTCCCGCGCCGACCCGACCGGCGACCACCGGCCCCGTGCCGCGTCCGGCCCCGGTCGCCCACGCCACCCCTCCGCCCGCCCCGACCCCCGCCGACCGGCTCGCCGCGTAGCGGGCGCGCCTGCGCGCCGCGGGCAACTGGCCCGCGCGCCGCAGGCAACTGGCCCGCGCGCCGCAGGCAACTGGAAGGTCGACTGGAAGGTCCTGTCATGTCGGACCGGCGGCCGTCCTGCCAGTGTGAGGCGCGTTGAGGGGAGGCGCTGTGCACCTGACGGTCGAGCTCCTCCGCACCGCCGACGGGCGTCTGGAGGGCATCGTGACCACCGAGTCCGGCAGCACCCAACCGTTCACCGGCACGCTCGACCTGCTGCGGATCCTCGAGGAGCTGGAGCCGCCCGCCGATCCCGCCGGTCCGACGCGGTGGGTCCCGTGACCGCCCCCGACAACGCCGCGGCGAGCGCGGCGGCGGCCCGCATCGCGGCGATCAGCGGACTCGTCTTCGCCGTGCTGTTCGTCGTCGCGCTCGTGTTGCTGCACCGGGCGCCGAAGCTCGCCGACCCCGACGCGACCTACGCGGCGTTCTACGCGGGCGGCGGCGACCAGCTCTTCGTCGCCATCGGGCTCTACCTCGTGCCGTTCGCGGGCATCGCGTTCCTGTGGCACATGACGGCGATGCGGAACGTCCTGGACACGCTCACCCCGGCGCCGTCGACGATGGCGCACGGGCTCAACCTGCTGGCAGGCGTCATCTTCGTGATCCTGCTGTTCGCGGGCACTGCCGCGGTCGGCGCGGTCGCCTTCGGGATCTACTTCGGACACACACCCGCCGAGGACCCGGCGGTGGCGCGGGCGTTCACCGGGCTCGGCTACGGGCTGGTGTTCATCTTCGCGGTGCGCGGGGCGGGCATGTTCGCCCTCACCACCACCACCCTGCTGCGCACCGCCAAGGTGCTCCCCACGATCCCCGCGGTGATCGCCTACCTGCTCGCCGCGTTCCTGCTGCTCGCCGTGACCAACAACCCCGTCGCCTTCCTCGTCTTCCCGGCGTGGGTCGTGCTGGTCTCCGTGTTCCTGCTGCGGCACGCCGCCGCCTCCCGATCGCTCCCCGACCGCACTCCCGACACCACCCGTCCGACCCTCGGAGGAGCGACCCCGTCATGACTTCCGCGAAGTCCCTGGACGACATCCCCGGCCCCAAGGGCGTGCCGGTGCTCGGCAACATGTTCGAGATCAAGCAGGCCACGCTGATCCAGGACCTCATGAAGCTCGGGCGCGAGTGGGGACCCATCTTCAAGATGACCACCCCCACGGGGCCCGCTCTACATCACCTACGGCCTGGAGATGGTCGACGACCTCTGCGACGACGCCCGCTTCGACAAGCTCGTCGGGCTCAGCCAGCGGGAGTTCCGCAAGACCCACAAGAGCGCCGGGCTGTTCACCGCGGACACCGACGACCCGCTGTGGAAGTCCGCGCACGACATCCTGCTGCCCAGCTTCAGCACGTGGGCGATGAAGGGCTACCTCGACCCGATGATCGACATCGCCGAGCAGCTCTGCCTCAAGTGGGAGCGGCTCAACCCGGACGAGCCGATCGACGTCACGGCCGACATGACGCGGCTGACCCTCGACACGATCGCGCTGTGCGGCTTCAGCTACCGCTTCAACTCGTTCTACCGCGACACCCAGCACCCGTTCATCGAGGCGATGATGGGCGCGCTGCACGAGACCCAGGCCCGGCAGCGCCTGCTCCCGGTCGCGGTCAAGATGCGCCGCGGCGCGCAGCGCGAAGCTGCTGGCCGACAGCAAGCTCATGGACGACACGGTCGCCGACGATCCTCGCCGAGCGGAAGGCCGAGCGGCGACCCGGGCACGGACCTGTTGGGGCACATGCTCGTCGGCACCGACAAGGCAGGGCAACGCGCTGCCCGACCACAACATCGTCGCCCAGTGCGTGACGTTCCTGGTCGCGGGCCACGAGACCACCAGCGGCCTGCTCTCCTTCACGATCTCCTACCTGCTCAAGCACCCGCGAGGTCGTCGCCCGCGCGCACGAGGAGATCGACCGGGTGCTGGGCACCGACCCGTCGGTTCCGCCCACCGTCGCGCAGGTCCAGCAGCTCGGCTACATCCGGCAGATCCTCGACGAGACGCTGCGGCTCTGGCCGACGGCGCCCGCGTTCACCCGGCAGGCCCGGGAGACGACGACGGTCGGCGGGTGGGGGCCGTTCTCCCCCGGCCAGTCGATCATCGCACTGACCCCGATGCTGCACCGGCTGAAGGACATCTGGGGCGACGACGCCGAGGAGTTCAACCCGGACCACTTCGCTCCGGAGCGCCGCGACTCCCTGCCGCCCAACGCGTTCCGGCCGTTCGGGTCGGGTCAGCGGGCCTGCATCGGGCGCCAGTTCGCCCTGCAGGAGGCGACGCTCGTGCTCGCCATGCTCATGCAGCGCTTCGAGTTCGTCGACCACGCGAACTACCAGCTCAAGATCAAGGAGTCGCTCACCCTCAAGCCGGACGGGTTGACGATCACGATCAGGCCCCGGCCCGGCCGCACCTGGGGCTCGACGGCGCGACCGGTGGCGGCGGCCGCCAACCCGCGCACCCCCGCGCTGGCGGTGGCGCCCGCCGATCGGCACGGCACCCCGCTGCTGGTGCTCTTCGGGTCCAACCTCGGCGCGTCGGAGGACATCGCGTCCCGGATCGCCCGCGAGGCCACCGACCGCGGCTACACCGCCCGCACCGCCGGGCTCGACGACGCGGTCGGCGAGCTGCCGACCGACGGCGCCGTCGTGGTCGTCACCTCCTCCTACAACGGTCAGCCGCCGGACAACGCGGCGAAGTTCGCCGCGTGGGTCGACGACGCCGCGACCTCGGCGACCGGAGGTGCGCTACACCGTCTTCGGCTGCGGCAACCGCGACTGGGCCGCCACCTACCAGGCCGTGCCGACGCGGATCGACGCCGCGCTGGAGGCCCGCGGCGCGACCCGGGTGTACCCGCGCGGCGAAGGCGACGCGCGCGGTGACTTCGACGGCCAGTTCGAGGCCTGGTACGCCGGGCTGTTCGACGCGCTGGGCTCGGCGCTCGGGCTCGACGCGGGGGCGACGGCGGCGGCCGGGAGCGGCCCGCGGCTCGCCGTGGAGCTGGAGCAGCGCCGCACGGCGAGCCCGATCCTGCAGTCCTACCGCGGCCAGGCGGCGATCGTGCGGGTCAACCGCGAGCTCACCGCCCGCGCGGGCACCCCGGGTGGCCGTTCGGTGCGCCACATCGAGATCGCGCTGCCGCCCGGGCGTGACCTACGCGGCGGGTGACCACCTCGGCGTGCTGCCGCGCAACGAGGTCTCCCTGATCAACCGGGTGATCGCCCGCTTCGGCCTGGACGCGGGCCAGTACGTCACGCTCACCGCGACCGGCGCCGCCCCGACCCACCTGCCCGTCGGCGAGCCGTACCCGCTGCTCGCCATCCTGGCGGGCTGCGTCGAGCTGCAGGACGTCGCGAGCCGCGCGGGGCTGGCGGCGATGGCCGCGCACATGCCCGACGGCGCCGCCCGCGACGAGCTGGCGGGCCTGGCGGCCACCGACGACGAGGCGAAGGCCCGCTACCGGGAGCGGATCGCCGTGCCGCGGCGCACGCTGCTCGACCTGCTCGAGGAGCACCCCGAGTGCGACCTGCCGTTCGCGGAGTACCTGGACCTGCTGCCGCCGCTGCGCCCGCGCTACTACTCGATCTCGTCGTCCCCGACGACGAGCACCAGCGCCGCGGTGACCGTCGGCGTCCTCGAGGGCCCGGCGCGCTCGGGCGACGGCTCGACCTACCGCGGGGTGTGCTCGGGACACCTCGACCAGGTCCCCGACGGCGGCACCGTGTTCGCCTTCGTGCGACAGCCGAGCATCGCCTTCCGGCCGCCGGAGAACCCGCACGTCCCGATGATCATGGTCGGCGCGGGCACCGGCATGGCGCCCGTTCCGCGGCTTCCTCCAGGAGCGCGGGTCCCTGCGGGCCCGGGGCGTGCCGATCGCGACGTCGCTGCTGTTCCTCGGCTGCCGCGACCCGGAGGACGACCTGCTCTACGCCGACGAGCTGAAGGCCTACGAGGCCGACGGCGTGGCCACGCTGATCCCGGCGTTCTCGCGGGTCAAGGGCTACGCGCACCGCTACGTCCAGCACGCCCTCGAAGCGTCGGCCGACCAGGTGTGGGCGGCCATGCAGCAGGACGCGGTGGTCTTCGTGTGCGGCAACGCCTCGACGATGGCGCCCGGCGTGCGGGCCGCGCTGGTCGCGGTGTTCCGGGCCAAGACCGGCGCGGGCGCGGCCGACGGCGAGGCCTGGCTCGCGGGTCTGCGCTCCAGCAACCGCTACCTCGAGGACATCTGGGGCGAGACCGCGGTGGTGTAGCGCACTGCGAAGCGCTGCGATTTCGGGCGTAACGGATGGGTGGCGGCCTGGATTTTCGGGATCATCGACCGGCTGGGGGCTCCGGGCGTCGGCCTGCTGATCCTGCTCGAGAACCTGATCCCGCCGATCCCGTCCGAGGTGGTGCTGCCGCTGGCGGGCTTCCGGTCGAGCACCGGCGACCTCGACGTGCTCACGGTCTGGTTCGCGGCGACCCTCGGTGCGGTGGTCGGGGCGCTGGTGCTCTACGGGCTCGGCGCCGGGCTCGGCTACGACCGGCTGTACCGGCTGGCCGGGCACCGGTGGTTCGTCCTGGCCTGCCAGTCCGACATCGACCGCGGGCACGCGCTCTTCGAGCGGCACGGCGGCAAGGTCGTGCTGCTCGCGCGGTGCGTGCCGTTCCTGCGCAGCGTGGTGTCGATCCCGGCGGGTGTCCTCGGCATGCCGTTGCCGCGGTTCGTCACGCTCACCGCGATCCGCAGCGGTGTGTGGAACGCGACGTTCCTCGCGGCGGGCTGGTGGCTCGGGGCGCGCTGGGACCAGGTGGAGAGCTGGTTCGGCCCGGTGAGCTACGTCGTGGTCGCGCTGCTCGTCGTCGGCGTGGTCGTGCTCGCGGTGCGCAGGCGACGGTCGTCCGCGCCGGAGCGGTGAAGCGTCACAGCAGGTCGCGAACCCGGATGGCGAGCCACAGCTCGTGCCGGTCCTGCGCGGCGGCCAGACGCCTGCCGGTGCGCTGTTCGACGGCTTCGATGCGGTGGCGCACGGTGTGGCGGTGCACGCCCAGCGCTTCGGCCGTGCGCTCCCAGTGCCCGTTGTGCTCGCAGAACGCGGCGAGGGCGCGCAGCAGCTCGGCCGCCCGCGGGTCGGCGTCGAGGTGCCCCAGCACGGCGTCGGCGTAGGTGCGCAGGCGCTCCGGCGGAACCACCGCCAGGAGGGTGCGGACGCCCGCGAGGTCGGCGGCGTGGACGGGCCTGCCGCGCACGCGGCTCTCCGGCAGCGCCGAGCGGGCCTGGCGCAGCGACACCGCGAGCCCGCCGGGGCGGGCCGCGATCCCGATGCCCGCGGGCCGCCCGGCGGCGAGCACGGCCAGCGCCGCGTCGAGGTCGACGTCGGCCGGGACGGCCAGCTCGACCACCTCCCCCACGATCCGCACGAGCGCGTCCGGCAGCGCGGCGCTGAGGTCCGCGGCCAGGCCGGCCGCTTCGGCCCCTGCGGCCGCCCCGCGATCGACGGGGCGCTCGGCAGCGTGGCCGGCGCCGCGGTCGGCAGCGCGATCGGCGCCCCGGGCGGCAGCGCGATCGGCGCCCCGGGCGGCAGCGCCGCCGCCAGCTGCCGGGTCGGTTACCTGGTCGGCCGCGATGACGGCCGCGCGGAGCTCGCGCTCGGGCAGGCCGGCGGCGGCGAGCCTGCGGGCCGCGACGTCGTCGTCCACCGTGCCGCGGGCGAAGTGGGCCAACAGCTGCGCGCGGCCGCGGCGCTCGGCGGCGCCCAGCCCGTGGTGGCGCTCCAGCTCCAGCGACAGCAGCGAGACCAGCGCGCTCGTCACCTGGTTCGCCGCGGGCGCCGCCGTCGGGCCGTCCAGCAGGAGCACCGCCCGCAGGCGGCGGGAGCCGAGCGGGTGCACCTCGCGGCGCCGCTCGCCGTCGATGTCCACGCCCGCCCCGAGCAGGCCCTGCGCGCGCACCTGCGCGGTCAGCTCGGCCAGCTCGTCGACCAGCCGCGCGGGCCCGCCTGCGAGCGGCCGTCCGAGGAGGTCGACCACCACCGCGTCGCACCCGGTGGCCCGCCCGTGCGCGGTGAGGATGCCGCCGAGCCCGCCGGGCGTCACCGCCGCGGCCGTCAGCGCCCGCTGCGTGGCCAGCGCCCACTCCAGGTGCCTGCGCTCCCCCCGCGCCCGCAGCGCGAACACCGCCTTCGTGACGGCGATGAACGGCACCCCGTCGGGCACGGCGAGCAACGGCATGCCGACGGCCTCACACGCCACCGCCAACGCTTCCGGCACCACCTGGTGGCGCAGGCCCGCCCCGAGGCCCAACCCGAGCGCGGGCACCCCCGCCGCGTCGAGGTGCGCGACGTAGTCGTCGTAGCGGTGCAGCAGCAGCCCGATCGTGAGGAGCAGCTCGCCGCCCTGCAGCCACGGCCCCGGCTCGGCGAGCTCGGAGACCGCGGCCGCCGTGACCTCCCGATCCAGCCCGCCGCGGCCCGCGGCCACCTCCAGGCGCAGCGCCGGATCGGCGACCAGCTCGGCCACCGACGTCATGTGGCCATTGTGGCCAGTTCGGACCTTCTCGAATAGCCATAACGTCGATTCCGCAGCTGGGCGCCGGGCGGCACCCTCCTTGCATGAGCCGCACCTCCGCCCACCCGCCCATCGGCCCGGTCGACGCCTCCGTCGTGCCGCGGTTCGCAGGCCCCGAGACGTTCGCGCGCCTCCCGCGCATCGACCAGGTCGAGCAGGCCGACGTCACCGTCGTGGGCTTCCCGTTCGACTCCGGCGTCTCCTACCGCCCGGGTGCCCGGTTCGGCCCCCAGCACGTGCGGCAGTCGTCGAAGCTGCTGCGCCCCTACCACCCGCCGCTGGACGTGCACCCGTTCCACGCCCAGCAGGTCGCCGACGCCGGTGACGTCGGCATCAACCCGTTCTCCATCGACGACGCCGTCGCGACGGTCGAGCGCGCGGCCGACGAGCTGCGCGAGCCGGGCAGCACCCTGCTGTCCGTCGGCGGCGACCACACGATCGCGCTGCCGCTGCTGCGCAGCGTCGCCAGGACCCACGGCCCGGTGGCGGTGCTGCACTTCGACGCCCACCTCGACACGTGGGACACCTACTTCGGCGCCCCCACCACGCACGGCACCCCGTTCCGGCGCGCCTCCGAGGAAGGGCTGATCGACCGCGAGCGCAGCATGCACGTCGGCATCCGCGGCCCGCTCTACTCGGCCAAGGACCTCAGCGACGACGGCATCCTCGGCTTCCAGGTGGTCCGCAGCGACGACTACCAGCTCGACGGGCTCGCGGGCGTCGTCGAGCGCGTGCGCACCCGCCTCGCCGACGGGCCCGTCTACGTCTCGGTCGACATCGACGTGCTCGACCCCGCCCACGCCCCCGGTACCGGCACCCCCGAGGCGGGCGGGCTCACCAGTCGCGAGCTGCTGCACACGCTGCGCTCGCTGGCCGGGACGAATGTGGTGGGCGCCGACATCGTCGAGGTGGCCCCCGCCTACGACCACGCGGAGATCACCGGCATCGCCGCCGCCCACGTGGCCTACGAGCTGCTGGCCGTGCTGGCGGTGCGGTCGTGACCCGCAACGGCGGCGCCGCGGTGGTCGAGACGCTGGCCGCGCACGGCGTCGAGACCGTGTTCGGCATCCCGGGCACGCACAACCTGGAGCTGTACCGCTGGTTCGCCGCGACCGGGATCCGGCCGGTGACCCCGCGCCACGAGCAGGGCGCCGGGTACGCCGCCGACGCCGCGGCGTGGGTGTCGGGGCGCCCGGGCGTGGTCGTGACGACGTCCGGGCCCGGCCTGCTCAACGCCGCCGCCGCGGCCGCCACGTCCTGGGCGGAGTCGCGGCCGGTGCTGCTGCTCTCCCCCGGCGCGCCCACCGGCACCGGCTCCGACCTGGGCAGGCTGCACGAGACCAAGGACGCCACGGGCGCGCTGGAGCGGATCGTCGCGTGGAGCCGCCGGGTGTCCTCGCCCGAGGAGGCGGCCGACGCCGTCGCCGCGGCGTTCTCGGCGTTCGCGACGGGCAGGCCGCGGCCCGTGCACATCGAGATCCCCCTCGACGTGCTGGAAGCCCCCTGGACCGGCCCGGCACCGACGGCCGCGCACCCGCCCACCCCGGCCGCGCCCGCCGACGCCGTGCGCGCCGCGGCCGACCTGCTGCGCCGGGCCCGCAACCCGCTGGTCGTGGCGGGCGGTGGCGCCGTCGACGCGGCGGGCCCGCTGCGGGCGGTGGCCGAGGCGCTCGGCGCGCCGGTAGCTACCACCGTCAACGGCAAGGCCGTGCTCGACGAGGCCCACCCGCTGTCGGTGGGCGCGTCCGTGCGGCTGCGGGCGCTGCAGTCGGCCGCCGCGGAGAGCGACGCGGTGCTGGTCGTCGGCAGCGAGCTGGGCGACTCCGACCTGTGGGAGGGCGCGATCACCGGCCGCACCCTCGTGCGCCTCGACGTCGACGCCGCCCAGCTGCGCAAGAACACCCACGCCGACGTCGTGCTGCACGGCGACGCCGCCGCCACGCTGACGGCGCTGCGCACGTTGCTGCCCGCGGGGGCCGACGGCCACGCGCGGGCGGCCGAGCTGCGCGCGGCCTGCCGGAAGGAAGCGCTGGTCGACGGCGCCCCGTTCGCCGAGGTCGTGGCCGCCGTGCGGGCCGGGCTGCCCGCCGACGGGATCCTCACCGGCGACTCGTCGCAGGTCACCTACCTCGGCGCCGTGCACCTGTTCGACCAGTCGGCGCCGCGCTCGTTCTGCTACACGCCCGGCTTCGCCACGCTCGGCTACGGCCTCCCGGCTGCGATCGGCGCGGCGCTGGCCGCGCCCGACCGGCCGGTGGCGTGCCTGCTCGGCGACGGCGCGCTGATGTTCTCCGTGCAGGAGCTCGTGACCGGCGTCGAGCTGGGGCTGCCGCTGCCGATCGTGGTCGTCGACAGCGGCGGCTACGACGAGATCCGCGCCCAGCAGCAGGCCCGCGGCATCCCGCCGGTCGCCGTGGACCTCCGCAACCCGGACTTCGTCGCGCTCGCCCGCGCGATGGGCGCCCACGGGGTCGCGGCGCAGCACCCGGGCGACGTCACCACGCACCTCGCGGCCGCGCTCACCGCGGACCGACCGACCCTCATCCACCTGCTCTCGGGAAGGAACCACTGATATGGACGTCCTGGTCGTCCTCGTCTACCTCGTGTCGATGATCGCGTTCGGCTTCTGGGGCAGACGACGCGCGCAGAGCCAATCCGACTTCCTCGTCGCGGGCCGTCGCCTGGGCCCGATGCTGTACTCCGGCACGATGGCCGCCGTCGTGCTCGGCGGCGCGTCCACGATCGGCGGCGTCGGCCTCGGCTACCAGTACGGGTTGTCGGGCATGTGGCTGGTCGTCGCGATCGGCGTGGGCATCCTGGTGCTCTCGCTCGCGTTCGCGGGCCGGATCCAGCGGCTGCGCGTCTACACCGTGGGCCAGATGCTGGAGCTGCGCTACGGACCCGGCTCGAGCGTGCTCTCCGGCGTGGTGATGTGGGCCTACACGCTGATGCTCGCCGTCACCTCGACGATCGCCTACGCGACGATCTTCGCCGCGCTGCTCGACCTGGGCAAGGTGCCCTCGATCCTGTTGGGCGGCACCGTGGTCGTCATCTACTCGACGCTGGGCGGCATGTGGTCGATCACGCTCACCGACTTCGTCCAGTTCGTGATCAAGACGGTAGGGATCTTCTTCCTCCTGCTGCCGATCGTGCTGAGCCGCGCGGGTGGCTGGGCGGGCCTGCAGGCGGCGCTGCCCGTGGACGCGTTCTCGCTCACCGCGATCGGCGGCGGCACGATCCTCACCTACTTCGTGATCTACACCTTCGGCCTGCTCATCGGCCAGGACATCTGGCAGCGGGTGTTCACCGCGCGCAGCCCCGGCGTCGCCCGCTGGGCGGGCACCGCGGCAGGCGTCTACTGCCTGCTCTACGGCGTGGCCGGCGCGGTGATCGGGATGTCGGCCAAGGTGCTGCTGCCCGATCTCGACGCCGCCGACGACGCGTTCGCGCACGTCGTCGAGGCGACGCTGCCCACGTTGCTGGCGGGCCTGGTGCTCGCCGCCGCCCTCTCCGCGGTGATGTCGACCTCCAGCGGCGCGCTGATCGCCACCGCCACGGTGTTCGGCCAGGACATCCTGGGCAAGCTGCGCGGGCACGCCGCCCGCGGCGACGAGCACGCGGGCGACTCCCGCTGGCTGGTGGCGGGCTTCGGGGTCGTCATGATCGTGATCGCGTGCCTGCTGCAGGACGTGGTCGCGGCGCTCACCGTCGCCTACGACATCCTCGTCGGCGGACTGCTTGTCCCGATCATCGGCGGCCTGGTGTGGCGGCGCGGCACCGGCACCGGCGCGCTGGCCGCGATGGGCGTCGGCACCGTCGCCACGCTGGTCACGATGTTCGTCGTGGGCGACCTCTACGCGAACGAGCCGGTCTACGTGGGCCTGGCCACCGGGCTCGTGGCGTACGTCGCGGGCAGCCTGGCCACGCGCCCGACGGACCCCGAGGTGCTGGCGGAGTGGGACGCGCGCTCCCGCACCACGGTGGACGCCTGAGCGTCACAGGCCCAGGTCGCGGCCGATGACCTCCTTCATGATCTCGGTGGCACCGCCGTAGATGCGGGTGATGCGGGCGTCGGCGAAGGCGCGGGCGATCGGGTACTCGTTCATGTAGCCGTACCCGCCGTGCAGCTGCAGGCAGCGGTCCACCGCGCGGCCCTGCAGCTCGGTGCACCACCACTTGGCCTTGGCCGCGTCCACGGCGGTGAGCGCGCCCGCGTTGAACTCGCGGACGCAGTCGTCGACGAAGCGCTGGGCGATGTCGACCTCGGTGGCCAGCTCGGCCAGCACGAAGCGGGTGTTCTGGAACGACCCGATGGGCTGCCCGAACGCCGTGCGCTCCTTGACGTACGCCAGCGTCCACTCCAGCGCCATGTTGGCCGCGGCGACCGCGCCGAGCGCGATCGACAGCCGCTCCCGCGGCAGGTTGGTGACCAGCTGCTTGAAGCCGCGGCCCTCCGCGGGCCCGAGCAGGTTCTCGACCGGCACCCGCACGTCGGTGAACGCCAGCTCGGCGGTGTCCTGGGCGTGCTGGCCGAGCTTGTCCAGGTTGCGCCCGCGGGCGAAGCCGGGCATCCCGCGTTCGACCACGAGCAGCGAGATGCCGGAGTGCCGCGCGGTGGGGTCGGTCTTCACCGCGGTGACCACCAGGTCGGCGTTGATCCCGTTGGTGATGAACGTCTTCGCGCCGTTGACGACGTAGACGTCGCCGTCGCGGCGGGCGGTGGTCGCGATCCCGGCGAGGTCGGACCCGGCGCCGGGCTCGGTCATCGCGATCGCCGTGATCAGCTCGCCGGACGCGATGCCGGGCAGCCACCGCGCCTTCTGCTCCTCGGAGCAGTACTCGAGGAAGTAGGGCAGGCAGACGTCGTTGTGCAGGGTGATGCCGAGGCCCGCGCCCGCCGCCCCGGTGCGCATGATCTCTTCCATGATCACGGCGTTGAAGCGGAAGTCGGGCACGCCACCCCCGCCGAACTCCTCGGGCGCGTCCATGGCGAGGAAGCCCGACTTGCCCGCGGCGGTGTAGAACTCGCGGGCGACGATC
Source organism: uncultured Actinomycetota bacterium (assembly GCA_963791185.1). Taxonomy (GTDB): domain Bacteria; phylum Actinomycetota; class Actinomycetes; order Mycobacteriales; family Pseudonocardiaceae; genus Pseudonocardia. The sequence goes on along the minus strand of CAWBRG010000007.1, from coordinate 353,414 downwards.
CCCGCCGCGTCCCATTCGTCGAGGTGCGGGACGAACTCCACCTGCAGGAACCGCCGGAACGACTCCCGGAACGCCTCGTGCTCGGTCTCGTACAGCGTGCGGCGCATACGCCCAGACTAGGCAGGGTGCTGAAGACCGTCGCGCCCGTAGCGAGCGGCGGATCCAGGTGGTGTCCACGCAAGGCGGACGCCGCCGCCGATACCGGGGTTGTACTCGAGCAGGCGGCGGCCAACGCCGCGAGCGCGCCGCCTGGGCGTCGCGCAGATCGGGCCGAGGTCTTCAGGACGCGCTCCTAGGACCGGACGTGGGCGGTGTGGGCCCAGAAATCCCGCATGACGACGGGCGGCGCCGGGCTCTCCAGCGCCGACGGCGGTCAGCAGCACCGTGGCGGCGTGACCCACGGGGTCGATGTACGCCGCCGTGCCGAAGCCGCCGATCCAGCCGTAGCGGCCGGGCACGTTCCACGGCTCGGTCCGCTCGACGTCGACGCTGCCGCCGAACCCCCACCCCTGCCCGTCGAGGAAGAAGGTGCTCGCGGCGCGCTGCTCGGCCGTCAGGTGGTCGGTGGTCATCAGCGCCACCGACTGCGGGGAGAGCACGCCCGCGCCGCCCGCGAGCAGCATCCGCTGGAAGGCCAGGAGGTCGTCGAGGGTGGAGACGAGGCCGCCGGAACCCGAGGCGAAGGCGGGCGGCGTGCTCCACTGGCCGTCGGGCGGGTCGGTGACCGCGAGTTCGGCCCCGTCGGGCCGGTAGGCCGTTGTGAACCGGTCGAGGTCGGAGCCGGGCACGTGGAAGCCGGTGTCGCGCATGCCGAGCGGGGCGAAGATCCGCTCGGCCAGGAACTCGGCGAACGGGCGCCCCGCGACGCGGGCGACCAGCACGCCGAGGACGTCGGAGCCGGTGTTGTAGAGCCACGCGTCGCCGGGGTGGTGCAGGAGCGGCACGGTGGCGAGGATCCGCATCCAGTCGTCCGGGGCCACCACGTCGCGGGGCGCGGGCGGCCCCTGCCGCAGCTCGTCGACCAGCTTGACCACCGCGGGCAGGGAGAAGTCGGCGGCCAGCCCGTGGCCGCTCCGGAACGTCAGCAGGTCGCGCACGGTGATCGCCCGGCGGGCGGGCACCACGTCGTCGACCGGCGCCTGCGGGGTGCGCACCACCATCGGCGACGCCAGCTCGGGGAGCCAGCGCCCGACCGGGTCGTCCAGGCCGAGCCGACCCTCGTCGACGAGCAGCATCGTCGCCGCGGCGGTGATCGGCTTGCTGTTCGACGCGATCCGGAAGATCGTGTCGCGCGTCATCGGCGGCCCGTCGACGTCGCGGGCGCCGACGACCGCGACCTCCAGGTCGGGCGCCGCTCGCCACGGCGGCCACCGCGCCGGGGAGCCTGCCTGTCCGCACGTGCCGGTCGAGCAGCTGGGTCAGTGAGCTCGAAGTCATGTCTCTGGAGACCGCGCCGGGCCGCCGGATTCATCGTTGGTCAGACCGGTCACCAACGACGGTCGGCCCGGCGTCCCGTTGCTACCGTGGCCTTCGGTACCGCATCCGCGGCATCCCCGGACGAGCGCGTCGTACCCGGCAGGACAAGACGACGCTCGTGGAGGTGCGTCATGGCGTGGGTCGTCCTCGTCCTGTCCGGTGTGCTGGAGACCGTCTGGGCGTCGGCTCTGTCCGAGTCCCGGGGCTTCGCCCGGTTGGTGCCGTCACTCGTGTTCGGGGTGGCGCTCGTGCTCAGCATGGTGGGGCTGGCGTACGCGCTGCGGGAGATCCCGGTCGGCACGGGGTACGCGGTGTGGGTCGGGATCGGGGCGGTGGGCACCGCCCTCTACGGGATGGTCGCCCTCGGTGAGTCGACGACGGCCGCGCGCCTGCTGTGCCTCGGCGCGATCGTCGCCGGGGTGGTCGGCCTGAAGCTCGTGCACTGATCTCAGCGCGGGAGGTGCGGCGCGACCTCCTCGGCGCACCGGCGCAGCTGCCGGATGCCGTCGCGCAACGGCCACAGCAGCACCCGTCGGGCGCCCGCCGCGGCGTAGTCGGTGAGCACCCGGGCGCAGTGCTCGGGCGGCCCGACGGGCAGGTGGCCGAGGTCGGCGGGGTCGCGGCCGAGCGCGGGCCCGAGCACGTCGCGCAGGAGGGCGTCGGCTTCGGCGGCGCTGTCGGTGACCTGCAGCCACACGGTGGCGATCAGGTCCGGGAACGCGGCCGGGTCGCGGCCCACGGCGCGCAGGTGCCCGTCGAGCGTGGCGCGGGCCGCCGCGTACTGCGCCGGGCGGGCGTTGTAGCCGGAGGCGATCCAGCCGTCGGCGTCAGCCGCGAGGGCGCGCAGCCGGGCCTGCGAGCCCCAACTGGCGTACCACAGCGGTAGGTCGGTGTCGGCCAGCAGCACGCGAAGCTCCCGGGCGGCCGCGTCGAACCGCGACCACCGCTCGGCGAAGGGGATGCCGACGGCGGCGTAGTCGGCGCGGCCGGACCCGGGCCCGATGCCCGCGACGACCGGCCCGGGGTGCAACGCGGCCAGGCTCGTCAGCGCCGACGCGAGCACCGCCGGGTGCCGGACGACGGGCAGCGCGACCGTCGTCGCCAGCGTCAGCGGGCCCGCGTCCGCCGCGACGGCGGCGAGCGCGCCGAGCCCGTCGAGCCACGGGCGCCGCCACCGCAGGTGGTCGTTGCCCGCCACGGTGTCGAAGCCCGTATCCCGGGCGGCCAGCACGTAGTCGCGCAGCGCGGTGGCCGTGGGCAGCCCGTCGCCGAAGTCGGCCACCGGCAGGTGCACGCCCAACCGCATGCCGACCTCCTCCGGTCAGAGGACATGTTGCACAGAGGGTCCGCCGCTCCAACACCATCGACAAGGTGGTATTGACGCCGCGTCAGCACCGGACTTCGATCGGTGATCCCGCCGACCCTTGGAGCGCCATGCCCGGACCGGACCCCATGCCCGTCGCAGGCCCGGAGGCGTACACCCGGCGCGACCGGGACGCCCGGCTGAGCCAGGCCGCGATCGTCCTGTCGCTGGGTGCGGCGGCCGCGGGCCAGCCCGAGCGCGTCGACCGTCCTGACGCCGTCGGGCTCCCCACCGACCTCGCCCCGCTCGGTCAGCGGGAGCCGGTCCCGCTCGAGGAGGCGGTGGCGCCACTGGGCATCACCGCCGACGAGCAGCGGTCGCGGAGCGGGCCCGCGGTGCCGTCGGACACCCGCGCCGCGCTGATGGACCAGGTCGTGGCCGATCCGAACCCGACCAACGCGGCCGCGCTGGTCGAGGCGTGCCTGCACAGCGGCGACCGGTTGGTGCGCACGGCCGCCGCGGTCTCCGCCCTCGACACCACGGGCCCCCGCGACGACGTGGTGGCGCAGCTCGTCGACGGCGCCACCCGGGGGCGCGACATGGCGAAGGACATCGGCCGCCTCGGCCTCGCCCGGGTGGACCCCGATCACCCGGCGCTGCGGCGCGTCGTCGTCCGCACGACACCGCCCGACGCCAGCGACCGGCCCTCGCACACCGCGTTCATCACCCACGGCACGTTCGCGGCGCTGACCACGTGGTGGCGGCCCGGCGGGGACTTCTACACCTACCTCGACGGGCTCACCCCACCCCTGCACGTCCACGACCCGAGCTTCCAGTGGAGCGGCCTGTACTCCGACGGTGCCCGCAGGCTGGCCGCGCAGCAGATGCTCGACTGGGTCGCGAGCCAGGGCTTGCAGCGACCGGACCTGTTCGCCCACAGCCACGGCGGCACGGTGGCGAACCTGGCGACCGGGCTCGGCCTGGATCTCGACCGGCTCGTCCTGCTGAGCTGGCCCGTCCACGAGGAGTGGTTCCCCGACTTCACCCGGGTAGGGCGGATCATCGACATCCGGGTCAACCTGGACCTGGTGATCCTCGCCGACCGGGGCGGGCAGACGTTCACGCCGCCCGCGTCCGCCGCGGGGAAGGTGACCTCGCACGTCAACGGCTGGTTCGCGCACAGCGACACGCACGACCCCGACTACTGGGACCGCCACGGCCTCGCGGCGGTCCTGTGATCGCGCGATGAGCACCCCATGAGCACGGCGGGAGCCGCCCGGCTGCTCGCCGTCGGCGCCACGTGGCGGCTCACCGGCGCCGCGCCCGCGGGCCGGGCGCTCGTCGGCGGGCTGGTCGAGGGCGACGAGGCCGAGCGGGCGGTCGCCGGGATCGCGCTGACCAAGGCGGGTGACCGTTCCGTGCCGCTGCTCGCCGCCGCCCTCACCGCGACGGCCGACCCCCGACCCGTCGTCGACGTGCTCGCCAGCATCGGCACCCCGGCCGCCAGGAGCGCCCTGCGCTCGGCGGCGGAGGCCGATTCGCCCGCCGCCGACCCGGCCGCGCAGGCGCTGCGCACCCTCGACGACATCGACGGGCGCTGACCCGGCCACCAGTTGCGCGCAGCGGCGCGCGGGTATCGCATAGCACCCCGAGAGAGTCCGGGACCGCGTCACGAGAGGAACCTCCATGACGTCCGACACCGTGGTCGGCACCGAAGAAGAGCTGGTCCGCTCGGGGGTGCGCCGGGCGGGCAAGCGCCTCGTCCCCCTGCTGATGCTGATGTACTTCGTCAACTACCTGGACCGGGTGAACATCGGGTTCGCCGGGCCCAACGGCATGAACGAGGAGCTGGGGCTCTCGGCCACGCTGTTCGGCATCGCGGCGGGCGTGTTCTTCATCGGCTACCTGCTGCTCGAGGTGCCGAGCAACCTCATGCTGCACCGCTTCGGCGCGCGCCGTTGGATCGCCCGCATCCTCGTGACGTGGGGCATCGTCGCCACCGCGATGGCCTTCGCCCCGAACGCCACCGTGCTCATCGTGCTGCGGTTCCTGCTGGGCGTGGCCGAGGCGGGCTTCTTCCCCGGCATCATCCTGTACCTGACGTACTGGTTCCCGGCGTCGCAGCGCGCTCGGATGACCGCGTTGTTCATGACGGCCATCCCGATTTCCACGGCGCTCGGTTCCGTGGTCTCGACGCTGATCATCCAGAACTGGCACGGGCTGTTCGGCCTCTCGGGCTGGCGGGTGATGTTCCTCGTCGAAGGCATCCCGTCGATCCTGCTGGCGTTCGTCGTGTGGTTCGCGCTCACCGACCGGCCGTCCGAGGCCACGTGGATGCCGCGGGCGGAGCAGAAGGCGTTGGAGTCGCGGCTCGCGGCCGAGGCGTCCGAGGTCGCGGAGGCAGGCCCGTCGTCGGTGTGGGGAGCGCTGAAGAGCCCGCGGGTGCTGGCGCTGTCGTGGGTCTACTTCGGCATCGTCTACGGGCTCTACGCGCTCGGCTTCTTCCTCCCGACGATCGTCAAGGGCTTCTCCGCGCAGTACGGCACCACCTTCTCCACGGTGCAGCAGGGCCTGATCACGGCGATCCCGTACGCCTTCGGGCTGGTCGCCATGGTCGTGTGGACGAACCGCGCGGGGAGCCCGACGGTGCGCGTGGCGGTGCCCGCGCTGATCGGCGGCCTCGCGATCCCGGCGGCGCTCTACCTGTCCAACCCGTGGCTCGCGATCCTCGCCGTGACGATCTGTGCCTGCGGGGTGCTGGCCGCATTGCCGTGCTTCTGGGCGCTGCCCACCGCGTACCTCACCGGGGCCGCGGCGGCGGCCGGGATCGGGCTGATCAACTCGCTGGGCAACCTCTCCGGGTTCGTCGCCCCCTACGTCACCGGCGCCCTTTCCGACGCGACCGGCAACAACCGGCTGGGGCTCTGGGTGGTCGGGGTGTGCATCGTGTCGGCCGCGTTCGTCACCTGGATGCTGCGGCACACGGGGAATCGCCCTGGCGCGCAGGCACCGGACGAATGACGCGGTGCGGCGAGGCGCGATAATGGCGGTCCACCACGACGACGGGAGCCCACGCATGGCCGGCTACGACGACGAGACCGTCAACGCGGATCGTCGCGGCATCGAGCCCCCGGTACCGCGCATCGACGCCGGACGGCTGTGGGCGGGCGGGGCCGCGAGTGCCGTCGTCGCGGCGCTGATCGCCCTGGTCGGCGTGTTGGTGATCCGCGCGGTGTTCAAGGTGGCGTTCTCCGGCTCGGCCGAGGCGGGGGCGTTCGGCGACTCGGGCACCGCGGTGCTCTGCGCCATGGCCGCCCTGGCCGCGATCGCGGCCACCGGGCTCGCCCACCTGCTGGTGCTGAGCACCCCGCGCCCGCTCGCCTACCTCGGCTGGATCATCGGGCTCGTGACGGCAGCCGCCGTCGTCACGCCGTTCCTCTCCAACCGGCCGACCGGCATTGCGCTGGCGCAGGCGCTCATCTACCTCGTGATCGGGCTGGCCATCGGGAGCTTGGTGCCCGGGGCCGCCGCCAGCGCGATGCGGTCGAGCAGGCGGCGGTACGAGATCGAGTAGCCACGCTAGGCGGCCTGGTGCCAGTAGTCGGCGCGGCGCCAGAGCATCGCGGCCAGCATCAGCGGGAACATCACCACGTGGGCGGCGATCATGAGCGCCTCGGCGGACAGTGCGCCCAACCAGTACGGCACCAGCAGCACCGCGAACGGCAGCACCATGGCCGCCGACATCTCGACGATGCGCGGCCACGCGTGCCGTCGGATCGCCATCCACGCGGCCATCGCCACGGTCATGTTGACGGCCATCGCGACGGCGTGCAGGTCGCCGCGGGCGAGCCAGGCGTCGGGCCACAGCGGGGCCAGCGCCATCATGCCGACGACCATGGCGACGACCATCTCGAGGTAGTGGAGGACGAAGCGGAGGAGCGGCGAGCGCCCGACGGATGCTGAAGTCATGCGGTGCAGGATCGCCGTGCGGGCCGTCGTCGCCGAGTGCCGAAGGTCATGGCCGGGGTCATGACTCAGAGCAGGTCGAGGGCGCGGGCGCGCAGCGCGGCCTGGGTGCGGTCGCGGGCGCCGAGCTTGGCCAGCACGTTGGTCACGTGGTTCTTCACCGTGCCCTCGGCCAAGAACAGCGCCGCGGCGATCTCCCGGTTGCTCTCCCCCTCGGCGAGCAGGCGCAGCACCGCGAGCTCCCGCTCCGACAGCGGCACGACCAGCGGCTGCGGCGGTGGCGGCGCCGTCGCGTCCGGGAGCTGCGCGAACCGGGCCACCACCTTCGCCGCGACCGACGGCTGCAGCACCGACTCGCCGCGCGCCGCGGCGAGCACCGCCTCCACCAGCCGGACCGACGAGACGTCCTTGAGCAGGTAGCCGACCGCGCCCGCGCGCAGGGCGGCGAAGACCTCCTCGTCGTCGTCGAACGTGGTCAGCGCGATCACCCGCACGGCCGGGTGCTCGACGCGCATCCGCCGGGTGGCCGCGATCCCGTTCAGCACCGGCATGTGCAGGTCCATGAGCACGACGTCGGGGGCGAGCTCGGCGGCGCGGTGCAGCGCCTCGGCGCCGTCGGCCGCCTCGCCGACCACCTCGATGTCGGCGCGCACGCCCAGCAGAACGGCCAGCGCCTCGCGGAAGAGCGCCTGGTCGTCGACCAACAACACGCGCACCGGACTCACGCGCTCTCCTCGCTGACGCTCGTCGGGCGCGTTCGCTGCACTGCTGTGTCGTTTGGTGAGCTCGCAAGCTCGCTCACGCGGGCACCTCGATCCGCAGCACCCAGCCCCGGTCCGCGGCGGCGCCCGCCGAGAGCCGCCCGCCGACGTGCTCGGCCCGCTCGCGCAGCCCCACGAGCCCGAAACCCGTGGCCGGGGCGGCGGCGGGAACCGCGGCGCCGTCGTCGCGGACCTCCAAGCAGACCGCGGTGTCCGCGTAGTCCAACGTGAGGTCGATGCGCCCGGCGTCGGCGTGCTTGCGGGCGTTGGTGAGGCCCTCCTGCGCCGCCCGGAACAGCGCCTCCCGCGTGTCGTCCGGCAGCGGGCGGGCGGTGCCCGACACCGCGAGCCGGGTCGGCACGCCCGCCGCGGACGTCTCCTCGGCGAGCGCCTGGAGCGCCTCGGGCAGCGGCGGGTCGAGGCGCGGGCCGCGCAGCGCGCGCACGGAGCGCCGCACCTCGGCCAGCGCCGTCTCCGCCTGCTCCTGCGCCTTGGCCAGCACCGGGTCGGCGGCCGATGTCGGCGGCAGCACCGCACGCGCGGCCTTGACCTGCATCTGCACGACGGTGAGCGCGTGCCCCAGCCCGTCGTGGATGTCGCGGGCCACCCGGTTGCGCTCCTGCGCCGTGGCCAGCCGCTCGGCCTGCAGGGCGTAGTCGCGCAGCTGCTCGTGGGCCGCGACCAAGGCCCGGCGGGTCTGCTGCTCGCGGCGCAGCAGCTCGGTGACCACGGCCGCGAACACCACGGCCGCCAGCGTGCCGAACCCCTCGCGCAGCCCGTCCCACCACGTCATCCCGACGTGCACCATGGGCACGATCAGGATGACCACGACGGTGTACGGCAGGGGCAGCAGCAGCACGCACTGGCTGACCAGCACGACCAGGAACAGCGTCGAGCCCGCGCCGGGGTCGAGCGCGAACACCACACCGGCCAGCGCGAGCACCGTCGCGACGTAGGCCACCGACCAGGCCCGCTGGTCGCGGCGGTGGACCCAGGCGAACCCGACGGTGGCGAGCACGGTGTACAGCCCGCCCAGCACCACCGTGAGGACGGGCTTCCCCGCGCCGACGACGCCGATCACCAACGTGAGGAAGGCGCCACACGTCAGCACGGCGAGAGCCCGGACCATGGGTCCACTCTCGGAGGTCGGGCGTTCCGGGTCAAACCGCCTAGACGGCATCCCGCGCCGCGGCCAGCCCGATGACGCGCGCGACGGCCGTGGCGGAGGCCAGCCGCACGCCGTCGGCGTCGAAGAGCTCGGCCTCGACCACCGCGTGGTCGCCGTTGCGGTGCCTGACCCGGCCGCGACCCCGCACGCGGCCGGGCCGGGTCGGGCGCAGGAAGTCGACGTTCATCTGCAGCGTGGACTGGAACTCGTCCGGCCCGAGGGTGGCGAGCAGGGCGGGCCCGACGGTGTCGTAGAGCATCGCGGCCAGGAACGCGCCGAGCACGTTGCCCGCGGGGTTGGTGAACTCCGCCCCCGCCGTGAAGTCCACCTCGATCGTGCCCGCATCCTCGTCGGCGGCGACGAACGCGAAACCCAGCGTGCGGGCGGCGGGCGGCACCGGCGCCCGGCCTTCGACCCCGTCCCAGAACGGCCCGGTCCTCATGGCATGCCCGCCGGGGTAGCGGTCCGGTGGAAGACGACCAGGTCGAACCACTGCGTCGGCGATCCGCCGTCGAGGAAGCCCGCGTCACCGCGGTCGGCGACGCCGCGGAACGTGGCGGGCGCCGCCAGCCAGGCCCGCACCGCGGGTGGCGCGGGCCGCCGCAGGTCGAGGGCGAACACGTCGGGGCCCGCGTCGGAAAGCGGTTTCTCGAAGCGGTCAGGTGCCGGATCGGCCAGCGCCGCGGTCTGCCCTTCGCCGAGGCTCGCGGAGCCGCGCCCCGGCGTGACGCCGACCGAGCGGTAGCGCTCGCCGTACCAGGCGCGGAGGTAGCTGCCGACGCTGGGGAAGCGCAGGTCAGGGCCGGGCGGACCGCCGATGCGCAGGGCGGGCGCGTTGGCGGTGTGCGGCGTCGCCGCCCAGTAGACGACCTTGTCGCCGCTGCGGTCGCGCCACCAGCGCAGGTTCGCCGCGGCGTGTGCGTCGCGGTAGACGAGCGCGTCGGCGTCGGGGAGCGAGTAGTGCTCCCAGAACGCGACGATCTGGGCGGCGTGGTGCGCGGCCAGCGCCTGGTCCGGGCCGTCGGGCAGGCGTTCGACGAGCCCCTGCACGCGGCGCGCGCGATCGAGCCGGGCCCGCTTGTCCGGCGCGGCCATCACCTGCGCGACGAACGCGAACATGTCGTCGGTGCCGGGCCGCAGCGGCCGCAGGTCGGCGCGCAGCGCGGCCAGCTCCGCGGGCGCGGCCGCGGCGACGTACGCCTCGACCGCGTCGTAGGCGGACGCCCGCGTGAGGTAGTACTCCACGCCGACGAACCGCACCGGGTCGGGACGACCGGTGTTGAACGCGCGCAGCCAGCGCAGCACGTCGGCGACCTGCCGCGACTGCCACTGCGGGCTCATCTTCGCCAGCACCGCGCCCAGGTCGGCGGGGCCGCCGCGGACGTAGTCGTCGACGAGCAGGCCGACCGTCCAGTCGTCCTCCCAGGCGACGGACCGGAACCCCGCCTGCTCCACGAGCAGCCGCAGGAGCCGGTGCTTGGCGGTGATCTCCTCGGCCACGCCGTGCACGGCCTCCCCGAGCCCGACAACCTGCGCGTCGCCGATCGCGGCGGCCAGCGGCACCAGGTCGGCGCCGCCGGCCAGCGGGTCGACGCCTCGCAGCGGGATGGCGTTGGCCGCGACCCACGCCGCCAGGGCGTCGGCGGGCGGCGCCGCGCACCCGACCAGGACGGCGGCCGCAGCGAGCAGCCGCACCAGGAATCCCGCTCTTCCGACCATGGCGTACCAGCCTGCGCCGCGGAAAAGCGCGCGGCGATCCCAGGATCCTGGGGTCATACTCGGGCGATGGCGGTCGCACCAGCCGAGCGCGTGCGCCGCGAGCTCGGCGGGCTCGCGCGCGGCGGCGCGCGGGAGTTCGCGCTGCAGGCCGCGCGGGTCCTGGCGCGAGCGGTGCCCTTCGACGGGTTCTGCGTGCTGACGATGGACCCGACCACCCACCTGCCCACCGGCGAGATCGTGCAGAACGGGCTCCCCGCCGCGGCGATGGCCCGCCTGACCGAGATCGAGCTGTCCGGCGCCGACGTCAACACGTTCGCGGCGCTCGCGCGGGCCGATCGGCACGCGGCCCGGCTGAGCGCGGCCACCGACGGCGACCTCGACCGCAGCCGCCGCCACCGCGAGCTGCGGCGCCCGCACGGGCTGGGCGACGAGCTGCGCGCCGCCCTGGTCGTCGACGGCACGACGTGGGGCGCGTTGACGCTCCTGCGTGGCGGCAGGCGGCCCGACTTCGCGGCGGCCGACACCGCGCTCGTGGCCGCCGTGGCCGCTGCGCTCGCCGACGGGCTGCGGCGCGCGACGCTCACCGAGGCCGTAGCGGCGACCCGCGCCGAGCGGAGCATCGGCGTGCTCGCCCTCGCCGGGGACGACACGGTCCTGGCCGTCGATCCCGCGGCCGAGCGGTGGCTGGCGCAGCTGCGGGACGAGCACACGACGACTGCTGATCAGCACGGCGCCGCCGTCCACGGCCGCGACAGCGGCCTGCCTGCCGCGGCCGTGCACGGCGGCGACAACGGGCTCCCGGTCGCGGTCACGGCCGTCGCCTGCCGGGCGCGCCGGATCGCGGCCGGGCAGGCGGCCGAGGCGACGACCGCCCGCGCCCGGGTGCGCACCGCCGCGGGCAGCTGGCTGGTGCTGCACGCCAGCACCGCCGCGGGGCCGGACGCCACGACGACGGTCGTCGTCGGGGCCGCCCCGATGGAGGAGGTCGCCCCCCTCGTCGCGAGCGCCTACGGCCTCAGCCCGCGGGAACGGGCCGTCACCCGGCTCGTCGCGCGCGGGCTGGCGACCACGGCGATCGGCGCGGAGCTGCACCTGTCGCCGTGGACCGTCCAGGACCACCTGAAGGCGATCTTCGGCAAGGTCGGGGTGCGCAGCCGGGGCGAGCTCGTCGCCCGGCTGTACTTCCCCGCCGACGCCGCCGACCTCACGGGTTGAGCGGCCTGCGCAGGCCGGTCACCCACTCCTCGTCGGTCATCCGCCACGCGGCCACCCCGACCAGCACCATGAACAGGCCGAGCAGGGCGCCCTGCGTGATCCCCTGCACCGCGCCGACCGGCAGGGCGATGGTCGCGACCGAGGCGGGCACCGGCAGCACCATGGCCCAGTGGAAGAACCCTGCCTGCCACGCCGCGACGCCGAGCACGGTCATGCCCACGAACGTGAGCATGATCAGCGGGCCGCCGACGAGCCCGGCGAGCGGGAGCTCCTCGGCCGCGTTGCTCACGGCGACGGCCTGCTCGGCGGGCAGGCTCTGGCGGATCGCCAGGTCGTAGAAGTCGGTGACGAGCATGCCCGTCACGGCGAACGCGCCGGGCAGCGAGAGCGCGAGCCCGATGTTGCCGCCGATCCGCCACCGGCTGCGGGTCATCGCGGCCAGCGCGAGCAGCATCGGCACGATGCCCATGTAGCCGTAGTGCAGCAGGACCGCCGCGACCTGGCTGCGCAGCGGGTCGACCACGAGCGAGTCGAGGTAGGCGAGCTTTTCGGGGCCGGTCTCCCACACCGTCGCGGCGAACCCGGCGGCGGTGAGCAGCCCGCCGACGACCGCCGCGGCGCCCATCGCCCGGCGGCGGAACCGGGTGGCGGGCGGGACGAACGTGGTGGGAGTGGCGGGGCGTTCGATGATCGTCGTCATGAGCAGGACTCTGCTCGGACCAGCGCGGCCCGACGAGGATGCCACCGGGCTGACCGCAGGTGGTGGCAGCACCACCGCGGGCACCCGCTCCGTTCAGCGCGTCCGCCGCCGGGCTTCGGTCGGGGTCATGCCGTAGCGCCTGCGGAACGTGCGGTTGAAGTAGGACAGGTCGCCGAATCCCACGTACCCGGCGATGGCGCTGACCGTTCGCGTGGCGACGCGGGGGTCGCGTAGCTCCTCCCGGGCCCGTTCGAGGCGCACATCGAGCACGAACTGGCTGTACGTGCGGCCGTCGTCCTCGAACAGCTTGTGCACGTAGCGCGGGCTGATCCCGTGCCGGGCCGCGACGGCGCCCACGCTGAGGGCCGGATCGCCGAAGTGGCGGGCGATGTCGGCCTTCAGCGCGGCCAGCCGCGCGGCACGCACGGCGCGGTCCGTGACGGGCGACGGATCGCGCGGACGCACGCTGAGGGCGATCAACTGGAGCAGGTGCTCGACCACCGCATCGGCGAGCTTGGGGGCAGGCGCCGGGCCTGCGCGCAGGGCGGCGAGATAGGCCGTCAGCAGCCGCAGCGCCGGGGTGTGACCCTGCACGAGCTGCGGCGCTTCGTCATGACGGCCTGCGGCGAGCGCGAGGGCCCGGCGGGGGGCGCGGATACCGATCATCGTGTTGGGAGCGCGGGTCGCAAAACGGTGAACGGGCCGACCGCGGGCCGCAGGACCACGGCCTCGCCCGGGTTGACGGCGGCTTCGTGCCCGCGCTGGCGGACCAGTCCCACACCCGACGCGTTGATGCCGAAGAACAGGTCGTCGGCGTCGCCGGGATCGGCGCGCTGGCGGATCTGGTCGAAGCGCCCCCACAGGACGGAGGCCCCGGGCAACCGCCACTTCGTCACCTCGACGCGGGCTGCGTCCGACAGCGGTTCGATCGGGAGCAACCCCCGGTCCGCCAGGGCGTGCAAGACCCGGCGGCGGTCGGAACCGGGCACGCCGCGCGTGGTGAAGGTCAGGGCGCCCGCCAAGGCCACTCCTCGTCAACCGGGCGAGCTGTACACGATAGTCCGTCCTGGCGTTCCCCGGAGTCCGTGACGTGAGCGCGGCCCGGTTCGTACCGTCCGGGCATGGTCACGGTCTCGCGCATCCTGGTGGTGGGCGCAGGCATCGCGGGGCTCGCCACCGCGGTGGCGCTGCGGCGTCGCGGGTTCACGCCCGAGATCGTCGAGGCGCGGGCCGCGCCGTCCGCCGAGGGTGCGGCGATAACGTTGCACGGCAACGGGGTGCGGGCCCTGCGCGCGCTCGGCGTCGGTCCCGCGCTCGACGCCGCAGGCGCCGTGGTGCCCCGGTGGGCCTGCCACGACCGGCACGGCGCCCTGCTCTGCCGGACCGACCTCGCCGCGCTGTGGGACGGCGTCGCACCCTGCGTCGGGATCACCCGGAACCTGCTGACGGCGATCCTCATGGGCGCCGCCGCCGAGGTGCCGCTCCGGTTCGGCTGCCGCGTGACCGGTCTCCGGCAGGACGACCGCCGGGTGCGCGTCGCGTTCGGTGACGGGTCGTGCGGGGACTACGAGCTCGTGGTGGGCGCCGACGGCATCGGGTCCACCGTCCGGCGGCTGGCCGTGAGCGACGTCGTGCCGACCCGCACCCCTACCGTCGGCTGGCGGTGCGTCGTCGCCGGTCGCCCGGCGGGAGTCGAGCACCTCGTCCTGCTGCTGGGCGAGGGGTGCTTCCTCGGGCTCGTCCCGGTGGGCGGCGGGCAGACCTACGGCTTCGCCGGGACGAGCGCCGTCGATGCGCCGTTGCAGAGCCGCTTCGCCGACTTCGGCGGCCCCGTGCCGGATTTCCTCGCTCGCCTCGACGCCGCGACGGCGCCGCACGTCGCCCCGATCGGCTTCGTCACGCTCGACCGGTGGCACGACCGCCGGGTGGTGCTGGTCGGCGACGCCGCCCACGCGACGCACCCGCACATGGGTCAGGGCGGCAGCCTCGCCGTCGAGGATGCGCTCGTGCTCGCCGACGAGCTCGCCCGCGCCGACACCCTCCCGTCGGCGCTCAGCGCCCACGCCCGCCGCCGCCGTCCCCGCGTGGACTGGGTCCAGGAGCAGAGCAGGCGCGCCGCCGCCGCGTGGGCGCAGCCCGCGGCTGAGCGCGACGCAACACTCCGCGCGAACGGCGACCGCCTCCTGCAGGAGCGCTACCGGATCCTGCGGGATCTCCCGTAGACGGACGAGCTGATCACGACGTGTGGTGGACCTCCTGGAGCCCGTAGACCGGCGTCGGGATGCCCTCCATGCGCGCCTTGAGCTGCAGCGCGAGGTAGAGCGAGTAGTAGCGCGACTGGTGCAGGTTGCCGCCGTGGAACCACAGCCCCTCCTGCTGGGTGGGCTTCCACATGTTGCGCTCCTCGCCCTCCCACGGGCCGGGGTCCTTGGTGGTGTCGGAGCCGAGACCCCAGACCTTGCCGACCTTGTCGGCCATCTCCTGCCCGACGATGTCGGCGGCCAGCCCGTTCATCGAGCCGTAGCCGGTGGCGTACACGACGAGGTCGGCGGGCAGCTCCTCGCCGGTACCGAGTTTCACGCCGGTCTCGGTCAGCTCGGTGACCTGGCCCTGCTTCACCGGCACGTCCCCGTTCGCGACGAGCTCGCCCACGCCGACGTCGATGTAGTAGCCCGAGCCGCGGCGCAGGTACTTCAGGAACAACCCGGACCCGTCCTCGCCCCAGTCGTGGCGGAAGCCGGAGGCCTCCAGCCGGTCGTAGAACTCCTGGTCACGCTCCTTGATCGCCGCGTAGACCGGGATTTGCAGCTCGTGCAGGATCCGGTAGGGCAGCGACGCGAAGATCGTGTCCGCCTTGAACGTGGTCGTTCCGGCGGCGAGCGCGCGCTCGGAGTACAGGTCGCCGAGGGCGATGTCCATCAGGGTGTCGGACTTGACGATGTGCGTGGAGCTGCGCTGCACCATCGTGACGTCCGCGCCGACCTCCCACAGCGCCCCGCAGATGTCGAACGCCGAGTTGTTCGAGCCGACGACCACGACCCGCTTGTCCTTGTAGTCGTCCGGACCCGGGTGCTGGGAGCTGTGCTGCTGCTCGCCGTGGAAGACGTCCTGGCCGGGGAACGACGGGATGTTGGGCTTGCCCGACACGCCGAGCGCGAACACGAGGTGCTTGGGGTGCAGCTCGACCTCGTTGCCCTCGCGGTCGACGGTGACCGTCCACTCCTTCCTCGCGTCGTCCCACGTGGCGTTCTTCGCGGTGGTGCCGCCCCAGTAGTTGATCTCCATGATGCGCGTGTACATCTCGAGCCAGTCGCCGATCTTGTCCTTCGGCGCGAAGATCGGCCAGTTGCGCGGGAACGGCAGGTAGGGCAGATGGTCGTACCAGACCGGGTCGTGCAGGCAGAGCGACTTGTAGCGGCTGCGCCACTGGTCGCCGGGCCGCGGGTGGCGGTCGACGACGAGGTGGTCGATGCCGAGCTGGCGCAGCCGCGCGCCCAGCGCGATGCCGCCCTGACCGCCGCCGATCACCAGCACGTAGGGGTCGCGGTCGCGGCCGAGGCCCTCGACCTCGGCGATGCGCGCCTCCTTCCACGTGACCCGGTCCCGGTTGGCGCCGTGCTGCACGCCCTTGGGCCGGGTCTCGCCTTGGCGCTCCTCGTGGCCCTTGAGCTCGTCCAGCGTGGTCAGCAGCGTCCAGGCGCCTTCGTCGTTCAGGCGCAGCAGGCCGGAGCCGCGGCCCACGGCGGTGTCGAAGTTGATCCACGCCGTGACGACGCCGTCGGCCTCCGCGGGCTCCTCGCCGTCGGTGATCCGGAAGTCGGTGGCGTCGGTGCTCTCCATCGTGGCGCGGAGCAGGTCGGCGACGCCCTCGCGGCCCTCGACGGTCCGGATGTTCCAGGTGAACGCGATGATGTCGCGCCAGAACGAGGTGGTGGCGAACAGGCCCGCGGCCCGGTCGGCGTCGCGCGCGGCGAGCGCGGCGGCGAAGTCCGACAGCCAGGTCTCCACGCGCTGACGAGCGGGCGACGTCGTGTCGGGCTCGACGGTCTGGGTCATGCGGAGCTCCTCCGATCCCGTGCGGTCATCGCTTACAGACAACTCGATCACGGGCGCTGCCGGAAGGGCTCAGGCGAAAATGCGATCACCGCCGGGCAGGCGGGAGAACCGCGTCGCCGACCGGGTGAGCATCGCCGCGACGACCGCCGGGTGGATCCGGCGTACCAGCGCGAAGTAGGCCCGTCCCCGCAGGTTGTGCCGCCGCACCACGGTGGTGAGCACGACCCGTGTGGGCTCCACGGTGACCACTCCCCGAAAGTCGAGGTGTCGCGCGTCCGCGCCGACGACCGCCGTCGTCGCGGTGT
Source organism: uncultured Actinomycetota bacterium (assembly GCA_963791185.1). Classification (GTDB taxonomy): domain Bacteria; phylum Actinomycetota; class Actinomycetes; order Mycobacteriales; family Pseudonocardiaceae; genus Pseudonocardia. The sequence continues at coordinate 336,745 of CAWBRG010000007.1, read as the reverse complement.
GGTCGCGGACGGCGAACACCGAGCGGTCAGCACGTTCGATGCCCACCAGCCCGACCAGCGCCTGGCGGCCGGAGAGCAACACCGCCACCCAGCGCGGCGGGCTGTCGAAGACCGCCGACGCCCACCGCACCGGATCCGTCGGCATGCCCGGCCGCAGCCGTACGGCGAAGGCGTCGACGAAGTCGGCGCCCGGCAGCACGGCGACGGCGGGCGGGTCGGTCGCCCGGGCCCGCGGGCGGGCCGCCCACCGCGCGAGCCGGGCGATCGTGGACAGCCGGGTCGGTCGCTCGGGGCCGGTGCCGAGGGCGAGCTCGGCCCGGTCGAGGATCTGCTCGAGGATGCCGTCGTGCACCGGCCGGACCACGCACGGCCAGAGCAGCCGCATCCCCCCACGGGCCCGACCGGCGACGACGTGGCGCAGCACGGCGCGGTCCGGCCCGCACGCCACGACTTCGAACCCGTGCCAACCGGAGAGGTCCTGGCCGGGGTCCAGCGTGAAGACGATCTTGCGGCCGGGCTCGTACGTGGTGACCCGGTAGCGGAGCGAGCCGTGCCCGCCCGCCGTGCCGACCGCGGGCGGGCCGTCGAGCCACATCGGCGACCACTCGGGTGAGGGCCACAGCGCGTCGTGCGGCCCGCCGATGTCGTCGAGGAGCCTGCCGACCGCCTCGGCCGGGACGTCGAGAACACGCTCGTGGACGTTGTGCACCTGCATCGCCGACCTCCATACGCCACCGTATGGAGAGACCATACGCTAGCGTATGGACGTGGGGAAGCGACTTTCCGCCGACGACTGGACCCGGGCCGCGCTCGCGGCGCTGGCAGGCGGCGGCCTCGCGGCGATCGCGGTCGAGCCGCTCGCGGCGCGGCTGGGAGCGACGAAGGGCAGCTTCTACTGGCACTTCGCGGGCCGCGACGCGCTGGTGGCCGCGACGCTGGAGCGCTGGGAGCGCACCGATACCGAGGACGTCATCGCCGCGATCGGGGCCGAGCCCGACCTCACCGCGCGCCTGCGGCTGCTCCTCGGGCACGCGCTCGACGGCGGCGCGCGGGTCGAGCTGGCGCTCCAGCCGACGGCCGCGCATCCCCTGGTGGCGCCGGTGCTGGCCCGCGTCACCCTGCGCAGGCTCGACTACCTCACCGACGTGTTCACCGGGCTCGGCTTCGCCGCCGCAACGGCCCGCGAGCGCAGCGTGCTCGCCTACACCGCCTACCTGGGCCACGCCCAGCTCACCGCCGTCCCGGAGGCCGCGCCGGACGCACTGCCCCGCTACGTCGAGTCGGTCGTCGCCGTGCTGACCGCGTGATCCGGGCCGGGCGCAGAACACCCGGCCCGGCCATCAGCGAGCGTCAGCAGGCGTTGCCCGCCGCGCCGGCGAACCCGGGTTTCTCCTTGCTCGCCGCGGCGGGCGGGGTGCTCGCCCCCGAGCGTTGCGGCGCATCCGGCTGGCGTGACCAGTGCGCTTCGTCGACGGTGACCTCCGCGATCTCGAAGGTCGTCTTGTACGGCCCGAAGCTCACGTGGTTGTTCACCGCGTAGAGCGCCTGCGGCGCGCAGAGGAAGACGGCCAGCGCGTTGTCGAAGCAGTACGCGTCGATCTCCTCGGCGATCCGCACCAACTCGGCACCGTCGAGTTCGACGGCCATCCTGGCGAACAGGGCGTCGAAGCCGTCGTCGAGCGGACCCGCCCGGAACGCGCCGTCCTTGCCGAAGTACTCCCGGTGCACCGCAGCGGGCGGCGCCTCGGAGGAGAGGTCGAACCAGGCGTGGACGAGCAGGTCCCACGGCTGGTCGAGCTTCTTCTCCACCAGCGCCCGAGCGCCCGCGAGGGCGGCCTCATCGGGCACGACGACCACCTCGACCGCGATGTCGAGCGCCCGCCGCAGATCACCCGCGATGATCTGGGCGATGCCCGCGAACGGGCTGGGCGTCGCGATCCGGATCGGCCGCCCCGACGGCCAACCGCCCTTCTCGAACAGCCGCTTGGCCTCGGCGGGGTCGTGCGGGTACGGCGTGGCGCCCGCAGGGAAGCCCGAGCACCACGACGGCGTCATCGCGGGCATCGGGTTGGCGTAGCCCAGCAGCCCGTCGGCCATGATCCGGTCGCGGTCGACGGCCATGTTGAGCGCCTTGCGGACGTCGACGCTGCCCAACGGCACGTCCGCGCGGCCGCGGTTGATGATGCAGGTCAGCACCCGGTTGGCGTCGGCGGTGACGAGCCGGGCGTACTGCGAGGCCGTGATCCGCTCCGCGTCGGCCGGGCTGACCTCGGTGACGATGTCGACTTCGCCGTCACCGGCGAGGCACAGGTCGAGGGCCTGGCTCGGCGACAGGTTGTTGCGGAACACCGCGCGCTGCACGCGCGGGCCGCGCTCGGCGCGGTTCCAGTGGTCGAGGTTCGCCTCGAGCACGAGCTCCGGCGAACGGTCCTCCGACTCGATCAGCCACGCGCAGGTGTACGGGTCGGCAGCCATGATGACGTTGCGGGTGAGGATGGACGAAGCACCCTGGACCAGGGTGAACGGGCCGGTCCCCCAGGGACCAGGCTCGTCGATCACTCACCAATGGCCTTCGCCGGAGCCGAACTTCTTGTAGCCGAAGCCGGGCGCATCGGGCCCTTTCCAGAACGCGGTGGACGCGATGTGGAACCCGCGCATCTTGCCGACGGCCAACCCGTCGGGGCCGGGGAAGCGGAACCGGATGGTGTGGTCGTCGACGACCTCGGCGACCGAGTCTTGCGGGAAGTTCAGCCACGTGCCCGGCGGGTGCGGAGCGGCCCAGCGCTGCATCTCGTCGAAGTTGAGCTTGATGGCGTGCGCGGTGAACGGCTCACCGTCCTGGAACCGCACCCCCTTGCGCAGGCGCAGCTCGAGGGTCTTCTCGTCGCGCCACTCCGCGGACTCGGCGAGCGCGAACACCGTGCGCCCGTCCTCGTCGATGCGGATCGGCTCCTCCATCGTGTTCCACGTGATGAACAACCAGTTCAACGGGGACGGATCAACGATGTTGATCGTCCCCACCGGTGTGGGCGCAGCTGTGGTCACAGCACCTCCTGTGATCTGGGACACGTCCACGGTAGGCCGCGATGGGGTTGCGTACAACAGACTCCGATGGCCCAACGCGGCCCCTCATCGTCACTTGCTGTAGAGGATCTTCGATCTCTACTACGCCTACCGGGGGAAATGGGCGTCACGCCGTCGGATATCGTCACTGTCGGTCGGCGACCGGCCCGGCCACAGCTCCCCGTTGGCCGCGTCCGCGCGGCGGATAGGTGATCGACCGATGTGGAGAAGGCTTCTCGACGCACTCCCCCGCGGCTATACCCTCGACGAGCACGAGTGGCAGCGGCGCCACCGCCTGCTGCTCTGGGTCCTCGGCATCCACGTGCCCGGCATCGCCGTGCTCGGCCTGCTGCTCGGCAAGCCGACCGTCACGGTCGCGACGGTGCTCGCGGTGCCGACGGTCGCTGTCGGGCTGGGCTACCTGCTGCGCGCCTACCGCCGCACCGCGTCGATCATCGTGACGTTCGGGTTGGTGTACTGCTCGGCCGCGCTGGTCGCCTTCACCGACGGTCGGATCGAGGCGCACTTCCACTTCTTCATCATCATCGGGTTCATCGCGCTCTACCAGGACTGGGCGCCGTTCCTCCTGAACATCGTGTTCACCGTGATCAGCCACGGGATCGGGTCGGCGTGGCAGCGCGACCTGATCTTCAACCACACCGACGCACAGGCCAACCCGTGGGGGTGGTCGTTGATCCACGGCATCGCGGTGCTCTTCGCCTGCATGGGGATGATGTTGTTCTGGCGGGTCACCGAGGAGTCCCAGGAGGAGAAGGACCGGCTGTCCCGCCAGTTGTCGGACATCGAGATCGGACGGCGGCAGTTCACCTCCGACCTGCTCACCAACCTGGCCCGACGCAACCAGAGCCTGCTCTACCGGCAGCTCGACATCATCAACCAGCTGGAGGAGTCCGAGGAGGACCCGGACGCGCTGGCCGAGCTCTTCCGGCTCGACCACATCGCGACCCGCGTCCGCCGCAACGCCGAGAACCTGCTGGTGCTCTCCGGCGAGCAGGCGCCGCGCACCTGGAGCGAGCCGGTGCCGCTGCGCGACGTGCTGCGCGCGGCGATCGCGGAGACCGAGGACCTGTCGCGGGTGGTGATCGTCGTCGACGAGCAGACCGCGATCATCGGGCACGCGGTCACCGACCTGACCCACCTCCTCGCGGAGCTCACGGAGAACGCGGTGCGGTTCTCGCCGCCGGACACGTCGGTCACCGTCCGCACGCGCCCTGACCGCCGCGAAGAAGGCGCGTGGCTGCTCACCGTGGAGGACTGGGGCATCGGCATGGCCCCCGAGGTGTTGGCCGCCACCAACGCCCTGCTCGCTGACCCCCCCGAGCTGGACTTCTCCGTCTCGCAACGGTTGGGCTTCCACGTCGTCGCGCGGCTCGCGGCCCGGCACGGGATCAACGTCATGCTGTCGGCCACCCCGGGCTCGGGTGTGACGGCGCTCGTCCGCATCCCCGCCATGCTGACCACGGAGCCGAGCGACCGGCCGTCGAGCCCGATCACCGGCCCGCTGCCCGTCACGGAGGGCCGGACGGTCGCGGAGTGGGCGCCACAGCCGGTGGCGCAGCCCGTGCCGCACCCGCGCCCGCAGCCGGTCGCCCAGGCGGTGCCGCAGCCGCGACCCCACCCCGCGCCCCGGGCCCTGCCGCACATCGCGGCGCGGCACGAGGGCCCGCCCGCGCCTGCGCGGCCCAAGCCCGAACCGAAGGCCCCGCCCGCCGTCGTTCCCGCCGCGAGGACGCCCGAGGGCTCCCCGTGGGACGTCGGCGCCTGGGACGGCTGGTGGGCACCACCGACGCCCGACGAGGACGGCGCCGCGGCCACCGGCGCACCCGCCACCCCGCCGCCCGCCCAGACCGCTGCCCCCGCGCTGCGCCGCCGCGTGCCGCAGACGCACCTGGTGGAGCAGCTGCGGGTCCCGGAGCCCGACGACGTGTCGGACGGCACCGACCGCGCGGCCAGGGCCGCGCGGGACGCCGCGAACGCGCTCACCCGCTACCAGGCCGCGCGCGCCTCCGCGAGCACCGACGGTCAGCGATGACGCGCACCACCGGCAGGCTGGACTGGATGCTGGCCGACTTCACCCGCGACATACCGGGCGTCGACCTGGCCGTCGTGCTCTCCGCCGACGGGTTGCGGCTGGCGACCTCACCCGGCGTCACGGAGGACCTCGGCGACCAGATCGCGGCGGCCGCGGCCGGGCTCGCCAGCCTGGCCCGCGGCACGGCGCGGCTCCTCGACGACGGCAAGCTGACCCAGACGATCCTCGAGATGGAAGCCGGGTACCTGTTCGTCTCGGCGATCGCCCAGGGCGCCACGCTGGTGGTGCACGCCGCCCGCGGGTGCGACATGGGACTCGTCGGCTACGAGATGACGATGCTGGTCACGCGGGCCGGGCACGCGCTGACCCCCGGACCGCGCACGGGGGTCGCCCGGTGACCGATGATCCTCGCCATGACGGGCGCGTCGTGCCCGTGTACGCCGTCACCGGCGGCCGCACCCGGGCGGGCGACCACGACCTCCCGATCGAGGCGGTCGTCACCTCGGCCGCCCAGGACGGTTCCACCGACGACCTCCAACCCGAGTACCGCGCCATCCTCGACCTCGCCCGCAGCCCCGTCGCCCTCGTCGAGGTGGCTGCGGGCCTCGGGGTGCCGATCGGGGTAGCGCGGGTGCTCGTCAGCGACCTCGCCGAGGCCGGCCACCTCTCCGTCCACACCCAGGGGTACGCGGACGGCCCCCCGCCGCAGGTCCTCGCCCGACTCCTGGATGGCCTTCGTGCCCGCTGAACTCATCCCCCTCAAGATCCTCGTCGCAGGCGGCTTCGGCGTCGGCAAGACGACGCTGGTCCGCGCGGTCTCGGAGATCCCCCCGCTCCTCACCGAGGAGACCATGACCGCGGCGTCGGAGGGCGTCGACGACACAGCCGCCGTCCCCGACAAGCGCACCACCACCGTCGCGATGGACTTCGGCCGCATCACGGTCGACGACACGCTCGTCGTCTACCTCTTCGGCACACCGGGGCAGCACCGCTTCTGGTTCATGTGGGACGAGCTGGCCCGCGGTTGCGTGGGCGCCGTCGTGCTCGTCGACCTGCGGCGCATCGACGACTCGTTCGCCGCGGTCGACTACTTCGAGAGCCGCCGGGTGCCGTTCGTGATCGGCGTGAACGACTTCCCCGACACCGGCGGCCACGCCGAGGACGCCGTGCGGGACGCGCTCGCGCTCGCGCCCGACGTGCCCGTGGTGCGGATGGACGCGCGCTCGTCGGACTCCGGCATCCACATCCTCGTCACGCTCGTGGAGCACGCCTTGAGCCGGGTGGCGGCCCGGAAGGCGCCCGCCTACTGACCGGAGCGCCCGCGCCCTCACGCCGACCGGATCGCGTCCCCCAGCGCGTCGATGCCCTCCACCAGGAGGTCGTCGCCGATCGCCAGCGGCGGGAGCAGCCGCAGTACGTTGCCCCAGCTGCCGCAGGTGAGCACGATCAGACCGGCCTGGTGGGCTGCGGCGGCCACCGCCTTGGTCGTCGCCGGGTCCGGCTCGACGGTGCCCGGTCGCACGAACTCGACGGCCAGCATCGCGCCGCGGCCGCGCACGTCGCCGATCCGCGGGTCCGCCGCCTGGAGCGCGCGCAGGCGCGGCAACGCCGTCTCGCCGATCGCGGCGGCCCGCTCGACGAGGCCCTCGGACCGGATCGTGGCCAGCGTGCCCAGCGCCGCGGCGCAGGCCACCGGGTTGCCGCCGTAGGTGCCGCCGAGCCCGCTCGCGTGCGGGGCGTCCATCAGCTCCGCCCGCCCGGTGACGGCCGCGAGCGGCATGCCGCCCGCGATGCCCTTGGCGGTGGCGATGAGGTCGGGGACGACGCCCTCGTGCTCGCAGGCGAACATCCGGCCGGTGCGGGCGAACCCGGTCTGCACCTCGTCGGCGACGAACACGATCCCGTTGGCCTGCGCCCACTCGACCAGTGCGGGCAGGAAGCCCGCAGCGGGCACGACGAAGCCGCCCTCGCCCTGGATCGGCTCGATCACCAGTGCGGCGAGGTTCGCGGCGCCGACGTGGCGTTCGAGGTGCTCGATGCTGCGGGCGGCGGCGGTGGGGCCGTCGAGGCCGTCGCGGAACGGGTAGGACATCGGCGCGCGGTAGACCTCCGGCGCGAACGGCCCGAACCCGTGCTTGTACGGCATGTTCTTGGCCGTCATCGCCATCGTGAGCGACGTGCGGCCGTGGTAGGCGTGCTCGAACACCGCGACGGCCGAGCGCTTCGTGGCCAGCCGGGCGACCTTCACGGCGTTCTCGACCGCCTCCGCGCCCGAGTTGAACAGCGCCGAGCGCTTCTCGTGGCGGCCCGGGGTGATCGCGTTGAGCTCCTCGGCCACGGCCACGTAGCCGTCGTAGGGCGTGACCATGAAGCAGGTGTGGGTGAACGCCGCCACCTGGTCGCGCACGGCCTCGACCACCGCGGGCGCGCTGTTGCCGACCGTGGTGACGGCGATGCCCGAGCCGAGGTCGATGAACGAGTTGCCGTCGACGTCGACCACCACGCCGCCGCCCGCGGCCGCCGCGTACACCGGCATGACGCTGCCGACGCCCGCCGAGACCGCGGCCGAGCGCCGCGCGGCCAGCTCCCGCGAGCGCGGTCCGGGCACCTCCGTGACCAGGCGGCGTACCTGCGGCAGGGTCGGTCCGCCGAGCTCGGCAGCGGTGGTGGCGGTCATGGCAGCTCCATGGGACGCGAGTGGTTGGGGCTCACACCGACCGTAGGGAGACCGCGCCCCGGCCGGAAGGGCCGATCTGCACCGCCGACCGACGGCGATGGTGCGGAGTTGCGGCTACTCGTAGATCATCTTCTGCGGGCCGGGGAAGACCCAGGCGAGCGCGTCGCGCAGGCTGTCGCGCCAGTTCTCCCAGGTGTGGCCGTCGCGCGACTCGTGGAACCGCACCGTCATGCCCGCCGCTTCGAAGGTCGGCACCATCGACCGGTTGGGCGTGATCAGCGGCTCGAACACCCCGCAGCTGACGAACAGGCGGTCGGCGACCCGCCGGGGCCGGGCCCGGTAGCGGTTCACGAACTTCACCACCGGGTCGAACACCGGGCCGCCGCCGTGGTCGGCCCCGGCGATGTCGGTGAAGACGAACGAGCCCGACATCAGCGCGAGCGCGCCGTAGGTGTCGGGCGCGCGGTAGGCGGCCGAGAGCGAGGCCACCGCGCCGAAGCTGGACCCGAGCAGGCACCGGCCGGAGCGCTGCCCGACCAGCGGCAGCTCGGACTCCAGGTGCGGCAGCAGCTCCCTGGTGAGGAACCGGCCGTGGGCGGGCGAATCGGCGTACTCGACGAGCCGGTTGCCCGGCCGCACGAACGCCACGACGAGCTCGGCGACGTCGAGGCGGTGCACGAGGTTGTCGAGCACGGTCTTGGCCGCCGCGTACTGCAGGAAGTCGCCGCCGTCGTGCACGACCAGCAGCGGGTAGGCGACGGTGCGGCGGAAGCGGGCGGGCAGGTAGACGGTGACCGGGCAGTCGCGGCGCAGCGCCCGGCTGGGCACCACGATGTCGGTGAGGGTGCCGGGGCGGGCGTCCGGGTCGGGCTCGGTCCAGTCGGGCGTGGTGTAGCCGTTCGCGAAGCAGACCGACGACGTGCCGACCGGGCTGTAGGACAGCTTCGGGTTGAGCGGGTCGTTCATGCTCTCGACGTGCTCCCCGCGGCGCACTTCGAGCTGGTAGTTCACCCGCGAGCCCGCGGGCAGCTCCAGGACGACCGACCACAGGTCGGTGCCGCGGATCCGGCGCAGCGGCAGCCGGTCGGGCAGCCCCGTGATGCGGTGGACGAGGTGCACGGCGTCGGCGTCGCCGCGCCACAGGAACGTGCACCGGTCGCCCTCCACGATCGGCGCCTCGTGGCGGGCCAGGAACCGGTCGACGGCGGCGGCGTCCGGTCGCCGCTCCTTCAGCCGGTTGATCGCGAGCCTCATGCCGCCCTGCCCAGCTGGCCGTCGGGCTGCACGACCAGCGCGTCCGGCGGCAGCGCCCCGTCCTGGCCCAGGTCCAGCCGCACGCCGTCGTCGAGGATCACGCAGCGGGCGGGCGCCGCCCGCACGGCCAGCTCGGCCATCCGAGCGGCGTCGTCGACGCGCAGCCTGCGGCGGGCGTGCGGCAGCAGCACCGCGCCGGGGATCCAGCCCAGCCCCACGTCGGCGAACTCCGCGGGCGACGGCCCGTTCGCCGTGCGGTCGTGGTAGAGCAGCACGCGGTCGGTCATCGCCATCGCCCCGGCCGACCAACAGACGACGGTGGGCGGCCTGCCGACGCCGAAGAGCCGCAGCACGTGGCCCAGCACCCCCACGTGCCCGCCCGCGACGGCCAGTGCCGCGGCTCCCGCCACCACCGCCGCCACCGCGTCCCGGTGCCGCGCCACCGCCTCACGTTCGGCGGGCCGCCACCGGTCGGCGAACGCGGCCCGTTCGTGCGCCACCCGCGCGAGGTGCCGGTCGTCGACGAGCCGGACGACGGACTCGGCGTCGGCGCGGGCCTCGTCGCGCACCCGGGGGCCGCTGCCGCCGCGCCGGGCCACCTCGCGCAGCGCGCCCAGCACCCCGTCGAGCTGCACGAGGTGCAGCTCCTGCTGCTCGGCGAGCGCGGCCCGGTGCGCCCGCTCGGCTTCGGCGTACTCCGGGTCGCGGTCGAGCACGTCCTGCCAGCGGGCGTAGAGGGCCAGGTTGAGGCTGCGGCCGTCCAGCAGCGCGTCGAGCTCGGCGTCGTCGGGCTCGCGTTCCTGCCAGCCCGCCGTGATCGTCGCGACCGGGCCGTCGAGGCCGACGGCGTCCAGCGTGGGCCGCCGCTGCGGGCCCAGCACGATGATCATCAAGGGAGAACGATCATGAGGCGTGCACGTGCACCGTTCGGCCCACGTCGTCGAGCATGCCGCGCAGCGCGTCGTAGTCGGGGTGCCGCATGCGCACGTAGGCGTTGGCCCAGTAGCCCGCCTCGACCGGCTGCGTCGGCGTGCCGGGATCGGGCAGGTGCGCGTCGATCACCCACTCGCCCACGCGGGCCTGCGCCTCGTCGACGCCGGAGTAGCCGCTGATGTGGCCGTCGCGGTCGGGCCGCAGCGCGACGATCCCGGTGGCGAACTGCCGCGAGGGCCGCGCGCCGATGTGCCCGTGCACGATCGCCTCCGCCCAGGCGCGGTAGAGGTCGAGGTCGTTGCCCGCCGAGTAGAGGTCCCACGCGCCGACGCCGGGTGGCCTGCAGCCGATCTCGGAGAACCGCAGCCCCTTCGGGCCGAAGAACCACTCCATGTGCGTGGCGCTGGTGCCGATGCCCAGCGCGGCGTTCACCCGGGCGCCCAGCTCGCGCAGCTCCTGGTAGTCGCCCGCGGAGTCGATCCGGTTGGTGGAGACGAACTGCGGGGAGATCCAGCGCGTGCGCATCGCCTCCAGCACGTTGGGGTAGTAGTGCGACACGAAGTCCAGCGCGGCGTGCCCGTCGATGGAGACGGTGTCGTAGAAGCCCTCGTGCCCCTCGACGAACTCCTCGACGGCGATCGACTCCACGCCCTGGCCGCCGAAGCGGCCCAGCGCCTCGTCGAGCCTGCCCGCGTCGTCGACCCGCACGGTGTCGAGCGCGCCCGCGCCGGTGCGCGGCTTGAGGATCACCGGGAAGCCGGTGTCGGCGACGAACGCGTGCACGTCGGCCGCGGAGGTGACGGCGGCCGAGGCGGCGGTCGGGATCCCGGCCGCCCGCAGCACCTCCTTCATGGACGGCTTGTCGCGGCAGAGCCAGGCCGTGCGCACCGACGTGCCGGGGATCGTGCACGCCTCCCGGGCCTGCGCGGCGGCCATGGTGTGGGCCTCGATCGTCGACTCCAGCCGGTCGACCCACACCTTGTCCTGCACCCACCGCACCGCGTCGGTGAGGATGCCGGCGTCGACCACCGTGGACACCTGGTGGTAGTGCGTCATCCAGCCCTTGAGCTCGTCGTCGAGGTGGTCGCCCGGCCGCTCGCCGATCCCGATCACGGAGGCGCCGACCTCCGCCAGCGCCCGCACGAAGTGCCGCTGGGTCGGCGGGAACGCGGGCTCGACGAAGACGATGTTCACGGGGCAGAGCCTAGATTCGGCACACCTGCTCCGCCTAGTTCATCGTGCCGTGAGGACATGATCGGAGGTTCGAGCGTGGCGGGATCACCGGAACTGAAGCGGGGCCTCAACCAGCGTCAGCTCATGATGATCGCCATCGGCGGTGTCATCGGGGCGGGCCTGTTCGTCGGCTCGGGGGTCGTGATCAAGGACGCCGGTCCGGGCGCCTTCCTCAGCTACCTCCTGACCGGCGTCATGATCGTCATGGTCATGCGGATGCTCGGCGAGATGGCGACCGCCAACCCGTCGACCGGCTCCTTCGCCGACTACGCCCGGAAGGCGATGGGCGGCTGGGCCGGGTTCTCGGTCGGCTGGCTGTACTGGTACTTCTGGGTGATCGTCGTCGGGTTCGAGGCGGTCGCGGGAGCGAAGGTCATCACCTACTGGCTCCCGGGCCTGCCGCTCTGGGTGCTCTCGCTCGTCCTCATGGTCCTCATGACGGCCACGAACCTGTTCTCGGTGAAGTCGTTCGGCGAGTTCGAGTTCTGGTTCGCCGGGATCAAGGTCGGCGCGATCGTGCTGTTCCTGGTCATCGGCGGGGCGTTCGCATTGGGCCTGTGGCCGGGCAAGAGCGCGGACTTCAGCAACCTGGTTTCGAACGGGGGGTTCTTCCCCAACGGCGTGGGCGCGATCTTCTCCGCCATCGTCGTCGTCATCTTCTCGATGGTCGGCGCCGAGATCGCGACGATCGCCGCGGCCGAGTCGGAGGACCCCGAGCGGGCGATCACCAAGGCGACGCGCTCGGTGATCCTGCGCATCATGGTGTTCTACGTGGGTGCCGCCTTCCTCCTCGCGGTCATCGTCCCGTGGGACGAGAACCAGTCGGGCGCCTCACCCTTCGTCTTGGCGTTCGGCAAGATGGGTATCCCGTTCGCGGACCACCTGATGAACGCGGTGGTGCTCACGGCCGTGCTGTCGTGCCTGAACTCGGGGTTGTACACGGCATCGCGGATGCTCTTCGTGCTGGCGGCCCGCCGTGAGGCGCCCGCGCAGCTGGTGCGGGTCAACAACCGCGGCGTCCCGATGGGGGCGATCCTGGCCTCGTCGGTGGTCGGGTTCCTCTGCGTGATCGCGGCGGCCGTGTCGCCGGACACGGTGTTCCTCTTCCTGCTGAACTCCTCGGGCGCGATCATCCTGTTCGTCTACCTCATGATCTGCATCTCCCAGATCATCCTGCGCCGCCGCACGGATCCCGCGGAGCTGCGCGTCAAGATGTGGCTGTTCCCCGTGCTGTCGGTGCTGACCGCCGCCGCGATCGTCGCGGTGCTGGTGCAGATGGCGTTCGGCGAGGACACGCTCAGCCAGCTCCTGCTGAGCCTCCTCGCGTGGGCGGTCGTGATCGTGCTGTACCTGATCACGAAGTGGCGCGGCGGATCGGTCGGGCCTGCGGAGGAACGGGAGCCGACGCAGAGCCGGTACGGGGGTTAGACGCCTGCCGTTTCTCGGATCTTCGATCGCGGCGTCGTCGGCGGTAGCGTCACCGACCATGGTGAACGCCGCGTTCGTCGCACCGTTCCTGCTGCCCGCTACGGTCCGGTTCGTGGCCACCGCGGCCCAGCTGCCAGGCGTGCGGCTCGGGCTCGTCACCACCGCGTCCGCGGAGCAGGTGCCGCCCGAGCTGGCCCGCCACCTCGCCGCGCACTGGCGTGTGGACGACGCGCTGGACCCGCGGCAGATCGCCGACGCGGTGGCCGGGCTGTCGCGGCAGCTGGGCTCGATCGAACGGCTGGTGGGCGCCCTCGAGCAGCTGCAGGTGCCGCTCGCGCAGGCCCGCGACGCGCTGGGCATCCCGGGCATGGACGCCGCGACCGCCCACAACGTGCGGGACAAGTCCCGGATGAAGGAGGTGCTCACCGCGGCGGGCGTGCCGTGCGCGCGCCACCAGCTCGTCCGCGCGCCCGAGGAGGCGTTGGCGTTCGCCTCGGCGGTCGGGTTCCCGCTCGTGGCCAAGCCGCCCGCGGGCGCCGGGGCGCAGGCCACCTACCGCCTCGACGACGCCGACGCGCTGCGCAGCTGGCTCGCCGCCATCCCGCCGCGCCCGGAGGAACCCGGCCTGCTGGAGGAGTTCCTCGTCGGCGACGAGTTCACGTTCGACAGCGTGCAGATCGGCGGCCGCACGGTGTGGGCGTCGGTCTCGGACTACCGGCCGCCGCCGCTCACGGTGCTGCGCAACCCGTGGATCCAGTGGACGGTGCTGCTCCCCCGCGAGCTGTCCGACCCGCGCTACCGGGAGATCTTCGACGTCGGCCCGGCCGCCGTGCAGGCCCTCGGGGTGCGCGACGGCCTCACGCACATGGAGTGGTTCCGCCGACCCGACGGCTCGGCCGCGGTCTCGGAGGTCGGCGCCCGGCCGCCCGGCGCGCAGATCGCCACGATGCTCGGGTACGTGCACGACGTCGACTTCTTCCGGCTGTGGTGCGAGCTGGTGATCCTCGACCGGTTCGAGCCGCCGTCGCGGAAGTACGCGGCGGGCTGCGTGTACCTGCGCGGGCAGGGCCGGGGCCGCGTGCGGGCCGTGCACGGCGTGGACGAGCTGCAGCGGCGGATCGGGCACCTGGTGGTGGAGGCGAAGCTGCCCGAGCCGGGCCAGCCCGCGTCGACGAGCTACGAGGGCGAGGGCTGGGTGATCGTCCGCGATCCGGACACCGCGGTCGTCGAGCACGCGCTTGCGGAGATCGTGAACGGCATCCGCGTGGAGCTGGTGGAGGCGCAGTGACCAACGTGATCATGCTCTCGCCCGGCTACCCGGCCGAGATGCCGTACTTCACGCGGGCGCTGGCCACCGTGGGCGCCCGGGTGATCGGCGTCGGCGACCAGCCGCCGCACGAGCTGCCCGCCGTGGCCCGCGACGCGCTCGCCCACTACGAGCACGTGTCGCTGGCCGACGAGGGCGCGGTGCTGGCCGCGCTGCGCGGGCTCGCCGCGCACGCGCGGTTCGACCAGGTGGAATGCCTGTGGGAGCCGTACATGATCCTGGCGGCGCGGATCCGCGAGGAGTTCGGGCTGCCCGGCATGACCGTCGCCGAGACGATCCCGTTCCGCGACAAGGAGAAGATGAAGCAGGTGCTCGACGCGGCGGGCATCCGCACGCCGCGGCACGCGAGCACCACCACGGTGGCGGGCGTGTGGGAGGCCGTCGAGCGGATCGGCTACCCCATCATCGTCAAGCCCATCGCGGGCGCGGGCTCCGCCGACACCTACCGCGTCGACTCCTCGGCCGAGCTGTCCGACGTGCTGCCGTTGCTGCGGCACGTGCCGGAGGTGAGCGTCGAGGAGTTCATCGAGGCCGAGGAGCTCACGTTCGACACGGTCTGCGCGGGCGGGGAGATCCTCTTCGAGAACGTGATGTGGTACCGGCCGCGGCCGTTGCAGATGCGGCTGCACGAGTGGGTCAGCCCGGTGTCCATCGTGCTGCGCGACCTCTCGGTGCCCGACCTGGCCGCCGGGCGGGCGATGGGCCACGACGTGCTGCGCGCGTTGGGCTTCCGCGCCGGGTTCACGCACATGGAGTGGTACCGGATGGCGTCGGGCGAGGCGGTGTTCGGGGAGATCGCCGCCCGGCCGCCCGGTGCGCGGGTGGTCGAGCTGATGAACTACTCCTGCGACGCCGACCTCTACGTCGGCTGGGCGGAAGCCGTGCTGCACGGGCACCTCCGCGCGCCGATCACCCAGAAGTTCAACTCCGGCAACGTGTTCAAGCGCGCGCACGGCGCAGGTCACATCAGCGCCATCGAGGGCCTCGACGGGCTGCTGCAGCGGTACGGCGAGCACGTCATGAACATCGACCTGCTGCCCCTCGGCGCGCCGCGGCGCGACTGGCGCACCACGACCGTCGGCGACGGCGGTGTGGTGGTGCGCCACTACGAGCTGCAGACGGTGCTGGAGATGACCGACGCGTTCGCCCGAGAGCTGCAGCTCTACGCGAGCTGACCGTAGACCGAGACGTGCCGCAGGCTGCGGCCGTCGAACGGCTCGCCCGCCCAGCCACCCCAGCGGTGGCGCAGCCGCAGCCCGGCGAGCCGGGCCATGAGGTCCAGCTCGCTGGGCCAGACGTAGCGCAGCGCCAGCGGGTCGACGGCGACGCCGCCCGCTCCGAGGCGGACGTGGCACTTGTCGACCCGCTGCGTGGCCCGGTCGTAGCGGCCGACCTCGACGGTCACCCCGTCCGGCCCGACCGCCCCGGCGTCGACGTACTGGTCGACGCCTTCGCGGTCGGGGCGCAGGCCGTACATGAGGTCGGGCACGACGTTCTCCACCACGAACACGCCGTCCTCGCGCAGCTGCTGCGCGGCGTTGGCGACGCAGCGCACCTGGTCGTCCTGGGTGATCAGGTTCATGAGCGAGTTGAAGGCGACGTAGACGAGCCGGTAGCGCTCCGACATGGTCGTGGTGGCCATGTCGCCGTGCACCACGGTGAGGGCGTCGCCGCCGGGCTTGGCGCGCAGGCGGTCGATCATCGCCTGCGACAGCTCGATCCCGTCGACGCGCACGCCGGTCGCCGCGAGCGGCAGGGCGAGGCGCCCGGTGCCGAGCGCCAGCTCGAGCGCGGGGCCGTCGCCTGCCAGCTCGGCGAGCCGGGCGACGGCCGCCTCCTCGTCGCCCCGCGGCACGTCGTCGTAGACGGCGGCGATCTCCGGGCCGAAGCTGTCGCGCGGGTCGAAGGTCATGGGCATCGGGCCATTCGACCGCGCCGCCGCGGGCGGCGACAACCCAGTTCGGGATCGCCTCAGTTCGGAATTGCCGCCACCTTCGCGTCGCGCACCCACATCCCGACGAGGCCGCGGAAGTGCGCGACGAACTTGTCGTGCTCGTGGGCCGGGTAGGTCGCCTTGACCGTCTCGACGAGCAGGGCGTCGAACTCGGCGCTGTCCACCCACTCCAGCACCACCTCGTCGAGGTGCGCGAGGCGGCTGGCGCAGAAGTCGAGGTAGCGGTCGGTCTCGAAGTACTCGTCGGCCAGGCGCCGGTAGGCCCCGAGCTTTTCGGAGTAGGAGAGGTCCTCGCGGTCGGCCACCTCGAAGTACTTCGCCGACTCCAGGTGCAGGTAGTACTTGCGCCCCGTCACCATCGTGAAGATCGTCCAGCGCACCAGGGCCGCCATGGCCCACGGGAAGTAGTAGTGCAGCGAGGTGAGCGCGACGTCCGGGCAGGCGTTCGCGTAGTCGATCGGGTGCACCTCGGTGCCCGCCACGAGGTTCTCGCAGGAGTTGAACTCCCACTTGAAGAACGCGTTGACCAGCCGGGAGATCGTGACGACCTCGTCGCCCACCTCGGGCGTGAGGAACTCGTGGGCCACCTCGTAGCGGTCGTGCATGGGCAGCTCGGGCCGGAACTTCATCACCATCGTCTCGGCGCCGATGGACAGCGAGCGGGCGAACACGTCGTAGCCCTCGACGGCCTTCTGCAGGTGCATGAGGCGCTGGCCCGAGTCGTCGTAGGCGACGTGCAGGTCGTCGGCGTTCTTGATGCGGGTGACGCCCACCCACGCGCCGCCGTCGTAGGGCTTCATGAAGAGCGGGTAGCCCATGCGGTCGGCGATCTCGTCGAGGTCGAACGGCTGGTTGTAGCGCCGCGCCGTGTACGCCCACTTGGCGTGGTCGGGCGGGTTCTTGTACGGCACGAGCACGGTCTCGGGCACCTTGAGGCCCAGGCGCATCATCGCGCAGTAGGCCGCGTGCTTCTCCATGCTCTGGAACGTGAACGGGCTGTTGAGCAGGTACACGTCGTCCATCAACGCGACCTTCTTCAGCCACTCGCGCGGTACGTAGTACCAGTACGCGAGCCGGTCGATCACCAGGTCGTAGCGCGGCTTCGCCCGCAGGTCGAACGGCTCGATGGTGATCCGCTCGACGTCGAAGGCGTGCTCGTCGCCGGAGCCGGAGCGGACCGGCCCGAGCCGCCGCATGAGCGTTTCGAACGCGGCGGGCCAGTCCTCCTCGGTGCCCAGCAGCAATCCGACCAGGTGCCGGTCCACAGGCCCTCCTCAGTGTCGTCCGTTCGCTCCGCAAGCTCCGCTCAGCACATCCGGGAGAGGTGATGGGTCAGCTGGCGTCGCCACCACGGCCAGTCGTGCGCGACGTCGTGACCCCACACGTCCAGCTCGTGCGGGATGTCCTTCTCGGCGAGCAGGCCCGCGAGCTTGCGGGTGCTGGCCTGCGCGCCGGTGGTGTCCTCCCACATGCCCTGCCCGCACACGAGCGTGAGGTGCACGTGGTGGCGCAGCCACGCCAGGTGGTCGCCGTGCAGGTTCGCGACGTACGCGGTGGGGTTCTGGTAGTAGAGGGCATCGCCCTGCTCGCCCCAGCCGTGCCACGTCGACGGGTCGTAGTTGCCGGAGAGGCACAGGGCCTGCGGGAACAGGTCGGCGCGGCGGAGGGCGAAGTTGGCGGCGTGGTAGGCGCCCATGCTCGCGCCGAGGGTGAGGATCGGCAGCGGGCCGCCGCAGTCGTCGTGGATCCACGGGGCGACCTGGTCGAGGATCCACGACTCGTACGCGCCGTGCCGCCGGGCCCGCTCCTCCAGCGGGATGCCGCGGTCGGACCAGGACGCGGAGTCGTAGCTGTCGACGCAGTAGAGCTTGACCCGCCCGGCGTCGAGGAGATCGGCGACGGCGTCGATCATCCCGTTGGACTCGAAGTCGCTCGCCTTCCCCGCCTCGGAGGGGAACACGAGCACGGGACGACCCCACGTGCCGTACGCGAGCACGCCGCCGCTCGCGCCGACGGCGGGGGACCAGAGATCGAAAGCCCGCCGTGTCATGGTCGCACCGTAGCTGGCGGAAAGGCGGTTTCCCACCGGGTGACGTTAACGTACCATCCGGTACATGATTACCGACAGCAGCGTCGAGGTGGCGGTGCCCGGAGCCGCGGTCTGGGCGGTCTACGCCGACGTCGAGCGGTGGCCGGAGTGGACGGCGTCGATCACGCGCATCGAGGCGCTCGACGGGCCGGAGCTCGCGATCGGGAAGCGCTTCGCGATCAAGCAGCCGCGGCTGCCCCGGCTCGTCTGGGAGATCTCGGAGCTCGAGCCCGGCGCCTCGTGGACCTGGCGGCAGGGTTCGCCGGGGGGTCTGACCCTCGCCGTCCACGAGGTGGTCCCGCTCGGCCCGGAGCGCACGCTGGTGCGGCAGCGGATCGACCAGCGCGGCCCCGTCGGCACGCTCGTCGGCGTGCTCATGCGCGGGCTCACCCGGAAGTACCTGGCGATGGAGGCTGCGGGGCTCAAGGCGCGCTGCGAGCACCGGGTTGCCCCGCCCGCGTGACGACGCGCGGCGACGGGAGCTGCTCCACTCCGTGATCGACGCGTTCGCGCGCAACGGGATCGGACGACGCCCCCTCCGCGCGATCGCCGACGAGGTCGGCACGAGCCACCGGATGCTCCTGCACCACTTCGGATCGCGCGACGAGCTGCTCGTCGCGGTGGTCGAGGAGGTCGAGCGGCGGCAGGCGGCCGTGTTCGGCACGCTGCCCGACGACCCGGTGGCCGCGTTCACGGCGATGTGGGTCGACCTGCGGCGCCCCGAGCTGCGCCCACTGGAGCGGCTGTTCTTCGAGTGCTACTCGCGGGCGGCGCAGGGCGAGGCGCCGTTCACGCGGCTGCTCCCGGCGGCCGTGCGGGGGTGGCTCGACGCGGCCGACGAACACACCGGCGGCGCGGTCGATCCCGCGTTCGCCCGCCTGGGCCTCGCGGTCACCCGCGGCCTCCTGCTCGACCTCGTGGCGACGGACGACGAGGCGGGTGTCGACGCCGCGGCCGCGGCGTTCGCCGCTCTCCTGCGCGCCGCGGCGCCCGATCCGGCCGCCCGGTGAAACCGCCACCCGCAGTGCGCCGCTCGCAACCGGTTTGCCGCAGAGCCGCCGCCGCCTCGCAGACCGTTTCGGCACCGCGCAAGGGCTGCTGCGCCTGTGCGGTGCACAACCGGTCTGCGAAGCGGGCGGCCCGCGTCAGAGGCTCGCAGGCGCGGCGTTGACCGTCGCGCTCGGACGCATCACGGCGTCGGCCTTGGCCCGGTCGACGAGGTAGTACCCGCCCGGGTCCACGGGCTCGCCCTGCACCGCAGCGAGCTCACCGACGACGACCTCTTCGGCGTCGGCCAGACCGGGGCGGCTAGCTGACGCGTCCCGCCCAGGTCCAGCGCGGGAGCGGCAGGCCGTCGGGCACGTCGTCGGCCGACGCGTGGTAGGCGGCCATCGCGTGGGTGGTCGCCCAGGCGAAGTAGTCCGAGAGGGCGGCGCGGGTGCGCTCGTCGAGGCCGACGTCGACGAGCGCCTGGTCGAAGCACGCGATCGCCCGCCGGTCCATCTCCTCGTGCGGGCCGTTGCCGCTGTGCATCCGCACGACGGCCGTCTCGTCGCCGAAGACGCCGGTGTAGAGCGGCGGGCCGCCGAGCGCCTCCGCCCAGTACGCCGCGAGCCGCTCGGAGTGGTCGGCCCGGTAGCCGTGGCTGAACGCGTGGCTGACGACCTCGTCCGCCAGCACCCGGCGGTGCCACGCCTCGGCCAGCCGCAGCAGCCCGTCGAGTCCGCCCGCCGCGTCGTACACCGTCGCCACGGGGTCAGGATGGCACGCACCGCGCGCAGCCAGGCGGCCACCGCCGCGGCGCCGGTCGGCCAGACGGCCACCGCCGGGGTGTGGTGCCGTCCGCGTACCCGGCGCCCGACCGGCGGCCCCGCCTCAGGCCCGACCGACCAGAGCGAGCGCCGTCGCCCACGGGTCCTCGCCCGCCGCGGCCAGCACGGGCGCGAAGGCCGCGCCGGGGGCGGTGCGGGCCGGGCCCGCGGGGATCGACCGCGCCTGTTCCAGCACCACCGCCACCAGCTCCGGGTCGGGCCGCCACGTGCGGCCCAGCGCGGTCGCGACGTCCCAGGCGTGCACGGCGGTGTCGAGCGTGTGGAAGCCGAGCACCACCCGCACCGGGAAGCGTCGCTCCGCCGAGATCTCCGGCAGCAGCACCGCGTCGGTGCGCGGGTGCTCCACGGCGTCGAGCAGGTCGGCCACCGACCCCGGCCACGCCCCCAGGCCGGGCACCGGCACGTACGCGGCGACGTCGGTGCCGCCGCGCAGCGCGTCGGCGAACCCGTGGTTCTGCCCGGTCATGTGGGCGAGCAGCGCGGCGAGGTCCCAGCCCGCGCACGGCGTCGGACGGCCCAGGTCAGCGGGTCGGACGGTGGCCACCAGCTCGGAGGCGAGTTCGAGGGCTCTACGGTGAAGCGTCTGCATGAGTAGATAGTCTACCTAGGTAGACGATATGCCAAGCGCTATTGTTCGCCGGTGGAGCTCGCCGCCGCCTTCGACCGGCTCACCCGCCGCGCGGTCGCGCTCGAACTGCCCGTGCTCGCCGCGCACGACCTGACGATGTGGGAGTACGTGGTGCTCTCCGGCCTCGTGGACGGCCCCGCGCAGACCCAGGCCCGGCTGGCCGAGGCGGTCGGGCGGGACAAGACCCGGCTCATCCCGATCCTCGACGCGCTGGAGGCGCGCGGCCTCGTCACCCGCGCCCCCGACCCGGCCGACCGGCGCAACAAGACCGTCGCCCTCACCGCTCCCGGCCGCGCGCTCCGGGCGGCCGTGGCGGGTGCCATCGGCGTGGCCGAGGAGGAGCTGCTCGGCCCGCTCGACACCGCCGAGCGCCGGGCGTTCCGGCGGCTGCTCGGGCGCCTCTACGAGGACTCCCGACCGACCATCACCTGACGGGCACGCTGGAGTCACCGCAAGCCCCCGCGCCGAGGGTTTCCCCCGCGGCGGTGAACGGCTGATCGCCGCCTTACGCTGCGGCGGTGGAGCTGCACCTGCGGGTCGACGGCCGCGGCGACCGCACGCGGCAGGTGTACCAGCAGGTGCGGGCCGCGATCGCGGACGGCCTGCTGCGGCCGGGCGAGGCCGTGCCGTCGAGCCGGGAGCTGGCCCGACGGCTCGGCGTGGCGCGCAACACGGTGACGCTCGCCTACGACCGGCTCACCGCGGAGGGCTTCCTGAGGTCGCGGGTCGGCGCGGGCACCTTCGTCTGCGCGGAGGGGCTTTCGCCGGTGTCGCGGCCGCCCGCGGACTCCCCGCTGCGGCCCCGGTCGCTGTGGGACGGCATCGACGGCGGCCCCGACATGTCGGCCATCGCGGCCGAGTTCGACTTCCGCGCGGGCATCCCGGACGCGCGCCGCTTCCCGTTCGCGACATGGCGGGCCCTGTCCTCGGAGCAGCTCCGCTCGGCCGCCGTCGGCCGTGGCGCGCACGTCGGGGCGGCGGGGGTGCCCGCGCTGCGGGCCGCGATCGCCCGGCACGTCGGTGTCTCGCGCGGGGTGCGCGCGGACGCCGAGGACGTGCTGGTCACGAGCGGCAGCCAGCAGGCGATCGACCTGGTGGCCCGGGTGCTGCTGGCGCCGGGTGACGTCGTCGCCGTCGAGAACCCCGGCTACCCGCCGCCGCGCAACGCCTTCCGCGCGCTCGGCTGCCGTGTCGTCGGGGTGCCGGTGGACGCGGAAGGCCTGGTCGTCGACGCGCTCCCGGACGACGCCCGGCTGGTCTACGTGAGCCCGTCCCACCAGTTCCCGCTCGGGATGGTGATGTCGCTGCGCAGGCGCCGGGCCCTCCTGGACTGGGCCGAACGCGTCGACGCCGCCATCGTCGAGGACGACTACGACAGCGAGTTCCGCTTCGGGGGCCGACCCGTCGAACCGCTGCACCGGCTCGACACCTCCGGCCGGGTGCTCTACGTCGGCTCGTTCTCGAAGGTGCTGCTGCCGACGCTGCGGCTGGGCTTCGTGATCGCGCCCCCACCGCTGCACGCGGCGCTGCACAAGGCCAAGCACGTCGCCGACTGGCACACCTCCGTGCCGCTGCAGAACACCGCCGCCGCGTTCATCGAGCAGGGCCACCTCGGCCGCCACATCCGTCGCATGCGTGGCGTCTACACCGACCGGCACCTGGCGATGCTGCGCGAGCTGTCGGGACCGCTTTCCGCCCATCTGGAGCCGATCCCGTCCGTGGCCGGGCTGCACGTCGCCGCCCGGCTGCGCACGCCCGTCGACGGCACGGACGTCGCGGTGGCGGCCCGCGTCGAGCAGCGCGGGGTCGCCCTGCAGCCACTGTCGAGGTTCCGCATGGCGGGCACCGCGACGGCACCGGGCTTCCTGCTCGGCTACGGGGCGATCGACGTCGCCGACATCCCGGAGGGTCTGCGGCGGCTGCGCGCGTGCCTGGAGTGATGCGAGGATGAGCGCGTGGCGTCACCCCGCGCTTGGCTGATGCGACACGATCCCGGGCTCGCGACCGTCCGCCGCGCCGCGCGGGTCACCCTCGTCGCCTGCGCGGCCTTCTACCTGTGCCGCTACGTGCTCGACAGCGTCACCATGGCCCCGTACGCGCTGTTCGGGGTGGTCGCGATGGGCGTGCTGTCGCAGATCCCGGGCAGCCCGCCCGCCCGCGCCCGCACGCTGCTGGCGGTGCTGCCGGTGGGCTGGGTCCTGGTCACGCTGGGCACGCTGCTGTCGGTCACCACGGCGACGGCCGTCGCGGGCATGTTCGTGCTCGGCTTCGCCGTCGCCTACGCCGGGGTGGGCGGGCCGCGGCTCGTCGGGCTCGCGGCGGGCACCCAGCTGTTGTACATCCTCCCGTGCTTCCCGCCGTTCGACCCCGGCTCGCTGTGGCTCCGGCTGGCCGGGCTCACGATCGGGGTGCTGCTACTCGCCGCCGCCGAGGTCACGCTGTGGCCCGACGCCACGCCGACGCCGTACCGCACGAAGCTCGGCGACGCCGTCGGCGCGCTCGCCCGCTGCCTGGACGCCGTGGCCGACATGTGGTCGGGGCGCCCCGAAGGCGGCGAGCGGTTCGCGGCGGCCCTGCCCGCGGCGACCGACGCGGCCGAGGCGCTGCGGCCCTCGCGGATGCCGCCGGGGCTGCGGCCCGCCTCCGCGGGCCGCCGCGACCGCGCGCTCGCCTCGGCCGCGGGCTCGGCGCGGCTGCTGCTGGGCCGCACGGTCGACCTCTCGCTCGTCGACGACCACTGCGCCGTCACGCTCCCCGCGGCCGCCGCCCTCCTGCGCCAGACGGCCTCGTGCGCCGACGCGGCCGCGGCCTGGCTCCGCGGGGAGGCCGAGGAGGTGCCCGACACCGACCGGATCGCGGCCGCGCTCGACGAGTTCCGGGCCGCGCGCGACGCCACGTCGCCCGACGGCCTGCCACCCGAGCGGCTGCAGCTCGGATCGTTGGCGCTGAGCCTCGGCGAGTGGACGAAGTCGATGGTGGCCGCGATCCGGGTGGCGGCGGGCGCACCGATCCCGCCGGACCACACGCCCGCGTCGGCGCAGCCCGGCCCGCTCTGGTTCGCCTACCGCAGCACCGCCGGGCTGTGGTGGCACCGGATCCGCGAGCACCTCACGCCGCGCTCGGTCTACTTCCAAGGCGCGCTGCGGCTGGCGCTGGCGCTCGCGGTAGCCCGGCTGCTCGCCGGGGTGTTCGACCTTTCGCACGGCTTCTGGGTGCTGCTCACCGTGCTCACCCTCCTGCGCACCTCCGCGGCGGACACCCGCTCGACGCTCCGGCCCGCGTTGGTCGGCACCACGGCGGGCGCACTGGTCGCCGCGGTGGTGCTCGTGGTCGGTCTGCCCCCGACGGCGTACGCGATCGCGCTGCCCCTGATCATGCTGGTGGGCTTCGCCGCCGGGCCGCTGCTCGGCCCCGGCTGGGCGCAGGCGCTGTTCACGCTGGTGATCGCGTTCGTGTTCGCGCAGGTGTCCCCGGTGGACTGGCGGCTCGCGGAGGCGCGGATCGTCGACGTCGTGATCGGGGCGGGGATCGGCGTGCTGATCGGGCTCCTCGCCTGGCCGCGCGGCGGATCGGGCGAGCTGCACCGGGCCACGGGCACGTTCCTCGCGGCGGCCGCGGACGTCGTACGGGAGACGGTCGGGGTGCTCGCCCGCGACGCGGCACAGGGCGGCGCGCTCCCCCGCGCCCGGGAGGCGGGCATGCTCGCCGAGGCCTCCTACGCGCTGTACCAGACCGAGCGCCACCCGCCCGCGGCCATCGACTGGCAGGCCACCCTCGTGGCGGGCCACCACGCGGTGCGCGGCGCCGAGGCGCTCCTGCGCGGCTGCCCGACGGGCTGCCTGCTGCCGTGTCTGGCGCCGCTGACCACGGCCGCCGAGGACGTCGCCGACCGCTACGCGCAGGTCGGGGCCGGTCTGCTCGACCGCGACGGCCGGGCCACCGCCCCGCTGCCGCAGCGCCCGGCGCTCGACTGGCCGACCGACCTCGGCATGCAGCTGTACGCGCTCGCCGACCTGCGCGTGTGGCTCGACGGCCTGCGCGACGACCTCGGCCGCATCGCGAGCGTCCCCGCGGACGACGACCTGCGCACCCGCGTCGCCCACCTCGCCGACGGCGCGAGCTAACCGGTGACGCGGGCGATGTAGCGCTCGGCCGAGCGGCGGACCGCGCCGGGGCCGTCGGTCACCACCACGCTGCCCCACCAGCCGCCGTAGATGCGGTCGAACGGGAACGGGGCGACCCGCTCGACGATCGTGCGGATGGTGCCGGGGTCGAGCGGGATGAGGTTCGGGTAGCTCCACATGAAGCTCACCCACTCGCGGTCCTGCACCACCGTGATGGTGTCGCCGGTCAGCAGCGCGCCCCGCCCCTCCGAGCCCGCCGCCCAGTGCAGCACCGCGGCGCCGTCGAAGTGGCCGCCGATGCGGGCGAGCGTCACGCCGGGCAGCACGTCGACGCGGTCGTCGAACAGCTCGAGCCGGTCGCAGCGGCGCTGGATCCACTGCTCGTCGGCGCGCGGCAGCAGCACGCGGGCGTCGAAGGCGTCGGCGATGTCGACGTGGGCGGCGTAGAAGTGCGGGTGGGAGACGCAGACGGTGTCGATGCCGCCCGCCGCGGCGATCGCGTCCCGCGCGGCGTCGTCGAGCAGCGGGACCGCGTCCCACAGCACGTTGCCGTGCGGCGTGCGCACGAGCAGGGCGCGTTGCCCGATCCCGACCTTCGGGGTGACGCCGATCCCGAGCAGGTCGGGCTCCTCCTCGCGCACCTCGCAGGCGTGGTCGCCTGCGAGGTCCGCGGCGGTCGTCCAGCGCTGGCCGTCCCAGCCGACGTACTGGCGCTCGTCCTCGCAGATCGGGCACCGCGCGGGCGGCTCGACCGTGTCGGGGTACTGCACGGCGCAGGTGGCACAGATCCATGCGGGCATGAAAGATCGTAGGCATGGAGTATCGGCAGCTGGGAAGGTCTGGCCTGTTCGTCTCGACGATCACGCTGGGCACCATGGGCTACGGCGGCAGGGGTTGGGCGAAGGCCGTCGGCGAGCTCGACGTGGACGCGGCGCAGCGGCAGATCGGCATGGCCCGCGACGCGGGCGTGAACCTGATCGACACCGCCGACGCCTACTCCGAGGGCGTCTGCGAGGAGATCGTGGGCAAGGCGCTGGGCACGAGCCGCCACGACGTGCTCCTGGCCACCAAGGTGCGGCTGCCGATGGGCGACGGGCCGAACGACCAGGGCCTCTCCCGCCACCACGTGATCCGCGGCGCCGAGGCCAGCCTGCGCAGGCTCGGCACCGACTGGATCGACCTCTACCAGGTGCACGAGTGGGACGGCGCCACCCCGCTGGAGGAGACCCTCGCCGCGCTGGACCACCTCGTGCAGTCGGGCAAGGTGCGCTACATCGGTGCCTCGAACTACACCGCCTGGCAGCTCATGAAGGCGATGGGCGTCTCCGAGCGGCTCGGCCTCGCTCGCTTCGTCAGCCAGCAGGTGCACTACACGCTGCAGGCCCGCGACATCGAGACCGAGCTGGTGCCCGTCTCCATCGACCAGGGGCTGGGCATCCTCGTGTGGAGCCCCATCGCGGGCGGGCTGCTCTCGGGCAAGTACCGCCGTGGCGTCGAGGCGCCCGCGGGCAGCAGGCACCTCGGCGAGTGGGACGAGCCGCCCGTCTACGACCAGGAGAAGCTCTACGACATCGTCGAGGCGCTGGTCGAGGTCGGCGAGGCGCACGGCGTCTCCGCGGCGCGGGTCGCGCTGGCCTGGCTGCTGGCCCGCCCCGCCGTCACGTCGCTCATCGTCGGCGCGCGCACCGAGGAGCAGCTCGCCGACAACCTCGCCGCCGCCGAGCTCACCCTCGCCGACGACGAGCTCGCCCGCCTCGACCAGGTGAGCGCCAACCCGCTGGGCTACCCGTTCTGGCACCAGGCCAAGACGTCAGGCGGCAGGCTGAGCCCCGCCGACCGCAGCCTGCTGGGCCCCCACCTGCCCGACTGAGCGAGCCTGCGCAGCGATCATCGACGCTGACCGGCGGCGGTTCAGCACGCAAAGGGCGGTGACGCACACCGCCAGCCACGCGCCGCCGAGGAACCAGCCCGTGACGACGTCGGTGAGCCAGTGCACGCCGAGGTACAGCCTGCTGACGCCGATCGTGAGCACGCCGAGCGCCGCCGCGGCCACCGCCGCGACCCGGAGCAGGGTGCGGTGGGTGGCCAACAGCACCACCGCGGCCAGCACGCCGAGCACGACGATCGACCCGAGGGCGTGCCCGGACGGCAGGGCGGGGTTGGTCTCGGTCATCAGCTGATCGGCCGCGGGCGGGCGGACCCGGCCGTAGAGCCGCTTGAAGCCGTCGATCAGCAGGGTCGCGCCGATGGTGGCCGCGAGCACGACGGCCGCCTCCGGGCGGCGCCTGCCCCGCCAGAGCAGCGCGGCGGCGATGATCGAGAGCACCGCCATGCCCGGCGTGTCGGCGAGCACGCTCACGCCCTTCATCACGAACGTGACCGGCGCGGAGCGGTGGTCGACGAACCACGCCCACACGTCGAGGTCGGCGAGGCCGGGCGCGCCGAGGTCGGCCACGTGGTCGACCACGGCCGCCTGCGCGACGAGCAGCCCGGACGTGGCGCCCGCGCCGACCAGCACCGGCGTACGCACCTCGGTGGGCACGAGACTGCCCAGCGCGGTGCGGCGCGTGGCGAGCACGACGGTGGTGAAGAGCGCCCACACCGCCGCGACCGACCAGGCGATGCCCTCCCCGATGTCCGCGAACCACATGTGCACATCGTGACGGCGCGTTGCTGTGACGGCGATGAGAACGCAGATCAGTCGGGGTGTCGCGGAGCGATAACGCTGTGATACCACCGTTATTCGCGCAAAACCTCCAAAAGCACCACCTGATCGGGGTGCACGATCGGGGCCGCGACGCCCACGTGCTCCAGCGCGGCACCGGTGAAGCTCGCGCCCGGTGACCCCGGCCCGCCCCACCAGCGCGGCGGGCGCAAGCCCGACGGCGCCGAGCCGACGATGACGGGCCGCACCCGGTAGGTCCGCTCCGGGTCGAGGCCGCGGAACCGCAGGCGCGGCGCCGGGTCGGGGTAGAGGCTGTCGACGGGGGCGAACGCGAACAGCGCCCGCGACCGGTCCGGGGCGACCACGCCGTGCAGGTGGATCCGCTCCCCCGTCCCGTCCACGCGCACCAGATCGCCCGTGAGCAGGAACCCGCGCTGCTCCTTGTAGAACGCGATCCAGGCCCTCAGCTCGGCGATCTCGTCGTCGGAGGCCTCCGCGAGGTCCCACTCGACGCCCAGGTGACCGAAGATGGCCGTGCCCGCCCGGAAGCCCAAGTCGTGGTGGCGGCCGGTCACGTGCGAACGGCCCGACGCGATGTGCGAGCCGAGGTACTCGGGTGGGAGGAGTTGCCCGGTCCAGCGCAGCATCCGCTGCCGGTCGTGCGGGTCGATGTTGTCCGACACCCACACCCGGTCGGTGCGCTCCAACACCGCCAGGTCGACCCGCGCACCCCCCGACGAACAGGACTCGATCTCCAGGTCGGGATGGGCTTCGCGCAGCTCGTCGAGCAGCCGGTAGAACGCCAGCGTCTGGGCGTGCACGCCGGGTCGACCGCCGTCGGTCTGCGTACCCGCCTCGACGAGGTCGCGGTTGTGGTCCCATTTGACGTAACCGATGTCGTACTCGTCGAGCAGCGCCGACATCTGGCCCTTGACGTGCTCATACGCCTCGGGGATGCCGAGGTTGAGCACCTGCTGGCCCCGGGACTCGACCGGCCACTCCGGCCGCGCCGACATGATCCACTCCGGGTGCGCGCGGGCGACGTCGGAGTCGGGGTTGACCATCTCCGGCTCGAACCACAGCCCGAACTGCATGCCCAGCTCGCGGACGCGGTCGACGAGCGGGTGCAGCCCGTCGGGCCAGACCTCGGCCGACACCACCCAGTCGCCGAGGCCCGCGCGGTCGTCGCGACGGGCGCCGAACCAGCCGTCGTCGAGGACGAAGCGCTCCACCCCGACCGCGGCCGCGCGGTCGGCGAGGTCGAGCAGCCGGTCGCGGTCGTGGTTGAAGTAGACGGCCTCCCACACGTTCAACGTGACCGGGCGCTCGGCCGAGACCGGCCGCGGCCGGGCCCGCACGTGGCGGTGGAAGCGGCGGGCGACCTGATCGAGCCCGTCGCCGAACGCGCCGTAGAGCCACGGGCTCGTGTAGGTCTCGTCGCGGGCGAGCCGGACCTCGCCGGGCAGCAGCAGCTCGCCACCGCCCAGCACGCACTCGCCGGACGCCACGCGCTCGGCGTAGTGGACGTGGTTGCCGCTCCAGGCCGTGTGCACCGCGTGGACCCGACCCGCCGCGAACCCGAAACCCGCCGGGCCCGCGTGCAAGACGTACGCGCTGTCGGCCCCGGTGCGGCCACGGCGGTTCTCCCGCAGGTGCAGCCCGGTGCGGAAGGCGCCGCGCTGCGGCACCCGCTCCTGGTTGTGGCGACCCGCGAAGTCCAGCAGCTCGTCGGCGTCGGCGGGCACCGGGAGGGCGAGGGTGAGGGCGTCGAGCGCGTAGGGCTCCTCCGCGAGGTTGGTCACGGCGGCCCGCACGCGCACCAGCCCGGACGGCAGCAACGCGACGACCAGGGTGAGCCGCAGCCCGGCCGCTTCGTCGACGGCGCGGAACTCCACGCTCGCCGCGCCCGCGGTGACGTAGCCGGTGACGGACTCGCCGTCCACGAGGATCTCCGTCACCGTGAACGCGGGGGACCACTGCCGTCCGGCGCGAGAGCCCGTGAGCCCCGGCCGACCCGGCCAACCGGTGTGGTGCTCCGGCAGCAGGGTGAGGCGCGGCGGGACGTCCGCGTTGTTCGAGCCGATCACCGGGACGGCGGCCGTGGCCAGCGCGGCGGCCTGCTCGGCGGTCATCGACCCGAGCGCGGCACCCCAGTGCACGATCGCGGGCAGCCGTCCGCCGGTGGCGTCGAGGACGAGGCCGACGCCGTCGGCCGTGAGCACGATCAGGTCACCGTCGGGGATCATGCCCCGAGTCCACCACGCCCGCCCACCGGTGGCCGCACGGTGGTCATCGCCGGAGCGGGTGGACGGCAGGCGCAGCGGGTGGCGGTGAGTTCGGAGTCCTCGGCTGACCGCTGGACGGGCAGCGGCGCCTGCACACCTGCGCGCAACCCGGATCCCTCTCGGTCGACCGCTGCCGGTCCCCCGACCGGGCGAACCGCAGCAGCGGCGTTGCCACGCGTAGCCGGCGAACAGCGTCAACGGGCAACGAAGATTCGCTCGGGTGGGTGGCTTCCGGTGGACGGCCGCCGGATGGGCGGGCGGCCCGTCGCCCGTCCGGGGGTCGCTCGTTGGACGCAGCGTGGACCGATCGGAAAGCTGCAGCGGGAGTGGCGGAATCGTCGTCCTCGCGGTTGACGACGAGGAGCCCGCGCTGGCGACGTTGACCGACCTGTTGCGGGGTCACCCGTCCGTCGCCGACGTGCGCCAGGCCAGGGACGCGGAGGGGGCGTTGCGGCTCCTGCGGTCCGATGCCGCCCCGCAGGCGGTCTTCACCGACATCGCGATGCCGGACATGACCGGGATGGAGCTGGCGCGGGCCGCGGCGGGGCTGTCGACGCCGCCCCCGGTCGTGTTCGTGACCGACCACGACGACCGGGCCGTCGACGCGTACGAGGTCGGCGCCGTCGACTACGTGCTGAAGCCGCTGCGCCCGGAACGGCTGGACATGGCGCTCGTGCGGGTGCTGGCCCGCCGCGCGGCGATGCCGGTGGCGTTCGCGCCGCCGGAGGAGATCGTCCCCGTCGAGCTGGCGGGCCGGACCACGCTCGTGTCCCGTTCGGACGTCCGGTTCGTGGAGGCCCGCGGTGACTACGCGCGGCTGCACACCGAAGACACCACGCACCTCGTGCGGATCTCGCTCGCCACGCTCGCCGAGCGGTGGCGCGACGCGGGCTGGGTGCGGATCCACCGCTCCTACCTGGTCGCGGCCGACCGGGTGACCGCGCTGGAGCCGGGCGGGGTGGGGCACGTCGTGCGGCTCGGCCGGGGCCGCGACGCGGTCGAGCTGCCGGTGAGCCGCCGCCACCTGCGCGACGTCAAGGACGCGCTGGCGCGCTGACCGCCGCGGGCACGCCCACGGTGAACTCCATGTCCCGCGCGATGTCGCCGCGATCCATGTCGTAGCGGTCGCGCAGGTAGTTCTGCCGCAGGGCCCACGGCGAGCGCGTGCCCTGGTGCGGGAGCGCGGAGAGCGACCGCTGGATGTAGCCCGACGACAGGTCGAGCAGCGGGCGCGTCGGCATGTTGCGGGGCGGGCGTGGGGTGGCGACCGCGTAGCCCTGCGCGTCCATGTGCGCGAGCAGGCGGGTGACGTAGCGCGCCACGAGATCGGCCCGCAGCGTCCAGGACGCGTTGACGTAGCCGACGCAGAACGCGAAGTTCGGCACACCGGAGACGAGGCAGCCGCGGTACGCCAACGTCTCGCCCGGCTCCACCGGGGCGCCGTCGACCGTCACCGCGATGCCGCCCCACGCCTGGAGCACCAGCCCCGTGGCGGTGACGAGCACGTCAGCGGGCAACTCCCGGCCCGACGAGCACATGACGCCGGTGGGCGTGACGGTGGCGATCCGGTCGGTCACGACCTCGGCCGCACCGCTCTTCATGGCGCGGAAGAAGTCGGCGTCGGGCACGACGCACAGCCGCTGGTCCCACGGGTCGTAGGTGGGGGCGAAGTCGGTGTCGACGGCCGCCGGGTCGGGCAGCACGCGCGCGAGGCCTGCCCGCAGCATCCGCTTCCCGACGCTCGGCGCGTGCCTGCACACCTGGAAGAAGGCCTGCGTGAAGAGGATGTTCTTCCACCGGGCCGCGGCGTGGCCGAGCCGTGCGGGCAGCCGTCGGCGGAGCGCGTCGGCGAGGGAGTCGGTGCCGGGCAACGAGATCATCCACGTGGGCGAGCGCTGCAGCATCGTCACGTGGGCCCCGCGCTCGGCCAGCGCGGGCACGAGCGTGACGGCCGTGGCCCCGCTGCCGACGACGACCACGTTGCGGCCCGCCACGTCGAGGTCCGCAGGCCACGCCTGCGGGTGCACGACCGGCCCGGCGAACGTCTGCAGGCCGGGGAGGGCGGGCGTGTAGCCGTGGTCGTAGCGGTAGTAGCCGGAACAGAGGTACAGGAAGGCGCAGCTCCAGTGCTCGGTCGCGCCGTCTTCGGTGCGCGCCTCGACCGACCACCGCTGCTGCGCCGACGACCACGCCGCCGCGACGACCCGCCGTCCGAACCGGATGTGCCGGTCGATGCCGAGCGCGACGGCCGTCTCCCGCACGTAGCGCAAGATCGAGTCGCCGTCGGCGATCGCCTTGGCCTCCGTCCACGGCCGGAACGGGTAGCCGAGGGTGAACATGTCCGAGTCCGAGCGGATGCCCGGGAAGCGGAAAAGGTCCCATGTGCCGCCGACCGCCGCGCGGGCCTCGAGGATCGCGTACGTGCGTTGCGGGTGCGCGGTCTGCAGCCGGTGCGCCGCCCCGATCCCCGAGAGGCCCGCTCCGACGATCAGGACGTCAACATCAGGCATGCCCGCCACGGTAATCCGTGGCGGGCACGGGTGGATCAGAACTCGTGGGCGGAGTCGTAGCCGTAGTCACCGTCCGGGTCGACTTCACGGGCGATGCCGTGGGCGCTGACGATCGGGCGTCGGAAGCCGCGGGCGGGCGTGTCGAGCGCTACCCGCACGTCGTCGATGTCAAAGCCGTAATCCCCGGAACTGTCGTGCTCCGCCACTGAGGCTCCCCTCTGCGACCCACACACCGGAGTCACGCTACGTGCTCGTCGCGCCACTCTCCGGTGCCAGATCATCATCCCCGGCAGGCGACGCGGCGACAAGACCGTTCCCCCTCCGTGAGGAGGCCGCCACCCGGTCGGGCGTCCGGCGCATCGCGTTGATCACCGGGATGGCGGCTGGCGGATGGCAAGCTGACGGGATGGACATCGCTGATCTGCTGGTCGACGCGTTCGGTCGCGTGCGCGAGGCGGTGCACGGCGCCGTCACCGGGCTCACCGAGGAGCAGCTCGCCGCGCGGCTCGACCTCGAAGCCAACTCGATCGCGTGGCTGGTCTGGCACCTCACCCGGGTGCAGGACGACCACGTCGCCGCCGTCGCCGGTCTCGAGCAGGTCTACACCGCGAAGGGCTGGGCCAAGCGGTTCGACTTCCCCTTCGACGACGCCGCGATCGGCTACGGCCAGAGAAGCGCCGACGTCGCCGCCGTGCGGGCCGATCCCGCGCTGCTGCTCGACTACTACGAGGACGTCCACCGGCAGACGCTGGAGTACGTGCGCGGCCTGACCCCGGCCGATCTCGACCGCGTCGTGGACGAGCGGTGGGACCCGCCGGTCACGCTCGGCGTGCGGCTGGTGTCGGTCGTCGACGACGACCTGGAGCACGCGGGCCAGGCGGCGTTCGTGCGGGGTGTGTTGGAGCGGCGGCGGGGATAAGGCACCCTCGTTCACGTGTCCCGGGTCGTGCTCGCCGTCGACGGCAACGCGATCGTGCACCGGGCGTTCCACGCGCAGGCCGTCACCGGCTTCCGCTCCCCCGACGGCCGCCCCCGGTGGGCGGTGCGCGGGCTGCTGACCCAGCTCGTCGCCGCGGTCGAGCGGGTGGGGCCCGACCTGGTCGTGGTGGGCTTCGACGACCCCGAGTCCAGCGTCCGGCGCACGCGCTGGCCCGACTACAAGGCCCACCGCGGGGACAAGCTCGACACGCTCGTCGACCAGCTGGCCGTGGCGGCCGACGTGCTGCGCGAGCTCGGCGTCGCCGTCGTCGTGCCCACCGGGCTGGAGGCCGACGACGTGCTCGCCTCGGTCGCGCGGCAGGCGCCCGCGGTCGGCGCCACCACCGTCGTCGTCACCTCCGACCGCGACGCGTTCGGCCTCATCGACGCCCACACCCGGGTGCTGCGGATCATCAACGGCGGCGTCGAGGCGTCCCCGGTGCTCACCGCCGAGCGGCTGGTCACGCTGTTGGGGGTGCGCCCCGAGCAGTACCGCGACTTCGCGGCGCTGCGCGGCGACCCGTCGGACAACCTGCCGGGCGTGCGGGGCATCGGCCCGAAGACCGCGGCCCGGCTGCTCACCGCCTTCGGCGACGCCCGATCGGCCTTCGACGACCTCGCGGCGGTCGCCGAGGCCGTCGGGCCGGGGGTGGCCGCCCGGCTGGGCGCCCCGGGCGCCCGGGCGACCTGGGAGCTGAACTGCCAGGTCATGACGATGCGGGAGGACGTGGTCGTCGACCTGACGGGCACGGCGGGCGCGCTGCCGTTCGTGCCCGCTGCGGTCCGCTCCGCGTTCGGCTCGCTGGAGCTGCCGTGGACGGCGGCCACCGCCCTGCGCGTGCTCGCGGGCGACCTGTCCGTGCCCGTCCCGCCCGCACCCGTCGAGCCGGACTGGAACCCCCCGCCCCGCCGCGGCCGCTACCTGCCCCCGCTGCGCAAGCGCCCGGTCGTCGACCAGCTCGCGCTCTTCTGAGCACACGATCCGCAGCCGCGTCTACCGGGCACGCCGAGGTGGTGCGGCGCGCGGCCTGCCGGTGGGGCAGGCGCGCGGCGGTTGAGCTGCCGCGGCCGCCGTCAGCGACCCGGTTGCGTGACGCGCGATCGGCCCGTGGGTGCGGGCACCCGGCGCAGCCACGGCGGGAGCTCCGCGCCCGCGGGCGGCGGGGCCTGCCGCAGGTCGGCGCCGCTACCGAGCAGGGCCCGCAGGTCCCGCGTGGCCGCCTCCGGGTGCGCGAGGTCCACCGCGATCAGCGGCGCGATCTGCCGGAGGGCCGCGACCAGCCGTGCGTCGGCGAGGTCGGGAACGCGGTCGACCGCTCCGACGATGATCGCATCCGGACGCAGCCCGGCGATCGCCGCCGGATCCGGCGTGCGCGGCGGCCCCACCGACTCGATCCCCTCCACGGTGCCCGCGCACCCCACGACCGTGGCCCCCAGCTCGAGCAGCAGCGCGGCCACGGCGTCGTCGGCGGCGACGACCCGACGCACCGTGCGCAGCAGCGGCACCGAGGCGCCGGTCGCGTCCACGAACGTCCGTCGCATGCCCCCCGCCTCGCTGACGAGCCCGGTGAGGGCGGAGGTTTGCCCCGGTTTGCGAAGGGATTCCCCGGGAGGAGCCATCTCCGGAGCGTATGCGGCGGCGCGCCGCCGTGCGCGACGTCCGTCCAGAGTGCAACGTCATCGCACGCTCGATCGAGTAATGGGACGGACACGTGCTGGCGCGGCGGCAGGAGCGGTGGAATGGCGGTGCGGCGGTTCCGTCCCCGGTTGCACTGGCCGCATCGCCGACGGCGCTCCGGTGTGGATCCCGCGTACGACCGCCTCGTGCGGCTCTGGCTGCCGATCGCGCAACCGGGCGGGCTGCCCGCGCGGCGCACACTGCGCGCGCTGCTCGCGCCGGAAGCAGGCCTGACGAGGTTCGAGGGGCGCGACGACGAACGCGCCGACCTGCTGCGGTGGTGCACCGACGGAGCGGGCGCGCCGGTGCGGGTGCTCGTCGGGCCCG
Organism: uncultured Actinomycetota bacterium; assembly: GCA_963791185.1. Classification (GTDB taxonomy): domain Bacteria; phylum Actinomycetota; class Actinomycetes; order Mycobacteriales; family Pseudonocardiaceae; genus Pseudonocardia. The sequence continues at coordinate 301,707 of CAWBRG010000007.1, read as the reverse complement.
CAGGCGTGGGCAAGACGCGCCTCGCCGTCGAACTGGCGCGTGCACTGCCGGAGGAGTGGGCGACGGGCATCGCCCGGCCGGGCACGACGGCTCAGATCGTCCCCGCTGCGGCCGGGTGCAGGCGGCCGGTGCTGATCATCGTCGACGACGCGGACACCGAGCCCGCCGCCGACATCGCCGCCCTGTTCGAGCACGCCGCCGCCGCGCCGGATCGGGTGCGGGTGCTGCTGGTGGCGCGCAGCGCGGAGGCGATCGGCGGACCCGCCGCCCCTGCCAACGGCACCACCGCCCACCCCGCCAATGGCACCACCGCCTGCCCGGCCGCCGACCCCGCCGCCCCGGAGTACACGACCCTGCGGGCTGCGGGGACCGACGACGACCGGCGCCAGGTGTTCGCCGAAGCCGTGCGCGCCTTCGGCGGCCTCCCCGAGGAAGCGCCGCTGCCGGCGTGGGCCGAGCCAGGCCGGGGTCCGGTCGGGGCGGACGGCGAGCCGATCGGCATCACCCTGGCCCGGGCGGCGCTCGCCACCGACGACCGGGGCCCAGCGCTGCGCACCGCCGATCTCCGCGAGCTGACCGAGGAGCTGCTCCGCGACGAGCAGCATCGTTGGGCGGCGACGGCGGCCGATCCCCGTTGGAGCCTCGACGGCCTCGCCCCCGACGCCCAGGAGGAGGCGCTGCTGGCGTTGCTGCTGCACCGGCCGCACCGCATCGACGACGTCGTCGCCACCCTCCGCACGCTGGACCGCTTCCGGCTCGCGAGCGACGAGCACGTGCACGACGTCGCGACGTGGGCGGGGCACCTGTACCCCGGGCCGGTCGGCGGGTGCTGGCTGGACCCGCAACCGGAGCTGCTGCGGTGGGCGCTGTACGACGCGGCGTTCGACCGGCACCGGTCGTTGCTGCTCGCGGCCCTGGACCGGGATCCGACGGGCTACCTGCGCATCACGCGGGCCGCGGCCGGACACCCGCGCCTCGCGGCGTCGCTGGATGGCCTACTGGCCGTCGTCCCGCTGGATCCGGTGGTCGAGGCCGCGGTCGGCGCCGGGCCGCCCGGATCGGTCCTGCTCGACCACCTCGTCGCGGCCCTCGCCATCTGCGCCCGCTCGGCCGTCGACGTCGAGCGGCTGTACCCCAGCACCGTCGCCCCGACCTGGGCACCCGTGCGGATCGCGCTGCGACGAGCCGCCGTGCGGCACCGCCGAGCCGTCGCCGACGACCCCACCGACGGCTCCACCGGTGAACCTCCGGCCCCTCCTCCCGACAGCCCCGCGGCCGAGTTCGCCGGTCACCTCGCGGCCGACCTCGGCGATGCTCGGCGAGCAGATGACGTGAGCGGCTCTGACGCCGCGGGCGGTCGGGCGGCGCTGGCGGCGGCGCTCACCGCTCTCGGCGACACCCTCAGCGACCTCCGCGCCCACGCCGACGCCCTCGGCCCCCGGCGCGAGGCCGTCGAGATCTACCGCGACCTGGCGGCCGAGCCCGAGCTCGCCGCGGCCCTCAGCGACCTCTCGGCGAGCCTGCGGGCACTCGGGGAGCACGACGACGCGCTCGCGACCACCCGCGAGGCCGTCCGGCGCTTCCGGGAACTGGCGATCGCCGCCCCCGAAGTCCACGGCGGTGACCTGGCCCGCGCGCTCACCGACCTCGGCGCCGACCTGCGCGCCACTGGCGCCCACGAGGACGCCCTCGACGTCAGCCGCGAGGCCGTGCAGCGCTGCCGGGACCTCGCGGCCGCGGGCCCGGCCCGCCACCTTCCCGACCTCGCGGCCGCGCTCACCGGGCTCGGCGCCGACCTGCGCGAAGCCGGAGCCCACGCCGACGCGCTCGCGGTCAGCCGGGAGGCCGTCCGCCTCTACCGGGACGTCACGGCCAACAACGCCGAGCGCCACCACTCCGACCTCGCCCGCGCCCTCACCGACCTCGGCGTCGACCTCCACAGCACGGCGGATCACGACGAAGCCGTCGTGGCGTGCCGGGAGGCCGTCCGCCGCTTCCAGGAGCCTGCCGCCGACGACGAACACCTCGCAGGCCTCGCCCGCGCCCTCACCGCGCTCAGCGCGGCCCTGCGCGCGACCGGCGCCTACCCGGCGGGCATCGCCGCGGGCCGCGACGCCGTCCGGCGCTACCGCGAGCTGGCCGCGGCCGACCCCGACCGGCAGACCCCCGACCTCGCTCGCGCCCTCACCCAGCTCGGCATCAGCCTGCGTGGGCTCCGATCCTCCGACGACGGCCTCGCCGTCGGCTGGGAGGCCGTCCAGCTGACCCGGGAGCTAGCCGCCGCCGACCCCGACCGGCACACCCCCGACCTCGCCCGCGCCCTCACCGAACTCGGCATCAGCCTGCGCGGGCTGGCCGCTCACCCGGAAGCCCTCATCGTGACCAGCGAGGCCGTTCAGCTGGGTCGGGACCTGGCCGTCGGCGACCCGGCCCGCCACGTCGCCGACCTCGCCCGCGGCCTCATCAGCCTCGGCGCGGGCCTGCGCGCGCTCGGCCGTCGGCCGGAGGCGCTGGCGCACGAGGGCGAGGCCGTCGCGTGGTGGTGGTACCTCACCCAGGCTCGGCCCGGCGAGTTCGACGACGGCTACCGGGAGGCCCAGCGCAGGCACTTCCACACGTTCAGCCGGTACGAACAGGACCCCGACGGCCTGCTGACCACCGAGGCCATCGCGCGCAGCCGCGTGCTCGCCTACCTCGAGAGCAGGCGCCGCGCCGCCGTCGCGACGCCCGCGGGGGGCGACGACGAGGGGTTTCAGGCCGCGGCGACCGCGTAGAGGCAGCAGTCCGCGTGGGAGTGCACGGTGTCGATCCACGCGGCCCGGAGGCTGCGGGCGCTGCGGTAGTAGCTGACCCGCACCGTCCCCCGCTCGTCCTCGCTGACGATCGCGCCGCCCGACGCGTGGTCGACGCGCGCCTCGAACAGGCAGGTGAGCGCGTCGCCGATGACGCGGTCGGGTGGTGCGGCCAGCGCGGCGTCGTGGATCTGCCGGTCCTGCTCGTTCGCGAACTTCCTCATCGAGACCTCCTGCGCCAGCGCCACTGCCGGGGTTGCGGCAATTCTCGATAGGGAGGAGTCCGCGCAACACTGCCGTGATCCACATGCGGACTGCGAAATCCGACAGGCTTTCCTCACCTGGCGGCAAGCGCGTGGGTGCCGCTCCTCGTCGCAGGCAGAGCGTTGACAGCCGCGTACTCCCGTGGCATCTTGGACCGGTCCAAATGGACCGGTCCAAGCGACGAAGAGGGATCATGTTGCCCCTGCTCGAGAACAAGGTCGTGTTCGTCAGCGGCGGGAGCCAGGGCTTGGGCGCGGCGATCGCCCGTGCCGCCGCGCGCGAGTGCGCCGAGGCCGTCGTCGTCACGGGCCGCCGCCCCGAGCCCGGCGAGAAGCTCGTCGCCGAGCTGGCCGAGCGGGCGGCGACCGCCCGCTTCGTGCAGGCCGACGTCAGCGACGTCGCGCAGGCGCAGGCGGCCGTGGCGACCGCCGTCGACGAGTTCGGTCGCGTCGACTGCCTGGTCAACTCGGCGGGCCTGACCGCACGCGGCACGCTGCTCGACACGACGCCGGAGCTCTTCGACGCGCACATCGCCGTGAACCTGCGCGGCCCGTACTTCACGATGCAGGCCGTCGTGCGCGACATGGTTCGCCGCAAGGCGCCCGGGACCGTCGTCAACGTCATCTCGATCGCCGAGCTCGGCGGCCAGCCCTACCTCTCCCCTACGTCGCGGCCAAGGCCGGGCTCGCCGGCGCGACGCGCAACGCCGCGCACGCCCACCGCTGGGACCGCATCCGCATCAACGGCCTCGACATCGGCTGGACCGACTCGGAGGGCGAGGACGCCACCCAGCGGGAGTTCCACGGCGCGGGCGACGACTGGCGGGCGAAGGCCGCCGCGTCCGTGCCCATGGGCAAGCTGGGCCAGGTCGACGAGATCGCCGACTTCGTCGTCTTCCTCCTCTCCGACCGCAGCGGCGTCGTCACCGGCTCCATCATCGACTGGGACCAGGCCGTCGTCGGCGGTTCGGACTGACCACCGCCCCTTCACCATCGGAGTTGTCATGAGAATCGGCCTGATCGGGCTCGGGCGGATCGGCGCCTTCCACGCCGAGACGCTGAGCGCACTGCCGTCGGTGACCTCGCTCGTCGTGACCGACGCCGTTGCCGCGGCCATCCAGCCGGTCGTCGAGCAAGCACGGCGTCGAGGCCGCCGCGACGCCCGCGAGAAGCTGCTGGCCGCGGGCGTCGACGGCGTGGTGGTGGCCGCGGCCACCGACGCCCACCCGGAGCTCATCCTCGCCGCCGTCGACGCCGGGCGTGCCGGTGTTCTGCGAGAAGCCGGTGGCGCGAAACCATGGCCGAGGCCGTAGCGGTCGCCCGCCGGGTCGCCGACCGGGCGTGCCCATCCAGATCGGCTATCCGCGCCGCTTCGACCAGGGCTTCGCCGCCGTCCGGCAGGCCATCGCGGACGGCGAACTCGGATGGGTGCACACCGTGCGCTCCACGACCCTCGACCCGGCCCCGCCGCCCGCGGCCTACCTCGCCGTGTCCGGCGGCATCTTCCGCGACTGCAGCATCCACGACTTCGACGCGGTCCGCTGGGTCACCGGCCAGGAGGTCGTCGAGGTCTACGCGACCGGGTCCGACCGGGGCGACCCGGTCTTCGCCGACATCGGCGACGTGGCCTTCGCCGCAACCGTGCTCACCCTCGACGACGGCGCCCGCGCGGTGGTGTCGAACAGCCGCTACAACGCCCGTGGCCACGACGTGCGCATGGAGGTGCACGGCTCGGTGGACAGCATCGCGGCCGGTCTCGACGAAGGACTGCCGCTGCGCTCGGCGCAGCCGGGCGTGACCTTCCCGGCGGCACGCCGTACACGTTCTTCATGGACCGCTTCGCGGACGCCTTCCGAGGATCGCTCGCGGCGTTCACCGAGGTGGTCGCGGGCGCTCCCTCGCCGTGCACGATCGAGGACGCGCTGGAGACGGGCTGGGTGGCCGAGGCCGCCGACGCTGTCCCTCGCCGAGCACCGCCCGGTCCGGGTCGACGAGGTGCGCGAAGCGCTCGCCTGACCGTCAGCCGGTGGGCGCGGGACCGGTCGAGGACCGCCGGACCAGCGCCGGGAAGAGCAGGCGGGTGCCCGCGGTGCCGCGCTCGCCGTCGATCCGGGCGGTGAGCGTGCGGCCCGCCACCTGCCCCACCTCGGTGATGTGGCTGTTGACCGTGGTCAGCGACAGCCGGTTCAGCCGCGCAAACCAGCTGTCGTCGTAACCCACGACCGAGAGGTCCTCGGGCACCCGGAGTCCGAGGTCGTCGGCGGCGGCGAGCACACCGATCGCGGCGAGGTCGTTGGCCGCGAAGATCGCCGTCGGACGGCCGGGCGAGCCGAGGAGATCGGCGGCGAGCCGGTGTCCGGTGGCCTCGGTCCAGTCCCCGTCGACGCAGTGCGGTGCGAGCCCGGATTGCGCGATGGCGGCCTCGTAGCCCGCGCGGCGCAGGCGCCCCACCTCGCCTTCGCCGACGATGTGGGCGATGCGCCGGTGGCCCAGCTCGAGCAGGTGCCGGGTAGCCAGCTCGCCGCCTTGGTGGTCGTCGTTGGCGACCAGGTCGACGGCGGTCAGGCGCGGCTCCCGCGTGCCCGCGACGACCGTCGGTACCTGGTTCCCGAGTGCGTCGACCTGGTCGGCGGCCGACGCCGACACCATGCCGACCAGCACGAGGCCGTCCACCCGAAGGTCCACCAACGCTTGGACGGCGTCGGGCTCCGTGCGCCCGTCGGCGAGCAGCGGCCGCAGACCGTGCTCGTGCAGCACGGGCCGCAGCCCGTCGAGGAGCGCGACGTACCACGGGTTGGACAGGTCGTCGATGACGACGCCGACGGTCCGCGTGCGCCGCTCGGCGAGGCTCCGCGCGACCGGGTCGGGTCGGTAGCCCAGCTCGGCGACGGCCTTGAGCACCGCCTCCCGCTTCGCGTCGGAGACGTGCGGCGAGTTCTGCAGGACCAGCGACACCAGCGACTTCGAGACTCCGGCCCGGGCCGCCACGGTGCGGATGGTCGGGGGTCGACCCGCTACGGGCTCAGCCATCGCGCCGCATCCGATCGCTCGTCATCACGATCGCCAGCGTAGGCCAGCTCGTTGGACATGTCCAATGCCATCGAGGCGGCGGGTTGCAGCAGAAACCGGCGATGTGGGGCTTGACCGGTCAGGTGCGGCCATGCAAATACGGGACCGGTCCAAAACGCGACGGCGATGCGACACGCGAACGCCGCCGACAACGGCGGAGCTACCACTCGGGCCCGATCGATGGCCGCGAAGCGCGCCGAGCACTCGGTCATCGCCACGCCTGCCACCGCGGTTCACCAGCTCGACTCAACGGGGAGAAGCCTTGCCTACACAGTTGCTGATCGGCGGTCGATGGACCGCGGCCCGGTCCGGGGCGGTCGAGGAGATCCGCTCGCCGTTCGACGGCAACGTCGTCGGCGAGGTGGCCACGGCCGGTCCGGCCGACGTGGAGCCCGCCTTGGCCGCGGCCGAGCGCGGTGCCGCGACCTGGCGGCGCACGCCCGCCCACGAGCGGATGCGCGTGCTGCTGAAGGCCGCGGATCTCGTCGACGAGCGGGTGCCGCAGATCGCGGCCACCCTCAGCGCCGAGAACGGCAAGACGATCACCGAGGCGACGACCGAGGCGGGCCGCTCCGCCGACCTCATCCGGCTCTCGGCCTTCGAAGGCACCCAGCTCTACGGCGACACCCTGCCGCTGGACGCGAACAAGGGCACCGGGTTCGACAAGATCGGATTCACCGTCCGCCAGCCGGTGGGCGTCGTCGTGGCGATCACCCCGTTCAACTACCCGGCACTGCTGGTGCTGCACAAGATCGCGCCCGCGCTGGCGGCGGGCAACGCGGTCGTGCTGAAGCCCGCCCGCACCACCCCGCTCACCGCGCTGGCCCTCGCCTCGTGCTTCGTCGAGGCCGGGCTGCCCGAGGGCGTGCTGTCGGTGCTGACCGGCCCGGGCGGGTCGCTGGGCGACCTGCTCGTGGCGGACCCGCGGGTGCGGAAGGTGTCGTTCACGGGTCGACCGGCATCGGCGAGCGGATCGCGGCCCGCGCAGGCGTGAAGAAGCTGTCCCTCGAGCTCGGCGCGTCCTGCCCGGTCGTGATCATGCCGGACGCCGACCTCGAGCTGGCGTCGAGCGCCGTGGCGGCCGGGGGCTTCGCGAACGCGGGCCAGGTCTGCATCTCGGTGCAGCGGGTGATCGCGCACCCGGCGATCAATGATGACTTCCTGGACGCGCTGGTGCCGAAGGTGAAGACCATCCGCACCGGTGACCCGGCCTCCCCCGACACCGCGATGGGCACTCTGATCACCGAGGCCGAAGCGCAGCGGGTCGAGGAGTCGATCGCGGCGGCGGCAAGGTCCGGGGCCCGGGTGCTGATCGGCGGCGAGCGCGACGGCGCCGTCGTCGCCCCCGCTGTGGTCGCCGACGTCGACCCGGAGTCCCCCTTCAGCCAGGAGGAGCTGTTCGGCCCCGCGGTCGCGGTGAGCGGGGCCGAGGACTGGGAGGCGGCCATCGCCCAGGCGAACGGCACCCCGTTCGGACTCGCCGCCGGGATCTTCACCGCCGACGTGGCGGGCGCCGTCCGCGCCATACGGGAGATCGACGCGGGCAACATCCACATCAACTGGACGCCGCTCTGGCGCGCCGACCTCATGCCCTACGGCGGCCTCAAGGGGAGCGGCATCGGCAAGGAGGGCCCGCGCACCGCGGTCGCCGAGATGACCGAGGAGAAGACCGTCGTCCTGCACGGCAGGCCCTGGTAGCCCGCGCCCGAACCCGCATCGTTCAACGGAGAAGATCATGAGCAACAGCCGTGGCAAGTCGGTCCGGCTGACCGTCGCCCAGGCCATCATCACCTACCTCGCCAAGCAGTACTCCGTCGCCGACGGGGAGCGCCGCAGGCTCGTCCCCGCCACGCTGGGCATCTTCGGGCACGGCAACGTCGCCGGGATGGGCCAGGCGCTGGACCAGCTGTCGGACCTGATGCCGTTCGTGCAGGGCCGCAACGAGCAGTCGCTCGGCCACCTGTCCACGGGCTACGGCAAGGCCATGAAGCGCCGCGCCACGCTGGCCGTCACCGCCTCGATCGGCCCGGGCGCGCTCAACCTCTGGATCTCGAGCTCGAAGGGATCCCGTACTGGTGGGACGACGGCCGTCCGCGGCGGCCGGAGTCCCGACCGGATCCGGCACGCGCTCCTCACCGCGGCCGAGGCCCTGGGCGCACGGCGCATCAAGGTGAACCCCGACGGCGACGACGCGCCCTGGAACCCCGACCACTGGGCGGCCAAGCTCGCCGAGCTCGCGGCCCGCTACACGCGCCCTGCGCCCCGGCATCTCGGCGGCCAACTCGCGCGCTCGCGACCCAGGCCGAGGAACGTCGGGCGCGGCGGCTCGGCCTCGAGTTCTTCCCGTGGTCGAACGTCAAGACGTTGCTCGACGGCCTGCGGCTCGTCGAAGCCACCGGCCACGACGGGGCGGGCGTCGTGATCGACGTGTGGCACGTCGAGCGCGCCCACACGCCGGTCGCGGACCTGGCGTCCGTCCCGTTGCACCAGATCGTCGGGGTCGAGCTCAACGACGCCGATCCCGAGGTCGTCGGCACGCTGTACGAGGACACGGTGAACCGCCGCCGCTACTGCGGCGAGGGATCGTTCGACCTCCCCGGAATCGTCGCGGCGCTGCGGACCGCCGGGTGGACCGGGCCGTGCAGCGGGTGCTGGAGGGCTCCTCGATCTCCCTGTGCCTGGACACCGGACACCTGCTGATCGGCGGCACCGACCCCGCCGAGCTCACCCGGCAGGCCCCCGACCGCGTGGCGCACGTGGCTGCGGGCGCTCGTGCTCTCCAACAACCGCGGGCACCGGATCATCACCTTCGAGCAGGTCTCCGGCCGTCTCCACGAGGAGACCTCCGGCACGCGGGCGATCCTCCCCCACGGCAAGGAGGTGTGACGGCTCGCGGTCCTTACCCTGTTCTGGTGATCAAGCGGTTGGCGTGGGCGACGGCGCGCGGTGCACGAGGGCTGGACGACGACGAACCGATCGCGTTGGCGGCGTTGGCCCGCAGCGGCGTGTCGGTCGACGTCGTGGACTGGGACGACCCGGACGCGCGGTGGTCCGGCTACGACCGCGTGGTGCTGCGCTCGACCTGGGACTACCCGCAACACCTCGCGGAGTTCCTGGCCTGGGTCGACGCCGTCGACGCGGTCAGCGAGCTGGTGAACCCGGCGGCGACCGTGCGCTGGAACCTGGACAAGCAGTACCTCGCGGCGTTGGCCGATGACGGTGTGCCGATCACGCCGACGGTCTTCGTGCGCCCCGGCGAGGCCGCGGAGTTCCCCGACGGCCGGTTCGTCGTGAAGCCCGCCGTGGGCGCGGGCAGCCGGGACGCGGCCTGGTACCGGCCCGACGAGCGGGACAGCGCCGTCGAGCACGTCGCGCGCCTGCACGCCGCCGAGCAGACCGTCCTCGTCCAACCGATGTTGGCGTCGGTCGCGGAGGACGGCGAGTGGCCGATGGTGTTCTTCGGCGGGACGTTCAGCCACGCCGCGAACAAGCGGGTGGACCTACCGCGGGCCGGGGCGGTCGAGGCCTTGTTCGCTGCCGAGACGAACACGCGGCACGTCGCAACGGCCGACCAGATCGCCGTCGCCACCGCGGCCATCGAGGCCGTCTCCGGACGGTTGGGCACACCCACCTACGCCCGGGTGGACCTGGTGCGGGACGACGACGGTCGCTACTGCGTGCTGGAGGTGGAGCTGATCGAGCCCTCGTTGTTCTTGCCGTTCGGCGACGCTGAAGCCGCGGACCGGTTGGCCGAGGTGCTGGTCCGGTCACCCGACGCGGGTCACGATCAGCGAAGCTGATCGACCAGGCCCATGTCGTCGCGGCACGCCCAGTGCTCGACGATCATCCCGTCGGCGACCCGCCAGATGTGGATGAACGTCCACGTCGCCGCGCGGCCGGACGGGGGCACGTCCGCGAGCAACGGCATCGTCGAGGCCCGGTGGGTGCAGTGCACGGTGAGGTGCTGGGCCACGGTGTCGCCGTCGCCGATGAGGTGGTGCTGTGCTGGCGACGGAGCAGCTCCTCGACCGCCTCCCGTGCGTTCATCGCGGAAGCATCCCACCCATCGATGAGTCTCGCGCCCGTCCCCGGTCTGTCCTTGCATGACCGCTACTTACACCTTTGACGTCTTCTCCAGCCTCGACGGCTTCGGCGCCGCCGGCGGCGATTGGTCCGGATACTGGGGCAAGCAAGGCCCCGAGCTGCTCGACCACCGCCTCGGCCTGTACGGCTCGGAGCAGCGGATGGTGTTCGGCGCCAACACGTTCCGGGCGTTCGTGGAAATGCTGGCCGCGAGCACCGAGGATTCCGACGTGCGCGACCCGTGGGTCACGCGGATGGTGAACACGCCTGCGACCGTGGTGTCGTCGACGCTGCACGGCCCCCTCGACTGGCCCGACGCGACCGTCGTGAGCGGCGACGCCGTCGACGTCGTCGCCCGGCTCAAGGAGGAGTCCGACGTGCCGTTGCGCTCGCACGGCAGCCTGTCGCTGAACCGGGCGCTGATGGCCGCGGGCCTCGTCGACCACGTGCAGGTCACGCTCTTCCCGGTCATCACCGGCCAGACCGGCCTCGACCCGATCTTCCACGGCGCGGCCGACTTCGACCTGGAGCTCATCGAGCACCGGACGCTCGACGGCCACACCCAGGAACTCACCTACCGCCCGACCCTGCACTGAGATCGGACCTCGTCGGGGCTGTGGGCGCGGCAGGGATCGAACCTGCGACCGCTCGGGTGTAAGCCGAGTGCTCTCCCGCTGAGCTACGCGCCCTGCGTCGGGGTCAGACGGCGGCGACGGCCTTCCGCCACGCGTCCTGGTTGCGTGGCTCGCCGGGGCCGTTGACCTCCGCGAAGCGCACGGTACCGGTCGTGTCCACCAGGAACGTGCCGCGGAGCGCGAAGCCCGCCTTGGCGTTGAACACCCCGTACTCCTGCGCGACCCCGCCGTGCGGCCAGAAGTCGGCGAGCAGCGGGAACGCGTAGCCCTCCGCGTCGGCCCAGGCCTTCAGCGCGTAGGGGTGGTCGACCGAGACGGCCAGGATCTGCACCTCGGAGTTCTGGAACGCCGCGAGGTCGTCGCGCACCGCGCACAGCTCGCTCGTGCAGATCCCGGAGAACGCGAACGGGTAGAACACCACGAGCACGTTGCGGTCGCCGCGGAACGACGAGAGCGTGACCTCCTGGTTGTTCTGGTCCTTCAGGGTGAAGTCGGGGGCTTCGGTTCCCACCTCGGGGGCCATCGTCACTACTCCTCATCGGCGGGACAGGCGTCGCCCCAGAGCCTAGTGTCACCGTCGTGCATTACGCGGACTGGTTCCTGACCGCGGACGAGATGGGCAACCCCGAGCGCGGGCTCCCGCCCTGGTCCACCGGCAACGCCGTGACGCCGCTCATCGACGGCAGCGCGTACTTCGCGCGCCTCGTGGCGACCGTGCGGGACCTCCGGGCGGGCGACTGCCTCTTCTTCACCGACTGGCAGGGCGACGCCGACGAGCGCCTCTGCCCCGAGGGCCCGACCGCGGCCGCGTTGCTGGGCGACGCGGCCCGGCGCGGCGTCGTCGTCAAGGGGCTGATGTGGCGCTCCCACTCGCAGAAGCTGTCCTACAGCGAGGAGGAGAACCGCCAGCTCGGCGACGACGTCGGCGCGGCGGGTGGCGAGGTGCTGCTCGACCAACGCGTCCGCCGCGGCGGCTCGCACCACCAGAAGATGGTGGTGCTGCGCGGTCCCGGCCGCGACGCGGCGTTCGTCGGCGGCATCGACCTGTGCCACGGCCGCCGCGACGACGCAAGCCACCTCGGCGACCCGCAGTCGCAGCCGATGGCCGAGGAGTACGGCGACCACCCGCCCTGGCACGACGCCCAGCTCGAGATCCGCGGCCCGGCCGTGGCCGCGCTGGACACCACCTTCCGGCAGCGCTGGGAGGACCCGCGTTCCGTCGACACCGACAACCCGCTGTCCAAGCTGAAGGACCGGCTGCGCCGCGCCGACATCAGCCCCGACCCGCTGCCCCCGCCGCCGCCGGTGCCCGAGCCCGTCGGGTCGTGCGCGGTGCAGGTGCTCCGCACGTACCCCGCGATCCGGCCGCGCACCCCCTACGCGCCCGACGGCGAGCGCACGGTGGCCCGCGGGTTCGTCAAGGCGCTGCAGCGCGCGCGGCGGCTGGTGTTCCTCCAGGACCAGTACCTGTGGTCCCCGCACATCGCGCGGGTGCTGGCGGCGGCCCTGCGCGCCGAACCCGACCTGCACATGGTCGTGGTCGTACCGCGGCACCCCGACGTCGACGGCCGCTTCGCGTTGCCGCCCAACGAGGTCGGCCGCGTACAGGCGATCACGACCTGCCGCGACGCGGCCCCGGACCGCGTGCACGTGTACGACCTGGAGAACGAGCACAGCACACCGGTGTACGTGCACGCCAAGGTCGCGGTGTTCGACGACGTGTGGGCCACCGTGGGCAGCGCGAACCTCAACCGGCGCTCGTGGAGCCACGACAGCGAGCTCACCGCCGCCGTGCTCGACGACACGCGGGACACGCGCGACCCCGTCGATCCGGCGGGACGCGGCGACGGCGCCCGGGTGTTCGCCCGCGACCTCCGGCTGGAGCTCATGCGCGAGCACCTCAACCGCGCGCCGGGCGACGACGCCGATCTCCTGGATCCCCACGACGCGGTGGCGGCCATGGAGATCGCGGCGACCGCCCTCGACCGCTGGCACCGGGGCGGCAGGGTCGGTCCGCGACCGCCCGGGCAGTTGCGCACGCACGACCCCGAACGGATGCCGCGCGTGACGCGCCTCTGGGCCACACCGCTCTACCGCGTGATCTACGACCCGGACGGCCGTTCGCTGCCCGACCGGTGGCGCGGGCGTTGGTGAGAATCAGCGCTGATTTCCGCTCCGCAAGCTCCGCTCAGCGCCGCGACTTCCCCGCCTTCGGCGCCACCAACCGCGAACCCGCCCAACCGTCGCTCACGGTCGCGTTGGAGGTCTGCGAAAGGCCCGCCGTGAGGGCGGCCTCGGCGATCTCGCTCGGCTCGACGTGCCCCGAACGGCCGGTCTTCGGGGTGAGCACCCAGATGACCCCGTTGTCGGCCAGCGGACCGATCGCGTTGATGAGCGCATCCGCCAGATCGCCGTCGCCCTCGCGCCACCACAGCAGCACGAGATCGATGACGTCGTCGGCGTCTTCGTCGAGCAGCTCGTCGCCGCACCGTTCCTCGACCGCATCCCTGACGGCCTCGTCGACGTCCTCGTCCCAGCCGAGCTCCTGGACGACCTGCCCCTGCTCCACACCGAGCTTGCCCGCGATGTCGGACGCTCGCCCGCCATCTCCCGCGGCGACCACGCTGCTCTTACCCCACTTCCTGTTGACCGTGCCGGATGCGGAATCCGAACACGGGACTCGTCCGGGCGCAACCAGTCGTTACGAGATGAGCCCGCGAGGGGCACGATAGGGGACGCCAGATTCTCGACCCGAGCACGAGCCACCGCAGGGAGCACTCTTGACCGGCCAGTCACCCCGGCGCGTCCATGTCATCCGCGACGGGCTCGCCGCCCACCTGCCCGACATCGACCCGGAGGAGACGGCCGAGTGGCTGGATTCCTTCGACGCCGTGCTCGACGCGGCCGGGCAGCAACGCGCCCGCTACCTCATGTTGCGCATGCTCCAGCGGGCCCGTGAGCGCCACGTCGGTGTGCCCTCGCTCACCAGTACCGACTACGTCAACACCATCCCCACCGACCGGGAGCCGTGGTTCCCCGGCGACGAGGAGGCCGAGCGGTCCTACCGCCGCTTCATCCGGTGGAACGCGGCGATGACGGTGCACCGCGCGCAGCGGCCGGGCATCGGCGTCGGTGGCCACATCTCGTCGTACGCGTCGTCGGCCACGCTGTACGAAGTCGGGTTCAACCACTTCTTCCGCGGCAAGGACCACCACGGGGGCGGCGACCAGGTCTACATCCAAGGCCACGCCTCCCCCGGCATCTACGCCCGCGCCTACCTCGAGGGCAGGCTGTCGGAGGACCGGCTCGACGGCTTCCGCCAGGAGCTCTCGCACGGCGGCCCGGGCGCCGGGCTGCCCTCGTACCCGCACCCGCGCCTGATGCCGGACTTCTGGGAGTTCCCCACCGTCTCCATGGGCCTCGGCCCGATGAACGCGATCATGCAGGCGCGCTTCAACCGCTACCTCAGCGACCGCGGCTTCAAGGACACCGCCGACCAGCACGTCTGGGCGTTCCTCGGCGACGGCGAGATGGACGAGCCGGAGTCCCGCGGCATGATCCACGTCGCGGCCACCGAGGGCCTGGACAACCTCACGTTCGTGATCAACTGCAACCTGCAGCGCCTCGACGGCCCGGTGCGCGGCAACGGCAAGATCATCCAGGAGCTGGAGGCGTTCTTCCGCGGCGCGGGCTGGAACGTCATCAAGGTGATCTGGGGTCGCGAGTGGGACGCGCTGCTGGCCGCCGACCGCGACGGCGCGCTGGTCAACCTCATGAACGTCACCCCGGACGGTGACTACCAGACGTACAAGGCCAACGACGGCGGCTACGTCCGCGACCACTTCTTCGCCCGCGACCCGCGCACGAAGGCGCTGGTCGAGCCGATGAGCGACGCCGAGATCTGGGGGCTGCGCCGCGGTGGCCACGACTACCGCAAGGTCTACGCCGCCTACGCCGCCGCGTTGGAGCACCACGGCCAGCCCACGGTGATCCTGGCCAAGACGATCAAGGGCTACGGCCTCGGCGCGCACTTCGCGGGCCGCAACGCCACCCACCAGATGAAGAAGCTGTCGCTGGACGACCTCAAGCAGTTCCGCGACGAGCAGCGCATCCCGATCAGCGACGCCACGCTCGAAGCCGACCCCTACCTGCCGCCCTACTACCACCCGGGGAAGGACGCGCCGGAGATCCGCTACATGGCCGAGCGCCGGTCCCGCCTCGGCGGGGCGCTGCCGAGCCGCCGGGTGGTGGCCAAGCCGCTGGTGCTGCCCGGCGACAAGGTCTACGACGTGGTGCGCCGCGGCTCGGGCAAGCAGGAGGTCGCCACCACGATGGCGTTCGTCCGGCTGCTCCGCGAGCTGATCAAGGACAAGGAGATCGGCGCTCGGTTCGTGCCCGTGATCCCGGACGAGGCGCGCACGTTCGGCATGGACTCGATGTTCCCGACGCAGAAGATCTACAACCCGCACGGCCAGCAGTACACGTCCGTGGACGCCACCCTGATGCTGGCCTACAAGGAGTCCGAGCAGGGCCAGCTCCTGCACGAGGGCATCAACGAAGCGGGCTCGGTGGGTTCGTTCACCGCGGCGGGCACGTCCTACGCGACCCACGGCGTGCCGATGATCCCGGTCTACGTCTTCTACTCGATGTTCGGCTTCCAGCGCACCGGCGACTCGATCTGGGCGGCGGCCGACCAGATGGCGCGCGGCTTCCTGGTGGGCGCCACCGCGGGCCGCACCACGCTGACCGGCGAGGGGCTGCAGCACAACGACGGCCACTCGCTCCTGCTGGCGGCGACCAACCCGGCCGTCCTCTCCTACGACCCGGCGTTCTCGTTCGAGATCGCGCACATCGTGCGCGACGGACTGCGCCGCATGTACGGCGGCGACAACGGGGAGCTGACCGGCGAGAACATCATCTACTACCTCACCGTCTACAACGAGCCGTACGTGCAGCCCGCCGAGCCGGAGGACCTCGACGTCGAGGGCGTGCTGCGCGGCATCTACCGCTACCTGGGCTCGCCGCGCGCCGAAGGCCCCCAGGTGCGCCTCGCCGCTTCCGGCGTCGCGCTGCCGTGGGCGATCAAGGCCCGCGACATGCTCGCCGAGGAATGGGGCGTCGGCGCCGAGGTCTGGTCGGTCACGAGCTGGGGCGAGCTGCGCCGCGACGGCGTCGAGGTGGAGCAGCACAACCTCGTGCACCCCGGCGACGAGCCGCGCGTGCCGTACGTGACGCAGGCGCTGGGTGGCCCCGACAGCACCGGCGGTCCGGTCGTGGCGGTGTCGGACTGGATGCGGGCGCTGCCCGACCTGATCCGGCAGTGGGTGCCCGCGCCGTTCGCCTCGCTCGGCACCGACGGGTTCGGCCTGTCCGACACCCGCCCCGCCGTCCGCCGCCATTTCAACGTGGACGCCGAGTCGATCACCGTTGCCGCGCTGCGGGTTCTGGCCGATCGGGGCGAAGTCGACCGGTCGGCCGTCGTGGAGGCGGCCGAGAAGTACCGGATCGACGACCCACAGGCCGCCGGGCCACAAACGAGCGACAGCGGCGTCGCTTGAGCATGCGGCTTGCCGAGCTCCGATACCGGGCAAATCCACAGCTCGTTGGGGCTCGGCAAGCCCGCGATTAGGCGATACGCTCCGCGCACGCCGACCGCGTCTGATCGTGGTAGGCGCTGACAGAACCGGGTTTCAGACGCCCGGGGCAGGAGTACGAGGAGAGCAAGAATGGCAGAAGGCACCGTCAAGTGGTTCAACAGCGAGAAGGGTTACGGCTTCCTCGCGCCCGACGGTGGCGGCGCGGATGTGTTCGTGCATTACTCCGCGATCCAGAAGAACGGGTACAAGAGCCTCGACGAAGGCGAGCGGGTGTCGTTCGACGTCGAGCAGGGGCAGAAGGGGCCACAGGCTAGCAACGTCGCTCCGCTCGGCTGACCGACGCCGGGAGCGCTCCGCGAGCTCAGCCGAGCGTCGCGTGCATCTCCCAGATCAGCACCTCGGTCCCGTCCGGGCCCGCCGTCACCCGCTGACCGTCAGCACCGGTGATCCGCGCAGCGTCCCCGGTGCCGAGCACCCCTGCGCCCTCCAGCTCCACGGAGCCGCGGGCGACGAACAGGTGGGCCATCGGCGCCACGGGCGACACCGTGGCCGCGCCGGGCGTCAACCGCGCGGCGTGGAGTGCGGCGTGCTCTTGGCGGATCGAGATCGCGCTCTCGTGCCGGTGCCGAGGCATCCCGGACGCCACCACGAGCTGATCACCGGATTCCAGCGCGGCTCCGATGTCCAGCTGATCGTACCCGGGCGTGATCTTCTCGGTGTCGGGGACCACCCACATCTGCACGAAGTGCACGTCGCGCGCGATGTCGCTCTTCTCGGAGTGCAGGATCCCGGAGCCCGCGCTCATGCGTTGCGCCACCCCGGGGTGGATCATCCCGGAGTGCCCGGTGGAATCGGCGTGCACGAGTGCGCCCGACAGCACCCAGGTCACGATCTCCATGTCGCGGTGCTGGTGGGTGTCGAAACCCGTGCCTGCCGCGACGACGTCCTCGTTGCTCACCATGAGCAGGCCGAAATGCGTGTTGGCGGGGTCGTAGTGCGGGCCGAAGGAGAAGCTGTGACGCGAGTCCAACCACTCGGTGCGCGTGCGGAACCTCTGGTCGGCGCGTCGGATCTCCGTGGTCATCGGGTCCCATGCTGCCGCACGTGACCGCGGGGCTGTCGCAGGCCACCCTCCGGCGCATCGAGCTGGCCTCCGGCGAGCTGGCCGCCACCTGCCTCGCCGAGATGGAGCGCCGCCAGCCGTGGTTCGGGCGGCTGCCCGCCGACCAGCGCGCGGGCGTGCTGCTGGTGACCCAGACGGGCGTCGCGAACTTCGTGGCGTGGCTGGGCGAGCGCGGCGAGTCCATCCGGCTCACCGCGGAGGCGTTCCGCATCGCCCCGCACGACCTGGCCCAGCGGCTGTCGCTCCGCCAGACCGTGGACCTGGTGCGCATCGCCACCGACGTCTTCGAGCACCAGCTCCCGCCGTTGGCCGCCGACGAGCAGGAGCGGCACGCCCTCGTCGAGGGCATCCTGCGCTTCGGCCGGGAGATCGCCTTCGCGGCCGCGACGGTCTACGCGGGTGCCGCCGAGACCCGCGGCGCCTGGGACGCCCGCCAGGAGGCGCTGGTGGTCGACGCCGTCGTCCGCGGCGAGACCGACCACTCACTGGTCTCCCGGGCCTCGGCGCTGGGCTGGGACGCCGCGGCGGCGCTGCGCGTCGTCGTCGGCAGCCCCGCGAGCGGGCCCCGGGAGGGTCCGGGCACGCTGCGCCGCGAGGCGGGCCGCGCAGGCCGTTCCGTCCTCGTCGGCGTGCAGGGCAGCAGGCAGGTCGTGCTGGTCTCGGAGCCCGGCTCGCGGGACGCCGCCTTCCCCGAGCGGTTGGCCATGGGGTTCGGACCCGGCCCGGTCGTGATCGGCCCGGTGGCGCCGGACCTGGCCGGGGCGCACGCCAGCGCCCGCGACGCGCTGTACGGGCTGCGCGCCGCACCCGGGTGGCCCGCAGCCCCCCGGCCCGTCGCGGCCGACGACCTCCTGCCCGAGCGGGCGCTCGCGGGCGACGGGGTGGCCCGCGACCGGCTCGTCGCGGCCACCGCGCCCCTGTCCACGACCCCCGAGCTTCGCCGGACGCTGGAGGTCTACCTGGAGGGCGGCGGCGCTCTGGAAGCCTGCGCCCGCGCCCTCTTCGTGCACCCCAACACCGTGCGCTACCGCCTGCGCCGGGTGAGTGAGATCACTCACCTCGACCCGGCCGACCCGCGCGACGCGCTCGTGCTGCGGACGGCCGTGATCGTCAGCCGGTTGGACGACCACTGAGCTGCGGGGTTCTACAACCAGACACCCCCTCACCCCGGTGGGACGCGTTCCGCTTTGGAGGAAACCTCCAACCGCCGCCGTGCGAGTTGGTGCCTGCCGCTATCCCGCGGAACCGCCGCGCGGTGGTCTCCTCATTGCCGTGATCGCGCTCCTCGCTCCGGGACAGGGATCGCAGTCCCCCGGCATGCTCACCCCGTGGCTCGACGACCCGGAGGCCGAGGCCACGCTCGCGCGGTGGTCCGCGGCGATCGGCCTCGACCTGCAGCGCCTCGGCACGACGGCGGACGCCGAGGAGATCAAGGACACGGCGGTGACCCAGCCGCTCGTGGTGGCCGCCGCCCTGCTGGCCGCGGCCAGGCTCGACGTGCCGCCCGGCGTCCCCGTGGCGGGCCACTCCGTCGGTGAGCTGGCCGCCGCGGCCATCGCGGGCGTGCTCGACGCGGACACCGCGGTGGCGTTGGCCGCCGTCCGGGGCCGCGAGATGGCCGCGGCCTGCGCGCTCGAACCGACGGGCATGAGTGCCGTGCTCGGTGGGAACCCCGATGACGTGCTCGCCACGATCGAACGGCTCGGGCTCGACCCGGCCAACCGCAACGGCGCGGCGCAGACGGTCGCCGCAGGCCCGCTGCCCGCGCTCGCGCAGCTGGCGGAGCAGAAGCCGGACAAGACCCGCGTGGTGCCGCTGGCCGTCGCGGGCGCGTTCCACACCCGCTTCATGGCCCCCGCCGAGGAGGCCCTGCGCACGCACGCCGCGTCGATCATCCCGGCCGACCCCACGCGGCCGTTGCTCTCCAACGCCGACGGCAGCGTCGTCGACAGCGGGGCCGAGGCCCTGCGCAGGCTCGTCAGCCAGGTCACCCGCCCGGTGCGGTGGGACGCCTGCATGGCGATGCTCGGCGATCTCGGCGTCACCGCCGTGATCGAGCTCCCCCCGGCGGGTGCGCTCGTCGGCCTGGTCAAGCGGGAGCTCAGAGGCACGGCCACCCTGGCGCTGAAGACCCCTGACGATCTGGAGAAGGCGGCCGTCTTGATCAAGGAACACCCATGACCCGGTTGAAGCTCGCCCCGGCCGCCCCGGGCGCCCGGATCCTCGGGCTGGGCAGCGTCCAGCCCGACAACGTCGTCACCAACGACGACCTCGCCCAGCGCATGGACACCGACGACCAGTGGATCCGCGACCGGGTCGGCATCCAGAGCCGCCGCATCGCCGACGCCGACACGAAGCTGGTCGACCTCGCCGCGGCCGCGGGCGAGCTGGCCGTCAAGGACGCCGGGCTCACGCCGACCGACATCGACACCGTGATCGTGGCCAGCTGCACGATGCCCAACCCGATCCCCAACGCCGCCGCGCAGACCGCCTACAAGATCGGGATGTCGGCGCCTGCCGCCTTCGACCTCAACGCGGCGTGCGCGGGCTTCTGCTACGCGATGGGCACGGCGGCCGACCTCGTGCGCGCGGGCTCGTCCCGGCACGTGCTGGTGATCGGCGCCGAGAAGCTCTCGGACTGGCTGGACTGGGACGACCGCTCCACCGCGATCATCTTCGCGGACGCGGCGGGCGCCACCGTGGTCGGTCCCGCGGTCGCCGAAGACGCGATCGGGATCGGACCGGTGGCCTGGGGCAGCGCGGGCGACATGGCGAACGCCATCGAGATCCGCGACGACCAGGGCCGCTCCCGTGCGGGCGGCGGCCTCTACCAGGAGGGCCAGGCCGTATTCCGGTGGGCCACCACGCAGATCGCCCCGGTCGCGCTGCGGGCCGTCGAGCTGGCCGGGCTCACCCCCGCCGACATCGACGTGTTCGTGCCGCACCAGGCCAACCTGCGCATCGTCGAGGCGGTGGCGCGGCGACTGCAGAAGAAGGGCGCGCGTCAGGACATGGTCGTCGCCGACGACATCGTGCACTCGGGCAACACCTCGTCGGCGTCGATCCCGATGGCGCTCGACCACCTCCGGGCGGCAGGCCGTACCCGGAGCGGCGACGTGGTGCTGCTCGTCGGCTTCGGCGCAGGCCTCTCCTACGCGGCCCAGGTCGTCGTCCTTCCCTAAGATCCGTCAACAGACCCCGTCAAGAAGGAGAAACCACCGTGGCTGACAACGCCGAGATCCTCCAGGCCTTTCCGAGATCGTCGAGGAGGTCGCGGGCATCGAGACCACCGAGGTCACCGCCGACAAGACCTTCGTCGACGACCTCGACATCGACTCGCTGTCCATGGTCGAGATCGCCGTGCAGGCCGAGGACAAGTTCGGTGTCAAGATCCCCGACGACCAGCTCGCCGAGCTGAAGACGGTCGGTGACGCCGTGGACTACATCGCGAAGCACCAGTGACGGGGGCCCCGCAAGAGGTCGTCGTCACCGGGCTGGGGGCCACCACCCCGCTCGGTGGCGACGTCGCGTCCACCTGGGAGGCGATGCTCGCGGGCCGCTCCGGCGTCAAGAACATCGACGACGAGGCGCACGCGTGGGTGAGCCGGTTCAACCTGCCGGTGCAGATCGCCGCCCCGCTCGCGGTCTCCCCGCTCGACGTCCTCCCCCGCGTGCAGGCCCGGCGGCTGGATCGCTGCGAGCAGGTCGCGCTCGTCGCAGCCAAG
Source organism: uncultured Actinomycetota bacterium (assembly GCA_963791185.1). Lineage (GTDB taxonomy): Bacteria > Actinomycetota > Actinomycetes > Mycobacteriales > Pseudonocardiaceae > Pseudonocardia. The sequence goes on along the minus strand of CAWBRG010000007.1, from coordinate 280,420 downwards.
GAGGCGTGGGCCCATGCGGGCCTGGGCGAACCCGGCGAGTCGGTCGACCCGGAGCGGCTCGCGGTCGTGATCGGCACCGGCATCGGTGGCGCGGTCACGCTGCTCGACCAGGACGACCTGCTGGAGGGTCCCGGTCTGCGCAAGGTCTCCCCGCTCACCGTCCCGATGCTGATGCCCAACGGGCCCGCCGCGTGGGTGGGGCTGGAGTTCAAGGCGAAGGCGAGCGTGCACTCGCCGGTGTCGGCGTGCGCGTCCGGGGCCGAGGCGCTGGCCTGGGCGGTGCGGTTGCTGCGCGCGGGCGAGGCCGACGTGGTGATCGCGGGCGGGGCCGAGGCCTGCATCACCGGTATCACCGTCGCCGGGTTCGTGCAGGCCCGCACGCTGTCGCAGCGCAACGACGAGCCCGAGCGCGCGTCCCGGCCGTTCGACGTGGAGCGCGACGGGTTCGTGCTCGGCGAAGGCGCGGGCATCATGATCCTCGAGCGGGCCGAGCACGCCGCCGCCCGCGGCGCCACGGTGCACGGGCGCATCGCGGGCTACGGCATCACCGCCGACGCCTACCACATCACCGGGCCCGATCCCGGGGGCAGCGGGCAGAAGCGGGCGATGACCAAGGCCGTCGCCGACGCCGGGCTCACCGCCACCGACATCGTCCACGTCAACTGCCACGCCACCTCCACGGTCGCGGGCGACCCCGGCGAGGCGAAGGCCGTTCAGCAGGCGCTGGGCGACCACGTCGTGCTCACCGCGCCGAAGTCGTCGCTCGGGCACACCGTCGGAGCGGCGGGCGCGGTCGAGAGCATCGTCACGCTGCTGTCGATCCGCGACGGGGTCATCCCCGCCACGCTCAACCTGGAGAAGCTCGACCCTGGTGTCGAGCTGGACGTCGTGGCGGGCGAGCCCCGCAAGGTCGAGATCGACGCCGCGCTCTGCAACTCCTTCGGGTTCGGCGGGCACAACGTGGCAGTGGCGATCACCAAGGCATGACCGCGGGCGTGGGCCGCACCGGCCCACGCCGCCCGGCTCGTCCGGTTAGCCGACCTGGTAGAGCCACGTGACGGGCGCGCCGTCGCCTGCGAGCCGGTAGGGCTCCAGCGCCTCGTCCCACGGCTCGCCGAGCAGCTCGCGCGTACGCATCGGCACCTGCGACAGGGGTGTGTCCGCGAGCATCGCGCGCAGCTGGTCCTCCGCCACCACGACGTCGCCGTTCGCGCTGGTGCGCCCGCGCCACAGGCCGAGTGTCGGCACGTGGCAGAACCGCTCCCCGTCGACGCCCGGCGTGGGCTCCTCGGTGACCTCGAAGCGCAGCATCGTCCACGCGCGCAGCGCGCCCGCGAGCGCGCCACCGCTGCCCACGGGACCGGCCCACGTGCACTCGGCGCGCATCTGCCCCGGCGAGCCGGGCTGCGCCGTCCAGTGCAAGGAGACCTTGGTCCCGAGCACGCCAGATATCGCCCACTCGACGTGCGGGCACACCGCAGTCGGCGACGAGTGGACGAAAATCACGCCGCGTGCTTCCACTGCAGACCTCCTTGACAGACGAGGAACGTCTTCCCCTACGTCCTCGGCCCGTGGCGGCCTGCCCCGGTTGTGATCGTCAGTCTGCCGGTCCGGGCCCGCGACTCCAACCCCGACACGCCCAGAGATCGTCCGATCAGGTTGTGTAGTGCGCCACCCCGTCCTCTTCGGTGCGGGTCGCCCGCCCGCGCTCGACGAGCACCTCGAGGTGCGCCATCGTCTCCAGCGTCGCGAGCATCTCGTTGAACGGGTCGAGCTCGGACAGCGTGCGCTCGCGACGGGTCCAGGTGATCGCGCCCGCCACGGCGTACGCGGTGCTGCGGCCCTCGGCGAGCGCGGCGAGGGTGGCGTCCAGGCGGCGGGCGTGGTGGGCGATCAGCTCGTCGACACGCTCGTGCACCCGCATCCCGACCGGCCCGTGCGCGGCCAGCATCCGGGCGTCGGGCCGCTTGCGCATCAGCTCGAGCGACGCGAGGAAATCGGCCAGCGGGCTCACGTTCGGGTCGGGCTCCAGGCCGATCGACGGCGTGATCCGGGGCAGCACGTGGTCGCCGCAGAACGCGATGTCCGCCGCCTCGTCGGCGAAGACCAGGTGGCCGCGGGTGTGGCCGGGGGTCTCGACGGCGACGAGCGTGCGCTCCCCCACCGCCAGGCGTTCGCCGTCGTCGATCCAGTCGTCCGGCAGCGCCCAGTCGGACATGTCCAGGTGCGGCGACCGGAGCCCGGACAGCTTCGCCAGCACCGCCTCCGCGCCGGCACGCCGCAGCCGGGCCGCCATGATCGGGCCCTCGGGCTGGTCCGGGTCGTTGATCGTGTCGAGGCCGTGCTGCTCGCCGCGGCCGACCGCCACCCGCATGCCGAACTCGCGGCGCAGGGCCACGGCCTGCGTGTAGTGGTCGCGGTGGATGTGCGTGACGAGGAAGCGCCGCACGTCGCCGAACCCGGCGTCGAGCTCGGCGAGGGCGGCGGCGAGCACGTCGCGGGCCTCCGGGATGGACCAACCCGCGTCGATCACGGTGATCTCGTCGCCGTGGCGGATCGCGTAGACGTTCACGGCGCGCAGCCCGTCCATCGGGAGCGGCAGCGGGATGCGGTACACGTCGGGAGCGCAGCGGTACACGCCGGGGCGGGTCCAGTCGCCTGCGCCGGACAGGTCGTCGTCCTCGATCACTTAGCGACCCTACGTTAGTGGGCTCGGGTCGGCCGAACGGATGTGGCGATCAGCGCACCCGGCCGCGCGGCACCAGCCGGGCGGGCGGCAGCTCCGGGGCGTTGAGGGCGGGGCCGGAATCGGGCACCGCGGTGAAGCCGCCGTGCTGCCACCGCTCGCGGGCGGCCGCCACCTCCTCGCCGCTGCGGGCGACGAAGTTCCACCACATCACGATCTGCTCCGCGAACGGCTCGCCGCCCAGCAGGAGCAGGCGCGCGGGCGCGTCGGCGGACAGGCGCAGCGAGGACCGGCCGGAGCCGAGGTAGCCGAGCGACCCCGGGGCGAGCGGGCCGCCGTCGACCTCCGGTGTGCCGGAGACCGTGAGCACCGCGTGCTCGAACTCGGGCGTGAGCGGCAGCAGCGCGGGCCCGGTCAGCTCGATGTCGACGCCGACGATCGGGGTGAACGCGGCGCCGGGTGAGGCGGCGCCGTCGACGTCGCCGAGCAGCACCGTCGCCCGCAGGCCGGGCGCGGTGAGCACCGGGAGGCCCGCGTGGTGGTCGAAGGCGGGCGCGACGGCACGCTCGGCGTCGGGCAGCGCCACCCAGAGCTGGGCACCGTGCAGCACCGGGCCGTGGGAGAGCGGCGACACCTCGGAGTGCGCGATGCCGCCACCCGCCGTCATGAGGCCGAGCTCGCCGGGGTGGATCACGACGTCGCTGCCGAGGCTGTCGCGGTGGTGCACCTCGCCCTGGAGGATCCAGCTCACGGTCTGCAGGCCGATGTGCGGGTGCGGCGGCACCTGCATGCCCGGCCTGGCGATGATCTCGTCGGGCCCGTAGTGGTCGACGAAGCACCAGGCGCCGACCATCCGGCGGCCGAGCGTGGGCAGCAGCCTGCGCACGATCGTGCCCGCACCCAGCGGCACCGCGCGTGCGGGCAGCAGCTCGCGGACGGGGCCCGCCGTCGCGGCGGCGGCGCACACCTCGACCGGGGTGTCCACAGCGGTATTGCTCATGGCAACCACCGTAGGCGCCACACTTCGATTATCGAAGCATCCTCGGCTCGCCTACGTCATGGCACACGCAAAAGCGGTGCCCGCACGCCTGTGCGAGCACCGCTCTTACGAGTGTGCGGCCGTCAGCTGCAGCCGCTGGTGGAGCCGCAGCCCTCGCAGAGGTAGCAGCTGCCCGCGGGACGCATCTTCGTGCCGCAGGTCATGCACAGCGGGGCGTCAGCGGCCTTACCGAGGCGCAGCTCCAGCAGCTCGGTGGAGCTGCCGACCTCGACCGGGGCCGGGGTGGCGCCCACCCCCACCGTGTGCGGCGTCTGCTCGACGTCGACGCTCGCGCGCAGGCCCTCGACATCCACGTCGTAGGTGTCGCTGACCTGGGCCGAACGCTCCTCCGCCGAGAAGATGCCCAGCTGGGCGCGCTTCTCGTACGGCAGGTAGTCGAGCGCGAGGCGACGGAAGAGGTAGTCGAGCACGCTGGTGGCGATGCGCAAGTCGGGATCGTCGGTCATGCCCGCGGGCTCGAAGCGCAGGTTGGAGAACTTCGAGACGTAGAACTCGAGCGGGATGCCGTACTGGAGGCCCACCGAGATCGACATCGAGAACGCGTCCATCACGCCGGACAGCGTGGAGCCCTGCTTGCCCAGCTTGACGAAGATCTCGCCGAGCCCGTCGTCGGGGTAGGAGCCCGCGGTGAGGTAGCCCTCGGCGCCGCCGACGGTGAACGAGACGGTCTGGCTCGGCCGCTTCTTGGGCAGCCGCCGCCGCACCGGGCGCGCCTCCACCGGGGCGGCCTTCTCCCCGTCCACCTTGGCCGACTTGCCCGCCGAGAGCGGCTGGCCGACCTTGCAGTTGTCGCGGTAGATCGCGAGTGCCTTGAGGCCGAGCTTCCAGCCCTCCCGGTAGATGCCCTCGACCTCTTCGACGGTGGCCGACTCGGGCATGTTCACCGTCTTCGAGATCGCCCCGGACAGGAACGGCTGCACCGCCGCCATCATCCGCACGTGCCCCATAGGGGCGATCGACCGCGCGCCCATCGCGCAGTCGAAGACCTCGTAGTGCTCGGGCCGCAGGCCGGGGGCGTCGACGACGTGGCCGTGCTCACCGACGAACTCGACGATCGCCTCGACCTGCTCGGCCTGGTATCCGAGCCGATCGAGGGCCCGCGGCACGGTCTGGTTGACGATCTGCATCGAACCGCCGCCGACGAGCTTCTTGAACTTCACCAGCGCCAGGTCGGGCTCGATGCCGGTGGTGTCGCAATCCATGGCCAGCCCGATGGTGCCGGTGGGCGCGAGCACGGACGCCTGGGCGTTGCGCCAGCCGTTGCGGGCGCCGATCTGCAGGTTCTCCTGCCAGACGCTGGTGGCGAGCTTGTGGATGGGGGCGCTGGTCGGGAACGTGCGCACGTCGTCGTTGGCGGCGGCGTGCTTGCGCATCACCCGCTGGTGGGACTCGGCGTTGCGGGCGAAGCCCGCGTAGGGGCCCACCACGCCCGCGAGCTCGGCCGAGCGCTTGTAGGCCGCGCCCGTCATCAGCGACGTGATGGCGGCGGCGAGCGAACGGCCGCCCTCGGAGTCGTAGGCGTGGCCGGTGGCCATGAGCAGGGCGCCGAGGTTGGCGTAGCCGATCCCGAGCTGCCGGAACTTCCGCGTGGTGTCACCGATCGGCTCGGTGGGGAAATCGGCGAAGCAGATCGAGATGTCCATCGCCGTGATGATCAGCTCGACGCACTTCTGGAAACGGGCCGCGTCGAACTGGCCGTCGGTGCCCAGGAACGTGAGGAGGTTCAGCGACGCCAGGTTGCAGGAGCTGTTGTCCAAGTGCATGTACTCCGAGCACGGGTTGGACGCGGAGATCCGGCCCGACTCGGGGCAGGTGTGCCAGTCGTTGATCGTGCCGTCGTACTGGATGCCGGGGTCGGCGCACTCCCACGCGGCCTGCGCGATGGTGCGGAACAGCTTGCGGGCCTCGACGGTCTCGATGACGTCGCCGGTCATGCGGCCCCGCAGGGCGAACTGGCCGTCGGACTCGACGGCGCGCATGAACTCGTCGGTGACCCGCACCGAGTTGTTCGCGTTCTGGTACTGCACCGACGTGATGTCGCTGCCACCGAGGTCCATGTCGAAGCCCGCGTCGCGCAGCACGCGGATCTTGCGCTCCTCCTTGGACTTGGTGAGCACGAACTCCTCGATGTCGGGGTGGTCGACGTCGAGCACGACCATCTTCGCGGCCCGCCGGGTGGCGCCGCCGGACTTGATCGTGCCCGCGCTGGCGTCGGCGCCGCGCATGAACGAGACCGGCCCGGACGCGGTGCCGCCCGAGGAGAGCAGCTCCTTCGACGACCGGATGCGGGAAAGGTTGAGGCCGGAGCCGGACCCGCCCTTGAAGATCAGCCCCTCCTCCCGGTACCAGTTGAGGATCGACTCCATCGTGTCGTCGACGGCGAGGATGAAGCAGGCGGAGACCTGCTGCGGGCTGGTGGTGCCGACGTTGAACCAGACCGGCGAGTTGAAGCTGAACACCTGGTGCAGCAGCATCCAGGTGAGCTCGTGGGCGAACACCTCGGCGTCGGCCTCGGTGGCGAAGTAGCCGTGCTCGAGGCCCGCGCGGAGGTAGACCGTGACCACGCGGTCGATCAGCTGGCGGAGGCTGGACTCGCGCTGCGCGGAGCCGACCGCCCCGCGGAAGTACTTGCTGGTGACGATGTTGGTCGCGTTGATCGACCAGAACTGCGGGAACTCGACCCCGCGCTGCTCGAAGTTGACCGAGCCGTCGCGCCAGTTGGTCATGACGACGTCGCGGCGTTCCCAGGTGACCTCGTCGTAGGGGTGCACGCCGGGCGTGGTGTGGATGCGCTCGATGGTGAGCCCGGGTCGCTTGGGCCCGGCCGCGCCCTTCTTGCCGCGCCCACCGGATCCCGGCGCGCCCGATCCCTGTGCGCCTGATCCGTGCGTGGTCCCGACGATCTCGGTCATGCTGTTCCTCTTCCTGCGGCGCGCCGGCTGGGGTTCGGCGTGCCGTGGTCGGCGATGCGTGCTGGTAGAGATGCGTGCTGGTAGAGCGGCGTGCCCGGCGACGGTGGTGGGCACGCGGTGGACATGCGGTTGGACATGCGGCGGCCCTCGGCCGGTGGCCGGGTGTGGGGCACCCGGGCACCGGCGAGGGTCAGGAGCTCGTATCCCCGCCGGGGCGGCGGAGATCGGCGATCTCCTTCTCGAAGTCTTCTATGGAGGAGAACGAGCGATAGACGCTCGCGAAGCGGAGGTACGCCACCTCGTCCAGCTCGCGCAGTGGACCGAGGATGGCGAGCCCGACCTCGTGGCTGGGGACCTCGGCGGCACCCCCGGCCCGGACGGTCTCCTCGACGCGATGGGCGAGTTGGGCGAGCGCGTCCTCGTCGACGGGCCTGCCCTGGCAGGCGCGCCGCACGCCGCCCACGACCTTCTCGCGGCTGAACGGCTCGGTGACGCCACTGCGTTTGACGACGGCGAGCACGGACTCCTCGACCGTGGTGAACCGACGCCCACAGGCGACGCAGGAGCGGCGACGGCGGGTGGCCTGCCCGTCGTCGACCTCTCGGGAGTCGATCACGCGGCAGTCCGAGTGCCGACAGAACGGACATCGCACAGCAACGCACCCCCTCCCCGGGCCGGCGGAGCAAACCCCACCGGTAGTCGAACAACACGAGTGTAACCACAAGATGTGGGGTCTGTGGAAGTCGGGGCGCCATTGTTATGGCGTGTCGCCCGAACGGGCGCACCGGCCGCCGCCCCGCGGCGGAGGAGTTGTCGCGGTGCTTCCGGGCCTGCGCGCAGCGTCATCATCCACGGCCGTTCCGGTCCCTCAGACGGGCACCCGCAACACCATGCCGGGCGCCACGCGCATCGACGTGAGCGCGTTGGCCGCGACGATCTGGTCGACCAGCGCCGCCCGCTCCGGGCCGGACGCGCCGGGCGCGACGCGATCGGCGACATCCCACACGGTGCCCGCCGTGGTGACCGTGACGGCGACCTCGCCGGCGCGGACCCGGACCACGGTGACCTGGCCGACCTCGTCGACCTGGCCGACCTGGCCGACCTGGCCGACCTGGCCGACCTGGCCGACGTGGCTGACCGCGGGCGCCTCGGCCGCCCGGGACTGGGCGGCGACATCCGCGATGCGCCCGAGGCCGAGCACCACGGCGGCGGCCACGAGCACCAGCGCGAGCCCGGCCAGGAGCCTGCGGAGGCCATCTCCGCGGCGCGGCGCGGGCCTGCCCGGGCGTGAGACCAGGAGCCGCGGCCCCGCCGACGGCCGCACCGGCCGCCGCCCCGCCACCGACCCGCAGCCCCGCCCCGCGCCGCCGACCGCGCCCGGCGAACCTGCCCCGCCACCTGCTGCGCCAACCGTGCGCACCGCAATGCCGCCCACGACGCCTCCATCCACCGCACCGTCACGCCCCGCGCCGCGGGCATTCATCGAGTCGCGGCCGCCGTCGGCAGGGCGCGCCTCCGCCACGCCGCGCGCAGCGCCAGCACCGAGCGCCGGGGCACGGCCGCCGTCGGGGGCGGCGGGGTCGGCCGCTCGGCGGGCCGCGGGGGTGCCGTCGCGGCGGACCGGCGCCTGCGGGACGTACGGCCGGACGGGGCGGGGCCCGGGCGCCCGCCGCCGCGGCGGCCGCACGGCCCGCCCCGCCCCCTGCTCGCCCGACACCGGGAGGTCGATCCCGATCTGGCCGTGCACGCGCTCCCTCATCCCCGCCACCCTCTTCCGACCGATCTCGCCCAAACACGCGTTCGAAGAACGCCTGCGGGCTGTCTACCACCCGGCACCGACAAAGTTGGAGAAAAGTGCGCGTGTCGTTCGAACATGTGTTTGGCGATCATCGTCCGGAGGGCTACGGTCGTCCGCGAAGGCAGCGCAAGGCACCGTCGCGACCAGCGTGGACACCGGTCGGGTGCAGGCAGGCGCCGCGCGAGCACCGGAAGCACGTCCGAGGAGGAGCACACAACATGGCAGCCGACGAGCCCGAGACCGGCCGTGGTGCCGAGAGCGGGGCCGCCCGCGGGGCCGCGGACGTCCGCCCCTTCCCCGACCCCCGGCTCACCGCCCGGCAGCGCAAGGTGCTGCGCGTCATCCGCGAGTGGGTCGAGGAGCACGGCTACCCGCCCAGCGTCCGCGAGATCGGCGACGCGGTCGGGCTCCAGTCCACCTCGTCGGTGCACCACCAGCTCCGCACCCTGGAGCGGAAGGGCTACCTGCGGCGCGACCCCAACCGCACCCGCGCGGTCGACGTGCGCCTCCCCGAGGAGCAGCCGCACCCGCCGCTCGACGACGCCTCCGACACCGCGGGCGGCCTCGCCTCGGGCGACCTGCACCCGCAGCCCGCGTTCGTGCCGCTGCTGGGCAACATCGCAGCGGGTGGTCCGATCCTCGCCGAGCAAGCCGTGGAGAGCGTCTTCCCACTGCCGCGCGAGATCGTCGGCGAGGGCACGCTCTTCCTGCTGCACGTGCGCGGCGACTCCATGATCGAGGCCGCGATCACCGACGGCGACTGGGTGGTCGTGCGCCAGCAGCCGGTGGCCGAGAACGGGGAGATCGTGGCCGCCATGATCGACGGCGAGGCCACGGTGAAGACCTTCCGGCGCCGCGACGGGCACAACTGGCTGATGCCCGCCAACCCCGCCTATGAGCCGATCCCGGGCGACGACGCCACGGTGTTGGGCCGCGTGGTGGCGGTGCTGCGCCGCCTCTGAGCGAGCTTGCGAGCGAATCATCGACACAGCGCCCGCGCGAAGCGCCGACCGAGCGCAGCGAGGGAGAGCGGTGAGCGAGCTTGCGAGCGAATCATCGACACAGCGCCCGCGCGAAGCGCCGACCGAGCGCAGCGAGGGAGCCGAGCGCCGACCGAGCGCAGCGAGGGAGGCGAGCGAGCCGCCCGTCAATCCCCCGGCACGAACACCACGGGGTAGCGGGCGTTGCGCACCAACGCGCCCGCCACCCCGCCGAGCAACAGCCGCCGCATGAACCGGTAGCCGCGCGAGCCGATCACCAGCACGTCGGCGCGCTCCGGCAGGTCGGCCAGCATGCGGCCCACCGGCCCGACCACCACGTCGGCGAGCGCGTCGATCTCCAGCGGGGCCGAGGACACGCCCTTGTGCGCGAGCACCCGGGCGGCGGGCTCCTCGGCCGTGGTCGGCGCCACCGTGACGAACCGCAGCACCGCCCCCGTGCGGCTGGCGAGGTGCACGGCCGTCGCTACAGCGCGGTCGGCGGCGGGCGAGCCGTCGTAGGCGACCGCGACGGAGAGGATGCCCGCGCCCGCGGTGTGCCGGTACCCGCGCGGAGCGATCGCCACGGGGCACCGGCTCGTGGGCAGGAGCCGCTGCACGGTTCGCCCCGGGGCGATGCGACCCAGCAGGCCGTGGCCCGTCGAGCCGACCACGAGCACCGCGGCGCCGACCTCGTCGGCGAAGTCCGTGAGCACACCCGCCACCGGGCCCGGCCCGAGCGCGATGAACTCCGGCTCCTCGTGGCCCCAGCCCGTGCCGATGAACTCGCGGGCGCGCACGAACCGGCCGAGCGCGATCCGGCGCGCCCGGGGCAGCCAGTGGGCATCGTCGCGCGCGGCGGCGCCTGCCAGGCCACGCCCGTCGGACGGGTACACGGTGGCGACGATCGCGCCCAGTCCCGTCAGGCGCGTGAGCTGTGCCCCCAGCACGAGGGCGTCGTGCCCGCCGGGGGTGTCCTCGTAACCGGTGACGATCGGCACGCGCGCTCCTCCCGGCCGAGCGTCACGCTAGCCGGGCACCGGTCCCGGAACACCACGCCGGGACGATCGGTAACCCAGCCGTCACGTCCGCCCACCTCACGCACACCGCCGGTGGCTCGCGCACACCGCGGGCGATGTGCGCGAGCCCCACCGGGTGTGCGTGAGCCCGGTCAGGCGCGGGTGGGCTCGGTGGCGTACGGCAGCACGGCCGGGGCCAGATCGGGGCCGACGCGGGCGCGCAGCAGGGTGCCCTCCGGGGTGTGCTCCTCGCTGAGCACCTCGCCCTCGGCGTGCACACGGGCGACGAGCGACCCCTGCGGGTACGGCAGCAGCAGCTCCAGCTCGACCTCGGGCCGCGGCAGCAGCTCGGCGATGCGCTCCCGCAGGATCGCGATGCCGTCGCCGCGTTGGGCCGACACGAACACCGCGTCGGGCAGCAGGTGGCGCAGGCGGGCGAGCTGGAGGTCGTCGGCGGCGTCGGTCTTGTTGACGACCAGCAGCTCGTGCGGCATCGCGCCGTACTCCGAGCCGATCTCGACGAGCACCTCGCGCACCGCCGCGATCTGCTCCTCCGGCAGGGTGTCGGAGGCGTCGACCACGTGCACGAGCAGGTCGGCGGCGGCCGTCTCCTCGAGCGTGGAGCGGAAGGCCTCGACGAGCTGGTGGGGCAGGTGGCGGACGAAGCCGACGGTGTCGGTGAGGGTGTAGTTGCGCCCGTCGGCCGTGCTCGCGCGCCGCGTGGTGGGGTCGAGGGTGGCGAACAGCGCGTCCTCGACCAGCACGCCCGCGTCCGTGAGCGCGTTGAGCAGGCTCGACTTGCCCGCGTTGGTGTAGCCGACGATCGCGACGGACGGCACCTCGTGCCGCCTGCGCGCGTTGCGCTGCGTGTCGCGCACCTGCTTCATGCCGCCGATCTCGCGCCGCAGCTTGGCCATGCGGGTGCGGATGCGGCGGCGGTCCAGCTCGATCTTGGTCTCACCGGGCCCGCGGCCGCCGATGCCGACACCGCCTGCGGCGCGGCCACCGACCTGCCGGGACAGCGCCTCACCCCAACCGCGCAGGCGCGGCAGCAGGTAGGACAGCTGCGCGAGCTCGACCTGCGCCTTGCCGTCGCGGGAGCGGGCGTGCTGGGCGAAGATGTCGAGGATCAGGGCCGTGCGGTCGATCACCTTGACCTTGAGCTTGTCCTCCAGCTGCCGCAGCTGCCCGGGTGAGAGCTCGCCGTCGCAGATCACGGTGTCGGCCTCGGCCGCGTGCACGGCGGCGCGCAGCTCGTCGACCTTGCCGGAGCCGATGTACGTGGCGGGGTCGGGCTGGGGACGCCGCTGGACCAGGCCGTCGAGCACCTGGGAGCCCGCGGTCTCCGCGAGCCGCGCCAGCTCGTGCAGCGAGGCGTTGGCCTGGGCGGATGTGCCCGACGTCCACACCCCGACGAGCACCACGCGCTCCAGGCGGAGCTGGCGGTACTCGACCTCGGTGACGTCGGTGAGCTCGGTGGACAGGCCCACGACCCGGCGGAGCGAGGAACGCTCCTCCAGGTCGAGATCGCCTGATGTGAATACGGGTTCCGTCATCGTGTTAGTCATGCTCCCACGTCAACGCAGAAGCCGTCGTGCATGTTTCCGCGAGCTACCGTAGGCGCGTGCGCCATCACGATCTCCTGGTCATCGGGAGCGGCTCGGGCAACTCGATCGTCGACCACCGCTTCGCCGATCTCGACGTCGCCATGGTCGAGCACGGCATCTTCGGTGGCACCTGCATCAACGTCGGCTGCGTGCCCACGAAGATGTACGTCTACCCGGCCGACATCGCCCAACACGTCCGGCACGCGGGCAGGCTCGGCCTCGACGCCACGCTGGACAAGGTGCGCTGGCGCGACATCCGCGACCGCGTCTTCGGCCGCATCGACCCCATCTCGGTCGACGGCCACGACTACCGGGCGAACCGCAGCCCGAACTTCACGCTCTACGACGGCCACGCCCGGTTCACCGGCCCCAAGCAGATCTCCGTCGACGGGGACGTCGAGATCAGCGCCGACCGCATCGTGATCGCGACCGGGGGGCGGCCGGTGATCCCCGACGAGGTGCGCGACGTGCCGCACCACACGTCGGACACGGTCATGCGCATCGAGGAGGTGCCCGAACACCTGGTGATCGTCGGGAGCGGGTACATCGCGGCCGAGTTCGCGCACGTGTTCTCCGCGTTCGGCGCCCGCGTCTCGATGATCGGCCGCAGCTCGCTGCTGCTGCGCAACCAGGACGAGACGGTGGCCGAGCGCTTCACCCGCCTGGCGTGCGACCGCTGGGACGTCCACCTCGGCCAGCCGGTCGCCACCGCCCGCGGCGACTGGTCGGAGGTCGCGCTGACGCTGCTCGACGGCACCGTGGTGCGCGGCGACATGCTGTTGGTGGCCGCGGGCCGCGTCCCCAACGGCGACCTGCTCGACCTGGAGAAGGCGGGCATCGAGGCCGACCGGGAGGGCCGGGTGCTGGTCGACGACCAGCAGCGCACGTCCGTCGACGGGGTCTTCGCGCTCGGCGACGCGAGCTCGCCGTTCCAGCTCAAGCACGTCGCGAACCACGAGGCGAAGGTCGTGCAGCACAACCTCCTGCACCCGGGCTCGCCGCGGCGCACCGACCACCGCTTCGTGCCGTCGGCGGTGTTCACCGACCCGCAGATCGCGTCCGTCGGCCGCACCGAGGCGCAGTGCCGGGCGATGGGCCTCGACTACGTCGTGAAGACCCAGGATTACGCCGACGTGGCCTACGGCTGGGCGATGGTGGACGAGACCGGCTTCTGCAAGCTGATCGCCGACCGGGCCACCGGGAAGCTGCTCGGCGCGCACATCATGGGCCCGCAGGCGTCCACGCTGATCCAGCCTGTGATCCAGGCCATGTCGTTCGGCCTTGGCGCCAAGGAGATGGCCTCTGGCCAGTACTGGATCCACCCCGGACTGCCGGAAGTGGTGGAGAACGCACTCCTCGGGCTCGATCTTTGACCGATCTGCGGTGTCGTGCGACTCCGATTGCCTGTAGACAGGAGTAGGAAGGTAGCCCTTACTTGGAGAGGACCCTATGACCGTCGCCGAGAGCCCGACACGTACGTCGGGCCCCCAGCCCATCCTCGACGGCACGCGCGGCATCGCGCAGCAGATCGGGGTGTACGTGTTCGTGGTGGTTCCCTTGCTCGCGCTCATCGTCGCCGTCCCCTTCGCATGGGGGTGGGGCCTCGGGTGGGCCGACGTCGCCATCGCGGCCGTGTTCTACGTGGTCAGCGGTCTGGGCATCACCGTCGGCTTCCACCGCTACTTCACCCACGGCTCGTTCAAGGCCGCGCGCCCGCTGCGGATCGCGCTGGCGGTGGCGGGCAGCCTGGCCATGCAGGGCCCGGTCGTCGACTGGGTGGCCGACCACCGTCGCCACCACGCGTTCTCCGACAAGGAGGGCGACCCGCACTCCCCGTGGCTGTTCGGCACCGGCCCGGTCGCGCTCGCGCGGGGCTTCTGGCACTCGCACACCGGCTGGCTGTTCAGCCGCGACCAGACCAACGAGAAGCGCTTCACGCCCGATCTGCTCGCCGACCGCGACGTCATGCGCGTGAACCGGGCGTTCGTCCTGCTGTCGGTGGCCACGCTGCTGGTGCCCGCCCTGCTCGGCGGCCTGCTGACCTGGTCGTGGTGGGGCGCGCTCACCGCGTTCTTCTGGGCGGGCCTCGTGCGCGTTGCGCTGCTGCACCACGTCACGTGGTCGATCAACTCGATCTGCCACATGATCGGCGACGCGCCGTTCGCCGCGCGTGACCACTCGCGCAACGTCTGGCCGCTGGCGGTCATGTCCTTCGGCGAGTCGTGGCACAACCTGCACCACGCCGATCCCACCTGCGCCCGGCACGGCGTGCAGCGCGGCCAGGTCGACATCTCCGCGCGGGTGATCCAGGCGTTCGAGAAGCTCGGCTGGGCCACCTCGGTGCGCTGGCCCACGCCGCGGCGACTGGAGCGCCTCGCCGCCAAGTAGCCGCTCAGGCCGCTGGGTCGAAGGGCTCCGCGGGGGGTGACTCGCCGCGGATCTCGCCCACGAGCCGCGTGACCTCCGTCATGATCGCGGACGTCACGCCGTTCAGCGCGGTGCGTGTGCGCGGCCCGCCCTCCCATCGCGAGAGGTCGACGGGCGGGCCCGCCACCACCGTGACCCGCTGCCGCGGGAACAGCCGGGGCAGCTTGCCCGGCGGCACCACGTGCTGGGTGCCCCAGTTCGCGATCGGGATCACCGGCGCGCCGGTGACCAGCGCGATCCGCCCGACCCCGTTCTTCGCCTTCATCGGCCAGCCGTCGGGGTCGGCGGTGTAGGTGGCCTCCGGGTAGAACACGACGATCTCGCCCCGCTGGATCGCCGCGATCGCGTCGCGGTACGCGTCGCCCGCGCGGGCGGACTCCCGGTACACCGGGATGTGACCGCCCTTGCCGAGCACCGAGCGCACCACCGGGATCTGCCACAGCTCGGCCTTCGCGAGGAACCGCGGCATGCGGCCGTGGCAGATGCAGAACGCCACCTGGAAGATCGGGTCGGCCAGCGAGACGTGGTTGGCGGCGAGGAGGGCTCCGCCGGTGCGCGGCAGGTGCTCCCCGCCGCGCCAGCCCACCCGCGTGCCGAACATCGTGAACGGCCACAGCAGCGTGATGGCGAGCCCGAACCAGAAGCCCGACGTGCGCCACTTGCGGGTGAACGAGAGCCGCAGCTTCGCCCCGGCGGTCAGCGGGGTCACCGGGTTCATGTGCGCTCCTGTCGGACCTTGGTCAGCTCGCGGATCATCCCGTGTCCAGGCACGATCGTCTCGGGGCACCCCGCCGTACGGCGGGGTGTGACGTCGCTCTCAGCCGCCGACCACGTCCGGGCCTGCGGCAGAACACCGGCCCGAGAGAAATGAGGTCGAGTGCCTGACACCCTCCCCCGCCTCGAGCCGGTCGGCGCGCCGCCCGCCCGGCCCGCCGCCGTCGTGCTCGTGCTGCACGGCGGTCAAGCCCACAGCACCGAGAGCGGCGAGCGCAAGGGGCTGGCCTACCGCCGGATGCTGCCCTTCGCCCGCGCGCTCGCGCGCCGCGGCCCGGCCGTCTACGTGTTGCGGTACCGGGTGCGCGGGTGGAACTCCCCCGCCCGCGACGCGCTCCTCGACGCCCGGTGGGCCACGGCCGCGCTGGCCGAGCGGCACCCGGGGATGCCGGTTGTGCTACTGGGGCACTCGATGGGCGGACGGGCCGCGCTCGCCGCGGCCGGGGCGCCGAACGTCACCGCGGTATGCGCGCTGGCACCTTGGCTGGACGGGAGCGACCCGGTGGCCCAGCTGGCCGGGCGCACCGTCCTCATCGCCCACGGCGACCGCGAGCGCTACACCGAACCGGCCGCGTCCTACGCCTACGCCGCGCGCGCCAAGGCGGCCGGGGTCGCGATCTGCCGGTTCGACCTGCTCGGCGCCGGCCACTTCATGCTCACGCGCCTCGGCGACTGGAACCGGCTGGTGCGGCGGTTCGTGCTCGGAATGGCCGGGATCGAACCCCTCGACCCGGTGATCGCGAACGCCTTG
The DNA here is from genome assembly GCA_963791185.1 of uncultured Actinomycetota bacterium. Lineage (GTDB taxonomy): Bacteria > Actinomycetota > Actinomycetes > Mycobacteriales > Pseudonocardiaceae > Pseudonocardia. Next base: position 264,409 of record CAWBRG010000007.1, on the reverse strand, counting down.
GCGCAGCCCGCACCGCAGGGCCTCACCGCTCAGCTCGAGGAGATGGAATCCGCCCGATGACCCGTCCGAAGGCCGCGGTGGTGGGCTCCGGCGTGGCCGGTCTGACCGCCGCGTACCTGCTCCAGCGCCGCTACGACGTCACGCTCTTCGAGGCCGACGGGCGGCTCGGCGGGCACGCCCACACCCATGAGCTGCCGACGGTCGACGGCCGCGCAGTGGACGTCGACACCGGCTTCATCGTGCACAACCGCCGCACCTACCCGAACCTCCTGCGCCTGTTCGCTGAGCTGGGTGTGGCGACGCAGGAGTCGGACATGTCGATGAGCGTGCGGTGCGCGGGCTGCGGGCTCGAGTACGCGGGCGCCCGCGGGCTCGGCGGCCTGTTCCCGCAGGCGTCGAACCTCGCCCGGCCCGCCTACCTGCGCATGCTCGCCGAGGTGCGGCGCTTCCACCGGCACGCCCGTCGCGTGCTGGGCGACGAGAGGGCGGACTCCGACGACCACACCGACGACGACACCGTCACGCTCGGCGCGTTCGTGGCCGCAGGCGGCTACTCGCGCTACTTCGTCGAGCACTTCCTGCTGCCGGTCGTCGCATCGGTGTGGTCGGCGGGCGAGACGGTGTCGCTCGCCTACCCGGCCCGCTACCTGTTCGCGTTCCTGCACCACCACGGGATGCTCGCCGTCACGGGATCGCCGCGCTGGCGCACGGTCGTCGGCGGGTCGCGGCGCTACGTCGAGGCGGCCGTGAAGGAGCTCGCGGCGGTCGCCGTGTCGACCCCCGTGCGGGCGCTCACCCGCACCGCCGAGGGCGTGGAGATCCGCGACGACGCCGACACCGCCTACCGCGCCGACGTGGCCGTGGTCGCCACGCACCCCGACCAGGCGCTCGCGTTGCTCGCGGAGCCGACCGCCGCGCAACGCGAGCTGTTGGGCGCGTTCCGCTACTCGCGCAACGTCACCCAGCTCCACCACGACACCTCGGTGCTGCCGCGCAGGCCCGGCGCGCGGGCGTCGTGGAACTACCTCAAGACCACCTGCGGGATCCGCGACGCGCCGGTGCTCGTGAGCTACGACATGAACCGCCTCCAGCGGCTCGCCGAGCCCGCGGACTACGTCGTGACGTTGAACGGCGCCGACCGCGTCGACCAGCGCCGGGTGCTCGCCACGATGCACTACGAGCACCCGATCTACACGCCCGAGTCGGTCGCGGCGGGACGGCGGCTGTCGGAGATCAACGACGGCGTGCTCGCGTTCGCAGGCGCCTACCACGGCTGGGGCTTCCACGAGGACGGCTGCGCGGCCGGGGTGCGCGCGGCGGCGTCGCTGGGCGTGCCGTGGTGACGGCCACGCGCGGAGCCTGCGGCCAGAGCGCCGGTCTCCGCGCGCAGGCGCCTGCGCTCTACGACGTCGAGGTGCGCCACGTGCGGCACGCCGCGCTGCACCGCGACTTCCGCCACCGCGTCTACCTGTGGCTGGTCGACCTCGACGCGCTGCCCCGGCTCCCGCTCTGGCTGCGGCCCTTCGCCGGGTTCCGGGCGGCCGACCACCTCGGCGACTCGGGCGGCACGATCCGCGGCAACCTCGACCGCTACCTGGCAGGCCGCGGGATCGACCTGCGCGGCGGCCGGGTGCTGATGCTCGCCAACGCCCGCGTGCTCGGGTACGTGTTCAACCCGCTCACGGTCTACTGGTGCCACCGGTCCGACGGGTCGCTCGCGTGCGTCGTCGCCGAGGTCCACAACACCTACGGCGAACGGCACTGCTACCTCCTCGCCACCGACGACGCGGGCCGGGCACGGGCGGCGAAGGACTTCTACGTGTCGCCGTTCCTGGCCGTCGACGGCGAGTACCGCATGCACCTGCCCGTGCCCGACGAGCGGCTGAGCCTCGCGATCACGTTGCGGCAGAACGGCTCGACGGCGCTCGTCGCGAGCGTGGCCGGGGTGCGCACCGCCGCCACCCCGCGCGCGCTCGTCCGCATGGTGGCGCGCCGACCGCTCGTCACGCTCCGCACGTCGGCCCTCATCCGCAGGCACGGCGTCGCGCTGTGGCTGCGCCGCCTCCCCGTCGTCCCCCGACCGCGCCACGCACCGCAGGAGGGCGTCCAATGACCACGTACCCCATCGCCCGGCGGTCGAACAACCATTTCGTGCCACGGCCCGCCGAAGGCGTCTGGCCGGGCTTGGCCACCCCACCGCACTCCGCGCTGCGCGCCCGCATCGCGGAGGCCCTGTTCCGCCGCGCGGTGCACACGCTGCCCGTGCGGGTGGTGTTCGCGGGCGGCGAGCGCATCGGCCGCGGCGGCCCGGGGTCGCCGGTGATGCGGATCGTACGACCGGCGGCGTTCTTCCACCGCCTCGGCTGCAACTCGAAGATCGGCTTCGGCGAGTCGTACATGGTGGGCGACTGGACCTCCACCGAGCTGGCCGACCTGCTCACCCCGTTCGCGGCCCGGCTCTCGGTGCTCATCCCCCCGCTGCTGCAACGGATCGGGCGGCGCTTCGCCGAGGCGCGCCAACCGCGAGAGGAGCGCAACACCGTCGAGGGCTCGCGGGAGAACATCCACCGCCACTACGACCTCTCCAACGAGCTGTTCGCGACGTTCCTCGACGAGACGATGAGCTACTCGTCGGGCTGGTTCGCCGACCCGGAGGAGACGCTCGCCGACGCCCAGCGTCGCAAGATCGACGGCATCCTGGACATGGCGCACGTCGGGCCGGACACGCACGTGCTGGAGATCGGCACGGGCTGGGGCGGCCTGGCCACGCGGGCGGCGCAGCGGGGCGCGCGGGTGACCACGCTGACCATCTCGGCGGAGCAGGCCCGCCTCGCCGAGGAGCGGCTGGCCGCCGCGGGCGTCGCCGACCGCGTGCAGGTGCTGCTGCGCGACTACCGGGAGGCGCGGGGGTCCTACGACGCGGTCGTCAGCGTCGAGATGATCGAGGCGGTCGGCGAGCGCTACTGGCCGACGTACTTCACCGCGCTCGACCGCCTGCTCAAGCCGGGTGGCCGGGTGGGGCTGCAGTCGATCACGATGCCGCACGACCGGATGCTCGCGTCGCGCGGCGACTACTCGTGGATGCACAAGTACGTGTTCCCCGGCGGGCTCATCCCGTCCACGCAGGCGATCGAGCAGCACCTGGCCCTGCACACGACGCTGCGGCTGGCCGAGCAGCGCAGCCTCGGGGAGCACTACGCCCGCACTCTCGCGCACTGGCGGGAGAACTTCCTGTCCCGCTGGGAGGCCGTGGCCGCGCTCGGGTTCGACAGCACGTTCCGCCGGATGTGGGAGTTCTACCTCGCCTACTGCGAGGCGGGCTTCCGCGTCGGCTACCTCGACGTCTTCCAGTTCTCCCTGGCGCGCCCGTGAGCACGCCGGTCGCCGCGCAGCTCACCGGGCTCGTCGAGCGCCTCCTCGGCGCGCCCCTGCCCGTCCGGATCCGGGCGTGGGACGGGTCCGAGGCGGGCGCCACCACCGGTCCCGTCGTCGTGATCCGGCACCGGCGGGCGCTGCGGCGCCTGCTGTGGAGCCCCGGCGAGCTGGGGCTCGCGCGGGCGTTCGTCGCGGGTGAGCTCGCGGTCGACGGCGACGTCGCCGAGGGGCTCTCCCGGTTCTGGACGCTGGCGAAGGACCACCCCCGCCCGCGGTTCGGTAGGAAGGAGGTGCTCGCCGCCGCCCGCCTGGTCCTGCGGCTCGGCGCGGTGGGGCCACGGCCGCGGCCACCCGCGTCGGAAGCCCGCCTCGACGGTCGGCTGCACACCCGCCGCCGCGACCGCGCCGCGATCGCCCACCACTACGACCTCTCCAACGACTTCTACGCCTTCCTGCTCGACCCGCAGATGGCCTACTCCTGCGGTTACTGGACGCAGGAGCCGTCGCCGTCCTACGGCCTCGTGGACGCCCAGCGCGACAAGCTCGACCTCGTCTGCCGCAAGCTCGCGCTCCGGCCCGGCATGCGGCTGCTGGACGTCGGCTGCGGGTGGGCGTCGCTCCTCGTGCACGCGGCGCAGCACTACGGCGTGCGGGCCACCGGGGTCACGCTCTCCGCGCAGCAGCGGGCGTACGGGCTGGCCCGGGTGGCGGCGCTCGGCCTCGAAGACCGCGTCGAGATCCGGCTGCAGGACTACCGCGAGATCGCGGACGAGCCGTACGACGCGGTGGCGTCGATCGAGATGGGTGAGCACGTCGGCGAGCACAACTACCCCGAGTACGCCGCGCAGCTGCGCCGCATGGTGGTCCCGCAGGGCAGGCTCCTGCTGCAGCAGATGTCGCGGGGCGCGGCCGGGGTGAACAACGCGCCGGGGGGTGGTCCGTTCATGGAGCGCTACGTCGCGCCCGACATGCACATGCGCCCGCTCGGCGCCACGCTGAGCCTGCTGGAGACGGCCGGTCTCGAGGTCGTGGACGTCCATTCCTTGCGGGAGCACTACGTCTTGACGGTGCGGCCCTGGCTCGACACCCTCCAGGAGCGCCGGGCGGAGGCCGTGGCGCTGATCGGCGAGGAGCAGTGGCGGGTGTGGCTGCTCTACCTCGCGGGCGGGCTGCTGGCGTTCGAGGAGAACCGGATGGGTGTGCACCAGGTCCTCATGGTGCGGCCCGACGCCCGGGGTCGGTCGGGCCTGCCGCGGGGGCGTACGTCGGTCGTGGGGCGTGACCCGGAACTCGCGTCGGAGCCGACCCGATGAGTCCCTACCCCTGGGGCGCCGCGCTGACCAACCTGTGGGTCACCGCGCTCGTCGTCGTCGCGACGTTCGCGGTCGCGTTGTTCGTCGCCGTCCGGGTGCGGGGCGGGCGGCACGACGGGATCGACGTGGTGTGGGGCATGGGCTTCGCCATCGTGGCGATCGTCACGCTGGTGCTCGCGCGCGGTGCGGGCGACCTGTGGCGGCAGGTGTTGATCACGCTGCTGACCTGCGTGTGGGGGCTGCGGCTCGCGTGGCACATCGGGCGGCGCAACCGGGGCAAGCCCGAGGACCCACGCTACGTCGAGATCATGGAGCGGGCGAAGAGCAACCCGGTCGCGCACCTGGTGCGCAAGGTCTACGTGCCGCAGGCGGTGGTCCTGTGGGTGGTCTCGTGGCCGGTGCAGGTGGGCCAGTACGGGTTCGCGTCGGGGGTCCTCGCGACCGTTGTCACGGCGCTCGGGGTGCTGTCGTGGGCGGTGGGGCTGTTCTTCGAGACGGTCGGCGACGCCCAGCTCGCCGCGTTCACCGCCGACCCGGCCAACAAGGGCCGGGTGATGGACCGCGGGCTGTGGCGCTACACGCGGCACCCCAACTACTTCGGCGACGCGGCCGTCTGGTGGGGCCTCACGCTGCTCGCGCTGCACCACGCGGCCGGGCTGATCGGCCTCGTCAGCGCCGCGCTGATGACGTGGCTCCTGGCCAAAGGCACCGGCGCGGCCCTGCTGGAGCGCTCGATCGGGAAGCGGCGGCCGGGCTACGCGGAGTACGTGCGGCGCACGAGCGGGTTCTTCCCCCTGCCGCCCAAGAAGACGGTGTCCTGAGTCAGGGCAGCGTGAGGATCTCCGCCCCGTCCGCCGTGACGAGGATGGTGTGCTCGAACTGGGCGGTGCGCGACCCGTCGCGCGTGACGACCGTCCAGTCGTCGGCCCACTTCTCGTTCTCGCGCGACCCCACGGTGATCATCGGCTCGATGGTGAAGGTCATCCCGGGCTCCAGCGGGATGTGGACGTCCGGGTCGTCGTAGTGCAGCACCACGAGGCCGCCGTGGAAGCTGCGCCCGATGCCGTGGCCGGTGTACTCGTGCACCACGCCGTAGCCGAAGCGCTTCGCGTAGGACTCGATCACGCGGCCGACGACGGACAGCTCGCGGCCCGGTCGCACGGCCTTGATCGCCCGCATCGTCGCTTCCCGGGTGCGCTCGACCAGCAGCCGCGACTCCTCGTCGACGTCGCCCGCGAGGAACGTGGCGTTGGTGTCGCCGTGCACGCCCCCGATGAACGCGGTGACGTCGATGTTGACGATGTCGCCGTCCTCGATCACGGTGGTGTCCGGGATGCCGTGGCAGACCACCTCGTTGAGGCTGGTGCAGCACGACTTGGGGAAGCCCTTGTAGCCCAGTGTCGACGGGTACGCGCCGTGGTCGACCAGGAACTCGTGCACCACGCGGTCGATCTCGTCCGTGGTGACGCCGGGAGCCACCGCCGCCCCGCCCGCGGCCAGCGCCTGCGCGGCGATCCGGCCCGCCACCCGCATCGCCTCGATCACCTCGGGCGGCTGCACGTCGGGCCACGTGTTGGGGGCCGGGGACGCCTTGCCGACGTACTCCGGCCGAGCGATGTGCGCGGGCACCCGCCGCTCGGGCGTGGGGGTGCCGGGCACGAGCAGTGCGCGGGTGGGCATGACCGGATTGTAGGTGCGGCTACCGGACGCGGTGGGCCACCCGGTGGGCGACGGCCGCGGCGAGCCCGCGCCAGCCGAGCAGCAGCACGCCCAGCGCACAGGTGGCGACGACCGCGAAGGACAGCGGCAGCCGGTCGAGGAACGCCAGCCGCACCAGCAAACCGATCGCGACGGTGCCCGCCAGCACGACGAGCCCGGCCACCCACCCGGCCGGGCGGGCCCGCACCACCGGGGTGGCCCACGCGGCGAGGAGGCCGAGGCCGAACGGCGCGGCCGTGGCGAGGAGGCCGAGCACATCGGCCGACTCGTCATGGCTCGCCCGGCCCACCGCCGCGAAGACGATCACCGAGACGATGTCCGCGGTGATCGCGAGCGCAGGTATCCGGCTGCGGGTCACGCGATCAGAGTAGGTCACCCCAGCGCCGCGAGGAACCGGTCGGCCACCTGCACGGCCGGAGCCGACGTGCCGCCGTCGACGATCAACACCGCGAACGCGAGGTCGCCGCGGTAGCCGACGAACCAGCCGTGGGCGCGGCCGTCGTCGGTGTACTCGGCGGTACCGGTCTTGCCGAACACCTCACCGCGGCGGCCGAGCAGCTTCGCGGTGCCGTCCGTGACGACCGCGCGCATCATCGGCCGGAGCTGGTCGAGCGCGGGCGCGTCGGGTGGTGTCGCCGCCGCGAGCACCTCGGTGGGACGGCCGTGGATGAGCTGCGGCACGACGTTCGCCCCGCGCGCCACGGTGGCCGCGGCCAGCGCCATGCCCAGCGGCGTCGCGATGACCTGCCCCTGCCCGAACCCGTTCTCGGCCCGCTGCACGGTGTCGGTCGACGGCGGCACGGCCCCGGTGACCGTCGTCAGGCCGGGCACGCGGTAGTCCGCGCCCAGCCCCAGCCGCAGCGCGGCGCTGGGCAGCGCGTCGGGCGGCAGCTGCGCGCCCAGCTGGGCGAACGTCGTGTTGCACGACCGCGCGAACGCCGTGCGCAGCGGCACGGTGCCGAGGTCGAACTCGCCCTCGTTGGGCACCGGACGACCGCCGATCACGGTGACGCCCGGGCACGGCTCCGGCGTGTCGACGGTGAGGTGCAGGCCCGCGACCGCGGCCGTGGCGGTGACCATCTTGAACGTCGAGCCCGGCGGGTAGCGGCCGGTCAGCGAGATCGCCCCCGCGGCGTCGGCGGGGCCGTTCTGGGCTACGGCGAGCAGGTCGCCGGTCGAGGGCGCCACGGCCACCAGCACCGTCGGCTGCTTCACCGGCTCCACGGCGTCCTCGGCGGCGGTCTGGATGGCCAGGTCGAGCCCGGTGGCGACGGTGGTGCCCGGCAGCGGGGCCGTCTCCAGGAGCGTCGTGACCGGGCTGCCGGTGCCGTCGACGGCGAGCACCGACCAGCCCGGCGTGCCGTCCAGCTGGGCAGCGGTCTCGCGACGGACGGCGGGCAGCACCTGGCTCGCGAACCCGGCGTCCGGCGCGAGGAGCCGCGTCGCGCTGGTGAACCGCACGCCGGGCAGGTCGTGGATCGCGTTCTTGACGCGGAGGTAGTCGGGCTGGCGCAGCACGGCCACGGTGTAGCCCTGCCCGTCCGGGGTCTTCGTCGCGCCCTCGGTGATCGACGCCTTCGTGATCTCGGGGTCGATCGGGCCGAGCGAGGTGGCCAGGGTGCCCGACACCGACGCCAGGTCGCCCGCGGCCTCCCGGTCGAGCAGCACGGTGACCACCGGTGTGGCGTTGAGCAGGGCCGCGCCGCCGCGGTCGACGACCGGCGCGGGCTGGGGGTCCTCGGTGCGCACCGCCAGCCGTTGGCCCGCGGCGAGCTGGGGGTGCACAACCGACGGCGACCAGTGGACCAGCCAGCCGTGCGGGGCGTCGTCCCTGGCCCGCAGGTCGAGCTGGTTGAGGTACTGCCAGCGGCGCCCCTGGCCGAGGTCCCACGTCATGTCGACGGACGCGGTGGCGCGGTCGGTCGCCTCGCGCAGCTGCCCCACCGTGGCGGTGAGCCCGACCGGGGCGAGCGACGTGCGGATGGCCGCGAGCAGGTCGGCCGCCGACTTCGGGTCGTCGGTCTCCGCCGCGGCGGCCGGGACGTCGCCCGTCGACCACGCGGTGAGGAACGCCTCGGCGGCCTTGTCGGGCCCGTTCGACGAGAAGACGCCGCATCCCGACACCAGCAGCGTCAGCACGGCGAGGAGGGCGAGGCAACGGACCACGGGCGCGAGTATGCCCAGGAATCGTCGGCGACGTCACAAAGGCCGAACATGCCTTGTCGCGTATATACGCGATGGCGTATGTTCGACGCTGTGAGCACGTGGGCGGTACTCGTCGATCCGCAGCGTCGGGCGCTGCTCGACGAGCTGCGCGGGGGCGCCCGTTCGGTCGGCCAGCTCGTGGAGGCGCTGGGGTGCAGCCAGCCGACCGCGTCGAAGCACCTGCGGGTGCTGCGCACGGCCGGGCTCGTCGACGTCCGCAAGGACGCCCAGCGCCGCATCTACGCCCTGCGCCCCGCGCCGATCGCGGAGATCGACGCCTGGCTCGCCCCGTACCGACGGCTGTGGAACGACCGCCTCGACGCACTGGGCGAGTACCTCGACAACGACAACGGAGGGACCACACCATGATCGACCAAGGCACCTACGTCGAACACGACGGGCGGCCCGCCGTCCGCTTCACGCGCCGCTACCCGCACCCCGCGGAACGGGTGTGGGCGGCGGTGAGCGAGCCCGCGGGGCTTCGGCACTGGTTCCCCTCGCGGGTGGAGCTGGAGCCCCGCGTGGGCGGTCGCATCGCCTTCCGCGACGACCCCAACCTGCCCGAGGAGACCAGCGGGACGATCCTCGCCTACGACCCGCCGCGGCAGCTGGCGTTCACGTGGGGCGGCGACGAGCTGCACCTCACGGTCGAGCCGGACGGTGAGGGGGCCGTGCTCACCCTGCTCAACGTGCTGGAGGCGCGCGACACCGCCGCCCGCAACGCCGCCGGGTGGACGGTCTGCCTCGCGGAGCTGGAGAAGCACCTGCGCGGCGACCCGGGCGACGGCCCGCACAGCGCCACCGCCGAGCCGTGGCGGGAGCTCTACGCGGCCTACGTGGCCGCGGGCATGCCCTCCGGCGCCCCGATCCCCGGCTGACGGCTCACATCAGGTCCAGCTCGGCCGCGCGGCGGACCACCTCCCGACGGGAGGCGACGCCGAGCTTGGCCAGCACCGCCGTGACGTGGTGGTCGACGGTCCGCACCGACACCACCAGCCGCTGCGCGATCTCCGCGTTGGTCATCCCCTGCGCCAGGAACCCGACCACCTCCTGCTGGCGCTCGGTGAGCCCGGCGACGTTCTCCCGCGTCTGCGGGCGCGGCCCCCGCGGGATGCGGGTGACGCCCAGCTTCCGCAGCCGCGCGCGGGCGATGGCCGCGGCGGGCTGCGCACCCAGCCCGTCGAGCAGGACGAGCCCTTCGGAGACCCGTTCGGGCTCGTCGGAGTCGATCAGCTCCAGCGCGCGTTCGTACGACTGGCCGCGGCGCTCCCATTCGGCGGCGGCCGCCTCCCCACCTTCCCATTCCGGGGGCACATCACCCGGTGTCGGCTCACCGAGGCGCCGCAACTGGCGCAGCAGCTCGCCCCGGCAGTGCGCGTTGCCGGGCCCGTCGGCGCGGGCGAGCACGAGCGCCGCGGCCTCCCGCCAGCCGTCGTCCCGGCCGGTGAGCCACGCCTGCTCGGCCAGGGCGATCGCGGTGGGCGCCAGCGCGGCGAGGACGTCGGCCTCGCGGGCGAGCGCCCAGGCGTCGACGAGCATCCGGCGGCCCTCGTCGACCCGCCCGCTCCGCACCAGGATGCGGCCCAGCACGGGCAGCACCATGTAGCCGACCATGTAGTCCGCCGCGGACCGTTCGTCCCGCTCCAGCATCGCCCGCAGCCCGGCCTCCGCCGCGGCCCAGTCGCCGCCGTCCGCGACCAGCGCCCAGTGCCGCGCGTGGAACTCGAGCACCGGCACCACCGGGTCGAAGCGGCTGGTCTCCTCGATCGCGGCGGCCATGTAGTGGCGTTCGTCCCGCCACCGCCCGAGGCGGCGCATCCCGTCGGCGACGTTGCGCAGCACCCGCACCCGGCGCTCGTGGTGCAGCGGCGTCGCGGTGGGCTCCAGGCTCTTGACCAGCTGTTCGGCGGCGCGGGGACCGCCGACGGCCGCCTGCGCGAGCCCGACGTAGCTGCGACACAGCGCGATCATCTCGTCGGAGTGCGCCAACGCCAGCTCCAGCGCCTCCTCCAGGTGCGGCAGCGCCTCGACGGGCTGGTCGGTGAGCACGAGCTGGGCACCAAGGAACATCTCGGCCAGGACCCGCGGATAGCCGGGCGGGGCACCGTCCAGCACGGCGACGGCGCGCCGCGCGGGGGGCTCCGCGGCACGCGGGCGGCTCGACATGAGCACCTGCCTGCCCAGCGTGACCAGCGCCTCGCTGAGCCCGACCGGATCGTCCAACGCCTCCCAGAGGCTCACCGCGTGCTCGGCGACCGCCAGGCTCTCGCCGTAGCGGCCCGCGTTGAACAGCGACCAGGCGTGCCCGATGTGCAGGCGGGCCAGCCCGCTCGGCGCCAGCAGCTCGGCGTGGCGCAGCATCTGCTCGCGGACGGCGAGCGCCTGCCGGTTCGCGCCGCTGTGCGCCGCCTGCCGAGCGACCTGCGGCCCGTACCGGACGATCACCTCCGCGTTGCCCGCTTCCACGGCGTGGTGCACCACCCGGGGCAGGTCGGGATCGGGCTCGGCCAGGAGGAGGGCGAGCACCAGCCGGTGCAGCGCGATCCGCCGGGCTCCGGGCAGGCTCGCCTCGATGGCCCGGCGGGTGAGGTCGTGCCGGAACACCACGTTGCGGCCCTCGAGCTCGACGATGCCGAGCTGCTCGGCGGCGACCAGGCCCGCCGTGCCGCCGGGCAGCGCCTCCACCAACGACCGCGCGGCCGGGGCGACGACCACCGCGAGCTGCTCGACCCGTGCCCGGGTCGCCGCGTCGAGCTGCATCACCCTGGCCAGCACCGCGTCGGCCACCGTCGGCGGCACGGTCTCGCCCGGGTTGGCCAGCACCTCGGCGAGGAAGAACGGGTTGCCCGCGGTGGCCGCCAGCGCCGCCGCGCCGTCCACCCCGGCCTCCTCGGCGAGCGCGCGCACGGCCCGGGCCGACAGCCGGGCGAGCGGGAGGCGGCACACGTGCCGCCCGACCAGCGCACCCAGCAGCCGTCGCAGCGGGTGATCCCCGGCCACCTCGTCGTCGCGGAAGGTCAGCACGACGACGGCGGGCAGGTCGGCGACGCGGCGCCCGAGCAGGCGCACGAGGTCCAGCGTGGCGTCGTCGGCCCAGTGCACGTCCTCGACGACCAGCACCGCGGGCCCGCCCGAACCGCTCAGCTCGGCGAACGCCGCCTCGAACACGGCGTCCCGGTCGGCGCCGGCCGCGACCGCCGCCGCCAGCGGCCCGGACGTGCCCCGCGCCGCGTCCTGCAGCGGGCCGAACGAACGCGGCGCGATCAGGTCGTCGCAGGCGCCGCGCAGCACCCGGGTGCGTGCGGGCAACGCCGCGAGCGCGGTGCTGACCAGGGTGCTCTTGCCGATCCCGGCCTCGCCGGACACCAGCGCCACGCCGCCCCGCCCGTCCGCGGCCGAGGCGAAGAGCTGCGCCAGGGCGGCGAGCTCGGCCTCGCGCTCGAGCAGCCCCATAGCCGCTCAGAACAGGACGGTCGCGAAGCTGGCGATCTGGGTGAAGCCGACCTTCTCGTAGGCGCGGCGCGCGGGGTGGTTGAACCCGTTGACGTAGAGGCTCGACACCCGTCCCATCGCGCTGAGCCGCTCGGCCACCGCGGCGGTGCCCGCGGTGCCCAGCCCCCGGCCCCGGTAGGCCGGGTGCACCCAGACGCCCTGGATCTGCCCCACGCGCTGCGAGAGCGCGCCGATCTCGGCCTTGAACACGACCTGGTCGCCCTCGAAGCGGGCGAACGCGCGGCCCGCCGAGACGAGCTCCGAGACGCGCGAGCGGTAGCCCGCGCCGCCGTCGCCCGCGCGCGGGTCGATGCCGACCTCCTCGGTGAACATCGCGATGGCCGCGGGGAGGTAGCGCTCCAGCTCGACCGGGCGCACCGGGCGCACCAGCGGATCGGGCGCCACCGCGGGCGGGGCCGCCAGCACCATCAGGGGCTGGTCGGCGCGCACCTCGCGGCACGGCGCCCAGTGCACGGCCAGCGTGTCCCACATCGGCAGCACCAGCTCGGCGCGCCCCACGATCGACGAGCAGCTGCGGCCGCCGCGCCGGGCCCGGTCGGCGAACTGGCGCAGCGCGGCCCGATCGCCGCGGATGGGCACGAGGTTGGCCCCGGAGAAGCACAGCCCGGACAGGTGCGAGCCCGCCGACCAGAGCTCGCCGCCGAGCCGCCACGGATCCAGCCCGGCCACCTCGACGCGCGCGGCGACCATGCAGGCGGCCACCGGATCCTCATCCAGTGCCGCGCGTACTCCCCCGCGGTCCCGATCGTCAAGGAGCCGCGCTCCGGCGACACGAAGCACGTGTCTACGTTGCCATATCGATTTCCTGCTGACGAGATCGGCCACTGATACGGCTCCGATGTTCGCTCCGCGAGCTCCGCTCACCCGACCGTCACCTGTGGCTCACCCGAGGACTCTGGATCGTCCCAGCCTTCGGCGAGCTTCATGGCTTCCTCGATCAGGGTCTCGACGATCGCGTGCTCGGGCACCGTCTTGATCACCTCGCCCTTGACGAAGATCTGCCCCTTGCCGTTGCCGGACGCGACGCCGAGGTCGGCCTCCCGCGCCTCCCCCGGCCCGTTGACCACGCAACCCATCACCGCGACCCGCAGCGGCACCTCCATGCCCGTGAGCCCGGCGGTGACCTCGTCGGCGAGCTTGTAGACGTCGACCTGGGCCCGCCCGCACGACGGGCACGAGACGATCTCCAGCTTGCGCGGGCGCAGGCCGAGCGACTGCAGGATCTGCGCGCCGACCTTCACCTCCTCGACCGGAGGGGCCGAGAGGGAGACCCGGATCGTGTCGCCGATGCCCTGGCGCAGGAGCGCCCCGAAGGCCACCGCCGACTTGATCGTGCCCTGGAACGCGGGGCCCGCCTCGGTGACGCCGAGGTGCAGCGGGTAGTCGCACTGCTCGGCGAGCAGCTCGTAGGCGCGGATCATCACGACCGGGTCGTGGTGCTTCACCGAGATCTTGACGTCGTGGAAGTCGTGCTCGGCGAACAGGCTCGCCTCCCACAGCGCCGACTCGGCCAGCGCCTCCGGGGTGGCCTTGCCGTACTTCTCCATCAGCCGCTTGTCGAGACTGCCCGCGTTGACGCCGATGCGGATCGGGGTGCCGTGGTCGCGCGCGGCGGCCGCGATCTCCTTCACCTGGTCGTCGAACTTGCGGATGTTGCCCGGGTTGACGCGCACGGCCGCGCAGCCCGCCTCGATCGCAGCGAACACGTACTTGGGCTGGAAGTGGATGTCGGCGATCACCGGGATCTGCGACTTGCGCGCGATCGCGGGCAGCGCGTCGGCGTCGTCCTGGCTCGGGCAGGCGACGCGCACGATGTCGCAGCCCGAGGCGGTGAGCTCGGCGATCTGCTGGAGGGTGGCGTTGACGTCGGCGGTGAGGGTGGTGGTCATCGACTGCACGGAGATCGGGTACTCCGAGCCGACGCCGACCGCCCCGACGTGCAGTTGCCGGGTGGGACGGCGCGGGGCCAACGGCGCGGCGGGCGGTGCGGGCATACCCAGGGAAACGCTCACGACCTCCAGTATCCGCGTTTTGCTACTGGGGGAGCACGACAGGGTTGATGATGTCGGCCACGAACAGCAGCCCGCTCCACGCGATGAACACCAGCGCCACCACGTAGGCCACCGGCATGAGCTTCGCCACATCCACCGGGCCGGGGTCGGGCCGCCCGAGCAGCCGCGCGCCCCGCTTCTTGATGGCCTCCCAGATGGCCGGGAAGATCTGGCCGCCGTCGAGCGGTGGGATGGGCAGGAGGTTGAACAGGAACAGCGAGATGTTCACCGCGGCCAGGAGCTGCAGGAAGAACGACAGCTCCGCGGCGGCGGGCGCGTCGAGCGCGAGGATCTGGCCGCCGATCCGGGAGGCGCCGACGATGCCGACGGGCCCGTTCTGGTCGCGCTGCTCACCGAGGAACACCGAGCCGAACAGGCCCGGCACCCGTGAGGGCAGCTGGACGAGCGCCTCGCCGGTGCGCCCGACGATGTCGCCGATCTGCACGAAGACCGCGCCGAGGCTCTGCCGCGCGTAGACGCCGACGAGCCCGACGCCCAGGAAGCTCGCCTGCACCGTCTGGCCGGGGTTGGCGGCGTCCTCGACCTGGTTGTCGATGAGCGTGGGGGTGAGCCTGATCAGCTGGCCACCGCGGTCCACGACGACCGTGACGGTGCCGTTGGCGCCCTGGATCGCGGCACGCAGGGCACCGCCGTCGTCAGGGTCGAGGGGCGTGCCGTTGAACGAGACGATCCGGTCGCCCGGTTGGAAGCCCGCCGCGGCGGCGGGCGTCTTCGGCGCGCCCGCGGGGCAGGTGTCGGAGGTGGCGGACGCGGGCACGACGCACGCGCTGACCGTGCCGATGGTGGTGCTGCTCGCGGGCACCCCGATCCCCATCAGCACGATCGCGAAGAGGACCACCGCGAGGATGAGGTTCATGAACGGCCCGGCGAACATCACGACGATCCGCTTCCACGGCGCGCGCATCCAGAACTGGCGATCGTGGTCTTCCGGTCGCACGTCCATCGCCGACTGCTGCCGGGCGTCGTCGATCAGGCCCTGGAACGGGCCGGTGCGCCGGTCGCGGCCCAGCGACTCGCCCTTGGCGGGCGGGATCATGCCGATCATGCGGATGTAGCCGCCGAGCGGGATGGCCTTGAGCCCGAACTCGGTCTCGCCGACCTTCCGCGACCAGATGGTGCGGCCGAAGCCGACCATGAACTCGGGCACCTTGATGCCGAACCACCGCGCGGTGGTGAAGTGGCCCAGCTCATGCCAGGCGATCGAGATCAGGATGCCGAGGAAGAACAGCACGATCCCGAGGACGGTCATCATCGGGCGACTCCTTGGCCGATCTCACGGGCGATCTCACGGGCGCGAGCGCGGGCCCAGTCCTGGGCGGCCAGCACGTCCGCCACGGTAGCCGGATCGGCCGTCCACGCGTCGGCGGCCTCGAGCACGCGCGCGAGCGTGTCGGTGATCCCGGTGAACGAGCAGGCGCCCGCGAGGAAGGCCCCGACGGCCTCCTCGTTGGCCGCGTTGAGCACGGCGGGCACGCAACCGCCCAGCGCACCCGCTGCGCGGGCGAGCCGCACACCGGGCAACGCGTCGTCGTCCAGGGGCTCGAACGTCCAGCTCTGCGCGGTGTCCCAGCGGCACGACGGCCCCGCACCCGGCAGTCGCTCGGGCCAGGCCAGCGCGAGCCCGATCGGCAGGCGCATGTCCGGCGGGCTGGCCTGGGCGAGCGTGGCACCGTCGTGGAACGTGACCATGGAATGGACGATCGACTGCGGGTGCACCACCACGTCGATGCGGTCGTACGGGATGCCGAACAGCAGGTGGGCCTCGATCAGCTCCAGCCCCTTGTTGATCAGCGTGGCGGAGTTGAGCGTGACCATCGGGCCCATGTCCCACGTAGGGTGGGCCAACGCCGCGGCCACGGTGACGTCGGCGAGCTCGGCGCGCGGCCGCCCTCGGAACGGGCCGCCCGATGCGGTGAGCACGAGCCGGTCGACCTCGTCGGCCCGGCCGCCGCGCAGGCACTGGGCCAGCGCGGAGTGCTCGGAGTCGACCGGCACGATCTGCCCGGGCGCCGCGGCCGCCGTCACCAGCGCGCCGCCCGCGACCAGTGACTCCTTGTTGGCCAGCGCGAGCGTGGCGCCTGCCGCGAGCGCGGCCAGGGTGGGGCCGAGGCCGACCGCCCCGGTGATGCCGTTGAGCACCGTGTCGACGGGCGTGGTGGCGGTGAGCTCGGTGGCCGCGTCGGGGCCCGCGAGCACCTCGACGCCCGGCAGCAGCTCACGCAGGGCGCGCGCCGCGTCCTCGGCGGCGACCGCCACGCGCCGGACGTGGTGCGCGCGAACCTGCTCGGCGAGCAGCGCGACGTCGCCACCGCCCGCGGCCAGCCCGGCGACGGTGAAGCGCTCGGGGTGGCGGGCTATCAGCTCCAGCGCCTGTGTGCCGATCGAGCCGGTGGAGCCGAGCACGAGCACAGATCGATTACCAGTCATCGCCTCCCATCATCCTCGGCGCGTTGTTGTGCGACGATACGGCCGTGGCGAGCAACTCCCGTGAGGTAGCGCGGTCCTCAGAGGTCTCTGCCGACGACGAGCCGTCGGCCCAGTGGGGCTGGCACGGTGGCTTCCCCAAGGGCACGATCATCGGTGGCGTCGTCACGATCATCCTGCTGATCGCCTTCATCCCCGGCCCGTACCAGAGCCACACCCAGGACATCTGGCTCGTCCTCATCGCGATCGGCATCGCACTCGCGATCGTCGGGCACGTGATCCGCCGC
The DNA here is from genome assembly GCA_963791185.1 of uncultured Actinomycetota bacterium. Taxonomy (GTDB): domain Bacteria; phylum Actinomycetota; class Actinomycetes; order Mycobacteriales; family Pseudonocardiaceae; genus Pseudonocardia. The sequence goes on along the minus strand of CAWBRG010000007.1, from coordinate 247,501 downwards.
CGGAACTCCTGGCGGCGCTGAGTCCGGTGGCGGGCTCCGGGTCGGCGGTCGAGCTGGAGGTCCACGGCCGCACCGTGCGGATCTCCAACCCCGATCGGGTGTACTTCCCGGCACGCGGCGAGACCAAGCTCGACCTCGCGCAGTACTACGTCGCCGTCGCGGACGGGGCGGTGCGGGCGCTGCGGGACCGGCCGTGCATGCTGCACCGCTTCCCCACCGGCGTCACCGGCGAGAAGGTGCACCAGAAGCGCCTCCCCCGGGGCGCGCCCGACTGGGTCGAGACCGTGCGGGTGCACTTCCCACGGTGGAACCGCACCGCCGACGAGCTGTGCGTGCAGCACCCGGCCGACCTCGTCTGGGCGGTGCAGATGTCGACGGTCGAGTTCCACCCCTGGAACTCCCGCCGCGGGCACGTCGAACAGCCCGACGAGTGGCGCATCGACATCGACCCGATGCCGCGGGCGTCCTACGCGGACGTGCGGCGGGTCGCGCACGTCGCGCAAGAGGTGCTCGCCGAGCTCGGCGCCGTCGGCTGGCCCAAGACCTCGGGCGGCAAGGGCATGCACGTCTACGTGCGGATCGAGCCGCGGTGGGGCTTCCAGGACGTGCGGCGGGCGGCGCACGCCTTCGCGCGCGAGGTGGGGCGGCGCTGCGACCTGGTCGACCTGACCTGGTGGCGCAAGGACCGCGACCCCGCGTCGATCTTCGTGGACTACAACCAGAACACCCGCGACCACACTATCCGCTGCGCCTACTCGGTGCGCGGGGTCGCGGAGGCGCTCGTGTCGGCACCGATCCAGTGGGACGAGGTCGACGACGCCGATCCCGGCGATTTCACCATCGCGACCATGCCGAAGCGCTTCGCCGAGCTGGGCGACCTGCACGCGGGCATCGACGACGCCGTCTACCGCCTCGACGAGCTGCTGGAGTGGGCCGACCGCGACGCCGCCGACGCGGACGAGGAGCCCGTCCCCGAGCTGGACTAGGCAGCATCGCGCAGTGCGGCGTACGCGGCCGTCAGCTCCGGGAGCTGGTAGTGCGCGTTGAGGCCGCTGGGGTTGGGCAGCACCCACACCCCGGTGGGCCCCCACGGCTCCTGCGGCCCGACGACGGCGGTGGGCACCGCGAACGCCGTGCGGTAGGCCGTGATGCCGACGACGGCGAGCCAGGCAGGCCGCACCCGCCCCACCAGATCCCGCAGCCGCAGCCCGCCCGCGACCAGCTCGGCGGCGGTCAGCTCGTCGGCCCGCGCCGTGGCTCGTGGCGCCATGTTCGTGATCCCGAGCCCCAGTCGGGCCAGCTCCCCCTGCTCGGCGGGTCGCAGCAGCCGCGGCGTGAACCCGGCCGCGTGCAGCACCGGCCAGAACCGGTTGCCCGGCCGCGCGAAGTGGTGCCCGGTGGCCGCGGAGACCAGCCCCGGGTTGATCCCGCAGAACAGCACCGACAGCGGCGGGTCGTCCGGGCCCGGCAGCACGTCGGCGATGGTCCGGTCCCGGGCGGCGGCGAGCTCGGCGGCGGACAGGCGAGGCACCCGGGCAGCCTAGGCTGAGCCCGTGGACCTGCCCGTGATGCCGCCCGTCAAGCCGATGCTGGCCAAGCCGCAGCCCAAGATCCCCACCGGGAAGCTCTACGAGCCCAAGTGGGACGGCTTCCGCTCGATCATCTTCCGCGACGGCGACGACGTGGAGATCGGCAGCCGCAACGAGCGGCCGATGACGCGGTACTTCCCCGAGGTCGTCGACGCGGTGAAGGCCAACTTCCCCGAGCGAGCGGTGATCGACGGCGAGATCGTGGTGCTCGACCGGGAGCGCAACTGCCTGGAGTTCGAGGTGCTCCAGCAGCGCATCCACCCCGCCGCGAGCCGGGTGAACCTCCTGGCGGTGGAGACCCCCGCGAGCTTCGTCGCGTTCGACCTGCTGGCCGTGGGCGACGAGGACCTCACCGAGAAGCCGTTCCGCGAGCGCCGGGCCCGGCTCGAGGAGGCGCTGGCCAAGGCGGGCCCGCCGGTGCACCTCACGCCGATCACCGACGACCACGCCACCGCGGAGGAGTGGTTCGACCAGTTCGAGGGGGCCGGGCTGGACGGGCTCATCGCCAAGGACCCCGAGGGCACCTACCAGCCCGACAAGCGCGTGATGACCAAGGTGAAGCACGAGCGCACGGCCGACTGCGTGGTCGCGGGCTACCGGGTGCACAAGTCCGGCCCGGACGCGATCGGGTCGCTGCTGCTCGGGCTCTACCAGGACGACGGCAAGCTGGCCTCCGTCGGCGTGATCGGCGCGTTCCCGATGCCGACGCGCCGGGCGCTCATGCAGGAGATGCAGCCGCTGGTCACGACGTTCGACGACCACCCGTGGGCGTGGGCACGTCAGGAAGAGGGCGACCGCACGCCGCGCAAGGGCGAGGGCAGCCGGTGGAACGCCAACAAGGACCTCTCGTTCGTACCGCTCCGGCCCGAGCGGGTCGTGGAGGTCCGCTACGACTACATGGAGGGCGTCCGCTTCCGGCACACCGCCCAGTTCGTGCGGTGGCGGCCCGACCGCGAGCCGTCCTCCTGCACGTACGAGCAGCTGGAGCAGCCGGTCACGTTCGACCTGGCCGAGGTCCTCGGCCTGTCCTAGGTGGCGGCGAGCTGGCCGCAGGCGGCGGCGATCTCCTGGCCGCGGGTGTCGCGCACGGTGCAGGCGATGCCCGCCGTTTCCACCCGTCGCACGAACTCGTCCTGCCGCTTGCGGGGCGAGGCGTCCCACTCGCTGCCCGGCGTGGGGTTGAGCGGGATGAGGTTGACGTGCACCCGCTTGGCCCCGATCTGCTGCCGCAGCACCGTGCCGAGCAGGTCGGCCCGCCACGGCTGGTCGTTGACGTCCCGGATCAGGGCGTACTCGATCGACACCCGACGCCCGGTGGCCGTGGCGTAGCGGCGGGCGGCGGCCAGCACCTCGGCCACCTTCCACCGCGTGTTCACGGGCACGAGCGTGTCGCGCAGCTCGTCGTCGGGGGTGTGCAGGGAGACGGCGAGCGTGACGGGGAGGCCTTCGGCGGCGAGCTTGTCGATCGCGGGCACGAGCCCGACGGTCGACACGGTGACGCCGCGCGCGGAGATCCCCAGGCCGTCCGGGCTGGGCGCGGTGATCCGGCGGACGGCGGCCACCACCCGGCGGTAGTTGGCGAGCGGCTCGCCCATGCCCATGAACACCACGTTGGACAGGCGCGTGGGCTCGCCGAGCGCGCCGTCGCGGGCGGCGGCCGCGGCCTGGCGCACCTGCTCGACGATCTCCCCGGTCGACAGGTTGCGCTGCAGCCCGCCCTGGCCCGTAGCGCAGAACGGGCACGCCATGCCGCACCCGGCCTGGCTCGACACGCAGACCGTGGCCCGGTCCGGGTAGCGCATGAGCACGGTCTCGGCGCGGGTGCCGTCGTGCGCCGTCCAGAGCGTCTTGCGGGTGGTGCCCTCGTCGCAGGCCAGCTCCTTCACCGGGGTGACGAGCGGCGGCAGCAGCTCCGCGAGGGACTCCCGGGCCGCCGCAGGCAGGTCGGTCATCGCTTCGAGGTCGGCGGTGAGGTGGCCGAAGTAGTGGCGGGCGAGCTGGTCGGCCCGGAACGCGGGCAGGCCGAGCGCGGCGACCGCGGAACGCCGCTCCGCGGGCTCGAGGTCGGCGAGGTGGCGGGGCGGGAGCGCGCGCTTGGGCGCGTCGAACACGAGGGGCAAAGCGGTCATGGCACCTTCGATTGTGCCTTACCCGTGCACACAGGCCCGCACGACGGCGTGCCGGTCAGTAGCGGCGGGTGCGGGCCTCGGCGAGCAGGCCGCTGCGCTGGGCGCCCACGAGCCACAGCACGACCCCTGCGGCCATGCCGACGAGGCCTTGCGGCAGGAACGTGCCCGCGTAGTCCAGCGCGAAGAGCGCGCCGGTGGCCGCGAGCACCAGCAGCGCGCCGCCCGCGGCGAGCAGCGCCCGTTCGTCCAGCAGCGAGGCCAGGGGGAACAGCGCGAAGCCGGTGACGGCGCACGCCACCGGCACGGCGAGCTCCCCGAGGTCGACCAGCCCGAGCAACGGGCCCGCGGCCGCCGCGAGCACGACGACGACGAAACCGATGCGGAGCAGCCGCCCGCGGGCCCCGCGCGGCAGCGGCTCACCGTTCCCGTGCCTGCGGCGCAGCGCGACGATCAGGCCGCCGGTGACGCCGATCCCGGCCGCGAGCACGACGGTGCCCGTCCCGGCCGACAGCGCGATGGCGCCGACGGTCCACCACACGCCGCCGAGGAGCGGTTCGAGGAAGGGCACGGAAGGGCGCATGCCGGCCACGGTAGCGAGCGGCGGTGGGAGCCCTCCCCGGGTGGGGGTCACCCGGGTGGGGCGGCGGGCACGCTATGGGGCGAGGCGCTTGTGCCGCACGTGCAGCCGGTAGCCGACGGGGATCGTCAGCCCGGTGCACTGCGCGAGCGCGCGGTCGGCCACAGCGGACGAGAACTCGATGCGCAGCACGGCCTCGCAGGTAGCGCGGTCGGGGAAGCGCCACGTCGTCGGGATCCGGCGCAGGGAGAAGCCCTGTCGCGTGAAGAACCGTTCGGCGGCCACGGGGTCGTAGTGCGGGATGTCGGCGCGCATCCACTCGCCGTAAGGGGGCACGGTGGCGTCGAGGTCGACGATCGCGAGCGCGCCGCCGGGCCGCAGCACCCGCCACGCCTCGGCCAGCCCGGGCTCGCAGCCCTTGCCGAAGAAGTACGCGGTGCGGGCGTGGACGAGGTCGACGGACGCGGAGGCCAGCGGGAGCCGCGCGGCCTCTCCCGCCACCACCGGCAGCCCGTCGGCCTGCGCGCGTTCGACCAGCGGGGCGTAGGGCTCCACGCCGAGCACCGAGCGGGCGCCGTCGAAGAAGCGGAGGTGGTAGCCGTCGCCACAGCCGATGTCGACGACGTCGCGCCCGGTCCACGGCGCTGCGTCGCGCAACGCCGCCCAGACGGCGCCCTCGACGTCCTGAGCGGCGTTCTCCTGCGCGTAGACCTCGGGCCAGTGCCAGATGTTGGGGCTGGGGATTCTCACACGGGAACGAGCAGGCTGAGCGCCGCCCAGGCGACGAGCGCCGTGGGCAGCAGCGAGTCGAGCCGGTCGAGCAGCCCGCCGTGGCCCGGCAGCAGGGTGCCCATGTCCTTGATGCCGATGTCGCGCTTCATGAGCGACTCGATGAGGTCCCCGAGCGTGGCGGAGACGACGAGCAGCGCGCCGGTGAGCACACCCGCCCACCACGGCCCGTGCAGCAGGAAGACCACGCCGAGCGCGCCCGCCACCATGCCGGTGACCAGGGAGCCCGCGAAGCCCTCCCAGGACTTCTTGGGGCTGATCGTGGGCGCCATCGGGTGCTTGCCCGCGAGCACCCCGGCCGTGTAGCCGCCGACGTCGGACGCGACGACGCAGATCATGAAGACGAGCACGCGGGCGGCGCCGTCGGGCGCGACCACCATGAGGGCGGCGAACGCGCAGAGCAGGGGCACGTACGCGGCGGTGAACACGCCCGCCGTGACGTCGCGGACGTAGTGCTCGGCGCCCCCGGGCATCCGCCAGAGCAGCACGCCGAGCGCGGTGGCCGCGAACGCGACCGCGGTGGCCGCGGGCCCGAACGGCCAGACCAGCCACACCATCGCCTGCCCGCCGACGAGCAGCACCGGCAGCGGAACCCGGATGTCGGCGCCGCGGCGCAGCGCCCCGGCCAGCTCCCAGGTGCCGACCGCGGCGGCCAACGCGACGACGGGGATGAACCAGTGCCGCTCGATGAGCAGCGACGACAGCACCACCGCGCCGAGCCCGACGCCGACGCCGATCGCGGCGACGAGGTTGCGGCCCGCACGCCCGGAGGCCCGGTCCTTGCCCCGTTGCTTGCCCCGCGGCGCCGCGGACATGGCGGGCGTATCGGGATGGCTGGCTGTCATCAGACCTCGAGCAGCTCGGCTTCCTTGTGCTTCACCAGCTCGTCGATCTGGTGGACGTACTTGTCGACGGTGGCCTGCAGCTCCTTCTCGGCGCGGCCCACCTCGTCCTCGCCCGCCTCGCCGTCGCGCACGATGCGGTGCAGCTCCTCCATCGCCTTGCGGCGCAGGCTGCGGATCGTCACGCGCGCGTCCTCGCCCTTGCCGCGGGCGACCTTGACCATCTCGCGGCGGCGCTCCTCGGACAGCTGCGGCACGACGATGCGGATGATCTGCCCGTCGTTGGACGGGTTGACGCCGAGGTCGGAGTCGCGGATCGCCTTCTCCAGGTTCTTGAGCGAACCCTGGTCGTACGGCTTGATGATCACCATCCGCGCTTCCGGGATGTTGATCGAGGCGAGCTGGTTGATCGGGGTCATCGCGCCGTAGTAGTCGACGGCGATGCGCGAGAACATGTTCGGCGTGGCCCGACCCGTGCGGACGCTGGCCAGGTCGTCCTTGGCCACCGAGACCGCCCGCTCCATCTTCTCCTCGGCGTCGAAGAGCGTCTCATCGATCATGGCCTGACCCCACTTTCCACGCGCTCGGGTGTGCTGACCAGCGTGCCGATCCTCTCACCTCGGACGGCTCGGGCGATGTTGCCCTCGGTGAGGAGGTTGAAGACGATGATCGGCATCTGGTTGTCCATGCAGAGGCTGAACGCCGTGGCGTCGGCGACCTTGAGCCCCTGCTCGAGCACATCCCGATGCGTGATCTCGTCGTAGAGCTTGGCGTCCGGTTCGATGCGCGGATCGGCCGTGAACACGCCGTCGACGCCCTTGGCCAGCAGCAGCACCTCGGCGCCGATCTCCAGCGCGCGCTGCGCACCCGCCGTGTCGGTGGAGAAGAACGGCATGCCCACGCCTGCGCCGAAGATCACGACGCGGCCCTTCTCCAGGTGCCGGATCGCGCGGCGCGGGATGTAGGCCTCGGCGACCTGGCCCATCGTGATGGCGGTCTGCACCCGGGTGTCGATGCCGTGCTCGCGCTCGAGGAAGTCCTGCAGCGCCAGGCAGTTCATCACGGTGCCGAGCATGCCCATGTAGTCGGCGCGGGCCCGGTCCATGCCGCGGTCGTGCAGCTCGGCGCCGCGGAAGAAGTTGCCGCCGCCGATGACGACCGCCATCTGGGCGCCGGTCTTGACGACCGCGGCGATCTGCCTCGCCACGGTCTCGACCACATCGGGATCGACCCCGACGGCACCGCCGCCGAACATCTCGCCGCCGAGCTTGAGCAGCACGCGGCCGAATCCGGGGCGGGCGTCGAGGCCGATCCTGACTTCGGTCATCCGCTCAGGCCTGGCCGACCTCGAAGCGGGCGAACTCCTTCACGGTGACGCCCGCGGCGTCCAGAAGCGCCTTCACGGTCTTCTTCGGCTCCTGGACCGAGGCCTGCTCCAGCAGCACCACGTCCTTGTAGAAGCCGTTGATCCGGCCCTCCACGATGCGCGGAAGCACCTGCTCGGGCTTGCCCTCTTCCCGTGCGGTGGCCTCGGCGATGCGCCGCTCGTTCTCCAGCACGTCGCCCGGAACGTCGTCGCGCGTGCGGTACTGCGGGCGGGCGGCGGCGATGTGCATCGCGACGCCCTTCGCGAGCTCGTCGTCGGAGCCGTCGTAGGCCACGATGGCACCGATGGCGGGCGGCAGGTCGGACGAGCGGCGGTGCAGGTAGAGCGCCACCGGGCCATCGACGTGGATGTACCGCTTGAGCTCCAGCTTCTCGCCGATGCGCGCGGAGAGGGCCAGCACGGCCTCCTCCACGGTGCCGCCGTCGAGCGACGCCGCCTTGAGCGCCGCCAGGTCAGCCGGCTGCTGGTCGACCGCGACGCGCAGGACCTTGTCGGCGAGCGCCTGGAAGTCGGCGCTCTTCGCGACGAAGTCGGTCTCGCAGTTGAGCTCGACCATCGTGCCGCCCTCGGCCGCGACGAGCCCGTTGGCCGTGTCGCGGCCCGCGCGCTTGCCCACGTCCTTGGCGCCCTTGATGCGCAGCAGCTCGACGGCCTTGTCCAGCTCGCCGTCGGACTCCTCGAGGGCCTTCTTGCAGTCCATCATCCCGGACCCGGTGAGGTCGCGGAGCTTCTTGACGTCGGCGGCGGTGTAGTTCGCCATGTCGATTCCTAGCCTCTTCTTTCCTTTCGCGTCAGCTGGCGCTGGCGCCGTTGCTGGTGGAGACCGGGGCCGACGACGTAGCCGCACCCGGCGCGTCGACCGTGCCCGCGTCGGTGAGGCTCGCTCCGTCCGAGCCCGCGCCCGCGGGCAGCAGGTCGCGCTCCCACTCGGCGAGCGGCTCGTCGGCGGCCACACCCTCGGGCTTGTCGTCAGCGCCGCCGCTGCGGGCGGAGCGCGCCATGAGGCCGTCGGCCGCGGCGCGCGCGATCACCTTGGTGAGCAGCGCGGCCGAGCGGATGGCGTCGTCGTTGCCCGGGATCGGGTAGTCGACCTCGTCGGGGTCGCAGTTGGTGTCGAGGATCGACACGACCGGGATGCCCAGCTTGCGGGCCTCGCCGACGGCGATGTGCTCCTTCTTGGTGTCGACCACCCAGATGGCGCTCGGGACCTTGGTCATGTCCCGGATCCCGCCGAGGGTCTTCTCCAGCTTCGCCTTCTCGCGGGTGAGCATGAGGATCTCCTTCTTGGTGCGACCCTCGAAGCCCCCCGTCTGCTCCATCGTCTCCAGCTCCTTCATCCGCTGGAGCCGCTTGTGCACGGTCTGGAAGTTGGTGAGCATCCCGCCGAGCCAACGCTGGTTGACGAACGGCATGTTGACCCGGCCCGCCTCGTCGGCGATGGCCTCCTGCGCCTGCTTCTTGGTGCCGACGAACATGATCGTGCCGCCGTGCGCGACGGTCTCGCGCACGAACTCGTAGGCGCGGTCGATGTAGGACAGCGTCTGCTGCAGGTCGATGATGTAGATGCCGTTGCGCTCGGTGAGGATGTAGCGCTTCATCTTCGGGTTCCAGCGGCGGGTCTGGTGCCCGAAGTGCACGCCGGAATCCAGTAGCTGCTTCATGGTGACGACGGCCATCGCCGGTGACACCTCTCGCTCGGGGCGCGGCCGCCGGAGCGGGCGCGCGCGGTTGGTTGCGGTGCGCCTGATGGCGGCACCACCCTGGCGTTCGCGTCGGCGCCCGGACCCGTCAGGACGGGACCGCCCGGCCGCCGTTCCGGCACCGCCTCGGACAAGCCGGGTCGTGTCGGTTACGCGAGCGCGCGAAGTCACCCCGCAGGTCTGCGAGGCGCACGTCGAGTGTACGCGCGATGGCCGGAGCGCTTCGCGCCGCGTCGGCTATTCGGGCCGGGTTGTCCCCATCGTGCACGGCCATCCCCAGATCGCGCCCCACCCCTCCGCAGCGCGCCCGCGTGGGCGAGGCTCGGCTCATGGGTGTCGGAGTGGCCACGGCGACGTCGGTCGCCGTCGTAGCGGCGGCCGTCCTGAGTCTGGCCGCGCCGCCCTCCACCGCCGCGCCGAGCGCTCCCGGACGCGGGCCGCCGGACAAGGTCGAGACGTCAGAGGAGGTGGGGTACGGCTGGCCGTTGCTCCCGCCGCCCGCGGTGCTGGCGCCGTTCGGGGCACCCGAGGACCCGTTCGGGCCGGGCCACCGGGGCGTGGACCTGGCCGGGGCCATCGGACAACCGGTGCTGGCGGCGCGCGGCGGCACCGTCGCGTTCGCGGGCCCGGTCGCCGGGCACGGCGTCGTGTCCGTCCAGCACGACGACGGCTTGCGCACCACCTACGAGCCGCTCGTGCCGAGCGTCCGCGGTGGCGATGTGGTGAGCGCGGGCACCGTGCTCGGCACCCTCGTGGCGGGGCACCGCGGTTGCTCCTCACCCTGCCTGCACTGGGGTGTGCGGCGAGATCGGCTGGAGTACCTCGATCCGCTCGTCCTGCTCCGGCCGCTGCGGGTGCGTCTCCTGCCCGTGCCCGAGCCGTGGCCGGACCCGTGAGGTCGGGCCCGTCAGACGCGCGCCAGCTCGTCGAGCCGACCGCGCAGCCGCTCGACGAGGCGTGCGTGCAGCTGGCACACGCGCGACTCCGTCACGCCGAGGAGCCGCCCGATCTCGGCGAGCGTCCGGTTCTCCAGGTAGTAGAGCTGCACGACCGTCCGGTCGCGCTCGCTCAGCCCGGCCACCGCCGCGTTGAGCTGACGCATGGTCTCCCGCGCCTGCACCACGGACATCGGGTCGGGCGCCGCGTCGGCGAAGAGGTCCGCCACTCCCCCGCCGATCTCGTCCAGCGCCTCCACGCTCACGACCTGCACCTGGCGGATCAGGCCCTGCACCTCGCGGAGGGGCAGCTGCATCTCGGCGGCGATCTCCCGGTCGGTCGCGGCGCGCTGGAGCTGCCGTTCGAGCCGCTCTTGAGCCCGTTCCAGCTCGCGGACCCGACCCCGCACGGTGCGGGGCACCCAGTCCTGGGCGCGCAGCTCGTCCAGGATCGCCCCCCGGATCCGCTGCACGGCGAAGCTCTCGAAGCGCGGGCAGCGCTGCGGGTCGAAGCGCTCGATCGCGTCGATGAGGCCGAAGATCCCGCTCTGGGTGAGGTCGGCGTGATCGACGTGGGTGGGCAGCCCCACCAGCACCCGGTGCGCTACCACGCGGACGAGCGGCGTGTAGCGCACCACCAGTCGGTCGCGGGCCTCGCGGGTGGGCGCCGCGAGATACTCCGTCCACTGCCGGTCGAGCGGCTCGTCCACCGGGCCGCTCCCGTCCGGCGGGGGCAGCACCGGGGTCGATACAACCGGGCTTCGCCACGCCCTGAGCTGCACCGACCCGGAAAAGGAGGGCTCACGCCCGGGGATGCGCCTGCTCATGGACCACCTTCAGTCGCTCGACCGTGACGTGCGTATAGAGCTGAGTGGTTGCTAGCTTAGCGTGACCGAGCAACTCCTGTACGTAACGGAGGTCCGCGCCGCCCTCCATCATGTGCGTGGCGGCAGCGTGTCGGAGACCGTGCGGCGCGACGTCCGGCACGCCGGGCACCGCGCTCGCCGCCTGGTGCACGACGCTGCGCGCCACCCGTGGGTCCAGGCGCTTCCCCCGTGCTCCCAGCAGGAGGGCGGGCGGCGAGCAGGCCTTCACGAGCTGCGGACGGCCTGCCGTGAGCCAGCGGTCGAGGGCCGTCGCGGCCGGAGCGCCGTAGACGACCGTGCGCTCCCGGGATCCCTTGCCGAGCACGCGCAACGAACGCCGACTGCGGTCGACGTCGTCGAGGTCGAGCCCGCACAGTTCGGCCACCCGCACACCGGTGGCGTAGAGCAGTTCGAGGACCGCGAGATCGCGCAACGCCAGCGGCGCTCCCTCCTCGGCCCCCGTGCCCGCGGCGTTGAGGATGGCGGCCGCCTGCTCCGGGCCGAGCACGGTCGGCAGCGCGGGACGGGGTCGCGGGGAGACGAGCCGCACGCCGGGGTCGTCGGCCAGGTGCCCGGTGCGGTGGGCCCAGCCGGTGAAGGTGCGGGCGGCGGCGGCCCGCCGCGCGAGCGTGGACCGGCTGGCGTTCGCCGCGTGCCCGGCCGCGAGCCAGCGGCGCAGCGTGGCCAGGTCGAGCGCGGCGACGTCGTCGAGCCCCGCCAGCAGCGGTTCGAGATCGGCGCGGTAGGCCCGCACGGTGTGCGCCGACCGACCCCGTTCCAGCGTGAGGTGCCGGAGGAACTCGGCGAGCAGAGCGGCGACAGCGGGTCTGAGCTCCGGCGCGGGCGGCATCGGCCGACGGTCTGACGTCGGCGCCCCCACGTCAAGCACCGCCACGCCCTCGACAGCACCTGGCCTGGGATGATCGCCGTGCGGGAGGTCGGTCAGGCGCCGCTCGCCCCACGGCCTCCGCCGGGAGCGCAGACGGTTGCTCGGCCGCGGCACGACAGCACCGGCCCCGGGCGCCGCGTGCGGGAGGTCGGTCAGGCGCCGCTCGCCCACGGCCTCCGCCCGGAGCGCAGACGATTGGTCGGCCGCGACACGACGGCACCCGCCCCGCGCGCCGCGTGCGGGAAGGTGCTCAGGCGCGCTGCGGTCGCTGCCAGCGGCCGCCGACGGGCTCGACCAGCTCCCGTCGGACCAGCTCGTCCAACGCCGCCCGAACGGCGTTGGGCGGCACCCCGGCCTCGTTGGCGAGCCAAGCAACGCCCTGCGCGGCCCGCGGGGGCAGCGCGTCGTGGACGAGGGCGGCGAGCGCGCTGAGGCCGTCGGTGGGCCGTGCGCCGGGGACGGCGGGTGGATCCGCGAGGTGCAGGCCGAGGCGGCCGACCTCTTCGAGCACCTCCTCGACCCGGGTGACCAACACCGCGCCCTCGCGGATCATCCGGTGGCAGCCCGCGGACCGACCGGACGTGACCGGGCCGGGGACGGCCATCACCGGACGGCCCAGGGAACGGGCATCGGCCGCGGTGCGCTGGGCACCGCTGCGGAGCCCGGCCTCCACCACGACGGTGCCCGCCGCCAGACCCGCGATGAGCCGGTTGCGGACCAGGAAGCGGTGACGGGCGGGCACTGACCCCGGCGGATACTCGGAGAGGATCACGCCGGTAGCGGCGATCCGATCCAGCAGGGCCTCGTGCGCCGCGGGGTAGCTGCGGTCGATGCCGCACGCCAGCACGGCGACATTGGGGCCGCCCGCGGCCAGCGCGCCGCGGTGCGCCGCCCCGTCGACCCCGATCGCCGCCCCGGAAACCACCGTGAAGCCCGCCGTCGCGAGGCCTGCGCCGAGCTCCCCCGCCATGTGCAGGCCGTAGCCGGTGGCCGCCCGCGCGCCGACGATCGCGGCGGCCTGCTCGCAGAGCTCGTCGAGGACGCCCGGCCCCCGGACCCACAGCGCGATCGGCGGCGCCAGATCGCCTCGCGCAGGCCGAATGCCCGCCCCGATCCAGCCCCGCCGGTCCCACCCCGCGGCCTCATCCACCCCGCCACCACCAGCCACCCCGCCGCCATCCACCGCGCTGCCACCTGACGAGCGGCCGTCTACTGCGCTACCACGGTGCGCCACGCGGCCAGCCACGCGCGCCACGCGCCGCCACCACGCCGCCGCCCACGCCGCCGCCGCCCCGCCGCCGCCCACCCCGCCGCCGGCGGGCGGGCGCCCGTTCACAGCGCCCTCGCGGTCCGCCAGGTCGCCGGCCACGCCGCCGCCGGGTGCCTGGCCGCTACCCACGCCGCCGCTACCCACCGCGCCCTGGCCCGATGCGGGCGCATCTTGGGTGGGCGGCGCGGGGAGCCGCGAGGGGTGCTCGGCGGGTGGGCAGGCGCCGCGGGTGGGCGGTTCGCCCGCGTCGGGACGTCCGCCATCCGGCGTGTCGGGTGGGCCGTGGGCGGCGTTCTCCAGCGCCGTGAACGCCCAGTGCGGCCACGCCGGGTCTTCGGGGGTGAGGAGGCGGGCGCCGCAGGCGTGGGCGGCGGCGAGGTCGTCGTCGACGCGCTCGACCGCGCGGCGGGCGGCGGTCTCCCTGGCGACGCTCTCCGCTACGGCGCCCGCCCGCACCCGGGCCGCCGCCTCCACCGGCCCCACGGCGGCGATCAGGCGGAGGAGCGCGGGCGCGGGCGGCTCGGCCACCCGCAGGAGGTATGCCCGCGCCCGCAGCACCGCGCCCGCCGGGCTCACGCCGCCCGCCGATCGCGGAAGAACAGCGCGGTCTCGACGAGCTCGCGGTCGGGCCGGTGCCGACCCGCGAGGTCGGCGAGGGTCCACGCGACCCGCAGCGCCCGGTCGGCGCCGCGCGCGGTGATCTCACCGGCGCGCAATGCGGAATCCAGCGGCCGGACCACCCCGTCGGGCAGCGCGAAGCGGGTGCGCAGCACCGGGCCCGGCACTTCGGCGTTCGTCGCCCACCCGTGCCCGGCCCATCGCGCCGCGGCCGCCGCCCGCGCCGCGATCACCCGACTGCGCACCTGCGCCGTGCTCTCCCACGGCTCCGGCACCGTGGCCAGGCTCGTGATCGGGAGCATCCGCGCCCGGAGATCCACCCGATCGAGCAGCGGCCCGGACAGCCTGCCCAGGTATCGGCGGCGCAGGAGGGACGGGCACACGCAGTCGCGGTCGTGCGCGGGGGCGCACGGGCACGGGTTGGCCGCGAGCACGAGCTGGAACCGCGCCGGGTATTCCACCGTGCCCTCGGCCCGCGACAGCCGGACCGTGCCGTCTTCCAGCGGCGTGCGCAGGGCGTCGAGCAGGTGCGGCGCCCATTCGGGAGCCTCGTCGAGGAACAGCACGCCGCGGTGGGCCAACGAGACCGCGCCGGGCCGCGCCAGGCCGCTGCCCCCGCCGATCAGCGCCGCCATGGAGGTGGAGTGGTGCGGCGCGATCAACGGCGGCACGGTGGTGAGCACCCCGGCATCGGGCAACCGCCCGGCGGCGGACCGGATCGAGGCGAGGTCGAGCGCCGCGGCGGCCTCGAGCCGGGGCAGCAGCCCGACGAACCGCTGGGCCAGCATCGTCTTGCCCGTGCCGGGCGGCCCGACCAGCAGCACGTGGTGCCCACCCGCCGCGGCGATCTCGCAGGCACGCCGGGCGTCGTGCTGCCCGACGACATCGGCGAGGTCGGCGGGCGCGGCGTCGTCGACCGGGGTCGGCCGCGGGCCGGGCCGAAGCAGCTCCGCCTCCCCGACGAGCCAGCGCAGCACGTCGGTGAGGCTGGCGGCCCCGTAGACCTCCAGCCCCTCGACGAGGGACGCCTCGGCCAGGCCTGCCGCGGGCACGACGACCCGCGCGACACCTGCGGCGCGGGCGGCGAGCAGGCACGGCAACACACCGCGGATCGGGCGCAGCCGCCCGTCGAGCGCCAGCTCGCCCAGCAGCACCGAGCCGTTCAGCGCGGGCTGCGGCAGGATCCCGTCGGCGGCGAGCACGGCACACGCCAACGCCAGGTCGAACCCGCTACCGGCCTTGCGCAGCATCGCGGGCGAGAGCGCCAGCACGATCCGTTCGTTCGGCCACTGCCATCCCGAGTTGACGACGGCCGCCTTCACCCGGTCCTTCGCCTCGTGCAGCGCGGCATCCGGCAGCCCGACCAGGTGGATGCCGGGCAGCCCGCCGCCGACATCGGACTCGATCTCGACCAAGTGCCCGGACACGCCGTGAAGTGCGACCGACCACGTGCGCGCGAGCCCCATCAGAAGGCCGCCTCGTAGTGGTGGACGCGGACCTGCGCACCCGGCTCGACGAGCACCGCCACGACGTCGTAGCGGACCTCGACCCACGGCACGTGGTGCGCGGCGAGCCAGGCGCCCGTGAGCTGCCGGATGCGGTGGGCCTTACGCGCGTCGACCGCCTCGGCCGGGAGGCCGAAGCGCGTGCTCGACCGCGTCTTGACCTCGCACACGACCAGGCGGGTGGAATCGGTGCACACGATGTCGAGCTCGCCCAGCCGACAACGCCAGTTGCGGTCGAGCACCACGAGACCGTGCTCGGTGAGGTACGCCGCGGCGAGATCCTCACCCCGTCTGCCGAGGGCGTCCTTCGCTGCCATGCCCCCACGATGGCGGGCCCGCTGCGCGCCCGAGCGGCGTTCTCAAGATCTGTGGATGGCCGAGCGCGATGGGGACAACTCTCAGCTCAGGAGCCGATGCTCGCTCCGCAAGCTCCGCTCAGGAGCCGATGCTCGCTCCGCAAGCTCCGCTCAGGAGCCGAACTGGTTGCCCTCCGGCAGCCGCAGGTCGGGCTTGTCCAGCTCCTCGATGTTGACGTCCTTGAACGTGACCACGCGCACGTTCTTGACGAACCGCGCGGGCCGGTACATGTCCCAGACCCACGCGTCGGACATGCGGACCTCGAAGTAGATCTCGCCGTCCGAGTTGCGGGGGGTGACGTCGACCGAGTTGGCGAGGTAGAAGCGGCGCTCCGTCTCCACGACGTAGGAGAACTGGGAGACGATGTCCCGGTACTCCTTGTAGAGCGTGAGCTCCATCTCGGTCTCGTACTTCTCGAGATCCTCGGCGCTCACGGTTGCAACCCTCCCTCTCCCGCGTCGGACGACCCGACCGGCAGCAGCTCATTGTGGACCAATGCGCTCGGTAGTCCGAACCGGGAGGCCCATGCCCCGCGCACGTTCACGAAGGAGTAGCGGTGCACCGGGCTGGGGCCGTGCTCGGTGAGCGCGGCGTCGTGGACCGGGGTGCAGTAACCCTTGTGCTCAGCGAACCGGTACTGCGGCAGCTCGGCGTCGAGCGCGACCATCATGCGGTCCCTGGTCACCTTGGCCAGCACCGACGCGGCCGCGACGCAGGCCGCCACCTGGTCGCCCTTCGGCACGGCGAGCGTCGGACGACCGAAGCCGCGCACCGCGAAACCGTCGGTGAGCACGTACCCGGGAGGGCTCGCCAGCCCGGCCACCGCGCGCCGCATGCCCTCGATGTTCGCGACGTGCACGCCGCGCCGGTCCACCTCGTCGGCCGGGATGACCACGACGCACGAGTCGGCCGCCCACCGCGTGATCAGGGTGAAGTACTCCTCGCGGGCGGCGGGGGTGAGCAGCTTCGAGTCGGTGAGCCCGTCGAGGCGCTTGGCGTCGCCGGGGCGCAGCACGCACGCGGCGACGACGAGCGGTCCGGCGCAGGCCCCGCGGCCCGCCTCGTCGACGCCCGCGACCGGGCCGAGCCCGTGCCGGTGCAGCGTGGTCTGCAGGGTCCAGCTCCCAGCGGAGCGACGCACGATGGCCCGCGCGGGCCGCAACTCAGCGGGCAACAACACCCGGGGCCTGCGACGACGACGGGCCGTGGTCACGTCCGTCGCCGGGGCAGGAACTCGCCGAGCTCACGCTCGCGGCGGCGCAGCACGACGAGCGGGAGCAGGCCGATCATGCCGAGCGCCACCGGGGCGCCCGCATCCCCGTCGCCGAGCGCCGCCACGGTCTGCGGGTTGGGCGACGGGATCGAGCCGATCCGGGCGAACGGCAGGACGATGAACCGGGCCCGGCCGATGACGTTGGAGATCGGGACGGGGCCGTGGCCGGGCACCCGGGAGTCGGCCGAGTTGTTGCGGCTGTCGCCCATCATCCACAGCGTGCCCGCGGGCACCGTGATCGGCCCGAACGCGTCCTGCCGGGCCGTGCCCGCCTCGGGCAGGAAGTAGATGTAGGGCTCGTCGAGCGCCTTGCCGTCGACGAGCACCCGGTTGCGCGAGTCGCAGCACTGCACGGTCTGGCCGCCGACGGCGATGACCCGCTTGATGAAGTCCTTCTCGTCGGGCGGGGCCAGGCCGATGAGCGAACCGAGGCCCTGCAGCGCCCGCACGACGACGTTGCTGGGCGGATCGGCGGTGAACTCGCTGGTCCAGCCGTCGGGGCCGCGGAAGACGATGACGTCGCCCGGCGCCGGGTCGGAGAAGCGGTAGGTCATCTTGTCGACCAGCACCCGGTCGTTCTGGCAGCCGGTGCAGCCGTGCAGCGTGGTCTCCATCGACCCCGACGGGATCACGTAGACCTTCGCGATGAACGTCTGGATGAGGAACGTGAGCACCAGCGCGACGACGACGAGGATCGGCAGTTCTTTCCAGAACGTCGACCGGCGCCGCTTGCCCCCTCGGCTCTTGCGGCCCGACTGCTCGCGGTAGGACGCGGCGGGGCGCTCGTCGGGCGATTCACCCGCCCGGCGGCGGTGGCGCCCGGGGAAGCCTGCGGGGGCGTCGTCGGCCTCCTCCGCCACGGGCTCGGCGGCCCTGGCGAAGCCGGTCGGCACGGTGGGCTCCTCCACCGGCTCGGGCGGCCCGGAGCCGAGCCAGGCCGTGCCGTCGTCGGCGGGCTGGGCACCGGTCCACGTGTGCGGACGGGCGCCCGCACGAGGCGGGGGGACGTCGCTGTGGATGCGGCGCGCCGTGCCGTCGGCGGGAGGCAACGGGTGCCTGCCACTGTGCTGCGGGCGGCTTATCGCGTCGACCGGGGGCAACGGATGGCGGCCGCTGTGCTGCGGACGGGCGGCCGGAGGCGCGTCCACGGGCGGCAACGGATGCCTGCCGCTCTGCTGCGACCCGTCCCAGGCATCCGGCGGCGGGCCGTCGGGAACGGCGAAGCGGGCGATGTCGCGGCCGTTGGTGGGGATGGGCCGCTCACCGTGGCCGTTGCGCGGCCGGGCGTGGCCGTTGGCGGGCGGGTGCGCGGGGACCGTGCCGTCGTCGATGCCACCTACGGGCCACGGTGTGGACGGCAGCCGGACGGGGCGTTCGGGCACACCGGGCGGCCCCGGAACCCCGGGCTGGACCCAGCCGGACGCGTCGCTTCTGCCGTGCCGCGGAGGCTGGGCCCGCCGGTCGTCGGGGAGCTCGGGGAGGGCCACGCTCACGAAGGCTACGCCGTACCGCGCGCGGCGGTCAGGACGCCGAAGGGGTCTCGCGCTTCTCCTTGATCTTTGCGGCCTTGCCGCGCAGATCACGCAGGTAGTAGAGCTTGGCGCGGCGGACGTCGCCGCGGGTGGCGACCTCGATGCGGTCGATGTTCGGCGAGTGCACCGGGAAGGTGCGCTCCACACCGACGCCGAACGACATCTTGCGGACGGTGAAGGTCTCGCGGGCGCCGGCGCCGTGCCTGCGGATCACGACACCCTGGAACACCTGGATGCGGGACCGGCTGCCTTCGATGACCTTGACGTGCACCTTGAGCGTGTCACCCGGGCGGAAGGCGGGGATGTCGGAGCGCAACATCTGCGCGTCCAGTGCGTCCAGGGTGTTCATCGCGAAGTTCCGTTCAGTATCACGTGCAGGGCATGCTCGGGAGCGCCCGACGGGCGCGAGCTCGCCGTCCATGATGCCAGATGCCCCGGCTACCTCTCGGTGGCCCCCGCCAGGAACGCCCGGTCGGCGGCGTCGAGCGCGTCGGCTGGGAGGGCGGCGAGGAGATCGGGCCTGCGCGCGGCGGTGCGCTCCAACGCGCGGTCGCGCCGCCACCGGGCGATCGCGGCGTGGTTGCCGCTGCGCAGCACCTCCGGCACCGCAAGGCCGCGCCAACGCTCGGGCCGGGTGTAGGCCGGGCCTTCGAGCAGGCCGTCGGAGAACGAGTCCTCCGCCGCGCTCTGCGGGTTGCCGAGCACGCCGGGCAGCAGCCGGACCACGGCCTCCACCATCACGAGCACCGCGACCTCGCCCCCGACCAGCACGTAGTCGCCGATGCTGACTTCCTCGACCGGCGCGAAGTGCTCCATCACGCGCTCGTCGATCCCCTCGTAGCGGCCGCAGGCGAACACGAGCCGCTCGGCCGTGGCCCACTCCTGCGCGGTGGCCTGCGTGAACGGCCGCCCGGCTGGCGTGGGCACCACCAGCCGGGCGGGCGGGCCTTCGGCGAGCACGGCGTCGAGCGCCTCCCCCCACACCTGCGGGCGCATGACCATGCCGGGGCCGCCGCCGTAAGGGGCGTCGTCGACCGCCTGGTGCACGTCGTGGGTCCAGGACCGCAGGTCGTGGACGGCGAGCTCGACGAGCCCGCCCTCGATCGCCCGGCCCGGCAGCGCCTCCCGCAGGGGCGCCAGGTACCCCGGGAAGATCGTCACGACGTCGATGCGCACGGAGGGATAGTGGTCTACCCGGCCTGGCGCTTGCGCACCAACTCCTCGACCAGCGCCCGCGTGCCGTCGAGCCCGACCCCCCGCGCGACGAGCACGTCGCGGGCCCGACCGTCGTGCAGCAGGCCGAGCAGCAGGTGCTCGGTGCCGATGAAGCCGTGCCCGAGGCGCACGGCCTCGCGCAGCCCCAGCTCCAGCGCCTTCTTGGCGTCCCGCTCGAACGGGATGTGCCCGCCCTGCCAGCGTCCCCGCGCGGCGTGCGTGCGGTCAAGCGCCCCCGGCCCGAACGTCTCCTCGGCCTGGCGCCGCACCTCCTCCAGGTCGATACCCAGCGTGGCGAGCCCCGCGGAGTCGAAGGCAGCGTCGGAGGGGCCGCCCCGACCGAGCTCGGCCTCGAGGTCGGCGCGCTCGACCTGCAGGCGCGCCAGGATCGTCGCGGCCAGGCCGTCGGGCACCGCGTACAGCCCCAAGAGCAGGTGCTCCGACCCGATCGTCGGCGACCGCCGCTCCCGGGCGATCTCCTGCGCGTGGACGACGACCGTGCGCGCCCGCTTCGTGAACCTCTCGAACATCTCCCCCGCCCCTCAGATCCCGAACCGGCGGTACTTCTTGTGCACCGCCTGCCTGCTCACGCGCAGCGCTTGGGCGATCTGCTGCCAGGACCAGCCCTGGGCGCGCGCGTTGCCCACCTGCAGCTCTTCCAGCGACTCGAGCAGCCCCCGCAGGGACGCCACGGCCGCCAGCCCGACGGCCGGGTCCCTGCTGGACGCCGCCGCCGCCACCTGCGTCGCATCCGTCATGCCGTCAACCTACGTTGACAGCGCGAGCCGTGTCAACCGAAGTTGACAGTGCGATGCTGGCGGGATGATCACCACCGTCGGCCGGTTCGAGATCGACGACGATCGCGCGCGGGTCGACCGCGACGCGGTGTGGCGGTTCCTGTCGACCGAGGCCTACTGGGGGCGCACCCGCAGCCGGGCCGATCTCGAGACGCAGCTCGACGAGGCGTGGCGGCTGGTGGCGGCCTACGACGGCGACGGCGCGACCGTCGGGTTCGCGCGGGCGGTGTCGGACGGCGTCAACTTCGCCTACCTCGCCGACGTCTACGTGGAGGCCGTGGCGCGCGGCGCCGGTCTCGGCACGGCGATCGTGCGGGCGATGGTCGAGGACGGCCCGGGCCGCGCCTTCCGCTGGACGCTGTTCACGAACGACGCGCACGGCCTGTACGCCCGCTTCGGCTTCGCGGCTCCGGACGCGACGGCGATGGTGCGGCCGGCGCTGGAGGGTCCGGCGGATGAGGGTTCCGCGAGGCTGTGACGTCCGGGTGGTTCCAGCGCAAGGCGCCCCCGCGGCCTCGTGCCGGGGCACTTGGCTGCGGGGCATCGCCGCGATGGGCGCCTGGGCGTTACAGGCCCGGGCCCTCATCCGTCGGGCCCTCTTGGTCCAGGAGGCCCTCGGGCGGTGTGAGCACCACGCGGCCGCCCGCCACGTCGACCGTCGGGACGATCGCGTGCACGAACGGGACGAGCGCGTCGTCCGCGCCCTCCCTGCGGACGACGAGCAGCTCGCCGCCCGGGCCGTGGATCACCCCGCTGACCACCCCGACGACGGCGCCGTCCACCAGCTCGGCGCGCAGGCCTTCGAGCTGGTGGACGTGGAACTCGTCGGGGTCGTCGGGAGCAGGCAGCGCGGCGGCGGCGACGAGGAGGCGGGTGCCGCGCAGCGCCTCGGCGGCCGTGCGGTCGGGCGCCTCGGCGAAGCGGACGAGCAGCCGCCCGGAATGCGGTCGGCTCGCCGTGATGCGCAGGGCGCCGTCCGGCGCGCCCTGGCGCCGCGCGACGAGCACGGCACCGTCGGCGAACCGGACGTCGGGCGAGTCGGTGTGCACGTCGACCACGACCTCGCCGTGCAGGCCGTGCGCCCGCAGGACGACGCCCGCCAGGAGGAGCGCGCTATCGGTCGGTGTCGACGACATCGACCCGCACACCCCGGCCGCCGATGCCGCCGACGACCGTGCGCAGCGCCGTGGCCGTGCGACCACCGCGGCCGATCACCTTGCCGAGGTCTTCGGGGTGCACCCGGACCTCGAGGGTGCGGCCGCGACGGGTGGTGACGAGATCGACCCGCACCTCGTCGGGGTGGTCGACGATGCCTCGGACGAGGTGCTCCAGCGCGTCGGCCAGGACGGCGCTCACAATGCCTCCGCAGGAAGGGCGCGGCCGAACCTCACGACTCGGCGGGCGCTTCGTCGGTCGCTTCGGGGGCGTCGTCCGCCTTCGGGCGACGGTCGGCCCGCTTCCGCGGCGTGGTGGCCTCGGTGGTCGGCTCCTCGCCCGCCGCGGCCAGTGCCGCGTTGAAACGCTCGAGCTTGTCGGGCTTGGTGGGCTGGGGCTTGAGGGTGCCCTCGGCGCCGGGGAGGCCCTTGAACTTCTGCCAATCGCCGGTGACCTCCAGCAGGTGCTGGACCGGCTCGGTGGGCTGCGCGCCGACACCCAGCCAGTACTGCGCCCGCTCCGAGTCGATCTCGATGAGGCTCGGCTCCAGCTTCGGGTGGTACTTGCCGATGGTCTCGATCGCGCGCCCGCTGCGCCGGGTGCGCGCGTCGGCGACGACAACGCGGTAGTACGGCTGACGGATCTTGCCCAACCGCATCAGCTTGATCTTGACGGCCACGCTTCTTGCTGCTCCTCGTGATACGAACTGCTCGGATGAGGCCGCGACGACCGCGTGGGGTTACGGACTGCGCGTCTCGACGTCTGCAGGCCGCGGCACGGTTAGAGGGCCAACCGCGGCACCGGATTGACATTCTGCCAGACGAGCGCGCCGGACATCAGGTCATCGGGACGACGCCGAGCAGGCCCAACATCAGCACGAGGCCCGGCAGCAGGTTGTTGATCTGGTGGGCGATGACGCCCGCGGGCAGCCGTCCGGTGATCACGCGGGCGATGCCGATGGGGATCGCCACCACCAGCAGCAACGGTGTGCGGGTGAACTCGAGGTGGGCGAGCGCGAAGACGAAGGTCGTGATCCCCAGCGCCCACCACCGGTTGGCGCCCAGCCGTTCGACGGCGCCCCAGAGCAGGCCGCGGTAGACGACCTCCTCGCAGAAGGGTGCGACGAACACCACGAGCACGAAGATCAGCACGGCGAGCGCGGGGGTGGCCCGTACACCGCCGAGCGCCTCCCCCACGGCCGAGGTGGCGTCGGCGCCGACGATCGCGACGTACAGCACGGAGGCCGGGATGGTGACGACCAGGCCCGCGAAACCGCAGGCCACGCCGACGACGACGTCGCGGCGCGTCATCGTGAGGCCGAGGTCGATGCGCGGGCCGTTGCCCCGGATGCGGGTGATCAGCGCGGCCAGCCCGGCCGCGCAGAGCGTGGGCACCGAGAGCGCCAGGGCGATCGCCCACGCCGAGGACGTGAGGCTGCCCGCGAGCGCGTAGGCCAGCAGCGCGGACGTCAGCAGGAACACCGCTTCGACGAGGAAGTAGGCGCCGAGGCCCCACCGGTGCGGCGCGCGGGGCGGGTGCGGGGGGCCGAACGGGCCGTGGCTCGGCGGCGGGCCCCACCCGGGGGCGCTCGCGGGCACGGCTGCGGCGCCGGGCATCCCCCACGGCGTCATGGCCGACGCCTCCGGGATCGGAGCGGGGGGCACGGCGCGCGGCAGCCCGTCGGGCGGTGTGACGGCCGTGGCGGACGGCTCGACCGGGGCCGCCCCCACGCCTGCGAACGCCCCGTCGAACGGCGGCACGGCGGTGGCGGACGGCTCGACCGGGCGCCGCCCCCACGCCTGCGAACGCCCCGTCGAACGGCGGCACGGCGGTGGCGGGGGGCCCGTCGGGCGCGGCCGTGGCGGTCGGTGCCGCAGCGTGCCGCAGGTCGGCAGCGGGGGCGTGCGGCGACCGGGCGTCCGGGGTGTCGGCGGGGGTGGCGGGCGGCTGCCAGGCATCCGCGGCGTGCCGCAGTTCGGTGGCGGGGGCGTGCGGCGACCGGGTGTCCGGGGCGAACGGGGTGTCGGCGGCCGTGGCCTGCGGCGATGCGGCCGTCTCGACCTCCGGGCCGCGGCCCTCGTGCCCGCCTGCGCCCGTGTCCTCCGTGCCCGTCACGGTTTCGACGCTACCGGCCGGGTCGCGGCGGCGCGCTCGACGGCACCACCCGATGCGCCGAATGCCACACGACCAAGGGCAGCGCGGCGGGTGTCGCGCGTGTTCGGGCGGCGCGTCGGGATCACCACCCCTCCTCAGCCCGTGCGGACGGGGCGGCCGCGCCGCATCACCAGCACCGGCTCGCGCAAGGTCGCCGGGTCGCTGCGCGGGTCGGCGCGGTAGACGGCCAGGTCGGCCGGGTGACCCGCACGCAGCGACGGGCGGCCCAACCACTCGCGGGCCGCCCAGCTCGCCGCGCCGACGGCGTCGGGGTGGCCCGCCGCGTGCAGCGCGAGCACCTCGTCGACGATCAGGCCGTGCGCGAGCGACCCGCCCGCGTCGGTGCCCGCGTAGACCGGCACCCCCGCCGCCACCGCCGTCCGCACGACGTCACCCGCCCCCGCGTGCAGCGCGCGCATGTGCGCGGCGTACGCCGGGAAGCGCGAGGCGGACTCGGCGATGCCGGGGAACGTCTCCACGTTGATCAGCGTGGGCACCAGCGCGGTGCCGCGGCGGGCCATCTCGGCGATCAGGTCGTCGGTGAGCCCGGTGCCGTGCTCGATGCAGTCGATGCCCGCGTTGATCAGGCCCGGCAGCGCGTCCGTGCCGAACACGTGCGCGGTGACCCGCGCCCCGGCCGCGTGCGCGGCGTCGATGGCGGCCACCAGCACGTCGTCGGGCCAGAGCGGGGCCAGGTCGCCGAGGCCCCTTTCGATCCAGTCGCCCACGAGCTTGACCCAGCCGTCGCCCGCCGCGGCCTGCTCGGCGACGTGCTCGGGCAGCAACCCCGGGTCGTCCAGGTCGACCGAGACCCCCCGGATGTAGCGCTTGGGCCGGGCCAGGTGCCTGCCCGCGCGGATGATCTCCGGGAGGTCCTCGCGGGCCTGCAGCGGCGTGGTGTCGAGCGGCGAACCGCAGTCACGCAGGAGCAGGGTGCCCGCATCGCGGTCGGTGCGGGCCTGCGCGTCGGCTTCCTCCAGGGTGACCGCGCCCTCCGGGCCGAGCCCGACGTGGCAGTGCGCGTCGACCAGCCCCGGGAGGATCCACCCGCCGTCGACCAGGAGCTCGGCGCCCGCGACCGGCTCGTCGGTGAGGAGCCCCGACTGGTCGACCCACAGCGACACCGACTCCTCGGACGGCAGCGCCACCCCGCGCAGCCGGTACACCTACTTGCCCTTCGGGAACTTCAGCTTCGACAGGTCGAAATCGGCGGGCAGCTGGTCGAGGCCCGGCGGCAGCTGCTGCAGCGACGGCGGGAGCCCGGACATGTCCGGCATGCGGGCGGCCGTGGGACGCGGCCCGCGCCCCCGTTGCTGCTGCTTCTTGCCCTTGCGGCCCTTGGCCTGCCGCCGCGTGGCGCTGCGGCTGCCGAAGCCGAACTGCCCGGCCATCTGCTTCATCATCTTGCGGGCTTCGAAGAAGCGGTTGACCAGGTCGTTGACGTCGCCGACGGTGACGCCCGAACCGTTGGCGATGCGCAGCCGCCGGGACCCGTTGATGATCTTGGGATCGGACCGCTCGGCGGGGGTCATGCCGCGGATGATGGCCTGGATGCGGTCGAGTTGGCTGTCGTCGACCTGCGACAGCGCCTCTTTCATCTGGCCGGAGTTGGCGCCCGGCAGCATGCCGAGGATGTTGCCGATCGGGCCCATCTTGCGGATGGCGAGCATCTGCTCGAGGAAGTCCTCGAGGCTGAGCTCGCCGCTGCCCATCTTGGCGGCGGCCGACGCGGCCTGCTCGGCGTCGAACGCCTGCTCGGCCTGCTCGATGAGCGTGAGCAGATCGCCCATGCCGAGGATGCGCGAGGCCATCCGGTCGGGGTGGAAGACGTCGAAATCGGCGAGCTTCTCGCCGTTGGACGCGAAGAGGATCGGCACGCCGGTGACCTCGCGCACCGAGAGCGCCGCACCGCCGCGGGCATCGCCGTCGAGCTTCGTGAGCACGACGCCGGTGAAGCCCACCCCGTCGCGGAACGCCTCGGCCGTGGTGACGGCGTCCTGGCCGACCATGGCGTCGAGCACGAACAGCGTCTCGTCCGGACGCACGGCGTCGCGGATGTCGGAGGCCTGCCGCATCAGCTCGGTGTCGACACCGAGGCGGCCCGCCGTGTCGACGACGATGACGTCGTAGTGCTTCTCGCGGGCGTGCGCGATGCCGCGCCGCGCGACGTCGACCGGGTCGCCCACCCCGTTGCCGGGCTCCGGGGCGAACGTGGGCACGCCCGCGCGCTCGCCGACGATCTGCAGCTGGTTGACCGCGTTGGGCCGCTGCAGGTCGCACGCCACCAGCAGCGGCGTGTGGCCCTGCCCCTTGAGCCACGCCCCGAGCTTGCCCGCGAGGGTGGTCTTGCCGGAGCCCTGCAGGCCCGCCAGCATGATCACGCTCGGCGGCTCCTTGGCCAGCCGCAGCCGCCGCGTCTCGCCGCCGAGGATCCCGACGAGCTCCTCGTTGACGATCTTGACGATCTGCTGCGCCGGGTTGAGCGCACCGGAGACCTCGGCGCCCTTGGCCCGCTCCTTGACCCGCGCGATGAACGCGCGGACGACCGGCAACGCGACGTCGGCCTCCAGCAGCGCGATGCGGATCTCGCGCGCCGTGGCGTCGATGTCGGCATCGGAGAGCCTGCCCTTGCCGCGCAGGTTGGCCAGTGCGCCGGAGAGGCGCTCGGAGAGGCTGTCGAACACAGGACGAGCCTACCGGGACGGTGTGACGAACCAGGCGTCCCGCCGTTTACATAATGCTCTTATGCTTTAGCCATGCTCACGACTGACCGCCTCGAGCTCGCCGCAGAGCTCGACCGGCTCGCCACCCTCCTGCCGCGGCTGACCCCGCGTGGCGGGCTGAGCCTGGTGGCCGCCGCGACCCTCGCCGACCTCGAACGCCGCGGCGCGCGGCGCATCACCGAGCTCGCCGAGACCCAGGGCGTCACGCAGCCCGCCATGACGGGGCTGGTCGGCAGGCTGGCCGCGGGCGGCCTGGTCGAACGGGCACCCGACCCCGCCGACCGGCGCGGCGTGCTCGTCACCGTCACCCGGGACGGCCGCGCGGTGCTCGCCGCGCGCCGCCGGGCCCGGGCCGAGGCCCTCGCCGACCTGCTCGACGACCTCGACGCCGAGGACCACGCCGCGCTCGCGGCCGCCATGGGCGCCGTCGGCCGTCTCGTCTCGAAAGGAACCCCCGCATGACCAGCCCGTTCCGCCAACCCCGAGCGGTGTGGGCCGTCGCCTTCGCCTGCGTGATCTCGTTCATGGGCATCGGGCTCGTCGACCCGATCCTGCCCGCGCTCTCCACCCAGCTGCACGCCACGCCGAGCCAGGTCACGCTGCTGTTCACCAGCTACCTCGTCGTCACCGCGGTCGCGATGCTCGTCACCGGCTGGGTGTCCAGCCGGATCGGCGCCAAGAACACCCTCATCGCCGGGCTCGTGCTGATCGTCGTGTTCGCGGGCCTCGCGGGCCTGACCGACACGATCGGCGGCATCGTCGGCTTCCGCGCGGGCTGGGGACTCGGCAACGCGCTGTTCATCGCGACCTCGCTCGCCGTCATCGTCGGGTCCGCCACGGGCGGGTTCGCGGGCGCGATCGTCCTCTACGAGACGGCGCTGGGCATCGGCATCGCCTGCGGCCCGCTGCTGGGCGCCGCGCTCGGCAACATCAGCTGGCGCGGGCCGTTCTTCGGCGTCTCGGTGCTCATGGCGATCGCGCTGGTCGCCACGGTGCTCTTCGTGCCCCGCACTCCCCGCCCCGCGGCGCCCGCCCCGCTCTCGGCGCCGCTCAAGGCGCTGCGCCACCGCGGGCTGCTCACCATGGGCGTCACGGCCCTGCTCTACAACTGGGGCTTCTTCACCATGCTCGGCTACGTGCCGTTCCCGATGCACCTGTCGATCTACGGGCTGGGCGCGGTGTTCTTCGGCTGGGGCCTGCTGGTGGCGGTGTTCTCGGTGTTCGTCGCGCCGCGGCTGCAGGGCCGGTTCGGCACCGCCCCGACGCTGTACGTCAACCTCGCGCTGTTCGCGGTGGTGCTCGGCGTGATCGCGGCCTTCACCGACTACCCGGCGGTGCTGGTCGTGTGCGTGGTCGTCGCGGGCGCGATGATCGGCGTGAACAACACCCTGACCACCCAGGCGGTGATGCTCGTCGCGCCGGTCGAGCGGCCGGTGGCGTCGGCGGCGTACGGCTTCATCCGGTTCATCGGCGGCGGGCTCGCCCCGTTCGCGGCGGGGCTGCTGGCCGAGCAGTTCAACGTGCACGTGCCGTTCTGGATCGGCGCGGGCGCCGTGGTCGCCGCGATCGCGGTGCTGGCCAGCGGCCACCGGCTGCTCGCGGCCGCCGACGTCGAGCTCGCGGCGGGCGAGGTCGCGCACGCGGGCGAGCCCGACCTGGACGCCCGCGAGCTGGAGGAGATCAGCGAGGACGGCACCGGCGAGCCCGGTGTGCGCGAGCGCGCCGAGGCCTGGCCCGCGGCTACGCGACCCGAGACGGCCTGACTAGTGGGCCACTAGCTCCTCGGTGGTGAGGCACACCCCGCGCGCCGCGGCCCGCCGGTCGAGCACCGTGACCTCGGCGAAGCCCGGCGGCGGCCCGTCGCGCAGCGCGTCCGTCGTCGCCAGCGCGCGGCTTGCGTGCCCGCTGAAGGAAGCGTCCCCCACCACGCGGCCGCGGTCCCGCTGCCCCGCGCGGGCGTCGGCGGGATCGACGTGCAGCCACAACAGGTACGCCGCGCGACCGCTCATGCGCGCCAGGAGCGCGACCGCGGCCCGGGTGCGGGCTCCGGTGGCGGGCAGGTGCACCACCACCGTCGGCACCGCCGAGAACGCCGCCACCAGCACCGCGAGCCGGTGCCACGCGTGCACGAGCGGCCGGTAGCTCCGGTAGGGCACGGCCCCGAACACCGGCTGCAGCGCGGCGCGCTGTGCGTCGGAATCGAGGACCGCGACATCGGGACGGGCGGGCAGGCGGGCGAGCAGCGTGGACTTGCCCGCGCCGGGCATGCCCGCCACGAGCAGCAGGCTCCGGCCGGGCAGCGCGAGACGAACGGGACGCACACCGCGCCAACGTCCGATTCGCCCGTTCCGTTCCGGTCGGGCTACCGCGCCGCGGTGAGCACCGCCCGCTCCACCAGGCGCCGCTGTGGGAGCCCGACCGTGCCGTCGTCGGTGTCGAGGCAGAACGCGTCCACCACCGACGCCCCGAGCGTGGAGACCCGCGCCCACCGCAGGCCGATGTCGCAGCGGGCGAGCGCGGCCGCGACCCGGTGCAGCAGCCCGATCCGGTCCGTGCCGCGCAGCTCCATGACGACGGCGCCGGTGGCCTCGTCGTCGAACCACAGCACGCGGGCCGGGGCGGCCGGTTCGCCGGACGCCGCCGCGGGCGCGTAGTCCCGCTCCTTGCGCGCCAGCGCCTCGTCGAGCGCGAGGCTGCCGTCGAGCACGCGCGCCAGGTTCGAGCGCAGCAGCGCCGGGTCGGGGAAGCCGCCGAAGCGCGGGCGTCACGGTGAAGCGGAGCACCGTGACGGCGGGGCACGCGACGTCCGCGGACAGGACCGCGGCCGCGTGCACCACCAGCGAGTGCAGCGCGAGCACGCCCGCGGCCGCGGCGAGCCCGCCGGTGCGGTGCTTCGGCAGCGCGACGGTGACCGTCGCCGGGTCGCCCGTCTCCAGGCGCAGCTGCGGACGTCCCTCGGCCGCCACCGCGGCCGCCATCTCGATCTCCGCCGTCGACGGCGCGGTGGGCGCGGGCAACGCCTCCCCCGCCAACAGCGCGCGGCACCGGGCGACGAGGTCGCCGATCAGCACCCGCTTCCACGGGCTCCACACGCCCGGGCCGGTGGCGAGCGAGTCGGCCTCGGCGAGCGCGCCGAGCAGGTCGAGCAGGAGCGCGCCCGCCCCGGGCACGGCCTGCTCCAGCGTCTCGACGACCCGGACCACCGTCGCCTGGTCCTCCAGGTCGCGCCGGGTGGCCGTGTGCGGCAGCAGCAGGTGGTGGCGCACCACGGCGCCGAGGACCGCGACGTCCGCATCGGCGAAGCCCAGCCTGCGCCCGATCTGCACGGCCAACGACTCCCCCACCACGGAGTGGTCGCCGCCGCGGCCCTTGCCGATGTCGTGCAGCAGGCTGCTGATCAGCAGCAGGTCCGGCCGGGCGACCTGGGTGGTCAGGCGCGCCGCCTGCGCGCAGGTCTCCACGAGGTGCCGGTCGACCGTCCAGACGTGCGCGCGGTCGCGCGGCGGGAGGTCGCGCACGGCGCCCCACTCCGGGAACAGCCGCCCCCACAGGCCGGTGCGATCGAGCGACTCCACGACGTCCACGAGCGGACGGCCGGTGCCCAAGAGCGACAGCAGCTCGCCGCGCGCCGCCCGCGGCCACGGCTCCCGCAGCTCGGGCGCGGTGTCGGCGAGCCGGTGCAGCGTGCCCGCGGCCACCGGGAGCCCGGTGCGGGCCGCGGTGGCCGCGACCCGCAGCACGAGCGCCGGGTCGCGGACGGCCGTGGCGTCGCGGGCCAGCGCGACCTCGCCCCCGTGCTCGACGACGCCGCTGTCGAGCGGGCGGCGCACCGGCGGGCGCCGCAATGCCGCGAGCCCCCGGCGCGGCAGTGCGTTGCGCGCCTGGCGCAGCCCGACCTCGGCGGCGAACGCCACGGAGCGGGCCGCCCCCGAGAGGGCCCGGGCGAGCTCGAAGCGGTCGGCGATGTCGAGGCTCGCCGCCACCTCGTCGGCGTCCTGCGCGCGCAGCACGTCGCGGGCCCGGCCCGCCATGCGGTGCAGCTCCGTGCGGACGTCCAGCAGGAGGTCACGGCCGTCGAGCACGTCGCGCGACGGGCGGTCGACGAGCTGCGCGGCGGCCAGCGCGTCGATCAGCTGGACGTCGCGGAGGCCGCCGTGCCCGCTCTTGAGGTCCGGCTCCACGCGGTGCGCGACGTCGCCGGACTTGCGCCACCGCTCGCTGGGCGCCCTCGGCGATCTCCTCGTAGCGGCCCCGGATCCCTGCCCGCCAGGCCTGCCGCACCGCTGACCCGACCTTCTCCGACAGCTCCGGGTCGCCCGCGAGGTGCCGGGCCTCCAGCAGGCCGAACGCGGCGCGCAGGTCGGTCGCCGCGACCTGGACGGCCTGACCGGGCGTGCGCACCGAGTGGTCGAGCCCGATCCCCGAGTTCCACAGCGGGTACCACAGCTCCTCGGCCAGCCGGTCGACGTCCTTGCGGCCGTCGTGCAGCAGCACGAGGTCCAGGTCCGAGTAGGGCGCCAGCTCGCGCCGCCCCAGCGCGCCGACGGCGACCAGGGACGCCCGGTCGGTCAGCCCGATGGCCGCGCAGCGGGAGGCGAGCCAGAAGTCGTGCAGGTCGACCAGGGCCGTGCGCAACGCCTCCGGACCGAGCCTGCGCTTGCCCGGACCCGGGTCGAGCAGCACCGCCTTCGCGCGGACGAGGTCCGCCGCCGACTCGGAGCCCACGGCCGTCATCGGATCGCCGGTCACAGCGCGTCGGCACCCCGCTCCCCGGTGCGGACGCGGACGAGCGTCGCGACCGGCGTCACCCACACCTTGCCGTCTCCGATCTTGCCGGTGCGGGCGGCCTCGACGACCGCGTCGATGACCTTCTCGACGAGCTCGTCGGGCGCCACCACCTCGATGCGCACCTTCGGCACGAAGTCGACCTGGTAGTCCGCGCCGCGGTACACCTCGGTGTGGCCGCGTTGACGGCCGTAGCCCGACGCCTCGCTCACCGTCATGCCCGCGATGTCCATCCGCTCGAAGGCCGCGCGCACGTCGGCGAGGGCGAAGGGCTTCACGATGGCCGTGACCAGCATCATTGCCTGATTCCCCTGTCGGACGGCCAGGGGCCCACCGCGAAGGTGTCGCGGCGGGCCCCGGGAACCGATATCTAGACGGCGTCCGCTCCGCGCTCTCCGGTGCGGACCCGGATCACGCTGTCGACCGGGGTGACCCAGACCTTCCCGTCACCGATCTTGCCGGTGCGGGCGGCCTCGACGACCGCGTCGACCACCTTGTCCGCGAGGGCGTCGTCGGCGACGACCTCCACGCGCACCTTCGGCACGAAGTCCACGGAGTACTCGGCACCCCGGTAGACCTCGGTGTGGCCCTTCTGGCGGCCGTAGCCCTGCACCTCGCTGACCGTCATGCCCAGCACGCCGAGCTGCTCCAGCGCGCCCTTCACGTCCTCGAGGACGAACGGCTTGACGATGGCCGTGACGAGCTTCATGGCTCAGCTCTCCTTTCCGGCGCCCGCGGTCGCCTCGACGACAGGCGCGGGTTCCGGGACGCGGGCCGAGACACCGTGGGACAGCCCGGTCACACCGCGCAGGGTCGAGAAGTCGTACGCCGACTCGGCGTGCTCGGTCTCGTCGACGCCGGTGACCTCGTCCTCCACGCTGACCCGGAACCCGATCGTCTTGTTGATGATCAGGGCGAGGATCGCCGCGACGACGAACGAGTACACCATCACGACCCCTGCCGCCACGGCCTGCTTCCCGAGCTGGGTGAACCCACCGCCGTAGAAGAGGCCGTCGACCGACAGCGAGTTGACGGCCGTGCTGCCGAACAGGCCGACCATCAGCGTGCCGACGATGCCGCCGACGAGGTGGACGCCGACGACGTCGAGCGAGTCGTCGAAGCGGAAGCGGAACTTCAGCGCCACCGCCAGGGCACAGACGACGCCCGCGACGAAGCCGATGATGACGCCGCCGAGGAGGCTGACGTACCCGGCCGCCGGGGTGATCGCGACGAGGCCCGCGACCGCGCCGGACGCGGCGCCGAGCGTGGTGGGCTTGCCGTCGCGGATCTGCTCCACGACCAGCCAGCCCAGTACCGCGGTGCACGTGGCGAGCATCGTGTTGGTGAACGCGACGCCCGCGAGGTCACCGGCCGTGAGCGCCGAGCCCGCGTTGAACCCGAACCAGCCGAACCACAGCAGGCTCGCGCCGAGCAGCACGTGCGGCACGTTGTGCGGCCGCATCGGCTCCTTGGGCCAGCCGCGGCGCTTGCCGAGCACGATCGCGAGCGCGAGGCCCGCCGCACCGGCGTTGATGTGCACCGCGGTGCCACCGGCGAAGTCCAGCGCGCCGAGCTTGTTCGCGTTGGCGATCCAGCCGCCGACCGCGGTCTCGCTGACGAACCCGTCGAACGAGAACACCCAGTGCGCGACCGGGAAGTAGACGATCGTCACCCACAGCGCGACGAACAGCGTCCAGCTCCAGAACTTGAGGCGGTCGGCGACCGCACCCGAGATCAGCGCGGGCGTGATGACCGCGAACATCAGCTGGAACATGCAGAACGCGAGCACGGGGATCGCGTCCGGACCGGGCCAGGCCACTGCGGCCGTGCCGGTGTCGGGGTTGGCCGCCACGGCGAACCCGGCGAGCTGGCCCGCGGTGTTCTCCAGCCCGACGAACTCGAAGCCGCCGAGAAGGCCCGCGCCGTTGATGTCGTTGGCGAAGGCGAAGCTGAAGCCGTAGAAGAACCACAGCGTGCCGACGACGGCCAGCGCGATGAAGTTCATCATGAGCATGTTGAGGACGCTCTTGCTACGGACCATGCCTCCGTAGAAGAACGCCAGACCCGGGGTCATGAGCATCACGAGCGCTGCGCTCGCGAGCACCCATGCGGTGTCTCCCGAATTGAGCACGGTTTCCCTCCTGCTGGTCGGCCAGGCTGGGGGAATACTCGGCGGGTCGTGTTTCGGCGAAGGTCGCACCTTGTTGCGTGCGGGTGAACGGCTCCGCGATCGGGGTTACAGGCGGGTTACCAAGGCCCGCTTCGAGACGTCGATCACGCTCTGGTCACTCCAGGAGGGCGTCGACGAACGCCGCGGGCTCGAACGGCGCCAGGTCGTCGGGGCCCTCGCCGAGGCCCACGAGCTTGACCGGCACACCGAGCTCGCGCTGCACGCGGAACACGATGCCGCCCTTGGCGGTGCCGTCGAGCTTGGTGAGGACGATGCCGGTGACGTCGACGACGTCGCCGAACACGCGCGCCTGGGTGAGCCCGTTCTGCCCGGTGGTGGCGTCGAGCACGAGCAGCACCTCGTCGACGAGGGCCTGGCGGGAGACCACCCGCTTGACCTTGCCGAGCTCGTCCATCAGCCCGGTCTTCGTGTGGAGGCGCCCGGCGGTGTCGAGGAGCACGGCGTCGGCGCCCTCCTCGTCGCCCTGCTTGACGGCGTCGAACGCGACGCTGGCGGGGTCGGCGCCCTCGGGGCCGCGGATCACGGTGGCGCCCGCCCGCTCACCCCAGGTGGCGAGCTGCTCGGCGGCCGCGGCGCGGAAGGTGTCGGCGGCGCCCAGCACGACGTGGCGGCCGCTGGCGACGAGGACGCGGGCGAGCTTGCCGGTGGTGGTGGTCTTGCCGGTGCCGTTGACCCCGACGATGAGCAGCACCGCGGGCCTGCCGTCGTGCGGCAGCGCGCGGACGGAGCGGTCGAGGTCGGTGCGCAGGGCGTCGGTGAGGACGTCGCGGAGCAGCACCCGCGCCTGTTCGGGGGTGCGGACGGCGCGGCGGGCGAGCTCGGTGCGGAGGGTGTCGACGAGCTCGACGGTCATCTCCGGGCCGAGGTCGGCCTGCAGGAGCAGCGTCTCGACGTCCTCCCAGGACTCCTCGTCCAGCTCGCCCGCACCGAGCACGGCGAGCAGCCCCTGCCCGAACCCGGAGCGGGAGCGCGACAGCCGTCCGCGCAGGCGCTCCAACCTGCCCTCGGGCGGGGTGATGTCGGTGGGCGTGGGGGTGGTGGTCGCCGATGCCGCCGCGCCGTTGGTCGACGCGGGTGCCTGCGTGGCCGGGGCGGTCGGGGTGGCCGGGGTCGGCGGCGCCGCAGCCGGGGGCGGGGTGGTTGCGGGCGCGGTGGTTGCGGGCGCGGGCGCGGTGGCGGCCGGGGGCGCGGTGGCGGCCGGCGGCGCGGTGGCGGGCGCGGGCGCGGTTGCGGGCGGCGGCGCGGTGGCGGCCGAGCCCGCTGACGGGCGCTCCTCGGCAGGCGCGGTGGCCGGGCGCTCGGCGGGCGGCGCGCTGGCGGCAGGCGGGGCCGCAGCCGGGCGCTCGGCGGGTGGCGCGCTGGCGGCCGTTCGCTCTGCGGCCGGTGCGCTGGTGGGTCGATCCGCGGCCGGCGCAGTAGTGGGGGCTCCATCCGCCGGGGACGCAGTTGCCGGGGGCTCGGCGGGCGGGCGCTCGACCGGTGGTGCAGTGGCGGCGGGCGCGTCCGCGGGCGGCCGCTCCTCATCCGGCGCTGTGGCCGGGCGCTCTCTCCGTGGCGCGGTGGCTGGGCGCTGCTCGGGCGGCGCGGCGGCGGGACCCGCGTCCACCGGGGGTGCACCAGCAGGCGCGCCGGGGGTGGCCCCACCGGCCGGACGAGCGTCACCGATTCGTCCCCGGGACGGCGTATCCGTGACTTTCGGCGGCGCCGGTGCATCGCCGCCCGCGGTGAAGGTGAAGCCACCCTCGGCCTTGTAGGTGCCGCCGCGGGGCGGCAGCTCCTCGCGCTTCTCGGCCTCGCGCAGGCTGATGCGGCGGCTGCGGCGCAGAACGAGCCCGAGCACCACGGCCAGGACGATGAGCACCGCGACGACCACGATGACGATCCACAGGGTCTGCGTCACCCGTCCAGCCTGTCACGCCGCGGACCACGAGGTGCGCCGAGGCCCACACCCGCCGTGATCACCGCGAGACCGACGTTTCCGGTGATCGAACCCCGGAAACGTCCGGCTCAGCTCGCGGGGCGCAGGCGCTGGCTGATCACCGTGGTGATGCCGTCGCCGCGCATCGACACGCCGTACAGCGCGTCGGCGACCTCCATCGTCGGCTTCTGGTGGGTGATCACGATGAGCTGGCTGGTCTCCCGCAGCTCCTCCATGAGCAGGATCAGCCTGCGCAGGTTGACGTCGTCGAGCGCGGCCTCGATCTCGTCGAGCACGTAGAACGGCGACGGCCGCGCTCGGAAGATGGCCACGAGCAACGCCATCGCGGTGAGCGAGCGCTCACCGCCCGACAGCAGCGACAGCCGCTTGACCTTCTTCCCCGGCGGTCGGGCCTCGACCTCGATGCCGGTGGTGAGCATTTCCTCGGGGTCGGTGAGCACCAGCCTGCCCTCGCCGCCGGGGAACAGCGTGGCGAAGACCGTGACGAACTCGCGCGCGACGTCGGAGTACGCCTCCGTGAACACCTCGAGGATCTTGTCGTCGACCTCGCGGACCACCGTCAGCAGGTCCCGCCGGGTGTTCTTCAGGTCCTCCAGCTGCGTCGAGAGGAACCGGTAGCGCTCCTCCAGCGCCGCGAACTCCTCCAGCGCGAGCGGGTTGACCTTGCCCAGCAGCGCGAGGTCCTTCTCCGCCCGGCTCGCACGGCGCTGCTGGGCGGCCCGCTCGTAGGGCATCGGGGGTGGCGGCGTGACGTCCTCGCCGCGCTCCCGCGCCGCCTCGTACTCCGCCATCTCCGCGGCCGAGGCGGGTACCGGCACGTCCGGCCCGTACTCGGTGACCAGGTCGTGCGCGCCGAGGCCGTGGTCGCCGAGCACCTTCTCGGTGAGCTGCTCGAGCCGCAGGCGGTTCTGGGCGCGGAGCACCTCGTCGCGGTGCACGGCGTCGGTGAGCTTCTCCATCAGCGCGGTGAGCCTGCCGACCACGAGGCGGGCCTCGCCGAGCTCGCGCTCGCGGGAGTCGCGGGCGGCCGCGGCGGCGTCCCGCTCCTCGGCGGCGGCCGCGAGCGACACGGCGATCCGCCCGCACGCCGTCTCCCCCGCCGTGACGACCAGCGCGGCGATGCGGGCGCCGCGCTCCCGGGCCGCGCGGGCGGCGGCCGCTCGGCTGCGGGCCTGGCGTTCGGCAGCGGCCTGACGGCGCAAGGATTCGGCCCGGCCCGCGATCGCCCGCGCCCGTTCCTCGGCCGTGCGCAACGCCAGGCGGGCGTCGACCTCCGCCGATCGGGCGGTCTCGACGGCTTCGGCGGCGGCGTCGCGGATCTCGGTGTCGGGCTCGTCGGCCACCGGTTCGTCCTCGGCCACCGCGAGCTGCTGCTCCGCGGCCTCCAGTGCGAGCAGGGCGTCGGTGCGACGGGTCTCGACCTCGTCGCGGCGGGTGCGCAGGCGCTCGGCCTCGGCCCTGGCGGACCGCACGGCCTGCTCGTGGGCGCCGAGCCGGGCCGCGGCGCCCGCGCGGCGCTGCTCGGCGGCCGCCTGCTCGCGCTTCGCCGCCTCGACGTCGGCCTGGCGCGCCGCCTCCTCGGCGCGGGCCCCATCGAGCGCGGGCCGCAGCCCGGCGACCTCCTCCTCCACCTTCGCGAGGGCGGCCGTGGCGTCGTCGACGGCGGCTTGGACGTCGAGTGCGCTGCCGCCGCCCCCGGAGCCGCCGGACGCCCGGTGCGGGCCGAGGACGTCCCCATCGGCGGTGACGGCGGTGAGCCCGGCCGCGACCACCCGCCGCGCCGCCGCCCCGTCGGCGACGAGCACCACGCCCTGCAGCAGCGCCCGCACCGCCTCCGCGACCGGCCCCTCCCCGGACACCGCCGCTGCCGCCCACCGCGCCCCCGGCACGTCGGGAAGGGGGTGGTCCACTGCACCAGGCCGCGCGGCAGTCGAGGCCGCGGTGGAGCCAGCGCCGAGCCCCACGGCGCCGCGACCCGCGCCGGGCCCGGCAGCCGCGGGGACTGCGCCAGCTCCGGCAGCGGTGGGGCGAGCGCCGGGCCCGGCGGCGGCGGGTTCGGCCCCAGATCCAGCGGCGGTGGGGTCGGCGCCGGGCCCGGCGGCGGTGGGTTCGGCCCCAGATCCAGCGGCGGCGGGGACAGCGCCAGGTCCAGCGACGGTGGGGTCGGCGCCAGGTCCAGCGGCGGTGGGGTCGGCGCCGGACGCGGCGGCGTGGTGACGGTCGGCGGGCGTCGCCACGACCAGGGAGGCGCGGCCCGCCCCGCCCGTGCGGAGGGTGGCGAGGGCGGCGACGGCGGCGTCGAGGTCGGCCACGGCGAGGCCGTCGGCCAGCTCGCCCAGCGCCGCGGCGACCGCGGTGCGGGCTTCGGCCTCCACCGCGACCAGCGCCGACACCGTGCCCAGCACGCCCTCGGCCCCGGCGATCGACGCCGAGCCGTCGCGGCGGGCCAGCCCGACCGACAACGCCTCCACCCGCGCCCGCCAGTGCGCCCGCTGCTGCTCGGCCGCCCGCTCCTGCGCGACGAGCTCGGCCACCCGGCCGCGCGCGGCCTCGTGCGCGGCCGCGGTGTGCGTGCCGCGCTCCTCCAGCGAGGTGTCGCCCTCGGCGAGGGCCCCGAGCTCCTCGCGGGCGCCCGCCAGCTCCGCTTCGGCGGCCGCGGTGCGCTCCTGCGCTTCGGCGAGCGCGTCGGACAGCCGCTCGATCTCCTCCGCCGTGGCCGCGGCGCCGCTGCGCAGGGCCTCGGCCCGGCCCGCGAGCGTCGCGAGCCCGGCGCGGCGGTCGGCGAGCGCGCGGACGGCGGCCAGGTGCGCGCGTTCGGCCGCGGCCAGCGTGCGTTCGTGCTCGGTGCGCGCCTCGGTGATCTCCGAGAGCGCCCGCCGGGCCTCCACGACCGCCGCGACCAGCGCGTCTTCCTGCTCGGCGATCGCGTCGGCCTCGGCGTCGAGCTCGTCCGGATCGCGGCCGGGGGCGCGGGCCTCGGCCGCGCCCGCGAGGTGGCGCGCCCGCTCCTGAGCCAGGCGGACGGTGCCCGCCAGCCGCTCCGCCAGCGCGGAGAGCCGGTACCAGGTGTCCTGCGCCGCAGCGAGCCGCGGGGCGTCCTCGGCGAGGGCCGCCTCCAGCCGCTCCTGCTCGACGCGGCCCGCCGAGAGCTGCGCCTCCACCTCCGCGCGGCGGGCCCGGGCGCTCGCCTCGTCGGCCTCCTCCTTGGCCAGCTCGTCGCGCAACGTGACGAGGTCGTCGGCGGCGAGCCGCAGCCGCGCGTCGCGCAGCTCGGACTGCACGGCCTGCGCCCGCCGCGCGATCTCGGCCTGCCGCCCGAGCGGCTTGAGCTGGCGGCGCAGCTCCGCGGTGAGGTCGGTGAGCCGGGTGAGGTTGGCCTGCATGGCGTCGAGCTTGCGGAGCGCCTTCTCCTTGCGCTTGCGGTGCTTGAGGACGCCCGCCGCTTCCTCGATGTAGGCGCGCCGGTCCTCCGGCTTCGAGGAGAGCACCGAATCGAGCTGGCCCTGCCCGACGATGACGTGCATCTCCCGGCCGATGCCGGAATCGGAGAGCAGCTCCTGGATGTCGAGCAGGCGGCAGTGGCTGCCGTTGATCTCGTACTCGCCCGCGCCGTCGCGGAACATGCGCCGGGTGATCGAGACCTCGGCGTAGTCGATGGGGAGCGCGCCGTCGGCGTTGTCGATCGTGAGCGTGACCTCGGCCCGGCCGAGCGGCGCCCGCCCCGACGTGCCCGCGAAGATGACGTCCTCCATCTTGCCGCCGCGCAGGGCCTTCGCCCCCTGCTCGCCCAGCACCCAGCTGATGGCGTCGACGACGTTGGACTTCCCCGAGCCGTTCGGCCCGACCACGCAGGTGATGCCCGGCTCGAGGCGCAGCGTCGTGGCCGAGGCGAAGGACTTGAAGCCCTTCAGCGTCAGGCTCTTGAGGTGCACGGGGAGGCTCCGGGGAAATCGGGGGTGCCGCGAGCGTACCGGCCGCGACCCCAGCTCAGGCCTCGGTGAAGCCCCGCAGGCTGCCGCGCGCCGCGCCCCAGCGCTCGACGACCTCGTCCACCCGGCCGGGGGTGTCGGCTCCGCGGAGGGCGTCGAGCAGCTGCTCACACGCGCGACGACTACCCTCCGCAACCACTGCCACTCGACGGTCGGGGAGGTTGCGCGCCTCCCCAACCAGGCCGAGCTCCAGCGCACGGCATCGCGTCCACCAGCGGAAACCTACGCCTTGCACTCGTCCGTGTACCCAGGCGGTCAGTCGGACCGTCGTTTCGGCCATGCGCTACGGTAGCGCACCGTGATCGCCCTTCGGCGTCGTGGCGCAGCTCTGGTGAGCGGGCTCGTCGTCGGCGCTCTGCTGGTCGGCGGGACCGTGCTCCTCGCGGGAGCGCGCAACCCCCCGCCCCCGGAGACCGCCGACCTCTCGTTCCCCCTGCTCCCCGTGCCGACGCTGCCGATGCCGATCGTCCCCATCGTGCCGACGCCGGAGCCGCCGTCGCGCCCGGCGCCCGCCAAGCCGCAGCGGCCCGCGCCGCCCGCCGCCCGGAACGCGGTCCCGGAGCTGGACGTCGTGGCCCGCACCAACGCCGAGCGGATCCGCGCGGGCTGCGGCCCGTTGCGCGTCGACGGCAGGCTGTCGGCCGCCGCCCGGGCGCACAGCTCCGACATGGTCAACCGGCGCTACTTCGAGCACAACAGCCCGGACGGCGGCACCCCGGAAGAGCGCGCGTCGGCGGCGGGCTACTCCGACTACGGCGGTGAGAACATCGCCTACGGGCAGCGTTCTGCCGCCGAGGTGGTATCGGACTGGATGGGCTCACCCGATCACCGGCGCAACATCCTCGACTGCGACTTCACCACCATCGGCGTCGGCCTCGACCCGCGCGGCATGTACTGGACCCAGGAATTCGGTTACTGAGCGCGTCTGATCCGTAACGGACAGATCGCTTTCGACGATCTCCAGTCGCGAACGATCGCGCGCACCCCCGATGCGCGCCGACCCGAGGAGACTCGAAGATGCGGTTCCGCCATGCCCTCACCGTCGCCGTGCTCACGGTGGCGGGAACGCTCCCCCTCGCCGGAGCGGCCTACGCCCAGCCGGATCGGGACTGCGCCGATTTCGCCAGCCAGGCCGAGGCCCAGGAGGCGCTCGACGGCCGCGTCGGCGATCCGGAGCGGCTGGACGCGAACGACGACGGCGTCGCGTGCGAGTCCTACTTCCGGGAAGCGGCGGCCACGACCAGGTCGACCCCCGAGCCGTCGCGCACGTCCGCCCCGGAAGCCGAGGAAGACGACGAAGCCAAGGAGGGCGACGAGGAGGGGCAGGTGAAGGTGCTGCCGCAGGGCGGCGTCGACACCGGCGACGGCTCGACCGAGCAGCCCGCTCCCGCCACCGCGTTGATCGCCCTCGCCGGGATGGGCCTGCTAGCGGTGGGCGTCCGCCGTCAATGCCAGAGCGCAGGCTGAAACGTGCCCGGCGCGCTCGCGCGGCTCGTCGTCGCGTCCGTGCTCGGGCTGGCGTTGGCGGCGGGCTGCGGCACGGCGAGCCCCGGCGTGCAGGCGCCCGCGAGCACGGTCGCGGCGGCCCCGACGTCGGCCGCGCTCAGCGCCTCGCGGCCCGAACGCCTGCGGATACCCGCGATCGACGTCGACGCCCGCGGCGTGATCGACCTCGGCCTGCAGGCGGACGGGTCGATGGAGGTGCCGCCCGACGCCACGACGGTCGGCTGGTACAGCAAGTCGCCGACGCCGGGTGAGCCCGGCCCGGCGGTGCTGGCCGCGCACGTGAACTGGAAACAACGCAAGGGGGCCTTCGCCGACCTGAAGGCGCTCGATCCCGGCGACGAGGTGCTCGTCGACCGGGCGGACGGCACGTCGGCGCGGTTCCGCGTGGAGCGGGTCGAGCAGTACCCGAAGGACCGGTTCCCGACCCGCACGGTCTACGGCGACGTCCCGGGCCCCGAGCTCCGCCTGATCACCTGCGGCGGTGAGCTGGACCGCGCGGCGCACAGCTACCGTGACAACATCGTGGTGTACGCGCGCCTGGCCTGACCCTGCCGACCTGCCCAAATGCCGCAATCACGGCGGAACGCGCATTGCTGACATCGGTTCGCCGCCGGTTACCCTCCGTCCGGACGAGCCGAGGGAGCAGCGCATGTCGGTGGTCGACAACGCGATCTACATCGACGGGAACCGTGCTGTCGTGCCCGACTCCCTCGACCAGACCTTCGAGGCGTTGCACGCCTGCCCGTCGGGCGGTCACAGCTTCGCCTGGATCGGCATGCTGCGCCCCGACGAGGCAGAGATCCGGGCGGTCGCGAAGGAGTTCAACCTGCACCCCCTCGCGGTCGAGGACACGATCAACGCCCATCAGCGCCCGAAGCTGGAGCAGTACGGCGACGTGCTGTTCGTGGTGCTGCGGCCCGCCCGCTACGTCGACCGCGAGGAAGACGTCGAGATCGGCGAGGTCCACCTGTTCCTCGGGCCCGACTTCGTCATCACGGTGCGGCACGCCGCGGAGCCCGACCTCGGCGAGGTGCGCACGCGGTTGGAGGCCGACCCGGAGCTGTTGCGCCAAGGGTCGAACGCCGTCCTCTACGCGGTGCTGGACAAGGTCGTCGACGACTACGGCCCCGTGCTGGACGGGCTGCAGAACGACATCGACGAGATCGAGGTGCAGGTCTTCGGCGGCGACCCGCAGGTCTCCCGGCGCATCTACCAGCTGTCCCGCGAGGTGATCGACTTCCAGCGTGCGGTCGACCCGCTCGCCGACCTCCTCGACGGCCTGCGCGCCGCGCTCAAGCAACGGGCCGAGGGCACCGACCTCGAACTGCGGCGCAACCTGCGCGACGTGGCCGACCACGCCACCCGGGTGATCGAGCGGCTGGCCGGGTTCCGCGAGCTGCTCACGAACATCCTGCAGGTCAACGCGGCCCTCGTCGGCCAGCGGCAGAACGAGGAGATGGCCCGCATGACCGAGGCGGGCTACGAGCAGAACGAACAGGTCAAGCGCATCTCGTCGTGGGCGGCGATCTTCTTCGCGCCCTCGTTCATCGCCTCGGTGTACGGCATGAACTTCGACAACATGCCCGAGCTGAGCTGGTCGCTCGGCTACCCCTTCGCCCTGCTGCTGATGGCGTTGCTCTCCGGCCTGCTGTACCTGGCGTTCAAGCGGAAGGGTTGGCTCTGACGCGCGGGCGGGGCTGGCAACGCGGGCAGCTGAAGCTGCCGCGGTTCATGAACGCCTCCCGGCGGATCGGCGTGCCGCAGCGGGGGCAGGGCCGCTCGGCCTGGCCGTAGGCGTTGAGCGAGCGGTCGAAGTAGCCGGAGGCGCCGTTGACGTTGACGTAGAGGGTGTCGAACGACGTGCCGCCCGCGGCGAGCGCGGCGTTCATCACGTCGGTGGCGGCGGTGAGCACGGCGCGGCCCTGCGCCCGGGTGAGCTTCTCGGTGGGGCGGGCACCGTGCAGGCGGGCCAGCCACAGCGCCTCGTCGGCGTAGATGTTGCCGATGCCCGACACGACGGTCTGGTCCAGCAGCGCCCGTTTGATCTCGGTGCGCCGCCGCCGGATGCCCGCCACCGCGGCGTCGAGGTCGAACGCGGGGTCCATCGGGTCGCGGGCGATGTGCGCGATCGGGGCGGGCAGGAAGCCGCCGCCGACGGCCGGGACGAGCGGGTGCACAGACAGCCCGCCGAACGTGCGCTGGTCGACGAACCGCAGCTCCGGCCCGTCGTCGGCGAACCGCACGCGGATGCGCAGGTGCTTCTCGTCGGGCCTGCCGGGATCGGCGACGAGCATCTGCCCGCTCATGCCGAGGTGGGCGAGCACGGCCTCGTCGCCCGGCTCGAGCTCCAGCCACAGGTACTTGCCGCGGCGACGGACCTCGGTGATCGTGCGGCCCTCCAGCCGGGCGGCGAAATCGGCGTCCCCGGCGATGTGGCGGCGCACCGCGCGCGGGTGGGCGACCGCGACGTCGACGATCGTGCGCTTGCGCACGTGCTCGGCGAGGCCCCGGCGGACGACCTCGACCTCCGGCAACTCCGGCATTCAGGTGCCCGCGGCGCTGGAGGTGGCGGCTTCCTTCGTGAGCGCGTGCCAGGCCAGCTCGGCCGCCTTCTGCTCGGCTTCCTTCTTGGTGCGCCCCACGCCCGACCCCAGGTCCCGACCGGCGACGACCGCCGTGGCCGTGAACAGCTTCAGGTGATCCGGGCCTTCCTCGGCGATGCGGTACTCGGGCACGCCGAGGTCGCTGGCGGCCGTGAGCTCCTGGAGGCTGGTCTTCCAGTCGAGGCCCGCCCCGAGCAGCGGGGCGTTGCGCAGCAGCGAGGCGAAGAGGCGGTGCACGACCTCGCGCGCGGTCTCCAGCCCGTGCTCCAGGTACACCGCGCCGATCAGCGCCTC
The DNA here is from genome assembly GCA_963791185.1 of uncultured Actinomycetota bacterium. Taxonomy (GTDB): domain Bacteria; phylum Actinomycetota; class Actinomycetes; order Mycobacteriales; family Pseudonocardiaceae; genus Pseudonocardia. Next base: position 203,892 of record CAWBRG010000007.1, on the reverse strand, counting down.
GGTGGCGTCGGCGAGGATGCTGGGCTTGGTGCGCCCGCCGGTGAGGGTCTCGCCGCGGCCGAGGTAGAGGTAGGCGCCGAGCCCGGCGGGCCCGCCGAGGGTGGCGGCCACGCCCGCGAGCGCGTGCATGTTGACGACGCTGGAGCGCAGCTTGGCCAGCTGGCCCTCCGGCCGCTCCGGGTGGTCGCGGTAGAGGCGCTCGGTGACCACGATGGACAACACCGAATCGCCGAGGAACTCCAGGCGCTCGTTGGTCGGCAGGTGGCCGTTCTCGTACGCGTAGGAGCGGTGGGTCAACGCCAGCGTGAGCAGCTCGTCGGAGAGCTCGACACCCAGCGACGCGAGAAGGGCCCCACGATCAGGCGCGGGTCCCGAAGCACCGCGTTCCGGCATAGGCCTGTGCGCGACGTCAGGCCGGTGTGACGACCGGACGGCCGTTGTAGGTGCCGCAGACGGGGCAGGCGACGTGCGGCGGCTTGGTGGCCTTGCAGGCGCGGTTCGAGCAGGCGACCAGCGTGGGGGCAGTGGCCTTCCACTGCGACCGACGGGATCGCGTGTTCGAACGCGACATCCGGCGCTTGGGAACGGCCACGGTGAATCTCCTAGCAGTCGTACTCGAGGGTCATTCGGCGGGCAAGCGCTCACGCAGAGCGGCCCACCGTGGGTCAAGTGTCTCATGCCCGTGGTCCGGCGCGAGGTCGGCCCACTTCTCGCCGCACTCCACGCACAGGCCCCGGCAGTCGGGTTGGCACAGGGGCGCGAGCGGCAGGTCGAGCACCAGCGCGTCGCGGACGGTCTGCTCCAGGTCGACGCGGTCGTCGACGACGCGGGGCAGCTCGTCCTCCTCGGTGGTCTCGTCGGTGACGCTGTCGGGGTAGGCGAAGAGCTCCCCGATCTGCACCGTGATCTCGTCGGTGAGCGGGTCGAGGCAGCGGGCGCACTCCCCCTCGAGCCGGGCGTGCGCGGTGCCGGAGACGTAGACGCCTTCCGTGACCGACTCCAGCCGCACGTCCAGGTCGACGGGTGCGCCCGGCGGGACCCCGATCGTCGGCAGGCCCAGCCCGTCGTCGGGTGCGGGGACCACACCGGTGTAGGTGCGCATGTTGCCGGGCCGACGGCCCAACTCGCGGGTGGAGATGGCCCACGGCCCGGCGGGGGCGGGACGGTGCGTGCTCACCCCTCCAGAGTAGGTCCGGTCACGCCGCGACGGCGAACGCGGGCAAGGTGAGCGCCGAGTGCTCCGGCCGTCCGGCCGCCTGCGGCGTGACGCTCCCCTGCCGCAGCAGCGCGTCGCGCCGGGCCAGCGCTTCGACGGTGGTGGGGAACAGCAGCGCGTCGCCCTCGGCGACCAGCGCCTGGTTCTGCTCGACGAAGCCCCGCGTGCCGCGCTCGTAGTCGGCGAAGGCGGTGCCGTGGTCGCGGGCGGTCGCGAGCGCACCCGCCAACATGTAGGCGCCCACCAGCGCCAGGCTGGAGCCCTGCCCGGTCAGGAACGACGGGGCGTAGGCGGCGTCGCCGACGAGCGCCACCCGGCCCCGCGACCAGGCGGGCATGCGGATCTGGCTGATGACGTCGAAGAACAGGTCGTCGGCCGTGCGCATGGCGCGGACCATGTCGGGGACCTCCCAGCCGTCGTCCGCGAAGACGGCGGCGACGAGCTCGCGCTGCGCCGCCGGGTCGCGGAACGCCGCGAAGGGCGGCTCGGGCAGGGCGAAGTTGAGGAAGCCGTGCACCTGGGGGTGGTCACCGACGGCGTACAGCGCGGCGGCCCGGCCGGGCGCGTTCCACATCACGCCCTCGTGGGAGAGCCCCAGCGGGTTGGGCATGGTGAAGCCCGCGAAGCAGTAGCCGAGGTAGCGGTGGAACTGCTCTTCCGGCCCGAACGCCAACGCGCGGGTGCGCGAGTGCAGGCCGTCGGCGCCGATCACGAGGTCGAACCGGCGCCGCAGCCCGGATCGGAACGTGACCTCGACGCCGTCGGCGTCCTCGTCGAGGGCCTCGATGGAGTCGCCGAACCGGTAGGTGACGTCGTCGCGGGTCGCGTCGTAGAGGGCCGCGGCGAGGTCGCCACGGCGCACCTCGATGTCGCGCCCCTCGGCGCCGCCGACGACGGCCTGCGGCTCGAGGGAGACGATCGGGGCGCCGCCCTCGTCGAGGAAGGTGAGCCGCCGGGTGTCGATGTGCGCCGCCGACCTGAGGGCCGTACTGCCGCACCTGGCGCGGCTGGGCACCGTGCTGGGCCGCAGCCGACTCGTCGAGCACGCCGTGGAGCAGGCGGGCGGCGACCTCGACCGGCCGACGATCTCGATCCTGACCACGCTCAACCAGGCGGGCGAGCCGTTGCGGATCGGCGAGATCGCCGAACGCATGCGGGTCGCCGGGCCGCACGTCACGCGGCAGGTGCACCTGCTGGAGCGACGGGGGCTCGTGCGCAGGCTCGCCGACGAGCACGACCGGCGGGCCCGCCCCATCGCGCTGACCTCGCCGCGCACTTCGTGGAGAACGACTGACCGATGATCGCCGCGACGGGGACGGCAGCGCCCCACCGAGGGCCGCTATGTCCCGGCCGCGGCGATCGTCGCGGTCAGTCGATGAGGTCCATGCCCGTGCCGGTACGGCCCCGCCCCGCGCCCGCGGGCGCGCTGCGCCACAGCTGGCTGCGGCCGCGGGTGATGGTGGCGAGCGCCTTGCCGAGCATGTCCTCCATCTCGGCGAGCTTGGCGTCGACGTAGGCGTCGCACTCGTGGCGCAGGCGGTCGGTCTCGCCCTCGGCCTCGTCGACGACGCGGGCGGCCTCGGCGTTGGCGGCCCGCACGACCTCGGTCTGGGAGACCAGCCGGGCCTGCTCGGCGCGGCCCTCGCTCACGAAGCGCTCGTGGGTGGACCGGCCCGCCTCCACCGACTGCTCGGCCTCCTTGCGGGCCCGGTCGGTGAGCTCGGTGTACTGCCTGCGCGCGTCGGCCACCGCGCGCTCCGCCTCGTGGCGGGCGCTCGCGAGGGTCTGTTCGGCCTCGGCGCGGGCGTCGGCGAGCAGCCGGTCGGCTTCGGTGTGGGCGGCCGCGAGCGCGGCCGCGGCGTCGGCCTGCGCCCCCGAGCGGGTCTGCTCCGCCTCCTGCGTGGCGTCGTCGACGAGCTCGTCGCGGCGGTCCAGCACGTCCTGCGCGTCGTCCAGCTCGCCGGGCAGCGCCTCGCGGATGTCGTCGAGCAGCTCAAGCACGTCGCCGCGGGGGATGACGCAGTTCGAGGTCATCGGGACCCCTCGCGCCTCCTCGACCACGGTGACCAGCGCGTCGAGGGATTCGAAGACCCGGTACACGGCGCCGATCCTCTCACCGGACGACGCCCGGACGGCGGATTGACGCTCACGCCGGCGTGTCTCAGGCCCGCTCGGCGATGCGCTCCACGAGGCGGCGGTGGACGGTGGGCGGCAGCAGGTGCGCGACGTCGCCGCCGAACGTCGCGACCTCCTTCACCAGCGAGCTCGCCACGAAGCTCCACTCAGGGCTGGTCGACATGAACAGCGTGTCGACGCCCGAGAGCTGCTGGTTCATCTGGGCCATCTGCAGCTCGTAGTCGAAGTCCGTGACCGCGCGCAGGCCCTTGACGATCGCGCGGACGTCGTGCTCGCGGCAGTAGTCGACGAGCAGGCCGTGGAACGAGTCGACCTTGACGTTCGGGTACGGCGTGACGATCTCGCCGAGCATCGCGATGCGTTCCTCGACCGTGAACAGGCTCTTCTTGCTCTTGTTCACGAGCACCGCCACGACGATCTCGTCGAACAGCGACGCCGCGCGACCGATGATGTCGACGTGCCCGTTGGTGGGCGGGTCGAAGGAGCCGGGGCAGACGGCGCGCCTCATGAGCTGGGACGGTAACAGCGCGCGAGGTGCAGTGTGGTCTCACCGTAACGTCGCTCACGGACGGGTTGCAGCGGCGCGGGCCACGGGAACGGCCCACCCCGGCTGGGCCGCTCGACCACGACGGTCGCGTCGGCGGCGAGCCAGCCGTGCGCGAGCGCGGCGGTGAGCCACGCGGCCACCTCGGTGTCCGGGGTGGCGTAGGGCGGGTCGACGAGCAGCAGGTCGAAGGCCCGGTCGGCCTGCCCCGCGAGGACGGCCGCGGCCGGGGCGGCCCGCACCTGCGCGCCGGGCAGGTCGACGGCCGCGACGTTGCGTCGCAGCACCGCCGCGGCCCGCCGGTCGCTCTCGACGAGCAGCACGTGCGCGGCGCCGCGCGACAGCGCCTCCAGCCCGAGCGCGCCCGAGCCCGCGCACAGGTCGAGCACCGCGGCGCCGTCGAGCCCGGGGTCGTGCGCGAGCGCGGAGAACAGCGCCTCCCGCACCCGGTCGGACGTCGGCCGGGTGCCCGACGGCGGCACGGCCAGCCGCCGCCCGCCCGCCGCACCGGCCACGATCCGCGTCACGGCGGCATTGTGCCCGCCCCGCCGCTCCTGGCCGCTCCCCGCCGCAGGCCGCGGCGCGACCGTCCACGGTGGGGCGCCTGCTACTCCAGCTCCAGCAGCAGGTCGCCGCCCTCCACCTGCTGCACCTTGCCGATGGCCAGCCGCTTCACCGTGCCCGCCTGCTGCACGGTGATGCTCGCCTCCATCTTCATCGCCTCGATCGTCGCCACCGTCTGGCCCGACTCCACCGCGTCGCCCTCGGCCACCTGCAGCGTCACCACGCCCGCGAACGGCGCCGCGACGTGCCGCGCGTTGCCGCGTTCGGCCTTCTCGGCGGCCTTGACGTCGGTGGCGACCTCGGCGTCGCGCACCGACACCGGACGCAGCTGCCCGTTCATCGACGTGACGACCGTGCGGTAGCCGCGCTCGTCGGGCTCCGAGATCGCCTCCAGCTCGATGATCAGCGTGACGCCGGGCTCCAGCTCCACGGTGTGCTCGACCTCGGGCTCCAGCCCGTAGAGGAAGTCCTTCGTGGAGAGCACCGACGTGTTGCCGTACGCCTCGCGGTGGGTCAGGTACTCCTTCGTCGGCCCGGCGAACAGCAGCCGGTTCAGCGTCGGGCGGCGGTCCTTCGCCAGGCCTTCCCGGTCGTCGTCGGACAGCTCGGCGGGCTCCCGCTCGGGCGGACGGCCTTCCAGCGCCCGGGTGCGGAAGGGCTCCGGCCAGCCGCCCGGCGGGTCGCCGAGCTCGCCGCGCAGGAAGCCGATCACGGAGTCGGGCACGTCGAACTTGCCGGGATCGGCCTCGAAGTCCTTCGCCTCGACGCCCGCGCCCACCAGGTGCAGCGCGAGGTCGCCGACCACCTTCGACGACGGCGTGACCTTCACCAGCCGTCCGAGCATCCGGTCGGCGGCGGCGTACAGGTCCTCGATCAGCTCGAACCGGTCCCCCAGCCCCAGCGCGATGGCCTGCTGCCGCAGGTTGGACAGCTGGCCGCCGGGGATCTCGTGGTGGTAGACCCGGCCGGTGGGCGACGCGAGCCCGGACTCGAACGGCCGGTAGACCTTCCGCACCGCCTCCCAGTACGGCTCCAGGTCGCCGACCGCCTGCAGCGACAGCCCGGTGGCGCGTTCGGTGTGGTCGGTGGCCGCCACCAGGGCCGAGAGCGAGGGCTGCGACGTGGTGCCCGCCATCGACGCCACCGCCCCGTCGACGGCGTCCACGCCGGCCTCGATCGCGGTGATGAGCGTGGCGAGCTGGCCGCCCGCGGTGTCGTGGGTGTGCAGGTGCACCGGCAGGTCGAAGCGCTCGCGCAGCGCCGTGACCAGCGTGCGGGCGGCGGGCGGCCGGAGCAGCCCGGCCATGTCCTTGATCGCGAGCACGTGCGCGCCCGCGTCGACGATCTCCTCGGCGAGGCGCAGGTAGTAGTCGAGCGTGTAGAGGTCCTCCGCCGGGTCGGACAGGTCGCCGGTGTAGCAGAGCGCCACCTCCGCGACCGCCGTGCCGGTGGCCCGCACGGCGTCGATCGCGGGCCGCATCTGCGCGACGTCGTTGAGCGCGTCGAAGATCCGGAAGATGTCCATGCCGGTGGCGGCGGCCTCGTGCACGAACGCGTCGGTGACCTCGGTCGGGTACGGCGTGTAGCCGACGGTGTTGCGCCCGCGCAGCAGCATCTGGAGGCAGATGTTGGGCACGGCCTCGGACAGGGCGGCGAGCCGGTCCCACGGGTCCTCGGCGAGGAACCGGAGCGCGACGTCGTAGGTCGCGCCGCCCCAGCACTCCAGCGAGAGCAGCTGCGGCGCCGTGCGGGCGACGAGCGGGGCGACGGCCAGCAGGTCGCGGGTGCGCACCCGGGTGGCGAGCAGCGACTGGTGGGCGTCGCGGAACGTCGTGTCCGTGACGGCGACCGGGGTCTGCTCCCGCAGCCGTCGCGCGAACCCCTCGGGCCCCAGCTCGCGCAGGAGCTGCCGGGAGCCGTCGGCGGGGGCCTGGCCGTTGCCGAGCGCGGGCAGCTTGTCGACCGGCTCGACGACCTGGGGCCGACGGCCGTGCGGCCGGTTGACCGTCGTCTCGGCGAGGTAGGTGAGGAGGCGCGTGCCGCGGTCGGCGGGCTTGCGGAAGCGCAGCAGGTCGGGGCGCTCGTCGATGAAGCTCGTGGTGATGCGGCCCGCCTGGAAGTCCGGGTCGTCGAGGACGGCGGCCAGGAACGGCAGGTTCGTCTCGACGCCCCGGATGCGGAACTCCGCGATGGCGCGGCGCGCCCGCCGCACGGCCTGCTCGAAGCTGTGGCCGTAGCAGGTGAGCTTGACCAGCATCGAGTCGAAGTGCGCGCTGACCTCGGCCCCGGTGTGGGTCGTGCCGCCGTCGAGCCGCACGCCGGGGCCGCCCGGCGAGCGGTAGTTGCTGATCACGCCGGTGTCCGGGCGGAAGCCGTTGGCCGGGTCCTCGGTGGTGACCCGGCACTGCAGCGCGGCGCCGGAGAGCGTCACCTGGTCCTGGCTGAGGTTCAGCTCGGGGAGGGTGGCGCCCGCGCGCGATGCGCAGCTGCGCGATGACGAGGTCGCGGTCGGTGACCTGCTCGGTGACCGTGTGCTCGACCTGGATGCGCGGGTTCATCTCGATGAAGACGTGGTTGCCGCGCTCGTCGAGGAGGAACTCGACGGTGCCCGCGTTGACGTAGCCGATGGCTCTGGCGAACGCGACGGCGTCGGCGCAGATCCGGTCCCGCAGCTCGGGGTCGAGGTTGGGCGCGGGCGCGATCTCGATCACCTTCTGGTGGCGGCGCTGCATCGAGCAGTCGCGCTCGTAGAGGTGGACGACGTTGCCCTCGGCGTCGGCGAGGATCTGCACCTCGATGTGGCGCGGGTTGACCACCGCCTGCTCGAGGAACACGGTGGCGTCGCCGAACGCGGACTCGGCCTCGCGCATGGCCGCGTCGACGGCGTCGCGCAGGTCCTCGGCCCGCTCGACCCGGCGCATGCCACGCCCGCCACCGCCCGCGACGGCCTTGACGAAGATCGGGAAACCGACGTCGTCGGCCGCCGCGACCAGCGCGTCGACGTCGGTGGAGGGCGCGCTGGAGTTCAGCACCGCCACGCCCGCCTCCCGGGCCGCGGCGATCGCCCGCGCCTTGTTCCCGGTGAGGTGCAGCACGTCGGCGGGCGGCCCGACGAACGTGATGCCCGCCTCGGCGCACGCCTGCGCGAGATCGGGGTTCTCCGAGAGGAAGCCGTAGCCGGGGTAGACGGCGTCGGCGCCCGCCCGGCGGGCCGCCTTCACCACCTCGTCGACGGAGAGGTACGCGCGGACCGGGTGGCCGACCGCGCCGATCTGGTACGACTCGTCGGCCTTGGCGCGGTGCAGGGAGTTGCGGTCCTCGTGCGGGAAGACCGCCACCGTGGCGATGCCGAGCTCGTACGCGGCGCGGAACGCCCGGATGGCGATCTCACCCCGGTTGGCGACCAGCACCTTGCTGAACACGGCGGGCTCCTCGTTGCTGCGGGGTTGTTGCTGCGAGATTGTGCTGCGGGATTCGGCGATCTCGGCGGAACGCTACCGGGCGGCACTCGATCGGACCCGTGCGAACGCCACCCGGGTGGGGTACCAAGGAGACGTGCGCCACCATCGTCACCCGGCGGGGATGCCGCCGTTCCCGCCTGCCTACGCCGCAGCGTTCGCCGATGGGCGGCGCCTGCGGGAGGAGGCCCACCGCAGGCGCCGGGTGGCCGGGCGGCCTTATGACCACCGCCACCACGCGCGGGGCCGCGTGGTGTTCGCACTGGTGGCCGTGCTCGTGGCGTTGACGATCGCCTCCGACGGCGGCGTCCTGTTGATCGGGGGCGGCATGCTGATCGGGCTGGCCACCATCGCGTGGATCCTCGTGCTGTTGGCTTCGCCGATGCTGGTCGTCGCAGGCATCGTGATCGCGGTCACCAAGTCGCAGCGCCGGTCGCGCCTGCGCCGCGGGGGCGCCGCGGGCACCGCACCGCTGCCCGCTCGACCCGCCGCGCCGCCTCGTCCGGATCTGGTCTGGGCGCACGCCCGGCGCCGGTTCGATGCGTTGCGGAGCGCGTACGCCGCCTACGAGTGCGATCCCATGGCCGTGCTGCGGCTGCCCGCCCTCGCCGACGTCACGGTGCCGAGCACCGCGCGATTCGTCGACGCGTTCGCCGAGGCGCAGGCCCTCGACACCGACGCGTTCCCCGGTGGCACGCACGCCCCGGCGTTCGTCGCGGCCGTCGACCGGGCCGAGCGGGCCTGGCACGCCGCCCGCCAGGCGGCCGAGCGCATCCGGCTCTCCGGGCTCTCCCCCGCCGAGCGGGCCACCGTCGAGCGGGTGATCAAGCTCCTCACCACGGCCCGCGATTCCGACAACGACGCCGAGCGCACCGCCGCCTACAGCCGCGCCCGCTCCGAGCTGGCCAAGCTCGACAAGGCGGGCGTGATCCACGTGCCGCTGCCCGCCACGGCCGCCCTCGACGCCGCCGCCCGGGGCGCGCTGCCCGCCTGACCCCCGCGCGCACCTGCGCCGTAGCCACGCGGCGCGGCCACGCCCACGGCGGCTGCGGGCGTGCCCCCGACGCGCGGCGCTGCCCAGCTGGGTTCAGACGCGGTCGAGCCAGGCCGCGCGCTCCTCGTCGCCGACGGTCTGGCCGACGAGGGCGGCGAGGCCGCCGTGCGCGGCGAGCATGGGGTCGTGCTCGACGATGTCCATCGCGTACACGCGCGCCTTCGCGATGATCTCCTCGTGCTTGAGCAGGGAGAGCAGCCGCAGGCCGGAGCGGCGGCCGGACTGCAGGGCGCCGAGCACGTCGCCCTCCCGCCGCAGCTCCAGATCCAGCTGGGCCAGCGCGAAGCCGTCGGTGGTGTCGGCGATGGCGTCGAGCCGGGTGCGGGCGGCGGTGGCGGCGGGCATCTCGGTGACCAGCAGGCACACCCCGGCCGCCGACCCGCGGCCCACCCGGCCGCGCAGCTGGTGCAGCTGCGACAGCCCGAACCGCTCGGCGTCGAGGATCACCATGGCGGTGGCGTTGGGCACGTCGACCCCGACCTCGATCACGGTGGTGGCCACCAGCACGTCGAGCTCGCCGCGCTCGAACGCGCGCATCGCCGTGTCCTTCTCGTCGGCGGGCAGCTTGCCGTGCAGCAGCCCCAGCCGCAGGCCCGCCAGCTCGCCTTCCGCCAGCTTCGGGAGCACGTCGAGCACCGCCAGCGGCGGACGGCGTGCCTCCGACTCCTCCTCGGGCGGCTCGTCCTCGGCGTCCTCGGCCAGCTTCGGATCGCCGACCCGCGGGCACACGACGTAGGCCTGGTGCCCGGCCGCGACCTCCTCGCGCACCCGCCGCCACACGGACTTGAACCAGGACGGGCGCTCGGCCAGCGGCACCACGGTGGTGGCGATCGGCGACCGCCCGGCGGGCAGCTCGCGCAGCGCCGACACCTCCAGATCGCCGTAAACGGTCATCGCGACCGTGCGCGGGATCGGCGTGGCCGTCATGACCAGCATGTGCGGCACCAGCTGCGCATCACGGGCCCGGAGAGCGTCGCGCTGCTCGACGCCGAAGCGGTGCTGCTCGTCGACCACGACCAGGCCCAGCTCGGCGAACCCCACCCGGTCCTGGATCAGCGCATGGGTGCCGACGACGATGCCCGCCTCGCCGGACTGCGCATCGAGCAACGCCTGCCGCTTGGCCTTGGCGCCCAACGAACCGGTGAGCAACGTGACCCGGGTGGCGATGTCGGACCCACCGAGCTCGCCCGCCTGGGCCAGCGGCCCCAGCAGCGCGCGCAACGACCGGGCGTGCTGCGCCGCGAGCACCTCGGTGGGCGCGAGCATCGCGGCCTGCCTGCCCGCGTCGACCGCCTGCAGCATCGCGCGGAGCGCCACCACGGTCTTGCCCGCGCCGACGTCGCCCTGCACGAGCCGGTTCATCGGGTGCCGCCCGGCGATATCGGCGGCGATCTCCTCCCCCACCGCCTTCTGGCCGTCGGTGAGCGCGAACGGCAGCCGGGCGTCGAACGCCGCCAGGAGGCCGCCGGGGCGGGGCGGGCACGCGGCGGCGGGCCGGGCGGCCGTGGCCCGGCGCCGCAGCGCGAGCGCGAGCTGCACGCCCATCGCCTCGTCCCACACCAGCCGGTGGCGGGCGGCGAAGATGTCGTTCTGGCTCTCGGGCACGTGGATGCGGCGCAGCGCGCGGCTCAGCTCGGCCAGGCTCTCCCGCTCGCGCACCGAGGACGGCAGCGGATCGGCGACGTCGTCGACCATGTCGAGCACCTGGCGCACCGACCGGGCGATCACCTGGGAACCGAGCTTGCCGGTGGCCGGGTAGACGGAGATGAAGGGGCGGATCTCGTCGTCTTCGTCGAGGGTCTCGAACTGCGGGTGGGTGAGCTGCAGCTTCTTGTTGAACACGCCGACCTTGCCGGAGAACACGGCCCGGACCCCCGGCTTGACCAGCGACTTCAGCTTGTGGCCGTTGAAGAACGTGCAGTCGAGCTCGGCGCCCTTCTCGTCGCGGATCACGACGGCGAGCAGCTTGCCGTTGCGGGAGCGCATGTCGCGCAGCGTGGCCTTCTCCACCTGCGCGACGACCGTGATGTGCTCGCCGATCTCCAGGCCCGCGATGTCGGTGAGCCGCCCGCGGTCGACGTAGCGGCGCGGGTAGTGGCGGAGCAGGTCGCCGACCGTGTGCAGGGACAGCTGGGCGGCCAGCAGCTCGGCGGCACGCGCGCCCAGCGCCGCGACCAGTGGCGTGGACAGCTCGGTCATTCCACCCCCAACACCAGCGGGTAGTCGGTGTGGCCGCCGCGGTGGACGACGACGTCGACCTCCGGGTGGCTGCGCCGCAGGTCGGCCGCGAGCCCCTCGGCGAGCGCGGCATCGGTGCCCGCGCCGAGCAGCGCCGTGACGATCTCACCGCCGCCCAGGAGCATGCGGTGAGCCAACCACAGAGCACCGACAGACAGGTCGGGGGCGATCAGCACGACCTCGCCGTCGGCGATGCCGAGCACGTCGCCGGGCTCGCAGCGGCCCGCCCAGGTCAGCGCCTCCGTCTCGGCCACCACCAGCGCGGCGACCCGGGTGCCCGCGGCGGCCTCGGCCATGGCGACGACGTCCTCGCCCGAGCGGCGCGCCGGGTCGTGCACCGCGAGCGCGGACAGGCTCTGCAGCACGGACGCGGTGGGCATCACGAGCACGTCCTGGCCGTCGCGGCGCACGGTGGCCGCGGCGCGCTCGGCCACGGCGACCAGCTCCGGATCGCCGGGCAGGAGCACGACGTTGTGCGCCTGGGTGCCGGTGAGCGCCGCGACGATCTCGGCCTCACCGACCGCGGCGCCGGGTGGGCGCTCGAGGACCGCCGCTCCGGCGTCGCGGGCCAGCCTGCCGACCTCCCGCGCCGACGACGATCATCAGCACGGCCCGCTCGCGGACGAACCGGCCGGGAGCGGGTTGGTCGGCGAACCGGACGACGGTGATCCGGTGCGGCCGACCCGCGGCGACGCCCGCCTCGACCGCCGCGCCGATGTCGTTGCAGTGCAGGTGGACGTGCCAGAGGTCGCGGCCGTCGCCGACGACCGCGACGCTGTCGCCCAGCTCGGCCAGCTGCGCGCGCAGGCCGTCGACGGCGTCCGCGGACGTGTCGAGGAGGTACATCACCTCGTAGTCGTACGCCGTCGAACCCGTCTCGCGCGCGGCGATCAGCGTGGACGGGTCCCGGACGCCCGGACGCGGCGGCGGCGCGGGCGGCCGGTCGGTGACCAGCCCGACGAGGGCGTCGAGGAGCAGGTAGACGCCCATGCCGCCCGCGTCGACCACCCCGGCCCGCCCCAGCTCGGGCAGCTGGGCGGTGGTGGCGCGCAGCGCAACTGCCGCGGCGTCCGCCGCCGCCGTCGCCGCCGCGACCAGCGCGTCGGCCGCAGCCTCGGCAGCGTCGGCGGCGGCGGCGAGCACGGTGAGGGCGGTGCCCTCGCGGGGGTCGGTGAGTGCCGCGGACGCCAGCGCGACCCCGCGGGACAGAGCGTCGGCGAGGACGGCGGCCGCCCGCGCCCCACCGACGTCGGCCGCCGGGCAGGCACCCGCCGCCGCCACGGCCTCGGCCAGCCCCCGCAGCACCTGCGACAGGATCACCCCGGAGTTGCCGCACGCTCCCAGGAGCGCGCCGCGCGCGAGGGCCGGGGCGATCCCGTCCGGTTCGGCGGCGGCCTCCGCGGCGTCGACGGCCGCGCGCATGGTCAGCAGGAGGTTGGTCCCCGTGTCGGCGTCGGCGACCGGGAAGACGTTGATGCCGTCCAGCTCGGGCCGGTGGGCCGCCAACCGCGTGAGCGACGCCCGCGCCCACGCGAGGACGAGAGCGGGGCCGGGCAGGGCGGGCACGGGAGCCCAGGGTAGCGACCGGCCGGGCGTGATCGCGGCGAGCCGCGCACCAGGCGGGTGCGCACCGGCGTCGTGTGCGCTCGACGCGATCACCTCGGCCCTGTGTGCGCCCGCCCGGACGGCGCAGGTACGCTGGTGTCTCGCGACCGGGGCTGCCCCGGCTTCACCGTCACCGATTTCGAGGAGTTCGACGTGGCTGCCGTCTGCGACGTCTGTGGAAAGGGTCCGGGCTTCGGCATGTCCGTCTCGCACTCGCACCGCCGTACCCACCGCCGCTGGAACCCCAACATCCAGACCGTGCGCACGCGCATCAACGGCGGCAACCGCAAGCGCCTCAACGTGTGCACGTCCTGCCTGAAGGCGGGCAAGGTCACCCGCGGCTGAGCGCTACCGCCACAACGCCCCCGCCCCTTCCGGGACGGGGGCGTTGTGCTGCGACCCTCAGGGGAGCTTCCAGTCCACCGGGTCGCCGCCCAGCTCCTCCAGGAGCGCGTTGGCCCGGCTGAACGGGCGCGAGCCGAAGAAGCCCCGGTCGGCCGACATCGGGCTCGGGTGCGCCGACTCGATCAGCGGCACGTCGCCGAGCAGCGGCGCGAGGTTGCGGGCGTCCCGGCCCCACAGGATCGCCACGAGCGGCTCGCCGTCGCGGTCGACCAGCGCGCGGATCGCCTGCTCCGTGACCGCCTCCCACCCCTTGTCGCGGTGTGCGCCCGGCTCCCCCGGCGCCACGGTGAGCACCCTGTTGAGCAGCAGCACCCCCTGCTCGGTCCACGGCGTGAGATCGCCGGTGGACGGCGATCGGGTGGCCGAGGTCCTCGGTGTACTCGCGGAAGATGTTGGCCAACGACCGCGGCACCGGCCGGGTGGTGGGCGACACCGAGAACGACAGCCCCACCGCGTGGCCCGGCGTCGGGTACGGGTCCTGGCCGACGATCAGCACGCGCACCCCGTCGAAGGGCTGGGTGAACGCGCGCAGCACGTTGGCGCCCGCGGGCAGGTAGCGCCTGCCGGCCGCGATCTCGGCGCGCAGGAAGTCGCCCATGTCCGCGATGCGCTGCGCCACCGGGGCGAGCGCCCGCGCCCACCCCGCCTCGACGATCTCCGCCAGCGGTTTGCCTGCCATCAGCCCAGCCTCCTCAGCTCGGCGCGGAACCGCCTGCCGCGCTCGACGTAGCTCGTGACGGCGTAGGCGTACGCCCCCTCCGGAACCTCGTAGCCCTCCCGTACCCGCGCGGGCACGCCCAACGCCATGGCCCGTGCCGGGATCTCCGCGTTCGGCGCGACGACCGCGCCCGCGCCGACGATCGCGCCCGCTCCCACCGTGGCCCCGTTCAGCACCACCGAACCGGACGAGATCAGCGAGCGGGAGCCGATGGTCGCCGCCTCGATGTGGACGTTGTGCCCGACGGTCACCTCGTCGCCGATGATCGTCGGACGGACGGCCGTGGTGTGGATGATCGAGCCGTCCTGGATGCTCGTGCGCGCCCCGACCTCGATCCAGCCGTCGTCGCCACGCAGCACCGCGGTGGGCCACACCGAGGACTCCGCGCCGATCGTCACGTTGCCGATCACCACGGCGTCGGGGTGCACGTAGGCGTCGGGGTGGATGTCGGGCTCGGCGTCGCCGAGGGCGTAGAGCGGCACGGCGGGAGCCTATGCCCCCGACAGTGAGCGGCTTCACCTGATCGTCTGGAACGATTCAGAGCCGCCGATCGATGTACTGGGTGTGATCGCAGAGAGGAGGGACACCATGATCAACACAATCCGACGCGTGCTGCGCCGCCTCGACGACTGGACGCTCGAGGTGTTCAACCCGTACTACCCATCCGACCACCGCTGACCGGACAGCACGAACGGGCCGTGGCGTGCGCCACGGCCCGTTCGTGTGTTCCTGCCCTAGTGGTGCGTGGGCGGGCGGTCGTCGTCCCCGGGGGCGGCGCGTCGGCGCCCAGCGGCTTGGCCCGCGCCCACACGACGAAGATGGCGGCGAGGACGAGCATCCCGATGCCGGTCCACAGGTTGAGGTTCAGGCCGCCGGACTTTTCGGTGTTCTCCGGGGTCGCCGTCACGAACCCCATGATCGTCAGCACGACGCCGTAGAACGCGAAGAGAATGGCGATCACGGTACGCAGGTCGAACAGCGACGCCGCCGCGCTCGAGGCCTTCTCGCTCATCTGGATCTCCTAGACCACGATGTAGAGGATGATGGTCAGCAGGATCACGCCTGCGCCGAGCGCGACCGGGTTGGTGAGCACGCTCGTCGCCGCGCCGCCCGGCCCGTGGCTGCGGTCCTCCTTCGACGTGAGCGACCAGGTGAGCCCGACCAGCTCGGAGTCGGGCTTCGGCCGCGTGACCAACGAGACGATGACCGCCACGATCACGCCGACGACGAACGCCGCGCTCGCGCCCACGAAGCTGCCCGCCTGCGAGGAGAGGTCGATCACGCCGGTGCGCACCAGCACGTCGATGATCACCGCCGCGATCGTCCCTGAGATCAGGCCCGTCCAACCGGCGGTGCCCGTCATCCGCTTCCAGAACAGGCCCAGGATGAAGATCGCGAACAGCGGGGCGTTGAAGAAGCTGAACAGCGACTGGATGTAGTCCATCAGGTTCGAGTAGCTGCCCGCGATCGCGGCCGTGCCGATGGCCAGCACGCACCCGATCACCGTGACGGCCCGGCCGACCTGCAGGTAGTAGTGGTCGTCCTTGCCGGGATGCAGCCAGTCCTGCCAGATGTCGTAGGTGAAGACCGTGTTGAGCGAGCTGACGTTGGCCGCCATCCCCGCCATGAACGCGGCCAGCAGTCCCGCCAGCGCGACGCCGAGCACGCCGTTGGGCAGCACCTCGTTCATCAGCAACGACAGCGCGTTGTTGTACGTGACGTCGGTCGGCTGGCCCGCCTTCGCCGCGGTCAACGCGGGCACCAGCACCGCGGCGATCATGCCGGGGACGACGATGACCAGCGGGATGAGGGCCTTGGGGTACGCGCCGATGATCGGAGTGCGGCGCGCTGCGGACATGTCCTTGGCTGAGAGCGCGCGCTGGACCTCCGCGAAGTTCGTGGTCCAGTACCCGAACGACAGCACGAAGCCGAGCCCGAACACGATGCCGACGACGGACCAGAACGGGTTGTCGATCCCGGTCAGCGGGGTGCCCGGCCAGGCCTCCAGCTCGGCCCCGTTGCCCGCTGCGATGATCTTCTCCTGGAGGCCCGTCCAGCCGCCGACCCGCGCGAGCCCCCCGACGGTGAGCGGGACGAGCAGCGCGAGGATCACGAAGAACTGCAGCACCTCGTTGTAGATCGCCGCCGACAGCCCGCCGAGGAACGTGTAGCTCAGCACCACGAGCGCGGCCACCGGAATGGCCACCGCGAGCGACCAGCCCAGCAGCGCCTCCATCACGAGGCCGAGCGCGAACAGGTTCACGCCCGCGATCAGCACCGACGACAGGGCGAACGTGACCGCGTTGACCCGCTGCGTGGTGTGGTTGAACCGCTTCTGCAGGAACTCGGGGACGCTGCGGGCCTTGCTGCCGTAGTAGAACGGCATCATCACGATGCCGAGGAACACCATCGCCGGGATGGCGCCGATCCAGTAGTAGTGCACGGTCGGCAGGCCGTACTGCGCCCCGTTGGCCGTCATGCCGATGAGCTCGATCGCTCCGAGGTTGGCCGAGATGAACGCCAGGCCGGTCACCCACGCGGGCAGTGACCTCCCGGAAAGTAGGAAGTCAAGGCTGGACGACACCGATCGGCGCGCCAGCACCCCGATCCCCAAGACCAGCACGAAGTAGAAAGCTACGAGTACGTAGTCGATCCACGTCGTGTCCAGTCGGAGATCAGTCGCCGCAACTAGCATGTCCGGCCCCCTCACCCGTCGTAGGTGATGCGGATCATCCGCTATCGGCGGCGAACGCGCCAGGCAACGCTCTGGAGTAGTAGCGACCGGCCTCGGTGTCGCGATAGGTGCCGAACGGCGCCATCGGCGCATACCCGGCGCTGACGTAGAGCCCGATCGCCGCGGGCTGGCGGTCACCGGTCTCGAGCACCATCCGCAAGCGTCCGGCGCGCACCGCGGCGGCCTCCAGATCGGCCAGCACGGCACGGGCGACGCCGCGGCCGCGGTGCGCCGGGTGCACGAACATCCGCTTGATCTCCGCGTCGCCCGGCCGCAGCGGCGGGTCGTCGACGTCGCGGGCCCGCCAGCCGCCGCACGCCACCGCGACGTCGTCGACGTACCCGACCACGAAGTAGCCCGCGGGCGGGACGAACTCGACGACGGCGTGCGGCGTGTCGTCGTGCCCGCCGTAGATCTCCACGTAGTACGCCTGCAAGAGGGCGACCAGCGCCGCGGCGTCGGGGTGGTCGAGGGGCGTGGGGCGGAGCGTGAGCACTCCGGACCGGTGCTCAGCCGCGCTCCTTGGCTCGCCGCCGCCAGTGGGTGAGGGCGCGCTCGGTGTAGCCGTTCGGCTCCGTGCGCCCCGAGAACACCAGGTCCAGCGCGGCCTGGAACGACTCGCTGCGGTCCAGGTCGGTGGCCATGGCCCGGTAGCCCGGCTCCTTGGCGTTCTGCTCGTCGACGACGGCGGCCATGCGCTCGAACGTCAGCCGCACGTCGCGCTCGTCGACCACCTGGTGGTAGAGCCAGTTGGCGATGAGCTGGCTGGAGATGCGCAGGGTGGCGCGGTCTTCCATCAGGCCGACGCCGTCGAGGTCGGGCACGGTCGAACAGCCGATGCCCAGCCCCACCCACCGCACGACGTAGCCGAGGATCGACTGCGCGTTCGTCTCCAGCTCGTGGCGCTTCTCCTCGTCGGAGAGGGTGCCCGCCAGCACCGGCACCTCGAGGAGGCCGCGCCGGTCGGTGGTGCGCCCGGCGAGCTCCTTCTGCCGGGCCCGGACGTCGGTGCGCAGGTAGTGCAGGGCGTGCAGCGTGGCCGCGGTGGGCGAGGGCACCCACGCGCAGTTGGCGCCCGCCTCCGGCTGCGCGCCCTTCTGCGCCAGCATGTCCGCCATCGCCGCGGGCTTGGCCCACATGCCCTTGCCGATCTGGGCGACGCCCGCGAAGCCCGCCGCGAGCGCGACGTCCACGTTGCGGTCCTCGTAGGTGGTGAGCCACGCCGTGGACTTCATGTCGTCCTTGCGGACCACCGGGCCCGCCTGCATGTCGGTGTGGATCTCGTCGCCGGTGCGGTCGAGGAAGCCGGTGTTCACGAAGATCACCCGATCCGCGGCGGCCGCGATGCAGGCGCCGAGGTTGAGCGACGTGCGCTTCTCCTCGTCCATGATCCCGATCTTGAGGGTGCCCGTGGGCAGGCCGAGGTGCTCCTCGACGGCGGCGAACAGCTCGACGGTGAGCGCGACCTCGTCCGGCCCGTGCTGCTTGGGCTTGACGATGTAGACGCTGCCCGCGCGCGAGTTCGAGTACCGGCCGCGGCCGCGCAGGTCGTGCAGCGCCGCGGTGACGGTGACCAGCGCGTCGAGCACGCCTTCCGCCACGTCGACGCCGTCGACGGCCACGGCGTCGGTCGTCATGTGGTGCCCGCAGTTGCGCACGAGCAGCAGCGAGCGGCCGGGCAGCACCAGCGCGGCTGCCGTCCGGGGCGGTGTACTCGCGGTCGCCGTGCACGACCCGCTCGACGGTCTTCCCGCCCTTCTCGAACGACGCGGTGAGCGCGCCGGTCATGAGGCCGAGCCAGGTGCGGTACGCGACCGCCTTGTCCTCGCCGTCGACGGTGGCGACCGAGTCCTCGAGGTCGACGATCGTGGTGACCGCCGACTCCAGCACCACGTCGGCGACGCCCGCGTGGTGCTGGCGCCCGACCCGCGACTCCGGGTTGATCGTCAGCTCGACGTGCAGGCCGTGGCGGCGCAGCAGGATGACGTTCTCGGCCGAGCCCGCGAACTGGCCGGGGTCGGCCAGTGCGGGGACCAGCGCCCCGTCTTCCACGCGGTACTCCGTGACGTCGGCGTGGCTGCCCTCGGCGAGCGGGAACAGCTCGTCGAGCAGCTCGTCGGCCGCCGCGATCACCTGCGCGCCGCGCTGCTCGTCGTAGCCCGGCGCGAGGTCGTGGTCCTGCGGGAGCGCGTCGGTGCCGTAGAAGGCGTCGAAGAGCGAGCCCCAGCGGGCGTTGGCGGCGTTGAGCGCGTAGCGCGGCACGGTGGCGGGCACCACCAGCTGCGGGCCCGCCACCTCGGCGATCTCCGGGTCGACGCCCGTGACGCTGAGGTGCGCGACCGCGTCCGGCACCAGGTAGCCGATCTCGGTGAGGAACGCGGCGTAGGCGTCCGGGTCGCCGGGCCCGTGCTCGCGGTGCCAGGCGTCGACCTGTTCCTGCAGCTCGTCGCGGCGGGCGAGCAGCGTGGAGATCCGGCCCGCGAACCGGACTTGGAGGTCGGCGAGCGCCGCCCAGAACCGGTCGGGCTCGATGTCGAGGCCGGGGAGCAGCTCGTCGACGACGAAGGAACGCAGGGCCGGATCGATCCGCAGGTCGCTGGTCACGTCCGGAACCATAGGCAAGCTACGCGGGCCCGACCACTCCCGTGAGCGCCAGAGCCAGCGTTGCGAGCGCCGTGAGGACGAGCAGGAGCTGGAGCGTCCGCCGTGGGCCCACGCGCGCCTCCTCCGATGCCGGTCGGTTGCCTGCGCAAATGGTGGCACGGCTCATCGATCGGGTCGCGCTGGGGTGGGCCGGATCCGTTGCGGCGTCGTACTGTCGTCGTGCGGCTTCGACCGGGGAGGAGAGGCATGGCGCTCGACAGTGCGGTGCGGCAGGCGTTCGAGCAGGCGCTGTCCCCCGCGGACGTGATCTCCGACCCGGTGCAGTGCCGGGCCTACGAGTGCGACGGGCTCACCGGCTACCGCGTCGTGCCGGACCTGGTGCTGCTCCCCCGCGACGCCGAGCAGGTGGCCGCGGCCGTGCGGGTGTGCCACGAGCGGAAGGTGCCGTTCGTCGCGCGCGGGGCGGGCACCGGGCTCTCCGGCGGCGCGCTGCCGGTCGCCGACGGCGTGGTGATCAGCCTGTCCCGGCTCAACAAGATCCTGGAGATCGACCCGGTCGACCGGCGGGCGGTCGTCGAGCCGGGCGTCACCAACCTGGCGATCACGAAGGCGGCCGCGCCCGCACGGGCTCTACTACGCGCCCGACCCGTCCAGCCAGCAGGTGTGCACGATCGGCGGCAACGTCGCGGAGAACTCCGGCGGCGCGCACTGCCTCAAGTACGGGTTCACCACCAACCACGTGCTGGCCGCCGAGGTCGTGCTGGCCGACGGCACGCTGGTGACGGTCGGCACCGACACCGGCGAGCAGGCCGGGCCGGACCTCCGCGGCGTGGTGCTCGGCTCGGAGGGCACGCTCGGCATCGTCACGCAGGTCACCGTGCGGCTGATGCGGGTGCCCGAGTCGGTGCAGACCCTGCTGGCGGACTTCCCGTCGATCGCCGCCGCGGGCGACGTGGTGTCCGACGTCGTCGCCGCGGGCATCGTGCCCGCCGCCATCGAGATGATGGACACCCTGGCGATCGAGGCCGCCGAGGAGGCGGTGCACGCGGGCTACACGGTCGGGGTGCCCGCCGCGCTGATCGTCGAGCTCGACGGCCCCGCCGAGGAGTGCGGCGTCCAGTTCGAGCAGGTCAAGGCGATCTGCGAGAAGCACGGCTGCACCCGGCTGCACATCGCGGGCTCGGCCGACGAACGGGCGGCGATCTGGCGCGGGCGCAAGGCGGCGTTCGCGGCGGTCGGGCGCATCTCCCCCGACTACTTCGTGCAGGACGGCGTCGTGCCCCGCACCCGGCTCGCCGAGGTGCTCGACCGGATCGCCGCGATGGGCGCCGAGGCCGGGCTGCGGGTGGCCAACGTCTTCCACGCGGGCGACGGCAACCTGCACCCCCTGGTGCTCTACAACGCCGACGCGGGCGAGACCGAGCAGGCCGAGCACCTGTCCGGCGGGATCGCGGAGCTGTGCGTCGAGATGGGCGGCTCGCTCTCGGGCGAGCACGGGATCGGCACCGACAAGGCCTGCTCGATGCCGCGGATGTTCTCCGACGACGACCTGGCCATCATGCAGCGCGTGCGCGCGGCGTTCGACCCGGACGGCCTGTGCAACCCGGGCAAGGTGTTCCCCACGCCGCGCCTGTGCGGCGAGCGCCCCGGCAAGTACCAGGCGCATCCGCTGGAGGCCTCCGGCAAGATCGAAAGGGTGTAGATGACCAGCGCAGCGACCGTGTTGCGGCCGCAGGACCTCGGCGAGGTGCAGGCCGCGCTCCGGGACACCACCGGTCCGCTCCAGATCGCGGGCGCGGGCACGGCGGCCACGTGGGCCGGGCTGCTCGCGCCGGTCGACGCCGTGCTGGACACCACCGCGCTCACCGGCGTCATCACCCACAACCCCGGCGACATGACGGTGGCGGTGCGCGCGGGCACGCCGCTCGCGGCGCTGCACGACGAGCTGGCCGAGCACGCGCAGCACGTGTCGCTGGACGCGGCGCGGATCGCCGAGGGCGCCACGGTCGGCGGGCTGCTCGCCACCGGCGACGCCGGGCCCGCCGCGCTGGTGTTCGGCTCGCTGCGCGACGTCGTCATCGGCGTCACGCTCGTGCTGGCCGACGGCACGGTCGCCCGCGCGGGCGGCCACGTGATCAAGAACGTGGCGGGCTACGACATGGCGAAGGTCGTGCACGGCTCCTACGGCACGCTCGCCGTGGTGGCCGAGGTGGTGCTGCGGCTGCACCCCGTGCCCAAGGCCGCGGTCACGGTGCAGCTGCCGTGCTCGCTGGCCGAGGCGGCGGAGGTGGCGGCCCGCGTGCTGGGTGGCCCCACCGAGCCCGCTGCGCTGGAGTGGACCAGCGACGACGTGCTCCTGCTGCGGATCGAAGGCACCGCCGCCGCGCTGGAGCGCGCACCGCGCGGGTGCGGGAGCTGCTCGGGGCGGCGAGGTCGTCGGCGACGGGCGGCGCGGGCGGCGCGACGGGCGGATCGCGCAGCGGCCGGCACGGGCGCGACCCGTGGGCCCGGCACGCCGCTCTCACCCGGGGCGACCCGTCCGCCGCCGTGGTGCGGATCGGCGTGCGGCCTTCAAGGCTGCCCGCGCTGCTCGCCTCGCTGCCCGCGATGGCGGCCACCGCGGGGCTGGGCACCGGCGTCGCGACGGTCACGGTGCCCGCGGGCGCCGTCGCCGACGTCCACGCGCGCGTGCACGCCGCGGGCGGCACCTCCGTGCTGCGCGCCCGTCCGGCCGGGGCGCACCTGCCCGCCTGGGGGCCGCCGCCCTCGGCGGTCGGCGTGCTGCGCGCCGTCAAACACGCCTTCGACCCCGACGACCGCCTCGGACCCGGCCGCTTCGACCCCTGGATGTGACCCTGTGCCCGGTGCCTTCGACACCCACCGCCCACCCTCCCGCGAGCTGCTCGACGACTGCGTGCACTGCGGGTTCTGCCTGCCCACCTGCCCGACCTACCAGCTGTGGGGCGAGGAGATGGACTCCCCGCGCGGGCGGATCTACCTGATGAGCCTGGCGGAGCGGGGCGAGATCGGCCTGGAAGGCCCGTTCGCCACGCACATCGACCGCTGCCTCGGCTGCATGGCGTGCGTCACGGCGTGCCCGTCGGGCGTGCAGTACGACCGGCTGCTGGAAGCCACCCGTCCGCAGGTGGAGCGCGCGGTCGAGCGCGACAAGGACGACAAGCTGTTCCGCGACGCGATCTTCGCGCTGTTCCCGTACAAGCGGCGGCTGCGCGCGGCCGCCGTGCCCGGCGGCCTCTACCAGGCGCTGCGGAAGATCCCGGCGATCCGGGCGCTCGCCGAGCGGCTGCCGGGCAGGCTCGCGGCGATGGAGTCGCTGTTGCCGCCGGTCTCCGTGCGCGACGCGTTCGCCCGCCTGCCCGTGCACACCCCCGCGGTCGGCACCCGGCGCGGACGGGTCGCGCTGCTCACCGGCTGCGTGCAGGACGTGTTCTTCCACCGCGTCAACGCGGCCACCGTGCGGGTGCTCGCCGCCGAGGGCTGGGACGTGCTCGTGCCCCGCGACCAGCAGTGCTGCGGCGCGCTGGAGTTCCACTCCGGCCGCGAAGAACCCGCGCTGGCCCGGGCCCGGCGCGAGATCGGCGTCTACTCCGACCTGGACGTCGACTACGTCGTCACCAACGTGGCGGGCTGCGGCTCGTCGATGAAGGAGTACGGCCACCTGCTCGACGACGACGCGGAGTGGGCCGAGCGCGCCAAGGCGTTCAGCGCGCGGGTGCGCGACGTGCACGAGGTGCTGGCCGAGGGCGAGCCCCGCGCCACCCGCCACCCGGTACGCGCCCGCGTCGCCTACCACGACGCCTGCCACCTCGGGCACGCCCAGAAGGTGCGGGCGCAACCCCGCGCCGTGCTGCGCTCCATCCCGGGTGTCGAGCTCCTCGACCTCCCGGAAGCGGAGCTGTGCTGCGGCTCGGCGGGCATCTACAACATGGTCGCGCCCGAGGCCGCGGGCGAGCTCGGCGCGCGGAAGGCCGAGAACATCGCGGCGACCCGGCCGGACATCGTCGTCACCGCCAACCCGGGCTGCCTGCTGCAGATCGGCAAGCACCTCGGCGTCGACGTGCCGCTGCTGCACCCGGTGCAGCTGCTCGACGCGAGCATCCGCGGGGTGCCGGTACCCCGCACCTGACCAGCGTTTGCCGGATCTTGTGACCGCGCGCACACTGCCCGGCATGTCGGGGATGTCGCTTGCCGCATACCAACAGCAACCGGACGCGATCGGTGGGTCGCTCGGTCTGTCCGCACTGGTCTCGCTGCTGCCGCTGGCCGTCGTGCTGGTGCTGCTCGGCGGGTTCAAGGTGCGGGCCCAGTGGGCCGCGCTGGCCGGGCTCGCGACCGCGTTGCTGGTCGCGATACTCGGGTTCGCCATGCCCGCGGGCATGGCGGTGATGGCCGGGCTGCACGGGGCGTTCTACGGCCTGTTCCCGATCATGTGGATCGTCGTCAACGCGTTGTGGATCTTCAACATGACGGTCGCGACCGGCCACTTCGACGTGCTGCGCCGCAGCTTCGGCGCGTTCTCGGCCGACCAGCGCACGCAGGCGATCCTCATCGCGTTCTGCTTCGGCGCCCTGCTGGAGGCGCTCGCGGGCTTCGGCGCGCCGGTCGCGATCACGTCGGTGATGCTCGTCGCGCTGGGCTTCGCGCCGATGCGCGCGGCGATCCTGGCGCTCGTGGCCAACACCGCGCCCGTCGCGTTCGGGGCGATGGCGGTGCCGATCATCACGCTGGCGCAGGTGACCGGCCTGCCGCTGAACCAGGTGGCGTCGATGGTGGGGCGGCAGACGCCGCTGCTCGCGGTGTTCGTGCCGCTCGTGCTGGTGTTCATCGTGGACGGCAGGCGGGGGCTGCGCGAGGCGTGGGCGCCCGCGCTCGGCTGCGGCCTGGTGTTCGCACTGGCCCAGTTCGCCACGTCGAACTACCTCTCGGTGCCGCTCACCGACATCGTCGCGGCGCTGCTGGGCGCGGCGGCCGTGATCGTGCTGGCGCGCGTGCGGCCCAACGCGGTGTGGGCGAAGCGCGAGCCCGCCATCGCCGCGGGCGGGGGCCCCGGCACCGCCGCGCGGCCCGATTCGCCCGCCGACGTCCGGCTGGCCTACGCGCCCTACGTGATCATCATCCTGGTCTTCGCGCTCGTCCAGCTGCCGTTCGTCAAGCCGTTCGCCGACGGCCTCAAGCTCGCGTTCCGCTGGCCGTTCCTCGACGTGGTGGGCACCAACGGGAAGCCGCACTCCACCACGATGTACTCGCTCTCCTGGCTGTCCACCGCGGGCACCCTGCTGCTGATCTCCGGTCTGATCGTCGCGCTCGTGCTGAAGGTCGGCGTGGGCCGGGCGGTGGCGGCCTACGGCAAGACGCTCTACGAGCTGCGCTGGGCGATCGTCACCGTGGCCGCGGTGCTGGGGCTGGCCTACGTGATGAACGCCTCGGCGCAGACCACCGCGATCGGGCTGACCATCGCGAGCGTGGGCGGCGCGCTGGCCTTCTTCTCACCCGTGATCGGCTGGCTGGGCGTAGCCGTCACCGGCTCGGACACGTCGTCCAACGCGCTCTTCGGCTCGCTGCAGGTCACCGCGGCGAACGCGGTCGGGCTGCCGCCGGAGCTGCTGGCGGCCGCCAATTCGTCCGGTGGGGTGCTCGGCAAGATGCTCTCACCGCAGAACCTGACGATTGCCGCCGCCGCGGTGCGGCTGGAGGGCGAGGAGGGCACGATCCTGCGCAAGGTGCTCGGCTGGAGCCTCGGCCTGCTGCTGTTCCTGGCCATCATCATCGCGCTGCAGGCCACGCCGGTGCTGGGCTGGATGCTCGTCTGACATCAGCCGAAGTGGGTCCAGCCGGGGTCGCCGTCGTACGGCCTGCCCTCGACGAGCACGGCGGCGTCCCCGGCCCGCACCTCCCCGATGGGCGTGAAGCCCGGCGGGAGCGCGGCGTCGGCGGGGAACGTCGCCACCAGTGCGTGGTCCTCGCCGCCGGTGAGCAGGAACGACACCGGGTCGACGCCCAGCGCGGCGCCGACCTCCAGCAGCTTCTGCGGCACGCCCGGGCGGCGCACGTCGATCACAACGCCGGACGCCGCCGCGATGTGCGCGAGGTCGGCGAGCAGGCCGTCCGAGACGTCGATCATGGCCGTGGCGCCCGCCACCGCGGCCGCCGGTCCCGCCGCGTACGGCGGCTCCGGCACCCGGTGCGCCGCCACCACCACGCCGGGCGACCGGAAGCCCCGCTGCAGCACCGCGAGCCCCGCGGCCGCCCACCCGAGCCTGCCGGCGAGCGCCACCACGTCGCCCGGCCGCGCCCCGGACCGGGTGACCGGTGCCCGCCCCTCGAGCGACCCGAGCGCGGTGATCGCGAGGGTGAGCGTGGCCGACGTCACGACGTCGCCGCCGACCAGGCCCGCACCGACCACCGCCGCTTCGGCCCAGAGGCCGTCGGCCAGCCCGGCGACGGTCTCGACGGGTGTGTCGGCCGGGGCCGCCAGCCCGACGAGCAGGGCCGTCGGCACCGCGCCCATCGCGGCGACGTCGGCCAGGTTGGCCGCCGCGGCCTTGCGCCCCACCTGCTCGGGAGTGGACCAGTCCAGCCGGAAGTGCACGCCCGCGACGAGCACGTCGGTGGTCGCCACCACGCGCCCGTCCGGCGTCGCGACGACGGCGGCGTCGTCGCCCGGCCCGAGGACCGTGCTCGCGGGCTGGACGCGGCCCCGGGTGAGCTCCGCGATGAGCCCGAACTCGCCGAGCCCCGCGATCGTGGGTCGATCATCCGGCAACGGGTCCTCCTCGGGTACGTTCGGCCTCCGACGATCTCACGTCCAACTTCAGCTCGAGAGGGGCACGCCGTGGTGCAGGCCTACATCCTGGTGCAGACCGAGGTCGGCAAGGCCGCCGCCGTGGCCGCCGAGATCGCAGGCATCACGGGGGTGATCTCCGCCGAGGACGTCACCGGGCCCTACGACGTGATCGTGCGGGCGGAGGCGGAGGACGTCGACCGGCTGGGCCAGCTCGTCGTCGCGCGGGTGCAGGGCGTCGGCGGGATCACCCGCACGCTCACGTGCCCGGTCGTGCACCTGGGTTGAGCCGCGTGCGCCGTCCGCCGGCGTCGGTCGCCATCGCCGTCACGCTGCCGCTCCTGCTCGTCGTCGTGGTGGCGGCGATCGGGATCGCGGCCCGGCTGCGGGGGCCCGACGTGCCGTCGCCCGACACCGGGCCGCTGGCCGTCGCGACCGTCGAGGCGCCCGCCGCGGCGTCGCCGTCGTGCGCGACCCTGCTCGCGGGCCTCGACGCCGACCTGCCCGCGGGCACCGCCACGCTCCCCCAGCGCCCGCTCGCCGAGCCCGCGCCCGCGGGGGTGCGCGCCTGGGCGGCCGATCCGGTGCCCGTCGTGCTGCGGTGCGGGCTGCCCCGGCCCGCCGAGCTGACGCCCACGTCCGCGCTCCTCGAGGTCAACGGTGTGCGCTGGCTGACGCTCACCGACGGCGCGCTCGTCACCTCCATCGCGGTGGACCGGCCCGTCTACGTGGCGTTCACCGCGCCGGTCGGCGTCGGCAGCGGCCCCCTCCAGGTGGTGTCGGACGCGGTGCGCACCACCCTTCCCGCGCAACCCGTCGCGGTGCGCTGAGCGGAGCTTGCGGAGCGATCCTCGGCCCGTGACCGGTCTCACTCTGAGACGACCCTTCGTTCCGTCGGTAGAGGCACCTACATTCCTGAACCATGGTTGGCCTGTCCGGCGCGAGCGAGGACTACCTCAAGGCGATCTACCACATCGCCCACCGGGGTGAGGCGGTCACCACCGGGCTGCTGGCGGCCGAGCTGGGCGTCGCGTCGCCCTCGGTCACCGCCATGATCAAGCGACTCCAGGACGGCGAGTTCGTCGACCGCGCGGGCAGGCGCGAGCTGCGGCTCACCGAGTCGGGCGAGCTGGCCGCGCTGCGCGTCGTGCGGCGCCACCGGCTGCTGGAGACGTTCCTCAACCAGATGCTCGGCATGCCGTGGCACGAGGTGCACTCCGAAGCCGAGCTGCTGGAGCACGTGCTTTCCGACCGGCTCGAGGAGCGCATCGACGCCGCGCTCGGCCACCCGACCCACGACCCGCACGGCGACCCCATCCCGCCACGGCACGGCCCGCACGACGAGCGGTGGGGCGTCGGCCTGGACGCCGTGCCGCCCGGTGCGTTTTTCCGGGTGCGACGGGTATCCGATCGAGACAGCGCAGCGCTGCGCCACCTCGGCGAGCTCGGGTTGCGGCCCGGGGTCGTCCTGGCCGTCGAGCGGCAAGACCCGTTCGGCGGGCCGCTGTGGGTGCGCATCGACGACCGGTCCTGCGCACTCGGCACCCCACTGACACGGCTCGTCCACGGAGATGTGTTGAACGAGGAGAAAACATGACGGCGACCGACCCGTCCCCGCCGACGATCAGCGAGATCCGGCAGCGGGGCGGTGTGCGGGGAACGCTCACGTTCCTCGGCCCGGCCTTCGTCGCCGCCATCGCTTACGTCGACCCCGGCAACTTCGCCACCAACTTCTCCGCGGGCGCCAACTACGGCTTCCTGCTGCTGTGGGTGATCGTCGCGGCGAACCTCATCGCGATGCTGATCCAGACCCTCACCGCCAAGCTCGGCATGGCCACCGGTCGCGACCTGCCCGAGATGTGCCGCGACACCTTCCCGCGCCCGGTGTCGCGCCTCATGTGGGTGCAGGCCGAGCTGGTGGCCATCGCCACCGACCTCGCCGAGGTGATCGGCGGTGCGATCGCGCTGAACCTGCTGTTCGGCATCCCGCTGTTCACCGGCGGCGTGATCACGGGCGTCGTGGCGTTCGCGCTGCTCGCCCTGCAGCGGCGCGGCTACCGCCCGTTCGAGCTGGCCATCGCCGGGCTGCTCGGCGTCATCGTGCTCGGGTTCTTCACGACCGTGCTGCGGATCGACGTGCCCGTGGGCCCGCTCGCCGAAGGCCTCATCCCCCGCTTCGACGGCACCGAGAGCCTCCTCCTGGCCAGCGGCATCCTCGGCGCCACGGTGATGCCGCACGTCATCTACCTGCACTCGGCGCTGACGAAGCGGCGCATCCCGCCGCGCACGAAGGAGGAACGGCGCTTCCTGCTGCGCCGCCAGCAGGTCGACGTCGTGCTCGGTATGGGGATCGCGGGGCTCGTCAACGCCTCGATGCTGATCATCGCCGCCACCCTGTTCTTCGGCTCCGACGTGCCGGACACCGACACGCTCGAAGGCGTGTACGCCGGCCTGGGCCGGGTGCTCGACCAGCCCGCGGCGTTCGCGTTCGCGCTGGCGCTGCTGGCGTCGGGCTTCGCGTCCTCCGGCGTGGGCACCTACGCGGGGCAGATCGTGATGCAGGGCTTCATCCAGCGCAGCATCCCGCTGTTCCTGCGCCGCGCGCTCACCCTCGCGCCCGCGCTCGTGGTGCTCGGCATCGGTGTCAACCCGACCGAGGCGCTGGTGCTCTCCCAGGTGGTGCTGTCGTTCGGCATCCCGTTCGCGCTGGTACCGCTGGTGCTGCTCACCCGCCGCCGCGACCTCATGGCGGAGATGGTGAACCGCCGCACCACCACGGCCGTCGCCGCGGTGATCGCCGCCCTGATCATCGCGCTGAACGGCTTCCTGATCTGGCAGACGATCACCGGGGCCTAGTTGACGGTGACGTCAAGGGAGGCGGTGCCCGCGAAGTCGGGCGGGGCGCCCAGCGGGCTCGTCAGCAGGTAGTGCCCCGCGGTGACGGTCGCGGTGCCGTAGGCGGGTCCGGGGCCGGTCGGCTGCGCGGCGCCGACGACCTCGGCGACCTCGTCGAAGTCGGCGCGCCCCGCGTCGACGTCGGCCGCGGTGGCCCGCTGGCCGTCCTTGACCCTGGCCAGCAGCACCACGAACGCGGACGGGTCGCCGGTGCTGTCGAACTTGATCGACACCGGGCCGGGGCGCAGGCCCACCGGCGCGGGTCCGAGCTTGCCGCCGGAGCTGGTCAGGTCGAGGGTCTGGAAGCCGCAGCTGTCGTGCACCCAGGCGTCGATGGCGGTGGTGGCGGCGGTCGTCTTCGCGTCGCCGACGTCGATGCGCTGACCCCGGCGGGCCTGGTCGAGCACGCCGCCGAGCGCGGCGACGCTGTCGTTCAGCGTGGCGGGGGCGTTGTCGCGCAGCGTCGCGTACGGCGCCGCCACGGTCGCCGCCCAGGCCTGCATCTCGGCGGCGGCCGGAGCGGGTGCGTCCGGGTCGGCGCCCGGCGGGATCGTCGCGTTGAGGGCGACGACGGCCGTGCAGGCCGCCGCGGCGTCCCTGGCGGGCGCGGCAGGCGCGGCGGACGGGGCGGCGGCGGGCGCCGCGGAGCAGGAGACGGCGAGCGCGGCGGGCACCGCCGCGGCCAGGAGGAGGAGCTGTCGAGGAATCATGGGAGAAGTCTCGGGATCGGGCGGGCGCGGCACATCGTGGCGGCCACGGCACCTCGCCCCGTGCCCGCCGCGGCGCGACCTCCGGGGAAGCACGGATGACGCCCGCCCGCACCGGCCCTAGCGTGTGCGCCATGGCCTGGCCGAGGGCGTTCGCCGTCCTGATCTGCGGGGGAGCCGCGCTGACGCTGGCGGCGTCCGCGGCGTTCCTGGTGCGGTTCCGCGACCTCGATCCGCTGGAGCTCGTCGTGGTCAGCCTCGTGCTGCTGCCCGCGATCGCGCTCGGGCTGCTGATCGCGGTGCGCCGTCCGCACGCCCGCATCGCGCCGGTGCTCTGCTTGACCGGCGCCGTGCCGCTGGTGATCGGGTTCGGCGACGTCTACGGCGCGGCCGTGGCCGCCCACCCCGGCGTCCTGCCCGTCTCGGGCGTGCTCGTGGGTCTGTCGTCCGGCGGCTGGATGCTGCTGTACGTGCCCGCGGCGTTCGTGCTGCTGCTCTTCCCGGACGGGCGGCTGCCCGGTCCGCGTTGGCGGGTCGTCGCGATCGGCCTGCTCGTCGTCCCCGTGGCGTTCGCGACGCTCGGCATGTTCGATCCCGACGGCTTCGACGCGCCCTACCAGGGCGTCCCGCCGCCGTTCGGGCCCGCGCCCGACTGGCTCGTGCCGGTCGCGTTCGCGCTGCTGCCGGTGTTCATGGCGCTGCTCGTGGCGGCCGCGGCGGCGATGATCGTGCGCTACCGGCGCGCCGCCGACCCGGTGCTGCGGGCCCAGCTGCGCTGGTTCGCGCTGGCGGCGGCGTTCCTGCCGCTCACCCTGCTGCTGTGCTGGACGTCCTACGTGCTCCTCGGCGACGCCGACCTGGTGGTGTTCGGCCTCGCGCTCACCCTGCTGGCGCTGCCGACGGCCACCGCGATCGCGCTGCTGCGCCACGACCTGTACGACGTCGACCGGGCCGTGAGCGCCGCGGCGACGTACGGGCTGGTCTCGACCGCGCTGCTGGCCGTCTTCACCACGGTGACCGTCGTCGCGGGCGCGCTGCTCGGCCGGGATTCGGCGATCGTCGCGGCCATCGCGACGGGTGTGTCCGCCGTGGCGCTGGCGCCGCTGCGCACTCGCCTGCAGCGGCGGGTGGACGCGCGGCTGTACCCGCTGCGGCAGGCCGTCCGCGCCGAGCTGGCGCGCCTGCGCACCCGCATCGACGACGGCCGCGCCCGCCCGGAGGACCTGGAGGACACGCTGCGCCGCGCGCTGCGCGACCCCGAGCTGCGGGTGGGCTACGTGCTCCCGGGCAGGCCCGGCCTGGTCGACCTGGCCTCCGCGCCGCTGCCGGTCGGCGAGGGGCGGCGGGTGCCGGTGCACGTCGGCGACACACCGGTCGGAACGCTCCTGCCGGTGCGCACCGAGGCGTCGCGGGAGCTGCTGCGGGAGATCGCCTCGGACGTCGGGCTGATCGTCGAGCTGATCCGCTCCCGGCTGGAGCTCACCGAGGCGCTGCGCGAGGTGGCCGACAGCCGCGCGCGGATCCTGCACGCGGGCTACCGGGAGCGCCGACGGCTGGAGCGCGACCTGCACGACGGCGCCCAACAGCGGCTCGTCTCGCTCGGCATGGCCGTCCGGCTCGCACAGCGCCACCTCGGCGACCCCGGCTTCGACGTGAACGGCTTGCTCGACCAGGCCGTCGCCGAGCTCAGCACCGCGGTCGCCGAGCTGCGCGCCATCGCCAAGGGCCTGCGCCCGCTCGACCTCGACTCCGGGCTCGGCCCCGCCATCCGCTCGCTCACCACCGGGCTGCCGATCCCGGTGGTGCTCGAGCTGGACGAGGAGGAGGTGCCCGACGACGTCGCCACCACCGCCTACTACGTCGCGAGCGAGGCGCTGGCCAACGTCATCAAGCACGCGGACGCCGAGACCGTGGCGGTGTCGGTGGCACGCCAGGGCGGGCACGTCCACGTCCGCATCAGCGACGACGGGCGCGGCGGCGCGCAGCCCCGTCCCGGTTCGGGCCTCGCCGGGCTGGTCGACCGGGTCGCGGCCGCGGGCGGGCGGCTTTCCGTGGAGTCGGGGCACGGCACCCGGGTCGAGGCGGTGCTGCCGTGCGCACGGTGATCGCCGAGGACTCCGTCCTGTTCCGCGAGGGTCTGGCGCGGCTACTCGCCGACGCGGGCCACCAGATCGTCGCCGCGGTGGGTGACGCCGAGGCGCTCACGGCCGCCGTGCACAAGACCCGGCCCGACCTCGCCGTCGTCGACATCCACATGCCGCCGCACCGCGGCGCCGACGGCGCGAACGCCGCCCGCGACCTCCGCGCCGACCACCCCGACCTGGGGATCATGCTTCTGTCCCAACACATCGAGACCCGCGCGACGCTCGACCTGATCGCCTCGGGCGGGTTCGGCTACCTGCTCAAGGACCGCGTGTTCGACGTGGACGAGTTCCTCGATGCGTTGCGCCGGGTCGCGGGGGGTGGCTCGGCGCTCGACCCCGAGGTCGTCACGCAGCTGATCGGGCACCAGCGGCGGGCCGACCCGCTGGCCAAGCTCACGGCCCGGGAGCGGGAGGTGCTGGCGCTCATGGCCGAGGGCCGCACCAACCGCGGGGTGGCGCGGCGGCTGTTCCTCACCGAGCGCACGGTCGAGACGCACGTCGCGGGGATCATGACCAAGCTCGGCCTCGCGACCGGCGAGGAGGACCACCGCCGCGTGCTCGCGGTGATCACGTACCTCGGGGCGAGGGACTGACTAACGGAGACCGGTGCCGCGCGCCAGGGCCGTCTCCACGAGGGTGGTGAGCAGGCTCGGGTAGTCGACACCGGTGACCGCCCACGCCCGCGGGTACATGGAGATCGGCGTGAACCCGGGCATGGTGTTGACCTCGTTCACCGTGATCGCGGCGTCCGGGCCGACGAAGAAGTCGACGCGGGCGAGGCCCTGGCCGTCGAGCGCCCGGAAGGCCGCCACCGCCATGTCGCGCAGCTGCTCGGCCACGTCGTCGTCGAGCTTGGCGGGCACGTCGAACTCGCACACGTCGTCGAGGTACTTGGCGTCGAAGTCGTAGAACGCGGCTTCGCCGACGATGCGGATCTCGGCCGGGAGCGAGGACACCACGGTGCCGTCGGGCCGCTCCAGCACGGCGCACTCGATCTCGCGGCCGACGATCGCCGCCTCGACCAACACCTTCGGGTCGTGCTGTCGGGCGGTGGCGACGGCGGCGTCGAGGTCGCCCCACGCTGTGACCCGCGTGATGCCGAGCGAGGATCCCGCCCGGGCGGGTTTGACGAAGACGGGGAGGCCGAGCCGCTCGCGTTCGGCCTCGGTCAGCGTCGCCGTGCCGGGCCGCAGCACCACGTGGTCGCCCACCGGCAGGCCGTCGGCGGCGAGCAGCTTCTTGGTGAACTCCTTGTCCATGCCCGCCGCGCTGGCCAGCACGCCCGCCCCGACGTAGGGCACGCCCGCGAGCTCCAGGAGGCCCTGGATCGTGCCGTCCTCGCCGTAGGGGCCGTGGAGCACCGGGAAGACGACGTCGACGCCCGCGAACACCTCCCCCGCGCGGCCGGGCTCCAGCACGAGCAGGCCGCCGCGCGTCGGGTCGCCGGGCAGCGCCAGCGCGGGGCGCGAGGCGTCGACCGAGGGCAGGGCGCGGTCGTCGATGGCCAGCTCGCGGGGGTCGTCCG
Organism: uncultured Actinomycetota bacterium; assembly: GCA_963791185.1. Classification (GTDB taxonomy): domain Bacteria; phylum Actinomycetota; class Actinomycetes; order Mycobacteriales; family Pseudonocardiaceae; genus Pseudonocardia. The sequence goes on along the minus strand of CAWBRG010000007.1, from coordinate 170,543 downwards.
CGCCCACGACCCAGGCGCCGTCGGGGGTGATGCCGACCGGGACGACGTCGAAGCGCTCCCGGTCGAGGTTGGCGAGCACGCTCCCGGCGGAGACGCACGAGATCGCGTGCTCGCCGCTGCGCCCACCGAACACGACCGCGACCCGCACCCGTCCCGCCATGGTCTGCGAGGGTAGGGGATCCCGGCGCCCGGTCACGCACCGGTCACGCCGGGCCGGAGCGCATGCGCCCCAACGCGGACGGCACGACCAGCTCACGGAGCGCGCCCGCCAGGAGATCGCGCTGGTCGTCGTCGAGGTCGGCGAGCAGCTCGCGGTCGAGGCGGGCGGCCACCTCGCCGACGGCCCGGAGCAGGCGGCGGCCCTCGTCGGTGATCTCCAGGCGGGCGGCGTGGCCGTGCCCGACCAGCACGCGCTGCACGGCGCCGCGCTCCTCCAGCGACCGGACCGTCGCGTGCATGCTCTGGGTGGTGATGCGCGCACGGCGGGCGAGATCCGAATAGGACAGGTCGGGCCGGTGCGAGAGGTGGCCGAGCGCGCTGAGGTGCCGCAGCGTGAGCCCGAGCGCGGCCAGCTCGTCGTCGACGCGGCGCTGCAGGAACCGGCCCGCCCCGACGAGCATGAGGACGACGGACGACGCCATCAACGGCACACCCTCACCAGCCACCGCACCATCCTCACGCCCCGCTCCCACCGCCGCACACCCCATGCATCAGGATGGCTTACAGTCAGACTGATAGATGAGGAGGCGCGATGACCGCAGTGCTGCTGGCCGTGCACGTCCTCGCGGCCATCGTGTTCATCGGACCGGTGACCGTGGCGGCGAGCCTGTTCCCGCGTTACGCGCGGCAGGGCGAGGTGGGGGTGGCCCGCGTGCTCCACCGCATCAGCCGGGTCTACGCCGTGCTGGGGGTGGCGGTGCCGGTGTTCGGCATCGCGACCGCCGCGCAGATGGGCGTGCTCGGGGACGCCTGGCTGCTCGTATCGCTCGCCTTGACGCTGGTCGCCGCGCTGTTGCTCGCCGTGGAGGTGCTGCCGGGCCAGACGCGGGTGCTGGCCGCCCTCACCGGCGACGCCGCGCCTGTGGTGCCGTCGCGCCTGGCCATGAGCACCGGCGTGTTCGCGCTGATCTGGGCGGTCGTCGTGGTGTTGATGATCGTGCGCCCCGGGTCGACGACGGGGGTGGGCGCGTGATCACGGGCCTGCGCGTGGCGGCCGTGGTCGAGGCGGCCACGCTGGTCGCGCTGCTGCTGAACCTCGTGACCGTGCACTGGCGTCCGGTCACCGCGCTCGGCGGCCCGCTGCACGGCACCGCCTACCTCGCGGTGATCGCGGTGGTGTTGCTGCTGCCCGGAGCGCCGCGCGCGGCGAAGCTCCTGGCCCTCGTGCCGGGCATCGGCGGGTGGCTGGCCCTGCGCGCGCTGCCCTGACCGTCACGGGGTGCCGAAGCGGGCCTCCAGCTCCCGGATCTCGGGCAGGCCGATGAGGTCGGTGAAGCCGTCGAACGTGGGCAGGTCGTCCACCGCGGGGACGCCGTGGTCGCGGAGGGAGGCGAGCAGCTGCCGGATCCCGGCCGTGGCGGCCAGCAGCGTGCCGATCGGGAACAGCACCAGCGCGAAGCCCAGCTCCGCGATGCGGGCCAGCGGGATCGGCGGGGTGCGGCCGCCCTCGGCCCAGTTGAACACCAGCGGCGCCACGCCGCGCAGCTCCTCGGCGACCCTGGCGATGTCGTCCTCGCTCGTCGGCGCCTCGACGAAGAGCACGTCCGCGCCCGCGTCGGCGTAGGCCCGGCCGCGGTCGATCGCGGCGGACAGGCCCTCGACGGCGGCCGCGTCGGTGCGGGCGATCAGCAGGAAATCCGGGTCGCGCCGCGCTTCGACGGCCGCGCGGATCTTGCCTGCCATCTCGTCGGCCGGGATCACCGCCTTGCCGCTCATGTGGCCGCACTTCTTGGGCATCACCTGGTCTTCGAGGTGGATCCCGGCCACCCCGGCCTGCTCGTAGGCCTGCACCGTGCGGACGACGTTGATCGCGTTGCCGTAGCCGGTGTCCGCGTCGGCGATCACCGGCACGTCGACGGCGGCCGCGATCCGACGCGCGTTGTCGACCATCTCGGTGCCGGTGAGCAGCCCGACGTCGGGACGGCCTGCCAGCGACGCCGTGGTGCCGAACCCCGTCATGTAGACGACGTCGAACCCCGCCTGCTCGACCAGCCGGGCCGACAGCGCGTCGTAGGCGCCGGGGGCGACGAGCGGCTCGGGCCGCGCGAGCAGCTCGCGCAGCCGGGGACGGGCAGCGGCCGGTCGGCTCAGCAGGTCTCCCACAAGCCCTCCATGTATGCAAACACCGCACCAAGGTCTTGCCGAGCCTACTCACTGGCCCTACTTTGCACACAATGTTGCGCGCGGAGACATCGGCGGGTCGGACGGTCGCGGCCGTCCGCGAGCTGATCCTGCGCGGGGACTTCCCGGCGGGCGCCCGGCTCGGCGAGGTCGAGCTCGCCGAACGGCTCGGGGTGAGCCGCACCCCCGTCCGCGAGGCGCTGGGGCGGCTCGCCGCCGAGGGCCTCGTCGAGATCGTCCCGAACCGGGGCGCGCGCGTGACGAGCTGGACGGTCGCCGAGCTGGAGGGCGTGTTCGACCTGCGCGCCGCGCTCGAACCCCGGCTCACCGCGCTCGCCGTGCCGCGGGCGGGCCACGCCGACGTCGCCGCGCTCGGCGAGCTCGCCGAGGCCATGTTGGACGTCGGCGCGCCCGGCCCCGACCAGGACCTCGACGCCATCGTGCCGCTCAACCGCGAGTTCCACGGCCGCCTCGTCGCCCTCGCGGACCAGCCCGCGATGGCGAGCGCGCTGGCGGGCGCGATCCACGCCCCGATCGTCCTGCGCAACTTCCACACCTACGACGAGGCGTCGCTGCGCCGCAGCCTCGCCCACCACCTCGAGATCGTCGCCGCCGTCCGCGCGGGCGACCCGGCCTGGGCCCAGGCCGTCATGACCGCCCACATCCGCAACGCCCGCGCCGTGATGGTCCGGGCCGCCTCCCAGGGGGAAACGTGACGTATCGGCTCGGCGTCGACGTCGGCGGGACGTTCACCGACGTGCTGCTCGTGGAAGAAGGAAGCGGGGCGACGTGGCGCGCCAAGACCGCCTCCACGCCGTCCGACCAGGCCGTCGGCGTGCGCAACGGCATCGCGAAGGTCTGTGACGAGGCGGGCATCGCGTTGTCGGACGTCGCGCAGGTGCTGCACGGCACCACCGTCGCCACCAACGCGATCCTGGAGGGCAAGGGCGCCACGGTCGGGCTCGTCACGACCAAGGGCTTCCGTCAGGTGCTGCAGATCGCCCGTTCCTACGTGCCGGGCGGGCTCGCGGGCTGGATCATCTGGCCCAAGCCGGAGCCCCTCGCCGCGCTGGAGAACACCGTCGAGGTCGACGAGCGCATCGCCTCCGACGGCACGGTGATCCGCGAGCTCGACGACGCCGACGTCCGCGCGCAGCTCGCGAAGCTGACGGGGATCGACGCGCTCGCCGTCTCGCTGATCAACTCCTTCGCCGACCCGGCCCACGAACGCCGCATCGGCGCGCTGGCGGCGGAGGTGCTGCCCGGCGTGCCGGTGTCGCTGTCCTCGGACGTGCTGCCGGAGCTGCGCGAGTACGAGCGCACGATCACCACGGTCGCGAACGGCTACGTCCAGCCGCAGGTCAAGCGCTACGTCGAGACGCTGGCCGCCGGGCTGCGCGAGAGCGGCGTGGCGGGCGAGCTGGCCATCCTGCGGTCCGACGGCGGGCTGTCGGCGGCCGAGGCCGCGGTGGGCGCGCCGGTCACGATGCTGCTCTCCGGCCCGGCGGGCGGCGTCACGGGCGCGGTGTGGACGGCCGAGCAGTGCGGCTACGCCGACCTCATCACGTTCGACATGGGCGGCACCTCGACCGACGTCGCGCTGGTGCAGGGCCTCAGCCCGCGCATCGGGCGCGAGACCAAGGTCGGCGACCTCACCGTGCGCGCGTCCAGTGTGGACGTTCGCACGGTCGGCGCGGGCGGCGGCTCGATCGCGCACGTGCCGGAGCTCACGAAGGCGCTGCGGGTCGGCCCGCAGTCGGCGGGCGCCGACCCCGGGCCTGCCGCCTACGGCAAGGGCGGCGGCGAACCGACCGTCACCGACGCCAACGTCGTGCTCGGCTACCTCCCGCCGTCGCTGGCGGGCGGCGAGATCACGCTCGACGTCGACGCAGCGCGGGCGGCGGTGCAGACCGTCGCCGACGCCATGGGCCTGGAGTCGGTCGAGGCCGCGGCGGCGGGCATCGTCGACATCGTCAACGAGAACATGCTCGGCGGCCTGCGCCTGGTGTCGGTGCAGCAGGGCTTCGACCCCCGGGAGTTCGCCCTGGTCGCGTTCGGCGGCGCGGGCCCGCTGCACGCCAACGCCTTGGGCAGGTTGACGGGAGCGTGGCCGGTGATCGTGCCGCCGTCGCCGGGCGTGCTGTGCGCGTTGGGCGACGCGACCACGTCCGCCCGCAGCGAGTCGGCCCGCACCGTGTTGCGACGCTTCGCCGACGTCGACGACCTGCACGCGATCCTCGACGAGCTCGCCGCCGAGGCGGGTGGGGCCCTCGCCGCGCAGGGCGTGCCCGTCGAGCAGCAGACCACCGCGTTCCAGGTGGACGTGCGCTACCACGGGCAGGGCTTCGAGATCCCGATCGAGGTGGAGGTGCCGGACCTCGAGGAGCTCGCGGCCGCGTTCGACGCCGAGCACGAGCGGCTCTTCTCGTTCCTGCTCACCGTGGACCACGAGCTGGTCAACGCCCGCGCGACGGTGACGGGGCCGCGGCCGTCGGTCTCCCCCGTCACGCTGGAGAGCGGCGACGGTCCACCGACGCCGTCCGACACCCATTCGATCTTCGTCGAGGGCGGTTGGGTGGACGCCGCGATCTACGACCGGGCCACGCTGCGGGCCGACCACGTCATCAGCGGGCCTGCGATCGTCACCGAGATGGACTCCACCACCCTGGTCCTACCCGGCCACGCGGCCACCGTGCACGCGTCCGGCTCCCTGCTCATCCGCCCGGAGGCGTGAGAGATGGCAACCATCGTCGAGACCGCCACCGGCACCGTCGACAAGGCCGACGTCGACCCGGTCACGCTGGACCTCATCGAGAACGGCCTGCGCAACGCCCGCTACGAGATGGACGAGGTGCTCTTCCGCACCGCGCTCTCCCCCGGCATCCGCGAGCAGCACGACGAGTTCCCGCTGATCGGCGACCCGGAGGGGAAGATGGTCGTCGGCCAGTTCGGCCTCTCGGTGCCCGACTTCCTCGCCGGGTTCGACGGGACGATCGAGGAGGGCGACGTCCTGCTCACCTCCGACCCCTACGCCTGCGGCGCCGCGATCAGCCACGCCAACGACTGGCTGATCGTCCTGCCGATCTTCCACGAGGGCCGGGTCGTCGGGTGGGCGTCGATGTTCGGGCACATGTCCGACGTCGGCGGCAAGACCCCGTCGTCGATGCCGACCGACGCCCGCACGATCTACGAGGAGGGCGTGGTCATCCCGCCCTTCAAGCTGTACGCGAAGGGCGTGCTCAACGAGGACGCGCTGCGGATCGTGCTCAACCAGGTGCGCAAGCCCGACTGGAACCGCGCCGACCTCAACGGGCTCGTCGCGGCCTGCCGCACCGCCGCGCGCCGCGTCGTCGAGATGTGCGAGCGGTTCGGCACCGGCACCTACCTCGCCGCGCTCGACGCCCTCCTGCAGCGCAACTACGACGCGATGAAGGTGCTGCTGTCGATGGTGTTCGAAGAGGGCCGCACCCTCTCGTTCACCGACTACATCTGCGACGACGGCGTCGGCAACGGCCCCTACGAGCTCAAGCTGTCGCTCACCCGCACCGGCGAGAAGGTGCACCTGGACTTCACCGGCTCGTCGCCGCAGGCCGCGGGCCCGATCAACTACTACCTGAACGAGAACCTGGCCCGGATGTTCTTCGGCATTTACATGATCACCGTGGCCGACCCGCAGATCCTCTGGAACGACGGCTTCTACCCGCTGGTGGACGTGACGATCCCGGAGGGCTCGTACTGGAAGCCGCGCCACCCGGCGGCGCTGTCGGGGCGCAACCACGGCATCGGTCGGGTGTTCGACCTCTTCGGCGGATTGCTGGGGCAGACCAACCCGGCGCTGCTCAACGCGGCGGGGTTCTCGTCGTCGCCGCACTTCATGTACTCCGGCCACTACACGTCGGGCGACCGGGCGGGCGAGTGGTTCCAGCTCTACTCGATCGGCTTCGGCGGCATACCCGGGCGGCCGCTCGGCGACGGGCCGGACGGGCACTCGCTGTGGCCGAGCTTCGTCAACATCCCCTGCGAGTACCTGGAGTCGTACTACCCGCTGCGCATCGAGAAGTGGGAGACCGTGGCCGACACCGGCGGCGCGGGGCTGCACCGCGGCGGCAACGGCGTCGACGTGGCGTACGTGTTCGAGGAGCCGGGCGAGATCGCGATCCACGACGACCGGTGGCTGACCTACCCGTGGGGGGTCAACGGCGGCACCCCCGGCGCGCGGGGCCGCAAGTGGGTCGAGCGGGCGTCCGGCGAACGGGAGGTGCTGCCGTCGAAGTGCCACGACGTGAAGGTGTTCCCCGGCGACGTGCTGCACTTCGTCACGTGGGGTGGCGGCGGGTGGGGCGACCCGCTGGAACGCGATCCGGCGTTGGTGGAGCTGGAGGTCCGGCGCGGGCTGGTCACCGACGAGGGCGCCCGGCGCTACGGCGTCGTGGTGGGCGACGCAGGCGTCGACGCCGCGGCGACGGAAGCGCTGCGGGCCGAGCTGCGGGCGGCCCGTCCCGCGGAGCTGCCGGTGTTCGACATGGGTCCGCCGCTCGAGGAGCTGCTGGAGCGCTGCGAGGCGGAGACCGGCCTGCCCGCACCCAAGCGGCCGCAGTGGGCGTGACGCGGGCGGTGCGCGCGCCCCGGCCGACGGCACCCCTCCGCCGCACGCCGGGGCCCGCGGCGCCCGCTCCGCCCACTGCGGCCTCCCCCGCGCCGGACGGCGGGGGCTCCACCCCGTCCTCCCCTCTCGTCGGTCCGGCGCCGGGCGGCGGGGGCTCGGCCCCGTCCTCCTCCCTCGCCGATCCACCGCCGGGTGGCGGGGGCTCCACCCCGTCCTCCCCCTTCGCCCGTCCGGCGCCGGGCGCGTCAGGGGGTGCGGCGCGATGACGGGGCCGCACGGCACCGCGTTCTCCGGCCGGGTCGGGTGGGGCGGCGCGCCAGCCGTGGTCGTCGTCGACCTCGTCCGCGCTTACACGGCGGCGGGCGGCCCGTTCCTGCTGCCCGACCCCGCGCCCGCCGTCGCCGCCACCGAGGCGCTGGTGGCCGCGGCGCGGGAGCACGGCCGCCCGGTCGTGTGGACGGTCGTGCGCTACACCAGCGGCCTCGCCGACGGCGGCCTGTTCGTGCGCAAGGTGCCCGCGCTCGCCGCCTTCGCCGAGGACGCCGACGGCGGCTGGGGCGAGCTCGTGCTGGAGCCCGCCGCGGGCGAGCCGGTGATCGCCAAGCAGTACGCGAGCGCGTTCTTCGGCACCTCGCTCGCCGCGACGCTGCACACCGCCGGGATCGACACCCTCGTCGTCGCAGGCGTGTCGACGTCCGGCTGCATCCGCGCGACCGCCACCGACGCGCTGAACCACGGCTTCCGGCCCCAGGTGGTGCGCGACGCGTGCGCCGACCGCACACCCGAGCTGCACGACCAGAACCTGCGCGACCTCGACGCCAAGTACGCCGACGTCGTCGGCCTGGACGAGGCGCTCGCCCACCTCCGGGGCTAGGACTCTTGTCCAACGATGTGACCCGCACCACGATCGGGGCATGGACCCGCTGCCCCGTGGCCACGCCCCGTTCGCGACGACCGGCATCGTCCGCGACGACCGGGGCGTCGCCCGCTACACCGGCCTGTCGACGTCACTGGTCACGCTGCTCCGCGCCGCCGTCGACGCGCACCCCGACGGTGAGGCGATCGTCGAGGTCGGCGGGGAGCGGCTGACCTACCGGCAGCTGTGGGACCGCGCGGCCCGGGTCGCGGGCGGGCTGGCCGCGGGCGGTGTCGCGCGGGGTGACCGCGTGGCGATCCTGGTGCCCGCCGGCGTCGACTGGGTGCTCGCGTTCTTCGGCATCCAGCTGGCGGGCGCGGTCGCGGTGCCGGTGAACACCCGGTTCGCCGCGCCCGAGGTCGAGTACGTGCTCGCCGACTCCGGCGCCGACGCGGTGCTGCGCCCCGGCGATCCGCTGCCCGACGGGCCACCGCTCGCCGTGGACGACGCGGGCCGCGGCGAGCTGGCCGCGATCTTCTACACCAGCGGGACCACCGGCTTCCCCAAGGGGGCGATGACCAGCCACGAGAACTTCCTCTCGAACGTCGAGACCGCGATCCGCGTGATCGACATCGACCGGACGACGGGTCCGGCCACCCGCAACCTCGTGTCGGTGCCCCTGTTCCACGTCACGGGCTGCAACAGCCAGCTCCTCCTGCAGGTCGGGCTGCACGGCACCACCGTGGTGCTGCCCGCCTTCGACGTCCGCGCGTTCCTGCGCACGGCCGTCGAGGAGCGCATCGACCTGCTCACGAGCGTGCCCGCGATCTACGCACTGGCGCTGGCCCAGCCGGACTTCGCCACGCACGACCTCACGTCCGTGAGCCGGATCGCCTACGGCGGCGCGCCGATCGCGCCCGCGCTCGTCCGCCGCATCCAGGAGGCGTTCCCGAACGCGCGGGTCGGCAACGGCTTCGGCCTCACCGAGACCTCCTCCATCGCCACGTTCCTCCCCCACGACTGGGCGGCCGAGCACGCCGACTCCGTGGGCTTCGCCGCGCCGGTCGTCGACCTCGCGTTGGACGAGCCCGTCGACGGCGTGGGCGAGCTCCTGGTGCGCGGGCCGAACGTCGTCGAGGGCTACTGGAACAAGCCGGACGCGACGGCGGCGACGTTCGTCGACGGGTGGCTGCACACCGGGGACCTCGCCCGGGTCGACGACGGCCTCGTCCGGGTCGTCGACCGCGCCAAAGACATGATCAACCGCGGTGGCGAGAACGTCTACTGCGTGGAGGTCGAGAACGCGCTGGCGGGCGCGCCCGGCGTCGCGGAGGCCGCGGTCGTAGGTGTGCCGGACGACGTGCTGGGCGAGAAGGTCGGCGCGGTGATCGTGCCGCTGCCGGGGCAGCCGTTCGCGGTCGAGGCGACGGTGGCCTACCTGGCGGAGCGCCTCGCGGACTTCAAGGTGCCGCAGTACGTCGCGCTGCGGAGCGAGCCGCTGCCGCGCAACCCCGGCGGCAAGATCCTCAAGCGGCACCTGCGGGACGGCACCGAGTGGGGGTCGCCGTTGCGCTGAGCTGTCCCCATCGCGAGCGGCTGTCCACAGATTCGCCGAGTGCCCGCGCGCCGCGGCGCGGCGGACCACCCTGCAGGCATGACCGCTTCGCCCGTCGACCTCCCGCCCCTCACCACCGACGAGGAGGTGCTCGCCAGGGTGCGCACGGTGGTCGGCGCCGCCCGCACCCGGCAGCTCTGGATCCTCTTCGTCGACGGCGACGGCAGGCAGTCGCCGGTGGTCGTCCCGATCGCGGACGTCCCGCACCGGCCCGAGCCGCGCGGGCTCGCGGGCCTCACACGGGTGCTGCACGGCCTGCGCGGCGAGCTGGTGACCGAGCGCGGGCCCGGCGCGGTGATCGTCGCCCGCCAGCGACCCGGCGGCGACACCGTTCTCGACGCCGACCGCGAGTGGGCCGCCGCGCTCGCGCAGGCCTGCCGCACCGCGGGCGTGGCGTTGCGCGCGACGGTGCTCAGCACGCCCGGCGGCGTGCGATGGCTCGGCTGAACGTCGAGGTCACCGCGCGGCGGTGGGAGCACGGGTGGGAGCTGCACGTCTCCGACGGACGCGGACCGCTGGTCGTCCTCCCGACGCGACGGCTCTCCGCCGCCGAGCGCACGGTGCGCGATTTCGTGGTGGAGCACGAGGGCGTCAGCCCGCGGTCGACGAAGGTCCGGATCACCGTCACGCTGGGCGCGGCGCTCGACGCGGAGATCGCCGCCGTGCGGGCGGCCGTCGAGCACGCCGAGCGCACCCAGCGCGCGACCGCGGCCCGTTCCCGCGCCCTCGCGTTGCGGCTGCGCGACTTCGGCCTCAGCGGCGCGGACATCGCCGTCGTGCTGGGCGTGTCGCCGCAGCGGGTGTCGCAGCTGATGCGGACCACCGGATGCTGACAGACTCGCCAACGTGGCACTCGATCTCGAACCGGTCCGCCGCATCGTCGCGCAGGACCACGGCCTCGCGAGCATCGCCGTGGTGCGCGCCGACGGCACCCCGCACACCTCGCTCGTCAACGCGGGGGTGCTCGACCACCCGCGCACCGCCGAGCCGGTCGTCGGCTATGTCACCTACGGCAAGGTGAAGCTGCGCAACCTGCGCGATCGCCCGGCCACGTCGATCCTCTGGCGGGCCGGGTGGCAGTGGGCGGGCGTCGAGGGGCCGAGCGAGCTGATCGGCCCCGGCGACACCGACGCGGAGTCGCTGCGGCTGCTGCTGCGGGCGGTGTTCAGCGCGTGCGGCGGCACCCACGACGACTGGGACACCTTCGACCGCGTCATGCGGGAGGAGGGCCGGGTCGCCGTGCTCGTCGCCCCGACGCGGGTCTACGGCAACGCCTGAGCGAGCGCCGCACGGCTTGCCCGGCGGCGCCGCCCGATCGCCGGGCCACACACCCGACGCATGCGGCCGTCAGAGCCCGTGGCGGCGGTCGCCCGCCACCTGCTCGCACAGCCGGGCCTCGGCCTCGGCGGTGAACACGTCGGCGGTGAACGCGTCACGGTGCGCACGGGTGAACGCGTCACGCGTGAAGGCGTCACGGTGGGCGAGCACCGCGTCGCGGGTCTCCTCGGTCACCAGGTCGGCGTTGATGTGCGCGCCCGCCATCGCCCCGGCGGCGGCGGCCGCCCCGACCTGGGCCGTCAGATCGGTGACGTTGCCCGCCACCCACACGCCCGGCACCTCCGTCACCCCGGCGAGACCCGCCGGGATGTGCTCGCCCGCGCCGCTCGGGTGCTCGACCGCGGCCAGGCCCAGCTCCGCGAGGAAGCCCGCCCGCGCGATCATCCGCGGCGCGACGACCAGCGCGGCCCGGGGCACCAGGCGACCGTCGCCCATCCGCACCCCCGTCAGGCGGTCGTCGACGATCTCGAGGCCCGCCACCGCGCCGTTGACCACCGTGATGCCCCGCGCGGCGAACTGCTCGGCCTGCTCGTCCGTGAGCGTCGTGCCCTGCAGGAAGTAGGCGACGTCCTGGCTCAGCTGGCGGAAGAGCAGCGCCTGGTGCACCGACATCGGGCCGCTCGCCAGCACCCCGATGGCCTGGTCGCGCACCTCCCAGCCGTGGCAGTACGGGCAGTGCAGCACCTCGCGGCCCCACCGCTCGCGCAGCCCCGGCACGTCCGGCAGCTCGTCGGTGAGGCCGGTCGTCACCAGGAGGCGACGGGCCCGCACCCGGCGGCCGTCGGCCAGGGTCACGGCGAACCCGCCGCCGACCTTCTGCGCCCCGGTCACCTCGCCGGTCTCGACCCGACCGCCGTAGCCGCGCACCTCCGCGCGCCCCGTCGCGAGCAGCTCGCCGGGCGGCGTGCCCTCGCGCCCCAAGAGGCCGTGCACGCCGGAGGCAGGCGCGTTGCGCGGCGCGCCCGCGTCGACGACCAGCACCGACCGGCGCGACCTCGCCAGCATGAGCGCCCCGTTCAACCCGGCGGCACCGCCGCCGATCACCACTACGTCATATCTCTCATCCATGCCGTCCACGGTGCTTCGGACTCAGCATTTATGGCAAAGGTATTTGCCGTTCTGGCAAACTGGCGGCATGGACGACCTCGACGAGACGATCGCGGCGGCGGGCCCTCGGCTGCGCGCGCTGCGCCAACGGCAGGAGATCACGCTGGCCGAGCTCTCCACGGCCACGGGCATCTCGGTGAGCACGCTGTCGCGCCTGGAGTCCGGCGCCCGCCGTCCGACGCTCGAGCTGCTGCTCCCGCTGGCCAGGACGTTCGGCGTCACGCTCGACGAGCTCGTCGACGCCCCGCCCACCGGCGACCCGCGGGTCCACCTGCGCCCGGTGCAGCGCGGCGGCATGACCATGCTGCCGCTCTCCCGACGGGCGGGTGGCGTGCAGGCGTACAAGATCATCATTTCGCCGGGCGGCCGTTCGACGGAGCCGGACCCGAAGTCCCACGAGGGCTACGAGTGGCTCTACGTCCTCGACGGGCGCCTGCGCGTGGTCCTCGGCGAGCACGACCTGGTGTTGACGCCGGGCGAGGCGGCGGAGTTCGACACCCGCACCGCGCACTGGTTCGGGCCGGTGGACGGGCGCGGCGTCGAGTTCCTCAGCCTGTTCGGCAAGCAGGGCGAGCGCGCCCACCTGCGCGCCCGGCCCGCGGGTGGCTAGTGCCCCGCTAGCCGCGGCTCATCAGCGAGCGGAGGAAGAACGCCAGGTTGGCGGGGCGCTCGCCCAGGCGGCGCATGAAGTAGCCGAACCACTCCGTGCCGTAGGGCAGGTAGACGCGCACGGTCTCGCCTTCGGCGGCCAACGCCTTCTGCGCGGCCGGGCGCACGCCGTGCAGCATCTGCAGCTCGTACGCCACCGCGCGCTCCCGGCCCAGCCTGCGGGCCAGGTCGATCAAGCGCGGGTCGTGGGTCGCCACCATCGGCAGCCCCTCCCCCGCGGTGAGCACGCCCAGGCAGCGTGCGAAGGACGCGTCGACCTCGGCCCGCTCGCGGTAGGCCACCGACGCGGGCTCGTCGTAGGCGCCCTTGCACAGCCGCACCCGCGAGCCGGGCCCCGCGAGGTCGCGGCAGTCCGCCTCGGTGCGCCGCAGGTGGGCCTGCACCACGGCGCCCACCCACGGGTGGTCGACCCGCAGCTCGCGCACGGTCTCCAGGGTGCGGTCGGTGGTGGTGTGGTCTTCCATGTCGACGGTCACCGTGGTGCCGACGGCGGCGGCCGCCGCGCACACGCGGCGGGCGCCTTCCAGGGCGATCTTGTCGCCGTCGGTCGCGAGGCTCTGCCCGAACGCGGAGAGCTTCACCGACACCTCGACCCGGTCGGCGAGGCCCGCGTCGCCCAGCAGCCCGAGGATGTGCTCGTAGGCCGCGACGTTGGCGTCGGCCTGCGCCCGCTCGGCGATGTCCTCGCCGAGGTGGTCGAGGGTGACGAGCCGGTCGAGCGTCAGCACCCGGGCGGTGGCGAGGGCGTCGGCGGCGGTGGCACCCGCCACGAAGCGGCTCACGAGCGGGTCGAACGGGCCCGACTCGACGACCGCGCGCACCTGGGGCGACCTGGCCGCGGCCAGCAACGTGGACCTCAACATATGGGGAACGGTAGGCCGTGGCGCCCGCCGGGAGCTTGTTCGATCGGCTAATGTTGCCCCATCTGAATCGTCGGGTAGGACGACATCATGAGCACTTTGCGGGAGCTCCTCGCGGCCGTCGGCGAGCCGTTGATCACGGTACTGGCCGCTCCCGCGGGCCTCGACGTGCCGATCAGCGGCCTGGCCATCGTCGATCCCGAGGACGCGCCCGACGAGCACCGCGGCGGCCTCGTCCTCGTCGTCGGCGCCCGGGGCCGCGACGCCGTGCCCCTCGTGCGGGCGGCGGGCGCCGCCGGTGCGGCGGCGGTCGCGGTGAAGGTCGGGGCGGCGGCCGCGCCGAACAGCCCGACCGACGGCGGCCCGTCGGCGAGCGGCGACGCGGTGGCCGCGTACGCCGACGAGCGGGAAGCGCTACGGGCGGCCGCCGTCGAGGCGGGGGTCGCGCTGCTCGCCGTACCGGTGGACGTGCGCTGGGAGCGCCTGGAGTCGCTCGCCGCCGGAGTGCTCGACGCGAGCGAAGCCGCGGGGCCCGACGACCTCTTCGCCCTCGCCCAGACGGTCGCGCTGCTCACCCACGGCATCGTCTGCATCGAGGACACCGCCAGCCGGGTGCTCGCCTACTCCCGATCCGACCGCGACGAGGGGCAGATCGACGAGCTGCGCAGGCTCTCCATCCTCGGCTGGCAGGGCCCCGCCGACTACCTGCGCCACCTGCGGCAGTGGGGCGTGTTCGACCGGCTGCGGACGGGCGAGGAGGTCGTGCGGGTCGACGAGCACGCCGAGCTCGGCGTGCGGCGCAGGCTCGCGGTCGGCATCCACGCGGGGCCGCGCGTGCTGGGCACCATCTGGGTGCAGGAAGGCGCACAGCCGTTCTCCCCGCGCGCCGAGGACGTGCTCGTGGGCGCGGCCCGCGTCGCCGCCGGGCATCTCGTGCGGCGCCGTCGCGCGGCGCCGACCTGGCACCGCGACCTCGTCGAGGGCCTGCTCGACGGCCGGGCGAGCCCCGATCTCGTCGCGGGCACCTTCGGGCTGGACGAGCACGCGCCCACGGTGGTCGTCGGGTTCGCGGTGCGGGCGGGCGAAGGCGTCACGCGGGAGCTCTCGGTGGCCGAACTGGCCGATGTGGTCGCCGTGCACGCGGCGGGCTACCGGCGGGCGGCGCTCACGGCGTGGCGGGGCGACACGGTGTACGCGGTGCTCCCCGACGTCGCGAAGGTGGACGCGGCGCTGCGGGCGATGTGCGCGGAGGTCGTGGCGGTCACCCACCGCCGCACCGGCGTGCGGGTGCAGGCCGGGGTCGGCGCGGTTGCCGAGGGGCTCGCGGGTGTGCCCTCCTCCCGCGCCGAAGCCGACCGGGTGCTCGTGGCCATGCCCGCAGGCGACGACGTGGCCGCGTTCGACGACCTGCGCGCCGAGGTGCTGCTCGACCAGACCCTCGCCGTGCTGCGCGAGCGGCCCGACCTGCGCGACCCGGCCGTCGACGCGCTCGTCGCCTACGACCACGCGCACGGCGGCGACCTCGCGGACTCGGTGCTGGCCTGGCTCGACGCCCACGGCGACGTCCGCGCCGCCGCCCGCATGCTCACCGTGCACCCCAACACGCTGCGCTACCGCGTGCGGCGGGCCGTCGCGGTGGCCGGGCTGCGGCTCGGCGACCCCCGCGCACGGCTCGTGCACCACCTCGCCCTGCACGCCGCCCGCGCCCCCGACCCGACCTGAGCCGCACCACTTGGCGCATCGGACAACTCCGCCCCCGCTTCGTAGTTCCCGACGACGAATCGACGAGCGGGCCGAGTTCCTAGGCTGACGGGCATGGACGCCGTCACCTCGACCCCGCAGCCGCGCAACGAACCCGTCCGCGACTACGCGCCCGGCAGCCCCGAGCGGGCGAGCCTCGAGGCGGCGCTCGCCGAGCTCGGCGGTGTCCACCACGAGCTGCCGGTGACCATCGACGGGGCCCGGCACCTCGCGGGCGGCACGCCGTTCGACGTGGTCGCCCCGCACGACCACGCCCACGTGCTCGGCACCGGCGGCAACGCGACCCGCGAGGACGCGAAGGGGGCGGTCGAGGCGGCCCTGCGCGCGGCACCGGCCTGGCGCGACCTGCCGTTCGACGAGCGCGCCGCGGTGCTGTTGCGCGCGGCCGACCTGCTCAGCGGCCCGTGGCGTGACCGGCTCAACGCCGCGACCATGCTGGGCCAGTCCAAGACCTGCTACCAGGCCGAGATCGACGCCGCGTGCGAGCTCGCCGACTTCTGGCGGTTCAACGTCGCCTTCGCCAAGCAGATCCACGGCGAACAGCCCGTGAGCTCCGCGGGTGTGTGGAACCGGTCGGACTACCGGCCGCTCGAGGGGTTCGTCTACGCGATCACCCCGTTCAACTTCACCGCGATCGCCGGGAACCTGCCCACCGCGCCCGCGCTGATGGGCAACACGGTGATCTGGAAGCCCTCCCCCACCCAGACGCTCGCCGCGGTGCTCACCATGCAGCTGCTGGAGGAGGCGGGGCTGCCGCCGGGCGTGATCAACCTCCTCACCGGCGACGGCCGGGACGTCTCCGAGGTGCTGCTCGCCGACCCCGCGCTCGCGGGCATCCACTTCACCGGCTCCACGGCGACGTTCCAGCACCTGTGGTCGACGGTCGGCGCCAACATCGGCAGCTACGCGGGCTACCCGCGGCTGGTCGGCGAGACCGGCGGCAAGGACTTCGTGCTCGCGCACCCCTCGGCCGACGTCGACGTCCTGCGCACGGCGCTCATCCGCGGCGCGTTCGAGTACCAGGGCCAGAAGTGCTCGGCGGCGTCGCGGGCGTTCGTGCCGCGGTCGGTGTGGGCCAAGCTCCGCGACGGCCTGGTCGCCGAGACCGAGGCGCTGGCGATGGGCGACGTGGCCGATTTCGGCAACTTCCTCGGCGCCGTGATCGACCGCCGCGCCTACGACAAGCTCGCCGCCGCGCAGGAGATGGCCCGGGCCGAGCTGGACGTGATCGCGGGCGGCACGGCGTCGGACGAGGTCGGCTTCTTCGTGCGGCCCACGATCGCGGTCGGCGCCGACCCCACCCACAGCGTGTTCTCCACCGAGTACTTCGGGCCGATGCTCGCCGTGCACGTCTACGACGACGGCGACTTCGACCGGGTCCTCGCCCAGGTCGACCGGGGGGCGCCCTACGCACTCACCGGCTCGGTGATCGCCCGCGACCGGGCGGCCGTCACCCGCGCGTCGGAGGCGCTGCGGTTCGCGGCGGGCAACTTCTACGTGAACGACAAGCCCACCGGCGCGGTGGTCGGCCAGCAGCCCTTCGGCGGCGGCCGGGCGAGCGGCACCAACGACAAGGCGGGCTCGATCCTCAACCTCCTGCGCTGGACGAGCCCGCGCACGATCAAGGAGACCCTCGTGGCGCCGACCAGCGTGGGCTACCCCCACCAGGGCTGACCGCTAGCGGGCGCGCTCGTTGGCCTGCGCCTTCTCCGCGGCCTCCGCGACGCGCTTGGCCCGCGTCTCGGCCCGCTTCGCCTGCACGATCCACTCCAGGGTCGCGCGGCGCGCCGAGCGCGGGAACGCGTCCCAGTGCTCCCGCGCGGGTGGGTGGGCGGCGAACGCGGCGGCGAGGTCGTCGGGCACGACGAGGTTCTCGACGTCGTCGAGCAGCGTCCACGACCCGTCGGTCTTGGCCGCGTCGATCACCGCCTGCCCGGCGGGCGTCATGAGCCCGGCGGCGGCGAGCCGCTCGATGCGTTCCTTGTTGGTGCGGGCCCAGCCACTGCCCCGCTTGCGCGGGGCGAACCACAGCATCGTGCGCTCGGCGTCGAGCGAGCGGCCCTTGCTGTCCACCCAGCCGAAGCACAGCGCCTGCTCGACGGACTCCTCGTAGCTGATCCGCGGCCCGCCCGCGCTCGCCTTGCGCATGACGAGCCAGACCCCGGCCCCGCGGCCGTGGTTGTGCGCGAGCCACGCCCGCCACTCGGCCAACGACGCGGGCTGCACCTGATCGTCGATCACCCCGCCAGTGTGTCGCGGACCGCGTTGCCGCCGCTCGCCGCCATCAATTAGCATAAGTCAACTAAATGAGTGGGAGGTGGCCGGTGGACACCCACTACAAGTGGATCGCGCTGTCCAACACGACGTTGGGCCTGCTGATGGCCACGATCAACTCCTCGATCGTCCTCATCGCGCTGCCCGACATCTTCCGCGGCATCGGCATCGACCCCCTCGGGCCGGGCAACACGAGCTACCTGCTCTGGATGATCATGGGTTTCCTGGTCGTCACGGCGGTGCTGGTGGTCGGCTTCGGGCGCCTGGGCGACATGTACGGCCGCGTGCGGATGTACAACCTCGGCTTCGTCGTGTTCACCGTGGCGTCGATCCTGCTCGCCGTCACCTGGCAGCAGGGCGAAGCGGCGGCGCTGTGGCTGATCGGCTGGCGCATCGTGCAGGGCATCGGCGGCGCGTTCATCATGGCCAACTCCACCGCGATCCTCACCGACGCGTTCCCGGCCGACCAGCGCGGCACCGCGCTCGGGATCAACGGCGTGGCCGCGATCGCGGGCTCGTTCCTCGGCCTGGTGATCGGCGGCCTGCTCGGCCCGCTCAACTGGCACCTGGTGTTCCTCGTCTCGGTGCCGTTCGGCGTGTTCGGCACGGTCTGGGCTTACCTCAAGCTGCGCGACACCGGCGAGCGCAGGCCCGCGAAGATGGACTGGTGGGGCAACATCACGTTCGCCGTCGGCCTCATCGCGCTGCTCGTCGGCATCACCTACGGCATCCAGCCCTACGGTGACAGCACCATGGGCTGGGGCAGCCCGCTCGTGCTGACCTGCGTCATCGGCGGCGTCGTCGTGCTCGTCGCGTTCGCCGTGATCGAGAGCAGGGTGGCCAACCCGCTGTTCACGCTCTCGCTCTTCCGCATCCGCGCCTTCACCCTCGGCAACATCGCGATCCTGCTCTCCTCGCTCGGCCGCGGTGGCCTGCAGTTCATCCTGATCATCTGGCTGCAGGGCATCTGGCTGCCCCAGCACGGCTACAGCTTCGAGCAGACCCCGCTCTGGGCGGGCATCTACATGCTGCCGCTCACGCTGGGGTTCCTCGTGTCCGCGCCCGCGTCGGGCTACCTGTCCGACCGGTTCGGCGCCCGCTGGTTCTCGGCGGGCGGCATGGTGCTCACGGCGGTGAGCTTCGTGCTGCTGGAGGCGCTGCCGATCGACTTCGACTACTGGGCCTTCGCGGCGGTGCTGCTGGTCTCCGGCATCGGCATGGGCCTGTTCACCTCGCCGAACCGCGCGGAGATCATGAACAGCCTGCCCGCGAACGTCCCGCGGCGCCGGGGCGGGCATGAACGCCACGTTCCAGAACGCGGCCATGGTGCTCTCGATCGGCGTGTTCTTCAGCCTGATGATCGCCGGGCTCTCGCAGAACCTGCCGTCGGTGCTGGAGCAGGGCCTCGCGGCGCACGGCGTGCCCGCCGCGGACGCCGGGCGCGTGGCCGGGCTGCCGCCGGTCGGCGTGCTGTTCGCGGCGTTCCTCGGCTACAACCCGATCCAGCAGCTGCTCGGCCCGATCCTGTCGGGCCTGCCCGCCGACCAGGCCACGTTCCTCACCGGCCGCAGCTTCTTCCCGCAGCTGATCTCGGGCCCGTTCGCCGACGGTCTGACGGCCGCGTTCTGGTTCGCCACCGTCGCGTGCGTCGTCGCCGCCGTCGCCTCGTGGTTCGCCTCCGGGCGCAGCCGCGGCCCGCGGCACGGGTCGGTCGGCGGCGAGCTGGCCGCGAGCAGCGGCGAGCTGGTGATCGACGAGACGCCCCGCGAACCCGTGGCGGGCCAGCTCATGGGCGCCGTGCGCACCGTCAGCGGCTCGACCGTTCTCGACTCGGTCGTCACCGTCACCGACGCGCAGGGCACCCAACGCGGCCGGTCGGTGGCCGCCCCCAACGGGCACTACGCCGTCGGCGGGCTCGCCTCCGGCGAGTACACCGTGGTGGCGAGCTCGCCGGGCTTCCGGCCGACCGTCGCCACCGTCAGCCTCAACGGCCAGGGCGCCACCCACGACTTCGCGCTCGACGGACACGGCGGCGTCCGCGGCCTCGTCGACGACGGCGCCGCGCCGATCCCGGACGCCGTGGTGATCGTCACCGACGCCCAGGGCCGCGTCGTCGGCCGCACCCGGTCGGCCACCGACGGCACGTTCGCGTTGAACGGCCTCCCGCTCGGCCCGGCGACGGTGACCGCGAGCATGCCCCAGCACCAGCCCGCGGCGACGGCCGTGCTGATCGGCCCGGCCGATCCGGCCCCGGTCGAGCTGCGGCTGCTGCCCTCGATCGGCGGGCTCGTGGGCACGGTCCTCGCGCCCGACGGCTCCGTCGTCCCCGAAGCGACCGTGACGGCGAGCGACGCCCGCGGCGACATCGTCGGCTCCACCCGCAGCGACGTCGACGGCCGCTACCGGCTCGCCGACCTGCCGCCCGGCCGCTACATGGTGGTCGCGACCACCTACGCGCCCGCCGCCGTGCAGGTCCAGGTGCCCGCGGGCGAGGCCGCGCAGGTCGACCTGCGGCTGGGCACGCTCACCCGGGCGGAGTCATGACCACCGCGCTGGCCACCGACGTCGAGTTCGCCGGACGGCTGCGCATCGCGGCGGGCCGGATCGCCCGCGACGGGCTGGGCCAGAAGCGGGTCGACGGCATGACCCCCAGCCGCATGACGGCGCTCGCGGTGCTGGCCGCCGAAGAGCCGCTGCGAATGGGCGAGCTGGCCGCCCGGCTGGGGATCAGCGCGCCGACGGTGTCGCGGCTGGTCGACCACCTCGCCGAGCTCGGGTTCCTGGAGCGCGTCGCCGACGAAGACGACCACCGCGCCACCCGCGTGTGCCTGTCCGCCGAGGGCCGCGACGGCCTGGCCGCCGTCCGCGAGCACGGGGCGGGCCTGCCTCGCCGACCGGATCGCCGACGCTCGACGACGCCGAGCGCGCCGTGCTGGAGCGCGCGCTGCCCGTGCTGGAGCGGCTCGCTTGACCTGAAGTCGGGTTGAGCATGCACCGTGGTCTGATCATGACTACCGCGACCCAGCTCGGAAGGGCCGACCTGCCCGATCTGATGACCCTCATGACGGGCGACGAGAAGCACGGTCCCAGCGCGACGTCCACGCTCGACGTGCTCTGGGTGCTCTACGACCGCGTGCTGCGCGTCGACCCGCGCCGCCCCGACGATCCCGACCGCGACCGGTTCCTGCTCTCCAAGGGCCACGGGCCGATGGCGTACTACGCGGTGCTCGCGGCCAAGGGCTTCCTCACCCCCGACGACCTGCGCAGCTTCGGGCGGAGCGACTCGATCCTCGGCTACCACCCCGACCGCACGCTGGTTCCCGGCGTCGAGATCTCCGCCGGGTCGCTTGGCCACGGGCTCGGCCTGGCCGTCGGCACGGCGCTCGGCCTGCGCATCGCCCGCCGCACCGCGCGGGTCGTCGTGCTCCTCGGCGACGCGGAGCTGGAGGAGGGCTCGAACATGGAGGCGATCCAGTACGCCGGACGGGCGGGGCTCGCCAACCTGACCGCCGTCGTGATCGACAACTCGTCCGCGTCGCTGGGCTGGCCCGACGGCATCGGACGGCGCTTCACCGTCGAGGGCTGGACGGCCGTCGACGTCGACGGCCGCGACCACGACGCGCTGGAACGCGCGTTCCGACCGCCGTCGGCCGTGCCGCACGCCGTGATCGCCCACGTCGAGCCGAAGGAAGCCTGATGACCTCCGTCGTCACCGAGGACCTGCGCACC
Source organism: uncultured Actinomycetota bacterium (assembly GCA_963791185.1). Lineage (GTDB taxonomy): Bacteria > Actinomycetota > Actinomycetes > Mycobacteriales > Pseudonocardiaceae > Pseudonocardia. The sequence goes on along the minus strand of CAWBRG010000007.1, from coordinate 149,388 downwards.
CGCTTCTACCGCCTGCTGCCCGAGCTGCTCGCCGAGGACCAGCGCGCCGTCGCCGTGTTCGGCGAGGTCGGCGTCGGCTACCTGGACGAGGCCGCGGTGGCCCCGGTCGCCGACCGCGTGCTCAACGTCGGGATCCGGGAGCAGCTCGTGATCGGGGTGGCGGGTGGGCTCGCGCTCACCGGGCTGCGCCCGATCGCGCACACGTTCGGCCCGTTCCTCGTCGAGCGCCCCTTCGAGCAGGTCAAGCTGGATCTCGGGCACCAGGGCGTCGGCGCGGTGCTGGTCAGCGCGGGCGGTTCATACGACTGGCCGCAGGGCGGCGAGACCCACTTCGGCTACCGCGACGTCGCCGTCCTCGACACGCTCGACGGCTGGACCGTGCACGTGCCGGGTCACCCCGACGAGGCCGAGGCCCTGCTGCGCGCCGCCGTCCGCGACGACGGGCGGGTCTACCTGCGGCTGGGCGCCGACGCCAACGCCGAGGCCCACCCCACCGGGCCGATGGCCGTGCTGCGCCGCGGCCGCCGGGGCACGGTCGTGGCCGTGGGGCCGATGGCCGATCGCACGCTCGCCGCCACCGCGGACCTCGACGTCACGGTGCTCTACGCCACCACCGTGCGGCCGTTCGACGCCGCGACGTTGCGGGCCACGCTCGACGTCCCCGACGTGGTGCTCGTCGAGCCCTACCTGCGCGACACCTCGACCGCCGCCGTGGCCCGCGCGCTCGCCGACCGTCCGCACCGGGTGCTCGGCATCGGCGTCGGGCCCACGGAGCTGCGCATCTACGGCAGCCGGGCCGACCACGACGCCCGGCACGGGCTCGACGAGCGCGGCATCCGGTCCCGGATCGCGGAATTCCTGCGCTGATCGCCCCGCGCACCTGACACGCTGGCCGGGTGAGCCTGTCCCCCACCCGCCGCTCGACGCCCACCCGGCTGCGTGAGCGGGCCGGCACCGACCGCGCCGACCTCTACGCCGTGCTCGACGAGGGTCTGGTGTGCCACGTCGGCGTCGTCCGCGACGGGGCGCCGGTCGTGCTGCCGACCGGGTACGGGCGCATCGACGACACCGTGTACGTCCACGGCTCCACGGGCGCGGGCTGGCTGCGGGTCGCCGACGGGGCGCCGATCTGCCTCACGGTGACCCACGTGGACGGGGTCGTGTACGCCCGCTCCGTCTTCCACCACTCCATGAACTACCGCAGCGCGGTCGTGCACGGGCCCGCCCGGGTCGTCACCGACCCGGCGGAGCGGATGGCCGGGCTGCGGGCGGTCGCCGAGCAGCTGTCCCCCGGGTCCTGGGAGCACGCGCGGGAGCCCAACGCCAGGGAGATGGCGGCGACGGTCGTCATCGCGCTGGACCTGGCCGAGGCGAGCGTGAAGACGCGCAGCGGGCCGCCCGGCGACGAGGACTTCGACATCGAGGAGGGCGGGCGCTGGGCGGGGGTGCTGCCCGTCGTCACCACGTTCGGCGACCCGGAGCCCGACCCGACGTTGGACGAGGTGGCGACGCCCGCGCACGTGCGGAACCGATGATCGCTCAGCCGTCGATGATCGCTCCGCAAGCTCCGCTCAGCCGTCGATGATCGCTCCGCAAGCTCCGCTCAGCCGTCGAGCAGGTACCACGGCACCAGCTGAACCGCCCCGTTGAGGCCCGGCATCGGCACGCCCAGTGCCTCGAGCCCGCGCTCCTCGTCGCGCGCGACGACCATCCACCGGCCCGCCGCGTCGACGCTCATCTCGATCTCGACCGTCTGGTCCTCGCCGTCCCGGCGGGCCCGGTAGACCCGGCAGCGGTGGGCGATCTCCCACAGCTGCGCGTCCGCGAGCTGGGGAACTTTCTCGAGGATCTCCAGGACATCGACATCGTCACGCCGCATGAGGCACGGTATCCGGGGAGGTGCACGATGGCGACGACCGAGGTGCGCGACTTGGCCACCGCAGCGCGGGCCGCGCTCGCCGACGGCCGGGTGCACGACGCGCTCACCTGCTACGCCTCTGCCACGCGCTCCGCCCGCACCCAGCTGCCGCCGCACGCGCCCGAGCGGATCGCGCTCGCCGCCGAGCACGCCCAGGCGGTGTTCGACCACCGGTCCGACCCGGAGTCGGCGTTGGAGATCGCGACGACGGCCTACGACGAGGCCGTGGAAGGCATCGACGACGCGGGCGAGCACGCGGCGGCGGTCCGCGAGCTCGCGCTGCTACGCGACCAGATGACGTTCTGGGCCTTCCGCATGGGGGACTGACCGGCGGCCACAGCCGGGTGAACCAAGAGGGCCCGGCGAAGGAGGGCCCCGGTCTGTGACGCCACAGCCTCGCGGAACCCTCCTTCGCCGGACCCTCTAACCTCGGCACGCGTGAGGAAGACCGCCGTCTACCCCGCCGCCCCACGGCTCGACGTCGTCGACGTCCTGCACGGCCAGCGCGTCGCCGACCCCTACCGTTGGCTGGAAGACCCGGCCGACGAACGCACCGTCGCCTGGTCGCGCGCCCAGGACGAACTGGCCTCGGTTCAGCTCGCCGAGCTGCCCGGCCGCGACGCACTGGCCGCCCGCATGCACGCCCTGCTCGACGCGGGCTCGGTGGGCGCGCCCCTGTGGCGGGCGGGTCGGCGGTTCTGGACGCGCCGGGAGCCCGGGCAGGAACACGCGGTCGTGCTCGTGCGCGGCTCGTACGGCGACGAGCGCGTGCTGATCGACCCGATGGCGATCGACCGCACCGGCCGCACCACCCTCGACGCCTGGCTGCCCGACCTGGAGGGCAGGCTGCTGGCCTACCAGGTCTCCGCGGGCGGCGACGAGCACTCCGTGCTGCACGTCGATCGACGTCGCCACCGGCCGCGAGGTGGAGCCGCCGATCGACCGGTGCCGCTACTCGTCGGTGGCGTGGCTGCCCGGCGGGGCCGAGTTCTTCTACGTCCGCATGGTCGACGCCGACGAGGTGCCCGCGGGCGAGCAGGCCTTCCACCGCCGTGTGTGGCGCCACCGCGTCGGCACCCCGACGAGCGAGGACCGGCTGATCGACGGGCCCGGCCTCTACGTCGAGCACACGTACTACTCCGTGCACGTCTCCCGCGACGGCCGCTGGCTGGTGGTCACCGGGAACATCGGCACGGCGCGCCGCGACAGCGTCTGGATCGGCGACCTGCACGGCGGGGGCGCCGCTGCACCCGCTGCTCACCCAGGCCGACGACGTCCAGTGCTCGGCGTGGGTCGAGCGCGACGGCCTGCTCTACCTGCGCACCACCGACGGAGCGCCGCGCTGGCGGCTGGCCGTCACCGATCCGCGCACCCCGGGGCGCGAGCACTGGCGCGAGCTCGTCGCCGAGGACCCCGATTCCGTGCTCGACGGCGTCCGCCGCCTGGAGCCGCCCGACGGGCCGCCGCTGCTCGTGCTGGCCCGCAGCCGCCACGCCGTCGCCGAGCTGGCGCTGCACGACGCCGCCGACGGCACCCCGCGCGGCACGGTGCCGCTGCCCGGGCCGGGGTCGCTCACCGGTCTCTCGGTGGCCGACCGCGACACCCCGGCCGAGGCCGGGAAGCTGTGGGTCGGCTGGACCGACTTCGTCACCCCGAGCCAGGTGCACCGCTACGAGAACGGCGAGACGGTGCTGGAGGCGGCGGCGCCGGGCGCCGTCGCGGTGCCCGCCGTCCGGAGCACCCAGCGCACGTTCACCTCGGCGGACGGCACGACGATCCGCATGTTCGTGCTCGCCCCCGCGAGCGACGCGGGCCCGCGCCCCACGCTCGTCACCGGCTACGGCGGCTTCGGCATCTCCCGCGAGCCCGCCTACAGCGCGGCCGCGTTGGCCTGGGTCGAGGCGGGCGGCTGCTACGTGGTCGTCTCGCTGCGCGGCGGCGGCGAGGAGGGCGACGCCTGGCACCTCGCGGGCAACCGCGGCAACAAGCAGAACGTGTTCGACGACTTCCACGCCGCCTGCGACGCGCTGGTCTCCGCGGGCACGACCACGACCAACCAGCTCTCGATCATGGGCGGGTCCAACGGCGGGCTGCTCGTCGGCGCGGCGCTCACCCAGCGGCCCGCCGCGTACCGGGCCGTGGTCTGCTCGGCGCCGCTGCTGGACATGGTGCGCTACGAGGAGTTCTCGCTGGGCCGCACCTGGAACGACGAGTACGGCACGGCCGCCGACCCGGAGGAGCTCGGCTGGCTCCTGTCCTACTCGCCCTACCACCACGTGGAGCCGGGCACGGTGTACCCGGCGGTGCTGTTCACCGTGTTCGAGTCGGACACCCGGGTCGACCCGCTGCACGCCCGCAAGATGTGCGCCGCACTGCAGTACGCCACGAAGGGCGACCTCGAGACGCACCCGATCCTGCTGCGCCGCGAGACCGACGTGGGCCACGGCGCCCGGTCGGTCAGCCGCACGGTGGGGCTCGCGGTGGACCAACTGGCGTTCCTGGCCGCCCACACCGGGCTGGTGTTGCCCACATGAGCAACTCCCTGTTCCCCAGCCAGCCCGAGTGCGCCGCCGACCCGGGCAGTCTCTGCGGCCAGATCTACCGGCTGACCGACAGCGACTTCCTCGCCCGCTCCGCCGACACGATCTTCGCGGCAGGCTCGCAGATCCTCCTCGTCCTCATCCTCGCGCTGATCGCGCGCTGGTTCCTGCACCGACTGATCACCCGGATCGTCGCCGGAGCCACGAGCAACCCGGTCAGCAAGCTGATGAACCGCGGCGCGGCCGCCGCGGCCGCCGACCGCAGCGGCCAACGGGCCCGCACCCTCGGTTCCGTTCTGCGATCGCTCTGCTCGGCCGTCGTCGGGATCATCGCCACGATCATGGTGCTGGGCGAGTTCGGCGTCGATCTCGCGCCGATCCTGGCGTCGGCGGGCATCGTCGGCATCGCGATCGGCTTCGGCGCGCAGAACCTCGTCAAGGACTTCCTCTCCGGCATGTTCATGCTGCTGGAGGACCAGTACGGGGTGGGCGACATCGTCGACGTCGGCCAGGCCAGCGGCACCGTCGAGTCCGTCGGGCTGCGCATCACGACCTTGCGCGACGTCAACGGCACCCTCTGGTACGTGCGCAACGGCGAGATCCTGCGGGTGGGCAACAAGAGCCAGGGCTTCGCCGTCGCGGTGGTGGACGTCCCGGTGGCGCACGGCACCGACGTCGCCGAGACCTCCGAGATCGCCACCCGCGTCGCGCAGGAGCGGGTGGAGCAGCCCGACATCGCCGAGGACGTGCTGGAGGAGGTGCAGACGCTCGGCATCGAGTCCGTCACCGCGGAGAAGCTCACGCTGCGGCTCACCGTGCGCGTGCAGCCCGGCAGGCAGTTCGCCGTGCAGCGCGCGCTCAACGCGGCGCTGTCCGACGCGTTGGGCTACACGCCCACGGCTCCGCCCACCCGTGGGCGGGGGATGATGGGGGCGTGGGCGAGCTTGCGAGCCCACCATTCAACACAGCAGCCGCGAACGCGGTTGACGAGCGCAGGCGAGGAGACGGCGTGAGCACTCCCCAAGACTTCTACGCCGAGGTGGGCGGCGCGCCGGTCTTCGCCAAGATCGTCGCCCGCTTCTACGAGGAGGTGGCCCGGGACGAGGTGCTGCGGCCCCTCTACCCGGAGGAGGACCTCGGGCCCGCGGAAGAGCGGCTGCGGATGTTCCTCGAGCAGTACTGGGGCGGCCCGCGCACGTACTCCGACCAACGCGGGCACCCCCGGCTGCGGATGCGGCACGCTCCGTTCCGGATCGGACCGATCGAACGCGACGCATGGCTGCGGTGCATGCGCATCGCGGTGGACGAGGCCGACCTCGACGACGAACACCGTGCGCAACTGTGGCAGTACCTGCAGTATGCGGCCATCAGCATGATGAACGCCGACTTCTGAACCGATTCTTGTTCTAATCGGTGGGTGCAGTGGTGGCGGGGCGCCCTGGTCTACGAGCTCGACGTCCGCAGCTTCGGCGACGCCGACGGCGACGGCATCGGTGACCTCGACGGACTCCGCGCCCGACTGGGCTACCTCGAGCTGCTCGGCGTCGACATCGTCTGGCTGGAGCCCACGCCCATCGCCGACCGCCGTACCGTCGACCCGCTGTTCGGCGACCTGGCCGCCTTCGACGCGCTCGTCGAGGCCGTCGTGGAGCTGCGGCTGCGGCTCGTCGCCGACCTCGTGCGCGACAACGGGCCGCCGCAGCACCACCGGCCCGACCGGATCCGCCTCGCCCTCGACCGCGCGCTGCAGGCCACGCCGTTCGACGCCGCCGCCGTGCAGGACGCGGTGCAGCACTCCCTCAGCACCCGGGCGGAGACGGCGTGGTCGTTGGCCCACCACGACGTGTCGCGCCCCGTCAGCCGGTACGGCGGTGGCGCCGCGGGCCTCACCAGGGCCCGCTCCATGGCGCTCGTGATGCTGGCGCTGCCCGGCACCGCGCACGTCTACCAGGGCGAGGAGCTGGGGCTGACCGACGGCGACCTCCCGTCCGAGGCCCGGGCGCGGGTTCCGCTGCCGTGGGAGGGCGGGCCGCCGGGCTTCGGGTTCACGACCGGCGAGCCGTGGCTGCCCGCGCCCGCCGAGTACGGCGAGCGCACGGTGGCGTGCCAGCTGGAGGACACGACGTCCACGCTGTCGCTCTACCGCCGGGCCATCGAGCTGCGGCGCACCCACATCCCCGACCCCGCCGCGCCGCTGGAGTGGTACGGCGCGCCACCGGGCTGCCTGGCGTTCCGGCCCGAAGGCTCGGCGCTGGTGTGCGCGCTGAACACGTCCGACGTGCCGGTGCCGCTGCCGCCCGGCGAGGTGCTGCTGGCCAGCGGCGCCCCACCGGAGGGGGAAACCCTCGCCCCGGACACGGCCGTCTGGCTGGTGTGAGCTACACCAGCAGGGGCAGGGTGAGGGTGCGGCGGCGCACTACCGCGCCGTAGTGCGCATCCAGGCGCAGCCACCCGCCGGTGGCCGAGACCCGCACCTCGCCGTCCCCTCCGACGAAGCCCATCCCGGACAGGGCGAACAGGCAACGCAACGGCACCTTCACGGTGGGGCCCGCCGGAGCGCTCACCGTGAGCACGTTCTGGTCCAGCAGCGAGGTGGGCGGTCCGAGCGGGCCCGCGTTCTCGCGCGCGACCGCGAGGCCCCGCTCGGTGAGCGCGTCGATCTCGGCCGCGGGCACGACGTCGACCGGCGACCAGCCCGTGTCCGGTGGCAGGTCGCCGGGCCACAGGCCGCCCACGCCGGGGTCGACGGTCGCCGCCTTCTCCACGGCCAACGCGGTGAGCAGCGCGTTCGCGGAGACGGTGACGTCGGACGGGTCGACGTGGCCGTGCACGGTGCGGGTGGCGAGCACGTCGAACGGCGTCGACGCCCACGCGGTGACGGTGCCTGCGCCCGCGCGCAGGCGGGCCGCCGCCGCCGGGTCGAGCCGCACCACCCTGGCGACGAACGCGCCGAGGTCGCCGCGCTCGTCGGCGTCGGGGACGGTGAGCGCGGTCACGGCGCCCACCGGGTGAGGAAGGCCCGCTCCGTCGGGTCGAGCCTGCGCGGGCGGCCCGCGTGGAGGTCGTAGATCGCCATCCGGGTCCACGCGTCGATCGCGACCGGGTCGTCGTCGCCCGGCCCGTCGTGCAGCGCGTACCGGATCCGGAACGAGGCGGCGCGCAGCTCGTCGACCGACATCGTGATCCGCACCGGCGCCGAGCGGTAGGCCACCTGCCGCCGGTAGGCCACGTTCAGCTCGGCGACGAGCAACCCGTCGGCGAACCCGCGCAGGCCGTCCTCGGCGGCGCGGTCGAAGAACAGGTCGATGCGCGCCTCCTCCAGCACGGTCACCGCACGGGCGTGGTTGAGGTGGCGGTACGCGTCCTGGTCGGTCCAGCGCAGCGGCACCTCCGTGACGAAACAGCCCACTAGCGCGCCAGTCCGCGCAGCTGGCGGCTCACCACGGAAAGGGTGGCGAGATCCAACTGCCCGGCCGTGCTCACCTCGTGCAACGCCGCCCGCGCGCGCACCAGCCGCGACGCGTTGGCCTGCTCCCACTGCCCGATGGCCTCCGGCAGCGGCGTGCCGGGCGCCGCTTCGCGCAGGGCGTCGAGGGTGATCGCGCGCAGGGAGCCGTAGAGGTCGTCGCGGAGGGCGAGCCGGGCGAGCGCGTGCCACCGGTCGCCGCGCTCCAGCGCGCTGACCGACGTCAACGCCAGATCGACGCCGAGGTGCTCGGACAGGCCGTAGTAGAGCTCCGCGACCTCGGACGGCTCGCGCGGCTCCCGGTCGCGCTCGGCGATCTCGGTGAGGTCGACGACGTCCAGCAGCGAGTAGCCGTACATCATCGCCGACGCCTTCATGGCCCACTCGCCGTCGACGCCCGCTTCCTTCAGCTCCTCCGCGTGCTCCAGCACCGTCTGCCGCTCACGGCCCTGCAGCAGCTCGGGCAGCCGCGGCATGAGCGCGCGGATCGGCTCGCTGAACCGCGCGAGGGCCGACCCGACGGTCAGCGGCTGCGGCCGGTTGGTGAGCAGCCACCGCGACACGCGGTCGAGCACGCGGCGCGACTCCAGGAGGATCGCGTCCGACACGGCCGTCGGGATCGAGGGGTCGCGCATCCGCTCCCACAGCGCGGGCAGGTCGAACACCACGGTGGCCACCGTGTAGGCCCGCACGGCGTCGGCCGCGCTCGCCGAGAGCTCCTCCCCCAGCCGGAAGGCGTAGGTGATGCCTGCGCCGTCGACCATCTCGTTGACGAGCATCGTCGTGACGATCTCCCGGCGCAGCGGGTGGTTGCGGACCGCCGCGGGGAACCGGTCGCGCACCGCGGCCGGGAAGTACTCCGGGAGACGTCCGGCGAACGCGGGGGTATCGGGCAGGTCGGAGGCGAGCACCTGGGTGGTGAGGTCGAGCTTCGTGTGCGCGAGCAGGGTGGCCAGCTCCGGGCTCGACAACCCGTGCCCGGCCTCCTCGAGCTCGGCGAACTGCGCCGCGCTCGGCAGCACGTCGAGCTCGCGTTCGAGCTGGTTGTGGGCCTCCAGCTCGGTGATGAGCCGGGCGTGGACGTTCGCCATCGGGGCGGCGTGCGCCCGGGCCACGCCGAGCACCACGTTCTGGTCGCAGTTGTGGGCCAGTGTCAGCTCGGCCACGTCGTCGGTCATCTCGGCGAGGAGGGCGTTGCGGGCCTCGCGGTCGAGGTCACCCGCCGCGACGAGCCGGTCGAGCAGGATCTTGATGTTGACCTCGTGGTCGGAGCAGTCCACGCCCGCCGAGTTGTCGATCGCGTCGGTGTTGATCTTGCCACCCGCGCGGGAGAACTCGATGCGGCCGCGCTGGGTGAGCCCGAGGTTGCCGCCCTCCCCCACGACCTTGACGCGAAGCTCGTTGCCGTCGGCCCGCACGGTGTCGTTGGTCTTGTCGCCCGCGTCGTCGTGCGACTCGGTGGACGCCTTGACGTAGGTGCCGATGCCGCCGTTCCACAGCAGATCGGCCGGGGCACGCAGGATGGCCGCGATCAGCTCGGGCGGGCTCAGCTCGCTGACGTCCTCGGCGATGCCCAAGGCGGCGCGCATCTCCGGCCCGACCGGCACCCGCTTGGCCGTGCGCGGCCACACCCCGCCGCCCGCGCTGATCTTCGAGCGGTCGTAGTCGTCCCAGGACGAGCCGGGCAGCGCGAACATCCGCTCGCGCTCGGCGAAGGTCGCGGCGGCGTCCGGGTCGGGGTCGACGAACACGTGGCGGTGGTCGAACGCCGCGAGCAGCCGGATGTGCCGGGAGAGCAGCATGCCGTTGCCGAAGACGTCGCCGGACATGTCGCCCACGCCGACGACGGTGAACTCCTCGTTCTGCGTGTCGACGCCCAGCTCGCGGAAGTGCCGCTTGACGCTCTCCCACGCGCCCTTGGCGGTGATCCCCATCGCCTTGTGGTCGTAGCCCACGGAGCCGCCGGACGCGAACGCGTCACCGAGCCAGAACCCGTAGGACATCGCGACCTCGTTGGCGATGTCGGAGAACTTCGCCGTGCCCTTGTCGGCCGCGACCACGAGGTAGGAGTCGTCGGCGTCGTGCCGCACGACGTCGGGCGGCGGCACGGTCTCCACCGTGCCGTCTTCGCGGGTGACGAGGTTGTCGGTGACGTCGAGGAGGCCCGAGATGAACGTGCGGTAGCAGGCCTCGACCTCGGCGGGGCCAGGCCCGGACGCGCGCACCACGAAGCCGCCCTTCGCGCCGACCGGCACGATCACCGCGTTCTTCACCGCCTGCGCCTTGACCAGGCCGAGGACCTCGGTGCGGTAGTCGGCGGGCCGGTCCGACCATCGCAGACCACCCCGGGCGACCGAGCCGAACCGCAGGTGCACGCCCTCGACGCGCGGCGAGTACACGAAGATCTCGAAGCGCGGCCGCGGCGCGGGCATACCCGGCACCTGCGACGGGTCGATCTTGAACGAGAAGAACGGGCGCTCGCGGAACCAGTTGGTGCGCAGCGTCGCCATGATCATCGCGAGGAAGCTGCGCAGGATGCGGTCGGCGTCCAGCCCGGTGACGGCGTCGATGCGGGTGCGCACGTCGGCGACGGCGTCCTCGACCGCCTCGTCGCGGTGCAGGAGCGCCGGGTCGAACCGGGCCCGGAAGAGCGCCAGCAGCCCGTGCGCGACGTCGGGGTGCGCGAGCAGCGTGTCCGCCATGTAGGCGAGGCCGTACGGCGCGCCGATCTGGCGGGCGTAGCGGGCGTAGGCCCGCAGCACCGCCGCCTCGCGCCAGGGCAGGCCCGCGCGGAGCACGAGGGCGGAGAACCGGTCGGTCTCGACGTCGCCACGCCACGCCGCGCCGAACGCCGCGCAGAACTCCCGCTCGATGTCCGCCTCGGGCCGGGCGTCGAGCGCGGTGCGGGTGGCGTCGTCGAGCCGGATGCTGAAGTCGTAGACGTGCACGCGCAGGCCGTCGGCGCGTTCGAACTCCGAGGGACGCTCGTCGAGGACGTCGAGCCCGAGCTGCTGCAGGAGCGGCAGCATGTCGGTGAGCGTGGCCGGGGTGCTGGCGAGGTAGAGGGTGAAGCGGCGGTCGGCAGGGCTTTCAGCCGGGCACAGGCGCACCGAGAAGTCGACCGGGCCCGCCAGCGCGGCGATCCGGGTGAGGTCCTCCACCGCCCGCGCGGGAGGTGTGATGGCCTTGTACGCCTCCGGTACGCCCGCGAGCTGGGCGACGAGCGCAGGCCCGCCCGGCTCGGAGAGCAGCCGGTCGTTCCAGGTGCGGACGACCTCGGTGAGCTCCTCCTGCAGGCCCGCCACGTCCATCCCGGCGTAGCCGACCGCGTCGCGGTCCGTCTGCACCGTGAAGTGCACCAGCGCCAGCCGCGACTCCGTGACCCGGGCCGTGTACTCCACCGAGCTGCCGCCGAGGCGGCGCTGCAGGAGTTCGGCCATCGCGAGCCGGGACGAGGTCGTGTAGTGGTCACGCGGGAGGTAGACCAGGCAGGAGATGAAGCGCCGGAACGGGTCGGGGCGCAGGAAGAGGCGCACCGCGCGCCGGTCGGCCACGGCGAGCACGCCCACCGCGGTCTCGTGCAGCCGCTCCTCCGTGGCGCTGAACAGCTCCTCGCGGGGCAGGCCGGAGATCACTTCCAGCATCTGCTGGCCCGAGTAGGACTCGAGGGGGAACCCGGCGCGGTGGATGGCGCCACGCACCCGACGCTCCACCACCGGGATGTCCAGAACGCTCTCGTACAGCGCGGGCACGGTGAGGCTGCCGAGGAAGCGGTGCTCACCGGTGCGGCGGCCCTCGCCGTCGAAGGTGGGGACGGCGAGGTAGTAGGGGTGCACGGGCTTGAGCGGGCTCGGCGCGTTGGCGCGGGTGATCACCAGCGGTTCGCGACGGCCCCCGGGCTCGTCGGGGATGGAGCCGATCTCGGCGCCGCGGCTGCCGTCGCGGAGCATGCCGAGGCCGGACGCGATGTCCGGCTGCAGGGAGCCGTCCGACTCGGTGACGTGGTGGCGGTAGCCGAGGAACGTGAAGTGTCCGTCGACGAGCCAGCGCAGCAGCGACGCGACGTCGGCCTGGGGGGTGCTGCCGGAGGGGGCGGGCCCGCTGGCGAGCGCATCGGCGATCTCGCGGGCGCGCGCCCGCATCGGCTCGGCGTCCGCGACGATCTCCCGCACGTCGCGCAGCACGCCGGTGAGCTTCGCTTCCAGCTTGTCGGGCGGCACGGCCAGCGGGGCCAGCTCGAGGCGCGTCCACGACTCGGCGAGCGTGTCGGGCGGCGGTGCGTCGGGGTCGGCGCGGGTGAGGACCTCGGCCAGCTTGCCGTCGGGCGCGCGGCGCACCACGACGATGGGGTGCAGCACCCGGCGCACCTCCCCGCCCGCGCGCGAGATGGCGGCGAGCAGGGCGGCGACGAGGAACGGCATGTCGTCGGTGACCGTCTCGACGACCAGGCCGCCGTCGGCCGCGGTCTCGACCCGGATCACCAGCTCGCCCGAGGCGCGGTGCTCGGCCAACGCCAGGTGGGCCCGCGCGGCGACCTCCAGCTCGCCCCCGCTCCCGCCCAGCGGACCGATGAGGTCAGGCGCGTGGCGCGCGTAGAGCGCGGTGAGCGCGGCCAGGTCGGGATCGGATGGGCGTCGTCACATGAAGCTCCGGGATAGACGGCGTTCGTCACGCTGCGGCGACGCTTCACCCTAACCCCGCAAGAGGCGTCCGCCGCGACCCGTCGCGACCGGCTCAGATGGCGCGGTAGGCCGCCAACGCCCCGGCGAGCAGGTCGGCCAGGCCGAGCCCTTCGACCGAGAGCTCGGCGTCTTCGCCTGCCGCCCCCGCGCCCGCGCCCGGGCCCGCCTCGGCGGCCGCGGCCTGCCCCCCGGCGACGGCCTGCGGCCGCGGGCCGTCCCCCGCCCCCTCCGCTCTTCCGCCCCGCCGGGCCGCACCCTCGCCCGCCTCCACCGCAGGCTCGCCAACCGCCGCGCCCGCGCCCAGCACGCTGACGCCCGCCGCGCCAGCGCCCGCCGCGCCAGCACCCGCCGCGCCAGCGCCCGCCGCGCCAGCACCCGCCGCGCCAGCACCCGCCGCGCCAGCACCCGCCGCGCCAGCGCCTGCCGCGCCAGCGCCCGCCGCGCCAGCGCCCGCCGCGCCTGCGCCCGCCGCGCCCGCGCCCGCCACGCCGGCGTCCGCCGCGTCCGCGCCCGCCGCGCCAGCGCTCGCCGCGCCGCGCCCGCCGCGCCAGCGTCCGCCACGTCCGCGCCCGCCACGTCAGCGCCCGCCACGTCCGCGCCCGCCACGTCGGCGTCCGCCACGTCCGCGCCCGCCACGCCGGCGTTCGCCACGTCCGCGCCCGCCACGTCGGCGTTCGCCACGTCCGCGCCCGCCGCGCTGGCGTTCACCGCGTCGGCGCCGGCCGCGCTTGCCGCCGTCGCGCCTACACCTGGCCACGCCGCGCCCGCCCCGACCGCGTCTCTACCTGCGGCGTCTGCACCGACCGCGCCTGCGGCCTGCGCACCTACGCCCGCCCCGTCCCGGCCCGCAGCGTCTCCGTGTACACCGGTCGCCGCGGCGCCGAGCACGTCACGAGCAACGACAGGCGGGTCGCTCGGCATGTCCAGGCGCAGGTCGGTGCCCGAAACACCTGCCACGTACCACTTCTGACCGGCCGCTCCGTCGCTCCGCGTATCCCGCCACGCGACCTCACGCCCGTCGCCCGCAACCCAGCGGCCTTCGGCCCCTTCGCGCATGCCGTCCGCCGCGGCGCGCGCTCGGCGGCGCATGTCGCCCGCGGCGTCAAATACGCGTTGACGCGCATCGACCCCCGCGCCAGGGCTCGAGTCGGCCGCCGGACTCCCCAGCGCCGATCGGCCGCGCGGCTCGTTCGGTGGTGCCGCGTGGCGCTTCGGGCCGCTCGTCCCGTTGCCCGCTTCGGGCCGCGGGCGCGGCCTGCCGAACGTTGGTGCAGGCGCGTCGTTCGGTCCCTCGCGGTGCCGACCCGAGCCCCCCGGCGTGTCGGTGGGGTCCGCGACCACCCGACCGCCGTCCTCCGGGCGCCTGCGTCGACCGCCGCTGCCGGGCGCGATCGGCACGCCCCACCGGACCGGAACCAGCGGCGCCGTGACCGGACCCGGCCTGCCCGCATCGAGCCGTTGCAGCAACTGGGCACCGACCGGTCCGTCGGTGTCGTGCACGGTCGCGCGGAGGGCCGATCCGACCGGCAGCGCACCGTCGTCGGACGCCGCCACGTCGTGGAACACGCCGGGCAGCGTGCGGTGCATCCAGCCCGCAGCCACGGCCCGCTCCTGCCCCGGCATGACGACGGAAAGCGTCGACTCGCTTTCGTCGAGCCGCATCCGGGCCCCGGACGGGATCCGATTCGTCAGCTCCGCGACCAGCCGGGCGAGCAATGCGGTCCCCGCCGGAACCGCAGCACCGGCGCAGACGACGTCCACGACCACCACGCAACCCATCGCCGACGCCGCGACGCGGTCACCCCCATCCCGCGTTCCGACCAGGTCCGCGGCGCGCCCTGCCGCCCCATCGCCGTCGTACGAGGCGACGTCATCCCCATGACGGTCGCCGACTCCTGCGCTTTGCGGCTCCGGACCAACCACGTCCTCGTCGGTCCAGCTCGCCCACGGGCTCGCGGCCTGCTCGTCGAAAACGTCATCGACGTCGCCGCGCGACGTGCCCCCTTCGGCTGCCGGGACGTCGATCGCCACCGAGGACGGAGCAGCCGACGGCCGCTCCGGAGCTCGTCCTTCGCCGCGCAGGCCGACCGTGCGCGCGAGCTCGGGCAACGGTGCGCCCCACGCACGCTCCAGATCGGCGAGCGCGGTCGCCAGCCAACTCTCGTCGTCGTGGGCTTTGACCGCCTCGCCCGCAGCGGCGGACGGAGCAGGCCCCGCGACCCCTCGCGCCGCCGGGCCTGCGGGCTCGCCCACGAGCTCCGGCTCGCCGATCTCGCCCAGCGACCCGAACAGCGGGTCGAACGCGGCGTCGTCCGTCTCAGCCCCGTTGGCGCCCGCGATGTCGGACTGGAGCCGCGGACGCACTGTCCGGCGTCGACGCTCGACGCGGTGTCCCGACCGCCGTCGACGTCGCGGGCGATCGACCGCGGTGTCGGGCCGGAGCCGCGGACCAGCGGGAGCTGCGCTCCCGGCGTCGACGCGCGGGCGATCGACCGCGGTGTCCACGCCGGGCGCGGTCTGGCGGCGCACGCCGTCGCCGGACCAGTGGGGTTCGCTCGTCCAGCGACCGGTCGTCCACGGGTTCGCGGCCAACGGATGCGGTTGGTCCGTGCGCCCACCCTGCCCACGGGGCGACCGCCGTCGGAGCGCAGGCAACGGCAACGGGCTGTCCTGCCGACCGGCCGCGCCCGCTGGTGCGGTGGCGCCGGACGTCAGGGGCAGCGCCCCCAACGCCGCGCGGAAGCGCTCGGAGCGAGCCCGGTCGCGACGCTGTGCCGCAACCCCACGGCGCATCGACTCCAGCGCCGCATCGAGGCGCCCGGCGTGCTCGCGCAGGGTGCCCAGCGTCGAGAGGCACAGACCCTCGAGATCAGGCGCGTCGCAGGCGGAAGCGTCTGCTGCGGCCTGTTCGAGAGCCTCGAACGCGCCCGGCGAGGACGATTCGGCCAAAGCCCGCGCAACGGTGAGCCGCAGCAGGGCGATCTGTCGCGTGGGCCGCACCGGCGGAACCAGGTGCTTGGCCGTCGCGGCGCAGGCCGCGCAGGCATCCTCCGCACGGCCCGCCTCGACGAGCGCGCTGATCCACTCCGCGGCCAGCGCCGCGACCAGGTGCGGTGCGGAGGCGCCTGGCCGGAGGTCGTCCAGCCTGGCCAGCCCCTCCGCGGCGTGATCGGCGGCCGCGGCCGGGTGGCCTGCGCGCCGCGCTGCCGTCGCCGACAGGAAGGTCAGCGCCGCGACCGCGATCTCCGCGTCGGCCCCGCGCACCGCGGCCCACGCCTCCGTCGCGCGCCGGGTCGCCTCGCCGACGGCCGCAGGACGGTCTTCGAACGCGCACCGAGCCAGCACCGCGAGCGCGTCGGCGCGCACCTCCGGCGGCCGGTCGTGGCCAAGCGGCTCGACGAGCTTCCTGGCGACCGCGGGCTCGCGCTGCGCTGCCGCCAGGGTCGCGACCTCGATCCGGAGCCGGTCAGCTGCGGGATCATCAAGCAGCGCCGGATCGCGTCGCACGAGCTCGGCCAGCGCGTCGGACGCGCACTCGCGGCCGTCGCCGACCGCCGCCCGGCCGTGCACCAGCCAGCCGGTGGCGGCCACCCAGGTGCGGTTGTCCGCTGCCCAGGTGGTGGCGACGTGCTCGGCGACGGCGGCCGTGAGGTCTGGCCGCGACCAGCGCATCGCGACCGCCGACTTGAGCAGCTCCGCTTCCGCCGTCACGACCGAACGCGCCCGCAACAGGCCCACCGAACCTCCCCGAGCAAAGGCTTCCCCGAGGGAGCCTGTGATGGCAGCGACCGGGCTAGTCGCTCTCAGTCACGAGTTAGCCTACGGTGCGTGACTCGGTGAGGTCGCGCCGCCTCCGCTCCGAGTCGCTCGATCTTGTTCTTCTCGTAGGCCTCGAAGTTGCCCTCGAACCAGAACCAGTCAGCCGGGTTCTCCTCGGTGCCCTCCCACGCCAGGATGTGCGTGACGACGCGGTCCAGGAACCACCGGTCGTGCGAGATCACCACCGCGCAGCCCGGGAACTGCTCGAGGGCGTTCTCCAGCGAGCCCAGCGTCTCGACATCCAGGTCGTTGGTCGGTTCGTCGAGCAGGATGAGGTTGCCGCCCTGCTTGAGCGTCATCGCGAGGTTGAGCCGGTTGCGCTCGCCGCCCGACAACACCCCTGCGGGCTTCTGCTGGTCGGGCCCCTTGAACCCGAACGCCGCGACGTAGGCCCGCGACGGCATCTCCGACTGGCCGACCTTGATGTGGTCGAGACCGTCGGAGACGACCTCCCACACCGTCTTCTTCGGGTCGATCCCGGCCCGGTTCTGGTCGACGTAGGCACAGCTTCACGGTGTCGCCGACACGCACGTTGCCGGAATCGGGCTGCTCGAGACCGACGATCGTCTTGAACAACGTGGTCTTGCCGACGCCGTTGGGCCCGATCACACCGACGATGCCGTTGCGCGGCAACGAGAACGACAGGTCCTTGATCAGGACGCGGCCGTCGAAACCCTTGTCGAGGTGCTCGACCTCGACGACGACGTTGCCCAGCCGCGGACCCGTCGGGATCTGGATCTCCTCGAAGTCCAGCTTGCGGTGCCGCTCGGCCTCCGTCGCCATCTCCTCGTAGCGCTGCAGCCGCGCCCGGCTCTTGGCCTGCCGCGCCTTCGCTCCCGACCGCACCCACGCCAGCTCCTCGGTGAGCCGCTTCTGCAGCTTCGCGTCCTTGCGGCCCTGCACGGCGAGCCGCTCGGCCTTCTTCTCGAGGTAGGTGGAGTAGTTGCCCTCGTACGGGTAGGTGCGACCGCGGTCGATCTCGAGGATCCACTGCGCCACGTTGTCGAGGAAGTAGCGGTCGTGCGTGACGGCGAGCACGGCACCGGGGTAGTTCGCGAGGTGCTGCTCCAGCCACAGGACGCTCTCGGCGTCGAGGTGGTTCGTCGGCTCGTCCAGGAGCAGCAGGTCGGGCTTGCTCAGCAACAGCTTGCAGAGCGCGACGCGGCGGCGTTCGCCACCGGACAGCGTGGTGACCGGCGAATCCGGCGGCGGGCAGCGCAGCGCGTCCATCGCCTGCTCGAGCTGTGAATCCAGCTCCCACGCGTCGTTGTCGTCGAGGACCTCCTGCAGCTGCCCCATCTCCTCCATCAGTTCGTCGGAGTAGTCGGTAGCCATGAGCTCGGCGATCTCGTTGTACCGGTCGAGCTGCCGCTTGATCTCACCCAATCCGTCCTGCACGTTGCCCAGAACGGTCTTCGTCTCGTCGAGGGACGGCTCCTGCTGGAGGATGCCGACGGTAGCCCCTGGCTTGAGGTAGGCGTCGCCGTTGTTCGGCTGGTCCAGCCCCGCCATGATCTTCAGGACGCTCGACTTGCCGGCCCCGTTGGGACCAACCACACCGATCTTCGCTCCAGGCAGGAAGTTCAGCGTGACGTTGTCGAGGATGACCTTGTCACCATGGGCCTTCCGGACCCGCTGCATGCTGTAAATGAACTCTGCCACGACAACGATGGTAGTTCCGGACGAATCACGCCCCGACGGCCGCCTCTGCTCGGCTGCCCGACTCCCACCGGTCCTCGCTGCCCGCCCTCGCCGTCCGCCGACTGCGAGCGGGTGGCATCGCCCTCACCTGCGGGTTCGGCATCGCGCCTCAGCACGCTCGCCGAACAGCGCGCGAGGTCCGGACCGATCGACGTGGCCTCGACCTCCATCACGGTGTGCACCTGGCCGTCCTTCTCGTACTCGCGTGTGCGCAGCTTCCCCCGCACGATCACCGGATCGCCCACCCGCAACGTGGCCACGACCCGATCCGCGAGGTTGCGCCAGCAGACCACGCCCAGGAACAGCTGCGCCCCATCGACCCACGTCTGCTGATCACGGTCGAACCGCCGCTCCCGGCTCGCGAGCCGGAAGCTCGCCTTCAGGCCGCCGTCGTTGAACGTCACCTGCGTGACCGTGGTGGCCACCCGGCCCAACACCGTGAGTGTCGTCTCGTACATGTCGCGCTCCTCGCCTCCGGCGGCCGCGCCGCCTCGACTCCAGATTTCCGAGGTCGGCGCGGCGCGGCAACGGAGCGTCGCGATCTGTGGACAACCGAGCGCGATGTGGACAACTCCGCAAACGCAAATGAGGGGCCCACCGGTGGTGGGCCCCTCATGTATTTCGGGTTTGATGTCGGCGGTGTCCTACTCTCCCACACCCTGTCGAGTGCAGTACCATCGGCGCTGGAGGGCTTAGCTTCCGGGTTCGGGATGGGACCGGGCGTTCCCCCTCCGCCAAAACCACCGACAACACTATTCAAATTTTGTTCACCTCTTGAGCCACCCACCCATCACCAACAACGATGGTGGTGGTGGTGGTGGTGTGCTCAGGGTCACACAGTGGATGCGAGTTACGTCTCTTTTGCGTCGGCTTGTAGCCGGGCGAGTTGGTTATGGGTGAAGTCCTCGGCCTATTAGTACCGGTCAACTCCACACCTCACGATGCTTCCATCTCCGGCCTATCAACCCCGTCGTCTACAGGGGGCCTTACCCCCACCGAAGTGGGGTGGGAGACCTCATCTTGGAACGAGCTTCCCGCTTAGATGCCTTCAGCGGTTATCCCTTCCGAACATAGCCAACCAGCCGTGCCCCTGGCGGGACAACTGGCACACCAGAGGTCCGTCCGTCCCGGTCCTCTCGTACTAGGGACAGCCTTCCTCAAGTCTCCAACGCGCACGGCGGATAGGGACCGAACTGTCTCACGACGTTCTAAACCCAGCTCGCGTACCGCTTTAATGGGCGAACAGCCCAACCCTTGGGACCTACTCCAGCCCCAGGATGCGACGAGCCGACATCGAGGTGCCAAACCATGCCGTCGATATGGACTCTTGGGCAAGATCAGCCTGTTATCCCCGGGGTACCTTTTATCCGTTGAGCGACACCCCTTCCACCAGGAGATGCCGGATCACTAGTCCCGACTTTCGTCCCTGCTCGACCCGTCGGTCTCACAGTCAAGCCCCCTTGTGCACTTACACTCGCCACCTGATTGCCAACCAGGCTGAGGGAACCTTTGGGCGCCTCCGTTACCTTTTAGGAGGCAACCGCCCCAGTTAAACTACCCACCAGGCACTGTCCCTGAACCCGATCAGGGCCCGAGGTTCAGACACCCCATCCGACCAGAGTGGTATTTCAACAACGACTCCACAACCACTGGCGTGGCCGCTTCCCAGTCTCCCACCTATCCTACACAAACCGGATAGAACACCAATACCAAGCTGTAGTAAAGGTCCCGGGGTCTTTCCGTCCTGCCGCGCGTAACGAGCATCTTTACTCGTAATGCAATTTCGCCGAGTCTGTGGTCGAGACAGCGCCCAAGTCGTTACGCCATTCGTGCAGGTCGGAACTTACCCGACAAGGAATTTCGCTACCTTAGGATGGTTATAGTTACCACCGCCGTTTACTGGCGCTTCAATTCTCCGCTTCACCCCCGAAAGGGCTGACAGGTCCTCTTAACGTTCCAGCACCGGGCAGGCGTCAGTCCGTATACATCGTCTTACGACTTCGCACGGACCTGTGTTTTTAGTAAACAGTCGCTTGGGCCTGGTCTCTGCGACCACCACCCCCTAGCCCGCGAAGGGCTTCAGAGACAGTGGTCCTCCTTCTCCCGAAGTTACGGAGGTATTTTGCCGAGTTCCTTGACCACAGTTCACTCGATCGCCTCGGTATTCTCTACCTGACCACCTGTGTCGGTTTAGGGTACGGGCCATAATGGCACTCGCTAGAGGCTTTTCTCGACAGCATGGGATCACCCTACTTCGCCACAAACGGCTACGCATCACCCCTCACCCCCGTCATCCAAGACAGCCACCCGGATTTACCTGGGCAGCGGGCCACGGGCTTACACCAGGACAACCAACGCCTGGCGGGACTACCCTCCTGCGTCACCCCATCGCTTGCCTACTACCGGATCGGGTCCCACGCTCCCCCCATCCCCCACCCCGAAGGGCAGTAAGACAGGGTTCGGATGGTCAGCATCACCGGCCTCGACACGGACGCACCATCACGGGCACGGGAATATCAACCCGTCCTCCATCGACTACGCCTGACGGCCTCGCCTTAGGTCCCGGCTCACCCTGGGCGGAACAACCTGGCCCAGGAACCCTTGGTCATCCGGCGGCAGAGATTCTCACTCTGCATTCGCTACTCATGCCTGCATTCTCACTCCCACACCCTCCACCCCTCGATCACTCGGAGCGCTTCTCCGGATGCAGGACGCTCCCCTACCCAACACCACCCAGACAAGTCCGGGTACGTGTTGCCGCGGCTTCGGCGGTGTGCTTGAGCCCCGCTACATTGTCGGCGCAGGACCACTTGACCAGTGAGCTATTACGCACTCTTTCAAGGGTGGCTGCTTCTAAGCCAACCTCCTGGTTGTCTCAGCGATCCCACATCCTTTCCCACTTAGCACACACTTAGGGGCCTTAGCCGGCGATCTGGGCTGTTTCCCTCTCGACCACGAAGCTTATCCCCCGCAGTCTCACTGCCACGCACAGGCATACCGGCATTCGGAGTTTGGTTGAGTTCAGTAAGCTTGTCGGCCCCCTAGCCCATCCAGTGCTCTACCTCCGGCACCCTCAATACGCAACGCTGCACCTAAATGCATTTCGGGGAGAACCAGCTATCACGGAGTCTGATTGGCCTTTCACCCCTACCCACAACTCATCCCCCGGGTTTTCAACCCCGGTGGGTTCGGGCCTCCACGACCTCTTACAGCCGCTTCACCCTGGCCATGGGTAGATCACTCCGCTTCGGGTCCACACCCCGCGACTAACACCGACCCCAAAGGTCGGCGCGCCCTGTTCGGACTCGCTTTCGCTACGGCTACCCCACCCGGGTTAACCTCGCCACGGAACGTGACTCGCAGGCTCATTCTTCAAAAGGCACGCCATCACCACCCCCACCACCCTAAGGAAGTGGAAGCATCGGCTCTGACGGCTTGTAGGCACACGGTTTCAGGTACTCTTTCACTCCCCTCCCGGGGTACTTTTCATCATTCCCTCACGGTACTATCCGCTATCGGTCATCAGGGAGTATTCAGGCTTACCGGGTGGTCCCGGCAGATTCACAGCACATTCCACGAGCGCGCTGCTACTCGGGAATCATGACCACAACCCGTGTGATGTTTTCGCGTACGGGGCTCTCACCCACTACGGCCGCCCATCCCAGAAACGTTCCACTAACACCACACACAGGCCGTCAGAAGCCCGGCAGAGCCTCTACGTCACAACCCCACAACCCCGCATCCGCAACCCCTGCCGGGTAT
>CAWBRG010000007.1:0-125000 GCA_963791185.1 uncultured Actinomycetota bacterium | reverse complement strand
GTCTGACCTGGGACGACACGTCCATTCGGCGGGGCATCCGCGGCTTCCCCAGGCGACGCGGACGCGGTCGGGTGCGGAGCGGGTTCGTCGCCGTCCGCGACGAGCGGCCCCCCTGGAGTAGCCAGGCGGCGGAGCATGGCGTTGTAGGCCACCAGATCGGCGTCGCCGTCGGCGTCGGCACGACGATCATCGCGCCGCGCCGTCCGCTCGTCCTGTCGCGACCACTGCACGAGCAACGCGATCAGGACCAGCAGCAGCGGGATCTCCCCGGACGCCCACGCCAACCCGCCACCGAGCTTCTGGTCGGCCAGCGGATCGGTCACCCACGGCAGCGCGAGCGCCCGGTAGAAGGCGCCGCCGATCACGGTGTTGTCGCTCATCAGCGCGACGCCGAAGAACGCGTGGAAGGGCACCGACGCGAACACGATGCCCAGTCGTGCGGCAGGCGGCCAGCGACGCGGCGACGGGTCCACGCCGACCAGCGGCCAGAAGAACAGCAGTCCCACGAGCAGGAAGTGCAGGTTCATCCCGACGTGCGCCCAGTGCTGGTACAACGCCTCGTCGAACAGCCCGGAGAAGTAGAGCGCGTAGTAGGAGCCGACGAACAGCGGCAGGGTGACGAAGCGGATGTGTCAGCACCCGCGCCACGGGCGAGTGGACCGCCGCGAGCAGCCACTCGCGGGGGCCAGGAGGGCCGTTGCGGCCACCGGTCGGCAGGGTGCGCAGACCGAGCGTCACCGGCGCCCCCAGCACCAACAGGATCGGCACCAGCATCCCGAGCAGCATGTGCTGGGCCATGTGCACGCTGAACATCGCGGGCGCGTATCGGCCGATCCCCGAGCTCGTCGCCAAGAGCAGCCCCAGGCACCCCGCGAGCCAGGCCACCGTGCGCCCGACCGGCCACCCGTCACCTCGCGCCCGGAGGCGTCGCACGCCGATCAGGTAGATCGCGGCCAGCAGGATCGCCGCTGATCCGAAGATGAGATCGAGGCGCCAGTCGAAGAGGAGCCGGGCGAGCGTCGGCGGCCCGACGAGGTCGTAGCCGATGAGGACCTCGACCCGGGAGGGCACGACCCCGGTGTCGGGTGGCGCGCTGCGGCCGAGCGCGACGGCGAGCCCGATCGTCGCGAGCATCAGCAGGACCTCGGCGGCACCGAGCCGCATGAGCGCCCGCGCGTCACCCGCCGCGGCCGCACCGACCGATCGTCGACGGTGGACGGCGCCGAACACCCCGAGGGCCAGCAACGCCAGCAGCTTCGCGAGAACGAGCGCGCCGTAGGTGGTGCCGACGAGCGCCGAGAGGGGGACGCGGACGAGCGCGTTCACCACACCGGTGACGGCCATCGCGAGCCAGCAGACCAGCGCCAGCGCCGAGAACCGCGGTACCGCGGTGGCCAGGGCGGAGGCGCGGTCGGAGCTCCGTGATGCCACCGCCCCCAGCAACGCAGCGAGCCCGCCCACCCAGAGCGCGGCGGCGATGACGTGCACCATGAGGCTGTCGGTGGCGATGTCGTGCGCACCGCCTGCGGAGGAGTGCCCGGTGAACGCGACCGGCAGCGGGCCCGCCAGCGCCAACCCGAGGAGCACGACCGACCAGCCCCAGGTCAGCACCGTGCGACACCCGATGAGCACGATCGCGGCGATCATCGCCGTCAGCACCCAGGACGTCGGATCGGCGAGCTTGGGCACGATTCGGAGCAGCAAGCCGGGCGACAGCACCAGCGAGACGGGACGGCCGAGCGCGTCCGCCACGCTCAGCGGCACCATCAGCACGGCGGCCGCCGTCCAGCCGACCGCGCTCCACGACGCCATGCGCAGCGCGCGGTACCCGGTGCCGTCGAGGTAGCCGTTGGGCTGCGGGGGCGCGAGGAACGCGGCCAGGAGCACGCCGCCGATCGTCAGCACCATGCCCACCTCGGCGACCGCGCGCATCGCGGGGAGGCCGACGGTCGTCAGCGTGCCGGGATCGGGCAGCCCCAACGAGGCGATCGGGCGCGCGCCCGTGAGGACGGTGAGGCCGCCCGCCACGACGGCCGCGACGGCAGCCCCGACCACCAACAGCCCCGGCACCGCCGACCGCGGCGGGGCGGGCGGGGCGGAGGCGGCGGGCTTGACGGTCGCGTTCGCCATACCGCCAGGCTAGCCCCGCGAGCGGAGCGCCCTACCGTGCGGCATCGCGCCTACGCGGGCTCGCCTTCCGCCGCAGCGGCGCCGACGACGACCGCTTCCGCCTCCGCGGCCGGTGCATCGACGAGGTCCGCGACGATGCAGGTGATGTTGTCCGGCCCGCCGCCCGCGTTGGCGAGGCGGACGAAACGCGCCACGGCCGCCTCGCGGTCGGTCTCCGAGCGCAGCACCTCGCCCACCATCTCGTCGTCGAGGACGGCGGTGAGGCCGTCCGAGCAGATGAGGTAGCGGTCGCCGATGACCGCGTCGTGGACGAACAGGTCGGGCTCGGCCGCGCTGCCGTCCTGCAACGTGCGCATGAGCCACGAACGGCGCGGGTGGATGGCCGCCTCCTGCTCGGTGATGCGGCCCTCGTCGACGAGGCTCTGCACGAGCGTGTGGTCGCGGGTCAGCCGGACGAGCGCGCCGTCGCGGAACATGTAGGCGCGCGAATCACCGATGTGCGCGATGCCGATGCGCGTGCCGTCGACGAGGAACGCCACCACCGTGGTGCCCGTGCCGCGCAACTGCGGGTCGTCCTGCGCGAGGTTCGTGAGCCGGGCGGCGGCCTCGTCGAGCGCGGTGCCGAGCTCGGCGGTGAGGTCGACGTCGCTGAGATCGGCGGCGAGCCGCTTCTCGAGCTCCATGACGGCTTCGACCGCGACCGCGCTGGCGACCTCGCCGTGCGCGTGCCCGCCCATGCCGTCGGCGACGACGAGCAGACGGGTGCTCGCGGCTGCCGAGTCCTGGTTCATGGCCCGCCTGCGGCCGACGTCCGAACCCGCCGCGTACAGCAGCGTCGGTGGCATGGGCTCACCCTCTCATCCTGCGGGGACAGCCCCGGCGACCCGCTGTCGGCGACGCGGGAACCTACCGCGTCCGGGCCCGTCGTGACGAATTGCCACGCGCATCACGCCAGTATGGCGCGTGGAGCCACGCCGCGACGGGAACCTCCCCGGCCCGCTACGCTCCCGTTCGGACGGTCTCGCGGGACCGTCCCGGCCTCCGTAGCTCAGCTGGATAGAGCAAGAGCCTTCTAATCTCTAGGTCGCAGGTTCGAGTCCTGCCGGGGGCGCGCTGGTCAGAGCTTGAAGGTCTCCGGACGTTCTTGCTTCATGGTGACGCACGTGGCGTGGCCGATGGGCGCGCGTCGTGCGCCTGGTTACCGGGTCAGGGACGACGAGCGCGGCGCGGCCGTCGTTCCTCGAGCTCCGCCGCGCTCACCGGGATGAGCATCGGCTGGCCTGGAACACGAACATGACGACGACGAACCGGGTCGGGGCGTCGGCGAGGTTGTTGCCGTCCTGGTAGTGGATCACGTCGCCGCCTGGTTCCCAGAACGTCTCGAAGATCATTTCGCCTTCGACCACGTAGCCGAAAGCTGGACCGGTGTGCCGGTGGGGCGGGCTGCCTGCGCTGCCCGGGGCAGGGTGACCTGGATGGTCATGGCCTCGGAGGGGCTGGGCATGGGCGGGGTCGGCACCGAGCCGACCAGCTCGACCTGCGGCGGTGGTGTCGTGGCGTTCGGGTCCTCGATGTAGTGCGTGTGGTTGTCGATGGTCATCGTCTCTCCCGGATGCGGGTGTCGTTCGCCGATGCGTCGGGCATCGCCGTTCTGGCGCGCTGCGGACTGGCGATCACTGCTGAGCCGGCCACTTGTCGAAAGTGATCTCCCCGAGCAGGGGTCCGGGCCGGGGACGAAGGTCCACTTGCTCAGCCGCACCCCGTAGTAGGGCGCCTGCTCGTCGGCGCCCTTCTGGAACAAGCACCGGCCGGTCCCGCCCTGGCGCACCTCGACGTCGATCAGCACGGTTTCGCCTGGTTGCCCGAGGACGACTTCGTGAAGCACTTCGCTGCCGACGTCGATCCGATCAAGGCCAAGGTCATGTTCGCGGTCCAGCAGTGTTTGCACTGGAGCGCGCTCGGCGAGTTGATGGGCGCCCCGGCCTGGAAGTCGCTGCCGACCTGGTTCCTCATCGCCGACGGCGACCAGGCGATCCCGCCCGATGCCCAGCGGCAGTTCGCTCCTCGCGTGGGCGCCACCAGCGTGGAGATCGCCACCAACCACGTGTCCATGGTCTCCCACCCCGATGACGTGCTGCAGCTCATCAAGAAGGCCGCGGGGGCCGCATCTCGGTAAGCGATAGCCGCGACTCTTGCCACTGCGCGGCGTTGCGCGGCGCGGAAGCGATGCCCGCGACGCAACCCGCCCGCCGCGAGCTTCCAGCGGTTCGCATGGCCTGGTTCCCCAGGACCGCTCGACGACCTGCCCGTGCCCACGGGCGGGTCCCGCCGCGCCGCTACGCTTCTCGCCGAGCTGATGTTGCCGATCGGAGCGTGTCCATGGATGAGGCCAGTCTCTCCTCGCTGAGTGATTCGCTCGCAGGCTCGCTGGGGGAAACCCTCGACGAGGACGGCCTGGTAGCGCTCTTCCAGTCGGTGACCGGTTTGACCGTTGATGATCGACCGGAAGCGGTTACGGCGTACGAGGCGGCGTTGCAGGCGAGCCTCGACCCCTCGCAGTCCGGGCTCGAGATGCGCCCCGGCGGCTGGGTCGTAGACCTCAAGGCATCCACGGCCAAGTTCGCGGTCAGTGCCGCAGTCCTGACCGGCGTCATGGTGGCCAGCGGATACGATCAGATTCCCGCATACGTTCTGCCCGCGGTGCTACCGCTGCTGTTCGACGTGGAGCGCGCGAAGCTCAACCGCGGCGATCGCAAGCTGCTCGTCGAGCTGCGAACCGCCTTGGGTCGATCGTTCGGCCAACCGGCGGATATCGATGCACTCTACGACAGGTTGCCTGCACGGGTGCGCGATCACGTTCCGCCGACCGACTTCGCCGACTTCATCGAGAAGCTGGTCACCGCGGGGGAGGCCGAAGAACTCGCCGACGACCGGGTCGCCCTGCGAGAAGCTCCGAAGTGGCTTCACATCAGTTTCAAGTGAGGCCACGTCACCACCGCTGGTCGGGAGATCCGCGCTAACCGCCGTCCAGGATCGTCGCGATCGCTGCGGCGACCGCACCGGGTTCCCCGATGTCGACCACTCTCGTCAGTGGCGACGCCGCGATGTCGACGGCGAGGGCATCGCCGCCGTGCCCAGCCCGTGCTCGGGCGATGGCGTCGGCGGTACGGCCGCTTCCGGCCAGCACCACGACCGGCCGACCGCGGTCGAGGCTTCTCGTGACGTCGGTGTAGGCGACCTGCCCGCCGTTGACCAACAGGGTGACCGAAGGCCGGTCGCCCGCGACTGCAGTGGCGACGTCGGCGATCCACGGTGCCTCGTCGCCCCAACGTGATCCCGGCACGATGAGGAACAGGGTGTGGTTCGGCTCCAACCCGGCCGCGTCGGGAGAAGCACTCTCGCCATCCGGGCCGACGACCGTTCCTTCGGCCGCGACGCCGACGAGCGGGAATCGACCCCCCATCTGGGCGCGTGCCTGGCCGATCGAGCGCATGACACCCGAATCCGTGCCCCCGTCGATCACGGCGGCGTCCCGCAGTTCGACGATGGGCATGACCTCTTTCCGCAGCACCTCGGCCGCGGCGTCGAAGTCCTTCTCGGCCATGCGCCCGGCGCCGCCGACGACAACGACGACCATCCGCCCCCGGCGCAGGCCTGCGCGGTCGAGCGCCTTCGCAATCTCGTCCGTGCTGGAGATGCGAATGTGCGGAGCGGAGTCACCCCCGGCCTGCTCGTTCATGCCGCTCCCCCGCTCTGCCGACGGCGCCATCGTGCCAGATCTTGGACACCCTCATCTCCGGCGCGATCGTGTCCGTTCCAGCGCAGCGGGGTGAATGCACACGACGGGCTACGCTCGGCCACGTACGGCCGCGAATCGGGTAGGAGGGAATCCACGGTGGCGCGCCTGACCTACGGCTCCCGTTGCGCCGAAAGCGATCGGCTTCGGATGGTCGCCCGATGACGCGGCGAAACTGGGTCAAGGAGTTCCGCGCGGCCGCCGCCACGTTCGACCGGGCCGCCCTGATCGAACTCGCGTCCGAGTACAAGGCCTACCTCTACGCCACCGATACTCTGCCCGACAGCGTCACCCTCATCCTCCTGATCCTCCGCCAGGCCTTGCGGTACGAGGAACTCGAGGTTGTCGCCGACGCCGCTCTCGCACACGGGATCGACCTCCCCGCCGTGCGACGGCAGTACGCGCAAGCGCTCGTGGACGGCGGGAACCCGGCCGTCGCCCTGCGGCTCTACCGCGAGCTGGCCACCGACGAGACGGTGCCGGCGGTCGACCGCCTCGAAGCTCGCGGCGGGATCGGCCGCTGCTACAAGGATCTGTTTCTCGACTGCGCTGAACCGGCCCGACAGCGGGACTACTTGACCCGCTCGCTCGACGCGTATCTGGCCGCGTACACGGAGGACACGCAGCGCACCTGGCACGGGATCAACGTCGTGGCCCTGCTGGACCGCGCTGAGCGGGACGGCCTCGATCTCAACCGCGCATCGCCGCCGGCCGCTGAGCTCGCCGAAGCCATTCTTCGGACCGTCGACGCGGCGCCCGTGCAAGACACCTGGACCGAGGTGACGGCGTGCGAGGCAGCGATCGCGCTCGGGCACTTCGACGACGCCGTCGAGCGGGCCGAGGCGTTCATCGAGACGAGGCCCGACGCATTCACGCTTGCGACTTTTCACCGTCAGGTCCAGAAGGTGTGGCAGCTCGACACCGCACGCTCGCCGGGCAGCGAGTTGTTCCCCCTGCTGCGCTCTGCATTGCTCAAGGCCAGCGGAGGTCAGGTCACGGTGGAGTCCACCGACGTCCGTGCCGCGCGCCTCGACGACTTCGGCGGTGAACGGCTCCAGCGGATTCTCGGAACCGACCGGTACCAAGGGTTGACCTGGTACCGCACCGGGCTGCAGCGATGCCGGGCGGTGGCCCGTGTCCAGACCGGCAACGACGAGGGCATCGGCACCGGGTTCCTCGTCGCCGGACCCGATCTCCACCCGGACCTCCCGCCGCTCGTACTGATCACGAACGGGCACGTGGTGCCCGAGGGGCTCAACCCCGTCGAGGCCGTTGTGGCGTTCCACGGTCTCGACGACGATCCGGGGCCGCGGGCCCGTTTCCGCGTGGCCCATCAGTGGTGGTACCGGCCCTCAGCAGGCAGCGAGCTGGACACCGCCATCCTCGAGCTGGACGGCTATCCGGACGGCGTCATCCCCATGCCGCTCGCCGCGGCGCTGCCGCCCAAGCCGTTGCGCAACCGGCGGGCGTACGTCATCGGCCATCCGCGCGGATTGACCCAACCCCAGTTCTCCCTGCAGGACAACCTCCTGCTCGACTACGACCAGCGCGTCGTGCATTATCGATCACCCACCGAGCGGGGAAGCTCCGGCAGCCCGGTTTTCGACAATCATTGGCAACTGATCGGTTTGCATCACGCGGGCGGCTTCAACCTGCCGCAACTCAACAAAGCGGGTGGCACGCACGCCGCGAACGAGGGGATCACCTTCGACGCCATCCGGGCCGGCCTGGCCGCGGACCCCCCACGTGCCCGCGGGCAGCGGTCGTAGCGCAAAGGATCTCGCGTCCGATGTATCGGCCGCGGCCTCAGCCTCCTCCACATAGTGCGGAACTTTCATCCACTGCCTGCTCTTCGCCGCAACCCGGACCGCACCGGGCCACAATTGGGGGAACGATATGGCGACCGCTCAGCCCACGTCCACGCTTGGTGGCACTGTACGCAAGGCCTTCGGTCTGGTGCTCTTCGTCGCGTGGGGACTCATGACCGTCATCTGGGTGTACGACGCGATCTACGACATCATCACAATGGGCAATCCCGTGCCTGCCATCGCTGCGGTCTGTGCGATTCTGCTGATGCTGCTCCTTGCGGGCATGGAGGGCCTGGAGGTGGCGGTCATCGACCGCTGGCGCGACATGTTCCCGGATCGCCCGAGGTCCGAGCTCGGGGAGTGGCTTTCCGCCCGCCAGCTGTTCGTGGCGCTGATCGTCACCACGGCCAACCAGCTCGCCGAACGGCACTCGCTCGCCGTCCCCATGCTGGGTACGGAGATCACCGACGAGCTCACGCTCAAGGTTTTCAACATCGTCTGGACGACGCTCACCGTCCTGTGGTTCATGCAGATCGCGCCGAAGCTCCTGGCCGCCGCGAACCCGGATGGCTACCTCGACTACCTACGCGGGGTGCTGTTCCCGATCGTCGAGTTCGTTCGCAAGATCGGGATCGGGCAGCCGGGCGAGTGGACCTCGTTGGGCATCCAGAATCGGCTGGGTTGGCCCGCCGAGCAGGGCATCGAGGAAGAAGCGCCTGCGCGCCGCGGCGAGACCCTGGCCAGCGCCTGGGCCACGTTGGTCCCCGAAAGCGCGCCGAGGCGGCCGCGGTCGTCCGACGAATAGGCAGACGGGTCTACCGGAAGTTGACCTCGCCCTTCGCGAGCAGCGGATCGGCGGTGAGCATCCACAGCGGCACGGCGTAGTTGCCAAGGCCGTACCGACCGCCGAAATGCAGGCCGATCACCTCGTGGGTCTCCAGGTCGACGACCGGCGAGCCCGAGTTGCCGCCGAGTGTGGAGCAGTCGTGCTCGAGGGCGGAGAACTTGGCCGAGTACGTGACGGCTCGGCCGGGCTGCAGGCGCTTGACGTTGTAGACGTCCATGAAGATCCGCCGCAGCGCGTCGGGCTCGCCGCGCCGACCGTCCCACGCCGGATAGCCGACCACGTAGACGTCGCGCCCGTAGAGGTCGTCGGGCTCGCGCGCGGCGACGGGCAGCGGATCAGGCAACGCCCGGCCGTCGGACGAGGCGCCCTCCACGCGCAGGAGCGCGAGGTCGCGGGCTTCGTGCACGCCGATCACGCCGGTGATCTCGAACTCCATCGGGACATACCCGCCGAGCTCCTCGCGGAAGTCGATCCGCGCCGTCATGCCCGGTCGGAAGACCCAGTCGTCGTCCGCCCGGGCGCAGAACTCCCGTGCCACGTGCCGGTTGGTCATGACCACGGTGGGGGCGATCAGCGAGGCCGTACCCACCCAGTCGAAGTCGAGGTGGCCCGTGACCTCCACCCGGCCGCAGCGAGCGATCACCTCGCGGATGCCGACGCGAGCCTTGCTCAGCCGAGCCCAGTCGGGGGGCGGCGGGAGGAAGTCGCCCTGCTGGATGAGGATCGCGGGGCGACCCTCGAGCAGCACGATCGCCTCGAGGCCGAGCAGCTCGGCGTCGTCGAGTTCCGCCTCCCGCCCCTCGGCGACCTTGGCGAGCCCTTGGACGCCGTCACCCACCACCCGTTCGCGCTCCAGGCGCGCCGCCTCGGTCACCGGATCGGTGGGCTCGCCTTCGCCCGACCCCGAGAACGATTCGAGGCCGGGTCCGCTCATCCGTTCGGTCAGCTCGCCCAGGTCGCCGAAGACGCGCCGGACCTCGGCAACAACCCGCTCGCTCCGCATTGCGGCGACGATACCGGCGGTCACGAGACGTCGGACATACACCGGGAGCGGCCACCATGTCGGTTGACGGGCGGCCGCGCTTTCCAGGGCTCACACCGGATGAGCCTGATCGCCCCCTGTGCCGCTCGCCGCGCACGAGTTGCCAATACCCCGACGCGGCTACTCAACGAAGAAGGAAGCATTGACGTGGACAGTTACCGAGCGCAGGCCATGGCCTATCCCACACCGGGCTCACGCCCATATGGCAAGGAGGCCGAGAGCATCGCGCCCCATGTGATCGTGCTTTTCGGGGCTACCGGCGACCTCGCGCGCCGCAAGCTGCTGCCCGGTCTCGCGCACCTGGCAGCCTCGCGCCTCGCGCCGCCGATCAGGATCGTGGCCTCGTCACTCGAGGAGATGGGCGACGAGGACTTCCAGGCGTTCGCCAAGGCCGCGGCCGCGGAGTACGGCCACCTCGAGGATGTCACCTTGGAACGCCGGATCCGTGAGCGGCTCACGACGGAGGAGTGGGAGGAGTTCGCCCAGATCCTGCGCTACGTGCCGAGCTCGGCAGGCCCGGAGCAACTGGCGGCCGCCGTCGCCGAGGCGGAGGAGCAGCTCGGGGAGGGCTGCATGCGGCTGCACTACCTCAGCGTGCCACCCGCCGCTGCGGTCTCTGTGATCGAAATGCTGCAGGAAGCGAAGCTCGTCGAGCACTCCCGTGTGGTCATGGAGAAACCGTTCGGCACCGACCTGGAAAGCGCCGTCGCGCTCAACGAGCGGGTGCACCAGACGTTCGACGAGTCGCAGATCTTCCGAATTGACCATTTCCTCGGCAAGGAGTCGGCGCAGAACATCCTCGCCTTGCGCTTCGCGAACGGGTTCTTCGAGCCGATCTGGAACCGGAACTTCATCGACTACGTCCAGATCGACATCCCCGAGACCCTCGGGCTCGACCGCAGGGCCAACTTCTACGAGGCGACCGGCGCATACAAGGACATGGTCGTCACCCACCTGTTCCAAATGCTGGCGTTCGTCGCCATGGAACCGCCGACGGCGCTCGAACCGAACGCGATCAGCGAGGAGAAGAACAAGGTCTTCCGGTCGCTGCTGCCCGTCCTGCCCTCGTACGTGGTGCGCGGCCAATACGAGGGCTACCGCCAGGAGGAGGGGGTCGCGCGCGACTCGGACACCGAGACGTTCATCGCACTGCACTGCGAGCTCGACAACTGGCGCTGGGCCGGGGTGCCGTTCTACCTCCGCACCGGCAAGCGGATGGCGACGGGCCAGCGGATCATCTCGATCGGGTTCAAGGAGGCACCGCGCACGATGTTCCCGTCGGACTCCGGCCTGGGCTCGGCGGGTCCGGACCACCTGACGTTCGACCTCGCCGACGAATCCAAGGCCTCGCTGTCCTTCTACGGCAAGCGGCCCGGCCCCGGGATGAAGTTCGCCCAGCTGAGCATGCAGTTCTCGACGGGCGACACCGACGACGCAGGCGACGTGCTGGAGGCGTACGAGCGGCTGATCCTCGACACGATGCGCGGCGACCACACGTTGTTCACCACGGCAGACGGCATCGAGAGCCTGTGGGAGAGATCGGCACCGCTGCTGGATGCCCCGCCGCGGGTCGAGCCGTACGCGCCTGGGAGCTGGGGCCCGAACGCGATCCACCAGCTCGTCACCCCGTATGCCTGGCGGCTGCCGTTCGAGCGCCCGTGGCGGGAGAAGTAGGTACACGTGGCTGAGCCGTCCGCAAAACCGGAGCGAGTAGCTCCGAGGTCACGACGGGTACTCGGCCTCCGTCACGTGCTCGCCCCACACGGTCTCGGGGCGGTCGTCGCCGGGCGCCTCGGTGATCGACAGGTGGGTCATGTAGTGCTCGGGGGCCGCTCCGTGCCAATGCCACTCGTCGGCGGGCGCGTGCACGACGTCGCCCGCCCGCAGCGCGGTGACCTCTCCCCCGCGCGCCTGCACGAAACCCCGGCCGTCGGTGACGTAGAGGGTCTGGCCGACGGCGTGGGAATGCCAGGCGGTGTGGGCGCCGGGGGTGAAGCGGACCGCGTTCACCCGCACCCGCGACGGCTCCTCGCCGCGGACGATGGCGTCGAGGAACACGTCGCCGGTGAACCACTCCGCCGGACCTTTGGCCGTCGGCGGCTTCGCGGGGATCTCCATGCCGCGAAGGCTACGACGGGAAGTAGGCGCCCGCTTCGATGTCTTCGACCAGGGTGGGGCCGGTCGGCTCCCAGCCGAACCGCGCACGGGTGCGCTCGCTGGACGCCGAGAGGTCCATCGCGAAGAACGCGCCGATGAACCCGAAGTGCCCGACGGCGTCCTCGGGCGCAACGGAGGTCACCGGCAGGCCCAGGCCCCGGCCGATGGCCTCGGCGATCACCTTCGTCGGCACGCCCTCCTCGGCGACGGCGTGCAGGCGGGTGCCCGCAGGCGCCTGCTCGAGCCCGATCCGGACCAGCCGCGCGGCGTCCGGCCGGTGCACGGCCGCCCACCGGTGGGTGCCGTCGCCGACGTACGCCGAGACGCCCTTCTCGCGGGCCACGCCGACGATGTAGGCGATGAACCCGTGGTCGCGCACGCCGTGCACGGTCGGCGCGAAGCGGGCGCTCACCGCGCGCACGCCCCGGCCGACGTAGTCGAGCGCGAGGTTCTCGCTCCCCCCGCGCGGCGCGTCGGGGCCGTGGAACGGCGACGGGTCCTCCTCGGTGCTCGGGCGGCCCTTGGCCAGCCCGGCCACCCCGGACGCGAGCACGAAGGGGCGCTCGGTGTCGACGAGGGTCTCGGCGATGGCCTCCACCGCGCCGCGCTCGGCGGCGTTCGACGCCGCCGGGTTGGCCCAGTCGTGCTTGTTGGCCAGGTGGACCACCCCCTCGGCGTCGGTGGCGCCCTTGCGGAGGGCGTCCAGGTCGTCGAGGTCGCCGCGCAGCACGGTGGCCCCCCGCTCCTCCAACGCCGCGGCCGACGCGTCGGAACGGGCGAGCCCGAGCACGCTGTGACCTGCGGAGAGCAGCTCGTCGACGGTCGCCGACCCGATCCACCCGGACGCTCCGGTGACGAATACGCGCATGATGTGCAGCCTCCCTGATTTCATGGACTGACATCACGCTACACCGTGATGTCAGTTTCTGTCATCGCTACGCTGGACCCATGCCCCGCTGGGAACCCGGTGCGCGCGAGCGCCTGCAGGCGACGACCTTGGCGCTCTTCGCCGAGCGCGGGTTCGACGCGACCACGGTCGCCGAGATCGCGAGCCGGGCGGGCCTCACCGAGCGGACCTTCTTCCGCTACTTCGCCGACAAGCGCGAGGTGCTCTTCACCGGCCAGGACGTGTTCGAGGGGATGTTCGTCGACCAGATCGTGGCCGCGCCGCCGGACACCGAGCCGTTCGCCGTGGTCGCCGGGGCCGTGCGCGCCGTTGCGGCCGACTTCTTCCCGGCCGAGCGCCGCCTCTTCTCCCAGCAGCGCCAGGCCATCATCGACGCGACCCCCGGCCTCCAGGAGCGCGAGCTGCTGAAGCTCGCGGGTCTCACGACCGCGATGGCCGACGCCTTGCGCAAGCGCGGCACGCCGGAGGCCACGGCGAAGCTCGGCGCCGAGTGCGGCTTGACGATCTTCCGGGTGGCGTTCTCGCGGTGGGTTGACGGGAGCGACGGCGAGGACATGGCCGCGATCGTCGACGCCGTGGTCGTCGATCTGCGTGGGCTCACCGCCGCGCCGCACTGACGCCCGTTCCGACGCACGCAGTACCGGCCGTTCCGCCAGATCCGAACCCCCGATCCGCCGCACGCAGCAACCGGGCTGGTGGAGGACGGTCCAATGTATTCAGTTCCCGACGCGGCCCCTCTCCCTTGACATACCGTCCTGAGGGGGGACCGCGGTGCTCCGACTCGCTCCGCCGATCGCGGGGGAACCGAGGCTGGCGGTGCGCTGCCTCGGCAGGCTGCACGTCGTCGCCGACGGGCGCCCGCTCGGGAGCCCGGTCAACCGCCGAGCTCGCTCGGTGCTCAAGTACCTGGTTCTGCACCGCGGCCGGAGCACGCCGCGCGACGTGCTGATGGACCTGCTGTGGCCCGACTCGCCGCCGCCCGCCGCACGCAACAACCTGAACGTCGCCGTCCACGGGTTGCGGCGGTTCCTGCGCGGAGCGGACGAGCAGGGCGCGCACGTGCTCTTCGTCGACGGCGGTTACCTGCTGAACCCCGAGGTCGACCTCTGGGTGGACCTCACGGAGTTCGAGGAGCACCTCGCGGCGGGTCGACGGCTGGGGGGTGACGTCCGGGCCTCGGTACGCAGGCTCGAGGCGGCCGAGGCGCTCTACCGCGGCCCGTTGTTCGAGGACGACCTGTACGAAGACTGGACGATCACGCCGCGGCAGGCCCTCGAGGACCGCTACGTCGACGCCCTCGCGGTGCTGGCCGGGCACTACCGCACGCTGGGCGAGGCCCGCGCCTGCATCCGCGTGAGCCGCAAGGTGCTGGCGGCGCAACCCATGTACGAGGCCGCGCACCGGCACCTCATGCACGCCTACGCCCGGCTCGACCAGCACCACCTCGCGCTGCGCCAGTACCGCGAGTGCGTCAGCGTGCTGCGCACCGAGCTCCGCGTGCCGCCCGCGCCGGAGACGACGCGGCTCAACGAGCTGATCCGCCTCCGCCGCATCGTCTGAGGCGCCAGACTGCAGCGGTGACGGCACCCCACGACCACGTTCCCCTCCGCGACCACTGGTGGCCCCGGCCGGGCTGGCGGCCGGGGCGGATCGCGCTCACCTGGCACCTGGTCTTCCCGCACAGCACCCCGCTCGCCCGGCACGTCGCCGCCTACCAGCGCGCCTTCGACGGCCTACCCGGCGTCGACCCGGTGCCCGCCGAGTGGCTGCACCTCACCGTCCAGGCGGTCGGCTGGGCCGACGAGATCCCGGCGGCGACCGTGTCGGCCGTGGTCGCCGCCGTACGCGCCCGGGTGTCGACGCTCGCGCCGTTCGACCTCGTTTTCGACCGTCCCACGATCTACGGCGAGGCCGCGGCGATCCGGAGCGACCCGGACGCGCCCGTCGCGCGCCTCCGCGAGACCGTGCGCGCGGGCCTGCGCGACGTGCTCGGCGACGACGGCGTGCCCACCGCCCCCGAGCAGGCCCGGGGCTTCCTGCCGCACGTCACGATCGCCTACAGCCGCGTCGACGCGGACGTCGCGCCGTACGCCGCCGCGCTCGCGGGGGTCGTGCGACCGCCGACGACCGTGCCCGTCACCGAGGTGACCCTCATCCGCCAGGAACGCCTGCTCGCGCCGCACTGGCAGTACCGCTGGACGGTCGAGGCCGTGGCGCAGCTCGGTGCCCCGCCGAGCGTGTCGGCGGGGCACCGGGAGATCGCTCAGCAGCTGGACTTGTAGATGGCGGCGGCGCCGTCGCCGTCGACGTTGTCCTTGGTGATGATCGTGAACCCGGTCTGGACCTTGGGCGTGACGGTCCCGCCGTCCAGCGCGGCGACGGCCATGTCCACGCCGTACTGGCCGATGAGCTCGGGCTGCTGGGCGACCAGGGCCTGGACGGTGCCCTCCTTGAGCGCCTTCACCTGGTTGGGTCCGGCGTCGAAGCTGACGACCTTGACCTGGTCGCCCTTGTTGGCCTGGCGCACGCCGGTCGCCGTGCCCTCCGCGCTGAAGAGGTTGGCGGCGAAGACACCGACGAGGTCGGGGTCCTTCTGCAGGGCCGAGCCCATCAGGTTGGCCGCGGTGGCCGGGTCGTTGTGCGAGTACTGCACGTTCAGGTAGGTGAACTTGGGGTCGGCCTTGACGGCGTCCTCGAAGCCCTTGACGCGGGCGTCGGTCGTCGAGATGCCGGGGTCGACGGACATGACCATGACCTTGCCGCCGTTGGGGTTGAGCTGCTTGATCGCGTCGAACGCGGCCTTGCCGCCGCCCTCGTTGTCCGAGGCGATCGCCGAGGTGGCGTAGCTCGGGTTGTCGGTGGTGGTGTCGACCAGGACGACCTTCGTCGACTGGGCGGCCTGCTGCAGGGGGTTCTGCATGGCGGTGACGTCGGTGGGTGCGATCAGCACCGCGTCCGGCTTGGCTGCCATCACCGAGTCGAGGATCGGCTTCTGCAGGGTGGGGTCGAACTTCTGCGGGCCCTGGGTGGTGACCGAGACCCCGAGCTTCTTGGCCTCGGCCTCGGCGCCGCACTGCATGGTGATGTAGAACTCGTCGCCCTGCACGCCCTGGATGAACTGCACGTTGTAGTTCTTGTTCGCCTTGGTCGGGCGCGTTCACCCCGGTCGCGGCGGGAGCGTTGGCCGCGGCCGACCCGGAGCCGCCACTGGAGGGCGCCTCCGCGGGTTTGGAGCTGGAACAGGCCGCCACCGGCA
This sequence comes from uncultured Actinomycetota bacterium, assembly GCA_963791185.1. Lineage (GTDB taxonomy): Bacteria > Actinomycetota > Actinomycetes > Mycobacteriales > Pseudonocardiaceae > Pseudonocardia. The sequence continues at coordinate 109,057 of CAWBRG010000007.1, read as the reverse complement.
GTGCGAGGATGATCATCCCTGCAGTGGCTTGGAGAAGACGGCGTCGCATCAGGATCCTTCCGGCTTGCTTGTCGACTTGAACATGGCGAGGAGGGGATTGCGCGGTTTCGCGCCGCGCAGCGCCGCGGCGCGGCGGGACTGGTCGACGTACACCGCCGCGACCAGCACGGTTCCGACGGCGACACCCTGCCAGAAGGACTCGACGCCGATGATCACGAACCCGGCCTGCAACACGGCCGGGATGAACAGGCCGACCACGGTGCCGAAGATGGAGCCCTCGCCACCGAAGATGGAGGTGCCCCCGATCACCACCGCGGCGATGACGTTGAGGTTGGTCAACGACTGGCCCGCGATGGTCGTGGTACCGAACTGGGACAGCGACAGCACCGCCCCGAACCCGGCCATCAGACCGGACAGCGCGTAGATCATGATCAGGTGCCGGTCGACCTTGATCCCGACCCGGCGGGCGCCCAACTCGTTGGAACCGATGGCGTAGGTGTAGCGACCGAACTTGGTCTTGTGCAGGACGATCCCGCCGATGATCACCGTGACGAGCGCGACGAACGGGAGCGCCGGAATGCCGAGGATCTTGACGTAGGTGTTGAAGTCGGTGAGGGCCTCGGGCGCGGAGCGGACGTCCACGCCGCCGGTGATGACCTGGGCCAGGCCGAGGGCCACCGACAAGGAGCCGAGCGTGACGATCAGCGCCGGGACCTTGGCTTTCGCGACCAGGAAGCCGTTGAGGGTGCCCCACGCCATGCCGACGACGAGCGCGACGAGGAGGCCGACCAAGGCGGTCCCCCAGCCGTCGCCGCCCATGGCCTCCATCACCTTCGCCGCCACGACGGAAGAGAAGACGAGCACCGAGCCGACCGAGAGGTCGATGCCGGACGTGATGATCACGAACGTCATCCCGACGCCGATCACCGCCCACACCGCGATGTTCTGCGAGATCAGCGAGAAGTTGCTGGCGGACAGGAACTTGCTGCCACCGGTGATGGTGAAGAAGACCACGATGACCAGCAGCACGCCGAGGATCCACACCGACTGCAGGCTGCTCAGCCGCTTGAGCAACGGCTCACCGGCGTGGTGGTCGACGACCGGGGCCTCGCTCCGGTCCAGCTCCGGTTCCGTGGTGGTCACTGCGCAGCCTCCTTCTCGGCCGGAGCCTTCGCGTCGAGGGCGCCGGTCATGGCGCCGACGAGCTCCTCGACGGTGGTGCCCTCGGCGGGCATGGTGGCGATGCGGGTGCCCAGGCGCATCACGTGGATGCGGTTGGCCACCTCCAGCACGTGCGGCATCGAGTGCGAGATCAGCACGACCGCGATCCCCTTGTCGCGCACCCGCTTGATCGTGTCCAGCACGTTCTTGGTCTGGACGACGCCGAGCGCGGCGGTCGGCTCGTCCAGAAATATGATCTTGTTGGCCCACGTGATGGACCGGACGATCGCGATCTGCTGCCGCTGGCCGCCCGACATCATGCCGACCTGGGCGCCCAGCGCCCGCACGGTGCCACCGAGATCGGCGAACCCCGCCGTCGCCTTCTCGCGCATCGCCTTCTCGTCCATGAAGCCGAACCAGCCGAGCACGCCCTTACGCGGGATCTCCCGGCCCAGGAACATGTTCTGCACCGGGTTGAGGTGCGGCGCCAGCGCGAGGTCCTGGTACACGACCTCCATGCCCATGCCTGACGCCTGCTGCGGGCTGGTGATCGTCACCGGCTCACCTTCGAACAGCAGCTCGCCGCTGTCGACCTCGAGGTTGCCGGTCATCGCCTTGACCATCGTCGACTTCCCGGCGCCGTTGTCGCCGATCAACGCGACGACCTCACCCGCTTCGACGTCGAAGTCCGCGTCGATCAAGGCCCGGACGTGGCCGAAGCTGCGGGAAAGTCCACGCGCCTCGAGAATGGGAGCCATTGTTGTCATCACCGCCTGAACTCGAGTACGTGGCTCTCGGATTTGCTCTTGCCCAAGGCCGACCGCTCTTGGCGAACCGCCGTCAGCCCGTCGATCACGAGGGTGTCGGCGTCGAGCGTGCTCACCATCGCTGACACAGCGCGCGGTGTTCGCTCGCCCCGAGGAGCGGCGTCGCGGTGGTAACGGTCACGGTCGCGCTCCTTCGTTGGAGGGGTGGTGCACCGGCGAGCCGTCGCTTGGTGACGTGACCGTAAACAGCTGTGTCACCGGTGTCAACCCTTGACCACCGCTCGTGTCACCATTGATACGAAACTTCGTGACACCGGTGACAGGAGCGCCTACGATCCCGACGGTGGACAGCGATTTCAACGGCCGGACCATCCTGGTCACCGGGGCGAGCGGCGGCATCGGCGGCGCCACCGTGCGGCACCTCGTGCGCGCGGGCGCCGACGTGATCGCCGCGGGCCGCGTGGAGGACGGGCTCCAGCCGCTGGCGGAGGAGACGGGCTGCCGCACGCTGGCGTTCGACCTCACCTCCGAGGACGACGTCCGCGGCGCGCTGGAGGGCCTCGACGTCTACGGGGTGGTCAACTGCGGCGGCGACGGCGGCGAGATCGCCACCCCCATGGAGACCGACATCGCGGTGTTCGACCGCGTCATCAGCGTGAACGCCCGCGGCGCGCTGCTCGTCACGAAGTACGCCTCGGCGTCCATGATCCGGCTCGGTCGGGGTGGGTCGATCGTGAACGTGTCGAGCCAGGCGTCGCTGGTGGCGTTGCGCGGGCACATCTCCTACGGGTCCTCGAAGGCCGCGCTGGACAACATCACCCGCGTCTCCGCGCTCGAGCTCGGGCAGTACGGGATCCGCGTCAACAGCGTGAACCCGACGGTCGTGATGACCCCGATGTCCGCCTGGTACTGGGGCAGGCCCGAGATCGAGGAGCCGTTCCTCCGCGCGATGCCGTTGGGGCGCTGGGCGACCGAGGACGAGATCGCGGCGCCGATCGTGTTCCTGCTCGGCGACGGGGCGTCCATGATCAGCGGCGTGTGCTTGCCGATCGACGGCGGCTTCACCGCCCAATAGGCTACGGCGCCGGATGGAGAGGGTGGGTCGTTCGCCATGACGACGATGCGCGAAGTGGCCGCCGCCGCGGGCGTCAGCGCCAAGACGGTGTCCCGGGTGTTCAACGACGACCCGCACGTCACGCCGGAGACCCGCGCGCGCGTCGAGGTGGCCCTCCGGCAGCTGAACTACGTGCCCAACGCCGTCGCCACGACGTTCCGCACCGGCCGCTCCCCCGTCGTCGGCATCGCGGTGCCCGACATCGTGGACCCGTTCTTCGCGGCCATCGCGAAGTCGGTGGGCAGGCTCGCGACCCAGCACGGCATGTCCACCGTGGTCACCAGCCTCGGCGAGGACATGCAGAAGGAGGCCGACGTCGTCGGTCGGCTGCTCAGCCAGTCGTTGAGCGGGCTCATCATCGCCCCGGTGGCCGCCGAGCACGCCTACCTGGAACCGTGGAAGGACCGGCTGCCGATCGTGTTCGTCGACCGCAGGCCGGTGCGGCTGGCGGCGGACTCGTTCACCGAGGACGACCGCGGCGGCGCGCTCATGGCCACGCGGCACCTCGTCGAGCACGGTCACCGGCGCATCGCGTTCGTCAGCGACACCCCCGACCTGCCGACCAGCCACAGCAGGCTGCTGGGCTACCGGGCCGCCCTCGCCGAGGCGGGGATCGGGGAGAACCCCGACTACGAGGTGCACGGCGCGGTCGACCGGGGCAGCGCCGCCGGGGTGCTGCGCAAGCTCATGGAGCTCGCCGAGCCGCCGACGGCGATCATGTCGTCCAACGCGCGCTCCTCGATGGCGCTCGTGCCCGCGCTGCGCGAGCACGGCCTCGCCATCGTCGGGTTCGGCGACTTCCCCATGGCCGACATGCTCGACCCGGCGATGACCGTGATCGACCAGGACCCCTACGCGCTGGGCACGCTCGCCGCGCAACGCGTGTTCGACCGGCTCGGGCACCCGGGGCGGCGGTACCGCAGGCGCACGGTGCTGCCCGTCACCCTCGTGGAGCGGGCGTCCTGCGGCGTCGGGCGCCGGTGATCGCCGCGAGTGGCACACCACGCGGGTCTCGACCTGCGTGGTGTGCCACTCGACGCGATCACATCAGCTCGGCCGCCCGTCGACCACGGCGGCGAGCTCGCGCAGCCGCGGCAGCGCGCGCGTGGTGAGGTAGTCCTCCCGGGTCGCGGCCGAGGTCGAGAGGCTGTCCTTCCAGAGCGAGCGCCCGGCCATGGCCCCGCTCGCGCCGTTCGCCATGGCGATGCGCACCTGCTCCAGGAACGTCGCGTGGTCCACGCCCGCCGAGAGCACCGCCCACGGCACGCCCGCCGCCGCGGCGGTGACGGCCCTACAGCCCTCCGCCGAGCCGGGGTACTGCAGCTTCAACGTCTTGGCGCCGCACGCCTCGGCGAGCCGCGCCCCGTCCGCGACGAGGCCGGGGAACGCCGCGCGGTAGGCCTCCTCGGACTCGCCGTCGAGCCGGTAGGTCAGCAGCTCGACGATCAGCAGGATCCCCTCGTCGGCGCATTCGCGCACCAGCTCGCGGATCTGGTCGGCGAGTGGCGAGCCGGCGTCCTGGCGGTCGGGGCGGACGTAGAAGAGCATCTTCGCGACGTCGCCGCCGAGCTCCCGGACCCGGCGCGCGGTGACGCCCGGCACGAGCCGGGTGTAGCGCAGGCCGTCGACCGTCTCGTAGCCGGAGGCGTCCATGCCGACGACCAGCGCGGTGCCGCGCGCGAGGGTGCCGTCGTCGACCACGGCGGGCAGCGCGATCTCCGGGTCGAGCAGGATCGCGGGTGCCGAGCTCGCGAGGAGGCGGACCAGGTCGGACTTGGCCGCCGCGAGCTCGGCGTCGCTGACCGCGCCCGGCTCGTCGGTCATCACGGCCTTCATGCTGTTGCGCTGGTCGGCGGCGACGATCAGCATGCGGCTGGCCGCCGTCGAGATCGCGGTCATGCCACGGCGTTCGCGCGTGGTGAGCGGGTTCATGGTTCCTCCGGACTGGGTGGGTTCAGGGGGCAGCAGGCGCGCGGCCACGCGGGCCGCGCCGAACGCGGTTTCCTGCCGCCGGGTGGAGACGGACACGGCGGGCAGGATCGCCGCACGGGCCCGGCGCACGCTGGCCATGGCGGCCCAGCCGCCCGTCAGCATGGCGGACGTCGCGGCGGGCACTTCGGCGTCCATGGCGTCGACGAGCCGCGCGATCTCGTCGTTGGTGTGCCGGAGGACGGCGGCGAAGACCTCCGCGGGGCTGACGTCGTCGGTGCGGACGGTGAGCGCGAGCACGCCGTCGTCGTTGCGGGCGCCCGCGACCCCGATCCCGCCCGCGGGGAGGGTGCCCTCGTGCGGGATCGCCATCACGGCGGCGTCGAGCCGGTCGCGGCCGTCGCGATCGCGGATGCCCAGCGCCTGCAAGGTGCGGCGCAGCAGGAGGCCGGACTTGAGGCCCGCGACGAGCACGTGCTTGCCCGGCACGACGTGGCGCACCTCGTTGATCAGGTGTTCAGCCAGCCGGGTCCGGGCCGCGTAGCCGAGCGGCGCGTCGATCACCCGCAGCAGCACTTCGGCCGTGCCCATCGAGACGTGGTAGCGCGCGGCGGGGATCGGGCCGTCGGCCTCGGCCGCGACGAGGTGGTCGTGGCCCGCGACGGTGAGCCGGGCGCCCGCGAACGGCAGCCCGTCGGCGATCCGGCCGAGGTCGGCGCCCGCGGTGACGAGGGGTGGCAGGAGGTCCGCCGTGATCCCGAGCGCATCGAGCATCGCGGGCCAGGGTGCGCCGGTGTCCTGGTCGAGCAACCCGGTGCGGGAGGCGAGGGACAGCTCGGCGGCGGCGCGGCCGCCGAGCGCCGTCACCACGAACTCGGGCAGGTTGAGCCAGCGCAGGCCGTCGAGCTCCAGGCCCTGGTCGCGGAGGTACGCGAGCTTGGCCACGGAGGCCTGCGGTCCGAGCGGGAGGCCCGTGCGCCCGGCGAACTCGGCCCGCACCTCGGCGGGGAAGGCGGCCACCTGCACGGCGCCGCGGGGGTCGAACCACGCGAACGCGGGGGCGGCGGGCTTCGCCTCGTCGTCGACGAGCACGCCGGTCTCGCCCATCCCGGCGATCGCGAGGGCCGTGACGGGGGCGTCGGTCAGCACCGCGAGCTTCCGGGATGCGACACCGAGCAGTCGCTCGACGGCGGCGACCAGCTCGTCGGGGAGCAGGTCCGCGGTGCCGTCGGGCCCAGCGCGCCACGGTGTCGGCACCTCCTCGACGACCAGCTCCGCGCCGTCCTCGGTGCAGACGAGGAGCTTCATGCCGGTGCTGCCGAGGTCCATCCCCGCCACGAGCCTGCCCGTCATCACCCCTCCCGTCACCATGACTCCGGTGTCATGACACCGGTGTCGTCATGCGCTATGGTCAGCGCATGACATTGCCGTGTCAAGGGGGCCGCTCTGTGGGAGATGTCGCGGTGGTGGTCGTCACGGGGGTGGCGGGCAGCGGCAAGTCGACGCTCGGCCGGGCGCTCGCCACGGCGCTGGGCCTGCCGTTGCTCGATCTCGACGCCGTCACCAACCCGCTGCTCGACCGGCTCGTCGGCCAGGTGCTGCCGACGCATTGGCTGGCCGCGCCGCACGGCGAGCTGATCCGCGAGGGGCGGTACGCCGCGCTGCGCGCGGTGGCGGGCGACGTCGTCGCCACGGCAGGCGGCGCCGTGCTGGTCGCGCCGTTCACCGCCGAGCTGGCGGGCGGCGCCGCGTGGGACGAGCTGGTCGCGGCGGTGGCCCCCGCCGAGATCCATTTGGTGCACCTCGACGGCGATCCCGCGTTGCTCGCCGCCCGCCGTGCGACGCGGGGGGCGCCACGCGACGCCCATCGCCCCGGCGCCGATGTGGCCGACCAGCCGTCGGCCACCGCCGCCGCACACCGGTCCGGCGACGCACCGCTCCACGCCCCGCCAGCCCGTCCCGCGGCCGGATCGCGCGACGACGCCCACCGCCCCGGCGACGCGACCGAAAGCGTTGCGTCGCCCGCGGTGCCGCACATCGTCCTCGACGCCGCCCTCACCCCCGGACAGCTGCTCGCCAGGGCGCTGCGCGCCCTCGGCCACCGGACGGCGGTCGACCCGGGCAGCCCGTTGTTCGGGCAGCGGTTCGACGCCGTGCTGTTCGACCTGGACGGCGTGCTCGTGGACTCCACGGCGTCGGTCACGCGGTCGTGGGGCCGGTGGGCGGCCGAGTACGACGTGTCGGCCCAGGCGCTGCAGGAGAACCACGGCCAGCCCGCGCAGGCGCTCGTCGAGCGGCTACTGGGGCCGGAGCGCGTCGCGGCGGGTCTCGCGCGGATCGAGTCGATCGAGGTCGACGACGCCGCCGCCGTGGAAGCGGTGCCGGGCGCGCGGGACCTCTTCGCGAGCCTGCCCGAGCACCGCCGGGCCGTCGTCACCTCGGGCACCCCACCGATCGCCACGGCCCGCCTGCGCACGGCGGGCTTCCCCCTCCCCCGCACCCTCGTGACGGCCGACGACGTGCCGCGCGGCAAGCCCGATCCCGCGCCCTACCTCCTCGCCGCACAACGCCTGGGGCTGCCGCCCGAACGTTGCCTGGCGGTGGAGGACGCCCCGGCGGGCATCGCCTCGGCCACGGCGGCGGGCTGCCAGGTGCTCGCGGTCACGGGCACGGCGCCCGCCGAAGAGCTCGCCGCCGCCGCGCTCACGGTGGACGGGCTCGACCGCGTGACGGTGCACGTCGACGACGACGGCGTGCGGCTGAAGCCCGCGTAGCGCAGACCGGTCGGTCGCCCTCGCTACCTCCGCTCCCCACGTTGCGCCGCCCGGTCGAGGTAGCCGGTGAGCGCGTCGAGGGGGCCGTCCCAGTCGCGGGCGAGCGCGGCCAGGAACTGCTGGGCCACCTGCATCGGCGCCGAGCGCAGCCGGAACCGCACCCGCCGCCGCTCCCCCGGCTCGGCGGTCACGAGGCCGACGTCGGCGAGCAACGTCAGGTGCTTGGCGATCGCCTGGCGCGTGATCGGCAGGCGATCGGCGAGGTCCGTGGCCGTGGCCGGGCCCCCGGCCGCGAGCGCGGCCAGGATGCTGCGCCGGGTGGGGTCGGCCAGCGCGATGAACACCTGCTCGGCGACGGACTCGGGATCGGGCCCGGGATCGGGCCCTTGCTCAGGCGGCATCGAGGTAGGCGACCAGCTCGCCCAGCTCGCGTCCCCAACCCTCGGTGTGCGACTCGAAACCCTTGCGGTAGCCCTCGTCGGGCAGCTGCGCGAAGCCCGTCTCGACCACCCGCAGGCGCGTGCCCGTCGCCGTGGGCTCGAGGGTGAACTCGACGTACGTGCGACGGGGATCGTCCTCGGGCATCGCGTCGACGCGCCACGTGAAGCCGAACACCGACGGCTCCTCCACGCGTTCGACGCGCAGTTCGGCCACGTGCCCGCCGTCCCAGGCGAGGCGGGCGACCCCGCCGGGGCGCAGGTCGATCTCCGCCTCCTGCCCGAACCAGGCGGCCAGGCCCTCGGCAGTGGTGATGGCCGCCCACACCACACGTGGGGGGTGCGCGACGTCGAGGGTCCGTTCGATACGGTCGGGAAAACCCATGGCTCGCCTCCGTGAGCAACTCAGACGTTGCGTACATATAGCAATTCGCGAGTTGCGTCAAATGGAGCCGTAGGGCAGGCCACACCGTCCCGTGACAACCGCATTCGCCATGATGAGGTATGCCTTCCTCGATCGGGCGACGGGCGGCGCTACTCGCTGCGGTGGTCACCGTCGGTGTCACCACCGCCTGCGGAGCGGGCGCCCCGCCCGCGGGCCCGCCGAGCAGCAGCTCCGCCCCGCCCGCCACCGCGGCCGCTCCGCAGCAGCTGCAACCTTCGACGCTCGTCGTGCCGGACGCGCTCAAGGGCGAGTTCGACCCCCACCAGGTGCTGATCCCGGCGGGCTGGTCGATGTCGGTGTGGGCCGCCGTGCCGGACGCCCGGCTCGCGGCGTGGACGCCCGACGGCGCGCTGCTCGTGTCGCGGCCCGGCGAGGGCGAGGTCGTGCGGCTCACCCCCGGCGGCGGCACGGCCACCTCGACCGTCCTGCTCAGCGGGCTCACCCAGCCCCACGGCCTTGCTTTCGACGGCACCACGCTCTACGTCGCGGAGAGCAACCGGATCCAGGCCTACACGTACGCGGAGGGCGCGGCGACCGGCCCGCGCCTGGTCGTCGACGGCCTTCCCGACTCCAAGTCCAATCTGCTGGGCGGCCAGTACGCGCACGCGCTCAAGAGCGTCGCCGTCGGTCCGGACCACGCGCTCTACTTCTCGATCGGGTCGAGCGACAACATCTCGGCCGAAGATCGCGACGCGAGGCCGGAGCGAGCCTCGATCATGCGGATCCCGCCTGGCGGCGGTCCGCCGGAGGTCTTCGCCCGTGGGGTGCGCAACGGCACCGGGCTCGCCGTCGCGCCCGACGGCGCCGTCTGGACGGCGGTGAACAACCGCGACAACATCGAGTACCCGTTCGACGCGCCCTACGGGGACGCGCGGGAGTCGTCGCAGGGCGAGGTGATCGTCGACTACGTGAACGACCACCCCGCCGAGGAGCTGGCCAAGCTCACGCCCGGGCGCGACCTGGGCTGGCCGTACTGCAACCCCGACCCGGACGTCCGACCGGGGCTGGCGGGCACCGAACTCGAGTTCACCAACCCGCCGTTCGTCAACGACATCGAGACCAACCCCGGCGGCGTGAAGCTCAACTGCGCGGGCCTGCCGCGGATCGAGCAGGGCCTCGGTGCGCACTCCGCGCCGCTCGGGATGAGCTTCACGGCCGGGTTGCCCGCGCCGTACGACAAGGGTGCGCTGGTCGGCGTGCACGGGTCGTGGAACCGTGAGCCGCCGCGGGCGCCGGAGGTGTCCTACTTCCCGTGGACGGATGGCACGCTCGGTCCGCAGCGCACGCTCGTCGGCGGGTTCCAGGACGAGAGCGGCGACCGGTGGGGGCGGCCGGTGGCGGCGGTCGTCGGACCCGACGGGGCGGTCTACATCACCGACGACCACGCCGACGCGGTCTACCGGCTGGCCCCGCCCGGGCGATGATGTAGCGCCCGGCACGGCAGGTCCGATCGTCTGACACGAGGACTCGCATCGTGGAAACGGGGACTCGCCGGGGTGGGGTCAGGGGTGGCGGAGGCGGCCGTCGGGGAGGCCCGCGCGGCGGTGGAGGGCGCGCAGGGCGGCGGGCAGCTGGTTCGGGTGCCGGACGCCCACCGGGAAGTCGAGCCGGGGGTACGCGACGCCCGCCGGGCCCGTGAGGTGGAACGTGAGGCCGAAGCGGTCGATGCAGGCGGGCGCGATCATCCACGCCGCGTCCACCAGCCGCCGGTCGAGCAGCTCGGCCAGCGCCATGACCTGGTCGGTGTGCCGCCGGACGAGGTGCGTCACCAGCGCGTCGCTGCGCGGGGCGATCGGGTCGGGCGCGGCGAGCCGGTACGCCTCCGGGTCGACCGGCTCCCCGTCGAGTCGGACCTGGTGGGGATCGAGCCGCAGGACCGTCTGGTCCGGGGCCGCCGACCGCCCGAGCAGCTCCACCGCGGCGGCCGGGTTGCCGACGAGCTCCAGCGTGCCGTGGATCGTCACGCGCGCCAGCACCCGATCCGGGACCGGCAGGGGCAGCAGCCGGGTGGCGTGCAGGGTGGCCACCGCGGGCCCGCAGGCCGCCCGCGCGCCGAGCACGCCTGCCGTGGGCGCCAGGAGCACCAGCGCTCCCTCGGCGTTCGTCGCGTGCACGGCGACGTCCTCCGCGACCCGCCCGGCGATGTCGATCGTCGGCACCGCGGCGCAAGCCAGGACGGTGCGGGCGCGTTCAGCCGGGCTGGGCCCGTATTCGGTCGACACGACGAGCCTTCCTTTGGTTAGGCTGTCCTATCCTGAACGATCGGCGGCGCTCCGGTCAACGGCTGCGGCGCACCAGATCGATCATCGCCATCCGCACGGCGTTCGTGGTGTCGACGGGCGCGTCGAAGCCGAACCGCATCGCGCGGGGTGACGCCCCCGGTGCCGAGGCGAGCACGTCGAAGCCGTAGCGGTCGACGCCGACCATGCGGGCCGCCGTGACCTCCGCCTGTCCGCCGAGCACCCGGCAGAAGGCGAGGAGGGCCTCGGCGTGGTCGTCGTTCATGTGCTCGAGGATCCCGTCGGCCTGGGACCTGAGCGGGTCCGGCGCGGCGCCGCGGTAGTCGGTGGCCGACACCCAGCTCATGCGGCCGAACCCGCCGACGTAGCGCACGGCCGTCGGTTCGAGCCGGTAGACGCGGAAGTCGGCGAACCCCGCGTAGAACGCGTCGACGTGCACGCGCCGGTACTCGTCGCGGGCGGCGGCGCTCTCGACGGACGGCACCTCCCGCAGATCGCCGACCAGCGTGACGCGCGCCGCGGCGAGCGGGTCGCCCGTCGCCCGCGCCGCGACGAGCACCGAGGCCCGCGGGTCGGCGGCGAGGTTGACGGCGTGCACGGCGAGGTCGGAGAGGCACAGCACGACGCGGCCCGCGTCGTCGGCCGCGCAGGCCACCAGTGAGCCGAACGGGTAGCCCTCGGCCCGGTCGGTGGCCACGGTCGCCAGCGTGGCGTGCGTGGCCATGGCCACCAGCGTGCGCGAGCGTTCGGCGTCGCTGGGTTCGCCTGCCAGGCCCGGCGTGGCCGCGAGCAGCCTGCGGGTTGCGTCGAGGTCGGCGTCGGACACCGCGTGCGCCTGGTCGGCCATGGCGCCCGACCGTAGCGGGCAGCGCGTTATTAGGCCAGCCTCACCTATTGGGCGTGGACGGCGAACGCCACGCCCTGCGGGTCGCGCACCAGTGCGTAGCCCGCGGTGCCCGCCCAGAGCACCGGCTCCTCGGCCGCGCCGCCGAGCGCGACGATGCGGAGGCAGGCCTCGGCGAGGCGCTCGACCCGCACGAACGGCAGCCAGCCCGAAGTCGCCGCGTCGGGCACCAGCTCGGCGACGCGGAGCCCGTCCGCGTCCACCACCCCGCCGCCCTCGCCGACGGTGACCTGCCAGCCGAACGTGGCGCCGTAGAACTCGGCCGCGGCGGCGACGTCCGCCGTGCGGAGGCGTTCCCACCCGAACCGGCCGGGCTCGTACGGCGGCGCGGTCCCGTCGGCCGTCGGGGCGAAGGCCACGAAGATCGACTTCTCGGGGTCGAGGATCGGGGCGATCCGGCCGATGCCCGGCACGTCGGCGGGCTGCCCGGTGGTGACGATGCCGCCCGCGGCGACGGCTCGCGCCGCCGCCGCGTCGACGTCCGCGCACGCGATGTAGGGCGTCCAGTGCACGTCGAGGCCGACCTTCACCGCGCTGGCTCCACCGATCACGACCCCCCGGTGCGTGATCGACCTCCCCATCGGGTTGTCCGTGAAGGCCCACCCGAACACGGCGCCGTAGAAGCGCTCCGCCTCCTCCAGGTCGGGGACCCGCAACTCGTGCCACACGAACGGTCCGGTTCCCGCCATGGCCGGAACGCTAGGGAGCGGCAGTGGACCGGTGAAGGGCCAATCCCGGGTGATCCGGATGGGTCCAGTGACGGAGAATCCGAACCGATGCTCGCCACCGCCGGATTCCTGCTGCTCGCGGGCGTGGTGGCGGGCGCCGTCGGCTCGGCGGGCGGCATCACCTCGCTCGTGTCCTACCCGGCGCTGCTCGCCGTGGGCGTGCCCGCGCTGCCCGCGAACGCGACGAACCTGGTCGCGGGGGCCGCGTGCTGGCCCGGCGCCGCGCTGACCTCGCGGCACGAGATGGCGGGCGCCGGGTCGTACCTGCGGCGCGGGCTGCCGGTCGCGGCGCTCGGCGCGGCCGTGGGTGCGGTGCTGCTGCTGGTGACGCCCGCCGGGGCGTTCGCGGCGATCGTGCCCTACCTCGTGGCCGCCGGGTCCGTGGCGCTGCTGGCGCAACCGGTGCTCACCCGGGCCGTACGCGGCCGCCGGGGCCACGCGCTCCTCCCGATCGGGCTGATCGCCGTGTACGGGGGCTACTTCGGCGCGGGCTCGGGGATCCTGACGCTGGCGGTGGCGCTGGTCCTCGTCGACCCCGACCTCCCCCGGGCCAACGCGCTCAAGAACATGCTGGTCGGCGCGTCGACGGTGGCGGCGGGAGTGGTGCTCGCGGTCACCGGGCCGGTCGCGTGGCCGCTCGTCGCCCCGCTCGCGGTCGGGCTGTTCGCGGGGAGCCTCGTCGGCCCGGTCGTGGCGCGGCGGGTGCCCGCGCCGGTCGTGCGGGTGACGGTCGCGGCGCTCGGGTTGGGCCTGGCCGTCGTGCTCTGGCTGGGTTGAGCGGAACGCCCCCGGCGCGGCGGCCGGGTCGGTACGCTCGGCTCGTGCCCGAGCCCCCCGACACCGAGCGCCGCCTGACCGCATTGGAAGCGCGCGTCGAGGACGTGGCGGCGGAGGCGTCGGCCGCGCGACAGGACGCCGCCGCGGCGCGGCACCTGGCCGCCACGCACGACCGCGACCTGGCCGACATCGGGCTCAAGGTCGACGCGAACCGGCGGGCGATCAACGCGCTGGGCGTGCAGACCGCCGCCCGCTTCGACCGGGTCGACGAGCGCTTCGACCGGTTGGAAGCCGAGATGCGCGCGGGCTTCGCCGAGACCGGCCGGGGTTTCGCCGAGATGCGCGGGCGGCTCGACGGAGCCGCGGCGGGCTACCAGCACATCGTCGAGCTGCTCGACACCCTCTTGCGTGACGACCAGCGGTAACGCCGTCGACGCGGCGGTGGCAGCGGTGCGGCTCGTGGACCACCACGTGCACGGCGCCCTGCGCGAAACCCCCGACCGCCCGACGCTCGAAGCGCTGCTCACCGAGTCCGACCGGCCGGTGCCGCCGTGGATGACGATGTTCGACTCGCCGCTCGGCCTCGCGATCCGCCGGTGGTGCGCGCCCCTGCTCGACCTCGAACCGGGCGTCGCGGCCGAGGAGTACGTCGCGCGCCGCACCGCGCTCGGCGAGGCCGAGGTCACCCGGCGGATGCTGCGCCGCAACGGGGTCGAGCACTACCTCGTCGAGACCGGCTACGCCGAGGGCGTGCTCGGCCCCGCGGAGATGGCCGCCGCCGCGAACGCGGATGCGAGCGAGATCGTCCGCCTGGAGTCGGTGTTCGAGACGCTCGCGGCCGAGGTCGGCGCGGCGGCCGCGGTGCGGACGTTCCCCGAGGTGCTCGCCGAGCGCGCGGCGGCCGCGGCGGGCCTCAAGAGCGTGGTGGCCTACCGCTTCGGGTTCGACTTCGCGCCCGAGCCGCCGACGCACGCCGAGGCCGTCGCCGCGGCCGGGTCGATGCTCGCGCTGGCGGGGCCGCGGAGCCCCCGCGTGGCCGACCCGACCCTGCTGCGCTTCCTGCTCTGGCGCGGTGTCGAGCGCGGGCTGCCGCTGCAGTTGCACTGCGGCTACGGCGACCCCGACCTCGACCTGCACCGCTGCGACCCGCTGCTGCTCACCCGCTTCCTCCGGCTGGTCGAGCCGCACGGCGTCGACGTGCTCCTGCTGCACTGCTACCCGTACCACCGCCAGGCGGGCTACCTCGCGCAGGTGTTCCCGCACGTCTACTTCGACGTCGGCCTCGCGGTGAACCACACCGGGCTGAGCTCCCCCGCCGTGGTCGCCGAGTCGTTGGAGCTCGCCCCGTTCGCCAAGATCCTCTTCTCGTCGGACGCCTACGGGCCCGCCGAGCTGCACCACCTCGGCGCGCACCTGTGGCGGCGCGGGCTGGCCCGCGTGTTGGCCGCCTGGGTCGAGGAAGGCGCGGCGAGCCCGGAAGACGCCACCCGGATCACCCGCATGATCGGCCGTGAGAACGCGCGGCGTGTGTACGGGTTGCGCCCGGCCGACGAGTGAGGAGATCCTGCGAGGGTGATCGACGAGGCCGTCGTCGGACGACCGCGCGGGCCCGCGGGGGCCGTGGTGGCGTCCTACCACGGCTACCGCCAGCGCGATGTGCCGCCTGCCCGGCACCTCGGGCTGCCGTCGCCGTACCTCACCCTGATCTTCACGCTCGACGAGCCGCTGCGGATCGCCGAGCACGTCGACGGCAGGCAGCCGTCGCGGACCTACGACGCGCTCGCGGGCGGCCTGCACACCACGCCCGCGCTGATCACCCACGACGGCCGCCAGTCCGGGATCCAGCTCCAGGTCCACCCGCACGCGGCGCGGGCGCTCTTCGGCCTGCCCGCGGGCGAGCTCGCCGGGACCGACGGCGACGCCGACGCCGTGCTCGGCCGCCTCGTCGAGCGGGTCCGCAACCGGTTGGGTGAGGCGGGCACCTGGCGGGAGCGCTTCGCCGTGCTCGACGACGAGCTGGGCGCGCTCGTCACCCGCGAGCTGACGGCGGGCCCGCCGCCCGCCGTCGTCAACGCGTGGCGGCTGCTGCACCGCAGCCGGGGCACCGTGCCGATCGGCACGCTCGCCGACGCCGTCGGCTACAGCGACCGCCGCCTCTCGACGCTGTTCGACGCGGAGATCGGGCTCACCCCCAAGACCGCGGCGCGGGTGATCCGGTTCGACCGCGCCCGCCGCGCGATCCAGGCCGCGGCACCGGGCACGATGGGTCGGATCGCCGCCGAGCACGGCTACGCCGACCAGTCCCACCTCGTGCGCGACTTCGTGGCGTTCAGCGGCCGGTCGCCGACGAAGTGGCTGGCCGAGGAGTTCGGAAACGTCCAAGCGAAGGGCACGCCCGGCGGCCGAGACTGATCCGCATGACGGACAACACCCCCGCACCCCAGGTCTGGCCCACGCTGCGCGCCCGCGACGCCCGCGCGCTCATCCGCTTCCTCGTCGACGTCGTCGGGTTCGAGGAGACCGCGGTCTACGGCGACGGCGACGTCGTGCACCACGCCCAGCTCTCCTGGCCGCTCGGCGGCGGGATCATGCTCGGCTCCGACCGCGAAGGCGAGTGGCGGCTGCCGCCGGGCACGTTCGGCGCCTACGTCGTCGTCGACGATCCGGACGCCCTCTACGAGCGGGTCACGGCGGCGGGCGCGGACATCATCCGCAAGCCGAGCGACACCGACTACGGCTCCCGCGAGTTCGGCCTCCGCGACCCGGAGGGCAACCTCTGGTCGTTCGGCACCTACCGCGGCGAACCGCGTGCGAACAGCGTGACCTGAGTTACAGTGGCCCGCGGTCCGGGGACCGGATCACGGGCCGCTCCGGGCCGCCACCGCAGCCCGAAGGGATCATTCATGCGCACTGTCGCCGTGTTGGGCCCCATCCCCCGCGACCGCATCGTCACCCACCGCGGCGAGGTCTTCGAGAAGTACGGGTGCGCGCTCTACACGGTGGCCGCGCTGTCGGCGTTGATGGAGCCGACCGACCGGATCTGCCCGATCGTGCACGTCCGCAAGCAGGACGAGGCGGCGATCAAGGACCTGCTCGCGCCGATGCCGAACGTCGACCTCACCGGCATCCGCTCCGACACCGACCGCGGCGACGTCGTGCAGCTGACCTACGAGGACCAGAACACCCGGCGCGAACACCAGACCGGCTTCATGAGCCCGATCCTGCCCCGCGACGTCGAGTTCGCGTTGGACGCCGAGGCGTTCGTCTGCGTGCCCATCACCGACTACGAGGTGGGTCAGGCGACGCTGGAATACATCCGAGCCAACAGCGACGGCGTCGTGCTCTTCGACGGGCACGGCCCGGTCAGCACCCTCACCATCGGCGGCGAACGCCAGCACCGGCTGTGGGTCGAGCGCGACGCCTGGCTGCCCAGCATCGACATCCTCAAGATGAACGTGGAGGAGGCGGGCTGCAGCTGGTTCCCGCGGGAGGGCGAGGACGGCCCCGCCTCGATGGGCCAGCCGATGACCGAGTCCGAGATGCCCCGGTTCGCCGAGCACTGCCTCCGACGCGGGGTGCAAGCGGTCTGCGTCACCCTCGACGAGCACGGCTGCGTGGCCTACCGGCTCGACGGCGACGGGGAGCTGGAGGAACACGTCGTGCCGCGCATCCCGGTGGAGAACGTGGTCGACACCACCGGCTGCGGCGACTCGTTCGCGGCGGGCATGGCCTTCGGCTACCTCTTCGGGCGCGACATCGTGAAGGCCTGCCAGTACGGCAACGCGATGGGCGCCCAACGCTGCGCGGGCTCCGAGCTGTCGATCTACCTGCCGCGGGCCGAGACCGACGCGCAGATCGAGCGCACCTACGGCCCGATGGCGGGAGCGGCACGTGCGTGAGGCGTTGTCGTCTCCCGAGTGGCTGATCACCGAGGACGGGTTCGACCCGGAGCGCGCGAACGTGCGCGAGACGCTGTGCACGGTCGGCAACGGCTACCTCGGCACCCGCGGCACCCTGGAGGAGGGCCACCCCGGCGACCTCTCGGGCACCTACCTCGCGGGCGTGTACGACGCCCACGACTCCCCCGTCGTCGACCTGGTCAACGCGCCGGACTGGCTGTCGTTCGCGGTGTTCGTCGACGGCACGCGGCTCGACGTGCGCAACGCCGCGGTGCTCGACCACGAGCGCACGCTCGACCTGCGCACCGGCCTGCTGTACCGGCGCACCGTGTTCGAGCACGACGACGGCCGCCGCACCCGGCTGGAGACGCTGCGCTGCGCCTCCGTGGCCGACCGGCGCACGTGCGCGCTGCGCGTGGAGATCACGCCGGTCAACCACGAGGGCGAGATCACCGTCGAGAGCGCCGTCGACGGCAGGCGGCGCAACCTGGAACGGCTGCCGGTCTACCCCGCGGGCACCGCGTTCCCGCTGGAGACGCGCTGGGAGAAGTGGGCGCTCACCCGCCACCTCGACCGCACCGAACGCGCGGTCGACGGCGACGTCGCCTACCTGGAGATGCGCACGATCGCGAGCGGCGTCACCCTCGGCTACGCGGCGGCCACCCTCCCGTCCGTCGAGCCGGTCAGCAGCGGCTTCACGGTGGAGGACGAGCGCGTCGTCTGGCGCGCCACGTTCCCGGGCGGCCCGGTGCGGCTGGACAAGCTGGTGCGCATCGGCACGTCACGCGACGTCGACGGCGGCGAGGACGTCCAGCAGGGCTGCCGCGAGGGGCTCGAGGCGGCCCGGGAGGCCGGGTTCGACGCGATCGTCGCGGCGAGCGCCGCCGGGTGGGAGGAGCGCTGGGCGGACTGCGACGTCACGATCGACGGTGACCCCGCGAGCACCCAGGCCATGCGCTTCGGGATCTACCACCTGCTGATCGCCGCGAACGACGCCGACCCGACCGTCAACATCGGCGCGAAGTCGCTCTCCGGCGAGGGCTACCGGGGCCACGTGTTCTGGGACACCGAGATCCTCATGCTGCCCTTCTTCGTCTACACCCGCCCCGATGCGGCCCGCAGCCTGCTCGCCTACCGCCACCACACCCTGCCCGGCGCGCGGGAGAACGCCCGGGTCAACGGCTCGGCGGGGGCGCGCTACCCGTGGGAGTCGGCCGACACCGGCCTCGAGGAGTGCCCCGAGTTCACCCCGGACGGGGCCAACCGGTTCTGGACGCGCGAAGAGGAGGTGCACATCAACGCCGACGTCGCGCGCGGGGTGATGCAGTACGTCGAGGCCACCGGCGACCGGGCGTTCCTCCGCGAACGGGGCGCGGAGATCCTGTTCGAGACCAGCCGCTTCTGGGCCGACCGGGTGGAGTGGTCGGAGTCGGGCACGTGCTCGCTGCGTCGGGTGATGGGTCCCGATGAGTTCCACTCGCACGTCGACGACAACGCGTTCACCAACTACCTCGTGCGTTGGCACCTGGAGACGGCGGCCGACGTGCACGACGAGCTGCGCACCGAGCACCCGGAGGTCGCGGCCGCGCTGGGCCTCACCGACGCGGAGGTGGACCGGTGGCGGGCCGTCGCCGCCGCGATCGCGCTGCCACCGCAGCGGCCGGACAAGCTGATCGAGCAGTTCACGGGCTACTTCGACCGCCTCGACGTGCCCGTCACCGAGTGGGACGAGAACAACATGCCCCGCTACCCGGCGGGCTACCACCACTTCAACTGCGAGGACACCCAGCTGCTCAAGCAGCCCGACGTGCTGATGGCGCTCTACCTGCTGCCCGACGTGTTCGACGCGGCCACGACGCGGGCCAACTTCGAGTACTACGAGGCGCGCACGCTGCACAAGTCGTCGCTCAGCCCGTCCATCCACGCGATCATGGGCATCGAGGTGGGCGACCCGTCGCGCGCCGAGCAGTACTTCGCGCGCTCGGCGTTCGTCGACCTCACCGACAACCAGGGCAACACCGCCGAAGGCATGCACATCGCCTCCGCGGGCGGCACCTGGCAGGTGCTCGTGTGCGGCTTCGGCGGCTTCCGGGTCGTGCACGGGCAGATGTCGTTCCGACCGTGGCTGCCCGCGAGCTGGCAGGCGATCCACTTCCGGCTGCGGTGGCGGGGCTGCCGGCTGCGCGTCACGGTCGACCACGCCGGGATGACCTTCGACCTCGACGGCGACCCGGAGCACGGTGCTGGTGCACGGGCGCCCCGTCGAGCTGGCGGCGGGCACCACCACGGTGCCGCACGAGGCGGTGCCGGTGGGCTAAGGGGCCGGGTCCTCGCGCTCGTGCTCGTGGGGGCCGATGCGGCCGACGGTCGTGTCCCGCAGCCGCTCCAGCGCGGCCGCGGCCCGGAGCCGGGCCCGCGCGACGTCGTCGAGCTCGGCGCGCAGCCGCGCGTGCTCCGCGACGTCGAGCTCGGCCAGCATGCGGTCGGTCACCGTGAGCAGCACCGAGTTGAAATCCCACAGCCCCGCGCGGCTCCGGGGGTCGTCCAGGAGCAGCGCCTCGACCTGGGCCCGGTGGCGGCGGAGCGCGTCGAGGGCGGCGGTGAGCTCGGCCTCGTCGGGCGCGCCCGGCTCCTCGATCTCGTCGCGGATCAGGTCGCCGAACGTCCGCACGACCGCGGCCATCTCGCTGAGCAGCGCGGCCGCGGCCAGTCGCACCTGCTCCGCGTAGGTGGGGTCGGGGTGCTCCCGCGTGCTGTCGAGCAAGGAACGGAAGAGCGTGCGCAGCGACACCGAGCTGTGCTCCAGCGCCTCCAGACCCTCGCGCAGGCTGCGCTCGACCTTCGGGGTGCCGATGGCGCGCACGTTGAGCCTGCGGCTCTCGTCCGCCTCGGCCAGCGCCCGGTCGACCTGCGGGGCGTGCCGGTTGAGCCGCCGCGCGTCCTCGAGCCAGCGCTGGGCGTCGTAGGCGTTCGACGGGTCCGGCGGCCATCGCCGTGGCCGCCTCGACGAGCAGGCTCGCGATCTCCCCCGCGTACTTCGCCACCGCCTGGCCCGCGAAGCGGGTCTGCACGGCGGGCGGGAACGCGATGTTGACCAGCACGCCGACGGCCGCGCCGATGAGGGTCTCCACGATCCGGCCGAGCGCCCGTCGACTCCGCCCCTCCGACGTATCCGACGCCGAGCACGAGCATCGCGCTGATCGGCACCTCCAGCAGGTGCGGGCCGAGCCGCAGGATCTGGCCGCTGACGATCGATGCGGCGACGAGGACGCCGAGGCTCCACCAGTTCAGCCCGACCACCGAGGCGAAGCCGACCGCCAACGTCGACGCCCAGCACCACCGCGAGTACCCGCTGCACGCCGTTGACCAAGGTGCTCGCCAGGGTGGCCTGCACCACGAGCAGGGCGGTGAGCGCGGCGACCAGCGGCGGCGGATCCGAGAGGCCCACGGCCTCCGCCACGACGTACGCGGCCACGGCGGCGCCGCTGATCCGCAGCGCCCGGAACAGCGCGGTGCGGCCGCGGTCGCGGCAACGGCGAACGAGGTCGCGACGAAGCGGCGGAGCGCGGCCAGGCCTCGGCGCGCCCACGCGGTCATGCCCGATGCCTACTCAGCGGGCGGGCGGCGGTCAAGCCGACGGCCGCGCGCGATCAGGCGGCGACGTCGGCCGCGAGGCCGAAGATGAGGTGCCCGGCCGGTCCGACCATCTCCTCGCCCAGCTGGGCGACGAGCCAGTCGATCCAGCCTTCCCGACGGCGCAGCGCGCGGATCTCGTCCGCCGGGATCGACCACAGGTGGTTCTCGCACACCAGCCAGGCCAGCCGCCGGGCGAGCTCGATGAGCTGGTCGGCGTTGTCGCGCACCTCGGCGAGCCGGTACAGCCAGCCGAGGAAGCAGTCCTGGCCGACCGTGAAGTCCAGCGCCTGCGGCAGCAGGTCGTAGAAGATGTCGTTGACCTTGAGGTAGTCGCGGTACTCGGGGCTGTCCGGCGTGGCCGGGAACTCCGGCGCGCCGCGCAGCGTCGCCAGCAGCGCGAACGGCAGGTCGAAGTTGATGTGCGCGTTCACCCCGGCCGCCGTGCGGGCCATCAGCGAGGCCTCGGTGCGCGCGTCGAACACGACCTGCCAGGACCGCGGCACGTCGGCGCCGGTGGCCATGGCCCGTACGGCGCCGAGGTAGCGCACGGCGAAGCGGGCGTCGAGCGCGCAGATGAAGTCGGGGGCCTCGAACGCCCCCGCCGCGAGCCGCCGCGCGACCTCGGTCGTGGTGGCGACGTACAGGTGGTGGAACCCGGCGGCCGGGCTCCCGCTCCCCGCGAGGACGTCCTGGAGCTCGGACAGGATCCGCAACACCTCGTCGACGGCGGCGTGGCCGTCGAGCGCGGTGAGCCCGTCGAGGTCCCGGGTGCGCAGTTCGACGGCACCCGCGATGTCCGACCGGGCGGCCATGGGTACCACTCCCTCGCGCGACATGGTTCGACGATGCGCCGACGAGGGCGCCACCACAGTCACCGGGAGGTGAGAAAGTCCTTACCTCTCGGTGGTCCTGACCTCGACCGTGATCGTCCAGGCGGCGGCGGGGTCGCCCGCCGTCCACGCGGCCGCGTTCGACGCCAGCACGAGCACGCCCTTCTGCTCCGGGCCCGCCCGCCACTCGTGGAAGCTGCGGGCCTCGAACCACGGCGCGGGCCCACGCGCGCGACGAGGCTGTGCGCGTTGGCGGCCGCGTCGACGGCGGCGGGCACCGGCGCGTCCTCGGCGGGGGGATGCCCGAGCCACCCCTCGGGGCTCGTGCGGACGCCGAGGAACGCGCCTGGCAAGATCGTTCCGGTTGCGGAGAGGGTCACCGCGTCGCCGGGGTGGATCGTGATCCCGGTGTCCACCGGTCCCCCACCGGGGCCGTCGTGGAACCGGAACTCCGCGCGCCGAACGTTCATGTCACGAGGGTGCGGCCGCGCGGGTCGGCGGCGAATCGGTGGAAGCCCTAGGCGCGCCCTAGTGCCTGCGCGATGTGGACAAATACACATGAACCGGTCTGCGCCGAACGCCCGTGCTCCCTTGCGTCGGCGGACACCTCGTCCGCCGCGCGATCCCAGGGGGGACCTTCCATGGCAATCTCCGTTCTCTACCGGCGCATCCTCGCGGTCGCGGTGATGATCATCGCCGGGCTGCTCGCCGCGGGCCTGATGAACGCGGCCAACGCCGCGGGCAGCGTGAGCGTGCAGCAGGGCAAGCTGGTCGTCACCGGCGGTTCGGAGGCGAACGCGTTCTTCGTGACAGGCAACGGCGGCGGCAACTTCAGCGTCACCGACGGCACGGCCTCGATCAGCGCGGGCACCAACTGCAACAAGGACGGCTCGACGGTCAGGTGCTTCGGTGTGACCTCGGGCATCCGGGTGCTCGCGGGCGGCGGCAACGACGCGGTCCGGCTGCGCAACACCATCCAGTCCAGCGACATCCGTGGCGGCGACGGCAACGATGTCCTGATCGGCAGCAGCACGGCCCGTGACTTCATCTTCGGTGAGGGCGGCAACGACAGCCTCAGCGGCAGCGGCAACGACTTCCTCAACGGCGGCGCGGGCTTCGACAAGTGCTCGGGGGCGAACGACAAGGTGTCCTGCGAGAGCTGATCGACGGGTAGCGGCGGTGCAGGGGCTACTGCAGCCCCTGCACCTTCGCCAGCTGGGCGCGTCGGGTGACGCCGAGCTTGCGGAACGCCTTGCCCAGGTGGAACTCGACGGTCTTCTTGCTGAGGAAGAGCGTCATGGCGATCTGGGCGTTGGACTCGCCGTCGGCGGCGAGCCGCACCACCTGCAGCTCCTGCGGGGTGAGGTCGGCCGCGGCCGCGGGCTGCTCGGGCACGGCGCCCCCGCACGCGCGCAGCTCCGCCGCGGCCCGCTCCCGCCACGGCGTGGCACCGAGCGCGTCGAACGCGTCGAAGGCGCCGGTGAGCTGCCGCCGCGCCGCCGCGAGCTGCTTGCGCCGCCGGTGGACCTGGCCCGCGGAAAGGCGGCTGCGCGCGCTCTCGAACGGCACCAGGCGCAGCAGCCCCGCGGACTCCTCCAACGCCTCCGGGTCGGGCTCGGGTCGCCCGAGGGTCTGCGCGCGCAGGTGCAGGCCCTGCGACGCCGGGGTGCCCACGGTGGCCGCGTGCTCGGCCATCCGCTCGATCGTGCGCGCCGCGGCCGGGTCGTCCATGGCGAGCTCGGCCTCCGCGAGGTCGGAGAGCCAGGGCAGCATCGGGGTGTCCGGGAGTCCGCTGGCCGCGGCCATGTCGTCGAGCTCCCGCAGGTGCACGACGGCCGCCTCGAAGTCGCACGCGCCCAGCGCGAGCAGGCCGAACGCGCGGCGACCGTGGCCGACCAGGAAGTCCCTGCGGTGCGCGGTGCCGAACGCGAGGCACTGGCGCGCGTGGCGCCTGCACCCCTCGGCGTCGCCGGTCACCGCCTCCAGCAGCGCCAGCACGCTCGCGCACTCCGGCTCCAGCGCGGTGCCCGCCTCCGACGTGGAGCCGCCGATCGAGGACACCAGCGACATCGCCTCGTGCGCGGTGATGCGGGCCCGGGCCCAGTCGCCGCGGCGGAACGCCAGCCGCGACGAGAGCAGCAGCGGGTTGGGCAGCAGGTCGAGCACCTCGTACTGGCGCATCAGCGCGATCACGCCGTCGAGGCCGTGCGCGGCGGAGCGCACGTCGTCGAGGAGGAACAGCAGGAACGGCGCGATCAACGGCCACTGCTCGCCGGGCCGGGCGGCGATGAACGGGGCCGCCTCCTGCAGGAGCGCACGGGCGCGGTCGTGCTCCAGCATGATCGCGTGCAGCGTGGCCCGGACGATCAGGCCGGGCATCCGGACCGGGCCCGGCAGGTCGCGGGCCAGCTCGACGGCCCGGTCGGCGGCCTGCGCGGCCCCCACGCGGTCGCTGCGCATCAACGCGGCGAGCCCCGCCTCGGCGAAGATCACCGCGACGTCGGCGGGGTCGGTGGCCTGCCGCAGCGCCGCGTCGGCGAGGAAGCGGTCGACGGTGTCGGGCACCCCCTGCCAGAGCGAGGCGCGGTAGGCGAGGTGCGAGGCGGCCATGCGGGTGGGGTCGTCGGTGGCCCACGCGAAGGTCTCCTCGACCAGCCTGCCCAGGTCGCCGAGCCGCCCGGCGGGCAGCGCGCAGGACGCGGCGGCGAGGTAGCGACGCGCCCGTCGGTCGGTGTCGGTGGACAGCAGCGCCGCCCGTTCCAGCACGCGCGCCGCGGTGGCGTAGCTGCTGCGGGCCGCCGCGGCGTGGCCCACCAGCTCCATCTCGGCGGCGAGCGACTCGTCGGGCAGGTCGCCCGCCATCGCGAGGTGCGCGACCCGGCGCTCGGCGTGCGCCGGGGCGGTGTGGTCGGCCAGCGCTTCGGCGAAGCCCACGTGGACGGCGCGACGCACGGCGGGCGGGGCGTCGTGGTAGACCGCCGAGCGCAGCAGCGGGTGCCGGAACGTGATGCGACCCGCGTCGAGGGCGAGCAGCCCACCCGCCTCCGCCTCGTCGAGATCGGTGATGGACAGCTCGTTCGCGGTGAGCACGGCGGGTAGCACCGGCACGTCGTTGCGGCCCGCGGCGGCCACGAACACGAGCGCCCGGCGGCAGCGCGCGCCGAGTGGGGCGACCTGCGTGCGGAAGGTCGCGCGCACGGCCTCCGTCGCGGGCAGCGGGTCCTCCTCGCCGATGCGGTCCGAGCCGTTGCGGACGAGCTCCCGGATCACCAGCGGGTTGCCCGCCGTGACGCGGCGGTAGCGGCCGACGTCGTCCGCGGTGTGGCCGAGCTCGGTGAGGAGCCCGGAGACGCCGTCGTCGTCGAGTCCACCGAGGGTGAGGGTGGGCAGGCCGCCGTAGAGCGAGGCCCCGCCGGGCGAGGACCGCTCGGCGATCAGCACGACGATGCCTTCGGCGGCCACCCGGCGGGCGACGAACGCCAGGGCCTCCACCGAGGCCGCGTCCAGCCACTGGCCGTCGTCCACGGTGATCAGCACCGGCCCGCGGCCCGCGAGGTGCGACAGGTGGCCGAGCACGCCGATCGCCACCCCGAAGCGGCTCCCCGTGGCGGGCGAGCCCATGGCGAACGCGGACTGCAGCGCGTCGCGCTGCGGGTCGGGGAGCAGCTCGACGACGTCGAGGGCGGGGCGAAGCAGGTCGAAGAGGCCCGCGTAGGACACCTCGACGTCGAACTCGTTGCCCGTCACCGAGAGCGCGGTCATGTCGGCGGCCCGCGTGCGGGCGTGCCCGATCAACGCGGATTTGCCGATGCCCGCGTCGCCCCGGATGACCAGCGCCCCGGAGCGGCCGTCGCGGGCGTCGGCGAGCAGACCGTCGATGTGGGCGCATTCCGCCGCACGGCCGTGCAGCACGGCTAAGCCCTGTCCAGTTCGAGCCACTGGTCGGGCCACAGGTGTGCGGGGCGGTCGGCGCCCGTGCCCTCCGCGATCGAGCGCCCGATGAGGGCCCGGCCGAGCATCCGCGAGGGCAGCCGCAGGGTCCACCGCCCGATCGTCGCCCGCGAGACCAACCGCTCGAAGCCGACGACGACGGCCACGGCGGGCGCCAACTTGCTGTGCGGCACGTCCAGCAGGTCGGCCACCTCGTGGCCCGCGAGCCTGCGCACGAGCGCGGCGGGCAGGGAGCGCAGCGGCCGGGGCATCCGCGCGGACATGTCGTCGAGGAGCGTCTGCATCAGCGCCTTGCCCCACGGCGAGGTCTCCTGCAGCGACACCTCGAGCTTGCGGGTGAGCCGCTTCGCCACCGTGAGATCGGCCAGGCGGGCCGCTTCGGTGATGCCGAGATAATGGCCGACAACGCTCCAGAGGTGCAGATAGGCCCGCTTGTCGGCTTTGCTCATGCGATAGCCGAGCCGCATGATTCCGTCGAATGCCGCAATGGTGAACGCCAATTGCGTGCCCAGCATGTCCTGCTGATTGATGGGGAGCCCGCGGGCCCCGGTCGGCCAGGGGTTGCCCGCGGCGTCGCCGAGCAGGAGCAGCGCCCGCACGCAGGCGTGCAGCAGCCGCACCCGCCGCACCGTGCGGTAGCCGTCGGCGCCGACGGCCAGCGCGCCCGGCGTGGTGATGTCGAGCAGCATCTGCCCGGTGAGGGAGATCCGCTTCTCCACCCGCCGCCCGTCGGCGAGCTCGGACACCGAGGCCAGCACGGCCGCGCCGCGCCCGCTGGCGTACGCGTGCGGGAGGGAGGCGCAGAACAGGGCGGTGGTGAGGTCGAGCGCCCAGTCGTCGAAGACGTCCTGGCCCTTGCGGAGGAGGGCGTCGTCCATCCAGGGCGGCGGGTCGACCGCCCGGAGCTCCCACTCGGTGGCCCACGCGGCCTCCGACGGAGTGGGCCCGCGCAGCGTCGCGACGGCGGCGGTGAGCCATTCCCGGCGCCGCGAATCCACATTCGCGAGCTGCGCGGCGACGTAAGCGTCGGCCGGGGCGTCACCGATCGCGCGCAACGCCGACAGCCATTCGTCGTCGCCGGTCACGGGCGCTCCCCCGCGTGAGTGGTGTCCAGGTGGAGTCGACCGTAGTCGGGAAATGCCCGCGCGGATAGCGGCCGATCATTTGGGCGGCAACGAGCGCGCGTACGCGACGCCGCGGGCGATCCAGCCGTCGACCTCGTGATCGGGCAGCTCCGAGACGGCGACCCGCAGCCACCCGTCCATCGGACGGCCGCGCATCACGGCCCGCTCGGCGTGCGGCTCGGCGACCAGCGCGTCGGTGTCGGCCGGGTCCACCCGGAGCAGCATGCCGCCGCGGCTGCTCGCGCTGGCGGCGAGGTTGCCGTTGACCAGGAACCCGAGGCCGCCGAACATGCGCTTCTCGGAGACGCCCGTGGTGCCCGCCAAGACCGCGCGGATCCGGTGTGCCAGCTCCTCGTCGTACGCCACGGCCGCCAGTATGGCCGTCAGGACGGGGTGAGTGGGCGAGTGGCGCCGCTGGCCAGCAGGCCCAGCAGCAGCGCGCCGACCACCACGAACAGCGCCACGAGGATGCCGTCTTGCTCGGCGAGCAGGCCGATCAACGGCGGTCCCGCCAGGAACGCGGTGTAGCCGATCGAGCTCACCACCGAGACGCGGGCCGCCGCGCGGGCGGGGTCGTCGGCCGCCGCGCTCATCCCCACCGGGAAGCCCAGCGAGGCTCCCACGCCCCAGAACAGGGCCCCGACCAGCGCGACCGGCGTGGACCCGCCCAGCAGCACCAGCAGGAGGCCCACCAGCGCGCAGGCGGCCGTGGCGCGCAGCACCGCGACGCGCCCGAAGCGCTCCAGCAGCGCGCCGCCCGCGAGGCGGCCCACCGTCATCGCCGCGACGAACAGGCCGAAAGCGATGGCGCCGACCGTCTCGCTCGACCCGTGGCCGTCGACGAGCGCGACGGCGATCCAGTCGTTGGCCGACCCCTCGGTGAACGCGAACGCGAGCACCAGCAGGCCGACGAGCAGCGTGCGCGGCTCCCGCCACGCCTGCAGCACGCCCGAGCCCTTCGTCTCCTGCTCGGGCGCGGGTGCGGTGCGCGTCAGGAAGCGCCGGGTCGACCAGATCATCAGCAGCGGGGACAGCACCGCGATCGCCCCGACCTGCGCGGCGATCGGGATCGACGCGGCGGCCGTCGCCGTGCCGATGGCCGCCCCCGCGACCGTGCCGAGGCTGAACGCCGCGTGCAGCCGCGGCATCAGCGAGCGGCCCAGCCGCCGTTCGACGTCCGCGCCCTCGACGTTCATCGACACGTCCCAGACGCCGATACCCAACCCGACCAGCACGAGCCCGGCCGCCGCCGGGGCGACGGTGCCGCCCCCGAGTCCCAGCGCCGTGAGCCCGAGGCCCACCCCCAGCGTGACGGCGCCCCCGAGCACCCCGAAGCCGGTGCCGAAGCGGTGCACGATCGGCCCGGACAGCGGGAGGCCCGCGATGGACCCGGCCGACATGCAGAGCAGGAGCAGGCCGAGCTGCGCGGTCGTCAAGCCCAGCGCCTCGCGCACGGCCGGGGTGCGCGAGGCGAACGACGCGAACGCGATGCCGCTCGTCGCGAACGTGACGACGACGGCGGTGCGGGCGCGCAGCAGGCCTTGATCGGCGCGGACGGAGGTCACCACGACTCCAATCGAATCGATTCGATGCTGGGTTGAGAGTACGCGACCAACCCCGGTCGGCTCAACCCGCTACCGTCGGCGGATGGCCGCACGACCCACGCTCGCGGGTGTCGCCGCGCGCGCCGGGGTCTCCTCGTCCACGGCGTCGCTGGCGTTCTCCGGCAGCCCGCGCGTCACCCCCGCCACCCGCGAGCGCGTGCTCGCCGCCGCGGCCGAGCTCGGCTACGCGGGCCCCGATCCCCTGGCGGCGTCGCTGCGCCGCGGCCGCAGCGGCGTGATCGGGGTGTTCATCGGCGAACGGCTGCTCTACGCCTTCCGCGACCCGGTCTCGGTGCAGCTGCTGGACGGCATCACCGAGGTGCTCGGCGTGCACGGCGCGGGCCTGCTGCTGCTCGCGGGCGACTCGGGACGGCCGCCGCTGGAGCAGATCCTGCGCATGCCGTTGGACGCCGCGATCTTCGCCACCTGCGGGCTCGAGGACGATCCCGCGCTCGCCGCCCTGCAGGCGCGCGGGGTGCCGGTGATCGCGGTGGAAGGCCCGGACGTCGACGGTGTGCCGCTCATCGACATCGACGACCGCGGCGGCATCGCCGAGCTCGGAAGGCACCTCACCGGGCTGGGCCACCGGCGGGTCGCGACCGTGGCCATGCCGCTGCGCCTGGACGGCACGCGCGGCCCGGTCGGCCCGCAGCGGCGGGCGCAGGCGCACTACCGCGACGTCCGGCACCGGATCGAGGGCGTCGAGGACGTGTTCGGCCCGGTCCCCGTCGTCGAGACGGCGGCCAACGCGGTGGCGGAGGGCACGCTGGCGGGCCGCACGCTGCTCGACGTCGCCCCCGAGCGCCGTCCGACGGCCGTTCTCGCGCAGAGCGACATCCTGGCGGCGGGCGTGCTCGCCGCCGCGGCCGAGCTCGGGCTGCGGGTGCCCGCCGACGTCTCGGTCACCGGCTTCGACGGCGCCGACCTGCACTGGCTCGCGCCGACCCTGCTCACCACGGTCGTCCAGCCGTCGGAGGCCAAGGGCCGCGCGGCCGCCGCGGCCGCCATGGCGCTCGTCGCGGGCGAGCCCGCCCCCGACGTGTTCCTGCCCGTCGCGCTGCGGGTCGGCACGACGAGCGGCCCGTCCCCCGCGTGAGCCGGTCAGCGGTGACCGTCCCGGTACGCTGCCCCCGATGAGCGAGCTTGCGAGCGAATCATCGACGCAGCGCTTGCGCGAAGCGCCGACCGAGCGCAGCGAGGGAGAGCGGTGAGCGAGCTTGCGAGCGAATCATCGACGCAGCGCTTGCGCGAAGCGCCGACCGAGCGCAGCGAGGGAGAGCGGTGAGCGAGCCCGCCGTCATCCCCCCGCTCGGGCGCCGGGAAGCGCGCACGGCCACGAGTCGAGCGCGGATCCTCGACGCCGCGGTGGCCTGCCTGGTGGAGTCGGGCTACTCGGGCGCCACCACGCTGGAGATCCAGGCCCGCGCGGGTGTGTCGCGCGGCAGGCTCCTGCACCACTTCCCGTCGCGGGACGAGCTGCTCGTCGCCGCCTCCCGCCACCTCGCCACCGAACGCCTGCGCGCCACCGCCGCGCGGATCGGCGGTCTCGCCCGCGGCCTCACCGGCGGCGATCGGCTCGACCGCGCGGTCGAGCTGATGTGGGAGACGTTCTCCGAGCCGCACTTCTGGGCGGCGATCGAGCTGTGGACGGCGGCCCGCACCAACCCCGAGCTGCAGCGGGCCCTGCTGCCCGAGGAACGCGAGGTCGGGGCGGCGATACGGGCGGCGGCCGACGCGTTCTACGGCCCCCGGCTCGTCGGCCACCCCCGCTACCAGCTGGTGCGCGACCTGATCCTCACGAGCATGCGGGGCGTCGGGCTCACCTACGCGTTCGACCCGCGCGATCCCCGCACCGACCCGCACCTGAGGCTGTGGAAGGACCTCGCCCGCACGTTGCTGGAGTAGCGTCGGGCACCGTGACGAACGGCATCGACCCGGCCGCGACCCCGTCGGGCACCGGGTGTGTGGAATGCGACGACGCGGGCGGCTGGTGGGTGCACCTTCGCCGGTGCGCGCAGTGCGGCCACGTGGGCTGCTGCGACTCCTCCCCCGCCCAGCACGCCACCGCGCACGCGGCCGCATCCGGCCACCCCGTGGTGCAGAGCTTCGAGCCCGGCGAGGACTGGTTCTGGGACTACGAGCGGGGCGAGGGGCTCACCGGGCCCGAGCTGGCCGCGCCGACCCACCGCCCGCTCGACCAGCCGGTGCCCGGCCCGGCCGGGCGGGTCCCCGCCGACTGGCAGCAGCACATCCACTGACCCCGCCGCCTGCCGCGCGACCGCAGCGGGGATCATCGGGGGCATGTACCTGTCCGCACTCGTCGAGCGCGCGGCGGCGCAGCTCGCGGGCGTCGCCGTCACCACCCCGCTGCAGCCGGCCGAACGGCTGTCGGACGCCACCGGCGCGCGGATCTGGCTCAAACGCGAGGACCTGCAGATCGGCCGCTCGTACAAGCTGCGCGGCGCCTACAACCTGATCTCGGGCCTCGACGCGGCCGAGCGGGCGGCGGGCGCCGTCTGCGCCAGCGCGGGCAACCACGGCCAGGGCATGGCCTACGCGTGCCGCCGCCTCGGCGTGCGCGGCCGGGTGTACGTGCCCGCCACCACGCCCCGGCAGAAACGCGAGCGGATCCGCGCGTTGGGTGGCGAGCGGGTGGAGCTGGTCGTCGAGGGCGACACGTACGACGACGCCGCCGCGGCCGCCGCGCAGCACGCCGAGTACACGGGCGCCACGGTCGTCCCCGCGTTCGACGACCTCCGCACGATCGCGGGCCAGGGCACGGTCGGGGTTGAGATCGTCGAGCAGCTGGGCCGGGCGCCCGACGTCGTCGTGGTGCCGATCGGCGGCGGTGGGCTGGCCGCGGGCGTCGCGACCTGGCTGCGCACCGCGCACCCCGGCGTCCGGGTGGTCGGCGTGGAGCCCACGGGCGCCGCGGCCATGGCGGCGGCGGTGGCGGCGGGTGAGCCGGTGGCGCTCACGGAGCTCGACACGTTCGTCGACGGCGCCGCCGTGCGCCGGGTGGGCGAGACCACCTTCCCGCTGGTGCGGGACGCGGGCGTGCAGCTGCGCACGGTGGACGAGGGCCGGGTGTGCACCGAGATGCTCGACCTGTACCAGACCGACGGCATCATCGCGGAGCCCGCGGGCGCGCTGGCCACCGCCGCGCTCGACGACCTCGACCTCGACCCCGACACCGATGTCGTCTGCCTGCTCTCGGGCGGCAACAACGACGTGAGCCGCTACGCCGAGGTGGTGGAGCGCTCGCTCGTGCACCGGGGGCTGAAGCACTACTTCCTCGTGGAGTTCCCCCAGGAGCCGGGCGCGCTGCGGCGCTTCCTCGACGAGGTGCTCGGCCCGGACGACGACATCGTGCTGTTCGAGTACGTCAAGCGCGACAACCGCGAGACCGGCGCGGCGCTCGTCGGCATCGAGATCAGCGAGCGCGACGCCTACGAGCCGCTGTGGAAGCGCATGGACGCGAGCCCGCTGCGCATCCAGCTCGTGGCGCCCGGCACGACCGCCTACCGCTTCCTCGTCTGAATTCGCGATCCGGTCCGAACCGTTCGGGATGGATGATGCGAACGCCGGATGAGCCGGCGGTCGTCGTAGGGGAGGGGTCGTCCGCACGACGACCGCCGGCGCGCTTGTCGGAGGGCACCCCGAGCATGCGCGTTAACGAGGGTAAACCCCGGCTCAAGATTCCGCTGCCCCTGCCGCGCTGCCGTACCGTTGGGGCGTGGCGAGCTACTCAGGGGAGAAGGACGCGTACCTCAAGCGGCTGCGCCGCATCGAGGGCCAGGTCCGCGGCCTGCAACGGATGGTCGAAGAGGACAAGTACTGCATCGACATCCTCACGCAGGTGTCGGCGGCCACCAAGGCGCTGCAGGCGTTCTCCCTCGAACTCCTGGACGAGCACCTGTCCACCTGCGTCCGGCAGGCGGCGGCCGCGGGCGGGCCCGAGGCCGACGAGAAGGTGCGCGAGGCGTCCGAGGCCATCGCCCGGCTCGTGCGCAGCTAGTCGCAGCTGCTCGCGGATCTCCGCCTTCAGCACCTTCCCCACGGTCGAGCGCGGTAGGTCCGGCCACACGTGCACCTGCTTGGGCGCCTTGACGCTGCCGATCCGCTCCTTGGCGTAGGCGATGAGCTCCGCCTCGGTGACGTCCGCACCCTCCTGCGGCTGGACCACGGCGACCACCCGCTCGCCCCACTTCTCGTCGGGCAGCCCGACGACGCCGCAGTCGCGCACGGCCGGGTGCGCCAGCAGCGCCTGCTCCACCTCCGCCGAGTACACGTTGAACCCGCCGGTGATGATCATGTCCTTGGCGCGGTCGACGATGAAGAGGTACCCGTCCTCGTCGACGTAGCCGATGTCGCCGGTGTGGTGCCAGCCGTGCTGCGACGCCTCGGCGGTGGCCTCCGGGTTCTTGTAGTACCCGGCCATGACCAGCGAGCTGCGCACGGCGATCTCGCCCCGCTGCCCCGGCGGCAGCACGGTGCCGTCGGACGCCAGGATCCCGAGGGTCACCAGCGGCGCCGGGCGGCCCGCCGAGGCCAGTCGCTCCGTCGCGATGCTCCCGTCCGGCCGGAAGTGCTCGGCGGGCGGCAG
Organism: uncultured Actinomycetota bacterium; assembly: GCA_963791185.1. Lineage (GTDB taxonomy): Bacteria > Actinomycetota > Actinomycetes > Mycobacteriales > Pseudonocardiaceae > Pseudonocardia. Next base: position 76,131 of record CAWBRG010000007.1, on the reverse strand, counting down.
CATCGAGATCATCATCGGCGCCTCGGACTGGCCGAACAGCTGGGCCATGACCGGCCCGATGGCGGTGAGCGCCTGTTCGAGCCGCGACGGCGACATCGGGGCCGCGCCGTACCAGAAGCACTGGAGCGACGAGAGGTCCGTCGCGGCGAGCCGTTCGTGCGCGAGCAGCATGTAGATCAGCGTGGGCGGCAGGAACGTGTGCGTGACCCGGTGGCGCTCCACGAGCGCGAGGAACGCGGTGAGGTCCGGCTTGGCCATGATCACGACTTCGCCGCCCATCGCCATCACCGGGAAGCAGAGCACCCCGGCGGCGTGCGTCAGAGGCGCCATGGCGAGGTAGACCGGCCGGTGCGCGAACGGGTAGCCCATCAGCGTGAGCGCGGTCATCGTCTCGATGTTGCGGTCGGTGAGCTGCACGCCCTTGGGGCGACCGGTCGTGCCGCCCGTCCCGACGATCATCACCGTGTCGTCGGGCGGCTCGTCGGCGAAGTCCGACCCGTCGCCGAGCCAGGCGTCCAGGTCGTCGAGGCAGACCACCGTCGGCAGGTCGAGGCCGTCGACGACCTCGGCGTAGGCCGGGGCGTAGATCAGCGCGACGCAGTCGAACAACGCCAGCAGCTCGCGGTTCTCCGCGGCCGTGTTGCGGGGGTTGATCGGGCACCACACCGCGCCGCGGCGGGCGATGCCGAACACGCAGGCGAACGCGTGGGCGTCGTTGCCGGACAGGATCGCGACCTTGTCGCCCGCCCGCACCCCGGAGCGGGCCAGCGCCCCGGCGACGGCGTGGGAGAGGTCCTGCACCTCGCCGTAGGACAGGGATTTCCCGTCGAGCGTGAGGCAGGGGGCGTCGCGGCCGAGCGACGCGCCCTTGTCCAGGTACGCCGTGAGGCTCACATCCCCATCCCGCCGTCGACCGGCAGGCCGACGCCGTTGACGAAGCGCGAGGCGTCGGAGGCGAGGAAGACGACCGCGTCGGCCATGTCCGACACCTCGCCGAGCCGCCCCGACGGCGTGAGCCCGACGACCGCGGCGACCGCGGCGTCGGGGCTCTCGAACAGCCCGAGCCCGGAGGTCTCGACCGCGAGCTTCACGCCCATGTCGGTGGCCACCAGGCCGGGGTACACGCAGTTGACGCGCACGCCGTAGCCGAGCTTGCCGGACTCCATCGCCGCCACGCGGGTGAGCCGGTCGACCGCCGACTTGGTGGCCGAGTAGCCCGCGATCGCCGGGAACGCGATGGTCGCCGCCACCGACGCGATGTTGATGATCGTGCCGCCGCCGCCCGCGGCGCCGCCCGGGCGCATGGCGCGCAGGCCGTGCTTGAGGCCGAGCATGGTGCCGAGGACGTTGACCTCGAGCATCGCGCGGACCTGCTCCGGGTCGGTGTCGACGATGAGCTGGGTGACCTCGATGCCCGCGTTGTTGACGAGGATGTCGAGCCCGCCGAGCTCGCCGACCGCGTGCGCGACCGCGCTCTCCCAGCCCGCGTCGCTGGTGACGTCCAGCTCGACGAACCCGCCGCCCGCCAGCTCCGCCGCGGTCTGCTCGCCCGCGTCCTTGAGCACGTCGGCGATCATCACGCGGGCACCGGCGTCGGTGAGGGCGCGCGCCATGCCCGCTCCGAGCCCGCGGGCCCCGCCGGTGACGAGGGCGCACCGGCCCGAAAGGTCGTACTGGCTCATGGCGGCGTCCTCACGTCATCGGGGTGTGGTGCGGAGCACAACCTACCGCGCGACGGCCCGCGGAAGATCGCGTTCCGCCACTCGAAGGGCTGACCGCCGCGCGCGTGCGGCCGCCCGGTAGGGCCGGTGTTCGCCACACTGCTCGCCATGCCCGCCCGTCGCCTCGCCAGCGTCGTCGCGCTCACGGTGACCACGCTGCTGGCCGCCACCCCGAGCGCGTCGGCCGCACCCGTCCCGCTCCCCCGGCCGGATCACGTGCTGGTCGTCGTCATGGAGAACAAGGACCCCGGCGAGATCATCGGCAACGCCGCGGCGCCCTACCTCACCGGGCTCGCCCGGGCCGGGGCGAGCTTCACCGACGCGCACGCCGAGACCCACCCGAGCCAGCCCAACTACCTGGCGCTGTTCTCCGGGAGCACCCAGGGCGTCACCGACAACGGCTGCGACCACCGCCTCACCGCACCCAACCTCGGCTCCGCGCTCCTCGCGTCGGGACGCACGTTCACGGGCTACTCCGAAGGCCTCCCGCAGGCTGGCTCGACGGTGTGCACGGCGGGCCGCTACGCGCGCAAGCACAGCCCGTGGGTGAACTTCACCGACCTGCCCGGCGCCACCACCAACCTGCCCGCGTCGACGGTGGGCACCGCGTGGGACGGGCTGCCGACGGTCGCGTTCCTCACGCCCGACCTGTGCCACGACATGCACGACTGCCCGGTCTCGGCCGGTGACGCGTGGGCGAAGACGACCCTCGGCAGCTACCTCGCGTGGGCAGGCACCCACAACAGCCTGCTCGTGCTGACCTTCGACGAGTCCGAGACCCGCACCCGGGGCAACCCGATCGCCACGGTCCTCGCGGGACCGATGGTGACGCCCGGCCGCTACCCCGGCCGCATCGACCACTACTCGCTGCTGCGGACCATCGAGGACATGTACGGGCTCAGCCCGCTCGGCGCGAGCGCCGACCGGAACCCGATCACCGACATCTGGCGCACGCCGCTCACCACCGCACCGGAAGCGCCTGCAAGCCGTAGATGAAGTGGAACGCCCGGAACGGCACCTCCTCGAACGGCACGTCCAGCGCGAGCCCCGGGAACCGCCGCAGGAGCGCGGGGAACGCGATGCGCATCTCCATGCGGGCGAGCGGCGCGCCGAGGCAGTGGTGCACGCCGTGGCCGAACGCGACGTGGCCCGCGGCGCCGCGGGTGACGTCCAGCGTCTCCGGGTCGCGGATCAACTCCGGGTCGCGGTTGGCCGTGGGCAGCGAGCAGACCACGAGGTCGCCTGCGGGGATGGTGTGGCCCGCGAGCTCGACGTCCACGGTGGCGGTGCGGACCACGCCGGAGTGCACGATCGTGAGCCAGCGCAGCAGCTCCTCCACGGCGGGCGCGGCGGCCGCCGGGTCGTCGCGCACGATCGCGAGCTGCTCGGGGTGCCGCAGCAGCGCGAGCGTGCCGAGCCCCAGCATGTTGGACGTGGTCTCGTGGCCCGCGATGAGCAGGAGGTTGCCGATGCCCACCAGCTCGTCGTCGGTGATCTCGTCCGCGTGCTCGCGCACCAGCATGCCGAGCATGTCCTCGCCCGGCTCGCGCTTGGCCCGCGCGACCAGCGACTCCATGTAGGCCCGCCCCGCGCGCCCCAGCTCCATCCGCTCCTCGAGCGAGATCGAGAGGTCCAGCTGCCGGGCCGTGCGGTCCTGGAACTCCGCCCGGTCGGCGTAGGGCACCCCGAGCAGCTCGCAGATCACGAGCGACGGGATCGGCAGCGCGAACGTCGGCACGAGGTCGGCCGGGCCGCCCGCCGCCGCCATCGCGTCGAGGTGCTCGTCGACGATCTCGACGATGCGCGGCTCCAGCCGCTGCATCCGCCGTACGGTGAACTCCGGCCTGAGCAGGCGGCGCAGCCGGGTGTGCTCCGGCGGGTCCAACGCCAGCAGCTGGCCCGCGCGCGCCTTCTCCCGCTCTTCCTCGCTGCGCGGGTCGGTCGGCGGCCGGAACGCCATGCGGTTGCTGAACCGGGTGGCGTCGCCGAGCACCTCCCGGACGTCGGCGTAGCGGGCGGCGATCCACACGGTGGCCCCGAACGGCGTCTCGAACCTCCGGACGCCCTCCCCCTCGCGGAGCTCGCGCAGCTCGTCGACCGGCGCGAAACGGTCGCGCCGCATGTGCAGCGGCATCGTCGGTGCCTGGGTCATCGCAGTCCTTCCCCCGAAGTCATTCCGACGCTACGCGCGAATACTGAGTAGCCACTCAGCATCGGGCGGCGCGGGCGAGGAGGTACTGCCGCTCCGGCACGCTCAGGGTGAGCTCGGCCGCCCGGCGGTAGCAGGCGCGGGCGGCGTCGCGGTCGCCCGCCTGCTCCAGCAGGTGCGCCCGCACGGCGTCGACCCGGTGGTACCCGGCGAGCGCGGGCTCCGCGGCGGCCAGCCTGGCGAGCGCCTCCTGCGGGCCGTCGACCATGGCGATGGCGACGATCTCGTTGAGGGTGACGACCGGACCGGGCGCCAGCGCGGTGAGCACGCCGTACAGGGCGAGGATCTGCGGCCAGTCGGTGTCCTCGGCCCGCCTGGCCTCGGCGTGCACGGCGGCGATCGCGGCTTGCGCCTGGTAGCGGCCGATCGGGTACGCGACGAGCGTGGCGGCGAGCAGCGCGGTGCCCTCCGCAATGGCCGCGGCGTCCCAGCGCGCCCGGTCCTGCTCGGCGAGGGGCACGAGCCTGCCCTCCTCGTCCTGCCGCGCCGGGCGGCGGGCGTCGGTCAGCAGCATCAGCGCGAGGAGCCCGGCGACCTCGCCCGTCTGCGGGTCGTCCCGAGGCACCTCGTCGTGCAGCTGGCGCGTGAGCCGGATGGCCTCCGCGGTGAGCTCCACGCGGTGCAGCGCGTCCCCCTCGCTCGCGGTGTACCCCTCGTTGAAGATCAGGTAGAGAACCTCGAGCACGGCGGCCAGCCGCTGGGGCCGGTCTTCGGGCGGCGGGTCGCGGAACCGGGCCCCCTCGGCCTTGATCCGCGCCTTGGCCCGGCTGATCCGCTGCCCGATGGTGGACTCGGGCACGAGGAAGGCCCGGGCGATCTCGGCGGTGCGCAGGCCCCCCACGGCCCGCAGGGTGAGCGCCACCTGCGACGGCCTGCTCAGCGAGGGGTGGCAGCACAGCATCAGCAGCGCGAGGGTGTCGTCGGCGCCGAGCGCGGGCGCGGGGTCCGGCGGTTCCAGCGCCGCGGCGGCCTGCTCGCGCCGGGCCCGCGCGGTGTCGGCGCGCAGGAGCTCGATGCGACGGCGGGCGGCCACGGTCGCCAGCCACCCCCGCGGGTTCTCCGGCACCCCCTCGGCGGGCCACTGCCGGGCGGCCGCGAGCAGCGCCTCCTGCACGGCGTCCTCGCAGGTGTCGAAGCCGCCGTACCGGCGCACCAGCGGGCCCAGCACCGCGGGCGCCAGCGTCCGCAGCAGCTGCTCGATCTCGTTCACATCTCCATGCCGCGCAGATCCAGCACCGGGCGCACCTCGACGTCGGTGAACGCGGCGTCCGGCACCCGGGCGGCGAGCTCGACGGCCCGCTCCAGGCTCTCGCACTCCACCAGGTAGAAGCCCGCGAGCTGCTCCTTGACCTCGGCGAAGGGTCCGTCCGTCGTCATCGTCTCGCCGTCGCGCAGCCGGACGCGCACGGCGTTGGCCTGGTCGTCGAGGCCCTCCGAGACGACGAGCTCGCCCGATTCGGCGAGCGCCTCGCCGAGCGCGCGGTGGCGCCTGCCGAACTCCCGGCCCTGCTCCTCCGACAGCCTCCGCAACGCCGCCGCGGATTCCGGGTTGCTCAGCACCATGATCAAGTATTTCATCTCGGCCTCCTTCCACCACCCATGTCGAAGCAGGCACGCCCGCTTCGACAGAGGGGTACCAGCTCGACCCGAACGAAGGAGCCATCATGCCGACCACCGACGAGGCCGAGATCCGCGCGATCATCGCCGACCAGCTCGCCGCCCTGCACGACCGCGACCCGGAGCGGATGCTCGCGGACTACACCGCCGACGTCGTGCAGTACACGCTGGCGCCCCCGCTGCAGCACCGCGGCGTCGACGTCGCGGCCGTCCGCGCCTGGATGACGGGCTTCGACGGCCCGATCGAGCGGGAGCCGAAGGAGCTGGAGGTGACGGCGGGCGACGACGTCGCGTTCGTGCACGGCCTCACCGCCCTGCGGGCCACTCCCGCAGGCGCCCCCGGGCCGTTCGAGCTGTGGACGCGCACCACGATCGGCCTCCGGCGGATCGACGGCCGGTGGCGCGTGACGCACTACCACGAGTCGACGCCGTTCCACATGGAGATGGGCGCCGACGGCTCGTTCCGGGCCGCCACCGACCTGCAGCCCTGATCAGGATCGCTCACCGCCCGGCGGCCACCGGGTGGTGAGCGCCCACTACGCGGCGAACGCTTCGATGACACACACGTTGGCCGTCGTGGGAATCACCCGCTCCATCCGGAATCCCGACCTGGTCAGGAGATCGCCGAATTCCTCGGCCGTCCGTTCCCGGCCGCCTGCGTAGACCAGCATCAGCAGATCCAGCCACTTGCCGAACGACGGCTCGTTGCCGGGTGCTACGACGTTCTCCACCAGCAGCAACCGGCCCCCGTCGGGCAGCGCCGCACGGCAATTCCGCAAGATCGTCACAGCGCGGTCGGTCGGCCAGTCGTGAATGACCTTCTTCAGCAGCAACAGCGGGCCTGCGGGCGGGGGCTCGCCGAAGAAATCCCCCGCCACGAATTTGCACCGTTCGAACTCCGGGGCGGAGGCCAACGCCGTCCGAGCCATTTCCACGACGTGCGGCATCTCGAACAGCACACCCCGCAGATGCGGGTGCGCGCCCAGGACCGTGCGCAGCAGGCTGCCTTCACCGCCCCCGACGTCGGTCACGCTGTCCACCGCGGTGAAGTCGTAGGCGGCGAGGACGGCGGCGTTCTCCCCGCCGCTACGCGCGCTGAGGCCTGCCGCGCCCACCCGCGCCGCCTCGGGGTGCTCGGAGTAGTAGTCGAACAGCGGCATCCCGTAGACGTGTTCGAACGCGGGCTCGCCGGTGCGGACGCTGTGCAACGCCTCGCCCCAGGACCGCCATACCCACCGCTCACCCATCATGATCGCAAACGCGCGCTGCGATTGGGGTACATCGGACCGCAAGCATTCGGCGAGCGGGGTCAGCGCGAAAGCCCCGTTGTCACCTTCGCTGAAAACGCCGACCCCGGCCAGCGCCCGTAGCACCCGATACAGCGCGTCGGCATCAGCATCGACACGTGCAGCAAGATCCTCCGCAGTGCCGGGTCCCTCGGCGGCGAGGAGGTCCGCCACCCCGAGTTGGGCAGCGATGTACACCGCCTGGGCCACCCACGCACCCGTGATCATGCGCATCATCGCTGCTCCAGGCGGCTCCGTCATGCCGGGAGTCTGACCTACCGGAGGCCACCCCAACAGGGGTCAGCGCACACGCCGACGGCGGCAGGTCCACCCCTCGAGGGACCTGCCGCCGTCGAAGCGCGTTACGCGGACGCCGGGCCGGTGTAGCTCGCGAACTGCTGGGTGAACTGCCAGTCCTTCTGCGCGATCCCGCTGCAGTCCGGCTGGGCCTTGACCTTCTTGGCGCAGGCGCCGTTGTCGCGGGCCAACGCCCAGAACCCGAGCCTGCCGACGCCGCGGGACTTCGCGAAGTCGATCACCTTCTGCGCGTCGTCCGGCTGGGTGATCACGCCGACGTCGTTCCGGCCGATCATCACCGTGATGGACAGCGCGCGGTTCTGCACGGCCTCGCTCGCGTTGGGGTAGATCTGGCGGAGCTGGTCGAGGGTCGCCTGCGCGGAGTCGACCATGGCCTGACCCCAGTTGCCGCCGGTCTTGAAGTTCATCGCCATGATGTTCACGGTGACGGGCACGTTCGCCGCGGCGGCCTTCTGCACCAGGTCGAGCCGCTCGGCGGGGATGCCCGCGAGGTCGACCGGCAGGGTGAAGGTGATGTCCGTGCCGCGCGCCGCGTTCACCTGGCGGAGGGCCTCGACCACCTTGGTCGTGTCCACGCCCGCCTCGATGTCGACGTCGAGCAGGTTGGTGCCGTACGCGTCCATCAGCTTCATGTAGGCGCCCGCGAGGTCACCCGGGGTGGCGCAGGCGTTCTCCAGGTAGCTGCCCACGGCCCCGCCCGTCGCGACGGAGACCGAGCCGCCCGCCGCCCGGAACGCGTCGACCTCGGGCTTGAGGGCGTCGAGCGTCTCGTTGCCGCCCCACCCGGGCTCGCACTGCCCGTTCAGCGCCAGCGCGAACGACAGGTTGACGTGCTTGAGCCCGGCCTCCTTGGCCACCGCGGCCAGGTCGGGCCGCTTCACCGAGACGTCCAGGTAGGCCCCGAACGCGGGCCGGGCCGCCACGGGCGCTCCGGTGGCCGCGGCGGGCTCCCCGGCCACCGTGGTCGAGCAGGCGGTGAGGGCCATCATGGCCGCACCGATCAGAAAGCAGGACAGACGCTTCACCGTGCACCTCCAGGGGCGCCGAGGGCGCCGAAGTCTCCGACTCGCTTGAGCTTCTGCCACTTCAGCCGAGCGCCGGCGAGGGCAGTACCAAGCGACTTGATCAGTACGCCGTACATCAGCTGGCGGTAGGCCAGCTGCTGTAGCGGCATCCACAACAGGGGAAGCGGGTTCTCCCGCTCCATCATGAAAGCGAGCAGCCCGGCGAACATCTGGATGGCGAGCACCGCCAGCCACAGCTTGATGGTCGCGACCGGGTCGAGGGCCAGGAGGCCGTAGATCAGGAAGATGTCGATCAGGGGGGCCAGCGCGGGCAGCAGCACCTGGAAGATCGCCAGGTTGAGCAGGCCGACCCGGCCCATCCGACCGGCGGGACCGGACTTGAAGATCGCCCCGCGGTGCTTCCACATCGCCTGCATCGTGCCGTAGCTCCAGCGGTAGCGTTGCCGCCACAGCTGCCGGAGCGTGGTGGGCGCCTCGGTCCAGGCCCGTGCCCGCTCCTCGTACACGATCTCCCAGCCCGCCGAGCAGACGGCCATCGTGAGGTCGGTGTCCTCGGCGAGGGTGTCCTCGCTGACGCCGCCCGCCTGCAGCAGCGCCTTGCGGCGGAACGCGCCGACCGCGCCCGGGATCGTCGTCATGGAGCCCGTGAGGTCCTGGATGCGGCGGTCGATGTTGAAGCCGATCACGTACTCGATGTGCTGCCAGCGGCCGACGATCTTGTTGCGGTTGGCCACCTTCGCGTTGCCCGACACGGCACCGACCCAGGGCCGCGCGAACGGCTGCACCAGCGTGCTGATCGTCTTCGGCTCGAACACCGTGTCGCCGTCGATCATGACGACGATGTCGTGCTTGGCGTGCCGGATGCCGTTGTTGAGCGCGGCGGGCTTGCCCGCGTTGGCCTGGCGGATGAGCCGCACGTTCGAGTAGTTGAGGGCGCGGACGATCGAGGCGGTGTCGTCGGTGGAGCCGTCGTCCACCACGAGGATCTCGATGGGGTGGTCGCTCGCCCGCAACGAGTTGATCGTGGCGGTGATGCAGACCTCCTCGTTGTACGCCGGGACGATCACCGTGACCGGCTCGGTGACCCGCGGGCCCCACGAGTAGCGCTTCGGGTTGCGCCGCCACGAGTGCCAGATCGCGAAGATCAGCATGAGGGCGAGGCGCAGGATCACCAGCGCGCCGGTGACGAGCAGCAGGATGCCGAGCGCGTCGACGACGTGCGTCGCCACGGTGACCGCGATGATCATGCCTTGGCCGATCCGCTGGTCGCGCTCACGGGCGACCTGCGGGGCGGGCGGGAGGCCTGCGGCACCGGTGACGGTGTCGAACGAGTAGCCCTCCTTCTGCAGGGCCGGGATCACCCGCGCGAGCGCCGACGCGAGCTGCGCCGTGCCGCCCTGGCTGGCGTCGATCCCGACGATCATGCCCTGCTGGTCCTTCTTGATGATGTCCTTGACGATGTCGTCGGTGCTGCGCGCCGCCCAGTTGTTCGCGTTGACGTCGCTGAACACCGTGACGAACCCCTGCGCGGCCAGCTGCTGGACGACGGCCCAGTTGGCGTCGTCGAGGCCTGCCACCGCCCCCGAGAACGGCGGGCGGGCGAGGTAGGTGGTGTGGTCGGTGGCGCCCGCGAGGGTCAGCTGCGTGAGCGTGGTCTCGCGCTGGATCCGGGCGGCCGAGGAGGACGTGAGCTCCAGCGTGTTGAAGGTGCGGATGCCCATCTCCGAGCCGCTGGCCGCGATCGCCCTCAGCGAGTCCGGGTTCTGGATGGCGACCGAGCCGTCGATGAAGAACGTGGCCGGGACGCGGAAGTGCTGGAGCACGGCGAGCAGTTCGGCCGTGCGCTCCGGCTGCGGGCCGCCGTCGAAGGTGAGGGCGACCGTGGCCTTCTTGAGCGCGAAGGTCTGCACCGGCTGGGTGCGGGCCTCGACGACCTGCTGGCCGTGCGTGACGACGAACGGGACCTGCTGCACGGAGGGCTTCTCGGCCGGCTTGTTGGGCGGCACGCCGACGCCGCCGCGAACGGTGCCGTCGACCACGAGGATCGTCGCGAAGACCAGGAAGGCGATCACTGAGAGCACCCAGGTGGGGCGCGGCAGGATCCTCATGGCTAGGGACCTCAGTTCTGGGCGGCTTGATCGGCGAGACCATCAGTGTTGCGGACGACGACGCCGTCGTCAGCAACCGGAGGGTTGGGGATGACGATCGGGGGCTTCGCCCCGTCCTCGGGGGCCGGAGCCGGTGCGGGCGCCGGGGCCGGAGCCGGTGCGGGGACCGGGGCGGGCTCGGGGGCGGGCTCGGGGGCGGGGGCCGGGGCGGGCTCGGGAACCGGGGCAGGCTCGGGAGCGGGGGCCTGCGTGACCGGAGCCTCGGTGACGGGTGCCTCGGTGAGCGGGGCCTCGGTGACGGGTGCCTGGGTGGGAGGCACGGTCGTCGGTGCGACGGTCGGCGCGGGTGCCACGACCTTGGGCTCGGGCTTCGGCTTGACCACGGGGGCCTTCTTCGGCTTGAAGGGCGGCGGCGCGGGCGGCGCGGGGGGCGGCGGCTTGGCGGCCGCACCGGGCACCACGAACGGCACGACGTCGCCGAGGCCCACCGAGTTGGCGACCGTCGGCACCGCGAGCGCAACGCCGACGACGGCGATGAAGCTGATCGACAGCAGGCCGAGCAGCACACCGACGATGCGGAGCAGCCGCTTGCGGCCGCCGCTGTCGTCCACGAAGACCGGCGACTCGTCGATCTTGGCGACCAGCCCGGTGACCGCGGCCGCGGGGGCCGGGGCGAGCTCGGCGCTGGGCAGGCACACCGTCACGCCCTCGGGCGCGGCGGGAGCGGGGGCGAACGGGCCGTTGAAGGACACCGTCACGTCGTCCTGGCGGGGGAAGTCCGCCGGTCCGGTGTTCTGTCGCATCTTCCTCAACTCCCGTTCGGTTGGGGCGGCAAGGTCGCCCCGTTAGTTGAAGATGGTGCCGAGATCCGCCGAGATACATCATCACCACGACGGCCACCTCGAGACTGCGCGACGACAGGGTTGTGTCACCCCCGGGTAAGGACGCCGGGCACCATGGAATACGTGCGCACCCGGACGATCGTTATCACCGGGCTCGTTCTCGCCCTCGTGGCCGTGCTCGCGATCGTCACGCTGCGGGAGGTCCTGCGGCCCGGCCCCGGCTGCACAACGGCGTTGGGCGACGGCGCGCGGCAGATCACCGTCGAGCAGGCCGAGAGCGCCGCCACCATCGCGGGCGTCGGCATGGCGATGGGGATGCCCGACCACGCGGTCACGGTCGCGCTGGCCACGGCGATGCAGGAATCGGGGCTGCGCAACCTCCCGGGTGGCGACCGCGATTCGGCGGGCCTCTTCCAACAGCGCCCGAGCCAGGGCTGGGGCACGGTGGAGCAGGTGACCGATCCCGTGTACGCGGCCACGGCGTTCTACGCGAAGCTGCGCACGGAGCCGGACTGGCCCACGCTGTCGGTCACCGAGGCCGCCCAGCTCGTCCAGCGCTCGGCCACCCCCGAGGCCTACGCGCGCTGGGAGCCGATGGCCCGCTCGCTCGCCCGCGCGCTCACCGGCGAGGACGCCGCCGCGATGACCTGCCACGAACTCACGCTGAGCGTGCCGGGCGATGACGTCGCGACGGTCGCCGCCGCCGAGCTCGGCACGTCGCGGCTCTCCGGCCCGCAGCCGACCGCGCGGGGCTGGGCCATCGCCACCTGGCTCGTGGCGCACGCCGCCCGGCTCGGCCTGGAGTCCGTCACCTACGACGGGCGCACGTGGACGGCGGACGAGGGCGCGTGGAGCGACCCCGGGCCGTCCGACGGCGTGCTGTCGCTGCGCCGCGCTGCGCGCTCAGCGGCCTGAGCGGCCGACGACGTCCGAACACCGCGCCGAATTACTCCGAACGGACGCCAACGCCGACCGCTCATGGCGCGCGACGGTTCAATCGGCGCCGTCCCGAGCCGCGGCGATCCGATCATGGTCACGGGATGATTACGGTCAGATCGCCGCCCGGCAGCTACGGAGTCGTGCGGCGCGCCTGGTCGGTCCCGGCTCCCGCCCGCCGACAGCTCCCCACGGGCGCCGTCACGGCCAGGGCGGGAACGTGCCGCCCGCTCCCCCGTTCCGGCGGCGCGCACCGGGGCGAGGAACTGCCATGGGTTCACACCGTGCCCGACATCGTGCTGACCAGAACAACTCGGAGGAGTTGGCGACCGACCTGCTGGCCCGCCTGGCCGACGAGGTGCGGGCGCCGTCCGCCCGCACGCGGCACGCGGCGGAGCGGCCCGCCCTGGACCCCTTCTCCACGGCCCCGTTCCCGGCCCGCACGCCCGCGGCCCAGGACGGCGCCCCCGCGCAGCCGGGGAGCACGCCGCCCGGGCCGAACAGCGCCCAGCCGCACCCGGCCCAGCCGGACCGCACGCAGCCGGGCATCCCCCAGCCCCGCACCGCCGCCCCCGACGCCGAGCGGCCCGGCGCGCAGCCGGGCCCCGCGCAGCAGGACGGCCAGCCGCTGGACGGCACGCAGCCGGGCATCCCCGCGCCCCGCGCCGCACGGCGCGGCGCCGGACGGCCGGACGCCGCGGGCACCCCGGAGAGCGGGCCCATGGCGCCGGAGGTCACCGACCAGCGGGCGTTGGGGCTGCGCTCCGGCCCGGCCGCCGAGCTCAGCGCCGGGTACGGCTACGGGTACGGGCCCGAGGGGCACGTGCCCGCGCCCCGCTTCCCCAGCGACCCGGCGGCGCCGTTCCCCCTCGAGGACGCGCCGGCGGGTCTCATGGACGCCCCGCGGACGGGCCGGGAGCGGCTCTCCGCCCTGGGCCGCAAGCCGATCTACGCCGCCGTGTCCGCGACCATGATCACCGCCGCGGTGGCCGCCACGGCCGGGCCCGCCGTCGTCACCCCGCCGCCGCCCACCCCCGACCGGTCGCCGTCGCTCGCCGCCGCGGCCCTCGACCTCGCGCCGCCCGCCCCGCAGGCCGACGCGCCCGCCGCCGTCCAGGTCGGGGGCGGCCCGGCCGTGCTCGCCCCCGGCAAGCCCGCCGCGGCCGACGCCGCGCCCGTGCTGGGATCGACGATCGCGGCGCAGGCCGCGGCCGACGCCAAGGCCTACGCGGAGGCGCAGGCCCGCCAGGCGGCGGGTCGGCCCGCGGCGGCGCCCCGCAACGCGCCCGCCCCGAAGCCCGCCCCCAAGCCCGCGGTCAAGCAGGCGCCGAAGCCCGCGGCGGCCGCACCCGCGGCAGGCAGCAGCGTCGGCACCCGCGCGCTCGCCCTCGCGAAGGGCAAGCTCGGCGCCCCCTACGTCTGGGGCGCCGCGGGCCCGAGCGCCTTCGACTGCTCCGGCCTGATCGTCTGGGCCTACAAGCAGCTCGGGGTCTCGCTCCCGCACTCCTCGGCGACGCTGTCGACCATGGGCACACCGGTCTCGAAGGCCGCGCTGCAGCCCGGTGACCTCGTGTTCTTCTACTCCCCTGTCAGCCACGTGGGCATCTACGCGGGCAACGGCATGGTGCTCAACGCGACCCAGAGCGGCGAGCCGGTGCAGCTCTCGAAGCTCGCCAACCTACCGTTCCACAACGCGACGCGTCTCACCAAGTGAGAGCTTTGTTGCACGATGTGGACGCATAGCCCGACCATCGGGCTATGCGCGCCGACCAGGAGACCTACACGCACGGGCACGCGGCCAGCGTGCTCCGCTCGCACGCCAACCGGACGGTGGCCAGCTCGGCCGCCTACTTGATCCCGCACCTGCGGCCGGGCGCGCGTGTGCTCGACGTCGGCTGCGGCCCCGGCACGATCACCGCCGACCTCGCCGCACGGGTCGCACCCGGCCCCGTCGTCGGCATCGAGCCCACCCCCGGCCCGCTGGTCGACGCGCGGACGCACGCGGCGGCCGTCGGCGCGGACAACGTGACGTTCGCCGTCGGCGACGCCTACGCCCTCGACTACCCGGACGACGCCTTCGACGTCGTGCACGCCCACCAGCTGCTCCAGCACCTCGGCGACCCCGTCGCGGCGCTGCGCGAGATGCTGCGGGTGTGCGCGCCGGGCGGGGTCGTGGCCGCGCGCGACGCCGACTACGCGGCCATGACCTGGTACCCCGCCGATCCGCGGCTGGACCGCTGGCTCGCCGTCTACCGGGCGGTGGCCCACGGCAACGGGGCTGAGCCCGACGCGGGCCGCCGCCTGCTCGCCTGGGCCAACGCCGCGGGCGCGGCCGAGGTCACCGCGAGCGCCTCGACCTGGTGCTACGCCACCCCCGAGGCTCGCGCGTGGTGGGGCGGCATGTGGGCGGACCGGATCCTCACGTCCGCGATCACCGCGCAGGCCGTCGACGGCGGGCACGCCGACGAGGCCGAGCTCCACGAGATCTCCGCGGCGTGGCGGGAGTGGGCCGCGCAGGACGACGGCTGGTTCGCGATCATCCACGGCGAGGTGCTCTGCCGCCCTGTCGCAATCTGAGATCTCCGGCACCGGCTGTGGCGTCGATACTCGGCCGTCCGGCATGTGCCTGCTCGACGCCAGGGGAGACCGTCACCCATGACCGAAACGCCGACGTTCCGGCTCATCTACCGCAGCCACAACCGGATCCCGGGCGACCGCCGCAAGGCCGAGCTCGGTGCGATCTTCAGCGCGGCCCGTTCGACCAACAAGCGGCTCGACGTCACCGGCGCGCTGCTCACCTCGGGCGACTGGTTCGTGCAGGCCCTCGAAGGCGACGAGGCCGTCGTGCGCGACCTGTACGAGCGCATCGGCAAGGACGCACGGCACGAGCGCGTCGTCGAGCTGGAGAGCGGCCCGGTCGACGACCGGGTGTTCTCCCGCTGGGCGATGGCCAGAGTCTCCGAAGACGGTGAGCACGACATCCCGCTGCTGGCCAACGCGGCGAAGGGCGGCATCACACCCGCCGCGCCGCGGCCGACCACCCCCGAGCAGGACGAGGTGCTCGCCTTCATGCGCGGCGCGATCGGCGACGACGCGCACGCCCGCTGACCGCAGCGGCTACCAGACGGCTACTTGGCGACGGCGGGCAGCTCGGGCAGGGCCCGCAGCACGCTCACCACGTTGCGCAGCACCCACAGCGGGTTGTGCGCGAGCCGCGGCGCCTGCACGAGGTTGGCGGCGACCTGGCGCAGCCACACCAGCAGCAGCACGTCGGGATCGATGGCGGTCTCGACCGGGGCGTGGGCGGCGCTGTGCAACGCCAGCTCGCCCTCCTCCCAGGCAGGCCGCTGGAGCATCTCGGCCACGACGTCGCCGAGCTCGCCGCCGCTCGCCAGCATCCGCGAGTGCACGCACGCGTAGACGAGGTCCTGCGCGGGCAGCTCGTCGCGGGCCGCCCACTCCCAGTCGATGATGCCCGCCGCGACGCCGGTCGCCGGGTCGACCATCACGTTGCCGAGCCAGAAGTCGCCGTGCACCCAGCCGATCTCGACCTCCCGCCCGGCCCACGCGGCGTGCAGTCGCCTGCGCAGGGTGTCGACCGCGTCGCGCCGCCGGGTGGCCCGGGCCAGGATGTCGACCCGCAGGTCCACCCAACGCCGCAGCAGGGCCGCATCGACCACCGCGGAATGGGCGGTGCGGGCGTGCAGCACCCCGATGGCCGACGCCGCGCCGACGGTGACCGATGCGGCCACCCGGCTGCCGCTCGCCACGGTGTCGGCGGCGATCCCGGGCATCGCCCTCTCGAGCACGAACGGCTGGTCGCCGAGGTAGCCGTCGGTCATGCGCAGCGGGAGGAAGCGGGTGAAGTCGCCCACCGCGGGCTCGGCGGTCAGCGCGTTGAGCGCTCGGCCTTCGCGCTGCTGGCTCGACACGCCGACCCGGGTGCCGGGCAGCTTGGCCATCGCCACCGGCGGCCCGTCGGGCGGCCCGAGCGGCACCACGGCCGTGCGGGTGCTGCTGACCAACGGCGGCCCGGCGACCCACCGCTGCGCGGGATCGCCGATCGTCGCGAGCAGCCGCGGCACCATCTGCACCGCGCGGCGCCGATGTCGCCTGCCCGCTCCGCGGCGCCAGGCCGCGGGTCCGGCACGCAACACATTCCCCGCGACCGTCACGAGGTTCACCTCCGTGTCTCGGCGTCGAGGACGGCCTGCCAGATGCGGTCGATGGCGGCGGCGCGCAGGGCCTCTGGGGAGCGGTCCGCGTCGAGCACGACGGCCCGCGGCAGCCGTCGGGCGAGCGAAAGGTACTCGCTACGCAAAGTGGCCAATGCGCCCGGGTCCTCATCCGGACGGCGGAACGCGGCGATCTCGGCGGGCACATCGAGTATCAACACCACCGACGGAGCCGGGACGGTGCGCGCCAACAGGGTGAAGAACAGCCGTTTGAGCGCCACGTGCGGCGGCGCGGGCGGGAGCAGCGCGTCGTAGGGGTGCCGGTCGAGCACGACGAGCCTGCCCCTGGCCTGGTGCCAGCCGGTGACGGCGGCGCGCCGCCACGACCGGAACGGGCGGCGGGCCGCGGCCAGCGCGGCGAGCGGCAACGGTCGCGCGGCACCGTCCTCGCCCTGCCAGAGCCCCATGTAGACGACGCGGGTGGGCAGGCCGAACGCCGCCGCGATGCCCTGCGTGAGGGTGGACTTGCCCGCTCCGTCGGGTCCGAGCACGGCGACCGAGAGGCCGCGGCGGGTGCGGCGGACGTCCGTGGCGAGCCTGCGCAGCCCGCGGCCCAGCGCGGCCGCTCGACCCACCGCGGTGGCGCGGCCGGGCAGCCGGGCGCCCACCGCGACGAGCGCGGGCCAGTCGCTGCCGCGGGCCGCGGTGAGCACCCGTGCCGCGTCCCAGCCCGACGGGCAGTGCGCGGTGACGATCCGGCCGAGCACGCCGTCGGGGCGCGCCTGCGGCGCCAGCTCCACCAGCCGGGCGGCGTGCCGCTCCGCCACCGCGCCCTTGTCGACGACGCAGTGCAGCAGCAACGCCCAGAACGCGTCGTCGGCGCCCGGCACGGCGAGCGGACCCACGCGGCGGCGGCCCGCCAGCAGCGCCTGCGCGGCGTCGGTGCGCAGCGTGGGCCGCAGCCAGTTCACCGCGAAGTGGGACGAGGGCCCGAACTCCACCGACGACTCGAAGTCCAGCTCGAGGAAGCGGTCGCCCGCGGCGTGGCCCACGTAACCGCGGTGGGCCCCCTTCCCCACGCCGGGGACGGGCAGGAACCCGGCCGTCGCGAGGACGGCGTCGAGCCGGGGCAGGTCGGCCGGGGCGACGAGCAGGTCGACGTCGCCCGACGGGTCGGCGAGCCGGGCCTCGCCGCGGAGCAGGCACCACGCCACCCCCGCCCCGTCCAGAGCGGTGAACGCCCGGAGCAGCGCGGGGTGGACGGTGTGGACGGCTCCGTCAGGCCGCATCGGACCAACCGGGCGCGCCGCCGACGGTGGCGCGGGCGCGGCGGTACCAGCGCCACCCGACGGTGAGGAGCCGCTCGTCGGGCTGCCCGGCGGGCACGCCGCGGCCCGCGAGCCAACCGTGGAGATCCGCGTCGGTGGTGGTGGACATGACCATGAGGCGGGCGAGGGAGTGCGGCCGGTCCGCGGGCGGGCTCAGCGCGTTCTTGACGCTGCACGCCGAGGTGAACCCGGCCTCGCGCACGACCCGGCGCACCCGCGCGTCGGAGTAGCCGTGCGGGTAGGCGAAGCTCGCGATCGGGAGGCCGGTGCGGTCCTGCAGCTCGGCCTGGCTCCCCGCGACCTCGCGGCGCACCGCGCGCAGCGGCAGCGTGTCGAGCTGGGGATGGGTGCGGCTGTGCGCGCCGATCTCGTGGCCCGTGGCGGCCAGCTCGTCGACCTGCGCCCAGGTCATCATCGGGTCGCCGCCGGGGCTCACGCCGTCGACGACGCCGGTGGTGACGTACGTGGTGGCCACCATGCCCCGCTCGGCGAGCGCGGGCGCGGCGGCCGTGAGGGTGTCGCGGTAGCCGTCGTCGAACGTGACGAGCACGGGCCGGGCGGGGAGCGTGCCCGCGGCGCGGGCCGCGATGAAGTCGGAGACGGTGAGGGTGGTGGCGCCCGTGGCGGCCACGGCGTCGAGGTGCCTGCGGAAAGTGGCCGGGCTGACCGTGTACGGCGCGATGAACTCCGACGGCTCGTCGGCGACGGAGTGGTAGAGCAGGATGGGGACCGCCCCGCCCGCGGTCTCCGTCACTGCACTACCTCGGTGCTGCGCTTGGGCGGCGCGACCGGGGTGGTGCCCCGGCGGCTCAGCCGCCCCGCGAGGTAGGCGGCGGGGCCCGCCACCATGCCGAGCAGCTCGCGGCGCTCCAGGTCCTTCGGGTAGTCGCGCCGCTTGGCCTTGTTCTTGGGTGAGGAGCGGCCGACGACGTGCCGCACGCCCGCCACCACGTGCCGGGACTTGCCGAGCGCCAGCCGGGGCTGCCGCATGGCCGCGGCGGTGAGGTAGGCCGCCAAGCCGACGCCGTAGTCGTGCATGAGCTTCCGGAGGCTCGCCAGCTCGCGCCGGTTCCAGTGCCACACGAGGGCGCTGGGCTCGTAGACGACGCCACCGCCGCCGGTGAGCACGTCGAAGACGGCGAGGAGGTCCTCGCCGCCGCGCGCGGGCGTGCCGGGCCCGAGCGCGGTGTCGAAGCCACCGCGGGCGCGTAGTTTGGCCGCGTCGAACGCGATGTTGGCCCCGCTGCCGAGGCGCCCCGTGGTGAACGGGAACAGCGGATCGGCCGGGCAGTGCTCGCCGAGGTCGACGCGGAGCCTGCGGTAGCCGCGCGCGTAGCCGCCGAACTGCTCGAGCAGCTCCTGCGCGGGCGTGGCGATCTCGGCGGGCAGGATCAGCCCGGTGACGCACTCGACGCCGGGCCCCGACGTGGCGGCCTCGGCGATCGCGGCGAGCCACTCCGGGTCGACCACCACGTCGTCGTCGGTGCGCACCACCCACGAGCCCTCGGCGACCGCGAGCGCGCGGTTGTGCGCCCTGGCCGCGCCGGGCACGGGCTCCTGCAGGTAGCGGACGCCGATCGAGGGGTGGGCCCGCTCCCAGTCGCGCACGACGGCGCCGGTCTCGCCGGAGCGCGGCGCGTTGTCGACCACCACGACGTCGAACGACCGGTAGCGCAGCGCGGCGAGCGAATCCAGGCACCGCCGCAGCGGCTCGGCCCGGTCCTTGGTCGCGATCTGCACCGTGAGGTGCGGGCCGTTCTCGGCGAGCGCGTTGCGCCGGGCGAGCCGCTCGAGGTCCGTCGAGTCGATCTCGACGTCGCCCAGCACCTCCGCCAGCCGCTCGGCCACACCGGTGGGGCTCAACCCCTCCGGCGGCACGTCGACGACACCCAGGGTGATCGGAACGCCGTGCGCGCGCACCAAAACGCGGGCGCGACCACCCTCCGTGGGCGGTAGCCCCCGCAATCCCGTGAGCTCCACGTCGTAAACCTGCACAGGGCCACCGGGCAGCGTCACCACGTTGACATCACGCGCACGGAATCCTCCCCGACTGAGAACGTGCCCCTCGTTCACGGTCAGGGCAGCCATTCGGACGACGGTTGATCGGCCAGGTGGCCTATCTTAGATGTAGCGGTTCAACCTCCGTCTACTGCCCGTTCACGGGCTCACCTAACACCATTTTGGCGCGTTTCGCTGTGGACACGCTGAAAACGGACAGATCGGGTGCACGATCTGTCAGCGAATCCCTACGGAGTGTCGATCGATGTGGTCGGAACCACATTCTCCGATCAGTCGGGAATGCTTCGCGCTTCGGCGAAGAGCGCAGCCCGGCCCGCCTCCAGGCGAGCCACCGGCACCCGGAAGGGTGAACACGAAACGTAGTCGACGCCCGCGTCGTGGAAGAAGTGCACCGACTCCGGGTCGCCGCCGTGCTCGCCGCACACGCCCAGCTTGATGTCCGGGCGGGTACGGCGGCCAGCCTCGACGGCCATGCGCACCAGCGCGCCCACGCCGTCGCGATCGAGCGACTCGAACGGCGACACCGTGAACACCCCCTTGTCCAGGTAGGTCGGGAAGATCGACGCCTCGACGTCGTCGCGCGAGAAGCCCCACGTCGTCTGGGTGAGGTCGTTGGTGCCGAACGAGAAGAACTCGGCCGACTCGGCGATCCGCCGCGCGGTGAGCGCGGCCCGCGGCAGCTCGATCATCGTGCCGATCGGGACGTCCAGCGTGACGCCCGCCGACGCCTCCGCGACGACGATGTCGATCTCGTCGCGCACGAGGTGCAGCTCCATCACCGAGGCCACGAGCGGCACCATGATCTCCACCCGCGGGTCGCCGCCGTCGCGCTTGCGCTGCGCCGCGGCCTCGACGATCGCGCGCACCTGCATGGCGAACAGGCCCGGCATGACCAGGCCGAGCCGTACGCCGCGCAGGCCGAGCATCGCGTTGTTCTCGTGCAGCCGCTCGACGGCGACGAGCAGGCGTTCGTCGGCCGGGTCGGGCTCGCCGGTCGCCTTCGCCACCGCCACCCGCACGGCGAGCTCCGTGCGGTCGGGGAGGAACTCGTGCAGGGGTGGGTCGAGCAGCCGGATCGTGGTGGGCAGCCCGTCCATCGCGGTGAGCAGCCCGACGAAGTCCTCGCGCTGCATCGGCAGCAGCTCCGCGAGCGCCGCCTCCCGCTCCGCGGGCCCGTCGGCCAGGATCAGCCGCTCCACCAGCATGCGCCGCTCGCCGAGGAACATGTGCTCGGTGCGGGTGAGGCCGATGCCCTCGGCGCCCATCCGACGGGCGTGCCCGGCGTCCTCGGCCGTGTCGGCGTTGGCGCGCACCTTCAGCCTGCGGGTGCGGTCGGCGTGGCGCAGCAGCCGGTCGACCGCGCGCACCAGGTCCTGCCCCTCGTCCTCGGCCGCCTCCAGCGCGGCGTCGAGACCGTCCTCGAGGTAGGTCACCACGGGCGGAGCGACGACCGGCAGCTCACCGAGGAAGACCTCGCCGGTCGAGCCGTCGATGGAGAGCACATCACCCTCGTTGATCGTGACGTCCTTTACGCGCGCGGTCCGGGCCTCGGCGTCGATGTCGATCGCCTCAGCCCCGCACACGCAGGTGCGGCCCATGCCCCTGGCGACGACGGCGGCGTGGCTGGTCTTGCCACCCCGGCTGGTGAGCACGCCCGTGGCGGCGATCATCCCTTCCAGGTCGTCGGGCGTCGTCTCGCGGCGCACCAGCAGCACCGACCGGCCCTGCGCGGCCCGCGCGGCGGCCGTGGCCGAGTCGAACACCACCTCGCCGACCGCCGCGCCCGGCGAGGCGGCCATGCCCTTGGTGAGCAGCGAGCGCTCGGCGTCCGGGTCGAACTGGGGGAACATCAGCTGCGACAGCTGGTGTCCGGTGACCCGGTGCAGCGCCTCGTCCTGCGTGATCAGGCGCTCGTCCACGAGCTGGATGGCGATGCGGAACGCGGCCGCGGCCGTGCGCTTGCCCACGCGGGTCTGCAGCATCCAGAGCTTGCCGCGCTCCACGGTGAACTCGATGTCGCAGAGGTCCCGGTAGTGGGTCTCCAGCCTGCGCATGATGCGGGTGAGCTCGCCGTGCGAGGACGGGTCGAGCCGGGCGAAGTCCTCGAGCGACAGCGTGTTGCGGATGCCCGCGACGACGTCCTCGCCCTGGGCGTTCGGCAGGTAGTCGCCGTAAACGCCCTGCTTGCCCGTGGCGGGGTCGCGCGTGAAGCAAACGCCGGTGCCCGAGGTCTCGCCGAGGTTGCCGAAGACCATCGCGCACACGTTGACGGCCGTGCCGAGGTCCTGCGGGATGCGCTCGCGGCGGCGGTAGATCCGCGCCCGGTCGGTGTTCCAGGAGTCGAACACCGCGCGCATCGCCATGTCGAGCTGCTCGCGCGGGTCCTGGGGGAACTCGCGGCCGGTGCGCTCGGCGATGACGCCCTTGAACGTCGCGACGAGGTCCTGGAGCAGCTGCGGGGTGAGCTCGACGTCGGCCTTCACACCCGCGCGGTCCTTGGCCGCCGACAGCTCCTTCTCGAACAGCTCACCGGGGATGTCGAGCACGGTGCGGCCGAACATCTGCAGCAGGCGGCGGTAGGAGTCCCAGGCGAAGCGCTCGTCCTGCGCGGCCTCGGCGAGGCCCTTGACCGAGTAGTCGTTGAGGCCGACGTTGAGGACCGTCTCCATCATCCCGGGCATCGAGAACTTGGCGCCCGAGCGCACCGAGACCAGCAGCGGGTCCTGCACGTCGCCGAGGCGGCGGCCGAGCTGGTCCTCCAGGCGGCGCAGCGCCATCGTGACCTGGATGCGCAGCGCCTGCGGCTCCTCGCCGCGGTCGAGGTAGTGCCTGCAGGCGTCGGTGGTGATCGTGAAGCCGGGGGGCACCGGGAGCCCGAGGCGCGTCATCTCGGCGAGGTTCGCGCCCTTGCCGCCGAGCAGGTCCACCTGCTCGCGGCTGCCTTCCGCGAAGTCGAAGACCATCCGCGCCGCCTCGGCACTCATGAGCACTCCTCCTGGTCGAGCGTCCGACCACGGTAAGTGCCCCGGCGAATGTGGACCAGGGTCGTCTCATCAGTGAACGGAACACGAACGCGGGACTAGCCTGGCGGGCATGACCGCTGACCTCCCCGGGGCGAACACCCGGGCGGTCGAGGAGGGGATCGTCCGGGACTTCCGGACCAACCTGTCCTACTCCGCCTACCTGCACCTCGACGAGCTGCTCGCGGCCCAGCAGCCGCGCAGCGCCCCCGTCCACCACGACGAGCTGCTGTTCATCGTCCAGCACCAGACCTCCGAGCTGTGGCTGAAGCTCGTCCTGCACGAGCTGCGCTCCGCGTGCGACGACCTCGCCGCCGACATGCTCGCGCCCGCCCTGAAGAAGCTCGCCCGCGTCAAGCACATCCAGAAGACGCTCATCGAGCAGTGGTCGGTGCTGGCCACGCTCACCCCGGCCGAGTACGCCGAGTTCCGCGGCTCGTTGGGCTCGTCGTCGGGCTTCCAGTCGGCGCAGTACCGGGCGGTCGAGTTCCTCCTCGGCAACAAGAACGCCGCCATCCTGCGGCTGTACGAGCACGACGCGCGGGCGCTGGCCGAGCTCACGGAGCTGCTCGAACGGCCCTCGGTCTACGACGAGTTCCTGCGCCTGCTCGCCCGGCGCGGGCACCCGGTGCCGCGGGAGCTGCTCGAGCGCGACGTCCGCCGCGCCCACGTCTTCTGCCCCGAGCTGGTGGACGTCCTCACCCACATCTACGACGACACCGAGCACTACTGGGACGTGTACGAGACCTGCGAGGAGCTCGTCGACATCGAGGAGAACTTCCAGCTCTGGCGGTTCCGGCACCTCAAGACGGTGCAGCGCATGATCGGCGGCAAGACCGGCACCGGCGGCTCCAGCGGGGTGCCGTTCCTGCGGCGTGCGCTGGAGCTCACGTTCTTCCCCGAGCTGTACGCGGTGCGCTCCACGATCGGGTCGTAATTACCACCCTCACACGATCGGTCATTCAGCGTAACTGTTGCGTCTGTTCGGTCGACGACTGAGCACGGCGCCCGGAGATGGCGCCGCTCAGCTACCCGGGAGACACGCCGTGCCGATCGACCGTCCACCATCCACTGCCCGCCGCATGGGCCTCGTCGTCGCGATGACGTTCGCCGTCGCCGGGGCGCTCTTCGCGGCGAGTGGCACCGCCGCCGCCGCTCCGCCGAGCCGGATCGGCAACGCCGACATCGCGCCTGCCTGCTCCACGCGGAGCACCACCGGCTTCTGCACCGAACTGGCGGGCGGGGGCACCGCCGCGGTCGTCGACGACCAACGGCCGGGCGGGCGCGGCTACCTGCGCCTGACCACGCGCGGCCCGGCGGACCGCGCCACGGTGTTCGCCCAGCGGTTCGGCGGCACACGCCTCGCCGACGTCGGCGACCTGGCCTTCGACACGTTCGTCGAGCGGCCTGCGTTCGGCAACGACCAGGCGGCGCCCGGCATCAGCATCCCGATCAGGTCCAACCGCGTGCGGGGCGGCTTCGCCACGCTCACGTGGGAGCCGAGGAACAGCGGCGTGCGGGTGGCGCCGTACCAGTGGCAGCGGTGGACGCCGTCGACGGCGGGCGGCGGCTGGTCGGTGAGCGGGGCGGTCGGCCTGCCGGGCATGCCCAACCGGTTCGGGCTCCGCGGCTTCACCGCGACGTTCGCGCAGGTGAAGGCGGCCTTCCCGGACGCGGTGGTGAACGCGGTTGGCGTCAGCCAGGGCAGCGGCGCCGCCGGGTTGGTCGGCGGGGTCGACCAGCTCCGGGTCAACGGGACGACCTTCGACTTCGAGAACGTCGGGCAGTCCGCCGACCTCGGCGTCTCGGTGTGGGCGCCGCAGGCGGCTCCGGGTGCGACGGTCACGGCGAAGATCACCGTGACGAACGCGGGCCGCTCCCCCGCGCGCGACGTCAGCACCGCGTTGGCGGTCAGCGGCGGCGGCCAGGTGAGCACGCGCGACGGGGTCGTGTTCGGTCAGCTGACGGCGTTCCGCACCGCCACGCTGGGGGTCGGTCAGTCGGTGACGTACGCCGTGCGGCTGACCGTCGACCGGGTCCCGCGCGGACCCCTCGTGCTCCTGGCGAGCACGCGCTCCTCGGTGCCGGACCCGCGCCCCGGCAACAACACGGCCCGCACGACCGTCCTGGCCTGGCCGGGCCCGGTGGTCCTGCCCGCGCCGCAGCCCGGCCCGTTCCCCGGCCAGCCCGCCCCGTTCCCGGGCCCGCGCCCGGGTCCGCAACCCGCGCCGCTCCCCGGACCCCGTCCCGGCCCCCAGCCGGCCGCCCAGCCCGCACCGCTCCCCGGGCCGCAGCCCGCGCCCCAGCCCGCCCCGCTCCCCGGACCCCGTCCGGGCCCGCAGCCCGCCGCCCAGCCCGCGCCGCTCCCCGGGCCGCAGCCCGGCCCTCGGCCGGGCGGGCAGCCCGCGGCCCAGCAGAACCCGGCTCCCGCCGCCGCACCCGCACCCGCGCCAGCCCCCGCCCCCGCCGCCGCACCGGCGCCAGCCCCCGCACGAGCACCGGCCGCCGCACCCGCAGCCGCGGTACCCGCGCCGGCGCCGGCCGCCGCACCCGCCGCGTCCGCACCGGCCCCAGCAGCCGCTGGGTCTGCACCCCTCGCAGCGGCCCCGCCACCCGCACCACCCGCCGGAGCCGCGCAGGCAGCCGCCGTTGCACCCGCTCCCGCACCCGGAGCCGCAGGGGTACCCGCCTGATCCAGCGCGGCGCCCGCACCCGCTGGCCCAAGCAGCAGGCGGCAGCACCCGCGCCGGTACTGCAGCCCGCGGATGGGCCCGCTGCGGTGTAGTCACGCACATCGGCCCGCAGGCGTCGGTCTCCCCGGCGCCTGCAGGCGCTGAACGACTCGGGTGCGGCGGGGTCCCCTCGCCGCACCCGAGCTCATTCCGGCCGGCTACTCGGCGTTGTCGAGCGGCGGGGCGTCGGGTGGCGGGGCGTCGGGTGGCGGGGCGTCGGCCGCGGCCCGCAGGTTGGTCAGGAGCCGGGCCAGCTCCTCCTGGTCGGGCGGGGGCAGCCGGGCGAAGAGGCTGCTCGCGCCGGTCTTGCGCGCCGCCCGGATCGCCGCGGACACCTCTTCACCGTGCGCGGTGAGGGCCACGAGCGTCGCGCGGCGGTCGGCCGGATCGGGCCGCCGCTCGACGAGCCCGCGCTCGGCCAGCGCGTCGACGACCTCCGTGGCCGACCGCGGCGCGATCCGCAGGTGCTCGGCCAGCTCGCCCAGCCGCTGCGGCCCGCCGCGGCGCAGCACGGCCAACGCCCGCGCCTGCGACGGCGTGACGTCCCACTCCGCCAACGCCTCCTGCGCCATGGCCCGCAACCGGCGGCTCAACGCCCAGAACGTCTCGACGAGGGGCTCGTCCGTTCCGTCCATGCTGACACCCTACCTCATTGTGAGGTAACCTCTTCATTGAACACCGTCGAAAGGAGCCCCGTTGGCGCGCCCCAGTACCCGCACCGTCACCCCCGCCGAGAAGGCCCAGGCCCGCAGCGTGTCGCTGCGCCGCATCGGCCGCCTCTTCCTCCCCCACCGGCGCGCGATCGCGAGCGTCACCGCGATCATCGTCGCCTCGTCCGTGCTCGGCATGGCCTCGCCGTTCCTGCTGCGCGCCGTGATCGACACCGCGCTGCCGAACCGCGACCTGCCCCTGCTCGCCATGCTCGCGGGCGGCATGGTCGCCGTCGCCGCGCTGACCGCCGCCCTCGGCGTCGTGCAGACCTGGGCGAGCACCCGCGTCGGGCAGCAGGTGATGCACCGCCTGCGCACCGACGTCTTCACCCACCTGCAGCGCCAGTCGATCGCCTTCTTCACCAAGACCCGCACGGGCGAGGTCCAGTCCCGCATCACCAACGACGTCGGGGGCCTGCAGTCGGTCGTCACGAGCACGGCGACCTCGATCGCGGCCAACCTGACCACCACGGTCGCCACGGCGGTCGCGATGGTCGCGCTGTCCTGGCGGCTTTCGCTGATCTCGCTCGTCGTGCTCCCCCCGTCGATCTGGCTGACGCGCCGGGTCGCACGGATGCGCCGCGAGATCACCTCGGCGCAGCAGCGGGAGCTGGCCGACCTGAACGTCACGATCGAGGAAGGCCTCTCGGTCAACGGCGCGCAGCTCTCCCGCACGCTGGGCACCGGGCCCGCGCTGGTCGACCGCTTCACCGCCTCGTCCGCACGCCTGATCGACCTGGAGCTGCGCTCGCAGCTCGCCGGACGCTGGCGCATGGCGTCCACCGGCGTGATCTTCGCCGCCATCCCGGCGGTGATCTACCTCGGCGCCGGGCTCCCGGGCACCACGCTGACGATCGGCACCCTCATCGCGTTCACCACGCTGCAGGGCGGCCTCTTCCGCCCGTTGACCTCGCTGTTGAGCGTCGGCGTCTCGCTGGTCAGCTCGCTGGCGTTGTTCGCGCGCATCTTCGAGTACCTCGATCTGCCCGTCGACATCGACGACCCGGAGCACCCGGTGCCCGTCGACCCGGCCCGGGTGCGCGGCGACGTCCGCTTCGAGGGCGTGACGTTCGCCTACCCCGGCAGCGACCGCAACGCCGTCACCGATATCGACCTCGTGGCCCCTGCAGGCACCACGCTCGCGCTCGTCGGCGAGACCGGCTCGGGCAAGAGCACGCTCGCCGCGCTCGGCGCCCGCCTCTACGACCCCGACGCCGGGCGCATCACGATCGACGGGATCGACCTGCGCGACATGCGCCTCGCCGACCTGGCCCGCGTCGTCGGCGTGGTCAGCCAGGAGACCTACCTGCTGCACACGACCGTGCGCGAGAACCTCCGCCACGCCAAGCCGCACGCCACCGACGCCGAGATCGAGGACGCCGCGCGCGCCGCGCGCATCCACGACCTCATCGCCGACCTGCCCGACGGCTACGACACGGTCGTCGGCTCCCGCGGCCACCGCTTCTCGGGCGGGGAGAAGCAGCGCCTCGCGATCGCCCGCACCCTGCTGCGCGATCCCCGCGTGCTGATCCTCGACGAGGCCACGAGCGCGCTCGACACCGAGACCGAACGCGCTGTGCAGGACGCGTTCGACGCGCTCGCCGAGGGCCGCACCACGATCACCATCGCCCACCGGCTCTCCACCGTGCGCGACGCCGACCAGATCGTCGTCATCGACCACGGCCGCGTCGCCGAGGCAGGCACGCACACGAGCCTGCTCGCCGCCGAAGGGCGCTACGCCGCGCTGGCCGCCTGATCGCTGTGGAACACTCGGTGCGGGGAGCTCGGCCGCGAGGGGGCACGTGAACGCCAGGCGGATCGCCGCTGTCACCGCGGCCGCTGCCGCGTTGGTGGTCAGCATCCTGTTCCCGCTACCGATGCCCGCCTTCGCCGCGGGCACCGCGCCGACCGCCGCGCAGGTGAACGGGTGGGGCGCCCCCACCCGTTCCGAGGACTTCACGGGTGACCTCGGGCAGTGGGGCCTCTACAACGGCGAAGGCCACGACGGCAACGGCAGGCGCACGCCGTCGGCCGTCAGCGTCGCCGACGGCATCCTCACGATCAACGGCGACGCCGCGGGCAACTCCGAGGGCATGGCCTGGGGCACGGGCGCCATGTACGGCCGGTGGGAGGCCCGCATGCGGGCGTCCAAGGGCGATCCCGACTACCACGCCGTGCTGCTGCTCTGGCCCGACAGCGAGGACGAGGGCGGCTACGGCGGCGAGATCGACTTCATGGAGAACAGCGACGCCACCCGCCAGAACACCGAGATGTTCGTGCACTACGGCGACGAGGGCACCCAGCTCCAGGGCGACGTCGACGTCGACGCCACCCAGTGGCACAACTGGGCGGTGGAGTGGTCCCCCGACCACATCACCGCGTACCTCGACGGCAAGCAGTGGTGGAGCACCGCGTTGGCCGCCGCGCAGCCGCCCGGCCCGATGCACATGACCGTCCAGCTCGACCAGTTCCGCGGCGGCGGCGGGCTCATCCCGTCCAACCTGCAGGTCGACTGGGTGCGCTACTACCCGATCACCGGCACCGGCCCCTCCCCCGCGCCGATCAACGCCGACGGCACCTGCCCGTGGCCGCCGCGTCCACCCGGGGCCGCACCGCCGGTGAGCGGAGCACCCGGCGCGGGCGTCGCCGATGCCGCGGCCTCGGGGTGCGTCCCGAGCCCCATCCCCCTGCCCGGGTGACGAAGCACCGATGAGTTCCGGCCGTCGTCCCGGTCTCCCTTGACGTAGCCGCCCGCACGTCACCAAGGAGCCCCGCGATGTCCGTCCTCTCCGCCCCGAACACCACCGCCCGCCCCGTCTCCCGCGCCGCGTCGCGCACCGGCACCGTGCTCACGGTGCTCCTCGCGCTCTTCCTCGTCGTCGACGCCGTGCCCAAGCTCCTGCAGATGCCGATGGTCGTCGAGGCCACGCAGCAGATGGGCTTCGGCGCCTCCGCCGTGCCGATCATCGGCGCCGTGCTGCTGGTGTGCCTCGTGCTCTACCTGGTGCCGCGCACGGCGATCCTCGGCGCGGTGCTGCTCACCGGTTACCTCGGCGGCGCGGTCTGCGCGCAGCTCCGCATCGAGGCCCCGGTGTTCTCGACGATGCTGTTCCCGGTCTACTTCGGCATCCTCGTGTGGGTCGCGCTCTACCTGCGCAGCCCACAGCTGCGCCGGGTCGTGGCGGAGATCGTCAGCTGAACGTCCGCCGCGTCAAACGCGCCATGACCTGCTGGTAGCCCGACCCCGTCAGGCGAACCAGCAGGTCAAGCGCTTTGGCGTCGGCGCCCACGAGCACGCGCGCGCGGTTGCGCGCGACCCCGGTGAGGATGACGCGGGCGGCGTCGGCGGGGGCCATGCGGAGAGCCACGCGCTCGAAGCGCTCCAGCGCTTCGCCGTCGGCGTAGTCGGCGGAGCGGGTGGCGTTGCGGGCGATGTTGGTCTTGATCCCGCCCGGGTGCACGCAGGTGACGCGCACGGCGTGCCCGGCCAGCAACATCTCCTGGCGCAGGCTCTCGGTGAAGCCGCGCACGGCGAACTTGGCGGCGTTGTACGCGCTCTGCCCGGGCACCGCCAGCAGCCCGAACAGGCTGGAGATGTTCACGACGTGGCCGTCGCCGGACGCGATCAGGTGCGGGAGGAAGGCCTTCGTCCCGTTCACCACGCCCCAGAAGTCGATGTCGACGACGCGCTCGATGTCCTCGAAAGCGCTGCCGAGCACGTCGCCCGCGAACGCGACGCCCGCGTTGTTGTAGACCTGGTTGACGTGCCCGAACTCGGCGACGACCGCCTCGGCGTAGGCCAGCACGGCCGCCCGGTCGGTGACGTCGAGCGGGTCGGTGCGGTGCCCGTCGCCGATCAGGCGGGCGGTCTCGGCGAGGCCGTCGGCGTCGACGTCGGAGACCGCGACGCGCGCCCCGCGCTGCACGAGGCCCACCGCGAGCGCCCGACCGATCCCGGACCCGGCCCCCGTGACCACCGCGACCCTGCCGCCGAACTCGCTCATGGCGACCGATCATGCCGGCGCGAGCACCGCGCGCAGTGCCGTCGCCCCCGTCGTCGCCAACACGATCAGGGCGGCCGCCGACAGCGCACCCAGCACCAGGGGCGGGGTGAGCGGCGGTATGCCCGCGAACGCCTCGTAGCCCACCACCGCCGTGAGGACGGCGTCGGCGACGACCGCCACCCACACGAGCCGCATCCGTCGCGCCTCCGGCCACGAGGTGTGGGCCAGCAGCCACGCGAGCGCGGGCAGCACCAGCACCACGTGCATGGCGACGGCGTGCAGCGGCTTGAGCGACCCGGCGGTGTCGTAGGCGAGCTGCGCCTGCCCGCCGCGCGCCTCGACGACCCCGCGCGCGACCATCACCGCACCCGTGGCGAACGCGACGAGCAGCACGACCAACCCGGTGCGCACCGCCAAGGCCATGCTGGGCGCGAGCCCGCCCGCGCCCGCGAACGCCGCGAGCGTGCAGACGACGCCGACGAGGACGATCACGCCGCCGCCGAGGGCGAGCGTCGTCGACACGGCGGTGTCGAACGGCGTCGCGAAGTTGAAGTGCGAGGGCACCCCGCGCCACGCCTGCATGCTGATCAGCACCGTCTCGACGACGCAGGTCGCGATGAACACCCCGAGCACCAGGCCGCGGGCGGGCAGGCGCAGGTACGAGGTCGCCCACGCGACCGAGGGCAGCGTGAGGCCGAACGAGAGCCCGAACGTCGCGGCCTTGCGCAGCGACACGGGTCCGATCCACGTCCACCCCGTGACCAGCAGGATGCCGACGTGCACCAGGCCGCTGACGAACAGCACGAGGCCGACGACGTACGCCACCCGCTCGACCCGCCGTCCGTCGACCCAGATCCGCCGCAGTGCTCGCCCGAGCTCGGTCATGACGACATCTTACCGTTAGATGTCAAACGGTCTTGTCGTCAAGCACCGCCATCGCGGCGTTGCGGCCGTTCACCCCGATCACGCTGCCCCCGGGGTGCGTCGCGGCCCCGCAGAGGTAGAGGCCCGGTACGGCGGTGCGCGGCCCGAAGCGGCGGTCCCACATCTGGTCCGGCAGGCAGTCGCCCTGGAAGATGTGGCCGCCGGTGAGCCCGATGCGGGCCTCGACGTCCGGCGGCGCGAGCACCTCGCGCTCGGCCACGCAGTCGGACACGTCCGGCGCGAAGCGGGCCACCTCGGCCAACGCGGCGTCGGCGATCTCGTCGCGCCGCGCGTCCCAGGTGCCGTCGGCGAGGTCGTACGGCACGTACTGGGCGAACACGCTCATCACGTGGCCGCCGGGCGGCGCGACGCTCGGGTCGTAGGCCGACGGGAAGTACGCCTCCGCCCACGACGGCGCCGGGTGGCCCGCGACCGCCCGCTCGAACGCCTGCTGGGTGGCGTCGATCCCGGACGTGATGCTCACCATCGCCCGGTGCGGCAGCCCCGGCTCGGGCGCCGCCGGGAACTCCGGCAGGCGCGACAGCGCACAGTTGATCTTGAGGACGGGGCTCGTGGAACGCCAGTCCGCCACCCGCGCGCGCCAGTCCGTCGGCACGTCGGAGGCGCAGAGCTCGGTGGTGCGCTTGGGGTCGGCGTTGGAGACGACGACCGCCGCCCGGATCAGCTCGCCACCCACCAGCCGCACGCCGACGCCCGGCTCGATGGCGGCGACCGGCACGCCCGACGCCAGCACGGCGCCGTGCTCGCGGGCCGCGTCGGCGAGCGCGAACGACACCCGGCCGGTGCCGCCGCGCACGTAGCCCCAGCGGCCGTCGGCGAGGGTGCCCATGGCGTGCATCGCGTGCACGCCCGCGGTGCCGGGATCGCGCGGGCCCGCCCAGGTGCCGATCACGCCCTGGCCGTGCAGCAGGGCACGCAGCCGCTCGTCGCGGACGTGTTCCTCGACGACGTCGGCGATCGAGCGGTGGAGGAGCACGTCGCGGGCTTCCGGATCGAGTAGCTCGGCGAGCTCGGCCCGGTCCGGGCTCGGGCCCACCCAGGTGTCGCGGGGGCCGGTGCGCAGCGCGCGGCGGATGCGTTCGAACAGCGCCTCGTAGGCGCGGAAGCCGTCGACATCGGCGGGCGCGAGCGCGGCGACCTGCGCGAGCGTGCGCTCGGCGTCGGCGTAGACGGCGATCGACGTGCCGTCGGGGAACGGGCACCAGAGGCCGGGGTCGAGCAGGACGAGGTCGAACCCGTGGCGGCGCAGGCCCAGCTCCTCGACGACCAGCGGGTGCAGCAGGCCCACGACGTACGCGCACGGGCTGACGAGGTAGCGGTCGTCGGCGAACGGCCGGTCCAACGTGGCGGCGCCGCCGAGCTGCTCGCGGGCCTCCAGCACGAGCACGGAACGCCCGGCGCGGGCGAGGTAGGCGGCCGCGGTGAGCCCGTTGTGGCCGCCGCCGACCACCACGACGTCCCACCGCCGGGCGGCCAGCTCGATCACCGGTTCCGGCAGCCCGACCCGACCCAACACGTCCTGAACGCCCACCGCCCGACGCTACCCCGAGCCCGTCCCCTCGCTGATCGCCATGAGCGAGACACGAACGCCGTAGCGAGGGCCGCCACGCACCACTCGCGGCGATCACCACGACGGAGGAGCATCGACGAGGTGCGGGTCGAGCATCAGCAAGGCGTCTACGACGTGCGGTGCGAGTGGGGACGGCACGGGGTCGAGATGTTGGCCCGCGAGTGCGCCGTCGTCGTCATCGTGGACGTGTTGTCGTTCTGCACGTCGGTCGACGTCGCCGTGGGCCGCGGCGCCCGGGTGCTCCCCCAGCGGTGGCACAACCCCTACGCCGCACGGGAGGCGGCCACGCACGGGGCGCTGCGGGCGGGGCCGCGGGACGGCGACGGGCCGTCGCTGCGGCCGTCGTCGCTGCTCGACCTGGCCGCAGGCACCGTGCTGGCGCTGCCGTCGCCCAACGGCGCCTCGCTGTGCGCCGCGGCCGCCTGCCATGACGTGCTCGTGCTCGCGGGCTGCCTGCGCAACGCGACGGCCGTCGCCACCGCGGCCCGGTCCGCGGGCGGCCCGATCGGGGTGGTGCCCGCCGGTGAGCGCTGGCCCGACGACACGCTGCGCGTCGCGGCCGAGGACGCCCTCGGCGCGGGCGCGATCATCGCCGCGCTCGGCGACCGGTCGCTCTCCCCGGAGGCGGAGCTCGTCGCGGCGCAGTTCGCCGCCGCCGCGGCCCGGCTGCCCGAAGTACTGGCCGGGCTCGTCTCGGGCCGGGAGCTGATCGCCGACGGCTACCGCGTCGACGTCGACCTGGCCGCGGCCCACGACGTCAGCCCGGCCGCACCGCGGCTCGTCGACGGCGTCCTGACCTGTCCACCGTCGCCAAGCGCGGAGCTGCCGCGGGGGGCGGTCACACGGCCGTAACATCGGGCGCCTAGCGTCGGACCCATGAGCGAGCTCCCCCGCCTCGGCGTGGAGGAGGAGTTTCACGTCGTCGACCTGGAGACCCGCCGCTCGGCCCCCGAGGTCGACGCACTGCTGGCCCAGCTCGACGGTGCGGAGTTCGCCCCCGAGCTCCAGCGCTCGCTCGTCGAGACCAACACCCCGGTGTGCGCCACCCTCGACGAGCTGCGCGGGCACCTGCGTCGCCTGCGCGGCACGCTCGAGTCGGTGGCCGAGCCGCTCGGGCTGGGGGTGGTCGCGGCGGGCACCGTGCCGCTGGTCAACCTGGACGGCGACGAGATCTCCGCGGGCGCGCGCTACGAGCGCATGCAGCACGAGTACCAGCTGCTGGTGCGGGAACAGCACATCTGCGGCGCCCAGGTGCACGTCGACGTGCCCGACCGGGACGTCGCGGTGCAGGTCGTGCGCCGCGTCGCGCCCTTCCTCCCCACGCTGCTGGCGATCTCGGCCAGCTCGCCCTACTGGCGGGGCCAGGACACCGGGTACGCCAGCTACCGCAGCATCGTGTGGTCGCGCTGGCCGACCGCGGGCCCGCCCGGGCACGTCGAGACCGGCGCCGACTACGACGCCATGGTCGACGAGCTGATCGCCTCCGGCACGATCTCCGACGCCGGGATGGTCTACTTCGACATCCGGCCGAGCGCGCACCTGCCCACCGTGGAGCTGCGGGTGTGCGACGCCTGCCCGGACGTCGAGGACGTCGTGCTCATCGCGGGCCTCTTCCGCGCGCTCGTCGCCCGCGCCCGTGTCGACCTCGACGCGGGCCGCCCGCTGCCCGACAGCCGCCACGAGCTGCTGCGCGCGAGCAGCTGGCGCGCGGCGCGCTCGGGGCTGGAGGGCGACCTCGTCGACCTCGAAGGCGACAAGCCCCAGCTCGTCGCGCCCCAGCTGTCGATCGGCCGCCTCGTGCACGAGCTGCGGCCGTACCTGGAGGAGGTGGGCGACTGGGAGCAGGTCCTCGCGCTGTCGGAGGCCACGCTCACGACGGGCAGCGCCGCCGCCCGCCAGCGCCGCACGTTCGGCCGTCGCGGTGAGCTGTTCGACGTCGTCGACGCGCTGATTGCCCGCACCCAGGGGCGCGACCCCGTGCTCGAGCCGCCCGACACCGTGCCCGTGCGGCCCGATCTCCTCGCGGCCTACCACCCCGACGGCTACGACGAGGCGGTCGCGGCCGACGGCGAGGTGCGGCCCGAGTACGGCTGGATGTTCCGCGCGCTCAGCCGCATGGGCAACCGCGGGCTGGCCGCGGCCGAGTCGGCCCTGCGCACCGAGCAACGCGCGCGCCGCGTCACGTTCCGGGTCGGCGACGGCGCCCCCGACCGGCTGTTCCCGCTCGACCTCGTGCCGCGCATCGTCACCGCGGAAGACTGGGCGGGCCTCTCCGCCGGGCTTACGCAGCGGGTGCGGGCGCTCGAGGCGTTCCTCCGCGACGTCTACGGCCCCCGGCAGATCATCGCCGACGGCGTGATCCCCGCGTCGATCATCGACGACGCGCCCGGCTGGAACCGGCAGGGCACCCTCACGCCCGCCGATGCCGTGCGCATCGGGGTGGCGGGCATCGACCTCGTGCGCGACCGGGCCGACCACTGGCTCGTGCTGGAGGACAACCTGCGGGTGCCCTCGGGCATCGGGTACGCCATCACGTCCCGGCGGCTCATCCGCAGCGTGATGCCCGACCTGGAGGCCCCGGCGGGCGTCGTCGGGCTGGAAGGCGTGGCGGGGCAGCTGCGCAGTGCGCTGATCGCGGCGACCAACCCGGACCTGCCGGGCCACGACGAGGTCGCCCTGCTGTCGATCGGCCCGGTCGACTCCGCGTACTACGAGCACCAGCTGCTCGCCGACCGCATGGGCGTGCCGGTGGTGACGCCACGCGACCTGCAGGTGACCGAAGACGGCGTCTTCCTCGTCGAGGAGGGCGGCAGGCGCCAGCTGTCCGCGCTGTACCGGCGCATCGACGAGCGCGCGCTGCTCACCGCGAAAGGCGCCGACCTGCGGCCGATCGGGCGCGCGATCTGCAACGCGGCGGCCCGCGGGCGGGTCGCGCTGGTCAACGCGATGGGCAACGGGGTGGCGGACGACAAGGTCGTCTACGCCTACGTCCCCGAGATGATCACCTACTACCTCGACGAGGCCCCGCTGCTGGCGAACGTGCTGACCTACCCGTGCGTCGACCCGGTCCGCCGCGCCGAGGTGCTGGACCGGCTCGACGCGCTCGTGCTCAAGCCGGTCGACGGCTACGGCGGGCAGGGCATCGTCATCGGCCCGCACGCGAGCCGCGACGAGCTGGCCGAGCTGGCCACGGCGATCCGGACGCGGCCCGCGGCCTGGGTGGCCCAGGACCTCGTCCGGCTCTCGAGCCACCCGACGTTCTCGGGCGACAAGCTGGAGCCGCGCGCGGTGGACCTGCGAGCGTTCGTGATCCAGTCCCGCCGCGGCTCCGGCGCCGACGTGCGCGTGCTGCCCGCGGCGCTGAGCCGGGTCGCGCCCGCGGGCAGCCTCATCGTCAACTCCTCGCGCGGCGGCGGTGCCAAGGACACCTGGGTGCTGCGCGAACCCCTCACCAGGAACGGACAGCCCACTCCAGGGCGCCCCACTGCACCGGCGCGGTGACGCGGCGGCGGGCGGGCGGGGTACGGCGACCGGCGCCGTGGCCCGCGGCCGCGGGACGCACCCCGCCGAACGCCACCGCCCGCCGCCGCCGGCGTCGCACTTCCACCGCCTCACGTCGCATGGTCATGTGACGGGGCTCGCGTCGAGCCGGAGCGGCGTTACGGGGCGGCCTTCCCGGGCGGCGGCGCGCCGCGGCGTACGCTGCCTGCGCCACCGGAGACGAGGAGGGAGCGCCCGTGGCCAGCGCCACCGACCTCCCCGCGGTCACCGATGTCCCCGAGGACGAGCCGCTGCCGCCCCCCGCGCCCGCGCGCGGCCGCCGGGTAGCCGCCGCGCTGGCCCCGGCTGGGATCTACATCGCGGTGCGCCTCGTCGGCGTGGCGGTGCTCGGCCTGATGGCGGGCTTCGGCAAGCTGCCCACCGCGCTCAACGCCTGGGACGGCACGTGGATGGTCGCGATCGCCCGCTACGGGTACGCGGTGCCGGACGACATGCTCGACGCCTTCGGCAACCACACCCCGGACACGGCGAAGGCGTTCTTCCCCGGCTACCCCGCGGTCGTCGCGGCCACCGGCTGGCTCACCGGCGGCAACCTCATCCTCGCGGGCCTGGTCGTCTCGCTGGTCGCGGGCGTCGTGGCCGCCTACGGCCTCACCCGCCTCGGCGAGCTGGTGCCCGGCGGGTCGCGCCGGGCCGGGCTGCTGCTCGTCGGCCTGTTCGCGGCCGCGCCGATGGGCGTGGTGCTGTCGATGACCTACACCGAGGCGCTGTTTTGCGCGTTGACGGCCTGGGCGCTGGTCGGCGTGCTGCAGCGGCAGTGGGTGCTGGCCGGGGCGTGCACGCTGGCGGCGGGCCTGGTGCGGCCCACCGCCACCGCGTTGATCGCCGCGGTGGGGCTGGCCGCCCTCGTCGCGGTGATCCAGCGCCGCGACGGCTGGCGCCCCTGGGTCGGCGGCATCCTCGCCCCCTGCGGGGTGCTCGGCTACCTCGCCTACGTCGCGCTCGCCACCGGCCAGCTCGACGGCTGGAGCCGCATCCAGCGCGCGGGCTGGTCCTCCTACCTCGACGGCGGCGCCTCCACCGCCGAGTTCATGCGGGACGCGCTGGCGGGCGGCTCCGAGGTGTACGACCTCGCCATCGTGCTGGCGCTGGCCGCGAGCGTGGTGCTGCTCGTGGTCGCGATCCGGATGCGGCTGCCGTGGCCGCTCGTCGTGTACGGGGCGCTCGTGCTCGTGCTCGTTTGGGGCGCGAACGGCCCCGCGCACTCCAAGCTGCGGCTGCTGGTGCCCGCGTTCACCCTGCTCGTGCCCGTGGCGATCGGACTGGCGCGGCGGCGCACCGGCACGGCCGTAGCCGTGGTGGTGGCCGCCGCGCTCGCGTCCGCCTGGTTCGGCGGCTACGCGCTCACGATCTGGCACTACGGCATCTGACGCTTCTCCTGCGGCTCGGCCTGCTTGGCGGGCTTGTGGCCGGTGATCGAGCCCGCGTGCGCGTGGAGCGTGGGGTCCTTGCGCGTCTTCAGCAGGCTCGCGACCGTGACCACGACCAGCACCACGAGGATCACGCCGAGCGAGACCGGTGTGGAGATCTCCGGGATCGCGGGGCTGATGTCGGTGTGCGCCCAGTGCAGGATCAGCTTCGCGCCGATGAACGCGAGGATCAGCGCCAGGCCGGTCGAGAGGTAGACCAGCCGGTCGAGCAGGCCCGCCACGAGGAAGAACAGCGCGCGCAGGCCGAGCAGGGCGAACGCGTTGGCGGCGAACACGATGAACGGCACGTCGGTGACGCCGAAGACGGCCGGGATCGAGTCGAGCGCGAACAGCAGGTCGATGCTGCCGATGGCGATCAGCACGATGAAGAGCGGCGTGACCATCCGCCTGCCGTCGACCTTGGTGACGAGCTTGCCCTCGTCGTACTCCTCGGTGACCGGGAGCAGCCGCTTGGCCGTGCGCACGACGCCGTTGCTCTCGACGTCGGGGTCCTCGTCGCGGTGCCGGAACAGCTGCACGGCCGTGTAGATCAGCAGCAGGCCGAACAGCAGGAACACGAACGAGAAGAGCGACAGCAGCGTGGCGCCGAGCGCGATGAAGATCGCCCGCATGACCAGGGCGAGGATGATGCCGAACGTCAGCACCTTGTGCTGGTGGCGCTCGGGCACCGCGAACGTCGTCATGATGATCACGAAGACGAACAGGTTGTCGACCGAGAGGCTCTTCTCGACGATCCAGCCCGCGAAGTACTGGGTGCCCGCATCACCGCCGTAGGCGGCGGCGAACCAGATCCCGAACGCGATCGCGACGCCGATGTAGAACAGCGACCACGCCAACGCTTCCTTGAAGCCGACCTTGTGCGGGCGCATCGCGGCGAGTACGAGGTCGATCGCGAGCAGACCCAGCACGAGCGCGATCGTCACCCCCCAGGTGAGTCCGCTGATTTCCAGCACGCGCTACCCTCTCGTTCGGCTTTACCAACGCTTGACCAACGCCTGCGCGGGCCGTCGGGTTCCCGCTGTCACCGTAGGGTGTCGACGGTGCGCACCGTGCTCTTCGACCTCGACGGCACCCTCGTCGACTCCGCCGCGCTCATCACCGAGCACCTGGCGGGTGCGCTGCGGGCGGTCGGCGCCGAGGACCCCGGGCCCGCGGCGCTGATGGGCCTGGTCGGTCCGCCGTTCGAGACGGCGCTGCCCGCCTTCGGCCTCACCGCCGAGCAGACGGCGGCCGCGATCCTGCACTACCGCAGCACCTACGACCCCGTCGCGGCCCAGCAGAGCGCGCTGTTCCCCGGCATCCCCGCGCTGCTCGAGAAGCTCGACGCCGCCGGGCTGCGCATGGCGGTCGCGACCTCGAAGCCCGAGCGCACGGCCACCCGGATCGCGGTGGCCCTCGGCATCGCCGAGCGGTTCGCGCTGATCGGGGGCTCCGACCCGGCCGCAGGCCGCGTTGGCAAGGGACCGGTGATCGCCTCGGTGCTCACCCGGCTCTCCCTCGACCCCACCCGCAGCCCGGTCGTGATGGTCGGCGACCGCAGCCACGACGTCGAGGGCGCGATCGCGAACGGCGTGCCCGCGATCGGCGTGGGCTGGGGCTACGCCGAGCCGGGCGAGCTCGCGGACGCCCGGCTGGTGGTGCCGGACCTCGACGCGCTGTTCCTGGTCTTGACCGACGACGACCCCGTGTGGTCCCAGCGCGCCCAGCCGTAGCCCGTCTGGAGTGCCGAACGGCGCGACGAGGGGTATGCACGCTGGAAGAAGGCCGTCGAGCGCACCCCCAACCGGGCGGACGTCGACTAGAAAGGACCACTATGCGATCAGTTGCGTTGTCCCCCGCTGCGCGGGAGCAGGCCCTGCAGGCGATGGGTGACACCGAGCTCGACGTCCTGGTCATCGGCGGCGGTGTGGTCGGGGCCGGGGCCGCGCTGGACGCCGCCACGCGGGGGCTCTCGGTGGGCCTGGTGGAGGCGCGCGACTTCGCCTCGGGCACGTCCAGCCGCTCCAGCAAGCTGATCCACGGCGGCCTGCGCTACCTGGAGATGCTCGACTTCCGGCTGGTCGCCGAGGCGCTTGCGGAGCGGGGTCTGCTCATCGAGACCCTCGCCCCGCACCTCGTGCGGCCGGTGCCGTTCCTGTACCCGTTGAAGCACCGGGGCTGGGAGCGGCTCTACGCCGGTTCGGGCGTAGCGCTCTACGACACGCTGTCGCTGCTGTCGGGGAGGTCGCGGGGCGTGCCCCACCACCGCCACCTCACCCGCAGCGGCGCCTTGCGGGTGATGCCGTCGCTGCGCAAGGACTCGCTGGTGGGCGCCCTGCAGTACTACGACGGCCAGGTCGACGACGCGCGGCACACGATGTTCATCGCCCGCACGGCGGCGGCGTACGGGGCGCACGTGGCCAACCGGGCGCGGGTCACCGGGCTGCTGCGCGAGGGCGAGCGCGTGGTCGGCGCCGTGGTGCACGACCAGGAGTCGGGCGAGAGCATCCGCATCCGGGCCCAGCAGGTGGTCAACGCCACCGGCGTCTGGACCGACGACACGCAGTCGTTCGCGGGCGAGCGCGGCCAGTTCCACGTCCGCGCGAGCAAGGGCATCCACCTCGTGGTGCCGCGCGACCGCATCCGCGGCGACTCCGGCCTCATCCTGCGCACGGAGAAGTCGGTGTTGTTCGTCATACCGTGGGGCCGCCACTGGATCATCGGCACCACCGACACGGACTGGTCGCTGGACAAGGCCCACCCGGCCGCGTCCGCCGCGGACATCGACTACCTGCTGGAGCACGTCAACGCCGTGCTGAAGGAGCCGCTCACCCACGAGGACGTCGAAGGCGTGTACGCCGGTCTGCGGCCGCTGCTGTCCGGCGAGTCGGAGTCCACCTCGAAGCTGTCCCGGGAGCACGCGGTCGCGCACACCGTGCCGGGGCTGGTCGTGGTGGCGGGCGGGAAGTACACGACCTACCGGGTGATGGCCCGCGACGCCGTCGACGAGGCCGTGCGGGCCATCGACGCGAAGGTGCCGCCGTCGGTCACCGAGAGCATCCCGCTGCTCGGCGCCGAGGGCTTCGCGGCGATGAAGAACGCCCGCCACCTGCTGGCCCAGCGCTACGGCGTACACGTGGCGCGGGTCGAGCACCTGCTGGGTCGCTACGGATCGCTCGCCACCGAGGTGCTCGACCTCGTCGCGGACGACCCGACGCTGGGTGAGCCGCTCGCGGGCGCGTCGGACTACCTGCGGGCGGAGATCGTCTACGCGGCGTCGCACGAGGGCGCCCGGCACCTGGACGACCTGCTGGCCCGCCGCACCCGCATCTCCATCGAGACGTTCGACCGCGGCATCGGCGCGATGGAGGAGGCGGCGCGGCTGGCGGCGCCCGTGCTGGGCTGGAGCGACGCCCAGGTCACGCGGGAGGTCGAGCACTACCGCAAGCGGGTGGAGGCCGAGCGGGAGAGCCAGACCATGCCCGACGACGAGACGGCCGACTCCGCCCGCATGGGCGCGCCCGAGGTGGTGCCGCTCCGCTGACGGCCCACCGCGCACCCCACGACGGCACGACCGCGTGGGGTGCGCGGTGCCGCCGGGGCTAGCGTCGTCGTCGTGGGGAACCTGATCGACATCACCGACATCCGGGCCGCGGCCGAGCGCATCGCGCCGCACCTGCTGCGCACCCCGACGCTGCCCAGCCCGGGGCTCACCGCCCACCTCGGCGTGCCGGTCACGCTCAAGCTCGAGCTGCTGCAGCGCTCCGGCTCGTTCAAGGCGCGCGGCGCGTTCGCGAAGATCCTGTCGCTGAGCGAGGCGGAGCGGGCGGCGGGCATCGTCGCGGTGAGCGGCGGCAACCACGGCATCGCCGTCGCCGACGCCGCCTGCGCGTTGGGGGTGACGGCCACCGTGGTCATGCCGGAGTCCGCGCCCGCGAGCTCGGTGGCGATCGCCCGCGGAGCGGGCGCGCAGGTGCGGCTCACGCCCACGATGGACGGCGCGTTCGCCCTGCTCGCCGAGCTCGTCACGGCCGGGGCCACCCTCGTGCACCCGTTCGACGACCCGCTGGTGATCGCCGCTCAGGGCACGGCCGGGCTGGAGTTCGCCACCGATGCGCCCGCGGTGACCGACGTGCTGGTCAGCATCGGCGGCGGTGGGCTGATCGCGGGCGTCGCCACCGCGTTCCGCGCGCTCGCCCCGCACGTGCGGGTGTGGGGCGTCGAGACCGAGGGCGCGGACGCCATGTCGCGGGCGTTGGCGGCGGGCGAGCCGGTGCCGACGCCGCTCTCCTCGATCGTCACCACGCTCAGCGCGCCCGCGGTCTCCGACCTCACCCTGGAGCACGCGCGCGAGCTGCTCGCGGGCGTCCTCGTGGTGTCCGACGCCGAGGCCGTCGCGGGCGCTGTGGCGCTGGCCGAGCACGCGAAGCTGTGGACCGAGCCCGCGGCGGGCTGCCTGGTGCCCGCGGCCCGCCGGGTGCTGGAACAGGTCGGCGAGGAGGCGCACCTCGGCCTGCTCGTGTGCGGCGGCAACGCCACCTTCGCCGACGTGGCGCTCTGGGTAGGAGCGCGCTGAAGAACCCTCCTACCGGGTGATCCCGGTGTGGCCCAGGGAGTAGCGGCCCGGCTGCGGCCAGACGCACAGGCCGTGCGGCCCGTTCCCCACGTCGATCCGCTTGATCAGGCGGCCGTCGACGGCGGACAGGACGTAGACGGCGTGGTCGTAGCGCCCGGAGAGCCACAGCTGGGTGCCGTCCGCGGTGACGTTGCCCATGTCCGGGCTCGCGTGCTCGCCGATCCGCCACGTGGCTTGCACGGCGCCGGTGTAGGCGTCGAGCACGCTGACCGAGCCCTCCAGCCGGTTGGTGACGAAGAGCCGTTTGGCGTCGCGGGAGAGGTAGAGCCCGTGCGCGCCGCGGCCCGTGGGGATCACGCGGAGCACCTTCGTCGCCGCCCCGTCGAGCACCCAGACCCCGCCCTCCTGGCTGTCGGCGATGTAGAACACCGAGCCGTCGGGCGCGAGCTTGATGTCCTGCGGCCCCATCGTGGTGTGCCGGGTCGGCATGTCGATCGTGCGCAGGACGCGGCGGCCGACCAGGTCGACCACGGCGACCCGGCCGTCGAACTCGCAGGTGAACACGGCCGTGCGGCCGTCGGGGGTCACGTCGGAGTGGTCGATGCCCTTGCAGTCGGGGGTGGCGAGCGTCTGCTGGACCGCCCAGGTGTGGGGGTCGTAGAACACGAGCTGCCGCCGGGCTTCGGCCACCGAGATCGCCGACCGCCCGTCCGGGGTGAAGTACAGGTTGTAGGGGTCGGTCACCGGGATCGACGCGCCGGGCAGGCCGGTGCGAGGGTCGAACGGCGTGAGGTGGTTGCCGGTGTCGTCGCTCGCGTAGAGCGTCTTCATGTCCCACGACGGCACGACGTGCTGCAGCTCGCCACCCAGCCGGTAGCGCCCCACGACCGCGAACGTGGCCGGGTCGATCGTCCAGACCTCGCCGGTCTTCGTGTGCGGCACGTAGACCATCGGCCGGGCCGCCCTGGCCACGTCGGAGAGCATGCCGGGGCCCGCGTCGGCGTAGACGTTGTGCGCGTCGCGGACGGGCGGCATCCCCGGGATCGGGCTGAACGTCGGGACGGCCGGGGCCGGGGTGGCCGCGGGAGCGGGCGCCGGAGCCGGAGCGGGCGCTGCGCAGGCCGCGAGGAGCACGGCGAGGGCAGCGCCGAGCAGGAGCAGGCGGACGTTCTGCGGCACGGGCGCTCTTCTCGTTCGGTGATCAGCGGAACAGGGCGCTCGCGGTGACCGGGGCCAGTCCGCGGTGCCCGAGGTCGTCCAGCACTCCCGGCAACGCCGCGAGCGTGCCCGGGTGCCCCAGGTGCATGCTCACGACCGACCCCGCACTCGAAGTCGCCACAGCCCGGCGGATCGCTACCGGCCCGGGGTCGGTGAAGTCGCG
Organism: uncultured Actinomycetota bacterium; assembly: GCA_963791185.1. Lineage (GTDB taxonomy): Bacteria > Actinomycetota > Actinomycetes > Mycobacteriales > Pseudonocardiaceae > Pseudonocardia. The sequence goes on along the minus strand of CAWBRG010000007.1, from coordinate 32,639 downwards.
GGAGTCGACGTCGTAGGACAGCACGGTCGGGTACCCGGCCGCGCCCGCGAGGCGCAGCACCTCGGGCGTGGCGTGCTGGGCGGCCGACGGCCGGAAGAAGGCGCCGGGCCCGCCGGTGAGGGCGGCGATCCGGTCGCGGCAGCGCTCGATCTCCGACCGCACCGCGGCCGTCGTCAGGCCCGTGAGCGTCGGGTGGCTCCAGGTGTGGTTGCCCAGCTCGTGGCCGTGGTCGGTCACGAGCTTGGCCACGTCCGGGTACTGCGCCAGCCACGTGCCGACGGCAAGCACCGTGACGGCGGCGCCCCGGTCGGCCAGCGTCGTGAGGATGCTCCGGGCCAGGCCGAGGTCGCCCGCGCCGTGGAAGGTCAGCGCGACCTCGCCGCGGCCGGACGTGGCGTGGACCAGCTCACGGGCGGGGCCGATCGGCGTGGGAGTCGGCGTAGGGCTCGGCGGGGCGGGCTGCGGCACCTGCGAGGACACGGGCCCCGGGGCGCCCGGCACCGCCGCCACCCCGCAGGCCGCGACCGCTGCCACAGGCAGCGATGCGAGGAAGCCGCGGCGCGTCAACGTCACGGCGAGGGACCGTACACCAGCCTCTGACCTGGGAATTCCTTTACCTGCGAACGTCGTGTTCGGCACGCAGGAGGCGTTTGAGGAGCTTGCCCGACTCGGTGCGCGGCAGCGCGGCGCGCACCTGCCAGGAGCGGGGCCGCTTGTAGTCGGCGAGCCGCTCCGCGACGTGCGCCTCCAGCGCCGGGATGGCGAGCGCGTGGCCGTCGCGGGGCACGACGACGGCGTGCACGGTCTCGCCCCACTCCGGCGACGGCAGGCCGTAGACGGCGGCGTCGAGCACGTCGGGGTGCTCGTGCAGCACCGCCTCGACCTCGGCCGGGTAGACGTTCATCCCGCCGGTGATCACGAGGTCGCCGGGGCGGTCGCGGATGTAGACGTAGCCGTCGGCGTCGAGGTGGGCGATGTCGCCGACGGACTTCCAGCCGTCGGCGAGCTGCTCCCGGCCGTGGTAGCCGGAGAACGTGGTGGCCGAGCGGACCTGCAGCACCCCCGGCTCCCCGGCGGGCAGCTCGGCGCCCTCGTCGTCGACCACCCGCAGCTCGACGCCGGGGAGCGCCTTCCCGCACGAGCCCGGCCGCGCCAGCTGGTCCTCGGGCGGGAGCACCGCGTCGACGCCCAGCTCCGTGGAGCCGTAGATCTCGAAGAGGAAGCCGTCGCCGAACCGCGCGATCGCCTCTTCCTTCAGCGCGTAGGGCACCGGCGCGGCGTTGACGACGAGCGAGCGCATCGAGGACAGGTCAGCCCGCGCGAGGACGTCGTCGGGCAGCGCCACGATCCGCTTGAGCGGCGTGGGGGCGGTGAACGTGTTGGTGACGCGGTGCTCGCGGACCAGCTCGACCCAGCGGCTGGCGTCGAACCGGCGCAGCAGCACCACCGTGCCGCCGAGTGCGTGGGTGAGCAGGGCCCAGGCCAGCGGGCCCGAGTGGTAGAGCGGGCCGGTGGTGAGGTGCACCTCCTCGTGGGGGCGCAGCCGGAGGGTGGCAGCGAGGGTGCGGGTGTACTCCGGATCGGTGGGGCCGCGGACTGCCCCCTTCGGCTTCCCGGTGGTGCCCGACGTGTAGATCATCGATCCGCCCGTGCCGTCTGGGGGCGGCGGCGGTGTGCCCGGTCCGTCGAGCAGCGCGTGCCACTCCGGGCTGCCGAACACCACCACCTCGCGGACGGCGGGCAGCTCGGCGCGGACGGCGGCAACCCGCTCGGCCTGCTCCGGGTCGACGAGCACCACGGCCGCGCCGCTGTCGGCGATCACGTAGCGCATCTCGTCGGCGGTGAAGCGGTAGGCCAGCGGCACGGCGACCAGGCCCGCCTTGCGCGCGGCGTGCAGCGTGACGAGCACCTCGACGCTGTTGGGCCCGCACCAGATCACCGGGTCGCCACCCGCGAGGCCGAGGCCCGCGAGGCCGTGCGCCAGCCGGTTGGCCCGGGCCTCCAGCTCGGCGAACGTGAGCCGTTCCCCCTCGGGGTCGAGCACCGCGAGCGTGTCGGGCACCAGCGCCGCCTGGGCGCTGAGGGGGTCGGGAGCGGTCACGACCCCACTCTCGCACGGCCTGTGGACAACTCCCGAGACCTGTCGGCGCCCCGTGCCACACTCGACGCCATGACGGCTCTCCCCGTTCCCCTGCGTCCTCTCACGGCGGCCGAGTACGCCGGGCTCCCCGAGGACTCCGACCACGATTACGAGCTCCAGGACGGTCACGTCATCATGTCGGCGAAGCCGATCCCCGATCACCAGCATGCCGTGTTCGAGCTGGGCGTTCAGCTCCGGGCGCAGGTCCCCGCCCACCTCCAGCTGCTGCTCGATGTGGATCTCGATATGGAGCTTGTGCCGCCCACACAGCCCGGCACCGTCCGGGTGCCGGATCTCGCCGTCGTCACCCGCGACGCGTTCCTGCGGGTGCGCCACGAGGGCGGCTTCCTGCGCGCCGCCGAGTGCGTGCTCGCGATCGAGGTGCACTCGACCACCACGCGCCGCACCGACCAGGTCATCAAGCACGGCGAGTACGCCGATGCCGGGATCGGGCACTACTGGATGGTCGACCTGCTCGGCGGCCCGGCCCTCACCGCCTGCCACCTCGGCGGCGCGTTCGGGTACGTCGACGAGCCGCCGGTCACGGGCACCTTCACCACCCAGCACCCGTTCCCGGCGCGGGTCGAGCTCGCCGCGCTGGCTTGAGCATCAGCCGTCGGTGCGCACCTCCGCGCCGTCCTGCCCCCAGCGCGTGTGGAAGCTGCCGTCGCCGTCGATGCGCCGGTAGGTGTGGGCGCCGAAGTAGTCGCGCAGCCCCTGGATGAGGTTGGCCGGGCCGCGCTCGCGGCGGTAGCCGTCGTAGTAGGACAGCGAGCTGGAGAACGCGGGGATCGCCACGCCCTGCTCGGTGGCCGCCACCACCACGCGCCGCCACGCGTCCTGCGCCTCGGCGAGGGCCTGCGTGAAGTAGGGCACCATCATCAGGTTCTCGACGTCGCCGTGCTCGGCGTAGGCCTCGCTGATCCGGTTGAGGAACTGCGCCCGGATGATGCAGCCGCCGCGCCAGATCGTCGCCATCGCGCCGAGGTCGAGCCCCCAGCCGTTCGCCTCCGAGGCCGCCCGCATTTGCGCGAACCCCTGGGCGTAGGCCACGACCTTCGACGCGTACAGCGCTTTGCGGATGTCCTCGACGAGGTTGTCGGGCACGCCGCCCTCCCCCGGCCGCGGCCCGGCCAGCGTCGACGCGGCGGCCTTGCGCTCGTCGCGCAACGACGAGAGCGTGCGCGCGAACACGGCCTCGGTGATCCCGGTGAGCGGCACCCCGAGGTCCAGCGCGTCCTGCGAGGTCCAGCGGCCGGTGCCCTTCTGCTCGGCCTGGTCGAGGATCGCGTCGACGAGCGGCTTGCCGGTGCCCGCGTCCGTCTTCTGCAGCACGATCGCCGTGATCTCGATGAGGAACGACTCGAGATCCCCCGAGTTCCACTCCTCGAAGATCTTGCCGATGGCCGGGGCGTCGAGGCCGCCGACGTGGGTGAGCAGGTCGTACGCCTCGGCGATGAGCTGGATGTCGGCGTACTCGATGCCGTTGTGCACCATCTTGACGTAGTGGCCCGCCCCGTCCGGCCCCACGTGCACGCAGCACGGCGTGCCGTCGACGTTGGCCGCGATCGAGGTGAGCACCTCCTCGACCTCGGCGTAGGCCGCGGGATCGCCGCCGGGCATGATGCTCGGCCCGTTGAGCGCTCCCTCCTCGCCGCCGGACACGCCCACGCCCATGAACCGCAGGCCCTTCGCGGCGCACGCCTCGGTGCGCCGCTTGGTGTCGGGGAAGTGCGAGTTGCCCGCGTCGATGATGATGTCGCCCTCGTCGAGCAGCGGGGTGAGCTCCTCGATCACCCCGTCGACCGGCGCACCGGCCTTCACCATCACGATGATCCGCCGCGGCTTCTCCAACGCGGCCACGAAGTCCTCGGTGGACTCGGCCGCCGTGAACGTGCCCTCCCCCGCGTAGGCCTCCATGAACTCCTTGGTCCGCGCGGTGGTGCGGTTGTGCACGGCCACCGGCACGCCGTGCCGAGCGATGTTGCGGGCGAGGTTCGCGCCCATGACGGCCAAGCCGGTGACGCCGATGCGGCTGAGTCCCATGCGGGGAACCTACAACTCGGCGATCGCCGGGACGACCTCCCGACCGAGGATCTTCAGCGGCTCGATCTCGTGCACGCGCGGCACCCAACCGTGCGCCTCGCTGATGCCCAGCTTCGCGAGCCGCTCGAGCTGGGTCAGTAGCTCACCGACCTTCTCGCCCTTCTCGCCGGGATCGAGGCCGAACATGACGGTCTTCTCGATCGTGTCGTAGTCGCGGCCGACGTCGGCGCAGTGCCCGCGCAGCACGTCCAGCTTGTGCTCGAGGTCCGGGCTGGGGAACAGGTTGCAGGCATCGGCGTACTGGGCGACCATCCGCAGCGTCTTCTTCTCCCCGCCGCCGCCGATGAGGATCCGCGGGTGCGGCCGCTGCAGCGACTGCGGCACGTTCAGCGTGCGCCCGAGCCGGTAGTGCTTGCCCTCGTAGGGGGCGTCGGAGTCGCTCCACATCTGCTGGCAGATCTGCAGGGTCTCCTCGAGCCGCTCGAAGCGTTCCGCCGTGCCCGGGAAGAACAGGCCGAGGCCCTCGGCCTCCTCGCTGTTCCACGCCGCGCCGATGCCGAGCCACGCGCGGCCCTTGGAGAGCACGTCGAGCGTGGTGATGATCTTGGCGAGCATGCCGGGGTCGCGGTAGCTGACCGCGGTGACCCACGCCAGCAGCTCGACCTTCTCGGTGCGCGCGGCGAGGTAGCCGAGCGTGGTGTAGGCCTCGAGCATCTCGTGCTCGGGCGGGCCGAGCACCTGGATCTGGAACAGGTGGTCCATCACGCTCACGCGCTGGAACCCGGCCTCCTCGGCCGCGACGACGATGCGCGTCAGGTCGTCGGCGAGGCCGGGGCCGCCCGCCGGGTAGGTGAAGTCTGCGATGTGCAGGCCGATCTTCACGTGCTGTCTCCTCCCGGCGCCCGCGCTCGAGCGGGCACCTCCTCCGAGCCTGGCACGACATCGCTGGACGTGCCCGTTCCGCACGGCGGCACGCGCCGGTCCCGCTGCGGCACCGGCCGTCGTAGCGTGGCGCTGTGACGGGATACGAGGTGGTGCTGCTGCGCCACGGCGAGACGGTCGGCTACGACGGCGACCTCGGGCTCACACCGCTCGGCGAGCGCCAGGCCCGCGAGCGCGGGGCCGCGCTGGCCAAGGAGATCGCGCCCGGCACCGACGTCCGGATGCCGCACGCGCACACCGCGCGCGCCACGGCCACCGCGGAAGCGGTGCGGTCGGCCATGGTCGACGAGCTCGGCGACCGGGCGGACGGGACCACGGTCGGGCCGCTCCACGTCCAGCCGGACCTCACGAACCTGCGCTTCGACCTGCTCGGCGACGTCGTCGACACGTCGGTCGCCGTCACCACCCGGCTGCGGCTGCCCGAAGGCGAGCTGCCGGACTGGGCCCGCGAGTTCGACCGGTTCGACAGCGACTACCGCGCCGTCGCGGCGCAGGGCGGCCCGATCGAGTACTGGCTGCGCAACCCCACGCTGTTCTTCGAGCCGCCGCAGCTCGCGGCGTTGCGGCTGTGGCGAGCCGTCGCGGCGTTCGGCGCGCTGGCGGGCGACCGCCCGCTGCTGGTCGTGGCCACCTCGCACTCCGGCCCGATGCGCGCGATCGTCGCCACCGCGATCGGCCACGACCCCGGCGAGCCGCACAACCTGGAGGACGTGCGGGTGGCGATGTCCGCCGACGGCGCGGCCACCCTCTCCTTCCGCGACCACGTCGTCGCCTTCGCGGAGCTACCGACCATGCCCCCCTGGTTCCGCGACACCGCCTGACGGCAGGGTTGTCCCCGTACCCCCGCAACCGTCCACGTCGGACAATCGCACCATGGCGGACTCCGCACTCGCTCGGCACGCCGGGCCGATCACGCTCGCCGCGGGCGCCGCGCTCGCGCTGCTCGACCTGGCCCGATGGGTGCTCGAACGCCCCGATGACCGCGTCGGGATGATGGCCGACCCGCTGTTCCGGGTCGCCAACGGCGCCTACTTCGTCGCGTTCATCGGGCTCGCGATCGCGCTCGTCGCCCTCCACGAGCGCCTCGCGCCGCGCTACGGCCGCTACGGCCTGATCGCCTTCCTCGCGGCGCTCGTCGGCACCATGACCCAGGGCGGCAACATGTGGTTCGACGGCTTCGCCGCGCCGTGGCTGGCCGAGGTGGCGCCGCAGGTGTTCGACGCCGAGAAGACGATCACACTGGTGGTCGGCGCGATCGCCGCCTACCTCACGTTCGCCCTGGGCTGGGTGTTGTTCGGGATCGCCCTGCTGCGCGCCCGCGTCGTGCCGGTGGCGGTGCCGCTGGGGGTGGTCGTCGGCGGTGTGCTCGGGTTCCGGTCCGGACTGCCGCCGTTCGGCATCCCGCTCGGCCTGGCCGTCGCCGCGGTGGGCGCCGCGCTGATCCGGACGACGGCGACCGCGTCAGCGCCCGAGGGTGTAGGCCGTCATCGAGAGTGAGCCGTAGGTGTAGCCGTCGACGAGCACGTCGGTGCCCGAGCCCGCCGCAGCGCCGAGCCCGGCGAGGTAGAGCAGCGGGATGAAGTGGTCCGGCGTGGGCACGGCGGCGTCGAAATCACGTGCCTCCGACAGCGACGGGAGGTCACCGGGGCGGTCGGCCATCAGGCCGCGGGCGGCGTCGTCGAAGCGGTGGGCCCAGTCGAACCCGGAGTCCGGACGGCTGGGGTCGATCCCGCCGAGGTTGTGCACCACGTTGCCGCTCCCGATCACCAGCACGCCGCTGTCGCGGAGCGGGGCGAGCTTCGCGCCGAGCTCGAGGTGGTAGTCGAACGGCTTCATCGCGTTGATCGCCAGCTGCACGACGGGGATGTCCGCGGCCGGGAACATGTGGGTGAGCACCGACCAGGTGCCGTGGTCGATCCCCCAGCTGTCGACGTCGGCGCCAACCCAGGTCGGCTTGACGATCTCCGCGACCTCGTCGGCCAGCTCCGGCGCGCCCGGCGCCGGGTACTCGACCGCGAACAGGTCCTCGGGGAAGCCGAAGAAGTCGTGGATCGTGCGCGGCCGCGGCATCGCCGTGACCGCCGTGGCGTTGATGTACCAGTGCGCCGAGACGACGAGCAGCGCGCGCGGCCGCGGGAGGCTCGCGCCGAGCGCCGCCCACGCGTCGGTGTAGCGGTTGTCCTGCAGCGCGTTCATCGGACTGCCGTGCCCGATGAACGCGGCGGGCATCGGCGTCGTCATGCGGCGAGCCTACGGCCAGGTCAGAACGCAGGCCAGGGGATCGCGGGCCCGTAGCCGGAGGGTTCGGGGAAGCGGGGGTCGCTGAGCAGGGAGTTCACCCGCGCGGCCAGCGTGCGCACCTCGCGGCGGGTGATGTGCTCGCCGAGCACGTCGCTGAACGCCCCGTCGAGCTCGGCGCGCAGCTTCTCGAGGCCCTCGACGACGTCGTCGGGCAGCGGCTGCCCGACCCAGCCCCAGAGCACCGTGCGCAGCTTGTCCTCGACGTGCAGGGTGAGGCCGTGGTCGACGCCGTAGAGGTGGCCGTCGACGCCCGCGAGCACGTGGCCGCCCTTGCGGTCGGCGTTGTTCACCACCACGTCGAACGCCGCCATCCGCTGGAGCGCGGGCGTGTCGGCGTGGACGAGCACGGCCGGTTCGCCCCGCGTGCCACGGGCGCGCAACACCCCCAGCCAGCCGGACGGCACCTTCTTGGGCGAGCAGACGTCGACCAGCTCGCGCTCGTCGTCGGTGTCCACCCAGATCTGCACCATCCCGGGCCCGAACGGACCTTCGCGGTACACCGTGTGCGGCACGACGTGGAAGCCCGCCGCCTCCGAGACGAGGAACGAGCCGACCTCGCGGCCCGCGAGCGTGCCGTCCGGGAAGTCCCAGAGCGGGCGCTCGCCGCGCACCGGCTTGTAGACGCACTCCGCGGAGAGGCCGTCGGCGCTCACGGTGCCGAAGAGCGTGGCGTTGGAGGCGTCGACGATGCGGCCGGTGATCTCGATCCGACCGCGGAGGAGCAGCTCCGGCACGGCCGGTTCACGAGGGTCCACGTACGTGCTTACTCCGCGGCCGGGGTCCTCTGGTGGTACCCGTTGAGGCGCACGCAGACGTGGCCCTCCGGGTCGAGCGGCTCGGCGCACAGCGGGCACGGCGGGCGCCCGGCGGACACCACGCGCTCGGCGCGATCGGCGAACGCCTTCGCCTGGCCGGGTGAGAGGAACACGCGCAGCGCGTCGGGGCCCTCCTCGGTGTCGTCGAGCACAACCGACTCGTCGACCTCCTCCTCGGTGACCGCCAGCAGCTCGACCACGATCGACTTGGAGTCGGCGTCCCAGCCGAGGCCCATCGTGCCGACGCGGAACTCCTCCTCCAGCGGCACGGCCAGCGGGTCGAGGTCGGCGCCGGGGGCGGCCTCGGGAACGCCCGCGCCGAAACGGCGGGTGACCTCGGTGAGCAGGGCGCCGATGCGCTCGGCGAGCACCGAGACCTGCTGCTTCTCCAGCAGCACGCTCACCGTGCGGGAGTCCTCGATGGCCTGCAGGTAGAAGGAGCGGTCCCCGGGCTCGCCGACGGTGCCCGCGACGAAGCGCTCGGGCTGGCGGAATACGTGGATGACTCGGGACATGGCGAATTCCAGAGTAGGCCAGTTCGGGCGCCGGGGCACATCAACGACTACGTGGTTCCGCCCACGACGGCGTCGGAGCTGCGGGGTGCCGCCTTGCGACGGCGGCGCGGCTTGGGCGGGATGAGGCCCGCGACGTCGCCGCCGAGGTCGTTCACGCGCGCGACGAACGGCCGCGTGGGCGTGTAGTGGATGACGCTGATCGAGCAGGTGTCGACCATGATGCGCTGGAAGTTGTCCAGGTGCGTGGCGAGCGCGTCGGCGAGCACGGCCTTGATGACGTCGCCGTGGCTGCACGCGAGCCACACCGCCTGCGGCCCGTGCGCCGCGGCGATGCGGGCGTCGTGCCTGCGCGCCGCGGCCACGGCGCGCGCCTGCATCCCGGCCAGGCCCTCCCCGTCGGGGAACACCGCGGCGGAGGGGTGCGCCTGCACCACCTTCCACAGCGGCTCCTTGGCCAGCGTCTTGAGCGAGCCGCCGGTCCACTGCCCGTAGTCGACCTCCGCGAGCTCCGGTTCGGACACCGGCACCAGGCCGCGGTCCTTGGCGAGCGGCTCGACGGTCTGCTCGCAGCGCAGCAGCGGCGAGCAGACGATCTCCGCGAGCGGCACGCCCGCGAGCCGCTCCACGACCTTCTGCGCCTGCGCCCGGCCCGTCTCGTCCAGCTCGACGCCCGGGGTGCGCCCGGCCAGCACGCCCGCGACGTTGGCGGAGCTGCGGCCGTGCCGCAACAGGATCAGGGTGGTCACGACGTCCGAGCCTACGGCGGCGCGGCGAGCCCGGCGATCACGATGTCGACGAACCGGGCTCGCTGCTCGGGAGCGACGCCCGCCCCGGGCACGGCGGCGAGCAGCACTCCGAGGTCGGCGAGCGTGAGGTCGCCGCGGATCTGCTCCGCGATCTGGGCGCGTTCCAGGAGCTCGCTGATGGCCGCCACGCTCCGCGCGATCGGCGAGCCGGGTGCGGCCGCCGCGATCTCGGCGTTGACGTCGAGGCGGCCCGCGGCGGACTTGAACGCCTGGTCGGTCGCGTGCCGCTCGGCGATCTCGCGGAAGAGCTCCCCGATCGCGGCCCCGGGGGGTGCGCCCGCGTGCACGGCGGCCAGCGCGCCTTCGGTGAGCGAGGCCATCTGGGCGAGCGAGTCCTCGACGACCGCCGCGACCAGGTCTTCCTTCGCGGGGAAGTGCCGGTACAACGTGCCGACGGCGACCCCTGCGTGGCGCGCGATGTCCTCCATCGTCGCGTCGACGCCGGTCTCGGCCACGAGCGCGCGGGCGGCCTCCAGGATCCGGTCCCGGTTGCGCTGTGCGTCGACTCTCACACGTACATCATGAAGCATCGTTCACCTTATGGCTAAGATGAAGGGTAGTTCACCTTAGATCGGAGGAACCCGCAATGGGCTGGGTACCCGCAGACATCCCGGATCTCACCGGCCGCCGTGCGATCGTCACCGGAGCCAACGCCGGACTGGGCCTCGAGGTTGCGCACGGCCTCGCCGCGCACGGCGCCGAGGTCGTGCTGGCCTGCCGCAACACCGCGAAGGCCGAGGCGGCCGCCGCGGCCATCCGTCAGCGCACCCCGGCCGCGACGGTCGAGGTGGGCGCGCTGGACCTGGCCGACCTCGACAGCGTCGCCGCGTTCGCCGCAGGCCGCTCGGGGCGGCTCGACCTGCTCGTCAACAACGCCGGGCTCATGGCGATCGACGAGGCCCGCACGCGGGAGGGCGCCGAGATGCAGTTCGGCGTGAACCACCTCGGCCACTTCGCGCTCACCGCCCGGCTGCTGCCGCTGTTGCTCGCGACGCCGGGCTCGCGGGTCGCGACCATGTCGAGCATGGGGCACCGCAGCGCCCGCGGGCCGGGCGACCCGCGCCTGGAACGCCGCTACGACCGGTGGCAGGCGTACTTCCACAGCAAGCTCGCGAACCTGCTCTTCACCGCGGAGCTGCAGCGACGGCTGGCCGCGGCGGACGCCTCGACGATCGCGGTGGCCGCCCACCCGGGCGCGTCGAACACCGATCTGGGTACGGAGGGGTCGGGCATCTCCAACCGGGGGCTCCGCCTCCTGCCGTTCATCGGCCAGTCCGCCGAGCGCGGCGCCCGCCCGATGCTGCGCGCGCTCACCGACCCGACCGTCCGGGGCGGCGAGTACTACGGCCCCCGCTTCCTCGCGTTCGGGGCCACGCCGGTGCTCGAGACGCCGACGCGGGCGGCCCGCGACGCCGACGCGGCCCGACGGCTGTGGGACCTGTCGGTGGAGCTCTCCGGGCTGGAGCCCGCGTTCGTCTAGGTCGCCGACACCCAGCCCGCCCCGAGCGCCACGAACAGCAGCACACCGAGGGCGAGGCGGTACCAGACGAAGGCGTACACGGTGTGCTTCGCGACCCACCGCAGCAACCAGGCGATCACCGCGAACCCGACCACGAACGCGATCACCGTCGCCACGACCATCTGGACGGGGGTGATGCCGCCCTTGGCGATGTCGGGGATCGTGAAGATGCCCGCCGCGACCACGGCCGGGATGGCCAGCAGGAAGGAGTAGCGCACCGCCGCCGTGCGCTCCAGGCCGAGGAAGAGCCCGGCGGTGATCGTCCCTCCGGATCGCGACACCCCGGGGATCAGCGCGCACGCCTGCGCGAACCCGAGGATCACGCCGTCGGACACCTTCATCTGCCGCAGCTCGATCTTCTGCCGCCCGTAGTACTCGGCCAGGCCCAGCAGCACGCCGAACACGACCATCGTGGTCGCGATCAACCACAGGTTGCGGGCCACCGTCTCGATCTGGTGCTTGAACAGCACCCCGAGCACGGCGATCGGGATCGTGCCGATGATGACCAGCCACGCGAGGCGGTAGTCGGGATCGGCGCGCGCCTCGGGGCTGCGCAGGCCGCGGAACCACACCGCGACGAGGTGGGCGATGTCGCGGGCGAAGTAGACGAGCACGGCCGCCTCGGTGCCGAGCTGGCTCACCGCCGTGAAGGCGGCGCCCGGATCGTTGCCGAAGAACACCCCCGACACGATGCGGAGGTGGGCGGAGGAGGAGATGGGCAGGAACTCCGTGAGCCCCTGCACGATCCCCAGCACGACGACTTCGAGCCACGACACGAGGCGCGACCGTAGCGGGTCAGCCTGAGACACCGCTTAAGCTCGGGTCCGTGCGGCGACGGCGGGTGGGAGGAAGCGGGCTGGAGGTCTCGCGCATCGGCCTCGGCACGATGACGTGGGGCGAGGCCACGGACACCGACGGCGCCGCCGCCCAGCTCAGCGCGTTCGTCGACGCGGGCGGCACGCTCGTCGAGACGGCCGACGGCTACGGCGACGGCACCGCGCAGGAGGTGCTCGCCAAGGTGCTGGCCACCAACGTCCCGCGCGAGTACGTCGTTTTGGCGGCGCGGGCCACGCTGCCCGGCGGACCGCTCGGCGACGCGGCGGCCCGCGGCGCGCTGCTCACCGCGCTCGACGCCACCCTGCGCCGCCTCGGCACCGACCACCTCGACCTCTGGCAGCTGCCCGGGTTCGACGCCTCCGTTCCGCTGGAGGAGACGCTCTCGGCCGTCCAGGTGGCGGTGATGTCCGGGCGCGTCCGCTACGGGGGGCTGGTGGCGCCGCTCGGGTGGCAGCTCGCCACCGTCGCCGAGCGGGGCCGCGCGCTGGGCAGCATCACCGTGCCGGTGTCGGCGCAGGTGGAGTACTCGCTGCTGGCGCGGCACGCGGAGGCCGAGCTGCTGCCCGCCGCGCGGCACCACGGCGTCGGGCTCCTGGCCTGGGCGCCGCTCGGCCGCGGCGTGCTCACCGGCAAGTACGCCGACGGCACCCCGGCCGATTCGCGGGCCGCATCCCCCGCGCTCGCGCCCTACGTCGAGGCCCGCCGCAACGAGCGTTCGGCCCGCATCGTGCAGGCCGTGCTCACCGCGGCCGACGGGCTCGGCACCTCCCCGCTGGCGGTTGCGCTCGCCTGGGTGCGCGACCGCCCCGGGGTCGCGTCGGCCATCGTCGGCGCCCGCGACGCGGCTCAGCTCAGCGCGTCGATGGCGACCGAGAGCGTCACCCTCCCCGTCGAGATCCGCGCCGCGCTCGACGACGTGAGCGGGCCCGCCGCAGACCTGGCACTCGACCCTCGGGTGCGCCTAGGCTGAGCAATCCACCCGCCGTTCACCGGCGGTTGGGCAACGGTCCCTATCTTTCGGAGGTGAGCCGGTGGCGCGTAGCGGCCAGACCGGCACGATCGAGGGAGACGCAGTCGAAGGGAATCGTGGGGAGGGGGCCATCGGGGAATGGGAGTACCACCCCATCCGGCTCCCGGGTGACGTGTCGCGGATGACCGCGGCCGCCCGGCTCGCGATCCAGGCGGAGTACAGCGGCTGGGAGCTCTCCCGGGTGCGGCTCTACCCCGGAGGGGTGCGGAAGGTGGTACTGCGCCGCCGGCGCAGTTCGAAACCGCTCCCCGGACTGTCCACCTAGGGCACCAGCACGACCTTCCCGGTCGTACCCCGCGACCCGAGACGCCGCAACGCCTCGGGGGCCTCGCGCAGCGGCAGCTCCGCCCCGACCAGCGGAGCGATCTGACCTGCCGCCCAGAGATCGTTCAACCGGCCCTGCCAGCGGGGGATCCACTCGGGCGCCACCCGCCGGTAGAGCGCCCAGTGCACGCCGACCACCGCGTAGTTCTTGATCAGCACGTGGTTGGTGGGCGCCTCGGCGAACCGGCCCGCCACGAACCCGATCACGAGGATCCGGCCCTCGAACGCGACGAGCCGCCGCGAGGCGTCGAACACGTCGCCGCCGATCGGGTCGTAGATGACGTCGGCGCCGCGGCCGTCGGTCAGCTCCTTGACCCGCGTCACGAGGTCTTCGGTGGCGTAGTCGACCACGTCGTCCGCGCCCATCTGGCGCGCGACCGCACACTTGTCGGCCCCACCGGCCGTCCCGATCACCCGGGCGCCCAGCGCCTTGCCGAGCTGCACCGCGGCGCTGCCCACGCCGCCCGCCGCGGCGTGCACCAGCAGCGTCTCCCCCGCCTGGAGCTTCGCCCGGTGCTCCAGCGCGCAGATGCCGGTCTGGTACGTCACGAACATGCCCGCGGCCTGGCCCGCGCTCATGCCGTCGGGCCAGGGCAGCGTGGCGTCGGCGTCGAGCACGGCCAGCTCGGCGTAACCGCCCTCACCCATCGGCGGCATGCCGAGCACCCGGTCGCCGACCCGCGCGACCGCGCCCGCGCCCGCCGCCACGACCTCGCCCGCGATCTCCATCCCCGGCGTGAACGGTGGCTCGGGCTTCTCCTGGTAGCGGCCCTGGCAGAGCAGGATGTCGGGGAAGTTGCAGGCCACGGCGTGCACGCGCACGAGCACCTGACCAGGCCCGGGCTCGGGATCCGGGATCTCCCCCCAGACGAGCGCGTCCGCCGGGTCCCCCAACTCGTGAACCTGCCAACCGAACATGCGGCGAGTCTCCGTTTTCAGTACGGCGAGAGTCGGTTTCCCTGACGTCAGTGGCTCTGCCAGTTGATCTCCGGCGGCGCGGTCGAGCCCTTCGGGCCGGGCACGCCGCGGAACCCGTACGGCGCGGGCGCGCGGCCCGGCTGCACGAACCAGCACTCCCCCGGCTCGCCGCGGTCGAGGATCGCCTCGATGGCGTCCACGACGTCGGACGGGGTGAGCAGCGGGAAGTCGCCCAGCTGCGCCTTCGCGGGCGTGAGCAGCGGGGTGTCGGCGAAGCCAGGGCACACCGCGTTGACCTTGATGTCGTCGGCCGCGAGCGTGGGCGCCGCCGCGCGGACGTAGCCGACGACGGCGTGCTTGCTCAACGTGTAGAGCGCGTCGCCGGGCATGGCGGTGAGGCCCGCCAGCGAGGCCGTCGCGATGATCGCGCCGCCGCCCGCCCGCCGCAGCGCGGGCACCGCCGCCGTCAGCCCGAACACGACGTGGTCGACGTTGACGCCCATGATCCTGCGGTAGCCGTCGAGGTCGAGGTTCTCCACGCCGGACTGGCCCGCCGTGATGCCCGCGTTGAGCAGCACGACGTCGAGGCGGCCGAAGGTGTCCTCGGCGATGTCGACGGCCATGGTCATCGTGTCGGGCTGGGCGGCGTCCCCCGGCAGCGCGAGCCCGCCGATCTCGTCGGCGAGAGCGCGGGTGCGGGCCTCGTCGAGGTCCGCGACGGCCACCCGGGCCCCCGCCGCGGTGAGCCGCCGCGCCGCCTCCGCCCCGATGCCGGACGCGCCCCCCGTGACCAGTGCGGCCTTGCCCTGGAGATCCATCAGCAGCTCCTCAGGAACGTGTCGAGCACCCGGGTGCCGAACTTCAGTGCGTCGACCGGCACGCGCTCGTCGATGCCGTGGAACAGCGAGGCGAAGTCGAGGTCGGGTGGCAGCCGCAGCGGGGCGAAGCCGTAGCACTTCATGCCGAGGGTGTGGAAGGACTTGGCGTCGGTGCCGCCGGAGAGCATGTAGGGGATGGCGATCGCCTCGTCGTCGTGGACCTTCAGCGCGGCGATCATCGCGTCCGTCAGCGCCCCTTCGAACTCGGTCTCGACGGGCGGCAGGTCGGTGACCCACTCGCGCGTCACGTCCGGGCCGAGCAGCTCGTCGACCTCGCGCAGGAACGCCTCCTGCCGCCCCGGGATCACCCGGCAGTCGACGACGGCCTCCGCGACCGACGGGATGACGTTGGCCTTGTAGCCCGCCTTGAGCATGGTCGGGTTGGCGGTGTCGCGGATGGTGGCGCCGACGATCCGCCCGATGGGGCCGAGCTTGGCGATCGAGCCCTCGAGGTCGTCCTCGGAGAACTCCAGACCGGTGAGCTCGCGCATGTGGCCGAGGAAGGTGCGGACGGTGTCGGTGAGGGTGAGCGGGAACGTGTGGTTGCCGAGCCGGGCCACGGCCTCGGCCACCTTCGTCACGGCGTTGTCGTCGTGCAGGAAGGAGCCGTGGCCGGGCCTGCCGCGGGCCCGCAGCCGCATCCAGGCGATGCCCTTCTCGGCGGACTGGATCGGGTAGACGCGCCGGTCCTCGCTCAGCGTCAGCGAGAAGCCGCCGACCTCCCCGACCGCCTCGGTGCACCCCTCGAACAGGTCCGGCCGGTTCTCCACCAGCCACTGCGCCCCGTACGCGCCGCCCGCCTCCTCGTCGGCGACGAACGCGAACACGATGTCGCGCGGCGGCACCACCCCGTCCCGCTTGAAGGCACGGAGCACCGCGAGCGTCATCGCGACCATGTCCTTCATGTCGACCGCACCGCGGCCCCACACGTAGCCGTCCTGCACCGCCCCGGAGAACGGGTGCACCGACCACTCGCTCGCGTCGGCAGGCACGACGTCGAGGTGGCCGTGGACGAGCAGCGCGCCGCGCCCGGGGTCGGCCCCGGCGATGCGGCAGAACACGTTGTCGCGCCCCGGCGCGCCCGACTCGACCCGCTCGTAGTCGATACCGACGTCGGCGAGCTTCGCGGCGACGTAGTCGGCCGCCTCCCGCTCCCCCTTCGTCGTGTCGAGCTCGCCGGTGTTGGAGGTGTCGAACCGGATGAGCTCCGAGCACAGCTCGACAACCTCGTCCTCGGCCCGCGCGCTCGTCATGCGGATCTTCCTACCACCCGGGTCCGGTGACAGCTGGCCGGACGGGTCGGCTATCCTTGCGCGGCAGGTCCGAGTGGCGGAATGGCAGACGCGCTAGCTTGAGGTGCTAGTGCCCGAGTAGGGCGTGGGGGTTCAAGTCCCCCCTCGGACACAGTATTGCCCCATGACCCGCGGGTAGCTTCCGCGCGACATGCGTCCAACGCTCATGGCTCATCGCGGGCAACCAGTCTCCAACCACCACGATCGTGAACGACTACCATATCCCGCGACCACAGGTAGGCCGCCGCGTCCAACTCGCCGCCATCAATCGCCGCGTGCCGGACGAGCTCGGCAATCAGCATGTCCTCGCGCACGTACAGGTTCTGCGGCCGATCCGGGATTGCGCGTCGGGCGCTGTTGTGGCCGTGACGGCAGCGGTACCCG
The DNA here is from genome assembly GCA_963791185.1 of uncultured Actinomycetota bacterium. GTDB lineage: Bacteria > Actinomycetota > Actinomycetes > Mycobacteriales > Pseudonocardiaceae > Pseudonocardia. The sequence continues at coordinate 15,892 of CAWBRG010000007.1, read as the reverse complement.
GCACGGTCGTTGACCCAGTGCGCGTCCATCCGCCGCCCGCACAACCCACACAAGATCAGCCCCGCAAGCACATACCGGCGAACCTCACCCTCGTCGTTCCTACGCTCGGCCCGGACCTGCTGGGCAGCCACGAAGTCCGCTTCGCTCACCAACGCCGGATGCGTTGGCGATCGGGAGATCGCCCACTCCGCCGGGTTCGTCCGGCGTTGCCCGTCCAAGCCCGCGCCTTGGTGGCGGCTCCACACCTCCCGACCGGTGTAGCGCGGATTCGCCAAGATCACCGCCACCGAACGCAGATTCCACGCCGCTCCGCGGCGGTGCCGATTCCGCTCAGGATCCGCGGTCGACGGACACGGCACACCACGCTCGTTCAACTCCCGCGCGATGCCAGCCATACTCCGCCCGGTCAGACGCTCGGCGAACATCCACCGCACATGCCGCGCCGTCACCGGGTCCGGATCCAACCGCTGCCGCCGACGCCCCCACACGGCGTGCGCCCGATTCGGATGCGGTCCCGCATCCACCAACCGATACCCATACGGCGGCCGACCACCCAGAAACCGGCCCTGCTCGACCGCCTGCACCCGCATCGCCGCCATGGTCCGGTGCCGCGACCGCACCACCTCCCGCTGCGACTGCGCCGCCAGCACCTGCATCAACACGGAGTGCCTCGGGTCCTCCAGCCGCACCGGCCCACCTGCCTCCGGTAGCCACACCTCGATCCCCCGCCGCGCCAACAAGCCGGCGACGTGCTCGAACTGGCGGTCGGTGAACGCCCGCTCGAACTCGCCCACCACCACCGCATCGAACGACCGATCCGCCGCACACGCCCGCTCCAGCAGCGCAGCCGCCTGCGGACGCCGCTCCCACGCCACCCGCCGCGAACAGCCGACATCGAAGAACTCCGCGGTGATCATCCCGCGTCGCGCCACCAACGCCGACGCGATCTCGCGCTGCCACGCCCGCGACGTCGCCGCATCCTGGAACGCCGCCGTCGACGTCCGGCCGTAGAACGCGAACCGAACACTCCCGACGCGAGCAGGCGAGGGATCGGTACCGCGCTGAGAACGGCGCCGTCCTCCAGTCCGCCGATGGAGGACGTCTTGATCTTCAATCTCGAAAAGTGTGTCCACCGGCAGATCACAGCCACGCTGGCAGCGTTCGCCGCCGTCACGGGATCCTCGAAACCCGCTACCGACACGTACCCCATCACATCAAGAGCGCTCCACTTTGCGGGTCTGCCCCAACAGCCACCAGCGGGCAGCCCAAGACGATCCACTTCGTGCGCTGGCGGCCAAGGCGGAGCTACCACCTACCCATCTGAGCGATGAGTAGCCGTCATACTGGAGCCGTGCCCGACGTGCAGACCTACGGTGAGCGGCGGCCCTATGCCGTCCCCGACCGTCTGGCCGACCTCACCGGTCCGGCTAGCGGGCACGTCGTCCTGCCCCCGGAACTCGGCTGGACCGGACGAACCGACTACGACCTGGACGACCCCGCAGACGCCGCCGTGCTTTACGAACGAGTCCTCGTTGACGCTGTGCGCACCCAAGACGTGACCCGCCTGCTCAACGCCGGCCAGCTGCTCCTGCTCTGGTCTCGGCTGTTCCTCCCGGCTCGGGTCCGCGATCTCTGGGAGACCCGCTTTTCCGACCTGAGCGCCACAGCCTGACCGGTGATGGACTCACTGCACGAGCGCTTGGCCCGGCTCGCACTGTCGGCCGCAGGCGACTACGGGTTCTGCCTCGCGGGCGGCTACGCCGTTCAGGCACACGGCTTCCTCGACCGCCCCTCCGAGGACGTCGACCTGTTCACCACCTCAGCAGCCGAGGAGCAGTTCCCGGAGGCGCTCACCACGGTGATCGCCGCCTACAAGGGCGACGGACTCGACGTCTCCACAACAGCGGAAGGCCCGGGCTTCGCCCGGCTCCAGGTCACCGACCCGACCACCCGCGCCACAGCCAAGGTCGAACTCGGCATCGACTGGCGCGCACACCAACCCGTCACGCTCGCCATCGGCCCCGTCCTGCACCCCGATGACGCCGTCGCGAACAAGGTCTGCGCCCTCTTCTCCCGCGCCCAAGCACGCGACTACATCGACGTCGACGCCGTCCTCCAATCCGGCCGCTACACAAGCGATGAGCTACTCGCCCTCGCCCAGTCCCACGATCCCGGCTTCGACGAGGCGGTGTTCGTGATCGCACTGCGCGCCATCCGCCGCCTGCCGGCTGCCGAGTTCACGCCTTACGGCCTGACCGTCGGCGATGTCTCCGCGCTCACCGCGCGGATGACGCAGTGGGCGGACACCATCGAGAGCTGATCTCACGGGGCAGCTCGGCACGTATCACAGGCGGGTGACGTGCGGTGTCATCTGCGCCGCGGGTCGGGGAAGCCCAGGCTGCGGTACCCCGGAGCACGTCTCGCCAAGGACGACCCGAGCACCGGCGTGTTCACGTCGTGGTAGTCGTGCACCTCGGCGACGACCTTCCGCGGCGCCGGCCGTAGCACCCGGCCTACGTACTGCACCAGCCGTCCCTTGAACGCGATCGGCGCGGCGAGGAACAACGTGTCCAGCGCCGGGCAGTCGAACCCCTCCCCCACGTACGGCCCGGTCGCCACCACGAGCAGCGGGCCGTCCTGTGGCCGGAGCCGGTCGAGCGCGGCCGTCCGCTCCCGCGCCCCCATGCCGCCCTTGAGCACGACCGGATCGAACCCAGCATCGCGCAGTCGGGCGGCGAGGCCGTCGACATGCCCCGTCCACTGGCTCAGCACCAGGCAGTGCCGGCCACGCCGCAGCGCGGCCACGACGTCGTCCACGACTTGCTCGTTCCGCTGCTCGTCCGCGGCCAGGTCTCGGTAGATCGCCGCGATCCCACCGGGTTCCGCGGGATCGGCGGGACCGCGGTAGACGAACGAGGTCGGGTGCACGGTGAGCTGCCGGTCCGGCGTGTCGCCGAGCGCGGCGGCCGCGAGTGTCCCGGGCTCGGGCGACGACATCGTGTGCCGGACCGGTCCGATCTGCTGGGCGATCAGGTCGTCGAGTTGGTCGCGCCGATACGGCGTGGCGGTCAGGCCGAGCCACCGCTTCGCGCCGACCTGCCGCACGGCGTTCTCGAACGCCGCGGCCGGGATGTGGTGGCATTCGTCGACCACCACAAACCCGTAACCGGCGGTCAGCTCGGCCAGGTCGGATCGGCGGGCGAGCGTCTGGAGCATGGCGACGTCGACGGTCCCCCGCATCCGCGACCGGCCGCCCCCGAGCTGCCCGGGCGTGACCCCGAGGTGCTCGGTCAGCCGGGCCCGCCACTGGTCAGCCAGCGCCTTACGGTCGACCAGCACCAGCGTCGAAGTGGCGTGGCGGGCGATCAGGGCGCAGGCCATCACCGTCTTGCCCGCGCCCGGCGGCGCGACGAGCACGCCCAGATCGTGGTCTGCCAGGTCAGCGACCGCCCGCTGCTGGTCCTCGCGCAGCCGGGCGCAGAAAGCGAAGCCGGTCTGCGGCTCACCGGCGACCCGCTCATCGCGGATCACCAGGCTGCTCCCCGCTTCCTCGACCACGGTAGCGACGACATCGAGCAAACCACGCGGGAGCACGAGCCGCCCATCGAGCGTCTCGTCGAAGCTGTGCAGGAACCGCGGCACACCCCACGTCGACATCCGCCGCCGCTGTCGATCGTAGAACGCGGGGTTCGCCATGGAAGCGGCGTGCTTGAGCGTGGCCAGCATCGCCGGGGTAAGTGCGGCAGTGTCGATGCCGACTCTCGCGCCGAGGACGGCCTCGACGGTTGCGGGCGGTCGCGGTCTGATCTTCGACGAGGTCTGTTCGCGCAACCCGCCAACCGCCGACCCGACTCGCACCGGCCCGATCCGGGCGGCGAGCCGTCCGACCTCGCCCGGCGAGAGCCGATACAGGCTGGACAGGTACGCCCACTGGTCGTCGAAAGGCTCAAGGGTCCCCGGGTCGAGGAAGACCGTCGCGCCGTCCTTGCGCAGCCGCCCCTGCAGCGGCGCCGCGATGAGGTTGCCGATCCCGCCAGCGGGCAGCACGTCCTGCGCGGGGAACAGCCGATCGTAGCCCGCCAGGTCCATCCGCCCGCGCAACGCGATGGCCTCCCGCACCAGCCCCGAGCCCAGCGTGCGCGCCGTTTCCGCCCGCACCGGCCCTTCGAAGAAGACCCAGACGTGCGCTCCAGTACCCGAACGCGACACCTCGAGCGCGCCGGGCACGCCAACCGCCCGCGCCGCCTTGAGGTAGGAAAGCGCGTCGAGCATCGCCGACGGGCCGTCGAAGTCAGCGGCGAGCCAGTGGCAGGTGTCGTCGCGGAGCATCGGGTAAAGCCCGACGTGGACCTCACCGGTGAGGTGCGCCTCGACGGCGGCGTCGGTCAGCCGCAGGTAGGGCTTCGAGGTGCCCTTGCGCCACCCACCTTCCACCGCGGGCACCCACCCGGAACGGCCGATGCGCCGGTTCTCCCACCGGATGGCGTAGACGTCGGTCCGCGAAGCGAACAGCCTGCGGAAGAACCGCACCTTGTCCGCCGCGGGCGACGCGGCCGCAACCGGACCGGGACGACCGAGGACGAGGCCGGTCTGCGTCGCCTGCGGAGGTCGCGCTTGCTCGGCAGTGAGATCGAGCAGTCGGCGCAACCGCGCGTTCTCCGCGCGCAGCGTGGCCAGCTCGCCTTCGACGCTCACGGCCCCACGGCCGACAACCATTCCGGGAGCGCGGGCTTGCGCCGGTACTCCGCCGTCAGGTCGTACCGCTCCACCAGGAGCTTCTGGTCGCTGCGGAGAATTCACCAGTGGTACTCATTCACGAACGACGTCCGCGGTGTGTGTGCGTCCAGGTCGACAACGCGCGCATACCGGCAAGCTCGTCGGGGTCGACGGGGCGGTCAACGGTCGCAAAGTCGTAGTGCTGACACTCGCTCATCATCCGCACCGTAACGCTGCGTGTCAGGCCGACGCCCGCTGCGGCCCAGTCGGCCCGGGACGGACGACCTGACGCGACCGGCCCCCTACAGCCCGGCCGTTCAACGTCTCGGCCCATGGCCGCCGCTCGCCACGCAATCGTCAGCTCAGCGCCAAGCGTGTGGCTAATGCGCAAGTCCCCCTCGGACACCATGGGGGTTCAACTCCCCGAGGACACCTGGGGACACCGGGGACCCTTAGGAGCGGCGAACCGGAGGCGTGTGGTTAGTGAGCAAGTCCCCCCTCGGACACTCCACGGTGGCAGATCTGCCACATCAGCTCCCTCCGTTCTTCGACGCGTTCGGCGCGCCTCCACCCGGGCGGATCCGATGATCGCCGCCGGTGTGATCGCACCGGTCGTCCTCCCATCGAGTGCCGATCGCGCGACCGCGCACGCCGGTGTCGCATCGCTGGCCCGCGAACCGCTCCCGCTGCCGGATCTGCCGCCACAGCGCACCTCCGCCGTGGTCTACGGCGCATCCGCGGTCGACGACCGCGGACGGGTCGTCGACCGCGTCGTTCTGCGCGCGCTGGGCTGGTGCGCAGGCCATCGCCTCGACATCCGTGAAGCGGCCGGGACGCTCACCGTCGTCCCCGACCCCGCTGGCAGCCACCACGTCACCGCACAGGGCCATCTGCGCATCCCCGCCTCGTTGCGCCACCGCTGCGGCCTGACCACCGGCGACCGCGTGCTACTGGCCGCCGACCCCGACCGCTCCCACCTCGCCATCTACCCACCAGCAGCGCTGGACAAAGCGCTCGACCCGACCCGGCGGTGAACCCGAATGACCCTGCCTACGGCGCCCAGCGCCACACCGACCGCCGCCGACCTCGACGTCGCACGGCTGCTACTCGCCCGGCTCGGCGTCTCCCCCGCCGACCTGCTGACCACCGCCCCGGATCGCGCCCCGGCACCAACGTTCGCCGAGTACATCCCCGTCGTTCGGGCGGCCGTATCCAACGGCACGCGACGGGTGTACGGCTCGTACTGGAACCGGCCCCGCCGGGGAAGCGAGAAGATTCACGATCATGGCCCGCAAGAATTACACCGAGGAGTTCCGCCGCCAGGCGGTCGACCTCTACCGGTCCACTCCCGGCGCCACCCTGCGAGGGATCGCGACCGATCTGGGGATCACCCGAGCACCCTCGCCGCCTGGGTTGCCGCGCTTGACCCCGAGACGACGAGCACCCCTGACGAGGGCACGGCAGGCACCGCAACCAGCCCGTCGCGGCGCGCCACCCGGACCGGACCGACACCAGGCCCGCACGGGCGGGCTCGGCGCAGGCCGAGCTGGCCCTGCTACGGCGCGGGTGGCAGCACTGGAGACCGCGAACGCCACGCTCGCCACCGAGCGGGACATCCTGCGCCAGGCGGCCAAGTATTTCGCCGGGGAGACGCGCTGGTGACCCGCTTCCAGTTCGTCGCTGATCACTGGGACGCCTTCGAGGTGAAGCGGCTGTGCGAGATCGTGCAGGTGGCGAGATCGTCGTTCTACGCGTGGCTGGCCGCCGCGCCCGTGCGGGCCGTGCGGGCCAGCGCGGATACGGCGTTCGCCGAGCGGATCCGGAAGATCCACCAGGTCGACCGCGCCCAGGGCGTCCCGCGGATCACCGCCGAGCTCAACGACGGCGCCGACCCGGCTGCCCGGGTCAACCACAAGCGGGTCGCCCGCATCATGCGCCAGCAACAGATCGCCGGGCTGCGGCTACGCCGCCGCGTACGCACCACGATCCCGGAGCCGGCCAACCAGACCGTGCCCGATCTGCTGGGCCGCGACTTCACCGCCGAGGCGCCCAACCAGCGCTACGTCGGCGACATCACCTACCTGCCGATCGCCGACGGGTCGAACCTGTACCTGGCCACCGTGATCGACTGCCACTCCCGACGGCTGGCCGGCTGGGCGGTCGCCGAGCACATGCGCACCGACCTGATCGTCGACGCGTTGTCCGCTGCCCGCGACACGCGGGGCTCGCTGGCGGGGGCGATCTTCCACTCCGATCACGGCGCCGCAGTACACGTCGACGACCTTCGCCGGCCTGTGCGCCGAGTGGGGCGTCACCCAGTCGATGGGCGCGGTCGGCACCAGCGCCGACAACGCGCTGGCCGAGTCGTTCAACGCCACGCTCAAACGAGAGACCCTGCACGATGGCGCGCCTGGCCCGACCCGGCGACGTGTCGGCGAGAGGTGTTCCGGTGGGTGACCCGCTACAACACCCGCCGCCGTCACTCCTGGTGCGGCCAGCAGTCCCCGATCAGCTACGAGCAGCAGCACGCCGCTACGCTGCGGCTCGTCGCGTAATCGACCACCCCGTGTCAACCGGGCCACGAACTGGCCCTCGATACGACCCACGACACGATCGTCGTCTCGTCCTTTCCCGGCTGCAGGCACCGCATCGACGACCGCTGCGCACTAGCTCTACCGGCTGCGGCGCGCCGAATGTGTGGCATCACGATCGGCCCCCCAGTAGTCCTCGTGGCTTCCGTGGATGAGCAGGTCCTTGTCGTCCACCCCCGCGGCTAGCGTGACGCGGCTACTGGTCAGGCACTACAGCACCCTGATCGGCACCCCTGATGCCCGCTGACTCGGCCCGAATCGCGATCGCCCGAGACCTCCTGGCCCAGCTCGGAGTCATCCTCGCCGCGACCTGTGCGACGCTCAGATCCCAGCGTCGACCGTGCCGACGCTGGCCGACTATCTGCCGCGCGTTATCGCCGCTGCCGGACCTGGCGCGAACCGCACCTACAGCAGCTACTGGATCAGAATGGCCGAAGCGTGGGGCACCCAGCCACTGGACCAGATCGCGGCCAGCGACACCGAAGCCATGCAGCACCGGATGACCGCGACCGGCCGGTCACGACGCAACAGCCGCCACGGCCGGCACGCCTGGCGAGCACGTGATCGCCGCCGCCCGAGCCATCTACAACCGGGCGATCGCCGACGGGCTTATCGCGGCGAACGACAGCCCAGCGCACCGCGTCGCCAAGCCACGCCGGCTGCCCAGCACCCGACGAGCCGTTACCGTCCACGAGCTCGACCAAATCAATCTCGTCGCCCGCACCAGCGGCAACGACGTCGTCCTTGATTCGCTGCTGCTGCGCCTGCACACCGAGACCGCGTGTCGCCGCGGCGGCGCGCTCGCCCTCCGCGTAGCCGACCTCGACACCCCCAACTGCCTGATTCAGCTCCGCGAGAAGGGCAGCACCGTCCGATGGCAACCGATCAGCGCAGCCCTCGCCGCGAGCCTCGCCGACCACGCCGCCTGCCGCGGCGCCGTGCTGCCCACTGACCGCCTCCTTCGATACCGCAATGGTTGCGCCCTGACCACGCGCCGCTACGACCACCTCTGACCCCGCGTCGGCCAACAACTCCCCTGGGTCGCTACCCAGGGCATCTCCATCCACTGGCTGCGTCACACCACCCTGACCTGGGTCGAACGCCACTTCGGCTACGGTGTCGCCCGCGCCTACGCCGGCCACACCGACACCACCGGCCCGGCGACCACGACCTACATCAAGGCCGACCTCCACGCCGTCGCCACCGCTCTATCGGACATGACCGTCGCAACTGGCATATCCGTCTTGCGCTTGCGGCCCGCGCGTTACGTCAGGCCCGCAACTTCGGGATGAAGAGTGTGGCTGTGCAGTAGGCCAAGAACTGCACCCCGGCGTGCATCCCGAGCAGTTTGTTCATCAGGCCCCCGAAGATGCCGATGGAGATCGCGACCAGCAGGCCGAGCAGCCCACCTTCCTCCTCCTCGGGATCCGGGCACGACAGCACAGGCGATCAACGTGCGCGCCCGCCATCACAGGAGGAGCACTACTCCAAGAGGCGGCACCTGTGCCCGTTTAGCGCCCTCAACCTGGCCCGTCGACAGAGTGGCGCCAAGACTCTTGACGATGGTGCCACAATGGCGCCATAGTGGCCGGGTGGAGCTTTCGCCGGTCGTCGCCCGTCTTCAACGGGAACTGCTTGCGGTGGCGGAGGCAGGTGGTGCGGAGGTGCGGGCTGTGGCCGAGCGGCTCGTCGCGCCGCTGGACTCCGCCGTGCGATTGGTGATCATCGAGGTGCTGGCCGAGGCGCTCGACGCCGTCACTCGGGAGATCGCCCCGGGCTCTGCGCACCTGCGTTTGCGCGGTCGCGATCCCGACATCGTCGTCACCCCGCCTCCGGTTCGGCCCGAGACCGTCGAGCAGCCCGCGCCGGACCGGCATCGCGGAGACCGTGACGCCGATGACCTGACCGACGGCCCGGTGTCGCGCATCAACTTCCGTCCTCCGGAGTCGCTCAAGGCACGCATCGAGCAAGCCGCCGCCCGCGAGCGGCTCTCGGTCAACGCCTGGCTCGTGCGGGCAACCTCGGCCGTGATCGACGCACGCCCGGTCACACCGTCGACGAGCACCCGCAACCACTTCTCCGGCTGGGTCGGCTGACCCGCCATACACCGACGGGGGCGAAGCCCCGGAAAGGGTGATCCGGCATGCCCACCTACACCACGCCGGGCCCGATCAACGTCCGCATCGACCTGCCGCTGGGCGACACCCGAATCATCGCCTCGGACCGCGACACGACCGTCGTCGACGTCCTGGGCGAAGACGGCGCGATCCGGTGCGAACTCTCCGGCAACCAGCTCACGGTGTCCACCACCGCAGGCCGCGGCGGCCCCTTGGGTTGGGGCCTCGGCATGCTCGGTCTCGGACCGGGCGCCGGCGCCACCGTAACCGTGGAAGTCCCCACCGGCTCGGATCTGCACGCCACCACCCGCCACGGCTCGCTGTCGACCGAAGGCCGCCTGGGCACCTGCCGGGTGCGCACCGAGTACGGCGACGTCCACCTCGACGAGGTCGGTGTCGTCGAGATCCGCTCCCGGCACGCCGACATCTCGGTCGAGCGCGCCACCGCGGACCTGGAGATCACCACCAGCTCCGGCGACGTCCGCGTCGGCGTGGTCGAGGGGCCGGCCTCGATCACCGACAACGACAGCGACATCACCCTGACCGAGGCCCGCGGCCCGCTGCAGTTGCGCGGCTCGCACGGCGACATGGCGATCGAACGGCTGTGCGCGGACCTCCTGGCGCGCAACGCCTACGGCAGCGTCCGGGTCACCGAGGTCGTCGAGGGCAGCTGTGACATCGCCACCACCTACGGCGAGGTCGAGATCGGCATCGCCGAGGGGACTGCGGCGTGGCTCGACGTCCGGTCCGACACGGGGACGGTCCGCAACCGCCTCGACCAGCAACCCGGACCAGACGACTTCGACCGCACGGCCGAGGTCCGCGCCCGCACCCGCGACGGCGACGTCCTGATCCACCGCGGCCAACCCACGCAGCCACGACCCAACCGATTCAAGAAGGGATGACTCCGCACCCGCCTATCAACGCCCCGGGGTCTCCAAGGCCTCGAGCGCGCCATCGGCGTCGGCCAGGTAATCCACCGTTCGGTCGAGCACCGGCCGCAATGGGTGATCCGGAGGTCCTCGTCGCCCGAGGCGCCACCGCCTAGCCGTCCCACCGGATTCAGGCACCTACGCAACCTGCTGGGGAACGCCAGCCGGCCAGAAGAGCCCGACGAGACCGTCGACCGGCACCCGCGCGTCCCGTGACGCCATCGCCATCCACCACACCTGATCCACTACTGACACTGGAGGTAGGAAGCCATGACCATCGAGCAACTCGCCTGGGCCGGCATGGTGCCGGTCGACGACACCGCACTCGCTGTGACGGACACCGGCGGGCCCGGCCGTCCCGTGGTCTACCTCAACGGCTCGTACGCCGACCAGTCGCACTGGCGACGCGTCATCGCCGAGCTCGACAACGGCTACCGACACATCACCTACGACGAACGCGCCCGCGGCAAGTCACAACGCTCGGCGGACTACTCCTTCGAAGCGTGCCTCCGCGACCTCGACGCCGTCCTCGTGGCCAGGGACGTGGACCGACCGATCCTGGTCGGCTGGTCCTACGGCGCGATGCTCGCGGTGCACTGGGCCGCCCGGAACCCGGACCGCGTCGCGGGGGTGGTGTCGGTCGACGGCGCCTACCCGCACGACTGGCTCGACGACGCCGCCCGCAGGCAGATCCGCACGCTCTTCCGACGGCTGAGCCCGGTGTTCCCGATCGCCCGCCCGCTCGGCCTCGCCGCGCGGATGACAGCCGAACAGCACGCCGAGGTCAACATCGAGATCAACGAGCTCATGGGCGACCTCGACCCGGTCCTCGACCGGGTGACGGCACCGGTCCGGTACGTGGTGGCCTCGGGCGGCCACCTGGGCGCCGACCCGAAGTTGATGGAAGGCATACGCGCCAACCTCAACCCGGTACTCGCCCGCAATCCGAACATCCAGGTGAGCGCGACCGTCGCGAGCAACCACAGCAAGATCCTGCGCAAAGACTTCCGTGCCATCGCCGACGCGGTGCGCGAGATCGCCGTGACCTGCGACCACACCGTCGGTTGAGCACGCGATGCGTCGAATGCAGCGCTAGTCGGTTGTTTCACCGTCCCCGCGTCTGGCGGGCACGGGGACGGTGACCTGCTCGGCGAGAGTTGCCGCAACCATGAGCTGTTCCCGGTTCGGACGGCGCACCCGCGAGGCGGCGGTCAGCAGGAACCGGCCGCCGTCGCCGTCGCGCCCCGCTTCGAGCTCGATGGTGTCCATCGTCGGCAAGCCTTCGCGGGCGACATCGATGACGTGCCCGCGCCAGCGCAGCGTCCCGTCGCGGGCGAGGACGGGCCGGTCCGGATCCGGCCGGTGCTCCGCCGGGGGCACGTAGCGGGTGTCGTCCAGGTCGAGCACGTCGGTGATCATGCGTTCGACGGTGGCGATGAGATCCTCGGTCGAGGAGCCGTCGGCGGCCATCCGGGCGGCGTGCGCGACGCCGGTCAGAGATCCCTCGCGGCGACCCGACAGCGACTGCTGTCGCCTACCCCACAGGCTGATCTCGGTGACGGCGATGCCGATGGCGAGCAACAAGACAGCTGTTTCGACGTCGTCGCGGTCCAGGATCGCGAACTGGTAGTAGGGAACGGTCAGGAAGTAGTCGAACGCGGCCGCCGCGGACAGGGCGGCCAGCACCCCAGCGACCCGGTCTCCGGCGACTCCGACCGCGAGCCTCTGGCAGAATACCTTCAATCTAAGTTTCCTGGTTCGCAGATTGAAAAAATTGATATCGGCATTGATGAGGTTATGACGTCGACGTTCGGACGGCCGCGAAAACATCGGTCAAACCGGGAGCGGGTCGCTGAACAGCGTAAAAAAGCCCAGGATAAGAGGATTCAGGTGTTGAATGACCAACTCCAATTGAAAACTCGTCAGGATCCTTCGGCTGTTCGTTGTGATACGAAAGGGTCGAGGTCCCGTGCCAAAAGTGTAATAACTTATACCAATTTCGGCACGCCACCTCCGACTTTATCCGGGCGACTCAATTCTATCTTCATGAATGACTTCTACCAGCAACCCTGCTGTCGCACCATATATCCTGACAAATTTTCATCGGCGCCATTGGCTTATATGCGTTGGTTCGATGAAGAAACTTTTATTTATGTACTGCGGGAGCTGCATCAGCGAACGGTCAAATCTAAGGAAACATCCTGGCTGATGTCCCCCGCGATATTTGATCCAAATCAGATCAAAGGTACCGCCCGGGGGATTGGCAACATCGTTTATCTGCAAAATCTTTGGTTGGATTTTGAAAACGGAGAATGTCGACCGAGATGAATTTCCCAGTTTGTTTCCTCGTACACGAATGATCCTGACGAACACATTCCGCCATACCGTCGCCAGACCGCGATATCGCGTTATCATTCCTACTACCGATCAGCTCACGCCTGAGAACTATTTGCTGCTTTACGAGCAGATTGCTCGGAAGCTGGAGGATGCAGGTTATGAGGTGCCTAGCCAGGCGTAAGCCAACGGCCGGGCGAACCTCCAACGCTGCCAAGCGCCAGTCAGGACTAGATTGGTCAACGGCGGCCTACCAGCCTATTCTACCTTCCTTCACAAGCTGCGGATCCCAGCCACAACTTCTCTCCGAGACTACAGTGACGCAGCAAGGTTGCCGCTGGACCCCATCCCCTGGATATCGAATGGGCCGATGCCGCTCCAGCCAGAACTCAAGACATGTTCTGATCTCACCGATGACGAAAGAGAGATCGACAAGCTCCGGCTCAAGCCGCCATCAGCAATTGGCGGAGCTCACCCAAGGGATCCGGCAATGATAATTTCTTCAAGTTTGCTCTCGATCTCAGAAGAGCCGGCATGAACAAGGGTCAGATTGAAACCATGCTGCGATCCGAGGCTGCTTTTGGCCATTCACCGAACGAGCGGACAGCTCAAATCCCTAGCATTATTAAAAGTCTTCAAGAGAGCTCCAGGACATCAAAACAGCGAATGCAGTAGCAGCAGTGGATCGGCCTGATCGCCTAGCTAAAATCTACCAGTGTAATCATCAAAAGCGGTGAAACTATTTAGCGCCGCTGGCAAAACCTTTAGCCTTATGCCGAGCGAAACGGCGCTTATTGATACTCCGCTGATACTAACGCACCTATTGGAGCATAAACTCACAGCGCGAAGCTTGACCCTCGCAGACCTAGACTATTCTCTCGAGAATATAGTCTTGTGAAGCGAATTATCTTGACATACATACGCACTACTGCTACGGTAATAAAATTAATAGTCGTTAATCGTTACTCGCATTTCTGGGTGATGCCCATTACCCTATTACCTCATTGGACTGGGCGGCTCTACTCGTAAGATACCTTTGGATGCAATGTTTGCTGAACAACTAAATACTGAATGCCAACTTTTAGCGACGATTTACATTGAAAAGCCTATTAGTTACTGGTATACATAGGGCATAATAACGGTTATATTTTCAATAAAAGGTGATTTTATGAATATCAATATTAAATCAGAATATCGTAAAAGGGAAGATCATCCACTTTACCGGTCAGTTTGAACTCCGTCCGCAGTACCGTGCTGAACAGCTTGGAGCCACGATTGTGGAGTCGATGTCCGAGGATGTCGATTGGCTCGTGTTGGGACCGGGTCACAGCTCCACTATTCGAACAGGCGCAGAATCTAGGTATAGAGGTGCTCGATGAAAAGCGGTTTTTCGAGTTTGTAAATCTCCAAGATGTCTGGAGAACACGAGAAGGCCAAGGCCGCAAAACAACATGATATGAAGCCAGAAGCAGAAATGGAGACCCTCGAAACTTACCTCGGTCGCCCACTAACCGACGAGGAACGCGCCTTGATATTGCGTACGGACAGGTCTTTGGAAGAAAGCTTGCGCGTTTTGGAAATACAGGCCGAGGCCCAGGCCCAACACCTGAACTGCCGGGATATTCCCTCGCCTCTAGGCGGCAGGTGGGAGGTTAGGGACGTGATGAGGCTAGTAACCCGCCTAAGCGAGTTCTTGAAAAGGCAAGAGCGCATGGGCCGGAAATGGAGGACCAGCCCTCCGATACTACATCCGCCCGCCGATGAGGAAGCCGAGCCGATGACGGTGTGGGCCCTCTACGAACTGTCGCGGCATCCAGAACTCGAAGATGACCTGTCGTTCGCCATCGGACAATACAACAAATGTCCGGTACCGCTGCTGGCTACCGGGAGATTGGCTGGAACTGCTACACCAACGAGGAGGTCCTACAGGTGAGCCGGATCATCGAGGGGTTCGGCCTTCCTGTTACTGTGGGGGACGACAGCCCGGCTTTCGCGAAAATCTTCTCATGGGTCAACCCGCTGGTGGAACACACTAGAGCGGAACCGCCAACGCCATTCTCTCCAGCGCTTCCCAGTTCTCGCGAATGATTGGACCTGGGCCTGGGTGGTGTTGGCGGGTGTTGCGGTAATCACGAAAACCATCTATGGCTGCTACGGAGGATATTCCAAATTCCCCTGTGGTTATTGCGGTATCCTAACTACCTGGGCCGACCAACGCGGCGGGGATGGTGTGATAATCACTCCCGCATTTCCTGGTGTGATGATCTCCTCGATGATTGAGCTAGCGGATCTTCGATAGCCGGCCAATCGAAGAGGAATGGGGCTCATCTGCGGTGATAATTTCCCACGCAAGCGCTTGCAGGTTTCTCTCGCTGATGCTCACAACGCCTTTATGCGCCAACGCTATGGCCTCACTTAAAGCTGGCCGGGTCGGCAACTCTCCGAGATTGGCCGCCAGAAAGATCGCCATGTCGCGCGGGGAGGAAAACATCTGTCCTGTCCCCAGACCAGTGATAGTAGCTTCGTTGTTCACCAGGATGGTCGATCAGTTCGCTGTTGTCGCCATAGCCTTGCACCGCACGTTTCTTGTCCTTGGGGGACACGCGCTGCCGCGTGGACTGTCGTCGCCGCGAGGCAAAAACGTCGAAGTCATATGCAGCGGCTGTAGCAAACGCTGCTCCATCAGAGCGTCAATTGGTTTGCCGTATCGGCGCTCCATCGCGAGCTGCAGTAGGATAAAGCCTGCATGCGTATAGAGATGCGCCTTACCGGGCTCCTCTTCCGCCTTCCAGGCATTTAGAGTGCGGATGAACTCCGGTAATGTGTAGCCCCAGTCCGGCCAAGGCGGATGGTCTTGAGGTAGCAACAGGCCGGAGGTGTGGGCGGCGAGCTGGCCGAGCGTGACGCGGCGAATATCACCCTGCAGCTCGCTGACATATTTCGCGATAAAATCGTCCAATCTCAACGCGCCATCGCGAACCGAGCGAGCCAGCAGCGTGGCATCAAACACTTTGCGCAGCGAAGCCAAGTTGAACAGCGAATCCGTCGTAACCGGCTTTTCATTGACACGATCGGCCCAACCATAATTGAAGAAGGAGGTGCGACCGCCCAGCCGCAAAACGACGGCCACGCCGCCGGCGCCGTCAGAAGGTACGATCGCATGATCTCCCGTGCGACGATCTCCTCCGGAAGAGGCCCAGCG
>CAWBRG010000006.1:57500-659635 GCA_963791185.1 uncultured Actinomycetota bacterium | reverse complement strand
GCGGGAGCAATGCTTGAAACATGTGGATGACGTCGGAGGGGTCGTACCCTCCGTGTGATCTTGATGTGCTCAAGCAAGATCGGCGCGCCAACGCCGGTCGGGAAGGTACGACCCGTGCTCACCGTAGTTCCTGGAGTTGCCGACCCTGGTGACCCCCGCCGAGACGACAGCGTGTCGTTGATCGACAACCTGGTCCGTGAGAGCGCCCGCCGGATGCTGGCCCAAGCCCTGCAGGCGGAGGTCGATGACTACATCGCCCGGTTCGTCCACCGCGGGACGAGAACGGGCGTCGGCTGGTGGTGCGCAACGGCTCGCACCAGCCGCGCACGGTACTCACCTCGGCCGGCGCGGTGGACGTGGTCGCCCCGGGTCAATGACCGGCGCACCAATCCCGACACCGGCGAGCGGACCCGGTTCGCCTCGGCGATCCTGCCGCCGTGGTGTCGCAGACCCCGAAGATCGCCGAGGTGTTGCCGCTGCTCTACCTGCACGGGCTGTCCTCGGGCGATTTCGTCCCGCGCTGGGACAGTTCCTCGGCTCCACGGCGGGCCTGTCCGCGCCGGTGATCACGAAGCTGACCAGACCCTGGAAGGCCGAGCAACGCAGCTTCTCCGAGCGGGATCTATCGCAGGCGGACTACGTCTACCTGTGGGCCGACGGCATCCATGTCAACATCCGGCTGGAGGAGCACAAACTCTGCCTGCTGGTCATGATCGGTGTCCGCGCCGACGGACGGAAGGAGCTCGTCGCGCTCACCGACGGCTACCGCGAGTCGGCCGAGTCGTGGGCGGATCTGCTGCGTGACTGCGCCCGGCGTGGGATGCGTGCGCCGGTCCTGGCGATGGGCGATGGCGCGCTCGGTTCTGGGGCGCGCTGCGGGAGGTGTTCCCCAGCGCGCGAGAACAGCGCTGTTGGTTCCACAAGATCGCCAACGTTCTCAGTGCCCTACCCGAAGTCGGCGCATCCGGGGGCGAAGAAGGCCCTGGCCGAGATCTGGAACGCCGAGGACAAGCAACACGCCCTCGATGCCGTGAGCAGCTTCAAAACAGCCTACGGAGCGAAGTTCGGCAAGGCCGTTGCGAAGATCACCGACGATACTCGAGCGGTTGTTGGCGTTCTACGACTACCCCGCCGAGCACTCGATTCACTTGCGGCCCACCGATCCCAGTCGAGTACGACCTCGCGACCGTGCGACGCCGCACGAAGGTCACCCGCGGCCCCGGATCACGCACGGCCGGACTAGCGATGGCGTTCAAGCTCATCGAGGCCGCACAAGACCGCTGGCGAGCAGTCAATGCACCCCATCTGGTTGCACTCGTGCGTGCCGGCGCGTTGTTCGTCAACGGCAAGCTCGTCAAACGACCCGACGAAACGCCTCAGCCCGAAGCCGCCTAAAAGATCTTCATCCACAAGTCTTGACGAGATTGCTCCACCTTGCGGAGGCCGACAAACTCCACACGTAGGAAGGAATCAGCCGGATGCGCGTTCGAGGCGGGGGTAGAGGTTCGAGATCGAGTACGGACGCCTGCGCGCGCCGGCGGCCGGCGGGGTCGAGGCGGTCGACGTTGGGTCAGAGGTCCGTTACTGCGGACCCGATCCGCGGACGGCCGCGAAGCGCCGCTCGGCCTCGTCGATCGCGGCGATCTGGGCGACGATCTCACCGGGTGAGGATTCCCCGACGACCTTCTGCCGGAACGGGGTGCGGTCCAGGATTGCGTCCCGCCATGCCCTGCAGGGGTCGAGGCGCGTGGTGGAACACCTTGCCGAAGATGTAGGCCTGCTGGACCTGCCGCGCGGTGTGCGGTTTGCGCGGCGCCTCGAAAGCATCGAGGGCCTCGCGGACGGCGGCGTAGTCGGACAGGTCGACCGCGGCCAACCGGCGACCGAGGAAGTAGCCGTCCTCGGTGGCCATGCCGGCGCCGTAGGCGGCGTAGGGAGAGGTGGGGTGGGCGGCGTCGCCGACGAGGCCGGATCGTCACGTGCAGGTCCACCGCTTGAGCTTCACGGCGATATCCGGACCGGCTCGTAGGCCTGCTGGGCGGCGGACGCGAACCCTTTGACGCCGAGTCAAATTGTCAAGACATGAACTCTTTGACTGACGGAGGTGGAGCAAATGTGGAGCACGCGTCTGACCTCAACGGGCCCGAACGGGCCTGAACTGCGTCGAACTGCACCGCCGCGACCTGCGCAGAAGTCTGTTTTCCCAGGTCTTGTGTCCTGAACACTGAGAGGAAGTTGATTGTAGGAACAGCTTCTGAAGTGGTGCTGTACGGATGATGAAGGGTATGGCCCTTCGAAGTCGCCCTGCGGGGGGAGGCTTCAAACCGCCTCATGCTGCGTTGGCTGAAGACCGTCGTGGTGAGCGATGAGGAAAAGGCGTCGTAGGAGGCGTCAGGTGGGGTCCGGGAAGACGAACGCAAGTGAATCGCTGCTGACGTGTCGAAAGGAAACCAGACGACATCGAAACCGGGGTGTGACCTGAGCTCCGGGATGAGCCTGGCGGGTGCCCGTCTATTGGCCAGGTGGTGTCCGGCATGTAGGCGACGTGAGTCCGGACTGCGGCTTCCGTACGGAACAGGAGAAGGCAGGTCCTGATACTGCCCGCCGAGTGCGGGCGAGAGGGAGTGCCCCGAGCAGCCGCAACTGTGAGGGGTCGAGTACCGATGCGGGTCCTGCCGGCGGACCGGCCCGTAGTAGTGGTGAGGCCCTTGTAATGGGGGCGGAGCGAAGGGGCCGGGTCGCTCGTGACTGAGTTGATCACATCAACCGGAGGTGCTCCGGGAGGAGTGGGGTGAGCCAGTTGAAGTCTCAGATCAAGCCGTTCGATATTTCGAAGTGGGAAGTCAAGAAGGCGTGGGAGGAGGTCAGGGCGAATAGAGGTGCTCCGGGAGTGGACGGGCAGAGTATCGAGGACTTCGAGAAGGATCTTCAGGGGAACCTGTACAAGATCTGGAACCGGATGTCGTCGGGCTCCTACTTTCCGCCCCCGGTGCGCGCGGTGGAGATCCCGAAGCCACACGGTGGCGGCAGCAGAATGCTCGGCATTCCCGCTGTCGCCGACCGGGTGGCTCAGACCGTGGTGGCCCGACATCTTCTGCGGCGGGTGGAGCCTGTGTTCCATCCCGACAGCTACGGATACCGGCCCGGACGGTCCGCCTTGGATGCTGTGGGGACATGCCGGGAGCGGTGTTGGAAGCGGAACTGGGTGGTCGAGCTCGACATCCAGAAGTTCTTCGACAGCGTGCCCTGGGGCCTGCTGGTCAAGGCGGTGGATGCTCACACGGATGCCAGGTGGGTGACGTTGTACGTGCGGAGGTGGCTCGCCGCCCCGCTCGTCATGCCCGATGGCTTGCTGGTTGAGCGGGAACGCGGGACGCCGCAGGGCGCCCCGGTGTCTCCCGTGCTGGCGAACCTGTTCCTGCACTATGCGTTCGACACCTGGATGGCTCGGGAGTACCCGAGCATCTGGTTCGAACGCTATGCGGATGACGTGGTGCTGCACTGCGTCACCGAGGGCCAGGCCCGGGAGGTCCTGGCGGCGCTCTCGGACAGGATGGTCGAGGTCGGGTTGCGGCTGCACCCGGACAAAACCCGGATCGTCTACTGCAAGGACGGAGTGCGGCGGGGCTCGTATGAGCACGAAGCGTTCACGTTCCTCGGGTACACGTTCCGCGCCAGGAAGAACCGGAGTCGGCGCGGGAACTTGTTCCTGTCCTTCGACCCGGCGATCAGCAATGATGCCCTGAACAAGATCAGCAGGGAGGTGCGGAGCTGGCATCTGCATATCCGTACCGATCTGACCTTCAACGAGCTGGCCCGCCGGGTCAACCCGAAAGTGGCCGGCTGGATCAACTACTACGGCCGCTTCCGGCCCTGGGAGCTGATCCCGTTCCTGATGCGCATCAACGCCTACCTGGTGCGCTGGATCCGCAAGAAATACAAGCGGCTCGCGGCCAAGCGGAAGGCGCTGGCGAAGCTGCAGGAGATCGCCCAGCGATACCCCCGCATGTTCGCGCACTGGCGCCTCACTCCGCGGACCAACGCCGTACAGATCTGACGAACAGAGCGACAAGAGCCGTGTAACGGGAGACTGTTACGCACGGTTCTGTGAGGGCCGGGGGGTGAGATTCCCCCCGGCTACTCGGCAGCGCGCTTGCCGGGCCTGACTGGCAGACAAAGGGTCAGAGCTTTGGTGCTTGATCGTTGATCAATGGTCTGATCTGCGCGAACGGCAGGTTCTCGCGACGGAGACTGAGTATCGCCGATGCTCACTGGAGCAACGAGAAGTCGATCAGCTCTCGGCTGATTGGTCACCAGCCTGATCACGATCGCCCAGGCTCGTTCTTGGTGGGGAGACGAGGTGCGGGCCGTGTCCAGTTTGTCGGAGGTCGTGAAGCGCGGCGGCGGCAGTACCGCGCGACACCTTCGCCGCAGCCACGAGGGTTCGCACGGTGGGTAAGGAGCCGTGCTCCGTCAGGTAGGCCTTCGCTACGGCCAAGGCACGTGCACGCGTAGCGCCCGGCACGCCGGACGACCGTCCGCGGGAAGAGCGTCTGACGGTCTCTGCGGGAGCGGACGACCGTTGGCTGGACACGGGATTGGACACCAGGCTGGTTGCAGTATTGGTCAGCACGTCCGGATCACGATCGGACGGGGCATTGGACAGTGGCGTGGACGCTGAACTGGACGCTGAACTGGACGCTGAACTGGACACCGGTTCGGTCTGCGAGGGCGTGTTCGCAGTAGTAATCGCACCCATCGCGGTCTGGGCGCGACCAGTCTGGTGCGGGGTGTCGAACAGCAGGTGAAGGAGATGCGCGACGACCGCTGCGGCGATGGCGGGCCATGCTCCAACGCCGAACCGCAGAATCGGCGCGGCGGCCAGATCGTCGGTGGCCAACCATGTGGCTTGTGCTAGCCCGGACAGACCCGCTGCGGTCACGCCGACCGCCCAGGCATAACGGGCTGCCGATCCAGTCAGCCGGGTAGTGGCCGCGTAGGCGACCAGCGCGAGACCGTCAGTGATCAGCGGATACAACCACGCGATTCCGGCTGGAACACGCGCCGCGAGGGCCACTCCATAGAGGCCGTGCGCCGTCGCGACCGCGGCGCCGGACGCCACAGCGAGACCTGGCAGCCATATGAGGACCACTCGTCGGGCGGGGATGACGGCGCGGTTTTGGGGTCCTAGCTCAGCCATGGCAGCAGCTGTGTCCGATGGGGGCGTCACCAGGGCAGCGGTGGACCACCCCGTTGGCCTGGTCGACCCCGTCCGTGTCTGACACCTCCGCCATTGCGCGCCGGGGAGGCCTGGCGAGTAGGCGGTGGATCACGACTGGCACCAACGTCGCCTGCGAGTTCGACGCGCCGTGCGGCCGTTACGGCGCAGTCCGGGAGAGATCCTCGAGGGCCTCCTCCCGGCTCGGCAACCGATCAGATAGATGCTCACGCTATCGATCCAGGTGTCCTGAAATATGCAGGCTCAGCTGCTGGAATCGGGCGGGCAAGATCTTCCAACTCCTTCATGTCGACCCTTATCAGGCGCGGGCCGACGCGATAGCCAGTCAGGCGGCCACCCGCGATGTACCGGCGGACTGTCCGGACAGAGACGTCGGCGTATGCGGCCGCCGCAGCAAGGCTCACAAGCTCACGGCGAGTGGGTGCCGCGTGCGCACCGGAACGTCCACGCGGACGTCCGTCGCTCGCGCGCGCCTGCGCGTAGGGCGAGTCGGGCGCGCGGACGTCCGCGCGGACGACCGGCTCACCTGGGCATCTCCCCGTCGACGTTGGCCACCCAGCGGCCGCGGCTGATCTGTGTGACGCGGCCGTCGGCGGCGTGGGCCTGCAGTCGGGCGTAGACCCAGGTGCGCCCCATCCCGGTGGCGACCATCAGGTCCTTGACCGAGCAGCCCTGCGGCGGTGCCGTGCTGCAGCGCGGCCCAGAGCGCGTCGGCGGGATCGGTCGGGTCGCCGGTCGGTCGCCTGGCTCGGTCTGTTCTGCCTCGGTCGTCGAGTCGGTGGCGCCGCGCGAGAGCGTGTCGAGCGTGGGGCCGTCTGGTCGGCGTGGCGGGCGGCGATGGTGGCGACGTCGTGGTCGTCGACCCGGTAGGCGCGGGCGCGGCGCGGGGTGGTGTGTTCCGGGGTGGAGATCAGGAACTTGCCGGGGGCGTTGAGGGTGTCGGCGGCCCAGCCGGCGGCGAGCATGCCTTGGCCGAGGATGAGGTCGACGTCGCGGCGTTCCCGGACGCGCAGGCAGATCCGCACGTCCATCTGTGAGCGGACGGCGCCGGAGCCCATGGCCTTCTGCGTGGGCCGCTGGGTTGCGGCGAGCAGGGTGACGGCGACGGCCCGGCCGCGGCGGGCGATGGAGTCGGCGTGCCCGATCGCGGTCGGGCGACTCGTCGGCGAGTTCGGCGTACTCGTCGATCACGACGATCAGCGCGGGCGCCGCGGCGGTGGGCTGCCCACAGCCGGGAGCCGTCGGCGGCCAGCCGCCGGGCGCGGGTCTCGAGGACGGCGACGGCGTCGGCGAGCAGCGCGGTCGGCCTCGGTCGGGGTGGTGGCGAGCCGGTCGAGGCAGGCCGCCCACGGGCGCAGCTCCATGCCGCCCTTGAGGTCGACGCCCCAGAGCACGACGTCGGGGCAGGCGACGAGTTCGGCGAGGATGACGTTGAGGACGCCGCTCTTGCCCGGCCCCGGCGACGCCGCCGAGCAGCCCGTGCCGGTGCGACAGCCGGACGCGTGACCGGTTCGGCGTCCTCGAACAGGCCGAGCGGGATCGGCGTCGGTGACGCGTCCGATGCCCGTCACGGTCGCGCCGGGGTCGGGTAGGGGATCGGGTGGGCGTGCGGGTCGGTGGTCAGGACGCGGATGATGGCGTGGTCGGCGCGGTTGGGGTCGGGCTCGACGCGGACGGCGCCCGGGCGGGTGCGCAGCCCGGACTCGAGCGCCGGCGTCGGAGTTGATCAGGTCGGTGGCGGTCTGTGCCGGGTGGCAGGCCGATGCGGGCGCGCCAGCCCCAGCGGTCGACCACGGCGGACATGACCCGGGAGCCGGGCAGCCCGATGGCGGCGATGATGTCGCGGCCACGCGGCGAGGGTGCGTTCGACACGGACCTTGGCGCGGCGGCGTCGGTGGGTCCACCACGGGACGCCGCCGACGATCGTGCCGGCCAGCAGCAGCAGCGGCAGCGGTGCCGTGTCCGGGCCGAGTGGGTGGCGGCGGTCGAGCCACCCGCCGCCGGCGAGGACGTACGGCGACGGCGTAGCCGCGTTCGATCGGGCGCAGCAGCGGCGCGACCCGCGGCCAGCACAGCCCGGCCGCCACGGCGAGCGCCGACCAGCGGCACCCACCACGGCGCGGACGTGCGTGGTCGTGCAGGATCGCGGCGGCGAGCGGCAGCGCGCCGGCGACGGCGAGCGGGAGCGAGTTCGGAGCGGTAGCGGTAGCCGACCCGGCCGAGCAGCTCGATCCACTCGATCAGGTCGGGGCGGTCGTCGGTGATCAGCAGCAGCGGCTCCGGGGCGTCGCCGCGGCGCAGCCGGCGGCGGGCCCGGCGGGTGCGCCGGTTCATCGGCCCACCTCGTCCACCAGCTCGGCGGTTCGAGCAGCGTCGAGGTCGGCTGGCCGTGCTGGACGACCAGCTC
This sequence comes from uncultured Actinomycetota bacterium, assembly GCA_963791185.1. Classification (GTDB taxonomy): domain Bacteria; phylum Actinomycetota; class Actinomycetes; order Mycobacteriales; family Pseudonocardiaceae; genus Pseudonocardia. The sequence goes on along the minus strand of CAWBRG010000006.1, from coordinate 651,989 downwards.
GTCGGCGAGGAACTCCAGCGCGTCGGGCTCGTCGTCGCGCGCGGCGGCGAGGGTCGCGCGAGCGGCGGCGAGCAGGTTGGCGTAGCTGGAGTCGCGTCGCGGCGAGCTCCCGGCAGAGCCGGTTGATGAGCGGTCGGTGGAGTCAGGCGGCGTCGGGCCGCGTCGCGGCTCAGAGCTGGATCCCGGAGATCAGGTGGCCGACGGCGGTGGCCGCGGCGCTGATGTAGGGGGCGAGCGGGGCTGGCGGCGACGTAGAAGCCGAACAGGATGCAGACGAGGGCCTGCCAGGCGCGCAGCTTCGTGTAGCGGACGAGGAAGACGAAGCACCCCCAGCAGCAGGACGATGGACACGGACACGATCACGGTGAGGTCTCCTTCCTGTAGGGGTGCTGGTCAGCGGCCGGCCCGGCGGGTGCGCGGCCGGGCGGGCGGGCGGGGCGCCGCGGCGGCGGGTGGGCGGCCGGTCGGCGTGGGCGCGGCGGCCGGCGGTGCGTCGGCGACCACAGCGGCGCGGGCGCGGCACTTGCGGCACAGGCCGTGGCGGTCGGCGGTGGCGCCGCAGTCGCAGCGCAGCCGGTCGGGGCGCAGCGGGTCGGCGGGCGGCCGGTAGCTGTCGTCGTCGGGGCGTCGTCGGGGCTGTGGTGGCTGGTTCGTTGTCATGGCGGTGACGTTCCGCCACCGGCCGGTACGGGGTCACCACGCGGTCGGACCCTGGCCGAGACGTCCCTCGTACGCTGCCTGGGGTCCCAGGACGTCCTTGGGACGAACCGAGGACGGCTCGCATCCGTGATGGGGTGTGAGCCGGAAATCAGAGGTCGGGGCGGCCGATGGCGAACGAGCGACTGCGCACGGCGCTGCTGCAACGCGGCGCTGACCCCGGCCGAGCTGGCCGACACCGTCGGGGTGGACCCGAAGACGATCGAGCGCTGGATCGGCGGCCGCATCCCCTACCGACGACACCGCCACCAGGTCGCGGTCCGGCTCGGGGTCGACGAGACCTACCTGTGGCCCGGGCGCGCTGGCCGCCGAGCAGGTGGCGTCGGCGTCGGAGAGCGAGATCCTGGTCGTGCTACCCGCACCGCTGGGCCGTCCCGCGCGACACCTGGGGGCTGCTGTTCGACTCGGCCGAGCAGGAGATCGGGATCCTGGTCTACAGCGGCATGTTCCTGGCCGACGACCCCGGCCTGCTCGCCCTGTTCCGCGCCAAGGCCGAGCAGGGCGTGCGGATCCGGATCCTGCTCGGCGACCCCGACTCACCCGAGGTCGCCCACGCGGCGAGCACGAGGGCATCGACGACGCGCTCGCCTCCAAGATCCGCAACGTGATGGTGCTCCTACCGCCCGCTGCGCGACGTGGACGGGGTGGAGATCCGCCAGCACTCCACCGTGCTCTACAACTCGATCTACCGCGCCGACGGCGAGCTGCTGGTCAACACGCACATCTACGGCAAGCCGGCCGCCGCAGGCGCCGGTGATGCACCTGCGCCAGATCGCCGGTGGCACGCTGGTCGCCACCTACCTGGACAGCTTCGAGCGGGTCTGGTCGGAGTCCCGACCCCTCGACTGACGACAGCGAAGGGAAGGACCCGTGGCGGCTGCGCGCAGGATCGACTACTACGACGACCCCGACGCGCCCCCGGCCAACAGCCTCGTCCCGTCGGCCAACGTGGTCGTGGTCAACGACGCGGGCGAGCTGCTGCTGATCCACCGCACCGACAACGACAACTGGGCGCTGCCCGGCGGGGCGATGGACCTCGGCGAGTCGCTGGTCGACACCGCCGTGCGCGAGACCCGCGAGGAAACCGGCATCCTCTGCGAGGTCACCGGGCTGGTCGGCATCTACACCGACCCCCGGCACGTGATCCTCTACACCAGCGACGGCGAGGCCCGCCAGGAGTTCTCCGTCGTGTTCACCGCCCGCCCGGTCAGCGGCACTCCCGACCACCAGCAGCGAGACCCGCGAGGTCGAGTGGGTCGCGCCGCGGCCGGGTCGACGCGCTGCCGATGGACCGCTCGATGCGGCTGCGGATCGCAGCACTACCTGTCCGGCGAGTCGACGCCACACCTGGGCTGACCGGCGTGCTGTCCGCCGACTGGGCGTCCGTCGTCGTCGACGCCGTGGCCGCGATCGGCACCCTCGGCGCGTTCGTGGTCGGGTTCGTTCTGCTCCGCCGCGAGCAGCGCCGCGAGGCAGGCCCGCGCCGAGGACCAGCGCCGTTCCCAGGCGGTCAAGGTCAGTGCGTGGGTGGAGGCCCAGCGCACCGCCCAGGGCGGGCGCGAGGTGCTGTTCTTCGTGCACAACGCCTGCGACATGCCGATCTACGAGGTCTCGCTGCCCACCCCGGACGAGGACGACGACGAGGCCGAGTTCATCGGCCTCGTCCCGCCCGGCCAGACCATCCAACGGCCCGCGCCCCGGGAGTGGCTGGCCACCTACTACGCCCCCGAACCGGTCGAGATCGAGTTCCTGGACAGCAGCGGCCGCCAGTGGACCCGCAACGAGCAAGGCTTCCTCGCCCCGACCGGCGACGACACCCCGACGCCTCGCGCGGCGGCGGTTCAGGCTGTTTCGACGAGAGCGCTGACCTCGGCGACCTGCGCCCGCAGGCCGCGGCGCCGCCCGCGCGATCGACCGATGCACCACATGATCGGCCGGGTACCGGTCCAGGATCTCCGCGATCCGCTCCTCCACGTCGACCGGCTGGCCGTCCGGGCCGGTCGTCATGTCGCAGTAGGTCAACGCCGCCACCGCGAACGGCGCGACGTCAGCGATCGGGAACTCCGCGGCCAGCACTTCGCCGAGACCGCGTTCCTCGGCCTCGATCTGCGCGCACGTGTGGTGCGCCACCAGCGTCCACACTGCTCGATCGCCGAACCCACGGTCGCGCAGGTAGCGAGCGCCGTCGAGTGGATGAAACCCGCTGTCCGACCAGCGGCGTGGCGTAGCCGATGTCGTGCAGCCATGCCGCCGCCTCGACACGCCGCCTGACTCGCCGAGTACGCGGCTCGATCGTGCCCGCCTGCCGGGCGACGCCTTGGCAATGCGCCCAACGCCGCGGCAACTCCCTAGCCAGCAGCGACCGACACAGCTCGCGCGCGCCCCCGTCGATCATCGGCTGAGCGTAGGTCAGAACCTGGACGCCGACGCTCGATCAGCCCGATCGTCCCGAACCGTCCGACCGAAACATCCATTCGCTGTGCGCCGCCAATCTGCCGCCACGAAGGGACGTCTTGGGACGTCTAGTGCTACGGTTCGGCACCCGTCACGGGAGGTCAGCCATGATCGGACACACGCTCGATCGGTGAACCACTGCGCCGCGCGCTCATCGGCGCCCGCCTGCGCGACATCGACGTCGCCCAGATCCCTCGGTGTCGACCCCAAGACCGTGCAGCGCTGGCTCGGCGGCCGCGTGCCGCACGCTCGCCACCGCTGGGGTGTCGCCGACCTGCTCAGCGTGCACGAGTACGACCTGTGGCCGCATCTCGCCGAACTTCCCTCGATCGACCCCGAGGTCTACGCCACCTATCCCCATCGCGGCTCGGTTCCGCGCGAGATCTGGCACCGGCTGTTCGACCACGCCGCGCGTGAGATCGGCATCCTCGTCTACAGCGGTCTGTTCATCGCCGAGGACGCCGAGCTGATCCGCCTGCTCGCCGGCAAAGGCTCGCGCCGGGGTCAGCCGTGCGGATCGCCCTTGGCGACCCCGACAGCCCCCACGTCGACCAGCGCGGCCACGACGAGGGCATCCACGACGCGATGGCCGCCAAGATTCGTAATGCCATCTCTGCTCTACCGCCCACTGCTCGACTGCGGGCGTGGTGATCCGACTGCACTCGACGGTGCTCTACAACTCCCTTTACCGGGGCGACGACGAGATGCTTGATCAACCAGCACATCCACGGCATCGCCGCCGCCTATGCCCCCGTACTCCACCTGCGGCGGCAAACCGACGACGGCGTGTTCACGACCTACGTCGACAGCTTCGAACGCGTCTGGACACGGGCTGTTCCTCTTGAGGAGTAGTCCTCGTCCAGAGGACGACAAGCGGACGTTTCAGGTGCCTTTGGGGACGCTATCGATGTCCCATCCATATGGTTTCGATGTCCGCTCTGGCTCGCGACGCTTCCGCCGTGCAGCAGGAACCCCGGCAGGATGCCCATCTAGTCCCGGATCCGACGTCCGTCATCGCGTTGGCGGAGCCACTGATCGTGCTGATCCAATCTCAGCCGGGCATGGCCGAGCAACTGATCAGCAAACACGCCAACGACGGATCGGGCCGATGCCGGATGTGCTCAACGGGCGGACAAGCCGGTCGATACAGGTGGCCCTGCGCGATCCACCGGTGTGCAACCCGAGCGCAGGAACTAGTCAATGGCCCCGACGGATCGTCTGGATCTTGACCGCACCGCGGGTGGTTCTCGCGGCGGCTCGACGATCCCCGTTCGCCGCGCTGGCCCCGCGGACGGCGCACGGTCTGGGCACGTTCCAGGCTGTGGGCACGCTGGGGGCACGAACTGCTCGCAAGAAGACCAAAGCCCCTGACCTTTGCAGGTCAGAGGCTTGGTCGTGCAGTGGGCGATACTGGGATCGAACCAGTGACCTCTTCGGTGTGAACGAAGCGCTCTCCCCCTGAGCTAATCGCCCCAGCGCGGACGACAGTACAGCACGGCCCCTCCCGCCACGGGAGGGGCTCACGCGGTGAGCGCTCCCGAGGCCACGACGTCGGTCGGCACCGCGGGCGGTGTGCGGCCCGGCTCAAGGGAGATCGCGTACGCGCCGAACGGCTGCGCCCCGGGAGGGCCGACGGTTTGCGGGGTGGCCGCACTCTGATCCACGTCGAACACCCCGAGCGGCTCGGGGGCGGCTGTGGCGTCCTTGAGGCCCCACAGCACGTAGGTCTGGTCGGCGGAGTTGGCGGCGAGGCTGATCGTGTAGACGGTGCGCTGGTCGCCCGCGAGGACGACCGCCGCAACCGCCGTGCCGTCCGGCTTGGCCAGCAGGGCGTGGGAGTTGCCTGGGCGGGAGAGGTCCTGCACGAGCGCGGTCGTACTGGACACCTGCGACGACGCGGTGTCGAGCTGTTGCTGCAACTGGACCGTCTGCTGCTGCAGCTGGACGGTGCGGATTCCGAGGCCACCCGCGGCGACGATGGCCAACGCCGCGACCGCCGCCGACACGAGACGGCCGGGGGAGAGGCGCCTGCTGCGGCCGGCGGGCTGCGAACCTGGCGGGCGCGGACCGCCGGGGGCCGGACCGGCTGGACCCGTCGGACGGGACGTGCGCGGCTGGCGGGGCCCGGGTGAGGGCGGCGGCTGCGCCGCGGCCTGCGGCCGCACCTGCGGGGTCTCGGCCGCGGCGTCGAGGATCGATGCGCGCAGACGAGCGGGCGGCTCGACCTGCTCGACGGCCGTCGCGAGCTGCGCCATCACGACCTGCGCGTCGCGCACGGCGGCGCTGCAGTCCGGACAGGTCGGCACGTGGCCCTCGACCGCGATCTCCTCGTCGGGCTCGAGCGCGTGCAGCGCCCAGCCGACGGCTTGTTCCGTGCGGGTGCACGTCGGACGTGGCCCGGTCATCGCGCACCTCCCCCGAAATCCGAAGCGACCTCACCCAGGAGAGGGCCGAGCACGCTGCGTAGCCGCTGCACCCCGGTGAACATCCGGGACTTGACGGTGCCGAGCGGCACGCCCGTCAACGTCGCGACTTCGCGTTGTGTGTAGCCACCGTAGTAGGCGAGGGCGAGCGCCTCGCGCTGCTCGTTGGGCAGCCGCCCCAGCGCGTCGCGGACCTGACCCGCCACGACGGCGCCCAGCGCGGCCTGGTCCGCGCCGGGGCCAGGGGCCACCGACCATTCTTCGCCGTCCTCGGCCGCGGGAACGGTGCGGCGGCGGATGGCGCTCTCGCGGCGTACCGCGTCGACCGCCTTGTGGTGCACCAGCGTGAGCAGCCAACTGCCGAACGCGCCTCGCGCCGGGTCGAAGCGGGCCGGCTCCCGCCAGAACGCGATGAAGACCTCTTGGACGACGTCCTCCGCCAGGCCCTCGTCCGCGCACACCCGTCTGGCCAGTGAGAACGCGGGCTTCGACCACCGGTCGTACAGCTCACCGAGCGCTTGCTGATCTCCCGCGACGACGCGCTGGATGATCTGCACATCGGCCGGATCGGACCCGCGCCCACCCACCGGCCCGCGCTGCGCTCGCCCGCGTCTGCCCGGTGTGTCGGGGGTGTCGGCGACTCCGTCCACCAGTGGGGTCCTCACATCGTTGTGTTCGTCGGGGGAGGGCGTCCGGTTCAGGCTAGTACGCGTTAGTGATTCGTGATGGTCGGCACGCGCGGCAGTGTGTAACACGCTGGCCCGTCAGAGTGATATCAGGGAGCAACAGGGGGTTCCGTGTCCCCCGACCCGTCACATCTTCGCCACACGGTCGTTTCTCCGCATGACGAACCACGGCGGGATCACGAAAGAGGACGCACGATGCGCGACGAGCACACGGTCATCTGCTCACCGGCAGTGTTCGAACTGACCTCGGCGGAAGCCTCGGCTGTCCCCGTCAAGGTCGATCTGACCTACCACAGCCGCGACCCCTACGCGGTCCGGGCATCCTTCCGCACCGGTAGCAGCTCGGTCGAGTGGGTCTTCGCCCGCGACCTGCTGCACGGTGGGCTGGTCGGCCCGGCGGGGGCAGGCGACGTGCGGGTGCAGCCGATGCCCGGCGTTCCCGCGAAGGTCCAGTTGGAGCTCTCTTCGCCGTCAGGTCACGCAACCTTCACGACCTGCGCGACCACCCTCGGCGACTTCCTGTGCCGCACCTTCGAGGCCGTCCCCGCGGGCTCGGAGTACTCGTGGCTCGACTTCGACATGGCGCTCTCCGAGCTGCTCAACGAGTCCGCACACGACTGATCGGCAGGTCCACCGCCTGTCGGGGGGCGGTGTGGAGGCTCTGGCAGGTTTGGGTTAAGGTTGCTCCACCACGCAGCGGAGACGCTGCACACGCGGACGTAGCGCAGCTGGTAGCGCATCACCTTGCCAAGGTGAGGGTCGCGGGTTCGAATCCCGTCGTCCGCTCGGAACCCACAGTCGGGACTCCAACTGCCGGCGGAGTGGCCGAGTGGCTTAGGCAAGGGCCTGCAAAGCCCTGTACGCGGGTTCGATTCCCGCCTCCGCCTCGGGCGATTAGCTCAGTGGGAGAGCGCTTCCTTGACACGGAAGAGGTCACAAGTTCAATCCTTGTATCGCCCACCACAAACGGCCTGGTCAGGGGCTTCTGGGAAGCTCAGGACCGGGCCGTTTTGTCGTCTGCGGCTGGCGTGAGCAACTAGCTGAGTAACTACGGCCACGGACGACCGGGAAGACGCGGTTGATGGCTGTCGCGCCCTCGTCGATGACCGGTCGCAGTTGTTGCGGTAGACGGCGTCGGTGACCTTCGATCCTCCGACGTGGCCGATCAGGCGGGCGATCTGTTCGATCGGGACGCCTTCGTCGGGTAGCAGCGAGACGAAGCTGTGCCGCAGCTGGCGGGGCGTCCAGGCATCGGGTCCAGGCCGGCGGCGGCGTTGCGGAGGCCGCGTCGGACGTTGGCAGAGTCGAGGGCGGCGCCGTTCGCCGACGCGAACACGACATCGTGGGCGACCCATCCGGCCCCTGCGCGTTGGCGAGCGTCGGTCTGGCGGTCGTGTTGCTCGCGGAGCGCGACGATCGCACGATGCGGTAGGGCGAGGGTTCGCCGCGAGGACTGGGTCTTGGTCTCACCACCGGCCCGGACCGACCGCCATACCCGCATGTGCGGCAGGACCGGGACGTCGGCGCCGGTTTGCCAACGAGGTCGACGTTGATCCAGGTGAGGGCGCGTGGTTTCTCGGTGCGGGCGCCGGTGAGCAGCGAGTCGGTGATGTAGGAGCCGGTGGCCGCGTCCAGTAGCGCCTTGCGCCTGTCGCGTGCTCGTCGTGGCCCGCTGGTGACCCCGATAAACCTCCGGCTCCCGGGCAACCTCTGCTGCGGGCACCTGCTCGCGCTGTTGCAGCAGGAGGAGGACGGCCGTCAGCCGGTCGGAACGCACCCCGACAACACTGCTCGTAAAGCGGTCAGGAGGTGACCGGTTTCGGCCGCAGGATGGCGACATGACCTCACTGACGCGTCCCGCCGCCCACGACCGCATCGCTCCGCGGCCCATCAGGGTCGCGTCGACGCCATCGCCGGGCACCCCCGTCGCCTGACCATCCCCGAAGAGACAACGAGGAGATGCGGTGTCCTATCCACTCGATTTTCCCGAGCCCACGATCGTTCCGGTCAACGGTGTGGAACTCGAAGTCTTCGAAGCGGGACGGCACAACGCAGGAATGCCCATCGTGCTCTGCCACGGCTGGCCGGAGCACGCCTTCTCCTGGCGCTACCAGGTGCCCGTCCTCGCCGCGGCGGGCTACCACGTCATCGTCCCGAACCAGCGAGGTTATGGGCATTCATCCTGCCCGGCCGAAGTGACGGACTACGACGTCGAACACCTGTCGGGTGATCTCGTCGCACTGCTCGACCACTACGGCTACGACGACGCCACCTTCGTCGGGCACGATTGGGGTGCGATGGTCGTCTGGAGTCTGACCCTCCTGCACCCCGACCGCGTGAACGGGTTGGTCAGCCTGAGCCTGCCCTACCAGGAGCGCGGCGAAAGGCCCTGGGTCGAGGTCATGGAGGACGTGCTCGGCGGCGACTTCTACTTCGTCCACTTCAACCGACGGCCGGGCGTCGCCGACGCCGTGTTCGACGAGAACGCGGCCCAGTTCCTCCGCAACATGTTCCGGAAGAACGAGCCCCCGAGAGAGCCCCGGCCGGGTATGGCGTTGATCGACCTGGCCAGGGCGGAGAAGCCGCTCGGTGAGCCCGTCATGAGCGACCGTGAACTGGCTGTCTTCGTCTCCGCCTTCGAGTCGACGGGGTTCACGGGCAGCATCAACTGGTACCGGAACCTGGACCGCAACTGGCGCTTGCTGGCCGACGTGGACCCGATCATCCAGCAGCCCGCACTCATGATCTACGGCGACCGTGATGCGGTCGCGAGGTCCGAGAGGTTGGCGGAGTTCGTACCCGATGTGGAAGTGGTCGCCCTGGACTGCGGTCACTGGATCCAGCAGGAGAAGCCGGAGGAGACGAACCGGGCGATCCTGAAATGGCTGGACCAGCGGGATGCTACGTAGTTCTCGGTACCCACGGCTGCCGGGCCGCCGATGCGGATCTTGCTGACTGCGATACGGCGCAGTGTGGCTGAGTTGCCGGTTCCCGTCGGGGCCAGCCTGTAACGGGCGGCATTGCCACACCTCCTCGGCGGGTGAGCTGGTGACGAGATCCGGGGCTCGATGTGCCGTCCGTCGCGTGATCTACATGCCTGCGGTTAGTCGTCTGCGGGAACCGGCGTGCGATGGATCCGTCGCTTCAGCACGGGGATGAGCAACGCAACTGCGATCGTCGTCAGGCTAACCACCGATGCGTACCTGTCGATCGTCAGAACAATGTCGACGGCCCGCTGGCCGAGGCTGTAGCCGAGGCCGGCGACCACCGCGGTCATCAGCGCCGCGCCGAGGAGGTCGAGTAGGAGGAAGGTGGCCGGCCGCATCCTGGCCCAGCCGGCCGCGGCGTACACCACCGCCGTGGGGATACCGGGAAGGACAGCGATGACGACGGCGAGCCGAACGACCCACGGGTTCCACTCGGTGGCTCGGGCGGCGTGTCGCTGAGCGCGCTCGCTGGCCGTGAAGATCCTGATGATGCCCGCGCCCCACTGTCGTCCGGCCCACCAAGCCAGCCAGTCGAACCTCACCATCCCGACGGCCCCGGCGACAACGACCAGCCAGAGTGGAGCCTCGCCCTCCTCGCCACGGCGATGGCCATCGCGTTGACGCTGCTCGTCGCCGAGGCGGCACCCTTCGCGGGCTACTTCGCGATCACCCCCGATCTGTTGCTCCAGATCCGCCCCGCCGGGTGAACCCCGCGGTCGGCGTGGGCCGCGGTGCCAGGATCGGAACCTGCGACCTGTTCGTCCCGAAGCAACGTGCACAAGGCGCCGACCACCACAGTTCTGCAGCTCACCGTAGGTCTCGCGGGCGCTGCCGTTCGGCGAGATCGATCCGCTTACCAGCCGCTGATTGTCGTGGCGCTTACGCGCGTGTCGAGCGCTTCCTCCAGGCCTCGACGACGGTGTGCGCGCTGGTGTCGGTGACGCCCGCTGTGGTGTCGATCCGCAGGTTGTAGGGGCCGTGGTCGTGGATGTGGTCGTGCTCGACGTGGGAGCGGCCCTCGCCGGGGAAGCGGTCGCCGCGGGCCATTTCGCGGCGGTCGATCTCGGCGAGGTCGCAGTCCACGCCGACCCAGAACACGTCGTAGCCGGCGAGCAGCTGGTCGAGCTGCACCCGCCACGCGCGGTGCTCCACGACGTGCTCGACCAGGACGTTGTTCCCGGCCGCGGCCAGGGCCGGGATGCAGCGGTGGAAGCCGTCGAAGAAACGGGGACGCATCTGCCCGAGCCAGTCGAACGGTCCCTGGGGGTCCCGTCGTGCCGGCAACAGACCGGCCTCGATCAACTGGTCACCGCTGATGAGGAGGAACGGCAGGTCCAGCAGGGCTTGCACGCGGCGAACGAGGCTGGACTTGCCGGAACTGGATGCCCCGTTCAAGACGATCACGAAGCCAGCGGTAGGCGGCGGCGGGTCGATGTTCACCGGAGTGATTGTCGCGTCGGCGGACGGCGTTCGTCGTTCTGCGGCCCGGGTACCACCACCGGCAAGATCATGCGAAGAGCACTACGGAGCACCTGATCCCAGCTGTGCCGAAGTGGAAAACGGTGCGTGCCGGAGGACTTGGAGCCCACCCGCTGAACTCGACCACGCCTACCCATGGATCCCGGGACAAGCCGGGAGGCTCAGACCGCCGTGGGCTCGGGCGGCGCAGGACGGTTCAAAGGAACCTCCGCCGGTCCGGCCATCCAGGGCGCCCGCTGCACGTGGTCGACACCGTTCCGGCGCACCACAACGGTCGTCGCGCGCCCGCAGGACGGGGCCAAGCCTCCCGGCCTGCCCCTCCTTGTCCTGGGCTTCCGTGAAGAGCAGCACCCAATTCGCACACCTACTGCCGTTGGATGCTGCGAGGAACGTTGGCCGACAGGGGTTGCTCACGCTGCTCCGGGACGTTGCTGCGGAGGTGGTCACCGTCTGCACTACCGCGTCCGCGGCCTCCCAGGCCGGGGCAGAATGGCGGGGTGTCCAAGCCTCCAATCCTCGATGTCCCGCTCTCCGGGGAGCCGATCCGGGTCGGCCAGTTCCTCAAGCTCGCCGGCCTCGCCGAGCATGGTGCCCACGCGAAGGAGCTGCTGGAGACGGGCGAGGTGCAGGTCAACGGCCGGGTCGAGACGCGCCGAGGCGCGCGGCTGCGAACCGGTGACGTCGTCGCGGTTCACGGTCGGCGGGCCCGTCCCGCCGCACCATCGGCGGGTTGATCGACGCGGCGGCCCACACGTCTGACGGCGCCGCGCTCGATGGCCCGGAGGGCGCTCAGGGGCGCGCGCGAATGATGGTCTTGCCTTTGCGCCGCTCGGTCGGGTTGAGCGCGGGGACGGCGTCGTCGAGGGTCGCGACGGTTCCGATGTGCGTGCAAAGACGCCCGTCTCGCACCCGGTCGACGATCTCCACCAGCTGACTCGGAACGGACTCGACGACGAAGTCGACCGCCAAGCCGTCGACAGGGCGAGCCGCAACCGGCCCGACGACCGACACCAGCGTTCCGCCAGCCCGGATGATGCTCGCCGAGCGCCTTTGGATGTCACCGCCGACGGAGGTGACCACTCCGGCGAACGATTGCCTTCACTGGTTCCTCCGTGTGTTCCGTGCTCGCTGGCTCGATGCGCCGCTCTGTGACTGGGACGGTCACTCGGGACGCTCATCGACCACACGCCAACCGAGCCGCTGCTGGTCGTCGAGGTCGACGCCGACGCGTGCTTCGAGCACGATCGCTCGCGGCACCCGGCGCAATTCTGCGGGGTACGGCTCGACCTGTACGCCGACGAGATCAGCGGTGTCGAAGCCCGCGGACAAACCCGCGGCTTCGGTAGGGGAGCGGCGGGTGCTCTTCACTGAGCGGCGCTGACGGGCGCTTTCGCTGGGTGCGCTGCATGCTGCTCCGGCCAGTGCGCTGCGTTGTTCGGGTGTCGCTACGCCCAGGCCTGGCCCGTTCGACCAGCCGCTCGGCGGCCGCCGCGGGCGAGTGGGCCTTCCATGTCATGCACCGAGCAACTGGCCCGATCGGGCAGTACTGTTGCGGGACTCGATCTAGAACACCACGACGCGGCCACGGACTTGGTACGTGGGCCCCGCTCCGGTCTGATCGTTTCATTTCTGAGGTGCTTGCCTGAGGCCCGGTGGGCGGCGCTGTTGCCGCGACGAACGAGGGGTCTGGCAGATGATCTCGAACGCCGACGGACGTCCCGTCGTCGGCCTCCACGCCCTTCTGCAGTGGCTGCTCGACCGCGGCGCAGCGGACCTCTTCTACTGCACGACCCGTCGCGATCCGGAGCTCCTCCGCGTGCTCCTGTCGACCGGCCTCGCCGTCGATCAAGTCGACATCCTGACCAATCACGACGCCACGTCCGTCGATCGGCCATCCCACTGTGATGTGAGGACTCGACCAGTACCGTCAGCGGTCGCCCGCGCGGTACTCGGCGAGCTTCCCTTGGACTTCTTGATGGTCGACGATGCCGAGGTCGTCAGACTCGCCTACGACGATCACGACCGGCTCGTCGTAGGTTTCATCGAGTCCGGCAGTGCAACCGATCGCTACCGCATGGCTCGGGATGTGCTCTGGGTCGCGGGGTTGCCCAACCCGAGCGAGTAGCCCGGCGACATGCGCTTTCGTGGCTCACGCCTCCTGCAGATCAACATCGGGCAGGCGCACCAGCAGTGACATGCCGTGGTGGGCAGTGAGTTCGACGGGGAAGCTCTGGAGGTCGTCGACGGTGCCCAGCGGCTCGTTGGTGAACATGTCGCACACCGAGCCGCCGGGTGGCAGGGCTTGGGAGCGGACGGTGCCCGCGATGGGTTCGTCCGCGAAGTTGAGCACGGTCAGCTGGAGCTGTCCGGGCTCGGCGAGCTGGTGGACGAGGACCAGCATGGCTTTGTGGGAGACGTCGGGGATGTCGACCTGCGTGCTCGTGGCGATGCCGTAGTGGCGGCGCACGGCGAGGATCGCCTGGAGCTGGCGGACGAAGCTGGTTTCGTCCTCGAGCTGCTCGGGGACGGAGCCGTAGAGGCTGCGGCCGCGCGGCATGCCCGAGTCGGACTTCCGCGCGCGGGGGGCGACGCCCATGAGGTCGTGGGCGGCGCGGTGGATCCAGCGCGTGTCGCCGCCCTCGAGCAGCTCGGCCACCTCGTCCGCGGGGAGGGTGAGCATGCCGCACAGGTCCCACCCCGAGAGCGCGAACACGCCCGGCTGCAGGGCGTTGAACATGGCCAGCAGCAGGTGGGCGCGGCGGATCCGCTCGCGGTCGGGCCCGTCGTCAATGGTGTCGAGGTCGGTGAACCCGAGGACGGCGGCGATGATGCTCGCCGTCGTGCAGGCGATGCCGTTGGTCGTGAAGATCAGGTTGTAGGGGTGCTCGGGCCCGGTGAGGCGCTCGATGAGGTCGCCGCGGATGGTCTCGGCCAGCGCCGCTCCCGTGATCTCCTCGCCCTTGTAGGCGTAGACGTCGTTCTGGTGGCCCGTCGCCCAGTGGACGAGCTCGTAGGTCAGCTCGTCGTGGTTCTGCAGCGCGTGCACGAGCGAGGCGGGGTCGACGCCGAGCTCGAGCGAACTGCGCAGCGTGAGCCGCAGGAACTCGGTGTCGGCGGTGGCGAACGCGTGCTGGTAGGCGGGCCGGTTGATGAAGTCGTAGGAGAGGTCGGCGCCCGCTTCGGAGGTGATGCGGATGTCGTCGATGGTGAGGTTCAGCTCTTGGAAGGTGAAGCCGCCGACCTTGCGCACCATGCTGCCGATGAGCTGGTTCGCGGCCTCGGAAAGCGGGTGGCCCTCGGACCAGGCGGGGGTGCCCTCGGTGCTCTTCTCCACGCCGAGGAAGCCGTTGGCGTCCAGGCGCAGGCCGCCGGACCCGAGGTCGGCCAGGGAGTGCAGGACGTCGCCGATCACCATCCGCATGCCGGCGAACGAGGGGTCCAGCCAGTTGATCGAGGGCTGGCCGTCCTTGAAGTAGTGCAGGTAGACCCAGCGCCGCTCGACGCCGTCGGGGCCGACGACCGGCCGGGTGGCGCTCCAGTTGGTCTCCTTGACGCCCTCGGCGTAGAAGATCACCCGTTGGAGGCGGCCGATGATGTAGCCCGCCTTCGCGAGCCAGTCCTCGGTTGAGGTGTCGATGTTGACCGAGTCCCGGCCCGCCGGGACGTCGGGCAGGTGGATCCAGTCCTCGGGCTCGATCTCGACCATGTGGTAGATGCCTGGGTAGTCGCCGACCCCCATCTCGGCGAGCCGGAAGTCCGCGCCCTTGCCGGTGTGGCCGGGCACGACGTCGTCGATGATCGTGCCGCCGTACCACGTCGCCATGCCGCACATCGCCCGGAACTCGGTCTCGTTGCCGAACGCCGGGTCGATCTGGGTGCTGATGCGGTCGAAGTGGCCGTCGACGCTGGGCGTGTACTGCCACCCCGATATCCCGCCCGCGCGCTTGACGGGGCCGGTGTGGAGGGCGTCGATCCCGATGGTGGCGAAGGCCTTCCACAGCTCCTCGTCGCCCAGCGCGGCCAGGAACGAGCCGCCCGGCCGGGTGATCAGCGAGATGGGGTAGGCCGTGAACCACACCGACGCGGTGTCGACGGCCTGGCGGGGGCCCGGGTTGGCGAACGGGTTCTGCCACATCGTGCCCTGACCGGAGAGCTGGCGGCTGATCTCGTTGGCGTCGGCGAGCATCGACTGGCTGCGCAGCCAGTCGACGTAGGCGGGGTTCTCACCGTTGGCGGGTCCGTCATGCGCGACCGACCGGCGTTCGACGGGCGACGTGACCCGCGGCCGGTGCCGCAGGCTGCGCGGCCGTGCGGGGTGCAGGTACTCGGCGTAGCTGATCTCCGTGGGCTCGTGGACCGGTTCTCCGTCCCCCTGATCGGTCGGACCGTGCTCGGGGGACTCCTCCGCCATGTCGTGCTCCTCGGAACTGGTCGAACCGTGCCTCGCCGCGGGCTCGCGGACGTCGATGGCATCAATCGTGGAACAGTATTGGATGCCGACGCTCGTCGACCCCCAAGCGCAATGAGCGACGCCCGCAGCGTTGCATTCGCGTCTCCGATCGCGAGTGGCGCTGTCACGCGCCCGCGGCGAACGTTGCGCGATCCTGTCCATGGCGCCTCCATCAGCTCCCCCGTGATCGCGGCAGATGATCTCGAACGCCGACGGACGTCCCGTCGTCGGCCTCCACGCCCTTCTGCAGTGGCTGCTCGACCGCGGCGCTGTCAGAGCTCGTCGGTGAGGTCAGCGATTGAGGCCACGATCCGGTTGGGGCGGTAGGGGTACCGATCGACGTCGGTGGCCTGGGTGATGCCGGTGAGCACCAGAACGGTGCGCATGCCGGCTTCGAGCCCGGCCACGATGTCGGTGTCCATCCGGTCTCCGATCATTGTTGTCGTCTCCGAGTGTGCCTGCAGTTTCTTGAGCGCAGCCCCCATCATGAGCGGGTTGGGTTTGCCGACGAAGTAGGGATCGACGCCGGTCGCCCGGGTCATCAGGGCCGCGATCGCGCCGGTCGCCGGGAGGATGCCGTCGTCGGACGGGCCGGTTGGGTCGGGGTTGGTCGCCACGAAGCGCGCTCCGGCTTTGATCAGCCGGATGGCCGTCGTGACGGCCTCGAAGCTGTAGGTGCGCGTCTCGCCGAGCACGACGTAGTCCGGGTCGGTCGTGGTGAGGATGTACCCGATCTCGTGCAGTGCAGTGGTCAGGCCGGCTTCGCCGATGACGTAGGCGCTGCCGTCAGGGCGCTGGTCGGCGAGGAAGGAGGCAGTCGCCAGGGCTGAGGTCCAGATCGACTCGACCGGCACGTCGATACCACTGTGGCGAAGCCGGAACTGCAGGTCACGTTGTGTGTAGATGGAGTTGTTGGTGAGCACGAGGAACGGCCGGTCGGTCGCGCGTAGGCGGGCGATGAAGGCGTCGGCGCCGGGAATCATCCGACCCTCGTGCACCAGTACGCCGTCCATGTCGGTCATCCAGCAGTCGGTCGGCGTCGGGTTGGGCACGGCGCGACCTTAGGTGGCTCGACGGGTAGAGGCGACCGGAGCGCCGATCAAGACGGTGCCACGGGGAACGCCGGTGGTGGCGGGCCGGGCGAGCTCGAGTCTGCGCCGGGTTGCCCGTCATCTGTTCCGCCGCTGCCGCGGGCGACGGGGAAGACGCGGTTGATCGCGGTGGCTGCGCTGCTCAGGCGTCGGAGGCGTGTGGATCGGGGTACGGCGCTCGGTTAGCGTGGCGGTCCCTGTTCCTCACCGGGAAGGATGGCTGTGCGGGCCGTCGTCTTCAACGAGTTCGGCGGCGTTCCGGTGGTCACGGAGGTGCCCGAGCCGTCGCCGCCGCCGGGTGGTGTGGTGCTGCGGGTCGAGGCGACCGGGCTGTGCCGCAGCGACTGGCACGGCTGGCGGGGCCACGATCCGGGCATCGTGCTGCCGCACGTGCCGGGCCACGAGCTGGCGGGCACGGTCGCCGAGGTCGGGTCGGGGGTGCGCGGCTGGGCGGTGGGCGACCGGGTGACCGTGCCGTTCGTGTGCGCGTGCGGCGACTGTCGCGAGTGCCGCGCCGGGGACCACCAGGTCTGCCCCAACCAGCAACAGCCCGGTTTCACCTACTGGGGTTCGTTCGCCGAGTACGTCGCGGTGCCCTACGCCGAGGTCAATCTGGTGCGGCTGCCCGACGAGATCGGGTTCACCGCCGCGGCGTCGCTGGGGTGCCGTTTCGCCACCGCTTACCGGGGCGTCGCTCGGGTGGGGGCGGCGTTGCCGGGGGAGTGGCTGGTCGTGTTCGGGTGCGGCGGGGTCGGGTTGTCCGCGGTGATGATCGGAACCGCGCTCGGCGCCCGGGTGGTCGCGGTCGACGTGAGCGAGTCCGCGCTGGCGGCCGCGGCCGGGTTCGGCGCGGAGCACACCGTCCCCGCGGGCGCGGCGGCGGTCGGACGGCTGCGTGAGCTGACCGACGGCGGCCCACAGGTGACGGTGGACGCGATCGGGGCTGTCGACGTGGTTCAGCAGGCGTTGTCCGTGTTGCGTCCACGCGGCAGGCACGTGCAGCTCGGGCTGTTGCCGGGTGCGGTGACGTTGGAGGTGTCCGCGCTGATCGCCCGCGAGTTGCGGTGGGTGGGCAGCCACGGGTTGGCTGCGCACGACTACCCGGCCTTGCTCGAGCTGGTGCGGTCTGGCGCCGTGCGGCCCGACGCGTTGGTCGGCCGGGAGATCGGGTTGGCCGATGCGCCTGCGGCCCTGGTCGAGCTGGACCGCGGCCGCCCGACCGGGATGACCGTCATCCGCCCGTAGGCGACCCGACCTGGGCTCGGGCGACCCCGCCGGTCGACGGGGCGAACGCGGATTTGCCGATCCGGCAACACGCGTTGGCGCGGGAGCGGGTCGCGGCCCAGCATGGGGCCGGTGACGACGAGGGTGGACGGCGCCGCCGAGTGGGACGAGCGCTACGCGGGCATGGAGCAGGTCTGGAGCGGGCGACCCAACGGTGCGCTGGTCGCCGAAGTGGCGGATCTGCGGCCGGGTCGGGTGTTGGACGTGGGCTGTGGGGAGGGCGCGGACGCCGTCTGGTTGGCCGGTCGGGGCTGGGACGTGAGCGCGCTGGACGTCTCGCGGGTGGCGCTGGATCGCGCCGCGCTCCACGCCCGACAGGCAGGGGTTGTCGTGCGGTGGGTGCACGCCGGGCTCGTCGGGGCGCCGCTGGGGCAGGGCGGGTTCGACCTCGTGTCCGCGCAGTACCCGGCGCTGGCCTCGACCCCCGGCGGCGACGCGGAGCGGGCTCTCCTGGCCGCCGTCGCCCCGGGCGGAACGCTGCTCGTGGTGCACCACGCCGACATCGACGCCGAGCAGGCCGAGGGACACGGCTTCGACCCGGCCGACTACGTCAGCCCGGCCGACGTCGCCGCCCTGCTCGACGACCGCTGGCGCATCGAGGTCGACCAGCGGCGGCCCCGACACGTCGACGGCGGCGCGGGGGCGCACCACACCCACGACCTGGTGCTGCGCGCCCTACGCCTCGGCTAGGTCGGGTTGGTCAACCCGCCGATGGCGGTGTGGGGTAGCAACGCGGCGAGAGCGTGGCCGGCTCCGGCGTTGCCGAGCACCGCGGGACCCTCGGCAGTGAGAACCGCGCGGGTCGCCGTCGGACGATAATCTCGACGTCGTCACCCTCCGAGAGTCACCCGATGAAGCAGGTCGTGGATCGCGCAGTCGTGTATGTCCTTGACAGAGCGGAGGGGGTGGCGGTGACGTCGGCGGCGCAGTTCCTCGCCCGGATCCTCGACGGCGCGCCGCAGCCGGTGTGGGTCGTGGACGAGGAGGGGCTGATCGTCTTCTCGAACCCCGCCGCAGTGGAGGCGCTCGGGTACGACGACTCCTCCGAGCTCTACCGCAGGCCGAGCCACGACACCGTGCACTACCAGCGGGCGGACGGTTCGCCTTACCCGCAGGACGAGTGCCCGATGCTGACGCCGAGCCGGACCGGGGAGACGGTCCACGGCGAGGACGAGTGGTTCACCCGCCGGGACGGTTCCATGTTCCCGATCGCCTGGTGGTCCGCCCCCATCGCGGTGGCAGGCGGTACCGGGGCCGTGCTGGCGTTCAGCGACATCTCCGAGCGGCGCGCGGCGGAGCAGGCGGTGCGGGAGCGGGACGCCGTCGAGATCCGGGCGGCCGAGTCGCGAGCCGCCCAACGACGCGTCGTCGAGAACTCGGCCGCCCTGCGGCGACAGGTGGCGCGCGACCTGCACGACGGCGCCCAGCAGCGGTTGGTCACCGTGCTCATCTCCCTGCAGCTCGCGCGCGAGGAGGTCGAGGTCGACCCCGTGGGAGCGGGCAGGCTGCTCGACGATGCCGCCGGGCAGGCCCAGGCGGCGATCGATGAGCTGCGCGAGCTCGCGTCCGGTCTGCATCCCCCGGTTCTGGCCCACCGCGGCCTGGTCGAGGCGGTCGAGGATCTCGCCGCGCGGGCCGTCCTGCCGGTCGTGGTCTCCGGATGGCTGCCGCGGCGGCTGCCCGAGGCGGTGGAAACCAACGCCTACTTCTTCGTCGCCGAGGCGCTGACGAACGTCGTCAAGCACGCCAGAGCCGCGCACGCGACGGTGACCATCGGCGTCGACGACCGCACGCTGTCGGTCGAGGTGCGTGACGACGGGATCGGTGGCGCCGGTGTCGACGGCTCGGGGAGCGGTCTCGCAGGCCTCGCCGACCGGGTCGGCGCGCTCGGCGGGCGCATGGACGTGGCGTCACCCCAGGGGCGCGGCACCACCGTGCGGGCCGAGATCCCGGTGGGCCCCGCTCGGGGATGACAGCCGTGGGGCTGGCCCTATGGGTGGACGTTCGACGCGCGGCGACACTGGTCGGATGCCGCTCACGGTCCTGGTCGTCGACGACGACGCCGGCTTCCGCCGCATCGCGCGACGCCTGTTGACGGTGCGCGGCTTCGTCGTCGTCGACGACGTCGCCACGGGCGAGGCGGCGTTCGAGGCGGTGCGGCGCCATCGGCCGGACGGTGTGCTGCTCGACGTCAACCTGCCGGACCGCGACGGGCTGTCGGTGACCCGGGCGCTCGCGGGCCGCGCAGGCGGACCGTCGATCGTGCTCACCTCGATGGACGCGTTCCGCTACCCGGAGGCGGTGCTCGCGGCCAGTGGCGCCCGGGCTTTCGTGGCCAAGGAGCGGCTCGTGGAGGCCGACCTGCTGCAGCTGTTCAGCCCTGCAGGAACTTGAGCACGGCCAGTACCCGACGGTGCTGGCCTGCCTCCGTCTGGTCCAGACCGAGCTTCTGGAAGATCCCGGTGACGTGCCGCTCGACGGCCGGAACGGTGACGACGAGCCGCTCGGCGATCCCGCCGTTCGAACGCCCCACGGCCATGAGCGCGAGCACGTCGCGCTCGCGGGGGGTGAGCGAGGTGAGCGGGCTGTCGATCCGCCTGCGCCCCACCAACCGGGCGATGACGTCGGGATCGAGCGCGGATCGGCCTTCGGCGACGCGGCGTACCGCGTCGATCAGGACTTCGGGGTTGGCGACCTTCTCCTTCAGCAGGTAGCCCACGCCGTCGGCCCGGTCGCCGACGAGCTCGAGCACGAACCGGTCCTCGAGGTACTGGCTGAGCACGATCACGCCGATCCCGGGCTCCGTGGCCCGGATCTCCATCGCGGCGCGCAGACCGTCGTCGACGAGACGCGGTGGCATGCGGATGTCGGTGATCACGACGTCGGGCCGGTGGGCGCGGGTGATGCGGACGAGTTCGGTGGCGTCAGCGGCCACGCCGGTGACCGTCAGACCCGCCCGCTCGAGCATCCGCACGACACCCTCCCGGACGAGGGCCTGGTCCTCCCCGACGACGATCGTCAAGGGACGGGTCACGATCAGCAACAGTAGTGGTATCGACCCGGCGAGGTCTGTTGCCGCGCATGGTGGACCACGGTGGCGGGAGCGCGCATCCTCGTCGGATGTGGCCATTCGACCGATGTCCGCGCGCGGCTCGCGCCGCACACTGACGGCCATGTCCTCCGGCGACCGCGCTCGCTCGGCGTACGTCGCCGCGGCCGTCGGCGGCGACCTCGGGATCGCGACGTCGGTCGGCCGCGACGGGGGCGGCTCGCTCTGGGCCACCGTGGCCCGAGCCCACGTGCTGCTCCACGGTGACGGCGATCTCGACACGGCCCATCGGCTGCTCGTCGACGCGATCGACGGTGGCGTGAATCCGGACGTCGGCCCGGAGGCGCTGAGCGCCGCTCTCGACACGCTGCTCATGGTCTGCCGGTTCGCCGACCGGGAGGCCCTGTGGCTTCCGTACCGTGCGCTGGCGGCGCGGCACGCAGGCCGCGTCCGGGCGGCGGCCGATCCCACCGGGCCGGACCCGATCGGGACGGTGCGGGCCGGGTGGTCCCTGCTCGGCGTCGACGGCGTGGAGCGCCGGGGCGCTGCTCTGCGCGCCGTGCTGCACGACGGTCTGCACGGTGGAGCGGTCGGCCCGGCGATCAACGCCGCCGTCCTGCTCGCCCTCGACGCCTTCGCCGCGGGCCGGTGGGACGACACGTGCCGCCTGGCCGGACAGGCGCAGGCGCTCTGCGCGTCGCACGGCCACGAGGCT
This sequence comes from uncultured Actinomycetota bacterium, assembly GCA_963791185.1. Taxonomy (GTDB): domain Bacteria; phylum Actinomycetota; class Actinomycetes; order Mycobacteriales; family Pseudonocardiaceae; genus Pseudonocardia. The sequence goes on along the minus strand of CAWBRG010000006.1, from coordinate 630,654 downwards.
CTGGCGATGCTCGCCATGGCGGGGTCGGCGCTGGTCGCCGCCTGCCGGGGCGACGAGGTCGCCTGCCTCGACCACACCAGCGCGATGATCGGCTGGGCCGCGCCACGGGGAGCCCGCCTCGTGCACCGCCAGGCGGTCCACGCGCGTGTTCTCGCCGCACTGGGTCGGGGTGACGCCGAGTCGGCCTACCACCTCGCCGCCGCCACGCCACCCGGACTCGTCGAGCCGGACGGCGCCGGGCGCCTGTCGGTCATGGACCTCGTCGAGGCGGCGGTGCGCACCCAGCGGCGGGACGAGGCGACGGCCCACGTCCGCGTGGCGCGGAGGGCGGGGATCTCCGACGTGTCCGCGCGGTCGGCGCTGCTCGTCGCGGGCGCCGCCGCGCTCGCCGAGTACGGCGACCGGGCGAGGTCGCGGTACGAGCAGGCGCTCGCGGCGCCGGAGGTGGAGGCGTGTCCGTTCGACGTCGCGCGGGTCCGGCTGGCGTACGGCGAGCACCTGCGCCGGTCCCGCGCGATGTTGGGAGCCCGGCGGCAGCTCACGGCCGCGCTCACGACCTTCCGACGGCTGGGCGCGGACCCGTGGACGGCGCGGGCGGAGTCGGAGCTGCGGGCCGCGGGGCACCGCGTCCACCGGGCGCCGGGCACGGCCTCGACGGTGCTCAGCCACCAGGAGCGCACGGTCGCCCGCCTCGCCGCGACGGGCGCCACCAACCGCCAGATCGGGCAACAGCTGGGGCTCTCACCGCGCACCGTCGGTTCGCACCTGACGCGGGTGTTCCAGAAGATGCGGGTGACGTCCCGGGCGGCGCTCGGGGAGGCGCTGCGCGCGGCGGAACCCGCGGCACCTCAGGACTGACGGCGCGCCTGCCGCCTGCGTGGTGATCCGGTCAACCCCACCATGCAATTCGGGTCCGTGCCCCCCGATCTCCAGGCGGCCTTACCGACCGTGTCCGCGTCGTGCCCGACCCTCGGAGGACCACTCCGACTCGGCACGAAGGCGCAGACCGATGGAGACACCACGGGTAGCCCGGCCCACGACAGCCGACGGCGGTCCCGCACCGTGGCGGCCGCTCGGGGAACGCGGCCCACAAGCGGGCGTGCCTGCCGGGGCGACCTGGCCGACCGTCGCTGCGGTCGACGCCGCGATCCGCGGACTGGTGCACGAGCCCGATCCCGTTCGCATCGTGCGCATCGCCGAGATCGGCCTCGCCCTCGACCGGGTGGCGGAGTGCCGCGAGCCTCTGCGGCGGGCCGTCGACGCCGCCCGGGGTGGTCGGGCCGCGTCGGCGGCGTTCGGCCTGCTCTGCGCCGCCGACGTCGCGTCGGGACGTTGGCTCGAGGCCGGTCGGCTCGCCGAGGAGGGGCTCGCGCTCTGCGGGCCTGCCCGTCCTCCCGTCGACACGTCGCTGCGGCTGACCCAGGCGTTCATCGCGGCGGCCCGCGGCGACGAGGTGCGGACCCGCGCGCTGGTCGACGCGGTCGGCGGCCGAGGCCGGGCGCCGGGCTTCCCGACCCCGATCGACGAGGGGCATCGGGCACTGGCCCTGGTCGCCCTGGGGCGCGCCGACGCCGAGGGCGCCTACCGGCACGCGACCGCCGTCACGCTTCCCGGACGGCCCGGCGCGCCCGGCTCGACGGCCCGGCGCGTGTCGATGGACCTCGTCGAAGCCGCGGTACGGGTCGGTCGGGCCGACGAGGCGCGCAGGCACGTGCAGGCCATGTGCGACCTGCCCGCGCACGGGGTGTCCGCCCGGTTCGCGATGCTCACGGCCGCGTCGGCGGCGCTCGTCGCCGAGCCCGGGGCCGCGGCGGAACTGTTCGAGCAGGCCCTTGCCACCCCCGATGCCGAACGCTGGCCCTTCGACCAGGCCCGCATCCAGCTGGCCTACGGAGAGCACCTCCGACGGCAGCGCCGGGCCGGGTTGTCCCGCGTCGTGCTCGGCGCCGCGTCGGACACGTTCCAGCGGCTCGGGGCGCAACCGTGGACCGCGAAGGCGCAACAGGGGCTCCGCGCCTCGGGTGTGACGATCGGCCACCCGGTAGCGCCGGGCACGGCCGCCGCGCTCACTCCCGACGAGCGGGCGGTGGCCACCCTCGCCGCCACCGGGCTGACGAACAAGGAGATCGCCCGGCAGCTGATGGTCTCCCACCACACCGTCGCCGCGCGCCTCTACCAGGTCTTCCCCAAGCTGGGCGTCGGCTCCCGCGCGGCGCTGCGGCACGCGATGCTGGTCCTCGACCGCGACGCAGCAGGCCGGCTCGACCGAGACGTGGCACTGGTCGGCATCGCCTAGGACGATGAGGCGGGGCGAGCCGACGGTCCCACGTCGTTTCCGGGTAGCCCTACCACCGGCAGTGGCGCTCCGCTGGGACGATGGGGCGGTGGCGGGCTCGATCCTGGTCGTCGACGACGACGCGGCTGTCCGCGGACTCGTCGTGCGGATCCTGCGGAGCTGGGGTCACGTGGTCATCGGCGAGGCGGGCTCGGTCGCCGAGGCTCTGCGTTGCGCCGCGACGATGCATCCCGACATCGTGCTGGTCGACATCGGCCTGCCCGACGGCGACGGGTTCGCCCTGACGCTCGAGCTCCGGACCCGGTTCCGGGCGTCGCGCGTCGTGATCTTCTCGTCCGACGCGGACCGGGCGAATGCGGCGGCCGCGGAACGCGCCGGGGCGGTCGCCTTCCTGCCCAAGGACCAGCTGTCGAGCCCCGCCCTGCGACGGCTGCTCGAGGAAGGGGCCGACGGTGCCGACTGACGCCCCTCGGCCGCTGCGGGTGGCCCTCGGCGAGGACGACGTGCTGCTCCGCGAGGGGATCGCCCGGATCCTCGTCGGCGCCGGGATGGACGTGGTGGTGCGCGCAGGCGACGCCGACGCCCTCTTGCACGGGGCGTCGGCCTGTCGTCCTGATGTCGTTCTCGCCGACGTGCAGATGCCACCGGATCGCACCGACGACGGCCTGCGGGCCGCGCTGGAGCTGCGCCGCCGCCTGCCCGGGACCGGCGTGCTCATCCTGTCGCAGTTCTGCGAGCCCGCCTACGTGCTGGAGCTCGTCGGGGAGGGGCAGGCCGGAGTGGGCTACCTGCTCAAGGAACGGGTCGGCGACGTCGCCACGTTCGTCGACGCGATCACCCGGGTCGCCGCCGGGGGCACGGCCCTGGACCCCGAGGTTGTCGCCCGGATGCTGGGACGGCACGTCCGCGACGACCCGCTGCGCCTGCTGACACCGCGGGAGCGGGAGGTGCTCGCGGCGATGGCCGAGGGCAAGTCGAACCTGGGGATCGCGCAGGCGCTGTTCACCAGCCTGGCCTCCGTCGAGAAGCACGTCACAGCGATCTTCCGCAAGCTGCCTCTCGCGCCTGCGGACACCGAGCACCGCCGCGTCCAGGCCGTCCTGACCCAGCTGCGGGCCGGGCCCCCCCGACGATGACCGGTCACGAGGATCACGTCGAGCGGCCGGACCCTGGCGGTGCCGAGGTGGCCGGGCTGCGGGCCCTGGCCGACGAGCAGGCCGCGGTGCTGCGGGTGGCCGAGCAGATCGCACGGACCGCGGAACCGGGGGAGGTCCTGGCCACCGTCACGGCGGAGGCGTCCCGATTGCTGGGCGGTCACGCGACCACGCTGGTCCGGTTCGACGGCGACCGGGAACTCGTCGTCGTCGCGTCACACGACGGCCCGGCGCCGATCGGGAGTCGCATCACGTTCGAGCCCGCCACGCTGCCCGACCGGGTCCTCCGCGGGGGAGCGGTTGTCCGCGTCGACGACTACACCGCGGAGCGGGATGCCGAGCTCGCCCGCTCCTTCGGGCTGGCCGCGGCGGTGGCCGCCCCGGTCAGGGTGGCGGGCGCGGTCTGGGGCATGTTGGCCGTGACCTCGGCCGACGCGCCGCTGCCGCTGGCCACCGAACCCCGACTGGACGCGTTCGTGCGGCTCGCCACCGCGGCGGTCGGCGGCAGCCAGGCCCGGACCGAGCTCCAGGCGCTGGCCGACGAGCAGGCGGCCCTGCGCCGGGTGGCCGAGCTCGTTGCCCGCGGCGCCGCCTCGGAGGAGGTCTTCGTCGCCCTCTCGCGCGAGGCGTCGGCCCTGCTCGGCGATCTCCCCGTGGCCCTGATGGTCTACGACGACAGCGGGGCCCACGTCGTTGCCACGTGCAACTCCCCGGCGCCCGTGGGGCTCCATGTGCCGTTCAGCGCAGGCACGGCGATCGACGAGCTGTTCCGCACCGGCCGTCCCGCGCACGTGGCCACTTACGAGGCGACGACGCTGGCGGATGTCACCCGGGAGTTGGGCATCGCCTCGACCACGGCTGTCCCGATCGCGGTCGAGGGTCGCATCCGGGCCGCGCTCGTCGCGAGCACCGCAGGCCCGCCGCTCCCGGCCGACACCGAGGCCCGCCTCGCCCAGTTCGCCGACCTGGCCGCCGTCGCGATCGCCAACGCCGAGATGCACGCGAAGCTCATCGCCTCGCGGGCGCGCGTCGTCGCCACCGCCGACGACACCCGTCGGCGACTGCAGCGCGACGTCCACGACGGCGCGCAGCAGCGGCTGGTTCACGCCCTCATCGCGCTCAAGATGGCCCGCCACGCGGTCGAGGCCGGATCGGCGGCGGCCGTGCTCCTGGAGGAGGCGCTGACCCACGTCGAGCGGGCGAGCAGCGAACTCCGCGACATCGTCCGCGGCATACTGCCTACGTCGTTGACCCACGGCGGCCTGCGTGTCGGACTGGAGTCGCTGGTCGGCGACCTGGCCCTACCGGTCGACGTGCACATCACGACGCCGCGGCTCCCCGCCGCCCTCGAGACCACCGCGTACTTCATCGTGGCCGAGGCCTTGACGAACGTGGTCAAGCACTCGCAGGCCCGGGAGGTGGTCCTGAACGTGGACCTGGACGGCGACACCCTGGTCGTCGAGGTCCGCGACGACGGCGTGGGTGGCGCGAACTCCGCCCGCGGCACCGGGCTGACCGGCTTGGTCGACCGGGTCGACGCCGCCCGGGGCGCGCTGACGATCAGCAGCCCGCCCGGTGGGGGCACTGCCGTCCACGCCGAGCTGCCCGTCGGCCCCGACGGTGCCCACGAACCGGCGAGCGGCCGGGTCCCCGGACGGCGGTGACGTCGGGTGGCCGGGGATCCCGTCGACGTGCAGCAGCTCGCGGAGAGCCAGGCCGCCCTCCGGCGGATCGCCGCGGTCGCCGCCGCGGGCAGCCCACCCGAGACCGTGTTCGACACCGTCACCACCGAGGCGTCAGTCCTGCTGGGCGGGGCGCTCGTCGCGCTGACGCGGTTCGAGGCGAAACGGCTCCGGGGCCGTCGTCGTGGCCCGGACCGGCGGTCACGTCGCGGTCGGCACGCGGCTGCCGGTGACCGGTGAGACCACCCTCGCCCGGCTCCGGCGGACGGGCCGTACCGAGCGCATGGACAGCTACGTCGACGGGCCGGGGACGAACCTGATCCAACAGCTCGGGATCCGGGCGGGGGTGTCCGTGCCGGTGACCGTGGACGGGGCCTTGTGGGGCGCGCTGGGCGCTCAGCTCGCGCACGGGCCCGCTGCCCGCCGACACCGAGCACCGCCTGGCCGCGTTCGTGGAGATCGTCGCCGCGGCCGCGGCGAGCGCGGAGGCGCGGGAGAGCGCCCGCGTTCTGGCCGCCGAGCAGACTGCGCTCCTGCGGGTCGCCGCGCTGGTGGCGCGGGGCGCCGGTGCGGTGGAGGTCTTCGATGCCGTCGCGGAGGAGGCGGCCGGGCTGATCGACGACGAGGCGACCACGCTCGTCCGCTACGAGGGCGACCGCACGTTCCTGGTGCTCGCGCACCGCCACGGTCCAGCTCCGGTGGGCATGCGGTTCACGGTGCCCACCGATGACGCGGGCACCCTCGATCAGATGATGCGCACGCTCAAGCCGGCTCGGCTGGATCGCTACGACGCCATCGCCGATCGCTCGTTCTCGAACCAGAACTTCGGCGTGGGGTCCAGCGTGTCGGTCCCCGTCGTCGTCGACGGCAGGCTCTGGGGCGCGCTGGGCACCCTGAACGAGGGGCGGCGGCTGCCGGAGGAGACGGAGCGCCGCCTGGGGAAGTTCGCCGAGCTGGTCGCCTCGGCCCTGGCCAACGTCGCCGCGCGCGCCGAGCTCGAGCGCTTCGGCGCCGAGCAGGCCGCCCGGCGCCGGGTCGCCGAACTGGTCGCCCGCGGTGCTGCGCTCGGCGAGGTCTTCGAGGCCGTCGCGACGGAGGCGTCGAACATCCTGGACGAGACGTCGGCCAACCTCTTCCGCTACGACCCCGACGGGCTCGCCACGATCGTCGCCGTGTGCCGCAGCCCGTCACCCCTCGGGGCGCGGATCCCGACCGACGCGTCGGGTGTGCGCCACACCGGCGGCCCGGTGCGGGTCACGAGGATGGCCGGGACGGCGTGGCACGATGCGGCGCTCAGCACCGGGGTGACCGCGTTGGTGGCCGTGCCCGTCGTGGTGGAGGGGCGGGTCTGGGGCGGGCTCGCCACCACGACGTCCGGGAGCCCGCCTCCGGCCGACACCGAGGACCGGCTCGCGCAGTTCGCCGAGCTGGCCGCCGCGGCGATCGCGAACGCCGAGAACCGGGAGAAGCTGCGAGCCTCCCGCGCGCGGGTCGTGGCGGCCGCCGACGAGACGCGGCGGTGGCTGCAGCGCGACGTGCACGACGGCGCCCAGCAGCGACTCGTCCAGACGGTGCTCGCGCTGAAGCACGGTCTGGACGCGGCGGCCCGGGGCGAAGACCCGGTCGACCTCGTGCAGGAGGCGCTCGAGCACGTCGAGCGCGCGATGGTGGAGCTGCGCGACATCGTCCACGGCATCCTCCCGGCCTCGCTGACCCGCGGCGGACTGCGTGCCGGTATCGACTCGCTGGTCGCCACGTCCGCGACTGCTGTCGACGTCGACATGGCTGCTCTACCTCCCGGACGGCTTCCGGCCGAGATCGAGGTCACGGCCTACTTCGTCGTCGCCGAGGCCCTGACGAACGTCGCCAAGCACGCGCGGGCGACGCGGGCGCGGGTCACCGCGGCCTGCGACGCGGACACGCTCGTCGTCGAGGTCTCCGACGACGGGGTCGGGGGCGCCGATGCGCGGGGCGGCTCCGGCCTGACCGGGCTGCTCGACCGGGTCGAGGCCCTGGACGGGAGCCTGCTGCTGACGAGCGCCGGGGGAGCGGGGACGACTCTGCGGGCCACCCTGCCGCTCTCCCGTCCGGAGGAGGAAGGCGTCGGCCAGGGCCCGGCTCCCGGAGCGTCGCCGCCCCCCTGAAGGCAACCGGGTCTCCGGTCGTCCATCGCGTCTTCCCGGAGCCGGGCGTCACCGGCCGCGCCCGCCTACGGGAGGCGATCGGCCGGATCGCGACGCAACCACAGGGCCAGACCGCCGACGCCGACCGCCAGGCCGCTGCAGACGAGCCACACGGTCACGTAGCCGGCCTCCGAGGTGATCGGCTTGGCCATCCCGGGCAGCGATACCAGCAGGGCGGCCATGACCGCCGCGAACACGGCCCCCGACCAGGACCTGCCACACCACGAAGACGCCCACGGATCCGTGCGCCAGCGCCGTCAACAGGTAGCCCGCAGCGGTCAGCAGCGCAGCGGACACCAGCGTGGCACGGCTGCCGACGCGCTCGGCGAGACGCGGTGCCAGCACGGTGCCGACGAACGCCGCGGCGCTGAACGCGAGGAGCACGAGCCCGAGTTGTCCGGGGGTGCGGCCGAGCCCGAAGCCGGTGCTCGTCGGCAGGCCGAGGAACAGCGCCACGGCGGCCTGACTGCCGAAGAGCTCGGCCCCGACGAGGAAGCCCGCCAACAGCGCCACCCCCCGCCTGTGCCGCACGACCAGCGACAGGTCGACGAACGGGTGCTGGACACGTCGCTCCACCGCGACCCAGGCCGCGAGCGCGGCAACGCCCGCGCCGATCCCGCCGAGCGTGCGCGGGTCGACCCAGCCCCACGCCCCGCTGTTGCCGACCGCGACGAGCAGCAGCACGAGCCCGAGGCCGAGCAGCCCCGCGCCTGCCCAGTCGACGCGGCCGGACGTGCGCACCGTCGTCTCCGGGATGAGCAGTGCGGCCACCGGCACCGCGAGGATGGTGAGGACGGCCGGGATCCACAGCGTCGCGGGCAGGCTGAGGTGCTGGCGCGTGAGCCCCGAGAGCAGTAGCCCGAGGCTCCCGCCGATGGCCAGAGCGCCGACGAGCAGGCCGATCGCCCGGCCTGCACGACTGCCCGCCCGCTCTCGGACGATCGCGAACTCCAGCGGGAGGAACGCGCCCAGCGGGCCCTGGACGGCCCGTCCGAGCAGGAGGACTCCGAACGTCGGGGCGACGGCCACGAGCACTGACCCGATGGCGACGAGGACCGCGGCGACGACCAGCAGCCTCCGGTGGCCGTAGAGGTCACCGAGCCGGGACAACAGCGGCACGCACACGGTCGACGACAGCAGGTAGACCGCGCTGACCCAGTTCAACTCGGCCGCGGTGGTCTCGTACTGCGCGAGGATCCCGGGCAGCAGCGGTGGGAGCCAGCCCTGCAGGAGCCCGGAGGTGAACTCGAGCACGACCAGGAAGCCGACGGCCGAGGCCGTACCGGTCGTGGTGGGTGCGGAGCGCGCGCTCCAGATGATCGGCATCGTCCTCGCCTTCCCGCGAGCTGCCCCGTGTCGATCCTCTGGTGTGGTGCGGCGCGGCGCACTCGGGTTGACCGGAAGATGGACGGCGGTCCACGCCCGCAGTCATCGTGAAGGCGGCACTCGACCACTCGTGATGCGTCAGCGGCGATGGTGGCGATGGCGGAGGTAGGTCAGAACGGCCTGCACACGGCGGTGCTCGGTATCGGCGGCGGCGATACCCAGCTTGCGGAAGATCGCGGTGACGCTCTTCTCGACCGACGCCTGGCCGACGAGCAGGCTACGGGCGATGCCCAGGTTCGACCTGCCCTCGGCCATCGCCGCCAGCACCTCCAGCTCGCGGACCGTCAGGATCTGCAACGGATCTCCACGCGTGGGACGGCCGAGCATCCGGGCGACCACCTCGGGGTCGAGCGCGCTGCCGCCTGCGGCAACCCGGCTGACGGCGTCGATGAAGGCGGCGACGTCCCCGACCCGCTCCTTCAGCAGGTAGCCCACCCCCTCGGGGCGCTCGCCCACGAGCTCCATCACGTAGGCGGGCTCGCAGAACTGGGACAGGATGAGCACGCCGATCCCCGGCCTGCGGCGGCGCAGCTCCAGCGCGGCCTGCAGACCGTCGTCCTCCCGGCGCGGCGGCATCTGCACGTCGACGATGACGACGTCGGGGTTGTAGGCCAGGGCACGGCGCAGCAGGTCGTCGGCGTCTCCGGACTGGCCGACGACGTCGAGTCCGGCGTCCACCAGGATCCGCGCGATGCCCTCGCGGAGCAGCACGTCGTCCTCCCCGAGGGCCACCCGCAGCGGCCCCGCCTCAGTCGCGGCCACGGTGCCCGCACCGACCTGAACCCGTCATCAGCTGATCCCTCCCGGTGCCGGCACGGCTCGACCGGACCTGCCCATCGTGGCCCGTCCGCGGCAGGTGGGCTGTCGAGCAGCCCCACTTGCCGTGCACGGGCTGTCCACCGCGCGGCGTGGGGCAAACCCCACGGACGACGGGTCGTGGCCTGCCCGCCATGGACGGATGACCGATGTCCGACCGTCCGGCGAAGCCGAGAGTGGGACCCGCGAAGAGGACTCCACCAAAGCACAGGGAGACCCGATGGGAACGATCAACGTCGGGCGCGAGAACAGCGCGCCGATCGACATCTACTACGAGGACCAGGGCAGCGGGCCCGCGGTCGTACTGACCTCGGGGTGGCCGTTCGACAGCCGGTCCTGGGAGCCCCAGGTGCACCCACTGCTCGCGGCGGGGTACCGCGTGATCACCTACGACCGGCGCGGGTTCGGGCGGTCGAGCAGGCCCGCCACGGGCTACGACTTCGACACCCTGGCCGCGGACCTCGGCACGCTGCTGCGCGAGCTCGACCTCGGCGACGTCACCGTGGTCGGGTTCTCCCTCGGCACCGGCGAGGTGGCCCGCTACATCGGCCGGTACGGCACCGACCGGCTGCGCAGCGCGGTGCTCATCGAGAGCCTCGCCCCGTCGTTCGTCAAGTCGGCCGACAACCCGAACGGCGTCGACGAGGCCGGGGTCGCCGGGGTCCAGCAGGCCATCCTCGACGACCGGTACGCGTGGCTCACCGGGATGATGAACGAGTTCCTGAACCTCGACGAGTACCTGGGCAAGCGGGTCAGCGAGGACACCGTGCGCGCGATGTGGGCCGCGGGGGCGGAAGCGGGGCCGGAGGCGACGTGGGCGTGCCCGCTCGGCTGGCTCGACGACTTCACCGCCGACATCGCCCGGATCGACGTGCCGACCCTGATACTGCACGGCACCGCCGACCGGATCCTGTCGGTCGACGGCCAGGGCCGCCGCCTGCACGCGGCGCTCCCCGCCGCCCGCTACGTCGAGATCGACGGCGGACCCCACATCCACTGCGTGACCCACGCCGCCGAGGTGAACCGCGAGCTGCTCGCGTTCCTCGCCGACCCGACCGCGGCTGCCCCGGGCGGTGCGGCATGACCGCCGTCGAGCAGCGGGTCGTCCTCGAACCGGCCGCGCAGGACCTCACCGAGGCGACGGCCGACCCCAGGGGGTTGGTCGACCTGGGTCCGGAGGGAGCGCGCAAGGTGCTCGACGACCTCCAGGCGGCGCCCGTCGACAAGCTGCCCGTCGACGAGGAGTGGGTCACCGTGCCCGCGGCGGTCGGTGACGTCCGGGTGCGGATCGTCCGGCCCCGCGACGCGGCGTCGGTCCTGCCCGTCGTCGTCTACATGCACGGCGGCGGGTGGATCCTCGGCAACGCCGGGACGCACGACCGGCTGGTGCGCGAGCTCGCGGTCGGGGCCCGTGCGGCGGTCGCCTTCGTGGAGTACACCCCCTCGCCCGAGGCGCGGTACCCGGTCGCGATCGAGCAGGGTTACGCGACGGCGCAGTGGCTCACCCGCGAGGGCTCGGGCCGCGGTCTGGACGCAGGCCGGATGGCCGTCGCGGGCGAATCGGTCGGGGGCAACATGACCGCCGCGCTGGCGCTGATGGCCAAGGAGCGCGGTGACGTCACCTTCGTACAGGCGTCCATGTACTACCCGGTGACGGACGCGGCCATGGACACGGCGTCCTACGACCAGTTCGCCACCGGCTACTACCTCAGCCGGGCGGGCATGGAGTGGTTCTGGGACGCCTACGCCCCCGACCACGCGCAGCGGTCGGAGATCACCGCGTCGCCGAACCGGGCGACCGTGGAGCAGGTCCGCGGGCTGCCGCCGACGTACCTGTGCGTCGACGAGGCCGACGTCCTCCGCGACGAGGGCGAGGCCTACGCCGCCAAGCTCCGCGCCGCGGGCGTGCCGGTCACGACCGTCCGCTACGACGGCACCGTCCACGACTTCATGCTGCTCAACTCGCTGAGCGACACCCACGCCACCCGCGCGGCCATCGCGCAGGCCACGGCGTTCCTGCGGGCCGCGCTCGGCACGGACTGAGGCGGGGACGGCGTGTTCGACGGCTTCGCCGACCACGAGGTGCAGACCGGGCGGGGGCGCGTCTTCGCCCGGGTCGGCGGCGAGGGGCCACCGCTGCTCCTGCTGCACGGCTACCCGCAGACCCACCTCATGTGGCACTCCACGGCGCCGCTGCTGACCGGCAGGCACACGGTCGTCGTCGCGGACCTGCCCGGCTACGGGGCCTCGTTCCGGCCGGACCCGACCCCGGACCACACCGCGCACTCCAAGCGGGCGCTCGCGGTCGACCTCGTGGAGGCGATGGCCGTCCTCGGCCACGACCGCTTCGCGGTGGCGGGGCACGACCGCGGTGGGCGGGTGGCGTACCGGATGGCCCTGGACCATCCCGACCGGGTGCGCGCTGCCGCGGTCCTCGACGTCGTGCCCACCGGCGAGGTGTGGGCCCGCGCCGACGCCGCGATGGCGCTCGGGTACTGGCACTGGGCGTTCCTCGCCCAGCCCGCGCCGCTGCCCGAGCGCCTGATCGCCGCCGACCCCGACGCGTTCTTCGACCTCCACGTCCGGGCGCTCGGCCTCGGCCGTGCACCGGGGCGCTACCCGGCGGACCTGGTGGCGGCCTACCGCGCCCTGCTCGACGACCCGGGCACGGTGCAGGCGATCTGCGAGGACTACCGCGCAGGGGCCGGGGTCGACCGCGACCACGACGACGCCGACCGGGGTCGCCGCCGCGTCGAGTGCCCGCTCCTCGCCGCTGTGGAGCGCGCGCGGTGCGCTACCGCGCTTCTACGGCGACGTCCTCGACGTGTGGCGGCCGTGGGCCCGCCAGGCCACCGGCCAGGGCGCTCGATGCGAGCCACTTCCTCGTCGAGGACCAGCCCGAGCAGGTCGCCGTCCTGCTGTCCGACTTCCTCCAGCGGTCCGTCGCGGCCGCCCCCTCGATCCCCTAGGGAGATGACCGACATGACTCCGACGATCGTTCTCGTGCACGGTGCCTACGCCGATTCGACGAGCTGGGAGGGCCTGCTCGGCCTGTTGCCCGCCGACGGCCGGGTGATCGCGTTCGCGAACCCGCTGCGCGGGCTGGCCACCGACACCGCCCTGCTCACCGACCTGGTCAGGAGCCTCGACGGGCCGGTGGCGCTGGTCGGGCACTCCTACGGCGGTGCCGTCATGACCGGGGTCCCCGCGGACGCGGGCGACATCGTCGCCCTCGTCTACGTCGCGGGCTTCGCGCTGGCGCCGGGGGAGAGCGCAGGCGACGCGTCGGCACTCGTGCCCGGGCTCGACGCTCGGCGAGACGCTGGTCAGCGTGCCGCTGTCGGACGGCGGCACCGACACCTACATCGCCGAGGACAAGTACCACCACCAGTTCTGCGCCGACCTGCCTGCCGAGCAGGCGGCGGTGATGGCGGTCACCCAGCGGCCTGTCACGCAGGAAGCGCTGTTCGAGCCCGCGGGCGACCAGGCGCTGTGGCGGTCGGTCCCGAGCTGGTTCGTCTTCGGGGAGCTGGACCACAACATCCCGGCCGGGGCCCACCGGATCATGGCCGAGCGCGCAGGCGCCCGGCGCGCCGTCGAGATCCGGGGCGCGTCGCACGTCGTGGGCATCTCGCACCCCGACGAGGTCGCGAGCCTGGTCCGCGACGCGCTGGCGGACCGCGCGGCCGTCGCGAGCTGACCCGGGCCGGGCCGGCGGGTCGGGCCGTTGAGGGGGAGGGGTCGGTCGTGGACGGGACGCTGACGATCGCGGACGTCGAGGGTGGTGTTCCCGCTGCCGTCGCGCGGGTCGAGGCCGCGCTGGACCGCCTCGGGGTGACGGTGTTCGCGCGGATCGACCACGCCGCCGCGGCGCGTGCGGTGGGCCTTGAGCTGCCCGACGAGGTCGTGCTCGTGTTCGGTGACCCGGCCGTGGGCACCGCGCTGATGCAGGCCGATCCACGGGTCGGCATCGAGCTGCCCCTGCGCCTCCTGATCTGGGCGGAAGGCGGACGGACGCGGGTGGGCTACCGCGATCCGCGGCAGCTCGCCGTGGGGTCCGCGTCGGCGTCCGTCGCGGCGGTGCTCGAGAAGCTCCACGGCCTACTCGGACGGCTGGTGCGCGAGGCCGCCGGGAGCGGGTGACGGGACACCGGCGGGCAAGTCCCGCGGGGCACGCGGCTTCCGAGACGCGCCCGCGCGGCCCGCACCTCGTCGGTTCCGACGAGGTGCGGCTCAGCCGTCACTCGCCGGGCGTCACCTCGGTGAACGTGGAGAGCGGCTGGTCCACCTCCACGATGTAGGTGGACAGCATCCGGCCCGTCTCGGGTCCCAGGTCGAGCGCGTTGTGCGGTACCCGCGGCGGGATGAGGAACGGGCTGCCCGCGGGCAGCATCAGCGGCGACCGACCCTCGATCATCATCCGCACCGTTCCCGCCACGATGTACCCCACCTCCTCGCCCGGATGGATGTGCCAGCCCGACTCGACGCCTGCCGGGATCTCGGTCAGCACCTGGACGATCTCCCGGCCGGGGATCGACGACGGTGACTGCTGGAGCACGGTGCGCGTGAGCCTGCTCGTGAGTGCGTCAGCGCTGCTCGTGGTCGTGGTGGGCTCGGGTGCCATCTCTTCCTCTTTCCTCATCGTGCGTCCTCGCGACGACCGCTCGACCCGGCTGCGCCGTGATCGTTCTCCTCGCCGCCGATCTGCGCACCCACCAGCGTTCGCCCTTCGGCTCCGGCGGGCATCCGTCGTCCTACCCCCGTTCGCCGTCGGCGGCGCGGTACTCACGGTCGCGAGATGGGCGCTGTCAGCCCGAGTACGTCGCCTGCCCGAGACGGCGTCCGGCTCGGCCGGGCAGGTGTGTGCGGTCGGGTGGCGGGGTACAAGGCCTGTATGACGGAGCACGACACTGCGACGTCAAGGCCCCTTGAGAAGTTCGCCACGACTACGGATGCCGTTCCCGTGCTGATCGCCGATCGCTATCGCCTTGAGGAGCGCATCGGTGTGGGCGCCATGGGAGTGGTGTGGCGGGCGGCTGACGAGCTGCTGGGGCGCACGGTCGCGATGAAGGAGCTGCTCGCCGTTCCGACCGGTGAGAGCGGCCCGGAGCTCGAAGAGTCGCGCCTCCGCATCCTGCGTGAAGGCCGGATCGGGGCGCGGCTGCACCACCCCCATGTGATCAGCATGTTCGACGTGGTGATCCACGAGGACCGGCCATGGCTGGTCATGGAGTACTTGCCCTCGGAGTCGCTCGCGGCCCGCATCACGCGGGAGGGACCGCTCTCGGCGGTCGAGACCGCGGACATCGGCCGCCAGATGGCCGACGGGCTGGCCGCGGCCCATCTCGCGGGCGTCGTGCACCGCGACGTGAAGCCCGGCAACGTGCTGATCGCCGCGGACGGGTTGGTGAAGCTGACCGATTTCGGCGTCTCCCGTGCCGTCGACGAGGTGCAGCTGACCCGCACGGGTGTGATCGCCGGGACGCCTGCGTACCTGGCGCCGGAGGTCGCGCAGGGTCGGCAGCCGAGCGCGGCGTCGGACGTCTTCGCGCTCGGCGCCACCCTGTACGCGGCGGTCGAAGGGGAGCCGCCGTTCGGGCTGGACGAGAACGCGTACGCGTTGCTGCACAAGGTCGCGACGGGTGATCCGGAACCGCCCCGGCAAGCAGGTGCGTTGACCGGGGTTCTCATGCGCTTGTTGAGCGTCGACCCGGAGGATCGCCCATCGGCCGCGCAGGCGCGGGACCTGCTCGCCGGAGTGGCGACAGCGGTCGAGCCGCCTCCGGAGGAGCCGCCCACCGCCGCGGAGCCGGTCCGGCGGAGTGGTTCGCTCGGGTGGCGGCGGGCGTCGGCGCTGCTCGGCGTGCTCGTAGGGCTGCTCGTGCTCATGGGTGGGACGGCCATCGTCGTGCTCACGGGCGGGCTCGGTGGTGGTGCTGCCGCCGCGCCGCCCGCGAGCCGCCCGGTGACCACCGGGCCGACCCCCGCCGCGACACCGGCCCCAGCGTCACCATCCGCATCGGCAGCAGGCGTGGCGCCTGCCGCGACGCCACCGGCCGTGGCACCGACTGCGGCTGCGACGGCGCCGGCCATGGCACCGGCTGCGCGCCACCGGCGGCCGCGCCACCGGCTGCGGCGCCGCGCTCGGCTGCTGCAACCGCGGGCGCTCCGCCACCGAATCCGCCCCCTGCCGCGCAGCCCGCGGCCCCCGCCCCGGCGGCCGACCCGGTGACCTTCGTCCAGCGCTACTACGGCTTGCTACCCGCCAACACCGACGCGGCCTTCGCCTTGCTCGGTCCGCGGGCGCGTGCGCAGGCAGGCGGCGCCGCCGGATTCAAGACCTTCTACGCCCGCATGCGATCGGTGACCGTGCTGAACCCCCGCCTGGTTGCGGGCGGCGCCGTCACCGCGACCGTCCGCTTCGTGCAGAAGGACGGGACGACCAGCAGTGAGCCGTACCGCTTCGACACGACGACGGACGGCACCGGCAAGTTGATCATGGTCTCGTTCACCAGGCTGTGATCGCCGCGAACCCGTACACGCCCGGCTTCAGCGACCACATCCGGCGGAAGCCCGACGACATCGGTGACGGCCACAGCTGCGCGTCGTTGCTGCCCACCGGGCACTGGTTGGCCCTCGTGCGACCGCACCACCTCCACGGCATCGTCGAGCTCACCGGCGCCCCGGAGTTCGACGAAGCATGGCGACGGGATCCGAACGCGGTCCGGCGCTACCGGGCGGCCCTCACCGGTCCCGCGTCGGCTTTCCTCACCGTCGACGGCGGCCTGGCCTCGACCGGGCACGGCGTCGACGCGGACGGCACGCTGTGGCAGCGGCTCTCCGGGGAGGCAGGCCCGGCCGTGCTGCGGTTCGCGGGCCGCCTGCAACGGCCGCCCTACGCCGAGATCACCGACACCGCCCCGCTGCCCCCGCTGCCCGCGACCAGCCACGTGCGCGCCCAGGGCGACACCCTGGTGGTGCACTCTCCCGAGCTGCGCAGCACCGCCACCATCCGCATCGTCGCCGACCCGCGGACGACCTGGTCGATCGCTTCCCCGACCTCGGCCACCTGCGTCGTCGGCGGACGCGGCCCACTCGACGTCCGGGTGCACTGCCGCTTGAGCACCGATCGCGATCCGCCGCGGTCGGGCGAGGTCTGGGGACCGGTGCGGCCCTTCGCAGGTGACCCACGCATCGGCCGGGTCGTCGACGGCGCCCGCCGGTACATCCTGGGTTGCTGCGCGCTGCGGGTCCGCCGCGACGAGGTGGCGATCGTCACCGACCATCGGCTGCTCCCGCTCTCCTGGACACGGGACGCCTACTACATGGCGCTGCTCCTGCTGCTGACCTCGCGCGGCGACGACCAGGCCGCCGAGGTCGTCGAGAGCCACCTGCGGTGGCTCTGGGGGCCGAGCCACCGCACCGGCACATGGGCGCGCAGCCACCTGACCAGCGGCGTCGTGAAAGACCCCGGTGTGCAGGCCGACCAGCAGCTCTACCCGATCCTCGAACTCGTCGACTTCCGGGCCCGCTGCGGCCGCTGGCCCGCGGCTCCGGACATCGACTGGCGCGAAGAGGTGGCGGCCGCCCTCGCCACGCTGCCTCGGCACCTCGGTACCGGGTTGCTGGCCAGCCAGGAGAACGCGGCGGACGACCCGGCCGAGCTGCCCTACCCGTTCTCGGTCCAGGTCCTCTACGCCCACGTCCTCGAGCGGCTCGCACGGTGGCAGGACGAGCTCCTCCTCGGCGGCGAGGACCTGCGCGTGCGCGCCGAGACCGTTCGTGACGCGGCCCGGACGGCGTTCACGGTCGGGGGACCGCACGGGCCGCAGTTCGCCTACGAGGTCGATCTCGGCGGGCGACACCGCCGCTACGCCGACGCCAACGACCTGCCGACGGCCTTCGCCCCCGTCTGGGGCTTCTGCCCGACCACCTCGACCCGGTGGCGCAACACGATGCGCTTCGCCTTCAGCCCGGCGAACCCGGCCTGGTCAGCCGGTGGCCACGCGGGACTCGGCTCGATGCACACACCCGGCGCTTGGCCGCTCGGCGACGTCCAGGCCGTGGCGTGGCACCAACAGCGCGGCGACCACGGCCGGGCCCATCAGGCCCTCGAACGCTTGCTCCGGAGGACGTCCCACGACGGCCTCCTCCCGGAGGCCTACGACAGCGACACGGGGGAGTGGACCGCTCGCCACTGGTTCGGCTGGCCCAGCGCCGCCCTCGGCTGCCTGCTCGTCGCGCCGACGGTGCAGGTTCCCACGTGACAGGTCGGATGACCGTCCAACGCGGCCTGAGGTGTGCGAATGATCCGATTTGACCGGTGGCTCCGCAACGCGCTTCGTCGGGAGGCCCGCGACATGCTGCGCAGCGGACCCGCAACTGTCGAACTGTTGCGGCCCGTCGGACCGGAGATCCCGTCAGACGAGAGGGTGCTCGAGGTGCTCGACCTGTGCCTGCAGGTCGGGGAGGTGCTGCTGTCCAGCGGCGAGGCCGCTGCGGACACGTCGGCCACGATGGCGCGCCTGGCAGACTCCTGCGGTCTGGTCACGGTCGACATCGACATCACCTTCACCTCGATCACCATCTGCTGCCATCGAGGAAAAAGCGCGACGCCCGTGACGTCCATGCGCATCCTGCGCTACCGCACCACGGACCTGACCCGGTTGGTGGTGGTGACCGACATCGTCAACCGGGTCGTTCGCGGCGAACTGGACGTGCCGGCAGCCGGGGTCGAGTTGGCCGCAGCGGTCGGCGCACGTCACCCCTACCCGCGCTGGGTGGCCACCGCAGGCTGGGCCGGGCTCGCCGCCGCTGTGGCGTTGCTGCTCGGTGGCCCACCGGTGATCTGGCTGATCGCGCTCCTGCTCACGGCGTTCATCGACCGCGCAGGCAGGTTGCTCGGCCGATGGGGAGTCCCGCCGTTCTTCCTGCAGATGGCAGGTGGCTTCGTGGCCACGGTCGTCACGCTCGGTCTCGTCGCCCTCGGTGCGCTCCCAGGAACCGAGCCGTCACTGGTGATCGCGGCGAGCATCACGGTGCTGCTGTCGGGGTTGTCGGTGATGGGCGCGGTGCAAGACGCGATCGCCGGTCACGTCGTCACCGCTGCGGGTCGCGCCGCCGAGATCGCGTTGTTGTCCGCCGGACTGCTCACCGGAGTCATCCTCGGGCTGAAGGTGGGTATCGCGTTCGGGCTCACCCTCGATCCGGCCGAACCGGTGGCTGCCGACGTCACCCGGTTCGCGATCTCGACGTTCGCGGCGGCTGCGGCGGCCATGATGTTCGCGCTCGCCTGCTACGCGCCGCTGCGCTCGTTGATCGCTGCCGCGCTGGCCGGTGGAATCGGCTGGGCGGCCTTCGGTGCGCTCACCTTGCTCGTGCCCTTCGGCGTGGTCGTGGCCACGGGTCTCGCCGCTGTGTTCATCGGCCTGATGAGCGAACTGTTCCGCCGCGGTACGAGGATCGACCGGCACGTCATCATCTTGTCCGGGATCATCCCGCTACTGCCGGGGCTCACCGCGTACCGCGGCTTCTACCAGCTGGCCTCCATGGAAGAGGTGGTGGACGGGCTCGGCACCATCACGCTCGCGCTGGCCATCGGGCTCGCCCTCGCCGCAGGCGTGACACTCGGCCAGCTCATCGCGCGACCTCGTCCAGCGCCGGAGATCCCGGAGCCGGGCGCGAAGAGCGCGGCCGCAACGCCGCCGGTCGTGGACGAGGGCGATTGACGATCACGCCGGCACCAGCCACCGCCGGGTCAGCAGGCGGTCGGGAGCGCACGCACGATGTCTGCCGCGGCTCCGCGGAGCGTGGGTGCGAGCTGTCGTAGTCTCAACTTGTGGGACGGCGCGGTGATCGAGATCGCGGCCGTGCAGGGGTTGTCGATCGGTAGCAGCGGTGCCGCGATGCATTCCACGCCGAGGCGGTACTCCTCGCGGTCGTAGGCGACTCCCTCGTCCTGAACCCGGGTGAGCTCCGCCTGCATGGCGCGGGGGGACACGATGGTGTGCGGCGTCATGGCCGCCAACGTTCGAGGCCGAGTGCTCACGGGCGGTGCATCCGAGAAGGCGAGGATCGCCTTGCCCAGGCCCGTGCAGTAGGCGGGCAGTCGTGCGCCGACCCGGGTCACATCGGCCAACGGGGCCTGTCCCGGCAGCTTCTCGATGTACACGATGTCCCGCCCGTTGCTGACCGCGAGGTGGACGGTCTCCCGCGTGCAGGCCTGCAGCCGCTGCAGGGTCGGCAGAGCGGCTCTGCGCAGAACCGCGTGCGCCCAGGAGAGCCCGGCGAACTCGAGGAGCCGGGTGCCGATGCTGTAGCGGCCCTCGTGGAGCTCGAGCCACTCCAGTCCCACCAACTTGTGGACGGCTCGGTGGACGGTCGTCTTCGGCAACCCCGTCCTGACCATGATGCCCAGCAGGCTCAGATCGGTGTGCTCCGAGTCGAACGCCCCGAGGATCACGTCGGTGCGGTCGAGAACAGAGCGCTGAGCGTCCAGAACGGTAGTGCCCTCGCGTGTATGCATCTCTCAAGCGCTCCGATCGCGTCCTGGCTTCGGCGTCAGCCCAAGGTACCGAGCGTGTATCCCACATAGAAGATTTGCTTCCCGTATAGCGGAAAGATCGCTAAGGTGCGGGGGTGCCTGACGCCGAATCACCCGGGAACGGCCGTCTGTCGTCGGTCCGCAACGCGGCTCGGTTGCTCAAGGAGTTCTCGCGCAGCGATCGCGAGCTCGGCGTCACCCAGCTGGCTCGGCGGCTGGGGCTTGCGGTGAGCACGGTGCACCGGCTGCTCAGCACGCTGACCGACGAAGGCCTGCTCGAGCGGGGTTCCGTACCCGGCACGTATCGGCTCGGCCTGCAGATGTACGAGCTCGGCGCGACCGTGTTCCCCAACCTCGACCTGCACGATGCCGCTCGACCGGTGCTGGCGGCGCTGCGCCAGACGACGGGGGAGACCGTGCAGTTGGGGGTTCTGGACCATCTGGAGGTCGTCTACCTCGAGCGCTTGGAGAGTCCGCAGACGCTGCGCGTCTTCAACCACACCGGGCATCGGATCCCGGCCCCGGCCACCAGCACCGGGAAGGTGCTGCTCGCCGCCCTGCCCGCGGACGTGCTTCAGGCTCGGCTCCTCGACTGGCGCCCGGAGCGGCGCACGTCCAACACGATCGTGGAGCCGGCGCTCCTGCTGGCCGAGCTGCGCCGGGTGGCTGAGCGGGGCTGGGCGCAGAACGTCGAGGAGGCCGAGTTCGGAGCGGCATCGGTGGCTGCTCCGATCCGCGACGACGGCGGCGTGGTCGTCGCTGCGATCAGTGTCGTAGCCCCGATCACGCGGGCCAAAGCGGTGCTACCGCGGTGCCGGGCGGCTGTGCTCGAGGCCGCAAGCGCCATCTCGCGTCGGATCGGCTACCGCGGCGACATCGACCGCCGAAGCAAAAGGTCCGCGCAGCGGAACTGAGCCTTTCTTTCCTCCCAGCGAGACCGCAGGCTGCTACCCATGACATCGACCAGTCGGGTTCGCGACGGTTGATGATCGCGAGCCGACCTGTTCGATCTCGGATCTGATCGAGCCGCGCCCTTTCCGCGGGTGCGGCACCACATGGACCCGCATCCCGGGTTCGGCCGCGCACTGATGGCCGCATTCAGCGGCGGACCGACCGTCCGTGGCGATGTGTTATGGAGAGGAACACCGGATGGGATTTGAGCTGCGTTCGAATGCGATCGAGCCGGTGCGCAACACGTTCAGCTATCTCGAGGAGCGTTTCGGAGACCGGCAGGCGACGCGCTACCAGGAGGCTTCGTTCAACGTCCAGCCGACGGAGAACTTCCATTATCGGCCGACTTGGGATGCCGACCGGGAGCTGTACGACCCGGATTACACGGTGCTGAAGCTGACCGACCCCTACAGCTACACCGACCCGCGCCAGTACTACTACACGCCCTATGTCGCCGCGGCCGCGGCCCGACACGAGTCCTTCGCGCAGACACTGAAGTACATCGAAGACCGGCGACTGCTGGACAAGCTTCCCGACAGCTTCCAGATCACCCTCAGGGGATTCGTCCTCCCGCTGCGCCACTACGAATCCGGCGCCCAGCTGATCGCGCTCAACGGCAGCCGCTTCGCCTGGGGAACGACCGTGGAGCAGCCCATCGCGTTCGCCGCGATGGACCGCATGGGCAACGCCCAGCAGCTCAGCCTCGTCGGTCTGGCGATGGCGGGCGGGGCGGGCGACACGTTGGCCGAGGCGAAGAAGAACTGGCTGTTCTCCGGGCCGCTGCAGGGCATCCGCAAGGCGATGGAGGAGCTGCTGGTCGAGGGCGACTGGGCGGTCGGCGTGATCGGGCTCGACCTCATCGACGAGTTGCTCCACCCCGTGGTGTTCGAGCACCTCGACGACCGGGCGCTCGCGCGGGGCGCCGTCGCCTACAGCCAGCTGGCCCGCCATTTCGGCGACTGGTACCGCAACCACCGCAAGTTCATGGCCTCGCTGCTCAAGGCGTGGGCAACCGATCCCGAGCACGGCGAGTCCAACCGCGAGGCGATGGGCGACATCGCAGGCCGCTGGTTCCCGATCGTGCACACCGCCGTCGCCGAGTACGCCGTCGGCATCGCCGAGGCGGCGGGCTCCACCACCGCCGTCGCCGCGGTCGAGCGTTCGTCGGCCGAGCTGACCAACCAGCTGAAGAAGCTCGGCGTCCACGTCCGAGCAGTTCAGGAGGCAGCGCGATGAGCGAGCTTGCGAGCGAATCATTGGCACAGCGCTCCGCGAAGCGCCGACCGAGCGTCAGCGAGGGAGTGCGATGAGCGAGGCCGCAGCCCCGGAGCGGAAGACCCGACTGGTCGGGGTGGACCTGCAGGACTCCTCGGACAGCCACGCCGTGGTGGAGGCCATCGAGGCCGACAACACCGGCGTCACGGTGAACCGGATGCCCGGACTGGTGTCGTTGCGCGCCGCCCGGGAGATGGTCATCCGGCGCGAGTCCGTCGAAGCGCGCATCGGTCGGGAATGGGATACCCAAGAGTTCCAGATGAACCTGGTCTCCTATTCCGGGAACATCGACTGGGACGACGACCAAATCATCATCAAGTGGGAGCACTGAGGAGAACACGTGGCCAAGCTGTCCATGCGCGAGCGCTACCGTGCGCTCACCCGCGACCTCGACTGGGACCCCACCTACGTCGATTCCGAAAAGCTGTACCCCTACACCCGGTACGAAGGCATCAAGATCCACGACTGGGACGCGTGGGAAGACCCCTTCCGGCTCACCGTCGACGCGTACTGCAAATATCAGGCGGAAAAGGACAAGAAGCTCTACGCCGTCATGGACGGGTTCGCACAGGGCCAAGGTCATCTGTCCTTGACCGACGCCCGGTACCTCAACTCGATGAAGCTGTTCATCCAGGGCGTGACACCGCTGGAGTACGCGGCGCACCGCCATTTCGCGTTCCTCGCCCGCCAACTGGACGGCGCGGGCGCGCGATTCGCGGCGCACTCCCAGAGCATCGACGAACTGCGCCACGCGCAGACCGAGATCCACACGATCGCCCAGTACAACAAGTACTACAACGGCATGCACAACTTCGGTCAGATGAGCGACCGGCTCTGGTATCTCAGCGTGCCGAAGTCGTTCGGCGAAGACGCCATGTCGGCGGGCCCGTTCGAGTTCCTCACCTCCATCTCGTTCAGCTTCGAGTACCTGCTGACCAACCTGCTGTTCGTGCCGTTCATGAGCGGGGCGAGCTTCAACGGTGACCTGGCCACGATGACGTTCGGCTTCTCGGCGCAGAGTGACGAGAGTCGGCACATGACACTGGGCCTGGAGTCGGTGAAGTTCATCCTGGAGCAGGACGAGGCGAACGTCCCGATCGTCCAGGAATGGATCGACAAGTGGTTCTGGCGGGCCTACAAGGTGCTCGGCCTGGTCGCGGCGATGATGGACTACATGCTGCCGAAGAAGGTGATGAGCTGGAAGGAGTCCTTCGAGCTCTACTTCGAGGAGCAGATGCTCAACGGGCTGTTCCCCGACCTCGAGTACTACGGGATCCGGCCCCCGCTGCACGTCGAGCAGGCCGTCGCCGAGAAGAGCACCCTCAGCCACCAGCTCTACTACACGCTCTACAGCTTCGGGTTCGCCACCGCGTTCAACACGACCGCGCCGACGCCCGCGGAGATGGACTGGATGTCGCGGGAGTACCCCGACACCTTCGACCGTGACTTCCGGCCCCGTTGGGAGCGGGTGGCGAAGATGGCCGAGGAGGGCAACCGCTTCTTCTACCGCGGTCTGCCGACCCTGTGCCAGGTCTGCCAGATCCCCGCGGTGTACTCCGAGCCCGGGGACGTGACCACGTCCTCGATCCGCCACAGCGAGTTCAACGGAGAGCGCTACAACACCTGCTCCGACGGCTGTAAGTGGATCTTCGAACGGGAGCCGGAGAAGTACGTGCAGGCCTGGCTGCCGGTGCACCAGATCTTCCAGGGCAACTGCGGCGGAGCCACCGTTCCCGAGGTGCTGGAGTGGAGCGGCCTGCGTGACGGTGACTCGGGGGAGTACCTGACGTCGGCCGACAAGGCGTTGTGGGACAAGTGGCACGCCGAGGCCTCGTCCCCGGCCCCGACCCCCGTGGCTGGTGAGTGATGGCGGTCAAGGCGCTCTACGACTACTCCTTCCCGGCCAAGGACCGCCAGGAGAACTTCGGCGACGACCTGCTGGTCAACGTGCTGTGGGCAGGAAATGTGCTGATCTGCGCGCCGATGTGCGTCCGGGTACCGGCCGCGATGACCTGGGCCGAGTTCCGGGGCGGGGTCATCGACCCGTGGGCGGACGCGGACCCGGACTACGACCCGGCCTCCGTGTCGGGATGGCAGCTCGACGGTGCCGCGCTGACTCCGACGGACGGGGCCTCGCTGGCCGATGCCGGCGTCGGGCACAAGTCGTTGATCACGTTCCGGACCGACGGCGCCTGATCTCGGACCAGACACCGGCGTCGCGACGCCACGGCTCCACCCGACGCGGACGGAGCCGTGGTGCGCCGCGCCACGAGCAGGAGAAACCATGAGCGAGACGTTCACCGTGACGGTCGAGCCACTCGAGCGGGAGGTCGAGTGCCGCTCCGACCAGTCGATCCTGGACGCCTGCCTGCGCGCGGGTGTCTACCTGCCGCACGCCTGCACCCACGGCACCTGCGGCACCTGCAAGCTGCAAGTGCTCGAGGGCGACATCGAGCACAACGACGCGTCGGACTTCGCCCTGATGGAGTTCGAGCGCAACGAGGGCATGGCGCTGGTGTGCGTGGCGACGCCCAGCTCCGACGTCACGGTGGAGGCCGACGTCGAAGCGGAGCAAGGCGTGGTCCACCACCCGGTGCGGGACTTCACCGGCACCGTGGCCGCGATCGAGGACATCGCGCGGGAGACCCGCAGGCTGATCGTCGACCTCGACGAGGAGATGACGTTCAACCCCGGCCAGTACGTGACCGTCGAGATTCCCGGTACGGGCCAGACACGCACGTGGTCCATGGCGAACCCGCCTGCCGAGCAGGCGCGGATCGAGCTGCAGATCCGGCGCACGCCCGGTGGTCTCGGCACCGACGGGTGGGTCTTCAAGAACCTGGCCGTCGGCGACACCGTCCGGTTGTCCGGGCCTTACGGGCGGTTCTTCCTGCGCGAGGCCCGCCCGGAACCGATGATCCTCATCGGCGGCGGCACCGGGCTCGCACCGCTCAAGGCGATCGTGCGACACGTCCTGGACAGCGGGCTCGATCAGCGCATGTACCTGTACCAGGGGGCCCGAACCGAGGCCGACCTCTACGACGTCGAGTTCTTCCGAGGGCTGGAGGCAGCGCATCCCGGCCAGTTCACCTACCGGCCGTGCCTCAGCGGCGACGTCGAGGAGGGCTGGGACGGACCGAGGGGTTTGGTGACCGACGTCGTCGACGCCGACTTCGAGACCTGCCGCAAGCACACCGCCTACCTGTGCGGGCCCCCGCCCATGGTGGAGGCGGCCCTCAAGACGCTGATGCGCAAGCGCCTGTTCCCCAAGGACATCTTCCGGGAGGACTTCTTCGACGCCTCCGACAAGGCGACCGGCGGAGTCCGGAGCCCACTGCTCAAGGGATGAGAACCGTGATCATGGAAAGTCAACGCGACGTGGTCTTCACGCCGCTCATGCTGCGGTGCCGGGAGGCAGCCTCGAGCGTCGACGTGCGGGTGCCCCTGCGCCTGAAGCCGAGTTCCTTGCGGGCGGTCCGCCACGTCAACGACGACTGGGTCGGCCAGCGGGCCCGCGCCGAGCAGGTCATCGCCGAGGCCAACGCCATGCTCAACGGCCGCATCGAGCTCATCGGCCTCGACGACCGGATCGACGCCGAGAGCCTCGCGTTCACCGTCAGCAGGCTCGACCGGACGGCGAAGATCACGATGCGGTTCGTCAACCGGCAGGCGTGGCTGGAGCTGGAGCGCTCCTACGCGCACAGCGCGGCCCCGGTCGAGCTGGTGGAGTTGCAGGTGCTCGAGGACCTCGTCGTCGAGCTCATCTTCGACGGCCGTCATGACTGACGTCGCGCTCGCGGAGGTCGGCGAGAGCATCGACGCAGGCGGCATCCGCACCAACGTCCTGCAGGCGGGCGAGGGCGCACCGGTCGTGCTCGTGCACGGGTCGGGG
This sequence comes from uncultured Actinomycetota bacterium, assembly GCA_963791185.1. GTDB lineage: Bacteria > Actinomycetota > Actinomycetes > Mycobacteriales > Pseudonocardiaceae > Pseudonocardia. Next base: position 604,476 of record CAWBRG010000006.1, on the reverse strand, counting down.
CCCGGCGTGACCGCCTACGCCAACTGGCGTCTCACCGTCCCCGACCTCGCGGCCCGGTTCCGGGTGATCGCACCCGACATGGCCGGTTTCGGTCGCAGCGACAAGCCCGGCGGCTACGGGATGAAGCTGTGGACCGAGCAGCTGCTCGCCCTGCTGGACGCCCTCGGCCTCGAGAAGGTGTCACTGGTCGGCAACAGCTTCGGGGGCGGGCTCGCCTTGCGGGTCGCCGCCGAGCACCCCGACCGCGTGCACCGCATGGTGCTGATGGGCGCGGCGGGCGTCGAGTTCCCGATCACGGAGGGCCTCGACGCGATCTGGGGCTACCAGCCGAGCGTCGAGAACATGCGCCGGATCATGGACTACTTCGCCTACAGCCGTGAGCTGGTCAGCGACGAGCTCGCGGAGGTCCGCTACCAGGCGTCGATCCTGCCCGGGACCCAGGAGGCGTTCTCGGCCATGTTCCCGGCACCGCGGCAGCGCTGGGTCCAGGAACTGGCCACCGACGAGGACCTGATCCGCGCGATCCCGCACGAGACGTTGATCGTGCACGGTCGCGACGACCAGGTGATCCCGCTCGACAACTCCGCGCGCCTGCACAGGTTGATCGAGCGGTCGGAGCTGCACGTGTTCGGCCGCTGCGGGCACTGGACCCAGATCGAGTGGGCCGCGGAGTTCAACCAGCTACTCGTCCGGTTCCTCGGACGCCCGGACAGGCGAGGGTAGGCCATGACCACCATGACAGGCCCGGTGACAGCGGTGTTCGACTTCCGCGGCGACACCGCCGAGCTCGCCGCCTGCTACGACGTCGCAGTCCGGCGGGTGGCGGAAGTGTCGTCGGCGAGACCGGTCGTCCACATCGCGATCCCACGGGAGTACGGGTTGATGGTGGTGGACGTGTGGACCTCGTTCGCGGCACTGGAGGTCTTCGAGAGCAACGAGGACTTCCGGACAGCGCTGCGCGAGAGCGGGCTACCCGAGCCGGAGCTGCGGATCTATCCCGTCCACAACCTCGGCTGGCCGGTCGACGTCATGCCGATGTACCGCTGATGGGGTTGCCCCCTCCCTTTCTCACCCCCCCGTCGAAAGGAACACCATGAGCAAGGTCATCAGGTTGGGTTACGTCCACCTGCGGGTCACCGACCTGGAGGAGTCGCGCAACCACTACTCCAACACGCTGGGCATGGAGGTGGTGGCCTCCGAGCCCGGCAAGCTGTACCTCAAGTGCTGGGACGAGTGGGACCACCACTCGCTGGTGCTGGAAGAGGGCGGGGTCGGGCTGGTCAAGCTGGGCTACAAGGTGGAGAGCCCCGACGCCATGACGGAGTTCGAGTCGCGCGCCCAGCGGTTCGGGGTGACCACCGGCCGGTTCTCGGCGGGGGAGAACCTGACCGTCGGTGAGGGGGTGCGGATCACGTTGCCGTCGGAGCACAACATCGAGCTGTACACGGAGATGGAGTACGCGGGCACCGAGACCGGGGCGATCAACCCGGAGGCGTGGCCGCGCAACGTGCGGGGCGTGGGGACGCACTGGATCGACCACGCGTTGATGCCGTGTGAGGATCCGGGGCTCAACGAGCGGTTCTTGTCGGAGGTGTTGGACTTCAAGACCGCCGAGCGGGTGGTGACCAGCATGGACGAGCCGGAGGTGATCGGCACGTGGATGTCGTGTGGGGAGTCGCCGCATGACATCGCGTTCATCAAGGGCCCGAACGGGAAGCTGCATCATTTCGCTTATCACTTGGAGGATTGGAGCAGCATTCTGCGGGCGGGTGACATCTTCTCGATGGATGATGTGCCGATCGACATCGGTCCGACGCGCCATGGCATCACGCGGGGTACGACGATCTACTTCTTCGATCCGGCGGGTAACCGCAACGAGGTGTTCGCGGGGTTGGGTTATCGGGTGCAGCACGATTTCCCGACGATCAACTGGACGGTCGACCAGTTGGCGAAGGGGATCTTCTACCACGCCCGTGAGCTGAACGACGCCTTCACCAGCGTCTTCACGTGAGCCGCTGACGCGTCGACCACGCCACGGCCGATCGTGCAAGCGATGCCTGCGGCGGCTCGTGCACTGGGATCATCGTGCGGTGGAGCACCAGCCGATCGCCGAACCGACCCTCCTCGTCCTGGACCTGGTGGGCACGTTCGTGTTCGCCCTCGACGGCGCGTTGGTCGCGTTGCGGGTCGCCCGGTTGGACATCGTCGGGGCGATCACGCTGGGCATGGTCACCGCGATCGGCGGCGGCGTCATCCGTGACGTGCTGATCGGGGCGGTGCCCCCCGCCACGTTCAGCGACTGGCGGTACTTGACCGTCGCCACCGCGGGCGGGCTCATCGCCTTCCTCCTGGGCAACCGGCTGGAGCGGCTCTCGTCGCCGATCACGGTGCTCGACGCCGCCGGGTTGAGCCTGTTCGCGGTGATCGGGGCGAGCAAAGCGCTCGATTTCGGGCTCGGCGCGGGTCAGGCGGTCCTCCTGGGCGCGATCACCGGTGTCGGCGGCGGCACGCTGCGCGACGTGCTCGTGCGGCGGGTCCCGGCGGTGCTGCAGGGCGGGCTGTACGCGATTCCGGCGATCATCGGCGCGGCCCTCACGGTCGTGGCGATCCGGGCGGAGGTGTTCGGCCTGGTCGCCGCGGTCGCGGCGGCGGCAGTGTGCTTCGTCATCCGGATGGTGGGCGTCCGCTACGGCCTGAACGCTCCTGGGCCACCCCGCCGAGCGCAGTGATCGTGCTCAGATGTTCGAGCCGTCGGGCGGCAGATCGCCCGTGACCTGCGGTGATCCGCCGTCGTTCGTGGTCGGCGGACACTCCATCCCGAGCGTGTAGGCGGTCATGGAGAGCGAGCCGTAGGCATAGCCGTCGATCAGGACGCGGGTGTCCGAGGTGCCGGTGCCCTCCGCTCCGGCGAGGCCCGCGAGGTAGAGCGCGGGGATGAAGTGGTCCGGCGTCGGCACGGCCAGTCGGTAGTCGGCGTGGGCGTCGAGGGTGGCGAAAGCGGTGGGGTCGGTCAACATCTGTTCCTTGGCGGCCTCGTCGAACCGCTCGGCCCAGTCGAAGCCCGCGTCCGTGGCGCGCCAGTTCATGCTGCGCAGGTTGTGCACCACGTTGCCGCTGGCCACGACGAGCACGCCACGCTCGCGCAGTGGTGCCAGCTTGGCGCCCAGTTCGAGGTGGTAGTCCAAGGGCTTGTCGGCGTTGATGGAGAGCTGCACCACCGGGATCGTCGCGTCGGGGAACGCGTGCACGAGGACGGACCAGGTGCCGTGGTCGATGCCCCAGCTGTCGACGTCCGCGCCGACCCAGGTCGGACGTACGACGTCGGAGATCTCGTCGGCGAGCTCGGGGAGCCCCGGTGCCGGGTACTGCACGGCGAACAGCTCGCGGGGGAAGCCGTAGAAGTCGTGGATGGTGCGTGGGCGCGGCATCGCCGTGACGGCGGTGGCGTTGATGTACCAGTGCGCGCTGATGACGAGCACCGCACGTGGTCGCGGCACCGCTTCACCGAACGCCCGCCACGCCGTCGTGTAGCGGTTGGTATCGAGCGCGTTCATCGGGTTGCCGTGGCCGAAGAATGCGGCGGGCATCCGGCTGCTTCCGTCGGTCGGTTCCTGCGTGGTCATGACACCCCTGGTGCTGTCAGTTCCGGTACTGGGCGGCCAGCTCGGCGCGCGAGCTGACGCCGAGCTTGGTGTAGATGTGAGTCAGGTGGAACTGCACCGTCTTCACCGAGATGAACAGCTCTCCGGCCACCTGACGGTTGCTCATCCCCACCGCGACCAGCCGGGCCACCGCCTGCTCCTGCGGGGTGAGCATCGTGGGATCGGGATCGCGACGCTTGGCCGGGGTCAGTCCGCATCCGAGCAGCTCCCGGTCGCAGCGTTGCAGGTAGGGGAACGCGCGCAAGTCGCGGAAGCGGCTTTGGGCCGCCTGTAGCTGGGTCGCTGCAGCGCGCCGTTGTCCGGCCCGGCGCAGTGCCTGACCGTAGGTCAGTTCCACCTGAGCCTGGTGGAACGGCATGCCGAGCTCTCCCAGCGCTGTCAGCGTCCGTTCAAAGGCGGGCTTGGCGTCCTGCAACTGCCCACGGGCGGCCAGCAACCGTCCGCGCGGCCGACCCAACCGGGCGAGCATGGCGGGGTTGTGCTGTGCCGCGGCCAGCGCCTCGCAGCGGGCGAGCAGCTCGTCGGCCTCGGCCAGCTCGCCCACGCTCACCAATGCGTCGAGGTAGAGCTCCGGCCACGGCCAGAGGTCGGATCCGGCGACCTCGGCCCACCGCTTGCGAACGAGCGGCTCGAGGGCACGCAGCACGTCTGGGTGCTCCCCCCGGGCCGCGGCGACCTCAGCCTGACCCAGCGCAGCGGAAACGACCATCAGCTGGTAGTCGGCGGCGTCCGCGGCTCCGCCGCGCAGCTGCGCTTCGGCCGTTGCCCAGTCGCCACGTGCCGCGGGCACCAGCACCGCGGCGTAGCGGGCGAGCGGGCGCAGCCACTCCATGCCCGCCTCGTCGAGCAGCGATACCGCACGGTCTGCATGAGCGCCCGCCTCGTCCCACGAACCAACCGTGAACTCGGCGATGGCGAGCAGGCTGAACGACCAGGCCGCGATCTGCGCGGATCCGGTGCGTAGCGCCGCCGGAGCCACCTCGGCCAGCGAGCGCCGGGCGTCGATCACGTCACCCCGGATCAGGCGCAGCCAGCTGTGCGCCATCTGGATCCGGACCAGCTGCGGGCCCTCCGGAGCCCCGTCCTTCCGGCTCAGCATGGCTTCGTACGTCGCGATGCCCTCGTCGATCCGGCCTTGCCAGGCCAGTCCGAGCCCGAGCAGGGTTTCGGCTTCCTCGCGCGCCGGGTCGCCGGGATCGGCCAGCGCGATGGCTCGCCGAGACCAGCGCTCCACCTCGTCGCCGCGCAGCTTTCCCAGCTCGTGCAGGGCCATCCGTTGGGCGACCATGGCGCCCAACCATCCGTCCCCGGATGAGCGTGCCTCTGTGCAGTGTCGCCACGCGTTGCCCAGCAGTTCTTCGGCTTCGGTACGCCTTCCGCGCAGCACGGCCCGGTAGCCGCGGACGGCGTCCCGCCACACAGAGGGGGTGAACATCGGGACGTGACGGACGAAGGTGTACGGCTGGTCGACGGCGGCGATCGTGGCGTCCACCGTGCGCAGCAGCCGCTGCGGCCACGGCTCCCTTTCGGGGCACAACCTGCTGCTTTCGACCAGGGCCCAAGCCGCGCTCGCCCAGGCGCCGGACGCGATCTCGCGCCGGGCGAACGCCTCCAGTTCGGCGGCGAGCCGGGGATCCGCTGCGGTGGCGGCGAGCAGTCGACGACGCAGCCGCACTTCGTTCGCGTCGACGAACTCGGTCGCGGCCGAGTGCAGCTGCATCCGGCGGGCGGGGCCGAGCCGCTCGTAGACGGTGGCGGGCACGAGCGGGTGCGGGAAGGTGACCGACCGGATCCCGAAATCGCCGCGCACCTGCAGCAGCTCGGCGGAGGAGGCCTCGCTCAGCGCGACGGCCAGATCGGGTACACCGGCCAGGATTCCCGCGGCGGCAGGCGTGGCGGTGCCCAGTACGGCGAGCGCTTCGACGAACGTCTGGGTCGGGTGGCTGCAGGCGTCGAAGCGATGCTGCACCTGCGTCGTGTAGGTCTGCGCGGCGGCCACGGACGGATCCCGGGCGTCGTGGGCGTTGTCGAGGGCAGGTGTGCGCGGACACCGCGCCGCGGCCCGCCAGACCTGGCCGTTCAGGAGGACGGTCGTGCCGGTGCGGCCGCCTGCCAGTCTGTGCAGGCCCTCCGGCAGGCGGTGGGCGTCCTGGATGCGTTCCCCGAACACCATCAGCATGCGCTGGTCGGCCAGCCTGCGGGCGGTGAACAGCAGCGCCCGCAGTGAGTCCATGTCGGCCCATTGCGCGTCGTCCACGACCAGCACGATCGGGGTCGTCTGCCCGAGCTCGGTGAGCGCGTCCAGAACCCGAGCGCCGACGATACTGGGTTCCTCAGGGGCCGCGTGGCGTCCCCGGGCCGCCACCGGATGGCCTGCGTCGATCCCGGATACGCACATCAGCTGGTCGATCACGCCGTGGGAGACCGACGCCTCCCACGGCTCCCCGCTCGTCCGCAGCACGGCGAGGCCGTGCTCGGCGGCCAGCACGTTCTCGATCAGCGCGGTCTTGCCGATCCCCGCGTCGCCTTGCACGACCACGATCCGGGGGATACCGGTGCGGACCGCCGCCACCTCGGACCGCAATACCTCGATCTCGACCGCTCGTCCGACGAGCGGGCCGAGGTTCTCGGCAACGGTCATGCCCGCACCTGCCTCCGTGCCGGGGATCGACGGCGATCATCGGCTCAACGCGACCACCTCTGTCTTTACCCGATCGGGTGATGACTGGCCAGGCTTTCCCACCTCCGGCCCCCGCTGTGGCGGGTCGCGTTGGCGTCGCGCACGCTGGAACCCGCCCGTGATCCGCGCCCGTCGAAGGGAGTCGACCGTGGCCGACGGCGTCGGCGGACCGGTTCCGCGGGCGCCTGCCGGTGGCGTCTCCCGCGGTTTGGCGCTGCTCGTCGCGGGCGCCATGTTCATGGAGATCCTCGACGCCACGGTGATCGCGCCCGCGGCCCCGCACATCGCGGCCGACCTGGCCGTGGCGGCCGTCGACATCAACGTGGCCATCACCGCCTACGTGCTGACCCTCGCGGTGCTGATCCCGGTCAGCGGGTGGCTGGCCGACCGGTTCGGCGCCCGACGGGTGTTCCTCAGCGCCGTCGCGATCTTCACCCTCGCCTCGGTCGGCTGCGCGGCCGCGGTCGACCTGACCAGCCTGACCGGCACCCGCGTGCTGCAAGGCATCGGCGGCGCGATGATGGTGCCGGTCGGGCGGCTGGTGGTGCTGCGCGCCACGCCGAAGGCCCAGCTGGTCACGGCGATCGCCTACCTGACCTGGCCCGCGCTGATCGCCCCCGTCCTCGCGCCCGCGGTGGGTGGCCTGCTCAGCACCTACGCGTCGTGGCGGTGGATCTTCCTGATCAACGTGCCGTTGGGGGTGGCGGCCCTCGTGCTCGGACGGCGCCTGGTGCCCGACGTCCGTGCCGAGCGGCCCGACCCCCTGGACCGCTGGGGGTTCGCGCTCACCGCGCTCGGTGTCACCGCGCTGGTGATCGGTCTGGAGGCCCTGGGCAAGCCGGTCATCGACACCACCACGACGGTGATCGCGCTCACCCTCGCCGCCACCGTGTTGACCGCGGCGGTCCTGCGGCTGCTGCGCGCCGACCGTCCCCTGCTGGACCTGCGCATCCTGCGGATCGCCACCTACCGCATCACCGCGGCAGGCGGCTCGGTGTTCCGCGCCGTGATCACCGCGATCCCGTTCCTGCTCGCCCTGTTCTTCCAGCTGGGGCTGGGTTGGTCGGCCGCGCAGGCGGGCCTGGTGGTGATCGCGCTGTTCCTCGGCAACGTGGCGATCAAACCCGTCACGACGCCGCTCATGCGCCGCTTCGGCATCCGCGCCGTGATGCTCACCGCGATCCTCGCCTCCGCCGCGTGCCTGGTCGGGATGGCCTTCATCACCGCCGCGACCCCGCTCCCGCTGCTGCTCGTGCTGCTGTTGGCGAGCGGGGTGTTCCGGTCGGTGGGCTTCACCACCTACAACAGCGTCGCGTTCGCCGACGTCGAACCGGCCCGCATGACGCACGCGAGCACGCTCAACTCGACGCTGCAGGAGCTCGGCGCGGGCATCGGCGTCGCGGTCGCTGCCCTGTTCGTGCGGCTCGGCGCGCCCCTGGGGTCGGCCGTGGGCCTGGGCGCGGGCGCCGACCAGCCGTTCCGGGTGGCCTTCGTCCTGCTGGCCCTGGTCCTGCTGGCGCCGTTGGTCGAGGCCCTGCTGCTGGACCGGGCCGCGGGCGACGCCGTCACCGGCCACGCGCCGCGTCCACCCGGGAAGAGCCGCAACCAGGCATGACCCCGTCCGGCGCGCCTCCACTACCTCCGCTGGACGGCCTGGCCGTAGGTGTCGATCACCACCGCGACCTCGTCGAGCTGCTCTTGTGACAGCAGCGCGGGTTCCCCGATCAGCTTGGCTTGGTGGTAGAGCTTGCACACCCATTCGAGGTAGAGGGAGCGCGTGTAGGCCTTGGCGAGGCTGTCTCCGTAGGTGGTCGCGCCGTGGTTGCGCAGCAGCACACCGGTGCGGTCGATCATCGCGTCGACGCTGCCCTGGGCGAGCTCGGGGCTGCCGAACCGGGCGTAGGGCGCGACCCGCACCGGCCCGCCGAGCAGCGTGATCATGTAGTGCACCGGCGGCACCTCGTCCATCGTGACCGACAGCGTGGTGCAGTACATGGGATGGCTGTGCACGACCGCTCGAGCGTTCGTGGCGCGGTAGACCGAGGTGTGCATGGGCACCTCGGAGGACGGGTCGAGGTCGGCTTCCACGACGTTGCCGTTCAGGTCGATCACGCAGATCGCTTCCGGGGTGAGGTCGTCGTAGACCACCCCGCTGGGGGTGATGGCGATCAGGTCGCCGGAGCGCACGCTGAGGTTGCCGGACGTGCCGACGGTCAGGTCGTCGGCCTGCATCCGCAGGCAGTACTCCACCAGTTCCGCACGTTCATCGGGCAGCTGCATCGCAGCCCACCTTCCTTCTTGTGTTGGGTCGGGTCAGACCAGCGTGGCCAGGCGTGGTCGGGCGTCGTAGTCCGCGACCTCCTCCTCCTGCCGCGCAGCGCTCCACCCGAGCGCGGGGGCGATGAGCCGAGCGACCTCGTCTGCGGCGCCTGCGCCCGCGCAGGGATCCTCGATGGCGACGTGGGTGCGGCGGGTGAGGACGTCGTCGAGGGTGAACGCGCCCTCGTGGGTGACGGCGCGGAGGAACTCCACGGGCAGGTAGCCCGCCGTACCGTCGATCGGGTGGCCCAGCCCGGCGTCGCCGCTGATCGGCGCCAGCACGTCGGGCAGCTCGTCGCCGTAGCGGTGCAGCATCCGCCGCAGCGTCGGCTCGGGCACGCCGTACTCGGCGGAGAGACGGGGCAGCTGGTTCGCCACCACTCGCCAACCCGCCGCTCCGACGAGCGGGAGGTCCGCCGTGGGCGTGGACGGCAATGCGCGGCCCAGCGGCCGGGCGGCGGCGTCGACCGCGTCCCTCGCCATGATCCGGTAGGTGGTGTACTTGCCGCCGACGATCGTCACCATCCCCTCCGGCCCTTCGATCACGGCGTGGTCGCGGGACAGGGCCGAGGTGGTCGTGGCCGACCCCGGACCCGCGGGGGCGAGCAGCGGGCGCAGCCCGGCGTAGGTGCCGAGCAGGTCGGCGCGCTCGATCTTGCGGCGCAGGAGCACGTTGACGTTGCGCAGCAGGTATTCGACGTCCTCGCCGTTCACCGTCGGGTTGGCCTTGTCGCCTTCGTACGGCGTGTCCGTCGTGCCCAGCAGCCAGTGCCCGTACCACTTGCGCAGCACGATCACCGAATCCTCGGCGCGGGCCAAGACGCCCGTCGTCGACTCGAACGCTTCGTTCCGGACGAGCAGGTGCACGCCCTTCGCAGGCGCGACGGTGAACGTGTTCGCGCCCGCGAGCTGCTGGATCTCCGCCGCCCACACGCCTGCCGCGTTCACCACCACGCGGGCCGTCACGTCGAAGCTCGCGCCGCTCTCCCGGTCCTCGGCCGTCACCCCGGTGACCCGGCCGTCCGCGGCGGTGCGGACCCCCGTCACGGGGGCCCGCGTGATCACGTGTGCCCCGTAGGCGGCTGCGGTGCGGGCGACGGCCAGCGTGTGCCGGGCGTCGTCCATCCGCCCGTCCGGGTACTGCAGGCCCGCGATGACCACCTCCGGGTCGAGCCCGGGCGCCGCCCGCTGGACCGCACGGCGGCCCAGGTACCGGGCGTGCGGGGCGCCGCCCGTCCGCCTGCTCATCGTGGCCATCGCGTCGTACAGCCCCACGCCGCTGCCGACGTAGGGCTTCTCCCACTGGTGTCGCAGCGGGTACAGGAACGGTTCGTGGCTCACCAGGTGGGGAGCGAGGGTCCTGATCGTCAGATCGCGCTCGCGCAGCGCCCCGAACACCAACGAGAAGTTGAGCTGCTCCAGGTAGCGCAGCCCGCCGTGCATGGTCTTGCCGGAGCGCGACGACGTGCCCACCGCCAGATCACCGGCCTCCAGCAGCACCACCGACAGCCCGCGCGCCGCCGCGTCCAGTGCGACGCCCGCCCCGGTGACCCCGCCGCCGATCACCACGACGTCGTGGGTACCGGCGGTGGCGGCGGTCAGCGCGTCGTTCCGCGTCGACGGGGAGAGCGTCGGATTCACTTCTCGGCTCCGGTCGCCGCCAGGGCCGCCCGGGTGTGCCACAGCGGCCGTGCGGCTTCGAGCAACTCCATCTGGCGCTCGTAGCCCGCGTCGTAGACGGCGCGGTTCGCGTCGTCGGGCTCCACGACACCCTCCGGCGTGGTCCACGCCTCGACGTCGAGGTGCTCCCCGCGCGCCTCGGCGCCCGCCAGCACCGCACCCCGGGCCCCCACCTCGGGGTTCCGGGCGAGCTCCAGGGGAACCTCCAGCACGTCGGCGAACATCTGCATCCAGTTCGACGACTTGCTGCCGCCCCCGGCCACGACGATGCGACCGCTGCGCCCGGCCGCCGCGAAGCAATGCCGCGCGGTGTAGGCGAGGCCCTCGCACACGGCCCGTACGAGGTCGTCGCGGTTGGTGGTCAGGCGAAGGCCGGAGATCTGCCCGGCCGCGAGGGGATCGACGAAGGGGGCCCGCTCGCCGGAGGTGGACAGGTAGGGCAGCACGTTGAGGCCGTTGGCCCCCGGCGGGCTCGTGCCCAGCAGGCCCTCGACGGCGCTGAGCTCGATCCCGAGCACGCGCAGCACCCAGTCCAGCGAGGCCGCGCCGACCATGGCGGGCATGGCCCGCAACCAACGGCCGGGCTTGCCGGTGGCCACGCTGAACCCCGCGGGCTCACCGGAGGTGACCAGCTCGTCGAGGTGCACCAGGCAGCCCAAGGTGGTGCCGACGATCATCAACGCGTCGCCCTCGGTGCCCGGCCACGCCATCCCCGCGCCGAAGCCGCAGGCCGGGAAGTCGAACGGCCCCGAGGTGACGGGCGTGCCCGCGGGCAGCCCGAGCAGGGACGCGCCCTCGGCGTGCAGCTCCGCGACCGGAACCGGGGCCACGATCGGCGCCAGCAGGGACCGCCGGTGCGCGAGGCCGGTGAGCTCCAGCACCCGGTCGCTGTAGGCGAGGCCGGTGCCGTCACCGAAGGGCATCGAGGCGTCCGACGGGTCGGTCGCGCGCTCGCCGGTGAGGCGACCGAAGATCACGTCCTTGCAGTAGCCCGCGGTGGCCGCCCGGTCCAGCGTCTGGGGCTCGTTCAGGTCGAGCCACTTCAGGCAGGCGGCGGGCGCGCCCGGGAACATGGTCCCGCCGCTGATCCGGAAGACCTCCTCCGTCACGCCGGACCGGGCCCACTCGTCGACGAGCCCGCTCGCCCGTCCGTCCAGCCAGGACACCGCGGGACGGACCGGGCGGAAGCGGTCGTCGGTGATCCAGCAGCCGTCCCCCTGTCCCGTCAACGCGATCGAGGCGGGTGTCGTACCGGACTCGCGGACCGCGTCGCTCACCACGGCCGCGAGCGTGGCCAGGATGACGTCGAAGTCCTGCTCGACCGCACCGGTCACCCCGCCGCGCTCGTGCATCAGCGGGATCGGCCTGCCCTGCACGGCCAGCGCGTCTCCCCGCTCGTCGAAGATCGCCGCCTTCACGACCGAGGTACCGGCGTCGATGCCCAGGTAGCTCCTACCTGCCATGATCAGTCTCCGCTCGCGTGTCGCAGTTCGCGGCCGCCAGGCCTCTGAGCCGCGCCTGTTCGTCTTCCCTCCCGAACAACCGCGCGGCCTGCGCGGCGCCGAGGAAAGCAGGCCCGCCCGCGGAGAGGGTCCCCGCGCGGATGCTCGCTCCCTTGACGGCCATCGCGGTGATGGCCGCGACCTCGGCGGGGGTGCTGCCGAGCGCGACGATGCCGTGGTTGGCGAGCAGCACGAGCCGCGGCGGCGCGCCGTGCTCGTCGAGGAACGCCTCGAACCGCTCGAGCATGATGCGGCCCAGCGGCAGTCCGGGCTCGCCGTACGGGACGAACAACGGCACCGGCCCGCAGACGACCGCCTCGTCGGGGAAGAGCACGCCGCTGTAGATCGCTTCGGCGTCGCGCGCGCAGAGCAGCCGGTTGACCGCCGTCGGATGGGTGTGGGCCACGAACTCGGCCCCGCCCAGCTCCAGGCAGATGGCGTGGACGAAGGTCTCGATGGACGGTCGGCGGTCACCGGCTTGCTCGCCGATCCGCGCGTCGGCGAACAACCCGGACAGGTCGGGGTCGCGCTCTCCGTCCTGCCCGCGCAGCGCACGCATCAGCGGTTCCACCTGCACCGCCACGAACGCGTCGGGACCGGTGGCGTGCTCGAGCCGGACCCCGCTGGCCTTCACCCACATCGCACCGCCGTCGATCCTGCTCGAGGTGTTGCCCTCGGCGAGGATCACGTAGTCCTTGACCGGGTCGCCGATCTCGGCGGTCAGGGCGAGCAGTTGGTCGAACCGCTCGTCCGGCGGGCCTGCCACGTCGGCACGGGTCATCGGATCCGATCTCCGGTGGTGACGTCGAACAGGTACACGCGGTCCGGCCGGGCGGTGATGTGCGCCTGCCCGCCGGTCTGCCAGTGCACGTCGCTCGGCGTCTGCGCGACCATCCGACCGTCCAGACCGGGGACGTCCAATGTGGCCAGCCCGAACTCGAGGACGTTCTCGAACACGACGACCTCGGCCCCGATGGCCCGCTCGCCTTCAGCGGCCACCCGACAGTCCTGGGGCCGCAGGCCGACCGTGACCGACTGGCCGTCGGCGACGTCGTGCGCGGCGGTGGGCAGGAGGCCGTTGCGGCCGACCGCCACCACGACCTCGCCGTCCTGCCGACGGGCGATCCCCTCGAACAGGTTGATCTTCGGTTCGCCGACGAAGTCGGCGGTGAAGGTGTTGGCGGGATCGTCGTAGATCTCGTCGGGCGTGCCGAACTGCATGATGATCCCGGCGTTCATCACGGCCATCCGGTCGGCGAGGCTGAGGGCCTCCAGCTGGTCGTGGGTGACGACGATGGTCGTGTAGCCGAACTCGCGCTGCAGCATCTTCAGCTCGCGGCGCACCCGCTGACGGGCGGCCATGTCCAGGTGCGACAGCGGCTCGTCGAGCAGCAGCACCGGCGGGTTGCGGACCAGCGCACGGGCGAGGGCGACGCGCTGCTTCTGCCCGCTGGACAGGCCCGCGGGCCGCAGATCGAGCATGTCGGTCATCTCGAGCCGTTCCGCCAGCCGCTGCACGCGCTCGTTCGCGTCCTTGACGCCTCGGGCCTTGAGCCCGTAGGCGAGGTTCTCGCGCACGTTCAGGGGCGGGTAGAGCGCGTAGCTCTCGAAGCCCACACCCACGTTGCGCTTGGCAGGCGGCAGGTCCTGCACGACCCGGTCGCCGATCCGGATCTCGCCCGAGGTGGTGGTCTCCAGGCCCGCGATCATGCGCAGCGTGGTGGTCTTGCCGCAGCCCGACGGCCCGAGCAGTGCCACCAGCTCACCCGGCCGGATGTCCAGATCGAGGCCCTTCACGGCCTCGAACGGCTCGCGCCCACGCGCGACGTAGGTCTTGTGCAGCTTCGTCAGCCGAAGCCCCGCGGCATTCGGGTTCACCCCCGTCGGGGTGTCCGACCGCTCCGTCGTCCGTGTCACGCTCGCCGCCCTCCCTGCTCGCTGTCGGACGGGGTCGCCGCCTTGGCTCGGATGCCTTGGTCGTGAGCTCACGCTCGCGCGGCGCGGCCGCGCCGATGCGGACGCAGTGGTCGTCGTCTTCCGCCGCAGCGAAGAGGTGCACCTCGCGCAACCGGACCTGCAGCTCGACCGACTCGCCCTCGCGTGCGGCGTGCTCGCTGGAGGTCAACACGATCACCTCGGCGTCGCCGACGTGCACCGCGAGCTCGACGTTGCGGCCCAGCCGTTCGGCGAGGTGGACGGTGCCGCGGACGCGGAGCCACTCGGCGCCGCTGCGGCTGTCGGCCGTGACCAGCTCCAGGTCGCTGGGGCGGATGCCCAGCCGCACCCGCCCGCCGCGCTCGAGGTCGACCTCGCGCGGCACGTCGAACTCGATGCCGCCGCCTGCCTGGCGGATCCGGCCCTCGACCACCTCCGCGTCGATCAGGTTGATCTCGGGCTGCCCCAGCTCCTTCGCCACGAACGCGTTCTGGGGCTCCCGCCAGATCTGCTCGGGGGTGCCGACCTGCACGACCTTGCCGTGGTGCAGCACCGCGATCCGGTCGCCGAGCGAGAGCGCCTCCTGGTAGTCGTGCGTCACGTACAGGGAGGTGGTGCTCGACATCTCGCCCAGCTGCTTGAGCTCGGCGCGCATCGCCGCGCGCAGCTTGGCGTCGAGGTGGCTCAGCGGCTCGTCGAGGAGGTAGACGTCGGCCTCGCGCACGAGCACCCGCCCGAGCGCGACCCGCTGGCGCTGCCCGTTGGACAGCTCGCGCGGGAAGCGCTTGAGCAGCGGGTTGATGCCCAGCGTGGTGGTGACCAGATCGATGCGCTGCTTCTGGTCCTGCGCCGAGTAGTTGCCCGTGCGGCCGGACTTCAGCGGTGACGCCAGGTTCTCGAACACCGTCTTCTGCGGGTAGAGCGCGTAGCTCTCGAACGCCATGGCGACGTTGCGGTGGTAGGGCTCGAGCTGCGTCATCGTCCGGCCACCGATCTTGACCTCGCCGTCGTCGATGTCGACGAGGCCCGCGACGCTCTTGAGCGTGGTGGTCTTGCCCGCGCCGGACGGGCCGAGCACCACGAAGAACTCGCCGTCGCCCAACGACAAGGTCATGTCGTCGACGGCGGTGATCTTCCCGTACCGCTTCGTCATGCCCTGGATCTCGACCGTCGCCATCAGGCCTTCACCGCCCCGAAGGAGAGTCCGCGCACCAGGTAGCGCTGGATCGTCAAGGCCAGCACCAGCGGTGGCAGGGCGCCGATGAGCGCCGCGGCGGCCGTGAGGTTGTAGTAGGCCTGACCGCCGCCGCCGAGGAACTTCGTCACCGCGACGGTCACCGGGGTGGCCGCGCTGTCGGTGAGGATCAGCGGGAAGACGTAGTTGTTCCAGGCGAAGATGAAGGCGAGCAGCGCCGCAGCGGCGATCCCCGGACGCACCAGCGGAAGGGCCACCATGACGAACGCCCGCTTGCGGGTGTACCCGTCGAGCAGCGCCGCCTGCTCCAGCTCCGGGCTCAGGTCCTGGAAGTAGGACCGCAGGATCCACACCACCAACGGCATGGAGACCAGCTGCAGCACCCAGATCTGCCCGAAGGTCGAGTCGAACAGGCCGACCTGGTTGTAGATCACGAACAGCGGCACGATGACCATCAGCTCCGGGGCGAACCGGAACGAGAGCATCTGGAACATCAGGTCCTCGGAACCCCGGTACTTCCACCGCCCGGCCGCGTAGGCCGCCGGGATGCCGACGACCAACGAGACGATCACCGCGCCCCCGCAGTTCAGGATGCTGTTGAGGATCGCTCGGGTGAAGTCGACGCTGGTGAGGTCGGTGCCGCGCTGGCTGACGACCGTGCCGAAGTTCTCCAGCGTCGGGGTGAAGACGAAGTAGGTGCTGGTCTGCTCCGCGCTGGTCTTGAGCGCCAGCAGCACCATCCACAGGATCGGGAACAGCGAGAACACGAACCAGACGAGCACCAGGACGTCCGCGGCGATCGCGCCGGGCGTCACCCGCTTCCGGCCCGGCATCAGCTCGGCCATGTCAGCCCTCCTCGCCCGCGGCGCGCCGCTGCGCTTTGCCCAGCACGCTCACCAGGTACCGCGCGGTGGCGAACACGATCACCCACAGCAAGAACATGTACGTGCTGCCGCGCGAATAGTTGAGATTGATGATCGAGTCTTCGTACGCGCCCACTTGCAGGCTGCGCGTCGTGTCACCGGGACCGCCCGCGGTGAGCACGTAGATGATGTCGAAGATCTTCAAGCAGTCCATGAACCGGAAGATGACCGCGACCAGGATGTAGGGCCACATCATCGGCAGCATCAACCGGCGGAACATGTAGAACCAGCCCGCGCCGTCCACGTCCGACGCTTCGAACGGCTCCTTCGGCAGTGAGCGGATCCCGGCGAGCACCAGGATCGCCACGAACGGCGTGTAGATCCAGAGGTCGACCAGGACCGTCGACCAGAGCGCCCGCTCCCGGTTGAGCCAGTCGAACGTCGACCCCAGCCCGAGCACGTGGTTGAGGATCCCGAACTGCGGGTTGAACATCAGCTTCCAGACCACCGCCGCGATCACCGGAGCGATCATCAACGGCAGGATCAGTACCTTCTCGAAGATCTTGCCGACGATGCTGGAGCGGTTGAGCAACAGCGCGATCCCGATCCCCAGCACCGTCTCGGCCAACGTCGCGGCGATGGCGTAGGTGAGGGTCACCTGGACGCTGTGCCAGAACTCGCCGCTGCTCAGGACGAACGCGAAGTTCTCGAGGCCGATAAACACCGGGTCCGGGTTGACCGCCGAATAGTTCAGGAAGGCGTAGTACACGCCGATGACGAACGGGTAGAGGATACCGATGACGACCGCGACCGCAGGCACCGAAAGGATGTAGGGGCGGAGCTTGCGGCGCCCCGGAGAGACCGGTTTCGGCTCGGCGCCCGGACGCGGGGATGGACCGGCACCCTCTTGGCCTGGGTGCCGTTCCGGGATCGTCGTGGTCACGGTCCGACCTTTCTCGGAAGTGGTTCCGCTGCAGGCGCGTCAGGTGGCGTTGACCTTCTGGGTGGAGGCGGCGGCCAACGCGTCGAGCCGCGACTTGGCGTCCTGGCCCGCGTAGATCTCCTGCAGCGCGACCGACCAGTCCTCGGTGGTCTCGAAGAAGTTCGTCTGCGGCGTGAACTGGATCTTCGTGCTGTCCACGACCCGCTCGAAGGTCTCCAGGTAGCCCGGGAACGCGCCGAGGGTCTGCTTGAACGACCCGTCGAAGACCGACTTGCGGGTCGGGTCGGCGAACGCCGCCGCCGTCGCCTTGCCCTGTGCCTCCTTGCCGGTGGCCCACTGGATGAACAGCCACGCCGCCAGCTTGTTCTTCGACGCGGAGTTCATGGCCAACGACCAGGTCCACAGGTTGGTCGCGTAGCTGCCGTCGGGGCCCGCCGGACCCGGGTGCCAGGCGAGGTTGCCCGCCTGGGCGCTGGCGCCCGGCTTGTTCTTCGGGTAGGTCGCGCTGTCGGCGTCGTAGACCATCATCGCCACGCCGTCGCCGAGGTCGCGGGTGCAGTCCGGGTACTCGTAGGAGGTCCACGACGTCGGGCCCGCGCTCTTGGCGAGGTCGACCCACTTCTGCGTGAACGCGACGGCTTGCGGCGAGTTCATCGCGGCCTGCAGCTTGCCGCCCTCGCTCGTGTAGTCCTTGGCGCCCTCACGTGAGAACTGGGTCATGAACCCGGGGTGGATCGACGCCCACGACTTCGAGCCGCGGAACGCCACGCCGTAGCGGTTCTGGGAACGGTCGGTGAGGTCGTTGGCGAGCTGGATGAAGTTGTCGAACGTCTCGGCGGGCTTGATGCCCCTCGCGTCGAAGAACTTCTTGTTGTATGCGACGACGTTGGTCTCGAAGCCCCACGGGATGGCCCACTGGCCGCCGCTGCCCAGCGGACTGCCCTTCTTGAAGTCCCAGCGGGTCGAGGTCCGCAGGCCTTCGTAGATGTCCTCGAAGTCGTAGTCCGGGCCGGTCGCGGAGGAGTTCTGCAGCCACGGGTTGAGGTCCTCCATCCAGCCGGGAGGCCCGTACTGCCAGATGAAGTACGCACCCGTCATGAACACGTCATGGGCACCGGTGCGGCCCGCGAGCTCGGTGTTCAGCTTGGTGAAGTAGTCGGCTTCGGCGACGAGGTCGGCCTGCACCTGGATGCCGGTCAGCGTCGTGAACTCCTGCAACAGCGGCTGGAAGCTCTGCTGGTAGGGGTGCGGCGTCTGCAGGATCTTGATGCTCGTGCCTGACGCCTTCTTCCAGTCGAAGCCGCCGCTGACCGCGTTGGCCCCGTTCTGGGCGGCCTGGCCACCGCCGCCGCCCACGCCACAGGCGTTGAGCAGCGGCGCGGCGGCCGCCGCCGAGCCCGCGAGGCCCAGCGCCCTGAGGACGTCGCGTCGCGTCCACGAAGATCCCGCACGCGGTTGGGGAGTCATGTGTTCCTCCTTCAGGAGCAAGAACCGGTAAGAGGTTGGGTGGAGGGCAGTGCTTTTCGTGGGACGTCTGTCGGGACGTTCAGCGAGAGCAGCGCGGCGGGCCCGACGCCGTCGTGCGGCAGCGCGATCTCGGTGACGGCGACGTTGTCGAGCCGCGGGAACACCTGCCGGTAGCGGGCGACCGGCAGGCCGAGCAGTACGCAGAGCCCGAGCCGCAACAGGGTGTTGTGCGCGACGACGAGCACGGTGTCGGCACCGTGCCTGCCCGCGATGCGGCGCAGTGCGCCGCCGCACCGCTCCGCAGCGACCGCGGGCGGCTCGGCTCCCGGGAAGGGCGCCGCAACCGGATCCGCCCGGAAGCGGGCGACCACGTCCGGGTCGAGCTCGGCGAGCGTGCGGCCCTCGGCGACGCCGAACCCGACCTCGCGCAGCTCGTCGTCGACCTCGATCGCGATCCCCGTCGCCGCGGCGGCCGGTGCGGCGGTCTCCCGAGCGCGCCGCACCGGCGAGCAGACGATGGCGTCGACGCGCCGGGTGCGCGACCCACTCGGCGAGTCGTCCCGCCTGCTCGACCCCGTGGGGTGTCAGGTCGATGTCACTGGTGCCCGCGTAGCGGTTCTCCTTGTGCCACACCGTCTCCGCGTGGCGGGTGAGGAGGAGCGTCATCGCGCGCCTCCGCTGTGCCCGCCCCTCGCGCGCCGCCAAGACGTCCGGGTTGGCGCAGTGGAGGGGCGGCTCGCCACGGCGGAAGCGGTCGGCCTCCGCGGCGACCATCCGGCACGCGTTCCCCGCGACCTGCCTGCTCGCCCCGGCCAGGTGCGGGGTCATCACCACGTTCGGAGCGCGACGCAGCGGGTGATCGGCGGGCAGCGGCTCCACGTCGAACACGTCGAGGCCTGCGGCGAAGAGGTGCCCGTCGCACAGCGCGTCGGCGAGCGCGGCGTGGTCGACGAGCGCCCCACGAGCGCAGTTGACCAGCACCGCTCCGGGCGGCATCGCTGCGAGCTGCGCCGCTCCGATCATGTTCCGGTTCTCCGGGGTGACCCGCGCGTGGAGCGACACCACCTGCGCGGACGACAGCAGTTCGTCCAGTGCCACGCTCGTCACGCCCCGGGGGAGGGAGGCGGGCTCGGCGTAGGGGTCGAACACCAGCACGCGCGCGCCGAAGCCGAGCAGGATGCGCGCCACCCGCGAGCCGATCGCGCCCGCGCCCACGAGTCCGACGGTCGTCCCCTCGAGCTCGATGCCGGAGGTGGCGAAGACGAAGCGGGATGCCTCCCAACGACCTTCGCTCACCCCGAGGTGCCCGTCGGCGACGCCGCGCAGCGCGGCGAGCATCATGCCGATCGTGTACTCGGCGGTGGCCGTCGCGTTGCGGCCCGGCGCGAACGTGACGACAACGCCGTGTGCCGTGGCCGCGTCGAGGTTCGCGTTGACCGGACCGCCGCGCGAGACCGCGAACAGCTCCAGGTCGGGACAGGCGTCGAGGATGCGCGTGGTGAGCGGGGCCAGCTGGGTGAGGCACACCCGCACGCCCTGCAGCGCCTCGATCATCTGATCTTCGGTGCCCGCGGCCTCGTCGACCTCGGCGACCTGGCCGAAGGCCACGCTCGGCCACGGGAATTCGAGCGTGCGCAGCGCCCAAGCCCCGGTGCCCGCCACCGAGGCGAGCTCGTCGGCCATGAGCCGGTTCAGCACGAACTCGTCGCCTGCGAGGAGCACCGGGACCGGTCCGGAGCGCGGGGTGGTCATGCGACGGCCTGCTCTCGGGCGTGGGCGGCGGTTCGGGCATCGAGCCAGCCGCGGCCCGCCAGAACGTCGACGAAGTCGGCGTAGCCCGCGGCGAGCTCGGCCCGGCGATCCGCGTCGGGCTGGAGCACCGCGCGCGTCTGCACCATCCGACCGGCGGCGGCGAGCACATCGCCCTCGACGGCCCCGGCCGCCAGCACGGCCATCCCGACGGACGGCTCGGCGCTGCTGGGGATGCGCACCTCCGCGCCGAGCAGGTCGCAGCGCAGCTGGTTCCACCAGGAGTTGCGCGACCCCC
This sequence comes from uncultured Actinomycetota bacterium, assembly GCA_963791185.1. Taxonomy (GTDB): domain Bacteria; phylum Actinomycetota; class Actinomycetes; order Mycobacteriales; family Pseudonocardiaceae; genus Pseudonocardia. The sequence continues at coordinate 584,183 of CAWBRG010000006.1, read as the reverse complement.
CGCCGGTGAAGCTGACCGGCCCGCTGACCTCGGCGCCTGCGCTGGCGAGCAGGTCGAAGCACAGCCGTTCCACCCGGGCGACCCCGATGCACACCGCCGCGAACACGCGCGCCGGGTCGTCGACGTCCTCCGGGCCTGCGGGCAGGGGACCGTCGCCGAGGAACCCCCGCGCATCGGGTTGGACGAACGGGAACCGCTCACCGTGATCGGCGAGCGGATAGCACATCGGGACGTCGCGGAGCTGACGAGCGTGCTCGGTGAGCACGTCGAGGTCCTGTCCGCGGAACAGCGTCGTGATCACGCCCGCGCCGGTGCCGGACGCTCCTCCGGGTAGCCACAGGTCGCCGTGGGGGGCGCGGTGGGAGTACACCGCACCGGTCGGATCGTGCAGGAGGGTCTCGGTGACGCCCTTGAGCGCGAGGGTGGTCCCGAGCACCGAATTCCACTCACCCGCCGCGAGCGCGCCCGCGGCGAGCTGCGCGGCGCAGCTGTCGGTCATGCCCGCGATGACGCGCAGGCCTTCGGGCAGGCCGGTCTGCTGCGCCGCGTCGGCGCCGACGTGCCCGAGCACGCTGCCCGCGAGCTGCACGGGCGGCAGCACGTCCGGGTCGACGTGCAGCTTCTCCAGCACCTCGGCAGGCCAGCGCAGGCCGATCAGGTCGTAGCCGGTCTTGAGCGCGTGGCTGGTGTCGGTGGCGACGGGACGCCCGACGAGCTTCGCCGTGATCACGTCGGGCTGGTGGGCGAGGCGGGCACCGTCGCGCAACATGCCTTCGTCGCGCCACCACAGCAGCTTGGGCAGTGCCCACGCGGGTTGGATCCGGTAACCCAACCGGTCCCACAGCGCGTCGCCCGCCTCCTGCGCCTCGGCCGCGAGCGAGCCGGCCCGGGAGTCGTCGTACATCAGCCCGGGTGTGCGGGGGGTGCCGTCGGGATCAGTGATCAACACGGTGCCCGATGTGCCGTCCACCGCAACGCCTGCGATCGAGGCCGCGGCTCCCGCGGGCAGGCCGCGGACCATCTCGCTGAGGGCGTCGGCCGCCTTCGCCCACCACTCGTGGGGGTCCTGCTCGTGACGGTTGCCGTCGCGGCTGCTGGTCAGCGGGCGGGCTGCGGCGGAGAGGACGGTGCCCGTCGACCCCACGGCAACGGTGCGGACGCTCTGGGTGCCGAGGTCGACACCGACCCAGACCGCGTCCGCCATGTCCGCTCCTTGCCCTGCGTGCCTGCACCCGCCAGAACGTGACGCGTATTACAGAACGCAGGCCAGAACATTGCAAGACATCACATGCGCGGGTTGCGCTCTCTCACGGAGGCTGTACGGAACTGCAGCTCAAGGAGCGTTGATCGATTCACAAGGGAGGTCGCCGACCGGGCTAAATTTAACAGTCGCAACCAGCTCGTCAGGGTCGGGCGACCTCGACCGGCACGGATCGCCGCGCCAGGTCGCGGACCACGTGCTGCGGCGTGTCGGGGTCGACGACCACCCGGTCGAGCTCGGCCAGGTCCACGAGGCGGTGCAGGGCCCGGCGGGCGAACTTGGTGTGGTCCAGCAGTGCCACCGTGCGTTGCGCGCGTGCTACCAGCACCCGACGGGTGACGACCGTGTCCTGGGACTGGATGTAGCACACGCCGTCGATCACGGCGGTCGTCGACATGAAGAGGACATCGGTCTGGAGCTGGGACGCGGCCTCGGCGGTCGCCTGACCCAGGAAGGAGTCGTACGACGGCACGTACCGGCCGCCGAGCCCGATGATCTCGATGTTCGGGTGGTCGGCGAGCGCGCGGATGGCGGGCAGGAAGTGGGTGACCACGGTCAGCGGTGCGCGTCGGGGCAGCAGCCGCGCCACCGCGAGCGTCGTGGTGCTGTCGTCGAGCGCGACCACCTGGCCCGGCTCGACCTCCGTGCGCATCACGTACTCGGCCATCAACGCCTTCTCGCGCACCTGCGCCTGCATGCGGTGGGCCAGATCGCCGTGGAACGTCCGCATCGGCGCGCTCGTGGCCCCGCCGCGGATCTTCCGCAAGAACCCGCGGGACTCCAGTTCGTCGAGGTCGCGGTGCACGGTCATGATGCTCACCCCGTACTCGTCCGCGAGCTGGTCGACCCGCACGTACCCCAGCTCGGCGACGCGCCGACGCACCGCCTCGCGCCGCAAGTCAGGCGACGCGTGCTTGCGGGAAGCATCACTGCTCGACGCGTTCATGCCCGTCAGCCTTCCACTTGCGACGGGCGGCGAGCGGACACCGGCCGGACCACGTCGAAGGCGATCGCCCGTTCCGATCGCGGCCGTCAGTTCACCGGTGCACCGCCGACCCGACGGCCGGTGCACTCGCCGTCGACGCGGAAGACCACGCCGACCCCAGCACGCCGGACCGGGCCGCGACCCAGGCCGCGTCCGCCGCCTGGTGGGCGGCCGCGACGTCCAGGGGCAGGTCGGTGGTGAGCATCCGGTAGTACAGCGGTACCGACCCGCACACCACCGCTGAGCAGTGGTGTCCGCCACGAGGTCGCCCCGGTCGATGGCGTCGCGGACGCACCCGGACCACTCCTGCACGCGGACCCGGTAGAAGACGCGGCCATGCTGGACGCCATGTCCTTCCGCCGCCCCTGGACGAGGTCGATCTGATCGGGGTGTGCTTCGACGGCTGCGGACGTCGTCGCGGGCAAGCCCAAGCGCCCACCGCGTTGCGGGAGGCGGGGCTGGTGACCGCGCTGCTGGGCGCGGTGCTCACCGCGGACGTCACCACGCTCGAGCCGGAACCGAGCCGAGGTCCGGCCGGGTTGCTCAACGAGACCGCGCTGCTCACGATGATCGACACGGTCTACGGCCGCGTCCACGCTTCGCTGGCCGAGCGGCGCTTCCCGCTGCTCTACGGCGCGGACTGCGCGGTTCTTCTCGGGGCCGTTCCGGCGCTGCGTGACGAGGCAGGTGCCGCCGGGCTGCTGTTCATCGACGCACACGAGGACGCCACCACGATGGCGGCCTCTCCCGACGGCGAGGCCGCCAACATGGAGATCGCGCTGCTCCTGGGGCTGGACGGCGCCGACGCCCCGGGGGCGCTGCGCCGTCACCTGCCTGCGATCGAGCCGGACGCGCTCGTCATGCTCGGCCAGCGCGACGAGGCCTACCGCGACGCCCTCGCGGTGGCCTCCCTCGCCGACCGGGTTCGACTGCACCCGGCCGAGCAGGTGCACGGACGGGTCGGTGAGCTGGCCGCGGCTGCTGCAGAGCAGCTCGCGCGGCGGACACCGGCGTGGTGGGCGCACGTCGATCTCGACGTGCTCAGTGGTAGCGAGTTCGCCGCCTGCGACGCGGCCGACGACCCGACCATGCCCGGTGGACTGAGCTGGGCCGAGCTCACCGCCATCGTCGGCCGGGCCCTTCGCGACCCGAGGTGCCGGGGTCTGAGCGTCGGGGTCTACAACACCGACCTCGACCCGGACCGGCGAGCAGCCCGCCGCATCGTGCGCTTCTTGGCCGCCGTGACCGGCGCGGACACCACTGCGTGACCGACCACCCGCTAGGCCGTACTGGAGTCGGGGCCGCGCCTGTGAGGATGAGGACGTGAGCGTGCGGACCCGGCACCACGTCCTGGAGACAGGACCGCCCACGGGGCGGGTGGTGCTGCTCGCCCACGGCTTCGGCTGTGATCAGCACATGTGGCGGCTGGTCGCGCCGCGGCTCGCCGAGACGTTCCGGGTGGTCACGTTCGACTTCGTCGGCTCGGGCCGCTCGGATCGCAGCGCCTGGGATACCCAGCGCTACTCGTCGCTGGACGGCCACGCCCAGGACGTGGCGCAGCTGTGCCAGGAGCTGGACCTGCGTGAGGTGGTGTTCGTGGGGCACTCGGTCAGCGCCATGATCGGCGTGCTCGCGGCCCGCCTCGAGCCACAGCGGTTCGCCAAGCTGGTGCTCGTGACCCCGTCACCGCGCTACATCGATGACGGCGACTACCGCGGGGGGTTCATCCGGGCGGACATCGATGAGCTCCTCGAGTCGTTGAGCGACAACTACCTGGGCTGGTCCGCGACCATGGCGCCGGTGATCATGGGCAATCCCGAGCGGCCGGAGCTGGGCGAGGAGTTGACGAGCTTCTGCCAGATGGACCCGCACGTCGGCCAGGTGTTCGCCCGCGCCACCTTCCTGTCCGACAACCGCGCCGACCTCGCGAAGGTCGAGGTCCCGACGCTGGTGCTGCATTGCGCGCAGGACGTGATCGCCCCACCCGAGGTGGGGGCGTACGTGCGGCCACCTGTCCACGCTGCCCGACGGCACCATCGTCAAGATCAACACAACGCTCGTGGGGTGGCTCGGGCGACACCGCGAGGACCTCGTCGGGCGCCGCAGGCTCGCGGACCTGCTCACCGTCGGCGGCCGGATCTACTACGAGACGCACATCGCGCCGCTGCTGAGCATGCAGAACTCGGTCGGTGAGGTGTCGGTGGACATGGCCACCGCCGATGGTGGGCGCCTACCCGTGCTGATCACCGCGGCGGTGCGTCCCGGCCACGAGCACGGGCCTCGCGGTCGTGCGCTGCACCGTGTTCGACGCCCGCGACCGGCGCTCCTACGAACGCGAGTTGCTGCACGCGCGCCAGGCGGCCGAACGGGAACGCGAGCGGGTGCAACGGCTCGCGACCGTGCTGCAACGCAGTCTCCTGCCGCCGCAGCTGCCGACGATCGCGGGCGTCGAGACCGCGGCCTACTACCACCCCGCGTCCGTGGACGAGGTCGGCGGCGCGGGGCTGACGTTGGCCACCGGCGGCCACACCCCGGCGTCGGTCCTGCGCGCCGCCGGGTCGGCCGACTTCTGCCACCTGGCTCAGGGCCAGCTCGTCGGGGTCGTCCCCGATGCTCACTTCACACGAGCCGAGCTGCGCATCGAAGCCGGAGACACCCTGCTGCTCTACACCGACGGCCTCACCGAAGCCCGGGTCAACCCCGAGCGCGACCGTTACGACGAGGACATCTTGCAGCAGTTCGTCGGCCGCCTCGCGCCTGCGCGAGCTCCCGACGTGGTGGAGGCGCTCATCGAGCTGCTCGCAGCCTCCGGCGACGGCCTCGACGACGACGTCGCGATCCTGGCCATCGGCATCCCGCCACGACAGGGCGATCGTGGCCAGGATGGTCCGCTCCTGACGTGCCCGACGACCTCGCCCGAGGTCGCCGCGAGGGGTAGCCGCGCCTCTATCACGTCGCACCGATCAGCCTGCGTCGCGCGGGTCGGCGGGCTCGGCGAGGGTGTCGGCGGCGACGGCGTGCCGCTGCCCCATCGGCTGCGGTTCGCCCACGGTGGTGTCCACCGCCGTCTGCTTCTCGGACTCGGCGTTGATCTCGGCGCCGAGCAGGACGATGTAGCTGGTCAGGTACAGCCACAGCAGGAACACGATGACCCCGGCGAGGGCGCCGTAGGTCTTGTTGTAGCTGCCGAAGTTGTTGACGTAGAGGCTGAACCCGACGCTGCCGAGCACCCACAGGAGGGTGGCGGTGAACGCACCGGGGCTGGTCCACGCGAACTTGGGGGCGTCGCGGTCCGGCGCGAGCCGGTACACGATCGCCAGCGCCGCGACCACGAGGCCGATCAGCAGCGCCCACCGCAGGAGCTGGGCGAGGATGGTGCCCACGACCCCCAACTGGAGTGCTTGGAGCAACGGGGGCACGACGGCGAGGAGGAACAGGGTCAGGAGCACGAACACGATCGCGCCGAGCGTCAGCGCGAGGGCGGTCGCGCGCAGCTTGAGGAATCCGCGCGACTCCTGCTGGTCGTAGGCGACGTTGACCGCGGCCATCAGGTTGCTCGTTCCTGTCGAGGCGCTCCACAACGCCGCCAGCACCGAGACGACCAAACCGATGCTCAGCGCGCCGTTGCCGGCGTTGGCCAGCGTGTTGAGCTGGTCGGCGATCAACGGTTGGGCTTCCCGGGGCAGCGAACCGGCCAGCGCTTGCACCTGGCGGGCGACGGTCTGCGGATCGGCGACGATCCCGTAGAGCGTCAGGCCCGCGATGAGCGCGGGAGGGATCGCCAGGAACGCGAAGAAGGCCACACCTCCCGCGAGGATGCCGACGTTGTCCGCGGTGCTTTCCGCGAACGCCCTACGGGTCACCTGCCACCAGCCGGTCGGCGGGATCTGTGTGGGTGCCCCCGCCTCCCCGCCCGGCCGCGACGCGTCCCCGCCGTCTGCTCCGGTGGGGTGCGTCCGATCGTTCGCGCCAACCGCGGCGGAACCCGCCTCGTCGGAGGCGTTCGCGGATCCCGGCGCGGGCGCGGCGTGCTTCGGCCCGGCATCGGGTCGGCGCAGCCCCCGGATCGCGCTGACCGCGACGAGTGACCACACCACCGCCCGACCGAAGGCGGAGCGGCGCGGAGGCGGGGTCGCCTGCTGATGTGCCATTGCGTGGCTCCTCGGTGAGGTGCGCGATCGACGACCCCAGCTCCCCCCTGCCTGCCGAGACGCAGGCAAGGGGGAGCGGGTCGGTCGACTCAGCGGCGCCGGTCGCCGCCGGTGCGGGCGTCGTCGTCGAGCTCGATCTGCTCCTTGCGGACCTCGCCGCTCACGGTCTCCTGCTCGCGAACGGTCTCGGTGCCCAGCCGGACCCGTTCGACCGCCTCCGTCTCGGTGCTCACCACCGGCCGCTCCGCGCGCAGGGTGACCTCGTGCTCCTCCTCGGAGATCGCAGGCCCGGCATCGGCCGCACCCCGGTTGGCGTCGGTGATGGGCTCCCGCTCGACCCGAACCTCCTCGTGCGACACCGGGACGGTGACCTGCTCGTGCTCGGTCACCACGTGCTTGCGCAGCCGCGCCCGCCCGACTTCCTGGGTTTCGGTGCCCGCCCGCAGGCGCTCCTCGGAGCGGGTCATCGCGGTGTCGGTGGTCGGACCGGAGGTGTCGTAGCCCTCGGTCCGGTCGGCCAGGTCGCGCCGGGTGTCGTCGCCGACGACCCCGGCCGCGCTGTCGTCGCGCCGCTCGTGGCGCCCGGCCCGCTCGCCCGAGAAACCGCCGCCGTAGTCGAGGCCGTAGTGTCGGTAGAGCTGCTGCTCCTCCTCCACGTCCAGGTGTCGCTCACCGTCGACGTTGGGTGCGTCCTTGACGGTGGCCTTGTCGTAGGCGAGCGTCACGCGGTCGCCGTCGAACTGGGCACCCTGCAGCGGCACGAAGCTCTCGCCCATGCCGAACAGACCGGTGTTCACCGTGATCCACTTGGGCTGGTCGGTGTTGTCGTCGAAGTAGACCTGCCCGATCCGGCCGAGCTTGTCGCCGTCGCGGTCGTACGCGGTGGCGCCCGTGAGCTGGCGTAGCTGCTCCTGACTGGTGGTCATCCTGTCTCGCTCCTCATTTCGTCGTGCATCCGACTGCGGTGATCAACGGGCTCGTTCGGCGCGCGCCGACGCGGGAGCCCCGCCTTACTGCGTAAGCGCGCGCCTTACGGCATAAGTGCTACCCGGTCGGGAACGGCGCTAACCGCTCGCCGATCGCGATCTGCGGCAACGTCCGGGCGTAAGATCAGCCGAACCGCCACGCGGCGGACGAACGGGACGCCACGACAGGGGGACGAGGGTGGACGGCGACGCGCGGCGCCCGACGTCCGCCACCGCGGAGACGGCGCGGCCCGGGCTGTCTCGCGATCGGATCATCGCCACGGCCATCGAGTTCATCGACGAACGCGGGCTCACCGCGCTGACGATGCGCAGGCTGGGCAACGAGCTCGGCGTCGAGGCGATGTCGCTCTACCGCTACGTCAACGGCCGCGAGGACCTGCTCGAGGGCATCGTCGACCGCATGGTCGCCGAACTGCACCTCCGCTCCGACGATGCCCTCCTCACCGCCACCGAGGGCTGGCAGGCCTATCTGCAGTGGCTCGCCCACGGCGTCCGGTCGCTGGCTCGCGACCACCCGAAGGTCTTCCCGCTGATCGCGACCAGGCATCCCGCCGCGCCGTGGCTGCGGCCACCGCTGCGCAGCTTGCGGGTCGTGGAGGACTTCCTCACCACGCTCATCGCGCGCGGGTTCGACGACGCCCGCGCGGTCGAGGCCTACCGGGCCTTCTCCAGCTTCCTGCTCGGACACCTGCTGCTGGAAGCCACCCTCCTCGGCGCCCAGACCGGCCCGGCCGAAGAGCCCCTCGACGAGGGCGAATCCGACGTACCCAACGCCGACCAGGCCGTCGATCTCGCGGACTTCCCGCAGATCCGGCGGCTCGAGGGCAAGCTCTCCGAGGACCACGCCACCGCCGAGTTCGAACGGGCCCTCGAAGACCTCCTGGACCGGCTCGATCGGTTCATCACCGAATAGCAACGACCGCCGCGCGACGGGCTCAGCCGGCGCGTCGGGTCTTGACGGCGGGGGAGCGCGGCTCCCACACGCCGGACTTGACGTGCCTGGTCATGCGGAGCGACGCGGGATTGCGGCACAGGTGATCGACTCGGTGCTGGTCGAAGAGGTCGAGGGCGGCGAAGGTGCGGTGGCAGGACGCGCAGTGTGCCCGTTCGATGCCGTACCAGCGGTGCTCGCAGCCCGCGCAGGTGACCGGCAGCCAGGTGGGTTCGTCTTTCGCCACAACCGACAGGCTACGGGTGCCCACCGACGAAACCGGCGCGCTCGCCTGCGACGCGAGGGACGTGGACGGCGCTCAGGGCGAGGCGCCGAGGAGGTCCCAGTGGTTGCCCGCGACGTCGCGGAAGACGACGACCCGGCCGTAGGGCTCGGTGCGCGGCTCGCCGAGGAACTCGACCCCGGCCGCCCTCATGCGCTGGTAGCTGACGTCGAAGTCGTCGACGTGGAGGAAGAACCCGACCCGGCAGGCGTGCTGGTTGCCGATCGTCGCGACTTGGTGCTCGCCGTCAGCGCGGGCGAGGAGGATGCCGGTCTGTGCGCCGGGCGGCCGGACCACCACCCAACGCTTGGGACGGCCGTCGTTGGTGCGGGCTGGTGAGTCCTCGGCCAGCTCGAATCCCAGCGCGCGGGTGAAGAAGGCGATCGCGTCGTCGTAGTCCTCGACGAGGATGGCGGTGAGCTGCAGGAATGTCATGACCGTCACGATGGCCCCCATCGGGGGAGTGCGGTATCAGGAGACCGGCGAGGGTTTGTCCGAGGGGAGCGGTATGCGGATCGCGGTGATGGGCACCGGCGGGGTGGGTGGCTACTTCGGCGCCAGGTTGGCAGGCGGCGGCCAGGACGTCAGCTTCGTCGCTCGTGGCCGGCAGCTCGACGCCTTGCGGCGGCAGGCGGCCGCCCAGCTGAAGCCGGTGCTGGGCGAGGGCGCCGGGCTGTCCGGCACGACCAGCCTGGCCCGCACACCGATCGGGCCGATCCGGGACAACCCGCGCTCGCGCGCCTTCCTGCACGACGTGATGGACGAGGTCGTGCAGGTCGCCCGCGCGCAGGGCGTGTCGTTGCCCGTCGACTACGCCCGGGATCGGCTGAGCTTCGTCGACACCGTGCCCGCCGCGATGACCTCCTCCATGCACCACGACCTGGAGCGGGGAGGCAGGCTGGAGGTCGCCTGTCGTCCAGTGCGGCCGGTCGGGTGTGCCGCCGCCTCGACGACGAGGGCCTGGAGTGGATCGAGGAGCCGATCCGGCACGACGACTACGCAGGCGCCGCCAGCCTGCGGGCGCAGCTGCGCACGCCCCTGCAGATCGGGGAGAACTTCGCCGGGATCCACCCGATGGTCGCCGCGCTCGCCCACGGCGCCAGCGACTTCGTCATGCCCGACCTGGACCGCATCGGCGGCGTCACCGGCTGGACGCGGGCCGCGACCCTGGCCGAGGCGAGCGGGGTCCCGATGTCGAGCCACCTCTACCCCGAGGTCTCCGCGCACCTCCTGGCGGCAACGCCCACCGCGCACTGGCTCGAGTACGTCGACTGGGCTGCACCCCTGCTGGCCGAGCCGTTGCCGGTGACGGCGGGCGCGATCGCCGCGTCCGAGCGGCCCGGAGCGGGGCTGTCCTGGGACGAGGACGCCGTCGCCCACTTCCGCATCGACTGAGTCGCGTGCGCGCACCAGGACGTCGAACTCAGGCAGCCCGGGCTTACGGTTCGCGGACGCGTGGGCCTGGGATGTGCCGGAGCGGCGGACCGCGGGGGAGGGTGTCTGCTCGGGACGGCGAGGCGGGGTGGGGCTGGATGAGGCAGCGGCGCGACCGGAGTCACGATGCACCGGCCTGAGGGCGGGCTGCGGCGGGTGCTCGCGGTGCTCACGGCCGCGGCACCCGGGCTCGTCCTGTCGCTGGTGGGCCTGTTCCACCCGACCCAGCTCACGCCGGGAACGGCCGCAGCCTGGTGGCAGCTGCACGTCGTGCTGCTACCGGTCTTCCCGCTGCTCGGTCTGGCGCTCGTGTTCCTGGTGCGCGGTGAGCGCGGGCCGCTGGTGTGGCTGGTCCGGATCGCCGCCTACGTCTACGCCGCGTTCTACACCGGCCTGGACACCCTGGCGGGCATCGGCGCGGGACTCGCCGTGGCCGCGCAACCCGCGGGCAGCCCGGTGGCGCTCGACCTGATCCGGCTCGGCGATCAGCTCGCGGTGGTCGGCGTCACGGGCTTCCTGGTCGCGTCCCTCGCGACCGCCACCCTCCTCGTCCGGCGCGATCGGCTGGCCGCGCTCCCGGGCTCGGCCCTGCTCGTCGGTGCGGCGCTCGTGTTCCTGCATTCCCACATCTACTGGCCGGCGGGTGGCCTGGCGATGCTCGGGGCGGGCGTCGGCTGCGGGCTGCTGGAAGTCGGTCGGGCACGCCGCGTACGGCTGTCGTGAGCCGATCCTCTTGCCGGCCGCGATGAGCGGGCTTCAACCCTTGACGTACGCGAAACTCTCGGCGACTTGGCCGTTGCGAACGCGCATGACGTCGACGCCGCGGATGTGGCCATCGGCCCAGCTGTAGCGCCAGAGCACGACGACTCGATCACCGGAGGGAATCATCTCCTCGACCTCGAAATGGACGTCCGTGGCGTCGGCCATCACCTGCCCCCACGCCTCGAGAACCTCGGCGCGGCCGGTGATGCGTTGCCCGTCAGGCGGCGTGGTGCTCTCGAACACGCAGTCCTCGGTGATGAGATCAGCCAGGGCGGAAAGGTCGTGGCGGTTGAACGCTTCGTCGAATCTGCGGACTGTCTCGGCCGGATCTTCTGACATCGTGGCCGTTCCCCCGCTCCTCGATCGGTGGTGCCACATCCTCGCGGCGAGGATGGCCGCTGTCCAGAGGATCAGCTGTCCAGCGTGCGCGGGCGTTGGTCGTACGCAGCCTGGATCACCCGCAGGCTCTCCAGGGCGGCGGGTGCGTCGATCCAGAAGCGCTTGCCCGCGCTGACGTGCCGGTAGAAGTCGTCGATCAGCAGGCCGTGGGACGCGCCCCAGTAGGACCGCGCTCCCGACGCCACGGTGGCAGGTCGGAAGGTCTCGACCCGCCCGTCGTCGTGCGCGACGGTGAGGTCGGTGTCCAGCCGGATGCGGGCGTGTTCGGTGATGATCTCGATGGTCGGCGGGGTGTTCTCGACGTGCCCGTTGGTGGCGTAGAAGACGGAGCCGACCGGGTTGTCGTCCGCGCCGTGCTGCAGGCGCAGCGCCGCGGTGTCCTCCACCTCGATGACGTCGTGCAGCGCCAGCGTCGCGACGGTGCCGCGGACGTCGGTCACCGGGCCGACGAACCACTGCAGGAGATCCAGGGTGTGGATCGCCTGGTTCATCAGCACCCCGCCACCGGCGGTGGCCCAGCGGCCGCGCCAGTCGCGCCGCGCGTAGTAGGCGGCGTCGCGGAACCAGGTCACCTCGGCGCGGGCCCCCAGGATCCGGCCCAGTTCGCCACCGTCGAGCAGTTCCCGCAGCTTCCGGGCGGTGTCGTTGTAGCGGTTCTGGAAGCAGACGCCGAGCACCGCGCTGCTGTCCTCCGCGACCGCGGCGAGCCGCTCGCCGTCGGCGACGGTGTGCGCGACGGGCTTCTCCACCAGCACCGAGACGCCCCGGGCCAGGCACTGCGCGGCCAGGTCGGCGTGCCGGTGGTGCGGGGTGCAGACGTGCACGACGTCCAGCGCCCCGGTGTCCAGCAGGCCGTCGAGCATCGCGGTCAGGTCGGGGAAGCCTGCGCAGTTCCCGCGGGCGGCCGCCGCGGCGCGGCGCTCCTCGTCGACGTCGCAGACCCCGACGAGCTCGGCCCCGGCCGCGTCGAGGATCGCGTCGAGGTGGACGGCCGCGATGTCGCCGCAGCCGACCACGGCGACCCGCAGCGGGGTCACGGCCGGACGCCCAGCGTGGCGAGCGCCCAGTCGTAGGCCACCTGGTGGCATTCGCGCAACGGCAGCGACGGCACGTCGACCTCGATCATGTAGTCGCCCCCGAAGCCCGCGGGGAAGGCCGCGAGGCAGGCGGCCAGGTCCACGTCGCCGAGGCCGGGCTCGGCCCAGATCCGGCCCGGCTCGGTCGCCGTCTGGTAGTCGAGGTCGTCGGCCGCGGCCCGGGCGATGCCTGCGGCGAAGGTGTCCTTGAGGTGCACGCCGACGATGCGGTCGGCGTAGTCGCGCAGCACCGCGGGCACGTCCATGCCCGCCCACGACATGTGCCCGGTGTCCGGGCCGAAGGCCAGCAGGTCCGGGCGCACACCGTCCAACACCGCGCGCAGCTCGTGCTCGGTCTCCACCGACCCGCCGACGTGCGGGTGCAGCGCGGCGGTGACCCCCTCCGCGCGCATCGCCGCGCTGCACGCCGCGATGCCTTCGACGACGACGTCGAGCCGGTCCGGGTCGAAGCCGTGGCCCACCGCCGGGTGCTCGCGCCGCGGGCTGCCGGGCGGCTCGATCGTCGAGATCATGCAGTACCGCTGGCCGAACGACGCCTGCCGGGCCGCGAACCGGCGCGCCGCCTCGGCTTGCTCCGCGTGCGCTGCGCGGTCGGCGAACGCGCCGCTGTAGAGGCTCAGCGCGGGCTCCAGCCCGAACGACGCGAGCCAGGGAAGGTAGTCCTCGGCCGCCATGTCGTCGGGCACGTCGGCCTTCACCGCCGTGTAGCCGATGTCGGCCAGCTCGGCGAAGGCCGGGCCCAGCGTGCGGGTGGTCCGGTCCGGCGTGCCCCCCGCTAGCCAGTAGGCGATGGGGTTGACCGCCAGGCGCGCGCTCACAGTGCAACCGGCTTGCCGGACGCGGCGGACTCGTACAGCGCGAGGATCACCGACAGCGACGTCCGGGCCTCGGCGGTGCCGACCCGCGGGGCTCGGCGGGTGGCGACGGCGTCGACGAAGTCGGCGAACTGGCGGCCGTGCGCGGCACCCAGCCCGAGCTCGGCCGGGTCCAGCCGGTCCTCGTCGGTGACCTGGTTGCCCCCGGTCTGCGCGGCCATCCCGATCTCAGGGGCAGGTCCTTCGTTCTGGTGCAGGTAGGTCAGCTCGTCGTTGGTGATCACGGCCGAGCCCTTCGAGCCGAAGACGCGCAGGCTCGCGTCCAGGCCGGGGTAGGCCGCGGTCGTGCCGTGGATGACGCCGAGCGCGCCGGAGGCGAACTTCACCACCGCGACGGCGGTGTCCTCGACCTCGATGCGCTCGTGGGCGAGGCAGGCGGTGTAGGCGAAGACCTCGACCGGGGTGCCCAGCGTCGTGATCATCAGGTTGATGGTGTGCACGGTCTGGTTCATCACGGCGCCGCCGCCGTCGAGGGCCCAGGTGCCGCGCCAGTCGCCGGAGTCGTAGTAGGTCTGGCCCCGCCACCAGGCGTGCGAGGCGATGGCCGACGTGATCGTGCCGAGCCGCCCGTCCCGCACGGCGGCGAGGACCTTCTCGGTGGAGCGGTCGAAGCGGTGTTGGGAGATGACCGCGACGGTCTTCCCGGAGCGCTTCTCCGCGTCGATGATCCGGTCGGCCGCGGCGAGCGTGATGTCGATCGGCTTCTCGACGACGACGTGCTTGCCCGCGTCCAGGGCCGCCACGGCGCCGTCCGCGTGCACGCCGCTGGGCGTGCAGATGGTGACGGCGTCGACGTCGTCGCGGCGCAGCACCGCGTCCAGGTCGGTGGCGGACTCGGCCCCGTACCGGGCGGCCAGCTCCTGCGCCTTCGCCGGGTCGCGGTCGACGACGGCGACGAGCTCGGCCACGTCGGGCAGCGCGGCCAGGGCCTCGGCGTGGACCTTGCCGATCACACCCGCCCCGACGAGGGCGAATCGGAGCTTCATGAGTAGGTGATCCCTTCGCTGTCGAGGATGGCGGTGAACGCGCGGGTGGCGCGGGTGAAGTTCGCAGGCCCGGAGAGCGCGCCGTACTCGTTGTAGGTGCCCAGGTGCGGCTCCATGGAGAAGAAGCCGTCGAAGCCGTCGGCGGCCAGCGCGCGCACGGTCTCGCGGACCTGCCCGTCGCCCTCGCCCGCGGGGACGACGTCGCCGGTGGCCAGCAGCGCGTCCTTGATCTGGACGTAGACGGTGTGCGGGCGCAGCTTCGCGTAGCCGTCGGTGAACGGGGTGACGCCGACCTGCACGTAGTTGGCGGGGTCCCAGGCCAGCCGCAGCGCGGGCGACCCGACCGACTCGACGATGTCGAGGACCCGCTCCGGGACGTCGCCGTAGATGTCCTTCTCGTTCTCGTGCAGCAACACGATGCCGGTGGGCTCGGCCAGCGCCGCGAGGGCGCTCATCCGGCGGAGCACCTCGTCGCGGTGCCGCGCGGGCGGCTGGTCCGGGCGCAGGAAGAACGAGAAGACCCGGATGAACGGGGCGCCGAGGCGCCGGGCGACGACCAGGGCCCGCTCGGCCCGGACGAGGTGGGCGTCGAAGTCGTCCTCGATATTGATCTTGCCGAGCGGCGAGCCGATCGAGGAGACCGACAGGCCGTGGCGCGCGAGGATCGTCGCCGCCTCGTCGAGCTGCTCGTCGGTCAGGTCGAGGACGTTGGTGTCCCAGGCGCTGCGGAACTCGACGTGGGTGATGCCGAGGTCGTTCAGCACCGCGCACTGGGTTTCGAGATCCGGGTCGATCTCATCGGCGAAGCCGGACAAGGTCCACATCAGATCGCCCCGTGGTCGCCGAGCACGGCGTGCTCGAGCCCGCGCTTGCGGGCCTCGGTCTCGTCGCGGACCTCGCGGAAGCGCTGGTCGGTCAGCGGGTAGGTGATGAACACGATCATGGCGAGGATCGCGGCGGCCGCGGGCACCAGCCCGAAGACGATCTTGATCGCGGTCAGCGCGGAAGCGGGCTGCTCGGGGGCGGCGACCGCGGAGGTTGCCGAGACGTAGCCGCCGAGGGCCAGGGCCCATGCGGTCGCGGCGCCGCCGATCGACTGGGTGAGCTTGCGGGTGAAGGAGAAGATCGCGTAGGTCGCGCCCTCGGACCGCTTGCCGGACTGCCACTCGCCGTACTCGACGGTGTCGGGCTCGAGCGCGAACATCAGCGTGTTGATGAGCGAGAACCCGACGCCCTTGATGCCGAGGCAGAGCAGGGCGAACCAGACGATGCCGTCCGGCGTGAGGTAGAGCCCCACACCCCCGACGACGGTGAGGATGCCCGCGTACTGGAACAGGGTCTTCTTGCCGAACCGGCTGATGAGCTTCGGGATGAACGGCGTGACGAGGATCTGCACGCCGGTGGACAGGAGCGCCACCTGGAACGCGAGCGCCGCGTCGCCGAGGATGTAGGTCGCGTAGTAGAGCGTGGCCCCGGTGACGGTGTAGAAGCCCACGAGGTAGAAGAAGCTGGCGCCGCAGAGAATGGCGAGCGGGCGGTTGCGCCGCAGCGTCGAGAACGTCTCCTTGATGGTGACGCGGGCCTGGGCGCGCACGACGGTTTCGTGGGACCACAGGAACGTGAGGCCGAAGGCGATCGAGCCGAGCAGCACGAACAGCAGGGTGATGTTGGTGAAGATCTGCTGGGCCTGCGCGAGGTAGACGTCCGGGGGCAGGGTGTTCTTCTGCGCCCGCAGCGCGGAGATCTGCGGCGCGATGATGTAGCTGATGAGCACGCTGCCCGCGGCGGCGCCGAGGGTGCGGCCCGCGATGAGCTTGGCGCGCTGGCGGACGGACTGCGTCATCGCCGAGGCGAGCGAGCCGTAGGGGATGTTGACGAGCGAGTACAGCAGGCCGAGGAGGGCGTAGGTGAGGTAGACGTAGAGCAGCGTGGCCGCGTCGCCCCAGCCGCTGGGCACGTGGAACGTCAGGAAGCTCATCACCAGCAACGGCACGGCGAAGAAGAGGATGAACGGGCGGAACTTGCCCCAGCGGGTCATCGTCCGGTCCACGGCGCGGCCCGCGATCAGGTCGGCGAAGGCGTCCCAGAGGCGCACGACGAAGAACATCGTGCCCACCGCGGCGGCGGACAGCCCCGCGACGTCGGTGTAGTAGTAGAGGAGGAATGTCGAGCCGAGCGTGAATGCCAGGTTGCAGCCGAAGTCACCCAGGGCGTAGCCGACGAGAGCTTTGGCTTTCAGGGGGCGCAGCGCCGCCTCCTGTTGTTGCGCAATTGCTGCGGTCATCGCATTCTCTCTTCGTCGAAAGGTCGGTTGCGTCATTGAACGAGCCCGGCGAGAACAACGGCAATGTGTTGCCGTCAGTTGCCCCCGAGCTCACCTGCCAGCGCCGTGACTGCGGCGGCCAGCCGAGCGTCGGTGACGTCGAGGCGGGCCAGGACGCGGCCCACGGCGTCCTCCAGATCACCCGCGGCGAGCGCGACGAACTCCTCGGCCGCCACGTCGGCCACCGGTGCGCCCTGCCCACGCAGGTGGCACACCCACGCGGCGAGCACGCGCGCCGCACCGGTCGGCACCCGGCCGTCGGCCAGGTCGGCCCGCACGGTCGGCAGGATCCGGATCGGCACCTTCTGCGAGCCGTCGGCCGCGATCTGGCGCAGCAGGTGGCGGATCCGCGGGTTCGCGTACCGCTCCAGCAGCGCGGCCCGGTAGGCCGTGATCTCCTCGGGGGGCAGCGGCAGGTGCCGCGCGGCGTCCTCCCACCACTGCTCCACCCAGCCGCGCACGACCGGGTCGCCGATCGCCTGCTCCACGGTCTCGTGGCCGCGCAACGTGCCCGCGTAGGCCATCAGCGAGTGCGACCCGTTGAGCAGCCACAGCTTGCGGTGCTCCCACGGCACGATGTCGTCGACGAACCGGGCTCCGACGTCCTCCCAGCGCGGACGACCTTGCGGGAACTCCCCGGAGAGCACCCACTCGACGTAGGGCTCGGTGACGACCGGAACGGGGTCGTCCACCCCGAGCCGTTCCCGCACCGCGGCGCGGTCGTCGTCGGTGGTGTGCGGGGTGATGCGGTCCACCATCGTGGTCACGAAGGCCACGTGCTCCCCGATCCAGGCCGCGAGGCCGGGGTCGACGGCCGCCGCCAGCTCCCCGACGACGCGCGCGGCCATCGCACCGTTGTCCGGGACGTTGTCGCACGGCACCACGGCCAGGCCGGGCAGGTCGTGCGCGCGGCGCACCGCGAGCCCGAGCGCGAGCTTGCCGGGCGCGGTCACCACCTCGGCGTCCGTGCCGTGCGCGGTGAGGGCGGCGATGTCGGCCGCGACCTCCGAGTCCCCGGTGTCCAGGCCGCCGTCGGGGGCGCGCCGGTAGCCCGCCTCGGTGACGGTGGTGGTCACCAGCGCGAGCTCGGGGCGGGCGAAGCATTTCCGCCAGTCGTCGAGCTCGGCCGAAACCGTCGACACCGCGGAAACGATCTCGGGCCGGTCGCCGTCGGCGGCGCGCACGAGCAGTGTGTAGAGCCCGTCCTGCGCGGCGAGGTCGCGGGCGACCACGCCGCGGCGTCCGGCGAACGCGGCGATGCCCCACTCGGCGGCGTCCGGGGCGTGCTCGGTGTACCAGGCCTGGTGGGCGCGGAAGAAGTTGCCGGGGCCCAGGTGCGCGATCCGCACCGGGGCGGCGGGGCGGGCGTGGCGCTCGCGGCAGAGCTTCACAGCTTGAACGCCACCTTCGGGTTGACGGCCACGAGGTCGTGCGCCGTCGCGAAGGCCTCGTCCTCGTCGAGGCGGTGGGTGGCGACCAGCTCGGCGAGGTAGCCGCAGTCCAGCCTGCGTGACATGTCGTGGCGGGCCGGGATGGAGCAGAACGCGCGGGTGTCGTCGATGAAGCCCGAGGTGCGGCCGAAACCGGCGGTCTCGGTGACGGCGGCGCGGTAGCGGCGGATGGCCTCGGGCGCGTCGAGGAACCACCAGGGCGCACCCGCGTAGACGCTCGGGTAGAAGCCCGCCAGGGGCGCGACCTCCCGGGAGAACACGGTCTCGTCGAGGGTGAACAGCACGAGGTGGAAGCCGGTGGCGGTGCCGTAGCGCGACAGCAGGGGCTGCAGGCCGCGGGTGAACTCCACGGCGACCGGGATGTCGGCCCCGACGTCGGCGCCGAACCGGGCGTGGGTGGGCGCGTGGTGGTTGCGGTACACGCCCGGGTGCAGGGTCATCACCAGCCCGTCCTCCACCGACATCCGCGCCATCTCGAGCAGGAGGTGGCGGCGCAGCGCCGTCGCCTCGTCCGGGGTCGCCGTGCCCGCCCGCGCGGCCGTGAAGATCCGCTCCGCGTCGCTCTGGTCGAGCGGGGTGGTGTCGACGTCGGTGTGGCTGTGGTCGGCGGAGACGGCGCCGTGCGCGATGAAGTGCCGCCGTCGGTCCTCCAGCGCCGCGATGAAGCCCTTGTAGCCGCTGGTGTCGGTGTCGGCCGCGGCGGCCAGGGCGTCGACGAGCTCCGGCCAGTCGGCGCGACCGGGTTCGAGGTAGCGGTCGGGGCGGAAGGTCGGCAGCACCCGGGTGCGGATCGTGGCGTCGTCGCGGATGGCCGCGTGGTGGGCCAGGTCGTCGGCCGGGGCGTCGGTGGTGGCCAACACCTCGATGCCGAAGCGGTCGAGCAAGGCCCGGGGGCGGAAGTCGGGTCGCCGCAGCGTTTCGGCGACCTGGTCGTAGATCGGGTCGGCGGTGGCCGCGGACGGCCGCACGGTCACCCCGAAGATGTCGGCCAGCTCGCTCTCCAGCCAGAAGCGGCTCGGCGTTCCGCGGAAGGCGTTCCAGTGGGTGCACAGCGCACGCCAGGCCGCGCGCGGATCGGCCGGTTCGCCGCCGACGCCCAGGTGCTCCAACGGCACGCCGTGCGCGTGCAGCAGCCGCGTGACGTAGTGATCCGGGGAGATCAGCAGGGAGGTCGGGTCCCCGAACGGCACGTCCTCGGCGATCCACTCCGGCGGCACGTGCCCGTGCGGGGAGAGGATCGGCAGGTCGCGCACCGAGGCGTAGAGCCGCCGCGCGATGCCGCGGGTGGTCGGGTCGGCGGGGAGGAGCCGGTCCGGGTGGAGCTGCAACGCTGCGTCGGTCATCGTCCGATGGTCCGCCGTCGACGGGCCGCGCCCGAGTGGTTGCCGGAAGTTGCCGCAGCCGCTTGCCACGCTCCCGTCCGCGTCACAAGGTGGGCGCATGACGCTGATCGGCGAGGTCCCGCCCGGCCTGGCGGCCACGGCCGCGCGGATCGGGGACGCCACGACCGTCCTCGACGAGGACCAGGTCACGGCGTTCGTGCACGAGCAGCTCGCGGCCCACCCGTTCGACGGGCGCAGCGTCTGCGTGCTGGTGCCCGACGCCACCCGCACGTGCCCGCTGCCGTTGCTGCTGGGCGCGGTGCACCGCGCCTTGCACGGGCGGGTGAGCCGGTTGACGGTGCTGGTCGCGCTGGGCACGCACGCGCCGATGGGGGAGGAGGCGCTGGCCGCCCACCTCGGCTACGCGCCGGGCAGGCTCGCGGAGGCCTATCCCGACACCACGGTCGTCAACCACGAGTGGTGGAAGCCCGAGACGTTCGCGGATCTCGGCACCGTCCCCGCGGCCCGGATCGTGGAGCTGTCCGAGGGCCGGATGGACCTCGAGGTGCCGGTGCTGCTCAACCGCGCGGTCGTCGAGCACGACGTCGCGCTGGTCCTGGGTCCGGTGCTGCCGCACGAGGTGGTCGGGATCTCCGGTGGCAACAAGTACTTCTTCCCCGGCGTCGGCGGCCAGAAGATCATCGACGTGTCGCACTGGCTCGGTGCGCTGATCACGTCGGCGGAGATCATCGGTACCACCGGCATCACACCGGTGCGGGCGTTGATCGACGACGGGGCTGCGCTGATCCCGTCGGAGAAGCTCGCCTTCTGCGCCGTCACCGCCGAGGTCGCCGACGGCGCGGTGGACGGCGCGGTCGATGCCGCGGTGACCGCACCGGCGCGCACGAGCGGGCTGCACTCGCTGTCGTTCGGCGACACCCGGGCGTCCTGGGCGTCGGCGGCGGAGGTCTGCGCGGCCACCCACGTGACCTACCTGGCCGCGCCGGTGCGCCGGGTGCTGTCGATCGTCCCCGAGATGTACGACGAGATCTGGACCGCGGCGAAGGGCTTCTACAAGCTGGAGCCCGTGGTCGCCGACGACGGCGAGGTGATCCTCTACGCCCCGCACGTCACCGAGATCTCCTCCACGCACAAGGAGATCTACGACATCGGCTACCACTGCCGCGACTACTTCGTGAAGCAGTGGGACCGGTTCGCGGACGTCCATTGGGGGGTGCTCGCGCACTCGACGCACCTGCGGGGAGCAGGCACCTACGACGCCGAGACCGGCGAGGAACGGCTGCGCGTGGCGGTGACGCTGGCGACGGGGATCCCGGAGGACGTCTGCCGTGCGGCGAACCTCGGCTACCTGGACCCGGCGTCGGTCGACGTGGCCGCGTTCGAGGCCGACCCGGGCACGCTCGTGGTGCCGCGGGCGGGGGAGATGCTGTTCCGCCTGCGCTGATCGGATCGGGGTGGGCCCGTCGACGCGCGCACCACGAGCTTCACCGGCAGGACCAGCGTCTCGCCGTGCGTCTTCGCCCCCGCGGCCAGGGCCAGCACGTTGCCGACGCCGAGGGCGCCCGCCTGGCGCATCGGCGCGGCGACGGTGGTGAGCCCGGGGTCCACGACGTCGGCGAGCAGCACGTTGTCGAACCCGACGACGCTCACGTCGTCGGGCACCGCCACGCCGAGCTGCTTGAGGCCCTTGATCACGCCGATCGCGAGCGCGTCGTTGTAGGCGAGCACGGCCGTCGCGCCCTCCTCGACGACCCGGCGCGCGGCGGCGTGGCCGGTGCGAACGCTGGGGTCGGCGCCCGGGTCGACGCGGCGCACCCGGAGCTCCAGCTCGTAAGCCGCCTCGCGCAGCGCCCGCCACCGCATGCCTTCCGCCCAGCTGGCCTCGGGTCCTGCGACGTAGGTGATCGTGTCGTGGCCGAGCATGCCGAGGTGTTCGGCGGCCCGCCGCGTGCCGCGCGGGTTGTCCGTGACGATGCAGGAGGTCTCGGAGATCTGCCGGTTCAACAGCACCAGGGGCTTCTGCTTGGCGATCATGCGGATCGCGGAGTCGCTCATCCGTGAGCTGGCCAGCACGACGCCTTCGACGAGGTCCAGCGTGCGCTCCACGACCTCGCGCTCGACCGGGCCGGTCTCGGACGTGTCGGAGAGCAACAGCGCGTAGCCCGCCTGCCGCACCGCCTCTGCGGCGCCCTTGATGATCTCGCCGTAGAACGGGTTGGTGATGTCGGAGACCATCAGCGCGACGGCGCCGGTCTGCTTGCCGAGGGATCCGGTGATGCGGCTCGAGCGGTAACCGATCCGCTCGGCCGCCGCGAAGATGGCGCGTGCCGTCTCGGCGTTGACCCGACCGGGTCGGGCGTAGGCCCGCGAGACCGTCGACGCGGCGACGCCCGCCTCGCGGGCCACGTCGTAGATCGTCGGGCGGTCGCCCACGGGCCGACCCTAGGCGGGCGGGACAACATCTGGCAACCAGTTGCCAGGCTGCGGCGCTGCCTGCCTGAATGACACTCATGCTGCGCCCCCAGGACTCCGCGACCCGTGAACGCAAGGCCCTCGACGGGCTGTGGCGGTTCCGCATCGACGTCGACGGCGTCGGGCGCGCCGAGCGGTGGTTCGCCGAGCCGCTCCGGGACGCGCAGGACATGGCCGTGCCCGCGAGCTACAACGACCTCGTCGACCCGGGCCTGCGCGACCACGTCGGCGAGGTCTGGTACCAGCGGACGGTGCGCGTGCCCCGCGGGTGGGCGGGCGAGCGCGTCGTCCTGTACTTCGAGTCGGCCACGCACCGGGCCACGGTCTGGGTGGGCGACCAGGAGGTCGTCCGGCACGAGGGCGGCTACACGCCGTTCGAGGCCGACATCGGCGCGGTGGCGCCGCCCGGCGAGCTCGTGCGGATCACCGTCTGCGTCGACAACACCCTGAGCTTCCAGACCATCCCGCCCGGCGTCGTCGAGCAGACGCCCGCCGGTCGCCGCCAGCGGTACTGGCACGACTTCTACAACTACGCGGGGCTGCACCGCACGGTGTGGCTCGCCTGCACACCCTCGGCCCGGGTCGAGGACGTCACGGTCGTCACCGGCCTCGACGGCACCACCGGCACGGTCGAGTACCGGGTGGACGCCGTGGGCGGGCTCAGTGACGACTTCGGGGTGCAGGTCGTGCTGCGCGACGCCGACGGCGCGCCGGTGGGCACCGGGACCGGCGCGGCGGGCGTGGTGACCGTGCCCGACGTCCACCCCTGGGCACCCGGCGACGGCTACCTGTACGACCTGGAGGTCCAGCTCGTCGACCCGGCGGGCGCGCTCGTCGACAGCTACCACCAGAGCGTCGGCGTGCGCACGGTCGAAGTCCGCGGTACCGAGTTCCTCATCAACGGCGAGCCGTTCCGGTTCACCGGCTTCGGCATGCACGAGGACCACCCGACCCTCGGCAAGGGCCACAACGACGCGTTCCTGGTGCAGGACTTCGCGTTGCTCTCGTGGATCGGGGCCAACTCGTTCCGGACGTCGCACTACCCCTACTCAGAGGACGTCCTCGACCTCGCCGACTCCCGCGGCATCGTGGTGATCGACGAGACCGCTGCGGTCGGCCTGAACATGGGTCTGGGCGGCGGCATCTTCGGCGCGCAGGGCTACCAGACCTTCAGCGACGACACGATCAACGACGAGACGCAGGCGGTGCACGCGCAAGCGATCCGCGAGCTCGTCGGGCGGGACAAGAACCACCCGTGCGTCGTGCTGTGGTCGATCGCCAACGAGCCCGAGTCGGAGACCGCGGAGGCCGAGGACTACTTCCGACCGCTGTTCGACGTGGCCCGCGCGGCCGACCCGACCCGGCCGGTGGGCTTCGTGAACGTGATGCTCGCGCCGCACGGCACGTGCCGGGTGTCGCAGTTCGCCGACGTCCTGATGATCAACCGCTACTACGGCTGGTACACCCACACCGGCGACCTCGACAACGCCGAGGCGGCGCTCGAGGACGAGCTGCGCGGCTGGGCGGGCGAGGGCAAGCCGATCATCATCACCGAGTACGGCGCCGACACCCTGCCCGGGCTGCACGGCGTGGCGCCGCAGCCCTGGACCGAGGAGTACCAGGTGGAGTACCTGGCGATGAACCACCGGGTCTTCGACCGCATCGACGCCGTCGTCGGCGAGCACGTTTGGAACTTCGCCGACTTCGCCACCACGCCGGGGATCATGCGCGTCGGGGGGAACAAGAAGGGCGTCTTCACCCGCGACCGCAGCCCCAAGGCCGCCGCGTTCGCGCTGCGCAGGCGGTGGCGCGAGTGCGGTGCCGGGGTACGAGTGCTTACCGAACGGTGAAGTCCGCCGCGGCGGGGGATGGTGGATCTGGACGTTCCGGCCCGCCGCGAGGACCCTCGTCCGCTACGGAGGTGGGCGATGACCAGCACGTCCGCGGATATCGCGTTGCTCGACGCGACCGACCAGGCCGCCCTCGTGCGCAACGGCGAGGTCGCGGCCACCGAGCTCGTCGAGGGGGCGATCGAGCGGATCGAGCGGCTCAACCCGGTCCTGGGCGCTGTGGTGACGACGCTGTACGACCAGGCCCGCGCGGCCGTCGCGGCCTCCCCTCCGTCGGGTCCGTTCGGGGGCGTGCCCTACCTGCTCAAGGACCTCGTGGTGGAGATCGAGGGCACGCCGTTCCACGAGGGCTCGGAGTTCCTGCGCGGCAACGTCTCCACCTTCACCTCGGAGTTGGTGCACCGGCTGCGCCGTGCGGGCCTGGTGGTCCTGGGCCGCACCAACACACCCGAGTTCGGCATGGTGCCCACCTGCGAGCCGCGCCTGCACGGGCCCACCCGCAACCCGTGGGACCCGCAGCGCTCGACCAGCGGATCGAGCGGCGGATCGGCAGCTGCCGTCGCGGCGCGGATGGTGCCGATGGCCCACGGCAACGACCTCGGTGGTTCGTTGCGCTTCCCCGCGGCGGCGTGCGGGCTGTTCGGGCTGAAGCCGACCCGGGCCCGCAACCCGCTCGGGCCGGAGTACGGCGACGCCGTCGGCGGTTGGGCGGTGGAGCACGCGGTGACGGTCTCGGTGCGCGACAGCGCGGCGCTGCTCGACGCCACCGCGGGCCCGGCGCCGGGCGATCCGTACCCCGCGCCGCCCGCGGCCCGGCCGTTCGCCGCGGAGGTCGGTGCCGACCCCGGTCGGCTGCGCATCGCCTACACCGCCCGGCTGCCCGGCGGCGAACGCGGGCACCCCGACTGCGTCCGGGCGCTCGACGACGCGGTGGCGCTCTGCGCGGAGCTCGGCCACGACCTCGTGGAGGCCGACCTCCCCGGCCTCGACGACCGCATCGGTGCGGCGATCGGGACGGTGTTCAACGCGGCCACGGCGTGGATCGTCGGCTACTGGGTGCGGCATCGGGGTCGTGAGCCCGCGCCGGACGAGCTCGACCCGCTCACGCGCGCCTACCGGGACGTGGGGCGCGGCGTCAGCGCCGCCGACTACCTCCTGGCCGTCGGCGACCTGCAGAAGTTCGCCCGCGGGGTGGCGGGCTTCCTCGGCGGTGTGGAGCACGGCGGCGTCGACCTGTGGCTGACACCGACGATGTCCGCGCCGCCCGCGCGGATCGGCGAGATCGTCTCGACGGCGGCGGAGCCCTTGCGGGCGTTGGCGAACGGTGCGCCGACGGTGGCCTATCCGCTGGTCGTCGCGAACATCACCGGCGGTCCGGCGATGTCGGTGCCGCTCGGCCACACCCCGGACGGCCTGCCGTTGGGCGTGCATTTCCTGGGCCGCTTCGGCGACGAGGCCACGTTGCTGCGCCTGGCGGCCCAGATCGAGCAGGCTCGGCCGTGGGCGCAGGTGTTGCCCTCGGTCAGCTGAGGCCACGTTTAGGGTCGGGGGGTGGCGCAGCTTGTTCACGTGAACGGCCCGCCGGGTATCGGCAAGTCCACGTTGTCCGCGCTGTACGCCGAACGGCACCCCGGCACCTTGAACCTCGACGTCGACGTCGTGCACCGGCTGGTCGGCGGCTGGACGGACGAGGACAACCGGACCTGGGAGGTCGTCACACCGCTGATCCGCGCGATGGCCAGGACCCAGCTCGACGGCGGACGCGACGTCGTGGTGCCCCAGTACCACGCCCGGCTGGAGGAGATCAGCGCGCTCGAGGACCTCGCCCGCGAGCAAGGAGCAGCGTTCCGCGAGGTCGTCCTGCTCGACGAGCGCAGCGCCGCGATCGAGCGGTTCGACCGGCGCGCTCGCGACGACGACGACCCGTACATCCAGTACATGCGCCGCCACGTCGGGTCGCGCGGCGGCGCCGCCCGACTCGGGGCGATGTACGACGCCCTGCTCGATCTCCTGCGCCTGTTGCCGGACGCCACGGTGGTGCCCAGCACGGCGGGGGCGGTGGAGGAGACCTACGCGCTGCTGACCGACGCCCTGCACGGACCGGGCGGATGACCCGGTTCAGCGTGATCGTGCCGATGCGCTCGACCGAGGCGTTCGCCGACGAGTGCCTGTGGTCGGTGCGCAGGCAGACCGGCGCCGACGTGGAGGTCATCGCCGTCGACGACGACTCCCCGGACGAGTGCGGCGCGATCGCCGACCGCCACGCCAGGGCCGATGACCGCATCAGCGTCGTGCACCTCGCGCGCAGCCACGGCGTCGGCCCCGCCCGCAACGCAGGCATCGCCCGCGCGAGCGGGGACTACGTGCTGTTCCTCGACGCCGACGACGCGTTCTTCGACCACCGTGTCCTCGCCGACCTCGACGCGGTCCTGGCAGCCACCGGCGATCCCGATGTCCTGCTGTTCGACTACGAGGAGTGGCGGCCCTGTGGTCTGCGCCGCCGCATGGGCCTCGAGCGGGTCGTCGCGTTCGACGAGGCCCGCCTCGTCGCCGCCGCCGAGCATCCCGCCGTGCTGCGCGCGTCGTGGGTGTGCTGGAACAAGGCCTATCGCCGGGAGTTCGTCGCCGCTGCCGGGCTGCGGTTCCCGACCGGGTACTACGAGGACTTCGCCTGGTCGATCCCCGCCCTGCTCGCGGCGCCGCGGGTCGCGGTGTCGGAGCGGGTCGGGGTGCGCTACCGGAAATGCCGGGCCGGGAGCACCAGTCGCGCGGTGAGTCCACGACATTTCGAGGTCTTCGACCAGCTCGAGCGGATCCTCGCCTTCCTGGCCGCGCGCCCCGAGCACGACTCCGAAGAGGTCCGCGACGTTCTCGCCGCCAGTGCGCGGACCTTCCTGCGCGGCCGCACCGAACGCCTCTCGGTGATCCCGCCGGACCTGCTCGACGAGTACCGGCGCAGGTCGGACGACGTGGTGACCCGGATCAACCGACACACCTAGTCGGATCGTGCCTGCCCGGTTCAGTGGATCTCGGGCGGACGCGGGAAGTCGGTCCGCCCGGGCACGTCGGGCGGACCGAGAGGCGGGTCGCCGAGAGGCGGGCGGTCCGGGCCGGGGTACGGGTGGGAGCCCGGGATGCGGGGCGGAGTACCGCCGCGGCGGGTGGCGGCCTCCAGGGCGGCGCGGACCGTGTCCGCCGCGCTCTGGGTGCCGAGGGCGTGCGCCGCTGCGCCGAGGAGAGCGTCGTCGAGCTCGAGCGTGACCGTTGCCATGGGTCGAGCGTAGATCGCGAGGAGGGAAGCGCGTTTCCGGAAGAAGTCGGGGTACTAGGTTCTCGTGATGCTGCAGAACACCCTCGGCCGGACCGGCCGGACCGTCTCCACCGTCGGCCTCGGCACGTGGCAGCTCGGCGCCGACTGGGGCGACGTGGACGAAGAGGCCGCGCTCGACGTGCTGCGCGCCTCCGCCGATGCAGGCGTCACCTTCTTCGACACCGCCGACGTGTACGGCGACGGCCGCAGCGAGCAGATCATCGGTCGGTTCCTGCGGGAGAACGCGTCTGCCGAGCTGACGGTGGGCACCAAGATGGGACGCCGAGGCCCGCAGGAGCCGGGTGAGTTCACGCTCGAGAACTTCCGGGCGTGGACGGACCGCTCACGCCGCAACCTCGGCGTCGACACCCTCGATCTGGTCCAACTGCACTGCCCGCCCACGCCGGTCTTCTCCTCCGACGCCGTCTACGACGATCTCGACGTGCTCGTCGCCGAGGGCGTCATCGCCAACTACGGCGTGAGCGTCGAAACCTGTGACGAGGCGCTCGCGGCCATCACGCGACCGGGAACGGCCAGCGTGCAGATCATCCTGAACGCGTTCCGGCTGAAGCCCCTCGACGAGGTGCTCCCCGCTGCCCGGGAGGCGGGCGTCGGCATCATCGCCCGGGTACCGCTCGCGTCGGGCCTGCTGGGCGGGAAGTACACCCACGACACCACCTTCAGCGCAGAGGATCACCGGTCCTACAACCGCGACGGCAGTGCGTTCGACGTGGGTGAGACCTTCTCCGGTGTCGACTTCGAACAGGGCGTGACGGCCGCACGGGAGTTCTCCGCGCTCGTCGAGAAGACCATGCCCGGCACAGCTCCGGCCGCCGCGGCGATCGCGTGGATCGCCGCCCAGCCCGGGGTCAGCACCGTCATCCCGGGAGCACGCAGCCGCGCGCAGGCCGAGGCGAACGCGTCAGCCGGTTCCCTCGACGTGCCGCCGGAGCTCGATGAGGGAGTACGGGACATCTACGACGAGTACTTCAGGGCGTCGGTACACCCGCGCTGGTGATCGCAAGAATTGACGTCAACGTGCCAAGAATTGATCATTGGCGGTGTTGACATTAGTCCGCATGGACCAGCTCGACGACGCAATAAGTCGAAACAGGTTTCGGTCCGGGAATTCGGGGAAACGCTCTCTCGACCTTTTGTGGAATCGACGAGGAGTTGACCCCTTCATGCCGTTCGCTGGGATGCCCGGTCGTACGGGAGATAGCGCATGATCCACGAACCCGTCGCGCGCGGGTCCGACACCACCGGCTCCGCGGTTCTGTCCATGAGCCTTGCGCTCACCGCGGCGAACCGTTCTTCGTCGACACCTTTCGGGGGTGTCTTGACGGTGTCCGGGCCACTCACGCCGGACACGCTGGTAGTGCTGGCCCGATTCGCCGAGTGCGGCATGCAGCCGGACAGCGATCTCGTGGTGGATCTGCACGCGGTCTCGGATTTCCCGACGAGGCTCTTCGCCTGCCTGCATGATTTGAGTTGTCGCGCCGTCCGTCGCGGGTGCCGCCTGCGGTTGGAGGGGCTCGACGAGGCCATCGCGGGTGTCGTGATGGGGGCTTTCGACCGCGCCGAGGTGTGAGCTCCTGACCTCCGTCTGGCGTCAACTCTCGTGCTGGGCGGATGCGCGCAGGAGTGCGCGGGTGCGGGCGCGGTCTTCGGGGGAGTGGCCGAAGGGGAGACCGACGAACTCGTCGACCCCCGCGCCGCGCAGCTCGTCGAGGCGTTCGGCCACGACCTCCTCGTCACCGATGAGGGCGGCGTCCTGCGGGCCGGGGTAGCCCTCGCGGTCGAGCATGGCGCGGTAGGAGGGCAAGCGGCCGTAGATCGCGAACTGTTCCGCGGCGTGGGTGCGGGCGCCGTCCACGTCGTCGGTCACGCTCACGGGCAGGGAGGCGACGACGCGGACCGCGCCGGACGGACGGCCTGCTTCCTCGGCGGCGCCGCGCAGCGTCGGGCCGACGTGCTCGGCGAGCGTGCGGGGCCCGGTCATCCACGTGACGGTGCCGCTGGTTCGCCTGCCTGCGAGCCGCAGCATCTGGGCGCCGAGGGCGGCGATGTAGACGGCGGGTCGTGGAGCGTCGATGCGCAGGCTGCCGCGGGTTGTGACGGTCTCGCCTGCGGCGTCGGCTTTGCGGCCGTCGAGGAGCGGGAGCAGGCCGTCGAGGTACTCGCCCATGCGGCGGATCGGGCGGTCCCAGGGAACACCCCAGACCCGCTCGGTGACCGCGCGGTGGCTCAGCCCGAGCCCGAGGGTGAGCCTGCCGCCGGAGATCAGGCTGACCGTGAGCGCGCGCTGGGCCATTGCCATCGGGTGCTCGACCTGGATCGGCAGGACTCCGGTTCCGACGCTGATGCCCGGCACGTCGCGCAGCGCGACGGCGAGGGTGACGAGCAGGTCGGGCTCGTAGGGGAGTTGGGCGGTCCACACGCGGGCGAAGCCCTCGTCGCGCGAGCGGGCCAGCTCCTCGACGTAGGCGTCGACGGGCGACCGGCCCGCCCCGTCGCCGAGGAACCCGAAAACGGAGATCTGCATTGCACCCGCACCTCTTCTCGCCGCTCGGCCCCAGCCGAGTAGATCACGCGCGGTTCTCGACCACTACGATCCGATCGCTGATCCCACGGTGTCGGAGGTGCGCGTGCCGCAGGTAGTCGATTTCCAGACGGTCTCCACAGCGGGGCTGGAGTCGTCCCCGGTCGCGGAGGCGTTGGCGGGTCTGCGGGCCAACGAAGCCCGCTACTTCAAGAACAAATACGACCACGTCTTCACCGTCGACACGGCGGCCGATGCGGCCGCGACCGTCGAGTGGGTCAACGGCATCCTCAAGGACGAGCGCGACATCGTCATCGAATCCGAGCCGCTGGAGGCGACGTCGTTCGTCACGGGGGGCACCCGGTTCGCGTACGTGTTCTACGCATCCGGCCTGTCCATCAACGTGATGTACGGCCTCGAGGCCGGGTCGAAGCGCGCGGTCGGGTTCAAGCTGTCGGAAGGCATGCCGGTTCCCGACGAGCTCGCGTCGCGGTTCAAGTTCGCGAAACAGCGGTCGAAGCTGGCGGGGACCATCCGCGGCTCGTTCTTCGTCATCAAGGGCGAGCACTGAGGGGTCACCACCAGTAGACGGGGTACTGCTTGCCCTCCAGCCGGGCGCCGACCATCCCGAACGCCACCAGGATCAGGGCGGCGAGGACCAGCACTTCCAGGAAGACGGGTGCGGACGGGGCGGTCGCACCGACGATCACCGCGGTCCCGACGGCAGGCGAGTGCGAGAGCCTCAGCAGGAGCATCGCGCCGAGTGCCGCCGCGCCTGCCACCGCGGCCGCCGCCACGCCGGACCCGATCAGCGCGACCGCGGTGAACCCCACGAGCGCGGACACGACGTGGCCACCGATCACGTTGCGGGGCTGGGCCAACGGGAGCGCGCTCCCTGCGGCGATCAGCGCCATGCTGGCCGCCAGCGGGGGGAACAGCAGCGGGAGGCCGGTGAGCATCCCGACCGCGGCGAGGGTCGCGAGCGCACCCAGGATCGTCAGGGTGGAGAGCAGCGTCGACCGCGACCTGGGACGCGGAGGAGCCGCCGATGTCGGCCATCGGCTCTTCTTGGGTAGGGCGAGCCGCACGGTGACGGGATCGGCCGTGACGACCTGCGCGGCCGGGCGAACCTGTACGGTTGTCCCCGCCGCGGACGCGCGAGCGCCTGCGGACACCGGAGCGTGGAGGCCCACCCGCGGCGGAGCTGCCGCGAGAAGCGAGTGCACCGGCGCCTGCTGCGGGGGGCGCGCAGGCGGCCCGGCGGCGACCGCCGACGACGCGCCGGAGGGCGCAGGCGACGGGCGGTTGGGCGGCGGCGCGGTCGGGCCGGACGCGACGACCGTCGGCGACACGCGAGCGGGTGCCGGAGACGTAGGCGATCCAGCCGCGGCGACCGCAGGCGACGGGCGGTGGGGCGGCGCGGGCGTGGTCGGGCCGGACGGGGCGACCGACGGCGTCGCGCGGGCGGGTGCCGGAGGGGCGGGCGGGCGCGACGCAGACGGCCTCCAGCTCAGCGTGGTGTTGCCGACGACGATCGTGGCGCCGGGCCGGAGCGCCGTGGGACGGCCCGCCCACACGCCGTCGACGAGGGTGCCGTTGCCGGAGCCGAGGTCCTCGACGGTGACGATGCCGGGCAGGCCCTGCGTGGGGCCCGCCACGGCCACCCGGCAGTGCCTGCGTGACACCCCGGGGTCCTTCAACGGCAGGTCGGAGTCGGCGGCCCGGCCGAGGACGTGGACGCCCGGCGTCAGGTGCCACACCTGTCCCCGGGCCGGTCCGCCCAGCACGTGCAGGGTGCCTGCGGGCGGCAGGCGGGGGTTCGTACCCGGCCCGGCGGGCAAGGCGCGATCGGCGTGCGTGGTCATCAGAGGTCTCCGGTGGTGTGTGACTCGATCCGCCCGACACCCACCGACGCGCGGAGCGCGGCCCGGTTGATCTTCCCGGTGAGGGTGCGCGGAAGGCTCTCGGCGAAGGTGAGTGATCGCGGCCGAAGCGCCTCGGCGAGCTGGGAAGCGGCGTGGTCGAGCAGCTCCTGCCCGAGCGTCGGGCTGGGCGTCGTCCCGGGACGGGGGACGACGACGGCGTGCGGGACGTGGCCGCCGACCGGATCCGGCAGCGGGATCACCGCGGTCTCCAGCACCAGGGCGTGGGTGGCGATGGCCGCCTCCAGCTCGAGTGGCGAGATCCGCTGGTCGAAGGACTTGAACATGTCGTCGCGGCGGCCGAGCAGCCGTACCCAGCCGTTCTGGTCGCACTCGGCCAGGTCGCCGGTCGCCTGGCGCGGGGCGCCCTCGGTGCGGTACCCGGGGTGCGACGGCTGCTCGGACGCGGGCGCGAGGTAGCCGAGCATGGCCCCGACCGGTCGACCGGTGAGGTCGATGCAGATCTCCCCGGACCGGACGCCCGGGCCCGGCCCGAGATCGTGCTCGACCGGACCCGGCGCCTCGCCGGGCTCGCGCAGCACCAACCGGTATCCGGGCAGCACCCGGCCCAGCCAGCCCCGCGGGGGTCGGTGCCCCGGCGTGGTCCCGATCATGGCGGTCGTCTCGGTCTGCCCGTAGCCGTCGCGCGGCCGGACCCCCCACTCCTGCTCGACCCGGTCGGCGACCGCCGGGTCGAGGATCTCCCCGGCGCTGGTCGCCTCGCGCAACGGCGGGCGCGCGGTGTGCAGGAACGGCAGCACCGCCTTCCAGGTGCTGGCCGGAGCGCAGAAGCTGGTGACCCCGTGCCGTTCCAGCAGCGCGGGCAGCTGCTCCGGCGACGCCGGGCCCATCGCGGGCGCCACGATCGTCGCCTCGGCGTTCCACGGCACGAACAGGCTGCTCCAGGAGTGCTTGGCCCAGCCGGGCGACGAGACGTTGAGGTGCCGGTCGCCGGGCAGCAGGCCGTTCCAGTACATGCTGGACAGGTGGCCGACCGGGTAGCTCTGGTGGGAGTGCGCGACGAGCTTCGGCGCCGACGTGGTGCCGGAGGTGAAGTAGCAGAACGCCACGGCGTCCGACGGCGTCGGGCCTGCGGGCACGAACGGCCGGTCCGCGTGCTCCGGGCCGGGGAAGGAGTGCCAGCCCGGCCGCGCGCCGCCCACCGCGATGCGCAGGCCGCCGAGATCCCGGGCGCCGTTGGCGTCGGCCGCCTCGGCCAGCTCGTCGAGGCACACGACGTGCCGGGCCCCGCTGCGGCTCATCCGGTCGGACAGCTCACGCGGGGTGAGGCCGACGTGGCAGGGGATCACCGCCGCGCCGAGCTTGAGGCAGGCGAGGAAGGTCTCCCACAGCTCCGGCCGCGCGTCCAGCACGATCAGGACGCGGTGGCCGGGGCGGACGCCGTGGTCGCGTAGCCAGCAGGCCACGGTGTCGGACCGGGCGGACAGCTGCTGGAAGGTCATCCGCACCGGCGACTTCCCGTTGCCCGGCAACAACTCCAACGCCGTCGCGGCGTTGTCGGCCGCGATGACGTCGAACCACTCCAGAGCCCAGTTGAACGACTCCGCCCGCGGCCAGCGGAACTCGGCCGCCGCCCGGTCGGGATCGGTGCGCAGCTCGAGCAGGAGGTCCCGGGCCTCCCGGAACCGCTGGTGCGCCTCGGTCCTGCGGTGCCGCCAGTACCCCTCGCCGTTCATGCCGACTCCTCCATTCGCAGGTCTACGTGCTGTGCCGGCACCGTCCGTCGGGTCAGCAGGTCGGCGGCGACCGCGTCGGCGTCCGCCGTGAAGCCGGTCCAGACCCGGGGCCTGCCGCTGCCGACCTGGGTGAACCACCGGACGTGTTCGGTGGGGATCCCGAGCACGTGCAGCGCCGGGTCGATCCCGTTCTCGCCGATGGGGTGGAACGGGGCCCGCGTCACCGCGACGCCGCCCGTCCGGGTGGGCCGCGGGCCGGACTCGTTGGTCCAAGTGGTCAGGACGCCGCGGGCGCGCAGCTGCCTGCTGAGCTCGGAGGTGTCCCGGTCCAGGTGCGGGACCGGCATCCGCGCGTCCAGCAGCACCTGCACGATGCGCGCCGAGCCCGTCACCTGCGGGGACCGGACGACGAAGCCGTCCGGCCCCGTCTCGAACCGGGCGTCGGGGCCCGCCAGCACCAGCACGCCCGCGTCCAGCAGCGCGCGGGTCTGGGCCAGGCGGATCATCGGCGGCCCCGCGGACAGGAACGAGGCGAGCGGTCCGAACCAGCCCAGGAAGTCCTCGTGCGACTCGGCCGACAGCCCACCGAAGTCGACCGCCTCCCGCAGCACCCCGCGGACGTCCCTGATCACGTCGAGCGCGGCCTTGAGCGGCCCGTCGGCGTTGCCTTGCGCGGCGGCCGCCAGGTCGTCGTCGATCCAGTTCCGGACGGCGGCCTGGTACTCCTGCGGCGAGGCGAACTCCCGGTCCACGAAGGGTCGAGCCAGCGCTTCCAGGTCGAGGGCGGGCAGATCGGTCAAGCCGAGCCGCTCCCGCAGGCGGGCGAGCGCCCGTCGCGGGCCGAGCTGGTCGACGTCGCTCAGGAGGTCGGGCAGGTCTAGGACGTCGGGGACGTCGGGGACGCCGCGCATCCGCGCCACGGTCTCGCAGTACACGAGATCGATCTCGGCCAAGAGGAACGGCAGCACGCACGTGCGGAAGTCGAGCGGACCGCGGGCGCGGCGCTGCCCGATCCGCTCCACGGTGAGGATCCGCGGTCGGTAGGTGTGGTCGGGGCGCTTCTGGTTGCGCCCGCGGGCGGGCAGGGGCAGGCCGCCGCGTGAGCCCGCCACCATCAGCGGTTCCCGCCCGCTGGGCAGGTAGCGCAGGCGGCCGTCCCCGTCGTCCACGAACCGCCCGCCGCGGCCCAGGGTGAGCTGCGCCATGATGTCGTAGAACGAGAGCCCGAGCCCGATCACACCGACCGCGACGCCCGCCGGGATGGTGTCCAGCGGCAGGTCGGCGCTGCTGTCGCCGCTGATGTACTGCGCGTTCAGGCGGCGCGCGGCGAAGGCCTCCAACCGGCGCTGCTCCGCGGGTGGCTCGCAGATCTGGTGACCGGTGGTCAGCACGGCCCGGTCGACCTTGAGGTGCCGCCCGTCCTCCAGCCGCACCGACACCGGCGTCGAGCGGTGCCTGGCGCCGGTGTTGACGACGTCCACCACCCGGCCGAGAACCCGGTGGACCCTGACGCGGTCGGGCGCGGTGCGCTCCACGACGTCCAGGACGAAGCGCAGGTAGCGGCCGTAGACCGCGCGCGGGGCGTAGCCGTCCGGATCGGCGTCCTCCGGGGCGACGTCGGCCCACCACTGGCCCAGCGACGGCCCCGCGCCTGCCCGGGCCGGGCCGTCGTCCGGGGGACCGGAGAACATCGTGACCTCGCTGGCGGCGGTGTTCATCAGCAGCCACGTGGACTGGTCGGTGCGCCAGATGCGGCCGCAGCCGACCTCGACGTCGTCGATCAGCCAGACCTCGGCGGCGGGAGCGTCGGGCGCCTGGTCGGCCCGGGCGGCGAGCCGCTCCAGCACCGACAGCCCGCGCGGCCCGGAACCCACCACGGCGATCCGGACCGGCTCGCTCGCGGACTCGCGATCGCGCAGCGCGCGAACACGGTCGAGGTCCGCCACCCCCTCCGTGCCCGCCGAGGGCGTGAGGGCCGCGCGGTCGTGGCGCTCCGCGGTGTGGTTCAACATCCGCAGGAGGCCGCCGGACGTCACCGCCGTCGCGGGCCTGCCCGCGGCGATCCGCACCGGCATCCGGCCTGCGTGGGCCCAGTACAGGCGACCGTCGGCGTCGATCGCGCCCCGGCTCTGGCCCGCGTTGTCGGCGTGCAGGCAGTACGGGACGTCGAGCGTCCCCGACGCGAACGCCTGCACCAGCGCGCGGCCCACGTCGGGGGAGAGCGCCAGCACGGCCTGCACGAGGGTGCGGGCCTCGTCCAGGACCTGCGAGAAGTCGACCGCGTGGCGGTCCGGCAGATCGGTGTCGCGCCGGGCGTGCGCCGCCCAGTCGGCGGCCGCGGTGCAGCGCGGCCAGGTTCTCGGCCACGGTCGGGATGCGGTGGGCCTCGGTCTCGGTCTTCACGATCAGCCGCTGGGCCCCGCCCAGGACCGCGATCCGCGCGCTGTCGGCCAGCAGCGACCGCGCCCCGGCGACCCGGCGCGGGAACACGCCCATGTACGTGTAGAGCACGATGTGCCGGTCCACGTCGTTCGGCAACAGCTCGCTCGCCAGCTGGTCCAGCGCGGCGAGCGCCTCGATGTCCTGCACCGGGTGGGTCTGCTGCGCGTAGCTGAGCGAGACGCTGCGCAGGCCGTGCTGCACGAAGAACAGCGCCTCCAGCACGCTGGTGGCGATCAGCAGCGACGGCGGGCACAGCTGCCCCAGCAGGCACCCGCCGAACGTCTCGAGGTGCGCCCGGCCGCCGCGGTCGGACACCAGCTCGCCGAACATCGCGGTGGCGTCCGCCCAGCTGGCTGACCGACTCGACCAGCGGCGTCCGTCCGTAGGGCAGGCAGTACGACACCGGGCCGCCCTCGCTGGCCGACAGGCCCGCTTCGGCCGCCGCGGCGAGGATCGCGCCCGGGCGGGCCGATCCGTGCCGGACCTGGACCGGGACGTCGTCCCCGGCCGCGGCGGCGACCAGCGCCGTGCGCTCCGGACCGTGGGAGACGATGGGGAACCCGTTGAGCGCCGCGCCCGACCGGAGTGCCCGGGTCGCCGCGGCGTGGTCGCCCACGCGGGTGTAGCTGTCGATGGTGACGGTGGCGACGGTCGGGCAGTCCAGCCCGGCGACCGCGGCGATCCCGGCCGCCATGGCCTCCGGGTCCGCCATGCCCATGCGCGGCTGGACGACCAGGCGTCCGGCGGTGCTGTGGACGCCCACGTAGTGCCCGAGATCAGCCGACATGGCAGGCCTCGCTCAGCTCCGGCCGCGGCGCGGGCAGCATCCGGCTCAGGGTGGTCGGCAGCTCGTCGGGGTTCGCGTCGCCGATGAACACGGCGTCGAACCCGGCCTCGAGCAGGCGGGAGACCTCGTCGTCGCTGCTCGTCCCCTCGATCCCGAGCTTGCCGCCGATCATCATCGGCAGCTGCGCGGTCTCGGGGTCCTGGCGGACGGCCTGGGCGACCCGTGCGCCGTCGATCCGGCCGTGCCCGTTCACCGTGCTGATCACGATGGCGCTGGGACGACAGCTGCGGGCGGTCTCGACCAGCAGGTCGTCCGGGACGCACGGGCCCAGGTTCACCACCTCGTGGCCGCGCTCCTCCAGGAGGAGCTGCAGGAACATCAGGTTCCAGGTGTGGGAGTCGGACGAGGTGGTGGACAACAGAATGCGGTGGCCGGTGGCGGGCGGCGTGAGCGGGGACAACGGGATCTCCATACATCGGTGGGCATCGACTGATCGCGGTGCGGCGGGTCGGGCCGTGGGCCCGAGGGCGAGCGATCAGACAGCGGGAAGGGGCAGATCAGAAGGGCGGCCCGGGGCGATCTCGCCCGGGAACGGGACGCGGTTCGCGGCAGGCCGGGTGCGGATCGCGAGCACGGTGCAGCCGGTGCTGCTCGACATCTGGTGACGGGTGCCGGGCGCCTCGACCACGAGGTCGCCGCGCTCGAACGTCTCGCCGTCGCTGTGCTCCAACGTGCCGTCCAGCACCAGCATCAGCTCGTAGCCCAGGTGCTCGTGGAAGTCGCCGTGCGCGCCGGGCGGGAACCGCAGCAGCAGGCCGACGGAGTCCTCGACGTCGCCGTCCGGCGCCCAGAGCGTGTAGTGCTCGACCCCGGTGCGACCGGGCTCCACCCAGGCCGTCCAGGCCAGCTCGCGGAGGTCGAACCCGCTTCGGAATACGTTCCTGATGATCTCGACAGTGGTCATGGCAATGCTCCTCGGGCTTTCTTCATTGGATCTGCCATGACTATTGCGATCGGCGACGACGTCATCGACGTCCTGGTACACGGTCCGAACCGGTACTTTGACAACTACCGGACCGACTCGGTCCATGGGGTAAGGCTTGTGTATCCGTTTGGCTATTGCGGGCGATTTCCCGCGACCTGGTTGAGCGGCGTTAGCCGAGTGGAACCCGTTCATCCTCCGCGCCGACGGCACCCCCCGCGGAGGGCAGCAGGCTGACCGTTCGGATGCAGCCGGTCGGGGCGCGTGGGGTCACGCTGACCCCCACCGTGCTGGTGACCATGCGGCGTCTCGCCGACGCGATGGGCATCCGGGCCCCGGCAGAGCGGCATCGCCGCATTGCAAGCCACCGCCGCACCGCGATGACTTCCCGCGGTGCGCCGGATCAGCCCAGTGGAAGTCCCGTGTAGTTGTCGGCCAGGGTCTTGGCGGCCGTGGGCGAGCTGGTGACCAGCTCGAGCTCGGCCACCTGGCGGCGCAGGTCGAAGTCGCTGGCGTCGGAGAAGCGGTGCAACATCGAGGTCATCCAGAACGAGAACCACTGCGCCCGCCACACCCGGCGCAGAGCGGTCTGCGTGTAGGACTCCAGCAGCCCGGTGTCCTTGGACTGGTAGTACGCCCCCAGAGCGCGGTCGAGGACGTGCACGTCGGCCATCGCCAGATTCAGGCCCTTGGCCCCGGTCGGCGGCACGGTGTGGGCGGAGTCGCCCGCCAGGTACAGCCGGCCGTACTGCATCGGCTCGCAGACGAACGACCGGAACTGCAGCACGTCCTTCCGGAAGATGTTCCCCGGCGTGATGTGGGCTCCGGCGGGCGAGAGGCGCGCCTCGAACTCCGACCAGATCCGGTCGTCCGACCAGGTGTCCGTGTCCGTCTCGGGATCGCACTGGAAGTACAGCCGCTGCACCGACGGCGACCGCGTCGACACCAGCACGAACCCCCGGTCGGAGTGCGCGTAGATCAGCTCGTCGGACGACGGGGGCGCTTCGGCCAGGATCCCGAACCAGGCGAACGGGTACTGCCGGAAGAAGTCGGTGCGCACCTCGGGCTGGGGGATCAGGAAGCGGCACATGGTGCGCGAGCCGTCGGCGCCGATCACGAAGTCGCATTCCAGCGACTCCTGATTGCCCTCGTGGGTGAAGCCGATCTTCGGCTGCTCGGTGAGGAAGTCGTCGACCGTCGTGTCGGTGACCCCGAACCGGACGTCGCCGCCGTCCGCGACGCGCTTGGCGATCAGGTCCTTGAGCACCTCGTGCTGGGCGTAGACCATCACCGACCGGCCGCCGGACAGCTCGGTGAGGTTGATGCGGTGCATCCCGCCCCGGAAGGCCAGGTTGATGCCGTGGTGGACGAAACCGTCGCGCATCATCCGGTCGCCCACCCCGGTCTGGCGCATGAGGTCGACCGTGCCCTGCTCGAGGATCCCCGCCTTGATCGTCTGCTCGATCGCATCGCGGGTCTGGACGTCGATCACCACCGACTCGACGCCGCGCAGGTGCAACAGGTGCGACAGCATCAACCCCGCGGGCCCCGCCCCGACGATCCCCACTTGAGTACGCACGGTCCACTCCTACCGTCGACGGAACGCGGCCCGCACGATGGTGCCGGGTATTTCCTGCCAGTGGTAGGGACGGCCGCGTCAGTGCGAGAGCTCTCGACCCGACGGCACGTGTTCGCTGATCGCCACGTGGGCGGGGTGCTGCGCGGTCGTGAAGAGCGTGCCGTGGTGCTGGACGGCGGCGGCGCCCCAGGCCAGGGCGACTTCGAGCCCGTTCGTCGTCGGCGGCCGAGAGGTAGCCCGCGAGCAGGGCGTCGCCCGCCCCCACGGTGCTGACGACCTTCTCGACGGGGGCCGTCCCGTGCACGACCCCGGCCGCGGTGACCAGGACCGCGCCGTCGCCGCCGAGGCTGGCCAGCACGGCCTTCGCGCCGCGGGCCCGCAGTTCCTGGGCGGCGTCGACCACATCGCCGACGGTGGTGACGGCTCCGCCGACGGCGTCGGCCAGCTCGTCGGCGTTCGGCTTGATCAGATCGGGCCCGGCCGCCAGCGCCGCGACGAGGGGCGCCCCCGAGGTGTCGATCACGACGCGGGCCCCCGCGCGGTGGCCGGTCTCGACGAGCCGGGCGTAGAACCCGTCGGCGAGACCGCCGGGCAGGCTG
The DNA here is from genome assembly GCA_963791185.1 of uncultured Actinomycetota bacterium. GTDB lineage: Bacteria > Actinomycetota > Actinomycetes > Mycobacteriales > Pseudonocardiaceae > Pseudonocardia. The sequence continues at coordinate 544,734 of CAWBRG010000006.1, read as the reverse complement.
CCGCAGCCCGCGACCCACCCGCCCGCTCGCGCCTGGGTGTGCGCCGCCGCGAGCAGCGCGTCGCCCTCGGCGTCCGACAGCGCCGGGCCCCGTTCGTTGATCTTGGTGACGACGCCGTCGGGTTGGACGATGCTGATGTTGACGCGGACCTCGCCCGCGATCGCCACCGCCTGGTAGTCCAGCCCGGCCCGCTCCAGCATCTCCACGAGGTGCGCGCCCGCCGGTCCGCCGACGGGCAGCACGGCCACGGTGGGCCGCTGGTGGGCCTGGAGCGCGAGGGCGACGTTGACGCCCTTGCCGCTCGGCTCGCTCCAGCTCCGGGCCCCGTGGGTGATCGTGCCCAGGCGCAGCGCGTCGACGAAGACCGTGCGGTCCACGGCGGGGTTGGGGGTGACGGTGACGATCACGTTTTCTCCGTGGTGAGCCCCGCGGCGTTCAGGGCCTCGTCGTCGGCCGCGGGGATGCCGGTGTCGGTGATGAGCAGGTCGAGGTCGGCCAGCTCGCCGTACTTGTGCGTCGAGACCTGGTTGATCTTGCTGTGGTCGGCCAGCAGGATGCGGCGCCGGGCGCACGCGAGCATGAGGCCCTTGACGGCGGCTTCGGCCGCGTCCGGCGTGGTGAGGCCGCGGTGCGGGGAGATGCCGTTGGCGCCCAGGAAGGCGACGTCGACGTTGATCTCCCCGAGCGTGCGGGCGGCCCAGGCGTCGACCTCGGCGAGCGTGATGTTCCGGACGCGGCCGCCGAGCGTGTAGACCGTGACGCTGGGCTTGGCCGCCAGCGCGAGCGCGATCGGCAGGGTGTTGGTGAACGCGGTCAGCTGCCGGTCGGGCGGGATGAGCTCGGCCATCAGCGCGGTGGTGGAGCCCGCGTCGATGAGGATCGTGCCGGTGCGGGGGAGGTGCGCCAGCGCGGCCTTGGCGATGCGCCGCTTCTCCTCCGCGAACTCGACCCTGGCGGTGACCTCGGGCTCGAAGGAGAGGTTCTGCAGCGGGATCGCGCCGCCGTGGACGCGCCGGAGCTGCCCCTGGCGTTCGAGCGCGATGAGGTCCTTGCGCACGGTCTCGCTGGTGACGGCCAGCTGCTCCGCCATCGCCGCGACGTCCACCCGACCGGCCGCGGCCAACGTGGTGAGGATGGCCTGCTTGCGCTGCTCGGAGTAGAGCGGCTTGTCGTGGGCCGTCGTCATCGCGAGGGCACCGGCGGCTCGATCGTGGCCGGGCGGGGGTAGTCCGCAGGAGCCGCGTAGATCCCGGCGGCCGACCCGGCCAGCAGGGCGGCGCCGCGGGCACCCGCCTCGCCGACCCGGGGGATGCGCAGCTCGCCGAGAGCGCGCCGTTTGAGGGTGAGCACGCCCTCGCTGTGCGCCCAGCCGCCGGTCACGACGAGGTCCTGGTGGGCACCGCCGGCGCGGGACATGGCGTCGTGGATGTCCCGACCGGCGTCGACCGCGGCGGTGAGGGCGGCCCGCCAGACCCGGGCGGGGTCGACGTCGTCGCCGATCTCGCGGAGGCCGACCGGTGACCCGTCGGCGCCGGTGACCACCAGCGCTCCGGGTTCGACGCGCAGGGCGGCGGCGTCGAGCGCCGCGAGGTCGGCGCGTCCCCGCCCGAGCAGGGCCAGGACGCGCTGCAGGACGAGGCCGCCGCGGGTGGCGCCCAGCAGGCACCAGTGCTCGGGCAGGGCGTGCCAGCCCACGGTGATCTCCGCGTCGGTGAGGGCGCGGATGTCGTCGGGGGCCAGCCCGGGCGGCACCGTGCGCACGAAAGCCTCGGCCGTGCCGCAGGAATCGAGCTCGGCGTGCACCCGGGCGGCGTCGGCGCCGATGGCCGCGGCCTGGTGGTCGTGCCCGGCGACGGTCAGCGCGGCGCCGCCGAGGCCGGGGATGCCCCAGCGGTCGTGCGCGGTCCCGACCGGTTCTCCGGAGGCCACCAGCTCGGGCAGCAGGGAACGCCGGGCGCCGCTCCACGCCAGCGCCTCGTCCCACCAGTCGCGGCGGGCGAGGTCGAGCCAGCCGGTGCGGGAGGCCAGCGACAGCTCGCTCACCTGCTCGCCGCCGAGCGCGTGCACGATCCATTCCGCGACCCCGAGCCGACGGACGCCTGCGGCCGCCGCCTCGTCGTGGTCGAGCTGCCACCGGTGCTTGGTCAGCGACCACTGCTGACGCAGGGGGAGCCCGGTGCGGACGCTGAACTGCGCCCCGAGCTCGGCGCGCAGCGCGGCGGTCTCCGCCGCGTCGCGGGTGTCGTGCCACGCGATCAGCGGTGCGACCGCGCGGCCGTCGTCGGCCAGCAACACGCCGGACTCGGCCATGCTCGCAACGCCGACTCCCAGGATCCGTCCGGGCGGCGCGGCGGCGACCGCGTCGGAGAGCGCGGCGCGGGCGGCGTCGACGAGGGCTTCGCCGTCGGTCTGGGTGCCCAGCGCGGTGGTCGTCCACGGGGTGGGGGCACGGCCCGCAGCCACCTCCCGGCCGTCGGGCGCCACGACGACCGCCTTGCAGGAGGTGGTCCCGACGTCCAGCCCGACGAGCCACGGCCGCATCTGTCCTCCGTTGGATTTCCCGGGTTGTTAGCTTGTGTATTGATGTGTAGCGTTGCGTTTGGTTGGGAAGATGTCAAGCCTGTGGAGGACGGTCGCCATGCCCCTGGTCGCCACCCGTGAGCTGGTCGACCGCGCCGTCGCGCACCACCTGGCCGTCGGCGCCTTCAACATCATCACGTTGGAGCACGCCGAAGCGGTCGTCGAGGGCGCCGAGCGCGTCGACACCCCGGTGATCCTGCAGATCAGCGAGAACGCGGTGCGCTTCCACCACGGCAGGCTGGGCCCGGTCGCCGCGGCCGCGGCGGCGATCGCCGAGCACGCCGCCGTGCCGGTGGCGCTGCACCTCGACCACGTGGAGGACGACGACCTCCTCCGCCGCGCCGCGGGCCTCGGCATCAGCTCGGTCATGTACGACGCGTCCAAGCTCGACTACGCCAAGAACGTCGAGGCGACGCGCGCGGCCCGCGAATGGGCGCACGCCAACGGCCTCTACCTGGAGGCCGAGCTCGGCGAGGTCGGGGGCAAGGACGGCGCGCACGCGCCCGGCGTGCGCACCGACCCGGGTGAAGCGGCGGAGTTCGTCGCCGCCACGGGGGTCGACGCGCTGGCCGTTGCCGTGGGCAGCTCGCACGCCATGACCGATCGCTCGGCCGCGCTCGACCACGCGCTCATCGCCGCCCTGGCCCGCGTGGTCCCGGTGCCGCTCGTGCTGCACGGCTCGTCCGGCGTGCCCGACGGCGAGCTCGGCGCCGCGGTGCGGGCGGGCATGGTCAAGATCAACATCGGGACGATCCTGAACGTCGAGTACACCGCCGCCGTGCGGGAGGCGTTGGCCGCCGACGATCGGCTCGTCGACCCGCGCAAGTACCTGCGGCCTGCCCGCACGCGCATCGCGGGCACCGTGGCGCACCTGCTCGACGTGCTGAGCCTGCGGACCCCGCACCGCCGAGTCGAACCGAAGGAAGCCACCTGATGACCGCCGCACAGCCGATGCGCGGTCGTAGGCGCGACGTCGTCACCGACGTGCCGGCCGGACGACGCGGCGGTCGCCTTCGCCGACGCGGCGAGCACGTCAAGGTCCTCATCACGGCCGTGCCGATCGCGCCGCGAGCACCTAGGGTCGGAAGCGGGTGCGTTCGACGGTGATGTCGGACCGGAGGTGTCGGGTGGCGGTGCGGGACGGCGGCGAGTACTGGACCACGAACGCGCGGGCGGGACGCGACGAGCGGACCGCCGAGTGGGAGGCCATGCTCTCCGCCACGCACCTGCCGTGGACGGTGCAGGTCGATGCCCGCCGCGACGAGGACCGCCCGTTCGAGGCGTGGGTGCGGCGCTGGTGGATCGACGACCTCGCCCTGGTCGACTGCGAATGCGGGCCCTGCTCGGGCACCCGGCAGCGTCGGCAGCTGAGCGACACCGACGGCGAGTTCGTCGTGGTGCTGATCACCCGGGCGGGCCGCGAGACGGTGAGCCAGTGCGACACCGAGGCGGTGCTCAAGCCGGGCGACGCGGTGGTCTGGGACAGCACGAAGGCCGCGCGGTTCAGCGTGTGGGAGCCGCTGTCGAAGCGCAGCCTGCTGATCCCGCTGGCGGCGCTGGAGGAGGTCAACGGGCGGGCGTGGCGCCCGGCGGCCGTGATGCTCGACGGTGGCGCCCCGGCCGCGCGGCTGCTGGTCTCCTACCTCGACACCCTGAGCGCCACCTTGCCCGCGCTCGGCTCGTCCGCCGTCGCCGCGGCCCGCAACGCCACCCTGGAACTGCTGATGGGCGCGCTGCGGGCGGAGGGCGACGCCCCGACGACGAGTGCGGCGCAGCCCGCGCTGCGGGCCGCGATGGACCGCTACATCGAGCGCCACCTCCTCGACGGCGCGGTCACCGTCGGCGACATCGCGACGGCGCACGGCGTCTCCGTGCGCACGGTCAACCGGATCTTCAACGCCACCGGCCAGACGGTGGGCGAGGTGATCCGCGTGCGCCGCCTGGCCCGGGCGCGGGAGGACCTCGTGGACTCCGCCCTGTCGGTCTCGGCCATCGCCCACCGGTGGGGCTTCGCCGACCCGAGCCACTTCACCCGCAGCTTCAAAGCCCACTACGGCGCTTCGCCGCGCGAGTACCGCACGGCAGGCCGATCCGTTCAACTATCTGGCGCTTAGGTACAAAGACCCAGGTCACCGCCCGGTGAGACTGGGGTCACCCTCACCAAGGAGACCCAGATGGCTCGACGCGACATCGAATTCGACGCCGAAGGCGTGACCCTGCGCGGCTGGTTCTACGACGCCGACGGCCGGTCCGGTGCGGCGCCCACCGTCGTGATGGCGCACGGCTTCTCGGCCGTCAAGGAGATGTACCTCGACAAGTTCGCCGAGACGTTCGCCGCGGCGGGCCTCAACGCGCTCGTGTTCGACAACCGGAACTTCGGGGCCAGCGACGGCGAGCCGCGTTGTGAGATCGACCCGGTGCAGCAGGTGCGCGACTACCGGCACGCCATCACCTACGCCGGCACCCTCGACGAGGTCGACCCGACGCGGATCGGCGTCTGGGGCAGCAGCTACTCGGGTGGGCACGTGCTCGTGCTCGGCGCGATCGACCGCCGCGTGAAGGCCGTCGTGGCGCAGGTACCGCTGGTCAGCGGCTCGGCGAACATCGCGGAGCTGGTGCGGGCGGACTTCCGCGCCGGGTTCCGGCAGATGTTCGACGACGACCGCGCGGCCCGGTTCCGCGGCGACCCGCCCGCGATGGTCCCGGTCGTCGCCGAGGATCCGCTGGCGCCATCGGCCCTGCCCACGCCCGACTCGTGGACCTGGTTCACCGAGACCGGCAAGACCCGCGCGCCGTCGTGGAAGAACGAGGTGACCCTGCGGACCGTCGAGATGCTCGGCGAGTACGAGCCCGCCGCCTACATCGCGCGGATCAGCCCGACCCCGTTGCTGATGGTGGTGGCCCGCGAGGACCACCTCACGCCCGCCCACCTCGCCATCGACGCCTACGAGCGCGCCCGCGAGCCCAAGCGCCTGGTGATCCTGCCGGGCGGCCACTTCGACGCCTACGTCGACGGCTTCGCCGAGGCCAGCGCCCCCGCCCGCGACTGGTTCGTCGAGCACCTCGGGGCAGGCCGCTGATGGGGACCAAGCTGCAGGACAAGGTCGTCGTCGTCACCGGCGCCAGCTCCGGCTTCGGCCGCGCCATCGCCAAGGCCTGCGCCGCGGAAGGCGCGAAGGTCGTCGTCAGCGACGTGCACGAGAACCCCAACGCGGGCGGCTTCGAGGACGACGCCGCCCTGACCACCGTCGAAGCCATCGAGAAGCTCGGTGGCGCGGGCACCTACGTCGGCTGCGACGTCACCAAGGAGGACCAGGTCGACCGGCTCGTCGCGGAGACCGTCCGCGCCTACGGGCGGATCGACGTGATGGTCAACAACGCGGGCGTCTACCGCAACGGGAAGCGGCTGCACGAGTTCGACGAGGCCGACCTGGATGTCTGCTACGAGGTCAACGTCAAGGGCACGTTCTTCGGCGCCAAGGCCGCGATCCGGCAGATGCTCGAGCAGGGCGACGGCGGTGTGATCGTGAACCTCGTCTCCACCGCGGGGCTGCAGGGCCACCCCAACCAGTCCGTCTACAACATCTCCAAGGGGGCGCAGGCCAACCTCACCCGGTGCCTCGCGATCGAGTACGGCAAGGACCGGATCCGCGTCAACGGGATCTGCCCGACCTACGCCAAGACCTCGCTCACCCGCGAGCTGTTCGACGACAAGGACTTCGACCAGGTCTTCACCGAGTCGATCCCGCTCAAGCGGTGGGGTGAGGTCGACGACATCGCCAGGCTCGCGGTGTTCCTGGCGTCCGACGACTCCAGCTACATCCACGGGGACCTGATCAAGGTCGACGGCGGGGAGACCCTCTGCCGCTACTCGGTCTGACGCGGGCCGTTCAGAAGGGCGAGCCGCCGGGCCGCGGGTTCATGGTGTCGCACTCGGCGGGGTCCAGCCCGAGGATGGACAGCAGCAGGCTGCAGTCGTGGGAGTTGCGGGCGTTGCCCGCCACGGTGCGCGCGGCGCGTGCGCGTTCGCGCTGGGCGTGGTCGTCCTCGGCGGTGCGCGCGCGGTCGTACTCGCCGTGCCGGTGCGTCGATCGCCGGAGATCGGCCTGCGCGGGGATCGGAAGCGTGGAAGCGACACCGTCGTGTGCGCGGGATGGGCCGGACAGCATGTCGGCTCCCGTCCCCGACCGCGTGCGGCCGGCTGGATCGTCCGGAACGATCACGCTCTGACGCGGTGATCGAAGTGCTCCTGGACGAGACCAACCTACACCCCGGTGTTGATCTCACACCGGTTGTTCAGCGGGTCGGAGGACACCTCGGCCACCCTCGGGAGAGGATGGCGTGCGTGGGTGCGGTGTTCGACGGGGTCAGCGCGGAGTTCGAGCAGTTCTGGACGGAGCGGCGGATCTGCCTGCTCGCCACCGTGGCGCGCGACGGCACGCCGCACCTGGTCGCCGTCGGGGTCACGGTGGACTTCGCGGGCGGGATGGCCCGGGTGATCGCGCGGCGGGGCTCGCAGAAGATCCGCAACGTGCTCGCGGCCGGGCCGGGCGGCGCCCGCGTGGCGGTCACCGGGATCGACGGGCGCCACTGGTCGACGCTGCAGGGCCTCGGGGTCGTGCGCACCGACCGGCCCTCGGTGGCCGAGGCCGAGCGCCGCTACGCCCAGCGCTACCGCGTGCCGCAGCCGCACCCCGAGCGGGTGGTGCTGGAGATCGCGGTCGACCGGCTGCTGGGCAGCGTGCGGTGACGGTGCCCGCCGACGTCACGGTCGTCGGGATCGGCGCGGACGGCTGGGCCGGGCTGGCCGAACCGGGCCGGGCCGCCGTCCGCGGGGCCGAGGTGGTGCTTGGCGGGCCGCGGCAGCTCGCGCTGGTGGCCGGGCACACCGACGCCGAGGCGCGCGCGTGGCCCTCGCCCCTGCTGCCCGCGCTGCCCGAGCTGTTCGCGGGGCTGCGCGGGCGCCGGGTGTGCGCGCTGGCCAGCGGCGACCCGATGCACTACGGCCTGGGCGCCACGCTCGCGCGGGTGCTCGGGCCGGTGGAGGTGCTCACGCACCCGTCGTCGATAGCGCTGGCGTGCGCCCGGATGGGGTGGGCGGCGGAGTCCGTCGAGGTGGTCAGCGCGGTCGGGCGGCCGCTCGCCGCGGTGCGCCGGGTGCTCGCGCCGGGGGCCCGCGTGCTGGTGCTCAGCGAGGGTGCGGACACGCCGGGCGCGCTCGCCGCGCTGCTCGCCGACGACGGGTGGGGCGACTCGGCCCTCACCGTCCTCGAGCAGCTCGGCGGCCCGGGCGAACGTCGCCTCGACGGCACCGCGCGGCACTGGGTCCATCCGCCGGGCGACCCGTTGAACCTGGTGGCCGTGACCTGCGACGGACCGGGCCGAGCCCTCACCCCGGGCCTCCCGGACGACGCCTTCGACCACGACGGCCAGCTCACCAAGCGTGAAGTCCGCGCCGTCACGCTCGCGCTGCTCGGGCCGCGGCGCGGCGAGCTGCTGTGGGACGTCGGCGCGGGCAACGGCTCGATCGCGCTGGAGTGGCTGCGGGCCCACCCGACCTGCCGGGCGGTGGCCGTGGAGCCCGACCCGGCCCGCGCTGCGCGCATCGCGGCCAACGCCGACGCGCTCGGGGTGCCCGGCGTGCGGGTCGTGGAAGGCCGGGCCCCCGACGCGTTGGACGGCTTGCCGACACCGGCCGCGATCTTCATCGGCGGTGGCGTCACCGCCGACGACGTGCTGCCCCGGTGCTGGGAGGCGCTCCCCGCCGGTGGGCGGCTGGTCGCCAACGCCGTCACCGTCGAGTCGGAAGGGGTGCTCGGCGCGGCGCGGGCCCGGCTCGGTGGCGAGCTCACCCGGCTGTCCGTGGCGCGGGCCGCGCCCGTGGGCGGGTTCACCGGCTGGCGCCCGGCCATGCCCGTGACGATCTGGAGCGTGGCCAAGCCATGACGGTGCACTTCATCGGGGCCGGTCCGGGCGCGGTGGACCTGCTCACGCTGCGGGCGCGCGACCTCATCGCGGCGTCACCGGTGTGCCTGTACGCGGGCACGTACGTGCCGCCGGAGATGCTGGCGCTGTGCCCGCCGGACGCCCGCCGGGTCGACACCGCGAACCTCGCGCTGTCGGAGATCGTCGCGGAGATGGTGGCCGCGCACGAGGCCGGGCTGGACGTGGCCCGGCTGGCGTCGGGAGACCTCTCGGTGTTCTCCGCGCTCGCCGAGCAGATGCGGCGCCTCGACGCCGCCGGGGTGCCCTACGACCTGTGCCCGGGCGTGCCCGCGTACGCCGCCGCGGCCGCCGAGCTGCGGCGTGAGCTGACCGTGCCGACGGTCGCGCAGACCGTCACGCTCACGCGCATCTCCGCGCTGGCGACCCCGATGCCCGACGGCGAGGGGCTGGCCGAGCTGCGCCGCTCCGGCGGCACCCTGGTGCTGCACCTGTCGGTGCACCGCATCGAGGAGGTGGTGGCGGCCGTGTCGGACGTGCACGGGCCGGAGTGCCCGGCCGCGGTGGTCGCGTTCGCCAGCCGGGAGCACCAGGTGGTGCTGCGCGGGCCGCTGTCGTCGCTGCCGGAGCAGGTGCGCGAGGCGGGCATCCGGATGGCCGCGGTCGTGATCGTCGGACCCGCGTTGGCCGCCGAGCACTTCCCGGACAGCCACCTCTACTCGGACCGGCGACGGCGGTGAGTACGTGGTGAGGGTGCTCCTGCTGGGCGGCACCACGGAGGCGCGGCTGCTGGCGGGGGAGCTGGTCGCCGACCACGACGTCACGGTCTCGCTGGCCGGGCGGGTGCGCTCGCCCCTCCCGCTGCCCGGCACCGTGCGGGTCGGCGGCTTCGGCGGGGTCGACGGGCTGGCCGCGTGGTTGCGGGCCCACGGCACCGACGCGGTCGTGGACGCCACGCACCCGTTCGCCTCGACGATGACGGCGCACGCGGCCGCGGCCTGCGCGCTCGTTGAGCGTGCCGCTGCTGCGGCTGCAGCGCCCGGCGTGGAGCCCGGTGACCGGCGACGACTGGCGGCCCGTGCCAAGTCTCGACGGCCGCGGCCGAGGTCGTTGCGGCGCAGGGTGATCGCGTGTTCCTCACCACCGGTCGCACCGGGCTCGCGGTCTTCGCGCCGGTGGACCGCTGGTTCCTGGTGCGCTCGGTCGACCCGCCCGAGCCGCCCGTGCCCCGCCGGATGACGGTGGTGCTCGACCGCGGCCCGTTCACCCTCGACGGCGAGCGGGCCCTCCTGCGCGAGCACGCCGTCGACGTCCTGGTGACCAAGAACAGCGGTGGCCCGGCGCCCAAGCTGGCCGCGGCCCGCGAGCTCGGCGTGCCGGTGATCATCGTGGAGCGCCCGGCGTTGCCGCCCACCGTGATCGCGGTGGCGACCGTGGCCGCGGCGCGCGACTGGGTCAGTAGTGGCGGGGGGTGAACACCACCGTCGTGGCGCCGCGCGTGACCACCCGGGTGGTGGACGAGCCGACGATCAGCAGCGTGCGCATGTCGACCTGCTCGGGATCCAGCTCGGCCAGTGTGGTGACCGTGATCCGCTCGCCAGCGCCGCCCACGTCGCGCCCCAGGACGACCGGGGTGTCCGGGGCGCGGTGCTCCAGCAGCACGTCGCGGGCCGCCCCCACCTGCCACGGCCGCGCCTTCGAACGCGGGTTGTAGATCGCGATCGCCAGGTCGGCGCGCGCGGCGGCGACCAGCCGGGCCACCACGACGTCCCACGGCTTGAGCCGGTCCGACAGCGAGATCACCGCGTGGTCGTGCCCGAGCGGGGCGCCGACGGCGGCCGCCACCGCGCTCGACGCCGTGACACCGGGCAGCACGCGCACGGCGACGTCGACGTACTTCGGCTGCGCCGCCACCTCCAGCACCGCGGCGGCCATCGCGAACACGCCGGGGTCGCCCGCGGACACCACGGCGACCCGGCGGCCCGCGGCGGCCAGGTCGAGCGCGTGCGCGGCCCGTTCCGCCTCCACGCGGTTGTCGCTCGGGTGCCTGCGCTGGCGGGGGTTGGGCGGCACGCGGTCGAGGTAGGGGCCGTAGCCGACGAGGTCGTCGGCCGCCGCCACCACCGCCGCGACCTGCGGGGTGGTCCAGTCCCGCCCGGCGGGGCCGGTGCCGACGACGGCCACCTCGCCCACGCTCCGCCCGGCCGCGACCTCCGTCGGTGGCGCCGCCGCCACCGCGCCGGGCAGCAGCGCGATCGCGAAGTAGGGCACCGACGCCGGGTCGACGTCGGCGAGCTCGGCCGTGCGCTCCCGGTCGGTCGTCGCCCGCTCCACGTAGAACGCCCGGCGCCCGGCGTCGGCGACGGCGTCGCGCACGGTCGTGAACGTGCGGCCCAGCTTGAGCACCGCCGCGGAGTCGGTGTCGGCCAGGCGCCGTGCCAGCTCCTCGCGCGGCAGCGTGCCGGGCAGCACGGTGAGCACCTCGTCGCGTTCCACCAGCGGTTGGCGGAGCGCCGCCGACGCCGCGCTCACCGACGTGACGCCGGGCACGACCTCCGTGCGGTAGTGCGGGGCGAGCCGCTTGTGCATGTGCATGTAGGAGCCGTAGAAGAGCGGGTCGCCCTCGGCGAGCAGCACCACGTCGCGCCCGGCGTCGAGGTGGGCGGCCAGGCGGCGGGCGGCCTCGGCGTAGAACTCGTCGATGGCGCCCTGGTAGCCGCCGGGGTGGTCGGTGGCTTCCGTGGTGACCGGGTAGACCAGCACCTCCTCCACCTGGTCGGGGCGCAGGTGGGCGGCGGCGATGCCGCGGGCGACGGAGCGGCCGTGGCGGGCGCAGTGGTAGGCGACCACGTCGGCGGCTTCGATCAGCCGGGCGGCCTTGAGCGTGATCAGCTCGGGGTCGCCGGGGCCGACGCCGACGCCGTACAGCGTGCCCGTCACAGGATCTCCTCCTCCCGGGCCAGCGCGTTGACCGCCGCCGCGGTGATCGCCGAGCCGCCGCGGCGGCCGCGGACCACCAGGAACTCCAGGTCGGTGCGGGCGGCCAGCTCGTCCTTGGACTCGGCGGCACCGATGAAGCCCACCGGGATGCCCAGCACAGCCGCGGGGCGCGGAGCACCGGCGTCGATCAGGTCGAGGAGGTGGAAGAGGGCGGTGGGCGCGTTGCCGATCGCGACGACCGCGCCACCGAGCCGCTCGCCCCAGAGCTCCAGCGCCGCGGCGCTACGGGTGGTGCCGAGGCGTTCGGCGAGCTCGGGTACCCGTGGGTCGCGCAAGGTGCAGACGACGTCGTTGCCCGCGGGCAGGCGCGCCGCGGTGACGCCGGAGGCCACCATCGCGGCGTCGCAGAGGATGGGGGCGCCCGCCCGCAGCGCGCCGCGGGCCGCGGCGACGACGCCGGGGGAGTAGGCGAGGTCGTCGACCAGGTCGACCTGCCCGCAGGCGTGGATCATGCGGACGGCGACCGGCACCAGCTCGGGCGGCAGCCCGGCCAGGTCGGCCTCGGCGCGGATCGTGGCGAACGAGCGGCGGTAGATCTCCGCGCCGTCCCGGACGTACTCGCGGGTGGTCATCCGGCGTACTGCCCTTCGGCGTGGGCGACGAGCGCGCGGTGCGGGCCGCGGGGGGAGCCGCAGCGGCGCGCGCAGCCCGACAGGTGCACGCGCTCGGTGAACCGGCCCGCGACGAGGCCCGCGCGGGCGTCGGCCCGCACGTCGGCCAGCGCCTTGGCGCATCCCGGCCGTCCGGCGCAGGCGCTCACCAGCGGCACCGGCGACGCGGGGTCGACCACGAACCCGGCGGCGACCAGCTGCGCGTCCGCCCCGGCCCGCGGCGCCGGGCAGCACGACCGTGCGCCACGGCGTGACGACCGCGCGCGGCGCGGCCCCCGCGAGCACGCGCAGCTGCGCCGCGGACACCTCGCCGAGCACCGGCGCGCATACCAGCGCCTCGGCACCAGGCACCCAGCCGAGCGGCGGCCCGGCTGGGCCCGCGGGGCGTCCCCCTCCGCTCGCGTCCGGCGGGCTGGTGTCGCCCGCGGATGGTGCGGTGCCGTGCGCGGCGGGGCGGGTGCGCCACGCGCCGTCCGCCCCGGCCAGGAACTCCTCGGCGGCGTCGAGCAGCGCGGTCACCGCCCGGGGCCGGGGCACGCGCGCCACGGGCTCGCCCGCGACGAGCAGCCGTCCGTCGTCGGGGGCGACGGCCTGCCAGCACAGGTCCGGGTCCTCGTGGACGACGTCGCCGCGGCCGTCGTCGAGGGCGAACAGGAACCGGCCGGACAGCGCGGCCAGCGCCGGGCGCGCGCACAGCCCGCGGTCCAGTTCGCGGGCGAGGTCGCGCACGTCGGCGAGCCCGCCCGCGATCCCGGAGAGCGGGGAGGCGAGCACGTTGCGCGCGCGCTCGTGCGTCGTCGACGGCAGCAGCCCGGCCGCGGCGAGCCGGGCGGCCAGCCGGGGGTCGTCGCGGCGCAGGCCGCGCAGCTGCAGGTTGCCCCGCGAGGTCAGGTGCACGGCGCCGTCACCGAGATCTTCGGCGCAGCCCGCCACCACCTGCAGCGCCGCGGCGTCGATCGCTCCGCCGGGCAGCCGCACCCGGGCGAGCGCGCCGTCGGCCGCGTCGTGCAGGGCGAACACCCCGGGACAGGCGTCGGGGCGGAGGGACACGGCCACACTGTAAGCGCCCGTCGTCGCGGCCCGCGCCACGAGGAGCGAACCGTCACAGGGCTTGACGGGCCGTCGTGGCGGACCGGAGAGTGGCCGGGACCGACAACTCCATACGGCGAGCGGCGGCCAGGAATCCGGTGCGAATCCGGAGCGGTCCCGCCACTGTCACCGGGGAGCAGACCCCGCCGACGGCCACGGGCGCACGCCCGGAAGGCCGGGGCGCGCGACGATCCGGGAGCCAGGACACTGCCCCGCACGCCGCGCACCCGCCAGCCCGACGAGGATCGGGAGGAAGGCACCCCCATGGGCGTCCTGCTGCTGTCCACGTCGGACACCGACCTGCTCTCCGCGCGCGCGTCGGGCGCGAACTACCGGCTCGCCAACCCGGCCCGCACCCCCGCCGGAGAGCTCCCCGCCCTCCTGGAGGGGGCCGACGTCGTCGTGGTGCGGATCCTCGGCGGCGCCCGCGCGTGGCCCGACGGGCTGGCGGCGGTGCGCGCGGCCGGCCTGCCGGTGGTGGCGCTGGGCGGCGAACAGGCCCCCGACGCCGAGATGATGGAGCAGTCGACGGTGCCCGCGGGCGTCGCCGCGGAGGCGCACACCTACCTGGCGCAGGGCGGCCCGGCCAACCTCGGCCAGCTGCACGCCTTCCTCTCCGACACGCTCCTGTTCACCGGGCAGGGCTTCGACCCGCCCGTCGAGCTGCCGTCGTGGGGGATCTTCGAACGGGCCGCGCGCGACGTCGACAACACCGACGGGCCGGTCGTGGCCGTCCTGTACTACCGGGCCCAGCAGCTCGCGGGCAACACCGCCTACGTCGAGGCGCTCTGCACCGCGCTGGAGGACGCCGGGGCCCGCCCGCTGCCGGTCTACTGCGCCTCGCTGCGCCAGGCCGAGCCCGCGCTCCTGCGCACGCTCGCCGCCGCGGACGCCATGGTCGTCACCGTGCTGGCGGCGGGGGGCACGAAGCCCGCCGGGGCCTCGGCGGGCGGCGAGGACGAGGCCTGGGACGTCGCCGAGCTCGCCGCGCTCGACGTGCCGATCCTGCAGGGCCTCTGCCTCACCACCAGCCGCGCCACCTGGGCCGAGAGCGACGAGGGGCTGTCGCCGCTCGACGTCGCCACCCAGGTCGCCGTGCCCGAGTTCGACGGGCGGCTCATCACGGTTCCGTTCTCCTTCAAGGAGTTCGACGCCGACGGCCTCACCGTGTACGTCCCCGACCCGGAACGCGCCGCCCGCGTGGCCGGGATCGCCGTGCGGCACGCCCGGCTGCGCCACATCCCCAACGCGCGCAAGCGGATCGTGCTGATGATGTCCGCGTACCCGACCAAGCACGCCCGCATCGGCAACGCCGTCGGCCTCGACACCCCGGCCAGCGCGGTGGCGCTGCTGCACGCGATGGCCGAGGCCGGGTACGACGTCGGCGAGCTGCCCGGCGTGGCCGCGCGCGACGGCGACGCGCTGATGCACGCGTTGATCGCGGCGGGCGGCCAGGATCCGGACTGGCTCACCGAGGAACAGCTCTCGGGCAACCCGATCCGGATCGCCGCGGACCGCTACCGCGGCTGGTTCGCGGGCCTGCCCGCGGACCTGCGGGCGCGCGTAGAGGAGCACTGGGGCCCGGCGCCGGGGGAGCTGTACGTGGATGACGGGCACATCGTCGTCGCCGCGCTGGCCGCTGGGAACGTGCTGCTGATGGTGCAGCCGCCGCGGGGCTTCGGCGAGAACCCGGTGGCGATCTACCACGACCCGGACCTGCCGCCGTCGCACCACTACCTGGGCGCCTACCGCTACCTCGCCGCGCCGCGCGCCGAAGGTGGGTTCGGCGCCGACGCGATCGTGCACCTCGGCAAGCACGGCAACCTGGAGTGGCTGCCCGGCAAGACCATGGGGATGAGCGCCTCCTGCGGCACCGACGCCGCGCTCGGCGACCTGCCGCTCGTGTACCCGTTCCTGGTCAACGACCCCGGCGAGGGCACCCAGGCCAAGCGCCGCGCGCACGCCACGCTGGTGGACCACCTCATCCCGCCGATGGCCCGCGCCGAGACCTACGGCGACATCGCCCGGCTCGAACAGCTCCTCGACGAGCACGCCAACATCGCCGCGCTTGACCCGGCCAAGCTGCCCGCGATCCGCCAGCAGATCTGGACGCTCATGCAGGCCGCCCGCATGGACCACGACCTCGGCCTGGCCGACCGCCCCGACGAGGACGTCTTCGACGAGATGCTGCTGCACGTCGACGGCTGGCTGTGCGAGATCAAGGACGTGCAGATCCGCGACGGCCTGCACGTGCTCGGCGCCGCCCCGACCGGCGAGGTGCGCGTCGACCTGGTGTTGGCCATGCTCCGGGCCCGCCAGATGTGGGGCGGCGAAGTGAACCTCCCGGGCCTGCGCGAAGCGCTCGGGCTCGTGGAGGACGCGCCCAAGGCCGAGGTCGACGCCACGGAGGAGCGGGCGCGCGCCTTGGTGGCCGCGATGGAGGCCGCCGGGTGGGACCCCGTCGCGGCGACCTCCGTGGCGCGCGGCCTCCCGACCGACGTCGAGCGCGTGCTCCACTTCGCCGCCACCGAGGTGGTGCCCCGGCTGGCGGGCACGGCCGAGGAGCTCGAGCCGCGTGCTGCACGCCCTCGACGGCGGGTTCGTGCCCGCGGGCCCGTCGGGCTCGCCGCTGCGCGGGCTCATCAACGTGCTGCCCACCGGCCGCAACTTCTACTCCGTCGACCCGAAGGCGGTGCCGTCGCGGCTGGCGTGGGAGACCGGCCAGGCCATGGCCGAGTCGCTCGTCGCGCGCTACCTCGCCGAGCACGGCGAGCACCCGCGCAGCGTGGGGCTGTCGGTCTGGGGCACCAGCGCGATGCGCACCTCCGGCGACGACGTGGCCGAGGTGCTGGCGCTGCTGGGCGTGCGCCCGGTGTGGGACGAGGCCAGCCGCCGCGTCACCACGCTCGAGGTGATCACCCTCGACGAGCTCGGCCGCCCCCGCATCGACGTCACCGTGCGCATCTCGGGCTTCTTCCGCGACGCCTTCCCGCACGTGCTGGCCCTGCTCGACGACGCCGTGCAGCTCGTCGCGGCCCTGGACGAGCCCGCCGACCGGAACTTCGTGCGGGCCCACGACGACGGCGAGCGCCCGATCCGGATCTTCGGGTCGAAGCCGGGCACCTACGGGGCCGGGCTCCTGCAGCTGATGGAGTCGCGGAGCTGGCGCGACGACAAGGACCTCGCCGAGGTCTACACCACCTGGGGCGGCTACGCCTACGGCCGCGGCCTCGACGGCGTGCCCGCCCGCGGCGCGATGGAGGCGGCCTACCGGCGCATCGCGGTGGCGGCCAAGAACACCGACACCCGCGAGCACGACATCGCCGACTCCGACGACTACTACCAGTACCACGGCGGGATGGTGGCCACCGTCCGCGCGCTCACCGGCACCGCGCCCGCCGCGTACGTCGGCGACTCCACCCGGCCCGAGGCGGTCCGCACCCGCACGCTGCACGAGGAGACCGCCCGCGTCTTCCGGGCGCGCGTGGTGAACCCCCGCTGGATGGACGCCATGCGCAGGCACGGCTACAAGGGCGCGTTCGAGATGGCCGCCACCGTCGACTACCTCTTCGGCTGGGACGCCACCACCGGCGTCGTGGCGGACTGGCAGTACGAGAAGCTCACCGCCGAGTACGTGTTGGACCCGGTGAACCGCAAGTTCCTGGAGGAGTCCAACCCGTGGGCGCTGCACGGGATGAGCGAACGGCTGCTCGAAGCCGTCGACCGCGGCCTGTGGGAGCACCCCGACGAGGCCACGGTGGACGCGCTGCAGCAGGCGTACCTGGAGACGGAGGGCGAGCTCGAGGGTGCCTGAGATCGGCACAGCCGCGCGCACCGTCCTGGTGATCGGCATCGGCGCGGGCGATCCCGAACACCTCACGCTGCAGGCCGCGGCGGCGATCGGCCGCGCCGAGGTGTTCTTCGAGATCGACAAGGGCGTGCCCGACCTGGCCGGGCTGCGCGCCACGCTGCTGGCCCGCCACGCCCGCCCCGACCACCGGGTCGTGACCGCCCCGGAGGTGCCCCGCGACCGCGACCCCGCCGACTACCCGGCCGAGGTGGCGACCTGGCAGGCCGCCCGCGCCGACGCGTACGCCGCCATGATCGAGGCCGAGCTGCCGCCCGGCGGCGTCGGCGCGTTCTTGGTGTGGGGCGACCCCGCGCTGTACGACGGCACCCTGCGCCTGCTGCACGGGGTCGCCCCAGATCTCAACGTCGTCCCGATCCCCGGCATCAGCAGCGTGCAGGCGCTGGCCGCGGCGCACGGGCTGATCCTCAACCGGGTCGGCGAGCCGGTGCTGATCACGACCGGACGGCGGCTGGCCGAGCGCGGGATGCCCGCCGACGTGCCCGACGTGGTGGTGATGCTGGACGGCCGCTGCGCCTTCGCCGGGCTGCCCGACACGGACCTCGACATCTACTGGGGCGCCTACCTGGGCACGCCCCGCCAACTGCTGATCGCGGGAGACCTGCGCGCGGTGGCGGACGAGATCGTCGAGCGGCGGGCGGCGGCCCGCGCGGCGGCGGGCTGGATCATGGACACCTACTTGCTGCGGAGGCGCACACTCTCCTCATGAACGCGCGGCCCAACATCTTGATCGTGATGTACGACCAGCTCACGCCGTCGGCGCTGGGCTGCTACGGCAACCCCGTCACCCATGCGCCGACGATCGACCGGCTCGCTCGCCAGGGCGTGGTGTTCGACGCCGCCTACTCCAACTCGCCGCTGTGCACGCCCGCGCGCTACTGCATGATGACCGGCCTGCTGCCCTCGGCGACCCGCGGCTACGACAACGCGGCGTACCTGGCCAGCACGATCCCGACGTTCGCGCACTACGCCCGGCTCGGTGGCTACCGCACGGTGCTCGACGGCAAGATGCACTTCGTCGGGCCCGACCAGCTGCACGGCTTCGAGGAGCGGCGCACCACCGACATCTACCCGGCCGACTTCGGGTGGACGCCGGACTGGCTCAACCCCGACGAGCGCATCGACTGGTGGTTCCACAACATGGACTCGGTGACCAAGGCCGGGGTCGCGGAGGTCACCAACCAGCTGCTGTTCGACGACGAGGTCGGCCACCAGGGGGTGCGCGCGCTGCACGACCTGGCCCGCGCCGACGACCCGCGGCCGTGGATGCTCGTGGTCAGCTTCACCCACCCCCACGACCCGTACGTCACCCGCGGCCGCTACTGGGACCTCTACGAAGACCGCGCAATCCCGCTGCCGACGGTCGGCGCGGACGACGTGCCGCTCGACCCGCACACCGCGCGGCTGCGGAAGGTCAGCGCGATGGACGAGGTGCAGATCAGCCCGCAGGACGTGCGCAACGCGCGGCGCGCCTACTACGGCAACATCTCCTACCTCGACGAGTGGACCGCGCGGCTCACCGACACCCTCGACGCGCTCGGCGTCGCCGACGACACCGTGGTGGTGCTGCTCGCCGACCACGGCGACATGCTCGGCGAGCGCGGCCTCTGGTACAAGATGAACTTCTTCGAGGGCTCGGCCCGCGTGCCGATGATCGTGCACGCGCCGAAGCGGTTCGGGCCCAGGCGGGTCGCGGCGCCGGTGTCGCTCGTGGACGTGCTGCCGACCGTCACCGAGCTGGTCGGCGCGGCCGCCCCCGAGCACCTCGAGCCGTCCGCGGGCCGCTCGCTGCTCGACCTGTGCGCGGGCGGCCCCTCCGCGGAGCGCGAGGTCGTCGGGGAGTACCTGGGCGAAGGGGCGATCGCACCGATCGTCATGATCCGCCGTGGCGACCTGAAGTACGTCCACTCGCCGGTCGACCCCGACCAGCTCTACGACCTCGCCGCCGACCCGCAGGAGCGGGTCAACCTGGCGCTGGACCCCGACTGGTCGGTGCCGGTCAAGGAGCTGCGCGCGCGGGTCGAACGCGACTGGGACATGGACGCCCTCTACGCCGACGTGGTGGCCGACCAGGCGCGGCGCAGGCTCGTCAACGCCGCGCTGCGCACCGGCACGGTCACGCCGTGGGAGTACACCCCGCCCCACGACGGTGGCGGCCAGTACATGCGCAACCACCTCGACCTCAACGTCGTGGAGCGGGCGAGCCGCTACCCCCGTTAGGAGGGTGCGCTCCTAAACGCGGGCTTCGCGGTAGTCGCGCGGGCTCACGCCGTGCGCGCGCTTGAAGGCGGTGCTGAGCGCGTACGGGGTGGCGTAGCCGACCTGCCGGGCGACGGCGGCGAGGCCGGTGTCGGGCTCGCGGAGGAGGTCGGCGGCCAGCGCGAGGCGCCAGCCCGTGAGGAAGGTCATCGGCGGTTCGCCGACCAGCTCGGTGAACCGGCGGGCCAGCGCCGCCCGCGACACCCCGGTCTCGGCGGCGAGCGCGGCCACCGTCCAGCCCCGCGCCGGGTGGTGCTGCAGCAACCGCAGGGCCCGGCCGACGACCGGGTCGCCGTAGCCGCGGTACCAGGCCGGGGTCGGGGTGTCGGGGCGGGCGAACCAGGTGCGCAGCGCCGCGATCAGCAGCAGGTCCAGCAGCCGGTCGAGGACCGCTTCCTGGCCAGGCTCGTCCTTGACGATCTCCTCCGCCAGCAGCGGCACCAGCGGCGTGGACCAGTCGCGCGAGGTGAGCACGAGCAGGTGCGGCAGCACGCGGATGAGGCGGCGGCTCACCTCGCCCTCGAGGTGGTAGGCGCCGGTGAGCAGCACGGTCTCGCCGGTGCCGCTGTTGCCCCAGCTGCGGACGCCGAGCGCCATTTCCTCCCGCAGCTCGTGGCCGTCGGGGGCGACGCAGCGCGGTCCCGGCCGGATGATCGCGTGTGGGGGAGTGCCGAGGGCGTGCGCGACGGTGTAGGGCCGCGGCCCGCGGGTGATCAGCACGTCGCCGGGCCCCAGCTCGACCGTCTCGCCGTCGTCGGACCACACGTGCGCGTGGCCGCGGGCCACCGCGGTGAGCGCGAGCGGCGCCTCGTCCTCGATGCGCAGGCTCCACGGCGGGTCGAGGAGGCACCGCAGCAGGAACGCGCCGCGCGCCCGCGGCCCGTCCAGGAGGCCAGCCAGCGCATCCACGACGGCCAGCCTAGCCGCGCGCCTGCGGTCTGCGGACAAGTGATCACGTGGAGTGAGACCCGATGCACGGTGCGTTCACGGCTGGCCCTACGCTCCGCCGGTGGCCGCCACCGAGGAAGTCCAAACGGAGCAGCTCGTTAGTGACGATGGCGTAATGCCGTCGTCGTGGCTGGGGCTGTGCGTCTTCGTCGTGCCCGAGCGCTGGGCCGTGCCGCTCTCGGAACCGGTGGCGGGCATCGCCCGCGGCCTGGAGGTGCTGGAGATCCTGCGGCTCGACGCGCCGGGCCGCACGGCGGTCGCCCGCCGCCTCGGGCCGCGCCGCCGCTTCCCGGCCGCCGCGGGCGCCCCGCACACGCTCGTCGTGGCCTGCGACGTGCCCCCGGCGCCCGGCGACAGCGACGCGGAGCGCCGGGTCGCGCAGCGGATCGAGTCCGTCGCCCGGTACACGACGCGGCGCATGTGGCGCGACCGCCCGCCCATGGACGACGTCGTGCGCTACACCGTCGGGCCCGAGGCCGCGCTGGACATGCTCAACGTGCTCAACGACCCGGCCCTGCGCGACCGCGTGCTGGAGCGGGTCGAGACACTGGGCGACGTGTGCGCGATCCCGTTCCCGGTGATCCGCATGCTGGGCGCGGACTCGCCCGGCTACCGGGCCCGCGTCGCGCTCGTCGAGCACCCGCAGTACGGCCGGTCCGTCTGCAAGATCTTCCGTCCGGGCGCGATGGAGTTCTTCCACCGGGAGCTGGCCGCCCGCACCCTGCTGGCCGACCAGCCGCTGATGCCCCAGCTGCTGGCGCACGGGCCGAACTGGCTGCTGACCACGGAGTACACCGACGACGGTGCGCACCGGCTGCGGCGCCGCCTGCCGGGTTTCGACGGGATGGACCAGCTGCGGCCGTGGGCCACCCGGGCGCTGGCCGAGTTCGCGCGCACCCTGCACGACCGCGGGGTGTTCATGCTGGACCTCTCGCCCCAGAACCTCATGTCCGACCCGACGGCCGGGCTCAAGGTCCTCGACCTGGAGTTCGTGATGCCGTACGCGAACTTCGACGTTCCGGCGCCGCAGGCCCAAGGCGCCTGGACCTACCGCGGGCTCCCCGCCGAGCTGGCCGGGAACATCGACCTCCCGCGGCTCGCGCTGACCCGGGGTGTCGGCAACTCGGTCTTCCACCCCGCGGTCGCGGGCCTGCCGATCGAGCGGCTGCTCGCCCCGCCCCGGCGCGGCGACGGTCCCCGCCGGATCGCGACCCAGCTCGGCTGGTACGCGACGTTGGCGACGGCCGGACGGCTGCACGCGCTGTTGCGGCGCGGCCGATGAAGCCGGGCGTGGTGACCGAGCGGAAGCCGCCGTCGCTCACGGCGCGGACCGTGCGCGGGTTCGTCTGGGCCTTCACCGGCTCGGCGGGCCAGGCCGTGCTGCAGATCGCCGCGACGATCGTGCTGGCCCGCCTGCTGACCCCGCAGGAGTTCGGCTCGGTGGCCGCGGCGCTGCTCGTGGTGGGGCTCGCGCAGCTGCTCACCCAGGTGGGCGTCTCGGCCGCGCTCGTCCAGCGCCGCGAGCTCGCCGACGACGACGTCAGCGCCGCCTTCGCGTTCTCCGTGGTCGTCGCGCTGGTGCTCGCCGTCGCGCTGGCGCTGGGCGCTCCCGCGCTGGGCCCGCTGGTCGGTTTGCCCGCCGACTCGGGGCTGCTGCCGCTGCTCGCGCCCACGCTGCTGCTCGCGGGCATCGCGGCGGTGCCGAGCGGGCTGCTGCAGCGACGGCTGCGGTTCCGACCGCTCGCCGTCGTCGACCTCGTCGCGGCCGGGCCCGCGACCATCGGCGTGAGCGTGGCGCTCGCGCTCGCCGGGTTCGGGCCCGTACGCGCTGGCGTGGGGAGCGGTGGCCGCCGGGGTGGTCACCGCCGTCGGCTACCTCGCGTTGGCCCGCCCCGCCCTCCGGCTGCTCCCGCCCGCCGCCACGCTGGCCCGCCTCCGACCGATGATCGGCTTCGGCTCCGGCTACTCGTTGACCCAGCTCGGCAACTGGGGCGCGCAGAACGCCGACAACTTCGTGGT
Organism: uncultured Actinomycetota bacterium; assembly: GCA_963791185.1. Taxonomy (GTDB): domain Bacteria; phylum Actinomycetota; class Actinomycetes; order Mycobacteriales; family Pseudonocardiaceae; genus Pseudonocardia. The sequence continues at coordinate 522,417 of CAWBRG010000006.1, read as the reverse complement.
GGCGAGCGTGCTCGGCACCGGCCCGCTCGGCGTCTACTCGCGCGCGTACAACCTGTTGTCCCAGCCCGCCGCGGTGATCGGCGGCGCGGCGGACAAGGTGCTGTTCCCGGCGATGGCCCGCGTGCGCGACGACGGCGAACGGCTGCGCGCCGCCTACGTGCGCTCCGCGTCGCTCATCGCGCTGGTCGCCGCCCCGGCGTCGGTGCTGCTCTACGTGCTGGCGCCGGAGGTCGTGCGGGTGCTGCTCGGCGCGCAGTGGACGGCCGTGGTGCTGCCGCTGCAGGTGTTCGCGCTCGTGCTGCTGCCCCGCACGACGTACAAGATCAGCACCTCGCTGACCCGCGCGACGGGTGCGGTCTACCGGGCGGCGTGGCGGCAATGGCTCTACGCCGCCGAGGTGGTGGTGTTCTGCGCGATCGGGGCGCGGGTGGCGGGCGTCGACGGCGTGGCCGTGGGCGCCGCCATCGCGATCGTCGCGCACTTCCTGGTGATGTTGCACTTCTCGGCGCGGGTGTCCGCCGGGCTGATGGGCGCCACCCTGCGGATGTACGGCAAGCACCTGCCCGCCGTGGTGGCCACGGTGCTCGCTGTCGCGGGCGTCGCCGGGCTGGTGCGCCCGCTCGGCTCCGACCTGCTGACGGTGGCGGCGGGCACCGCGGCCGCCGTGCTCGCCGCGGGCCTCTCGCTCCTGGCCCTGCGCGGCTGGTTCCGCGCCGAGCTGGCCGTGGTCGGCCAGGCCCGGCGCTGAACCGCTCTCAGACCGTGGCGTCGGTGAGCCAGAGGCGCAGGTCGAGCAGCGCGTCGATGTCGGCCTGGTAGTGCGGCACCAGTGCGGCGAAGCGGGGGCTGGTTGCCTTCACCCGGGCGCTGAGCGTGGCGATCTGGTGGTCGATCGCCGCGAGCCGGTCGCCGGTGTCGACTTCGGTACCGACGATCTCGGCGAACGTGCTGTCGTCCGAGGTACTGGTCATGCAGGAGGGTTTCCCGCCCCGACCGGCCGGAAACCGGCCATTCGGAGCAATGTGGATGATCAGTCGTCGGCGATCCACACCGTCTTGGCGTTGACGAAGGACTTCGGGCCGTATTCGGCCAGCTCACGGCCGTAGCCCGAGTTCTTCGTGCCGCCGAACGGCACCTCCGGGGTGGACTCCGTGAAGTGGTTGATGTAGATCATCCCGGTGTCGACCTCGGTGGTGAACCGCTCCTGCTCGGCGGGGTCGGTGGTCCAGGCGCTGCCGCCGAGACCGAGGTCGGAGTCGTTGGCGATGCGGATGGCGTCGTCGACGTCACGGGCCCGCCAGACCAGGGCCACCGGGCCGAACAGCTCCTCGTTGTGGCCGGGCGAGCCGTCGGGGATGTCGGTGAGCAAGGTGGGCGGGTAGAAGCTGCCCGGCCCGCCGAGCGGCTTGCCGCCGGTGTGCAGGCGAGCGCCCGCGGCGATGGTCTCCTGCACCTGCCGGTCGATCTCCTCGACCGCGTCCGGGCTGGCCAACGGGCCCATCTCGGTGGACGAGTCCAGCGGGTCGCCGATCTTGAGCGACTCCAACCGGGCCACCATCCGGCGCACGAACTCGTCGGCGATCTCCTCGTGCACGATGAACCGCTTGGCGTTGACGCAGGACTGGCCGTTGTTCAGGGTGCGCGAGTGCACGGCCTTCGCGACGGCCGTGTCGAGGTCGGCGGACGGCATCACGATGAACGCGTCGCTGCCGCCCAGCTCGAGCACGCTCGGCTTGATGGTGCGGCCCGCGGTGGCCCCGACCGCGCGGCCCGCGGCCTCGCTGCCGGTGAGCGTCACCGCGCGCACGCGGGGGTCCTCGATGATGGCCTCGATCGCGCCCGACCCGACGAGGAGCGTCTGGAACGCGCCCTCCGGGAAGCCCGCCCGCCGCAGGACGTCCTCGATGGCGAGCGCGCACTGCGGGCACGTTCGACGCGTGCTTCAGCAGCCCGACGTTGCCCGTCATGAGCGCGGGCGCGGCGAAGCGGAACACCTGCCAGTAGGGGAAGTTCCACGGCATGATCGCGAGCACCGGGCCGAGCGGCTCGTAGCGGGTGAACACCTTCGCCCCGTCGAACGGGTGCGGCTGGTCGGCCAGCAGGGCCTCGGTGTGCTCGGCGTACCAGCGGCAGCCCTTCGCGCACTTGCCGACCTCCGCGACCGCGGAGGCGAGCGTCTTGCCCATCTCCAGGGTGGCGAGCCTGCCCAGCGCGTCGGCCTCGGCGTCGAGGATGTCGGCGGCCCGGCGCAGCCAGTCGGCGCGCTCGGCGAACGTCGTGGTCCGGTAGCTCCGGAACGTCGCGGCCGCCGTCGCGAGCTTCTCGTCGATCTGCTCCTCGGTGAGGGCGTCGAAGCTCTGGATCAGCTCGCCGGTCGCCGGGTTCGTCGATGCGATGGCCATGCCCGGACCCTACTTCGCGATCCGGCTCATCGCACCGAACCGGCCGTCGGGATCGACGCGGTCGCGCAGACGCCGCAGCGCGGCCAGCGTCTCGGGCTCGTGCAGCTCATCCGGCGCGGCGGGCACGGGCCCGTAGAGGAAGCCTGCGCTGCGACCGCGCCGCACCGGGTCGAGCGGCCGCAGCACGGCCGCGTGCTGCGCGTCGACCGCCTCGGCACGGTGCCCGTCGGTGGACGACAGCACGCGCACGATCCACGCGGCATCGCGGAACGACACCGCGTCGGGCACCTCGGGGGCGCGGCCGAGCGCCCCGCCGAGGCGGCGGACGTCGACGACGCACGGCACGGCGGCCGTGCCCGCGCCCGCGACGACCGCCGCCAGCATCGCGTCGTCGAGCTCGGTGACCAGCACGTTCGTGCCGCGATAGGCGTGCGGGACCTCGGGCTCGGCGAAGATCGAGCCGCTCTCCGGGTAGGGCATCGCGCGGATGCCGCCGAGCAGCACCTCGCCCGCCGCGCCGAGGCGTTCGGCGGCGTCGGTGGCCGCTTTGCCCTCCCGCGTCGCGTCGACGAGCCGCACGTGCAGCACCTGGCGGCCGCGCAGCGGTGCGGGCACGGCGGGCAGGTCCGGGATGTCGATGGCGCCGAGGGAGACGCCCAGCTCGTCGGGGGCTTCCGCACCGATCGCCCGCACCGCGGGCAGCACCTGCGGGGCGTCGGTCGCGGCGAAGAACAGGCCGCCCCCGACGACCTGCGGCACCGCGAAGAGCGCCACCTCCACCGCGGTGACCACGGCGAGCGGCTCGCGGCCGCCGCGGAGCGCCCAGAACAGCTCGGGCTCGGTGTCGGCGGTGGCGCGGCGGGCCACGCCGTCCGCCGTGACCAGGTCGATCGCGCGGACGTGGTCGGCCGCCCACCCGTACCGGCGCCCCAGCAGACCCAGGCCGCCGCCGAGGAGGTAGCCGACCGCGCCGACGGCGGGGAAGGACCCGGAGAGCGGCGCGAGGCCGTGCTCGGCGGCCGCCTCGGCGACCTGGGCCCACCGCGCGCCTGCCCCGATGTGCGCGACGCCCGTGTCGGGGTACACCTGCACGCGGGCCATCCGGTGGGTGCTGATCACCACGCCGCCGTCGATGCCCGCAGCGCGCCCGTGCCCCGTGGCGTGGACGGCGACCGGCAGGCCGTGCTCGGCGGCGAACGTCACCGCGGCGGCGACGTCGGCGGCGTCCTCGGCCCCCACGACGACGTCCGGCCGGTGCGGCTCGCCGGTCTGGAACCCGGCCAGCTCGTCGTCGAAACCGGGGGCGCCGGGGGTCAGTACCGGGCCGTGGACGCGGCGCGTCAACTCGGCGTACATGCGGCCAGTCTGGCGCGGCGGCGCGTCACCAGCAGACCGGGAGCGCACGCAGCCCACCGGTGAGCAGGTCGGCGCGCACCTCCAGCTCCTCGACGGGCACGGCCAGCTCCAACGTCGGGAAGCGGGCCGGGCAGCGCGGCGAACACCGCCTGCAGCTCGACGCGGGCGAGCGCGGCCCCGATGCAGTAGCGCGGGCCGTGGCCGAACGCGAGGTGGCCACCCGCGGCCCGGTCCGGGTCGAACGTCTCGGGGTCGGGGAACGCCGCCGGGTCCCGGTTCGCGGCCGCGGGGGAGAGCACGACGGCGTCGCCCGCCCGGATCGTCACGTCCCCGACCGCGATGTCGGCGTGCGCGTAGCGGGGCAGCCCACCGCCGCTCCCGCCGGGCGCGGCGAGCCGGAGGATCTCCTCCACGGTGGCGGCGCACGCGGGTCGGGTCGGCGGCGAGCGCGCGGTAGTGCTCCGGGTGGGTCAGCAGCAGCACGGTGCCGACGTCGATGCGGGTCACCGTGGTCTCGTGGCCCGCGAACAGCAGCATCGCGGCCAGCCCGGCCGTCGCGTCGGCGTGGCGGCCCTCCGGGTCGGCGGCGACCAGGTCGGAGAGCACGTCCTCGCCGGGCGCGCTGCGCTTGCCGGGCAGGAGCTCGCCGATGTAGGCGATGAGGTCGTGCAGCGCGCGCAGCGACGCGTCGCGGTCGGTGAGCCCGCCCGCGCCCTCGGACAGAGCGCGGAAGCGGTCCCGGTCGGCGTAGGGCACGCCGAGCAGCTCGCAGATGACCAGCACCGGGATCGGGAGCGACACCAGCTCGTGCAGGTCGGCCGGGGACCCGTGCGCGGCCATCCCGTCGAGGGCCTCGGCGACGAGGTCCGCGACGTGCGCGCGCAGCCGGTGCATGCGCCGGGCGGCGAACGCCGGGGCCAGCAGCTTGCGCATCCGGGCGTGGCCCTCGGCCTCGGTGGCCGCGTCGCCCATCGGGCCGCCGAGCACCGCGGAGCCGGAGATCCGCGCCGCCCGTTCGGGCTGGGGGTGGGAACGGCCCAGCCGGGGGTCGGCCAGCAGCTCGCGGGTCAGCGCGTGGCTCGTCACCAGCCACGCCGGGTCGCCCGCGGGGGTGCGGACGGCGCACAGCGGGGCGGTGGCGCGCAGCTGCGCGTACAGCGGGCCGACGGACAGGACGTCGGGGCGGGGGAACGGGAGCTGCGGGGCGGTCATGGGGTCTCCTTCAGCAGACGGCGGCGGCGGACGGTCCACAGGCCGACCGAGCCGAGGAACACCAGGGTGAGCAACGGCGACACGGCCAGCAGCGCGCCGGGCGCGATCAGCAGCGAGAGCACGACCCGCGTGGCGGCCTCGGCGAGGAGCACGCCGCCCCACACCGCCGTCATCACGCGCAGCGCGCGGCGGAACGCGGGATCGGCCCAGCGCGCGTCGAACACGGCGGCGCGCTCGGGGGACTGGGCCCGGCCGATCACGAAGATCAGCGGACGGGCGGCGAGCAGCGAGCCGAGGAACGCCAGCCCGATCGTCGCGCTCACCAGCGAGTCCTTCACCAGGAGGAACTGGGCGCTGTGCAGCAGGAGGGCGCCACCGAGGCCGACGGCGATCGCGGCGAGCGAGATCGCGCTGATCACGTCGAAGCGGCGGCGCCGGGCGAACCCGAGCGCGATCCCGGCGAGCGGGAACACCGCGCCCCAGGACAGCGCGGCCAGCTCGGACGCGCCGAGCCACGTGGCGACCTGGTAGCTGACGAACGGCGCGACGGCGCCGAGCAGGATCTCGGGGCTGCCGAGCCGGGAGAGGACGGCGGCCGGGGTGGTGGCGGTGGGCATGTCCACGACGCTAGGAGCGGAGCGGCCGCGACGCGTCAACCCGAGGGCGGGACCCGCTCCACCCACGGGTGGAACCCGCGGTGCCCTCAGCAGCGCAGCAGGCCCTGGGCGTGCTTGACGTCGAGGACGCGGCGGGCCGACGCGGTGAGCGCGATGGCGAACTCCGGGTCGGCGGCCGCCCGCGCCACCAGCGCGTCGAGCATCGGCGCCGGCCGTCTGCGGGTCGACGGTGAGCACGAGGTCGCCGCCCGCGGCCACGAACCGCACCGCCCGCTGCGCCGCGGGCACCGCCGGCGACCGCGACGGCCCGGCCGAGGTCGTCGGAGATCACCACGCCCCCGAAGCCCAGCCGGGTGCGGAGCAGGTCGGTGATCACGGCCGGGAGAACGCGGCGGGCTGCGTCGCGTCGATGCGGGTGTAGACGGCCGAGGAGACCATCACGACCGGCACCCCGGCCGTGATCGCCCGGCGGAACGGGTCGAGCGACGGGCTGTCGCCGTCGGTGGTGGTGTCGCGGACGTTCGCCGTGTGGTCGGTGTTGGCGCGCACCTGCCCGAGCCCGGGGAAGTGCTTGACGGCGGCCGCGACGCCTGCCCGGGACAGCCCGTCGGTGAACGCCAGCACGCCGGAGCCGACCGCGCCGGGCTCGGTGCCGAACGTGCGGCGGCTCACCCCGACGGCGAGGTTGGACGGCCCGAGCTGCGCGGACAGCACGTCCGAAACGGGCGCGAGGTCGAGGTTGACCCCGGCCGCCTTCAGCTCGCCGCCCCAGCCCGCGGCGGCGTCGGTGAGCTTCGCCGTGCTCCACCGGCCCTGCTCGACGGCCGTCGGGATGGCGGAGAAGCCGGGGCCGGTGAGCGTCTGCACCTGCCCGCCCTCCTGGTCCGCGGCGACGAGCAGGCCCGCCCGTCCGGTGACGGCCTGCTGCAGGGCGGCGGTGCGCGCGGCGACCGCGGCCACCCCGGACCGGCTGCGCCCGGTGAGCAGCACGCCGCCCACCGGCAGCCGCTTCACCAGGTCGACGCTGGGCCCGACGGCCGCGCCCAGCGGCGCGCCGACGACGACCAGCTGGCCCGCGGTGGCCCGGCGGTCGAGCCCGGCCAGCACGGTGTCGACGCACGAGGGCTGGGGCGCCGCGGTCGGCTCGGCGGCGGGGGCCGGGGCGGCGGCAGGTGCGCCCGCCACGGGCCCGGGCGCCGCCGCGCACGCCGCCACCAGGAGCGGCAGGACCCGAGCAGCAGGCGGGACGGGCGCACCGACCCATCATCCTCGCCAGAGGGCCCGGCGACTGAGGGGCCCGGGTCCCTCAGCGCCGGGCCCTCTTACTCGGCGAGGTCGGTCGCGGGGAGCGCGCCGAGGAGGGCGAAGCCGTCGAGGTAGGGGCCGACGTCGCCGCGCATCGTCCACGACCGCAGCTGGCCGCCGACCGGCGCGTGACGAGCGCGCGGGCGAGGTCGAAGTCGGACGCGCGGACCACGACGTCGGCGGCGTCCGGGTCGCCCGCGGACGCCCACGACGAACCCGTCGCCGACCAGCGCGATCGGCGGCAGGTCGGCGACACGGGCGCCGAAGCGGGGCAGGAACCGGTCGCGGACGGCCGCCACCCCGCCCGAGTCCTGCCCGCCGGGCACGCCCAGCGCCCCCCGCAGGTCCTGCTCGTGGATGATCACGTCGCTGAGCGGCCGGGTGTTGTTGCTCGCGCATCCACTCCTGCAGGGGAGCCGACAGGCCCTCCCACTCCGTCACCAGCGCGGCGACGTCGTGGTCGCGCCGACGTGGCCACCTGCTTCTCCGTCCAGACGGCGTTGTGGTCGTCCGGCTCGTCGCCCGCGACCACGTCCGCGCCGAGGCCCACCATGTGCGAGAACAGGTCGCGCACGGTCCAGTCCGGGCACGCCGGGCACCCGGACCGCCGCCTGCTCCGCGGTCAGCGGGGCGACCAGCGCGATCACCCGCGCCTGGGCCCGTGCCCACTCGTCGATGAGATCCACGGGAATATATCCTGCCCTGATGGGCACCCCGCTCGTCGCGTTGGACGCCGTTCCGGTCGGCGGCGGCGTGATCGTGCCCGAGCACCGGGTGGTGGTCACCCGTCCCGCCGAGGCCGAGCTGCGCGCCTTCGGCACGCTCTGCCCGCACCAGGGCTGCCACGTGCGGGCGGTCGCCGCGGGCACGATCAGCTGCTTCTGCCACGGCAGCCGCTTCCGCATCGCCGACGGCGCGGTGGTCGGCGGCCCGGCGCCGGAGCCGCTCACGCCGGTGGCGGTCGCCGTGGTCGACGGGATGGTGGTCCTCGCTGCGGGGTGACGAACGCGCCGCGGTGAGTCGGGCGTTTCGGCACGGTCAGGTGGACGCCGCGTAGCGTGCCCTGGTGGACCTCGCGGACGACCGGTTGACCCGCTTCGCGGCCCTCACCGGTGCCGAGGGGCGCGCGCTGATGGCCGAGCTCGCCGCCGAGCGCGTCGACGACGAGACCGCGCTGCGGCTGTCCGAACGGCTGCGGTCCCGCTACCCGGCCGCGCTCGTGGCGGACGGCCTCACGCTGCAGCGGCTGCGCGACCGGGCGGCGGCCAAGTTCTCCCGCGCGCCGGACATGATGCTGACCCGCGACGGGCTCGAGCAGGCGTCCGGCGAGGCCGCGGCGCGCCACCGGGCCGCCCGGCTCGCGGGCGCCGGGCCGGTGGCCGACCTGTGCTGCGGCATCGGCGGCGACCTGGTCGCGCTGGCCGCGCTCGGGCCCGTCCTCGGCGTCGACCGCGACCCGCTGCACGCCTGGATGGCGGGCCACAACGCCGCGGTCTACGGCGTCGCCGAGCGGGCGCGCACCGAGGTCGCCGACGTCCGTGCGGTCGACCTCACGGGCATCAGCGGCGGTGTTCGTCGACCCCGCCCGCCGCACCGAGCGGGGCCGCACCCGCGACGGCGAGCCACCGCTCGCCTGGTGCGTCGGCCTGGTCGAGCGGGTGCCGCGGGTGGCGGTCAAGGCGGCGCCGGGACTGGACCGGGCCGCTGTGCCGCCGGACTGGGAGGCCGAGTTCGTCGCGGTCGGGACGGACCTCAAGGAGGCCGTGCTGTGGTCGCCCGCCGCCGCCGAGGCCGCGAGCAGGGCGACCGTCCTCGTCGACGGCGACCGGCACACGCTCCTGCCCGCGCCGGGCGACGAGGTGCCCGTCGGCGAGCCGGGGGAGTACCTGCTCGACCCCAACCCGGCGGTGACGCGCGCCGGGCTCGTCGCGGAGCTGGCCCGGGCGACCGGCACCTGGCAGATCGACGACCGGATCGCGTTCCTCGCCGCCGCCGCCCCGGTCGCGACGCCGTTCGCGCGCACGCTGCGGGTGCTCGACTCGGGGCCGTGGCGGGAGAAGGACCTGGCCGCCCGGATCCGGGCGCTCGACGTCGGGTCCGTCGACATCCGCCGCCGCGGCCTCGCGGGCGACGTCGACGTGCTGCGGCAGCGCCTCGCCCGCGCGCTCGCCGGCGGCGGCCGCCGGGCGACGCTGGTGATGACCCGCGCCCGCGACCGTCCCTGGGCCCTGATCTGCGTGGACGCCTGACCTCGACCGTGCCCCCGCCCCCGAGCGGGCGGGTGCGAAGTCGGGCGTTACAGCGGTTCCAGGTCGTCCAGCTCCGGGGTCGGTGGGCGGGTGGCGGTCGGTCGGTCGAGGTAGAACAGCGCCGTCGAGGCGAGGTCGTCGTGCAGGGGGAGGTAGCGGCCGCCCGCGCGCCACCCCAGCGCCTGCACGGTGACCCGCAGCGCCGCGGCGAACCGGATCGGGTCGGGCACGTGCCAGCGGTACATGCCGAACCGCAGCTGGCTGTCGTACAGCCCGTCCGGCCTGATGACCTGGTGCAGGCCCAGGTAGGGCGTCGAGAACGGCGGTGTAGCCCTGGCCGGGCACGTCGAAGTTCCAGGCGCCGCCGAAGTAGTCCTCGGTGCCGGTGCCGCAGATGGTGGGGAAGTCCGCGTCCCCGTCGAGGTAGAACTTCATCTCCCCCTCGCCCCACCAGCCGCGGGAGTTGCTGCCCCAGGCGAGGTAGGTGCCCACGTACTGGCCCATGCCGCGCACCCCGTCGACGAGCGTGTGCACCCCCGCCGTCCACCGGGTTGGACCGCCGCCAGTGCGCGTGCAGGTAGGCGCTCTCCGACTCGTCGCCGCCGGTCTCGTAGGTCACCTGGAAGTAGACGACGGTCGGGGATCCCGGACAGGTTGGTGAGCGTGAGGTGCGCGCCCTCGCGGAACGGCATCGGCCAGTAGCAGCTGAACCCGCCGTGCGGGTTGACCGCGACCATCGACGACGAGAGCTGGGCGAACCGGCCCCACCCCTGGCCGAAGAAGTCGCCGACCGGCACCTCGACCGCGGGTGCCTCGGCGCCGTCCCAGCGGGCGCGCAGCAGCAGGCAGCGCCAGTGGTCGGGGTGGGTGGTGAGCCAGATGTGGGTGATCCGGCCGGGCCCGTCGATCGCCGCGAGGTCGACGGTGGTGTGCGCGGCGATCTCGATGCTGGGCGACACCTTCCAGCCCTGCCCGAGGTCGCGGGCGGGACCAGCGCCGGTGCCCTCGGTGGCGCGCCCGCCCCCGCCCGGCTCGCCCGTGGGGTTCTCCGGGCTGATCGAGCGGGTGACGACACCGGGTCGGAGCCGGGTGATGTCCGGGATCATGACCGATAGGCTAGGCCGCAGGCCTAGGCGCGCAGCTCCACCGCGTAGGAGAAGTCGGGGGCGGTGGCGCGCACCTGCACGGCCTCCGTCAGCACCCGGTGCAGCGTGAGGAACTCGGTGGCAAGGCCCTGCGCGGCGGCCTGCGCGACCGTCTCGGCCCGGCTCGCCGCGGTGAGCTCGCAGCCCGCGCCGACGGAGAGCCGGGAGGCCCCGACGCCCGCCATCGCGACCGTCACCCCGTCGGCGTCGGCGGCGCGGGTGAGCAGCCCGCCCTCGTGCGCTCCGGCCCACAGGTCGACGCACAGCTCGTTGTCCACCACGTGCCCGGGCGTGACGCCGCTGTACGCGACCCGCAACGTCGTGCCGTCCAGCGTGAACGTCTTGGCGAACGCCGTGTCCTCGTGCCAGGTCATCCGGTCGGTGGTGCCCGTGCGGCGGGCCAGGCCGTCGCGCTTCCACAGCTCGACGAGCTCGGCCTGGGTCGTCGTGCGCGGCGCCCAGCCGCGGTCGTAGGCGCAGCGCACCCCGTCGCCGACGACGCCGCACGTGTAGGCGTTGAAGTTGTCCGGCACGATCCGGCCGACGGTCACGGTGCCCGCGTCGTTCGTGCGCACGGGCCGCGCGTACGTCCACGCCACCTCGCGCTGGGTGCGGAGGTCGACGTCGGAACCCAGGTAGCGGTGGTTGGGGGTCCAGACGGTGTTCTGCAGCACGTGGCCGTCGCACTCGACGCCCGCGGGGTCGCGGTACTGGTAGCTCTTGAACGTGCCGCTCACCGTGCGCGGCACGCCGTCCTGCAGGACGAAGGCGTGGGTGACGCGCCCGCCGTTGCGGTCGACGACGACCAGCGCCTCGGGGTTGTAGAGCACGATCGTCGGGTTGGGGTCGTCGTCCCAGTGGCGCGGGTCCAGCCCGATCTCCTGCGGCAGCGCGGCGAGTGCGGCGAGCACCGGCCCGTCGTCCACGAAGCTGCCGCCCGCCGGGTCCTTGGCCGCCCAGGTGGCCCACACCGACGCCGCGAGCCACACCAGCGCGTTGCGCACCTGGAGGCCCTCGACGATCGTGAACTCCTCGGGATCGCCGGTCGCCTTGCGGTTGGGGTCGTCGCCTTCGAGCGCCTGCATGTTCCAGGCGTTCTCGTGCTGGGCCATGAGGAACGCGAGCCAGGCGGTGTCGTAGAGCTGGTCGCGGTGCTCGTCGGGCCACAGCCGCAGCGCGTTCTCGACGCGGTCGGTGATCCCGCCGAGGGTGTCGCCGAGCCAGTAGGCGGGGGTGTCGCGCCAGCGCTTCTCCCACGTGTCGTAGTGGAAGCGGTTGCCGTCGAGGTCGACGGAGGCGAGGCCGCCGGGGTCGAGGGTGGCGTCGATCGAGGCGAGGACGTCGATCGTGCCCGCGGAGTCCCGCGCCGGGTCGAGGTCCGCGGTGGTGACGACGTGCAGCCACGTGCGGTGCGCGGCCACCCACCCGATGAACGCCGCCCACGTCTCGCGCAGGTCGGGCACCGGCTCGAACCAGCCGTTGCCGCAGGCCTTCTCGAAGTCGTCGCCGTAGGTGAGCAGGGTGCGCTCGCGCAGGTGCGGGTCGAGCGCCAGGCGCAGGAACCGCCGTCGCACCGCGAGCGGCGGCTTCCACGGCGCGGGCCGGGTCGGGTCGAGGTTCGCCCCGAGCGCCTGGTCCTTCAGCGTGGTGTCGATGAACAGCACGTGCGCGCCGCTCGCGCGGTCGGTCCACAGCATGCCGGGCCCGAGGTCGTAGCCCGCGCCGGACGGCTCGGCGGAGGCGGCGTTGTCGTAGTAGCCGGTGGCCGAGTCGAGCACGACGTAGCGGACGGGGGCGGTCTGCAGCGCCGCGACCGTGGCGGGCCGCTGCCGGTAGAGCCGCTGGTCGGGGTAGAACACGTCGGGCGGCCGCGCCGACGGCCCCGAGGTAGGTCGTGATGGCCTCGACGCCCGCCGTGATGTCGCGGACGTTCGCCTCGGCCGAGTAGTACGGGATGCGGTGCGACCCGTAGCCCGCGATCGCCGGGTGCATCAGACCCGCGTCGAGGTCGGCGCGCAGGGCGGCCAGGTCGTCGGGGCAGTCGTGCGCGGTGAGCACGAGCACGCCGCCGTTGAGCGCGAGGTGGTAGGGCACGCCGAAGCGCCGGTGCATGGTCAGCCCGTCGCGGTAGCCGCCGGGGTTGATCCGCTCCGCGCCCGGCCGCGAGGAGTAGCGGCCGTCCTCGTCGGCCATCGTGACCTGCATGTACGTGCGCGGCGGCACGTAGCCGTCGAACGGCTCCTCGAGCAGGTCGTTGATCGCCTGGATGCAGAAGTGCGCGATGAGCAGCCGCGCGCGCCCCGGGCCGCCCGCGTCGGCCTCGGCGACCCGCCGCCCGCCGACGTCGAACTCGACAGGCGCGCCGTCCGGGTCGGGGCCGCTGAACGTCACGGTGTCGGCGGCCCAGTCGAGCAGCGGCAGCCGTCCGTCCGGGTTGGACGGCGCGGTCAGGTAGTCGGCCGAGAGCCAGGTGCCGCCGATGCGGACCCGGACCGGCAACGACCCGTCGGCCGGGATGTCGTCGAGGTCGACCCGCACGTGGGTGAGCCCGTCGCCGCGCCGGACGTGCCCGACCCACGCCGGGCCCGCGTCGACGAGATCGCCGAACCGGCCGCCGACCACGTCGCCGGGCGTGAACTCGGGTACCGCGGCGACCACCGAGTACGGGCCGAGGGTGACCGGCGCACCGGACGTCGGCCGGACGTCCACGGTGTACCGGACGGTCGCGCCCTCGGCCACGCCGCGCACGACCGCCTCCGCGTACCGGTTGCCGCGGCGGGCCAGCGCGAGCCGGTAGGGCGTCACGGCGAGCGGGCGGGGCCCGGTCACCGGCGCGTCGTCAACGGTGCGTAGTCGGTCGGCGAACTCGGCGTCCACCGGGGTCACGTCCGCGGTGGGCACGACGGACTCGGCTCCGGCCCCGGGGCCGTCGGTGACCTGCCATCGCACCGTGACGGTCTCCGCGGTGGGCGCGGCCGACCATGCTCCGACGAGGATGTGCAGGTCGACGCGGCCATCGGACCTCCTCGTGAGCCGAACGGGAGCGTCCGGGGCGTAGTGCCAAGCGGAATAGTCGGGGCCGGCCACGGTCACAACGTTCGCCACATTCGCCCCAGGCGTTAACACGGGGCCGCCGCTGACCGAACCCCATGCGCCGAACGGACCGCACGGCTCGACGTCACTGGAGTGACTTGATAGACACTCGTTCGAGTTCCGCAACTACTGGAGGGGTCTAGGGTGCGGGAACCTGATGCACCGGTCACGCTGCGTGTGCTCGGCACACTGGAGGCTGACGCCGCGGGTGTGTCGGTGCGGCTCGGTGGGCCGACCCAGCGGGCGGTGCTGGCCCGCATACTCGTCGCGGGCGCGGTACCCGTCTCGGCGGAACGGCTCGTCGAGGACGTGTGGAGCGGGCGGGCGAGCCCCGACGCCGTGCACCCGTTCGTGTCGCGGCTGCGCAGGGTGCTCGGCCGCGACGCCATCCCGCAGCGCCGCGGCGGCTACGTCGTCGACCGGGATCTGGTCCACGTGGACGCCGACGCGTTCGTCGCCGAAGTGGACGACGGGCGCCGCGCGCTGGCCCGCGGCGCCGACGCCGAAGCCGCCGCCCTGCTCGAAGCCGCGCTGGCCCGCTGGCGGGGGGAGCGCGGGTACTACGGGATAGCCGACGTGGCCGACATCCCGGTCGTCGACGCCGAGGCCGACCGGCTCGACGAGCTGCGGGTGGCGGCGGCCGAGGCGCTCGCCGACGCGCACGTGCGGCTCGACCGCGGCGGCGAGGACGTCGACCGGCTCGGCGAGCTGGTGGCGCGCTACCCGCTGCGGGAGTCGTTGGCCGCCCGGCAGGTGATGGCGCTCTACGCGGCAGGCCGCCAGGCCGACGCGCTCACCGCCTACGAGCGCTGCCGTCGGGCCTTGGCCGAGCAGCTCGGCGTGGACCCGGCCCCGCCGCTGCGCCGCGTCCACGCGGCGGTGCTGGCCCAGCAGGCGCTGGGCGCGGTGAGCGCGGCGGGCCCCGCGCTGCGGTCGAACCTGCCGCAACGGGCGCGCGCGTTCGTCGAGCGGCCGGAGCTGGCGGGCGTCGTCGAAGCCGCGCTGGACGACGGGGGCCACCGCCCGGTCGTGCTGTACGGCATGCCCGGAGCGGGCAAGACCGAGCTGGCGTGCGAGCTCGCGCACCGGCGGCAGCGGGCGGGCCGCGTGGCGTGGTGGATCGGCGCCGAGGACCCCGCGGGCACCGCCGCGGGCCTGGCCGATCTCGCCACGGCCCTTGGCATCCGCGACCGGGCGCGCGAGGAGGACACCCGCGCCGCGCTGTGGGCCGAGCTGGACCGGGCACCGGGCTGGGTGCTCGTGTTCGACAACGCCGACGAGCCCGCCCGGCTGGAGCCCTACCTGCCCACCGCGGTGCACGGCGACGTCATCATCACCTCCCGCGACCAGGCCTGGCGACGGCTGGCCCGCCCGATCCCGGTGCCGTCGCTCACCCGCGCGGAGTCGGTCACCTACGTCGTCGAGCGCAGCGGCGACCCGGACGCCGCGGCCGCCGCCGAGCTGGCCGAGCTGCTCGGCGACCTTCCCCTTGCCCTGCAGCAGGCCTGCGCCTACGTCGAGCAGACCGGCATGACCGTGCCCGACTACGTGCGCCTCTACCGCGGCAGGCAAGCCGAGCTGGGTGCCGTCGCCACCACCTGGGGCCTCGCGTTCGACCGGCTCCGGCGGCGCTCGCCGCTGGCCGCCGGGGTGCTGGAGACGATGTCGTTCCTCGCGGCCGACACGATCGCCGTCGAGATGCTGTGGCCGCTGGCCGACGGCGACGAGCTGGACGTGCAGGAAGCCATCGGCGAGCTGCTGCGCCTTTCGCTCGTCGACCGCAAGGGGCCGATCCTGCGGGTGCACCGGCTCGTGCAGGACGTGGTGCGCGTCGGGCTCGGCCCGGCGACGGCGGGGACCCGGCTCGACGCCGCCGCGCGGATCTGCCTGGCCGTCGACGCCGACGAACGGGATGCCGCCGCCCACCTCGTCCAGGTCGCGGCGCACTGCGAGGCGCTGCGGCGCCTGCCGCTCGGCCTGCTCGACGGGCTGGCCGCCGTGGCCCGCCGCTTCGCCGAGCGGGCCCTGTACCCCGCCGCCGAGCAGGTGCTCACGTCGGCGCTGCGGCTCGCGGGCGTGCAGTCCGGCGGGGCGGGCACGACCATCCAGCGCGGCACGCTGCTGTGCCAGCTCGGCGAGGTGCTCGACGCCGCGGGCAGGCTGGACGAGGCGCTGGACCTGCACCGCCACGCGGTCGAGCTGCTCGACGGCGAACCCGAGGCCGACGAGCTCGTGCTGGCCCACGCCTACAACCGCCTCGGCCACGTCCTCAACTGCGCCGACGACACCGCGAGCGCCGTCGCGGCGCACGAGCGGTCGCTGAAGACGCTGCGCGCGGTGCAGCGCGACGACCTCGTCGCCCCGGTGCTGGTCGACCTCGGCTACACGCTCTGGGCCGACGGACTGCTCGACCGGGCGGAGGAGGCCCTCACCACGGGCCGCGAGCTGATGGAGCCCGACAGCCGGGGCTGGGCGCACGCCACGGGTGGGCTCGGCATGGTGGCCCAGGACCGGGGGCTCGTCGAGGAGGCCGTCGAGCTGCACCGACGGGCGATCGACGCGTTCACCGCGGTGTCCGGCGCTGACCACCCCGACACCGCGCAGGCGATGGACAAGCTCGGCTACGCCCTGCGGCTCCTGCACCGGCCCGCGGAGGCGATCGAGCAGCACCGGCGGGCCGTCGCGCTGCTCGTGCGGGTGCTCGGCGAGGAGGACCCCCGGGTCGCGATGACGCTGTCCAACCTCGGGCTCGCGCTCGGCGACGCGGGCCTCGCCGACCAGGCTATCGACACGCAGACCCGCGCCCACCAGCTGTTCCAGGCCAAGCTGGGGCCTGCGCACGCCAGCACGTTGATGGCCGGACGCCGCCGCGCGGTCGCGCTGGCCGCGGCGGGTCGCACGGCGCAGGCCGTGCCGCTGATCCAGGAGGTGCTGGCCGCGCTCGTCGACCGCGTCGGCGAGGCCGAGCTGGGGGCGATCGCCGGGGACGTCGCGCTGGTCTACGCGGCCGCGGGCGACACGGCCGCGGCCCGCGAGTGGCGGTCGCGCGCGACGTAGGTCGCTTCTGCGGCACGCGATCTAGTTGCGTCTGCAAGGTCGCTGCAAGACCGGTGGGACATGGTGGTCGCCTGGCGACACCGAGGAACCCACCATGCGCCCGACCTGCCCACCGCCCGCCCGCCCGCCCGAGTCCTTCGCGGACCTGCCCACCGAAGAGCTGGTCGCCGCGGCGCGGGGGGAAGGCGCGTCGCGGGCCTGGGCCGAGATCGTCGTCCGGTACGAGCGCCTCGTGCTCGGCGTCGTCGGGTCCTACCGGCTCCAGGAGGCCGACGCGGCCGACGCCGCCGCCAACACCTGGCTGCGGGCGATGGAAGGGCTGCCCGCGCTGCGCCACCCCGACCGGCTCGGCGGTTGGCTGCGGACCATCGCCCGGCGCGAGTGCCTCGGCGTGCTGCGCCACACCGTGTTCGAGGAGCCCAGCGACATCGCCGCCGCCGGGATGCCCGCCGCGGAGCCGGGGCCCGAGGCGGTCGTCGTCGCCTGCGAGGTGGGCCAGGTCATCACCGACGCGATGACGCACCTCTCCGGACGCGGCAGGCAGCTGATCCTCGCGCTGTTCTTCCTCCCGCGGGCGTCGTACACCACGGTCGCCGCCGACGCCGAGATGCCGATCGGCAGCATCGGTCCCACCCGCAAGCGCGCGCTCGGCGCGCTGCGCGTCGGGCTGGAGCAGGCGGGCTACGGGCCCGACGCGCTGGCCGCCTGACCCGACCCCCGGCGAGGGCGAGTCCCCGCTTTCGACACGCCGAGTCGCGATTCTCGAGACGGTGCGGCGGTGGGCGGCGCCCTGCCTGACACGCTGACGCCCCGTGGAGACCCTCGTCCTCGTCGTCGGGCTGATGCTGGCGGCGGTGTTGCTGGTCGGCGTCGGGGACCGACTGCGGCTGCCGTGGCCCGCGCTGATGCTCCTGCTGGGCGTCGGGGTGGCGTTCGCGCCCGGTCTTCCCGACCGCTTCGACCTCGAGCCGGAGCTGATCCTGCCGCTGTTCCTCCCGCCGCTGCTCTTCGCGACGGCCCAGCGCACGTCGTGGGCGTTGTTCCGGGCGCGGTGGCGCAGCATCGCGTTCCTCGCCGTCGCGCTCGTGGTGGCCACGGTCGCCGCGGTGGCGGGCACCGCCGCGGCGCTGGTGCCGGGGATCGGGATCTCCGCCGCCATCGCCCTCGGTGCGATGGTGGCGCCGCCCGACCCGGTGGCCGTCGAGGCCGTGGCCGGACCCGTGCGGATGCCCCGCAGGCTGCTCTCCGTGCTGCAGAGCGAGGGCCTCTTCAACGACGCCACCGCGCTGGTCGTGTTCCAGACCGCGGTGCTCGCCACCGTGTCGGGCGGCGCGGTCTCGGCACCCACGCTGGTGCTGCGGTTCGTGCTCGGGGTGGTGGGGGCCGTCGCGATCGGCGTCGTGGTGGCGTTCGTCGCCCGGTGGATCACGGCACGGGTCACCGACACGACCGGGCGCAGCGCGCTCACGCTCGTGCTGCCGTTCGCGGTGTACGTCGCGGCCGACGAGGTCGGCGCGTCCGGCGTGGTCGCGGTCGTCGTGCTGGCCCTGCAGCTGCGGGCGGCCAGCGGTGAAGACGAAGCCGCCGAGCGGCTGGTGCAGCGCTCGTTCTGGGACGTCGTGGAGCTGCTGGTCACCGGCGTCGCGTTCGGGCTGATGGGCCTGGACCTGCGGCAGGTCGCCGAGGCCGCGGCCGACGACCTGCCCCGGATGCTGCGGGACGCGGCGGTGATCTGCGCGGTCGTCATCGCGGTGCGGGTGCTGTGGATGTTGGCGGCGTGGTGGATGGCGTGCCGCAGCGACGACCCCGAGCGGTCGCCGCGCACCGGGCGGGAGACCGTCGTGCTGTCCTGGTGCGGCATGCGTGGGCTGGCCACCCTCGCGCTGGCGCTCTCCCTGCCGACGGTGACCGCCTCGGGCGAACCCTTCCCGCAGCGGGCCGAGATCGTGCTGATCGCCGTCGTGGTGCTGGTCTTCACGCTCGTGATCCCCGGGTTCACGCTGCCGTTCCTCGTCCGGCGGCTCGGCGTCGCCACGGACGCCGACACGGAGCACGCCGCCGAGCAGGCGATCGTGCTCCGCGCCCGGGCGGCCGCGACCGCCGTGCTCGCCGCCGACGACCGGGTCGACCGGCTGCCCGTCGGGGTCGGCACGAGCCTGCGGCAGCGGATGGACCGCCTCGACGGCCTGCTGCGCGGCGACCCGATGTCGACGGAGGACCGCGAGCGCGCCGAAACCGTGCGCCGCTACCGTGAGGTCATGGCATCCGTGCAGGCCGAAGCGCTCGCCGCCGCCCGCGCGGAGGTGCTCGCCGCCCGTCGCGAGCCTGGCGTCGACCCGGAGGCCGCCGACCGCGTGCTGAGAAGGCTCGATCTGCGCACGGTTTTGCTCGACTGATGGACCGCGGAACGGGTACACCGATCCCATGACGGCGACGGAACGGACCCCACGGCTGCCCTGGGCCGGGCCCGCCGTCGAACGACGGCGCGATTCGGACAACGCCGCCGAAGTCGTACCGCGCGGTCTGCGGGTGACGGCCGCCATCGGATGGCGCCTGCTCGTCGTGGCCGCGGCGCTCTGGGTGCTCGGCCAGATCATCGCCTACCTGTCCGGCATCGTCATCCCCGTGGCGATCGCCCTGCTGCTGGCGGCGCTGCTCGCCCCGGCCGTGGGTCGGCTGGTCCAGTGGCGCGTGCCGCGGGGTCTGGCCACCGCGATGGTGCTGGTCGGCGGGCTGGCCGCGCTGGGGGTGCTGCTGACCTTCGTCGTGCGCACCGTGGTCGGCGGCGTGCCCCAGCTCGGCGCGAGCCTGGGGCAGAGCATCGGTGAGCTGTCGGGCTGGCTGGCGAATGGGCCGCTGCACGTCAGCGCGGAACAGCTGCAGGCCGTCCAAGGGCAGCTGCAGACCTTCGTGCAGCAGAACGTCGGGGGCATCACCGCGGCCACGCTGACGACGGCGGCCACGATCGGCGAGGTGCTCACGGAGTTCCTGCTGGTCGTGTTCACGCTGATCTTCTTCCTGCACGGCGGCGACGAGATCTGGCGCTTCCTCGTCAGGGGCGTGCCCGCTCGGGTGCGGTCCCGGGTCGACGTCGCGGGTCGCCGCGGGCTGGCCGCGCTCGTGCACTACGTGCGGGCGACGGCCGTGGTGGCCGCCGTCGACGCCATCGTCATCGGGATCGGCCTGGCGATCCTGCAGGTGCCCCTGGCCATGCCGCTGGCCACCCTGGTCTTCCTCGGCGCGTTCATCCCGATCATCGGGGCGGTCGCCACGGGCGCGGCGGCCGTGCTCGTCGCCCTCGTCGCGCAGGGGCCGATCACCGCCCTCATCGTGCTGGCGATCATCATCGGCGTGATGCAGCTGGAGAGCCACGTGCTGCAGCCGCTGCTGCTCGGACGGGCCGTGGCGCTGCACCCGCTCGCCGTCGTGCTGTCGATCGGTGCGGGCCTCTACGTCTGGGGGATCGCGGGGGCGCTCCTGGCCGTGCCGCTCCTCGCGGTGCTCAACGCGGGCATCCGGTCGCTCAACAGCCCGGCCGACGCACTGGTCGCGCCGGAGCACGTGGACACCGACGAGTCGGAGGACTCCGCGCCCGCCGACATGCCGAATTCCGAGCTGGAGTAGGCCGCGACGATTCGGGCCGCCTGCACGACGCGGCCGTCGGTGACGGAATAGCCGCGCGGCGCCGGTCGCTGCACCGGACATGATCTGGTTCATCACCGGCGCATCGCGCGGCTTCGGCCGCGAATGGGCCATCGCCGCGCTCGAGCGCGGCGACTCCGTCGCGGCCACGGCCCGCGACACCACCACCCTCGACGACCTCGCCGAGAAGTACGGCGACCGGTTGCTCCCGCTGCGCCTCGACGTCACCGACCGCGAGGGCGCCTTCGCCGCCGTCGAGCAGGCGCACGACCGGTTCGGCCGCCTCGACGTGATCGTCAACAACGCGGGCTACGGCCACTTCGGCATGGTCGAGGAGCTGTCCGAGGCCGACGTGCGCGACCAGCTGGAGACCAACCTCTTCGGCGCGCTGTGGGTCACCCAGGCGGCGCTGCCGTACCTGCGTGAGCAGGGCTCCGGGCACATCCTGCAGGTGTCCTCCATCGGCGGCATCTCCGCGTTCCCCTGGTCGGCGCCTACCACGCGTCCAAGTGGGCGCTGGAGGGCCTGAGCCAGGCACTGGCGCAGGAGGTGGCGCCGTTCGGCATCCACGTCACGCTGATCGAGCCGGGCGGCTTCGCCACCGACTGGGCGGGCCCCTCGGCCAAGCACTCCGCGCCGCTGCCCGCCTACGACGCCTACCGCGAGGAGGTGCAGCGGATGCGGCGCGAGCGCAACCCGAAGCCGGGCGACCCGGTCGCCAGCGGCCAGGCCGTGCTCGCGATCGTCGACGCCGAGGAGCCGCCGCTGCGCGTGTTCTTCGGTGACGGGCCCGCTGGCCATCGCCACCGCGGACTACGAGAAGCGGCTCGCGACGTGGCGCAAGTGGGAGCCGGTGTCGATCGCCGCGGGCGGACGGGGCTGACAGCGGACTGACAAGCTGAGGTGGTGCGCACCGCCACCACCGTCGAGGCGTCCCGGCCCGGCGCGCTCGACCTCGCGTTGGAGGCCGAGCGGCTGGGCTTGGACGTCTGCTGGGTCGCCGAAGCCTGGGGGGCCGACGCGCCGACCGCGCTCGGCTGGCTCGCCGGGCGCACCCGGCGGATGCTGCTCGGCTCCGGCGTGATCCAGGTCGGCACCCGCAGCCCGGTCGCGGTGGCCCAGGCCGCGCGCACGCTGGCCGAGCTGTCCGGCGGCCGGTTCCTGCTCGGGCTCGGCGCGTCCGGCCCGCAGGTGATCGAAGGCCTGCACGGGGTGGCGTTCGGGCGGCCGCGCACGAGGCTGCGCGAGACCGTCGAGGTCGTGCGGATGGCGCTGGCGGGTGAGAAGGTCGTCTACTCGGGGGAGACGGTCACGATCCCGCTCCCGGGCGGCGAGGGCAGGCCGATGCGGCTGTCCGGCACGCCGTTCCCGGACGTCCCGATCTACCTGGCCACGCTCTCGCCGCGGATGCTGCGGCTCACCGGGGAGATCGCCGACGGCTGGTTGGGCACGAGCTTCGTCCCCGAGGCCGCGGCCGCCTACCTCACCGACCTCGACGCGGGGCTGGCGAGCGCCGGGCGCACGCGCGCCGACCTCGACGTCTGCCAGGGCGCCGAGGTGGCGTTCGCGGCCGACGACGGACGAGCTCGCGGGCATGGTCGACGCCCGGCGGCCGGGCCTCGCGTTCAGCCTGGGCGGCATGGGCTCGGCGACGACGAACTACTACAACGCCGCCTACAGCCGCCAGGGGTGGGGCGAGGTCGCCGCGCGCGTGCGGGAACGCTGGATCGACGGCGACCGGGCCGGCGCGGCCGCGCTCGTCACCGACGAGATGGTGCTCGCCACCACGCTCATCGGCACCGAGACGATGGTGCGCGCCCGCCTCGCCGTGTGGCAGGCAGCCGGGCGTGGACACCGTGCGCCTCTACCCGGCAGGCGAGACGCTCGACGACCAGGTGGCCACCCTGGGACGGGCCATCGAGCTGGTGCGCGAGATCAGCACTCCAGAGTCCGCGCGATCGGCACCCCCGGCCGGTACGCCAGGTGCCGGTGGCTCGGGGCCGCCAGCACCGTGAGGTCGGCGCGGGCGCCCGGCCGGATCACGCCGATGTCGTCGCGCCGCAGGGCCTTCGCGGCGCCCGCGGTGGCCGACCACAGCGCCTCGTCCGGCGTCATGCCCATCTCCCGCACGGCCAGCGCGATCATCAGCGGCATCGACGACGAGTAGCACGTGCCCGGGTTGCAGTCGGTGGCCAGCGCGACCGCCACGCCCGCGTCGAGCAGCCGTCGGGCGTTCGGGTAGGGCGAGCGGGTGGAGAACTCGACGCCCGGCAGCAGGGTCGCGACGGTGTCGCCGCCCGCCAGTGCGTCCACGTCCGCGTCGGTGAGGTGGGTGCAGTGGTCGACGCTGGCCGCGCCGAGCTCGACGGCCAGCGCCACGCCTGGCCCGGGGCCGAGCTGGTTGCCGTGCACGCGCAGCCCGAGCCCGGCGGCCCGGCCCGCCTTGCAGCACGGTGGCCGCCTCGTCGCCGTCGAAGGCGTGCGGGCTGTGCGGCTCGCAGAACACGTCGACCCACCGCGCGTGCGGTGCGCACGCCGTGAGCATGGGGCCGACGACGAGGTCGACGTACGCCCGCCGGTCGGCGCCCGACGGCACGACGTGGGCGCCGAGGAACGTCGTCTCCGGCGTGACCTCGGCCGCGAGGCGCAGCGCCCGCTCCTCGTCGACGACCGTGAGCCCGTACCCGCTCTTGATCTCGACGGTCGTGGTGCCCTGCGCGCGCATCTCGGCGACCCGGGCGGCGAGCGCGGCGCGCAGGGCGTCGTCGGACGCGGCCCGGGTGGCGGCGACGGTGCTGGCGATCCCGCCGCCGTCGTAGGGCTCGCCCGCCATGCGGGCGGCGAACTCGGCGGAGCGGTCGCCCGCGAAGACCAGGTGGGCGTGGGTGTCGACGAAGCCCGGCACCACGGCGCGCGCCCTCGACGTCGATCCGCCGGTCGGCCGCGGGCGCGTCCCGCGCGGGCCCCACCCAGGCGACGCGCCCGTCCTCGACCACGACCGCGGCGTCGGCGAAGGTGCCGAACGCGGCGTCGAGGGTGCTGAGCTCACCGATCCCCGTCACCAGCTGGCTCACGCACACCTCCTGTGGTTCACGCACATTGTCCGCAGTGTGCGTGAGCCCCCGACGGTGTGCGTCATCGGAGGGCCTCGATCGCCGACGCCAGCAGCGCGCCGACGTCGCCGAGCCGGTGGGCGCCGCCCTCGACCACGGGACGGCCGTCGACCAGCACCGTGTCGACGTCGGCCGCGGTGGCGGCGTAGAGGACCTGGGCGGGGTCGGCGCCCGCGGTGCGGACGGAGTCGAGCCGCACCGCGACCAGGTCGGCGGGTGCGCCGACCGCGAGCGTGCCCGCGTCCGGCCTGCCCAGCGGGGCGTGGTTGGTCAGCGCGGCGAGGAGCTCGGCCGGGCGGAACCGGCCGCGTTCGCCGGTGGCGAGCCGCTCGTGCATCTCCAGCGCCCTGGCCTCCTCGATCGGGTCGACGACGGCGTGCTGGTCGCTGCCGAGCGACAGCGGCGCGCCCGCGTCGTGGAGCGCGCGGGCCGGGCCGATGCCGTCGGCGAGGTCGCGCTCGGTGGTCGGGCACAGGCACACCCCGGTGCCGGTGCCGCCGAGCAGCGCGATGTCGGCGTCGGTCAGGTGGGTGGCGTGGACCGCGGTCGTGGCCTGCCCGAGCACGCCCTCGGCGGCGAGCAGGCCGGTCGGCGTGAGCCCGTGGCGGGCGCAGGCACGCGGCGTTCTCGGCGGGCTGCTCGGAGAGGTGCACGTGCAGGGGACGGCCCTCGGCGGCCTTGGCGACGACGGCGAGCGCGTCGCGGGGCACCGCCCGCACCGAGTGCACGGCCACGCCGTCGGCGCCCGCGGCCCGCTCGGCCCAGGCGTGGACGTCGCGGTCGCCGAAGCGCAGCTGCGGGCCTTCCAGTGGGGTGTCGAAGCCGCCCGCGAGGTAGCAGGTGTCGAGCACGGTGAGGCGGATGCCCGCGTCGGCCGCGGCGGCGCGCAGGGCGGCCCGCATGGCGTGCGGTTCGGCGTACGGCACGCCGCCGGGGCCGTGGTGGACGTAGTGGAACTCGGCGACGGCCGTGACCCCGGCCGACGCCATCTCGGCGTACGCGGCGGTGGCCAGGGCCCGGTAGGAGTCGGGGTCGAGGCGGGCGGCGACGGCGTACATCGCCTCCCGCCAGGTCCAGAACGTGCCGCCACCGCCGTGCGTGCGCCCGCGCAGCGCCCGGTGGAACGCGTGGCTGTGCGCGTTGGCGAACCCGGGCAGCACCACGCCGGGCAGCCGCCGGGCGTCGCCGGGCGCTGTGCCCGGGCTTGACGTCGGTGAACCGGCCGTCGGCGATCTCGAACGTGACGTCGGCCGCGAGACCGTGCGGGGAGGTGGGCGGCCGCGGCCCAGTAGCGGGTCATCGGTCGACTCCGGCGGCCGCCCGGCCGCCGACCGCTGCGGCAGGCGACGCGGTCATCGCGGCGCCCCGGCGCCTCAGTGGCACGGGCGCCGCGGATCGGCGTGCGGGAAAGCCGGTCATCGGGCCGCCCCCGCCAGCTCGCGCAGCACGGCCGTGAGGGCGGTGACCCCGGCGGCGCAGTCGGCGTCCTCGGCGTGCTCCTCGGGGCTGTGCGAGATCCCGGTGGGGTTGCGCACGTAGAGCATCGCGGTCGGGACGCCCGCCGCGGCGAGGACGCCCGCGTCGTGCCCGGCCCCGGTGGGCAGCAGCGGCGCGTCGTCCAGCAGCGCGGAGAGCCGGGCCGCGAGCGCCGGGTCGAACGGCGTGCGGTCGGTCCACGACTCCTCGGTGACCACGCCCGCTTCCGCGGCGACGTCCGCCACGACCGCCCGCACCCGCTCGGCGTCCTCGCCACGGGCGTCCAGCCAGGCCGTGACGTGCGACGGGATGGCGTTGACGCCGTTCGGGGCGACGTGCACCTTGCCGCAGGTGGCGACGGCGCCGTGGCGCTCGGCCGCGGCCCGGGCGGCCAGCACCACACGGGCGAAGGCGAGCATCGGGTCGTCGCGGTCGACCAGGCGGGTGGTGCCCGCGTGGTCGGCCCGGCCCGCCAGGTCGAGCCGCCAGCGGCCGTGCGGGTGGATCGCCGTGCCGACCGCGATCGCCCGGCCAAGGTCGGCCAGCGCCCGCCCCTGTTCGACGTGCAGCTCGACGAACGTGCCGATCCGCCCCAGCGCCTCCGGGTCCGGCCCCAGCGGGGCGTGCCCCGCCCGCGTGACGGCCTCGGCCATCGACACGCCCTCGGCGTCGGCGAGCCCGGCGGCCCGCTCGGCGGTGAGCGCGCCGGTGAGGATCCGCGAGCCCGCGCACGCCACGCCGAACCGCGCGCCCTCCTCGTCGCCGAAGCAGGCCACGCCGAGCGGGCGCGCGGGGCGGAACCCGTCCGCGCGCAGCACGTCGAGCGCGGCGAACGCGCTGACGACGCCGAGCGGGCCGTCGAACGCGCCGCCGTCGGGCACGGAGTCCAGGTGCGAGCCGGTGACGACGCCGGGCCCGTCCGCGTCGGGATCGCCCCACCAGGCGACGAGGTTGCCCGCCCGGTCGGCGGCGACGTCCAGCCCGCGGGCCTTGGCCTCGCCCGTGAACCAGTCCCGCAGCTCGGCGTCCTCCCGGGTCCAGGCGAACCGCCGGTACCCGCCGGAGCGCGCCGCCGAGGTGCGCGAGGTCGGCCAGCCCGCTCACGCCGCTCCTCGCTGCGCTCGCAGCGGTTCGCGCGCGGCTGGCTCGCGCGGCTCACCCTTCCGCCATCGGGATGCGGACGTCTTGGGCCGCCGCGGTGGTGCGGGCCTCGTCGTAGCCCGCGTCGACGTGCCGCAGCACGCCCATCGCCGGGTCGTTCGTCAGCACGCGGGCGAGCTTCTCCGCCGCGAGCGGGGTGCCGTCGGCCACGCTGACCTGCCCGGCGTGGATCGAGCGGCCGATGCCGACGCCGCCGCCGTGGTGGATCGACACCCACGTCGCGCCGGACGAGGCCGCGGTGAGCGCGTTGAGCAGCGGCCAGTCGGCGATGGCGTCCGAGCCGTCGGCCATGGCCTCGGTCTCGCGGTAGGGCGAGGCCACCGAGCCGGTGTCGAGGTGGTCGCGGCCGATCACGATCGGCGCGGACACCCGCCCGTCGGCCACCAGCTCGTTGAACCGGAGCCCCGCCTTGTCCCGCTCGCCCTGGCCGAGCCAGCAGATCCGGGCGGGGAGGCCCTGGAACGCCACGCGCTCCTGCGCGGCGCGGATCCAGCGGTGCAGGTGGTCGTCGTCGGGGAAGAGGTCCAGCACGGCCTCGTCGGTGGCGGCGATGTCGGCCGGGTCGCCGGAGAGCGCGGCCCAGCGGAACGGGCCCTTGCCCTGGCAGAACAGCGGCCGGATGTAGGCGGGCACGAAGCCGGGGAACGCGAACGCGCGATCGAAGCCGCCGTGGCGGGCCTCGTCGCGGATGGAGTTGCCGTAGTCGAAGACCTCCGAGCCCGCGTCCTGGAAGCCGACCATGGCCTCGACGTGGCGGGCCATCGACTCCCGCGCCCGATCGGTGAACTCCTCGGGCTTGGCGGCGGCGTAGTCCGCCCAGTCGTCGAGCGCGACGCCCGCGGGCAGGTAGGACAGCGGGTCGTGGGCGGAGGTCTGGTCGGTGACGACGTCGACGGCCACACCCCGGCGCAGCAGCTCGGGCAGCACCTCGGCGCAGTTGCCGACCACCCCGACCGACCAGGCGCGGCGCTCGCGCACGGCGGCTTCGCAAGTGGCGATGGCGGAGTCGAGGTCGGCGGCGAGCTCGTCGAGGTAGCGGTGCTCGACGCGGCGGCGCAGCCGGGTCGGGTCCACGTCGACGACGAGGCAGACCCCGCCGTTCAGCGTGACCGCCAGCGGCTGGGCGCCGCCCATGCCGCCGCAGCCGCCGGTGAGGGTGAGGGTGCCCGCGAGCGTGCCGCCGAACCGCTTGGCGGCGACGGCCGCGAACGTCTCGTAGGTGCCCTGCAGGATCCCCTGGGTGCCGATGTAGATCCACGAGCCCGCGGTCATCTGGCCGTACATGGTGAGGCCGAGCTGCTCGAGGCGGCGGAACTCGGGCCAGGTGGCCCAGTCGCCGACGAGGTTGGAGTTGGCGATGAGCACCCGCGGCGCCCACTCGTGCGTGCGCAGCACGCCGACCGGCTTGCCGGACTGCACGAGCATCGTCTCGTCGTCCCGCAGGGTCGTGAGGGTGCGCACCATGGCGTCGAACGAGCGCCAGTCGCGGGCGGCGCGACCGGTGCCGCCGTAGACGACGAGGTCGTCGGGCCGCTCGGCCACCTCGGGGTCGAGGTTGTTCTGCAGCATGCGCAGCGGGGCCTCGGTCTGCCACGACCGGGCGGTCAGTGCGGTTCCGCGGGGTGCGCGGACGGGGCGTGCGCCCTCCATGGGTGTTCTCCTAGCTAGCGAAGGGTTCCGGTGACGGTCTCGGCGGCGGCCACGGCCGCGCCGGTGGTGACGAACGTGTGGGCCGCGTCGATCTCCGGCCCGAGGTGGCGGTCCGGGCCGGGGCCCGTGACCTCTTCCCGCAGCGCGGCGACGACCGCCGCGGTCGCGGGGGCGGGCGTCAACGGCGCCCGCAGGTCGAGCGCCCGCGCGGCGGTGAGCACCTCGACGGCGAGCACGCGGCTCAGCCCGTCGACGGCCCGCCGGAGCTTGCGCGCGGCCGCCCAGCCCATCGACACGTGGTCCTCCTGCATCGCCGAGGACGGGATCGAGTCGACCGACGCCGGTACGGCGAGCCGCTTCAGCTCGGCCACGATCCCGGCCTGGGTGTACTGGGCGATCATGTGCCCGGAGTCGACGCCGGGGTCGTCGGCGAGGAACGGCGGCAGCCCGCCCGAGCGCGCCACGTCGAGGAACCGGTCGGTGCGCCGCTCGGAGATCGACGCAAGGTCCGCGACGGCGATCGCGAGGAAGTCCAGCACGTAGCCGAGCGGCGCACCGTGGAAGTTGCCGTTGCTCTCGACCCGGCCGTCGGGCAGCACCACCGGGTTGTCGATGGCGGCGGCCAGCTCGCGGGCGGCCACCGCCTCGGCGTGCGCGAGGGTGTCGCGCACCGCGCCGTGCACCTGCGGCGAGCAGCGCAGCGAGTAGGCGTCCTGCACGCGGGTGCACTCCGGGTTGCGGTGGCTGGCCATCACCGCCGAGCCCCGCAGGAGGACGCGCAGGTTGGCCGCGCTCCGCTCCTGGCCGGGGTGCGGCCGCAGGGCCTGCAGGTCGGCGGCGAACACGGCGTCGGTGCCCAGCAGCGCCTCGACGCTCATCGCGGCGGCGACGTCGGCCGTGCGGACCAGGCGGGCCAGGTCGTGCGCGGCCAGCACCAGCATGCCGAGCATGCCGTCGGTGCCGTTGATCAGCGCGAGGCCCTCCTTCTCGGCCAGCACGACGGGGGTGATCCCGGCGGCCGCGAGGGCGTCGGCGGCGGCCACGAGCTCGCCCGACGCGTCGCGCACCATGCCTTCGCCGGTGGCGGCCAGTGCGCACGCGGAGAGCGGGGCGAGGTCGCCCGAGCAGCCGAGCGAGCCGTACTCGGGCACCACCGGCGTGATCCCGGCGGAGAGCATGGCCGCGTAGACGCGGGCGGTCTCGGGGCGCACTCCGGTGCGACCGGTCGCGAGCGTGGACAGGCGCAGGAGCTGCAGGGCACGCACGACCTCGCGCTCCACCTCGGGCCCGCTGCCCGCGGCGTGCGAGCGCACCAGCGAACGCTGCAGCTGGGCGCGCTGCGCGACCGGGATGTGCCGCGTGGCCAGCGCGCCGAAGCCGGTGGAGACGCCGTAGTGCGGCGCCGTGTCGTGGGCGAGCGCCTCGACCACCTTCCGGCCGACCTCCAGCTCGTGCTCCGCCTCCGCGGAGAGCACGACGGCGGCGCCGTCGCGGGCAACGGCGACGACCTCGGCGGGGGACAGGGGGGCGGGGCGGACGCTCACGAGGGTTGCTGGCACTGGTCCATAGGACACCCGCGAAGCATGTCGCACCATGACATGAGGCGCGAAGGTGTCCGGGATCCCGGACAACACGCTAGCCTGGGCCGGATGGCGGAACCGATAACGAGACCGGTCAAGGTACCGGCCGCCCACCAGGCGCTCACGGTCTTGGCCCATCTGGGGCGACAGGCCGGGCCGGTGCCCGCGGCCGCCGTGGCGCGTGATCTCGGTTTGCCGCGATCCACGACCTACCAACTGCTGGCCACGCTGGAGGCCACCGGCTTCGTGGTGCACCTGGTCGACGAGCGCCGGTGGAGCCTCGGGCTGGCGGCCTACGAGCTCGGCACCGGCTACGTGCGACAGGCCCCGCTGGCCCGCGTCGCGCGGGTGCCGCTCGCCCGGCTCGTCGACCGGGTCGGGCACAGCGCCCACCTCGTGGTGCTGCACGGCCGCGAGTCCGTCTACGTGATCGAGGAGCGGGCCCCCGGGCGTCCGTCGCTCGTCACCGACGTCGGCGTGCGCCTGCCCGCGCAGCTCACCGCCAGCGGGCGCGCGATGCTGGCGGCACTGCCCGCGGCGCAGGTCAGGGCGCTGTTCCCGGACTCGGAAGCGTTCGTCGCCCGGCACGAAGCCGGGCCGCGCACGATCTCGGCCCTGCGGCGGCTGCTCGCCGACGTCCGTCGCACCGGCCACGCGGTCGAGGACGGCGAGGTGACGCCGGGCTTCGCGTCGGTGGCCGTCGCCGTGCTCGACCACGCCCGCCACCCGGTGGCGGGCGTGGCCGTGACGTTCCCGTGCACCTCGAGCCCGGCGCTGGTCGCCCCGTCGATGCTGGCCGAGGTCGCGCGCACCGCCCGGGCGATCACCGCCCGGATCGGCGGCTGACCCCTCCTACATGTCCAGGCCGCCGTTGACGGAGATGACCGAGCCGGTGATGTAGCCCGCGTCGTCGTCGACGAGGAACTGCACCGCGCGGGCGATCTCCCGGGCCTGCCCGAGCCGCCCGACCGGCACCCCGGCGAGCAGCTTCTTGAGGACCTCCTCCGGGATGGCGGCCACCATCTCGGTCTCGATGTAGCCCGGCGCCACGCAGTTGACCGTGATGCCCTTGCGGGCCACCTCCTGCGCGAGGCTGCGGCTGAACCCGATCAGGCCCGCCTTGGACGCCGAGTAGTTGGCCTGCCCCACCGCGCCGGTCTCGCCGATCACCGACGAGATGTTGACGATGCGCCCGAAGCCGTTGCCGAGCATGTGGTCCAGCACGGCCTTGGTCATGTAGAACGCGCCGGAGAGGTTGATCCGGAGCACGGCGTGCCAGTCGTCCACGGTCATCCGGCGCACGGTCTTGTCCACCGTGATGCCCGCGTTGTTGATGAGGTAGTCGATCTTGCCCTTCTGCTCGAGCACCTCGTTGATGACGCGCTCGCAGTCGGCGGGCGCCCCGACGTTGCCCTGGTGGACCGAGACGGACGCGCCTTCGGCGCCGAGCTTGCCCGCGAGCTCGTCGGCGGCCTTCGAGTTGGCGCTGTATCCCGCCGCCACGTGCACGCCGGAGCGGGCGAGCGCCGTGGTGATCGCGGCGCCGATGCCGCGGGCGCCGCCCGTGACGATCGCGACGCGCTGCTCGGGGGGTGCGCTCATTGGGGTGTTCCTCTCTGGTGGGGCTGTTAGTCGCCGAAGGCCGCGGCGATGTCCGCGCTGGTGGTGGGGGCCGTCGTCGCGTTGTCCGGGGCCGGGCCCGCGAGGACCACCTCGGGCGCGATGATCGCCGGGTCGATGGTGAGCACCGCGTAGCCGCCGACCGCGCCCGCCCCGAAGCCCGGTGCGAAGACCCGGGTGGGCCCGGTGATCACCTTGTCGCGCACGGCATCGGCGATCGCCACCGGGATGGACGCCGAGGAGACGTTGCCCATCGTCTCGATGTTGAAGTAGAGCTGCTCGGCCGCGACCCCGGCCTTCGCCGCGAGCTGCAGGATCATCGTCTTGTTGGCCTGGTGCGGCACGATCAGCTCGACGTCCTCGAGCAGCGTGCCGCCGTTGAGGCCGGGCTCCTGGCCGAGCTCCTCGATCATCTGGATCAGGTAGCGACCCGCGAGCGCCTTCACCTCGGGGCCGTACACCGTGATGTCGTTGTCGAACTCGGGGTTCGGCCAGATGATCGAGTTGACCTGCGACCACGGGCCGCTGGCGTAGGTGTTCAACACGTGCACGTCGCCCGACTGGCCTTCGGCCGTCGGTGCGACGACGACCGCCGCCGCGCCGTCCCCGAAGATCATCCTGGACGTCCGGACCGCGCCGATCTTGTCGGAGAACTTCTCCACGCAGACCAGCAGCACCGGCCGTTCGATCTCCTGGAGCAGCCGCACCGCCTCCGAGAGGCCGTACGGGAAGCCCGCGCAGGCGGCGACGATGTCGGCCGAGCAGTGGGTCTGCAGGATGCCGAGCTCGCCGGAGAGCCACGTCGACAGCGACGGGATCAGCCGGTCGCTGGTGCAGGTGGCCACCAGTACCGCGCCGATCTCCTCGGCCGAGCGCCCGGCGTGCGCCAGCGCGCCCTTGGCGGCCGCGAGCGAGAGGTGGTCGATGCCGTGGGCGGTGTAGCGCCGCTGCGCGATCCCGGTCTTCTTGAGGATCTCGTCCGCGCTCATCGGCGACCAGGAGAAGCTCGCGTTGCGCACGACGTCGGCGTTGTCGCAGACGATCTCGCCGCGCGCCACGGCGAGCGACTCCAGCCGCGGCTGCACGCGGAAGGCCTCGCGCACGTGGACGGCGGGGTAGGGCCGCACCGGCGGCACGGCGGTGATGCTCTGCTGGGCCTCCGCGGACCGCTCGGGCTCGGCGGCGCCCGACCGCACGCGGTCGAGGAACGCCACCACGTCGCGGTTGCGCGGGTGGAACGCGATCACCCAGTCGTCGTCGCCGATCTCCGAGACCGGCCGCAGCTGGGTGCGCGAGCGGTCCCACGGGTACTGGTTGTGCAGCACCATCGCCCACCGCTGGAGCGCCTCGAGCTCGGGTACGGGGCCCTCGGCGTCGAGGATCTCGCTGAGCCCGAAGACGGGGTAGTCCGGATCGTGCTCGGGCACCACCCAGGTGAGCGCGCCGGGGCGCTCGAGGAACTCGGCCACGGTGGGCTTCACCGCGGGCAGCTCGGTGGCGTGGTGGCGCTTGTGCCGGTAGAGGTCGAAGAGCAGGTCGAAGATCGCCTGCTCGGCGGCTGCGTCCCAGGTGGGCGGCAGGCCCTCCCAGGCGCGCTCGACGGCGGCCACCTTCGCCTCGCCGTCCTCCCACGGCGTGAGCACCGGGAGGAAGACGTCGGAGCGCCGCCGGGGCAGGTCCCGCCACCGGGTGGGCCGCTTGTCGAACATCGTCATCGAGTAGCGGTTCACCCAGAAGAGGTTCTGTCCGAGATCGCGCAGGAGGCTGAACCGGTCGGTGTAGGCGTCGGTCTCCACCTTCTTGCGGATGTCGGTGCCGGTGGGCGCCTTCGCCTCGAAGTCCCGGCCGATCACGGCCGTGAACTGGTCGAGCGTGTGCATGACGGAGAAATCGAGCTCTCCGAGCACGTTCGCCGGGAAAACCAGCCTGCCATGCTTGTTGATCACGAACGGTTTCACACGCATCCCCCGTTGGAGTAGCGATCATGCGGCCGTTTCACCCTAGTCAGTCGATGCCCGTGATCGGAACGTTGTGGTCATTGTGCAAGCGGGTCGGCCGCGGTAGTGAGTGCGCGCTCATCTAAGCTGGTGACCATGCCCGTCCGCAACGTCCGCGCCCGCCGCATGCCGCCCGCCGAGCGGCGCGAAGCGTTGATCAACGCGACGCTGCCGCTCGTGCTGTGGCACGGGCCGGGCGTCACCACCCGGCAGATCGCGGAGGCCGCCGACGTCGCCGAGGGCACGATCTTCCGGGTCTTCGACGGCAAGGAGGCGCTGATCAAGGCGGTGACCGAGCGCGCGTTCGACCCGGCGCCCGCGCTCGTCGAGATCGCCGACATCGAGCGCGCACTGCCGCTGCGGGCCCGGCTCGTGCGGCTGGTCGAGATCCTGCAGAGCCGCCTCGACACCGTGTTCACGCTCATCAACGCGCTCGGCATGAAGGGCCCGCCGCCCGACGGCCAGCGGCACCGCCTGATCAACGACCAGTTCCGGGAGGCGATCGTCGAGCTGGTGGGCGACGACCGCACGGCGCTGCGGGTGCCGCCGATGGAGCTGGCGGTCGCGTTGCGGATGCTCGTGTTCTCGTCCACCCACCCGATCATCAACGACGGAAATCCGCTGACGGCGGAGCAGATCGTCGGCATCCTGCTGGACGGACTTTCGATCAGGGGGGATCGACCGTGCTAGTTCGCCTGCTCCGACGGCACCTGCGGCCCTTACCGGCGCGCGCTCGCCGCCGTGGTGGCCCTGCAGCTCGTGGGCACGATGGCGTCGCTGTACCTGCCCAGCCTCAACGCCGACATCATCGACAACGGCATCGCCCGCGGCGACACCGGCTACATCATGGAAACCGGCGGCTGGATGCTCGCCGTCACGCTGCTCCAGGTCGTGTGCTCGGTCGCGGCGGTCTACTTCGGGGCGCGCACCGGGATGGGCTTCGGCCGCGACGTCCGCTCGGCCCTCTTCCACCGCGTCGGCGAGTTCTCCGCGCACGAGCTGGGCCGGTTCGGCGCGCCGTCGCTGATCACCCGCAACACGAACGACGTGCAGCAGGTGCAGATGCTCGTGCTCGTGTCCTGCACGATGCTGGTCGCCGCGCCGATCATGTGCGTGGGCGGCGTGGCCATGGCCTTGCAGGAGGACGTCGGCCTCTCCTGGCTGATGGCGGTCTGCGTGCCCGTGCTGATCGTGGCGATCGGGCTCGTCATCGCGCGGATGGTGCCGAAGTTCCGGCTCATGCAGGTGCGCATCGACGGCATCAACCGCGTGCTGCGCGAGCAGATCACCGGCATCCGCGTGGTCCGCGCGTTCGTGCGCGAGCCGGTCGAGACGGAGCGGTTCCACGCGGCCAACACCGACGTCACCGCGGTCGCGCTGGCCGCGGGCAGGCTGCAGGCGCTGATCTTCCCGATCGTCATGCTGGTGCTCAACGTGTCGAGCGTCGCGGTGCTGTGGTTCGGCGCGGGCCGCATCGACGCGGGCCAGATGCAGATCGGCGCGCTCACCGCGTTCCTCGCCTACCTCCTGCAGATCCTCATGGCGGTCATGATGGCCACGTTCATGGCGATCATGATCCCGCGGGCCGCGGTGTGCGCCGACCGCATCATGGAGGTGGTCGAGACCCGCGGGTCGGTGCAGCCGCCCGCCGCGCCGGTCACGCCGCTGCGCGCGGACGGCTGGCTGGAGGTCGACGACCTCACGTTCTGCTATCCGGGGGCGGCCTCGCCCGTGCTGCGCGACGTGTCGTTCACCGCGCGGCCCGGGCAGACGACGGCGATCATCGGCAGCACCGGCGCGGGCAAGACCACGCTGCTGGCGATGGTCCCGCGGCTCTACGACGCCACCGGCGGTGCCGTGCGCGTCGACGGCGTGGACGTGCGCGACCTCGAGCCCGACGACCTGTGGGGGCGCATCGGGCTCGTGCCGCAGCGGCCCTTCCTGTTCTCCGGCACGGTGGCGAGCAACCTGCGCTACGGCAACCCGGACGCCACCGACGAGGAGCTCTGGGCCGCGCTGGAGGTGGCGCAGGGCGCGGATTTCGTGCGGGCCATGCCAGAGGGCCTCGAGGCGCCGATCGCCCAGGGCGGCACGAACGTCTCCGGCGGCCAGCGGCAGCGGCTCGCGATCGCCCGCGCGCTCGTGCGACGGCCCGAGATCTACCTGTTCGACGACTCGTTCTCGGCGCTCGACCTCGCCACCGACGCCCGGCTGCGCGCTGCGCTGAAGCCGGTCACGGCCGAGGCCACCGTGGTGATCGTCGCCCAGCGCGTGTCGACCATCGCGGACGCCGACCAGATCGTGGTGCTCGACGACGGCCTGGTCGTCGGCAAGGGCACGCACGCGGAGCTGTTGGCGGATTGCCCGACGTACGTCGAGATCGTCGAGTCCCAGCACGCGGCGCGGGAGGCGGTCGCATGAGTGCGCCGACGAAGCCTCGACGATCCGGGGGGCAGGACGCGGACACGGTCGCCGCCGCGCGGGGCATGGCGGCCCAGCGCCGCGGGGGCGGGCCGCCGTGGGGCGGCGCGGGGCAGCCGGTCGAGAAGGCGATGGACTTCGGGCCGTCCGCGCGGCGGCTGGTGGGTCTCCTGCGGCCCGAGCGCCTCGGGGTGGTGCTCGTGCTGGTGCTCGGCGTGATCTCGGTGGCGCTGAACGTGATCGGGCCGATCATCCTCGGCCGGGCCACCGACGTGATCTTCGCGGGCGTGATCGGCAAGCAGCTCCCGGCCGGGATCACCGCGGAGCAGGCCGCGGAGCAGGCGCGCGCGGCGGGCAACGCGACGGTCGCGGGCGTGATCGAGAGCCAGCACGTCGTGCCCGGCGTCGGCATCGACTTCGGGGCGCTGGGCATGGTGCTGCTCGCCGTGATCGGGATCTACCTCGGCGCCTCCGTCTTCGGCTACGTGCAGGGCTACCTGCTCAACGGCATCGTCCAGCGCACGATCTTCGGCCTGCGCCGCGAGGTGGAGGACAAGCTCAACCGGCTGCCGCTCTCGTACTTCGACGCGCGGCAGCGCGGCGAGGTGCTCTCGCGGGTCACCAACGACATCGACAACGTCTCCACCAGCCTGCAGCAGACGATGAGCCAGCTCATCACGTCGATCCTCACGGTGGTCGGCGTCGTCGTCATGATGATCGTGGTGTCGCCGCTGCTCGCGGTGATCGCGCTGGTGACGATCCCGGTGTCGCTGTGGCTCACCCGGGCCATCGGCAAGCGCAGCCAGAAGCACTTCGTGGCGCAGTGGCGGCACACCGGCGCGCTCAACGGCCAGATCGAAGAGGCGTTCACCGGCCACGAGCTGGTGCGGGTGTTCGGGCGGCGGCACGACGTGGAGACGTCGTTCCGGGACAAGAACGAGGACCTCTTCGACGCGAGCTTCGGCGCGCAGTTCGTCTCCGGCATCATCATGCCGTCGATGATGTTCATCGGGAACCTCAACTACGTCGCGGTGGCCGTCGTCGGCGGCCTGCGGGTGGCGTCGGGGGCGATGAGCCTCGGCGACGTGCAGGCGTTCGTGCAGTACTCGCGCCAGTTCACCCAGCCGCTCACGCAGGCGGCGTCGATGGCCAACCTGCTGCAGTCCGGCGTCGCGTCGGCCGAGCGGGTGTTCGAGCTGCTCGACGCGCCCGAGCAGGAACCGGACCCGGCCCGACCCGCCGTGCGCGAGGAGCGGCGCGGGCGGGTGGCGTTCGAGCACGTCCGGTTCTCCTACCGCGCCGACCAGCCGTTGATCGACGACCTGTCGCTGGTCGCGGAGCCCGGCCAGACCGTCGCGATCGTCGGACCCACCGGCGCGGGCAAGACCACGCTGGTCAACCTGATCATGCGGTTCTACGAGCTCTCCGGCGGCCGCATCACGCTCGACGGCGTCGACATCGCGACGATGACCCGCGCCGATCTGCGCTCGGGCGTCGGGATGGTGCTGCAGGACACGTGGCTCTTCGGCGGCACGATCCGCGACAACATCGCCTACGGCAACCCGGCGGCGACGGAGGCCCAGATCCACGCCGCGGCGGAGGCGACCTACGTCGACCGGTTCGTGCGCAGCCTCCCCGACGGCTACGACACCGTGATCGACGAGGAGGGCGCAGGCGTCTCGGCGGGGGAGAAGCAGCTGATCACGATCGCGCGGGCGTTCCTCGCCGACCCGTCGCTGCTGATCCTCGACGAGGCCACCAGCTCGGTCGACACGCGCACCGAGGTGCTGGTGCAGCGGGCCATGGCCGCGCTGCGCAGCGACCGCACGAGCTTCGTGATCGCCCACCGGCTCTCCACGATCCGCGACGCCGACCTGATCCTCGTGATGGAGGCCGGGGCGATCGTCGAGCAGGGCAACCACGAGGAGCTGCTGGCGGCGCGCGGCGCGTACTGGCGGCTCTACGAGGCCCAGTTCGCCGGGAACGCCACCTAGGCCGCGTCCCGTGGACCAGCGGCCGCGGTCTTCGCGCCCAGATGGCCCCCGGCTGCGTTGTCGGGCGACTCGAGTACGCCCGGTACGAGAGCCGCCCTCCGCCTTGCCGGGAACCATCTGGATCACGAAGCCCATCGCCCGTGATCCACGGGACGCGGCCTGATGCACCGCGACGCGATCACCCCGGAGTTGGTGGCGCGGCTCGTGGCGGAGCAGTTCCCGCGGTGGGCGGGGCTGCCGGTCGTGCCGGTGCCCGAGAGCGGGTGGGACAACCGCACGTTCCGCCTCGGCGACGGGCTGACCGCCCGGCTGCCGACCGCGGAGTGGTACGTGGCGGCCGTCGAGAAGGAGCACACGTGGCTGCCGCGCCTCGCGCCGCGGCTGCCGCTGCCGATCCCCGTGCCGGTCGCGCTCGGGTCGCCCGGTGCGGGGTACCCGTGGCCGTGGTCGGTGCGGCGGTGGCTCGACGGCCGTCCCGCGGCCGTCGACCGCATCGCCGACCCGGTGGCCTTCGCCCGCGACCTGGCGCGGTTCCTCGTCGCGCTGTGGGGAGTCGACGCCGCGGGCGGGCCCGCCGCGGGGGCGCACTCGTTCCACCGCGGCGGTGCGCTCGCGGTGTACGACGAGGAGACCCGCGCGGCGCTCGCCACGCTCGGCCCGCAGGTCGACCCGGCGGCGGCGCGGATGTGGGACGACGCGCTGGCGGCCACGTGGACCGGTGCGCCGGTCTGGTTCCACGGCGACGTCGCGGAGGGCAACCTGCTGGTCGACGACGCGGGACGGCTGGCCGCCGTGATCGACTTCGGCACGTCGGGGGTCGGCGACCCCGCCTGCGACCTCGTGATCGCCTGGACGCTGTTCGACG
Source organism: uncultured Actinomycetota bacterium (assembly GCA_963791185.1). Taxonomy (GTDB): domain Bacteria; phylum Actinomycetota; class Actinomycetes; order Mycobacteriales; family Pseudonocardiaceae; genus Pseudonocardia. The sequence continues at coordinate 484,462 of CAWBRG010000006.1, read as the reverse complement.
GGCCGAGCCGCGCGGCGTTCGTCGAGGGCGTCGGGCAGGACGCGGCGACGTGGGCGCGGGCCCGCGGCTGGGCGCTGTGGAAGGCGCTGATCACCGTGGCCGCGTCGGACGCCGCGCCGCGGCACGTGGCGGGCGCCCGGCGCACGCTGGCCCGGCTGCTCGCCTGACCGCATGATCGCCGCGAGTGGTACCTCAGCAACCCGGCGAGGCGCGTGGTGTGCCGTTCGCGGCGATCTTCAGGCCGGGCGCGCCAGGTTGGTCATCCGTCGTTCACTTCGTGGGGCGGCACCCCGAGGCAGGCGTGGGCGATGCCGTCGAGCAGCTCGGCCTGCCGCTCGGGGGCGAGGCCGCTGCGGAAGAACAGCGTGGACTGCACGGCGCCGATGGCCGCGTGCACGGTGAGGCGCAGCTCGCCGTCGGCGAGGTCGCGGCGCAGGGGCGCGAGCAGGTGCACCCAGTCTTCGACGTAGTGCCGCTGCCGCCGCCGCAGCCGTCGCCGGTCTTCCTCGGGCAGCGTGTAGATCTCCCGGTGGTAGACGGCGAGCACCGACCGGTCCTCGATCGCCACCGCGATGTGGTCCCTGACCAGCGCAGACAGGGCGGCGTGGCCATCGGGTACCGAGGCGAGGATGGCGGCGGCGCCCTCGGCCAGCCGGTCCATCCCGCGATCGAGGAGCGCCACCAGCAGGGCGTCCTTGCTGGCGAAGTGCCGGTAGATCCCCGAGCCGACGATGCCCGCCTGCGCGCCGATGTCGGCGAGCCCGACCGTGTGGAACCCCCGGCCCGCCGCGAGCTGGGCCGCGGCCGTGAGGATGCGTTCGCGGCGCTCGGGATCGCGGCGACGACGGGTGTCGGGCGCGACCATCTGGTCATCATGGCAGCCGGGCGGTACGGTCGCCACAAGTGAACCGGAAATCACTGGAGTCGCCGTGGACTTCCTCGAGAGCGACGAGCACCGCGACCTCCGCGCGGCCGTCGGCGCCATCGCCGCGCGGTTCGGCGGCGACTACTACGTCGAGCACGCTCGCGCGGGCACCCCGTGCGACGAGCTGTGGAGCACGCTCGGCGACGCGGGGTTCATCGGGGTCAACGTCGCCGAGGAGTACGGCGGGGGCGGCGGCGGTCTCGTCGAGCTCGCCATCGTCTGCGAGGAAATCGCGAACCAGGGCGCCCCGCTGCTGCTCCTGCTGGTCTCGGCGGCGATCTCGGCCGAGGTGATCGGCGAGTTCGGCTCGCCCGAGCTGCGCAAGGAGTGGCTCCCGGGCCTCGCGAACGGGCGCACGAAGGTCGTCTTCGCGATCACCGAGCCCGAAGCGGGGTCCAACACCCACCGCCTGGCCACCACCGCCACCCGCGACGGCGACGGCTGGGTGTTGCGCGGCACCAAGCACTACATCTCCGGCGTCGACGAGGCGGCCGCGCTCATGGTGGTGGCGCGCAGCGGCCGCACGTCCGACGGGTCGCCGCTGCTCTCGCTGTTCGTCGTGCCCACCGATGCCCCCGGCCTGGTCCGCACCCCGCTGCCCGTCGACATCCTGCTGCCGGACAAGCAGTTCGTGCTGCACTTCGACGACGTGCGCGTGCCCGCGGAGGCCCTCGTGGGCGAGGAGGGCGCGGGCTTCCGGCAGGTGTTCCACGGCCTCAACCCGGAGCGGATCACCGGCGCGGCGCTCGGCGTCGGCGTCGCCCGCTACGCGCTTGCGCCGCGCCGCCGAGTACGCCGCCACCCGCCGGGTGTGGGACGTGCCGGTCGGCGCGCACCAGGGCGTCGCCCACCCGCTCGCGCAGGCGAAGATCGAGACCGAGCTGGCCGCGTTGATGACCCACAAGGCCGCCTGGCTGCACGACCACGGCCTGCCCGCGGGCGAGGCGGCCAACATGGCGAAGTACGCCGCGGCCGAGGCCGCCCTCGCACGCGCTCGACGTGGCGGTGCAGGCCCACGGCGGCAACGGGGTGGCCTCCGAGTACGGCCTGCTGCCCTACTGGGGCCTCGCCCGCTTGCTCAAGATCGCCCCCGTCAACCGCGAGATGATCCTCAACTACGTCGCCCAACACTCGCTCGGCCTGCCCCGGAGCTACTGATGACCGACCTCATCCACCGCGTCAACGTCGGCGATTCGCTCACCCGCAGCGCCGCGGCCCGTCCCGACAAGATCGCGGTCGTCGACGGCGGCCGCCGCCTCACCTACGCCGAGCTCGACACCTGGGTCAACCGCATCGCGCACGGCCTCGCCCACGCGGGCTGGCAGCGCGGCGACGCGCTCGGCCTGGCCTCGGGCAACAGCGCCGAGTTCCTCGCCGTCTACTACGCCTGCGCGAAGCTCGGGCTCGTCTGCGTGCCGATCAACCTGGGCTGGCGGGCCGACGAGGTGGCCTACGTGCTCGGCCACTCGCGGGCCAAGGGCCTCGCCGTCGAGTCGCAGCTGGTCGACGCGATGGGCGACGCGCTGCGCAAGGCCACCGGCGTCACCGAGGTGATCGTGCTCCCCGGCCTGCACGCCGAGTACACCGCCGAGCCCGCCGACCGGCTGTGGGTCACGCTGGCCGACCGCGAGGCCGAGGACACGTACACGCCCACCGCCGAGGTCGCCGACCGCGATCCGCTCACCTACCTCTACACCTCGGGCACCACGTCGTTCCCGAAGGGCGTGGTCGCGAGCCACCTGGCCATCTACCTGGAGTCGATGTCCACGGCGCTCGACTCGGGCTGGTCGGCCGCCGACTCGCTTCGCCGCCATGATGCCGATGTTCCACACCGCGCAGCTCAACGCGTTCTGCACGCCCGCGGTGCTGGTCGGGGCCACCATCCACGTGATGCGCGGCTTCGACCCGGTGGCCCTGCTCGACCTCGTCGAGCGCGAGCGCATCACCCAGGTGTTCGGGCTGCCCGATGATGTACCGGGCGATGCTGGAGCACCCGTCGTTCGCCGGGCGCGACCTCTCGTCGCTGAAGCGCGCGGTCTACGCGATGGCGCCGATGCCGGACGCCCTGATCCGCGCTTGCCTTGACGGCTTCGGCTGCGACTTCGCGCTGCTGTTCGGGCAGACCGAGATGAGCCCGTGCACCACGCTGTTCCGCCCGGAGCACCAGCTCACCCACATCGGCGCGGTCGGCACCCCGCTCGTCGGCGTGCAGGTGGCGATCATGGGCCCGGACGGCGAGCTGCTGCCGCCCGGCGAGCAGGGCGAGATCGTCTACCGCGGCCCGTCGACCATGACCGAGTACCTCGACAACCCCGAGGCGACGGCGACGGCGTTCGCGCACGGCTGGTTCCACTCCGGCGACGTCGGCCACTTCGGCGACGACGGCGTGCTCTGGTTCGCCGACCGCTACAAGGACGTGATCAAGACCGGCGGCGAGAACGTGGCGTCGATCGAGGTGGAGAAGGCGATCTACGCGGCGGACGCGGCGGTCGGCGAGGTCGTGGTGGTCGGGCTGCCGCACGAGCGGTGGAGCGAGGCGATCACCGCGGTGGTCGTGCCCAAGCCCGGCGCGACCGTCGAGGAAGCCGCGCTGCTCGCCGCGCTGCGCGGCCACCTGGACCCGCTACAAGATCCCGAAGGCGGTGATCGTGGTGGACGCGATGCCGCGCACGTCCACCGGGAAGATCCAGAAGAACCGGCTCCGCGAGGAGCACCGAGGCCACTATGGAGCCTGAGCCGGGCCCACGCACACCGCGCGGGGCCCACGCACACCTCCCGCAATGTGCGCGGGCCCCGCACGGTGTGCGTGAGGCGCGGCGATGAGCGTCCTCGCCTCCGCCGTCAAGCCCGCCGCCCCGGAGTTCCTCGCCAACCGGGCCCACCAGCTCGCGCTGATCGACCGGCTCGACGAGCAGCTGCGGCTGGCGGTCGCGGGTGGCGGCGAGCGCTACGTGGCCCGCCACCGCGCGCGGGGGCGGCTCACCGTGCGCGAGCGCGTCGAGCTGCTGCTCGACCAGGACGCCCCGTTCCTGGAGCTGTCGACCCTCGCCGCGTGGGGCACGGACTTCACGGTGGGCGCCACCGTGGTCACCGGCATCGGGGTCGTCTCGGGCGTCGAGGCCGTGATCATCGGTCACGACCCGACCGTGCGCGGCGGCGCGATGAACCCGTACTCGCTGCGGAAGACGTTGCGCGCGTTGGAGATCGCCCGGCTCAACCGGCTGCCGGTGGTCAACCTCGTGGAGTCCGGCGGCGCCGACCTGCCCACCCAGCTCGACCTGTTCGTGCCCGCCGGGCGGATCTTCCACGAGCTCACCGAGCTGTCGGCGCTGGCCATCCCGACGGTCGCGCTCGTGTTCGGCAACTCGACGGCGGGCGGCGCGTACGTGCCGGGCATGTGCGACCACGCGGTGCTCGTCGCCGAGCGGGCCAAGGTGTTCCTCGGCGGCCCGCCGCTGGTCAAGATGGCCACCGGCGAGGACGCCGACGACGAGGCGCTCGGCGGCGCCGACATGCACACCCGGGTGTCGGGCCTCGGCGACCACTTCGCCGTCGACGAGCACGACGCGATCCGCATCGGCCGCGCGATCATGGCCCGGCTCAACTGGCGCAAGCTCGGCCCGCCGCCGGGCCCCTCGGCCGAGCCCGCGCTACGACCCCGAGGAGATCCTCGGCATCCTGCCGCCCGACCCCAAGGTGCCGTTCGACCCCCGCGAGGTGCTGGCCCGCACCGTCGACGGCTCCGAGTTCGACGAGTACAAGCCGCGCTACGGCACGTCGCTGGTCACCGGCTGGGCCCGGCTGCACGGCTATCCGGTCGGCGTGCTCGCCAACCACCGCGGCGTGCTGTTCAGCGAGGAGGCCAAGAAGGCCACCGAGTTCATCCTGCTGGCCAACCAGACCGACACCCCGCTGGTCTTCCTGCAGAACACCACCGGCTACATGGTCGGCACCGAGTACGAGCAGGGCGGCATCATCAAGGACGGCGCAAAGATGATCAACGCCGTCACCAACAGCGCGGTGCCGCACCTCACGCTCAACATGGCGAGCTCGTTCGGCGCGGGCAACTACGGGATGTCCGGGCGGGCCTACGACCCGCGGTTGATGTTCGCGTGGCCGGGGGCCAAGCTCGCGGTCATGGGGGCGGCGCAGCTCGCGGGGGTGCTGTCGATCGTGGGTCGGGCGTCCGCCGCCGCGCAGGACCGGCCGTTCGACGAGGACGCCGACCGCGCCCGCACGGCCGCCATCGAGGCCCAGATCGAGACCGAGTCCGACGCGTTCGCCGTCACCGCCCGCCTCTACGACGACGGCATCGTCGACCCCCGCGACACCCGCACCGTGCTCGGCATCGCGCTGTCGGCCGTCCACTCGCAGACCGTCGCCGGGCGGCGCGGCTTCGGCGTCTTCCGGATGTGAGGAGATGATCAACAAGCTGCTGGTGGCCAACCGCGGGGAGATCGCCGCCCGCGTGTTCCGCACCGCCCACGAGCTGGGCATCGCCACCGTCGCCGTGTTCTCCGACGCCGACGCCGACGCTGCCCGTACGTCGCGCTCGCCGACGAGGCCGTCCGGCTGCCCGGCGCCGCCCCCGCCGACACCTACCTGCGCGGCGACCTGCTCATCGCGGCCGCCCGCGCCACCGGCGCCGACGCCGTGCACCCCGGCTACGGGTTCCTCTCGGAGAACGCCGGGTTCGCCCGCGACTGCGCGGCGGCCGGGCTCACGTTCGTCGGGCCGTCGCCCGAGGCGATCGCGGCCATGGGCTCGAAGACCGAGGCCAAGGCGCTGATGGCGGCGGCCGGGGTGCCCACGTTGCCCGGTGTGACGATCGACCCGGGCACCGACCTCACGGCCGAGGCCGCGCGCATCGGCTTCCCGGTGCTGGTCAAGGCGGCGTTCGGCGGCGGCGGGCGAGGCATGCGGATCGTCGTCGACGCCGCACGAGCTGGCCGAGGCCGTCGCGAGCGCCCGGCGGGAGGCCGCGTCCGCGTTCGGCGACGACACCGTGTTCCTGGAGCGCTACGTCGTCGACCCCCGCCACGTCGAGGTGCAGATCCTCGGCGACGCGCACGGCAGCGTCGTCGCGCTGTTCGAGCGCGACTGCTCGATCCAGCGCAGGCACCAGAAGATCGTCGAGGAGTGCCCGTCGCCGGTCGTCGACGACGCGCTGCGCGGCGAGCTGTCGGCGGCCGCGGTGGCCGCGGGCAAGGCGCTCGGCTACACCGGCGCGGGCACCGTCGAGTTCGTCATGGACGCCACCGGCGCGTTCTGGTTCCTCGAGGTCAACACCCGGCTGCAGGTCGAGCACCCGGTCACGGAGCTCGTGACGGGCCTCGACCTCGTCGCGCTGCAGCTGCGCGTCGCCGAGGGGGAGCCGCTGCCCGCCGAGGTCACCGAGGCGCGGATCGACGGGCACGCGATCGAGGTGCGGCTCTACGCGGAAGACGTCCCGGCCGGGTTCCTGCCTGCGACCGGCACCCTGCACCGCTTCCGCATCCCCGACGGCGTGCGGGTCGACGCGGGCGTCGCCGACGGCTCGGTGGTGGGGCCGCACTACGACCCGATGCTGGCCAAGGTGATCGCGCACGGCGCCACCCGGGCCGCCGCGGCCCGCCGCCTGCGGCGCGCGCTTGCGGGGTGCGCAGATCCACGGTGTGGTGACCAACCGCGACCTGCTCGTGGCGATCCTCGCGCGATGCCGACTTCCTGGCGGGTCGCTACGTCCGGCTGCCGTCGCTCGTGCGCGTCGAAGCCGCGGATCCGCTGCGGGCGGCCGTGGCCGCGCTGGCCGAGGCGGCGGGTCGCCGCAGGCGGCTTCCCGTCCGGCTGGCGCAACGTCCCCGCCCACCCCCAACAGGTGGCGTACTCCGTGGACGGCCGGGAGGTCGCGGTCGCCTACCGGTTCCGCCGCGACGGCGTCGAGATCGCCGTCGACGGCGAGCCCCTCGCCATCGAGCTGGTGTCGGCGACCCCGGAGCGGGTCGTGCTGGACGTCGACGGCGTGCGGCGCGCCTTCGCCGTGCACCGCACCGACGAAGCGGTGTACGTCGACGACCCCGCCGGCTCGGCCGCGCTCGGGCGGGTGCCGCGCTTCCCCGACCCGAACGCGCACGCGGCCGCCGGATCGCTGCTGGCCCCGATGCCTGGCGCGGTGGTGCGGGTGGCGGCCGCGGCGGGCGACCGCGTCGACGGCCGGGCAGCCGCTGGTGGTGCTGGAGGCGATGAAGATGGAGCACACGGTGGCCGCGCCGCTCGACGGCGTGCTCACGGCCCTGCACGTCCAGCCGGGCGACCAGGTGGAGAGCGGTCAGGCGCTGGCCGTGGTGGAGGAGGCGGGATGAACATCGCGACCTTGTTGCGGCGCGTCGCCGCCGACCACGCGGGCCAGGTGGCGCTGCGCCTCGACGATCGGGAGGTGCGCTACGGCCGCCTCGTCGACACCGCCGCCCGGTTCGCCGCCCACCTGCGGGCCGACGGCCTCGTGGCGGGCCAGCGGGTGGGGGTCTTCCTGCCCAACTCCCTCGAGTACGTGCCCGCGTTGCTCGGCGTCTGGCAGGCGGGCGGCGTGGCCGTGCCGCTCAACTACCTGTTCCCCGACGCCGCGCTGCGGCACGCGATCGTCGACTCCGGGGCCACGCACATCGTCACGGGCACGGGTGATGCCGCCCGCCTGGAGGCGCTGCTCGTCGGCGAAGAGGTCACCCTGCTCACCACCGGCCCGGAGGGCAGCTTCGACCGGGCGCTGGCCCGCTGCGAGCCGTCGCGCCACGTGGTGCCCCGCCGCGACGCCGACGACGCGCTGATCATGTACACCTCCGGGTCCACCGGCGTGCCGAAGGGCGTGCGGCAGACCCACCGCAACACGATGGCCCAGGTCGAGGCGGTCATCGAGGTCTACGAGCTCACCGCGGCGGACCACGCGCTGCTGCCCATGCCGCTCTTCCACGTCGGCGGACTGCAACTGGGCACGCTGCCGATCCTCCTGCGCGGCGGCCAGGTCACCTACATGGCGCGGTGGGACGCCGTCGCCTGGATCGCGCTCGCGCAGCGGCTGCGGCCCAGCTACGGCGGGCTGATCTCCACGATGCTCATCGACGTCGGCAACCGGACGGTCGACGCGCCGGTGCTGCTCGACTCGTTCCGCGTGCTGCATGTTCGGCGGCTCGCGCACCCCGAGCGCGCCGATCGCCCGGCTCACCGCGGGCACCGGGGTCGAGCCGGTGGAGATCTACGGCCAGACGGAGCAGAGCGGGCTGGCCGCCACCTACCCGCTGGAAGCGCGTCGCCGCGACGGGCTCCACCGGCCTGCCGCTGGAGCAGATCGTCCAGGTGCGGGTGGTGCCGCCCGCCGGTGGCCCGGACATCGCGGCGGGCGAGGACGAGGTCGGCGAGCTGTGGGTGCGCGGCGACGCCGTCACGCCCGGCTACTGGAACCGCCCGGACGCCGACGCCGAGAAGTGGGACGACGGCTGGTTCCGCACCGGCGACCTCGTGTCCCGCGACGCCGACGGCTACCTCTACTACGTCGACCGGATCGACGACATGATCGTCACCGGCGGGGAGAACGTGTTCCCGCAGATGGTCGAGGAGCACCTGGCGGGCTGCCCGCACCTGGCCGAGGTCGCGGTCATCGGCACCGCGCACGAGCGGTGGGTGGAGCAGGTCACGGCCGTGGTCGTGCCCGTGCGCCCCGGTGTGACGGCCGACGACGTCGCCGCCTGGTGCGCCGCCAACCCGAACCTGTCCGGGCATGCACCGGCCGCGCCGGATCGAGGTCGTCGACGCGCTGCCGCGCACCGGCAGCGGCAAGCTCAACCGGCCCGAGCTGCGGAAGCTGTACCCGTGACGGTGCACTACACCCGCGAGGGGCCGGTCGCGTGGCTGACCATCGACCGGCCCGAGGCCCGCAACGCGCTGTCCGCGGCGGTCCGCGCGGGCCTGTGGGACGGCGTGCGCCGGTTCGTCGCCGACGACGCGGCCGTGCTCGTGCTCACCGGCGCGGGCGACCGGGCGTTCTGCGCGGGCGGCGACCTCAAGGAGATGGCCGACGCGGCGCTGGAGGTGCCGCCGCCGGACTTCCTCCCGCAGTTCGGCCGCAACATCGACGTGCCCAAGCCGACGATCGCGGCCGTCAACGGCGTGGCCTACGCGGGCGGTTTCCTGCTGGCGCAGCAGTGCGACCTGGTGGTGGCCGCCGAGCACGCCGCGTTCGCGGTGACGGAGGTGCGGGTGGGCCGGGGTGCGCCGTGGGCCGCGCCGCTGCCGTGGCTGGTCGGCCCGCGCGCGGCCGCCGAGATCCTGCTCACCGGCGAGCCGGTCAGCGCGGCGCGGGCGTACGAGATCGGGCTGGTCAACCGGGTGGTCCCGGCCGCCGAGCTGCACGAGCGGACGCAGGAGCTGGCCGAGCGGATCGCCGCCAACGCGCCGCTGTCGGTGGCGGCGGCCAAGCGCACGGTGTACCTGTCGGCGCCCGCGGCGGAGGCCGACGAGATCTGGGCGCCGGTCTACCGCTCGGCCGACGCACAAGAGGGGCCGCGTGCCTTCCGGGAGAAGCGGACCCCCGTTTGGAAGGGACGCTGATGCCGGTTTCGATGTCCGGGCTCGCCGACGACCTCGCCGCGGAATCGGCGGTGCTGCGCGCGCTGCTCGTCCCGCTCGACGAGGCGGGCTGGCGGCAGCCCACGCCCGCGGCGGGCTGGTCGGTGCTCGACCAGGTGACCCACCTCGCGTGGTTCGACGAGGCCGCCGTGCGCTCGGCCGTCTGCGCCGGAGGCGTTCGCGGCCGAGCAGGCGAACCCGGACCCCGACGGGGTGGCCGCCGCGCACCGCGACCGGTCGGGCGCCGCCGTGCTGTCCTGGTTCGACGACGCCCGGTCCCGGCTGCTCACGGTGTTCCGCGGGCTCGACCCGTCGCTGCGGGTGCCCTGGTACGGGCCGCCGATGAGCGCGGCGTCGGCGCTCACCGCGCGGATCATGGAGACATGGGCGCACGGCCAGGACGTCGCCGACACCGTCGGCGTGGAACGGGAGCCGACGGCCCGGCTGCGGCACGTCGCGCACATCGGGATCGGTGCACGGGCCTACAGCTACGTGGTGAACGGGCGGGAGGTCGCCCACGACGCCGATCCGGGTGGAGCTCGCCGCGCCCGACGGCGCCACGTGGACCTGGGGGCCCGAGGACGCGGTCGACCGGGTCGTCGGCGCCCGCGCTGGACTTCTGCCTGGTCGTCACCCAACGCCGCCACCTCGGCGACACGGCGCTGGAGGTGAGCGGGCCCGGTCGCGACCGAGTGGATGAGCTTCGCGCAGGCCTACGCGGGCCCGGCGGGCCCCGGGCGGGTGGCGTCATGAGGCCGGTGCGCATCGCCAACTGCTCGGGCTTCTACGGCGACCGGCTCGCCGCCGCCCGCGAGATGGTCGACGGCGGCCCGATCGACGTCCTCACCGGCGACTACCTCGCCGAGCTCACCATGCTCATCCTGGCCAAGGCGCAGGCGAAGGACCCCGGTCTCGGCTACGCGCGCACGTTCCTCACGTCAGGTCGAGGAGGTGCTCGGCCCGTGCCTCGAGCGCGGCATCAAGATCGTCTCCAACGCGGGCGGGCTCAACCCGGCCGGGCTCGCGGCGGCGATCGAGGCGCTCGGGGCGCGCGTCGCCCACGTCGAGGGCGACGACCTGCGCGGCTCGCTCGGCGCGATCACCCCGCCGGTCAGCGGCAAGCCGGTGTCGGCCAACGCCTACCTCGGCGGCTGGGGCATCGCCGCGGCGCTGGAGGCGGGCGCGGACGTCGTCGTCACCGGGCGGGTCACCGACGCGTCGCTCGTCGTCGGACCGGCCGCGTGGTGGCACGGCTGGGGCCCGACCGACTGGGACGCGCTCGCGGGCGCGGTCGTCGCCGGGCACGTGATCGAGTGCGGGCCGCAGGCCACGGGCGGCAACTACGCGTTCCTCGACGAGATCACCGACCGGCGCTACCCGGGCTTCCCGATCGCCGAGGTCGCCGAGGACGGCTCGTCGGTGATCACGAAGCACCCGGGCACGGGCGGGCTCGTCTCGGTCGGCACGGTCACCGCGCAGCTGCTCTACGAGATCGCCGGGCCCGCGTACCTCGGCCCGGACGTCACCACGCACTTCGACACCATCGCGCTGGCGCAGGACGGCGAGCACCGCGTCGCGATCAGCGGGGTGCGGGGGAGCCCGCCGCCCGCCACGCTGAAGGTGGCGCTCAACGACGTCGGCGGCTTCCGCAACACGATGACGCTCGTGCTCACCGGCCTGGACGTCGAGGCCAAGGCCGCGCGGGCCGAGGAGCTGCTGTTCGAGGTGCTCGGCGGCCGCGAGCGCTTCGCCGCCGTCGACGTGCGGCTGCTGCGGTTCGACCGGCCGGACGCGCCGACCAACGACCAGGCCACCGCGCACCTGCGCATCACCGTGAAGGACCCCGACCCGCGGAAGGTGGGCCGGGCGTTCTCGAACGCGACGATGGAGCTGGCGCTCGGCGGCTACGCGGGCTTCCACACCACCACGCCGCCGACCACCGAGTCCGCCTTCGGCGTCTACCGCCCCGCCGCCGTGCCGCGCGCGGCCGTGACGCAGACGGTCGTGCTGCCCGGGCGGCGAGCGGCGCATGATCCCCGACCCACCCACCGCCGACCCGCCCACCGCCGCCGTGCCTGGAGGTCCCGCCTGCACCGCCGCGGACGCCACCGCGCGCGACCGACCGTGCGGGCACCGCTGGGCCGCGTGGCGGGGGCGCGGTCGGGCGACAAGGGCGGCAACGCCAACATCGGGCTGTGGACCCGCGACGACGCCGGGTACGCGTGGCTCGCCGCGTTCCTCACCGCCGAGCGGGTGCGCGAGCTGCTCGGGCCCGAGGCCGCGGCGCTGCCGATCGACGTCCACCCGCTGCCCAACCTGCGGGCGGTCAACGTCGTCGTGCACGGCCTGCTCGGCGACGGCGTCGCGTCGTCGACCCGCCCGGATCCGCAGGCCAAGGGCCTGGGGGAGTACCTGCGCAGCCGGGTCGTCGACGTGCCGGAGGAACTGCTGTGAGCGACCTGCCCGACCTCTCCGCGAGCGAGCTGGTGACGCTCGTCGCGCGCGGGGAGGCGTCGTGCGTCGAGGTCGTGGGCGCCCACCTCGACCGGATCGACGCCCTCAACCCGCGGGTCAACGCGATCGTGGGCCTCCGCGACCGCGCCGACGTGCTCGAAGAGGCCGCTGCCCGCGACCGATCCCCCCACGACGGTGCTGAGCGGGGCCCGCTGCACGGACTGCCGATCGCGGTGAAGGACCTCTCCGAGGTCGCGGGCCTGCCGTGGACGCTGGGGTCACCGATCTTCCGCGACCAGGTCGGCGTCGTGGACGAGCCGTTCGTGGCGCGGCTGCGGGCGGCGGGCGCGGTCGTCGTCGGCAAGACCAACACCCCCGAGATGGGGTTCGGCTCGCAGACCTTCAACCCGGTCCACGGCGCCACCCGCAACCCCTACGACCTCGGCCGCACCATCGGCGGCAGCAGCGGGGGCGCGGCCGCGGCGCTCGCGGCCCGCATGCTGCCGATCGCCGACGGCAGCGACTACATGGGCTCGCTGCGCAACCCGGCGGCGTTCGGCAACGTGCTGGGCTTCCGCCCGACCGCGGGCACGGTGGTGCCGCCCGGGCCGATCGCGCAGCTCGGCGAGCTGGGTCCGATGGGGCGCACGGTCGCCGACGTCGCCCGGCTGCTCGGTGTGATGGCCGCGCGGCCACCGGTCGAGCTCGACGGCCCCGTGGCGGGCACCCGGGTCGCGTGGGTCGGCGACCTCGGCGGACGGCTGGCGACCGAGCCCGGCGTGCTGGAGCTCGGCAGGCGCGCCGCCGACGTGTTCGCCGGGCTGGGCTGCGTCGTCGAGGAGCACGTGCCCGCGTTCGACCTCGACGAGCTGTGGGACGCGTTCCTGGTGTGGCGCGGCCTGCACGCGCTGGAGCTCGCGCCGCTGCACGCCGATCCGGCCCTGCGCGCCCAGCTCAAGCCGGAGATCGTCTGGGAGGTCGAGCACGGGCTGGCCTACACCGCGCTCGACGTCAGCCGGGCCGCCGCCGTGCGGCAGCGCTGGGTCGAGGCCGTCGGCGCGCTGTTCGAGCGGTTCGACGCCGTGCTCGCCCCCAGCACCCAGGTGTTCCCGTTCGCCGTGACGACACCGTGGCCCGAGGTCGTCGACGGTCGGCGGATGGACACCTACCACCGCTGGATGGAGACCGTGATGCCGTGGTCGATGGCGGGCACACCGGTGCTCGGCATGCCCGCGGGCTTCGACACCCGCGGCCTGCCGACCGGGGTGCAGCTCGTCGGCCCGGCCGGTGCGGACCACGCGGTGCTGCGCCTCGGCCGCGCCTACGAGGAGGCCACGCAGTGGGTGGCCGACTACCCGCCGGTGATCGTCAGCTGACCGCGACCGCGGTCTTCGGGTGGTGCGCGTGGCGGGCCAGCACGGTGAGCCCGACGATCGTGAGGACCAGGCCCGCGAAGCCCACGGCGCCACCCGCGACGCCCAGCCGGAGGTGCTCGCCGAGGAGGACGATCCCGACCGTGGAGGCGGCGATCGGGTCGACGATCGTGCACGTGGCCAGCGGCGCGCCCAGCCCGCCGTCGCGGTAGGCGGCCTGGATCATCAGCATGCCGGTGACGGCGAAGAACCCGCAGGCGAGGAGCGGGATGAGGAGATCGCCGTTGCCCGCGACGACCAGGCGGGCCATCGCCGACGCGAAGCCGAAGCACGCCGCCGACCCGACGGCGCGCACCACCGGGGCGGCCTTCGGCGGCAGCAACCGGCTGATGGCGACGCACGCCAGCAGCACACCCAGGCAGATGCCGATGGCGATGACCAGCTCCGCCGGGGGTACGGCGGGCGGCGGCACGTGGTGGGGCGCCAGCGTGAGGACGGCGAGCAGGCCCGCCACCACGGCGGCCGCCGCGATCCACTCCGCCCGCAGCACCCGCCGGTCGTTGAACCACGCCCCGAGCGGCAGCGCCATCACCAGCGCGGACACCCCCAAGGGCTGTACCAGGGTGAGCGGGCCGAACTTCAGCGCGACGACGTGCAGGCTCGCGCCCGCGAGCGTGGAAGTGACCGCCATCCACCACCGCGGCCGCCGCAGCAGGCTGAAGATCAGCGCCAGCCCGTGCATGTCGTGGCGGGAAGCCTCCCGCTGCTGCAGCACGGCGGCGATGGCGTAACAGACGGCAGACGAGAGGGCGACGCCGATCGCGATCAGGTACTGCACCGCTCCACGGTACGGGGCGACCACGGCCGGACGCACGCGCCCGGGGGAACACAGGAGGCGCACAGGCGACGCACAGCGACGCGACAGTGCGGTCGACGACGGTGGAACCCAACGTCATCCGACAACCAGGGAGTATCCGTGAGCGAGCCTGCGAGCTCACCATCAAGCACAGCAGCACTGCGCACGCGGCCGACGAGCGTCAGCGAGGAGGCAGCGTGAGCACCGCGACGCTGTCGCCACCTCGCCCCAGACCGCCGAGCCACCGGGCGGTGCCGCCGACCGCGCGGGCCGACCGACCCGCGTGGGTGCGGCCCGCGCTCGCCGTCCTGCTCGTCGCCACCGCGGTGCTGTACCTGTGGGACCTCTCGGCCTCGGGCTACGCCAACGAGTACTACGCCGCCGCCGTCCAGGCGGGCACGCAGTCGCTCAAGGCGTGGCTCTTCGGCTCGCTCGACTCCGGCAACGCGATCACGGTGGACAAGCCGCCCGCGGCGCTGTGGGTGATGACGGCCTCCGCGCGGCTCTTCGGGTTCTCCTCGTGGAGCCTGCTGGTACCGCAGGCGTTGATGGGGGTCGCCTCGGTCGCCCTGCTGTACGGGGCGGTGCGCCGGTGGGCGGGCCCGGTCGCCGGGCTGATCGCGGGCGCGGCGCTGGCCCTCACCCCGGCGGCGGTGCTGATGTTCCGGTTCGACAACCCCGACGCGCTGCTCACGCTGCTGCTGGTGGCGGGTGGTTACGCGGTGGTGCGGGCGGTCGACGCGGCCTCGGTGCGGGCGTCGACGTGGTGGCTGGCGGCGGCGGGCGCCGCTGTCGGGTTCGGGTTCCTCACGAAGATGGGGCAGGCGCTGCTGGTCGTGCCCGCGTTCGGGCTGGTGTACCTCGTGGCGGGGCCGACCCGGCTGCGCACCCGGCTCCTGCAGCTCGGCGCGGCGCTCGTCGCCATGGTCGTCGCCGCGGGGTGGTACATCGCGCTGGTGGAGCTGTGGCCCGCCGCCGACCGGCCGTACATCGGCGGCTCCACCACCAACTCGCTGCTCGAACTGGCGCTGGGCTACAACGGCATCGGTCGCCTGCTCGGCGGGAGCGGCAACGGCGGCGGTGGCGGCCCGGGTGGGTCGGGCAACACCGCGTTCGGCGGCTCGGCCGGGATCACGCGCCTGTTCACCGGCGAGATCGCGCTGGAGGTGTCCTGGCTGCTGCCCGCTGCGCTGGTGCTGCTGGTGGCCGGGCTCGCGGTCACGATGCGGGCGCCGCGGACCGACCGGCTGCGTGCGGCGCTGCTGCTGTGGGGCGGTTGGACGCTCGTCACCGGCGTGGTGTTCAGCTTCATGAGCGGCACGATGCACCCGTACTACACGGTGGCGCTCGCGCCCGGCATCGCGGCGTTGGTCGGCGTGGGCGCGGTGGCGTTCTGGCGGCAGCGGGCCGGGGTGGTGGGTCGCCGCACGCTGGCGCTCGCCGCGGCCGCGACGGCGGCCTGGGCGTTCGTGCTGCTCGCGCAGTCGGACGAGGCGTTCGCGTGGGTGCGGTGGGTCGTGCTCGCCGCGGGCGTGGTGGCGGTGGCCTGCCTCGTGCCGGCCGGGCGGCTGCGGCGGGTCGCTCTCGCGGGCGTTGCCGCGGCGGTGCTGGTCGGACTGGCGGCGCCTGCCGCGTACGCCGTGACGACCGCGGCCACCGCGCACAGCGGCTCCATCCCGTCGGTGGGGACGTCGGCGAGCGCGATGAGCGGCGGCCCGGGCGGCGGCACGGGCGAGCACGGCGGCCCCCCGCCCTCGCAGACCGACGCCGCGTCCACCGACGCGGCCGCATCGGGCAGCGCGGTCTCCGAAGGCGCGGCAGCCGATGGCGCGGCGACCGCGGGTGCGGCGACCGTGGACGCGGCGGGCGGCCCGGCAGCGAGCGGCGCCACCAATGGTGCCGCGACCACCGGCACAGGCGGCAGTTCCGCCACCGGTGGCGCGGCGGCGGCCGACGCGGGCGGCGCTCTGCCCGGCGGCGGGATGGGCGGCGGTATGGGCGGCTGGATGGGCGGGGCCACGAGCGCCGAGCTGACGGCCCTGCTCAGCGGGACGACGTCGACGTGGTCGGCCGCCGTCTCCTCGGCGCAGTCGGCGGCCGGGCTGGAGCTGGCCAGCGGCACCGCGGTGATGTCCACCGGCGGCTGGTCGGGTTCGGACGCCGCCGTCACGTTGGCGCAGTTCCAGGCGGCCGTCGCCAACGGCGAGATCCACTACTACATCGGCGGCCAGGGCGGCGGCCCGGGCGAGAGCTCCGACAGCACCAGCGCACAGATCGCGGCGTGGGTCGCGGCGAACTACCCGGCGACGACGGTGGGCGGCCAGACGGTCTACGACCTCACCGCCTGATCGCCGCGAAACGGACGTTCCCGGGGTCGCCACCCCGGGAACGTCGGGCTCGTCATTAGACGTCGAACGGATAGGGTTTGCCGGTGCCCCGCCCCACCCAGACCCCGATCGGCATGGAGCTCGCAGGCGTCGCCCGCGACGTCGGCCGGGCGTTCGACGCGGCCTTGGCGCGCGCGGGCGGCTCGCGTCCGATGTGGCTGGTGCTGCTCTCGCTCAAGTCGCGGCCGACGGCCAACCAGCGCGAGCTGGCCGCCGCCGTCGGCATCCAGGACGCCACGCTCACCCACCACCTCAACGGCATGGAGGCCGACGGCCTGCTCACCCGCCGCCGCGACCCCGCCAACCGGCGCGTCCACCTGGTGGAGCTGACGGAGGCGGGCGACGCGGCGTTCCGGCGCCTGCGGACCGTCGCGCAGCACTACGACACCCGCCTGCGCACCGGGTTCTCCGACAGCGAGCTCGAAACCCTGCGCGGCCTGCTCGGGAAGCTGCGCGACAACGTCACCCCGGAGTGAGCGAGCTTGCGAGCTCACCATCGAGCACAGCAGCGCAGCGCGGCCGACGAGCGTCAGCGAGGAGGCAGCGCGCGCACGAACGTCCGGACCGGGTCGGCGACCAGCTCGGGCCGGTGCCGCACCACCCAGTGCCCGCCCTCGATCTCGCGCATCGTGAAGTCGTCGGCAAAGGGCTCCGCACTGCGCGCGAGCGACACGGAGACGAAGCTGTCGCGGCGCGGCGCGATGACCTGCACGGGCACGGCGGTGCGCCGGGCCACGGGCGCGGCCATCGTCGCCGCGATGTTGGCCCGGTAGAGCTCCAGCCCGTTCACCGCGTCTCGCACCACCGGCGGTGGCATCCGCTGCGACGCCGCCGTCACCCGACCGAAGAGCCCGCTGCGCCAGCCCAGCTCGGGGAGCACCGGCATCCGGAACACCAGCGTGTACCACGACTTCGCGCCCTGCCGGAGGGCCGCGGTGCGCGGCGCGCGCCGGAACCAGTCGGCGAGGTGGTCCAGGCACGGCCCCGAGATCGACGTGAAGGACGCGACCCGGGCGGCGAACCCCGGGTCGGTGACGGCGTGCCAGGCCTGGATCGCGCCCCAGTCGTGCGCGAGCAAGTGGACGGGCCGGTCCGGGCGCACCGCGTCGAGCACGGCCGCGAGGTCCTCGGCGAGCCGGTCGAGGCGGTAGCCCGCCCGGGTGGACGCGGCGTCGGACGCACCCGCCCCGCGCACGTCGTAGGTGACGAACCGGTGGTCGACGGCGAGGTCGTCCGCGACGCCCTGCCAGACGCGGTGGTCGTCGGGGTAGCCGTGCACCGCGACGACCATGGGCGCATCCGGGTCGCCGCGCTCCTGCACCGCCAGCCGCACGCCGTCGGTCATGCGCAGACTTCGGGACACCGCCCAACCTTAGGAGGGAGTGACTGCGCCCGTGATCACCGACCCCGGGGCGGACCGGGGGTTATCCTTACCGGCCATGCCCGTCGTCCGCGCGCCGCTCGCGTGGCGGCGCGGCGTGCGCAGGGGCGCGGACGCCATGGCGACGCTCGCGGCGGGCCGCCGCATCAAGCACGACCTGCGCGGGGGCCTCGCAGGCGCGGGGGTCGCGTCGGCGGTGGGTGGCTTGCGTGCGCTGCTGGACGTCGACGCGGTCGGGCTCGCGGGCCTCGACGGGCCGCCGGTGTGGTCGGGCTCAGCCGTCCCGAACGCCGACGAGCTGGTGGAGCGCGTGCGCGAGCGCGACGCCCGTGCCGCACACGGCGGCGTCGTCGCCCTGCCGGTGCACGTGCACGACGGGCTCGCCGGTGTGCTGGTCATCGGCGGCGAGGTGGCGGCCGGTGCAGCGCGGGAGGCGGCCGCCTGGGTCGGCGAGGCGCTGGAGCGGGCCCAGCTGGAGGCGTCAGCTGAGGTCGCCGAGCAGGCCGAGCTGCGGGCCCTGCGCGCGGAGATCTCGCCGCACTTCGTCTACAACAGCCTCACGACGATCGCGTCGTTCGTCGAGTCGGATCCCGAGCGGGCGCGCGACCTCATGCTCGAGTTCGCCGCCTACACCCGCCACAGCCTGGCGCGCCACGGCGACTACACCACGGTGGCGGGCGAGTTCGCCGCCATCGAGGCCTACCTCGCCCTCGCCCGCGCGGTGCACGGGGAGAAGTTGCGGGTGCAGGTGCGGATCGCCCCGGAGATCCTGCCGGTGGCGGTGCCGTACCTCGCGCTGCAGCCGTTGGTGGAGAACGCCGTGCGGCACGGCGTCGAGGCGACCGGGCGCGAAGGGCTCGTGCAGGTGGCGGGCGAGGCGCAGGGCAGCGAGTGCGTGATCACCGTCGAGGACGACGGCCCGGGGATGGACCCAGCCTACGCCGCCGCGGTGCTGGCCGGGCGCGGGCGGCCGGGGCACCTCGGGCTGGTCAACGTCGACCGGCGGCTGCGCTCGGTGTTCGGCCCCGGCTACGGGCTGATCGTCGAGACGGCGCCGGACGCGGGCACCCGCGTGGTGCTGCGACTGCCCCGTTTCCAGCCTGGAGTGGTGGCGGGCTGATGCGCGTGCTCGCCGTCGACGACGTCGGCCCGGCGCTCGACGAGCTGCGCCGCCTCCTGTCCGCGGCCCCCGGCGTCGAGGAGGTCGAGACCGCGCCGGACGCGCTCGCCGCCGTGCGGCTGCTGCAGGCGGCCCGGTTCGACGCCGTCTTCCTCGACATCGCGATGCCCGGCATGGACGGCATGGAGCTGGCCGCGCTGTTCACGCGCATGGCCGAGCCGCCCGCGATCGTCTTCGTCACCGCGTTCGACGAGCACGCCGCGGCCGCCTACCAGGTCGGCGCCGTCGACTACCTGCTCAAGCCGATCTCCGCCGAACGGCTGGCCGCGGCGCTGGAGCGGATCCGCCGCTTCGCCGCCCCCGACCCGACCGCGAGCCGCCCGCCGGTCGACGCGCTCGCCGCCGTGCCCATCGAGCTCGGCGGGCGCACCCGCTTCGTGCGCCGCGACGACGTCCGGTTCGTCGAGGCGCAGGGCGACTACGTCCGGCTGCACACCCCCGAGGGCAACCACCTGCTGCGGATCCCGATCTCCCGGCTGGAGGGCCACTGGGCCGACGCCGGGTTCCTGCGCGTGCACCGCGGCTTCCTGCTCGCGGTGGCGCGGGTGCGCGAGCTGCGCAGCGACATCGGCGGCGGCCTGCTCGCCCACACCGACGTCGGCGACGTGCCCGTGAGCCGTCGCCACGCCCGTGAGCTGCGCGAACGCCTGCTCGACGCGGCCACGAAAGGCGTGTTCGAGTGAGCCGGAAGGGGCCGAAGCGGATCACCGTCGCGAGCCCGCAGACCCGGCTCGCGATGGCGCGGCGCTCCGCGGTGCGCACCGAGCCCCCGCACCTGGGCCGGGCCGACCTGGAGCGGGCCCGCCGCATCCGCCGCGTGCAGCTGCGGGCGGCGCTCACCGCGCTCGCGCTCCTCACGGTCGTCGTGGTCGGGCTGCCGCTGCTGCTGGCCGTCCTCCCCGAGCTGGACGACGTGCGCGTGGCGGGCGTCCGCGTCTCGTGGCTCGCCGTCGCGGTGCTGCCCTACGGCGGGCTGGTCGCGATCGCGGTCGTCCAGCTGCGCCGCGCCGAACGCATCGAACGGAACGACGGGGAGAAGCCGCGGTGATCGGCGCCGCTATCCTCCTCGTCGTCGTGATCACACTGCTGATCGGGGCCCGCGGGGTCGCCGCGATGCGCAGCACCTCGGACTTCCTCGTCGCATCGCGGCGCATCTCGCCCACGCTCAACGCCGCGGCGGTCTCGGGGGAGTACCTCTCGGCGGCGTCCTTCCTCGGCGTCGCCGGGCTCGTCGTGAAGGACGGGATCGGGGCGCTCTGGTACCCGGTCGGGTTCACCGCGGGCTACGTGGCGATGCTCGCGCTCGTCGCCGCGCCCATGCGGCGCACGGGCGCGCTGACCGTGCCGGACTTCGCCGAGGCCCGGCTGGGCTCCCGCCGACTCCGCACGCTCTCGGCGGTCGTCGTGCTCGTGATCGCCACCCTCTACCTGGTGCCCCAGTTCAAGGCGGCGGGCCAGGTGCTGCGCGTGGTGAGCGGCACGCCGTACTGGGTCGGCGTGGTCGTGGCGGGCGCGGCGGTCTCGGTCACCCTGGCGCTCGGCGGGATGCGCGCCGCCACCTATGTGCAGGCGTTCCAGTTCGTGCTCAAGCTCGCGCTGTTCGTCGGGCCCGCGATCTGGCTGGTCACCGCGGTCGGGCCCACCGTGCGCGCGGCCGCGCTGGAGCCCGTCGAGTTCACCCGGTTCGCCCACGAGACGCCGGTGCAGTTCCGCTTCGCGACCACGCTCACCGTCACCGAGCCCACCACGGTGGACGACGGCGGCGCGCCCCGGCAGCTCGTCCCGGGCGAGTACCCGGTGGAAGCGGGCACGACGTGGACGTTCCCGGCGGGCGCGGACGTGCCCGACGTCGGCGGCGCGCTCCCGCCCGGCGGCGACGCCTGGACCCGACCGCTGCTCGACACCGACGGCGGCGGCCACCCGGTGCTGTCCACGCTGTCGCTGCTGATGGCCTTGGTGCTGGGGACGATGGGGCTGCCGCACATCATCGTCCGCTTCCACACGAGCCCCGACGGCCGTTCGGCGCGCCGCACGGCCGCCATCACCGTCGCGCTGCTCAGCGCGTTCTACCTGTTCCCCGTGATCTACGGCACGCTGGGCGCGGTGCTGGTGCCGGAGCTCTACCTCTCCGGCGACACCGACACGGTCGTGGTGGCCCTCCCGCAGCGGGTGGACGGCGGTCCGGCGGGCGTGGCCGTCACGGCGATGCTCTCGGCGGGCGCGTTCGCGGCGTTCCTCGCGACCTCGCTCGGGCTGCTGCTCGCGCTGTCCAGCGCCGTCGCGCACGACCTGCTGCCCGGCGCGGGCCTGCGGCGGCTGCGCCTGGCCCCGCTCGCGGGCGCGGTCGTGATCGTGGCGCTGGCGCTGCCCGCGGTGAACATCGACGTCGGGGTGCTCGTGACCGCGGCCTTCGCCGTGGCCGCCGCCACGTTCTGCCCGCTTGCTGGTGCTCGGCATCTGGTGGCCGCGGCTCACCGCGCCCGGGGCCGTCGCGGGCGTCGTGGTCGGCCTGCTCGCGTCGGTCGGCGCGATCGGCGTCGACCTCTTCCTCGGCGCCCCCGAGGGCCTCGCGGCGAGCCTGCTCGGCCAGCCCGCGCTGTGGACCGTGCCGCTGGCGTTCGCGGTGATGGTCGGGGTGTCGCTGCGCGGGCGACCGCCTGCGTGGGCCGCCGCGGCCACCCTGCGGCTGCATCTCGACGAGGCAACGACGTAACCGTTCGTCGGGAAGCACGACCGTTCGTCGGCCGCTGGTCGCGCGGTCGGGCGGTGTGTCGTAGCGCACTTCCCCGGCGTGTCGGCGACACCTTGGCTATGCCCCCTGGACAACCAAGTGCGAGGAGGCACCCCGTCTTGAGTACGACCGACCCTGCACCACGACCGCCGGACGTCCGCGACTGGGAAGCCGTCCAGTCCTCCCCGGAGTTCCAGGACCTCCGCCACCGCCTGCGTTCGTTCATCTTCCCCGTGACCGCGCTGTTCCTCGCCTGGTACCTGCTCTACGTGCTGATGGCCACCTACGCGCCCGCCTTCATGTCGGCCAAGCTCTGGGGCAACATCACCGTCGGCCTGGTCTTCGGGCTCCTGCAGTTCGTGTCGACGTTCACGATCACGTGGTGGTACGTGCGCTTCACCGCCCGGCGGTTCGACCCGCTGTCCGAGCAGCTGCGCGAGGAGCTCGAGGGCGGTGAGCGCAAGTGAGCGAGCGTGCGAGCGAATCATCGGCACAGCGCCGCGCGAAGCGCGGACCGAGCGTTAGCGAGGGACAGCGATGAGCCTCGCAGCGGGCGTGGAGGGCAGCAGCCCCGTCCTCAACATCGGGATCTTCCTGGTCTTCGTCATCATCACGCTGGTCATCGTGGTGCGGGTCAGCAAGCGCGCCACCTCGGGCGCTTCGGACTTCTACACCGCGGGCGGCGGCTTCACCGGCCAGCAGAACGGCATCGCGATCTCGGGTGACTACCTGTCGGCCGCGTCGTTCCTCGGCATCGCGGGCGCGATCGCGCTCTACGGCTACGACGGCTTCCTCTACTCGATCGGCTTCCTCGTGGCGTGGCTCGTCGCGCTGCTGCTCGTCGCCGAGCTGCTGCGCAACACCGGTCGCTTCACGATGGGCGACGTGCTGGCCTTCCGCATGCGGCAACGGCCGGTGCGCGCCGCCGCCGCCACCTCGACGCTCGCCGTCTCGTTCTTCTACCTCCTCGCCCAGATGGCGGGCGCGGGCGGCCTCGTCGCGCTGCTGCTGGACGTCACGTCCAAGGCGGGCCAGTCGCTCGTGATCGCGGTCGTGGGCGTCGTCATGATCGCCTACGTGCTCATCGGCGGCATGCGCGGCACGACGTGGGTGCAGATCATCAAGGCCGTGCTGCTGATCATCGGTGCCGCCGTGATGACGATCTGGGTGCTCGCCTTGTACGGCTTCAACTTCTCCGCGCTGCTCGGTGACGCCGTGGCCAAGGGCGGCGAGGCGGGCGCCAAGCTGCTCGGGCCGGGCGCGCAGTACGGCAAGTCCGGGATCACCAAGCTCGACTTCATCTCGCTGGCGCTCGCGCTGGTGCTGGGCACCGCGGGACTGCCGCACATCCTCATGCGCTTCTACACCGTCCCGACGGCGCGGGAGGCCCGTCGCTCCGTGCAGTGGGCGATCGGCCTGATCGGCCTCTTCTACCTGTTCACGCTGGTCCTGGGGTACGGGGCGGCCGCGCTCGTCGGCCCGGCGGCGATCAACGCGGCACCCGGCAAGGCCAACTCGGCCGCGCCGCTGCTGGCCTACCAGCTCGGCGGCACGGTGCTGCTCGGTCTCATCGCGGCCGTGGCGTTCGCGACGATCCTCGCGGTCGTCGCGGGGCTGACGATCACCGCGTCCGCGTCGTTCGCGCACGACATCTACGCCAACGTGATCAAGCGCGGCGAGGTGGACGGCAAGAACGAGGAGGTCAAGGTCGCGCGCATCACCGCGGTCGTGATCGGCATCGTGGCGATCCTCGGCGGCATCCTCGCCAACGGGCAGAACATCGCGTTCCTCGTGGCGCTCGCGTTCGCGGTGGCCGCGTCGGCCAACCTCCCGACGATCCTCTACTCGCTGTTCTGGAAGCGTTTCAACACCTCCGGCGCGCTGTGGAGCATCTACGGCGGCCTGGCGATCACGGTGCTGCTGATCGTGTTCTCGCCGGTGGTGTCGGGCAAGAAGGACGCCAACGGCAACCTCACCGCGTCGATGATCCAGGGCGTGGACTTCCACCTGTTCCCGCTGGACAACCCGGGCATCGTCTCGATCCCGCTGTCGTTCCTGCTCGGCTACCTCGGCACGGTCCTCGCCAAGGAGAAGGCCGACCCGGCCCGTTACGCGGAGATGGAGGTGCGCTCGCTGACCGGCGTCGGATCGGCGAAGGCGACCGTTCACTGAGCGGCAATCGTTCATCGGACGGAGACGTCTTACCGGGTGGGCAGGTTTTCCTGCCCACCCGGTACGCGTTGGTGGCGGCGGCGATGAGTGTGGCCGTCGAACCGGATCGACATAGTGGACGTACTCAAGAGCAGCAGCCCTTCGACAGCGCGGAGACCGTCATGACCACCACGAGCACCCTGAGCGGACGCGACCGAGCGATCCTGCGCGCCGTGGCGGCGGGCGGGGCGGAGCTCCAGCTCGGCACCGAGTCCGACCTCTTCTTCGACGGCCTGTGCTGCTGCGACCAGGCGGCCGCGCACCAGCTCGTCCGCGCGGGCCTGATCGCCGCCGCCGCGCTGGGCCTGGTCGGCCAGCGCGTGGCCGCCGCGCTCACCCCGGCCGGGCGCCGGGCGCTGGGCAGCACGCCCCTCGTCGCGTGAGGTCGGGGCATCTCGACTAGGTTCGGCCGGGTGAGCCGGGACGATCAGGACGACCTCGACGACACCGCCCAGCTGGACCAGGCGGACACGCTCGACGACCGTGGTGTGGACGACCTGCTCGACGAGGGCATCTCACCCCCCGACCGGCCGTGGGCCGTCGAGGACTACGGCCTCACCGCGCGGGAGGCCGCCGGGCACGAGGACCTCGACCACCGGCTGGCCCGCGAGCTGCCCGACGTCGGCGCGGAGAGCGCCAACGACGACGAGTTCGACGGCGGCACCGGCGACACGGCCGACACCGACGGCGAGACGTGGGACGACCAGGTCGGCGAGCGCCGCGCGGGCCGCCTCGTCGCCCCCGACGAGGGCTGGGTCCGCGACGACGATCCCGAGGCGTGGGCGTCGGACGTCGGCATCAACGGCGCAGGCGCCTCGGCCGAGGAGGCCGCCGTCCACGTCGTCGAGGACGACGGGCGATAGGGGCTCAAGCGTCGGCGTGCCGCCGCAGGGCGGGGACGAGATCGCCCGTCTGCTCCGTGAGCCGCCGCACCAGGCCGCCGAGCGAGAGCAGCAGCGCGTCGAGGACGGAGGGATGGTCCACCATCAGCCCGAGCACGGTCGCCCGCGACAGCATGAGAACCGTGGTCGGCTCCACCGCGACGACCGACGCCGACCGCGGCGCCCCGTCGAGGAGCGCCAACTCACCCAGCGTCTCGCCAGGGCCCAGCGTCGCTAGTTGTGCCTCGTCGCCGTTCTCGCGTCCCAGCACGACCTTCACGAGCCCCGACGCCACGATGACGAGACAGCCGCCCTCGTCGCCCTGATACCACAGGTACTGGTTGCGTCGATACGTTTGGCGGACACTCGCCTCCGCCAAACGGTCGAGCACCTCGACGGGCAGCTCCGCGAAGATCCGAGCCGACCTCAGGATGTCCACGGTGGCCAGCCGGGGCGTCGGAGCGTGCGGCGTCGCCACGCTGTGACGGGACATCGGAGGCTGTCCGAGATGGACTCGAGCTCGCCGCACCACATCGGTTCATCATCCGCATCGCAGCACTACGTGGCTGTGTCGCAGGTGACAGCTCCGCTGTGTCGCACTGCGCAGACTTCCGCCGTCGAACCGGCTCGGCGCCGCTCACACCTCACGGTCGATGACGTAGCCGACCAACGTGCGCACGAACTGGAGGTCCGGTCCCTCCTGCGCGCCCGCGAAGGCGGTGTCCATCCGCTCCTGTGCCGCGGCGGCCAGCGCGTGGGCGATCTCCCGCGTGCGTTCGAAGCCGCCGCTCGCACGCAGGATGCGGTGGATGTCGAGGACCTGGCGGGGCAGCCTGCGCTCGCGCCGTCGGCCTGCGAACTCCGCCAACGTGACCCGCTCGTTCGCGGGTGCGGTGGCCAGAGCGTAGAGGAGCGGCAGGGTGCGCTTGCCCTCCCAGAGGTCGCCGCCGATCTCCTTGCCGTACAGGGCGGCGTCGCCGTCGAGGTTCAGCAGGTCGTCCTGGATCTGGAACGCGGCGCCCAGGAGGAATCCGAAGGCGTCGAAGCGGTTCAGGTCTACGCCGTCCGCACCGGCGACGATCGCGCCGATCCGCATCGGGTGGATGAAGCTGTACCAGGCCGTCTTCTTCAACACGAGGCGCAGGTAGTCGTCGAGGTCGAGGTCGCAACGGTTGTCCTTGGTCCACCCCAGCTCCAGCGCCTGCCCTTCGAGCGACTCGCGCAGCATGTGGTCGACCTCGTCGAAGATGCGCAGGGCCCGCTCGGGGCCGACTCGCTCGACGTTCTGCCGGAAGAGCCGCATGGACAGCGCGTTCATCGCGTCGCCGACGTTGACCGCGAGCGGGGTGCCGAGCTGCCGGTGCAGTGTCGGGGCGCCGCGCCGCGCCTCGCTGCCGTCCTCGATGTCGTCGTGCACCAGGAACGCGTTGTGCAGCATCTCGATGCCCGCGGCGGAGGGGATCGCATCGCTCGCCCGGCCGCCGAAGGCCCGGCAGACGGCCAGGCAGAGCCCGGGCCGGAGACCTTTGCTCGGCTGTGCGACGAACGTGCGCAGCGGGGAGTAGAGGTGCTCGCGGGGTTCGGTCGTCGGGATGGCGTCGTCCATCGCGGTGAGCGTCAGGTCGCGGTACCAGGCGAGGCGCTCCGCGAACCCGGCCGGGCCTTCGGGGACATCGGCCTGCGGCTGCGGCCGGGTGGCGAGGTTCCGCCCGAAGCGCGTCGCCTGGGTCTCGCGGTCGAGCACCGGCACGCTGCCCTCGAGCTCGTCGCGGACGCCGCCCAGCTCCTGCCCGATGCGTTCGGCCAGGTCGTCGGCTTCCTCGAGGAGTGGCGTCGCCCGATCCATCTGGTCGAGGGTGCTCTGCAGCTGCTGCGTGTCGGGCGCCATCCCGGCGAGTGCTGCGGCAACGGGACCGAGCACCGGGTCCGCTGTTTCGACGGCGGCGGCCGCCACCGTCACCAGCCCGCCGTCCCAGGGCAGCCCGAGGCCGAAGCGGACCGCGTCGTACTCGCGTAGCGGAGCGAGCGCGAGCGGCTCGTGCAGCGGCCAGATGCGGCAGCGAGGTGCGGCGTGGCCGTCGCGGTCGAGGAGCGCGTTGACGGCGTGCCGGGCTGCCTCGTTCGCCCCCTCCATGGTTGCCAGGTCCGTGTTGGTCCGCACGTAGTCGGACGCCAGGAACAGGTTCGGCACGGCGGTGGCCGCGTCCGGGCGCAGCCGCCAGCTGTCCACGAGGTTGACGAGCAGGGGTTCGGTGTTGGTGAGCAGTCCGGGGTGATCGGGATCGCGGTCGATGGAGGAGTCGAGGAACCAGCCGATGAGGTCGTCGTCGCGCAGGACATCCTCTTGACCCGGCGCGTTCATCGACCGCTTGAGCTGGCGCCACACCTCCCGGCCGACCTCCTCCCGGCTGTGCTGGGTGGCGCTGCGCCCGTCCGGTGCCGGGGCGTCCCAGTCCGAGACGTCCACGGAGAGGATGCACTGGATCGTCTGCGGCCCGTAGCGGTCCATCGTGCCCGGCCGCCAGACGTCGATCTGGGAGATGCTGGTGAGCGCCCACTCGGTGTCGATGTGGATGGTGTGTCCGCGGACCATCCGCACCGGGCGGCGCAGGTAGAACTGCACGCCGTTCATCCACTCCAGACACGTGTCGGCGAGGTGGCGCACGGAGGCCAGCCGCGGATCGGCGGCCAGGAGCCCGGGGGCGAACACCGTCGCCGCTCGTTCGGCGGGCAGCGCGCACACGTAGTAGTCGCCCACGAGCGTCTCGGTACCGCGCCCGTTCGTGACCCGGACGCCGCTGACGCGGCCGCCCGCGTAGGTGATCTCGGTGGCTGCGGTCTCCGGGAGGTAGGTGACGCCGAGCGCCGTGAGGTGCTGCAGCCACGGATAGAGCCACACCTCGTTCGTCGGCCCGTCGAGCACGCGGTCGCTCGTGGGCATCGAGGGGTCGATGATGTCCAGGAGCAGCTGGATGAAGATGTCCCCGATCGTGCGGGTGCTGGCCGTTTCGGCGTGCGCCGCGACGAGCGAGCGCGTGATCCCGGCGGCGAGGAACTTCCGGTAGGCGGTCGAGCGCGACGCCGCGCCGATGAACTCCCACCAGGGGATCTGCTCGTACTCAGCGAGCCGCCGCTCGTGGCACGACGTGAGGAGCTGCCAGATCCGAACGCCGAAGTGGGCCAGGTCGTTCGGGGTGAGCTCGGCCACGGGGCCGAAGCCCGCCAGCACCGCGCCGAGCACCGCGCCGACGTCGCCGGGGCTGCGCAGGAACCGCACCGGCACGCTGAACGTCGGGCGGTCGTACTGGCTGAGCGCGCAGCGCGCGGTCGGCACGAGGTGGCCCGCCGCGCTGACGCCCTCGGTCGAGGGTATGCGCTCCATCGTGTCGACGACGTGCCGGTAGAAGCCGGGGAAGAAGCGGAAGCCGTGCTCGCCGGGCACCCACGAGACGGGGTCCTCGGGGTGACGGCGTTCGTAGCGCGGTTCGGGGCCCCACGGTGCGGGGCCCACCGGCCGGACCGGGCTACTCCTGGCCTTACCCCCGGGCACCCCCGTCTTCTCGGCGACGACGACCTCGAAGCCGCGCTCGGCGAGCTCGTGGGCGGCCGAGAGTCCCGCGATACCGCCACCGAGCACGACCACCCTGGTCACGCCGCATCACACCTGGACGGTGGGTAGGTAGAGGTCGCACTGCACCTGGAGCTTCGCCATCACCACGCGCCCGAAACCAACCCCCTGCTTGCGGTTGAGCCAGGTCCACGCCGGGTGCGACGTCGACCAAGTGGGGGTGGCGTAGAAGGGGGGCGCCCCCTGCAACGTGCCCGCCGCGACGAGCCCGTATCCCTCGGGGCCGGTGTCGAAGACGCCCCCCGCCTGCTCGAGGATCAGCGCACCGTCGTCGGTCTTGTAGGTGATCTTGATGTTGACCGCTCCGACGCCGTCGGGTCGGATGACCATCCAGTCACCGCCGACGGGCTGCACGACGGCGTTGATGCCGGGACCGATGACCCGACCGTCGCGGATGTAGAAGTTGACCCGGTACCCCTCGGGCGTCACGCCGATCGGCTCTGCGATCAGGTTGACGGTCAGCGCCGCGAAGAATTCCAGGCCGTAGCCGAACCGCGGCTGCGACGGCCACTCGCCCCGGCTCGCCGTGGGCGGCGTCGCGGAGTGCGGGCTCGGCGCCTCGGTCACCCCGAGCAAGCGGTACCACGAGCCGTCGGCGGGCAGGGTGGCGATCCGCCGCCCCGCCCGCAGCCACTCGACGCGGTACTCAGCCTCGCCGGTCCGGCTCGAGCGCGGGCAGTTGCGCCCGGAACCACTGCGTCGGATCGGCCGGAGTCTCGTAGCGTCCCGCAGGGCGCGGATGACGAGCGGCGGCCCGCTACCCCGCCGCATCAGCACCTGCACGAGGTCGACGGGATGGGCGGTGGGGGTGCCGACCATGACGGCAGGGGTGGTGTTGGCGCTCAACGGCCCGGATGGCAGCGGGAAGCCCACCCGTTCCAGCAGGGTGGGCAGAGCGGCCGTCATCACCGTGCCCGACGCGCGATGATCTCGGGATCAAGTCGGCGCTGATCGGTCGTGACGCAGCACACCGCGTCGAGTTCCTTGATGCGCAGCACCAGCCGTTCGAAGACCCGCAGGACGTAGCGCGGTTCGAGGGTCGCCTGCAGGAACCGCACGTCGATGTCGCTGGCCAGCACGAGCTCGATCGGCTGGCCACCGAGGGCCACGACGACGCCGCTGTCCGCGAGGCAGCACCCCAGACCGCTGCACCCGACGGCCGTCGAGGAACTCGGCGAGGCGATCGCGTCGGGCAGCACGAGGGAGTTGCTCGGGCTCGTGGCCGCGCTGAAGAGTTCGTGGCCGAGTACGACAGCGAACGGTCCGAAGTGGCCCGCGCGCCTCCAACTTCTCGATGGCTTTGACGATTGCCGTCGACGAGATCGGCGTCGCGTCCTGCGCGGTCGGCGCGTCCGGCCGCACGGACATGAGCGCTTCGTCGGACGCACTGACGCCTTGTTCGGCCGCATCGTATCGGTCCTCGGCCTGTCGGATGCCGACAGCGCTGACTCCTCGGCGGATCAACGTCGCGGCGCAAGGTCGACAGCGGCGTTCCGTAGGGCGACGATGTCAGGCGGTCGGCGTGTTCGCAGGCCGCATCGCCGTACCAGCGAACTCGCTTGGTGCGAGCAGCAGGCCGGTCAGAGATCACGGCCACCCGTAACGTGTAGATCTGCGGTTGGATAACGGTCCCACGGACCAGCGCAGGGTCATCCGCGGGGGGTATCCCGTAGAAAATGACGGCATCTTCCAACCTGCCGAGCACTTCGCCCGCTCGTCGAACCATGCTCTTCGCCGCGTCGAGATCGGGATCGGCGATCTCCGAACCACGGAGGTAGATGTTGCAGGAGAGGGTCACCAACTGCAGTGTCCGGCCCGCTCGCACTTCTAGGCGCGGGTCCGTAGAGCCGGTCGGGGTGACGTATTCCAGCCAGTTCGAGGGAACGGTGGCCTGGTCGGCGGGGAACGGCCCTACCAGTGGGAGGAAGGTGCTCGCGACGCGCGACTTGCGTGCCGCCTCCAACGCGACGGCGCGCAGCTCGTCCCACTGACGGTCGGACCAGGGGAGGGGGTTGTCATCCGGCATGCGAGGCTCCCGTCTCGATGAGCGGCGGTGCGAGGACGGCCCGGGCCCGCATCGGCTCCGGGCGATCAGATGCCCACGCCACGTCCTCGTTGCTGATGGTGTTCGACAGCAGGTCGCGGCCCTCGTCACCACGTCCTGCCGCGGCGAGCAGGTCGTACATGTCGAGGGCTGCCCGCAACGCGAGCGAATGCGCTTTCTGTTCGGTCGCGATGTCGAATGCCATGCGGTAGGCGCGCTCTGCGGCCGGAACATCTCCCTGCCTGGCCGATACCCGACCGCGCACGCGCCACAGCTCGGGGAGGTAGAACCGCTCACCGCGGGTGTCGGCATCGGATTCCGCGCTGTCGAGAAGACTCGTCACCTCATCGTCATCAGAGATCTCCAACAACTGCTCGGCGACGATCACCTTCATCATGACGGCCGTCACCTGGGTCTTTGTCTGCGCGAACAGCTCGAGCCCTTCCAGGATCCGCTGACGAGCGCCGGGTTCCTCCGATCCCTGGCCGATGATGCCGAGGTAGATCTCGGCGACCGCGAGCCACATGAAGAGACCTTCTTCGTTGCTGACTTGTCGCAGTTCCTCGGCGATGTCGCGGAGCCGGAAGATCTCGCCGGTGAACGAGTAACGCATGCCACCGCCGTGAAGGGCGAAGGCGAGCGCTCCCGCCAGGCTGGAGCGCTGACCGAGGTCGCGCGCGAGCTGCACCATCCGCGCCGATTCCTCGTCGGATTCCTCGGTGCGGCCGATCATCCACAACGATTGTGCGCGCGACTGCCGCAGGCAGACCGACGACGACAGCTGGAACGCGACAACCAGCTCCTGCTCGAGGCTGAAGTCGAACACGGAGAGGCCGAGATCGGCCTCCCGCAGCGCGTCCTCGAATTCGCCGCGGTACAGCCGGGTGTAGGAGATGGCGTGCTGACCCGTCACGAGGAAGAGCGGTGCGCCCGCCTCGGCGGCCAGCTTCTTGACCGCTTGCGCCGCGGGCAGCGCCGCGTCGAGTTCGCCGCGCAGGAACTGGACGCTCCACAGGCCCCACAGCGCGGCGTAGCGGCAATCGTCGCGACTCAGCTCGACGGCCAAGTCGTGCGTGCGGCGACAGGCCTGCTCGGCTTCGTCGGAGGCCCAGTCAGCGACGGCGAAGAGCGTAGGCGCGAGCACACGCTGCAGATCCAGCTCGCGCACGTCCCGGTCACGGGTTGCGGGTAGCTCGCGCAGGCACTCGATCGCCCGCCGGAAGTGCCCCGCCGCCTCCAGGTTCGCCGTGCGCAGCAACGCGTCGTGGCCCGCCGCCGCCCAGAAGGCGACGGCGTCGTCGTGCTCGCCCGCGTTCGTCAGGTGTAGCGCGATGAGGTCGTTGCGGCCCAGGGCCAGGCGGTCCAACGGGCCGCGGAGCGCCTCGGCGATCCGGCTGTGGTAAGCCTGCCTGCGGTGCCGCGACAGCAGCTCGTAGGCGGCGTCGCGCAACAGCGAGTGTTTGAAGACGAACGTGTCCGCGGCATCGGTAGTTCGCCAGATCAGCCCCGCTTCGGTGAGTTGCCGCAGCTCCGCGTCCAGCGTCACGTCGTCGCGCCCGCTGACCTCGCGCAACAGCTCCACGCTGAACTCGCGGCCGATCGTGGCTGCGATCTGGGCCGTCGAGCGTGCCGCACCGAGCCGGTCGACGCGCGCCGTGAGCGGTGCGTGGACGGCCATGGGGATGAGGTCCGCCCACCGGCCGGCCACGATCTCCCAGGATGCCGACAACTCCTGCAGCATCCCGGACTCGCACATGGACCGGGTGAGCTCCTCCACGAACAGCGGCACTCCTTCGGAGCGGGCCAGAATCTGCCGGAGGGCGAGACCGGGCAGCGCCTTGCCGCGCGCCACCGCCCGGGCGATTGCCGCCTGCTCGGCGTCGCCGAGCCGGTCGAGGTGGATGGTCCGCAGTGGGGAGTCGCGACCCCAAGTGCCGTCGAACTCGGGACGGCTGGTGAAGATGCCGAGCAACCCGAGCGCCGGGAAGGTCTTGACGACCCGCGCCAGGAGCTCCACCGTCGATTCGTCGGCCCAGTGGAGGTCTTCCACGATCAGCAGCGTCGGCGGCTCGGCGCACAACGCCGCCAGCACCTCGGTGAGCACCTCGATCGAGCGGATGCGACGCCGGGCGGGCGAGAGGTCTGCCGTGGCCGAGTACTCGCCGGGGAGCACTCCGAGCAGCGGCGCGAGGAACGGCACCGCCACGGCGTCGTCGACACCGATCGCGCGCAGTCCAGCGGCGAGGCGGCTCAACCGCTCGTCAGTGCTGCCGTGGCCTAGCCCGAAGGTCTTCTCCAACAGCGCGACGATCGGGTGGAAGGGGTGGTTGCGCCCGTTCGACGTCGCCCGAGCGACGACCACGTTGGCGCCGGTCGGCCCGACGACGTCGCACCAGTGCCGGGCGAGCCGCGACTTGCCCATGCCCGGTTCACCGCGAAGGAGGGCGAAATGCGTCTCGCCCACGATGGCCGCTCGCCAGAGCTCGTCGACGAGGTGTTGTTCGCGTTCGCGGCCCACGAACAGAGCGGCGGTGTGCCGCTCGTCGTCCCAGTCGTGCGCCGGGACCTCGCTCTCCACCTGCCATGCGGTGATCTGCTGGGACACCCCGTCCAGCGCGACCCGCCCGAGTGAGCGCCCGGTGAAGCACCCGCGCGTCAACTCCCAGGTCGCGTCCGTTACGACGACCCCGCCCGGCGGGGCGTTCTTCTGCAGCCTGCCCGTGATGCTGGTCGCGACGCCGTACGCCGCCCAGTGGCGGTCGTCGTCGGGGCTGACCGGGCCGAGCGTGGCCTGGTCCGTGTGGATGGCAACGCGTACCGCGAGCGGCGCGGACAGCCGCAGCGTGCGCCGCACCGACCCGACCTGGCGGGCCATCGCGAGCCCGCACCGGACCGCGCGCTCGGGATCGTTCTCCTGGGCCTGCGGGTAGCCGAAGTACAGCACGACCCCGTCGCCGACGTACTCCGCGACGTAGCCGTCGTGCATAGCGGCAAGCTTGCTGAACAAGCGTCGAACCGCGTTCTGCACCTGGCGCACGTCTTCGGGATCCAGCTGTTCGAAGAGCGCCGTGGAGTCGACGAGGTCGCAGAAGAGGAACGTCAGCGGCCTGCGTTCGCCCTCGGTGTCGACGGCGCCGCCGGACAACGACCGACGGCACCCCCCGCAGAAACGGGCGTCGGGCGGGTTGGCGAAGCCGCACTCCGGGCACTCGCCGGGGAAGGGGTGTCCGCAGTGGATGCAGTAGAGCGCACCCGGCAGCTGGGCGCGGCCGCAGTTCTCACACGACATGGTCGGACTCTCGGCCCGGGTCGTCGAGCTCGGACTGCGGCGTCCAGCTGCTGCGCTCCCGCTCCAGGATCGCCAACGCGCGTTCGACCGCGGCCTCAGGAGTCGCGGTCGTCCACGAGCTGTCGGCAGCCGTCGGACCGGGGCTCGGCGCGTGGCCCGTGGTCATCTAGCCGGTGCCCGGCGCATGCCGCCGCAGCGAGTTCCTCTCTCGTCGAGCGAACCCCGGAACGCCGGGCAGACCGCGATGAGGGCCATAGCCACGTCCTTTCCGTAGAGCATGCACTCTCAGGAGCCACAAGCAGGCCATTTGATACCTGCGCGCGTCAATGGCTGCGGAGGTCTCTGAGGCGCTTGAGCTTGCCCACCGAGCGCTCCAGGGTCTCCGGGTCGACCACCTCGCACCCCACGCTCACCCCGACGGTCTGCTTCACCGCCGCGACCAGCTCGGCGGCGGCGGGACGGCGGCGGTCGGCGGGGGTCTCGGGGCGGGCTTCCACCCGCACCGTGAGCGCGTCCATCCGGCCCTCGGTCGACAGCACCAGCTGGAAGTGCGGAGACAGGCCCGCGGTGCGCAGCACGATCTCCTCGATCTGCGTGGGGAACACGTTCACGCCGCGCAGGATGATCATGTCGTCGGAGCGGCCGGTGATCTTCTGCATCCGGCGCATGCCCGGCCGCGCCGAGCCGGGGGAGAGGCGCGTGAGGTCGCGCGTGCGGTACCGGATGATCGGCAGCGCCTCCTTGGTGAGCGAGGTGAAGAGCAGCTCGCCCTCCTCGCCGTCGCGCAGCGGCACGGCGTCGAGCGGGTCGACGACCTCCGGGTAGAAGTGGTCCTCCCAGATGTGCAGGCCGTCCTTCGACTCCACGCACTCCTGCGACACCCCGGGCCCCATCACCTCCGACAGCCCGTAGATGTCGACGGCGTGCATGTCCATGCGCTCCTCGATCTCGGCGCGCATCTGCTCGGTCCACGGCTCGGCGCCGAACACCCCCACCTGCAGCGAGCTGGCCGCCGGGTCGAGGCCCTGCTTCTCGAACTCGTCGACGATCGTGAGCATGTACGACGGCGTGACCATGATGATCTCGGGCCGGAAGTCGTTGATCAGCTGGACCTGGCGCGGGGTCATGCCGCCGGAGATCGGGATGGCCGTGGCGCCCAACCGCTCGATGCCGTAGTGCGCGCCCAGCCCGCCGGTGAAGAGGCCGTAGCCGTAGGCGTTGTGCACCTTGTGGCCAGGCCGGGCCCCCGCCGCGCGCAGCGAACGGGCCATCAGACCGGCCCAGTTGTCGATGTCGCGGGCGGTGTAGCCGACGACCGTGGGCTGGCCCGTCGTGCCCGACGACGCGTGGATGCGCCGCACCTCCTCCTGCGGCACCGCGAACATGCCGAAGGGGTAGTTCTCCCGCAGGTCGGCCTTCGATGTAGTGGGGAACTTGGCCAGGTCCGACAGGTCGCGGCAGTCGTCGGGGTGCACGCCCGCCGCGTCGAACGCCCGACGGTAGTGCGGCACGTTCGCGTAGGCCCGGTGCAGCGTCTCCCGCAGCCGCGTGAGCTGCAGCGCACGCAGCTCGTCGACCGACATCCGCTCCTCGGCGTCGAGCGTCTCGGGCGCCGGGGCCTCCCCGAAGCGGGCGCTCATCGCTCTCCCTCGCTGCGCTCGCTCGGCGCTTCGCGCGGGCGCTGTGTCGATGATTCGCTCGCAAGCTCGCTCACTGCTCAGCCGCCTTCCGAGCCACCAGGGTGAGCACGTCGTACCGGGCCACGGACTCGCCGTCCTGGCGCGTGACGTCGGCGTCCCAGCGCACGTCGCCGTAGGGCTGGCTCCCGTGCGGCGTGATCTGCTTGCAGGTGAGCGTCACGGTGATCGCGTCGCCGAACCGCACGGGCGTGAGGTAGCGCAGCCGGTCGAGGCCGTAGTTCGCGAGCACCGGCCCGGGATCGGGGTCGACGAACAGACCCGCCGCGAACGCCAGCGTGAGGTAGCCGTGGGCCACGCGCTCGCCGAAGATCGGGCTCTTGGCGGCGGCCTCGGCGTCCATGTGGGCGTAGAACGTGTCGCCGGTGAACTCGGCGAAGTGCTCCACGTCCTCCTGCGTCACCGCCCGCGGCCCGGCGACGACCGTGTCGCCGATCGACAGCTCCTCCAGGTGCTTGCGGAACGGGTGCACGTCGGTCTCCGTGCGCGCCGAGCCCGCCACCCAGCGCCCGGTGATCGCGGTGAGCGTGTCCGGGTCGGCCTGCACGGCGGTGCGCTGCATGTGGTGCAGCACGCCGCGCAGCCCGCCCAACTCCTCGCCGCCGCCCGCTCGGCCGGGCCCGCCGTGCACGAGCTGCGGCATCGGCGAGCCGTGGCCGGTCGACTCCTTCGCGTCCTTGCCGTTCAGCACCAGGAGCCGCCCGTGCCAGGGCGCCACGCCGAGCACGACGTCGCGCGCGAACGCCGAATCGGCGGTGACCACCGAGCCCGCGAGGCTGCCCTGCCCGCGGGCCGCGTACTCCACGAGCTGCTCGGTCGAGGTGTAGGGGAGCACGGTCGACACCGGCCCGAACGCCTCCACCTCGTGCGGCTCGGCCCGCTCCGGGTCGCCGACCAGCAGGATCGGGGAGACGAACGCGCCGCGCTCGGCGTCGGCGTCGACCAGGTCGACCTTCTCCGGATCGCCGTAGACGATCCGGCCGGTGTCGGCCAGCGCCTTGATCCCGCGCCGCACCTCCTCGCGCTGCTCCAGCCCCGCGAGGGCACCCATGCGGGCCGTGGCCGGGTCGCCGATGGTGATCTTCGCCAGCTTCGCCG
This sequence comes from uncultured Actinomycetota bacterium, assembly GCA_963791185.1. Taxonomy (GTDB): domain Bacteria; phylum Actinomycetota; class Actinomycetes; order Mycobacteriales; family Pseudonocardiaceae; genus Pseudonocardia. The sequence goes on along the minus strand of CAWBRG010000006.1, from coordinate 447,729 downwards.
ACACCGCCTCCACCACCGCGTCGACGTGCTCGGCGGGTACGAAGGCCCGCCGGATCGCCGTGCACTTCTGGCCCGTCTTGACCGTCATCTCGGTGACGAGCTGGCCGACGTAGAGGTCGAACTCGGGGGTGCCCGGCGCGGCGTCGGGCCCGAGCGCCGAGAGGTTGAGCGAATCGGCCTCGGCCGAGAACCGCACGCCGTTGCGGACGACGCCGGGGTGCGCGCGCAGCGTGGCCGCGGTGGCCGCCGAGCCGGTGAACCCGACGAGGTCCTGGCCGGTGAGGTGGTCGAGCGTGTCGCCGAGCGAGCCCGCCACGAACTGCACGGCACCCGGCGGCAGCAGCTCCGCCTCGACGATCAGGCGCACCAGCTCGGCGGTGAGGAACGCCGTGGGGCTCGCGGGCTTGATCAGCGAGGGCACGCCCGCCAGGAACGCGGGCGCGAGCTTCTCCAGCGGTCCCCACACCGGGAAGTTGAACGCGTTGATCTGCACCGCCACGCCGTGCAGCGGGGTCGCGATGTGCTGGCCGAGGAACGTGCCGCCCTTGCCGAGCGGCTCGACGTCGCCCTCGACGTACACCCTGGCGTCCGGCAGCTCCCGACGGCCCTTCGACGCGTACGACAGCAGTACGCCGATGCCGCCGTCGACGTCGAAGCGCGAGTCGTAGAGCGTGGCGCCGGTGTGCGCGGAGACGGCGTACAGCTCCTCGCGGTGCTCCCGCAGGTGCCCGGCGAGCGCCTTGAGCAGGGCGGCGCGCTGGTGGAACGTCAGCTCGCGGAGCGCCGGGCCGCCGACCCGACGGCCGTACTCCAGCGCGGCCGCGAAGTCGACGCCCGCCGACGACAGCCGGGCGACCTCGGCTCCGGTCACCGCGTCGAACAGCGGTCGCCCCTCGTCGGACGGCGTGTGCCACGCGCCGAGGACGTGACTGCGCAGGACCGCTGCCATACCGAGCCTCCGAGATCGACCGACCGTTCGTTCGGTTGAACCTAGCACTTCGGGGTCAGCCGAAGAAGGCCCGGATGTCGGCGGCGAGCACGTCGGGGACCTCCATGGCGGCGTAGTGGCCGCCGCGCTCGAAGTAGCTCCAGTGCACGATGTTGGTGTTGTCGCGCTCGGCGAACGCCTTGATCGTCCGGAAGTCGTCGGCGAAGACCGCGACGCCGGTGCGCGCCGCGCTGACCTGCGGCTCCACCCCGCTGTGCGCCTCCTCGTAGTGGTAGCGGCCCGCCGTCGCCGAGGTGTTGGTGAACCACTCGAGGGACACCTGGGTGAGGATCTGGTCGCGGCTCACCAGGCTCGTGCCGTTGCCGAAGGAGTTGAAGAGCTCGTTCCAGGCGAGCTGGCCCACCGGGGAGTCGGAGAGGCCCACGGCCACGGTCTGCGGGCGCGAGGCGTTGATCGCGTTGTAGCCGCCGACGGACTGGAACCACTGCAGGTGCTCGAGGCCCGCGTAGTCGGCGGGCTCCAGGTTCTCGAACTCGGCCGGGTCGCCGGACGGGAACGAGAACAGGTGCAGCACGTGCGCGCCGAGGAAGCCGGGCGGGTCGAGGAGCCCCAGTTCGCGCGCGACCATCGCGCCGCCGTCGCTGCCGTGGATGCCGTAGCTGTCGTAGCCGAGGCGGCGCATCAACGTGTCGTAGGTGCGCGCGACCCGGGCCATGGTCCAGCCCCGGTCGGCCACCGGCGTGCTGAAGCCGAAGCCCGGCATCGAGGGGATGACGAGGGAGAACCGGTCGCGCAGCGGCTCGATGACGTCGAGGTAGTCGAGGAACGAGCCGGGGTAGGTGTGGGCGAGCAGCAGCGGCGTGGCCTCGGGGTCGGCGGACGGCACGTGCAGGAAGTGGATCGTCTGGCCGTCGATCTCGGTGAGGTAGTGGGGGTGGGCGTTGATCCGCGCTTCCTGCGCGCGCCAGTCGAACGCCGTGCGCCAGTGCTCCACCACCTCGGCCAGGTAGTGGTTGGGCACGCCGTAGTCCCAGTCGTCGCCGGGGACGGGCCGGGGGAGCCGGGTGCGGGCCAGGCGGTCGACGAGGTCGTCCAGGTCGGCCTGCGGGATCTCGACGCGGAAGGGGCGGATGTTCGCTGTCATGAGGAGAACGGTAGAGGCCAATCAGGAATGATAAGTTCCGCTTTGTGCACGAGACTTCGGCTCGGATGCTCGCGCTGCTGTCCCTGCTGCAGGCCCGCCCCGACTGGCCCGGCCCCGAGCTGGCGCAGCGGCTGGGGGTGAGCGACCGCACGATCCGCAACGACATCACGCGGTTGCGCGACCTCGGCTACCCGGTCGACGCGGTGCGCGGCGCGGCGGGCCACTACCGGCTCGGTGTCGGGGCGAAGCTGCCGCCGCTGCTGCTCGACGACGAGGAGGCGGTCGCCGTCGCCGTCGGGCTGCGGGCGGGCCACGGTGTCGCGGGCATCGAGGAGGCCAGCGGGCGGGCGCTGGCCAAGCTGGAGCAGGTGCTGCCGCACCGCCTGCGACGCCGGGTCGGCGCCCTGCACGAGGCCACGTCGCAGGGGCCGGAGAACACCGCGAGCAACGTCGACGACCCGCAGGTCGACGCGGACGTGCTGGCGACACTCGCCGCCGCCGTCCGCGACCACGAGCGGGTGCGGCTCGACCACCCGCCCGACGGCGAGTGGCCGATCGTCGTCGAGCCGTACCGCCTGGTCAGCTGGCAGCGGCGGTGGTACCTGGTCGCGCGGGTCGCGGGTCGGTGGCGCGCGCTGCGGGTCGACCAGGTGACCCTGCGGACGCCGATGCACCAACCCTTCCCCCCGGACCCGATGCCGGGGGAGGACTACACGGCTTTCGTGCTGCGCGAGGTGGCCGCGGCGGGCTGGGCGGTGCACGCGCGGATCACGGTGCTCGCGCCCGCGGCGGAGGTGGTGGCCCGGATCAACCCGACGGTCGGCGTCGTCGAGTCGGTCGACGACACCACGTCGGTGCTGGTGACCGGGGCCGACAGCCTCGAGGTGCTGGCGGTCTACATCGGCATGCTGGGCCTGGAGTTCCGCGTGCACGGGCCGCTCGCGCTGGTGGAGCACCTGCGCGCGCTCGGCGAGCGCTACGCCCGGGCGGTCACGCCGCCAGAGCCCGGATGACCCCCGCGGCCCGGCGCCGCGGCGGCACCGTGACCCGCTGGTGCAGCACGGCGTACCCGGAGCGTTCGATCTCGGCGAGTATCTCGCCGTAGAGGCCGAACGCGCAGGTCACGCACGCGCGCGAGACCGGCTCGAGCATGGCGATCCCGGGTGCGGCGCGGCGGTAGACCGCCCGGGTGTGCGCCACGAGGTGGGCCAGCGCCCGGCCGATGCGCGGATCGGAACGCCGGGTGCGCCGCGACCAGACCAGCAGCTCCCGGTCGACGCCGAACGCGGCCAGCTCGTCGGCGGGCAGGTAGACGCGGCCGCGGTCGAGGTCCTCGCCGACGTCGCGGAGGAAGTTGGTGAGCTGGAACGCCACGCCGAGCGCGGCGGCGGCGGGCTCGGCGTCCGCGCGTGGGACGGTCGTGCCCAGGATCGGCAGCATCTGGAGCCCGATCACCGCGGCCGAGCCGTGGACGTAGCGGTCGAGCTCGGCGAACGTCGCGTAGTCGGTGACCTCGGTGTCCATGCGCATGGAGACGAGGAAGTCCGTGAAGTGGTCGCGGTCGATGGCGTACCGGCGGGCGGTGTCGGCGAGCGCGGCCAGCACCGGGTGGGCGGCCGGACCGCCGTCGAGGGCGACGGCGAGCTGCTCGGCCAGCGCGTCGATGCGGGCGGCCTTCGCGGCGGGCGTGCTGGTGTCGTCGAGGTCGTCGACGATCTCGTCGGCGTACCGGGCGAAGCCGTACAGCGCGTGCACGGCGGGCCGCCGGGCCCGGGGGAGCAGCCGGGTGGCGAGGAAGTAGGTGCGGCCGTGGCGGGCGTTCAGCGCGCGGCACGTGGTGTAGGCGGCCCGCAGCGCGGGGTCGTGTATCCCCGCGGCATCCAGCTCGGAGCCCGACACCCGGCTCAGCTGGCGCGCGGCTCGGCGGCCACCGCGGGCGCCGAGATCTCCGCGGGCTTCTCCGGTGGCTCCTCGGCGGGCTGCGGCTTGCTGCGCGCGCCCGCGGCGAGCCGCAGCGGATCGGGCTTCACCAGCGACCAGGCGGCGAGCAGCGCCACCGCCAGGCACACCGCGAGGTAGCCCCAGTTGTAGAGGGCGTCCTCGCCGTTGGGGTAGTAGACGATGACCAGCATGGTCGACGCGACGACCAGGCACTGCAGGCCCCGCACCGTCCACGGGGTCATCGCCAGGAACGCCATGCCCCAGCTGACGTACCACGGGAGCGTGGCGGGCGAGAGGACCGAGGTGGCGAGCAGCACGATGCCCGCGCGGCGGATCGCGTCCGGGCCGCCGTCGCGCGCCGCCCACCACTGGCGGACCGCGATCCACAGCAGCAGGGCGGCGCCGATCCCGCGGAAGATGTTGATGAACAGCTGCTGCGACCCGCCGAAGAGCGAGGCGAACCACCCGACGATCTGACCGATCGCCGTCGGGATCGACATCCAGTTGACGATCATGGACGGGGCGCTGAGCGCGGGCAGCCAGCCCAGGCTCACCCCCGCGACCAGGGTGCACGCGGCGAAGGTGACCGCGAAGACGCCGATGCCCGCCGCCGTGCCCTTGGCGATGCGGACCCAGCGCGAACCGGACATGTGCGCGGCCCACACGAGCACCAGGAACGGCAGCGCGAGCCCGGCGCTCGCCTTGACCGCCATCGCCATGGTGACCAGCGCGATGCCGCCTGCGTGCTGACCCCGCAACGCGAGCAGGGCGCCCGCGGCCAGCAACCCGACCACCAGCAGGTCGTTGTGCCCGCCGCCGATCATGTTGATGACCATCATCGGGTTGGCGACCGCCACCCACAGCGCCACCGGCACCCGCCCGCCGAGGCGGCGGGTGAGCTCGGGCAGCGCCCAGACCAGCAGCGCGAGCCCGGGGAGCAGGGCGAGCCGCATCAGCAGCACGCCCGCGATGATGTTGTTGCCGATCAGCCAGGCGACGGCCTTGGCGATGATGATGAACAGGGGCCCGTACGGGGCGGGTGTGTCCTGCCAGAAGTAGTGGACGTTGTCGGTGAGGATCCCCGGCATCGCGTCCGGCCCGACCGCGTAGGGGTCGAAGCCGTGCAGCGGCAGCGCGCCCTGGGCGAGGTAGCTGAAGATGTCGCGGGTGAACAGCGGTGGCGCGAGGAGCAGCGGCGCGATCCACACCGCCGCGTTGGTGAGAACGGCCCGGCCGCCGATCCGGTGCGCGAGGACGTCGCGCCCCAACATGATCCAGGCCCACAGCAGCAGCCCGACGCCCCCGTACATGAGGAACGCCGCGATGTCGTGCCCGTGCCCGTAGCGCCAGAAGCCGATCACGGAGTTCGTCATGAGCGGATCGCGCACCAGCACACCGCCCGCGCCGAACCCGCCGACCAGCAGCATCAGCGACCCGAGCAGCCCGATCAGCAGCGGCCGACGCGGCGGGTTGCCGAACCGGGCGGTGCGGTGAGCGTCGGTCGTTGACGGCTCGGAGCGGAAGTCGGGGTCGACCCGTGCGGTGGCGCTCATGACGCGATCCATGCTCCCACGCGCCCGCTCACCCGGCCGAATGACCCCTCCGGCTCCCGGTGATCCGCTGCGCCGCCAGCTTGCCGCTGAGCACGACGGGCGGGATGCCGACGCCCGGCACCGTGCCGCAGCCCGCCAGCACGGCGTTGTCCAGGCCCGGCACGAGGTTGCGAGGACGGAACGGACCCGTCTGCGCGAGCGTGTGGGCCGCCGAGAACGGGGTGCCCGCGGCGAGGCCGTCGGCCGCCCACTCGGCCGGGGTCACCAGTCGCGAGACCGTGATGTCGCCCGCGATGTCGTCGAGCCCGGGGTGCCCCCGCGCCGCGAGCACCGCGAGCAGCTCGTCGCGGTAGGCCGGGCCGACGCGCGCCCAGTCGATCCGGCCGCGCTCCAGGTTGGGGCACGGGGCGAGGACGAAGAGGAGGTCGTTGCCGGGCGGCGCGAGCGTCGGATCGCTGGCCGTGGGCCGGGTGACCAGCAGCGACGGGTCGCTCATCAGCCGACCGTCGTCGATGATCTCGGTGAACGTCCGCTCCCACGCCCCGCCGAAGGAGATCGTGTGGTGCGCGGTTTCGGGACGCCGGGTGCGCAGCCCCGCGTGGAGCACCACGGCGCTGGGCGACCACCGCAGGGGCACGGGGCGCCGCCGCGCGCGGCCGACCAGCGCGTCGACGACCGGGAGGTCCGGCGTGAGCACGACGGCGTCGCACGGCATGGCTTCGCTGTCCGCGGCCGGCTCGGCGCTCGCCCGGTGGCGCACCGCGGTGACCCGACCGTCGCGCTGCTGCAGCCCCGTGACCGTGCGCCCGTAGTGGATCCGCGCCCCGGCCGCCTCGGCCGCCTCGGCCAGCGCCCGGCCGACGGTGCGCATCCCACCACGCGGGAACCACACGCCCGCCACGGTGTCCATGTAGGCGATCACGCCGTACGCGCCCAGCGCGCGGTCGGGCGCGACACCCGCGTACAGCGACTGGAAGGAGAAGATCCGGCGGAGCCGGTCGTCGGGGAGGAAGCGGGCGACGCGCGGCCCGAGCCGCCCGAACCCGCCGAGCCGTGCCAGCCGCACGAGGTCGGGGCCGAGCAGCGAGAACGGCGAGTCGATGTTGGCGCCGATGAAGGTGTCGATCTCGGTGCGGTAGAGGTCGCCGAGCCACTCCCGCAGCCCGCGGTAGCCGACGGCGGACTCCGGCCCGCACACGCGCCGGATCTCGGCCTCCATCGCGTCGGCGTCGGTGTGGACGTCGATGGTGGAGCCGTCCACGAAGTGCGCGCGGTAGGCGGGGTCGAGCGGCAGCAGGTCGAGGCGCTCGGAGAGCTTCTCCCCGACGGCGGCGAACGCCTCGTCGAGGAGGTCGGGCATCGTCAGCACGGTGGCGCCGGTGTCCACGTGGAACGTGCCGTGCTCGGTGGTGAGGTCGAGCTGCCCCACGCGGCCGCCGGGGTGGTCGCCCCGTTCGACGATCGTCACCTGCCTGCCCGCGCCGAGCAGGTGGAGCGCGGCGCACAGCCCGGACAGCCCGGCGCCGACGACCACCACGTGGTCGGTGCGCCCGCGCACGGTCCTCAACGGCGACGCCGGGTCGCGGTGATGGCCAGCTCGGCCAGCTGCGTGGCGGCGGGCGCGGCGACCGGCGCGGCAGCCAGCGCATCGAGCGCCGAGCCGGTGAGCGCGGCGATCCGCTGCTCGACGGCCTGCACGGCGCCGAGCTCGGTGAGGACGTCGCGGGTGCGATCGACCTCCTCGGCGGTGAGCCCGGGGTTGCCGACCGCGGCTTCGACGGCCGCCCGCGCGGCGGAGTCGCCGCGCCGCTCGGCGCGCTCCAACGCGACGGCGAGCAGCAGCGTGCGCTTGCCTTCGCGCAGGTCGTCGCCCGCGGGCTTGCCGGTGACGGCCGGGTCGCCGAACACGCCCAGGAGGTCGTCGCGGAGCTGGAAGGCGACGCCGATGTCGGCCCCGAACCGGCGGTAGCCGTCGACCAGCTCGGGCCCGGCCCCCGCCAGCGCCGCGCCGAGGTGCAGCGGCCGTTCGACGGTGTACGCGGCGGTCTTGTAGCGGTCGATGCGCAGCGCCGCGGCCTGCGACGCATCGCGGGTGGCCTGGTGGAGGACGTCGAGGTACTGGCCGCCCAGCAGCTCGGTGCGCATCGCGCGCCACGGCACTCCCGCCCGCACGAGCGTGTCCTGCGGCAGGCCGCACGTGTGGAACATGTCGTCGGCCCACACCATGGCGAGGTCGCCGAGCAGGATGGCGGCCGCGGCCCCGAACCGGGCGGGCCTGCCGTACCAGCCCGCCTCGGCGTGCCTGCGGGCGAACGCGACGTGCACGGTCGGGCGTCCGCGCCGCAGCGCCGAGGCGTCCATGAGGTCGTCGTGCACGAGCGCGCATGCCTGGATCAGCTCCAGCGAGCTGACGGCCCGCAGCACGGAGAGGGCCTCGGGCGCGTCGACCGAACCACCGGCGCCGCGCCAGCCCCACCACGCGAACGTGGGCCGGATGCGCTTGCCGCCGCCCAGCACGAAGGCGCTCAGCTCGTCGGCCGCCGCGGCGTAGTGCGGATCGATCGCGGACGCCTCCGCCGTGCGGGCTTCGAGGTAGACGGCCAGGGCGGCCTCGATACCACCCGCCAACTCACGATCGGTGGGCTCGGGCTCGCCTGCACCCGCCACCGCAGCGGTGTCGAGGGCGCCGGTGTGCGTCACGCCGACGAGGGTATCGGGGGCCCGGGGCTTCGGCGCGTCGACGTGGCCCACCCCTACGCTGGACGCATGAGGATCACCGCACGCCTGGCCGCCCGCCATCCGGTGTTCTCGGTGGAGTTCTTCCCGCCGAAGGACGAGCCGGGCGAGGCGGAGCTGTGGCGGGCGGTACGCCGGTTGGAGCCGCTCGATCCGGCCTTCGTCTCCGTCACCTACGGCGCCGGAGGCTCCAACCGCGACCGCACCATCCGCACCACGGGCCGGATCGCCACCGACACGACGCTCGTGGCGATGGCGCACCTCACCGCCGTGTCGCACTCGGTCGCCGAGCTCCGGCAGGTGATCGGCGCCTACGCCGCGGCGGGCATCACGAACATCCTCGCCGTGCGCGGCGACCCGCCCGGCGACCCGCTGGGCGACTGGGTTGCGCACCCCGAGGGCCTGACCTACGCCGAGGACCTCGTGCGGCTGGTCAAGGAGGTCGGCGACTTCTGCGTCGGCGTGGCGGCCTTCCCCTACGGCCACCCCCGCTCGCCCGACCCCGAGTCGGACCTGCGGTTCCTGCTCGCCAAGATCCGGGCGGGCGCGGATTTCGCGATCAGCCAGCTGTTCCTGGAGCCCGACGGGTTCCTGCGGCTGCGCGACCGCCTGGCCGCGGCGGGCTGCCACACCCCGCTCCTGCCCGGGATCATGCCGCTCACCACGGTGCGCACCCTCCACCGCGGGCCGGAGCTTTCCGGCGCGCCCCTGCCCGCCGACCTCGTGCAGCGGCTCGCGCCGTACACCGACGACGCCAAGGCGTTCCGCGCCGCGGGCATGGACGAGACGGCCGCGCTGTGCGAACGGCTCCTGGCCGAGGGGGTGCCCGCACTGCACTTCTACACGTTGAACCGCTCGCCCGCGACGGCCGAGCTGGTCACCCGCCTCGGCCTGGCCGCGGAGCGGCCCGTGGGCGTCAGCGGACGCGCGGGCTGACCGGCGGGTTGCGGGTGCGCCGCGCGGCCACCACCACGACCGCCGCCGCGAGCGCCACCACGACGCCGAGCCCTATCGCCCAGTTCGCCACCGAGGGAGCGTCCGGGTCGGCGTAGGCGACGGTGGCGTTGATGTCGCCGACCTCGCCCGGGGTGAACGTCCAGCTCACGGTGCCCAACTCGGCGTCGCCGTTGGCCTCGACGACCCGTCCGGGGAAGCTCATCTTGAGCTGGAAGTCCGCCTTGTCGACCGAGACCGTGGTGAGGTCGATCAGCCCGGTGACCAGCACCCGACCGCCCGCGCGCCGCAGGTTGAACTGGGCGCGCTCGCTCCCCGGGATGGTCGCGCGGGTGAGCGCGGCCGTCTGGTCGAACGTCAGCTGGGAGAAGCGCAGCACCGTGCCCGTGTAGCCGTCCTGCTGGTACGGCGTGACGTCGACCAGCGGCGCCAGGTCCGGCGGGAGCGTGACCGTGGGGCCCTTGTCGTCGGCCGACTTCGCGGGCGTGGCCACCACGAGCTCGCCGGTGACGGTGTCGTCGGGCTGCACAGCCAACGCGGCGAGCACCCGGGCGCAGCCGCTCAACAGCGTGCCGAGCAACAGCACCGTGATGACCAGCAGGGCCACCGCACGGGACCGGCGGGCGACGGACGGCGGCTGCACGCCGGTCATCGTGCCACCCGGCCTCGGCTCACCGAGGGCCGGTGGTGCTCACCGGGGCCGGTGGCGCGAGCGGCAGCGTGGCGCCCAGCACGGCGAAGGGGCGGGAGTCGCCGGTGAAGCGGTGGTCGCGCAGCACGTCCTCGAAGCCGGTGCGCCGGTACAGCCGCCAGGCGCGGCCCGGCGACCGTGGCCCGTACTCGGGCGTCGACAGCAGCACCCGGCCCTCGGGCACGCCGTCGAGCAGCGACCGCAGGAGGCCTTCGCCGAGGCCCGAACCCTGGGCGTCCGGCCGGACGTGGAGCTCGGTGAGCTCGAAGTAGTCGCGCAGCCAGCCGCGCGCCTCGGCCGCCGTGCCGCGCAGGCCGCGCCGGACCTCCTCGTACCACCACTGCCCGGGACCGCCGGTGTAGCCGTAGGCGATCCCGATCAGCGCCCCCCGGTCGTCGAGCCATCCCGTGGCCCGCCAGCCCGGACGGCGCACGTGGTCGAGCCAGAGCGCCCGCCGCTGCCGGGCGGTGCTGGGCGGGTAGCCCATGGCCGCCACGTACACCTGCAGTGCCTCGCTCAACCGGTCGGCGAGGTCGCCGGGGCCGAGCGTCACGAGGTGCCGCGCGGGTGCCGTGGTCACCCCCTCATCACACCACGGAGCGGCCCGCTGCGCCGGGTTCGGTGACCCCGTTGAGACGGCATACGGCGGCCCCACATCCGACTTGACGTCCTGGCGCGGGGGAGGTCTACTGGATGGGTCGAACAAAAGTTCGATTCGAGGGTCGCCCGGTGGCCGGCGGGGGAAGCGTCGGTGCCGGGGGGCCACCGGTGCGCGGTACGGCTCGCCGTGGAGGGAGCACGCACGTGAACGAGGCAGGGGGCGCGCGGCGGAGGCTGGGCCGCGCCACCGCGGCGGCGCGGGTCGTCGCGATCGGGCCCGCGGGGCGCGCTGCCGCCTGCACCGGGCGCGTGCGGATCGGCGGTGCGGCATGACGCCGTTGGGCTGGCCCTTCCGGCAGCGGGGGCCCACACCGATCCAGGTCCGGTGGAAGGACGGCGAGCCGATCGAGTTCGAACGGTCGGCCCGGCGCGGTCCACGGTTCCTGGTCACGGGCATCCGCGACCGGTGGATCGAGGAGTCCCCGTGGCCGTTCCCGTCGCCCATGCCGATCGGCGGCGATCGGCTGCGCTGCTGGCGGGTCGAGGCCCGTTCGGCCGGGGAGCCCGATGGTCCGCCGCGCGAGTTCGTGCTCCGCATGCGGGCCGGGCCCGGTGTATGGGACCTGGTCAGGCCCGCGGGGTGAGCCCGGTCACCCGGGGGCCTGGCATCGCCCCGGAATTGTCGGGGTTGCACGTCATGATCGGCCTCGACGCCACCGAACCGCACCGCGACCCGCATCGAAGGAGCACCGAGATGACCAGCGCCACCCTCACTCCAGCCCTCATCCCCGCGCCGCGCCGCGCGCCCCGGCCCGTCGCCGCACCGACGCCCCGCGCCGCGCTGGCCCTGCTGCGCCAGGCCGCGGAGGGGCTCGCCGAGGCGCACCGCAGGCCCGAGCCGCTGATGCGTTATCCGGCCGCCTACCTGGCTGCGCTGCGGGCGGGTGCCGCGGTGCTCGCCCTGCGCGCCCGGCCTGCGCCGAAGCGCCGCGCGAGCCGCAGCGTGTGGTCGCTGCTCGGCGACGTCGCACCCGAGCTCTCCGAGTGGGCCGCCTACTTCGCTTCCTGCTCCGATACCAGGGCCGCGGCCGAGGCGGGCATCGAGCGGCTGGTCAGCACGCGCGACGCCGATGACCTGCTGCGCCAGTCCGAGCAGTTCCTCGAGCTGGTCACCGAGCTCGTCGAGGGCCGCTGAGCGCCGCGCTCCTGTCGTGATCGCCGCGACCGGCACCTCACGCCGGTCGCCACCGGCATGACGTGCCACTCGCCGCGATCTTCGGCTGGCGGCGCGTGGGGTCAGGTGCCCACGGGTGGGGCGCCCACCGGCGGCGGGGCCGGTCGGCCCGCAGCACGCGACCGAGGAGCGTCGTGAACACCGCCGACACCTCGCGGGCCCCGGGGGTGTCCCAGCGCTGGATCGGCAGGCACGCGCCCTGGGCCTGCTGGATGGCCGAGCGGTCCGGCAGCACGCCGCTGAGCACCAGTGGTCCGAACAGCTCCCGCAGCTCCGCGATGCGGAACTCGTGCTCGGTGTTGCGGGGGCGCACGCGGTTGATCAGCACGCCGAGCGGCTGGAGGTCGGGGTTGCCCCGCTGGCGCTCGGTCTGCACGGCGTCGAACGCCCGCTGCACCCCGGACACCGCGAACATCGTGGGGTCGGTGATCAGCACCGCCCGGTGGGCCGCGGCCAGCGCGCTGCGGGTGAGCTGGCCGAGCGAGGGCGGGCAGTCCACGATCACCAGGCGGTACGGCTCGTTGTCCGCGTCATCCGGGTCGTCGCTGCGGTCCTCGGGATCACCGGGCGGGTGCAGCGCGCCCGTGTAGGGGTCGCGCAGCCGCTGCAGGGCCCGGCTCAGCCTGCTGAGCTGTTTGCCGCTGGGGTCGGGGTGGTTGTGCCGCTCGTTCTGCTCGTCGCCCACCAGCACGTCCAGCCCGGCGCCCCACCCGCTCGGCGTGATCGCGCGTTCGATCACCGAACGGCGGGGCTCGTCGAGCACGTCGGCCACCGTCGCCGTGGTGGGGCCGGTGTCGAGCGCGATCGTGGCGTTCGCCTGCGGGTCGAGGTCCACCACCAGCGCACGCAGCCCGTGCTGCTGCGCCGCGCCTGCCAGACCGAGCGCCACCGTGGTCTTGCCCACCCCGCCTTTGAGGCTCAACGTGGCGACGACCTGCACCCGATCAACCTACCGCCAGGGTGACGGGCCGCTGACGGGGCAGTGCGCATCCGGCCCAGCCCATCGCCGGTGATCCACGGGACACGGCCTAGGCTTCAGCCGTGGCGGCGGCACGACGAACGGCGAGGTGGCTCCGGTGACGAGCACCGACGTGGGCCACCGGCGGGCGGGCGGCGCGGGCGGTGTCGGCGGCACGGTGTACCGCGCGGTGGCCGCCGAGCTCGCCGCTATCCGCGAGCGCGCGCCCGGCCGCGCGCCCCGCGTGCTGGACGTCGGCGGTGGCAGCGGGGCCTGGGCCGTGCCGCTGGCCACGGCGGGATGCGCGGTCTCGGTCGTCGACCCCAGCCCCAACGCGCTCGCCGCCCTGCGCCGCCGGGCTCGCGACGCCGGGGTCGAGGAGCTGGTCACGGCCGTGCCCGGCGAGGTCGAGCGGCTCGCCGAGGTCGCCCCGCTCGGCCAGGCCGATCTCGTGCTGGGCCACGGCCTGCTCGAGGTGGTGGACGACCCGCACGCCGCCGTCCGGGCGCTCGCAGGCGCCGCCGCCCCGGGTGGCGCGGTGTCGGTGCTCGTCGCGGGCCGGTTCGCGGCGGTGCTCGCCCGCACGCTGGCGGGCCGTCTCACCGAGGCGCGCACGCTGTTGGCCGATCCCGACGGGCGGTTCGGCCCCGACGACGCGCTGCGCCGCCGTCTCGACGTCGCGGGCCTGCGGCGGGCGCTGGCCGCGGCGCCCGAGCTGCGGCTGGAGCTGCTGCAGGGCGACGGGGTGGTGGAGTGCTGGGCACCGGGCACCAGCCGCGAGCGGGAGGGCGGCGGAGCCTCGGCCACGCTCGGCGAGCTGGAGGAGCTCGCCGCCGCGGAGTCCGCGCTCATCGACGTCGCGGCCCGCCTCCACGCCATCGCGCGCCGGGTGGGATGATCACGCTACGCAGCGTCGCCCGACGGGGCCGGATGATCACTCCCGGTCCATCCGGAGCGGGGTTGTGACGGGCGCGACACACCCGTCGGGATTTTCGTGGGCCCCGCTTGACGAGTCCGGGTAGTCGCCGAGCCCGCGGACTCGTATCCTCGTGGTTAGACGCCCACCCTGGGCGCTCGTCGCGTCGTTCCGGCACCATGGACGATGACCCGACAGGACGAGAAAGTGCCGGAGGCGTAGTTATGCCCCTCTCCGAGCACGAGCAGCGACTGCTCGACCAGATCGAGCGCGCTCTCTACGCCGAGGACCCGAAGTTCGCATCCACCGTGCGCGGTGGACGGTTGCGCAAGCCCACCCGGCGACGTCGGCTGCAGGGCGTAGCCCTGTTCGTCGTCGGTCTCGTCATGCTCGTGCTGGGCATCGCCGTGCAGTGGACCTGGCTCGGGGGCATCCCCGTGGTCAGCGTCGTCGGCTTCCTCGCGATGCTGGGCGGTGCGGTGCTGGCCATCACCTCCGTCGGCGCGGCGGGCGCGGCGTCTGCTGCGAAGACCGAGCCGACCAAGAACGGCTTCACCGGCCGGATGGAGGAGCGCTTCCGCCGCCGGTTCGAGCAGGAATAGCGTCTGACCGCTCGCTGACGTCACCAACGCCGCCGCCCCGCCCGTCGGGTGCGGCGGCGTCGTCGTGCGGCACGGGGCGGCGGTGCGCGCGGTGGAGCACCGAGCGGGGAAGCAGCCGCTCGCGCACCGAGAGCGGGCTGGCCGCCGCGACCGCGGCCACCACGGCGGCGAGCGGCTCCGTGAGCGCGCCCGCGGCGGGGTGCGATCCGCCGTACCAGCTGGCCTCGACCACCCCCACCACCTGGCGGAGGTGGTGCTGGGCGGCGCCGTCGAGGTGGTGCTCGCGCACGAGGCGGCGGGCGGCCGCCCGCACCGTGTCGCTCTCCTTGGCGGGCACGCCCCGGTCGGTCGACTCGGCGAGCAGTTCGGCCCAGCCCGCCGCGGCCGCCCCCGGCCCGCCCGCCGCCACGGCCGCGAGCCGCTGCTTGCGCGCGCGGGCCCGCAGGAGCGCGGGCGTCAGCACGCCGCCGACGAGCAGCACCACGAGCCCGCCCAGCCCGAACGGCCACAGCGGCAGCTCGGCGCCGGGCGCGGCGGGGGCCGGGACGTCCGGGGCCGTGGGCTCCGGGGTGGGCGTCGGCTCCGGGGTCGGTTCCTGACGGGGCTCTTGGGCGGCCTCGGCGCCCACGGGCGCGCCCGCCGCCGCGGCTTGCTCGGCCTGGGCCTCCGCCACGTAGGGCGGCACGATCGTGCGGCCGTCGGTGAGCGGCGTGGGGTCGAAGATCAGCCAGCCGCGGCCGGGGAACCACGCCTCCACCCAGGCGTGGGCGTCGGAGGTGCTGATCGAGCGGTGGTCGCCGTCGGGCGTGCCGCCGGTGAAGCCGACCGCCACCCGCGCGGGCACCCCGACCGCCCGCAGCATCACCGCCATGGCGGCGGCGAACTGCTCGCAGTAGCCGGTCTTGCCCTGGGTGAGGAACTCGACGAGCGCGTCGTCGCCGTTGCCGGGTGCGGTCTGCAGGCTGTACTGGAAACCCGACGACGGCCCGGTGAAGAAGTCCTGCAGCGCGATGGCCTTGTCGAACGGCGTGCCTGCCCGCCCCGTCACCTGGTTGGCGAGGTCGATCACCCGGCGGTCGACCCCCGCGGTGTTGAGGTAGGCCGCCACGGGACCGGTGCTGCCCCGCGCGTCGCGGAGCTGGCCCGCGGTGGGCACGGAGAAGTCGGCCATCTGCTGCCAGCCGTCTTCGGCGCGGGGCCGCGCGGTGTAGGCCGTGCCGGTGCGCTCGTCGTAGGTCCAGCGACCGGACAGCCCCGCCACCGAGATCGGCTGCCCGTAGAGCGGGAGCCAGTAGTCCTTGAAGCCCACGTTCCGGACGTCGACGGTGGCGATCTGCACCGCCCCGCCCGCGACCACGCCGAGCGTGCCCGGCAGGTTCGGGCCGGGGCCCGGACGGGTGGCCTGCCAGCCGACGTCCGGCACGTACGTGCTCAACGTCAGCGCACGCAGGTAGGCGGGCTGGGGGAGCCCGCGCACCTCGAACAGCTCGGTGGGCCGCTCCTGCGTGAGCTGCCCGCGCAGCGTGGTGAACGGGCTGAGGCCGATCGCGCCGCTCCCGCCCGCCCCGGCGCCTGCGAAGCGGCCCGCGGTGCCGACGAACGTGCCCGCTGCGCCGACCCCCAACGCCGCCACCACCGCGACCGCGACCAGCACGACCCCGCCCAGCCGCTGGCTGCGGGCCCCGTCGCGCAGCACGAGCAGCACGCCGAAGCCCGCCGCCGCGAAGACGACCGCCTGCCAGGGGAGCAGGGAGTCGTCGAGCGCGGCGGGCACGGCGAAGACGGCGAGCAGGGGCACGCCCGCCGCGGCCGGGGCACCCGCCAGCACGGCCGCGCCGTACACCGCGACCAGCACCGCCCCGAACGCGACGGTGACCAGGAAGAGGATCTCGGGCGTCGCGGGCACCGGCGCGATGCCGGTGGCGATCTGCGTGCCCGCCCCCGCGGCCAACGCGGCGAAGCGGGCGAACGCCGTGGGCCCCGGCAGGGGCGTGTCCGCGAAGCGGGCGGCGAGCAGCACGAGCAGCCCGAGGCACTGGCCCACGACGACGGCCAGCGGGCCGAGGCGGTGCAGCGCCAGCCCGAGCGCCACGACCATGGCCGCGGCGAGCGCCGCGTCGCCGAGCCACGTCCAGCCCTGGATGATCGCGCCGAGTGGCGCGCTCGCGAGCAACGTGGCGACGCCCGCTCCGGCCGCCGATCGCCACGGTACGGCCTTCACAGCGCGTCCCATACCCGGTCGGGGGTGCTGCCCGCCACGGCGACGGCCACGGTCCAGCCCGCGTTGCGCAGCGCGCTCGCCGCCGCGTCCGCGCTGCCGGGGCGGCCGTCGGCCGGGTCCCACGTCGCGGTGTCGAGCAGCACGGCGTAGCCGCCCTTGGGGTGGCGGGCCATGAGGTGCTCCCGGTGGCTCGCCGTGACGGCGCCGAGCACGGCGACGACGTCGCGGCCGGTGGGCAGGTCCGGGCCGGTGAGGTCCTCCCGGGCCGAGGGGCGCAGTGCGGCGAGGGCGTCGAGCATCGGGTCGAGCGGGGGCCCGGGCAGCGGCGTGCCGTCTTCGGTGACGAGGTCGACGGGCTCGCCCCGGCCGATGAGGTGCGCGCAGACGCTCGCCGCCATGCTGATCGCGAACTCCAGGCTGGAGTCGGCGCCGCGGCCGCGGTGGGCGCCGTCGCGCCGGTCGAGCAGCACGGTGGTGCCCGCCCGCCACGGCCGTTCCTCCAGCCGCACCATCAGCTCGTCGTGCCGCGCGGTGCTGCGCCAGTGCACCCGGCGCATCTCGTCGCCGTGCCGGTAGGGACGCACCAGCACGTCCGAGCTGCCCTGGCCCTGGTGGGCGAGCGCCGCGCCGGAGGTGCTCTCGCCCGCACCGAGCGCCGCGGGCAGGCCGGTGAGCGCGACCACCCGGGGCAGCACGGTGAGCCGGTCGGCCGCGGTGATCGTGCGCTCGAACTCGGCCAGCACGAGCGGGTCGGTGGCGCCCATCGTGATGGGGCCGATGGCGTGCACCCCGCGCAGCGACGGCCGTAGGGGATAGGTGAGGCTGGCGCCGCCGCGGCCGGAGAGGCGGTGGATGGTGAACCCCGGCGGGGCGGTCGCCTGCGGTCCCGCGGCGTCGGGCACGGTGTCCACCAGTCGCAGCGCGCCGACCAGCGCCGAGCCGCGCACGTGCAACGTGACCTCGACCTCGCCGCCCACGGGCAGCCGCGGCGGCGAGAGCTCCCGCGTCACCCGCACCGCGCGGCGGGTGCGGATGGCGAGCAGCGCGGCCAGCAGCGGCAGGACGGCCACGAACGCGCCGATCCGGAGCAGATCCCGCTCGTCGAGCACCACCGAGCAGACGGCCGTGGCCACGCCGCCCGCGAGCAGGCAGCGCCCGCGCGTGGTGAGGCCGGAGAAGCGGGCCACGCGTCAGCCGGCGGGGCGGGCGGGGGCGGGCACCGGGGTGCGCGCCACCAATGCACGCACGATGTCGACGGGGGAGCGGCGGGCCGCCTGCGCGTCGGGGGTGAGCAGGAGCCGGTGGGCGAGCACCGGCACCGCGACGGCCTGCACGTCGTCGGGCACCACGAAGCCGCGCCCGGAGAGCGCGGCCTGCGCGCGCGCCGTGCGCACCAGCTGCAGGGTGGCCCGCGGTGACGCGCCGAGGCGCAGCTCCGGCAGCCGCCGCGTCGCGCCGACGATCTCGACGCAGTACTGGCGCACCTCGGGGCCGATGTGCACGTGGCGCACGGTCTCGATGGCCGCGTGGACGTGGCGGGCGTCGGTGACCGGGTGCAGCGCGTCGAACGGGTCGGCCGCGGCGTGCTCGTCGATCATGGCGAGCTCGGCAGCGACGTCCGGGTAGCCGACGGAGACGCGGGCCGTGAAGCGGTCGCGCTGGGCCTCGGGGAGCGGGTAGGTGCCGTCCATCTCGACCGGGTTCTGCGTGGCTATCACCATGAACGGGCTGGCCAGCGCGTAGGTGGCGCCGTCGACGGTGACCTGGCGCTCGGCCATGCACTCGAGCAGCGCCGACTGGGTCTTCGGCGAGGCCCGGTTGATCTCGTCGGCGATCACGACGTTGGCGAACACCGGGCCGGGGCGGAACTCGAACTCGGTGCTCTGCCGGTTGAAGATCGACAGACCGGTGATGTCGACCGGCATCAGGTCGGGCGTGAACTGCACCCGGCTCACCGAGCCGTCGATCGAGCGGGCCAGCGCCTTCGCGAGCGACGTCTTCCCGACGCCCGGCACGTCCTCGACGAGCAGGTGGCCCTCGGCGAACAGCGCGACCAGCGCGACGCGGACGACCTCGGGCTTGCCGACGATCACCCGCTGGATGTTGGCGGCGATGCGGGCACCGACGTCCGCGACGTCCGGCGGGCCCGGCGGGGCGCCGTCGATGCGGCTGCTCGTCGTCGTCACGGAGCCAGTCTCTCAAACGACGCGTGCGTGCATCGTTTGGTCGTCCGCCGCCCCCCACCTTCCCCCACCGGTCCGGCCGAAACGGGGTCGCGGCACCCCCCGGGGCCCCCGGTCGGGGGTAGCGCGGGTGGGTGGAGCCCGATAACCCCCCACATCGCCCCACCGTTCATGAGCTGCGGGTTTGTCCATCCCTCGACGTCAGGACATGCGTGCTCCGGGTTGACGGTGGAGGGAAGTGGGGTAATGTGGTGATCGCTGGGGCGCATAGGTGGAGGTGGGGCCGGTGTTCCTCGGCACTTACACCCCCAAATTGGACGACAAAGGGCGGTTGACGCTGCCCGCGAAGTTCCGCGACGAGCTGCGAGGCGGTCTGATGATCACGAAGGGGCAGGACCACTGCCTGTACGTGTTCACCAGGGACGCGTTCGCCGAGCTGGCCACGAAGGTCGCTTCGGCGCCGCTCACGAGCGAGTCGGCGCGGGTGTTCCAGCGCAACCTGTTCTCGGGCACCGACGAGCAGAACCCCGATGGGCAGGGCCGCATCGCGATCACGCCCGAGCTGCGGCGCTACGCCGGGCTCACCAAGGACTGTGTGGTCATCGGCGCGTTCACGCGGGCCGAGATCTGGGACGCGCAGGCATGGCAGCGCTACCAGGACGACCACGAAGACACCTACGCCAAGGCGCAGGAGGAGGTGCTGCCCGGGCTCATGTGAGGCCCGACGGTGACAGCGAGGAGACCCGGCCGGTGTCTCCTCCCGGCAGCCCTGGCGCACCTTCCCCGGTGCCAGGTCTGCCGGGAGGGGGCATCGGACAAGCCCGGAAGAGTGGGTCGGGCGCGGATAGCTCGGCGACTCGGGGCAGGGAGGTGGGTGGCTGTGGGGCAGCACCCGCACGGAGATGGGCCTGCTGGGGCTAGGCACATCCCCGTCGCCCTGTCTCGGGTCGTCGAGTTGCTGCGTCCGGCGCTGGCCGGGCGGCCCGCGGTCATGGTGGACGCCACGCTGGGGCTCGGCGGCCACGCGGCAGCGCTCCTCGCCGAGCACCCGCAGCTCACGCTCGTCGGGCTGGACCGGGACCCGGAGGCGCTCGCGCTCGCCGGGCGACGGCTCGCCGCCTACGCCGACCGCACGCGCCTCGTCAACGCCGTCTACGACCAGATCGCCGACGTGCTCGCGGAGCTGGGGCTTCCGCGGGTCGACGGCATCCTGTTCGACCTCGGCGTCTCGTCGTTGCAGCTCGACGCCGAGGAGCGGGGCTTCTCCTACTCGCGTGACGCCGACCTCGACATGCGGATGGACCCGCGTCGCGGGCCGACCGCGGCCGACGTGCTCAACACCTACCCGGTGCCCGAGCTGGCGCGCGTCCTGCGGGAGTACGGAGAAGAGCGGTTCGCGGGCCGGATCGCGGGGGCGGTCGGGCGGCGGCGGGACGAACGGCCGTTCCAGCGCAGCGGCGACCTGGTGGAGCTGCTGTACGCGACGGTGCCCGCGGCGTCGCGGCGCACGGGCGGCCATCCGGCGAAGCGGACGTTCCAGGCGCTGCGGATCGAGGTGAACGGCGAGCTCGCGGCGTGGACGGCCGCGCTGCCCGCCGCCCTCGACGCGCTGCGGGTGGGCGGCCGGATCGTCGTGCTGGCCTACCACTCGTTGGAAGACCGCATCACCAAGCGCGAGCTGGCGGAGCGGTCGACGTCGAGCACGCCTGTGGGGCTGCCGGTGGAACTGCCCGGGCACGGGCCGTCGTTCCGGCTGCTGGTGCGGGGGGCCGAGCAGGCGGACGACGGCGAGGTCGCGGACAACCCGCGGGCCGCGTCGCTGCGGCTGCGGGCGGCCGAACGGATCGGTGAAGGGGAGAGCGGCATGGCCGGGGGGACCACATGAGCGAGGCCGGAGTACGGCAGCTGGCGGAGCTTGCGGCGCCGGGCGATGCCGGCGGGGGCGCGCGGTGAGCGCGCCGACGACGGAGCGGGTGCGTGCCGCCCGTGCGGGAGCGGCGGGCGGCGCGGGGCGGTCGCAGTCGGTTCCGGGCGGCATCTTCGCCGCGCTCGGACGGGCGTTCGGCGCGCGGCGCGGGGGCGCGGGGGCGCCCGCCGCCGCGCGGTCCGGGGCGAGCGACCGCGGTCGCTCGGCCGCGGCTGCCCGTTCGGCGGCGCAGGGCAACGGCGGTCGGTCGGGCGCTCGGGGGAGCGGTCGATCCGGTGTGTCGTCGGCGGCGCGGGGCGACTCCGGTCGTTCCGGTGGTCGCTCGGGCTCTCGTGTCGACGCTCGGGCCGCTGCCCGGTCGTCGGTGAGCGCGCGGGCCGACCGGACGGTGGCGGACCGGCAGTTGGTGGGTGCCGTCCACGGCGCGCGCTCGGCGACCCGGACCGCGGCTCCGCGCTCGACCGCCCGCACGGCGACGATCCCCGCCCAGCGCGGGGCGCCGTCGATCGAGCGGGGTCGGGCGACCGGCCGCGCCTACGCCCGTCGCGAGGACCGGCTGCGCAAGCTGGTCGGCGGCCGCGCGCCGCGCACTGCCCCGACCGCAGGCCGCGCCAAGTTCGTGCTGCTGGTCATGGGGCTGCTCGCCGTCGGGCTGATCGTCACGCTCTGGCTTTCCACCGCCGCGGCCGCGGACTCCTACCGACTCCAGGACGCCCGGGTCGCCGCTCGCGCGCTGAGCGAGCAGAGCGAGCAGCTGCGCCGTGAGGTCATGGCCATGGACGCGGCGCCCGCGCTCGCCCAACAGGCGGCTGCGCTGGGCATGGTGCCGGTGCAGGACTCGGCGCGGCTCGTCGTCGGCCCCGATGGCGCGGTCACGCTGGTAGGCACGCCGAAGGCGGCGATCGCGACGGCGCCGCCCGCGCCGCCCGCTCCGGTCGTCGCTCCGAACGGCACCACACCGGGCGCGAGCACGACGGCCACCCCGACAGCCACCCCGACGGCAACCCCGGACGGCGCCGACCCGAACACCCCGACCGCCGACGCGGCCGCCGCGGCCGGTGCGAGCGCCCCCACCACCGCCCCCACTACAGCGGCCACCCCGACGCCCGCACCCAACGGCCAGGCCAACCGGACCAGCACCACCGCGACCCCGCGGGCAGGCGCCCCGACCTCGGCCCCGGCCACCTCGGCCGCGGCGGCGAGCCGTACCCCGGCCGCGGCCGCCAACGCCGCGCGGAGCGCCACCCCCACGCCCAAGCCCACCGCCGCGGCGCGCACCACCGCCCCGGCCGTGGGGACCGCCCGATGACCGCCGCCACGCGCCGGCCCCCGCCGCGGCGCGCACCACCGCCCCGGCCGTGGGGACCGCCCGATGACCCCCGCCGCCACGCGCCGGCCCACCCGCATCGGCGCGCACCACCGCTCCGGCCGCGCGGACCGCCCGATGACCGCCGCCACGCCCCGGCCCCCGGCCGCGGCGGTTGAGCGTCGCCACGTGCGGGAGCTGGGCGGCGCGGGAGCGCGCCGATGACCACTGCCCCACCGCGTCCGCGGGCGCGGATCGCCGTCCCGGCGCAGCGCCGTCCCGCGCCGCCCCGCCGCAGGCCCGCCGCCACGGCGAGCAGTCGGCTGCGGGTGGGGCGCGTGCTGCTCGTCGCGGTACTGGGCATCGCGACCCTCAAGCTCGTGGTCATCCAGTCGTTCCAGGCCCCCGACCTGAACGCGGCGTCGGCGCGGCAGCTGCTCACCGAGATCCCGCTGCCCGCCGAGCGCGGCCCGATCCTCGACAGCGCGGGCAAGCCGCTCGCGTTCAGCATCGAGGCCAACGCGCTCGTCACCAACCCGCGCACGATCGCCCGCACGCACGGCGCCGGTACGACCGAGTACGTCACGCGCATGGCGTCCGCCATCGGACTCGCCACCGGCCAGGACCCCGCCGCGCTGCAGGCGTTGCTCACCGCGGACAAGGGCTACGTCGTGCTGGCCAAGCTGGTCGACCCCGGCGTCGCGAAGGCGGTGCAGGACCAGTTCCCGGAGATCGCGCTGGAGCGCCGCGAGTCCCGCCAGTACCCCGGCGGCTCGCTCGCCGCGAACGTCATCGGCTCCGCCACCTGGGACGCCACCGACACGCCCGGCAAGCTCACCGGCCGCATCGGCCTGGAGAGCTCGCAGGACAACCTGCTCTCCGGCTCCAACGGTGTGCGCGAGGTCGACACGGCCGAGGGCAGCAGCGCCGAGATCCCCGGCAGCGTCCGCTACGAGCGTCCGGCGGTGCCCGGCTCCACGCTGCAGCTCACCCTGGACTCCGACCTGCAGTACACCGTGCAGCGCGAGCTCTCGGCCTTCGTCGCGAAGACCGGGGCCAAGGACAACAGCTCCG
Source organism: uncultured Actinomycetota bacterium (assembly GCA_963791185.1). Lineage (GTDB taxonomy): Bacteria > Actinomycetota > Actinomycetes > Mycobacteriales > Pseudonocardiaceae > Pseudonocardia. Next base: position 424,740 of record CAWBRG010000006.1, on the reverse strand, counting down.
CGGTGGTGCTCGACGTCGCCACCGGCAAGGTGCGCGCCCTGGCCACCGGGACGACGTTCGACCCGAGCAACCCCGGCGCGTCGCCTGCCAACCAGCTCGGCAACGCCGCGGTGACCTCGCCGTACGAGCCCGGGTCCGTCAACAAGATCGTCACGATGTCGGCGGCGATCGAGTACGGCGTCGCGCAGCCGGGCGACGTCCTCGACGTCCCCGGCAGCATCCGGGTCGCCGACCGCACCATCAACGACGCCTGGAAGCACGGGCTGCAGCACTACACGCTGACGGGCGTGCTGGCGAAGTCGTCGAACGTCGGCACGATCATGACGGCGCAGAAGGTGGGGCCCGAGCGCTTCGCCGACATGCTCACGCGCTTCGGGCTCGGCCAGAAGACCGGCGTCGGGCTGCCCGGCGAGAGCCCGGGCAGCGTGCCGCCGATGGCGACCTGGTCCGGCTCGACGTTCGGCAACCTCCCCATCGGCCAGGGCCTCTCCATGACGGTGCTGCAGATGGCGGGCATGTACCAGGCCGTAGCGAACAACGGGCTGCGCATCCCGCCGCGGATCGTCGAGGCGACGGTCTCGCCGGACGGCGCGCGCACCGTGCCGCCCGCGCCCGCGGGGGTGCAGGTGGTGTCGCCGCAGACGGCCGCGACGCTGCGGACGATGCTCACCGCGGTCACGCAGGACGAGCACAACCAGCGCGGCACCGGGCCCGCGGCCGCCGTCCCCGGCTACCAGGCAGCGGGGAAGACCGGCACGGCGCAGCAGGTGAACGCGGCGTGCGGCTGCTACGCCTCGTCGACGTACTGGATCACCTTCGCCGGGATGTTCCCCGCGCAGGACCCGCGCTACGTCATCGGGATCATGCTCGACGCACCCGCGGGCGGCACGAGCGCCGCCCCGCTGTTCCACAACATCGCCACCTACCTCGCCCAGCGCGACCACATCCCGCTCACGGCCAACCCCACGCCGCCGCAGATGCTCCAACTGCCCTGACCACCCGCTGTCGTCGATTGCGAGACTCGCCGTGGCGAAAACGGAGACTCGCCGTCACCGAAATGGAGACTCGCCCGGTTGGGGCCCCGGTGGGGGCGGGCGCGTCCGGGTCGTGGGCGGGCCGCCGGTAGCCTCCGCGCCATGTCCGCCGCCGGTTCTGCTCCGGTCGCCGCCCCCGCCGCGCCCGCCCCCTCCGCACGACCGCACACGGTCCGCCCGGTGCCGCTCGATGAGCTCGCCGCCGTCCTCACCACGGAAGACCACCGGTTCGATGTGGACCCCGCGACGGCGGTCACGGGGGTGACCCTGCGGGCGTCCGACGTGCATCCCGGCGACCTCTTCGCCGCGCTGCCGGGCGCCCGCGCCCACGGCGCCGACTTCGCCGCCGAGGCCCTCGCCCGCGGCGCCGCCGCCGTCCTCACCGACCCCGAGGGCGCCCGCCGCCTCCCCCCGGACGCGGCGCTCCCCGTTCTCGTCCACCCCCGGCCCCGCGCGGTGCTCGGGGCCGTGGCCGCGCACGTCTACGGCGACCCCACCGCCGACCTCGGCGTGATCGGCATCACCGGGACGAGCGGCAAGACCACCGTCGCGCACCTCGTCGAGGCGGGCCTCGCCGCGGCCGGGCGCACCACCGGGATGCTCGGCACCGTCGGCATCCGCATCGACGGCAGGCCGCTGCCCAGCGCGTTCACCACCCCCGAAGCCCCCGACCTGCAGGCGCTGTTCGCGGTGATGCGCGAGGCGGGCGTCGCCGACGTGGTGATGGAGGTGTCCAGCCACGCGCTCGCGCTCGGCCGGGTGGCGGGCACCCGCTTCGCGGTCGGCGCGTTCACCAACCTCTCGCAGGACCACCTGGATTTCCACAACGACATGGACGAGTACTTCGCGGCCAAGGCCACGCTGTTCGACGGGCGCGCCGAGCACGCCGTCGTCTGCGTCGACGACATCTGGGGCGCCCGCCTCGCCGCCCGCGTGCCCGCCGCCGTCACCGTGGCGACCACCGGGGCGTCCGCCGACTGGCGGGCCGCCGACGTCGGCACCGACGCCGACGGCGGCCAGCACTTCACCGCGCTCACCCCGGACGGCCCGGTGCCGGTGCGGCTGCAGCTGCCCGGTTCGTTCAACGTGGCCAACGCGCTGGTCGCGCTCGCGAGCCTGGCCGCGGTCGGCGTGCCCGCGGGCCTCGCGGCGGAGCGGTTCGCCCAGGTCGCGGTGCCCGGCCGGATGCAGCGGATCGACGTGGGCCAGCCGTTCCTCGCGGTGGTCGACTACGCGCACAAGCCCGCCGCCGTCGCCGCCCTGCTCGACACGCTGCGCGCCCAGGTGCCGGGGCGGTTGATCACCGTGCTGGGCTGCGGCGGCGACCGCGACCGCGGCAAGCGCCCGCTCATGGGCGCCGCCGCCGCGCAGCGCAGCGACGTGCTCGTGGTCACCGACGACAACCCGCGCTCCGAACGCCCGGCCGACATCCGCGCTGCCATGCTGGCCGGTGCCCTTGACGAGCCCGGCCACGGTGAGCTGCACGAGATCGGCGACCGGCGCGCGGCGATCGTCGCGGCGGTCGACGCGGCCCGGCCCGGCGACGCCGTCGTGGTCGCGGGCAAGGGGCACGAGACCGGGCAGGAGGTGGCGGGCGTGCGGCATCCTTTCGACGACGCGGCCGAGCTCGCCGCTGCTATCAGAGGGGTGATCAACGGCGTGCTCGGGGCCGCCCGTCGATGATCGACCCTCGCATGATCGGATGTGCACCGTGATCCCGCTGTCACTGTCGGAGATCGCCGCGATCACGAACGGGCGGCTGCACGGCGCCCGCGGCACCGAGGTGGTCACGGCGGTCGAGTTCGACTCCCGCGCCATCCGCCCCGGCGGGCTGTTCCTCGCGTTGCCGGGTGAGCGCGTCGACGGCCACGACTTCGCCGCGGCCGCCGTCGAGCGGGGCGCGGTGGCCGTGCTCGCCGCGCGCGAGGTGGACGGGCCCGCGGTGGTCGTGCCCCCGGTCGCCCGCGTCACGGGCACCTACCTCGGTGAGACCGACCCCGACGGCGCGGGCGCCGCTGTGCTCGCCGCGCTCGCGCGCCTGGCCGGGCACGTGGTGGGTGAGCTGTCCGGGCTCACCGTGGTCGGCGTCACCGGGAGCTCCGGCAAGACCTCGACGAAGGACCTGCTCGCCGCCGTGCTCGCGCCGCTGGGGCCCACGGTGGCCCCGCCCGAGTCGTTCAACAACGAGCTCGGCCTGCCCTGGACGGCCCTGCGCGCCGACGCCGACACCCGCCACCTCGTGCTGGAGTTCTCCGCGCGCGGCGCGGGCCACATCGCCGCGCTGGCCGCCGCGGTGCCGCCGCGGATCGGCGTGGTGCTCAACGTCGGCTCCGCCCACCTCGGCGAGTTCGGCTCCGTCGACGCGATCGCGCGGGCCAAGGGCGAGCTCGTGGAGGCCCTGCCGTCGAACGGGGTCGCGGTGCTGAACGCCGACGACCCGCGCGTCGCCGCCATGGTGCCCCGCACCACCGCCCGCGTGCTCACGTTCGGCGTGCGCGGCGACGTGCGCGCCGAAGACCTCACCCTCGACGCGGGCCGCGCCCGTTTCCGCCTCGTCACGCCCGCGGGGAGCGCGCCGGTGGCGCTGCGGCTCGTCGGCGCCCACCACGTCGGCAACGCGCTGGCCGCGGCCGCGGTGGCGGGCGAGCTGGGCGGCGCCCCGGAGACCGTGGCGGCGGCGCTCTCGGCCGCCGCGCCCGCGTCCCGGTGGCGGATGGAGGTGACCGACCGCGCCGACGGCGTCACGGTGGTCAACGACGCCTACAACGCCAACCCCGACTCGATGGCCGCCGCGCTGCGCGCCCTCGCCGCGGTGGGCGGCGGCAGGCGCACCTGGGCCGTGCTCGGGCCGATGCGCGAGCTGGGCGCCGAGAGCGCGACCGCCCACGAGGGCGTCGCGCTGCTGGCGAAGGAGCTGGGCGTCGACGAGCTCGTCACGGTCGACAGCCCGGAGTACGGGGCGGGTCGCCCGGTGGCCGACGCCGCACAGGCCACCGCGCTGCTGGCCGCCGAGCTGGCGCCGGGCGACGTCGTGCTCGTGAAGGCCTCCCGCGCCGCCGGGCTCGACCGGGTGGCCGCCGCCCTCCTGGAGGGCGCCGCATGAGGGGCATCTTCATCGCCGCGGGCGTCGCACTGGCGATCTCCATCCTGCTCACGCCGTACCTCATCCGCTTCTTCGCCCGGCAGGGCTTCGGGCAGGAGATCCGCGCGGAAGGCCCGCAGAGCCACCAGGCCAAGCGCGGCACCCCCACCATGGGCGGGGTCGCGATCATGATCGCGATATGGCTGGGCTACCTGCTCTCGCACATGGTCACCGGCGAGCAGATCAGCCCGTCGGCGATGCTGGTGCTGTTCCTCACGACCGCGCTGGGGGTCGTCGGCTTCCTCGACGACTTCATCAAGCTGCGCCGCGCCCGCAACCTCGGCCTCAACAAGACGTCCAAGATCGTCGGTCAGGTGCTCACCGCCACCGTCTTCGGGATCCTCGCGCTGCGCTTCGGCAACGCCGACGGCCTCACGCCCGGCTCGGACAGCCTCTCCTTCGTGCGCGACATCGCCGTGCTCTCGTTCGGGCTGGTCGGCTTCGTGCTGCTGGCCAACCTGATCATCGCGGCCTGGTCGAACGCCGTGAACCTCACCGACGGCCTCGACGGGCTCGCCGCGGGCACGGCGGCGATGGTGCTGGGCACCTACGTGATCATCTGTTTCTGGCAGTTCCGCAACAACTGCGCGCTGGCCTCCGCCGCGGGCTGCTACCAGGTGCGCGACCCGCTCGACGTCGGCGTGCTGGCCGCCGCCGCGATGGGCGCCTGCATCGGGTTCCTGTGGTGGAACGCCGCGCCCGCCCGGATCTTCATGGGCGACACGGGCTCGCTGGCGCTCGGCGGGCTCGTGGCGGGCCTTTCCATCGTCACGCGCACCGAGCTGCTGCTGGTGGTCATCGGTGGGGTGTTCGTGGTCGAGGCGCTGTCGGTCGCGATGCAGATCCTCGTGTTCCGCACCACGCGGCGGCGGGTGTTCCGCATGGCGCCCTTCCACCACCACTTCGAGCTGGCGGGCTGGGCCGAGACCACGGTGATCATCCGCTTCTGGCTGCTCGCCGCGATGTGCGCCGCGCTGGGCCTCGGCTTGTTCTACAGCGAGTGGCTCACCGCGTCGGCGGGGGGCTAGGTGAAGCCCGACGAGCTGCGGGGCGCCCACGTGCTGGTAGCGGGTGCCGGCATCTCCGGCCGCGCCGCCGCGGCGGCCCTGCTGCGGCTCGGCGCCCGGGTGACCGTCAGCGACGCCCGTGCTGAAGCGCTCGCCGACCTGCCCGAGGGCGCCGTCGCCGGGCCCGAGGAGCTGCCGTCCGACGTGGCCCTCGTCGTGACCGGGCCGGGACGGCGGCCCGACCACCCGCTCGTCACGAGCGCGCGCGTGCCCGTGGTGGGGGAGCCGGAGCTGGCGTGGTGGATCGCGCAGGCGCAACCGATGCCCGCGCCCTGGCTGGCGATCACGGGCACCAACGGCAAGACGACCACGGTCGGGATGCTGGAGTCGATCTTGCGCGCCGCCGGGCACGACGCGGTGGCCTGCGGCAACGTCGGCTACCCCGTGGTCACGGCCGTCGGCGAGGGGCGCGACGTGCTGGCCGTGGAGCTGTCGAGCTTCCAGCTGCACTGGTCGCCCTCGGTGCTGCCCGCCGCGGGGTGCGTGCTGAACGTCGCCGAGGACCACCTCGACTGGCACGGCTCGATGGCCGCGTACGCCGCGGCCAAGGCGCGGGCGTTGCGCGGGCCGGTCGCGGTGTGCGGGGTCGACGACCCGGCGGCGGCAGCGCTCCTGGCCGCGGCGCCCGCCGAGAAGCGGGTGGGCGTCACGCTCGCCGCGCCCGGCCCCGACCAGCTCGGCGTCGACGGGGGCGCGCTCGTCGACCGCGCGTTCGGCGGGGGGATGCTGGTCGATGTCGCGGCCGTCACGCCCGGCGGCCCGTCCGGGCTCACCGACGCGCTGGCTGCCGCCGCGCTGGCCCGCGCGCACGGCGTGCCGCCCGCCGCGATCGCGGCCGGGCTGGCGGCGTTCCGGCCGGGCGGGCACCGCGGCGCCGTCGTGGCTCGGGTGGAAGGCGTCGCCTACGTGAACGACTCCAAGGCGACCAACCCGCACGCGGCCGCCGCCGCCCTCACCGCGGCTGCCGCCGGGCAGGCGGGTCCGACGGCCGCCGCACCCGGGACGGCCGGAGGCACGACGGCGACCGCGGGCACGGCCGCCGGGCGGACGGTCGCGGCGCCCGCGGCGTCCGCGGCGTCCGCGGCGCGTGGCGCGGTGGTGTGGATCGCGGGGGGCCTGCTGAAGGGGGCGTCGGTCGACGCGCTGGTGGCCGCGCACGGCCCGGGGCTGCGCGCGGTGGTGGTGATCGGCACCGATCGGGCGGAGATCGTCTCCGCAATGCGACGACACGCGCCGGATGTGCCCGTCGTGGAGGTCACCCCAGGCGACGATGACGCCATGGCCGGGATCATGACAGCCGCCGTCCGCCGCGCCGCCGCGCTCGCCCGGCCGGGCGACACCGTGCTGCTGGCCCCCGCCGCCGCGTCCATGGACCAGTTCACCGACTACGCGGCCCGGGGCGACGCGTTCGCCGCCTCGGCGGCCGCGTTGCCGGGGAGCCGGTCGTGACCCGCGCGGTCGCCCGGTCATCGGCCCGGTCGGCGCGGACCTCCACGCGCACGCCACGCACCTCGACGCGCGCCACGACCGCAGGGTCGACGTCGGCCCGCAGCACCGCGGCCCGGATGGCGATCGGGCGGGCGGCGTCGGCGTTGGGCCAGTGGCTGCGCAGGCCGCTCACCTCGTTGCACCTCGTGCTCGGCGTGTTCGGGCTGCTCACGCTGTTCGGGCTCGTGATGGTGCTCTCGGCGTCGTCGGTGGAGGCCTACACGGCGGGCGGCTCCTCGTACTCGGTGTTCACCAAGCAGCTGCTGTTCTGCGTGCCCGGGCTCGCGATGTTCTACCTGGGGCTGCGGATCCCGCCGCGGCAGCTGCGCGCGCTCGCCCCGGTCTTCCTCGTCGTCTGCGTGGTGCTCCTGATCGCGGTGCTGGCCGTCGGCGTCACCCGCAACGGCTCGCGGGCCTGGTTCGCGGTCGGGTCGTTCACCGTGCAGCCCTCGGAGGCGGCGAAGGTGGCGCTCACGCTGTGGGGCGCGCACGTGCTGGTGGCGCGGCGGGCGGTGATGCACCGGTGGAAGTACGCGCTGTCGCCGGTCGTGCCCGTCACGGTCGTGCTGTTCACGCTGCTCGTGCTGGAGCCCGACCTCGGGATGACGGTCACGCTCGGCATCGTGCTGGTCGCGCTGCTGTTCTACGCGGGTGCCCCGCTGCGGCTGATGGCCGCGCTGTGCGGCGGCGCGGCCGCGGGCGCGCTGCTGCTGGCCATGACGGCGAGCTACCGCATGAGCCGCATCGTGGCGTTCCTCTCGCCCGGCGCCGACACCGACGCCGCGGGCTTCCAGTCCCGCCAGGCGCTGTACTCGCTCGCGGGCGGCGGCCTGTTCGGCCAGGGGTTGGGGCAGGGCAGCGCCAAGTGGGACTACCTGCCCAACGCCCACAACGACTTCATCTTCGCCATCATCGGCGAGGAGCTCGGGTTCGTCGGCGCGTTCGCGGTGCTGGGGCTGTTCGGCACGTTGGCCTACGCGGGCCTGCGCATCGCCACCCGCGTCTCCGACCCGTGGCTCAAGCTCGTGGTGGCGACGTCCGCCACCTGGCTCGTCGGCCAGGCCGCCATCAACATCGCGTACGTCGTCGGCCTGCTCCCGGTCACCGGCCTCACGCTGCCGCTGATCTCGTCCGGCGGCACGTCGTTGGTGGTCACCATGTTCGTGTTCGGCATGCTCGCCAACGCGGCGCGCCACGAGCCCGAGGCCATCGCCGCGCTGCGCCACCACGGCCAGGGCAGGCTGGCCCGCCTGCTGCGGCTGCCGCCGCCCGAGCCGTACCGGCCGGTCTCCCGACCGGCCGCCGCCCGAGGCGTGCGGTGATCTCGCTCGTCGTCGCGGGCGGGGGCAGCGCGGGCCACATCGAGCCCGCGCTGGCGCTGGCCGACGCCGTGCTGCGGCTCGACCCGTCCGCCACCGTCACCGCCCTGGGCACCGAACGCGGGCTGGACACCACGCTCATCCCGGCGCGGGGCTACCCCCTCGAGCTGATCCCGCCCGTCCCGTTCCCGCGCAAGCCCAGCGCCGACCTCCTGCGCCTGCCCGGTCGGGTGCGCGCGGCCGTCGGCCGGGTGCGGGAGGTGCTCACGAAGGTCGACGCCGACGTCGTCGTCGGGTTCGGCGGCTACGTCGCGCTGCCCGCCTACCTCGGGGCCAGGGGCCGCGTGCCGATCGTCGTGCACGAGGCCAACGCGCGCGCGGGCCTGGCCAACCGGGTCGGGGCCCGCTTCGCCGCGCGCGTCGCGGCGGCCGTGCCCGGGAGCCTGCCCGGCGCGGAGATCCTCGGCATCCCGCTGCGGCGCTCGGTCACCGAGCTCGACCGGCCTGCGCTGCGGGCCCAGGCCCGGGAGAAGTTCGGCCTGCCCGCCGACGGCCCCGTGCTGCTCGTCTTCGGCGGCTCGCAAGGCGCACGCACGCTCAACACGGCGCTCGCTGCCGCCCTGCCCGAGCTGGCGGCGGCCGGGATCGCCGTGCTGCACGCCCACGGCAAGGCGGGCGCCCCTGCCGGGCAGGCCGCGGGCTACGTCGGGTTGCCCTACATCGAGGCGATGGACTTGGCCTACGCCGCCGCGGACGCCGTGCTCGGCCGGTGCGGGGCGATGACCGTCGCGGAGGTGTCGGCCGTCGGGCTGCCCGCCGTCTACGTCCCGCTGCCGCACGGCAACGGCGAGCAGGCGCTCAACGCCGCACCCGTCGTCGCCGCGGGCGGTGGCGTGCTGGTGCCCGACGCCGAGCTCACCGGCGAACGGGTGCTCGCCGAGCTCGTGCCGCTGCTCACCGACCCGGCGCGGCTCGCGGCGACGGGCGCGGCGGCCCGCCGCTCCGGGCACGCCGACGCCGCCGAACGACTCGCCCACCTCGTGCTCGACGTGGGCCGCACGCGCAAGAACACGCGCAAGAACACAGGAGGCGAGGCGGCGTGACCGTCCACTTCATCGGCATCGGCGGCGCGGGGATGAGCGGGATCGCCCGCATCCTGCTGGCCAGGGGGGAGCGGGTCACGGGCTCCGACGCCCGGGAGTCGGCCGCCGTGCTGGCGCTCCGCGCGCTGGGCGCGGAGGTGCACCTCGGGCACGACCCGGCGCACCTGCCCGAGCCGCCCGCCACCGTCGTGGTGTCCACCGCGATCCGGGAGAGCAACCCCGAGCTCGCCGCCGCCCGCGAGCGCGGCCTCACCGTCGAGCACCGCTCCACCGCGCTGGCCGCGCTCACCCGTGGGCGCAGGCTGGCCGCCGTCACCGGCACCGCGGGCAAGACCTCCACCACGTCGATGCTCACCGTGGCGCTGCAGCACTGCGGGCTCGACCCCTCGTTCGCGATCGGCGGCGATCTCGCCACCTCCGGCTCCGGCGCCCACGAGGGCACCGGCGACATCTTCGTCGTCGAGGCCGACGAGAGCGACGCGTCCTTCCTGGCGTACTCGCCGGAGGTCGCGATCGTCACGAACATCGAGGCCGACCACCTCGACCACTACGGCAGCCCCGCCGCCTACGTCGCCGCGTTCGACGAGTTCCTCGGCCGCATCACGCCCGGCGGCACGCTCGTCACCTGCGTCGACGACCCCGGCGCCGCGGCGCTCGCCGACACCGCACGCGGGCGCGGGATCACCGTGCGCACCTACGGGCGGGCCGAGGGGGTCGACGCGCGGCTCGTCGCGTTCCGGCCCGACGGGTCCGGCGCCCGCATCACCGCCTCCCTCGACGGGGTGGAGCACCGGCTGCGGCTGCCCGTCCCCGGCGAGCACATGGCGCTCAACGCGCTGGCCGCGCTGCTGGCCGGGGTCGCGCTCGGGGCACCGCCGGAGGGCCTCCTGGAGGGGCTCGCCGGGTTCGACGGGGTGCGCCGCCGGTTCGAGTTCCGCGGCCGCGCCGCCGGGGTGGCGGTCTACGACGACTACGCCCACCACCCCACGAAGGTGGCCGCCCAGCTGCGCGCGGCCCGGGACGTGGCGGGTGCGGGTCGGGTCGTCGTGGCCTTCCAGCCCCACCTGTACTCGCGCACGCGGGAGTTCGCCCGCGAGTTCGGAGCCGCGCTGGGCCTGGCCGACGAGGTGGTCGTGCTCGACGTCTACGGTGCGCGCGAGGACCCCGAGCCGGGCGTGAGCGGCGCGCTGGTGGCCGAGAACGTGCCGCTCTCGCCCGAGCACGTGCGCTTCGTGCCGCGGTGGGCCGAGGTGCCCGCGGTGGTGGCGGGCATGGCGCGCTCCGGCGATCTCGTGATCACGATGGGCGCGGGCGACGTCACGGTGCTCGCGCCCGAGATCCTGCTGGAGCTGTCGCGATGACCCGATCGGCGCCCGCCCGGTCCGTCCGGAAGGCGCCGGAGGTCTACCGCCGCCGCCGGGTCGCGGGCGCGGTCGTCGTTCTCCTGCTGCTCGGCGCGCTGGCGCTCGTCGCGCGCGTCGTGCTCTACGACTCGCGGCTCCTCGACGTGCAGGGCGTACAGGTCGAAGGCATCTCCACGCTGCCGGAGACCGACATCGTCAGTGCCGCGGCGGTGCCCATCGGCGCCCCGCTGGCCTCGATCGACACGGCGGACGTCGCGAGCCGCGTCGCGCAGGTGCCCGCCGTCGCCACCGCCGTGGTGTCGCGGTCCTGGCCGCACACGATCACGGTGACCGTCGTCGAGCGCACCCCGGTGGCGTCGGCCACCACGCCCGGCGGGGTGCAGCTCGTGGACGCGGCAGGCGTCGTCTACCCCGGCACACCGCCGCCCGGCCTGCCCCGGCTCGTGTTCGGCGCCGTCGGGCCGGACGACCCGTCCACGCACTCGGCACTCGCCGCGCTCGCCACGCTGCCGCCGCCGATCCGGTCGCAGGTGCTCACGATCGACGCCACCGTGGCGGGCTCCGGTGTACCCGGACAGGTGACGTTCGGGCTCACCGACGACCGACAGGTCGTCTGGGGCACCGAGGACCGTGCCGCCGAGAAGGCCGCCGTACTCGTGCCGCTGCTCACCCAACCGGGTCGGGTGTTCGACGTCACCAGTCCGGATTTACCCACCATCCGCAGGTAGGGACTTGCTTGACACGCGGCGCGCCTAATGGACCGCGTCGCAGGCGCCACCTAGCGTTTCCGACGAAGGCCCGGACCCCCGGGGTCGGACCCGAGCTGGACTGGAAGGTGCGCCCTATGACGCCCCCGCACAACTACCTCGCAGTGATCAAGGTCGTCGGCATCGGCGGCGGCGGTGTGAACGCCGTGAACCGCATGATCGAGGTCGGCCTCAAGGGCGTCGAGTTCATCGCGGTGAACACCGACGCCCAGGCGCTCCTGATGTCCGACGCGGACGTCAAGCTCGACATCGGCCGCGAGCTCACGCGAGGTCTTGGCGCGGGTGCGAATCCGGAGGTGGGCCGCAAGGCCGCCGAAGACCACCGCGAGGAGATCGAGGAGGTCCTCAAGGGGGCCGACATGGTCTTCGTCACCGCGGGCGAGGGCGGCGGCACCGGCACCGGCGGCGCGCCCGTCGTCGCGTCGATCGCGCGCAAGCTCGGCGCGCTGACGATCGGCGTCGTCACGCGGCCGTTCACGTTCGAGGGCCGCCGTCGCGCCGGGCAGGCCGAAGACGGCATCCAGAGCCTGCGCAACGAGTGCGACACGCTCATCGTCATCCCCAACGATCGGCTGCTGCAGCTCGGCGACGTGGGCGTCTCGCTGATGGACGCGTTCCGCTCCGCCGACGAGGTGCTGCTGTCCGGTGTGCAGGGCATCACCAACCTGATCACCACGCCGGGCCTGATCAACCTCGACTTCGCCGACGTCAAGAGCGTCATGTCCGGCGCGGGCAGCGCGCTGATGGGCATCGGCTCCTCCCGCGGTGAGGGGCGCGCCGTGCAGGCGGCGGGCAAGGCGATCAACTCGCCGCTGCTGGAGGCCTCGATGGACGGCGCGCAGGGCGTGCTGCTGTCCATCGCGGGCGGTTCGGACCTCGGCCTGTTCGAGATCAACGAGGCGGCGTCACTCGTCCAGGAGGCGGCGCACCCCGAGGCCAATATCATCTTCGGCACCGTGATCGACGACTCGCTCGGCGACGAGGTGCGCGTCACCGTCATAGCGGCCGGGTTCGAGGCGGGCGGTCCCACCCACAAGAAGCTGGAGACGCAGGCGTACGGCACCCGTTCGGGCGGCGTGGTCGCGGCGGGCGTCAGCGGCACCACCGGCTCGCAGAACGGCCACGGCGCCAACGGGTCGGGGGGCCACACCGGCAACGGCAACGGGGCGGCCACCACGGGGCAGCAGAACGGCCACGGCAGCGCCGTCGGTGCGAACGCGGCTCACAGCGGCGGCGCGCGCGGACAGAGCGCGGGCGGCAGCAACGGTGGCGCCTCGGGGCTCTCCGCCGTCGGGCAGGCCCCCGCGCCCCGCGCGGCGGTGGCGGACAGTGCGCCGCCGAGCTACGCCCCGCCTGCCGAGGCACCCGCCGCACCCACCACGAACGGCGACGGACACCACAGCGCTCTGCAGAGCGGCACCCTGCCGCCCGCGAGCCCGCCGCCCGCGGCCTACACGCCGCCCACACCGCGCCTCCCCGAGCACGGCGAGGCGCCGACGAGCCCGGGGCTCTACACGCCGCCCGCCGCGCACAGCCCGTCGCCGACGAGCTACGCGACGCCGGTCAGCCGGTCCGACTTCGACGACGACGTGGACGTCCCGCCGTTCATGAAGCGCTAGCGCGGTGGCCACGAACGTTGCCGGGGTGCCCGCGTGATCCAGACGTCGCCTCGCCCGGGGGACGGAAGCCGACGAAGGAGGCGGGGCGGGAAGGGGACAGCGCCGCCCGAAGCTCATACCGGGCGTCTTCGCGAGGGCGGCGCCGCCGCGAGGCGTCGTCTGGGCGCGCGAGGACCCGGTGAACGTTCGTGGGCGCCGCGCTAGTGCCGCCTCGCGTCCGCCGGGTCGTGAGCACCCGCGCGGGCGGGCGTTCACGGGGTGTCTACGGCACGTTCAACCTGTCGGCGGGGGTCGGTGACGACCCCGCTGCGGTCGCGGCGAACCGCGCTCGCCTGGCCCGTGAGCTGGGCGTGCCGGTCGTGTTCCTGCAGCAGGTGCACGGCACCCGCGTGGTGACGGTCGACGCGCCGCCGGACGTCGGTGCGATCGACCACCCGGACGCCGACGCGGTCGTCACCGCGCGGCCCGGGATCGGGATCGCCGTCCTGGCCGCCGACTGCGTGCCCGTGCTGCTGGCCGACCCGCGCGCCGGGGTCGTCGGCGCCGCCCACGCCGGGCGGGTCGGCGCCGCGGCGGGCGTGCTGCCCGCGGTCGTCACCGCGATGACCGAGCTCGCCGCTCGGGTGAGCGACATCGAAGTGCTGCTCGGCCCCGCCGTGTGCGGGAGCTGTTACGAGGTGCCTGCGGCGATGCGCGCCGAGGTCGACTCCCGGCTGCCGGGCAGCGCCGTGCGCACCCGCTCCGGCACCCCGGGGCTCGACCTGCGCGCCGGGCTGTACCACCAGCTCGTCGAGCTCGGGGTCGGGCGCGTCGGCGCCGACCCGCGCTGCACCGTCGAAGACCGGGCGCTCTACAGCCACCGCCGCGACGGCCGTACCGGCCGCCAGGCCGCCATCACCTGGCTCGACCCCTCCTGACGCGAGTCCCCGTTCCCACGACGGCGAGTCTCCGTTTCGACGACGGCGAGTCTCCGTTCTGGGCACGGCGCAGATCCGGCCTCCCGCGCCACAAGGGCGATCATGGGCGGAGAATCGGTCCATGGGAACGGAGCAGACGACCGCCGCGACCGAGGAGGTGTCGGCGGCACGACGCGCCGAGCTGGCGAGCAGGCTGGCGGCCGTCCGGCAACGGATCGCGGACGCCTGCGCGGCGGCGGGGCGCAGCGCCGACGAGGTCGCGCTGATGGCCGTCACCAAGACGGTGTCCGCCGGGGACGTCGCCGCGCTGCTCGACCTCGGGCTCGACCTGCTCGGGGAGAACCGGGTGCAGGAGGCCACGCGCAAGGTCGAGGCCGTCGCCGACCTCCGTCCGGAGGCCCGACCCCGGTGGCACCTCATCGGCGGACTGCAGCGGAACAAGGTACGGGCCGTGGCGCGCTGGGCCGAACAGGTGGAATCTGTGGACTCCGTGCGCTTGGCCGACGCTCTCGACGTCGCCGTCCGGCGCACAGTGGACACCGGCGGGCGCGAGTCGTCACTTTCCGTGCTTGTCCAGTACAGTGTGGACGGCGATCCGCAGCGCAGCGGTGTGCCCCGTTCGGACCTGCTCAGGCTGGCCGAGCACGTCGCTGGGTGCGCCGGGCTGCGGTTGGCGGGGCTCATGGCGGTGGCGCCGCTCGGCGCCGACCTCGACACCGCCTTCGCCGACATCGCCGCGGCGGCGGCCGCGCTGCGGGCGGAGCACCCGGGGGCGACGACGCTCTCGGCGGGCATGAGCGGGGACCTCGAGGTCGCGATCAGGCACGGTTGCGATGTCGTGCGTGTCGGAACGGCCCTTGTGGGGGAGCGGACGTTAGCCTCGCGTTGATCGCAGGTCGTCGGGGTGGCGGCAGGCGGTAGGCCACGAGGATGGGGGCACGGATGGGCTCGATGTACAGGCTGAAGGCCTACTTCGGCATGGTGCCCGCCGAGGAGCTCGCCGAGTACGCCGACGAGCCCTACACGCCGCCCGTTCGGCGCACGGTGCGCGACTACGCCGCCGAGCACGACCCCGAGCCCCGCGAGCGCGAGACGGTGTCGCGGTGGGACGACCGGTACGTCGCAGACGACGACCGGTACGACACCGAAGAGCCGTGGGAGCGCCGCTCGGCCCGTCCCGCGGTGGCCGAGCGGGCCGTCGAGCGCATGCCCTCGGCGGTGGCCGCCCGCTCCGCGTCGGCCGCCCCGGTGCGCGGCGCGCTGGCGATCGACCCCGATTCCGTGCGGGTGCCGACCCCGTCGAACGTCCCGGAGCAGCGCGAGCGGACGGCAGGCCCCGTGGCCCTCTCGCGGATCACCACACTGCACCCCACCAGCTACAACGAGGCCCGCACGATCGGCGAGCGCTACCGCGACGGCATCCCGGTGATCATGAACCTCACCGAGCTCGACGACGCGTCGGCGAAGCGCCTCGTCGACTTCGCGGCCGGGCTCGTCTTCGCGCTCCGCGGCGGCTTCGACAAGGTCACCAACAGGGTGTTCCTCCTCACGCCCGCCGACGTCGAGGTCTCGGCGGACGACGCGCGGAAGCTCGTCAGCCGCGTCGGCAGCGTCAACGTGGAGCGTCCGCGCTACTGAGCGCCTCCGCGTCGGTCCCCCATGCCACTATGGAACACGTGCTCGTCATCCAGTTCGTCGTCTACTACGTGCTGTTCTTCTTCTGGCTGCTCCTGATCGGCCGCATCGTGGCCGAGCTGGTGCGCAGCTTCGCGCGGCAGTGGGTACCGGCTGGATCGAGCGCGGTGGCGTTGGAACTGATCTTCACCGCCACCGACCCTCCCGTGAAGTTGTTGCGGAGAGTGATTCCCGTCGTCCGGATCGGAGGCGTGGGTCTGGACCTGTCGATTATGGTTCTGTTGCTGGTCGTGTTCATACTGATGAACGTTGCCCAGCCGACGCCGTAGCGAGCCCCAGTCGCGCGGTGCCGCCGCCGAGGACTGCATGAGGTGATCCGATGCCGCTGACGCCCGCTGACGTCCACAACGTCGCGTTCAGCAAACCCCCCATTGGGAAGCGGGGGTACAACGAGGACGAGGTCGACGCGTTCCTCGATCTGGTCGAGGCCGAGCTGGCCCGACTGATCGAGGAGAACGACGACCTCCGCGAGCAGGTCTCCCAGCTCGAACAGCGCCTCGGCAACGTCCAAGCCGACTTGGAGGACGCCCGCTCGCGTCCGCCAGCTGCCGCGATGGGGTCGGTTTCCCCGCCCACGCAGCAGATCCGGCCCGTCGAGCCGCCGCCCGTGCAGCGGCCCATGGAGCCGCAGCGTGCGATGGCCGCGCCACCGCCGCAGATGGCCGGGCCCGGCGAGTCCACCGGCGACCACCACGTCCAGGTGGCGAAGGTGCTCAGCATGGCGCAGGAGATGGCCGAACGGCTCACCTCCGAGGCCAAGTCCGAGGCCGACACGATGCTGACGGACGCCCGTACCAAGGCTGAGCAGCTGCTTTCCGAGGCGCGCACCAAGTCCGACGGCCTCGTCAACGACGCGCGGGCCCGTGCGGAGACCATGCTCAACGACGCGCGCACCCGCGCCGAGACGCTCGAGCGCCAGTCCCGCGACAAGGCCGCCAAGCTGGTCGGCGACGCCGAGCGGCAGCAGTCGGAGATCATCGGCAGCATCACCCGCGACAAGTCGGTGCTCGAGAAGAAGATCGACGAGCTCCGCACGTTCGAGCGCGAGTACCGCACACGGCTCAAGACCTACCTCGAGTCGCAGCTGCGGGACCTGGGCGAACGGGGTTCTGCCGCGCCGTCTGACAGCCGGGCGGGCGCGGCGGGCTACGCGGCCAGCGGGTACGGTCAGCGCGCCGACACCGGTAGCTGAGCCCTGCCATCGGCGGGTAGCGGGGTACCCGCCGCCGCGCCATCGCAGACGGAGTGAAGTGTGCTGCTGCTAGTCCTGATCCTCGTTCTCGTCGCCTTCGGGCTCCTGGTCGTCGCCCTGCTCACCGGCAACGTGCTCAGCGCATGGCTGTCCGTGGCGGTGAGCGTGGCTGCGGCCGTGGTCCTGATCATCGACTGGCTACAACGCCGGTCGGCGGTCAAGGCGGGTCGGGCGGGGGCGGAGAGCACGCCAGCTCCGCGACCGCAGACGTCGCACGAGGACCTCGACCCGGTCACCGAGGTCCTCCCGGTCTACACGCCGGAAAGCGACGAGCCGGAGGAGCCGGAGAAGCGGCTCAACCGCGTAGGCGACGGTCAGCAGACCGTCGTGATGCCCGCGGTACAACCGTCCGGCTCTGGCGGGCGACCATCCGGCGCTGAGGGCCCTTCCACTCCATCGGGCGGTTCTTCGTCACCCAGAGTGACGGAAGCGGGCACGGGCGAAGGAGGCGGATCTCGGGCGGATGAGCCCGGGGCCCGCACCGGCGGCCGCTCCGACGACCGTTCCGACGCCGAGTCGACCGTGGTGGTCGACATCCGCAAGGCAGGTATCGGCGAATCCTCGGCGGGTGCCGATGCGCCAGGCGGTGCGGCGGGTTCGGAGGAAGAGAGCGGTTCGAAGCCCGGCGGGGTCGGCCCCGCGGTGGCAGGTGCGGTGGGTCTGGCGGGTGCCGCGGCCGTGGGCGGCGCGGCCAAGGACGCAGCGCAGGAGCGCACCGCCGCTGACACGCAGGCCGTGGACGTCCGGAAGACGGATCAGCCCGGCGATGCGCGGCCCCCGGCTGGAGCAGGTGCGGCCGCCGCGTCGGGCCTTTCGAAGGAGCGCGCGTCCGAAGAGCGCCCGGCTGGGGCAGGCGCTCCGCGCAGCGACGACCGCGTTCCCGCGGGCTCGTCCAGCGCCGAAGGCCGCTCCGGCTCGACGCCGGGTTCGCAGGCCCGCACCGACAGCGCGCCGGGGTTGCGTCCCGACGCGGAGCGCGGCGCTGCGGCGTCAGCCGCCGACAGCGGGCCGGGCTCGCGTCCGGATGCCGACCGCGGCGCTACGGCGTTCGGCCGCCGACAGTGCGGCCGGGGTCGCGTCCCGACGTCCTGAGCGCGGCGCTGCGGCGTCGGCCACCGACAGTGCGCCGGGGTCGCGTCCCGACTCTGAGCGCGGCGCTGCGACGTCGGCCACCGACAGTGCGCCGGGGTCGCGTCCCGACTCTGAGCGCGGCGCTGCGACGTCGGCCGCCGACAGTGGGCCGGGGTGCGCGTCCCGACGCCGGCCGTGACGTGGCCGCGTTCACGGCCGCGAGTGGCTCTGACACCGGTCGCGGCGGCCCTTCATCGGCCGCCGAGCGTGGCCCGGGGTCTCGGGCCGACGCCGAGCGCGGCGGGGCTCCCACCGACAGCGATCGGGGCTCGCGTCCCGACGCCGACCACGACCTGTTCGCTGCCCGAAGCGGTTCGGACGCCGGTCGTGGCGGGTCGTCGGCAGGCGACAGCGGCGTGGGGTCTCGTCCTGAGTCCGGGCGCAGCGAGGACGCGCGTCCCGCAGACGGTGGTCCGGGCTCCCGCTCCGACTTCGGGCGCAGCGCCCCCGCAGCTTCTGCCGACAGCGGTCCGAGCTCTCGTCCCGACGTGTTCGCGGCAGGCAGCGGATCCACGCCCGGTTCTGATGCAGGCCGTGCCCGGGCAACTTCTGCCGACCGCGGTCCCGGGTCTCCACCCGACGCGGGACGTTCGGGATCCGGTGCGGCGGCCGACAGCGGCGCGCCCGATGCCGGCCGTGATCGGGGAGCGTTCGCGACCGGTCCGGCTTCCGACGCGCCTCCCGCAGGCGGCGGGTTCGGGTCACGCGGCGCTGCCGGCACCGGCGAGCGCCGTGGCGGCGAATCCTGGGCGTCCGGAGCGGCTGCGGGCGACACGCGCCCGGCGAGCGCGTGGGCCACCGGAGCGGCCGCTTCCGGGTCGTCCGCCGATCGCCCGTCCGATGCGGGCGGTGCCCAGCAGGTCGATCGGCCCAACGGAAGCGCTTCCGCCGGATCCGCTGCCGAGCCACCGGACCGCGACGACCAGGCCACCCGCGCCACCTCCAGCTCCGGGCACGACCTCTTCGAGCCCGCCGCGCACGAAGGCGCAACCCAGCAGGCCTTCCACGCCGATGACGCCGAGCCGCCCGAGGAATCGGCAGACCCCGCCCTGGGCCGGGTCGCCGCAGCGGTGGAGGACGAGGTGCTCGTCGTCGACGAGCAGCCCCGCTACCACCTCATGGGCTGCCGCGCGCTAGCAGCGCAGCAGACCATCCCGCTGCCCGCCCGGGAAGCCGTCGAGCTCGGCTTCACCCCGTGCGGCTGGTGCAACCCCGTCGCCGCCCTCGGAGCTCGCCACCCCGCTTCTGCCCGCTGACCAGCACCCGGTGGAATACCGGGTAGCGCCGCGGCGCTACCCTTGACGCACAGGCACCGATCCGGCCATCACCGGGGAGCCGCCGGAAGAAACGGGCGTCGAGCCCGGAGTAGAACCGGACGGGTGCGGCCCGTCACAGCCGTTCAACGAGCGGCCGTCCTCCGGGACGGCAAGCGGGGTGGTACCGCGGCAGCCCGGCCGGGCCGTCGTCCCCGTGCGAGAGTCCGCAGCGCACGAGGAGCACGCTCATGGCCTACCCGACGGTGCCAGCCCACCCGTCGTTCCCGCAGCTCGAGGATGACGTTCTCGCGTTCTGGGCCGCCGACGGCACGTTCGAGGCCTCGGTCGACGCCCGGCCCGCGGGCGACAACGGCGGCAACGAGTTCGTCTTCTACGACGGCCCACCCTTCGCCAACGGCCTGCCGCACTACGGCCACCTGCTCACCGGCTACGTCAAGGACGTCGTGCCGCGCTACCAGACCATGCGCGGCCGCCACGTCGAGCGGCGCTTCGGCTGGGACACCCACGGCTTGCCCGCCGAGACCGAGACCGAGAAGCAGCTCGGCCTGAAGAACAAGGCCGAGATCGACGAGCTCGGCGTGGCCGCGTTCAACGCCGCCTGCCGGGAGTCGGTGCTGCGCTACACCGACGAGTGGCGCGCCTACGTCACCCGCCAGGCCCGCTGGGTCGACTTCGACAACGACTACAAGACCCTCGACCTGGACTACATGGAATCGGTCATGTGGGCCTTCAAGACCCTGTGGGACAAGGGTCTGGTCTACCAGGGCTTCCGCGTCCTCTGGTACTGCTGGCACGACGGCACCCCGCTGTCGGCCACCGAGACCAAGATGGACGACGTCTACCTCGACCGGCAGGACCCGGCCGTCACGGTCGGGCTGCGCCTGTCCGCGTCCGGCGACCTGGACGGCGCCCTGGCCCTGGTGTGGACGACCACGCCGTGGACCCTGCCGTCGAACCTCGCCATGGCGGTCAACCCGGCCGTCGACTACGCGCTGGTCGAGGCGAACGGCGAGCGCTACGTCCTCGCCGCCGCCCGCCTCGGCGCGTACGCCCGTGAGCTGGGGGAGGAGCCGACCGTGCTGCGGACCTTCCGCGGCACGGAGCTGCTCGGCCTGTCCTACACGCCGCCGTTCGACTTCTTCGTCGGACGGGCGAACGCGCACCGCGTGCTCGCCGCCGACTACGTCACCACCGAGGACGGCACCGGCATCGTCCACATCGCACCCGCGTTCGGCGAGGAGGACAAGGTCGTCACGGACGCGGCGGGCATCGAGGTCGTCGTGCCGGTGGGCACCGACGGCACGTTCGACGCCACCGTGCCCCCGTACGAGGGCATGCTCGTCTTCGACGCCAACCACCAGATCATCCGCGACCTCAAGGAGCGCACCAAGCCGTTCGTGCTCGGCGTGCTCCTGCGCCACGACACCTACGACCACCCGTACCCGCACTGCTGGCGTTGCGGCAACCCGCTGATCCAGCGGGCGGTGGACTCGTGGTTCGTGCAGGTCACGGCGTTCCGCGACCGGATGGTCGAGCTCAACCGCGAGATCACCTGGGTGCCCGCGCACATCAAGGACGGCCAGTTCGGCAAGTGGCTGGAGAACGCCATCGACTGGTCGATCTCCCGCAACCGCTACTGGGGCTCGCCGATCCCGGTGTGGATGAGCGACGACCCGGCGTACCCGCGCACGGACGTCTACGGCTCGCTCGACGAGCTCGAGCGCGACTTCGGCGTGCGGCCCACCGACCTGCACCGGCCCTTCGTCGACGACCTCACCCGGCCCAACCCGGACGACCCCACCGGTCGCTCGACGATGCGTCGGGTGCCGGAGGTGCTGGACTGCTGGTTCGAGTCGGGCTCCATGCCGTTCGCGCAGGTGCACTACCCCTTCGAGAACGCCGAGTGGTTCGAGCACCACTACCCGGGTGACTTCATCGTCGAGTACAACGGCCAGACCCGCGGCTGGTTCTACACCCTGCACGTGCTGGCCACGGCCCTGTTCGACCGGCCGTCGTTCGCCTCCTGCGTCGCCCACGGCATCGTGCTGGGCGACGACGGGCTGAAGATGTCGAAGTCGCGCAAGAACTACCCCGACGTCAACGAGGTGTTCGACCGCGACGGCTCCGACGCCATGCGCTGGTTCCTCATGGCCTCGCCGATCCTGCGCGGGGGCAACCTGATCGTCACCGAGCAAGGCATCCGGGAGGGGGTGCGCCAGGCGATCCTGCCGTTGTGGAACACCTGGTACTTCCTGTCGCTGTACGGGGGCGCGGCCGGGCGCACGGGCACGTTCCGCACCGACTCGCCGCACGTGCTCGACCGGTACGTTCTGGCCCGCACGGCGGCGCTCGTCGAGGACGTCACGGCCGCGATGGACGTCTACGACATCGCGGGCGCGTGCGAGCGGGTGCGCGACCACGCCGAGGCGCTCACCAACTGGTACGTCCGCCGCTCCCGCGACCGGTTCTGGGACGGCGACGCCGACGCGGTCGACACGCTGCACACGGTGCTGGAGGTCACGGCGCGCGTCGCGGCCCCGCTGCTGCCGTTGACCATGGAGAAGCTGTGGCAGGGGCTCACCGGCGGCCGGTCGGTGCACCTGGCCGACTGGCCCTCCGCCGACCTCCTCCCGCGCGACGACGCGCTCGTGGCGACCATGGAGCGGGTGCGGCAGGTCGCCTCGGCGGCGCTGTCGCTGCGCAAGGCGCGCGGGCTGCGGGTGCGGCTGCCGCTCGCCGCCCTCACCGTGGCCGCCGCGGACGCCGCCACGCTCGCGCCGTTCGCCGACATCCTGCGCGACGAGGTGAACGTCAAGGAGGTCGTCCTCACCGAGGACGTCGCGGCCCACGGCCGGTTCGAGGTGGCCGTCAACGCGCGGGTGTGCGGGCCGCGGCTCGGCGGCGACACCCAGAAGGTGATCCGTGCGGTCAAGGCGGGCGAGTGGTCGGCCGAGCCGGACGGCACGGTGATCGCCGCCGGGATCACGCTGCAGCCGGGGGAGTTCACCGAGCGGCTGGTCGCGGTGGACGCCGAGCGCACGGCCGCGCTGCCCGGCAACACCGGCCTGGTGCTGCTGGACACGGTGGTCACGCCGGAGCTGGCGGCCGAGGGCACCGCGCGCGACGTCGTCCGCGTGGTCCAGCAGGCGCGCCGCGACGCAGGCCTCGACGTGTCCGACCGGATCGCGCTCGTCCTGGAGGCCCCGGAGGCGGTCGGAGAGGCGGTCCGCGCGCACGAGGCCTTCGTGGCGGGCGAGGTGCTGGCCACGACCGTCACCTACGGACCGGTGGGCAGCCCGGCATCGGAGGGCGCGGTGACGGCAGCCGACGGCACGTCGACCCAGGTCAAGGTGCAGGTCACCCCAACCCCGTAACCCCACGGCGAGTCCGAGATGCGCGGCGCACCGCTGCGTCGGCAGGCGCCTCCTACGCTGCTGACGTGGCGGACGGCGGTGCGGCGGAGCGGTGGGCTGAGCTGCAGTCGGGTCGGGGAATCCCGCCGGAGATCCGGGCCCGCGTCGACTGGAACCCGTGGCAGCACGATCCGTCGTGGTTCGTGCCGCCCTCGACGCCCGCGGACACGCCTTCGCGAGCGGCGGGGCTGGGGATGCTCGATCCACGGGGCGCGGTACTCGACGTGGGCTGTGGTGGCGGTGACGCGGCATTCGCCCTCGCCGAGCGCGCGACCGAACTGATCGGCGTCGACCGGCAGCGCGACATGCTCGACGTCTTCGCCGCCACCGCCCGGGAACGGGGCGTGCCTGCCCGGGTCGTCCTCGGCGAGTGGCCCGACGCCGCGACGGAAGCGGGGCAGGCCGACGTGGTCGTGGCGAACCACGTGCTGCACAACGTCGTCGACCTGCCGCCGTTCCTGCGCGCCCTGACCACGGCCGCCCGGCGCGGCGTCGTCGTCGAGATGCTCGACCAACACCCGATGGCCTGGCTCGACCCGCTGTGGGAGCGCTTCCACGGCCTCCGTCGACCGCCGCCCGCTACGGCCGACGACGCCGTCGCCGTGCTCCGCGAAATCGGCCTCGCGCCGGCGGTGACGCGTTGGGAGCGGACCAACCCGCCCCGACAGGATCCCGAGTGGGTGACACGACGGCTGTGCCTCCCGCCCGAGCGGGTGAACGAGGTCGCCGCCGCGCTCGACGTCCTCACCCGTCCACGCACCGCCGCCACCCTCATCTGGCGGCGCTGACCCCGACACCGGGCGCCCGACTCACCACGGCGGAACGCGCGACTCGCCGTCACGGAAGTGGGGACTCGCCGTCACGGAATGGGACTCGCCGTGCGGAAGTGACTCGCCGTCGCGGAAACGGGGACTCGCCGTCGCGGAAACGGGGACTCGCCGGGTGCGGCGGGCTACCTGCGCAGGTTGGGGGTGTGGCGATCGTTAGGGTTGGGCATGCCGAGCCTGGAGCTACTGCTCGGGATCGCGGCGGGGGTCGTGCTGGTCGGCGTCGTCGCGGTCCGGGTGTCCGTGCGGCTCGGCCTGCCCTCGCTGCTCCTCTACCTCGGCATCGGGATGGTGCTCGGGGAGTCGGTGCTGGGCATCGAGTTCAACGACGCCGCGCTCACCGAGTCGCTCGGTCTCGCGGCGCTCGTCCTCATCCTGGCCGAGGGCGGGCTCACCACCAACTGGCGGGCGGTGCGCCCCTCGCTCGGTCTCGGTGTCGCGCTCTCCACCGTGTCGGTGCTGGTCAGCATCGGCGTCGTCGGGGCCGCGCTGCACGTCCTGCTCGACCTGGAGTGGCGCACCGCGCTGCTGTGGGGCGCCGTGCTGTCCTCCACCGACGCCGCCGCGGTCTTCAGCGTGCTGCGCGGCGTCGGGGTCAGCAAGCGGCTCTCCGGCGCGTTGGAGCTGGAGTCCGGCATGAACGACGCGCCGGTCGTGCTCGCCGTCCTGCTGCTCTCCTCGTCCGAGCCGTTCACGTGGCTCACGCCCCTCCTGGTCGTGTACGAGCTGGTCGCGGGCGCGGTGATCGGGGCGCTGCTCGGCCTCGGCGGCGCGTGGGCGCTGCGCCGCGCCGCGCTGCCCTCCACCGGCCTCTACCCGCTCGCCGCGATCGCCGTCTGCCTGCTCGGCTTCACCGCGGGCCAGTTCACGCACGCCTCCGGGCTCCTCGCGACGTACGTGGCCGCGCTCGTCCTCGGCAACTCCGACCTGCCCCACCGCGGCGGCGTGCGCTCGTTCGCCGAGGGCACGGGCTGGCTCGCCCAGATCGGCCTGTTCGTGCTGCTCGGGCTGTACGCGTCGCCGCCCCGGCTGGTGAACGCCGTCATCCCGGCCCTGGTCGCGGGCGCCGTGCTGCTGCTGCTCGCCCGGCCGCTCTCCGTGGTCGCGGCGGCCCTCCCGTTCCGGGTGCCGTGGCGCGAGCAGGCGTTCCTCTCCTGGTCGGGCCTGCGCGGCGCGGTGCCCATCGTGCTCGCCCTCATCGCGCTCACCGAAGGCGCGCCCAGCGCCACCGCCCTCGTCGACGTCGTGTTCGTGCTGGTGGTCGTGCTCACCCTGCTGCAGGGCACCACCCTGCCGTGGGTCGCCCGGCTGCTCGGGGTCGCGCGGGCGGGCGAGCCGCGGGAGATCGAGGTCGACGCCGCGCCGCTCGACGAGCTGGGCGCCGACCTCCTGCAGGTCCGCGTGCCCGTCGGCTCCCGGCTGAAGGGGGTCTACCTCCAGGAGCTGCGGCTGCCCCGTGGCGCCGTCGTGAGCCTCGTCGTGCGCGACGACAAGGCCTTCACCCCGACGCCGGAGACCCGGCTGCGGGAACGCGACCAGCTGCTCGTCGTCACCACCTCGCGCGTGCGGGCGGCGGCCGAGGACCGGATCCGGGCCGTCGACATGCGCGGTCGGCTGGCGAGGTGGTCGGGAGGCCCGGGAGTCGAACCGGCATGATGGATGGGGTGAGCGACCAACCCGACGCCGCCCCCGACGCCGCGTCAGCCACCGCGAACCGCGTGCGGCTGCTCGCTGCCATCGCGGTCGCGGTGCTGGTGGCCGACATCATCACCAAGACCATCGCGGTCGCCCAGCTGGAGGGACGGGAGCCCGTCCGCATCCTCGGCGGCCTCATCTACCTGCAGCTGCTGCGCAACCCCGGCGCCGCGTTCTCGATGGCCACCGGCTTCACCTGGATCCTCTCGGTGATCGCGATCGTCGTGGTGGTCGTCATCGTGCGCGTGGCCCGGCGGCTGCGCTCCACCGGATGGGCCATCGCGCTCGGGCTGGTGCTCGGCGGCGCGCTCGGCAACCTGATGGACCGCATCTTCCGCGCCCCCGGCCCGCTGCAGGGCCACGTCGTGGACATGGTGTCGCCGTTCGCGCCCAACGGCGAGGCGTTCGCCGTGTTCAACCTGGCCGACTCGGCGATCTCCTGCGGCGGCGTGCTGCTCGTGGTGCTCGCGCTGTTCGGCTACGAGCTCGACGGCTCCCATGACCACGACCGGAAGACCGCCGATGGGTGACGTCCGCGAGCTGCCGGTGCCCGACGGCCTCGACGGCATGCGCGTCGACGCCGGGCTCGCGCGCCTGCTCGGCCTGTCCCGCACCGTCGTCGCGACGCTCGCCGAAGACGGGCACGTCGCGCTGGACGGGCGGGCCGCGACGAAGTCCGACCGGCTCACCGCGGGCGCCTGGCTGTCGGTCGACCTGCCCGAGCCCGAGCGGCCGGGCGCCATCGTGGCCGCGCCCGAGGTGGTCGCGGGCCTCACCGTGCTGTACGCCGACGACGACATCGTGGTGGTCGACAAGCCGGTCGGGGTGGCCGCGCACCCGAGCCCGGGCTGGACCGGCCCCACCGTGGTCGGCGGGCTGGTCGCGCTCGGGCTACCGCGTCGCCACGTCGGGCGCCGCCGAGCGGCAGGGCATCGTGCACCGGCTGGACGTCGGCACCACCGGCGTGATGGTCGTCGCCACCTCCGAGCACGCCTACACGGTGCTCAAGCGCGCGTTCAAGGAGCGCACGGTCGACAAGCGCTACCACGCCGTCTGCCAGGGCCACCCCGACCCGTCCAGCGGCACGATCGACGCCCCCATCGACCGCCACCCCCGCCACGACCACCGATTCGCCGTCGTCGCGGGTGGGCGGCCGAGCGTCACCCACTACGACACCCTCGAAGCGTTCCCGGCCGCGTCGCTGCTCGACATCCACCTCGAGACCGGCCGCACCCACCAGATCCGCGTGCACCTGTCCGCCCTGCGCCACCCGTGCGTCGGCGACCTCACCTACGGCGCCGACCCGGTGCTCGCGAAGCGGCTGGGGCTGTCGCGGCAGTGGCTGCACGCCCGCTCGCTCGGCTTCGCGCACCCCGCCGACGGCCGGTGGGTCGAGTTCGTGAGCCCCTATCCCGCCGATCTCGCCGACGCGCTGGATCGGCTGCGCGCGTGACCACCCGGGGGCGGCTCGCGCTGCTGGCCGCCTGCGGTGTGGTGGCGGCGCTGGTCGCGCTCTACACGGCCATCAGCGCGCCCGCGCCCACGCCCGGCCCACCGCCCGGGACGGTGCGGCTCGGGCCGGAGCCGGGCGAGGCCGTCGCCGCCTACCTGCCGCGTGCCGCGGCCACCCTGCCGCCGCCGGGCACCACGGCGCTCGCGCTCGTGCAGTTCGCCGACGAGCAAGCCGTCGCCGACGTGGCGGCCCCGGGTACGGCCACCGAGGCGGTGTTCCGCGTCGACCTACCGCGCGTGCAGACCGCGCTGCGCTTCGTCGCGCTCGAGTCGGGCTCGCCGACCGCCCTCGACACCGCGCGGCAGCGGGCCGCGAGCGCCGCCACGGCCGACGCGGGCAGGCTCACGGGCCGCGCGGCCGCGGTCGCGACGGCCGAGGCCGCCGCGTTGACCAGGCCGGACTGCCCGTGCGTGGTCGCACTGGTCGTCACCGCCGACGGCGCCGCGCTGCGACGGCCCGGCGCCGGGGTGCGGGTGATCGAGGCCGCGCCGCAAGGCGTTACGCTGCGTGAGTTGGCGCTGTCTCCGTTGCTCCCCGAGCAGGCCGACCGGGCCGATCCGCTCCCCGATGACGGGCCGGTGCCGTGACCGTGCCCGCCCCGGGGTATTCCCCCGAATGGACTAGGTGGAGATCCGGATGTCGGTCTCAGCAGGCGCCTGGCACGGTGGAGTCATGACCGAAAACGGGGGGTACTGCGGGCGTGGGGGGATACGCGCACGCAGTCATGATCTGATCGTTATCGGCGCGTCACCCGGGCTTTCCCTGATCGCAGGGGTGGACCGGGCAGGCTGGGGCACCCGGCAGGCATGCGACGAGGGAGCGGCGTGACCGAAACCCAGCTCGTCCAGTCGCTGCCGTCGATCGCCCTCGCCGTGGTCGCCGCGTTCTTCTTCGCGGGCGCGGCCGTACTGCAGCACCGCGCGGTGGCCGCCGAGCCCGACCGCGGCTCCGGCACGCTGTCGATGCGCGGCCTGCGCGACGTCTCGCGCAGGCCCGGCTGGCAGCTCGGGCTCGTGCTCGCCGCGGGCGGTTCCACGCTGCACGCGATCGCCCTCGTGCTGGCCCCGCTGTCGGTGGTGCAGCCCGTGGGGGTGCTCGCCGTGCCGATCGCCGTCGTGCTCGCGGCGGCCCGCACGCACCGCAGGCCGACGTCCGGCATGGTCGTCGGCGTCATCGTGTGCGTCACCGCCGTCGTCACGTTCGTCGGCACGGCGGCGGGCTCGGCGGTGAGCACACCGGCACCCGGCCGGGCGATGCTGCTCGCGGGCGTCGTCGTGGGGCTCGTCGTGCTCGTGCTCGCGGGCGTAGGGCTCGCCCGCACCGGCTGGGCCCGCTGCGTGTTCTGCGCCATGGCGGGTGCCGCCGCGTTCGGGATGGTGTCGGCGCTGGTGCGGGCGGCCTCGCAGGCCGTCACCTCCGGGCAGATCGGCATCCTCGACCCCGCGGTCCTCACCTCGATCGCGGGTGTGGTCGCCGCCATCCTGGCCGGTGGCTGGCTGATCCAGCAGGCCTTCGCGTCCGGCCCGCCCGAGGTGGTCGTCGCGTGCCTCACCGTCGTCGACCCGATCGTCGCCGTGCTGTTCGGCGTAGCCCTGCTCGGCGAGGGCAACGCGACCTCACCCGCGCACTGGGCCGTCCTCATCGTCGCGGCGCTCGCCGCCACCGCGGGCGTCGGTGTGCTGGCCCGCCACCACCCCGAAGCCACCACCCGCCACCGGCTCGCACGCTCCCCTCGCCGGTGACCCCGGAAGGAACCGTCTGAAATGCCCTCCTCGCTGCGCGTCCTCATCGCGGTCGAGACCTACCCACCCGACGTCAACGGCGCCGCCCGGTTCGCCGAGCGGCTGGCGGGCGGCCTCGCGGGGCGCGGGCACGACGTCCACGTCGTCGCCCCCTCGCCGAGCGGGCCGCCCAGCAAGGTCGTGCACGACGGCGTCACCGTGCACGGCGTGCGTTCGCACTCGTACTTCATGCGGCCGGACTTCCAGGTCTGCATGCCGTGGGAGGTCGCGCCCGCCACGGCCGCGGTGCTGGAGGAGATCGACCCGGACGTCGTCCACACCCAGGCCCACATGGTGCTCGGCCGCTACATGGTGAAGGCCGCCGCCCGCACCGGCAGGCCGCTCGTGGCGACCAACCACTTCATGCCCGAGAACCTCGCCGCGCACGCGCCCGTGCCGCGGGTGCTGCAGCGGCTGGGCTACCGCATCGCGTGGAAGGACCTCGGCCGCATCTTCGGCATGGCCGACGTGGTCACCGCGCCCACCCCGCGGGCGGTCGAGCTGCTGCAGCGCTCGGCGGGTCTGACCGAGGCGTTCCCCGTCTCCTGCGGGATCGACGCCGACCGCTACCGCCGCGATCCCGAGCCCGACGTCCCCAACGTGCTCTTCGTGGGCCGCATGGACCAGGAGAAGCGGGTCGACGAGCTGATCAGGGCGGTCGCCGCGCTGCCCTTCCCGGCCGTGCTCGACCTCATCGGCGACGGTCCCGAGCGCGGGGCCTGGACCACGCTCGTCGAGGAGCTCGGCATCGCCGACCGCGTCCGGTTCCACGGGTTCGTGCCCGAGGAGGAGCTCGTCGCGGCCTACGCGAGCGCCGCCGTGTTCTGCATGCCCGGCATCGCCGAGCTGCAGAGCCTCGTCACGCTGGAGGCCATGGCGTCGGGCACACCGGTGATCGCGGCCGACGCGATGGCGCTGCCGCACCTGGTGCGCCCCGGCCGCAACGGTTGGCTCTACCGGCCCGGCGACGTGGGCGAGCTCACCGCCCGCCTCACCACCCTCCTCGGCGACGCGGCGCTGCGCAGGCGGATGGGCGCGGCCAGCCGCGAGCTCGTGGGCGAGCACGCGATCGGCGCCACGCTCGACCGCTTCGAGGGGATCTACCGCGAGGTCACGGCGACCCGGCTGCGGCGCGCTGCCTGAGGCGTTCGGCGAGGGCCAGGAGGATGCGCGCCGAGCTGTCCCAGGAGTAGTGCTCGGCCCGCCCCCGGGCGGCGGCTGACGCCGTCTCGAAGGCCGCGTCCTCGGAGAGGGCGCGGACGGCCCGCGCGAAGCCGCGGGCGTCGTCGGGGTCGACGTAGGCCGCGGCGTCCCCGCCGACCTCGCGGAACACCGGGATGTCGCTCACCACCAGCGGCGTGCCCACCTCCATCGCCTCGACGAGCGGCAGCCCGAAGCCCTCGTCGCGGGAGGCGGAGACCAGCGCGGTCGCCCCGCGCAGGACGTCGCGGTAGGTGGCGTCGTCGGCGCCGTCGTGGAACACCAGGCGCGCGCCGGGGCCGAGGGCGGTGAGCCGGGCGCGGTCGGCGGCGTCGACGCGGCTCATGAGGTGCAGCTCGTGGTCGGGCAGCAGCGCGGCCGCGCGCACGAGCGTCTCGACGTTCTTGTACGGCATGAACGTGCCCATGTAGACCAACGCGCGGGTGCGCGGCAGCCTGCGCGGGTCGGGCGGCGGATCGGCCGCGTTCGGCACCACGGTGACCGGCCGCCGGGTGAGCCGGTGGGTCGCGATGAGCGCCGCCGAGGTCTCCGAAACCGTGACGACGGCGTCCGCCCGGTTCAGCAGCAGCCGTTGCGGCCACCAGGCCAGGTGGTAGAGCCGCCACAGGAGGCGGATCGGGGCGGCGAACTCCGGCGGCGGCGTGCGGTGGCGGTAGTAGATGAGGTCGTGCAGCGTGAGGAGCACCTGGTAGCGGCGGCCCCACGTGCCCATGGTCTGCATCGGCGAGAACACGACGTCCGGCGCGAGGCGGTTCACCTGCCGGGCCACGAGCGGCTCGCGGAGGCTGGTGGGGGCGCTGACCCGCACCCAGGGCGCGGCCGGGAGGTGGGCGAGCTGGCGTTCGTCGCTGATCAGCATCGTCAGCGGGTGCAGGCGCGGCGAGCGCGTGCACCAGCCCGGCGGTGTAGCGGCTGATGCCGTTGTGCCGCCCCGGCGTGACGTAGCGGCAGTCGACTACGAGCCGCACACGAACTCCGAGATCGCGGCGGCGACGGCGGCGGGCGCCTCGTAGTGCGTGAGGTGGCCGACGGCGGGGACGACGACCAGCCGCGCATCGGGGAACCGCAGCCCGCGCTGGGTGGCCAGGGGCGCGAGGGTGTCGCGCTCGGCCGCCACCAGCAAGGTGGGGGCGGTGACGGCGGGGGCGAACTCGGCGACGTCGTGCGAGATCGAAGCCTGGAACGCCTCCAGCAGCACGCGGCGGTCGGCGAAGCCCGCGAAGTAGCGGCCGTGCTCGGCGTGGATCCACCGGCGCAACGCCTGGTCGCGGGTGGTGGCCATGGCGACGCTCGCGATCCGGGTGACGACCGGGCTGCGCAGCAGGGCCGTGCCTGCCCGTTCCGGCAGCGCGGCGGCGAGGCGGTGGTAGCCGACGGTGAGCCGGGTCGCGGCGCCGCGGGGGGCGCTCGCGATGGGGTTGACCAGCACCAGACGGCGGGGGCCGAGCGGTCACGGCGGTGGCCGCGGCCACGATCGAGCCGAAGGAGTGCCCGGCCAGCACCGGCTCGCCGCCGACCGCGTCCAGCAGCTCGGCCGCCCAGGCCGCGTAACCCGTGATGTCGTGGGCGTCGGCGGGCAGCGGTGGGGAGGCGCCGAAGCCGGGGAGGTCCGGCACCACCACGCGCAGGGCGTCGAGGTGGGCGGTGATGGGCTCCAGCCCGTGGTGGTCGCCGCGCAGGCCGTGCAGGAACACCACCGTGTGCGCCGCATCGGGCGGCCCGTAGGTCCAGCAGGCGGTGCGCCCGCCGCGCAGGACGAGCTCGTCGCGGCGGACGGGCAGGCGCTCCACGAGCGCGGCGTAGGGGGAGCGGTCGGGCATCGCGGCCGAGTGTAGGCCCGTGCTCACGCACATCGCGTGGGGTTCGCGCACACTGCGGGCGATGTGCGCGAGCACCGCACGGTGTGCGTGAGCGCGACGGGTCAGCCCACGGAGCCCTGCAGCGCGCGCCAGTGCCGCACCGCCGGGCCGTCCCACCGGGCGTGCAGGGTGCCGAAGAGCGCGGCGGCCCGCGCGCCCGCCCATCCCGCGGGCAGCAGCTCGCCGGGGAGCGAGGGGTCGAGGAACGGGAAGCGGCGCCAGGCGTGCACCAGGTGGATCTGCGCGGTCATCACCTCGGACGGCGTGGCGGGCGCCGCCGACCCGAACGTGGCGAGGAAGTCCGCGTAGGCCCCCTCGATGCCCGCGAGGTCCCAGGCCTGCGCGACGACGTCGCGCTCGGCGCCGATCGCGCCGAACGGCCCGACGAACGAGCTCGTCACGGCGGTGAGCTCGAGATCCGCGATCACCCGCGCGACCTCGTCCTGCTTCGCCGGGTCCGGCGTGACCCACACGCCCGGCGTCGGCGAGCCGAGCCCCGCCCAGGCCAGCCGGGTGCGCAGCCGGTGCCGCAGCTGTCGCCGCGACTCCGGCACGCTCACCAGCAGCACGAGCCACCGCCCGTCCCACGCCGTGGTGCGGGTGCCGAAACCGTAGATGCGCGCGGCGCCGTCGGTGAGCAGCCTGCGTCCGGAGGTGGAGAGCGACCAGCGCACCCGACGGCCGGAGCGGTCGGAGGCGAGCAGCCCTTCCGCGGCCGTGCGCGCCAACGCCTGCCGGGCCGACTTCTGCTCCACGCCGAGCTCGGCCAGGACGTCGATCAGGGTCTGGGTCCACACCGGCTCGGGGCGGGGGAGCACGAACTCGCCGAGCACGGTGAGCAGCAGCGACCGCGCGCTCGTGGCGCCGAGCTCGCGGCGCCGGGAGAGCGCGGGGTGCTCGGTGTCGAAGGGTTCGGCGGAGGCCAACGTCCGCTCGTCAACGGGGCCGGGTGGGTAGCACAGCCATGCGAAGGACCTTAAGCCATGTCCTGAAGATCACTGGGGACACGGCGGGATCCGCCGGCTACGCTCGCCGTCCGTGGACGTCGAACGCCTGCTCAGCGAGGACCGGCAGCGGGTGTGGCACCCCTACGCGCCGATGCCCGCCCTCGTGCCGCCGCTGCCGATCACCGCCGCCGAAGGGGTGTCGCTGCGCCTCGCCGACGGGCGTGAGCTCGTCGACGGCATGTCGTCGTGGTGGGCGGCCGTGCACGGCTACGGCCATCCCGTCCTCGACGCCGCGATCCGCGACCAGCTCGGCGCCATGAGCCACGTGATGTTCGGCGGGCTCACGCACGCGCCCGCGGTCGACCTGGCCCGGACGCTCGTCGAGATCACCCCGGCGGGGCTGGAGCACGTGTTCTTCGCCGACTCGGGCTCGGTGTCGGTGGAGGTCGCGATCAAGATGTGCCTCCAGTACCAGCGTTCGCGGGGCCGTGCGGGCAAGCACCGGCTGATGACGTGGCGCGGCGGCTACCACGGCGACACCTTCGGCGCGATGAGCGTGTGCGACCCCGACGGCGGGATGCACGCGCTCTGGCGCGACGTGCTGCCGCAGCAGGTGTTCGCGAGCGCGCCGCCGTCGGCGTTCGAGCCCGCCTACGTCGAGGAGCTGGCGAAGCTGGTCGAGGAGCACGCCGACGAGCTGGCCGCGGTGATCGTCGAGCCGGTCGTGCAGGGCGCGGGCGGCATGCGCTTCCACGACCCGCGCTACCTGCACGTGCTGCGGGAGCTGACGCTGGCCCACGACGTGCTGCTGGTGTTCGACGAGATCGCCACCGGGTTCGGGCGCACCGGCGAGCTGTTCGCGGCCGACCACGCTCCCGTCGCGCCGGACATCATGTGCGTCGGCAAGGCGCTGACCGGCGGGTACCTGACGATGGGGGCCACGCTGTGCACGTCGGCGGTGGCGCGCGGGATCAGCGACGGCGAGGCGGGCGTGCTCATGCACGGGCCGACGTTCATGGCCAACCCGCTGGCCGCCGCCGTCGCCGGGGCGTCGGTGGGGCTGTTGCTCGAGCGGGACTGGCGCGCCGAGGTGCGCGGGATCGAGGCGGCGCTGCGGGCGGGCCTGGCGCCTGCGCGGGCGCTCCCGCACGTGGTCGACGTGCGGGTGCTCGGCGGGATCGGGGTGGTGCAGCTCGACGGCCCGGTCGACGTGGCGGCGGCCACCGAGGCCGCCGTCGACGCCGGGGTGTGGCTGCGCCCGTTCCGCGACCTCGTCTACACGATGCCGCCCTACGTCTGCACGACCGACGACCTGGCGACGATCACGGCCGCGGTCTGCGCCGCGGCGGCCGCCGCCCGCTGAGCGCGGTCCGACACGCGTCGGCGGCGGAGCAGGCGGCGGTCGCGCGGCCGCGTGAGTCCGCGCCTAGGGTGACCGGGTGCCCGATCCCCACCCCCTGGCCTGGCTGGACGCCCACGCCGCCACCCGCCGCGACGCCGGGCTGCGCCGCGTGCTGCGCCCCCGCGCCGCGGACGAACCCCTGCTGGACCTCGCGGGCAACGACTACCTCGGCCTCTCCACCGACCCCCGGATCGTGGAAGGCGCGGTCGCGGCCACCCGGGCCTGGGGAGCGGGCTCGACCGGCTCCCGGCTGGTCACCGGCACCACCGCCCTGCACGGCGAGCTGGAGGCCGAGCTCGCCGCGTTCGTCGGCGCGCAGGCCGCGCTCGTGTTCTCCTCGGGCTACCTCGCCAACCTCGGCGTCGTCACCGCGCTCTCCGGCCCCGGCACGCTGGTCGTCTCCGACGCGGCCAACCACGCCTCGCTCGTCGACGCGTGCAGGCTCGCCCGCGCCCGCATCGCCGTCACCCCGCGCGACGACCCCGCCGCCGTCGACGCGCTGCTCGCCGCCCGCACCGAGGAGCGCGCGCTGGTCGTCACCGACAGCGTGAACTCCGTCGACGGCGCGTTCGCACCCCTGCGCGAGCTGCACGCGGTGTGCCGCGCCCGCGGCGCGCTGCTGGTGGTGGACGAGGCGCACGGGCTCGGGGTGGTCGGGCCGGGCGGCCGCGGGCTGCTGGCCGAGCACGGGCTCGCGGGCGCCGACGACATCGTCGCCACCGTGACCTTGTCGAAGGCGCTCGGCAGCCAGGGCGGCGCGGTGGTCGGGCCCGCCGCGGTGATCGCGCACCTGGTCGACACCGCCCGCTCGTTCATCTTCGACACCGGCCTCGCCCCGGCCTGCGTCGGCGCCGCGCTCGCCGCCCTGCGGGTGCTGAAGGCCGAGCCCGACCGGCCTGCCGCGATCCTCCGGGCCGCCGCGGCCCTCGCGACGGCCACCGGGGTGCCCGCGCCGCCGTCGGCCGTCGTGTCGGTGGTGCTGGGGGAGCCCGACATCGCCGTCGCCGCCGCGGCCGCGTGCGCCGAGCGCGGCGTGCGGGTGGGCTGCTTCCGCCCGCCGTCCGTGCCGAAGGGCACCAGCAGGCTCCGGCTGACCGCGCGCGCGACGCTCACCGACGCCGAGCTCGCCCACGCCGGGTCGGTGCTCGCCGAGGTGCTGTCCGGGGTGGACGACCGATGATCCTCGTCGTCACGGGGACGGGCACGGACGTCGGCAAGACGGTGGTCACCGCGGCCGTCGCGACCCTCGCGCCCGGTCGGGTGGCGGTGCTCAAGCCCGCCCAGACGGGCGTCGGGCCGGACGAGCCGGGCGATCTCGCGGAGGTCGAGCGCCTCGTCCCCGGCGTCACCACCCGCGAGCTCGCCCGCTACCCCGAGCCGCTGGCCCCCGCCACGGCCGCGCGGCGGGCGGGGCGCCCACCCGTCCGTCCCGAGGCCGCGGCCACGGCCGCGTCGGAGCTCGCCGACGATCACGACCTCGTGCTCGTCGAGGGCGCGGGCGGCATCGCCGTCCGTTTCGACGACGACGGCGGCACGCTCGCCGACGTCGCCGCGAAGCTCGCCGCGCCGGTGCTCGTCGTCGCGACCGCGGGCCTCGGCACGCTCAACCACACGGAGCTGACGGTGGCCGAGCTGCGCCGCCGCGGGCTGACCTGCGTGGGCGTGGTCGTCGGGGCGTGGCCCGCCGATCCCGATCTCGCCGCCCGCTGCAACCTCGTCGACCTCCCCGCGGTGACGGGTGTGCCGCTGCTGGGCGCCGTCGCCGCCGGGGCGGGCGGGCTCGACCCCGCCGCGTTCGCCAGTACCGCGCGTCACGGACTGGCCTCTCCGCTCGGTGGCACGTGGCAGACTCCCGAGCCGTGACGACGACCAGTTTCGAGATCCTCGACATCGCCCGCGACCAGGTTCTCGAGCGGGGTGAAGGGCTGTCGGAGGAGCAGGTCCTCGAGGTGCTGCGGCTCCCCGACGAGGCGCTCGACCCCCTGCTGCAGCTGGCCCACGAGGTGCGCATGCGCTGGTGCGGGCCGGAGGTCGAGGTCGAGGGGATCGTCTCGCTGAAGACCGGCGGGTGCCCGGAGGACTGCCACTTCTGCAGCCAGTCGGGGCTCTTCCAGTCGCCGGTGCGGGCGGCGTGGCTGGACATCCCGATGCTCGTCGAGGCGGCCAAGCAGACGGCGAAGACGGGCGCCACGGAGTTCTGCATCGTCGCGGCCGTGCGGGGCCCGGACGAGAAGCTGATGGCCCAGGTCGCGGCGGGCATCGCGGCGATCAAGGACGAGGTCGACATC
Organism: uncultured Actinomycetota bacterium; assembly: GCA_963791185.1. GTDB lineage: Bacteria > Actinomycetota > Actinomycetes > Mycobacteriales > Pseudonocardiaceae > Pseudonocardia. The sequence goes on along the minus strand of CAWBRG010000006.1, from coordinate 388,619 downwards.
AACATCGCCTGCTCGCTGGGCATGCTCACGCCCGAGCAGGTCGACGCGCTCTCCGCGATGGGCGTGCACCGCTACAACCACAACCTGGAGACCGCGCGCTCGTACTTCCCGCACGTCGTCACGACGCACACCTGGGAAGAGCGGTTCGAGACGCTGCGGCTCGTCCGGGAGGCGGGCATGGAGGTGTGCTGCGGCGGGATCATCGGGCTGGGGGAGACGGTCGAGCAGCGCGCCGAGATGGCCGGTCAGCTCGCCGCCGTCGAGCCGGACGAGGTGCCGCTGAACTTCCTCAACCCGCGGCCGGGCACGCCGCTGGCCGACCGCGAGCCACTGGACGGCGCCGACGCGCTGCGCACGGTGGCCGCGTTCCGGCTGGCGATGCCGCGCACGGTGCTGCGGTTCGCGGGCGGGCGGGAGATCACCCTGGGCGACCTCGGCGCGCGGCAGGGCCTGCTGGGCGGGATCAACGCCGTGATCGTCGGCAACTACCTCACCACGCTCGGACGGCCCGCCGAGTCCGACATCGACCTGCTGGGCGAGCTGCAGATGCCGATCAAGGCCCTCAACGAGACGCTGTGAGCGCTCCGTTCTGCGACCGCTGCGGGCAGCCGGGGGTGCACCCGGCCTGCCAGGCGCTACGGGCGTACGAGCCGCCGCGTTTCTGCCCGCAGTGCGCGCGGCGGATGGTCGTCCAGGTCACGCCGACCGGCTGGACGGCCCGCTGCAGTCGACACGGCGAGTCGTCCGATCGAGCAGGGTGAGTCGGGCGTTCGAGCACGGCGGGTGGAGCGATCATGGATCTTGACTGGACGTCGGTCTGGGAGGACGACGTCGTCGACCACGCGGAGCTCGCCGTCGTGCTGGCCCGCGCGTTCCCGCACGCGGGCAGGATCGGTGGTGAGCAGAGTTGGTCGAGCGCGCGGCCGGAGCTGCGGCTCGTCGGCCGGGCGGACGGGCGGGTGGTCGCACACGCCGCCGTCCTGCGGCGATTCCTGCAGATCGACGGGCGGGCTCAGCTCGTCGGCGACGTCGGGCTGGTCGCGGTCGACCCGGCGCGCCACGGCTCCGGCCTCGGCGCTGCGCTCTTGGTACGAGTCCGGGAGGCGCTCTGCGGCCTCGGCATGCCGTTCGGCTTCTTGACCTGCGGGGAGCGGGTGGCGGGCTTCTACGCCCGCGGCGGCTGGTCTCGGGTGCCCGGCCCCACCCGCATGATCCGCGCCGACGGTCGGATGCAGGTGTACGGCGGGGTGTCGATGGTGCTGGCGCTGGCCACGCCGCTCGACGCGTGGCCGTCGGGCCGGATCGACCGCAACGGGTGGGAGGTCTGACCCGATCATCGCTGCGGCATGCTGGGCGCCATGGCGAACTGGGGGCCGCTGCTGCGGCAGGTGGTCGACGCCGGGCTGAAGCTGCTCACGCCCCGACGGACCACGGGCGGCGGGAGCGTGCGCAGCGCGCCCACCGGCGACCGTGCGCGCAGGGTCCTCTACGCGCCGGACCCGGATGGCGCCGCCGATCCGGGCGAGATCGTCTGGGCGTGGGTGCCGTTCGAGGAGGACGCCAGGCGAGGCAAGGACCGGCCGCTGCTCGTGGTCGGCCGGGCGGGCGGTGAGCTGCTCGGGCTCATGCTCTCCAGCCAGCACAAGCGCGACGGCGAGCCGGGCTGGGTCGCCATCGGCTCCGGGGCGTGGGACCGGGAGGGGCGGGAGTCGTTCGTGCGGCTCGACCGGGTGTTGGAGGTCGCCGAGCACGGGATCCGGCGGGAGGGCGCGGTGCTGTCGCGCGACCGTTTCGAGCGGGTGGCCGACGAGCTCCGCGGACGGTACGGCTGGAGCTGACCGGCACGAAGGCGGCGACTCGGGGTCAGTTGGTGCTGTGCTCCACCAGGTACGTCGCGATCGGGGCGGGGACGGCGCGGAGCTGGGCGAGCAGGCCGGTCTCGCGGGCGAGGAACGCCCGCACCATCCGCAGCCGCTCGGTGGGCGAGGTCTGCTCCAACAGCCGTTGCCGGTCGGCCATCGGCAGCAGGCAGTCGGCGGCGAGCACGTGGGGGAGGGTGGCGGGCGTGGTGTCGTCGGCGGGCTCGGCCCAGTCGCCCTTCTTCCACGCCGTCTCGCAGTAGCGTTGGTGGGCGGCGCGCGCGGAGGCGCTGAGCATGCGGGTGAGGTCGGCCGCCCGGCCGTCGAGGTCGGCTTCGGTCGCGTCGGGCAGGAACTCCACCGAACCCATGAGGTAGGGCTTCGACTCGGCGTCGAGATCCAACAGCTGGAAGCGCCGGGTGCCGCGGGTGACGATGTCGTAGCGGCCATCCGGCAGCCGCCGGACGTCGCGGAGCTCGGCCGTGCAGCCGACGGTGTGCAGGGCCGCGATGCCGTCGTCGTCCGGCGTGAACCCCTCCCGCACGGCCACGATCCCGAACTCCTTGTCGGGCACCGCGCCGGTGACGAGATCCACGGTGAGCTGCCGGTAGCGCGGCTCGAAGATGTGCAACGGCAGCGTGGCCCCGGGCATGAGGACCGTGCCCAGTGGGAACAGCGGAACGGTCTCGGCCACGGCGTCTACGGTACGGCCCCCCGGGCCGGATCGCCTGGCGGCTTGAGCACGGCGAACGCGTCGGTCACCCGCAGCGAGCGCTGGGTGAAGCGGAAGAGCGCCGCAGGTCGCCCGCCCGTCGGGCCCGGCGCCGCGACGCCGCCCGTCGGCTCCAACACCCCCCGTCGGGTGAGCACGCGCTGCAGGTTGGTCGCCGAGACGGGGTGGCCGAGTGCGGCGGCGTAGAGGTCGCGCAACGCCGAGATCGTGAACGTGCGGGGCGCCAACGCGAACCCGAGGTTGGTGTAGGAGAGCTTCGCGCGCAGCCGCTCGTGCGCCGCGGCGACGATGGCGGCGTGGTCGAACGCCGTCGGCGGCGGCGCGGCGACGGGGTGCCACGCGGTGTCGTCGGGCACGGCGGGTTGGGCGTCGCACGGCACGAGCCCGAGGAACGCCGTGGCGACCACCCGCGCGCCCGGCACCCGGTCCGGCCGCGAGAACACCCCGATCTGCTCGACGTGCGCCACCTCGCGGACGTCGACCTTCTCCGCGAGCTGCCGCAGCACCGACGCCTCGACGTCCTCGTCGGCCCCGAGCCTGCCGCCGGGCAGCGCCCACCGGCCCTCGTCCGGCGGCTTGGCCCGGCGCCACGCGAGCACTGACAGCGCCCCGTCGCGGATCTGCAGCACCGCGGCGAGCACCTCGTGCTCCGTTCCCACGAGCGCGATCTTAGGTCGGGACCTGCACGTCCCCGGCCGCGGTCTGCGCGCCCGGGCGTCGCGCGCCGCGGTGCCCTGCACGGCAGATGAGTTCCCGGTCACGTGGAGGGTGTGCCCGCGGAGGAGTTCGGGTTACGATCGCTCCAGGTTTACGACTGAGAGGCGGAAACATGGCCGTCGCGACGCCGACCCGCACGTGGGCCGCGGAGGTGCGCGAGCTCGCGCGCCGCCGCGACGCCGTGTTGCTCGCGCACAACTACCAGCTGCCGGAGATCCAGGACGTCGCCGACCACACCGGCGACTCGTTGGCGCTCTCGCGGATCGCGGCCCGCTCGTCGGCGTCGACGATCGTCTTCTGCGGTGTGCACTTCATGGCGGAGACCGCGAAGATCCTCGCGCCGGACAAGACCGTGCTCATCCCGGACGCCGCCGCGGGGTGCTCGCTGGCCGACTCGATCACCGCGGACGAGCTGCGCGCGTGGAAGGCCGAGCACCCCGGCGCCGTCGTGGTGTCCTACGTGAACACCACGGCCGCGGTGAAGGCCGAGACCGACGTGTGCTGCACCTCGTCGAACGCGGTCGAGGTGGTGGCGTCCATCCCGGCCGACCGCGAGGTGCTGTTCCTGCCCGACCAGTTCCTCGGCGCGCACGTGCGACGGGTCACCGGGCGGGAGAACCTGCACGTCTGGGCGGGGGAGTGCCACGTCCACGCGGGCATCAACGGCGCCACGCTCGCCGCGCAGGTCGACGCCCACCCCGACGCCGAGCTGTACGTCCACCCCGAGTGCGGCTGCGCCACCTCGGCGCTCTACCTGGCCGGGGCGGGCGCCGTGCCCCCCGAGCGGGTCCGGATCCTCTCGACGGGCGGCATGCTCGACGCCGCGCGGAGCTCGTCGGCGCGTGAGGTGCTGGTGGCCACCGAGGTGGGGATGCTGCACCAGCTGCGCCGCGCGGCCCCCGATATCGCGTTCCGGGCGGTGAACGACCGGGCTTCCTGCCGCTACATGAAGATGATCACGCCGGAGAAGCTGCTGCGGGCGCTGCGCGAGGGTCGCGACGAGGTGCACGTCGACCCGGAGCTGGCCGCACGCGGCCGCCGGGCCGTCCAGCGCATGATCGAGATCGGCAAACCGGGAGGCGGCGAGTGAACGGCTGGGCGGCGGAGGCCGAGCTGGTGGTCGTCGGCACCGGGGTGGCGGGGCTCACCGCCGCGGTGGAGGCGGCGCGGCTCGGCGTGCGGGTGGTCGTGGTGACGAAGGACGCGGCCGACGCGGGCTCGACGCGCTGGGCGCAGGGCGGGGTGGCGGTCGTCGTCGGGGACGTGCCGGGCGACAGCGTGGCGGCGCACGTCGCCGACACCCTGAGCGCGGGCGGCGGCCTCTGCGACGAGGCGGCCACCGCGGCGATCCTGCGCGACGGGCCTCCCGCGGTGGCCCGGCTGCGGGCGCGTGGCGCGATCTTCGACGCCGACGGGGCCCGCCTCGCCCGCACCCGGGAAGGCGGGCACTCGGCGTTCCGGGTGATCCACGCGGGCGGGGACGCGACGGGGGCGGAGATCGAGCGGGCGCTGGTGCGGGCCGCGGCCGGGCTGCCGCTGCTCACCGGGCACGTGGCGGTCGACGTGCTGCGCGACCACGGCCGCGTCGTCGGGCTCGCGGTCCTCGACGACGAGGGGCGGCCCGGCGTGCTGCACGCGCAGGCCGTGCTGCTGGCCACCGGCGGGTACGGGCAGCTCTACGCGTCGACGACCAACCCCGCCACGGCCACCGGCGACGGCGTGGCGCTCGCCCTGCGCGCCGGGGCCGCGGCGGCCGACCTGGAGTTCGTGCAGTTCCACCCCACCGTGCTCTACACCGGCCCGACGACCGGGCGGCGGCCGTTGGTGACCGAGGCCGTCCGCGGGGAGGGCGCCGTGCTGCTCGACCGGGCGGGCCGCCGGTTCCTGACCGGCGTGCACCCGCTGGCCGACCTGGCGCCGCGCGACGTCGTCGCCGCCGCGATCACCCGGCGGATGGCCGAGACCGCCACCGACTGCGTCTACCTCGACGCCCGCGCGCTCGACGGCTTCCCCGCGCGCTTCCCGACGGTCTACGCGGCGTGCCGGGCGGCCGGGATCGACCCGGTGCGCGAACCGATTCCCGTGACGCCCGCGGCGCACTACGCCTGCGGGGGTGTGGTGACCGACCTCGACGGGCGGACGGGGGTGCCGGGGCTGTACGCCGCGGGCGAGGTCGCGCGCACCGGTCTGCACGGGGCCAACCGGCTGGCGTCCAACAGCCTGCTGGAGGGTCTGGTGCTCGGGGAGCGCGTCGCGCGGGCGGTGGCGGTCGAGTTGCGGGGCGAAGCGACATGGAGCGCGGACGGGCCGGCGGAACCCGCGCCCGCTGTGCCGATCGCGCCGCGGGCCGTGGTGCAACGGGCCATGACCGCGGCCGCCGGGATCGGGCGGGACGCCGCGGGCCTGGCCGGGGCGTCGGACGTGGTGGAGGCGGCGACCGTGCTCGGGGTGCCGGTGGACCGGGCCGGGGTCGAGGACGCCGCGCTCACCCTGCTCGCCCAGGCCGTGCTCGCCGCGGCGGGCACGCGCACCGAGAGCCGGGGGTGCCACGTGCGCACCGACTTCCCCGCGCGCGACGACCTGTGGCAGCGCGCGAGCAACGAAGTACGCCTCGACGGCGCGGGCCGACCGGTCGTCGCGGCGCGGGCCCGGGTGGGTGCGGCGTGACCGGGGCGGCACGAGCAGGCGCCGAAGGCTGCGTCGGAGGCCGGCGCGGCATCTCTTGCCCCCGACGCGACGCCCGTGGTGGCTGGTGCGGCGCCCGCGGTGGCGGCCGCCGCGATTCGCCGGGTGACGGGCGGCGCGGCGGCCTCCGTGCAGCCACGCCGGGCCCGACCCCGACGACCTGCGCCGGGTCGTCGAGACCGCGCTCGCCGAGGACCTCCGCTACGGCCACGACGCCACGACCGCGGCGACGGTGCCCGCCGACGCGGTGGCGGTGGCGGAGCTCACCGCCCGCGCGCCGGGCGTGCTGGCCGGGTTGCCCGCCGCCCGCGCGGTGCTGGACGCCGTGCTCGGCGTCGACGGCTACACGGTCCTCACCGCCCGCGCCGACGGCGACCGCCTCGCCGCGGGCGACGTCGCGCTGGCCGTCCGCGCGCCCGTCCGCGGCCTGCTCACGGCCGAGCGGACGGCGCTCAACCTCGTCTGCCACCTCTCCGGCGTCGCGACCGCGACCCGGGCCTGGGTGGACGCCGTCGAAGGCACCGGCGCCCGCATCCGCGACACCCGCAAGACCCTCCCCGGCCTGCGGCTGCTGGAGAAGTACGCCGTGCGCTGCGGCGGCGGGGTCAACCACCGGCTCGGCCTCGGCGACGCCGTGCTGATCAAGGACAACCACGTCGCGGCCGCGGGGTCGGTCGGCGCCGCCCTCGAAGCCGCCCGCCGCCACGCGCCGAACCTGCCGTGCGAGGTCGAGGTCGACACGCTCGACCAGCTCGACGAGGTCCTCGCCCTCGGCGCCGAGCTGGTGCTGCTCGACAACTTCAGCGTGGCCGACACCGCCGAGGCCGTCCGCCGCCGCGGCGACCGCCGCACCGGCCTCGAGTCCTCCGGCGGCCTGCAGCTGGAGAACGCCCGCGCCTACGCCGAGACCGGCGTCGACTTCCTCGCCGTCGGCGCGCTCACCCACTCCGTCACAGCGCTGGACCTGGGACTGGACCTGCGCTGACCGGCAGGCGCATGCTCGGGGCATGACCGGAGAGCGGCCCGTGGTCGAGTGGGTGCGCCCGTGGGGTCCGCTCGCGGTGGCCGGGGGCACGGCGGCGCTCGTGCTGGCCGCGCTCGGCACGTGGGTGCTGGTCGGCGCGCTGCCGGGCCTGGTCGCCGACGTCCTGTTCGTGCTGGCGCTGTCGGTGCTCCTCCGGCACCGGACCGCGTTCACCGACCCCGAGGACTGCACGAGTGCGGGCATGTCGGTGCTCGGCTTCGCCTGGGCCACCGCGGTGGCGTGCGGCCTCGTCGTCTCGGTGCAGCGTTCGACGTGGGCCTGGGGCGCTCCGGTGTCCTGGTGGGTGCACGTGCTGGTCGGGCTCGGGATCGTCGCGCTCACCGGCGCCGTGTCGTGGGCCTGCGTGCTCCTGAGCTTCCTCGTGAGCGAGGACGCCGCGTTCCTCGGGGCGAGCTGGGGGGTGCTGGTGGGCGTGGTCGTCGCCCTCTCGACGCTCTGGCTCGGCGGCATCGTGATCTGGGCCGGGATGGCGTGCGGCGGCGTGGCCGCGCTGCTGGCCGCGCCCGCGCTCACCGCGTTCGTGCGCGTGCGGCTCGTGCCCGTCCCCACGAGCTGGGAGTCCTCACTGCGGGCCTACCCTGAGGGGCATGCTCCGCCGCCTTGATCTCCGCTCCGCGCCGCTGCCCGGCCCCGCGCGCCTGCGCGGGTTGCTGCCCCGGGCCGAGGTGGACGTCGACGCGGTGGTGACGCAGGTCCGGCCCATCGTCGAGGCCGTGCGGGAGCGGGGCACCGAGGCCGTGCTGGAGTTCGCCGAGCGGTTCGACCGCGTGCGCCCCACCGGTATCCGGGTGCCCGTGCAGACGTTGAACGGCGCGCTGGCCGCCCTCGACCCGGCCGTGCGCGCCGCGCTCGAGGTCTCGATCGAGCGGGCCCGGAAGGTGCACGTCGACCAGCGACGAACCGACGTCACCACGCAGGTGGTGCCGGGCGGCACCGTCACCGAGCGGTTCGTGGCGGTGCGCCGGGTCGGGCTCTACGCCCCGGGCGGGCTGGCCGTCTACCCCTCCAGCGTGGTCATGAACGTCGTGCCCGCGCAGGAGGCGGGCGTCGCCTCGCTGGTGCTGGTGTCGCCGCCGCAGGCCGAGCACGGCGGCCTCCCGCACCCGACGGTCCTCGCCGCCGCCGCGCTGCTGGGCGTCGACGAGGTGTGGGCGGCGGGCGGCGCCCAGGCGGTCGCGCTGCTCGCGTACGGCGGCACCGACACCGACGGGGCCGAGCTGGAGCCGGTCGACATGGTCACCGGTCCCGGCAACGTCTACCTCACCGCCGCCAAGCGGCTGCTCCGCGGGCTGATCGGCATCGACTCCGAGGCGGGCACCACCGAGATCGCCGTCCTCGCCGACGACTCCGCCGACCCCGTGCACGTCGCCGCCGACCTCATCTCCCAGGCCGAGCACGACCCGAGCGCGGCTTCGGTGCTGGTCACGGCGTCCGAGGCACTGGTCGACGCGGTGGACGCCGAGCTCGCGCGCCAGGTGTCGGAGACCAAGCACACCGAGCGCATCCGCACGGCGCTCACCGGCCCGCAGTCCGGGGCCGTGCTCGTGCGCGACCTCGACGAAGGGCTCACGGTCGTCGACGCCTACGCCGCCGAGCACCTGGAGATCCAGACCCGCGACGCGGCCGCCGTCGCCGCGCGGGTCCGCAACGCGGGGGCGGTGTTCGTCGGGCCGTGGTCGCCGGTGTCGCTCGGCGACTACTGCGCGGGCTCCAACCACGTCCTGCCCACCGGCGGGTGCGCCCGGCACTCGGCCGGGCTGTCGGTGCAGACGTTCCTGCGCGGCGTGCACGTGGTCGAGTACACCGAGGAGGCGCTCCGGGAGGCCGCCGAACCGGTGCTCACGCTCGCCGCCGCCGAGGACCTCCCCGCGCACGGCCAGGCGATCTCGCGACGGTTCGACTCGTGACCGCCGACGCATTTCGTCCCGCGGAGGCGGCATGAGCACGGCCGACGCACTTTCTCCCGCGGAGGCGGCATGAGCACGGCCGACGCACTTTCTCCCGCGGAGGCGGCATGAGCACCGTCGACGCGCCGGAGGGAGCAACCGTCACCCTCGACCAGCTCCCGCTCCGCGACGACCTGCGCGGCAAGACCCCCTACGGCGCCCCGCAGCTCGACGTCGCTGTGCGCCTGAACACCAACGAGAACCCGTACCCGCCCCCGCTGGAGCTGGTGGCCGACGTCACAGCGGCCGTGGCCGAGGTCGCGGTGGAGCTGCACCGCTACCCCGACCGCGACGCCCGCGCCCTGCGCGCCGACCTCGCCGCCTACCTCACCGCGGCCACCGGCGTGCCGCTCGACGCGGCGGGCGTGTGGGCGGCCAACGGGTCCAACGAGGTGCTCCAGCAGGTGCTGCAGGCGTTCGGCGGGCCGGGGCGGCTGGCGGTGGGCTTCGAGCCGTCCTACTCGATGCACCCGATCATCGCCGGGGGCACGCGCACGGAGTGGCTGCCCGCGCCGCGCCGCACCGATTTCGCCATCGACGTCGACGCCGCCGCCGAGCTGCTCCGCGCCAAAGCGCCCGGACGTCACGTTCCTGACCAGCCCCAACAACCCGACCGGCCAGTCGGTGGAGCCCGCCGACCTCGCCCGGCTGATCGCGGCCGCGCCCGGCATCGTGGTGGTGGACGAGGCGTACGCGGAGTTCTCCGACCGCCCGAGCGCGATCACGCTGCTCGCCACGCACGGCCACAAGCTGATCGTCTCCCGCACCATGAGCAAGGCGTTCGCCTTCGCCGGTGGGCGGCTGGGCTACCTGGCGGCGGCGCCCGCCGTCGTCGACGCGCTGCAGCTCGTGCGGCTGCCCTACCACCTGTCGGTGCTCACCCAGGCCGCGGCGCGGGCGGCGCTGCGGCACGCCGCCGCGACGCTCGGATCGGTGGCCCTCCTGCGGGCCGAACGGGGCCGCGTCGTAACGGAACTGGCCGCCGCCGGATATACGGTTGTGCCCAGCGACGCCAACTTCGTGCTCTTCGGGCGCTTCGCCGACGCGCCGCGCGCGTGGCGGGCCTTCCTCGATCGCGGAGTTCTGATTCGTGATGTCGGCATCTCCGAAACACCTGCGCGTCACGATCGGAACGCCCGAGGAGAACGATGCGTTCCTGCAGGCGGCAGTGGATGTTCTGAAGCAGGAGGCGATGGTGTGAGTCGGATCGGCCGGGTGGAGCGCGTCACCAAGGAGACGAAGATCGTCGTCGAGATCGACCTCGACGGCACCGGCACCACCGACGTCGCCACCGGCGTCCGGTTCTACGACCACATGCTCGACGCGCTGGGCAAGCACGGCGCGTTCGACCTCACCGTGCGGGCGGAGGGCGACACCGACATCGACGCCCACCACACGGTGGAGGACGTCGCCATCGCCCTCGGCCAGGCCCTGCACCAGGCGTTGGGCGACAAGAAGGGCATCCGCCGCTTCGGCGACGCCATGATCCCGATGGACGAGGCGCTGGCCCAGGCGGTCGTCGACGTCTCGGGGCGGCCGTACATGGTGCACACCGGCGAGCCCGAGATGATGACCGGCTTCGTGGTCGGCGGCCACTACCCGACCGTGCTGAACAAGCACGTGTTCGAGACGCTCGCCATGCACGGCCAGCTCGCCCTGCACATCCGGGTGTTCGACGGCCGCGACCCGCACCACGTCACCGAGGCGCAGTTCAAGGCCCTGGCTCGCGCGCTGCGGGCGGCCGTGGAGCTCGACCCGCGGATGACCGGCGTGCCCTCCACGAAGGGCGCGCTCTAGCCGTCGGCGGGGCCGTAGGCTGGTGCGGTGCCGCGGATCGTCGTTCTGGACTACGGATCGGGCAACCTGCGCTCCGCGGAGCGCGCGTTGCGCCGGGTCGGGGCGGACGTGGTCGTCACCGCGGACACCGACGCGGCCCTGAACGCCGACGGGCTGGTCGTGCCCGGCGTCGGGGCGTTCGCGGCGTGCATGGCGGGGCTCGCGGCCGTCGACGGCCCGCGGATCATCGGCCGACGGCTCGCGGGCGGCAGGCCCGTGCTCGGCATCTGCGTCGGCATGCAGGTGCTGTTCGACCTGGGCGTCGAGTGGGGGGAGCGCACGGTGGGCTGCGGGCAGTGGCCGGGCACCGTCGAGCGCCTCAAGGCCGACGTCCTCCCGCACATGGGCTGGAACACCGTGCGCGCGCCCGCGGGCACCACGCTGTTCGCGGGCATGCCCGCCGACACCCGCTTCTACTTCGTCCACAGCTTCGCCGTGCGCCGGTGGGAGCTGGAGGAGTCCGACGTCGCTGCGGCCGCCGCTCGTCACGTGGGCCAACCACGGCGAGGACTTCGTGGCCGCGGTCGAGAACGGCGCCTTGGCCGCCACCCAGTTCCACCCCGAGAAGTCCGGTGACGCGGGCGCGACGGTGCTGCGCAACTGGCTGCGCGACGTAGTCGGCTAGTGCGGCGTCCTCCAACGTCCGCCGGGTCCCTCGCGCGCCCAGACGAGGCGCCGCCTGGATCACGCGATCGACCCGGCAACGTCAGCGGACACCGCACTAGCGGCCGGTGAACTCGGCCGCTCGCAGGTCGTAGCGCAGTTCGCGGCGCCCTGTCCGGATGCCGTCGACGACCAGGCCGACCAACTCGTCGACGCTCGACCCGGCTTTCATCGGCGGCGCCGTGCCCCTGATCGCCCGCCCGCTGAGCCCGGTCTCGATGTGCGGCGGCCGCACGTCGAACACCGTCACGCCCGCCTTCCGCTGCTCCAGCCGCAACGCCGTGAGCCATCCCGACAGCGCGCACTTGCTCGCGGTGTAGGCCGCCATGCCCGCGGTCGGCACGTCGGCCAGGATCGCGCTGAGCACCGTGACGGTGGCGCCGCGCTCCATCCGCCGCAGGGCGGCGCGGACCATCGCCATCGGCGCCATCGTGTTGACGGTCAGCAGCTCCTCGACCAGCGCGTCATCCTCGTCGACCGCGGGCCCGAAGGCGGCCACGCCGAACGCGACGACCAAGAGGTCCAGGCCGCCCAGTGCGTCGGCCGCCGCGTCGACGACGGCGGCGCACCGGTCGAGGTCGAGGGCGTCGAAGTGGAAGGCCTGCGGGTCGTCGGCGATGCGCTCGGACCGGCTTGCGACGGCCACCCGCGCCCCCTCCTGCCGCAGCGCGGCGGCCAGCGCCGAGCCCAGCACACCCGTCGCGCCCGCCACCAGGGTCCGCGCCTCGTCGATCTCCACGCCCGGGACGCTAACGAGCCCGCCAGGCCCGCGCGCGGTGAGCGGCCGAAACGGTGTTCGGCGCGCCGGGTAGGGTGCCCGCCGTGACGTTCACGTTGCTCCCCGCGGTCGACGTGGCGAACGGCCAGGCCGTCCGCCTCGTCCAGGCCGAGGCGGGCACGGAGACCACCTACGGCGCGCCCCGCGACGCGGCTCTGGCCTGGCAGCGCGACGGCGCCGAGTGGATCCACCTCGTCGACCTCGACGCCGCGTTCGGCCGCGGCGACAACGCCGAGCTGCTCGCCGCGGTCGTCGGCGAGCTGGACGTGCGGGTGCAGCTGTCGGGCGGCATCGCCGACGACGCTTCGCTGGAGCGGGCGTTGGCCACCGGCTGTGCCCGGGTCAACCTGAGCACCGCCGCACTGGGCGACCCCGAGTGGGTGGCGCGGGCGATCGCCGAGCACGGCGAGCGGGTGGCCATCGGGCTCGACGTGCGCATCGTCAACGGCGACCACCTCCTCTCCGCGCGCGGCGGCGCGGGCGAGGGCGGCGACCTCTGGGAGGTCCTGGCCCGGCTGGAGCGCGACGGCGCCGCCCGCTACGTCGTCACCGACGTGAGCAAGGACGGCACGCTGCGCGGCCCGAACGTCGAGCTGCTGCGCGAGGTCACCAAGATCACCGCGGCGCCGGTCGTCGCGTCCGGCGGCATCGCGCAGATCGCCGACCTCACCGCGTTGGCCCAGGCCGCGGCGGACGGGTCGAACATCGAGGGCGCGATCGTCGGCAAGGCCCTCTACGCGGGCCGGTTCACGCTGCCGGAGGCGCTGGCCGCGGTGCGCGCCGTGGCCACCACGAGTCGGACGGCGGGCTGAGGTGGGCGTGGCGATCCGCGTCATCCCGTGCCTGGACGTCGACGCCGGGCGGGTGGTCAAGGGCGTCAACTTCCGCGAGCTGCGCGACGCGGGCGACCCGGTCGAGATGGCGCGCGTCTACGACGCCGAGGGGGCGGACGAGCTCACGTTCCTCGACGTCACGGCCTCGTCGGGGGAGCGCGCCACGATGCTCGACGTCGTGCGCCGCACCGCGGAGCAGGTGTTCATCCCGCTCACGGTCGGGGGCGGCATCCGCAGCGCCGACGACGTCGACACGCTGCTGCGCGCGGGTGCGGACAAGGTCAGCATCAACACCGCCGCGATCCTGCGGCCCACGCTGCTGCACGAGGCCAGCCGCCGGTTCGGGGCGCAGTGCATCGTGCTGTCCGTCGACGCGCGCACCGTGCCGCCGGGGGAGCCGCCCACGCCGTCGGGCTGGGAGGTCACCACGCACGGCGGGCGGCGCGGCACGGGGATCGACGCCGTCGAGTGGGCGGCGCGGGGCCAGGAGCTCGGCGTGGGGGAGATCCTGCTCAACTCGATGGACGCCGACGGCACGCGCGCGGGCTTCGACCTGCGCATGATCGCCGCCGTGCGCGCGGCCGTGGACGTGCCGGTGATCGCGTCCGGCGGAGCGGGCCGGGTGGAGGACTTCGCGCCCGCGGTGGCCGCGGGCGCCGACGCGGTCCTCGCGGCCACGGTGTTCCACTTCGGACACTTCCGGATCGCCGACGTCAAGGCCAGCCTGCGGGCGGCGGAGGTGGAGGTCAGGTGACCCTCGATCCGGCCGTCGCCGCGCGGCTCAAGCGCGACGCCGACGGGCTGGTCTGCGCGGTCGCCCAGCAGCGGGGCACCGGCGAGGTGCTGATGGTCGCGTGGATGGACGACGAGGCGCTGCACCGCACCCTCACCACCGGCCGCGCCACGTACTGGTCGCGGTCGCGGCAGGAGTACTGGGTGAAGGGCGACACCTCGGGCAACGTCCAGAAGGTGCACGAGGTGCGGCTGGACTGCGACGGCGACGCGCTGCTCCTGATCGTCGACCAGACCGGGCCCGCGTGCCACACCGGCGCCCGCACGTGCTTCGACGCCGACGTCCTGCTCTCCTAGCGTGCCCGATCCGCTCGCCGAGACGGCGGCGCGGCTGCGCGCTCTGGTGCCCGCCTTCCCGGACACCTACGACGTCGTGCTCGGCGAGGTGTCGGGGCCGGGGTGGGTCCGGCTCGACGCGGCGCCGGTGGCGCGGTGGTGCGCCGAGGCGCGGGAACGGGGCAACCCGCGGCGGCTCGCCTCGGTGGCCGCGGCGGCCGTCGGCGGGGCGTTGGCGCACGCCGTGCTGGCCCGCGTGACGGCCGCGCTCGCCGTCGACGGGCGCGCCTGGGACCTCGGCGCCGATGCGCTCACGGTGCACCGCGCGCCCGAGGGGCACCTCGACCGCGTGGCCGTCCGCCCGCCTGCGTGGGTGGTGGCGGGCGACCCCGCCGCCCCCGCCGCGCCGCAGACCTCCACCTCCGTGCCGCCGGTCTCGCCCGCCGCGCCGTCGCCCGCCGCGCCGTCGCCCGCCGCGCCGTCGCCCGCCGCGCCGTCGCCCGCCGCGCCGTCGCCGGACGCGCCGTCGCCCGCCGCGCCGTCGCCCGCGCCGGCGCCGCGCGCCGTCGCCGCGCGCGTCGCCGGACGCGCCGTCGCCGGACGCGCCGTCGCCGGCGCGCTGCCGCGCGGCGCCGCCGCGGTGGCGCCGGACGCGCTCGTCCGGGTGTTCCCCGACGAGGCCGCGCTGCTCGACGCGGTCGCCGCCGCGGCCGTCGCGACGCTGGCCCCGCTGCTGGACGAGGTGCGCGCCGCCACCCGGTTCGGGCTGGTGCCGCTGTGGAACGCGGCGGGTGACGCCGTGCGGCTCACCGCCGCGATGGTGCCGCGCTACGCGGGGCGTACCCCGCGGCCGGGCCTGGCCACCGCCCTGCTCGACGCGCTCGTCGCCCACGGCGCCCCGATCCGCGGCCGGGGGACCGACCAGCCGCTCGCCGGACGAGCGGAGCGGGTGCCGGTGCGGGCCGCCTGCTGCCTCGCCTACCGCACCGACCCGCCGGTCGCCGACCCCGCCGACGCCCTGTGCACCACCTGCCCCCTGCTCGACCCTCCGGAGCGCGCCCGCCGTTACGCGGCGTGGCTCATGCGGGTGGCTCCAGCGGGCCGGTGAGGTAGCGCTGCAGGTTCGGGGCGATCGCGGCCACCACCGTGGCGTGGTCGGCGGACGCCAACGGCTCCAGCCGCATCACATAACGGGCGAGCCCCAACCCGACGAGCTGGCTGGCGACCAGCGCACCCCGCATCGCGGCCGCGTCCGGCGCGACGGTGGCGACGATCGGACCGACCAGGTTCTCCGTGATGAACTCGCGCAGCATCCTGGCCGCGTCGTCGTGGCCCGCCACGCTCTGCAGGAGCGCCGCCAGCGGGCCGCCGCCGGTGGCGTCCCACACCGCGAGGAACCTCCCGACGATGCGGGCGCCCAGCTGCTCCGGATCGCCCGGCATCACCTGGTCGCGGATCTCGGCGGGCGAGACCGGCAGGTCGACGGAGGCGGTGAACAACGCCTCCTTGCCGCCGAACCAGTGGTTGACCATCGCCGCGTCCACCCCGGCCCGTTCGGCGATCCGCCGCACGGTGGCGCCCTCGTAGCCGCGCTCGGCGAACTCGAGGCGCGCGGCCGCCAGGAGGGCCGCCCGGGTGTCCGCCCCGCCCGGACGGCGGCCCCGTCGGCGTTCGGGTCGGGTGGCGGTCACGGCGTCCATCCTCGCACCCGGCCGAGGTCGGGGCAGGTGCACGGGGCGGGGACACGAGCCCGCGGCACCGGGCTGGGACACTGACCGCATGACCGTGTCGTCCCCCGGCCGAGCCGTCGGCACCGCTCCATCCCCGGCGGCGGCGGCGTCGGCACCCGCGCTGGGCGCCGTCACCCCCAGCCGCGCCGAGTTCCGCGAGCTGGCCGCGCTGCACCGGGTCATCCCGGTCACGCGGCGCCTGCTCGCCGACGACGAGACCCCCGTCGGGGTCTACCGCAAGCTCGCGGGCGACCGCCCGGGCACGTTCCTGTTCGAGTCGGCGGAGAACGGCCGGTCGTGGTCGCGCTGGTCGTTCGTCGGCGCGCGGTCGGCGGCCGCGCTCACCGCCGTCGACGGCGAGCTCGTGTGGACCGGCGAGGTGCCCGAGCGGCTGCCCGCTTCCGGCGACCCCCTCGCCGCCCTCCGCACGGTGATCGAGGAGCTGGCCAGCGAGCCGTTGCCCGGGCTGCCGCCGCTCACCGGGGGCATGGTCGGCTACCTCGGCTACGACATCGTGCGCCGCCTCGAGCGCCTGCCCGAGTACGCCGACGACGACCTGCGCATCCCCGAGCTGGTGATGCTGCTGGCCACCGACCTCGCCGCCGTCGACCACCACGAGGGCACGATCACCCTCATCGCCAACGCCATCAACTGGGACGCGAGCGACGAGCGCGTCGACGAGGCCTACGACGACGCCGTGGCCCGCCTCGACCGGATGACCGCCGACCTGGCCGCGCCCGCACCGTCCACGGTGGGCGTCTACCAGCCCGCCGAACCCGCGTTCACCCGCCGTCGCACGCCCGCTGAGCACCACGCCGCCGTCGAGGCCGCGAAGGAGCAGATCCGGGCGGGCGAGGCGTTCCAGGTCGTGGTGGCGCAGCGGTTCGAGATGCCGTGCCCGGCGGCGCCGCTGGACGTCTACCGCGTGCTGCGGGCCACCAACCCGAGCCCGTACATGTACCTGCTGCGCCTGGAGTCGGCCCAGGGTCAGCGCTTCGACATCGTCGGCTCCAGCCCGGAGGCGTTGGTCACCGTGCTCGACGGCGTCGTCACCACGCACCCCATCGCGGGCACCCGGTGGCGGGGGGCCACCGAGGAGGAGGACATCGCGCTGGAGAAGGACCTCCGCACCGACGAGAAGGAGCGGGCCGAGCACGTGATGCTCGTCGACCTCGGGCGCAACGACCTCGGCCGGGTCTGCGAACCCGGCACGGTGAAGGTGCGCAGCTTCTTCTCGGTCGAGCGCTACAGCCACGTGATGCACCTGGTGTCCACGGTGACGGGGCTGCTGCGGCGCGACCGCAACGCCTTCGACGCCGTCACCGCGTGCTTCCCGGCGGGCACGCTCTCCGGTGCGCCGAAGCCACGCGCGATGGAGATCATCGAGGAGTTGGAGCCCACCCGGCGCGGGCTTTACGGCGGGATCGTGGGCTACCTCGACTTCGCGGGCAACGCCGACACCGCGATCGCGATCCGCACGGCGCTGGTGCGCGACGGCGTCGCCTACGTGCAGGCGGGCGGCGGGATCGTGGCCGACTCCGACCCCGTCGCGGAGGACACCGAGTGCCTGAACAAGGCGCGGGCGGTGCTCTGCGCGGTGGCGACGGCCACCACCCTGCGGTCCGTGGGGGAGGCGCAGGGCGGGTGACACCGGGCCCGGTACCGCCGCGCCCCGCCGCCCGCTCCGGCGGTCGGGCGCTCGCGGCGGCGTGTGGTGGGCTCGTGGTGGCCGCGGGGTTGCTGTGGGGGGCGTCGGCGCTCGCCTGGGTCTCGCCCGGGCAGCCGCCCGACGGATCGGGCGCGCCGGTGGCCGGGGCCGGGACGGCGCCGTCCGCGCTGACGGGCGTCGCGCTGCTGGCGCTCGCCGGGGTCGCGGCCCTCGTGGCGACGTCGGGTGTGCCGCGGCGGATCGTCGGTGGGCTGCTGGGCGTCGTCGGCGGCGTGGTGGTCGTGGCGACGGCGGCCGCGGTGCTCGCCGTGTCGGTGGCCGTCGGTGTGGGGCCGTTGCTGGCCGTGTGCGGCGGCTTGCTGCTGGCGGTGGTCGGCTCCGCCGTGCTCCTCCGTGAGCCGCAGCTGCGTCGGCTCAGCGCCCGCTACGCGGCCGCGGGCAGCCCGGCCGCGCACGCCGACCCCGACCGCGCCGCGTGGGCCGCGCTCGACGAAGGCCGCGACCCCACCTCCGAGCCGCCCGCCGACCCCGCTGTCGCCCGGCCCGCCGACCCCGCCGCCAACCGCGCTGCGAACGACGCCGCCTGCCGTGCTGCCGACCGTGCAGCCGGCCGACTCGTTGACCAGGCAACGGCCTCCGGAACGGACGCTACGGCCGAGCCGGACGATCCTGGCGGCGGCCGCGGCGGCGGCCCTGTCTAGCATGACGTTCCGGCACGCTCGGTAAAGGAGAGGAGGAGCACCTCGTGGGAAGTGGCGGAGGCAGCGTCCTCGATTCCATCGTCGAGGGCGTCCGGATCGATCTGGCGGCGCGGGAAGCAGCGGTGGACTTCGCCGAGATCAAGCGCCGCGCGGCGGGCGCGGTCCCGCCCCGCGACGTGATGGCGGCGCTGCGCGCGCCGGGCATCGGCGTGATCGCGGAGGTCAAGCGGAGCAGCCCGTCCAAGGGCAAGCTGGCGACGATCCCGGATCCCGCCGACCTCGCGGCGACGTACGCAGGCGGCGGCGCGCGGGTGATCAGCGTCCTCACCGAGGAGCGCAAGTTCGGCGGCACGCTGGCCGATCTCGCCGCTGTGCGCGCGGCCGTGGACGTCCCGATCCTGCGCAAGGACTTCATCGTGAGCCCCTACCAGGTGCACGAGGCGCGGGCGTACGGCGCCGACCTCGTGCTCCTGATCGTCGCCGCGCTGGAGCAGAACGCGCTCGACTCCCTGCTCGATCGGGTGGAGTCGCTCGGCATGACGGCCCTGGTCGAGGTGCACACCGAGGAGGAGGCCGACCGCGCGCTCGAGGCCGGGGCCAAGGTCATCGGGGTCAACGCGCGCAACCTGCACACGCTCGAGATCGACCGCACGATCTTCGGGCGGATCGCCCCCGGCCTGCCCAACGACGTGCTCCGCGTGGCCGAGTCCGGCGTGCGCGGCCCGGCCGACCTGCTGACGTACGCGGGCTGGGGCGCCGATGCGGTGCTCACCGGCGAGAGCCTCGTGACCAGCGGTGACCCGCAGGCTGCGGTGCGCAGCCTGGTGGCTGCGGGCTTCCACCCGTCGTGCTCCAGAATGGTGCGGTGACAGTCACCGTCAAACCGAGCGAGGGGATCGAGTTCCCCTCCGGTCACGAGCCCGATGAACACGGCCACTTCGGCCGCTACGGCGGGCGGTTCGTCCCGGAAGCGCTCGTCGCGGCGCTCGACGAACTGTCCGCCGCCTACGACAAGGCCCGCGGCGACCGCGAGTTCCTCGACCAGCTCGACCGCCTCCACCGCGACTACACCGGCAGGCCGTCGCCGCTCACCGACGCGGAGAAGCTGGCGGAGCACGCGGGCGGCGCCCGGATCCTGCTCAAGCGCGAGGACCTCAACCACACCGGCTCGCACAAGATCAACAACGTGATCGGCCAGGCGCTGCTGACCAAGCGCATGGGCAAGACGCGGGTGATCGCGGAGACCGGCGCGGGCCAGCACGGCGTCGCCACCGCCACGGCCTGCGCGTTGCTCGGCCTGGAGTGCGTCGTCTACATGGGCGAGGTCGACACCGAGCGGCAGGCGCTGAACGTGGCCCGCATGCGGCTGCTCGGCGCCGAGGTGATCCCGGTGACCGCGGGCTCCCGCACCCTCAAGGACGCGATCAACGAGGCGCTGCGCGACTGGGTGTCCTCGGTGGACGACACCCACTACCTGCTCGGCACCGTCGCGGGCCCGCACCCGTTCCCGACGATGGTCCGCGACTTCCACCGCGTCGTCGGCATGGAGGCCCGCGAGCAGGTGCTGGAGCGCACCGGGCGGCTGCCCGACGCCGTGGCGGCCTGCGTCGGCGGCGGCTCCAACGCGATCGGGATCTTCCACGCGTTCCTCGACGACGCCGACGTGCGGCTGGTCGGCTTCGAACCCGGCGGCGACGGCGTCGAGACCGGGCGCCACGGCGCCACGCTCTCCGAGGGCTCGCCCGGTGCCCTGCACGGCGCGATGTCCTACCTCCTGCAGGACGAGGACGGGCAGACCGCCGAGTCGTACTCGATCTCGGCGGGCCTCGACTACCCCGGCGTCGGGCCCGAGCACGCGCTGCTCAAGGACCTCGGCCGGGCGACCTACGAGTCGGTCACCGACGCCGAGGCCATGGACGCCTTCGCGCTGCTCTGCCGCACCGAGGGGATCATCCCGGCGATCGAGTCCGCGCACGCCATCGCGGGCTCCCTGCGGCTGGGCCGCGAGCTGGGGCCCGAGTCCGTCATCCTCGTGAACCTGTCCGGGCGGGGCGACAAGGACGTCGACACGGCACGGAAGTGGTTCAAGCTGTGAGCACCGTTGAGAAGATCTTCGCGAACGCGCGCGCCGAGGGGCGGGCCGCGCTCGTCGGCTACCTGCCCGCGGGCTACCCGACCGTGGACGGCTCGGTGGAGATGCTGTCGGCGATGGTCGACGGCGGCTGCGACCTCCTGGAGGTCGGCGTGCCCTACTCCGACCCCGTGATGGACGGCCCCACCATCCAGGCGGCCGCCGACACCGCGCTGCGCGGCGGCGTGCGGCTGCGCGACGTGTTCTCCGTGGTCGAGCGGGTGGCCGCGGCGGGCGGCCGGGCGGTCGTCATGACCTACTTCAACCCGGTGCTGCGCTACGGCGTCGACGCGTTCGCGCGCGACCTCGCGGCGGCGGGCGGCCTCGGGGTGATCACCCCGGACCTCATCCCCGACGAGGCCGGTGAGTGGATCGCGGCGTCCGACACCCACGGCCTCGACCGGATCTTCCTCGTGGCGCCGTCGTCCACCGAGGAGCGGCTCGCCTCGACCGCCGCCGCCACCCGCGGGTTCCTCTACGCCGCGTCCACCATGGGCGTCACCGGCGCCCGTGACGCCGTGGGCGAGGCCGCGCCGCTGCTCGTCCAACGCTGCCGGGCGCACACCACGCTGCCGGTCGGGGTCGGGCTGGGTGTGCGGTCCCGCGCACAGGCGGCCGAGCTCGCGGCGTTCGCCGACGGCGTGATCGTCGGCTCGGCGTTCGTCACGGCGGTCGAGAAGGGCGGGGCCGGCGGGGCCCGCGCGCTGGCGGCCGAGCTCGCCGAAGGCGTCCGCGCCGCGGGCTGAGCGCAACCCCACGCCGTGGCCGGTGGCGCCCGCCGCACCGGCTACGGTGGCGGTGTGACGTCCACCGTCCTGGCCTACATCCCGAGCCCGCCGCAGGGGGTGTGGCACCTCGGGCCGATCCCCATCCGCGCCTACGCGCTGTGCATCATCGCGGGCATCCTCATCGCGGTGTACTGGGGCGACAAGCGGTTCGTCGCCCGCGGCGGGCAGCCGGGCGCGGTGATGGACGTCGCGGTGTTCGCGGTGCCGTTCGGCCTGGTCGGCGGGCGGCTCTACCACGTGGCCACCGACTGGCAGACCTACTTCGGCCCGGGCGGCGACCCGTTGCGCGCCCTCATGATCTGGGAAGGCGGCCTCGGCATCTGGGGGGCGGTCGCGCTCGGCGGGGTCGGCGCCTGGATCGGCTGCCGCCGCCGCGGGATCCCGCTGCCCGTCTTCGCCGACGCGGTGGCGCCCGGCATCGTCGTCGCCCAGGCGGTCGGCAGGCTCGGCAACTACTTCAACCAGGAGCTCTACGGCGCGCCCACCACCCTGCCGTGGGGTCTGGAGATCTACCGCAGGGTCGACCCGGCCACGGGGATCCCTGATCCGCTGAACGGCGTGGCGCTCGACCCCACGCCCATCGCGATCGTGCAGCCCACGTTCCTCTACGAGCTGATCTGGAACCTGCTGGTGGCGGCCCTGGTCGTGTGGGCCGACCGCCGGTTCCGGCTGGGCCACGGCCGGGCGTTCGCCGTGTACGTCGCGGGCTACACGGCGGGCCGGTTCGTCATCGAGCAGATGCGCACCGACTACGCCACCCGCGTGTTCGGCGACATCCGCATCAACGTCGTGGTCGCGGCGGTGGTCTGCGTCGGCGCACTGGTCTACCTCGCCGTCGTGCGCAAACCGCGCGAGGTGCTGGAGGGGCCCGCCGCGGAGGCAGCCGAGCCCGCGGCCGAGCACGCGGAGGAGGCCGAGCCCGCCGTCGTGCTGACCAAGAGCGACAAGCGCGAAGAGCCGGACGAGGGATGACCGGGTTCGCCGGGTTCGGCGAGGGCGCCGTCGACTTCTACGACGGCCTGGAGGCCGACAACTCCAAGGCCTACTGGACCGACCACCGCGCCGTCTACGAGAACGACGTCAAAGCGCCGATGCTCGCCCTCCTCGCCGCGTGCGAGGCCGAGTTCGGGCCTGGCAAGATCTTCCGGCCCTACCGCGACGTGCGCTTCTCCAACGACAAGACCCCGTACAAGACGCATTGCGGCGCCACCGCGGGCCCGTACTACGTGCACATCGGCCCCGAGGGGCTGATGGCCGCGGGCGGCTACTACATGATGGCGCCCGACCAGGTCGCCCGGTTCCGCACCGCCGTCGACGACGACCGCCGCGGCGACGACCTCGTCAAACGCCTCGCCGCCGTCGAGGCCGAGGGCGTGACGATCGCGGGCGAGCAGCTCAAGACGCGCCCGCGCGGCGTCGACCCGGAGCACCCCCGGCTGGAGGTGATGCGGCGCAAGGGCCTCTACGGCCACCGCGGCTGGCCGCCCGACGACGTGCTGCACGAAGCGGGTGCGCTCGAGCGCGTGGTC
Organism: uncultured Actinomycetota bacterium; assembly: GCA_963791185.1. GTDB lineage: Bacteria > Actinomycetota > Actinomycetes > Mycobacteriales > Pseudonocardiaceae > Pseudonocardia. The sequence goes on along the minus strand of CAWBRG010000006.1, from coordinate 365,908 downwards.
GCGACGTGGCGGGTGGTGCGGCCGCTCGTCGAGTGGTTGGACGACCACGTGGGCCCCACCGAGCAGCCCCGCAGGTAACCGGCGCCTGATCGTTCAAGAACGCGCGCTATGCTCGGTCGTGTGAGCCGACGCACAAAGATCGTCTGCACCATCGGTCCGGCCACCGCGACCCCGGACCGCATCCGGGAGCTCGTGCAGGCAGGCATGGACGTCGCGCGGTTGAACTTCAGCCACGGCACGCGCGAGGACCACAAGCAGGTCTACGACATGATCCGGCACGCGGCCGACGCCGAGGGGCGCGCGGTCGGCATCCTCGCCGACCTGCAGGGCCCCAAGATCCGTCTCGGGCGGTTCGCGGCAGGCCCGGTGGAGTGGCGCACCGGCGAGGAGGTGCGGATCACCGTCGACGACGTGGCGGGCACGCACGACCGCGTCTCCACCACCTACAAGGGCCTCGCCGACGACGCCCGCGCCGAAGACCGGCTGCTCGTCGACGACGGCAAGGTCGGGCTGCGCGTCACCGCCGTCGAAGGCATGGACGTGGTCTGCCGCGTCACCGAGGGCGGGCCGGTCAGCGACAACAAGGGCATCTCGCTGCCCGGCATGAACGTGTCGGTGCCCGCGCTGTCCGAGAAGGACGTGGCCGACCTCGAGTTCGCCCTCGACCTGCGGGTCGACATGATCGCGCTCTCGTTCGTGCGCAGCCCGGCCGACATCGACCTCGTCCACAAGATCATGGACGCGAAGAGCGCCCGGCTGCCGGTGATCGCCAAGCTGGAGAAGCCGGAGGCGGTCGACAACCTCGAGGCCATCGTGCTCGCCTTCGACGGCGTCATGGTCGCCCGCGGCGACCTGGGCGTCGAGCTGCCGCTTGAGCACGTGCCGCTGGTGCAGAAGCGCGCGATCCAGATCGCGCGGGAGAACGCCAAGCCGGTGATCGTCGCCACCCAGATGCTGGAGTCGATGATCACCAACTCGCGGCCGACCCGGGCCGAGGCCTCCGACGTCGCCAACGCGGTGCTCGACGGCGCCGACGCCGTGATGCTCTCCGGCGAGACCGGCGTCGGCCGCTACCCGATCAAGACCGTGCGCACGATGGCGCAGATCGTGGAGGCGGTCGAGGAGGGGCCGGTCAACGTCCCCGTGCTCCAGCACGTGCCGCGCACCAAGCGCGGTGTGCTCTCCTACGCCGCGCGCGACATCGGCGAGCGCCTCTCGGCGCGGGCGATCGTCGCCTTCAGCCAGTCCGGCGACACCGTGCGCCGCCTCGCGCGCCTGCACACCCGCCTGCCGCTGCTGGCGTTCACCCCGGTGCCCGAGGTGCGCAGCCAGCTCTCGTTGTCGTGGGGTGTGGAGACGTTCCTCGTCGACTTCGTCACCTCGACCGACGCGATGGTGCGCCAGGTCGACCACGCGATGCTGTCGATCGAACGGTTCCAGCGGGGCGATCTCGTGGTGATCGTCGCGGGCGCGCCGCCCGGCACCGCGGGCTCCACCAACCTGATCCGCGTGCACCGCTTGGGCGAGGACGATCTCGGCTGACAGGATGCGGGGTGTGACCACCTCGACCGCCTCGACCGGACCCGCGACCGGCCAGGAAGCGGTCGACGGGCTCGTCGGCCTCCTCGACCTGGAGACGCTCGAGGTCAACCTGTTCCGGGGGATCAGCCCGCCGCACAGCCTCCCGCGCGTGTTCGGCGGCCAGGTCGCCGCGCAGGCGCTGGTGGCCGCGGGTCGCACGGTGCCCGAGGACCGCGAGGTGCACTCCCTGCACGCCTACTTCATCCGGCCCGGCGACCCCGCCGTCCCGATCGTCTACGAGACCGAGCGGGTGCGCGACGGCCGCTCGTTCACCACCCGGCGGGTGCTGGCGATCCAGCACGGCGTACCGATCTTCTCCCTGTCGGCGTCGTTCCAGCTCCCGCAGACGGGGTTGCAGCACACGCAGCCCGCCCCCGTGGGCGTGCCCGCGCCGGACACGCTGCCCGGGCTCGACGCGCTCGCCTCGTCGGCGGGCGCGCGGTGGCTCACCCAGGGCCCGCGGCCGCTCGACATGCGCTTCGTGAGCCCGCCGCCGTGGTCGGACGAGTTCGCGGGCGCCTCCGAGGAGCCCGCGCGGGTCTGGATGCGCGCGGACGGCAGGCTGCCCGACGACCGCCTGCTGCACGTCTGCATGCTCACCTACGTCAGCGACCTCACGCTGCTCGGCTCGGTGCTGGTGCGCCACGACCAGCGCCGAGGGGCCGGTGCAGATGGCCAGCCTCGACCACGCCATGTGGTTCCACCGCCCGTTCCGCGCCGACGAGTGGCTGCTCTACACCTGCTACTCGCCGACGGCCGGCGGCGGGCGGGGCCTGGCCACCGGCCGCTTCACCCAGGCCGACGGCACGCTGGTGGCCACCACCGTGCAGGAGGGCCTGGTCCGGGTGGCGCGCGATGCAGGTTGAGACCGCCTTCCCGAGTTCGGACGGCACCCCGATGCCCGCGGTGCTCACCGTGCCCGACGGCGCGGACGGCCCGGTCCCCGGCGTGCTCATGATCTACGAGATCTTCGGGATGAGCGACGAGATGCGCCGGGTGGCCCGCGACCTCGCCGCCGAGGGCTACGCCGTGCTCATCCCCGACCTCTTCGCCCGCGGCCGCGTGCGCGCGCTCTGCGTGGCCGCGACGATGCGCACGATGGTCACCGGCCGCGGCGCGGCGATGGACGACCTCGAGGCGGCCCGGCGCTGGCTCGCCGACCGCCCCGAGGTCGACGGCACGCGGCTCGGCGCGATCGGCTTCTGCATGGGCGGCAGCTTCGCCCTGCTGCTCGCCCGCACCGGGCTGTACAAGGTCAGTGCGCCGTTCTACGGCAGGCCGCCCGATCTGCCGCGGTCCTGCCCGGTCGTGGCCGGCTTCGGCGGCCGGGACGTGGGGATGCGCGGCGCACCCGAGAAGCTCACCGCCGACCTCGATGCGCTCGACGTGCCGCACGACGTCAAGGTCTATCCGGACGCAGGCCACTCCTTCTTCACGCACACGCCCGGGCTGACGGGCCGCGTTGTGCGGCGGCTGCCGATCCACGCCGAGTACCACGAGGCCAGCGCGCACGACGCGCACCGCAGGGTCGTCGCGTTCTTCGAGGAGCACCTCGCCTGCTCATGAGCGAGCTTGCGAGCGAACCATCGACACAGCGCCCTCGCGAAGCGCTGACCGAGCCCGGGGGATGGAGGTCTGCGGAGCTTGCGGAGCAGGCCGCGGCGGGTAGGTACAGCGAGGGAGGGCGGTGAGCAGACGTGGATGGGTCCTGTTCGCGGCGATGTGCGTGCTGTGGGGCATCCCGTACCTGCTGATCAAGGTGGCGGTGGCCGAGGTCTCGGTGGCGGTGCTGGTGTTCGCGCGCACCGCGCTCGGCGCGCTCGTGCTGCTGCCGTTGGCCGCGCGGCCCGGGGCCGTCACCGTCGTGCGCGCGCACTGGCGGGCGCTGCTGGTGTTCGCCCTCGTCGAGATCATCGGGCCGTGGGCGTTGCTCTCGGACGCCGAGCGCGTGCTGGACAGCTCGCTCACCGGACTGCTGGTGGCGGCCGTGCCCATCATCGCGGTGCTCGCCGGTCGCGTGGCGGGCGACACCGAACGGCTCGGACCGCTGCGCTGGGCCGGGCTCGGGCTGGGCCTCGCGGGCGTCGCGCTGCTCGCGGCCCCGCACGTCAACGCGGGCAGCGGGTTCGCGATCGGTGAGGTGCTGCTCGTGGCCGTGGGCTACGCAGTGGGCCCGATCATCGCCGCCCGCAAGCTCGGCGAGGTGCCCAACATGCTCGTGACGGCGAGCTGCCTCGGCTTCGCCGCGCTGGTCTACCTCCCGCCCGCGCTGCTCACGATGCCCGCCGCGCTGCCCGCGCCCGAGGTGTTGCTCGCCCTCGCAGGCCTCGGGCTGCTCTGCACCGCGGCGGCGTTCGTGCTGTTCTTCGAGCTCATCGGGGAGGTCGGCCCCACCCGGGCCGTGGTGTTCACCTACGTCAACCCGGCCGTCGCCGTCGCCGCCGGGGTGCTGCTCCTCGGCGAGCCGCTGACCGCCACCGTGCTCGCCGCGTTCGTGCTGATCCTGCTCGGCTCGGTTCTCGCCACACGACAGCGCCGCTTACGGCAGGATCGGTGGGCATGAGCGAGCGCAGCTGGGGATTCCGCACCCGCGCGGTGCATGCCGGGGCCGTGCCGGACGCGACGACCGGCGCCCGGGCCACGCCGATCTACCAGACCACGAGCTTCGTCTTCGAGGACACGACCGACGCGGCCAGCCTGTTCGCCCTCCAGAAGTACGGGCTCATCTACAGCCGGATCGCCAACCCGACGGTCGCGGTGTTCGAGGAGCGGCTGGCCAGCCTGGAGGGCGGGCTCGGCGCGGTCGCGACGTCCAGCGGGCAGGCCGCCGAGTTCCTCACGTTCGCCTGCCTCACGGGGGTGGGCGACCACATCGTCGCCACCGCCGGGCTCTACGGCGGCACGATCACGCAGCTCGACGTCACGCTGCGGCGCTTCGGCGTGGACACCGCGTTCGTGTCCGGGCGGGAGCCCGCCGACGTCGCCGCGGCGCTCACCCCGGCCACCAAGCTGGTGTTCACCGAGGTGATCGCCAACCCGTCCGGCGCGGTGGCCGACCTCGCGGGCATCGCCGAGGTCGCCCACGACGCCGGGGTGCCGCTCATCGTGGACGCCACCATGGCCACGCCCTACCTGTGCCGCCCCATCGAGCACGGCGCCGACATCGTGATCCACTCGGCCACCAAGTTCCTCGGCGGGCACGGCACCACGCTGGGCGGCGTGGTCGTCGAGTCGGGGAAGTTCGACTGGAGCCGCTTCCCCCAGATGACCGAGCCCGTCCCGTCCTACGGCGGGCTCACGTGGTGGGGCAACTTCCAGGAGTACGGCTTCCTCACCAAGCTGCGCGCCGAGCAGCTGCGCGACATCGGCGCCACGCTCTCCCCGCACAGCGCGTTCCTGCTGATCCAGGGCGTGGAGACGCTGCCGCAGCGGATGGCGGCCCACGTGGCGAACGCCCGGGTGGTCGCCGAGTGGCTGGCCGCCGATCCGCGCGTGTCCTACGTGTCGTGGGCGGGGCTCCCCGACCACCCCGACCACGACCGCGCCCGCCGGTACCTCCCGCTGGGCCCGGGGTCGGTCTTCGCGTTCGGTGTGGCGGGCGGCCGGGCCGCGGGCGAGCGGTTCATCGAGTCCGTGCAGCTCTGCAGCCACCTGGCCAACATCGGCGACGTCCGCACGCTCGTGCTGCACCCCGGGTCGACGACGCACCGCCAACTCACGCCCGAACAGCTCGCCGCCGCGGGCGTACCGGAGGACCTCGTGCGCATCTCGGTCGGGCTCGAAGATCCCGAAGACATCCTGTGGGACCTCGACCAGGCCCTCGCCGCGGCCGCGAAGGAGGCGTCGTGAGCGAGCTCGCGAGCGAACCGTCGATGCAGGGCTGGGAGAACCCCGCCGCGGGTGAGCGGCAGCAGATCCTGCGCGAGACCCGCACCCTGGCGATGGTGGGCGCGTCGCCGAACCCGGCGCGCGCTAGCAACTTCGTCGCCACCTACCTGCTGTCCACCAGCTCGTACGAGGTGTGGTTCGTCAACCCGAACGCCACCGAGATCCTCGGGCGGCCGGTGTACCCGTCGCTCGCCGACCTGCCCGGGGTGCCCGACCTCGTCGACGTGTTCCGCCGCATGGAGGACATCCCGGCCGTGCTCGACGACGTGCTCGAGCTGGAGGGGGTCCGCACGTTCTGGCTCCAGTTCGGGCTCTACGACGAGACGCTGGCCAAGCGGGGGGAGGCGGCGGGGCTCACGGTGGTGATGGACCGCTGCGTCAAGGTCGAGCACGCCCGCTTCCACGGCGGCCTGCACCTGGCGGGCTTCGACACCGGCGTGATCACGTCCCGGCGGAGGTCATGAGCCCGTCCACGCACACCGTGTGGGGCAGGCGCACACCGCGGGCAATGTGCGTGAGCCCCACACGGTGTGCGTGAGCGGTGTGGCGGCGGCCACGGGTGTGGCGCCCGTCGCGGCGACCGACGCGGCCGGGTACTAGCCTCCGGGGCGTGTCTGCAGCGTCGAGCGCACCCGTCAACGTCACCGTCACCGGAGCGGCCGGTCAGATCGGCTACGCCCTGCTGTTCCGGATCGCCTCCGGTCAGCTCCTCGGCCCCGACACGCCGGTGCGGTTGCGGCTGCTGGAGGTCCCGCAGGCCGTGCGGGCCGCGGAGGGGGTGGCGCTGGAGCTGCAGGACTGCGCGTTCCCGCTGCTCTCCGGGGTCGACATCACCGACGACGCCACGCAGGCGTTCGACGGCGTGAACGTCGCCCTCCTCGTCGGCGCCCGCCCGCGCACGAAGGGCATGGAGCGCGGCGACCTGCTGGAGGCCAACGGCGGCATCTTCGCCCCGCAGGGCCGGGCGATCAACGCCGGTGCGGCCGACGACGTGCGCGTGCTGGTGGTCGGCAACCCGGCCAACACCAACGCGCTCATCGCCAAGGCCGCCGCGCCCGACGTGCCCGGCGAGCGGTTCACGGCCATGACCCGGCTCGACCACAACCGCGCCGTCGCCCAGCTCGCCGCCAAGCTCGGCGTGCCGCTCACCGAGGTGAAGCGGATGACGATCTGGGGCAACCACTCCGCCACCCAGTACCCCGACCTCTACCACGCCGAGGTCGGCGGCAAGATCGCCGCCGAGCAGGTGGACGACGCGTGGCTGCGCGACGAGTTCATCCCACGGGTCGCCAAGCGCGGCGCCGAGATCATCGAGGTGCGCGGCGCCTCGTCGGCCGCGTCGGCGGCCAACGCGGCCATCGACCACGTCTTCGACTGGGTCAACGGCACGGCCGACGGCGACTGGACCTCCGCCGCGATCCCGTCCGACGGCTCCTACGGCGTCACCGAGGGCATCATCTCCAGCTTCCCCGTCACCTCCGAGAACGGCGCGTGGAAGGTCGTGCAGGGGCTGGAGATCGACGAGTTCTCCCGCTCCCGCATCGACGCCACCGTCGCCGAGCTCCGCGAGGAGCGCGACGCGGTGCAGGCGCTGGGCCTCCTCTAGGGCCTCATCTGGCCAGCACGATCGCGAAGGACTCCGGCGGCAGCTTGAGCTCGCCGCCGGAGCCCTCTACGGGCTCCGAAGCCAGCAGGATGGCATCGATCGGGTCGACCGGGATCGAGGCGGGCGTGTCCGCCAGGTTGCACACCACCCGGATCCGGCCACGGTGCACCACGAGGGTGCGCGCCTCGTCGTCGACGGCCACCTCCACGTCGTCGAGCCACGGGTCGGTCAGCTCCGGCCACGCCCGGCGCAGCGCGATGAGCTCGCGGTGCATGCGCAGGAGCGTGGCGTGCGGCTCCTGCTCCCGCTCGGTCCAGTCGAGCTTGGAGTCGAGGAAGGTGGACTCGGCGTTGGGGTCGGGCACGACGGCGTCGCCCCAGCCGTGCTCGGCGAACTCCGCGGTGCGCCCCTCCCGCACCGCGTCGCGCAGCGCCCCGTCGGGGAAGTGCGAGAAGAACTGCCACGGCGTGCGCGCGCCCCACTCCTCGCCCATGTACAGCATCGGCGTGAACGCCGAGGTGAACACGAGCGCCGCCCCGCAGGCCAGCAGGCCGGGGGAGAGGGTGTGGGTGAGCCGGTCGCCGGTGGCGCGGTTGCCGATCTGGTCGTGGTTCTGCAGGTAGACCACGAACCGGTGGGCGGGGATCCGCCGCGTGTCCACGGGCGCGCCGTGGTTGCGCTGCCGGAAGCTCGACCACGTGCCCTCGTGCAGGAACGCCCGGGTGAGCACGTGGGCGAGGCCGGTGAGGCCCGCGGTGGCGAAGTCGGCGTAGTAGCCCTGGGCCTCGCCGGTGAGCGTGGTGTGCAGGCTGTGGTGGACGTCGTCGCACCACTGGGCGGTGAGGCCGAAGCCGCCGCCTTCGCGCGCGGTGACGAGCCGGGCGTCGTTGAGGTCGGACTCGGCGATGAGCGAGAGCGGCCGACCCACGTGCGCCGAGAGCGCCTCCACCTCGGTGGACAGCTGCTCCAGCACGTGGGTTGCCCGCGTGTCGCGCAAGGCGTGCACCGCGTCGAGGCGCAGGCCGTCGACGTGGAAGTCGCGCAGCCACAGCAACGCGTTGTCGATCACGTAGCGGCGCACCGGCTCGGACAGCGAGCCGTCGAGGTTGACCGTGGGACCCCAGATGTTGCTGCCCGCGAAGTAGGGGCCGAAGCGGTCGAGGTAGGCGCCGGACGGGCCGAGGTGGTTGTAGACGACATCCAGCACCACGCCCATGCCGCGCAGGTGGCAGGCGTCCACGAACCGCTTGAACGCGTCCGGGCCGCCGTAGTTCTCGGTGACGGCGTACCAGCCGACGCCGTCGTAGCCCCAGTTGCGGGGGCCGTCGACGGCGTTCACCGGCAGCACTTCGACGAGGTCCACGCCCAGCTCGGCCAGGTGGTCGAGCCGTCCGATCGCGGTGTCGAACGTGCCCGCCTCGGTGAACGTGCCGACGTGCAGCTCGTAGAGCACGCTGCCGGGCAGCTGGCGCCCCGTCCACGACCGGTCGGTCCAGAAGAAGGCCGACTGGTCGTAGAGCTGCGACGGGCCGTGCACGCCGTCGGGCTGGCGGCAGGAGCGGGGGTCGGGCAGCGGCGTGGGGTCGTCGTCGAGCAGGTAGGCGTAGCGGGCGCCCGCGGGCGCCTCCAGCTCGGCCCGCCACCAGCCCGCCCCGTCGGGCGTCATCGGGTACGTGACGCCGTCGAGCTGTACCCGGACCCGGTTGCGCTGCGGTGCCCACACCGCGAAGTCAGCCACGCCCCGATCCTCCCTTACGCCGGACGGACGAGCAGCGCCACCGGGTAGCGGGCCAGGAGCTCCGCGAGCCGGGGTGCGGCCCCGTCGACGGCGGTGTCGGTGACGACGTCGTGCCAGTCGGCGGCCCCGTCGGGCAGCGCGAGCACCGTGTCGCCCCACCCGCCGCGGGCGGCCAGCCCGACCGGCAGCCTCGTCGCCACCGCGACCAGGGACGACGACCGCTGGAACGCCACGGCGTGCGCGGCGGCGGGCCCATCGGCGGGCAGCGGGCGGTACCCGGTGAACTCCTCCGGCCGGTAGCGGCGCAGCCGCAGCGCGCTCGTGGTGACCAGGAGCTTCGCCGCCCCCTCCGCGTCGACGTCGGGCAGCCAGCCCTCGTCGAGTCGGGTGAGCAGGTCGCGCCGCGCCGCCCAGTCGACCGGCCTGCGGTTGTCCGGGTCGACCAGCGAGTACTCGAAGAGATCGGTGCCCTGGTAGACGTCGGGCACCCCCGGGCCCGCGAGCTGCAGCAGCTTCTGGCCCAACGAGTTCGACCAGCCGGGCGCGCTGATCCGGGCCACGAACTCCTCGATCTCGGCGACCAGCTCGGCGTCGGCGAGCACCGCCGCGGGCCAGGCCGCGACCGCCTCGTCCACCTCCGGCACCGCCTCGACGTGGCTGGTGGCGAGCTTGGCCTCCTTCGAGGCCTTCGTGAGGTAGCCCGCCATCCGGTCGACCGGGATCGGCCACGCGCCGACGAGGTTCTGCCACGCCAGCAGCTCCAGCGAGCGTTCCGGCAGCGGGTGGCGCGCCGACCAGCGCCGCGCGCGGTCGGTCCACTCCCGGGGCATCTCGGCGAGCACGGCGAGGCGGGCCCGCACGTCCTCCGACCGCTTGGTGTCGTGCGTCGAGAGCGTGGTCATGGTCGCGGGCCTGGCGGCGTCCCGCTCCGCGGCCGCGGCGTGGAACTCGGCGGGGGAGACGCCGAAGCGGTCGGGCGCCCCGCCGACCTCGTTGAGCGCGACGAACCGGTTCCACCGGTAGAACGTGGTGTCCTCGACGCCCTTGGCCATCACCATGCCGGAGGTCTGCTGCACGCGGGTGGCCAGCTCGCCGCGCGGGTCGGCGAGCATCGCGGCGTAGAGCCCGTCGAGCACGTCGGCGAGGTCGGGGCGGTGGGTGTGGGCCACCGACACGGCGACGTCGAGCGCCGCCCGGCCCTCCGGGAGGTAGGAGCGGTACACGGGGAAGCCGCAGAGCAGCTCGGCGACGGCCTCGCGGGCCCGTTCGACGGCCGCGTCGCCCGGCGCGAGCGCGGCGATGCGGCGCACCTCGGCCGCGAGGATCGTGTCGGCCACCTCGCGCCGCGCGGTGTGCTCGGCCGCGTGCAGCGACTCCCGCCTGCCGGTGTGCTCGGCCGCGAACTGGGTGAGCAGCCCCGCGCCGTCCGGGTCCACGAACACGCCCTGGACCTCCCGGAGCGCCTCGTAGCCCGACGTGCCGTCGACCGGCCACGACGTGGGCAACGCCTCCCCGACGCCCAGGATCTTCTCGACGACCAGCCAGCGGTCCGGCCCGATGGCGGCCCGCAGCCGCCGCGCGTAGCCGCCGGGGTCCGACAGCCCGTCCGGGTGGTCCACGCGCAGGCCGTCCACCGCGCCCTCGTCGACCCAGCGGAGGATCTCGGCGTGCGTGGCCGCGAACACCTCGGGGTCCTCCACGCGCACCGCGGCCAGCGTGGACACGTCGAAGAAGCGCCGGTAGGTCAGCTCCGCCGCGCCGCGCTTCCAGGAGCCGAAGCGGTAGCGCTGGCGCTCGTGCACCTCCTGCGCGGTGCCGCCCTCGGTGCCGGGCGCCACGGGCGCGGCGTGTTCGTAGTAGTGCAGCTCGGTCCCGTCGTCGGAAAGGGCGAGCTCCGACAGCGCCTTCTCCTCGTCGGCGTCCAGCACCGGGAGCAGGATCGGCCCGGCGTCCCAGTCGATGTCGAAGTACGTCGCGTACGCCGATTCCTTCCCGTGCCGCAGCACGTCCCACCACCACGGGTTCTCCCGCGAACCGGCGACGCCGACGTGGTTGGGCACGATGTCGAGCACGAAGCCCAGCCCGTGCTCGCGGACGGCGGCCACGAGCGCGCGCAACCCCTCCGGGCCACCGCGCTCCGCGGAGATCCGGGTGGGGTCCACCACGTCGTAGCCGTGGTTGGAGCCCGCCCCCGACTCCAGCAGCGGCGACGCGTACAGCGCGCCCGCGCCCAGCGCGTCGAGGTAGGGCAGCAGCTCCCGCACCTGGTCGAAGGTCTGGTCCTTCGAGAACTGGATGCGGTAGGTCGAGGACGGGACGGGGCGGGAACGCTGCCGGTCCGCGGGCACGCGGCCTCCTCGTGCGGGATCGGGGACGGATGACCGGCGCAACGCTAGCCGGTCACCTCCGCCGCCGCCCCGGGGCGCGCTCCGCGGCAGCCGCGACGATGGGGTTGCCCGCCCACCGGGTGCCCGCGGGCACGTGCTCGCCGCGCATCACGAGCGAGCCCGCGCCGATGCTGGTGCCCGCCCCGACCGACGTGCCCGGCAGGGCGATGGTCTTCGGGCCGAGCGAGGATCCGGCGCACAGGTGCACGCCGTCGATACGCATGAGCCGGTCGTGGAAGAGGTGGGTCTGCAGCACGCAGCCGCGGTTGACGGTGACGCCGTCGTCGAGGCGGATGAGGTCGGTCTCCGGCAGCCAGTGCGACTCCAGCCAGACCCCCTTGCCGATCTTCACGCCGAGGGTGCGGGCCCAGGCGTTGAACACCGGCGTGCCGAGGAACGGGCCCGCGAACAGGGGCACACCCAGCACCTCGTAGAAGACGTCGAACAGCTCGTTGCGCCACACGAACGAGCTCCACAGGGGGTGCCTGCTCGCGGTGAAGCGCCCGACGAGCACCCACTTCGCCAGGGTCGTGACGAGTGCGGCGACAACGCCCGCCGCGAGCAGCACCAGCCCGCACGCGGCCATGGCGATGCCCCAGCCCCAGGCCGTGCGGATCACTTCGACCACGTAGAGCACCCCGAGCCCGATCACGGCGCTGACCAGCCACGGGAGCACACGGAGGGTCTCGATGAACGCCCGCGCGGCAACGAGCCGCCGCGGCGGGTCGAACGTGCGGGCGGCGTCGACGGGCTCGGCGACCCGCGGAAGCTGCATCGGCGGCCGACCCATCCACGAGGTGTGCGGCTCGGCGTGCGCTGGCGCATTGGACAGCACCGCGACGAGGGAGTGGTCGGGCACAGCCCGGCCCGGGCTGACGATGCCCGAGTTGCCCACGAACGACCGCTCGCCCACCGACGCGCGGCCCAGGTGTATCCAGCCCCCACCCACCTCGTACGGGGCGAGTTGGGTGTCGTCAGCGAGGAAGCTGCCATCGGCGGCGTGCATGAGCTTCGGGATGCCGGTGACCGTGGACGCCTCGACGCGCCTGCCCACCGTCGCGCCGAGCCGCCGCAGCCAGAACGGCGTGAGGAGGCCCGCGTAGAACGGGAAGAGCGCGCTGCGGGCGCCGTCGGCGAACGTCTCGACCAGCCAGGCGCTCCAGCCGACCCGGCTGTCGACCGCGTGGTAGCCCGGCGTGATGGCCCGGGAGAGGAGCCGGACGCCGAAGGCGAGCAGCGACGCGTAGACCGCCACCGACACCAGCGTGGCGGCCGGGGCCACGGCCAGCACGTGCCAGGCCAGTGCCTCGAGCGTCGTGTCCGCGCGGACCGCCCAGCCGAGCAGCACGAGCCCGGGCACGGCGGCGAGCAGCGGCACCCAGCCGAACCCGAACAACGAGACGGTGTAGACCGTCGCCCACCACCACGAGCGGCGGCGGATGGGCGCAGGCCACGTGTCATCGGCGATGCCCACGCACTCGGCGGGCGACCCGGCCCAGACCTCGCCGTGCGGGATGCGCCCGGCCACGCAGCTGCCGGGCTCGACCACCGCGTCGTCGCCCACGTGCGCGCCCGGCAGCAGGGTGCTCCGGCCGCCGATGCGGGCGCGGTCGCCGACGTGGATCGGGCCGACGTGCACCGTGCCGCCGTCGATCCACCAGCCCGCGAGGTCGGCGCCCGGCTCGACCGCGCAGTCGGCGCCGAACGTGGCCCAACCGGTGATCGGCACCGTGACGCGCAGATCCACGTTCGGCCCGACCCGGCAGCCGACCGCACGCGCGTACAGCGCTGCCCAGCGGGTGCCCGCGAGCGACCGGATGCCGAACACGGCCGCGAGGCGTTCGCAGGCCCAAAGCTGCAAATGCACACGCCCGCCCCGGGGATGGCGACCGGGCGAGATCCCGATCCGCAGCAGTCGCACGCCGAGCGCGAGCACCAGCAGCCGCCCCGGGGCACCGGCCAGCAGGAGGTAGCCGACGATGATCGTCCACCAGGGCACGGGGGCAGCCAGCGGGTGGCCGAACAGCAGGTTCACGAGGTTGTGCAGGATCGCGAGCCCGAGCACCCAGCGCAGGCCGCCGATCGTCTGGGCGACCGTGAGGACGCCGAGCTGGGTCAGCGTGGTGCGCAGCCGCGTCTCCGGCACGTCCACCGGTCGGGTGTTCCCTGGGGTGAGCACCGGCGCGGGAGCGCAGGCGTCGAGGTGGGCGGCGAGCGCTCGCAGGTTCGGCCGCTGGTAGACGTCGGCCACGGCGACCGTCGGGTAGCGCTCGCGCAGCCGCGATACGAGGGTCGCCGTGGCCAGGCTCGTGCCGCCGAGGGCGAAGAAGTCGGAGTCGGGCTCGATCGGCACGGCGAGCACTTCGTGCCAGAGGCCTGCGAGCCAGCCCGCGGTGCCCGCCAGGTCCGCGCCCGCGCCCGCGCTCGCGGTGTCGTCCTGCCCGGGCGGCGGCCACGGCAGCATCTTGCGGTCGACCTTGCCCGAGGTGCGGGTCGGGATGCCGTCGACGAGCGCCAGCACCGGCACGAGCGCGGCGGGCAACCGCTCGGCGAGCACCGCGCGCGCGGCGGCGAGATCGGGGGCCCGCCCTTCGACGGTCAGGTACCCGACCAGGATCTCCCCGCCCGCCTTGGTCTTCTTGACGGCGGCCGCGGCCGCCTTCACCCCCGGCAACGCGAGCAGCGCGGTGTCGATCTCGCCGAGCTCGATCCGGCGCCCGCCGAGCTTGACCTGGTCGTCGGCACGGCCGACGAAGAGCAGTCCCGCGCCGTCCGAGCTGACGAGGTCGCCGGTGTGGTAGGCCCGCGCCCAGCCCAGCGCGGGCACCGGCCGGTACTTCTCGGCGTCCTTCGCCGGGTCGAGGTAGCGGCCGAGGCCCGCGCCCGCGATCACCAGCTCGCCGGTTTCCCCGCGGCGCACCGGCCTGCCCGCCGCGTCCACCACGGCCAGCTGCCAGCCCGCGAGCGGCAGCCCGATCCGCACCGGGCTGCCGGGCACGAGTGGGGCTCCGCACGCGACGACCGTCGCCTCGGTGGGCCCGTAGGTGTTCCACACCTCGCGACCGGGTGCGGCCAGCCGCTCGACGAGCTCGGGCGGGCACGCCTCGCCGCCGAAGATGAGCAGCCGCACCCGCGACAACGCCTCCGGCGGCCACAGCGCCGCGAGGGTGGGCACGGTCGACACGACCGTGATCCCGCGCTCCACCAGCCACCGGCCCAGCTCCGCGCCCGCTTTCACCAGCGACCGGGGGGCGGGCACCAGGCAGGCGCCGTAACGCCAGGCGAGCCACATCTCCTCGCAGGAGGCGTCGAAGGCCACCGACAGACCGGCCAACACCCGGTCGCCTGGCCGCAGTGGCGCGGTCTGGAGGAACATCCGGGCCTCGGCGTCGACGAACGCCGCCGCCGACGCGTGGCTGATCGCGACGCCCTTGGGCTTCCCGGTGGACCCGGAGGTGAAGATGATCCAGGCGTCGTCCGCCGGAGTCGGCGACCGCAACGGCCGGGACGCCGGGCGCCCGCGCGGCGTGAACCGCACACCGTCGCCGAGCACCCCACAGACGTGCGCCTCCGCCCAGATCGTCTCCGCGCGCTCGGCGGGGTCGTCGGCGTCGACCGGAACGTAGGCGGCCCCGGCCGCGAGCACCCCGAGGATCCCCAGGTAGAGGTCCGCGGTGCCGGACGACATCCGCACCCCGACCCGGTCGCCCGCGCGGACACCGCAGGTCTGGAGCATCGCCGCCACCCGCCCGACCTGGGCCAGCAGCGTGCGGTAGGTGAGCGGCGCGCCTGCGTCGAGCGCGGGCGCGTCGGGGTGCCGCGCGGCGGTCTCCTCCAGGACGTCGAGCAGCGTGCGCGCCCGCCGGGGCAGCGGGGTGCGGTAGACCGCGAGGTCCGCGGGCGGCGCCGTGCGCGGCCCGGGGATCGCCGCCGGGCGGACCTGCGGCAGCCGGGTCGTCGGCGGGACCAGCCCGGTGCGGGCCGCCACCTCGCGCAGCCGGGTCGTTGCGGCGTCGACCCGGGATGGCCGGGCCGTCAGCTTCATGGTCGCCGCGTTCTCCGGGTACACCGCCAGGATCCGCACCGTCTCGGCCGCGGCGGGCCGCGGTACGAGCGGGAGCGTGGCCGAGTCCAGCGAGAGCGGGTGGCTGGGTGACTCCACGGCGGGGTCGAGTGCGTGGCGGCCGCCGCGGTCGGCGGGTGGGTCGTCGGAGACGGGAAGGCGGTGTCGCACGTCGAAGATCTCCTCGCCTCGGACGCCGTCGGGCGCGCAGGCGGAACTGACGCCCGGCGTCCGTCGGGGACCGGCAGCCGGGCGGGCGAGTGTGGGGGATGAGGGGGAGCACCCTGCGGAGTGAGTCGACTCCAGCGGGTAGTCACTTACGTCATGCCCGTTAACTCGATCTAGCGACGTACTACGTTACCGTGAGCGCTCAGCGCGTCACTTTGCGCTGATGGATCAGTCCAGCCGCTGCAGCACGAGCACCGAGCGGGCGGGCACGAGGTGCGTGCCCCCGCCCTTGGTGACCGGCGGCTCCGCCGCCACGATGCCCGGTGCGACCGAGAGCGTGATCACCTCGCCCGCCGCCGTGTCGACGACGATCGCCCACCGCTCGCCGTACTCCGCGCCCGGCAGCGTGACCTCGAGGTCCTCGTAGTGGGCGTTGAGGCAGAGCAGGAACGAGTCATCGGTGACCCGTTCGCCGCGCGGGTCGGCTTCGCTGATCCCCTGCCCGTTGAGGAACGCCACGACGCACTTGCCGAAGCCGGAATCCCAGTCCTCGCCCGTCATCTCCTGCCCGGAGGGCTGGAACCAGGCGATGTCCGGCAGGCCGGACCAGCGGTTCTGCCCGTCGGCGCGGCGTGGACGGGCGATGGGACGCCCTGCGAAGAACCGGCGGCGGCGGAACACCGGGTGGGCGTGCCGCAGGGCGATGACCCCCGCGGTGAAGCCGACCAGGCTCGCGTTCTGCTCGAGCAGCGACCAGTCGACCCAGGAGGTCGTGTTGTCCTGGCAGTAGACGTTGTTGTTGCCGTTCTGCGTGCGGCCCATCTCGTCGCCGTGCAGCATCATCGGCACGCCCTGGGAGAGCATCAGGGTGGTGATGAAGTTGCGCTGCTGGCGATCGCGCAACGCCAGCACGGCCGCGTCGTCGGTGGGGCCCTCGACCCCGCAGTTCCACGAGCGGTTGTGGCTCTCCCCGTCGTTGCCGTCCTCGCCGTTGGCCTCGTTGTGCTTGTCGTTGTAGCTGACGAGGTCGTGCAGCGTGAAGCCGTCGTGCGCGGTGACGAAGTTGATCGACGCGAAGGGGCGCCTGCCGTCGTTCTGGTAGAGGTCGGAGCTGCCCGCGATGCGCGAGGCGAACTCGCCGAGCGTGCCGGGCTCGCCGCGCCAGAAGTCGCGCACGGTGTCGCGGTACTTGCCGTTCCACTCGCTCCACAGGGGCGGGAAGTTGCCGACCTGGTAGCCGCCCGGACCGACGTCCCAAGGCTCGGCGATCAGCTTGACCTGGCTGATCACCGGGTCCTGCTGGACGAGGTCGAAGAACACCGACAACCGGTCGACGTCGTAGAACTCCCGAGCGAGCGTGGACGCCAGGTCGAACCGGAACCCGTCGACGTGCATCTCGGTGACCCAGTACCGCAACGAGTCCATGATCAGCTGGAGCGTGTGCGGGTTGCGGACGTTGAGCGAGTTGCCCGTGCCCGTGTAGTCCATGTAGTAGCGCTCGTCGCCCTCGACGAGCCGGTAGTAGGCCGCGTTGTCGATGCCGCGCATCGACAGCGTGGGGCCCATGTGGTTGCCCTCGGCGGTGTGGTTGTAGACGACGTCGAGGATCACCTCGATGCCCGCGCCGTGCAGGTCGCGCACCATCGCCTTGAACTCCTGCACCTGGCTGCCCGGCCTGCTGCCCTGTGCGGCGTAGGCGTGGTGGGGGGCCAGGTAGGCGATGGTGTTGTAGCCCCAGTAGTTGGACAGGCCCTTCTGCTGGAGGTGGTGGTCGTTGAGGAACTCGTGCACCGGCATCAGCTCGACCGAGGTGACGCCGAGACCGCGGAGGTGGTCGATCATCACCGGGTGCGCCAGGCCCGCGTAGGTGCCGCGGAGCGCCTCGGGGATCTCGGGGTGGCGGACGGTGAGCCCGCGCACGTGCGCCTCGTAGATCACCGCCTCGTGGTAGGGGATGCGCGGCGACCGGTCGGTGCCCCAGTCGAAGAACGGGTTGACCACGACCGACTTCGGGACGTACCGCGCGGAGTCGGTGTCGCTGTGGCCGTCCGGATCGCCGAACGGGTAGCCGAACACGGCTTCATCCCACGCGACGGGCCCGTCGAGGGCCTTCGAGTAGGGGTCGACGAGCAGCTTCGACGGGTTGCACCGCAGGCCGCGCGCCGGGTCGTAGGGCCCGTGCACGCGGAAGCCGTAGCGCTGCCCGGGCTCGACGGTCGGCAGGTAGCCGTGGTGGACGAGCCCGTCGACCTCCGTGAGCGTGACCCGGGTCTCCTTGCCGCGGGCGGAGAAGAGGCACAGCTCGACGCGCTCGGCGACCTCGGAGAAGAGCGCGAAGTTGGTGCCCGCACCGTCGTAGGTGGCGCCCAGCGGGTAGGCGTGGCCCGGCCACGGCCGCATGGCAGATCCCTCGTTTCGTCGCGGTGCAGGCGGTGTCTCCACCCACCCGTGAATCTACCGGGGCCCTCCGACGGTCTGTGCCGTCAACCCAGCCGGGCCGGGAACCCCCCGGTGGCGACCGGTCCCCACCGCGTGGGCGTGATGCGGATCAACGCCTTGCCCTGGTCGACCATGGCCTGCCGGTACTCCGTCCAGTCCGAGTGCTCGCCGGAGATCGCGCGGAAGTAGTCGACGAGCGGCTCCACGGCGTCGGGCAGGGTGATCAGCTCCGCGTCGCCGTCGACCTGGACCCACGGCCCGTTGAACTCCTCCGACAGCACGATGACCGACGCCCGCGGCCGCCGGGCGACGTTGGCCGCCTTCGCCCGCTCCGGGTAGGTCGCCACCACGATGCGGCCGTCGTCGTCGACGCCCGCGGTGACCGGCGAGCCCTGCACGCCGCCGTCCCGCCGCCAGGTGAGCAGGATCATGTGGTGGCGGGGGCGGAGGAACTCGGTGAGGGCGTCCCGATCGACGTCGGTGTTCGTCGCGATGGTGCGAGGCATGATCGGGAGGCTAGTCTGCGCGGTCGATGAGCACCTTGTTCACAAAGATCATCGACGGCGAGCTGCCCGGCCGGTTCGTCTGGTCCGATGACGTCGCCGTCGCCTTCCTCTCCATCAACCCGCTAGGCCCGGGGCACACGCTCGTGGTGCCGCGCGCGGAGGTCGACCAGTGGGTCGACGCCGACGCGGGCCTGCTGGCCCACCTCACGACGATCGCGCACGCCGTGGGGTCGGCCGTCCAGGAGATCTGGAACCCACCGCGGGTGGGGGTGATCGTCGCCGGGTTCGAGGTGCCGCACCTGCACGTGCACGTGTTCCCCGCCTGGGACATGCGGGCGTTCGACTTCGCCAACGCGGCCCCGAGCGTGGACGACGCCGAACAGGACGCCCACCGCGACACCCTTCGGGCCACGCTGCGCGCCGCCGGGCACGGCGCGCACGTGCCGGCCTGACTAGCGGTGCAGCTCGTCCTCGTGCGGCACGCCCTGCCGGAGCTCGTGCGGGGCGCTTCGAGCGGGAAGGCGGACCCGCCGCTGACCCCGCACGGTCGGGCGCAGGCCGACCGGCTCGTCGCGGCACTCGGTGCGGGCTCGGCCGCCGGTGCCGACGGTGGCGTCGCCGGGCTCTACACCAGCCCGATGGCCAGGGCCCGGGACACCGCCTCGCCGTTGGCCGCGGCGCTCGGCGTGCCCCCGACGGTGGTCGAGGACCTGCGCGAGTACGACGCCGAGGTGGCGCACTACGTGCCGGTGCACGAGATGGCGCAGCTCGACCCGGGCGCGTGGGACCGCATCCGGGCGGGACTCCTGCCCGCCTACGTCGACGTGCCCGCGTTCACCGCGCGGGTCACCGGAGCGCTCGAACGGGTGGTCGCCGCGCACGAGGGTCGGGCGACCGCCGTGGTGGTGGCGCACGCCGGAGTGATCAACACCTGGCTCGCGCACCTGCTGGGCATCGCCCGGCCCCTCGCGTTCCCGCTCGACTACGCGGGCATCACCCGGGTAGTCGCCGCACGTGACGGCCGTCGTTCCGTCCGTACGGTGAACGAGATCGCCCATGTGGCCGATCTACTGGCTCCGGTGGCGGGCACGACCGAGGGGTGATTCGCGCCGCTCATTGTTCACGTCCACTCCTTTCCACGCATGGCAGCCTCCCTTCGGTGTCGGGCCGCTCTCCAGGAGAAACGGCCATATGGGCACGTCGGAAACGGGCGGGTCCGGACCCCCGAGGCCACCCGCGCCGGGCCAGACTGACACGTGAACGAGCGCAAAAAAGCCGCTTGGAGAAACTCGCTGGAGTGCGTGCGGCACTCTTCGCAATCGGTGGAATAAGCTACTCCGAGCGGCGGATTGGCGGCGTGGTAAGCGGGAGCGCCGTGTTGGCAGACGGCCTAAACCGCGCCGAATCGGTCGTGCCGGGCCCCGACCGTGGCCTAGCCTGGTCAGACCCCCCGACCAGTCAGGACCGCGCGATCAGGATCCGCATGTCGCAAAGTGCGCCGCGGACGGGTGTCCGGCAGTGGAAGCTGTGGAGCCTCTCCGCCCCGCTGATCACGGCGTTGCTCGCCGTGGAGAGCTGTGCGGTGCTGCTCGTGCTCGGCGGGCTGCTGCTGCCTCCCGCGGGCCTCGGCTCCGCGGCCGACCCGCATGCGGCGCTGCGCACCGCGGCGCTGATCGTCGTCGTGGCGGTGCTGCACACCGAGCTTGGCCGCGATGCCGAGCGCCTCCGCCGCAGCACCGTCGCTGGCGAGCTGCACGTCAACATGGCGTCGGTCTGGTTCTTCGCCGCCGCCGCGCTGTTGTCGCCGGGCTGGGCCGGGCTGTGCGCGGTCGTCGTGCACGGGCACCTGTGGTGGCGTTCGGTCGGGCCCCGGGTGCCGCCGTACAAGCAGGCGTACACCACGGCGGTCTTCGTGCTGGCCACGGCGGCGGCCTCGGCGGTGATGGCCTGGCTGCGCGCGGGCCTGCCCGCCGGGTTCGGCGCGCTCGTGCTCGCGGCCGGGCTGCTGGTCTTCTTCACCGTCAACACGGCGCTGGTGGCGGGGGCCATGGCCGTGGCGGGCCCGCCGTCGGGCGCGGCCCAGGCCGTCGGCACGGCCGACGAGAACCTCCTGGAGATCGCCACGCTGTGCGTCGGCGCGCTCGTGGCCGCCGTGATGGTGGTCAACCCGTGGCTGGTCCTGCTGTCGGTGCCGCCGCTGCTCGTGCTGCAGCGCGCCGTCCTCGTGCGGCACCTGGAGCGGGTGGCGAGCATCGACGCCAAGACCGGCCTGCTCAACTCGGCCGCGTGGCACGCGCGGGCCGAGCGCGCGGTCACCCGTTCCGGCCGGGCGCCGGGGTCGGCGGCGGTGCTCGTGCTCGACCTCGACCACTTCAAGGACGTCAACGACACCTACGGCCACCTCGCGGGCGACGAGGTGCTGGCGGCGGTGGCGGATGCGCTGCAGGCCGAGGTCCGCGACGGCGACCTCGTCGGCCGCTTCGGCGGCGAGGAGTTCGTGATCCTGCTGGCCGCCCGCGCGGGTCGCACCGAGGCGGATGCGCTCACCTCGGCGCAGAGCGTCGCCGACCGCATCCGGCGGCGGGTCGCGTCGCTCGCCGTGGGCCTCGAGACACCCGACGGCCCGCTCACCGTCGCCGGGCTGAGCGTCTCGGTGGGTGCGGCGGTGCGCCCCGACGGCCCCGCCGACCTGCGCACCCTCGTGCACGCGGCGGACACCGCGCTCTACGCGGCGAAGCGGGCGGGCCGCAACCGGGTGGGCATCGGCGCGGTGCCGAGGCCGGGAGCGCCGATCGACGGCGGGGCGGCGGGCGCGGAGGCGGCCCCGGTCGGGTCGCCGTCGATCCTGGTCTCCACGCCGCCGCCACCGTCGTGATCTGAGGCGGCGTTCAAACGTTCCACTCTTTGTTCATCGTCGTCCCGCCTCCTCTCCGCCCGAGGGCTGCGTAGACGTCACTCACTGTTGCACGTGCGGATGAGCGTGCAACTCCACCGAGTGATGGTGAACTTGCGGTAGGTATTACTCTGGGTGGGTGCGCTCGTGGCCGCTCTGGATGCAGCCGCGCAGCGTGCAGGCCACCGTCCTGGCGATCGAGGTCGCCGCGTTGGTCCTCGTGCTCACGCGAACGGGTGACGCAACGCCCACGGCGGCCGCAATCAGACATTCCCTCGTCCTCGCCGTGCTCGGCGTCGTGCACACCGAACTGGCGGTGGGCGTCGAGCGCATCCGGCTGATGGTCACCCGCCCCACCCACGTGGGGCTCACCTCCGTGTGGACCTTCGCCGCGGCGCTCACCCTCCCGTTCGCGTTCGCGGCGGCCGTCGCGGTGATCGTGCAGGGCTACGGCTGGCTGCGCTCGGGGGAGGCCAGGGCGCCCCTCTACAAGCACGTGTACTCCACCGCGTCCGTGGTGCTGGCCTGCGGCGCCGCGAGCGCGGTCGCCGCGGCGGGAGGCGGACTCGGGTCGGTCGTCATCCCCGCGGCGCTGCTCGTCTACACCGCGGTGAACAGCCTGCTGATCGCCGCGGTGGTGGCGCTCACGGTCGCCGCGCCCTGTGACGCGACCACGCTCTTCGGCGACGTCGACGCCAACGTCCTGGAGCTCGCCACGCTCGCGCTCGGCGCGCTGGTGGCACTGGTGCTCGGCATCAACCCGTGGCTGGTGGCCCTCGTGCTGCCGCCGCTGCTGGTGCTGCACCGGGCGGTGCTCGTGGGCAGGCTCGAGGAGGCGGCCGCCACCGACGGGAAGACCGGGCTCCTCAACGCCCACACCTGGGGCGCGCGGGCCCAGCACCAGCTGCGCCGGGCGGGCGGCGCGGGCGTCCCGCACGCGGTGCTCGTGCTCGACCTCGACCATTTCAAGACGGTCAACGATCTCTACGGCCACCTGGCGGGTGATCAGGTGCTCGCCGCCGTCGCCGCGGCCCTGCGTTCGGAGGTGCGTGAGCGCGACCTCGTCGGGCGCTTCGGCGGCGAGGAGTTCGTCATCCTGCTCGTCGGGCGGCGCGAGGGCGGCGAGACCGACCTCGGCGTGATCGCGGAACGGATCCGTGAGCGGGTCGCCGGGCTGGTGGTGGACGTCACGACACCGGACGGCGCTGCGCGGATCCGCCGACTGTCGGTGTCGGTGGGCGGCGCGCTGCACCCCGGCGGATGGGCTGACCTCGACGGATTGCTGCGGATCGCCGACACCGCCTTGTACTCGGCGAAGCGGGCGGGCCGCAACCAGGTGCGGATGGGCCGCGCCCGGATGCTGACACTCCGTGACGAGCTGGTCGCGCAGGACCACCCCGACGTGCGACCGCCGTCCCCCTGACACGTCGCGCGCCCGTCACTAGCCTCGCCCGCAGAGCAGTACAGCACCGCCAGCGTGAGGAGAACCCGGTCGTGGATCTGCCGCCGCGGGCGCGTGCGTGGGTGCTCGGTGTCGAGGTGGCCGCGGTGGCGGCGCCCTTGATCAGCACGGTTGCCACGGTCGGGGGCGCCCCTCCGCCGCAGGCCATCGGGCTCGCCGCGCTGCTCGCGGTCCTCTCGGTGGCGCACACCGAGCTCGCCACCGGCATCGAACGGGCCCGCCGCCGGGTCGCGCAGTCCTCGTACTTCGACCTCAGCTCGGTGTGGACGTTCGCGGGAGCGCTGCTCCTGCCCGCCCCGCTCGCCGCGGCCGTCGTCGTGGTGGTCTACGCGCACCTGTGGCAGCGGGTGTGGCGGCCCTCGGGCGTGCCGCTGCACCGCCACGTCTACACGACTGCGACCGTCGTGCTGGCCGCGACGGCGGCCCACGAGGTCGTGACGGGGGCGGGCGGGCTGCCGTCTGACCCGGCGGACGTGGCCGGAGCGCTGGGCGTCGTCGCCGCGGTGCTGGCCTACGTCGTGGTGAACACCGTGCTCATCGCGGTGGCCATCGGGCTGTCGCGGCACGCCACCGACGCCCGGGAGCTCATGGGGCGCTGGGACGACAACGCGCTGGAGATCGCCACCCTGTGCCTGGGCGGGCTCGCCGCCGTGGCGCTCGGTGGCGCGCCGTTCCTCGTGGCGCTCGCGCTGCCCCCGATCCTCGTGCTGCACCGGGCCGTGCGGGTGCGGCACCTGGAGGAGGCGGCGAGCCTCGACGGCAAGACCGGGCTGCTCAACGCGGCCACCTGGCGCACCCGCGCCGAGCGCGCGGTGGGCGAGCGGCCCGGCGGTGCGGGCGTGCTCATCGTCGACCTCGACCACTTCAAGGACGTGAACGACCAGCACGGCCACCTCGCGGGCGACGACGTGCTCGCGGCGGTCGCGGGCGCGCTGCGGTCGGCCGTGCGCGGCCAGGACCTCGTCGGGCGGTTCGGCGGGGAGGAGTTCGTGGTGCTCGTCGGCGGGCTGCCGCGGGGACGGGCCGGGCGGGTCGAGCTGGCCGCCGTCGGCGAGCGGCTGCGCAGCCAGGTCGCCGGGCTCGTGGTGCCCGCCCTCGACGGCGCCGTGATCGACGGGCTCACGGCGTCGGTCGGCGCGGCGTGCGTCGGGCCGGGGGAGGACTTCGAGCGGGCGCTGCGCGCGGCCGATGCCTGCCTGTACGCGGCGAAACGCGGCGGGCGCAACCAGGTGCGCGTCGCGGGGGCGGGCGCCGTCGACGTGCCCGCGCCGCGCGCCGCGGCCGATGCCTTGCGCCGATCGACGAGCCGAGCCGACGCAGTTCCGTAAGCTGGTCGGCGTGAGCGCCGTCCTCCGTTCCGTCCGCAACCCGGCCGACCTGCGGCTTCTGGATGCCGACGGGCTGAACACGCTGGCCGCCGAGGTCCGCCGCGAGCTGGTGTCGTGCGTGTCGCGCACCGGTGGGCACCTGGGTCCGAACCTCGGTGTCGTCGAGCTCACCATCGCCCTCCACCGCGTGTTCGATTCGCCCCGCGACACCCTGATCTGGGACACCGGCCACCAGGCCTACGTGCACAAGCTGCTCACCGGCAGGCACGACGGCTGGGAGCGGCTCAAGCTCACCGGCGGCCCGTCGGGCTACCCGAGCCGGGCGGAGAGCCCGCACGACCACGTCGAGAACAGCCACGCCTCCACGTCGCTGTCCTGGGCCGACGGCATCGCGCGCGGCTACGCGCTCACCCGCCAGCGCCGCCACGTCGTCGCGGTGATCGGCGACGGCGCGCTCACCGGCGGCATGGCCTGGGAGGCGCTGAACAACATCGCCGCGGCCAAGGACCGCAACCTCGTCATCGTCGTCAACGACAACGGCCGCTCCTACGCCCCGACCATCGGCGGCGTGGCCGACCGGATGGCGTCGCTGCGGCTGCAGCCCGGCTACGAGCGCGTGCTGGAGAAGGGCAAGCAGGCGCTCAACAGCACCCCGGTGGTCGGCGGCCCGCTCTACGCGGCGCTGCACGCGGTCAAGGCGGGGATGAAGGACGCGCTCGCGCCCCAGGAGCTGTTCTCCGACCTCGGCATCAAGTACTTCGGGCCGGTCGACGGCCACAGCGTCGCCTCCGTCGAGTCCGCCCTGCGCCGCGCCCGGGGCTTCGGCGGCCCGGTGATCGTGCACGTCGTCACGCAGAAGGGCCGCGGGTACCCGCCCGCGGAGAACGACGTCGCCGAGCAGATGCACAGCCCGGCCGCCTTCGACCCGGTCACCGGCCTGCCGACGGGGCCGCCGAGCGTCGGCTGGACCAGCGTGTTCGCCGACGAGCTCGTCAAGATCGGCGCTGTGCGGGAGGACGTCGTCGCGATCACGGCGGCGATGCTCGGGCCCACCGGGCTCGCGCCGTTCGCCGAGGCGTTCCCGGAGCGGTGCATCGACGTCGGCATCGCCGAGCAGCACGCGTTCACCTCGGCCGCGGGCCTGGCCTACGCGGGTCTGCACCCCGTGGTCGCCGTCTACTCGACGTTCCTCAACCGGGCCTTCGACCAGCTGCTGATGGACGTGGCGCTGCACCGCCAGGCCGTCACGCTCGTGCTCGACCGGGCGGGCGTCACCGGCAACGACGGCCCGTCGCACAACGGCATGTGGGACCTCTCGCTGCTGGGCATCGTGCCGGGCATGCGGGTGGCCGCGCCCCGCGACGCCGCCACGTTGCGGGAGGAGCTGGCCGAGGCGGTCGCGGTCGACGACGGGCCCACGGCGATCCGGTTCCCCAAGGGCGCGGTGATCGACGCGGTGCCCGCGGTGCGCCGCGTCGACGGGGTGGACGTGCTGCACGAGGGCGGCGGCGCCGAGGTGCTCCTCGTGTGCGCGGGGGCGTTCGGGCAGCTGGGCGTGGCCACCGCGGCCCGGCTGGAGCGACAGGGCGTGTCGGTCACGGTCGTCGACCCGCGCTGGGTGCTGCCGGTGCCCGAGGCCGTCGTCGCGATGGCGCGGGAGCACCGGCTCGTGGTCGCGCTCGCCGACGGCGGCAGGCACGGCGGCTTCGGCTCCGCGCTGGCCGACGCCCTGCGCACGGCGGAGTGCGACGTGCCCGTGCGCGACCTGGCGATACCCCAGGAGTTCCTCGACCACGGCAGCCGGGCCGACGTGCTGGCCGCCGCCGGGCTGGGGGAGCAGGACGTCGCCCGGCGGATCACGGAGTGGGCGGCGGCGCTGCTCCCGGAGCGCACCCCGCGAGACCTTTCTGAGGAGCCACGCTGATGCGGGTGCTGGTGGTGGAGGACGAGGCGGCGCTGGCCGACGCCGTCGCCCGCGGGCTGCGGCGCGAGGGCATGGCGGTCGACGTCGCGTACGACGGCGACTCCGGCCACGAGAAGGCCAGCGTCACCCGGTACGACGTGGTGGTGCTCGACCGGGACCTGCCCGGCATGGGCGGCGACGACCTGTGCGCCCAGATCGTCTCGTCCGGCGCCACCACGCGGGTGCTCATGCTCACCGCGAGCGGCACGCTGGCCGACAAGGTCGACGGCCTGTCCCGCGGCGCCGACGACTACCTCGCCAAGCCCTTCGACTTCCCCGAGCTCGTGGCCCGCTGCCGCGCACTCGGCCGCCGCGCCACGCCGGCCGCGCCGCCGATGCTGACCGCCGACGACGTCGTGCTCGACCCGGCCCGGCGCACGGTCAGCCGGGCCGGGCGGTCGCTCGACCTCACCCGCAAGGAGTTCGGGGTGCTCGAGGTGCTGCTCGCCGCCCGCGGCGCCGTCGTGAGCAGCGAGGAGCTGCTGGAACGGGTGTGGGACGAGAACGCCGACCCGTTCACCACCACCGTGCGGGTCACCGTGATGACGTTGCGCAAGAAGCTCGGCGAGCCCGGCGTGATCGACACGGTGGTCGGGGCGGGCTACCGGGTCCCCGCCGCGGGGTAGGCCGCTGCCGTGAACGTGCGCGCGCCCGGCCGGGTGGGGCTGCGGGTGGGGCTGCGGCCCCGGCTCACGGCCGTGTGCACCGCGGTGGTCGCGCTGGTCAGCGCGCTGCTGCTGTGGCTGGGTTGGCTGCTCGTCGGCGGCGTGGCGCAGGCGCCTTCGCTCCCGCCCGGCAGCATGGTCCGCGTCGGCGATCGGATGGTGCCGTCCGAGCAGGTCTCGGCGGCCGTGGGCGCGGCGGCGCGCGACGAGGTGCTCCGCGCGGGGCTCATCGCCTACCCGCTGGTGGTGGTGGCCGCCGCGCTGGTGTCGTGGTGGCTGGTCGGGCGGGTCCTCGGCCCGCTGCACGCCGTCACGGCCACGGCGCGGCGGCTGTCGGTGGAGTCGCTGGACACCCGCACCGGCGTGCGCGACGCGCGGGGTGAGGTGGCCGAGCTGGCGGCGGGCTTCGACGCGATGCTCGACCGGCTGCAGGCCGCGTTCGAGGCGCAGCGGAGGTTCGTCGCCAACGCCAGCCACGAGCTGCGCACGCCGCTGTCGGTGCTGCGCACCGAGGTGGACGTCACGCTCTCCGACCCGGCCGCCGACGTCGAGGAGCTGCGGCGGATGGGCGCGGTCGTGCGCGACGCCACGCGCCGCGCCGACGACCTCGTGGCGGGTCTGCTGCTGCTCGCCAGGGCCGAGAGCGGGGCCGAGCTGTCGGAGCGGGTGCCGCTGGACCTCGCCGACCTGGTGGTGCCCGCGCTCGCCGCGGTGCGCGCCGACGCCTCCGCCCGCGGCCTACGGGTGCTGCTGCGCACGGCCCCCGCGCCGACCCACGGCGACGCGGTGCTCGTCGAGCGGGTGGTCGGCAACCTCCTGGAGAACGCGGTACGGCACAACGTCGCGGGCGGCTGGCTGGAGGTGTGCACCGGGCCTGCGAGTGCCGACGGGGCCGAGGGGGCGGAGCTGCGGGTGGCCTCCAGCGGGCCGGAGGTGGCTCCGGACCGGGTGGACGAGCTGTTCGAGCCGTTCCGCCGGGGCCCGGTGGAGCGCACGGGGGCGGCGCGCGGCTCGGGGCTGGGCCTCTCGATCGTCCGGGCGGTGGTGCTCGCGCACGGCGGCGCGGTGGCGGCCCGCCCGGTGGTGGGCGGCGGCCTGTCGGTCACGGTCCGCCTCCCCCCGCAGGACCCCGAGTCTCCCCACTCCTGACGGCGGGGCGCGCGAGCTAGGGGTGGAGCGCGGGTTCCAGCAGGGGGGCCAGGAGCTCGATCTGCCACTCGCGGGCGCCGCCTTCGCGGAGGGCGGCCGGGACGTCGCCGTCGGGCGGCGGGCTCCAGCACAGGCGCCGCAGCAGGTCGGGCTGCAGCAGGTTCTCCACCGGCACGCTGCGCTCCTCGCTCACTGTCGCCACGGCTGCCCGTGCCGCGGCGAGGCGCGCGGCCGCGGCCGGGTCGCGGTCGGCCCAGCGGGTGACGGGCGGTGGGCCGTCGCTCGGCGGGGCGGCGCGGGGGAGCTCGGCGGCGTCGAGACGGGCGGCCTGGGTGAGCGCCGAGAACCAGTAAGCGGTGAGCCGCCGCTGCGCCCGCCCGCGGAAGACGGGCAGCGCGGCGAGCGCCTCGCCCGTCGCGGGGGCCACCGTGGCGGCGTCGACGATCGCGGCGTCGGGCAGCACCCGACCGGGGGCGATGTCGCGTTCGGCGGCGAGCCGGTCGCGGGCCTCCCACAGCGACCGGACGGCGGCCAACGCGCGCGGCTTGCGCACGCGGTGCACGCCCGAAGTGCGGCGCCACGGCTCGGCCCGCGGCGCGGGCGGCGGCGCCGTGCGCACCGCCTCGAACTCCTGCCGCGCCCACTCGAGCTTGCCCTGCTCGTCGAGCAGCCCGGCGAGGACGTCGCGCAGCGTGATGAGCACCTCGACGTCCAGCGCCGCGTAGACGAGCCAGTCTTCGGGGAGGGGACGGCGCGACCAGTCGGCCGCCCCGTGCCCCTTCTCCAGCGCGAGCCCGAGCAGCTGCTCCACCATCGGGCCGAGGCCTACCCGCGGCAGCCCGAGCAGCCGCCCGGCCAGCTCGGTGTCGAACAGCTGCGCGGGCGCGAGCCCGACCTCCGCGAGACAGGGCAGGTCCTGGTTCGCGGCGTGCAGCACCCATTCCGGCCCGGTGAGGGCCGGAACCAGCGCCGACAGGTCGCTCCGCAGCGGTATCGGATCGACCAGAGCCGTACCGGCACCCGCACGCCGCAACTGGACCAGGTAGGCCCGTTGGGAGTAGCGGAAGCCCGATGCCCGTTCCGCGTCGACGGCGATGGGTCCCGAACCCGAGGCGAAGGCGGCGGCGATGCGCGCCAGCGCTGCAGGGTCCGCGACGACCGGGGGGAGCCCGTCGGCGGGGCGGAGCAGTGGTGTCGGTGCCGGTGTCGGTGCTGGTGCCGAACTGTCGGACGCGTGCGTTTCGGTCAGCGGATGACCCCGGCACGCATGGCGAGAGCGACCATCTGGGCGCGGTCGCCGGTGCCGAGCTTGCGTCCGATGCGCGAAAGGTGGCTCTTCACCGTGAGCGCGGACAGGCTCAGCGCCTCACCGATCTCCTTGTTCGACTGGCCGTCCGCGACGAGCTGCAGCACCTCGACCTCGCGGGCGGACAGCTCGCGCGGCGTGTTGTCGGTGCCCGGGACGCGGGTGCCGGTGGCGAGCAGGGGAGCGACGGTCGGATCGGCGTAGACGCCGCCGTCGAGCACCCGCTTCACACCATCGGTGACGATCGCCGCCGACGCCGACTTCAGCAGGTACGCCTGCGCGCCCGCCTGGAACGCCGAACGCACCGCGTACGGGTCGTCCGACGAGGCCAGCACGACCAGCCGGTTCCAGCCCAGCGACCGCAGCTCGGTGACCAGATCCAGGCCGCTGCCATCCGGCAGGCCGAGATCCAGGATCGCGAGATCGCACGGGCCGTTGGCGTGTGCCCGCGCCCGCGCTTCCGCGACCGAGGCCGCCTCGTAGACGGTGCCCGCGCCCATCGAGCGCAGCCGGGCGGCGATCGCCTCCCGGAGCAGTGGATGATCATCCACCACGAGCACGGAGAACTGTTCTTCCCGCGGATGCGGGACCATCGCAGGCGACAACACTGGCTGGTGCGGGGAACCTTGTCCCATCACACCGCGCACGGGTGCGCCTTGGCCAACCACGGCCACGTCACTACCTCCCTGGAGACGGTCGTTTGCCCCCGACCAGCACCAGAACCCCGGTCGCGCAGAGCGTCCGTCTGACCGCCCGGGAAGGTGTCCAAGGAGGGAGCGTAGCCCCCCAAGCGGTCTAACGTCGTGTATCGCATCGAACTTGCCAGGGTGAAAGTTACAGCGTTGTTGATCCCCAACCACCCGAACGGGGGACCATGCTGATCACTGAATGCGTCGAACCCGCAGGTGAAGGCCGGAATCAGACCGTCCGATGGACCAGCGGAACTGCTCCGACCGGAGGTAGTCCCGCTGCTACGGCCACGAGCTCGCAGAACGCGTCCGCGTGGCGTGTCAGCTCGGGACCCGCCGGAGTCCACGACGCGCGCAGCTCCACGTCGTCGTCGCGGCGGGGCCCGGAGATGTCGCCGAACCGGACCGACGACGTCTGGGTGACGGTGCCGCCCAGCGCCGTGTACGGAGCGTCGTTGTGCTCCAGCGCTTCGGTGAGCCACGACCATGCGACGACGGGCAGCATCTCGTCGCCGAGCTGCTCGCGTTCGAGCCGGGCCTGGACGAAGCAGACGAGCCGGAAGGTGCCCTCCCAGGCGTCCTGGCCCGCGGGGTCGTGCAGGAGGATGAGGCGCCCGGAGGTGTCGGGCTCGTCGAGGTCCTCCGCCGCGGGCCGCCCGGCGTCGGCCTCGACGCTGAACGCCCAGGTGTACGGGGCCAGCCGGGGCGGCGCGTCCAAGGCCGTGACGAACAACTCCGGACGGGGGTGCATCGCGTTCAACGCGGCCACGGCGCGCCGGAACTCGGCGGGGGGAACGGTCGCGTCGGCCACGAGCCGGGACTCTAAGCTCCGGGGCCCTTACGGACAGGCAGGCGCGCCGGGACACCACCCGGCGTGGGATGCTGGAGGGGTCATGCACCCGCCCTCCGTAGTCGATCCAGCGGTCGACCCCGCCGAAGCCGTTCGCCGCGACCTGCGCACGGCCCCCTTCCTCGTCGCGGCCTGCGGGGGCACGCCGTCCCGTCGGCCGGTGTGGTTCATGCGCCAGGCGGGCCGCTCGCTGCCGGAGTACCGCGCCCTCCGCGCAGGCACCCCGATGCTGCAGGCGTGCCTCGACCCCGCGCTCACCTGCGAGATCACGCTGCAGCCCGTGCGGCGCCACGGCGTCGACGCCGCGATCCTGTTCTCCGACATCGTCGTGCCGCTGTACGTGGCCGGGGTCGGCGTCGACATCGTGCCCGGCACCGGCCCGGTGGTCGCCCACCCCGTGCGCACGGCGGCCGATGTCGCGGCCCTGCCCGCGCTCGTCCCGGAGCAGGTGGCGCCGGTGGCCGAGGCCGTCGGCCTGCTGCTGGGCGCGCTGGGCGACACCCCGCTGATCGGGTTCGCCGGTGCGCCGTTCACGCTCGCGTCCTACCTCGTGGAGGGCGGGCCCAGCCGCAACCACGAGCGCACCAAGGCGCTCATGTACTCCGCCCCCGAGGTGTGGCACGCCCTGATGGGCCGCCTCGCCGAGCTCACGGCCACGTTCCTCCGGGTGCAGATCGCGGCCGGGGTCGACGCGGTGCAGCTCTTCGACTCCTGGGCGGGCGCCCTGTCCGAGCGGGACTACCGCCGGTTCGTCCTGCCGCACTCCACCCGCGTGCTCGAGGCCGTCGCCGCCGCCGGGGTGCCGCGGATCCACTTCGGCGTGGGCACCGGCGAGCTGCTCGGGGCGATGGCGGAGGCGGGCGCCGACGTCGTCGGCGTCGACTGGCGGGTGCCGTTGGCCGCGGCCGCCCGCCGCACCGGCCTGCCGGTGCAGGGCAACCTCGACCCGGCCGTGCTGTTCGCCGACCAGGCGTCGATCGAGGCCGAGGTGCGCCGCATCCTCGACGACGGCAGCCACGCGCCGGGCCACGTGTTCAACCTGGGCCACGGCGTGCTCCCCGAGACCGACCCGGACGTCCTCACGCGGCTGGTCGAGCTCGTGCACAGCGTGGGCGGATGAACGCACCCAGGGTCGCGGTGGTCGGGGCGGGCATCGCGGGTCTGGCGGCTGCCCACCGCCTGCGCGCGCTGCTCGGCCCCGACGCCGCGATCACGCTGCTGGAGCAGCGCGACCGCATCGGCGGCGTCCTGCGCACCGTCGACCTCGCGGGCAGGCCCTACGACGTCGGCGCCGAGGCGTTCCTCGCGCGGCGGCCCGAGGTGCAGGCGCTGCTGGCCGAGCTCGGGCTGGTCGAACGGCTCGTCCACCCGACGGGGGCGGGCGCGTCGATCCGCGCGGCGGGCCGCACGGTGGCGCTGCCCGGCGGCACGGTGCTGGGCGTGCCGACGAGCGGGGCCCGACTGGCCGGGCTGCTCTCGCACGCCGGGCTCACGGCGGCGGCGGCCGAGCCCGCCCGCCCACTGGCCTGGTCGCCGGGCGGCGACGTGGCGCTCGGCCCGTTGCTGCGGGCCCGCTTCGGCGACGAGCTGACCGACCGCCTCGTCGACCCGCTCCTCGGCGGCGTGTACGCCGGGCGGGTCGACGTCCTCGGCCTGCGGCCCACCATGCCCGCGCTCGCCGCGGCGCTCGACGCGGGCGCGACCTCCCTCACCGCGGCCGCCGACGCCGTCATGCCCCCGCCGCCGTCCCTCAACGGCGAGTCACCGCCCGCTGCCGTCCCGGAAACGGAGACTCGCCGTCATGAGAACGGAGACTCGCCGTCCCGGAAACGGGGATCGCCTGCTCACCTCGGCGAAATGCGCGACTCGCCGGTGTTCGGGGGGCTGCGCGGGGGCTACCGCGTGCTGCTCGACGCCCTGGCCGACGCCGCCCGCGCGGACCTGCGCCTCGGCACGACCGTGCGCGCCATCGAGCCCAGCGCGGCCGGGTGGCTGCTCGTGCTCGGTCCGACGACCGAACCCGAGGCGCTCGAGGTCGACGCGGTCGTGCTCGCCGTGCCCGCGCCCGCGGTCGCGCGGCTGCTGCGGCCCGTCGCCCCGGCGGCGGCGGACGCGGCGGCGGGCATCGAGCTGGCGTCGTCCGTGGTCGTGGCGCTGGCGTTCCGGGAGGAGGACGTCCGTGCGCCCACCACGTCGGGCGCGCTGGTGGCCGCGGGTGAGCCCCTCTCGGTGAAGGGCGTCACCCACTCGTCCACCAAGTGGGCCCACCTCGGCGGCGACGGCTTCGTCCGGCTGCGCGCCTCGCTCGGCCGGTTCGGCGAGGCCGCCGCGCTGCAGGCCGACGACGCCACGCTGATCGCGCAGGTGCTGGCCGACCTGGACGTGCTCGACGGTATCCACGCCGCGCCGGTGGACGTCCACGTGCAGCGGTGGGGCGGCGGCCTGCCCCAGTACGCCCCCGGCCACGTCGGCCGGGTCGCGACGCTCGAGGGGGGCCTTCCCGACGGGATCGCCGTCGCGGGGGCCGCGCTGCACGGCGTCGGGGTGCCCGCGTGCGTCGGCACGGGCCGCGCCGCGGCCGAACGCCTCGCCCGGGCGGTCGTTAGTATCGGGTGATGGCCCGCCTCGACTACGCCGAGCTCAACAGCATGATCCGCTACACGATGTGGTCGGTGTTCCGCAGCGAGCCGGGCCTGCTCGGCGATGACCGCGCGTCGGTGGCCGACCAGCTCGCGGAGTACCTCGACGCGGTGGCCGACAAGGGCGTGGTCGTGCGCGGCGTCTACGACCTCACCGGCATGCGGGCCGACGCCGACTACATGATCTGGTGGCACGCCGACAACGTCGAAGCCCTCCAGGCGGCCTACTCCGGGCTGCGGCGCACCGCGCTCGGCCGGGCGAGCACGCCGGTCTGGAGCCAGGTGGCGCTGCACCGGCCCGCCGAGTTCAACAAGAGCCACCTGCCCGCGTTCGTGGCGGGGGAGGAGCCGCGGGCGTACGTGTGCGTCTACCCGTTCGTCCGGTCGCTGGACTGGTACCTGCTCCCCGACGAGGAGCGCCGCACGATGCTCGCCGAGCACGGGCAGGCCGCGCGCGGCTACAAGGACGTGCGCGCCAACACCGTGCCCGCGTTCGCGCTCGGCGACTACGAGTGGATCCTCGCGTTCGAGGCCGACGAGCTGCACCGGATCGTCGACCTCATGCGCGACCTGCGGGCCACCGAGGCGCGCAGGCACGTGCGCGAGGAGGTGCCGTTCTTCACCGGTCCCCGCGTGCAGCCCGGCGACCTCGTGGCGACGCTGCCCTAGCCCTCGTCCGGCTCCAGCGTGAGCGAGATCGAGTTGATGCAGTAGCGCAGGTCGGTGGGCGTGCCGTAGCCCTCGCCCTCGAAGACGTGGCCGAGGTGGCTGTGGCAGTTGGCGCAGAGCACCTCGGTGCGCTTCATGCCCATCGCGTAGTCGCTCCGCTCGATCACGGCGTCGCCCGCGAGCGGGGTGAAGAACGACGGCCAGCCGCAGTGCGAGTCGAACTTGGTGTCGCTGCGGAACAGCTCGGCGCCGCACGCCCGGCAGCGGTACACGCCCTTGGTCTTGGTGTCGGTGTACTCGCCGACGAACGGCGCTTCGGTGCCCGCCTGCCGCAGCACGCGGTACTCGGACGGCGTGAGCTGCTCGCGCCACTCGGCCTCGGACTTGACGACCTTCGCGGGCTGGTCGGTGACGGGTTCCATGCCACCCAGGCTACGTCGCCAACGGCGCAGCAGTCCTTTCAGAACCATGTCGTGACGACGAACTTCAGCGCGTCCCAGATGGCGAACGCCGCCACCGCCAGCAGCATCAGCACGACCACGACCGCGGCGAACCACCGCTCGCCCTGGGCGCGGTGCACGGAATCCACGAACCGGCCGACGTCGTCCAGGTAGCCCTCCACGGTGAACGCGGGGTGCTGGCGCTGCATCCGGTCGAGGTGGGCGGCGAAGGCCTGGGCCTCCGGGTCCTCGCGGTCCAGCCCGATCAGCTCGTCGTCGAAGCGATCCGGCATGCGGGACACCCTAGCCGGTAGCGTGCCCAACCGTGGCGACCAAGGCGGCGGAACTGATCACAGTGCCCGGCCCGGACGGGCCCCGCGAAGTGCGGCTGACCAGCCCGGACAAGGTGTACTTCCCGGAGCCCGGGATCACGAAGCGCGAGGTCGTGGAGTACTACCGCGCGGTCGTCGACCCGCTGCTGGGCGTGCTGCGCGAACGCCCGACGAACCTCAAGCGCTACCCGGACGGCGTCACCGGCGAGCCGTTCTACTCCAAGCGCCTGCCCAAGGGCGCCCCGCCCTACACCGAGACGGCGCGGGTCACGTTCCCCAGCGGCCGCACGGCCGACGCGTTCTGCCCCACCGAGCCCGCCGTCCTGCTGTGGGCGGCGAACATGGGCACGTTCGACTTCCACCCCTGGCCGGTGCGCCGCGCCGACCCCGACCGGCCCGACGAGCTGCGCATCGACCTCGACCCGCAGCCGGGCACCGACTTCGCCGACGCCGTCGCCGTCGCGGCCGTGCTGCACGAGGTGCTCGACGAGGCGGGCCTCGTGGGGTGGCCCAAGACGTCGGGCGGGCGGGGGATCCACGTCTTCGCGCGGATCCGCCCGGAGTGGGACTTCATCGACGTCCGGCACGCGGTGATCGCCATCGCCCGGCGCGTCGCCGAGCGGGTGCCCGACCAGGCCACCGTGGCCTGGTGGAAGGAGGAGCGCGGCGAACGCGTGTTCCTCGACTACAACCAGGCCGCGCGCGACCGCACCGTGGCCTCGGCGTGGTCGGTGCGCGGGCGGCCGCGCGGCACCGTCTCGATGCCGCTCACGTGGGCCGACCTGCCGTCGGTCGAGCCCGAGGACTTCGACGTGCGCACCGTGCCCGGCATCTACGCGGAGCGCGGCGACCCGCACGCCGACATGGACGCGCACGTGGGCGGCCTGGAGACCGTGCTCGAGTGGTACGCGGCCGACCCGCGCGGCGACATGCCCTACCCGCCCGAGTACCCGAAGATGCCCGGCGAGCCGATGCGGGTGCAGCCCTCCCGGGCCCGCAACCCCGAGCCGTCCTGATCGCCGCGAGCGGGACGCGGGCGCTCCGCCGCGGGCGCTCGACGTCCCGTCGCGCGATCAGTCGGTGCTCGACGTGCCCGGCGCGTCGAGGACCACCGTCGGCGGCGACCGTCGGCTTGGGCGTCACCTTCGGGGCGGCGGCCGGGGCCTTCGTCGGCGCCACGACCTTCGGGGCGGCGGCGGCGGGCGCCTTGGCGGGCGCCGCCTTCGCGGGTGCCTGCTTGGGCGGCGCGGGGGCCGCGGCGGGCGCGGCCTTCTCGGTGAGGGGCTTGCCGTCGGGCCCGACCGCCTGCCAGACGCCGTCGACGCCCTGGCCGTTGACGGTTCCCGGCAGCATGTCCTTGACGTAGCGGTAGACCGGCCACCCGTCGACGGTCAGCTGCTTGCTGCCGTCCGGGCGGACGAGGGTGCCGATGAGCGTGGCGTCGACGCCGTCGAGTGTCGGCTGCGCAGCGCCGCCGATCGGCGACCAGGTGCTGGTGCAGGTCCCGAGGC
Source organism: uncultured Actinomycetota bacterium (assembly GCA_963791185.1). Classification (GTDB taxonomy): domain Bacteria; phylum Actinomycetota; class Actinomycetes; order Mycobacteriales; family Pseudonocardiaceae; genus Pseudonocardia. The sequence continues at coordinate 329,636 of CAWBRG010000006.1, read as the reverse complement.
AGCTGCTGGTGGGTGGCTCGGCCTTGTCCTTGGTGTTCCGGTACAAGGTGAACCCGCCGCTGGTCATGACCGTGCCGACGAACGTGGTCGTGGTGGAGAGGCTGTCGCGGCCCGCGTCCACCGTCGGGCCGCCGATGGACGACCCGTTGCCGACGGGCGCCGCCAGGCTCGCGGGCACACCGCTGGTCGTCGTGCTGCAGCCGGAGAGGGCCAGGGGAGCGGCGAGGAGCAGAGCTGCGGCACCGGCCCGCCACGAGGAGGGGAGTGACATGGCCGTGACCGTAGGAACGTCCGCCGGGTGCGTTGCCGATGCTGAGGGCCGTGGCGGTCTGCGGTGGGTTGGGCGCGTCCGGCGGGCGTCGTGCCCGCCGAACGGCCGTTGCCGCTCAGGATCGGGTGCGTACGCTGAGGGCCGACCGCCGCTCGTCGTGGCGGTGGCCGCTCACCCTCCGGCCGAGGCCTGCCGCGGTGACCGGTTGGCGGTCACCGCACGACCCCTGCGATCGCCGGTAAGCGGATCGCCGAGCGGTGGCGCGCCGCAGACGGGCCGGATTCGCGGCGAAGAGCCTGAAGACGTTAACCGGCGATCGGCCCAATTCCTGCGGCATTCGGAGTAGTTGCCCGCCGTTCGTCGCGCCCGGTGCTCATGTGGGCCCACGCGACTCTCAGCTTGGCAACCTGCGCCTCGGGTGTCCTCATACGGTCGCCGCCATGAACGACGGGCTGCTGCGCACCGCGTGGCTCACCGGGCTGAGCGTCACGGTGGCGGGACCCCCGCTGCTGTGGCTCGCCACCGCGCCGCCGGAACCGATGTGGTCCCGGCTCGCCGTGGTGTCCGGTTTCTTCGCGCTCACGGTACTGGTGTGCGCTGCGGTCCTGCCGAGCCGGTTGCGCTCCCTGAACCGGGCGTTCGGCATCGAAAGCGTCATGGAGGTCCACCGCTTCCTCGGGGTCTCGGCGGCCGTGCTGGTGCTCGTGCACCTCGCGTGCGTCCTCGCCAACGACCCGCGCTCGATCAACCTGCTGAAGGTCCTGAGCGCCCCGCCGCGCGCGCAGGCGGCCACGGCCGCCCTCGCCGCGCTGGTGCTGTTGGTCGGCGTCGTCGCGCTGAAGGCCAGGCTGCGGCTGTCCTACGAGTCGTGGCGCTGGATGCACGTCGGGCTCGCGGCGGCGGTGCTGGTGTTCTCCGGTCTGCACACCGTGTGGCTGAACCACGCGCTCAAGGTCCCGGCGATGTCCGCCGCGTTCCTCGTGCTGGTCGCGATCGTCGTCACGGTCGCGAGCTACCGCTGGCTGTGGCGGGGCATCCTCGATCCCTCGACCGAGTTCGTGATCAGGGAAGTGCGCTCGGAGAGCCCGACCATCAGCACGGTCGTCCTCGCGCCGCGCGGCGACGAGGGCTCGTGGCGCTTCGTGCCGGGCCAGTTCGCCTGGCTGCGGATGGCCCAGTCGCCCACCTCGGAGGAGCACCCGTTCACGATCTCCTCCAGCGCCCGCGACGAGTACACGTCCTTCACCGTGCGGCACGCGGGTGACTTCACCCGCACCCTGACCGCGCTGCCGCCCGGAACCCCCGTCTGGGTGGACGGCCCGCACGGTGCCTTCTCCGGCGACATCGGCCGGTGCTCCGGTTTCGTCCTGATCGCGGGCGGCGTGGGCATCACCCCGATGATGAGCATGCTGCGCACCGCGGCCGACCGCGGCGACCGGCGGCCCTACCGCCTGGTCGTGATCGCGTCCCGTCCCGAGGACCTCCTCTTCCGCGAGGAGCTCGGTTTCCTGCGGTCCAGCCTCGACCTCGTGGTCACCGAGGTCATGCGCCGCCCCACCGACGACTGGGAGGGCCACTACGGCGACCTCGGTTTCGGACTGCTGTCGCTCGTGCTCGGCAGCACCGAACAGCCGGAGTCCGTCGACTTCTTCCTCTGCGGACCCCCCGCCATGATCCACGACTCGCTGGAGGTCATCGACGCGCTCGACGTCGACCCCGGCCGCGTTCACACCGAATTGTTCGACTTCGTCTGACGCTGCTCCCCCTCCGTCTGACTCGAAAGGCCTCAGAACGATGCTCCGCCGGATCCCCCGGTTCCTGCGTGTCTCCATCCTGTTCGTCATCCTCTCCGCGGTGACGCTGACGATCTACCAGTCCTGGTCGTCCGGCGCCGTCGGCACGGGTGGCTGGACCCAGACCCAATGGGGCCCGCTCGGACCCGCCGACCGCGACCTGCTCGTGAAGGTCCGCCAGGCGAACCTCTGGGAGGGCCCCACCGGTCAGCAGGCGGCACAGCAGGCCAGCTCGCCCGCTGTCCGCGAGGTCGGCGAGCACCTCGGCGTCGAACACGCCGATCTCGACGTGCAGACCCGCAAGGTGGCCGACCAGCTCGGCGTCCTGCTGCCGACCTCGCCCAACGCCACCCAGCAGGCGTGGATGTCCGAGATCTCCGCGGCGACCGGCTCGGACTACGACCGGATCTTCGTCCAGCGGGTGCGCGAGGCCCACGGCATCGTCCTCCCGCTCCTCGCGCAGGTGCGGGTGAGCACCCGCAACTCGCTGATGCGCGAGTTCGCCACCGTCGGCACGACCTTCGTGAACCGCCACATCGGCTACCTCGAGAGCACCGGGCTCGTGGACTACAACGCGCTCCCCGCCGCGCCCGACCCGACGCTGTTCACCTTCTCCGGCGCCCCGGGCGGCCAGGACCTCGTGATGCCGATGCTCATCCTCGTGTGCTGCCTCATCGCGGCGATCGGTTTCGCCGCCGCCTTCCGGCGCAAGCGCAAGCAGCAGCCCGCGCTCATGGTCGACCCGCCGCGCCGGGCACCGACACAACCAGACCTCGTGGCCATCCCCGGGCCACGACCGGTGTCGGCGGACAGCCATCCGTCGTTGCCGCTGATCCTCCCCGTCGAGGCCACCGGGCCTCGGCACGCGGTCCGCCCCCGGGTCCGCAACTAACCGCTCCCCCACTCGAAACGGAAAACCATGTCCTCGAACGCTCCCCACAGTTCGATGAGGCGCTACGTGATCGCGGCGATCGCCGCCATCGGCTGCCTCTTGCCCGCGGCCTGCGACGTTGCCGCGGCCAGCCCCGGCTACCACAACGACCGGCCCGGCCAGGGCCAGCAGGGCGGTCCCCGGACCGGCACCAACAGCACCGGCGCGAACAGCACGGGCGCCGCCTCGACGTCGGTCGCCGAGTCGACGGACGAGCAGGGCGACCAGGGCCAGGCCCAAGGCGAGGCCCAGGGCGAAGGCCAAGCCCAGGGCGACCGGCGACCAGGGCCAGGGCAACCCGGGCGACGACCCGGCGAACGGTGCCTCCGTCGCACCGACCGTCGACGCGTCCGCCTCCGCCGTCGCGACGGTCGCCCCCGCAGCCGGCGCGAACAACGGCCTCGACGTGCTGGCCCGGGACTGCTCGAAGAGCAAGCTCACGCCGCACGACGGCTTCCAGAAGGCGCCCGCCTGCGTCTCGACCGCGTTCGGCGAGGTCGCTGCGGCAGGCAACGACCCGACGCTGCTCATCACCGACTCGCCGCGGTTCGTGCGTCCCAACACGGCGTTCACGCTCAAGGTGAGCACCCGCAACCTCATCAGGGACCGGTTCCTCGGTGCCGCCGTCGGCGGCTACTACCTGGAGAGCTCGGTGCTGAAGAACGGCATCCAGCGAGGCCACTTCCACACCGCCTGCCGCATGCTGTCCAGCCTGCGGACGGCGCCCGCGCCCGACCCGGTGCCCGCCTTCTTCGTGGCGACGCAGGACAACGGCGGTGGCGCCACCCCGGACACCGTGACCGTGAACGTCGACAAGGGCCTGCCCACCCGCGGCATCGCCCAGTGCGCCGTGTGGGCCGGTGACGGATCGCACCGCATCCCGATGATGGAGCGCGCCAACCAGACGCCCGCGTTCGACGCGGTCCGCATCCTGGTGGGCTGAGAAATGACCGTCCTGACCGGTCACAGCGAGCGGGTGGCGGAAGACCCCGGTCCCGCCGCCGAGCTCGCGCCGATGGTCGAGGTCTGGTTCCGCATCCTCGGCGACCACGTCCCCGACGAGGACCAGCCGCTGCAAGGCCTGCAGCGGGGTGCGTCGTGCGGCATGGCCGTGCCCCGTGCGGGGACTGGCCGAGCGGGCCCGCCAGTGGCACGCGCTGGGGCTGTCCGGCCGCGGCAGGCGACTGCCCGGCCTGCGGGGCGCGTCCTGCCCGCTGACGCTGCGGGAGCGGGAGTTCCTGCAGCTCGCCGCGGACGGATGGCGTGATCTGGAGATCGCGGAACGGCTGGAAGTGCCGGAGCGGACGGTGCGCACCTCGATCCGGCGCATCGGTCGGGCCGTGGGGGCGCCCGACCGGTCGGCCCTGCTCGTGCTGGCGTTGCGGGCGGGCGTCGTCGTCTGATCGCGGTCGGGTCGGGTAAGACTCGACGCGTGTGGGAGGAGATCGCCGACGTCGCAGTGGTGGGCGCCGGGCCTGCGGGCTCGGCGTCCGCCTTGCGCGTTCTGCAGTTGCGTCCCGACGCGCGGGTGCTGTTGCTGGACGCGGCCGCGTTCCCCCGGGACAAGACCTGCGGTGACGGGGTGGCCGCCCACGTGTTCGACCTCCTCGACGCGCTGGGCGTGCCGGACCTGCGGCCGCTCGGGCCCGCCGTGCCCGGGCTGCGGCTGCGCAGCCCGGGCGGCCAGGTCGGTCGCCCGCCGCTGCGCCCGGCCCAACCACCCGATCCCGCGGGCCGTCTTCGACGCCCGGCTCGTCGACGCGGCGGTGGCGAGGGGCGCGATCCTGCGTCGCCACCGCGTGCGGGCCCTGCGGGTCGAGCCGGACCGGGTGGTCATCGACGAACGGTTCGCCGCCCGAGTGGTGATCGGCGCCGACGGGGCGAACTCCGTGGTGCGCCGGCTGACCGGGGCCCCGCCGACACCGCCCCGTGCGGTGGCCGTCGCGATCAGGGGCTACGCGCCCGTGGCGGCGCGGCCGGACGAGCTGGTGATCGAGTTCGCCCGCGGCCGGTACCCCGCGTACGCCTGGGCGTTCCCCGTGGCGGGCGGCGGCGCGAACGTCGGCTTCGGCGTGTTCGACCGCCGCGGCGGCGGGTCGCGGCGCGACCTGCTCGCCGCCCTGTCCGCGCTGCTGCCGGGGGAGGAGCCGGACCCGGCCACGGTCCGCGGCCACCACCTGCCGCTCTCGACCGGCCCGCGCCACCACCCCGACGGCCGGGTGCTGCTCGTCGGCGACGCCGCGGCCCTGGTCAACCCGCTCACCGGCGAGGGCATCTACGACGCCGTGGCCTCGGGCGCGCTCGCGGGCCGCGCCGCGCTGAACGGCCTGGACGGCGCGGACGCGGGCCGGACCCACCGCGCGGCCATGCGGCGGGCGTTCGGGCGCCACCGCAGCCACCTCGCCGTGCTCGCCCGGCTCGTGCCGCACGCCCGCTTCCTCGACGCCGCGGTCGCCGCCGCCGCCCGCGACCCCGCGGTGTTCGACGCTGCCGTGGACCTCGGCCTGGCGGGTGGCACGGCCGACTGGCACGCCGTGCGCGCGATCACCCGCGAGCTCGTCCTAGGTGGCTGGTGTCTTTCGCGTGGCGTTCACCCGATAGGACGGGCTGGCACGGGAGGATCGGCGGGTGACGCTGGGGCGTGCTGATCGGCAGCGTGATCTGTTCGACGAGGGTGCCCGGTTCTGTGAGGAGACGCTGCCGGGGAACTCGATCTATGGGTTCCTGGCGCGCGAGCGTGACCGGTTGTTCCCTGACGAGTTGTTCGTTGATCTGTTCACCGGTACGGGTCGGCGGTCGGTGCCGCCGTCGGTGGTGGCCACGGTGATGGTGTTGCAGCGCCTGGAGGGGCTGTCGGACCGGGAGGCGGTCGATCGGTACGCCTTCGACGCCCGCTGGCGTTACGCCGCCGGGGTCGGCGGGTATGGCGGGGTCGGGGTGGGCGCGGTTCGCGCACACGGTGCTGGTGGACATGCGTGAGCGGCTGCGGCGCTCGCAACGCCCGGACCGGGTCTTCGAGGTGGCGTTGGAGGCGGCGCAGGCGGCCGGGTTGGTGGGCAGGCGGCGGGTGCTGGACTCGACCCCGTTGTATGACGCGGTGGCCACGATGGACACCGTGACGTTGATCCGCTCAGCGCTGCGTGGGCTGCTGAAAGTGGCCGACGCCGGGTTGGAGGCCGAGCTGCGGGCAGCGCTGGCGGGTTGGGATGACTACGTCGCGGTCGGGAAGCCGCAGATCGATTGGGACGACCCGGACGCCCGCGCGGTGTTGATCGCCTCTCGGGCGCGTGACGGGTACGCGGTGCTGGCGGTCCTGCACGGACGGGAGCTCACCGAGGCGGTCGAGCAGGCCTCGGCGTTGCTGGCCACCGTGTTGGGCCAGGACCTCGATCCCGGCGAGGACGGGGTGTTCCGCACCGCGCGCCGGGTCGCGAAGGATCGGGTGATCTCCACGGTGGACCCGGACGCCCGGCACGGTCACAAGACCGCGTCGCGGGGGTTCGACGGGTACAAGGGCCACGCCGCGGTGGACCCGGACTCGGAGATCATCACTGCCACCACCGTCACCCCGGGCAACACCGGGGACACCGCTGCCGCCGAGGACCTGATCACCGACCTCCTCGACAACACCGACGGGCCGCGAGCACCGACGGGCCGGGCACCGACGGGCCGGGCACCGACGGGCCGGGCACGCGTGGTGGGCAGGAGCCCATCGTCTACGGGGATGCCGCCTATGGCACGGGCGAGTTCCACGAGCAGCTCGGCGGGGCCGGGATCGAGTCCCGGTGCAAGACCCAGGCGCCGACCGCGCGGCGGGTTGTGGCGGGCGGGTTGTTCAGCAAGGACCGCTTCGGGATCGACGTGGCTGCGATGACCGCGACCTGCCCGGCAGGGGTCAGCGCCCCGATCCGGGCGCCCCGCAACGGTGACGGTGGCGGGATCGCCTACTTCGGGCAGGCCTGCGCCGGGTGCTCGTTGCGTTCGCAGTGCACCACCGCGAAGGCCGGGCGCACGGTCAGCGTCGGCCCGCACGAGCAGGCACTGGCCGATGCCCGGGCCCGGCAGACCGATCCGGCCTGGGTCGCCGACTACCGGGCCACCCGACCGAAGGTTGAACGCAAACTCGCGCACCTGATGCGCCGCCGACACGGCGGACGACGAGCCCGGGTTCGCGGCACCGACCGCGTTGATGCCGACTTCCGGTTCCTCGCCGGCGCGGTCAACCTCGCACGCCTGGCCGTGCTCAACGTGCGCAAAACCGCCAACGGATGGGCGGTGACGACCTGACCAGGACGAATGAGGCACCCACCAGGCTCACCACCGGCGCGAGCAGCGGTGAACAACCTCACGGTCAACTGAACCGCGTCCCGACCGCTCTCAGGAGCCACATAGTCGCAAGCGCAGAAGATCACAGATTCCCGAACCGGCCCGTTCGACACCAGCCACCTACAGAGGCTGCGCCTCGGACCGCCGAGGTAGTGGCTGGCCGGTTGGGTGAGCTGCGGTCACGCTGTGGGTCATGGCCAAGCCGGTGACGGTGAACGACGTCCTCGACGGGCATGTGGGTCTGGATCTGGAGTGTCTGGATCGGATCTATCTGAACGCTTGGGTGAACAACCTGCAGGTCGGCGGGCAGGTGGTCAGCTTCTTGACCGCGCACCTGGGCTATCCGATCCCGTCCCCGGCGATCTTCGACAAGATCGGGACATCGTTCCGGCGGGCGGTCGGCCGGTTCGCCGAGCAGGACCACATCCCGGTGGTGCGGTTCACCAAGGCCGACCGCAAGATCGATCTGATGCGCCCCTACCTGGCGGCCCAAGCCGGGACGGGTCGGTCCGGGGTGGCCGCGATCGGTATCGCCCAGGAGTACGCGAGTGTGTTCACCGGGACCGAGCGTGAGGGGTCGACCGGGGCGCCGTGGTTCGCCTTCCACAAGGCCGACCGGCGCGTGACCTGCTATTACTTCTACCTCTGGGATGAGGACTTCGGTCCGGGGTTTATCAAAATCTGTGCTTACTTCCCCTACCCAGCCAAGATCTGGATCAATGGGCACGAGTGGGCCAAGCGCCAGGCTACCCATGCCGGGATCGGGTTCACCGAGTTGTCCAACGGGTTCGCCGCCACCGATGACCCGGCCGGGCTGGCGGCCATCTGCGACCGGCTCGGTCCGACACAGATCACCGAGTTCGCCCAGCGCTGGTTCTCGGTCCTGCCGGTGCCGCTCACCGACGCCGACGCGGCCGGCGGGTACTGGTGGGAGCTGTCGATGCGCCAGGTCGAGGTGTCGCGCACCATCGTGTTCACCCACCCACGCCACGCCCGCGGGTTCTTCGAAGCCCTGGTGGCCGACAACCTCGACATCGGCCGCCCCGACCAGATCGAGCTGATCTTCTCTCGGCATCCGGTACGGCGCGGGCGCCCGCCCTCGGTGCAGAAGGTGTTCAAGACCAGCGTGGTCACCCGCGGTGTCGAGGTCACCGTGAACGCGTTCTACAAGCATTCCCGCATCAAGCAATACTTGAAGGACGGCCGCGCGCTGCGCGTCGAGACCGTCGTCAACGACGCCCACGACCTGGGCTGTCAACGCCGCTTGCACAACTTGCCCGAACTGCAGGCCAAAGCCCGTGCCGCCAACCGCCGGCTGCTCGATACTGAACGGGTCGGCCAGGGCTGCGTCCTTGCGAGTCCAGCCTTTGAGCGGATCGCGCACCCAACCACCACGGTGGACGGGCGGAGGGCCCCAGCCCTGAGGTTCGGCGACCCTCGGGTCCAAGCCCTGGCCGGCGCCCTCGCCGTCACCCTGCACGCCGTCACCGGCATCACCAACAAGAGCCTGCGCGCCTTGATGACCGGACTGCTCGGCGCCAGCTACGGCATGAACCGGGCCAGCTACGACCTCACCCGGCTGCGCCGCAACGGGCTGATCACCCGCGTCCAGGGCCGCAACCTCTACCGGCTCACCGACGACGGCCTCGCGTTTGCGATCTTTTACACCAAGGTCCACAACCGCGTCCTGAGACCCCTCATGGCCGCGCCCGAGCCACCGACCCCACCACCCCTCCGAGCCGCGCTCCGCACCATCGACCAGCACATCAGCGCCCGCCTCGCCGACGCCCGGCTACCGTCGGCGGCTGCCTGAGACTCTGACCAAGTGCCAAAGACCTAGCGACCAAGGATCGCTAGGGCGGGCAGAGGGTGCTGGCGTCGGGTAACTGCCCGTCCACAAGCAGGTTGTCCACGAGCGAGTTCACGCATTGCGTGCGCGGGAACGCGCCGGTCGCCGCGCCCTGCCAGCCGATGAACACGGCCGAGGGCAGCGACTGCGCCACGGCCCGGGCGGCGTCCATCGACGATCGCGGGCCCGCCGCCGTGCCGATCACGACGAGCGGCGGCAGGTCGGCCGGGACGGGCGCCAGCGCCCGGCCGCCCCCGGTGGGCCACGGAGCGCACGCCACGAGGTCGGCCGCGACGCTGCTCCCGAAGAGCGGGTACGTCTTCTGCCACTGCCGGGCGAGCTCCTGGATCTGGGCGGGCGCGATCCGGTTCTGCGCGTCGTTGCAGTCGGTGGCGAGCGCGGCGTCGTACCGGCCGCGCGAGCCGAGGGTCGGGACGAGCCCGTTGAGGAGCGGCGCGGGGTCGCCCGCCCGGGCCGCCTGCAACGCGTCGGTGAGCGTGGCCCACGACGACGGCTCGCCGAGCGCCACCCGGATCGCCGTCACCGCCGTGCCCGCGCTGAGCTGCCGCCCGTCCGGGGTGCTGAGCGGCTGGGCGCGCAACGAGGTGACCAGCGCCGTCACCGCGGTGCGCGGGTCCGCACCCAGCGGGCACGCGCTGCGGGACGTGCAGCGCTGGGCGAACGCGTCGAATGCCGCCTCGGTCGCCTGCGCCCTGGCCTCCGAGCGCGCGGGCTCGTCGAGACCCGGGTCGGGCGGCCCGTCCAGGACGAGCCTGCCGACCGCGCGGGGGTGGGCGCGCGCCCAGTCGGCGAGCGCCTCGGCGCCGTCGCCGGTGCCCAGCGCCGAGAGCCGCGCGACGCCGAGGGCCTGGCGCACCGCCTCGATGTCGTCGGCCGCGGCCTCGCTCGAGAAGCCGCCGAGCTGACCGTCCAACGCGACGTTGCAGGCCTGCACCACCGCACGGGCCCGCTCCAGCAGGAGGGTGGTGTCCGCCGTGGCCGGGTCGGCGTCCGCGAGCGCGCTGCGCGCGGACGGGTCGGCGCAGTCGAGGGTGTCGGTGCCCGCGCCCCGCCGGTCCAGCCCGATGATCGCGAAGTTGGCGAGCAGGTACGTCGGCACCTGCGCGGCCATCCGCACGGCCCGCCGCGCCGTCGGGTCGGTGGCGGAGTCGCCCACCACGAGCAGCGCGGGCCGCGCGGCGAGCGGTGTGCGGCCCGGCACGTCCGCCATGCCTGCGCGGACCACCCCGAGCGTCACCGTGCCGAGCGCGGGCTGGGCCGGGTCGAGCGGCACGGTGAGCGTGCCGCAGTCGGTGCGCAGCACCCGGTCGGTCGGCACCGGCACGTCCAGGCTGCCGAGCGAGCTGGGCGTGCAGTCGCTCAGGGGGAGGCTGGCGCGCCCCGCTTCCGGCACGGGCAGCGGCACCGGAGCGCCCGGCGGCGCGGGGGGTGCCGGGGGCAGGTCGGCGCGCACCGCGACCGGCGGCCGCGTCGACGGCCCGACCGTGCAGCTCGTGAGCAGCCCGACGGCCACCAGGGCCCCGAGGAGGGCGCCCACCGCCCGTCGACGCGCAGGCCGTGCCACGGGTGTCACGGTGCAGGACGGCGGGTGTGACTGGGGTGAGCCCCGATCACGCGACCCGGGGCGTCGGCTGCGGGCGCTCCAGCTCCAGCCGCACCGCCACGGGCAGCGAGGGCAGGTCGAGCGACGCGCGGGCGGTGGCCAACACCTCGCCGTGCAGACGGGCGAGCACCGACCGGACGTCGGCGTCGTCGGCCAGCCAGAGGGTGACCCGCAGCGCGGGCGCCGCGGCCGCCCCGACGAGCCGGGCCCGCGCCCTGGCCACGCCGGGCAGCGTTTCCGCCTGGCTCGCCACGGCCTCGCCCGCCGCGGCCGAGCTGACCCGGATCGTGGTGTCGGCGCCGCCGTTCAGCACGACGTCGGGGCGCGGCTCCGGGCGCACCGAGCGGGCGACCCAGGTGAGCCCGAACACCGCGAGCAGCAAACCGCCGACGATGGCGACGACCCGCCAGAGCAGCGGTTGGGCGGCCACGGTGTCCAGGATGATCGGGTCGAGCAACGGGCGGCTCGCCCGGGCGACGCCGAACACGCCGTACGACAGCAGCGTGACGCCGACCCCGACGAGGAGCAGCACCAGTCCGATGAGCACGGTGAGCCACCGGTCGCCGCCCGCCGAACGCGCGACGGCCGAGCGCGACCGGCGCCGCACCCGGGGGTCGACCGGGGCGGGCGGCTCCGCGCTCTTGCTCATGTTCACCGTCACCGCACGCCCTCCCGCTCCTGCACCGACACCGCGACGCGCGGGGTGCGGCGCAGCGGCAGCTCGGCCAGCAGCTCCTGCACGCGGTCGACGATGGTCGAGCGCAGCTCCTCCGGCGCGTCGTTCCACGCCCGCGCGGTGACCGCCACCCGCCGTTCGGACGCGGTGACCGACGCCGAGAGGACGTCGTCGGAGGCCCGGACCCGGGTGCCGACGAGACGGGCCAGCACCCGCGGCGACGTCGTGACCGTCATGTCGTCCGAGGGGGCGACGAGGCGCAGGTCCGCGCGGCGCGCGGTGAGGGCGACGAGCACCATCAGCAGCCCCACCACGCCCACCCCGATCGCGATGCCGCGCACCAGGTTCTGGCTCCAGGTCAGGCCCGCGAGCACCGCCCCCCACTCGGGCCACGGCACGAGCAGGCCCCCTTCGTGCTCCGGCAGCACCCACTCGGCCACGACCTCGATCACGACGAGGACGCCCACCGTCGCGAGCACGAGGCCCAGGAGCGGCGCGAGGACGCGCAACACGGCTCGCACGGCGCGCCTACCGCAGCCGCGCGGGTGCCGGGGCGCTCGGGCCGCGCAGCCCGGTGACGGTGACGGCCAAGCTGCGCACCCGGTGGCCCGCCAGCCGGTCGAGCTCGACGGCGACCGCCGCCCGCACGGCCTCGACCACGGCGCGCACCGCGCTCGGGTACCGCAAGGTCAGCTCCAGCCGGACGTCGACGGGCGCGGGCTCGCCCGTGCCCACCGTGACCCGTGCGCTCGCCCCGTATTCGCCGACGTCGATGCCCGCGATGCTGCGCTCGTTGCGCAGCGTGCCCGGCACGCCGTCGGCCGCGCGTTCGACGATCTTGCGCAGCACCCCGGGGTGGATGTCCAGCCTGCCGCGTTCGGCGGGCTCGGCGAGCGGTGTCCTCATCGGTCGCGACCGCGCCCGATGAGCGACGTGACGTCCAGCCGACCGTCGAGCGCCATGCCCACCAGCATCCCGACGATCCCCACCACGAGCGTGATGAGGAACGCGCCGAAACCGCCGATCGAGCCTGCGACGCCCAGGATCAGGCCCGCCAGGAGACCGGTACGGGTGGCGTTCATGGGTGTCTCCGTTGTGCGAGAAGGGATGAGGGGCTATTCGACGCGAGCGGGCGCGGGCGCGAGCGGTACCTCGGTGCCGTCGTCGAGCTCGGGGAGGTGGATGTCGTTGACGGCGATGTTGACCTCGATCACCTCGAGACCGGTCATGGCCTCCACGGCAGTGATCACGTTGCGCCGCACCGCCCTGGCCAAGTCCACAATAGACGCGCCGTACTCGACGACGAGGTCGAGGTCGATCGCGGCCTGCTTCTCGCCGACCTCCACCTGCACACCGGAGATGTTGGTGACGCCGGTGCCGCCACCGGGGATCCGTTCCCGGATCGCCCCGAACGCGCGGGACACGCCGCCGCCCATGGCGTAGACGCCGGAGATCTCGCGCGCCGCGATGCCCGCGATCTTCTGGACGACCGACGCCGCGATGGTGGTCTTGCCCTGCGCCGTGTCGTCGGCGAGCCGCGCGGGCGAGCCGAGCGTGGCGGTGGGGCCTGCCACGGTGGTCGTTGTGGTGGCCGGGCCTACGGGAGTGGTCATCGTGCGCTTCCTCCTGGGGTGGTCGTGGGTGCTCGGTGGTAGGACGCGGGCCGGGACGCCCAAGCTCACGCCGACTCACCCGATCGGGCGTAGCGCAGCAGGAGGACGCCGTCCTCCTCCAGGGCGCCGACGAGCCGCAGCGAGCGCGGCGGCGACCCGGACGGCCCCGCGGCGATGCGGCCCGCGTCGCCCGCCGCGAGCACCGGGGCGACGGTGAGGCAGAGCTCGTCGACGAGGTCGGCGGCCACGAGGTCGCCGAAGAGCCGTGGCCCGCCCTCGCAGAGCACGCGGTGCAGGCCGCGGCGCCCGAGCTCGCCCACCACGGCGGCGGGGGAGAGCGGGTCGAGCACCACGACGTCGGCGCCCGCCGCCCGCAGGGCGCGCAGCCGGTCGGCGGGCGCGTCGGGGCCGGTGAGCACGATCGGTGCGACGCGGGTATCGGTGAAGAGGCGGGCGCCCGGGTCGAGGTCGGCCGAGCCGGTGACGACGGCGATCGGCGGCGGGTCGGCCCGACCCCGGGTGGGCTTGCGGGCGCCCCCGTAGTTCTCGGTGCGCACGGTGCCCGCGCCGACGAGGACGACCTCGGCGAGCTCCCGTAGCGTGCCGAACACCCGGCGGTCGGCGTCGCTGCCCAGGCCTGCGGAGCGGCCGTCGACGGTGACCGCCCCGTCCGTGCTCGCCACGAAGTTGACGCGGACGTGCGGCGCGCCGAGGCCCTCCGGGTAGGCGTAGTGCGCGGCGAGTTCGACGGGATCGGAGCCGGGTAGCAGCGTGCGCACGGCCACATCCCAGCACGTCCCCAGGTCGCTGCCCATTCCGGTGACAGCGTGTCTCCCAAGAGTGTGGGCCCGGTGACCGTGGCACGATGGCCCACGCTGGAGCACCGGAGGTGACTGTGGACGACGTCGAACGCGAAGACGCAGGCCCCGAGGCGCCGCCGCCGCACGCAGGCCCCTGGAGCGAGGCGGACTACCGCGCCCTGAGCAGCCCCGATGTCGAGCCCGGTGTCGAGCCCGTATCGAGCCCCGCATCGAGCCCCGCATCGAGAAGGCCCTCGGCGAAGGCCGGGTGGAGCTGATCGACGGCACGCTCGTGATCGGACCCGGCCCCACGGCCGACGCCGAGCGGGCGATCGCGCGCACGCGCTCGGCGCTCAGCGAGGCGCTCCCCGACGGCCTGTGCGTCGTCGGCCCCGTGCCGCTGCGGATGGGCCCGGATTGCGTGCTCGTGCCCGACCTCGTCGTCATGCGCGCTCCCTCGGACGACAGCGACCCGGAGCCGGATGCGGTGGTCGACGGCCAGGAGGTGCTCATGGTCGTCGAGGTCGTCGGCGCCGAGCACGGCGCCGTGGACCGCACGTTCAAGCCGCTCGTCTACGCCCGGGCCCGGCTGCCCTACCTGCTGCTGGTGGACCGGGAGGCGCCGTTCGCGTCGGCGAGCATGGTCATCAGCGGCCGCTACCACGAGTACGCCCGCGCGGCGGGCGCGGACGAGCTGGAGCTGGAGGAGCCCTTCCGGCTCCGCCTCCCGCTGCGCGCCTGAGCCGCTCTCTCCGGGTAAGACTGACGACATGCGCTACCTGGACCTCCCCACCCGCAAGCGGTACTCCGTCATCGGGCTGGGCACCTGGCAGTTCGGCTCCCGCGAGTGGGGGTACGGGCGCGAGTACGACGAGCACGCGGCGGGCGAGATCGTCGCGCGGGCCCGCGCGCTGGGGATCACCGTGTTCGACACGGCGGAGATCTACGGCTTCGGCCGCAGCGAGCGCATCCTCGGCAGGGCGCTGCGGGAGGCGGGTGGCACGGACGACGTGGTCGTCGCGACGAAGCTGTTCCCGGTGCTGCCCACCGCGCCGGTCGTGCAGCAGCGCGGCGTGGCGAGCGCGCACCGGCTCGGGGTGCGCACGATCGACCTCTACCAGGTGCACCAGCCGCACCCGCTGATCGGCGACACCACCACGATGCGCGGCATGCGGGCGCTGCGCGACGTCGGCCTCGTCGACGACGTGGGCGTGTCGAACTACAAGCTGTCGCGCTGGCAGCGCGCCGAGGCCGCGCTGGGCGCGCCGGTGCTCTCCAACCAGGTGCAGTTCAGCCTGGTCGCGCGCGGCCCGATGGCCGACCTGCTGCCGTGGGCGCAGCGCACCGGGCACCTCGTGATGGCCTACAGCCCGCTGGGCCAGGGCCTGCTGTCGGGCCGCTACTCCGCCGCGCACCGACCGTCCGGCGGTGTCCGCGCGGCCAACGCGATGTTCCTGCCCGAGAACCTCGACGCGGCCGCCCCGTTGCTGGCGCTGCTGCGCGAGATCGGCGAGGGGCACGGCGTCACCGCCGCGCAGACGGCTCTCGCCTGGCTCGTGCACCAGCCGAACGTCGTGGCGATCCCCGGGGCGTCCAGCGTCGCCCAGGTGGAGAGCAACGCGGCGGCGGCCGACGTCAACCTCGCCGCCGACGAGTTCGCGGCGCTGACGGCCGCCGCCGAGGCCTTCCGCCCCCGCACCGGCGCGTCGGCGATCCCCGGGCTGGTCCGCGCCCGCCGTTGACGCGCCGGGTGCCCGTTTGACGGAAATGTGACGTTCCGGATCAGGTCACACCAGATCACTCCTCTTTGGGCTTCGCGAACGCAGGGGCGCGGACTAGCGTCAAGGTCATGAGCGTGATCAGCCCGCCGCTGGTGGCCCAGGACCAGCACGTGGCGGCGGTCGAGGAGCTGGTGCGCCAGTACCGGGCGCTCGGCCCCGACACCCGCGTGCGGCTCGGCAAGAAGACCTCGAACCTCTTCCGCTTCGGCGACCGCGACGCGCAGCGGCTCGACACGTCCGCGCTCACCGGGGTGATCGACGTCGACCTCGCCGCGCGCACGGCCCAGGTCCAGGGCATGACCACCTACGAGACCCTCGCCGCCGCCACCCTCGCGCGGGGCGTCATGCCGCTCGTCGTCCCGCAGCTCAAGACGATCACGCTCGGCGGGGCGGTCACCGGGCTGGGCATCGAGTCCACGTCGTTCCGCCACGGGCTGCCGCACGAGTCGGTGCGCGCGATGGACGTGCTGCTCGCCGACGGCGACGTCGTCACCGCGACGCCCGACGGCGAGCACGCCGACCTGTTCGCCGCGTTCCCCAACTCCTACGGCACGCTCGGCTACGCGTTGCGCCTGGAGATCGAGGTGCAGCCGGTCGGGCGCTACGTCCGCCTGGAGCACGTGCGCGTCGACACCGCCGACCTGGCCAAGGTGATCACCGACGTCTGCGACCTCGACCGGGATCCGCCCGATTTCGTCGACGGCACCGTGTTCGCCCGCGATCACCAGTACCTCACGCTCGGCCGGTTCACCGACGACCCCGGCCGCGCGGGTGCCAGCGACTACACCGGGCAGCAGGTCTTCTACCGCTCCATCGACGAGCGCGCCGAGGACGTGCTGTCCGTCGAGGACTACGTCTGGCGCTGGGACACCGACTGGTTCTGGTGCTCGCGCGCACTGGGCGTGCAGCACCCGTGCGGTGCGCAGGCTGTGGCCGCGGCGGTGGCGCCGCTCCGACGTGTACCGCCGCATCGTCGCGCTTGGACCGGCGCACCGGGCTCTCCAGCCGGGTCCGCTGCGCATCGCGGGCAAGCCGCAGGAGGAGCCCGTCATCCAGGACGTCGAGATCCCGGTGGAGCGCCTCGCCGAGTTCCTCGACGTCTTCCACCGCGAGGTCGGCATCACCCCGGTGTGGCTCTGCCCGATCCGGCTGCGCGGCGAGCGCACCTGGCCGCTCTACCCGATGGCCGCGGGCGAGCTGTACGTCAACGTCGGCTTCTGGTCGGCCGTGCCCGAGCGGCCCGGCGACCCGCAGGCGCACAACCGCCTGGTCGAGCGCCTGGTCGCCGATCTCGGCGGCCACAAGTCGCTGTACTCGACCGTCCACTACGACGAGGCCGAGTTCTGGCAGCGCTACAACGGGCCCGCCTACCGGGCGGTGAAGGACCGCTACGACCCGGGCGGGCGGCTGCCCGATCTCTACGCAAAGGTGACCGGATAAGGGGGGCACGATGCAGGTCGCGGAGATCATCTCCAGCGTGGTCGGGGCGGACGTCCCGGTGCGCGTGATCGGCTACGACGGCAGCAAGGCCGGACCGGACAGCTCCGAGCTGGCGCTCCGGATCAACTCGCCGAGGGCGCTCGCGAGGCTCGCCACGGCGCCGGGCACGCTCGGGCTCGCCCGCGCGTACGTGAGCGGCGAGATCGAGGTGGAGGGCGACCTCTACGAGCTGCTCGCCGCCATGGCCGAGCTCACGTTGAACGACCTCGGCCGCGCCGAGCGGCTCCGGCTCGCCCGGCGCATGCTGCCGATCTGGCTGCGCCACCGCCAGCCGCCGCCCGCCGCAGGAGTACCGGCCCCCGCGCGGGCGGCTGCACTCCAAGCTGCGCGACTCGAGGGCGATCAGCCACCACTACGACGTGTCCAACCGCTTCTACGAGTGGGTGCTCGGGCCGTCGATGACCTACACGTGCGCGTGCTACCCGTCGGCGTCGGCCACGCTCGAAGAGGCCCAGGCGGCCAAGTACGAGCTGGTGGCGCAGAAGCTCGCGCTCGAGCCGGGCATGCGCCTGCTCGACGTCGGCTGCGGCTGGGGCGGCATGGTCATGCACGCCGCGGCCGAGCACGGCGTCAAGGCGCTCGGCGTCACGCTCTCGCGCAACCAGGCCGAGTGGGCGCAGGCGGAGATCGAGCGCCGGGGCCTCGGCGGCCTGGCCGAGGTGCGCCACTGCGACTACCGCGACGCGCCGGAGTCCCAGTTCGACGCGATCAGCTCGATCGGGCTCACCGAGCACATCGGCCGGGCCAACCTGCGCGACCTACTTCGCGTCGCTGCACACCCGGCTGCGGCCGGAGGGGCGGCTGCTCAACCACTGCATCACCCAGCCGCGCACGCCCGTCAAGCGGCTCGACCCGTTCATCGCCCGCTACGTGTTCCCGGACGGCCAGCTGGAGGCGGTCGGGCTGATCATCTCCGAGATGAACGACGCGGGCTTCGAGGTGCGCCACGAGGAGAACCTGCGCGAGCACTACGCGCTCACCCTGCACGCGTGGGGCGCGCAACCTCGAGGAGCACTGGGACGAGGCGGTCGCCGAGGTCGGCATCGGGCGGGCCCGGGTGTGGCGGCTCTACATGGCCGCCTGCGCGCTGGGCTTCGAGCGCGACAACATCCAGCTGCACCAGGTGCTCGGCGTTCGGCTCACGGGGCACGGCGGGTCGGGGTTCCCGTTGCGCGGCTGGCGGTGAGCACACCGGCCCGCGCCGCGCCGCGCCGAGCCGTGCACGACCGCCTGTTCGCGCACCTGTCGAGCTGGCTGGGGCGCTGGCCGGGCGACGGGCCGGGGCTCACGGTCGTCGGGTCCGCGCGGCGGATCGAGCCCGCGTGGGACGGCAACGTGTACTCGGTCGTCGGGGTGTCCGACGCGGACGGGTCAGGGGTGCTGTCGGTGCCGCCCGCCATCGTGGATGCGGTGCGTGCGGCGCTCGCGGACAACGGGGGCGACCGGGCGCGGATCCCCGCGGCGGCCGGTGTGACGGGCCGGTTCTTCACCGGGGTGTTCCGGTGGAGCACCGCGCCCGCCGACCTCCCCGACGCGGGCACCTGGATCGCCGCCGACGACCCGTCGGTGCCGGAGTGGCTGTGGCCGTTCGGCGGCGAGGTGCTCGTCGCCGTCGACCCGGCCACGGGGGAGCACCTGTCGGGCGTCGGCGTCAAGCGGCACGACGCCTTCGGCCACGAGCTCGCCGTCGTCACCCGTCCGGCGGCGGAGGGCCGCGGGCTCGGCAGGCGGCTGGTGGCGCAGGCCGCCCGCCGCGTGCTCGACGAGGGCGCGGTGCCGACCTACCTGCACGCCGTCGACAACCACGCGTCCGCGCACCTGGCGACGGCCGCGGGCTTCCCGGACCTCGGCTGGGCGGTGTACGGCACGGGCTGACCGAGGGGCGGCGACGGTGCGGGTAGCGGTGCTTGCGATGGGCTCGCGCGGTGACGTCGAGCCCTTCCTCGCCCTCGCCGCGGGGCTGCGGCGCCGCGGCCACACCGTCGTCGTGGCCACCCACGCCGAGTTCGCCGCACTGGTCACCGGCGCGGGCGTCGAGTTCGCCGAGCTGGGCGGTAACCCGCCACCCCGACCGCCGCGATGCCCGCCGCGAGCCTGCCGCCCTGCGCCCGCCGCCCGCGGTGCTGAACAAGGCCACGTGGCTGTTGTCGGAGGCGCTGACCTGGCGGGCGTTCCGGCCGACGCTGAACCGGCAACGGGGCCGCGTCGGCCTCGCCGGGTTGCCCCGGCGCCTGCCGTCGCGCTGGCCGCGCGACCGCAGGCCGCCGGTGCTCTACGGCTTCAGCCCGAGCGTGGTGCCGGTGCCGCCGGACTGGCCCCATCACCACCGCCGCCGCGCTGCGGGCAGGCGCGCCCGCCGTGGTGATCCCGCTCTTCGCCGACCAGTTCTTCTGGGGTGGCCGGGTCGCCGCACCGGCCGCGGGCGCCCCGCCGATACCCCGGGAACGGCTCACCGACGCGCGGCTCGCCGACGCCCTCACCGACGCCCTCCGCCGTCGCCACGGGGCCCGGCGCATCGCGCAGGCGTT
Source organism: uncultured Actinomycetota bacterium (assembly GCA_963791185.1). GTDB lineage: Bacteria > Actinomycetota > Actinomycetes > Mycobacteriales > Pseudonocardiaceae > Pseudonocardia. The sequence goes on along the minus strand of CAWBRG010000006.1, from coordinate 309,944 downwards.
GGCGGCGGAGGACGGCGTCGCCGCGGCCGTCGACCTGCTCGAAGCCCGCCTATGACGGCACCGCGCGGGCGGCGGCCACCGTCTGCGCGGTGTAGGAGCGGCCGAACAGCACCACGTGCACCAGCAGCGGGAACAGCTGGTGGAGTCGGCACCCGCGTCTGCCAGCCGTCGGCGAGCGGGGCGGCCTCGTCGTAGGCGGCGAGCACGCGGTCCAGGTGCGGGCAGCCGAAGAGGGCGAGCATGGCGAGGTCGGTCTCGCGGTGGCCGCCGTGCGCGGCCGGGTCGATCAACCAGGCCCCGTCCGGCGCCCAGAGCACGTTGCCCGACCACAGGTCGCCGTGCAGGCGGGCGGGCGGCTCGGCGGGCGCGGCCACCCGCGCCGCCGCCCGTTCGAGCACGGCGACCTCGGCCGCGTCGAGGGTGCCCGCGTCGCGCGCCGCGCGGACGTAGGGGAGCACCCGGTCGCGGGCGTACCACGCCGGCCAGCTCGGCGCGGGGACGTTGCGCATCGGGGCCCGGCCGATCAGCGCGTCGGCGGGGCCACCCGGCGGCGGGCTGCCGAAGGCGTCGGCGCCCGCGGCGTGCAGCACCGTGAGCCGTCTGCCGAACTCCTCGGCCGCGGCGCGCGTCGGTCGTCCGGCCGGGATCATCCGCGTGACCAGCGGATCCTCGCCGAGCACGTCCGGCAGGGGTGGCCCGCCCGGTACGGCGAGCCAGCGCAGCCCGGCGACCTCGGCCGCGGTGTCGCCTTCCTTGACGAACCCACCCCGTCACTTGTTCTCGCGCACCCAGTCCAGCATGCCCGGCACCGCGGCTCGGATCATGGCGAGCACCTCGTCGAACCCGGCGTCCTCGCCGTAGTAGGGGTCGGGCACCTCGGCCCGTTCGGGGGCGGCCGGGTCGAACGAGCGCAGCAGCCGCACCCGCTCGGCACCCGCGCGCGTGAGGGCGCGGCGGTGCGTGTCGTCCAAGGCGACGATGAGGTCGGCGCCCAACGTGCTCGGCGTCCACCTGCCGGGCCCGGTGGTCGCTGGGGTAGCCCGCCGCGCGCAGCACGGCGGCCGCGCGGTCGTCGGCCGGGTCGCCGACGTGCCAGCCGCCGGTGCCCGCGCTGGTCACCCGCACCCCCTCGGCCAGCCCGGCCCGCTCCAGCTCGGCGGCGAACACCTTCTCGGCGATGGGGGAGCGGCAGATGTTGCCACTGCAGACGAAGACCACGTGCACGGTTCTTTAGGGTGCCGGGCATGGATCCGCTGCGCCACCACGGGGACGTCGACGCCACGCCGGGGCTGCTCGACTTCGCGGTCAACGTCCGGGGCGCGGCCCCACCCGGTTGGCTGCGCGAGCGGCTCGTCACCGCGCTGGACGACCTGGCCCGCTACCCGTCCGCCGCGCACGACGCCGCCGCCCGCGCGGCCGTCGCCGCGCGGCACGGTCGCCGTCCCGACGAGGTGCTCGTCCTCGCGGGGAGCGCCGAGGGGTTCGCCCTGCTCCCGGCGCTGCGGCCGCGGCTGGCCGCGGTCGTGCACCCCGGGTTCACCGAGCCGGAGGCGGCGCTGCGGGCCGCGGGGGTGCCGGTGGAGCGGGTGTTCACCGACGCCGCCGACGGGCACGTCCTGCGGCCCGACGCCGTCCCCGCGGCGGCGGACCTCGTCGTCGTCGGCAACCCGACCAACCCCACCGGCGTGCTGCACCCCGCCGCCGCGCTGCGGGCGCTGCGCTCGCCCGGGCGGGTCGTGCTCGTCGACGAGGCGTTCGCGGACGCCGTGCCCGGCGAGGCCGAGTCGGTGGCGGGCGAGCCGGGCTTCCTGGTCTTCCGCAGCCTGACGAAGACGTGGGCGCTCGCCGGGCTGCGGGCGGGCTACGCGCTGGGCGCACCGGAGCGTACTGGCCCGGCTCGCGGCTCCCCGGCCGCCGTGGCCGGTGTCGACGCTCGCGCTGGAGGCGGTCATCGCCTGCTCGACGCCCGCGGCCGTGGCGGAGGCCGAGCGGGCCGCCCGCGACCTGGAGCGGCAGCGGGCGGAGCAGGCGGCCGCGCTCGCGGCGGTGCCGGGTGTCACGGTGGCGGCGGGGCGTGCGCCGTTCCTGCTGCTGCGGCTGCCCGACGGCCAGGGTGAACGGGTGCGGCACGCGCTGCGGGCGGCGGGCATCGCCGTGCGGCGGGGCGACACGTTCCCCGGCCTCGGCCCCGACCACCTGCGGGTCGCCGTGCGCGCCGCCGACGCGGTCGCCCGGCTCGTCGCGGCGCTCACCGCGGCGCTCGCCGATCGGGCGGCGGCGTGACCACGGTCGGCGACGCGATCGCCGCGCTCGAAGCCGCCTACCCGCCAGGGCTCGCCGCCGACTGGGACGCGGTCGGGCTGGTCTGCGGCGACCCCGGCGAGCCCCTCACCTCGGTGCTCGTGTGCGTCGATCCCGTACCCGAGACCGTCGACGAGGCGGTCGACGGCGGCGCGCAGCTGCTCGTCGCCCACCACCCGCTGCTCCTGCGCGGCGTGCACGGGGTCGGCGCCGACACCCCGAAGGGCGCGCTCGTGCACCGCCTCGTCCGCGCGGGCACCGCGCTCTTCACCGCGCACACCAACGCGGACGCCGCCGACCCCGGGGTCTCCGACGCGCTCGCCGCCGCCGTCGGGCTCGACGTCGAGGGCCCGCTGGTCGCCGAGGCCGCCCCGCCGCTCGACAAGATCATCACGTTCGTGCCGACCGGGCCCGACCTCGGCGCCGTCCACGCCGCGCTCGCCGCCGCGGGCGCGGGCAACATCGGCGACTACTCGCACTGCTCGTTCGCCACGGCGGGCACCGGCCAGTTCAAGCCACTCGCCGGGGCGCACCCGACGATCGGCGAGGTCGGACGGCTGGAACGGGTGGCCGAGACGCGCCTCGAGATGGTGCTGCCCCGCCACCGCCGGGCCGCCGTGGTGGCGGCGCTGCGGGCCGCGCACCCCTACGAGGAGCCCGCGTTCGACCTGCTGGAGCTCGCCCCGATCCCGTCCACGCTGGGCCTCGGCCGGATCGGCACGCTCCCCGGGCCCGAGCCGCTCTCGGCCTTCACCGCGCGGGTGGCGGCCGGGCTACCCGCCACGGCCTGGGGCGTGCGCGCCGCGGGCGACCCCGGCCGGACGGTCAGCCGGGTCGCCGTCTGCGGCGGGGCGGGGGACTCCGCGCTCGACGCCGCGCTCGCCGCGGGCGTCGACGCCTACGTCACCGCCGACCTCCGCCACCACCCGGCGGCGGAGCACCTGCTGCGGCCCGACGCGCCCGCGTTGGTCGACGTCGCGCACTGGGCGTCGGAATGGCCGTGGTGCGCGCAGGCGGCGGCGGTACTGCGCGCCGCGTTGGGCGGTAGCGTCGAGGTCCGCGTCTCCACGCGGCGCACCGACCCCTGGAGCATCGGGAGCATCACATGAAAGCCGATCCCGCCGTGCAACGGCGGTTGCTGGATCTCGCCGAAGCCGACGGCGAGCTCAACCGGCTCGCCCACCGCCGTCGCACGCTCCCGGAGCACGCCCAGCTGGCCGAGGCCGAGGGCGCCGTCCGCACGGCCAAGGACAAGCTCGTGTCCGTGGAGACGGTGGCGGGCGACCTCGACCGGGACATCCGCCGCCTCGAACGCGACATCGAAGGCGTGCTCGCCCGCGCCCAGCGCGACAACACGATGCTGGCGGGCTCGGGCGTGGGCGCCCGGCAGGCGACCGAGCTGCAGCACGAGCTGGAGACCCTGGCGCGGCGGCAGACCGTGCTGGAGGACGAGCAGCTGGAGGTGATGGAGCAGCGCGAGGCCGTCGGCGTGGACGTGGAGCACTCCCGCGGGGTGCTCATCACGGCCGAGCAGGCCGTCGGCGAGATCGTCGAGCGGCGCGACGCGGCGCTGGCCGACATCGACGCCGCCGAGGCCGGGCGCCGCCGCGACCGCGACGGGATCGCGGTGAACCTCCCCGCCGATCTGCTCGTGCTCTACGACAAGCGCCGCGCGCAGCAGGGGGCCGGAGCCGCCGCCCTGTTGCAGCGGCGCTGTCAGGCGTGTCGGCTGGAGCTGGACCGCACGGCCTTGTCGGAATTGCGGGCGGCGCCGTCGGACGAGATCGTGTACTGCGAGGAGTGTGGAGTGATTCTGGTGCGAACGCCCGAGTCCGGCCTGTGATGGCCCAGTGATGGCCCTGCCATGAGCTCCGCGTGGACCGGGCAGTCCGGGTCGCCCACCCGGCTGCTGCTGCTGCGGCACGGCCAGACCGTGCTGTCGATCGACCGCCGGTACTCCGGCCACGGCGATCCCGAGCTGACCACGGTCGGCTGGGCACAGGCGGCGGGTGCGGCCGCGCGCCTCGCGACCTTCCCCGAGATCACGTCCGTCCTCACGTCGCCGCTCCGCCGCGCCCGCCAGACCGCCGAGTCGGTCGCGCAGACCACCGGGGCGCCCCTCGAGGTGCGCCAGGGCCTCATCGAGACCGACTTCGGCGAGTGGGAGGGCCTCACCTTCGTCGAAGCCCGCGAACGCGATCCCGAGCTGCACGCGAAGTGGCTGGGCGCCGAGGACGTGGCACCCCCCGGCGGGGAGAGCTTCGCCGCCGTGCGGGAGCGGGTGCGGGCCGAGCTCGCGTCGATCGTCGAGGCGCACGAGGGGGAGACGCTCGTGCTCGTCACGCACGTCACCCCGATCAAGATGATCCTGCGGCAGGCGCTCGGCGGCAGCGCGGAGATCCTCTACCGCCTCCACCTCGACCTGGCGTGCCTCTCCGAGGTGCAGGTCTTCCCGGACGGGGGCATGTGCGTGCGGCTGGTCAACGACACGAGCCACCGCACCGCCTGAAGCCGCTCAGCCCGCGCGTCCGAGCACGGCGGCGGCCGCCCGGACGTCGACGTAGTCGCGCAAGTGGAGGATCTGCCCGCCGTCGACGGTCAGCACGACGATGCTGGGCAATGTGAATTCGCCGGTCGACGCGCTGGTGCCGAACGCCTCCTGCTCGACGACGACCGTGCCCGGATCGGCGGTCGCGTGCAGCGCCAGCGTGCGGTAGCCGTCGAACCTCGGCACGTCGCCCGCCCAGCCCGCGGCGATCCAGCTCACGATCTCCTCCCGGCCCTCGAGCCGGGCCGGCACGCCCGGGTAGGCGAAGGGGAACTCGTGCACCGCGGCGTCGGCGTAGACGCTGCGCAGCGCGTCGGTCGACCGGTTGATGCCGGCCCGCCGCCAGCGCTCGACCACCTCGCCGGGCGCGGCCGTGCGCCCGCCGAGCGGCGCCCGCCGGGCGGTCACCCGACGGTGGCTGATCCGCCAGCCGTCGGGCGTGCGGGTGACGACGTCGTCGTAGACCACGCTGCCCGCCGTGCCGTCGGCCATGACGCCGATGCCCTTGGACGACGCCCGCGCCGAACGCTCGTCGATCGCGGTGATCACGACGTTGGTGACGTGGTGGCCCACCGGGTTGGCGTCGCCCACGGCGAGCGCGGCGTCGCGGAGGGCCGCGCGCCCGGACAGCGTGCCGAGTCCGAAGTCCGCCACGTCGTAGGTGACGTCCTCGGTGAAAAGCTCGCCCGCCCGCTCCAGCTCGCCGCCGTCCACGAGGTGGCCGTGGAGGTGGATCAGGTCGGTGATGGCGGTGCGGTCGGCCGGGGTCATCGCGATGGCCCTCCGGTAAGATGAGACATGGTCCGGTTAGTTCGCACAGTAACGGACTGTGTCCCCGGTTACCAGGGTGGTGATGACGCTGGCGGGTACGGGTTCGGCCGCTCGACCGCGCCGCGCCGACGCCGCGCGCAACTACCGGCGGCTGCTCGACCAGGCGAAGGTCGTGTTCGCCGAGGCGGGCGTGGACGCGTCCCTTGATGAGATCGCCCGGCGGGCCGGGGTGGCCAGCGGCACGCTGTACCGGCACTTCCCGACCCGGCTGGCGCTGGTCGAGGCCGTGCTCGCCGAGCAGATCTCCGCGTTGGTCGCGTCCGGTCGTGGTCTGCTGGCCGAGGACGACGCCTTCGCGGCGTTGGCCGCCTGGCTGCGCGCCACGCTCGTGCACGGCCTGACCTACCGCGGGCTGTCCGCCGCGGTGATGAGCTCGGCGCTCGACCGCGACCGGGAGGTCGTGTCGCGGTGGCACGCGGAGTTGTTCGAGGTGGGGGCGGCGTTGGTCGAGCGGGCGCGGTCGTCGGGCGCGGTCGTCGCCGACGCGGACGCGATGGACGTGCTCAAGCTGATCGGCGCCATCGCCTGGGCCGCCCAGGACGCACCCGAGGGCGTCGCGCAGGCCGACCGCCTGCTCGGCCTCGTTCTGAACGGGCTCCGCCGCGGGGTCAGGTGAACAGCAGGTAGAGGCCCACGGCCACGCCGAGCACCACGACCGACCAGCGCAACACGTTCTCCGGCAGCCGCCGCGCGAGCTTGCCCCCGAGGAAGCCGCCGATCAGGGTGGCCGGAGCGAGCAGGGCCACGGCGAGCCAGTCCACGGGCGCGCCCAGGCTGAAGATCACCACGGTCACGGAGGCGATCACCAGCGACAGGAGGCCCTTCAGCGCGTTGAGCCGCACGAGGGTGTCGTGGGCGCACAGCGAGAGCGTCGAGATCAGGATCACGCCGAGGGCGCCGCCGAAGTAGCCGCCGTAGATGGCCGCGGCGAACACCGCGGGCAGGAGCACGGCCGTGCGGTCGGGCGCACCCGGCTCCGGAGCTCCGATCCAGCGCTTGATCTGCGGCGACAGCGCGAGCACGACGCTGGCCAGCAGCACCAGCGCGGGCACCACGGCGTCGAAAACCGCGCCGGGCAGGATCAGCAGCAGGATGCAGCCGACGATCGCGCCCGCGACGCCGACCGCGCTCGTGGCCAGGATGCGGCGGCGTTGGCCGCGCAGCTCGACGCGCACGCCCAGCACGTTGCCGAGGTAGCCGGGCCACTGGGCCACGGAGTTGGTGACGTTCGCCGGGAGCGGGGCGAAGCCCACCGCCAGCAGCGCGGGGAACACGAGCAGCGACCCCCCGCCCGCGACCGCGTTCACCGCTCCCGCGACCAGCCCGGCGATGAGCAGGAACGCCAGCCCGCCCGGCGACGCATCGATCACCCGCGCACGCTATCCCGCCGGATCTCCGTTCTCGACACGGCGAGTCTCCACTTCGACGACGGCGAGTCGCCAGTTCGACGACGGCGAGTCTCGACTTCGACGACGGCGAGTCTCCACTTCGACGACGGCGAGTCTCCAGCTCGACCGCGGCCGGGCCGTCGTGGGAATGGCGACTCGCCGTCGTGAGAATGGAGACTCGCCGTCATGGAAAGGGAGACTCGCGTGGGGGCTACGGGAGGGCGGGTCTTGCGGTCCAGGTCCCCGCCTCACGGGTGAAGCTCGTCTTCGCGGCGGGGGTGTCGTCGTCGCCCGCCTGCCAGAAGTCGGCCCGGTCGGGCACGAGCCGGATCGTCGTCCAGCTCGGCGGCATCTCCTGCGCCGCGCCCGCGGCCGCGAACGCCCGCTCGACGTCGCCGGGCGCCACGGCGCTGTCCGACCCGTCGGCCCCCAGCGCCTCGTACGCCCACGCCAGCCGCCGCAGCCCCAGCGGCCTGCTCGGGAACGCCGCGCGCGAGGAGGCCGCGGACAGCTCGCTCGCCACCCCGCGCAGCACCACCTGCCGCCCCGGCCAGTAGAACACCCCCGACGCCCGCGGCTGGGCGGCGATGTCGGACGTCTTGGTGGTCGGGCGCGACGAGTGGAACCGCACCGAGGTCGCGTCGACCTCGGTGATCAGCACGGTGCGGGCGTGCGGCAACCCGGACGCGTCCGCCGTCGCGAACGTCATCGTCGGTTGGCCCGACTCCGCGACCCACCGCGCCAACACGGCCATCGGGTCGTTCCCGGCCAGGTCCTCACGCACCGCTGTGCACCATCACGATCACGCACGGATCTTCCCCGATCCGGCGGAACCTGTGGGGCAGCAGCCCGGGGTACCCGGTGCTCCCCCGCGGCCCGAGCCGGGTGCGCTCCGGCCGCTCGCCGCCCAGCTCCAGCTCGATCGTGCCCCGCACCACGTACAGGAACTCGTACCGGGGATGCGCGTAGAACTCGGCGAACTCGTCGGCGAGATCGGCGAACTCGGTGACGTCCGCGCCACCGGGCTCGTGCATCAGGAGCCTGCCCGCGCCACCGCTCGCTATCGGCACGGCGGTCGCGGGCGTCGCCAGCCCGAGCAACGCCTGCTGGGTGGTGCCCAGCGCCGCCGCGATCCGGAAGAGCGATCGCATCGACGGTCGGGAGCGCCCCAGCTCCACCTGCGAGAGGAACGGCTGCGAGAGACCGGACGTCGCCGCCAGCTGCACGAGCGTGAGCCCCCGCTCGCGGCGCAGCGCCCGGATGGCACCGCCCAGTCGGGTGTCGGCCAGCCGTTGCGCCTGATGGCCGTCGCCGGTAACGATCACCATGCGTAACCCGTCCGCGGAGAGGTCGACACCGCGCTGAAACACGAGGTCTCTACTGTGCGCGGAATAGTACCTGGATCAATACTGTGCAGGTGAGGAAAGCGTGACAGTCGCGTTACAGCAGGTAGGGCCCGCCGACGGCGCGGCCCGCCTCGCGGGCACGGCCGTCGCGGCGCTCCGCGGTGTCCGGTTGCCCGACGGCGCGCTCGGCGACGTGCTGCTCGACGGCGCCACCGTGGCCCTCGCCCCCGGCGAAGGCGCCGACCTCGACGCGCAGGGCTGGCGCGTGCTCCCCGCCGCCTGCGAACCGCACGCCCACCTGGACAAGGCGCTGACGGCGTCGCGGCTGCCGCCCGGCACCGGCAACGACCTCGTCGCGGCCTGCGACAGCTGGCGCGTCCTGCTCCCCACGATCGACCGCGCCGACACCGAGGCCCGCGCCCTCGCCGCGGTCCGCCGCTACGTCGCGCGGGGCATCACGGCGATCCGCTCCCACGTCGACCTGCACGTCGGCCCCGATCCCTTCCGCGCCGTCGACGCGTTGACCGGGCTGCGCGAGCGCCTGCGGGGCCGCGTCACGCTCCAGGTCTGCCTCCTGGCGGGCCACGAGACGCCGACGGAGCTGGTCGCCGCGGCCGCCGACCGCGGCATCGACGTGATGGGCGGCTGCCCGCACCTCGCCGACGACCCGCGGGCCGAGTGCACCCGCATGCTCGACATCGCCGAAGCCCGCAACCTGCCGGTGGACCTGCACGTCGACGAGGTGACCGACCTGCCCGAGTCCGACGACGACCTCGACACCGTCGAGCTCGCCCGCCAGACCCTCGCGCGCGGCCTCACCCGCCCCGTCACGGCGAGCCACGCGGTGCGGCTCGGCATGCTCCCGGCCGACCGGCTGGATGCCGTCCTCGCGGACGTGCTGCGCGCTGGCCTCGGCGTCGTCACGCTGCCGATCACCAACCTCTACCTGCAGGGCCGCGACGCCGTCTGCGCCGCCCCGCGCGGGCTCACCGCGGTGCGCGCGCTCCTCGCGGCGGGCATCCCGCTCGCCGCGGGCGCGGACAACGTGCGCGACCCCTTCAACGCCGCGGGCCGGGCCGACCCGTTCGAGACGACCTCGCTCCTGCAGACGGCGGGCCACCTCACCGCCGAGCAGGCCCTGCACGCGGTCACCACGGGTGCTCGCGCGGTGCTCGGCCTCCCGCAGGCCGGTGTCGCGCCCGGCGACGTCGCCGACCTGATCCTCGTGCCCGACGTCGACCTCGGCGACGTCCTCGCGGGCGCCGAGGACGCCCGCATCGTCCTGTCCGGCGGCCGCGTGGTCGCCGACACCCGCGTCCAGCGCAGCCTGGAGGTCTGAGTGACCGCCCCCACCACCACCGCAACCCTCGTCCTGGACGGCGTGGGCAAGCGCTTCGCGACCGGCACCGTCGCGCTCACCGACGTCAGCCTCCGGCTGAACCCCGGCGACTTCGTCTCGGTCGTCGGCCCGTCGGGATGCGGCAAGTCCACGCTGCTGCGCCTCGCCTCCGGCCTGGAGACGGCCACCAGCGGCAGCGTCACCGTCACCGCCACGGCCACGAGCTACGTCTTCCAGGACCCGACGCTGCTGGAGTGGCGCAGCGCCGCCCGCAACGTGGAGCTCGTGCAGGAGCTGCGCGGCGTGTCGCGCGCCGACCGGCGTGCCCGCGCCCAGGAGATGCTCGACCTGGTCGGGCTCACCGGGTTCGAGCAACAGCATCCACGCGCGCTGTCGGGCGGCATGCGGATGCGGGTCTCGATCGCCCGCGCGCTCGTCGCCGACCCCGACCTCGCCCTGTTCGACGAGCCGTTCGGCGCGCTGGACGAGATCACCCGGCTGCAGATGCAGACCGAGCTGCAGAAGCTCTTCGTGCTGAAGCAGTTCGCCGGGCTGTTCATCACCCACTCGGTGTCGGAGGCGGTGTACCTGTCGAACCGCGTGCTGGTGATGAGCGGACGGCCGGGCCGCATCGTCGCCGACATCGCCGTGCCGTGGGACTACCCGCGCGACCCGACGTTGCGCTACGACCCGGAGTTCGCCACGCTGACCGGCCGCGTGTCACAGGCGTTGGGGGAGCACTCATGACGACCACCCAGCCGACCGAGCTGCCCGCCGCGCCCCCGGACGCCACCCCGGACGCGGCGCCGGAGGAGCGCGCGCCCTGGTGGCGCACCGCCGTGGCCAGGACGGTGCCGATCGTGCTCGCCGTCCTCGGCATCGCGGCGATCTGGTACCTGCTCAGCTACGTCGTCCTGCCGCCCTCCCAGCGGTTCCTGCTGCCGCCGCCGCACCAGGCGTTCGGTGTGGCGCTGTCCAACCCCAACATCTCCGTCCCGATGTTCGAGGCGTTGTGGCGCAGCATCCTCGTCGCGATCATCGGGCTGGCGATCGCGACCGTGGTCGGCATCGGCTGGGCCGTGCTGATGGCGCAGTGGTCGTGGGCGGAGAAGATCCTCTACCCGTACGCGGTGATCCTGCAGACGATCCCGATCCTCGCCCTCGTGCCGCTCATCGGCATCTGGATGGGCTACTCGTTCGCCGCGCGGGTGGCCGTCTGCGTGCTCATCGCGGTGTTCCCGATGATCTCCAACACGTTCTTCGGGCTGCAGTCGGCCAGCCAGGCCGCGCACGACCTCATGACGCTCAACCGAGCGACGCGCCTCCAACGGCTGCGCAAGCTGGAGTTCCCGGCCGCCGTGCCCGCCATCTTCACCGGGCTGCGCACCGCCGCGGGCCTCGCGGTGATCGGCGCGATCGTCGGCGACTTCTTCTTCCAGCAGGGCGCCCCGGGCATCGGCAGCCTCCTGCGGGTCTACACGCAGCGGCTGTCGATGGAACCGCTGCTCACCGCCGTGGCGCTGACGGCGCTCTTCGGCGTCGTGTTCTTCACCGCCTTCGCCGCGCTCGACCGCGCGGTGGTCGGGCGCTGGTACGGCCGCACCGCCCGCTGATCCGCCGCTGACCCCCGAGAAAGCGAGAACCCCCGTGAAGCCGCTTGCGAACCGCCATCCCCTCCTCGTCGCGGGCACGCTCGCGACCGCCCTCCTGTTGGCCGCCTGCGGATCCGGCGACACGGCGAGCGCTCCGGCCGCGCCCGCCGCGCCCGCCGCCCCCGCGGGTGGCCCGCTCGACCTCAAGGGCGCGGGCTGCCCGGAGACCGTCGTCATGCAGCAGGACTGGCAGCCCGAGGCCGAGCACGGCTCCATGTACGCGCTGGTCGGGCCGGGCTACAGCGTCGACACCAACACGAAGTCGGTCACCGGTCCGCTGGTCGCGCAAGGGGTGGACACCGGCGTCAAGGTCGAGGTGCGGGCGGGTGGCCCCAACACCGGCTTCAAGCCGATCCCGGCGCTCATGTACGCCGACGACAAGATCACGTTCGGCGCGGTCAACACCGACGACGCCATCGTGCAGGCCTCGAAGCAGCTCCCGACGGTGGCCGTGGCGTCGCAGATGACGGTGAGCCCGCAGATCCTCATGTGGGACCCGGCGAGCTACCCCGGCCTGAAGACCATCAAGGAGGTGGCCGCCACCGGCGCGACGATCGTCACCTCCGGCGAGGTGCTGCCCACCCTGCTGGAGTCGCAGGGGATCATGAAGAAGACGCAGTCCGACCAGAGCTACGACGGCTCGCCCTCCCGGTTCGTTTCGGACCCCAAGATCGTGCAGCAGGGCTTCGCCACCGCCGAGCCGTTCATCTACGAGAACGAGATCGCGCAGTGGAAGAAGCCGATCGCCTTCGAGGTCTTCGCGAACTACGGCTACTCGATCTACCCCGAGCCGCTGGCCGTGCGGGCCGACAAGGTCGCGGCGCTCACCCCGTGCCTCAAGAAGCTCGTGCCGATCATGCAGCGGTCGCAGGTGGACTTCCTGAAGAACCCGGCGCCCACCAACGACCTGATCGTCAAGCTCGTCGACCAGTACCAGACCGGCTGGACCTACACCCCCGGTGACGCGGACTTCTCGGTGAAGACGCAGGTCGAGGGCAAGTTCGTGATGAACGACCCGGCGTCGGGCGTGTTCGGCAAGTTCGACCCGAAGCGGATGACCGACACCGTGTCGCGCTTCGTGCCGTTGCTGCAGTCCGCGGGCACGCTCACCGGCACCGCGCCCACGGCCGAGAGCCTCTACACGAACGACTTCATCGACGATTCGATCAAGATGTGAGCACCGCGACGGAGAAGGCGTGCGCCGAGATCACCCGGCTCGGCGCGGGCAGCGTGACCTTCGACGAGGCGCAGCGCACCAAGGCCTCGTCGGACTGGTCGCGCATGTCACCGATCCTGGCCGAGAAGGTGCCTGCGGGTCGCTACGTGGCCGACGCCGTGGTGCGCCCGGCCACCACCGCCGACGTCGCGACCGTGCTGCGCGTCGCCTACGAGCACGACGTGCCCGTCACCCCGCGCGGCGCGGGCACCGGCAACTACGGGCAGGCCACCCCGTTCGAGGGCGGGATCCTGCTCGACCTGCGCGCGCTCACCGACGTCCGCATCGGCGCCGACACGGTCACGGCGGGCGCGGGCGCGCGGCTCTCGGCGATCGACAAGGAGCTGCGCGCGGCCGGGCGCGACATCTGGATGTACCCGTCCACCAAGACGTCGACGATCGGCGGCTTCGTCGGCGGCGGCAGCGCGGGCACCGGCTCGATCGAGCACCTCACGACGTCCGACGGGTACGTGGTGTCGGCGACCGTCGCGCCGATGGACGGCTCGGGGGAGCTGTTCACGGTCTCGGGGGCCGACCTCGTGCCGTTCATCCACACCTACGGCGTGACGGGCGTGCTCGTCGAGGTGGAGGTGCGCACCGACCCGGCGCGCGACTGGACGGCCGTGTACGCGGCGTTCGACTCCTACGCGGGGCTCGCGGCCGGGCTGCGGGCGATGGGCGGGCTCGACCCGCTCCCGCGGCTGGTCTCCGGCGACGAGCCCGCGCTGGTGCCGACCCTGCCCGCCTCGGTGGATCTCGACCCGCGGTCCTACAGCCTGCGGGTGATCGCCGTTTCCTCGACGCTCGAACAGGTGCGCGACGCGGTGGCCGGGGCGGGCGGCGCGATGGTCGCGGAGCTCGACGACTACGTCGAGACCGACCGGCTCTCCGGCATGTCCTACAACCACCCGGTCTACTTCCTGCAGCGCGGGCACCCCGACCAGACGTGGTTCCACATGGAGACCGCGGGCGAGGTGATCCTCGACGACCCCGACGCCGTCCGCGCGGTCTACGAGGGCCCGGTCCACCTGCACCTGGAGCTGTTCGCCCGCGGGCCGGGGGCGATGGTCGTGGCCGAGTACCGCTCGGAGCAGGAGATGCTGGCGGGGATCGGCAAGATGGAGGCGATCGGGATGGGCGTGCACTCGCCGCACCAGTGGTACGTCGACCGCAACGTCGCGCTGGCGATCGAGACGGCGCGGCGCACCGACCCGAAGGGCCTGCTCAACCCGGGCAAGCTCACCACCTCGCCGCCCGTCGACTCGCGGGTGAACATCGGCGTGGCCCGATGAATTTCGCCGATCTCACCTGGCCCGAGGTGGCGGCGCTGCCGCCCGACACGGTCGCCGTCCTGCCGCTGGGCTCGATCGAGCAGCACGGCCCGCACCTGCCGTTGTCCACCGACTTCGTGATCGCGTCGGAGATCGCCGCGGCCGCCGTCGATGCCGTCACGGACGCCCCGGCGGTGCTGCTGCCCGCGCTGGCCTACACGAAGTCCGACGAGCACCACGCGTTCCCGGGCTCGCTCTGGCTGTCCTGGGACACCCTGATGGCCACGCTCGTGGACATCGGGCGCTCGCTCGCGGCGTCCGGGATCACGCGCGTGCTGTTCGTCAACGGGCACGGCGGCAACTCGGCGCTGGGCCAGGTGGCCAACCGGGAGCTGCGGCGCCGGTTCGGGCTGCGCACGTTCTTCACCCACCCGGGCGTGCCCGTGGACCAGGGCGGCACGGGCTCGGCGCCGTCGGAGTACGGCATGGGCGTGCACGGCGGGCACGGCGAGACGTCGCTGATGCTGCACCTGCGGCCCGACCTGGTGCGGATGGAGCTGGCCCGGCCCAACGTGCCGACGGCGCTGCGGGAGTTCCGCCACATCGGGTTCGGCAAGCCCGTGTCGTTCGGCTGGACGAGTGACGATTTTGGGCCGGACGGGCACATCGGCGACCCCACCGGGGCGACGGCCGAGCACGGGAAGCGTTTCGTCGAATCCGCGGTGCCGCACCTGGCCGAGGTGATCGTCGAAGCCCACCGGTTCGGGGTCCGACCGGCGGAGTGACGCTCCGTCCAGAGCAGCCGAAGCGACCATTCGGCAGAACGAGTGATCACCCGGCGAAGCTCCGGGGTCGCGGCTGCGTACCGTAGCGGGCTCCTGCTGCGGGAGGGGGTGGCGGTGACGCGCTCGGACACCTCCCGTTCGTCGCGCATCGTCCTGCGCACCCCCGACGCAGGCCCCCGCCGTCCCGACGGCGTCCCCACCGGGCAGCACGCCGCGTGGCACCCGGTGCCGTGGCACCAGCGTGCGCTCGTCGCGCTGATCGCGGTCGGCCTGCTGGCGGGGCTCTTCGTCGCGGGCGTGCGCACCTGGGACGCGGCGCCGCCGTGCGTCCCCGTGCGGATCGTCGCCGCGCCCGACATCGCCCCGCTCGTCGCCGAGGTCGCGGCCCGGCTCGACCGCGCCGCGGGGTGCGCGTTCTCGGTGGTCCCGCGCTCGTCCACGGACGAGGCGCAGGCGCTCGTCGGCGGACCGGACGGCCCCGAGCCGCCGCACGTCTGGATGCCCGAGTCGACCCTGCAGCTCGCCAAGGCGCGGGCCCAGGGCGCCACGGCGGTGCCCCCGTCGGGGGTGTCCGTGGTCGCCACGCCGGTGGTGATGGCGCTCGCCGCCGACGCGGTCGGCAAGCTCGGACCGGGCAGGCCGACCTGCGACGCGGTGCTGCGGGCCGACGACGTCGCCGTCGGAGCACCCGACCCCACCCAGGACCCGATCGGGCTGGCCGCGCTGCTGGAGGCCCAGGCCGACCTCGGATCGGCGCCCGACGGTGACGCCACCCTCGTGGCGTTCCTGCGGAGGATGCAGAGCAGGCTCGCGGAGCCGGGTGACTCCCTGTTCAACCGGCTCCCCGGCGCGACGGCGGCCGGGCCGCCGGTCACCGCGTTCCCCACCACCGAGCAGCGGATGCTGCGACACAACGTCGAGCGGCCCGGGAGCACCCTCACCGCCGCCTACCCGAGCGAGGCGCCGACATGGATGGACTACCCGTTCGCGGTGCTGGCCACGGCCAACCCGGCCGAGCGGGACGCGGCGGCGCGGCTGCTCGTCGCGTTGCAGGAGCCGGACGGGCAGGCGGCGCTCACGGCGGGCGGGTTCCGCACCGCCGACGGGCAGGTGCCCGCCGACCGCCTCGTCGACGCCCGCATCGTGCGCCAGCTGCCCGCGCCTGCGCCGTTGGTCGAGTCCCCGACGTCCGACGCCGCGCTCCAGCGGTGGGCCGCGGCCACGCGCAGCGGTCGGATCGAGGTGCTGATCGACGTCTCCGGTTCGATGAACGCGGTCGTGCCGAAGCTCCGCAAGACCCGGCTCGCGGTCACGCTCGACGCGGCCGCCCGCGGGCTGAACCTGTTCGAGCCGACCACCACCCTCGGGCTGTGGACGTTCGCCAACCGGCTCGACGGCGAGCGCGACTACCGGCAGGTCATGCCGGTCACCCCGGTCCCGCAGCTGCTCTCCGGGCCGGGGCTGGAGGCGCTGCGGTCGATCCGCGCCGTACCGGGCGCGCACACCGGCCTGTACGACTCGGTGCTGGGGCTCTACGAGGAGGCGCGGCGCAACTGGGAGCCGGGGAAGCTCAACGTCGTGGTCGTGCTCACCGACGGCGACGACGACGATCCCGCGGGCATCGGCCGCGAGGAGCTCGTGCGCCGTCTCGCCGCCGACTCCGACCCGGCCCGCCCCGTGCCGGTCATCGGGCTGGCGATCGGCCCCGACCTCGACCCGGGCCCGCTGGCGGAGATCGCGCGGGCCACCGGCGGGCGCTCGTTCGTCGTCACCGACCCGGCTCGCATCGGCAACGTCTTCTTCGCCGCGCTGGGCGCGCTGAGCAAGGCGTGAGCCGGGCACGCTAGCCTTTGCGGGCGGACGAGCAGGCCGGGCGGCCGCGTCGGCGGGCGTGCCCGCCGCCGAGGAAAGTCCGGACTCCGCAGGGCAGGGTGGTTGTCAACGGCAACCCGGGGCGACCCGCGGGACAGTGCCACAGAGAACAGACCGCCTCCCGCGACGAGCGGGGGGTAAGGGTGAAACGGTGGTGTAAGAGACCACCAGCACCCCGGGTGACCGGGGTGGCTCGGTAAACCCCACCCGGAGCAAGACCAAGAGGCTCCCGCACGGGAGCTGCGCAGGCGTTCGAGGGCGGCCCGTCCGAGCCTGCGGGTAGGTCGCTCGAGCCCGCCGGCGACGGCGGGCCTAGATGGATGGTCGCCGAACCGCGCGCCGCGAGGCGCCGGGGAACAGGATCCGGCTTACAGGCCTGCTCGTCCGCCCTCCCGACCGCCGGGTCGCCCGGTCGGGTGGCGCCGGTTCAGGTCGGCAGGTCGTCGCCGAGTAACGTCCCGCAGCCGAAGCAGCAGCGATGCGTGGATCCGCGAGCGCCGAACGGAGACCCGAGCATGCGCCGGTGGCGCCGTGACGAGCGCTCGTGGGCGGTTTCGCCCGCCGTCGCGCTCCTGGTCGGGGGTCTGCTCCTCAACCTCCCCATCGGCCTGTTGACCAACTGGGCGTCCGACCACCCCGAGCAGTTGCCCGCCCCCGTCCGGTTCGTCGCCGACGAGCCCTGGGTGCCGCTGGCCGTCGTCACCGCCTTGTCGATCATCTGCGCGGTCGCCGCGGCGCGCTTGGCGCAGAGCGCATCGCCGGGGACGTCGACGGGTCGGGTGTCGACGACCCGACGCCTGGTGGCCCGCCGCGTGGCCGAGCAACTCGATGACCTGCTGGCCCGGGACGCGAACATGCCGCAGCCGTTGGCGCTCAGCATGGCTGCCGCCGAGTGGGCGGTCGACCGGCAACGGCCGGGTTTCGCGGCGAGGGAGTGGAGCACGCCCGACATCCTCGACGCGTTCGACCTCGCAGGCCGCGCGCTGCTCGTCCTCGGTCGACCGGGTGCGGGCAAGACCCGCCTGCTGTGCGAGCTCAGCAGGCTCCTGGTGAGCCGCGCGGAGCTGGACCGCGACGAGCCCGTCCCGATCTTCTTGGACCTCTCGTCGTGGCGGGATCGGCGGCCGTTCGACGAGTGGATCGTCGCGGAGGCGAACCGCCGCTACGCGATCCCGATGGGCGGGCTCCGGCGGCTCATCGCCGCCGACGCCGTGGCGCTCGTCTTCGACGGTCTCGACGAGTCGGCGAAACCGGCCGAGTGCCTCGCCGCGATCGACGACTTCCGCCGTCGGTCCGGTCACGACGTGGTCGTGAGCTGCCGGGAGAGCGACTACCGGGAGCTGTCCCGCCCCGCGGACGCGCGGCTCGACCTGGGTGGCGCGCTCGCCATCGGGCCACCGACACCCGCGATGATCACGAGCTACCTCGGGGCGGCGGGCGTGCCCGAGGCGGTGACGCGGGACGTGGTCGAGGCGGAGGACGAGTCGGTCCGCTCACCGTTGGCGTTGGACCTGCTGATCAAGATCTCGCGGGTGCGCGGGAACGCCCTCCACGAAGAGCGCGACATCGACGACGCCGCGATACTGCGGATGTACGTCTCGTCGAGGCTGCGGCTCGGTTCGGCGACCCGGCGGCTGCCTGTTGACCAAAGCGCGGACACGCTGGTGTACCTCGGCCGACTGGCGAAAGCCATGGAGCTCGCGAAGATCACCACTCTCCGGAATCTGTACGACTGGATCCGCCCGTCACGGCAGACGCTCTACGTGGCGACGAGCTTGGCCGTGCAAGTCGGCGCGGCCCTCTTCACACTGCGGATCCCGTACGGGCAGCTCGCAGGCGCCACCGTGCTCTCGACGTGGGCCACGGCAGTCGAAACCGGGCCGTCGCCTGCCACCGGCGCCGCTCTGCTGGTGTTCTGCGTGGTGTGCGTCGTGATGCACCGCCGGTCGACGCAGCCGACCGGGTGGTTCCTCGCGTCGCTGGTCGGCACCACGGCGCTGCTCGTGCTGGTGTCCATCGGCCAGTTCCGAGCCTTGCAGGAGGCGGCGACGGCCCGGCAGGTCGAGTTGAACCTGACGCTCGCCTTGGTGTTGGGCGCAGCGACGTGGTTGACGGCACTTCCGATCCACTTCCTGCGCACCCACCGCTCGTTCCTGATCGCCGCGTACGTCGTCCGTTTCCGCATCATCGACGGCGTCGTAGCGGGCACGTTCGCGTTCGGCGCTGCGTTCATCCCCATCGGGCTGTGGGACCTGGAACTGCCCTGGTCGCTGGTGGTGTTCACCGCGGCGGCCTATCCGATCGTGCTGATCGGGCCGTTCTGCACGCGGTCGCTGCTGCTCGACCGGATCTTCCTGTGGGGCGATGCGCCGAACCGGCTGCGGCCGTTCATCGAGGCGTGCGGCGAGTTGGGACTGCTCCGCCACCGCGGTCGGAAGCGCGTGAACTACCAGTTCCTGCACCCGAGGATCCAGCGCTACCTGGCCGAAGGTGACCTGGGTTCGCGCCGGAGCAGTGCCGATCGGGAGGACGAGGCCGCGGTGTAGGGCGGCGTTCCGCGACGGGTGGAGCCGGTTTGGACGGCGGTTGGAGCGGTCGGGGGCATGGTCGTCCCAACCCCGGACGACACCGCCACGAACGGAGACCCCGTGTCCATCGTCGAGATCCTGATCCTGGTCGCCATGATCGGATACGCCATCTACCGCCAGACCCAGCAGCACGAGGTCGTCGGCTCCAGCCGGTTCAAGCTCGCGATCATCTACGCCGTCATCGGTCTGGTCGTCGGGGGCTTCTCCCGCCCCGACACCGCCGCGGAGTGGGTGCTGCTCGTGGCCAGCCTCGTGCTGAGCGTCGTCGTCGGTCTGGCCCGCGGCAAGCTGACCCGGGTGTGGGCGGACGACACCGCCGGTGAGCACCGGGTCTACAGCCGGGGCACCGCGGTGACCGTCGCGCTGTTCCTCGGCATGGTCGTCGCCAAGTTCGGGCTCGGCACCTACGCCTACTTCGCCCACATCAGCGACGACGGCGGCTTCGGCGAGATCCTGATCATGATCGCCGTCATGGTGGCCTTCCAGGCCGAGCTGATCTGGCGCCGCGCCCGCGCCCTGGGCGCCCGCACCTCGTCCCGTCCGACCGCCGCCGCCCAGAAGTAACAGGCCTCCGGTCTCGTTCGGGCAATCGAGACCCAAAGGTGTCGATCACCGCGGGGGAGCCGGACGATACTTGGACCATGGCGGATCTGACTGCCGCGGCGCGCGGCATATGGTGGTTGGTACTGCTGCGGGGGATCCTGGCGATCCTGTTCGGACTGTTCGCGCTGTTCGCCCCGGGCACCGCGCTCCTCGCGCTGGTTTTCGTGTTCGCGGCCTACGCGATCCTCGACGGCGTCACGGCGCTCGCCGTCGGGATCCGCCACCGCACGGACGACCCGCACTGGGTCTGGCACGTCGTGCAGGGCGCCGTGTCGGTGCTCGCGGGCATCATCGCGTTCGCGTGGCCGGGCGTCACGGTGCTGGCGATCCTCTTCGTCATCGCGTTCTGGAGCATCGTGGGCGGCATCGCGGAGGTCGTGGAGTCCTTCATGATGCGCAAGCGGGGCAGCGAGGGCTGGGGCTGGATGCTCGCCGCGGGCATCGTGAGCGTGCTGTTCGGCGTCGTGCTGCTGGCCTCGCCCGGCACCGCGCTGATCACGCTGCTGTGGCTGGTCGGGGCGTACGCCATCGTGTTCGGCGTCATCATCGTCGTGTGGGCGGTGCGGCTGCGGCGGGCCGTCGGCGCCACGACCGGGGGATAGCCCGTGATCCCTGACTCGGCGGCCGTCTTCTGGATGCTGCTCGCTTTCGTGGTCACGTTCGCGGTCACCCGGGTCATCACCAACCTCATCCGCCGCGGGCGTGGCCCCTTCCGGGACATGTCCGTCGGCGGTGTCCACATCCACCACCAGGTGTGGGGGATCTTCCTCCTGCTCGGTGTGGGCACCATGGAGCTGGCCTATCGGCCCGCGAGCCCGTGGCTGGAGGTGCTCGCCGTGCTCTTCGGCATGGGCGCCGCGCTCACACTGGACGAGTTCGCCCTCTGGTTGCGGCTCGACGACGTCTACTGGGGCCCCGAGGGGCGGCGCTCGGTGGACGCCGTGCTGCTCGCGACGCTCGTCGGCCTGCTCCTGCTGGTCGGGATCTCGCCGTTCGACGACGACACCACCGACGGCGAACTGGTCCTCGGCATCACCATCGCGGTCAACCTGCTGTTCGTGCTGGCGGCGATCCTCAAGGGCCGCATCGTGTTCGGCGTGCTCGGCCTGTTCGTGCCGATCATCGCGTTCGTCGCCACCTGCAGGCTGGCCCGGCCGCGCTCGCCGTGGGCGCGGCGGTTCTACCGCGAGGGCTCGCGGCGGCTCGCGCGGTCGCGGAAGCGGTTCCCCGAGGGGCGGCGCATGCGGTGGGAGCCCATCGTCGACCTGTTCGCGGGGAAGCACCCGACGGCTTCCGAGGAGGACGCCGCACGGCCGACCGGGTGACACCCGAACACGTGGGTGCCTCGGCTTCCCGCTCGCTCGCCGCCGAGCGCCGGGAGCGGTGGGCGGCCCGTGCGCCGGCCACCCGCGCTGTGATCGCGCGTCGGGTGCCGCGCCGCACGGCCTGATCCCGCACGGCGCGGCCGCGCCGCCTACTGCGAGGGCTGCGGCACCGTGCAGTTGATCTTCGGGTTGGCGCCCACGTAGTTGAGCGGGCCCGCGATGATCGTGACGATCACCGTGGTCAGTTGCGCGCAGTTGACCGGGTCGTTGGCGAAGTAGTTGCGCTGGTAGGCCGCGAACGCGCCGATCAGCAACCAGATCAGGACGAGCAGCGAGAAGATGCGCACGGGGCTCCCTTTCAGGTGCGGGGGACCGCAGTGTGGCGGGTGGACGCCAGATTTGCAGTACGAACACCCCGAGGTTGCCGTTGTGTTAACGGTCCTTCATCATTCGGACATCGACGACGCTAAGAGGTGACCTGTGGCGCACGCTTGTCACGATC
Organism: uncultured Actinomycetota bacterium; assembly: GCA_963791185.1. Lineage (GTDB taxonomy): Bacteria > Actinomycetota > Actinomycetes > Mycobacteriales > Pseudonocardiaceae > Pseudonocardia. Next base: position 288,377 of record CAWBRG010000006.1, on the reverse strand, counting down.
GGCTCGTGGTGCTTTCGGGGCGCGGATCCGTCGTCGTCCGCGAATGGACCGGACCTGCGAGCGCCCCGGTGCTCGTGCTCCTCCACGGCGTCGCGTTGGACGTCGACACCAACTGGTCGCTCGCGGCCGAGGCCCTCGCGACGCACTACCGGGTGCTCGCGATCGACCTGCGCGGCCACGGCAACGGCCTGCCGGTCGCGGGGGCGTTCCGCCTGGAGGACTGCGCGGACGACGTCGCCGCCGTGCTGCTCACCCTCGGCACCGGCCCGGTCATCCCGGTCGGGTTCTCGATCGGCGGAATGGTCGCCCAGTTGCTGTGGCGCAGGCACCGCGACCTGGTGGCGGGCCTGGTCCTGTGCTCCACCGCCCGCAACGTCACCGGCTCGCCGGTGGAGCGGGTGCTGGCGTTGGCGATGCCGTGGGCCGTGGTCACCGCGTCGTGGTTCGCCCCGTTCTCGCCGGTGGGCACCGACGCCATCGCAGGCCCGCTGCTCGACGCCAGCCTCACCGCCGCACAGCGTCGGGCCGCGCTCGCCCACATGCGCCGGGTGCCGCTCGCCACCGCGCTCGACGCCATGCGCGCGGCGTGCTCGTTCAGCTCCCACCTGTGGATCGGCGGGGTCGACGTGCCCACCGCGGTGCTCATCACCCGCCACGACCGCGTCGTCGCGCCGCAGCGTCAGCGCAAGCTGGCCGCGGCGGTGCCCGGCGCCGTGGTGGTGGAGATCGACGGCGACCACGGCGTGTTCCTCGCCGACCCCGCAGGCTTCGCCGAGGGGCTCCGCCAGGCGTGTGCCGCCATCACCCTGCCGGTTGTACCCACGACGAGCACCGCGGCCTGAGGGCGCACCGAACGGCGGTTCCGTCGCCTCCGGGGTCCGACCAGGATGGACGGCTCTGCCACACAGTTGTGGCGCGACCACCCCTCCCGCCCGACACCTGAGGTATGCCCATGTCCCGAACACCCACCGCCTACGCCCGCGATGCCATCGAGTACGACCGCCGCACCTCCGCGTTCGAGCGGTACCGCGGCATGATCGTCGACGCACTGCCGCTGCGTCGCGGCGACACCGTCATCGACGCCGGGTGCGGCACCGGCCTCTGCTTCGCCGCGCTGCAGGAGCGCATCGGCCCGGAGGGCACCCTCGTCGGGGTGGACGCGGCACCCGAGATGCTCGAGCTCGCCGCGGAGCGCGTCGACGCCGCCGGTTGGTCGAACGTCGTGCTCACCTGCGCGCCCCTGGAGACGGCCGAGCTGCCCACCGCCGACCACGCGCTGTTCTGCGCGGTGCACGACATCATGCAGTCCGGTCCCGCCCTGGACAACGTCCTCGGCCACCTGCGGCCCGGTGCGGGCGTGGCGGCGGGTGGCGGCAAGTGGGGGCCGGTCTGGGCCATCGGCATGAACGCGAGCGTGCTCGCGCTGCACGCGCCGTACGTGCGCGACTTCGCCGGGTTCGACCGTCCGTGGACCCACCTCGCCGAACGCGTCGCCGACCTCGCCGTGCAGGAGCTGGCGATGGGCGCGGGCTACGTGGCCAGTGGACGGCGGGGGCAACCTCCGCGGCGGTGAGACGTCGTTTAGAGATGTGAGCCTCAGCGTCGACACCCGTCTGCCCCTGCAGATCACCCCGGCGTCCGCTGCGGACGCCGGTGCCCGGGGGATCGACGTCCGGTTGATGGCCGAGGTCCGGCCCGCCGTCACCCGCTACTGCCGGGCCCGCCTCGGTTGTGCCGAGCGCGCCGCCGACCTGGCCCGCGCCGTGTGCCGCACGATCACCGCGACGGCGCCGTCCACCGGCGACGAAGCCGTGCTCACGGCGTTCGTCTACCGCACCGCCGCGACCGCTGTCGACGGCGCGGAGCCCACCGGCCTGCCCGTCCAGCTGGACCAGCTCCCGCCCGCCGAGCGCGAGGTGCTGGTGCTGCGGGTCGCCGTGGGGCTCTCGCTGGAGCGGACGGCCGCCGCGCTGGGCGCGTCGCCGGAGCTGGTGCGCCGCGTGCAGCACCAGGCCCTCCAGCACCTGCGCAGCGCTTAGTCGAGCACGGCCCCCGCACGACCCAGGATGTAGGGCACGGACTCGCCGAAGGCCTCCCACGTCGCGTCCGGCCGTTGTCCGGTGCGGTGCATGCGCAGGTAGTGCGCCGTGAGCGCGGCGAGGCGCATGCCCGCCAGCGCCCGGAACCAGGCCACGTCGCGGAGCGGGGCGCCGTAGGCCGCCACGAGGTCCTCGGGCTCGGGGGCGGCCGCGATGTCGGGTCGCTGGGCGGGGTGCCAGCTGGCCCGGTCGTAGATCATCGCGATCCAGCCGACGTCGACCCGGCCGTCGCCCCGGTGCGCGCCCTCCCAGTCGAGCACGGCGACGAGATCGCCGCCGCTGATCATCCAGTTGTTGGCGTAGAAGTCGGCGTGCACGAGGCCGGGTGGGCCGACATCGGGCACCGCCGCCCGCAGCCGGGCGTGCAGGGTGCGGCCCGCCGGGATCCACGACGGTTCGGGGGTCTCGTCCAACAGCTTCCGCCAGTGGTCGACGACGGCCGCGAGCGGCGTCGCCGCCCGCCAGGCCGTGGGCGGCGGCGTGGCGTGGATGCGGGCCAGCACCCGCATGGCCTCGGCGAACACGGTGCGGGCAGGTGCGGGCGCGCCGCCCTCGGCGAACACGTCGCCGGGCGGAGCGCCCGCCACGCGGTCGACGATGAGGTACGGGGTGCCGAACCACGGGCCGTGCTCACCGCTCCACCGCAGCCGCGGCGCGGGCACGCCGTGCTCGGCCAGCGCGGTGAGCAGCGGGGCCTGCCGGTGCACGTCCGTGGCGGCGCTGCGGCGCGCCCCCAGCGGCGGCATGCGCAACACCAAACGCTCGGTGCCGCCGGTGCCGCCGGTGCCGCCGGGCCGCCGGCGCCGCCGCCGACGTGGACGTCGAACGCCCAGGTGATGCCCGAGTGGCCGGGCATCCGTTCGAGGCGGTCCACGCGTGCGTCGGGGCCGAGGGTGTCGGCCGCCCAGCGCCCGAGCCGGTCCTGCATCGCCGTGGCGTCGTCCTGCCGCCACCTCGCCTGCTCAGTCGGGGTCGACACCAGCGACGCCCGCGACGAGCACCCACAGCTTGGCCGCCGTGACCTCCTGGTCGGGCCACTGCTCGCCCGACAGCGCGACGCCCAGCACCTCGCGCATGCCGCCGATCATCATGGCGGCGACGAACGCGGGGTCGCGGTCGGCCGGGATCTCGCCGCGGGCCTGGCCCAGCGCCATCACCCGCTCGGCCAGCTGGATCATCTCACTGCGGTGGCGGGCCTCCATCGCCGCGACGTCGGCGTCGAGGTGCAGGTTGTGCACGATGATCCGGGCGAGCGGATCGGCGTAGTGGAACGCCACGTACAGCTCGGTGCGACGGCGCTCCCGCTCGGCGAACGTGCCGCCGGGCGCCGGGTTGATCTCCAGGGCCTCCGTGCGGAAACGGGCGTAGAAGTCGTCGACCACGGCGCCGATGAGGCCCGCCCGCGAGCCGAAGTGGCGGTAGATGAGCCCGACCGACGTGTCGGCCCGTTGCGCGACGGAGTCGACCTCCAGCGAACCCGAGCGCTCGATCAGCTCCGCGCGGGCGGCGTGGATGAGCCGGGCTCTGCTGGCGGCCCCGCGCGCGGTGGGCGCGACATCCGAGATCGGCAAAATGAACTCACCTTCCCCGGGAAGGAGGCTAACACGGCCCGTTGACATGCCCGGCCCACCGAGGCAAAGTGAACTCACTTCAATGGGGAAGGGACCACATGTCGAAGCTGTTGGTCGAGCGGCAGGACGCCGTCACCGTCCTCACCCTCAACCGCCCCGAGGTGCACAACAACGTCGACGACGAGACGGCGATGCTGCTCGCCGACGCCGTCGACGCGTTCGCCGCGGACGACGCGGCCAAGGTACTCGTCATCACGGGCGCGGGCGATCGGACGTTCTGCGCGGGAGCCAACCTCAAGGGCATGGCCGAGCTCTTCCAGCACCGCCGCACGTACGACGCGGGCCCGATGGGCTTCGCCCGGCTCGACCCCGACAAGCCCGTGATCGGGGCCATCAACGGCGCCTGCTACGCGGGCGGGGTCGAGCTCGCGGTGTGGTGCGACTTCCGCATCGTCGACGAGCGCGCGAAGTTCGGCCTGCTCAACAAGCGCTGGGGCCTCTCGCTGGCCGACGGCGGCACCCAGCGCCTGCCGCGGGTCGTCGGCATCGGCAACGCCCTTTACATGATCGAGACCGGCGTGGAGATCGACGCCGCCCGCGCGCAGGTCATGGGGCTGGCGCAGGAGGTGGTGCCCGCGGGCACGGCCCTCGATCGCGCGCTGGAGCTGGCGCACCACTGCGCGGGCTACTCCCAGGTCGGCATCCGCGCCGACCGCAAGGCGGCCATCGCCACCCTCGGCCTCTCCCTCCAGGACGGCCTCGACCTCGAGGTCGAGCTGTGCCACGCCCCGGCGCTGGCCCCCGAGGCCGTCGCGGGCATGCGGCGCTTCGCCGAGGGCAGCAGGCCCGAGCCGCCGCGGCCGGTGTCGGCCTCATGAGGCTCTACGCCGCCGACGAGCTGCCCTACCACCAGGTGCCCACGCCGTTCCACATGGTCGGCACCTCCGATGCGCACTTCAACGACGGCTACTTCATCGCTCTGTACGCCCAGGACTGGTACTTCTTCGCGGGTCTTCGGCTGCACCCCAACGGCAACGTGATCGACGGCTGGGCGTCGGTCGCGCACAACAACCGGCAGGTCGTGGTGCGCGCCTCGCGGGCGCTGCGGCCGCGCTACGACGAGCTGGCCGTCGGCCCGGTGCGCCTCACGATCGTCGAGCCGATGCAGCGGGTGCGCCTCACGGTCGAGGACAACCCGTCGGGCGTCGAGCTGGACGTCGAGCTCACCACGCAGGGCCCGCCGTTCGTCGAGGACCGCTACCAGCACGTGAAGTTCGGCGCGGTCATCAACGACACCATCCGCTACACGACGGTCTGCCGGGCCACCGGCCGCGGCCGGGCGATGGGCCACGAGCTCCTCATCGACGAGTGGCACGCGATGCGCGACCACTCGTGGGGGATCCGCTCCTCGATGGGGGTGCCCACGAAGCTGTCGGGCACCGATCGCACCGACGAGGAGTCCTTCAACCGCGCGCTGCGGCTGTGGGTGCCGTTCGAGGCGGGCGACCACACCGGCTTCGTCAACACCCACGAGGACCCGGACGGGCAGCCCCTGGACTTCGAGGGCCGCTTGGACTGGCCGGACGGGCGCAGCGTCGCGCTCACCGGCATGAGCCACGAGCTGACGTACCTGCCCGGCACGCAGTGGCCGACCGGCGGCTCCATCGTCCTGGACGGCGAGGACGGCGTGGTGCGCAAGTACGAGCTGCGCCTCGCGGGCACCCCGGCCGACGTGCAGGCGGGCGGCTACTACCGCGGCTGGCGCGACGGCCTCGGCCCGGGCGTCTACCGGGGCGCCGAGGCGCAGGAGATCGACGACTACGACGTCACGCCGGGTGGCGAGCGCACCGGCCCGCCGCACGTCCCCGTGCGCCACCGGCTGGGCCCCACCGAGTTCCCCATGCACATGGTCGGTCCCGACGGCGCGGCCGGGATGGCGCACTTCGAGCACAGCATCCGCGGCGAATACCGTCCCTACGGGTTGGGTTGAGCCATGGACCTCGCAGACCTGCAGCGCCTCGTCGACGCGTTCGAAGCCTCCGACTGGAACGAGATCCACCTCGCGGTCGACGGCGTGGAGGTGCACCTGTCGGCGACGGGCGGACTGCCCCCCGCCGCAGGCGCTGCCGCGCCCACCGCCGCCGGGGCCACCGCCGCTGCCAGTGCACCTGCGGTCCCCGCGCCGGGTAGTGCCGGTGCGGCTGCCGGCCTCGGCGCACCCGCGGCCCCGATCGCACCTGCGGCAGGCGCCGCCCCCGCCGTCTCATCTCCGCCCGCCGCCCCGGCGAGCAACGGCGCTCCCGAGGGGGTCACGGGCACGCCGTTCGCCACCCCCGGCTCGGGCATCGGTGTGCCGGGGCCGCCGCCCACGGCGGGGGAGCCGGTGCTCGCCCCGTCGCCCGGCATCTTCTGGCGCTCGCCCGCCCCCGGCCAGCCGCCGTTCGTCGAGGTCGGCGGCCGCGTGGAGGCCGACACCGTGGTCTGCATCGTCGAGCTGATGAAGCTCATGAACCGCGTGTCGGCGGGCCGCGCAGGCGTGGTCACCGCGATCCCGGTCGGCAACGGGCTGTCGGTCGAGAAGGGCGAGCCGATCGTCTACGTCCAGCCGGACCCGACGCCGTGAGCCTGCGGCGCGTGCTCGTCGCCAACCGCGGGGAGATCGCCGTGCGGATCGTGCGGGCGTGCTTCGACGAGGGCGTCGAGTCGGTCGCCGCCGTGTCCGACGCCGACCGCGACAGCCTCGCCGCCCGCCGCGCCGACACCGTGGTGCGGATCGGCCCCGCCGCCGCGTCGGCGAGCTACCTCGACGTCGGGTCGATCGTCGGTGCGGCCATCGCCACCGGCTGCGACGCCGTGCACCCCGGCTACGGCTTCCTCTCCGAACGCCCCGAGCTCGCCGCCGAGTGCGCGCGGGTGGGCCTGACGTTCGTCGGGCCGCCCGCCGACGTCATCCGCCGCGGCGGCAGCAAGATCGGCGCGCGGGCGCTCGCCCGCTCGATCGGCGTGCCGGTGGGCGAAGGGTCCGACCGGGCCGCCACGCCCGACGACGCCGCCGCGGCGGCCGCGCTGATCGGCTACCCGGTGCTGCTCAAGGCGTCGGCGGGCGGCGGCGGCCGGGGCATGGTCCGGGTCGACAGCCCGGCAGGCCTGCGCGACGCCTTCACCTCCGCCTCCCGCGAGGCCGAGGCCGCGTTCGGCGACGGCACCCTGTTCGTCGAGCGCTGGATCGGCAACGCCCGCCACGTCGAGGTGCAGATCCTGGCCGACACCCACGGCTCGGTGATCCACCTCGGCGAACGGGACTGCTCGGCGCAGCGGCGGTTCCAGAAGATCGTCGAGGAGGCGCCCGCCAGCGCGCTGCCCGAGAGCCTGCGCGCCGACATCTGCGCCGCCGCCACCCGCCTCGCCACGGCGTTGGAGTACGTCGGCGCGGGCACGGTCGAGTTCCTCGTGGACGTCGACCGGGGCGACTTCTCGTTCCTCGAGGTCAACACCCGGGTGCAGGTCGAGCACCCCGTCACCGAGATGATCACCGGCGTCGACATCGTCCGCGAGCAGCTGCGCATCGCCGCAGGCAGGCCGCTGTCGATCACCCAGGACGAGGTGCGGCTCACGGGCCACGCGATCGAATGCAGGCTCAACGCCGAGGCTGTCACAACCGACCACACCGGCGCGGCGATCTTCCTGCCCACGCCCGGCCGGATCGAGCGCTGGACGATGCCCGAGGGCGCGGGCGTGCGCGTCGACACGCACTGCTTCGACGGCTGGACGGTCGTGCCGCACTACGACTCGATGATCGCCAAGCTGATCTGCTGGGGCGGCGACCGGCCCGAGGCCCTGCGCCGGATGGACCGGGCGCTCGCGCACGTCGCCGTCGAGGGCGTCGCGACCACGGCGGGCATCGCGCGCGACCTCGTGCGACACGGCGACTTCCGCGCCAACCGCATCAACACCCGCTGGATCGAAGACCGCTTCCTGCCGCAATGGCGGACGAACCGAGGAGAAGATCATGGCGTACAAGTGGGGTAGCCCGCCTCAGTCGCGGACCGTCGCGTTCTACCACCGCCGCGTCGGCGAGCTGGTGCAGGAGAAGCTGCAGGCTTCCGGCCTGACCTGGGAGGAAGCGGTCTTCCGCAACGATCTCGAGCTCACCCGCGAAGACCTCCAGGCGCTTGAGGACGAGCTGCTGGCCACGGGCGTGCGCTTCGAGATGTCCGCCGACATCTCGAAGCACGAGAGCCCCGACAAGTACCAGACCGCGGAGGCGGGCGAGTTCACCCTGGCCGCGGCCGACGAGCAGGGCCGGATCGTGGTCGGCGGCGGCGACAACGTGTTCAAGGCGGGCGACGTCACCGGCATCGCGCGGTTCATCTCCGACGTCGACCGCGTGATGGACATGCTCACCGAAGGTGTGCCCCCGGACACGGTCGCGATCATCGACGACTCCGGCGGCACCCTCACCGCGCCGATCCTGGAGGAGTTCACCGCCGTCGTCTGCAAGGGCGGCAGCGTGCGCTCCCACCTGGGCATCCTCACCCGCGAGTACCAGATCCCGTGCCTGATGAACGCCCAGGTCGCCGGCCTGGAGGAGGGCGATCGCGTGCAGGTCGAGTACAGCGTGCCCGCAAAGATCTCTTACGCAGCAGAAGAAGTAGAAGGCCAGGGCCATGCCCGCGTCTGGAAGCTGACCTGAGATGCCGCACAACCACACCTACGCCGACCTGCTGCGCCTCAACGCCTGGATCCGCAAGAACTCCGACACCTGGTACCTGCACTGCACCACCCGCACCGTGCAGGAGTCGAAGCTCTACCCGGTGCCCGCGTACATGACGCTGTCGTACTTCCAGGCCTACTACCGGTTCCCCGAGCTGCTGCGGAAGATCGAGGCGTCCATGCCCGCCGAGGAGATCGGCGACCGCATGCGCGAGATCGACAGCAAGGGCGACATCATCAGCCACTCCTGCGTGCCCGAGTTCTACCTCGCGGGCCGCCAGCTGCTGATCGACCTCGGCATGCTCAAGCCCACCGACGGGCTCGACGACCTCGTGTTCGTCGAGGACTTCGCCGAGCGGCTCAACCTCGCCTACCACCGCAACCACGCTCACGTGCTGCCGTCGGACGCCAACCTGCGCGCCCAGCTCATCCCGGAGCGCCGCGCCCAGGTGTTCGAGGCCGACGCGATCGGGATCACGCCCGGCGACCGGCTGTCCGCCTCGCTCAAGCGGTTCATGGCCACCGCCAACCAGTACGCGCTGCTGTCGCACTGCGAGTCCCGCCTCGGCATCTTCAACCACGGCCCGTACCGCTGCCGGGCGAACGAGGAGATGCTCGTGCGCGGCTACGTCGACCTCGGCGAGGGCGACCTGCCGTGGCTCGACGGCATCGCGTCCGGGGTCACGCACAACAACCTGACGATCCCGGTGATCCTCAAGGACACCCACTTCAACATCGTCGACGACTGGAACAGCTTCGAGGCCCAGCCCTCCTACGACCACGACAACGTCGTCGCCGTCGGCCTCTACACCTCGGACTACCTCTCCGACGGCCAGCTCCCGGTCGCCATGGACAACGCGTCCACGATGGCCGACTTCCTCGACCACGAGGGCGAGATCCTGTCCAAGGCGACGATCGAGCTGTGGAAGGAGATGGCGGGCTGGAGCCGCGACCAGATGCTCGACGCGGGCGCCATGTCGTACTTCTGCGTGGCCAAGGACCTCGCGCACGTCGCGGGCGTCTACGACCCCGACGACTGGTACCAGATCGACGAGCGCGCCGCGCGCTTCAAGCCGCTGCTCAACGACGAGTACGGGCGCGACTTCCTCGCCGAGCTGCTGGGCTACGTCGACCTGCCGTCCCAGCAGGGCAGCCCGTACACGATGAGCAAGTGGACCGCCCAGCCCGGCGACATGTGGTGGACCGTGCCCTACTCGGTGCTCACCGACGACGAGTACACGCTCACGTCCGGCCCGCTGCGCCCGGGCTCGACCACGTTGCCGCACAAGCAGGGCACCTACCTGACCACCCGCGGACGGCTCACGCTCGACGAGTACAACGCGGCCTGCCGCGAGTTCACCCCGGCGATCTGCCAGGAGCCCTACCGCTTCCTCGACGACGCCTGGGTGCGCGGGCACGCCGACACCCCGCTTGCCGACGAGCTCTACCGCATCGACCAGCGCGGCTCCGTGCTGGAGGGCCGCGGCGCAGGCGTCACGCGGGCGGAGATGGACGAGATCCGGGCCAAGCGGGCGGCCACCTAGATGTTCGTCCAAGACCTCGTCCGGCACGCGGCGCTGCGCTACGGCGACGCGCCCGCGTTGTCGGACGGGGAACGCACGCTGTCGTTCGTCGAGTTCGAGCAGCGGACGGCCCGGCTGGGCAACGCGCTGCTCGGGCTCGGCCTGCGCCCCGGCGACCGGGTCGCCTCGGTGCTGCCCAACTGCATCGAGGAGCTGCTGGCCTACGTCGCGCTGTCGCGCACCGGGCTGCACCGCGTCGGCCTCAACGCCCGCGACACCGCGGAGGACCACGCGTTCAAGGTCGAGGACTCGGGCGCGCGGGCGTCGATCACCGACGGGCTCACGCTGCCCGGCGTCGAGTTCGCCCTGTCCCGCAGCGACGTCGACCGGCTGTCGCAGACCGGCCCCGACGGGCCCTGCGACGTGCCGATGGACCCGAAGGAGGTCTACCGCCTCGCGTACACGGGCGGCACCACCGGCCGGTCCAAGGGCGTGCTGCTCACCCTGCGGACGTTGCAGGCGCAGGTGAGCAACTACCTCCTGGAGCACGTGCCGGGGATCGCGCGGGGCGACGTGATGCTGCACGCCGCGCCCGTCTCGCACGCCAGCGGCTCCTACTTCCTGCCGCACCTGGTGCGCGGGGCCACGAGCGTGCTGCTGCCCCGTTTCCGGGCAGGCGAGTTCCTGGAGTGGATGGAGCGCACCGGCGCGCAGCGCACGTTCCTGGTCCCGACGATGATGGCCACGCTGCTCGACGAGCCCAACCTCGCCGACGTCGCGCTGCCCCAGCTCAAGCAGATCTCCTACGGGGCCTCGCCGATAGCGCCGTCGGTCGCCGAGGGCTGCGAGCGGGTGTTCGGCCAGGTCCTCGCCCAGACCTACGGGCAGGCCGAGGCGCCGATGACGATCACCCACCTGCGCCCGGAGGAGCACGGTCGGGTCGGCTCGGCGGGCCGGGCGTACACGATGGTCGCGGTGCGGGTGGTCGACAGCTCTGATCCCGCCGAGGACCGGGACGTGGCCGTCGGCGAGACCGGCGAGGTCGTCTGCCGCGGGGCGATCGTGTCGTCGGGCTACTACAACCGGCCCGACGCCACGGCGCAGACGTTCCGCAACGGCTGGCTGCACACCGGCGACGTCGGCTACCTCGACGAGGACGGCTACCTGTTCCTGCAGGACCGGCAGCACGACATGATCATCAGTGGTGGGTTCAACGTCTACCCTCGCGAGGTGGAGGACGTGCTCGTGACCCACCCCGCGGTGCGGGAGGCCGCGGTCGTCTCGGTGCCCGACACGCGGTGGGGCGAGATCGTGCACGCGGTCGTGAGTGTGCGCGCCGCCGTCACCCCGGACGAGCTGGAGGAGTACATGCGCGACCGGGTGGCCGGGTTCAAGCGGCCGCGGGCGTTCCACATCCGCGAGCAGGACCTGCCGAAGAGCGGCGCGGGCAAGCTGTTGCGCCGCACCGTACGGGACGAGATCAGGGCGGAGCAGCCATGAGCAGTGACATGGAGATCGACGAGTTCACCGCACTGCACGGGCTCGTGCTGAAGAAGGCGGGCCAGGCGGGGGAGGTGGCCGAGGTGCTCGGCGCCACCGAAGCCGAGGTCGCCCCCGCACTCGACGCCGCCGTTGCCGAGAAGCGGGCGATGTCCGGGCGGGGGAAGTACATGGTCACCCCGGCCGGGCGGGCGTGGCTCGACGAGCAGTACCCGGTGCTGTTCGCCGACCTGCGGGCCGATCCGGGCGCCGACGCGGCCTACGCGGGGTTCGAGGAGGTCAACCGCGAGCTGCTGGCGCTGATGACGCGCTGGCAGACGGTGAACGTCGGCGGCGAGGCCGTGCCCAACGACCACTCCGACGCCGAGTACGACGCCGCCGTGCTGGACCAGCTGGCGAAGCTCGACTCCGACGCGGACCCGGTGCTCGACGTGCTGGCCGGACTGGTGCCGCGCCTCGGCGTCCACCGGCGCAGGCTGGCCGAGGCGCTGGCGCGGGCGTCGGCGGGCGAGACCGACTACGTCAGCGGCGTGCGCGTGGCGAGCTACCACACCGTGTGGTTCGAGCTCCACGAAGACCTGTTGCGGCTGTTGGGCCGCACGCGGGAACCGTGAGCACGGCCATCGGCGGTGTCGTCGTCCTCGACGGCAGCGTCGTCCCGGACCGCGAGGAGATCGGCAACAAGGCGCACAGCCTGGCCACGATGCACCGGCTCGGCATGCCTGTGCCGCCCGCGTTCGTGCTGACCACCTCGGTCGGCAAGCGCTGTGCGGGCGGCCTTCCCGACGACGTGTGGGCCGACGTGCTGGCCGCGCTGGCCCACCTCGAAGCGGCCACGGGGCGCAGGTTCGGCGAGGAGCTGCTCGTCTCCGTGCGTTCCGGCGCGGCCCAGAGCATGCCCGGGATGATGGACACGATCCTCAACCTCGGCATCACCGACGCCGTCGAGGCCACGCTGGCGGCGGCGAGCGGCGATGCGGCCTTCGCGCGCGACACCCACCGGCGCTTCCGCGAGTCCTACGCGCGCCTGGTCGGCCAGGACGCCCCGGCCGACCCGCACGAACAGCTGCGCGCCGCGATCTGCACCGTGTTCGCGTCGTGGGGCTCGCCACGCGCCGTGGCCTACCGCAACCACCAGCGCATGTCGCACGACGGTGGCACCGCCGTCACCGTGCAGGCGATGGTCTACGGCAACCTCGACGACCGGTCCGGCACCGGGGTGCTCTTCACCCGCGACCCGCAGCGCGGCGACACCGCGCCGATGGGCGAGTTCCTGCCGCGCGGCCAAGGGGAGGACGTGGTGTCCGGCGAGGTCGACCCGCTCGACCTCGCCGACCTCGCCGAGCGGCTGCCCGAGGTGCACGCGGCGCTGCTCGACGCGGGCCGCGCGCTGGAGCGGCACACCCGCGACGTGCAGGACATCGAGTTCACCGTGGAGCGCGGCAGGCTGTACCTCCTGCAGACCCGGGTCGCCAAGCGCTCGGCCCGGGCCGCGCTGAAGCTCGCCGTCGACTTCGTGGACGAGGGCGTGCTCACCCCGGCCGAGGCGCTGGCCCGCATCCGACCGGATCACGTCGCCACCGTGCTGCGGCCCGTCCTCGACCCCGAGGCCCGCGCCACCGCCACGGTGCTGGCCCGCGGCGAGCCCGCCTGTCCCGGGATCGGGTCGGGCCGCGCGGTGGCCGACCCGGACGAGGCCGCGTTCGCGGGCGACGACGAGGACGTCGTGCTCGTGCGGCACGCCACGAGCCCCGAGGACGTGCACGGGATGATCGCGGCCAGGGCGGTGTGCACCGAGGTGGGCGGGCGCACCAGCCACGCCGCGGTGGTGAGCCGCGAGCTGGGCTGCCCCGCGGTCGTCGGCTGCGGGGAGGGGATGCTCGCCGCGGTGGAGGGCCGCACCGTCACCGTTGACGGTACGGCTGGGGAGATCCTGGACGGGATCGTGCCCGTCCGCACGCCGGAGCCGTCGGAGGTCCCGGCGCTGGCGCGGCTCGTGGCGTGGGCGAAGGAGCATCCTGACGCCGTCGCCGCGGACCACCCGCTGGTGGCGCTGTGATCGAGCTCGTCGACCAGACGTTCCGCGACGGCCAGCAGAGCCTGTGGGGCATGCGGCTGCGTGGCGGGATGCTGCGCAAGGTGGCGGGTGAGCTGGACCGCTCCGGCTTCCGGGCGGTGGAGGTCACCGGCAGCTCGCTGATGGAGTGCTCGGTGCGCTACTCGCGCGAGGACCCGTGGGAGAGCCTCGACCTGTGGCGCACGTGGCTGCCGTCGTCGGAACTGCGCTCCCCGGTGTGCCAGAACCGCATCGGCACGTTCGGGATGACGCCCGACGCGCTGATGGACCTCTGGGTGAGAACCCTTGTGCGCCATGGGATCGACGCGCTGTGGGTCTACGACTGCCTCTACAACATGGGCCAGATGAAGCGGCTCTGCGACGTGATCGCCGAGACGGGCGCGAAGGCGCTCGGCGCGATCATGTACGGGATCAGCCCCGTGCACACCGACGAGTGGTTCGCGCAGCGGGTGCGGCAGATGGCGTCGTGGCCGTCGGTGAGCGCGATCTACGTGGAGGACGCGCCGGGCATCCTCACGCCGGAACGGGCGCGCACGCTGATCCCGGCCATCTTGGCGGCGGCGGGGGACAAGCCCGTCGAGTGGCACTTCCACAACAACACCGCGATGGGCGCGCTCAACTACATGATCGCCGTCGAGCTGGGCGGCACGATCCTGCACACCTGCTCGCGGCCGCTGGCCAACGGGCCCTCGCTCCCGTCCACCGAGCAGACCGTGGCCAACCTCGACCGCCTCGGCTTCGAGCACGGCATCGACGAGGCCGCGCTGCCACCCGTCGCCGATCACTGCGCGCGGATCGCCCGGCAGGAGGGCTGGCTCGTCGGCGAGCCCGCCGAGTTCGACGCGTTCGCCTACGAGCACCACCTTCCCGGGGGCATGACGGGCACGCTCAAGGCCCAGCTCGCGCAGTACTCCATGGCCGAGCGCCTGCCCGAGGTGCTCGAGGAGACCGTCCGGGTGCGGGAGGAGCTGGGCCACCCGATCTCCGCCACGCCGTTCTCGCAGCTCGTGGGCATCCAGTCGGTGCTCAACGTCGTCACCGGCGACCGGTGGAGCGTCGTGCCCGACGAGGTCGTGCTGTACCTCATGGAGAAGTTCGGCCCGCCGCCCGCGCCGATCGACGCGGAGGTGCGCGACCGCGTGCTGTCCTCGCCGCACGGGCAGCGGTTCGCGGGCTGGGAGCGGCCCCAGCCGACGCTCCCGGAGCTGCGCGAGCAGTACGGCGGCCGGTCGGTCACCGACGAGGAGCTGCTGCTGCGCTACATGGTGCCCGCCGCCGACGTCGACGCGGCGCGGGCGCAGCCGGTGTACCCCGACTACGACTACCACGACGAGACCACCGAGCTGGACCTCGTCACCGCGCTGATGGCGACGCGGCGGCCCCGCAGCGTGCACGTGTCGCGCGGCACGACGTCGCTGCACATGGAAAGGGACTGACATGGGCGAGTACGAGACCCTGCTCTACGACGTCGAGGGCGCCATCGCCTCGATCACGCTGAACCGGCCCGAGGCGCTGAACACGATCGTTCCGCCGATGACCGACGAGCTGGAGGCCGCGGTCCACGAGGCCACCGACGACCGGGCCGTCAAGGTCATCGTGCTGCGCGGCGCGGGCCGCTCGTTCTGCGGCGGCTTCAACTTCGGCGGCGGCTTCCACTTCTGGGACGACACCCTCACCACGGACGGCAAGTGGGACCCCGGCAAGGAGTTCATCGCCACCACCTCGCCCACCAGCGGCTGGGTGCCCAAGTTCATGAGCCTGTGGCGCACGCCGAAGCCGGTGATCGCGCAGGTGCACGGCTGGGCCGTGGGCGGCGGCAGCGAGATGGCGCTCTGCGCCGATATCGTGATCATGAGCGAGGACGCGCAGATCGGCACGCCGTACTCGCGGATGTGGGGCTGCCACCACGCGGGCATGTGGGTGGCCCGCCTGGGCCTCGCCCACGCCAAGGAGCTGGCTCTGACGGGGCGCCCGCTGAACGGCATCGAGGCGAAGCAGCTGGGTCTCGTCAACGACGCGGTGCCGTTCGCGCAGCTGGAGAGCCGGGTCTACACGCTGGCCGAGCAGCTGGCGTCGATCCCGATGTCGCAGCTCACGGCGATGAAGCTGGTCGTCAACCAGGCCTACGAGAACATGGGCCTCACGAGCACGCAGCTGCTCGGCTCGGTGCTCGACGGCATGCTGCGCAACACGCCGGAGGCGCTCGAGTTCATCAACCTGGCCGACAGCGAGGGCGTCGGCAAGGCCGTCGCGGGGCGCGACGGCCCGTTCGGCGACTACAGCCAGGGGGAGAAGCCCAACCCGCAGAACGTGATCGACCCCAAGCCCCGACGACGATCACAGGGCCGGTCGTGAGCCACATCGATCTCGTCGACCAGACCTTCCGCGACGGCCAGCAGTGCCTGTGGGGCATGCGGCTGCGCACGGGGATGGTCACGCCGGTGGCCCGCGAGCTGGACACCGCGGGCTACTCGGCGATCGACATCACGGGCAGCTCGATGTTCGAGTGCGTGCTGCGCTACTCCCGTGAGGACCCGTGGGAGGGCCTCGACCACTGGCGGCGCGCCATGCCGCGCACCGAGTTCCGCAGCGGCGTCGGCAGCAACCGGATCGTCAAGTTCGGGCTGTCCCCGGACGCGATCCTCGACCTGTGGGTGCAGACCCTGATCAAGCACGGCATGGGCTCGTTCTGGGTGTACGACTGCCTCTACAACCTCGACCAGATGAAGCGCCTCTGCGACACCATCCACACCGCGGGCGCGAAGGCGCTGGGGGCGATCTTCTACGGGATCAGCCCCGTACACACGGACGAGTGGTTCGCGGCGCGGGTGCGGGAGATGGTGTCGTGGCCGTCGGTGTCGGGGATCTACGTCGAGGACGCCCCGGGCATCCTCACCCCGGACCGGGCGCGCACCCTGATCCCGGCGATCCTGGCCGCGGCGGGGGACAAGCCCGTCGAGTGGCACTTCCACAACACCACCGGGATGGGCGCGCGCAACTACGTGACCGCGGTCGAGGCGGGCGGCACCACGCTGCACACGTGCTCGCGGCCGCTGGCCAACGGGCCGTCGCTGCCGTCCACCGAGCAGACGCTGGCGAACCTCACCCGGCTGGGCCACAGCCACGGCATCGACGAGTCCACGCTCCCGCCGGTGGCGCGCAACTGCGAGCGGATCGCCGAACAGGAGGGCTGGCTCACCGGCGCGCCGGTGGAGTACGACGCGTTCGTCTACCGCCACCAGCTGCCCGGCGGCATGACCGGCACGCTCAAGGCGCAGCTCGCCCAGTACGGGATGACCGAACGGCTCGACGAGGTGCTGGAGGAGTGCGTGCGGGTGCGCGCGGAGTTCGGCCACCCGATCTCGGCCACCCCGTTCTCGCAGATCGTCGGCATCCAGGCGGTGCTCAACATCGTCACCGGCGACCGGTACTCCATGGCCCCCGACGAGGCCGTCATCTACCTGATGAACGCGTTCGGCGTGCCGCCCGCGCCGGTCGACGAGAACGTGCGCGACAAGGTGCTGAACTCCGAGCACGGGCGGCGCTTCGCCGGGTGGGAGCGGCCCCAGCCGTCGCTCTCGGAGCTGCGCGACCAGTACGGGGGCCCGTCGCTCTGCGGACGAGGAGCTGCTGCTGCGCTACATGGTGCCCGCCGAGGACCTCGAGGCCACCCGCGCCGCGGGCCCGTTGCGCACGGACTACCTGTTCACCCGGCCCGCCACGGTGAGCGACATCATCGCCCGCTTCGGCGAGCTGTCGCGGACCCGGAGCCTGCGGGTGACCCACCCGGAGTTCCGCCTCGACCTGAGCCGTCCCTAGCGGCGGGCAGGGCGACGGTGAAGCACGCCCCGCCCTCCGGGGCGGGCTCGGCGGTGATGGTGCCGCCCATGCGGGTGACCAGGCCGTGCACCAGGGCCAAGCCGACGCCGCCCGCACCGACGGGGCGGTGGCCGCGGTAGCGCTCGTGCAGCACGCCGCGGTCGAACACCACCGCGTAGTCCTCCGGCGCCAGGCCGGGCCCGCCGTCGCGCACCTGCAGCGCACCGCCGGGGAAGACCGCGAACGCGAGCGACCCGCCCGGGGTGGTCACGCGCAGGGCGTTCTCGGCGAGGCCGTCGACGACCTGCCGCAGTCGCCGCGGATCGGCCGTGACCCACACCGGCGACGGCGGCGCGTGCACGCTGAACACCACGCCCGCCGCTCGGCAGCGGGCGTCCCAGACCGTGCCCGCCTCGCGGGCGACGGCGCCGAGGTCGACCCGCAGGAGGTCGAGGCGGAAGTCGTCGGCCTCCAGCCGGGCCAGCTCCATGAGGTCGCCGACGAGCCGGTCGAGCCGCGCCGCCTCGGCCACGATCGTCGCGCCCGCCTGCGCGACGTCGTCCCCGGTGACCACGCCGTCGGCCAGCGACTCGGCGAAGCCGCGCACGGCGGTGAGCGGCGTGCGGAGCTCGTGGGACACCTGCAGCAGGAACTCCCGCTGCCGGGCCTCGCTGCGGGCGAGCGCGTCGGCGAGGTCGTTGACCGCGCCCGCGACCTCGGCCACCTCGGCCGGGCCCCGCACGGGCACCCGCACGTCCCGACGGCCGCCGCGGAGCAGGTGCGCCGCGGCGGCCGTGCGGCGCAGCGGCCGGGCCATCAGCGTGCCGACGACCAACCCGACGACGAGCGCCACCGCGATGCCCGCGAGCAGCGCGAAGCCGAGGTTGCGCCGGATGAGGCCGTTGCCCAGCGGGCCCGTGTCCGACCGGCGGACCAACGCGAACGCCCCGTTCAGCGCGGGGCGGGCCTCGACGACGTAGGTGCGCCCGTCGACGTCGACGCTCGCCGACACCGGCACGCCCGCCAGCGCCCGCTCGGCGTTCGCCTCGGTGAGCGCGGTGCCCACCGGGCCCGTTCCCGGGCGGGCGCGGGGCAGCAGCACGATGTCGACGCCCTGGGCCTGCAGCGTCTGCACGAGCTTGCGCGACGCCGCCGCCTGCCGCGCCGGACCGGGGTTGCCGACGAGCGCGGGGTCGGCGAGCTGGGCCGCGACGATGTCGGCCTCCTGGGCCAGCACGGCCTGCGTCGTCTGGCGGGCGGTCTCGGAGACCAGCCGCAACGCGACGACCGCCGCGACCGCCACCGCGACCAGCGCGACGACCAGGCAGCTGGCCGCCACCCGCCACGCGAGCGACCGGCGCATCAGGGCCGGTCCGCCGCGTAGCCGACGCCCCGCACGGTGCGCAGCGGGCTCGCCGGGCCGAGCTTGGCGCGCAGCTGGGCCACGTGCACGTCGACGGTGCGGGTGCCCGCCGACGCGGTGTACCCCCACACCGCCGACAGCAGTTGCTCGCGCGTGAACACCCGGCCGGGGGCGCGCATGAGGTGGGTGAGCAGGTCGAACTCGGTGGAGGTCAGCGCGACCTCGGCGCCCCCCGCGTGGGCGCGGCGGCGGTCGACCTCGATGCGCACCTCGCCCACCGCCAACACCTCCTCCCGCTCGGCGACGCGCCCGGAGCGGCGGAGCACGGTCCGCACGCGCGCCACGAGCTCGCGCGGGCTGAACGGCTTGGTGACGTAGTCGTCGGCGCCCATCTCCAGGCCGAGCACGCGGTCGATCTCGTCGTCGCGGGCGGTGACGAACAGCACCGGCGTCCAGTCGTCCTCGGCGCGCAGCCGTCGGCAGACCTCGACGCCGTCCAGCCCCGGCAGCCCGACGTCGAGCACGACCGCGGCGGGCCGCAGCCGCCGCACGGCCGCGAGCCCCGCCTGGCCGTCGCGCTCGACCTGCACGCCGAACCCGTCGCGGCGCAGGTAGAGGCCGACGAGGTCGGCGATCGCGCGGTCGTCCTCGACGACCAGCACGAGCCCCTTCTCCGCTCCCGCCACGGCCCCACCTCCGGCGCTGATCGTGCCACCGCCACGCGACCCCCTAGTGCTGCGCCCACGAACGTTCGCCGGGTCCTCGCGCGCCCAGGCGACGCCTCGCGGCGTTGCCGCCCTCGCGAAGACGCCCGGTATGAGCTTCGGGCGGCGCCCTCCCCTGCCCACCCCGCCTCCTTCGTCGGCTTTCCGTCCCCCGGGCGAGGCGCCGCCTGGATCACGCGATCACCCGGCAACGTTCGTGGCCACCGCACTAGCGCGTGCCGTCGTGGTCGACCTGCTTCTCGATCTGGTCCACGCGGGTCTCGACGCTGCCGAGCGGGTCCGCCGACGTGACGGCGGGCGGGCCTGCGGTCGGGGCGGCGGCGGTGCGGCAGCCGCCGAGCGTCACGGCCGCGGCGAGGACCAGCACCGCGAGCCGCCCCGCGGTGCTCATGCCGCCTCCGGCCAGGAGCGTGCGTCGACCGTCCGCGCACGGCCGCTCATCCCGCGCAGTCCGTCTCCTTGACGTGCTGCACGTCGGCCCGGAGCTTCGTCAGCTCGTCGAGGCGGCCGGGCCTGCTGTCCGCCCGCGCCGTGAGCAGGTCGGCGAGCGCCGTGTACCCGGCCGCCCTGGCCTCGTTGGCCTTGGCCCGCAACCACGCGGTCGACCCCTTGACGGAGGCGTCGCCGTTGACGCGGGCGGTGAGCTTGTCGATGCGGGCGAGCACGGCCGGTACGCGCTTGGCGCAGATCGCCGAGTTGGCGTGGTCGGGCGCGGCCGTCGGTGGCGCGGTGTCGGCCCATGCCGTGCCGCCACCCAGCGCAACCGCACCCACCGCCGCCACCACGGCGAGACATCGTCGGACGAGCATCGGCTTCTCCTGGTTCTCGGGGAGCTTGTCGGCGCCGACGATGCCGAGCCGCCGTGAGCCTGCTATCCGAGCGGTGTTCGGATCACGTAAGTACGGTTGAGACGTGGAGCTGGTAGTCCTGGTGGACGACGACGGCAACCCGGTCGGCACCGCGGAGAAGGCCACCGTGCACGGTGCGCGCACCCCGCGGCACCTCGCGTTCTCCTGCTACGGGTTCGACGGGGCGGGCCGGTTGCTCGTCACGCGACGGGCGCGGGACAAGGCGACCTTCCCGGGGGTGCGGACCAACACCTGCTGCGGGCACCCCGCCCCGGACGAGCCACTGGCGAACGCCGTGCGCCGCAGGCTGCGCCACGAGCTCGCGGTCGACGTGGCCGACCTCGACCTGCTCCTGCCCGATTTCGCCTACCGCGCCTCGGCCAACGGCATCGAGGAGCACGAGCTGTGCCCGGTGTTCGTCGGCACGGTCGTCGGCACCCCGCGCCCGCGGCCCGACGAGGTGGAGTCGTGCGAGTGGTGGCCCTGGGAGCGGTTCCTGGCCGAGGCCGCCGACCCGGCGAGCGACGTCTCCCCGTGGGCGCGGCTGCAGGCGCCGCTCCTCGACGGGCTCAGGGCCGGACCGAAGAAGGCGGACGGCACCTGGCGAGGTGCTCCGTCGCGGCCCGGTGCAGGATGATCGCGTCCGATGGGCCCGCGACGAACGTGACCCCGATCGCCCTGAAGCGCTGGGCGTGGTCCGGGGTCGCCGTGAAGATCCCGACCGGGGTGCCCGCGGCGCGGCACGGCTCCACGATGGAACGCACGAGCGCGTCGTAGGTCTCGTCGCCGTGCTGCGCCTCCACCGGCATGCCGTGGCTCAGCGCGAGGTCGGACGGGCCGATCAGCACCCCACCGACGCCCTCGACCTTCAGCATGTCCGGCAGCGCGGCCACGGCATCGGGGGTCTCGACCATCACGACGCACACCGGCTCGGCGCGCGGCGGGTGCCAGGGCGCGCGGACGGGGCCGTAGCTGCGGATGCCCCGCGGCGGGTGGTGGCAGGCGATGACGGCCGCGGTGGCCTCGTCCGCCGAGTTCACCAGTGGGCACGATCACGCCGTCGGCGCCGCGGTCGAGCGCGCGGCAGATCGACTCCGGGGTGTTGGACTGCACGCGGACGAGCGACGGCGTGTCCGTGGCGGCGAGCGCCTGCAGCATGGGCAGCACCGAGTCGTCGTCGACGACGCCGTGCTGGAGGTCGACGCAGGCGAAGTCGAAGCCGACCGAGCCGATGAGCTCGGCCGACGCCGAGCCGGGGAGGTGCAGCCAGGCGCCAACCGCGTCGTCGTCGAGCCGGAGATCACGCATGCGGCCGACTCTGCCAGAGCGCGTGGACGATGTCAGCGCACGGCGGCGGTTGCCCGCTCCAACGCGTGTTCGACCAGCGTGACGAGGGTCTTCAGCCCGGTGGCCGACGAGCGGGCGTCCATGCGCACGACCGGGGTGTCGGTGTTCAGGGCGAGCGCGTCGCGGACAGCGGGGATGGCGAAGCGCTCGGTCTCGGGGAAGCCGTTCACGGCGACGACGAACGGCACCCGCCGGTTCTCGAAGTAGTCGATGGCGGGGAAGCAGTCGTCGACCCGGCGCAGGTCGACGAGCACCACCGCGCCGACGCAGCCGCGGGCCAGCTCGTCCCACATGAACCAGAAGCGGTCCTGGCCCGGTGTGCCGAACAGGTACAGGATCAGCGAGTCGTCGACGGTGATCCGGCCGAAGTCCATCGCGACGGTGGTGGTGCGCTTGTCGGGCACCACGGCGATGTCGTCGACGCCGATCGACGCGGTGGTCATCGCCTCGTCGGTGAGCAGCGGCGGGATCTCCGACAGCGCGGAGACGAGCGTCGTCTTGCCCACGCCGAAGCCACCGGCGATGAGGATCTTGAGGGGGACGGGTCCCGGTTCAGCGTGCACGCAGGCCCTCCAGGAGTCGGGTGAGGATCTCGGGAGTCGGGTTGCCGTCCGCGGTGGACGGCGCGCCGTGAACGGCGAGGTGGCCGGAGGCCGCGAGGTCGCCGACCAGCACCCTGGCCACGCCGACGGGCACGCCGAGCACCGCGCCGATCTCGACGAGCGTGACCGGGCGGACGGCCATCCTGACGATGGTGCGGTACTCCGGCTCCAGGTCGTAGGAGCCGCGGTCGGTGGCGGTGACGATCGACTCGATGGGCAGGTCGCGCTCGGTCGAGCGGGTGCGCCCGCCGGTGACGGCGTAGACGGGGACGACGCGTCCGTCGCAGGTGTGGCCTTCCGCCCAGGACCGCCCGGCCCCGTTCACCGTCCGGAACCGGAGCGCACACCCGGGGAGAGCGCGTGGCCCGCGCGGTTGGCGAGCATCGTCATCTCGTAGCCGATCATGCCCATGTCGCAGTTGCGGTCGGCGTGGACGGCGAGCGCGGCGCCGTGGTCGATCGTGGTGACGAAGAGGTAGCCGCCCGCCATCTCCAGGATGGTCTGGGTGACGGGGGCGGCGGCGAGTAGCCGCGCCGCGCCCTTGGCCAGGCTGACCAGGCCGGACGCGGCGGCGGAGAGCTGGTCGCCGAGCTCCTCGGTCATGCCGGGGGAGGTGGCGAGGCGGAGGCCGTCGGCGGAGACGACGAGGGCGCGGGTGACGCCCGGCGTCTCGTAGGCGAAGTCGGCGAGGAGCCAGTCGAGGCTTGCGGTCATTCGTGGGCTCCGTCAGCGTGGTCGTCGGTGGTTGCGGGGCCGGTCGGCAGCGTGCCGCCCACCCGTGCCTGTGCGGCCGCCCGGCTCGCCTGGTAGCGGGAGAGGGCCGCGGCGGCGTCCGCCGTGGAGGGGCGGCCCCGGACGGGCGCCGCCTCGGGCTCCGGGGTGCGGAGCTGGGCGGAGAGGTGCGACTGGGGCACGCGGCGGCGCAGGCCGCTGACCGGGTCGACCGGGCCGGAGGGGCGTTGTTCCGGCACGGTGGCCGTGGGCAGCGGCAGGGCGTCGACGACGAGGGGTCGCGGGCTCGGCGACGGGCGGGGCCGCAGGGGCTCGGCCTGCCGCGTCTCCTCCGCGGGCGCCGACGGCGTCGACGTCGACGACAGGGACGGCAGGGACGACCCGGTCGAGGCGCGGTAGGTCGGGGTGCTGGTGCCCGGCTCGAGGCCCGCGCCCTCGCGGTTCGCGTTCTCGTGCGGGGTGCCGTCGGCGCCCCACAGGCTGCTGACGAAGAACGGGTCGTAGGACCTCCCGCCGCTGCCCTCGCCGCGCGGCTGCACGTCGACGTCATCGGCGCTGACGACCACGCGGATGGGGCCGGTGTCGGTCGGGCCCAGCTCACTGAAACGGGCGTCGACCGCTCCGGCGCCACTGCCGAGCTGGTCCGCGCCATCGGCTGCCGGGTACGCGCCGTCGGCGGTGGATCCGTACTGGTCGGCGGCGGGGGAGTCGTGATCCGACGCGTCCGACGGTGTGGGGGTGGCGTGGCCGTTGGTGCCGTATCCGTCGGAGGCGCCGTGACCGATGCTGCCGTGACCGTTGCTGCCGTGGCCGTTGGTCCCGTGGCCGTTGCTGCCGTTGCTGCCGTGGCCGTTGGCGGCGGGGCCGAGGCCCGCGGTCGGGTGAACCGCGGATCCGTTGCCGTAACCGTTCGACGGGGGCTCGCCGATGGCCGGGCCTGCCCCGCTCACGGGAGCCGGGGTGGGGTTGAACGCGGGCATCGCCGAGGCGACCGCCGGATCCCACCAGCCCTGCCAGTCGGCGGTGTCCAGGGTGCGCGGCGGTGCCGTCGACGACGCCGCCACCGGGGGCGGGGCCGCCGTGGTGTGGTGGGCGGCCGCGCGCCGCGGCGGCCGGTGATCGGCGGCCGGTCGCGCCCCCGAAGCGGACGCGGCCGCCGCGGGGTAGAGCGGGGCGAAGAGCGACGGCGGCAGGGAGACGAGCGCCGTGGTGCCCGAACCCGGTGTGACGCTGAGCCCCACCTTGATGCCGTGACGCGTCGCGAGCCGGGCGACCACGTGGAACCCCAGCCGCTGCGACATGCCCACGTCGATGTCGGGCGGCGACGCGAGCAGCGCGTTGGCTTCCTCGATCTGCTCGGCGGGCATGCCGAGGCCCCAGTCTTCGATGCTGATGAGCCTGCCGCCGGGGCGGGCCCGGTCGGGCCGGGAGCGCACCGTGACGGTGGTGTCCGGCGGCGAGAAGCGCACGGCGTTCTCGGTGAGCTCGGCCAGCAGGTGCGTGAGGTCGATGACGGTGTGCCCGACCACGGCGCTCTTCTCGTCGACGACGAACACGACGCGCTCGAGGTTCTCGGTCTCGGCGATGGCCGCGCGCAGCACGTCGCGCAACGGGACGGGCTCGCTCCAGGTGCGCGGGGGCTGCTCGCCCGCGAGCACGAGCAGGTTCTCCGCGTTGCGCCGGACCCGGGTGGCGATGTGATCCAGCGCGAACAGGTCGGAGAGCGCATCGGGGTCGCGCTCCGACTCCTCGAGCTGGTTGATGATCTCCAGCTGCCGGTGCAGGAGGCTCTGGTTGCGGCGGGCGAGGTTGGTGAGCAGGTCGGACGTGAACTGGCGCCGGTTGATCTCGGAATCGGCGAGCCTGCGCCCCAACACGTCCTTCTCGCGCTGCGTGTCTTCGGTGACCCGCAGCACGAGGAGCGCTCCGGCGCAGGCGACCAGCACCGCCACGCCGTGGATCAACGACCACAGCCAGGGGTGCTCCTGCCCCTCGACGTGGTCGAAGATCAATGTCTGCTGCCACGCGGAGCCGATCCCGTGGCTGATCACGGTGAAGACGATGTTGACGAGGAACGGCGCCCAGTCCTGGTAGAGCGCGATGAAGCCGATGATGACGAAGAAGTGGAAGTGCGCCTCGATGGTGCCGTGCGTGAGCACGACGAGCGCCGCCGAGCAGTAGACCAACCCCACCGTGACGGTGATCGACGTGGGCCGCCGGTGGTGGCGCAGCAGGTGACCGAGCCCCACGAGCGCCAGCGGGGGGATCACGACCAGTGTCAACGTGCGCGGTGTGTAACCGAGCGCGAGACCGAGGGCGAGCAGGCCGGGAGCGTGCAGCCCCAAGATCCACAGCATGAGGCGGTGACGGCGTTGCCAATCCTCTTCGGCCAGGTAGTGGCCATGCGGAAGGGCATCGAGGAGCTTTCTCCACATCGTGTGGTGCACCATTTCTTCGCGCATACAGACGGTGATCTATCCGGATCTCCGGAAATGGTCGGGGGCCGCGAGACTACCGCTCTATGACGAGGGGTGAACAGGTGGCTACCCAAAGACAGAAGAGATACGACCGATCGGCCTAATATGTACCGCCGTTAGCTCCAAATGGTTACATAAACCGGCGGGCGGAATCGCGATGGCGGAACACCCGCGCCCGGCGCCCTGAGCAGCTTCATCGCTTCCGGCGTACCGAGGAAATGGCGCAAAGATCCAGCGGCGGCGCTACGCCGATCGGGAGCCAGCGTCGTCACGTGCCAACACAGATCCAATGGTGTGCCCGGCACGTCGACGACCTGGAGCTCGCGCCTGCGCAGCTGGTGCACCGCGAGGTGGGCGATGGCGGGGGCCACGCCCGCGCCGCGCGTCGCGGCCTCCCACGCCGCGGTCTGGTTGGGGAAGACCGAGAGCCGGGACTCCGGCACGCCGACGCGGCGCAGCACCCGGCTGACGTCGCTGAGCGGGTCGGTGGCCGACGGGTCGACCAACCAGGGCCACTGGCTGGGCGGCCCCGGCGGGCGGGCGTCGGGGGCGACGAGCACGACGATGCGGGCCCGGAACACCGGCTCGCTCACGAGCCCCGGGCCGCCGGACAGGTCCGGGCCGAACGCGACGTCCGCGAGCCGCTGGGCGACGAGCGCGCTCATCTCCGCGGTCGCCGACACCCCGGCCGACACCTCGATCGACCCGCCCGAACGTGCGGTGAACGCGTCGGCGAGCGGGCCCGCGACGAACTCGACGAGCGGGCTGGGCGCCACCAGCCGCAGCCGGTCCGCCGCCCCCTGGGCCGAGCGGACCGCCGACTCGGCCTCGGCCCCCAACGACACCATCTGGGCGGCGATCGTCAGCAGCCGCGAGCCGCCCGGGGTCAGCTCCATGCCGTTCGCGCTGCGGGTGATGAGCGGGTCGTCCAGGTAGCGACGCAGCGCAGCGATGGCCTGTGAGACCGCGGGCTCGCTCACCCCGAGCGCCGACGCCGCGGCCTTGACCGTGCCGAGCCGGGCCACCAGCACGAACGCGCTCAGCTGGGTCAAGGTCACCTTCAGATTCTGCGCTGACGGACGCCGTCGCGACAGACACGGATGGACCAACGCGGCTACGGAGCGTCGGAAATCGATCCGGCATAAGGGAAGGCTTATCCGGCGATTGCCCGCCGGTGTGTCGCGGGGAACGATGGCGGCATGGATGACGAGCCGGAAGGGGTCGCGGTCCTGCGCGCCATCTGGACCGCGCGCGACCACGGCGCCGACGTGCGGGCCGAGATCGGGTCGGGCACCGGGAAGGTCTGCCGGAGGCTGCAGGACGTCGGCGGTCCGGTCGACGACGAGCAGCGCACGGCGTGGCGGGAGCTGCTGGAGCGCGAGGGCAAGCGGGGTCCCACCACGGTGGCCGAGCTCGTCGCCGACCAGGAGACGGGACCGCGGTCCTGAGCCCCGGGGTCGCCGAGCTCGTCCGGCTGCTGCGCGAAGGCGCGTACGTCGCCGATCGCGGGCTGGCCACGGCCGTGCACGTGGCGCTCGCGCTCGACCGCCCGCTGCTGCTGGAAGGCGAACCGGGCGTCGGCAAGACCGAGATCGCCCGGGTGCTGGCCGCCGTGCTCGGGCGCGAGCTCATCCGGCTGCAATGCTACGAGGGCATCGACACCCACCAGGCGCTCTACGAGTGGGACCACGCCCGCCAGCTGCTGGCCATCCGCGCGCTCGGCGATGCGGGCGGCTCGGTCACCGCGCTCTACGGGCCCGAGTTCCTCCTCGAACGGCCGCTCCTGCACGCGCTGCGCACCGGGTCGGGCGCCGTGCTGCTCATCGACGAGATCGACCGCGCCGACGACGAGTTCGAGGCGTTCCTGCTCGAGATGCTCTCCGACTTCCAGATCACGATCCCCGAGGTGGGCACGGTCACCGCGCCGTCCCCGCCGCTGGTGGTGCTCACGTCCAACCGCACGCGCGAGCTGCACGACGCCCTCAAACGCCGGTGCCTCTACCACTGGATCGACTACCCCGACGCCGAGCGCGAGGTCGAGATCGTCACGCTCCGGCAGCCCGGCGTGGCCGGGGAGCTGGCGCGCCGCGTGGTCGCCGCGGTCAACCGCCTGCGCGAGCTGGAGCTGGCCAAGCCGCCCGGCGTCGCGGAGACGATCGACTGGGCGCGCACGCTCGACCTGCTCGGTGAGCAGGACCTCTCGACCGACGCCGCCGACCTCACGCTCGGATCGGTGCTCAAGGAGCGGGAGGACCTCGAGCTCGCCCGGGAGCACCTCGACGAGATCACCGCGTCGTGATCGCGTGAAGGGCATGGTGGCCGTGCTCGTCGGGTTCGGGCGGGCACTGCGCGCCCGGGGCCTGGCCGTCGGGCCCGGCGACGTCGCCACCTACTGCGCCGCCGCGGCCACGCTCGACCCCACCGACCTGGCCGACCTCTACTGGACGGGCCGCGCCACGCTGGTGAGCAGGCGTGCCGATCTCGCCGTCTTCGACGAGGTGTTCCACGAGTACTACCTCGGCGGGAAGCGGCCGGTCGACGAGCTGCTGCGGCTCACCGCGCAGGTGTCCGCCGAGGCCGAGTCGAGCCTCGAGGTGCCCCTGGTCGACGGCGCGGGCGAGGAGGACGACGAGCAGGCCACCATGGGGCTCGTCGCCTCGGCCGCCGACGTGTTGCGGCACCGCGCGTTCGCCGACTGCACGCCCGACGAGCTGCGCGCGGTGCGCCGGATCACCGCCCGGCTCCGGCTGGACCCGCCCCGCCGTCGCACCCGGCGCTACCGGCCCTCGCACCGCGGGCGCCGCCCCGACCTGCGCCGCACGGTGCGGGACGCGCTGCGCCTGCACGGCGAGCCCGTGCCCCTGCGCAGGCGCGTGCCCCGCGTGCGGCCACGCCCGCTGGTGCTGGTCCTCGACGTCTCCGGCTCGATGGCCGACCACTCCCGCGCGCTGCTCCAGTTCGCGTGGTCGGCCCGGCGGGCCGTCGCGAAGGTGGAGGTGTTCTGCTTCGGCACGCGGCTCACCCGCATCACGCCCGCGCTGCGGCGCCGCACCCCGGACCGCGCGCTCGCCGACGCCGCCGAGCTGGTGCTCGACTGGGACGGGGGCACCCGCATCGGGGCCTCGCTCGACCGGTTCGTCCGCACGGCGGGCCGTCGCGGCGTGGCGCGCGGCGGCGTGGTGGTGATCTGCTCCGACGGCATGGACCGCGGCGACCCCGACCTGCTCGCCTCCGCGATGGAACGCCTGTCGCGCCAGTGCCGCCGGATCGTGTGGTGCACCCCGCACGGGCCCGGGTCGAGCGTGGGCCTCGTGGTGGCCGAACCGCACATCGACCGCGTCGTGAAGGGGCGGGATCTCGCGAGCCTCGCCGAGCTCGCCGACCTCCTGCCTGCCCTACCCTAGGCAGGTGATCCGGCTCGGGACGCTCGGCGGCTACGCCTTCTCCGGGCCGCGCCTGCTGGGCGGTTGGAGCCCACCCGCCCGTCCGGGCGTCTACGCGATCCTCTACCGGCCGGATCCGAGCTCGCAGCGCTACGCGGTGGCCTACGTCGGGCACGCCGACGACCTCACGGCCGAGGGTTTCCCCTTCCGCCACCGCCGCGCCGCCTGCTGGACGGCGCGAGCGGGCTCGAAGTGGAAGGTGCACGTCGCGTTCCTCGAGGTGCCGGGCGGCACCCGCGGGCACCGCGAGGCGATCACCGCGGAGCTGCTGAGCCAGTACCACCCGTCGTGCAACGAGGAGCGCTTCGGCCCGAAGGTGCGGGCGGAGTGGGTCGGGCGCGGCTACGGCAACGGCTCGATCTCCACGCCGTCGACGACGGAGTAGCGCGCGGCGTCGCCGGTCACCACCGCCCACCCGCGATCACGGCCGCACAGCAGGGCGTGCGCGTCGAGCTGGTCGCCGCCCAGCTCGCCGATCGCGCGGGCCCGCGTGCCGGTGAGGTCGTCCACCACGGTGACCGGCAGCCGCAGGAGCACCTCCAGCACGTCGTGGTCCTTCTCGGTCAGCGTGGCCCAGGCCGTGCCGAGCGCCGTGGACGGCACGACGAGCACGATGCCTTCCTCGACGGCGGTCCACACGAGCGCTTGGGCGTAGATCGACGTCCGCGAGGCGAAGGCGATGACGGCCGACGCGTCGAGGACCCGCCCGCCGATCACACCGGGGCCAGCCCCAGATCCCTGCGCACCGCGTCGAGCGCCTCACGCGGGGGACGGCCGCCGAGCACGCGCTCCAGCTCGGCCAGCGCCCGCGCCCGCGAGAGCTGGGTGCGCAGCGCATCGGCCACGAACGCGGACAGGCTCGGGGCGGCCCCCGCGGCGATCGCCTCCCGCGCGTCGCGCAGGAGCTCGGGTGGCAGGCTCACCGTCACCCGCTCAGCAGTCATACTCACAGGCTAGCGCAGTCATACCCCTGCCGAGCGCAGCTGGGGGAGGACCTTCTCGCCGAACGCGTCGATGAACGCGTCCTGCTCCTGCCCCACGTGGTGCAGGAAGATCTTGTCGAAGCCCAGCTCGCGGTACTCGGCGAGCCGGGCGGTGTGCGCCCCGAGGTCGGCCGAGACGTTCACGACCTGCTTCACGCGCTCCAGCGGCACGTTCTCGGAGACGGCGTCGAAGACCTCGGCGGTCTCCACGTCCCAGCAGACGGGCGGCGGGAAGACGTTGCTGCGCCACTGCTCGTGGGCGATCGCCTCGGCGTCGGCCTGGTCCTGCGCCCAGCTCAGGTGGACCTGCAGGACGACGTCGCCGCGGCCGCCCGCGTCCCGGTAGGCGCCGATCATCCGGCGCAGCGTCTCGACGGGTGCGTTGACCGTGATCAGCCCGTCCGCCCATTCGGCGCACCACGCGGCGGTCTTCTCGCTGACCGCCGCGCCGACGAGGTCGGGCGGGGTCTCGGGCCGCGTGTAGACGCGGGCCCTGTCGACGGTGACGAGGCCGTCGTGGCTCACCTCCTCGCCGCGCAGCAGCGCGCGGATGATGTCGACGCACTCGCGCAGCCGGGCGTTGCGCAGGTCCTTGCGCGGCCACGGCGCGCCCGTGATGTGCTCGTTGCTCGCCTCGCCGGTGCCCAGTGCGGCCCAGAACCGGCCGGGGTACATGGCGGCGAGGGTGCCGATGGCCTGGGCGATGATCGCCGGGTGGTAGCGCTGGCCCGGCGCGTTCACGACCCCGAACGGCAACGACGTCGCCTGCAGGGCCGCCCCGAGCCACGACCAGGCGAACGCCGACTGCCCCTGGCGGTTGCTCCACGGCGAGAAGTGGTCCGACGACATCGCCGCGTCGAAGCCCGCCTCCTCGGCGCGTTGGACCGCGGCGATCAGCGCCGACGGGGGGATCTGTTCGTGCGAGCAGTGCAACCCGAAGACCGACATGCCGGACAATTACCCATCCGGGGGGTATGCCGACACACGGGATTCAGGGGCGGTAGCCCACCGTCTCGTGGATCCGGGAGCGGCGACGGCCCGCGGCGCCCTCGCGGACGGGCCGCGGCGTCACCTTGGCCACGATCTGCTCGGCGAACCCGTACAGCAGCGGCAGCGCACCGGCCACCACGCCGCCGGTGCGGTTGATGTGCTCCAAACCGGGCCTGATCGCCCGGGCGTCGTCGACGATCTCGGCGACCAGCCCGTCGCCCGCCTCCAGCGTGGTGGCGATCCCGGTGAGCAGCGAACCCACCCACCAGAGGAAGAACGCGAGCCCCGCGATGAGCACCACGATCTCGACCACCGTCAGCACGACGAGCATGGCTCACACCTCCTCCTCGCTGCGCTCGTCGTCGGCGTTCGCCGAGGCTGCTGTGTCTGATGGTTCGCTCGCAAGCTCGCTCACACCTTCCCGACGACGCGACCGAGGAACAGGTGGTGCTGCAGGCCTTCGGCGAGCACGAGCTCGAGCCCGTCGCCGGTGGCCGTGATCAGCTTGGTGTCGGCGGTGTTCTCGGTGATGGCGGTCAGCGTGCCCGCGATCGCGTTCACGCCCGCGCCGATGCGCTTGACGAACGCGACCAGCAGCGACAGCAGCACCACCACCGCCACGATCACGACCGCGCCGAGCACCAGGATCACCGTCCAGTAGGTGACCTCTCCATCGGTCAGCACCTCAACCCCCCAACCGCGCGCGCCCGCGCTGCAGGCCACCGATGATCTCGGTGGCGTGATCAATGGTGGTGCTCAGCCCGGCGAGTCCCGCGGTGTTCTCCCGCGCCCGCGACAGCGCCGCGTCCAGCTCGCGGGCCTGCGTGCCGATCTTGTAGGCCAGCACGAGGATCGGGGTGACGAGCGCGACCACCGCCACCACCACGACCAGCCCGATCACGAGCCCGAGCGTCCAGCCGTAGGGCACCATCACACCGTCTCCGTCCACGCTCGTACGGGCGCCAGGTTGCCGTTGACCGAGCCGACGACGGTGGGCACGGTGGCGGTCTTGTCCGCCACCGCGCGCACCCCGCCGAGCAGGGCGGCCAGCGTCCTGTTGACGTGCGCCAGGTGCAGCACCACCCGCAGCAGGCCGACGGCGGTGACCGCGATGATGAGCACGGCGATGATCACCGTGACCCAGGCGACGGCGGGCATCTCACGCCTCCTTCGGCGGCAGGAGCCGGGCGACCGAGCCCGCGTAGCGGGTGGCGCCGACGGCGACCTGGTGCACGGTCGCGTCGGTCGTGGCGAGGAGCTCGGGCACCCGGTCCACCTCGCCGAGCAGCTCGACGCCTCCCGCGAGGATGTCGTCGCAGGCCGCGCGGATCCGCTCGACGGCGGCCAGCACCCGGTTGAGCAGCGCGATCACGACGGGCAGCACGACGAACAGCAGGATCGCGTTGCCGATCCACCAGAGCACCATCAGCGGCTCCTGTCGTACGGGAGGAAGAACCGGGCGAACACGCGCTTGAGCGCCATCACCGTGGCCCGCAGGCCGATGGCGAAGCCGCTCGCCGGGGCGGCGCGCACGGCCGTCGCCGTGCCCCCGCCGCCGGTGATGTTGGCCTGCACGCACTCCGCGAAGCTCCCGAGCAGCACGCTCGTGACGTCGGCGATGAGCCCGCGCCCGTAGTTCGCCGCGGCGCCGGAGATCGACAGGTCCTGGGTGACGCTCACCCGCGTGCCGCCGCCCGTGGGCGCCATCGTCGCGGTGATCGTCATGTCGGCCTCGCCGCGGCCCCGGTCCTCCGAGCCCGCCGCCTTGAGCACCATCCGGTGGGCCGCCTCGTCGGCCTCGACGATGCGCGCGGTGCCGGAGAAGTTCAGCTTCACCGGGCCCAGCGCGGCCACGACCTTGCCTTGGTAGGTGCCGTCCCCGTCGTCTCCGACGAGGGTGGCGCCGGGCAGGCACGGCGCGAGGTTGGGCACGTCGAGGAAGTACGCCCACACCCGGTCGACGGGCGCGTCGACCGTGAACTCGTTGTCGAGGATCATGAGTCGCTCCGCACGGGGGGTGCGCCGGACACGTCGCGGCCGTCCTGCAGCGCCTGCCAGACGCGGTCCGGCAGCACCGGCATGTCGATGTTGCGCACGCCCGTCGACGCCAGCGCGTCGTGCACCGCGTTGACGAACGCCGCGGGCCCGCCGACCGCCGCGCACTCGCCGACGCCCTTGGCCCCGATGGGGTGGTGCGGGCAGGGCGTGACGACCTCGTGCAGCTCGAACCCGGGCGTCTCCCACGCGGTGGGCAGCAGGTAGTCCATGTAGTTGGAGCCCACCTGGTTGCCGTCGGCGTCGTAGGTCTGGAACTGCATGTTCGCCATCGCGTAGGCCTCGGTGAGCCCGCCCATGATCTGCCCCTCGACGATCATGGGGTTGATCCGCACCCCGCAGTCGTCCACCGCGACCACGCGCAGCACGTCCCACACGCCGGTCTCCGGGTCGACCTCGACCGTCACGATGTAGACCGCGAACGGCCACGTGAGGTTGGGCGGGTCGTAGTAGGCGTTGTTCTCCAGGCCGGGCTCCATGCCGTCGGGCATGTTCGAGTAGGCCGCGGCGGCGCACTCCTGGATCGTCGCCCCGCGCTCGGGGGCGCCGCGCACGTAGAAGCGCCCGAGCTCCCACTCGACGTCCTCCTCGGACACCTCGAGGAGGTGCGCGGCGAGCTTGCGGGCCTTCGCCCGCACCTTGCGCGCCACCATCGCGACGGCCGCGCCCGCCACCGGCGTCGACCGGGAGGCGTAGGTGCCCATGCCGAACGGGGCGGTGTCGGTGTCGCCCTCCTCGACGATCACGTCGTCGGCCGGGATGCCCAGCTCGTGGCTCACGATCTGGGCCCACGTCGTCTCGTGCCCCTGGCCCTGGGTCTTCGCCCCGGTGCGGAGGATCGCCTTGCCCGTCATGTGCACGCGCAGCTCGGCGGAGTCGAACATCTTGATGCCGAGGATGTCGTACTCGCGGCTGTTGCCCGCTCCGAGCGGCTCGGTCATGGTCGAGATGCCGATGCCCAGCAGCCGGCCGCGTTCGCGCGCGGCCACCTGGTCGCGCTTGAACTCCTCGTAGCCGATCGCGTCGAGTCCCAGATCCAGGCACTTGTGGTACTGCCCGGAGTCGACGAGGAAGCCGAACGCGGTGCGGTGCGGGAACCGGTCGTCGGTGAGGAGGTTCCTCCGGCGGATCTCGGCGGCGTCGATGCCGAGGTCGGCGGCCGCGGCGGCGACCATCCGCTCCTGGAAGAACATCGCCTCGGTCACGCGGAACGAGCACCGGTAGGCCACGCCGCCGGGCGCCTTGTTCGTGTACCGGCCCTCCGCGGTGATGAGCCCGACCGGCACGTCGTAGCAGGCGAACGCCGAGTGCAGCAGCCCCACCTTGAACTTGCTGGGCTGGGCGTCGGCGAAGAACGCGCCCTGGTCGGTGACGGCGTGCATGCGGACGGCGAGGATCTTGCCGTCGGAGCGCAGCGCCATCTGCGCGTCGAGGTACATGTCGCGGCCGAAGCCCGTGGAGGACAGGTTGCCGGTCTTGTCCTCGATCCACTTCACCGGCTTGCCGAGCAGGATCGAGGCCAGGATCGCCGGCGACGTAGCCCGGGTAGATCGGCACCTTGTTGCCGAAGCCGCCGCCGATGTCGGGCGACACGATCCGGATCATGTGCTCGGGCAGCTCGGCCACGAGCGCCACGGCCGCGCGGATGATGTGCGGCGCCTGCGTGGTCATGTACACGGTGAGCTTGCCGGTGCCCGCGTCGTAGTCGGCGATCGAGCCGCAGCACTCGATCGGCGACGGGTGGCTGCGCGGGTAGTGCAGCTTGAGCGAGGAGACCACGTCGGCCTGCGCGAACGCCCGCTCGGTGGCGGCGGCGTCGCCGACCTCCCAGCGGTAGCAGGTGTTGTCGGTCTGCCCCTCCTTGTCGTCGCGGATCACCGGCGCGTCGGGCGCCGCCGCCTGCTCCGGGTTGACGATCGCGGGCAGCGCCTCGTACTCGACGTCGATCGCCTCGCACCCGTCCTTGGCGATGTACGGGTCGTCGGCGACGACGACGCACACCTCCTGGCCCTGGAAGCGCACCTTGTCGGTGGCGAGCACGGCCTGGGTGTCGTAGGAGAGCGTCGGCATCCAGGCGAGGTTGCGCTGGGCCATCATCTCGCCGGTGAGCACCAGCCGGACGCCCGGGATCTCCCAGGCCTTCGACGTGTCGATGGAGACGATGCGGGCGTGCGCCAGCGGGCTGCGCAGGATCTCCATGTGCAGCATGCCGGGCAGGTGGATGTCGTCGACGTAGTGGCCGCGACCGCGCACGAACCGCGCGTCCTCGACCCGGCGGCGGCTCGCGCCCAGGCCGCCGATCGCGGTCTCGTCGAGCGCGGTCATCGACCCGCCTCCTTGCGCGCCGCCCACAGCACGGCCTTGACGATGTTCTGGTAGCCGGTGCAGCGGCAGAGGTTGCCCGAGAGCGCCCAGCGCACGTCCTCTTCGGACGGATCGGGCTCGCGGTCGAGCAGGGCGCGGGCGGACAGCATCATCCCGGGGGTGCAGAAGCCGCACTGCAGGCCGTGCTCGACGGAGAAGCCCTCCTGCACCGGGTCGAGCTCGCCTGCGGTGCCGAGCCCCTCGACGGTGGTGACCTGCCGCCCGTCGGCCTGGACGGCCAGCATCGTGCAGGACTTCACCGGCGTGCCGTCGACGAGCACGGTGCACGCGCCGCAGTTGGTGGTGTCGCAGCCGAGGTGGGTGCCGGTGAGGCCGAGACCCTCGCGCAGCAGGTGGGCCAGCAGCAGCCGGGGCTCCACCTCGACGACGCGCCGCTCGCCGTTGACCGTCACCGTGATCCGGTACTCGTCTTCGGCGCCGGGGGTGATCTCGCGGGCCGCGAAAGAGGTCATGCCGCCGCCTCCAGGTCTCGTGCCAGACCGCGGCGCACGAACGTGGCCACGACGTGCCGCTTGTAGTCCGCGCTCCCGCGGTGATCGCTGCGCGGCTGGGCGGCCTCCGCCGCGCGGCTGGCCGCGAGCTCGACGGTCTCCTCGGTGAGCGGCTTCCCGACCAGCGCGTCCTCGGCGGCGGTGGCGTGGATCGTCGCGGGGCCGACGCCGGTGAGGGCGATGCCCGCGCGGGTGACCGTGCCGTCCGACCGCTCGAGGGCCACCGCCACGCCCGCCGTCGCGAAGTCGCCGACGCGGCGCTCCAGCTTGAGGTAGCTGCCGGTCGCCGTGCCCGCTGCGGGCGGAACCACCGCCTCGACGGCGATCTCGCCCGCCCGCAGCGCGTTCTGGAACGGGCCCAGCACGAACTGCGCGACCGGGATCGAACGCCGCCCGGCCGGCCCCTGCGCGACCACCGAGGCGCCCAGCGCGATCATGACCGCCGCCCAGTCGCCCTGCGGGTCGGCGTGGCAGACCGAGCCGACGAGCGTGCCGCGGTTGCGCACGATCGGGTCGGCGACCAGCGGGGCCGCCGCGGCCATCAGCGCGTGCCTGCCCGGCAGCAGCGTCGAGCGCTCCAGGTCGGCGTGGCGGCAGAGCGCGCCGACCCGCAGCGTGCCGTCGCCGTCCTCGCGGTGGTGGCCGAGGCCGGGCAGGTTGTTGATGTCGACGAGCAGCGCGGGGGCGGCGAAGCGCAGCTTGAGCAGCGGCACGAGGCTCTGGCCGCCCGCGAGCACCTTGGCGTCGTCGCCGTGCTCGGCCAGGAGCGCGATCGCCTCGTCGAGGGTGCGCGGCGCCGCGTAGCGGAAGCGGGAGGGGTAC
Source organism: uncultured Actinomycetota bacterium (assembly GCA_963791185.1). GTDB lineage: Bacteria > Actinomycetota > Actinomycetes > Mycobacteriales > Pseudonocardiaceae > Pseudonocardia. The sequence continues at coordinate 251,812 of CAWBRG010000006.1, read as the reverse complement.
ATCAGGGCTCCACGTGCGGGTCGGGGACCGCCACCGGGAGGTCCTCGTCGGTCGGGTCGGGGCGGGGCTCCTGGTGCGGCGGCCACGGGCCCGCCACCGGCTGGGCCGCGGTCTTCAGGTACTCCGTGAGCTGGGGCCACGCCCAGATCGTGGGGCTCTTCCCGGTCTTCGGCGCGTTCTCGATCAGCTCGTACATGCGCCTGTTCGTCATCCGCGGACGCCTCCTCGCGCGTGTGGTGGCGGCCACTGTGCACGTTTTCGCCGCGCGGCGCCCATGGTCGATAAGCGAACGATTAAGAGGTCTTGTTCTTGCGCCGTTCCGCTGGTCACGATGGGCGCCCACGTGGGGAGAGCCATGCAGGTGCCAGCGCCGTTCGAGTACCTCCGCGCCACGAGCGTCGAGCACGCCATCGGGCTGCTCGTGCGGCACGGGCCGGAGACGCGCCTGGTCGCCGGGGGCCACAGCCTCCTCCCGATGATGAAGCTGCGGCTGGCGGCGCCGGAGCTGCTCGTCGACATCAACGAGCTCACCGACCTGGCGTACGTCACGGTGGACCGGGACGTGCTGCGGATCGGGGCGCTCACCCGGCACGCGGCGCTCCTGGCGGCACCCGCGGTCGGGGACGTGGCGCCGGTGCTGCACGACGCCGAGCGCAGCATCGCCGACGCGATCGTGCGCAACCGCGGCACGGTCGGCGGCTCGGTGTGCCAGGCCGACCCGTCCGAGGACCTGTCCGGCGCGTTCTGCGCGCTGCGGGCCGAAGCGGTGATCCGCGGCGCGCAGGGCACCCGCACGGTGCCGATGCGGGAGTTCTTCCTCGGGCCCTACCAGACGGCGGTGGGGCCCGCCGAAATGCTCGTGGAGCTGCGCGTGCCGCTGTGGTCCACGGGCAGCGCGTACGTCAAGGTCGACCGGCGGGCGGGGGACTGGGCGGTCGCCGCGGCCGCCGCCGCGCTCCGCGTCGCCGACGGCGTGATCACCGACGCCGGGATCGGCCTCACCGCCGTCGGGTCCTTCGTCGCCGCGGAAGCCGAGGCGAGCCTGCTGGGGCGGCCGCCGACGGAGGAGACGTTCGCCGCGGCGGGGCGGCTCGCCGCGCAGCACTGCCGTCCGAGCGCCGACCAGCGCGGGCCCGTCGACTACAAGCGCCACCTGGCGGGCGAGCTCACGGTGCGCGCACTGCGCAAGGCGGCGGCGTGACGGAGGTGCGCGTCGTCGTCAACGGGCGGGTCGAGCGGCGTGACGTCGAGCCGCGGCTGCTGCTCGTGCACCTGCTCCGCGACGAGCTCGGGCTCACCGGCACCCACTGGGGCTGCGACACGTCCAACTGCGGGGCGTGCGTGGTGTGGCTCGACGACGTGCCGGTGAAGTCCTGCACCGTGCTCGCCGCGATGGCCGACGGCCACTCCGTGCGCACGGTGGAGGGGTTGGCCCCGCCGGGCGGCCTCGACCCGGTGCAGCGCGCGTTCATCGACTGCCACGGCCTGCAGTGCGGGTTCTGCACCCCGGCGATGCTGCTCACGGCCCGGTGGTTGCTCGACCACACGCCCGACCCGACCGAGGAGGAGATCCGCACGGCCATCGCGGGCATCACCTGCCGCTGCACGGGCTACGCGAACATCGTCAAGGCGATCAAGGAGGCGGCCGTCCCATGACCGCTCACGCACACCGCTTGGGGCTCACGCACACCGCCCGCAGTGTGCGTGAGCCCGCCATGGTGTGCGTGGAGTCGCTATGAGCTTCGGTCGGGTGCCTCGGAAAGAAGACGCCCGGTTCGTGCGCGGCCGCGGGCGGTTCGTCGACGACATCGCCCTGCCCGGCATGCTGCACGCCGCCGTGTTGCGCAGCCCGCACGCCCGTGCCCGGATCGTCGCCGTCGACACACTGGCCGCCGAGTCGCACCCGCTCGTGCGCGCCGTCATCACCGGCGAGCAGCTCGCCGAGCGCGGCCTCGCCTGGATGCCCACGCTCTCCCACGACGTGCAGGCGGTGCTCGCCACCGACGAGGTGCGCTACCAGGGGCAGGAGGTGGCGTTCGTCGTCGCGGAGACCCGCTACGCCGCCCGCGACGCGCTCGCGCTGATCGACGTCGAGTACGCGCCGCTGCCCGCCGTGGTCGACGCCCGCCACGCGCTGGACGCCGACGCGCCGCGCGTGCGCGACAAGCCCGACAACCACGTCTTCGACTGGGAGGCGGGCGACGCCGCGGCCACCGACGCCGCGTTCGCGGCCGCCGAGCACGTGAGCGCCTGCGACCTGGTCTACCCGCGGGTGCACCCGGCGCCGCTGGAGACCTGCGGCATCGTGGCCGACCACGACCCGATCACCGAGAAGCTCACCGTGTGGGCGACGGCCCAGGCCCCGCACGCGCACCGGGTGCTGCTCTCGCGGGTGACGGGTATCCCGGAGCACCGGATCCGCATCGTGGCGCCCGACATCGGCGGCGGGTTCGGCAACAAGGTGGGCCTCTACCCGGCGTACGTGTGCGCGGTGGTGGCGTCGCAGCTGGTGGGCGCCCCGGTCAAGTGGGTGGAGGACCGCTCGGAGAACCTCATGGCCACGGCGTTCGCCCGCGACTACCACATGCGCGGCGAGATCGCGGCGACCCACGACGGGCGGATCACCGCGCTGCGCGTGCGGGTGCTCGCCGACCACGGCGCGTTCAACGCCACCGCGCAGCCCTCGCGCTTCCCCGCGGGGTTCTTCCACACGTTCACCGGCTCCTACGACGTGCCCGCCGCGCACTGCCGCGTCACCGGCGTGCACACGAACAAGGCCCCCGGCGGCGTCGCCTACGCGTGCTCGTTCCGGGTGACCGAGGCGTCCTACCTCGTGGAGCGCCTCGTCGACGTGCTCGCCTTCGACCTCGGGCTCGACCCGGCCGAGCTGCGGATGCGCAACCTGCTGCGCCCCGAGCAGTTCCCGTACCGCTGCGCCACCGGCTGGGAGTACGACTCCGGCGACTACCCGCGCACCCTCGCGCTCGCCCTGGAGAAGGTCGGCTACGAGGAGCTGCGCAAGGAGCAGGCGGCCCGCCGCACGACCGGGGACGGGCCGCTCCTCGGCATCGGTATCAGCTTCTTCACCGAGGCGGTGGGGGCCGGGCCGCGGGCGCTGATGGACATCGCCGGGCTGGGCATGGCCGACGGCGCGCAGCTGCGGGTGCACCCGAGCGGTTCGGCGGTGCTCGCGGTGTCGTGCATGTCGCAGGGCCAGGGCCACGAGACGACGTTCGCCCAGCTCGTCGCGCACGAGCTCGGCATCGGCGTGGACGAGGTGGAGGTCGTGCAGGGCGACACCGAACGCACGCCGTTCGGCCTCGGCACCTACGGGTCGCGCTCGACGCCGGTCTCCGGGGCGGCCACGGTGGTCGCGGCCCGGAAGGTGCGGGAGCGGGCGCGGCTGGTCGCGGCGGCGATGCTGGAGGTGGCGCCGCAGGACCTGGAGTGGGTGGCGGGCCGCTTCCAGGTGCGCGGCGTGCCCGGCACGGGCGCGTCGTTCCGGGAGATCGCCATGGCCGCGCACTCCGACCTCGAGCTGCCCGACGGCGTCGAGGGCCACCTGGACGCGGCGGCCGTCTACAACCCGCCCAACCTCACGTTCCCGTGCGGGGCCTACGTCTGCGTGGTGGAGGTCGACGCAGGCACGGGGCAGGTCGCCGTGCGCCGGTTCGTCGCGGTGGACGACTGCGGCGTGCGGATCAACCCGACGATCGTCGAGGGGCAGATCCACGGCGGCCTCGCCGACGGCGTCGGCATGGCGCTGATGGAGCTGATCGCGTTCGACTCGACGGGCAACCACCTGGGCGCCTCGTTCATGGACTACCTGCTGCCGACGGCGCTGGAGTGCCCGATGTGGGAGCTGGGGGAGACGGTCACGCCCTCGCCGCACCACCCGGTCGGGGCCAAGGGCGTGGGGGAGTCGGCGACCGTCGGCTCGCCCGCCGCCGTCGTCAACGCCGTGCTCGACGCGATCGGGGTGCGGCACGCCGACATGCCGCTCACCCCGGCCCAGGTGTGGCGGGCGGGCCAGGGGCGCCCGCTGCGGCCGGACCTCGCGATAGGAGACGAGCCGTGAGAGCCGACCTGCTCGCGCGCGTGGACGGGCTGCGGACGCGGCGCACCCCGTTCGTGCTCGCGACGGTCGTGCGGGCCGAGCGCCCGACGAGCGCGAAGCCGGGCGACTGCGCCGTGGTGACCGCCGACGGCACGCTGGACGGCTTCGTCGGCGGGGTCTGCGCGGAGTCCACCGTGCGCGTGGAGAGCCTGCGCCTGCTGGCGGCGGGGGAGTCCGAGCTGCTGCGGATCACCCCGGACGCGGGGGCGGCGCCCGCGCAGGACGGCGTGCGCACCGTGGGCAACCCGTGCCTCTCCGGCGGCACGCTCGAGATCTTCCTGGAGGCGATGATCCCGCCGATGCTGGTGGCGGTGTTCGGGGAGTCGCCGGTGGCGCGGGCGCTCGTGCGGGTGGGGGCGGCGCTCGACTGGGACGTGCGGACGGGGCTCGACCCCCTCAGCCCGGACACGTCGGCCGTGGTCGTGGCGTCGCACGGGCGCGGCGAGCTCGCCGTCCTCCGCGCGGCCCTGTCGGCCGAGGTGGGCTACATCGCGCTGGTCGCGAGCAGGCGGCGGGCCGCAGGCGTGCTCGACGAGCTCGGCGCCACCGAGGGCGAGCGCGGGCGCATCCACGCCCCGGCGGGCCTCGACATCGGCGCCCGGTCGGCCGCGGAGATCGCGCTGTCGGTGTGCGCGGGCATCGTCGCGGCCCGGCCGCGGGTCGCGCGCGTGCCCGACGCGCCCGCCCCGCCCGGTCCGGCGGTGGCCGTCGACCCGGTCTGCGGGATGGAGGTGCTGGTAGAGGACGGGGCGCTGCAGGCGGGCGACGTGTACTTCTGCGGCCCGGGCTGCCTCGCCGCCTGGCAGGCCCGCGCTACGCGCTGACGACCGTGCCCGCGGCGCCGTCCACCGTCACCGTCTCGCCGGTCTGCAGGCGGGCCGTCGCGTCGGGCACGCCGACCACCGCCGGGATGCCGTACTCCCGCGCGACCACCGCGCCGTGCGAGTTGGACCCGCCCATCTCCATCACGAGCCCGCCCGCGGTGAGGAACAGCGGGGTCCAGCCGGGGTCGGTGGACGGCGCCACGAGGATCTCGCCCGGCTCCAGGTGGGCGTCCGCCGGGTCGAGCACCACCCGCACGACGCCCGTGACGGTGCCCGCCGAGGCCGGGACCCCGACCAACGCCCCCTCGGGCGCGGGCGCGGCGTGCTCGGCCTCCGGCTCGGTGCCGTCGGACAGCAGCACCCGGGGGATGTGGCGGCGCCGCAGCTCCCGGTCGTACTCGGCGCGGCGATCGGCGACGAGCGCGCGCTGGTCGACGCCGTCGAGCGCGGCCGCGACCTCGCGCAGCTCCAGGAAGAAGACGTCGTCGGCGGCCGCGAGCAGACCGCGGCCCGCCAGCTCGGCGCCGAGGATCGCGAGCTGGGCCCGGGCGTGGGCGAGCACCCGCACGAGGTAGTCCTTGTGCGTCTCCCGCATGCCCGCGAGCTGCCGCGTGCGGCGCAGCGCCAGGCCGGTGACCCACGCGCGCACCCGCGAGCGCCGCCGCACCTCGCCGACGACCTGCGCGACGGCCGCCTCGGCCGCGGCCGCCCCCCGGGCGAACCGGGCGTCGGGGTGGTCGGTCGGGTCGGTGATGCGCAGGTAGTTGGCCAGCGACCCGAGCACCTGGGTCGGGTCGTCGGACCAGCGCGGCATGCCGAGGTCGATCTCCGCCGCCGTGCGGTGGCCGTGCTCGGCGAGGAACGCGGCCAGCTCGCGCTGCAGCACGGGTGGCAGCGCGCGGGCGTGGAACCGCTCGGCCAGCTCGGCGGGCGGCGCCGCGTGCAGGGCGGCCGTCGACGCCTGGTCCAGCCGCGTCGCCAACGCCCACAGCTCGAGGTCCATGTCGGTGGTGACGTTGTGCGGCAGCCCGCGCAGCACCTCGTGCACGGCCTGCGCGTCGAGATCGGGCCCCGCGACCCGGCGGGCCAACCCGAGCGCGAGGAAGCCCCCCGCCGCCGCGGGCACGGTGCGCGGCATGATCGGCGGGACCGCCCGCAGCATCGTCACGACGTGCGCGAGCCGGGCGTGCCCGTCGCCGGTGACCGGCTCGGCCAGGCGCGCGCGCAGCTGGTCGCCGCGCGCGGCGACCACCTTGCGGGCGGCGGCCGGACGCGCGAGGGCCAGCGCGATGAGCGCGGGCACCCGGTAGCGGAGCAAGATCCGCAGGACGGGCCGGGCGAACGCCAAGGCCCCCGGCAACGCCGAACGGGTGGGCGCCAGCGATGGCTCGGCCGCGAGCAACTCGCGGACGACGACCGCCGAACGCGCCTCCATCACACTGAAGATCGCGGGCACGGCCTTGCGGCCGACCGGGTTGCGCAGCACCGCGGTGATGTCGATGAACGCCCGGTCGCCCGCGATCCCGAACCCCGCGGGGCCTTGCATCGGGTCGACGGGCTTGCCGGTGGCGAGCCCGGCGAGCGATGCGCCCACCACCCGGAACGCCGACAGCCCCATCGGCGTGATCGGGCGGGTGAGCCCCTGGGCCAACGAGGCGTTGAGGTGCACGCGCAGGCCCGGCCTGCGCTGCGGTGGCACGGGGTAGAGCGTGGTGATCGCGCGCGACTGGGTGAGCCACAGCGTGCCCTCGCCGTCGAGCGCCCACTCGATGTCCTGCGGCGCGCCGAAGTGCGCCTCGACCCGGCGGCCCAGCTCGACGAGCTCGCGCACCTGCCGGTCGGTGAGGCAGCCGCCCGCGGCCGGCCGGAGGTGATCGTGCGTCCGTCGACCACCCAGTGGTCGGGGTCGACCGCGCCGGAGACGACGGCGTCGCCAAGGCCGGGGGCGGCGTCGAGCACGCTGCGGCTGCGCCGACCGCTGATCGGGTCGGCGGTGAACAGCACGCCCGCGGCCTGCGCGTCGACCATCCGCTGCACCACCACGGCGAGCTGGGTGCCCGCGTGCGGGATGCCCGCGTCGGCGCGGTAGGCCACGGCCCGGTCCGTCCAGAGCGACGCCCAGCAGCGGCGCACCGCGTCCAGCACGGCGTCGACGCCGACCACGTTGAGGTAGGTGTCCTGCTGACCCGCGAAGCTCGCGCCCGGGAGGTCCTCGGCCGTGGCCGACGACCGCACCGCGACCGGCACCGCCTCGCCGAGCGCGAGGTAGGCGGCGGTGACCGCGGCGGCGACGTCGTCGGGGATGGGCGTGGCGAGCAGGGCGTCGCGGGCCCGGACCGGGAGGTCGGGGGCGTCCAGCAGCGCGGCGATCCCGGCGGTGTCGGCGGCCTGCGCGTACGCCGGGGTGCCCACGCAGAAGCCGTCGGGCACCGGGAAGCCCGCGCCGAGCAGCTCCGCGAGGTTGACCGCCTTGCCCCCGGCGAACGCGAAGTCCCGGGCGTCGGCGAGGTCGAGAACGGCGGTCTGCAGCGCGGTCATGGCACCAGGGTAGCGCAGAACTCAACGCTTGATGAAATTAATTCTCCGAAGCCAGCCCGTAGCGTCCGCGGTAGTAGAGCAGCGGCGGTCGGGCCGGATCGGCGCTGAGGTCGAGCACGCGGCCGACGGCGATGGTGTGGTCGCCGCCGTCGTACTCGGCCCACAGCTCGCAGTCGACCCACGCGCTCACGCCGTCGAGCACGGGGGCGCCGGAGGGTGCGGGCGTCCACGCGACCCCGGCGAACTTGTCGACGCCGGAGCGGGCGAACGCCACGCTGACCTCCTCGTGCTCGGCGGCCAGCACGTTGACGCAGAACGCGCCGACCGCCCGGATCCGCGGCCACGTGGAGGAGGTGCGGGCGGGTGCCAGGCTCACCAGCGGGGGGTCGAGCGACAGCGACGCGAACGACTGGCAGGTGAAGCCCAGTGGGCCCGTGGGACCCGCCGCAGTCACGACGACGATGCCGGAGACGAAATGGCCCAGTACATCGCGCAGCACCGCGGGCGAGACCGGCCCCGGCGGAGCGTCGTGGCTCATGCCCCGACTCTAGTTCCGCCTGGCGTGCGCGCCCGGTGGAAACGACGATCGCCCGGTGTGACGCAGGGAAACCCCCGCGCCGCACCGGGCGATCACGTGTCAGCTGGCGTAGGCGCGCAGCCGGTCGGCCCGCTCACCGATGCGCAGCTTGGCCATGACCTCGCGCTCGATCTGGCGCACCCGCTCGCGCGAGAGCCCGAACCGGCGCCCGATCTGGTCGAGCGTGCGGGGCTGGCCGTCGTCGAGGCCGTAGCGCATCCGGATCACTTGCTGCTCGCGGTCTTCCAGCGTGGCGAGCACGCGGCGGAGGTCTTCGTGCAGCAGGTGCGAGATGACCGTGGTCTCGGCATCGGCGGACTCGCCGTCCTCGATGAAGTCGCCCAGCGGCGCCTCCTCGTCGGAGCCGACGGGCATGTCGAGCGACACCGGGTCGCGCGCGTGGTCGAGCAGGTCGGAGATGCGCTCCTCGGCGATGCCGGACTCGGCGGCGAGCTCCTCGTGGGTGGCGTCGCGGCCCAGCTTCTGGTGCAGATCGCGGCGGATGCGGGCCAGCTTGTTGACCTGCTCCACGAGGTGCACCGGCAGCCGGATCGTGCGGGCCTGGTCGGCCATGCCGCGGGTGATCGCCTGCCGGATCCACCACGTGGCGTAGGTCGAGAACTTGAAGCCCTTGGTGTAGTCGAACTTCTCGACGGCGCGGATCAGCCCGAGGTTGCCCTCCTGGATCAGGTCCAGCAGGGGCATGCCGCGGCCGGTGTAGCGCTTGGCCAGCGACACGACCAGCCGCAGGTTGGCCTCGAGCAGGTGGTTGCGCGCGGAGTGGCCGTCGCGCACCACGGTGCGCAGGTCGGCGGCGTACTGCCGCTCGAGCGTGCGGCCTTCCTCCTTGGCCGCGTCGAGCACGTGCTGGGCGAACACGCCCGCCTCGATGCGCCGGGCCAGGTCGACCTCCTGCGCCGCCGTGAGCAGCGCCGTCTTGCCGATGCCGTTGAGGTACACGCGCACGAGGTCGGCAGCGGGGCTCTGGGCGTCGAGGTCTTCGCTCGACATCTCCGGACGGCTGGTCCGGGGCCTCGTCGTCGGCGCAGAGTTCGGCGCAGTTGTCGTCGTGGTGGCCGGCGGAGCCGAATACTCGGTACGCTGGCTGGGAACGGTGGCGTCCGCTCTCGGTGTGGCGTCCGCGGGGTTCACAGTGGTGATCGTCATGGGTACTTCCTCCCCCTGGGCGACCCGGGCGGTGATCCTGCGCGCCGCCGGGGCTCTCACCGATTCGAACGCCATCAGCCCCCGGATCGTTCCCGGCCTGAGAAGGATCTCAGCGCGTCACGGTGGATCCGCGTAGTCCATGATGGGCACATGAGCAGCGAGGGCAACGGCGACAGCCGCTGGAGCGCACAGGTCAACGCGCTGGGTGGCTTCATCCGGGCGCAGCGCCAGCTCGCCAACCTCTCCCTGCGCGAGATGGCCGCTATGACCAGCGTCTCCAACGCGTACCTGAGCCAGGTGGAGCGCGGGCTGCACCAGCCGTCGCTCAAGGTGCTGCACTCCATCGCCGACGCGCTCCAGCTGTCCACCGAGCAGCTGCTCTCCCAGGCGGGCTGGACCCGCGGCTACGCCGATGTCGCCGAGACCAACGGCGACGCCCCGGTGGGCGCGGTGAGCTCGGTCGAAGACGCGATCCGGGCCGACCCCCGCCTGTCGGCCGAGCAGCGCACCGCGCTGCTGGGCGTCTACAAGAGCTTCGTCGACGGATGAGTCACGGCTCACACCTGCAGTGATTGACATACTTAACGCTTCTGCGCACTATGGATAGCGAAGATCCCCGATCGGGGACCGCCACCCGAGACTGCAGGAGGAACCCATCATGTCCGCTCCTACCGACGCCTTCATCGACAACTTCGTCGGTGGCGCGCAGCGCACCCAGGAGGCCGTCACGAGCGCCGTGAACGACGCCGTGCGCACCTGGACCGACACCCTCACCGGCATCGCCGGTGGCCAGCCGACCCTGCCGGACGTGCAGGTCGTCGTCGACCGCTGGTTCGACGTCGCGCAGACCGTGCTCGACACCCAGAAGGCGTTCGCCAAGAGCGTCGTCGGTGCAGGCACGCAGGCCGCCGAGGTCGTCACCGAGCAGGCCACCAAGGCCGCCGAGACCGTCCGGTCGCAGACCGAGACCGTCGTGGGCCAGGCCACCAAGGCCGCCGACGCCGTTGGCGAGCAGGCCGCGTCCACCGCGCGCGCCGCCCGCAACGCCACCGCCAAGAAGAGCTGACCCACAGCTCACTGAAGAGGCCCTCCGCCACCAGCGGAGGGCCTTTCTCATGTCTCCGCTCTCATACCTCCACGAGCACGGTGAACGGCCCGTCGTTCACCGACGCGACCGCCATCTGGGCGCCGAACACGCCCGTCGCGACCGTCGCGCCGCGGGCCCGCAGCTCGGCGACGACCGCGTCCACCAGGGGTTCCGCGACAGCGGGCGGGGCCGCAGCCTGCCAGGTGGGGCGGCGGCCCTTGCGGGTGTCGCCGTAGAGCGTGAACTGGCTGACCACCAGCAGCGGCGCGCCCAGCTCGGCGCACGAGCGCTCCCCGTCGAGGATCCGCAGTTCGTGCAGCTTGCGGGCCATCACCGGCGCCGCGGCCGCGGTGTCGTCGCGGTGCACGCCGAGCAGCACGAGCAGGCCGGGCCCCGCGATGGCGCCGACGACCGCGCCGTCGACCCGCACCGAGGCCTCGGCGACCCGCGCGGCGACCGCCCTCACGGCCACCCGCCCGCGTCCGCGGGCACCAGCAGGCCGTGCCGCACGAACTCGCGCACCGCGGGCAGCGTCGCGGCCACGAGCGCGTCCGTCGGCCGGTCGTGCGCGATGGCGAGCAGCTCCACGAGCTCGCCGAGCGGCAACGCCCCGTGGCAGCCCGCCAGCAGGTCCGCGGCCGGGCCGTCCACCTCGTGCCGCCACCGCGGCCCGTCCTGGCGGGCCACCGCGGCGCCCACCGCCGTCCAACCCTCGGGGCCGGGGGCCGACCAGCGCTCCAGCAGCACGGACGGCGCAAGCGTGAGCCGAGCGGACAGCAGAGCGGCGTCGTCGGCGTGGGCCCGCAGCCAGTCGACGCGGTCCAGCCACCCCTCGACCTCCGGCCCGAGCGGGTCGTCGAACGGCTCGCGGACGTCCTCGAAGACCACGGTCGGGGCGGCGTCGGTGCGGCGCAGCGTGAGCAGGCCGAACCCGACGGCCTCCACGCCCGTGCGGTCCATCCACTCCAGCCAGGTGCGCGCCTGGTCGCGGCCCGCGGGCGACGCCGGGTCGAGGCCGCCGTCGCGCTGCCAGGTGCCGACGTGCAGCGCCGGGTCGGCCACCTCGCGCTGCACCACCCACGCGTCGCACCCGGCCGGGAGCCAGGACCGCACCCGGTCCGGCCAGTCCTCGCCCCGCACGTGCAGCCACGACGCGAGCAGCTGCGCCACGCCGCTCGGCGCGAGGTGCCCGGCGAGGTCGGCGACGAGCGCGGCGAGGGCCGCGTCGCCGTCCTCGCCGGAGTCGCGGTAGACGAACTCGACCCGCGCGGGCCCGGGCACGAACGGCGGGTTGGACACGATCTGGTCGAAGCGGCGCCCCGCCACCGGGGCCAGCCAGGGCCCGTCGACGAGCTCGACGTCGACGTCGTTCAGCGCGAACGTGGCGGCCGCCGAGCGCGAGGGCCCGCGGCGCCACGTCGGTGCCGGTGACCCGGCGGGCGTGCCGCGAGGCGTGCAGCGCCTGCACCCCGCACCCGGTGCCGAGGTCGAGCGCGGAGCCCACCGGGCGCCGGACGGTGGCGGCGGCCAGCGTCAGCGACGCCGCCCCGACCCCCGTGACGTGGTCGCGTTGCTGCCGGCGGGCGTCCGCACCCGCGTCAGCGAGGTCGGAGAGCACCCACCAGTCGGGCCCGTCGGCCACGCCGTAGGGCCGGAGGTCGAGCGCGGCCCGCCACCCGGCGCCGTCGGCGACGAGCAGGCCCGCCGCCGCGGCATCCCCGGGCGTGAGCGGGGCGAGCGCGGCGGCGACGGCGGCGTCCGGTTCGACCGAGCCGAGCAGCAGCAGCCGGACCAGCACGTCGAGCGCGTCGGCGTCCGCGGCGACGCGGTGGGCGGGCTCGGGCTCGCCGCGGCCGAGCGCCGCGTGCGCGGCCGCGCCGAGCAGGCTCCGCACACCGTCGGTGGTGTAGCGGGCCCGCGTGAGCGCTTCGCGCAGGGCCTTCGCGGCGTCGGGGGACAGGTGAGGCAGCACGACCAGCCAGTGTTCCCCACCCGTCGCCGCGACGCGGCGCTACCCTCGGCCTGTGCCGCTCTCGCTCGCCCAGCACCCGGAGTCCGACGCGCTGTTGGACCGCGACCCGCTCGCACTGCTCATCGGAATGCTGCTCGACCAGCAGATCCCCATGGAGCACGCGTTCTGGGCGCCCGCCGAGCTCGCGCGGCGGCTCGGCGCGGACCACCTCGACGCGCACGTCCTCGCCGGGCACGACCCGGAGGAGCTCGTCGCGGTGTTCGCCACGCCCCGGGCGCTGCACCGCTACCCGCGGTCGATGGCGGGTCGCGTGCAGGCCCTCTGCGTCGCGCTCGTCGAGACCTACGACGGTGACGTCACGCTGGTATGGCGCGACGTCGTCGACGGCAAGGAGCTGTACTCCCGGCTCGTCGCCCTGCCCGGGTTCGGCCCGCAGAAGGCGCAGATCTTCACGGCGCTCCTCGGCAAGCAGCGGGGGGTCACGCCGCCGGGGTGGCGCGAGGCGGCGGGCGGCTACGGCGAGGACGGCGTGCACAAGTCCGTGGCCGACGTGGTCGACGCCGAGTCGCTGGGCAAGGTCCGCGAGTTCAAGCAGGCGGCCAAGGCGGCGGCGAAGGCGGGAGCCGCGCAGGCCCCGAAGGTGCCGAAGGCCACGGCGCGCCCGGCGAAGAAGGGCTAACGCCCGTGCACCAGGTGCCCACGTCGCGTCGGGACGAGCGGATCGTCGACCCGGACCAGGTGTGCGACGCCCTCGCGGTCCTCGCCGACCGCCCGGCGGTGCAGCGCTCGGCCGCGGTGCTCGGCGCGCTCGGTGACCCGAGCAGGCTCTCGCTCCTGCTCGTGCTGCACCACGCGGGGGACCTGTGCGTCTCGGATCTCGCGTTCGCCGTCGGGATGACCGACAGCGCCGTCTCGCACGCGCTGCGGCTGCTGCGCGCGCACGGCATGGTCACCGCGCACCGGGCGGGCCGGATGGTCCACTACCGCGTAGCGGGTGAGCTCACGACGCGCCTGCTCGACGTCGTCTCGGCCGAGGCGGTCGGCGAGATCGAACTGCACGGTCGCGGCACCGGGCACACGGCCTGAAAAGGTCGTCGCGCGATCGGGCTGCGCGAGTGGCACGATGGGTGGGTGCCTGAGGAACGGCGTCCGGATCCGGTGTTGATCACCGACGCCCCGATGTCCTACGAGCAGCAGCTCGCCCACCGCAAGTCCCGCTACAAGATCATGATGGGGATGCGGATCCCACTCATGATCGCAGCGGCGGCCTGCTACCAGTACCCGTGGGTCGCCGTGGCGCTGCTGGTGATCTCGATCCCGTTGCCGTGGATGGCCGTGCTCATCGCCAACGACCGGCTGCCGAAGAAGATCGTCGATCCGCACCGCTACCAGGCCGAGCACGCCGAGCACAAGGAGATCGAGGCGCAGCCGCACCAGGTCGTCGAGGAACGTCGGGAGCTCGACCCCTAGGCACCCTCCTATGCTGGCCGCGTGACCGAGCCCCAGCCGTGGTACGGCCATCCCGCCGAGCCCACCCTCGTGACGATCGGCGACGTCGGGGTCGGTCAGACGCTGGTCGTGACCCCCAGCGGCTCGGCGCCGGTCGCGCAGACGACGTTCCAGTTCGCCGACCTGTCGGTGACCCGCGAGAACATCCCGACCTGGGCGATCGTGTGCGCCGTCGTGTTCTTCGTGTTCTGCTTCCTCGGGCTGCTGTTCCTGCTCGCCAAGGAGCGCCACACCGAGGGGTTCGTGCAGGTCGTGGTGCAGGGCCCGCACCTGCTGCACACCGTGCAGCTGCCCGTGTGGTCGCAGGAGCAGGTGTGGGACCTGAACCAGCGCGTCAACTACGCCCGTTCGCTGGCGGCCGCCGCGCGGTGACCGGCACCGTGCGCGTCGACCTGCCCGCGGCCCGCCGCCTGCTCTGCTGGTACGGCGCTTACGCCTTGCTCGCGCCCCGGCTGCCCGCCCCCACCTGCCCGCTGCGGCGGATCACCGGTCGGCGGTGCCCGGCGTGCGGGCTGACGACCGCGGTGTCCGCCGCGCTGCACGGGCGCGTGCGGCACGCCGCGACGCTGCACCGGCTCGGCCCGGTCACCGCCGCTGCGGTGCTCGCCGCGGGCGTCACGACCGTCGCGGGCGCCGTCCGTCGGGCGGGACCGGGGCCTGCCGGGCCGCACCCGGGGCCGGTCGCCGCGGCGTCAGGGGCGGGCGCCGAGTCGGCCGACCGCGGCCGCGCCCGCTGAGCACCCCGCCGCCAGCGCCTCCGCCGGGGACGCGCCGCTGAGCCGGGCCACGAGCACCCCTGCGTCGAAGGCATCGCCCGCGCCGGTCGCGTCCACGACGGTGGCGGGCGGGGCGACGGCGTGCCAGCCTCCGGTCGGGTCCGCCCAGCTTGCGCCGTCCGCGCCCGCGCTGACCGCGACCGCCCCCACCTGCCGGAGCACCGCCGCGGCGCCGCCCAGTGCTCGCAGCTCGTTGGTGTTGGGCAGGAGCAGGTCGACGCCCCGCACGTCGTCGAGGAACGCCGCCGCGCGACCCGGTGCGGCGAGGGCGGGCGCGACCTGCGGATCCACGGACGTGGAGATGCCTGCGGCCCGGGCCGCGGCCAGCGCGGCTCGCCCCGCGGCCCGCGACGAGGCGTCGAGCAGCACGTAGCCGGAGAGGTGGAGGTGGTCGAACCCGGCGACGTCGGGCAGGTCGTCCGGGCCGAGGAGGGCGGCCGCACCCCGGTCGGACAGCAGCGTGCGGTCCCCGGGACCGACCAGCGGCCCGCCCGCAGCGGCGGACGGCGGCTGCGGCCCTGCGCCGGACGGGGTCGCGGCGGGCGGGACGGCACCGCGCGGGATCCCGCCGGGCGAGGTCACGTCGGCTGAGGTGCGGCCGCGCGGGGTGGGATGCCTCGAGACGGCCCCGGGCGGGCCGAGGAGCGACACCACCGTGCAGGTGGCGGCCTCCGGGTCGAGGGCGAGGTGCGCCGTCACCCCGGCGGCGGCGAGCTCGGCCGCCGCGGCCCGCCCGGCCGGGTCGGCGCCGACGCGCGCGGCGAGCGTCACCGCGATCCCGGCGTCCCGACCCAGGTGGGCGAGCCACGCCGCGGTGTTCGCGCCCGCCCCGCCGGGCCGGGTCCGGATCCGCGCGGGCACGTCCGCGCCCGCCACGGGGACGGCCACGGGCGCCACGAGCACGTCCAGCGCCACGTCGCCGACGACCAGCACGCGCAACCCGCTCACCGCCCGGCCGCGGGCGCGGCGACGGCCACCCGCGTCCGCCACCGGCCTCCGCGTCGTACGGCGGCGGGGGCGCTCTTCGTCGCCCGCACCCCCTCACCGGCTCCCGGCGAGGGCCACCGCGACCTGCGCGGCGAGGGCGGCGTTCGCCACGACGAGCGCGAGGTTGGTGGCGAGGCTGGCGCCGCCGCTGCCCTCGTGGAAGTGCGCGAGCAGCGTGGGCGTGACGTCCTTCCCCGTGACCCCGCGCTCGGCCACCAGCGCGAGCCCTTCGGCGAGCAGCCGGTCGTGCACGACGGCGGGCAGCTCGTCGGCGGCGGGCACGGGCTGGGCGAGCACCATCCCGGCGCCCCCACCCAGCGCCGTGTGCGCGCGCCACGCGGCCGCGGCTTCGGCGGGTGCGTCGACCCGCCAGGGCACGGGCAGGCCCGCGTCCCGCCGGTAGAAGCCGGGGAAGGCGTCCGTGCGGTACCCCAGCACCGGCACCGACGCCGTCTCCAGCACCTCGAGCGTCGCGGGCACGTCCAGGATCGACTTCACCCCCGAGCAGACCACGAGCACCGCGGTGCGGGCGAGCGCGTCGAGGTCGGCGGAGACGTCCCAGGTCTCGCGGGCGTCGCGGTGCACACCGCCGAGCCCGCCGGTGGCGAAGAGCGGGACACCCACGGCGTGCGCCAGCGCGGCCGTGGCGGCCACGGTCGTCGCCCCGTCGCGGCCCAGCGCGACCGCCACCCCGAGGTCGCGCGCCGACAGCTTGGCCAGCCCGCCCCCGCACACCCGGTCCAGCCCCGCGGCCGACAGCCCGACCCGCGCGTGGCCGCCGAGCACGGCCACCGTGGCGGGCACGGCGCCGTGCGCCCGCACCGCCGCCTCGATCGCGTCGGCGGCCGCGCGGTTCGACGGGGCGGGCAGGCCGTGCGCGAGGATCGTGCTCTCCAGCGCGACCACCGCACCTCCACGTCGGAGCGCCTCGCTGACCTCGGGCGATGCTGTGATTCGTGTCGGCACGTGCGGCATGATGACCCACACTGCACAATGGTGCGCATGGCCACCCAGGTGCTGCCCGATGTCGACACCCGTCCGGAGGGCACCGACACCACGGGCGACGACGACCCGAAGCTCTTCCACTACGTCCTCAAGAACAAGATCGCGGAGAGCGCAGTGCTCGGCAACATGGTTCAGGCTCTGTGCGGGGAGACGTTCCCGGTCACGCGCGCCCCGAAGCCCGGCTCCCCGGTGTGCCCGGACTGTAAGAAGATCTACGAAGGACTGAACGCCGACTGAGCGAGGTGGCCGCCCATCGGGGCTGGCTCTACGACCGGCTCGTCGCCGGGATGACCAGCGGCTGGTACCGCGAGGTGCTCACGCGACTGCCGCGTGGCACCCGGCTGCTCGACGTCGGCGTGGGCACGGGCGCCGCGCTGGTCCGTTGCGCCGACCTGATCCGCGAGCGCGAGCTGTCCGTCGTCGGCATCGACGTCGACGCCGACTACCTCACCCGTTGCGAACGCGCCGTGCAGCGGGCCGGGCTCTCCACCGTGTCGCCGCGGCTCGAGTCCGTGTACGACCACCGGGGCGGCCCCTACGACGCCGCCTACTTCTCCGCGAGCCTGATGCTGCTGCCCGACCCCGTCGCCGCCCTCCGGCACGTCGCGGGCCTGCTGCGGCCCGGCGGCACGCTGTACGCCACGCAGACGTTCCAGCTGCGGCGCTCCCGGCTGGCCGAGCGGGGCAAGCCGCTCATCCGCTACGTCACCACGATCGAGTTCGGCCGGGTGACCTACGAGGACGACTTCCGGGCCTGCCTCGCCGCCGCGGGCGTGGAGCTGACCGGGCTCCACACCATGGCGGCCACCCGGCACCACGCCTACCGGCTCGCGATCGCCCGCCCGGTGCCGCGCCCGTCCCCGTCGGTCGAGCCGGTGGTCGAGCGGGTGTCGGATACGGCCTGAGCCGCCCTAGAAGGCGAGGAACCGGTCGATCACCGGGGCCAGCTCGGCGGACTCCGTCACGAGCGCGAGGTGCCCGCCGTGGTACATGTGCAGGCGCGCGTGCGGGATTCCGCGGGCCATGATCCGGGCGTTGACGGTCGGGATGAGCGGGTCGTCGTCGCCGGAGAGCACGAGCGTGGGCTGCCGGATGAGCGTGAGCGCGTGGAGGCTCGTCCAGCTGGCGATCGCGAGCAACTGGTAGAGGTAGCCGCGCGAGGACACCGCGCCCGCGTGCGGGCGCAACGCCGCGGCCGCCCGCTCGGGGTGGGTGCGCATCGTGCCGCCGTAGAGCTCACCCGCGATCCGCCGTGTGTAGGCCGGATCGCGGTGGCGGCGTGGGGTGAGCATGTGGCCGAGCACGCGGGGCCGGGCGGGCACCATCACCGCGCCTGTGGCGGTGGACGCGAGCACCAGCCGCCTGCACTTGCCCGCCTGGGTCACCGCGAACTGCTGCGCCAGCCCCCCGCCCCAGGAGAACCCCAGCACGTCCACGCGGTCGTGGCCGAGGCGGCGCACCAGCGCTCCGACGAGCGAGGCGAGCATCGCGTAGTGGTACGGCAGCACCGGCGCGGGCGAGCCGCCGACGCCCGGCACGTCGAACCGGATCACCTCGAGGTCGGGCGGGAGCTGGTCGACGAGCGGTTCCAGCACCTCCAGCTGCGAGCCGAGCCCGTTCATGAGCAGCAGCGGCGTGCGGGCCGGTCCCGGCCGCGTGGCGGGCCGCACGGCGACGCGCAGCCGCTTGCCGCGCACCGTGATCTCGGTCACGCGGTGCTCGCTCCGCACGGGGACGGGCACCGGGTCGATCACATCGGCTCCTTCGCGTGGCGGGCGGCTCGACGATCACCATCTCACGTGCGCCTTCTGCAGGCGGCCGTTGTGTCGATGTGAGAAAGCCGACCACGCGCGCGGCGACCCCGCCGCACCGCGCGGTGATCGAATCGGCCCGGGTTACCCTGATCGCCGCCCCGCGAGCCTCGGGCTCCGCGTCGGACGAGCATGCAAGGAGTGGAGTGTCGCAGGCCCACCAGCCGTCGTCGTCAACCGAACGTCCGTTGCGGGCCTGGCAGCGCAGCGCGCTCGCGCGCTACATCGCCGCCGCACCGCAGGACTTCCTGGCCGTCGCGACCCCCGGAGCGGGTAAGACCGCGTTCGCCCTCCGGGTGGCGGCCGAGCTGCTGGCCGACCGGGTGATCGACGCGATCACCGTCGTCACGCCGACCGAGCACCTCAAGACGCAGTGGTCGCTCGCCGCCGCGGGCGTCGGCATCGCGATCGACCCGGATTTCCGCAACTCCACGGGTGCGACGTCCGCCGACTACCGCGGCATCGCCGTCACGTACGCGGGCGTGGCCGCCCACCCGCTGCTGCATCGGGCGCGCACCGAGGGCAGGCGCACGCTGGTGGTGCTGGACGAGGTGCACCACGCGGGCGACGCGCGGTCGTGGGGCGAGGCCGTGCGCGAGGCCTTCGACCCCGCGGCGCGACGGCTCACGCTCACCGGCACCCCGTTCCGCTCCGACGACAACCCGATCCCGTTCGTCGACTACCTCCCCGACGGCGACGGGGCCCTGCGCAGCCGCGCCGACCACGCCTACGGCTACGCGGAGGCGCTCGCCGACGGCGTGGTGCGGCCGGTGGTGTTCCTGGCCTACTCGGGCCAGTCGAGCTGGCGCACCAGCGCGGGGGAGGAGTTCACCGCGCGGCTGGGCGAGCCGATGACCGCCGAGCAGACGGCGCGGGCGTGGCGCACGGCGCTCGACCCGGGCGGCGAGTGGATCCCGGCCGTGCTGGCTGCGGCCGACCGGCGCCTGACGGCGCACCGCAACGGCGGCATGGCCGACGCGGGCGGCCTGGTGATCGCGTCCGACCAGACCACGGCGCGGGCGTACGCGGCGATCCTGGCCGACGTCACGGGCACGCCGCCCGCCGTCGTGCTCTCCGACGAGCCGGGCGCGTCGGCGCGCATCGCCCGCTTCTCGGGCTCCGAGGAGCGGTGGATGGTGGCCGTTCGGATGGTGAGCGAGGGCGTGGACGTGCCGCGCCTCGCGGTGGGCGTCTACGCGACGAGCGCCTCGACGCCGCTGTTCTTCGCGCAAGCCGTCGGCCGGTTCGTGCGGTCGCGGCGGCCGGGGGAGACGGCGTCGGTGTTCGTGCCGTCGGTGCCGGTGCTGCTGGGCCTCGCGAGCGAGCTGGAGACGCAGCGCGACCACGTGCTGGGCAAGCCGCACCGGGCCGACGAGCAGTGGGACGACGAGCTCCTCGCGCAGGCGCAGCGCACCCAGGACGAGCCGGGGGAGGACGAGAAGTCGTTCACGACGCTCTCCGCGCACGCCGAGCTCGACCAGCTGATCTACGAGGGCACGTCGTTCTCGGCCGACGAGGAGGACTACCTGGGCCTGCCGGGGCTGTTGGAGCCCGAGCAGGTGCGCACGCTGCTCAACCAGCGGCAGAAGGAGTGGATGACGCGGGGCAAGCGTCCAGCGGCCGCCGCTGCGGCCCCGCCGCCACCCGCTGCGGCGCTGTCGGTGCGCGAGCGGATCCACAAGCTGCGCAAGGAGCTCAACACGCTCGTCTCGCTGCACAACCACCGCACGAAGAAGCCGCACGGGGTGATCCACAGCGAGCTGCGCGCGCATTGCGGCGGGCCGCCCACGGCCATGGCGACGATCGAACAGCTCGAGGAGCGCATCGCGACGATCCGGAGCTGGCACTAGCCGAAGGCCCAGGGTGGCCGGGCTCACGGACCGGACGGCCCACGAACGCGCCGAGGGCGGGCAACCCCGGTTGGGGTGCCCGCCCTCGGCGTCGAGTCGTTCTGGCGGTCAGCGGCCCGTCTGGACGTCCGCCTGCATCTCGCGGAGCTTGTCCGTGTGCGCCTTGGCGTGGTGTCCGCAGAACAGCAGTTCACCGCCCTTGGGGAGGACGGCCCGGACCTTTGCCGCCGCACCGCAACGGTCGCAGCGGTCGGCGAGGGTCAACTGTGGCCGGGTCAGCGTATCGGGCTGCATGGCGGTCTCCCTCCGACGGCGCCGGACGGGAGTCCGACACCGATAGCTCTCACGACCGCTCGCGCGGTGCGCTCACCTTCCCAGACGTTCCGTACCCCTGCATCTGTTCCCGCGGCGTGGCGCGACGAGCGTCACGTCCGTCTGCGCATGACCTGCGGCTGGCCGACGGTCCCACGCTGACGAGTGAATGATGGGGTCGACTTGCATGGCCGTGCAAGCTCTAGATTGTTAACTCTCTCCGCCGGCCGATTACGCTCAGCAGTCATGGCGACCGCTCTCCGGTACCGCGCGCCCGCTCCTGTGCTCTTCGTGATCGGCGCGGTGTCGATGTACGTGGGCGCCGCGCTGGCGGTGGGACTGTTCACCGTGCTGGCCCCGGCGGCGGTCGCGGTGCTGCGCATGCTGGGCGCGGCCGCGGTGCTGCTGGCGTGGCGGCGCCCACCCGCGGCGGCCTGGCGGGGCGCCCGGCTCCTGCGAGCTGCCGCGTTCGGGCTGGCCACGGCGGGGATGAACATCGCGTTCTACGAGGCCATATCCCGGCTGCCGCTGGGCACCGCGGTGGCGGTGGAGTTCTGCGGCCCGGTGGCGGTCGCGGCCGTGGCCTCCCGCCGTCCGCGCGACATCGCCGCCGTCGTGCTGGCCGCGGTCGGGGTGGCGCTCATCGCCGACGTCCGCTGGTCAGGATCGCCTTCCGGAGTCCTGTGGGCGCTCGCCGCGGCCGCGCTGTGGGCGGCCTACATCGTGCTCGGCAAGCGCGTGGCGGGCGCGGGCAACGGGCTGGACGACATGGCCGTCGGCTTCGCGGTGGCCGCCGTGGTCCTCTCCCCGCTGCTGCTGCTCCCCGGCGGCGGCGCCGGGCTCGCGGCGCTGGTCGACCCGGTCGTGCTGCTGCTCGCGGTGGGTGTCGGCGTGCTGTCGAGCGTGGTCCCCTACGTGCTCGACCAGATCGTGCTGCGCCGGGTGGGGCAGGCGCGCTTCGCGGTGCTGCTGGCGTTGCTGCCCGCCACCGCGACGATCGTCGGCCTGCTCGCCCTGCGGCAGGTGCCCAGCCCGCTCGAAGCGGTCGGGATCGCGGCCGTCGTGGGGGCCGTCGCGTTGCGGTCGCGAGACGGCGACCCCGCGGAGCCGCTGGGCTGACCGGGCCGACGATCACCGTGCGTAGTGGGCAGCGTGATTACCGAGCGTCGTCGAAAATCCCCCGGTTCGGGGTCCCACCGCCGGGTGGGTGAACTTCCGTGCGTGTCCGGGATCGGACTCCGCGCGACGATCACACGATCGGTGGACGTCGCAACAAACTCCGGACCCGGTTCACCAAACCGTGACGATTCCGCGATGACTTGAACGATTAAGTGTGCTTGGCGCCACAGGGCCATCCGGCATACGTTGTCCGCCACAACATTTCCTGCTGACGTTGGAAGGACAACGATGCGTTCAACGAGGGCCGCACTCGCGGCCGCGGGGCTCGGCCTCGCCCTCTCGCTCGCCGCCTGTGGCCAGAACGCCGCCGCCCCGAGCTCGAGCGGCGGGGGCTCTGCCGCGCCCGCGGCCACCAGCGGCGCCAAGGTCGGCGTGATCCTCCCGGAGACCGCGAGCTCGGCCCGCTGGGAGGGCTTCGACAAGCCGCTGCTCACGCAGGCGATGCAGGCCGCGGGACTCCAGGCCGACATCCAGAACGCCCAGGGCGACGAGCAGAAGTTCTCCACGCTCGCCGACAGCATGATCACGAGCCAGGTCAAGGTGCTCGTCATCGCCTCGATCAGCAGCGAGTCGGGCGCGGCCGTCGCGGCGAAGGCGAAGGCGCAGGGCATCCCCGTCATCGACTACGACCGCCTCAACCTCGGCGGCACGAGCGACTACTACGTCTCGTTCGACAACGTGAAGGTCGGCGAGCTGCAGGGCCAGGGCCTCGCCGACGCGCTGAAGGGCAAGCAGGGCGCCCAGGTGATCGAGATCGAGGGCGCGCCGACGGACAACAACGCCACCCTCTTCCACAACGGCCAGGAGAACGTCCTCAAGCCGCTGTACGACTCCGGCGCCCTCAAGCTGGTGGCCAGCCAGCCGATCCCCAACTGGGACAACCAGGAGGGCGGCACCACCTTCGAACAGCTGCTGACCAAGAACGGCGGCAAGGTCGACGGCGTGGTCGCGGCCAACGACGGCCTCGCGGGCGCGATCATCACCGTCCTGCAGAAGAACGGCCTCAACGGCAAGGTCCCGGTCACCGGCCAGGACGCCACCCCGGACGGCCTGCAGGCGATCCTGCGCGGCGACCAGTACATGACGGTCTACAAGCCGATCAAGCAGGAGGCCGACGCCACGGCCCAGCTCGCGGCCGCGCTGGCCAAGGGCGACAAGGCAGCGGCCGACGCGCTCGCGACCGCCAGCTCGGACGACACGAAGGGCAACCGGAAGGTCCCGTCGGTGCTGCTCACCCCGCAGCTGATCACCAAGGACAACGTCAAGACCGTGATCGACGAGGGCCAGGTCAAGGCCTCGGAGGTGTGCGTGGCCGCCACGCAGGCCGCCTGCGGGTCGCTCGGCATCCAGTAGTCCGTCGACTTCCGCGGATGCGCGGCCGGGGATCCCGGCCGCGCATCCGCTCCTACCTGGAGGAGTGGCCGTGACCGAACCGATCCTGCAGCTACGCGGGGTGGACAAGCACTTCGGCCCGGTGCAGGTGCTGCACGGGGTCGACTTCACGGTACGAGCCGGTGAGGTCACCGCGCTCGTGGGCGACAACGGCGCGGGCAAGTCCACGCTGATCAAGTGCGTAGCGGGCATCCACCCGATCGACGCGGGCGAGGTGCTGTTCGACGGCGAGCCGGTGGCGATCCACGGCCCGACCGACGCCAGCAAGCTCGGCATCGAGGTCGTCTATCAGGACCTCGCGCTCTGCGACAACCTGGACATCGTCCAGAACATGTTCCTCGGCCGCGAGCGGGGCCGCTCCTGGCTGCTCGACGAGGCCGACATGGAGCAGGCGGCGCGACGCACCCTGGCGTCGCTGTCGGTCCGCACGGTGACGTCGGTGCGGATGCCGGTCGCCTCGCTCTCCGGTGGTCAGCGCCAGACCGTCGCCATCGCCAAGGCCGTGCTCTGGGACTCCAAGGTCGTGATGCTCGACGAGCCCACCGCGGCCCTCGGCGTCGCGCAGACCCGCCAGGTGCTCGACCTGGTGCGGCGCCTCGCCGAGCAGGGTCTCGCCGTCGTCCTCATCAGCCACAACATGGCCGACGTCTTCGAGGTCTCCGACCGCATCGCCACGCTCTACCTGGGGCGGATGGTGGCGCAGGTGCGCACCAAGGACGTCACCCACACCCAGGCCGTCGAGTTGATCACCGCGGGCCGCTCGGGCGAGCTGGGCCTGCAGCGTCCGGAAAGTGTGACCGTCTGATGACATCGATGGAGAAGAAGAGCCCGGACGCGGCCGCCACGGCGAGCGCCGCCGAGCAGGCAGGCCCCGCCTCCGGCCGGTCGGCCGACTTCGGGATCGACACCACGGCGAAGTCGACCGGCGAGGCGATCCGCGCCTACGCCGTCAAGCTGCGCGGCGGCGACCTCGGCGCGCTGCCCGCCCTCCTCGGACTGCTCGCGCTGTTCATCCTGTTCACGGCGTTGGCGAGTGAGACCTTCCCGAGCCTGCTCAACCTCGCCAACCTGCTCCAGCAGGGCGCCGGGCAGACCATCATCGCGATGGGCCTGGTGTTCGTGCTGCTCACCGGCGAGATCGACCTGGCGGCGGGCACCGCGTCCGGTCTCACGGCCGCGATCATGGCGCTGCATCTCGTGTCGAACGGCAACCTGCTCGGCGCGATGGGCACCACGGTGTTTGTGCTGGTCGCACTCGGACTGGCGGTCACCGTCGTGCTGGGTGTGCTGCTGCGCATCTGGTCGGGCACCGTGCTCGCCGCGCTCGCCTTGCTCCTGCTGGTGATCGGCTTCCCGCCGAACCCGTGGCTGGAGATGCTGCTCGCGGTCTGCACGGGCGCGGCCATCGGGATCTTCACCGGCTTCCTCGTGTCCCGGGTCGGGATGCCGTCGTTCGTGGTCACCCTCGCGCTGTTCATCGCGTGGCAGGGCGTGATCCTGCAGCTCATCGGCGAGGGCGGCACGCTGGGCCTGCGCGACCCGGTGATCAACGCCGTGGCCAACGGCAACCTCTCGACCGTGGGTAGCTGGATCCTGTTCGTCGTGGCCGCGGGCGGCTACGCGGCGGTGCTGCTCAACCGGCAGTTCTCCCGTCGCAGGCTCGGCCTCGTCGCCCAGCCCACGGGCCTGGTGATGATCAAGATCGGCGCGGTGGTGGTGCTCGCGGCGATCGCGACCTTCTTGCTGACGATCAACCGGTCGCTCGGCGCCCTGCCGATCGCGGGCGTCCCGTACGTCGTGCCGATCGTCCTGCTGCTGCTGGTCGCGGGCACGTTCGTGCTGGACCGCACCCAGTTCGGCCGGCACGTCTACGCCGTCGGCGGCAACCGGGAGGCGGCCCGGCGCGCGGGCATCAACGTCGTCAAGATCCGGGCCGCGGTGTTCGTGATCTCGGCGGCGTTCGCCGCGATCGGCGCGATCGTCTACTCGTCGAAGGTCGGCTCGGTCTCGCCGACCGCCGGTGGCGGCAACACGCTGCTGTTCGCCGTCGGCGCCGCGGTGATCGGCGGCACGTCGCTCTTCGGCGGGCGGGGCCGGATCAGCAACGCGGTGATCGGTGGCGCGGTGCTCGCGACGGTCAACAACGGGATGGGTCTGCTCGGGCTGCCCGCCTCGGTGGTGTTCCTCGTCAACGGCATCGTGCTCCTGCTTGCCGCGGGCGT
Source organism: uncultured Actinomycetota bacterium (assembly GCA_963791185.1). GTDB lineage: Bacteria > Actinomycetota > Actinomycetes > Mycobacteriales > Pseudonocardiaceae > Pseudonocardia. Next base: position 226,487 of record CAWBRG010000006.1, on the reverse strand, counting down.
CGACACGCTGTCGCGGCGGCGATCGGCCGAAACGGGCCGGTGAACCGGGCCTGGGGCGCAGACGGTGGTGGCCCCGGGTCGAGCACCGCAGGAGCGCGCCCCGACGAGGTGCGCAGGCACAACCGGGCCGCGCTCCTGCGCCGCCTGCACGTCGACGGGCCGTGCACGCGCGCCACGCTGGCGACGGAGCTCGGCCTCAACCGCAGCACGATCAAAGCCGTCGTCGACGGGCTCGCCGAGTCCGGCGTCGTGACCGAGGCCGTCCCGGCGCTGCGCACCGGCGCCGGGCGGCCCTCGCTGATGGTGCTCCCGTCGCCGGAGGCGGCCGTCGTGCTGGCCGTCGACGTGCGGGTGGAGCAGGTCGCGATGTCGGTCGTCGGCATCGGGGGGCAGGTGTTGGGACGCCACAGCTGGAACCTGCACCGGCGCACCCGCACGCCCGGCGAGGTGATCACGCACGTGGCCGAGTCCGCCCAGCTGCTCACCGAGGAGCTGGGCGTCACCCCGGCGGGCGCCGGGATCTCGGTGCCCGGCGTCGTGCGGCGCGACGACGGCTGGGTGCACGAGGCGCCCAACCTCGGCTGGCGCGACGTCGCGCTGGGCACCCGGCTCGGCGCGGTGCTGCGGTTGCCGGTGCGGGTCGGCAACGACGCCGAGCTGGGCGCGTTGGCCGAGCACGTGCGCGGGGTCGCGCGCGGGGCCACCGACCTCGTCTACGTGTCGGCGGACTTCGGGGTGGGCGGCGGCGTCATCTCCGAGGGGCGGCCGCTGCGGGGCGCCCGCGGCTACGTCGGCGAGATCGGCCACCTGCCCGTCCGGCCCGGTGGGCGGCCCTGCTACTGCGGGTCGCGGGGCTGCTGGGAGACCGAGGTGGGGGAGGCGGCCCTGCGCCGGGCGCTGGGGCTACCCGAGGGCGGGCCGCGGGGTGTGGTCGTCGCCGAGCTCCGTGCGCTGGAGGCGGGCCTGGCCGCGGGCGTGCGGACCGACCCGCTCGTGGAGTTCGCCGACTGGCTCGCCACCGGGCTGATCACGGTGGTCAACCTGCTCGCCCCGCAGCTCGTGGTGCTCGGCGACCTGTTCACGGCGCTCCCGCGCTGCGTGGTCGACGACGTGCGCGCCATGGTGCACGAGCGCAGCCTGGTGAGCCGGGCCGTGGGCGGCACGCGGATCGAGACCAGCCCGCTGGGCCGCGACGCCAAACTGGTGGGCGCGGCCGAGCTGGCGTTCGAGCCGGTGCTGGGCGCGGTGTAGATCGCCGCGAGCGCCACGCCCGCGCCCTCCCGGGGGCCGTGCTGTCGCTCCCGCGCCGATCAGGCCGGCCGGACGGTCAGCTGCACGTCGCGGCCCGCGATCGAGACGACCTGCACGGCCAGGCCGCCGACCTCGCCGACGCTCCCGGTGGTACCCGGGCGCTGTCGCCGCGCGCCGAGAGCGTGACCGTGGGGCCGCGCACAGTGGTGCCAGCACGTCGATCCCGGTGCGGAAAACCCGTATTATTGGGCCTGACCCGCGGGAGCCCACGATCCGAGGCTGAGAGGGCGGCAGGCCGGCCGTCGACCGTTCGAACCTGACCCGGTTAGCACCGGCGTAGGGATGGAGAACCGATGGCCCCCGTGTCCCGCCGCACCGTTCTCGCCGCGCTCGCGGCCGTGCCCGCCCTGGCCGCGGTCGGCTGCGGAGGGGGTGGCGCCCCGCCCGCGAGCGGGGGCGGCCGCACCTCCGTGCGCTTCGCGATGGACTGGACGCCCAACACCAACCACACCGGCCTCTACGCCGCGCAGCAACAGGGCTGGTTCGCCGACGCCGGGCTGGACGTGCAGATCCTGCCGTACAACTCGACGTCGCCGGACACGCTCGTGTCCTCGGGCGCCGCCGAGTTCGGCATCTCGTTCCAGGACTCGTTCACGGTCTCGAAGGCCGCGGGCGCGGACATCGTCTCGGTGCTTGCGGTGCTGCAGCACTGGGGCACGGCGATCGCCGTGCGCGCCGACCGGGCCGACCTGCGCTCCCCGCGCGACCTCGACGGCAAGACCTACGGCGGCTTCGGCGCGGCGTACGAGGTGCCGAAGATGCAGGCGATCATCCGCGCGGCGGGCGGGAAGGGCGACTTCAAGAACGTCGTGCTCGGCACCTCGGCGTACGAGGCCCTCTACGCGGGCCAGGTGGACTTCACCGAGCCGTTCCTGGCCTGGGAGGGCATCGAGGCGGAGCTGCGGAACGAGCCGCTCAAGACGTTCGCCTACGCCGACTACAAGTTCCCCGACGCCTACAGCGTGATCGTCATCGGCAACCCGGGGTGGATGAAGGCGCATCCGGACGCCACCGCCGCGTTCGTGGGCGCGCTGCAGCGGGGCTACCAGCTCGGCGCGGACGACCCCGCCCAGGGCGCCAAGCTGCTCACCGACGCCAACCCGGGCGTGTTCACCGAGCCGACGCTCGTCTCCCGCAGCCAGGAGATGCTGGCCCAGCGCTACCTGAAGGACGCGGCGGGGAAGGTCGGCACCCAGACGGCCGCGACGTGGTCGGGCTTCTCCGGCTTCCTGTACGACGCGGGTGTGCTCGCGGGCGCCGACGGGAAGCCGCTCACCGCGCGGCCGGACTTCGCGACCTGGTTCACCGCGCCGGGGGCGTGACCGTGCTCGAAGTGCGCACGCGGCGGTGGGCGGGGCGGGTCGGGCCCGCGCTGCTGCTCGTGCTGGTCGGGCTCGCGGTGTGGCAGCTCGCCGTGGACGTGTCGGGCGTGCGTCCGCAGGTGTTGCCCTCGCCGCTACGGGTGGTGGAGCAGGGTTGGGCGTACCGGGCGGCGCTGTGGACCAACACCGTGCCGACGCTGCAGGTCACGGCGGTCGGGTTCGCCGTGTCGCTCGCCGTGGGCTGGGCGATCGCGGTGACCGTCGACTTCGTGCCGTGGCTGCGGCGGGCGTTGACCCCGCTGCTCGTGGCGTCCCAGACGGTGCCGATCGTCGCCATCGCCCCGCTGTTGATCATCTGGTTCGGGTTCGGGCTGCTGCCGAAGGTGGTCGTGATCGCGCTGGTCACGTTCTTCCCCATCGCGATCGGGCTGATCGAGGGGTTCGCGGCCACCGACCGCCAGGCCACCAACCTGCTGCGCAGCATGGGCGCGTCGCGGCTGGACCAGTTCCGCTACGTGCGGCTGCCCGGCGCCATGCCGTCGTTCTTCACGGCGCTGCGGATCGGCATCACCTACGCCGTCACGGGCGCGATCTTCGCCGAGTACGTGGGGGCCACCGCCGGGCTGGGGATCTTCATGCAGGTGCAGAAGAACTCGTTCCGCACCGACCTCGTGCTGGCCGCGGTGGTCGTCACCGCGGCGGTGTCGGTCACGCTGTTCGCGCTCACCTACCTGGTGCAACGGGTGGTGGCGCCGTGGAGCAGGCGATGAAGCTCCGGGTCGACGCGGTGACGAAGGGCTATCCGGGGCTGGCCGTGCTGGACGACGTCGCGTTCGACGTCGCGCCGGGGGAGTTCGTGTCCGTGATCGGGCCGAGCGGGTGCGGCAAGTCCACGCTGTTCGACGTGATCGCCGGGCTGGAGCGGCCGGACGCGGGCCGGGTGCTCGTCGACGGCGCCGACGCGACCGGCCACGTGGAGCACGCCGCCTACATGCCGCAGCGCGACCTGCTGTTCCCGTGGCGCACCGTGCTGGACAACACCACGCTCGGGCTGGAGGTGGCCGGGGTTCGGCGGCGGGAGGCGCGGGCGCGGGCGCAGCCGCTGTTCGCCCCGTTCGGGCTCGCCGGGTTCGAGCACGCCCGACCCGACGCGCTCTCTGGCGGGATGCGGCAGCGCGCCGCGCTGTTGCGCACGGTGGTGCAGGAGCGGTCGCTGCTGCTGCTCGACGAGCCGTTCGGGGCGCTCGACTCGCTCACGCGCTCGGAGATGCAGGCGTGGCTCGCGGGGGTGTGGGCGCAGTACGGCTGGACGGTGCTGCTGGTGACGCACGACATCCGCGAGGCCGTGTTCCTGTCCGACCGGGTGGTGGTGCTGACCCCCCGGCCCGCCACCGTGCGCACGCAGGTGCACGTCGACCTGCCGCGGCCGCGGTCCACGGGGATCGCGCTGACCGAGGCGGAGGAGAAGGTGCACGCCGCGCTGACCGGCTGAGGCGCTCGGATCGGCTGCAGGCGATCAGTCGTCCGGGGCGCCGGTGGCGCGGTCGCCTGCGGCGTCGTCACTCGACGGGCGGTCGCCCCCGGTAGGGGCGTGCTGGGTGGCGCGCTTCTCGGCGGTGTCCCGCTGAGCAGATTTGCCCGCCGTGGCGGCGTGCCGGGCGGGGGATTTGCCCGCGCCGGTGGCCTGCCGGGCGCTGGGCTCCTCGGCAGTGTCCCGAGCAGCGGACTTCTCGGCGGCGGCGCGCTTGGCGGGTTTGTCCGCGGCGGCGGTCTGCCTGCTGGCGGGCTTTGCGGCTGCGGCGGCGCGCCGGTCGGGGGGTTTGGCTGCGTCGGCGACGCTCCGCTCGGCGGGTTTGGCCGCGGTGGTGGTGTGCTGGGCGCTGGGCGTGGCTGCAGCGGGGGCCTGCCCGGCGCTGGGGTCCTCGGCGGTGTGCCGGGCGGTGGGATCTCCGGCGGCGGCAAGCCGAGCGGCGGGGTCGGTGGCGGTGTCCGGGGCGATGGACTTCTCGGCGCTCGTCGGCGGGTCGCTGACCGCGCTGAGGACCAGCGGATCCGCAGCCGCAGGTGCTGCCGCGTTCGGAACGACCTCGGCGGGTGCCGGGACCGGCGCGGCCATTACCCCAGGCAATCGCAACTGCGTCGAGGCGTCCGTCACCGCACGCGACGGCGCGTCCGCCGCCACCTCACCTGGCTGCGGCACTCCGCCTGCGCCGGACGGTCCTCCGGCGTCGGGCAGTGCGGGCGGGGCACCGGACGGCCCGCCGCCCGCGCCCGGAACGGACCCGGGTGCGGCTGGTGCGGCAGGTGCGACATCGGGCGCGGCACCCGCCGAGCTCGCGACCCGCCTGCCCGCTGTGCCTGCCGGCACCGCACTTGCCGGTACCGCGGCTGCCGGCCCGGTTGCGGCCGCGCCTGTCGGGACCGCGGCTGCCGGCCCGGTTGCGGCTGCGCCTGCGGGGACCGCGCCAGCCCGCCCGGTCGCGGCCACGCCTACCGGGCTACCCGCCTCGGCGCCTGCCGCGCCAATTGCAGCGGCGTCTGCTGCGCTACCTGCGACGGCGCCCGCCGCGCCACTCGCGGCGGGGCTTGCCGCGCTGCCCGCACCACCCGTGAGGGCTCCTGCTGCGTCACGCCTGCCACCTGCGGCAGTGCCTGCTGGGCCGCCCGCGCCAGCCGCGCCGCCCGCGCCAGTGCCTGCCGCGTCGCCCGCGGCGATGCCTGCGCCAGCGCTCTCCGCGCTACCCGCGGCCTCTCGCGGACCGTCCTCGCCTGCTGCGCCGCCGCTCCCGGCGTCCATCGGCCCCGTTGCGGCGCCGTCTGCCGAACCGCCCGTCGGCGCCCGTGGGGATGTGGCGCGGGCGGGGGAGGCGGGCCTCGGGTGGGAGGTCGGCGCGTCGGCGCGGGCGGGGGCGTCGAGCAGCGACGTGAGCGCGATGGAGCGCAGTCGGACGGTCGGCTCCGGGCTCGGGCCGCCGTCCACAGCGGGCTCTGGGGCGAGGTCGGACCCGCTCACGTAGATCGGGGCGACGCCTTCGGCGCCGCTACCGTGTTGGACGTAGATGGCGGGCCCGTGCACCTCGGCAGGCTCGGGCAGCGCGACGGCCGCCACGACAGCGGCACAGGCCGCGACACCCGCCACCGGGATGGCCCGCACCGACCACCGCACGACCGCGGCGTTGCGCAGCAGCACGGTGGGAGGTGGCGCGGGGATCTGCGCGGGGAGCCGGGCGGCGGTGTCGGCGAGTGCCTCGGACACCCAGTCGAAGCTCATGTCGGGGCCGTCGAGGTCCTCGTGCTCGTCGTCGGCCGCCGACCACACCAGGGAGCCTGCCAACGCGGTGAAGCCGTCGTCGAGCAGCAGCTCGATGTGCTCGGCCGAGGACCCGCTCAGCTCCGAGAGGTGTCGCACCGACACCCCGCCCATGTAGTGCAGCACGAGCGCCCGCCGCTGCACCCGCGGCAGCCGCTGCAGCGCGGCGACGACGACGGTGTCCGCAGCCACGGCCGCACCGGTGATCTCCTGAACGGCGTCGCCCGCCTGCTGGGGCCGCACCGGCGTGGTGCTCTCCCGCTCCGCCGCGACGAGCACCGCGGTCCAGCGCGCGCGCACCAGGACGTCGGCCGTGCCGCGCAGCGACGGCCAGGAGCGCCACACCCGCATCAGCGTGGCGGCCGCCGCGGCCCGGGTGATCCCCGCGTCGCCGGTGATCGCCAACGTCTGGGCGGCGAGCTGCGGGTACGCCGACGCGTGGAACGTCGAGAACTCATCGCGAAGACCGCGGGCCCCTCGCACCCCAAACCCCCGAATGGTTGCGGATGGTGAACTGCCCCAGCTCAGTCTCGCCCGAGAAGGGTGATTCGTTACCCCGCCCGAGGGAAAAGTTTGTGATCGTCGGTGAGCGGCAGCGTGAGCGTGCCTCCCTCGATCCGGTGGATCACCGGTACGAGGCCGACCGCGTCGGCCGGTGGCTCGCCGGTGCCGTTGTTGCGCAGGAAGCGCGGGTGCGCGCCGCCCGCGACCAGCAGGGCGAGCCGATGTCCGGGCGCAACGCGGTGGAAGCACGGGTCCAGCTCCACCGTGACCGGCCCCGCGGCGGGCTCGCGCCTGCGCATCCCGTCCGCGATGTTGTGCGCCCGACCGTTCGGGGCGACGTCGCAGAGCCGGACGAAGAGGTCGGCGTGCGGCGGGTCGGCGACGTGGTCCACCTCGACACGGGCCGCGCCCGCGATGACCAGCTCCCGTTCGAGCGGCGGTGTGGTGAACGTGACCACGTCGGGGCGGGCGGCCAGCCGCCGGTTGTCGCGGACGCCCGCGTCCGGCGTGAGCAGGCGCCCGCCCACTGCCGGGGTGGGGTCGGCCGGGTCGTACCGGAACTCGGCGAGGACGCGCGCCGCGCCGGAGCCACGTGTCTGGGCGGCGGCCACCGGAGCGGCGCCCAGCTCGGCCGCTCCGGAGCGGGCCGTCGCAGCGGCGACCGCGGGGGCCGTGATGGGCTCGGCCGGGTCGGCGCCGTCCGGCGCGGCGGCGGCCGCGGGGGAGCCCGCGGCGTCGTCCGCTGCGTCCGCGAGTCGGCCGCCCGTTTCCAGCCGCCACCGTCGGGGGGTGGTGGGCGGCGGCCACTCCGGCAGCTCCCACCAGCGCCCGTCGCCCGTGCGGGCCACCCGCACCGGCGCCCGGCGCGTGCGGCCGGTGGCGCCCGCGAGGTGCTCGTCGAGCCACGCCAGCGTCTCCCGGGCGACCGTCGCGGCGCCACGCGTGCCGATGGCGAGGTGCGTCCACGGGCCGACGGTCAACCCGACGTCCACGCCGCGATCGGCGAGCGCCCGGTACTGCGCGACCGTCTGCTCGAGGAACAGGTCCTGCCAGCCGCCGACGAGCAGCGTCGGCACCGTGGAGCGGGTGAGCGCCGCCGTGGCCCGCTTGTCGTCCCAGAACGGGTCGGTGAGGTCGGGGTGCGCGAGCCACGGCCGGAACCAGGGTGCCCGGCCGCCGAACAGCGTGTCGACGGCGTCGGCGGGCGGAAGCCCGTTGTGCGCCGACGCCAGTCGCCGCTTGGCGGTGGCGCCGCGCACGATCGTCGCGAGCAGGCCGGTCGTCTCCTGGTGCAGGATGAGGTCGCTCCACGCGAGGAAGCCCTGGAACGCGAACGCCCCGCTGCTGTACACCGACGCCGCGAAGTCGTGCGGCGCGACGAGCACCACCGCGGCGCGCAGCTCCGGCGGCGGGTCGGCCATCAACGTCCACTGCGTCCAGCCGAGGTAGGAGGCGCCGTAGGTGGCGAGCCTGCCGTCGAACCACGGCTGTTCGCGCAGCCACACCACGGTGTCGTGGCCGTCGCGCTCCTCGTTGACCATGGGGTCGAACACGCCGCCCGACCCGAACGTGCCCCGCACGCTCTGCACCAGAACGTGGTAGCCGCGGACGGCGAGCACGCGCGACCCGAGGGCGTCGAGCGCCGATCGGCGCCCGTAGGGCGTGCGGACGAGCACCGTGCCGAGCGGGTGGTCGGTGGCGGGCACGTGGTGCTCGGCCAGCAGCACAGCGCCGTCGCGCATCGGGATGCGCTCGGCGCGGCGCCCGGCGCCGGTGCGGGGTTGCGGCAGGCTGAGCAGGCGGGTGGCGATCCGGTCGACGAGCACGACCCGACCGTACAAAACCGGTGTGACACGCCCGGGTGAACCGCCCGAACCGCTGTAACCCCGGGGGGACGAACAGCGACAACCGGACATGACCACGATCACTCCATTCCCCATGGCGACGGAAGACGTCGCGCTCGCGGACGGGCAGCTGGCAGGCAAGCTCATCGGGCTCGTGTTCGCCGCCGTCGTCGTCGCGTTCCTCGTGGGGCTGTTCCTCTTCTGATCCACCGTTCGCCCGGCTGCGGGGTCGGACGCGGAGGAAGAGCGGACGCCGCTCCCACCGTCCGGGTGCCGCCGGGGCGCAGCTGCGCGACCGCTCTCGCGACCGCTGTCACCCGGTTCGGGTTCGGTCCCCGAGCCGCGCGCGGCGCCGCCGCAGGTGCGTGAGCTGAGCGTCGTCCTGGGGGATCGCCAGCGCGGCGGCGTAGGCCGTGTCGGCGTCGTCGACGCGATCGAGCCGGGCGAGCAGCTCCGCGCGGGCGGCGTGCCAGAGCGGGTAACCGCCCAGCTCGTCCACCGCGTCGACGGCCGCCAGCCCCGCCGCCGGGCCGTCCCGCTCGCCCACCGCGACGGCGCGGTTGAGCCGCGCGACCGGGGTGTCGGCCACGGTGAGCAGCACGTCGTACCAGGACACGACGGCGCCCCAATCGGTGTCGGCCCAGGTGGGCGCCAACGCGTGACAGGCAGCGATCGCGGCCTGCACGACGTACGGGTCGGGCACGTCGGGGGTGCGGCGCAGGCCCTCACCGACGAGCACCACACCCTCCTCGACCAGGTCGCGCCGCCACCGGCCGCGGTCCTGGTCAGCCAGCAGCACGGGCGCACCGTCGGCGCCGTGGCGGGCGGCCCGCCGGGAGTCCTGCAGCAGCTCCAACGCGAGCAGGCCCAGCACCGACGGCTCGCCCGGCATGAGCTCGCGCAGCATGCGGGTGAGCCGCACCGCCTCGTCGACGAGCTCGAGCCGCGGCGCCCCCGTGGGCGCGTACCCGGTGGTGAACAGCAGGTAGACGACGGCGAGCACACCGCGCAGCCGGTCGGGCAGCTCGTGGTCGGCGGGCACGGCGTACGGGATCGCCGCCTTCGTGATCTTCTGGCGGGCCCGGGTGAGGCGCTTGGCCATCGTCGCCTCCGGCACCAGCAGCGCCGCCCCCACCTCGGCCACCGAGAGGCCACAGAGCGTGCGCAGGGCCAGCGCCACCTGCGTCTCGACGGCGAGCGCCGGGTGGCAGCACGTGAACACCAGCCGCAGGAGGTCATCGCGCACGGTCTCCGGGGGCGGGGGCTCGTCCGGGTCGGTCACGGCCGCGCCGTTCATCGTGGCGGCCTCCTTCCCGGCACGCGCGGCCTCGCGGCGGAGGATGTCGATGGCGCGCCGCCGCGCGGTGAGCGTGAGCCACGCCCGGGGCTCCGCGGGCACGCCGTCGTGGGGCCACGACTCCAGCGCCCGCACGGCGGCGTCCTGCACGGCGTCCTCGGCGAGCGGCAGGTCGCCGGTGACCCGCGCCAGCGTGGCGAGCACGCGCCTGCCCTCGTCGCGCACGAGGCGGACGAGGGCGGCGCGGGCCTCGGGTTCCGTCACCCGCCGAAGTCGATCACCGGCCGAACCTCGACGGCGCCGTCCCACGCGGCGGGGATCTGCGCGGCGAGCTTGATCGCCTCGTCGAGGTCGGCGCACTCCAGCAGGTAGAAGCCGGTGAGCGCCTCCTTGGTCTCGGCGTAAGGGCCGTCGGTGGCGACCACGTCGCCGCCCTTCCCGCCCTGCACGCGGACGGTGGTGGCGGTGCTCGTCTGGTACAGCGCCGCGCCGCCGCGGATGACCGTCGCGGCGGCCTGGCCGAACTCGTTGTACTCCTTCATGTCGGTGGCGTACTCGGGGAGCGTCCAGTCGACGTCCTTGGAGTAGATGATCGCTGCGTACTGGGGCACGGAAGGCTCCTCTCGGGGTGGACACCGGTTCCCGGCGTCACCCTAGGAACGAACGTGACGCCGGGAAAAGGACACCCGGCGGCACTAGCATTCCGCTCGTGACCGCGCCCGCCCACACCGTGCTCGCCGAGGCCGACGGCACGGCCTACGCATCCCTCCGCAAGCGACCCGTCGACCGCGCCGAGCGGTACGCGCTCGGCAAGCGGCTGCGGGAGCGGGTGCCGCGCAAGTCGCTGGGCGACTGGACGCCCCCGCTCGGTCGCCCCGATCCGGTGCAGCAGATCATGGATTCGCACGAGGGCCGGGTCGGGCGGCTGGTGCCGGTGCGGGTGGGCCGGATGGTCGCGTCGCCCTACGGGTTCCTGCGCGGCACCGCCGTCGTGATGGCTGAGGACGTGGCACACCTGCCCGCCACCGGCATCACCCCGGTCGTGTGCGGCGACTCCCACCTGGGCAACTTCGGCTTCTACGCCTCGCCGGAGCGCGACCTCGTAATCGACCTCAACGACTTCGACGAGGCCCACCCCGGCTGCTGGGAGTGGGACCTGCGCAGGCTGGTGGCGAGCATCTGGGTGGCCGGGCGGGCCAACAACACGAGCGAGGAGCAGTGCACCTCCGCGGTGCAGACGTGCGTGGCGGCCTACCGCGAGGAGGTCCGGTTCCTCGCCGACCAGCCGCTCATGTCGCGGTCGTTCGGCCGGATGGACGTCGACCACCTCGCCGCCGAGAGCCCCAAGCCCCTGCGCCACGAGATCGCCAGGGCCGCCAAGCGCGCCCGCCACCGCACGAGCGACCGCGCGCTGCCCCGCTTCACCAAGGAGGTGGCGGGCAGGCGCCGGATCGTCGAGGAGCCGCCGCTCATCACCCGCGTGCCCGACGGCGAGGCCGAGCTCATCGGGGAGGCCCTCGACGAGTACCTGCTCACCCTCTCGCCGCACTGGCGACGGGTGCTGGGCGGCTACACGATCGTCGACGTCGCGCACAAGGTCGTCGGCGTCGGCAGCGTGGGCCTGCGCGCCTACGTCGTGCTGATGGAGGGCTCCTCGGCCGACGACGTGGTGTTCCTCCAGCTCAAGCAGGCCCGCCGATCGGTGCTGGCCCGCTACGTCCACGGCGAGGCGGCCTGGCACGCCCACCAGGGTCAGCGGGTGGTGGAGTACCAGCAGGCGCTGCAGACGGTGAGCGACCCGCTGCTGGGGTGGACCGGCTTCGAGGGTCGTCAGTACTACGTGCGCCAGTTCCGCAACATGAAGGGCAGCGTCGAGCTGTCCGGCGTCGACGCCGCGGCCCTCGTCGACTACGCGGGCGTCGTCGGGCACCTGCTGGCCAAGGGGCACTCCCGCACCAGCGGCGCATCCATGATCGCGGGGTACGTCGGCGGCTCGGCCAAGCTCGACGCGGCGATGGTCCGGTTCGCCTGCGCGTACGCCGACCAGACCGAGTCCGACCACGCCGCGCTCGTCAAGGCCGTCGACCGGGGGCTCCTGCCGGTCGAGCGGGGCGTCTAGGCCTGCGCGGCTTCGGGTTGGGGCGCGCCGAGGTCGACCGCGAAGCCGTACACCGCCTGGTCCATCCGCCGCAGCAGCCGCGTGGCCACCAGGAGCTGCCTGCGCAGCTCGGGCTCGGGGTGGTGGGCGGCGTGCGCCTCGGCCTGGTCCACGGCGCGCTCGGCGGAGATCACCTCAGGCCCGTCGACGTGCATCAGGAGGGCGCGCAGCCCGTCGACGTTGGTCCGGATCTGCGCGACCGCGGGCAGCAGGGTCTCGGCCCAGTCGGGGTCGCGCGCGACGTCGGAGATGCGGGCCAGCAGGCGGACGTAGTGGTCGACCGCGGTGAACACCCGCACCGCCCGCGCGTAGCTGGAGCGGCCGCGGCGGCGGGGGAGCGGGTTGTCCAGCGGGTAGGCCCGTTGGCGCAGCACGCCGAGCGCGGCGTCCAGGTCGCGGGCGAGCTCCACCGGCGCGACCGCGACGGGACGCCCGAGTATGCGCTCGACGGCGGCGTCGAGCACCGCGTAGGTCGCGTCCACGACCTCGTCGAGCGCGGTGCCGAAGGCCTCGCGGGTGCCCGTCGGCAGGATGAGGAAGCCCGCGAGCATCCCGAGGGCCGCGCCGATCGCGGTCTCCTCGATCCGCAGCACGAGGGTCTCGACGCTGAACTGGCCGATGAGGCCGTAGAGCAACGCGAGCAGGGCGGTGATCCAGAACGCGAGGAGCCCCGGCGAGATGCGCACCGTGTAGATCGCGAGGAAGAGGCAGACGAGCAGCAACACGAGCGTCGGCACCACCGCGCCGTCGACGACGAAGGCGAGCGCCATGCCCGCGACGACGCCGCCGACCGTGCCGATGACGCGGTCGCGGCCGCGGGTGAGTACGTCGCCGCGGCTCGAGGTGCCCGCGAACACGACGAACGCGGCGATCACCGCCCAGTACCAGCGGGACGGCGAGATCAGCTCGCCGCCGACGATGGCCAGGCTCGTGGCCACCCCGACCTGGACGGCCTGCCGCGTCGAGAGCGCGAGCCCCGGCTTGACGGCCTCGTCGTCGGGCTCGGCGGCCCTGTCACCGGTGGCCGGGCCGCCGGTGACCGTGTCGCCGGTGACCGCGTGCGCCGGTCGCCGCGTGGCCGGTGACCGCGTGGCCGGTCGCCGCGTGGCCGGTGACCGCGTGGCCGGTCGCCGCGTGGCCGGTGGCCGCGTGGCCGGTCGCCGCGTGGCCGGTCGCCGCGTCGCCGGTCGCCGCGTCGCCGGTCGCCGCGCCGGCGGGCTCGGACGGTTCGTCGGCGGGGGCGGTCGGGTGGTGCTTGCGGCCCTCCACGAGCGCGTCCGCCAACCGCGCTACGGCGAAGGCCACGCGCTGCCCGTCGTCGCCGAGCCCCTCGACCCGGTCGACCAGCGGGGCGACCCGGCGCTGCGCCGCCTCCAGCAGCGCGGGCACGCGAGCCGGTGCCGTGCCGGTCGCGGTGGCGGCGCCGAGCGACCGCAGGGCGGCCAGCAGCGGGCAGCGCAGCGCGTCCGGCGGCCTGCCGGACGTCACGACGAGGTAGCGGGCCGTGTCCGCCAGCCGCTCGGCGGCCAGCTCGGCGTCGATGATGTAGACCTCGAGCTCGCCCTCCTCGTCGCGGCGTTCCAGGAGCTCGGCGATGAGCAGCGCGGTCTCGTTCAGCCGCGTTCGGCGACGCCCGACCGCACGCCGCGCATCCTCCGTGTCCTCGTCCTCCTCGTCGAGCAACTCGGCCACCACGAAGATCAGCGTGTGCACGCGGGCGCGGAACGCCCGCACCAGGCGCTCCAGGGTCTGCTCGGGCTTCTCGGCGAAGAGGAAGCCGCGCACGAGCCAGGCCGATCCCACACCGAAGGCCGCGGTGAGGACGAGCCAGGGCAGGGCGCTGACCTGCGCACCCAGGAACTGCGAGAAGAAGTACGCCATCACCGCGGCCATGCCGATGGCGAACCCGCGCGGCCCGAAGCGGCGGATGTACACCCCGCCGACCATGATCGCGACGAAGACGGCGTCGGCGAGCAGCCGGTGGGGCGCCAGCACGGTGCCGAGCGCGACCGCCGCCGTCGCGGGCAGCACCAGCAGTGCCGTGGTGACCCGCAGCCGCTCGACCGCGGTCTCGTTGACCGCGATGTTGCTGACCATCGCCAGCACTGCAGCCATGATCACCACGGTGGGCTGCTCGCCGGAGAGCCGCTGGAGCGCGACGGCCAGCGCGAGCGCGAGGACGATCGACAGCAGCGCGCCCGTCGCCAGGCGCAGCCGGACGAGGCCGGGGTCGATCCCCGTGGCGGCGGTACGCAGCTCGGCCCAGCGCGTGCGCCACAGACCCCGCCACCGCGCCCCCTGACCCGCCACCGGGCGAGTCTGGCACGGCGGATCAGTTCAGGTTCGGTCGCGCGGACCCCTCGGCGCGGGTGGACCCGACGCGGCGCGCGGCCAGCGGGGACGCGATGTCCTCCAGCGACTTGCCCTCGGCGTCGACCGCGAGGAAGAACGCCACCAACCCGCCGATGATCATGATGATCGCTCCCAGCAGGTAGCCGAAGAACAGTTTGATGGGCTGCGAGCCGTCGCCGATCAGCGCGCCGTAGATCGCCGGGGCGATCGCGCCGAAGCACTGCGCGATGGCGAAGAACACAGCGATGGCCTTCGCTCGCACCTCCAGGGGGAAGATCTCGCTGACCGTCAGGTACGCGGCGCTCGCGCCTGCGGAGGCGAAGTAGAAGATGATGCACCAGGCGATGGTCTGGGTCACCGCGTTGAGCACGCCCGCGTTGAACAGGAATGCCGTGATGGCCAGCAACAGGCCGGAAAGGACGTAGGTCCCGGCGATCATCTTCCGGCGGCCGATCGTGTCGAACAGGTGTCCGATCGTGAGCGGGCCTGCGAGGTTGCCGATGGCGAAGGCGATGAGGAAGACCGGCGCGGTCTCCGGCGCGACGCCGTAGAACTTCCCCAGCACGAGCGTGTAGGTGAAGAAGATCGCGTTGTAGAGGAACGACTGGGTGATCATCAACGTGGCGCCGAGTATGGCCCGCGACGGGTACTCGCGGAACAGCACCCGGGTGAGCGCCACATAGCCGATCTTCGTGGTGGGCTGGAGCTCAAGGGCTTTGCTCTCGTCGACCTTCGGCAGTTGCGCTCCGGACTCCTCCACCTCGTGCTCGATGTAGGAGATCGACTCCTCGGCTTCCTTCTCGCGGCCGTTCATCACCTGCCACCGGGGACTCTCCGGCAGGTGGCGGCGCACGAACAGGATGACGATGCCGAGCACCGGGCCGATGAGGAAGGCGAGGCGCCAGCCCAGCGAGAGGCTCACCACGTTGAGGAAGATCAGGCTGCCGAGCGTGCCGAGGACCGCACCCGCCCAGTAGGTGCCGTTGACCATGATGTCGACGCGGCCCCGATAGCGCGACGGGATGAGCTCGTCGATCGCGGAGTTGATCGCCGCGTACTCGCCGCCGATACCCATGCCTGCGATGAAGCGGGTGAGGTAGAGGTAGCCGATCCAGAAGGGGCCGTTGCCGAGGGTGAGCGCGGTGAGCCCGCTGCCGACCAGGTACACACCCAAGGTGATCATGAAGAGGTTGCGGCGGCCGAGCTTGTCGGAGAGCCGTCCGAAGAACAGCGCGCCGACGACCTCGCCCGCGAGGTACACGGAGGCGACGAGCCCTGCCGCAGTGGAGGACAGCGCGAGCGTCTCCGGGTGGGTCAGCACGTCGGTGACCGAGCTGGCGACCGTGATCTCCAGCCCGTCGAGGATCCACGCGACCCCGAGGGCGATCACCATGCGGGTGTGGAACCGTGACCACGGAAGCCGGTCGATCCGCGCGGGGATGAGGCTGCGCACCACGCCTGGTGCCGGAGCGGACGTCGTCACCGGCCGGATCTACCCGCATCTTGGCATCGCTAATCGTCCAATCGGGGGATTTCCAGCGCAGGTCGGAGGCGCAACTGGGTGGCCCGACCCGACCGATCGGCTGCCGAATCGCTGCTGCACAGCATCGAGCGCGCCATCGATGGCGGGCCCGCTCCGCACGTCGAACGGGAGGGCGAGCTGGGCGCTGCGGTCGTTCTCGAGGCCGGACAGCGAGATGCCGAGCAGCGTGATGCCGCGCTCGTGGATCATCGGCAGCGCGCCGCGGAGCAGCACCCTGGCCGCCTCCAGCAGGGTGGCGGTGTGCGCGGTGGCCTCGGCCAACGAGTGCGAGCGGGTGGCGCGCGAGAAGTCGTCGAAGCGGAGCCGCAGCACCACGGTGCGCGCCGTGCGGTGGCCTTCTCGCAGGCGGCGGCCGAGCCGATCGAGGGTGCCCGCCAGGATCGCGTCGAGCTCCTGATCGCTGCGGGCGCGGCGACCGAGCGCCTGTTGCGAGCCGACCGAGCGGCGGCGCCGGGTGGTGTCGACCGGGCGCGGGTCGAGCCCGCTCGCCAGCGCGTTGAGGTGCCTGCCCGCGGCCCGGCCGACGACCGAGACGAGGCCCGCCTCGCCGAGCGCCTCGGCGTCGGCCACCGTGCGGACGCCGAGCGCGTGCAGCTTGGCCGAGGTGACCTTGCCGACCCCCCAGAGCCGCTCCACCGGCAACGGCTGCAGGAACGCGCGCTCCCCGTGCGGCGGCACGAGCAGCAGGCCATCGGGCTTGGCGACCCCGCTCGCGACCTTGGCGAGGAACTTCGTGCGCGCGATCCCCACCGTGATCGGCAGCCCGACCTCGTGGGCCACCCGCGCCCGCAGCTCCGCGGCGATCTCCACCGGCGGTCCGATGATCTTGAGCAGGCCGCCGACCTCGAGGAACGCCTCGTCGATCGAGAGGCCCTCGACGAGCGGCGTGGTGTCGCGGAAGATCGCGAAGACGGCCTTGCTCGCCGCCGAGTAGGCGTGCATCCGCGGCGGCACCACGACGGCCTCGGGGCAGAGCGCCCGCGCCTGCCGCCCGTTCATCGCGGTGCGCACGCCGCGCCGCTTCGCCTCGTAGCTGCACGCGAGCACCACGCCGCCGCCGACGATCACGGG
Source organism: uncultured Actinomycetota bacterium (assembly GCA_963791185.1). GTDB lineage: Bacteria > Actinomycetota > Actinomycetes > Mycobacteriales > Pseudonocardiaceae > Pseudonocardia. The sequence continues at coordinate 209,775 of CAWBRG010000006.1, read as the reverse complement.
CCGCCCGCGCAGGTGCGGCGCGTCGCGCTGCTCGACCGACGCGTAGAACGCATCGAGATCGGCATGCAGGATGGTGGCTTCGCCGCGCACGAACGTATGTTCGCATCGAGGTCCGACAATATCGATTTCCGACGTGACGGAAGGCGCGGCGGCGACGCGGCAAAACTGTCGGTGGCCCGGGCTAGCGTTGCCGCCATGACCGCAATCGCCACGTTCTCCGTCGTCGCGATCGACTGCCGGGAGCCCCGCAAGGTCGCCGAGTTCTACAGCGCGGTGCTCGGCGTCCCGATCGCGCGCGAGGAGCCCGATTGGGTGCAGCTCGCGGAAGGCACACCCCTGGCCTTCCAGCTCGCGCCCGACCACGTGCCGCCGCAGTGGCCGAGCGCCGAGCACCCCCAGCAGATGCACCTGGATCTCGACGTCACCGATCTCGACGCGGCCGAGGAAGCCGTCCTCGCGCTCGGTGCGCGCAAGCACGAGCACCAGCCGGGCAAGACCTTCCGGGTGTTCCTCGATCCGGCGGGCCACCCGTTCTGCCTCTGCCAGGTGTAGCGCTGGAGCGCGGCCGCCGCCGGCGCGGTGCCCCGAGCAGCGGGCCGCCGCGGCGGCAGTCGCCCGCGTCGTGCGGTCGTCGTCCCGCGCCGACGGCCTGCCGCGGCGGCAGCCTGCGCCCTACGCGGCGGCAGCCTGCGCCCCACGTGGCGGCAGCCTGCGCCCCACGTGGCGGCAGCCTGCGGCCCTACGCGGCGGTGGTCACCGGTCTGATGCGGCCGGGTGACGCAGGAGCTCGTCCACCGCCGCGCGCCAGGCGGTGAGCCGCGCCAAGATCTCGGCCTCGGCCTGCTCCGTGGCCGCGGTGGGCCCGGCCGGCCCGGCCGGCCCGGCCGGATCGCCGGACGGGGTGGATGTGCCGGGCCGGGCCGACCCGGCCGGGTCACCGGATGGGGTGGGTGTGCCGGTCCCGGCTGGCTCGCCGGACGGGATGGGGATGCCGGGTCCGGCCGGGTGAGCGGGCTCGGCAGCCGCGGTCGGTGGCTCGCCGATCACCACCGGCACCTGCGGCGGGAGCGTGGCGAGCAGGCCCGGCGCCGTCGCGGCGCCGAGCTCGTGCGCGGGCACCCGCACGTAGCCGAGCAGCTCGCCCAGCTCCACCACCGTCTCCGCCACGGCCGCGGGGGAATCGGTGCTCGGCGAGACGTCGAGCACGATCCCGCCGTGCGTGCCGTCGACGATCGCGGCCGCCGCCGCGGGCGTCGCGGCCGGGGTGCCCGCCACCACGGCGAGCAGCGGGCGGAGCCGGTAGCGCCCGGCCAGCTCGTCGAGCACCGCGAAGAGCTCGGCCGGGTCGTCGGCCACGCCCGCGTCGGCCCGCGCGGTCACGAACTGCGCGCCGAGCCGCACCCCCAGCTCCAACGCCCGGGCGTACGCGTGCTGGCCGTCCCACACCCGCAGCTCCGGGCCGAGGCGTACGCGCCCGACGTCCAGCACGGTCACCCGGGCGGCCAGCAGCGCGGCGACCAGATCGCGCAGCATCGCCGCCCCGATGCCCTTGACCCACCAGGTCTCCACCTCGGGGGTGGTGGCCACGTGCAGGCCCACCGAGTCGATCCCGGCCCGCTCCGCGAGCCGCACCAGGCCGACCGGATCGAAGGGGTGGACGATCGACTGGTGCACGGCGATCCGGTTCACCGGCCCGACCCTAGTGAGGCCCCGCCCGCCCGCTCCCACTGAGCAGGAAAGCGCACGCCGCGGCCATGCCCGATGCTTGACTCGCGCCTGACTGCGAAAGGGGAACCGCATGGCTGAGCCGATCGTCCTGCACGGCCTCGACGGGCTTGCCGAGCAGGCTGGCCAGACGGTGGGGACGAGCAGCTGGCGCACCGTGCGCCAGGAAGACATCGACCTCTTCGCCAAGCTGACGGGTGACGAACAGTGGATCCACACGGATCCCGCACGGGCGGCCGAGGGGCCGTTCGGCACCACGGTGCAGCACGGGTTCTTGACCTTGGGCCTGGCCACCGGGCTGCTGTGGGAGGTCTGCACGGTCGACGGGTTCGGCGTCGTCCTCAACTACGGCCTCAACCGGGTCCGCTTCCCCGCACCGTTGCGCGTCGGGAGCCGCATCCGCATGCACGTCGCGGTAGCCGAGGTGAAGCCCCTCGACGGCGGCGCCGAAGCGGTGTACCGACTGACGTACGAGACCGAGGGGGAGCCGAAGCCCTGCTGCGTCGCCGATCTCGTCTTCCGCTACTACAACTAGGAGCGTCATGAGCACCACGGAGCGGCCGGAGATCGGGCAGAACGCGGTTGCCAACGGCATCGGCACCAACTACCTGGAGGACGGCAAGGAGTCCGCCCCGACAGTGATGCTCGTGCACGGCTCCGGCCCGGGCGTCACGTCGTACGCCAACTGGCGGCTGGTGATCCCGGCGTTGGCCGAGAACTTCCACGTCGTCGCGCCCGACATGGTCGGGTTCGGCTACTCCGACCGGCCCGAGGGCGTCAAGTACAGCTTGGACACCTGGGCCGACCAGACCGTCGGGCTGATGGACACCCTCGGCATCGAGAAGGCGCACCTCGTCGGCAACAGCTTCGGCGGCGGCATCGGGCTGCGCATCGCCACCAAGCACCCCGACCGGATCGACAAGCTCGTGCTGATGGGGAGCATGGGCGTCGACTTCCCGATCACCGAGGGCCTGGACGCCGTGTGGGGCTACGACGGCACGTTGGAAGGCATGAAGAAGGTCATGGGCTTCTTCGCCTACAACGAGAGCCTCACCAGCGGTGACCTCGCGCAGGCCCGGTACGAGGGCGCCACCCAGCCCGGTTTCCAGGAGTCGTTCTCCTCGATGTTCCCCGCCCCGCGCCAGCGCTGGGTGGAGTCGATGTCGGTCCCCGAGGACGAGATCCGCGCGCTCACCAACAAGGTGCTGATCGTGCACGGCCGCGAGGACCAGGTGATCCCGCTCGGCAACTCCTACAAGCTGCTCGAGCTGATCGACAACGCCGACCTCGCCGTGTTCTCGCACTGCGGGCACTGGTCGATGATCGAGCGGACGGCCGACTTCAACCGCATCGTCCGCGACTTCTTCCTCGGCGAGTAGACGCGATGGCCACCCGAAACCGCCGCAAGGCCACCACCAACGCCACTGACCGCGACCCGCAGCTGCTGCGGCGCATCTACGAGGTCATGGTGCTCACCCGGGCGGTCGAAGACCGGATGGTCGCCATGTACCGCGGCGGCGACCTCCTCGGATCGTTCTACAGCGGCCACTGGCACGAGGCGATCAGCGTCGGCTCGGCCTCCACGCTGCGCCCCGACGACTACCTCGCACCGATCCACCGCGACCTGGGCGCGCACCTGTGGCGCGGCATGGAGCCCTGGCAGGTGATGGCGAGCTTCATGGGCAAGGCCACCTCGCCGACGGGTGGGCGCGACGGCACGCTGCACTACGGGCGGCTCGACCTCAACATCTACAACCTGCCCAGCCACATCCCGGCCAACTTCCCGGTGGCCACCGGCATGGCGTTCGCCGCGAAGTACCGCGGCGAGGACCGGGTGTGCCTGGCGTTCTGCGGCGACGGCTCCACCTCGCGCGCCGACTTCCACGAGGCGCTCACGCTCGCGAGCGTCCTGAAGCTGCCGAACATCTTCGTGATCGAGAACAACCAGTACGCGTACTCGACACCCCTGCGGATGACCTCGAACTCGGAGACGTTGTCGGCCAAGGCCGTCGCGTACGGGATCCCGGGTGTCACGGTGGACGGCACCGACGCGCTGGCCGTGCACGACGCGGTGGCCGAGGCGGTCGCGCGGGCCCGTGCGGGCGACGGGCCGTCGATCGTCGAGGGCATCACGATGCGCATGCACGGCCACGCCGAGCACGACCCGGCCGACTACGTCCTCAAGGAGCTGTACGAGGAGTACGCCAAGAAGGACCCGGTCGAGCTGTACGAGAACGTGTTGCTCAAGGCGGGCGTCATCGACGACGACACGGTCAAGCAGGTCCGCGAGGAGACCCGCCAGGTCGCCATCGCCGCGCGGCGCAAGTCGCTCGCCGACCCGATGCCTGATCCCAGCAACATCGAGGACGGTGTCTATGCCGACTAAGAACGACAACCCCACGTACCTCGACGCGGTCTCGGCGGCACTGGACGCGGAGATGGAGCGCGACCCCGACGTGTTCCTCATCGGTGAGGACGTCGGCCAGTTCGGCGGCGCGTTCAAGGTGACGAAGGGGTTCCTGGACAAGTACGGGCCGCGCCGCGTCGTGGACACCCCGATCGCCGAGACCGGCTTCACCGGCCTGGCCGCGGGCGCGGCGCTGGTCGGGCTGCGGCCGGTGGTGGAGTTCCAGTTCGCCGACTTCATCTCGTGCGCCTTCGACCCGATCATCAACGTGCTGGCCCGCCACCACTGGCGCACCGGTGACGCGATGCCGGTCACCATGCGGGCGCCGTTCGGCGCCAGGCTGCGGGCGGGCCCCACGCACAGCCAGAGCGTGGAGAGCTACTTCGCGCACGTGCCGGGCCTCAAGATCGTGATGCCGGGCACGCCCGAGGACGCCGCCGGGCTCCTCATCAGCGCGATCAGGGACAACAACCCCACGCTGTACCTGGAGAACAAGTACCTCTACCGACGGCTGCGCGCCGCCGGGCCGCTGTCGCTCGACCCGATCCCGTTGGGGCAGGCCAAGGTCGTGCGCGAAGGCCGCGACGTCACGCTCGTGACGTACTCGGCGGGCGTCTCGCAGGGCATCGAGGTGGCCGAGGAGCTGGACAAGGACGGCATCTCGGTCGAGGTCGTGGACGTGCGCACCCTGGTGCCGCTCGACGTCGAGACCATCGTCAACTCGGTGCGCAAGACCTCGCGCGCGGTGGTGCTGCACGAGGCCGCCAAGCGGCTGGGCTACGGCGCCGAGATCGCGGCCACCATCCAGGAGGAGTGCTTCTGGCACCTCGACCAGCCGGTGGTGCGCATCGCGGCCAAGAACACCCCGACGCCCACCAGCCCCCCGCTGGAGGACGCGGTGATCCCGCAGCCCGCGGAGATCGCCGAGACGCTGCGGAAGGTGGCGAGGGCCTAGCCATGCCCGCCGACGAACTTCTTCCCGCGGAGGCGGAATCATGACGGACTTCGACCTGGTGGTGCTGGGCGGGGGACCGGGCGGGTACGCGGCGGCGTTGTACGCCGCGTCCACCGGGCTGACCGTGGCGATGGTGGAGAAGGAGAAGGTCGGCGGCACGTGCCTGCACCGCGGCTGCATCCCGGCCAAGGCGTTGCTGCACGCGGCCGAGGTGTTCCGCACGGTCTCGCACGCGGGCGAGCACGGCGTCAAGGTGAGCGGCACCCCGGAGCCCGACTGGCCCGCGGCGAACAAGCGCAAGGCGGGCATCGTCAGCCAGCTGCACCGCGGCCTCGGCGGCCTGCTCAAGCGGCGCAAGGTCACCGTCGTCGAGGGCTTCGGCACGCTGACCCCCGACGGCGCGGTCTCGGTGGACGGCCAGACGCTGCGCGGCAAGGCCGTCATCATCTGCGCGGGCTCGGTGCCCCGTGCCATCCCCGGCATGGACGTCGACGGCGTGCGGGTGACCACCTCGGACCAGTCGACCAACGACACCGCGGAAAAGCTGCCCGAGCGCATCGCCGTGATCGGCGGCGGTGTGATCGGGGCCGAGTTCGCCTCCGTGTACACCGACCTCGGCGTGGACACCACGCTCCTGGAGGCGCTGCCGCACGGCGTGCTGCCCATCGGGCCCGACCGCGACTGCGCCGACGTGCTGGCCAAGTCGTTGAAGAAGCGCGGCACGAAGATCCACTCGGAGGCCCGGGTCGGCACGCTGGAGCACACCGACGACGGCGTCGTCGTGCCGTTCGACACCCCGAAGGGCTCGGAGAAGATCGAGGTCGACCAGGTGCTGGTCTCGATCGGCCGCCGCCCCGTCAGCGAGGGGATGGGCCTCGAGGACGCCGGGGTGCGGGTCGACCAGCGCGGGTTCATCGAGGTCGACACGAACACCATGCTCACCTCGCGGCCGGGGGTCTACGCGATCGGCGACTGCGTCGGCACACCGGGGCTCGCCCACGTGGCCTACGCCGAAGCCGTGCTCGCCGTGGACCACTTCCTGGGCGACAACCCGGTGCCGGTCAACTACGGCGGCGTGCCGTGGGTCGTCTACACCCATCCCGAGGTGGCCTGGTCGGGCATGACCGAGGCGGAGGCCCGGGAGGCGGGCCACGACGTCGTCGTGCACAAGCACGCGTTCGCGGGCAACGGCCGGGCCATGATCCTCGGCGAGACCGAAGGACTGGTGAAGATCGTCGCGCAGCGCGACGGGCCGATCCTGGGCTTCCACCTGGTCGGACCGTGGGCCAGCGAGCTGCTGCACGAGGGCTACCTTGCGGTGAACTGGGAGGCCCTGCCGTCCGACGTCGGCAGGCTGATCCACGCCCACCCCAGCCTCTCCGAGGCCATCGGCGAAACCATGATCACCTTCTCCGGCCGTTCCCTGCACGGCTGATCCGGGAGCAAGCACATGAGCGACGAGTGGGTCGTGACCATGCCCAAGCTGGGCGAAACGGTCACCGAGGGCACGATCGGGTCCTGGCGCAAGCAGGTCGGCGAGACGGTGGAGTTCGACGACCCGCTCTTCGAGGTGTCCACCGACAAGGTCGACTCGGAGATCCCCAGCCCCTACGACGGTGTGGTCGTGGAGATCATGGTCGGTGAGGGCGAGACCGTGCCGGTGGGCACGCCGCTGATCCGGATCGGCGGCGCGGGCTCGGCTCCGGTCGGGGCCGACCGGCTGCCCTCGGCGGCGCACGGGGTGGCCGCAGGGGGCGGTCCGGCGCTCAACGACCCGGCCAACCCGTCCATGGGCGGCTCCGAGGGCACCGCGGGCGCCGACCCCGAGGTCGGGGTGCCCAGCGGCGTGGTGCACGACATCACGATGCCGAAGCTGGGCGAGACGGTCACCGAGGGCACGATCGGGTCCTGGCGCAAGCAGGTCGGCGAGACGGTGGAGTTCGACGACCCGCTCTTCGAGGTGTCCACGGACAAGGTCGACTCGGAGATCCCCAGCCCCCACGACGGCGTGATGCTCGAGATCCTCGTCGGCGAGGGCGAGACCGTCCCCGTCGGCACCGTACTGGCCCGCATCGGGGAACCCGGCGCGACGGCGGCCCCGGCCCCGAGCGCCACCCCGGCGAGCGGCGGTGCGGCTCCGCCTGCCGCCGCACCGGCCGCCCCGGCGACGGCGGGCGCGCCCGCGGCCGCCGACCGCAACGGCCGGATGCTCTCGCCACTCGTGCGCCGCCTCGTGGCGGAGTCCGGGCTCGACGTCGCCGCGATCACCGGTTCCGGCGAGGGCGGCCGGATCCGGCGCGAGGACGTGGAGCGCGCGATCGCCGCGGGCACGGGCCAGGCGCAGGCACCTGCCGCCGCCGCCCCGGCACCTGCGGCGGCTCCAGTGGCTCCGGCGGCCCCCGTCGCCCCCGCGCCCGCCCCGGCCGCGCCCGCGGCCCCGCGTGCGCCCGCGGCTTCCTCGGCCGGTGACGGCCGCGACCAGGTCGTGAAGCTCTCCCGCATGCGCCTGGCGGTGGCGGCGGGCATGAAGGCGTCCCAGACGCTCGCGGCGTCCGTGTGGACCTCGGTGGAGGTCGACTTCGACAACGTCGAGCGGGTGCGGCAGAAGCTGAAGGACCGGTTCAAGGCCGAGACCGGCGCGTCGCTGTCCTACCTGCCGTTCGTGGCACGGGCGACGGTCGACGCGCTGCGGGCGCACCCCACCGTCAACTCGTCGATCGACGTCGACGCGGGCACGATGACGCTGCACCCCTACGTCAACCTCGGCATCGCGGTCGACCTGGACCAACAGGGCCTCGTCGTGCCGGTCGTGCGCGACGCCGACGGGCTGAACATCCGCGGCATCGCGAAGAAGATCACCGAGATGGCGGGCGCGGCGCGCGGCAAGAAGCTGGCGATGGCCGACATGCAGGGCTCCACGTTCACCATCACCAACCCCGGCCCGTTCGCCAGCTGGGCCTCGGCGCCGATCATCAACCAGCCCAACACCGGGATCCTCTGCACCGACGGCGTGAAGCGCCGCCCGGTCGCGGTCGGCGACACCATCGCCATCCACCCCACGGGCATCATCGGGCTCGTCTACGACCACCGCGCCTTCGACGGGTCCACCGCATCGCTGTTCCTCCGCGACATCCGCGACGCGCTGGAGCAGCGGGACTGGGCGGCCGAAATCGGCTGAGGCAGCGGGGGAGGCACGGCCCGAGCCGGTCACGGTGACGATCGCCCGCAGCGTCGCGCCGGGGCGGGAGGGCGAGTTCGAGGACTGGAGCGCGGCGCTCACCGGCGCCGCGTCGCGGTGGCCCGGCTTCCTCGGCGCCGGGCTGCTGCGGCCCGGGCACGTCGGGGAGCCCTGGCACGTCGTGTTCCGCTTCGCGAGCGCCGCCGACCTCGCGGCGTGGGAGGCCTCGCCCGACCGGGCCGAGATCCTCGCCGCGGGGGAGCCGCTCGTGCACGCCACCGACGTGCACCGCGTGTCGGGCCTCGAGACGTGGTTCGCGCTGCCCGGCCGCACCGCGCCCGCACCGCCGCGCTGGAAGATGTTCCTGGTGTCCGCGGCCGGGATCTACCTGCTCAACATCCTGCTGACGACGCTGTACGGCGGCTTCATCGCCGGGTGGCCACAGGTGATACGGGTGGCGCTCGTCTCCCTGCCCGTCACCGCGCTCATGACGTGGTTGGTCATGCCGCGCGCCGCACGGGCGCTCGCGACGTGGCTCTACGGCCCGCCGCGGCGCCCGTGAGGCGTCAGGTCTGCGAGGCCGCGGGCTGGTCCCCGTCGTACAGCACCACGCCCATGCCGTTGATCCACTCGTAGACCGCCTCGTAGGCGAGCACGTGGCCCGGCGCACTGCCCATCGCGGCCGCCAGCGCGACCCAGGCACGCACCTCGCCGGTGCCGTTGCCCGCCTCCGCCAGCACGTCGTTGGGCACCGAGAGGATCTCGCTGAGGTCGCCCCGCCCGAGCTGGTCGAGGAACCAGCGGTCGAACTCCTCGTCGATGTCGCCGACCCGCGGCTCGCCGACGAAGTGCGACAGCCCGCCGCCCGCGACCAGGCCGACCCGCTCCAGCCCGTCGTAGGACCGGATCGCGTTGCCGATCGCCACGCCGAAGTCCCAGAACTGCTTCGTGGTCATCAGGGGCGGCGTCGTGCAGTTGAGCACGACCGGCACCATCGGGAGTTCCATGGTCGGATCGAGCCAGTAGTAGACGGTCATGAACCCGTGGTCGACCTTCATGCCGTGCGACAACGCGGGCTGTTGACCCTGCTCGATGAGGCTCGCGGTGATGTGCGCGGCCAGCCCAGCGTCCGAGGGCACCATCTTCTTGGGCACCTGCAGCCACACCTCGGGCGGCCCGAGGTGCTCCTCGTCCAGCCCGATCGCGACCTGCGGCAGCCCGTCGAGGAAGAAGTTGGTGAAGTGCTCCCCGGTCATCATCACGATGGCCTGGACGCCGGTCTCCTTGGCCTTGTCGCGGACCTTCTCGAGCGCCGAGAAGAAGTTGTCCGCCTTCTCCCGCGGCGCCGATCCGGGGTCGGCGGTCATCATCGGGGCGTGCGAGGCCGAGTAGGCCATCACGATTTCTGCCACGGTGTCCTCCTCCGTGCGGTGTCGCCGCTCGCCTGCTCCAGCAGGGGACGGTAGTCGGCCCGCTTGTAGCCGAGCGCCCGGCAGAAGCCGTTGATGATCACCGGGTGGGCGCCCATCGCGTAGATGGCGCCGATGTCGGGCTCGGTGACCGCGCGCTTCTCCTCGTCGGTCAGCGTGTAGCCCTCGGTGACGATATCGGGCCGCGGCCCGTCGCCTGCGGCTTCCAACCGACGCAGATGGTCGAAGAGACATCGTTGGACCATGTAGAGGGTCATCCCGACCTGCTCACCTCTCTCACCGACGGCTCACGGACAGGCCCAGCAGGCTTTCGGCGTTGCCACCCAGGATCGCGCGGGTGGCGTCGGCGTCGAGCCCGAGGGCGCGGACGGTGTCAAGGGGAGCCCGGTCACCGAGCTCGAAGGGGTGGTCGGTGCCGAGCAGCACGTGGTCGGTGCCGACGTCCTCGACCAGGCGGCGCAGCAGCACGCCGGAGAACACGGCGGTGTCGTAGTAGAGGCGGTCGGTGAACGCCGAGGGCGGCACGGTGGTGGTGTGCGCGACCTCCTTGCGGTCCCACCCCATGTCCAGCCGGCCGCGCAACGCGGGGAGGCAGCCGCCGCCGTGCGCGAGGCACAGGTTCAGGGGGTGTCGCTCCAGCACGCGCCCGAAGACGAGGCGGGCGACGGCCAGCGCGGTCTCCATCGGGTAGCCCACGAGCTGGGGCAGCCAGAAATCGGCCTGCCGGTGGGGGTCGGGCACCCCGCTGGGGTGCAGGAACACGAATGTCTCGCGCTCGGACAGCAGGGCCCACAGCTCGTCGTTGACCGGGTCGTCGAGATCGCGGCCCGCGCCCCGGCTGCCGATCGCGATGCCCGCCATCCCCAGGTCGTCGAGGCAGCGCCGGGCCTCGTCGGCGGCGCCGCGCCAACCCAGCGGCACCGAGCCCAGCGCGATCAGCCGGTCGGGGTCGTCCGCCACGTAGACGGCGAGCTCGTCGTTGGCCGCGCCGACGATGCCGGTGGCGAACGCCTCGTCGTCGGCGGTGGAGCAGAACAGGAAGGGCGGCAGCGACACGGCGTGGCGCTCCACGCCGACCTCGTCCATCTCCGCCAGGCGCACGTCGACGTCGTACTGCGACCGGGCCAGCGGCAGCGGCGCGAGCGGTCCGACCCCGCTGACCCTCGGGTCGAGGCGGACGATCCCGTCGGGCACGCCCGCGAGATCGGCCAGGCCGCGCTCGGCGAGCCGCTCGAGGAGCGGCAGCGGCATGGCGTGCGAGTGAACGTCGACGGTGCCCGGGAGCGCGGTACCCTCCGCGCTGGGACCCACCGAACCGTTGATCGCCATGTGCCCCACTGTCGACGCGGGCAGGCTCCCCGGCCACCCGCTCTCACTGGTCGGAAGGGGCGGGAAGGAGCGCACGTGGCCGACGCCGCGGTGGAGGTGGCGGAGGTGGCCCCCGACGTCCATCGGCTCGCCCTCCCGCTCGGCATCCAGGGTATTGCCACCCTCAGCGCCTACCTGCTGCGCGCGCCGTCGGGCGACACGCTCGTGGACTGCGGGATCGCCGCAGGCCCCGGCGAGGAGGCGTGCGCCGCGCTGGACGCGGCGCTGCGGGCCTGTGGGAGCGCCGTGGAGCAGGTGGCCCGGCTCGTGGTGACCCACGCCCACATCGACCACTTCGGCCTGGCGGGTGAGGTGGTGCGGCGCAGCGGCGGCGACCTGTGCATGCACCGGCGCACCGACCTGGACCTCGCGAAGTACGGCGAGCCCGACGAGGCCGTCGACCAGCGGGAGCTGATGCTCGCCGACCACGGCCTGTTCGGCCCCGAGCTCACGGCCTCGGCGACCGGTCTGCGGGAGTGGATGCCGGTGATGCCCTCGATCGGACGACCGACGGTGCTGCTCGACGGCGGGGAACGGATCGCGGCGGGCGACCGCGTGTGGGAGGTGGTCGCGACGCCGGGGCACTCACCGGGGCACGTCTGCCTCTGGTCGCCGGTCGACCGGCTCCTGTGCTCCGGCGACCACCTGTTGCAGATCGCGTCGCCGCCCGTGACGTTCGAGCGGGGCTTCGAGCGCGACCCGATGGGCTCCTACCTGGATTCCCTGGAGCGGGTGGCGCAGCTGGAACCGGAGCTCGTGCTCCCCGGCCACGGTCCGCCGTTCCCCGACGGCGCGCGGCGGGCCCGGGTGATCGCCCGCGGGAAGACGCGGCGGCTCGACCGGGTGCGCGAGCTGGTGGAGGCCGCGCCCCGCACGGTCACGGAGCTCACCGAGGCGCTGCACCCCGGCCCGCTGGGCGGCGCGCAGCGGCACTTCGTGATGGCCGAGCTGCTCGCCGACCTCGCCTACCACGAGGTGCGGGAGGCCCTGCAGCGCAACCGCCGCCCGGACGGCGTGTTCGTGTGGAGCGCCGCGCCCTGATCAGGCGTCGATGCGCTCGCGGCACTCGACGCAGCCGCGCGGACAGCCCCGGCACGGCCCGAGTGCCGCGACCACCGGCGCGCCCAAGCCGCCCGGCCGGGTGACGTTCCACCAGAACGCGGTGACGGCGAAGGCGATGGCCATCGGTGCGGCCAGCAGCGAAGCGGAGCCGAGCGCCAGGAAGGTGCAGATTCCGCACAGGACGGTGGCGAACCCCAGGAGACGGTGCACGGCCCCAGTGTGGACCGTGAGCGTTATCGGACCGTGACCAGGGTCGGCACACCGTGCCGTCCAGCGGAAATAGGGGGGCGTCGCGTTGACCGTCCCGACCAGTCGGGCTGCACTACACGCACAAGCGCCGCCGAGGAGGACAGATGCCGGACGAGATCGTCGAGCCGCCGGGCTCGGGTGAACCATCGGAGCACGCGAAGCAGCCGAAGAAGGCCGCGGCGAGTGGCTGGATCGGCAGTGCGCTCGAGTACTACGACTTCTTCATCTACGCGCAGGCCGCCGCGCTGGTCTTCCCCAACATCTTCTTCCCGTCGAACAACCCGCAGGTCGCGATCGTCGCGGCCTTCGCGACGTTCGGGGTCGGCTACGTCGCCCGTCCGATCGGCGCGTTCGTGCTCGGGCACTGGGGCGACACGCACGGCCGCAAGAACGTGCTCGTGCTGTGCATGCTCCTGATGGGCGGCTCGACGTTCCTGGTCGCGCTGCTGCCCACCTACAACGCGGTCGGCGTCCTCGCGCCCGCCCTGCTGGTGTTCCTGCGCCTGGTGCAGGGCTTCGCCGTCGGCGGCGAGATATCCGGGGCCAGCGCGATGATCCTGGAACACGCGCCGTTCGGTCGTCGCGGCTACTTCGGCAGCTTCACGCTGCAGGGCGTGCAGGCCGGTCAGATCATCGCGGCCGCCGTCTTCCTGCCGCTGTCGGCCGTGATGTCGCCGGACGCGTTCCAGTCGTGGGGATGGCGCATCCCGTTCCTGCTGTCCGTCCTCGTGGTCGTGGCCGGCTACATCATCCGGCGCCGGGTCGACGAGACCCCGGCGTTCCAGGAGGAGGCCGAGCACGGCGAGGTGCCCAAGGCGCCGATCGTCCAGGCCGTCAGCGAGAACGGCTCGGACATGCTGCGCGTGATCTGCATGGCCCTGATGAACGCCATCCCGACCGCGGTCACGGTGTTCGGCGCCACGTTCGCCACGAGCGCCTCCTACGGCGTCGGGATGAGTACCACGGCCTACCTGTGGGTCTCGGTCGTCGGCAACGTCGTGGCCGTGATCCTGATCCCGTTCGTCGGCAACCTGACCGACCGCATCGGCCGCAGGCCGGTGATGATCGTCGGCTGCCTGGCGTCGGGCATCCTGGCCTACCCGTACCTGTACTTCGTGTCGCAGGACAACCTGCCGATGGCGTTCCTGTTCGCGATGCTCATGTGGGGCGTCGTGTACCAGGGCTACAACGCGGTGTTCCCGTCCTTCTACCAGGAGCTGTTCCCGACCAAGACCCGCGTCACGGCGTTCGCGGTCTCGCAGAACATCGGCACGCTGATCACCGCGTTCCTGCCGACGATCTACGCCGCGCTGGTGGGCCCGACGCCCGGCGCCTGTGTGGTGGACAAGAAGTTCGCGCCGAACGTCGCGTTGCCCAGCGGCGAGATCTGCCGCCAGGCGGCCGACAGGATCGAGATGAACGTGGTCTGGACGGTCGGCAGCATCACGTTCGGGCTGGCCATCATCGCGGCCATCGCGGCGTACAGCGCTCGTGAGACGTTCCGCATCCACCTCAACGACCTGGGCAAGAAGGACGCCAAGCCGATCCCGCGCGAAGAGTACGACCGCCTGCGCTCGGCGAGCGTCTGACGGACGGGAGGATGCACGCATGACCTCCGTCCTCGTGCTCAACGGGCCCAACCTCAACCTGCTCGGCACCCGCAAGCCCGAGGTGTACGGGCGCACCACGCTCGCCGACGTCGAGGCGATGTGCCGGGAAGAGGGGGGCAAGCTCGGGTTGGACGTGGAGTTCCGGCAGTCCAACCACGAGGGCGCGCTCATCGACTGGATCCACGAGTTCGGGGCGGAGGTCAAGGCCGGGCGGTGCGTCGGCGCCGTCTTCAACCCCGGCGCGTTCACCCACACCTCGGTGGCGTTGCACGACGCCATCGAGGGGGCGAGCCTGCCGGTGATCGAGTGCCACATCTCGAACGTCCACAAGCGGGAGGAGTTCCGCCACCACTCGTTCATCTCGCCGGTGGCGGCGGGCATCATCGTGGGCTTCGGGGTGCAGGGCTACCTGATGGGGTTGCGCGCGCTGCACCACCTGTCGAACGCGGCGGCCTGAGCGGTGCCCGGTGGCCGCGGGATGCAACTCGGCATGTGCCTCGGCACGGCCCTGCTCGGCCTGCTCGTCCTCGTGCTGGGAGGGTCATCCGACATGGCGCTGTTCGGATGGCTCTTCCTCGCGCTGGGCGGGCTGGGCACGCTCTGCTGGTTCCTGGTGCCCTACACCGCGCGACGGTGAGCGGCGTGGTCCCGCAGCGCCGGGCACCAGCCGTTGCGGGTGACGCTGTGGCGCCGTCCGTCGCCGGGCGGCGTCAGCCTGCCGTGGAGGTGCCACGCGTGGCCGTCGTAGGCCCAGTGCAGGAACTCCTCCTCCCACGGCCGGTTGCAGAGGCGTTGCCGTTCGTGGAGCTCCGTGACCTCGGCGTCGAACTCGCGCAGCGCCGTGCCGAGGCGATGGAGGCGGTCGCGCAGTGACATGGCTCCAGCCTGGCGATGAGGCGGGCTCCTCGCCATAGGGCGTTCGCGTCGCCTACCGGTCCGCGAGCAGGTGGCGGGGGCGCAGGCGCCAGCCCACCCACAGCACGGCGGCGTCGAACCAGCGCGCCACCTCCAGCGCGCCGAGCGCGTCGTTGCCCCGCGCGTCGGGTGCGGCGGCCAGGCTGCGCTCCATCGTGACGCGGTCCATGGCGGCCTCGGTGCCGAACCGCAGGAGCGCGTCGCTCAGGCGTTCGCGGATTCCTGCCATGACGTCCACGGTACGCCGGGCCTCACCACCACCCCTGGCGGCGGGCCCAGATCAGCAGGGCGATCGACATCACGGCCATGCCGGAGAGCAGCACCGTCACCCAGCCCCAGTGCGTCTCCTCGCTGACGATCACGTTCATGCCCATGATCGACGAGATCGCCGTGACGGGCAGCGTCACGGCCGCGATGACGGCGAGCCGCTCGGCCGCGATCGTCATCTTGGTGTTGGTGCGGGTCTGGTAGAACTCGATCACGCCCTGGAGGTACTCCCGCTGGGTGTCGGCCATCGCCGCGATGCGGCCGAACTGGTCCTCCGAGTCGCGCAGCAGGTCCCCCTCGGGCTCGCCGAAGACCGCCCGCGTCTCCATCCGGCCGTAGACCTGGCGGGCGAGCGCCGCCATGGCGCGCGCCGCCAGCAGGCCGTGCCGCGCGCGGAACAGCTCCTCCAGGAAGTCCTCGGCGTTGCCGAGGTGCCCGGCCATCACGGTCTGCTGCAGGTGCCACACCTCCTGGGTCAGCGTGGTGAGGAAGTCCCGCAGCCGTCCGGTCATCGCGGTCACCAGCGCGTGGGACAGCGCGGGCGCGGTGTCGGCCCGGAGCCGACCGGACTCCAACCTGCGCAGCACGGCCCGCGTCTCGGTCGTCGCGGCCGTCGGGTCGACGCCTTCGCCCAGCGGGCCGTGCACGGTCACCAGCCAGTTCGGGCCGATGAACTGGTCGAGCTCGACGTAGTGCACGTGGCCGCGGGGGCCTGCCTCGGGCGCGTGCAGCACGACGAAGACGTGGTCGGGGTAGATGTGCACCTTGGGCAGGGGGTTGCGCTCCGCGGACTCGCGCACCGCCCCGGCGTGCAGGCCGAGCGGCTCGACGAGCGCCTCGGCCGCCTCGTCGTCCCAGGCTGGCACGTCGACCCACACCGGGTCCGGCCCGCGCAAGAGCGCGGGCAGCTCGTCGACGCTCCTTGCCTGCACACCCGCAGGCGTCAACACACGAATCTCCACCGCCGTACGGTCCACCGGCGTCGCGGAAGCCGCTCGCCTGCTTCCGACCAGCGGAACGGTTGTGAGGTCGCTTGGGATAGTTCACGATGGGGTCATGAGCACCTATGACGCGGTCCCTGATGTCGCCGAACGCGCTGCCGGCGTGTTGGGCCCCGAGTCCGGACTCCTGCAGGACCTGGACGCGGCGGGCTTCCTGGACGCGTTGCGCCGCGCCATCACCGCGACGGCGACGAACCCGGCCGATTCCTTGCGGGCGTCGGTGCAACTGGCCAACGACCTGGCCCGGATACCGGTGGTGGCGGGAGCCAAGGCGTTCGGCGCCGACCTGGAGCCGCCGGTCGAGGTCAACCCCAAGGACCGGCGCTTCGGCGACCCGGCGTGGGCGGAGAACCCGTTCTTCTACGGCACCCGGCTGACGTACCTCGCGGCGTGCCGGTGGGCGCGTGAGGCGGTCGGGGCCGCCCCGGTGGCCCCCGACGTGGCGCGCAAGGCCGGGATGTTCGTGGACTTCATCCTGGACGCGTTGTCACCCACCAACTTCCTGCCGTCGAACCCCGCCGCGCTCAAGCGGGCGTTCGACACGGGTGGGGGGAGCCTCGTCGCGGGCGCGCGGCAGTTCCTCGACGACGTGCGCAACAACGGCGGCCGTCCGCGCCAGGTCGACGCCAGCGGCTTCGAGGTGGGCCGCAACCTCGCCGTCACGCCCGCGAAGGTGGTGTTCCGCAACCACCTCATGGAGCTGTTGCAGTACGAGCCGCAGACCGAGCAGGTGCACGCCACCCCGTTGTTGGCGAGCCCGCCGTGGATCAACAAGTACTACGTGATGGACCTGGCGCCGGGCCGCAGCTTCATCGAGTGGGCCGTCCAGCACGGGCGCACCGTGTTCGCCATCAGCTACATCAACCCGACCGCCGACATGGCGTCCACCACGATGGACGACTACCTCATCCACGGCCCGCAGACCGCGCTCGACGTCATCAGCGACATCACCGGCGCGGAGACGATCGACATCGTGGGGCTGTGCCTCGGCGGTGCGCTGACCGCCGTCACGGCCGCGTACCTGCAGCAGGCGGGCGACAGCCGGGTCGGCGCCCTCACCCTGATCAACACCATGCTCGACTACGCGGAGCCCGGCGCGCTCGGCACGTTCACCGACCTCGCGACGGTGGAGAAGCTGGAGCGCAAGATGCGCCGCGAGGGCACGCTCGAGGGTGCCTCGATGGCGGGCACGTTCGACATCCTGCGGGCCAACGACCTGATCTTCAACTACGTGGTGTCCAACTGGCTGATGGGCCAGAAGCCACCCGCGTTCGACATCCTCGCGTGGAACGCCGACAGCACCCGGATGCCCGCCGCCATGCACGCGTTCTACCTGCGGAACTTCTACATCGAGAACAAGCCCGCCAAGGGCACCTTGGAGATCGCCGGACGCACGGTGGACCTCGGCGTGATCAAGTCGCCGACCTACATCGTCTCCGCGATCAACGACCACATCGTGCCGTGGGAGACGGCCTACAAGTCGGTGGGTCTGGTCAGCGGGCCTGCCCGGTTCGTGCTGGGCTCCGGCGGCCACATCGCGGGCATCGTCGCCCCGCCCGGGCCGAAGGTCTGGCACATGACCGGCGCCGAGAACGTGGCGTCGGCGAAGGAGTGGCGCGAGGGCGCCGAGCGCGTGTCCGGCTCCTGGTGGGAGGACTGGGCCACCTGGTCGGCCGAGCACTCGGGCGAGATGGTCGACCCGCCGCGCGTCGGCAGCGACGCCCACCCCGTGCTCGGCGACGGGCCGGGGGAGTACGTGCGCACCTAGGGGACTCAGCTCCCGGCGGAGACCACCAGCGCGGGGGCGGGCGTGTCCATCGCGGCGTCCGCCCCCGGGCGGTGGGGCTGTCCGGCGAGCTCGCGGGTGAGGCTGCGCGCCGCGATCGTGAGCACCGCCAGCATCGACTGCAGGCTGGCGCCGAGGTCGCGCACGGTGAGCTCGAGCGCGGCCGCCGCGTTGCCGCCGGGGCCGAATACCGGCACCGCCACGCCGCAGGCGCCCGCCTCGAGCTCGAAGCGGGTGACGGCCACGCGCGTGAGCCGGGTGACCGCGAGAGCTCGCCGGAAGCGGTCGGGGGACGTCACGGTGTGCGCGGTGTACGGCCGCAGCCCGCGCATGATCGTCATGTCGACGACGCCGGGCGGGGAGAAGGCCAGCAGGGCGCGGCCCAGCGCCGTCGGGTGGGCGGGCAGCGTGGCGGCCGGGTTGAACGACGTGACCGGGCCGTGCCCGGGCTGCTTCTCGATGTAGGAGACCTCGAGCTCCTGCAGCACGCCCAGCCGTGCCCGGCAGCGGGTGGCGGCCGCGAGGTCCTCCAGCACGCAGGGCGCGCGCTCCTGGAGCGTGGGGGTGCGGTCGGGGCAGCCCGCCATCATGCGCAGCGGCAGCCCGGCGCGGTAGAGCCCGTCCGGCGTGCGCTCCAACAGCCGCCACGAGGTGAGCTCGGCCGTGAGCCGGTGGGCGGTGGAGATGGGCAGGCCGGCGAGCCGAGCGATCTCGGTGAGGCAGTGCTCACTGCCCTCCGTGAACGTCATCAGGATCGAAGTGATCTTGCTGGTGACCGATCGTCCCGATTCGGTCGAGTTGCCTGCCACGGCGCTGCCCCTCCCACGTCATCGTGTGATCTCCGCGTAGGACAAGAAAACACAGCCCCCCTTGGCTTACCACTGCGTCATTCCGAAGACAACATCCGCAATGCGCATCGTCCCCGTGGTTAACCAGGGTTCGCACCGGGTAAACCCCGGGTCTTTCATCGGGGCGACCGCGCCAGTGCCCGGGCAGGATCTCAGGGTGGAGTTGGACTGGCTGGAGACCTTCCTCGCGGTCGCGGACCGCGGGGGGTTCACGGCCGCGTCCGCGACGGTCCACCGCTCCCAGTCCCGCGTGAGCGCGCACATCGCCGCCCTGGAGCGCGACCTGGGCGTACGCCTGGTCGACCGCACCCACCGCCCCGCCCGGCTCACCGCGGCGGGCGAGGTGTTCGCGCGGCACGCCCGGGAGGTCGTGGCGGGTGTCGGCGCCGCGCGTTCCGCGGTCGGCGCGCTCCGCGGGATGGACGCCGAGCCCATCACCGTCCTCACCACCCCGTGCATCGCCGCCGCGTTCTTCCCGTCGATCCTGGCCGAGGTGGCGAAGACCCATCCGGGCCTGCGGGTGTCGCTCGTCGAGCGCGCCGGGTTCGACCTCGAGCGGCGGCTGCTCGGCAGCGGCCCCACGCTCGCCGTCCTCCCGCGCAGCCCGGCGCCGCTGCCGCCGGGTCTGCGCGAGCACGTGCTGTGGCGCGAGCCGCTCCAGGCCGTGGTGCCCGCCTGCGACGAGCTGGACCGCGCCGGTGCTCCCGTGTCGCTCGACGCGCTCGTGGCCCGACCGTTGATCGTCGGCGGCGCGGACGCCGAGACGTCCTCGAGCGGCTACCCGCCGGAGGTGCCGGGTCAGCTCATGGCCCACGGACGGGTCGTTCAGCCGCGCGCCGTCGTCGACACACCCCAGACGATGATCGCCCTGGTGCGGGCGGGCGTCGGCGTCGGCGTCGTCAACGCGGTCGCGCTCGGCCCCCTCGACCTCTCCGGCCTCGCCGTCCTCGACATCGACGAACCCACGGTGCGCCGGGACGTCGCCGGGTACTGGTACGACGCGCTCGCGGGCGGCGGCGTGGGCATGGAGCTGCAGCGCGCCATCGTCGACGCTCCGCTGCCGCCCGGCGCGCACCCTCCGGAGGAGTAGGGTCGGACGATCTCGTCCGGCCGAGGGGAGGGTGGGGCAGTGTCGCCCCTGTCGCCGCTGGCACCCTTCGTAGGCCGAACGGCCGAGCTGGCCGTGCTGCGCGCCGCACTCGCCGACGCGGTCGCCCGCCGTCCGCGGGTCGTCCAGATCGAAGGCCCGGCCGGGATGGGCAAGACCGCGCTGATCGAGCGGTTCCTCGCCGACCCCGGCGGGGACCTGTCGCCGACGGTGCTGCGGGCGGGTGGCGACGAGTCGGAGACGCTGCTGGCCTACGGGGTCGTCGAACAGCTGGCCCGGGCGGGCGGGCTCGACCCGGCGGCGGTCACCGGCCCGGCCCGGCCGCTCGACAACCCGGTCACCGTCGGCACGCGGTTGCTGCGGCTGCTCGACCGCGACGACGAGGCAGGCGACGAGGCTGTGGTCGTGGTGGTCGTCGACGACGCGCACTGGGCCGACCGGCCGTCCCTCTCGGCGCTGCTGTTCGCACTGCGGCGGCTGGTCGCCGACCAGGTGCTGGTACTGATCGGCGTACGGGACGCGGTCACCGGGCTTCCGGAGGGCCTTCGCCGGGTCGTCGACGGGCAGGCGGGCGCCGCCATCGCGCTGCCCGGGCTCGGCGAGCCCGAGCTGCGCGACCTCGCGGCCCAGCTCGGATCGCCGTTGTCGCCGGTGGCCGCCCGTCGCCTGCGCGACGGCACACGGGGCAACCCGCTGCACGCCAGGGCGCTGCTCGCCGAGTTCCCGGCGCAGTCGTGGGGCACGGGGGAGTGGCCGCTGCCCTCGCCACGTTCGTTCCGCCTGGTCGTCAAGGACCGCTGGTCCGGCTGCTCCGCGGCCGCGCGCGACCTCGTCGACGCCGCCGCCGTGCTCGGCATGCACAGCCCGCTCCCTCAGGTGGCGTCGTTGGCGGGGCTGGAGGAGCCGCTGGCGCCGTTGGACGAGACCACGGCTGCGGGCCTCATCGCGGAGCCCGGCCCGGGCACCCTGGTCACGGTGGCCTTCCCGCACCCGCTCGTCCGGTCGGCGGTGCACGACTCGCTCGGCGTGGCCCGGCGCAGCGCGCTGCACGCCGCGGCGGCGGCGTTGGTCACCGAGCCCGCGGCGGTGCTGCGGCACCGGGTCGCGGCGGCGACGGTTCCCGACGCCGCGCTCGCCGCCGACCTGGAGGCGTTCGCGCGCCGCGAGGCGGATCGCCAGGCGTGGCCCGCGGCCACGGCGAGCCTCGTCGAAGCCGCCCGACAGAGCCCGCAGGCGGCCGACCGGCAGCGGCGCGTGCTCGAGGCCGTCACCTGGATGCTCCAGAACGGCGACGCGGCGAGCGCGGCGGCGCACCGCGGCGAGATCGCCGACTTCACGCCGGGGGCCCAGCGCGACAGCGTGCTCGGCGCGCTCGCCATGGCCGCCGGGCGCCCCGCCGAAGCGGAGACCCTCCTGCGCGGGGCGTGGTCGGCCTGCCGCGAGGACACCGACCCCGAGCTGCGGGCCACGATCGCCCTCCAGAACGCGATGCACTGCTACGGGCGCCTCGACGGCGCGGGCACGGTCACGTGGTGCGGGCGGGCGTTGGAGCACACCGGCCCGGACACGGTCACCCACTGGGCCGCCAGCACCTACCTCGCCCACGGCCTCGGCTACGCGGGCCGCACCGCCGAGTCGTTCGTCGCCGTCGCCGCCGCGGACGGCCCGGACTACGACTGGCTGGAGCCCCGCTCGGCCCGCGGCACGCTGCGGCTGGTGGAGGACGACCTCGACGGTGCCCGCGCCGATCTGGCCGCCGCGGCCCTCGCCGCCTCCGAGCTGGGGGTGCTGAACACGGCCGCGTTCTCCTTCGCGTTCCTGGCCAGGGCGGAGTACCTGGCGGGCGCGTGGGATGACGCGGTCGTGCACGCCGAACGCGCGGTGGCGATCAACATCGAGGCGGACCTCGACTTCACGCGCTCGATGGTCGTCGGCATCGCCGCGCTGGTCCCCGCGGCCCGCGGCGACTGGGTGGGCGCCGAGCGGGCGATGGAGGGCGCGCTCGCGGGCGCGGCCGACTACGAGCGCTCGGTCGTGGCCGTCGCCATGTCGCGGGCCCGGATCGGCGAGGCCATCGGCGATCCCGAGGCGGTGCTCGCCGCCCTCGAACCGGTGCGCCACTTCCCGTTCCGCGACGGTGTGGACGAGCCCGGCTTCTGGGCGTGGCCGGACCTGTACGCGGAGGCGCTCGTCGGCGTCGGGCGGGCCGCGGAAGCCGACGAGCTGCTCGGCCCGCACGAGGAGCGCGCCGCCGCCAGGGGGCGGCAGTCGTCGATCGCCCGGCTCGCGCGGGCGCGCGGCCGCGTCGAGGCCGCGCTGGGGCGCGCCGAGCAGGCCGAGGCGGCGTTCACGCGCGCACTGGACGCGGTGGGGAGCGTGGCGTTCCCGTTCGACGCGGCGCGCACCCGGCTGGCGGCGGGGGAGTTCCTGCGCCGGGCGGGGCAGCGGCGGCGGGCCGCCGAGCTGTTGACCGCCGCGCAGCAGGGCTTCGCCGAGCTCGGCGCCACGCCGTACGCCGAGCGCTGCGCCCGTGAGCTGGCCGCTTCCGGGCTGCGGCCGAGCCCCCGACGCGGACGCGACGAGAGCCGGCTGACCGCGCAGGAGCTGGTGGTCGCGCGGCGGGCGGCGGCGGGCCTCTCGAACCGCGAGCTGGCCGCCGAGCTGGTGGTGAGTGTCAAGACCGTGGAGTACCACCTGCGCAACGCGTTCGCGAAGCTGGGCGTCACGTCGCGTCGCCAGCTCGCCGCCCGCCTGGATTCCCACTCTCCGGAAGGCGCCTTGTCCGGGCCGAGGTGAACGACGACCCTGCGAGGGTGCCCACCGACCTGCAGCGCGATCTCGCCGCCGAACTGTGGGACGCTGACCGGACGGCGGTGCCGATCGCGCCGCTGACCGAGCGGCATCCCGACCTGGTCCTCGCCGACGCCTACGCGATCCAGACGATCAACATCGACCGCCGGGTCGCCGACGGGCAGCGGGTGATCGGCCGGAAGGTCGGGCTCACGTCGAAGCCCATGCAGAAGCTGCTGGGCGTCGACGAGCCGGACTTCGGCGTGCTCACCGAGACGATGGTCGTCGAGGACGGCGACGAGGTGGACCTCGCCACGCTGGTGCAGCCGCGCGTCGAGGCCGAGATGGCCTTCGTCATGGGCCGCGACCTCGCGGGGCCGGGCGTCACCACGGGCACGGCCCTGGCCGCCATCGCGGGCGTGCTGCCCGCGATCGAGATCGTGGACAGCCGGGTCGCCGACTGGAAGATCAAGCTGGTGGACACGGTGGCGGACAACGCCTCGTCGGGGTTGATCGTCACCGGCGGACGCATGACGTCGCTCGCCGACGTCGACCTGCGGCTCGTGGGCGTGGTCGTCAGCCGCGGCGGCGAGGTGCTGCACACCGGGGCGGGGGCGGCCGTGCTCGGCAACCCGGCCCGCTGCGTGGCGTGGCTCGCCAACACCCTCGGCGCGTTCGGCGCGGGGCTCCGCGAGGGTGACATCGTGCTGCCGGGCTCACCGCACGCGATGGTGGCCGTGGCGCCCGGCGACGTGTTCCGCGCGGAGTTCGCGCACCTCGGACCCGTGACGGTCCGGTTCTCCCGTGGCAATTCCGAGGAGGCGGCGTGATCGACGCAGCGGACGTTGCGCAACAGCTCGTAGCGGCGGAGCGCGAACGCAAGTCCATCGGCCAGTTCTCCGACGCCCACCCCGACTTCGACCTGGCCACGGCCTACCAGGCGCAGCGGCTCTTCATCGACGCCAAGCTGGAGGCGGGCGAGCGCTTCGTCGGCTGGAAGCTCGGGCTCACCAGCCGCAACAAGCAGCAGGCGATGGGGGTCGACGCGCCGCTGTACGGGCGGGTCACCAGCGGCATGCTCGCCACCTTCGGCGATCCGGTGCGCCTCGACCGCTTCATCCACCCCCGCGTCGAGAGCGAGATCGCGTTCCTCCTCGCGCGCGACGTCGAGGCTCCCGCCACGGTCACCTCGGTGCTGGCCGCCACCGACGTCGTCTTCGGCGCGGTCGACGTGCTCGACTCCCGCTACGAGGGGTTCCGCTTCACGTTGGAGGACGTGGTCGCCGACAACGCCAGCGCGGGCGCGTTCTACCTGGGTCCGGTGGCGCGGCGGCCGGAAGCCCTGGTCGACCTGCGGCTGCTCGGCTGCGTCGTGCGCGTGGACGGCGAGGTGGCGATGACGGCGGCGGGTGCGGCCGTGATGGGCCACCCGGCGGCGTCGGTGGCGTGGCTGGCCAACCAGCTCGCCGCCGAGGGCGAGCGGCTCGAGGCGGGCCAGCTGGTGTTCTCCGGGGGTGTCACGGCGCCGGTGCCGGTGACGGCGGGCGGCTCGGTGACGTTCGAGTTCGACGGCCTCGGCGTGATCGACGTCTACGGCGCGTGAGGACGGGAGCGACGATCATGCCGACATCGCAGGCCAAGGTGCCCACCGACGCGGCACCCCGCTACGCCAAGCAGCTGCTCTCGCACCTGGGCCGGAAGAGGCAGGTCGAGGCCTTGGAGGGCGAACCGGACGGCGGGCGGCTGGTGTTCGAGAACGGCACCGGCACGGTGCGGCCCGCGGGTGACCACCTGCTGCTGGTGGCGGAGGCCGCCGACGAGGAGTCGCTCCGCCACGTCGAGGACGTGCTCGCCCGGCACCTGGAACGCTTCGGCGCCCGCCGCGAGCTCGTCGTCACCTGGACGCCCTCATAACGGCGAGTCTCCGTATTCGTGACGGCGAGTCTCGATTTTCGTGACGGGCGCTACCGCTGCGCCACCCCTGTCGAGGCGCGCACCTGCAGCTCGGTGGGCAACACGATGCGCCCGGGCTCACGGTCGTCGCCGCGAGCGTCGAGCAGGAGACCGACCAGCGCTCGTCCCGCCTCCTCGACGGGGCTGGCCACGGTGGTGAGCGGCGGGTGGCAGAAGTCGGCGCCGAAGATGTCGTCGTGGCCCACCACCGACAGCGCGCCGGGCACGGCCACGCCGCGCTGCTCCAGCCTGCGCAGCACGCCGATCGCCATCAGGTCGTTGAACGCCACCAGCGCGGTGGCGCCCGCGGCCAGTCCGACGTCGGCCGCCGCCACCCCGCCTTCGAGCGTCGGCGGGAACGGGCCGAGCCGCGCGATCTCCGCCCCCGCGGCGCGGGAGTGGCGGGCGAGCGCCGCCCATCGCTCGTTCTCGGCCCACGCGTTGCGCGGGCCACCGAGGTAGGCCAGCGCGCGGTGGCCCAGCGCGACCAGGTGCCCGACGATCTGGCGGCTGCTGTCGTCCTGGTCGCTGACCACGCTCGGGAAGCCCGCGAGCTCCCGGTTGTACAGCGCGAGCGGGCGGCGCCCGCGCAGCTCGACGAGCTCGTCGTCGGGCCGCCTACTGGACGCCAGCACGTATCCGTCCACGGACGACGCCAGCCGCGCCGCGAGCTCGGCCTCCAGCTCCGGTAGACCGCGGCTGTCGGCGAGCACCAGCGTGTAGCCCGCGGCCGCCGCCTGCGTCTCCGCTCCGCGGATCAGGCCGAACTGGTGCGGGTTGGTGATGTCGGTGACGAGCAGCGCCAGCATGCGGGTGCGCCCCGACGGCAGCCCCCGCGCGAGCAGGTTGGGCCGGTAGTCCAGCCGCCGCGCCACGGCCTGCACGTGCTCGCGGGTGCGGGCGCTCACGCGCTCGGGCCGGGAGAGGGCGCGCGACACCGTCGACACGGCGACTCCCGCCTCGCGTGCGACGTCCTCGAGCGTGACCGCGCGCCCGTGATCCATGCCGCAGTTCCTAGCGCATGACGGCAAGGTTGGCAAACGTTTGTCACAATAGTTCGATGGCATGGCGGGGATGGATCGTCTGGGCGGTCGGCGTGGTCGCCTACATCTTGGCGGTGATGCAGCGCACGACGTTCGCCATCGCGGGGCTCGACGCCGCCGAGCGGTTCGCGATCACCCCCGGCGTGCTGTCCACGTTCGTCTTCGTGCAGGTGGCGGTGTACCTCGCGGCCCAGGTCCCCGCGGGCATCGCGGTGGACCGGTTCGGCTCCCGCGCGATGCTCGTGGTCAGCGGGGTGCTGCTGGCCGCCGGTCAGCTCCTGCTCGCCGTGGCGCCCGACCTCGTGACGGCCGTGCTCGCCAGGGTGGTCGTCGGCCTCGGCGACGCCTTGGTGTTCACGGCGGTGCTCGCGCTCGTGCCGCGGTGGTTCCCGGCGCGCCGGGTACCGCTGCTCGTGCAGGTGACGACCATGCTCTGCCAGCTCGGGCAGGTGCTCTCCGCGCTGCCGTTCGCGTGGGTGCTGCACGGCGCGGGCTGGTCGTCGGCGTTCGGGGCCGCGGCGCTGGCCAGCGCCTTGGTGGCCCTCCTCGTGTTCGCCGTGGTGCGGAACGCGCCCGCGGGCGTCGTGGTGGAACGCCCGGCGGGCGCGTCGTTGCGGGAGATCCTCGACGCCGTGCGGGAGGTCTGGCGGCGCCCGGGCACCCGGCTGGGCTTCTTCGGCCACATGGGCACCCAGTTCTCCATGATGGTCTTCACCCTGCTCTGGGGGGTGCCCTGGCTGGTCAGCGCGCAAGGTCTCACGGCGGCCGAGGCGGGCGGCATGCTCACCCTGTTCGTCGTGTGCACGATCGCGATCGGGCCCCTCTTCGGGATCTTCACCATGCGCCACCCGCTGCGCCGCTCGTGGGTCGTGCTCGCGGTGATCGCCGCGGAGGCGGCCGTATGGACGGCCGTGCTCGCGCAGCCCGGTCCGGCCCCGCGCTGGCTGCTGGTGCTCCTGATCGTGGCGCTCGGCGCGGCGGGGCCCGGCTCGGTCGTCGGCATCGACATCGCGCGCACCCACAACCCGAGCGCCAACCTCGGCGTCGCCCAGAGCATGGTCAACATGGGCGGCTTCCTGGCCTCGCTCGTCGTGCTGGTGGCGATGGGTGGCGTGCTCACCGCGATGGGCGGCTTCACGCCCGAGGCGTTCCGGGTCGCGTGGCTCGTGCAGTACCCGGTGTGGGGCCTTGCGGTCGTCGGCATCCTGGTAGCGCGGCGGCAGGCCCGCCGCCTCGACGCGGAACGCGGGGTGCACCCGCGCCCCCTGCGGGAGATCTTCGCGCGGTAGTGCAATGCGCGCGTGCCTCCCGCACGTCCTGACGGCTGGGAGGTGGAATGGAGTTCGCCGAGCTCGCCCGGGAGCAGTTGCCCCGGCTCTACGGTCTCGCCCGCCAGCTCGTCGGGGAGGACGCGGAGGACCTCGTGCAGGAGTGCCTGCTCAAGGCCTACCGGTCCCACGCCGAGCTGCGCGACCGGCAGGCCGCGCCCGCCTGGCTCACCAGGATCATGGTCAACTGCGCCCGCGACCGCTTCCGCAGCCGTGGCAGGCGCGTGCGCGAGTCCCCGCTGCCCGACGTCGAGGACTTCTCGCTCTACCGCGTGATCGCCGCCGAGGACCCGTTCCCGTACTCCGACTCCCTGCACCTGGACTTCCTGCACCGGTTCGGCCCCGAAGACGTGTGGGCCGTGCTGCGCGGCCTGCCGGAGATCTACCGGCTGCCGCTCGTGCTCGTCCACATGCACGACGTGAGCACCAAGCAGGCCGCCCGGCTGCTCTCGGTCCCGCTCGGCACGCTGCTCGCCCGGCTGCACCGCGGCCGCAAGCAGTTCGAGAAGGACCTCTGGACCTATGCCCGTGAACACGACCTGTTGCGCGAGACCGCGCGGGAGGGGACATGATCCGCTGCGAGGACGCGCTCCGCGAGCTGTGGGGCTACCTGTGCGACGAGGTGACGCCCGAGAGCCGAGCCCGGATCGCCGAGCACCTCGATGCCTGCCGCCGGTGCTGCGGCGAGATCGCATTCCTGAACGAGCTGCGCCGGGTCGTGGCCGAAGCCGAACCGGAGCTGCCCGCCGACGTCGGCGTCCGCATGGAGGCGTTCCTGGCCACGCTGGAAGGGAGCACCGATGACCGACCTGATGCACAAGGCTGAGATCCAGCAGCTGGTGCGCGAGGCTTATCTGGCCGTCGACGTGCCCCGCGGGTCCGGTGCGGTCTACTACAGCGCCGAGCAGCTCGCCGAGCTGCCTGCCGGGGCGGTGGCCTGGTCGTTCGGCGTCGGCAACCCCCTCGAGCACGCGGTGCTGCCGCCCGGCGCGCGGGTGCTCGACGTCGGCTGCGGCGGGGGCATCGACGTGCTGCTCGCCGCCCGTCGCGTCGGCGCAGGCGGCCACGTCACCGGGCTCGACCTGCTCCCCGAGATGTGCGCCCGCGCCCACGCCAACGCGGCGGAGGCGGGGCTTTCGAACGTCGAGATCGCCAGTATCGACATCATCGAGGGGGAGATGGAGGCCATTCCGCTCCCCGACGACGCCGTCGACGCGATCGTGTCGAACGGGGTGATCAACCTGTCGGCGCGGAAGATGCGGGCTCTCTTCGAGTGCGCCCGGGTGCTGCGCCCGGGCGGGCACCTGTGCCTCACCGACGTCACCATCGACGAACGCGACCTGCCCCCCGAGGTGCTGCTGCACCCGGCCGCCTGGTCGGGGTGCGCGGCGGGCGCGATGGCCGAGCGGGCCCTGCTGCGCGCGTTGGCGCGCGTCGGCCTCGTCGACGTCGAGGTGCGTGAGCGGCACCCGTTCGGCGTCGAGGACTGCGCCCGGTTCCCGCTCTTCACGCCGGACCTGTTGGAGGTCATGCGCGCGAAGATCCCGCCGGAGCGTCAGCCCGTGATCGCGACGGTCGTGACGGTCACGGCACGCCAACCCGATAAGGACGCCCCGGAGCGCGAAGTTGTTGCATCGCCGGAAGTGCGCAATACGCCCGTATCGCCGCCCGTCTTGAAGGGCATGGAGAACACGATCCGGGAATTCAGCGCCGGTGACCGCGCCTGCGGTGACGGCGTCGGCCGCGACCTGCGCGCCTGGTGGGCTTCGGTCCCGCCGGGCACCCGCACCGTGGTGACCATGCGCGATCCCTCGACCAAGGCGGACGTCCCGCCGCTCGCGCGCATGCTCGGGCACACCGTCGAGGACATGACCGAGAACGGCGACACGCTGCGCGTGACCGTACGCACCAAGGGAGACCAGACATGAGCAAGATGATCTTCGGCTGCTCACACGGCCAGGATGACGTCGAGCGGGCCACGCTGCCGTTCATCGCCGCGAACGTGGCGGCGATAGCGGGCCAGGAGGCCTACGTGCTGCTGACCGTCGAGGGGGCCTGGCTCGCGACCAAGGGCTACGCCGACGACATGCACTTCCCCGGCATGCCCGCCCTGCGCGGCCTGATGGACGAGTTCATCGACAACGGCGGCACGATCTGGGCGTGCGGGGCGTGCACGAAGCCCCGCGACATCACCGAGGACCACCTCATCACCGGCGCCAGCATCATCGGCGCGGCCAAGGTGGTCGAGGAGATCGCCGCGGGCGCGCAGAACATCACGTTCGCCTAGGGGACACGTCACGAGGCGCGGACGGGGCCACCGTCCGCGCCTCGGTGCTTGTCACGCCACGAGGTCCTCGGGGCCGTAGCCGTCACGCCGCATGCGGCCCCGCAGCTCGACGAGGGCGCGCCCGCGGGTCGGGCCGATGCTGCCGACCGGCATGCCCGTCGA
The DNA here is from genome assembly GCA_963791185.1 of uncultured Actinomycetota bacterium. Lineage (GTDB taxonomy): Bacteria > Actinomycetota > Actinomycetes > Mycobacteriales > Pseudonocardiaceae > Pseudonocardia. The sequence goes on along the minus strand of CAWBRG010000006.1, from coordinate 180,303 downwards.
CCGGGAGATCTGGACGTAGTCGGCATCGGTGGCACCGAAGATCGCGTTCACGAGCTCGCGGCGGCGGGTCGGCAGCTGGGCGACCGCGGCGTCCACGGCGCGGTCCCGCTCGGCGTGCAGGACCCGGGCCTCCGGCGTGGGCCCCGTCCAGGCCACCTGGTCGACGAACGTGTCGACCGGTAGCTCGCGCTTCGAGCGCCGCAGCACGGCGAGGCACTCGCGGGCCGCCGTGGTGGTCAGCCACCCGCCGAGGCGCTCCGGCTCCCGCACGGTGCCGATCCGCTCCAGCGCCCGCAGCCAGGTGTTCTGCACCGCATCGGCCGCGTCGGCCTGCTGCAGCCGGAACCCGGCTACCGTCGCGCGGACGAGGTCGCCGTAACGGACGACGATCTCGCCCCAGGCCCGCCCGTCGCCGTCCGCCGCCGCCCTGACCAGCTCGGTGACGGTCCGCTCGCTCACCATCTCGCGCATCTCGTGTCCCCTCCATCGGCTCGGTACCGACGCTAGGAACAAGCGACCCCTGGCGGATCCGAGCAAACCCTGGCCAGTACCCCAGAGCCGTAGGGGACAGATACTGCGAGAGAACGGCGGCGCGCGGACTCCCCCTGAGCAGGAGAAGTCACACCACGGCCCGACAGGTCGGACTTACCTCTTCGTAAGGGCAAGGAGCGCCCTGAGCAGCTCAGGACCTTCCTAGGTGGCTGGTGTCTTTCGCGTGGCGTTCACCCGATAGGACGGGCTGGCAGGGGAGGATCGGCGGGTGAGGCTGGGGCGTGCTGATCGGCAGCGTGATCTGTTCGACGAGGGTGCCCGGTTCTGTGAGGAGACGCTGCCGGGGAACTCGATCTATGGGTTCCTGGCGCGCGAGCGTGACCGGTTATTCCCTGACGAGTTGTTCGTTGATCTGTTCACCGGTACGGGTCGGCGGTCGGTGCCGCCGTCGGTGGTGGCCACGGTGATGGTGTTGCAGCGCCTGGAGGGGCTGTCGGACCGGGAGGCGGTCGATCGGTACGCCTTCGACGCCCGCTGGCGTTACGCCGCCGGGGTCGGCGGGTATGGGGGGTCGGGGTGGGCGCGGTTCGCGCACACGGTGCTGGTGGACATGCGTGAGCGGCTGCGGCGCTCGCAACGCCCGGACCGGGTCTTCGAGGTGGCGTTGGAGGCGGCGCACGCGGCCGGGTTGGTGGGCAGGCGGCGGGTGCTGGACTCGACCCCGTTGTATGACGCGGTGGCCACGATGGACACCGTGACGTTGATCCGCTCAGCGCTGCGTGGGCTGCTGAAAGTGGCCGACGCCGGGTTGGAGGCCGAGCTGCGGGCAGCGCTGGCGGGTTGGGATGACTACGTCGCGGTCGGGAAGCCGCAGATCGATTGGGACGACCCGGACGCCCGCGCGGTGTTGATCGCCTCTCGGGCGCGTGACGGGTACGCGGTGCTGGCGGTCCTGCACGGACGGGAGCTCGACCGAGGCGGTCGAGCAGGCCTCGGCGTTGCCGGCCACCGTGTTGGGCCAGGACCTCGATCCCGGCGAGGACGGGGTGTTCCGCACCGCGCGCCGGGTCGCGAAGGATCGGGTGATCTCCACCGCCGGTGGACCCGGACGCCCGGCACGGTCACAAGACCGCGTCGCGGGGGTTTGACGGGTACCAGGGCCACGCCGCGGTGGACCCGGACTCGGAGATCATCACTGCCACCACCGTCACCCCGGGCAACACCGGGGACACCGCTGCCGCCCAGGACCTGATCACCGACCTCCTCGACAACACCGACGGGCCGGGCACCGACGGGCCGGGCACCGACGGGCCGGGCACCGACGGGCCGGGCACGCGTGGTGGGCAGGAGCCCATCGTCTACGGGGATGCCGCCTATGGCACGGGCGAGTTCCACGAGCAGCTCGGCGGGGCCGGGATCGAGTCCCGGTGCAAGACCCAGGCGCCGACCGCGCGGGCGGGTTGTGGCGGGCGGGTTGTTCAGCAAGGACCGCTTCGGGATCGACGTGGCTGCGATGACCGCGACCTGCCCGGCAGGGGTCAGCGCCCCGATCCGGGCGCCCCGCAACGGTGACGGTGGCGGGATCGCCTACTTCGGGCAGGCCTGCGCCGGGTGCTCGTTGCGTTCGCAGTGCACCACCGCGAAGGCCGGGCGCACGGTCAGCGTCGGCCCGCACGAGCAGGCACTGGCCGATGCCCGGGCCCGGCAGACCGATCCGGCCTGGGTCGCCGACTACCGGGCCACCCGACCGAAGGTTGAACGCAAACTCGCGCACCTGATGCGCCGCCGACACGGCGGACGACGAGCCCGGGTTCGCGGCACCGACCGCGTTGATGCCGACTTCCGGTTCCTCGCCGGCGCGGTCAACCTCGCACGCCTGGCCGTGCTCAACGTGCGCAAAACCGCCAACGGATGGGCGGTGACGACCTGACCAGGACGAATGAGGCACCCACCAGGCTCACCACCGGCGCGAGCAGCGGTGAACAACCTCACGGTCAACTGAACCGCGTCCCGACCGCTCTCAGGAGCCACATAGTCGCAAGCGCAGAAGATCACAGATTCCCGAACCGGCCCGTTCGACACCAGCCACCTAGGCCGCCAGCACGCCGCGGGCCCGCGCTTCCAGGGCCAGGGCGGCGGGGGCGGGGAGCTGCCAGCCGGTGCGGCGCTCGAGGTCGCGGAGCTTGCGGAGCGCCTGCCGGAGCGCGGTGTGCCGCTCCTGCTCGTACTCCGAGGACCCCACGATGTCGAGCAGGTGCCGGGTCTGCTCGAGGAGGTCGCGCTCGGCGGGGGTGAACCGGGCGTCGCGGCTGCGCTCGGCCGCGCCGACGGCGGCTGCCCACGCCTGCTCCTCCCGCTCGACGGCCTCGATGAAGCGCCGGGCGAAGGCGCGGGCCGGGTACCGCTCGGTGGCCAGCGCGACCGCCTCGGCGAACGCGTCGATGAAGCGGGCGGTCGGCGGCTGCCGCACGTCGGCCAACCCGGGGGTGGCGAGCACGGCTTTGGCGTCGCACTCGAAGCGGGCGTACGCCTCGGCAACGGCCTGGTGCCGCTCGACGGCGTGCTGCCACTTCGCGCGCCAGTCGACCCGCACCCGCTCGGCCCGTGACCCGCGGGCGAGCTGGCCCATGAGGAGGGCGAGGCCGCCCGACCAGAGCACGGCGAGCACGAGGGCCGTCATCAGCAGGCTGCCCATCACCGGCCACCAGTCCATGCCGCCGAGGAAGTGCGGGCCGTGGTGGAACCGGGGCCCGTCGGGGCCGAACCCCGCCATCCCGGGGCCGTGGGGAGGCGGGAATCCCGGTCCCGGTCCGTCAGGTCCCATGATGTCTCCTCCCGCAGCCAGGAGCACGGTAACCCGGTCGGTGCTCGCCCGAGGTGAAGTCGCGGGCCTCAGCCGATGGCGACGTTCGTGGCCAGGAGCCCCGCCGGGTCGAACCGCTCGCGGATCGCCACCAGCCGCGCCCGGTCCGCCGGGCCCCACAGCTGTCCGACCCGCCCCGGACCGGCCTGGCCGAGGAAGTTGAGCAGGCCGCCGCGGGCCCACGGCCGCAGCGCCTCGACCACGGCCGCGCCCGCCGCGGCGACCGCCTCGACCGAGGACGCCGCCGTGACCCCGACGGTGAAGACGGAGAACGCGGCGTCGCGGCCGGTCACGGCGTTGGGCACGCGGGGCGCCCTGGCGAGCGCGCCGCCGAGCAGCCGGATCTCGACCAGCGTGAGCGGCGAGGCGACGCCGGGGCCCGCCTGCGCCAGCACCGCGTCGACCGCCGCACCGGGCAGCTCGGCCAACGCGACACCGCGGTCCCACGTGGGCATCGGCTCGGTCGGGTCCATGTGCACGGCGTCGATCGCGGCGAACGGCAGGTCGGCGACGATGTCCATGATGGGCTGCGCGGTCGCCCGCATCGGGGCGAGCAGCTCGGGGCCCTGCGCGCCGATGTGGGTGAACCGCAGCGCCACGACGAACCGGCCGCGCAGCGGCTCGGGCAGCTCGGGGTCGGGGGGCAGGCGCAGCAGCGCGACGGACGTCGTCGTGTCCTCCGGCAGCGTCGGTGCCCACTCGCGCCAGGCGTGCAGCACCGCGGGGGCGTCCTCGCCCGCGAAGAAGATCGCCCCGCCGTGGAAGGTCGTCACCGGGACGAGGTCGAACTCCAGCTCGGTGACGATCCCGAAGCTGCCCTTGCCGCCGCGCACCGCCCAGAACAGGTCGACGTCGTCGGGGTCGGCGCTCTCGGCGAGCACCTCGCGGACGGCGCCGTCGGCGGTGACGATGGTGAACCGGGTGACGTGGTCGGCCGCGAAGCCGTAGCGACGGCAGAGCGGGCCGAGCCCGCCGCCCGTCGTGTAGCCGACCACGCCGACCTGCGACGACGAGCCGCTGAGCGGGGCCAGGCCGTGCTCGGCCGCCGCGTCGATCACCGCGCGCCAGCGCACGCCCGCCGCGACCCGCGCGGTGCGGGCGGCCGGGTCGACCGCGACCGCGGTCATGCGCCGGGTGCTGATCAGGACGGTGTCGTCGAGGTCGGACATGAGCCCGTGGCCCGTCGCCTGCACGGCGATGCGCTTGCCGACGCTCGCGGCGTAGCGCACGGCGGCGGCCACGTCGGCGGTGCTCGTCGCCCCGACGACGACGGCGGGCGTGGGGGTGTAGGCGAGGTTGAAGCCTGCGATCTCCTCGCGCCAGCCGGGGTCGCCGGGGCGCAGGACCGGCCCGACCACGTCGGCGAGGTCGGCGGGGGGCAGCAGCGTGGTCATCCAGATCTCCTCGGGGTGGACTCTCACCCAGGAGCCTGCCGGTGGCCGGGCAGATACTCGATCGTCCTGCCCGGTGGACACCGGTGTGGCTACTACCCCCTCGCCGGGTGGTGCGAACCTCAGCCGTCGCGGTCGCGCTTGTCCGGGTGCTGCTTGACCGAGACGATGAACTCGTCGCCGTAGTTCTTCGTGCCGTGGTCGACGGCCTGCTCGACGGCCGCCGTGGCCCTGCGGTCGCGGCGCATCAACGGGTCGTCGTGCAGGTCCTTCGCCAGCGCGACGCACAGCGCCACCATGACCAGCGCGAACGGCGCCGCCATGATGATCGTGATGTTCTGGATGCCGGTGAGCGCGTCGCCCTTCCCGGCACCGATGATCAGCATGATCGCGGCGATGGCGCCCATCACGACGCCCCAGAAGACCACGATCCAGCGTTGGGGCTCGATCGTGCCCTTCTGGGAGAGCGTGCCCATGACGATGGACGCGGCGTCGGCGCCGGACACGAAGAAGATCGCCACCAGGAGCATCGCGATGATGCTCAGCACCGTGCCGAGCGGCAGCGAGTTGAGCAGCCCGAACAGCTGGCCCTCCGTGCTCTGGGCCGCCAGGTCGGTGCCGCTGCGCTGGAGGTTGATCGCCGCGCCGCCGAAGATCGCGAACCACAGGAGGCTCACGGCGCTGGGGATGAGCATCACGCCGACCACGAACTGCTTGATCGAGCGACCACGGCTGATCCGGGCGATGAACATGCCGACGAACGGCGTCCACGAGATCCACCAGGCCCAGTAGAAGACGGTCCAGCCCGCCAGCCACTCGGCCGTGCCGTCGCCGCCGGTCGCGGCGGTGCGGGCGGCCATGTCGGCGAGGTCGCCGAAGTAGTCGCCGACTGCGGTGGGGATCAGGTTGAGGATGAGGATCGTCGGCCCGGCGACGAACACGACCAGCGCCAGCACGCCCGCCAGCACCATGTTGATGTTCGAGAGCCACTGGATGCCGTTGGCGATGCCCGTCACCGCGGAGCAGACGAACGCGATCGTGAGCACCACGATGATGCCGACGAGCAGCACCTCGCCGACGGCGGGCACCCCGTTGAGCTGCAGCCCGGCCCCGATCTGCAGTGCGCCGAGGCCCAGCGAAGCGGCCGATCCGAACAGCGTCGCGAAGATCGCCAGGATGTCGACGAGCTTGCCGAAGCCGCCCTCGGTGTGGCGCTCACCCAGCAGGGGCGCGAACGCGGAGCTGATCAGCTGCCGACGCCCGCGGCGGAACGTCGAGTAGGCGATGGCGAGCCCGACGACCGCGTAGATCGCCCACGGGTGCAGGGTCCAGTGGAAGAGCGTGGTGGCCATGGCGACGTCCAACGCCTGCGGCGACCCGGCGGCGACCGTGCCCGGCGGCGGGCTGGTGAAGTGCGCGAGCGGCTCGGCCACGCCGTAGAACATCAGCCCGATGCCCATGCCCGCGCTGAACATCATCGCGATCCACGAGACCGTGCGGAACTCGGGCCCCTCGTCGTCGGCGCCGAGCGGGATCTTCCCGTAACGGCTGAACGCCACCCAGAGCGCGAACACCACGAAACCGCTCGCGACCAGGACGAACGCCCATCCGCCTCCGGTGATGACGGCGGCCAGCACGGCGGCCGAGACGCTCGACAGCGTGTCCGTCGAAGCGACGCCCCAGACGACGAACGCGACGACGAGCGCGGCCGAGACGCCGAAGATGACGCGGTCGACGGGCTGGCTCTGCTCGGCGTGGCCCGCGCCCGCCTGCGGTGGGTCGGTCGCCGAACTCTCGGTTCTCTGCGGTGGCTCGTGCAGTGACATGGTTGTGGCGCGCGGGCTCGCCCTGCGCCTGCCCCCCTCCGCGGTCGGTGTGTGGCACCGATCACGATCGCCGCCGTTCGGCCGAGCGTCAATGGAAGCGGGTCAACCGGTCATAACGATTGAATGGGGCGTAACAGGCTATTGACCCCGGCCCACATGGTGGAACAAAGCGACGACGGCAGCGGTCTCCGCTGCCGTCGTCGTGTGGGGTGGAGCCTTAGTCGAGGTAGTCCCTGAGCACCTGCGAGCGGCTCGGGTGGCGCAGCTTCGACATCGTCTTCGACTCGATCTGCCGGATCCGCTCGCGGGTGACCCCGTAGACCTGGCCGATCTCGTCGAGCGTGCGCGGCTGCCCGTCGGTGAGGCCGAAACGCAGCCGGACCACGCCCGCCTCGCGCTCGGACAGCGTGGCCAGCACCGACTGGAGCTGGTCCTGCAGCAGGGTGAAGCTCACCGCGTCGACCGCGACGACCGCCTCGGAGTCCTCGATGAAGTCACCGAGCTGCGAATCGCCTTCGTCGCCGATGGTCTGGTCGAGGGAAATGGGCTCCCGGGCGTACTGCTGGATCTCCAGCACCTTTTCCGGGGTGATGTCCATTTCCTTGGCGAGCTCCTCCGGGGTGGGCTCGCGGCCCAGGTCCTGGAGCAGCTCGCGCTGGATGCGGCCGAGCTTGTTGATGACCTCGACCATGTGCACCGGGATGCGGATGGTGCGGGCCTGGTCGGCCATCGCGCGGGTGATCGCCTGCCGGATCCACCACGTGGCGTACGTCGAGAACTTGTAGCCCTTGGTGTAGTCGAACTTCTCGACCGCCCGGATCAGGCCCAGGTTGCCTTCCTGGATCAGGTCGAGGAACGCCATGCCGCGGCCGGTGTAGCGCTTGGCCAGCGACACGACCAGCCGGAGGTTGGCCTCCAACAGGTGGTTCTTGGCGCGCTCGCCGTCGCGGACGATCCAGCGCAGGTCGCGGCGCAGCTGCGGGGAGACCTTCTCGCCCGCGTCCAGCGAACGCCGCATCCGCTCGGCGGCGTAGAGCCCGGCCTCGATGCGCTTGGCGAGCTCGACCTCCTCCTCCGCGTTGAGCAGCGCGACCTTGCCGATCTGCTTCAGGTAAGCGCGGACCGAGTCGGCCGACGCCGTGAGCTCGGCGTCCTTGCGGGCCTGCCGCAGCGCCTCGGACTCCTCCTCGTCCCAGACGAAGTCGCCCGCCTTCTGCGGGGTGCCCGAGCGCTCGCGGGGAGTGCGCCGGTTGGCGCCGGTGTTGGCGACCTCGTCGTCGTCATCATCGTCATCGGCGTCGTCATCGGGTCATCGGCCGCCTCGGCGGTCTCTTCGGCGGCCTCCTCGATGAGGTCGCCTTCGAGATCGGCGCCGAGATCGGCGCTCAGCTCCGGGTCCTCGAGGTCGCCTTCTCCCGGCGCGGCTTCGAGCTCGGCGTCGGTTTCGAGGTCGACCGGCTCGTCGCCCGCCTTCTTCGCGGGGGCAGCGGCCTTCTTGGCGGGTGGGGAGACCCGCGCCTTCGGCTCCGCCTTGGTGGCGGTCTTCGCCGCCGCGACCACCCGCGAACGGGGGTGGCGCACGGGAACTGGCGCCTGCTGGTCGACGGTGTCGCTGCGGCTTGCGGGATCTGCGGCTGCCACTGGGCCCTCTCGCTACGGTGCGCTTACTCAGAAACCGGGACGACGATGCCGCCCCCGGCTACCTGTCGAGATCTTGGTCGACCCACCGGAGTGCGTCCGGACTTATCCCCGGAGGCCATCTCGTGTGCGGGTACCCAGACATTGTAACGGCGCGATCAGAGTCGTACTCCCTTCGGCTTCCCGCGCGTCATGAACTGCGCCCGTGTGGTCGGATGGAGTGGTGAGTGAACTGTCCGGGCACCCCGGCGCCGTCGGGAATCCCCACGTGGGTTCCGCCGACCCCGACGACCCCCGCGAGCTGCGGCGGATCGCCGAGGACGTCGCCGTCGACGCCGCGGCGCACCTGCGCTCCCTCCCGCGCCCGTGGGAGAGCGGGAACGGGGACGGGGTCACCACGAAGAGCACGCCGACCGATGTCGTCACGGCGTCGGACCACGCCGTCGAGACCCTCGTGCGCGATCGGCTCGCCGCCTTGCGACCCGGCGACACCGTGTTGGGGGAGGAGCACGGCGGCAGCGCGGTCGGCCCCGGAGTGCACTGGGTGGTCGACCCGATCGACGGCACCGTCAACTTCCTCTACGGACTGCCCTGGTACGCGGTCTCGGTGGCCGCGGTGTGCGACGGGCGGTCGCTCGCGGGCGCCGTCGTGGAGCCTGCCTCCGGTCGGGTGTGGAGTGCCGGGCTGGGCTTGGGGGCGACCTGCGACGGGAAGCGCCTCTCGGTCTCCGGCGCCACCGACGTCGCGCTCTCGATGCTGTCCACCGGCTTCTCCTACCGCGCGGAGCGGCGGGCCCGGCAGGTCGCGATGATCGCCGGGCTGCTCCCGCACGTGCGCGACGTGCGGCGCACCGGCTCGGCGGCCCTCGACCTGTGCGGGGTGGCGGCGGGCTGGGTCGACGCGTACCTGGAGCACGGTTGCAGCTGGTGGGACTGGGCGGCGGCCGCGCTGGTCGCCAGCGAGGCGGGCGCGGTGGTGCGCACGCCGCCCGCGGGGGGTCGCGTGCCGCCGGAGGACGGCCTGGGCGCCGACGCGCTCTACGCCGCGACGCCCGCGATCGCCGACGAGCTGTGCGCGCTCGCGGCCGAGCACGGGGCAGGCGCGGTGTAGTAGCCCCGGCTCAGCGGCAGGTCGCCTCGCGGGCGGCGGCGAGCGTGGACGCGTCGATCACCGGTGTGGCGGGGGAGGGCGCGTTGCCCGCGGCGGGGTCGGCGTTGCCGGAGCCGGTGGTGCCCGAGCCGGACGCCGCGAGCTGGTCGAGCACGTCCCGGACCGCCCGTCCGGGGTTCACGTCGCTGAACGCCGTGCCGACGGCGACGTCGACCGTGTCGTCGGCACGCCCGTCGCGCACCAGCTCGGCGCACGGCACGAGCAGCGCCACGGTGCTCGCCGCACCCTGGCCCGCCTGCCCGAAGCGCAGCTGCCCCGTGCACACCATGTCGCCCTCGGGGTAGAGCGGGTCGTTGGTCGGCGGGGCCGCCTGCGCGAAGTCGAAGTCGCCGAGCTGCGCGGCCACGAGGTTCGCCTGTCCGCGCTGGCCGCTCGCGTTGAGGACGCGCACCTTGACCGCCGACGGCGGCACCGGCGGCACGTTGCCCAGCGCCCCCGCGGCCAGCACCTCACCCGGGACGGGCCCGGCGGCCGGCGGTGGGCACGCCGCCACCCCGGTGGCCGAGCCGCTCTTGACCAGCACCGTGGTCCAGGTGACCGTGACGACCACCGCGAGGATCGCGACCAGGAGGAGCACGGGCCCCCGGCGGCGGCGCTGGTAGGGGCGGTTGCGCACGGTCATTCCTCCTCCTGCGCAGCGGTCACGGCACGAGACACTACTGGCGGTGGGCGGGCGGGCACGGGGTGCCGGGCGGTGCCCATCGGTTTGAGCTACCCTCTGCCGCGCCCACGGGGGGCCCCAGCACGCTCGAAGGGGCGACACTGTCGTCTCATGCTGAGACCTGCGTCACTCGGATGCCGGGCACAAACACCGCCGCTGTGACGTTGTCCAGCGGCACGACACGACAAAGCGCATGTCGCGAGGCATGGCAAGAGGGTGGGAACGATGGCGACCGACTACGACGCGCCACGGCGCAACGAAACCGACGACATGGCCGAGGACTCGCTCGACGAGCTGAAGGCCCGCCGCAACGAGGCCCAGTCGTCCGTGGTCGATGTCGACGAGACCGACACGGCGGAGAGCTTCGAGCTGCCGGGCGCGGACCTTTCCGGCGAAGAGCTGACGGTCAAGGTCCTGCCGAAGCAGGCCGACGAGTTCACGTGCGCCAGCTGCTTCCTGGTGCACCACCGCAGCAGGCTCGCCGAATCCAACGGAACGACGTACATCTGCCGCGACTGCGCGGCCTGATCCCCCCGGAACGGTCACTCCTTCAGCGCGGCGAGCAGGCCGGGGGCGTCGCGCACACTGAATACCCAGTAGGGCGTCGGGTCGTCCGGGTCGGTTATCTCGATCCGGACGGTTCGGCGTATCCAGCCCCGGATCATCATGTACGCCATCGGGTCCAGCTCCGGGCCCAACGCCTGCTGCCGCTCGGCCTTGGGCACGATCTCCGCCCGCCCGAGGTGGCGGAGCTCCTTCGACATGGTGCCGACGTGGAGCGCGCCGTCGGCGACGCGCACCCGGGTGCGTCCCAGGAGGACCAGAGCGAGCACGGCCACCGGCACGCAGAGTGCGTAGCCGATCCACGACCGGACGCCCGGGTAGCCCATGTGGATCTCGGCGCCGAGCAGCACCGCTACGCCGATCGCCGCGAGGTACCACCACAACGGCACCGACAACCGCTCGTCGAACCGGGAGCGGCCGGACGTCGATCGGGGGGCCGGAACCGGGCTGTCGCTCACGCACCCGAGGGTAGCGTCGCCCGTCGTGTCCGGCTCCGTCGATGCTCCCCCGCACGAGCCGTCCGCCGCATGCCCGTCGGTTGACGGCGTGCGACCGACGGTCGACGTGCTCCTGACCCGGCTTGACGCCGAACTGCCGGTGCCCGCGTACGCCCGGCCCGGCGACGCGGGCGCTGATCTGCACGCCGCTTCCGACGTGGTGTTGGCGCCCGGCGAACGCGCGCTGGTGGCGACGGGCGTCGCGATCGCGCTGCCGACCGGCTACGCGGGCTTCGTGCACCCCCGTTCGGGCTTGGCCGCGCGGTGCGGGCTTTCCATCGTCAACGCGCCGGGCACCATCGACGCGGGCTACCGCGGCGAGATCGTCGTGTGCCTCGTCAACCTCGACCCGCGCACCCCGATCCGGATCAGCCGCGGCGACCGGATCGCGCAACTCGTGGTGCAACGCGTCGAGCACGCCAGGTTCGTCGAGGTAGAGCACCTGCCTGCCGCCGAGCGCGGCGCCGCGGGCTACGGCTCGACGGGCGGGCATCGCCACCATGAGGAGGCCTCCTAGTGGCCCGCAACCGCGGCGCCGCCGCTGCCGCGCCCGCAAGCGGCGACAGCCTTGCGACCCAGCGCATGCGCATCCCGACGAACGGTCCGCACGACGGCGACACGCTCTCCCCGGAGATCACCCCCGCGCCGGGCACCGTGGATTTCGGCGCCGTACGGGTGCCGGTGCCCGCGGGCGGCACGGTCTCGGTGGAGCCGAGCACGGCCGGGCGCATCCAGGCCGTCCACGTGACCGTGCCGGAGGGGCGGCTGTCGGTCAGCGCGCTCGCCGCGCCCCGCACGGGCGGGTTGTGGCCCGACCTCGCCACCGAGATCGACGCGTCGCTGCGCGAAGGCGGGGCGCGGGTGCGGTCGTTCACGGGGGAGTGGGGCCGCGAGCTGCACGCGACCACGGGCGGGGCCACCTCGGTGTTCGTCGGGGTCGACGGGCCTCGCTGGATGCTGTACGGCGTGGCCACCGGGCCGACGCGGGACGCGGTGGGCCTCGACGCGCGGCTGCGGCGGATGTTGCGGGGCACGGTCGTGGTGCGGGGCAAGGCGCCGTTCCCGGTCCGCACCGTGTTGCCGCTGGTCACGCCCTCGGAGAGCGGGAGCGAGGAGCAGGCTGCGGCCGCCCCGCCCACGATGACCCTGCGCGCGCCCGCCGCCGCGGCGATGGGCGACGCGCCGAAGGCGCTCACCGCGGGCTCGGATGCAGCCGTGCCCGCGCCGCTCGCCGCGTCGGTGAACGGCGCGGTGAACGGTTCGACGAACGGCGCTGTGAACGGTGCGGCGGTGAACGGAGCCGCTGCGAACGGTGCCGCGGTGAACGGTGCCGCGGTGAACGGTGCCGGGTCGGATGACGCGACCGGGGTGTTCCGCAGGAACGGTGCCTCGCGGACGGGCGGCACCCGCCCGGACGGCTCGAGCACGGGCGCGACGCGCAAGGACGTCCCCGCCCGCGGCCCGTCGACGACGGGCGGTTCGCGCACGGGCGGCAGCGTCCCCGGGCCCGCCGCACGTCCCCGGGGCGGGTCGCCGTCGCGCCGTCGGCAGGGCGCGGCCAACGGCACGGGCGCGAGCGTGCCCTTCCCCCCGACCGCGAACGGCGCGAAGCGCTCGGGCGGTACCACCGGCGCCACCCCGTTAGGTCCTGCCGCCGCTGTGAACCGGCCAGGCGGGGCTACGGGCGCGCAGCCCCTGGGTCATACCGGCGCGACCCCGTTGGGTCCTGCTGCGGCTGTGAACCGGCCAGGCGGGGCTACGGGCGCGCAGCCCCTGGGTCATACCGGCGCGACCCCGTTGGGTCCTGCTGCGGCTGTGAACCGCTCAGGCGGGGCTACGGGCGCGCAGCCCCTGGGTCATACCGGCGCGACCCCGTTGGGTCCGGCCGCGGCCGTGAACCGGCCGGGCGGGGCTACGGGCGTGCACCCGCTCGGCCTGAACGGCGCGAGCCGCGCAGCGGGCACGACCGGCGCGAACCGGCTCGGTCCCGCGGCCGCCGCGGGCCTTCCCGGCGGCCCGAACGGGCCCGACGGCGCCTCCGGTGCGCACCCGTCGGGTCTCAACGGGGCTAGCCACGCGGCGGGCACGACCGGCGCGAACCGGCTCGGCAACGCGCCGGGCGCAGGCCTCCCGGGCTACGTCACCGGTGCGAACCCCATCGGCGCGAACCGACCCGAGGGCGCCACGGGCGCGCACCCGCTCGGCCGTGGCGGCGTGCGCCGCTCCGGCCCGCCGGGCGCCGACCGGCTCGGCCCCGCGGCCGCGGACTTCGTCGGCGGGAACACGGGCGCGCAGCCGGCGGGCCCGTCCACGGGCGACTACCGCGTGGGCGCCGACGACGAGCCGTCGCCGACCGGCGCAACCTGGTCGGGCGCCTACCCGCCCCTCAGCACGGGCGGGGCGCCGGGCGCCTCGCCCTACGGCCTTCCCTCGGCAGGCGCGCCGCAGCACCACCCGGCGTCCGGCCGGTCGGAGGGCTCGGCGACCCAGCCGTGGTCGTCGAGCTCCACCCCGCTGCGCCCGACCGGGTCCTTCCCCACCACGGACCCGACACCCCCGGACGTCGCATCGTGGCCTGCCGGCCCGCCGTCCATCCCGAGCCTGGGCTCCGCTCGTCCGGAGGTCCCCGCGGCGTGGGCGCACGAGTCCGGAGGAGACCGTCGGCCCGCCCGGGGCTTCTCGCTGGACGACCTCGTCGGCGGCAGGCCGGAGCCGGTGAGCGCGCCCTGGGAGCCGGCGCCGCCGGTCGCCGCGTCGTACTCGCCGGAGCCGGAAGCCGCCCGCGCGGAACCGTTCGAGCCGCGCTCGGCCGATCGGTACCCGCCGCCCGCCGCCCCGTCGGACCGCGGCGTCGCAGGCCAGTGGGACCCGCTCGTCGACCCGCTGCCCATGGCGCTCGACCCCCTGCCCGCCCCCAGCCAGACGTGGAGGGATGGCAGCTCGAACGGGCGCTACGACGCGGCGACCGACGACCAGGCCGCACCACCCCGCCGCCGCAGCCGAGACGACGCAGCCGGATCCACGAACGGTGCGGCCGCGCCGCGGTGGCGCGCGGCCGACCTGCTCCGCGATCGCAACGGCGCCGATGCGGCAGGCAACGGCTCGTCCGGTCGCTGGCGCGCCGCCGACCTGCTCGCCGGGCGCGACGACAAGCACGAAGCCGACGGCACCGGCGCGCGCAAGTGGCTGGCCGCCGACCTGCTGGCCGACCGCAACGGGTCGGACGCGACGCGCTCGCCCTTCGGTCGGAGCCGCACTTCGGGCGATGACAGCACGGCGACGAGCCGCCGTGGCAACGACCACGACGCCACAGCGAGCCGGCGTGGCGGCGACGCCGCGGCCACCGGCGGTCGTGGGATCGGTGGCGACCGCGCAGCGGCGGCGAGCTGGCTTGGCGATAGCGGTGCCGAGGACGTCGCGGTGCCGAGGCGGCGTGGCGCAGGCGACGACAGCGCGGCATCGAGCGGGCGTGGCGGTGATGGCGCGGCGACGGGCGGTCATGGCGTCGGTCGCGCCGCGGCGAGCTGGCTCGGCGATAGCGGTGCTGAGGACGCCGCGGCGCTCGGGCGGCGTGGCGTCGGCAATGACGCTGGGGCATCGGGCTGGCGTGGCGCGGGCGAGGACAGCGTTGCGCCGAGCCGTCGCGACGACGCGGCCGGGCATGGCGCGGACGCTTCGCGGTGGCGGGCGGCCGACCTGCTCGCCTCTGAACCGCACGCCGACAGCCGGGCCAGGCGGCGGCGCGGCGCGGACTCGACGGCCGACCGACCGGTCAACGGGCACGCCGGTGCTTCGCACGACGCGAACGGCGTCGGCCCGCGGTGGCGGGCCGCTGACCTGCTGGTCGACGCCGCCGCAGCCGAGGACCACGTCCCGACTGAGCCGCCCGCGCCGCCGCGTCGCGGCCGCAACAGCGCGCACGACGGGGACGGCTCGACCACCTCCACCTGGCAGGCCGCCGAGCTGTTGGACGCCCCCGCCGACCACGCCAAGTCGACCCGGTGGCGAGCCGCCGACTCGGAGTCCAGAGGCTCGGGCTCCACGGGCGCCAAGTGGCTGGCCGCCGACCTGCTCGACCAGCGACACGAGAGCGACGAGGACGACTCGGGTCGGCGGCACGCTCCGGCCCCCACCCACGTCGACGCGCCCCTGCCCTCGCGGGTGCCGCCGACGCAATGGGCGTGGCCGAAGGAACCGGAGGCCGACCCGCTCCCGCCCCGGCGCGCCGAGAGCGCAGGCCCCAGCGCGTGGGCGGCCGCCGACCTCCTCGACCAAGGCAGGCACACGGGCGGCAGGCGGCGGGCCCGCGAGACCACCCGCCACGGCAAACCCGACGACGAGGACGCGGGGCGCCACTACCGTCCCTGAGAACGCGCGGCGCGCAGCCAGGCCAGCGCCGCCGCCCGGCCCAGCGCCCCGGGATCGGCCCCGAACGCCGCCAGCGTCGTGGTGACGAGCGCTGACCTCGGCAACGCCGCATGCCACTCCTGCGCCACCTCCAACGGGTGCACGGGGTCGTCCACCAGCGCCGCTACCCCCACGGGCACGTCGAGGCCTGCCAACTCCGCCGTGGTGGGGGCGAGCTCCTCGGCCGCCGCCTCGAACGCGGGCGCGAGCCCGGCCCCGTACCCCGCCCACGCCCGGCCGAGCTCCGCGACGAGCCACGAGGGGGCCCCCGCGGTCGCCGCGACCGCGGCCGCGAACCCGCCCGTCCGCGCCTGTGCGGCCGTCCACCGGGCCGCTACAGCGGCAGGAGCGGCGTACGGCGGCCCCGTCCACGCGGGCAACGCGAGGAGCAGCCCCGCCACCCGCCCGCGCGGCGCCGCAGCCGCCCAGCGCGCCGCGACGTGCGCTCCCAGCGAGACCCCGCCCACCAGCACCGGCCCGGGTCCGGCCGCGTCCAGCGCGGCCCGGTACCCGGCGACGACGTCGGCCCCCCGCCGCGGCGCGGGCGCGACCAACTCGACGCCGACCCCGGCCAAGGCGCCTGCAAAGGCCGATCGGATGAAGACCTCGTCGGAACCCGAACCCGGGAGCATGACGGCGCAGGTCACAGCGTCCTTCCGGAGAATGGGACCCCAGATTTGGGGGAAGTGCGGACGTTACGTCCGGGTTACAGTGGAGGACGTTAACGGACCTGAACTACGGGCAAGGACGGACCGGGAGAGGTTCCCATGGGCGGCACCGAAGGTGGCGCGTTCAAACGGATGATGCGCAAGCTGACGAGCGACGTCGGCACGCTCGACGCCGACGACCTGTCCGAGCATGCCGAGAAGTCCGGGGCGCAGCGGGCTTCGGACTGTCGCTGCGGTCAGGACGTCACGGTGTTCGGTAGGCTACGCAGCGTCGAGTTCTGCCCCCAGAGCGCCGACGCTACGCTTGAGGCGGAGCTGTTCGACGGCACCGAGGGCGTCACCCTCGTCTGGATGGGCCGGCGGCGCATCCCGGGCATCGAGCCCGGTCGTACCCTTCGGGTGCGGGGGCGGCTCGCGGTCCGCGACGGACGCAAGGTGATCTACAACCCGTTCTACGAGATCTGTCAGGCCAACACCACGTAGGAGACCCGTGACGGCTGGTCCGCCCGAGGAGTCCCCACCCACCGAGCGCCGCTCGCCCACGCTCCTGGAGCAGATGGGCGGGGTGCCCGGGATCATCGCTTCGACGATCCCGGTGGCCGTGTTCGTCGTGGTCAACATCTTCTCCACGCTGCAGCCCGCGCTGATCGCCGCGCTCGCGTCCGGCGTCGCCATCGCGATCTGGCGGATCGTGCGCAAGCAGCCGTTGCAGCCCGCGGTGTCCGGCCTGTTCGGTGTCGGCATCGCCGCGTTCATCGCCTACCGCACCGGCGAGGCCCGCGGCTTTTACCTGCCCGGCCTGATCTACAGCGCCGTGCTCGGGCTGGCCTTCCTGGTGTCGGTACTCGTGCGGTGGCCGCTCGCGGGCGTCATCTGGCACGGCATCAACGGCGACGGCCAGTCCTGGCGCCGCGATCCGCGCCTCCTGCGCGCCTACACGTGGGCCAGCCTGCTGTGGACTCTGGTGTTCGCGGCGCGCCTCGTGGTGCAGGGCCTGCTCTACAACGCCGACGCCACCACCTGGCTCGGCATCGCCCGGCTGGCGATGGGCTACCCGCTGGTCGGGGTCGCGCTGCTCGGCACGATCTGGGCGGTGTCGCGCGCGCGGCGCCTGCCGAACCCCGCCGACTGACCGCTCTCAGAAGCCCAGCGCGGCGTGGATCTCGTCCTCGACGGCCTGGGTCGCCACGAACAGCAGCTCGTCGCCGGGCTCCAGCGCGTCGTCGGCCTGCGGCACGATCACCCGACCCCCGCGCAGCACCACCACCAGCGCCGAGTCGGCAGGCAGCTTCAGCCCACCCACGGCCTGCCCGGCGAGCGGGGTGTCCTCGGGCAGCGTGACCTCCACCAGGTTGGCCTGGCCCTGCCGGAAGGTCATCAGCCGCACGAGGTCGCCGACCGCCACCGCCTCCTCGACGAGCGCGGCCAGCAGCCGCGGCGTGGACACCGCGACGTCCACGCCCCAGTTCTGCCCGAACAACCACTCGTTGGTGGGGTCGTTGACCCGTGCGACGACGCGGCGTACGGCGAACTCGGTCTTGGCCAGCAGCGACACCACCAGGTTGACCTTGTCGTCGCCGGTGGCGGCGATCACGACGTCGCACGTCTCCAGCCCGGCTTCCTCCAGCGAGGCGAGCTCGCAGGCGTCGGCGTGCACCCACTCGGCCGCTTCGACCGACTCGGGGTCGATGTTCGACAGCTCGCGCTCGATGAGCATCACCTGGTGGTTGTTGTCCACCAGCTCCAAGGCGATGGAGCGCCCGACGGCTCCCGCTCCCGCGATCGCGACGCGCACTGCTCAGCCCTCCTGAGGCGGCGGTGCGGCCGCTGCCGACGTGACGTCGCTGACGGTGCCCGACACCGCTGCGACGTAGATCGTGTCTTCGGCCTGCACGAACGTCTCGGGCCGCGGCAGCACGCCGGTGCCGAAGCGGACGATGAACGCCACGCGGCACCCGGTGGTCGCCTCCAGCTCGCGGATCGGACGGCCCACCCACTCCTCGTTGACCGGCAGCGGCAGGATCGCGACCGTGCCGGTGGGCTCGCGCCACGCCGACGCCACGCCGTCCGGCAGCAGCATGCGCATCAGCCGATCAGTGCTCCACGGCACGGTGGCCACCGTCGGGATGCCGAGGCGCTCGTACACGGCCGCCCGCTTGGCGTCGTAGATGCGGGCGACGACGCGGGCGATGCCGAACGTCTCCCGGGCCACCCGCGCCGCGATGATGTTGGAGTTGTCGCCGCTGGAGACCGCCGCGAAGGCCTGGGCGCGCTCGACCCCGGCCTCGACCAGTACTTCTCTGTGAAAGCCCTGGCCGACGACCTGGCGCCCGGAGAAATCAGCGGAGAGCCGCCGGAAGGCCTGCCGATCCTTGTCGATCACGGCTACCTCGTGGCCGAGCCGATCGAGGCTCGCGGCGAGGGAGGACCCGACCCGACCGCAGCCCATGATGACGACGTGCACGGCGGCACGCTATCGCAGGCAGGCCCGTTCCGGCGCCGCTGAGGCGCGTGAGACCGCGCAGCGCCTACGCTTCCGCCGTGCCTTCGTTCCGGACCGCGCTGAAGCGCATCGTCGTCGGGCGGCCCCAACGCAGTGACCGGCTCGCGCACACCCTCCTGCCCAAGCGGATCGCCTTGCCGGTGTTCGCCTCCGACGCGATGTCGTCGGTCGCCTACGCCCCGGAGGAAATCTTCCTCACGCTGTCGGTCGCCGGGGCGTCGGCGTACGCCCTGTCGCCGTGGATCGGCCTCGCGGTCGTGGTCGTGTTGCTCACGGTGGTCACCAGCTACCGGCAGAACGTGCACGCCTACCCGTCGGGCGGCGGCGACTACGAGGTCGCCACCGTGAACCTCGGCCGCCGCGCGGGGCTCACCGTGGCCAGCGCCCTGCTCGTCGACTACACGCTCACGGTAGCCGTGTCGATCTCGGCGGCGGCGGCCAACATCGGGGCGCTCGTGCCGTTCGTCGCCGAGCACAAGGTGCCGTTCGCGGTCGGCGCGATCGTGCTGCTCACCGCCGTGAACCTGCGCGGTATCCGCGAGTCGGGGGCGGCCTTCGCCGTACCGGTCTACGCGTTCATGATCGGCATCGGGGCGATGATCGTCTGGGGGCTGGTGCGGATCCTCCTGCTCGGTCAGCCGGTGCTGGCCGCCAGCGCGAACCTCACCCTCCTCGCGGAGGGCGACGCGTTCACCGGGCTCGCGCTCGTGCTGCTGATCCTGCGCTCGTTCACCCAAGGCGCTGCGGCACTCACCGGCGTCGAGGCGATCAGCAACGGCGTGCCCGCTTTCCAGAAGCCGAAGTCCCGCAACGCGGCGACCACCCTGCTGCTGCTCGGGGTGCTGTCGGTGAGCATGTTCATGGGTCTGGTCGCGCTCGCGCAGCTGGCCGAGGTGAAGATCGCCGAGGACCCGGCGCGGCAGTTCGCCGACGCGCCCCCGGGCTACGTCCAGCAGACGATGGTGGCCCAGCTCGCCGACGCCGTGTTCTCGGCGTTCCGGCCGGGCTTCTACTTCGTGGTCGTGATGACGGCGCTGATCCTGGCGCTGGCCGCCAACACGGCGTTCAACGGCTTCCCGGTGCTCGGCTCGATCCTCGCGCAGGACCGCTACCTGCCCCGCCAGCTGCACACCCGCGGCGACCGGCTCGCGTTCTCCAACGGCATCCTCATCCTCGCCGCGTTCGCCGTGGTGCTCGTGGTCGGCTTCCAGGCGGAGGTCACGCGGCTGATCCCGCTGTACACGGTCGGTGTGTTCGTGTCGTTCACCCTGTCGCAGACGGGCATGGTGCGGCACTGGAACCGGCTGCTGCGCACCGAGACCGACCCACAGGCCCGGCGGCGGATGCGCCGCGCCCAGTCGATCAACGGCTTCGGCGCGATCATGACCGGCGTCGTGCTGCTCACCGTGCTCGTCACGAAGTTCCTGCTGGGAGCGTGGATCGCGATCGCGGCCATGGCGGTGTTCTTCGTGGTCATGCAGGCCATCCAGCGGCACTACGACCGGGTGGCGGCCGAGCTGGTGATCGGCGAGACCGACGCCGTGCTGCCGTCGCGCAACCACGGGATCGTGCTGGTCTCCACGCTGCACAAACCGGCGCTGCGCGCGCTGGCCTACGCCCGGGCCACCCGGCCCGACGTGCTGGAGGCGCTCACCGTCAACGTCGACGACGCCGATACGAAGCGGCTCATGCGGGAGTGGGAGAAGCGGGCCATCCCGGTGCCGCTGAAGGTGATCGAGTCGCCGTACCGGGAGATCACCCGGCCGGTGCTGGAGTACGTGAAGCGGGTGCGCACCAAGAGCCCGCGCGACGTCGTCACGGTGTTCATCCCCGAGTACGTCGTCGGGCACTGGTGGGAGCAGCTGTTGCACAACCAGAGCGCCCTGCGGCTCAAGGGCAGGCTGCTGTTCCAGCCGGGTGTGATGGTGACGAACGTGGCCTGGCAGATGCCGTCCTCGGAGCGGATCAAGACCCGTCGCCCGGAGACCCCGCCCGGCTCGTCGCGCCGCGGCTACGAGACCGGTCCCGCGGAGGTCCGCACCCCGGCGGCGAAGCCGTGAGCCCTGACGTGAACTCTGCGCTGGACTGGACCGACCGGGTACTGGAGCTGCAGGTCGACGCCGTCGCCCACGGCGGGCACTGCGTGGCCCGCCACGACGGGCGGGTCGTGTTCGTGCGGCACGCGCTGCCGGGGGAGCGGGTGCGCGCGGTCGTCGACGAGGACACCGGCGGCGGGTTCTGCCGGGCCTCCGCCGTCGCCGTGCTCGCGGCGTCGCCCGACCGGGTGGCCGCGCCCTGCACCTGGGCGCGGGCGGGTGGCTGCGGTGGCTGCGACCTGCAGCACGTCGCGCCGCCCGCGCAACGCGGCTGGAAGGCGCAGGTGCTGGCCGAGCAGCTGGCGCGGCTCGCAGGCGTGCACCGGGAGATCGAGGTCGAGGAGCTGCCCGGCGGCCCGCTGGGCTGGCGCACGCGGGTGCGGCTCGCCGTCGACGACGAGGGCCGCGCGGGCCTGCGCGCCCACCGCAGCCACGACGTGCTGGCCGTCGCGGACTGCCCGCTCGCCCCGCCCGGCGCGCTCGACACCGTGCTCGGGCGCCGGTTCCCCGCGGGCGAGGTCGACGTGGTGGTCGACGCGGGCGGCGCGGTGCACACGACGTGCACGAGCGGGGACGGCGCGGGCGAGGACCACGCGGGCGGCCCGGTGCCCGTGCGGGCGGCAGGCCGGGAGTGGCGGTTGTCGCCGGGGGTGTTCTGGCAGGTGCACCCGGCGCTGCCCGACGTGCTGGCGCAGGTCGTGGGGGAGTGGGCGGCCGCACCCCGCGGCGGCACGGCGTGGGACCTCTACGGCGGCGTCGGGCTGTTCGCCGCGGTGCTCGCCGAGCAGGTGGGCCCGGACGGCTCCGTCACGGTCGTCGAGTCCGCCCGGGCCGCGGTCGACGACGGGCGCGCGGCACTGGCCGACCTCCCGCAGGTCGGGTGGCGGGTCGGGCGGGTGGAGAAGGTGCTCACGGGTCTGCCCGGCGCGCCGGACGTCGTGGTGGCCGACCCGCCGCGCAAGGGGCTCGGCCGGGCGGTGGTCGACGCGTTGGCCGCGCACGGCCCGGCGCAGGTCGTGTACGTCGCCTGCGACCCGGCCGCGCTCGCCCGCGATGTCGCCTTCTTCGCGGGCCACGGCTACACGCTCGGCCCCCTGCGCGCGTTCGACGCCTTCCCCATGACCCACCACATGGAGTGCGTGGCCCTGCTGAGCCGTCCCACCTAGCGCACCCGCTCGGCCAAGCCCGCGAACAGCGGCGCCACCGTCACCTCGTCGATCAAGCCCGCGCCCGTCGTCATCAGCCGCGGCGCCCGACGCCCCAGCGCGCTGATCCGCAGCCGCAGGTGCAGGCGCGTGCCCGCGCCGCTCGGCGCGAGCACGAGCGCCCAGCTGATCCGGACCGGTGCCCCCGTCGCGCCGCTCGCGCGTCGACCGGTGCACGAGCGCACGCGGTGGGTCGAGCACCGCGACCTCGAACGTCGCGGCGGGGCCGCCCCAGTCCGGGATGACGTCCCCGACGGCGAGGCGCTGCCACCGCGGCTCGACGTGCCGCAACCCCCGTCGCTCACGCGGGATCGCGACCTCGACCCACCGCGGGAAGTACCACCCCGCCCGCCGCTTCCCGAGCTGCACGATCCACGGCCACACCCGCTCGGGCGGGGCGGCGAGCGTGGTGGCGCGGTCGATGACCACCCGGGCGTCGGGCACGAGGTCGTCGCCCGGCAGCGGCGCCGCCACTTCCTCGTCGGTCACGCCGGAGCGACGGCCCAGCCGGGCGGCGCCGACGAGCGCCGCGCCTACCAGGGGGACGAGCAGGATCAGGCGGCGCACCGG
Organism: uncultured Actinomycetota bacterium; assembly: GCA_963791185.1. Classification (GTDB taxonomy): domain Bacteria; phylum Actinomycetota; class Actinomycetes; order Mycobacteriales; family Pseudonocardiaceae; genus Pseudonocardia. The sequence continues at coordinate 157,751 of CAWBRG010000006.1, read as the reverse complement.
CCCAGTCTGCACCGGCGGCCTAAACGGGCGGGTCGATCTCCGTCAGGAAGGTGTAGGGGTAGTCGGGCGTGGCGGGCGCCGACAGCTCGTCGAGCGCCTGCCGCGTCTGCGGGTCGAGCGGCTCGCGTGCGCCGTCGAGGCTCGACTGCAGCTGCGCCACCGTGCGGGCACCCACCAGCGCCGACGCGACGCCGGGCCTGCCCGCCACCCAGGCCAGCGCGACGCCCGCCTGCGTGCGCCCGAGTCGTTCGGCGTGCCCGCGCAGGGCATCGAGCAGTGCCCAGGTGCGCTCGGTGCCCCGCCGCTCCCACGCCTCAAGGCCGCGGCCCGGGTCCTCCCCGAGGCGGGACGCGCCGGTCGGCGCCACGCCGCGGCGGTACTTGCCGGTGAGCCAGCCCGCGGCGAGCGGCCCCCACACGAGGCAGCCCAGGCCCGCGTGCGCGGCCGCCGGGAAGATCTCCCACTCGGGTTCGCGGACCAGCAGGCTGTACTGCGTCTGGTGGCTGACCAGGCGGTCGTCGTCCACGAGCGCCGCCAACGCGGCGATCTGCCAGCCGGGCAGGTTGCTGACACCGACGTAGGCCGCCCGCCCCGACTCCAGCGTGTCGATGAGGAACCCCGCGACCTCCGCCAGCGGCGTGGTCCGGTCCGGGCCGTGGATCTGGTAGAGGTCCACGTCGGGCAGCCCGAGCCTGCGCAGGCTCGCGTCGAGCGCCCCACGCAGGTACGAGGCGCTCAGGCCCGCTCCCGGCTGGCCGGGCACGGCGAACCGGCCCTTGGTCGCGACGCGCACCCGCTCGCGGCGCGCGGGGTCGTCGGCCAGCCACTTGCCGAGGATCTCCTCCGAGACGCCGCCCGCGTAGACGTCGGCCGTGTCGACCAGCGCGCCGCCCGCGTCGACGTAGGCGTCGAGGATGCGGTGCGCCTCCCCGGCGTCGGTCTCCTGCCCGAACGTCATGGTGCCCAGCCCGATCGCCGAGACCGCCGGTCCGGCGACCCCCAAGGTGTTCGTGCGCATGACAGATCTCCTCTCCTCATGAAGGGGGCGCGGTCGAGCCCCGCACCACCAGCTCGACCGGCAACACGGTCGTCGCGGGCGGCAGATCCGGCTCGGCGTCGAGCGCTGCGAGCAGCGCCTGTCCCGCTTCCCGGCCCTTCAGGTACGTCGGCTGTGCGACGGTGGTGAGCGGCGGCTGCGCCGTGCGGGCCGCCGCGATGTCGTCGAACCCGGTGACGCTCACCTGGCCGGGCACGTCGAGCCCGGCCGCCCGGCAGGCGGCCAGCGCGCCGAGCGCCAGCTGGTCGGTGAGCGCCACGATCGCGGTCGGGCGCGGCTGCGCGCTCAGCAGGGCCGCCGCGCCCGCGGCGCCCTCGGCGGTGGTGTTGCGGCGCTCCTGCAGCGCGACGTCCTCCCACGCGATCCCGGCCCCGGTGAGCGCCTCGCGCAATCCGGCGATGCGCTCGCGGAAGAGCCGGAACGAGGCGCGCGCCAAGCGGTCCGGACCGACCGCCCCGACCCGGTCGTCGGCCCGCAGCCGCGAGGTGAGCACGCCGATCCGGCGGTGCCCGAGCGCGGCGAGGTGCTCCCCGACGAGCACGCCGCCGCGGTGGTCGTCGATCCCGACGAACGCCCGGCCCGTGCCCGCGGGCATGTCGACCACGACGACCGGCACGGCGAGGCCCAGCACGGTCGCGACCCCCTCGTGGTGCTCCGGCATCGAGTAGACGCAGACCGCGTCGGCCGCGGCACCGCGGATCGCGTCCGCCACCTGCGCGCCCGGCGGTGCCGCGATGAGCACGAGGTTGGTCGTGACGGGGCGAACGCCCGCCGAGAAACCCGCGAGGAACTCCACGCAGCCGGGATCGGAGAACGCGTAGTCGAGCGGCTCGGTGAACAGCACCCCGACGGTGCCGCCCCGCCCGGTCCGCAGCCGCCGGGCGACCGGGTCGGGTCCGGCGTAGCCGTGCTCGGCCGCGGCCGCGAGGATGCGCGCGCGGAGCTCGGCGGAAAGCCGCCCCGGGCGGTTGTAGGCGTTGGACACCGTCGCGCGGGACACGCCGACCGCGTCGGCGATCGTCTGCAGCGTGACCCGCTGCCCCATCGCGCCCTCCGTTAATCGATTTACCGAGCGAAGCACATGCGGAAGACGCTTGCAACCCGGCGAAGCTAAATCGATCGACCGGATCGAGTGCGTCGACCCCCGCCCGGCGGTACCCGAGCCGACGGCACCCGGAACGATGGGACCGTGACGACCGCACCACCCCCGCAGGCCCAGTCCATCCGCCAGCGCATCGCCGACGAGCTCGGTGTGCGGCCCAACCAGGTCGCGGCGGCCGTGACCCTGCTCGACGACGGCGCGACGGTGCCGTTCATCGCCCGCTACCGCAAGGAAGCCACCGGCACCCTCGACGACGCCCAGCTCCGCACGCTGGAGGAGCGGCTGGGCTACCTGCGCGAGCTGGAGGACCGCCGCGCCGCCGTGCTGGAGGAGATCCGCAAGCAGGGCAAGCTCGACCCGGCCCTGGAGGAGCGCATCCGGGCGGCCGAGTCGAAGGCCCGCCTCGAGGACATCTACCTGCCCTACAAGCCGAAGCGGCGCACCAAGGCCCAGGTCGCCCGGGAGAACGGCCTCGAGCCGCTGGCCGACACGCTGCTCGGCGACCCCACGCTGGATCCGCAGGAGACGGCGGCGGCCTACGTGAACGAGCAGGTGCCCGACGCCGCCGCGGCGCTGGAGGGGGCCCGCGCCGTCCTCGTCGAACGCTTCGCCGAGGACGCCGACCTCATCGGGGGCCTCCGCGAGCGGATGTGGACGCGCGGGCGGCTGGTCACGAAGGTCCGCGAGGGCAAGGAGACCGACGGCGCCAAGTACGCCGACTACTTCGACTACTCCGAGCCGTTCACCAAGCTCCCCTCGCACCGCATCCTGGCGGTGTTCCGCGGGGAGAAGGAGGAGGTGCTCGACGTCGCGCTGGAGCCCGACTCCGAGGTCGACACGGCGGCGCCGGGGGCCGTCACCGACTGGGAGCGCCTGATCGCGGCGGCCGCGGGCGTGCGCGCCGAGGGCCGCGCGGCCGATCGCTGGCTCGCCGACTGCGTCCGCTTCGCCTGGCGCACCCGCATCCTGATGCACCTCTCGGTCGACATCCGGGTGCGGCTGCGCGCCGCGGCCGAGGAGGGCGCCATCAGCGTCTTCGCCAACAACCTCCGCGACCTGCTCCTCGCCGCCCCCGCGGGCAGCCGCGCGACCATGGGCCTCGACCCCGGCCTGCGCACGGGCGTCAAGGTCGCGGTGGTCGACGCCACCGGCAAGGTCGTCGCCACCGACACGATCTACCCGCACGAGCCGCGCCGGGCCTGGGACGCCGCGCTCGCGTCGTTGACGAAGCTCGCCCTCGCGCACGACGTCGAGCTCGTCGCGATCGGCAACGGCACCGCCTCGCGCGAGACCGAGAAGCTCGCCCGCGAGCTGGCCGCCCGCAACCCCGCGCTCGGGCTCGTCCCGGTCGTGGTGAGCGAGGCCGGGGCTTCGGTGTACTCGGCGTCGGCCTACGCGTCGGCCGAGCTGCCCGGGATGGACGTCGCGCTGCGCGGGGCCGTCTCCATCGCCCGGCGCCTTCAGGACCCGCTCGCGGAGCTCGTCAAGATCGACCCCAAGTCGATCGGGGTCGGGCAGTACCAGCACGACCTGCCCGAGTCCGCGCTCTCCCGTTCGCTCGACGCCGTGGTGGAGGACTGCGTGAACGCCGTGGGCGTCGACGTCAACACCGCGTCGGCGCCGCTGCTGCGGCGGGTGTCGGGCATCACCGAGTCCCTCGCCGCGCAGATCGTCGCCCACCGCGACAGCAACGGCCCGTTCCGCACCCGCACCGCGCTCGCCGACGTGCCGCGCCTCGGCCCCAAGGCGTTCGAGCAGTGTGCGGGCTTCCTGCGCATCCGCGGCGGCGACGACCCGCTGGACGTCTCCGGCGTGCACCCCGAGGCGTACCCGGTGGTGCGCCGCATCCTGGCCCGCGCCAAGACCGACATCGGGTCGCTCATCGGCAACGCGCCGAAGCTGAAGTCGTTGCCGCCCAGGGAGTTCGTCGACGAGCGCTTCGGGCTGCCCACCGTCACCGACATCCTCGCCGAGCTGGAGAAGCCCGGCCGCGACCCCCGTCCCGCGTTCCGCACGGCGACGTTCGCCGAGGGCGTCCACAAGCTCTCCGACCTGCGGCCGGGCATGGTCCTCGAAGGCCAGGTGACGAACGTGGCCGCGTTCGGCGCGTTCGTCGACGTGGGCGTGCACCAGGACGGGCTCGTGCACGTCTCGGCGATGTCGGCCACCTTCGTGTCCGACCCGCGCGAGGTCGTGAAGTCGGGTGACGTCGTGCGCGTCAAGGTGTTGGAGGTCGACGAGGCCCGCAAGCGGATCTCGCTCACCCTGCGGCTCGAGGACGACGCGAAGGCGGCCAAGCCCGAGCGCGGGCCGCGGCGCGACCGTCCCGAGCGGGGCCGCACAGGCGGCCAGCAGGGCGCGGAACGCGGCGGCGACCGGCGCGCCAATCGCGACCGCCGCGACGCGGGCCGTTCCTCCGCACCGTCGAACAGCGCCATGGCCGACGCGCTGCGGCGCGCGGGACTCTCCGGGAAGTAGCCGCCGAAGCCCGTTGCCCCGATGATGGGCGATGCCGATCGAGGAGGACGCATGGGCAAGAGCAGCACCAACGGTGCGGTGCCCCGCAAGAGCACCTCAAAGCCCGCCAAGCCCGCCAAGGTGCCGAAGGCGATCTACGAGGCCGAGCTGCTGCGGATGCAGACCGAGCTCGTCGAGATGCAGGAGTGGGTCAAGACGTCCGGCACCCGTCTCGTCGTCGTGTTCGAGGGACGCGACGCCGCGGGCAAGGGCGGCACGATCCAGCGGGTGGCGGAGTACCTCAACCCCCGCGTCTGCCGCATCGTCGCCCTGCCCGCGCCCACCGAGCGGCAGCGCACGCAGTGGTACTTCCAGCGCTACGTCGAGCACCTCCCCGCCGCGGGCGAGATCGTGCTGTTCGACCGCAGTTGGTACAACCGCGCGGGCGTCGAGCGCGTGATGGGCTTCGCCACGATGCCGGAGTACCAGCGGTTCCTGCGCCAGTGCCCGATCTTCGAACGGCTGCTCATCGAAGACGGGATCCTCCTGCGCAAGTACTGGTTCTCGGTGAGCGACGCCGAGCAGGAGCGGCGCTTCCGCGACCGGCTGAAGGACCCGCTCAAGCAGTGGAAGCTCTCCCCGATGGACCTCGAGTCGCTCACCCGCTGGGAGGAGTACTCGCGCGCCAAGGACGACATGTTCGCCGCCACCGACAACCCGGACATCCCGTGGATGGTCGTCGAGTCGGAGGACAAGCGGCGGGCCCGGCTCAACACGATCGCCCACCTGTTGTCGAGCGTGCCGTGGCAGCCGGTCGAGCGGCGTGAGCTACACCTGCCCAAGCGACCCAAGCCCACGGGCTACGTCCGACCGCCGCGGGAGCTGTTCCACGAGGTGCCCGACCACGCCTCGACGCTGGCGTAAGGGCGCTCAGCCGCGAAGCGGCGTGATCCTCTGACGCGCGCCGCCCTCCCTTACGCCGAAGCTGAGTTCATCGGTTCGACGAGGGAGTGAGTGACATGGTGGGCCTGACGATCCTTGCGGTGCTCCTGCTGATCGCGGCGGCCGCGCCCCGCTACGGCTACGACAGCCGCGTGGGCGCGCACGCCCGGCAGCGGCGACCCGTCGACGACCTGCGCGCGCTGCGCAGTGCGTTGACCAGGGGTGGGGTGCACGTCACGCGGTGAGCGGAGGGGCCGACGTAGCGGTGATCGCGATCACCTGGGACTATAGGTGTCCGGTGGTGCGTTGAGAGCCACTGGAGACCGCGTTGGCCAGGCAGAAGTCGTGCAGAGGGCCTTGCGGGCTCACCGCGTGGGGAGCATCCCCCCGCGCGCGACTAACTGCGACGAAAGTACGACGTGACCTCCACTGAGTTCGACCTGCCCACCTTCGCCGACCTCCCGTTGCGCCCCGAGCTGCTCGCAGCGGTGGCGGAGCTGGGCTACACCCAACCGAGCCCCGTACAGGCCGAGGCGATCGCGCCGCTGGTCGAGGGCCGTGACCTGCTCGGCCAGGCCGCCACCGGCACCGGCAAGACCGCGGCGTTCGCGCTGCCGATGCTCGAGCGCCTCGCCGAGATCCGGCCCGACCGCCGCCGGGGCGACGCCCCGTTCGGCATGGTGCTCACCCCCACCCGCGAGCTGGCGCTGCAAGTCTCCGAGGCCGTCGCGCGCTATGGCGCGGGCCTGCGGGCCCGCGTCGTCACGGTCTACGGCGGCGCGCCCGTCGGTCCGCAGTGGAAGGCGCTGCAGGAGGGCGTCGACGTCGTCGTCGCCACCCCCGGCCGGGCCATCGACCTCATGAACCGCGGGGCGCTCAAGCTCGACGAGCTGGAGACCGTCGTCCTCGACGAGGCCGACGAGATGCTCGACATGGGCTTCGTCGAGGACATCGAGACCCTCCTGGACGAGACCCCCGACACCCGTCAGGTGGTGCTGTTCAGCGCGACCATCCCGCGCCGGATCGAGACGCTGGCGCAGAAGTACCTGCGCGAGCCGGTCACGGTGCGGATCCGTCGCGAGGAGGTGCCCGAAGGCGAGGCGCCGCAGGTGCGGCAGACCGCGTACCTCGTGCCGCGCACGCACACCACCGCCGCGCTGGGTCGGGTGCTGGAGGCCGAGCGGCCCGCCGCCGCGATCGTGTTCTGCCGCACCCGGCTGGACGTCGACGCGGTCACCGAGACCCTCACGGCCCGCGGCCTGCGCGCCGAGGCGCTGCACGGTGGCATGGACCAGGAGCACCGCACCCGCGTGGTCGACCGGCTGCGCAGCGGGCGCACCGAGCTGCTCGTCGCCACCGACGTCGCGGCCCGCGGGCTGGACATCGACCTGCTCACGCACGTGGTCAACCACGACGTGCCGCAGTCGTCCGAGGCGTACGTGCACCGCATCGGGCGCGTCGGGCGGGCCGGGCGCGAAGGCGTCGCGATCACGCTCGTGCCGCCGTCGAAGATGTACGCGCTGCGCAACGTGGAGAAGCTCACCGGGCAGCCGATCGAGATCGCGCCCGTGCCGACGGCCGCCGACCTGCGCGCCGCCCGGCTCGAGCGCACCCGGATCGCGCTGGAGGAGTCCGTCGTGGAGGGCTCGGACGTTCTCGGCGACGTCGAGGACGTGCGGGCCATGCTCGCCGGGCTCGCCGCCGAGCACGACCTGCTCGACGTCGCCACCGCGGCCGTGCGGCTCATGCAGTCCGCGGCGGGCGCGCCCGACGACGGCGAGGACATCCCCGTCGTTTCCGCCGGACGCACCCGTGGCGAGCGCTCCGAGCGGCCGGTGAAGGGGCGCGGCGCGGGATCGCGCCCGCCGAAGTCGGGCATGACCCGGCTCTTCGTCAACGCCGGGCGCGCGGGTGGCGTGCGGCCGCAGGACATCGTGGGCGCGCTCGCCAACGAGTCGAACCTCTCGGGTCGCGACATCGGCGCGATCCAGATCCACGAGCGGCACGCGCTGGTCGAGGTGCCCGAGCACGCCGCCGACGACGTGCTGCGCAGCCTGCGGGGGAGCACCACGCTCAAGGGCAGGCGGGCCAACGTGCGCCGCGACCGCGATTTCGCGGGCGCCGGACGCGGCAGGTCCTGACGTCGCACGGCGGCGCGCGTCGTGAGTGACTGGACGGCGCACGCCGCCGAGCTCGCCCGGTCGATCGGCGCGGTCGCCGACATCCGCGACCGTCGCTGGCTCGCGGCCGTCGAGCAGGTGCCCCGGCACCTGTTCGTGCCGCGCTGGTACGAGCGGAGCCGCACGGGCTGGGTCGCGGCGGCCATCACCGCCCCCGACCCGGGGGCGACCTCGGGATCGGCCGCCGCAGGCCCGCCGCCCGCCCCGCCCGTCGGTGCCGCCACCGCCGCGGAGCCCGGCGCCGCCGTCGTCGACCGGGGCGACGGCCGCCCCGGTCCGCCGTCCAGCGCGGCCGTCGACACCGCGGCCGTTGACACCACCGCTGTTGACACCACAGCCGACGACACCACAGCCGACGACACCGCGGCCGTTGACACCACCGCCGACGGCACCACACGCCGCCGACGCCGTGGCCGACGACGCCGTGGCCGACGACGCCGTGGCCGACGACGCCGTGGCCGACGCCGTCACGGATCCCGGCGTCGTCACCGACGCGGGGCTGGCGGGCGCCTACCGCGACGAGGCGCTCGTCACCGCGCTCCTGCCCGACGGACACGGCGGCCGCGCCGCGGTCTCCTCGTCGACGCAGCCCTCGCTGATGGTGGGCATGCTCGACGCCCTCGACCTTGGCGATCACCCCCGGGTGCTGGAGATCGGCACGGGCACCGGCTACAACGCCGCCCTGATGTGCCACGTGCTCGGCGACGCCGCCGTGCACTCCGTCGACGTCGACCCGGTGCTCGTGGACACCGCCCGCGCCCGGCTCGACAGCCTCGGCCACCACCCGCTCCTCGCGGTCGGCGACGGCCGCGCCGGGCTCCCGAGCCACGCCCCGTACGACCGGATCATCGCGACCTGCGCGTTCCCCGAGGTGCCGTGGGCGTGGGCCGAGCAGCTCGTGGCGGGCGGGCTCGTCCTGGTCGACGTCAAGGTGGCGCTGCTCGCGGGCAACCTCGCGCTCCTGCGGCGCACCCCCGACCGCCTCGAAGGCCGGTTCCTGCCCGCCTGGGCGGGCTTCATGGCGGTGCGCGAGCGCGACCGGCCGCCCGTGTGGCAGGAGGCCGACCCGCCGGTCGGGCCCGCCGTGGGCGAGACCGCGACCGTGCTCGACCCGCACCCGCTCGCCGCGTCGTTGCCCTGGTTCCTCGCCCAGATCGGGCCGCCGCCGGTGGTGACCTTCCGCCGCTTCGGGCCCGACTTCGCGGGCGCGCGGTTCGTCGCCGCCGACGGCGCGTGGTGCGCGGTCAGCCCACCCGAGCGCCGCGGCCGCCGGTCGGTCACCTGGGGCGGCCCGCGGTGCCTCTGGGACGACGTCGAGCGCGCCCACGCCCTCTGGCGGGCCCACCGACGGCCGGGCTGGGACCGGATCGGCCTCACGGTGACGCCGGACCGGGTCCACACCGTGTGGCTGGACCGGCCCGACGCCCCGCTCGCGACCTGGTAGTAGGAGCGCGCTGGAGAACCCTCCTACCGCACCTGCACCTCGTCGCCGACTTCGAGGGCGGCGAACCAGGCTTGGGCGTCCGCGGCGGACAGGTGCACGCAGCCCGCCGACGGGTTGTTCGGGTTGCCCTGGTGGAACGCGATGCCGCCGTCGGCGAAGAACACCGAGTACGGCATCGGCGCGTTGTTGAACTCCGCGCTCTTGTGGTCCTGGTCCTTCCACAGCACCCGGAACGTGCCGGTCGGGGTCTCCTTGCCCTGGCCGCCGTGGCTGATCGCCACCGGTCCACGGGCGATCTTGCCGTCGTCGATCAGCCAGGCCTTGTTGTTCGCGAGGTCGACGCAGCTGTGGGCGGACGCGGTGCACGGCGTGCCCTTGACCCTCGGCGGGTCGCCGTGGTGGCCGCCGCTGCCGCTGTCGGCGGCGACCGCCGTGCCGGTGGCCACTGCCGCAGCGGCCAACCCGATACCGACGATCGCCGCGAACCGCCGCAACCGCCCTGTCGTGCCCGTCATCCGTTCCCCTTCACCGTGGATCCGCAGCCGCAACGAGCGCGCGGGAGAGCAGGTGACGGTCGCCCGATAACGAATCAGGGACGCGTGGCGTGACCAGGCGCGGTGGGGAAGGGTGTGCGCCATGACAGATCTGAAGCCACGCAGCCGCGATGTGACCGACGGGATGGAACGGGCCGCAGCGCGCGGGATGCTGCGTGCGGTCGGCATGCGCGATGAGGACTTCGCCAAGCCGCAGATCGGCATCGCCTCCAGCTGGAACGAGATCACCCCGTGCAACCTGTCGTTGCAGCGGTTGGGGATCGCCGCGAAGGAGGGCGTGCACCGCGCGGGTGGCTTCCCGATGGAGTTCGGCACGATCTCGGTCTCCGACGGGATCTCGATGGGCCACGTCGGGATGCACTACTCGCTGGTCAGCCGTGAGATCATCGCCGACTCGGTGGAGACGGTCGTGCAGGCCGAGCGCCTCGACGGCACCGTGCTGCTCGCGGGCTGCGACAAGAGCCTGCCCGGCATGCTGATGGCCGCCGCCCGGCTCGACCTCGCCGCCGTCTTCGTCTACGCGGGCTCGATCCTGCCCGGCAAGATCGGCGACCGCGAGGTCAACATCGCCGACGCGTTCGAGGCCGTGGGCGCGTGCGCGCGCGGGCTCATCACCCGCGAGGAGGTCGACGCCATCGAGCGCGCGATCTGCCCCGGCGAAGGCGCGTGTGGCGGCATGTACACGGCGAACACGATGGCCGCCGCCGCCGAGGCCCTCGGGCTCGCGCTGCCCGGCTCGGCCGCGCCACCCGCCGTCGACCGGCGTCGGGACGGGATCGCGCGGGCGTCCGGCGAGGCCGTCGTCGGCATGCTGGAGAAGGGGATCACGGCCCGGCAGGTGCTCACCCGGGAGGCGTTCGAGAACGCGATCGCCGTGGTGATGGCGTTCGGCGGGTCCACCAACGCGGTGCTGCACCTGCTCGCGATCGCCCACGAGGCGGGCGTGCCGCTGGAGCTCGACGACTTCACCCGCGTCGGCCAGCGGGTGCCCCACCTCGCCGACGTGAAGCCGTTCGGCAAGTACGTGATGAGCACGGTCGACCAGGTCGGCGGCGTGCCGGTGGTGATGAAGGCGCTGCTCGACGCGGGCCTGCTGCACGGCGACGCGCTCACCGCCACCGGCAAGACGGTGGCCGAGAACCTCGCCGCGATCGACCCGCCGGACCTGGACGGCGAGGTGCTGCGCGCGCTGGACAAGCCCATCCACCCCACCGGCGGCCTCACGATCCTGCGCGGCTCGCTGGCCCCCGACGGCGCGGTCGTGAAGAGCGCGGGCTTCGACGCCGCGACGTTCGAGGGCACCGCCCGCGTGTTCGACGGCGAGGCGGGGGCGATGGCCGCCATCCCGAACCTGCAACCCGGCGACGTCGTGGTGATCCGCTACGAGGGGCCGAAGGGCGGGCCGGGGATGCGGGAGATGCTCGCCGTCACCGCCGCGATCAAGGGCGCCGGGCTCGGCAAGGACGTGCTGCTGCTCACCGACGGCCGCTTCTCCGGCGCGACCACCGGGCTGTGCGTCGGCCACGTGGCGCCCGAGGCGGTGGACGGCGGCCCGATCGCGTTCGTACGCGACGGCGACCGGATCGTGCTGGACGTCGCGAACCGCACCCTCACGCTGGACGTCGACGAGGCGGAGCTGGAGCGGCGCCGGGAAGGCTGGTCACCGCGGCAGCCCGAGCTCCGCACGGGCGTGCTGGGCAAGTACGCCAAGCTCGTCGGCTCGGCGGCGCGGGGCGCGGTCTGCGGCTGACCGGTCGTGGGGGGAAGCGTGGCTTCCCCCACGCCGGGGTCAGGCGATCCGGTCGACCCGGTTGAGGGAGAGCCCGCTGTCGTCGAGGAGCTCGGGGATCCGTGCGCCGAAGTCGACGAGGTAGGGCATCGCCAGGTGCGCGTCGAGGTGCGCGTCGCTCGTCCAGTTCTCGTAGAAGATGAACAGCGACGGGTCCTCGCTGCCCCGGTGCAGGGCGTAGGTGTGGCAGCCGTCCTCGGCCTTCGTCGGCTCGATCAGCGACTCCAGCGCCGCCCGCAGTTCCTCTTCCTTGCCCGGCTTGGCTCGCATGACGGCGACCAGTGTGCGCAGGCCGCGGTTCTCGTCGGTGGGGATCGACATACAGGGGCTCCTCGGTGAGCGGTGGAAGTACGTGATCACCGTAGGGTGAGGTGCGCGGTCGTGCTTACCGGAGAGCCACCGCCGCGTCGAGCGCCGTGCGCATCGCCGCCACCGGGCCCGGCTTGCCGGTCATCAGCTCCACCTGGGCCACGGCCTGGTGCAGCAGCATCTCCAGGCCGCTGCGCACACCCGCCCCCGCGGCGAGCGCGGCGGCGGCGAACGGGGTGGGCCACGGCGCGTAGACGACGTCGAGCACCACCGCGCCCGCGCCGGGTGGGACGAGCGGATCCGCGCCGCCGGGCGGCAGCGTCGAGATGACGACGTCGGCGCCGACGAGCTCCGCGGACGCCGACGCCGGGTCGGCCAGCGCGGCGACGATCCGTGGGGCGACGCCGAGGCGCTCCGCGGTGTCGCGCAGCTCGGCGGTGCGGTCGAGGTCGCGCACCAGCACCGTGACGTCGTCGATCCCCGCCTCGCGCAGCGCAGCGAGGGCCGACTGGGCGGTGCCGCCCGCGCCGAGCACGACCGCCCGCCCCGACACAGTGCCGATATCCGGGCCCAGCGTGGCGCCGATGCCGACGATGTCGGTGTTGTAGGCGGTGCGCCGTCCCGTGAGCACGAGGGTGTTGGCCGCGCCGATCGCCCCGGCCAGCTCGTCCACCTCGTCGGCGACGTCGAGCGTGACCCGCTTGAGCGGCATGGTCAGCGACAGCCCCGCCCACTCCGGGCCGAGGCCGTCGACGAACCCGGCGAGCTCCGGCTCACGGCACTCGTGCAGGCCGTAGGACCAGTCGGTGAGGCCCAGCGCCGCGTACGCCGCGTTGTGCAGCACGGGGGAGAGCGAATGCGCTACGGGCGAGCCCAGGACGGCGGCGAGCATCGCTCCAGTATCGGGCTAGCGCTTGAAGCGCTGGACGCGGACCTCGCCCTCGCCGAAGGCCGCCGCGGCCCGTTCGATGCGCGCCAGCGACGCCGCGGCGAGCGAGCACGGCATGCCGTAGGCCGCGCGCACCCGGTCGCTCGCCTGTTGCAGCGCCTCCCGGCTGCGGCCGAGGAAGTCGGCGAGCGGGTAGGCCACCCCCGGCTTCAGGTAGTCCTCCACCACGAGCGACGGCGAGTAGTACTCCCGGCGCGACCCGTCGGGCCAGCGCACCTCGAACCGCATCTCGGGCACGCCACCGACGGTAGGTCGGCCATGTTTCCGACGTGTGACAGTCTGCCCGCCATGCGCGAGACGATCGTCATACTCGGCGGCCGCAGCGAGATCGGGATCGCCGTGGCCCGGCGCCTCGCCGAAGGGGCGACCGTCGTGCTCGCCGCGCGCCGCTGCGACGACCTGGCCGCGGAGGTGCAGGCCGTGCGGGACGCGGGCGCAGCGGCCGTCGACACCGTCGAGTTCGACGCCGACGACCTGCCCGCCCAGCGCGGCGTGCTCGACGACGTCGCACGGCGGCACGGCTCGCTCGACGTGGTCGTCGTCGCCTTCGGGGTCCTCGGCGACCAGGCCCGCGCCGAGCGCGACGCCGAGCACGCCCGCGCGATCGTGCACACCGACTACGTCGCGCACGTCACCGTGCTCACCCACCTCGCCGCGATCCTGCGCGCACAGGGGAGCGGCACCCTCGTGGTGTTCTCGTCCGTGGCGGGTGCGCGCGTGCGGCGGGCCAACTACGTGTACGGCTCGGCGAAGGCGGGCCTCGACGGCTTCGCGTCCGGGCTAGCCGACGCCCTGCACGGCTCCGGGGTGCGGCTGCTGCTCGTGCGGCCCGGGTTCGTCATCGGGCGGATGACCGAGGGCATGGCGCCCGCGCCGTTCTCGTCGACGCCCGACGCCGTGGCCGACGCCACGGTGGCCGCGCTGCGGGCGGGCCGCACGGAGGTGTGGGTGCCCTGGGCGTTGCGGCCGATCTTCGCGGTCGCCCGGCACGCCCCGCGTGCACTATGGCGGCGTATGCCGCGATGATCCTGTTGGCAACCGGTTCGTGACGCTACCGTCATCCGCGTCTCACAGGATCGCAGGATCTCAGGGGGAGGCGCGCATGGGGGGACGGACCCGCACGGTCGTGACCACAGCGTCCGCGTTCGCCCTGCTCGTGCTGCTCTGGGAGCTCGTGAAGCTGGTGGTGCCGGACGACGGCGTGGTCGTCGGCGGGGTGCGGATACTGCCCCGCACCGACGACGCCTCGATGCCGCACGTCTGGACGGTGATCGCGAAGCTGGGGCAGCCGGAGGTGGCGGGCGCCGCCGACGTGCGCACGGTCGGGGCGGCCGTCGCCCAGAGCGCCCTGTACACGCTCGGCCTCGCGCTGGGCGGCCTCGTGCTCGGCGGCGTGCTCGGCGTGGTGCTGGCGCTGGTGATGCTGCGCTTCCGGCTGGCGGAGCGCGCGATGCTGCCCTACATCGTCGCCTCGCAGACCGTGCCGCTGATCGCCATCGCCCCGCTGGTGGCGGGCTGGGGCGGCAAGATCGCGATCATGGGGTGGGCGTGGCAGCCGTGGGCGAGCGTCATGGTGATCGCGTCGTACCTGGCGTTCTTCCCCATCGCGGTCGGCGCGCTGCGCGGGCTCGCCGGTCCGAGCCGGGCGTCGGTCGAGCTGTTCACGTCGCTGGCCGCGGGCTGGTGGACCACGCTGCGGCGGCTGCGCCTGCCCGCCGCCGTGCCCGCGATCATCCCGGCGGTCCGGCTGGCCGCGGCGGCCGCGGTGGTCGGCGCGATCGTCGCCGAGATCTCGACGGGCACGCGGGGCGGCATCGGGAGGTTGATCATCGAGTACGCGCAGACGGCCACCGGCGACCCGTCGCAGCTGTACGCCGCCATCCTGGGCGCGGCCGTGCTCGGCCTGGTGGCGGCGGGCCTGGTGAGCCTGGTCGACCTCGCACTGTGGCGCTATCGGGGGGCGATCGGATGAGCGAGCTCGCGAGCGAGAAGTCGGCGCGGAGTGCGGTCGAGTTGACCGGCGTCGACAAGCGGTTCGGCGACGTCCACGCGCTCGCGGAGATCGAGCTGACCCTCGACGACGGCGAGTTCGTGTCGCTGATCGGCCCCTCGGGGTGCGGCAAGTCGACGCTCCTGCGGGTGGTCGCCGACCTGGAGCAGCCGACCGAGGGCACCGTGCGGGTGGGCGGCAAGTCCGCCCGGCAGGCCCGGCTCGACCAGGACTACGGGATCGCGTTCCAGCAGTCCGGGCTGCTGGAGTGGCGCACGGTCGCGGAGAACGTCGAGCTTCCGCTGCACGTGCACGGCGTCGGCAAGGCGGAGCGGCGGGCGCGCGCGGCCGAGCTGCTCGAGCTGGTCGGGCTGGCCGATTTCGCCGGGTCGCGGCCCGGGCAGCTCTCGGGCGGCATGCAGCAGCGCGTGGCGATCGCGCGGGCGCTGGCGCCGCAGCCGAAACTGCTGCTGATGGACGAGCCGTTCGGCGCGCTCGACGAGATGACCCGCGAGCGGATGCAGGCCGAGCTCCTGCGCATCGCCCGCGAGAGCGGCGCGGCGGTCCTGTTCGTCACGCACTCGATCCCCGAGGCGGTCGTGCTGTCCGACCGCGTGGTGGTGATGACCCCGCGCCCCGGCCGGATCACCGAGATCGTCACCGGCCGCCGCCCCGGACGGGCGGACCTGGAGCCCGACGACGTCGAGGACGTCCGCGAGACGGCCGCCTTCTTCACGGCGGTCACGGCGGTGCGCGAGGCGTTGCGCAAGGGGCACGGGTGACCGGGCCGTCGCTGGCGACCGCCGCGCCGCGGCGGGGCGGGGGTGTGCTCGCGCCGGTGGCGCTCGGCGTCCTCGTCCTCGTGGTGTGGCACCTGGTCGTGGTGGCCTTCGCGGTGCCCGCGTTCCTGCTGCCCACCCCGCTCGCCATCGCGCAGCAGTTCGTGGCCCAGTTCCCGGTGATCCTGTCGACGGCGGCGGTGACGGGCGGCAACGCGCTGGTCGGCCTGGTCGCGGGCTTCCTCATCGGGCTGGTGCTCGCCGTGCTCGCGGCGTCGTCGCGGCTGATCGCCGAGCTGACGATGCCGGTCGTGCTCGCGGCGAGCGCGATACCGATCGTCGCGCTCGCCCCCGTGTTCACGATCATGTTCGGCTCGACCACCGAGATCGCGCGGCAGCTGGTCGTCACGGTCGTCGTGATCGTGCCGGTGTTCGTGAGCTCGGTGCGCGGGCTGCGGGCGGTCGCGCCGGTGCACGGCGACCTGATGACCTCGCTCGCGGCCACGCCCTGGCAGCGGGCCCGGTTCGTGCGCCTGCCCGGCGCCGTGCCGTACGTGGTGACCGGCCTGCGCCTCGCCGCCCCCGCGGCGGTGATCGCGTCCGTCGTCGCGGAGTACTTCGGCGGCCTGCAGAACGGTCTGGGGAGCCGCATCACCTCGGCCGCCGCCAACACCGCCTACGCGCGCGCGTGGGCCTTCGTCGTGGCCTCCATCGTGTTGGGGCTGCTGTTCCACCTCGGCGGGACGCTCGTCGAGCGGCTGGTCACCCGCGGACGTCCCGCCTGAACCCGAGGAGATCCGATGTACAGACGCCCCCTGATCGCGACGGTCGCGGCCGTCGCGCTGGCCGTCACGGCCTGCTCAACCACACCCGCGGCGAACAACAGCGGCAGTAGCGGCGGCGGCACCGCGGGCGCCCCCGCCAAGGTGTCCCTGCAGCTGCAGTGGGTCGCCCAGGGGCAGTTCGCGGGCTACTACGCGGCCGTCGACCAGGGCTACTACAAGGACGCGGGCCTGGACGTCACGATCAAGGAGGGCGGGGTGGACATCGTGCCGCAGACCGTCCTCGCCCAAGGCCAGGCCGACTACGCGATCGCGTGGGTGCCCAAGGCGCTCGCCAGCCGCGAGCAGGGCGCGGAGATCACCGACGTCGCGCAGGTGTTCCAGCGCTCCGGCACCCGGCAGGTGTCGTTCAAGGCCAAGAACATCACCGCGCCCGCCGACTTCAAGGGCAAGAAGATCGGCAACTGGGGCTTCGGCAACGAGTTCGAGCTGTTCGCGGGCATGACGCAGGCCGGGCTCAAGCCCGCCAGCGACGTCACGCTGGTGCAGCAGCAGTTCGACATGCAGGCCCTGCTCAAGGGCGACATCGACGCCGCGCAGGCCATGTCCTACAACGAGTACGCGCAGGTGCTCGAGGCGAAGAACCCCGCGACCGGCCAGCTGTACCAGCCCGCCGACTTCAACGTGATCAACTGGAACGACGACGGCACCGCGATGCTGCAGGACGCGATCTGGGCCAACACCGAGAAGCTGTCCGACCAGGCCTACCAGGACCAGACGGTCAAGTTCATCGCCGCGTCGCTCAAGGGCTGGATCTACTGCCGTGACAACGTCGACTCGTGCCGCGACATCGTCGTGAAGGCCGGGTCGAAGCTGGGCGCGAGCCACCAGCAGTGGCAGGTCAACGAGGTCAACAAGCTGATCTGGCCTGCGCCGTCGGCGGGTGTCGGGGCGATCGACCCCGCCGCCTGGGCGCAGACGGTGAAGGTGGCGCGCACCGCGGTCAACGCCGACGGGCAGACCGTGCTCACCAAGGACCCCGACGACAAGGCCTACACCAACGACTACGTCACCAAGGCCATCGAGCAGCTCAAGGGCCAGGGCGTGGACGTGATGGGCGCCAACTACAAGCCCGAGACGGTCACCCTGAAGGCCGACGGCGCCTGACCGACCGTGCGCGGGGAACGTCGCCCAGGCCACGTTCCCCGCGCACGACCTACCGCAGCAGCTCGTACCAGGCGCCGTCGTCGAGCTCGCCGCGGCCGACGACGCCGTCGGCGTGGAAGTGGCCGACCAGCGTGAAGCCCGCGCGCTCGGCGACGTGCCTGCTGGCCGCGTTGCCCCACGACGAGCCGATCTGCAGCCGGTGGCGGCCCAGGCCGCCGTCGGCGATCGGCGTGAAGGCGTGCGCCACCACGAGCTCGACGGCCGCGCTCGTCACGCCGCGGCCGCGCGCCTCGGGGTGGGCCCAGTAGCCGATCTCGGCGCCGGTGGGGTTCATCGGGTCGGCGAGCCGGAAGACGCTGACGCGGGCCAGGAGGCGGTCGTCGGCGGGATCGGCGACGACCCACGCCACCCGATTCCCGAGCGCGGCCTCCAGCGCGGCCTCGCGGATGAAGCTCCGGGCGTGGTCCTCGGTGTAGGGGTCGGGGAGGTCGGGCAGCCAGTACCGGGTGCGGGGGTCGCGGCAGGCCGCCGTGATCCGCGGGACGTCGGCGTCGGTGGCCGGGCGCAGCCGCACCCGGTCGTCCTCCAGCACCGGCGTGGGCCACCACGTCGTGCGCGGGCGGCCGTCGTCGGTGGGGCGCAGCGAGGCGTGCCAGGCGTCGCACAGCGCGCCGCGGTGCGGGATCGCGAGCGGGATCTCCCCGTGGAAGGTGAACCCGCAGGCGTGCGCAACCCGCCACGACGCGAGGTTCCCCGCCCGCGCCTGCCAATGCACCACCGGCAGCCCGGCCTCCTCGAACGCCCAGCGCACGGCCAGCCGCACCGCCCGCGTCATGTGGCCGCGCCCACGGGCCCAGGGCGCGAGGACGTAGCCGATCTCGGTCGGGTGCCCGCGGAGGTCGACGGTGCCCGCGAACCGGGCCGTGCCGCCGTCGTCGGCCTCGACGGCCCAGCACGCCGTCGTCGCGCGGTCCTTGCCGGGCTCGGCCACCCACTCCTCGGCGTGCCGCCGCTCGTAGGGGTGCGGGATCGTGGTGTACGCGACGGTGTCGGGATCGCGGCCCATCACCACCATGTCGTCGACGTCGTCCGCCCGGAACGGTCGGAGGGTCACGACGCCGTCGGTGCGCACGGGTGCGATCGGAGCCACCGCACCATGATCGGGCTTGTGGTGCGCGGCGGCG
Organism: uncultured Actinomycetota bacterium; assembly: GCA_963791185.1. Lineage (GTDB taxonomy): Bacteria > Actinomycetota > Actinomycetes > Mycobacteriales > Pseudonocardiaceae > Pseudonocardia. The sequence continues at coordinate 139,066 of CAWBRG010000006.1, read as the reverse complement.
ACGGATTTGCCCTGCGACCGGCGCGGGGGAGTGCCACCCTGCAGCGATGACCTCCGCCACCCGCGCGCTGGACCTGCTCGCCGCCGCCCCGCTGGTCGACGGCCACAACGACCTGCCGTGGGCGTTGCGCACGCTGGGGCGCCCCGTCGACCTCGCGGCGGGCGTCCCGGAGCTGCACACCGACCTGCCCCGGCTGCGGGCGGGCCGGGTCGGCGCCCAGTTCTGGTCGGTCTACGTGCCGTGCTCGTTCACCGGGCCCGCCGCCGTCGCCACCGTGCTGGAGCAGGTGGCGCTCGTGCGCGAGCTCGCCGAGCGCTACCCCGACGACCTGCAGCTCGCGACCACCGTCGCCGAGGTGGAGGCGGCGCTCGCGGCGGGGCGGGTGGCGTCGCTGATGGGCGCCGAGGGCGGGCACGGCATCGACGGCTCGCTCGACGCGCTCCGCGAGCTGCGCCGCCGCGGGGTGCGCTACCTGACCCTGACGCACAACCGCAACACCCCGTGGGCGGACTCCGCCACCGACGAGCCCGCGCACGGCGGGCTCACGGCGTTCGGCCGCGAGGTGGTGCGGGAGATGAACCGGATCGGGATGCTCGTCGACCTCTCCCACGTCGCGGCCACGACCATGCGCGACGCCCTCGCCACCACCGCGCGGCCCGTCGTGTTCACGCACTCGTCCTGCCGCGCGGTGACCGACCACCCCCGCAACGTCCCCGACGACGTGCTCGCCGCGCTGCCCGCCAACGGCGGCGTCTGCATGGTGACCTTCGTGCCGCAGTTCGTGTCGTCCGCCGCGCGGGACTGGGACCAGGCCGTCAAGGACGACATGGCCGCGGCGGGTCTCGACCCGCAGGACCTGGAGGCCCGGCCGGGGTTCCTGGCCCGGCGCGGCGGGCCGCCGTGCCCGCGCGCGACGATCGCCGACGTCGTCGCGCACGTCGAGCACGCCCGTGAGGTGGCGGGCATCGAGCACGTCGGCATCGGCGGCGACATGGACGGCACGCCCGACCTGCCCGACGGGCTCTCGGACGTCGCGGGCTACCCGGCGCTCTTCGCCGCCCTGCTCGACCGCGGCTGGAGCGAGGCCGACTGCGCCCGCCTCGCGGGCGGCAACGTCCTGCGGGTCCTGCGCGCCGCCGACGCCTGACCGCCCGGTCGAGACCTACGTTTCCGTGGTTCGATCACCGGAAACGTGCTTCTCGCGGCGGGTTTTCCCGAACGGCCCCACAGGCGGGTGACGACGCCCTACCCTCGTCGCCGTGGCCACACCCCTGGACGCCGCCGTGCGGGCGCTCGCGCTCCAAGTGAACCGCGACACGGTGCTGCAAGCCCGCGCCGCCCTGCTCGCCGAGGCCGACCGCCTCGACCTCGAGCTGGACCAGCGCGCAGCACGGCAGCGAGGTCGGGGTGTGCGGCGGTGACCCGGTTTCACCGGAGGCTGCCGGCGCGTTCAACGAGCGGATCAACGCGCTGGTCATGGACTGCCGCAGCCTACAACCGTGAACTGCGACGCGGCCGCCATACGCACTGGACGCCACGGCCCGAGTCTACGGCTACACCGAGGATGAGATCGCCGCTTCGTACCGCCCGGGATCGTGATCGGCCGATGGCTCGGCGCTCGCGCTGGTGCTCACCTTGTGCGCCGCCTGCAGCAGTTCGCTCGGCGGCGCTCCAGCAGCAGAATCGAGTAGATCCGCAGCTGCCGGCCCGCCCGCGAGTGCTGAACATCGAGGGCGTCGATCCCTGCGGCACGCTGACCCCTGCGCAGCTCAAGTCCCTCGGTGTCGCGCGCTACGGCGCCAGCCCGCCGGCGGCAAGCGCGGGCCGGGCTGCGACTGGATCCATTCGCCGACCGAGCCGATCGAGAACTACTCCGTCGGCATCAACACCCGCGGAGGAGTCGAGCTGGTCTTCGGACAGTCCCAGCTCGAGGTGATCACCGTCGCCGGTTTCGGTGCGGTGCAAACTCCCGCGCTATACGGCACGGGAGAGCAGGACTGTGTCGTGAATGTCGATGTCGCCCCGTCGCAGGCGGTGCAGGTCGCGCTACTTCTACAACGGCCAGACCGTCCCGATGACCCACGAGATCGCCTGCCAGAAGGCCCGGAACGCCGCCGAGCTGGCGATGCAGACGATCCTCGCCCAGGCGGGCTAGATCCGCGAGCGCCAGAGCAGCCAGACGAAGTACGGCGTGCCGACCAGCGCCGCGAGCAGCCCGGCCGGGAGCTGGCCCGGCGCGATGACCGTGCGGCCGAGCGTGTCGGCCACCGACACCAGCAGCGCGCCCAGCAGCGCCGCGACCGGCAGCACGCGCCGGTGCTGCGCCCCCACGAGCACGCGGGCGGCGTGCGGCGCCACGAGCCCGACGAACGCGATCACCCCGACCGCGCAGACGGCGGTCGCGGTCAGCAGGCACGCCACGCCGAGCAGCACGGGCCGGGCCCGGTCCACCGGCACGCCGACGACCCGCGCGGTGTCCTCGTCGACCGCGAGCAGGTCCAGCGCGCGGTGCGCCTGCCACAGCGCGGGGCCCGCCGGCGCGAGCGTCACCGCCACCGGCGCGACCTGCGGGAACGTCCGCCCGTACGTGGAACCGGACAGCCAGGTCAGCGCCTTGCCGACGTTCCACGGGTCGGTCAGCACGATCACGACCGTGGTGAGCGCCGCCGCCGCCGCCGACACCCCGACCCCGATGAGGACGAGCCGGTCGGAGTCCCAGCCGCCCCGGCTCGCGGCCAGCCCGACGACGAGCACGGTGGCCACCCCGGCCCCGACGAACGCGGCGCCCGTGATCAGCCAGAGCCCCGCCGCGGGCACGAGGCTGATCACCAGGATGGCGCCGAGCCCGGCGCCGCCGGTGACCCCCAGGATCCCCGGCTCGGCCAGCGGGTTGCGGCAGACGGCCTGGATCACCGCGCCCGCCACGGCCAGCGCCGCCCCCGCTACGACGGCGGCGAGCACCCGCGGCACCCGCGCATCCAGCACGTACGTGACGATCGGGCCCGACCGGCCGATCGCCCGGTTGAGCAGGTCCCCGGTCAGGAGCACCGTGTCGCCGAGCATCGCCCCGGCGAGGGCGGCGACGAGCACCGCGGCGCCCGCCACGGCCGTCACCACCACGGCCACCCGCCGCCCGCGCAGCGCCGTCGGGGCGGGCCGCGTCGGGCCCGAGCCGCGGAACCGGGCGGCGAGCAGCACCACGAACACCGCGCCCACCAGCGATGTGACGACGCCCGTGGGCACCTCGACGCCGCCGACCTGGGCGCCCAGCGCCCACCGCACCACCACGTCGGCCCCGAGCACCACGACCACCCCGGACAGCGCCGAGACCGGCAGGAGCGCCCGGTGCCGCAGCAGCCCCGGCACGCGCGGGCCCAGCAGGCGCACGATCGCGGGGGCGGCGAGCCCGACGAAGCCGACCGGCCCCGCGACGGTCACCGACGCGGCCGAGAGCGCGACGGCGAGCAGCACGACCGCCCGCCGGGTGTGCTTGGGCTGGAGCCCGAGCGCCGCGGCGGCGTCGTCGCCCAAGCCGTGCACGTCCAGCCGCCCGGCCAGCGCGAACAGCCCGACCACGCCCACGAGCACCACCGGCGTCATCCAGGCCAGCCCCTCGCCGCCGTACTGGCTGAGCGAGCCGCTGCCCCAGGCGAAGAGCCCGACGGTGTGTTCGCGGAACAGCAGCAGCAGGGTGACGGTGACCGCGTCCAGCGCCAGCGCGATCGCCGAGCCCGCCAACACCAGCCGGGTCGGGCCCGCCCCCGCGCCGGAGGCGAGCACCAGCACCAGCCCGGTCGCGGCGAGGCCGCCGAGGAAGGCCAGCCCGCCCGCGAACGGCACCGGCAGCGCCACGGCGAACACGGCCGCCAGCACGAGGGCGACGTAGGCGCCTGCGTCGACCCCGAGCGTGTCCGGCGAGGCGAGCGGGTTGCGGGCGAGCGACTGGAGCGCGGCGCCCGCCACGCCCAGCGCCACCCCGACGACGACGCCCGCCGCCAACCGCGGCACCCGCGACGCCACGACGACCGCGGCGGCCTGCTCGTCGGGTCCGCCGATGAGCAGGGCGACGATGTCGCGCACCCCCACGTCGGCGGTGCCCTGCGTGACGTGCACCAGCGCGATGACGACGGCCGCGGCCAGCCCCACCCCGACGACGCCCGCCAGCGGCAGCGTGCGCCGGGGTGCGGCGAGCGTCGTCACCGCCCGAGTGCGGCCACCACCGCGTCGACGTACTGCGTCATCGACGTCGGCCCGCCGAACATCCAGATGCCGTCCGGCAGCCGGTGCACCTCGCTCCTCTGGACGAACGGCAGGGAGCGCCACACGGCGTTGTCACCGAGCACGGCCGTGAACGGGTCGCCGCCGTCGCCGTCGTTGGCGATGTAGAGGAACGTGGCGTCGCCGAGACGGGTGAGGCCTTCGACGTCGGTCTGGCCCAGCCCGTAGACGGGGTCGCCCGGCTCCGTCCAGGCGTTGGCCATGCCGAGCCGCTCGGTGACGTCCGACAGCAGCGAGCCCTCGGCGAACGGGCGGATCGACACCTGGCTGCCCTCGACGTAGCCGTCGGCGAACGCGAAGCGCTGCCCGGCCCGCGCCGCGAGCGCCGCCTTGCCCGCTTCCAGCTTCGCGTCGAACGCCGTGAGCAGCGCGGCCGCCTCCGCCTGCTTGCCGGTGGCCGTCGCGACCAGCTCCAGGTTGCGGCGCATCTGCCCGAGGTTGTCCTTCGCGTCGCCACCCGCGACGAACACGACCGGCGCGAACCGCTCCATCTGGGCCACGGCGGTGTCCGGCAGCTCGTCGGTGGCGAGGACCAGGTCCGGCCGGAGGGCGGCGATCGAGTCGATGCTCGGCTCGCCGCGGACGCCCACGTCCTTGACGGACCCGTCGAGCGGCTCGGCCTTGACCCACCTGCCGTAGCCCGCCACGTCGGCCACGCCGACCGGCATCACGCCGAGCGACACGGCGTGCTCGGCGACGTTCCACTCCAGGCCCACGACGCGCGTGGCGGGGCCGGGCAGGGTGATCTGCTTTCCGCGCAGGTCGGTCAGGGTGACGGGGGCGGCCTGCGGCGCGTCCGGCGCCGGGGGAGCGGCGGCGGGCTCGGTGGTGCCGCAGGACGCAAGGGCGAGCAGCAGGGCGGTCATCAGTGCGGGGATCTTCACGGTTCTCCTCCCGTGACGGGGACCGAATCGCGGGCACGGCGGCGGAGCGGGCGGACGTGGACGGCTCCGGTGCGCGGGTCGTGGTCCACCTCGACCGCGATGCCGTACACCTCGGTGAGCAGCTCGGCGCGGAGCACGTCGGCGGGCGGCCCGCAGGCGCGGATCCGGCCGTCGGCGATCAGGTGCAGCTCGTCGGCCACCGCGGCGGCGTGGTCGAGGTCGTGCAGCACGAGCCCGACGGCGATGTCGCCCCTGTCGGCGAGGTCGCGCACGAGGTCGAGCAGCTCCACCTGGTAGCGCAGGTCGAGGAACGTCGTCGGCTCGTCGAGCAGCAGCACGCCGGTGTCCTGGGCGAGGCAGCACGCGAGCCAGACGCGCTGGAGCTGGCCGCCGGACAGCTCGTCGACCGCGCGGTCGGCGATGTCCGCGACGCCGGTGAGCCGCATCGCCCGGTCCACCGCGGCCGGGCCCTCGGGGTCGCCGCCGCCGAGGCGCGCGCGGTAGGGGTGCCGACCGAACCCCACGACGTCGCGCACGGCGAGCCCGCTTGGCATCGGCCGGTTCTGCGCCAGCAGGGTGACCTCGCGGGCGAACGCCCTGGGACGCAGGGCGTGCGCGTCGCTGCCGTCGCCAAGGCTCAGCAGGCCCGCGTCGAGGCGGTGCAGCCGGGCGAGCCCGCGCAACAGGGTCGACTTGCCGCTGCCGTTGGGGCCCACGAGCGCGGCCACCCGCCCCGCCTGCAGCCGGATGTCCGCGGCGTGCACGACGGGGCGGGCGTTGTAGCCGAGATCGAGCCCGCGGCCTTCGAGCCCGATCCTTGCCGCCACCGCGCCGACAATGCCCGACCTTCATAGGTAAAGCAAGCCTTAGTTAGCCGAGGGTTACCCGGTCTCAGCGGACGCCCAGCTCGCGCGGACGCCCGGCGGTTAGCGTCGGGGAGGTGCAGGCTCGACGATCTTCCCGCCGATGAGGGCGCTCGAGACGGCGCTGCTGTTGGCGGGCGGGTTGCCTGCCGCGCTGGCGATCGGACCGCTCCGGCCACGGGTCGCCACCCGCGGGGGTGCGCGCCGCGCGGGACGGGTCGCGGCGGTGGTCGGCGCCGTCGGGTTCGTCGCGGCCGCGGGTGTGACGCGGTGGGCCCTGCCGCCGGTCGCGCTGCCCACGCCGACCGGGGCGTTCGCGGTGGGCACGAGCACGGTGCAGTGGACCGACCCGGGCCGCCCCGAGCCCGCCACCCCCGATCCGGCCGACCGGCGCACGGTCGTCGCGCAGCTGTGGTACCCGGCTCGGCCGCTGCCTGCGGACCTCCCGCGGGCCCGCTACCTGGGCCGCGACGCCGCGGAAGCCGAGGCGGTCGGGCGGGAGCTCGCCGCGCAGTTCGGCCTCCCCGAGATCGTCTTCGCCGAGGCGGAGCTCGCGCGGACGGCCGCCGTCACCGACGCGCCCGCCGAACGGGCGCACGGGCCCTACCCGGTGGTCCTGTTCTCCCCGGGCCTCGCCGGGGTGCGCAGCCAGAACACGGCGTGGGCGCAGGAGCTGGCGAGCCACGGCTACGTGGTCGTGGCCCTCGACCACCCGTACGACAGCGCCGCCGTCGTGCTCGCCGACGGCCGGGTGGTGCGCAGCGCGGTGACGGCGTCCGGCGACGACGCCGAGGACAACCGGCGCGCCGCCGCGTGGACCGACGTCCGCGCCGCGGACCTGCGCAGCGCGCTCGACCGGCTGGCCGTGCTCGACCGCGCACCGGGCCCGCTCGCGGGCCTCGTCGACCTGCGGTTCGTCGCGGTGGCGGGCCAGTCCCTCGGCGGCGCGGCCGCGGCCGAGGCGGCCCAGCAGGACCACCGCTTCGCCGCCGTCGTGGACCTGGACGGGTTCCCGCGCGCCCGCGGGTCACGGTCGCGGGCGAGTTCCTCGAAGCGGTGCGGGCCGGTCGGGCGCCGCGCCTCGGGGCGTTCGGCCAGGGTGACCGCGCGTCCGTGACCGCGCGTTCCGCCCGCTGGCACCACCCGTCGGCGATGATGCGGCCATGGTCTGGCTGGTGGTGCACCTCGTCGCCACAGCGGTGCTCACCGGGGTGGCGTGGGTGTCGCTCGGCGTGATCTACCCGGCGTTCGCGCTCGTCGGCCCCGCGGAATGGCCGAGCTACCACGCCGCGCACGTCCGCGCGATCACCAGCGTGATCGTCGTGCCCTGGGCGGCGCAGGGCGTGTCGACGGCCGCGCTCCTGCTCGACCCGCCCCAGGGTGGGTTCGCCGCCGCGGCCGCGCTGGCCGCGCTCGCCCTCCTCGCGGTGGTGCTGACGTTCGCGGGCGCGGTGCCCGCCCACAACCGCCTCGGCGCCGCGACCGCCGCGGACGCCCGGGTGCTGACCACGCTGAACCGCGTGCACCTCGTGCGCAGCCTCGTGTGGACGGCGGAGACGGTGCTGGCCGCACTGCTGCTCGTGCGGTAGCCCGGATCGGTGCCCCCGGTGGGATTCGAACCCACACTGGACGCTGTTTGAGAGCGCTGCCTCTGCCGTTGGGCTACAGGGGCGAGACCGTGAGTCGCAGCATAGCGGCCGTAGATCACACCATCGCGCACCCGGCCCCCCGCTATTCTGAATCCTTACCGAACGCGAAGGAGTAGCCCGGTGCCACAGCAGGTGTCCGAGACGTCCGCGGACAGCACGCCCGCCCCGTCAGCCGACGGATTGCGCGTGCTGGTCGTGGAGGACGAGGCGCTGATCCGGCTCGACCTCACCGAGATGCTCACCGAGGAGGGCTACGTCGTCGCAGGTGAGGCCGCCGACGGCGAGCAGGCGATCGAGCTGGCCCGCTCGCTGCGCCCGGATCTGGTGATCATGGACGTGAAGATGCCGAAGGTCGACGGCATCGCCGCGGCGGCGTCGATCGTCGGGGAGCGGATCGCCCCCGTGGTCATGCTCACCGCGTTCAGCCAGCGCGACCTCATCGAGCAGGCCCGCGACGCGGGCGCGATGGCCTACCTGGTGAAGCCGTTCGCCCGCCACGAGCTGGTGCCCGCGATCGAGCTGGCCGTCTCCCGGTTCGCCGAACGCAGGGCGCTGGAGGACGAGGTCGCCACGCTCACCGAGCGGCTGGAGACCCGCAAGCTCGTCGACCGGGCCAAGGGCCTGCTGATGACCCGCCGTCAAATGTCCGAACCGGACGCCTTCCGATGGATCCAGCGCACGGCGATGGACCGCCGCACCACGATGAAGGCGGTCGCCGAGGCCGTCGTCGACGGGTTGGCCACGCCGAAGTCGTAGGCCACTCCACGTCACGTTGGAGATCACCTTCGGGTTGCGGTCCGATAAAGACCGGTCGGTGATGCTGCCGCCGCGTCGAGGGGTGCCCTAACGTCCCGAGCGCTCTCACAACAGTTGAAGCCGCTCGGGCGTTGGGGTGGGAAACCCGGCGTGGGCTAGGGAAGGATTTGAGCAGCATGACTCGGAGGCGGACGATCGTCACCGCCGCGATCCTCGCCGGGGCCCTCGGGCTCACGGCGTGCGGCACCAACCGGAGCGAGTCCGGCGGCAGTGGCGGCGGCAGCACCTGCGACACCAGCAAGGGCACGCTCGTCATCGGCATGGTCGCACCGCTCTCGGGCAGCCTGTCGGCCCTGGGTCTCGGTATGCGCAACTCGGCGAAGATGGCCGTCGACCAGGCCAACCAGAAGTGCACCGTGAAGGGCTACAAGCTGGCCTTCCAACCGGAGGACGACCAGGCCACGGCCCAGATCGCGGGCCAGGCGGGCACGAAGCTCGCGTCCGACCCGAACGTGGTCGGCGTGGTCGGCACCCTGAACTCCTCGACGTCGCAGACCGTGGCGCCGATCCTCGCGGGCAAGAGCATCGTGCAGATCTCGCCCGCCAACACCAACCCGACGCTGACGCTGGGCGACAACCCCGTGCAGTCGCCGAAGCGCCCGTTCCCCACGTACTTCCGCGTCGCCACCACCGACCTCGTGCAGGGCCCGTTCGGCGCCCAGTACCTGGTGCAGAAGGCGGGCAAGAAGAACATCGCCGTGATCGACGACGGCAAGACCTACGGCGCGGGCCTCGCCGACCAGGCCGCCCAGGAGATCACCAAGCTGGGCGGGAAGGTCGTCGCACGCGAGAAGGTCGGCGAGAAGGACACCGACTTCTCCGGCGTGATCGGCAAGGTCCGGCCGAGCAACCCGGACGCCGTCTACTACGGCGGTGAGTACCCGGCGGCAGGCCCGCTGTCCAAGCAGCTCGCGGGTGCGGGTCTGAACATCCCGCTGATGGGTGGAGACGGCATCGTCGACGCCAAGTTCGTCCAGCTCGGCGGCAAGGAGGGTGACCTCGCCACCAGCGTCGGCGCGCCCGCGGAAAGCCTGCCCAGCGCGAAGCAGTTCATCGACGACTACAAGGCCGCGGGCTTCAGCGAGCCGTTCAGCGCCTACGGCGTGCTCACCTACGACTCGGCGAACGTCATCATCGGGGGCCTCGCCAAGGCCATCGGCGACAGCGGCACGTTCGACGACTCGAAGCGCCAGGCGCTGATCGACGCGGTGCAGGCCACCAAGATCGACGGGGCGAGCGGCCCGGTAGCGTTCGACCAGTACGGTGACACCACCAACAAGGTGCTCACGGTCTTCCAGGTCAAGGGCACGGACTTCGCGCCCATCGAGACCGGCGCGTACCAGGCGAGCTGACGCTCGTCATAAGACCGACACTGTGGGGGCGGGGCCGATCCGGCCCGGCCCCACGGTTTCGTGGAGAGGAATCCGGGTTGCTGTCCACGTTCCTGTCGCAGATCGTCAACGGCGCTGGTGTTCGGTTCCCTGATCGGGCTGATCGCACTCGGCTACACGATGGTCTACGGCATCATCCAGCTGATCAACTTCGCGCACGGTGAGATCTTCATGGTCGGCGCGTACGGCGGGCTGGCTCATGTTCACCTACGTGCTGCCGACGGCGTGGCAAGAGCAGTGGTACATCGCCCTGCCGCTCCTGCTGCTCGCGGGCGCGGCCGTCGCGGTAGTGATCGCGGTGGCCATGGAGCGGTTCGCCTACCGGCCGCTGCGCGGCGCGCCGCGGCTCGCCCCGCTGATCACGGCGCTGGGTGTCTCCGTGGCGCTCCAGGAGGCGGTTCGGATCTTCTACCCGAACGGCACCTCCGCCCTGCCGTTCCCGAACATCTTCATCGAGGGCACCCTGGGTGATCCCGATCGGTGACGGCGTGCCCGATCCGCTACGCCGGGCATCCTGCTCGTCGTGGTGTCGTTGGGGCTGGGCTACCTGCTCAACGCTTCGTCGAGCGCACCCGGATGGGGCGCGCGATGCGGGCGACCTCGCAAGACCCCGACATCGCCCGGCTGATGGGGATCGATCCCGACCGCGTCATCGTGCTGACGTTCATTCTCGGCGCGGCCCTCGCGGGCGTCGGCGGCGTGTTGTACGGCAACTACCTCAACAACATCAACATCGACATCGGCTTCCAGAACGGCATCTTCGCGTTCACCGCGGCCGTCCTCGGCGGCATCGGCAACATCCGCGGGGCGATCGTAGGCGGCCTCGCCATCGGGCTCATCAAGTCCCTCGCGGGCCAGTATCTTCCCGGTGGGACGGCCTACGACTACGTATGGATCTTCGTGGTGCTCATCGGGGTGCTGGTGTTCCGGCCGCAGGGCTTCTTCGGTGAGACCGAGCGGGTGCGGGCATGATCGCCCGGCTGGCGCCCGCCGCCACCGCGCTGCGCATCGCGGGCGGCGTGCTGACGATCATCGGCACGTACCTGCCGTGGGCCACGTTCGTGCTGAACGACGGCGCGTACCCCGACAAGTCCACGCTCAACTTCTTCGTCGACCCGCTCGCCGTCACCGGCTACCGGCTGCACCTGCTGCTGCTCGGCCTCGCAGTGATCGTCCTGACCCTGCTCAAGGTACAGCCCACGGGTCGGATGGTGCGCGGGCTCGGCTGGGGCATCACGATCGTCGCCGTGATCAACGGCGCGTACATCACCGTCAAGGGCGGCGGTCTCGGCGCCATCACGGCCGCGGACGACGGCGCGGTGGCCTTGGGGGCGATCGTCACGTTGCTCGGCGGCATCGCGGCCATCGTGGGCGGCACCGCGGGCGGGCTGGGGGAGCGCCCCACCCTGAGCTGGCGGCTGCCCTGGTGGGTCGAGTGGATTCTGCTGCTCGTCGTCTTCGTGATCGTGCTGCTACTCGTGGCGGCCGTGCTCACCAGCGGCGGGCAGGGCGGCGTGGTCAACGTCTACGCGGGCGCGGTGTTCCTCTCCCTCCTCGGCGCGCTCGGCGGCGCGTTCGCGGCACTGTCCGCGTCCGGCCTGCTGGGCTGGATCTCCACGGTGTCCGAACGGCATCGCACGTTCAGTGTGATCGTGCTGCTCGCCATGGCGCTCGGGCTTCCGCTGACTGCGGCGGGCACCGAGTACTGGATGACGGTCGCGGCCAACATCGGCGTCTACGCGGCCACAGCGATCGGGCTCAACATCGTCGTCGGTCTTGCGGGCCTGCTCGACCTCGGCTACGTCGCGTTCCTCGGCATCGGCGCGTTCACCGCGGCGAACCTGTCCGGCGCGGCGGCGTCGAAGGTCGGTATTGCGCTGCCGTTCCCGATCGTCATGGTCATCTGCGCGGTGGTGGCGGGCTGCTTCGGCGCGATCGTGGGCTCGCCGACCCTGCGGGTGCGCGGCGACTACCTCGCGATCGTCACGCTCGCCTTCGGCGAGATCTTCACTCGCGTCGCACAGAACAACATCGGCGGCCTCACCGGCGGCGCGAACGCGATCCCGAACATCCCCCAAGTGTCGCTGTTCGGCACCGCGTTCAACGAGTCGATCAGGATCGGCGCGGTCCGGCTCCCGTCCGGTGTCCTGTACTACGTGCTGATCGTGCTGCTTGTCGCGTTCGTCATGCTGGTCTTCGCCCACCTCAAGGATTCGCGGTTGGGCCGGGCATGGATCGCGATCCGGGAGGACGAGGACGCGGCTGGTGCGATGGGCGTCCGCACCGGCCCGATCAAGATCCTCGCGTTCCTCACAGGCGCGATGCTGGCCGGGCTCGCGGGCGCGTTCTTCGCCCACAAGACCGCGGTTGTGGCCTACGACAGCTTCCGGTTCACCGAGTCGGTCACCCTGCTCGCGGCCGTCATCCTCGGCGGCATGGGTACGATCCCCGGCGCGGTGCTCGGCGCGTCGATCCTGTTCGTGCTGCCCGAGAAGCTGCGCGAGTTCTCCGACTACCGGCTCCTGCTGTTCGGGATCGGGCTCATCGTGCTCATGCGGCTGCGTCCGCAAGGGCTCATCGCCGACCGGCACCGGGCTGCGGAGCTGGTGGGTGAACCGGAGCCCGCTGCGCCGCCGGTCGAGGACGAGCCGAAGGAGAAGGCGGAGGTGCCCGCATGACCAGCCCGGTGTTGGCGGCCACGGGCGTCTCCATGCAGTTCGGCGGCCTGCGCGCGTTGAACGACGTGTCGTTCGCGCTGACCGAAGGCGAGATCATCGGGCTGATCGGGCCCAACGGCGCGGGCAAGACCACGCTGTTCAACTGCCTGACCGGCCAGTACACGCCGACATCGGGCACGGTCTCGCGCTCGGGACAGCCGCTTCCCGACGACCCGGCCCGGGTCACCGAGCGCGGCGTGGCGCGCACGTTCCAGAACATCCGCCTGTTCCCGAGCATGACCGCCTCGGAGAACGTGCTGGTCGGACGGCACGTGCGGATGAAGCAGAACCCGTTCTCGTCGCTGCTGCACGGGCCGGGCTACCGCAAGAGCGAAGCCGAGGCCGCCGGGCGCACCGAGGAGCTGCTGGAGTTCGTCGGGCTCACCCGCTTCGCCGACGAGCTGGCCCGCAACCTCCCCTACGGCGACCAACGGCGGCTGGAGATCGCCCGTGCGCTGGCCACCGAGCCGAAGGTGCTCCTGCTCGACGAGCCCACCGCGGGAATGAACGCGCAGGAGACCGAGGGCACCCGGCAGCTGATCCTGAAGATCCGCGACCTCGGCGTGTCGGTCGTCGTCATCGAGCACGACACCAAGTTCATCTTCACCTTGTGCGACCGTGTGCTGGTGCTGGTGCAAGGGGAGCTGCTCGTCGAGGGCACGCCGGACGTCGTGCGCGGCGACCCGCGGGTGATCGAGGCGTACCTTGGCGCTCCGCCCGACGAGATCGAAGAGCAGATCCACGCGGCGGAAGGGGCCTGAGCCGTGAGCTACCTCGAGGTGCGCGACCTCACCGTCGCCTACGGGGCGATCCGGGCGGTGCGGGGGGTGACGTTCAGCGTTGAGCAAGGCCAGATCGTCAGCCTGATCGGCAGCAACGGGGCGGGCAAGACCACCACCCTGCGCACGATCTCGGGTCTTTTGCGGCCGGTGTCCGGCGAGGTGCTGCTGGACGGCGAGCCGATACACCGGATGCCTGCCCACGAAATCCTGCGCCGCGGTGTGGCGCACAGCCCCGAGGGCAGGCGGCTGTTCGCGCGGATGACCGTCGAGGAGAACCTGCGCCTCGGCGCGTACACCCGTGACGACGAGGACGGCATCGCCAAGGACATGGATCGCGTCTACGAGCTGTTCCCGGTGCTGGGGGAGCGGCGGAAGAACAAGGCGGGACTGTTCTCCGGCGGCGAGCAACAGATGCTCGCCATGGGGCGGGCGATGATGTCGCAGCCCAAGCTGCTCATGCTCGACGAGCCGTCGATGGGCCTCTCGCCGATCATGACGCAGAAGATCTTCGACACGGTCAAGCAGCTCAAGGAGCAGGGCACGACCGTGCTGCTGGTGGAGCAGAACGCGCTGTCGGCGCTCGCGCTGTCGGACCACGCCTACGTGATCGACCTCGGCGCCACCACGCTCTCGGGCACCGGCCGCGAGCTGCTGGCCGACCCGCGCGTGCAGGAGGCGTACCTCGGCGAGGGCGTGGCCAACTAGCCCGGCCTGCGGCAGCAGAAGATCGCCGTGCCGGGGAAGAGCTCGCCCCGCATCCGGGACCACTGGCCCCACACCGTTTCGCGGCCCTCCGGCCATTCCGGTTCGACGACGTCCTCGAGCACCAGGCCCGCGGCGACGACGTCGCGCACGCGGTCGCCGAGCGTGCGGTGGTGCTCCACGTAGGTGGCGGCCCCGCGGTCGTCCACCTCGACGTAGGGCATGCGGTCGAAGTACGACTGCCGCACCACCAGCCCGTCCGGGCCGGGGTCGTCGGAGAACATCCAGCGCATCGGGTGGTTGACCGCGAACACCCAGCGCCCGCCGGGCCGCAGCACCCTGGCCACCTCGCGCATCACCTTCTCCGGCTCGGCCACGAACGGCACAGCGCCGAACGCCGAGCACGCCAGGTCGAACGCTCCGTCGCGGAACGGCAGCTGCATGGCGTCCGCCTGGACGAGCGGCACCGCTGCGCCGGTGGACCGGCCCAGGTCGGCGGCGTGGCGGAGCATGCGCGCGGAGAGGTCGAGCGCCACCGGCCGCGCGCCCGCCCGCAGCAGCCACCGCGAGCACGGGGCCGAGCCCGCGCCGACCTCGAGCACGCGGGCGCCCGCGACGTCGCCGAGCAGCCGCGCGTCCTGCTCCCGCAGCCCCTCCGGGCACCAGACGAAGTCGACTTCGCCGATGTCAGCGCCGTGTTCGGCGAGGTAGTCGTCGGCGTCGGCGTCCCACCAGCGACGGCTGGCGCGTCGGGACTCGGCCGCGTCGACCGGCCGCCGCGCGACCCCGACGGTTCCCAGCTCCTGCTCCGCGCTCATGGCCAGATCGTGACACGTCCGCGACCTGTACCCGCGTTGCCCACGTGATCGTGGCCCCCGTAACATGGGCGGAGTTCCGGGGTCAAGGTTGCTGCTCGTGAGCGCGCTCCCAGGCTCCGGGAATCGATGATCACCGGTGACCGTTCTTACGGTTGCAGATGAACGACACAGACAATCGCACTACTTCATCCATCCCTACCGGAGCACCCCACTACATGTCCACCGACACCACCGCCGTCCCGACCACCACGCCGCAGGTCGCCATCAACGACATCGGGACGGAGGAGGATTTCCTCGCCGCCATCGATCAGACGATCAAGTATTTCAACGATGGTGACATCGTTGAAGGCACCATCGTCAAGGTCGACCGGGATGAGGTCCTGCTCGACATCGGCTACAAGACCGAGGGTGTCATCCCCTCTCGGGAGCTATCGATCAAGCACGACGTCGATCCGGCGGATGTCGTCGAGGTCGGGGAGTACGTCGAGGCGCTCGTCCTCCAGAAGGAGGACAAGGAAGGCCGCCTCATCCTCTCCAAGAAGCGCGCGCAGTACGAGCGCGCCTGGGGCACCATCGAGGAGCTCAAGGAGAAGGACGAGCCGGTCGAGGGCACCGTCATCGAGGTCGTCAAGGGCGGCCTGATCCTCGACATCGGCCTCCGCGGCTTCCTGCCCGCCTCGCTCGTCGAGATGCGTCGCGTGCGCGACCTGCAGCCCTACGTCGGCCGCAAGATCGAAGCCAAGATCATCGAGCTGGACAAGAACCGCAACAACGTGGTGCTGTCCCGCCGCGCCTGGCTGGAGCAGACCCAGTCCGAGGTGCGCAGCGAGTTCCTCAACCAGCTGGCCCGGGGTCAGGTCCGCAAGGGCGTCGTCTCCAGCGTCGTCAACTTCGGCGCGTTCGTCGACCTCGGCGGGGTCGACGGCCTCGTCCACGTCTCCGAGCTGTCCTGGAAGCACATCGACCACCCGTCCGAGGTCGTCGAGGTGGGCCAGGAGGTCACGGTCGAGGTCCTCGACGTCGACCTGGACCGCGAGCGGGTCTCGCTGTCGCTCAAGGCCACGCAGGAAGACCCGTGGCGCCTGTACGCCCGCACCCACGCGATCGGCCAGATCGTGCCGGGCAAGGTCACCAAGCTGGTGCCGTTCGGCGCGTTCGTCCGCGTCGAGGAGGGCATCGAGGGCCTGGTGCACATCTCGGAGCTGGCCGAGCGCCACGTCGAGATCCCCGAGCAGGTCGTGCAGGTCGGCGACGACTGCATGGTCAAGGTCATCGACATCGACCTCGACCGGCGCCGGATCTCGCTGTCGCTCAAGCAGGCCAACGAGGGCATGACGGTCGACACCGAGTTCGACCCCACGCGCTACGGCATGGCCGCCGAGTACGACACCGAGGGCAACTACATCTACCCCGAGGGCTTCGACGTGGAGTCCGGCGAGTGGTCCGAGGGCTTCGAGTCCCAGCGCGAGGCCTGGGAGAAGGAGTACGCCGAGGCGCACGCCCGCTACGAGCAGCACATCGCGCAGCTGCGCAAGAGCGCGGAGGCCGAGGCGGAGGCCGCGGCCGACGGCGGGGGCACCAACTACTCGTCGCAGGGCGGCGGTGCACCGGCGGAGTCCGGCGGCTCGCTCGCCAGCGACGAGCAGCTCGCCGCGCTGCGGGAGAAGCTGTCCGGCGGCGCCTGAGCCGCCATCGCTCGACAGGAACGGGCCGTTCGTCGCACAACACGCGACGGGCGGCCCGTTCGTCATGTAGCTTGCGGCGCGCCGTACGCCCTCTATACGAGACAGCCCCTAGGGTGCTCCCGTGCGTCGGGGACCGTGGCTCGCGCGCCCCCTGATCGGCGCCATTCTCACTCTGCTGGTGGGCTGCTCGGCAGCGCCAGTACCGGGCCCGAGCCTGCCGACGTTCCCGGCTTCCGACGACGGTTCGGCCTCGGCCGCCTCCTCGATGAGCACGGACTCCGGCGTCGTGCCGGACGACTGCTCGCGGATACTCCCCGTCGACCAGCTCGTCGCCGTGCTCGGGCTGCCGCTCAACAGCATCGTGGTGCGCACCACGGTCGGGGTGCCCGCGCCCTCGGTCGGCCGCCTCGAGCGGATGGACTGCGCCTACACCGGCACCGCACCGGCGGGCCCCGACAGCGGCAAGCGCGTCCTCGCGATCAACGCGGCCGCGTACACCTCGCCGGACGCCGCCCACGCGCAGTGGGTGCTCAACACCTCGGGCGAGGACGGCCCGCACCGCGAACAGCCGGTCGGCAGCGCGGCCGGGGTGCTCGTCGAGCGGCCGGGGGAGACGTTGCTGGCCGTCCAGTACGGCTCGGGCACCGTGACGCTCGTGCTGCCCAACCGGCCGCTGCCCCCCGCGAGCACGGCCGCGGGCATGCTCGTCGACCTGGCGCGGCGGGTGCTGCCGACCATGCCGGGTGCCGCGCCCGGTCCCGCACCCAGCACCGCGCCCC
This sequence comes from uncultured Actinomycetota bacterium, assembly GCA_963791185.1. Classification (GTDB taxonomy): domain Bacteria; phylum Actinomycetota; class Actinomycetes; order Mycobacteriales; family Pseudonocardiaceae; genus Pseudonocardia. Next base: position 121,702 of record CAWBRG010000006.1, on the reverse strand, counting down.
CCGCACCCGGTCCGGTGCGGGCCATGCGCTGACAAGCGTGTCCAACGTGTTGCGGGTGGGGCTGACCGGGGGCATCGGATCGGGCAAGTCGACCGTCGCGGCGCGGCTCGTGGAGCGCGGCGCGGTGCTCGTGGACTCCGACCGGCTCGCCCGCGACGCCGTCGCGCCCGGCTCCGCGGGTCTGGCGGCCGTGGTCGACGCGTTCGGCGACGGCGTGCTCGCCGCCGACGGCAGCTTGGACCGCCCGGCGCTCGCCGCCGTGGTGTTCGACGACCCCGCGGCACGCGCGACGCTCAACGGCATCGTCCACCCGCTCGTGCGGCGGCGTTCGGCCGAGCTGATCGCCGCCGTCGCCGAGGACAGCATCGTCGTGCAGGACATCCCGCTGCTCGTCGAAGGGGGGATGGCGGCGCAGTTCCCGCTGGTCGTCGTCGTGCACGCGGACGCGCCCGTGCGGGTGCGGCGGCTCGTCGAGCAGCGCGGCATGCCCGAGGCCGACGCCCGCGCCCGCATCGCCGCGCAAGCCGACGACGCGGCCCGCCGCGCGGTCGCCGACGTCTGGCTCGACAACTCCGGCGAGCCCGCGGCGCTCACCGCGGCGGTCGACGCGCTGTGGGACCGGCGGCTGGCGCCGTTCGCCGCCGGGCTCGCGGCCGACCGGGCCGCACCCGAGCCCACCGCCGTCGTCGACCCCGACCCGGAGTGGCCCGCGCAGGCCGCCCGGCTCGTCGCGCGGGTCGAGGCCGCGGCCGGGGAGCGGGGCCGGGGTGTCGCGCACGTCGGCCCGACGGCCGTGCCCGGCCTGCCCGCCGCGGACGTCCTCGAGCTGCTGCTCGGGGTGGCGTCGCCCGCCGACGCCGCCGCGCTGCGCGGGCCGCTCGCCGGGGTGGGTTTCGTCACCGGGCGGCCCGGCTACGCCTCGGCGGATCCCGGCAGGCCCGCCCGCGTGCGGGTGCACGAGGTCGGCTCGCCCGGCTGGCTCAGCGCCCTCCGCGTGCGGGACTGGTTGCGGGCCGAGCCGCAGGCCAGGGCCGCGTACGCGGGTGATCCGACCACCCGGGAGGCGGCGGCCGCGGCATGGGCCGCATCGTCGGGGTGGGCGCCGTCGTTGAACGGGACGACACCGGACAGCTGACCGGACCCGGCCGTAACACGGTGCTGCGGGCGTGCGATGGTCAAACAGGTCCGGTCCGCGACCGGGTGACGCCTGCTCGCAGAACGTCACGGCGCGGAATGCCGCGGGGAGCACGGGGAGGTGCAGACATGGGCGACGACACCGTCGGGTCCTCGGCTGGCCGCTCCACCGACACCGTGCTCGCCAGCCCGGAGGCCATCGCGCCGGAGGACGACGCCACCGTGAGCGCGCTCGACGAGCCGCGCAACGGGCACCGCAGCGCCGAGCAGGCCGAGGACCGCGATCACCCGGACGGACCAGGGGCGGCAGAGCCCGCGCCGGTGAGCGCGGGCACCCAGGTCGTCCAGGACGCGCCCGCACCCACCCCGGCCCAGCTGCGCGTCGACTTCGGGGCCCACCTCGAGGCCAACTACCGCAGACTGGTCGCCCAGCTCTACGCGATCACGCTCGATCCGGCCGAGGCGCACTCGGCGGTGCAGGACGCGTACTCGCGGGCCTGGCGCACCTGGGCCACGGTCAGCCGTTCGCCCGATTCGGTCGGTTGGGTGCGCCGCGTGGCCGTGCGCTCCACCATCCGCAGCTGGCGACGGCTGCGGCTGCGGTCGCGGCGCCCCGTCGGGCCGGGTCCGGACACGCCGCCCGGGGCCGTGCTCGCGGCGTTGCGCGGGCTGCCCGCCGCCGAGCGGCGGTGCGTGGTGCTGCACCACATGGCGGGCGCGCCGGTCAAGGAGATCGCCGCCGTCGAAGGGGTCTCGGTGGGCACCACCGCGGCCCGGCTCGCGCGGGCGCAGAAGGTCGTGAGCGACGGTCTCATCGGCCTCGTGGAGTTCGACGGCGACCTCGACGCGGGTCTCGGCGACCTGGAGGTCGGGTGGGACGCGGGCTGGCAGGACGACCCGGTCTCAGATCCGTTCGGGCAGGCGGCGGCGTCGACGCTACGACGGCTACGACGGCTGGACGCCGGACCGGGAAGATCCCCGTCGTCCGGTCGACGTGGAGGAGGACCAGCGGTGACCGGTGCGCACAACCGGCTGAGCGATGCGTTCCACCGGCTCGACGACGAGCTGTCCAGCGGAGTGCCGCTGCCCTCCGTCGACGCCGTCATCGGGCGCGCGGGCACGCTCAACCGCGCGAGCACCGCGGCGGCCGTCGCCGTGCTCTCGGTGGGTGCGCTCGGCGGCGTCACCGCGGTCGCGCACGCGGGGGTCCGCCCGGTGGCCGTGGCGGAAGCCGTGGTCGCCCCGCCCGCCACCGCGACCACGCCCACCACGACGACCACCACCCCGCCCCCGGCGGTCGCGCCGGCTCCGGTCGCCCCGACGGTGGCCAAGCCCGTCGTCCCGCGCCGCACGCGGGTCGTCGTGCCCGCCACGCGGCCGCGGGTCGTCGCGCCGGTCGAGGAGCCGTCGGAGGTCGAGACCACCGCGCCCCCGACCAAGGAGGGCAACCCCGACCCGACCACCAAGCCGACGAAGCCGCCGAAGACCAACGGCTCCGGCTCGACGTCGACGAACGGGAACGGCACCCCCGCGGCTCAGGAGTCGTCCGACGGCACCTCCACGACCGGAGGCAGCGGCCTCGCGGTGAACCCCACCTAAATCGTCACGAGCGGGCGCGCCAGTCGAGGGCGATGCCGAACCCCGCGAGCCACGCGTCCAGGTCGTGGCCGTGGGCGGCGATCCCGTCGACCGCCCGGTAGCTGCGGTGCAACGCCGTCTCCGCGGTGGCCGCGTCGAGCAGGCCGAGCGCGACGGCGGTCACGAACTCGTCCACGTCCAGCACCTCGGCGTCCCGCCCCGTGCGCACGACGATGTCGAGGTAGTGGTCGGTGAGGGTCCAGCGGTCGCCGTGCCGTTCGATCGTGCCGATGTCCAGGTAGAAGTCCTGGTCGCGGACGTGCCCCGGGGTCCACCACCAGTCGGTCACCGCGATCCCGAGCTCCGGCAGCAGCCACGTCTGCATCCAGTCGGCCGTGGGGCGGTTCACCATCGCGCGGCTCATGTACAGGCCGAACGGCGTCTCGCGGTACTCGTCGACCGGGCGCACGAGACCCTTGTTGTCGATGTTGACGCGGGCCGGGACGTCGAACGTGGAGACCTTCGGCGGGTGCACCGCCCGATGCTCCCGCACCGGCCCGCCCGAAACTGTCGGTGGGCCCTCGTACCCTGGGTTCGTGGCTTTCGCGACAGAGATCCCCGGCAGCGCGGCCCAACCCGACGTCCCGGTGGCGCACTCCGAGTTCCGCCCGGTGGGGGAGATCCCCCGCACCGGCGGCCGGTTCGAGGTGGTCAGCCCGCACGAGCCCGCGGGCGATCAGCCCACGGCCATCGAGGAGCTGGAGCGGCGCATCACCGCGGGCGAGCAGGATGTGGTGCTCCTCGGTGCCACGGGCACCGGCAAGTCGGCCACCACCGCGTGGCTCATCGAGCGGCTGCAGCGCCCCACGCTCGTGATGGCGCCCAACAAGACCCTGGCCGCGCAGCTGGCCAACGAGCTGCGCGAGATGTTGCCCAACAACGCCGTCGAGTACTTCGTCTCGTACTACGACTACTACCAGCCCGAGGCGTACATCGCGCAGACCGACACCTACATCGAGAAGGACTCCTCGATCAACGAGGATGTCGAGCGGCTCCGGCACTCGGCCACGATGAACCTGCTCTCGCGCCGCGACGTCGTCGTGGTGGCCTCCGTGTCGTGCATCTACGGCCTCGGCACACCGCAGTCCTACCTCGACCGGTCGGTGAAGCTCAAGGTCGGCGGCAACGTGGAGCGCGATGCGCTGCTCAGGGCGCTCGTCGATGTGCAGTACACGCGCAACGACCTGGCGTTCAACCGCGGCACCTTCCGGGTGCGCGGCGACACCGTCGAGATCATCCCCGCGTACGAGGAGCTCGCCCTCCGCATCGAGTTCTTCGGCGACGAGGTGGAGGCGCTGTACTACCTGCACCCGCTCACCGGCGAGGTGCTCCGCCAGGTCGAGGAGCTGCGCATCTTCCCGGCCACCCACTACGTCGCGGGCCCGGATCGCATGGTGCGGGCGGTGCGCGACATCGAGGCCGAGCTGGCCGAGCGGCTGGCCGAGTTCGAGAACCAGGGCAAGCTGCTCGAAGCCCAGCGGCTGAAGCTGCGCACCGAGTACGACATGGAGATGATCCGCCAGGTCGGGTTCTGCTCGGGCATCGAGAACTACTCGCGCCACATCGACGGCCGCGGCCCCGGCACCGCCCCCGCCACCCTCATCGACTACTTCCCGGACGACTTCCTGCTCGTCATCGACGAGTCGCACCAGACCGTCCCGCAGATCGGCGGCATGTACGAGGGCGACATGTCCCGCAAGCGCAACCTGGTCGAGTTCGGCTTCCGGCTGCCGTCGGCCGTCGACAACCGGCCGCTCACCTGGGAGGAGTTCGCCGACCGCATCGGGCAGACGGTCTACCTCTCGGCCACCCCCGGGCCGTACGAGCTCACCCGCACCGGCGGCGAGTTCGTCGAGCAGGTCATCCGCCCCACCGGCCTCGTCGATCCGAAGGTCGTGGTCAAGCCGACCAAGGGCCAGATCGACGACCTCATCCACGAGATCAGGGCGCGCACGGAGCGCGACGAGCGGGTGCTGGTCACCACCCTCACCAAGAAGATGGCCGAGGACCTCACCGACTACCTGCTGGAGCTGGGCGTCCGGGTGCGGTACCTGCACTCGGAGGTCGACACGCTGCGCCGGATCGAGCTGCTGCGGCAGCTGCGGCTCGGCGAGTTCGACGTGCTGGTCGGCATCAACCTGCTGCGCGAGGGCCTCGACCTGCCCGAGGTGTCGCTGGTCGCGATCCTGGATGCCGACAAGGAGGGCTTCCTCCGCTCGGGCACCTCGCTGATCCAGACGATCGGGCGCGCCGCGCGCAACGTGTCCGGCGAGGTGCACATGTACGCCGACAAGGTCACCGAGTCGATGCAGTACGCCATCGACGAGACCGATCGGCGGCGGGCCAAGCAGGTGGCCTACAACGAGGAGCGCGGGCTCGATCCGCAGCCGCTGCGGAAGAAGATCGCCGACATCCTCGACCAGGTGTACCGCGAGGCCGAGGAGGTGCCGGTCGGCGGATCGGGCCGCAACCAGTCGCGGGGCAAGCGGGCCGCGGGCGAGCCCGGCCGCGCCGGTGCGGCGGCCAGCTCGGGCATCGTGACCGGGCGCGACACGAAGAGCATGCCGCGCGCCGAGCTCGCCGATCTCGTCCAGCAGCTGTCCGACCAGATGCTCGGCGCCGCCCGCGACCTGCAGTTCGAGCTGGCCGCCCGGCTGCGCGACGAGATCGCCGATTTGAAGAAGGAGCTGCGCGGCATGGACGCGGCGGGGATCAAGTAGGGCGGAGACCGCGCACCGACCTGTCCACCAGCCTCCGTTACCGTGAGGGTGTGACCCTGACGGATCGTGCGCCGCGGCTGCTCGATCAGCTCCGCACGCCCCGTCGCGTCCTCCCGTTCACGGTGCCCCTGCTCGCGCTGGCGTTGGTGAACGTCGTCGTCCACACCGGAGGGCGGCACATCGACCTCGAGGTCTACCGCTTCGGCGTGCAGGCCTGGCTCGCGGGCGGCGACATGTACGGCACGCTGCCGGAGACGTCCGACCACATCACGCTGCCCTTCATCTACCCGCCCTTCGCGGCGATCGTGCTCCTGCCGCTCGCCGTCGCGCCCTGGGTGCTGGCCTGGTCGGCGCTGCTCGCGCTGTCCACGGCCGCGTTGGGGCTCACGTTCTACGTGGTGGCCCGGCGGCTGTGGCCCTCCGGCGGGCGCGGGGGCGCGTTGTCGGTCGCGTCCATCGCGCTGCCGCTGGCGTTGGCCGTGCAGCCGGGCAAGGCCATCGACTTCAGCCAGCCGGCCCCGCCGATCCCGGCGTTCGCGCTCGAGCCCGTGATGCAGACGATCGAGTTCGGGCAGGTCAACCTGCTGCTCATGGCGTTGGTCGCGGCCGACGTGCTGGTCGCGCGGCCGCGGTGGCCGCGGGGCCTGCTCATCGGGATCGCGGCGGCCATCAAGCTCACCCCGGCCGCGTTCGTCCTCTACTTCCTCCTGCGCCGGGAGTACCGCGCCGCCGCTGTCGCCGCGGCGTCGGGGGCGCTGGTCACCGGCCTCGCGTTCCTGGTCGCGCCGGGCCCGTCCTGGAAGTTCTGGCTCGACAACCCCGCAGGCGGGGTGAGCGGCTCGCCGTTCTTCACGAACCAGACCTTCCAGTCGGTGCTGGTCAGGGCGGGTGCCGACGGGTCGTTGAAGACGGTGCTGTGGCTGGTGCTGTCGGTCGGGGTGCTGGCGTTGGCCGCTCCGGCGATCCGGCGTGCGCCGCCACCGCTCGCGCTGATGGCGACGGCGGGGGTGGCGCTCCTGGTCTCGCCGACGTCCTGGTCGCACCACTGGGTGTGGGTGGCGCCGTTCCTGCTCGTCGCGGCCGCGTCGGCGTGGCGCGCCCGTTCGTTCACCTGGCTCGGGGTCACGGTCTTGTCGGCGGCGGTGTTCGTCGTGGCGCCGCACCAGCTCGACCTGCCCCACGACGGCACGAGCTGGACGATCGACCAACAGATCTTCGGCGGCACCTACGTCTGGTTCACGGTGCTCCTGTTCGTCGTGCTGTGGTGGAGGTGGCGTGCGGCACGCTGACGTGGTGGCGTACTGCCTGGCCAAGCCGGGTGCCGTGGCTGACACGCCGTGGGAGGAGGACCTCGTCGCCAAGGTCGGCGGCAAGATCTTCGCGTTCCTCGGCGGCAACGGCGTCGGCCTGAAGTGCGGCCGCGACGCCGACGAGGCCGCCGAGCTGCGGCTGCGCTTCCCGGACACGGCCACGGTGATGCCCTACATCGGCCGCTACGGCTGGAACAGCATCGTCCTCGACGACGCGATCGGTGACATCCCCGACGACGACGAGCTCCGCGAGCTCGTCGACGCCTCCTACGAGGCGGTCGTCGCCCGCCTGCCGAAGCGCCTCCGACCGGCCTGACCCGTGGCGCCGGGCGCCCCGTCCTTGCCTAGTCTGGCGGTTCGGGGTGATGCGGGTGGACGAGGCGGTCTGCGCGATCCGGCCGGGCACGGACGTCGTCCGGCACGCGCGAATGCTCGCGCGCGTCCACAACGCCTTGCTCTCCGGCGACCGCCCGCCCGCCGATCCGCGGCGGCTCGTCGCCCGCTCGTGGATGCGGGCGCGGGCGCAGGGCGTGGATCCCGACCTCGGCGACCCGCCCGGTCCGCTCGCCGCCGACGAGGTCGAGCAGCGCCGGGTGCGCTCCCCGCTGCAGCGCGTGCTGCCGGAGCTCCGCGCCGCGTTGACCTCGGTCGCCGAGGACGCGCGGCACATCATGGTCGTCACCGACGCCGACGGGGTGCTGCTCTGGCGGGAGGGCTCCACCGCCGTCCGCCACCGCGCCGACGCGCTCGGGTTCACCGAGGGCGCCGACTGGTCGGAAGGCGTGGTCGGCAGCAACGCGATCGGCACCGCGCTCGCCGAGGGCGCGCCCGTGCAGATGTTCGCCGCCGAGCACTTCGTGCGCACCCACCACGTGTGGACGTGCACCGCCTGCCCCGTCCACGACCCGCGCACGGGCGAGATGCTCGGCGTGGTCGACGTCAGCGGGCCCGCCGAGACCGTGCACCCCACCACCGTCGCGCTCGTCGGCACGGCCGTGAAGCTCGCCGAGGCGAGCCTGTGGCGGCAGTACGAGGGCAGGCTGGAGACGTTGCGCGGGGTCGCCGCCCCGCTGCTGTCCGGGCTGTCCGGGCCCGGGCTCGTGGTCGACGACCACGGTTGGGTCGCCGCGGTCACCGGCATGCCCAGCCTGGAGCGGGTCGCCGTGCCGCGGGCCGAGCGGCCGATCGCGATCCACGGCGTCGGGGTGTGCGTGCCCGAGCCGATCCCCGGCGGCTGGCTGCTGCGGGCGAGCGCCGCGGCCGCGCTCCGCCTCACGCTCGACCTCGACCACCGGCCGCCGCGAGCCGTCGTCGACGGGTCGAGCCGCTGGCTGCACCCGCTCTCCACCCGGCACGCCGAGGTGCTCCTGCTGCTGGCCAACGCCGGGGCGACCGGCATGGACGCGGGCGCGCTGTCGGCCGCGCTGTACGGCGACCGCGAGCACCTCGTCACCGTCCGGGCCGAGATGTCGCGGCTGCGCCGCTCGCTGGGCGGGCTGCTGCTGGCCCGGCCCTACCGGCTGGCCCCGCACATCGACGTCGTGCTCCCCGACCTCGCCGCCAGCACCTTCGTCCGCGGCTCGACCGCACCGGGAGTCCGCGCCCTTACCGCGTGACCGGTCCCCCCGAAGGCGAGTCTCCGTTCTCATCACGGCGAGTCTCGATTTCCCCGACGGCCGCCGCCCCCGAGATTCGAGACTCGCCGTCGTGGAAACGGGGACTCGCCGTCACGAGAATGGAGACTCGCCGGACCGGGGGCGGCGTGCAACCACGGTGCAACACTTGTCCGCGCGTGCCGCGCGGGTGAGCCTCGGCACGTGACGCAGAACGGGCTGCCCGCGGGGTCGCTCCCCGTGGTGCCCGGCTCGGCCCTGGGCATCGTGGCCAACCCGATGTCCGGGCGCGACATCCGCAGGCTCGTCGCGCAGGCCTCGGTGTTCCCCAACGCCGAGAAGACCAACATGGTGCTGCGCCTCATCGCGGCGGCGGGCGCGACCGGGGTCGAGACCGTGCTCATGTCCACCGACGCCATGGGCGTGGCCGGTGGCGTCGTGCGGGCCCGCGACCGGCGACGGTCGGGCGCGCCGCGGTGGCCGTCGGTCGAGTTCGTGGAGCTCGACGCGCTCACCGGCACGGCCGCGGACACCCGCTCGCTCGTCGCCGCCATGCGCAGGCGGGGCGCGGGCGTGATCGTGCTCCTCGGCGGCGACGGCACCGTGCGGGCGGCGTCGGCGACGAGCGGCGACGTGCCCCTCCTGCCGCTGTCCACCGGCACCAACAACGCGTTCCCCGAGATGTGGGAGGCGACCGTCGCGGGCACCGCGGCCGGCCTCCTGGCCACCGGACGGGCCGACCGCGACGCCACCTACCGCGCCAAGGTGCTGCGGGTCGCGGCCGGGCCGGTCGAGGAGATCGCGCTCGTCGACGTCTGCGTCTCGACCGTGGCCCACGTCGGCTCGAAGGCGCTGTGGCAGCCCGACACCTTGCGCGAGGTCTACTGCGCGTTCGCCGAACCGCACGCCATCGGCCTGTCGAGCATCGCCGGGCTGCTGCACCCGACCGGTCGCACCGACCCCGACGGCGTCGCCGTGCGGCTCGCCCCGCCCCTGCACGCGCCGCAGACCGTGCTCGCGCCGATCGCCCCGGGCGTGGTCGTGCCCATCGGGATCCGCGACGCCGGACCGCTGCGGGTGGGGGAACGCCGCACGGTCGCGGTCGAGCGCGGCACCGTCGCCGTCGACGGCGAGCGCGAGGTCGAGTTCTCGCCCGCCAACCCCGTCACCGTCACGCTCGCGCACGACGGGCCCCACGTGCTCGACGTGCGGCGCGTGCTCGCGGCAGCCGCACGGGAGCGGCTGCTCGTCTCGCAGATCCAGGAGGTCACGTGAAAGCTGCGCGGTACTACGGCCAGGGCGACATCCGGATCGACGACATACCCGAGCCGACCCCCGGCCCGGGGCAGGTGCAGATCGCCGTCGACTGGTGCGGCATCTGCGGCAGCGACCTGCACGAGTTCCTCGAGGGCCCGATCTTCATCCCGCCCAAGGGATCTCCACACCCGATCACGGGTGCGGAGCTGCCCGCCGTCGTCATGGGGCACGAGTTCGCGGGCGTCGTGTTCCGACAGCTCATCGACAACAAGGAGGAGAACGTGAAGATCTTGGTGTCCCCCCGATGAGCACGGCGATCGTCACCGGGGGCGGCCGGGGGATCGGCCGCGGGATCGCGCTGCGCCTGGCCCGCGACGGGCACGCCGTCGCCGTCAACGACGTCAACACGGCGACCGCCGAGGCCGTCGCCGCCGAGATCGCCGATGCGGGCGGCCGCTCGCTGGCCGTGCCCGCGGACGTCGCGGACCGCGCCGCGGTGTTCGCCATGGTCGAGCGGACGGCGGCCGAGCTGGGCAGCGTCGACGTGATGGTGGCCAACGCGGGCATCGCCCAGGTGAAGACGCTGCTCGAGCTGACGCCCGAGGACCTGCAGCGCATGTTCGAGATCAACCTGTTCGGCGTCGTCTACAGCATGCAGGCCGCCGCCGAGCAGATGAAGCGGCAGGGCACCGGCGGGAAGATCATCAATGCCGCGTCCATCGCCGCGCACGCGGGCTTCGACCTGCTGGGCCACTACAGCGCGTCCAAGTTCGGCGTACGGGCCCTCACCCAGGCCGCCGCCAAGGAGCTGGCGAAGGACCGGATCACGGTCAACGCCTACTGCCCGGGCATCGTCGGCACCGACATGTGGGACCTCATCGACGAGCAGATGGGCGCCCGCAACGGCAACGCCAAGGGCGAGACGTTGGCCCAGTACTCCCAGCTCATCGCGCTGGGACGGGTGCAGACACCCGACGACGTGGCGGGGTTGGTGTCCTACCTCGCCGGACCCGATTCGGATTACATGACCGGCCAAGCGGTCATCGTCGACGGAGGGATCGTGATGGTATGACCGGCACCCTGGAGAGCCCCACCAGCCAGGAGCTCACCCCTGACCAGCTGCTCGACGCCTACCGCACGATGAAGACCATCCGGGACTTCGAGGAGCGCGTGCACGACGAGTTCGCGGGCGGCGACATCCCCGGCTTCGTGCACCTGTACGCGGGTGAAGAGGCCTCGGCCGTCGGCGTCTGCTCGCACCTGGACGACCGCGACGCCATCGCCTCCACCCACCGCGGCCACGGCCACTGCATCGCCAAGGGCGTCGACCCGGTCGGGATGATGGCCGAGATCTACGGCAAGACCACCGGGTCCTGCCGGGGCAAGGGCGGCTCGATGCACATCGCCGACCTGTCCAAGGGCATGCTCGGCGCCAACGGCATCGTGGGCGGCGGCCCGCCGCTGATCTGCGGGCGCGCCCTGGCGTCCAAGCACAAGGCCGACGGCGGCGTCGCGGTCGCGTTCTTCGGCGACGGCGCCTCCAACCAGGGCACCACGTTCGAGTCCCTCAACCTGGCGACCATCTGGAACCTGCCCGCCATCTTCGTGGCGGAGAACAACGGCTACGCCGAGGCCACGTCGTCGAGCTGGTCGGTGGCCACCGACGACATCGCGGACCGGGCGGCGGCGTTCGGCATGCCGGGCGTGATCGTCGACGGGTTCGACTTCTTCGCCGTCCACGAGGCGGCGGGCGAGGCCGTGGCCCGGGCCCGCGACGGCGGCGGCCCGACCCTCATCGAGGTCAAGTTCACCCGCTACTTCGGCCACTTCGAGGGCGACCAGCAGCTCTACCGGGCCGACGAGGTGGCCAACGCCCGGGCGAACCTCGACTGCCTCAAGCGCTTCCGGTCCCGCGTGACCGAGTCGGGCCAGCTCACCGACGCCCAGCTCGACGAGGTGGACGCCGAGGTCGGCGGGCTCATCGAACGGGCCGTCGAGGACGCCAAGGCCGCCCCGAAGCCGGGCGCGGCCGACCTGCTCACCGACGTCTACGTCTCGTACTGAGGAGGCACCATGGCACGCAGCATCACCTACCGCGAGGCGATCAACGAGGCGCTGGCCCAGGAGATGGAGCGCGACCCGTCGGTCATCGTCCTGGGCGAGGACAACGCGGGCGGCCAGGGCTCGCCGGGCGAGGCGGACGCCTGGGGCGGCGTCCTCGGCGTCACCAAAGGGCTCTACCACAAGTTCCCGGGCCGGGTGCTGGACACCCCGATCTCGGAGTCGGCGTTCATCGGGGCGGCCGTCGGCGCCGCCACCGGCGGCCTGCGACCGGTGGCCGAGCTCATGTTCATCGACTTCATGGGCGTCTGCTTCGACCAGATCTTCAACCAGGCCGCGAAGTTCCGGTACATGTTCGGCGGCAAGGCCGTGACTCCGGTGGTCGTGCGCACGATGTGGGGCGCCGGGCTGCGGGCGGCGGCCCAGCACAGCCAGTCGCTGCTCTCGGTGTTCACGCACATCCCCGGCCTCAAGGTGGTCGCGCCGTCGAACGCCTACGACGCCAAGGGCCTGCTCATCCAGTCCATCCGCGACGATGACCCGGTGATCTTCGCCGAGCACAAGATGCTCTACGACGTGGCCGGGGACGTGCCGGAGGAGAGCTACGCGATCCCGTTCGGCGAGGCCAACATCGTGCGCGAGGGGGGCGACGTCACGATCGTCGCGATCGGGCGCATGGTGCAGATGGCGCAGGACGCGGCCACCGAGCTGGCGTCGTCCGGTGTGGAGTGCGAGATCGTCGACCCGCGCACGGTGTCGCCGCTGGACACCGACACGATCCTGGAGTCGGTGGAGAACACCGGTCGCCTGGTCGTGGTGGACGAGGCCAACCCGCGTTGCTCGCTCGCCACCGACATCGCGGCCACCGTCGCGCAGGACGCGTTCGGGTCGCTGCGGGCGCCGATCCAGATGGTGACCGGCCCGCACACGCCGGTGCCGTTCGCCGACTCGCTGGAAGACCTCTTCATCCCGGACGCCGCGAAGATCGCCGGGGCGGTCAAGACGGCCGTGGACTGGAAGCGATGACCGACGAGCGGATCCTCCGCGTGACGATGCCCAAGTGGGGCCTCTCGATGAAGACCGGCAAGATCGTCGAGTGGTTCGTCGCGGAGGGCGACACGATCGACAAGGGCGACGACGTCGTCGACATCGAGACCGACAAGATCGCCGGCACCCTGGAGTCGCCGGTCGGCGGGCTGCTCCGGCGGATCATCGCCGAGCCGGGCGCTGACCTGCCGGTCGGGGCCGTGCTCGCCGTGGTGGCGCCCGCCGAGGTCGTCGACGCCGACGTCGACGCGGTCGTCGAGGAGGCGCGGGCCGCGATCGCGTCCGGGGCGCTGGAGGAGGACGAGGGTCCGCAGCCGCAGCTCGTCGAGGTCGGGGGGCGGACGATCTCCTACTTGACGCTGGGCAGCGACAACACCGGCGGCGAGCCCGTGGTGCTGGTGCACGGGTTCGGCGGCGACAAGAACTCGTGGCTCTTCGTGCAGCAGCCGCTGTCGGAGGACCGGGCCGTCACCGTGCTCGACCTGCCCGGGCACGGCGCCTCCGCCAAGGACGTCGGCGACGGGTCGCTGGAGACGCTGGCGGGCGTCGTCACCGGGTTCCTCGACGCGGTCGGGATCGAGCGGGCGCACCTGGTGGGGCATTCGCTCGGCGGTGCGGTGGTCGCGGCCGTGGCGAAGGCGGCGCCGGAGAGGGTGGCGTCGCTGACGTTGCTCGCCCCGGCGGGCTACGGCGAGCGGGCCGACGCGGAGTACCTGCGCGGGTTCGCCGCCGCGACGTCCCGCCGCGAGCTCAAGCCGCTGCTCGGGCGGCTGTTCGCCGACGAGTCGCTGGTGACCCGGCAGCTCGTCGACGACCTGCTGCGCTACAAGCGGCTCGACGGCGTCGACAAGGCGCTCGCCACCGTGCTCGGCACGCTGCTCACCGACGCCGACACGCAAGCGATCGACACGCCTGCCCTCCTGGAGGGCCTCGACGTGCCGGTGACCGTGGTGTGGGGGGAGTCCGACCGGATCCTGCCCCCGCCCGACGGCGTGGGCGAGCGGGTGGCGGCGGGCCACATGCTGCACATGGAGGCGGCGAACGACATCGTGCGCCACCTGCGCTGACGCGACGGTCAGCTCTCCTCGGCGGCCTTGGCGGCGGCGCGGCGGCGGCGTTTGCCCTCGTGCATCGCCACCACCCGCGGCACCGGGATCGTGTGGCCCTCCGCCACCAGCTCGGCCGGCAGCTCCTGCGGGGCGGGCAGGGCGGCGCGCCAGGGGTCGCCGTCGCCGAGGGCGGCGAGCGCGGTGTGGACGGTGAAGTCGGCGGGCTTCACCGCGTCGAGGTCGTCCCACCCGACCGGGAACGACACCGGTGCGCCGGGGCGGGCCCGCGGGCTGTAGCACGCGACGAGGGTGGCGCCCCCCGCCCGCGTCGGGTCGACGAACACCTTCCCGCCCCGGTCCTCCTTGATGAACGCCGTGGTGGCGACGTCCGGGTCGAGCGCGGCGGCGCGGGCGGCGACGGCCCGGGTGGCCGCGGCGGCGTCGTCGAGCGCCACCTCGCCCGCGAGCGGCACGATCACGTGCAGGCCCTTCGCCCCGCTCGTCTTCACCGCAGCGTCCAGCCCCACCTCGGCAAGGGCCGCGCGGACGAGCCGGGCGGCGGCCACCGCGGCGGTGAAGTCGGCCCCCGGCGGCGGGTCGAGGTCCAGCACGAGCCGCTCCGCGTGGTGCTCGTCGACCCGCAGCATGCTCGGGTGGTACTCGACGGCCCGCTGGTTGGCGAACCACAGCAGCGTGCGCCGGTCGTCGCACAGCGCGTAGGCGACCTCGCGCTGCGACGCGTGCGCCCACACCGACGTGCGCGCGATCCAGTCCGGCGCGTACTTGGGCAGGTTCTTCTGCATGAACGGCGCCTGCCCGGGCCGCATGCGCACCACCGACAGCGCACGCTGCTCGAGCTCGGGGATGATCCGGTCGGCCACCGCGTCGAGGTAGTCGACGAGGTCGCGCTTCGTCGCGTCGGCGCCGTCGAATGCCGGGCCGTCGAGGCTGGTGAGCTCGACGCCGTCGCGGGTCTCCTTCGCCCCGGCCATCAGCTCGTGACGTCCTTCCGGGCGAACCGCCAGATCGCCAGCACGGAGAACACCGCCGCGTAGCAGAACGCGGAGAAGACGCCGCGGGTCATGTCCCCCCAGTTGATCTGCGTCGCGAGCAGGTCCGACCAGGCGTTGCCGTAGTGGGTCGGGAGGTAGTCGCGGAGCCCCTCCAGCGCGGTGATCTGGTTGAGGATCTGCGACAGGATGGACACGAGCACCGCGCCGCCCACCGCGCCGAGCGGGGCGTCGGTGCTCACCGACAGCAGCAGCGCCAGCGCCGCCGTCCAGCTGAGGTAGAGGGAGAGGTACACCGCGCCCAGCAGCACGCGACCCGCGCCCTGGAGGAACGTCAGCGACTCACCGGTCGGGCTCACCAGGTCGCCCGTGCCGTAGGCCAGCGCGCCCACCACGAGGGCGACGATCGGCAGCAGCAGGATCGCCGCGACCGACAGCATCCCCGCCACGACCGCCTTCTGGCGCACCAGCCGCGAGCGCGGCACCGGCGCCGCCAGCAGGTAGCGCAGGCTCGACCACGACGCCTCCGCCGCCACCGTGTCGCCGAAGAACAGCGCCACCACCACGACCAGCAGGAACGACGCCGATGCGAACAGCGCGAACACCGCGAAGTTGCCGCCGCTGCCCTTCGCCAGGTCCACCAACGACACCGAGTTCGACGGCGGTCCGGCGGGCGCGAGCGTGAACGCGATCCAGAGGATCACCGGCAGCGCGACGACCAGCCCGAACACGATCTGCGTCCGGCGGCGGCGCAGCTGGCGCACCAGCTCCACCCGCACCGGCAGCGTGCGGCTGGGGACGTAGGTGCTCACCTCGGGCCTCCCGAGCGGCTCGCGCACACCGTCGGTGGCTCGCGCACAGCGCGGGACGTGTGCGTGGGCACCGGACGGTGTGCGTGGGGTGTCACGGCTCCAGATCCTCTCCCACCAGCTGGAGGAACGCGTCCTCCAGGCGGCGCCGCGGCCCCGCCGACGTCACGTCGACGCCCGCCGCCACCAACGCCCGCACGGCCTCTGCGCGCGGCGTGCCGTTCAGCTCGGCGTGCACCGCGCCGCCGTCGACGCGCACGCCGTGCACGCCGTCGAGATCGCCGAGCACGGCCGCGGCCCGGTCCGGGGCGTCGACGCCGAACGTGGCGGCGCCCCCGCCCGCGATGATCTGCTCGACGGTGCCCGCGGCCACCACCTTGCCGTGGTGCATCACCACGACGTGCGAGCAGGTCTGCTCGACCTCGGCCAGCAGGTGGCTGGAGACCAGCACCGTGCGGCCGTTCGCGGCGTAGGCGCGCAGCACGTCGCGCATGGCGTGGATCTGCGGCGGGTCGAGCCCGTTGGTCGGCTCGTCCAACACGAGCAGGTCGGGCAGCCCGAGCATGGCCTGGGCGATCGCGAGCCGCTGCCGCATGCCCTGGCTGTACGTGCCGACCCGACGGTCGATCGACGCGCCGAGCCCGGCGATCGACAGCGCCTCCGCGACGTGCGACTCCTCGGTGGGCCGCCCGGTGGCCGACCAGTACAGCGCCAGGTTCTCGGCGCCGGACAGGTGCGGCAGGAAGCCGGGGCCCTCGACGAACGCCCCGATCCGCGCCAGCACGGGCGCGCCCGGCCGCACCTCCTCGCCGAAGGCCGTGATCGTGCCCGCGGTGGGCCGGATGAGGCCCATGAGCATGCGCAGCACGGTGGTCTTGCCCGCCCCGTTCGGCCCGAGCAGGCCGAGCACCATGCTCCGCTCGACGGTGAACGACACGCCCTTGACCGCGCTGAACCCGCCCTTGTAGGTCTTGGCGAGGTCGGTGACGGCCAGCGGTGGCGCGCTGGGGTCCGGCGGCCCGGCCGTGGGACGGCGGCGCAGGCGGGCGACCAGCCCGGCCACGAGCGCGCCGACCAGGATCACTCCGATGCCGATCGCGGGCACGGGCGGCACGGTGTTGGCCGTGCGCGCCTCGCCGGGCACCAGCGGCACGGACAGCCCGCCGGTGACGCCGACCCGCCACACGGCCGGGTCGGTGTCGCCCGCGTAGCCCTGGTCGGTGCTCGCGACCGTGACGACGAGGGTGTGGCCCGCCTCGACCGGCGCGACCACCCCGGGCAGCGTGACGGTGACCGTCGCCGACCCGTCGGCGGGCACCGCCACCCGCAGCGGCGCCACCGAGCTGCCCAACAGCGTGCGGGTGCCGTCCTGGGCGACCTCGGCCGTGCCGACGAACAGCACGGCCTCCGCGGGCGCGGGCTGGCCGGGCACGCGCGCCACGGTGAGCTGCACCCGCGGCGCCCCCGCCACCGTCAGCGGCGCGGCGACCGGCGCGCTCGGGAACTGCGCGGTCTGGCCGGGGATCGCGCCCGAGATCGCCGTGAGCCGCCCGGCCACCGCGCCGAGCGCGCCACCGAGGCCGGGCAGCGACGTGATCGCGGCGGGGTTGCCGCCCGCCGGGCTGAGGAGCACTTGCGGGTCGCCGGACAGCGGGAGGTCCTGCCGGGTCGTCGCGGCGGCGCCGCTGAGGCCCGGGTAATCCGGCGCGACGACCGTGCGTCCGGTCGGCGTGTTGGGCCCCGCCCGCACCCCGGACTGCACGGCGTAGGAGAACCCGAGGTCGGGTGCCGTCTCCCCGCCGACGAGCCACTGGTCGAACCAGTCGCCGATCTGGTCGCGGACGGCCTGGTCGGGACCTCCGCCGTCGTGCCCGCCCGGATACCAGGTGACCTTGACCGGGGTGCCGTGCGCGGCGATCTGGCGGGCGTTGGCGTCGGCCTGGTCGAGGCCGAACAGCGTGTCCTGCTCGCCCTGGACGAGCAGGGTGGGCGCCATGATCCGGTCGGTGACCGACGCGGGGGAGGAGCGGGCGAGCAGCGCCGCGGTGGCGGCCGAGATCCGCCCGGTGGTCGCGGCCTCGGTGTAGGCGGCGCAGACGGCCGGGATGAACCGGCCGCAGGTCAGCACGGTGCCCGGCGGCGGTTGCGCGGAGCGGCCCGAGGCGAAGAACACGCCCGCCCAGCCCCGCTTGAACACGCCGTTCGGCGCAAAGGCGCCGCGGGCGGGGGTGTCGGCCGGGAGCGGCTCCGCGGTGGCGGCGTTGGGGAACAGCGCCTGGGCCAGGTCGTTCCAGGTGATCACCGGGGCGATGGCGTCCACGCGCTGGTCGTAGCCCGCGAGCATGAGCGACAGCGCGCCGCCGTACGAGCCGCCGGTGACGCCCACGCGCGGGTCGCCGGGCCCGTCCTGCAGGACCTCGGGGCGGGTCGCGAGCCAGTCGACGAGCTTGCGGGCGTCGGCGACCTCCGCGTCGGGGGCGTCGAGCGCGATCTGCCCGCCGCTCGCGCCGAAGCCGCGGGCCGTCCAGGTGAGGACGACGAAGCCGCGGGCGGCGAGATCGCGGGCGTCGGCGTCGACGGAGGCCTTCGTGCCGCCGAACCCGTGCGCGACGAGCACGGCGGGAGCCGGGGTGGTGGCGGGCAGGTACAGCGAGGTGTCGAGCGCGACCCCCGCCCCGTCGAGCCGCTGCTCCTCGACCCGCGCCGGCTCGGCCGCCGCAGCGGGCGTTGCAAGCCCGATGAGCGCTGTGCCGATCATGCCGACCGCGAGGAGGACGAGCAGGCGCACAGCTCGACGGTAGGGGAGGCGCACCGCGGCTCGGTCCGCCCGCCTCAGGAGCTTCTCAGCACGTCGTCAACGTGCTCCACGCGCGGGTCGCCGTCGAAGAACGGGCCGATGAGGGCGCGCCACAGCGGGAAGCGGTCCGACTCGCGGAACCCGACGTTGTGCGCCTCGACCGACTCCCACTCGATGAGCAGCACGAACCGGGAGGGCGACTCGATGCTGCGGGTCAGCCGCGCACCCAGGAACCCCGGCGTGGACGCGACGTGCGGCAGGCCCTCCTGCACGGCCGCGGCGAACCTGTCCTCGGTTCCGGCCTTGACGGTGAAATCGGCGATCTCCAGCACCATGCCGTCATCTTTCCAGGTGGTGCAGGATCGGACCCACGAGATCGCCGTCGACCACCTCGGCCGTCATCCAGGTGTGCGTGGGCTGGCGGCGCCGGTCGGTCGGCGAGCCGGGGTTGAGCAGGCGCAGTCCACTGTGCGCGGTGGTGTCCCACGGGATGTGGCTGTGCCCGAACACGAGCACGTCGACGTCCGGGTAGGCGGCGGCGCAGCGGCGTTCGCGGCCCGCCGCCTGGCCGGTCTCGTGCACGACCGCGAGCCGCAGGCCGTCCAGCGTGACCCGCGCGACCTCGGGCAGCCGCGCGCGCAGCGGCGGGCCGTCGTTGTTGCCCCACACGCCCACCAGGCGGGCGGCCCGGGCCTCCAGCGCGTCCAGCAGCTCGACCGTGATCCAGTCGCCCGCGTGCACGACCACGTCCGCCGCGTCGACCGCCGTCCACACCGGCGCGGGCAGGTCGCGCGCCCGCGCAGGCACGTGGGTGTCGGAGATCAGCAGCAGCTTCAGGAGACGTCCACCAGGTCCACCACGAAGATCAGCGTCTCGCCCGGGCGGATCACGCCGCCCGCGCCCTGCTCGCCGTAGGCCAGGTGCGGCGGGATCACCAGCCGCCGCCGCCCGCCGACCTTCATACCTGCGACGCCCTGGTCCCACCCGGCGATGACGCGGCCCGCGCCGAGCGGGAACCGCAGCGGGGTGCCGCGCTTCCACGACGAGTCGAACTCCTCGCCGGACGAGTGGGCGACGCCGACGTAGTGCACGTCGACGACGTTGCCCGCGCCCGCCTCCGCGCCGTCGCCGACCGTGATGTCCTCCGCGACGAGCTCGGTGGGGGGCGGTCCCTCGACGGGGTCGACCTCGGGTCGCTGCGGGGCCACGGGCACTCCTCGAGTTTGTGCGGCGATGATGGGGGCACTCACCCTGCCAGAACGGCCTCCTCCGACGAACAAGGGTTCCGTGACCGACACCGCCGCCACCTCCGCGACCGGCTACGAGCCCGACCCACGGCGTTGGAAGGCCCTCTCGGTCACCCTCGTCGCCGGTTTCATGAGCCTTCTCGACGTGAGCATCGTCGCCGTGGCGCTGCCGTCGATCCAGCGGGGCCTCGGCACCAGCCCGGCGGCGGTGCAGTGGGTGGTCTCGGGCTACGCGCTGACGTTCGGGCTGGCGCTCGTCCCCGCGGGACGGCTGGGGGACGCGATCGGGCGGCGCACGATGTTCCTCGTGGCGCTGGGCGGCTTCGTGCTGTGCAGCGCGGCGGCGGGCGCGGCGCCGAACACCGCGACGCTCGTGGCCGCCCGGCTGGCGCAGGGGATCGCGGCGGGCTCGCTCGCACCGCAGAACTCGGCGCTCATCCAGCAGCTGTTCCGGGACGACGAGCGCGGCCGGGCGTTCGGCTTGTTCGGCTCCACCGTCGGGCTCTCGACGGCCGTGGGCCCGATCGTCGGCGGGGCGATCCTCGCGGTGGCGGGCGAGCCCGACGGGTGGCGCTGGATCTTCTACGTCAACGTGCCGATCGGCGTCGTCGCCCTCGTGCTCGCCGCGCGGCTGATCCCGCGGGTCGACCCGGGCCCCCGGCAGCGGGCGGACCTCGTGGGCGCGGGCCTGCTCGGCGGCGGCGTGCTGGCGTTGATGCTGCCGCTGGTGCTGGCCGAAGCGGGCGGCCTGGCCCGGCTGTGGTGGCTGTTCCCGGTGGGCGCGGTGGTGCTGGTCGGGTTCGTCTGGTGGGAGCGGCGCATCGTCGCGCGCGGACGGCCGCCGCTGCTGGACGTCCGGCTGCTCACCGGCACCCCCGGCTACGCCTCGGGCACGCTCCTCGGCACCGTCTACTTCATCGGGTTCAGCGGGATATGGCTGGTGTTCGCCCTGTACCTGCAGTTGGGGCTGGGGTTCACGCCGTTGCAGTCGGGGCTTTCCGTCACCGCGTTCGCGTTGGGTGCGGCTGCTTCGGCGGTCGTCGGCGGCCGCCTCGTCACGCGGTGGGGGCGGCGCCTGACGGTCATCGGCCTGACGCTCGTGCTGCTCGGCTTGTCGGCCACCGCGGTGATCGTCCGCGTGGCGCCCCCGACCTCTGTGGGTTGGTGGATGGCGCCGACGTTGCTCATCGCGGGCATCGGGGGTGGCTCGGTGATCTCGCCCAACACGACGTTGACCCTGCACTGCGTGCCGGTGGCCATGGCGGGCTCGGCGGGTGGCGCCCTCCAGACCGGGCAACGCATCGGCGCGGCGATCGGCACGGCGGCGCTGCCGGGCATCTTCTACGCGCTGCTCGCCGCGAACGGGCGGAACTACCCGCAGGCCGCGGCGATCACCCTCGGCGTGGCCGTCGCGTCGATCCTGGTGGCGCTCGTCGTCGCGGTGGCCGAGTGGCGGGCGGGCAAGCGGCGCGGGGACTCGCCGTGCGGGCCGCCCGAGCACATCCCCGACGCCGCGTGACCAGACGCTGGTGCTCGCTCCGCAAGCTCCGCTCAGGAAAGGGCCTCCTTGAGGAACCGCACCTGCAGCAGCAAGAGGTTCTCCGCGACGACCTCCTGCGGCGTCATGTGCGTCACCCCCGAGAGCGGCAGCACGCTGTGCGGTCGTCCGGCGGCGAGCAGGGCCGAGGACAACCGCAGGGTGTGTGCCACCACGACGTTGTCGTCGGCGAGGCCGTGCACGAGCAGCAGTGGCCGCTCGAGCTTCTCGGCATCCCCGAAGAGGGAACTGCGCGCGTACGCCTCCGGGTCGGTGTCGGGGCGGCCGAGGTAGCGCTCGGTGTAGTGCGTGTCGTAGAGCGCCCAGTCGGTGACGGGGGCGCCCGCGACCGCGGCGTGGAACACGTCTGGGCGGCGGAGCACGGCCAGCGCGGCGAGGAACCCGCCGAACGACCAGCCGCGGATGCCGACCCGCGCCAGGTCCAGGTCGGGGTGCTCGGCGGCCACCGCGTGCAGCGCGTTGACCTGGTCCTCCAGCACCGGCGCGGCGAGGTCGCCGTGGACGGCGCGCTCGAACTCCGGGCCGAGCCCCGGGGTGCCCCGGCCGTCGACGACGACCACGGCGAAACCCTGGTCGGCGAACCACTGGCTGGTGAGGTGCGCGTTGCGCGCGGCGACCACGCGCTGGGCGTGCGGGCCGCCGTAGGGGTCCATGAGCACCGGCAGCCGGGTGCCGGGCTCGTGGCCGGTCGGCAGCAGCAGCGCGGTGGGCAGGCGGCGGTCGCCCGAGCGGCGCAGTGTGACCCGAGGGACCAGGCCGGACGGCTCCGCGTGCGACGCCACCGTGGTGACCGACCCGGCGCGCTCGACCGTCGTCACCGCGCCGTCGACCGTGAGGTCCTGCCGGGCGACCAGCAGCGTGCCGCCCCGCAGCCTGCCGGAGTGCACGCCGTCCGCGGGGGTGCGGGCCGCGAGGCCGTCCGGGCTCCACGTCCACAGGCCGACCGACTCCGGGGTCTCGCTCGCCCGGAGCAGCACGGTCTCGCCGTCGACGTCCAGCACGCTCCGCACCTGCAGGGACGTCGGCGTGACCGGGACGCCGTCGACGACCAGCCGCCGGGCGCCCTCGGCGTCGGCCACGGTGATCGGGGCGCCCGCGGCGGTGTGCGCGGGTACGCCGGGGACGATGTCGACCCAGACCGGGTCGGTGCGCTCGTGGTCGAGGGCGGTGGCGCCGGTGGCCGGGTCGACGCGCAGCGCGCGCAGCGCCGTCTGGTCGCGGGGCTGGACGACGACGAGCAGGCCGTGGTCGTCCCAGACGACGTCGGCGAGGTACTCCTCGGTCCAGCGGATCGGGGTCCGCCGCCCGTCCAAGGTGATGACTTCGGCGCTGACCAGCGCGTTCGGCGTGCCCGCCGCCGGGTAGGCGACGACCGTCGGGTTCCGGTCGGGGTGCGCGGGATCGGCGATGTGCCAGCGCTGCACCGGGGTGTCGTCGACGCGCGCGACGACCAGTGCGTCGCCCGCGGGCGACCACCAGTAGCCGCGCATCCGCTCCATCTCCTCGGCGGCGACGAAGTCGGCGAGCCCGTAGCTCACCTCGGGGCCGTCCGGTGCGGCGAGGGTGCTCGTCGTTCCCGCCTCCAGGTCGTGGACGTGCAGCGCGCGGCCGCTGACGTAGGCGACGTGCCGACCGTGCGGGTCCGGCCGCGGGTCGATCACGCCGCCGGGCGTGTCGATCCGCCGCGGCGCCGCCTCGCTCGTGAGGTCGACGACGTACAGCTGCCCGGAGTACGCGAACGCCACCGTGCTCGTCGCCCGGTCGGTGGCGTAGCCGACGACGCCGCCCGCCTGTTCGCGGCTGCGCTCCCGTCGAGCGCGCTCCTCGGGCGGGAGGTCCTCGTCGCCCGCGCTGTCCAGCGCGGCGGGGTCGGCGACCAGGCGTTCCGCGCCGGTGGTGAGGTCGAGCGTCCACAGGCAGGTCACGGGGTCGGTGCCGCCGCGGCTGCGGAGGAAGACCACGCGGTCGCCGTCCGGGGAGATCGTGAAGCCGCGCGGCGCCCCGAGCGTGAAGCGGCGGGTGCGGGCCTGGCGACGCGGAAAACTGTCGGTCACGCCTGGCAGTCTGCCGTCACGCCGGGCGCTCCCGCCCGCGCCGTCAGTTCACGCAGGGCACGCCGCCCGCGGTGATCACCTTGGTGGGGGTCGCGGAGGGGGCGGGGGAGGGGGTCGCCGTGGCGGAGCCGCTCGGCGCGGTTGGCGCGGTCGGTGTCGGGCTGCTCGCCGGTGTGCTCGCGCTGAACTGCTCGGTCACGAAGGCGCGCACTGCGGCCGGGTCCACCTGCACGGCCAGGCCGTCCGCAGGCGTCTGGAGGTCGGGCCTACCGGTCGGGATGGTGTGGAAGCTGAGGTCGGCACCCGCGATGCGGCTCGCCTGGGTGGCGGCCTGCTGGAGGTCCCAGCCCTTGTCGATCACCACGTGCCGGGTCACCACGCCGAGCAGCTGCGAGAGCGTGGCCGGGTCGGTGAGCGTGCCCTCGCTCTGCAGCCGCTGCGTGAGGCCCGCGATGAACGCCTGCTGGCGGGCGATCCGGTCGAGGTCGCCGCCGTCGAGGCCGTGGCGCTGGCGCACGAACGCGAGCGCCACCTGGCCGGTCACCGTCTGGTAGCCCGCGGGCAGGTCGAGGCCGGAGTAGCTGTCGCGCACCGGCTTGTTCAGGCACACCGGCACCCCGCCGAGGGCGTCGGTGAGCTCGACGAAGCCCGCGAGGTTGATCTCGCCGTAGTGGTCGATCGCGGTGCCGGTGAGCGACTCGACGGTGGCGATGAGGGCTGACCGGCCCGCCTCGCGCCCGCGGCGGTCCAGCTCGGGGCCCGACACCCCCTGCGCCTTCAAGTCCTTCTCCGCGGCCACGAGCCCGCGGTTGTACGCCGAGTTGATCTTGTGTTTGCCACTGCCGTCGGCGAGGGGCACGTACGAGTCGCGGGGGATGGAGATGGCCACGGCGGGCTGGCCGGGTAGCGCGGGCACGTGCAGCAGGATGATGGTGTCGGTGTGCAGCTGACCTTCGTCCGGGCCCGCGTGGATGGCGTCGAGCAACGCGGGCGGCAGCGGGTTGCCGTTGGCGTCGGTGCGGGCGTCGAGGCCCACGAGCAGGGCGGTGAACGCCTGGCCGATCAGCACCGGGTGCGGGGTCACGGCGTTGCTGGTCACGATCGTCGTGCTCACGTGCTGCTGCACGCTCCACGCCACGCCGGTGGCCACGAGCGCCCCGACCGATGCCAGCGCCACCACGCCGCGTACCCCGGCACGCACCAAGGTGGCGATCTTCATCGGGTTCTCCCGGAAACGCGGTGGTTCGCCACGCAGCCAACGGCCGGGCAACATCACTCTAAGGCTCGACGCGGTCGTGCGCAGCGTTGAACGCAGCGCTGTGAGCAGCGACATCACCGTCGACGAGGCCCGTGCGGTCGTCGCGGGATGGGTGCGCGCACAGGCGGCGGCCGACCCGGCGTTCCGGGGTGCATTCCTCACCGGCTCGGCCACGGACCTCCCGGGCGCGGCGCCGCTCCCGCGATCGTCCGACGTGGACCTCACCGTGCTGGTCGCGGCGTCGTCGACCGCCGCCGTCGATCGGCCGATCTCGGGCGTGGCGACTGGTCCGACGGCTGCTGCGGCGTCGGGTCGGCGGTCGGGCAAGCAGCTGGTCGGTGGGGTGCTCGTCGACGTGAGCTACCTGGAGGAACGCGCGTTGGCCGACCCGGCGTGGGTCGCGACGTCGTTCGTGTACGCGCCGAGCTTCCGCGGCGGCCAGGTCCTCGCCGACCCCGCGGGCCACCTCGCCCGCCTCGAGGCCGCGATCGCGCCGTCGTTCGCGGCGCCCGCCGCGGTCCGGGCGCGCACGGCCGACGTCCACCGCCGCATCCGCGCTCGGCTCACCGCGCTCGACCCGGATGCGCCCTGGGCGGAGCTGGTGCTCCAGTGGCTGTTCCCGACGAGCCTCACGGCGGTGGCGCGGCTGGTCGCGGCCCTGCGCATGCCGACCGTCCGGCAGCGCTACCTGCGGGCCCGCGCGGTCACCCCGCCCGCCGAGTACGAGCGTCTGCTCGCGCTCCTCGGCTGCGCCGACGCGACGCGGAGCCTGGTCGCGCAGCACCTCCACGCGGTGGCCGAGCGCTTCGACGAGGCCGCCGCAGCGCTCGCCGCCATCGGCCCGGCAGGTCCCGCCTGCGCTGCCGCGCACTCCCACCCGCCGTCGTCCGCCGAGGCAACGCATGCGCCGCCAGAGCAGGCGGACCGGCCAGCCGCGCCCGAGGCGCCCCGGCTGGTCGATCGTGGCCCGATGGCGGCGCCCGCCGCCGCAGTGTCGCACTCGCCTGCAGGCCGCGTCCCGACGGACGGGGCCGAGTTCTCGGCATCCGCGCCGCCGGAGCGCGGTCGGGCGGACCGGCCTTCCGCGCCCGCGGGCGGCGGATCCCGCCTTCCGTTCGCCGCCGACCTCACGCCCGCGGCGCGGCCGGTCGCGATCGACGGCAGCCGCGAGTTCGTCGACGGCGGGAACCACCGCGAAGCGGTGTTCTGGGTCGTCGCGACGGCCGCCCGCTGCCAGGCGGCGCTGAACGTCCTGGCCCCCGCGCTCGCCGCCGAGCGGGAGCAGGCCTTTCGCGCGCTGGTGGCCGACCTCACCGGCCTCCGCAGCCCCACCGACGTCCTGACCCGCCGCGACGCGCTGCTCGCCGCCCTGGCCCCGCCGCCCACCGGATGAGCCGTCCGCCGCGCGCTTCGCTGCGCGCCGACCTGGCCCCGCCGCCCAACCGGATGAGCCGCCCGCCGCGCGCTTCGCCGCGCGCCGACCTGGCCCCGCCGCCCACCGGATGAGCCACCCGCCGCGCGCTTCGCAGCGCGCCTAGCAGCACTCCCCGCGGCACGCCGACTGCGCGCCCCGCAGCACGCCCCGCTGCGCGCACCGACCCTTTGCGCAGCCGGGCGGCACGGCTCCGCTACCGCGGGTCCGTGCGGACGAACACCGGCGTGCGGCGCTTCCCGCAGCCAGCCGGTTCGACCCGCCAGGCACGGGCTAGGCTCCGCCGCGTGGCGGAGATCCCGCTCGGCAGGCCCCAGATGCCGAGCAGGCGGCGAGGCCGGTGAGGCGCGGCGACGTGCTCACCGGCCCGGCGGTCGCCGATCTGATCGGCCCGCCGGACTTCGGCCCGTACCGCGTCGGAGAGCTGGTCGGCCAGGGCGGCATGGGCACCGTGCACCGGGCGTACGACACCGTCAACCGGCGCGTGGTGGCCCTGAAACGGCTCCCCGGCACCGGGGTGGACGCCGAGTTCGTGGCCCGGTTCCGACGGGAGGCGCGGGTCGCCGCCGGGCTGCGGCACCCGCACGTGGTGCCGGTGCACGCGTTCGGCGAGATCGACGGGCAGCTCTACCTGGACATGGCCCTGATCGACGGCACCGACCTGCGGCGGCTGCTCGGCAGCGAGGCCGTCGACCCGCCACGCGTGCTCGCCGTGCTCGACCAGATCGCCGCCGCGCTCGACGC
Source organism: uncultured Actinomycetota bacterium (assembly GCA_963791185.1). Lineage (GTDB taxonomy): Bacteria > Actinomycetota > Actinomycetes > Mycobacteriales > Pseudonocardiaceae > Pseudonocardia. Next base: position 94,964 of record CAWBRG010000006.1, on the reverse strand, counting down.
GGCCCACGCCGCCGGGCTGGTCCACCGCGACGTCAAGCCGTCGAACATCCTCCTCGGCCCCGACGACCACGCCTACCTGGCGGACTTCGGCATCGCCCGCTCGATGTCCTCGGAATCGACCGACCTCACCCGCTCCGGGGCGCTGCTGGGCACCCTCGACTACCTGGCCCCCGAGCGGCTCTCCAGCGCCCCGATCGACGGGCGGGCCGACCAGTACTCGTTGGCCTGCGTCCTCTACGAGTGCCTCACCGGACGCCTGCCGCACCCGACGGACGAACCGGCCGCCAAGCTCGCCGGGCACCTGCTGCGACCGCCGACCGCCCCGTCGGTGCTGGATCCGACGTTGGCGCCCGCCGTCGACCCGGTGCTGCTGCGGGGCATGGCCAAGGAGCCCGACCGGCGGTTCCCGTCCTGCGCCCACCTGCTCGAGGCGACCGGCTCGGCGCTCACCGCGCACGACGGCGGGCGGCACGCGGCGACCACCGCGACCGACCCGGAGCAGGCCTACCTGATCGCTGCGATCGTCCGGGCCACGGCGAGCCGTCGCCCGCAGGCACCGGACGCGCCGGTGGCGTGCCCGTACCCCGGGCTGCGCGGCTTCGAGGCGGCCGACGCCCCGTGGTTCCACGGCCGCGACCAGGTGGTCACCGACCTGCTGGTCCGGCTCACCGAGCAGCTCGACGGCGGTGAGCCGGTCGTGCTGGTCGGGGCCTCCGGTTCCGGCAAGTCCTCGGTGCTGCGGGCGGGCGTCGGGCAGGCGCTGGCCGCCGGGCACCCCCCGGGAACGGCGTGGCCGCAGGTGGTGTGCACGCCGGGCCCGGATCCGGTCGGCGCGCTGGCGGCGGCGCTCGCCCCGGTGGTCGGCGTCAACGAGCGGGCGCTGGCGGGGGCGATCCGCAACTCGCCCACGGAGTTCGGCCGCTGGTGCCGAGGGGCGGGCCGGCTGGTGATCGTGGTCGACCAGTTCGAGGAACTGTTCACCCTCGGGGCGTCGGCCGCGGACCGGTCGGCCGTGGCCACCGCGCTGGCGCACGCCGGTCCCGCGCTGGTGCTGCTGGCGGTGCGGGCCGATCTGGTCGAGCCGTGCATCGGGCTGGCGCCCCTACGTCCGGCCCTGGCCACTCCGGTGCTGCTCGGCCCCCTGAACCGCGACGAGCTGCGGCTGGCCGTGCTGGCGCCCGCCCATGACGCCGGGTTGCGCGTCGAGCCCGGGCTGGCGGAACGGGTGCTCGCCGACTTCGGGGCGTTCGGCGAAGCCGGCCACGACCCCGGGGCGCTGCCCCGGCTGGCGCACGCGCTGCGCGAGACCTGGCGGCACGGCGACGGCACCGCGTTGACCCTTTCCGCCTACCGGAGCGCGGGCGGCATCGAGGGCGCCGTCGCCAGGACGGCCGAACAGTTCTACGCGGGCCTGGACCAGGACGGCCGCCGGATCGCCCAACGCGTGTTGCTGCGGCTGGTCGTGGTGCTCGACGACGGCGTCGTGGCCCGCCGCCGGGCAGAGCGTCCCGAGCTGGTCGAGGGCGGCGCACAGGTCCTGGACGGGCTGATCGCGAGCAGGCTGGTGACCGTCGACGAGAAGGGCGCCCAGCTCAGCCACGAGGCGCTGCTCACCGCTTGGCCCCGGCTGCGGGCGTGGGTGGACGCGGACCGCGAGGGGATCGCGCAACACACGCGGTTCGCCGCGGCCGCCCGGGCCTGGGACCGCACCGGACGCCAGGACGACGACCTGTTCCGCGGGGTGCGGCTGGGTGCGGTCACCCAGTGGCTGGAGTCGGCGGCGGACCGGGTCCGGCTGCAACCGGTCGAGCGGGAGTTCCTGGAACGCTCGAACGCCGTCGAGCAGGCGGGCGCCGTGGCCGTCCGGCGTCGCACCCGCAGGCTGCGCGCGCTCGTCGCCGCGCTGAGCGTGCTGCTGCTCGTCGCGAGCGGCGCGGTGGCCGTGGCGAGCGCGCTGCGGGAGCGGGCGGTCCAGGCCGGGCAGCTTAGCCTGGCCCGGCAGCTCGCGGCCGAGTCCCGGACGATGACCAACGTCGACCCGCACCGGGCGGCGTTGCTCGCCCTCGGTTCCTGGCGGGCTGCGCAGACGGTGGAGTCCCGCAGCGCCGTGGTCGTCGCCGCCGATGCCCAATACCGCGGCTCGGTGCAGGCAGGCGCCGACGGGTCGGTGAGCGCGATCGCCGCGGGCGCCGACGGCCGGGTCGCCGCCACCGGCGGCCGGGACGGCACATTGCGGCTGTGGGACGTCCCGAGCCACCGGGAGATCGGCAGGCTCGGCCCCGAGCAGGGCTGGTACCGGTCGGTCTCGATGAGCGCGGACGGCCGGTTGCTGGTCGCGGCCAACCCCACCACCGGCACCGTCACGCTGTGGAGCGTGCCGGACCGGCGCCTGCTGTTCACCGAACCGGGCAAGGCCGACGACGCCGCGATCGCGCCGGACGGGCGCAGCTTCGCGGTGAGCAGCGCCGCCGCCCGGGTGGTCGTCCGGGACACCGCGCGGTACGCCGAGCTGGCCGCGTTCCGGAGCTCCCAGCCCTACCGGATGGCGTTCAGCCCGGACAGCACGCTGCTCGCGGTGGCCTCCGGGAACGCCGTCGAGCTGCACCGCGCGGGCAACGGGGCCCGGGTCGGCGTGCTGTCGGGGCACACCGACCGGGTCACCACGGTCGGCTTCGACCCCGGCGGCAGGCGGCTGGCCAGCACCGCGGCGGACGGCACCGTGCGGATCTGGGACGTCGCGGCCGGCGCCGCGGTCCGCACGCTCCGCCCGTCCGAGGGCAACGCGTTCACCGCGGCGTACGCCGACGAACGGACGCTCGTCGTCGGCAACGCCGGGCCCGGCGTCGAGGTCTGGGACCCCACGAACGGCCGCAGGCAGTGGCGGGTGCCCAGCCGCACCTACGGCACCTCGGCGGTCGCGGTCACCGCGGGCGGGCGCAGCGTGCTCGGCGGCGGGCTCTCCGGCGAGCTCACGCTGTGGGACCGCGGCGACGCGATCGGCTTCAGCGACCGGGCGGTGAGCAGGCTCGCGCCGCAGCCCGGCGGCCCGCTGCTGGCCACCGTGGCGGGCGACGGCACGGGGTGGCTGTGGGAGCGCGGGTCGGGCGCCCGGCGACCGATCGGCGACGGGGGACAGGTCGAGGCCGCGTTCAGCCCGGACGGCACGCGGCTGGTCACGGCGGCCGAACGGGGCGAGGTGCAGGTGCGCGCCGTGGCGGACGGGGCGCGGCTGGCCACCTACTCCCGGCCCGAGCTCGTGCCGGTCGGGCTGGCCGTCAGCCCGGACGGGTCGACCGTGGCCGTCGCGGTCCGACCCCGGGTGCGCGGCGTCGGCGTCAACGGGGTCCTGCTCCTGCGGGCGTCCGACCTGGCGCCGCTGGTCGAGCACCCGACGGGCCCCGCTGACGGCGAGGACCGCCCGACCGGGATCGCGTTCAGCCCGGACGGTCGGTCGGTCGCCGTCCCGCTGGAATCCGGCCGGGTCGCGGCGTTCGCCCCGAGCGGGGGCTCCCCGGCGCCGGGGCCGTGGACGCAACACCCGGGGTTCGCCCGCGGCGTCGCGTTCTCACCGGACGGCTCGATGCTGGCGACCGGCGGGGACGGGGTGGTGCGGCTGTGGAGCGTGCCCGATTTCCGCGCCGTGGGGGAGCTGCCGGTGGGCCAGGCGGTGCGCTCGGTCGCGTTCAGCCCCGACGGAGCGGTGTTGGCCGTCGCGGGCCTGCACCAGCAGCTGCAGCTGTGGGACGTGCCGGGGCGGCAGCCGTTGCTCCAGCTCGACCAGACCGACACCGCGGTCAACGACGTCCGGTTCGACCACGACGGACGCCTGCTCAGCGGCTACGCCGACGGCTGGGTGAGCACGTGGGACGTCGACCCCGGCCGAGCCGCCGAGCGCCTGTGCGGCGTGCTCGGCCCCGACCCGGTCGCCGACCAGTGGCGCGCACTCGGCCCCGACTTCGGCGACCCGCCCGGCTGCCCGGGCTGAGCTACCAGCCGCGCTCGCGCCACTCCGGCAGCGACGGGCGCTCCTTGCCGAGCGTCGTGTCGTCGCCGTGGCCCGGGTAGACCCAGGTCTCGTCGGGCAGGGTGCCGAACACCCGCTCCTCCAGGTCGTCCATCAGCGAGGCGAACTCGGGTGGACCTGCAGTCTTGCCCGGACCGCCGGGGAAGAGCGAGTCGCCCGTGAAGATGTGCGAGCCCGCGCGGTCGCGGTAGACCAGCGCCACCGAGCCGGGGGTGTGCCCGCGCAGGTGGACGACCTCGAGCTCGATGTCGCCGAAGCGCACGGTGTCGCCGTGCTCGACCAGCTCGTCGGTCGGCACCGGCAGCTCGGGAGCGTCGAGCGGGTGGGCGATCTGGCGCGTCTGGAACATCCCCACCACGGCGCCCAACGCCTGCCAGTGGTCCCAGTGCTGGTGGGTGGTGACGATGTGGCGCAGCTCGGGGCGCTCGTCGCCGGATCCGACGAGGTCGGCGAGGCGTTCCGCCTCGTTGGCCGCGTCGACGAGCAGCGCCTCGTTCGTCGCCCGGCAGACCAGGAGGTACGCGTTGTTGTCCATCGGTCCGACGGACACCTTCGTGATGCTGAGGGCGTCGAGCTCGCGGCGAGCGGCGGGGCCGCCGGGGTCGGTGTGCCCGCTGTAGGTCTGCAGTACGTCCACGCCGTCACAGTAGACCGAAGGGCGACCGTTGCCGCTGATCCAATTGACACGGACGCACCCGGGCCGGAACGCTCCGTGCGTTCCGCGCGTCAAGCAGTGACGGCGAACGTTGGCGAGCAACATCGAGCAGGAGCGTGTCCCGTGTCGGAGCGACCGACGATCTCCCGGCGACGGATGCTGGGCCTGCTCGCAGCAGGCTCCGCGCTCACCGCGTGCGGCAGCGCCGCGGCACCCGCCCTCGCACCGCCCACGCCCGCGCCGCACGCCAAGATCGGGGTCGTCTACCCGCAGTCCGGGCCGAACGCGGCGTTCGGCAACGACCTGAAACGCGGCTGGGACCTCTGGCTGCAGCAGAACCAGGGATTGCTCGGCCAGTACGTCGCCGATGTCGTCCCGGCCGACGAGGGCACCACCCCGCAGGCCGCCACGGCGGCCGTCCAGAAGCTGCTGCAGACCGACAAGGTCGACATCGTGATCGGGCTCGTCGACGACGCCGCCGCGCTCGCCGTCATCCCGCTCATGGTCGCGGCCCGGAAGCTGCTGCTCGTCGCCGGGTCGGGCGCCGCGGACGTCACGAAGAAGGCGCGCAACGCCTACATCTGGCGCACGTCCTACAGCAACCCGCAGCTGGCGGCCCCGCTGGGCACGCAGCTGGCACAGTCCGACGCCCGCGGCGGCGTCTACATCGTGGCGTCATCCGACGTCCAGGCCACGGCGACCATCGCGGGCTTCCAGGTGGCGTTCGAGTCGGCGGGCGGACGGGTGGCGGGCACGGCGCGGCTCGCGCCCGGTGCGACACCCGCGCGCACGATCACGCTGATCCAACGGGCCAAGCCGAAGGCGACGTACCTCGCGCTGGCCCCGGCCGACGCCGCGGCCTTCATCAAGGCGTACGCGCAGGCCAACCTCGCCGCGACGATCCCGCTGTACGGCTCCGGCCCGATCACCGACGGCGCGGTGCTCACCGACGAGGGCCCGGCCGCGGCGGGCGTCCAGACCACGCTGCACTACTCCGACCAGCTCACCACCCCGGCGAACACCGCGTTCGTCACCGCGTACAAGGCGGCCTACCGGGATCCGCCCACGTGCTTCTCCGTGCACGGCTACGACACCGCGCGCGTGCTGGACGGGGCGCTCGGCGAAGACACCAAGCTGCTCGACGGCGACACGCTCTCCGACCAGATGGGCAAGGGCACCAACTACGACAGCCCGCGCGGCAGGTGGAAGTTCGACGAGGGTGGCCCGCTGCAGAACGTGTACCTCCGCAAGGTCCAGGACACGGGCGGCGCGCTGGCCAACGCCGTCGTGTTCGACCTCGGGGTGGCGGGCCAACCCAACGCGTGATGCACCGTCGATCCATCGGGATTGACGATGTATTGCCTGGTCGGTTGGGTGGTGCCGTGCCGGAGGACGGGTCGGACGCGCGGGCGGGGGCGGAGCGGTTCGCCGCCCTCTTCCGCGCGCTCTACCTCACCTACCACCGGCGCGACGGCCCGCGCAGCGACCTGCCGGGCGCGTCCCGCGCGGTGCTCACCCACCTCGCGGTCGCGGGCCCGCTGACCGTCGGCGAGGCCGCCGTGCACCTCGGGCGGGCGCAGTCGGTGGTCAGCGAGATCGTCGACGGACTGGCCCGCAAGGGCCTGCTCGAGCGCGAGCGCGACCCCGCCGACCGGCGCCGCACGCTCGTCTGGCTCACCGGCGAGGGCCAGGAGCTGCTGCGTCGCGACGGTGAGGTGCTGGCCGTCGACGCGCTGGCCGAGGCGCTCGGCCGGATGCCCGCCACGACCCGCGCCCACCTGCTCGACGGCGCCGCGGCACTGCTCGCCGCCGCCCCCACCAACCCGGGAAGGGACACCCCGTGAACATCGCCTGCGAAAGCTGCTCCATGCCCATCGAGTCCGGCCGCTACTGCGTCCACTGCACCGACGCCGACGGCAACCTCCAGCCGTTCGAGGAGCGGTTCGCGCGGATGGTGGGCTGGCAAGAGCGCCGCCACCCCGAGCAGACCCGCGCCGAGGTCGAGGCGGCCACGCTGGACTACATGGCGACGATGCCCGCGTGGCGCGACCACCCCGCGGTGGCCGGTCGGGCATAAGCGCGCGCCCGTCCTCGTTGGGGGGTGTGCTGACGACGACCCCCGCCGGGTGATCCTCGAACGTCCGTGCGATGCTGGATCCGGCGCATTCCCCGCCCATCCGGTTTTGTCGGTGGCCGCGCCTAGCATGGATTCCTAGGTTTCCCCGACGCCTGGAGGAGGCACCCGGTGGCGGATCGGCTGGTCGTTCGCGGCGCGCGCGAGCACAACCTGCGCGGCGTCGATCTCGACATCCCACGCGACAGCCTCGTCGTCTTCACCGGTCTCTCGGGTTCGGGCAAGTCCAGCCTGGCGTTCGACACGATCTTCGCCGAGGGCCAGCGGCGCTACGTCGAGTCGCTGTCGGCCTACGCGCGCCAGTTCCTCGGCCAGATGGACAAGCCGGATGTCGATTTCATCGAGGGCCTCTCGCCCGCGGTCTCGATCGACCAGAAGTCCACCAACCGCAACCCGCGCTCCACGGTCGGCACGATCACCGAGGTGTACGACTACCTGCGGCTGCTCTACGCCCGGGCGGGGGTGCCGCACTGCCCGGTGTGCGGGCACGTGATCGAGAAGCAGACCCCCCAGCAGATCGTCGACCAGGTGTTGGCGATGGAGGAGGGCGCGCGGTTCCAGGTGCTCGCGCCCATCGTGCGCACCCGCAAGGGCGAGTTCGTCGACCTGTTCGCGAACCTGCAGGGCCAGGGCTACTCGCGCGTTCTCGTCGACGGCACGGTCCACCAGCTCACCGATCCGCCGAAGCTGAAGAAGCAGGAGAAGCACGACATCTCCGTGGTGGTCGACCGGCTCACGGTGAAGCCGAGCGCGAAGCAGCGGCTCACCGACTCGGTCGAGACCGCGCTGCGGCTCGCTGATGGGCTGGTCGTGCTGGAGTTCGTCGACCTCCCCGATGACCACCACCACCGGGAGCGGCGCTTCTCCGAGCGCATGGCCTGCCCCAACGGGCACCCGCTCACGCTCGACGACCTCGAGCCGCGCACGTTCTCCTTCAACTCGCCCTACGGCGCGTGCCCGGAGTGCGCGGGGCTGGGCATCAAGAAGGAGGTCGACCCGGAGCTGGTGGTGCCCGACGTCGAGCTGAGCCTGGCCGATGGCGCGATCGCGCCGTGGGCCATCGGGCACGCGGCGGAGTACTTCGGCCGTCTGCTGGAGGGCCTGGCCAACGCCATGGGCTTCCGCATGTCCACGCCGTGGCGGCGGCTGCCGTCGGATGCGCAGAAGGCCGTGCTCCACGGCAGCGACGACCAGGTCCACGTCCGCTACCGCAACCGCTACGGCCGCGAGCGCTCCTACTACGCCAACTACGAAGGCGTCATCCCGTTCCTGGAGCGGCGGCTCGACCAGACCGAGTCCGATGCGCAGCGCGAGCGGTACGAGGGCTACATGCGCGACGTGCCGTGCCCGGTGTGCAAGGGCGCGCGGCTCAAGCCCGAGGTCCTCGCGGTCACGCTCCTGCACCGCGACCAGGGCGAGCGCTCGATCGCCGAGGTCTCGGCGATGTCGGTGGCCGAGTGCGCCGAGTTCCTCTCCGGCATGGTGCTCGACGCGCGGCAGACCGTGATCGCGGGCGCCATCCTCAAGGAGGTGCAGGCCCGGCTCGGGTTCCTGCTCGACGTGGGGCTGCACTACCTGTCGCTGTCCCGCGCCGCCGGGTCGCTCTCGGGCGGCGAGGCCCAGCGCATCCGGCTGGCCACCCAGATCGGCTCCGGCCTGGTCGGCGTGCTCTACGTGCTCGACGAGCCGTCCATCGGGCTGCACCAGCGCGACAACCGCAGGCTCATCCAGACGCTCGTCCGCCTGCGCGACCTGGGCAATACGTTGATCGTCGTCGAGCACGACGAGGACACCATCCGCGCGTCCGACTGGGCCGTCGACATCGGGCCCGGCGCGGGCGAGCACGGCGGCGAGATCGTGCACAGCGGCACCGTGGAGGGGCTCGAGGCCCATCCGGATTCGCTCACCGGGGCCTACCTGTCCGGTCGGCGGTCGATCCCGGTGCCCGACATCCGCAGGCCCATCGACCGCAAGCGCCAGCTGAAGATCGTCGGCGCGCGCGAGCACAACCTGCGCGGCATCGACGTCGACATCCCGCTCGGCGCGCTCGTCGCGGTCACCGGGGTGTCCGGCTCGGGCAAGTCCACGCTGGTCAACGACATCCTCGCCACGGTGCTGGCCAACAAGCTCAACGGCGCCCGCCAGGTGCCCGGTCGGCACACCCGCATCACCGGCATCGACGAGCTCGACAAGCTCGTCCGCGTCGACCAGTCGCCGATCGGCCGCACCCCGCGGTCCAACCCGGCCACGTACACGGGTGTGTGGGACCAGGTCCGGAAGCTCTTCGCGGCCACCACCGAGGCCAAGGTCCGCGGCTACCAGCCCGGCCGGTTCTCGTTCAACGTCAAGGGCGGGCGCTGCGAGGCGTGCTCGGGCGACGGCACGATCAAGATCGAGATGAACTTCCTCCCCGACGTCTACGTGCCGTGCGAGGTCTGCAAGGGCGCCCGGTACAACCGGGAGACCCTCGAGGTCCACTACAAGGGCAAGACGGTCGCCGAGGTGCTCGACATGCCCATCGAGGAGGCGGCGGAGTTCTTCGCCCCGATCTCCTCGATCGCGCGCTACCTGCGCACGCTCGTCGACGTCGGGCTGGGCTACGTGCGGCTCGGCCAGCCCGCCCCCACGCTCTCCGGTGGTGAGGCGCAGCGCGTCAAGCTCGCCTCCGAGCTGCAGAAGCGGTCCAACGGGCGCACGGTCTACATCCTCGACGAGCCCACCACCGGTCTCCACTTCGAAGACATCCGCAAGCTGCTGCTCCTGATCAACGGGTTGGTCGACAAGGGCAACACGGTGATCGTCATCGAGCACAACCTGGATGTCATCAAGACCTCCGACTGGATCATCGACATGGGTCCGGAGGGCGGCTCGGGCGGCGGCACCATCGTCGCCGAGGGCACCCCGGAGCAGATCGCCGCCCACCCCGAGAGCTATACGGGGGAGTTCCTGCGGCACCTGGTCGAGCCCGAGGTCGCGGCCGCCGGGCGGCGGAAGAAGGTCGCCAGCTGAGGGCTGAACCCTCGGTCGGCGCAGCCGGCAGAAGGGGATCGCGCTCGTCGCCCCCGGCCTCCCCAGCGTTCCGCCGGGCGCCCTCGACCGACGGCACGTCCACGTCGTAGCCACCGACCGTCGCGTCGGGGTAGGCAGGCGCGATCCGGATCGACGACCAGCTCATGCCGCAGCCGACGTCGGCCACCGACCCGCCTGCCTGCAGCGCCGCGTCGGGGATCGCCGGGCGCCTGCAGATCGCTGTCAGCGCGCTGTCACCGGTCCGACCCCTCCGATGGACGTGTGGCGGTGCCTCCGCGGTTCTCCCGCGCGCGCCAGATTTTCCTTCCGCCGCGGGCCACAAGTCCTGGCCATGCAGCGACTGCCGCCGATCGCCCGCACTCGGGACCCTTGCTTGACAACAGGGCCACAGCACATTCCCGAGGAGTCATCATGGTGCCGCGCGAACCGGCGCTCCCCTCGCGGCCCCCGGCCGCCGGGGTGCCGCAGCCCGGCCTCGGCCGGGCGGATCCGCCGCGCGGCTACCCGGCGTCCGGCACGTGGACGGCTCCGCTGCCGCCCCGGCCCGCGCGCAGGCCGGTCGTCATCCCGCGGCCCGCGCCGCCGCGCCGCCGCCCGGTGCTCTGGCTCTCGGTGCTGTTCGTCCTCCTCGTGGTGACGGCGGTCGGGTCGTACTTCGCGATCACGACGCCCGCCGGTCGGGCGGTCCGGGTCGGCATCGAGTCCTACGTCGCCGACCACTGGCGACTGCTGCTGCCGGTCGGCATCGTCGGCGGTCTCTCGTGGGGGGTGTGGGGAGTGCGGAAGCTGCTCTCGGTGGTCTACCGACCCACGGTCAACGACTTCCGCACCACCACCTCCGTGGTCGTCCCGTCGTTCCGCGAGGACCCGGACGTCCTCGACCTCGCGCTCGACACCTGGCTCGGCCAGGACCCCGACCAGGTCATCGTCGTGCTCGACGTGGCCGACACCGAGGCGCAGCGCAGGCTGCTCGCCCGCAAGGACCCGCGGCTGCGCGTGATCATGTTCAAGCACGCGGGCAAGCGCTCGGCGCTGGGTGTGGGCATCCGGGCGGCGCGCGGCGAGATCCTCGTGCTGACCGACTCCGACACGCGCTGGACCGAGGGGCTGCTGGCGAGCGTGCAGATGCCGTTCGCCGACCCCGCGGTCGGCGGGGTGAGCACGCGGCAGAGCGTCTACCAGGCCGACACCAGCGTCTGGCGCCGCGTCGCCGAATGGATCATCAACAACCGCTACCTCGACTACGTGCCCGCGACCGGCCGGGCAGGCGCCGTGGTGTGCGTCTCCGGGCGCACCGCCGCCTACCGGCGGGAGATCGTGCTCAAGGTGCTTCCCCACCTGGAGGACGAGTTCTTCCTCGGCAAGCGCTGCATCGCGGGTGACGACGGGAGGTTGACCTGGCTGGTGCTCGCCAGCGGCTACCGGACCGTCTACCAGTCCACGGCGCACGCCCTCTCGATGTTCCCGACGACCTTCCGCGCCTTCTGCAAGCAGCGGGTGCGCTGGAGCCGCAACTCCTACCGCTGCTACCTGACGGCCGTGTGGAAGGGCTGGCTGTGGCGCGTGCCGGTCATCTCCCAGCTCACCGTCTTCCAGATCCTGCTCACGCCGGTGACGATGGCGGCGACCGTCTTCTACCTCGCGATGGCGGCTGCGGCGCCGGACGGCACAGGGGCGTTGGCCTTCGCGGCCGTCTGGTTCCTCATCGGCCGGGCGTTGCGCAACGTCGCCCACCTGCGGACCCGGCCCTCCGACATCCTGCTGCTCCCGCTGGTAGCGCTGGTGATCACGTTCGTCGCCCTGCCGATCAAGCTCTACGCCTTCCTGACCATGAACAAGCAGGGATGGCTCACGCGCCACGCCCACCAGCTCGGCGGCGACGGCCAGAACGCCGCGAGTCTCATCCGGGGGGCGCGCCGTGTCGCGGGCTAGCGGCGAGCGCGCGGGCCACGGCACCCGCCCCGCCGTCGCGATGCTGCTGTGCGTGCTCTTCGTCCTGATCGCGGGCGCGGGCGTGTGGTATGCGAGTCGGCCCGGCGAGCAGGCCACACCGGTCGCCGCCCCGCCGCCGCCCGCAGACCAGGCCGCCGACGACCGGCAGGCGGCGCTCGTGAAGGACGAGGACGCTCGGATCGAGGCGACCGTGTTCGGCAGGCCGCGCCCGGGTGCGCCACCCGGACCCCCGACGGTCGCGCTGAACGCCCGGCAGCAGCGCTACGGCCTCGCCGACCTCATCAGAAGGGGGGCCGCGCGGCGGTTCGACCCGACAACCGTCGATCTGGTCAAGTCCGTCGTGGTCATGCCCGGCGCGGTCCTCGACATCGAGGCGCCCGGCACGATCCTGCGGATGGCGAGCACGGCTGCGGGGTTCACCTCGATCGTCGGCTGGCGGGGTGGGGTGAGCTTGGCGGGCGCGGCGGACAAGCCGTTGACGATCACGAGCTGGGACCCGGAAGCGGGCGGCCCCGACCGCGTGCCGACCGACGGTCGCGCCTACATCCGCGACGTCGGCGCGGCGTTCGCGCTGCGCTTCGTCCGCGCGGGCGCGCTCGGCTTCTGGAGCGGCCGGACCGGCGGCATCGCGCTCACCGGGCTCCAGGAGAGCCCGGCGACCGGTGCCATCAGCGACACCGAGATCAGCGACAGCCACTACGGCCTCTTCACCTCCGACGTCGACGGGCTCACCGTCACGGCGACGACGTTCCGCCGCAGTGAGCTCGCGGGCGTCCTGCTGCACCGCGGCACGGCCAAGGTCGTCGTGGAGCGCTCGACCGCGGAAGTCAACGGCGCGGACGGGTTCGTCGCCGACCGCGGCTCCGAGGCGATCACCCTGCGGCAGGTCTCCGCGGTCGGCAACGCGGGCGACGGCGTCCGCTTCAACGGCGCCCCGATCGCCGAGGACGCCGGGCCCGCGGGCGCGAGCAACGTCCCGTACCGGGACTTCCGGCTGGAGAACGCCGTCGTGCGCGACAACCGCGACGACGGCGTGCAGGCGACGGACACCGGGGAGCTGGTGATCGCGGGCAACCAGGTCGTCGGCCACAGCGACGGCATCGTGGTCACCGGTCGGTCCCCGGGCGCCCGGATCACCGGCAACACCGTGCGCGGCGTCCGTTCGGCGGCCATCGCGGTGCGGAGCGGTCCGTCCGGCGTGGTGGTCACGGGCAACCGCATCGACGGTGCCGAGATCGGCCTCCAGGTCCGGGACGCCCGGGCCGACGTGCGGGCCAACGAGGTCACCGGTGCCACGAGCCACGGCGTCTCGGTCGTCGGCGGGGCGGACGGCTCCACCGTCGAGGGGAACTCCCTCGCGGGTGCGGGCGCGGGCGCGGTCGACGTCGTCCGGGTGACGGCGCCCGCGGTCGTCGCCGTCGGTCCGAACGACGTCAGCGGGTGGCACGTCGAGGTCTCGCTGTCCGAGTACGTATCGAACGCCATCCGGGACCACCCGCTGCTGCCGGTGTGGGCGCTCGTGCTGCTCGCGCCCCTCGCGCTGGTGTTCGTGCGCCGCCGCCTTGGCAGCCGTCCCTACGTCGAGGGGGGTGGCGTGGTCGAGCCGCCTGCGACCGCCCACGACGTCGGCGGCGAGACGCTGCTGATCCCGCTCTCCCCGGCCGCCCCGGCGGCCCGACACGAAGGACTGGGCGTGCGATGAACCGCCTCCTGATCGGGACCCTCTGCGCGCTCGCGTTCGCCACCGCGGCGTGCGACCAGGCGGTGACGGCGGGCCCGTACGCCGCCCCGGACGCGCAGGCCACGGCGGCCGCTCCGGCGTCGGTGGGCTGCGACGGCGGCGGCACGGATGTCGCCACCGCCGACCAGCTGACGGCCGCGCTCGGGGCGGCGAAGCCCGGCGACCTGATCCGCCTCGCCGCAGGCGACTACGCGGGGCATTTCACGCTCGCCTCCGCGGGCACCGCGGGCGCCCCGATCACCCTGTGCGGTCCCCGGACCGCCGTCCTCGACGGCGGTGATGAGAACGGCTACACGCTGCACCTCGACCACGCCGACCACACGCGGGTCGCGGGTCTCACGGTGCGTGGCGGCCAGAAGGGCGTGATGGTCGACGCCTCGTCGCACGTCGTCGTGGACGGCATCGCGGTGAGCGAGGTCGGCGAGGAGGCCGTGCACCTGCGGCGAGGCAGCTCGGACAACGTCGTCCGCAGGTCCGTCATCCGCGCCACCGGGCTCCGCACGAAGAAGTTCGGTGAGGGCATCTACGTCGGCAGCGCGAAGAGCAACTGGTGCAACTACTCCGAGTGCCTGCCCGACCGCAGCGACCGCAACGTCCTCGAGGGCAACGACATCGCCGAGACCACGGCCGAGTCGGTGGACATCAAGGAGGGCACCACCGGCGGCACGGTGCGCGGCAACACGTTCTCCGGGGTGGGCATGTCCGCCGCCGACGCCTGGGTCGACGTCAAGGGCAACGAGTGGCAGATCGTCGGGAACGTCGGCGCCGACGCGCCGGAGGACGGCTTCCAGACCCATCGCATCCTCGACGGCTGGGGCGCCCGGAACACCTTCGCCGACAACCGGGCCACCGTGAACGGCCCGGGCTACGCCATCAACGTCACCAAGGACGCGGACGGCAACCGCGTCGCCTGCTCGAACACCGCAGTGGCCGCGGCCGAGGGCCTCAGCACCATCACCTGTTCCTGACCGTCCCCGCATCGGAGTGTGCAACCATGACCACACCAACCCGACCCGGCCGCGCCTCACCGTGATCGGCACCGGCTACCTCGGCGCCACGCACGCGGCCTGCATGGCCGAGCTGGGCTTCGAGGTGCTCGGCCTGGACGTCGACCCGGACAAGGTCGCCGCGCTGCAGGCCGCCCGGGTGCCGTTCTACGAGCCCGGCCTCGACGAGCTCATCGCCAAGCAGGTGGCCGCAGGCAGGCTGCGGTTCACCACGTCCGTCGAGGAGGTGGCGGCGTTCGGCGACGTGCACTTCCTGTGCGTCGGCACCCCGCAGAAGCGGGGCGAGTTCGCGGCCGACCTGCGCCACGTCGACGCCGCCGTCGACGCGCTCGCCCCGCACCTGCGGCGGCCGTGCCTCGTCGCGGGGAAGTCGACCGTGCCGGTCGGCACCGCGGCCCGCCTCGCCGAGCGCCTCGTCGCGCTCGCGCCCGCGGGCGCCGACGTCGAGCTGGCCTGGAACCCGGAGTTCCTGCGGGAGGGCTTCGCCATCGACGACACGCTGCGCCCGGACCGCCTGGTCGTCGGCGTCCGTCCGACCACGCCGAGGAGTGTTGCGGACCGGTCTACGCACCGCTGCTGGACGTGGGCGTGCCGATGATCGTCACCGACTACCAGACCGCGGAGCTGGTCAAGGTCAGCGCGAACGCGTTCCTGGCGACGAAGATCTCCTTCATCAACGCGATGGCGGAGGTCTGCGAGATCGCGCACGCCGACGTCATACAGCTCGGCCAGGCGCTGGCGCTCGATCCGCGCATCGGTGGTCGGTTCCTGAACGCGGGCCTCGGGTTCGGCGGGGGATGCCTGCCGAAGGACATCCGCGCGTTCATGGCCCGGGCGGGCGAGCTCGGCGCCGACCAGGCGCTGAGCTTCCTGCGGGAGGTCGACGCGATCAACATGCGCAGGCGGGTCCGGATGATCGACCTCGCCCGGGAGCAGTGCGACGGCTCGGTGCTCGGCAAGCGCGTCGTGGTGTTCGGCGCCGCCTTCAAGCCCGACTCCGACGACATCCGCGACTCGCCGGCGCTGAACGTCGCCGCCTCGCTCCAACTCCAGGGCGCGCAGGTGACCGTCTACGACCCCAAGGCGAACGACAACGCCCGCAAGATGTACCCGACGCTGGAGTACGCGGACTCGGCCCTCGAAGCCGCCGACCGCGCGCACGTCGTGCTGCACCTGACCGAGTGGCCCGAGTTCGCCGCGTTGGACCCCGAGGTGTTGGGTCGGATCGTCGCCACCCGGCGGATCGTCGACGGCCGCAACGCGCTGGATCCGGCGCGGTGGCGCGGCGCGGGCTGGACCTACCGGGCGCTCGGCAGGCCCTGACGGCGCCGTCGGCGTCGGTCGTCGCATCGTGTACCCTTCGGAATGCGACCACCCCGTCGCGCGTTGAATTGCGCGTCAGGGCGCTCAAGTGGAGCCCCGCTCCCACCCGCGTCACCCCAGGTGTCCGGGTCCGGTCCTGCCGACGAGCCCAGGGCTCGTGGGCTGGCGACCGTTTCGGGTCTCCGCTCCGTCGCGCCAGACGACGTCGAAACGAGGAGACCCCATCACCACTGAGACACGCATCAACGACCGCATCCGCGTTCCAGAGGTCCGCCTGGTCGGGCCGAACGGGGAACAGGTCGGCATCGTGCGTATCGAGGACGCCCTGCGGCTCGCGCAGGAGGCCGAGCTCGACCTCGTCGAGGTCGCTGCCCAAGCCCGCCCGCCGGTCTGCAAGCTCATGGACTACGGCAAGTTCAAGTACGAGAGCGCGCAGAAGGCCCGGGAGTCCCGCCGAAACCAGCAGCTCACCACGATCAAGGAGCAGAAGCTCCGGCCGAAGATCGACACGCACGACTACGAGACCAAGCGCGGGCACGTCCGGCGCTTCCTCGAAGGCGGCAACAAGGTCAAGGTCACGATCATGTTCCGCGGTCGCGAGCAGTCCCGCCCCGAGCTGGGGTTCCGGCTGCTGCAGCGCCTCGCCGAGGACGTGAGCGACGTGGGTGTGGTGGAGGCGACGCCGAAGCAGGACGGTCGCAACATGACGATGGTGATCGCGCCAACGAAGAAGCCCCAGGCCAAGCGCCAGGCGCCCGCTCGCACCCCCGAGCCCGCGCCGCCCGCCTGACCGCACGCTGCACTGCCCACCGGCACCCCGTACCCCCGGGGTGCCGCCAGCGAAGGAACTGCCATGCCCAAGAACAAGACGCATTCCGGGATGTCCAAGCGGGTCAAGGTCACCGGTACCGGCAAGCTCATGCGCCAGCAAGCCGGCCTGCGGCACCGCCTCGAGGTGAAGTCGAGCAAGGAGACGCGTGACCTGTCGCGCGTCGTGCCCGTCAACAAGGCCGACGTCAAGCGCGTGAAGAAGCTCCTCGGCCGCTGAGCGGAGCCTGCGCAGCGAACCCTTGGCGCTGAGCGCCGCCTCCCGCCCCTCGACTTCCCGACTTAAGGACTGATTCCCATGGCACGCGTCAAGCGCGCGGTCAACGCCCACAAGAAGCGGCGCACCACCCTCGAGCTGGCCAGCGGCTACCGCGGCCAGCGGTCGCGGCTGTACCGCAAGGCGAAGGAGCAGGTGCTCCACTCGCTGAACTACGCCTACCGCGACCGGCGGGCCCGCAAGGGTGACTTCCGGCAGCTGTGGATCACGCGCATCAACGCCGCTGCCCGCGCCAACGGCATGACCTACAACCGCTTCGTCCAGGGCCTCAAGGCCGCTGGCGTCGAGGTCGACCGCAAGGTGCTCGCCGACATCGCCGTCACCGACGAGGCCGCGTTCGCCGCGCTCGTCGAGGTGGCCAAGGCGAACCTCCCCGCGAAGGAGTCGGCAGCGAAGGAATCGGCAGCCTGACCACGCAGGTCGAACCGCCCCGCACGGAGCGTTCCGCGCGCGTCGTCGCAGCTCGCAAGCTGCTGCGCCGCGCGGGGCGCGACCGGGCGGGGCGGTTCCTCGTGGAGGGCGCCCAAGCCGTGCGGGAGGCGCAGCGGCACGGGCGGGTGCGCGAGGTGTTCGTCACCGAAGCCGCCGCGGCGCGGCACCCCGACCTGCTCGGCGCGGCGCCCGCGTGGATCACCGAGCGCGCCGCGGCGAGCCTCTCCGACACCGTCACGCCGCAGGGCATCTTCGCCGTCTGCGACCTGCTCGACGTGCCGCTCGCGCGGGCCCTCGCGGGTGCGCCGCAGCTCGTCGCCGTGTGCGTGGGGGTGGCCGATCCCGGCAACGCGGGCACGGTCGTGCGGGTGGCCGACGCGGCGGGGGCCGACGCCGTGGTGCTCGCGGGCGACACGGTCGACCCGCACAACGGCAAGGCCGTGCGGGCGTCCACCGGCTCGCTGTTCCACATCCCCATCGCGCGCGAGCGCGACACCGCGGCCGCGCTCGGGGCCTGCCGCGCGGCCGGGCTCACCACGCTCGTCGCCGACGCGCACGGCGAGCTCGACCTGCACGACCCGGCGGTCGCACCGGTGCTCGCCGAGCCCGTCGCGTGGATATTCGGTGGCGAGGCGCACGGCGTACCGGCGACCGTTGCCGAAGGAGCCGACCACCGCGTGCGGGTGCCGATCCACGGCCGGGCCGAGAGCCTGAACCTCGCCACGGCCGCCGCGGTATGCCTCTACGCGAGCGTCGGAGCCCGGCGCATACGATCACGGCCTGATGAGTGAGACGGACGTCATGAACCTTCTGGACCCCGACGCGCTGGCCGCCGCCGTCGCCGCGGCCCGGGAGGCCTTCGCGAACGCGGCCGACCTCCCCGCGCTGGCCGCCGCCAAGCCCGCGCACCTCGGCGACCGCGCCCCCCTGCTGCTCGCCCGCCGCGAGCTGGGGTCGCTGCCGGGCCCGGAGCGCGCCGACGCGGGCAAGCGCGTGAACGCCGCGCGCCAGGAAGCCCAGGAGGCGTTCGACGCCCGGCACGCCACGTTGGTGCAGGAGCGCGACGAGCGCGTGCTCGTCGAGGAGGCGGTCGACGTCACGCTGCCGTGGGACCGGCGCCCGCGCGGCGCCCGCCACCCGCTCACGCAGCTCTCCGAGCGCATCGCCGACGTGTTCGTCGGCATGGGCTGGGAGGTGGCCGAGGGCCCCGAAGTTGAGTCGGCATGGCTCAACTTCGACGCGCTGAACTTCAAGAAGGACCACCCCGCCCGCACCATGCAGGACACGTTCTACCTGGGCGACAAGGACTCCGGGTACGGCGCCGAACAGCTCGTCCTGCGCACCCACACCTCACCGGTGCAGGTGCGGGCGCTGTTGGAGCGCGAGCTGCCCGTCTACGTGGTGTGCCCGGGCCGCACGTTCCGCACCGATGCGCTGGACGCCACCCACACCCCGGTGTTCTCGCAGGTCGAGGGCCTCGCGGTGGACGTCGGCATCACGATGGCGCACCTCAAGGGCACGCTCGACGCGTTCGCCCGCGCCATGTTCGGCGCCGAGTCGCGCACCCGGCTGCGCCCGTCGTACTTCCCCTTCACCGAACCGTCCGCAGAGGTGGACGTGTGGTTCCCGGAGAAGAAGGGCGGCGCGGGCTGGGTCGAGTGGGGCGGCTGCGGCATGGTCAACCCGAACGTGCTCCGCGCCTGCGGCGTCGACACCGACGTCTACTCCGGCTTCGCGTTCGGCATGGGCATCGAGCGCACCCTGCAGTTCCGCAACGGCATCCCCGACATGCGCGACATGGTCGAGGGCGACGTGCGGTTCAGCCGGGCCTTCGGCATCTGACAGGAGCTCCCTTCGTGCGTGTGTTGCAGTCCTGGCTGTCCGAGCACGTCGCCGACCTGCCTTCGGCGGAGGCGACCGGCGAGGCCTTCGTGCGCGTCGGCTTCGAGATCGAGGAGATCCACCCGGCGCCGGAGGTCACCGGCCCGGTGAAGGTCGGCCGCGTGCTCGAGATCGAGGAGCTCACCGGCCTCAAGAAGCCGATCCGGTGGTGCCAGGTCGACGTCGGCGAGCAGACCCCGCGCGGCGTGATCTGCGGGGCCACCAACTTCGCCGTCGGCGACCTCGTGGTGGTCGCGCTGCCGGGCACCGTGCTGCCGGGCGGCTTCGAGATCACCGCGCGCAAGACCTACGGGCACGTGTCCGACGGCATGATCGCGTCGGTGCGCGAGCTCGGCATCGGGTCCGACCACGCGGGCATCCTCGTGCTGCCGCCGCACACCGCCGAGCCCGGCGACGAGGCGCTCCCGCTGATCGGGGCGAACGACCCGGTGATCGAGCTGAACATCACGCCCGACCGCGGCTACGCGTTCTCCGTGCGCGGGCTGGCGCGCGAGATCGCCATCGCCACCGACGTGGACTACGTCGACCCCGCGAGCCGCGTGGCGGTGCCCCCCGCCGAGGGTGACGGGTGGCCCGTCACGCTGGCCGACGACGGCTGCCTGCGCTTCGTGGCCCGCCGCGTCGACGGGGTCGACCCGACGGCGGCGTCGCCGTGGTGGATGCAGCGGCGGCTCCTCGGGGCCGGGATGCGCCCCATCTCGCTGATCGTCGACGTCACCAACTACGTGATGCTGGAGCTGGGCCAGCCGCTGCACGCCTACGACGCGGCGCGGCTGTCCGGGCCCATCGTGGTGCGGCGGGCGCAGCCGGGCGAGACGCTCACCACCCTCGACGACGTGCAGCGCCGTCTCGACGCCGACGACCTGCTCATCACCGACGACTCCGGCCCGATCGGCCTCGCGGGCGTGATGGGCGGGGCGTCCACGGAGATCCGGCCCGGCACCGACCCGATCGACGTCGTGATCGAGGCGGCGCACTTCGACCCCGCGACGATCGCCCGCGGCGCCCGGCGGCACAAGCTGCCCAGCGAGGCGTCCCGCCGGTTCGAGCGCACGGTCGACCCGCAGCTGCCGCCGGTCGCGGCCGAGCGGGTCGCGGCGCTGCTCGTCGAGCACGGCGGCGGCACGATCGCGGCCGGGCGCACCGACGTCGGCGCCGCGCCTGCCGTCACGCCCGTGCAGATGGCGCTGGACCTGCCCGACCGGGTGGCGGGCGTGGCGTACCCGCCCGGGGCCACGGCCCGGCGCCTCGGCCAGGTGGGGTGCGCCGTCGAGCTGGTGGCGGGCGCCGACGGGCGCGGCCAGGTCGTCGCGACCCCGCCGTCGTGGCGTCCGGACCTGGCTCAGCCCGCCGACCTCGTCGAGGAGGTGCTGCGGCTGGAGGGCTACGCGACGATCCCGTCCGAGCTGCCCACCGCGCCCGCCGGACGCGGGCTCACCCCGGCGCAGCGCCGCCGCCGCGCCGTGTCGGTCGCCCTGGCCGAGGCGGGCTACGTCGAGGTGCTGCCGTTCCCGTTCGTCGGGCAGGCCACGTGGGACGCGTTCGGGCTGCCCGCCGACGACCCCCGCCGCCACACGGTGCCCGTCCGCAACCCGCTCGACGCCGACCGCGCGGAGCTCGCCACCACATTGCTGCCGGGCCTGCTCGACACGCTCGTGCGCAACCGGTCGCGCGGCGCCGTGGACCTCGCGCTGTACACCGTGGGCCAGGTCGTGCTGCCGCACCGCGAGCAGCTCCCGCTGCCCGAGCCGGGCGTCGACAAGCGCCCCTCGGACGCCGAGATGGCCCAGATCTTCGCCGCGCTGCCCGCTCAGCCCGTGCACGTCGGCGTGGTGCTGGCAGGCGACCGGGAGCCCCGGGGTTGGTGGGGGAGCGGACTACAGGCGAGCTGGGCCGACGCCGTGCAGGCCGCGCGGCTCGTCGGCGAGGCCGCGCGCGTGGAGCTGCGGATCACCGCGGGCGACAACCCGCCGTGGCACCCCGGCCGGTGCGCCATGCTGCGGGTGGGCGACTTCCCCGTCGGCTTCGCGGGTGAGCTGCACCCCAAGGTGATCGACGCGCTCGGGCTGCCGCCGCGCACGTGCGCGATGGAGCTGGACCTCGACCTCCTGCCCCTGCTGGACGACCGGCCGGTGCCGCGGGTGTCGCCCTACCCGCCGGTGGCGGTGGACGTCGCGCTGGTCGCGGCCGCCTCGGTGCCCGCCGCCGAGCTGACGGACGCCCTGCTCGACGGGGGCGGCGACCTCCTGGAGGACGTGCGCCTCTTCGACGTCTACGCGGGCGAGCAGGTCGGCGCGGGCAACCGGTCGCTGGCCTACACGCTGCGCTTCCGGGCCCCCGACCGCACGCTCACCAGCGAGGAGGCCAACACGGCCCGCGACGCCGCCGTCGCCGTGGCGGCCCAGCGGCACGGCGCACGGCTGCGATAGGAGGGCGCAGGCTCAGCGTCGCCTGCTCGGCGCAGCCGTCACAGCCCGGCCTGCACCAGCGGCGCCACCTTCGTGCCCAGCAGCTCGATGGCCCGCAGCACCTCGCGGTGGGGCACGTCGCCGATCGCGACCTGGATCAGCGTGCGCTCCTGCCCGAAGAGCCCGTGCCAGAAGAGGATCTTCTCCGCGACCGCCTCGGGATCGCCGACGGCGTACGGGCCGCGCGGGCCGGTCGCGGCGTCGAACGCGGCGCGGTTGGTCGGTCCCCACCCGCGCTCGCGCCCGATCCGGTTCATCACCCCGGAGTGCGCCGGGTAGTAGACGTCGGCGGCGCGCTCGCGGGTGTCGGCCACGAACCCGTGCACGTTGAGGCTCATCGCATTCCCTCGCTGCGCTCGGTCAGCGCTTCGCGCAGGCGCTGTGTTGGATGATCCGCTCGCAAGCTCGCTCATCGGCTGCTGGTCGTGCCCGGCCTCGGCCAGCGCGCGGCGGTGCAGGTGCGCCAGCGGCGCGAACCGCTCGGGTTGGCCCCCGATGATCGCCAGCGCGAGCGGAAGACCGAGCAGCCCCGCCCGCACGACCGACTGCGGGTTGCCACCCACGGCGACCCACACCGGCAGCGGGTCCTGCACCGGCCGTGGGTACACCGGCTGGTCGACGAGCGCGGCGCGGTGGGCGCCCGACCACGTCACCCGCTCCCGGTCGCGGACGGCCAGCAGCAGGTCGAGCTTCTCGGCGAAGAGCGCGTCGTAGTCCGCCAGGTCGTAGCCGAACAGCGGGAACGACTCCGTGAACGACCCCCGTCCGGCCATGATCTCGGCGCGGCCGCCGGACAGCAGGTCCAGCGTGGCGAACTGCTGGAACACGCGCACCGGGTCGTCGGAGCTGAGCACGCTGACGGCGCTGGTGAGCCGGATGTCGGTGGTGCGCTCGGCCGCGGCGGCCAGCACCGTGGCGGGGGAGGACGCCGCGTAGTCGGCGCGGTGGTGCTCGCCCACGCCGAAGACCGAGAGCCCGACCTGGTCGGCGAGCGCGGCCTCCTCGACGACCTCGCGCAGCCGCTGCGCGGGCCCCACCCCGCCGGGTCCCGGCGCCACGTCGGCGAACGTGTAGACGCCGAGCTCCACGTCAGTGCCGCCCCATCCGGACGATCTCCCGCAGTGGCGTGTCGGGCAGGTAGGCCCGGGTGAGCGCGATCCCGATCCGCGGCAGGTCGGCCTCGTCCCGGAAGACCAGGTACATCGGCTCGAAGCGGGGCGCGAACTTGTTCTTGAAGGCGTGCAGCGACCGGAACCCGTACATCGGCTCCAGCGTCTCGCCGAGGGTGTCGAGCAGGCGGTCGAGCGCGGCCGTGGCCTCGTCGCCCTTCGCGCGGGCGAGCGGCGCGCCCGACAGCGACACGAACTGCGCTCCCTCGGACTGGAACGCGAGGCAGCTCGACGCGATGAGGAACTCGACGACCGGCCGGAACGTCCCGTCGTGCCGGCGGCGCATCACGTCCAGCGTCCAGCCGCGGACCGCACCGCCGTCCCCGTACACCGGGAGCCAGGACGTGACGCCCTGCACCTGCCCCTCGGCGTCCTCGGCGAGGCCGACCCGGACGTGCGGGTCGAGCGCCTCGTCGACGCCCCCGAGGGTGAAGCCCATCTCCGGGAGCGCCTTGTCGCCCACCCACTCCTCGGAGATGGCGCGCACCTGCGCCACCAGCGACCACCGCTCCTCGGCCAGCGTCACCATGCGGAACGTGATGCCCTGCTTGCCCGCCTTGTTGAGCGCCGAGCGCACGTCCTGCCAGGACTTGCCGCGGAACTGCAGGTCCGGGAGGTCGACGAGGGTGTCCTCGGCGACCTGCACCCGTTGCCAACCCAGCTCGCCCGCCGCGTCCGCGGTCTCCTCCGTCGCCGAGAACAGGCACGGCACCCAGCCGCTGCGCTCGCACAGGGTCGCGAACGCCCGCACGGCCTCGCCCCGATCCGCCTCCGGTCCGACCGGGTCGCCCAGGCCGATCGCGACGCCTGCGTGCCGCTGGTAGGCGACGAACGACTCCCCGTCGGGCGTCCGGAACCAGGTGTTCTCCGGCCAGGTCGCCATCCACGACAGCGTGCCGCCGCCGCTCTTCTGCAGCATCTGCACGGCGGTCGGATGGTCGATCGCGGCGGTCGCGGTGCTCCGCCGCACCCGACGGCGGGACGGCACGCGGAAGGCCCGTCGACCGACGATGAGGATCACGAAGACCGCCGTCCACAGCAGTTTGTCGGCGGCGAAGCGCGGCAGCCCGTTGTCGATGTCGAGGTCGCCGCCGAAGATCGCGATGAGGACGCCGAGCACCGCGATGGCGAGCCCGAGGAACACGTTGAGGCCTGCGATGACGACGGTGAACCACCAGGTCAGGCGCTTGCCCCGGCGGAGGCCCCGGATCAGCAGCAGGACGAGGACCAACGTGATGGCGAGGTCGACGAGGTCCTGGGTGTCACCGAGGTCCGGGCCGAGTGGTCCGTCGTCCGGCACGAAGTAGGTGACCACCGAGGTGACCGCGACCAGCAACATCCCGGCCACGGCGAGGAGACGCCACTCCCGCCTGCTCGGTCGCCCCATCGCGGGCGGGTTGAGCCCGCGGGTGATCCGCGGGCCCGCCGCCAGTCCGATGGCGACGGCGAGGAAGTGCTCCAGGTCGGCCGGTGTGCCCGTGTAGAACGCCGCAACCAGCGCGTAGATCCCGAGCGCGAGCCGTACGCGCAACCGCCAGGGTGGCCGCAGCATCGCCGAGGTCACCGCGGCGACCGCCAACGCGCCCGCCGAGAACCCGACGTCGAGCTGCGTCGCGGTCTGCGCCGCCCACGGCCAGTCCGGGCTCTGCACGACGAGGAGGAAGAGGGCCGCCCCGACCACCGCGAGCACCTGCCCGACGACCGTCACCGCGACCGTGAGTCGGGTGCCGAGGTGGAACTCGGCCCACCCGACGAACAACGCGAAGCTCCCCACCATCGGCAGGTAGAACCACGGTGTGAGCGCGAAGAACGCGCCCGAGACGAGCGTCCACCACCGGCCCGCGACGAAGGACGGCAGGCCGAAGGCGACGTCGGGGTACCAGGGCTGGTCCATCGCCTGCCGCCACAGCGCACCGGTGGCGAGGCCCACGATGAGCATCGCGACGACGACGGTGGTGGTGAACGGCAACCTGCGCCACACGGCGAGCGCCTCCTGCGCCATGCGCTGGAACCGACCTCCGGGGATCGTCGCGGCTTGCTCGGTCATGTCGAACCTCCGGTGGGTACGGTCCCTCGCCGAACGGCCTTCCGGACAGGTCCGTTCGGACGACGCGGCGTGCAACAACGATCTTGTCGTGGGGACGGGACGCGCGCTAGCATCGGTCGGCAGGGGGGATGCGCACTTGGGGCGCCTTGTCAGGTTCAATTCCTGAGTCCTCCACCAAACGTCCACCGGAAGAACGGTGCGAGGCTGACGGCGATGGAGGCGCACCGGATCCGTCAGGCGTATCTGGAAATGCTCGTGGAGAATGGTCACACGATCATTCCGCGTACGCCCCTCGTGTTGCGCGACGATCCCACCACCCTGTTCACGGGCAGCGGGATGCAGCCGTTGCTGCGCTATCTGCTCGGTGAGCCGCACCCGGCGGGCACCCGCATCGGCGACGTCCAGCCGTGCCTTCGCGCGCAGGACATCAACGACGTCGGCGACAACCGGCACACCACGTTCTTCGAGATGCTGGGCAACTGGAGCCTCGGCGACTACTCGAAGTCGTTCCAGATCCCCATGCTGTGGCGGTTCCTCACCGACGTCGTCGGCCTGCCGCCGGAGCGCATCTACGTCACCTGTTACATCGGCGATCCGCAGCACGGCATCGCCCGCGACGACGAGAGCGCCGAGATCTGGACGGACCTGTTCCGCGACGCCGGGATCAGCCGCGAGCGCATCGACCTCGACACCGAGGAGCGCGGCAACGAGATCGGCAACCAGGGCGCCCGCATCGCCTTTTACGGTGCCAAGAACTGGTGGAGTCGGGCAGGCGGTGCCGAAGAGATGCCGATCGGCGACCCCGGTGGTCCCGATTCGGAGGTGTTCTTCTACTTCCCCCAGGTCGAGCACGACACGGCGTTCGGCCGTTACCCCCACCAGAACTCGGACGGGGGCCAGTACCTCGAAATCGGCAACTCGGTCTTCATGGAGTTCCAACGCACGGTCGACGGATTCGTGGACCTGCCGCGGCACAACGTCGATTTCGGTGGCGGTTTGGAGCGGATCGCGGCGGCCGCCATCGACAGCCCCGACGTCTACCGCATCGATCGGCTGTGGCCGATCGTGGAGGCCCTGCAGTCGTTGTCGGGCCGCTCCTACGAGGATTCGACCGTCGCGATGCGCGTGGTCACCGATCACATCCGGGGAGCCGCGCTGCTCGCCGCGGACGGGGTGCGTCCGGGCAACAAGGCCCAGTCCTACGTCATGCGCAGGCTGGTGCGCCGGGCGCTGCGCTACGGACTTGAGCTCGAGGTCACCGGCGGGATCGCGCAGACGCTCGTCCCGGTGATCGCCGATCTCTACCGCGACGACTACCCGGAGGTCCACGCCGACCGGGACCGCATCACGGACGTGCTGGCCAAGGAGGAACGCAGCTTCGGACGCACGCTGCGCAAGGGTCTGGCCGCGATGCGGCGCCTGGGCCGCAGCGGCTCGGCGGTCGACGGCTCGGCGTTGTTCGAGCTCCACGACACCTTCGGGATGCCCGTCGAGGTGTCCGTCGAGGAGGCGCGGCGCACGGGCATCCTGCTGTCGCCCACGTGGCAGGCGGAGTACGACGCGTTGATGGCGGAGCAGCGGGCGCGCTCGCACGAGGCCCGGGCGGCGGTGGACCCGACCACCGTGTAGCCGCGTTTGCATCGAGTTGCGCCATCGTGCATAGTCATGCGTATGGTGCGGATCGCGGTGGCCGGGGCGAGCGGGTATGCCGGGGGTGAGCTGCTCCGGCTCCTGCTCGCGCACCCGGAGGTGGAGATCGGCGTGCTGACGGCGGGTGGCAGCGCGGGTACGCGGCTCGGGGAGCACCAGCCGCACCTGCTGCCGGTGGTCGACCGGATGTTGGTCGAGACCGACCCGGCGACGCTCGCGGGTCACGACGTCGTGTTCCTCGCGCTGCCGCACGGCCACTCCGCCGAGCTGGCCGCCGCACTCGGCGACGACGTGCTCGTGATCGACTGCGGCGCCGACCACCGGCTGACCGACCCCGCCGCCTGGACCCGTTGGTACGGCGGCGCGCACGCGGGCGCGTGGCCCTACGGCCTGCCGGAGCTGCCCGGCGCCCGCGACGCCTTGCGCGGCGCGCGCCGGGTCGCGGTGCCGGGTTGTTACCCCACGGCGGCGAGCCTCGCGCTGTTCCCGGCGCTCGCCGCGGGCCTGGCCGCGCCCGAGGTCGTCGTCACGGCGGTGAGCGGCACGTCGGGGGCGGGCAAGTCGCTCAAGCCGCACCTGCTGGGCGCCGAGGTCATGGGTGCGCTCTCCGCGTACGGGGTGGGCGGGCTGCACCGGCACACCCCCGAGATCGTCCAGAACCTGTCGGTGGCCGCGGGTAGAACGGTCGCCGTGAGCTTCACCCCCGTGCTCGCCCCGCTCCCGCGCGGCATCCTCGCCACGTGCACGGCGCCCACGACGGCGTCCACGGCCGAGGTCGTGGAGGCCTACGCCAAGGCCTACGCCGCCGAGCCGTTCGTGCACCTGCTGCCCGAAGGCGTCTGGCCGAGCACCGCCGCCACGCTGGGGGCCAACACCGTGCACCTGCAGGTCACGGTGGATGCCGATGCGGGCCGCCTGGTGGCGGTGGCCGCGATCGACAACCTCACCAAGGGCACCGCGGGCGGCGCCGTGCAGTGCATGAACCTCGCCCTCGGCCTCCCCGAGGCACTGGGCCTGCCGTTGACGGGAGTGGCGCCGTGAGCATCACCGCACCCAAGGGGTTCCGGGCCGCCGGGATCGCCGCCGGGATCAAGGACGGCGGCAGGCTCGACCTCGCGCTCGTCGTCAACGACGGCCCTGGCCGCGCCGCCGCGGGCATGTTCACCACCAACCAGGTCAAGGCCGCGCCCGTGCTCTGGAGCAAGCAGGTGCTCACCGGGGGCGCGCTGCGCGCCGTCGTCCTCAACTCCGGCGGCGCCAACGCGTGCACCGGGCCGGAGGGCTTCCAGACGACCCACTCCACCGCGGAGAAGGCGGCCGAGGTCCTGGGCTGCGGCGCCGTCGAGGTCGCGGTGTGCTCCACCGGCATCATCGGCGAGCAGCTGCCCCGGGCCGCCCTGGTCGCCGGGGTCGAGAAGGCCGCCGCCGAGCTCGCCGCCGCGCCCGAGGCGGCCACCGCCGCCGCCACCGCCGTGCTCACCACCGATCACCACCCCAAACAGGCGCTCGCCGCCGGGCCGGGCTTCTCGGTGGGCGGCTTCGCCAAGGGTTCGGGCATGATCGCCCCGGCCATGGCGACCATGCTCGTCGTGCTCACCACCGACGCCGTGGCCGACACCGCCGCGTGCGACGCGGCGCTGCGCTCGGCCGTCGGCAAGACCTTCGACCGGCTCGACATCGACGGCGGCACCTCCACCAACGACACCGTCCTGCTCCTGGCCTCCGGCGCGTCCGGCGTCACCCCGAGCGCCGCGGAGCTCGCGGCCGCCGTGCACGCCGCCTGCACCGACCTGTGCCTGCAGCTGCAGGCCGACGCGGAGGGCGTCACCAAGCACGTCACGGTCGCCGTGCGCGGTGCCCGCTCCGAGGCCGAAGCGGTGGCCGTCGCGCGCACGGTGGCTCAGGACAACCTCTGCAAGACCGCGTTCTTCGCGGGCGACCCCAACTGGGGTCGCATCGCCATGGCGGTCGGCCGCGCGCCCGGCGAGGTCGACGCCCAGCGGCTCGGCATCACGATCAACGGCGTCGCGCTGTGCCGCGACGGGGTGGCCGTCGGCGATCGGCACGCGGCCGACATGTCCGGCCGCGACATCACGATCGCGATCGAGCTCGGCCTGGGCGAGGGCGCCGCGGAGGTCCTCACCACCGACCTCTCGCACGCCTACGTCGAGGAGAACAGTGCCTACTCCTCTTGACGAGAAGCTCGCCCGCGCGGGCGAGAAGGCGGCCGTCCTCGCCGAGGCGCTGCCGTGGCTGCAGCGCTTCCACGGCCAGGTGGTGGTGGTCAAGTACGGCGGCAACGCGATGGTGGACGAGCGCCTGAAGGCCGCGTTCGCCCAGGACATGGTGTTCCTGCGGCTCGCGGGCATCCTGCCGGTCGTCGTGCACGGCGGCGGTCCGCAGATCACCGCGATGCTCGACCGGCTCGGCCTGCCCGCCGAGTTCCGCGGCGGCCTGCGCGTCACCACGCCCGAGACGATCGACATCGTGCGCATGGTGCTCGTCGGCCAGGTCGGACGGGAGCTGGTCGGGCTCGTCAACCAGCACGGGCCCTACGCCGTCGGCCTCTCCGGCGAGGACGCGGGCCTGTTCACCGCGGAGAAGCGCACGGCGCTGGTGGGCGGCGAGGCCGTCGACATCGGGCTGGTCGGCGACGTCACCACGGTCAACCCCGACGCCGTGCGCGACATCCTGCAGGCGGGCCGAATCCCGGTGGTCGCGGGCGTGGCCCCGGACATCGAGGGCACCGTCTACAACATCAACGCCGATAGCGCGGCCGCGGCGCTCGCGTCCGCGCTGGGTGCGGCGAAGCTGGTCGTGCTCACCGATGTGGAGGGGCTGTTCGCGAACTGGCCCGACCGCGAGTCGGTGATCAGCGAGCTCACCGCGGCCGAGCTGGAGCCGTTGCTGCCCGGTCTGGCCAGCGGCATGGCGCCGAAGATGGAGGCCTGCCTGCGCGCGGTCCGCGCCGGCGTGCCGCGGGCCCACGTGATCGACGGGCGGGTGCCGCACTCGGTGCTCCTGGAAGTGTTCACCTCCGAAGGCGTAGGGACGATGGTGGTGCCGTGAGTGAGCTTGCGAACGAACAGACAGCGCCGATGGGCAGTCTGGCTGCGCGGTGGCAGGCCGCGATGATGAACAACTACGGCACCCCGCCGCTCGCGCTCGTGCGCGGCCACGGCGCCGAGGTGTGGGACGAGGACGGCCGCCGCTACCTCGACCTGCTCGGCGGCATCGCCGTCAACGCGCTCGGCCACGCCCACCCGGCCGTCGTCGAGGCCGTCAGCAGGCAGATCGCCACGCTGGGCCACACGTCGAACCTCTACATCACCGAGCCGCCGCTGGCCCTGGCCGAGCGGCTGCTGGAGCTGCTCGGCCGGCCGGGGCGGGTGCTCTTCTGCAACTCCGGCGCCGAGGCCAACGAGGCCGCGTTCAAGATGGCCCGCCGCACCGGCCGTCCCCACATCATCGCGGCGGAGGAGGCGTTCCACGGCCGCACGATGGGCGCGCTCGCGCTCACCGGCCAGCCGAGCAAGCGCACGCCGTTCGAGCCGCTCACGCCCGGGGTGTCGCACGTGCCCTACGGCGATGTCGCCGCGCTGGCCGCCGCCGTCGACAGCGACACGGCCGCGGTCTTCCTCGAACCGATCATGGGGGAGGCGGGCGCCGTCACCCCGCCCTCGGGCTACCTCGCCGCGGCGCGCGAGATCACCGCCGAGCGCGGTGCGCTCCTCGTGCTCGACGAGGTGCAGACCGGCATCGGGCGCACCGGGGCCTGGTTCGCCCACCAGGGCGTCGGCGTCGTGCCGGACGTCGTCACGCTGGCCAAGGGCCTCGGCGGGGGGCTGCCCATCGGGGCGTGCATCGGCTTGGGCGCCGCGGCGGAGCTGTTCGAGCCCGGCCAGCACGGCACCACGTTCGGCGGCAACCCGGTCTGCGCGGCCGCGGCGTTGGCGGTGCTCGACACGATCGCCGCCGACGGGCTGCTGGAGCACACCGCGCTCCTCGGCAAGAGCATCGCGACGGCCGTCGAGGGGCTGGGGCACCCGCTGGTCCGCGGCGTCGACGGCGCGGGCCTGCTGATCGGCATCCTGTTGTCCCGCCCGGTGTCGGCCGCCGTCGTCGCCCAGGCGCGGGCCGCCGGGTTCCTCGTCAACAACGCCGTGCCCGACCGGGTGCGGCTCGCCCCGCCGCTGGTGCTCACCGAGGAGCAGGCCGAGGAGTTCCTCATCGCGCTGCCCGGGATCTTGGACGCCGCGCGTGTCTAGGCACCTCCTGCGCGACGACGACCTCACCCCGGCCGAACAGGCCGAGGTGCTGGAGCTGGCCGTCGCGCTGAAGGCCGATCCGTTCGGGCACAAGCCCCTGGCGGGCCCGAAGGCGGTGGCGGTGCTGTTCGACAAGGCCAGCACCCGCACCCGCGTCTCGTTCGAGGTCGGCATCGCTCAGCTCGGCGGCACCCCGGTGATCATCGACGCGCAGGCGAGCCAGCTCGGCCGCGGCGAGACCATCGCCGACACCGCCCGCGTCCTGTCCCGCTACGTCGACGCCATCGTCTGGCGCACGGGCGACCAGTCGCGCATCGAGGAGATGGCCGCGGGCGCCTCCGTGCCGGTGGTCAACGCGCTCACCGACCAGTTCCACCCCTGCCAGGTCCTCGCCGACCTGCTCACGATCCGCGAACGCTTCGGCCACCTCGCCGGCCGCACGCTGGTCTACCTGGGCGACGGGGCCAACAACATGGCCCATTCGCTGCTGCTCGGCGGCACCACGGCGGGCCTCACCGTTCGGGTCTGCGCGCCGGAGGGCTTCCAGCCCGATCCCGAGGTGTTGCGCGACGCCAAGGCCCGCGGCGCCGAGACCGGCGGCGGGGCCGAGCTGGTGGCCGATCCGCACGTCGCCGTCGAGGGCGCGCACGTCGTCGTCACCGACACGTGGGTGTCGATGGGCCAGGAGCGCGACGGCCTCGACCGCACGGCTCCGTTCCGCCCGCTGCAGGTCAACGCGGCGTTGATGGCTTGCGCGGCGCCCGGCGCGATCGCGCTGCACTGCCTGCCCGCCCACCGCGGCGACGAGATCACCGACGAGATCCTCGACGCGCCCGACAGCGCGGTCTGGGACGAGGCCGAAAACCGGCTGCACGCACAGAAGGCACTCCTGACGTGGCTGCTCCGGCGCTGAACCGGGCGGGTCGCCAGGCCCGCATCGTCGAGCTCATCCGCGACGAGGCCGTGCACAGCCAGGCCGAGCTGCTCGGCCTGCTCGTCGCGGAGGGCATCGAGACCACGCAGGCCACCGTCTCCCGCGACCTCGACGAGCTGGGCGCGATCAAGGTTCGCGGCGCCTACGTCATCCCCGATGACGGCAGCCCGGTCCGCGGCGTGGAGGGCGGCACCGCGCGCCTGGCGCGGTTGCTGGGGGAGCTGCTCGTCTCCGCGGACTCGAGTGGGAACCTGGCCGTGTTGCGCACCCCGCCCGGGGCCGCGCACTACCTGGCCAGCGCCCTGGACCGCGCCGCACTGCACGTCGTCGTCGGCACCATCGCGGGCGACGACACCCTCATGGTGGTGGCCCGTGAGCCCGTCACCGGAGCCCAACTCGTAGAGCTGTTACGCCATCTCTGACCGAGGAGCAACGAAACCCGTGAGCAAGGTCCTCACCTCCCTCCCGAAGGGCGAGCGCATCGGCATCGCCTTCTCCGGAGGGCTCGACACCTCCGTGGCGGTCGCCTGGATGCGCGACAAGGGCGGGATCCCCTGCACCTACACCGCCGACCTCGGCCAGTACGACGAGCTGGACATCGCAGGCGTGCCCGCGCGGGCGAAGCAGTACGGCGCCGAGATCGCGCGCGCGGTCGACATCAAGCCGCAGCTGGTCGCGGAGGGCCTGGCCGCGCTGGCGTGCGGCGCCTTCCACATCCGGTCCGGGGGCCGCACGTACTTCAACACCACGCCGCTGGGCCGCGCCGTCACGGGCACGTTGCTGGTGCGGGCGATGCAGTCCGACGACGTGAACATCTGGGGCGACGGCTCCACCTACAAGGGCAACGACATCGAGCGCTTCTACCGCTACGGGCTGATGGCCAACCCGGAGCTGCGCATCTACAAGCCCTGGCTCGACGCCGACTTCGTCCAGGAGCTGGGTGGGCGCGACGAGATGAGCAAGTGGCTCACCGCCCACGGGCTGCCGTACCGCGACTCGGCCGAGAAGGCGTACTCCACCGACGCCAACATCTGGGGTGCCACGCACGAGGCCAAGACCCTCGAGCACCTCGCCGTGTCCCTCGAGACCGTCGAGCCGATCATGGGCGTCAAGTACTGGGACCCCGCGGTGGAGATCGCGACCGAGGACGTCGCCGTCACCTTCGAGGCCGGTTATCCGGTGGCGATCAACGGCAAGCGGTTCGCCGACGACGTCGCCCTCGTGCTGGAGGCCAACGCGATCGGCGGCCGCCACGGCCTCGGCATGTCCGACCAGATCGAGAACCGGATCATCGAGGCCAAGTCGCGCGGCATCTACGAGGCACCGGGCATGGCGCTGCTCTTCGCCGCCTACGAGCGGCTGCTCAACGCGATCCACAACGAGGACACGCTGGCCAACTACCACACCTCGGGCCGCAAGCTGGGCAGGCTGCTCTACGAGGGCCGCTGGCTCGACCCGCAGGCCCTGATGCAGCGCGAGTCGATCCAGCGCTGGGTCGCGTCGCTCGTGACGGGCACGGTCACGCTCCGCCTGCGCCGTGGCGACGACTACACGATCCTCGA
Organism: uncultured Actinomycetota bacterium; assembly: GCA_963791185.1. GTDB lineage: Bacteria > Actinomycetota > Actinomycetes > Mycobacteriales > Pseudonocardiaceae > Pseudonocardia. The sequence continues at coordinate 61,560 of CAWBRG010000006.1, read as the reverse complement.
CACCACGGGGCCGGAGTTCTCCTACCACCCGGACCGGCTGTCGATGGAGCGCGTCGAGAACGCCGCCTTCGGCCCCGTCGACCGGATCGGCCAGCTCACCATGCGCAACCTCGACATCGCCGACTCCCGCGCCAAGCTGGAGGCCTACGCCGGGCAGCCGCTCGAGCAGGGCACGGTGCTCGTCGAGCACGGCACGCTGTTCGGCGAGCTGCCCTCCGGTGGCTTCGAGCAGATCGCGACGGTCGACGGCGACCGCGGGGTGTCCTCCGACGACGCCGCGCTCGAAGAGGGCACCGACTGATGCCTGCGCTCTGGGGCGGGCGGTTCAGCAGCGGGCCCGCCGACGCGCTGGCCGCGCTGTCGAAGTCCACGCACTTCGACTGGCGCCTCGCGCCCTACGACGTGCGCGGCTCGATGGCGCACGCGCGGGTGCTGCACCGGGCCGGGCTGCTCAGCGACACCGAGCTCACCGGCATGCTCGACGCATTGGCCAAGCTCGGCGCCGACGTCGAGTCCGGCGCGTTCACGCCCGCGCCCGACGACGAGGACGTGCACACCGCGTTGGAGCGCGGGCTGATCGAGCGGGCGGGCCCGGAGCTGGGCGGCAAGCTGCGCGCGGGCCGCTCGCGCAACGACCAGGTCGCCACCCTCTTCCGGATGTGGCTGCGCGACGCGGCCCGCCGCATCGGGCTGGGCGTGCTGGACGTCGTCGACGCGCTCGTCGCGCAGGCCGACGCCCACCCCGACGCCCCGATGCCCGGCCGCACCCACCTGCAGCACGCCCAGCCCGTGCTCCTGGCCCACCACCTGGCCGCGCACGCGCACGCCCTGCTGCGCGACGTCGACCGGCTGGCCGACTGGGACCGCCGCACCGACGTCTCGCCCTACGGGGCGGGCGCGCTCGCGGGCTCGTCGCTCGGGCTGGACCCGGAGGCCGTCGCGACCGAGCTGGGCTTCACCGCGAGCGCGGCCAACTCGATCGACGGCACGGCTGCCCGCGATTTCGCCGCCGAGGCCGCGTTCGTCTGCGCCATGGTCGCGGTGGACCTGTCCCGGGTGGCCGAGGAGGTCATCCTCTGGTCCACGGCCGAGTTCGGCTACGTCACGCTCGACGACGCCTTCTCCACCGGCAGCTCGATCATGCCGCAGAAGAAGAACCCCGATGTCGCGGAGCTGGCCCGCGGCAAGGCCGGGCGGCTGATCGGCAACCTCTCCGGGCTGCTCGCGACGTTGAAGGGCCTGCCGCTCGCCTACAACCGGGACCTGCAGGAGGACAAGGAGCCGCTGTTCGACTCGGTCGAGCAGCTCGACCTGCTGCTGCCCGCGGTCGCGGGGATGATCGCCACGCTCACGTTCCACACCGAGCGGCTCGCGGAGCTGGCGCCCGCCGGGTTCAGCCTCGCCACCGACATCGCGGAGTGGCTGGTGCGCCAGGGCGTGCCGTTCCGGGAGGCGCACGAGGCGGCGGGCGGGTGCGTGCGCGCCGCCGAAGCCCGCGGGGTCGGGCTCGACGCGCTCACCGACGCCGAGCTCGTCGCCGTCCACCCCGCGTTGCGACCCGGGGTGCGCGACGTCCTCACCGTCGCGGGGTCGATAGCCTCGCGGGACGCCCGGGGTGGCACCGCGGCCGTCCGCGTCGCCGAACAGCTCACCGGGCTGCGCTCCGCGGCGGCCGCCGCCCGCGCCGCCCTTTCCGACAGGAGAACCGCATGACCTCGCCCGCCGACCTGGCGCGCCCCGACCTCGACCAGGCCCGAGCCGCGTACGACGCGCTCGTCGCCCAGGGCATGAAGCTCGACCTCACCCGGGGCAAGCCGTCGGCCGCGCAGCTCGACCTCGCCGCCGAGCTCCTGCACCTGCCCGCCGAGCAGTTCAAGGCCGCCGACGGCACCGACACCCGCAACTACGGGGGCCTCCAGGGCCTTCCGGAGCTGCGGGAGATCTTCGCGCCGGTGCTGCAGGTGCCCGCCGAGCAGCTCATCGCGTTCGGCAACGGCAGCCTCGAGCTCATGCACGACACGCTCGTCAACGCGCTGCTCAACGCGATGCCGGGGTCGCCGCGCCGGTGGGTCGAGGAGGAGCGGGTCGTGTTCCTCGCGCCCGTCCCCGGCTACGACCGGCACTTCGGCGTGTGCGAGCGCCTCGGCATCGAGCTGGTGCCGGTGCCGCTCACCGACGACGGGCCCGACATGGACGAGGTCGAGCGGCTGGTCGCGGCCGACCCGGCCGTCAAGGGCATCTGGTGCGTGCCGAAGTACTCCAACCCGACCGGCATCGTGTACTCCGACGAGACGGTGCGGCGGCTGGCCACCATGTCGACGGCCGCGCCGGACTTCCGGATCATGTGGGACAACGCGTACGCGGTGCACACGCTGGCCGAGGAGCCCGCCCCGATCGCCGACCTCCTCGCGCTCGCCACCGATGCGGGCAACGCCGACCGCGTGTTCGTGTTCGGCTCGACGTCGAAGATCACCCTCGCGGGCGCGGGGGTGGCGTTCTTCGGCGCGTCACCGGCGAACCTCGCGTGGTGGCTGGCCGTCACCGGCAAGCGCACCATCGGGCCGGACAAGACCAACCACCTGCGGCACGTGATGTTCCTGCGCGACACGGCGGGCGTCGCCGCGCACATGGCCAAGCACCGCGCGATCGTCAAGCCGAAGTTCGCCGCGCTGGAGCGCATCCTCACGGAGAACTTCGCCGACACCCCGGGTGTCTCGTGGTCCACGCCGGAAGGCGGCTACTTCGTCACCCTGCGCGTGCCCGACGGCTGCGCGTCGGAGATCGTGCGGCTGGCCAAGGAGGCGGGCATCGCGCTCACCCCGGCGGGCGCCACGCACCCGCACGGTGACGACCCGCAGGACGCGATCATCCGACTGGCGCCGACGTTCCCGGTGCTCGACGAGGTGGAGAAGGCGATGACGGGCGTCGCGGTCTGCGTGAAGCTGGCGCTGGCGCAGCGTTGACCTTGCTGGACCGCGCGGAGCTCGCCGAGGACGTGCTCCGCGCGGCCGTCCGGCTGCTCGGGTGCACGCTGGAGGCCGACACCCCGGAAGGCACGGTCGCCGTGCGCCTCGTCGAGGTGGAGGCGTACCGCGGCGCCGACGACCCGGCGTCGCACAGCTTCCGCGGCCGCACCCCGCGCAACGCCGTGATGTTCGGGCCACCGGGGCACCTGTACGTCTACTTCGTGTACGGGATGCACTTCTGCGCCAACGTCAGCTGCCTGCCCGAGGGCGACGCGGGCGCGGTGCTGCTGCGGGCGGGCGAGGTCGTCTCCGACCTCGCCGCCGCGCACGCCCGGCGGCCCACCGCCCGGCGGGCCGCCGACCTCGCCCGCGGTCCGGCGCGCCTCGCGGCGCTGCTCGGCCTCAACCGCGAGGACAACGGGCTCGATCTCACCGACCCGCGCTCTCGGGTTCGGCTGCGCGGCGGCGTGCCCGTCGCCCCGGAGTCGGTGCGCACGGGACCGCGGGTGGGCGTCGCCGCCGCGCACGACACCCCGTGGCGCTTCTGGCTCGCCGAGTCGGCGGCGGTGAGCCCGTACCGCCCCGGGCGCGGAGCGCCGCGCCCCGTTGGGGGAGGATCGGTGGCGTGAGCACGGACGTCCTCGACGAACTGGAGTGGCGCGGCCTCGTCGCGCAGAGCACCGACACCGACGCGTTGCGGCGCGACCTGGCCGCGGGCGTGCTCACCCTCTACTGCGGCTTCGACCCGACCGCGGCCAGCCTGCACGCGGGCAACCTCATCCCGCTGCTCACGCTGCGCCGCTTCCAGCAGGCGGGCGCCCGGCCGATCGTGCTCGCGGGCGGCGCCACCGGGATGATCGGCGATCCGCGTGACACCGGCGAACGCACGCTGAACAGCGTCGCGACCGTCACCGAGTGGGCCGACCGGATCAAGGGCCAGCTCGAGCGGTTCGTGGCGTTCGACGGCTCGCCGACCGGCGCGCTCGTCGCGAACAACCTGGAGTGGACCGGCGGCCAGACCACGCTGGAGTTCCTGCGCGACGTCGGCAAGCACTTCTCGATCAACGTCATGCTGGCCCGCGAGACCGTCAAGC
>CAWBRG010000006.1:0-52500 GCA_963791185.1 uncultured Actinomycetota bacterium | reverse complement strand
GTCCGTGCGAAGTCGTAAGACGATGTATACGGACTGACGCCTGCCCGGTGCTGGAACGTTAAGAGGACCTGTCAGCCCTTTCGGGGGTGAAGCGGAGAATTGAAGCGCCAGTAAACGGCGGTGGTAACTATAACCATCCTAAGGTAGCGAAATTCCTTGTCGGGTAAGTTCCGACCTGCACGAATGGCGTAACGACTTGGGCGCTGTCTCGACCACAGACTCGGCGAAATTGCATTACGAGTAAAGATGCTCGTTACGCGCGGCAGGACGGAAAGACCCCGGGACCTTTACTACAGCTTGGTATTGGTGTTCTATCCGGTTTGTGTAGGATAGGTGGGAGACTGGGAAGCGGCCACGCCAGTGGTTGTGGAGTCGTTGTTGAAATACCACTCTGGTCGGATGGGGTGTCTGAACCTCGGGCCCTGATCGGGTTCAGGGACAGTGCCTGGTGGGTAGTTTAACTGGGGCGGTTGCCTCCTAAAAGGTAACGGAGGCGCCCAAAGGTTCCCTCAGCCTGGTTGGCAATCAGGTGGCGAGTGTAAGTGCACAAGGGGGCTTGACTGTGAGACCGACGGGTCGAGCAGGGACGAAAGTCGGGACTAGTGATCCGGCATCTCCTGGTGGAAGGGGTGTCGCTCAACGGATAAAAGGTACCCCGGGGATAACAGGCTGATCTTGCCCAAGAGTCCATATCGACGGCATGGTTTGGCACCTCGATGTCGGCTCGTCGCATCCTGGGGCTGGAGTAGGTCCCAAGGGTTGGGCTGTTCGCCCATTAAAGCGGTACGCGAGCTGGGTTTAGAACGTCGTGAGACAGTTCGGTCCCTATCCGCCGTGCGCGTTGGAGACTTGAGGAAGGCTGTCCCTAGTACGAGAGGACCGGGACGGACGGACCTCTGGTGTGCCAGTTGTCCCGCCAGGGGCACGGCTGGTTGGCTATGTTCGGAAGGGATAACCGCTGAAGGCATCTAAGCGGGAAGCTCGTTCCAAGATGAGGTCTCCCACCCCACTTCGGTGGGGGTAAGGCCCCCTGTAGACGACGGGGTTGATAGGCCGGAGATGGAAGCATCGTGAGGTGTGGAGTTGACCGGTACTAATAGGCCGAGGACTTCACCCATAACCAACTCGCCCGGCTACAAGCCGACGCAAAAAGAGACGTAACTCGCATCCACTGTGTGACCCTGAGCACACCACCACCATCACCACATCGTTGTTGGTGATGGGTGGGTGGCTCAAGAGGTGAACAAAATTTGAATAGTGTTGTCGGTGGTTTTGGCGGAGGGGGAACGCCCGGTCCCATCCCGAACCCGGAAGCTAAGCCCTCCAGCGCCGATGGTACTGCACTCGACAGGGTGTGGGAGAGTAGGACACCGCCGACATCAAACCCGAAATAATGGGGGAGAGGCATTTGCCTCTCCCCCATTTTCGCGTCCGCAGGCGGGTGGCCGTTGTCGGGCGCCCGCGGCCCCCGCTCGGAGGTTTGTATCCTTGTGTAGTGAGTATGGCGGATGGGACCGGTCGCGAAGACGCGCGTCGGCATGACGGCAGTGGCGACCGAAACCGTTCGACGGCAGGTGATCACGACCGGGCAGGCCAGGGCGGTGATCGACGCGGAGGTGATCGGTCCGGCGGCAGCCGCGACGCGGATCGACGCGATACCGGTAGCCGTGGCGGCGAACGCGGGAGCTGGTCCCGCGGCGCTGGGCAGGGCGGTGGGCGTTCGGAGCGGCCGTCGTGGCGCGATCGCAACGACGACTCGCGTGGCGGATCGCGACCCGACCGCGGCGACCGACCTGCCCGCAGTGGCGACGACCGCGGCGGCTCGCGGGGCAGCGGTGGCTACGACCGCCGTGCCGATAGCACGCGCGGCACGTGGAACCGCGACGGCGACCGACGTGGGCCGCGCACCGGCAGCGATCGGCCGCGCGAAGGCAGCGGCTGGCGCGACGACCGCCCCCGCCGCGACGACCGCGCTGGTAGCGCAAGGGACGACCGACCCCGCCGCGATGACCGCGGCGCCGGCAGCGGTTGGCGGAACGACGGCCCCCGCCGCGAGGGCAGCGGCTGGCGCGAAGGCGCACCTCGCCGTGACGATCGCGGTGGCTCGCGCGACAGCGGTCCCAGTCGCAGTGGCGGTAGCTGGCGCGAAGGCGCCCCCCGGCGCGACGACCGCGGCGGCTCGCGCGACAACGGCCCCAACCGCAGTGGTGGTGGCTGGCGCGATGACCGTGGCGGCGGCGGTTCACGCGACAACGGTCCCAACCGCAGTGGTGGTGGCTGGCGCGATGACCGTGGCGGCAGCGGTTCACGCGACAACGGCTCCAGCCGCGGTGGCGGCAGCTGGCGCGAGGGCGCGCCTCGGCGTGACGACCGAGGCGGCAGCGGCTGGCGTGGCGACTCCGGTCGGCCGGATCGCGGCGGCAGTGGTGGTGGCTCGCGTGACGATCGCCCCCGCCGTGAAGGCAGCGGCTGGCGCGACGACCGGAGCACCAGCTGGCGTGGCGGCGACCGCCGGGACGACCGCGGTGGCAGCGGCGGGCGGGACGACCGTCCGCGCCGCGACGACCGCAGCGGTGGCCGGCGTGATGACCGTCCCCGTCGTGACGACCGTGGCGGCCGTGGGAGCGACGACCGCCCCCGCCGCGAAGGCAGCGGCTGGCGCGACGACCGGAGCAGCGACTGGCGTGGCAATGACCGTCGAGATGACCGCGGCAGCGGCGATCGCCCCGACGGCGGTCCACGCAGCGACGATCGCGCCGCCGACAGCGCGCGCGAAGGCGACATCCGCCGGGACGACCGTGGCAGCGAGCGCGGAGGCGTCCAGCACGAGAGCGGTAGGCGCTACGACAACCGCGGGAGTGGGTCCAGCGGGCAGTACCGCCGCGACGCCCAGCCTGGGCGCCGGAGCGACCAGGGCGACGCCCGGGATGACCGGCGGCGTTGGGACGCCGACGGCGATCGACCGCGCGGCGGTGATCGGTCCCGTTCGGCGGACGACCGTGGACGCAGCTACGACGACCGACGCGGCGCAACTGCGGACGGACCACGCCGCGGCGCCTGCCGCGGGTCGTGACGGTGACCGGCGTCGGCCGTACGACCGGGCAGGTAGCGGGCCGCGACAGGACGATCGGTCCCGTGCGGGCACCTCGGCCGACGGGGCGCGCACCGGCGACGTCCGCGAGGGCCGCTGGTCTGACACGTGGTCGGACCGTCGCAGGCGCGACGACCGGTCCGACGGGGAGGGGCAGGGGAGCAGAGAACGGCAGACCACGCCCGCACCGCCGCTCTCCGACGCCATCGCCGCGTCCGCGCTGGACCCGGCCGCACGCCGCGACCTCCTCGGTTTGCAGAAGGACGTCGCCGAGGCTGTAGCCCGGCACCTCGTCGCGGCGGGGACGCTCGTCGACGAGGACCCGGAGGCCGCGCTCGCCCACGCCCGCTACGCGCGGCGGCGGGCTTCGCGCATCGCGGTCGTGCGGGAGGCCGCAGGTATCACGGCCTACCACGCAGGTGAGTGGGCCGAAGCGTTGGCGGAGCTGCGCGCCGCCCGCCGCATGGGCGGCGGCCCGGGGCACCTGGCCGTGATGGCCGACATCGAGCGGGCCATGGGCCGGCCCGAGCGGGCCATCGAGCTCTCCCGCAGCCCGGAGGCGCGGGAGCTGGAGCGGAACGCGCAGATCGAGCTCGCCATCGTCGTGGCGGGAGCACGCCGCGACCTCGACGAGATCGACGCGGCCGTCGTCGCCCTGCAGGTGCCGGAGTTGGAAGCGAGCCGACGCGATCCGTGGAGCGCGCGGCTGTTCTACGCGTACGCCGACAACCTCTTGGCCGCGGGTCGTGAGTCCGACGCCCTGCAGTGGTTCGTGCACGCCGCCGATGCCGACACCGATGGTGAGACCGACGCCGACGTCCGCATCGCCGATCTCACCGGTGAGCCGCTGGCCGACGACGGGATCGAGTTCGCGGCTCGACGACGAGAACCCCGGCGACGACCCCGCCGCCGAAGACTCGCCTGCCGACAACGCCGCCGCCCCCACCGATCACACCGTCGACGACGCCGACGCCCCGTCCGACGAGGCAGCCGAGGTCGCGACGGGCGAGGCGACCGACAAGGCGGCCGGGGTCGCGACGGACGAGAGGGCCGACGAGGCAGCCGAGGTCGCGACGGACGAGACGGCCGTCAAGGCGGCCGAGGTCGCGACGGACGAGAGCGGCCGACAAGGCGGCCGAGCTCGCGACGGACGAGGCGGCCGACAAGGCGGCCGAGCTTGCGACGGACCAGGTGACCGACGAGTCGGCCGGCTTTGCGGCGCAGGCTGCGACAGACGACACGGCTCTCAAGCCGGCCGATCAGGCACCTGGTGCCGAGGCCGACGACGCCGACCCCGTGGCCGTCCAACCAGCCGCTGTCGCGACGGACGACGCAACCCACGACCAAGCCCCTCAGGCAGCTGACCTCACGGCTGCGGATGTGGCCGACGGCGCGGCCGGCCGGCCGGCTGCTGTCACGACGGACGACACGGCAGGCGACCTGACCGGTGCTGAGGCCGATGGCGAGACTGATGACACAACCGACCGGCTGGCCGGTCCTGCGGCGGCAGCCGCGCAAGATGACGCCGCCGAAAGCTCAGGCGATCAGGCGGAACACGCGACCGACGACGTTGCCGACCACACCGCTGGCACAGCGGCCGAGGCCGCGACGGATGACGTGACAACCGAGCCAAACGGGCACGCTGCCGGTGCGGCAGATGACCTGGCCGAGCAGAGGACCGTCAGCGAGGTGAGCGACCCCGCTGAGCCCGCCGTGGCCGACGCAGCGGACAGCGCACCCGTGAGCCTCTCAAGCGCAGCCGATCACGCGGTCGAGGAGCGCGACGACACCGAAGCAGGCGAGCCCGAGGACCGGCCAGATCCGGCCGCAGTCACCAACGGCCACGTGGACGCGGCGGAGCCGAGCTCCACGCCGTCGAACGGGGCCGCGAGGTCCGATGCGGCAGCCGTTGCGGCGCGGGGCGAGGCAGATCCTCGGTGAGCGATCTCCTCGACCGCCACGACTTCCTGCTCGCCGACCTCGACGGCACCCTCTACCGCGGCGCGGTGGCGGTGCCGGGTGCGGTCGAGGCGGTCCGCGGTGCGGCGGCCCGAGGCGTCCGCACCGTCTTCGTCACCAACAACGCCTCGCGCCGCCCGACCGACGTCGCGGCGCACCTCGCCGAGCTCGGCTTCCCCGCCACCGAAGCCGACGTCGTCACCAGCTCCCAGGCGGCGGCGGCCATGCTCGCCGAGCAGCTCGCACCGGGCGCCGCGGTGCTCGTCGTCGGCACGGACGCGTTGGCCGCCGAGGTCACCGGCGTCGGGCTGACGGTGACCACCAAGGCCGACGACGCCGTCGCCGTGGTGCAAGGCCACAGCCCCGACACCGGCTGGCGGAACCTGGCCGAGGCCACCGTCGCCCTGCGCGCGGGGGCCGTCTGGGTCGCCTGCAACCTCGACCCCACCCTGCCGACCGAGCGCGGCCCGTTGCCCGGCAACGGCTCGATGGTCACCGCGGTGCGCATCGCGTCCGGACGGGAGCCGCAGGTGGCGGGCAAGCCCGCGCCCGCGCTGGTGAACGCGTCGGTGCAGCGGGTCGGCGCGCGCCGACCGTTGATGATCGGCGATCGGCTCGACACCGACATCGAAGGCGGTCGGGTCGCGGGCATGCCCACCCTGCTCGTGCTGACGGGCGTCTCGGACGCGGCCGAACTGCTCGCCGCACCGCCCGAGCGCCGCCCCGACTACGTCGCCGACGACCTCGCCGGCCTCACCCACGACCCGGCCGACCTGGCGCCCGGGCCGCGGCCCGGCTGGGCCGTCGACGGCCAGAGCGGGCACTGGACGTTGCGCGGCGCAGGCGATCCGGTCGACGCGCTGCGGGCGCTCTGCGCGGCGCACTGGGCGGACGGCGGGGGACCGGCCGTCGTCGAAGCGGGCGACCGGGGTGCGGCCGAAGCACTGGAAGCGCTCGGATTGTCGGACGCCTCGGCTACCGTGCACTCATGACCGATCCCGTTCCGGCCGCCGATCCCGCGGAGGTCGTCGGCGCGGCGATGGCGGGCATCGAGGGGCTGGCCGAGCGGCCCCTCGCCCAGCACGTCGCGGCGTTCGAGCGGGTGCACGCCGCGCTCGGTGAGGCGCTCACCGCGGGCGAGGAGTGAAGCAGTGGTCACCAGGGCCCGGCTGGATGCCGAGCTGGTGCGCCGCGGCCTGGCCCGTTCCCGGGGGCAGGCCGCGGAGCTGATCGATCAGGGCCGCGTCGCCATCCGCGGCATCACCGCGGAGAAGGCGGCCACCGTGGTGGATCGCGACACCCCGGTCACCGTGGTCGCCACGGCCGAGCGGCAGTGGGCTTCCCGCGGCGCCCACAAGCTGATCGGTGCGCTCGATGCCCTGGAGATCGATCCCGCGGGCCTGCGCTGCCTCGATGCGGGCGCCTCCACCGGCGGCTTCACCGATGTGCTGCTGGACCGAGGAGCCCGGGAGGTCATCGCCGTCGACGTCGGATACGGGCAGCTCGTCTGGCGGTTGCGCAGCGATGCGCGGGTTCGGGTGCACGATCGCACCAACGTGCGCGCGCTCACACCCGCCGAGATCGGTGGGCCTGCCCAGCTCACGGTCGCCGATCTGTCGTTCATCTCGCTGCGCACGGTGCTGCCTGCGCTCGCGGCGTGCACCGACGGCGTGCTGCTGCCGATGGTGAAGCCGCAGTTCGAGGTCGGCAAGCAGCGGTTGGGGGCGGGTGGCGTGGTGCGAGATCCGGCGTTGCGGCTCGCCGCGTTGCGTGAGGTCGTCGCGGCGGCGCGGGGGCTGGGCCTGCGGCTGGCCGGAGCAGTAGCGAGCCCGTTGCCCGGCCCGTCGGGCAACGTCGAGTTCTTCCTCTGCCTGCGTCGCGACGGGAGCGACGTCGGCGACGACACCTTGTCCCACGCCGTAGAGAGGGGGCCGTCGTGACGCGCGAGGTGCTGGCCGTCCTGCACGCGGGGCGCCCGACCAACCTGCGCACCGCCGCCGATGTCGCGACCCAGCTGGCCAAGCACGGCATCCGGTTGCGCGCCATCGAGGAGGAGTGGGCCGAGGTCGTCGCCACCGACCTGCCGGAGCACCTCCGGCCGAGGATCGTCGAGGGACGGCCGGGGTGCGCCGAGGGCGCCGAGGTCGTGTTGGTCCTCGGCGGCGACGGCACGGTGCTGCGGGCCGCCGAGCTGGCCCGGCCCACCGGTGTGCCGTTGCTCGGCATCAACCTCGGCCACTACGGGTTCCTCGCGGAAGCGGAGGAGGAGTTCATCGCAGGCGCTATCGACGCCATCGCCTGCGGCCACTACGCCGTCGAAGAGCGGATGACGATCGACGCGGTCGCCCGGCGCAACGGCGACGTCCTGGCCCGCACCTGGGCGTTGAACGAGGCCGCGATCGAGAAGTCGACGCGCGAGCGGATCCTTGAGGTGGTGCTCGAGGTCGACGGGCGGCCGGTGTCGGCGTTCGGCTGCGACGGCGTGCTGTGCGCCACCCCCACCGGATCCACGGCCTACGCGTTCTCCGCGGGCGGACCGCTGGTGTGGCCGCAGGTGGAGGCGCTGCTGCTGGTGCCGAGCAACGCCCACGCCCTCTTCGCCCGCCCGATGGTGATCTCGCCGGACAGCCACGTGGCGGTGGAGGTCGCCCCGTCCGGGCCGCCCGCCGTGCTCGACTGCGACGGTCGGCGCACCTTCCCGCTGCCCGCAGGCACCCGCGTGGAGGTCACGCGTGGCGTGCGTTCGGTGCACATGGTGCGGCTCGACGGGCGACCGTTCGCCGACCGCCTGGTGCGTAAGTTCGACCTTCCGGTGCGCGGTTGGCGCGGTGCGCCCACGGCGGCGGATGAGGCGCCGTAGGCTGCCGCCATGCTGGCCGAGATGCGGATCCAGGGGCTCGGCGTCATCGACGACGCCACGCTGGAGCTGGATCCGGGGCTCACCGTCCTCACCGGCGAGACCGGCGCGGGCAAGACGATGGTGGTCACCGGCCTCACCCTCCTCGGCGGTGGCCGGGCCGAGGCGTCACGGGTGGCCGACGGGGCGCGGCGCGCGGTCGTCGAGGGCCGGTTCAGCGCCGAGCCCGCCGCCGTCGCCGTGGCCGACGAGGTGGGAGCGGAGCCCGACGACGACGGCACCCTGATCGCCGTCCGCACCGTAGGAGCCGACGGACGCTCCCGGGCCCACCTGGGCGGGCGGTCCGTGCCCGTCGGCGTGCTGGGCAGGCTTGCGGAGGCCACGCTGGCCGTGCACGGGCAGAACGACCAGCTCCGGCTGTTGCGGCCCGCCGAGCAGCGGGCCCTGTTGGACCGTTTCGCGGGCGAGACGGTGGCCGAGCCGTTGGGCCGCTACCGGGCGGTGCGGTCCGAGTGGATGCGGATCTCCGCCGAGCTCGTCGAGCGTCGCGACGGTGCCCGCAAGCTCGCCCAGGAAGCCGACCTGCTGCGCCACGGGCTCACCGAGATCACCGCCGTCGACCCGCAGCCGGGGGAGGACGTCGAGCTCGTCGCCCACGCCCGTCGGCTCGCGGAGGCCGACGAGCTGCGTGCGGTCGCGTCGGCGGCGCAGGCCGCCCTCGTCGGCGCGGAGGACGTGCCCGACGTGCCCGCCGCGCTGGCCCTGATCGGGGAGGCGCGACACCGGCTGGCCGCCGCGGGCGATGCCGAGCTGTCCGCGTTGGACGCGCGGCTGACGGAGGCGTTGGCGCTGCTCGGCGACGTCGGCGCCGAGCTCACCGGCTACCTCGACCGGCTCGACGCCGATCCGGAGCGCCTCGCTTCCGTGCTGTCGCGGCAGGCCGAGCTGAAGGCGCTCACCCGCAAGTACGCCGCCGACGTCGACGGCGTCTGGCGTGGGCGGCCGCCGCGCGGGAGCGGCTGGGTTCGCTGGACGTCTCCGACGAGGCCCTCGCCGGCGCTCACCGCGCGGCGCGACGGGCTCGCCGTCGAGCTGGCCGAGCACGCGGCCGCCGTCACCGCTGCCCGCACCAAGGCCGCGGGTCGGCTGGCCGCCGACACCACCGCCGAGCTGGCCGGGCTCGCGATGGCCGACGCCCGCCTGCTCGTCGCGGTCACGCAGCGGGTGGCCGGGGCGGGGGCTGCGGAGGCCGTGCGCGTCGGCCGTCGCGAGCTGGTGGCCGGGGCGGAGGGGGTCGACGAGGTCGAGCTGCGCCTCGTCGCGCACGCCGGCGCCTCGCCGCAGCCGCTGCACAAGGGCGCGTCCGGCGGCGAGCTGTCGCGGGTGATGCTCGCGCTGGAGGTGGCGCTCGCCGGGGCCGATCCGGTGCCGACGATGGTGTTCGACGAGGTCGACGCGGGTGTGGGCGGCCGGGCGGCGGTCGAGATCGGGCGTCGGCTCGCCCGCCTGGCGAGCAGGCACCAGGTGATCGTCGTCACCCACCTGCCGCAGGTCGCCGCCTACGCGGATCGGCACCTGGTGGTCGACAAGTCCCGCCACGACGGCGGCAAGGCCCGCAGCCGCGTCCGCACGCTCGCCGAGGACGAGCGGATCGTCGAGCTGGCCCGCATGCTGGCCGGGCTGGACGACACCGACACGGGCCGCGCCCACGCCGAAGAACTCCTCGAGGCCGCCCGCTCCCACCGCGCCGCCGACCGCACCCCCACCCGCCGCCGCTAGCCCGCCCACCCCTGCCGCGGGCGAGTCCCCGTTCTCAAGACGCCGAGTCCCCGCTTCCACGACGGTGAGTCTGCGTTTCCACCGCGCTGAGTCCGCGTTCCCGCCACGTGAGTCCGTGTTCCCGCCACGGGGCCCGTGCCCCGGCATCCGAGGAGAACCCGGCTGGCCAGTCGCGCGACGGCGCACGATCGCCCAACTCGCCGTGTGGAGATGCACGACTCACCGTCGGCAAAACGGGGACTCGCCGTCCTGAAAACGGAGACTCGGGTGTACCGGTCGGGGTCGGCGTGGCTTCGCGGAATTGACGGCTCCGGATGTCACAGTCTGCGCATGAAGCTGTCCGGCCTGCTGCAGCGCACCCGGCCCGAGCTGCCCGGCGTCGCGGGCACGGCCCGCGTCGACCGCCGTACCGACGCCCTCGTGCGGCGCGTCAAGGCGGGCGAGGTCGCCGTGCTCGACCAGGTCGACCTCGACCGGACCACCGCCGACGCGCTCGTCGCCGCCGGGGTCGTCGGTGTCGTCAACGCGTCGCCGTCGATCTCCGGGCGCTTCCCCAACCTCGGGCCGGAGATCCTCATCGACGCCGGCATCGCGCTGGTCGACGACGTCGGCGCCCAGGCCCTGCACAAGATCAAAGACGGCAGCCGGATCCGCCTGCACGAAGGCGTCGTCTACGCCGGGGAGTTCGAGCTCGCCCGCGGCTTCGCTCAGGACGTCGAGTCCGTCGCCGACGCGCTCGTCGAGGCCAAGGCGGGCCTCACCCACCAGCTCGAGGCGTTCGCCGCCAACACCACCGAGTTCATGCGCCAGGAGCGGGCGTTGCTGCTCGACGGGGTCGGCATCCCGGCCGTCGACGTGGAGCTGGCCGGGCGGCAGGTGGTCGTCGTCGCCGCCGGGTTCGACCACGCCGCCGAGCTGGCCCGGCTCAAGGCCTTCATCCGCGAGTACCGGCCGGTGCTGGTCGGCGTGGGAGCGGGAGCCGACGCGCTGCGCGCGGCGGGTCACGCTCCGGCCCTCATCGTCGGCGACCCGTCCGAGATCTCGAACGAGGCGCTCACCTGCGGGGCCGACATCGTCGTGCCCGCGTTCAACGACGGGCACGCCCCCGGCCTGCACCGCGTGCAGGACCTCGGGGCCAGCGCCGTCACGTTCCCCAGCATGGCCAACCCCGAGGACCTGGCGCTGCTGCTGGTGGCCCACCACGGCGCGGCGATGATCGTCACGGTGGGGCTGTCGGCGACCATGGCCGAGTTCCTCGACCGCGGTCGTTCCGGCAGCAACGCCTCGACGTTCCTCACCCGGCTCCAGATCGGCGGCGCCGTCGTGGACAGCCGGGTGATCGCAGGGCTGTACCGGAACCGGGTCTCGACCGGCGCGATCCTGCTGCTGATCTTCGCCGTGCTGGTCGCGGCGGGCACGGCGCTGTTCGTCTCCACCGCGGGCGACGCGGTGCTCGTCTGGCTCACGCAGGCGTGGCACAGCCTCGCCGCGACGACCAAGGGCTGGTTCGGGTGATCTCTCTGCGCTACCACGTGGTCTCGCTGGCCGCGGTGTTCCTCGCGCTCGCGGTCGGCCTCGTGCTCGGCGCGGGCGGGGTCTCCGACCGCCTGCTCGGCGCCATGGCCACGAAGGCCGACGGCCTCACCGGCCAGGTCCAGCAGCTCACCGCCCAGCGCGACGCGCTTGCCGCCGCCCAGCGCGCCGACGACGAGTTCTCCCGCCGCGTGGCGCCCGCCGCGGTGCGCGGCGTGCTCCAGGGGCAGAGCGTCGCGCTCGTCACCTCCGGCGCCGACGGCCCCACCCGCGACGCGCTGGTCGAGCTGATCAAGCAGTCGGGGGCGACGGTCACGGGAACGGTCGCGCTCACGCCCGCGGTCACCGACCCGGCCCGGGCCGACCAGCTCCGCCAGCTCACCGGCACGCTGCTGCCCGCGGGCGCGCAGCTGCCCGCCGCGGCCGACACCGGCAGCCTGCTCGGCGGCCTGCTCGGCGGCGTCCTCACCGGACCGAGCGGGCAGGCACCCGTCACCGGCCCGCAGGCGGAAGGCGTGCTCAACGGCCTCAGCGCGGCGGGCTTCACCGCTGCGGGACCGGCGCCCGGGCCCGCGGGCCTCGTGCTCGTACTCAGCGGTGGCGCCGTTCACCGGGCTCGACGCGGGCGACGGCGCGGCCGTCGTCACGCGGATGGCCGCCCAGCTCGACCACGCAGGCCGCGGCGCCGTGCTGGCGGGCTCGACGGGCTCCGCCGACACCACCGGCGCGGTCGGCGTCGCACGGGCCGACCCCACCGTCACCGCTGCGCTGTCCACCGTCGACAACGTCGAGACCGGCGCGGGCCAGATCAGCACCGTGTTGGCGCTGCGCGAGCAGGTCGACGGGCACGCTGGTCGCTACGGCACGGCAGGCTCGGCCGCCGACGGCGCCGCACCCCGCACCTGACGATCCGCGCCGGCGGCCCCGCACCTCGCACCTCGCGATCCGCCCCGACGGCGCCGCACCCCGCACCTGATCCGCCCCGACGGCGCCGCACCCGCACCAAAGGCCCCGCGCCTGAGGCCGCGCAGGGGCGGCCGCGCGGCGAGGCTCGTCGTTGCGCCCCGAGCCGGCGCAACGCCGCGCCGGCGACGCAATCGGCGACGCGCCACGCCGGAACGGAGTACCAGGACTCCTCGGCCCCGCGTCCTTATGTACGCTGAGGTTCCGTGCAGCCTCGCGCCACCCGTCATCTGTTCGTAACCGGCGGGGTAGCGTCCTCGCTGGGCAAAGGCCTCACCGCGTCGAGCCTCGGCCAGCTCCTCACCGCCCGCGGCCTACGGGTCACGATGCAGAAGCTCGACCCCTACCTCAACGTCGACCCCGGCACGATGAACCCCTTCCAACACGGCGAGGTGTTCGTCACCGAGGACGGCGCCGAGACCGACCTCGACGTCGGCCACTACGAGCGCTTCCTCGACCGGGACCTCCACGGCCAGGCCAACGTCACCACCGGCCAGGTCTACTCGACCGTGATCGCCA
This sequence comes from uncultured Actinomycetota bacterium, assembly GCA_963791185.1. Classification (GTDB taxonomy): domain Bacteria; phylum Actinomycetota; class Actinomycetes; order Mycobacteriales; family Pseudonocardiaceae; genus Pseudonocardia. The sequence goes on along the minus strand of CAWBRG010000006.1, from coordinate 39,799 downwards.
AGGAGCGCCGCGGCGAGTACCTCGGCGACACCGTGCAGGTCATCCCGCACATCACCAACGAGATCAAGGACCGCATCGTCGCGATGTCGGCCCCCGACGAGGACGGCGCCGCGCCGGACGTCGTGATCACCGAGATCGGCGGCACGGTGGGCGACATCGAGTCGCTGCCGTTCCTCGAGGCGGCGCGGCAGGTCCGCCACGACGTCGGCCGGGACAACTGCTTCTTCCTGCACGTCTCGCTCGTGCCGTACCTCGCCCCGTCCGGGGAGCTGAAGACGAAGCCGACGCAGCACTCCGTGGCGGCACTCCGCAACATCGGCATCCAGCCCGACGCGCTGGTGCTCCGCGCCGACCGGGAGATCCCGGACGAGATGAAGCGCAAGATCAGCCTGATGTGCGACGTCGAGGTCGACGGCGTGGTCGCCGCGCCGGACGCGCCGTCGATCTACGACATCCCCAAGGTGCTGCACCGCGAGGGCCTCGACGCCTACGTGGTGCGCCGCCTCGCGCTGCCGTTCCGCGACGTCGACTGGACGGTCTGGGGCGACCTGCTCGACCGCGTCCACCACCCCGACGAGACCGTGCGCATCGCGCTGGTCGGCAAGTACGTCGACCTGCCCGACGCCTACCTCTCGGTCACCGAGGCGCTGCGGGCGGGCGGGTTCGCCCACCGCGCCCGCGTCGAGATCGACTGGGTGCCCTCGGACGCCTGCCGCACCCCCGCGGGGGCCGCGGCCGCGCTCGACGGGGTCGACGGCGTGCTCGTGCCGGGTGGGTTCGGCGTGCGCGGCATCGAGGGCAAGCTCGGCGCCGTGCGGTACGCCCGCACCCGCGGCATCCCCACCCTCGGGCTGTGCCTCGGCCTGCAGTGCATGGTGATCGAGGCCGCCCGCTCGCTGGCGGGTCTGGACGACGCCAACTCCAGCGAGTTCGACGAGCGCACCCCGCACCCGGTGATCTCGACCATGGCCGACCAGCGCGACGTCGTGGCGGGGGAGCGGGACATGGGCGGCACCATGCGCCTGGGCGCCTACCCCGCTGTCCTCGGGGCCGAGACCCTGGTCGCGGCGGCCTACGGCACCCGTGAGGTGTCCGAGCGGCACCGGCACCGCTACGAGGTCAACAACGCCTACCGCGCCCGGCTCGAAGAAGCCGGGCCTGGTGTTCGGCGGCACGTCGCCGGACGGCACGCTCGTCGAGTTCGTCGAGCTGCCGCGGGAGACCCACCCGTTCTTCGTCGGCACGCAGGCCCACCCGGAGCTGAAGAGCCGACCGACCCGACCGCACCCGCTCTTCGCCGGGTTCGTGCGGGCCGCGCTCGCCTACCGGGCGGCCGAGCGCCTCCCGTTCGACCAGACCACTCGTGAGCCCGCGACGGCGGGCGTGAACGGAACCCCCGCATGACCACAGCACGGCACGACTTCCCGGTCGCCGAGACCACCGACATCTACCGCGGCAAGGTGATGGCCCTGCGCGCGGACGAGGTGGTGATGCCCGGCGGTCGCGCCGCCCGGCGGGAGATCATCGAGCACCCGGGCGCGGTGGCGATCGCCGCGCTCGACCCCGACGACCGCATCATGATGATCCACCAGTACCGGCACGCGCTGGGCAGGCGGCTCTGGGAGCTGCCCGCCGGGCCTGCTCGACGTCGCGGGCGAGGACCCCCTCGACACCGCCCGCCGCGAGCTGCACGAGGAGGCGGGTCTCGCGGCGGCGGAGTGGGCGGTGCTGCTGGACGTCGCGCCGTCGCCGGGCTTCTCCGACGAGTCGGTCCGGGTGTTCCTCGCGCGCGGGCTCACCGACGTCGACCGCCCGGAGCTCGGCGACGACGAGGAGGCCGACCTCACCACCCGCTGGGTCACGCTCTCGGTCGCCGTGCGGATGGTGTTGGCGGGCACGATCGTCAACGGGGTCACGGCGGCCGCGGTGCTCGCGGCCAACGCCGTAGCGGGGTCGCCCGCGGCCCTGCGCCCGCCGGACGCACCCTGGCCGGACCGGCCCACCCGCTTCGCGGCGCGCTAGTCGGAGACCCGTCCTAGGCTCGGACGCATGCGCTTCGGACTGTTCGTCCCCCAAGGCTGGCGGCACGACCTCGTCGGCATCGAGCCCGCCGAGCAGTGGGGGGTGATGAAGGGCCTCGCCCAGCACGCCGACGCGGGGCCCTGGGAGTCGATCTGGGTCTACGACCACTTCCACACCGTGCCCGCGCCCACCGACCAGGCCACGCACGAGGCGTGGTCGCTGATGGCCGCGTTCGGCGCGGTCACCGAGCGGGTGCGGCTGGGCCAGATGTGCACGTGCATGAGCTACCGCAACCCCGCCTACCTCGCGAAGGTGGCCGCCACCTGCGACGTCGTCTCCGGCGGCCGGGTCGAGATGGGCATCGGCGCGGGCTGGTACGAGCACGAGTGGCGGGCCTACGGCTACGGGTTCCCGCCCCCGCCCGAGCGCCTCGGCATGCTCGACGAGGGCGTGCAGATCATGCGCCAGGCCTGGACCGAGGGCGTCGCGACCTTCAGCGGGAAGCACTACCAGGTCGACGGCGCCCGCGTCTTCCCGCTGCCGCTGCAGGAGGGCGGCATCCCGTTGTGGATCGCGGGCGGCGGCGAGAAGGTCACGCTCAAGATCGCCGCGAAGTACGCGCGGTACACCAACTTCGACGGCACGCTGGACGGCTTCACCCGCAAGTCCGAGCTGCTGCGCGAGCACTGCCGCGAGGTCGGCACCGACTTCGACGCGATCGTCCGCTCCGCCAACTACAACGTGGCGATCGGCCGGGACGAGGCCGAGGTGCAGGAGCGGATGCAGGCCGCGAAGGCCCGCCTCGTGCCCTTCGTCGGCGAGGAGAAGGCGGAGGGGTCGCTCGGGGCGGTGCGCGGGATGCCCGCGTGCGGCACACCGGAGCAGATCGTCGAGAACCTCCGCGCGCTGGAGAAGGCGGGCCTGAGCTACGGCATCTTCAACTTCGCCGAGGCCGCCTACGACCGCAGCGGCATCGAGCTGTTCGAGCGGGAGGTCATCCCCGCGCTCGGGGGCGATATCCGGTAAATCCCCGATGGCCGCGGGGGTGGGCTACGGGAGTATGGCGTCATGCGCGTCGCCATCGTCGGAGCCGGTCCCACCGGCCTCTACACCTCGCTCGCGCTCGCCCGCCGCGGACACGCCGTCGTGGTGGTCGACCGCGATACCGGGCCCGCGCCGGACGGGCAGTGGCGCCGGGCCGGGGTGATGCAGTTCCACCACCCGCACGCGTTCCGGTCGCAGGTCGTCGACGCGCTGCGGGCCGAAGCGCCCGACGTGCTCGACGCGCTGCTCGCGGCGGGCGCCGAGCCCGCGGTGCTCCCGGACCAGCCGGAGCGGGTGCTCGGGCTGCGGTGTCGGCGCATGACGTTCGAACGGGTGCTGCGCGCGGCGGTGGTCGCCGAGCCCGGGGTGACGCTCCACCACGGTCACGCCGAGGAGGTGCTCACCGAGGAAGGCCGGGCCGTCGGACTGCAGGTCGACGGGCAGCGCCTCGACGCCGACCTCGTGCTCGACGCCTCCGGTCGCTCGGGTCGGCTCGGGCGCGGGCTGCGGGCGCCCGAGGTCGGCGGCGACTGCGGGATCGCCTACGTGTCCCGCCAGTACGTGCTTCTGCCCGGCGCCGAGCCCGGCACGATGCAGTCCCCGATCGCGAGCGCGGCCGTCTACCCCGGTTACCTCACGATCGTCTTCCCGCACGACAACGGGGTGTTCTCGGCGTTGATCGGCCGCTCCACCCAGGACCGCGCCCTGGTCGGGCTGCGGGAGAACGCGGCCTACGACGCGGCCGCCGCCGCTATCCCGCTGCTCGCCGAGTGGACCGACCCCGCCCGCTCCCGCCCGCTCACCGACGTGTTGCCGGGCGGACGCCTGTACAACACCTACCGCGGCCAGCTGGACGCGGCGGGCGCGGTGCCGGTGCCGGGGCTCGTGTTCGTCGGCGACGCCGTGTGCACCACCAACCCGGCGGCCGGGCGCGGGGATCACCACCTCGCTCCTCCAGGCCAGGGAGCTGATCCGGCTCCTCGACGAGCACGGATCCGACCACGAGACGACCACGCGCGCGTTCGACGCCTGGTGCACGGCGGCGATCCGGCCCTGGTTCGAGGACCACGTCCGCAACGACGCCGACCTCTCCCGCCGCTGGGCGGGCGGCGACGTCGACCTCGACCGGCCGCTGCCGTCCGACCTCATCGTCGCCGTCGCCGAGGTCGACCCCTCGCTGATGCGGGTGATCGGGCCCTACTTCGGGATGCAGGCGCCGCCGTCGAGCCTGCGGGAGATCGAGCCGCGGGCCCGGGAGATCTACGCGAGCGGCTGGCGGCCGCCGGTGCCCGAAGGCCCGGACCGGGCCGAACTCACCGACCTGATCACGGCGCGCGCCGCCTAGCGCGCGTCCGCCCGCAGCGGCGCCGCCGGGTGTGCATGATGGGCGCCGTGCGGGTGGCGGATGCGGTCGAGGCCTTCCTGCACCACCTGGCCGTCGAGCGGGGGAGCGCGGCCAACACGCTGCGCTCCTACACCGGTGACCTGCACCGCTACCTCGAGCACCTCGGCGACCGCGACCTGGCCGAGGTGCGCACCGCCGACGTCACCGCGTTCGTGGCCGCCCTGCGGGACGGGCAGCTGGCGGCGTCGTCGACCGCCCGTGCGCTGGCGGCCGTGCGCGGGCTGCACCGCTTCGCCGCGCGCGACGGGATCGTCGCCGAGGACGTGGCCCGCGACGTCACGCCACCCGCGCAGCCGCTGCGGCTGCCGCGCACCCTCACCACCGACGAGGTGGAGCAGCTCCTCGCGGGCTGCGTCGGGGACGGTCCCGTCGCACTGCGCGACCGGGCCCTGCTCGAGCTGCTCTACTCGACGGGCGCGCGGATCTCGGAGGCCGTCGGGCTGGACGTCGACGACCTCGACGACGAACAGCGCGTCGTCCGGCTGCACGGCAAGGGGGGCAAGGACCGCATCGTGCCGGTGGGGCGGCCCGCCCTGGCGTCCGTCGACGCCTACCGCGTGCGGGCGCGCCCCGACCTGGCCCGCCGCGGCCGCGGGTGCCCGGCGCTGTTCGTCAACGCCCGGGGTGCGCGGTTGTCGCGGCAGAGCGCCTGGCACGTGCTGCGCGGCGCCGCCGACGCGGCCGGGCTCACGGCCGAGGTCTCCCCGCACACGCTGCGGCACTGCTTCGCCACGCACCTGCTCGCGGGCGGCGCGGATGTGCGCGTGGTGCAGGAGCTGCTGGGCCACGCCTCGGTCACGACGACGCAGATCTACACGCACGTCACCGTCGACACGCTCCGCGAGGTGTACGCGACTTCGCACCCCCGAGCGGTATCACCCGGTCGGGGGGCACGGCCGACCCTCGACTAACATCCGTGGAATTCGACGGCCGCTCCACGGCGGGGCGCGTTGCCGGTCGTCGTGGCGTGCTCCTACTCTGCCCGCATCGTCCCTGTACAGGACGCCCGCGACAGACCCGGAGCGCCGGCATGCAGACCCCGCGGCCCTTAGCCCCCCGCACTGAGCCGCTCGACGAGGAGGAGACGGCCCAGCAGGCCGGCTCCGTGGGGAGACACCGCTTGAAGGTTCCCGAACCGGCTCCGTTGGAGGAGCACGGCCCGGCCCGGGTGATCGCGGTGGCGAACCAGAAGGGTGGCGTCGGCAAGACCACGTCCACCATCAACCTCGGCGCGGCGCTCGCCGAGTACGGCCGCCGGGTGCTCCTGGTGGACTTCGACCCGCAGGGCGCGCTCTCGGTCGGCCTGGGCGTGCAGGCCCACGAGCTGGAAACCACGATCTACAACCTGCTCATGGAGCGCGGCGTCGAGATCGACGACGTCATCCGCCCCACCTCGGTCGAGGGGATGGACCTCCTCCCGTCCAACATCGACCTGTCGGCCGCCGAGGTGCAGCTGGTCACCGAGGTCGGCCGCGAGCAGGCGCTCGGCCGGGCGCTCAAGCCGGTGCTCGACCGCTACGACGTGATCCTCATCGACTGCCAGCCGTCGCTCGGCCTGCTCACGATCAACGCCCTGGCCTGCGCTGAGCGCATCCTCATCCCGCTGGCCTGCGAGTTCTTCTCGCTGCGCGGGGTCGCGCTGCTCATGGACACCGTCGACAAGGTGCAGGATCGGCTCAACCCCGATCTCAAGATCATCGGCATCCTGGCCACGATGTTCGACCCGCGCACGATGCACGCGCGGGAGGTGCGCAACCGCGTCATCGAGGCGTTCGGTGACCTCGTGTTCGACGCGGTGATCAACCGCACCGTCCGGTTCCCGGAGACCACGGTGGCGGGCGAGCCGATCACCACCTGGGCGCCGACGTCGAACGGGGCGCAGGCCTACCGGCTGCTGGCCCGCGAGGTCCTCGCGCGGTGAGCGAGCTTGCGAGCGAGCCCATCGGACACAGCGACCGAGGTCACGAGGCCAACCGAGGGCGGCTCGAGTGACCGCCGTCGCGCCGCCGAAGTTCACGGTCCGGCTGCACAACTTCGAGGGCCCGTTCGACCTGCTCCTGCAGCTGATCGGCAAGCACGAGCTGGACATCACCGAGATGGCGCTGCACCGCGTCACCGACGACTTCATCGCCCACCTCGCGGCCCTCGGCGACGACGCGGACCTCGACGAGACCACGGAGTTCCTGGTCGTCGCGGCCACGCTGCTCGACCTGAAGGCCGCCCGCCTGTTGCCCGACGCCGAGGTGGAGGACGCCGAGGACCTCGCCCTGCTCGAGGCCCGCGACCTGCTGTTCGCGCGGCTGCTGCAGTACCGCGCGTACAAGCAGGTCGCAGGCCTCTTCGTGGAGCTGGAGGCGGGCGCGGCGCGGCGGTTCCCGCGCTCGGTGGCCCTCGAAGAGCGGTTCGCCGTGCTGCTGCCGGAGGTGCTGCTCGGGGTCGACCCCGCGGCCTTCGCCGAGCTCGCGGCCACGGTGTTCCGGCCCAAGCCCCCGCCCACCGTCGGCGTCGACCACCTGCACGCCCCGCAGGTGTCGGTCGCCGAGCAGGCGGCGCTCCTGGCCGAACGCCTCGCCACGCTGGGCAGCGCCACGTTCGCCGCGCTCACCGCCGACTGCGCCGGGCCCCTCGAGGTCGTCGCCCGCTTCCTCGCCGTGCTCGACCTCTTCCGCAACGCGGCCGTCGAGCTGGAGCAGCCGGAAGCCTTCGGGGAGCTCACCGTACGCTGGACACCCTGATGACCGCGCCCGAAGACATCCTCCCCGCGCTCGACGATGCCGGGCTCGACGCCGCGTTGGAGGCGTTGCTGCTCGTCGTCGACGCGCCGACGGACGAGGAGCAGCTCGCCTCGGCGCTGGAGCAGCCGGTCGAGCGGGCGCGCGCCGCCCTGCTGCGGCTCTCCGACGCCTACGCGGCGGCGGGGCGCGGCATCGACCTGCGGCGCACCGGCGGCGGGTGGCGCTTCTACACCCGCGACGCCTACGCCCCCTACGTCGAGCGCTTCCTGCTCGACGGCCAGCGCGCCCGGCTCACCCGGGCCGCGTTGGAGACCCTGGCCGTGGTCGCCTACCGCCAGCCGGTCACCCGCGCGCGGGTGTCGGCGGTGCGCGGCGTCAACTGCGACGGCGTGCTCCGCACCCTGCTCACCCGCGGCCTCATCCAGGAGGTCGGCACCGAGCCGGCGACGCAGGGCACCCTGTTCGCCACCACCGAGCTTTTCCTGGAGCGGCTGGGCCTCGCCTCGCTGGCGGACCTCCCGTCGCTGGCCCCGCTGCTCCCCGACATCGACGCAATCGACGAGCTGTGAGTGATCTGATGACCCAGGCGCACCGGGACGGTATCCGGCTGCAGAAGGTGCTGGCCCAGGCCGGCGTGGCGTCCCGGCGGGCCGCCGAAGAGCTGATCTCGGCCGGACGGGTGACCGTCGACGGCGAGGTCGTCCGCGAGATGGGGCGGCGGGTGCACCCCGACACCGCCGTGGTGCACGTCGACGGCCTGCGCATCGTTCTCGACGAGGACCTCACCTACCTCGCGCTGAACAAGCCGCGGGGAGTGCTGTCGACCATGCACGACGACCAGGGCCGCCGCTGCGTCGGCGACCTCCTCGTCGAACGCGGCGCCATGGACGAGCACTTCGACGGCGGCCCGCGGTCGCGGCTCTTCCACGTCGGACGCCTCGACGCCGACACCGAGGGCCTGCTGCTGCTCATGAACGACGGCGAGCTCGGCCACCGCCTCATGCACCCGTCGTTCGAGGTGGAGAAGACCTACCTCGCCGAGGTGCAGGGCTCGATCCCGCGCGATCTCGGCCGACGGCTCCGCGACGGCATCGAGCTGGAGGACGGGCTGGCGACGGTCGACCGGTTCCGCCTGGTCGATGCGCACGCGGGCCGCTCGATGATCGAGCTGGTCATCCACGAGGGCCGCAAGCACATCGTCCGACGGTTGTTGGAGGAGGTCGGCCACCCGGTGCTGCGGCTCCTGCGCACCGCAGTGGGGGAGGTGCAGCTGGGCAACCAGCGGCCCGGCCGCTTCCGCAGGCTCAGCCACGGGGAGATCGGAGCGCTGTACCGGTCGGTGGGCCTGGCGAGCTTGTGAGCGAGCTTGCGAGCGAACCGGAGACGCAGCGCGCTCGCGAAGCGTCGACCGAGCGCAGCGAGGGAGTGCGATGAGCGTTCGCGCCATCCGGGGCGCGATCCAGGTTGACGCCGACACCCGCGAGGACGTGCTGGAAGGCTCGGCCGAGCTGGTCACGGCGGTGCTGGAGCGCAACCAGCTGTCGTCCGACGACATCATCTCCATACTCTTCACGGCCACCCCCGACCTCACCGCGGAGTTCCCGGCCTACGCCGCGCGGCTGCTGGGGCTCACCGACGTGCCGCTCATGTGCGCGTCCGAGATCGCGGTGCCCGGCGCCATGCCGCGGGTGCTGCGGCTGCTCGCGCACGTGGAGACCGACCTCGGGCGGGCCGACGTGCGGCACGTCTACCTGCGGGGCGCCGCGGCGCTCCGCTCCGACCTACCCCGCTGACCCCCACCCCGATCTCACGGTGCCGAGTTGGGGCGAATGACCGGGCCCGGCGGCGGTGCGACGCCCTGAGCGCACGTTGGTGTGAGCCCGCACGGCATGATGGGCGCGGTCCGCACGCCGCGGGCCGGAGAGGGGCACCGGTGGCGGGCAGGTTGCACGGGGTCGTCGCGATGGACGGGCCATCGGGCACGGGGAAGTCTACGGTGTCGCGGCGGCTCGCCAAGGCCGTCGGAGCCGCCTACCTGGATACCGGCGCGATGTACCGCGCCGTCACGCTCGCGGTGCTCCGCGCGGGTGTCGAGCCGGGCGACCCGGACGCCGAGGAGGTCGCCGTCGCCGCAGCCAAGACCGTGCGCTCGGTCACCGACCCCGAGGCGCCGGTCGTGCTGCTCGACGGCGAGGACGTCGAGGCCGAGATCCGCGGCTCCGCGGTGACCCGCGCGGTGAGCGCGGTGTCCGCGAAGCCGCAGGTGCGTGCCGCGCTGGTCGAACACCAGCGCGAGATCATCGCGGACAACCCGGGGATCGTCGTGGAGGGCCGCGACATCGGCAGCGTCGTCACCCCGGACGCCCCGTTGAAGGTCTACCTCACCGCCTCCGAGGAGATCCGCGCCGCGCGGCGGGAGGCGCAGGACCGCAAGGCCGGGCGCACCGCTGACCACGCCACCGTCCTCGCCGACGTCCGCCGCCGCGACGAGCTCGACTCCACCCGCAAGACGTCCCCGCTGCACGCCGCCGCCGACGCGCTCGTGCTCGACACCGACGACCTGCCGGTCGATGCCGTCCTGACCGAGCTCCTGCGTCTGGTGGAGGAGCGAGGCCTGCTGCGGTGACCGACCGGTACACTGGAGATCTGCCTGTCGGGTCGTGGCCACGAGCGCACGATTTCGCCCGCTGGATCGGCACCTGGCTCTTCCGCCCGATCTACCGGCTGCGGTTCCACCACCGCGACCGGGTCCCGGCGCAGGGTTCGGTCGTCGTCGTCGCCAACCACAGCGCGTTCGTCGACGGTCCCCTGCTCTTCGGGCAGTTCGGACGGCGCACGGTGTTCCTGGTGAAGCAGGAGATGTTCCACGGACCGGTCGGATGGGCGCTGCCGCGCATCGGTCAACTGGCCGTACGGCGGGGCTCGGCCGACCGACGTCCGCTCACGCAGGCGTTGTCGGTGCTGCGCGCGGGCGGGCTCGTCGCGGTGTTCCCGGAGGGCACCCGCACCGACGGCGAGGTCGTGGCCGCGCAGCACGGGGCGGCCTGGCTGGCCCGTGCAGGTGGGGCGGTCGTACTGCCGGTGGTGTGCCGCGGCACCCGCCGTCCCGCGGGCGTACGGCGTCGGTTCCGGCCACGGGTCGACGTGCTGGTGGGAGAGCCGATCACCCTGCCCGCGGGCAGCGGCCGCGCCGGAGTGACGGCGGCCACCGAGACCATCCGAACCGCGCTGGTCGGGCTGGTCGCGGATCTAGACGAGCTACGGAGAACGACGTGAGTGCACGACAGGACGACCGGGCCGCGATGGCGGAGCTCGGGCTGGACCCTTCCGATTTCGCCGAGGCGCCGGAGACGGCACCACCCGCGCCGGTGCTCGCCGTCGTCGGCCGTCCGAACGTGGGCAAGTCCACGCTGGTCAACCGGCTCATCGGGCGTCGGGAAGCCGTCGTGCAGGACGTGCCGGGCGTCACCCGCGACCGCGTCAGCTACGACGCGCTGTGGAACGGCCGCCGGTTCACCCTCGTCGACACCGGCGGCTGGGAGCCCGACGCCACCGGCTTGCGCGCGGCCGTCGCGGCGCAGGCCGAGTACGCGATGCGCAGCGCCGATGCGGTGCTCCTCGTCGTCGACGCGTCGGTGGGGGCAACGGCCACCGACGAGGCCGTCGCCCGCGTGCTGCGCCGCTCCGACGTGCCCGTGCTGCTCGCGGCCACCAAGGTCGACGACGAGCGGCTCGTCCCCGACACGGCGTCGCTCTGGCGGCTGGGCCTCGGCGAGCCGCACCCGGTGTCGGGGCTCCACGGCCGCCGCACCGGCGACCTGCTCGACGCCATCCTGGAGGTGCTGCCGGAGAGCCCGCGCGACGACTTCGGCGCGTCTTCGTCCGGCGGCCCGCGGCGCGTCGCGTTGATCGGCAAGCCCAACGTCGGCAAGTCCAGCCTGCTGAACCGGGTGTCGGGGGAGACGCGTTCGGTGGTCCACGAGGTGGCGGGCACGACCGTCGACCCCGTCGACTCCCTCGTCGAGCTCGACGGCGAGGTGTGGCGCTTCGTCGACACCGCGGGACTGCGCAAGCGGGTCAAGACCGCCAGCGGCATGGAGTACTACGCCAGCCTGCGCACCCAAGCCGCGATCGAGGCGGCCGAGGTGGCGCTCGTGCTCATCGACGCGGGCGAGCCCATCTCCGAGCAGGACCAGCGGGTGATCACGATGGTCGAGGAGGCGGGCCGCGCGCTCGTCCTCGTGTTCAACAAGTGGGACCTCGTCGACGAGGACCGCCGCTACGCGATGCGCCGTGAGCTGGAGCGTGACCTGGTTCGGGTGCCGTGGGCGGAGCGCGTGAACGTCTCGGCGCTCACCGGGCGGGCTGTGGCGAAGATGGCGCCCGCCATGCGCCGGGCCCTGGCGTCCTGGGACCAGCGCATCTCGACCGGCCAGCTCAACTCGTGGCTCTCCGACGTGATCGCGGCGACCCCGCCCCCGGTACGCAGCGGCAAGCAGCCCAAGATCCTGTTCGCCACCCAGGCGAGCACCCGCCCCCCGACCTTCGTGCTGTTCACCAGCGGGTTCCTCGAGGCGGGCTACCGCCGCTTCCTCGAGCGCAAGCTGCGGGAGGAGTTCGGCTTCTCCGGCTCGCCCGTCCGGATCTCGGTGCGGGTGCGCGAGAAGCGCGGCCGCAAGGCCTGACCCCGCGCCCACGTCCCGCGGCGCCGGTGCGGTAGGCTCGTGCCGCCCCGCTGGGGTGCCGGGACGTGGCGCAGTTTGGTAGCGCACTTGACTGGGGGTCAAGGGGTCGCAGGTTCAAATCCTGTCGTCCCGACGGCGAGATCGGGCGGTGTCTCTCTACGGAGATGCCGCCCGATTTGTGTTCTGACCTGGGCAAACGGGTTGCTACAGTTGATCATTAGTGGATCTTCAATTGATCTTGCTGGATGGCCGATTTCCGCTAGTGCGCGCGTATCTGGAGCAAATCTGGAGCACGGCGTCGAAGCCCGGCGAAATAGGGTCAGGTTCTGCTCCAGACTTCTGAGCCTGTTGGCGACGGTTGGTGACCGTTGGGCGCAGTTCGGGTCGGATACCTTGGGGTGATCTTCGGGCTGGTGATCGTGTTGCCGCCGGGATCAAGGGGTCAGCGTGGTCAGGTCGATCGCAGAGCGGCTTTGCCTGGCAGTCAAAGGGTCAGGGGTTCGAATCCCCTCAGCTCCACTCTTGCGGTGACGTCAGCCCGCGGCGGGTTCTCCGCAGGTCAGACCTGGTGTAGAGGTATCTCGGTTGATCTCTCTGTGATCGACTATTCACGACTTGTGCACTGATACTGGAGCAAAACTGGAGCACGGCGTCCGGCGGCACGAAATACTGTCAACGGTCTGCTCCAGTGATCGTGGCCCGTTCAGCGCAGTTCGGTGCGGTTGGGCGCAGTTGGGCACCGTTCGCGGCAGCGGGACTTCGCGGTCGCGTCTGCCGACCGCTGCGGGTAGCCCGGTGGTCAAAGGGTCGGGGATGGGTTGGCGGGCCGTGTACGGCCGGTTGTGGGTGCCGCGGCGCCGATCGAGGCGCGAACAGACTGTGACCGGCCGTTCCCGGCAGGAGCTGATCGACGCCGGTGCGGTGTCGAGTCGGCGTCAGGCGACGTCGACGCCGAAGTCGCGGGCGAGCCCGGCCACGCCGTCGGCGTAGCCCTGCCCGACGGCGCGGAGGCGCCAGGTTCCGTCTCGGCGGTAGATCTCGAGCAGACGAGCGCGGTTTCCACGGTCGCGGCGGGCTGGAACACGTACTCGGTGGCCGGGCTGGTTGTGGTGGCGGTGACGACGAGGTCGTGGACGTTGGCGAGCGCCCGCCGTCGACGCTGACGGCGGCCACGATCCGGTGGACATCGGGGGCTGAGGTTGTCGGTCGCGATGTGGGGCGTCTCGGTCGAGGTTGCCTGTGGGTGCCGAGAACCCTGTCATGTCATGCGACCTGGACGTACTCGTGTAGGAGGCCGTCGAGCCGATCACGTCGGAGCGGCCTGATGACCGCTCCGGAAGGTGGCGGCGTACTTCCCGTGGGCGGGCGTTGATGCAGTGATCGGTGCGGGCGGTGGGTGTTGTAGCTGCGCCACGAGGTGCAGCGTTGTATCGCTCGCGTAGCGGGCAGGGACGAGAGGAGATGTCTCGGGATCTGATGGCTGACCCGTGATCCGAAAGGGTGGACGGGGAAAATAGCATGCCAGGAAACCGGCGGTCGTGTCCATCCCTGAAAGGGCGGGACCGGTCAAGTCCGTCGTGGGTCGTGGTGTCCGTTTTTCGAGCTCGTTCCGGGCGGGTGTGGACGCGCGTCACCGGAGTCGGAGTCCAGGCGGAGCGCCCGCAGCGCAGCGAGGACGTACGGTCTGGACGCCGACGAGGATGGCGCGATACTGACCGCAGCCGGGGGACAGCGGCTATCGCGGTATGTGGTTGTCGGGTTCCGTCTTCATGTGCCGAAGATCAGAGGCGGGGCCGGGGGTTCGGCTGCCGGTCATCCCTTCGCGGCGCGGTGGCGGCATGAAGCGGTGCGGCCTCGGCAGGGCGGGGTCAATCAAGCGGGCGACCACGCCGACAAGCTGGTGGGGGTCATGACACAGCACGACCGCGCGCCCTGCCGGGTCCGAACCCACTCACCCGGCCCCGGCGGCCAGCGCGCGGATCTGCCCGTCGCGCAGGCCGTAGAAGACCAGGGTGAGCAGTCTGCGGGCGGCGGCGACCACGCCGATGTTGCGGCCCCGCGCGGTGATGATCCGGGTCCGATCGACGGCCAGTTTGGTGCCCGGGCGGGTGCGTTGGCAGGCCTCGATCGCGGCCCAGCGCACCAGCTTCGAGCCCTGTTTCGTAATCGGGCCGCGGTGCACGCTGGTGTCGGACTCACGGTGCCGCGGGGTCAGCCCGGCCCAGCAGCACAACTTTTCCGGGCGGGAGAACCGGGTCACGTCGCCGATCTCGGCGACCAGGACCGCGGCGAAGGTCGGGCCGACCCCGCTGATCTGCTGGATCACCCGGTAGCCGCGGTGCCCGCGCAACCGGTTGGCGATCATCGCCCGGAACAGTTCGATCTCCCCGTCGTAAGCGTCGATCAGCTCGAGCAGCGAGTCGATGCGCTGGCGGTAGACCAGATCCAGCGGCGCGGTGCGCAGCCATGCCTGCCCGGTGGGCCCGAACACGTCCGACACCTCCGGCAGCAGGCCCTGCTTGGCCAGCACCCCATGCACCTGGGCTTTCAACCCCGAACGCAGCGCAACGAACTTGGCCCGGTGGCGCACCAGCTCGCGCAGCTCCCGCTCGTGCGGGGTGGCGATGTAGGCCTCGGGCAACCGGCCCATCCGCAGCAAATCCGCCAGATCGGCGGCGTCACGCACGTCGTTCTTCACCCGCCGGTAGGCGAACCCCTTCACCCCCAGCGGGTGCGCCAGGTGGACCTTGGCGCCGGCGGTCTGCAAGGCATCGACCGCCCAGTACCAGCCGTAGGTCGCTTCGAGCACGACTTCGGGGTCCGGGCCGGCCTTGGCCAGTTCCAATCCCAGCGCGACCGGATCGTTGTCGATGCGGACCCAGCCCAGCTGCTCGCCCTCCGGCGTCATCCGCACGATCACACTGCGGCGGCGGTGCAGATCGATACCGACGTACTGCCGACCGTCGTAATCTCCGTTCACAGGGGCCTCCCTCAACGTGGACGTTGTGAGCACCCCCGAGCATCCGCTCGGGACCACGAAGGGCGGAGGCCCCGCCCTTTCATCGCATCAAGCGTAGGGAGCGGCGCGCTGGGGGATCCGCGTGATATGGCGAAAGCTGGATTGCCTGAATCCCAGTCTCCAGAAGGTGCAAGATCACACCTGCCGGAAAGACGCCCGAAACCGGTACCGGCCCCTGTGACAGGGTCACTACAAACCTGCCGCAATCCTCTGGGGCGCTGGAGCGATGCCCTGTCCGGGTATTGAAGGAGACGAACGGGACGCCTAAGTCACGCTGATACATGCAACGCTGATGAACGTGGGATCGCCTACGGGGCGCGAGCCCTATGGCGACAGAGTGCCCGTAGTAGTCGCAGGAGTAGCGCCCTGCCAATCTGGAGACCGGGAGAGCCGGACCACAGGGCGAAGGGGCACAGGTGACGGACCTTAAGGAGCCACGAGGTATGCGGAATGCAGAACGCCGAAACGGTACTTGATGTCCTCCGTGAGCGCCACGGCATAGTCACCGGAGAGCCCAGTGCATCGAAAGGTGCCCGCTGGGTTCGGAGGAAGGCTGCGCGGAAAAGGCCCACGCCCGATCACCCGGGAGCGGAACCTCGCCGCGCAGCCCATCCTGTTGCTGGATGTACTCGCGCAGTACGACGGCGAGGTGGTGGGGTCCGGTGATCAGGATGTGGTCGAGGCATTCCCGGCGCAGCGTCCCGATGAACCGCTCCGCGATCGCGTTCGCCCGCGGTGCTCGGACCGGCGTGCGGATGATCCGGATGTCGGCGCCGGTGAAGACGGCGTCGAAGGCGGCGGTGAACTTGCTGTCCCGGTCGCGGATCAGGAACTGGAACCGGTCGGCGCGGTCGCCGAGTTCCATGAGCAGGTTGCGGGCCTGCTGGGTGACCCAGGCCCCGGTGGGGTGGGCGGTGATCCCGGCGAGGTGCACGCGGCGACGGTCGTGCTCGATCACGACGAGGACGTAGAGGCGGCGCAGGAAGACGGTGTCGACGTGGGCGAAGTCGACCGCGAGGATCGCGTGGGCCTGCGCGGAGAGGAACTGTCGCCAGGTCGGGCCGGACCGTCGAGGCGCCGGATCGAGTCCGGCGCTCTTCAGGATCGTCCAGACGGTCGAGGCGGCCACGGGATGGCCGAGTCCGACCAGCTCGCCCTGAATTCGTCGGTAGCCCCAGCGGGGATTCTCGCGGGCCATCCGCAGCACCAGGGCCCGGATCGGCGGTGCGGTGGGTGGTCGGCCTGGTCGTCGGTGCGGGTAGGTCCAGCGGCGGGCGACGAGCTGGGCGTGCCAGCGCAGCAGCGTTCGGGGTGACACCAGTCGCAGCCGGCGCAGCGGGGTAGGCAGCAGTCTGCTCAGCGCGCTGAGTACCGCGCGGTCGAGCCAGGTGAGGGTTGGCCGGGGGTTGGTGCGGCGCAGCACGGCGACCTCGTGTCGCAGCGTCAGGATCTCGGCGTCCTTGGCGGTGTCGGAGCGGGCGAGCAGCGCCAGCCAGGACAGCACGCGAACGAGCATCAGGTAGGCAAGTCCGAGGGCCACGCCGAGCGATCATGCTGGGCTGGCGCGGGACGGTGACGCCGAGGGCTGGCCCGCGGAGAGATGCTGGTCAGAGCCGGTGACACGGTTCTCGGCACCCACAGGCTGGCGCGGACGAGGGGGAGTGTGAGCATGTCAATGTCTCCGGCCAGGTGCAGCACTGCAATACTTCCCACTGGGCCGGTCTCGATGTCGAGATGGTGGTGCCACATGGCGGCGGATTCGGGATCAAGCAGCGCTGCCCGCGCCCGGGCCCGCGGTGGCGGCTTCTCAATTTAGGGTCAGCTGCGCTTGCAGCGTCGACATGACAGGACCCCCGGTTTCGACCGCCGAATCAAGGCTGTCGCAGGTGGGCTGAGGCAACGGGGGCACCCTATCGGCTGGATCGAGGAAGCCGTGATGCTTGGCGAGTGGAGATTCGCCGAGCGGTTGTAGGGGTCAACTCTGGATCTTCACGTGGGACAGCGCGCTGAAGGCGTCGCTTGCGAGCCGGTACGCGTCGTCGATCTCGCCGGTGGCTCGCAGGAGGGCAGAGCGAGCGGCATCGAGATGGGCGCTGGCGGGCATGTGGTCGTCGCTTCCGAGGTCCCACATCGTGAGCGCGCATTCGGTGGTGTATTCGAGGCGCGTCGTGACTTCCTTCAGCTTCGCCAAGAGGTCGCAGATGCCACCTACCCGTGCGGACAAGTCGCTCGGAAACCTGGGAGGTTCGTGGACGCGCAGAGCGTCGCGGATCGTGGAGTCTGCAGCGCCGAGCAGGAGGGCGATCTTGTCGTCTGTCATGCAGTCACCTGGGCTCACTTCGCCGCAGTGCGGTGTCCGAGCCGTCACGGTGGACGAAGCCTCCGAGGCTGTCAAACACCTCCTCGAGGCATCCACTGTTGAACGCTCCGGGCCGGCAGTACGGACCATGGACTACGTCAACGGCTTCGGGAGCATCGGAGGCCTGTGGATGAAGAACCTTCAGGCGGCTGCCCATTGGCGGCGTTCGTCGGGTCGTTCGACGAGCTTGCCGTTGACGAACGGCGTCGGCGCGGACGAGTGCGACCAGGTGGGGCGCGTTGACCACTTGCCATCGGTCCTGCGCGGCTTGGATGAACTTGAACGCCACGCCCAGCCCGGCGGCTCGGGATCCGGGGCCGCGGGTGATCTTCGTGCGGTGCCGGACGGTGGCGAACGTGCTCTCGATGGGTTTCGTGGTCCGTAAGCCCGGATGCACGTCTCCGCTGATCGACATGGCTCGGGCTTGGTGGGCGGGTTGCCGAGTCGGAGTTGGGCATGAGCGAGTTGCCGGTCGGCCGGCTCCTGCGTCCCGAGGCAGGAGCGCCGATCCGGCGGACTTGACCTCGGCGATCGACTGCTCGACCACGGCGTGGCGACGGTGATCGGCCTCGACCTGCAGCAGATCACCATCCCGGTCGTGACCATGGCCGCGGCGTTCCTATACCGGGGGCTCGGGCTGGTCGCTTCTGGTTGTCTGAAGCGGGGGTGCGGGCGTCTGCTTTGACGAGTGGCGAGTCTGTCGCGCTCGACCATGTCGCCCCGCTCGTCGCCCCGCTCGCCGCCGTGCGGATGGACGGGGTCCGTGCGGGGCAGGGGCGTGTCCGCGGCCGGGTGGCCGTGCATGGTGCCTGGAACGACGGGCTCCTCCTCGAATGAGCCGACCTCTTCGGCCAGTACGCCAAGGGCCGCCACACCGCCCGCGAGCGCCTGGAGATGCTGCTCGACCCCGGGTCCTTCGTGGAGCTCGACGCGCTCACCCGGCACCGCTCCACCAACAGCCACGATTCCGACCGTCCCACAGACCGGCCAGGGCGAACTGGCTCAAGCCGTGGCGGCGACGCCACCGGGCGATGCGTGGCCCGACCTCGGGCGGCAGTGTCGAGATGGAGGATTCGCTCGGCCGTCATGACGGTGTGCGGGCGTGCCGTCGGGTGGCGGGTTGGGATGGCTCAGGCGGTCGCGGTCGTGGGGTCCTCGCGGTGTTGCTGTCGCCTGCTGAGCAGCCATCCGGCTGCGGCGGCCCCGATGGTTGCGGCTGTCCAGGCGGTGAACATGGGCGGGAGCCCGGGGTGCTGGGAGGCTCCGGTGGTGAAGCCGCCGTGGGGGGTGAAGATGGCCAGGGTGGTGAGTGTGGCGGTGTAGACCGCCGCCGCGATCGCGAATCCGCGCACGATGAGCAGCGGGGCACGCTGCAGGGCCAGCGCAACGTAGGCGTAGAGCATGGGCAGGATGACGGCGGCGAACCGGGCGGGCGGCGCCCACCCACCGTCCCAGAATGTGAAGGTGCAGACGATAAGCGTGTAGGGCAGGACGAGGGCCGCTATCTGGATGTGCAACGGCCACCAGCGGCGGCCGGTGGTCAGCAGAATGCCGGGCAGGACCAGAAGGAAGATCGGGAAGTTCGGGATCACCCCGATGCCGGGATCCATCGCTGTCCCGAGCAGCCCTGGTAGCGGGTTCTTCTGGAAGGGCACGGCGCCGATGCTGATCTGGTTGGGTGCCGGTGACAGGGTGTGCCAAACGACGAGGTTGAAAACCTCGAAGCTGGCTATCAGCAGCAGGGCTGGGGTGAGGGCGGCGACGAAGCGAGGTCGGGTGGCATCGTCGCGGCGCAGCCGCAGCAGGAGGAACGCCAGGAACAGCGGCGGGAACAGCAGGAATCGGGCATGCACCCAGGGCAGCACACCCAGGCAGGTGGACACCAGGAGTAGGTCGCGGGTGCGCAACGTGGGGGTGTGCAGCAGACGCAGCGCGTACACGCACCCCAGGGCGCCGATCGGCTCCACGAAAACCAGGCAGGAGTAGGTCAGGATCGGCGTGCCGATCGCAAATGTGAGGCCGACCGCGAACGCGGTGCCGGTGCCGACGCCCAGGGCGCGGGCGAGCAGGAACACGTTGGCGACGATCAGCAGCGAGACGACGATCATGAACGCTGTGACGCCCGCACGGCCTGCGAGTATGAACGGTAGGAGCCACAGGAGGGGGCCGCCGATCCCGTGCCAGGGGAACGACTGCCCATCGGGACCGTGCGCGATGTGCGGCGGGAGTGGCCAGGGGTAGAAGGCGTGGTAGTTGGCGGCGTCGTAGACGCGCTGCACGTCGATCGAGTGGTAGAGCTGGAGTGCCTGGCTGATGATCAGGTAGTTGGGTTCGTCGCCTGCCAGAAGGACGTAGTGGTCGTGCAGTACCGCGAGGGTCCCCATCACGACGGCTGACAGCGCGAGCAGCAGGGCGAGGTAGCTGCGGTCACCGGCGCGCTTGCTCGCAGTCGCGACCCTGTGCACGGTTGCGGGCACGGACACGGCGGTGACGTTAGACCCCGACATGCCGTTCCGCGCTCGACGGGCTCAGCTACCGCCGCGGCATTCTGCGCCTGGGGCCGGTTCGCGGTCCTCGTTCCGAGGAATGCGAAGAAGATGTAGAGCCTCCGCAGGCGAGGGCGGCCGGGCCGGCTCGGGTAGGTCCATTTTCTTAGTGATCAAGCGCCCCGCGAGCTGCGCCGCCACCGCCATCGCCACGGTGCAGCAGATGGCTATGGGCTGTTGCGCTGGATGTGCCGGGCGATCTCGACGGCGATGTCGACCACGCGTTGCCACGCGGCCGCGCTCGGCGTGGGGCCCGCATGCGCGATGGCGTCGAGCAGCCGCGAGACGGTGAGCAGCGTGTACTCCTGCGGAAACGGGTGCGGGAACGACGATGGCGACGCGATGCGCCGCCGCAGCGCGTCGGCGGCCGTGGTCAGCTCGGCGGACAGCGCCGCTCCGGGTTGATCCGTCATCGGTGGCCCTTCTCGCGGTGCAGCCGACGGGCCGCGGCGGCGCTGGGCCCGTGGGAACCGGTCGCAGACGTGTTCGTCGGCAACGACATCGCCTACGCCAACGACTCGCTCGTGGCGAGCGTACTCCGCGGCCAGCTGGGTCCAGCCAGCTGAGCACGCGAATGAGTGCCTGATAGACGAGTCCGAGGGCCACAGCGGACGATCATGCTGGGCCGGCACAGGGCGGTGACTGTGGGCCAGCCGCAGAAGGTCCTGGCCAGAGCCAGTGACACGGTTCTCGGCACTCACAGGGTGCATGGGTGCAGCTTCGTGGCGAGCAGCTCCCGATCGGCGGCGGCGATGGTCACGCGCCTAGGCTGCCGCAGGCCGCCGCGCAGGTCAGCACCCCTGCGGTGCAGCGGTCATCCCGTCTGGGCGATGGCCCAGGCCGCGTTCACGAGTCCGATGTGGCTGAACGCCTGCGGGAAGTTGCCCAACAGGTCGCCGGTCGCCGAGTCGACCTCCTCGGCCAGCAGACCGACGTCGTTGACGTACCGGGCGGCCCGCTCGAACACCTGGCGGGCCCGGGTGGCCTGGCCCGAGACGGCGAGCGCCTGGGCGAGCCAGAACGTGCAGAGCAGGAAGGTGCCCTCCTCGCCCGCGAGCCCGTCGGTGTTCCCCCCGGCGGCGGTGCGGTAGCGGTAGACGAGGCCTCGTGCGTCGGTGAGGCGGTCGGCGACGGCGTCGATGGTGGCCAGCACGCGCGGGTCGTCGGCGGGCAGGAGCCCGACGATGGGGATCATCAGGTTCGACGCGTCGAGGTCGTCGGAGCCGAAGGACTGGGTGAACGACTTCGCGGTGTCGCTCCAGCCCCGGGTGAGGATGGCGTGGCGGATGTCATCGGCGACCGCACGCCACTCGGCAACGCGGTCGGTGGCCCGCAGCGTGTCGGCCATGGCAACGGCCCGGTCCAGCGCCACCCAGCACATGAGCTTCGAGTACACGAAATGCCGGGGCTCGCCGCGGACCTCCCAGATCCCTTGGTCCGTGTCGCGCCAACGCCGCGTGGACGCGTCCGCGCACGCCACGAGGAACTCCCGCCATTCCGTCGCGCCGGGATGGTCCGGGTTCAGCTGCGCCACGAGCCGGTGGGCCGCGCCGAGCAGCTCCCCGTAGACGTCGACCTGGCGCTGGTTCCAGGCATCGTTGCCCACCCGCACGGGGCGGCTGTCGCGCCAGCCCGCGAGATGGCCGAGCTCGCGCTCGGTGAGGTCGTGCTCGCCCCCGACGCCGAACATGATCTGCAGGTCGCGGCCGCCGCGGACCTCGCCCGCCGAACTCACCGCCAGGTAGTCGAAGAACTGGTGGGCCTCGTCGGGGCAGGCCGCCACCCACAGCGCCTCCAGTGTGAACGACGCGTCCCGCACCCAGGAGTAGCGGTAGTCCCAGTTGCGTGCCCCGCCGACC
This sequence comes from uncultured Actinomycetota bacterium, assembly GCA_963791185.1. Lineage (GTDB taxonomy): Bacteria > Actinomycetota > Actinomycetes > Mycobacteriales > Pseudonocardiaceae > Pseudonocardia. The sequence continues at coordinate 18,125 of CAWBRG010000006.1, read as the reverse complement.
TCTTCGGGCAACGACGTGGTCGGGGCCGCCACGACGGCGCCGGTCGGTTGGTAGGACAGCGCCTGTAGCACCCGTCCGCTGTGGTGCACCAGGTCCCGCCACGGGCCCTGGTAGCCCTGGTGGATCCGCGACCACGCCCGCCATGCGTCCACCGTCACGCGCAGCGCCTCGTCCAGTTCGGTTCCGGGCAGGGGGAACGGGTAGGGCTCGGAGGTGGTGCGGTGGGTCAGGCCGAGGGTGGCGTGCTCACCGGCGCGGAGGACGAGCGTGCCGGTGGCGGCGCGGCTGTCGGCGGCGAGTGGGACGGGGCAGGACAGCGCCAGCACGTCGGCGCCCCCGCGCATCATCACGCCGCCAGGCACGGCGGCGAGCAGCGGCTGGACCAGGCCGTACTCGGGGCGGGGGGCAAATTCGACGGCCACCTCGACCTGGCCTGCGGTGCACTCCAGCGCGCGGATGAGCGCGCGGGGGGCGTTCGCCCCGAGCGTGTGCGGGTCGCCGCCACCGTCGCCGGTGGCCAGCGCGTCGAGGGCGACGAGCGTGCCCGTGGCGGTGGTCCAGGTCGTCTCCAGCACCATCGTCTCGTCGACGTAGCGGCGTTCGACGTCGGCCGCGGCGTCCAGCGGCCGCAGCGAGAAGTGCCCGGCCCCGCGATCGAGCAACCGCCCGAACAGCGAGGGCGAATCAAACCGTGGGGCACAAAACCAGTCCACCGAGCCCGTGCGGCTGACGAGCGCGGCCGTGTGACGGTCGGACAGGAGGGCGTAGTCGGCGATCGGGACACTCATCGTCTTCTCCTCGACAGGAATGTTGGCTACGTCGACGTCCGCGCCACGGTGCCGTTACAGGCGTAACGCCTGTGCACCCGTGACGGTCGATGCTGGCATGAGCGACCACTACGACGTCATCGGCTCCGGCGCGGGCGGTGGCACCGTCGCCCACACGCTCGCGCCTACGGGCAAGCGGATCTCATGCTCGAACGGGGCGGGTTCCTGCCTCGGGAACCCCAGAACTGGGACCCACGGACCCGCTCGGCAGCTGCTGACGCCGCCCGGGGGCCTGTGGGGTGCCAGAAGTCGGGCCTGGGTCGCTGACCAGGGGATGATGGCTGGTCGGACATGATCCCGACGTGTCGCTGCGGTTGCTGTACTTGATCTTCCGGCAGGTTCTCGGGTTGGCCCTGCTGATGGGCCGCATGTCCGCCAGCAAGGACATCGAGCTCCTCGTGCTGCGCCACGAGGTCGCCATCCTGCGCCGCACCAACCCACGACCACGTCTGGACTGGTCGGACCGGGCGATCCTCGCCGCCCTCGTGCGACGGTTGCCTCGAGCGCTGCGTGGCCATCGCCTGGTCACCCCGAACACGATTCTGCGCTGGCATCGCCGCCTCGTCCGTCGAAGATGGACCTACCCGAACGGGACCGGACGACCACCGATCGACGACGTCATCACAGCGTTGGTGGTGCGCCTGGCGCGGGAGAACCCGCGTTGGGGGTACATGCGGATTCAGGGCGAGCTGCTCAAGCTCGGCCACCGCGTCGGCGCTTCGACGATCCGGCGGATCCTGAAGCGCCACCGGATCCCACCGGCTCCGTCGCGGGACACCGACACCAGTTGGCGGCAGTTCCTGCGCACCCAGGCCACCAGCATGCTCGCGGTCGACTTCTTCCAGCGCCAGCCAGCTCAGCACCCGAGCGAGCATCAGGTAGGCGAGTCGGAAGGTCACAGCAGGCGATCATGCTGGCCTGGCCGTGGCGTGTGACGTCAGGGTGGTTGACTGCGAACACGCTGATCAGAGCCCATGACTCGGTCCTCGGCACCCACAAGATCAGGTTCAACGCCACCAGTCGATCATGCCGCCGCACCTTCGACCGCGAATCACCAGGTCGGCAGGACTACGCCGAGTTTCGGGCACCGACAGGTCCCGCCTCAGGAAAGGTGTCCAGTGTGGGGCCGAGCTCAACCACGCCGAACGCGCGTGACAACCGAGTCGTTGGGCTGAGCGGGCTTCGCGGCAGCACGCTGTCGCCGGATCCTGAAATCTGACCCCCTGGCGTTCTGGGAATTCTGACCCCTCCCGACGCTGGGGAGGTGTTGAACGTGGAGGACTGGGCGGAGATCCGTCGGCTGCACCGGGCTGAGGGTGTGCCGATCAAGGAGATCGCCCGCCGGCTCGGGGTGGCTCGCAACACGGTGCGAGCGGCGCTGGCATCCGATCGGGCCGCCGAAGTACGAGCGGGCCCGGCGTGGCTCGGTCGCGGACGCTTACGAGCCGCAGGTCCGGGCGTTGCTGGCGCAGTGGCCGCGGATGCCGGGCCCGGTGATCGCGCAGCGGATCGACTGGCCGTACTCGGAGGGCCCGCTGAAGAAGCTGTTGGCCCGGATTCGACCTGAGTACGTCGGGATCGACCCGGCCGACCGGGTCGTCTACGAGCCCGGGCAGATCGCCCAGTGCGACCTGTGGTTCCCCGAGACACCGGTCCCGGTCACCGTCGGGCAGGCGCGGATCCTGCCGGTGCTGGTGGTGACGTTGGCGTTCTCCCGGTTCCTGTCGGCGACGATGATCCCCTCGCGCCAGGCCGGGGACATCCTGTCCGGGATGTGGCTGCTGATCTCCCAGCTCGGGCGGGTGCCCAAGACGCTGGTCTGGGACCGGGAGTCCGCGATCGGCGGCACCGGGCGGGTCAGTGTCGCGGCGGCGGCGTTCGCCGGAACCCTGGCCACCAGGATCCGGCTGGCTCCGCCGCGGGATCCGGAGTTCAAAGGGATGGTCGAGCGCAACAACGGGTTCTTCGAGACCTCGTTCCTGCCCGGCCGGGACTTCGCCTCACCGCGGGACTTCAACACCCAGCTCGCCGACTGGCTGACCGACGGGCCAACACCCGCACCGTCCGAGCCATTCAGGGCCGTCCGGTGGACCTGCTGGAGGCCGACCGTCAAGCGATGACGCTGCTGCCACCGATCGACCCGCTGGTCGGGCTCACACATCGGATCCGGCTGGCCCGCGACTACTACGTCCGTGTCGACGCCAACGACTACTCCGTCGACCCGCGGATGATCGGCCGGTTCGTCGACGTCACCGCCTCACCGACCCGGGTCGAAGCGTTCTGCGACGACGAGTTGGTCGCCCGCCACGAGCGCAGCTGGGCCCGCCACGGCGTCATCACCGACCCTGTCCACGTCGCGACTGCTCACCAGATGCGGCTTGCGCTGGCCGAGCAACGCCGCGCCCAGGAGCGAGCCCAGCAGATCGGGGCCCGGCAACACAGCGACGGCCACCCGGTCGCGATCCGCGCCCTGCCCGACTACGACGCCCTGTTCGGCGTCGACTTCGACCCCACCCCGACCGGTCCGACCACGACCCCCACAGCCGCTGCGGCGGCGGAAGCGAGTAACCCGTGACCACCACAGCACCCACGACAGCAGCACCGACCCGTTCAGCCCGGCCGGTCGACGGGCTGCCCTCGATGCTGGCCTACCTGACCCGGGTACTGAAGACCCCGACGATCGGACGCTGCTGGGAAGAACTCGCCGACCAGGCCCGCGACGAAACCTGGTCGCACGAGGAGTACCTGGCCGCGGTCCTGCAGCGCCAGGTCGCCGAACGCGAGTCCGCCGGCACCACGATGCGGATCCGCACCGCGCACTTCCCGGCGGTGAAGACGCTCGAGGACTTCAACCTCGACCACCTGCCCTCGCTGCGTCGGGATGTGTTGGCGCACTTGGCGACCGGCACCTTCGTGGCGAAAACAGAGAACGTGATCCTGCTCGGCCCGCCCGGGCTCGGGAAGACCCACCTGGCGATCGGGCTCGGCGTCAAAGCCGCCCACGCCGGCTACTCGGTCCTGTTCGACACCGCGAACAACTGGATCACCCGCCTCGCCGACGCCCACCAGGCCGGACGTCTCGAGACCGAACTGAAGAAGATCCGCCGCTACAAACTGATCATCATCGACGAGGTCGGCTACATCCCGTTCGACCAGGACGCCGCGAACCTGTTCTTCCAGCTCATCGCCTCACGCTACGAAGTCGGCTCGGTCATGGTCACCTCGAACCTGCCCTTCGGCCGATGGGGCGAGACCTTCTCCGACGACGTCGTCGCCGCAGCCATGATCGACCGCCTCGTCCACCACGCCGAGGTCCTCACCCTCACCGGCGACTCCTACCGCACCCGCGCCCGACGCGAGCTCCTCGCCAAGCACAACCGCACCAACCAGAACTGACCAACCACCCGAGGGGTCAAGATTCCCGGAACTTAGAGGGGCCAATTTTCAAGATCCGTTGACACACGCACCTGCCGCTGAATTTTCGAGCGCTTGATCGCTACTGCCGGTGTAGTCGGTTGATGGCCTCGAGGAGGTAGTAGTCGGCGTAGACGAGTCCGACGTCGACCTCGCTGTCGTGCCGGAAGGAGCCGACCGAGTGCGCGAGTACGGCTTGATTGGGTGTGCCCTGTGGGTGCCGAGAACCCTGTCACGTCACGCGACCTGCACGTACTCGTGGATGAGGCCGCCGAGCCGGTCTCGTCGTAGCGGCCGGATGATCGCTTCGGAGCGTGGCGGAGTGCGACCCGCGGGCGGTTGCTGATGCAGCGATCGGTGCGGACGATGCGCGTTGTAATGCTCGACGTACTCCCGCAGCACTGCGGCGAGGTGGCGGGTGCCGGTGATCAGGAGGTGGTCGAGGCATTCCCGGCGCAGCGTGCCGATGAAGCGTTCGGCGATCGCGTTCGCCCGGGGTGCCCGGATCGGGGTGCGGATGATTCGGATGTCGGCGCCGGTGAACACGGCGTCGAAGGCGGCGGTGAACTTGCTGTCCCGGTCGCGGATCAGGAACCGGAACCGGTCGGCGCGGTCGCCGAGGTCCATGAGCAGGTTGCGGGCCTGCTGGGTCACCCAGGCGCCGGTGGGGTGGGCGGTGATCCCGGCGAGGTGCACGCGGCGGCGGTCGTGCTCGATCACGACGAGGACGTAGAGGCGGCGCAGGAAGACGGTGTCGACGTGGGCGAAGTCGACCGCGAGGATCGCGTGGGCCTGCGCGGACAGGAACTGCCGCCAGGTCGGTCCGGCCCGTCGTGGCGCAGGATCGAGTCCTGCGTCCTTCAAGATCTTCCAGACGGTCGAGGCGGCCACGGGATGGCCGAGGCCGACCAGCTCACCCTGGATGCGTCTGTAGCCCCAGCGGGGATTCTCGCGGGCCATCCGCAGCACCAGGGCCCGGATCGGCGGTGCGGTGGGTGGTCGGCCTGGTCGTCGGTGCGGGTAGGTCCAGCGGCGGGCGACGAGCTGGGCGTGCCAGCGCAGCAGGGTTCGGGGTGACACCAGCCGCAGCTGGCGCAGCGGGGTAGGCAGCAGCCTGCTCAGCGCGCTGAGCACGGCGCGGTCGAGCCAGGTCAGCGTTGGCCGGGGGTTGGTGCGGCGCAGCACGGCGACCTCGTGACGCAGCATCAGGATCTCGACGTCCTTGGCGGCGTCGGAGCGGGCGAGCAGCGCCAGCCAGCTCAGCACGCGAACGAGCATCAGGTAGGCGAGTCCGAAGGCCACAGCGAGCGATCATGCTGGGCTGCCTGTGGACGGTGATGGTGAGGTTGGCCTGCGGTGAACGCGCTGATCAGAGACCGTGACACGGTTCTCGGCACCCACAGGGTGCCTCGTGTTTCGCAGTTTTCCTGGCGCTGCGCTGGTCCGTGGGCCGCGGGGACACGCCGGTGACGAGTGGTTCGTGGATCTTGGCGGGTGAAGAGGACAGCATCGACCGCTCGTTCACCGTCCTCGTGAGAGTGATCCGTCGATGCCTCCCGGCCCCACCGCACCGTGCTCGCTGGCCGGTCTGCTGGCCGTGTTCCGCCCGTGCTTTACCGCCCCCACATTCCAGACCTTCATCGGGCTGGTTGTCGGTCTGATCGCGCAGACCCGCCGCCGAACGGTGTGTGGAATGCTCACCGGCGCCGGGCTGGATCAGGTGTGGCATCACAGCCGCGCGCACCGATTGTTCACCAACGCCCGCTGGTCGGGTGACGCGCTCGGATTGGCCCTGGCCGATCTGATCGTGGCCCGACTGCTCCCGGCAGACGCCGCGCTGACGATCGCGGTCGACGACACGCTGTTCAAGCGGTCCGGGAAGAAAGTCTTCGGGGTGGCTGGCATCACGACGGTGCGGCGAAGGGCCCGAAACCCATCGGGTTCGGCAACTGCTGGGTCGTGGCCGGCATCGTGGTGCAGCTGTCGTTTCTGTCCCGCCCGGTGTGCCTGCCGGTGCTGGCCCGGCTGTGGCGACCCCGGCACACCGGGAAGATCGCGCACGCGCGCGAGCTGGCCGAGTTGATCGCCGCCCGCTACCCCGACCGGACGTGCACGTGGTCGGTGATGCCGCCTACGTCGGGGAACGCCTGCGCGACGTGGACGATCGGATCAGCTGGACCAGCCGGTTGAAGGTCACCTCGGTGCTGCACGAGCTGCCCCCACCGCGCACCGGGCGCTCGGGCCGACCTCGCACCCGCGGTGCCCGGTTGGGCACCCCGGCCGATGTCGCCGCCCTCGCGACGACCACGAGCACCTGGCGCACCACCCAGGTCCGTCGCTACGGCCGCACCGACACCGTGCAGATCACCGAACGGGTCTGTCTCTGGTACGGATCGTTTCGCAGTCGAACCGTACGGGTCATTCTGGTGCGCGACGACAAGCCCCGGACTCGAGGCGGTGACGACCGCGGTTATGGACTTCCGTTGGTCACCACCGATCTGGAATCCTCCGCGGAAGATCTGGTAGCCCGCTACGCGTCACGGTGGGGAATCGAGCAGGCCTTCGCCGACGCCCGCCAGATCATCGGGGTCGGTGAGGCCCGCAATCGGACCCGTCGCGCCGTGGAACGGACGGTGCCGTTCGGGTTGATCTGTTTCAGCGTGGTCACCGTCTGGTACGCGCTGCACGGGCACTGCCCCGACGACGTGGCCGGTCACCGGGCTCGGGCCCGCTGGTACACCACGAAGACCGAACCGTCCTACGACGACATGGCCGTCAAGCTCCGCCGGGTCATCATCGCCGCCAGATTTCGCGGTCCATGCCCTGAGCAGGCCACCCCGCAAGAAACCCGGGCCGTCCTCGCAGCCTGGGCCGCCGCCGGGACTTGATCAACAAAAACTGCGAAACACGAGGGTGCGTGAATGCGGATCGGGGGTTGGTGCGGCGCGGGCCTTACTGAACCGCCCTGGGTCGCGGAGAGGCTCCTGATCTAGCAAGGAGACTGGAGCCATGCCCGCTCCCCGCAAGTTCGATGAGGAGACCCGTGCTCGCGCGGTCCGCCTCTACACCGACCGTCTGCGTGATCATGGTGAGTCCAAGCTGACCGCCCGTAAGCATGTCGGCGCTTTGCTCGACATCAACCCGGCGACGTTGCGGAATTGGATCGAGGCCGAGCGGCGAGCGGCGACACCGGCGAGGGCGAGTGCCGACGATTTCGATACGGCGGCTGAAATGCGGCGGTTGCGGCAGGAGAATGCCGAGCTGCGGCGGGCGAACGAAATCTTGAAGACCGCGTCGGCGTTTTTCGCCCAGGCGGAGCTCGACCGTCGACTCAAGTAAAACTGCTCTACATTCATCGGTTCCGGCATCGTTTCGGGGTCGAGCCGATCTGTGCCGTGTTGTCCGAGCACGACATGAAGATCGCCCCGCAAACCTATTATCGGTGGCTGGCCTGTCCGGTCCGCTCGTCCGAACTCGAGGAGGCTTATCTGGTGAATGACATCGTGGACCTTTACCGCAAGAATAGGTGTGTGTATGGGGTGCGGAAGATGTGGCATGCCGCCGGCCGCGCTGGCATGGGTCTCGGGCGGGACCAGGTGGGTCGACTGATGCGTATCGCCGGCATCCAGGGAGTGCGGCGCGGCGCGCACCGGACGACGACCACAATCCGGAACGAGCGCGCGGCCCGGCGTCCTGACCTGGTTAAACGCGGCTGGAAGACGCCGAACCGGCCGGATGCGGTCTGGGTCGCGGACTTCACGTATGTGTGGACGTCGTGCGGGTTCTGCTATGTGTCGTTCATTACCGATGTGTACTCGCGGCGGATCCTGGGATGGCGGTCGTCGATGAGCAAGACCAGCGATCTGGTGTCCGCGGCGTTGGCGCAGGCGCTGGCCACGCGGCGCCGGGCGAGTAGCGAGTTCACCGCTCGGGGATTGATCCATCATTCCGATGCGGGTTCTCAGTACACGGCGTTGGCGTTTACCGAGGAACTTGTCGAGGCCGGGATCGCGGGCTCGATAGGAACGGTCGGTGACGCGCTCGATAACGCGTTGATGGAGTCCACAATCGGGCTGTATAAGACCGAGCTGATCGTGCCGCATGCGGCGGGTACGAACTGGAGTGGTCTGCGCGAAGTCGAACGGGAGACCGCCGAGTGGATACGGTGGTACAACCACGAAAGAATCCACTCATCAATCGACTACCTGACTCCCATTGAACGTGAAGTCATGTATGCTGACACCATCGCCCAACGGGGCGAGGTGGCCTGAACCCCAGCCTCTCGCGAACCCAGGACGGTTCATTACCCCCGGATAGTGAACACGGGGTGGTCGATTACGCGGCGAGCTGCAGGGTAGCGGCGTGGCGCTGCTCGTAGGTGATCGGGGGTTGCTGGCCGCACCAGGAGTGGCGACGGCGGGTGTTGTAGCGGGTTACCCATCGAAACACCTCGCGGCGGCAGGCGTGCTCGTCGGGCCAGGCGTGCCAGCCGCGCAAGGTCTCGCGTTTGAGCGTGGCGTTGAACGACTCCGCGAGCGCGTTGTCGGCGCTGCTCCCGATCGCCCCCATCGACTGAGTCACCCCGAGCGCTCGGCAGTGTTCGGCGAAGGCCCGGGACGTGTACTGCTCCATGATCACTGTGGAAGATCGCCCCCGCCAGGCTGCCTCGGGTGTCGCGGGCCACGGACAGCGCGTCGATGATCAGGTCGGTGCGCATGTGCTCGGCGATCGCCCACCCGGCCAGCCGTCGGGAGTGGCAGTCGATCACGGTGGCCAGGTAGAGGTTCGTCCCGTCGGCTATCGGGAGGTAGGTGATGTCGCCGACGTAGCGCTGGTTGGGCGCTTCGGCGGTGAAGTCGCGGCCCAGCAGGTCGGGCACGGTCTGCTCGGCCGGGTCGGGCACGGTGGTGCGCACCCGGCGGCGCAGCCGCAGCCCGGCGATCTGTTCCTGGCGCATGACGCGGGCGACCCGCTTGTGGTTGACCCGCGCAGCCGGGTCGGCGCCGTCGTTGAGCTCGGCGGTGATCCGCGGAACCCCCTGAGCGCGGTCGGTGTCGTGGATCGCGCGGATCCGCTGCGCCAGCGCCGCGTCCGCGCTCGCGCGCACAGCTCGTGCGGGCGCGGCGGCCAGCCACGCGTAGAACGACGATCTCGCCACCTGCACGATCTCGCACAGCCGCTTCACCTCGAAGGCGTCCCGGTGATCAGCGACGAACTGGAAGCGGGTCACCAGCGCGTCTCCCCGGCGAAATACTTGGCCGCCTGGCGCAGGATGTCCCGCTCGGTGGCCAGCAGGGTGTTCGCGGTCTCCAACGCCGCGACCCGGGCACGCAGCGCGGCGAGCTCGGCCTGCGGCGAGCCCGGCCGTGGCCGGGCGGTCCCACCGCCGGAAGCGGGTGCGGCGGCGCCGATCGTGCCGGTCGTCGGGTCCGGGTCAAGCGCGGCAACCCAGGCGGCCAGGGTGCCTCGGGTGATCCCCAGATCGGTCGCGATCCCACGCAGGCTGGCGCCGGGAGTGCACCGGTAGAGCTCGACTGCCTGGCGGCGGAACTCCTCGGAGTAGGTCTTGCGGGCCATGATCGTGGATCATCTCGCTTCCCCGGCCTGGCCGGATTCAGCGTGTCCAAGATCTGGGGTCAAGGCCCCCCGTAACCGCGGTCGTCACGATCGCGAGTGCGCGGCTTATCGTCGCACACCAGAATGACCCGTACGGTTCGGCTGCGAAACGATCCGTACCACAGACAGGCCAGTTCGGTGATCTGCACGGAGTCGGTGCGCCCATAGCGGCGGACCCGCGTAGTGCGCCACCGCGCCCCGACTGTGGCCATGGCGGCCAGGTCGGTCGGGGTGCCCAACCGGGCACCTCGGGTGCGCGGTCGGCCCGAGCGCCCGGTGCGCGGCGGCGGCAACTCGTGCAGCACCGAGGTCACCTTCAGCCGGCTGGTCCAGCTGATCCGGTCGTCCACGTCGCGCAGGCGTTCCCCCACGTAGGCGGCGTCCCCGACCACGTGCACCGTGCGGTCGGGGTAGCGGGCGGCGATCAACTCGACCAGTTCGCGCGCGTGCGCGATCTTCCCGGTGTGTCGGGGTCGCCACAGCCGGGCCAGCACCGGCAGGCACACCGGGCGGGACAGAAACGACAGCTGCACGATGATGCCGGCCACGACCCAGCAGTTGCCGAACCCGATGGGTTTCGGCCCCTTCGCCGCCCCGTCGTGATGCCAGGCCACCCCGAAGACTTTCTTCCCGGACCGCTTGAACAACGTGTCGTCGACCGCGACCGTCAGTGCAGCGTCTGCCGGGAGCAGTCGGGCCACGATCAGATCGGCGAGGGCCAATCCGAGCGCGTCGCCCGACCAGCGGGCGTTGGTGAACAATCGGTGCGCGCGGCTGTGATGCCACACCTGATCCAGCCCGGCGCCGGTGAGCATTCCACAGACCGTTCGGCGGCGGGTCTGGGCGATCAGGCCGACAACCAGCCCGATGAAGGTCTGGAATGTGGGAGCGGTAAAGCACGGGCGAAACACGGCCAGCAGACCGGCCAGCGAGCACGGTGCGGTGGGGCCGGGAGGCATCGACAGATCACTCTCACGAGGACGGTGAACGAGCGGTCGATGCTGTCCTCCTCACACCCCAAGATCTGTGAACCACTTGTCACCGGCGTGTCCCCGCGACCCACAGCCCCGCGACCGCGCCAGGAAACCGCGAAACACGAGGGCGACACGTCCGCTGTGAGACACCCGGCGGCGCGCGCACGGCAGAGGCGGCCCGGGGAAGAAATCCCCGGGCGGCCCACTTGGGCGTTGCCTTGTCTCCCGGGGGCCGATCCCGGCATGGTGCATACCACACCACCCGACCGATCGCATGGCCGACGCCCCGGCAGAGGAGACAGACATGACAGCGAGCGACGGCCCCCGCAGCACCGATGTCGACGCGGTCGTCATCGGTGCAGGCTTCTCGGGGCTCTACATGCTGCACAAGCTGCGCAACCAGATGGGGCTGACGGCGCGGGTGTTCGAGACCGGGAGCGGTGTCGGGGGGACCTGGTACTGGAACCGCTACCCTGGAGCGCGCAGCGACTCCGACAGCTACGTCTACGGCTTCACCTTCGACGAGGATCTCTGGCGTGAGTGGCAATGGAGTGAGCGCTACCCGGAGCAGCACGAGATCCGCGCCTACCTGGAGCACGTAGCACAGCGGTTCGACCTTTACCGCGACATCACGTTCGACACCCGGATCACCGGCGCCACCTTCGACGAGGCCACCGGCACCTGGGCGGTGAGGACCGACAGCGGAGAGGAGGTCAGCGCGCGGTTCCTCGTCGCCGCCGTCGGGGCGTTGTCCTCGTCGAACACGCCCCCGTTCGCGAACATCGACTCATTCCTGGGCGAGACCTACCACACAGGCCTGTGGCCGCACGAGAAGGTCGACTTCACCGGCAAACGTGTCGGCATTATCGGCACCGGCGCGAGCGCGGTGCAGGCCATCCCGCTGATCGCGAAGGAGGCGTCCGACCTCATCGTCTTCCAGCGCACTGCCAACTATGTCATCCCGGCGAACAATGGGCCCGTCCCCGAGGAGGTCAGGCAGGCGCGGCTCGGCGACTACGCGGGAATCCGGGAGCGCATCCAGCAGTCGTACTTTGGCTTCGAGCTGACGCTGCTGGAGAAGGGCGCGCTCGAATCGACCGACGAGGAGATCTACCCGGAGCTCAAACCACGCTGGGACGAAGGCGGTTTCGGAATCTGGCTGGGCAGCTACGTCGACATGTTCTTCAATGACGACGCCAACGCCAAGGTCCGCAGCTTCCTGCACGACCGGATCCGGGAGAAGGTGGACGACCCGGAGACCGCCGAGCTACTGATCCCCAAGGGATATCCATTCGGGGTCAAGCGCAACCCGCTAGACTCCGGCTACTTCGAGACGTTCAACGAGCCGCATGTCCACCTCGTCGACGTGAAGGCCAACCCGATTGGCGAGATCACCCCGACCGGGCTGAGGCTGGAGGACGGCACCGAGTACGAGTTCGACACGATCGTCTACGCCACCGGCTTCGACGCGATGACCGGTCCTCTGAACAAGATCGACATTCGAGGTCGCGGCGGCCAGTTGCTGCGCGAGAAGTGGGAGGCGGGACCGCGGACGTACCTGGGCCTGACCAGCGCCGGGTTCCCCGAACCTGTTCACCATCACCGGTCCGCAGAGCCCGTCGGTCCTGTCCAACATGCCGGTGTCGATCGAGCAGCACGTTGATCTCGTCGGAAAGATCATCGGCGAGGTGCTGGCACGCGAGGCCGAGACCATCGAGCCCACGCAGGAGGCCGAGGACGCCTGGGTTGTGCACAACGCGGAGCTTGTCAAGCCGACGCTGTTCGAGACGGCCGACACCTGGTACATGGGTGCCAACATCCCCGGCAAGCCGCGGGTGTTCATGCCCAACCTCAGCTTCGTCGGTCCGTACCGGGCGAAGTGCGAGGAGGCCGTAGCAAATGACTACGAGGGCCTAGTATTCGGCGCGAACAAGTAGGAGGTCACGCAATGATAGAGAATCCTTTCTATACGCCCGAGTTCCACGGCGAGTACGACCTGATCAGCATCGGGCGGCTCGACCTTGAGGAGGGCGGCACCATCCCGGACTGCCAGCTCGCCGTGACGACGTGGGGGGAGTTAAACGAGGCAAAGGACAACGCGATCCTGATCACGACGTGGTACTCGGGGACGCACCAGATATGGCGCGATATCTACGTCGGGCCCGACCACGCGCTAAACCCCGAGCGGTATTTTATCGTCGCGATCAATCAGATCGGCAACGGCCTGTCAACCTCGCCGCACAACGCCGACGGCCCCAACGCCGACCTGTCGATGTCCAAATTTCCGAAGGTCCGCATCGGCGACGACGTAGTCGCCCAGGAGCGGCTGCTGCGCGAGCACTTCGGCATCGAGCGCCTGCAACTCGTGGTCGGCGGGTCGATGGGGGCCCAGCAGACCTACGAGTGGGCGGTCCGGTTCCCCGATAAGGTGCTCCGAGCCGCGCCGATCGCCGGCACCGCGCAGAACACCCCACACGACTTCCTGTACACCCAGGCGCTCAATGAGCAGTTCTGGTCCGACCCGGGATGGAACGGCGGTGAGTACAAGTCCAACGCCGACGTCACCGACGGCATCAAGCGCCACGCGCATATCTGGGCCGTGATGGGCTTCTCCACCGAGTTCTGGAAGCAGGAGGTCTGGCGCGCGTTGGAGTTCGAGTCGAAGGAGGCGTTCCTCGAGGGGTTCCTGGAGCCGTACTTCCTGGCGATGGACCCTAACGACCTGCTGACGATGGCCTGGAAGTGGCAGCGCGGCGACGTCACGCGTCACACCGGCGGCGACCTGGCCGCTGCGCTCGGGCGGATCACCGCCAAGACGTTCGTCATCCCGATCGACGAAGATATGTTCTTCCCGCCACGGGACTGCGAGGCCGAGCAGAAGCAGATCGCGAACAGCGAGCTGCGCATCGTCAACGACGTCTTGGGCCACCTCGGGCTCTTCGGGGTCGCCCCCAGTTACATGCCGCAGATTGACCAGCACCTCGGAGAGCTGCTCGCCACCGAGGCCTGACCCCACGTGCAATGCCGGGCAGGCATCGAACCCTGCCCGGCCCTCACGAAAGAGGCACCTGCCGCCCACGGGCCCTCGCGATGACGAGGACCCGCAGGTCGGAGGAGGTACGCCGCCCGAGACTCGAACTCGGAACCCGCTGGCTGGGAGTCGGGTGATCAGCCATTCGTCGTCCCTCGCTTCGGTGCTGGTCAGCGGCAGGATGGCGATCCTTCGATCATGGTGGGCAATCCGCCATGCTTCCTCAAACGACGGCATAAGCGTCGACCAAAACGGTAGATCGATCATGCTTTGGCCGGCCAAACCGGCGAGCGGGGGCGGCCGCGGCAGGCGTCGACGCTGGATGGATGTGTTCGGCGCCGGAGGGGCACGAACTGCGCCAGCGACCGCTGCCGGCGGCCGGAAGCCCGCTCAGTCCGCCGCCACCACGTGGGCGTCCGGGCCCGGGAAGTAGACCGACTCGTGGCCGTCCTGCCAGCGGACCCGGTAGTGCTCTCGCTCGCCCTGCCCGATCACCTCAATCACCTCGCCGTGCCGTCGGAGCGCATCGAGCGTCCCGGTTTCAATGACGATCTGGTCGCCCTGCTTTGCGTGCATAAGCCCTCCTCCGTGTGATGCGGTACAGACTCCAGCGGCAGCGCACGACATCACCAGGGGCAACCTGTGGGTGCCGAGAACCCTGTCATGTCACGCGACCTGCACGTACTCGTGGAGAAGGCCGCCGAGCCGATCTCGTCGGAGCACGTGGACGGTCGCGCTGGATGGTCGTGGGGTATCGCCCGCAGGCGAATGTTGCTGCAGTGATCGGTGGGGGCGGTGGGCGTTGTAGCTGCGCCACGAGGTGCAGCGTTGTATCGCTCGCGTAGCGGGCAGGGACGAGAGGAGATGTCTCGGGATCTGATGGCTGACCCGTGATCCGAAAGGGTGGACGGGGAAAATAGCATGCCAGGAAACCGGCGGTCGTGTCCAGGCGTAGGGAGCGGCGCGCTGGGGGATCCGCGTGATATGGCGAAAGCTGGATTGCCTGAATCCCAGTCTCCAGAAGGTGCAAGATCACACCTGCCGGAAAGACGCCCGAAACCGGTACCGGCCCCTGTGACAGGGTCACTACAAACCTGCCGCAATCCTCTGGGGCGCTGGAGCGATGCCCTGTCCGGGTATTGAAGGAGACGAACGGGACGCCTAAGTCACGCTGATACATGCAACGCTGATGAACGTGGGATCGCCTACGGGGCGCGAGCCCTATGGCGACAGAGTGCCCGTAGTAGTCGCAGGAGTAGCGCCCTGCCAATCTGGAGACCGGGAGAGCCGGACCACAGGGCGAAGGGGCACAGGTGACGGACCTTAAGGAGCCACGAGGTATGCGGAATGCAGAACGCCGAAACGGTACTTGATGTCCTCCGTGAGCGCCACGGCATAGTCACCGGAGAGCCCAGTGCATCGAAAGGTGCCCGCTGGGTTCGGAGGAAGGCTGCGCGGAAAAGGCCCACGCCCGATCACCCGGGAGCGGAACCTCGCCGCGCAGCCCATCCTGTTGCTGGATGTACTCGCGCAGCACGACGTCGAGGTGGCGGGTCCGGTGATCAGGACGTGGTCGAGGCATTCCCGGCGCAGCGTCCCGATGAACCGTTCCGCGATCGCGTTCGCCCGCGGTGCCCGGACCGGGGTGCGGATGATGCGGATGTCGGCGCCGGTGAAGACGGCGTCGAAGGCGGCGGTGAACTTGCTGTCCCGGTCGCGGATCAGGAACTGGAACCGGTCGGCGCGGTCGCCGAGCTCCATGAGCAGGTTGCGGGCCTGCTGGGTGACCCAGGCTCCGGTGGGGTGGGCGGTGATCCCGGCGAGGTGCACGCGGCGACGGTCGTGCTCGATCACGACGAGGATGTAGAGGCGGCGCAGGAACACGGTGTCGACGTGGGCGAAGTCGATCGCAAGGATCGCGTGGGCCTGCGTGTGCAGGAACTGTCGCCAGGTCGGACCGGACCGTCGGGGCGCGGGATCGAGCCCCGCGTCCTTGAGGATCGTCCAGACGGTCGAGGCGGCCACGGGGTGGCCGAGGCCGATCAGCTCGCCCTGTATTCGTCTGTAGCCCCAGCGGGGATTCTCGCGGGCCATCCGCAGCACCAGCGCTCGAATCGCTTCTGAGGTGGGTGGTCGGCCTGGTCGTCGGTGCGGGTAGGTCCAGCGGCGGGCGACGAGCTGGGCGTGCCAGCGCAGCAGCGTTCGCGGCGACACCAGCCGCAGCTGGCGCAGCGGGGGAGGGAGCAGTCTGCTCAGCGCGCTGAGCACGGCGCGGTCGAGCCAAGTGAATGGCGGTCGGGGGTTGGTGCGGCGCAGCACGGCCAATTCGTGGCGCAGCGTCAGGATCTCGGCGTCCTTGGCGGTGTTGGAGCGGGCGAGCAGCGCCAGCCAGCTCAGCAAGCGAACGAGCATCAGGTAGGCAAGTCCGAGGGCCACGCCGAGCGATCATGCTGGGCTGGCAAGGGACTGGGATGGTGAGGGCTGTCCTGCGGAGAGATGCTGGTCAGAGCCGGTGACAGGATTCCCGGCACTCACAGGCGGCGGAGATGGACCGGCTACTGGCTCGGATGGCAGCCCGATTTCCGCGGGTGGAGACCCGCCGCCGCGCGGGCGCGTTCGTGCGCGGGCTGTTGGCTGATCTCCCGCGCAAGAACTGCTGGACCATCGCCGAACATGCCGGTGATGTGGATCCGCACGGCATACAGCACCTACTCGCGCGGGCGAGTTGGGACACCAACGTGGTGCGTGATGACCTGCGCGACTACATCACCGACGCGCTCGGCGACACGACCTCGTGGGCGTTGACCCGGGCCGAACTCACAACTGCCACCCGCGCCGCCGGCTACAGCGCACCGACATGGCACGACCCCGAAGAAACCGGCTTCGGCCAGCCGGTACTCACCTGCCGGACGACATGAGCCGCCAGCGATGTTCTGCCTGAGCTGGTCTCGGCCGCCCAACACCGCGGAGATGTGCACCTTCTACGTCGCGTCGCGGACACCGCCGTCGCCGCGTGATCGTCTCAGTGGCTCAGGTCTGACTGGCGGGTCTGACTGGCGTAGTCGTCCGTTAGCGTGCCCGTCGTGATCGAGGTCGAGGGCATCCCTGATCCCACCGTTCTGTATCGGGTGCGGGACGGCGCGTACGCCGTGGACCTGCTCATCGCCGCGGTGACCGAGTTCGACCTGTTCTCCTGGCTGGCCGCGCACGGCCCGACGCCCGCCGCCGTTGTACGGGCCGAGCTCGGACTGGCCGAGCGGCCCGCAGACGTGTTGTTGACCTACTGCGCCGCGTTGGGCCTCGTCACCCGCGATGTCGCCGCCGACGACACCATCGGCCTCACCCCTCTCGGCCGCAGACATCTGGTGGCGGGCTCACCCTTCGACCTCCGCCCGTACTACCGGTCACTGTCCGAGCGTCCGGCCGTCGGCGAGCTGATCGAGGTGCTGCGGACCGACCGGCAGGCAGCCTGGGCGAGCGCCCAGTCCGCGGGAAACGGCGGCGCCGACTGGTCGAGCAGGCTCGGTAATCCGGCCTTCGCCGAACAGATCACGGCCGCCATGGATGCGCGCGGCGCCTACCTGGCCCCGGCGCTGGCCGAGGTGGTGGCCGATCTGCCGGTGACGACGCTGCTGGACGTCGGTGGCGGCTCGGGCGTCTATGCCGCCGCGGTTATTGCCGATCGTCCGGCGGCCGGTGCGGCGGTGTTCGAGCGACCACCGGTGGACATAGCAGCGCGGACACTCCTGGCCGCTCGCGGTCTGAACGACCGCATCGACGTCGTGACCGGCGACATGTTCACCGACCCGCTGCCCTCGAGGTTCGACTCCCACCTGTACTCGCATGTGCTGCACGACTGGAGCGCCGAGCGGGTAACGCACCTGCTTGCGTCGTCGTTCGCGTCGCTACCGCCGGGCGGGATGCTGCTCGACCACGACTCACATGTCGCGGCCGACAAGCGGGGGCCGCTCCCCGTGGCGGAGTATTCGGTGTTGCTGATGCATTCGACGCCGGGCAAGTGCTGGTCGGTCGGGGAGCTGACGACGATGGCTCAGAACGTCGGGTTCGTCGAGGTCGAACACCGCGAGGCCGCAGGCGACCGCGGTGTGCTGCTGGCCCGCAAGCCCGGGTAGACCGTTCGGCGGCAAACCGCCGTTTGCGGCCATCGACAGTCGCCTGTGGGGTTCCAGAACTCAGCCCGCGCCGCTGACCAGCGACTATCCGTAACCGGCCGGGCGCGTTTCATGTGTCTGGCAAGCCATG
>CAWBRG010000005.1:0-6541 GCA_963791185.1 uncultured Actinomycetota bacterium | reverse complement strand
CCGCTCATAGCGCTCGCGACCGGTATCTTGGGCCGAGATGACCGCCGCCAACGCACCCCTGCCGCTGCTCGTGCCTGGCCCATTGCGCCGTCCCGTGGCCGTGCTCGTCGTGGTTGCCGTGGTCGTGTTCACCGTGCTCGCACTGCGCTACGCGGGCACTTCGACCGCGGGCGCGGTCGATACGCGGGTGGACGCGGTTGTCGATCCGCTGGGTGCCGCGCACCGGTGGCTCGTGCGTCGCGTCATGTCCCTCGGCTCACCCCCGTCGGTGGTGGTTCTCGCCTTCGCGCTGAGCGCGGTGTGCCTGCTGTTGGGTCGGCGCAGGCTTGCCGTGCTCGCCGTCGTCGGGCCGGGCCTCACCGGCGTTTGCACGACGCTGCTCAAGCCCGCGCTCGGCCGCACCCTCGAAGGCGGGTTCGCCTTCCCGAGCGGCCACACCGGTGGCGCGACCTCGTTGGGGCTGGTGCTCGCGCTGGTGGTGATCAGCCTTCTGCGGCCAGGGCGCGGAGGCGGCTTGGCGATCCTCGCCGCGGGCGGTCTGGTCGTCGGCGGTGGTGTCGGGGCCGCGATGATCGCGTCGAACTTGCACTACCCCACGGACACGCTGGGCGGCTTCTGCACCGCGGTCGCGGTGGTGTGCGGCGCGGCGCTCGTGCTGGACCGGATGGCGGAGCACCGGATGCCATCCGGTGACGCCCCTTAGTCCAGGAAGAGCCGTCGGAGGGTGCGGCGCACGGCGCCACCCTCGCGCCGGTATTCGGCGCAGTGGCTGCGCGCCGCAGGCGCCGCAGTCACGTCCGGGGCGGTAGTGCTCGTGGGCGTCGCGGGCGTGGCCGCAGACGCAGGGTTCGATCACGGTCTTCGGCGGGGTGACGGGCGCGATGGGTGGGGTCACCGGTGCCGCGGCGGCCTCCCGCTGGCTCGGCACCGTTGGCATGCCGACCGGCGGCGTGAGAACGGAGGAGCCGGCCTTGCTCGGCTTGCGCCGCGCCGGTCCACCGTTGGAACTCGAAGACGTGTTCCCCACGCTGTCCCCGTCCTTCCGATCGTCGGTGGCTCCTGGAAGCCGCCAGTGCACAGTATGCGACGCCAACCTGAGAAGGACATAATCACCTTCGGTGAAAGACGGAGGGTAGGTTGCCGTCGGTCACCGGTAGGCCCAGCACGTCATCCGAAAATGCCGGGAGACTGAGGATCGCCGAGCACCCGCGGGGATTCGTCACGGTACGCAACGTGAGCCGCCCGCCCTGGGTGACCGCGAGCCTTCGGCTGATCGGCAATCCCAGACCCGACCCGGGCGTGTCACCCACCCGCTCTCCCTCCGGGGGAAGCCCCGGCCCGGTGTCACGCACCTCGATCGACACCACCCCGTTGCCGCTCCGCGCGGTGACGGTGACGTCCGCCCCCGGCGCGTGCCGGGCGCAGTTGACGAGCAGGTTGGTGACGATCTGGGCGAGCACCGCCGGATCGCCGCGCAGCTGCAGATCAGGGGCGACGGAAAGGGAGACCCCCGCGTCCCGCCGCAGCGCCACCAGGCCGGCCAGCACGGGCTCCACGGCGTACTCGACGTCGGGCGGCGTCTCCGGGAGCGCGCCGTCCAGGAGGGCGTGCAGGCGGCCCAGCTCGGCGAGGACGGCGTGCTTCAGCCGGTCGTGGTGCGGCGAGTTCGTGTCGTCGGAAAGGAGGTGCGTGATGCCCGCGAGGCCCGCCAGGCCGTTGCGGAGCTCGTGGTCACGCTCCGCTGCCGCTTCTTTGGCTCGACCCATGTGCAGGGCCGCCGTCGCCAGCTCTTCCTGCTGTCGCCACTGAGCGCTCTCGACCGACCGCACGGCGAGCGTGGTCAGCTGGGCCAGCGCGGCGAGCACGATCAGCAGCCCGAGGAGGCGCAGGCCCCCGAACACGAGGTTCGACGACGGGGCGGTCGGTGCGGCTGCCACCCGGTACAGCTGGCCGACCGCGAGTACCACGAGGCCGAGGCCCAGGCGGATGCGGGGACGGCTGCGACGGCGGAACCCGTCGGCCACGAACGCGGCGGCCGCAGCCGTCCACCCGCTGAGGACGGCGACCGTGAGCACCGGGCTGTCGACCAGCCACCGCATCGCCGGGCTCTCCGGCAGCCCGAGCACCACGAGGGCGAGCAGCCCGGTGGCCAGCAGCAGCGCCCAGCCGCCCCACGCGCGCAGGATGCGCGGCGGCCGGATGGCCAGTAGCAGGAGGACGAGCGCACCGAGGTAGGCGACCAGGCGGGACGCGCGGTGCACGACGTCCAGCTCGACCGCGGCCACCGTGCCCCACGGCAGCACGATCAGGCAGTACAGCGCGAGGGCGGCCGCGATCCACGACGGCCGCGGATCGCCGGTGAGCCGGGCGGCGACGCCCGCCAGGATCGCGGCGGCCGCGCCCGCGCCCGCCGCCGCGACCGTGAGCACCTGGAAGGTGGCCTCGACCGGGAGCGCAGCCGGCGCTCAACGCGACGGACACGAGGACGCACGCCGCCGCCACACCGACGATGTCGGCGATCGGACCACGTTGCGTCACCGCGAGACCCCCACGGTCGGTGAGGTCGTCATCCTAGCGACTGAACGGGGGCAGCTGGTGAGCCGAACAGGCGACCGCACGACCAGGGCTTATTCAGAGCGCTGCGGCTCGCTCTCGTTCTCCTCGGCCAGCTCGGCCGCGGCGGCCTCGGTGGTCGAGCCGCTCGTCTCCGGCTGCTCGCTGGTCGGGTGGCCGTCGTCGGGCAGCGGGTCGGCGGCGCGGTAGACCGCCTCGTCGTCGGCTCCGGCGTTGGTGGGGTTGTCCACCCGCCGCGACACCACGCGGTCCTGGTCGTCCTTGCTCATCCGCAGGTGCTACCCCGCGTCGGAAGCGGGGAAACCGGGTACCTCCAGCCATGACTACTGGTCAGATCGTCGCCATCGTGATCCTGGTGGTCCTGGTCGTGGCCGCGGTGGCGGCGGTGCTGGTCTTCCGCCGTCGAAGCACCGCGCAGCGGCAGATCGACGCGACGCGCTACCGGGAGGAAGCCGCGAGCCGTGCGGCGAGCGCGGACCGGCTCGCGGCCGAGGCCGAGGAGCGCGCCGAGCGGGCCCGCCGCGAGCAGGAACAGGCCGACGAGCTGGCCGAGATGGCCCGCCGCGACCGCGAGCTGGCCGAGAAGCGCACCGCGCAGGCCGAGAAGCTCGATCCCGCGTCACCCGCTGAGGCGGATGTGGACACGCGGGAACATCGAACTCGGTGATCGTGGGTAGGCGGCAGCCATGAGCGAGTTCACGAAGGGCGACCGGGTCGCGTGGTCCAGCCACGGCGGCGAGGCGGTCGGCGAGGTCCTCAAGAAGATCACCGAGGACACCGAGGAGGCGGGGCGCACGGTGCGCGCCTCCGAGGACGAGCCGCAGTACCTCGTGCGCAGCGAGAAGAGCGGTGGTGAGGCGGTGCACAAGGCGTCCGCGCTCAAGAAGCGATGACCCAGTGCCCCAAGCGCATGCACTACGGCCCGTGCGGCGGCGTGCGCGACGACGGCGGCTGCGAGATGCGCCCGCAGCCCTGTCCGTTCGCGACGCTCACCGCCCCGCCGCCGTGGGCGGGCTCGCCCGCGCCGCTGCGGCCGGCGCCGGAGCTGTCCAGCCCGGTCGTCCTCACCGACCTCACGCTTGCCCGCCTACGACCCGTCGGCCGTCGCGGAGATCGTCGACGTGCTCGCCCCGACCTGCGACGCCGTGCTCGTCGGCGAGCACCAGAACCGGCCCGACCTGCCGCCCACCCTGATGGCGGCGCTGATCAAGGAGCGGGGTGTGCGGCCGTGGATCACGTTGACCTGCCGCGACCGCAACCGGGTCGTGCTGGAGCAGGAGCTGCAGGGGTTGGCCGCGCTGGGCGGGGTCGGGGTGTTCTGCGCCACCGGTGACGGCCGCGCGCCCGGCGTGCGCGACGAGGTGACCCAGGTCTTCGACATCGACGGCACCCGGCTCGCGGGCATGGCCGCGCACAACGGGCTCCCGGTCGGCGTGCCCGAGGCGCCGGACGCGCCGCCGCGGCACCTGCGCGCCGGCCGCCTGCTGGCGAAGCAGGAGGCGGGGGCGCAGGTGGTGGTGCTCAACCACGTCGGCACGGTCGAACGGCTGGCCGCGTTCGTGGCCGAGGCGCGCGCGATCGGGGTGCGGCTGCCGTTCGTGGCGGGCGTCGCGGTGTACACCGACGAGCGCTCGGCCGCGGTGTTGCTCCGCTTCCCCGGCCTCGGCCTGGACGCCGAGCGCGTGGCCGACGTGCTCGCCGCACCGGATCCGGTGGCGGCCGGGTGCGCGGAGGCGGTGCGGGAGGCCCGGGCCGTGCTCGCGGTGGACGGGGTCGTCGGGGTCAACCTGTCCGGGCTCGGAACCGGGCGGGGCGAGCGGGCGGGCGCGGAGATCAAGGCCGCGATCGGCGCCGAGATCAAGCGGAGCGCGGCATGACCGATGCGATGGAGGCCGAGTTCGATCTCGTCGCGGAGTGGACGCGGCAGGCGGTCCGGGAGCTGGGCGACGACCACGCCCTCCCGGCGGCGTGCCAGGGGAGCGCCAGCCCGGTCGCGCTCGACTGGCTGGCCGCCGCGTGCGGGCTGAGCGCGGGCACCCGGCTGCTCGACGTCGGCGGCGGCACGGGCGGCCCCGCGGCCTACGCCGCTGAGACGTTCGGGGCGCGGCCGCTGGTCGTCGACCCGATGCCGGGCGCCTGTCGCACGGCGCGTGCGCTCTTCGGCCTGCCCGTGGTCGTCGGCGCGGGCGAGGCGCTGCCGGTCGCGCCCGGGTTCCCGGCCGTGTGGTGCCTCGGGGTGCTGTGCACGACGCCGGAGCGCCCGGCGCTGCTGCGGGAGCTGCGCCGGGTGCTCGCCGACGACGGCGACCTCGGCCTGCTCGTGTTCGAACGGCGGCGGGCGCGGCTGCACGACACCCCCGAGGGCAACGACTTCCCGTCACCCGCCGAGCTCGAGCGGCAGCTGAACGCCGCCGGGCTCGTCGTCGTCGCCCGGGTGAGGTGCGACGAGCTGGCGCCCGCACCCGCAGTCGTGGAGCGAGCGGGCCGACCGGGTGCAGGCCGCCGTGGCCGCGGCGCACGGCACCGACCCGCGCTTCCGGGCCGCGCAGGACCAGCAGCGCCGGATCGCCGACCTGCTCGCCGACGGCGAGATCAGCGGCGAGCTCGTGCACGCACGGGCGGTGGCAGATCCCCGCCATGAAACCCGCGCCCGCAGGCGGTGCAGCAGCGACCGCACGAGCCGCGGCGGCAGTCCGACGGGGAGAACCGGCTGCCCCCGACGCTCGCCGTCGTGGTCGCCGCGGCGCTGTACACGCTGTTGCCGGACCCGATCCGGCTGGGCCCGCGCCTGGTGGTGCCCGCCGTCGAGGTGGTTCTGCTCGTCGCGCTCCTGATCACCAACCCGCGCCGCAACACCCAGGAGACGCGGACCTCGCGCTGGGTGTCGATGGTGCTGGCCGCGGTCGTCGTCGGGACGAACCTGGTGGCGCTGGGCCTGCTGGTCGCCGACCTGGTCGCGGGCCGGGCCGACCAGCCGGGCCTCCTGCTGCTGGCCGGGCTGCAGGTCTGGGCCACCAGCGTGATCGGGTTCGCCCTGGTCTACTGGGAGCTCGACCGGGGCGGTCCCGTCGCGCGCTCCCGCCGCGCCCGCACCGACCTGCCGCCTGCGGACTGGCGGTTCTCCCAGGACGAGAACGACGACGCCGTCACCGAGGTCGCGATGAGCGCGAGCGGTCGGTCGGGGTGGATGCCGGTGTTCGTGGACTACCTCTACCTGTCGCTGACCAACTCCAGCGCGTTCAGCCCCACCGACACCATGCCGCTCAGCAGCCGGGCGAAGCTGCTGATGGGCGCCCAGGCCACCGCGGCGCTGCTGGTGACGTTGGTCATCGTCGCCCGGGCGGTCGGCGCGATCCAGTAGGTCAGTACTCCCAGGACGCGTACTCGGCGTTGCGGTGCTTCACGTCCTCGAACAGCAGCACCATCCGGTCGATGTACCACGCCTTGCCGACGCTCGTGACCAGGATGCCCGCGATCGTGGACGGCAGGTCGAACACGACCAGCCCGTAGGCCAGCACGACGAGACCGACGGCGGACAGCGCGTTGGCCACGTTGGGCACCTGCGTCAGGAACTGGGCGGGCAGCTCGACCCTGTTGCGCTCGGCGTACACGCGCTCGCCGAACACGCCCTTGGACGCCCAGTTGCGGGTGGAGCGCGGCACCGGGAAGAACAGCGGGTTGACCACCATCCAGGTGAGCGCGAGCGCGATGGGTATCACGCTGTACCAGCCGAGCCAGGCCCGGCTCCAGATCGCCAGCGCGAGCAGGGGCACGACGGCGAACCGGGTCCAGACGCTCATCGCGTTGGCGTGCTGCATCCACTTGTCGCCGGTGAGGCCGAAGAGGCGGGCGATGCGCTGTTCCATGGTGGGGGCTGTGGTGTCCATGGCCAGAAGCCTGCGCTGCGCAGCCCGCGGGCAGCACGGGGATAGCCCTGGTGGATCGGGAGGCAAACCCGCTGATGCGG
>CAWBRG010000004.1:0-153867 GCA_963791185.1 uncultured Actinomycetota bacterium | reverse complement strand
TGTATCAGAACATATGTTCGATAAAGCGCTTTCAAACGAGGATGTTTGCGGCGATATCGACCAGCTCCTGCACCGTCTCGCGGGGCATCGGGATGGCGAAGACGTCGGCGACGACCTGGCTCCAACCGTGCACGAAGTAGCGCCAGCCGTCCTCGACGACCAGCTCGCGGCCGCGCTGTTGCGCCCGGGCCTGCTGCAGGAACTCCAGCGAGCCGCGGTAGTTGAACTCCCAGACCACCGCGTGCTGCGGGAACGTCGCTTGGTGGGAGAGCGGCGAGCCGGGCACGTCCTTGCCCATACCGTGGCGTTCGCGACGAGGCTCGACGGGGGCAGCGCGGCGAGGAGCGCGTCGGTGTCGGCGGGGCCCTCGACTCGCACGTAGCGCACCCCGGCGATGCCGGAACGGGCGTGCAGGTCGAGCCGGTCGTCGGAGCGCTCGGTGCAGATGATCTCGCTCGGCCGGTCGGCGCGGACGCCGAGCTGGTGCGACAGCGCAACCCCCGCTGGGTCTAGTCGGCGTGTAGTCGCAGGAGCGCGGCTGTCGCGCCGGTGGCTCGCCGGGCGATCTCCTCGGGGTCGGGTGGGTCGGCGACGCGCAGCAGCAGGCTCGTCATCAGGCCTCCCCACAACAGCGCGGAGAACCGCTCGGCCATCTCGGCGGGATCACCGACGAGCAGTCCGTGATCCCGGGCGCGGGTCGTGATCGCGGTCAGCGCGGCGCGGCCGGTGCGGCGCCCGTACTGGTCCAGCGCGGCGGCGACTTCGGGGGCGTGCACCGCTTCGGCGATCGCCAGCCGGAAGGCCGCGACGACCGTGTCCTGGGTCGTCTCGCGGAGGAGCCCGCTGCCGACGGCGATCAGTGCGCCTTCGAGCGAGGCGCGGTCGTGCGGCTCGGGGAGGTCGTCGGGCGGCCGCAGCCGCTGCGAACGCTCCCGGATGCAGGTCGCGAGCATCTCCTGCTTGTTGCCCACCACCGCGTAGAGCTCGCGCTTGGAAACGTGCGCCCGTCGGGCGATCTCGAGCATGGTGGTGGCGGCGTACCCGGCCTCGATGAAGGTGGAGAAGGCCGCGTCGAGGATGCGGCGCCGCACCGGCGTCTCCTCGGTCATCGTTCTCCCTTGACGTGGTACCCGACGGTACCATACCGTCGATGTGGTACCGATCGGTACCACAAGCGATGGGAGAGGGCGATGACGGTGTTGGTGACCGGCGCGGCCGGTGGGCAGCAGGGCAAGACGGGGCGCCGGGTGACCGAGCTGCTGCGGGCGCGGGACATCCCGGTGCGGGCCATGGTCCGCACGGACGACGACCGCGCCGATTACCTGCGCGGGCTCGGTGCGGAGGTGGTGGTGGGCGACTTCCTCGATCACGGGTCGCTGCGGCGGGCCGTGGACGGCATCTCGACGGTGTACTTCGCCTACCCGGTCCAGGAGGGCCTGCTGGAGGCGACGGTCAACATGGCGGTGGCCGCTCGCGCCGCGGGCGTCACGCGGCTGGTGGACATGGTGATGCTGGTGTCGACGCCGGACGCCCCGACGCCGCGGCTGCGCGAGAACTACCTGTCCGAGCAGGTCTTCGAGTGGGCGGGGATCGGCGCCGCGCACGTGCGGGCCACGGTGTTCTTCGAGAACATCCGCAGCCTGGCGAACGCGGCGCTCGCGTCGGGGGTGTTCATGGCGCCGTTCGGGGGAGAGGACACGGTCCTCCCGCTGGTGGCGGGGGAGGACGTGGCGCGCGTGGCGGTCGGCGTCCTCGCCGCGGCCGATGTGCCCGAAGGCAGTTCGTTCCGCGTGATCGGCGAGGTGCTGACGGTCAAGGAGATCGTCGCCGCGTTGGCGCGCGGGCTGGGCCGCGACGTCGTCTACCGCGACGTCCCCGACGCGGCCTGGGCCGAGGCGGCCCGCACCCGGCTGAACCCGCACGCCGTCGCGCATCTGTCCAAGCTGTGGGCCAACTTCCGTGAACCGGGACCGACGCTGGTCGAGTTCGCGGTCACCGACACCATCCAGGACCTCGGCGGCCGCGCACCGAAGAGGTTCGAGGAGTTCGTGATCGAGCAGCAGGCCGGCTTCGCAGCTTGAGCCAGGTGGTCGCGGCGTGCCGCAACCAGGGTGTATCACGGGCGCGACGGGACCCGCGAGCGTGCGACGCTCGTCGTCCGATACCGGCTAAGGAGGCTACGGTGACCGAGACGGCGGGCGTCGAGACGGTGGACCTCAAGTTCGAGGCGGTCGTCATCCCGGTGGCGGATGTGGATCGCGCCAAGAAGTTCTACACCGGGCTGGGGTGGCGGCTGGACGCGGACTTCCCGTTCGACAACGGCTTCCGGGTCGTGCAGCTCACCCCGCCGGGGTCGGGCAACTCGGTGCAGTTCGGCACGAACATCACCACCGCCCCGCCCGGCTCGGCGCAGGGTCTCTACCTGGTCGTCTCCGACATCCGGGCCGCCCGCGACCAGCTCGCCGCCCGGGGCGCGGAGGTCAGCGAGGTGTTCCACCCGGGGGCGCCGGGCGCGCAGTTCGAGGCCGAGCCGGGTGACCGGGTCGACGGGCCCGCGGCCGAGCGCGCGAGCTACAGCTCGTTCGCCACGTTCCACGACCCCGACGGCAATACCTGGCTCTTGCAGGAGGTCACCACCCGGCTGCCGGGGCGCACCGACCCCGCCGCGACGACGTTCGCCGACGTCGCGGACCTGGCCGCGGCGCTGCGCCGGGCGGCGGCCGCCCACGGTGAGCACGAGAAGCGCACCGGCGAAGCGGACGCGAACTGGCCCGACTGGTACTCCGCCTACATGGTCGCCGAGCACGCGGGCACGGAGTTGCCGTCGTGAGCGAGCTTGCGAGCTCACCAATAGGCACAGCAGCGCCGCGAGCGCGGCTGACGAGCGTCAGCGAGGAGGGCGCGTGAGCGAGCTTGCGAGCTCACCAAGAGACACAGCAGCGCCGCGAGCGCGGCTGACGAGCGCCGTCGAGGAGGACGCGTGAGTGACTACGACGTGATCGTCCTGGGTGGTGGGGCGCCCGGCGAGCACTGCGCCGCCGCGATCGCCGCGCACGGGCTGCGGGTGGCCGTCGTGGAGCGGGAGCTGGTCGGCGGCGAGTGCTCGTACTGGGCGTGCATCCCGTCCAAGTCGCTGTTGCGCCCGGGCGAGGCGGTGCACGGCGCGCGCGAGGCGGCGGCGAGCGCTGAGGTCGACGTGGCGGCCGCGCTCGCGTGGCGCGACTACATGGTGTCGGACTACTCCGACGCCGGTCAGGAGCAGTGGCTGGCCGACCACGGCATCGCGCTGCTGCGCGGCGAGGGCAAGCTGGCGGGCACCGGTGCGGTCGAGGTCGACGGCGTGCGGCACACCGCGGAGCACGTCGTCGTC
Source organism: uncultured Actinomycetota bacterium (assembly GCA_963791185.1). Taxonomy (GTDB): domain Bacteria; phylum Actinomycetota; class Actinomycetes; order Mycobacteriales; family Pseudonocardiaceae; genus Pseudonocardia. Next base: position 150,497 of record CAWBRG010000004.1, on the reverse strand, counting down.
GCGACCGGTGCGGACCCGATCGTGCCGCCGGTGCCGGGCCTGCCGGAGCTCGACGGGGTGTGGGGCACCCGCGAGGCGACGAGCATGAAGGAGGTGCCGCGGCGGCTGCTGGTGCTCGGCGGCGGATCGGCGGGCGTCGAGCTGGCCCAGGTCGTGCGCCGCCTCGGCGGCGAGGCCGTGATCGTCGAGGGTTCCGAACGGGTGCTGCCGCGCGAAGCCGCACCGCTCGGTGATGCGCTCGGGGAAGCCCTGCGTCGCGACGGCATCGAGCTGGCGCTGGGGCGGCACGCCGTCGCCGCCCGTCGCGACGGCGAAGAGTTCGTCCTCGCCTTCGACGGGGGTGACGAGCTGCGCGGCGACCGGCTCCTCGTGGCCACCGGCAGACGGCCGCGGGTGCACGGGATCGGCCTGGAGACGGTCGGCATCGAGCCCGACCCCCACGGCCTCCGGGTCGACGAGCACTTGCGCGCGGGCGAGCGGCTGTGGGCGATCGGCGACGTCACCGGGGTCTGGCCGCTCACCCACGTGGGCGAGTACGAAGGCGACGTGGTGGCCGAGAACATCGCGGGCGACGGCCGTCCGGCGAACTACGAGGCCGTCCCGCGGGTGACCTACACGGATCCGCAGGCCGCGGCGGTCGGGGTGACCGAGGACCGGTTCAGCGCCACCACCCGGCTGTCGGACGTGCCCAAGACCGCCACCTACACGCACGCCTACGCCGAGTCGACCGGGTTCCTCACCCTGCTCAGCGACGGTGAACGGCTGACCGGCGCCTACGCGGTCGGGCCGGAGGCGGGCGAGTGGCTGCAGCAGGCCACGCTGGCCGTCCGCGCGCACGTGCCGCTCGTGGTGCTCAGCGACACGATCCAGCCCTTCCCCAGCTTCTCGGGGATCTACGACACAGCCGTGAAGGCACTGCGCACCGAGATCCGAGGAGGGTCATGACCAAGGAGCTCGCCGGGCAGACCGTCGTCCTGATCGGCGGCAGCGCGGGGATCGGCCTGGAGACCGCCCGCCGTGCCCGTTCCGAAGGGGCCGACGTCGTCCTCGTCGGCCGCGATCCCGATCGGCTCACCCACGCTGCGGCCGAGGTCGACGCCCAGCGGACGGCGGCCTTGGACGCCACCGACCCCGCCGCGCTGGAGGGGTTCTTCGACGGGCTGGAGCGGGTCGACCACGTGCTGGTCACCGCGGGCGGGCCGCACTACGTGCCCCTGCTGGAGATGAACGCCGAACAGGTGCGCGACGCCCTCGCCGACCACGTCGTGATGGCGCTGGACGTCGCCAGGGGCGCCGCCCCCAAGATGCCGCCCGGCGGCACGCTGGTGCTCATGGGCGGCACCGGGGGACGGAAGATCAGGAAGGGCCTCGGGCTGATGTCGGCGGCCACCGCGGTGCTGCCGCCGTTCACGGCGACGCTCGCGCTGGAGCTCGCGCCGGTGCGGGTCAACCTCATCGCCGCGGGTTTCGTCGACACGCCGCTGTCGGCCTCGCTGCTGGGCGACCAACTGGAGGACCGGCGGGCCGAGCTGCGCGCGACGCTCCCGATCGGCCGCGTCGTCGGGCCCGCTGACGTCGCGGCGCTGGCCGTCCACCTGATGACCAACACCGCGCTCACCGGTGCGACGTTCGACATCGACGGCGGCCAGCAGTTCGTCGCCTGAAGGGGCCGAGAATGCCGTGGTTCCCCGACTTCGTCGGCGCAGTGGAGCTGGCGCGCAGGCAGACGCGCGCCGAGGGCGAGCCCGATCCCGTCGGGGTCTACCTCGACGCGCTCAACCGCGGCGATCCGCACGCCTTGCGCAACTCCTGGCCCGGGGAGGTGGTGGTCCACGACCCGCACGCCGGTGAGGTGCGCGGCCACCGGCAGCTGCGGCAGTTCGTCCACCGCAACCAGGTGTGGCTGGCCGAGCGGCACGCCCGGATCGAACGGGTGGCCGCCACCTGCGACGACGGGCGGGCCGTGGTCGAGCTGCTGGCCCACCTCACCGACGGCGGCCGCGAGACGGCGTGGCCGGTCGCGGTCGTCGCCGAGTCGCCCGACGACCGGTCGGTGGTGTTCCGCACGTACTGCAGCCAGCTGCCGGTCGACCGCCGCCGCCACGTCCGGCCGCCGATCCTGCCGCCCGTCGACGCCCAGCCCGGGGACGTCGTCGGCCGCCACCTCGCCGCGCTGCGAGCGGGCGACACCGCCGCGGCCGTGGCCACCTTCACCGCGGCGGGGTACGTCCGCGAGCCCGTCGAAGCCCTGCTGCACCGCGGCCCCGACGAGCTGCGCGCGTACTTCGACCGGTGCTTCAGCGGCGGCGGCGTCGGCGTGCAGTCGTGTGCCGTCACCGACGACGGCGCGCGCTGCGCGCTCGAGTACAACTGCGTCAGCTGGGGTCGTCGCACCGTGGCGCCCCAGGCCGCACTGGGCGTCTACGAGCGGGGCCCCGACGGCCTGCTGGCCGCGGCCCGCCTCTACGACGACATCGAGTGGCGCGCCTAACCCCCTGAGGCGGGAACACGAGCCGCACCACCGGGCTTGAACGATCCATGAGCTCGCGTTTGACGATGATCCTCGTGCTCGGTGCACTGGTCGCGCTCGGTCCGCTGACGATCGACATGTACCTGCCCGCGCTCCCGGCCCTCACGGCCGACCTGGCGACGACGTCATCGACGGCGCAGCTGACGCTCACCGGCACCCTCGTGGGGCTGGCGTTGGGGCAGCTGGTGATCGGCCCGCTCTCCGACGCACTGGGTCGCCGCCGCCCGTTGCTGGCGGGTGCCGCCCTGCACGTCGCCGCCTCGCTCGCGATCACCGTCGCCCCCAACGTGGCGGTTCTCGGGGTGCTCCGGGTGCTGCAGGGCGTGGGGGCGGCGGCCGGGGCGGTGATCGCGCTGGCGATCATCCGCGATCTCTACACCGGCCGCGCCGCCGCCACGATGTTCTCGCGGTTGATGCTGGTGATGGGCGTGGCGCCGGTGTTGGCGCCGACCGTCGGCGGGGAGTTGCTGCGCATCACGTCCTGGCGGGGCGCTCTTCGTCGCGCTCGCCGTCTACGGGGTGCTGGTGCTGGTGGCGACCGCGTGGGCGCTGCGCGAGTCGCTGGCGCCCGAACACCGGCAGCCCGCGGGGGTCGGCGCGACGCTGCGCACCTACGGCCGTCTGCTGCACGACCGGACGTTCGTCGGACTGGTGCTGGTCGCGGGCCTGACGATGGCGGGCCTCTTCGGCTACGTCGCGGGCAGCTCGTTCGTCTTCCAGCAGCAGTTCGGGCTCGACCAGCAGCAGTTCGGCCTGGCCTTCGGCGCGGGCGCGATCTTCCTCATCGCCGCGACGCAGCTCAACGCGTACCTGCTCCGGACGTTCGAGCCCGGCACGCTGCTCCTGGCCGCGCTGGTCGGCGGCTCGGTGGCCGGGCTGGTGCTCGTGGCCGCCGCCGCGACCGGCGTGGGTGGGCTCGCCGGCGTGCTCGTCCCGATGTTCGGTGTGCTGTTCGCCGTCGGGCTGGCGCTGCCCAACGCGCCCGCGCTGGCGCTGGCCAGTCACGGCGACGCTGCGGGCACGGCTGCCGCCCTGCTCGGAGCGGTCCAGTTCGGCGTGGGTGCGCTGGTGTCGCCGCTGGTCGGGATCCTCGGCAACGATGCGGTGGCCATGGGCACCGTGGTCGCCGGTGGGCTCGTGCTCGCGCTGGTCGTGCTGGTCGGCGTCGTCCGACCGTGGCAGTTGCGGGAGACTCCGGTGGCCGTCGCGGTCGCGTAGCGGCTCACCCCCGGCGTAGCGGGTCCGCGGCGAGTTCGGCGAGGGCTTTGTTGATCTTCGCGAAGGTGGCCAGCACGAGCTCGCACCCGTCGGGCCCGAGCTCGTCGGCGATGTGGTCCATGGTGGGCAGCAGCGCGTTGATGACGGAGTCGCCCAGTTCAACGACGTCCGTCAGTTCTAGACCTAGCCCGTCATGACGTTAGCGCGCACTGTCGCCGATGTCCTCGCTGATCACGTGGTGTTCGAGATCGAGTGCATCGACCGGATGTACTGCAACGTCTACGTGCCCCAGCTGCAGCATGCCGGTGGGCTGCTGGGCTACGTCCAGCGCCAGCTCGGGTTGCCGATCGCCTCGACCGCGCCGCTGGGCAAGGTCACCGACTCGTTTTCCGGCGGCGATGCGCCGCTTCGCCCGCGACCAGCGGGTGCCCTGGGTGGACTTCGCCAAGGGCCAGCGCAAGGACGACGTCATGCACGAACACCTGGCCGGGTTCACCGCGCAGGAGGGGGTGTTGTTCATCGGGCGGGCGCAGGAGAAGACCTCGTTGTTTCGTACCGAGCGCCGCCGCGACGAGCGCGGGGACTCCTATCCATGGATCGTGCGCTCCACCGGGGTGGTCAACCAGTTCTACGTCTATGCCGTGGACGCGGATTTCGGGCCGTTCTTCCTCAAGTTCTGCTCCTACTTTCCCTACAACGCCAAGCTGTGTCTCAACGGCCACGAGTGGGCCAAACGGCAGGCGGTCAAGGCCGGGATCACCCATACCGCGTTGGACAACGGGTTCGCCACCTGCGACGACCCGGCCGCAGTCCAGGCGATCTGCGACCGGCTCGGCCCGACCCAGATCGACGGGCTGCTGCGCAAGTGGCTGGCACGCCTGCCACACCCGTTCACCGCCGCCGACCGCGAGGCCGGCTACCTCTACGACATCTCCGTGCTGCAGGCCGAGTTCTCCCTGACCCAGGTCCTGGACCGGCCGATCTCCGGGCGGGTGTTCTTCGAACACGTCATCCGCGACAACCTCGACGCCGGACGCCCCGACCAGGTCAGCCTGATCTTCAACCGGCGGGTCACCGGCGCGACACCCCCGGCCGGTTCCGCACCCGGGTGATCACCGAGGGAGTCACCCCGAGCCTGCACATCGACTACAAGCACTGCTCGATCAAGCAGTACCACAAGGAAGGCCGGGCGCTGCGCACCGAGACCACGATCAACGACACCCGCGACTTCGGGATCGGGAAACGGCTGACCAATCTGCCCGCGCTGCGGGAGATCGGCATCTCCGCCAACCGGCGCCTGCTGAGCGCCCAACAACTCAGCCACAACCCGATCCGCGCCGCGGAAGCCTTCACCGCCGTGCACGAGCCGATCATCACCGACACCGGAGGCCGTATCGCCGGGCTGCGTCTGGGTGACCGGCGCGCCCACGCCCTGCTGCAAGCACTGCTTGTGTTCCGGCTGCTCCCCAACGGATTCCTCAACCGCGACCTGCGCGCCCTGCTCGCTCAACTCCTCGGCCGCGACACGATCACCGCCGGGCAGATGAGCTACGACCTACGACGGCTACGCGCGCACGGGCTGATCGCCCGCATCCCACGCAGCCACCGCTACCGGCTCACCGAGGACGGGCTGCACCACGCCATGCTGCTCAGCCACCTCCACACCCGACTGCTGCTGCCCGGACTGGCCCAGCTCACCGACCCCGACCCGCCAACCCCCACGCCACTGCGCGCCGCCGCCCGCAACTACAGCCGGGCCTTGGATCAACTCAGCCAGGAGGCCGGACTCGCCGCATGAACACCAGACTTTGACTCGATCTTGCCGACTTCGTGCTGGGTGGCGATCTCCCCGCCCGGTGCCCGGGCAGGATGAGCCGGTGAGTTCGGGAGCCCGGCCCGGCTGCCCGATCGGCCGCGCGGATCGGCTACTGCGCTCGTCACCGCGACGGACCTGCTGGTGGTACCTCGGGGAGGACTTTCCACATCCGAGGCGAGACCCGGCTGCCGCTGCTGTGGTTCGACCGGGTCGAGGTCACGCCGAGCTTCCCGCTGTTCGCCGACGTCGTGGCGCACACCACCGGCGGTGCGCGGCTGACGGTGCTCGGCCTCTTCAAGGACCAGGCGCGGCAGCTCGCCGACCACCTGCGGACCAGGTGACACCGGCCTCAATACCCCCGGTTCCGGCACCAAACCCTTGCTTGGGATAGTTAACCCTTCGGACAGCGTCGTCGCCACGAAGGGAAAGTCTCAGCGAGAGGGAGTGAACGAGGTGGAGGAGCAGTACGAGCTCGAGCGACCGGACGCGCGCATCCAGTACTGGGTGCAGGGCGAAGAGGGCGCACCGACCGTGGTGTTCTTGCACGGCGCGACGCTCGACCACCACGCGTGGGACCCGCAGGTCAACGTCCTGCGCGAGCACTACCGCACGGTCGCCGTCGACCTCCGCGGGCACGGCGAGTCGACGATGGACGCCCGCCGTTTCGACTTCAACGCGGCCGTCGACGACGTCACGGCGTTGCTGCACCGGCTGCGCGCCGCGCCGGTGGCGCTCGTCGGGCTCAGCCTCGGCGGCAACATCGCCCAGGAGATCGTCTACCGCTCGCCGGAGCTGGTCGACGCCCTGGTGGTCGCGGATTCCACGTGCAACACCGCGTCCCGACACCCGCTCGAGGCGGCCTGGGCGATCGCGGCGCTGGCCTCGCTCGGGATGACGTCACGGGAGACGTTCCTGCAGCGCGCCGCGGCCGCCACCGCCCAGGACGCGGCCGTCCAGCAGTACGTGCTGGACGTGAACGCCCACCGTTCCAACCGCGACGCCACCCAGATCGTGGCGTCGATGCTGGCCAGCGGGCTGCACGCCGACCCGGACTACCGGCTGCCGATCCCGACGCTGCTCGTGCACGGCGACGGCGACGGGATGGGCGACATCGTCGAAGGCACCCGCGCCTGGGCCGAGCGCGAGCCGCTGGGCCTCTACGTCACGATCCCCAACGCCGGGCACGCCAGCAACCAGGACAACCCGGAGGCCTTCACCGCCGAGCTCGCCGCGTTCCTCGAGCGGGAGCTGGTCGGTGACCAGGTGCTCATCGGACGGCGCTGAGGCACGCGGCGGTCGTCATGTCCGCAGATGTACGCATCGTCGGGTAGGCGGCGTCCGACAGCCGACGGTGACCGCGGCCACCGTCGGCTGTCGGTCCGTCACCGGCGTTCGGGCGACGGGTAGGTCGCGCTCGGCGGGCTCTGGTGCACGTCGCCGCCCGAGGCGACCTCGCGGGTGTTGGCGTGCGCGTCCTGCGCGGCCGACTTGCCCTCGTCGACGACCGTGCGCCCGGCCTCGGTCGCCGTGTCCTTGACCGACGCGACGGCCTGCTGCGCGGGCTCCTGCAGGTTGTCCTTGACCTCCATCGCGGCCTCACGGGCCTTGTCGGCGAGCGGACGGCCCACCTCCGCGGCCTTCTCCGTGGCCTGCTGGGCCAGGCGCTGCTCCTGGCGGCTGGCGGGCAGCAGGGAGGAGACCAACCAGCCCGCCCCGAACGCGATGATTCCGGCGGCCAGCGGGTTGCCCTGCGTCTGTCGACGCACGGCCTGCGGCGCCTCCTGCACCGCGGCGGCGGCCGAGGACGCGGTGTCCGAGATCGTCGACGCCGCCGACGAAGCGGCGTCGGACACGTTGGCCGAAGCCGACCGCGCCGTGTCGGACACCGCGTGGCGGGGCGACCGGGTGTCGGTATAACCGCCGCTGTACGGGTTGTAGGGGTCGTAGCGGCTCGGTGTGGGGTCGTCGCTGCCCATTACGCGGTCGGTCAGCCTGCGGCCCGCCGCCCTGGCGCGGTCGACCCGTCTGGCCACGATGCGGCTTGGCGTGACCTTCTCGGTGAGCGCGTCCACATCGGTGCTGAGGTGCGCCTGGGTGCGCTCGATCTCGCGGCGGATCTGGTCCGGGTCGTCGGAGCGGGTCATGAGTGTTCTCCTCGGTTGCCCTTGAGGGCGTCGGGCACCTGGCTGAGGGTCTCAACGGTGCGCTCGGGGGTCGGGCGGACCTGGCGGAGCCGGGACCGGCCGGTGGCGAACAGAACGGCGGTGATGATCGCCCAGATCACGGCGACGATCAGGCCTGCCCAACCGGCGTCCATGACGTTGGAAAGGCCTGCCCACAGTGCGATGGAGAGGAACATGAGCACGAAGAAGCCTGCGACTGCGGCGCCTGCCATGGCGCCGCCGCCCTTCGCCGTCTTGACCGCCTCCTGCTTGAGCTCGGCTTGCGCCAACGCCAGTTCCTGGCGCAGGAGGGTCGACAGGTCGCGGGTGACGTTCCCGATCAGGTCGCCCACCGACACCTCGCCGACGTCTTCGGCAGCTCCGGCGACGTGCGGCGTCGACGTTTGCGGATAGGCGCCCCCCAATGGCGCGCCGGGGGCTCCCGCGTACGGGTCGGCCACCGGTCCGTGCGGGGGCGGCGGGGCGGTCATCGCGTCCCCTCGGACGGCCGGTCGCCGCGGCGCTCCAGGTCGTCGACGTACTCGCCCACGGACCGGTCGGTGTGCGGGGGCACGGCCCCGGGACCGCCGACCTCCGGCTGGACCGGGATGTTCGGCTGGGTCGGCGCGTCCGTCAGCGGCGCCCCGAGCGGCTGCTCGTAGCCGCCTGCGGGCGGTACCGACGTCGGGGGCACAGCGGCGCCTGACGGGTGCGCAGGCGGGACGGTGGTCGTCGGGGGGACGGACGGCGGTGCCGCGCCCACTCCGCCGGTGTAGCCCTGGGCGCCGTAGTCCTGGCCACCGTAGGCCGGGTCGCCGTAGCCCTGGGCGCCGTAGCCCTGCGTGCCGTAGCCCTGGCCACCGTAAACCGGGTTGCCGTAGCCCTGGTTGCCGTAGCCCTGGCCGCTGTAGTCGGAGTCGGAGGTGTCGCGCTTGGCGTCGATGGTGCCGCGGGTCAGGCGTCCGGCGAGCACCCCGGCCACCGCTGCGCCGATGAGGAAGGCGCCCGGACGGCGCCGGGCCAGCCTGCGCACCTCGTCGACGAGGTCGCCGGGCTCGCGGCGGCCGAGCCAGTCGGCCAGGCTGCCGAGCCGGTCGGCGGCTTCTGCCGCCAGGTCGGACGCGACGCCCTGGCGCTCACCGCCGTCGGCCATCTCGCGCAGCTCGCCCGCGAGCGAGTGCAGGCCGTCGGCCGCCTGGCTCTGCGTGCTGCGGGCCTGCTCGGTCACCTGGTCGCGCGCCTGCCCGAGCAGGTCGCGGGCCTGCGCGCGGGCCTCGCGCGCCACCTGTGCTCCCTGGTCGGACGCGGTCTCTGCGACGCGCTGGCCTGCCGCGCCTGCCTGCTCGCGCGCGACGCGCGGCACCGGCTCGTCGCGGACGCCTGTCGATGCGGGGGTTCCGCCTGTGTACTGGGTCATGTCCCCCAGCTACCCGGCACGATCCATGAACACTCCTGACAGGTGACGCAAATTCGGGACAGCAGCGGACGGTGGTCAAACGCGCCGTCAAACGGAGGCTCGGTTTCCTGCGTTCAGCGGCCGCCGACGTCGACAACCCCGCGCTGCAGGCACTGCTGGTGTGACTACCCGTCGAGGGCCGCCGCGAGCTCGACCGCGCCCTCGCCCGCGCGGGCCGCGTCGACGAGGCCCCCGACGACGGCCAGCTCGTGCTCGCGCTCCAGGAGCGGTACGTCCGACCGCAACGCCTCCGCCCCCCAAACCTTGGGGTGCGAACCCCGATGCGCCGCACCCGTACACAGTGAACAGTTCGTGGCAACGCCCGCCAAGACAGGAGACCGGGATGGACACCGCGACCCTCGCCTACCGCCCCGCCGACACGACGACACCGCTGCTGGAGCAGACCGTCGGCGACATCCTGCGCGCCGCCGCCGCGGCGGCGCCCGACCGGGTGGCGGTGCTGGACGTCGGCCCCGGCGGCCGTCGCGCCGTGACCTACGCCGAGCTGCTCGCGGGGGGTGAGCAGGTCGCCCGCGCGCTGTTGGCCCGGTTCCGGCCCGGCGAGCACGTGGCGGTGTGGGCGGGCAACGGGCTGGAGTGGATCCTGCTGGAGTACGGCGCGGGGCTGGCGGGCCTCGTGCTCGTCACCGTGAACCCGGCGTACCAGGCGGCCGAGCTGGAGTACGTGCTGCGGACGTCGCACAGCGTGGGCCTGTTCCACATGGCGCAGTTCCGCGGCAACCCGATGACGGCCACGGTCGAGAGCGTGCGGCCCGCCCTCGCCGACCTGCGCGAGGTCGTGTCGTTCGCCGACTGGGCGGAGTTCGTCGCGACCGGCGAAGCCGACACCCCGCTGCCCGCCGTCACCCCCGGCGACGACGTGCAGATCCAGTACACCTCCGGCACCACCGGCTTCCCCAAGGGCGTGCTGCTGCACCACCGCGGGCTGGTCAACAACGCGCACCTGTCCATGGCGCGGATGGCCGTCACGGCGGGTGACGTGCTCGTCTGGCCGATGCCGCTCTTCCACACCGCGGGCTGCGGCCTCGGCGTGCTCGGCGCGGCGAGCGTCGGCGCCACCCTGGTGCTGCTCGCCCAGTTCGACCCCGGCCTGCAGCTCGCGTTGATCGAGTCCGAGCGGGCGACGCACAGCGGCGGCGTGCCCACGATGCTGATCGCGATGCTCAACCACCCCGAGTTCGCCGCCCGCGACCTGTCAAGCCTGCGCGTCGTCTGCACGGGCGGGGCCCCGGTGCCCGCCGAGCTCGCTCGGGAGTGGGAGCGCAGGCTCGGGGTCCCCTTCTCGATCATGTTCGGCACCACCGAGTGCTCGCCGATCATCTCGTTCACCCGGCTCGACGACCCACCGGAGATCCGCACCGGAACGCTCGGCACGCCGATGCCGCACACCGAGGTGAAGATCGCCGACGTGGTGAACGGGGAGCCCGTCCCCGTCGGCACGGTCGGCGAGCTCTGCGCCCGCGGCTACCTGGTGATGCACGGCTACTTCGACGACCCCGCCGCCACCGCGGCCGTCCTCGACGCCGACGGCTGGTACCACACGGGCGACCTGGCCTCGATGGACGCGGACGGGTGCCTCCGCGTCGAGGGCAGGCTCAAGGACATGATCATCCGCGGCGGCGAGAACATCTACCCGCGCGAGATCGAGGACGTCCTGTTCCGGCATCCGGCGGTCGCCGAGGTCGCCGTCGTGGGCAGGCCGGACGCGACGTGGGGCGAGACCGTCGCGGCGTTCGTCCGGCGGGCGGCGGACATCACCGAGGCCGAGCTGCACGCCCACTGCCGGGCCCACCTCGCGGCCTACAAGACCCCCACGACATGGGTCTTCGTCGACACCTTCCCGCTCACGGCGTCCGGCAAGGTCCGCAAGAACGTGCTGCGCGAGTCACTCGCCGACGGCTGACCGACCCGGTTCAAGCTTGCGGGCTGCGGCGAGGGTTTCGGGGTGATCCTCGCCGAGCAGCCTGCGCAGGGGAGCGTGCACGTCGTGAGCTACCTCGCGGGCCCGCGCGTGCTCGCCCAGCTCACGCAGGTCGTCGGACAAGCCGCCTGCCACCGCCAGGGTAACGCGACTGTCGTCGCCGAAGACCCGTACCGGAATCCGGCGATCAGCACGAACACGTCCGCTCCGGCGACACGGTCGCGACACACCTGCGCCGGGGGAGTGTCGTTCGCGGTGAAGTACGCCATGTCGACGACCGCGTCGTCCGCCTTCGCGACCGCGGACTCCGCTGCGGCCACGAAGGACCGCCCCGCCGGGAACTCGCGCAGCTCGGAGGTGTGGGACAGGAACACCCGACGGGGCAGCGGGCCATCGCCGGACATGCCGTACAGCATGCCCGGTTTGTGCGGAACGATGGAGTCCATGCGCGAGCGCAACGGCTGAGCGGCGGTGGTCGTCCCGCTGCTGGAGATCAAGACCCGACCGCCGGACCGGCGGCCGGGGGCGGTGGCGCGCCCGCGGTTGGTCGAGCGGGTCGCCCGCCCGGCCCGGCTCACGCTGGTGTCGGCGCCCGCCGGGTTCGGCAAGACCACGCTGCTCACCCAGGCGCTGGCGGGGGTCCGGTCGCTCGCGTGGGTGTCGGTCGACGACCGCGACGCCGAGCCCGTCCGCTTCTGGTCCTACGTCCTCACCGCGCTGCGCGCGGACGCCGCCCTCGGCCTGCTGCCGTCGGTCGACGCCGCGCTCGCCGCGCTGTTGAACGACCTCCGGCCCGAGCCGCTCACCCTGGTGATCGACGACTACCACCTCGTCGAATCCCGCGACATCCACGACGCGATGGCGTTCCTGGTCGAGCACCTGCCGTCCAACGTCCACCTGGTCATCGCCACCCGGGCCGACCCGCCGTTGCCGTTGTCGCGGTTGCGGGCCCGCGGCGAGCTGGTCGAGGTCCGCGCCGCCGACCTGCGCTTCACCGACGACGAGGCCGCCGACTACCTCGCCGGGACGATGGGCCTCGCGCTGACCGCCGCCGACGTCGCCGCGCTGGCCGAGCGCACCGAGGGCTGGGCGGCGGCTCTCCAGCTGGCCGGGCTGTCGCTGCAGGGCCACGCCGACCCCGGCGCCGTCGTGGCGCGGTTCGCGGGCGACGACCGGTTCATCGTCGACTACCTCGCCGACGAAGTGCTGGCCCGGCTGCCCGCCGACGTCCACGACTTCCTGCTCCGCACGTCCGTCCTCACGCGACTGACGGGACCGCTGTGCGACGCCGTCACGGGGCAGGGCGGCGGCGCCGCGCGGCTCGTCGCCCTCGACCGGGCCAACCTCTTCCTCGTCCCGCTCGACGACCAGCGCCGCTGGTACCGCTACCACCACCTGTTCGCCGATGTCCTGCGCGCGCACCTGACCGAGCAGCAGCCCGACCGGGTAGCGGATCTGCACCGGCGGGCCTGCGAATGGCTGCGGGTGAACGGCGAGCCCGCCGAGGCGATCGAGCACGCCCTGGCGGGCGGGGACTTCCCCCGCGCCGCGGACCTGATGGAGCTCGCCATGCCTGCGCTGGCGCGGGAGCGGCGTGAAGCCGAGCGGGCCCGCTGGCTGCGCGCGCTGCCCGATGCCGTGGTGCAGACCCGCCCGGTGCTCGCCGTGGCGTTCGTCGGCACGCTCGCGCAGGTGTCGGACTTCGCCACCGTCGGTCGGCGGCTCGACGACGTCGAGGCGCTGCTGCGCCCGCACGGCGGCGCCTGGCCGCAGCAACCGCCGCCCGGGCTGGTCGTGGTGGACGAGGAGGGCTACCGCTCGCTCCCCGCGACCATCGGGATGTACCGGGCGGCGCTGGCGCTGCACGACGGCGACATCGGCGCCACCGTGGCGCAGGCGCGGGCGGCGTTGGCCCTGGCCCCGCCGGGCGACGACCTGGTGCGCGCAGGCGCCGGGGCCCTGGCCGGGCTCGCGTCGTGGGCGGCGGGCGACATCGCGGGCGCGCACGCCGCGTACACGGAGTCCGTCGCGGGGCTGCGGAACGCCGGATTCCTCGCCGACGTCCTCGGCTGCTCGGTCACCCTCGGCGACCTCTGCCTCGTGCAGGGGCGGCTCGGCGCGGCCCGGCGCACGTTCGAAGCGGGCCTCGACCTCGGCGCCGGACGGCTGCGCGGCACGGCCGACATGCACGTCGGACTGGCCGGGGTGCTGCTCGAACGCGACGACATCGCGGGCGCCGCCGAGCACCTCGCGGCCGCGGAGCGCCTCGGCGAGCACAAGGGCCTGCCGCAGAACCCGTACCGGTCGCGGGTGGTGTTGGCCCGGCTCCGCGAGGTCGAGGGCGATCTCGACGCCGCGCTCGCCCTGCTGGTCGAGGCCGAGCGGGTCTACGACGGCGATTACTCCCCGAACGTCCAACCGGTACCGGCGGTGCGGGTCCGGCTGCACCTCCGCCGCGGCGAGCTGGACCTCGCCGCCGCGTGGGCGGTCGAGCAGCGGCTCGACGCCGACGACGAGCCGTCCTACCTGCGCGAATACGAACATCTCACCCTCGCTCGGCTCTTGCTCGCCCAGCGCGACGAGCGGGCCGTCGGCCTGCTCGAACGCCTCCGGGACGCCGCCGAGCAGGGTGGTCGCACCGGCGTCCTCATCGCCGTGCTCGTGCTGTTGGCGCTGGCCCACGGCGACCGAGTGGCGGCCTCGGAGGCGTTGCGCCGCGCCGTCGCGCTCGCCCGGCCGGAGGGCTACGTCCGCGTCTTCGCCGACGAGGGCCCGCCGGTCGCGACCCTCCTCGGCGGCCTCGACGGGGACGCGTACGTCCGTAGGCTCCGCGCCGCCGCGGCCCGGGCCGCCCGCGTGCCGTCGGGCGGCCTGCTCGAACCGCTGTCGGCCCGCGAGCTGGAGGTGTTGCGGCTGCTGGCGTCCGACCTGGACGGCCCGGACATCGCCCGGCGCCTGTCGGTGTCGCTGAACACCTTGCGCACGCACAGCCGCAACATCTTTCGGAAGCTGGAGGTCACGAGTAGGCGTGCGGCCGTGCGTCGGGCTGCGGAGCTGGCACTGATCCCCGGAAGCCCTTCGCGGTCAGGAACACGCCGAGGCTGAACTCCCACACGGCGATGGGCAGTGCGCCGACGCCGCCCAGCACGCAGACCTGGTCCCAGGCGCCGAAGAGGGTGCCGGTGGCCGAGGCGAGGATGAGCGGGGCCCCGATCAGACCGATGGTGGGGATGAGGCGCGGGGCGCATCCGGGTGGTCATGGGGTCTCCTCCAGAGTTGTCGTGGTGCACACCGAGATCAGCGGCACGCCGAGGTCGGCGAGGCGGCGCAGCGCGCCGTGCAGAGCGGCTTTGTCGACCAGCGGAGGGGTAGGTTGTCCGGCCCAGTGATGCCCAGCGCGGGCCGCCAGCGGGCCGCGCCGTCGGCCGTGATCGTGCCCAGGCCCGCCAGCGCGCGCAGGGCCTCGGCCAGCTCTGCCCGAGCCAGGTTCGCGCCGAGGCAGTAGTGCACCCCCGCGCCGAACGTGAGCGGGGCGACGGCACGGCACGCGGTGGGGTCGAACGCGTCGGCGTCCGGACCGTAGGTCGCGGGGTCGGTGTTGCCCGCGGCAAGCAACATCGACATCCGGGTTCCGGCGGGCACCGGGATGCCGTCGACGTCAAGGTCGACGAGCGCGATCCGCCCGGTGGCGGGCACTGTCGGCGCGACCCGCAGCACCTCCTCCACCACGCGCTCGGCGCCATCGGGTCGACCGGCGATCAGATCCCAGTGCTCGCTGTGGTCCAGGAGCAGCGCGACGGCGTGACCGAGCTGGTGGCTGGTCGTGTCCTGCCCCGCGAAGAGCAGCGTGCTCACCAGCAGGCGCAGCTCGGCGGAGGACAGCCGGTCGCCGTCCTCTTCGGCCGCGACCAGCTCGGACAGCAGATCGCCGCCGGGGTCGGCGCGGCGGTCGGCAATCAGCTCCTCGGCCGCCGCGTTGAGGCCGCGCAGCGCGGCCTCGATGCGCTCCAGGTGGGCGCGCACTTGGTAGCTGAAGACGAGCCCGAGGTCGTCGGCCCAGCCGCGGAACGCGTCGCGCCTGCCCGGCGGCACCCCGAGCAACTCGCAGAGCACCTCGGCGGCGTACGGGCGGGCGAAGTCGCCCATGAGCTCCATGCGTCCAGCCGGGAAACGGGCGACGAGGTCGTGGGCGATCGCCCGCATGCGGGGCCGCAGCGCGGCGACCGAACGGGGGGTGAACGCTCGGCTGACGAGCCTGCGGATCCTGGCGTGGTCTGCGCCCTCGATGGACAGCAGTATCGCGTTCATCCACTCGACGATCGGGCCCTCGGTGACGCCCTGCACCGTGAGCAGCTGGTGGCTGCCTTGGACCAGCCGACGGTCGGCCAGCAGCGCGACGAGCGGGTCGTGCCGCAGCACCGCGTACCCGTCGCGGGTGCGCGCGCAACTCCCCGCCGCGCGGGCCGCGCGTACCGCGGGCCCCGTGGGGGTGAACGTCGGATCCAGCTGGTCGAGCACCGCGAGGTCGGTGCCGTTTTCCGAGGCGGTCATGGCCGCACGCTAGGGCGGACGGGCCGCGGCGTGATGCGCAAAACCACCTGATTGCCTACCTGAATCCGCTACGGGGAAGAGGCCGAGGTGTGTGGCCTTCCGCACCGCCGCCGTGCGGGACCGGACGCCGAGCTTGCGGTAGGCGCTGCTCAGGTGACCGCCGACGGTCCGCGTGCTCAGATGTAGGCGCGACCCGATCTCCGTGTCCGAGAGCCCTTCGGCGACCAACGCGAGCACCTCGGCTTCGCGACTGCTCAGCCCGGCGGGCAAGGCGGAGCGGTCCCGTCCTCCGGCCAAGCCGAGCAGCACGGCGCGGAGCTGCGGGATCGGCGCCAGGTCGAGCTCCTCCGCGGCTTGGCGGAGGCGGGCGGCGGTGTCCTCGTCCCCGAGATCGGCCGCGACGTCCGCCGCGATGCCGAGCACCCGTCGGGTCTCGTGCCGGTCCCCGAGCGCGGTGAACGCGGCGAGCGCGGCGGCGGCGGACGCGGCGGCCCGACGGCGATCACCACGGGCGCGGTGCAGCAGGGTCTCGTGCACCGACCACAGCGCCAACCCCCAGCGATCTTGCGTGAGCTCGCCGAGCTGCCGAGCCTGCACCAGCTCCGTGGCCGCCTCGTCGAGCATGCCGGTCTCGACCAACGTCCACGCGAGCGTGCCGTGCGTGCGTCCCACCGCCCAGCCGTCCCCGCACCGCACGAACAGCTCGCCCGCCCGTCGCAGCAGCGCGACGCCACCGTCGGGCACCAACGCGGCAGCGGCCGGGTCGACCCGGCACCACACCCCGCGCCAGTACGACGAGCAGGCCAGCGCCCAGTCGTCCCGGGCGCGGCGGGCCGCTGCCGCGCTGGCGTCGAGGTGCGGCACGGCGAGTGCGGGATCGACTGCGATGGCGACGGCCGCCATCCGGTGCGCCGTCACCGACTCGCCGAGCGCGTCGCCCGCGGCGACGTAGCCGTCGTGCGCGGCCTGCAGGAGCCGCGCCGCCTCGTTGTGGTCGCCCAGGTGGCGGGCGAGCCATCCCGCGCCGTGCCACAACTCGACCAGCACCTCGTCCGGCAGCCCGCGCGCCTGCGCCGCGTCGAGAGCTCGCCGCATCCAGCGCGCACCCGTGCTGATGTGCCCGCACATCCACCAGAACCACCACGAGGACGCGGCGAGCTGCGCCAGGATGACGGCGCGCGACGGCTCGCCTGCCGCCCACTGCAACGCGGCCAGGAGGTCGGCGTGGTCGGCCTCGCACCGCGCGAGCGTCGCCCCCCGCGGGTCGCTCGGGCGCACCGGTGGGCGCAACGTGGTTTCGGCGACCCGCATCACCCTGGCGACGTGGGCGGCGTGCCGCTCGGCCAGCTCCGCGGCCTCACCGGCGTCCGCCAGCTTCTCCGCGGCGTACTGCCGGACGACCTCGAGCAGCCGGAACCGCGGTCCGTCGGCGGCGCCCGTGGTGGTCACGAGCGAGTGCCCGACGAGCGCGGTGAGGGCGTCCAAGGTCGGTCCGGGGCCACAGACCGCCTCGGCGGCGTCGAGCCGGAAGGATCCCGCGAAGACCGCGAGCCGCCGGAGGAGGACGCGCTCGGGTTCGTCGAGCAGCGTATACGACCAGTCGAGCGTGGCCCGCATGGTGCGGTGCCGGTCGGGGCTGGTGCGCGGTCCGCCGGTGAGCAGGTGCAGCGCGTCGGACAGCCGGTCGTCGAGCTGACCGACCGACAACGCGGTCGTGCGGGCGGCCGCCAGCTCGAGCGCCAGCGGCATCCCGTCCAACCGGCGGCAGAGGCGCGCCACGACCGGCGTTTCGTCGCGGCTCGGGTAGCGACCGCTCGCGGCCTCGACCCGCTCAAGGAAGCAACGCGCTGCGGCGAAGTCGCGCAGCCGGTCCGGCGTGACGTCGAGCGGGGGTGGTGTGAGGGCGGGTACGGCCCAGACCAGCTCGCCGTCCACCCCGAGCGGCTGGCGGCTGGTCGCCAGCACCCGCAGACCGGGACAGCGGGCGAGCAGCGTCGCCACCAAGGTGGCCGCGGCGGCCACGACGTGTTCCGCGTTGTCGACCACCAGGAGCAGGTGCGGTCCTCGGACGGCGTCCACCGCCGCCGCGAGCGCGGCAGGCAGGTCCGCCAAGGGCACGCGCTCCAGCCCGAGCGCGCTCGCCGCCGCGGCCGCCACGCCGCTGTGGTCGACGGGAGCGAGGTCCAGCCAGCACGTCGTCAGCGCAGCCGCTGCGGCGACCGCCACGGCCAGCCGCGTCTTGCCGCAGCCGCCGGGACCCGTCAGCGTCACCAACCGGTGCTCCTGCAGCCGGGCGTTGATCTCCTGGACCTCGCCGTCGCGTCCCACCAGGGACGACAGCGGGACCGGCGGTCCTACCCCCACCGCCCCAGTCCACACCTTGCCGCCGGGTTGCACCAGGGAGTGCCGGGAGGGCGGATCACCGCCCGGTCGTCGAGCGGCGCGAGGCGCGGTAGTCGCGCGGGCTGAGCCCGTAGCTCGCCTTGAACGCGCGGTGGAAGTGGCTGCTGTCGAAGAAGCCCCAGCGGTGGGCGATCACGCTGATGGGCTCCGCTCCGGTGGTCAGCTCGTCGCGGGCGTGGGCGAGCCTGCGGCTGCGGATCACGCCGCCGACCGTGTCGCCGGTGGTGCTGAAGATCCGGTTCACGGTGCGGACGGAGACGCCGTGCTCGCAGGCGATGCGCTCCGGGGTGATCGCCATGCTGGTGAGGTGCTGCTCGATGAAGCGCTCCATCGCCGCGCGCAACGGCAGGTCGCGGACGCCCCCGGACGCCGCGGGCCGCAGCACGCCGAGGACGAGCTCCAGGGTGGCGTTGCGGGCGGCGATGACCGCGGCCGGGTCGAGCCCTGGCAGGATCCCCGCCAGCGTGTCGAGGTAGCCGGTGAGCAGCGCGATCGCGGGGCGGCCGCGCTCCAGCACCGCGCCCGGTGTGGCCCAGGCCCCGCCGCTCACCTCGGCGAGCGCGGCCCGCGGGATCAGGAGGCTGCGCTTGGACAGCCTGCCGGGCACGTCGAAGCGGGCGGTGCGCGTGCTGTCCCACACCACCGCGTCGCCCGGCGCGAGCCGCACCGTGTCGCCGTTGGTGCGGATGACCTCGTGACCGGCGCGGATGAACAGCAGCGCCACGAACTCCCCGTCGGTGGCGGCGATCTGGCTGCGTCCGCGGGATCCCGACGTCGCGGCGCACTCGACGTCGACCAGCGCGAGGTCGTCGATCCACCAGCGGCGCACCGAGGCCGCGAACGCGGGCCCCGGCGCGACGTGGGTGCTCCACGGCAGGTGGGTGTCCGACACGACCGCGCGCCAGCGGTCCGACATCTCGTCGTCGGCAGGGCCGTCAGCCCGCCAGCTGTCGGTCACCCGGCCGAGGTTACTTGCCCCGCAGGTGGGTGCGGAACCATTCGCGCTGCACCTCGATCGAGGTCGCGAAGTTGGCGTCGACGTAGGCCTCGAAGTGCCCACCCGGCAGCACCAGCAGCTTCTTCGGCTCCAACGCGGACGCGTAGGCCCGCAGGGCCAGGTCGGCGGGCACGAGGTGATCGCCTTCGGCCACGACGAGCAGCAGCGGCGTCGGGCTGATCATCGGCACGTAGGTCTGCGGCTCGTACTCGACGAACCGCTCCACGCTGCGCAGCGTCACCTCCTTCTTCCAGGACGGTGCCCGGCTGGTGATCGGGCCGAAGAAGAAGTCGTGCGAGTCGGCCGTCGGCAGGGCGCAGGGCTCGGCCGGGTCGTTCTCCCAGGTCACCGGGATCATCGCGGGTTCGGCGCCCCCGAAACGGGCGGCGCGGTCGCCGTCGAAGGCCGCGCGCAGGCCCGCGAAGTGGTCGCCCCGCACCAGGCGGCGGGCGGTCTCCAGGCCCGCCACCAGCGGCACCTGCGACACGACGCACTTCACGCGCCGGTCCACCGCGGCGACCACGAGCACGTGCGCGCCGGAGTAGCTGGAGCCCCACACCCCGATGCGATCGCCGTCGACGGCGTCCAGGGTGGTGGCGTACGTGATGGCCGTGCGGTAGTCGTCGATCTGTTGGTGGGGGTCGATGTCGCCGCGCGGCGTGCCGTCGCTGGCGCCGAGGTTGCGGTGGTCGTAGACGAGCGCGGCCAGCCCGGCGTCGGCGAAGGCCGCGGCGAAGTCGTCGAGGTACATCTCCTTCACGGCGGAGAAGCCGTGGGCCATCACGACCGTCGGGGACGGGCCGCCGCCTTCGGGTTCGTACAGCCAACCCCGCAGGACCGTGCCGTCTTCGGCGGGGAACTCGATGTCGCGTCGCGAGGTCATGCCCCCAGCCTGACGCCGCCCCGTCCCGGGCACATGTACGGCGACGCCGGTCTGTTGTACCGCCGCGTCAGGCCCCGAGCAGCGGCGCGACCCCGTCCATCCACAGCCCCGCGAGCGCGGTGTAGCCCGCCGCGTTGGGGTGGATGCCGTCCTCGGCCATGCGGCCCGGGTCGGCCCAGAACGGGTCGTTGGTGTCCACCGTGCGCACACCGTGCGCGGCCGCTACCTCCGTCGCGGTGCGGCCCAGCACCCCGGCCAGCGTCGACATCTTCCCCACCTCCTCGGCGGTGACGGCGGACAGCTGCTGGTTGAGCCGTCCCATGTCGGCGGAGATGGGGCGCGCGGACTGGTCGTCGGGCAGGCCCACCACCACGACGGCCCCGGCCGCCTGCAGCTCCCTGAGCGTGCGCTCCAGGTTCGCGCGGTAGGTCGTGACCATCGCGTCCTCCTCGGCGCGCGGCGTCGGGTCGACCGCGCCGTTCTGGTAGACGTACCAGAGGTCGTTCGAGCCGATCAGCACCGTCGCCAGCACCGCGCCGGGGGCGGCGGCGCGGGCCGCGGCGACCGCCTGCGGCAGCTCCGCCGGGGCCCCGCCGTCCAGGCCGCTCACCATCATCGTGCTGTCCCAGCCCGACTGGCCGAGGTTCGTGAGCGTCGACCCCTCCCGCCCGGGCCGCGCGGCGATCGCCTCGGTGAGCCGCCCGACGAAACCTTTGCCCGCGTCGTCGCCGTCGCCCGCGGTGAGGCTGTCGCCGAGCGCGATGACGGTGACCGGACCGGCCGCCAGCGTGGGCCCCGCCGCCGGGGGCGCCGCCCCGACGGCCGCCGGGTTGCCCGCGACCTGCGGGGCGGCGCACCCCGCGAGCAGGAGGGCGAGGACCAGTGCGCGCAACATGGTCACACCGACCGCCGGGTGACGAAGCCGCAGTCGTAGGCCAGCACCACGGCCTGCACGCGGTCGCGGAGCCCGAGCTTGGTCAGGATGCGCGCGACGTGCGTCTTCACCGTGGTGTCGGCGATCACCATCTCGGCGGCGATCTCCGCGTTGGACATCCCGCGCGCCACGAGGCGCAACACGTCGCGTTCGCGGTCGGTGAGGCTGTCGAGCACGGTCGGCGCGGTCGCGGTGGGCTCCGTGACGGCGAAGCGCTCGATGAGGCGCCGCGTGATCGACGGTTCGATCAGGGCCTCGCCGCTCGCCGCCGCCCGGATCGCCGCGATCATCCGCGACGGCGGCGCGTCCTTCAGCAGGAACCCGTACGCACCCGCCTTGAGGGCCCGCACGACGTACTCGTTCTGGTCGAACGTCGTGAGCACGACCACCCGTGGTGGGTCCGGCCGCCGCATCAGCTGCTCGGTCGCGGCGAGGCCGTCGAGGCGCGGCATGCGGATGTCCATGAGGACGACGTCGGGTCGCGTGCTGCCCGCCACCTCGACGGCCTCGATGCCGTCGACGGCCTCGCCGACGACCTCGATGTCCGGCTCGGCCTCCAGGATCACCCGGAACCCCGCGCGCAGGAGCTGCTGGTCGTCGGCGACGAGGACGCGGATCACGCGCACAGTGTCCTCCTCGCGGAGTACGACCCCGCCCCGGATCGTCCTCCGTGATGACGACCGCGCCCCACCCGCGCTCCTACCGTTCCGACATCCCGAAACGAATGGAGACGGTTGATGCGCAAGGGAGACATCGCGCTGGCGGGGGTACTGACGGCCCTCGGAGTGGCGCTCATGATCGAGAACATCACGGCGACGGACGCGGCGGTGCGGATCGACTCGCGCTCGTGGCTGATGATCCCGCTGTTCGCGGCCGCGACCCTGCCGATCCTGTGGCGGCGCCGCAACATGCTCGCCGTCACGCTGGTGAGCCTGGTCGCGATGGGCGCGCACGTGCTGGCGTTCGGCTGGGAGGTGCGCTGCGGCGCGGGCCTGCCGCTGGCCTTCGCGCTCGCCTACGGCGTGGGTCGACTGGCGCCCGGGTGGCAGGCGTGGGTCGGGCTCGTCGGCGCCCTCGCGGTGCAGGCGCTTGTCCTGGTGCAGGACTCGGCGGCAGGATTGCAGATCCTTCCGGTCACGGCACTGATCGGCGTGGCCGCGTGGGGCGTCGGGTTGTGGCTGCGGCTGCGGAGCGCTTCGCCGGTCGCGGCGCCCGTGTGAGGAGGTCCGGCATGCGCGACGTGCATCCCGTCGACTACCTGTTCACCGCGGTTCTGGTCGGGCTGGCCGCCACGTTGGGCGTCATGAACGTCACGGCGGCCGACTGGGAAGGCGTCGAGTCGCACTCGTGGCTGCAGCTGCCGCTGTTGGTGGCCACGGCGCTCCCGTTGCTGTGGTGGCGGCGGGCGCCGGTGCTGGCGGTCGGGTCGGCGACGGCGTTGATGATCGCGCACGACCTGCTCTTCGGCTACGGCGTTCGTTGCGGGTCGGGGTTGCCGCTGGCGTTCGCGTTCGCGTTCCTCGTCGGGCTGGGCGGCGACCGGCGCAAGCGGCTCGTCGCCGTCGCGTTGACGGCGCTGCTCGTCGTCGCGGTCCTGGTCCGGGACGTCGCCGCGGGCTTCGAGGCCTTGCCCGCGGCGTTGGCGATCGTGCTCGTGATGTGGGGGATCGGGGAGGTCGTGCGCAGCCGGTCCGCGCTGGGCGACGAGCTGCGGCGGCGCAACGCCGAGCTCGCCGAGCTGCGCGACCGGCGGGCCGCGTTGGAGGTCGCCGACGACCGGCAGCGGGTCTCCCAGCAGCTCGAGGCCCTGCTCGACACGCGGCTGGGGGACCTGGAGGACGCCGCGCGGTCGACGACGGATCCGCGGGCGGCGCTGCAGAACATCGAGGACGGCAGCAGGCGCACGCTGGCCGACATGCGGGAGATCGTCGGCACGCTCCAGGAGCCTGCGTTGGCCCCGGCGCCGTCGGTCGCGCAGATGGAGGCGTTGCTGGAACGGTCGGGGCGAGGGGTGCTGACCGTCAACGGCGATCCGCGGGAGCTGCCCGCGAGCCTCGAGCTGTCGGCCTACCGGATCGTCGAGCACCTCAGCGAGGTGCTGGGCGCCGACACCGCGGTGACCGTCCACTTCCGGCAGGACGCGCTGGAGATCGCCGTCGCGGGCGCGTTCGCCAAGGGTGCCGATCTGCGCGGCGCGCTCGCCAGGGCGCGGGAGCGGGCGCGGCTGCACGCGGGCTCGGTCGAGGCCAAGGTCGGCCGCGGCCAGGCCCGCGTGCTCGCGCGCCTGCCGGTCGGGTGAGCGGCCAGCCCGGCCGGCCGGATCGAGCGGGCCGGCGCCTGCGATCCGGCGGGGGTCGGGTCGGGCCGGGTCGGGCGTCGGATCCGCGGGCGGCGACGGGTCGCGAGGGTCGGCGCGGCTGCCGTCCGTCGGGTGCGGCGCCTCGTCGGGCCCGCGGTGGCGCTGGTCGCGGTGGCCCTCACCGCGTTCCCGATCGCGCTCGACGGGTGGCCGACGGACGTGCGCGGGCAGGTCGGGGCGTGGTGCACGGTCGTCGGCGCCGCCCTCATCGGCGCGTGGCGGCAGCGGTTCGCGCTCGTCGCGGGGCCCGCGCTGCTGTTGGTGCCGGTGTTCGTCGGGCCCGACCTGCCCACCGTCGCCATCGTCGTGCTGCTGGGCTACGCGGCGCTCATCGCCGAGCGGTGGGGTGGCCGCGCGGCGTGGGTCGCGGGGATCGCGACGGCGGGCTACCTGGCGCTGATCTACGTGGTCTCCGGCGACGACAGCCCCGGGCTGCTGGTCCTCACCGTGCCCGGCTACCTCGCGGGCACCGCGCTGCGGCTGCGCCGCGAGACCGCCGAGGCCCTGGCCGAACGCGGCCGCGAGCTGGATGCCGAGCGCGAGCGCTACACCGCGGTGTCGGTGCGCAACGAGCGCGCCCGCATCGCCCGCGAGCTGCACGACATCGTCGGGCACGCGCTCAGCGTGATGGTCGTGCAGGCCGCGGCCGGGCAGCGGCTGGTCGACCGCACGCCGGACGCCGCACAGGCCGCGTTGGACGCGATCGCGGCGGCCGCCCGGCAGGGCCGGGCCGACCTGCAGCAGCTCATCCGGCTGCTCGGCGGCGACGGGGTGGCCGCGCCGGACCTCGGGCTCGTCGACGAGATCGTCGGAGCGGCCGCGCGCAGCGGGCTCGCGGTTTCCTGTCAGATCGACGGGAACGACGCATGTCGACGAGGCCGTCGCGCACGTCGCATTCCGGGTGGTGCAGGAGAGCCTGACCAACGCCCTGCGGCACGCGCCGGGCTCGGCCGTGCGGGTGCTGCTGCGCCCCGGTCCCGTCGCGCTCACGGTGCGGGTCGAGAACGCGCCGCCGCCGGTCGGGCCGCACCCCGGCCTGGTCGGCACCGGACGCGGGCTGGCCGGGCTGCGGGAGCGGGTGCTCGCGGGAGGTGGCTCCTTCGCCGCGGGCCCCACGCCGGAGGGCGGCTGGCAGGTGGAGGCCCGGATCGCCCTGTAGCCAGGCCTTGACGGCTGGCGCTTCGCAGAGTGCAATATATTGCATGCCGATACCCGCGGGCGCGCCGCTGTCCCGGTCGCTCCTGCGCGACGACGTGTACGTGCGGCTGCGCGACGCGATCGTCGACGGCACGTTCACGCCGGGCGAGCAGCTCCGCGACGGCGACCTCGCGCAGTGGCTCGGCGTCTCCCGCACGCCCGTGCGCGAGGCGTTGCTGCGGTTGGCGCAGGCGGGCCTGGTGGTCGCGGCCCCGGGCCGCTCCACCACGGTCAGCACGCTCGACGCCCGCGCCGCCCGCGACGCGCAGGCCGTCGTCGCGGCGATGCACGAGCTCGCGGTGGCCACCGCCGTGCCGCTCCTGACCGCGGCCGACCTCGCCGGGATGCGCGCGGCCAACGAGCGCTTCCGGGCGGCGATCGCGGCGAGCGACGTCGACGCCGCACTGGCCGCCGATGACGCCTTCCACGCCATCCCGGTGCTCGCCGCGGGCAACGCAGCCGTGGTGGCGGTGCTGGAGCAGTTCACCCCGCTCGTACGGCGGCTCGAACGGGTGCGGTTCGCCACGGTGGCGGGCCGCGGCTCGGTGGCCCGCCACGCCCGCCTGGTGGAGCTGTGCGAGCAGGGCGACGTCGCGGCGGCCGCCGCCGTCTCCCGCGAGACCTGGCAGACCCTCGACCCCCACGACGGAGAAGACCGATGAAGCAGTTCCCCCGCCACCCGCTGACGTTCGGCCCGAGCCCCGTGCACCCGCTCGACCGGCTGTCGGACCACCTCGGCGGCGCCCGGATCTGGGCCAAGCGCGAGGACGTCAACTCCGGCCTCGCGTTCGGCGGCAACAAGACCCGCAAGCTCGAGTACATCGTGCCGGACGTGCTGGCCTCCGGCGCCGACACGCTCGTCTCGATCGGCGGGGTGCAGAGCAACCACACCCGGCAGGTGGCGGCGGTGGCGGCGCACCTCGGCCTGAAGTGCCGCCTCGTGCAGGAGCGCTGGGTGGACTGGGACGACCCGGTGAACGACAAGGTCGGCAACATCCTGCTCAGCCGCATCATGGGCGCGGACGTGCGGCTGGACGAGGCGGGCTTCGACATCGGCATCCGCCGCTCGTGGGAGGACGCGATCGCCGAGGTCGAGGCGGCGGGCGGCACGCCGTACGCGATCCCGGCCGGGGCCTCGGAGCACCCGCTCGGCGGGCTCGGGTTCGCCAACTGGGCGTTCGAGGTGGCCGAGCAGGAGCGGGCGCTGGGCATCCGGTTCGACACGATCGTCGTGTGCACGGTCACCGGCTCGACGCACGCCGGGATGATCGCCGGGTTCGCGGCGCTCGGCGGCGGTCCGCGCCGGGTCCTCGGCATCGACGCCTCGGCCACGCTGGAGAAGACCCGCGCGCAGGTGGAGCGCATCGCCCGGAACACCGCCGCGCTGATCGAGCTGGGCCGCGACCTGCGGCCGGACGAGATCACCGTGCTGGAGGGCTGGGCGGGTGACCTCTACGGGATCCCGGTCGAGTCGACGATCGACGCCATCCGGCTCAGCGGCCGCCTGGAGGGGATGATCATCGACCCGGTGTACGAGGGCAAGTCGATGGCCGGGCTGATCGACCTCGTGCGCTCGGGCGAGATCGGCCCGGACTCCACCGTGCTCTACGCCCACCTGGGTGGACAGCCCGCGCTGAACGCCTACTCCGGCGTCTTCGCCGGGTGAAGATCGCGTCGAGAGGCACCTGACGGCGGTCACAACCTGCGTAAGGTACTTCTCGCGCCGATCTTGAGGGGGGCGGCATGACCGTCATCGGGATCTCCGGGCACCGCGTGCTGCCGCCGCACACCGAGCGGCTCGTCACCGCGGCGTTGCGCGACGTGGTGGCGCAGCACGCCGACGAGGAGCTCGTCGGGGTGAGCGCGCTGGCCGAGGGCGCCGACAGCCTGTTCGCGCAGGAGGTGCTCGACGCGGATGGGTCGCTGGTCGCGGTCGTCCCCGCCAAGAGCTACCGGGCCGCGCTGCCCGCGGATCACCGCCCGGTCTTCGACGCGCTGCTCGCCCGGGCCGTGCGGGTGATCGCGCTCGACCACGAGGAAACGACCGACCACGCCTACATGGACGGCGGCCTGCGGGTGCTCGACGAGAGTGACCTGCTCGTCGCGGTGTGGGACGGGCAGCCCGCCCGGGGCCTCGGCGGCACGGCGCAGGTCGTGGACGCCGCGGAGGAGCGCCACCTGCCCGTCACGGTGATCTGGCCCGCGGGCGCGACCCGCTGACCGTTACGGTCGTCCACCATGTCCGAAACGCAGAGCGTGATGCTGGGCGGCGGCTTCTACAGCCACAACTCCCGGCCCCAGCGCGCCGCGGCGACCGCGGCCGACGCGCATCTGGCCGCGGCCGCCGCCGTCGTGCCCCTGCCCGACCGCCCGACCCCGGCCCTCGTCGGCGACTTCGGCTGCGCGGGCGGCGCGAACGAGATGGCCCCGCTCGCCGTGGCCGTCGACGGGCTGCGGGCCCGCGACGCGACGCTGCCGATCGAGGTCGCCCACACCGACCTGCCCCAGAACGACTTCGGCCCGCTCTTCGCGCTGCTGCAGGGCCCGTCGAGCTACCTGACCGAGGGCGTCTACCCCTACGTCGTGGGCCGCACGCTCTACGGCCCGCTCTTCCCCGACCGGCGCCTGCACCTCGGCTGGAGCGCGATCACCCTGCACTGGCTCAGCAGCATGCCGGTGACCGTGCCGAACCGCGTCTACGCCAACCTCGTCGAGCCCGGCCCGGCCCGCGACGCGCTCGCCGGGCGCTCGGCCGCCGACTGGCGCGCGTTCCTCACCGAACGGGCCCGGGAGCTGGTCGACGGCGGCGAGCTCGTGCTCACCGGCGGCGCCTCCTTCCCGGACGGCCGGTCCGGCGCCGAGGGCCTGTTCGTGATGATCCAGCACGTGATCGCCGAGATGGTCGACGACGGCGAGCTGCGCGCGGGCGAGGCCGACCGCATCTTCTACCCCACGTGGAACCGCACCATGGCGGAGTGGACCGGGCCGGTGGAGGAGCTCGGCTTCGAGGTGCTGGCCCACGAGCTCACCGGCACCGACGACGCCGAGAACTACGGGGAGTCGCTCGCGCGCGGCACGTTCGCCGACGACTACCTGCCCTTCGTGCGGGCCATCACCGACCGGCCGTTCTTCCGCTGGCTCGACGCCGACCGCACGATCGACGACCGCGCCGGGGTGACGGAGGCCTTCTACGAGCGGCTGCACGGGCGGATCGCGGCCGACCCCTGGGCCGCCGCCTGCCACTGGCACGTGGTGACCCTGCGCCTGCGCCGCCGTCCCCGCTGAACCCCGTCTCCCCTGAACCTCGTCACCGCGCCGAGTAGCCGCCGTCGATCACGAGCTCGGCGCCGGTGACCCAGCGGGACTCGTCGGAGGCGAGGTAGACCGCGCCCCAGGCGATGTCGTCGGGATCGCCGGTGCCCAGCGGGTGCCGCCTGCCGATGGCGGTGCGCGCCTCGGACTCGTCGGTGCCCGCGGCGGCCAGCGAGTCGCGCAGCATCCCGGTGAAGATGAAGCCCGGGTGGATGCTGTTCACCCGGATCTGGTCGGGCGCGTACAGCATCGCGTCGTTCTTGCTCATCGCCCGCACCGCGCCCTTCGCGGCGTGGTAGGGCGGCACGTCGGCGCCGCCGAGCATGGCGTAGATCGAGGAGATGTTGACGATGCTGCCGCCGCCCGAGGTGCGCAGGTGGGGCACGGCGTGCTTGGTGCAGAGGAACACCGCGGTGGTGTTGACGGCCATCACCCGGTCCCACTCGCCGCGCGGGAACTCGTGGGTCGGCGCGTTCAGGCCTGCGACGCCCGCGTTGTTGACCAGCACGTCGAGCCGGCCGTGCCGCGCGACGACGTCGGCGAAGGTGGCGGCGACCGCGTCCTCGTCGGTGACGTCGCACAGGTGGAAGCTCGCGCCCGCCGCCTTCTCACCCGCGGACGCGTCGACGTCGACGACCGCCACCGCCGCGCCCTCCTCGGCCATCCGCGTGCCGATCGCCGCGCCGATGCCGTTGCCGCCGCCGGTGACGACGGCGACCTTCCCGTTGAGTCGCACGCCCCACCCTTACCAGGTCGGGTGCTGGACCCGGTCGGAAGTCTCCGCGATGATCCGTTCCGATGACCATCCCGGTGTTCCCGATGCTGGCCACGCCGGGCCCGCCGCCCGCGGGGCCGGGGTGGTCGGTCGAGTTCAAGTGGGACGGCATCCGGGCGATCGTCGAGGTCGCCGACGGGCAGGTGGGGATCTGGAGCCGCAACGGCAACGACGTCACCGGCGGCTACCCGGAGCTCGTCGCGGCGTTGGCGGGGCGCGAGCCGATGCTCCTGGACGGGGAGATCGTCGCCCTCGACGCGCGGGGCAGGCCCGAGTTCGCGCGGCTCACCCAGCGGATGCACGTGCGGGCGCCTGCCGCCGAGCTGGTCGCGCGGGTGCCGGTGCAGCTGTACGTGTTCGACGTGCCTGTGGTGGGGCCGCCGTACGAGGAGCGCCGGGCCGCGCTGGAGGCCCTCGACCTCGGTGCGGTGCCGCACCTCGCCGTGCCGCCCGCGTACGACGACGTGCCCGCTACGCAACTGCTCGACGTCGCCAAGGCGCACGGACTGGAAGGGGTGGTCGCCAAGCGACGGCGGTCGCGCTACGAGCCGGGGCGGCGGTCGTCGGCGTGGGTCAAGACGGCGCTCACCACCACGCAGGAGGTGCTGGTCGGGGGCTGGTCGGCGGGCAAGGGGCGGCGGTCCGGGCTGCTCGGATCGGTGCACATGGGCGCCTACGACGGGGCCGGGCGGCTGCGCTACCTCGGGATGGTCGGCACGGGCTTCACCGAGGCCGCGCTCCGGAAGCTGGGCGCGCTGCTCGAGCCGCTGGCCGTGGCCGCTTCCCCGTTCGACGACGTGGTGCCCGCCCCGGAGGCCCGTGGCGCGCACTGGGTGCGGCCCGAGCTGGTGGGCGAGGTCGTCTACCGGGTGCTCACGCCCGACCTGCGGCTGCGGCACACCGCCTGGCGGGGCCTGCGCCCCGACCGCGACCCGGCCGAGATCGTGCTGGACCTGCCGTGGCCGCCGCCGACCTGACCGGCGCCGCCGCGACAAAGATCGGCGCGAACCGCACATCCGGACGGTCGCGACCGGTGTGAGGTGCGGCTCGACGCGATCATCGGGCGAGCGTCTTCCGGTAGCGCGCCTCGACCACCGGGACGCCGAAGACCCGCTCGGCGCGCTCGGTGCCGTCCGTGCGCCAGCCGCCCGCTTCGTAGAACCGACGGGCGCGGACGTTGCCCGCGAGCACCCAGAGCCCCGCGACGGCGTGGCGCTCCGCGAGCCGCCGCTCCGCCTCGATGATCAGCGACCGGCCGAGGCCCGTGCCCCACGCCTGCGGGTCGACGTACAACGCCCCCAGCTCGCCTGCGCTGGGCGAGACCGAGGCGAAGCCGCGGATGCGGTCGGTGACCGCGACGATCGTGAGCGGGTCGTCGACGCCGAACGTGTAGCGACCGGCCCGGTCTTCCGGGCGGAGGCCGTCGAGGTAGTCGTCGGCGATGAGGCCGCGGTAGCCGACCTGCCACGAGCGCACGTGGACCTCGGCCACCGCGTGCTCGTCACCGACCTGCGCCCTCCGCAGCTGCACCGCCTCAGCTTTCCAGCATCCGGCGCTTCAGCGGGGGCACGAGGTTCACGGCCCGCAGCAGGCCGCGCGCGACCCGGTGGCCGGAGGTGGCGAACCTGGTGTTGCGCAGGCTCCTGGCGACGGCCGCGAAGCCGTAGTCGAGCATCCGGCGCTCGTAGTCGGCGACCGCCGCCGTGACGTCCGGGCCCGCCGCGATCAGGTTGCGGCGCAACAGGTCGGCGTCGCGGAGCGCGGTGTTGGCGCCGATGCCCGCCATCGGGGTCATGTTGTGGATGGCGTCGCCGAGCAGGGTGACCGGCCCGGTCGGCCAGGCCGTCACCGGCTCGGCGCTGCGGATCCGCAGCGCGTTGACGGTGTCGGGGGCCGAGCCCGCGACGAGCCGCCGCAGGCCCGGGGACCAACCGGCGATCCGCTCGGCGACCACGGCGGTGAGCTCGGGCCCGGTGCGCCCGTCGAGGGGCGGGAACGTGGCCGTGGCGTCGGCGTAGGCCCAGAACACGTAGTCGGTGGTGGTGTCGAAGAGGAAGCCGGGCGGGGCGCCCGCGGGCACGGCGGCGGCGCGGGCGCGGTCGCCCCGCCACACCGCGGTGAACATGCCGCCCGGGCCGGGTGGCAGGACGGTGGTGGGGCCGGCCAGCAGTTCGGCAGGCAGCCCGCCGTCGCCGTGCGGCCCGTTGCCGGTGAGGGGGTGCTTGCCCGCGATGGTCGTCACGCCGGTGTCGAGCCTGCGCGCGTGCGGGAGCAGCTGGCCGCGCACCCGGGAGTTGGCTCCGTCCGCGCCGACGAGGAGGTCCGCCTCGGCGCTGGTGCCGTCGGCGAAGTGGGCGCGGACCCGGCCGTCGGGCAGGGTCTCGTAGCGCTCGAACTCGCGGCCGAACGCGACGACGTCGGCGAGGCCGTCGAGCAGCACCTCGCGCAGCGCGATGCGGCTGATGCCGTGGTGCTGCGCGACGGGGTCGTCGGCCCGCGCGACCTCGATGACCAGCAGCGGGGCGAGCTGCTCGGTGCGGAAGCTGAACGTGGCGGCCTCGTCGGCGACGGTGTCGCAGAACCGCTCCCACGACGCCGCGGGCAGGCAGGCGTGCAGCGCGCGGCTGCCGTCCGGGTCGATGTGGATGCGGTAGCCCTGCACCCAGTCGGTGCGGGCCTGCGTGCGCTCGGCGACCTGCACCTCGATGCCCGCCCGCACCAGCCCGTGGGCGAGGCACAGGCCGCCGATGCCACCGCCGACGACGAGAACGCTCAGGGGTTCGACCATGGCGCCAGGATAATCAATCAAACAGATGAATGACAACCGGGATCGTGGACTAGGGTTCGGGCATGCCGCGACCGACGGATGCGGGCCGCTCCCCGAACGGCGCTCCGCGCGTGCGCGACGCCGACCGCACCCGGGCCGCGATCCTCGACGCGGCGCTCGTCGAGTTCGGCGAGCACGGCTACGCGGGCGCGCGCACCGGCGCGATCGCCCGCCGCGCGGGCGTCAACGCCCAGCTGATCTCCTACTACTTCGACGGGAAGCAGGGGCTCTACAAGGCGCTCACCCAGCGGTGGCGGGAAGCGGGCGGCGGGGCGCCACGCCCGGAGCTGCCGCTGGCCGAGGTGGTGGCGAGCTACGTGCGGGCCAACCTCACCAGCCGGTCGATGACGCGGCTGCTGATCTGGGAGGGCCTCACCGGCAGCGGGATGGACGACGCCGACCTGCCGTTCTTCGCCGAGATGGTCGCCGACGTGCGGCGCCGCCAGGAACGTGGGGAGATCGCCGCCGACCTCGACCCGACCGCCGTGCTGCTCACCCTCTTCGGCGCCGCGCTGGCCCCCACCGTGCTGCCGCACGTGGTTGAACGCGTGACCGGCCGGGCCGCCGACTCACCGGAGTTCCTCGACGACTACGCAACCCGGCTCGCCCAGATCGTCGAGCGCCTGTCCCCCTGAGCAGGCGGCCCCGCCGATGAGCCTTCATCGCGCCACCGGACGGGCGCCGTCGTTCCACGCGCCGAACCCGCCGATGAGGTCGGACACGTCGGCGAACCCGGCCGCCCGCAACGTCGACGCGGCGATCGAGGAGCGGTAGCCGCCCGCGCAGTACACGACCGTCGGCTTCGCCGGGTCGAGCTCGCCGAGCCGCCGCACCAGCTCGGGCAGCGGCACGACCACCGCGCCGGGCACCCGGCCGCTCGCGCGCACCTCGCCAGGGCCGCGCACGTCGACGAGCTGCACGTCGGGGAGTGCCACGGCGGACAGCTGGGTGGCGGTGAGCCTGCTCGCGGCGCGGAGGCGGTCCACAGGGACGTCGATCGCGGGCAGGTACCCGATGACCCGGTCGAACCCGATGCGCGCCAACCGGTTGCGCGCCTCGGTGGCGGTGTCGGGCTCGGCGACGAGCACGATGTCGCGGTCCGCGGCCACCACCTCGCCCGCCATCTCCGCGAACCGCCCGGCCAGCCCCACGTTGATCGCGCCGTCGAGGTGGCCCGCCGCGAAGTCCCGGGGGTCGCGGGTATCGATCACGACGGCGCCGTCCGGCACGTCGGCCAGCACGGCGACCGGGCTCGTCTCGTCGAGGAACGGGTGCGCCCGCCGGTTGGCCTGCGAGGCGTGGGCGAAGTACGACGGCGCCGTCGACTGCCCTTCGCAGACGGCCGCGACGAACGCGTCCTCGCTCATCGGCGCCAGCGCGTAGTTGGTGCGGCGTTGCTCGCCGATCGTGCTGCTCGTCTCGGTGGACAGGCTCTTGCCGCAGGCCGACCCGGCCCCGTGCGCGGGGAACACGCGGGTGGCGTCCGGGAGCGTGAGCAGCTGCGTGCGGGTGGCGCGGTAGAGGGCCCTGGCGAGGTCGTCGGCGGCCCAGCCCGCGGCACCGAGGAGGTCGGGGCGGCCGACGTCGCCGATGAACAGCGTGTCGCCGGTGAGCACGCCGTACGGCTCCTGCTCGCCCGCGTGGATCACGATGCAGATCGACTCCGGCGTGTGGCCCGGCGTGTGCCGGATCTCCAGCTCGACCTCGCCGAGCGAGAGGCGTTCGCCGTCGTCGAGCCGGTCGATGGGGAACTCGACCTGCGCGGCGGCGCCGAACGCGATCCGCGCCCCGGTGGCGGCGGCCAGCTCGAGGTGGCCGGAGAGGAAGTCGGCGTGGACGTGGGTCTCGATCACCCGCTCGATCACCACGCCCTCGGCGGCCGCGTCGGCGAGGTACCGGGCGATGTCGCGCTGCGGGTCGACCACCACCGCACGACCCGAGCGCCGGTCTCCCACCAAGTAGGAGGCCTGGGAGAGACATCCGAGGTAGTACTGCTTGAAGAGCAGCATGAAATGAACGTACATCTCGTCGGGCGGCTCGTCGTGGGGCACGATGCGGCGATGCTCGGACGACTGCGGCGGGGTGAGGACACCGCACTCGCGACGGTGGAGCGGCAGCTGGAGCTGTTGCGCCGCGCGCACGCCGTCACCGATGCGGTGGTGGCGTTCGAGGACGAGCGCGCCCTCGCCGACGCGGCGGCGCTCGACCGGGCGTTCGCCCGGCGCGGGCCGGTCGGGCCGCTGCACGGGCTGCCGGTGACCGTGAAGGACTGGATCGACGTCGAGGGCTTCCCGTGCGCGGGCGAGTCCGGCGACCGCGAGCGGCGGCCGGGCGTCGACGCGACCGTCGTGCGGCGGCTGCGGGCGGCGGGTGCCGTGGTGGTGGCGAAGACGCGGGTGTGGGGACCGGTGGCGCACCCGCGGGATCCGGCGCGGACGGTCGGCGGCTCGAGCAGCGGCGAGGCGGCGCTGGTCGCGGCGGGTGCGTCGGTGCTCGGCATCGGCAGCGACTCCGGCGGGAGCATCCGGCTGCCCGCCGCGTGGGCCGGTGTGTGCGGGTTGCGGCCGACGGCGGGGCGCGTGCCGACCACCGGGCACTTCCCCCGGGTCGGACCGCGCAGCGACGGGCGCACCCAGATCGGCCCGCTCGCGGGGTCCGTCGACGGCCTGGAGCTGGCGCTCTCGGTGATGGCCGGGCCGGACGGGCGGGACGCGGGCGTCGCGCCGGTGTCGTTGCCGCCCTCGCGCGGGGTCTCGTTGCGCGGGCTGCGGGTGGCCGCGGCGTTCGGTGAGGGGGAGTGGCAGCCGTCGGACCGGGTGGCGGCGGCGGTCGAGCGGGCGACGGGCGTGCTGGTGGCGGCGGGCGCGCAACGGGTGCCGTGGGAGTTCGCGTGGCTGGCGCCCGCGTGGGACATCACGCACCGCTATTGGGCGCGGGCGGGCGGCCGGGCCGACCTCACCGGCGTGGACGTCATGCGGGAGCTGGAGGACTGGGACCGCTTCACCTACCGCTACCTGGAGGCGACGGCCGACATCGACGTGGTGGTCGCGCCCGCCACCGCCGGGCCCGCGCCGCCGCACGGCGACATCGGCGCGGATGCCTTCGCGTTCCTGATGCCCGCGAGCCTGGTCGGCACGCCCGCGTTGGCCCTCCCCGCGGGGGACGAGGACGGCTTGCCGATCAGCGTCCAGCTCGTCGGGCGGCCGTGGGCGGAGCCCGTGCTGCTCGCCGCGGGCCGGGCCATCGAGCGCGCCGGTCCGGGCTGACCCCGCGCGCCGTCCGCAGGTCGAACACCGTGCGCGCCTCAGCCCGAGCGCGTCACTCCCGCGCCCGGCAGGTCAGGCCCGCCGCGCCCGGTAGGCCGCCACCGCCACCCGGTTGCCGCACGTCGTGCTGCAGAACCGCCGCGAGCGGTTGCGGGAGAGGTCGAGCACGATCCCGGTGCACGTGTCGTCGGCGCAGATCGCCAGGCGGGACAGCTCGTCGGCGCGGATGAGGTCCACCATCGCCATGGCCGTCTCCACCACGATCTGCACGGCGAACGGCGCCTCAGGCCCGGCGGCGTGCAGGTGGTAGTCCTCCTCGCCGTGCCGCACGAGCTGCGGCACCGCGTTGTGCTCGGTCAGCATCCGGTTGACGATCACCACGGCGGTGTCGCGGTCGGCCGTCAGCAGCTCCCGCAACGGCTCCCGCAGCGCCCGCACCGCTTCGAGGTCGGTCGGCCGCTGCCCGGTGTAGCGGTGCTCGGCGTAGAAGGCCTCGAGCTGCGCGAGCGTCGTCAGCGTGTCCGGCGGCGCCGCCGTGTTCACCAGCGCGACCGCCGCCTGCATCGACGCCACCACGTCATGGGCGAAAAGCATGTTGACACATTACACCCCGCCGTCTAGCGTCATTAGTCATGACGACTATGACCCATGACACCACCCGTACGGCGGGCCTTGGGTTCGCGTTCGCCTCGGCGGCGTCGTTCGGCCTGTCCGGCTCGCTGGCGCGGGGCTTGATGGATGCGGGCTGGTCGTCGGCGGCCGCGGTGTCCGTCCGGATCCTGCTGGCCGCGGTGGTGCTGGCCCCGCTCGCGGTCGTACAGCTGCGCGGGCGGTGGGAGCTCCTGCGGCGCAACCTCCCGCTGGTCGGCGTCTACGGGCTGCTCGCGGTCGCGGGGTGCCAGCTGGCGTTCTTCAACGCGGTGGAGCGGATGCCGGTCGGGGTCGCGCTGCTGATCGAGTACATGTCGCCGGTGGCCGTCATCGGCTGGCTCTGGCTCACCCGCGGCCAGCGCCCCGGGCCGCGCACGGTCGCAGGCGCGCTGCTCGCGATCGCAGGCCTGGCCCTCGTGCTGGACCTGGTGTCCGGCACCGACGTCGACGGCATCGGCATCATCTGGGCGTTCGGCGCGATGGTCGGCGTCACCGCGTACTTCCTGATCTCCGCCCAGGACGCCGGCCTGCCGCCCGTGGTGCTGGCCGCGGCGGGCCTGACGGTCGGCGCCGCGGCGCTCCTGGCGCTGGGCCTGGTCGGCGTGCTGCCGTTCGCGGCGACGACGGCCGACGTGCACTTCGGCGACGTCAGCATGGCGTGGTGGCTGCCGGTGCTGGGCCTGGGCGTGGTCACGGCCGCGCTCGCGTACGTCACGGGCATCGCCGCCACCCGTCGGCTGGGCTCGCGGCTCGCCTCCTTCGTCGCCCTGACCGAAGTGCTGGCCGCACTGGGGTTCGCCTGGGTGCTGCTGGGCCAGGCCCCGCGGTCGATCCAGCTGCTGGGCGCCGCTCTCGTGCTGCTCGGCGTGGTGATCGTCAAGTCGGGGGAGCGCGCCGCCTCGGCTTGACAGCTCGCCCGCGAAGCAATAGTCATCCACATGGCTCGGTGCGCGCCGGAGGGGGCGTGCACCGGGCCCCCGGCGCGGGAGGCGGCCGTGTCCAGTCCGATCGCCGTGCTCCTGAAGTCCGACGACCCGGCGCTACGCGCGGCGTGGGCTCGCCGGTTGCCGGACGGCGTCGTCGAGGCCGTCGACGAGCAGGCCACCGTGACCCTGCTCGACGGCCCCGAGCACGTCCGGGGGCTCGGCTGTGCGCGGCTCGTCGTCGTCGGACCCCCGGACCCGGTGGCCGTGCGCACCGTGCTGAGCGCGGGCGCCCGCGGCTACCTCTTCCGGCGCCCCGACCGGGAGCGGCCGCCGACCGCGGACTGGACGCGGGTGCGCGCGGCGTCCGGCTCGGTGATCGAGATGTCCGCGCGCGAGGTCGAGGTGCTGCAGGGGGTGGCGGACGGCCGGTCCAACGGCGACATCGCCGCCGCTCTGCGGCTCTCCCCGCTCACCGTCAAGAGCCACCTCGCCCGCATCGGGCGCAAGCTCGGCACCGGCGACCGTGCGCACGCTGTCCTGCTCGCCCTCCGGGCTGGTGTGATCACCTGAGCGGTCACATCGACGGGCCCGCATCCGTCATCGAGGTGACGGAACCCGGACGGGAGTTGTGATGGACGTTCTGGCGCAGCGGTTCGAGGACAGCAGGCCGCACCTGGCGGCGGTGGCCTACCGCATGCTCGGCTCACGGGCCGAGGCCGACGACGCCGTGCAGGAGGCGTGGCTCCGGCTGGCGCGCACCGACGTCGGCGGCGTGGACAACCTGCGGGGATGGCTCACGACCGTCGTGTCCCGGGTGTGCCTGGACATGCTGCGGTCTCGCACCTCGCGCCGGGAGGACCCGCTCCCGGACGACGAACGGGTCGCGCCGGAAGCCGGGCCGGAGGGCGAGGCGGTGTTGGCCGACTCGGTGGGGGCGGCCCTGCTGGTCGTGCTGGACACGCTCCCGCCCGCCGAGCGGCTGGCGTTCGTCCTCCACGACCTCTTCGCCGTGCCGTTCGACGAGATCGGCACGGTCCTCGGGCGCTCGCCCGCCGCCGCCCGGCAGTTGGCCAGCCGTGCGCGGCGACGGGTGCAGGGCGCGGGAGCGGACGAGCCGGACCCGCCCGCGGTCGAATCGGGTGGCCTCGCGGCCGACGACGGCGGCGGCGCGGATGACGCGACGCCGGATCCGGCGGGGCGGCGGCGGGAGGTCGTCACCGCGTTCCTCACCGCCTCGCGCGGCGGCGACTTCACCGCGCTCCTGGAACTGCTCGACCCCGAGGCCGTCGTCCTCGCCGACGCCGCCGCCGTGATCGCGGGGGCCGAAGCCGAGGTGCGCGGCGCCGCCGCCGTGGCCGCGACGTTCGTGGGCCGCGCCAAGGCCGCCCGCCTCGCCCTCCTCGACGGCGAGCCCGGCCTGATCTGGACGCACCGCGGCGAGGTGCGCATGGCGTTCGCGTTCACCGTGCTCGACGGGCGCGTCGCGGGCATCGAACTGATCGCCGACCCCGCACGCATCGCCGTGATGGGAGTAGAACCGCTGGCATGACCGTTCTCGATCTCACCGTGGCCGCCCCGGACGGCGCCTGCCCGGTCTCGCTCCACACTCCCGACGGCGACGGCCCGTGGCCCGCAGTGATCATGTACCCGGACGCCGTCGGGACCAGGCCCACGTTCCGCGCGATGGCGGACCGCATGGCGGGGCTCGGGTACGCCACGTTGCTGCCCGACGTGTACTACCGCGCGGGCGACTGGGCGCCGTTCGACGTCGACACCGTCTTCGCCGATCCGGACGAGCGTGCGCGCCTGATGGGCCTCGCCCGGAGCCTCACGCTCGACGACGTGGTCGGCGACGCTCGGGCGTTCCTCGACTTCCTCGCGGAGCGGCCCGAGGTGGCGGGGGAGCGGGTCGGCACCACCGGCTACTGCATGGGCGGACGGATCTCGCTCACCGTCGCGGGCCACCACCCGGACCGCATCGGCGCGGCGGCGTCGTTCCACGGCGGCAGGCTGGCGCCGGAGGGCGACCCGGACAGCCCCGCCGCGATCGCCGACCGCGTGCGGGCCACCGTCTACGTCGCGGCGGCCGAGAACGACGAGACGTGCCCACCCGAGCAGCTCGACCGGCTCGCCAAGGCCTACACCGAAGCCGGGGTCGCGTACACGATCGAGACCTACCCGGGCGCGCACGGTTTCGCCGTGCCCGACAACGGCCCCTACGAGGAGGCGCTGGGGGAACGGCACTGGGCGGCGCTGGAGGCGCTCTACCGTTCGCTCTGAACGGGGAGCAGCTCGGGGCGCTTGGGGAAGAAGCCGTCGCCGGTGTCGCGGCCCCACAGCCGCCCCTTGACGAACGGCAGCACCCACTCGCGCATCCAGCGCAGGTCCTCGAGCTGCCGGTCGCGCCACGGGGTGGGCGCGGCCTCGGGTAGGGGCTCGCGCCAGTCGTCCGCGACCGGCTCGCCGAGGCACTCCAGCACCCGCAGCGCCACGCGGCGGTGGCCCTCGGCGGTGAGGTGCAGGCGGTCGGATCCCCAGGTGCGGGGGTCGGTCAGCGGGGTCATCCCCCAGAGGTCGACCACCGTGCCGCCGCGGCGCTCCGCGCTGGCCCGCATCAGCTCGTTGTAGCAGGCGATGCGACCGCGCAGGCGGCGGATCAACGGGTGCATGCGGCCCAGGTCGAAGCCGGTGAAGACGAGCACGTGGGCGCCGGTCGCGGTGATGCGCGCCAAGGCGTCGTCGAAGCGGCGGGCGAGGTCGTCGGTGTCACAGGCGAACCGGATGATGTCGTTGCCGCCCGCGCAGAAGGCGACGAGATCCGGTCGGAGGCGCTCGGCCACCGGGATCTGGTCGGCGACGATCTGGTCGAGCACCTTCCCGCGCACGGCCAGGTTGGCGTAGCGGAAGCCGGGCTCGTCCAATGCGAGGCGCTCGGCGACGCGGTCGGCCCAGCCACGCGGTGTGCCGTCGGGGCGCCAGTCGTCGAGGCCTTCGGTGAAGCTGTCGCCGATTGCGACGAAGGTGCGCCAGTGGTCCACTCTCGTCCACCTCCCCGTCGTCTCCGGTACCGCCGATTATCACCCGTCGTGAGTGCGCTCACTCGGAGCTGATCAACTGGAACGGTGCAGGAGATCGAGTCGCTAGACATGGTGAACGCTGTCGTCGAGTCGATCCGGAGCCATGTCCCAGCCCCCAGCCGCTGACCTGTCCGTCAACAAGTTGCTCGCAGGCGCGGGCGCTGCCGTCACGAGCGCGGTGATCGGATCGTCCTTCGGTGTCGCGGGCACCGTCGCCGGAGCGGCGATCGGATCGGTGGCGAGCACCATCGCGACGTCGCTCTACGAGCGCTCGCTCAACACCACCCGCGACCGGATCCGGGCTCGGTTGAACGCAGGCGGCGGCGTCGACGTCGAGGAGCGGCCGGAGCCCCCGGCGCCGCGGCCGTGGGCGCGGTGGGCGGGCGTCACGGCGATGGTCTTCCTGCTGGGCATGCTGGTCGTCACGGGCTTCGAGTTCGCGAAGGGCTCGAGCATCGCGGGCACGCCGGGCACGTCCGTAGGCGGGGTTCTCGAGCCCTCGTCGACGGGCGGCGACACCCCGTCGGTAGCCCCGACGACGACGGCCAAGGCGCGCTCGACGAAGGAGCCCACCACGCGTTCGGCCACGCCGACGCCGTCGGCGACCGCCACCCCCACCCGCTCGGCCACCCCCACCACCACGGCTCCCGCAGGCGCGCCCGGCCCCGTGGTGAGCGGCACGGCAGGCTGACCCCGACTCGCCGTCGGTCAGGCGGGGGTCACGCCCTTCTTGTGGCGTTGGGCCAGGTCGCGGTAGGTCTGCGGGTTGCCCTCCACCCACCACCGCGCCGAGTCGGTCAGCGGGCCCTTCGCCCGGGCCACGCCGCCGAGCACCAGCGTGCCGTCGGGCACCACGGTGTTCGGCGGCACCGTCGACCCCGCCCCGATCAGGCAGCGTGCGCCGATGCGGGCGCCGTCCTGCACGGTCGACCCGTTGCCGATCAACGCCTCCTCGCCGATCACGCACCCGTGCACGACGCACAGGTGCCCGATCGTGGCGCCCGCGCCGATCTCGGTGACCGGGTCGTCGCCACCGTGCAGCACGCAGCCGTCCTGGACGTTCGCGCCCGCGCGGACGACGATCGGGCCGAAGTCGGCGCGGAGCACGGCGTTGTACCAGATCGACGCGTCGGCCTCGACGCGCACGTCACCGACCAGGGTCGCGGTGGGGGCGATGAACGCCGTCGGGTGCACGGTCGGGGCGTGGCCCTCGAAGGAGAACAGCGGCATGCGGGCAGCGTCACACGTTGGGGGCCAGATCGACCACCTGGCGCACGCGGTCGGCAATCATGCCCGCATGATGCAGCTGGCCCGGTGGGCCGTCGCGGCGGTGGTCGCGGTCGTGGCGGTAGCGGGGTGCGCCCCGGCCGTCGACCCCGTCGGCCGGGCGGGTGCCGACCGCCCCGCCCCCGCAAGCCCCGCTCCCGCCGCGGCCGAGCGCGCCCTCCCCGTCTACTACGTCGCGCAGACCGCCGCAGGCCCCCGCCTCCAACGCGAGTTCCACCGCCTCCCCGCCGCCGACCCGGGCACCGCCGCCGTGCGCGAGATGCTCGCCCACCCCACCGGCACCGACCCCGACTACCGCAACCCGTGGCCCGCGGGCGCCGCCCTCCGCGGCCCGGTCGCGAGCACGGCCGACGCGATCACCGTGGACCTCACCGCCGCCCCGCCGTCCGAGCTCGCCGCCCAACAGCTCGTGTTCACCGTGCAGGGCGCCCTCGGCTCGACCACGCCGGTCCGACTCCTCGCGAACGGCGTCCCCACCGGCCCGCCGATCCCGCGCGGCGACCCCTACGCCCTGCGCTCGCTGGTCCAGATCGACGCCCCCGCGGACGGCACGAGCGCCGCGTCGCCCCTCGCCGTCACCGGTGAGGCGGCGGTGTTCGAGGCCACGCTGCACTGGACCGTCCTGTCCGGCTCGACGACCGTGCGCACGGGCGTCACCTCGACCGCCGAGGGCCAGACCTTCGCCCCCTTCCGGTTCTCCCTCGACCTCCCGCCCGGCCGCTACACCGTCCGGATCAGCGAGGACGACCCGTCCGACGGCGCGGGCAGGCCCGTGCTCACCGACGACCGCACGGTGACCGTCACCTGAGGGTTAGATTTCCCTGTCAACCGGACCGGTCGCGTCTCACCCCGCGGCGATGGTGGGTGCGGCGGGCCGGTCGCCATCCTCGTGAGATGCAGGGGTCCTCTCGTTTCCGCACCCGCTTCTCCGCGGACGGCGCGCTCGCGGCATGCCTGGCCGCCGACCGCGCCGAGGTCTGGGACTTCACCGGCCCACCCCGGCCGCAGCTGCTGTCGACCGCTCACGGGGCCACCCAGCTCCTGCCGCTCGCCCGGCGCGCGGCCCTGCTGGCCCGGCCCACCGACGACGGCCACGACCTCGTCCGCCTCGCCGCGGGCACCGCCCCGCAACGGCTGCGGACGATCGGCGCCGCGGGGTTCCGGCTCGTCGCCTCGCCCGGCCGCGGCGCGCTCGCGCTCAGCTGGGACACCCCCGACCGCACCACCATCTGGCGCGTCCTCGACGACGAGCCGTGGTTGGAACGGATCGGAGAGCACCCCGGGCGGCTGCGCGGCGGCGCCCCGCTCGACTCCCGGTCCATGGCCTTCACCGGCGACGACGGCGCCGTGCGCCTCGACCTCGTCGACGGCACCATCGCCCCGCTCCTCCCCGGCCGCGTGCTGGCCGCCGACCCGCGGTCCGGGCTGGTCGTGCTGCGGATCGACGACCGGTGGGCCTACTACCACCGCGGACGCATCGACTACCCGGTCGCGCTGCAGGCGATCGAGGGCGAGGTGCTGCCGTTGGCCGTGGCACCGGGTGGCGGGGCGGTCGCGCTCCAGGTTCGCCGGGGCGCGCGCACCCACCTGCTGCGGCACCGCGTGGCCGACGACCGGCTCACCGAGGTCGACGTGCCCGTCGGGATCATCGGCAACGTCGGCGCCTGGTCGGCGACCGGCCTGCGCTTCCCCTACAACTCGCCGGTGTGCCCCGGGGCGATCGCGACCGTCGGCAAGGAATGGCACCTCGCGGGCGACGACGGCGCCGCGCGGGTACCCGCCCACCTGGAGTGGTTCCCGTGCCGGATGGGCGACGTCGAGGCGGTCGTCTACGGCGACTGGCGCACCGCCGACAAGGTGGTCCTCGCGCTGCACGGCGGTCCCGACGCCGCGTGGGACATGGGCTGGCAGCCCGCCTTGGCCCGGCTCGCCGCAGCGGGATGCGCGGTCGTCGCGCCCAACCAGCGCGGCAGCACCGGGTACGGCGCCGCGCACGCCGACGCGA
The DNA here is from genome assembly GCA_963791185.1 of uncultured Actinomycetota bacterium. Taxonomy (GTDB): domain Bacteria; phylum Actinomycetota; class Actinomycetes; order Mycobacteriales; family Pseudonocardiaceae; genus Pseudonocardia. Next base: position 107,923 of record CAWBRG010000004.1, on the reverse strand, counting down.
TCCGGCACGACTGGGGCGTGCCCGACCGCATCGACGTCAGCCGCATCGGTCGGGCGTTGCACCGTGGCCGTCCGACGGGCGCCAGGGCGCCGATCCTGTACGGCGAGAGCTACGGCGCCTACCTCGCGCTCCTGGCCGCGGGGCACCGGCCCGACCTGTGGTCCGGGTGCGTGGCGGTCGCGCCGTTCCTGTCGGGCGACCGGCTGCACGCGGAGGCGTCGCCGACGATGCGCGCGGCGGTCGAGCGGCTCGGTGGCCGCGGCGGGGCCGACGTGCTCGCGGTGGCGCGCCGGATCGACGGCCCGCTGCTCGTCGTCCACGGAGACCGGGACCCGACCGTGCCGGTGAGCCAGTCGCGCGCGCTGCACCACCACCTGCGCAGGCCCGGCCGCACGCGGCTGGAGTACGTGGAGGTCGCCGGGGCCGATCACGACCCGGTGGGGAGCTCGGCCGACGCCCACGCCGCCGTCACCCGCTTCCTGGCCGCCTGACGCTGACGACCACCGGCCACCGCCACGACGGCGAGACGCCCGACTCGCCGTCGTGAAATGCGCGACTCGCCGTCGTGAAATGCGCGACTCGCCGTCGTGAAATGCGCGACTCGCCGCGGTGAGGTGCGCGACTCAGTGCGGTGCCGCGGCCGCGATGCGGTCCAGCCACTCCTCCAGCAGCCCGCGCTCCCCGGCCGTGACGGCGTCGGTGTCGGCCAGGGTGGCCCGCAGCGCGACGGCGGCCCCGACCGGGCCCGGCGCCGCTACCGCGGGCGCGTCGGCGATGACGGCGGCCAGCACGGCCTCGCGGGCCAGCCCGGACACCGCCGGATCGGGCGCCGCCGTCGCCAGCAGGGTCAGCACCGTGCCACAGGCCGCGGCGTGCACGAGCGCCACCGCCTGCTCCTCGGCGACGCGGAGCCTCCCGACCGCGGCGATCCGCCCGACGAGCGCGCGCAGCATCGTCGTCGCGCGCGTCGCCGCAGGCGAGGCGGCCCCGGGCCGGGGGTCGCCGTACATCAGCGCGTACAGGCCCGGGTTGGCCAGCCCGAAGCCGACGTGCAGATCCCAGCCCGCCCGCAGGTCGGCGACCGGGTCGGCGCTCGCGACCCCCTTGTCGGCCAGGTAGGCCTGGAACCCGTGCTCGGTGACGGCGTCGAGCAACCCCACCTTGTCGCCGAACAGCCGGTAGATCGTGGGCGGCTGGACGCCCGCCGCGGTGGCCACCGCGCGGGTGGTGACGGCCTCCCGCCCGCCCCGGGCCAGCAGCTCGGCCGCCGTCTCGACGATCCGTTCCCGCGTCGCGTCCCGCATGTTGCCAACGTTAACAGATATGAGTTACCGTCGATAACATGATCGTTGTTACCGGAGCCACCGGCCTGCTCGGCGGTGCCGTCGTCGAACGCCTTCTCGGCAAGGTGCCCGCCGCCGAGATCGGGGTGAGCGTGCGCGACCCGGCCAAGGCGACCGCCCTCGCCGAGCGCGGCGTCCGCGTGCGCCGGGGTGACTACGACGACGCCGCGAGCCTGGCCCACGCGTTCGAAGGAGCCGAGCAACTCCTGCTCGTCTCCGCCGCGGCCACCGGCGAGCCCGCCCTCCGCCAGCACGCCACCGCGATCGACGCGGCCCGCGCGGCGGGCGTGCGCCGCATCGTCTACACCAGCCACATGGGCGCGAACCCCGCGTCGGCGTTCGCGCCGATGCCCGACCACGCCGCCACCGAGGCGATGCTCGAAGCCTCCGGCCTCGCGTTCACCGCCCTGCGCAACGGCTTCTACACGTCGTCGGGCCGCATGCTCCTCGGGCAGGCGTTCGAGACCGGGGAGCTGGCCGCGCCCGCGGACGGTCCGGTCTCCTGGACCGCGCACGACGACCTCGCCGAGGCCGCGGCGATCGTCCTCACCGACGAGGGCCGCTTCGAGGGCCCGACGCCCCCGCTCACCGGCTCCGCGGCCCTCGATCTGGCGGGCCTCGCCGCGGAGGTCCTCGGCAGGCCGATCCGACGCACGGTCCTGACCGACGCCCAGTACCGGGAGGCGCTTCCCGAGCCCGTCGCCGAGATGCTCCTAGGCCTGTTCGCCGCGAGCCGGGCCGGGGAGTTCGCCGCCGTGGACCCGACCCTCGGAGAGCTGCTCGGCAGGCCCCCGCTGACCGTTCGCGACGTGCTCGCCAAGGACTGACCGGGGTCGGGGCGACCGCAGGCCCAACGCGCGCAGCTCCAACGCCGCGAGCTCGCGCACGACGGCGGTGTCGTCGCGCCGCCACGCCGCCGCCGGGTCGCCCGTCACCCGCAGCAGCTGCCGGGTGGGCTGGTGCGCGAGCGCGCGGAGGGCGAGGAGGTCGAGGTCGCGGGCGCGCGCGGCCACCGCCGAGCCCGCCGTGCGCGCGTACCGGAGCCGCACGTACGAGCCACAGGAGCACGACCGGCACCGCCGCGAACGCGACGATCGCCACCGCCGCCCACAGCCCCACGGTGTCGATGAGCTGCGCCTGGCGCTGCCCCGCGGCCGCGAGCGAGTCGCCCGCCCCGGTGCCGACGTTGAGCGCCTTCGCCAGGTCGTCGCCCACGAGCGGGATCCCGGACGCCGTCCGCGCGGCACCTGCGAACGTGTCGCGCACCGTCTGCCCGGCCGACCGCAACGCCCCCGCAGGCCCCTGGAGCTGGTCGATGAGGTCCTGCGCCGCCTGCGCGAACCGCACGACGAGGTACGCCCAGGCGATCACCAGGACGTCGGCGAGCAGCTGCCAGGCCACCCGCAGCGGGCGTTCCGCGTAGAAGCGCATGCGTGGGGTCTACAGCAGTCCGAGCTTCGTCGCCGCGTACACCGCCTCGGCTCGCCGCGACACCACCAGCTTCCGCATGAGGTTGCCCACGTGGAACTTCACGGTGGTCTCCGAGATGAACAGCTCGCCGCCGATCGCCCGGTTGGACAGGCCCCGCGCGAGCAGCCGCAGCACGTCGAGCTCGCGCTCGGTGAGCCGCTCCCGCTCCGGCACGCCGCCCGACAGCGAGCGGACCATCGCCGACGCGCTGCGGGCGTCGAACGCGCTCTCCCCCCGGGAGACGGCCCGGATGGCGCGCACCAGCTCGGTGGTGTCGACGTCCTTGACGACGTAGCCCCGCGCCCCCGCCTGCACGGACTCGACGACGAGCCGGTCTTCGGCGAACGTCGTGAGCACGAGCACGCCCAGGCCGGGGTGCGCGGCGGTGAGGCGGCGGCACACGTCGAGGCCGTCGGTCTGCGGGCCCGCGGTGAGCTTGAGGTCCAGCAGCACGACGTGCGGGCGCGACGCCGCCACCGTGGCCACCGCGTCGGCCGGGGTGCCCGCCTCGCCGACCACCCGCAGGTCGTCCTCGCGCTCCAGCACGGCCCGCAGGCCCTGCCGCATGATCGAGTGGTCGTCCACGAGCACGATCCGGGTGGGGCCGCTCCTCATGCGTTCACCGGGATCTCCACCTGCACCTGCAGCCCACCGAGCCGGGCCCGGCGGAAGGCCACCGTGCCGCCCAGCTCGCGGGCCCGCGCCTGCATGTTCACCAGCCCGCGGTGCTCACCGGACGGGGCGGCGCTCGCCGCGCGCAGGCTGCGGCGGACCTCCTCGGGCCGCCCGACGCCGTCGTCGGAGATCGTGAGCCGCACCGCGGCGCACGAGTAGGCCAGCCGCACGACCGCGCGGCTCGCCTCGCCGTGCACGGCCGTGTTGAACAGCGCCTCGCCCGCGATGCGGAACAGCGACTGCTCGCACTGGGCGGGCAGCGCCACCGGCTTCCCGCCGATGCGCACCTCGACGGACAGCTCGTCGGGCATGTGCACCCCGCACAGCCTGCGCAGCATGGACGGGAGGTCCTCGCCCTCCGCGTGCTCGTCGTTGAGCGCGTAGATCGCCGACCGGAGCTGCTCGACGGCGCGCCGGGTGAGGTCCTTGGCCGTGGCGAGCTGGGTGCGCAGCCGGTCGTCGTCGATCTCCGAACGCACCAGCTCGATGTGCATCCCGGCGGACAGCGCGTACTGGGTGACGCTGTCGTGCAGCTCGCGGGCGATGCGGTGGCGCTCGTCGTCGAGCACCTCGCGCTGCCGCGCCGCGCCCAGCTCGGCCTGGGTGGCCAGCAGCTCGGTGTTGCGGGCCTTGAGGTCGGCGGCCTGGCGGGCGGTGCGGGCGTGCAGGCGGGCGGAGTGGTCGAGCAGCGCCGCGTTCTGCAGCGCCGCAGCGGTCTGACCGGCGAGGATGCGCAGCACGGAGTGGTCGGTGTCCTCGATCTCCCGCTCTTTCGGCGTCCAGGCCGCGAACCCGCCGACCACGCGACCGTCGAGCTTGATGGGCACGTGCAGGTGGTGGCGGGCCTGGTGCGCGTCGTGCTCGCCGTCGGGGTGCCCGCCCGAGACCTGGTCGACGTGGTGGCGCACGTGCTCGGGGGTGTCGTCGGACGGCCCGCGCACGAGGTGGCGCGGCCGCACGTCCGGCAGCTCGCCCTCGACCAGCGCGAACACCACCCACTCCGCCGAGAGGTGCTCGGCGGCGGCGTCCACGACCGCCCGCACGAGCGCCTCCGAGCCCTCCATGGTGCGCACCAGCGCGCCCGAGATCCGCTCCAACGCCAGGATCACCCGTCGCAGCCGAACGGCTGCGATCCGGTACTCCGGGTAGTAGTGCGGTTTGCCCGAGCGCAGGCCGGTGAGCGCCTCGAGGTCGGGCCGCTTCGCCGCCTTCGGGGCGCCCCGGCGGGGCCACTGCGCGGCTGTCACAGGGCTGCTCGGAACATCGCCATGACGTCCTCGACGGACGTCTGGCGCGGGTTGGTGGTGAGGCACGCGTCGGAGAGGGTGAGCTCGGAGAGCCGCGGGATGTCCTCCGCCCGCACGCCGAGGGCGCCGAGCCCGCGGGGCACGCCGACCTCGTCGCCGAGCGCGCGCACCGCCTCGGCCACCCGTTCGACGGCCTCGTCCGGCGGCGCGCCCGCCACGTCCAGCCCCATGGCCTGCGCGATCGGCACGAACCGCTCCGGCAGCTCCGCGCCGTTGAACCGGATGACGTGCGGCAGCAGCACCCCGTTGACGACGCCGTGCGGCAGGTCGAGCATGCCGCCGACCTGGTGGCTCATCGCGTGCGTGGCGCCGAGGATCGCGTTGGTGAACGCCAGGCCCGCCTCGAGCGCGGCCTGGGCCATGCAGGCGCGGGCCGCGATGTCGTCGGGGCGGTGGATGGTGCGGGCCAGGTTGCCGTTGACCATCGCGATCGCCTGCAGCGCGTGGTGGTCGGTGAGCGGGCCGTGCGCCAGCGAGACGAAGGCCTCGATGCCGTGGGTGAGCGCGTCGAGCCCGGTGGCGGCGCCCAACGCGTCGGACATCGTGGTGAGCAGCCGCGGGTCGATCACCGAGACGTCCGGCACCAGCGCCCGGCCCATGATGGTGATCTTGGTGTGCCGCACGGTGTCGGTGACGATGCAGAACTGGGAGACGTCCGCTCCGGTGCCCGACGTGGACGGCATCATGATCAGCGGCGGGATGGGGTGCTCGATGCGGTCGATGCCCTCGTAGTCGAGGATGCGTCCGCCGTTGGCCGCGAGCAGGGCCACGCCCTTGGCCGCGTCGATCACCGAGCCGCCGCCGATGCCGAGCACCACGTCGCAGCCCGCCTCGCGGTAGCGCTCGTACCCGGCCTCGATCTCGTGGTCCTTGGGGTTGGGCGTGACGTCGTTCCAGACCACCGGGGTGAGCCCCGCCGCCCGCAGCTGGGAGATCAGCTCGGCGGGCCAGCCCGCCTCCAGGAGCCCCGGGTCGGTGACCACGAAGGGACGCCGGGCGCCCAGCCGCACCGCGGCGTGCGCGGCCTCCGACAGCGAGTCGTACCCGAAGACGATCTCCGGCGCGTGGAACTTCGACAGCCGCAACGGCGACGGCTCGTCGCCGGGACGCTGGGAGAGCAGCACCGTGTCGCCCGCTCTACGGGCCTCCTCGACGAGGACCACGCTGCCCTCCCGACGTCGGCTCGCGGTGCCTCACGGTACCCCGGTGACCTGCCCGGAGGCAGCGCTCGCGGCGAGCGGTCGCCGAATCGGCTGGCCCGACGACGAAACCGACCTGGCTGGACGGTCAGGCGCCGTGAGCTGGTCTTCCCGACGGCTCAGTGCGCCATGTGGATCGGGCCCTCGCGCTCGGCGAGCCGCGTGCCCGCCCCACCCCAGTGCTGCGCGATCATCTCCGCCGCGATCGACACGGCCGTCTCCTCCGGGGTGCGCGCGCCCAGGTCGAGCCCGATCGGCGACGACATGCGCGCGATCTCCTCCTCGGTGATGCCGCGCTCGCGCAGCCGCTCCAGCCGGTCGTCGTGGGTGCGCCGGGAGCCCATGGCCCCGATGTAGGCCACCTCCGGCAGGCGCAGCGCCACCTCGAGCAGCGGCACGTCGAACTTCGGGTCGTGGGTGAGGATGCACAGCACCGTGCGCTTGTCGATGCGCCCGGCCTCGGCCTCGGCGGCGAGGTAGCGGTGCGGCCACTCGACGACCACCTCGTTGGCCCCCGGGAACCGCGACGCCGTGGCGAACACCGGCCGCGCGTCGCACACCGTGACCCGGTAGCCAAGGAACGAGCCGATCTTCGCGCAGGCGGCCGCGAAGTCGATGGCCCCGAAGACGATCATGCGGGGCGGCGGCGCGAACGACTCGACGAACACCGAGAGGCCCTCGCCGCGGCGCTGGCCGTCGACGCCGTAGGTGACCATGGCGTTGCGCCCGACGTCGAGCAGGCCGCGGGCGTCGTCGCGCACGGCGTCGTCGAGCCGGGCCGAGCCGGTGGAGCCGTCGACCTTGTCGGGCCAGACCACCAGCCGCTTGCCCAGGCGCTCCGCGGGACCCGACACGACCGTGGCCACCGCGACCGGTGACTCCGTGCGCACGGCGTCGGCCACCGCCTGGAGCTGCGCGAACGTCTCGGGGTTGACCTTCTCGACGAAGATGTCGAGGATGCCGCCGCACGTGAGGCCGACGGCGAACGCGTCGTCGTCGGACACGCCGTAGCGCTGCAGCACGGGCCGCCCGTCGCGCAGCACCTGCTCGCCGAGCTCGTACACCGCGCCCTCGACGCACCCGCCGGACACGCTGCCGACCGCCTCGCCCGCGGGCCCGACCAGCATCGACGCGCCGGGCTGGCGCGGCGCCGACCGGAACGTGCCGACCACGGTGGCGAGCGCGGCCGTCTCACCGTTCTTCCACCAGCCCTCGAGCTGGTCGATCACGTCACGCATCGCGCATCACCTTCAGTAGTTCCTCCAGCGTAGCGAGGCTGTGGCCCGCCAACAGTTCATCCAAGTACGGCAACGCGGCCACTATTCCGCCCTGCACCGGCGCGTAGCCGTCCTTCCCCGCGTGCGGGTTCACCCAGATGATCTTGTGGGCCAGCCGTCGCAGCCGGGCCATCTGCTCGCCGAGCAGTACGGGTTCGCCGCGCTCCCAGCCGTCGGAGAAGACGACGACGACCGCCCGGCGCGCCGCTCCCCGCTGTCCCCAACGGTCGACGAACGCCCGCAGCACCTCGCCCAGCCGGGTGCCGCCCGACCAGTCGGGGATGGCCTTGCCCGCCGCGTGCAGCGCGTGGTCGGCGTCGCGCATCCGCAGCTCGCGGGTGACGCGGGTGAGCCGGGTGCCGAGGGTGAAGGTCTCGACCGACGCGGGCGAGCGCCGCGTGACGACGTGCGCGAACCGCAGCAGCGCGTCGGCGTAGGGCTCCATCGACCCGGAGACGTCGACGAGCAGCACGATCTTGCGCGGCCGTCGGGACTGGTCGCGGCGCAGCAGCGCGCGCACCTCGCCGCCGTTGCGCAGCGCCGCGCGGAGCGTGCGGCCGGGGTCGGCGCCACCGTGGCGGGCCGGGCGCCGTCGCCGCGACGGGCGGGTCGGCGGGTCGGGCCGCAGCAGGGCGAGCAGCCTGCGCAGGTGCTCGCGCTCGGCGTCGGTGAGGTCGGCGAGGTCGTGGTGGCGCAGCACCTCGCCTGCCGAGGCGCGGGCGCGGATCGTGGTGACGTCGCTGTCGCCGTCCTCGCCCTCCTGCCCGGGCGTCGACGGGTCGAGCGAGGCGAGCTTCGGTGGCGGCGGCTTGCGTTCGTCGGTGATCTTGGTGCCGCCGCTGCGGCGCTCCGCGAACCACTCCTCGAAGGCCTGGTCGTAGCGGTGCAGGTCGTCCGGGTCGGCGCAGAGCGTGAGCCGCCCGGCCCAGTAGGTCTGCCAGCGGCTCGTGACGTCCAGCTCGTCGAGCGCGGCGAGGAACGCGGCCACCCGGTCGGTGGTGACCGGCACGCCCGCCCCGCGCAGCACCGCCGTGAACCCGACGAGCGCGGTGATCGGGCCGGGTTCGGCCACAGGGATCGTCACGAAGCCATGAGCACGTCGAGCCGGTCGCGCACCCGGTCGGCGTCCTCGCGGTACTTGAGGACGGCGCCGAGCGTGGCGGCCGCGCTGTCGACGTCGAGCTGCGGTGGCCCCGACGAGCTGCAGCGCCCGCGCCCAGTCGAGGGTCTCCGCGACGCCGGGCGGCTTGAGCAGGTCGGCCTCGCGCAGCTTGCGGACGGCGACCGCGACCTGGGTGGCCAGCCGGTCGGGCAGCCCGGGCAGCCGCGCGTGCAGGATCTGGATCTCGCGGGCGACGTCGGGGTGGTCGAGCCAGAGGTAGAGGCAGCGGCGCTTGAGGGCGTCGTGCACCTCGCGCGTGCGGTTGGAGGTGAGCACCACCAGCGGCGGCTCCTTCGCCCGCACCTCGCCGATCTCCGGGATCGTCACGGCGTGCTCGGTGAGCACCTCCAGGAGGAAGGCCTCGAACTCGTCGTCGGCCCGGTCGATCTCGTCGACGAGCAGCACCGCGGGCGTGGTCTGCAGCGCGCGCAGGATCGGGCGGGCGAGCAGGAACTTGGGGTCGTAGAGGGAGGCCTCGACGGCGTCGACGTCCAACCGGTCGCTCCCGGCCGCCGCCTCCAGGGCGCGCAGGTGCAGCAGCTGGCGGGGGAAGTCCCAGTCGTAGAGGGCCTGGTGAAGCGTCGATGCCGTCGTGGCACTGGAGGCGGATCAGCTCGGCACCCAGCACTTCGGCCAGCGCCTGGGCGAGCGCGGTCTTGCCGGTGCCGGGCTCGCCCTCGCAGAACAGCGGTCTGCCCATGCGCAGCGCGAGGTAGGTCGCGGTGGCGAGCCCGTCGTCGGCGAGGTAGCCGGTGGAGCGGAGGGCTTCGGCCAGTGCGGTGGGCGACTCGGGCACGTTCACTGCTCCAGCATGACGCAGCGGCGACCCCCAAGCCACCTGCGACGCTGGTCACAGGCCCGGTGTGAGCAATTCGCTAACACTTCCACTTTGGAGATATTCCACCGCCGCAGATAACGCTGCTATATCGACGGGTTGACCAGCGGTTCTCACATAATGCAGCCGTTACGTGACAATGCTCACCGGGGCCAAACTGGACGAACGCGGTGGTCGGCTACGTAGCGTCTTTGCTCGGCCGACATCCGGAACCGTCGCACCACGCCCTGTCCTCGCGGTTCCGGTCCGCTGAGCTGGAGAAGTGGGGGCAGGGCATGGGGCAAAAAACACGGATGTGATTTGTCCGTGATCCCTTGACGGGGTGCGCAAGGAGAACAATGACTTCTCGACCTGGATATCGCACGGGCCGGGGGCTGCTGCGGCTGGCCGTAGCCGGCGCCGTTGCCGTCGGAACGCCGATCGCGCTGGCCGGGAACGCCGAGGCGGCGCCCTCGTCGGTCTGGGACAAGGTCGCGCAGTGTGAGAGCGGCGGCAACTGGAACACCAACACCGGCAACGGCTACTACGGCGGCCTGCAGTTCAGCGCCAGCACGTGGCGGGCCTACGGTGGCAGCGGCTCCGCGCACAACGCGAGCCGCGCAGCAGCAGATCGCCGTGGCCGAGCGGGTGCTCGCGGGCCAGGGCTGGGGCGCGTGGCCGGTGTGCTCGCGCAAGGCCGGGGCCACCGGCTACGTCGTCGTCGCCCGCGAAGGCGGCTCCGAAGGCCGCTCCCAAGGCGGCTCCCAAGCCCGCCGCTCCGAAGGCGGCGCCGAAGCCCGCCGCCGCGCCTGCGACCGGTGGCTACACCGTGAAGCCCGGCGACTCGCTCAGCCGGATCGCCGCCGCGCAGCAACGTCGCGGGCGGCTGGCAGAACCTGGCCTCGATGAACGGGCTGGCGAACGCCAACGTGATCCACCCGGGTCAGGTCCTGCGCCTGAGCTGACGACGCCGCGCCCGGGCCGCCACTCGCGTGGCGGCCCGGGCGTCAGGCCGAGTTGACCCACTCGTCGGTGCCGTCGGCGAACTCCTGGTGCTTCCACACCGGCAGCCGCCGCTTGACCTCGTCGACGAGCTCGGCGCACGTCGTGAACGCCTCCCGACGGTGGTCGGCGGCCACGGCGCAGGCCAGCGCGACGTCGCCGATGCCGAGCGGGCCGATCCGGTGGCTCACCGCGACCGCCCGCACGCCCTCGGCGCGCGCGGCGACGTCGGCGGCCACCTCGGCCACGATCGCCGCGGCGGTGGGGTGCGCGCTGTAGTTCAGCCCGGCCACCGACCGGCCGCCGTCGTGGTCGCGCACCACGCCCGCGAACGTCACCACCGCACCCGCGCCCGCGTGCTCGACCAGCGCGGCGTGCTCGGCGACGTCCAACGGTTCCTCGCCGACCGCCGCGCGCAGGACCTCGGCGCCCATCAGTGGTCCCCTCCTCGGAGCTGTTCGATCGCGTGGTCGAGGACGCCGTCGAGGACCGCGAGGCCGTCGCGCACGCCGCCCGTCGAGCCGGGCAGGTTGATCACCAGTGTGCGGCCCGCCACGCCCGCCAGCCCGCGCGACAACACGGCCGTCGGCACCTTCGGCGCCCCCGCCGCGCGGATGGCGTCGGCGAGGCCGGGGATCTCGTAGTCGAGCAGCTCCCGGGTGACCTCGGGGGTCGCGTCGGTGGGGGAGATGCCGGTGCCGCCGGTGGTGACGACGACGTCCACCCCGTCGGTCACCGCCGCCCGCATCGCCTCGCCGACCGGCGCCCCGTCGGGCGCGACCGTCGGCTCCGGCACCTGGTACCCGCGCTCCCGCAGCCATTCGACGATCAGCGGGCCGCCCCGGTCGGGGTAGACCCCCGCCGCCGCCCGGTTGGACGCGGTGATCACGTGCGCGCGCCGGGGGCTCACCGGTCCTCCGGTCGCGTCCAGGTGCCGGTCTTGCCGCCGTCCTTGCGCTCGACACGCACGTTGTCCATCACCGCGGCGGGGTCGACCGCCTTCACCATGTCGTGCAGCGTGAGCCCGGCGACCGCGACCGCGGTGAGCGCCTCCATCTCCACGCCCGTGCGGTCGGTCGTCCGCACCGTCGCGCGCACCCGCACCTCCGCGCCCTCGGCCTCGAGCTCGACGACGACGCCCGAGAGCGCGATCGGGTGGCACAGCGGCACCAGGTCCGGTGTGCGCTTGGCGGCCATGATCCCGGCGATGCGGGCGGTGGCCAGCGCGTCGCCCTTGGGCAGCCCGTCGCGGCGCAGCAGCTCGACGACCTCGGCGGTGGTGCGGAGAACGCCGCTCGCGACGGCCGTGCGCGCCGTCGGCTCCTTCGCGGAGACGTCGACCATGCGCGCGGCACCGGCGGCATCGACGTGGGTCAGATCCACACAACGACCCTACGGCACACGAGGAAACGTGATCTGCGTCACGATCGAGCAACGGCGATGATCGAGATCTATCTGTGATCGACTGCGGTGAGCAGCCACGACGTCACCCGATTGAGCTGTTCGGCCCAGAGATCTGTCGGATTTCGGGGTGTTTGCGCCTGGCTTCGACGCACGTAGCGTGCTCGACGGCCATCCCGGACGCCCCAGGTCGGGGACGGCCACCGGCTCCGCAGCGCTCCCCTGTCCGGCGGACCGGACCCCCGTCGCCTCACGAACTACCGCGCGGACAGGACCGCGTCCCGGGCTTCACCCGCGACGCTGACGCGCAGCGCCTTGGACCAATGCCATGGCTCGTTACCGCGGTCGTCACCGTGCCCCCAGCACCACCGGCAGAACCATCGCCCGCACGGCCCTCGCGGGCGCGGTCGCCGGGGCTCCCCTGCTCGCCGCCGCCCCCGCGGCCAACGCCGCCCCCGACTCCGTGTGGGACCGCGTGGCCCAGTGCGAGAGCAGCGGCAACTGGAACATCAACACCGGCAACGGGTTCTTCGGCGGACTCCAGTTCACGTCGTCGACGTGGCGGGCCTTCGGCGGCGCGCAGTTCGCGGGCTCCGCCAGCCAGGCCAGCCGTGAGCAGCAGATCATCGTGGCCGAGCGGGTGCTCGCGGGCCAGGGCTGGGGGGCGTGGCCGGTCTGCTCCCGCAAGGCCGGGGCCACCGGCCAGGCCGCCACGTTGCGCAACAGCGCCCCGGCCGCGCCCAAGCCCGCGCCCGCCGCCGCTCCCAAGCCCGCCGCCGCACCCGCCGCGGCAGTCGGCGACTACCTCGTCCAGCGCGGCGACACCCTCTCCTCGATCGCGTCGCGCCAGCACGTCACGGGCGGGTACAAGGCGTTGCTGGCGAAGAACCCGGCGCTGAAGAACCCGAACCGGATCTTCCCGGGCCAGCACCTGAAGGTCTGAGCCGAGCGCGCTCACCATCCTGGCCCGGCACGCCGGGATACCTCGCAGGCCAGACGGGCACCTCGCGGACCCCTCCAGCTCCGCGAGGTGCCCGCCCGGTGTGCGAAGCGCCGGGGTGTGGCGGCACCGTCCCAGTAGGCGGCGTACCCGCTGCAGGGCGTCCGATGTGTGCCGGTGATGTCCAGCTGGCGGCGCGGCGCCGCGGCGCCGGTGTGCGTTGGCCGTTTCCAGCTGGGGTGCGCCCGCCGCGGAGTACCCGTGCGCGCCTGCCGTGTCCGGCACCCGCCGCGAGTTTGACCACTTCGTCGCCTAGTGGGGCCAGCGGGCTAGCGCATCCGGGGTGTCGACGTCGTCGGGGGTGGCGATGTCGGCGCACTCCACCAACTCCAGGGCCGGATGGCCCTTCAGATAATCGCGGGCTCCGGCGTCGCCGGTCGCGACCGCCGCGACCGCGGCCCAATGGTCACGGCCCAGCACCACGGGGTGGGCGGGGCGGCCGTGGTACGACGCGCGGCGCACGGTTGTGGGGCCCGCGTCTGCGGCCAGGCGCGCCACCGCGGCGGCGGTCACGCCGGGCAGGTCCACCAGGTGCACGAGCACCGCGTCGACGTCCGGCGGCAGCGCGGCGAGGCCCGTGCGGAGCGAGGCGCCCATGCCTTCGGCCCAGTCGGGCGCCTCCACGGCCGTGACACCCTCGGGGAGGATCACGCGGACGGCGTCGGCCGCCGCGCCCAGGACGACGACGCGGGGCGCGCAGCCGCCGTCGGCGAGCACGCGCAATGCGCGGCGCACCAGCGGCTCCCCGTCCAGCTCGACGAGCGCTTTGGGGCCGCCCATGCGGCGCCCCGCGCCCGCGGCGAGCAGCAGACCGGCGGCTATCGGTTGATCACCGTGTGCGGGTGCTCGTAGGGCACCTCTTCCAGCGGGAACTCGACGTCCCCGAACGGCGAGAACGATCCTTGAACCGGCGCGGCCAGCTCGCTGAGCGGGTGCTCGCCATCGGGCAGCGTGGGCCAAGTCGGGTCGATCCGCTCGGGGCGGTCGCGCTTCGCCACGTGATCCTCCTCTTCCGCGTCGCTGTTCGCGCAGAGACTACCGTGGATCTGATGTCCACCCCGCTGGTCGACTGGCTGCGCGCCCAGGACGACGCGACGCTCGCCGCGCTCGTGCGGCTGCGCCCCGACCTGACCGTGCCGCCGCCCGCGGACCTGACCGTGCTCGCCACCCGCGCGGGCGTGCGGGCCTCGGTGCACCGGGCGTGCGACGACCTCGACACCCCGACCCTCGCCGTGCTGGAGGCCCTCGTCGTCGCCGACGCCGACCAGGCGCCCGTCCCGCGCGCCGAGGTGGCCCGGCTGCTCGGCCCCGACGTGCCCGCCGACGCCCTCGACACCGCGCTGGCCACCCTCCGCGCCCGCGCCCTGGTGTGGGAGGCGGAGGGTCCGCACCAGGCGCACCCCGCGGATGGAGCCGATGCCGCCGCCGCGCCGAAGAGGGCAGGCGCGGCCGGCGGCGATGGGGCGGCGGCGCGCGATGGGGCGGCGGACGCGCGATGGGGCGGCGATGCGCAGTGCGGCGGCCGCGCGCGGTGGGGCGGCGGCGCGCGGTGGGGCGGCGACGCGCGGTGAGGCGGTGTCGTACTCGCTCGTCCCCGCCGCCCGCGACGTGGTGCCGCGCTTCCCCGGCGGCCTGGGGCGCTCGGCGACGGGGGTAGCCGGGTCGTCGGCGTTGCCGCAGGTGCTCGCCGAGGTCGACGCCGACGAGCGCCGCGTGCTCGACGCCCTCGCCGCCGGCCCGCCCATCGGCCGCAGCCGCGCGGCGGACCCGAGCGGGCCGGTCGCCCGACTGCTCGCCAAGGGGTTGCTGCTGCGGGTCGACCAGGAGACCGTCGAGCTGCCCCGCCAGGTCGGGCTCGCGCTCCGCGGCGACCGGCCGCTCGGCTCCCTCGCCCTCCACCCACCACCGTTGGACGTCCGCGACCGTGACGCCGACACCGTCGACCGCACCGCAGGCGGGGCCGCCCTCGACCTCCTGCGGCGCGTCGAGGCGCTGATCACGTTCTGGGGCACCACGCCGCCCCCGCTGCTCCGCTCCGGTGGCGTCGGTGTGCGCGACCTCCGCCGCGCCGCCCGCGAGATCGACACCGACGAGCCCACCGCCGCGTTCCTCATCGAACTCGCCGCAGGCGCCGACCTCGTCGCCCCCTCCGAAGGCGTCACCCCCGACTGGCTCCCGACGACGCAGGCCGACGTGTGGCTCACCGGCGGCCCGGAGACCCGGTGGTCGCTCCTGGCCCGCACCTGGCTGGAGCTACCCAGGCTGCCGGGCCTCGTCGGACGCAAGGACGACGCGGGCAAGCCGATCAACGCCCTGTCCGACGGCGCGCGCCGCCCACTCGCCCCCCGGGACCGCCGCCGCGTGCTCGACGGCCTCGCCGAGCTCCCACCCGGCCACGCCGCGGCCACCCCGGCGCAGCTCGCCGACGTCCTCGCCTGGCGCGCGCCCCGTCGCGGCGGGCGGCTGCGCGACGAGGTCGTCACCTGGACGCTCGCCGAGGCCACGACGCTCGGGGTGGTCGCGCTCGACGCCCTCAGCGACCCCGGCCGGGCACTGCTCGACGACCCCGACCGGCTCGTCGCCGCGCTGCGCGCCACCCTGCCCGCGCCGATCGACCACGTGCTGCTGCAGGCGGACCTCACGGCGGTCGCGCCCGGCCCGCTCGAGGCCGGGCTGGCGCGCGAGCTCGACCTGGCCGCCGACGTCGAGTCCGCGGGCGGCGCCACCGTCTACCGGTTCTCCGAACCCTCGATCCGCCGCGCGCTCGACGCGGGCCGCAGCGCCACCGACCTGCACCACCTGTTCGCCACCCGCTCGGCCACCCCGGTGCCGCAGGGGCTGACCTACCTCGTCGACGACGTCGCCCGCCGCCACGGACGCCTCCGCGGCGGCGCAGCGGCCGCGTTCCTGCGCTCCGACGACGAGGTGCTGCTCGCCGAGGTGCTCGCCCACCCCGACGCGCCAGCGTGGGAGCTGCGGCGGATCGCCCCGACCGTGCTGGTCAGCGCGATCAGCCTGGTGGAGCTGATGGACGCGCTGCGGACGGCCGGGTTCAGCCCGGCCGCCGAGGGCACCGCGGGCGAGGTGCTGGACCTCTCCGCGCGCGGCCGTCGCACCGCACCGCGCCGTCGTGGCACCCGCACCGGGCCCCCGGCGTTGGACGACGCCCAGGTGGACGCGCTGGTCACGCGCATGCGCTCCGGCGAGACCATCGCCGGGCTGCGACGCGGCGCGGAGGCGTTCGCCAACGGGTCGACCGTCGACCTGCTGCGCTCGGCCGTGGTCGAGCGGCGCATGGTGTGGATCGGGTTCGTCGACCGGCACGGGGTGCGGGGGGAGCGGGTACTGGCGCCGGTCAGCGTGGGGGGTGGGGTGGTCGAGGGTCGCGCGAACGACGGCGCCGTGCACCGCCTCCCGCTGAGCCACATCACGAGCATCGCGCTCGTGGAGGGATAGCTCAGCGGGTGCCCGCCGCCATGCGGTGGTGCATGGCGTGCTCGACGAGCGCGATCAACGTCTGCTTCGTGGACTCCCGGTGCCGGGCGTCGCAGCTGACGATCGGGATGGCGTCGTCGATCGACATCGCCTCTCGGACGTCCTCGATCCGGTGGGACAGCACCCCGTCGAAGCAGTTGATGCCGACGACGTAGGGGAGCCCGCGGTCTTCGAAGAAGTCGATCGCCGCGAACGAATCCGCGAGCCTGCGGGTGTCGACGAGCACGACGGCGCCGATCGCGCCGCGCACCAGGTCGTCCCACATGAACCAGAAGCGGTGCTGCCCCGGTGTGCCGAACAGGTAGAGGATCAGCTCGGCGTCCAGCGAGACGCGCCCGAAGTCCATGGCCACGGTGGTGGTGGTCTTGTTCGGGGTGTTCGCCAAGTCGTCGACGCCCGCGCTGGCTTCCGTCATCACCGCTTCGGTGGTGAGGGGGACGATCTCGGAAACCGACCCGACGAAGGTCGTCTTCCCAACGCCGAACCCACCGGCCACGACGATCTTGGCGGAGATCGTGGCGGCCGTGGCGATGCTGCGGGATCCGCCACCCGGGCTCGGCGAGCCGGGCCGCGGGGATGACATCCCGCCCGCGGGGTAGCTAGAGGCGACGGAGTCCACTCAACACCCTTTCCATCAGGGCGAGGTCCGGCGCGTTGCCGGCGCTGCTCGCGGTCTGGTGCACGGTCACGAGGCCCAGTCCCGCCATATCCCCCAGCAGCACCCGGGCGACCCCGAGCGGGAGGGACAGAAGAGCGGCGACCTCGGCCACCGAACGCGTCTCGCCGCACAGCTCGGCGACGGCGCGGTGCTCGACCTGCAACATGCCCATTTGTTCCCGGCCCCGCCTGCTCGTCGAGAGCAGGGTCTCGATGGCGAGGTCGAAGCCGGATTTCGTGCGTCCACGTGTCCAGGTGTACGGCCGTACGGCCGACGCTCCCGGGTCCTGCTCCGCCTGCTCGGGCTCGACAGGCGGCGCGTCGATCGGCCCGGTGGGCGGAAGTATGCCGTAGGGCTGGCCGTACGGGTCGACGGGCGCCGCGGCGGGGGTCGGGGAGTACGTGCTCGGGCTCGGGCTCGGCGTCGCGACGGCGGCCCCACCGGCGCCGCCGCGGGGAGCGGCTGGCGTCGAAGCTGAACCCATTCATCACGTCGGCGAAAGTCGGCTCCGCGGGCAGCCTGGGGTCAGGACCCGATGACATCGGAGGTCTCACCTGCTTTCTACCGTCGTGGTGCTCGTCCTCGGGTCGAGACGATCGGTCAGCGCCCGCCGAACGAGCCTTGCAGCTCCGCGCGCAGCTCCGGGGTGAGCAGCTGGCCGACGCGGTCGACCAGGAGCGTCATCTCGTAGCCGATCAGGCCGATGTCGCAGCTCGGCGATGCGAGCACGGCAAGGCACGATCCGTCGCTGATGCTCATCAGCAGCACGATCCCGCGATCCATCTCGACAACTGTTTGAACGACGCCACCCGCGTCGAAGCAACGCGCCGCGCCCTGGGTGAGGCTGACCAGGCCGGACGCGACCGCCGCGAGCTGGTCGGCGCGGTCGCGGGGCAGCCGGTCGGAGCTGGTCAGGAGCAGGCCGTCGGCCGACACCACGATCGCGTGCGCGACACCGGGCACGCGCTCCGCGAAGTTGGTGACAAGCCAGCCGAACCGGCTCGGCTGGGCTTGGGGTGTGGTCATGAGGACTCCTCGTCGTGATCGGCGCCCGACGCTGCGGGTGGTGCGGGGTGGTCGTCGCCGTGGCCGCGCAGCCGGGTCTCTCGACCCTGCCGCACGCCCTGCTGGTAGCTCGCCAGCCGCCCTCTGATGCTCTCGGCACTTCGAGCAGCGGTGACAGCCGGGGCTAGTACAGCGGATCCGGCACTGCCGGGGATGAGCCGGGCACGCGGCCTGCGCTTGGGCAGACCGGCCGCGGTGAGCTCGTCAGGGCGGTCGGCAACGGCGCCGCTCGCGGCGAGCCATCCCTCGTCGGCCTCGGTGGAGAAGTCCGCGGGGGTGGGTTCGGGCTGGCGAGGAGCCGGCGCCGCCGGGGTGGCGTCCGCCGGGCCGTACGCCTGGCGGGCGGCCGGGTAGGCAGGTGTCGATGCGGGTGGGAGCGCCGACGGCGGCCCTGCGGCCGCAGGTGCGGACGGCGACGGCATGCCGGACGGCGGGACCGCCGACGGGGCGGCGGGCCGGGTCGACGGCGGGGTGTCGGCGCCCGCGTCCGCCAAGACGTCGCCAGGGGCGGGTCGGCCGACGGACGGCCAGCCGTCGGCCGGGGTGCCGACGGGCGACCGGTCGCTCTGGCCCCAACCATCGGCGCGGCCGTCGGACGGTCCGGTGCGGGTGACGCCATTGGGATCGGTGGTGTCCGCGGCCGGTGCGGTCGTGGACGGCGGCACGACGGGGTGCGACCCGGTGTCGGACTCCCAGGAGACCGGGACCGGCCGGTTCGACCGGAACCAGGCCGACGCGATCTCCTCGAAGATCGGTGTGGTCTCGCCGAGGTCGAACGCGCTGGCGTTCGGGTCGTGGCCGGGCAACTGCCCGTCCGGGTCGAGGGACGGCACGCGGGGCGCGAACAGCTCGTCCGCCGGGTCCGGCACGCGGCTGGGCGGCGGGCTGCTCTGGGCCGGGCTCGGCGGGAATCCGCCGGTGCCGCCGACGGATCGGTACTGCTCCGGGTGCGGGGCCTGCTGGTCGGTGCGGTACGGGCCGGCCGGTTGCGGACCCGGACCGGTCGGGCTCGGCGGCCCGGGGATCCGGCGCGGGAGCGCCTCGGCGCCCGTGGCCGGCGTGATCGCGTCGCCATCGGCGAAGGACCGGGCGGCGTAGCCGCCCGTGTCACCCGGGCGCGCGCCCGGGGATCCGGCCTGCCCGTCGTCCGCCTGGTCGCCCCGCCCCCAGGGCGCGTGACCGCCGGTGGACTGGGCGCCGGGGCCCCACGACGGCGTGTGGCCGCCGGTGGACTGGACGCCCGGGCCGCTGAAGCCTTGGGCAGCACCCCAGCCGCCGGCCCCTGCGGTGCCGGGGCCACCGGCCGTGCCCTGGGAAGTGTCGCCGGGCCGGTCGGCCGGTCCGCCCCTGCCGAACGCCGCCGCGCCGGACTGATCCGCGCCGGACTGGCCACCGCCGGGCGCGCCCGCTGCGGCGGCGCGGGACGGCCACCCGCCGGACTGCCCGGCATCGGACGGCCTGGTGCCTGCCGGGAACTCGCCGGTGTGGCGAGTGCCGGACGGCCTGGCGCCTGCCGGGAACTCGCCGGTCTGGTTGGCGCCGGTCTGGCCTGCGTCGGGGGGGTTGGTGCTGGACGGGAACCCACCGGAGGGGGTGGCGCCCGACGGGTACCGACCGAACGGGGTGGCGGTCGCCGGGGACTCGCCGCGGGGCGTGGCGCCGGACGGTGCGGACCCGGACGGGGTCGGCGTGCCGGGCCGCGCGTTCGGGCCGCGGTCGTCGGCGCCGGGACCTGCGGTCGCGTCGGTGCGACCGGCCGCCATGCCTGCGGCGGCGGCACCGGCGGCAGCACCCGCGGCTCCGGCGATGCCGAGGCCTGTGCGACCGCCCGGGCGGGAGTCGTCGCCTGCGTCCGCGTCGCGCGGGCTGCCGGTGGCCTGCCCGCTCGGACCGGTGCGCCAGGCCGCCTGCCTGCGGTCGTGGGGCTCGCTGCCGTCCGGCCTGCTCGCATCCGGCCTGTCGGTGGAAGGCCGGTCGGCCGCGTCGGTCCTGTTGGCGTCGGTCCGGCCATCAGCGCGGCCCGTGTCGGTTCGACCGGTGTCGGTACGGCCGGAGCCGCTCTCGCCCGCGTCGGTGCGGCTCACGTCGGTCCGGTCGGCGTCGGTGCGGCTGGCGTCGCTGCGGTCGGCGTCGGTGCGGCCGAAGTCGCTCCGGCCCCCGTCGGTCCGGTCGGCGTTCGCGTGCGGCTCGGCGTCGCTGCGGTCGGCGTCGCTGCGGTCGGCGTCGGTGCGGCCGGCGTCGGTGCGGCCGGAATCGCCCCGGCCCGCGTCGCTCTGGCCCGCGTCGGGGCGGCCGGTGTCGGCGCGCTCGGCGTCGGCGCGGCCAGAGTCGAGCCTGCCGGTGTCGGTGCGGCCCGCGTCGGCGCGGTCGGCGTCGGCCCGGCCGGAGTCGGGTCGCTCGGCGTCGGTGCGATCGCTGTCGGTCCGGCCCGCGCCTAGCCAGCCGGTGCGGGGCTTGCCGGTGTCGGGTCGCCGCCCGTCGGGGAGCGCTTCGAACCTGGCCGTCTCCGGCCCCGCGGTGTCGTCGTCGGCGTCCGGACTTCCGGCGCCGGAGGGTGCGGGGCGGCCCGGACCCGGGCGATCGCCGGACTCGGTGAAGTTCTTGGTGAGCCGCGGCCGGTCGGCGGGACCTTCGTCCGACGCCGACCGTTCGTCGTCGGAAACCGACCGTTCGTCGTCGCGCGCCTGGTTGGGCGGCGGCACGGCGGTGAGCCCCGGCCCCCCGGCCATGCGGTCGCGGCGGGCGGCGGCCTCCTGGTCGAGGCGGGCCTGCTCGCCGGGCGGGCGGGCGCCGTCCTCGCCGCGGCCGTCCTCGCCGCGGCCGCCTTCGCCGCGGCCGCCTTCGCCCCGGCCGCCTTCGCCGTGGCCGCCGTCGTCGAAGAACCCACCCGGCGGTGCCTCGGTGGGCGGCGGGCCGTCGGGCCGCAGCGACGAGCCCGGCCGACGGGTGGGCAGCCCGTGCGTGGTGTTGCCGTTGACCGGCGGCTTGCCCGGGAAGAGGGTGCTCTGGCCCCCGGTGGGAGACGCCTCGCGTGCGGCCGACGGCGCGTTGCCGGGCGCGTCCGCCCCCGTGACCAGCGCAGACAGCGGAGCGGAACGGGCACCGTTGGCATCGGGCCAGGTCGGGCGGGCCTCCGCCGGACGGCCCTGCGCCGGGACGCCCGCGGGCATCGGGACGCCTGCGGGCCGGGGCGCGTCGGCGGGCACGCCGGTGGGGATGAGCGACGGCGGCACGCTGACCGAAGCCGTGAGCCCGGAGCCGGGCCCGGCCGCGGTGCTGGACAGCCGCACACCGATGCCGTGCCGCGCGGCCAGGCGGCCGACCACGAACAGACCCATGCGCCGCGACGCGGAGACGTCGACGCCGGACGGACTTACGAGGCGCGTGTTGGCGTCGGCGAGCTCGTCGTCGGCCATCCCGACGCCCCGGTCGGAGATCTCGATGACGATCGCGCCATCCGGCGACCGGGTGGTGCTCATGACCACCTGCGACTCCGGCGGGGAGAACGCGGTGGCGTTGTCGAGCAGCTCGGCCAGCAGGTGGACGACGTCGGAACCGGCGCGACCGGCGAGGGACGCCGCGGGCGGCGCCTGCACGACGACCCGCTGGTACTGCTCGACCTCGGACACCGCGGCGCGCAGGACGTCGACCACCGGCACCGGCGCCATGTTGCGCTTGGCGAGGTCGGTGCCCGCGAGGACCAGCAGGTTTTCGCTGTTGCGCCGCATGCGGGTGGCGAGGTGGTCGAGCTGGAACAGGTTGGACAGCTGGTCGGCGTCCTGCTCGTTGCTCTCCAGCGCCTCGATGAGCTGCAGCTGGCGTTCGACCAGGGCCTGGCTGCGGCGGGAGAGGTTGATGAACATGGCGCTGACGTTGGCCTGCAGCGCGGCCTGCTCGGCCGCCAGGCGCACGGCCTGCCCGTGGACCGCGTCGAACGCGCGGGCCACCTGACCGACCTCGTCGCGGGTGCCGATCGGGACCGGCTCGACCGCGACATCAGGCGTCTCACCTGCGCGCATGCTCTCGACGGCCTGCGGGAGCCGCCGCTCGGCGACGTCGAGGGCCGAGCTGCGCAGCAGCCGCAGCGACCGGATCAGCGAGCGCGCCACCAGCACCGCGATCGCGATGCCGACGAGCAGGCCGAGCATGAGGATGACGGAGTTGATGCCCGCGAGGTTGCTGGCGCGCTGGGCGGCCGCGGCGGCCGTGGCGGACAGCTCGGCGCTGATCAGCCCCGCCGTGCGGTCGGTGCTCTCCCGGGCCTGGTCGTAGGCCGTGTCCCAGTCTCTGGCCAGCGGGCCCAGCTGGAACGGCGCGGTGAGGATGGCCGAGCGGAGCTGATCCATCCGGCTGGTGGCCGAGGTGTCGGGGAGGTTGCCGAACTTGGCCAGCTGCTCCGGGGTGAGCGCGGCCTGGTAGTCGCGGTAGTTGTTGACGAGCTGCGCGGTGGCCGCGTTGACCACCGCGGGGTCGCCGGGCAGCGGCTTCCCCGCGCGGATGGCGCCCGAGAGGATCGCGTGCTGGATCGACAGCTGCTCCGACGCGCTGGTGACGGCGCTCGACGCATCGGCCAGGCCCGCCGTGGCCTGGGTGCGCTGCTGGCGCAGGATCGCGCGATCCAGCACGTCGATCGTGCCGATGACGTTGGTGTAGCGGTTGACGACCTGGTCGTACGGCGCCGACGGCGTGCCCGTGACCGTCTGGCGCAGCGACGAGACGAGGTCGAGCGCGTCCTGGGTGCGCTGCAGCGCGGCCACGGTGGCGGGCTCGAGATCGGCGGTGGAGGCGGCGAGCCCGCTCCGCATCGTGTCGAGCGCCTGGTCGGAGCGCTCGCGGCTGCTGTCGAGCGCGGCGCGATCGCCGTTGCCGTTGCTCGCCGCGTAGAGGGTGGCCTGGTCGCGCTCGAGCCGCAGGGCGCCGGATGCCGCGACGATCTCGTTGCGGGCTTCGAGCAGCCGACCGCTGCGGCCGAGATCCGCCGCGGAGCCCGCCTGGTCGGCGATGCGCAGCACGCCGAGCGCCAAAGCCAGCAGCGCAGGCACGAGGCCGACGATCACCAGCTTCCACACCAGCGTCCAGTGGCGCGGATTGAGCCGCTCCACCCACGATGGGCCGGATTCCATGCTGGTCACGTCAACGTCCCCCTGACAATTGGCGGCGACGATCCGCCGAACTGTGACACGTCGGGCCGACAAACTGCGACACGGAAGGGTTGAGCTGCGGTCCAGGGGCGGTGGGTGGCCTTACCGCCCGGGATTCGCGCTGCGTGCTTGGACATCGTGGGAAGCCGGTGCGCCTTCTGTCGGGAGCGGCCCGAGAGCGCGACACGCGCCCGTTGGGGGACGGGCCATAGCCGTCGGGAGCCGGTAGGATCTCGTCAGCACGCGTGCGCTCTTTGGACAGTGCCGTCGGAGTATAGCCGTCGGCCGTTGCGCCTTGCTGTCGTGCACTCCCGCTCCGCATCGAGCCCCCAGGAAGTGAGATCGCATGGCCGACGGGCCGCTCATCGTCCAGTCGGACAAGACGTTGCTGCTGGAGGTCGACCACCCGAGCGCGCCGGAGGCGCGCATCGCGATCGCTCCGTTCGCCGAGCTGGAGCGCGCACCCGAGCACGTCCACACCTACCGCGTCACCCCGTTGGCGCTCTGGAACGCGCGCGCGGCGGGCCACGACGCCGAGCAGGTCGTCGACGCGCTCGTCCGCTTCTCCCGCTACGCCGTTCCGCAGCCGCTGCTCGTCGACATCGTCGACACGATGGGCCGCTACGGGCGCCTGCAGCTGACCAACTCCCCGGTCCACGGCCTGGTGATGATCGCGCTGGACCGGGCGGTGCTGGAAGAGGTGCTCCGCCAGAAGAAGATCGCCCCCCTGCTCGGCGCCCGGGTCGACGAGGACACGGTGGTCGTCCACCCGTCCGAGCGCGGCCACCTCAAGCAGGCGCTGCTGAAGGTGGGCTGGCCCGCGGAGGACCTCGCGGGCTACGTCGACGGCGAGGCCCACGCCATCGCGCTGCGCGAGGAGGGCTGGAGCCTGCGCGGCTACCAGAAGGAGGCCGCCGAGGGCTTCTGGGCGGGCGGCTCCGGGGTGATCGTGCTGCCGTGCGGGGCGGGCAAGACGCTGGTCGGGGCGGCCGCGATGGCCCAGGCGCAGGCCACCACGCTGATCCTGGTCACCAACACCGTCGCCGGGCGCCAGTGGAAGCGGGAGCTGATCGCGCGCACCTCGCTCACCGCGGAGGAGATCGGCGAGTACTCCGGCGAGCGCAAGGAGATCCGCCCGGTCACGATCGCCACCTACCAGGTGATCACCCGCAAGACCAAGGGCGAGTACCGCCACCTGGAGCTGTTCGACTCCCGCGACTGGGGCCTCGTCATCTACGACGAGGTGCACCTGCTGCCCGCGCCGGTGTTCCGCATGACGGCCGACCTGCAGTCCCGCCGCCGCCTCGGGCTCACCGCCACCCTCGTGCGCGAGGACGGCCGCGAGGGCGACGTCTTCTCCCTCATCGGGCCCAAGCGCTACGACGCCCCGTGGCGCGACATCGAGCAGCAGGGCTGGATCGCGCCCGCGGAGTGCACCGAGGTGCGGGTCACGCTCACCGACGCCGAGCGCATGTCCTACGCGGTGGCCGACCCGGAGGAGCGCTACAAGATGGCCTCCACCGCGCACACGAAGACCGCGGTGGTCCGCACCCTCCTGGAGCGCCACCCCGGCGAGCCCGCGCTGGTGATCGGCGCCTACCTCGACCAGCTCGACGAGCTCGGCGAGGCCCTCGACGCCCCGATCATCCAGGGCTCCACGCGCAACCGGGAGCGCGAGGCGTTGTACGACCGGTTCCGCGCGGGCGAGCTGCCCGTGCTGGTCGTCTCCAAGGTCGCGAACTTCTCCATCGACCTGCCGGAGGCGAGCGTCGCGATCCAGGTCTCCGGCACGTTCGGGTCCCGTCAGGAAGAGGCGCAACGGCTCGGCAGGCTGCTCCGCCCGAAGGGCGACGGCAGGCAGGCCCACTTCTACTCGGTGGTCGCCCGCGACACGCTCGACACCGACTACGCGGCCCACCGCCAGCGGTTCCTCGCCGAACAGGGCTACGCCTACCGCATCGTCGACGCCGATGATCTTCTCGGTCCGGCCGTTCCCGATTTGTGACCTTGCGCACCCGCCGGTACTGTGACTGAGCCGATTGGGCGACTGCCCATAGGCCGGGTAAACGAGGGACACTGTCGATAGCTGAACCGGAAGGACCAACGGACATCTCCGCGCTGAACTGGATCCTCATCGTGGCTGGAGGCTGGGTATGCCTCGCCACGGTGGTGGGTCTCGTCGTCGGGCGGGTGATTCGCAACCGCGACCGCCAGGTTCCCTCCGATCCGCGGCCCGGCAATGCCGATCAGAAGGCGCCTCAGCGGTCCCGCCGTGAGCCCCGCAGATAACGGAGTGGTATCTGTCTGGTTTCCACCCCTCCGTGCAGAGCTGTCCAGTGCGGTGTGATGCACCGCATGACGGCGGACGGCGGCGTGCTCGAGGTCCGCGGGCTGTCGGTGCGGTACGGACGCTCGGTCCGCGCGCTGGAGGACGTCACCCTCTCCGTCGCCGCTGACGGCGTGCTCGCGGTGCTCGGCGGCAACGGCGCGGGCAAGTCGACGCTCCTGCGCGCGGTGTCGGGCACCCTCGGGCTGCACCGGGGTGCGGTGACCGCGGGCGAGATCACCTTCGACGGCGACCGCATCGACCGGCTCGACCCGGCGCTGGTCGTCCGCCGCGGCGTCGTCGCCGTGCCCGAGGGCAGGCAGGTCTTCGCCCGCATGAGCGTCGAGGAGAACCTGCGGGCGGGCGGCCTCGGTGCGCGGTCGCCCGCGGTGCGCACGGCGGCCCGCGAGCGGGTGCAGGAGCTGTTCCCCGTGCTCGCCGAGCGCGCGCGGCAGCGGGCGGGCCTGCTGTCGGGCGGCGAGCAGCAGATGCTCGCGATCGGCCGCGCCCTCATGTCGGGCCCGCGCCTGCTGCTGCTCGACGAGCCGTCGCTCGGGCTCGCACCGCAGATGGTCGCGCGCATCGGCCGGGTGATCCGCGAGATCCACGCGCAGGGCACAGCGGTGGTGCTCGTCGAGCAGAACGCCACGATGGCGCTGGCGGTGGCCGACTACGCGGCGGTGCTCGAGGTCGGCCGGGTCGCGCTCTCGGGGCCCGCCGCCGAGCTGGCCGCGAGCGAGGACGTGCAGCGGCTCTACCTGGGCGGACACGCCGAATCGCAGGCTCAGGCGGATGCCGAGCGCGAAGAGGCGCAGACGCACCGGCCCCGGCGGGAGCTGTCGCGATGGACGGGGTAGCGCCGCTCGTCGTCGACGGCGTCACGTTGCGCTTCGGCGGCATCACCGCGCTGGACGAGGTGAAGTTCACCGTGGAGCCCGGCTCGATCCACGCCCTGATCGGGCCCAACGGGGCGGGCAAGTCGAGCTGCTTCAACGTGATCAGCGGGCTCTACCGGCCGACCGAGGGCGCCGTGCGGCTCGGCGAGACCGAGCTCACCGCGCTGCGCCCGTACAAGCTCGCGGGCCTCGGCGTCGGGCGGTCGTTCCAGAACATCGCCCTGTCGCCCGGCTCCACCGCCCGCGACAACGTGATGCTGGGACGCCACCACCTCACCCGCGGCGGCTTCCTCGCCTGCGGGCTGCGGCTCACGGCCCGCGCCGAGCGCCGCCACCTGGCCCGCGTCGAGGAGATCTGCGCGTTCCTCGGCATCGCCGACCGGCTCGACGTCCCCGTCGGGGCGCTGCCCTACGGCATCGCGAAACGCGTCGACATCGCCAGGGCGCTCGCCTGCGAGCCCACCCTGCTCCTGCTCGACGAGCCCGCCGCGGGCCTCGACGCCACCGAGACGGCCGAGATGGCGGTGACGATCACCGACCTGCGCGCGGCGCTCGGCATCTCCGTGCTGCTCGTCGAGCACGACATGGGCCTGGTCATGGGCATCGCCGACCGCGTCAGCGTGCTCGACTTCGGCAAGCTCATCGCCGACGGGCTCCCCGCCGAGGTGCAGGCCGACCCCGCGGTGGTCGCGGCCTACCTCGGTACCGCGGGCGAGGAGGAGGACTGATGGACACGTTCATCCAGCTCGTGGTCAACGGCCTGGGCAAGGGCGCCGTGTACGCACTGCTGGCGCTGGGCTTCGTGGTGGTCTTCAAGGCCACCGAGGTGGTCAACTTCGCGGTCGGTTCGCTCGTGCTGTTCGGCGGCTACCTGGTCTACGTGCTGCGCGACGTCATCGGCTGGTACGGCGCGGCCGCGGTCGGCATCGTCGGGGCCGCGCTCGTGGGCCTCTTCATCGAACGGCTCTGCGCGGCGGCCCGCGGCGCCGACCAGAACTCGCTGGCCCTGCTGACGATCGGCGTCGACGTCATCATCACCGAGGAGATCGTGCGGCGGGTCGGGGCGGCCATCCCGTTCATCGGCGATCCCTTCGACGCCCGCCCGATCCTCATCGGCAATGTCGCGATCTTCCGGACGCAGGCCATCGCGCTGGTCGTCGGGCTGGTGCTGATCACGGCGTTCTTCCTGGCGTTCCGGTACACCGACTGGGGCGTCGCGATGCGGGCGCAGGCGGAGAACCGCGAGGCCGCGGCGCTGATGGGCATCCGCAGCTCCCGGGTGACGGCCACGGCGTGGCTGATCGCGGGGGCGCTCGCCGGGGTCGCGGTGCTGTTCATGGCGACGCAGGACTTCTCCGGGGCGGGGCTGGGCCGCGGCACACACGCGATCGCGCTGATCGCGTTCCCCGCAGCGATCATCGGTGGGCTGGACTCGACGGCGGGCGCCGTCGTCGGCGGGATCATCGTGGGGCTCACGGAGTCGCTGTCGGCGCAGTACATCTCCTTCGACTTCTCCAAGAGCGCCGTCTTCCTCGTGATGCTCGTGGTGCTCGTGGTGCGGCCGTCCGGACTGTTCGGCACGAAGGAGCTCACCCGTGTCTGACACCCTGACGAAGGCGCCCCCGCAGGCCCCGACCCGGCCGTGGGCGAAGATCATCGGAACGGCCGTGCTGCTCGTCGTCCTCGTGTTGCTGCCGGTGCTCGTCGGCAGCCACGTGGCCTACCTCAAGCTGGCCCAGTACGTCCTGATCGGCGCGGTCGGCGGCATCGGGCTGACGCTGATCGTCGGCCAGGCGGGTCAACTCTCGCTCGCACACCCGTTCTTCCTGCTGCTGGGCGCGGTGAGCTACGCGGTGCTGGCAGGCGATCCGGCCGAGACCCCCGACCTCGTGTCTTTGCACTGGCCCCCGCTGCTCGCCGTGATCGGGGCGGTGATCATCTGCGGGCTCGTCGGCCTCGCGTTCGCCCCCGTGGCGGGCCGCGTACGGGGGATCTACCTGGGTGTCGCGTCGTTGTCGCTGGTGTTCCTCGGGCTCTGGCTCGGCCAGTCGCTCGGGATTCTGACCGGCGGCACGGGCAGCGGCAGGCCGCCGCCGACGTTCTCGCTGTTCGGCTTCCCGTTCTCCAACACCACCCCCGCCCCGACGATCGCGGGCGTCGCGATCCAGAAGCAGCAGCGGCTCTGGTACCTGTTCCTGGCCTTCGCCGTGCTGGCCTACGTGCTGGCCCAGGGCGCCGTCCGCGGCCGGATCGGCCGGGCGTGGCGGGCGGTGCGCGACAACGAGGCCGCCGCCGCGGCGATGGGCGTGTCCGTGGCGCGCATCAAGGCGGGCGCGTTCACGATCTCGTCGGCCTACGCGGGCCTCGCGGGCGTGATGACCGCGCTGTGGCTGGACCTGGTCAAGCCGGACGAGAACGAGTTCACCGGCAACTACTCGCTCACGGTGTCGATCGCCTTCCTGGCCATCGTCATCATCGGCGGACTGGGGTCGGTGCCCGGGGCCGTCGTCGGCGCGATGGTCGTCTACGGACTGCAGCAGTTCTTCCTCCTGGGCGCGAACGAGTTCGGCTGGTTCGCCGACGCCCAGTTCGGCGGCCTGTCGGCCGTCATCCTGGCGGCGTTCATCTACGGCCTCGCCGTGGTGCTCGTCGTGCTGTTCGAGCCCGGTGGTGCGGCTGCGATCGGCCGTCGTCTCGCCGCTTCGCTATCCCGAAAGGAGCAACGATGATCCGAGGGCGCAGCAAGGCAATAGCGGCGGGCGCGCTCGCGCTGGTGCTCGCGGCGTGCGGCAGCACCGCCGACACCGGCGCGGGCGCGACCGGCGCGGGCGGGATCAAGACCGACAAGGGCGTGACCGACACGACGATCACGCTCGGGATCATGGGCGACACCAGCGGTGTCTTCAAGAACCTCGGCTCGGCGATCAACGCGGGCAACCAGCTGTGGGTCGACGACGTCAACGGCAAGGGCGGCATCTGCAACCGCCAGCTCAAGCTGGAGGTCGTCGACCACGGCTACAAGGCCGACACCGCCAAGACGCTCTACCCGCAGCTCGAGCCCAAGGTGCTGGGCATCGTCCAGCTGCTCGGTTCCCCGGTGCTCGCGGCGCTCAAGCAGAACCTCATCGACGACAACATGACCGCGGCGCCCGCGTCGTGGTCGAGCCAGATCCTCAACAACCCGAACGTCATGATGATCGGCACGACCTACGACCTCGAGATCGTCAACGGGCTCGCCTACCTGCAGCAGCAGGGCCTGATCAAGGACGGCGACACGGTCGGCCACATCTACATCGACGGCGAGTACGGCGGCAACGGCCTGCTCGGGTCGAAGTACTACGCCGGGGTGCACAAGCTGAACGTCAAGGAAGCGAAGATCACCTCGACCGACAACGACCTCACCAACATCGTCACCGGCTTCAAGGGCGACGGCGTGAAGGCGATCGTGCTCACCACCACGCCCGGGCAGTCGGCCTCGGCGCTGGCCGCCAACCAGGCGCTCGCGCTGAACGTGCCGGTGCTGGGCAACAACCCGACCTTCGACCCCGCGCTACTCAAGACCCCGGCCGCGGGTGCGCTCGGCAACCTCTACGTGGCCGCGTCCAGCGCGCCGTTCTCCTCGGAGACGCCCAAGGCCGCCGAGATCGCCGCGGCGTACAAGGCGAAGTACCCGGGCTCGCCGCTCAACGGCGGCGTCGACGTCGGGTACGTCGAGGGCCTGGTCTGGCAGTCCGTGCTGACCAAGGCGTGCGAGAACAAGGACCTGAGCCGCGCGGGCGTGCAGACGGCGCTGAAGTCGCTGACCTCGGTGAAGACCGACGACCTCGTCGCCGAGCTCGACTACAGCTCGCCCGGCTCGCCGCCCACCCGCGGCGTGTACATCGCCAAGGTCGACGCGAAGGCCGAGGGCGGCCTCACCGAGGTCGCGCCGCTGTTCACCGCCCCTGATGTCGCGGGTTACAAGGCCCCGTTCCAGAAGTAGGGGTCGCCTCCGGGCGGAATCCGGGTCCGACCCGGAGGTGCGCGGACGGACGGGGCGGCAGGCTCGTGGACATGGAGAACACCGAAACCCCCACCACCACGACCCGCCGCCCCCCGTTCCGCATGCACCGCAGCAGCAAGGACAAGATGATCGGCGGTGTGGCGGGCGGCCTGGCCGAGAGCCTGGACGTCGACGTCACCCTGCTGCGCATCGCCTTCGTCGCGCTCACCGTGCTCGGCGGCGGGATCGGCATCCCGCTCTACATCGCCGCCTGGATCGTGGCGCCCGTGGAGTAGTCCGTTGCTAGTGGTGCTCGCCGTGGCGGATCGCGTGGCGCAGCTCGCGGTAGCGGTGCGTCTCGATACCGACCATCGTCATCAGGACCACGGCGAGCACGGTGAGGCTCACCAGCGCGGGCACGAGCGCCAACACCGGTGCCAGCGCGATGAGCAGCACGGCCACGACGATCCGAATGATCGACAGCTCGCCCGTCATGCAGTGCTTGAACCAGACGTGCGCGAGCAGGTAGAGGGCCGTGCCGCCGAAGAGGGCGGCCATCGGCACCCCGTAGAGCGGGTCGGCGAGCGTGTGCTCGTCGACCCCCGCGACGTAGCCGATCGCCTTCTTCAGCCCCAACGACAGCAGCACCACGCCGATGATCATCGGGAGGTGCAGCATCGTGTAGCCGAAACGGGCGAGCCGGATCTGCTGCACGCCGCGGGCGGCGGCCAGCGCGTGCTCGGTGAGCAACGCCGTGACGTCGAAGTACGCCCACCACAGCGCCCCGGAGACCGCCAGGCCGAGCAGCACCGCCGCGATGATCGGCCAGGAGATCGGCACCTTCGCGATGCCGATGCCGGTGGCGACGATCGACTCGCCCAGCGCGATGAGGATGATCAGCCCGTGCCGCTCGGCGAAGTGGCCCGCCGAGCCCAGCCGCCAGCTGTTGCCCGCGAGGTAGGCGCCTGCCAGGTCGACGACGACCACGGCCACCCAGAGCAGCGTCTGCGTGACGCCGGTGGTCTGCCCGGCGACCAGCAACAGGGCGGTGGCGACGACCAGCGACGGGATCCACCGCAGGATCTGCCCGCGGAACTCCCGGTCCTCCCGGCTGATGATCCAGAACATGAAGACGTGGACCAGCCGCACCACGAGGTAGCAGACCGCGAAGACGGTGGGGCCGTGCAGTCCGCCCGGCCCGTCGTCGAACGCCTCGGGGATCGTGATCGCGATGACGAACACGCCGCCCATCGAGGCGAACATCGCGATGCGGATGATGCCCTCGTCGGCGCGGGCGATGTTGCCCAGCCACGCGTAGCCCGTCCAGCACCACCAGAGCACGCCGAGCATCAGCACGCCGCGGAACACGTGCCCGACCGTCGGGTCCTCGGCCATCAGGTCGGTGACCTGGGTGAGCGCGAACACGAACACCAGGTCGAAGAACAGCTCCAACGGGGTGACGACGGAGCGTTCGCCCGTCGCCTCCACCCGCGCTCGCCGGGGGGTCGCCATGCCCTGGATCGTGCCGCATCGCCCCCACGCCGGGTAAGACGGTGAGTCGTACGTTTCACCGTGGTGAGTCGGCCGATCCGCAGCTGGCTGAGTCGGCCGTTCCGCCGCGCCGGGTCGGCCAACCCCACCGCGAGTCTCCATTTCCGTGACGGCGAGTCTCCGTTGTCGTGACGGCGAGTCTCCGTATCGGTGACGGCGAGGCTAGGCGTGCGGTGAACCGCGCCCGCCCGTCGCGCTAGCGGCGGTGGCCCGCCCAGTTCGCGAGCCGCTCGGTCGGGCCCGCGTCCGGCGTCGACGCCACGACCTCGGCGAACGGCACGGGGCCACCGCGGAAGTTCGCGGGGAGGATCTGCTGCCCCACGGCCAGGCCCGCTTCGGCGATCGCGGGGTCGGCCTCGCTGTGCTGCCCCGTGGCGACGGCGAGGTCCCACCCGTGCACCAGCGCCTCGTTGAGGTAGCCCCAGATGGCCTGCCGCCCGGGCACCCGGCCCCACGGCACGATGGCCTCCCGGTCGAGCACCGCGTCGTCGGACCAGGCCGCCATCGCCTTGTCGACGGCGGCGGCCAACTCGGCGGGCCAGCCGTCGTCGGGCACGCCGGTGACGACGACGGGCATCGTCGTGGGGTCGCCGCCCTCGGCGATCACGCGGGCGCGGTCGACGGTCGCGACGAGGTGCCCGAGCAGGGCGCGTACGTCGTAGTCGGAACACGGCGTCGGCCGGTCGAGCGCCGCCGGTTCGACGCTTCGGACCTTCTCCTGCGCCCAAGCCAGGGCCGAGCGGTAGGCGGGGCGGGGGTCGCTGTTCGTTGTCATGCGGCCAGCCTCGCGCGTAATCACGACATCTTGTGTCGTGTATTTCTGCGATGCTCGCAGTCGTGCGCGCCGACCGCCTCCTCTCGCTCCTCCTGCTGCTCCAACACCGGGGTCGACGGTCGGCCAAAGAGCTGGCCGACGAGCTGGAGGTGTCGACGCGCACCGTGCTGCGCGACATCGAGGCGTTGTCCACCGCGGGCGTGCCCGTGTACGCGGAGCGGGGACGACACGGCGGCTTCGCGCTGCTACCGGGCTACTCGACCGACCTCACCGGGCTCACCCACGACGAGGCGCTCGCGCTGCTCGTCGCCGGGTCGCGCGGCGACGGCGCGGGCATGGCGCCCGCGTTGGCGTCGGCAATGCGCAAGGTCGTGGCGGGGCTGCCCGCCGCGCAGCGCGAATCGGCCGGGCGGGACGCGGGCCGGATCCTGGTGCGGGACGGGCGGTGGCTGCCCCACACGGCGCCGGTGGCACGCGACAGCGGGGCGGCCGATGCGCGGGGTGGTGACCGGCCCGGTGGGGTGTCGGGGGTGGGCGACGGCGGGCCGGGTGGTGACCGGCCGGTGGGGTGTCGGGGTGGGCGACGGCGGGCCGCGGGGTGGTGACCGGCCCGGCGGGGCGTCGGGGGCGGGCGGCGACAGGGCGGGCGATGGCGTCAGGCGCCGCGCAACGTCGGTGGCGGGTGACGACGCGGTGCTCGCGACCGTCCGCGCCGCCGTGTTCGCGGGACACCGCCTCGACCTGCGCTACGCCGCGCGCGACGAGGAGCCGCGCTGGCGCACGGTCGACCCGGTCGGGCTGGTCTCCCAAGGCGGCCGCTGGTACCTCCTCGCGCTGCGCGACGGGCAGGAGCGCGCCTACCGGCTCTCGCGGGTGCGGGAGGTGCGGGAGCGTGCCGAGCAGGCGGTGCGGCCGCCCGACGTCGACCTCGACGAAGCCTGGCGTGCTCGCCGCACGGCGTTCCTCGCCTCCCTGCCCACCCTCCCGGTGGAGGTGCGGGTGCGCGCGAGCAGACGGGCCGACCTGCTGCGCACGGCGGGCGAGGTGCTCGCCGAGGAACCCGCGACCGACGGCAGGCTGCGGCTCACCGTCGCGTTCGGCGACGCGGTGCACGCCGAGCGGGTGCTCTGGTCGATGGCGGACGACGTGGAAGTGCTCGCGCCCGCCGAGCTGCGCGCGGCGCTGGCGGCCCGGGCCGAGGCGGTAGCGGCTCGGTACCGGGGATGATCGCCGCGATCCGCACCTCACGCGCGTGCGGAACGGCGTGGTGTGCGGTTCGCGCCGATCATCGCGGCCCCGCGGGTGAATGCCTGCGCCCGGAGACGCCGCAGGGGCGGCACCCGGTTGGGAGTGCCGCCCCTGCGGGACGTACGTGTCTGGACTCAGAAGTCCATGCCGCCCATGCCGCCCGACGGGTCGCCCATCGGGGCCGCCGGGGTCTTCTCCGGCTTGTCGGCGATGACCGCCTCGGTGGTGAGGAACAGGGCCGCGATCGAGGCCGCGTTCTGCAGCGCCGAGCGGGTGACCTTGGCCGGGTCGATGATCCCGGCCTTGATCAGGTCCTTGTACTCACCGGTGGCCGCGTCGAGGCCCTCGCCTGCGCCGAGGCCGCGCACCTTCTCCGCGACGACACCGCCCTCGAGGCCCGCGTTGATCGCGATCTGCTTGAGCGGAGCCTCCAGCGCGACCCGCACGATGTTCGCGCCGGTCGCCTCGTCGCCGTCGAGGCCGAGGCCCTCGAACAGGCCTGCGCCGGCCTGGATGAGCGCCACGCCGCCACCGGCGACGATGCCCTCCTCCACGGCCGCCTTCGCGTTGCGCACGGCGTCCTCGATGCGGTGCTTGCGCTCCTTGAGCTCCACCTCGGTGGCCGCCCCCGCCTTGATCACCGCAACACCGCCTGCCAGCTTGGCCAGGCGCTCCTGCAGCTTCTCGCGGTCGTAGTCGGAGTCGGTCTTCTCGATCTCGTTGCGGATCTGGTTGACCCGCCCGGAGATCTGGTCGACGTTGCCCGCACCGTCGACGATGGTGGTCTCGTCCTTGGTGACCACGACCTTGCGGGCCGAGCCCAGCAGCGAGATGTCGGCGTTGTCCAGCTTGAGGCCGACCTTCTCCGAGATCACCTCACCGCCGGTGAGGATCGCCATGTCGGTGAGCATCGCCTCGCGGCGATCACCGAAGCCCGGCGCCTTGACCGCGACGGACTTGAACGTGCCACGGATCTTGTTGACCACCAGCGTGGCCAGGGCCTCGCCCTCGACGTCCTCGGCGATGATCGCCAACGGCTTGCTGGTCTGCATGACCTTCTCCAGCAGCGGGAGCAGGTCCTTGACCGTCGAGATCTTGGAAGAGACCAGCAGGATGTAGGGGTCCTCCAGCTCGGCCTCCATGCGCTCGGCGTCGGTGACGAAGTAGGGCGAGATGTAGCCCTTGTCGAAGCGCATGCCCTCGGTGAGCTCCAGCTCCAGCCCGAAGGTCTGGGACTCCTCGACGGTGATGACGCCTTCCTTGCCGACCTTGTCCATCGCCTCGGCGATGAGCTCGCCGATCGAGGTGTCGGCCGCGGAGATCGAGGCGGTGGCCGCGATCTGGTCCTTGGTCTCGACCTCCTTGGCGGTCTTGAGCAGCTGCTGGGAGACGGCCTCGACGGCCTTCTCGATGCCGCGCTTGAGCGCCATCGGGTTCGCGCCCGCGGCCACGTTGCGCAGGCCCTCGCGGACCAGCGCCTGGGCCAGCACGGTGGCGGTGGTGGTGCCGTCACCGGCGATGTCGTCGGTCTTCTTGGCCACTTCCTTGACCAGCTCGGCCCCGATCTTCTCCCACGGGTCCTCGAGCTCGATCTCCTTGGCGATCGACACACCATCGTTGGTGATGGTGGGCGCGCCCCACTTCTTCTCCAGGACGACGTTGCGGCCCTTGGGGCCGAGCGTCACCTTGACGGCGTCGGCGAGGGTGTTCATGCCGCGCTCGAGCCCGCGGCGCGCCTCCTCGTCGAACGCGATCATCTTCGCCATAGGGTGGTGTCCTCCGATGGGAGAGTCTTCTGCGTCGAACGGTGCCCGCGACGGACGAACGGCAACCCTGCGCCATTCTCACCGGCTCGACAATTGGCACTCTACCGTGTCGAGTGCCAGGCCGGTTTTAGCACTCGCCCGTCCCGAGTGCAAGGTGGCCGGGTCGGGCACGATGGCGGCATGACGACGGTCGAAGAGCACCGCGCGGTGGTCGCGTCCCTACTGGCGCCGATGCCCGCCGAAGAGGTTGCACTCTACGACGCGCGGGGCCGGGTGCTCGCGGCGGACGTCGTCGCGGGCACGGCGCTCCCGTCGTTCGACAACTCCGCGATGGACGGCTACGCGGTGCGCGCCGCGGAGGTCGCGGGCGCGCCGGTGACGCTGCCCGTCGCGTTCGACATCCCCGCCGGGCGGCACCGACGTCCCGCCGCTCCCGCCGGGCGCCGTCGCGCGGATCATGACGGGTGCGCCGGTGCCCGCGGGCGCCGACGCGATCGTGCCGGTGGAGCAGACGGACGGCGGCACGGAGACCGTCGCGCTCAAGGCCGCGCCCGAGGTCGGCACGCACGTGCGGCGGGCGGCGGAGGACGTCGCGGCGGGCGACGTCGTGCTCACCGCGGGCACCGTGCTGGGGCCCGCGCAGATCGGCGTGGCGGCGGCGGTCGGGCACGCCCGTGTCGCGGTGCGCCGACGTCCGGTGGTGCTCGTGCTCTCCACGGGCTCGGAGCTGGTCGCTCCGGGGGCGCCGCTGCAGCACGGCCAGATCTACGAGTCCAACGGGCCGATGCTCGCGGCGGCGGTCGAGGACGCGGGCGCACGGGCGGAGCTCCTGCGGTTCGTCCCGGACGACGTCGCGCAGTTCCTCGCCGTGCTCGCCGAGCGGGCGGCCGGGGTGGATCTCGTCCTGACCTCCGGCGGCGTGAGCGCGGGCGCGTACGAGGTCGTGAAGGACGCGTTGGCGGGGCGCGGCGTCACCTTCGGCAAGGTCGCGATGCAGCCCGGGGGTCCGCAGGGCGCGGGCCGGTTGGACGGCGGCGTGGCGGTCGTCACGCTCCCGGGCAACCCGGTGAGCGCGCTCGTGTCGTTCGAGGTGTTCGTCCGGCCCGCATTGCGCGCCGCACTCGGCCACCCGCACCCCGAGCGCCCGGTCGTCGTCGCTCGTCTGGCTCAACGGCTGACGTCGCCGTCCGGACGCAGGCAGTTCCGGCGCGGCGTGGTGGACGCCCGGGAGGGCACCGTCGCCGAGATCGGCGGCCCGCCGTCGCACCTGTTGGGCTCGATGGCGAAGGCCGACTGCCTGATCGTCGTCCCGGAGGAGGCGACAGAGCTGCTAGCAGGCGCGGAGGTCGCCGTCTGGCTGCTGGACGGGTGACACCCAACCGGGTAATGTGGGCCACGTCACACCGCTGAGTTGCAACATCGGGGCCCTGGGGAGCGTCTTACTGGTGAGCGTTCCGCCGATCAGGGCAGATCATGGTGTTCCCCACGCTATGACCTGGACGATCTCGGGATCGCTCGGCGATACTTTCCGCGCGGGTCGGGTAACCGACTGCAGCAAAGACCTACCGCCCGTCGCTGGGGAGCGGACGAGCGGTTCCACGGCCGGGGTCGTCGTCTCGGGGGATGACGGCCCCGGCCCTTTGCTGTCCCCGGCGCGGCCCTCGCGTACGGTAACTCCGCCAGCGCGGCCCGTCCGGGCCGCCACGCCGAGGAGCCGATTCGCCCCGATGCCCGAGACGCACCCGTCCGGATTCTCTCTACCGCACGTCGTAGGGCTGGTCAGGGCCGCGATCCCGCCCATGCACCCGGGCGGGCGCCCGATCGTCGCGGGCGTCGCGGCGGCCGCGGGCCTGCTACGCGTCGTCACCGGTCGCGGGACCTTGCCCGCCGTGCTCGCCACCGCCGCCACCGCTGCGTTCTTCCGCGCGCCCCGCCGGGTGCCGCCGCCGCTCACCGGGGTCGTGCTCGCCGCGGCCGACGGCACGGTGGCCACGGTGGGCGAGGTGGCGCCGCCCGCCGAGCTGGGTCTGCCCGCCGTACCTGTCCCTCGGGTCAGCGTCTTCCTGTCGGTCCTGGACGTGCACGTGCAGCGCGTGCCGGTCGAGGGGCGGGTGGTGGCCGTGGAGTACCGGCCCGGCGCCTTCCTCTCCGCGGACCTGGACAAGGCCAGCGAGGACAACGAGCGCAACGCGGTGCTGATCGAGACCGCTTCCGGCGACCGCGTGGGTGTCGTGCAGATCGCGGGGCTCCTGGCCCGGCGGATCGTCTGCGACATCGCCGTCGGCAACGAGGTGGCGGCGGGCGAGACCTACGGGTTGATCCGCTTCGGGTCGCGGGTGGACGTGTACCTGCCTTCCGGCGCGCGCGTCACCGTGGCGCCGGGGCAGCGGACGATCGGCGGCGAGACCGTCCTCGCGACGCTGCCGGGCTCGACGCCGCCCGGGGGGTCCTGATGTCCGCCGGGGTGCGGCTGCTGCCGAACGCGGTCACCGTCGTGGCGCTGTGCTCGGGGCTGTCGGCGGTGTACTTCGCGCTCTCGGGGCGGTTCGAGCTGTGCGTGGCCGCAGGCGGGATCGCGGCCCTGTGCGACGCCCTCGACGGCCGCCTCGCCCGGATGCTCGACGCCAGCAGCCGGATCGGCGCGGAGCTGGACTCGCTGTCCGACCTCGTCTCGTTCGGCGTCGCGCCCGCGCTCGTCATGTACATCTGGGCGCTGCAGGGCACGCGGCTGGGCTGGGTCGTCGCGCTCGTCTTCGCGGTGTGCATGGCCCTGCGGCTGGCGCGGTTCAACACGCTGCTCGACGTCGACCAACCGCTGTACGCCAAGGAGTTCTTCGTCGGGGTGCCCGCCCCCGCCGCCGCGCTGCTGTCGGGCCTGCCGCTGTACGCGACGCTGCACTTCGGGGACGGCTGGTGGTCCTCGCCCGTGCCGGTGGGGGTGTGGGCGGTGGTCGTCGCCGGGCTGATGGTGAGCCGCCTGCCGACGTTGTCGTTCAAGACCGTGCGGGTGCCTGCGCGGCTGGTCGCGCCGCTGCTGGTGATGGTCGGGCTGGCCGCCGCGGTGCTGGTGACGGTGCCGTTCCTCGGGCTGGGCATCGTGGCGCTGGTCTACCTGGCGACGATCCCGTACACGATGCACCGCCACCGCTGGCTCGCCGAGCACCCGGAGGCGTGGAACGTGCCCATGCAGGAGCGGCGGGCGTTGGTGCGTTCCGCCCGCTCGGCGCGGCGGCTGGGGCTGCGTTCGCCGTTGCGGCGTCGGGTGGCGGGGCGGGCGAGCGCCATGGCCCGCGCGGTCCGGCGTTTCGGTGAGGAGGGTGCGGCCCGCACCAACG
The DNA here is from genome assembly GCA_963791185.1 of uncultured Actinomycetota bacterium. Taxonomy (GTDB): domain Bacteria; phylum Actinomycetota; class Actinomycetes; order Mycobacteriales; family Pseudonocardiaceae; genus Pseudonocardia. The sequence goes on along the minus strand of CAWBRG010000004.1, from coordinate 69,035 downwards.
GTCAGGGTGGCGGCGGCCCCGGCCCGGCCCAACCCCGCAACCGCCTGCGCCTCGGCCTCCGCCGAGCCCGCCGCCGCTGACCTCCCGCGTCCCCGTCCCCACGACGCCGAGTGGCGCACCGGGTGACGGTGGGTCGTGCTCGCCGGGCGTCGCGGATGATCGCCGCGCACTAGGTTGGGGCCGTGGCTCCCGAGATCACGCTCGTCGCCCGGCTCGCCGCGTCCGCCACCGACTTCCGGCGGGGCGTCGTCCGGCTGCACCCCGAGGTGATCGACGCGCTCGGCCTGCGGTCGTGGGACGCGGTGGCGCTCACCGGCGCGCGGGTCACCACCGCGCTCGTCGCCCCCGCCGACGGTCCCGCCGGGCCAGGCGACGCTGGACGACGTCACCCTGTCCAACGCCGGGCTCACCGACGGCTCGACGGTGGTCGTGGCGCCCGGCGGGGTCGAGCCCGCGCGGGTCGTGCGGCTCACCGGGTCGACGCTGGCGCGGGCCGCGCTCACGCCGGACACCGTCCGGGTCGCGCTGCTCGGCAAGGTCGTCACCCGAGGGGACGCCGTGTCGCTGCTGCCCCGCGACGTCGAGCCCGCGCCGGGGGCGGACCCGATCGCCGCCCGGCAGCGCGTCTCGGGCGCGTTGGGGGCGGCCTGGACCAGTGAGCTGCTCACGGTCGCCGAGGTCGAACCCGCCGGAGCGGTGGCCGTGCGGCCCAGCACGGTGGTCGGGTGGGCGGGCGGCGCCTCGACCGGTGACATGCCACCGACCGTCGCGGACTGGGCGTCGCGCGGCGGCCCCGGCAGCGACATCGGCGCGGCCGGCTTACGCGGGCAGGCCGGCGCAGGAGGAGTCGGGGGCGGATCGGCGGGAGCGCGCTGGGCCGGTGGCGCCGGCGGGCTGGCAGGCGCAGCCGGGACGGCAGGCGGGGGCCTTTCGGGTGGCACGGCGGGTTCGGCCGGCGCGGCTGGATCAGCCGACGTGGGCGGCTTGCCGAACGCGGATGGGACGGCAGGCGCGGGCCGGGCAGATGGCGCAGGCGGAGCAACCGGTACGGGCGGCGCCGCGCAGGCCGACGCCGCGCCCGCCGTCGCCATCGAGGACCTGGTGGGCAACACCGCCGCCGCGCACCGCCTCGTCGAGTGGCTGGAGCTCACCTTCGACCGCCCCGAGCTGTTGGAACGGCTCGGTGGCTCCGCCCGGCTCGGTGTGCTGATCGTCGGACCGGAGGGCGTCGGCAAGCTCACCCTCGCCCGCAGCGCCGCGGCCGCGGCCGGGGCGGGGTGCGTCGAGCTGGCCGCTCCGGGCGCCGCAGCGCTGGAGCCCGGCGCGGCCTCCCAGCGCGTCCACGACGCCATCATGGGCGCCCGCTCGCAGGCCCGGTCGGGTGCGCGCACGCTGCTCGTCGTCACCGACGTCGAGGCCCTGCTGCCCGCCGCCTCGCCGCCGCCGCTGGCCACCCTCGTGCTCGACGCGCTGCACGACGCGGTCGCCACGCCCGGCCTCGCGCTCGTCACCACCACGGCTGCGCCCGAGGCCGTCGACCCCCGCCTGCGCGCGCCCGAGCTCGTCGACCGCGAGCTGCGCCTCGCCCTCCCCGACCTGCGCACCCGGGTCGAGCTGCTGCGCCGCCTCCTCACCGGGGTGCCGCTGGCCGAGGACGTCGACCTGCGCGCGGTCGCCGAACGCGCGCCCGGCTTCGTCGCCGCCGATCTCGTCGCCGTGCGCCGCGAGGCCGCCGTCTCCGCCGCGCTGCGCCAGGACGGCGACGTCACCCAGCAGGACCTCCTCGGCGCCGTCGGCTCCATCCGGCCGATCTCGATGTCGTCCTCGGAGACCCTGCAGACCGGCGGCATCACCCTCGACCAGGTCGGCGACATGACCGAGGTCAAGCAGGCGCTCACCGAGGCCGTGCTGTGGCCGCTGCAGTACCCGGACTCGTTCGCCCGCCTGGGCGTCGCGGCGCCGCGCGGTGTGCTCGTCTACGGCCCGCCCGGCTGCGGCAAGACGTTCCTCCTGCGCGCGCTCGCGGGCACCGGCCAGCTCAACGTGCTCGCCGTCAAGGGCGCCGAGCTGCTCGACAAGTACGTCGGGGAGTCCGAACGGGCCGTGCGGGAGCTGTTCCGGCGCGCTTCCGACGCGGCGCCCGCCCTCATCTTCCTCGACGAGATCGACGCGCTGGCCCCGCGGCGCGGGCAGTCGAGCGACTCGGGCGTGGCCGACCGGGTGGTCGCCGCCCTGCTCACCGAGCTGGACGGGGCGCAGCCGCTGCGCGACGTGATCGTGGTGGGCGCGACGAACCGGCCCGAGCTGATCGACCCCGCGCTGCTGCGCCCCGGTCGGCTGGAGCGGCTGGTCTACGTGCCGCCGCCGGACGCCGCCGCCCGCGCCGACATCCTGCGCGCGGCGGGCCGCAACACCCCGCTCGCCCCCGACGTCGACCTGACCGAGCTCGGCGCCGAGCTGGACGGCTACTCCGCCGCCGACTGCGCCGCCGTGCTGCGCGAAGCCGCCCTCACCGCCATGCGGGAGTCGTTGGCGGCGACGGAGGTGACGGCCGCGCACATCGCCGCCGCGCGCGCGGCCGTGCCCCCGTCGCTGGACCCCGCGCAGCTGGCCGCCCTGGAGGCGTACGCACGGCGCCCGGGGGCCAGGAGCGCCCTGACCTACTTCCGCTTCTGGTAGTCGTTCGTGACGATCACGATCAGGCCGGGGGTGGCGTCGTCGATGCCGGAGAAGCGCGGCTCCGCGCGCAGGCCGAACTCCGAGGCGATCGTCGTGGCCGTCGACTGCTCCGCCGTGCCGGGCCGGTAGTAGACCGTGCTCGTCGGGATGTTCCCGGACGAGTAGTTGGCCACCTGGCCGACCTGCCAGCCGTCGGCGCGGAAGTCGTTGGCCGCGCGGGCGGCGAGGCCGGTGACCGTGCTGTTGTTGTAGACGCGGACGGGCCCGCGTGCCGCCGCGTTGCCGCCGCCGGTGCCCGCCTGCGGGGCGGCAGGCGCGGGCGCCGGTGCGTGCGGGTGCCGGTGCCGGTGCGCGGTGCCGGTGCGGGTGCTGCGGGCGGCGCCGCGACCGCGGCCGTCGGCGCCGACCGTCGGCACGGCCGCCGGGGCGCTGGGCGCGGGCTGCGCGGCGACGGTGGCTCCCGGCGCCGCGGTCGGAGCGGCCGTGGGCGCCGGTGGTGGGGTGGTGGCGGCCGGGGTGGTGGTGCTACCCCCGCCGGGGAGGAGCGTGGCGAGCCCGATCAGCGCCGCGACGGCGCCCGCGCCGAGCAGCGCCAGACCCCCGACGCGCAGCGGGGAGGGCCCTCCGGGCGGCGGCGGCGGGGCGGGCTCGGTCACGACAAACCTCCGGTGATCGCTTACGACGGCAGGTTCATGGTGGCCTCACCAGGGCTCGAATCCCAGGCGACGCGCCGCACGGGTGCGTTGACGGCTCGTGCGGAGCCTGCGCAGACGCTTGATCAGCAGCGGATCGGCGGCCATCGCCTCCGGCTTGTCGAGCAGCGCGTTGAGCACCTGGTAGTAGCGTGTGGCCGACATGTCGAACAGCTCGCGGATCGCCTGCTCCTTGGCGCCTGCGTACTTCCACCACTGCCGCTCGAACGCGAGGATCTCGCGATCGCGACGATCCAGCTGACCGAACGGCACGCTGATCTCGGTGGCGGGCTCCATCACGCTCCTCGCGGCCTGCACTACGAATCACACGTCTGTCATTCGCAGCGGCATTCTGCCACGGGCGGCCGACGATCCTGCGCGGGACACGGTCGAGACGGCCGTAAGCTCGACGGGTGGCCGTGCGTCCCATCCGCGTCGTCGGTGATCCCGTTCTCTCCACCCCCACCCGCCGTGTCGAGGAGGTCGACGACGAGCTCCGCACGTTGGTCGCGGACATGTTCGACACGATGGCGGCGGCCCACGGCGTCGGGCTCGCGGCCAACCAGGTCGGCGTCGACCTGCGCGTCTTCGTCTACGACTGCCCCGACGAGAAGGGCAATCGGGCGCGCGGCGTCGTCGTCAACCCGGTGATCGAGACGTCCGCCCGGCCGGAGACCATGCCTGATCCGGACGACGACGAGGAGGGCTGCCTCTCCGTGCCCGCCGAGCAGTTCCCGACCGGGCGGGCGGAGTGGGCGCGGGTCACGGGCACCGACCTCGAGGGCGCGCCCGTCGTCGTCGAGGGCACCGGGTTCCTGGCCCGCTGCCTGCAGCACGAGACCGACCACCTCGACGGCGTGCTCTACCTCGAGCGCCTCGTCGGCCGCTACCAGCGGGCCGCGCGCAAGGCCGTGAAGCGCAACGGCTGGGGGGTGCCCGGGCTGGCGTGGGACCCCGCGAAGATCGAGGCCGAGGCCGTTCCGCGCTGAGCGAACGCCGGTGCCGACCGGCGTACCGTGGTTGCAATGCTGTAATCACGGGAGATGGTCGTGGACGAGCTGGATGCCTACTCGCGGACGGTCAGCGCGGTGGCCGCCGAGCTCACCGGCAAGGTCGCGGCGGTGCGCACCGGGCGGGGCAGCGGTTCGGCCGTGGTCACCGGCGACGGGATCCTCGTCACCAACGCGCACGTCGTGGGGCAGGCGCGGCGCGGGCGGGCCGACTTCGTGGACGGCACGCAGGTGGAGGTGGCCGTGGTGGGCACCGACCCGCTGTCGGACCTCGCCGTGCTGCGCGCGGTCGGCGGCGCGCTGCCGTCGCCGGTGACGCTCGGCGACGCCGACGGGCTCGTCGTCGGCCAGCTCGTGGTGGCGGTGGGCAACCCGCTCGGCCTCGCGGGCTCGGTGACGGCGGGCGTGGTCAGCGCGCTCGGGCGAGCGCTGCCGACCCGCAGCGGCGCGGCGGGCCGGGTGGTCGAGGACGTGATCCAGACCGACGCGGCGCTCAACCCGGGCAACTCCGGCGGCGCGCTCGCCGACTCCCGCGCCCGGGTGGTCGGGATCAACACGGCGGTGGCGGGCGTGGGGCTGGGGCTCGCGGTGCCGGTGAACGCGACCACGCGCCGGATCGTCGCCACACTGCTCGCCGACGGCCGCGTGCGCCGCGCCTACCTGGGCGTCGTCGGCAGCCCGGCGCCGGTGCCCGCCGCGGTGGCCGACCGGTACGGCCGCCGCAACGGCCTGCGGCTCGCCGAGGTGATCGGCGGCAGCCCGGCCGCGCAAGCGGGCCTGCGCGCAGGCGACCTGGTGCTCGACGTGGGCCGTCGGCCCGTCGAGGACGCCCAGGGCATCCAGCGCCAGCTCTTCGGCGACGCCATCGGCGTGCCGCTCCCGGTGACGGTGCTGCGCAACGGCGCGATGGTCGACGTCGTCGCGGTGCCGACGGAGCTTCCTTAGCCGAGCGCGCCGAGGTCGAGCCGCACGGGGAACGGCTCGGTGGTGCTGAAGATCCCCGTGACCGCGCCGCCGTCGACGTAGCCCAACTCGCCGCCGAGGTGGCAGGCGACGAGCGAGATCGGGTTGTCGAGGTCGACGATCCAGTAGTGCGGGATGCCCGCATCGGCGTAATCGGCGCGCTTGGCCACGTGGTCGGTGCGCCGGGATCCCGGCGACACGAACTCGGCGGTGACGACGACCTCAGGGGCCCGGATGATCCCGCCCTCCTGCCGCACCCGCTGCCGGGCCGAGCGTCGCGCGACGATGAGGTCGGGACGGCGGGTGAACCCCGGCGCGTCGGGAGGCGCGAGCTCCAGGTCGACGTCGAGATCCAAGAGGACCTCGAGCTCGGGCGGGAGCTGAGGTTCGACCTGGACAGCTACCCGGAACACCGCCCGGTTGTGGTCCGGTCCAGGACTCGGCGACATGAAGACCCGCCCCTCCACGAGCTCGTCATATCCAAGCTCGGTCTCCCCGAGGGCGAGGTACTCGGCCACGGTGAGCAGGCGCGGTTCGCGCTCCGGCGTCGACACCGGATCGGCCGTCATGGGCCACCTCCTCGGTTGACGCCGAGTGTGCCACCGGCCCCCGACAGGATTAGGAGGCGCGCGGCTCCAGCACGAACACCGGGATCTGCCGGTCGGTCTTGCGCTGGTAGTCGGCGTAGTCGGCGTAGGTGGCGACGGCCCGCTCCCACCAGAGCGCCCGCTCCTCGCCGGTGACCTCGCGCGCCGTGTAGTCCTTCGTCACGGTGCCGTCCTGCAGGTCGACCTCCGGGTTGGCCTTGACGTTCGCGTACCAGACCGGGTTCTTCGGCGCGCCGCCCTTGGAGGCGACGATCGCGTAGTCGCCGTCGTGCTCGACCCGCATCAGCGGCACCTTGCGCAGCTTGCCCGACTTCGCGCCGCGCATCGTCACCAGGACGACCGGACGGCCCTTGATGTCGACGCTGTCGGTCGTCCCGGTCTCGAAGATCTTCTCGGTCTGGTCGCGGACCCAGCTGGCGGGGCTCAGCTCGTACTCTCCGGTCAGAGGCATGTCTTCGTAACCGGCCGAGGCGCGGAAGTATTGCGTCTGTGGACACCGTCACGTTGCGTCGAGCGCTCACCACCGCCCTCAAGTCGCGGGACGCGGTGGCCGTCTCCGCACTGCGGTCGGCGCTGGCCGCGATCGAGAACGCGGGCGCCGTGGAGCCGGGGCACGCGCCGTCGCCGGGCAGCGGTCCGATCGCCGGAGCGGTCGACGGGCTCGGCGCGGCCGAGGTCGAGCGGCGGCCTGTCGACGTCCGCGCGGTCGTCGCGGCCGAGGTCGATCAACGCCGAGCAGCGGCCCGCGAGTACGCCGAGCTCGGCCGCCCCGACCACGCCGACCGGCTGCACGCCGAAGCCGACGTCCTGGCCGCTCATCTGCGATCGTGAGTGCCGGGAGGAACGACATGGCGACGAAGACCCCGCCGCGGGTCATGACCATCGCGGGCACCGACTCGGGCGGCGGCGCGGGCGTCGCCGCGGACCTGCGGGCGCTGACGGCGTGCGGTGTGCACGCGTGCCTGGCGGTCACCGCGGTCACGGTGCAGAACACCGTCGGCGTCACCGGCGTGCACACGCTGCCGCCGGAGACGGTGGCGGCGCAGATCGAGGCGGTCGCCACCGACATCGGGTTGGACGCGGCGAAGACCGGCATGCTCGCCACCTCGGCGATCATCCGGGCGATCGCCGCAGCCTGCGACCGCGTCGGCATCGGCGCGGACGGCCCCACCCCCTTCGTCGTCGACCCGGTGGCCGCGTCCGTGCACGGCGAGCAGCTGCTGGCCGACGAGGCGCTCGACGCCTTCCGCTCCCTGCTGTTCCCCCGCGCCACCCTCGTCACGCCGAACCTGGACGAGGTGCGGCTGCTCGTGGGCGTCGAGGTGCACGACCGGGCCGCGCAGTACGAGGCGGCCAAGCTGCTGCACGCCATGGGCCCGCGGTACGTGCTGGTCAAGGGTGGGCACCTGGTCGAGGACGTCGACGTGTGCGTCGACCTGCTCTACGACGGCCACACGTTCACCGAGCTGTCCGGGCCGCGGTTCGCCACGGGCGACACCCACGGCAGCGGCGACAACATGGCCTCGGCCACCGCCGCCGGGCTGGCGCGGGGCATGGCCGTGCCCGAGGCCGTGGCGTTCGGCAAGCGCTTCGTCGTGGAGGCCGTCCGGCACGCCTACCCGCTCGGCGCGGGCCACGGCCCGGTGTCGCCGCTGTGGGCGATCGATCCGTGGTGGGAGCGGTGACGCGGGACCCGGGTTAGGCTCCGGATCAATGAGCGAGCTTGCGAGCGAATCATCGGCACAGCGCCGCGCGAAGCGCGGACCGAGCGCCAGCGAGGAACAGCGATGAGCATCATGGGCACGCGCGTCGTGCGCGTGGAGGATCCGGCTTTCCTCACGCGCGGCGCCCGCTACACCGACGACCTCGACCTGGTCGGAGCGTTGCATCTCACGCTCGTCCGGTCCCCCCTCGCACACGCCCGCATCGAGGCGATCGACGTCGGGGAGGCCCGTTCGGCGCCCGGCGTCGTCGGCGTCTTCACCGGCGCCGACGTCGACCTCGAGCCCGCGCTGCTGTTCGGCGGGGCCAACGAGAAGATGGTGCGCGCGTTCCTGGCGAAGGACGTGGTGCGGTTCGTCGGCGAGCCGGTGGCCGCCGTCCTCACCGAGGAGGCCTACCAGGGGCAGGACGCCGCCGACCTGGTCGAGGTCGACTACGACCCGCTGCCGGTCGTCATCGACCTCAAGGCCGCCGCCACCGACGAGGTGCTGCTCTTCCCCGAGGCGGGCACCAACACCTCCAACGGCTTCGACCACGAGAAGGACCTCGACCCGAACCTCTTCGACGGCTGCGAGGTCGTCGTCACGCGGGAGCTGGTCAACCAGCGGCTCGCGGCGTCCCCGCTGGAGACCCGCGCCGCCGCCGCCGAGTGGGGCGAGGACGGCCGCGTCACCCTCTGGTGCTCCACGCAGAACGCGCAGGACACGCGCAGCGAGGTCGCCGGGTGGCTCGGCATCGACGCCGAGCAGGTGCGCGTGATCACCCCGGACGTCGGCGGCGGCTTCGGCGCCAAGATCGGCGCCGACCCGGAGTTCGCGCTGGTCGCGTGGCTCGCGAAGCAGGTCGGCCGGCCCGTGCGGTGGAGCGAGACCCGCTCGGAGAACATGACCGGGATGGTGCAGGGCCGCGCCCAGCTCCAGACGGTCACGATCGGCGGCGACCGCGACGGCACCGTGCGCGCCTACCGCATCGACGTCCTCCAGGACGCGGGCGCCTACCCCCGCCTCGGCGCCGTGCTGCCGATGTTCACGCGCATGATGGCGCCCGCCGTGTACGACATCGAGCGGGTGGAGTCGCGGGCGCGCGTGCTCGTCACCAACACGACGTCCGTCGCGGCCTACCGCGGCGCCGGACGCCCCGAGGCCACGGCGGCCATCGAGCGGGCGATGGACCTGTTCGCCGCCGAGATCGGCATGGACCCCGCCGAGGTGCGCCGCCGCAACCTCCTGCGCCCCGACCAGTTCCCGCTCACCACCAAGGGCGGCGCGCCCTACGACTCCGGCGAGTACGAGAAGGCGCTCGACGACGTGCTCGACGCGGTCGGTTACGCCGACCTGCGGGCCGAGCAGGCCGCCCGGCGCGAGCGCGGCGACGCGGTGCAGATCGGCATCGGCGTGTCGGTGTTCGTCGAGATCACCGGGGGCGGGGCGTTCAAGGAGAGCGCCGCGGTCGAGGTGCACCCCGACGGCACGGTCACCGTGCTCACCGGCACCTCCCCGCACGGCCAGGGGCACGCCACGGCCTGGGCGATGCTCGCGAGCGAGCACCTCGACATCCCGATCGAGAAGATCACCGTCAAGCACGGCGACACCGACCTCATCCCCGCGCGGCTCCGGCACCATGGGCTCGCGGAGCCTGCAGACCGGCGGCGTGGCCGTCTACCAGGCGGCGGGCGAGCTGGTGGAGGTGGCCAAGCAGCGGGCGGCCGACCTGCTGGAGGCGAACGTCGACGACCTCGTGGTGGAGCAGGGCGCGGTCGTCGTGCGCGGCACGGACACCGCCGTCTCGCTGGCCGACCTCGCCGAGCGCGAGAAGCTGCGCGTCGACACCCGGTTCGACTCGGGTGCGCCGACGTTCCCGTTCGGCGCGCACGTCGCCGTCGCGCTCGTCGACGTGGAGTCGGGCAAGGCGGTCATCGACAAGATCGTCACCATCGACGACGCAGGCCCCGTCCTCAACCCCCTCATCGCCGAGGGGCAGCGGCACGGCGGCATCGCGCAGGGCATCGCGCAGGCGTTGCTGGAGGAGGTCGTCTACGACGAGGACGGCAACCCCGTCACCGCCACGTTCGCCGACTACGGCATCCCGTCCGCGGCGGAGCTGCCCAGCTTCACGCTGCTCGACATGGCCACGCCCACCCACCTCAACCCGTTGGGGGTCAAGGGGATCGGCGAGGCGGGCACCATCGGTGCCACCCCGGCGGCGCAGAGCGCGGTGATCGACGCGCTCGCGCACCTCGGGGTGCGCCACATCGACATGCCGCTGACCCCCCTGCGGGTGTGGGAAGCGATCGAGGCCGCGCGGAGCGCAGGCGGAGCGCGCACCGAAGGAGCGAAGTGAAGGTCGAGATCACCGTCAACGGCGCGTCGACCAGCGCCGACGTCGAGCCGCGGCTGCTGCTCGCGCACTACCTGCGCGACGTCCTCGGCCTCAAGGCCACCAACATCGGCTGCGACACCACGTCGTGCGGCGCGTGCACCGTGCTGCTCGACGGCGAGTCGGTGAAGTCGTGCACGCTGCTCACCGCGCAGGCCGACGGCGGGGAGGTCACCACGCTCGAAGGGCTCTCGCCCGAGGGCGCCGAGCTGCACCCCATGGCGGCCGCGTTCCGCGCCGAGCACGGCCTGCAGTGCGGCTTCTGCACGCCGGGCATGGTGATGGCGGCGGTCGGCCTGCTCAGCGAGAACCCGAAGCCCACCGAGCGGGAGGTCCGCGAGGGGCTGGAGGGCAACCTCTGCCGCTGCACGGGCTACCACAACATCGTGCGGGCGGTGATCGCCGCGTCGGGGCAGGATCCCGACGAGGTGCAGGGCGCGGCGATCCACCGCGTCACCGACGCCGGTGGTGTCGAAGCGGCGGCGGGCTTCTCGTCGGGCGACTCGGCGGGGGGCGGCGAATGATCCCCGTCGGCTTCACCTACGAACGGCCCGACACGCTCGACGCCGCGCTGGCGCTCCTGGCCGAGCACGGCGACGACGCCAAGGTCCTCGCGGGCGGCCACTCGCTGCTGCCCGTGATGAAGCTGCGGCTGGCCGCGCCCGAGCTGCTGATCGACATCGGGCGGCTGGACGAGCTGCGCTACTCGCGCGTCGACGGCGACCAGCTGGCCATCGGCGCGGGCACCCGCCACCACGACCTCGCGACGTCCGACGTGGTGGCCGCGGAAGCGCCGCTGCTCGGGGCGGTCGCGCGCACGGTCGGCGACCCGCAGGTGCGCCACCGCGGCACGCTCGGCGGCTCGCTCGCGCACGCCGACCCGGCCTCCGACCTGCCCGCCGCCGTCCTGGCGCTCGGGGGCGCGATCGTGCATGCGCGGGCCGCGCGGGGAGCGGCAGGTGCCGGTGGAGGAGTTCTTCACGGGGCTGTTCAGCACCGCGCTCGAGCCGGACGAGCTGGTCGTCGAGATCCGCGTGCCGCGCACGGGGTCGGCGGGCTGGGCCTACGAGAAGTTCACCCGGCGGGCGAACGACTGGGCGATCGTGGCGGTCGCGGTCGTCGACGGGCGGGTGGGGATGGTGAACATGGGATCCACCGCGCTGCGGGCGTCGGCCACCGAGGCCGCGTTGGCGTCGGGCGCGTCGATCCCGGACGCCGCCGCGCTGGCCGACCAGGACACCGACCCGCCCAGCGACCTCGCCGCCACCCCCGCCTACCGCCGCCACCTGGCCCGCGTCCTGACCCGCCGAGCCCTGACCACCGCCGCCGAAGCGGGCTGACCCCAAGCGGCCGGGCGGCCGCCGCCGAGCCGCGGCGGACGGCCGCTCCCGAGGTGCGAGTGCGGGCGGCTCAGCGGGGCGGTGGGTCGGCGGGGGTGAGCGGGCGCAGCAGCGCGGCCGCCGCCTCCTGGTGGTTGTGCTCGGCCCACCCCAGCGGCGTGGCGTTGAACGAGTGGTCGCGCCGGGCGGGGTCGGCGCCGAGCTCCAGCAGCAGCGCGACCAGCTCGACGTCCCCGTCGTAGGCGGCCTGGTGCAACGGCGTGATCCGGTGTCCGGCGTGCACGTCGAAGCCCAGCTCCACCAACAGCCGCACCGCCGACGCCCGGCCGACCTCGGCGGCCGTCAGCACCGCATCGGGCCGACGCGCCCGGGCCCGGGCCACGATGCCCGGGTCGGCGGCGTGCCACTTGTCCGCGGCCGCCCGGTCGCCCGCCAGGCACGCGGTGAAGAACTCGTCGACGTCGGCGACTTCGGGCGCGGTCGCCCCCGCGGCCCGCAACAGCTCCGCCACCTCCAGGTTCCCGCGGTGGACCGCGGTCTCGTAGGGCGTACGGCCGTGCAGCACGGGGTGCGCGGTGCCCCGGCCGTCGGGGTCGGCGCCCGCGGCCAGCGCCAGCCGCGCCCAGCCCGGACGGTCGAACTGCGCGGCGGCCGACAGTTGATCCTCCAGCAGCTGGGCGGGCGTGCCGTGGTAGCTGTGCAGCAACCGGTGCCACGGGCCGCCCCGGTCGGTGCCGAGGCCGAACTCGATCAGCAACCGCAGGTGCCCGTCGTCGGGCTCGAACTGGCGGTTGTACAGGGCCTGGCTGTCGTTGGGGTCGGCGCCCGCCTCGAGCAACATCCGGGCGAGCGCGAGCCCTTGCGGGTGCGGCGGCTGGTTGCCCCGGTCCTCGCCGCCACCGAATGCGCCGGTCAGCGCCGTGAACGGGTAGGTGCCCTCCCAGAGGTAGCCCGCGTTCGGGTCGGCGCCGTGGTCGAGCAGCAGCCGCGCGACCGGCAGCGCGTCACCGCCGATGCGTGAGTAGGCGAGGTACAGCAACGGCTCCCAGCCGAACGGTCCGCCGGGGCGGTTGGCAGCGTCCGGGTCGCCGTCGAGGAACGCCTGCGCGGCGACGGCATCGCCGGTGGCGGCGGCGGTGAACAGGCTCGCGCCCGACAGCTCCGGGTGCTCGGCCAGCAGGGCGGCGGCGCGGGCCTGGTCGGCCCGGCTGTCGCCGCCGTAGCGCACACAGCCCAGGCGCAGCAGCTCGTCGGCCGCATCCGCGCTCGGCGGGACGGTGTGCGGGGAGCGGGCGAACCGCCCGACCACGTCCATGTGCCGTCGCAGCGCGGGCCAGCTCGCGAAACCGTAGGACCGGGCGACGACCAGCTGGGCGTCGGCCAGTCGCAGCGGCTCGTGCGGACGCGGGTGGTGCTCGCGCAGGAGGGCGAGGGCCTCGGCGTCGGCGGCCCGGAACTGTCGGAGCAGCGTGCGAGCCTGGCGTCGCAGGTGTTCGAGGCTGGGGTTCTCGGGGAGGTGCGGCATGGTGGTCTCCGGTCCGGTGTGCCTGGTGTCCGCATGCGCAGGCCGGACGGAGTCGGCCGGGGTGGAGCAGGATCGTGCCCGGGTGGGCTTGTGCCCTTTCCGCGGACCGGCGGCGCCCCGTGCGCCACCGCCGACCCTAGCGCGGTCAGGCGTCGACCACGAGCCATCCGCCGTGATGTTCGTCCACGGTGTACGGACGGCCGGTGGCGTCTCCGAGCGCGGCGAGGTCGGCGAGGTCGAACGTGCGGATGTGCCCCCAGGTCGGGTTGGGCGCGTCTTCGAACGGCACGGCCACCACCACCCGACGCCGGGCCACCCGCACCATCTCCGCGATCACCTCTGACGCGAGCGCGGCCGGCAGGTGCTCGAGGAGGTGCACGGCGAACACCGTGTCGGCGCTGCGGTCGGCCAGCGGTATCGCGGTCGCGTCCCCGGCGACGGCGTGCAGTGGCGTGCCCAGCGCCGGCGCGATCGCGGCGAGGAGCGCGACCGTGCCGGGGCACACGTCCACGGCCGTCACCTGGCGGCCATCGCGGGCCAGGCGGAGGGAGAGGAACCCGAAGCAGCACCCCAGCTCGACCACGGAGCCGCGGGCCAGGTCGGCGGCGCGGTCGTGCACGGGGGCCATGCCCGCGTTGGTGCCGCCGGGCGCGCCGCCGCAGGCCAGCTCGCGGAGGGTGTTGCGGTAGAAGGGGAGCCAGGCGTCGCCGACCACCGACACGAAGGTGCGCTCGAACGCGTTCGGTGGGATGAGTCCGGGGGCGACGAGGTCGTCGGCGATCCACCCGGCGAGGTCGTTGCTGAGCTCGCCCGGCGGGATGCGGTGGCGCAGCTGCCCGTCGGCGTCGAGCGTCAGGCGGGTGGTGCGCGTCATCTCCGCAGCGTAGGCACCGGGTGGCGGCGAGCGCGCCTCTCCGGACGGACGGGAAGCACTAGTGCGCCTGGTCGGAGGGATGGGCAGCGGCGTCGGCGCGTGGGTGCGCCGATCGCTGCGTCGCCGACCGCCTGCGTCGGGCTGTGGATGCGCTCGTCCGATCGAGTGGGGTGGTGCCGTTCGGCCACGGTGGACGGACCCGGCGAGGACGCTGGCCGCGTGCTCGGGATGGCGGGGTTCGCCGTGCGGATCGACGATCTGCGCGCCGCCGCGGCCGCTTTCGCGCGGCTCCGGGTCGACGCCGAGGGCCTGCTCGCCGCAAACGGGCTGGGCGACAGCGCCGGGATGGCGGGCCGCGATCCCGTACTGGCCGCGTGGCGGGCGCGCTACGACGCGGTGGCCGCCGCGGAGTGGGCGGCCGCCACCACCGCGGTCGCCACGCTGGGAGCGATCGCGACGAAGCTGGCGGGCACCGCCGACAGCTACCTCGCCGCCGAACACGATGCCACGCGGACGTCTGAGCACGCAGCCCGAAGGCGCAGCCGGAGGCGCGAAGGACCGCCCAGGCCCACCCGCACAGCCGCCGTTCGGCAGGGACGGAACCGGACCACCGCCGCCCGCAGGCGCCGGCGGGCCGGGAGGGCCGGCTGGCGGAAGCGGTCCGCTCTCAGGCGCAGGACGGCCGAGGCGGCGCCGATGCGCGCCCGAACGGCTCGACCGGCGCAGTGCGGGCCCAGGTCGCGGCAACGAGAGCCAGCGGGCGGGCCGCCGTCCAGCACGGGCGCGGGCGGGCCGGAGGTGCCCGACGCCCTCGCCGCGTACTACCCCGGCGGCGAGCCCGAGCGGCTGCGGGCGGCGGGGGCGCGGTGGGTCGCGCTGGCGGAGGGGATGAGCTGCGTCGCGGGCGCGGGCGACGACACGTTCCGGCGGCTCGCCGCCACCGGCGACGGGATCGCGTTCAGCGCCATGCGCACGTTCTGGGCCGAGCGCTTCACGCCGTGCGCCACCGATCCGCTCTTCAACGCCGTGGTGACCGGGGCGGGCGTGCTCGGTGACTCCTGCCGGGAGCTGGCCGATCTCATCGAGCACACCCGCGCCGCCGTCCGGGGTGCGGCCGCCGAGGCCGTCGCGGACATGGAGCCGCTCGAGCTGCCCGCCCGGCTGCTGGGCAAGCTCGCCTGGAACATCCCCGAGCTGGAGCTGCTGGTCGGCATGGGCGCGCTGGCCGTCGCCTACCTCGACCACTACCGCGACGCCTACCTGTTCTCGCTCGACCGGCTCGTCGAGCGCCTGAGCCTCGCCGACGAGCAGCGCCTGCGTCGGGCGGCGGCGCCCGACCCACCGATCGCAGCGGCGCTCGCCGACGTCGGCCGGGTCGCCGGGCTCGGGCTCACCGGCACCGCGTGGGACACAGCCGCGGGCCCGCACCCCACGCCCGACGCCATCCACGTCACCCCGCAGCGAGCTACGCACATCCTGCACAGCGACGACACCGGCGGCGGCCACGCGCCCGGCACCGGACGCCCCGGGCAGAGCGAGTTCCCGCGGGGATGGAGCGACCAGCGGATCCTGACGGCCACTCTTGCCGTGGCGCGGGCGCCGGAGGTGCTGCGGCGCGGGCGCTACGGTCGGTGGGTCGCGGAGGGTGTGGAGGATGGCGTGCGGATCCGGGTGGTCGTCGGCGCGGATGGCTACGTCTTCACCTCGGTACCGTTGTCCGGTCCCGGTGTCGTCCGCAATCCGGGAGCGAGGTGAGCCGGTGGACGTCCGACGATTCAGCGCTGACGCCACAGCGGTGCTCGACAGCCTCGGCGACAGGCTCCCGGCCGACGACCAGGACTCGCTACGCACCTACCTCGGCACGGGCGAGTGGGGCCTGCTCGCCGACGAGCTGGCGGCGGCCCTCCTGGAGGACGCCACGCCGATCGCGGCGGCCGAGCGAGACCTCGTGCGCGACCTGCTGTTCGCGTTCACGCCGACGCCCGAGGACGCCGAGCTGCACCCGTGCATCCACGACCGGGAGCGGGTGCTCGCCGCGCTGAACGTCGTCAGCGACCCACCAGCTCCGTCGCCATCTCCTCCGCCGCGCTCTCCAGACCGGTGAGGTCGCGCACCACCCGCACGCGCGAGCAGTACTCCGCGTACACCGGCAGGTCGCAGCCGCCGAGGCCCCAGGAGTAGCGGGGTTCGGGCGTGAGCCAGATCGTCTCGCGGGCGCGCCGGGTGATCTCGGCGAACGCCTCGACGCCTGCGTCGTTGCCGTTGCCCCGCCCGTCGCCGAGGACGATCACGGTGGAGCGGCGGTTGACCGCCGAACCGAAGTCCTCGTGGAACCGGCCGAACGCGGCGCCGTAGTCGGAGTTGGCGTCGACGTCGAGCACGTCCCCGCCGAAGATCAGCCCGAGCGCCTGCTCCACGGGGTGGTCGGCGAAGAGGTCGGTGACCTCGGCCAGCTCGGCGACGAAGGCGAACGTCCGCACCTGGCCGAACAGGCTCTGCAGGCCGTGCACGAGGTGCAACGTGAACCGCGCCGTGGCCCGCACGGACAGCGACACGTCAGCGAGGATCACCAGCCGCGGCTTGTCCTCGGCGCGCCGGACGGTGACCGGGGCGAACGGGATGCCGTCGAAGCGCATGTTGCGCCGCATCGTGCGGCCGGAGTCGATCCGCCCGCGCGCCGACACCTTCCGCTTGTGGGTGAGCCCGCCGTGCAGCGAGCGGGCGAGCCGCCGCAGCGACTCCTCCAGCTCCATCCGCTCGTGCTCCCCGACGGCGTCGACCTCGGCGACCTTCCGCTCGTGCCCCTCGACCACCCGGTTCTCCAGCGCGAGCAGCGCCTCCAGGTGCTTCTTGATCGCCTCGGGCAGCCCGTTGAGCACGCCGGTGAGCCTGCGGCGCAGCGCGGCGGCGTCGTCCTCGTCGCCGTCCTGCGACAGCTCCTCGACGTCGTTCAGCCAGCCGAGCAGCGCCTCCTGCTGCGCGACCGACAGGTCCGCGTCCACCTTCGTGCCCTGCTGCTGGCTGATCTGGCCGGGGATGCCCGCGTGGTGCAGCGACTCGGTCTCGATCTGCACCCGGTTGCCCTCGCCCATGAGGCCCTGGTTGTCCTTGGAGAGCACGATCTCGTCGGTCATCGCCGCGAGGTCGATCTTGTTGGCCTCCTGGTGGAGGTTGTACTGCTGGGCGAGGTCTTCGGGCTTGAAGAAGTCGCGGATGTCGACGGGCTTGCCGTGCGAGTGCCCCTGCTGCGGGGTGTCGCTGGGGGTGTCGCTGAGGGTGAAGTCGTCGAGCGCGCCCTCGTCGGAGAGGTCGTCGTGGCCGTGCCCGTGGCCGTGCCCGACGCCGGGCCCGCCCACCTTCACCAGCGCGAAGAACTGGTCGAAGATCTCGTCGAAGACCTCCTCGTCGCGCCGGTCCTTGACGAGCGCGACGCGCAGGGCGGAGCGCAGCTGCTCCTTGTCGCGCAGCATCCCCGGCTCGCGGGCGCACACCATGGCGTCGAGCGCCTCCGGGGTGGAGATGCGCACGCCGCGCAGCCGCAGCAGCCGGACGAACCGGTGGATGGCGTTCTCCATTCAGCGGCCCCCCGCCCACGCCCGGGGCACCCCAGCGGGTGCCGGACGCGCGCCCCCGCACACCGTACGGGGCTCACGCACATTGCGGGCGGTGTGCGCCGGCCCCACGCCGTGTGCGTGAGCAGATGGAGTGGGGCGGGCGGGGGCGGTCACAGCGCCCGCTTGCGGCCCAGGCCCGCGCCGAAGCTGCGGGAGCCCCGTTCCGCGGGCACCTTCGGCGACTTGACGGGCTCGCCGCCGCCCAGCGGGTTGTTGCCGTAGGTGTGCCCGAACCGGCCCGGGGTGTCCTTGGCCGCCCGCACCGCACGGCCGTCGACCTCGTCGGCGCGTCGTCCGTCGTCGCGCGGGGCGCGTCACGTGGCCGTGCCCATGCCCGTGGCCATGCCCGTGACCGTGCTCCGGGACGACCGCGTTGGGGTCCACCAGCCGCGGCAGCGCACCGACCGCCTTGCGCACGTCCTTGTCGTACTTCACCACCACCGACGCCGTGTCCGAGAGCACGGTGGCGGTGAGCTCCTCCACCCCGAGCACGGCCAGTGTGCGCGCCCAGTCGATCGTCTCCGAGATCGACGGCGCCTTGCGCAGCTCCAGCTCGCGCAGCCCGCGCACGATGTCGACGAGCTGGGTGGCCAGGGCGTCCGGCAGCCCGGTGTCCTTCGACCGGACGATGGCGAGCTCGCGTTCGGCCGACGGGTAGTCCAGGAACAGGTGCAGGCAGCGGCGCTTCAAGGCGGCCGACAGGTCGCGCGTGTTGTTCGAGGTGAGGATCACGTACGGCGGGGTCTTCGTGGTGAACGTGCCCACCTCGGGCACCGACACCTGGAACTCGGCGAGCGTCTCCAGCAGCACGGCCTCGAGCGCTTCGTCGGCCCGGTCGACCTCGTCGATCAGCAGGACGCTCGGCTCCTCGCCGCGCACGGACTCCAGCAGCGGCCGGGCGGCGAGGAACCGCTCGGAGAAGAAGACGCTCTCCTGCGCCCCGATCCGCTCGACGGCCTCGTTGAGGTCCGGCGCGTCCGCCACGACCTGCCCGATCTTCTCGCGCAGGATCTGGGTGTAGAGCAGCTGCTTGCCGTAGTCCCACTCGTACAGCGCTTTGGTCTCGTCCTGGCCCTCGTAGCACTGCAGGCGCAGGAGCCGCCGCCCGGTGATGCCCGCCAGCGCCTTGGCGAGCTCGGTCTTGCCGACGCCCGCGGGACCCTCGATGAGCAGCGGCTTGTCGAGGCGGGTGACGAGGAAGACGGTGGTGGCGAGGCGGGTGTCGGCGATGTAGCCCTGCTCGGCCAGCGCGTCGACGACCTCCTCGACGGTCTCGAACTGCGACAACGCGTGCTCCTCAGTACCGAGGGGGCGCCCGTGGCGGGCGCCCCCTGAGCATAGGTCCGATCGGTCAGGTCAGCAGGTCGTCGAGGTCGCCGTTCATGCAGTGGTCGACCACCGGGCGCACCGTCTCGAACGTGCACTCCTTGGCGTTGCCCGGCGTGCAGGCGTCGCCGAGGACGTGGTTGGTGATGCGGTCGACGTCCGCCCCGTCACCCTTGATCACCTTCGAGTTCTCGTAGAACTTGGTCGGGCCCTGGCCCAGCCGGTTCTTCGAGTACGAGTCCTCCGTGACGTCCACGAACCGCTCCGGGATGCCCACGTCGCGCAGCAGCCGGATGGACGCGGCGAGCGCGGCCTCGGCGGCCTGCACGTCGGTCATGCCGTGGGTGTCGATGCCCATCGCGCGGGCGATGTCGGCGAAGCGCTTGTAGGCCACCGGCATGTTGAACGCCCACACGCGCGGCAGCGCGATCGCGTTGTTGAGGCCGTGGTGGGTGTCGTAGAACGCGCTCACGGCGTGGCTGATCGAGTGGATGATGCCCAGACCACCGGAGTTGAACGCCTGCGCCGCCATGTACTGCGCGTACATCATGCCTTCGCGGCCCGCGAGGCTCTGCGGGTTCCACACGGCCTCGCGCAGGTTCTCCGCCGTCAGCTTGATGGCGTGCAGGGCGTTGCCGAGCGACGTCTGGAAGTTGATCCGGGAGACGTAGGGCTCGGAGGCGTGCGCGAGGACGTCGAACCCGCATTGGGCGGTGTAGTCGATCGGACAGCTGTAGTAGAGCACCGGGTCGTCGATGGCCAGCGACGTGACGCAGGCGTCGTCGAAGGCGACGTACTTGTGCGGGTTGTCCGGGTCGGTCGTGGTGTCGGTGATGACGTAGGCCCACGACGTCTCGGAGCCGGTGCCCGCGGTGGTGGAGATCGCGATGTGCGGCGGGTTCTTCGGGTTCTCCGACTTGTTGAAGCCCTCGAACTCGTTGACGTTGCGGCCGTCGTGCGCGACCGAGACGCGCGCGCCCTTGCAGGCGTCGTGGGACGAGCCGCCGCCGATGGAGACGAAGCTGTCGCACTCGTTCTCCTGGTAGAGGCCCACCGCGTCCATGACGTTGTAGTCCTTGGGGTTGGACTCCACCTTGTCGTAGACCACGACCTCGAGCCCGTGGTACTTCAGCGACTCAGTGATCTTGTGCACGATGTCGGAGCCGCGGAGGCCCGACGTCATCACCAACGTCTTCTTGAAGCCGAGCTTCAGGGCCTCCGGGCCGACGATCTCGTGCGCGCCCGGGCCCAGCAGACCCCGCGGGAAGGGGTGGAACTCCTTGATGGGGAACAGCGGAAGCATCTCTTCGACCTGCATGGCAGCCCTCTCTGGCGCAGGTTTGGGTCGAAGCCGACGCTAAGCCGCCCGCGGGGTCGGGCAACACGTGTAGGCGGGGAGGATGCGGACCTGCCTGATCGGCCAGGGGTCAGCTGTCCAGGTCGTCGGAACGCCCCGCCGCGATCCGCGACCACTGCGCGATCGGACGCCCGTCCACGCGGAACGGGTTGTCCTTCCACGGCTGCGGCCAGCCCTCGGGCGAGTCCTCCCACGGCTCCTGCCGCCCGTAGACGGTGAGGTCCAGCAACCCGTAGGCGGGCCCCATCGGCTGCTCGAAGCCGCGGCCGGTCCCGGTCGCGTAGGTCTCGAAGACGCGGTCGCCGTCGCGCACGTAGCAGACGAGCTGCGCGGGCGAGCGGCCCGCCATCAGCTCGTCGAGCGACGGGCGCGCCGAGTACCAGGGCACGTCCCAGCCCATGAACGCGCGGTAGCGGTTGCTGAGGTCGTAGGGGCCCTCGCACAGGGTGGCGTAGGTGACGCCGCGGGAGTGCAGCGCGGACAGCTCGCGCACCTGGCCGTTGAAGAACGTGCAGCCCTCGCACTGGTCGGCGGCCGACGCGCCGTCGTGCCACATGTGGAAGTAGGCGATGAGCTGGCCGCGGCCCTCGAACACGTCGAGCAGCGGCACGAGCCCGTTCGGGCCGGTCACCGGCAGTGTGGCGTCGACCTCCACCATCGGCAGCCGCCGTCGCGCCGCGGCGATCGCGTCGCCCGCGCGGGTGTGCGCCTTCTCCCGTACCAGCAGCTCCTCCCGCGCGGCCCGCCAGGTCTCCCGGTCGACGATCTCTGGATAGCAACTCATGGGTTGCTACTTTATGGCAATCAACGGGTTGCGTCAAACGCGAACCAGCTGCGGGTGGTCTCGGCGAAGCCGCGTCGCGCGTACCAGTCGCGGGGCCAGTCGTCGATGCTCGCGTCGAGGCCCACGACGTCGCAGCCCGCCGCGGCGGCGAGCGCGAGGGCGTCGGTGACGAGCGCGTCGCCGTGACCGCGGCCGCGGTGTGCGGGGTCGGTGCCGACGGCGTCGAGGCCCGCCGTTGCGCCGTCGATCTTCAGGACGGCCGCCGCCACCACGGTGCCGCCCATGCGCACCGCGAGGTACCGCACGTCGACCACCGCCTCCTCCAGCGCGTACCGGTCGGAGAGCTGCGCGACCGCCGCCTCGGCGAGCCCGGCCCGCCGCCAGTCCGCGTCCCAGAGCGGGCGGACGGCGGCCAGGTCGACCACCTCGACGCGGCCGGTGGGCGACCCGGCCGGGCGCGCGATCATCCCGGCCTGCGCGTCGACCGACCAACCCCGCCGACCCAGCTGGACCGCCGTGTCACCGAGCGCGGGGCCGTACAGGGCCGCGGCCCGGTGGTCGAGCCCGACGAGCGCGCGGTCGGCCTCGGCGACGACCGTGCCTGCGTCCACCGCGGTGTCCAGGAACAACGCGTTGTGCTGGTAGGAGAACGGCACCGGCGCGGTGCGCAGCGCCACGCCGCCCGCCACGGGCACGGCCGCCGTGGCGGCCCGCCGCACGATCGAGCGGGTCAGGCGGGCGGCGCGGGCCGCCGGGTCGAGCGGGGGGAGCGTCGGGGTCGCGAAGACGCCGTCCGGGCCCGGGGGGTAGGGGAGGACGTCGAGCACGGCCGTCGTCGGCACCGGCCCGTACGCGTGCGGGAAGCGCATCGGCGGCTCGCTCTCCTCCCACCGCACCTCGACCGGGATCCGTTCCGGGTCGAGTACGAGCAGGTAGAGGTCGGTGCGACCGGCGTAGTGGCCGTTGGCGGCCACCGCCACCTGCTCGGGCGCGGAGAGGTGCACGAAGTCCGCGACCGTCGGGTGGATCGCGCCGTCGGCCAGCGCCGCCCGCCACTCGGCGGGGGAGACGAGATGAAGGAGAGGGGTCACGGGGCACAGCCTGTCCGATCGGCCGGTTGAGCCGACCACCCCTTGTGGGTCGCGCCGCACGGCAATTAGCTTCGGTGCGTCCGTCCGCGACGATCGGAGCGCCGAGTGAACGAGCACGAGACCGAGGAGCCCGTGGTCGAGGAGACCCTTGTGGAAGAGGTCTCCATCGACGGCATGTGCGGTGTCTACTAACACCGATCAGAACGCCGGGCCCGCTGCGGCGGGCTCGGCGTTCGACCCCGACCGTCCTTACCGGTGCAGCCCGAGCGTCGCGCTGCGCCCCGAGCCGTTCGGCGCGCTCGTCTACCACTTCGGCACGCGGAAGCTCTCGTTCTTGAAGACGCCGCAGCTGCTGACGACGGTGCAGGAGCTCGCCGAGCAGCCCGACGTCCATTCCGCGCTGGTCGCGGCGGGTGTCGCTGTCGAGCAGCGGCCGTCCTACCTGCGCGCGTTGGCCGGGCTGGCCGCGAGCGGAACCATCGAGGAGCGCACGTGAAGCTGGTCGAGCACTTCCAGTACGGCCTCAACTCCCCGATCTGCCTCACCTGGGAGCTGACGTACGCGTGCAACCTCGCGTGCGTGCACTGCCTGTCGTCGTCGGGGCGCCGCGACCCGCGCGAGCTGTCCACCGCCGAAGCCAAGGGCGTGGTCGACGAGCTGCAGAAGATGCAGGTGTTCTACGTCAACATCGGCGGCGGCGAGCCCACCGTGCGGCCCGACTTCTGGGAGCTGCTCGACTACGCCATCGACCACCAGGTGGGCGTCAAGTTCTCCACCAACGGGGTGAAGCTCGATCAGAAGCGCGCGCAGCAGCTGGCGAACACCGACTACGTCGACGTGCAGATCTCCCTCGACGGCGCCACCGCCGCGGTGAACGACGAGGTCCGCGGGCCGGGCTCGTACGCCACGGCCATGCGGGCGCTGGAGAACCTCGCCGCAGCGGGCTTCGTGAAGCCGAAGATCTCGGTCGTGATGACCCGGCAGAACGTCGACCAGCTCGACGAGTTCGCCGCCATCGCCGACAAGTTCGGCGCCCAGCTGCGGATCACCCGGCTGCGGCCGTCCGGGCGGGGCGCGGACGTGTGGGACGAGCTGCACCCCACCGCGGCCCAGCAGCGGCAGATGTACGACTGGCTGGTCGCGCGCGGCGACAACGTCCTGACCGGCGACTCGTTCTTCCACCTCTCCGCCTACGGCGAGGCGCTGCCCGGGCTCAACCTGTGCGGGGCCGGGCGGGTGGTGTGCCTGATCGACCCGGTCGGCGACGTCTACGCCTGCCCGTTCGCGATCCACGAGAACTTCCTGGCCGGGAACGTCCGTTCGCCGGGCGGTTTCGAGGAGGTCTGGCGGTCGTCGGAGCTGTTCCTGTCGCTGCGCGAGCCGCAGACCGGCGGCGCGTGCCGGTCGTGCGGCTTCTACGACTCCTGCCAGGGCGGGTGCATGGCGGCGAAGTTCTTCACCGGGCTGCCGCTCGACGGGCCCGACCCGGAGTGCGTGCGCGGGTTCGGCGAGCAGGCGTTGGCCGCGCGTTCCGCGGAGGCGGCGGTCCCGCGTTCGGACGTCGACCACTCCCGTCGTGGGCGGCGGAAGGCCCCGGTGGCGCTCACGCTCGGCGTGCGACCGGACAAGGCCTGCGAGACCAGCCCGCTGGTCGCCGGGTCGGCCGACACCCGGCTGAGCGCGGCGTCGGCCCGGGCCTGAGGTCGTGCGTCGCCGGGTGCCGCCGCGGCGAGCGGCGGGCGGCGCGCGGTGAGGCTGGGCGAGCGCACCTGGACCGAGGTCGAGCGGACCACGGTGCTGGTGCCGGTCGGGTCGCTGGAGCAGCACGGCCCGCACCTGCCGCTCGACACCGACGCCCGCATCGCCGCCGCCGTCGCCCGCCGGGCCGCCGACCCGTCGACGCTGATCGCCCCACCGTTGGCCTACGGCGCGTCCGGGGAGCACGAGGGCTTCGCGGGCACGCTGTCGATCGGGCACGCGGCGCTGCGGGCTGTGCTCGTCGAGCTGGGGCGTTCGGCGGGCGCGTGGGCGTCGCGGCTGGTGTTCGTCAACGGGCACGGCGGCAACCTGCCGACGGTCGCCGAGGCCGCGGTACAGCTGCGCGCCGAGGGCCGAGACGTCGCGTGGTCGGGCTGCGTGGTGCCCGGTGGCGACGCGCACGCGGGCCGCACCGAGACCTCGATCCTGCTCGCGCTCGACCCGTCGGTGGTCCGGCTCGCCGCGGCCGAGGTGGGCAACACCGCGCCGTTGCAGGACCTGATGCCCGTGCTGACCAGCGGTGGGGTGAAGGCGGCGTCCGCGAACGGCGTGCTGGGCGACCCCCGCGGGGCGACGGCGGCCGAGGGCGAGGCGCTGCTGGCGACCCTCGTCGAGAACCTGCGCGACGAGCTCGGCCGCTGGAAGCCCGACGAGCGGGCCCGCCTGCGATGAGTTGACGGCTCCGTGGTGGTCTACGGGGCATGGGCATCGTGAAGAGCAACCTCGCCATCTCGCTCGACGGCTTCAGCTCGGCGCCGGGCCAGAGCCGCGACGAGCCGTTCGGCGTCGGCGGCGGGCGGCTGACGGAGTGGATGTTCGAAACCGACCTGCCCGGCCGCGAGGGCGACGCGATGATCCGCGGCACCTGGAGCGACGGCGTCGGCGCGTTCGTCATGGGACGGCACATGTTCGGCGGCTACGCGGGCGAGTGGGACCTGTCCTGGCGCGGGTGGTGGGGCGAGGACCCGCCCTACCACGCGCCGGTGTACGTGCTGACCCACCACGAGCGGGCGCCGTTGCCGATGGAGGGCGGCACGACGTTCCACTTCGTCACCGACGGCATCGAGTCGGCGCTGAAGCAGGCCCGGGCGGCCGCGGGCGAGCAGGCGGTGTCGATCGCGGGCGGGGCCACCACCGTGCGGCAGTACCTCGCGGCGGGGCTCGTCGACGAGCTGCTGGTGCACGTCGTGCCCGTGGTGCTCGGCGAGGGCGAGCGGCTCTGGGACGGGCTGGGCGGCCTGGCCGCCGAGCCGACCGAGGTGATCGCCTCCCCGACGGTGACCCACGTCCGCTACCGCATCACCCCCACCTGACGGCGAGTCTCCATTTCCGTGGCGGCGAGTCTCCGTTTCGGTGACGGCGAGTCTCCGTTCTCGGGACGCCGAGTCGCGCTTTTCGTGACGTGCCACCCGGTCGCGAGCGCCCACGCCGTCGAGAAAATCGCGACACGGCGTATCGAAAATGGAGACTCGCCCTGCAGCTGGGGCTCAGGCGGGGCGGTGGAGCAGTAGGGGGATGAACTGCTCCTCGGCCGACAGCGAGCCGTGCTGGCCGGGCAGCTTGGAGATCACCGGCTCGGCCACGGTACGGGTGACGGCGGCTGAGCCGCGGGCGGCCACGACCACGTCGCCGATGCGGTCCGCCACGTGCGGTCCGAGCGGGCCGAACCAGCCCTCCGCGATCGCCTGCTCGCCCGGCACCACCCAGCCCGCGTCGCCGAGCACCGATCGCCAGGTCGCGAGCACGTCCGCCGCCGCGCCGGACTTGGCGTAGACGTGCCGGGCGCGCCCGTCCCCGCCCACCGCGGAGACGTTGCGGCGCAGGTCGGGGTGGGTGTCGGCGTCGAAGGTGCGGTCGACGGCCACCATGCCGTGATCGGCCGTCACCAGCAGCACCGCGTCGGGCGGCAGGGCCTCGGCGACGAGCGCGGCGAGCCCGTCGATCTGGCGCAGCTGCAGCCGCCAGGGGAGCGCGCCAGGGCCGTGGCCGTGGCCGAGCATGTCGAGGTCGGCGTGGTAGCCGTAGACGAGCTGCGGCCCCGGTCGCTGGAGGGCCGTGATCATCTCGGCGGCGAGGTCGCCCATCGCGTAGACGCCGCGGAACGTGCCGCCGCGCAGCGCCGCGCGGGTGAGGCCGGATCCCCGGAACGCGGCCGCGCCGATCGAGGTGACGCCGATGCACGCCGTGACGGCCTGCTCGAGCGCGGTCGGGTACGGCTGGACGTCCTCCGGGATGAGGGTGTTGCGCAGGTCGCGGCCTTTGGGGGTGTGCTTGCGCCAGTGCAGTGCGTCGAGCACGTCGCGGCCGACCCGCAGCGAGGTGCCGACGAGCCCGTGCGCGCCCGGCGGGAGGCCGGTGCCGAGCGAGGCGAGGCTGACGACCGTGCTCGACGGGAACCCGGCCGTCAGCGGCCCGAGCTCGGTGAGGCTCGAGAGGAACGGGGCGTCGGCGGCGTGGGCGCGCAGGAGTTCGGATCCCAGCCCGTCGACGAGCAGCAGCGCCACCGCCCGCGAGCGCGGCAGCGTGAGGATGCCCGGGGATCCGGCCGGGCCGCCGAGCGCGGCGATGACGGCGGGCAGCACCTCGGCGAGCGAGCGGCGCCCGTACTCGGGCACGACGGGTCGGTCCACCCCCGCAGTCTGCCTCCTCGGGCCGTTCTTGGTACGCGATCGTCGGATGGGCGGAGCGTGGGGCACTCGCCGTCGTGGGAACGGGGACTCGCCGTCGTG
The DNA here is from genome assembly GCA_963791185.1 of uncultured Actinomycetota bacterium. Taxonomy (GTDB): domain Bacteria; phylum Actinomycetota; class Actinomycetes; order Mycobacteriales; family Pseudonocardiaceae; genus Pseudonocardia. The sequence goes on along the minus strand of CAWBRG010000004.1, from coordinate 42,587 downwards.
GGAACGGGGACTCGCCGTCGTGGGAACGGAGACTCGCCGTCACCGAAATGGCGACTCGCCGCTGGGGGCCGGCGCCTAGTGTGCGCGGGGTGAGCGCCGGGCCCGACCGCACCGCCGTCGCGCACGGCACGACCGTCGTGCTGGAGCGCCGCGCCCGCGTGCTCGACGACGGCGCGGTGCTGCTGGGCGGGTCGCCGCCGCGGATGTTGTACCTGTCGCCCGCCGCGGCCGACCGGCTGGTCGAGGGCAGGCTCACCGTCACCGACGCGACGTCGGCCGCGCTCGCCCGCCGCCTGCTCGACGCCGGGATCGCGCACCCGGTGGCCGAGCCCGCCGACGCCGTGCCCCCGCCGTCGGAGGTCACCGTGGTGGTCCCGGTGAAGGACCGCACCGACGGCCTCGCCCGCCTCCTCGCCTCGCTCGAGATCGACGTGAGGGGGGTTTCCGCGGCTGCGAACGCCCCTCATGTCGATCTCGGCCCGGTGTGGGAGGGGCCTCGGCCCGCGGCGGACGCGGTGGGGATGGGGCCTCGATCCGCGGCAGGCACGGTGGGAACCGGGGCTCGGCCGCCTGCGGGCGCAGCGGGGGTCGGGACTCGGCCCGTGGCGGGGGCTGGGCAGAGCCGGTCCTCCGCAGGCCTGCGCGTGATCGTCGTCGACGACGGGTCGGCCGACCCGGCCGCGGTGCGGGCGGTCGCCGAGCGCGCGGGGGCCGCCGTGCTCCGCCACCCCACCCCGCGCGGGCCTGCCGCCGCGCGCAACGCCGGGCTCGCCGCCGCCCGCACCCCGCTGGTGGCGTTCCTCGACTCCGACGTCGTGCCCGAACCCGGCTGGCTGGAGCCGCTGCTGGCGCGCCTGGCGGACCCGGCCGTCGGGCTGGTCGCGCCGCGCATCGTCGCGTTGCCCCCGGTCACGGGCTGGCTGGGCCGCTACGAGGCCGTGCGCTCGTCGCTCGACCTCGGCCCCGACCCGGCGCTGGTCGTCCCGCGCTCACGCGTCGCCTACGTCCCGAGCGCGGCCCTGCTCGTCCGCCGCGAAGCCGTGGGACCGGGCTTCGACGAGGACATGCACGTCGCCGAGGACGTCGACCTCGTGCTGCGCCTGCACGCCGCGGGCTGGCGGCTGCGCTACGAGCCCACCGCCCGCGTCGCGCACGACCACCGCACCTCGCTACGGGCGTGGTGGCTGCGCAAGGCGTTCTACGGCACGGGCGCGGCCCCGCTCGCCCTGCGGCACCGGGGCGCGGTGCCGCCGATGGTGCTCAGCCCGTGGGCCGCGCTCACCAGCGCACTGCTGCTGGCGCGCCGACCGGGCGCGGCCGCGGCGGTGTCGGCGGTCGCCGCGTACCGCCTCTCCACCAAGCTCGGCCGCCTCCGCCACCCCCGCACGACCGCGGCCCGGCTGATCGCGCTCGGCGCGGTCGGTGCGGCCGCGCAGACCGCCGACGCCGTCACCCGGCACTACTGGCCGCTGGCGGTGGTGGCCGCGCTCTGCTCCCGCCGCGCCCGCGGCACCGTGGCGGCCGTCGCGCTGGGCAGCGGCGTCCTCGACTGGTGGCGCGCGGGCCCCGAGCGGCCCGCCCTGCCCGCGTTCCTGCTGGCCCGCCGCCTCGACGACCTCGCCTACGGCGCAGGCCTGTGGTGGGGTGCCGCTCAACACCGCACGCTGGCCCCGTTGCGCCCGGTCGGACCCACCGAGAGGGCTACTCCGAAAGACTGAATCGCAGGGCGGCCGGGCTCCGCTTCTGCGGCGTATCAACGGCCCTCGATCCGCGATCGCGGATCCGTTCCCCGTCCGTGTCGAGACGGCGTGAATTGGGCACAACGGGCTCGTTGCACCGGTACATGATCGGCGGTGTGATGTGCTCGCCACCACAGTGTTGCGGTCGAGAGGAAGTCTTATGGCACAGGTCAGGGTCACCGTCGACGGCGTGAACTACGCCGACGACGTCGAGCCCCGCACATTGCTCGTCTACTACCTGAGAGAGCGCCTCGGAAAGACCGGCACCGTCGTGGGCTGCGACACCAGCAACTGCGGCGCCTGCACCGTGCACCTGAACGGCCGAAGTGTGAAGTCCTGCTCCGTGCTGGCCGTGCAGGCCGACGGCGGCGAGGTCACGACGATCGAAGGCGTCGCCCGCGACGGCAACCTGCACCCCGTGCAGGAGGCCTTCAACGAGTTCCACGCGCTGCAGTGCGGCTACTGCACCCCCGGCATGATCATGCAGGCGATCGACTTCCTCGGAGACAACCCCGACCCCACCGAGGAAGAGGTCCGTGAGGGCATCGAGGGCAACCTCTGCCGCTGCACGGGCTACCAGAACATCGTGCGTGCGGTACAGGGCGCGGCCCAGAAGATGAAGCCGGGCGCCCCAGCCGAGACCCCCGCGACCGCGGGAGTGGGCCAGTGACCGCCGTCGCCGAGCCCGAGGTCGGCAAGGCTCGGGTCCGCAAGGAAGACGCCAGGCTGATCACCGGCCGGTCCCGCTTCACCGACGCGATCACGCCACCCGGCACGCTGCACCTGCACGTCGTCCGGTCGACGATCGCGCACGCCAACATCACTGCGATCGACGCCACCGAGGCCCGCAAGGCGCCCGGCGTCTTCGGCGTCTACACGGCCGCCGACCTCGGCGTCGAGGGCGTCGGATTGCCCTGCGCCTGGCCGATCACCCCGGACATGAAGACGCCGCAGCGTCCGCTGCTGGCGACGAGCACCGTGCACTTCGCGGGTGAGGGCGTGGCGGTCGTCGTCGCGCGCAGTGCTGCGGAGGCCCGGGACGCCGCTGAACTCGTCGAGGTCGACTACGACGACCTCCCGCCCGTGCTCGACATGGAGGAGGCGCTCGCCGAGGGCGCCACGCTCGTCCACCCGGACCTGGGCACCAACGAGAACGCCACCTGGGTGTTCGACTCCGGCGCCGCGGGCACCGGGGGCAGCGTCGACGAGGCCATCGCCGCCGCCGAGGCCGACCCCGACTCGGTCGTCATCCGCCGCCGCTTCCGTCAGCAGCGCCTGATCCCGGCGTTCATGGAGCCGCGTTCCTGTGTGGTCGACCCGACGGGCGAGCAGATCACGATCTACGCCGCCACCCAGGTGCCGCACATCCTGCGCACCATGACGGCCGCGACGATGGGTCTGCCCGAGGCCAAGATCCGGGTCATCGCCCCGGACGTGGGCGGCGGTTTCGGCGGCAAGATCGCCGTGCTGCCCGAGGAGATGCTCTGCCTCGCCATCGCGCAGAAGCTGGGCAAACCGGTGAAGTGGACCGAGACCCGCTCGGAGTCGCTGCTGGCCGCCCACCACGGTCGCGACCAGATCCAAGACCTGGTGCTCACGGCCAAGAAGGACGGCACCCTCACCGGCTTCGACGTGCACCTCTACGCCGACCTCGGCGCCTACAACGGCCTCGTCGGGCCGGGGGTGCCGATCTTGGGCGCGTTCATGTTCAACGCGATCTACAAGATCCCGGCGCTGAAGTTCACGTGCACGACCGTCTACACCACCAAGACGCTCACCGACGCCTACCGCGGCGCCGGTCGTCCCGAGGCCACGTTCGCGATCGAGCGGATGATGGACGAGCTCGCCGTCGAGCTCGGACCGCGACCCGATGGAGCTGCGCGAGCAGAACTGGATCAAGCACGAGGAGTTCCCGTTCACCACGGTCGTGGGCCTCACCTACGACTCGGGCAACTACGAGCAGGCCACCGCAGCAGGCCATGTCCACGTTCGACTACGCGGGCCTGCGCCGCGAGCAGGAGGAGCGGCGCGCGAGCGGCGACCCGGTCCAGCTCGGCATCGGCATCTCGACGTTCACCGAGATGTGCGGGATCGCCCCGTCGCGGCTGCTGGGCTCGCTCGGCCTACGGCGCGGGCGGCTGGGAGGCCGCGTCGATCCGGATGCTGGCCACCGGCAAGGTCGAGGTCGTGACGGGCGCCTCCCCGCACGGGCAGGGGCACGAAACGGCGTTCAGCCAGATCGTCGCCGACCAGCTCGGCGTGCCCTACGAGGACGTCGAGATCCTGCACGGCGACACCCAGGTCTCGCCGAAGGGCCTCGACACCTACGGCTCGCGGTCGCTGGTCGTCGGCGGCATCGCCATCGTCAACGCGGCGCAGAAGGTGATCGGCAAGGCCAAGAAGCTCGCGGCGCACCTGCTGGAGGCGTCCGAGGACGACCTCGAGTTCGCGGACGGCCGCTTCGCGGTCAAGGGCACCGACAAGGGCCTGGCCATCCAGGAGGTCGTCTGGGCCGCGTTCACCGCGCACAACTACCCGGAGGACATGGAGCCCAGCCTCGACTCGGACGCCGTGTTCGATCCGGAGAACTTCTCCTTCCCGCACGGCACGCACCTCGCGTGCGTCGAGGTCGACACCGAGACCGGGCACGTCGACCTGCGCAAGTACGTCTGCGTGGACGACGTCGGCAACGTGATCAACCCGCTGATCGTCGAGGGCCAGGTGCACGGCGGCCTCGCGCAGGGCATCGCGCAGGCGCTGTTCGAGGAGGCCAACTACGACGACCAGGGCACGCTGGTCAACGGCACGTTCGTCGACTACACGCTGCCCTCGGCGGCCGACCTGCCCAGCTTCGACACGGCGATCGTCTCGACGCCTGCCACATCGAACCCGTTGGGTGTCAAGGGTGTCGGCGAGGCGGGCACGATCGCCTCGACCCCGGCCATCGTCAACGCCGTGCTCGACGCGGTGCGCCAGTTCGGCGTCAAGGACATCGAGATGCCGACCACCTCGCAGCGCGTGTGGCGGGCCATCCAGGACGCCAAGGGCCATGCCACCCAGGAGACGCCGGTCGACACCCACTCGCCGGGCGCCGGGCTGGGCTCGATCGACCCGAACAACCCCCAGGGAGAGGTCCAGTGATCCCCGCCAAGTTCGACTACGTCAAGCCCGGGTCGGTCGAGGAGGCCGTCACGGCGTTGGTCGAGGGCGGCGAGGACGCCAAGATCATCGCGGGTGGGCAGAGCCTGCTGCCGGTGCTGCGGCTGCGGCTGGCGGCGCCGTCGTTGCTGGTGGACCTCGGCGGCATCGCGGAGCTGAAGGGGATCCGCGATGACGGCGACGGCATCGTCATCGGTGCGATGACCCCGTACTTCGAGGTCCTCGGCGACAACCTGGTCCAGGAGCACGTCGCGCTGCTGGCCCAGGCCACGGCCACGGTGGCCGACAACCAGGTGCGCCACCGCGGCACACTGGGCGGCGCGCTCGCGCACGCCGACCCGGCCGGTGACCTCGGCGCACCGGCGCTCGCGCTCGACGCGGTGATGACGATCGCGGGCCAGTCCGGCACGCGCACCGTCTCCGCGGCGGACTTCTTCGTGGACTACTTCACCACCGCGCTCGGCGAGGGCGAGATCCTCACCGCGATCCGGTTCCCGAAGTACACCGGGTGGGGCAGCCACTACGAGAAGTTCAACCGCACGGCGCAGGCGTGGTCGATGTGCGCGGTGGCGGCGGCGGTGCGGGTCGAGGGCGGCTCGATCGCCGAGGCCCGCGTCGGGCTCACCAACATGGGCACGACGCCGATCCGGGCCAGGGCCGTCGAGCAGGCGCTCGTCGGACAGCCCGCCACGGCCGAGGCCGTGCGGGCCGCGGCCGAGCACGCGACGGAGGGCACGGCCGCTCCGAGTGACGCGGACGCGGCTTCCGACTACCGTGAGCACCTGGCCAAGGTGCTCACCGGCCGCGCGGTGCTGGCCGCAGCCGGCTGACGCTCTTTCGACGCGGACGCCTGCTCCGGGCAGCCGGGGCAGGCGTCCGCCGTTTCCAGGAGGTTTCTCGGGTATGCAGTTGGAGAACACGTTCACGATCGACGCGCCCATCGAGAAGGCGTGGGAGGCGCTCAACACCCCGCAGACGATCGCGCCCTGCTTCCCCGGGGCCACCCTCACCGAGTACGAGGCCGACACGTTCACCGGCACGGTCAAGGTCAAGCTCGGCCCGATCTCGCTGACCTACAAGGGCAAGGGCGTCTACAAGGAGCGCGACGACGCGGCCCACCGCGTGGTCATCGACGCCAGCGGGCGCGACTCGCGCGGCAACGGCACCGCCGAGGCCACCGTCGTCGGCACCATGACCGCCGACGGGCCGGACAAGACCGCGGTCACGATGGTCACCGACATGAAGATCACGGGGCGGCCCGCGCAGTTCGGCCGCGGCGTGATCTCCGACGTCGCCGACAAGATCATCGGCCAGTTCGCGTCGTGCGTGGCGTCGAAGCTGCAGGCCGGTGACGCGCCCTCGGAGGAGGCCTCGTCCGAGGGGTCGGCCCCGGTGCCTGCGGCGGTGCCCGCGTCGGCGTCCGCGGCGGGTGCCGCGTCGTCCAACGGCTCGACCGGCTCGGCCGCCACCGCGACCGCTCCGACCGCGCCGCTCACGGCCGCGACGGCCAAGCCCAGGCGGCGTCGACGGCGCCGATGAAGAGCGAGATCGACGCGATCGACCTCCTCGACACGGCCGGTGCCCCGGTGATCAAGCGGCTGGCCCCGGTGGTCGGCGGCCTGGGGCTCCTGCTCCTGGTGATCTTCCTGATCCGCCGCCTGCGTTCCAGCTGATCCGGCGTGCGCCGGGCCGCCGTCCGCGGTGGCCCGGCGTCAGAGCCGCGACTGGACGACCTTGGCCAGCGCGACCGCCTTCTGCTCGTCGTCCTTCGAGAACGGGTCGGTGACGACCTGCACCGCGCAGTCCCGGGTGCCCGCGACGAACTGGACCTGACCGCCGCTGAGCGAGCGCATGCCGTCGGGGAGGGGCTTCTCGGGGCCGAGTGCCGGGTCCCAGGCGGGGAGCCCGTTGACGGCCGTGCCCGCCTGTCCGACGTCGACCGTCACCGACAGCTCGTCGGCCGTCTTCCACGTGCAGATGCTGGCCGCGCCCGGCGAGCCCTTGCCGCCGTCGTTCGCGCCGATGAGGTCCTGCACCTCGGCGGGCTCCAGCAGCTTGCAGGCGTCGACGGGGGCGCCCTCGCCGCCGCTCCCGGCGGCCCGCGGGTGCGGCGCCCTCCGGGGCGGGGGAGCCGGTCACGGTCGTCGAACAGCCCACGACGGCGACGGCGACGACGCACAGCGCCGCGATCCGGCCGATGATCATTGATCTACTCTGACCCATGCCTGACTCAACGGGAAGATCGACCTTACCGACGCGCACCAAGTTGTAGCCGGACCGCCGCTCGTCCGATGTCGTTGCGATAGATCATGATTTGGCCATGGCCGCGCTGATCCCCTTCACGAGCAACTACACCGACGTCAGCACGTACGAGGGCTACCAGTTCGAGTTCCACTGCCAGCGGTGCGGCAACGGCTACCGGTCGGCGTTCCGGCACTCGGTCACCGGGTTCGGCGGCAGGCTCGCGGCGCTCGGTGGCGGGATCCTGGGCGGGGAGATCGGGTCGCGGGTGCAGGAGGTGGGGCTGCTCGCGCAATGGGACCGCAGCAGCACCCGAGGCAGCACCAACGACAAGCGGCTCCTCGAGGCGTCGGAGGACGTGGCGGGGCACTTCGTCCAGTGCCGGGGGTGTGCGGAGTGGGTGTGCCGGGACGTCTGCTGGGACGGTCGGGCGGGGTGTTGCACGCCGCTGTGTCCCGCCGCCCGCGCCCGAGCCGACCCCCGGCTTGGGCCCGTCGGGGTTCGGGCCGGGGCCCGGGTACGGCCCGCCGCCCGGGTACGGCCCGCCCCAGCCCGGCTTCAGCCCGCCCGGGTACGGCCCGCAGTCGACGGGTGGGCACCCGACGGGCGGGCAGCCGTCGGGCTACGGGCCGCCGCCGGGGTACGGCCCGCAGCCGACGGGCGGGTACGGGCCGTCGGGGTACGGCCCGCCGCGGGTGTCGCTGCGGCACCCCGGCCGCCCGAGCAGCCCGGCGGTGTGCTGCACGAACTGCGGCGCGACGACCGCAGGCCGGTTCTGCGGCCAGTGCGGCACGTCCCTGGCCCCGCCCGCCTGCACGGGCTGCGGCGCCCCGGCCCAGGGCACCCCCTTCTGCCCTCAGTGCGGCACCCCCCGCCTCCCGACGCGGTGAGTCTCACATCCCACGTCGCCGCGTCGGGCCTCCGACCGGGCGTGCGCGGCCCAAGATGAACGCATGCCGCACGGACCGCACAACGCCCTCACCGATGTCGCAGGCCTGCGGGTCGGCCACGCGCGGGTCGAGGGCGGGCTCTCCGGCACCACGGTGGTGCTGATGCCCGCCGAGGGCGCCGTCGCGGGGGCCGACGTGCGCGGCGCCGCGCCCGGCACCCGCGAGACCGACCTGCTCCGCCCGGACGCGACCGTCCAGCGCGTCCACGCCATCGTGCTCTCCGGCGGCTCGGCGTACGGGCTCGCCGCGGCCGACGGCGTGATGACCCGCCTCGAGGCGGCGGGCGTCGGGTTCCCGGTGCCCGGCGGCGTGGTGCCGATCGTGCCCGCCGCCGTCGTGTTCGACCTCGGTCGCGGCGGGGCGTTCGACATCCGCCCGACCGCGGCGACCGGTGCCGCCGCCTACGACGCCGCGACCGACGGGCCGGTCGCCGAGGGCGTCGTGGGGGCGGGAGCGGGCGCCGTCGTCGGCGGGCGGAAGGGCGGGGTGGGTACGGCCAGCGCGGTGCTCGACAGCGGCGCGACGGTGGCCGCGCTCGTGGTGCTCAACGCCGTCGGCTCGGCGATCGACCCGGCGTCGGGCCTGCCGCACGGGCTGCGGGCCGAGGTGGACGGCGAGTTCGGCCCGGTCGCGCCGGTCGCTCCCGTGGCACCCAGCCCGCCGACGCCCGGCACGGCCACGACGCTCGCCGTCGTCGCCACGGACCTCACGCTGGACAAGGCGGGCGCCGCCCGGCTCGCCACGATGGGCCACGACGGCCTCGCCCGGGCGATCAACCCCGTGCACACCGTGATGGACGGCGACACGATCTTCGGGCTGTCCACCTGCGCCCGGCCGGCGCCGAGCGCGGAGGAACTCTTCGCGCTGCACGCCGCCGCGGCCGAAGTCGTCACCCGCGCGGTCGTGCACGCTTTGCTGAAAGCCGAGACCGTCGGGACGTGGCCCGGCGGACGTTGAGTCAGCCGCCCGCGAACGGCGGGAGGACGTCCAGGCTGGTGGCGTGGGCGACGGGGGCGCTGTGGTCGCGCACGGCCACCTCGTCGAGCAGGTAGCTGCAGCGCGCCAACACCCGGGCGAGCTCCGGCCCGTGTTCGGCGCGGATGGCGTCCAGCAGGTCGGCGACGGTCGAGCTCGACGCCACCTGCACCTTGTCCACCTCGACGCCCGCCGCCGCACGGGCCGCGGCGAAGTAGCGCACGGTGATGGTCGTGGTGGTCCCGGAGGTCATTCTCCTAGCCCCCGATCGCGCTCATCGGGCGGTCCGGCTGCAGGAAGCCGGGGTCGTCGATGCCGTGGCCCGCGAGCTTGCCCCACATGGCGTCGCGCCACGTGTCGGCGATCTCCTGGTCGGACGCCCCGTCGCGCAGCAGCGCGCGCAGGTCGGTCTCGGTGCGGGCGAACAGGCACGAGCGGATCTGCCCGTCGGACGTGAGGCGCGTGCGGTCGCAGGCGCCGCAGAACGGCCGGGTGACCGAGGCGATGACGCCGACCACCGCGGGCCCACCGTCGACGACCCACCGCTCGGCCGGGGCGCCGCCGCGCTCGGTCGGGTCGGGCGTGAGCGTGAACGCCGAGCGGAGCGTCTCCATGATCTCGCCCGCCGGTCACCATCTCCGCACGCTGCCAGCCGTGCTGGGCGTCGAGCGGCATCTGCTCGATGAAGCGCAGCTCGAAGCCCTGGTCGACGGCGAACTCCAGCAGGGGCACGGCCTCGTCGTCGTTGACGCCGCGCAGCAGCACGGTGTTGATCTTGACGGGGTCGAGCCCCGCGTCGCGGGCGGCGGTGAGGCCCGCGAGGACGTCGGAGAGGCGGTCGCGGCGGGTGATCGAGGCGAAACGGTCGGCGCGCAGCGTGTCGAGCGAGACGTTGAGCCGGTCGACCCCGGCCGCGGCCAGCGCCTCGGCGCGGCGGGCGAGGCCGATGCCGTTGGTGGTGAGCGAGATGTCCGGACGCGGCCGCTGGTCCGCCGAGGCCGCGATGATGCGCTCGAGCCCGCGGCGCAGCAGCGGCTCGCCGCCGGTGAAGCGCAGCTCGTGCACGCCGAGGTCGCGGACCGCGATCGTGATGAGCCGGACGAGCTCGTCGTCGGTGAGCTGCTCGTCGCGCGGCATCCAGTCGAGGCCTTCGGCGGGCATGCAGTAGGTGCAGCGGAGGTTGCAGCGGTCGGTCAGGGAGATGCGGAGGTCGGTCGCGACGCGCCCGAACGTGTCGACGAGGCGGGGGTCGGCGGGTCGGGCGGGGTCGCGGCGGGCCGCGCCGCGCAGCGCGGGGAGGCCCAGCTCGGTTGCCGTCACACCACGAGCGTAACCGTCGAAACGGATCTCCAGCGGGCCTCGGACCAGCGCGAACACGTCACTCCGCAGGCACGGTGTCGTCGCGCGATTGGTGCCGCAGATGCCGGTCCGGGACCTGGCCGAACGGGTGGGCCGATCATCCGATGGCCGGGGCCTGACCGCCCAAGCCGTCGGCGAGCTCCTGCGGGTCGAGGTCGAAGCTGCGGAGCAGGTCGGCGTCGCGCTCGGTGTCGACCTTCTCGGGCAGCTCGGCGTCGGCGCGCGCCGTGCGGTCGGGGTCGCCGCCCGCCCGGATGCGCTCGACCACCATGCCCTTGGGAATCTGCATGGCTTGGCCTACCCGAGGGGATCGCGGTCCGAAACGCCGGACTCACCGTCGCCGAGAACGGCAGACTCGCCGTCGCCGAGATGCGAGACTCGCCGTCGTGGAAACGCGGGACTCGCCGTCGTGGAAACGGACGACTCGCCGTCGTGGATGCGGAGACTCGCCTTAACCGGTGGGGTGGCGGCCCAACTCCTGGCGGGCGACCGTGCGCAGGTGGACCTCGTCGGGGCCGTCGGCGAGGCGCAGCGCGCGGGCCCACGCGTAGAACGCGGGCGAGCGGGGTGATGTCGGTGATGCCGCCGCCGCCGTGGATCTGGATGGCCCGGTCGATCACCGTGCACGCCATCCGCGGCACGGCGACCTTGATCGCCGCGATCTCGGTGGCCGCGCCCTTCGACCCGGCGCTGTCGATCAGCCACGCCGTCTTGAGCACCAGCAGCCGGGCCTGCTCCACCTCGATCCGCGACAGCGCGATGTGCTCCCGCACCACGCCCTGCTCGGAGAGCGGGCGCTTGAACGCCACCCGCGACTGCGCCCGCCGCGCCATCAGGTCGATCGCCCGCTCCGCCATCCCGATCAGCCGCATGCAGTGGTGGATGCGCCCGGGGCCCAGCCGCGCCTGGGCGATCGTGAACCCGCCGCCCTCCTCGCCGAGCAGGTTGGTGACGGGCACGCGCACGTCGGTGAGCGTGAGCTCGGAGTGCCCGTGCTGGTCCTGGTAGCCGAACGTCGGGAGGTGCCGCGTCGATCTCCAGACCCGGGCGTGTCCCGCGGCACGAGCACCATCGACTGCTGCCGGTGCGAGGCCGCCTCCGGGTCGGTCTTGCCCATCACGATGAAGATCTTGCAGCGCTCGTCGGCCGCGCCGGAGATCCACCACTTGTGGCCGTTGATGACGTAGTCGTCGCCGTCGCGCACGATGCTGGTCTGGATGTTGGTGGCGTCCGACGACGCGACGTCCGGCTCGGTCATCGCGAACGCCGAACGGATCTCGCCCGCCAGCAGCGGCTCGAGCCACTGCTCCTTCTGCTCCGGTGTGCCGAACAGGTGCAGCGTCTCCATGTTGCCGGTGTCGGGCGCCTGGCAGTTGATCACCTCGGGGGCGATGTCCGGTGACCAGCCGGTGACCTCCGCGACGGCGGCGTACTCCAGGTTGGACAGCCCCGAGATCGACGGCAGGAACAGGTTCCACAGCCCCTGGGCCCGCGCCTCGGCCTTCAGCTCCTCGACGACGGGCGGCAGCTCCCACTCCGACGGCGTGCCCCGCCGCGCGGCGCGGAACTCCGCGTAGGCGGCCTCGGCCGGGAGGATCCGGTCGTCGAGGAAGGCGCGCATGCGCTTGGTGTAGTCGTCGGCCACGGCGCTGGGTGCGAAGTCCACGCATCGCACTCAACCACAACCGGACCCCCAACTGGTCAAAGTCGCAATCGCGGAACTAGGATCCCCAGAGTGCCGCAGTTCAGGATCGCCGACGCCGCGCGGCTGCTGGGCGTCAGCGACGACACCGTGCGCCGGTGGGTCGAAGCGGGCGCCCTGCCGGTGCGGCCCGACGCGTCCAACCGCAAGGTCATCGACGGTGCGGCGCTGGCCGCGTTCGCCCGCGACCACGCCCAGACCGCCCCCGACCCGTCCGAAGTGCAGCGCTCGGCCCGCAACCGGCTCGTCGGCCTCGTCACGTCCGTGGTGTCGGACAAGGTGATGTCGCAGGTCGAGATGCAGTGCGGCCCGCACCGGGTGGTGTCGCTCATGTCCACCGAGGCCGTCGGGGACCTCGGCCTCGAGCCCGGCGTGCTCGCCGTGGCCGTCATCAAGTCGACGAACGTCGTCGTCGAGACCCCCGGAGGAAATTCGTGAAGATCCGTGCACTGGCCGCGATCGGGGTGGCGGCCGCCGCTGCTCCTCACCGGTTGCGGGAGCGGTGGGACGGCCGCGCCCGCGACCCAGGCCGCCGCGCCCCAGACGCTCACCGTGCTGGCCGCCGCGTCGCTCACCGAGACGTTCAACGCGCTGGGCAAGCAGTTCGAGACCGACCACCCCGGCGTGTCGGTCAAGTTCAACTACGCGGGCTCGTCCGACCTCGCGCAGCAGATCGTCAACGGCGCGCCCGGCCGACGTCTTCGCCGCCGCCAGCGACGCGACGATGAAGACCGTCACCGACGCCGACCTCACCGCCGCGAAGCCGGTGACGTTCGCCAAGAACGTGCTGCAGATCGCCACCCCGCCCGGCAACCCCAAGAAGATCGCGACGTTCGCGGACCTCGCCAAGCCGGACATCAAGGTCGTCGTCTGCGCCCCGCAGGTGCCGTGCGGCGCCGCCGAGCAGAAGATCGAGAAAGCCACCGGCACCGCGCTGAAGCCGGTGAGCCAGGAGTCGGACGTCAAGTCGGTGCTGTCCAAGGTCGAGACCGGCGACGCCGACGCGGGGCTCGTGTACGTCACCGACGTGAACTCGGCGGGCGACAAGGTGCAGGGCGTCAACTTCCCCGAGGCGTCGCAGGCGTCGACCAACTACCCGATCGCGGTGCTCAAGAACGCGCCCGCGGCCGACCTCGCGAACCAGTTCCTCACCACGGTCACCGGTGAGCAGGGCCAGAAGGCGCTGGAGCAGGCCGGGTTCGCCAAGCCGTGACCACCACGCGGCAGCCCGTTACCCGACGGGGGGTCGGGCTGCCGCGTGTCCTCTGGGTTCCCGCGGCGCTGGCGTTCGCGCTGATCGCGCTGCCCGTGGTCGGCCTGGTGCTGCAAGGCCAACTGGGCGCGGATGCCGGAGCTCCTGGTGTCCGACTCGGCGCTGGACGCGCTGCGGCTCTCGCTGGAGACGGCGGCGATCTCGACCGCGCTGTGCATCGTGCTGGGCGGGCCGCTGGCCGCGGTGCTGGCCCGCGGCAACCCGCCCGGCCTGCCGATCCTGCGCTCGGTGGTGCTGCTGCCGCTGGTGCTGCCGCCGGTGGTCGGCGGCCTCGCGCTGCTGTACCTGTTGGGCCGCAGCGGGTTCGTCGGGCAAGGCGCTGGACCTGTGGTTCGGGATCACCGTGCCGTTCACCACGGCCGCGGTCGTGCTCGCCCAGACGTTCGTGGCGCTGCCGTTCCTCGTCGTCAGCCTGGAGGGGGCGCTGCGCACGGCCGGGCAGCGCTACGAGGCCGTCGCCGCGACGCTCGGCGCCTCGCCGACGCTGGCGTTCCGGCGGATCACCGTGCCGCTGGTGCTGCCGGGCCTGGCGTCGGGCACCGTGCTCGCGTTCGCGCGCTGCCTCGGCGAGTTCGGCGCGACCACCGCGTTCGCGGGCAGCCTGCAGGGCACCACCCGCACCCTGCCGCTCCTGGTGTACCTGGAGCGCGAGACCGATGTGGACGCGGCCGTCGCGCTGTCGCTGGTGCTGGTCGTGGTGGCCGTCGCGGTGATCGCCGTGACCCGGCCGCGCGGCTCCGAGGGGCTGTCGTGACCGCGCTCGACGCGCGCGTCGTCGTGCGGCGCCCCACGTTCACGCTCGACGTCACGATCACCGCCACACCCGGCGAGGTGATCGCCGTGCTGGGGCCCAACGGGGCGGGCAAGTCCACGTTGCTCGGCGTGCTCGCCGGGCTGCTGCGCCCGTCCGAGGGGCACGTGCGGCTGGGTGACGCCGACGTCACCGACGTGCCGCCGCACCGCCGCGGCGTGGGGCTGCTCGCCCAGCAGGCGCTGCTCTTCCCGCACATGACGGCGCTGGCCAACGTCGCGTTCGGGCCACGGGCGCACGGCGTGCCCCGGCGCGCGGCCGAGGAGCGGGCCCGGGAGCTGCTCGCCGCCGTCGACGCCGCGGCGCTGGAGGGGCGGCGGCCCGCGCAGATGTCGGGCGGCCAGCAGCAGCGGGTGGCGCTGGCCCGCGCGCTGGCCCCCGACCCCGACCTCCTGCTGCTCGACGAGCCGCTCGCCGCGCTCGACGTCGACGCCGCACCCGCCCTGCGCTCGCTGCTGCGCCGGATCGTGCGCGACCGCAAGCAGACCGCCCTGCTCGTGACCCACTCCGCGCTCGACGCGCTGGTGCTCGCCGACCGGGTGGTGGTGCTCACCGAAGGCAGGGTCGTTGAGACGGGTCCCGCGCGCGACGTGCTGGCCCGCCCGCGCAGCCCGTTCACCGCGCGGATCGCGGGCCTCGACCTCGTGCCCGGCGTCGTGGCAGGCGGCGGCCTGCGCACCGCCGACGGGACGACCGTGGCGGGGCGCCTGGACGGGGTGAGCGACGGCGAGCCCGGCGTGGCCGTGTTCCCGCCCGCCGCCGTCGCCGTGTACGCGGAGAAGCCGTCGGGCAGCCCGCGCAACGTGCTCCCGGTGCGGCTGGCCGCGCTGGAGCCGGTGGGCGACCTCGTGCGGCTGCGGGCGGTCGCCCGACCGGGCGGCCCCCTGTGGGTGGACGGGCTCGCCGCCGACGTCACCGCCGCGGCCATGGCCGAGCTCATGGTGGAGCCCGGCGCCGACCTGTGGTTCGTGGTGAAGGCCGCGGAGGTCGCGATCCACGGCGTCGGCGGGTCGTAAAGGGCCTTCACCCGGCCCGATCGTGTGTCTGGTTGCCGCGGGCCGCGGTGGCTACCGTCGCTCCCCGTGTTCCGCTCCCTACGTCGGGTCGCCCCGGCGGTGGTCCTGATCCTCCTGCTCGGGGCGTCCCCGGCGTGGGCCGACGACGCAGACGACACGCAGGGTTACATCGTGCGCGCCGCGTCGCCCGCGGCCGCGGCGAGCCTGGCGGGCGACATCGGCGCCCGGCCCGTGCAGACCTACGCGAGCGCGTTCGTCGGCTTCGCCGCCCCGCTCACGGCCGACCAGCTGCGGCGGGTGCGGGCCTACCCGGGCGTGCTGGGCGTCGAGCCGGACCTGGCGGTGGCGGTCGACCCGACGGCCATCGCCGAGGGCACGCAGGACAACCCGCCCAACTGGGGCCTCGACCGCATCGACCAGCGCGGCCTGCCGCTGGACGGCCACTACACGACCCGCGCGACGGGCCGCGGCGTGACCGTCTTCGTGCTCGACACCGGCGTCGACATCCGCCACCCCGACTTCGGCGGCCGCGCCAAGCAGCCCGCCAACTTCGTCGACTCGACGACCGGCGACTGCGACGGCCACGGCACCGTCGTCGCCGGGATCGCCGCCTCCGCGGGCCACGGCGTCGCCAAGGAGGCGTCCGTCGTGTCGGTGAAGGTGCTCGACTGCACCGGCGCGGGCACGCTCTCCAGCCTCCTCGCGGGCATCGACTGGGTCGCGGGCCACCACAGCGGCCCGTCGGTCGCGGTGATGTCGTGGAGCTACGGCCCGTCCGACGCGCTGACCGCGGCGGTCGCCAAGCTGGTCGCCGACGGCGTGTTCGTCGCGACCTCGGCGGGCAACACCGGCGGCGACGACTGCCGCGCCGTGCCCCGCTCCGTGCCCGGCGTGCTGGCCGCGGCCAACTCGACGATCGACGACCAGCGCGCGCCGTCCTCGTCCACCGGGCCGTGCGTGGGCGTCTACGCGCCAGGCACGCGCATCGTCGCGCCGGTGCCCGGCGGCGGCTACGCGTCGTACTCCGGCACGTCGATGGCGGCCCCGCACGTGGCCGGGGTGGCGGCGCTCTACAAGCAGACCGACACCGCGGCGTCGAGCGCCACCGTCAAGCAGTGGATCATCGGCCACGCCACGGCCGGGGTGATCGCCGACGACCCCGACGACACCCCGAACCGGCTCCTCTCGACCGGCGGCCTGTCAGGAGCTCTCCAGCACCCTCCTACGCGTACTTCGACATCACGTGCTTGACGCGGGTGTAGTCCTCCAGCGAGTAGCCGGAGAGGTCCTTGCCGTAGCCGCTCTCCTTGAACCCGCCGTGCGGCATCTCGGCGACGAGCGGGATGTGGCAGTTCACCCACACGCAGCCGAAGTCCAACGCCTTCGACAGCCGGACCGCGCGGGAGTGGTCGGCCGTCCACACGCTCGACGCCAGCCCGTACGGGGTGCCGTTGGCCGCCGCGACCGCCTCGGCCTCCGACCCGAACGACTGCACGGTGATCACCGGCCCGAAGATCTCGGTCTGGACGATCTCGTCCTCGTGCGCGACGCCCGCGACCACGGTGGGCGGGTAGAACCAGCCCGCCCCGTCGGCGGGCGCGCCGCCGCACAGCACCCGCGCCGACGACGGCACCCGCGACACCAGCCCGGACACCTTCGCCATCTGGTCGGCGTTGTTGAGCGGCGGGATGAAGAAGTCCTCGGAGCCCTCCGTCTCGTCGCGCGAGAAGCGGACGGCCGCGGCCTCGGCGGCCAGCGCGTCGGCCAGCTCCACCGCGATCGACTCGTGCGCGATCACCCGCGTCGCCGCCGTGCAGTCCTGGCCCGCGTTGAAGAACCCCGCGACGGCGATGTCGGCGGCGGCCGCGGCGATGTCGGCGTCCTCGAACACGACGACCGGCGCGTTGCCGCCCAGCTCCAGGTGCACCCGCTTCACCCGCGGGGCGGCCGCGGCGGCCACCGCCTTGCCCGCCGCGACGCTGCCGGTGATCGCGACCATCGCCGGGATGTCGTGGTCGGTCATCGCCGCGCCCGTCGAACGGTCGCCGCACACGATGTTGAGCACCCCGGGCGGCAGCACCTCGGCGGCCAGCTCGCCCAGCCGCACCGTGGAGGCGGGCGTGGTGTCCGACGGCTTGAGCACCAACGTGTTGCCTGCCGCCAGCGCGGGCCCGATCTTCCAGACCGCCATCATCATCGGGTAGTTCCAGGGCGCCACCGAGCCGATCACGCCGAGCGGCTCGCGGCGGATCGAGGAGCTGTGGCCCTCCATGTACTCGGCGGTGGCCCGGCCCTCCAGGTGCCTTGCCGCGCCCGCGAAGAAGCGCAGCTGGTCGACCATCGGGCCGATCTCCTCCGAGAGCGTGAGCCCCAGCGGCTTGCCGGTGTTCTGCGCCTCCAGCTCCGCGAGCTCCGGCCCGTGCTCCTCGACGGCGGCGGCCAGCGCGAGCAGCCCGTTCATCCGGTCCGACGGCGTGGTGTCGCCCCAGCCGTTCTGGAAGGCCCGCTGCGCGCTCTGGTAGGCCGCGTCGACGTCGGCGGGCCCGGACAGCGGCGAGGTGGCGTACACCTCGCCGGTCTTCGGGTCGTGGATGTCGAGCGTGCGCCCGTCGGACGCCTGCACCGGCTTGCCGTCGACGATGTTGTGGAACGTGCGCATGACACCCCTATTTCGTTGTGGCTCCGGCAGAGCCGCCGGAGAGCCGGTTGGCCAGGTACACCGGTAGCACGGAGATGACGACCAGCACGACCGCCGCCACGTTGACGACCGGCGCCTGGTTCGGGCGGAACAGGTTCTGGAAGATCCACAGGGGGAGCGTCTGCAGGCCGGGGCCCGCGGTGAACGTCGTCACGATGATCTCGTCGAAGGACAGCGCGAACGCCAGCAGCGCGCCGCCGAACAGCGCGCCGCGCAGGGCCGGGAGCGTGACCCGCCACCAGGTCGTCCACGGGGTGGCGCCGAGGTCGAGCGACGCCTCCTCGGCGGTCGAGGACATCCGCCGCAGCCGCGCCGAGGCGTTGTTGACCACGATGACGATGCAGAACGTGGCGTGCCCGACGACGAGCGTGAAGAACGTCAGCCCGCCCAGCGCCTGGGTGAACAGGGTGTTCAGCGCGATGCCGGTGACGATGCCGGGCAGCGCGATCGGCAGCAGCACGAGCAGCGAGACGGCGTCGCGGCCGAAGAAGTCGTAGCGCACCAACGCCATCGACGCGAGCGTGCCGAGCACCACGGCGATGAGCGCGGCCGCGAGCGCGACCTCCACCGACGTGAGGAGGGCGGTGCGCACGCCCTCGTTGGACGCCCCGGCCTGCCACCAGCGCAGCGTGTAGCCCGGCGGCGGCCAGGCGAACGTCACGCTCGTGGAGAACGAGTTGGCGAGCACCAGCGCGAGCGGCGCGTAGATGAACGTGAGCACGGCCGCGGCGGCGAGGCGCAGCAGCCAGCGCGCACCCGTCGAGAGGATCACAGCCGCTCCAGCGCGCCGGTGCGGCGGATCGTGAGCAGGTAGGCCGCCATCACGAGCAACGGCAGGAGCGCCACGGCGGCGGCGAACGGCAGGTCGGTGGAGAAGTTGGAGTACACGATGTTGCCCAGCATCTGGTTGGTGCCGCCGACGAGCTGCACGGTGATGTAGTCGCCGAGCGACAGCGAGAACGTGAACACCGAGCCCGCCGCGACCGCCGGGCCCAGGAGCGGCACCATCACCGTGCGGAACGCCGTCCACGGCCGGGCGCCGAGGTCGGCGGCGGCGTCGACGTACGAGCCGCGCATGCCGTCGATGCCCGCGTAGATCGGCAGGATCATGTAGGGCAGCCAGAGGTAGGTGAGCGTGAGCACCACCGCGACCCAGCCGTAGCCCGGCGAGAGCCCGCCCAACGGGCCTTCCGGCGCCAGCAGCACCCGCCAGGCGTAGCCCTTGACCAGGTACGACGCCCACAGCGGGGTGACCACGAGCGCCACGAGCACCGGCCGCGCGCGCGGCCCGGCCACCAGCGCCATGTACGCGGCCAGCGGCACGGCCAGCACCACGCACAGCGCCGTGACGCCGACGGCCACGCCCACCGTGCGCACCACCGTGAGCAGGTACGCCGGGTTGGTGAGCACCTCGACGACGTTCTCGGTGGTGAACGTGTAGAGCACGCGGCCGGTGAAGCTGTCGGTCGCGAAGAACGCCGTGGCCAGCAGGAACCCCAGCGGGACGAGGTAGAACAGGCCGAGCCACAGCAGCGCGGGCGTGAGCAGGCCTGCCAGCCGCAGCGCGGGCCGCCGGTGCAGCATCGCCTGCACGCTCGTCATGGTGGTGCCTCCGAGAAGGTGCGGCCGGGCCCGGACGGAGGGGATCAGCCCGGGCCCGGCCGCGGATCGAGGGAGGTCAGCTGCTGCGCAGCTGGCTCCAGGCCTTCACCCAGTCGTCGTACGCGATGCACTTGGTGTCGGTGCGTCCGTCGAGGCAGTTGGCCGTGGGGGTGGTCCAGTAGTAGACGTCGCCCCAGAAGCCGGTCTCCTGGGCGTGGAACTGCGCGCAGTGGTCCTTGTTCGCGGTGAGCGCGCACGACTTCTGGTTGGCGGGCGCCTCGCCGAAGTACTCGGCGATCTGCGCGTTGACCTGCGGCGACACGATGTAGTTCAGCCACTGGTACGAGCAGTTGACGTTCGCGGTGTCCTTCTTGACCATCCACGTGTCCGACCAGCCGGTGGCGCCCTCCTTGGGCTTGGTCGTGCCCACCTTGTCGCCGTCGGCGTTGGCGAGGTTGGCCGTGAGCTGCCAGCCCTGGCCCTGCGCGATCGAGCCGGAGGCGAGGCCCTGGCCCTGCTTGACGTAGTCGCCCCAGTACTCGGCGACCAGCGGCTTCTGCTGCTTGAGCAGCGTCGTCGCGGCGTCGAACTGCTTCTGGTCGAGCGCGTAGGGGTTCTTGATGCCCAGGTCGGGCTGGGTGGCCATCAGGTAGACGGCGGCGTCGGCGATGTAGATCGCGTCGTCGTACGGGCTGATCTTCCCCTTGACCGGGGAGTTCGCGTCCCACATGTCCTTCCACGACGTGGGCGGCGTGGGGTTGGCGGCCTTGTTGTAGAGCAGCAGGTTGGCGCCGCGGCCGTGCGGGACGCCGTAGGAGACCCCGTTGACGGAGTTCCAGGGCTGGTCCTTCAGGTCGGGGAAGATGTCGGCGTAGTTGGGGACGAGCGCGGTGTTGACCGGCTGCACGCGGTCGCCGTAGACCAGCCGCAGCGACGCGTCGCCGGACGCGGAGATCACGTCGTACTCGCCGGTGGCGAACAGCTGCACGGCCTCGGCCGACGTGGCGAACGTCTTGACGGCCACCTTGCAGCCGGTCTGCTGCTCGAACGGGCCCACCCAGTTGATCGTCGGGTCGGTCGAGCCGTTCTCCGCGTAACCCGGCCAGGCCAGCACCGAGAGCTTGCCCTCGCCCTGGCCGACCGGGCCCGCGAACGGGGTGCCGCCGGGCGGCGCCCCCTGCCCGCTGCCGCCGGGCGCGGCTCCGCCACCGCCACCGCCGCCGCACGCGGCGAGCACGAGGCCGAGGGCCCCGACCACCGCGACAGTCCGCATCTTCATGGGGCCTCCTTCAGCTGGATCTCGTGCTCGGGGTGCCAGGTGAGGCGCACCCGTTCGCCGCGCGCGGGCACCGTGGTGGCGCCCGCCCCGTTGAGGAGCAGCACGGAGAGCGCGGTGCCGTCGTCGAGCGTGACGACGCAGCGGGTGGTGGCGCCGGTGTAGACGAGCTCGTCGACGGTGCCCTCGACGCCGCGCGGCCCCTCGCCCCCGATGCTGATCTTCTCGGGCCGCACGCTGACGCCGTCGATGATGTTGGACGTGCCCACGAAGC
Organism: uncultured Actinomycetota bacterium; assembly: GCA_963791185.1. Classification (GTDB taxonomy): domain Bacteria; phylum Actinomycetota; class Actinomycetes; order Mycobacteriales; family Pseudonocardiaceae; genus Pseudonocardia. The sequence continues at coordinate 21,512 of CAWBRG010000004.1, read as the reverse complement.
CCGCCACGAACGCCGACGCGGGCCGCTCGTAGACCTCGGTGGGCGGGCCCGCCTGCTCCACGCGGCCGTCGTTGAACACGACCACGCGGTCGGCGAGCGTGAGCGCCTCGTCCTGGTCGTGGGTGACGAGCACGAACGTGATGCCCGAGTCGCGCTGGATCCCGGCGAGCTCGATCTGCATCTGCTCGCGCAGCTTGAGGTCGAGCGCGCCGAGGGGCTCGTCGAGCAGCAGCACGGCGGGCTGGTCCACCAGCGCGCGGGCGAGCGCCACCCGCTGGCGCTGGCCGCCGGACAGGGCGGTGGGCGCGCGGTCGCCCATCGCCTCGAGGCGCACGGTGGCGAGCGCCGCGCGGGCCCGCTCGCGCCGCTCGGCCTTGCCCACCCCCGCGATGCGCAGCGGGTACTCGACGTTGCCCAGCACCGACAGGTGCGGGAACAGCGCGTAGTCCTGGAACACGGTGTGGACGTCGCGCTCGAACGGCGGCGCGGCCGTGACGTCCTCGCCGCGCAGCAACACCGTGCCCGCGGTGGGCGCCTCGAAGCCCGCGATCATCCGCAGCACCGTGGTCTTGCCCGAGCCGGACGGGCCGAGCAGCGTGACGAACTCGCCTTCCGCGACGTCCAGGTCGAGGCCCGCGCACCGCGACGACCCCGCCTGCGAACTCCTTCCGCACGCCGCGCAGCGAGATCGCCGGGGTGCGGGTGGGCGCGGCGTCGGTGGCACGAGCCGGTGCCGTCCGTCCTGGGGCCACGGGCAGAAAACATATGGCTCCATAGGTTTTGCGTCAATGAGCTGTGGCAGGGTGTAACCCGTGCGTGACACCGGCGGCCGCGCGGCGGTTTTCGCCCCGCTCGACCTCGGCCGTCGCGCCGACGCCGTGGTCCGCCGCCTCTCCGAGGGCATCCGCCTCGGCCTGCTGCGGCCGGGGGAGCAGCTGCCGAGCGAGTCCGAGCTGGCGGAGTCGTTCGGCGTCGCGCCGGTGACGGTGCGGGAGGCGCTCACGATCCTGCGCGGGCAGCAGCTCGTCGTCACCCGGCGGGGGCGCACCGGCGGCAGCTTCGTGCGCGACGTCCGCGGCGGCGCGGCCGACCTGCTGCGCGAACGGCTGCGCGAGGTCGCCCCGTCGCAGCTGCGTGACCTGGCCGACCACTACGTCGCCGTGTTCGGCACGAGCGCGCACCTCGCGGCGGAGCGGGCGGGCGCGCAGGACGTGCTCCTGCTCACCGAAGGCGTGGCGGAGCTGCGGCGGGCGCCGGACGCGGACGCGCGGCGGCGGGCGGAGTCGCGGTTCCACGTGGCGGTCGCCGCAGCGGCGCAGTCGGCCCGGCTCACCCGCGAGGTGATCAGCCTGCAGAGCGAGGTCGGTCCGCTGCTCTGGCTGGCCGCCACCACCGAGGCGGCCCGCACCGAGGTGCTCGCCCGTGCGTCGGGCATCCTCGACGCCGTGTGCGCGTGCGACGCGGGCGGTGCGCGGTCCGAGGCGACCGCGCACGTCTACGCCGCGCTGGCCAGGGCGAGCGCGGTGCACCTCACCGTGCTGGCCGAGGAGGAGGACGCGCTGTGGTGACCGCCGAGCCGGACGCCCAGGTGCTGGCGCTGGCCGAGCGCGTGGCGCGGCTGTGCGAGAGCACGTTCGCCGCGGTGGAGGGGCTGCGCGGGGTGGCCGCGCAGCTGTTCCCGGCGGCCGGGCCGGAGGCGGTCGCGCCCATCGCCGACGTCGTGCGCCCGGTGCTGGAGACGCCGGGCACCCCGCTGGTCGGCGCCGGGCTGATCGTCGCGCCCGGGGTGGTGCCGGGCGTGGGGCACTGGATGGAGTGGTGGCACCGCGGCCCGGGCGGCGACGCGGCCGTGCAGCGGCTGGAGCCCGAGCTCGACCCCGAGGCCGACGACTTCTGGGACTACACCCAGCTGCCGTGGTTCGCGATCCCCCGCGACACCGGGGCCCGCCACGTCACCGGCCCGTACGTCGACGCGCTGTGCACCACCGAGTACACGCTCACGTTCACGATGCCGCTGCTGTCCACCCGGCGGGAGTTCCTCGGGGTGGTGGGGGCGGACATCGTCGTGGAGTGGCTGGAGCGGCGCCTGCTGCCGCTGCTGCACCGCACGGGCCGCACGGCCGCGCTGGTGAACGCCGAGAACCGGGTGGTGGCGGCCAACCACCCCGACCTGGTGACGGGCGCGGTCACCGAGGTCGACGCCGCTGCGCCACCCGCTGCCGGACCTGCCCGTTGGCCGTGCTGGTGCTCGCCGCTGACGGTCAGTCGCGCTTGAGCGACAGGGCCAGCGCCGGGCAGGACTGCACGGCCGTGCGGGCCTCCTTGGCCAGCTCCGGGGGCAGCTGGTCGTCCTCGATGATCGGGTAGCCCCACTCGTCCAACGTGATCAGCTCGGGCAGCAGCTCGGCGCACAGGCCGTGGGCGTGGCAGTTGATGGGGTCGACGCGCAGCCTCATGGGCGGTGCTCCAGCGGGGTCCAGGGGCCGAGCACGGTCGCGGGGCACGGCCTGCCCGCCCGGTGCGCGGCCACGTCGTCGGCGAACGTGTGCAGCGCACTGGCCGCGAGCCGCACGGCGCCGTCCGGGTGCGAGCAGGCGCCCCGGCCGGGGATCACGCCGAGGCGGCGCTGCAGCCGGGGCAGGAGGTCGCGGTCGGCCGCGCCCATGGCCAGCGCGTCGAAGTCGGCGGTGATCGCGGGCAGCCCGAAGAGGCACGGCCCGCACTGGCCCGCGCCCGCGTCGGCGAGGTAGCGCAGCACGGCCGCGGTCTCGGCGATGCCGCACGCCCGCGCGGGCAGCGCCACGAGCGCGGCCACGCCGAGCTCGATGCCCACGTCGGCGCAGGTCTCGTGGGCCAGCGGCAGCTCGACCGCGTCCGCGATCGGCAGCCAGCTCCCGCCCAGCCCGCCGATGAGCACGGCGCGCAGCGGCTCGGTCTCGCCGCCCGCCAGCTCCAGCACGTCGGAGATCGGCAGGCCCAGCTCGACCTCGTGCACGCCGGGCCGGTTGACCGCGCCGCTCACCGTCACGAGCGTGGTGCCGGGCGAGTTCGGGGTGCCCGCGGCGCGGTACCAGTCGTCGCCGAAGCGGGCGATGAGGGCGAGGTGCGCGAGGGTCTCCACGTTGGACACCAGCGTCGGGCGGCCGTGCAGCCCCTTCGTGGACGTCCGCACCCCGGTGGGGCGCGGGTCGCCGGTGTTGAGCGTGTTCACCAGCGCGGTGCTCTCGCTCGACACGAACCCGGCGGGCATCTCGGCCAGCTCCACCTCGACCGGGTCGCCCACCCGCTCGGCGAGGGCGTTGGCGAGCACGGCGGTGAGCGGGCTGCCGGTGTGCAGCGCGAGCACGGCCTCGCGGGCGCCGATGGCGTGCGCGGCGAGCGCGATGCCGTCCAGCACGAGGTGCGGGGCGCGGCGCAGGAGCGCGCGGTCCTTGGCGCTGGACGGGTCGCCCTCGCAGCCGTTCGCGAGCACGACCGCGTGCTTGCGGTGCTCGTAGGCCAGCGCCATCTTCTCCGACATCGGGTAGCCCGCGCCGCCGCGGCCGCGCAGGCCTGCCCGCGCCACCTTCTCCACCAACAGGCGCTTGCCCGCGCCGCTGGGGTAGTCGGCGAGCGGCAGGGGGCCGAAGCGGGCCAGGTGGGCGTCGAGGTCGGCGGTGACCCACTCCTGCGGCGCAGCCGCGAACAGCCGCTGCGACTCCACCGCGGTCGGGCTGACGATCGGGATGGGGCCGGTGTCGATCATGGCGTCGAAGCCGGGGAACGAGGGTTGGAACACGGCCGTGGCTATTGCGTCGTCGAGTGCGGTCATCGGGTCCCTGCCATCGCGCGTCGGGCCTTCGTGTCGGGGTGGCGCACGAGGAGGCGGCGGGTTACGGACGCGGCGACGGCGGCGGCGCACGCCCCGTTCATCGCGATCACCCAGGTCAAGTCGCTGTCGGAGCCGGGGATGCCCAGGCCGTGGATCATCGCGACCGGCCACATCGCGTACGAGGCGACGTGCACCGCGCGCCACAGCCGCTGCGACAGCCGGTGGCGCAGCAGGCTCGTCACGAGCACCGCGAGCATGAGGTCGAACGCGATCGCGCCGAGGCCCACCCAAAGTGGGTGGTAGTCGGAGACGAACGGGATGACGGCGTCGACCCACTGCAGCGGGACGTAGCCGTCGAGGATCGCGGACGCGATGTGCACGGCCAGGAACACCAGCGCCAGCAGCGACAGGTTGCGGTGCAGCGCGTGCAGCGTGAACCGCTGCCAGCGGCCGGTGCTCGCCCGCGTGGCGTGCGCGCAACCCAGCACCACGGTGCCGGTGAGCATCAGCAACGAGACGAGCCCGGCGGCCCGGCTCACGAACCAGAGGATCTCTTCCATCTACGCGGCTCTCCTCTCGGGCCAGCCCGCGGTCGTGATGACGGCGCCGTCGAGGTCGACGAGACGGGCGGGGAGTCGGCGGTCGGTCAGCCAGCCGGGCGCCGCGTCGCCGAGTACGACGGCGGCGGTGCTGGCGGTGTTGGCGTCGACGCAGGTGGCGGCGGCGACCGACACCGTGCGCCACCGGCCGGCGGGGACGTCGCCCGTGCGCGGGTCGACGATGTGGTGCACGGTGCGGCCCGCGCGCCGCCAGGTGCGGCGGGCCGTGCTGGAGGTGGCGAGGCCGCCCGCGGCGATGCTGACGACCAGGTCGGGGTCGACGAGGGCGCGCTCGTGGTCGTCGCCGACCGCGATGCGCCAGCCGTCGTCCGGGGTGGGCCCGGCGACCCGGACGTCGCCGCCGAGGCTCACCAGCACCCCCGTGCCGGTCGCCGCCGCGGCCCGGGTCGCGATGCGGTCGGCCGACAGCGCTTTGGCGGTGGCGCCCAGGTCGAGCGCCACGCCGCGCGGGAGCACCACGCTGTGGCCGTCCCAGCCGACGCGCCACCACCCGGGTGCGGCCTGCGGCGCCGGGAGCGGGTCGGCGCCGTCGAGGTCGATGTCGGCGAAGTCGCGGTCGTAGCCGAGGGCCCGCACGGCGTGCCCGACGGTCGGGTCGACCATGCCGTCGGTCTGCTGGGCGGCCAGCAGGGCGACGGCGATGGCCTCCGCGAGCAGCGGGCCCACCGGGGTGGCCGTGCCCGCGGGCAGCCGGGAGATCTCCGAGTCGGGGCGGAACCGGCTGCAGGCGACGTCGATCGCGGCCAGCTCGGCGTGCATCACCCGCTGGGCCGCCTCCAGGGCGTCCGGCTCGAGTACGGCGAGCAGGGCCGTCGTCCCCAGAGCGGTGACGACGGTCCGGGCCGGGCTTTCCGTGCGAGTCATGACCCGCCGGAGGACCCGACCGGTGCACCGTGGGCGGGTTGGGGAGCGGCGGCGGGGGGCTGCGGGGCGTTCTTCTTCTCGGGCACGGTCAACGCGGCCTGCACGGGCGCGGCGGGCGCGGGCTTCGGCGCGGCCGATTCGGCGGCGAACGCCTGGGCGAACAGAGACCCGAAGAAGACGGCGAGCGCGGTGCCCCCGGCCGCGGTGACGGTCGTGGCCCCGACGACCCGGCGGCGCCCTGCCGCTCGTGGATCGACGGCGTAGGCCCGCCTGGATCGGTGACTGCTCATGGCCGGGGACGCTAACCGCTGCGGCCCACCCCGTCGGGCAGCCTGAGAGGGGAGGTTGCCAGCGGTCCTCCGTGCGGCGACGAGCCGTCGACGAGCGGCCAGAGAGGGGCCGAACGCCGAATTCCGCTGCTCCGTACGGCCTAGTCGGGTTCTCAGCTCCGGCGCCCGTGCGTCGAGCGGTCGTTATGCGGGGGTCAGGCTGTCGAAGCCGGTGTAGGGCACGAGCGCCGCCGGGACCGCGACGCTGCCGTCGGCCCGTTGACCTTGCTCGAGAACGGCGACGAGCGTGCGCCCGATGGGCAGCCCCGAGCAGTTGAGCGTGCCCGCGAACCCGCGCGTGCCGTCCTTGGCCTTCGTGCGGATGCCCGCCCGCCGTGCCTGGAAGGTGCCGCAATCCGAGCCCGAGGCGATCTCCCGGTAGGCGCCCTGCCCCGGCAGCCACACCTCGATGTCGAACGTGAGCTGCGACGCGAAGCCGGTGTCGCCCGCCGCGAGCTTGATGACGCGGTGGTGCAGCCCGAGGCCCTGCAGCACGGCCTCGGCGTGCCCGATCAGCACGTCGAGCTCGGCGCGCGAACGGGCGGCGTCGACGATGCGCACGAGCTCCACCTTCGCGAACTCGTGCATGCGGATGAGCCCGCGGGTGTCCTTGCCGTACGAGCCCGCCTCCGAGCGGTAGCACGGCGTGTGGGCGGTGTAGGCGTACGGGAGGCTCTCCAGGGGGAGGGTCTCGCCCGCGTGCAGGTTGGTGAGCGGCACCTCGGCGGTGGGGATGAGGAACAGCTCGCGGTCGCCGACGCTCGTGCGGAACAGGTCGCTCTCGAACTTCGGCAGCTGCCCCGTGCCCGTCATCGTGGGCCGGTTGACCAGCGTGGGCACCGAGTACTCGGTGTAGCCGTTGGCCTCGGCGACGTCGAGGAAGTAGGCGGCCAGCGCCCGCTCCAGCTTCGCGCCCTGCCCGCGCAGCACCGCGAACCGCGGGCCCGCGAGCTTCGTGGCGCGGGCCAGGTCGAGGATGCCGAGGCTCTCGCCGATCTCGATGTGGTCGCGCGGCTCGGCGATCTCCGGCTGCTCGCCCCACACGCGCACGAGCTCGGCGTCGGCCTCGCTCGCGCCGTCGGGGGCCTCGTCGGAGATGAGGTTGGGGATGCCGAGCAGCAGCTCCTGCAGCTCGGCGTCGAGCGCCTTCTGCTCGTCGTCCGCGGCCGTGACCACGGCCTTCAGCTCGCGGGCGCGCTCGACCAGCGCGGGCCGCTCCTCGGCGCTCGCGCCCTTCACCGACTGGGCCACGCGCTTGCTCTCCGCGCGGGCCTCGTCGCCGCGCTGGATCGCCGCGTTGCGCCCGGAGAGCAGCTTCTCCAGCGTGGCGACGTCCAGGGCGTAGCCCCGGCGGGCCAGCTTGCGGACGGCGTCGGTGGCGGGATCGAGCAGGACGCGGGGGTCGTGCATCCCACCAGGGTATCGGCGCGGGTCGAACGGGTTTCACGACCTCTATCCCAGTGCCCCGCACCGCAAGTCCGCCACAGATCTCGACGGCCCAGCCGTACGCAGGCGGCGTTGCCGGTCCGGCCGAGTACGCCCGGTACGAGGCGCGAACCGGCGCCTTGCCTGCGAACGCCTGGATCCGCCGATATCCGCAACGGACTTCCGGCGCGGGACACTGGGGGTGGCGGGCCGGGTCGAGATCGTCGGAGGATGGGCGGCAGCTCATCGAGAGAGGTCTTCGCCGTGTCCACTGCCGAATCCGCTGCAGCCCCCGTCGTCCCGTCGTACGCCTCCGGCACGTCCGACGTCCCGCTGCTCGGCGACACCATCGGCGACAACTTCGACCGCGTGGTCGCCGCCCAGCCCGACCACGAGGCGCTGGTGGACGTGCCCAGCGGGCGGCGCTGGACGTACGCCCAGATGCGCGAGGACGTCGACACGGTGGCGCTCGGCCTGCTGGCCGCGGGCCTCGGGAAGGGCGACCGGGTGGGGATCTGGGCGCCCAACGTCGCGGAGTGGACGCTCGTGCAGTACGCCACCGCGAAGCTCGGCGTCATCCTCGTCAACATCAACCCGGCCTACCGCACGCACGAGCTGGAGTACGTGCTGAACCAGGCCGGGATCGCGCTGCTGGTCGCGGCCACGAGCTTCAAGACGTCCGACTACGCGGCGATGATCAAAGAGGTGCGGCCGAACTGCCCCGCGCTGCGGGAGGTGGTGCTGCTGGGCACGCCCGACTGGGACGCGCTCGTCGCGGCGGGCGGGCGCGGCGACCGCGCCGAGCTGGCGTGCCTGCAGACCGAGCTGTCGCCCGACGACCCGATCAACATCCAGTACACGTCGGGCACCACGGGCTTCCCCAAGGGCGCCACGCTCTCGCACCACAACATCCTCAACAACGGCTACTTCGTCGGACGGCTGTGCGGCTACGGCCCCGACGACCGTGTGTGCATCCCCGTGCCCTTCTACCACTGCTTCGGCATGGTGATGGGCAACCTCGGGTCCACGACGAACGGCTCGACGATGGTCATCCCCGGCCCCGGGTTCGACCCGAAGGCCACCCTGGAAGCCGTCCAGCAGGAGCGGTGCACGTCGCTGTACGGCGTGCCGACGATGTTCATCGCCGAGCTCAACCACCCGGAGTTCGAGTCCTACGACCTCTCGTCGCTGCGCACCGGGATCATGGCGGGCTCGCCGTGCCCGGTGGAGGTGATGAAGCAGGTCGTCGAGCGGATGGGCATGACCGAGGTGACGATCTGCTACGGCATGACCGAGACCTCGCCCGTGTCGACCCAGACCCGGGCCGACGACACGTTGGACCGCCGCGTGTCGACCGTCGGGCGGGTGCACCCGCACGTCGAGGTCAAGGTCGTCGACCCGGAGAACGGCCTCACGCTGCCCCGCGGCGAGCCGGGCGAGCTGTGCACCCGCGGCTACTCGGTGATGCTCGGCTACTGGGACGAGCCGGAGAAGACCGCCGACGCCATCGACCAGGCCCGCTGGATGCACACCGGCGACATCGGCGTGATGGACGACGAGGGCTACGTCAACATCACCGGCCGCATCAAGGACATGGTCATCCGCGGCGGGGAGAACGTGTACCCGCGGGAGATCGAGGAGTTCCTCTACAGCCACCCCGACATCGTCGACGCACAGGTCATCGGGGTGCCCGACGCCAAGTACGGCGAAGAGCTCTGCGTGTGGGTGAAGCTGCGCGAGGGGGCCGCCGAGCTGACGCCCGAATCGGTGAAGGAGTTCGCCGCGGGCAGGCTCGCGCACTACAAGATCCCGCGGTACGTGGTGGTCGTCGAGGACTTCCCGATGACCGTCACCGGCAAGGTCCGGAAGGTCGAAATGCGCGAGAAGAGCGTCGCCCTGCTCCACCTGGAGGACGCTGCGGCGATCCGAAACGCCTAACCCGGACGGGGTGCCTGCATTCGGCTGCGGTTTCGGCGTGTCGCGCAGTAGAGTGACGGACCTGCGCGTCCCGGGTGTCGCCCGAGGGCGCGTTCGTCGTGAGTAGAGAACGGGTGAACTAGCGTGCCGACCGGCAGGGTCAAGTGGTTCGACGCGGACAAGGGCTTCGGGTTCCTTGCCCAGGACGGCGGAGAGGACGTCTACGTCCGTCGCAATGCACTGCCTCACGGGGTCGAGGCGCTCAAACCCGGCCAGCGCGTCGAGTTCGGCATGGCGGAGGGCAGGCGGGGGCCGCAGGCGCTGCAGGTGCGGCTGCTGGAGTCGCCGCCGTCGGCGGTCGAGGCCGCCCGGCGTCCGGCCGAGGATCTGCACAGCCTCATCGAGGACATGATCCGGCTGCTGGAGACGCGCGTGCAGCCCGACCTGCGCCGCGGCCGCTACCCCGAGCGCCGCACGGCCAAGCTCGCCGCCGATGCCGTGCGCGCCGTGGCCCGCGACCTGGACGGCTGACCCGACCCGGGCGAGTCTCCATTTCCATGACGGCGAGTCTCCGTTTTCGGCACGGCGAGTGGCGATTTCGGTGACGTCGTCGGGTGGTGATCGCGTCGAGTCGCACCCAGGAGGTCGCGGCCTGCGTGGTGTGCGCCTCGCGCCGATCTTCGGCGGCTCAGCCCGCGGTGTTGAGCACCCAGGTGGCGCGGATCGGGAACTCGATCTCGCCGGTCTCCGTGTTCGCCTGCGGCGGCGGGCCGTACTGCTGCACCTCCGCCGTGACGAGCGCGTCGGTCGCGGCGGGCAGCTGCAGGGTGTAGTCCGGGTGCTGGTCGGGCGTGAGCACCGGGCTGCGGCCGTCGGTCCGGCTGCCGTTCGCGCTGCGGTAGCTGAACACGACCTGCCACGGCGTCGACGAGATCTCCTCGGGCACGGTCACCTTGAGCGCCGTGCCCGCGGGCACCGCGAGCCGCACGGGGGCGTTCGCGTCGCTCTGACAATCCTGCAGCTTCACGTCGCAGTACTGCGTGGGCTTGGCGACCACGCTCGTCGCACCCGCCGCGAACGTCACCTCGGGTGGGGCGCCGCTGCCGCACCCGGCGAGCAACGCCGCCAGGGCGCAGAGGAGGACGACGCGACGCACCGGACCAGCCTATGACCCCCGGGCCGCGGGCACGGTCGGCACCACCGGCCGGTCCTTCACCGCGAGGAACGGGGCGATGCTGCGGCCGTGGTACAGCAGCACGGTCTGCACCCCGACCAGCGCGACGACGCACGCCACGACCGTGAAGCCGATCCAGAACGTGTCGTGCGGCAGCAGCACGCCCAGCGCGCCGCCCGTCACCCAGGCGAGCTGCAGCACGGTCTCGGAACGGCCGAACGCCGAGGCGCGCGACTCCTCCGGCAGGTCGCGCTGGATCACCGCGTCCAGGCTGACCTTGGCCAGCGCGCTCGCGGCCGCCCCGACGAGCCCGACGACCGCGGCCGTCGCGATGCCGGGCACCGCCGCCGCCACGACCGCCACCACGACCGCCGCGCCCACGCACCACAGCACGACCACGCCCGACAGCGCCCGCGGCCGCGAGCCCGCCGCGTTGCCGCCGAACGCCCCGATGCCCGCCGCGGCGCCGACGATGCCGATGAGCAGGAGCTGCTGGGTGGGCTCGGCGTCGGTCTGCTTGATGACGAACGCGACGAACAGCGTGAGGAAGCCGGTGAGCACGCGGATGGCGCCGTTGCCCCACAGCGCGACCACGACGCTGCGGCTCATCGGCGTGCGCCTGCCCCGACGGGTGGCGCGCAGGGCCGCGGGCACCTCGCCCGCCGTCGACTCGACCCACTTCGGGATGCGCAGGCACAGCACGGTGCCCGCGACGGCGAGCAGCGCCGTGTACAACAGCGCGCCCTCCGAACCCCACAGCCACGCGACGCCCGCGGCGATCCCGCCGAACACGCCGCCCGCGGCCAGGCCGAACGTGGTGAGGCGCGAGTTCGTGGTGACCAGCGTGATCGCCTGGGGCAGCACCCGGGGCGTGACGGCCGCCTTCAGGACGACGAACGACTTCGACAGCACGAGCGTGCCCAGCGCGGCCGGGTAGAGCAGCCAGGTGTGGTACTGGAACGCCATCACCACGGCGAGCACGGCGCGCAGGGCGAAGGTGAGGGCGAGCGCCGCGCGCCGCCCGCGTTGGACGCGGTCGAGCAGCGGCCCGATCACCGGCGCGACCACGGCGAACGGGGCGGCGGTGATCGCGAGGTAGAGGGCGACGTTGGTGACGCTCTCCGCCCGGGCGGCCGCGAAGAACAGCGTGTTGGCCAGCGCGACGGCGACGGCCGCGTCGACCGCGTAGCTCATCATCGTGGCGTAGGTGAGGGCGGTGAGGCCCGAGCGGTCGGCGCCGTCGGCGGTGGCGGCGCGGTGGAACGCCCGCACCGAGCCTTCGGCGAACTGCCTGCCGCGCATGGCGGCCACGCGCGTCACGGTGAGCTTGCGGGGGAGCTTTGCGCCCGGCGGCGGGCCGGGGGGTGTGGCGCCTGCGGGTGGTGGCGTGGCGTCGGGGTGTGCGCCCGGGTCGGGATGGGTGGCGGTCGGCGGCGCCGCGTGGCCGACCGGCATGGTGCGGGTGGGCCCGCCGCGGGGCGGGGGCGTGGGGGCCGCGGGGCCGACGCGGGTGGTCGGCTCGGCGGCGGGGCGGGCCGTGGTCCCGGTGGTGTGCGGTGCCCGCTCGGTAGCGCGGTTGGGTGCGGGCCAGGGAGCGGTGGTGTCGACGCCGGGAGGGGCGGCGGGGCCCGGTCCCGGGTAGGCCGGGAACGGCGGCGCCTGGGGCGGCGGCGACCACTGCCCCGGTGGACGGCGGTAGGCCGCCGGGTCGTAGTTGGGGTCGTCGTGCCAGGGGTAGCGACGGCGGGGCGCGTACGGGTCGGGCGCTTCCGCGCCGGGGTGGGTCGGGGGCTCCGGTGCCGGACGGGGAGCGGTCGGCGGCTCCTCGGGCGACCGGGCCGCCGCGGCGTCGTCGACCCACGAGCGGCGGGCGCCGGGTCGGGACGATCGGAAGCGCCGCACCCGACCATTCTGACCCATCGCAGCGCGCAACCGGGCAAACCCGGGCTCAGCCGTCCGGGACCACGATCCGCGCCCTGAGCATCACCGGCCAGTACTTGCCGGTGAGCAGATAGTCGTCGCCGCCGAGCCAGGTGATGCCGTTCATCACGTCCGTGCCTTGCTCCTGCGCGGGCGTGAGGAGGCCCGCTCCGTCGACGGTCGCCGTCACGCGGCCGCTCGCCGGGTTGATGCGCACGATCTGCGTGGTCGGCCAGACGTTGGCCCACACCTGCCCGCCCACGCACTCCAGCTCGTTCAGCTGGGGCACCGGCTTGCCGTCGAGGGTCACGGTGAGGGCGCCGGTCTGGGCGAACGTGGTGGGGTTGCGGAAGCGGAGGGTGGCCGAGCCGTCGCTCTGGACCAGGCGGTTGCCGTCGTAGCAGAGCCCCCAGCCCTCGCCGGTGAGCGCGACCTGCTTCTTCACCTTCAGCGTGGCCTTGTCCCACTGCAGCGCGACGCCGTCCTGGTAGGTGAGCTGCCAGATCGTGTCGCCGGTGACCGCGACGCCCTCCCCCCACAGCTTCCCCGGCAGCGGCGCCGACCGGACCACCGCGCCCGTCGTGGGGTCGAGCTCGCGCAGCTCCGACAGCCCGGCCAGCCCGGTGCCCTCCCACAGCGTGGTGCCGTCCCGTTGGAGGCCTTCGGTGAACGACGTCGTGTCGTGCGGGAGCGTCGCGAGCACCTGCGGGCGGACCTCGGGGACGGTCGGCGGGGGCGGGCTGCACGCGGTGAGCAGCGCCGCGAGCCAGGCCGTCGCGCAGAGGGTGGCAGAATACGACCGGTGAGGGATGCGAGCGTGCTGGCGGACGCCGTCGACGAGGCCCGCGAGGCAGCGGTGTCGGAAGCGGCGGCCGATCTTCCGGACGGGCCCGCGGCGGTCGGCGCGCACCTGGAGAGCGTGGCAGAGGACGACGGCTCCGTCACCCACTACTTCGCCGCGGAGCAGGGCGGTTACCTCGGCTGGCGCTGGGCGGTCACGCTGGCCGCGGCGTCGCCGGAAGACCCGGTCACGGTGAGCGAGGTCGTGCTGATCCCGGGCCCGGAGGCGCTGGTCGCGCCCGGTTGGGTGCCGTGGGAGCACCGGATCCGGCCCGGCGACCTCGGCGTCGGCGATCTCCTGCCCGCGCCGGAGGACGACCCGCGGCTCGTGCCGAGCTACGTCGCGTCCGACGACCCGGCGGTCGAGGACGTCGCGCGGGAGATCGGGCTGGGACGGGAGCGGGTGCTGTCGCGCGAGGGCCGCGAGCTGGCGGCCGAGCGGTGGCAGGACGGTCCGCACGGGCCGGGCTCCGACATGGCCCGCTCCGCCCCCGGCACGTGCGGCACCTGCGGGTTCTTCCTGCCGCTCGCGGGATCGCTGCGGGCGTCGTTCGGCGTGTGCGGCAACGCGTACGCGCCCGCCGACGGGGCGGTCGTCGCGGTCGGGTTCGGCTGCGGGGCGCACTCGGACGTCCGCGTCGAGGTGACGAGCCCGGTGGCGGTCGTGGAGCTGGTCTACGACGACGGCGTCGACTTGGAGCCCGCGGAATAGTCAGGGTGTAGGTGGACGACCCCTTCGGCACCGCGGCGCTGCGCACGGCCGTCCTCGACGCGTGGGCGGCGTCGCCCACCCGGTTCCGGGAGGACGCCAACGCCGAAGAGGACCTGCGCCTCGGCGGATACGCCGACACGTGGTTCGTCGAGCTGGCCCAGAACGCCGCCGACGCCGCGGGGGTTGCGGGACGGCTGCGGATCACGCTCGTCGGCGACGCCGCCGTGGGCACGCGACCTGCGGCGGTGGGCGCTGCGGGGCGGGCGCAGGCCGAGACGCGGCCGGGCGACGGCAGCGAAGCAGGCCCAGAACCGGCCGCCGTTGCGGCAGCGCACTCCGACGCAGGGCAGGCGCGCACTCCGGCGGCGGCCCCGGAACCGGCGGCCAGGGCGGCGGGCGCCGATGCGGGGCAGGCGCGCGGCGCGGTGGCGGGGCAGGCGCGCGGCGCGGTGGCGGCCGGGCGGGCCGAGCTGCGGGTCGCGAACACCGGCGCGCCGCTGACCGCCGCGGGGGTGGCGGCGCTCGCGTCGTTGCGCGCGTCGGCCAAGCGGGACGACGCGGGCGCGGTCGGTCGCTTCGGCGTCGGTTTCGCGGCCGTGCTCGCCGTCTCCGCCGAGCCGCGGGTGGTGAGCACGTCGGGCGCGGTGGCGTTCTCCGCGGACCGGACGGCGGCGGCGATCGCCGACCTCCCCGGCCCGGCCGCCGAGCTGGCCCGCCGCGACGCGCCGCCCGTCCTGCGGCTGGTCTGGCCGTCCGCGGAACACCCGCCGGACGGGTTCGCGACCGAGGTCCGGCTGCCGCTGCGCGCGGGTGTCGGACGGCGCCGCGCTGCTCGCCCACGCCCGTTCCGCCGCGTCCGACCTGTTGCTCGCCCTGCCTGCCCTCGTCGAGATCGACGTCGACGGGCACGTCGTGCGGCGTGCGGAGCGGGACGGCGTGGTCGCGATCGGGCCGCAGCGGTGGCATCTGGTTCGACGCGCGGGTGTGCTCGAGGTGGCCGACGCCGCCGTCGAGCAGCGCGACCGCCAGGAGTGGTCGGTGACCTGGGCGTTGCCGCTCTCCGGCGCGCTCGGCGACGACGTCGCGCACGCGCCGACCGCCACCGCCGAAGCCCTCGCCCTGCCCGCCCGGCTGATCGCCACCCTCCCGTTGGAGCCCGACCGCCGCCGCGTCCGGCTCGGCCCGGTGACCGACGCGGTGCTCGACGGGGCCGCCGCGGCCTACGTCGATCTCGTGCGCTCGGTCGTTCCCGACGAGCGGCTCGCGCTCGTGCCCCCGCCCGACTTCCCCCGTTCCCCGCTCGACGGCACGCTGCGGGCCCGGATCGTCGCCGCCCTCCGCACCGCGGCCTGGCTCCCGGCCGCGTCCCCTCCGACGGAGCCGGGTGCGGCGGGGTCGGACGAGGGTGCCCCAGCTGCGGCTGAGCTGGACGAGGGTGCCGCGCCCGCGGCGGGGTGGGAGCAGGGTGGTGCCCCGGCTGCGGCTCGGTTGCACGAGGATGCCCCGCAGGCGGGATGGGAGCAGGGCGCGTCGGCTCAGCGGGGTCGCCCCGGTGCCGTCCGCGAGCTCAGTCCTGGCCGGGCCGAGTGGCTCGACATCCCCGGCCTCGGCCCGCGCCTGCCCGGCCTGCTCGCCACCGCGGGCTTCGACGACCTCGCCGCCCCGCCCTACCTCCCGGTCGCGCTGACGGAGCTGGGTGCGCGTCGGGTCACCCCGACGGAGCTGGTCGAGCGGCTGTTCGGGATCGACCGGCCGCCGTCGTGGTGGCAGGCGCTGTACGCCGAGCTGGGCGAGTTGGCCGACGTCGTGCCCGGGCTCGTCGACGAGCTGCGCGCCCTGCCCGTCCCGCTCGTCGACGGCCGTGCCGCGGCCGGCCCCGCCACCGTCCTGCTCCCCGAAGGGCCGCTACCGGCCGGGCTCGCCGTTCCCGGCCTGCACGTCGCCCACCCCGACGCCGTGCACCCGCTGCTCGCCCGCCTCGGCGCCGCGCCCGCCGACCCGGCGGCCCTGCTGGAGCACCCGGCGTTGCAGGCGGCCGTCGAGCGTTCGGTCGAGGACGCCGAGGCCGGGCTGGACACCGCGCCGCTCGCCGAGGCCGTCCTCGCGCTGCTCGCCGCGGGTGCGCCCGCCGGGGAGGAGCTGGCTGCGCTCGCCCTCCCCGACGTCGACGGCGAGCCCGCCCGCGCGGACGAGCTGATGCTGCCGGACGCCGCGCTGCGCCCCCTGCTGGCCGACGACGTGCCGGTGGCCGTCCTGCACCCCGAGTGGGCCGCCCGCTTCCCGCGCGAGGTGCTCACCGCCGTCGGGGTGCTGGACGGGTTCGCGGTGGTCGTCGACGAGGAGCCGGTCGGGCCCGACCACGACCTCGACGACGAAGACCGCTGGTGGGACGGCCTGGCCGCGCCCCCGACCCGCCTGGTCGCCGTGCGCGACCTCGACCTCGTCGACGACACCGCGTGGCCCGCCGCCCTCGCCCTGCTCGCGGCCGACCGCGACACCCGCGAGGCCGCCATGACCGGCTACACCGCCTGGTGGCTCGCCCGGCACGCCCGCCTCGGCGGCCGCCGCCCCGGCCACTGGCGCCTCCCCACCGCCGACGCCCTCGCCGCCCTCTACGACGCGGTGCCCCTCGCCCCGGCGAACGACCCGCCCGCGCCCGCACCGGAGCGCAATGCCTCGGCCGCCGCGCCGGTGGGGGAGGGCGCCGCTCCGCCCGCCGCCGCGGCGCCGTCCACCCCACCACGCCCACCCGACGACGCCTTCCTCGCCGCCATCGGCGTCCACCGCGACCTCCACGTCGCCGACGCCCGCGCCGCCGACGACCTGCTCGCCCGGCTCGCCGACGCGCACCGCCACCCGTCGGCCGCGCTGGTCGCCGCGGCGCACGTCGCGCTGGCCGAGGCCGTCGCCGACGGCCGCGTGGCCGCCGCCGACCTCGACCTCCCCGAGCACGTCCGGGCCATGGACGGCGCCGTCGTGCACGTCGACGTGGCCGCGGTGCTCGACGCCCCGTGGCCCGCCGCCGTCCTCCCCGCGGGCGAGCTGGTGATCGGCGGCGACCCGGTCGCGCTGGCCGAGCTGCTCGACCTCCCGCTCGCCACCGAGATCGTCGCGGGCCGCGTCGAGCAGGCGGGCGTACCCGTGGCCTGGGCCGACATCGGCGAGGTCGTGGTGACCTGCCACGCCCTCGGCGTCGACGTCCCCGACGGCGGCCTCCGCCGCCACGACGAACTCTGGGTCGACCTCCACCGCCCGACGAACGGCCGCCACCGCGTGCCCGTCTGGCGCGAACCCGACGACACCTGGCACGCCGAAGACCCGTTGCGCGCGCTGCTCGCCCTGCTGGCCGGGTGAGGCACGTGCTACACAGGATGCCGTGAACGTCACCGGTGGCCCGTCGCGAATCCCGCGCCGGGTCTGCGTGCTCTCCGTGCACACCTCCCCCCTCGAGCAGGCGGGCACCGGTGACGCAGGCGGCATGAACGTCTACGTGGTGGAGACGGCCACGCGGATGGCCCGCCGCGGCGTGGCGGTGGAGATCTTCACCCGGGCCACGTCGTCCGAGCAGCCGCCGGTGGCCGCGCTCGCGCCGGGCGTGCTCGTGCGGCACGTCGCCGCGGGCCCGTTCGAGGGCCTCGGCAAGAACGACCTGCCCAGCCAGCTCTGCGCGTTCACCGCGGGCGTCCTCCGGGCCGAGGCGCGGCACGAGCCCGGCTACTACGACGTGATCCACTCGCACTACTGGCTCTCCGGCCAGGTGGGCTGGCTCGCCCGCGACCGCTGGGGCGTGCCCCTCGTCCACTCCGCCCACACGCTGGCCCGCGTCAAGAACGCCGCGCTGGCCGAGGGCGACGAGCCCGAGCCGATGGTGCGGGTGATCGGCGAGGACCAGGTGGTGGCCGAGGCCGACCGGCTCATCAGCAACACGGAGGAGGAGGCGCGCCAGCTCGTCGAGCTGTACCAGGCCGATCCGCAGCGCACGGTCACGATCCCGCCGGGGGTCGACCTCGGCCGCTTCCGGCCCGGCAGCCGGGTCGCCGCACGGGTGCAGCTCGGCCTGCCGCGCGACGCGGTGGTGCTCGCCTTCGTCGGGCGCATCCAGCCGCTCAAGGGGCCGGACGTGCTGCTGCGGGCGGCCGCCGAGCTGATCCGCCGCGATCCGACGATGCGCGAACGGCTGGTGGTGCTCGTGGCGGGCGGCCCGTCGGGCAGCGGGCTGGCCGAGCCCACGGCCCTGCACGAGCTGGCCGCAGCACTGGGCATCAGCGGCAACATGCGCTTCCTGCCGCCGCAGGGCGCGGGCCTGGTCGAGGTCTACCGGGCGGCCGACGTCGTCGCCGTCCCCAGCCACAACGAGTCGTTCGGGCTGGTCGCGTTGGAGGCGCAGGCGTGCGGCACACCCGTCGTCGCGGCGCGGGTGGGCGGGCTGCCGGTCGCGGTGGCCGACGGTCGCTCCGGGCTGCTCGTGCCCGGCCACCGCGCCGAGGAGTGGGCCGACGCGCTCCGCGTCGCGATCGGCAGGCGCGACGAGTTGGGCGAGGGGGCCGTCGCGCACGCCCGCGCGTTCTCGTGGGACCGCACCGCCGACGCCCTGCTCGCCACCTACACCGCCTCCGCGGCGGAGTTCACCCAGCGGCAGCGCGTGCTGGCGGGGATGGCGTCATGACCGTGGACGAGACGGTCGCGGCCGCCCTCGCCGAGCTGGAGGTCGAGCACGACCGGCGCGGCCCGGGGCAGTTTCTCGTCACCTTGCCGGGAACGCGGCGGCTGTCCACCCCCACCTGGCTCGTGGTCCGGGAGCAGGCGCTGTTCGTGCAGGCGTTCGTGTGCCGCAGGCCCGACGAGGAGCACGAGGCCGTCTACCGCTTCCTGCTCCAGCGCAACGCCCGCCTCTACGGCGTGCACTACACGCTCGACCGCATCGGCGACATCCACCTCGTCGGCCGCGTCCCGCTCGGCGCGGTGAGCACCGCGGAGATCGACCGCGTGCTCGGCCAGGTCCTCGAGGCCGCCGACGGCGACTTCAACACCCTGCTGGAGCTGGGCTTCGCCACCTCGATCCGCCGCGAGTACGCGTGGCGCACCGAGCGGGGCGAGTCCACGGCCAACCTCAAGGCGTTCGAGCACCTGTTCACGTGACCGGATCGTGACGTCCGGCCGTCCAACCGGAACGGTCGTCGCGCCCGTCCTCCTGCCAAAGCGGACTGGGAGGTACAGGTGTTCATGTCACGGACACGGCTGCAGCGGCTCGGCGGGCGACGGGGGGTGCTCGTCGGGCTGTTGCTGGTGGTGGTGCTCGGCGTGGTCGGGGTCTTCGTGCTCGGCGGACGGGAGCGGGTCACCGACTACGGGTCGTCCACCAGTGAGTCCGCGCCGCCGCCCAGCGCCCTGAGCGGCGGGGGTGTGGCGGCCCGCGACTCGGCGGCCGCACCCGCTCCCGCGCAGGCCGATCCGGGCTCGGTGCCGATCGGGGGCGTCACGCGGTCGTTGGTGCGCACGGCGCAGCTGTCCGTCGACGCCGACGACCCGGTCGCGGCCACCCGGCGGGTCCGGGCCGCGGTCGTGGGTGCGGCGGGCACGGTGTCGCAGGAGTCGTCGACCGACTCGGGTGCCCAGCTGACCATCCGGGTGCCCGCCGACCGGCTCGACCAGCTGATCGACTCGATCGCGGGCCTCGGCCACGTGACCAACCGGACGTCGCAGGTCGTGGACGCCACCGAGGACGTCGTGGACCTCGGCGCCCGGGTCGCGAGCCAGCGCGCCAGCGTCGACCGGGTGCGGGCGCTGCTGTCGGAGGCGCGCTCGATCGGCGACGTCGTCGCGATCGAGTCGGAGCTGACCCGCCGCGAGGCCGACCTCGACTCGCTGACGGGCAGGCTCACCGCGCTCAAGGACCAGGTGGCGCTGTCCACGCTGGTGGTCGACGTGGAGAAGGCGCCGATCACGAAGACGGACACGCCGCAGCCGAACGGCTTCCTCGCCGGGCTGGCCGCGGGGTGGGAGGGCCTGCAGGCGACGGCGTCGGCCACCGGCGCGGTCGTGGGCTTCCTCGTGCCGTTCCTGCCCGTGGTGGCGGTGCTCCTCGGGCTGGTCTGGGTCGGACGGCGCATCGCCCGCACCCGGCGCACGCCCGCGGGTGGGGCGGAGGGGCCCGGCGCCTGAGAGGGGGAGTCAGGACCGGGCCACTCCGCGCGAACCACTCGCAGCGACCACCGCGGTCAGGGGCCCCGCGGGGGCGCTGTAGTCCCGGGTCGGGTGGGGAGACCTGGCCCGGGCCGTCCTCGTGGATTGGGGGACCCACACGGACGGTGACGGCGAGCTTGGCAGCGGCCCGTTGCCGCGACAACCCTTGTGACACTCCTGTGACCCCGAGCGCGCCACCCGGCGGCGCCCGCTGCGCCACCTGGGTGCGGGGCTTTCCCGAAGCCGACATATCGGACCGGCCCGGGGCACTAACATGATCGGACAGCCGTCGTCGCGAGGGAGCGCCGCCATGCCCGTCCGTAGCCCCTACCCGGACGTCGAGATCCCGGATGTGTCGCTCACCGCGTTCCTGTTCGGCGATTTCGGCGATCGGGCCGACGCCCCCGCGTTCGTCGACGGCGCCAGCGGGCGGTCGATCACGTTCGGCGAGCTGGCGACGATGGTCGACAAGATCGCGGCCGCGCTGGCCGAGCGCGGTGTCGGGGCGGGCGACGTCGTCGGGCTCTTCGCCCCCAACTCGCCGGCGTGGGCCGCCGTCTTCCACGGCGTGCTGCGCGCCAACGCCATCGTCACCAGCGCGAACTCGCTGTACACGCCGGGCGAGCTGGCCCACCAGCTCGCCGACTCGGGGGCGAAGCTGCTCGTCACGGTGTCGCCGTTCCTCGACCGGGCGCGGGCGGCGCTCGCCGAGGCCGGGCTGCCCGACGACGCGGTGGTCACGCTCGACGCCGTCGAGGGCGTCACCTCGCTCGCCGACCTGCTCGCCACCACGGCCACGCCCCCCGAGCTCACCACCACGGCGGGCGACACCGCGGTGCTGCCGTACTCGTCGGGCACCACCGGGCGGGCCAAGGGCGTGATCCTCACGCACCGCAACCTCGTCGCCAACCTGTGCCAGTTCGCACCGATGGGCCACGTCGGATCCGACACGAAGATCCTCGCCGTCCTGCCGTTCTTCCACATCTACGGGATGACGGTGATGATGAACCAGGGCCTGCACAAGCGCGCCACGGTCGTCACGATGCCGAAGTTCGACCTCACCGAGTTCCTCCGGATCATCTCCGAGTACGCGGTGGACCGGATCTACATCGCCCCGCCGGTGGCCGTCGCGCTGGCCAAGCACCCGATGGTCGACGAGTACGACCTCTCCTGCATCGACGTGATCTTCTCCGGCGCCGCGCCGCTGGACGCCGAGCTGGGCCACGCCATGGGCAAGCGGCTGGGCTGCACGGTGCTGCAGGGCTACGGGATGACCGAGCTGTCGCCGGTGAGCCACTGCATGCCCGACGACCGTCCCGACATGGACCTCAACTCGTCGGGCTTCGCGCTGCCGAACATCACGTGCAAGCTCGTCGACCCGGAGACCGGCGAGGAGGTCGGCCCCGGCGGCCGCGGCGAGCTCTGGGTGCAGGGGCCGAACGTGATGAGCGGCTACCTGAACAACCCCGAAGCCACCGCGTTCACCCTCGACGACGAGGGCTACCTGCACACCGGCGACATCGCGGAGGTCACCGACGAGGGCGTGTTCTCGATCGTCGACCGGGTCAAGGAGCTGATCAAGTACAAGGGCTACCAGGTGCCGCCCGCCGAGCTGGAGGCCCTGCTGCTCACCCACGACAAGATCGCCGACGTCGCCGTCATCGGCGTGCGCGACGAGGAGGGTGAGGAGGTGCCCAAGGCGTTCGTCGTGACCCAG
>CAWBRG010000003.1:0-887381 GCA_963791185.1 uncultured Actinomycetota bacterium | reverse complement strand
GCTGCGGCTCTTAGGCTGTGCGTTCGTACTCGTTGAGTAGGCAATCCAAGGCGGGTCGGCGCTCGCAGACGCTGGTCGTGGCCCACCAGAACGGGCGCATCACCGAGTGGGACACAGCCACGGGCGCGCCGACGGCTGACTTTACGCAGCCCATCGCCGGGCGGGTTTGTCCGCAGCTCGCCCCGCCGACGTGAACCCCACGAGCAGACACCTGTCGACAGCGACTGGTAGACGGGCGAGGGCCTAGATCAACTCACTGGGGTCGTGACGAGGTCGGCGAAGGCGACGATGTTGTCCTCGTAGTTGCGGGTCTGCCGGTCGAACGAGCCGCCGCAGGTGATCAACCGGAGGCCGGGGTGGTCGAGGTCGCCGTACACCTCGCTCGTGGGGAACTTGTCCTTCGGGTACTGCTTGACCTGCGTCACCCGGAACACCGCCGCGCTGCCGTCCTGGCGTGTGACCGTGACCTGCGCATTGGGGGTGAGCTCGCGCAGGCGGGAGAAGACGCCTGGCTGTCCGCTCCAGTCGACATGCCCGGCGAGGATTGCCGGACCCAGTTCACCCGGAGTCGGCGCGCCGGTGTACCAGCCTGCCGGGAAGCCGGAGGGCGGCACCTACAGCGTCCCGTCGGCCTGCAACCCCAGCCGCGTCAATGTGGAGTCCACACCGATGGCCGGGATGTGCACGCGGACCGGCGCGGACCTCGCCATCGGCTGCGCAGCGTCCATGGGTGCGACGCTGCCGGGGGCCGAGACCGGTGGCGTCGGGGCGGTGGCCGCGTCGCCGGAGCAGCCGGCGACCACGGCGATGATGGCGATGAGGGCCAGCAGGGCGGCCACCCCCGCCAGCACCCGGGAACGGGCGAGACGGGGGTGGCGCTGCGGAATGCGGTGACGCATGCGGTCCAGGTCCTCAGCTGTCCCGGCGCAGCCGTCGAGTAGCCCCGGTTCCGGCCCCGACGAGCATCAACCCGCCGACCACCAGGTAGAAGGCGACACCAGTTCCTGTGGTGGTGCTGCCGTCGCCGGTGTCGACCGACCCGACCGGAACCTTGGTGACCTGACTGCCGGTGTTGGCGGTGTCGCCGACACTGTTGCCGCCCCCGCCTGCACCGTTGTGGTCGCCGTTGAATGCTGCGGCGTTCTCGGCACCACCGTTGTGGTGGCCGTTGTCGCGGGCATGGTGCTGGTCGCCGTTGTCGCGGCCGCCGTTGTCGCGGCCGCCGTTGTGGTCACCGCCGCCGTTTCCGCCGCGCCGTTTCCGCCGCCGCCGTTGTCGCCGCCGCCGCCGTCGTCGCTGCCGCCGTTGTCGCTGCCGCCGTTGTCGCTGCCGCCGTTGTCACCGCCGCCGGGAGGGGTGATCGGCGGAATGACGACCGGCGGCGACCGGCGGGACGATGACCGGCGGGACGACGACCGGCGGGGTGGTGCCCCCCGGCGGGATGACGGCACAGTTCGGTCGGGTGATCGTGTTGGTGTCCAGGCTGACCTGGCCGTTGCCGGCCAGAACCCGTCCGTTCACGGTGGTCCCGGTCTGCACCGACGCCGAAGTCAGCGCCAGGATGCTGCCGATGAAGGTGGTGTTGGTGCCCAGCGTTGCGGAGCTACCCACCTGCCAATACACGTTGCACGGTGAGGCCCCGTTGATCAGAGCAACCGTGCTGTTGGACGCAGTGAGCTTCCGGCCTGTAGGTACACCCAGCGCAGCGTGCGGGGCCCGGCCCGGTGGCCGCCGCGGCAGGCCAGGCGGTGACGTCGGGAGCGCCGTCCGGGGAGGCGGGATCGGGAGCGACTCCGGCGTGCATGGGAAGACGTTCCCGGCAGCCGAAGCGGGCCTCGAGCCGGTCGTAGAGCCGACCGGCGAGGTGTTGGGCGTCGGTGCGGCGATAGCTGGAAGATCCCCCGGGCTCGCGCTCCGTGATCACTACAGCCTCGACTCAATCCGTTCGAGCATGTCGAGGGAGGGTGCGGCGCGCCAGGCAGTTGCCGGCGTCGGGCCGAGCGGGGGCGGTTCACATCGTGTAGCTCTTCAGCCGTCTGCGCCTCTCAATGTGGTCGACATCCGTCAGGGATCGCCACGTCGGATCAGGAGCGGGCGGAGCAATCGTCGCGGGTTGTCGGGAGCATCGTCGCGTTATCGTGAGGAGATGGCCGCACCGCAGACGATGGGACGGTCGCGGGTCCGAGACGAGGCCGCGCCGACCGTGGACGGGCTGATGGAGCTCGACGTCGCTTCGCTGTACGTCTCTGCCGTGTTCTCCCGACGGGTCGAAGCGGCGGTGGCGCCTCGCCCCGTCGACCGGCTGCCCGCCGGTTGCGAGGCGACGTGATGCAGGAGCGCATACCCGAGGCGATCCTCGGCCCGCAGTCGTCCGCGGCGCCGCACCCGCGGCTTCGCCCGTTGCTAGGGCGGGGCTATGCGGGTTTCGCCGGGCCGGAAGGGCCTCATGTAGTGCTTCCGGCAACGGCGTGCGTGGGGTTGATCGTGAAGATCCGAGATTCGGCGCATCGCCCGCTGGCGTTCGTGATGGGCGTGCATGGCGAGCACATCGTTCTCGACGGCGCGTGCGCCCCCGAATACGTGCGGGTGTTCCTCGGCCCGTTGGGCGCCTATCGGCTGCTGGGCATGCCGATGAGCGAGTTGCAGGGACAGGCCGTCGACCTCTCCGAGGTACTCGGACCGCTCGGTGCACGACTCGCCGAGCAGCTGCGTGCCGAGTCGACCTGGCGCGGTCGCTTCCGCCTCGTCGACCGCCTGCTCCTGCACCGGCTCGACACCGGTCCGGCGCCGTCGGCCGAAGTCAGCCGCGCTTGGCAGCGGCTGGTTGCGACCGGTGGGGTGGTGCCGATCGGCCGGGTCGCCGAGGAGGTCGGCTGGAGCCACAAGCACCTGATCACCAAGTTCCGCCAACAGGTCGGCCTGTCACCGAAGACAGCGGCCCGGCTCGTCCGCTTCGACCGGGTGCTGCGCGCGATGGAGCGGCCCGATCCGTACGGCTGGGAGCGGATCGCGGCCGAGTCGGGCTACGCGGACCAGCCGCACCTCATCCGCGAATTCCGCACCTTCACCGGCGGTACGCCGACCGACTTCCTCGCCGTCTCCCGTCGGACAGCGGCGAGGTGAAGTTCGTTCAAGACACGGCGCGCGCCCGTTCCTAACCTCGCGGACGTGCGCAACCGGTCATCCCGCCTGCTCCCCCTGCTCGGTGCGGCCGTGTTCGTGGGCTTCTACATCGTCAACGACTTGGTACGCAGCGCCGTCGCGACCAGCCCGCTACCGCTGCCCAACGCCCCCGACGACGATATCTACCGTTACGTCACCGGTGAGCCCCTGGCCGTCGGACTGCCCGCCGCCGCGCACCTCTTGTCGTCAGTCGGGCTGCTGATATTCGTGCTCGCATCCCGGCAGGTGGAGCCGCGCCGCGCCGGAGATCCGGCGGACCGGTGGAGCCGCCTCGCCGGGCTGGTGGCGGTGGCGGCGCTGACCACATCGGCCGCGCTGAGCACCACGCTGGCCGTTGCAGCGGCGCTGCCCGCCGGGGTCGTCCTCGGCCTGAACCAGGCGACCTTCGTCACCGGCGGAACGCTGCACGTGGCCAGCCTGGGTGTGTACATCGCGCTCACCGGCCGGACCTACGCGGAACGCAGCGTGCGCGGGCTGGCGTGGGTTGCGGCCGTGCCGGCGGTGCTGTCCCTGATCTCACTCGTCTGGTTCTACGGCACAGCGCTCATCCTGCTCGGCAGGCTCCTGTCAATGGCGTGGCTGCTCCTGGCAGGCGCTGCACTCACCCGTGTCAGACGGCCTTCGCCGGTGCCGGACGTCGCGCCGACGGGGGGTCGCACTTGACCGGCAGGCGGCTCCATGAGCCCACATGCCGACGCCGCCGCCTCGGAGTCCGCGCACGACGGATCGCGCTCATCACACACATCGCCGCCGCAGGCGCCTGGCTCGGCGTCGACGTCGCGATGGCGGTGCTGATCGTCAGCGCGATGACCAGCTCAGATCGCGGCACCCTGGCCTTCACCCTGCAAGCTCTCGAACTGGTGACGGTGTGGCCGCTGCTGTCCTGCGGCCTTGTCTGCCTGCTGTCGGGCGTCGTGCTCGGCCTCGGCGGCAGATGGGGAGTGCTGCGCTACTGGTGGGTCGCGGCCAAGCTCGTCATCAGCCTCGTCCTCTTGACGCTGGTCGCCGTCTCCCTGCGCTTCGAAGTCGCTGATCAGGCCGCGCGGGCCAAGCGGCTCGCGGCGGGTGTGCCGGTCACCTTCGACCTGACGAACTTGGTCTACCCGCCCACCGTGTCACCCGCCCTGCTGCTGGTCGCCCTCACGCTCTCGGTCGTGAAACCTTGGGGACGGATCCGGAGTCGCGCATCCGCATAGGCACCGACGTGCCTGTGGTCCGCTCGGGTTGGGACTCATGGCGCTGAGATCCTCGTGCCGTCGCCCTCAGTGGCATGCTGCCCGCGTGATCGTGCCGTTCGACTACGACGTCGATCCGGAGCGCTACCGATCGGGGATGCGGATCGCGGGCGCTCACGCCGAGGCGAGCCTGTACGACTGGGTGGCGCGAATGCTGCGGGACCTCGGAGCCCGCAACGTGCTGGACGTGGGCTGCGCAGACGGTCCACTACGCGCGGCGTTGCCGCCGAGGGGTCCACGGCTCACCGGCCTGGACCTCTCCGCAGCGCTGTTGCGCGCTCATCCACCGCCTGTGGTGCGGGGGGACGCGGCCCGGCTTCCGTTCGTGGACAGCGCCTTCGACGGCGTCACCATGCTCAACATGCTCTACCACTCGCCCGACCCATCGGCAGCGCTGCGCGAAGCACGCCGCGTGCTGTGCTTCGACGGGCACGTGCTGACGTCGACGATCTCACGTGAGGACTCCCCGGAGCTGGCCGCCTACTGGCGACGCCCTCGAACCACGTTCGACGCCGAGGACGCCCCCGCCATCCTCGGGCTGGTCTTCGCGGAGGTCACGGTGCATCGCTGGGACGCCCCGTTGCTGACGCTCCCGGACGCAGCCGCGGTCCGCGACTATCTCCTGGGACGGCAGGCGCCGCGCGCAGCCGCCGAGGCAGCCGCCGCGGAACTCTCCACGCCGATGCGCGTCACGAAGAGGGGGGCAATGCTGGTGGGCCGCCGACACACGTCCGAGGGCTGAGGCGTTCCCGCTCGTGGCGCCCGAAGGTCGCGGCCCCTGCGCCGCAGCTTTCCCGCCCATAGCCTGTTCAGGTGTCGCTTATGTGATCTCCGAGGTCGAGGTGCTCGACGAGGCCGCGGCTCGGCGCTACCGGGACCTGGCAGCGCAGTCGATCGCCCGATATGGCGGCCGGTATCTCGTCCGCGGCGCTACACCGACTGTCCCAGAAGGCGATTGGCCCTCCGGCGCCCGAGCGGTCGTGGTCGAGTTCCCGTCGATGGAGCAGGTGCGGCGGTGGCACGAGTCAGGCGAGTACGCCGCAGCTTCACCTTCACCGTCGCCTCGGCGCGCCCGGACGTGCCCGTGGGCGTCTCGTAGCCCAGGCGGCGGGTCAACCCGGCCGATGTATGCCCGGTCGTGCAGTCGAACAGCTGGTAGACGAACGTCCCGGTCTGCACCCGCCCGACCGACGACCAGCGGAACCGCATGGTCGCTGTACCGCCGTTGCGCTGGTAGCAGGCCCGCCCGACGAGCTCGCCGAACATCGGTACCTCGCTGGTGGTACCCGACTGCCCGACGGCCTCCGCCGCACTGCCCGCGCCGGAAGGACCCTCCGCGCCGACGGGCACGGCCACACCCACGTAGGACCCGATCGCCCCTCCCGCAGCCATAGCGGGACACAGCCACACTGGCTCGCGAGGAGTAACGATGAATGATCTTCCGAGCCCGCTCATCACCGAGGTGCCGGTGGCCGATGCGGACGCAGGCCCGTACGGCATCACGGCAGGCGCGGACGGTGCGCTGTGGCTGACGCTGGTGCACCGCGGAACGATCATGCGTCTCGGTGCGGACGGTGCGCGGCGCGAGTTCGCCCTGGACCCGCCCACCTGCGGCCCGGCGGTCATCACGCCCGGGTTCGACGAAGCGCTGTGGTGCACCCGGTTCCGCGACCACCGGATCGGACGCATCACGCTCGACGGCGACGCGGAATCCTTTCGCGTGCCGACGCCCGACGCCGGTCCCTACGGCATCACCGCAGGCCCGGACGGCGCGGTGTGGTTCACCGAGATGAACAGCGACCGCATCGGGCGGATCGACGGCAGGGGTGAGATCACCGAGTTCGCGCTCCCCACGACGGGCGGCTTCCCGTCCGCGATCACGGCGGGACCGGACGGGGCGCTGTGGTTCACCCTCAACCAGGCGAACGGCATCGGCCGCATCACCGTCGACGGTGAATGCGTCATCCACCCGTTGCCCACCCCGGACGCCGCACCGGTCGGCATCACCAGCGACGGCGAGGACTTGTGGTTCGTCGAGATCGCAGCCGGCCGGGTCGGTCGGATCTCGACGCGCGGCGAGATCACGGAGTTCGACCTCCCGGACCGCGCGGCCAGGCCGCACGCCATCATCGCCGTGGCGTCGGGAGACTGCTGGTTCACCGAGTGGGGCGCCAACCGCATCGGCCACATCAGCGCATCCGGCGAGATCGCCACCTACGACCTGCCATCACCGGCGTCCGAGCCGCACGGCATCACCCTCGGCCCCGACGGCGCGCTCTGGGTCGCCCAGGAGACCGGGACCGTGGCCCGAGTCGCCCTCTGACCTCACAACTTGCGCCCCACCCCGGCGAAGCCGCTCACCACCACCGGGTCATCGGCGTCCGGCTCGCCGAGGGATTTCCACGGTCGTCGTCCTCGACACAGTGGAGCACCCGCGATCAGCGTCTTCAGAGCGGCCTTGCCGATCGTGCCGGCGCCGCCCACCACGATGATGCGCACCGGACGCTCCTTTCCACGCTGATGCCCTCGGGCGTGGGTCAGGCAGCCGATCGGCCGAGCACCGTGGCGGCGACGAGCTCGTCGAGCGCGGACTGGCCCGGCGGCATCACCCGCGGGGTGGCGGCCATGGCGCGGACCCGGTCGAAGGCATCGCCGATCGCGTCGCCGGTCAGCAGCGGCCCGTGTGCGCTGGCGACCATGTCGGGACGCAGGTCGGCGACGGAGTCCACGTGCCGCCCGTAGCGCGCCGGGTCCAGCCACTGGTGCCACGGTGAGACGAGGCTGTTGAGCAGCGCGAACGACTCGCCGTACAGGTCGTCGGGCACATCCTCGCGGTGATGCACCGAACCGGTGGTCAGGGCCGCGAACGCGTCCACGCCCCACAACACACCGGTGCTCTCGTCGAACAGACCCCGGGTGGTCGGGCCGTCGAAGATCGGCGGCAGCACCAGACGCATCCGCCGGTTCCCGGCCAGGAAGCTGTCGCCGGGCTCGAGCCAACGCAACCGCCTGATCGGCAGCGACCGCTCCACAGACAGCCGCTCGGTGGCGAAGAAGTTGGTCACCACCGTCGCCGAGGGGCACATGGCCAAGGCGTCGGCGAGCCCTCCGATGTGGTCGCCGTCGTCGTGGGACAGGAAGATCCAGCGCACGTCCTCCGGGTCGACCAGCGAAAACACCTGCTCCAGCCACCGCAGACGATGGATCGGGGCGCCGGTGTCGACGATGATCGGCTCGCGGCCGCGGACCAGCATCGAGTTGACCGGCAGGAACCGGCCGGGTCCAGCGGCAGCCAGGTTGGGGATCAGCCAGGTCTCCGGGGCAATGAGCACCGGGTCGCTCCGGGGAATCTGCGAACTGGTCATGACGGACTCCTTGCTGTGTACATGGCGGAAGCCAGCGCGCGAAAATTTTCGATGACATCAGTGACGAGAGTTCTCAGTCCGGCGGGCTCGCCGCAAAGCATTCGGCTGGAACCGAATAGTGTTCATCGGCTGCAAGACCTCGGCGGCCGCACGACGCGTCGAAGTCGGCATCCGGCTCGATCACGGCGCCCGCACGGGCGGCCACCACCGTGTCGCGCTCGGCTCCCGCGTGCGAAGAAATGCATGGCGCGTAGCACGTCGTCACCTTCTTTTCGGCCGTCATTGATCTGCGCAAGCCAGCTTGC
This sequence comes from uncultured Actinomycetota bacterium, assembly GCA_963791185.1. GTDB lineage: Bacteria > Actinomycetota > Actinomycetes > Mycobacteriales > Pseudonocardiaceae > Pseudonocardia. Next base: position 879,293 of record CAWBRG010000003.1, on the reverse strand, counting down.
CGAATGCTCTTGTCGTTGTCTTGGACGAATTTCACCGGTCGCGCGAAACGCAGATCCTCTGATCACCCACCGCGGCAGAGGTGAAATTCGTCCAATACGCGGTGGGGACGGCTGCCTACCGTCGGGCAGCTGACTACATCGAGGCAAGGGGTGATGCGCTGTGCAGGTGGTCGTCATCGGAGGGAGCGCGGCGGGCTTGTCGGTGGCGCTGATGCTCGCTCGCACGGGACACGACGTAGTCGTCTGCGAGCAGGACGATCTGACCCCCGCACCAGATCTCGCAACGGCCGCACGTCGAGCGTTCCGGCCGGCGGCTCCTCAGGTCGTCCAGCCACACGCGCTGCAGGCGCGGTGCTTGCAGATCCTGGCTGCCCGGTTGCCTGACGTGCTCGTCGACCTGCGGAGGGCGGGGGCGGCAGAGGCCAGCCTGCTGAGTCAGATGCCGCCGACGGTCCGCGATCGCACCGCGCGGCCGGGGGACGAGGGCATGCCCCTGATGATGACGAGACGGTCGACCGTGGATTGGGTGCTGGCGCGTACAGCGGCGGCCGATCCCAGGATCCGGCATCGGCGGACGGCGGTAACCGGGTTGGTCACCGAACCAGGACGTCCACTTCGTGTGCGCGGGATCCGGACAGTCGACGCAACCGTTCCTGCCGACGTCGTGGTGGACGCGACGGGTCGCCGCACGCATCTGGACCGGTGGCTGATCTCCGCGGGCGGACGGCCCGGGCAGGTGTCTCGCGCGCCGTGTGGGCTGGCGTACTACGGCAGGCAGTACTCCGTCGTCGGCCATCCACCCGCCCCGCTCACGACCCGGGTCGTGGCCGGGCTAGACGAGTTCACGGTGGGCATCTGGGGCGGTGACAACGCCACGATGCAGGTGGCGTTGGCGCCCCTGGCGTCCGACCGCCGGTTCGTCGCGGCGCGGGACCCGGCGGTGTTCACGGCAGTGCTGGGCACGATCCCGTACTTCGGTGACTGGCTCGACGCACTGCAGCCGATCACTGACGTGTCGGTGATGGGTGGGCTGCACAACACCCTCCGCAGGCTGGTCATCGCGGGTCGTCCGGTGGTGTATGGGCTGCATGCAGTAGGGGATGCGGTGTGCACCACCAACCCAACCTTCGGTCGCGGGCTGAGTATGGCGCTGCAAACCGCTACCGATCTGGTCGACGTATTGGCCCGGCACCCGGAGGATCCCCATCTCCAGGCGCTCGCGATGGATAGGGCGATCGAGGTGCACATCGCGCCCTACTTCGCCGACCAGGCCGAGACCGACGCCGCACGGCTGGCGATGCTGCGCCGCACCATCAAGGGGCATCCGTCGCCCGCGCCCTCGACGTCGCCGCAACTGGTCACGTTCGCCCAACTGCGGCGGGCGGCGCTGGTCGACGCGGAAGCGTTCCGCGGGGTCTGGCGGCTCATGGGCATGGTCGGGCACCCGTCCCATGTCTACCGGGATCCCGTACTTGTGGCTCGGGTCCACACCGAGTTGGCCGCGGGCATTCCCGACGCAATAACCCAGCCGAGCCGTGCAGAGCTTGAGGGAGCCTTGCGGTCGACACGGCGGGCATCAGGCCTCCGGAGGGCCGCGTCCTGAGGCATGTCGAGCGTGTTCGATCGGCAGGCGACGTCGGCCAGCCGCTTGCGACTGCTCCGAGGACGAGCGCCGTCCCTGGCCTGCGCAACGACCCGACCTGCCGGCCGGTCGATCCCATCGCGGTCGAGGGAGCGTTTGGCGGTCTCGTCGCCCCGCCAACTCGGGCAGCGAACGGCACTGCCCGGGCAAGCACCCACGCCGCCAGTGTGGTGAACGCCGCCACCCCCCGGTGCACCAGCCGGACGGTGACGAGGCCAGGACCGCGATGAGATCGGGCCGGTGGTCAGGTCTTATCGAGTGACGATTGAGCTTGACCAGTCTTCGGGGACATCGTGTCCACGGACGCCGGCGAGGTCAGGACCCGATTGGGATCAGAGAGGAGACGCGTGATGCCCACGGGCGACACGACTACGACGACCGACGAGGTCATCGACCGCTTCAACCGGGCGTTCCAGGAGCGGGATGCCACCCTCCTCGAGGACATCATCGCTCCCGACTGCGTCATGGAGAGCATCCAGCCAGCCCCCGACGGCACCCGCTACGAGGGCTATGACGCTTCGTTCAGCTCGTGGAAGGCGCTCATCGACGACACCACCAGCCACTTCGAGGTCGAGGACGTCCACACCGGCGACGAGTGGGCGCTCATCCGCTGGCGCTACGTCTGGGGTCCCGGCCCCGAGCAGTCGGTCCGTGGCGTCAACGTCATGCAAGTCGTCGACGGCAAGATCGTCGAAGCCGCCGGCTACTCGAAGACCGCGCCGACTGTCGCCGCCCTGGAGGACTGACGGACGATGACCACCGTCAACGTCAATCAGGTGGCCCTGGGCATCGAGTCGTTCGGTGACGACGACGCGCCGCTCGTCCTGCTCGCGGGCGGACCGACGATGCTCTCCTGGCCCGACGCGCTGTGCGAGCGCCTCACCGCGGCCGGGCGCCACGTCGTGCGCTACGACCTGCGCGACAGCGGCGAGTCGACGACTGCAGACCCTGAGGCGCCCACTTACACCCTGCGCGACCTCGCTGCCGACGCGGCGGCCCTTGTCGACACGCTCGGCGGCGGGCCCGCGCACCTCGCGGGGATCGGTGTCGGCGGGATGGTCGCTCAGATCGCTACGCTCGACCATCCCGGCGCGTTCTCGGCGCTCACCCTGGCAGGCACCCGCGCGGTCGCGCCCGGCAAGCCCGACGCCGACCTCCCCGACCACGACCCGGCGACGATGAAGCGCCTGTTCGCTCGTCCGATGCCCGACTGGACCGACCGCGAGGCGGTGGCGGATTTCGCCGCCGCCCGCGCGGAGATCCTCGGCGACGACCCCGTCGTCGGACGAGCAATCGCCGCGCGCATCTGGGACCGTACACCCGGGACCGCACCCCCGACCCAGATGGCCAACCAACTCGGCATGGTCTTCGCCAAACTCAACTGCAAACCCCGCTGGCGCGAGCGCCTGCCCGAGATCGCGGTCCCCACGCTCGTCGTCCACGGCAGGCGGGACCTGTTCTTCCCCGTCGGCAACGGAGAGGCCATCGCGCGCGAGATTCCCGGGGCACGGCTGCTGGTCCTAGAGGAAGCTGCTGCAGCGATCCCCGATACGGCAGCAGGCGCGGTCGCCGAGGAGATGCTTTCGCTCGCGTAAGGGCAGCGCGTGCCAGACAGGTCTGGCCTACGTGGAGCGATCGTCGGAGGACCGCAGATGGCCGCCTCGCCCAGGCCGCGCTGACGTCCTTCGACGAACGCGCGTCGTGCTCGGGGTCAGTACCTGGAGCGGCGCTCGGGTCCCACCCCGCTCTGCCCCGCTGTGCATTTGACACCGAGTCAAATTGTCGTCCTGGCGTACCAAGAACACCCCGACCTGACACATGACCGACATCTCCGACACGGCGTTGCCCGCACTTCGGAGAAGGGGTGTCTCCGGCCTGGTCGCCGCCTTCGTCGGTGATCTTGATGATCGCCAGGCCGCCGTGGCCGACGGCGATGATGTCGCATGCTCAGGAGAGGCAGTAGTCGGCTTGCAGCCCTGCCGCTCATCGCCGGGCAAGGCAAGGCCGCCACGCACTCGAAGTGTGCACCTTGCGGTAGACGGGTACAGCGCTGCATGACGGACACGATCCCGGCAATGGAGCCGGGCAGCGTGGTGATCGATGCGGAGCACGTTCGCGAGCTGCGAGCACTGCTCGTCGAGGTCCGCAAGCAGCAGTACGCGCCTGCGACGTGCGGGCACAACAATAGCGCCGCCGTCGAACTGGCGGGCTACTTGCGGGCGTTGCTCGGTCCCGAGCCTGCACCGCCCCGGCCGCGGGCGCACGAAGCTGCGGTGCAGAGGCCGCGCCTGGGAAACTGAGACCTTCCTCGCCTGGCCTCGGGGTTGCCCGACATATGTGCAGAACTTCTTCCTGCCAACCGACGGCTCGGCGAAATGATCATTGAGTCGTTCGGCGGGTAGTAGGAGGTCCGACGGCCGAGGCTCCGGGTGCGCAAAATCGATCACGCGTTTTTCCGGAGAAGTTGACGGGTAACAGATATTCGAGTGCGTCTGAAAACACGGCGCTTCACCGATGCCCGTGGAGGTGCACTTGCGTGCCGATGTGCGTAGACGGTCGCTCCTGAAACGAGATCCGTTCGTCTCCGGGTACGGCGCCGAGGTCGATCCGCTGCGCCGCCGGGTCCGGGGCCCGGCGTGAGCGCGCCGCTGACCGTGCTGGTCAACGCGGGCCCGTGGCTGCCGGTGCCGCCGAACGGATACGGCGGGATCGAGACGGTCGTCGCCACCCTGGTGCCGGAGCTGCGGGCGGCGGGAGTGCGTGTGGTGCTCGCCACCGTCGGCCCGACGACGCTCCCGGCGGACGGCTACGTGCGAACGATGAGCGAGCCGCAGTTCGCCCGGATCGCGGCCCCTTACAACCAGTCGTCGGGCATTGCCCACGCGCACATGCACGCGGTCGTTGAGTACCTGCGCCGGGACCGGACGATCGACCTGGTGCACGATCATCTCGAGGTGGTCGGCCCGGCCGTGCTGGCCGCGATGGGCGACGACGCCCCGCCGGTCCTGCAGACGCTGCACTGGGACCTGCGCAAGCACCCCGGCTTCTACGGCAGCTTCGAGGGTCACGGACGGGTCGCGTTCGCGGCGGTGTCCCAGTCCCAGCTCGATCGGGCGCCGCAGCGGTTGCGCGCCCAGACGCTCGATGTCGTGCCGCTGGCCGTTCCGCAGGCGCCTGCGCTCGGCCTGCCGCGCGGGCGGCACGCGCTCATGCTGGCTCGCATCACCAGGGACAAGGGCCAGGACGTGGCGGCCCGGGTCTGCCGGGTGGCCGGAGTGCCGCTGGTGTTGGCCGGCCCGGTCGCAGGTATCGACGAGCCCGGCGAGCTGCGCGCCCGGTTGGCGGCGGGTGACGCCGCGCTCGCGCAGCACGCCGACGTGCGGTTCTTCCTCGACGAGGTGGGCCCGCTGTTGGACGGCGACCGGGTGCGCTGGGTCGGTGGGGTGGCAGGCGAGACGAAGGAGCGGCTGTTGCAGCCTGCGGTGGCGCTGCTGGCCCCCAACCGTTGGGCCGAGCCCGGTGCGACGGGTGTGGTTGAGGCCCTGGCCAGAGGAGTTCCCGTAGTGGCGACCCCGCTGGGCGTACTCCCGTCGCTGGTTCGTCACGGCGAGACGGGGTTCCTCGCCGAGACCGAGCAGGACCTGGCCCGCTACCTGCCGATGACGGCACAGCTCGACGCCGACGCCTGCCGTGCCTCCGTGTCCGGTTGGACACCGGCCGCGATGGCCGAGCGGTACATCGCGCTTTACCGCAGGCTGCTGGATTCCGCCCCGACCCGGCGGACCGTCGCGGCGGCCGCCCGGTGACCGGGGTCGTGCTGGTCGGCGCGGGCGGGGTGGGCCGCAGGCACGCGTCGGTGCTGGCCGGGCTGCAGGTCGCCGTGCTCGCGGTCGTCGACACCGATCTGGGTGCGGCAAGCGCGCTGGCCACCGACTACGGCGCCACCGCCTTCACCGACATCGAGCGCGCTCTGGACGAGGTCGCGACGGATGCGGTGTACGTCTGCTCGCCGCCGTTCGCCCGGGGCGCCGCCGAGCGGGCCACGCTCCAGCGCGGCCTGCCGCTGTTCGCGGAGAAACCGCTGAGCGCCGACCTGGCCGTGGCCGAGGAGATCGCCGAGTTGGCGCAGCGGGCCGGGGTCGTCACCGGCACCGGCTACCACTGGCGATGCCTGGACACGGTGGCGCACGCGGTCGAGCTGCTGCGGACGGCACCGCCGCTGCTGGCGACCGGGTACTGGCTGGACAAGCGGCCGCCGGTGGCGTGGTGGGGCAGGCGGGACGGCTCCGGCGGCCAGGTGGTCGAGCAGCTGACCCACGTGTTGGACCTCGCCCGGCTGCTGCTGGGCGAGGCCGAGGAGGTCTACGCCGCCGCGGCGGGCGGTGACCCCGCCGATCCGGCCGCGGTGGACGACGCCACCGCGGCCACGGTGCGCTTCCGCTCCGGCGCGGTCGCCACCTTCGCCGCCACCAGCGTGCTGGGCGCGAAGGCCGCCGCGGGCTTGGACGTGCTCGCGCCGGGCCTGCGGCTGCGGCTGACCGAGACCTGGCTCGGCGTCGACGACGGCCGTGGTGAACGTCGGGTGGAGCCCGTCGACGACCCGCGCGTACTGGTCGACCGTGCCTTCATCGGCGCGGTGCGCGGTGAGCCGACCGGCGTCGTCGTGTCCTACCCCGAAGCGTTGCGCACCCACCGGCTGGCCTGCGCGATCGACCGCTCGGCCCGCAGTCGCGTGCCTGTGCGGGTCGCGCCGTGAAGCGGCGACGGCTGGCCGTCGCCGCACCCGGAAGGCCGGAGTTCGTCGACGACGTGCTGCCCGAGCCTCCAGACGGGTCCCTGCTGCTGCGCACCGAGGCCACCGGTCTTTCCGCAGGCACGGAGCTGGCCTTCGTGAAGGGGGAGCACCCGGCGCTGCATTCCGCAATGGACACCGAGCTGGGCCTCTTCCGGCCCGGGACGGCAGGCTCCGGCTACCCGGTGCTGCGGCTGGGCTACATGGAGGTGGCGCGGGTGCTGCTCTCCCGCACCCCGGCGTTCGCTGAAGGTGAGCTGGTCGCCACGGCCTACGGGCATGCGACCGCGCACGTGAGCGATCCGCTGCGTGAGCACGTCGTACCGTTGCCGTCCGACTTCGACCCGCTGCTCGGCGTGTTCGTCGCGCACTTCGGGCCGATCTGCGCCAACGGGCTGCTGCACGCGGCGGCCGACGCCACGGGCGGTGCGGTGTCCGGGCTCGGTGACGGGGTGTCCGGTCGCCGGGTAGCCGTCGTCGGGGGTGGCCCGATCGGCCTGCTCACCGGGCTGTTCGCAGCCGCGCACGGTGCGGCCGAGGTCGTGGTGATCGACGCCGACGGACGTCGCCGCGGTGCGGCCGAGGAGCTCGGTTTGGGATCGCTGCCTCTCGACGGCGATCCGGGGCGGACGCTCAAGGTGCGGTGGCGGCACGGACCAGCCGACCACGGCGCCGATGTCGTGTTCCAGTGTCGGGGTCGCCCGGAGGCGTTGGCCACGGCGCTGCGGGCGGCGCGTCCCCAGGGCACGGTGGTGGATCTGGCCTTCTACACCGGTGGGGCGGACGGGGTGCGGCTCGGCGAAGAGTTCCACCACAACGGGCTCACCCTGCGCTGCGCGCAGATCGGGCGGGTCCCCCGCGGGCTGGGTCCAGCCTGGGACCGTCATCGGCTCTCCGTCGAGACCCTGCGGCTGCTGCGCCTACGGGGCGAGGACGTGCGGCAGGTGTTGGTGACCGATGTGGTACCCCTCGCGCAGGCCCCCGTCTTGCTCATGGACATCGCCGCCCGCCGCAGGCACGTCCTGACCGCCGTCTTCACCACGGTCGACGAGCACCCGGACTGAGCTCGACGACGTTGTCGAGCTCCCCTCCCGCCTCGGGATCCGCCGGCCCGGCGCAAGCGGCACTCCGTGCGCGTCGCGACGGGATCAACTTCGAGATCCAAGACATCGTGCCGTTCGGGGTCGAGACCGGTGAACCGGTGCGGTTCTCCGGGACTCTGCTCGCGTCCACGCATGACCAGCTCCATAGCCGGCGCTGCGTGCAACTGCGCATCGACGAGATCCTCGTTGATCACGGCTCCGCTGGTCGTGCACGGTGGCGAGGAGCTCGAGGCGGGTCTGCGCCAGCAGCTGGAAGCGTCGTCGAGCCGGAGACGCCTGACACACCTCGTGTCGGGTCGTGGCCCGTGGGGCATCCAGCGTTGGTGTTCCTCTTCTTCTCGAGTCGGCTGGGTTGCCTTGGCTCGTTGGTGCTCTCCGTCCTGCTGACCTTGCTCCTCTTGTGGATCTTCCGCGTCGTCTGATCGTGAGGGTCGGGGGTTTCGGTTTCTGACGCCTCAGGCGCGCTCTTCGGTCACGACCTCGTACCAGACCATCTCGCTTCGCCCCTCCTGGAGGCCATCCATGCGAGCCCGGGTCTCGGCGAAGGTCGAGTCCTCATGCCAGGCCTCCCAGTCGGCGCGGCTGGCCCACGTACCGATGACGGTCCGTTTGTTGTGTCCGTCGAGCGGGATGAGCAATTGCCCACCGATCCACCCGGGCTTTTCTTGGGCCGCCGAGAGACGCTCGCGCATCGCGCTATCCCAGTCGGGTTCGCAGCCCGTCTTCAGCCTCACGTGCGTAACCACGGTCATCATGTCAACCAGTTACCCCGCCTCAGCCGCCGCAACGCACATACGGCGGCAGCGGAACTTCCCACCGGCGACCTGCACGTCGGCCTCCCACCCGGGGTTTCAGTGCCGTGCCACGGCATGACGCTGCGGACGGCCTCCTTCACCAAGGGGTCCGGTTCGCCTGCGGATCGCGCGAGGAACGAACGGAGCTGATCGAAGGCGCTCGGAAGTGTCGCGGCGTTCCCGAGACGAGCAGTTCGACAGCCAGGTGTGTCAGATGTCGCTACCCGTGATGGCCTGATCGACCAGGCTGTGGGCCGGTCCCGGCGAGACGACGGAGCGCACCCGCGGCACCGTGGATCCCAGCGTCGCCCGGCGATCGCTCGGCGCCGCTGATCCGCCCAGACCTGCCGCACGGACGCGGGCACCCACAGGTTTGGCGCGACCCGTTCAGGAAATGATCGCGGTCATCCGGACGGAGACGAGAACGCCGGGCAGCTCGACGCCGAGTTTGGCCACATAGCGGGCGGGCGGATCGGTGGGGAACGCGCGAGCGTACTCCTCGTTCAGTCCGGCGAAATCGGCCGAATTGGCCAACAAAACGCCGACCTCCACGATGTCGTCGTATCCGGCGGCGCCTGCTTCCAGGATCGCCAGGCAGTTGGCTATGGCCTGACGCGTCTGCTCCTGGATCGTCGGGCCAGCAAGGGCGCCGGTCGCCGGGTCAGTGCCAGTCATGCCAGAGACGTAAATGTGATCGCCGATCCGAACACCCTGGCTGTAGAGGGACGAGCTGGGAGCGCGGTCGGTGCGAATCGGCTGTCGGGCCATGCCGGCATCATCCCAGTCGGTATCAGACACGACAACCAGTAAGAATGACCGCAACGAGTAAGGCTCATGACGTAGGCCAGACGCGCGTCGGCGCCACAGGTCGCCTTCAATGTTGCGGCGGCGGCGTGCCGGGCCCGTTACCATCGATGAATTGCGCAACAAATAAGAACTTCTGGAAACCGCACAGGTGCTCTTCAGGCGACGACCGTCCTGGGACTGGGGCCCGCGCGATCCTTGGCCACTGAGACGTGTGGGTGCGCCCTGCTGGCGGTGCACCGCCCTGAAGACTCCACCGTCCCCTGCTGCCTCGGCCGGTGGTCTCTCAAGAGCAAGGGCCGGGGCAAGAGGTCGCAGCCCGGCTTCGTCGGATCACAGGTCGTGCGCCTCGTCGGAGCCGTAGTCGGTCCCGTGGTCGGCGGGGTGACCCGCGCGGTGCTCGTAGGACAGGTGGGCGTGGGTGATGTCGCGACGGTCCGGTCCCGCCGGCACCTCGTGCGCGAGGTCATAGCCGTAGTCTTCTGACGAGTTGTCCAGCGGGTCCTGGTTCATGACGCTCCTTCCGATTCTGGTCCAGTGCAGCACCACCTCGAGCTGCAGGGAAGCGGCCGACCGAGCGGTGCTGATCAGAGCCGTGACAAGGTTCCCGCCACACCGGGAAGACAGGGGTTGGCGGCGGCCTGGGGGCCTGGCACACCGGACGGTCGGAAACGTGCTGATCAGAGACGGGTGACACAGGTGGCTATCGCGGGAGCATCGATGACCAGGGCGAGGATGACGCATGGTTCAAGGCTGATGCTCGCGCGACGCTGCAGGCAGGTACGGGGTGCTGCTTCGTGCGGGGGATGTCCAGTCCGAAGCGTGCTCCATCGCCGAGCTCACTTCCCCGCCGTACGCCCAGAGGGCATCGCACTTGAGGTCGATCGTCGAAGAGGTCGAAGAGATTGGCGGGCGGGTCGGTGTGGAGGACGTCACGGCCGGAGCCGAGCGACGGCGATCAACTCGCTCTGTCGTCGCAGAGTGAGCCGAGCAGAACGCGGCCCGCTGCGGCTCGCTGAAGAGCGCCAGTAGAACTCGGACCGGGTCAGCGGCCGACGGCTTCGAGGATGAGCCGCGCGGTCTCGGCGCCGGAGAAGTTTTGCTGGCCGGTGACGAGGTTGCCGTCGCGGATGGCGAACGAGCGGAAGGCGCCCGCTTGGATGTAGTTGGCGCCGAGTTTGCGGACCTCGTCCTCGATGCGCCAGGGCATGATGTGGGTGCCTTCGGGGAGGGCTCCTGCTTCCCAGGTCATCCGGTCGGCGGCGTCCTCCTCGACGTTGGGGAAGCCGGTGACGGTCTTACCCTTGACCAGTGGTTCCCCGGTGGACAGCCGGGTGTAGGCGAGGACGGCTGTGCCGTGGCAGAGTGCAGCGGTGACCTTCCCGTTCTCGTAGAACTCGACGAACTTGCGGTGCAGGTCGGTGGCCTCGGCGAAGGTGAACATCGGCCCTTGGCCGCCCGCGACGACCAGCACGTCGTAGGCGTCGATATCGAGATCGGCGATGGGGAGGGTGTTCTCGACCTGGGCGCGGAAGGTCGGGTCGTTCTTGTAGCCGCGCGAGATCTGGTCCTCGGCCTGCCAGCGGCTGGCGTCGTCCGGGTCGCTCATGGCGTCCCAGTCGCAGCTGCCGCCGTCGGGGGAGTAGATGTCGACCTGCCATCCGGCCTCGGTGAAGGCGTAATGCGGGTGAGTCAGCTCCGACCACCAGAAGCCGACGGGCCAGCCGGTCGAGGTCGAGACCGCAGGGTTGGAGATGACGATCGCGGCGCGCTTGGGCTTGGCGGGGTTGACGAGGTTGAGGTCGCTGTGGGTCACAACTCTCCTTGGGCTCCTACTGGGGTCGGGCTCTTACTGGGTGCGTTGTCGGTGAGCAGCCGCAGGCCGAGTCGGCGATGCCAGCCGCGGGTGAAGACCAGGTGGATCCAGAGGCGGGCGAGTGCGTCGGCGATCGCGATGGCGTCGGGTCCCTCGCCCAGCCAGATCGGCCGGAAGCCGAGGTCGGCGATCGCGGTCTCGACGATGGTTCGGGCGGGGCCGTCGGGCCCGGCGTAGGCCATGTCACTGCGTTCGGCGTTGAACGTCGGTTGGGCCATCTGCTCCCAGCCGGTGCTGTGCAACGCCCGGAACGCCACGGCTCCCGCGCCGACGAGCGCGTCGAGGTGGTGCAACGCCGGCGCGTGTGGTGTGAGGACGTTCGTGGTGTCGATCACCGGTCGGTCGCGCAGCGCCGTGCCCAGCGCGTCGACCAGCGCGTCGACCTGGTCCCCCGGCACGGTGACGACGACCAGATCGGCGTCGCGGGCGGCGTCGGCGTGTGTCGCGGCGCGACGCGCTCCGGTTGCGGCGACCGCCGCTTGGACGCGGTCGGTCTCGGGGGCACGGCTGCCGAGCGCGACCTCGTGGCCCGCCCTGGCCCAACCTGTTGCCAGGGTCTGGCCGACCGTGCCCGCGCCGAGCACCGCGATCACGCTCATCGCGTACTCCCGAGCCTCTGCGGGCGTGCCTGCCGCTGCGCGTGAACCATGCGCTCCATTTTGCTTGGATTCAAGCCATGTAAGCAAGTATTTGCTTGTTCGCTTCCAGCGAGCGGTAGCGTGCGACGGTGCCGCGCCGCCCGAACCCGTCCCGCCGTCCAGCGACGGCGGTCGAGGACATCGGCGGTACTCGCGTGCCTGATTCGGTGGACCGCATCGTCGCTGAGTGGCGAGTGGAACGGCCGGACCTGCCGGTCGCCCCGATCGAGGTCCTCACCCGGCTCGGCCGGGTCCGGACGCGGATCGACGAGGAGCTCGCGGTGGTGTTCGCGGGCTACGACCTCAGCCCGGCCGACTTCACCGTCATCGCCGCGCTGCGGCGTGCGGGGCAGCCTTACGTCCTGGCGCAGAGCGTGCTCATGGCCCGGCTCGGACTCACATCCGGCACCGTGTCCGTGCGGCTCGGGCGCCTCGAGGGAAAGGGCGTCGTCACCCGCAGCCCCAGCAGCGACGACGCCAGGGGGGTGCTCGTCACCCTCACCGACAAGGGTGCGCAGCTGTTCGACCGGGTCGCACCCGTGCACCTGCGCAACGAAGACGTCCTGCTCTCCGCGCTCACCGACGCCGAGCGTGACCAATTGGCCGGGTTGCTGCGCAAGCTGCTCGTGGGGTTCGAACACGAGCAGTCGGTCAGCCCGCTGGGGTTCACAGTGGCGGCGGCACACCTCGCCCGCCGCGCCCGCGCTGCGGTCGGCTTGTCGGATCGCGCCGGGCTCCTCGTTCAGAGCGTGGAGCCCGCGAGCAGAGCGGCGGACTCAGGCTTGCGACGGGGAGACCTGCTCGTCGGCGTCGGGCACGACGACTCACCGCTGCTGTCGTGCGTCGACCTGGCCGCCGCCACCGCGCTCGCCGCTGATCGTTCGTTGGTCCTGACCGTCGTGCGAGGCGAGCAAACGCGCACGGTGACCATCGCCGTCGGCGCTTGAAGTGCAGGTCTGACGGCCCGGCCGGGATCAGCCGAGTCCGGCGTCGCGCCCGGCAGCTTCGCGGACATCTGGTAAATCAGCTTCAGCGCCACGGGCGGCTCATGCTGGGTTGTCCCGGCGACGAACTGGGAGGTCATCGGCTCGTGCAGGGTTGCGGGCACCCCACCGCGGCCCCGCTCCGACCCTGACCGTCCGCGCGCTGACCTGCTTGCCGGGCTCTGGGTGCGCATCTGGTATCCCAGGTTTACGTCATCATCTCGGTGACGGTGATGCGGGCCGCGGATGCGCAGCCTGCGGTGAACCCGTAGAAGGGGCCGAAGTCGCGGGTGGACGCGAAACCGGTGATGTACAAGCCGTTCAACGATGTCTCGAAGCCCTCGCTCAGGTCCGGGTACCCGTCGGTGATCGACAGCTGGTCGACAACGCCGGAGAGGTAGGGAACCCGGGCCAGATCTGTTCGGTATCCGGTCGCGAAGATGACGTGGTCGGCAGCCAGCACGGTGGCGTCCGAGAGGGTCAATTTGACTCCCGGGCCATCGGCGCTCACCTCCGTGACTTCGGTGTTCGGGTGCGGGGTGACCACGTCCGGATCGAGGCGTGGTGCGAGCCAAGGCTCGAGCGTGAGGCGTCCCACCCGCCAGAACGTGGCGGCGATGGCTTGCTGCTGCGCAGCCGGGAGTTGGCGCCACCATCCTCGCTGGGCGAGCGTCGAGGCGATGTAGTCATCGACAAAGTGCCAACTGACCTTGGCGAACTCCGGAACGGGGTGGCGGTGCACCACGTCCACGTGCTCGGCGCCGTGCTCTGCCGACAGGGCTGCCCACTCGTAGGCGCTTTGGCGGCCGCCGATGATCACCACGCGGGCGTCGGCGAGGTCGTCGAAGGAGACGATGTCGCCGGTGTGTCCCCGCCGCGCCGCCGGCACCTGGGTGTGCCAGGCGGGCAAGTTCGCGAAGTGCCGGGCGCCCGGTGCGGCCAGCACCTTCTTCGCGGTGATGGTCGAGCCGTCCTGCATCGACGCGACGAATGCCCCGTGGGCCGTTGACAGGTTGCTGACCAGGCGCTGGTCGACATCCAATCCCTTGCTGCGCCGGAACCAGTCGGTGTAGTCGAGGAACACCCCGATGGGGATGGGGTCGTAGTCCTGCGGCCGCAACCCGTGGTCGTGGAAGTAGGCGTCGAACGTGTACTCGCCGCAGGCGTCGAGGTGCCAGTCCGAACTGGACCGAAGAAGCATATTGGCGGGCATGTGCTCGCGCCAGAATGCCATCGGGCGGCCGACGACGTGGGTGTTGATCCCGTTGTCGCGGGCGAAGGCGGCCGCGGAATAGGCGTAGGGCCCCGCACCGATCACCAGCAGATCCACCTGGGACGCCATCACGCCCCCGATCCTTGGCTCTTGGCCGCATGCGCTGTCGTGGTGTCGGGGACATTGCGGTCGTGGTGTTCCTGCGTGGTCGATACCGCGAGGGGGTAGCGGATGGTCATCGTCGTTCTCCTTTGGAGGTGGTCGGGCGTTGGTCACCCACGGAGAACTCTGCTGTGCGTCCCCGCCTTGGTCTGTCGGTCCGACGGCCGGTGCACGGGGGGACTCCCGTGTCGGGCGATCGGGGGAGCCGTCGACGCCAAACGCGCGGGCTTTTCGCCATACGGCCGCGAGATCCACGCACGACGCCGATCCTGTCGACAGGGCCTCAGTCGTGTGAGACGCCTCACTCATGACGCGATGCTGGTCACGCGTGCCTGATTCAACCGGATCGATCTGGAGTTCCACGTGATCCACTGAGGTCGTACCGCTTGTTGTCGGCATACCGGCACTCGTCGAACAATTCGGCTAGACAGGTATCAAGCTGTCTCCAGCATTCGTACCAACCAAACTCCGCTCACCGCGAGGAACGGCCCGTCCAGCGCTGTCGGCGCACGTGAGGGCACCTATGGCCAGTACTTACCAACCGCGCAGCTGTCCGTGCGCTCCTTTCCTCGATCCGCGACGAACAGTTCCCCGCGACGAACGCGATCCCACCACAAGGCCGTTACGTCAACCAGCTTCAGCGCCGACGATAGGCATCCCCGCGCTGAACCGGGCGGTCAAAGACGGCAGGCAGGTGGAGCTCCACCCCGGGTACACCTACCGAGCCGCCGTCAGCCTGTCGCCACGGGCGCGCCCGACCGCGATCAGGCGCACCTCGACGAACGGACCAGTCCTGTGTCGGGCATCGCGTGGCCGGACAGTGGCGTTGTGTGAGCACCCCCCAGTGTCAGGTCGCCTCGGCGTCCGCTGCGGGCGGTCGGGACCCGCCCGGGTCCACGCTCGCAGGATTGGTCCACGCGTCCATCTGTGGCCGATCGGGGCCGCATCGGGGCCGCCCAGTCGATGTCCACCTATCGTCCGATGACATGCCGGTGGGCGGCGGCCAACCAACCATGATCGGTAGCCGTAGTGGAGACGGCCGCCGCCGGGCAGGATTCTGACGTGCGTGGTGCCCGCGGCGCGGCACGTACAGCATCTGCACATACCGCGTTGCTGATCAGTGGCCGAGCGACTGTCGTCAGTCGGCGCGGGGGCATGCCATCGGGGTAGATGACGTGTCGCTCAGGGCCAGCAGCCATTTGGGCTATGTCGACGCGGCCAGGAGCGTGTGGGTGCCCGAAAGCCCGTGCACGCAACGCGACCTGCTGATATTCGTGGAGGAGGCCGCCGACGCGGTCGCGTCGTTGGACCTTGCGGATCTCGGTCGGTGCACCGTGGGGGAGTGGTCGTGAGGGCGCAGCCTGCCCCAGGGTGCGATGTGGGCGGTGATCGTTGTGGTGGCGTGCGAATTCGCGTCGCACGGCGGCAGCGTGTCGCTGGTTGATGATCAGAATCCGGTCGAGCGTTCGCGGCGGACAGTGCCGACGAAGCGTTGGCGATCGCGTTCGCCCGCGGCGCGCGCACCGGTGTCTTGACGATCTGGGATATCGATGGTTGCGAACACGGCGTCGACGGGGGCAGTGAACTTGCTGTCCCGGTCGCGGATGAGGAACCCGAACCGGCGGTGGAAGTCGTCGAGGTCCATGAGCATGTTGTGGGGGCGTCTGCGCGAATCGCGCGAGGCGATGTATCAGCCTGGCTCTCGATCAGGACTCGACCGCTACCGTGGGATGTGATGAGTACTGAGCATCTGGACGAGCTGAGGCGTCGTCTCGCCGAGCAAACGCACCAAGGCTCAGCGAACGACCGCGTGACTACCGTCCGTTTGGCCCGGATGCGTCGGCGGCTCGGCGAGTTGGAGCACATCGCGGAGAACACCGGCGGTGCAGCCGCGATGGCCGCCGAGGAGGAAGTGCACGAGATCATGGACAGTCTGGAGAACGTGCGCGACCTTCGCCCTGACGAAGGCTGAACCATAGGCCCGAAGCTGCCGTGCCTCGAGCCCGCTCCACCGGAGCAGGGTGCGAGCTCGGGGCTGTTCGCTGGTGTGGCGTGTCGCAGCAGGTGCGGCGCCACATCGCTGGCCGGTGCATGCGACCTCACGGACGCCGTCAGGCAAGCCATGTGGCTGGCAGGTGATGTGGCTGTCGACCGATAACCCGCCGCGGCGTTAGGCCCTGCCACGTAGGACGCCCGGCGTCGGACTCCGGGAAAGCGGAACCTCAGACGCGATCGGACCAGGCAGCCGGACTCCGGCTGACCCCGCGCCGCCTCGCCTGGCGGCTGATCAAGGACCGTGCATATTTGTTGCGAATCGCCGAGCAGGTGGGAGGAAAGCTCAATCCGCCTCCACGATGAGGCGGCGAGCATCGAGCTGAGAAAAGGATCACCGTCGGCATGACCTATCAGGTGTCGAGCTGCAGCCCCGCCCGGTCCGGGCGACCGCGTTGCGGCACGCGCTGCTGTGCGCCTCCTGGGCGCGGTCGTGCTGGTGACCGCCATCAACCTGGTTGCCGGGCTCGGCAGTATCTCCAGCGGTTAGGGAATCCGTCCATGACGGAAGACCGCGTGGCGGGTGTGATCGATGGCACAGCCCGTTGTCCGGTAGCCACGGGCCCGGCGCGGAATCGGAGGCTGCCAGCTGGACCTGTGGCGCAACGGCTGTGGAAGGCTCGATCGGTGACCGATGTTGCCGGTGCTGTGTCGCCCGTGTTGGGCGGGCTCGTACGCGAGCTGGACCGGGCCGCACCGACGGATCTTGTCGAGGTGTGTCGGACATGGGTTGTCGAGAACCTCGGCGTTCAGGAGTGTGCGCTGCTGTTGGCCGACTACAGCGAGACCACCTTGGAACCCGTGCCCGGCGCCGAGAGCAGCGTGGAGCTGCCGCGGCTTGACGTGGACGACAGCGCCGCCGGAGCTGCATACCGGCAACAGCGCGCCGTGCACGTCGATGTGCCGACTTCGGGGGACGCGCCGTCGGAATCCGCGGTGACCTACCTGCCGGTGTCGATGCGGACCGAACGCCTCGGCGTATTGGCAGTCATACAGCGCACCACGAACCAGATGGACCGACTCGACATTCTGAACGACGTCGCGCAGATCCTGGCCTACGTGCTGACCGGAGCCCGCCGCTACACCGACCAGTTCGAGACGCTGCGCCGCCGCCGCGACCTCGGCCTCGCTGCCGAGATCCAATGGGAACTGCTGCCAGTGCTGGCCTACGAGCTGCCCAGGTTCTCGATCGCCGGGGCGCTGGAGCCTGCCTATGACATCGGCGGTGACATCTTCGACTACGCCGTCAGCGCGCAGCTGCTCACTGTGTCGATCACCGATGCTGTCGGTCACGGTCTGCGTGCGGCGATGCTGAGCAGCCTGACCGTGTCCGCGATGCGCAACACTCGCCGTGGCGGCTCCGCGATCCTGGACCAGACCCGGACGGCGAACCGGCACCTGACCGAACAATTCGGGCACGCGGAATTCGTGACCGGCCTGATCCTGCAACTCGAGGTGGCCACCGGGCATGGGTTCGTCATCAATGCCGGGCACCCGCCCCCGCTGCTGCTGCGCGACGGAGCGGTGAGCATCGTGAACCTGGCACCGGACACACCGATGGGCCTGTCACCCGAGACCGAATACCGACTGCAGGCCATCACGTTGCTGCCCGGTGACCGGCTTCTGCTGCTCACAGACGGGGTCGACGAGGCCCACGACGTCGGAGGGCCGGAGTTCGGGTTAGACCGCGTCGCCGACATGCTGCGTTCGCACGCGGACCTGCCGCCCGTCGAGTTCGTCCGCCGTCTCACCAGAGCCGTCACCGACTACCGCTCCGGCCCCCTCTCCGACGACGCGACCGCGGTCTGCCTGGACTGGTACCCGATCGACACCACCTGAGACGGCTCAGGCCGCCCGCGGACGCGTCCCTCCACCTCGGGAACGGTGGCCACCCGCACCTGCGCGATTGACCCAACCGGCCGCGCGGGACGTCACGAACTGTGCAGCAACTGCAGCCGGGCCGAGCCGCCCTAGTGCTGATGATCCAGCAGTTGGCACCGCATCGACTGCACGTTGATCTCCGCGGGTGTGGAGGTGGCCAGGAAGTCGTCGAGCAGGTCAGCGAATCGTTGTGGTTGTTCGACATGAGGGAAGTGCCCGACCCCGTCGAAGATCTCCAGGCGGCCCGTCGGTAGGGCGTGGTGAACGGCTCTGCTGTGGGCGACGGGTATCACCGAGTCCTGATCTCCCGCGACGAGGAGGACGGGTGTTTCGGCCAGGAGGTAGGCGCCCGATGTCGCTGGTGGCTATTTGGCGGGCGCGGGCGGAGTCATGGACGGGGCCACGGCTGCCTCGGTCCAATTCCACGCGTACCAGACGATGAATGCAGTAGTCGCTATCTCGATAGTGCTGAAGAAGGCATAGTAGGGTGCCGGCACGCCGAAGAACAGAGTTGCCAGTTGTATTGCGGTCATGACGATACCGGCCGCAATGTTGGCCCAGCGATTCGCCCTGTACGGCAGCACCTTGGACAGGAGAACCATCGCGATGAAGATCTCGACGAGTATGCCCGCGGAAAGGAGGAACATGGGGCTGAATTGCAGGCCGTGGACGTTGCCTCGTAGGTACTGCGGAAGCAGCTCGGGATCCATCAAGCTGGCGACATCACAGTAAAGATAGTTCAGCGAAACGAATATCCATAACGTTGAGAGCTTCGACTTCATGTCCATCTTCTTCTCCTCGTGCGCGTCAGCGGTATTGGCATGGTCGATCCGGTCTTGTGCCATTCGTAGTCCCGGAGGCAGTACGGGCACCGGCTGCGGTGACGTCGTCGTCGGCTGCACCCGCCGGCCTGGACGGACGGCCCGCCGCGCGCCAGACGGGCGCGCCTACTCGCTAGTTCGCCCGTACTCAGAGTGCGGGCCGGACGGCGCCGCCCTGTCCTGATCGCGCCAGGCCCGAGAGATCCCCACCGGAGGTCCGGGGCGGGATGTGCGCCCGTGATGCGCGAGCCACCGTCGTGCCTCGCCTGATCGTCACCGCCAAGCATCCGCGGGTGCCCGGATGTAGCGCTCCCAGACGTAGGGCCAGGGGATGACGGCGATGATGATGACCACGAGAGAGCAATTGACCAACACCGCGCCCGTGGCGGCGTTGATGTCGTCGGCGATCAGGTGAGGTACGGCGACCGTGGCGATCCAGATGACCTTCCAGAGCACCTCGAACAGCAGGATCGGCAGCATTCGGATGGGGTATCTGAGCCCGAGGAACGCCAGCAGCGACATGGCCGTCAGAAGGCAGGCGACGACCCCTTCGAACACCGGCAGGGATGCGGCGTTCTGCACGAGAATCGGCCACTTGACGATCGCCAGGCCCACCCCCATGAACGCGTAGCCGAGGCGCATGACGTTCAGACGGCGGGTAGACAGCTCGTGGTCGGTGGTGCTCGTTTCGGTGATGCGGACGGCGGGCATGATGTTGTCCTCAAATCTTTCGATGGTGGATCTAGCGTGGTGCCGGACGTCCTGTGAGCTGTCTGGAGAGGTGACGCCCTTCGGCCGAGGAGCCAGATCGGGAGGAGCAACTCGAACACTGTCCGGAACCAGCGCGAGCAGTCCGACGCGGCTACCACCACGGCGACGAGTTCCTGATCGCCCGGGTGGTTCAGCTGCTCACGATGCGGGTCAGGAGGCGTCCGCGGAGCCGGTGCAGGTGCGGCATGAATCCGTAGATGACGATCGGCACAGCGATGGTGGCGAGCACGAACGTGCGCACGATCGGGGTCAGCGGGGCGAGCCAATCGCCGAGGGCGAGGTTCAGCACGGTGAGGGTCGGGAAGACGGCCAGCCAGATCATGAGGGCCAGCTGGTGTTTGCTCGGCGGTCCCGGTGTTGCGGGCCGGGATGTCGGGGTGGGTGCGGGGTTGGTCATCGTGACTCCTGCGCGTGGGTGTGGATGGAGGATCGGGAGGGGAGGCCGTGGTCGAGGTCGCGGACGGCGTTGCGTACGTCGTGCTCGACCAGGTCGGCGTTCAGCGCGATGGCGGCCGCGGCGGCGGCGCCTGCGGCGGTGATGACCTGGGCGCGCGGGTCGACGACGTTGCCTGCCGCCCACACTCCCGCGACGGTGGTGCGGCCGGTGGCGTCCACGGTGACCCAGCCGTCGGTGTCGAGCTCAGCGCCGAGGCCGACGAGGAGGGTGTTGTTCGGGACGAAGCGGGGTGGCACGAACAGCGCTGTCGCGGGGGATGACGCATCCGTCGCGCATCTGCACGCCGCACAGGCGGTCGCTGTCGTCGATGACGAGCTGGTCGATGGCGCCTTCGACGACGCCGATGGCCCGGGCGAGCAGCTGGGTCCGTTCGGTGTCGGTGAGGATGTCGGGAGGGGTGAAGTAGACGAGGTCGTGGGTCCACTGGCGAATGATCTGGGCGTAGCGGACCGCGCCCGGGCTGCCACCGAGGACGCCGAGCTGCCGGTCGGCGACCTCGTGGCCGTGGCAGTAGGGGCAGTGCAGGACGTCGCGGGCCCACCGAGCGCGGAGGCCGGGGATGTCGGGCAACTCGTCATGCAGGCCGGTTGTGATGATCAGTCGCCGTGCCGAGATACGGCGCCCGTCGGCGAGGAGGGCCCAGAACCCGTTTGTGCCGTCGGGCACCAGGTCGGTGACGACGCCGTCGATGATGTCGCCGCCGTAGCTGCGGACCTCGTCGCGTCCCGCGGCCAGCAGCTCGGCGGGTGGCATGCCGTCGCGGGAGAGGTAGCCGTGCATGTGGCTGGCCGGGCCGTTGCGTGGCGCGCCCGCGTCGATCACGAGGACGTTGCGGCGGGCGCGGGCGAGGACCACGGCGGCGGATAGGCCTGCGGCGCCTCCACCGATGATCGCGACGTCGTACTGGCTCATGTCCCCAAGATGAAGGCACGTGGGTGTTTTGCCTACGAATGTTGCTGTTTGTGGGAATCGGGAGTCATATGGCCTCGTGGAGGACACCTCCGCGGCGGCCATCGCCGCCGTGCTCGATCAGGTCGGGGCCCGGCTCAAGCGCATCCGCACCCAGCGGGGCATGACGCTGATCGGTGTTGCCGAGGCGACGGGGATCTCGAAGAGCACGATGTCGCGGCTGGAAACCGGGCAGCGGCGGCCCACCCTCGAGCTGCTGCTCGCGCTGTCGCATGCGTACCGGGTGGCGCTGGATGATCTCGTTGCGGCGCCGCCGGAGGGGGATCCGCGGCTGCGGCTCAAACCGGGCCGCGTCAAGGGCCGGACCGTGATCCCGCTGACCGCGCAGGCGGGCGGGATGCAGGCCTGGAAGATCGTCATCCCGACCAGCAACGCCACTCCGGAGCCCCGTGCGCACGACGGCCACGAATGGATCTACGTGCTGTCCGGGCGCATGCGGCTCGTTCTGGGCGACCAGGACTGGGTGCTCGGGCCGGGTGAGGTCGCCGCGTTCGACACCACGCTGCCGCACTGGTTCGGCAGCACCGGCGAAGAACCGGCGGAGATCCTCAGCATCTTCGGACGACCCGGCGAACCGATGACCGTCCGAACAACACCCGCCCTGAGTGCGCCTTCGAACAAGGTGCATTGACCTGAGGCCAACGGTGGTGCCGTATACTTGCTTCCTTTCGGCGAGTGGAATGTCTACGCGTTTTCTGCTCCCATCTGTGCTCTTCATACGTGCTCGTTGCCCGGCGACGTGAACACCGTCATCATCGGTGACCGGATAGGCCGCATCTATTTCTGGATGCCAGTTATCGGTGCGATTGAAGAGGTGAGTAGCGGTCACGCCAGCCCGATCACCGGCATCACTCAAGTCGCTGTACCGAACGGACCACCCTTGCTCGCCGTGTCCGCCCTCGACGGCACGTGAGAATGATCGACCTGCACACCCGCAAGATCGTCGGCGGCTTATTCGCCGAGCCGGTTGGTCCTACGCTTGCTATCGCTGTTGTTCCCGGTCAGGGTCGCCCGGCGATCGCCACTGCCGGCGGTGACCGGTTCGTGCGGGTCTGGAAGCTCGCTACTCTTTTTGAACGGCGCACAAGGCAGCTGTGGCGCCGCGGCCGCACGCTGCGAGGACACACCAGCCGACTGTGCGCCCTCTGCACGATTCCTCCATCGTCGTCCCGTACGGCCAGCACGCTCGCCGGCGCCGCACGAGACGGCTCCATCCGGACCTGGGCCTTCGCGGATTCCGGGGAAGCGCACGAGGCCGACTCGCCCCTGCGCGGACACGTCGGACCCGTCTGGGCGCTGGCGGCACTCCCGCTCTCCGACGGCCGGACGTTGCTGGCCAGCGGCGGCCAAGACAGCACTGTGCGGTTGTGGGCTCTGTCGCCGCACGGGCTACCGGGCATCGCGGCGCAGTAAATACGGTCACCTCACTCGGCGCCGCAGCCCGGTCCGGAACCTGGTCCCGTGCACTCGCGACCGGCGGAGAAGACGGCACCGTCCGATGGTGGCACGCCGACACAGGCGCCCAGGCCCAGCGGCGAGGCACCCGCCATGCCGGTCCGTTGACTGCCGCTACCTGTCTCCGGACCGGAAATCACCCCGTGCTTGCCACTGCGGCCGATGATGGAACTGTCCGACGGCAGCACTGTGCACCTATGGCAGTCGGCCTGGAGAGACTGGATTCGCGCCCGAACTTTCGGAAGACCGCTGAGCGGACAGGGCTACGGCATCGGCGTGCTTGCCTCGATGCCCACGGCTGACGGCGGCGCGATGCTGGCGAGCGCCGACGAGGACGGTTTTGTAAAATGCTGGAGAGTCCCGAACTCCGAGCGTCCCAAGTCGAATTGGTGGCCGCGTCCGCTGGCCCAGCCAATGACACAGGACCGCAATTCGCTATCCTCTTACGGATATGGCCGCAAGCCGGGGTCGCGCATCACTGCTTTGTTGGCGCTGGAGGTGTCAGGCTGTCACTTGATGCTCGCCGGAGGGAGAGCCGACGGGCAGATGAGCTTTTGGGATCCCGTGACTGCCGAACTGCTCGTAGAGGCCGTGCCTGGGCACGCAGGCCCGATACATACAATCATCCACTTGGAACAATCGACCCGCCGATCTTTCCTTGTAACGGCGGCCGATAATGATGCCACGCTTCAGATCTGGAATCCATCAACACTTGCTCGAGTGTCGATAGTCAACGTGGCGACACCCATTCGAGCACTGTGTGCTATCTCATCCGATGAGTTGGCGATAGGTACCGACGAAGGCGTAGCCGTCATCGCGCTTTCGTCCATCGATGCTTAGGATCATTGTCGATCTTTCGGAGCGATCCGTCCGCGCTCGGTTCACCCGCGTCAACGCGTCGTTGCGAACGGATAGCGGTAAGCGCTCTACCGCCGACTCGGAGGTCGCCGAGCAGGACTAGGATTCCCGCCGCCGCACGAGCGGTCATGCTGGCGGCGGTGACGTCGGGGCCGGCGCGCCGGAAAAGTGCTGATCAGAGATGGTGCCCGGCAGTCGCTTCGCTGGCCGCGTTCTGGTCCCTGCGGGTGCTGCGGAGGTGGCGGCCGGATCAGGGCAGGAACAGCCGAACGACCTGCTGTTCGACGGCGGCGCCGGTGTCGGGCTTGAACTCGAAGTTGGACGTGAGCAGCCCCGTCGCGCCGTTCAACCGGCCGGTGCCCTCAACCTTCCAGATCACCGAGCCTCGCAGCGTGCCCTCTTCGGCGGAGGGTTCGATGGTTCCGGAGCCGACCGTTTCCAGCCGCAGGCTGCCGCCGTCCACGGCGAGTTCGCCGTCTTCGAGGAAGGTGGTTTCGCCGGTCATCGTGACGTGGGTTTGGTAGGACGCCTCGGTCGGCACCCCGGTGTCGTCGCCCTCCAGCAGCGTCACGGTGCCGGGGCCGGAGGTGACGTCGAAGCTCGGTGGGTCGCCCGCGGGCGGGGTGGCCTGCGGTTCGTAGCGGATAAGCAGGGTTTGACGTCGCATGGTCATCGTCTCCCGGGCTCGACACGGTCCTCGTTGGCCGTGCCCGTGGGATAGCTCGGCAGCGCCGACGGATCCGTTACCGTGCCGTGACGATCCGTGCTAGAGCAGACCGAGGGCCGCGTTGAACGCGTTCGGAGGGGGCTACGTCTGTCCCCTGGGTGCCGGAAGCGGCGGGCGAAATCCGCACGCGTTGGTGCGTGCTCGGAGTCCGGATGTCCGGTCAGCGGAGCGGCTGCCGTGCCCGACGAAGCAAGGCCCATCCCGGTTGACGGTCTGTCGCGCGAGCTCACGATCGCGCGGCCGGATACCGACCAGAGCCTTACCCACATCGGGCTGGTGGGTGACAGGTACGCGATCACACCGCCACGATTTCGAGAAGATGTTCATGGTCCTCGTCGGCGAAGTGCAGGCGACCTTCCGCGGCGAGACCGTGGTGCTGCGGGCCGGTGACACGATCAACGTGCCCGTGAACGCTCCACATTCGTTCACGAACGCGGGTACCGTGCTGGCGCGACTGCTGTGCCTGTGCGCGCCGTCGGGCCAGGAGGAGTTCTTCACCCTGGTCAGGAAGCCGGTCGCCACCCGAACCGAGCCGCCTGCACCCGGACGAGCAAGCCCGACGCCTTCCGTCGTAAGGCGCAGGCCTTGCCGCGTATCGCCACTGAGTTGTTGCCGCCGCCCGGCACGGCATCGTGACTGAGGATTGAACACCTGCGGCAGTTGCGGCCAACATGCCGATCGGGATCGTGTGGCCCTGAGGGAACTGTGCGACCTCTCCGAAGATCAGTGCAGTGCGGCCGACCACCGAGGGTCACGCGACGAACGCCGTTGCAGCTCCGGGGGCATCGCCGGGTTGTCGCGCACCAGGCGGGTGCGAGGGGGAGACCTTCGACGGCTCAGGATCTCATCTGCCCGTCGTAGGCTACCGGGCATGCGAATGCTCCATCTCGGACTCCGCGTGACCGATTTGGACCGTTCGCTCGCCTTCTACACGACACTCGGCTACGCCGAGCTCGGCCGCGTTCCGAACACCCCGTTCGGCAGCCTGACCATGCTCAAGCTGCCCGAGGACCCCTTCGTCAGCCTGGAGCTCGTGCACGACCCGGCGAGGCCGGTGACCGACACCATGGCCGTCAACCACCTTGTCATCCAGACCGACGACCTCGACGCGACGATTGCCGATCTCGCGGCCCGGGGCGTGGCGGCCGAACCACCCACCGAGCCGGGAGCGGGGCTCCGGACGTCCTGGCTGACCGACCCGGACGGCTATCGGATCGAACTCGTGCAGTGGCCTGCTGGACACGCAGCAGGCATCACGATCGCCGACATGGACAGCGCGTGATCCGGCGTCCGAACGCGACGCGTCGCCCATCCCCAACCGCGCACACTCGTGCTCACCGGCCGCTAGGCCAGCCGACCCCGGCCTCGTCGGCCCGCCCGGAACTCCGCGGCAAGAGCTCCTCTCCCTGCCTGCTCAGCCGTTTGCGGCATCGACGGCCTCGATCACACGGAGGTCGTCGCGGACCGCCCAGTGCTCGGTTAGTCGGTCACCCTCGATCGCGAAGACGTGGAGCTGCTTCCATGCGATCTGCGCGCCGCTCGGCGCCCGGTCTCCGAGCCAGGGCATCCCGAGGCCGACGTGCCGGCCGTGCAGGGTCACCCAGACCGCGATCCGGCCGTCATCAAGGCTGCCCCAGCCGTGAAGCTCCGCTCTCCGCTCGTCAAAGCTCGCCTCGATCCAGCCCCAAACCATGTCCCAGGTCTCCGGCCCGCGTCGCCCGCTGACGTGGTCGTGCAGATCGGGGCTCATCATCGCCTGAAATTCGGGCTCGCCGTCCGCGATCCAGCGGGCGTAGGCCTGAGCCACTTGCTTGGGTTCGAGCACCGACCCACTGTGACACAACTGTGCCGGTCGTACTCGGGCTCACGCACTCATCGGCCAGCCGACCCGAACTCACCGATTCATGCTGAATCGCCTCGACAACCGCCGCCCGATTCCGGCAAGCATTTGACGAGTAGTCAAATGCGAGCCGTTTTGACCTCAGGTCATCCCTGAAGGGGCGGCCCCAGTCCAGCGTGGTCGCGGGTTGTTGCGGCGGAGCGGGGCGACCTCGTGGCGCAGCACGAGGAGCTCGATGTCCTTGGTGGAGGACGTGCGGCCCATCAGTAGGGCCAACCCGAGCACCTGCCGGAAGACCAACACAACGACACCGCGATCACGTCCGATGAGTGATCATCTTCAGGCGCTCAGCGCTGCCACTGGACCGCCGCGACCGCCGCGAGCATCTCCTACACTCATCGGCCGCATGGCCGCGCCAGAAGCGACACGATCTGCCACCAGCCTCCCGCCGGCTGGAGCCTCGAATTGCGGTCGAGGCGCCGTCGACCGCCGTCCCGGCGAGGGTGTGGGCGCCGCGCTCGGCCGCAGCAACCCGAACTCGATCACGTTCTGGGGTCAGCCAGCCGCGGTCACCATCGCCGCCGGCTAGGCCGAACCTTCCGACGGGTTCGCGGATCCGTGCGTGGGTAGTCCGTGAGGGCGCTCTCGACTCTGGTCACCGTCCTCGCGGTCGCGGGGCGGTTGCCGTCGCGTTCCTGTTGTCGGCGTCGCCAGCCGTAGCGGGTCATGCCGCGCGGCTTGTAGATCGACAGCGCAGCCGCGAGCAACAGGAGCACCATCGCGGCGCCGGCGTGGACCACCGGGGAGGGGTTGCGCACCGCGGCCAGATCGACGCGCGGATCCGCTGCCACGGCGGCCATGGCGGTGAAGGTCGGGAGATAGAGGAGCAGGACGGTGGTAGCCACGACATTGATCAGCAGTTTGGCCAGCACCCAGTAGTGCCGGGCCAGACCCCAGCTGGTGCCCAGTGACTGGATGAGCCCGGTCAGCAGTGACGCGAACGCCAACGGGACCAGCACCGACCACGCGGCTGGCTCCATCACCAGGTAGACGCCGGTCTGGCGAGGGTGGAGCAGACGTGGAGCATGCAACTGCGCTCTACGGGCTCGAACTGACGTGAACTGCACGTCCTGGACGTCGACGCCGCCGGGCGCATGACCCGCGCCCACCACCGCTCGATGGAGTGGGACAGGGGATCTGCGAAGGCGTTGGCGCTACTTGTTGCGGTTGATGAACTCGACTGTCGCGGTGTTGACGTCGCCGGGGTCGGAGGCGCTCAGGAAGTGTCGGCCGCCGTCCACGACGCGGAGCTGGGCGTTGGCGCTGTTGACGAAGAGCTGGATTTCATCCTCGGCATTGGCGACGGAGTACACCGGGTCTGCGGTGCCGTGTATCCACAGGACCGGACATCGCACCCGGTCCAGTCGGCCGTGGAGGCCATCGCGGTCACGCAGGTTGATGGTGCTGTTGCGCAAACGCTCACGCCCCGCATCGCCTGTGTAGTTCTGTTGGTGGGTGGTGTGCCAGAACGTGCGCTCCTCAGGTGGCACGTCTTCTCCGAAGCCCTCCTTGAGGACGGCGTCGACGAGCTCGACCGGGATGACCCAGTCGTCCTCGACGCTGTCGGCCAGCGCGTCGATGGCCGGGGTGCAGAAGCTGATCCCGTCCCAGCAGCCCAAGTCGCGGCTGCGCTGGCTCTCGTAGTCCATGGAGGTGCCGAGCGGGATGATGCCCCGCACCGCATGGGAGGCCAACATGGCCATGCGAGCCGCCACCCATCCGCCTTGCGAGGTGCCCAGGACGAACGCCTCGGAGATGCCGAGCGCGTCGAGAACCTGCAGGTTGGCGATGGCCGAGTCCCAATAGGTGAACTGCTCGTAGGAGGCGCGGGTCTGGCCGTGGCCGTACGGCTCGAGCGCAAGGAGGTTGGCGGCGGCCATGAGGTCCTCGTCGGCGAACTGGGGCCGGTACAACTCGACGGACGTGCTGAACGAGTTGACCATGACCAGCGTCGGGAGCGAGGCGTCGTAGTCCTTGCCGAACCTGTAGCCGATGGCCGAACCGCCGAGATGGGGAACTGTGATCGTCTCTGTGCCGCTCATCAGCTCTCCCATTGTCACCATTGGCGGGTCGCCAGCGCCGGGGCGGGCCTGATCATCGTGGCGTTGCCCACGAGATGGGTCAACCGCCAGGGCCGTGCCACGTCGGCGACATCCAGACGCCTGGTCTCGACTCCCCCGGTGATACGCACTCCGGTAAGTCAGAGGTGGCCGCTGAGTGCCGAAGCGACGCTTCGCGAGGCGCTTCTCGAAGCGTGACGAGGGCGGGCTGGAACGGGCGAGCAGTTCGGCAGCGGGCGGGGTAGGTCAGCGTGAGAGCAGCGTGACCAGCGCCTCGGCCACGGTGGGCGGTGATGGCATCTGCGCGATCTCCCGTCGGACCTCCGCGACGCTGTGGTTCAGCGCGCCGGACAGGGCCGCGCGCACCGCCGTCCGCAGCTCATCGGGATTGCCGGTGCTACGCACGGCACATCCGCGAGTGACGAGGGACTCGGCGTTGAGGAACTGGTCGGCGGCCTGAGGGAGGATGACCTGCGGCACCCCGGCGACGAGCGCGGCCAGGCAGGTCCCGGCCCCGCCGTGATGCACGATGGCCGCGCAGTGCGGCAGCGCCACTGTCAGTGGCAGCCAGCGGTGCGCACGCACCGAGTCGGGCAGCGGGCCGAGCTGGGCCGGGTCTCCGCCGAGCGCCACCAGTACTTCTATCGGCTCCTGGGCGATCGCATCCACCAGTTCGCGGACCACCCTCACGCCTTCGTTCCGCGATACCACGGTGCCCAGGGTCAACAACACCCGCGGATTCTGTGGAGCCGCGAGCACGTCGTCGGGCACCACGGCGCCGCCCGTGTACGGCACCGGGCGTAGCGACCAGCCGGGTTCCGGGACGGGCGCCAGGCTGGGCGGGGCGATACCGATGCTGGCGACCGCAGGCACGTAGGGGGCTCCGCCGGTCAGTGCGGGACAGATCGCGGAGACCAGCGCACCGGGCGGGGCGGCCCAGATCACGGCGTGCTCGACGGCCGGGATGCCGCGCTGGGCGGCGACGACCGCGCCTGCGCCGTGCATGCTCTCGTAGATCACGACGTCCGGCGACCACAGCTCCGCGCACCGCCGCGTGCCTTCCAGCATCTCGTGGCTGACCGCCGTGAACAGCGCGATCGCCCGTTCACGAGGGGCCTCGGATTCTCCGCTGTCGTGGAGGGTGGACGCGATCGCCTCTACCTCCAGACCGGGCGCGACGTCGACCGTTGTCAGGCCGGCGCCCGGACCGAAGACCGTCCCAGGGCCGGCCGTCGCGAGCAGGATCTCGTGTCCCAACGCGCGCAGCGACCACGCCAGTGGCACCAGCGGGAACAAGTGGCCTGCACCCGGCACCGTGGTGAGCAGGAATCGCACGTCGACAACTCCTCAGCCAGCAGGAAGCTGCAGCCTTGGGCGGGCAATCACGCCATTACCCCTTGTATTTGACCAGCGCGAGCGCACAAGGCCAGCGCAGTGACTCTAGTTGCTGTGCGCGAACTCGGGCAGCCACAGGACCGCAACTGACTGCATCTGCCCACGGTGATCGACCTGGCCACGCGGGTGGTGGTCGGCTGGTTACGAACCCGCATGGTCTTGTTGCTGCGCGAAGCCGTCGGCTTCTGACGCACTTCCTGCGCCAGAGGGCGCGCTACTGCAGGTTGGTGTGTCGCGCCCGCATCGCGGCGTAGGCACGCGGATCGCCTGTGGTGATCTCGAGCATCACGGCGTCGAGCAGGAGGAGCGCGCTCTGTTCGAAGAGGGTGCCGCCGAACTGGACGGTCACGGTCTTCGGGACCTGGATGACGGCGTGGGCGTGTTGGGCGAGGGTGCTGTCCGCGCGGGTGGTCACGGCGAGCACGTGAGCGCCGTAGTCCCGTGCGAGCCGAGTGATGTGGAGCGTGACCGGGGTCTCGCCGGAGCCGGAGATCATCACCAGGCCGTCCCCGCTGCCGATGGCGGGTGCGGTGGCTTCGCCGACGGCGTGGGCGTCGAACCCGATGTGCATCAGTCGCATGGCGACCATCTGCGCGACGAGGCCGGATCGACCTTGCCCGGAGCAGAACCAGCGGCGGTGGCGATCGGTGAACAGTGCCGCGGCGTTCGACATCTGCGCATCGGAGACCGTCGACAGCACGGTGACGATCTCCTCGCGAACGGCGTGCCAGGGGCTCAGCGCGCCCATCGTCGGCGCAGCCATGGAGCCTCCCCTCTGCTGAAATCGCGGCGTCTCCGACCCGCGTAGCGGGGTGGGATCACACCGCGCGGACGGAGGATTCGCGGGCGTAGTCCGCGCGCCACGACCGGTGCCGGGGTCGCCAGCCCAGCACGTGGCGCGCGCGTGTGTTGTCGGCTCCGCGCAGTCCGCCGAGGTAGGCGGCTCCCCATGCGCCCACAGCGAGTCGGACGAGTGCGAGCGGCAGCCGCCGGGGTCGGGGCGCGCCCAGCGCCTCGGCCATCTCGGGCAGCCAGTCCCGGATCGGCGTGGGGTCGTCGTCGACGACGTTCAGCACGCCGGACACGTCGTGGCTCAGCGCCGCGACCACGGCGGTCGCGACGTCAGCGACGTGGACGAACGAGAACACCGATGCCCCGGCACCGGCGATGGGTACCTTTCGCGCCCGCACGTCGTCGACGAAGGACCCGTCGGCGGCGAACATCGTGCCGGGCCCGTAGAGGTGACCGAGCCGCAGGACGGTGCCGCCCGCGCGGGTGGTCATCGCCTCCAGCTCCCGCAGCGCCGCCACGGAGGACGCGAACGGCGCGGGTGGCCGGGCCCAGAGCGGTGCCTCCTCGTCGGCCGGTCTGTCGCCGGGCTCGTAGGCGAACGCCACCCCCTGGGCGATGATCCGGCGTGCCCCGCTCTGCGCGGCGGCGGCGAGCAGGTTGCGGGTCCCCTCGGTGCGCAGCCGGTTGGTGAGCGCGAACTCGACCGGCATCCGCCGGGGGTTCAGCCGCGCGGGGATCGCGGTCAGCATGTTGACGACAGCGTCGGGCGCCACCCCGCCTACGGCGGCGACCAGGGCGTCGCGGTCGAGCGCGTCCACCGCGAGCGTCGCGGTTGCCGACGTCGAGCGCGCGAGCCCGACGACCTCGTGACCGGCCGCGGACAGCGCGGGTACGAGCTGGCGTCCGATGGCGCCGCTCGCCCCTGCTACCAGTACCTTCATCGCTCCTCCTCAGGGTGGCGCCGGTGGCGTCGGGTCTCGAGTTCGGCGGGCTCGACGAGGGTCAGCATCGGCTCGCCCGGCCTGGACGCCATGACCACCACGAATCGCGTCCACACCGCACCGGGATTGGCCGCCTGGTAGTGGATGCGATCACCGCCCGGCTCCCAGAACGTCTCACCGGGCCGCACGACGCGCGGCGGGTCGCCTTCGAGCTCGAAGAGCATTTCGCCCTCCAGCAGGTATCCGTACACCGGTCCGGAGTGGCGGTGCGGCGGCGTTCCGGGATCGTGCGGGGGGATCTCGACCAGGACGGTCGTGAGGCGTCCTGATCGGGGCAGTTCGGCGAGGTCGTGCTCGTCGAGAGCCCTCATCCGGGTTCCGGTGCCGTCCGACTGCCTGCTCACCGCCGGGCGCCCAACGGCTTCGGGCTTGCGCGCCATCGGAAGTAGCGCTCCGCCCAGCTCGGGAACTCCTCGGGGGTACCGACCCAGCCGACGTACCCGTCAGGGCGGATCAGGCGCCACCGGTCGACTCCCGGCTGCTCCACGACGTCCACCTGAGGCGGCGGGTCGATCGTCGCGGTCGAAGGTCCGAGCAGGACGAATCGACCGCCCCGCAGCGCGTCGTGCAGCCTGCGTCCGTCGGCGAGGGCGACGTCTGGCGCGCGCGTGCCGACTCGGCGGTCCATGCCGTGCGGGGCCGGGTAGCGCACGCCGATCGCGGAGATCGTCTCGGCGGCCCGCTCCGAGATCGGCGGGACGCTGAGAAGCGCGTAGGCGACGGCGTCGCGAACAGCCCGGGCCCACCGAGGGCGGATCAGGGCCAGCCGCACGAGCACGCCGCTACTGCGCAGTACCTGGCGCCCGACGGGGTGCCGCTCGGCGTGGTAGGAGTCCAGCAGCTGCTCGTCGCCCCATCCGTCCACGGCGGCGGCCAGTTTCCAGCCGAGGTTCGCCGCGTCCTGGATGCCGGTGTTCATGCCCTGGCCCCCGGCGGGCGAATGGCAGTGCGCCGCGTCTCCCGCCAGGAACACCCGCCCGACCCGGTAGGTCGGAACCTGTCGCTCGTCGCTGTGGAACCGCGACAGGAAACGCGGTTCGTGCATCCCGAAGTCGGTGCCCAACGCCCGTCGGGTGACCTCACGGACCTCCGACAGCTCGAGCGGAGCCGAGTCGTCGACCTGGTTGAGCCGGTTCCACGCGAAGATGCGGTACCAGCCGTCGCCGAACGGCGCGACGAACGCGAACGCGTCACCGACGCCGTTCACCGCCAACACGTCCTCGGGCGGGTCGGACAGGCGCACGTCGGCCAGCATGAGCGAACGGACCACCGACCGACCCGGGAACGGCAGGCCCAGCGCGGTGCGCACCGCGCTGCGCACTCCGTCCGTGCCGACGGCGTAGGCGGCCCGGTAACGACGCTCGGCACCACCGTCGGAGGCCCGGGATCGCACCTCCACTCCCGCGGCATCCTGCGTGACGCCCACGACCTCGGCATCGTGGGTGATCGACACTCCCAGCCGGTCCAGGCGTTCGGTGAGCACCCGCTCGGTCTGGAACTGCGGTGTGATCAGCAGCGAGTGGAACGCGCTGGGCAGGCGCTCCAGATCGATCGACGCACGCCCGTACAGTCGCAGCGCCTGGATCGTGGTCCCGGATGCGGCGAGCTCGTCGGCGACACCGCGGATCTGCAGCTCCTCCATCGTGCGGGCGTGCACGGCGAAGGCCCTGGTGACGTTCGACTCGCGGGCTCGTCGTTCCAGGACCGTGACCCGAACACCGGCCTCGGCCAGGTCGCCGGCCAGCATCAGCCCCGTGGGCCCGGCACCCACGACCACCACGTCGGCGTGTGCAACCCCGGTTGAACTCATCGATCCGCCTCCCTCGCCGTCCGTTTCCGGCACGGTAGGAACAGACCGATGGCGGGACGTCCCACCGAAGTGACAGCGGAGGTGGGATTCCCGCGCGGTCAGTCGAGCAGACCGAGCGCACGGGCGCGGGCCACGGCTTCGGTGCGGTTGCTGACGTCCAGCTTGACGAAGAGGTGGCTGACGTGCCGCTTGACGGTGTCCAGGCCGATGAACAGCTCCCGGGCGATGGCCTGGTTGGGCTTGCCCGCCGCGACCAGCCCGAGCACCTCCTGCTCCCGCCTGCTCAGCGGCACGACCAGCCCCGGCGCCGCCACCGCGCCCGACGGTGCCGCGGGCAGGACGGGTGTGCCCTGCCGCTCGAAGGCCGCACAAAGGCGGGTCAGGAAGGCGCGCGGCACCTTCTCGGGCGCGGCCAGGCTCTCCAGCCGTCGACCGATCAGCAACGTCCGCAGGAGATCCGCCACGACCGCGCCCTCGTTGAGGAAAAGCCGGAGGTAGCCCTCCGGGGCGGCGAGCGTGAGCGCCCGGGCCAGCACGGCCAGTGCGGCAGGCTCGTTCCCGAGTGCAGCGTGGGCCACGGCCTGGAGCACCTGCCCGGCGAGTACGTGGGCGACGCGGCCCTGCGCCTCCGCCACCACCCGCCAACGTTCCAGCATCGGCACCACCGGAGCGGGGTCGCCGGTGGCGATCAACACCCGGGCGAGCACGGCGTAGGCCTCGTCCCGCGGGTAGACCGGCTCGTCGTCGACCGCGAGGCCACGATCGCGGACCCAGTTGACGGCCTCCGCGACGTTCCCGGTCGCCAGCATCACCTCGGCCCGCCGTGGCCCCAACGGGACCCGCTGATCCCCTATGCCGGGCATGGCCGTCTCGGCCTCGGTGATCGCTGCGTGCGCACCGGCCGGGTCGCCCAACGCCAACCGGATCCTGGCCAGCGTGATCAGGCCGGTGACCAGCGGCGGCCCGTAGACCAGCCTGCGACACCGCTCGACGCCCGCTGCCGCCTGAGCCGCGGCCTCCGCCAGCTCGTCGCGCTCGTAGAACACGATCGCGGCCCCGACCTGCGCCATGCCTGCGAGCGCGGACGCCGTCGTGCCCGCCTTGGATTCCAGCCTGCGGTAGGTGTTCAGCGCCGCCCCCAGCCGGCCCTGCGCTCGTTGGACGGCACCGAGATCGAGCCCGACGCGCAGCAGCACGAGCCACTCGTCGGAGTTCGCCCACTCGGCGAGGATCGCGGACATCTCCCGTTCCGAATCGGTCAGCTTCCCGGTGAGCCAGTCGACCTCGGCCAGGTGGTAGCGCGCCATGGTCCGCAACAGGGCGTCGGACTCACCCGCATCGGCCAGCGCAGCGCGAGCGAACGCGGCCTCACGCTGTAGATCGCCGCGGGCGCGGGCCAAGTCGGCGCGGCACAGTGCGAGACAGGCGCGAAGATTGGTCATGATGCTGGCCCGCCTGCCGACTGACGGGTGGTACGCCCGACCGTCCGCCTGGGGAATCCCGTGTTCGACCGCGGCCAGCAGCGACTCGACGTCGTCCAACCTGCCGCCCAGCACCGCGACGATCGCCTGGCCAAGGACGAGCCGGGCATGACCGCGGACGACCTCGGGGGACAGGGCGGTGAGCCACCGGTCCAGGGTCGCGCTTTCGTTGCTGCGCCAGAGCTGGCGTTCCAGCTGGGTCTCGACGATCTGGGCCGCCCACTCCTGATCACCCGCGGCGAGTGCGTGTCCGATGGCGTCGTCGGGCAGTCCCTGTCGCTCGTACCAGCCTGCCGCGGCGTGGTGCAGCGCCGCGGCCCGGGTGGGGTCTTCGCGGGCCAACCGGGACCGCAGCAGATCAGCGAACAAGTGGTGATAGCGCCACCACCGGCGTTCGTCGTCGAGCGGGAGCAGGAAGAGGTTCGCTCGCTCGACGGACTCCAACAGCAGCTGGCTGTCCCGACGCTCGAGGACCGCATCGCAGAGCGCCCCGGAGAGTCGGTCCAGCACCGAGGTCTCCAGGAGGAACGTCCGGATGTCGGGGGGCTGCCGGTCCAGCACCTCCTCCGTCAGGTAGTCCAGGACGTAGCGATGGCTGCCGGAGAACTCCGCGACGAATCCCTCGACGTCGCGGCGACCCTGCAGCGACAGCGCCGCGAGCTGCAGACCGGCCACCCAGCCTTCGGTGCGTTCCCCCAGCGCCACGACGACGTCCTCGGGAAGATCGAGCCCCGTCGAGGCCGCCATCAGCTGGGCGGCCTCGGCGAGCGTGAAGCGCAGCTCGGCGGCGCGCAGCTCGGCCGACTGCCCCCGCGCGCGGAGTCTCGCCAACGGCAGCGGCGGGTCGCTGCGGCTCGCCACCACCAGCCGGAGCGAGCCGGGCAGGTGTTCCAGGAGGAATTCCACGGACCGGTGCACGTGCTGCGCGTGGATCAGGTGGTAGTCGTCCACCACCAGGACCACGTCCTCCGCCGACTCGGCCAGGTCGTTGACCAGCGCCGTGACGGCAGGCATGAACGACGACGACGTCGGGTCACCGACCAGGAGGCTCGCGCGTTCGGCCACACCGGGCCGAGCCCGGTCCATGGCTGCGGCGATGTGCCGCCAGAACCGCACGGGATCGTTGTCACCCTCGTCCAACGAGAGCCAGGCGACGGGCCGCCGGTCGAGCTGCACCCAGTCGGCGAGCAGCGTCGACTTCCCGAACCCGGCGGGCGCGCAGACCAGCACGAACTCGCGTACGGTCGCCGCCCGCAGCCGCTCCAGGAGGCGGGGGCGGGCTACCCGACCCTCGCGTAGCCGCGGCACGGTCGTCTTGGTCGCCAACAACAGGTCACCTTCGGGACCCGGTGCTCGCACGTCGACCATGACGACCCACTCCCGATACGGCTCTCCGCAGGCCCTCATGATGCGCTCACGTCCGCTCCGTGCGGACCCGGCAGGTTCCCACCGGCGATACCACCTTGGCATGATGGCCGTGCCGTGCTCGAGCCCTAGCGTCGTCGCCCATGGCAGTCACCGCCGCCCCCGTGAGCGCGGGAACGATCCGTGCCTGAGCCGCCGACCGTCTACGCGATCCGGGTGCGCGGCGTGCTGGACCCCGCGTGGTCGGCGTGGTTTCCGGGCCTGCAGATCCACAGCGACCGACCCGACGAGAGCGTCATCGTCGGGCCGATCGCCGATCAGGCTGCGCTGCACGGGGTGTTGGCGAAGATCCGCGATCTCGGTCTGCCCCTGCTCTCACTGCAGGCGAGCGAATGCTGACCGCCATCCCGACACGGAGGAGATCCTGATGCGTGTTCTCGTGGCTGGAGCGACCGGCGTGGTCGGGCGGCGGATCGTGCCGCTGCTCCTCCGGCGGGGTGACCGGGTGACCGGGCTGACCCGCAGCGCGGCACGCGCCGCGGTGCTGCGAGCCGCGGGGGTCGACCCGATCGTCGTCGATGTCGTCGACGCGAAGGCACTGACGGACGCCGTGCGGGCGGCCGAGCCCGAGCGTGGTGTTGCACCAACTGACCGACCTCGCCGGGCAGGACCGCGCGGCCAACGCCCGGCTGCGGACGATCGGCACCCGCAATCTGGTCGACGCTGCCCGCGCCGCCGGAACCCGGCGCATCGTGGCCCAGAGCATCGCGTTCGGCTACCACGACGGCCCGGATCCGGCGACCGAGGACGTGCCCCTGCGGGCGGGCCTGGCCGGAGTACCGGAGCTGGAGTCCGCGGTGGCCGAGCTGCCGGAGTGGGTGGTCCTGCGCTACGGCCTCTTCTACGGACCGGGCACCTGGTACTTCCCCGACGGGGCGATGGCCGAGCGGGCCCGCGCGGGCCAACTGGTCGCCGACGAGAGCGTCGCGAGCTTCGTCCACATCGACGATGCCGCCGCGGCGGCGGTCGCCGCGTTCGACTGGCCGAGCGGGCCCGTCAACATCTGCGACGACGAGCCCGCCGCCGCCCGCACCTGGGTGCCCGTCTTCTGCGACGCGGTCCAAGCGCCCCCGCCACCCCGTACGGCGACCCGCAGCCCCGGCTCCCGCGGCGCGAACAACCAGCGCGCCCACTCGCTGGGCTGGCTGCCCGCCGTGCCGTCGTGGCGGGAGGGTTTCCGCGCCTTCGCGGGGGCCGCGACGCCCACGTCGCCCTAGCCGGGTCGGCGACTGATGGAAGAGACCGACCAGACGTTCGCACGGCCGACACCGGCGTCGGCGAACTCCCACCGGGCTCTCTTCCCTCGTCTCTGCTCGGCGTGGCGGGAGCGTCCATTGATGCCGGGGTCGCGGACTTCTCGGCTTCATGCCTAGGGGGCGATTGCGAGGCGGCGCAAGCAGGTCGGGGACCCTGGCCAGGACCTCGGTTCAGGCGTTTCTGCGCTCGTCCCGCATCCGCCTGGAACGGCGGCGGGTAAGTGGGGATGCAACGTACTGTCCATCGGTGGCGTTCCGAGGATCCGCCAAACCCCTTCGGGAGGGCGCGGCCGTGATGAGGGCAACCGCGTCGTCGAGGGTCGCGGTCATCGACAGGGTGTGGGCGAGTTTGGTCACGACCAGCACGCGTTGTACCGACGGTGACGGCGCGGCGAGCACTACCCGCATTCCGGCTCGGGCCCGACGATCGTGCAGGTCGAGCAGCACCCTCAGACCGGCCGCGGCGAGCAGCCGGACACCGGAGAAGTCGAGGACGATGTCGTCGTCGGGCAAGATGCTGACCTGGTCGCGAAGCTCCGAGGCGGTCAAGATATCGATCTCGCCTGCCACGGTGACCAACGTCGGGGCCGGGGCAGTGCGAACTTCGACAATCAGCGCGGACACTGTTCACCTCACGGCACGAACACCGATGGCCACTCTGCAGGACCTGGAGCAACTTTAGGCCGCGCGCATCGCGGTCGGCGTGCTGCACCCCGCGATCTCACCGGAGGCGGTAGCGCGTCATGCAGCCCCAGCACGCCGATTCCCTCGTCCTGGCCCCGCGCCATGCCGCTCGCGAGATGGTCGACCGACGCAGCATCAGCGAAGGACCCTGCATCACCGCGGTCGAGTACCCATCTGATGACGGCGTCGTCCTGGCCGAGAACCTGACCCGGCCGCCGGACACGGACCGCTGGCCGCACTTCGCCCCGAAGGCAGTAGCGCACGGCTCACCGAAACCGACGACCAGCCGCGGCGGTGAGCCCCACGGGATGACGCACCCCAGCGACGTGTCCCGGACATCAACGGGACACCGCGTGAGTGACTATATGAGTGCCAACCGCCCGGCCGTCCGCAGGACGGCGCTGGACGTCGATGGACACCTGACCGGTGACGATGTCTTCAGCGGCCGGCAGCATCTTGAGGAGCTCCGTCTGTGGACCACGGGGGACGTATCAGTCGGGCGGGTGGTGTGCGGCGAAGTCGCGGATCAGTTCGGCCACTTCGGCCGGGCGCTGGACGTTGACGGAGTGCCCCGCGTCGTCGATGACCACGACCCGGGCTCCGGCTGCGCGGTAGCGGGCGGCGGTGGGGGCGCAGGGGTAGAGGCGGTCACGGGCGCCGAGGATCGCGAGCACGGGCAGGCCCAGGTCGCGGACCTGCGCGTCGAGGGGGAGTGCGGCCAGTCGGGCCCGCCGGTCGGCCAGGATCGTGCGGTACATGCGGGGGTCCATCGCCGCTCGGTCCAGAGCGATGCGCTTCGGGTCGTCGGACCCGTCGTCGTGGTGCCCGGGGGCGAAGCCGACCCGGCTGGAGATGCGGGCCATCCAGGGTGGGGTGAGCCGGTGGGTGAGGGTGGCCAGTGCCGGTAGCACGGGGAGGAACGTGATCGGCGGGAGTCGCGAGCAGCTGTAGTCGGGTGCCTGCCCGATGATGACGACTCGCGCGACCTGATCGGTGCGCCGGGCCATGGCCAGGACCACGTCCGCGCCGAACGAGTGCCCGACGGCGGTGGCCGCGCTGGTTCCCAGCCGTTGCAGGACACCGGACATGGCCCGCGCCTGCGCTGCGGCGTCGAGCTCGGTTGCGGCGCTGGTGCAGCCGTGGCCGAGCAGGTCGACGCGGATCACCCGGTGCTCCGTCGCGAGTTCGGCGGCCACCCGGTCGAACCAGTGCATCGAGCAGGAGAAGCCGTGCACGAGGAGCACGGCCGGAGCGTCCTGGGGTCCGTCTTGGCGCACGTGCACGTCGTGGCCGTCGACGCGGACGAGGTCGCCGATCTGTCGTCGCGCGGGGCTCGGCGGGTTCGGCATGGTGGCTACCACGATGCCAGGCGGGATCAAGCTCGCGCTGATCGCGGCGGCCGCTGAGCTGTCGTGAGGGCGGCGGTACGCGGGGCGACGATCGAGGCGATCGCCCAGGACGGGGTGGTCCGTCCGACCGGTTCTGCTTGGCGAGGAGCTCTCGGCGTTGGCGGGTGCGGTGGTGAGGACCTCGGCGTGGTGAGCGAGGGCCGTGCTCCTCCTCCGAGGTGTGCAAATGTTGTCGCGGCTCGGCTTGCGGGGTGGTCAGCGCACCAAGCGGTCGAGGAGTCGGGTGAGGTCGGCGTCGGGGTCGGCGGTCAGCCCGGTGTGGACCGGCCCGGGCTGCACGATGGTGCTGCGCGGCGCGGTGAGCCGCCGGAAGCGCCTGCCGCGGTCCTCCGCGCCCGCCGGGCCCGCGTAGCGGGCGCCTCCGGTACCCGCCGCGCACTGGGCCACGATCGCGTCGAGCACGCATCCGACGGCGATCGGGTCGGCGGCCGGATCGAGGGCGGCGAGCCGGGCGGGGTCGAGGTGCACGGCGGCGCCGAGGTGGTCGAGCGCCCGGCAGTAGAGGATGACGCCCGCGTTGAGGCGTTCGCCGCGCTCGATGCGGGGCACGACGCGCAGCAGGGCGTACT
The DNA here is from genome assembly GCA_963791185.1 of uncultured Actinomycetota bacterium. GTDB lineage: Bacteria > Actinomycetota > Actinomycetes > Mycobacteriales > Pseudonocardiaceae > Pseudonocardia. The sequence goes on along the minus strand of CAWBRG010000003.1, from coordinate 839,513 downwards.
CGAAGGCGTGCCTCATGCCTGCCCCTTCCGCTCGCGGCGCAGGCGTGCGAGCGGATCGCCCACGCGCTGCGGCGGGTGCGCGGCGGCCTCGGCCGCGGTGGCCAGCAGCCCGGGCAGCCAGGCGGCGCGTGCTTCGACGCGTCTGTGCAGTAATTCGGCGTAGGCGTTGCGGAGGTCCGCGGGTGCCTCGGGTCCCGGTACCAGCCACGCGTCCGGGACGAGCGCGGCGACGTCGGTCAGCAGTTCGGGCGTCACCCGTGGGGCGAGGGCGGCATCGGCGGCCTCGACATCGGGTCGGGCGGGGAGCAGGACGTGGTCGGCGGCCGCGAACGGTCGGTGCACCCAGGCGTCGGCGCCGGGCCAGTGGTGGTGGAAGGTCAACGCGGCGCCGTGGTCGATCAGGTACGGGCGGCGGTGCCAGAACAGCATGTTCGTGTTGCGCCACGTCCGGTCGACGTTGCCGATGAGCGCGTCGAACCACAGCACCCGTCCGGCGAAGCCCGGATCCACGGCGAACGCGGTGGGGTCGAGGTCGAGCGCTCCGGGCAGGAAGTCGATGCCGAGGTTTGCGCCCGGGCTCGCCCGCAGCAGCTCCTGCACCTCCTGGTCGGGCTCGGACGTCCCGAGCGCCGGATCGAGCTGCACGACGACCAGCTCCGGAACGGGCAGGTCCAACGCCCTGGCCAGCTCGCCTGCGACGACCTCGGCCACCAGCACCGCGGGGCCTTGCCCGGCACCGGTGTACTTGACGGCGTACGTGCCCAGGTCGTCGGCCTCCATCAGGCCGGGCAGCGATCCGCCCTCGCGCAGCGGCGTGACGTAGCGGATGGCCGTCACCCCACGCAGATTCGTTGCAACTACGGGCATGGCGACCATTGTCGTCGGCAGGCGACCGCCACGGCGTCGGGTTGGGCAACACCCTCGCGGCTCCAGTGCGCCGTTATCTGAACTCCTCCAACGGCGGATCAGTCGAGGTCGTGCAGCAGCATGTCGGACGCCGCGAGCAGCTCCGCGATCGCCTCCGCCTCCGCCGCCATTCCCGCCGACACATCGGCGTGCTGATCCGATTCGGTCGGCTCGACGGCAGAGCCGAGGCTGCCGGCCATCCGGGTGCGCAGCTCGCGCTCCTCAGCCCGCTTCTCCCGCTCCCTCGCCCGGCGTTCCCGCTGCCGGTCGATGTCCTGCGCCGTCGCCAGCACCGTGCGCAGGTTCAGCTCGATCGCGTCGAGGGACTCGCGTTCCCGCTCCACCCTGGCCAGGGTCTCCCGGCCCAGATCGTGCAGCGACTCGTGGCCGAGGGCGCGCTGCGCGTCGAGGTATTGCCGCTCGACCGCGAGCGAGCGCCCGACCGCCGCCCAGAGGATGGCAGGCGCCCGCCGCTGGGGATCGACGGTCTGATCGGTCCAGGAGTTCGTGGCGGCGAGGACGGCCACCGTCTCGCAGAGGCGCCAGGCCCGCTCGTCGGCGGGCCCGACCCGCAGCCGCGGCCGCTCGTCGGCGCGGCGCCACGTCACCGGCAAGCGGGTGACCAGCGCGGACAGCGCACCGCCGATGACCACCCCACCACAGCCGCCGAGGAGGAAGAACAGCAATGCCACCGGCGTGCTCGCCTTGTCGTGGGCCGCCCAGACCCCACAGCCGACGATGCAGATCAGGAAGATGACGCTGCGGATCGCGGGGCCGAAGTCGAAGGCGCGCTCGGATCTCGCCTGCGCCGGGTACCGGCCTGCCGGGTCTACAAGGACGTACCAGCCGCGATCTGCACCGGGGCGCTGAAACTTCGCGAGCGAGGGCATCGATGTTGTGCTCGTCGTGATGAGCGCGGGCGAACCCGGGGACTCGAGCGGCGACGACACCTTGCCTCCTCGCTCCGGGCACGGTCCGTCGATGCTATCGAGTCGAGCTGGTTTCGCGGGATCCTCCGCTCCTACGGCACGGGACAGCGACGCATCGGGGCGATGTCCTGACACGTGCTCCGCCGACGTGCCCGCGGTCACCCCGCCGGGCCCGGAGCGCGGTTTGACGTCGACTCTTCGGTGAACGCGGTGTGCACCCGCCACAGGGAGGTGGCGAGGACGTCGAGCTCCTCGTCGCTGAGGTGGCGACCGAAATGCGCGGCGATGCCGGCCAGGTAGGGGGGTGCGGCGGCGCGCAGCCGGCTGCGGCCGAGGTCGGTGAGCACGGCGTAGGCCGATCGCCGGTCGTCGGGGTTGTTCTCCCGCGCAACCAGCCCGGCCCCGACGAGCTCGTCGATCAGCCTGCTCACCCGCGTGCGGGAGAGCACCACGCGACCGCCGAGCTCGCCCATCCGCAGCCGCCGGTCCGGCGCCGCGTTGAGCTCCAGCAGGACGTCGTACCACGCCAGGGGCATCCCGGCCGCGCTCTGCACCTGGCGGTCCAGCAGCGGCACGAGGTCGGCGTGCACGTGCAGCAACGCGCCCCACGCGTCCTTCTCGAGTTGGCCCCGCCGATCCTGGTCCACCGTCCGATTCGGACGTCCGGTCGCTGCTGCCGCCATCGGGCCAGCCTACTACTTGCGTGCCGACGCACACAAATATAGAGTGTGCGCACGCACATAAATGGGAGGGTCTCCATGACGACATCGACGTCGGTCGGAAGGGTCTCGGCGCGAACGACCACGGCCGAGGGGTTCGCGCTGGTCCGGCAGCTGGGCGCCGCCGAGAAGTGGTTGGCCGTGTTGGTCACCCAGCGCCCGTCCGCGCAGGAGCCCGCCGACCCCTCGGTGTCCCTCGTGAACGCCGGGGTGCTGCCCCACCCGGTCACCGGCGAGCCCGTGGTGGCGTTCGTCGCCCGCGGCGGGACGGCCAAGCTCGCCAACCTGCGTGCCCGTCGCCGCGCGAGTTTGGTGTTCCGGGCCGGGTGGGAATGGGTGGCGGTCCACGGCTCGGTCGAGCTCGCCGGTCCGGACGACCCCTTGCCCGGCGTCACCACCGACACGGCGTCATCCCCAGTGGACGGCGGTGAGCGGCTGCGCGTGCTGCTGCGCGACGTCTACGCCGCGGCGGGCGGCTCCCACTCCGACCTCGCCGCCTACGACCGGGCCATGGCCGTCGAGCGGCGCACCGTCGTGCTGCTCACCCCCGATCGGTTCGCGACGAACCCGCCGGGGGCTGAGCACGTCGAGCACCAGCAGGCCGAGGGCGGCCCGTCCGACGCCGGCGCCCCCGAAGAGGAGATCCACCGATGACCACTCTGGACGCGACCGCCACCGACCGCCCGGCCGAGACCACGACCGCGGTGCAGCCACCGCCCGTCGCCCCCGGCACGATCCAGCTGTGGACCGACCTGCTCTGCCCGTTCGCCCACGTCGCCGTCCACCGGCTCCGGGAGACCCGGGAACGGCTCGGTCTGGGCGGGCAGGTCCGGCTCGACCACCACGTCTTCCCCCTCGAGCTGTTCAACGGCCCCCACCCGCGGCGGGGCACCGACACCGAGGCGGTGGGCCTGGGGCAGGTCGCTCCGGAGGCCGGGTTCCGGGTGTGGACCGGAGCCGACGACCTCTACCCGCACACGGTCCTGCTCGCGGCGGAGGCGGTCCTGGCGGCCAAGTGGCAGTCGATGGATGCCGCGGAGGCCCTCGACGCCGCGCTGCGCCGGGCCTTCTGGTCGCAGTCGCGCTCGATCGCCCACCGCCAGGTCATCCTCGACGTCGCCGCCGAGGTCGCCGACCGGGACGACGGGAATGCGGTGCTGGACGTGGACCAGCTCACCGACGCGCTCGACAGCGGCCGCTCCCGGCGCGCCCTCATGGCGGACTTCGCGATCGCCCGAACCGACGCCATCCCGGGCAGCCCCACGCTGCGGCTGCCCGACGGCAGCACGGTCCACAACCCGGGCATGACCGTGCATTGGGAGGGGCCCTGGGCCGCGGGCTACCCGATCGTCGACGTCGACGACCCGCGGGTGTACGAGGACCTGCTGCGCCGAGCCGCGGGCCGCGGCTCCCCGACCGCACCGTGACGACGACCGACGACGCGACCGGCCCCCACCGCTGGGGGACCGAGCACGGCGGACGCCCGGAGGTGGTGCTGCGCCGCGTCGTCGTCGGCCCGCTGCAGACCAACTGTTGGGTGGTGCACGCGCGGGGTCACCGGCAGGCGCTGCTGGTCGACCCGGGCGACGAGCCCGACCTGGTCCTCGCCGCCGTCGCCGACCTCGACGTGACCGCGATCGTGCTCAGTCACGCCCACTTCGACCACGTCCTGGCCGTGCCGGCCGTCGCGGCGGCGCTACACGCGCCCGTCCTCGCGCACGCCGACGACGCCCCGGTGTGGCCGCACGAACTCGCCACCCTCGAACGCACCGGGCACTTCGACGCCGGAACGGCCACCGGCGAGCTCCTCGCCGCCGGACACCCCCTGCGGCCCGGCCCCTCACACCCGGGGTGGGACGGCCACATCGACCGGCACCTCCGCGACGGTGACGTCCTGCGGGCAGGCCCGCTGACCGCGCACGTGCTGCACACCGCCGGGCACACCCCCGGCGGACTCAGCCTCTACCTCCCGGGCGGGGCCGGACACCCCGGGCACGTGCTGACCGGCGACACGCTGTTCCCCGGCGGCCCCGGGCTCACCGGCTGGCCCCTCTCGGACTTCCCCACGATCCTGGCCTCGGTCCGTCGGCTGCTCGACCTACCCGCACGCACCGTCGTGCACCCCGGGCACGGCCCGGACACCACCGTCGGCACCGAACGCCCGGCCCTGCCGAACTGGGCCGCCCGCGGGTGGTGAGCGGGACCCTGCGCTCTTGCGCACCCGCGGCTCCATGACGTGACCTCACCTGCTCTGGATGTATCCGGGCTGTTCGGTGGGTGCCACGATGGGGCGATGACGCGCAAGAGCCTCCTGAAATCCCTCACCGAGGGCGAGTGGTTGCTGCTTGCGGAGACCAAACGCGCGGCCATGGCCGATCTCGACGAGGACGAGCTGCTCGCACTGCACACCCGGATCCGGCGGGCGCGTACGAAATACATGAGCCAGTACCGCCGCGCGGCGAGCGCGCGAGTCGCCGAGGTCGGCGGGCGGGGTGCGGCGCGTCCGAAGAACCGGCGTGCCGCTGACAAGGCGGAGGCCTTCGAGAAGGCGTTGGCCAGGACGAGCACGGCGCTGGCCGCGGCGGCGCGCACCACTGCGGCGGAGCTGCGGGCGCAACGGCTGAAGACCGCCAGGGACAAGGGCGGAACCGGCCCCGGCGCCGTCGTCGACGACACGGCCACCGTGCCTCCGAAATCGAAAGGCAAGGGCCGCGCGGCGTCGACCAGGACACCGATCGCCCGGAAGAACGTGGCCGCGACGAAGTCGAGCGGCGCGCGGCGCCAGGCCAAGCGCGACAGTCGGTAGCGCTACCTGAACGCCGTAGACCTGAGCCCCATCGGCCTCGCCGACCCGGGTGTGGCTTCCGCGTGTCCGCTTCGTGCCTGTGCCGCCTTCCGCGTGACCATCGCCCGCCTGGCCGCGGCATGCGTGGGTGCGGCGAGTGGTCGGAGCTCAGCGCGAGGGCAGGGCGTAGAGACCTACAGCTCGAGCAACAGGGCGCGGTGGTCGGAGACCTCCGGTCTGGTGAGGACCTCGAATCGGCGGACCGCGGCGGGATCGGAGACGAGCAGGTAGCTGGCGTGCCGTACCGGCTTGACGTAGCGAGAGCCGCGGGTGTCAGCGGTGCCGACCAGGTCGACGAGGCCTGCTTCGCGGAGGACGTCGAACGTTTCGCTGTGCGGCAACAGGTTGAGATCGCCGCACAGGACGGCGAGGTCGCCTGCCTGGCGGACGTCGGTGACCAGTGCGGCGAGGCGTTCGGCTTGGGCTCGTCGGGCAGGGGTGTCCTGCTTGCCCTCGGCGTCACGCAGCCCGTGAACCTGGACAACGGTGATCGCTCGTGCCCTGCCCTGGAGTGCGAGCCGCGTCGCCAGCGCGTTGCGCGGCCTGTCGGTCAACGGCCATCGCTCGTGCCGCGTGAACTGGTCGTGCACGAACCGGGGGACGACATCGGTCACCGCGATCGAGTCGTGGACGAAGGTGCTGACGCCGAACTCCTGCTGGTGGGTCACCCCGGTCGCGTCCCGCACCGGGCCTGCGTCGCTCGCGGCGAAGAAGGCCTGGTGTCGAGGCAGCAACCGGCGGACGTCAGTGAGCAGATCGGCGCGCTGCGGTAGCGCGTGGTCACCGTCGTCGAACGACGTCCAGCCGGTGTGCCCGTGCGTGTGCGTGACTTCCTGGACGCACAGCACGTCCGGGTTGATCTGGGGCAGCCACGCCGCGAACTGCCCGTACATCGCCCCGCCCCACGCGTTGATCGACACCAGTCGCACGGCTTCGCCCTTACCGCGAGCGCGCCTCGTCGAGGTACGAGTACGCGGTGACGCGGGAGATGCCCAGGCGCGTCGCGATCGACTCGACCGACTTGCGCATCTGCGTCGCCCCCTGCCGATCGAGTCGCTCCACCACGGCGATCTTGTCTTCGCGGGTCATCCGGGGGACCGGCTTGCCGACCTCGTTGATCGCCTGGGTGATCATGGCGTCCATCACGGCGACGAGGTCCTTCCCGATGTACTCGTCGGGCTGGGAGGCGGATGCCCCGGTCGGTGGCAGCAGCCCGTCGAGGATGCCGCGCGCCTGCTGCAATCCGCTCAGGTCGACGTTGATGCACAGCGCCGCGATGATGTCGCCCGCCTTGTTGCGGAAGTACACCGACGAGCAGCGCAACTCGCCCCCGTCGCCGGTGAACCCGCGGTACCCGAACGCGTCGTGGTCACCCCGCCGGTTCTGGAGGACGTCCAGCCCCAGGCTCGTCGAGGGCCCGCCGACCTCCCGGCCGGTCACGTGCCCGTTCTCGATGGCCATGATCGTGTGACCGAGGTCGATGTCGGCGCCGTCCAGGTTGTGCAGCACCACCTCGCACGTCGGACCGCCTGCGGCGGCGATGGCCTGCATCACCGGGCGGAAAGTGCGCAGCACCTCGGCGGCGTCCTCGAACGTCTCGTGCGTCATGTCGCCATCACCCACCCCTGAACAAACAGTCTACGGCCTAGACATAATGTTCGGCTCGCTGTTAGCCTAGCTATCACTTCCCCTCGCAGGGCAGGGAGGATCGCATGACCGCCGCAACGACGCGCACCGGTCCCAATGCCAAGCAGCGCAAGATGATCGCCGGTGGCGCGATCGGCACGCTGATGGAGTACTACGACTACTACCTGTACGGCTTGGCGTCCGCCACCGTGTTCCCCACCGTGTTCTTCGCGGGTGACGATCCGGTGGTCGCCCAGCTGTCGTCGTTCGCGACGTTCGCGGTCGGTTTCTTCCTGCGCCCCATCGGCGGCCTCGTCTTCGGTGCGATCGGCGACCGCATGGGCCGCAAGGTCACCCTGATGATCACGGTGGTGGGCATGGGCATCGCCACCGCCTGCATCGGGCTCATCCCGTCCGTGCAGTCGATCGGCATCGCGGCTCCGCTGCTGTTGCTGTTCTTCCGGATGCTGCAGGGCTTCTTCGTCGGCGGTGAGATGGGCGGCGCCGCGACCATGGTGGTCGAGCACGCGCCCACCGGCAGGCACGGCCTGTACGGCGCCTTCCTGATCAGCGGGGCGGGTCTCGCCAACGTCGCGTCGGCGGGGTTGATGGCCGCGCTCGGCCTCGGGCCGGAGTCGTGGTTCATGACGTGGGGCTGGCGCATCCCGTTCCTGATCGCCCTCGTCCTGGCGATCGTCGCCATCATCCTGCGGCGCCAGCTGGAGGAGTCCGAGGAGTTCACGACGACCCGGGCCATGCAGGTGGAGGCGGGCGGCAAGAAGGCCAACCCGTTGGTCGAGGCGTTCCGGCACCCCAAGAACGCGATCCTCGGCATCCTCATCGGGCTGCCGCAGTCGATCGCGGGCTACGTCGTGCTGACCTTCGGCCTCGCCTACCTGGTGAACGCGAAGCACATCCCGGCTCAGGTCGGGTTCGTCGGCACGATGATCGTCGGCATCCTGCAGGTGTTCGTCGCTCCCGCGTGGGGCGCGGTGTCCGACAGGGTCGGTCGACGCAAGGTGTACATCATCGGCTGCATCGCCTTCGCGCTCCTCGTCTGGCCCACCTTCATGCTCTACGGCACCGGCAACATGTGGCTCATCTGGCTGGGCATGATCATCGGCTTCGTCGTTCCCGGCGTCGCCATGCAGGCCACCCTGCAGACCATGCTGTGCGAGATGTTCGACCCGGAGGCGCGCACCACCGGGGTGAACATCGGCTACCAGATCTCCAACACGCTCGGCGGCGGGCTCGCCCCGTTGATCGCCACCGCGCTGGTGGCGGCGGCGAGCGGCGCGATCTGGCCGGTCGTGGTCTACGTGGCCGTCATCTGCATCGTCGGCGCGATCGCCACGGCGACGGCGACGATCCGTCCGGACGTCGAGGGCGCAGATCGGCTGCACGCGTTGGCCGCGACCACCGCGCCGGTCCGTTGACTCAGCCCAACAGTGCCGCCAACGCGGGCAGTTGCGCCTCGTCCTCGAGCGCCGAGCCGACGGCGACGACGCGCGCGCCCGCGTCGAGGAAGGCGCGTGCGTTGGACGAGTCCATGCCACCGGTCGCGACGAAGCGCGCCTGTGGGAACGGCCCGCGCATCGCCGGGAACCAGCCCGTGCCCAGCACGCTGGCCGGAAAGGCCTTCAACCAGGTGAGGCCCTCGCCGAGCGCGTGCTGGGCCTCCGTTGCGGTCGCCACGCCGGGGAGCGCGGGCAGCCCCGCCGCGTGCGACGCGCGGACGACCTCGACGTCGAACCCGGGGCTGACGGTGAACGCGGCGCCTGCATCCTTCGCCACGCGCACCTGCTCGACGGTCACGACGGTGCCCGCCCCGACGATCAGCCCGCGCTCGCGGGCCGCGTCGGCGACGACGCGCAACGCCTCGACGTCCGCCGTGCTCTGCACGGGCACCTCGACGGCGGTGATGCCGAGGTCCCAGGCGCGGGTGGCGACGGCGAGGCTGCGCTCCGCGCCCATGCCGCGCAGGATCGCCATCAGCGGCGCTTCGGCGAAGATCTCGCCGAACGCGGAGTTGTCGGTCACGATCCCGACCTGCCCTTCAGACGTTGTCGGCGACGAAGTCGCTCGTCGACTGCAGCACGAGGTGTGCGCGCTGGTGGCCACCCTGCAGCCGGGCCGCGGCGTCCGCCCCCTGCAGCAGGGCGGCGAGGTAACCCGCCGCGAAGGCGTCGCCCGCGCCGACGGCCTCGACCACCTCGGTGGGGATCGCGGGCGCGAACGTGCGGTCGTCGGCGCCCGCCGCCCGGCGGTACTCGGTCGCGCCGACGTCGCCGTCCTTGATGACGAGCGTCGTCGGCTCGGGCAGCAGCGCCCGCACGTCGTCGGCGGTCGCGGTGTGCCACAGGCACTCGGCCTCGTCGAGGCCGACGAACACCAGGTCGGCCCGGCGGGCCAGCGGCAGCAGCGCGGACGCGGCGGCGCCGGGCGCCCACAGCGCCGCGCGGTGGTTGACGTCGAAGGCCAAGGTGCCAGGCCCCGCGGCCACGCGGTCGATCACCGTGTCGATCAGCGCCGCGCACGAGGCCGACAGCGCGGGGGTGATGCCGGAGAGGTGCACGACCTCAGCGTCCTCGAGCGGGACGCCCGCCACGCTGGCGGGGCTCATCCGCGCGGCCGCCGAGCCGCGCCGGTAGTACAGCACCCCGTTGCCGGGGTCCTTGAAGTAGACGCCGGTGGGGGCGTCCGGGTCCATGGTCACCCAGCGCGTGTCGACGCCGCGGCCCGCGACCTCGTCGCGCACGCGCACGCCCAGCGCGTCGTCGCCAAGGGCGCTCACCCAGGCGGTGGGGACGCCCAGCTGCGCGGCGTGCATCGCCACGTTGGACTCCGCCCCGCCGATGAGCAGCCGCACCTCGTGCGCCACCCGGAGCGGCTCGGCGTGCGCGGGTGTGATCAGCGCCATCGTCTCGCCGAGGGTGATCATGCGCGGCGTCGGGGACACGCCCCCATCATGCGCGCGTGTGTGAACATGCACACCATGGCTGATCCGGACGGCGAGCTGCTCACCGCTCTCGACAAGGGGCTTCCGGAGCGGGCCATCGGCATGACCGCGGCCGCCTTCCTGGCCGGACGTCCCCGGCTCGGCGAGTTCTGGACGCCGCTGGTCGTGCTCGACGACGAGGCGATGCGCAGCAACGTCGCGACCATGGCGGGCTGGTGCCGCGAGCGCGGGCTGGAGATCATGCCGCACGGCAAGACGACGATGGCGCCGACGCTCTGGCGGCGGCAGCTGGATGCCGGAGCCCTCGGCATCACGCTGGCCACCATGGGGCAGGTGCGCACCGCCCGCAGCCTCGGTGTCGACTCGGTCATGCTCGCCAACGCGGCCGTCGACGAACACGCGCTGCGTTACCTCGCGGGCGAGCTCGCCGACCCCGCGCTCCGCTTCGTGTGCTGGGCCGACTCGCCCGCGACCGTCGAGGCGATGGAGCGCGGCCTGCGCGGGGCACGGCCGCCGCGCCCGGTCGACGTGTGCGTCGAGCTCGGCGCCGAGGGCGGTCGCACCGGTGCGCGCACCGTCGCCGACGCCGTCGTGGTCGCCGAGCGCATCGCGGCCTCCGACGTGCTGCGGTTGGCGGGCGTCGCGGGCTACGAGGGATGTCTGGGGCACGACCGGTCGCGGCCCGTGCTCGCCGCGGTGCGGGCCTACCTGGCCGACCTGACCGAGCTGCACCGCGCCGTCGCGCACCTCTACGACGAGGGCGAGGTGTACCTCACCGCGGGCGGCAGCGCCTACTTCGACCTCGTCGCGGAGGAGTTCGCCAAGGCCGGAGCAGGCCGGGAGCGCACCCGGTTCACCCTGCGCTCGGGCGCCTACATCGTGCACGACGACGGCTTCTACCGGCAGATCTCGCCGTTCGACGAGGCGGCAGCCGGTCCGGACGTGCCCCGCTTCCGCGTCGCGATGCGCGGCCTCGCGCGGGTCGTGTCGCACCCCGAGCCGGGGCTCGCCCTGCTGGACGGCGGAAAGCGCGACTTCCCCTACGACGAGGGGCTCCCGATCCCGCGGCGGTCCGCGGCCGATCTCGCGGGGCCCTGGCGGGAGCTGCCCGACGCGCAGGTTTCCGCCCTGAACGACCAGCACGCTTACCTGCGGTTGGCAGGTGACGCCACCGCCCACCCGGTGGGGTCGGTCGTTGCGCTCGGCCTGTCGCACCCGTGCACGACGTTCGACAAGTGGCGGGTGCTGCCGGTCGTCGAGTCCGCGGCGTCCGACGTCGTCGTCGACCTCGTGCGCACGTACTTCTAGTGACAGCCTTCGTCCTGCGCGGGGGGTCCGTCGGCACCCCCGACGGGCCGGTGCGGGCCGACGTCGCGATCGAGGGCGACACGATCACCCGGGTCGGCCGGGTCGAGGCGCGCGCGGGCGACCACGTCACCGACGCCACCGACCGCTTGGTGCTGCCCGGCTTCGTCGACGCGCACTCACACGCCGACGGGCTGCTCGCCGACCCGGCGGTGCAGCGCGCGCTGCTGCGCCAAGGCGTCACCACGGTGATCGTCGGGCAGGACGGGGTGTCGTACGCGCCCGGCTCGGGGACCTACGCCACCGACTACTTCGCCGCGATCAACGGCCCGCACCCGACCTACCGCGGCGGGGGAGTCGCGGCGTTCCTCGCCGCGGTCGACGGGGCGTCGGCGTGCAACGCCGCCTACCTGGTGCCCGCGGGCACCCTGCGCCACGAGGTGTGCGGGCGCGACTGCGCCCCGGCGACCGCCGAGCAGCGCGCACGCATGGCGGCGCTGGTCGCGACGGGCATGGCCGACGGTGCGCTCGGGCTGTCGACGGGGCTCGACTACGTGCCCGGCATCTTCCAGTCGGCGGGTGAGATCGCCGCGCTGTGCGGGCCGGTCGCCCGCGCGGGCGGGGTGTACGTCAGCCACATGCGGGGCGGCTACGAGGCGAACGCCGCGGCGGGCATCGCGGAGATCATCGAGATCGCCGAGATCACCGCAGCGGCCGCCGAGGCCCCGCTGCCGGTGCACGTGTCGCACTTCCACGCCGACGCCGACATCGTGCTCGCCCAGCTCGCGCGGCTGGAGCGGGCGGGCGTCGACGCCACGTTCGACGCCTACCCGTACACCCGCGGCTGCACGCTGCTGAGCATGCCGTTGCTCCCGCACGAGCTGTCCGCGCAGCCCGTGGACGACGTGGTGCACGCCCTCACCGACCCGGTCGGGCGGCCGCAGCTGCGGGCGGCGTGCCTGGCCCGCGCCACGCAGAGCCCGAGCCTTGGCCCCGACTGGCCGCGCCTGGTCACGCTCGCCCACCTCGCCGCACCCGAGTACGCCTGGGCCCACGGCCTGACGCTGCACGAGGCCGGGCGGCGCGCGGGCGTAGACCCGATGGACCTCGCCCTCGACGCGCTGGCGGCGTGCCGCCTGGAGGCGAGCGCGATCATGGCGGTGCGCCACGCGCGCCCGGCGACGGAGCTCGCGCGCATCCTCGCCCACCCCCGGCACACGGCGGGCTCCGACGGGATCTTCATCGGCGCCCACCCGCACCCGCGCGCGTCCGGCACGTTCGCGCGGTACCTGCGCGAGTTCGTGCTCGAGCTCGGCACCTGGTCGTGGGCCGATGCCGTGCACCACCTGTCCGCCCTGCCCGCCGCGCGGTTCGCGCTGGGCCCCCGCGGAACCGTCGCCGCGGGCGCGATCGCCGATCTCGTCCTGGTCGATCCGGACACCGTCGCCGACACCGCGACGTACGCGGAACCGCGTCGCGCCGCCGTCGGCATCGACGACGTGTTCGTCGCAGGCGTGCCGGTGCTCGTCGGCGGCGAGCCCACCGGCGCTCTTCCGGGCCGTGGGCTGCGCCGCGACCGGGATGAACCGAACCGAGAAGGGAAATAGGACAGTGGCCAAGACCGACGTCCACACCGCGAACGCTCCCCGGCCCGCGGGCCCCTACAGCCAGGGCATCGTGGCGAACGGCCTCATGTACACGGCGGGCTTCGGCCCCCAGGACCCGGCCGACGGCAACGCCGTCGCCGACAACGTCGCCGACCAGACGCGCCAGGTGCTGCGCAACATCCAGGCCGTGCTCGCCGAGCGCGGGCTCACCCTCGACGACTGCCTGAAGACCACCGTGCACCTGGCCGACCTGGCTGACTTCGCCGAGTTCAACGCGGCGTACCAGGAGTTCTTCACCGAGCCCTACCCGGTGCGCACCACCGTCGGCTCGCAACTGGCGAACATCCTCGTCGAGATCGACGTCGTCGCCGCCTTCCCGGCGGACTGACCCGGCTCACGACGGGCGCTGCGTGATCGTCGACAGCACGCGGGCGGGCACGCCGCCCACCACCGCGTAGGGCGGCACGTCCGCGCGCACCAGGCTGCCCGCCGCGACCACGGCGTGCTCGCCGATCCGGCACGGCCCCAGCACCAGGGCGTTCGTCGAGACCCACGCCCCGCGGCCGATCACCACGTCCCGGCCGCTCTTCGGCACGCCGACCTGCCGCTCCCGGTCGAAGAGCGTGATGTCGTGGGTGCCGGTGAGGATCGAAACGCCGTGGCCGAAGAAGGCGTACTCCTCGACCGTGATCTCACCCGAGGACAGGTTGAACAGGGCGTCGTTCACCACCGCGGTGGGGTGCAGGTGCAGCTTGCGTTCGTCGCCGTAGACCCGCGGGCTCCACAGCGCGTGCTGCACGGCCTCGGCCACGAGCGGGGCGAGGCGGGCCTCGACCTCGGCCGCGACGCGTTCCTCGACCAGGGCGACGATCTCCTGCTGCTGCTGGGCGTCCACGTCCACCGCATACCCACCGGAGTTGCGCCCTACCCTGCTCGCCCTTTCGGGGATACGCGGCCGTCCGCAAACGGGGCCACCCGATCGGTACGCAGGTCGTCATCCGATCGATGCGTGTGGGCCGAGAACGATTGCGGCGTGGTCGTTGCTGCGTAAATTCCGCACGGTGCTTACCCACCGCGGTTCGAGCCGCCGCAGCGATCGGCTACCCGCTGTCACCAGAATGGCGACATGTGCGTTCGTCGCGGTGGCCGCGTGCGCCGCGATGCTGCAGCCCACCGAGATCGCGCCTGCCGCCTACCAGACGGTGCCCGCGACGGTGAGAATCGCCGGTCAGGACTACCCGAACCCGCTGCGTTTCGACAACGGCGAAGCCGTCACCACCCCCGCGGAATGGGAAGGGAAACGCCGCGCGGAACTGTTGGCCGAGTTCCGCCAGAACGTTTACGGCCAGGATCTGCCGCTTCCGAACGCGGAAACCTATAAGGTCGCCTCGACGGATTTCCCCACCGCCGTCCGCAAGGTCGTCACGATCTCCGTCACCGGGCCGCAGGGCAGCGGGAGCTTCGCCGTCACGCTGTTCGTCCCGAAGACCGACGGCAAGCCTCGGGGAACGTTCCTCTTGATCGACCACCGCGGTTCGGTGGGAGCCGATCCGGGCCAGTCGTCGGACTACGCCCCGGTCTCCACGATCCTGAAGGCCGGCTACGCGTTCGCGTCGTTCAAGGCGGGCGACATCGCGCCCGACAACAGCGGCACCTACCGCAACAAGATGATCAATCTGTTCTACCGCGCCGACCAGCCGCTGCCGGACAACGCGGGCCGGACCATCAGCGCCTGGGCCTGGGGCGCCAGCCGAGCCATGGACTACCTGCAGTCCGATCCTGACATCGACCCGACCGAGGTGGCGGTCATCGGCCACTCCCGCGGCGCCAAGACGGCGTTGTGGGCGGGGGCACGGGACACCCGTTTCGCGGCGGCGATCTCCAACGACTCGGGGTCGACGGGGGCCAAGCTCGCCCGTCGCGGTGACGGGGGAGTCGGCGCGCAGACCGTCGCGGGCAGCAACAACTCGTTCCCGCACTGGTACCCGCCGACGTACAAGGCCTACAACAACCGCGTGCGCGACCTACCGGTCGACCAGCACGAGCTGCTGGCGCTCATGGCTCCCCGCCGGGTCGTCATCGCCAGCGCGACCCAGGACACGCACTCCGACCCGCAGGGCGAGTTCCTGGCCTACCTCGCCGCCGCCCCGGTGTACGAGCTCTACGGGCTGGGCGACACCGGTCTGCCGTCCTCGACCTGGCAACCGCGTGTCGGCCAGGGTTTCCGCGGCCCGGCGATGAGCTACCACCTGCGCTCCGGCGGCCACGGCCTGACCGCGTCGGACTGGGGCATCTACCTGAGCGGCGACCTGTTCTCGCGGTGAGCAGCTCGTCGGGCACGCCGCGCGCGGGTAGGCTCCCGCACCGATGAGCGCAACACCACGCCGGATCGTCACCGGCCACGATGCGTCGGGCAGGTCGGTCGTGCTGTCGGACGCGCCGACGCCGAAGACGCTCGACATCGGCTCCGCCGCGTTCCACGAGGTCTGGATCACCGACCGGACGCCCTCGCCGATCGCGGCGGGCGAGCCCGAGCCCACCGACCGTCCTCTGCGGACCCCACCGCCCGCGGGCGGGGTGCTGGTGCGGTTCACCGAGATGCGGCCGGGCGCGGAGTCGCCGATGCACCGCACCGAGACGGTCGACGTCGGCGTCGTGCTCGAGGGCGAGACGTGGCTGCTGCTCGACGACGGGTCCGAGACCCGTGTCGGCCCCGGTGACGCGGTCGTCCAACGCGGCACGAACCACGCCTGGGCGAACCGGTCCGACCAGCCCGTCCGGATGATGTTCGTGATGATCGACGGCGCGATCACGGACGAGCTGGGCGCGGCCGCCGGGCCGTTGCAGTTCTTCGACCAGGTGCTCGGCTGACGGGCACCGGTCACACGGTGATCCCGTACTGGCGGATCTTCCGGTAGAGCGAGGAGCGGGCGAGGCCCAGTGCGGCGGCCGCGGCCACCCGGTTGCCGCGCGCGTCGCGCAGCGCCGTGACGATCGCGTCACGCTCGACCTCGTCGACGGGACGCAGGGCGACGCGCGGGCTGCTCTGGCAGAAGGCGGGCAGGTCGGCGACCTCGATGCGCCCCACGGGACGTCGGCGCAGCGCGAACTCCAGAGCCTCGCGGAGTTGCCGCAGGTTGCCGGGCCAGCCGTAGCGTTGCAGCAGCCGCTGCGCCTCCCGCGACAGGCCGACCCGCCGCTGCGGGGCCAGCTCGGCCAGCAGGGCGTCGGCCAGCGCGGGGAGGTCCGAGGCGCGGTTGCGCAGCGGCGGCACGGTGACCGACGTCTGGAACAACGTCAGCAGTTCGCCATCGGCGGGTCCCGCCGCGGTGGCGGCGATCGACGGCCGGGTGTCCGGGCCGCAGGCGATCACCGTCAACAGCCGGGCCGCCGCCTCCTCCGACAGCCGGTCGATGTCGCGCAGCACCACCAGTGCCGGGTTCGGCTCGCGCCGGATCCGGGCGACGACGTCCTCGGCGCCGGACTCGACGTCCGCCGCCTCGATCGCGACGACCCGACCCTTCCGGGCCTGCCGGTACGCGTGGGACAGCAGCGTGAACCGCCCCGTGCCGGGCTCGCCGATGACGAGGACGGCGTCGTCGTCCCGCAGCGCCTTGTCCGCGGTGACCCATGCGGCGCGCCACGCGGGGCAACCGCTCTCGGGCCGCGCAACGTTCCGACGCCCACCGGCCTGCCGGGACGGCGTGCTGACATCCGCCAGCAGCGTCACGAGTCCGACGATCCCGGCGACCGCGCCGCCGACGGTCACGGTCGAACCCCGCATGCGCACGTGGCTGCCGCTGGGCAGGTCGACCACGTCATCGACGGTCGAGCGGCGGAGCATCACGAAGCGGGCGTACTCCTGCAGGGCCACGAGGTCGCCCGGCTCGAGCAGGCTCTGCATCGGTGAGTTCGCCATCACCGTTCGCTCGCCCACGGCCAACACGGCCAGCCTGCTGCGCGCGTCGAGGCGGGTGTAGGCGTCGAACAGCGCCTGCTGGAGCTGGTTGCGGTCGGCCAGCAGGCCGCGCTCGATGTGCGCGGCCGCCGTCCGCACCAGCGAGTGCATGATCGGCGACGAGTGCTCGGCCAGGCAGCTGATGTCGAGCACGCCCTCCAGCCGCCCCGTGAACGGGTCGCGCACCGGCGCGCCCGCGCACGCGTAGGGCTGCAGGCACTCGGCGAAGTGCTCGCCGCCGACGATGTGCACCGACTCCCCGGCCTCGAGCACCGTGCCGACGCCGTTGGTGCCGACCGCGCCCTCCGCGTAGTCGAAACCCCGCGCGAAGTGCACGGCGTCGGCGATGCGGCCCATCGACGACGTGCTGTCCGCGCGGACGAGGAGCCGGGCCTGCTTGTCGGTCAGCGCCACGCACGTCGGCATCTCGCCGAGCTGCTCGACGAGCTGTTCGATGACCGGCCGCGCAAAGCGCACGAGGCGCGAGTCGAAGTCGAGATCGGGGTAGTACTCGCTGATCACGGTCGTCGGGTGGACGCCGGAGGCAACGCTCCGGCGCCAGGACGCGGCCACGCGCGCGGGCACGCCACGGAGATCCACGTCGGGACGCTCCAGCAGCTCGGCCCGGGCCGATGCGAGGCGCGACCGACGATCGGCCACTCCACCCAAAGGTGCAACACCCCCCTCGTGCGCCCCTCCTCCACATCATGCGTCCCCGGTCAAGGGGTCGGGGTGTCCGACATTGGGACAGGTCCCCCACCGGGCGCCTGCTTACGGTGGCCGGAGGTCTCGTACCAGCAGCGACAAGAGGTCCCGCATGACGACGGCAGAGCAGGTAGAGCAGGTTCAGGACGCAGGCCACTTCGACGTCCTCATCGTCGGCGCCGGGGTCTCCGGGATCGGCGCCGCCCGCCACCTGCAGGAGCAGTCTCCGAACCGGAGCTTCGTCATCCTCGAGGCGCAGGACGACCGCGGCGGCACCTGGTGGACCAACCGCTTCCCGGGCATCCGCTCCGACAGCGACCTGTTCACCTACGGCTACCGCTTCAAGCCCTGGCGCGGCCCGTCGATCGCGGCAGGCGGGGCCATCCTCGAGTACCTCGACGAGGTCATCGACGAGGGCGACCTCACGCCCCACATCCGCTACCACCACCACGTCGACGGGGTGTCCTGGTCGACCGAGGACCGCCGCTGGACCGTCGACGTCACCCGCGCCGACACCGGCGAGCGGCTGCGCTTCACCGCCGACTTCCTGTGGATGTGCCAGGGCTACTACAACCACGAGAAGCCCTACCAGCCGCGGTGGGAAGGCATGGACCGGTTCCGGGGTCGGATCGTGCACCCGCAGCAGTGGCCCGACGACCTCGACTACACCGACAAGCGCGTGGTCGTGATCGGCTCGGGCGCCACCGCGGCGACGTTGGTGCCCGCGATGGCGAAGACGGCGGCGCACGTGACGATGCTGCAGCGCTCGCCGTCCTACTTCGTCGCCGCGCCGACGACCCACGAGCTCGCCGTCATGCTGGCGCCGCTGGACCTCCCGCCGGAGTGGACGCACGAGATCCTGCGTCGCCAGTACCTCACGCAGTACCACTGGCTGGCCAACACCTCGCTGACCGCGCCCGACGAGGTGCACGCGTTCCTCATGGAGGGCATCCGGCCCCTGCTGCCCGAGGGCTACGACATCGAGAAGCACTTCACCCCGCACTACCGCCCGTGGCAGCAGCGCATCGCGATCGTCCCCGACGGCGACTTCTTCGCCGCCATCCGGGAGGGCAAGGCGTCGATCGTCACCGACACGATCGAGGAGTTCACCGAGAACGGGCATCCGCCTCGGCTCCGGCGAGGAGCTCGAAGCCGACGTCGTGGTCACCGCGACCGGGTTCAACCTCTCCGTGTTCGGCGAGATCCCGTTCACCGTCGACGGCGAGGCGGTCGACTTCGCCGAGCGCGTCACCTGGCGCGGCCTGATGATCAGCGGCGTGCCGAACATGGCCTACACGTTCGGCTACTTCCGCCACAGCTGGACGCTGCGCGTGGACCTGGTCAGCGACCTCGTGCTGCGGTTGCTGGAGAACATGGCGCTCAAGGACGCGACGATGGTGACGCCGACGCTGCGCGCCGAGGACGCCGACATGGAGATCAAGCCGTGGTCGGACCCGGAGAACTTCAACGCGGGCTACGTCATGCGCTCCCAACACGTGCTGTTCAAGCAGGGCGACCGCGAGCCGTGGAAGCACATGCAGGAGCACGACGAGGAGCAGGAGCTCCTGCCCAAGGCCGACCTGGACGACGGGTCGCTCGTCTACCGCTGAGAACGAGGAGGAACCCGTGCCGCTGCAAGCCGTCCGCACCGGAGTGAGCCTGAACTACGAGGTGAGCGGGGAGGGAGAACCGCTACTGCTCGCGATGGGGACGTCGGGCAACATCGGGCTGTGGGCCGGTCTGGTGGAGCGGCTCGCCGACCGCTACCGGGTCATCGCGTTCGACAACCGCGGGCTCGGCGGCAGCGAGCGCGGCACGGGCCCGATCTCCGTGGCGTCCATGGCCGAGGACACGGCCGCGCTGCTCGAGGCCCTCGACGTGCCGAAAGCGCACATCGTCGGCTGGTCGCTCGGCTCGGCCGTCGCCCAGGAGCTGGCGCTGGCTCACCCGGAGCGGCTCGCCTCCGCCGTGATGTACGCGACGTGGGGCCGGTGCAACGGCTTCCAGCGCTCGGTTCTCACGGCTCTACGGCTGCCCTACGCCGTGCGGGACATGGACTCCGCACTCGCGGCGGCCGGGCTGGCGTTCTCCCCGCAGCTGCTCGACCACCCCGACCTGCCCCAGATGATCGAGACGATGCTGCCCGCGTTCCCGCAGAACGAGGAGCAGATGCAGGTCACCGTCGAGCAGTGGGACGCCGACCTCGTGCACGACACGCTCGACCGGCTCGGCGCGATCACGGTGCCGACGCTGGTGGTGGTCGGCGAGCAGGACCTGCTGACGCCGCCCGACCAGGCCAAGGCGGTCGCCGACGCCATCCCCGGGGCCCGCTACGAGCTGGTGACGGGGCCGGGGTCGAGCCACTGCCTGCACATCGAGCGGCCCGACGACCTGCTGAAGATCGTCGGCGGCTTCCTCGACGAGCACCGCATCGGCTGAGCCGGGTTGGCCGACGTTCACTAGCGTTCCGTGTCATGACGGTGGTGCTGGTGCACGGGAACCCGGAGACCGACGCGGTCTGGTCGCCGTTGGTGGCCGAGCTGGCGAGAACGGACGTGGTGCGGCTGTCCCCGCCCGGCTGGGGCGCGCCGGCGCCCGCGGGGTGGGGCGCGACGGTCGAGGAGTACCGGCGGTGGCTGGTGGGGGAGTTGGAGGCGATCGGGGAACCGGTTGATCTCGTCGGTCACGACTGGGGCGGCGGGCACGCCGTGAACGTCGCGACGACGCGCCCCGACCTGGTGCGGAGCTGGGTGTCGGACCTGCTGGGCTGCTTCGACCCGGAGTACGCCTGGCACCCTCTGGCCCAGGGCTGGCAGACGCCGGGGAAGGGCGAGGAGATGGTCGCGGCGATGGTGGCGGACCCGTCGTCGCGGCTGGAGGACATGGCGGCTCGGGGCTTGGACCGGGCGGTGGGGGAGCGGATGGCGCGGGGCTACGACGCGACGATGGCCCGCTGCATCCTCGGCTTGTACCGCGACGCGGCGCAGCCCGCCATGGCGCGGCTCGGCGCGAACCTGCCCGCCGCCGCGGCGCGACCGGGCTTGGCGGTGGTGGCGTCCGAGGACCGCAACGTCGGTACGGAGGAGATGCGCCGCAGGGCCGCCGCGCGCGCAGGCGCTCGGGTCGTGGTGCTGGAAGGTCTGGGGCACTGGTGGATGGTGCAGGACCCGAAGCGGGCGGCGGCCGTGCTCGAGGAGTTCTGGTCGTCGCTGTCGAGCTGACCGGTACGGGGGCGAGTACAACTGCGGAGATGACCAGCACTGACTTCATCACCTCGTGGCGCCAGGTCGAGCGGATCGGTGCCACCGAGGCCGGTGGCGTGGAACGCCAGGCCGCCACCGAAGAGGACCGGCAGCTGCGCGACTGGTTCCGCGGCTTCGCCGAGCAGCGCGGCTGGCGCACGGTGGTGGACGGGATCGGCAACCTCTACGCGCTGGTCGACTTCACCCCGGGTGCCCCGTACGTCCTGGTGGGCAGCCATCTGGACTCCCAGCCCCGCGGCGGGCGGTTCGACGGTGCTTACGGCGTGCTCGCCGGTCTGCACGCCGCCGAGCGCCTGCAGGACCACTTCGCGGAGACGGGTACGGCACCCCGCTACAACCTCGCCGTCGTCGACTGGTTCAACGAGGAAGGCGGCCGGTTCGCGCCGTCGCTCATGGGCAGCTCGGTGTACGCCGGTCTGAAGGACCGCGAAGAGATGCTCGACCGCACGGACCTGGCCGGGGTGACGGTTCGGGACGCGCTCGCGGCGATCGGCTACCTCGGCACCGACGAGCCCCCACCGGCCGCCGGGTACCTGGAGATCCACATCGAACAGGGGCGCGTCCTCGAGCGGGAGGGCATCCCGCTCGGTGCCGTCGATTCCAGTTGGTACACGCAGAAGCTCGACATCGAGGTGCTCGGCGAGCAGTCCCACACCGGCGCCACCTTGATGGAGGATCGCCGCGACGCCCTCTACGCCGCCTCGTACGTCATCATCGCGTTCAACGAGATCACCGGGGAGTACCCGCCGCGGTCGCTGGTGTCCTCGGTCGGGCAGATCGTGGTGGAGCCGAACTCGCCGATCGTGGTCAACCGCCGCGTCCACCTCGTCGGCGACCTGCGTGCCAACGACCCGGCCATCGTCCGGGACGCCCGCGACCGGTTGGTCGCGCGGTGCGCCGAGATCGCGGACGCGCACAACGTCGAGATCATCGCCAAGGACTTCGACATCCGACCGAACCTGTACTTCCCGCAGGAGGGCGTCAAACTGCAGGAGAAGGTGGCCACCGACATCGGGGTGGCGATCCGGCCGATGCAGACGATGGCGGGCCACGACTCCATCGCCATGAACACGGTCGCGCCGACGGTGATGATGTTCATCCCGAGCATCGACGGCGTCTCCCACTGCGAACGGGAGCTGACCCTCGACCAGGACATGCTCACCGGCCTCGACGCCCTGACCGGCGTGCTCCAGCGGATGCTCGACGGCGCTCTCGACGGCGTCGAGCCCGCGGAACGGTACTGACCGAGCTCGTAGCCGCCCCCGTCATCCGTCGAGCCGTGCGGCAAGCGGAACGCACCCTTCGATGGCGACGCCACGGCCCGGTGCGGATCGTGCGCGCAGCGCGCCGCCGATGGCGGTGAGCCGATCGGACATGCCCGTGAACCCCCGTCCCGACGACAAGACGCGGGGCTCGGCGCCGGGCCCGTCGTCGGCGACCGTGAACGCGATGGTTCCGGGTGACTCCGTGATCGTGATCGTGACGGTCACCCCGGCGCCTGCGTGCTTGATGCAGTTCTGCAGGCTCTCCACGCAGCAGAAGTAGATGGTGATCTCGACGTCGGCGGGCAATCGGCGGCCGTCGGCGGCCGTCGTGACGGCGGTGGGCACGGGCGAGCGCGCCGCGAGGCTGTGCAGCGCCGCGGCGAGGCCGTTCTCGGTCAACTCCGCCGGGTAGATGCCACGGCACAGGTTCTGCAGATCGGCCGCCGTGGCCTGCAGCTCCTTGCTCAGGGCCGCCAGCACGGCGGCCGGCGGCGTGGTCGTGGTCCGCAGTTGGCGTTGTGCCACTCGGGCTTGGATCGCGGAGGAGACGAGCCGTTGTTGTGCGCCGTCGTGGAGATCGCGTTCGATCCGTTGGCGCTCGGCGTCCGCTGTGGCGACCACACGAACGCGGGACGAACGCAGCAGTTCGGCGTTCCGGATCATGGCCGCGTGGCTGAGGGAGACCATGTACATGAACTGCGTCGCGGCGACGAGCAGGAACACCACGTTCTGGCCGACCACCATCCACCGCGGGAAGAGGGTGTCGAAGCCGACGCCGGGGGAGAACCGGCCGCAGCAGGCGATCACTATCGCGGCGAGGACCGTCCCCATGATCACGAAGTTGAACGAGTCGCGCAGGTACGGCACGGCCAACACGATCGGCACCGCGATGATGACGGCCGTATAGAGCACGGTGAACGGAGCCAGCACCGTGATCGCGATCGCGAAGGCCCAGCACGCCGTGATCTGGATGAGAAGCGCGCGGTCCCGGTGTCCGTCCTGATCGGCGCGCCGGGCGACGAGCAGCAGGACGACCGCCACGGCGGCGACGGCGGCGACGACCAGCAGCCATCCATCGCGCACTATGGAATACGCCGCCGTCACCGCGATCGCCGAGGCTCCGGTGGGGAGGAGTTGTATGCGAAGACCTTGCTCGATGTGGTGGTCCTGCCCGCGGGGCGGCCCACCTCCCACCAGGCGGGCTAGCACCGCCCAGGCCTGGGCAAGAGCGTGTACCGCCGCGGGTTCGCGCGGCTGGGGCTGCTCGTCGGCCGTCGTGATCGCATCGACCGGCACGTTCCCGTGGATGCGCACGCCGTCCCCGGGGAACCCGTCGACGTCCAGGAGGCCGCCGATCGCGTGCAGGCGATCGGCCATCGCCGCGATGCCCTCCCCCGCCCGTAGCTGCTCCGGCTCACACCCGGCGCCGGTGTCCTCCACGGTGAAGGACAACCCGCCGCCCGTTCCGTCGAGGGTGATCGTCGCCCGCGCCTCGGGACCTGCGTACCGGCGCACGTTCTCGACGGCCTGCGCGCAGCAGAAGTAGACCGAGGTGTCGACGACGGGCGGGTAGCGCCCAACCCCTTCGACGGCGACCTCGACCGGGATCGGAGTGGTGAGCGCCAACGTCTTCAGCGCGGCCGCGAGGCCGTGTTCGGTCAGCTCACCCGGGAAGATGCCGTGCGCCATGTCGCGCAGCTCGACGCTCGCCTCCTGCAGTTCGGTCGCGACCTGACCCAGGAGATCGGCGGCTCCGGGGCGATCCGACTCGGCCAACGTCCCGGCCTTTTCGATCTTGTCGTGCACGTTGCCGAGGAGCAGACCCGGGCCGCGGTTCAGGGCGCGCTCGATGCGTTGGCGCTGCCCGGCGGCCGCCCTGCTCAGCCGGTCTCGGGAACGGGCCAGGTCATCACGGCGACGGGCGAGGATCTGGTGGCTTTGCCAGGCGACCAGCAGCGCGAGGCCTGCCGTTGCGGGGAGGAAGAAGAGCGCTGCGATGTCGAGGGCCCATCGCGGTGTGAGTTCCTCGACCCCGATGCCCGGGGAGAGCGCAGCGGCCACCGCCGCGGCCGCGGTCGCGGCCACCGTCGCGGTCTGGAGCGCAGCCAGTTGCACGGGGCGCAGGTAGGGGGCGGCCAGCAAGGTCGGCAGGATGAGCGTCAGCTGAGTAACCATCACCGCGAACGGGACGATTGCGCTCACGCCGGCGACGGCGATCCAGTTGAAGATCGCGACGGCGAGTACGGCCGCAACAGCGCGCTCGGTCCGCGCCAGCACACCCGCGTAGATCAGAATCGGGCTGGCCACTATGACGTAGAGCGACATCACGAAGTACGCGACCGACAACGGCAGGATGGCGGCCATCACGGCGACGTAGCCGACACCGCCGAGCAGCGCGAGCTCGTTCCACCTCACGTACCGGAGGACCGGCGCGGAATCCATTGGGGCATTCATCGCACGCGTTGCTCCCGACGGCCGGACCACGCACCCTCCTCGGACCACCCTCAGGCTTGGATGTGCAGGGTTGCGAATGCCAGAGAACCGCCCACGGCCCCTGTGGACAACGGGTTTTCCGCGCCGATGGCGGATTAGGCGGCACCCGTGCGGGACGCCCAGACCGACTCCAGCACGTCCGGTCCGAACTCGGATTTCGGTACGAACTGGACGTTCTGCTCCTCGGCGACGGCACGCACATGTGGTGACGTGTCGACGGAGAGCAGGACGACCGTGAGCCGCGGGTAACGGGCCAGCATTTCCGTCGCCACGGCGTGACCACCCCCGCCGGGCATGTGCACATCCATGAGGACGAGCTCGACCGCGGTCTGGGCCAGTTTGGACAATGCCTCTTCGCCGCTCGTCGCGAGGCCTGCCAGTGCGAACCCGGCGGTTGCGGCGACGACGGCTGCGGCGGCGGCGCGGAAGGACGGCAGGTCGTCCACGACCAGCACAGGTACCGCCTCCGGCGTCATCCGCGGATGGTCTCACCCCGCAAGATCCGCCGTCGGTACGGACAACCGAACCGTTCAACGGCTCAGGTACACCAGCACGGCTTTGACGCGTCGGTTGTGCGCACCGTCTTCGAGGATGCCGAGCTTGGTGAAGACCGAGCCTATGTGCTTCTCGACCGCGCGTTCGGAGATGCGGAACCGGGCGGCGATCGCGGCGTTCGACCGGCCCTCCGCGACCTCGGCGAGCGTCTCGAGCTCGCGGACGGTGAGGTCGGCCAGCGGCGAGGCGCCGCGCCTGCGCCCGGCACCGACCAGCGTGTTCACCGCCAGTGGGTCGATGTAGGAGCCGCCGGTGGCAACGGTCCGAACGGCGGTGGCGAGCTGGCCGGGAGTGGCCACGCGGTCCTTCAACAGGTACCCGCGACGCTCACTGCTGGGCTCGATCAGGGCCAGCAGGTACGCCGGGTCGAGGAACTGCGACAGCAGCACCACCCCGATGGCGGGCGCCTGCTCCCTCAGCTGTGCAGCCGCGCGGACACCCTCGTCGGAGAATCCCGGCGGCATCCGGATGTCGGTCACCACGACATCGGGCCGGAGCTGAAGCGCCTCCCGGACGAGTTCGTCGTAGCGCGTGCAGGTGCCGACGACGTCGATGTCGGGCTCGTCACCGAGCAGCGCCTCGATGCCCGCGCGTACCAGGACGTTGTCCTCGGCGATCAGCACCCGCAGCGGTTCCGGCATACCGATTCGTCCCCCGATCCGGCGCGGTGCGGGTGGACCGAACAACTCGACGTCGAGATACCCGGTGCGTACTCGGTGAGGTTACCCGAACCCCGGTGCAGGGACCCGAAGCTCGCAACGTCCGGCTGGTGCGGTTCTCTTCGACCGGGCCCGCGTCCACGATCGAAACATGTCGATGTCCGAAGGTGTAGCAAGCATCGGGAACGCCGCACTTTTCGCAGCGGCTCGAACCGGCGACGAAGGCGCGTGGCCGGAGTTGGTACGCCGCTACGACGGCTTGATCAGGGCAGTGGTATCGCAATTCTCGATGAACTCCGCCGATTCCGGCGACGCGGCGCAGAACACGTGGTTGCGCCTCTTCGAGCGGGCCGACACGGTTCGCGAGCCGGAGAAGCTGGGCGCCTGGCTCGCCACGACGGCTCGGCGCGAATGCCTCGCGATCGTCCAACGTCGGGTCGAGTACCCCAAAGCCACCGAGGACCTGGACCGCCCCTCCCCGGACCCCACTCCCGAAGCCGCCGTGATCGCCGCTGAGATGCGCGTGCACGTACGGGCCGCGACCGACGCCCTGCCGGGTCGTCCGCGGGCGCTCATCGATGCCCTCTACTACCGCCCCCGAGGCAGCTACGCGGAGGTCGGCACCACCACTGGCATGCCGATCGGCAGCATCGGCCCCACCCGCATCCGCGCGCTGCGCCACCTGCGCCGCACGCTCGTCGACTGGGCCGCGTAGCTCCGGGCTGGGCGTCAGGCGTTGCCGATCTCGGCGCGGACGCGGGCGGCGGCGCGGGAAAGCGCCCGCAGCTTCTCGTAAGCGCAGAACCGGGGGAGGGCCTTGAGGCCGCAGTCGGTGGAAAGGTAGACCCGTTCCGGGTCGATGTGTTCGAGCACCTTGTGGATGCGGGCCACGATCTCGTCGTCGGACTCGATGTAGAGCGTGCGGATGTCGATGACGCCGACCTGCACCTCGCGGTCCTTGCCCACCACGTCGAGGGCCTTGACGTCCGCCATGTCGCGGAGTGCGAAGTCCAGGGCGAACTGCTCGACGTTGACGGCCATCCACCGTTCGAGCACGCGGGGGAGCGCGTCTTCCACGGCCCGGAACGTGTTGCCGTAGCCCGCGCCGAGGCAGCAGTGCCACGCGATCTTCGCGTCGACCCCGTCGACCCAGGCGTTCATGACGTCGATGACCCAGTCGCTCTTGTCGTCGAGCGCCAGCATCCAGGCCCCGAGGTCCTCGACCTGGATGTAGGTCGCACCGTGCGCGACCAGGTCCTTGAGGTCCGCGTTGAAGATGGGCACGAGGTCCTCGGCGAGCTGCCGCGCCTCCTTGTACCGGGAGCTGGGGTGGTTGAAGTCGACGTGGTAGGTGAGGTTCGGCGGCCCGGCGCCGACGGACACCTTCATGGGCCGGTCGGTGAGTTGCCGGGCCGCGGTGTGCATCTCCGACAGGCGCCCGGGGATCCCCTGGCCCACGGGCCCGGTGACCGCCGTGCCGCCCCAGTTGTGCATCCACGCCGCCTGGCTGAGGTCACCGTCCTCGCTGGCCTCGATGGCGGCCGCGAGCGGGTTGGGCAGCTTGGCCTTCGTGAACCCGTCGAGGCGCTCGTACCAGTACCAGACGAAGGAGCCGATCCCGCCGCCGTAGTCGTCGAAGTGCATCTGGCCGTCGGTGACGATGTCGAGTCCGGCGAGCTCCTGGTCCTTGATGCACGCGGTGGTGGCGTCCCACCAGGCGTGCCAGTTCTCCTCGAGCTTCCACCATTCCAGGATGTCGGCGCCCGCCAGGTTGTAGCGCGTGTACCACCGGGGTTTGGGGTACGAGCCGATCATCGTCGTCGGGAGGAGCGTGTCAACGACCTTCCTGGGCATGGCCACGTCCTCTCTGACGATGCTCGGCCGACGGGCTGCGACGTAGGATTGCGCGCCCGCTCGTCCGGCGGCTATGGCTGCAGGCACAGCGATGCGCGGACGCATCTGGCGGCCGCCACAAGAGAAGTGCTTGCCTTCCCGGCCCATCCGTGGTGGGAAGGACGGGTGAGCACGGTCGAGGTCTCGACGTCGGTGGGTCCGTGGATGACCGCGGTCGGCGAGATCTCGCGGGCGGTCAACGCGGGGGAACCGCTCGAGGTGCTCCTCACGTTGATCGCCGAGCGCGTGTGCGCCCTGATCGGCTTCGACCACTGCGCGGTCATGCTGGCCGACGACGACCAGGCGCACCTGCACGCCGTCGGCTGGTCGGGCCTTTCCGACGCCTACGTCGCGCTGGTGAGCGACGGTGCCGCGCTCCCGGTGCGGCCGACGGGCCCGCACGGTGACTCCCCGGCGGCGCAGGCGTTCCGCGAGGGTCGCAGCGTCGCCGTACCCGACGTGGGGGTCGCCGACGACTACGGTCGGATGCGCAGCCTCGCGCCGACCCAGGGCTACCGGGCGTTGCTGGCCGCCCCGCTGCGCACGGCCCGGTCGGGGCTCGCGGGGGTGATCGTCGCCTACTCGACGCAGGCGCGGGCCTTCAGCGCGCTGGAGATCGAGCTGATCGAGCTGCTGGCCGACCAGGCGGCGCTGGCCCTCGAGACGAGCGGGCTGCGCGCCGACCAGCAGAGCGTCATCCGGGAGCTGTCGCTGGCCAACGCCGAGCTGCGCACGGGCCGGGCGGCCATCGAGCGCGCCGAGCAGCAGCACCGCGATCTCATGGCGATGGTGCTGGCCGACGTCGGGCTCGACCGGATCGTGGGCGGGCTGGCGCAGGCGCTCGACGCTTCGGTGACGGTCGAGGACTCCGACGGCGGCCTCTTGGCGCTGGCGCCCGCGGTCGGCTACCGCCCCCCGCCGGACGCCGCCGCCCGCCGCCGAGGGCCGACGCGGGCCGCCCTGGAGGTGCTCAGCAGGCAGTTCGAGGTGGTGCACGTGCCCGGCTCGGGCGGGACATCGAAGGCGTGGGTGGCGCCGGTGGTCCTGGGCGGCGAGCTCGCGGGCCGCCTATGGATCACCGACCGGCGGGCGGCGCCCGAGCCGTTCGAGCGTCGGCTCATCGAGCGGTTCGCGCTGGTCGTGGGCATCGAACTGCTCCGCCAGCGCCACCTGCGCGACGTCGAGCGGCGGCTCTCGGGCGATCTGCTCGGCGACCTGCTCCGCCCTGGCGGCCCGACCCACGAGCAGGGCCTCCTCGACCGCGCCGCGGCGTTGGGGAACGACCTCCGGCTGCCCCACGTGGTCGCCGTGCTCGCGCCCGAGCCGCCGCAACGGGTGTCGCGGCTGGGCGAGCTCGTGCGAGCGGGCGTCGACGGACCCGCCCTCGACGGCTGGTACGAGGACGTGCACGTGGTGGTGCTGCCCCTCAAGCCGGATCCGATGGACGCGCTGCGGCGGGTGTCAGCGCTGGTCGAACACGCGCTGCCCGGCCTCGTGGTCGCGACGGCCGTGGGCGGCTTCGCGACGGTCGCCGAGCTGCCCACGGTGTTCCGCGTGGCGCGGGGCGCGGCCCGGCTGCGCCGGGCGCACCGGCGCACCGGGGTGGTCGACGTCCGTGACCTCGGGCTCTCCGCGCTCATGCTGGAAACGGGGGCGCCCGACACGCTGCGGCGCTTCGCGCAGGACCTGCTGCACCCGGTCGTCGCCCACGACGCCCAGCGCGGCGGCGGCCTGCTGCCGACCCTCCGCGCGTGGCTCGAGCGCGGCTTCTCGATCCAGGCCACCGCCGCGGCGCTGGTCGTCCACCCCAACACGGTCACCTACCGGCTCAGCCGGATCGAGCAGCTGACCGGTCGCGAGCTGCGGCTCCCCGACGTCCGGCTGGAGCTGCAGCTGGCGCTGACCGTCCACGACATCATCTGGCTCGCCGACTGAGGCATTGGTCGGCAACCCAAACCGACCGCCGCCGTTCTGTGCCCGCGCCCATGGCTCGCCCCCCTTCGGAGCGCCAGGATCGGCGAGATGCGGCTGATCGACCTGTCACAGGACATCTACGAGGGTATGAAGGTGTACCCGGGGCACTTGAAGACCGTGCAGTTCGAGCACGCGACCCACGAGGAGACCGCGCCCCGCTTCGAGGGCGGGTTCTCGTTCCAGACCACCGGCTTCATGCTCAACGACAACGGGCCCACGCACGTGGACTCGTTCTCCCACCTCGACCCGGACCCCTCCGCGGACACGATCGAGAAGATGCCGCTCGACCTGTTCTACGGCACCGCGGTCTGCCTGGACGTCACGGAGTTCAAGCCGCAGACCGACATCACCGCCGAAGACCTCGACCGGGTGGTGGCCGCCGCGCCCGTCGAGGTCAACGCGGGCGACATCGTGCTTTTCCACACCGCGACCTGGAACCGCTACTCGGGCGACAAGCGCTACCTGACCGAGTTCCCCGGCCTCGGCGCCTCCGCGAGCGAGTGGATCGTCCAGAAGCAGATCAAGACCTTCGGGGTGGACAGCCCCACGCCCGACAACCCGTCGAGCACCAGCTACCCGTGCCACATGATGTGCAGGCGCGAGCACATCACGCACTACGAGAACCTCGCGAACCTCGACCAGGTCGTCAACACGCGCTTCACCTTCGTCGGCTTCCCGCTGAAGCTGCAGGGCGCGCACGGCGGCCCCACCCGGGCGGTCGCGATCGTGGACTGAGGGGCGCGGTCGGCGGTCAGACCACGCGCCAGTGGGTGACGAGGTGGTCGTCCTCGACCACGTGCAGGGCGATCGTCGGCGGTTGGGTGTAGTCGATCTGGGGCATGTCCTCGGCGTCCGTGGTGACCGTGGAGACCAGTCCGCCGCCGACCAGCACGGGGACGCCCGCGAAGGTGGTGGACGCCATGGTGTGCGCGTGGCCGACCAGCACGGCGACGACGTTGTCGTGCCGGGTGAGCACCTCGGCCAGCTCGTGCGCCCCGGTGAGCTTGATCGGGTCCATCAGGTCGACGTGCAGGTCGACCGGTGGGTGGTGCAGCACGACGAACGTCGGTCGTGCGGCGGCGAGCGCCTCGTCCAGGAGTCGTAGCGAGCCCTCGGTGAGCTCGCCGTGGTCGATCCGCTCGTCGGCGGCGTCCACGAGCGAGTTCAGGGCGACCAGCCGGTGGTCGCCGACGTCGGTGACGGATTCGGCGGGCCCGATGTGCTGGACGAAGCGGGTGCGCACGTCGTGGTTGCCGGGGCAGGTGACGAGCGGGATCGTGACGGTCGACAGCAGCTCGGCGGCCACCTCGTACTCGACGTCGAGCCCGTGGTCGGCCACGTCTCCGCTCAGCAGCAGGACGTCCGGCGGCGGCGCGCAGGCGGCGACGTGGTCGAGGGCGCGGCGCAGCCGGGCGGGCGCTTCGTCGGTGGCCCCCATGTGGCAATCGCTCAGGTGGGCGACGACGAACCGTGTCACGCAGGTGAGCGTAGCGACACCGCGGCGGATCACGAAGGTGCGCAACGGATCGGGCGCAAGAGGTCGATCAACTGTGGGTAATCGCCTGCCGGTAGCGTGTTCGCTCGATCAGGGGACGAGCGGGCAACGGGTGGGGTGAGACGGTTTCAGCATGGCGAAGTTCAGCGCGATACTCGACCAGGTTGACGCCGGAACGGTGCTCCTGCCCGAGTTCCAGCGCGGCTACGTCTGGAACCGTGACCAGGTACGCGGGCTGATGCGCTCGCTCTACAAGGGCTACCCGGTGGGTTCGCTCTTGGTGTGGGAGACCGACGCCGCGCACCAGGCGGTGCGGGGCGTGGCGCCTGCGAGCGGCACCCGCTCGCTGCTGCTCGACGGCCAGCAGCGCGTCACCACGCTGTACGGCGTCGTCCGCGGCACGCCGCCCGCCTTCTTCGAAGGCGATCCCCAGGCGTTCCGGAACTTGCGGTTCAACGTCGAGACCGAGGCGTTCGAGTTCTACGGCTCGGTCAAGATGAAGGACGACCCGCTCTGGGCCGACGTCACCGCGCTGTTCGCCGCTGGACCCGCCGCGGTGGTGTCCGGCTTGCAGGACCATCCCCGCTTCTTCGATTTCGTCGACCGCCTCCTCCGCGTTCGCAACGTGCTCGACCGCGAGGTCCACGTCGAGAGCATCACCGGCGCCGACAAGACCGTGGACGTCGTCGTCGACATCTTCAACCGGGTCAACTCCGGGGGCACCAAGCTCTCCCGGGGCGATCTGGCGCTGGCCCGGATCTGTTCGGACTGGCCGCACGCGCGCCCGGCGATGCGTGCCCAGCTCGACCGCTGGCGCGCGCAACGGGGGCTGCAGTTCACCCCGGACTGGCTGCTGCGCAACGTCAACGCCGTCGCCACCGGTCGTGCGCCGTTCTCCGCCCTCGAGGACGTCTCCGCCGGGGAGTTCCGCGACGCGCTGGGGAAGGCGGTCCACAACGTCGACCACCTCGTCGACCTGATCGCCTCGACGCTGGGTCTCGACTACGACCGCGTGCTCATGGGCCGGTACGCCCTGCCGGTGCTGGGCCGCCTGCTGCTGAAGAACAACGGCCGGTTCACCGACGCCGCCGAGGCGGGCCGCGCGCTCTACTGGTACGTCCACGCCGCGGTCCGCGGTCGCTTCGCGGGATCGACGGAGACGCACCTGGCCAAAGACCTCGAAACCATCGACCGCGACGGGATCGACGGCGTCATCCACAGCCTGCGGCGTGCCCACAACGGCAGCCTGACGATCGACGCCCAGGACTTCGAGGGCGCGGGGCGCGGCTCCCGTTCCTACCCGCTGCTGTACCTGGTCGCCCGCACCGGCGGGGCCAGGGACCTGGTGACGGGTCGACCGTTCGGCACCGACACGGCGGCCGTCGAGGTCTGCGAGATCTTCCCGCGGACGCTACTGGCGAAAGCGGGCTACTCGCGCGCCGAGATCAACGCGGTGGCCAACTACGCGTTCGTCACCCCCTCGTCGGCGGTGGCGCTCACCGGCGATCCGACCCAGTTGCTGGCGGCCGTGGATCCCGCCGTTCGGGCCTCGCAGTGGATCCCGGACGGCGACTGGCGGGTGGAGAACTACCCCGAGTTCCTCGCCGCCCGACGGGAGCTCCTGGCCGCCGAGGCCAACGCGTTCCTCGACGGCCTGTTCGTACGCGGGCTGCCGCGACGGCTGGCGCCGGTCACGCTCGTCCCCACGGTCGGCTCGGGGTACGACGTCCGCGTCGCGCAGGTGGACGCGCTCGTCGAGGAGGTCATCCACATGGGCCTCGCCTGCCCGACCCTCGACGCCGAGGTGCCCGATCCCGAGACGGGCGCGGTGCTCGCCGTCGCCCAGGCGTTCTGGGCCGACGGGCTCCAGGCCGGTCAGGGCGCTCCCGTGGTGCTGGAGCTGGATCCCGACGAAGCGGACCTGCCGCGGTTCGCCGAGCTCGGCTACGAGGTCTTCGTGAGCGTCGACGCGTTGCGGGGCTTCGTCCAACGCCGCGGCGAGATGGCATCAGGCGACCGCGACGCATCCGGCGACGACGACGACGCCAAGGCCCCGAGCGAGCCCGGGCGCCACTTCCAGGCCGCGTCCGCCTGACGCGGGCCTCCGGTCAGGTGCCGCGGCGCAGGCGGGCCACCTCCTCGAGCACCTCGGCGACGTCCTCGGTGTCGGCGACCACGTAGCCGGGCACCCCGTCGGCCTGGCCCTCGTTCAGCACGGTGATCGCGAGATCCCCGGGCCGGAGGGGCTGAGGCCGCTCGTCGACCGCGCTGACCCTGATCACGCCGGTGGCGTCGACCTCGTCGCGCAGGCCGTCGACGTGCTGCGGCCCAACGTGGCGTAGGCCGCCCTTGGCGCCGGAGAGCCGCATCAGCTGGGCGACCTGTTCGGGGTCGCGGCGCGACACGACCGCCACGGTGGTGTCGCGCAGCGCCAGCAGGATGTTGAGCGCCTCGGAGGAGAGCTGCTCGGCGCGCGCGTCGTCGGGGTCGCCGAGCTCGGGGGCCAGACCCCCGTCGAAGTCGCAGGCGACGAGCAGCCGTGGGGTGGTGGCGATGCGGTCGAGCGCGCGCCACAGCTCGTCGAGGTCGTCCATGGTCACGGACCGATGGTGCCAGGCGTCGGCGCGCCTGCCCGGGGGGCGCGTCGTACTTCTTCGGCCTCCCACCGCAGCAGGTCGCCCGGCTGGCAGTCGAGCACCTCGCAGAGCGCGGCGAGCGTCGCGAACCGCACCGCCTTGGCGCGGCCGTTCTTGAGCACCGCCAGGTTGGCGGGCGTGATCCCCACGCGGTCGGCGAGCTCGCCGACGGACATCTTCCGCCGGGCCAGCATCACGTCGATGTCGACGGCGATCGGCATCAGATGACCTCGTCCAACTCGGCCTGCATCTGCGTCGCTTCGACGTCGCGCGCGACGGCTTGGGCGAGCAGCATCCGCAGCACGAGCACGATGAGCGCGACGCCGAGGATGGCCACGCCGATCCCGGCCATGATGACGGTGACGCCCGGGTCGTCCCGCTGCCCCGGCGCGTTGACGATCGTGACCGCGAACCACACGAGGGCGGCCGCCACGATCGCGCCGATCATGACGTCCACGTACCGGAAGGCGGCGTGGGAGAACACGGTGCCGCGGCGCACCATCGTCACCAGCCGCCACACGCAGACCAGGGCGACCTGGACCGACACCATGCCCAGGATCGCGATCACGCGCAGCGCGGTGAGCGGGAGCGACCCGTCCTCCGGGTCGTTCCCGCTGACCAACGTCCACACCATCCCGGCCTGTACGAAGACGGTGCCTGCGAGCACCACCACGAGCACGGCGCGCAGCGCGTGCACGGTCAGCTTTCCCACGGGCCCGTCCTTCCCATCGACTTGCGACATCAATCTATCGAATCTCGATAGATCGAGCAAGGCGCGACCGGGTGGCACGATCGACGGCGTGGGGGTTGGGCCGCCGCCGGGACGGGAGAGCACGAAGATGACGAAGGGCAACGACGCGGGCTCGCCGGTCCGCCTGCGCACGCTGCGGGAGATCGAACGGGTCGCCCTGCTGCACATGGATCCGGTGATCACCGAGTTCCTGCAGGGCGGGTCGGGCGCGGAGCTCACCTTGGAGCGCAACCGGTCCGACTTCGACCGCATCCGCTTCGTCCCGCGCGTCATGTCCGGCTGTCCCTACCCCTCGACGTCGACGACCGTGGCGGGCATCGACCTGCGGATCCCGGTGATGACCGCCCCGTTCGGCGCCGAGGGGTACTTCCACCCCGACGGGCACCTCGCCGTCGCGCGGGCCAACGAGCGCTTCGGCGTCGTCAGCGTCGTGCCCGAGGCGGGCACGTACTCGGCCGAGCAGGTCGCCGAGGCGAGCCCGAAGGCGGCCGCGTTCGGGCAGTTGCACCCGATGGGCAGCGAGCAGAACTTCCGCTCGATGGTGCAGCGCTACGTCGACGCGGGCTACCGCGGCCTGGTCCTCACACTCGACTGCCCGACGCCCGGTTGGCGCGAGCACAACCTGCTCAACGACTTCAACATCGACAACCGCGTCGTCGGCGGCAACTACCCGCCGGGCGCGGAGATCGACATGGAGCGCGCGCTGGGTCAGCTGTACGAGCAGACGGAGACCATCTGGAGCTGGGACAAGCTGCGTGGGCTGCTCGTCGACTGCCCGCTTCCCTGGCTGGCGAAGGGCATCGTGACCGGCCCCGACGCCGACGCGGCCCTCGAGGCGGGCGCCGCCGGGGTGGTCGTCTCCAACCACGGCGGCCGCCAGCTCGACGGCGTCCGGTCGAGCATCGCGGCCCTCGAACCCGTGGTGTCCGCCGTCGCCGGACGTGGGGTGGTGCTGCTGGACAGCGGCATCCGCCGCGGCAGCGACGTCGTCAAGGCGATCGCGCTGGGCGCCGACGCCGTCCTGATCGGCAGGCTGTCCGCGTACGGGATCGCGGCGGCAGGCGAGGAGGGCGCCTACCAGGTGCTCGACCTGCTCCGCCAGGAGATCGAGACCGTGCTGGTGCTGCTGGGTCGAGGGGGCATCACCGACCTCGACCGCTCCGCGGTCGAGTGGGAGAGCTGACGCCCGGGATCTGCCGATCTCCGCGGCAGGGCGGCCCGCTACCCGGCGGCAGCGCCGACGCCGAGCGCCTCGCCCTGGCCGTCGTCCTGGGAACCCAACACCTGGTCGGGTGACCTCACATCCGGTAGCGGCCGGGTGTGGTGCCCATGAGCTTGGCGAAGGCCGCGATGAAGTGGCTGGGGTTGGCCCAGCCGCAGGCGCGGGCGACGTGGGTGGTGTCGTGGCCGTCGGCGAGCAGGACGAGGGCGTGGAAGATGCGCAGCTGGGTGCGCCACTCGTAGAAGGTCATGCCGAGCTCGTCGTGGAACAGCCTGCTCAGGGTGCGGCCGCTGGCCCCGATCCGCCGCCCGAGCTCGGCCAGCGGGGTGTTGTCCTCGGGCCGCTCGCGCAGCACCCGGGCGACGGCGCGCAGCCGGTCGTCGGTCGGCTCCGGCAGGTGCAGGGGCTGTTCGGGAGCCTGGTGGAGCTCGTCGACGAGGACGCGGCGCAGGCGGGCGCGGGCGCCGCGGTCGAGGGTGCGTTCTGCCGGGTCGTAGCTGCGCGGGCCGGTGAGGACGAGCAGGGCTTCGCGGGCGAGGTCCGACGCGGTGAACACGGCGGGATGGTCGGCTACGAGCCGGGCGAGGGACGGCGGGAGGAACACGATCCGCATGTCGGTGTCGCCGTGCGCACGGTGGTGGTGGGCGTATCCGGCCGGGGTCCAGGCGACCCGGTTGGCGGGAACGATCGACGTGCCGCGATCGGTGTGCACCGACAGCACGCCGCGGGCCGCGTACACCAGGTGCCCACGGGCGTGGGACTGCTCCGGGCTCGTCGCCCCCGCAGGCCAGAGATGCGCCCCGCCGTTCGGCCACACGTGCGACCGGGAAGGTTGGCGGCCGATGGGCATGAGTTGGCATTCTGCCGGTGGCAGGCCACGGCGCGCTGCGACGATCGTGCGAGGCATGGGTGTGACGATGCGAGCAGCGGTCTGTGTGAGGGCCGGTGGCCCGGAGGTGCTGGAGGTCCACGAGGTGCCGGTGCCCGCGGTCCGGGAAGGCTGGAGCCTGGTGCGGGTGCGGGGTGCGGGCCTGAACCGGTCCGAGCTGAGGACCCGGCAGGGGCATTCCCCGAGCGTGACGTTCCCGCGCGTGCTGGGCATCGAATGCGTGGGCTCCGTGGCGGTGTCGACCGATCCGTCGTTGCCGGAAGGAAGCACCGTGGCGGCGGTGATGGGCGGGATGGGCCGGGACTTCGACGGCGGCTACGCGGAGTACGCGTTGCTGCCCAACGCCCTGTTGATGCCGGTCACGACCACGTTGGCGTGGGACGTCCTCGCCGCGCTTCCGGAGACGTTCCTGACCGCGCAGGGCGCCCTGGACGCGATGGGACCGGTGGCGGGGCGGTTGCTGATCCGCGGCGGGACGTCGTCGGTGGGGCTGGCGGCGGCGTCGATCGCGGCGGGCCACGGCGTCGAGGTCGCCGCGACGACCCGGCGGCCGGACAAGGTCGACGCGTTGACCGCGGTCGGCGTCGACCACGCGCTCCTCGACACCGGCGGCGCACTGGCGGCGAGCGTGGGCGCGATCTGGCCCGACGGCCCCGACCACGTCCTGGACCTCGTCGGGGCGAGCACGGCGGTGGACTCGCTGCAGCTGGTGCGACGCGGCGGGACGGTGTGCGTGGCGGGCTCCCTCAGCGGGTGGCTCATCCCGAACCTGGAGCCGATCGCCATGATCCCGTCCGGGACCAAGCTCACCGCGTTCCACAGCGACACCGTCAAGGGCAGCGCGGGCACGGCCGTGTTGCAGCGCGTCGTCCACGAGGTGGAGAGCGGCGCCTACCGGCCCACCATCGACCGTGTCGTCGGCCTGGACGACCTCGCCGCGGCCCACCGGCAGATGGAGGACAACCAGGCCACCGGGAAGCTCGTCATGGTGCCGCAGCCAAGAGGTCAGAGGCCGACGTAGGCGTCGAAGGCCTTGGCGGTGCGGGCGGCGACCTCGGCGGGGTCGGCGTCCCAGATGGCCTGGTTGAAGATCTCCACCTCGACGTCCCCGGCGTAGCCCGCCCCGGTGACCAGCTCGGTGACCGCGGGGAAGTCGATGTGCCCGTCGCCCATCATCCCGCGCGCGAGCAGGGCGTCGGGCGGGAGCGGGGTGATCCAGTCGCAGACCTGGTAGCTCGCGATCCGACCGCCCCGGCCTGCCCGGCGGACCTGGTCGTCGAGCTGCGGGTCCCACCAGACGTGGAAGGTGTCGACGACGACGCCGACCGCCGCGGCGGGGAACTGCTCGGCGACGTCGAGCGCCTGCCCCAGCGTCGAGATCACGCCGCGGTCGGCGGCGTAGATCGGGTGCATCGGCTCGATCGCCAGGACGACCCCGGCGGCGGTGGCGTCGTCGACGAGCGCGCCGACGGCGTCGCGGGCGCGGGCCCGCGCACCGGGGAGATCCCGGTCGCCCGGCAGCCCACCCGCGACGAGCACCAGCACGGGCGCCGATCCGGGGGCGCCCGCCGCGTAAAGCGCCGCGGTCTCCTCGATGGCCCGGCGGTTCTCGTCGAGCGCGGCCCGGCGGCCTGCGTCGTCGGCTGCGGTGAAGAACCCACCGCGGCACAGCGACGACACCCGCAGCCCGGAGTCGGCGACCATGCCGGTGGCGGCGGCGAGCCCGGCTCCGGCCACCGGTTCCCGCCACAGCCCGATGCTCGTGATGCCCGCTTCTACGGTGACGCGCAGTGCGGTGGGCAGGTCGGCGTACTTGATCGTGGCCTGGTTCAGCGAGAGCCGCGGGTTCATGCGGGCACCACGCCGTGCAGCGCGAGGTAGGCGTTCCAGCGGTCGGCGGCGAGCTCGGGGTGCTCGAGCGCCCCGGCCGCGTCGGCCAGCCGCACCAGCGTGGACAGGTGCGGCAGGCTGCGCGCCGAGTGCAGGCCGCCCACCATCGCGAACGCCTGCTGGTGACCGTTGAGCCAGGACAGGAAGGCCACGCCGGTCTTGTAGTAGAAGGTGGGCGCGGCGAAGACGTGCCGGGCCAGCTCCTCGGTGGGGCCCAGGATCCGCCGGTACTCGTCCTGCTCGCCCGCGTCGAGGGCCTGGATCGCTGCCGAAGCGTTGGGCGCCACGGCCGCGAACGCGCCGAGCAGCGCGTCCGAGTGCCGCAGGCCGTCGCCCTCGATGAGGCCGACGTAGTTGTAGTCGTCGCCGGTGAACATCGTGGCGCCCTGCGGCAGCCGCGACCGCAGCGCGATCTCGTGGTCGGCGTTGAGCAGGCTCATCTTGATGCCGCGCACCCGCTCGGCGTTCTCCGCCATGATGCGCGCGACCGTGTCGATGTTGGTGGGCACGTCCGCAGCGCCGAAGTAGTCGGCGAGCTGGGGGTCGAACGCGGCGCCCAACCAGTGCAGCACCACCGGTGCGCCCGCGCGGGCGAGCACCTCGCGGTAGACGTGCTCGTAGTCGGCCGCCGACGTCGCGGCCCGGGCGAGGTGCCTGCTGGCCATCAGCACGGTGCCCGCCCCGTGGTCCTCGGCGAAGTGCAGCTGCTCGACGTAGGCGTCGACCACGGCCTGCAGCGAGATCGCCTCCTCGTCGACGTGGTCGGTGTTCACCCCGACCACCAGCGCGCCGCCCGCCGACCGCGCCTCGGCCGCGCTGCGGGCGATCAGCTCGCGCGTGGCCTTGGCGTCGAGGCCCATGTTGCGCTGCGCGGTGTCCATGGCGTCGGCGACGCCGAGGCCCCACGACCAGACGTGGTGGCGGAACGCCATGGTGGCGTCCCAGTCGATGTCGGCGGGTGCGCCGGGGACGTTCTCGGCGGCGACCCGCGGCACGACGTGCGCGGCGGCGTAGGCGACGCGGCTGCGCAGCGGGGCGGTCGGCCGGTGGAAGGCGGGCGCGTCGGACAGCGTGGCCCGCTCGACCGCGCCCCCGGCGTCGATGGTGGTGACGACGGCCATCAGCGCACCACCGCGGCGAGCTCGGGGACGGCGAGCTCGGGCAGGTCGACCCGCGCGCCGGTGCGGGAGCTCTCGAGGCCCGCCTCGGCCAGCCGCACGCCGCGCGCCCCGGCCATGAAGTCGAACTCGTGCGGGGCGTCCTCCAGGACGTGGCGGAGGAACTGCTCCCACTGGGTCTTGAACCCGTTCTCGACCGCGTCGTTGTCCGGGACGCTCATCCAGTCGGTGGCGTAGTCGTGGGTCTCGGCGAGGTCGGGGTTCCATACCGGCTTGGGCGTGGCGTTGCGGGGCTGGATGCGGCAGCCGAACAGGCCCGCGACGGCGCTGCCGTGCGTGCCGTCGACCTGGAACTCGACGAGCTCCTTGCGGTCGACGCGCACGGTCCAGCTGGAGTTGACCTGCGCGATCACGCCGCCGTCGAGCTCGAAGATCCCGTAGGCGGCGTCGTCCGCGGTCGCGGGGTAGGGGGCGCCCGCCTCGTCGACGCGGGTGGGGATGTGGGTGACGGCCCTGGCGTACACCGACTGGACCCGTCCGAAGAGGTTCTCCAGCACGTAGTTCCAGTGCGGGAACATGTCGACGACGATCCCGCCGCCGTCCTCGGCGCGGTAGTTCCAGCTCGGCCGCTGCGCGGGCTGCCAATCGCCCTCGAAGACCCAGTAACCGAACTCGCCGCGCACCGAGAGGATGCGACCGAAGAAGCCCGAGTCGATCAGGCGCCGCAGCTTCTGCAGACCGGGCAGGTAGAGCTTGTCGTGCACGACCCCGTTCTTGATCCCCGCCGCCCGGGCCAGCGCGGCCAGCTCCAAGGCCTCCTCGACGCTCTCCGCCGTCGGCTTCTCGGTGTAGATCGCCTTGCCCGCCGCGATGGCCTTGCGGATCGCCGCGGCGCGGGCCTTGGTGACCAGGAAGTCGGCGTAGATCTCCCAGCGCGGGTCGGCGAGCGCGGCGTCGAGGTCGGTGGTGTAGTCGGTGATGCCGTGGCGCTGGGCCAGCTCGGCGAGCTTGGCCTCGCTGCGGCCGACCAGCAGCGGCTCGACCTGCACGCGCTCACCGTCGCTCAGCAGGACACCGCCCTGCTCGCGGATCGCGAGGATGGAGCGCACCAGGTGCTGGCGGTAGCCCATCCGCCCGGTCGCGCCGTTCATGATGATGCCGATGCTCTTCTGCGACATGGGAGTTTCCTTCTCAGCGGTAGACGTCAGTGGGTGGCTGCGGGCACGCGCTCGCGGACCAGTGCGTAGAGGACGACGGACACGGCCATGACCCCGGCGGCGACGAAGACGCCCGGTGCCCAGCTGCCGGTGGCGTCGCGCAGGATGCCGCTCACCACCGGGCTGGCGACGGCGCCGATCTCGGCGATGAGGTTGAAGATCCCGAAGACCGAGCCGCGCTGGTCGTCGGGCACGAGGTCGCCGGTGATGCCGTGCACGATGGGCTGCAGGGCGTTGAAGAACAGCCCCGAGGTGAACAGGATCAGGCCGAGCAGGACGAGCGAGGGCTGCCCGCCCATGATGGTCAGGCCGAAGGCGACGGCCAGGATCGTGTGGACGACCGCGCAGACGATGGCGAGCGGCTTGCGCCCCTTGCCCTGCCGCGCGCGGCGGTCGGCCAGCCAGCCGCCGATCGGGAAGCCGATGATGCCCGCGCCCGCGTTGAACGCGGCGGTCAGACCGGCGGCGACGAGGCTGCTGTGCGCGGCCTCCTTGACGATCTGCACCGACCAGAAGCTGAAGAACCACAGGTTCCACAGCACCGCGATGAAGGCGATGTAGACGTACCAGATGTTGCGGTTGAGCAGCGTCGAGGACTGGCCCGCGCGGACGACGTTGCGGATGACCAACGCGATGACCACCAGGGCGAGGACGCCGATGGCGATGGCGGTGAGCCACTCCGGCCACCGGAAGGTCTCGGCGGCGACGAACAGCCCGACGATCACGACCGCGGTCGGCGCCGAGTAGAGCATCAGCCGCAGCGCCGGTGGTCCGAGCCGCAACGGCCGGTCGCCCCGGGCCCGGAAGAACAGGTAGGTGGCGAGCGCGACGAGGAGCGACACCAGGCCGAACACCCACAGCGGCATCCGCCACGCCTCGCCGCCGAGGCCGAGCGAGCTGCCCCAGTTGATGAGGTACGGGGTCGCCAGCAGGCCGACGGTGAGGCCGATCGACAGGCCGGAGAGCACGACACCCAGGCCCAGCGTGCGCCGGGCGGTCGGCGTGTAGTTGATGACCATCGTGCGGTCGTTGGAGTAGAACGTGCCCTCGCCGAGCCCGGTGAGCACCCGGGCGGCGACGAACGTGACCAGCCCGGCCGCGAGGCCGGAGACCAGCGTCATCAGCCCGGCCCAGATCAGCGACAGCACGAGCATCTCGCGGTGCCCGTAGCGATCGCCGAGCCTGCCCCCCGCGTACTGGGTGAGCATGTAGCCGGTGAAGAACATCGAGCCGACCAGGCCGCCGAGCGTGGCGGGGTTGGTGGCGTCGCCGATGAACCCGGCCTTGTTCGCGATCATCCACGAGATGACCGGGCCGGTGACGGTGCGGTCGGCGTAGCTGATCAGCCACCCGAGCAGC
Source organism: uncultured Actinomycetota bacterium (assembly GCA_963791185.1). Classification (GTDB taxonomy): domain Bacteria; phylum Actinomycetota; class Actinomycetes; order Mycobacteriales; family Pseudonocardiaceae; genus Pseudonocardia. The sequence goes on along the minus strand of CAWBRG010000003.1, from coordinate 797,275 downwards.
AGGAACACCCAGAGGCTGCGGTACTTGCCGCTGAAGATGGGGCGTAGCCCGTCGCGGGTGGACTCGGGCTGTCGGACGCCGCTGATCGTGCTGCTCACGCGACGTCACCTCGGAAAGCGATTGCCCTCTTGCGGTAGCTGGTCACGCGCTGTCCTCCTGCGGCGGTTGTGCGGGCCGGAGGCGATGGCCGCCGGTGACCCTCGGTCTGCTTGGTAAGCGCTATCCAAGCTAGGTGGTCGACGCTGCGGCGTCAAGAGGAGGGCTGGCGGATCCGCGATACAGCGGCGGGAAAGCGCTACCTCAGCGGTCATGGCGTGCCCACCGGCGAAGGACGGCCCGCTGCCCCTGCCGACCGCGCCCGTGGCGGGCAAGTGCTGGTGATGGGGAACGTCTCCGACGCCGAGACGCCGCTGGAGAACGGCGAGGAGCTGCACTCGATGATCCCGGCCTCGCAGCTGATCGTGCTCGACACGATGGGCCACACCGGCTTCTACCGGTCGCAGTGCCTGGCGACGGCGGGTGGCGCCACGCTGACCCGCGGCGAGCTCCCGGCCGACGGCACGCGCTGCTCCGCCTGACCGTCCAACTCCGGCTGCCCCATGCTCGAATGAGCGGCAGGCCGTGTGCACGTGCACGTGCGTCTTGCCGCTGTCGCCGGGGCGGGCCTAGGGTCGCCCCGGTCGAGATGCGCTCCTCGTGGACCGTCGCTCCCGGGACGCTCGGCAGCGCGGTTGGACCTGAGTTCGTGGAGTGCGGATGGCGCGACACAGCGGGTGTGCTCGGCCAAGTCCGGAACCCGGCTCGGACGGGTTGCGGGTCGGTCGGCGGATCGCGCTGGTCCTGCTCGTCGGATCGGTCACGGCCTTCGCGGCGCTGCTCGGCACACCGTCGACCGGGCTGGTTCGACTGGCGCGGGACCTCGTCGTGTTCAACGTCGCGCACCTGGCCACGGCCGCGCTGTGCTGGTGGCCGCGGGCCGTGTCCGCGCGGGCCCGGCGGGCCTGGCGGCTCCTAGCGATCGCGCTCGTGCTGTCGGTCGCGGGCAACGTCTGCTTCACCCTGGTCGCGGGCACGGCGTCCAGCGATCTGCTCTACCTCACCACCTATCCCGCCATGAACGTCGCCGCGATCCTGCTGATCCGCGAACGCGGCCGCCACATCGTGCCCGCCGTCTGGCTGGACGGGCTGGTCATCGGCCTCAGCGTCGCCGCGATGGCCGCCGCCCTGGTCCTGGCGCCGTTGTTGCGGCTCGAGCCGCACACGCCCGTCACCAACCTGGCCTACCCGGTGGCCGACCTGACCCTGCTCGTCGTCCTGGCGACGGTCGGCGGCGCCACGGGGCTGCGGCTCGATCCGCGGCTGGCGCTGCTGGGGTCGGGGCTGGCGCTCACGTTCCTGACCGACGTCGCCTACCTGCTCGCCAACCTGCACGGCAGCTACCGCGAAGGCGAGCCGCTCGACCTCGGCTGGCTGCTGGCGCTGCTGCCCATCGCCGCCGCGGCTTCCCTGCGAGGGCCGAACCCCGGGCCCCACGGCACCCTGCACACCGCGCGGATCCAGCGGGCCGCGGTCGCCGCGCCCACCGCCGCCGCGCTCGCCGCCCTGGCGGTACTCGTGATCGGGTACTACGTCGCCCTACCGCCCGCGGCGGGAGCCCTGGCCGGGGCCGCCCTCCTGGTCGCTCTCGTGCGCGCCTGCCTCACCGTGCAGCAGCTCAAGGGGTTGCCCGAGGCCCGCCGCCAGGCGCGCACCGACCCGCTCACGGAGCTGGCCAACCGTCGGCACCTGCACGAGCGCTGCGCTCGCTTGCTCACCCACCAGGACGCGGCGCCGGTCAGCCTGCTGATGATCGACCTGGACGGATTCAAGGTCATCAACGATCGGCACGGACATCCCGTGGGCGACGCGCTCCTGGTCGAGGTGGCCACCCGCCTGGCGGCGACCATGCGCCGCGACGACCTGCTGGGCAGGCTCGGCGGCGACGAGTTCGCCGCGATCCTGCCCCGCACGACACCGCTGCAGGCCCGCGCGGTGGCTCAGCGCATGCACACCGCGCTGGCCGGGCCGATGGTCGTCGCGGGGCACGTGATCCGGATCGACGCCAGCGTCGGCGTCAGCGCGGCAGGCCGCCCGGGCACGCACACCGCCACGTTGTTCCGCGAAGCCGACACCGCCATGTACCGGGCCAAGCGGAGCCGCACGGGAACGGCCATCGCCGCCACGGCCCTAGCCTGAACGAAGCGCGGCGCGCGCCCGCTCCACCGCGTCGGCGGACGACGACGGGCACGACCGGGCAGCGGGTGACGCCCGCGCAGCGGTAGCGCGCGTGTCGAATGCGGATGGCCGGGTGGGACGTGCCGGACTACGGGGTGACGACGACCTTGAGGTGCCTCGGGTCGGTCACGGGCGCCTGGACGGCCTCGGCGGCGCGGTCGAGGCCGAACCGGCCGGTGACGATGCGGTCGATGTCGACCGCGCCCGAGGTGACGAGCGCGATCGCCGTCGGGTAGGCGTGGGCGTAGCGGAACGCGGTGACGAGGTCGATCTCGTAGCGCTGCAGGTGGCCGAGCGGGAGGCCGTCGACGCTCGGCGCGGCCTGCCCGACGACGGTCACCCGGCCGCGCGGGCGCACGGTGCGGATGCTCGCCCACAGCACGGCGGGCACGCCCGTGCACTCGATCACCCGGTCGACCAGGAGGTCCTCGTCGAGCGGGGTCGTGCCGGTGTTGATCGTCCGCGTCGCGCCGAGCTCGGCGGCGACCGCGAGCCGGTGGTCGTTGACGTCGGTGACGATCACCTCGGCGGCCCCCGCCGCGCGGGCGACCTGCGCGACGAGGAGCCCGATGGGTCCGGCGCCGGTGACGAGCACGCGGTGGCCGAGCCCGACCTCGGCGCGCTGCACGGCCCACACCGCGACCGCGAGCGGCTCGATCATCGAGCCGACGACCGTGTCGATGGAGTCGGGCAGCGGGTGCGCCGCCCGGTCCGGCACGACGAGGTACTCGGTCATGGTGCCGTGCGTGGGCGGCGAGCCGAGGCAGGTGCCGTTCGGGCAGACGTTGTACGCCCCCTGCAGGCACGTCTCGCAGCGGCCGCACCCGAGCGCGGGTTCCACGGCGACCCGGGTGCCGACGGCGACGCGGGCGCCCGGCCCGGCCGCCACGACCACGCCGGAAGCCTCGTGACCGAGGACGGTCGGTTGCCGCAACACGTTCGGCCCGTTGCGCCCGGCGGCGTAGTAGTGCATGTCCGAGCCGCAGACGCCGACCGCGGCGACCCGCACGAGCACGTCCGTCGCGCCGAGGGCGGGCACGTCGAGCTCGGTCGTGCGCAGGTCACGGGCGCCGTACAGCATGGCCGCGCGGGTGCGCGTCGGCACTGCGGTCGTGGTGGTGTCGGTCGGTGACACGGTGAGCTCCCGTCGAGAGGAGGGCTTTGTCGGCGTCCGCGGCGCGGGCGGCCTCGGTGGCGGCCGTGACCGCCCCGTGCGCGCCGATCACGTCGACCAGCTCGGCGACGCGGGCGGTGAACGCGCTGTGGGCGGCGAGGTCGCGCCCGAGGAGGCCGTCGTCGAGCACGGCCGCGGCGAACTGCGCGGACGAGCGGCTGCGGCTGCCGCGTCGCCACCAGGCCGGCGCGGGCCGGGTCCGCCATCGCCGCGGCGTGCGGGCCGGGGTCGAACCCGGGCGGCGGGAGCCAGGCAGCACAGGTAGGCGGCCACGGTCAGGGCGAGGTGGTGGGGCAGCCTGCCCGCCCGCAGCTGCAGGAGGGCCGGTTCGGGCACCCGCTGGCCGAGCTTGACCGAGCCGTCGGAGCCGACCTGCTGGGTGCGGTGCCCGAGCGCGGTGTTGGACCAGCGCTCGAAGAGCTGGGCCACGTAGCCGTCGAGGTCGACGTCGGCGGGCACGGTCACCGAGGGCAGGTAGTCGTCGAACAGCACGCGGCGGGCGGCGTCGGCGACGAAGGGCTGCGCGGTCGCGCCGGGGATGGTGGCGTGGCCGTCCAGGGCGCCGAGGTAAGCGATCAGCGAGTGGGTGCCGTTGAGCAGGCGCAGCTTGAGCAGCTCGTACGGTTCGACGTCGTCGGTGAAGATGGCGCCACCGTGTTCCCACGCCGGGCGGCCTGCGGCGAACCGGTCCTCGAGCACCCACATGGTGAACGGTTCGGCGGGCACCGGGATCGCGTCGGTCACGCCGAGGTGCGCGGCCACGGCGGCGCGGTAGGCGTCGGTCGTCGCGGGCACGATGCGGTCGACCATCCCGTTCGGGAAACGTGACGGCGGCGTCGAGCCACGGCAGGAGCTCGTCGCGCTCGGCCGCGGGCAGGGCCGCCACGAACTCGCGGACCAGCCTGCCCGTGTGCTCGCCGTTCGCGAGCAGGTTGTCGCAGCTGAGCACGGTGATCGGGGCCGCGTGGTCGCGCAGCCGCAGCTGCAGGCCGCGCACGATCCGGGCGAGCGTCGTGCGCGGCGGCCCGTCGCCGCGCAGGTCCGCCTGCACGGCGGGGGCGTCGAGGTCGAGGCCGTGGGTGCGGGGGGAGTAGGTGTAGCCGTGCTCGGTGACCGTCAGGGTGACGATGGCCGTGCCGGGCGCCGCGATGGCGGCGGGCACCGCGTGCGGCTCGCGGTCGGCGACGAGCACGCCGGTGTGCACCGCGGGCACGGTCACCCGCGTGCGGTCGGGCGCGATCTCCACCACGGAGTAGCGCAGGTCCTGGGCGCGCATCGCGTCCGCGACGGCGGCCGAGCGGCCCGCGACACCGAGGATCCCCCACGGCCCGTCGGTGTGGGCCAGCGCGGCGGCGGTGTAGACGGCCTGGTGGGCGCGGTGGAAGTTGCCCAGCCCGAGGTGCACGATCCCGGTCTCGGTCACGGTGCGGCGGTGCAGCAGGGCGGCGGCGGGGACGGTCGCCGCGCCGAGGGTCGGCGTGGGCACAGCGCTCACCAGTCGGTCATGGAGCCGTCGCGGCGGCGCGCGACGGGCAGGTAGGCGGGTTCGTAGGGGAACCGGGCGGCCACGGCCTCGTCGACGTGGACGCCGAGGCCGGGCTCGTCGCCCGGGTGGAGGTGCCCGTCGGCGTAGCTCCAGGCGTGGTGGAACACCTCGTGCGCGGCGTCCGGGTAGCCCATGTACTCCTGGATCGCGAAGTTCGGTGTGGCCAGGCCGACGTGGACCGACGCCGCGAGGGCGATCGGGGGAGACGTCGGACGGGCCGTGCGGGCCGAGGCGGATCTGCCAGACCTCCGCGAGCGCGGCGATGCGGCGCAGGTGGCTGATGCCGCCGGCGTGGGTGACCGCCGCGCGGACGAAGTCGATCAGCTGCTCGGTGATGAGCTGCTGGAACTCCCAGATCGTGGTGAAGACCTCGCCGATCGCCAGCGGCACGGTGGTGTGCCTGCGGACGTGCCGCAACACCTCCTGGTTCTCCGCGGGGGTGACGTCCTCGAGCCAGAACAGGTCCAGCGGTTCCAGTGCCTTGCCCAGCCGGGCGGCCTGGTTCGGGTTCAGCCGGTGGTGCGCGTCGTGCAGCAGCGCCACCTCGGGTCCGACGTGTTCGCGGGCCGCGGCCAGCGCGACGGGCGCGTGCCGCAGGTAGGCGTCGGTGTCCCAGACCTCCTCGATCGGCGCGGTGCCCCGCCCGGCGGGCTCGTAGGCCGCACCCGCCCGGCTCACCCCGTACACGGTGTCGAGCCCGGGCACGCCGGACTGGGCGCGGATCGCCTGGAAGCCGCGCTCGCGAGCGGCGTCGATCGAGTCGAGCAGCGCGGGGACGTCCCACCCGGTGGCGTGGGTGTAGCTGAGGATCCGGTCGCGGACGGCCCCGCCGAGCAGCTGGTAGACCGGCTGGCCGGCCGCCTTGCCCTTGATGTCCCAGAGCGCGAGGTCGACCGCGCCGATCGAGGTCATCGTCACCGGGCCCGCGCCGCCAGTACACGCCGCGGTAGAGGTACTGCCAGGTGTCCTCGATGCGGGCCGGGTCGCGGCCGATCAGCAGCGGGCAGACGTGGTCGCGCAGGTACGCGGCGACCGCGAGCTCGCGCCCGTTCAGGGTGGCGTCGCCCCAGCCGATGAGGCCCTCGGCGGTGGTGATCTTCAGGGTGACGTAGTTGCGGCCCGGGCTGGTGACCAGCACCTCGGCCGCGACGATGCGGTCGGCCTTCACGACGGTGGTCATACAAGCTCCTGAGCGATGGATGCAGGCCGCGTTGAACGGTCGCACATGCTGGCTCAGGCGGCGGCCTCGCGGCGGGCCACCTCGGCGCGCACGAGCGGGATCACCTCGCGGCCGAACTCGACGGCGTCCGGGATCAGGTCGTAGCCGCGCGCGGACAGGATGCGCACCCCGAGGTCGTAGTAGTCCACGAGGGCGGCGGCGACGGTCTCCGGGGTGCCGACCAGCGCCGTCGAGTTGCCCGCGCCGCCGGTGGCCGCCGCGGTGACCGTCCACAGCGCCCGATCGTGTCGCTCGCCCTGCGCCGCGACGGCCAGCAACCGCTGCGAGCCCGCGTTCTCGGGGTCCTTCAACGGGTGGCGGCGGGTGAGCGTCTCCCCGCCCTTCGTGCGGTCCTGGATCGCCGCGACCGTGGCGTAGGCCTTCTCCCACGCCTCCTCCTCGGTGCGGCCGAGGATCGGCCGGAAGGCCACCTGGAACGTCGGCGCCGGTCGACCGGCGTCCTCGGCGAGCTGGGTGATCGTCGCGATCTGCTCGGCCGTGCCCGCCAGCGGCTCGCCCCACAGGGCGTAGATGTCGGCCTCTTCGGCGCCGACCTTGTACGCCGCGGCCGACGAGCCGCCGAAGGAGATCTTCGGGCGCGGCTTCTGCGCGGGCTCGACGTCGAGCACGAAGTCGTCGAAGGAGTAGTGCTCGCCGTGGAAGTCGAAGGGCGACCGCTCGGTCCACGCCCGCTTGAAGATCTGGATCGCCTCGCGGGTGCGGTCGTAGCGGCGGTCCTTGGGCAGCGTGTCGCCTTCGCGCTGTTGCTCGTGGTCGTTGCCGCCGGTGATGACGTGCAGCGTGAGGCGCCCGCCGGAGATCTGGTCGAGCGTGGCCACGGTCTTCGCCGTGAACGTCGGGTAGGCGACGTTCGGGCGGTGGGCCAGCAGCAGCTGCAGCCGCTCGGTGCGGCAGGCGATCAGGGCGGCGGCCTGCGCCGGATCGGGGCTGCCCGAGCCGTACGCGGTGAGCACCCGGTCCCAGCCGGACTCCTCGTGGGCGCGGGCCAGTGCGACGGTGTACTCGGGATCGAAGGCGGGGCCGGAGCGCGCGTGCGTCTCCGTGCCGTCGTTGGTCGCGCCTATACCGAGGAACTCGACGGGCATGACGATCCCAACCACGCCGACCACCATGATCATTCCGTTGCGGGCGGGTTGTCCCACTCCCCGGGACCGACATGCGGCCCCGTCGCGGGGCCTGATCCTCCACACGGTCAAGGGTGATCCCAGCGGGCGGGAGGTGAGGCTCTTCACAGGCATCGTGACCTGCGGTGACAATTTGATCTCGCGTTCGTGGCTAACGCGGCCGCACGGGTGATCCGATAGCGCAGTGTTATGACTTCTTCGTTGCGCAACCCGCCCCCGCAGCCGCCGTCCGGAGCGGCGGCGAAGGCGAGCCTGACCGTCAGCAAGGTCGTCGCCGGAGCAGGCGCCGCCGCCACGACCGCCGTCGTGGGGTCGGTGTACGGGGCGGACGGCACCGTCGTCGGCGCGGCCGTGGGATCGATCGTCTCCGCGGTGGCCGCCGCGACGTACGAACGATCGCTGGATCAGACCCGCAAGATCGTGACGACGCGGGTGCGGCGCGGCGGCGAGGACGTCGAGGTCACCCAGGTGATGTCCACCGAGGCGCTCGCGGCCGAGGTGACCCAGGTGATCCCGGTCCAACGGCCGCCGACGGGCGCTCATCCCACGGGATCGATCGCCCCCGCGGTGCGGCCGCGCCGTGCCCGGTGGCCGTTCTTCGCGGGCGCCGCGGTGCTGATCTTCGCGGTGGGCATGCTGCTGGTGACCGGCATCGAGTTCTTCACGGGTGGGCCGGTGCTGAGCAGCAACCAGAGCGGCACGAGCGTCGGGACGCTGCTCAGGGAGGGCCCGGGCGCGCAGTCCGCGCCGACCACCGAGGAGGCCACGCCGACGGCGTCGGCGACCGACGAGTCCGCGCCGACCAAATCCGCATCGGCCTCGTCGACCAAGCGCTCGGGCTCCGACGCGCGGTCGTCCGGCCGCGCCAGTGCTTCCGCCGCCCCTTCGGCGATCCCCGCCCCGCGCGGGAACATCGCGCCCGTGGCCCCGACCCTCCTACCGGGCGCCCAGCAAGACGGCTGACCTGACGCCCGTGGTGCGTCAGGTCTGGAGATCGGCGACCGCGTCGGCGAGACCGGACAGCTCGTCGCGCCAGGCCGCCTGGTCGACCGGGCGGGTGGCCGCGGGCGGCCGGATCACGAACTTGGACATCCCCACGGCGATGAACGACTGGAGCAGCTCGCGCAGCGCCGGGTAGCCGACCGGGACCAGCGTCCGCGGGTCGGCGGCGCGGTTGCGGGCGGCGAGCGCGGCGAGCTGCCCCTCGTCGAGCGGCTGGTGGGTGTAGCCGATGCTGAGGCCGAAGTGCTCGGGGTCGACCTGGCGGCCTGCCGAGGCCGCGGCGTCGTCGATGGTGGCCTTCGCGGCGGCCGCCTGCTCGGGTGTGCAGGCTGCGCCGAGCCAGCCGTCGGCCAGGCGACCGCAGCGGATCAGCGACGGGGTGGCGAGCCCGCCGAGCCACACCTCGAGCGGGTCCTGCAGCGGCCGTGGCGAGAGCGTGGTGCCGTCCACCTCCTCCCCGGCCCACCACCGCCGCAGCCGCGGCAGGGTGTGCTCGATGGCGGCGGCCCGCTCCGGCACGGCGACGCCGATGGCGGCGCGTTCGGGCCCGCGGGTGAGGCCCGGGACGAAGGTGAGCAGCAGCCGCCCACCGGTGAGCACGTCGAGGCTGGCGAGGGCCTTGGCGAGCCGGAGCTCGTGGCGTCCCGGCAGGACCAGGGTGGCCCCGAGCTTGATCTTCGGGTCGAGCTGGGCCGCGGTGGCCAACGCGATCAGCGGATCCGGCCCCGGCCCGGTGAGGACCTCCGAGATCCACAGCGAGTCGAAGCCCAGCGGCCCCAGCGCACCCACCACGGCCGGGAACGTGCCTGCATCCAGAGCGGTGGCGCCGAGGCCGACCGCGATACGAACCTTCATCGATCGCTTCCCTAAGCTAGCGGGTCCCCAGCGACAGGAGGTAGACCGTGGCCGAGCGCCTTGTCAAATTCAGCGATCTGACCAACACCATGATTGAGCCGGGCACGCCGTATGCGCGGGTGGTGGTGGAGCGCCATTCGGAGTTGGCGCCCGGCAGTCGGGTTTCGCTCGATTGCCTGCCGTCGGAATTGAAAGGTATTGACGACGTCGAAATCGACCTCGTCCTGCTGACCATTTACGAGGACGGTCGCGAGCCGCGCAAGGTCGCCATGCAGCGGGAGGATTTCGACGCGCTCGCCCGTGGCGACGACGACATGCCCACGCTGATCGCCAACGGCGTGCAGCCGGTGAAGCCCGAGCCGGAGCGCAGCCGGTCGCGGGCGCGCGCGGAGCGCGTGGACTACAGCTTGGTGGAGCACGCCGGACGGCCGCACCGCGGCGCCACCACGGACGCGGAGAAGGAGACCGTCCGCGCCAACCTGGAGGCCGTCAACGAGCGGCTGGTGCGCGAAGGCCACCGCCGGATCGACCTCGCCGACGCCGAGCACGTCGAGCGGTACGGCCTGGCCGAGTTGGCGAAGGAAAGCGGCGTGGGGATCAGCGGCGAGAGCGGCCGCGCCTGACGTCCGAGCTCGGTTCGGCGGGCGCTTGGCCCGTGGGCGCGGCGGCCACCGGCCGTGCGGGGATGGGGCTGGAGTAGGCGACGCTGGTGGTGACGCTGCCCAGCGCGCCGATGCGGCCGTTGATCTGTTCGAGGTGCCGCATCGACGTGGCGACGACCTTGAGGATGAAGCAGTCGTCACCGGTCACGTGATGGGCTTCGAGAACTTCCGGGGTGGCGTCGAGCAGCCGGTGCAGCGGGGCGTAGTTGCTGCTGGGGTAGCGCAGGCGCAGGAAGGCGAGGATGTCGTAGCCCAGCTTGGCGGGGTCGACGTCGGCGCGGTAGCCGCTGATCACGCCGGACTCCTCGAGCCTGCGCAGCCGCTCGGTCACCGCGCTCGCCGACATGTGCACCTGCTTGCTCAGCTGGGCCACGGTCGCTCGTCCGTCCACCTGCAGGGCGGTGAGCAGCACGGCGTCGATCTCGTCGAGGGGCACGGCATTCCCGTTCATCGGCTGAGTATGCCGTGCTTTCACCGGCCGACGGCGGCCTGCGCCGGGGCTTTCCGGTGTGCTCGCGGACTCGCGGCGCCTAGCGTTCGACCCATGACGACGCCGACCACGTCCGAGCGTGCCGCCGCGTACTTCGGTGCGAAGCTGGAGTTCGAGACCGATCCGTCGGACACGCACGCGGCGCTCGCGCGGGGTGCGGAACTGGTCGTCGTCGACGTCCGCAGCGCAGCCGCCTGGCAGCAGGGCCATGTGCGCGGAGCGCTGCACCTGCCGGGTGCGGACATCGGCGAGCGAGCCCGCGATGTCCTCGACCGCGGCGGGCCGGTCGTCGTCTACTGCTGGGGGCCCGGCTGCAACGGCGCGACCAAGGCTGCGCTCGCGCTCGCCGGGTTGGGGTTCAGCGTGCGGGAGATGATCGGCGGCTTCGAGTACTGGGCGCGTGAAGGCCTGCCCGTCGACACCGACCGCGGGGTCGGCACCCGCGAGCCGGATCCGCTCACCGTCGCGGTGTCCACGGCCACCTGCGACTGCTGAGCGGCAGCACCCCCACGTGATCGACCGACACGGCGTGGGGTTGCTACGATGGAGTCGGTTCTGAGGTCGTGGCGCGCGCCGCTCGTGCGCGCCGTCTCGCGGAGTTCCGTGGGTTCCCCACATGTCCAGCGAACGACCTCGGGTGGTGTTGTGCGGCAGGGCTGCGGCGATCGCCGGGTCATGTGCCGGAGAAGGAGGAGTGCGTGGCTCGACGGAGCCAGCCCCAGACGAGGGCTCGCCATCTCGTCTCGCCGAAGCGTCGTCGCGGCAACGACCGCGACGACGACGTCCTCTCGGTGCTCGCGGGGGCCGTTCGCGACATCGAGACGGCGGTGCGGCGCGGCAGGCCCACCCTCACGACCCGCGCCCGGTTCCAGGCCATAGCGCTGGTGCTGCGCGACGAGCGGGGGCGGGTCCGCACCGACGACACCCTGAGCCCCGCGCAGCGCGCCGAGCGGCTCAAGCGCCTCGACGGCATCGCGACGCTCCTCGCCAAGACCGCCGTCCGGGATGCCGGGCTCCTGGCCCTGCTGGACGAGGACGCGCAGGTCTCCGACGAGGCGCGCTCGCTCAAGCGGGAGATCCAGCAACGGGCGGGCATCGAGACGGCCGTCGAGGAGGCGCAGGCCACCCCGGAGGCCCCGACCGCCGCCGCGCCCGGCGTCGTGCCGCAGTCGGTGGTCTCGCGGCAGCTGGCCAACCCGTTCCTCGCCCCGGACTTCTCGGCCGCCCGCCCGAGCGGCCCGCGCACCGACACGGTTGGCCACCTGGGAGCTGATCGGCCCGCTGCTCAGCTCGTTCGAGCGGGCAGGCGCCGGGGAGCCCGCGTGCATGGCGCTGCCCGCCCCGTCGCGCAGGCGCATGCCGGGCGGCCGGGAGCTGATGCCGCACCAGGCCCAGCTGGTCGCGTCGGCCGAGGCCGGGCACCGGAGCTTCCTGCTCGCCGACGAGCCGGGGCTGGGCAAGACGGCCCAGGCGCTCCTCGCCGCGGAGGCGGCCGACGCGTACCCGCTGCTCGTCGTCGTGCCGAACGTGGTGAAGACGAACTGGCTGCGGGAGGCGGGCCTGTGGGTGCCGCGCCGCTCGGCCACCGTGATCTACGGCGACGGCGATTCGATCGACGGCTTCGCCGACATCGTCATCGTCAACTACGAGGTGCTCGGCCGCCACGTGGGCTGGTTGGGCAAGTTCGGCCTGCGCGGGATGGTCATCGACGAGGCGCACTTCATCAAGAACAAGTCCTCCCAGCGTTCGCAGAACGTGCTGCAGCTCGCCGAGCGCATCCGGGATCGCACCGTGCGTCCGCTGCTGATGGCCCTCACCGGCACCCCGCTGATCAACGACATCGACGACTTCCGCGCCATCTGGCAGTTCCTCGGGTGGATCGACGGGGCGAAGCCGCGGCCCGAGCTGATGCACGCGCTCGACGAGACCGGGCTGACACCCGCCGATCCGGGGTTCTACGCGGCCGCGCGCCGCTGCGTCATCGATCTCGGCATCGTGCGACGCCGCAAGGTCGAGGTCGCCGCCGACATCCCCGCCCGGCGCATCGCCGATCTCCCCGTCGAGCTCGACGGGTCGGTCGGCCGTTCGATCCGGGCCGCCGAGCGGGAGCTCGCCCGCCGGATGGTGGCGCGGTACGAGACCGCGTTGGCCGGACGGCGTTCCGGCGCCGTGGTGGAGGGCATCGATCACGACCTGGTGCGCCAGGTGGCCAGGTGGGAGCAGAAGGACGCGGCCACGTCGGGGGCGGGCGACAACGTGTTCGCCATGATGCGGCGCATCGGCCAGGCGAAGGCCGACCTCGCCGCCGACTACGCGATGCAGCTCGCGCACAGCGCGGGCAAGGTGGTCTTCTTCGCCAAGCACGTCGACGTCATGGACATCGCCGAGGCGACGTTCGCCCAGAACGGCGTCCGGTTCTCCTCGATCCGCGGCGACCAGACGTCGCGGGTGCGGCAGCACAACATCGACGCGTTCGTCAACGATCCCGGCGTGGCCATCGCGGTCTGCTCGCTCACCGCGGCGGGCGTGGGCATCAACCTCCAGGTGGCGTCCAACCTCGTGCTCGCGGAGCTGTCCTGGACCGCGGCGGAGCAGACGCAGGCCATCGACCGCAGCCACCGGATCGGGCAGTCGGAGCCGGTCACCGCGTGGCGGGTGATCGCCGCGCAGACGATCGACGCCAAGATCGCCGAGCTGATCGACAGCAAGGCGGGCCTCGCCGCGCAGGCGCTCGACGGCTCGGACGAGGAGGTCGGGTCGTCGGCCGACGTGCAGCACGAGGCGCTCGTCGCGCTGCTCACCGACGCGTTGTCGGCGACCCCCGGGACGTAGTCGCCGCCCGGTCGGGCGCAGGCTCAACGACCTCGGTTCGCCGTGTCCAGCCAGGCCTTGGCGTCGGCCGGGTCCAGAAGGGCCGGGTCGGCGAGGTTGTCGACCATGATCCGAACGGTTTCGGCGACGTCGCGGGTCAGGCGGAAGCACTGGTCGCGGGATCGGCACGCGGTGGGCGCGAGCCCACGGGCGGTGTCGACGATCGCCGCGGCCTGGTCGCGGACGTCGCGGGCGTCGTCGCCGAAGGCGTCCGGCGGCAGGCCCGCTGCGGCGGCGAGGGCGTCGAGGTCGGACAGCTGGGCCGTGGCCCACGCCCACGGATCGGCCGTGATCTCGGGCTTGAAGACCCGGTCGGACGGCTCGTCGCCGTCGAACCGGGGGTGGAAGTGCGCGGCGGAGAACGTGCCCGCGGGACGGTCGAGCCGGTCGAACAGGTCGGCCCGCCACACCGGCCGGTCGATGACGAACCGCTGGGCGGCCGACTCGGTGCCGCGGTGGGCCTGCGGCTCGAGCAGCCGCAGCTCCAACCGGGCCCCGTGCTCGAGCACGCCGTCGGTGAGCCCGATCTCGAACCAGTGCCGGACCAGCACCGCCACCCGCGAGTGGACGAAGGAGTAGAGCACCTCCGCACCCTGCCACGCCGTCGGCACCACGGGCGCGATCAGTGCTTCCACCGGCAATTCATCCGGGCTGTAGTGTCCACAGCAACTTCATAGGTTCCCCACATCAAATCGGAACCTGGCGCGGGCACGATCACGCTGTGCGCGATGGGTCGTCTCGGAGCGGAAGGAACTGCCGTACGTGGTTCAGAACGTGATCTCGCCACGTCCGGCGGCCGATGGTGACGACACCCGTAGCCCTCGGCGCTTCCGGCCCCTCGTCGTGCTCGGCGTCGTCTTCGTGGTGGCCGTCGCCGCCCTCTTCGTGATCATCGGCCGTCCGGACTCCGCGACCCCGCCCGTCAGCTCGGGGAGCGGCGGCACCTACACCGCCGCGCAGCAGCCCGACGTCGACCACGTGATCGCGGAGATGGTCAGCGTGTTCGAGAACGGCACGCCGGAGATCCAGTACGCCTACATCGAGAACCTCGACGACGGCCGCGGCTACACCGCGGGCCGGGCGGGCTTCTGCACCGGCTGCGGCGACCTGCTCACCGTCGTGCAGAGCTACACCGCGCAGGTGCCGGACAACCCGCTCGCCACCTACCTCCCCACGCTCACCCGGCTCGCCGCGGCGTCCGACGACTCCACCAACGGGCTCGACGGCTTCGAGCGGGCCTGGCGCTCTGCCGCCGACGATCCCGTGTTCCGCCAGGTGCAGGACCGCGTCACCGACGACCTCTACGGCGCGCCCGCCCGCAAGGCCGCGCAGGACAACGGCGTGCGCTCGGCGCTCGGCCTGGCCATCCTCGTGGACACCGCCATCCAGCAAGGCACCGACAACGACCCGGACGGCCTCCCCGCCATGGTGCGGAAGACCAACGCCGAGGTGGGCGGCAACCCCGCGGGCGGCGTCGACGAGACCAAGTGGCTGCAGGGGTTCCTCGACACCCGTCGCAACACCCTGGAGAACCCGAGTTCGTCGGCCACCGGGGAGGTGTGGAGCGAGTCCGTCGGTCGCGTCGACGCCCTCCGCGCCCTGCTCGACGCGGGCAACCTCGACCTCACGACGCCCTTCACGATCAACCCGTTCGGCGATCCGCAGACGATCAACTGACCATCGGGAGCGTCGCCGCCTGCGCGGCGTCGGCCGTGGCGAGGGCGATCACCGCCGCGACGTCGTGCCTGCGCAGAGCGCACACGTAGCAGTCGAGCAGCGCCCGCTCGGTCGCGCGCAGCCGAGCGTCCGAAGGCCGTGCGCCGTGCAGGGCGGCCCGGGCCCGCTGCCGCGCGCTGTTCACCGCCGCGGCGGTCGTGCCCAACAGCTCGGCCGCCTCGCCGGAGGAGCAGCGCAGCACCTCGCAGAGGATCAGCACCGCGCGTTGCTTGGGCGGTAACAGCTCGATGATCGTGCGGCAGGCCGTCTCGACCGCTTCACCCGTCTCCAGCAGCGCGTCGGGGCCGGGTTCGACCGAAGCCGGGTCGTCGGTCCCGTCGGCGGTGTCCGGCCGCCAGCGCTCGCGGCGCATCTCGTCCAGGCAGGCGTTGGTGGCGATCCGGTACAGCCAGGTGCGGAACGTGGCGCGCCCGGCGAACTTGGAACGGGCCCGCCACGCCCGCAGCAACGTCTCCTGCAGCGCGTCGTCGGCCCGTTCGGAGGAGATCAGCAACCTCCGGCAGTGCCTGTGCAGCTCGCCGCGGTGCCGTTCGACCAGCACCGTGAAGGCCGCGGCGTCCCCGGCGACGGCCCGGTCCACGACCGGATCGGCGAGCGCGGCGGTCATCGTGCGCTCCGGCTCTGCGGCTCGGGCACGGCCAGCGCGCGGGCGAGGCCGTCGAGCGCGGCGGCCGGGTCGTCGTGCGGCCAGATCAACGCCACGTGCCGCAGCGGCGGCCAGCCTTCCTCGACCGTGAGCTCGGCGACCCGCTCGGCCACCGCCGCCCCGGAGCGGTCGCCGACCACCGCGATGCGGGCCGGGTCCACGCCGAGCTCGGCGGCGTGATCGGCCGCCCAGGACACCGCGGCGTGCCCTTCGAGGGCGTGCGCCGCGGAGACGGTCAGCACCACGGCGCCGAGGCGCGCGATGAGCTCGTCGACCAGGTCGTCAACCGGATCGTCGGGGCCCGCGAACAACACCACGAGGGCGGTGACGGTCGGGTCCGCGACGGACGCGGGCCAGTGCACGCGCGCCTGGGCACCCGGCGCCAGGTAGCGGAGACCGACGTCGGCGATCCGACGAGCAGCAACTCGGGGTCGGTCGGGGGAAGCCATGCCATGACCCTCGCGCCGGCACCCGCGCGAAGGGAAAGGCCGATCACGCATGACCGCAGTGCACCGTTTGCATCACCACCGCGCGCCGGAACCGGCGATGATGGCTCCCATGGACGACGGCTCGCACCGCGGTGGCAAGGTGCTCGCGCTCCCACCGGCCCCGGACGCGATCGAGCTGCGGCACCTGCGGGCGTTCGTGGCCGTCGCCGAGGAGCTCAACTTCGGCCGGGCCGCCACCCGGCTGTTCTTGTCCCAGCCCGCGCTGAGCAGGCAGATCCGCAGCCTCGAACGGCTCGTGGGCTGCAACCTGCTGCGCCGCTCCACCCACCGCGTGGAGCTGACGCTGGCGGGCGACGCGCTGCTCGACCGGGCCCGGCGCCTGCTCGGCGATCTGGACGACGCGGTCTCGGCCACCCGCTCGGTCGGCGGAGACCTGGAACGCAGGCTGGCCGCGGCCTGGGAACCGCTGGACGACCTCACCGCCGCAGGCCCCGATCTCCAGGCGTTGCGCGACGCCTGCGAGCAGCTGCACGGGCAGTTCGAGATGGCCCCCGGGGTGTCGGTGCGCCCGGTGATCGCCGGTGGCGTTCCGTCGCTCCTGCTGTCGCCCCGGCCCGAGCTCGCCCCGACGGTCCTGCTGCTCCACGGCGGCGGGTACGTGATGGGCTCCGCCTTCGGCTACCGGCACCTGGCCAGCGCGTTGGCCGCGGCCGCCGATGCGTGCGTCATCGTGCCCGACTACCGGCTCGCCCCCGAGCACCCGTGCCCGGCGGCCATCGAGGACGCGGTGCGGGCCTACCTCTGGATGCTCGACTCCGGGGTTCCCGCCGAACGGATCGTGCTGGCCGGTGACTCCGCGGGCGGCGGGCTCGTGCTGTCGGTGCAGACCACGCTGAAGCGGCAGGGCCTGCCCCTGCCGGGTGGCACCGTGCTGTTGTGCCCGGCCGTCGACCTCACCTACGACGAGGACATCGAGCTACCCGCCGAGCCCCAGCCCGCGGTCAGCGTCGCGCAGCTGCGCTCGTTCGCCGCTGCCTACCTCGGCGACACCGCACCGCACGACGAGGTGGTCAACGCGCTGCGCGCCGACCTCACCGGGCAGCCGCCGATGTTGATCCAGGCGGGCACCGGTGACGTGCTGGGCAAGGACGCGCACCGCCTCGCCGAGTGCGCCGGGGGCTTCGGCGTCGACGTGAAGTTCGAGCTGTACCCGGTGACCACGCACGACTTCCACCTGTTCTGGTCGTTCCTGCCCGAGGCCGCGGACGCGCTGGAGAAGGCGGGGGCGTTCGTCCGCCGGGTGCGGGCCGAGGCCGACGCCGCTCCACGATCCCGAACGCGCTGAGGGATCAGCTCTTGGCGGCGATGAGGTCGGCGACGGCCTTCGGGAGGGTCGTCTCGAAGTCGTGCAGCACCACGTGGTCGGGCGTCACGGTGATGACGGCCATCTCCTCGTAGAGCGCCCGCACGCCCGCCTCCCACGAGGGCATCGCCTCGGCGGGAACGATCTTGCGGGCGGCCGTGACGTACTCCTCGGGCACGCCGTCCACGATCTGGATGGTGGCCGCGCCCCGCACGAGCAGCGTCCGCGGCGGCATGCCCGCCCGGTCGATGGTCAGCGCGACGCGGGGGTTCTTCCGCAGCGCGGCGACCTTGGCCGAGCGCACGACGGTGGCGATGCCGAACGTTACGCCGGTCCACCAGAACCCCACGGGGACGACGCGCGGGTCGCCGTCGAGACCGATGTAGGACAGGCGGGCGGGGATGTCGGAGAACAGCAGCTCCTGGGCGATCGGCTTGGCGAGGGTCTCGGCAACGGTCGTGGCGTCCATCGTGGCTCTCCTTCGGTTTTCGGTTCGGACACTGTGGAAGCGGAGCGGGGCCCGGCCTTTCGACATCCCCGCTGCGTGAGCCCCGTCACACCGATGCGGGCCTCGTAGCGTCGAACTGGTCGGTGATCACGGTCATGGCGTGCTCGGCCGGGCCGGTGATCCCGGTCGGGGCCCGGTCTACGATCCGCGATCGCCACACCGGCCTACAACAGTCACCTCGGCGACAGCCTCGTGCTGACACGGGCTCTCAGGCCGCGGCGCGCGCGGCGAGGGGGCGGCGGCGCCGATTCGGCTCGCCGAGGGCGGGCGGCTGGTAGGCCTGGTCGAGCGCGCCGACGTCGGAGCCGGGCGGGACGATCTCGTCGATGCGGTCGAGCACGTCGTCGGAGAGGGTCACGTCCAGGCCTGCGAGCAGGTCGTCGAGGTGCGCCTCCGTGCGCGCGCCGAGGAGGGCGCAGGTGACGCCGGGGTGGGCGATCGTGAACGCCATTGCGAGGTGCGTCATCGGCAGGCCCGCATCGGCCGCGAGGGGCTGGAGCTGCTCGACCACACCGAGCCTGCGCGCGTCGCTGAGGTGCCGGGCCAGGCCTGCGCGGCGCAGGTCGCCGGGGTTGCGGCCGGTGAGCAGGCCTTGGGCGAGCGGGCCCCAGACCAGGCTGCCCATGCCATGCCGTTGAACCGTGGGCAGGATCTCCCGTTCGATGCCGCGGCTGAGGATGGAGTACGCGGGCTGCTCGGTGTGGAAGCGCGCGAGGCCGCGCCGCTCGGCCACCCACTGCGCCTCGACGATGTCGGCGGCGGGCGTCTGCGAGGCGCCGATCGCCCGCACCTTGCCGCTGCGGATCAGGTCGGTCAGCGCGGCGAGGGTTTCCTCGATGTCGGTGTCGGGATCCGGGCGGTGCAGCTGGTAGAGGTCGATGTGGTCGGTCCGCAGCCGTCGCAGTGACCCCTCCACGGCGGCGACGATCCAGCGCCGCGAAGCCCCCTGGTGGTTCGGGTCCTGCCCGATCGGACGACCGAACTTGGTGGCGAGCACGACGTCGTCCCGGCGACCCTCCAGCGCCTTGCCGACCACCTCCTCGGAGTCGCCGTAGGCGTCGGCGGTGTCGACGACGTTGATGCCTGCGTCGATCGCCTTGTGGATGATCCGGGCCGAGTCGGCCGGGTCGTTGCCCATGGTCGTCGCGAACATCAGCGTGCCGAGGGCGTAGGGGCTGACTTGGATGCCGGTCCGACCGAGGGTGCGGTACTGCACAGGAGCTCTCCGTTCGCGTACGCTAAGCGGAATCGTTTTCCGGAACTATACGGAAAGACTTTCCGATTATGCAAGAGAACGACGACCCGGCGCCGCGCCGCCGCCGAGCCGACGCGCGGCGCAACGTCGACGCCCTGCTCGAGGCCGCACGCACCGTCTTCGAAACGTCGGGCGTGGACGCCCCCGCGAAGGAGATCACCGACCGGGCCGGTGTCGGTGTCGGCACGCTGTACCGGCACTTCCCGCAGCGCTCGGACCTGGTGAAGGCCGTGGTCGAGAGCGGGATCGACGCCGTCGCGGAGGCGGGTCCGGCGCTGGCCGCCACGTTCGCGCCCGCCGAGGCGCTCACCCGCTGGATCGACCGCTTCACCGAGCTGCTCGCCACCAAACGCGGGCTCGCCTCGGCCCTGCACTCGGGTGACCCGGCGTTCGCGGGCCTCCCCGGCTACTTCCTCCAGCGGCTCGGGCCCGTGCTCTCGGCGCTGCTCGACGCGGCCGCGGCCGAGGGCACGGTCCGCGGCGACGTCGAGGCCCAGGACCTGCTCTACGCCGTCGCCCAGCTGTGCCAGCCCGTGCCCGGACGGGGGCCCGGGCACAGCCGTCGGATCGTCGGAGTGCTGGTCGACGGCCTGCGCTGCGGAAGCGGGGATGGATCACGGGCGTCGGCGGGTTGAACCGTGGGGGACCACGTTGTTGGAGGACGGACGCGATGTCGTTGAGGCTGTCGATACTCGATCTCGCCCCGATCGGGCCCGGGCAGACGGCGCGGGAGAGCTTCGCGGCGAGCGTCGAGCTCGCCCGGGCCGCGGAGCGGCTCGGCTACCGGCGGGTCTGGTACGCCGAGCACCACAACATGGCGTCGATCGCCTCCTCGGCGACGAGCGTGCTGATCGGCCACATCGCCGACCACACGACCTCGATCCGGCTCGGCGCGGGCGGGGTGATGCTGCCCAACCACTCGCCGCTGACGATCGCCGAGCAGTTCGGCACGCTCGAGACGCTGCACCCCGGCCGCATCGACCTGGGCCTGGGCCGGGCGCCCGGCGCCGACGGGGCCACGATGCGGGCGCTGCGCCGTGACGCCACCTCGGCCGACGGCTTCCCGCAGGACGTGCTGGAGCTGCAGGGCTACCTCCAGGGCCGGTCGCACATCCCGGGCGTGGAGGCCGTGCCGGGGGCGGGCACGAACGTGCCGCTGTACATCCTCGGTTCGTCGGACTACGGCGCCCAGCTGGCGGCCCGGCTCGGCCTGCCCTACGGCTTCGCCTCCCACTTCGCGCCCGCCGAGCTGCACGCGGCCGTGGCCCGCTACCGCGCGGAGTTCCGGCCGTCCGAGCAGCTCGCCGAGCCCTACGTGATCGTCGGGGCCAACGTGGTGGCCGCCGACGACACAGCCGACGCGCAGGAGCAGTTCGCGACGGTGCGCAGGCGGTTCGTCCGCTCGATGATCGGTCGCCGGGCCGGCGCGCCGGACTACGCCGACGAGCAGATCGACGCCTTCCTCACCTCGCCCAACGGGCGGCCGATCGCGGACATGCTGCGCTACACCGCGGTGGGGACGGTGGCGGAGGTCGGGAGCTACCTGGAGCAGTTCGCCGCATCCGTGCGCGCCGACGAGGTGATCGTCGCCCACCACGGCGTCGACGTAGCCGCCCGGCTGCGCTCGGTGGAGCTCACCGCGGAAGCGGCGGGCCTCGCCACGCCGGTCTAGCGCATCGCCCGGCCTGCCCGGCGGGCCGCGGCGAGGAACGCCTGCGAGGCCGGGGCGATGCCGTCCGTGTGGTAGGCCACGCCGACGTCCAGGTGGGGTCCGGGCGCGGTGATCGGCCGGTCCCCGGCGGCACCGGCTCGGCGGTCAACCCGATCGCGACGTTCTGAGCGGCAGCGGCGCGAAGGTGTGGTCCTGCCAGATCTTCCGGGACTCGACCTCGGGGTAGGTCGCGACGACGGGGTCGGCGTCGAAGATCTGCACGAGCCCGCTGTCGAACGTGGGCCAGCCGGGATCGCCGTTGGTGGCGAACGCGATCCAGGCGGCGCGCATGTGGGCGGACACCGCTTCGGCGGCGGCGAGGTCGTCGATCAGCGAGGCGGGCAGGCCGCTGGTCAGGTTGCCGAAGACGAGCGGCACGTCCAGGCCGTGGCAGGCGCCGAGGACGCCGGACCAGGTCAGTTCGTAGAAGTGCACCGCGGCGGCCGCCCGCTCGGCGAGGTGCAGCGAAGGCATGCGGAACAGCCAGTCCGAGAGGACCCACTCGTAGAGCGCGACGGGCTCGGCGGCCGGGTACGGCCCCGGCGCGAAGACCTCCACCGCGGTGGCCGCCTGCTCCTCCGTGACCCCCTCGAGCGCGGTGAACAGCCGGTGCTCGTCGCGGGTGTGCCCGACGAGGAGGTCGACGCCGTGCCGCGCTTCCCACGGAGTGGTGGGGAGAACCGCACCGTCGACGACCGGTGCGAAGAGGATCGACCGGTGCGCAGGCGGCCCCCACCTCTCGACGTGCGCACCGATGTTCGCGGTGACCTCGTCGGCCGCCGCGCACAATAGCTCTGGATCCACAGCAGACAGATCGGCGACCGTCGGTTTCAGCCCGAGCTCGGCCGCGCAGGCTCCGGCGATGTCACCCGCCAGCTCCGGCGTGAAGAACGTGCCCGGGACGCTCTGCGCGACGGCCCGGCCGAACAGCCCCGCCGCCCGCGGCATCGCCAACAGGGCGCCGACCGACCCCCCGCCCGCCGACTGCCCGAACACGGTGACCCGCGCCGGGTCGCCGCCGAACGCGCGGATGTTGTCGCGCACCCACTCCAGCGCGGCGACCTGGTCGAGCAGGCCCCGGTTGGCGGGCGCGCCCTCGATGTGCGCGAAGCCCTCGACGCCCACGCGGTAGTTGAAGGTGACCAGCACGACGCCGTCGCGCGCGAGGCGGGCGCCGTCGTACTCGGGGAGGCCGGACGTGCCGATCGCGTAGGCGCCGCCGTGGATCCACACCATCACCGGCAGTGCCGCGTCGGGGCTCGGGTCGGGTGACCAGACGTTGAGCGTGAGCCAGTCGTCGCCGCCTGCGAGCTGGTTCATGCCGAACGCGTCCGCCTGCGGGGGTGGCGGGCCGAACGCGAGCGCTTCGCGCACACCGTGCCAGGGCCGGGGCGGTGTCGGCGCGGCGAAGCGCAACGCGCCGACCGGCGGTTGCGCGAACGGGATGCCGCGGAAGACCGGCACATCCTCGACGGTGCCGCGCACCCGTCCCGCCGTCGTCCGGGCTTCGACCACGGGCCGATGCTGCCAGGGACGGCGGTCAGTCGCGAACGAGATGCAGGAGCGCGTCGGTGGCGGTGGTGATGAGGGCGTAGCGGTGCGAACCCGACCGGCCGTGCAGCACGAAGACGAAGCGGCGTTCGTTGCGGTCCTCCAGCTCCCACCAGCCCGCGTCGGCGATGCGCTTGGTCGCGTCCTCGTAGGTGGCGTGCTCGAGGTCGTGGTCGCTGACCGGGACGGCGAGCCGGTTGCGCGCCGGGTCGGTGGGCAGCCCTCGGGGTACCGCCCAGGACCGGAGCACGCCGTCCTCTTCCAGGCGCAGGTCGTAGTGGTGGCGGGGCTTGTCGTGCTCGTGGAGGACGAAGATCGGGCGTGCCGTGCTCACCGCTGAGACGATGAGTTCGCCGACCACCATCGGTCAACCCCCCATGAACACCGATCGTTTCCACGGGCGGGTCGCGGTGATCACCGGCGCGGCGCGGGGGCAGGGTCGCAGCCACGCCCTGCGCCTGGCCGCCGAGGGCGCCGACGTGATCGCCCTCGACATCTGCCACGACATCGATTCCGTCGCCTACGACCTGGCCACCCGGGACGACCTCGCCGAAACCGCGCGGCTCGTCCGGGAGCGGGGGCGACGGGTCGCGACCGCCGAGGTCGACGTCCGCGACGCCGACGCGCTGGCCACGGCGGTCAGCCGAGCCGTCGACGAGCTGGGCGCGGAGCCGGACGTGGTCCTCGCCAACGCGGGCATCGGGATCATGCGCCCCGACGATCCGCGGCGAGCGTTCCGGGACCAGCTGGACGTCAACCTGACCGGCGTCTGGAACACCGTGCAGGCCGTCGCCCCGCGCATGATCGAGCGGGGCCGGGGCGGGTCGATCGTGCTCACCAGCTCGGCGTTCGGCCTGACCGGACGGGGCGGCGACGGCGCGGGCGGCAACGACGGCTACGTCGCGGCGAAGCACGGCGTGGTCGGCCTGACGCGCACGTTCGCCAACTGGCTGGCGCCGCACGGTATCCGCGTCAACTGCGTCAACCCGTCCGGGGTGGCGACGCGGATGGTTCTCAACCCGGCCGTCGAGGCGCTGTTCGGCGGCGGTTCCGACCCGAACCCCGACCCGAAGCCCACCGAGGACGTCACCAACCTCCTCGACGTCGCCCTCGTCGAACCCGAGGACGTGACCGCGGCCGTCGCCTTCCTCGCCTCCGACGAGGCCCGCTACATCACCGGGGTGGCGCTGCCCGTCGACGCCGGGATGCTCGTGCGGTGACGCCGGAAGGCCGGGTCCGCGAGGATGCGGAACCCGGCCCGGACGTGGAAGGACGGGGTCACGGCGCTCCCAGCCGTGACCCCGTCGTAGCTCTTACTGTGCGGCGTTGACCTCGGCCACCGGCGCGTCGGCCGGGACCTGCTCGCCGCCCTGCGGTGCCTGGCCGCCGGTCTGGCCGGTCTCGCCACCGGTCTGGCCGGTCTGACCGGGCTGCCCGCCGGTCTGACCCGGCTGGCCGGTCTTGTCGCCGGTCTGGCCCGTCTGGCCACCCGTCTGCCCGGTCTTGTCGCCGGTCTGGCCGGTCTGGTCGCCCGTCTGGCCGGTCTTGTCGCCGGTCTGGCCGCCGGTCTGGCCGGTCTTGTCGCCGGTCTGACCGTCGCCCGTACCCGGAGCCGGAGGCTCGACGACGGGAGGCTCGACGACGGGAGGCTCGACGACGGGAGGCTCGACGACGGGAGGCTCGACGACGGGAGGCTCGACGACCGGAGCTTCGACGACGGGTGCCTCGACGACGGGAGCCTCGACGACCGGAGCCGGCTTGGGCTCGGGGGCCTCGACGACCGGCTTGGGCTTCACCACGGCGGGCTTGGGCTTGGGCTTCGGCTTGGCCTGCACCTTCGGCGCTTCCGGGGCCTTCGGGGGCGGCGGGGCCGCTGCGCCGGGAACCACGAACGGGACGACGTCGCCGAGGCCGACGGAGGTCGCGACGTTCGGCACCGCGAGCGCGACACCGACGATGCTGATGAAGCCGATCGAGAGGAGGCCGATCAGGACACCGACGATGCGCAGCAGGCGCTTGCGGGAGCCGCTGTCGTCGACGAAGACCGGCGCCTCTTCGATCTTGGCGACCAGGCCGGTGACCGCCGCCGCGGGGGCGGGGGCCAGCACGGCGCCCGAGAGGCAGACGGTGACGCCTTCCGGCGCGGCGGAGGTCGGGGCGAACGGAGCCCGGCGGGCGGCGTGACCGAAGTGCTCGTCCCGGCGGGGGAGGAGGCCCACGTTCCCTGCGCTCTGCTGCATCGCTCTCAGCTCCCGATCTGTTGGGGCGCGATCTCCGCCCCGCTTGATGCAAATGGTGCCGGTCAACGCGCTCCAACATCATCACCGCGAGGGTCAGGCGAGTGCTGTGGGTGGGAAGGGTTGTGTCACCTTCGGGTAAGGCCCGCGGTGCCAGCGCTCGCGGGGACGGCCGGTCCGGGTCATGCTGGCGTGGTGTCCGACCAGGCGGGGTTGTTCCGGATCCGGTTTCGGGCTGATCCGGTCGAGTTGGCCTTGTTCCGCGCCGGGCTGAACCGTTGGCTGCTCGGATTGGGGTGGCCCGCCACCGATCGGCAGGACGCCGTGCTCGCGATCAACGAGGCGTGCGACAACAGCGTGCGGCAGGCCTTCTGGGGCGATCCCGGCGAGGTGGAGGTCGTCGCCCGCCTGGTGATCGGGGTGGACGGCCGTCGGATCGTCGCCGTCGTGCGCGACCAGAGCGGATCACCGGGGGGCGGCGGAGCCGACGGCACGTGGCTGACGATCGTGAACGCCTGCATGGACCGCGTGCGGATCAAACCCGGCCAGGGCGGCACCAGCGTGACCATGACGAGCAGGCCGGTGCCGCTGCGCATCGCCTGAACCCGGCCGTCGACGAGTGAGGGAGAGCGATGAAGATCGGGCTGCACCTCTCGGATTTCACGTTCTCGAACGGACCAGGGCGACTGGCCGACGACCTGACGCGCATCGTGGTCGCCGCCGAGGACGCCGGGTTCGCCCGCGTGAGCGTGATGGACCACGTCTGGCAGATCTCCGTCCACGGGCCACCCGAGCACGAGATGCTCGAGGCGTACACGACGCTCGGCTACATCGCGGCGCGGACCTCGCGGGTGGACCTGCTGGCGTGGGTCACCGCGGTCACCTACCGCGAGCCCGGCCTGCTCGCCAAGATCGTCAGCACGCTCGACGTCCTGTCCGGGGGACGGGCGTGGCTCGGCATCGGAGCGGGCTGGAACGAGGACGAGGCGAACGGGCTCGGGTTGAGCTTCCCGCCGCTCGCCGAGCGCTTCACCCGGCTGGAGGAGGCACTGCAGATCTGCGGGCAGATGTGGGGTCCCGACGACGGCCCGTACCGAGGGCAGCACTACCAACTCGGTCGCACGCTGAACGTGCCGCAGCCGCTGCACCGGCCGCGGATCTTGATCGGGGGCGGTGGGGAGCGCAAGACGTTGCGGCTGGTCGCGCAGTACGCCGATGCCTGCAACCTGTTCGTCGGGCCGGAGCTGCCGCGCAAGCTGGACGTCCTGCGCGGGCATTGCGAGGCCGTGGGCAGGCCTTACGACGAGATCGAGAAGACCGGCCAGATGGTGTTGGACGTCGGCGAGCGCGGCGAGAAGATCGACGACTTCCTCGCCACCCTCGCCGAGATCGGCAAGCTGGGCGTCCAGGCCGTGCAGGGCAAGGTGCCGCGGGTCTGGGAGCCGGAGCGGATCGCGCTCTTCAAGCGCGAGGTCATCCCGGCCGCTGCGGACCTCTAGGCGGGGCACCCCTTCGATACCGGCGGTCGTCATCCGATGGATGCGTATCTGCCGATCGTGGTTGCGGCGTGACCGTCGGTGCGTAGATTCCGCGCGGTGCGAACCGGCAGCCGTTCCAGCGGCCGCAGCAATCGACTGCAGAGCGTCACGGTGTCCCTGATGATCGTCGCGGCGACGGGCGCCGTGCTCGTGCAGTCGGGCGCGCCGCCCGCGGCAGGTAGCCCGCGGTTCGCGACGGCGCGGACGGTCGCCGACCGGACGCTGACCACACCGCCGGTCGACGGTCCGGCGGCACAGACCGTGACGATCGACGGCGCCGCTTACCCGAACCCGCTGCGGATGGCAGGCGGTGATCCCGTCACCACCCCCGCGGAGTGGGAGGGCACCCGCCGCGCGGAACTGCTGGCCGCGTTCCGGCAGAACGTCTACGGGCAGGGTCTGCCCGACACCCCCGCACCGACCTTCCAGGTCACGCCGACCGACTTCCCCGGGGTCACCCGCAAGGTCGTCAAGATCACCGTCACGGGCCCGTCGGGGAGCGGCAGCTTCAACCTGACGCTGTTCGTCCCGAAGGCAGGCGCCAAGCCCCGCGGGACGTTCCTGATGATCGACCACCGCGGTTCGGTGGGTGCCGATCCGACCCGGTCATCGGGCTACGCGCCGCTCCCGACGATCCTCAAGGCCGGGTACGCGTTCGCGTCCTTCAAGGTCGCCGAGGTCGCGCCGGACAGCCGCGACGGCTACCGCGGCAAGATGATCAACCTGTTCCACCCCGCGAACCAGGCGCTGCCCGACAACGCCGGTCGGGCGATCAGCGCGTGGGCGTGGGGAGCGAGCCGGGCCATGGACTACCTGCAGACGGATCCCGACATCGACCCCGCCAAGGTGGCGGTCATCGGCCACTCGCGCGGCGGCAAGGCGGCGCTGTGGGCGGGCGCGCAGGACACCCGTTTCGCGGCGGCCATCTCGAACGACTCGGGGTCGACCGGCGCCAAGCTCGCCCGGCGCGGGGACGGGGGAGTGGGCGCGGAGACCGTCGGGGCCATCAACGGCTCGTTCCCGTACTGGTTCCCGCAGACGTACCAGGCCTACGACGACCGCGTGAGCTCCCTGCCGGTCGACCAGCACGAGTTGCTCGCGCTCATCGCGCCCCGGCGGGTCGTCATCGGCAGCGCAACGGCCGACGCGAACGCCGACCCGGAGGGCGAGTTCCTCGCGTACACCGCCGCCGCGCAGGTGTACGGGCTCTACGGGCTGGGCGACACCGGCCTGCCCTCCCCGGCGTGGCCGCCCGCCGCGGACAAGGGGTACCGCGGCCCGGCGATGAGCTACCACCTCCGGACCGGCGGACACGGCTTGACCGCTGCGGACTGGAACGTCTACCTCAACGGCGACCTGTTCGCGCGGTGAGCGTGGCGCCTGCCGGACGGTGAACGACCGGCAGGCGCGCGGGTGGGCCTACTCGCCGGTGCCCTGCTCGACGTGGCCGCCGAAGGCCATGCGCATGGCGGACAGGAGCTTGTCGGCGTAGACCGCCTCGCCCCGGGAGCTGAACCGCGCGAACAGTGAGGCGGAGAGCACCGGCACCGGCACGCCTTCGTCGATGGCGGCCTTCACCGTCCAACGGCCTTCGCCGGAGTCCGACACCCGCCCGGCCATGCCTTCGAGCTTCGGGTTGCCGTTCAGCGCGCCCGCGGTGAGGTCGAGCAGCCACGAGGAGATCACCGAGCCGCGCCGCCACACCTCCGTGACCTTCGCGATGTCGAGGTCGTACTGGTAGTACTGCGGCTGCTCCAGCGGCGTGACCTCGGCCGAGTGGCTCTGCTCCATGGCGCCCGCGTTGGCGTGGGCCAGCACGTTGAGGCCCTCGGCGTAAGCGGCCATGATCCCGTACTCGATCCCGTTGTGGACCATCTTCACGAAGTGCCCGGCGCCGGGGCCGCCGCAGTGCAGGTAGCCCTGCTCCTCCGGGGCGGGATCGCCGGAGCGGCCCGCGGTGCGTTCGATGTCGCCGAGGCCGGGGGCGATCGAGGCGAACAGCGGCTCGCAGTGCGCGAACGCCGTGTCGGTGCCACCGATCATCAGGCAGTAGCCGCGCTCCAGGCCCCAGACGCCGCCGCTGGTGCCGACGTCCATGTACTCGATGCCGTGCTGGGCCAGCGCCGCCGCCCGGTCGTAGTCCTCGCGGTAGTTGGAGTTGCCGCCGTTGATGATGATGTCGCCGCGATCCATCAGCCCGCCCAACTGCTCGACGACCTTGTCGGTGAT
Source organism: uncultured Actinomycetota bacterium (assembly GCA_963791185.1). GTDB lineage: Bacteria > Actinomycetota > Actinomycetes > Mycobacteriales > Pseudonocardiaceae > Pseudonocardia. The sequence continues at coordinate 768,813 of CAWBRG010000003.1, read as the reverse complement.
CCCGGCGGGGATCATCACCCACGCGATGCGCGGCGTTTCGAGCTTCTGGACGAACTCCTCCAGCGTGCTCGACCCCTCCGCGCCATCGGCGACCAACTGCGCCACCGTGTCCGCATTGGTGTCGTAGGCAACGGCGGTGTGACCGTCGCGCATCACGCGGCGCACGATGTTGGCGCCCATCCGACCGAGGCCGATCATTCCGAGCTGCATGTGCACACCCTTGCGTAGATCGAGATCACCTGGCCACTGCCGCTCGGGTGATGGTCCCCCTCGCGTAGGTCTTTCTAGGGGTGGGTGGGGAGGTGCGCAACTCCGAGGAGGTCGACGATCTCACGAAGCTGCGCTTTGGCCGCCGACGAGCCGCTGCCGCCGCGGCCGGTCGGGCGGAGGGCGAGTGCGCGCGGTGTCGAACCGTTCCGGTTCGGCCGTTCCGGGTCGGCGCCGCCCGCGAGCAGGGCGGCCACCGCGCTCGCGCACCGGGTGCGAACGGCCCGGTGCAACGCGGTGACCCCGCTCTTGTCGGTGGCGTTCGGGTCGGCGCCCGCCTCCAGGAGGACGACGACCGTCTCGGCCTGGGCCGCGGGGTTCCAGCCCGGCGACCCCGGGATCCCGTCGGCGGCGTAGTGCAGCGGGGCGGCGCCGCGCCGGTTGCGCGCCCCGACGTCCGCACCGGCGCCGATCAGGGCCCGGGCCACCCGGGCTTCGTGGGCCGCCGCGGCGACGTGCAACGCCGTGTCGCCGACGTAGACGTGGTGCCCGATCTCGGCGAGCCAGAAGTCACCTGCGTCGGCGCGGACGTGGACCAACTCCGACGTCACCAGGCGCAGCGCGGCCGCCGCGTCGTGGGCGGCGATCGCGCGGCAGAACGGCGTCAGCAACGCGTCCGCGCGGTCATCGCGCGAGGAACGCCCGGACGGTGGCCAGGTAGGCGTCCGTCTCCTCCAGGTGCGCGGTGTGCGAGCTGTGCTCGAACTGCACCACGCGGGATCCGGCGATGCCCTGCCGCAACGTCTCGGCGCACGTCGGTGACAGCTCGTCGTACTTCCCGACGGTGATCAGCGTGCGGGCCCGGATCTCGCCCAGCCGGTCGATGCGGTCCCACGTCTTCAGGTTGCCGATCACCATGAACTCGTTGGGGCCGTTCATCGTCTCGTACACCTGGTTGTCGGTGAGGTTGCGGACCGTCCGCAGGTACGGCTCGGGCCACGGCCACAGCCTGCACAGGTGTCGCTTGTAGAACTCCGTCGGCGGCCTTCTCGTAAGCCGGGTTGCGGTAGTCCTGGGCCGCCTCGTATTCCTGCAACGTGGCGTAGACGTCGGGCGGCAGCTCGCTCTTCAACCGTTCGCATTCGGCCACGAACTGCGGAATGCTCGCCGAGGTGCTGGCCAGCACCAGGCTTTCGATCCCGGACGGCTGCCCCAGCATGTACTCGATGCCCAGCCACCCGCCCCACGACTGGCCGAGCAGGTGGATGCGGTCCAGGCCGAGGGCGTCACGCACCAGGTCGACCTCGCGGACGAACCGCGCGATGTGCCAACGGGACGGGTCGTCGGGCTTGTCGCTGCGCCCGCAGCCGAGCTGGTCGTAGAAGACCACCGGCCGTTCGTCGGCGAGGCCCTCGAGGGTCTCCAGGTAGTCGTGCCCCGCGCCGGGCCCGCCGTGCAGGACCAGCAACGGTGTGGCCGGGCCGTCGCCCACCCGCCGGTACCACACCCGGAAGCCGTCCTCGACCTCGATCGTCCCCTCGGTGCCTGCAGCCACGGGAGCCAGCGTAGGAGATGGGCAGCGCAACCCACCGGGATAGGGAGATCTGCCGACGCGCCGCGGGGGCGCCGCTCCTACCGTTGCTGCAGGTGGAGTCGTCGAGAACGGAGCAGTCATGGCCATCTTCCTCATCGAGCGCGAGATCCCCGGTGCGTCGGAGATGACGCACGAGCAGTTGTGCGACATCGCGGCCACGTCCAACCGGATCGTGGAAGGCCTGGGCGTCGAGTACACGTGGCTGCGCAGCTACGTGGCGGGCGACAAGATCTACTGCCTGCACGAGACCGCGGACGCCGAGACGGTGCGCGAGCACGCCCGCCGCGGCGGCTTCCCCGCCGATCTCGTGGTGACCGTCGCCGCCGAGTTCGGCCCCGGGATCGTCGACTCCTGATTTGTCCGACCTGGTGGTTAGCTGTCGGTGTGCTGCTGGAGCGGACCGCGGAGCTCGACGCGCTGTCCGCTGCCTTGGACGAGGCCCGCGGCGGCCACGGCACGACGGTCCTGGTCGGCGGCGAAGCGGGCTCGGGGAAGTCCAGCCTCGCCGAGCACTTCGTGGCCACCGTCGCGTGCCGGGTGCTGCGCAGCGGCTGTGACGGCGCCACCACGGCCGCGCCGCTCGGCCCCCTGATGGACGTGGCGCCCGCGCTCGAGGTCGACGTGCCCACCCATGCCGGCGAGCCGGTCGACCGGCTCCACCTGTTCGCGGCGGTGCGCTCGGCGCTGGTCAGCGAGCTCACGGTCTGGCTGGTCGAGGACCTGCACTGGGCGGACGCGGCGACGCTGGAGCTGATCCGGTACCTCGCCCGGCGCGGCGAGGACAGCCCCGCCCTGCTGCTGCTCACCTTCCGCGACGACGAGGTCGGGACCAACCACCCGGTGCGGGTGCTGCTCGGCGAGCTCGCGACCGTGCGCCGGGTGCGGCGGGTCGACATGCGGCCGCTGAGCCGTGACGCGGTCGCCGAGCTGGCCCGCGGCTCGCACGTCGACCTGGACGCCCTGTGCGAACGCACCGGCGGCAACGCCTTCTACGTCACCGAGGTGCTCGCGGGCGAGGACGGCGTGGTGCCGCACACCGTCCGCGACGCCGTGCTGGCGCGCGCATCCCGGCTCTCCCCGGCCGCGCAGGACGTGCTCGCCGCCGCCGCGGTGATCGGCTTCCACGTCGAGATCGACGTGCTGGCCACCGTCTCGGACCAGCCGTTGGACGCGCTCGACGACTGCCTCGCCGCGGGCGTGCTGCGCGACGGCGGCACCGAGGTCGTGTTCCGGCACGAGCTCGCGCGCGAGGCGGTGGCGGCCAGCCTGCTCCCCGGGCGGCGACGGGCGCTGCACCGCGCGGCCTACCAAGCGCTGCACGGCTCCGCGCGGGCCGACGACCGGCGGCTCGCCTACCACGCGGCCAGCGCGGGCGACGGCCCGAGCGTGATCGTCCACGCGCCGCGGGCGGCGACGCTCGCCGCCGCGCTCGGCGCCCACCGGGAAGCGGCGGAGCACTACCGCGCCGCCCTGCGGTGGGGCCACCTCATGGCCGAGGACGGCCGCGCCGACCTGCTGGAACGGCTGTCCTACGAGTGCTACCTCATCGGAGCGCTGCCGGAGGCGAGCGAGGCGCGCGCCGCCGAGCTCGCGCTGCGCCGAGCCAACGGCGACACGCTCCGCACCGGGGCCGCCTTGCGCGGGCTCTCCCGGGTGGCCTGGTACCGGCTGCGCAACGCCGAAGCCGAGCGCTACGCGCGGGAGGCCGTCGACACCCTGGCGCAGCTCCCGGCGGGCACCGAGCTCGCGATGGCGTACAGCAACATGGCGCAGCTGCGCATGCTCGCCGACGACCCCGACGGCACGCAGGAGTGGGGCGACCGGGCCGTCGAGCTGGCGCGCGCGCTCGGCGACCTCGACACCGAGATCCACGCGCTGAACAACATCGGCACCGCGCTCATGATCGCGGGCGACCCGCGGGGCGCGACCATCCTGCAGGCGAACCTCGACACCGCCCTCGCCCACGGCCTGCAGGAACACGCCGCCCGGGCGTACACCAACATCAGCGCGACGCACGTCAAGCACCGCCGCTACGCGATGGGGGAGGAGGTGCTCCAGGCGGGCATCGCCTTCTGCGCCGACCGCGATCTCGAGTCGTGGACCTCCTACATGCGCGGCACCCGCTCGATCCTCCTCCTGGAGACCGGACGCTGGGAGGAAGCGGGCGCGCTCGCAGGCACCGTCACCGCGCACACCGTGGCGAGCGTCAGCCGCATCAACGCGCTCGTGACGCTGGGCAGGCTGGGCACCCGCACCGGCGGCGACCCGGCGGCCGCCGAGGAAGCCTGGGAGGCGGCCGAACCCTCCGGCGAGGGCCAGCGGGTGCTGATCTGCGCCTCCGGGATGGCCGAGGCGGCCTGGACGAAGGGCGACCTCGCCGACATCCGCCGCCGGGTCGACGCGGTGTGGGACCTCGCGGCCGAGCGCGGCGGCCCGTGGGACGTCGGCGAGCTGCTCTGGTGGCTGCACTGCGCGGGCGAGGACCGTGTCGCGCCCAGGCCCGCGGCCGAGCCGTTCGCGCTGATGGTCGCGGGCGACGCGCGCGCCGCCGCGAAGGCGTGGGACGCCATCGGGAACCCCTTCTGGACGGCGCTGGCGCGGGCGGGCTCCGACGATCCCGACGACCTGCGGGCCGCCGTATCCGGGCTGGAAGCGTTGGGCGCCACCGCCACCCTGGCGGCGGTCCTGCGCGACCTGCGCCGCCGCGGCACACCGGTGCCCCGGGGACCGCGTCCGACCAGCCGCGCCAACCCGGCCGGGCTCACCGAGCGCGAGATGGAGGTGCTCTACGCGCTTTCCGAAGGCCTCTCCAACGCGCAGATCGCGGGCCGCTTCGTCCTGTCGGAGAAGACGGTGGCGCACCACGTGTCCGCGGTGCTGCGCAAGCTCCAGGAGCCCTCGCGTTCCCGCGCCGTCGCCACCGCCCGGCAGATGGGCCTGATCGACACCGCCTGAGCCCGTTCAGCGCGTAGCGACCGTGTCGCGGTGGTCGGCGGGCACAACCGCGGAGTAGATCGCCGTCCAGCAGGACGGGCAGCAGTACTGCCGGAACACCACGGGCGCGTCGACGTAGTCGGCCGCATCCGCGAGGATCTGCGGGCCCGCGTCGGTCGGCGGCCCCTCGTACAGCGCCACGCCCAGCCGCTCGACCTCGCCGAGGCCCTGGCCACAATGCCCGCAGGCCACCTCGCCGCCGGAAAGCTCGACGAGGTTGTCGTCGATGCGGCGGGCGCCGGACACGTCGACCGAGCCGCGGGACTCGCCGAGGGGCCGCGAGCGCGCCTTGCGCGCCGAGCGCAGCCGGTCGCGTTCGACGGCCGTCGCCGCCGTGTCCACCGCCCCGTCCGTCACGACGACGCCGTACACCCCGACGGCTGCGCCTTCGGTGACCTTCCGCTCGCGCAGGTCGTGGGCGACCGCCTCGGGGTCGCGGGTGAGCGGGTCGCCGTAGCCGCCGCCCCCCTGCCAGGTCATCGCGAACACCTCGCCGGGGGCCAGGTAGCTGGACGCGTAGTTCTGGCCCGGTTCGAGCTCGTCGCTGACCTCGTCCAGCTCGGCGGGCATGTGGCCGGACGCGAGCAGCTCGGCGACCCGGCTCCGGCGGGCGACGACGTCGAGCCCGCTGTTACCGGGGTGCCCGCCGCAGAGCCCCGCGTTCTGGGCGACCGCCTTGCCCGCCGACGCCAGCACCAGCCCCATCGGCACGCTCGTGCCGTGCGGCGTGATCGCGATCGAGGCGCCGAGCCCGCCGCGGTGCCGTCCCGGCCCGCCGGAGTCGGGCACCTCGCGCCGCCACAGCGTGAGCACCGGGTAGAGGAACTCGGTCATCTCGACGTCGGGCACGCGGCCCATCGGGATGCAGAACAGGCCGCCGGTGTCGATGCCGTCGGCGTGCGGGCGGGCGCCGTACCCGCCCGCCATCGGCTCCATGATGATCGACAGGAACGGGGCGGGCTGCTCGCCGCGTTCGTCGAGGCCCGCGATCACCGCCGTGTCCCAGGTGCCGCAGCAGGTGGCCTGCACGTTCCGGCCGAGCTCCAGGTCGCGGTCGAGCATCTGCGCGAGGCACTCGGCGACCAGGCTGCCGGTGAGCCACGCGGGCCCGATCGGGCCCCGGCTCACGGCGGCCGGGAACGTGGCGTTGTTGAGCGTGCCCTCCTCGGTGACGAGGTCGAAGCAGCGCATCAGCCCGCCCGCCGACCACGGGATGTCGCCCGCGAGGATCGGCAGCAGCGCGAGCATCACGCCGCCGCGCATGCCCGCGTAGGTGCAGTTGATGACACCCGCCTGCGGGTCGGTGCCGGTGAAGTCGAACGTCAGGTGGTCGCCGGACTTCGTGGTCTTGACCGTGATCTTGTGCAGGTTGCGGTCGCCCTCGTGGGACTGGTCCTGGTAGCCGGTGGCCGACCAGCTGCCGTCGGGCAGGCTCGTGAGCTTCGCCCGCAGGCGCGACTCGGCGTCGGACATCATCCGCTTCATCACGGCCTTGACGGTGTCGGCGCCGTACTGGTCGATGAGGGCGTGCAGCCGTTCGGCGCCGACGTTGTTGGCGCCGATCTTGGCCCGCAGGTCCAGCCCGATCAGCATGGGCACGCGCGAGCGGCGCACCCAGAGGTCGGCGACGTCGCGCTGCAGCTGGCCGCCGCGCACGACCTTGACCGGCGGGGTGGGCAGCGACTCGGAGAACACGTCCTGCGCCGCGGGCGAGAACGACCCGAGGCCCGACGCCGCCGAGGTCGGGCTGGTGGGCGATGGCGCTCGTCCACGCGAACAGCTCGCCGTCGTGGAAGACGGGCTGGTAGACGATCACGTCGTTCTGGTGGAGGCCGCCGCCCACCCACGGGTCGTTGCACAGGAACATGTCGCCTTCGGCGATGCCCGGGTTCACCGCGCGGTGCCGCAGCGTCCAGTAGATGGCGAGGTCGACCGCCCCGACGAGCATCGTGTTGTACAGCCCGACCTGCACCTCCTGGCCCAGCTCGTCGGAGATGGCGAAGTCGAAGTCGTTGGCGTCGGTGACGATCGGCGAGCCGGACATGCGCTTGAGCGCCTCGCCCATCTCGTCGGTCACCGACCAGAGCCGGTGGCGCATCACCTCGTAGGTGAGCGGGTCGAGGCCGTCGACCTGCTCCTGGGTGACGCTGTGCACGGGCAGCGCGGTCGGCAGCGAGCGGGCCAGCTCGTCCGGGTCGACGGGGCGGCTGGAGAACAGCTCCGAGCCGGGGATCGGCATGGTCACGGTGCGCTCCGGATGGTGAGGTTGCCGAGGTGGTCGACCGTGCCGGTGGTGCCCGCGGGCACGACCACGGTGGTGGTCGGCACCTCGACGATCGCGGGCCCGGTGAGGACGTGGCCCGCGCGCAGGGCGCCGTAGTCGTAGATCGCGGTGTCGACGAAGCCTGCGCGGGCGTCGAGGCACACCGGCCGGGTGCCGGTCTGCGCGGCCGCCGGGTCCGCCGCGTCGGCGGCGGGCACCACGGGCAGCTCGGGGCTGAAGGGCAGCACGCCGATCCCGCGGACGCGGAAGGTGATCGCCTGGATGCCGGCCTCGCGGAACCCGGCGTCCTTGCCGTACAGCTCGGCGTAGCGCTGCTCGAACGCCGCCGCGGTGGCCTCGATCGCGGCCGCGTCGAGCGGCCCGGCCGCCACCGGCGCCGTGACCTCGGCGAGCTGCATCGAGTAGCGCATGTCGATCTCGCGGTGCAGCTCGACGGTCGCGAACCGCAGGCCCTGTCGGTCGAGCCCGTCGCGCACCGCGCTGCTCCAAGGCGGCGAAGTTGCGCTCCGCGCGGGCCGGGTCGAACGGGACGAACGTGGGGTCCGAGAGCTCGGCGGCCAGCACGATGTCCGAGGACGCGAGCCCGAACGCCGAGAACGCCGACGCCACCGGCCCGAGCGGCACCACGACCTCCGTGGCGCCGACCTCCGCGGCGTAGCGGGCGCAGTGCGCGGGGCCCGCACCGCCGAAGGCGTAGACCACGAAGTCGCGGGGATCGTGGCCCGCCTCGACGACGGTCTTGCGCAGCAGGTCGCCGGTCTGCGCGTTCTGCACGGTGTAGATCGCCGCCGCGGCCTCTTCGACGGTGAGGCCGAGCGGCTTGGCGATCTGGGTGTCGATGGCCTGGCGGGCGAGCTCGACCGACAGCGGCTTGCGCCCGCCGAGCAGGCCCCGCTCGGGGAGGATGCCGAGCACCAGGTTGGCGTCGGTGTTGGTCGGCTCGGTGCCGCCGCCCCCGTAGCAGGCGGGCCCGGGCACGGCCTGCGCGCTGCGCGGGCCGATGCGCAGGTTGCCGCCCGGGTCGAGCCAGGCGATGGCGCCGCCGCCGGAGCCGATGGCCTCGACGCGCAACGTCGGCACGTTGATCGGGTGGTGGTTGATCACCGTGGTGGTGGCGCGCACCGGCTCGCCGTCGACGACGAGCCCGGCGAGGAACGTGGTGCCGCCGACGTCGGTGGAGATGATGTTGCGGTGGCCGAGCTGGCGACCCAGCGCGACGGATCCGACGACACCGCCGGTGAGGACCGACCCGACCGTGCTGATCGCGGAGGCGGGCGCCTCGTGCGCGGCCACGGCGCCGCCGCTGGACTGCATCACGAGCAGCGGACCGGCCAGCTCGCGTTCGCGCAGCGCGGCTTCCAGTGAGGAGAGGTAGTCGCGCAGGCCGGGGCCGATCTGGGTGCTCATGATCGTGGTGGCGTTGCGGGCGAACTCCCGGATCCGCGGGCTGACCTCGGACGACAGGGCGACGAACACGTCGGGGTCGGCCTCGCCGATCAGCTCGCGCAGCCGCCGTTCGTGCACCGGGTTGCGGAACGACCACAGCAGCGACACCGCGATCGCGCGCACCCCGTCGGCCAGGAGCGCGCCGATCGCCTCGCGCGCGGCGTCCTCGTCGAGGGCGACGACCACGTTCCCGTCGCGGTCGATCCGCTCGGTGACCTCCAGCGCGTGCCGCTTCGGGAGCAGCCCGTGCTGTTTGGACTGGCCGAGCACGTGCTGCAGCTCGTGCGGCGAACGGCCGAGGTAGCGGCCCTCGACGTTCATGATGAAGATCGAGTCGCGGTGGCCCTTGGTGGTGAGGAAGCCGACGGCGGGCACGTTGCCCGTGACCAACGCGTTCAGCGACGACGTGGTGCCGTGGGCGATGTGGTGGGTGTCGGCCAGCATCTCCGGTAGTGGCCGCCCGAGCTGTTCCGCGAGCAGCTCGAGCACGTCCAGCACGCCGCGCGAGTAGTCCGGCGGCGTCGAGGGCGACTTCGCCGCGAGCACGGTGCCCGCGTCGTCGTCGAGGACGGCATCGGTGAACGTGCCGCCCACGTCCACCCCGATGACATAGGCCATGGCACGCTCCTTCGCTCGCTGACTGATCCGTAGACTATTCAACGTTGGTGAAGGTGGTCAAGACGCTCCGTCACCGGCTTCCCCAAGGGGTGCCCGGGAGGCGTCTTGACGACGGCCCGGCCTCATCCCACCGCGCGAATCACACGGCTGCGATTCGCCGCCACAGCGTCAACGGTGCGGCCCCGACCGCAAACTACGCGCGTGTAGTTGTCAGTCGAACGAGACGCCGGTTTCCGCCTGGCTAGCCTTCTCATCAGCCGCAACGACACGGCAACAAACAATCTGTGAACCAGCCGGGAGGATTTCCGTGTCCGTCGTCAACCTGCTGCCCGTCGAATACTCGTATTCCGTGGAAGCCATTTCCGACACGCCGATCTTCAATGCGCTCGCCGCGACGACGGCCCCCTTCTCCCCGCCGTTGGCCACCCCCGCGCGGCCCGCGACGCTCACCCGCTCCTGCGTGATGCCGCGCAGCCCGCGGGTGGCAGGCGGCAGGCACCGCAGGCTGTCCGCGCACAGCGACTTCGTTCCCGGCGGCGGGCGGCACCGCCTCGTCGTCGCGGCCAACGCCTGAGGGGGGCCTCACGTTCGGCGCCACTCCTGACTAGTGCGTTGACTATTCAACGTATGCGATAGTGGCGGGAGTGGCGCCGAACGGGGAGGTTCCGATGCGGGTGCGCAAGGTGGCGGTGGTGGGCGGCGGGCCCGGCGGGCTCTACGCCGCGCGCCTGGCCAAGCTGGCCGACCCCGCGTGCGCGGTGACCGTCTACGAGCAGGGCGAGCCCGACACGACCTTCGGTTTCGGCGTCGGGCTCGCGGCGGGCACGCAGCGCAAGCTGGAGGCCGCCGACCCCGACAGCCTGCACGACCTGGTCGCCGCGGGGCGGCGCCACGACATGACCCTGGACGTGCGCGGCGTGGGCGGCGGAGTGGTGCGCGTGCGCAACGACCGCCTCATCGGCGTGGCCCGCACCGAGCTGCTCGCGATCCTGCAGCGGCACGCGGAGAAGGCCGGGGTGGCGCTGGAGTTCGGCGCCCGGCGCAGCGCGGCCGATCTGGACGCCGACGTGGTCGTCGCCGCCGACGGGGTGAGCAGCGCGACCCGGGAGGGCGGGCCGTTCGGCGAGCACGTCGAGCTGGGCCGGGGCCTCTACCTGTGGTGTGGCACCGACTTCGCCCTCGACGACGCCGTCTTCGCGCCGGTCACGACCGAGCACGGCGTCTTCGTCACCCACGCCTACCCCTACGGGAGCGGACGCAGCACGTTCCTCATCGAGACCGACGAGGCCACCTGGCGCCGTGCGGGCTTCGCCGCCACCACCGACGCCACCCCGTACGACGCGTCGGACGAGACGTCGCTGCGCTACCTCGAGACCGCGTTCGCCGCGCAGCTCCGCGGCCACCCGTTGATCGGCAACCGCACCCGGTGGCTCCGGTTCCGCACGGTCACCTGCGACCGCTGGTCGCAGGGGCGCACCGTGCTCCTCGGCGACGCCGCCCACACGGCGCACTTCTCCATCGGCTCCGGCACGAAGCTCGCGATGGAGGACGCGATCGGGCTGGTCGAGGCGCTGCGCGACGCGCCGGACCGGGCGAGCGCGTTCGCGGAGTACGAGCGCCGTCGCCGTCCCGCCGTGGAGCGGCTGCAGGAGCTCGCCCGCCGCAGCAGGCTGTGGTGGGAGTCGTTCCCGGCGCGGCTGTCGCTGCCCGCCGCCCGGCTGATGGTGGCGTACATGTCGCGGGCCGGGAACGTGCCGCTCGACCGGTTCGCCGCGACCAGCCCGGACGTCGTGGCCGCGGCGCTGCGCCAGTACGGCGGCGGTGCGGGCCCGACCGACCCGGCCGCCGTCACCGGGTGGGTGCTGGAGCGGCAGGCGGCAGCGCCTGCCGGCTTGGCGACCGTCGACGTGCGGTTCGTCGACCCGTGGGGCCCGGCGGGGGACGCCGTCGTCGCGCGAGCGGGCCGGGTGGGGTTGCGGCTCGTCGGGCCGCCCGACCGCGACGCCGTGCTGGACCGGCTCGACCTCGCCGAGCGGGTGCGGATCGAGACGGGGAAGTTCGTCGAGGTCGATGCGCCCGCCGAGCTGCGCGACGACCTCGCCGCCGGGCTGGTGAGCGGCCGCGTCGACCGCGTGGCGTGCACGGGGGAGCGGTCGTGAAGCTCGTCGCCTACCCGCCCGAGGTCGTCCGCGAGTACCGGGCGGCAGGCCTGTGGGGCGATCGCACGATCGCCGACGAGTTCCACGCCGTGGCGGCCGCCCACCCGGACCGGCATGCGGTGGTCGCGCTGGACGGGCGGCTCACCTACCGCGAGCTGGACGAACGCACGGACCTGCTCGCCGCCGGCCTCGCCGCGCGCGGGCTGGCGCCGGGCGACCCGGTGCTGTTCCAGGTCACCAACCGGCTCGGCAGCGTCGTGGCCTGGTACGGCGCGCTCAAGGCCGGGCTGGTGCCGGTGTGCACGCTGGCGGCGCACCGGGGCCACGAGATCGGCGAGATCAGCCGCCGCGTCGGGGCCGTCGCGCACCTCGTCGAGGCCGACCTGGTGGGGTTCGCCCGCGAGCAGCAGCGCGACCACCCGACCCTGCGCGCGGTGCTCGTGCTCGACGAGCTCGCCGGGCTGGTCGCGGAGCTCGACCCCGGCGCTGCGCGCAAGGCCGTCGAGGGGATCCAGGCCGGGCTCGACCCCGACGGCGTGGCCGTCTTCCAGCTCTCCGGCGGCACGACCGGGGTGCCCAAGGTGATCCCGCGCCTGCACGCCGAGTACTGGTACAACGCCGCCGCCTACGCCCGCTCGTGGGGGTGGACGCCCGACACCCGCGTCGCGCACCTGATCCCGATCATCCACAACGCGGGCGTCGTCTGCGCCGTGCACGCCCCGCACAGCGTCGGCGCGTGCCTGGTGCTCGGCACCGCCGACCTCGACGCGTCGCTGCCGCTGATGGCCCGGGAGCGGGCCACCCACGTGCTGCTCGGCCACGGCCACTTCGGCGCGGTGGCCCACCCCGGGTTCGCGGCCGCGGCGGCGGCGTTGACGCAGGTGGTGCTGTCGGGGGCGAAGGTGCCGCCCGCGCTGTTCGACGACCTCGAACGCCGCGGCCTGTGGTCGGGGCAGCTCTTCGGCATGGGCGAGGGCCTCTTCCTCACCACCCGTCCCGGGGCGCGCCCGCCGCGCCCGCGCCACCACGGTCGGCACCCCGCTCTCGCCGCACGACGAGATCCGCGTGCTCGAACCCGGCACCGAGGCCGAGGTGCCCGACGGGGAGGTGGGGGAGCTGTGCTGCCGCGGGCCCTACACGCTGCGCGGCTACTTCGACGCGCCGGAGCACAACGCGCGCGCCTTCACCTCCGACGGCTTCTACCGCACCGGCGACCTCGCCGCGATCACGCCGGTCGACGGCGAGCGCTGCGTCGCCATCGAGGGCCGCATCAAGGACCTGATCAACCGCGGCGGCGAGAAGATCAACGCCGAGGAGGTGGAGCTGCTGGTGCTCCGCCACCCCCGCGTGGCCGCCGCGGCCGTCGTCGCCATGCCCGATCCGCGGCTGGGCGAGCGCGCCTGCGTGTACGTCGTCGTCGACGGTGAGCCGCTCACGCTGCCCGAGGTGCAGGCGCACTTCGCCGCGCTGGGCGTGGCCAAGTTCAAGTGGCCCGAACGCATCGAGCACCTGTCCGAGATCCCGCGCACGCTCGTGGGCAAGACCGACAAGAAGCGCCTCGCCGCCGACGTCGCCGCGAAGTTGGGCGCTTTACCATCACGGGCATGAGCAGTGGCGAGCCGCGCGCGGGCCGTTCGGGCACCGCCCGGCGGGAGCTGGTGGAGAACGAGCTCTACGAGCACGCCACCCGGCTCTTCGCCGAGCGCGGCTTCGCGGGCACGAGCCTGCAGGACATCGCCGAGGCGATGGGCATCACCCGGCCCGCGCTCTACTACTACGTCAAGAGCAAGGACGAGCTGCTCGCGAAGCTGGTCACCGAGGTCACCAACGGGCCGCTGGACGAGCTCACCGCGCTCGTCGCCCGCGACGGGCTCGACCCGGTGCAGAAGCTCCGCGGCATCGTCGAGGTGATCGTGGGGCGGCGCACCACCCAACCCGCCCGATTCCGCCTGCTCATCCGCTCCGAGGCCGAGCTCCCGGCCGACCTCACCACCGCCTACGCCGACAGCCGCCGGGCCGTGCTCAAGGTCATCGCCGGGGTGGTCGAGGAGGGGGTGCGCGGCGGCCGGTTCCGGCCCGTCGACGCCCGGGTGGCGGCGCTGGGCGTGCTCGGCATGTGCAACTGGGTGGCCTGGTGGTTCCACCCCGGCGGCCGCGACACCACCGAGTCGGTCGTCGAGCAGCTCGCCGACATGGCCGTCGGCGCCCTGCAACGCCCCGATGCGCAGGTCCTCGACGGCGAAGGCCCGGCCGCGGCCCTCAAGATGCTGCGCCAGGACCTCGACCACCTGGAGCGCATCCTCGACGTCTAACTCATACGTCGAACTGTTGACTCTTCCGTCGACACCCGCGTACGGTCGGGTGATGGACCACCGCGTGCAGGGCGTCGACCACGTCGCGTTCCCGACCTTCGATCCCGCGGCCACCGTGCGCTTCTACCGCGACGTGCTCGGCTTCCCGGTCGTCCACTCGATCTGCGCGGCGGGCTGGGGTCCCGAGGACCACCCGGACTTCATCCACTTCTTCTTCGACATCGGCAACGGCGACCGCATCGCGTTCTTCTACTACTTCGGCGCCCGGCCGGAGATCGGCGGCGCGGCGGGCGCGAAGGGCGACGTCTACGCCCGCTTCGGCGCCGAGGTCCCGGAGTTCTTCGTGCGCTCCCGCCACCTCGCGATCCACGTCGACGACGAGGCGGACCTGCTGGAGTACCGGCGGCGGCTCGACGAGAGCGCCTGGCCCGTCGAGATGCAGATCCAGCACGAGACGATCGAGTCGATCTACACCCACGACCCCAACGGCTACATGTTCGAGATCACCCGCGCGATGCGGCCGGTGACGCCGCAGGAGGACCTCGACGCGAACCTGACCATCGACGCGCTGCTCGACGTGGTCGCCGAGCCGGAGCCGACGTTCGGCAAGCTCCTGGCGCGCAAGGCCGAGCTGATCGTCGCGCACGCCGCCGAGTGGGAGCCCGCGCGGTGACCACGCTCTACGTCCTCGACGTGCCGGAGAACCTCGCGCTGCCCAAGGTGGCCGCGGAGGACCCGGACGTCGCCGTGGGCCGGATCGGGCCGTACTTCGTGATCAGCGCGCCCGGGCCGATCGTGATCGATCGGCGGGCCACGGGATGCAGGCACGCCGTCTGGTACTCCTCCGTGGCGGCGGTGGCCCCCGACTCGCGGATCGTCCAGCACGACAAGGACGCCCTGCGCGTGGAGCCCGCGTGACCACCGGTCTGGGCGCGGGCCGCCACCTCGTGGCCGGGGAACGGCCCGCGGCGACGACCACGACCGTGCACGAGCTCACGACGTCCGACGGGGCGACGGTGCGCGGCGTGCTGGCGACGGTGCCGGGCGCGCGCACGGTCGTGGCGTTGATGCACCCGCGCCAAGACGTCACCCACCACCCGCTGGTGCCGTTGCTGCTGCAGGCGGGCGCGGCGGTGTGGACCCAGCACACGCGGTCGGTGAACAACGACCTGGCGCTGGTGCACGAGCAGGCGCTGCTGGACGTCGCGGCCGGGATGGTGTTCCTGCGCGAGCGGTTCGACGCGGTCGTCACGCTGGGGCACTCCGGCGGCGGCCCGCTCTACGCCTTCTACCTGGAGCAGGCGGCCCTCCCGCCCGCGGCGCGCATCGCCCGCACCCCCGGCGGGCGGCCCACCGGGCTCGCCGACGCCGAGCTGCCGATCGCCGACGGCGCCGTGTTCCTCGCCCCGCACCCCGGCCAGGGCAAGCTGCTGCTGGCCTGCATCGACCCCTCGGTCGCCGACGAGGCCGACCCGCTCTCCGTGGTGCCGGAGCTGGACCCATTCAACGCCGCCAACGGCTTCGCCGAGCCGCCGAGGAGCTCGTCCTACGGCGCCGAGTTCCTCGCCCGCTACCGGGCCGCGCAACGCGATCGGGTCGCCCGCATCGACGCCGTCGCGCGCGCCCACCTCGCCCGCACCGCCGAGGCGCGGGCGGCGTTCAAGGCGGGCGGGGCCGCCGCCGACCGGCGACGCGCGCTCGCGCCCAAGGTCATCACGGTGTTCCGCACCGACGCCGACCCGCGCACCGTCGACCTCTCGATCGATCCCAGCGACCGCCCCTACGGCTCGCTGTTCGGCAAGCGGCCGGACCTCATCGACTACGGCCAGGTCGGCTTCGGTCGCCTGACGACCCCGGAGGCCTGGCTCTCGACGTGGTCGGGGCTGTCGTCCAACGCCGATTTCGTGCGGTGCGCGCCGGGCGTCACCGTGCCGACGCTGTTCGTCGAGCTCACCGGCGACCAGGCCGCGTTCCCCGCCGACTCCCGCCGGATGGTCGCGGCGCTCGGTGCGGCCGATCTCACGACGGTCGCCGTGCGCGGCCTGCATTTCGGGGGCGCCATCGCCGACGGTGAGCCGACCGGCAACGAGCTCGCAGCCCACGAGATCGCCGCATGGCTCGGGGCGCGCTACACGCGGTAGGCCTCAGCCGACGAGGTGGGCGATGAGCCGTCGCTGCATCGCGCGCGTCGGTCGGGCGGACGGTCCGGTCGGCGCGTTCTGCGGGCGGGGCGTCCGCGGGCGGTCGGCCTGCTCCGGGCGGGTCGGTGTGGTGCGGGTTGCCGTGGTGGTGGTCATGAGGAGAAGTCTGCTGCCGAGGCCCGCCCCGCCCGGTCAGCTCGACGGCCGATGCACCGGTTGATCCCGGTGTCGGGCGATCGGGGGACGCCTAGACGCGCGGGTCGACGGGGTCCGGCGACGGCGTGGGCAGCGGCGGGCCCGGATCGGGCAGCGGGCCCGGATCCGGGTCGGTGGGCAGCGGGCCGGGCTCCGGTGTCGGCAGCGGGCCGGGATCCGGCATCGGGCTGGGCGGCGACGGCGCGGGTCCCGGCGAGGGGACCGGCGGCATGGGAGGTGGCTGCGGAACGGTCATGGTCTCGGCTACCCGCCTGCCGACGACGGCAACCGCGCGGTCAGTCCTTGATCGCGTCGCGGCCCCGTTGCACGATCAGCGGATCGGCCGGGTAGACGATGCTGGTGTCCTTGTCCTCATAGTCGAACTGGTTGAGGAAGAACCGCATCGCGTTGATGCGGGCCCGCTTCTTGTCGTTGCTCTTGATCGAGGTCCACGGCGCGTAGTCGGTGTCGGTGTACTCGATCATCGCCTCCTTGGCCGCCGTGTAGGCGTCCCAGCGGTCCAACGACTCGATGTCCATCGGGGAGAGCTTCCAGCGGCGCACGGGGTCGATCTGCCGCACCGCGAACCGGGTGCGCTGCTCGGACTGGGTGACCGAGAACCACAGCTTGGTGAGCGAGAACCCGCTCTCGATCAGCATCTGCTCGAACTGCGGGGCCTGGCGCAGGAAGACCTCGTACTCGCGGTCGGTGGCGAAGCCCATCACACGTTCGACGCCCGCGCGGTTGTACCAGGACCGGTCGAACAGCACGATCTCCCCGGCCGTCGGCAGCTGCGTGACGTAGCGGTGGAAGTACCACTGGCCGCGCTCGGTCTCCGTGGGCTTGGTCAACGCGACCACGCGGGCGGCGCGCGGGTTGAGGTGCTCCACGAACCGCTTGATCGTGCCGCCCTTGCCCGCCGCGTCCCGCCCCTCGAAAAGGATCAGGTGCTTGGTGCCGGTGTCCTGCGCCCAGTACTGGAACTTCAGCAGCTCGACCTGCAGCTGGTACTTCTCGTCCTCGTAGACGTCGCGGTCGAGCCGTTCGTCGTAGGGGTAGTCCTCGCGCCAGGTCTCGACCGGGTCGCCGCCGGGGTCGATGAGGTCCGGGTCGGAGAGGTGCGCGTCGTGGCGCACGCTGAACCCGTCGCGCAGAAGGTGGTCGAGGTACTCGCGGAAATTCTCCCGTATCACCGCCCCAGTATCGGCCCGGGACGTCAGGAGTCGAGACGTTCTTCCTCGAGATCGAGCTCGCGTTGCACGATGTTCATCGCCTCGTCGCCGATTTCCCCGGTGTCGCGCAGCCGGATGAGCTCGCGGCGCTGGGCGTTGATCACGGTGTGCACGATCCGCTGGTAGTCGTGAGAGCGGGACTCGACGTCTTCGCCGTCGTCGCTCTGGTACCCGGCCCGCTGCGCCAGCCTGCGGTGGCGGAACTCGTAGAGGCCGCGCATGCGTTCGAGGGTGTCCGGCCGGGTGCCGTCCTGGCCGTCGAGCTGCTGCAGCTCGTCGAGGGCGGCGCGGGTGGCGGCCTTGCGCGCGTGCAGCTCCTCGCGGGCCGAGACGCCGTCGTCGGTCACCCGCAGAGTCCTGATCAACCAGGGCAGGCTGAGCCCTTGGCCGACGAGCGTCGCCCAGATGACGCACAGCGCCAGGAAGATGAGCAGGTCGCGCTCGGGGAAGGCCGCGGGTAGGGCCAGCGCGGCGGCCAAGGAGACGGCGCCGCGCAGGCCGCACCACGCGCTCACCGTGCGGGCCCGCCAGCTGGAGCGCCGCGCCCGCTGGGACGGCCGTCGGTCGACGGCGCGGACGACGAACGTGATCACGTGCGTCCACACGAGCCGGGTGAGGATGGTCGTGGCGGCGATGAGGACCCCGAGAACGGCCAGCTCGGCCACCGAGCGGTGTTGGCCCGCCAGCACCCCGGGGAGCTGCAGCCCGACGCTCGCGAAGAGCACGGCGTTGAGCAGGAAGACCAGGATCTCCCAGAACGCGCCGTTGCTGAGCCGGACGGAGGCCGTGCTGATGAGCGGCGCGCGGTGGCCCGTGACCAGGCCCGCGGTGACCGTGGCCAAGACCCCCGACAGGCCGAGCTGTTCGGCGGGCAGGTACGCCAGGTAGCCGGTGGCGAGCGAGAGCACCAGCCAGGCAGCAGCACGAACAGCACAACGTCGGGGTCGAGCGTGACGTGCGGCATCCCGGGCACGAAGCCCGCCAGGCTCCCGACGACGACCAGCAGGATCGGGTAGGGCACGGCGAGCACCCGCGACAGCGCGCTGGCCGCCGCCACCAGCACCAGCAGGAACAGGGTGGCGACCTGGATCGTGGCCATCGGCTACCGCGTGCGGGCCCGCTGGCGGCGCTCCTGCGCCTCGACCCAGCGCCTGCGTTCCTCGTCCGTGGTGCACTCGAGGCGCGGCACCGGGACCGGACGGCGTTCCTCGTCGATCGCGACCATCGTGAAGTAGCAGCTGTTCGTGTGCCGGATCGTGTGCTCGGTGATGTTCTCGGTGGTCACCCGGATACCGACCTCCATCGAGCTGCGCCCGGCGTAGTTCACCGCGGCGAGGAACGTGACGAGCTCGCCGATGTAGATCGGCTCCCGGAACACGACCCGGTCGACCGACAGCGTCACCACGTAGGTCTGCGCGAAGCGGCTGGCGCAGGTGAAGGCCACTTGATCGAGCAGCTTGAGGATCGCTCCACCGTGGACGTTGCCGGAGAAGTTGGCCATGTCCGGCGTCATCAGCACGGTCAGGGTGGTCTGGTGTCGGGGCCCGGCGCCCGGCGCGCTCATCGCCGTAGGCTAATGCGGTGACGGAGGCGCTGGTGTCGGCGTGCTGGGCCTGCTGGCGATGGCGGCCACCACGTCGCCGGCCGACCGTATCGGCGCCGAGTAGATCAGCATCGAGATGCGCGCCGACGGCGGCGAGCCGCGCTAGAGCCCGAAGATCGCGTTAGGATCCGCCAAACCCTTCGATCAGGTCGAACGGTGTGCAATCGTGCCTTCGACCTCTACGTTGGCTGCTGCGATCCACCGGCGCACGGCGAGGAGGCCGTTCATGAAGCTCGCTCTCTACCTGCCGAACTTCCGCGACGAGGTGACCGTCAAGGAGCTCGAGGATCTCACCGCTCTCGCCGAGGACCTCGACTTCGACTCCGTCTGGACGCTCGACCGGATCGTCGTCCCCGAGGCGTCCGACCGCGCCGAGCTGCAGCACCCCTTTGGGATGATGACGGAATTCCCCCCCGGTATGCCGGTCATCTCGCGGGGCAAGTGGTTCCAGGGCATGACGCTGATCCCCTGGCTCGCCGCGAAGACCCAGAAGGTCCGCATCGGCATGAGCATCATCGACACCCCCTACCGCGCCCCCGGCGTGCTCGCCGCCGAGCTCGCCACCCAGGACCACCTGTCGGGCGGCAGGCTCAACGTCGGCGTCGGCGCCGGCTGGATGCCCGAGGAGTTCGCCGCCGCCAGCGTCCCGCACCTGTTCCCGCGCAGGCACGCCCACGTGCGCGAGACGATCGAGATCATGCAGGGCATCTGGACCAACGACCTGTTCGAGTACCACGGTGAGTTCGCCGACTTCCCGCTGTCGGGCTTCGGCCACAAGCCGCTGCAGCAGCCCGGACCACCGATCTACTTCTCCGGTCTGAAGGACCCGAAGCGCTCGGCCAAGCGCATCGCCAAGTACGGCCTGCAGGGCTGGATCGGCATCCAGGACTCGCCCGAGGACATCAAGCGCTGGAAGGGCGAGATGGAGCGCGAGCTGGGCGAGCTCGGCCGAGGCTTCCCCGACGGCTTCGACATGTGCAGCATGATCTGGTTCGTCATCACCGACGAGCCGATGGACCAGACCCCCGCGGGCAAGGCCTCCAACCTGCTGGCGGGCAACGCCCAGCAGATCGAGGACATCCTCAAGCGCTACAAGGAAGCGGGCATGACCATGCCGCTCCTGTGGCCGCCGTTCCGCGACGTGCCCACGTCCAAGACCATCGACGACATCAAGCGCCTCGTCGAGGAGATCATGCCCAAGGTCAACGCCGCGTAGGTCCTGCCGTGGGCTGAGCGGGCTACCCGAGGGGCTGCCCGCTCAGCTCGGCGCAGTAGGCGAACAGCGCCTCCTGCGCGCGGGCGTCGCGCACGGGGGCGGGCACGTCGGCGCGTTGCCGGTGGAAGAGGTACTGGCCGGTGACATCGGTCGCCGGGTCGTCGCCCGCGGCGAGCCACGCCTGGGTCTCGGCGCCGAGGGCGAGGTCGTCCGGCGCGCCCGCGCCGCCCATCCTGGTCGGCACCCAGCCCGGGCTGACCGCGTTGGAGCGCACGTCGGGCCAGCGCCGGGCGACGCCGACCGCCAGCGTCGTGACGTGCAGCTTGCTCTCGGAGTAGGCCTGCAGCCAGTCCCACCGACGGCGGGTCCACTGCGCGTCGCCGAGGTCGGGCACGGCGCCGTTCTGCAGGCCGGAGGTGAGGTACACCAGCCGGTCGGGGCGCTCGACCAGCGCGGTGAGGAGGTACGGGGCGAGCACGTTGACCGCGAACGTGAGGCTCAGGCCGTCGTCGGTCTGGATCCGGTCGGGCACGCGGTAGACGCCCGCGTTGTGGATCACCGCGTCGTGCCTGCCGAGCGCGTTGACCTGCTCGGCGACCTGGCGCATGCCGTCGATGCGGGACAGGTCGCCGACGACGAGCGCGGCGTGCGGAAGCGCCTCCCGCGGCTCGTCGGTGCGCTCGGCGCTCCGCGCGTGCAGGGTCACCTCGTGGCCGCGCTCATCCAGCCAACGGGCGGCGAGCAGGCCGAGGCCGGTGCTGGAACCGGTGACGAAGACGCGGGCCATGACGTCAGAGGATGCCGGGGTAGGCGCCGCCGTCGATGAGCAGGCTCTGCCCCGTGATGAAGCCGGAGCTCGCCGCGCAGAGGAACGCGCACGCCGCACCGAACTCGGCGGGTGTGCCGAAGCGCTTCGCGGGGATGCCCTCGCGGACGTGCTCGGCGATGACGTCGACGTCGACGCCCTGCTGCCGCGCCGCTCCCTCCTGGATCGACTGCATCCGGGGGGTGTCGAAGGAACCGGGCAGCAGGAAGTTGATCGTGACGTTGGCGTGCACGACGGTGCGGGCGACGCCTGCGAGGAAGCCGGTGAGCCCGACCCGTGCGCCGCTCGACAGGTCGAGCCCCGGGAGCGGCTGCTTCACCGACCCGGACGTGATGTTGACGATCCGCCCGAACCGGCGCTCGACCATGCCGTCGACGACGAGCTGCACGAGCCGGATCGGGGTGGCCATGTTCGCCCGCACCCCCGCGAGGAGGGCCTCCTCGTCGACCTGGCGGAAGTCGCGGGGCGGGGGACCGCCGTTGTTGTTGACCAGGATGTCGACCGTGGGCACGGCCGCGACCAGGCGCTCCGGCCCGTCGGGCGTGCCGAGGTCGACGGCGACCGGGATGACGGTGGCGCCCGTCTCCTGCCGGATCTCCTCGGCCGTGCGTTCGAGCTTCTCGCCGTCGCGGCCGTTGATCACCACGGTGCAGCCCGCGCGGGCCAGCTCGGTGGCGCAAGCGCGGCCGAGCCCCTGACTGGACGCGCACACCACGGCCGTGCGCCCGACGAGCCCAAGATCCATGGCAGGAGTATGGCACGCGCAGATGAAATGTGATTGGCGTCACGGTATCAATGGTTTTCAGGTTGGCATTTGCGGTCTCTTCGGCGTTATCGACTGCTCCTTTCGGGTGCCCAACTGGAGTCCAATCAGGTTGGGCTATCTTTTCGCACGCTCCCCGCTCCCCCAACTCTTTGGAGAAGTCATGAAGCGTCGTCTTGTGGCCGGCTTGGCCGCAATCGTGGCGGCTACGGCCACAATCTTGACCGCGTCCGGCGCGGCCGCCGCGACACCGGACGTGGCATCCGCCGGCGTGCGCAAACGAATGTGCCAGTGAACATTCGGGTCGACGAAACGCAGTTCAAGGTCGTCGCCTCCTTCGTCGGCATCGGCAAGCAGGTCTACGACTGCAACGCTGGCACCGCGTTCGTCTTCCGCGAGCCGGTCGCCGGGCTGCTGTCGCGGGGGGTTCAGGCGGCGATCCACGGCAAGGGCCCGTTCTGGGCGAGCTTCGACGGCTCGCGCGTGAATGGGAGCACTACCACTCCTCCTGTGTCCCCACCAGTGTCCCCGGCTTACACGGACCTGACGAAGAATGTCCCGTGGCTGAAGGTCACCGGCGATCCGGTGGCGAACAGCGGTGTCTTCAGCAAGGTCGCGTTCATTCAGCGGATCGACACGCGCGGGGGCGTGATGCCCACGGGAACATGCACGACGCCGAAGACGGTGGCCGTCGACTACACCGCCAACTACGTGTTCTGGGCGCCCAAGTAAGGAAAGTCAGCACCGGGTCGCGCCCAGGCTCCCCTCCGAGACTGAGCGCGGCCCGGCGAGCAACCAGTCCACCCCCGCGACCTTGCAGCGACCTTGCAAAGCGGGTTCTGCGTGATCAGGCGCACGCAGGCCGGGCCGGCTTTGATAGGTATCCTAAGCAAGTGGCGGGCTCGTGAACGGCGTTCTCAACGGGTTCGTCGTCATCGGCATCATGATCGTGTTGGGGTACCTCCTGGCGCGGTCGGGGGTGCTGGGGCCCGCGGCGGTGGAGGTCCTCTCCCGCCTGGCGTTCTTCGTCGCCAGCCCCGCGCTGTTGTTCGTGACGCTCGCGCAGGCCGACGTCCGCGCCGTCTTCTCCGCGCCGCTCGTCGTCACCGCGGTGAGCAGTTCCGTCGCGTGCCTGCTGTACCTGCCCGTCGGGCTGCTCAGGCGCCGCCCGCCGGGCGAGACCGCGGTCGGCGCGATGGCCAGCGGCTACGTCAACGCGGGCAACCTCGGCATCCCCATCGCCACCTACGCGCTGGGCAACGCGGCCGAGGTGGCGCCCGTGATGCTCTTCCAGCTCACGGTGCTGGCCCCGGTGTTCACGACCGCGCTCGACCTGATGGCGGCCCGGGCGCACGGCGAACAGCCGCCGCTCCTGCGCACCCTCACCGCGCCCGCGCGCAACCCGATCGCGCTCGCCAGCGCGGCAGGCCTGGTCGTCTCGGCGACGGGCCTGCAGCCGCCCGCCGCGCTGCTCGCGCCGGTGGAGCTCGTCGGCAACCTGGCGGTGCCCGCGATGCTGCTGGCGTTCGGGCTGTCGTTGCGCGGCGCGGCCCGCCCCGGCGCTGGCGACAACGGGCCGTCGCTGGTCGCCGTGCTGCTGCTCAAGAACCTCGTGCAGCCGGTACTGGCGCTCACGCTCGGCCTCCTGCTCGGGCTGGAGGGGCACGCGCTGCTCGCCGTGGTCGTCTGCGCGGCGCTCCCGACCGCGCAGAACGTGTTCGGCTACGCCGTGCGGTTCGGCCAGGGCGTGGTGCTCGGCCGCGACGCCGGGCTGGCGACCACGCTCGTCAGCGCGCCCGTGCTCTTCGCCGTGGTCGCCTTCCTCGACTAAGCGAGGCAGGTCAAGGGGCGTCCGCCGTTGTAGGCGACCATGTCGCCGAGCGCGGCGAAGACGTCGATGGGGCCGCCGCGCGGGGTATCGCCCAACTCGGCGTACGCGCGGTACAGGTTGCCCACGATGCGCTCGGCGTCGGGCCAGTCGGCGAACCGGCCGAGGTCGGTGTCACGGGCCGCGTCGAGCGGGCTGACCCCGGCCTGGCGCCCCCGCTCGGCGACGTCGAGCACGAAGCGCAGGTAGTCGAGCGTGGCGCGGATCGGCTCGTCGCCGGAGAACACCGCCCCGTGCCCGGGCACGACCGTCGCCGCGCCCAGCGGCGCCACGACGTCCTCCAGCACCTCGATCGCCCCGCTGACCGACCCCATGAGCAGGAACGGCGTGCCGCCGTTGAACACGAGGTCGCCGCAGAAGAGCACCGACTGCTCCGGCAGCCAGGCGATCACGTCGTTGGTCGTGTGCGCGGCGGTGCCGACGTGGCGCAGCTCCGCGCGCAGGTCGCCTGCGTGCACGGTGACGCTGTCGGTGAACGTGAGGAACGGCGGGTCGAGGGTGAGGTCGCCCCACTCGCCGTGGTCCCAGAACGGCAGCTCGCGCGGCGGCCCGAACGCGATGACCTCCTCGCGCGCCCGCTCGTGTCCGACGATCGTGGCGCCCGGGAACAAGCAGTTGCCGAACGTGTGGTCGCCGTGGTGGTGGGTGTTCACGAGGGTGCGGACCGGCGCTGCCGTGACGGCCTCGATGGCGTGCCGGTAGGCGCGGGTGCGCCGCTCGGTCGAGCACGCGTCGATGCTGATGACGCCCTGCGGCCCGACGAGGAACCCGGTGTTGTTGATCCACCAGGTGCCGTCGGGCTGGATGTAGGCGAACACGCCGTCGGCGACCTCCTGCAGTCTCCGGCCTGCCGGGCTCGGTGATCGCGTCGACGAGGTGGTGACCGGCACTCATGTGGTGGCCTCCGCGCGCAGGGGGACGAGTGGGCGGGCGGGCAGCATGCGTAGCGTCGATCGCGCCGAGCAGCTCCGCTTCCAGGTGCACGCGGTCGCCCGCCTTCAGGTACGGGTAGCGCTCGGGGCCGTGCACCCGGCCGAGCTCCAGGATGCAGCCCGTGCCGACGGTGCCGCTGCCGATCACGTCGCCTGCCCGCACCCGCGTGCCCCGGGACGCGTACGCGATCATCTCGCCGAACGACCAGTACAGGTCGGCGAGGTTGCCGCGGCTGTACTCCTCGCCGTTGACGTCGGCCGCCATGGCGATGTCGTAGCTGCGGCCCGCCGCGCGCTCGGCCAGCTCGTCGGTCGTCACCAGCCAGGGGCCGAAGCCGTTGGCGCTGTCCTTGCCCTTCGCCGGACCGAGGTTGAGCGCCATCTCCGCGCCCTGCAGGTCGCGGGCGCTCCAGTCGCAGAACAGCACGAAGCCCGCGATGTGGTCGACGGCCTGCGTGGGCGTGAGGTCGGCGCCCGCCCGGCCGATCACGGCGGCCACCTCCAGCTCGTAGTCGAACGCCGAGCTGCCCGGCGAGATCGCGACGTCGGCGTGCGGGCCGATGACGGCGGCAGGGTTGGTGAAGTAGAAGACGGGCTGGCGGTACCAGAGCGGGTCGACGGTGAGCCCGATCGCCGCGCTCGCCGTGACCACGTGCTCCTCGAACGCCATGAAGTCGCGGATCGCGGGCGGCTCCGGCACGGGCGCCAGCAGCTCGACGGTGGCCGGGTCGACGGCTGCCGAGTGGCGGACGGCCTCGTCGCCCGCCGCCTGCAAGGAGCCGAGCAGGTCCACCAGCCGCTGCGCGCCCGGGACCGGGAACAGCTCGTCCGCGCGCCAGACCCCGACCCCCTGCGCCCCGTCCGGCGTCCTGAAGGTGCTCCAGCGCACGTGCCGCCCCCTGTCTACGAGCCGATCTCGGAGCGCAGCTGCTCGGCTGCGGCCGACATGGCTGCGAGCTTGCCGCGCGCGATCTGCCGGGGCAAGGCGAACTGGCCGCAGTCGGTGGTGAGGTGGATGCGCTCCGGCGGGACGTGGTCGAGCGCCTTGCGGACGCCCGCCACGATCTGTTCGGGCGTCTCCACCACCAGGCGCTTGATGTCGATGACGCCGATGCCGAGGCCCTTGTCGCTGGGGAAGCGTGACCACAGCGCGAAGTCGTCGTCGGGGAACCCGGTCTCGGCGAACGCGTACTCGACGGCGTCGACCTGCAGCTCCTTGGCCACGAGCTCGTGGAACCCGGCGTAGGGCGTGATGCCGATCGGCGCGCCGCTGCCGAGGTGGCAGATGTGGAAGATCCGGAAGGCGTCGACGCCGTCGAGGGCGCGGTTGAGCGTGTCGACGACGAGCGGGTAGTCCTCGGGCGCGTGCAGCGTGAAGCCCACGTCGTCGAGCTGGAAGATCTCCACCCCGGCCGCGACGGCGTCCTTGAACTCGGCGTTGTAGGCGTCGGCGAGGTCGCGGTACAGCGCGGCCTTGTCGTGGTAGTGCCGGTCGGTGAGCCAGGCCCCGAGGTTGGCCGGGCCCATGCCGCTGCAGAACTTCACCGGGCGGGGGCTCACCGCGTTGGCCACGCCCCACAGCTGGGCGAGGTGCATCGTGCCGCGCTCGACCGGCCCGGTGACCACCACGTTGTTCCAGGTGGCGCCGAACGCCGCCTCGGAAGCGGCACCCGCCACGGCCATCATCGGGTTGGGCTCGGGGAGCACGTCGATGCCGTCGAGGTGGTAGGCCGGGTAGAGCAGGAACGAGGAGATCAGCCCCTCGTGGCGGTCGTACCAGAGGTGGCCGTCGGTGGGCACGTCGATGCCGCTGGCGACCTGGTCGCCGATCATCGCCCGCACGCCGTCGGCGTACGCCTCGGCGAAGTCGGCGCGGCGCAGGGCCACGCGGATGTCCTCACCGCCGAGGTCGAAGGAGTTCCACTTCGGGCGGGGGTAGGAGCCCGTCTGCGTGGTCGGGAACCGACGGCCGACGATCTCGCTGAGGGTGCGGGACACGGGTGCCAACGATGGCAGCACCGGGTGGTCGGTTCATGTGCCGGTTCGGTTGTGATCCAGCTCGGCGATCGCGCGGGCGGCGCGGCGGAACGCCTCGACGGCGGGCCTGCGGTCGTTCGCCCGGCTCACGACGGACACGATCGCGTGGACGCCCGCGATCGGCACGTAGCAGACGTCCGGGTGCGGGAAGAACCACTGCGCGGGGGCCCCGTGGATGCCGAGCTGCCCCGAGAGCGCGACGGCCGCCGGGATCATGCCCGGGGTGCGCACCAGCGTGCTCGTGGCGCCGGTCGCGCCCGCCACGCCCGCCCAGTCGGCCAGGCCGGGGTGTCGACCCAACGGCTTCACCCACTGCTCGCCCGCCACGTCGGCCTCGGTGAGCCACTCGGCGTCGGCGAACGCGGACCGGCGCGGCACGACCGCGTACCGGCCGACGTCCAGCACGGGGTCGAACGCGAGGCCGTCGGTCGGGCCGATGTCGTGCGCGATGGAAACGTCGACCTCGCCGGAGCGCACGGCGTCGTACTGCGAATCCCAGTCGGTGTCGACGTAGGCCAGCCGCAGCCGGGGGTGCTGCGCCGCCACCAGCTCGCACATCTGCGGCCAGCGGTCGGCCAGCCCGAACCCCAACACCCCGACGCGCAGCACGTCGGTGTCGGGCGGCGGGCCGTCCTCGGCGATGCGGGCCAGCTCGTCGACCTGCGCGAGCACCCGCCGCGCCCGCCCGACGAACTGCTCGCCCGCCGCGCGTGAGCGCGACCCGCCTGCTCGTGCGGTCGAAGAGCCGTACGCCCAGCTCGCGCTCGAGGCGCTGCACCTGCCGCCCGAACGCCTGCGGGACGATGTAGTGCCGCCCCGCGGCGCGGCCGAAGTGCAGCTCCTCGGCGAGTGTGATCACGTACCGCAGCGACTGGATGTTCATCGTGGCCCACCGTTTCGGCTGGTGGGCATCCTATGCGCTGGTTTCGGCTAACGGTGGAGCCGCGGGCGACGAGTCCCGGGGTGGGCGCCAGGACCCCTCCACGGCGCTCTACCGGTCGCGGTGGTGCCCCACCGCGAGACGGAGCTGTGCCCGCCCCGAACCAAGCGGGGCGGGCACAGCGCCGGTCGTGCGTGACGGCCGCGCGCGCCCCGTCCCCCCTCCGGGACCGGACGCACCCGACCTGTCCGTAGTCAACGCCCGGGACCTTGCAGCGACCTTGCAGGGCGACTCAGGTGTCGGCGAGCTCGGCCAGCGTGGCCCGGGCGCCTTCTTCCCGGACCTGCTCGGCCAGCGCCGGGCCGAGCGGTGCGGTCATCGCGGCGAGCAGCGCGCCGACGCCCTCGTCCCACGGCCACGGCACGCCCGCGCCCCGGTGCTGCGCGTCGACGGCCCCGAAGACGCGGAGTGCGGCGAGGTGCTCACCCGCCCGGCCGAGCGCGGCGCCGTGCACCTCCAGGACGTACGCGTTGTCGCGCTGCCCCAACTCGACCGCGGCTCGCACCGCCGACCGGGACCACGTGAGGGCGTCGGCAGGCAGGCCCGCGGCGAGCAGCAGGCGCGCGGCGTTGGTCGCGGCGAGCCACGCCGTGTAGAGGTTGTCCTCGGCGACGGCGTCCCGGTGCAGCGCCGCGTACTGCGCGACGAGCTCCGGGTGCGGCGCGGCGACCGTGGTGCGCACCAGCTCGACGTGCCGCACGGCGACCTCGAGCGCGGCCGAGCCCGCGGCGACGCGCCGGGTCGCGGCGGCGACCTCCGCCAGCACCTCGCCGTCGCCCCCGCGCGCGAGCGCACCCGAGGCCATGACCAGCGACCCGCAGAGCAGCGCGGCGTCGTCGCCCGTCGCACCCGCCCCTTCGGCGATCCCGGCCCGGATCTGTTCGCGGGCCGCCGCGGCGTGGCCTTGCACGGCCCAACAGCTCCCGATGTCGACGCGCACGGCCGCCCGCTCGGCCGGGCGACCGAGCCCGGGATCGGCGGCGCACCTCCCGATCGCCGTGCGCAGCCAGCGCTCGCCTTCGCGCGCCATCCCGTTGAAGGCCCAGTACACGGCGAGCCGGGCGGCTACGGCCACCCCGGCGGCGGACGGGGCCTCGACGAGCGTGTCCTGCAGCGTGGCGCGGAGAGCGGCGAGGTCGTCGTCCAGGGCGCCGAACCAGCCGACGTGCCGGGCCGAGCCCATCGCCGGGCGCGCGCAGACCAGCCGCGCCACCCAGGCGTTCCGCGGCCCGGCCGGATCCTCGCCTGCCCGCTCGACCAGGTGGTTCGCGTGGCCGCGGACCGTCGCGAGCTGGGCGAACCGGGACGCCCCGCCGGACCGGGCCGGGCCGAGCGGTGTGAGCAGGGAGCGGTGCGCGAGCCCCGCGACGGCGTTGGTGACGTCGGCGGCGACCAGCCCCGCCGCCAGCTCGGCGGTGAACGGCCCCGGCACCGCCCCGACCGCCCGGTGCAGCGCCGCGAGCGGCCGGGGGAGGTCGCGGTAGCTGCTGTCGATGGCCTCCCGGACGGTGCGGTGGTGGGTGCGGCCCCGGCCGACCCGGCTGAGCGCGCTCGCGTCGACCCGCACGTCGGCGGCGATCTCGGTCAGCGTGAAGGCGCGGGCCCGGGCCGCGGCCAGCTCCAGGGCCAGCGGCAGACCGTCGACGGCGGCCACGATCTCGCGCACGCTGTCCAGCGCATCGGCGGGCGGCGGGGCGTCGAGCCGCTCCAGGAACAGCTCCACGGCCGCGGGCACGGGCAGCGGGGTGAGCCCGACGACCTGCTCGCCGTCGACCTCCAGCGGTTCGCGGCTGGTGGCGAGCACGCTGAGCGTCGAGCCTCCGACCAGGAGCGCGTCGACCAGCTCGGCGGCGGCGTCGAGCACGTGCTCGCAGTTGTCGAGCACCACCAGCATCCTGCGCGCGCTCGTGTAGCGGCGCAGGGCTTCCGTCGGGTCGGCCGGGCCGCTGAGCGGGAGGCCGAGGGTCGAGGCGACGGTGTCGAGGACGCGGTCTGGGGAGGCCGAGGTGAGGTCCACGAACCACGCTCCGTCGGGGTAGCCCGGGGCCGCCTGGCGCGCCACCTCCACCGCGAGCCGGGTCTTCCCGCATCCCGCGGCGCCGACCAGCGTGCACAGCGGATCGGCGCCGAGCCGGGCGAGCACGGCGGCGAGCTCGCGGTCGCGGCCGACGAGGCGGCTGCGGGTGGCGGGCAGCGTGTGCGTGGCCGACGGCCTGCGCGCGCCCGCATCGTCGCGGAGCAGCTGGGCGTGCAGGGCGCGCAGCTCCGGGCCGGGTTCGATGCCCAGCTCGTCGACGAGGGCGGCCCGGGCCTCGGCGTAGGTGGCCAGCGCGTCGGAGCGGCGGCCGAGGTCGCGGTAGGCGACCATCCGCGACGCCCACAGCCGCTCCCGCAGCGGCTCCTCGGCCAGGGCGGCCTCCAGCTCGGTGAGCGCGCGCTCGGCGGCGCCCGTGGCGAGCAGTGCGCCGACGTGCGTCTCGCGCAGCCTGCCGCGGATCTCCTCCAGGCGGGCGGTCGCCGCGGCGGCCCACGGCCGGTCGGCCGCCGCGCCGTAGGGCCGCCCGCGCCAGAGCGCGCCTGCTTCTTCGGCGCAGCGCAGCGCCCGCGCGGCCGCCCCGTCCGCCAGCAGGTCTCCGGCCTCGGCGGCCAGTGCGGTGTAGCGGGCGGAGTCGATCCGGTCGGCCGCGACGACCAGTCGGTACCCGCCGGGCTCACGCAGCAGGACGGTCGGCGGCGACCCGGGCGCCCGCTCCGGTTCGAGCACCTTGCGCAGCCGCCAGATGTGTGAATCCAGCGTGGTCGCGGAGCGCGTGCCGCCCTGCCCGCCCCACATGGCCTCGGCCAGCGCGTCGGCGCTCACCGCCTGGCCCGCGTGAATCAGCAGCAGCGCGAGGGCCGCCTCGAGCCGGGCCCCGCCGACCGCCTGCGCCGCGCCCGCGCGCTCGACCTGGAGCGGTCCGAGGTCGCGGAATCTCACCCCCGTCATGGTGGGGAGGATCTGCGGGGAACGGAAGGGCACAATCGGGACGTGCCGGAGGAGGTCTTGCCGCGTGCCGTCGTGCTGGTCGAGGGCGTGAGCGATCGCGCCGCGCTCGTCGAGCTGGCCCGCCGCCGCGGCGACGACCTCGCGGCCGACGGCGTCGCGGTGGTCGCGATGGGCGGTGCGACGAACGTCGGCCACCACGTCCGGCGGTGGGCGGGGCGCGGTGTGCGCCTGGGTGGCCTGTGCGATCTCGGGGAGGCCGCGTGGTTCGCCAGGGCGTTGGGCCATCGCCCGACGCCCGGTGCCGAGCACGGCGTCGGGGTGTGCGTCGTCGACCTCGAGGACGAGCTGATCCGGGCGCTCGGCGTGGCGGGCGTCGAAGAGGTGATCGCGCGCGAGGGCGAGCTGGCCTCGCTGCAGACGCTGCGCCGCCAGCCCGCACAGCGCACCCGCCTCCCGCAGGAGCACCTGCACCGGTTCCTGGGGGCGCGCAGCGGCAACAAGGAGCGGTTCGCGCGGTTGCTGGTCGGCGCCGTGGACCTCGACCGGGTCCCGCCGGTCCTGCACGCGGTGCTCGACCACGCGCTGCGGTGAGGGGCCTGCGGACTTCTTCTCCGCGGGCGGCTGGTGAGGAACCATGCGGGACGTGGTGGACGATCCGTACGCGGGGGTGGCGCGAACGTGGGACGCCGACGCCGCGCGCGTCTACCGGCCGATCGCCGTCGACCTGGTCGCCGCCGCGCCGCACCCGCTCGCAGGCCGCGTCGTGCTCGACGCGGGCGCGGGCACCGGTCTGGCGGGCCGCGAGCTCGTGCGCGCCGGGGCCCGGGTGGTCGCCGTCGACGTCTCGGTGGACATGCTGGCGTGGCACCGCGGCGAGCGCCCGCCCGCCGTGGCCGGTGAGCTGACCGCGCTCCCGCTGCGCGACCACTCCGTCGACGACGCGCTGGCCGCGTTCGTCCTCAACCACCTCACGGCCCCCGTCCGCGGGCTGCGGGAGCTGGCCAGGGTCACCCGCCCCGGCGGCGCGGTGCTGGCCACCGTCTACGCCGCGACCAGCGGCAGCCCGGCCCGCGACCGGGTCGACGAGACCGCGCTCGCGCACGGCTTCCGCTGGCCGTCGTGGTACCTGGAGGTCAAGCGGGACGCCGCGCCGCAGCTGGAGAACCCGGAGAAGATGGCCGCCGCCGCCCGCGCGGCGGGCCTCGTCGACGTGGACGCCCACGAGTACGCCGCCGACGTCGGCATCGACCGCGCGGAGGACCTGGTCGCCTACCGGTTCGGCCAGGCGCACTGCCGCCCGTGGCTCGACGGGCTCACCGCGGCCGAGCGGGCCCGGGTGCGGGACGCCGCCGTCGCCGCGGCGGCGCCGTTCATGCAGCCCTACCGGCCGCGGGTCGTGCGGCTGGTCGCCCGGTCACCCGAGCGCCGTTTGCCGAACACCGTGACGAACCCGTAGTCCTTGCCCGCCGCGTGGGGCGAGAAGAACTCGATCACCTCGTCGTCGTACGCCGTGGAGCCCACCGCGCCGAGCCCCAGCGCGTGCGTCCCGAGGTGCAGCTTGCCCGCGTGCAACGCGCCTTCGAGCTGCGCGAGCCGGTAGCCGCGGTCGCCGAAGCGGTCGAGGATCGAGGGCAGGTGCGCGAGGTAGTAGAGGTTCACGTGCGCGTCGCCCGGGTAGCTCTGGTCGGCCGCGATGCGGCGGGCCTCGGCGCGGAAGGTGCCCTCGCGGAGGAGCTCGACCGCGCCGAGCCGCGGGTGGTGCAGGTACACGCCCGGCGCCAGGCCCTC
This sequence comes from uncultured Actinomycetota bacterium, assembly GCA_963791185.1. GTDB lineage: Bacteria > Actinomycetota > Actinomycetes > Mycobacteriales > Pseudonocardiaceae > Pseudonocardia. Next base: position 736,652 of record CAWBRG010000003.1, on the reverse strand, counting down.
GACGCCGTTGACGATCAGGTAGAGGTCGGTGAGCGGGGCGCCCGGGACGAGCACGTCGGAGGCGACGCCGCGCGTGGAGCGGTCGAGCAGCGTCGAGAACGCGGCGAACGGGATCTCCACCTCGGTGTCGTACTTCCGCGTCGAGCGGCGCCGGAAGATGATCTGCTCGGGCGGGCGCGCGTCCAGCTCGTCGGCGGGCAGGGGCCGCAGCTCGGTGAGCGGCCCGGTCGGATCGGGCCGGTCGGATCCAGCGGTGCGACCGCCACCGCGCGGCATCCGCCCCGTCGGACAGGCCGGAGGCCAGGTGCATGGCGGTGAGCGCGTGCCAGGTGACCTCGGCGGACGACAGCGGCCGCGTGGGCAGGTCGAGCCGCTCGACCGGCGGCGCGGGCGGCGGCTCGGTCGTCGCGCGGCCCAGCGCGACGAGCGCCACCGTGGACTCGCGGGTGCCCTCGACGTCGAGCAGCGCGTTGACGAGCGCGTCGGCGTACCCGAACACGAGCGTCGCCGCGACCCGCGCCGACGCCGCGACGGCGAGGATGTGCGAGAGCGACGTGCCCGCATCCCAGAACGTGTGCCGGTAGGCGCGCTCGCGGTAGCGCCAGGCGTTGCGCCAGAACGTGCTCGTCACCGCGAGCACGACGGGCGCCGCGGCGACCGACGGCTCCTGCCCGGTGGCCGCGGCGAGCGCGGCGCGGAAGTCGCCCGTGCGCACCCGGCGCAGGGAGTGGTCGATGGCGGAGTAGTGGTAGACGCCCGCCGGGAGGTCCGCGAGGTCGCCGCACACGAAGTACAGCTCGAGGTGGTAGAGCGCGCCCGTGCCGCCCGCCGTGCGGTAGTGGTGCGTCCGGCCGTCCGGCGTGGTCAAGGTGCGGTCGAGCGAGCCGTTGGTCAGGAGGCCGAGCCTGCCGAGCAGGGCCTTGTCGGGGACCACGCTCGACGGGCCGTCCCCGGTCGCGGCGATCGCCGCCAGCGTGGGCACCCCGGTGTCCGGCAGCTCACGGGGGAGCTCGATCGCCGGGAGCGACTCGTAGACCTTGTAGAGCAGCGGCTTGATGTCCCAGTCCTTCTGCCAGATCGCCGCGGTGCGGTCGGCGGGGTCGCCGATGCCGATCCGGTCGTCGCTCGGCTCGACGTCGCTGAGCGCGTAGTACTTCGTGGCGTTGTGGAAAGCCACCGCCTGCTCGTGCACTACGCCTCGACGTGGTGCGCGACCCGCGCGGCGAACCGCTCGGCGAGGACGATCGTGTAGTGGTTCGCCTCGGGCACGGTCTCGACCACGAAGTCCGGCCGTCGGCGCTCGGCTTCCGCGACGATCTCGTCGGCGATCAGGCCGGGAGCCTGGCCGAACATGCCGAGGGGTGCCCGCAGGACGACGGTCGGTACGCGCAGGGCGTCCCAGGCGGCGAGGAAGTCGGCGCCCAGCACGAGCACGTCGCGCCCGTCCTCCCGCACGGCCTCGCCGACGACGCGCGAGCGCAGCTCTCCGGGCGGGCCGGTGAGGTCGTAGCGCGCGTAGTTGGCGATGTCGTCGTTCCAGTCGGCGGTGAGCGCCGGGTGGGCGCGGAAGAAGTCGAGGTAGGCCTGCTCGGACGCGAACGTGGTGCTCAGCCGTTCGATCGCCGGGCCGAGGGTGGCCCGGAGCACGTCGTCGACGCTCACGCCCTCGGGCGGCGACGGGAAGGGCAGGCCGCCGTCGACGAGCACCAGCTTGCGGAACAGGTCGGGCTCGGCGGCCGCCGCGAGCAGCGCGATGAACGCGCCCATGCTGTGGCCGACGAGCACCACCTCGGACCCGGCCTCCCGGGCGACCGCGCAGACGTCCTCGGCGTGCCGCTTCAGGCCGTAGGGGCCGGGCAGCTCGGAGGCGGCGCCGCGGCCGCGCAGGTCGGGGGCCACGAGGGTCCAGTCCGCGGAAAGCTGACGGGCCACCGGGGGCCACGCCATCGCCGAGGCCGTGATGCCGTGGACGGCGACGACCTGGTTGCGGCCGTCGCCGAAGGTCAGCACCGGCAGCCCGTTCGGTGAGTTCATGGTCGGCAGCGTGGCACGCCCGCGCCCCGCCGGGCCACCGCTCAGCGGACGTCGGCGGCCACCCGGATCCCGAAGCCGATCAGCACGACGCCGGTGACCCGGTCGAGCAGGCGGCGCACACCCTGCCTGCTCAGCCAGCCCGTGCCGCGGCCGACCAGCCAGACGAGCACGACCAGCCACAGCGCCGTCTCCAGGACGAACACCGCGCCGAGCAGGGCGGCGGTGGTGCCGACCGGTGCGCCGATGGGGACGAAGCCGGGCAGGAACGTCACGAAGAACACACCGATCTTCGGGTTGAGCAGGTTGGACAACACCCCGCTGAGGTACGCGCGGTGCATCGGCATCGCCGGGGCCTCCGTCGGCGCGGCGGGCACGGCCCCGTGCGAGCGCAGGCTCGCCGCGCCCAGCCAGATCAGGTACAGCCCACCCGCGACGCGGACGACGTTGTAGCCGACCTCGCTCGCCGCCAACAGCGCGGAGAGCCCCAGCGCGGCGGCCACCGACCAGAGCGCCAGGCCGGTGATCGTGCCCGCGCCCGTGACGAGGCCGCCCCGGCGACCCCGGCGGAACACGTTGCGCGTGACCAGCAGCGTGTCGGGGCCGGGCGCGACGATGACCAGCGTTGCCGCCGCGAGGAAGGTCAGTAGCGCGACAACCATCCTTCCACCGTCGTCCGGTCTCCCGGCCGGATCAAGCGGGTTTCGGACATCGCAGCAGGCAGTGTCACTGTCGTGGCCGGCAGCCCCACGACATCGACGTGAGGGCTGTTTCGGCGTCGCGCAGCAGCCCTCACGTCGATGTCGGCCCGCAGGCGGCGGATCGTCAGCGGATCGTCAGCGCGGCCCCGCACCCTCGGAGCAACGGCCCGGTTCGGGCCCGCCTGGAGGGAGTACGTCGATGTCCGTGACGACCGAGGCCCGCTCGACGGTCCGCACACTGCTGCGCTGGGCGCCCACGTTCGCGGCGTTCCCCGTCGGCGGGCTGGCCGCGCACCTGCTCGTCGGGCCCGTCACCACCGTCGGCGCCGCCGCGGTCGGCGGGCTCGTGACCGGTGCGGCGATCGGCGTGGCGCAGTGGTGGGCGCTGCGCCCGACGGGGCCGTCGACAGCGCGTTGGGTGTTGGCGAGTGCGCTGGGCCTGGCCGCGGCGCTCGCCCTCGCCACGGCCGTGGCGGGCCCGCCCGCCACCCTCGGCGCCCTGCTCGTCCAGGGCGCGGCCTGCGGCTTCGGCCTCGGCGCCGCCCAGGCCGGCGTCCTCTTCGGACGGCTCGGCACGCGGGCCCTGCTCTGGCCGGTGCTGCTCGCCTGCGCCTGGGCCCTCGGCTGGGCCGTCACGGCGGCGGTGGGCGTGCGGATCGAGGACGGCTGGACGGTCTTCGGGTCCACCGGCGCCCTCGTCGTCACCGCGCTGACCGCGGTCCTCCCGCTCGCCCTCCGCCGCGCCGCCTCCCGGGGGCGGTAGCGACGGCGCGGCGACGTCAGCTGGTACGAGCAGCGCTCAGCGGCGGCGGCTGTACCCGCGCACGCGGACGGAGCTGCCGACGCCTGCCAGGTGCAGCGCCACGCACAGCAGGCCCGCGGTGATGAGCACGGTGGCGGTGATCACGGAAACGCTGAGGTTGAGCAGCTGGAAGAGCAATGCGAGTCCGAACAGGACAGCGGCGACGATCGCAGCCATGATGCCTACCTCTCCATGTAGAAGCCGACACGATGTCGGTAACAGGTGGTACCCCTCCGGTGTCCACGATGAACACGTGGTGGTCAGATGACACCATTCCTTTACCTACGGAGTGTCACGGTGTACCCGGAGCTGCTGCGCGAGGTCGAAATGCAGGCGCGCCGCTACGGCGCCGCGGCGCTGCACCCGCCCTGCGCTCTCCACCGGCGAGTTCCAGATCCTCGATCTGGTGCCGCGCCAGGTGATGGAGACCCTTCCGTCGTTCAACGCCCTGATAGAGCGTGGCTTTGGGCCGTTGTCTGAACAGCTGAGCGCACTATCGTTCGGTCCACGGCGACGGGAGGCACGGCGATGCGGACGCGAGCGGCGGTCGTCGACGAGGGTACGAAGGAGTTCGAGGTCCGCGAGCTGGAGGTCGACGACCCCGGCGCGGGCGAGGTCCACGTCCGGTTCGTCGCGTCCGGCCTGTGCCACTCCGACCTGCACCTCGTCGACGGCGACCTGAAGCCGCGCTACCCGATGGTGGCCGGGCACGAGGGCGCGGGGATCGTGGAGGCGGTCGGGCCGGGGGTCACGAAGGTCGCGGCGGGCGATCACGTGGTCTGCAGCTTCGTCCCCAGCTGCGGCAGCTGCCGCTACTGCGCCACCGGTCGCTCCAGCGTGTGCGACCTGGCGGCCAACTCGGTGATCGGCCTGTTCCCTGACGGGCGGTCGCGCTTCCACGGCGACGGCCGCGACTACGGCGGCTTCTGCATGCTCGGCACGTTCTCCGAGCGCGCCACCGTGCTGCAGCACTCCGTGGTCAAGGTCGACGACTGGCTGCCGCTCGAGACCGCGGTGCTCGTCGGGTGCGGCGTGCCGACCGGTTGGGGCACCGCCGTCTACGCGGGCGGGGTGCGGGCGGGCGACACCGTGGTGGTCTACGGGATCGGCGGCGTCGGGATCAACGCCGTGCAGGGGGCGGCCTACGCGGGCGCCAAGTACGTGATCGTCGTGGACCCGGTGGCGTTCAAGCGCGAGACGGCGCTGGAGCTCGGAGCGACGCACGCGTTCGCCACCGCGGCGGAGGCGCAGGTCGCGGCCACCGAGCTGACCTGGGGTCACGGCGCCGACCAGGCGTTGGTGACGGTCGGCGTGGTCGACGAGCAGGTGGTGGCCGACGCGTTCGACGTCGTCGGCCGCGGCGGCGTCGTGGTCGTCACCGGGCTGGCGGCGCCGGAGAAGCTCACCGTGCACGTGTCCGGCGCGGTGCTCACGAAGTTCGAGAAGACGATCAAGGGCTCGATGTTCGGGTCGGGCAACCCGCACTACGACATCGTGCGCCTGCTGCGGCTCTACGACGCGGGCAGGCTGAAGCTCGACGAGCTCGCCACCCGCCGCTACACGCTCGACCAGATCAACGACGGCTACCAGGACCTCCGCGACGGGAAGATCATCCGCGGGGTGATCGTGCATTGAGCGGCGTGACGATCGTGCTGGCGGACGGGTTCGACGGCGACGACGTCGAGCTCACCATCGACGGGCGCCCCCAGGTGGTGCAGGCCCGCACCTCCGCGCTCACCGGCATGGCCGAGGAAGTCGTCGTGGACGCGGCAGGCCCGGTGCGGGTCAGCGCGCGGCTGGCCCGCCCGGACACCGCGCCTGCCGCCTACGTCGTGCCTGCGGGCGCGACGCTGGTGCTCGACCGCAGCGGCGACCGCATCGCCGGGCGCGTGCACACCGGGCCGGTCGGCTTCGCCTGACGGCGCCCGGACACCGCCGACTGACCCGCTCAGGCGCTGTCGACCGCCGCGGCCTCGGCCTTGACGTCGGCCACCACGTTGGGGTTGGCGCCCCGCCGCTGGAGCGCCGTCGCGAGCGAACCGAGCTCCTTGCGCGCCTCCGCGGGCCTGCCCGCCGAGACGTGCAGCTCGACCCGCTGCTCCACCAGCGACCGGTAGGCCAGGTTCGTGGTCTTGTCGCCCTCGGCCTTGTGGGCCTTGAGCGCGGGCTCGGTGAGCTCGAGCGCGGCCTCGGGGTCGGCCTCGTGGGAGCGGACGAGCTTGTCGTCCTCCCGCCGGTAGAAGTCCTCGCCAACGCCCGCGGCCAGCACCTGCGCCGCCGCCGTGCCCAGCTCGGTCTTCGTGAACCGGTCGGCCGCGTCGCGGAGCGTGTCCAGACCCTGGCTGAGGTGCGGCGACATCGACCCGCCCAGCGCGACCGTGAGCCCCACGGCGTTGGTGAACCAGTCGGCGGCGAGGCGGTCCTCGTCGCGGCTGAGCGGCACACCCACCCGGACCGCGGCGACCTCGCTGACGGCCGTGAGCGTGCCGTCGTCGTACACCGCCTTGATGCGGTACGTACCGGGCAGGTCGAACACGAAGCCCGCCGAGCCGAACGTGAGCGGCACCTGCTCCGAGTACCGGTCGGGCCCCTCCGCCGCGCTGTCGGTGGCCGCGGGCGCCAGCGTCAGCGGGGCCGGGTCGTCCAGCAGGCACATCACCGACGTGTAGTCGCGCCACGTGCCGTCCGGACGCGAGACGACGATCATGGTCGTGCCGTGGCGCGGGTCGAGCCGGGGGTCGATCGGGATCGGCACCGGGGTGGTGTTGCGGAGGCGGAGCTCGATCGCCACGGGCTCCATGAGCGCGAAGTAGGGCTTGGCGCGCACGATCAGCTCGAGCGGCTGGTCGGGCCCGGCCTCGAGGCTCGCCGAGGGCGGGGCGTCGAGGTGGCCGCCGGAGCCCCAGTCGTCGCCGCCCATGATCACGGCGCGGCGGTCGCCGTGGCGGATGTGGACGAGCTCCTCGTCGTCGAACCGCATCCGGAAGCCCGCCCAGAACGAGTTGGCGCCGTTGATGGCGTCGTAGCGCCAGTCGTAGTTCATCCAGGACAGCGCGCTCGGCCTGCCCTTGTTCCACGAGTGGAGCAGGTTCCAGGCGTGCCCGGCCTCGTGCACCCACACGTAGAGGAACTTCCGCATGGCCTCGAACTGCGCCTGGGTGGTCGGGGTGGGCACGAGGTCGGTGAACCAGGGGTGGCTGCGGGCGACGGCGAAGCCCTGGCGGTCGGGGCGGTCGCCCGCGCCGCCGCTGGCGGCCGGGGCGTCGAACATGATCCCGCCGGTGCCCGCGCTGTCGAACCGGCCGACCTGCAGGCCCCACATGCGCCAGTTCGGCCACGTCGAGGTGTAGCGGCTGAACGCCGTCTCCATCGCGTCGTGCAGCTCGGCGACGCTCCACGTGGCGAAGCCCGCCGCGGAGTCGTCCACCACGCTGGTGCCGCCGCTGTCGGTGACGTCCACGCCCGCCTCGCGGTAGGCCGCGGCGATGGTCAGCGGGCGGTCGGTGATGTCGGGTGGCCTGGTGGTGTGCTGGTGGGTGCCGTAGGTGGGCGTCAACGGGTCGACGTGCGCGCTCTCGCAGTAGTCCATCTCGAGCTCGAGGGTGCGGAACGCGTCGCTCACGAAGACCAGCACCGGGTAGGTCTCGCTCACGCCGCCGCTGAAGGTCGCGGCCGCGGTGGTGGTGCCGGACTGCCAGTCGACCACGATCCGCACCGTGGTGGCGGGCCGCGAACCGCTGAAGAAGCGGACGTCGCCGGTGATGGTGGCGTTGCACCGCTCGAACGTCACCGCCGGGTCGTCGACGATCCACGAGTGGCTGTACACCTCGGCGCCCGCGCCGGGCGGGAACGGCCGGGAGGTGCGGGTGAAGTGGTCGCCGGACACCTTGTTCATCACCGGCGAGTCGGCCGAGTAGCGGGTGTCGACGTCCAGGCGCAGCTCGAGCCGCACGCTGCGCAGGTTGGTCGAGCTGACCGACGAGCCGGAGTAGCGTCCGCTGATGCCCGTCGACCGCTGGCAACGCAGGTCGAAGGGCTGGCCCGGGCCGGTCACCGCAGGCCCGACCGGCCGATGGTGTCCGCCATCCGCTCGAAGGCGGCGACCGCCTCCGCCTCGCTGGCGAAGCGTTCCTTGTGGACGCGTTCCCGTTTGGGGGCGTACGCGTCCGAGCGCCAGGCCAGCAGGGTCCAGCCGCCGCGGAAGAACAACCGGTTGACGATCTTCACGCCGAACGTCTGGACCAGGGCCTCGACGGGCCCCTGCACCATGTAGACCGAGAAGCCGAGGTACCCCGAAGGCACCGCGTGCAACAGGTACCGCGTGCCCGCCGGATCGGTCACCCGCTCGTACCGGCCCCTGCTGCGCGCGTCGTTCGTCGTCGTCATGCCCACCAGGAGGTCCGAGATGCGCGGTTTGATGCGAAACACTCTAGATTTCGGCTGAGAGGAGGTGTGGATGAACCTCGAGAAGGTCGTCTTCGGGTTCTTCGTGCTGCTCGCGGCCACGCTGAACTTCGGCTTCTTCATCGGCGATCTCGGCGACCCGGAGCTGCACAACGTCTACGAGCTGTTCGCCGCCATCGTCGTGAACCTCATCGCGACGGTGCTCAAGTTCGGCGACCGCACCCAGATCGGCGCGGTGCACCTCGCCACGAGCCTCGTCGCGGACCTGCAGCTGATCTCGGCGGCGCTGGTGTGGGGCTACGTCAGCTACGTGGCCGTCGACGGGCTCACCCGCGAGGCGACGGCCAGCGTGGTGTCGCTGTCGGGCGGCGCCCTGGTGGCCAACATCGTGTCGGTGGTGCTGCTCGTGGTCGAGACCGTGTCGTTCCACCGGCGCTGAGGCCCCCGCATGGGAAACCCGCTGCTGGTCTTCTGGACGCGGCTGTTCGACGGCTCGGACCCTTCCGAGCGCCCCGAGCGGCGGGGACGCCGCCGTTGGGTGCCGATGGCGTCGGCCACCCAGGCCTCGGCCACGATCTTCCTGGTCCTGCGGCGCATGCGGGCGCCGCTGATCGTCCTGATCGTCATCTTCGCGGTCAGCACGCTGGGGCTGAAGCTGATCCCCGGCCAGGACGCCGAGGGCCGCCCCTGGCACATGGGCTTCTTCGACGCGTTCTACGTGATGAGCTACACGGCGTCGACGATCGGCTTCGGCGAGATCCCGTACCCCTTCACCTACAACCAGCGCATGTGGGTCACGATCTCGATCTACCTCACCGTGGTCGGGTGGGCCTACGCGATCGGGTCGCTGCTGGCGCTCGTGCAGGAGCGCAGCTTCCGCAACGCGCTGGCGTTGCAGCACTTCTCCCGCAAGGTCCGGCGGCTGCGCGAGCCGTTCCTGCTGATCATCGGCTACGGGCAGACCGGCGAGCTGCTCGCCCGGTCGCTCGACGCGCTGGGGCGCCGGTTCGTGGTGATCGACCAGGACAACGCCCGCATCGACGACCTCTACCTCGACTCCTACCACGCCGACGTGCCCGGGCTCGTGGCCGACGCGCGCGACCCCGGTCAGCTGGGCGTCGCGGGTCTCGGCCACCCCTTCTGCGAGGGCCTGCTCGCGCTCACCAACGACGACGAGGCGAACCTCGCGGCGACCCAGGCCGCGGCGCTCCTGCGGCCCGATCTGCCGGTGATCGTGCGCACGGTCGCCCCGACGATGCACGACCGCATGAGCGCGTTCGGCACCCCGACCGTGGTGAACCCCTTCGACCGGTTCGGCGACAACCTGCGCCTCGCCCTGCGCGCCCCGGCCTCCTACCAGCTCCTGACCTGGCTCGAGAGCGGGCCGGGCGAACCATTGCCGAAGCGCGGGGAGCCACCTCTGGAGGGGCGCTGGGTGGTGTGCGGCTACGGCCGGTTCGGCCGCGAGGTCGTGCACGACCTGCGCGCCGAGGGATTCGACGTGGCGGTCGTCGAGCCGAACGCGGGGGCGGTCGAGCGGGAGCCCGACGCGATCGTCGGGCTCGGTGAGGACCCGGACGTGCTGGTGGCCGCGGGCATCGAGCGGGCGGCCGGGTTCATCGCGGGCACCGACAACGACACGACGAACCTCTCGTTGGTCGCCGCCGCGCGCAGCGCCAACCCCGACCTGTTCGTCGCCGCGCGGCAGAACAAGCAGGCCAGTGCGCCGCTGTTCACCGCCGTCCAGGTCGACGCGCTGCTCGTGCCCGCCGAGGTGGTGGCCCACGAGGTGTACGCGCAGCTGGCGACCCCGCTGCTCTGGCGCTTCATCCGCGAGATGCCCGCGTGCGGCAACGACTGGGCCGACAGCCTCATCGGCAAGCTCACCCACCTCTGCGGCAAGCGCCTCCAGTCCATCTGGCGGGTGCAGCTGAACGACGTCGGCGCGCCTGCGCTGCGCGGCATGGGCGACCGGATGCCCCTGCTGGGGGAGCTCCTGGGCAGCCCCGACGACCGCGAAGAACGGCTGTCGGCGGTCGTGTTGCTGGCCGTGCGCGGGGCCGATTTCCACCTCGCGCCGCCCGACGACTTCCGCGCTGGCCGCCGACGACGAGCTGCTGCTGGTCGGCGCCCCGTCCGCGCGGCGGCTGCTCGACTCCACCCTGCTCGTCGACGCCATACGCGAGTACGTGCTGCGCGGTCGGCACGTGCCGACGAGCTGGGTCTGGCGGGCCATCACGGGCCGTCGCGCCTGAGCTGCGGTCGCTGAATCGAGCGGCAACGGCTCGGGATCGTCGGGCACGATGCGTACTGTTCCCCGCTCCGAGGAGGAGGTTGCCCGTGTTCGCAGAGGCTGCTGACGGCTCCGACAGCGGCGCCGTCGCCGAGATCACTGCGCTGCTCGACGCCGCGACCGGGCGGATACTAGGCGGCGACGGGGGCGGTTGGAAGGATCTCGTGTCCGGGCAGGACGACGTCACGCTGCTGGGGGCGTACGGCGGCCACACCACCGGCCGTGACGCGGTCGCCACCCGGTTCGACTACGTGGCGGCCACCTACGCGGGCGCCGAGGGCACCACGTGGCGGGAGAACGTCGCCAGCTGGGTCGGCGACGACTGGGCGTGCTTCGTCGACATCGAGCACCACCGCGCGAAGCTCGACGGAAGCCCGGAGCCCGTCGACTTCGCCTACCGCGCCACGCACCTGCTCCGGCGCGAAGCGGGCGCCTGGAAGGTGGTGCTGCGGCACGCCGACCCGGTCGCGAGCTTCCGGGGCCCGCAGTTCGCCCACGCCCAGTAGCGCTTCCGCAGTAGCGTTTTCCCGTGGACTACGGACGCACGGCGCTGCCCGGCCTGCCGGAGCGGGTCACGATCTGCGAGGTCGGGCCGCGCGACGGGCTGCAGAACGAGGCCACGGTGGTCCCCGTCGAGGTGAAGGCCGAGTTCGTCGCGCGGCTCGTCGACGCCGGGCACACGGTCGTGGAGACCACGAGCTTCGTGCACCCGCGCTGGGTTCCCCAGCTGGCCGACGCCGAGGCGCTGCTGGCCGCGGTCACCCCGGCGCCGGGCGTCCGGTACCCGGTGCTGGTGCCCAACGAACGGGGCCTCGACCGGGCCCTCGCCCTCGGCGTGCGCGACATCGCGGTGTTCGGCTCGGCCACCGAGTCGTTCGCCCAGCGCAACCTCAACCGCACCGTGGCGGAGTCGCTGGAGATGTTCGCCCCCGTCGTCGGCCGGGCGCGGGAGGCGGGCGTGGCGGTGCGGGCGTACCTGTCGATGTGCTTCGGCGACCCCTGGGAGGGGGAGGTGCCGATCCCGCAGGTGGTCGAGGTCGCGTCGCGCATGATGGCGTTGGGGTGCTCGGAGCTGTCCCTCGGCGACACCATCGGCGTGGCCACCCCCGGCCGGGTGGTGGCGCTGCTCGACGCGCTCGTCGCCGCCGACGTCCCGGTCGACGCCGTCGCCGTCCACTTCCACGACACCTACGGGCAGGCCCTCGCCAACACCCTGGCCGCCCTCCAGCGCGGGGTCACCACGGTCGACGCGAGCGCGGGCGGGCTCGGCGGCTGCCCGTACGCGAAGAGCGCGACGGGCAACCTCGCCACCGAGGACCTGGTGTGGCAGCTGCACGGCCTCGGCGTCGCCACCGGCATCGACCTGCCGAAGCTGGTCGACACCAGCGTGTGGATGGCCGAGCAGCTGGGCAGGCCGAGCCCGTCGCGCACCGTCACCGCGCTGGCTGGCGGCTGAGCGCGGGCCGTTCCGCCTCGACGAGCACCGCGACGGCGATGAGCACCCACAGCACCTGCCAGACCAGCAGCCCCGCGATCGCGGCGTAGGCGGGCGGCCCGCCCGCGGCGATGATCACCGGGGTCAGCACCGCGAAGACGTAGACGCCGAGCGCGAGCGTGACCCAGCGGCGCCAGCCGGTCCAGCGGCCGGTCCGCACCACGGCGATGCCCGCCAACACCAGCCCGAGCCCGACGAGGTTGGGGGCGACGGCGAAGAGCGTCTCGCTGGTGGCGGGGGCGCTCAGCGTGATCACTTCGGCGACGGCGAGCAGCAGCGCGCCGAGCACGCCGACGCCGATCCCGAGCCTGCCCAACAGGCCGTCGCCCGCCGCGCCGGAGAGCCCGAGCGCGACGAAGGTCGCGAGCTCGCCGAGGTGGATGACGCCGCGCCCCAGGTAGGTCCAGTCCGGGTCGGGCATCCCGAGCAGCAGGGCGACGGTGTAGACGACGGCCAGCCCGGTGATCACGGCCGCGACGCAGGCGACCGTGCGGGCGTTCACGCCCGCGCCCCGGCCGCTTCGAACGCGGTGATGTCGGTGGCGGCGTCCGGGGTGAAGCCCGCCCGCTCGAACGCGGGGAAGAGCCGCTCCGCGGCGAAGCGGTCGGCGTCGGCGCGGGAGCGCCACACGTCGACGATCACCAGCGTGCCGTCGACCACGCCGACGTGGTGGCTGGTCTGGCCCTCGACCGGGGCGGCGCCCAGCTCGCGGTCGACCCGTTCGTAGGTTTCCATGTCGGTGCCCGCGCTGCGGGTGATGTGCACGTAGCTCATGCGCAGCGACGTTAGGGACGCCGCCGGTGATCGACGTCGGGCGTTCTACTCATCCCGCTACTCATCTGCCACGGGCCGTCACCCAGGCCGCGATCTGGCTGCGGTTGCCGAAGCCGAGCTTGGTGAGGATGTGCTGGACGTGGTTGCCCACCGTGCGGTCGGACAGCACGAGCTGCTCGGCGATCTCGCGGTTGGACCGCCCCAGCGCGACCAGCTCCGCCACCTCGCGTTCGCGGGCGGTGAGCGGCCCGGCCCCGCGGCCGAGCAGCTGGTCGATGCGGTGCACCCAAGGCGTCATGCCCATCCGCTCCGCCGGGGGCCGGGCGCGGGTCAGCAGGGCACCGGCCGCGTCCGGCAGGCGCCGGCGCAGCCGCACCTCCGCGAGCTCGCACGCGGCCTCCACGCCGAACGCGGGAGCGCCGATGCGCTCGCAGGTCGCGAGGGCGGAGCCGAGCAGGTCCGCGGCGGCGTCGAGGTCGTCGAGCGCGGCGGCGCACCGGCCCAGCACGAGCGCGACCGGGCCGCCGTAGCTGGCCGCACCCCCACCGCCGACGACGTGCTCGGACCGCTGGTCCGCCAACGCGGCGCGGAACCAGGCGACGTCCGCCCGCAGGCCGAGGAGGATCGCCACCGACGCGCCGACGGCCAGCGCGGGCATCCGGAAGTACGGCGGGATGTCCCAGCTCTGCGGCGGCCCGGCGAGGCGGTAGTGGTGGGCGGCCTCGTCGAGCCTGCCGCTCTCGGCCAGCGCGGCCGCCGGGCCCAACCGGGCGAACAGGGCCGCGCGGAGCTGACCGTCCGCGAGGTCGACGGGCGGGCCGAATGTCTCCGGGTGGTGGCCCGCGTGGTGCCCGATCGCCCCGAGCAGCGCCATCCGCGCGCCGAACGCCGCCGCGTGCCCGGTGCCCGCCACCAGCGCGAACGCCTCGTCGCCGAGTGCTGTGGCCTGCGCCAGCTCGCCCCGCGCCTGGGCCAGCGCCGCCCGGCAGACCAGCAGGTGCCAGGCCGCCAGTGGGCTCCGCTGCTGCTCGACGCACCAGCGCAGCCGGGTGGTCTCGGCCTCGATCCCGCCCAGCTCGCCGTGCTCCCACAGCACGTCGATGGCCCACAGCCTGCCCCACATCTCCACCGCGGGCCTGCGCACCTCTTCACCGAGCACGGTCATGCGGCGGGCCAGCTCGGCGCGCCGGTCGCGGTGCTCGGGCCCGCTGTAGATGAGCTGCCGTGCCCGCAGCGCCGCGACCAGCGCGTCGGGGTCAGCGCCCGACTCGGCCAACGCCAACGCCCGCGCCGCCGGGGCGTCCGCCCCTGCTACGTCGCCCGAGTAGAAGCGGGTCTCGGCCAGGCGGGCCAGCAGCCGCGCCTCGTCGTCGCCCGGGGCGTCGAGCGCGCGCAGGCACCAGCTCTGCACGGTGCGGTCCCAGGTGCCGTCGCCGACGGCGTCGAGGGTCAGCGCCGCCGTCGCGACCAGGTCGGTGCGACCGGCGCCGTCGGCCAGCTCCACCGCCCGGCGGCAGGCGGCGAAGGCGTCCGCGAACCGGCCCGCGGCGACCTCGACACCGGCCTGGGCGAGCAGCAGCTCCGCCCGCTCGCCCGCCGCCAGCGCCGTACCGCCGTGGGCCAGCGCCGCGGCGTACAGCCGCGACGCGTCCTCGTACGCCAGCGCCCGGGTGGCGTCGACGGCCGCGCGCCGCGCCCACTCGACCGCGGGTCGGCGCTCGCCTGCGACGGCCGCCGCCGCCCAGTGCCGCGCGATCTCCGCCGACACCTGGGACAGGCCGTCGCGGTGCAGGTCCTCGAGCGCCTGCGCCGCCCGGATGTGCAGCACGACGGCCTGCTGCAGCGGCGTCTCCGCGGCCAGCACTGTGCGCACCAGCCCGTGGGTGAACCGGAACCGGCCGCCCCCGACGTCGACGAGCAACCCCGCGGACAGCGCCTGGCTCGCGGCGGGCAGGCACTCGGCGGTCGGCAGGTCCAGCAGTCGCGCGACGACGGTGAGCTCGAACTCCTCGGCGAGCAGCGCCGCCGCCCGCAGGAGCCGCTGGGCGGGCGGGTCGAGCCTGCGCACCCGCGCCATGACGATCTCCGCGAGGCTCTCGCCCGCCTGCCCGGTGCCCGCGGCGAGCAGCCGGGCGAGCTCGCGGAGGAACAGCGGGTTGCCGCTGCTGGCCCGGGCCGCCTGGCGGACCTCGTCGCCCGCGAGCTCGCGCCCCACCGCGGCCCGCAGCAGGTCGGCGACGGCGGCCTCGTCGAGCCCGGCCAGGCGGCGGCGTTCCACGTCCGCGCCGCTGAGCAGGTCGGGCCCGACCCGCTCCCACCCGGTGCCCACCTCGCCCGTGCGCCGGGTCGCGCAGCAGACCACCCCGCGGCAGGCCGGGTCGCGCAGCAGCAGCCGCAACGCCAGCAGCGACGGCTCGTCGGCCCACTGGATGTCGTCGACGACCAGCAGGCAGCCCCGCTCCGCCGCCACCACGTCGCGCAGCGCGCCGAACAGCGCGAACCGGTCCTCGGCCTGGTCGGCCCGGACCTCCGGCACGAGCTGGCGCCACACCCAGAACGGCGGCGCCCCGTCGTCGGCGCCCTGCGCCCACCGCACCCGCGTGGCGGTGTCGTCGGCCAGCGCCCGCACCAGGCTCGTCTTCCCGATGCCCGCTTCGCCCTCGACGACGACCAACCGTGGGGGAGCGAGCGCGCCCGGATCGGCCACGCTCCGCAACCACGTGAGCTCGTCGGCGCGGCCGAACAGACTGCCCGACATCGGTCGAGCCTATCCACCGTTCGGTCGACGGCCCCACAGCCGATCAGATCCGGTGACAATGGGGGCGTGGTCACCGTTGCGGACGTGCGCGCGCTGGCGCTGACCCTGCCGCGCACCACGGAGCACCTCATCCGCGACCGCGTGAAGTTCCGGGTGAAGCAGATCGTTTACGTCGCCTTCAGCCGGGACGAGACGCTGATGGGCTTCGCGTTCCCGAAGGAGGAGCGCGACGGGCTGATCGCCGCCGAGCCCGCCATCTACCTGCTGCCGCCGACGTCGGACCTGCGGTTCAACTGGGTGGAGGCGCGGGTCGACCAGCTCGACCACGTCACCATGGAGGAGCGGGTGTGCGACGCGTGGGCGATGTGCGTGCCGAAGTTCCTCGTGCGTGAGCGGTTCGGAAACCGTTGATCGCGCCGAGTGGTACGTGACGCCGGTCGCGGCCCGCGTCAGGTGCCACTCGCGCCGATCTTCGAAAGTTGACGGAACATCGTCCTTGTGCACGTGGATTTCCGCGTGCCGTTCCGAGGTTCCGTCGCCGTCCCGGCGGGTGTGCTCACCCCGGCCGTGCTCGCGGGCCCGCGGTTTCGCCGCCTGTTCCCCGACGTGTACGTGAGCGCCGATGTCGAGCCGAACCTCGCCGTGCGTTCCCACGCGGCCGCCGTACTCGTCGGCGATCGCGGCGTGTTGGGCGGTTTCTCGGCGGCCGAGCTCCTCGGGGCGTCCTGTGGGCCGCTCGTCGCTCCGGCCGAGGTCATCGTGCCGAGGCGGCGACGAGCCCCGTCCGGTCTGATCGTCCGCGTCGAGGACGTGCCGCCCACCGAGCGGTGGCGTGTGCAGGCGGTGGCGGTCACCTCGCTGGTGCGCACGGCGCTGGATCTCGCCTGCCGCGGGTCTGTGGTCGAGGCTGTGGTCGCCGTGGACGCGCTCGGCCCACCGCTTTGCCTTCCCACCGCACGAGGTGATCCGCTGCGCCTACGACCACCCCGGCAGGCGCGGGGCGGCGCGCCTGCCCCGAGTTGTGAAGCTGGCGCACTCCGACCCGGAGTCGCCGATGGAGACCCGGATCCGGCTCGCGATCGTCCTCGACGGCCTGCCCGCGCCGCAGTTGCAGGTATCGGTCGGACCGTACCGCCTCGACATGGCGTACCCCGAACTGCTGCTCGGTGTCGAGTACGACGGGCGGGAGCACCTCGACCAGCGGCGCGCGGTCCGGCGGGCGATGATCGTCGCGAACGGCACACCAGAGCGGTCGACTGCGTCATGAGGTGCCACTCGCGGCGATCTTCAGCCGCGGAAGACCGTGAGCGACGGTCCACGCGGCGGCGGCCATCAGCGCCGCGGAGAGGGCGAAGCCGAGCGCCACGGGCAAGCCGTCGGAGACCCGCCGGGGTGCAGGGTCGTGAGCGCGCCCATCGCGGCGATGCCCGCAACGCCGCCGACCTGGCGCACGGTCGAGATCAGCCCCGAGGCCTGGCCGCGGCGGTCGACGGGTGTCGCGGCCAGCGCGGCGCTCGTCATGGGGCTGAGCAGCAGCCCGATGCCGACGCCCGCGGGCACGAGCGCCGACACGACGACGCTGACGTGGTCGGTGGCCAGGCCCGCCGCCGCGCAGACCAGACCCACCGCCAACGCGAGGCTGCCGCGCACGCCGAGGGCGCGGGGCCCGATCCGCGCGTAGTTCCGCGCGGCCCAGTGGGTCGCGACGAGCAGCGGCACCGCGAGGGGCAGCAGCGCGGCCCCGGCCGCCGCGGGCGGGAGGTGCAGCGCGTCCTGCAGGGCCGCGGCGCCGTAGATCGTCGCGGCGGTCATGGCGAACCCCAACGCGAACAGCACCGCGGCGGCCGCGGTGAAGGGGCGGATCCGGAACAGCCCGAGGTCGAGCAGCACGTGCCCCGGGTGCCGGGGGGTCGCGGGCCGGGCGAGGGCCAGCAGCGCGAGCCCGGTGATCCCGACCGGGACGTTCACCAGGAAGCCCCACCGCCAGCCGAGGTACTGCGCGCAGAGGCCGCCGACCAGCGGGCCGACGGTGGCGAACGCCTGCCCGACGCCGGTGTAGACGGCGAGCGCGCCCGGCCTGCGGTCCTCGGGCACCACCTCGGGATCATCGCCAGCCCGGCAGGCATCATCAGCGCGGCCGCGCACCCGGCGAACCCGCGCCAGGCGATGATCTCCACGCCAGCGGTGGAGAGGCCGACCCCCGCCGACGCCACGGTGAACCCCGCCATCCCGACGGCGAACGTCCGGGCGGCGCCGAGCGCGTCGCACAGCCGCCCGCCGACCGGGAGCAGCACGGCCAGGGTGAGCAGGTAGATCGCGACGATCCAGGCCTGCGCGCCGGGCCCGAGGTGCAGGTCGGCGCGCATGCTGGGCAGCATCACCCCGACGATGCTGGAATCCAGGACCAGCATCACCATCACCATCGCCGACGTCGCGGCGACCACCGCACCCCGCACGGTCAGGCCCGCGCCGGTGCACAGGCCGCCCCGATGGCGGCGCGGTCGGGCTTGCCCTGCTCGGTGCGCGGGATCGCGGCGAACGCGACGATCGGCAGCGTGACGCCGTGCTCGACGGACAGCGCGGCCGCGCACTCGTCCAGGTCGAAGGCGCCACCGGGCCACGGCTCGACGGCACCGAGCGCCACCCCGCGGTCCGGGTCGGTGACCACGACGGCGTAGCGCACGGCGGGGAGCCTGCAGAGCGTGTCCTGCAGGTCGACCGGGGGCGCCCCGGCCGCCGCGATGTCGACGGCGCGGCCGTCGATCCGCAGCATGCCCTCGGCGTCGAGGCCGCCGATGTCGCCGGTGCGGTACCAGCCGTCGACGAAGCGCTCGGCCTCCTCCTCGTCGCGGTGCCGGTAGCCCTGGGCCATCGCGGGGGAGCGCACCTCGATCAACCCCTCGCGCGGGTCGAGGTCGCCGTCGGCGCGGCGGAACCGCACGTCGACGCCGGGCACGACGTGGCCCGCACACCGGAACCGCGTCGGCCGGTCGTGCTCGGCCGGGCCGAGTGCTGCGACGATCCCCATCTCGCTGGCCCCGTACGTGTGGGCGATCACCGGGCCGAGCCGCTCGCGGGCGCGGCGGCGCAGCACGGGCGCGGCCGCCGCGCCGATGTGGGTGACCGCCCGCAGCGACGTCAGGTCGTGGTCGGGCACGCGCGGGTCGTCCATGAGCGCGAAGAGCTGCGGCTCGACCAGGAACAGGTGGGTGACCCGCTCCCGTTCGACCGCGGCGAGGGTGGCGGCGGGCTCGAACTCCTCCTGGAGGACGACGGTGCCGCCGCCGAGCAGGGTCTGGTCGACGAGGATCTGGGTGAGGTAGGCGAGCTTGCCGTTGGCCAGCTGCCTGCGCTCGGGCGCGGGCGGGCAGGCGACCGCCGCCGTGTAGCTCGCGAAGGTGCGCCTGCTGCCCTTGGGCACGCCGGTCGTCCCGCCCGAGGAGATCACCACGGCGAGGTCGTCGGGGCGGGCGCGGCTGGGCAGCGGGGTGTCCGGCTCGGCGGCGGCGAGGGCGTCGAGCCGGGTCGAGACGCCCGGCACCGGCCCGACGGCTGCGACGGGGGCGCTGACCGGTGGGAGGAGCTCGGCCGTCTCAGGGAACACGACGACCAGCCGTGGCGCGAACTGCGCGATCATCCGGGCGCGGCGCTCCGGGTTCGGCGGCACCGACAGGTACACCGCGGCCGCCCCGATGAGGTGCGCGGCGTAGCGCACGGCCAGCGCATCCGGGCTGTTGGGCGCCAGCAGGGCGACGAGGTCGCCGCGGCCGATCCCGAGCCCGTCCAGCGCCCGTGCGTACCGGTGGACGTCGGCGAGCAGCGCGGCCCCGGCGACGTCGCGCCCCCCGTGCCGCAGCACGGGCCGCGCGCCCGCCGCGCCCAGTGCCTCGACCAGCCCCTCGATGTACGGCGCCATGATCGTCCTCCACTCCGATTATCGTGCGGACAGCATCACCCGCGACGTTCCAAGACCTCTCCACTGATCGCCGTGCCCCCTTGGAGCGCGGTTGGAGGACCATGCCGGTTCACGACTCGTTGATCGATCTCGTCGGCGACACCCCGCTCGTCCGGCTGCGCAGGCTCACGGAAGGCCTCTCGGCGACCGTGCTGGTCAAGGTCGAATACCTGAACCCGGGCGGCTCGGTCAAGGACCGGGCCGCCACCGCGATGGTGCTCGCCGCGGAGCGCGACGGTTCGCTGCTGCCGGGCGGCACCATCGTCGAGGCCTCCTCGGGCAACACCGGCATCGGGTTGGCGCAGGCCGCCGCGGTGCGCGGCCACCGCATCCTCGTCGTGCTGCCGAACACCGTGGCCGTGGAGAAGGTGGACATCCTGCGCGCCTACGGGGCCGAGGTGGTCACCACGCCGGGCACCCTCCCGCGCGAGCACCCGGAGCACGTCAACAACCTCGCGCGGCGGATCGCGGCCGAGACCCCCGGTGGCTGGTTCGCCAACCAGTACGACAACCCGGCCAACCCGGAGATCCACTACGCGAGCACCGGCCCGGAGATCTGGGCCGCGACCGACGGCCGGGTGACGCACCTCGTCGCGGGCATCGGCACCGGCGGCACGATCTCCGGCACCGGGCGGTTCCTCAAGGAGAAGGGCGGCGTCGAGGTCGTCGGCGCGGACCCGCTGACCTCCCGCTACGGCGGCGGTGACGGCAGCCCGTACTTCGTGGAGGCGGCGGGCCAGTACCTGCACACCGAGACGGTCGACGACGCGTGGCCGCTGTCGTACCACCAGGACGTGGTCGACCGGGTCGAGACGGTCGACGACCGCACGTCGCTGCTGACCACCCGCGCGTTGGCGCAGCAGGAGGGCCTGCTCGTCGGGGCGTCGTCCGGGCTCGTCGTGGCGGCGGCGCTGCGGGTGGCGCGCGGGCTCGGGCCCGAGCACACCGTGGTGGCGATCCTGGCCGACTCCGGGCGCATCTACCTGTCCAAGTACCACTCGACGGACTGGCTGCGCCGCATGGGGTTCCTCGACGACGACCGGCCCGGTCTGCTCGTCGACGCCGTCGGCGCGGTGCGGACCGTCACCACGTCTACACCGCTGGCCGAGGCGCTCGCGGTCGGCGGTGGCCAGCCGATCGTCCCCGTGGTGCAGCCGGGCCGCGATCCGGGCGCGGCCACCGCCGTCTCGGAGATCCTCGGCGCCCTTGACCCCGCGGTGGCGGCCGACCCGGCCACGCCTGCGGGCGAGCTGGCCGGGCCGCCCCCGTTCGCTGTGGGCACGGGGGAGACCGCGGCGGAGGCCCTCGCCCGGCTCGACGCTGTGGGCGCCGGCTGCGCGGTGCTGTTGCGCGACGGCCGCCTCGCAGGCCTGCTGACCCGCGCGGCGTTGGTGGCCCGCGCCCGCGGACGACCGTCGCCGGCAGGAGGCGCCGAGCGGGCGACGGTCAGGCCGCCACGCCCGCGGTCGTGCCGATGAGGTCGGCCAGCCGGTCGGGCTGGTCGAGCATCGAGAAGGTGCGCGCGTCCTCGATGACGTGCAGCTGCGCGTTCGGCAGGGCGGCGGCGAGCCTGCGGCCGTCCTCGACCGGGAAGAACTCGTCGTCGGCCGACCACGCCACGAGCGCGGGCCGGGTGAAGCCGCCGAGGCGCGCCGCGGCGTCGAGCGAGGTCTCCCGGCGCAGCGAGGCGGTGAGCCTGCGCAGGTCCTCGGCCACGGCCGGGTTCTCCAGCTGCGGCCGCACCCACTGCAGCACGAGCGCGTCGATGTCGGAGTGGGAGAGTGCGCCGAACGCGCGGCGGCGGACCGCGGCGGAGCGCAGCGCCTGCAGCGCGCCGCGGAACGTCGGCTGGGTGCGGGAGGCGAGGATGAGCGGCTTGAGGATGGGCGGTGGGAAGTGCTCGAAGGCGTCGCAGCTGGTGAGCACGAGCGCGCCGAGCCGGTCGGGGTGCGTCACGGCCACGAGCTGGGCGACCAGGCCGCCGGTGTCGTTGCCGACCAGCACCACGTCGTCGAGGTCGAGGGCGGCCAGGAACGCGTCCACCATCGCGGCGATGCCGGGCAGCGTGCGGTCCGCGTCGGGCCGCAACGGCTCGGGGTGGCCGCCGAGCGGCCAGGTGGGCGCGAAGCAGCGCAGGCCGCGGTCGCCGAGCCGGGTGGTCAGCGGACCCCACAGCGAGGAGGCCATGGAGTAGCCGTGGACGAAGACCACCGGGCGGCCCCGCGCGGGGCCGGTGACGTCGTAGTGGATGGTTCCGGCGTCGAGCGTGACGGTTGGCATCGTTCCCCCCGATACTGTTAAAAACAAGCTGTCTGTTTGTAACTTACCGGCAGGGTGTATGGAAAGCAAGGGACGTACCCAGGAGCAGCGGTCGGCGGCCACGCGGCAGGCACTGGTCGCCGCCGGGCGACGGCTGTGGGCGGAGCGCGGCTACGCCGAGGTCGGCACCCCGGAGATCGCGGCGGCCGCGGGCGTCACGCGCGGCGCGATGTACCACCAGTTCGCCGACAAGGCCGACCTGTTCCTCGCCGTGGCAGAGGCGGTGGAGCAGGACGTGATGACGCGGCTCGTGGCGGGCGTCGACGCCTCCGGTGCGGAAAGCCCCGCCGCGGCGCTCCGGGCGTCGGTCGAGCCGTGGCTGTCGATCTGCGTCGACCCCGAGGTGCGGCAGCTGCTGCTGCTCGACGCCCCCAGCGTGCTGGGCTGGAAGAAGTACCGCGACATCGCCCAGCGCTACAGCCTCGGCGTGACCGAACACCTGCTGGTGGAGGCGATGGACGCCGGGCAGCTCGCGCGCCAGCCCGCCAGGGCGCTGGCGCACATCCTCATCGGCGCGCTGGACGAGGCGGCCATGGTGATCGCCACGGCCGAGGACCGCGACCAGGCGCGCGCGGAGGTCGGCGAGGTCCTCCGCCGCCTGTTCGACGGGCTGCTCACCGACCCCGGCCCACGATCGTGACACGCTGGCCCGCATGGTCGACTGCCTCCGCTGCGACGTGCCGCTTTCGCCGACGGGGCAGGCCGACCCGCTGCGGTTCCACCAGTGCCCGCGGTGCGGGCGCGCCTTCGCCGAACAGGCGGACGGCACGCTCGTCGAGCGGTGGCTCGGCCCGCTGAGCGTCGCGCTCTACGGCGTGATCTTCGATCCGCGACCGCAGGAGCGCGTCCGGGCGGTCGCTGACGGCCTCGGCCACCTCGACACCGGGCACATCGCCGCGGAGATCCGGCTCGAGCTGGCCCACCCCACCCAGCCCGTCGGGGAGATCGTCGGGCCGATGCGGGCGGGCGAGGACGACCTGCGCGAGTTCCTCCGCCTCCTCGCCGACGAGCTGGAGCGCCGCGCGACCCCGCGGTGATCAGAACGTCGGCGCGGGCACGCCGTCCGGGGCGTCGAGGAACGCCGGGATGAGCGCGAGCAGCCACTCCGCGCGGTCGAGCATCCCGATGCCCGGCGGCATGAAGTGCGCCGTGCCGGGCAGGACGGCCAGCCGGGCCCGCCCGATGCCGTGCACGTCGCCCATGCGGCCGCCGTCCAGCAGCCGGAACATCGCGACGGCGTGCTCGACCACCGACGCGTCCGCGTCGCCGGTGACGATCAGGGTCGGCGCCGCGATGCCGCTGATGTCGGCCTCCGGCCAGGCGAACGGCGTCTCGTCGAGCTGCTTGAGCTTGGTGACCAGCTCGGGGAAGCGGTCGGGGTGCGGGGCGACGGCCTTGTAGGTGGCCTCGAACGGCGATCCGACGAACATCTCCGGGGTGATCGTGGGGATCATCGCGAGCAGCTCCGGCTGCATCGCGTCGCTGCGGAAGCCCGCCGACATCGTCACCAGCGCGCGGACCAACTGGGGATGCCGGATCGCGATCTGGATCGCCGCGCAGCCGCCCATGCTGTAGCCCACGACGTCGGCCTGCGCGATGCCGAGGTGGCCGAGCAGCGCGGCGGCGTCGTCGGCCATGCCCTCGTAGGTGATCGGACGGTCGACGTCGGCGGTGCGGCCGTGGCCCTGCGGGTCGGCGACGACGACCCGGCGACGCGCGGCGAGCCCGGGCAGCAGCGGGCCGAAGTCCGCGGTGGTCATGTACGCGCCGTTCAGCAGCAGGACGGGGACCCCGTCGTGCTCCTCACCGTGGATCTCGTAGTACATCTGCAGGCCGTTGACGGGGGCGTGGCCGGTGCGAGGCATGCCCGACACACTGCATGATCGCCACGTGACCAGCGCAACGGGGTCGTGGCGGGCGATCCTGCGGGCGGAGCTGCCGCAGGTCGCCCGCATCGTGGTCGCCGCGGCCGTGGCGTGGGAGGCCGCGCTGCTGCTGGGCGCCACCCAGCCGCCGATCTTCGCCGCGCTCGTGCCGCTGGTGAGCCTGCGGGACGACCCGTTCAGCGCGTTCAACCTCTCGGTGGCGCGCCTGGTGGGCGTGGTCGCCGGGCTGCTCATCGCGATCGGCGTGCTCGCCGTGCTGGAGCCGACGACCGTCGCGATCGCGGCCGTGCTGGCCCTCGCGCTGCTGGTGGGCGTGGTGCTGCGGATCGGGAACGTCCTGAACACGCAGGTGGCCGTCTCGGCGCTGCTGGTGTTCAGCTCGACCGACACCGCGGGCTACGCGGTGACCCGGCTGTGGGAGACCGGCCTCGGCACGGTGGTCACGCTCGCGCTCGCGCGGGTGGCGGCGGGCCTGGAGGTCTTCGCCGCCGAGGTGTCGACGTTCAGCACCCGCCCGGCGTTCGGGGACGACCCGATGCTGCGGTTCGACCTCCTCCAGCCCCTGGTCGAGCCGTTGGAGCGGGCCGTCACGGCCGCGCTCACCGGGCAGCCGTACGCCGAGGACCTCGACCGGGCCCGCGCAGCGGTCGAGCGGTTCCGCGGCGTCGACCACAGCGCCATGGCCTCGGTGGTGCGCAGGCCGTTGCACCGCATGGTCGACGACCTGGCCGCCTTCAGGTCGTGAGCCCGGGGACGATCGCCACCTTCATCGACCGCGGGTCCATGCTCGTGTGCAGCGCCTCGTCGGCCTGGTGGAGCCCGAACTCGTGGGTCACCATCTCGGCGAACGGGTAGCGGTCGGCGTAGCGCTCCAGCAGCCGCAGCGCGGGCCCGTAGCCGGTGCTCGGGTGGTTGGTCAGCCCGACAAGGCGGATGTTCTTGCTGCAGACGTGCCGGTGCACGTTGAGGCTGATCTCGCCGGTGTCGGCGAAGTTGCCCATCTCCAGCATCATCCCGCCGCGCTTGAGCATCTCGATGCCCTCGACGAACGACTTCGGCGTGTTCGCCATGTGCAGCACCACGTCGGCGCCGCGGCCGCCCGTCAGCTCGCGGACCCGGGCGACCCGTTCCTCCGCCGTCGTCGTCGACGCGTTGAGCACGTGCTCGGCGCCGCACCGACGGGCCCAGGCCAGCCGGTGCTCGGACAGGTCGGTGGCGATGATCTGCCCGGCGCCCATCATGTCCGCCTTCGCGACGTGCAGCAGACCGAGCGGGCCCGTGCCGATCACGACCACGGTGTCGCCCGAGTTGAAGCCCTCCAGCGCGTACGAGGAGAACTCCTTGAGCTTGTCCAGGCTGGCCGTGCAGGCCATGAGCTCGGCGAGCACGGCGACCCGCGGGCTGAGCCCGTCGGGCACCTTGTAGACGAACGTGTCCGGGCGCAGGTACATGTACTCGGCCATCCCGCCGAGCAGGTGCGGCGGCTCGGCGCTCGTGAACGAGTTGCCGTAGCACTCCGAGTTCTCGCACCACACGTAGCCCATCACGTGGGTGCACTCGTAGCACCGCCCGCAGACGACGTCCGGGCACATCGTGATCCGGTCGCCGACCGCGAGGCGGCGGCCGTAGAACTCGATCCGCTCGGCCGCCGTCGGGGTGATCTCCGCGACCACGCCGACGTTCTCGTGGCCCTGGATGATCGGGAACGGGGTGTCGGTCTCGGCGGGTGTGCCCGCGTACTGCTTCGTCTCGCCCGCGTAGGTGTGCTTGTCGGTGCCGCAGATCCCGACCATCTCGACCTGCATCAGCAGCGCTCCGTCCGCCAGCCGCGGGTAGGGGAACTCCTGCAGCTCGTACCGTCCGGGGGCCGCCAGTACCGCCGCGCGCACGCTGTCCGCCATACCCGCCACCCTGCCCGAAAGGGTCAGGGCGCCGCGAGCCCCGCCGACCCGCCCGCCAGCACGGCGGCGGCCAGCGCCCGGCTGGCGGGGCGCTCGGCCGTGCGCGGGTTGGTGAGCAGGACGAGGTCCAGGCGGCCCAGCTCGGGCAGCCGGTGCTGCGGGCCGAGGGCGGAGAGCTGCACGGGCACCAGGCTGCGCAGCAACGCGGAAACCCCGATCCCCGCGGCGACGGCGGCGATGAGGCCGTTGACGCCCCGGCAGACGCAGGCGCTGCGGTACGCGAGGCCTGCGCGGTCGAGCGCGTCGAGCATGGCGGTGCGGGTGAACGCGGGTGCGGGGTAGATCACCAGCGGGAGCGGCCGGGTGAGGTCCAGCTTCGTGGTCGCGGTGCCGACCCAGACCAGACGCTCCCGCTGCACGAGCGTGCCGCGGTCCTCGCCCCGCGGCCGCTTGCCGATGAACAGGTCGAGGCGGTCGTTCTCCAACCGCCGGTGCAGGGTGCCGCTCTGGTCGACGGTCAGGTCGAGGTCGACGCCCGGGTGGTCGCGGCGGAAGTCGCGCAGGATCTGGGGTAGCCGGGTGAGCGCGAGGTCGTCGGACATGCCGATGCGCAGCCGCCCGTGCGGGCGTTCGCCGCGGAAGTAGGCCGCGGCGTCGTCGTGCGCGGCCAGGATCGAGCGGGCGAACCCGATCATCGCCTCGCCGTCGGACGTGAGCGCGACGGTGTGGGTGTCGCGGAGCACGAGCACCCGCCCGACCGCCGTCTCCAGCTTGCGGACGTGCTGGCTGACCGTCGGCTGCCGGATGCCGAGGCGGGCGGCGGCCTGGGTGAAGCTGCGGGTCTGGGCCACCGCGAGGAAGGTGCGCAGCTGGGCGGGGTCGTAGCTCATCACGTTCCACAATGACAGTAAGTCGGCTGATCGGCCTTCAGAATAGCCTGGGACGGGCAGAGGCTGGGGCGGTACGTGATCACGACGAAAGGTCCTCCCCGTGCCCGCGGCCGCGTTCGCCGCCCTCCGTTCCTCCTCCTTCCGCACCTACCTCACCGGCTACGCCGCCGCCTCCACCGGCACGTGGATGCGCTCGGTCGCCCAAGACTGGCTCGTCCTGGAGCTGACGGGCAGCCCCGCCGCGGTCGGCGTCACCATGGCCTGCCAGTTCCTGCCCGTGCTCCTGCTGGGGCTGCACGGCGGGCTCTTGGCCGACCGGCGGTCGCGCCGCGCGCTGCTGCTCGCCGCCGCGGCCACCAACGCCGCGGTCGCCGCGGTCGCGGCCGGGCTCACGCTGACCGGCACCGTCCAGGCCGTCCACGTCGACGTCCTCGCGCTGGTCGGCGGGCTCGTCCTCGTCGTCGAGAACCCGACGCGGCAGGCGTTCGTCACCCAGATCGTGCCGCCGGCATGCCTGCAGCCCGCCGTCGCGCTCGCCGCGGCGGTCTTCCAGATGACCCGGCTGGTCGGCCCGGCCGTGGCCGCGACCCTCATCGGCACGGCGGGCACCGGCTGGGTCTTCGCCGCCACCGCGGCCTGCTCGCTCGCCTCGATGCTGGGCCTCAGGGGCGGCGGCCGTGCCCCGGCGCGCGCCGTGGTCGCGCCCGCGCCCGGCCAGCTGCGCGCCGCCTTGCGGCACGTCGCGGAGCGTCCGCCGGTGGCCGCCACGATCGTGCTGGTGGGTTTGCTCGGGATGTTCGGGCTGAACTTCCCCGTCGTGCTGACCGGCATGGCCGACACCGTGTTCGCGGGCGGGGCGCCGCTCTACGGGCTGTTCAACGTGGTGCTCGCGGTCGGGTCCGCGGCGGGCGCGCTCGTGGCGGGCGGCGCGGCCTCCCGTCGGCGTCTGCCGATCGTGGCCACCGCGGCCGGCTTCGGCATCGCCCAGGTCGCCGCGTCGCTGATGCCGGGTCGGACCGCGTTCCTGGTGGTCCTCGCCGCGATGGGGGCGGTCAACCTGGCGTTCCAGGCCCTGGCCAACGCGGCGGTGCAGCTGGGCGTCGACCCGGCGATGCGGGGGCGCGTCATGGGGCTCTACATGCTCGCGTTCACCGGCGGCACCCCGCTGGGCGCGCCCCTTATCGGCTGGATCACCGACGCGGCGGGCCCGCGGGTGGGCATGGCCGTGTGCGGGGTCGTCCCCCTCCTGGCCGCGCTCGCTGTGGGGGCCTACCTCGGCTCACGCACACCGCGCCGGGCCCGTGCACATTGCGCGCAATGTGCGCGAACCCCCGACGGTGTGCGTGGGCTACGCGGCCAACAGCCGGTGCGTGGTGCCGCTGCTGCCCTGCACCCACGCGGCGGGCAGGGCCGCGGCGAGCGCGTGCTGGGCGCGCCACCCGGTGCAGTGGCCGGGCACGACGAGCGCCGGGTCGAGCTCGGTGAGCGCCGCGACCGTCGGGCCGATCACCGGCTCGAACGCGGGCCCGCTCAGGTGCAGCCCGCCGATCAGGCCGTGCAGGCGCTCGACCGCGGTGAGCCGCATCGCGTGCCGGACGATGTTCACCGCGCCCGCGTGCCCGCAGCCGGTGACGACGACCAGCCCGCGGTCGCGCACGTGCACGACCAGCGCCTGGTCGTCGATCACCAGGGGGTCGTGCGCCCAGGCCTCGGCCGTCCCACGCCTGGTGGGCGGGCGGCATCCCGCGCTCGAACTCCGTGGTGCGGTCGACCTCGCCGGTGAGGAGCACGCAGCCGTCGACGAGCAGCGACGGCTCGCGGCGCTCGACCACCGTGAACCCCTCGCCGTTCAAGGCGCGGGGGCTCAACGTGGGCATCTCCCACGGGTCCGGCCGGGCAACGCCTGCCGACGGCGGGTCCAGGAGTGCGGGTGGACGACCATCGGCAGCCGTCGGCCGCCGAACCGGCGGCCCAACCCGGCGAGGCCGCCCGCGTGGTCGAAGTGCCCGTGGCTGAGCACCACACCCTGCACGGCGGACAGGTCCACGCCGAGCCGGTCGGCGTTGGTGAGCATGCCGTCCGGTGAGAGGCCGGTGTCGAACAGCAGTGTGCGTGGTGGTGCCGCCGCGCCGGACGGTGACCAGCGCGGCGAACCCGTGCTCGGCCACGAGGCCGACCGCCGTCCGCCCGCCGTCGAACTGCGGCGCGGCCGTCGTCGCGACGTTGATGGGAACCCGGCGGGTGCGCTCGTCGCCCGCCAGCAGCGCGTCGTAGACGTTGTCCACGAGGGTGGTCACGAGCAGCTCGTCGACCGGCTCCAACGTGATGGGGTCGACGGCCGCGCCGGGTGCCGGGCGCGGCACGGCCACGCCCGGCACCCCGCTGGATGCGTCACACATGCTCGGATGGTTTCAGGGTCGCGCCTCGAAGACGAGGTTGAACGGCGTTTCCGCGGCCCGCCGGAAGCGGGTGAACCCGGCCGCGGTCACCACCTCGCGGATCGCCGCCTCCCCGGCCTGGGCGCCGAGCGCGGACCCGCCCGGCTGGGAGAGCGCGTTGGGCACGCAGAGGTAGGTGGAGAAGTTGTAGAAGACGCGGCCCACCGGGTTGAGGTTGTCGGCCACGGCGTCGCCCGCGTACGGCTCCACGATCATCCAGGTCCCGTCCGGGGCGAGCGCCTCGCGGACGTGCCGAGCGGCGGCCGCCGGGTCGCCCATGTCGTGCAGGCAGTCGAACGTCGTGACCAGGTCGTAGCCCGACCCGGGGAAGTCCTGCGCCGACGCGACTTCGAAGATCGCCCGGTCTTCCACGCCCGCCTCGGCGGCGCGCTTGCGGGCCAGCTCGACCGACGTGCCGTGGTAGTCCGAGCCGCGAACCGCGAACGCGGGTAGGCCTGGGCCAGCAGCACGGTCGAGGCGCCGAGCCCGCAGCCCACGTCGGCCACCGCGGCGCCCGCGTTCAGCTTCGCCGCGACGCCGTCCAGCGCCGGGATCCAGCTCGGGACGAGGTTGGCGAGGTAGCCGGGGCGGAAGAACATCTCGCAGCCGACGGGCACGTCGTCGTGCTGCTCGTGCCAGCCCATCCCGGCGCCCGTGCGGAACGCGTCGGTGATCTGCGACTCGGCCCGCAGCGTGCCCAGCGCCAGCACGAACGCCCCCGGCACGTAGAGCGGGCCCTCGGGGTCGGTGAGCGCGAACGCCTGCTCCTCGGTGAGCGAGAACGCGCCGGTCGCGGCGTCGTACTCGACGTAGCCGCCCGCGGCCTGGCCCCGCAGCCACTCCGCGACGTAGCGGGGGTGGGTGCCGGTGCGGCCCGCCAGCTCCTCGGGCGTCGGCCGGGCCGTCGGCCAGCGCCCGGTAGAGGCCCAGCCGGTGGCCGACGACCACGCCGCCCGCCGCCACCGTGGCGCCGAGATCGCTGACGAACCGGCCGAGGAACGCGTTGAGCCGGTCGGTGTCCACTGCCATGTCCTTGCTCCGTTCATCGTTGGAGCACCGAACGTCGTGACGGCTGGCCGTCGATCGACCGTCAACGCAACGTCAGAACACCGGCACGGCGACCTCGCGGCCCGCGAGGACCGCGCCCGCCGTCGTGAGCGTCGACCGCTTGACGAGGAAGTGCTGGGTGAGGGTGTGGACGTCGCGCAGGCGCCGGTGCAACGGCGACGCGGCGTAGACGGCCGTGCTGCCCGCCGCGTGGTGCGCCGCGGTGACGACCGCCGCGGCCCGGGACGTGACCCACACGGCCGTCGCGCGGGCCCGGGCGCGCTGCGCCATCGTGAGCGCCTCCGCTCGCCCAGACCTCGTCGACGGTCGCGGCGAGCAGCGCCCGGCACGCCCGCACGTCGGTGTCGGCGGTCGGCGAGCTCGATCTGGAACGCGGGGTCGGCCGCCAGGGGCTCGTGCGTCGAGCAACGGCACCTTGTGGGCGGCGAGCTCGCCGAGGTCGTCGAGCGCGCCCTGCGCGATCCCGACCGCGACGGCCGCGATCAGCAGGCGAGATCAGCGTGGGCACCGGGATCCGCACGATCGGCACGTCCAGGCACGGCGGGTCGGCGAAGAGCCGGTAGGTGTGGTCGGCGGGCACCACCCGCTCCGCCACCCGGAAGTGGTGGCTGCCCGTGCCGCACAGCCCGGCCGCGGTCCAGGTGTCCTCGACCTGCACGTCGTCCGGTGCGAGGAGGGCCATGCGCAGCTCGCCGTCCGCGTCCACGCAGTTGGCGTAGAGCACGTCCGCGTGCTCGCAGCCGCTCGCGAAGCTCCACCGGCCCGACACCCGGTACCCGTCGTCGGCCGGGACGATCGAGCCGGACGGGGCGAACACCCCCGCGACGATGACGTCCGGCCGGTCGAAGACCTTGTCGAACGTCGTGCGGGGCAGGGCCGCCAGGTCGATCCACGCGTTGCCGCCGATCATCACCGTCCAGGCCGTGGCGGCGTCGGCGCGGGCGAGGGCCTCGAGGACCGCCGAGATCGCCGCGAGGTCGGCGCCGAGGCCGCCGTGGCTCTCCGGCATCGACATCCGGAAGCACCCGGCGTCGCGCAGCGCGGCGAGCAGGTCGGCGGGGAGGCGGCGGGCCGCCTCGCCCTCGGCGGCGCGGGCGGCGACCGTCGGGGCCATCGCGCGGACGGCGGCGAGCACGTCGTCGGGTGTCATGGCGCGGTCCGGAGCATCGGGGCCTCGACGGCGTGCCGGGCGCGCAGCTCCGCGTCCCAGCCGCCGTTGCAGTAGCCGACGCACCTCGGTGATCCGGCCGTCGCGCACCTCGCAGAGCCACAGCCGCCGGGCCACCTCGTCGTGCGCGGTCTCCTCGTGCTCCATGACGAAGCCGGTGGCGGTCGGCACGACGCGCAGCAGCCGGGCGCGCACCTCCCCGTCCCCGGCGAGCTCGCGCAGCTGCTCGGCGAAGGCGCCCGGGCCCTTGAGTTGGAACCGCCAGAACGGCGGCAGGAGGTCGAAGAACACGTCGGGCGCGAAGACGTCCTCGCCCGCTTCCAGGGTCTCGAAGCACCCGTTGAACGCCGTCGCCAGCGCTACCTGATCAGTCATGGTGCGACGCTAGGTCGGGACCGGTGCCGGGCGGATCGCCCGCGTTCACCATCCGCGACGGCGGCGGAGTGGTGAATTCAGACCAGGCCGTGCCGGTAGGCGTAGGCGGTGGCGGCCGCGCGCGAGGGCAGGTCGAGCTTGGCGAACATGTTCTGCAGGTGCCGGGCCACGGTGTGCTCGCTGATCACCAGCTCGGCCGCGATCTCCCGGTTGGTGCGCCCGCTCGCCACCAGGCGGAGCACCTCGCACTCCCGGGCGGTGAGGCCCGCCCGGCCGACGGTCGGCGCCGTGGCCAGTGCGCGCGACTCGGCCAGGTCCGTGCGGGCGCCGAGCTGTTCGAAGGCGGCGCACGCCACGTCGAGCTCGAGCCGGGCGGCGTCCTCGTCGCCGAGCGCCCGGCAGGCGAGCGCCACCCGCACCCCGGCCCGCGCGACGTCGTAGGGCATGGACAGCGCGCGCCACCGCTCCGCCGCCGCCCGCAGCAGCGGCAACGCCTCGCCCGCCGCGCCCTCGGCCAGCAGCACGGCGCCGCGGGCGTGGTCGGCGACGGCCCGGCGCAGCGGTGGCGCGTCGGGGCGGTCGGCGATGGCGGTCAGCTCGCGGCTCGCGTCCGCGGCGGCGGCCGTGTCGCCCGTGGCCAGGTGGACCTCCACCGCCGCCGCCAGCAGCACCGGCCGGTCGATCCGGCCCCGGCTCTCCTCGACGAGCCGTCGCACCGCGGCGCTCGCGGCCGCGACGTCCCCCTGCGCCAGCCGCAGCAGCGCGAACCCCGGTGCGGGCTCCCGGCCCGCGCGGCCCGCCGCGCGGTACGCCCGTTCGGCGGCGTCCAGCTCACCGCGCAGCCGGTGCAGCTCGGCCTGCTGGTAGAGCGCGAGCCCGAGCGCCGGGTGCGGGGGATCGGCCAGCCTGCGGCAGGCCTGCTCCGCTTCGGCCAGCGCGTCCGGCCAGTTGCCCCGGGCCTGGAGGACCTGCGCCCGGTGCACGAGGCACTGGCCGCGGTAGGGCACCAGGTCCGGCTGGGCCGCGCACCAGCGTTCCAGGGCCCGCGTCCATTCGGCGGCGCGCCGCACGTCGGCGGCGTCCATGCAGGCCTCGATCACCGCGCAGTAGACGATGCCGGTGACGATCGGCGACCGCGGGGTCGTCGTGACCAGCACCATGACCTCGTCCAGCAGGTCCATCGCGCGCCCCAGCTCACCGAGCACGAGCGCGGCCTGGCCCTGCCCCAGCACGCCCAGCGCCCGCAGGTCCTCGTCGCCGCAGCGCTGCGCCACCTCGACGACCTCGCAGGCGAGCGCCTCCGCGGCCACGCCGTCGCCGTCCGTCAGCGCGGCGAGGAAGACCGGCACGCGCAGGTAGCCGCGGCCGCACCCGGCCTCGTCCACGAGCCGCTCGGCGCCCGCCAGCCAGCCGCCCGCCCGTGCCGTCTCACCGCGCAGCATCAGGAGGATGGCCAGCCAGAACGCGCAGCGCACGGCGTCGTCGGTGTGGTCGAGCCGCAGCCGCTCGCGGTGGGCGCGGACCCAGGCGCGCTCGCTGTCGTGGTCGCGACCGGCGAGGTGGGCCGCGACCGCGAGCCGTTCGACGTCCTCGACGTCGGCGTCGGCTTCGGGGGCCTCGGCGAGCAGCGCGCACGCCTCGGCCCAGGCGCCCCGTTCGAACGCCGCCCGGCCCTGCGCGACGGTGCTGCCCACCCGGATCAGCGGTAGACGAGCGTGCCGTCGTCGAGATCGGCCTTGGCCAGGAGCTCGCGTTCCTCCTCGTGCTCCTGCATGTGCGTCCACGGCTCGTGGTCGCCCTGCTTGTACAGGAGGTGCTGCGAACGCATGACGTACCCGGCGTTGAAGTTCTCCGGGTCCGACCACGGCCGCCGGGGCATGTCCGCCTCGGTGGGCGGCAGCGTGGGCGTGACCACCGAGGCGCCCTTCTCCCGCATCGCCTCGAACAGCCGCGCCACCACGTCGGCCACGAGGTCGATGCGCAGCGTCCAGCTGTGCCGGAAGTAGCCGAACATGTAGGCCATGTTCGGCACGTCGTCGATCATCATGCCGCGCCAGGTGATGTGCTCGGTGAAGTCGACCGGCTCGTCGTCGACGGTGAACGCGACGTCGCCGAAGACCGTGAGGTTGAACCCCGTCGCGGTGACGACGACGTCCGCCGGGATCTCCTCGCCCGACCCGACCTTGACGCCCTTCTCGGTGAACGTGTCGATGGTGTCGGTGACGATCGACGCCGAGCCCGCGCGCAGGGCGGCGAAGAAGTCGCCGTCCGGGACCACGGCGATGCGCTGCTGCCACGGGCGGTAGCCGGGCGTGAAGTGCTTCTCGACGTCGATGCCCTCCGGCAGCAGGGGCTTGATGCCGTCCATGAGGAAGGCGTGCACCACCTCGGGCGCCTCCAGCGACGTCCTGGCCAGCCAGTTGGTCTGCAGCATCGACTGGCGGCGCATGATCTCGTGCGTCCACTCCTCGGGGACGTCCAGCGCGCGCAGCGTCTTGACCAGGTCGTGGGTCCTGGGCCGGGGCAGGTAGTAGCTGGGGGAGCGCTGCAGCATCGTGACGTGTGCGGTCTCCGCCGCGATGGCGGGGATCAGCGTGGCGGCCGTCGCCCCGGAGCCGATCACCAGGACGTGCTTGTCCGCGAGGTCGATGTCCGCGGGCCAGTTCTGCGGGTGCACGAGCCGGCCCTGGAAGCGGTCGAGGCCGGGCCAGTCGGGCCGGTAGGGCTTGGCGAGGTTGTAGTAGCCCTGGCACATCCACAGGAAGTCGGTGGTGAACCGCAGCCGCTCCCCGGTGTCGGCGCGGGTGACCTCGACCGACCACCGCCGCTCCGCGCCGGACCAACTCGCCGCGACGACCCGGTGGTGGTAGCGGATGTACTGCTCGAGGCCGTCTTCGTCGATGACCTCGTCCAGGTAGTCGAGGATCTCCTGGCCCGCCGCGATCGACGGGCCCCGCCAGGGCTTGAAGCGGTACCCGTAGGTGAACAGATCGCTGTCGGAGCGGACGCCCGGGTAGCGGTGGGTCCACCAGGTGCCGCCGCGGTTGTCGAGGGCCTCCAGGATGGCGAAGCTCCGCTCGGGGAACCGCTCGCGCAGGTGGTGCGCCGCCCCGATCCCGGAGACCCCCGCGCCGACGATGAGGACGTCGACGTGGCCTGCCTCGTGGAGCTGGCGGGATTCCGTCGCGGGTGCAGTCGTCGCCATGCCTTGAACTCTAGGATCGCGACGCACGGATCAGCGACCGCCAACCGCTTCTGCCGGACGAAAGTCGCCCGCTACTGGGCAGCTGCTGACGGACACCCGGCGAAGCGGGTGAGCAGGTCGGCGCGGATCTCGGCGCGGCCCGCGGCCACGAGGGTGAACGCGGCCTCCCGGACCAGCCGCCCGGCGGGGTGGCCGTCGAGGACCGCCCGGCTGCCCGTCGCGACCACCAGCGCGCCCGCGGCCCGGTGGGCGAGCGCGCTCGCCGCGGCCCGGGCGGTGGCCATCCGCGCAGCCGCGTCGAGCGGCGCGCCGGCGGGTGGGGAGCCGGCGGGTGGGGAGCCGACGGGCGGCGTGCTGGCGGGCGGCGCGCCGGCGGGCGGGGAGCAGGCCATGCCCCCGGCGGGATCCGGTGCCTGCTCCGCAACGGCGGCCGCGAGCGCCGCGTCGAGCTCGGCCCGCGCCGCGTCGAGTTCCGTCCGGAGCCGCTCGACCACGGCGTCGGCGCGGCCGGTCTCGGCGATCAGGCGCACGCACCGCCCGGCCACGCCCAACGCCAACGCGCCGTTCACCCGCGCCGATGCCGTCATGCCCGCGAGGAACGCCGACCGCGTGGTCAGCCCGCTCACCAGCTCGTCGGGCAGGTGCACGCCGTCGAACCGCAGCGCCACCGTGCGGCTGGCGTCGGCGGCGAGCAGCGCCAGCGGCCGGGCGGTGAGGCCCGGCGCGGCGCGGGCGTCGAGCAGCGCCGTGACGATCCCGGCCTCCTCGTCGGGCGCGTCCGCGGTGGCGACGTCGCGCACGGCGACCTGCACGAGGTCGATCAGCCCCCACCCGGTGACGAGCGGGGCGTGGCCGTCGAGCCGCCACCCGCCGTCCTCGCGGGTGGCCCACAGGAGCGGCGGGTCGGGCACCGCGCCCGCGAGCGCCACCCCGCACCGCAGCCCGCCCGACGTGGCCTCGGCCAGTCGCGGGTCCCCGAGCGCGGCCAGCGTGCGCACCGGCCCGTGGTGCTGCATCCAGGTGAACGTCGTGGCCAGGCAGCCCCCGGCGAGCACCTCGGTGACGGCGGGCAGCGCCGCGGGCTCCGCCAGCGCGAGGCCGTAGAGCCCCGCGCCTGCGAGCGCCGCGAAGTGCGACGGCGGGATCACCCCGCTGGCGTCGACCTCCGCGGCGGCCGGTTGCAGGACGTCGTCGGCGAGCGCTGCGGCCCGGTCGAGCAGGGAGGTCACCCCACCATCGTCACCCGTGGCAGTGCTCGGTCTCCGTGGCGGGCACCCGTGACGTCGCCCTCGACGAGATGCACCTGAGCGGGGTTCCGCGGCCGGAAAACCCCGCTCACGCGCATCTCGCGGGCCCATACTTCTCCGATGACCGAGCCGAAGCGCACGATGACCGCCGCGCGGTTCCACGAGCCGGGCAAGCCGCTCCTCGTCGAGGAGGTGCCCGTGCCCCGGCCTGCGCCGGACGAGGTGTTGGTGCGGGTGCACGCCACGGGCCTGTGCGGCTCGGACGTCCACATCGCCATCGAAGGGATCACCCCGACGCCCTACCGGCCCATCACGCTCGGCCACGAGATCGCGGGCACCGTCGCCGCGCTGGGGGAGGCGGTGCAGGGCTGGGCCGTCGATGACCGGGTGGCGGTCTGCGTCGTCGTCGTGGACGGCACCTGCGCGCAGTGCGTCGCCGGTCGCAGCCAGCTCTGCGACAGCCGCAGCCTCGTCGGCATCCACCGGGAAGGCGGCCTGGCCGAGTACGTCGTGGTGCCTGCCCGCAACCTCTGCGCGCTGCCCGCCAGCGTGTCGTTCGAGGTCGGCGCGATCGTCATGGACGCGGTGGCGACGCCGTTCCACGCGCTCGTCGACGTGGCCAAGGTCCAGCCCGGCGAGGCCGTCGCCGTGGTCGGTGCGGGCGGCCTCGGGCTGCACGCCGTGCAGATCGCGAAGCTGATGGGCGCGTACCCCGTGATCGCCGTGGACGTGCGGGCGGCGCAGCGCGACCGGGCGGCCGCACACGGTGCGGACGTCGTCGTGGACCCGGGTCGCGAGGCCGTGGCGGAGGCGGTGCTGTCGGCCACCGGTGGGGCGGGGGTGGCGGTGGCGGCCGAGTTCGTCGGTCACGCCGAGACGATCGGCTACGCGGTGGAGTCGCTGGCCGTCGGTGGTCGCGCGGTGATCTGCGGCCTGGGTGCCGAGCCGATCACCGCGCAGGCACCGATCGTGTTCGTGCGCCGTGAGCTGCAGATCCTGGGCAGCTACGGATTCACGATCTCCACGCTGCGGCGGGTGCTCGCCCTCGTCGACGCGGGCCTGCTCGACCTCGGCGCCTCGATCACGCACCGGTTCCCGCTCGCCGAGGCCGACCGCGCGCTGCAGACGCTGCACGAGAAGCTCGACGACCCGCAGCGCGTCGTCGTCATCCCCTGAGGCCTTCCGACAAGAGGCGGGCCTGCTCGTGGCGGCCGAGGGCGCGGAGGTTGTCGGCCAGGGCTCGGGCGACGGCGACGGTCTGGGGGTCATCGGGGCCGAGGCGCCGCAGGTAGAGCTCGTGGGCGTCCTCCAGCAGGGCGCGGGCGGACTCCTGCTCGCCGCGCGCTCGCAGGAAGCGGGCGGCGTGGTGGAGGAGCCAACCGACCTCGACGGCGACGTCGTCCAGCGCGCGGCCGGGGTCCGTCGCGGCCAGCACGTGCGGCATCAGCCTGCGCCACGCGGGCCAGGTCGCGGCGTCATCGGGGTCCGGCGGCACGGCTGCGCGCAGGAGGCGCACGGCCCAGACCGCCCAGCCCGCGCCGTCCGGGCGGTCGTCGGCGCTGCGGCGCACGAGGTGGGCAGCGGGCACGCGGTGGAGCTGCACGCTGTCGTCGTCGGCGCGGGCCAGCCCGCGGTCGGCGAGGACGGCCGCGACCTGGGCGGGTTCTGACGTGGTCAGCGACGCGGGCAACTGGCCGGTGAACAGCGCCGTCGGCACCGGCTCGGGGCCGAGCCAGGCGACGAGCGTCAGCAGCGCCAGCGCCTGCGGCTCGTCGGTGGCCAGCCGGTCGAACGCGACCGCCCACGCCGCCGCCTCGCGCTTCGGCCGGTCGGTGGTGGCGTCCTCGGCCAAGGCGTCGAGGAAGGCCTCGGCGCTCAGGCCGGTCGCGGCGAGGGTTGCCCCGGCCGCGGCGACGTCCAGGGGCAGGTCGGCCAGTGCGGTCGCCACGCGGTCGGCGTCGGCGGCGGTCAGATCGCCGTGGTGGGCCCGCAGCAGCTCGACGGACTCGGCGCGGCGGAACGGAGGCACCGCCACCGACCGCCCCTCCCACCCCGGATCCGTGGAGCCGACGAGGACGTGGCCCGTCCCACCGGGCAGGAAGCGGGCGAGGTCGTGGGGGGGTCCCGCGTCGTCGAAGACCAGCAGCCACCGACCCCGTTGCCGGAGGGCGGCGAGCGCGGCCGCCGCCGCCGCGTCGGCCGTGTCGGTCGGCGCGGCCACCCCGAGCGCCTCGGCCAGCCGCCCCATCTGGTCGCCGATCAGCTGCGGGTCCTGCGCCGCGATCCACCAGGTGACGTCGTACGCCTCGCGGTAGTGGTGCGCGAAATCGACCAGCGCGGTCGTGACGCCGACGCCCGCGCGGCCGTCGGCAGGCCGCACCACCGCCTGCCCGCCCAAGGTGACGGCGTCCTCGATCGCCATCCGCAGCCGCCTGCGATCGACCGTCGGCATCGCCGCCCGTTCGGGGGCGTGCCACACCCGACGCAGCCTGCGCCCCCGCCGTCCACGCTCGACCGGCGGCGCGGCCCGTCCCGACGCCCGCCGCCCGGGTTCGGCAGGCGTGCCCTGTTCCGGGGTCTGCCCGACCGGCCGTCCGGGCTCGGCAGGCGTGGCCGCTTCCGGGTCCCGGCCGACCGGCCGCCCAGGCTCGTCTGACGGCGCGGCCCACGCGTGGGCGCCCCGACGCCTGCGCCTGAGCAGGGCGAACGCGGCCACGGCGAGCGCCAGCGCCACCACCCCGAGCACGACGCCTGCCGCGACGATCGTCGGGTCGACGCCGGTGGCCGCGGGCGGGAGGACGGTGTCCGCGGACTGACCGCCGACGCTGACGACCGCGGGCGTCGGCGCGCGCTCCGGCGCGGGCAGCGTCACCAGCGACCGCGTGCGCAACGCGCTCGCGACCTGCCCGAACGCGGCGACGACGGCCGACGCCGGGGCGCCCACCGCCACCCCGCCCGTGCCTTCGGCGACCGTTCTCCAGTACCCCGCGTCGGCCGTGGTGACCACGGCGAGCACGACGCCCTGGGCCCGCAGCCGCGCGGCGAGGGCGTCGGGCGCATCCGAGGTGTTGGCGCCGCCCGTGTAGAGGACCACCAGCCGCGGGCTGTCCGCCTCCCGCGGCAGCTGCGCGACGGCCAGGTCCAGCGCCGCGGCGGTCTGCCGGTCGCCCCGCGAGGTGATGCCGCCCAGCCCGGTGAGCACCCCGGCGGGACCGGCCTGCAACGGCACGACGACGGCAGGCGGCGCGGTGTCGGCCACCACCGCGGTGCGCGTGACGGGCGGCACCCCGAGCGCGAAGTCGACCAGCCCGCCCAACCCGGGCTGCAGGCCCGGGCCGCCCCCGGCCGACGCGTCGACGACGAGCGCCATCGCCGTGCGGTCGGACACCAGCGGCGTGGTGGTGATCGGCTGCGGCTGCCCGGCCACCGTGACCGCGATCGGTCCGTCGCCGCTGACGACCAGCCGGGCCCGCCCGTCCAGCGTGCCCTCGGAGACGACGACACCGGATGGCTGCGCCCACGCGACTCCGCACGTGAGCAGGACGCCGAGCAGCGCGAGCACGGCGGCGCGAGCGCTACGGGTCGGCATAGACGATGACATTGTCCAAATAGCTACTCCTGGTGTGGTCGAATGGGCCACCGCAAGTCACCAGTCGGAGTGACGGCTCCAGGGTCGGGGCGTAGACGAGGTCGGTCGGGAACGCGGTCTTGGCGACGTGCTGCGTGCCGCGTACCCGGAAGTCGACGGTGCTACCGTCCGCCCGGTCCACGAACACCACGGCGCCGACGGGCAGCCGGTTCAACCGGTAGAACACCGCGGGCCCGGCCTTCGAGTCGACGTGCCCGAGGATCACCGCGGGGCCCGGCTGTCCCGGTCGCGGCCCCTGGTCGAACCACCCGGGCACGGCGAAGTCCGCGGGCACCTCGATCGTCTGGTCCGGAGCCACCCCGAGGTGGGTCAGTGGCGCGTCGATCCCGAGCGCCGGGACGCGCAGGCGCACCGGCTCGGCCACGTCGGCGTAGCTGCGCACCGAGTGGAACGACGCCTCCGACGATGACACAGCGGGCGGCGGAGCGGGCGGCGGCGGGGGCGGGGCGGTGGCCGCGATGACGGAGCACACCACGGCCGTGACGCCCAGCACCACGCAGGCGACGGGCCGCCACCTCATCGCGGAGCCGTACCGCCCGCACCCGTCTCGGCACCACCCTGCGGCAGCTGCGCGGCCACGGTGTCGCCGAACGCCACCGACAGCTGTTTGGCGAGCCCGAACATGTCCTGGTACGCGTTGTAGGCCAGCTCGTGCGCCTTCGCGTAGTCCTTGTTCGCCATGGCGTCCACCTGCTCGGTGAGCATCTGGTCGTGGTGCAGGAACGCCGAGGCCAGCTCCGCGGACGGGATCCGGCTGCCGGTCGCGGTGTCGAGGAACGCCGCGAGCTTGCCTTCGAAGCCGCGCAGCTTGTCGAGCGCGGCCTGGCGGCCTGCGCCGTCGTTGCCCGCCACGGCGCTGGTGTACCCGACGAGCGCGTCGATGTGGTCGGCCCACAGCTGCATGAACTGTTGGCCTGCGGCGGGCCCGAAGAGCGCGCCCATCGCCGCGGTGAGCTGGTCGGTGTTCTGGTCGAGGCTCGCCGCCGCGGCCGGGAAGTCCGGGCTCTCCGTCGCGCCGGCCCGCAGTGCGGCGACGGCCAGCGCGATGTGCTCGCCGAGCAGCCGGTCCAGCTCCGACCGCAGCCGCCACGACGGCTGGTCGAGCTTCGCCGCCTCGTCGGGCGGGAGCAGCGTGGCCGCGAGCGTCTGCCCGATGCCGAACGCGTGGGAGTAGGCCGTGCGGTAGTCGTCGGCGGCGCGGCCGTAGTCGCGGGCGGCGTACTCGTCGGCCTGCCGGAGCAGGTGGTCGACGTGCGCGGTGAGGGCGCTGCGGGCCGCGGCCGGGGGGAGCCTGCCCTGCGAGGCGCCCGCGAAGAAGTCGCCGAGGCCCGACTCGAACTTCACGAGCTGGGCGCGGGCGTCGTCGCGGGCGGCGGTGTCGTTGGCGGCGATACCGCGGGCGTAGTTGAAGAACGCCGTGGTGTGCTCGCTCCACGTGGTGCGGAAGGCCATGGCGGCCTGGTCGCCGAACATCGCCTTGACCACGGCCGTGAGGTCGTCGGTGTTGCGGGTGACGGCGGTGCTCGCGGCCTGCGCGAAGTCCGCGTCGTTGCGGATCCGGCTGCGCATCATGTCGGCCACCAGCACGGAGTGCTGCCCCAACAGCGCCTCCAGCTGTAGTGCGACGTCGGCGGGCGACTGGCCCGCCGTGGTGCTCAGCGGCCCGCCCGGCATGGGTTCGGTGTGCGGCGCCGCGCTCGCCGGTGCGGCCGCCGCCGGCGTGGGACCCGGTGCGGCCGTGCACCCGGCCAGCAGCGCGGCCCCTATCAGAATGACTACCGCGGGTGTCACCCGCCTGCTCCCCTTCACCCTTTGAGGCTCGCACCAGCGCCGATGGTGTTACACATCGGGGCTACGGACGGTAGGCGAGCGCGCGGCGTCAGTCGGCGGGCGGCGCGGTGGACTTCCGGACGACGAGCTCCGTGGCGAGCTCCACGTGGTGCGAGTCGAGCTCCTCGCCCGCCGCCATCCGCAGCGCGGTGCGCAGTGCCACGGCGCCCATCTCGCGCAGCGGCTGGCGCACGGTGGTGAGCGGCGGCGCGCCGTAGCGCGCGAGGTCGGTGTCGTCGAACCCGACCACGGAGAGGTCCTGCGGCACGCGCAGACCGTGCGCGCGGGCCGCCTCGACCACCCCGGCCGCGACCGCGTCGCAGGCCGCGAACACGGCCGTGGGCGGCGAGGGGAGGGCGAAGAGCGCGGTCGCGCCTTCGACGCCGTCCTGGTAGCGGAACAGCCCGTCGCGGAGGTAGCCGTCGGGTAGGGGGAGACCCGCCGCCTCCAGCGCCGCGCGGAAACCGTGCATGCGGGCCTGGCTGCAGGCCGCGGTGGGCGAGCCGCCGACGTAGGCGACGCGGCGGTGCCCGAGCGAGAGCAGGTGCCGGGCCGCCGCCACACCGCCCGCGAAGTTGGTGGCGCCCACGCTGGTGACCCGGGCCCGCGGGAGGTCGATCGGGTCGATCACCACGAGCGGCAGCCCGGCCGTGGCCAGCGCGGTGACGTGCCCCGCGGTCAGCGAGTTCACCACGCCGATCACCGCTTCGCGGCCCGTGGCGACCAGCTCGCGGGCCCACGCGACCGGCGGCCCCACCGCACCCCGACGACCCCGCACGGCGACGGCCACGACGGCGCCCGCCCCGGCCGCCGCGTCCAGCGTGCCCTGCACGATCTCGGTGGCGTACGCGTTGAGCTCGTCGTCGAACACCAGCTCGACCACCGGCTGGGCGCGGGGCCCGCTGCGACGGCCGATGTAGTCGTGCTTCGCGAGCAGGTCCGCCACCCGCGCCCGGGTGGTGGGGGCGACGTCGGCGCGGCCGTTGAGCACCTTGGACACGGTGGCCACCGACACCCCGGCGGAGGCGGCGATCGTGGCCAGCGTGGCCCGCCGCGCACCAGACGTCGACACGTGGTCCTCCTCTACGCGTCGGCGCGCGCGCTCACGTCCACCGGGGTGACGAGCTGGCGGTCGGCGCCCACCTCACGCAAAGGGCCGGTCAGGCGCACGGTATCCCGGCAGGGCAGGTCGGCCGCCGACGTGCCGACGAGGATCTCGATCTCGCCCGGCTCGACGATCCGGCGCAGGTCCCGCCCGGTGAAAGCGGTGCGGTCGGCGTGGAGGCGGAACCGGACGTCGGCCGCGGCGCCCGGCGCGAGCGGCACCCGGGCGAACCCCACCAGCTGCCGCGTGGGCCGCACCACCTGGGCGAGCACGTCGCGCAGGTAGAGCTGCACCACCTCCTCGCCCGCGCGCTCCCCGGTGTTGCGCACGCGCACGGCCACGCCGATCTCGCCGTCGGTCGGCAGCTCGGCCGCGCTGATCCGCAGGTCGTCCACGGCGAACGTGGTGTAGGAGCGGCCGTAGCCGAACGGGAAGAGCGGGGTGGCGTCCAGGGAGGAGATGCCCGCGCTCTCGGCGCCGCCGAGCGGCGGCTGCAGGTAGGTGCTCGGCTGCCCGCCCGCCGCGCGGGGGATCTGCACCGGCAGCCGCCCGACCGGCTGGACCCGGCCCGAGAGCACCCCGGCGATCGCCCCGCCGCCCTCCTCGCCCGGCATGAACGCCTGCACGAGCCCGGCCGCCTGGACGTCGCCCAGCGCGTAGGGCCGACCGGACACGACGACCACGACCACCGGCGTGCCGGTGGCGACCAGCTCGGCGAGGAGCTCGGCCTGCACGCCCGGGAGCCGCAGGTCCGCCGCGTCGCAGCCCTCGCCGGAGGTGCCGTGGCCGAACAGGCCCGCGCGGTCGCCGACGAGCGCGACGCACACCTCCGCGTCGCGGGCCGCGGCGACGGCGGCCGCGAACCCGGACCGGTCGGTGCCGTCCACCGCGCAGCCCGGGGTGTGCACGACGTCGGCGTGCGGCAGCTCGGCGCGCAGGGCCTCCACCGCGGACGGCACGACGAGGCCCATGCTCGTGGCCGGGGAACCGGGGCAGCACGTGGGTGGCGAAGGCGTAGCAGCCCATGAACGTGAGCGGGTCGGCGGCGCACGGCCCGACGACGGCCACCCGCCGCAGGTCGGGCCGCAAGGGGAGCGCCGATCCGGCGTCGAGGAGCACGATCGAGCGTTCGGCCAGCTCGCGGGCGAGCGCGCGGTTGGCGGGCGCGTCGAGGTCGACGTCGGCGGCGCCCGCCACCGAGCCCTCCGGCGTCCAGCCCTCGTCGAGCAGCCCCAGCTCGACCTTCTGCGTGAGGATCCGCCGCGC
This sequence comes from uncultured Actinomycetota bacterium, assembly GCA_963791185.1. Taxonomy (GTDB): domain Bacteria; phylum Actinomycetota; class Actinomycetes; order Mycobacteriales; family Pseudonocardiaceae; genus Pseudonocardia. The sequence continues at coordinate 693,092 of CAWBRG010000003.1, read as the reverse complement.
CGCCCGCTCGACGAGCTCCTCCGGCACGCGTCCGGCGAGCTCCGTGAACCCGATGGTGTCCGGCAGCTCGACGTCGAGACCCGCGGCCAGCGCCTGCGCGCCCGCGTCCGCCGCGTCGGCCGCCACGCGGTGCATGGTGGCGACGAACGGCACCGACCAGTAGTCGGACACGACCGTGCCGGTGAAGCCCCACGCGTCGCGCAGCACGGTGGTGAGCAGCCAGCGGTCGACGGCCGCGGGCACGCCGTCGACGTCGGCGTAGGAGTTCATCACCGAGCCCGCCCCCGCGAGCGTGACGGCCGCCTCGAACGGCGGGAGGACCACGTCCATCAGCTCGCGGCGGCCCATCGAGACCGGCCCGTGGTTGCGGGCGGCGCGGGAGGCGGAGTAGCAGGCGAAGTGCTTCAGGGTGGCGATCACCCCGGCGCTCTGCAGGCCGCGCACGTAGGCGCAGCCCGTGACGGCGACGAGGTAGGGGTCTTCGCCCATGGTCTCCTCGACCCGGCCCCACCGGTAGTCGCGCACGACGTCGACGACCGGCGACAGACCCTGCTGCACCCCGACCGCGGCCATGTCGCGGCCGATCGCGGCGGCCATGCGTTCGACGAGGTCGGGGTCGAAGGCGGCGCCCCAGGCGATGGCCGCGGGGTAGACGGTGGCGCCGTAGGCGGTGAACCCCGTGAGGCACTCCTCGTGGACGATCGCCGGGATACCGAGGCGCGAGCCGTCGATCACCGTGCGCTGCTGGCGCACCAGCTCGGCCGCGCCCTCGGCGGGGGTGAGCGGGCGGCTGCCGTAGACGCGGGTGAGGTGGCCGAGCCCGTGGCGGCTCGCCTCGGCGAGCGGCGTGGCCGCGCCCGCGGCGAACACGTCCTGCATCGGCGCGACGTTCTGGTCGCTCGGCTCGGTGGACATCGCGTTGCCCACCCAGCGGCTGCCGAGCTGGGCCGCCTTCTCCTCCAGCGTCATCGCCGCCAACAGGAGCTCGACGCGCTCAGCGACCGGACGCGCCTGGTCCCGCCAAGGTTCCACGGGCTACCTCCGAAACTTTTCGGGACCAACGTTCTGGGGGAACTGTTGTCGAATCGAGATGAACAGGCAATGCCTTGACGCAGTGTGACGAGGATCCTACGTTGGTCAAGCGGCTTTCTCGAAAATTATCGAAAGGTGTCGAAGTGGACTCCTCGACGACGTCGCGACGAAACTTCCTGCGTCTCGCCATGGCCGTGCCGCTCGCGGGCTCCGCGCTCGCCGCCTGCGGCACCTCCGGCCCGAGCCAGGCGGGCGCGGGTGGTGGCGGCGCAGCGGCCCCGTCGGGCGGCGGGGCCACCTACTGGTACCTCTCCGGGCAGCCGTCAGAGGGCGTGCGCACCAACGCGCTCAACCGGTTCAACCAGGCCAACCCCAACGACCAGATCCAGGGCACCACGTTCCAGAACGACGCGTACAAGACCCGCATCCGCACGGCCGTCGGCGCGAACCAGGCGCCCACCATCATCTGGGGCTGGGGCGGCGGCACGCTGCGCAGCTACGTGCAGGCGGGCCAGGTCGAGGACCTCACGTCGTGGTTCGACCAGAACGCGGCCGTCAAGAGCCGCCTGTTCTCCTCGGCGTTCGCGCCCGCCACGGTGAACGGGAAGATCTACGCGATGCCCGCCGAGACCGTGCAGCCGATCGTCCTCTACTGGAACAAGCGGGTCTTCCAGAAGGTCGGCGCGCAGCCCCCGCAGTCGTGGGGCGACATCATGAGCCTCGTCCCCAAGTTCAACGCCGCGGGCGTCGCGCCGTTCTCGCTCGGCGGCCAGTCGCGGTGGACCAACATGATGTGGCTGGAGTTCCTCTTCGACCGCGTCGGCGGCTCCGAGGTGTTCCAGGCCGTGGCCGACGGCCAGCAGGGCGCGTGGTCCAACCCGGCCGCCATCGACGCGCTCACCAAGGTGCAGGACCTGGTGAAGGCCGACGGGTTCATCAAGGGCTTCTCGTCGATCACCGCCGACTCCAACGCCGACCTCGCCCTGCTCTACACCGACAAGGCCGCGATGATGCTCCACGGCTCGTGGACCTACGGCACGATGTCGTCCGACGGGGGCGACTTCGTCTCCGGCGGCAACCTCGGCTACATGAACTTCCCGCCCGTCGAGGGCGGCAAGGGCGACCCGACGGCCACCACCGGCAACCCCGCGCAGTACCTGTCGATCTCGTCGAAGGCCACCGACGCGCAGAAGGAGACGGCGAAGAAGTTCTTCGCCACCGGGGTGCTCACCGACGCCGAGATCCAGGACTGGATCGGCACCGGCGGCGTGCCGATCGTCAACGGCGCCGACGCCAAGCTCACGGGCTCGAAGGACGCCGATTTCCTCAACTTCGTCTACGGGGTGGCCAGCAAGGCCAAGAGCTTCCCGCAGTCGTGGGACCAGGCGCTCAGCCCCACCGCCGCCGAGAAGCTGCTGGACAACATCTCCCGGCTCTTCCAGCTCTCGGTCACCCCGCAGCAGTTCGCCGACAGCATGAACGGGGTCATCGGGCAGTGACCGCACTTGCTCCGCCCGGCGCCCGCACCACGATCCCCTCCCCGGTCGCGGGCTCCGGGCGGAGCGCCTCCTTCGCGTGGATGGCGTTGCCCGCGCTGATCGTCTTCGTCGCGTTCGGGGTCGTGCCGCTGCTGGGCGTCGTCGGGCTGTCCTTCACCACGTGGGACGGCCTCGGCGCCATCACGCCGTCGGGCCTCACCAGCTGGACGGCCGTGCTCACCGACCCGGGGCTGCCCCACGCGCTGTGGGTGACCTTCCTCGTGATGGCCCTGTCCTGGCTGGTGCAGACGCCGATCTCGCTGCTGATCGGCGTCTTCGTGGCGGGCCACCAGCGCTACCGCGCGCTCCTCGCGGTGCTCTTCTTCGTCCCGTTGCTGTTGTCCTCGGCGGCGATCGCGATCACCTACAAAGCGCTGTTGGACCCCAACTTCGGGCTCGGCGCCGGGTTGGGCATCCCGCTCTTGCAACAGGACTGGCTCGGCCAAGCGAATCTCGCGCTCGGCGTGGTCGTCTTCGTCGTCTCCTGGCAGTTCATCCCGTTCCACTCGCTGATCTACCAGGGCGGGGTGCGGCAGATCCCGCGCTCGATGTACGAAGCCGCCGAGCTCGACGGCGCCGGGCGGGTGCGGCAGTTCTTCGCCATCACGCTCCCGCAGCTCAAGTACACGATCATCGCCTCGTCCACGCTGATCCTCGTCGGCTCGCTCACGTACTTCGACCTGATCTTCGTGCTCACCGGGGGCGGTCCCGCCGACGCCACCACCACGCTCGCGGTCGACATGTACAAGCGCGGGTTCCAGGCCAACCTCATGGGCCCGGCCAGCGCGATCGCGGTGATCCTCGTGTTCGTCGGGCTGGCGCTCGCGCTGCTCATGCGCCGCGTCGGCGGCAGCGACAGCACCGCCAGCCAGCTGGAAGGGACCTGACGTGACCCGCGCGCGGCCCAACTGGCTGGGCGGGCTCGCGGGCTGGCTCTGGCTCGCCGTGGTGCTCGTGCCGATCTACTGGATCTTCGTCACGAGCTTCAAGCAGCAGAGCGAGTACTTCCGGACCAACCCCTTCCTCCCCGCCGCCGACCCGACGTTCGCCAACTACGCGCTCGTCATCGCCTCCAACTTCCCGCGCTACTTCGCCAACTCGGTCGTCGTCACCGTGGGCGCGGTGGTGCCCGCCGTGCTCATCTCGTTCATGGCGGCGTTCGCGGTGGTGCGGGGCGGCGGCCGCTACCTCCGCTCGGTGAACGCCCTGTTCCTCATGGGGCTCGCGATCCCGCTGCAGGCCGTCGTCATCCCCGTCTACCTGATCATCATCCGGCTGCGGATGTACGACACGCTGCTGGCGATCATCCTGCCGTCGATCGCGTTCGCGATCCCGCTGTCGGTGCTCGTGCTCGCCAACTTCATCCGCGACATCCCCAACGAGCTGTTCGAGTCGATGCGGCTCGACGGGGCGAGCGACTGGGGCATGCTCTGGCGGCTCGCGTTGCCGCTCACCCGGCCCGCGCTCGTCACCGTGACGGTCTACAACGGGCTCACGATCTGGAACGGCTTCCTGCTGCCGCTGATCCTCACCCAGAGCCCCGACCAACGCACGCTGCCGTTGGCGCTCTGGTCGTTCCAGGGCCAGTACAGCATCAACGTGCCCGCCATCGCGGCATCGGTCGTGCTCACCACGTTGCCGATCCTGGTGCTCTACGCGGTGGGTAGGCGCCAGCTGCTCAGCGGGCTCACCGCGGGGTTCGGCAAGTAACCGCCGCCCCGCCCCGCAGGACGGCAAGTAGATTCGGGGCATGCGGATCGGGATCATCGGCGCGGGCAGCATCGGGGGCACCCTCACCAGGCGGCTCACGGACCTCGACCACGACGTCACGGTGGCCAACTCGCGCGGTCCCGCCTCCCTCATGCTGCTCGCCCGCGAGACGGGGGCGCGGGCGGGCAGCGTCGAGGAGGCGGTGCGCTCGGCCGACCTGGTCGTGCTCGCCGTACCGCTGAAGGCCGTGGCGGAGTTCGACGCCGACACGTTCGGCGGCCACGTCCTCGTCGACGCCTGCAACTACTACCCCGCCCGCGACGGCGCCATCCCCGAGCTCGAGAAGCCGCACAACGCGTCGTCGGAGTGGGTGGCCCACCGGTTCCGCGACGTGCACGTGGTGAAGGCGTTCAACACGATCGAGTTCACGCACCTGTCCGCGCACGCCACGCCGCCCGGCACGGTCGCGCGCCGCGCCCTTCCGGTGGCGGGCGACGACCGCGCGGCCAAGCAGCAGGTGATGGCGCTGGTCGACGAGCTGGGGTTCGACGCCGTCGACGCGGGCTCGCTCGCCGAGTCGTGGCGGCAGCAGCCGGGCACGCCGGTGTACAACCGCGACCTCGACGCCGCTCAGGTGCGCGACGCGCTCTTCCGGGCCTGAGCGGCGCACTCCAGGATCGCCTCGACCGCCACGGCGGCATCGGCGGGCCCGGTCTTCCACGACGACACGCTGATCCGCATCGCTGCCGCCCCGTCCCACACGCCCGGCCCGCACCACACCCGGCCGTCGGCCTGGACGGCGGCAACGAGGGCCTCGGTGGTGGGCCCGTCGTCGAGGCGGACGAGCACCTGGTTGAGCACCACGTCGTTCAGCACGGTGAGCCCGCCCGCGGCCAGCCCGTCGGCGATCGTCCGGGCCACGGCGCACGTCCGGGTGACCAGCTCGGCCACGCCGTCGCGGCCGAGCGTGCGCAGCACCGCCCACACCTCGATCTGCCGGGCCCGCTGCGACGACTGCGGGGTGTGGTGCATGGCGTCGAACTCCGCGCTGACGGGGAGGTAGCCCGCGGCGGCGGTGAACGTGCGTCGCAGGTCCGCGAGCTCGCGCACGAACGCGAGGCCGCAGTCGTAGCCGACGTTGAGCCACTTGTGCCCGTCGGTGGCCCAGGAGTCGGCCCGCTCCAGCCCGGCGACGAGGTGCGAACGGGTCGGGTCGGCCAGCGCCCACAGCCCGAACGCCCCGTCGACGTGCAGCCAGCCGCCGCGCTCGGCCAGCCAGTCGGCGACGGCGTCGAACGGGTCGAAGGCGCCGGTGTTGACCTCCCCGGCCTGTGCGCAGACGAGCACCGGGCCCGCCACGTCGGGCAGCCGGTCGGCGCGCAGCCTGCCCTGGTCGTCGGCGGGCACCACGTGCACCCGCGTCCGACCCAGCCCGACCAGCCCGAGCGACTTGGCCAACGTCGAATGCGCGCGCTCGCCGATCACCACCGGCAGCGGCGGAGCCCCGAACAGCCCGTCGGCCTGCACGTCCCAGCCCATCCGGGCGAGCAGCGCGTCGCGGGCCGCGGCCAGGCAGGCGGCGTTGGCCACGGTGGCGCCGGTGACGAACGCCAGCCCCGTGTCCGCGGGCAGCCGCAGCAGGTCCACCAGCCACCCCCGCACGACCTGGTGCAGCCGGGCCGCGACCGGCGACATCACCGGCAGCGCGGCGTTCTGGTCCCACGCGGCGGCCAGCCAGGCGCTGCCCATCGCCACCGGGTACGTGGCGCCGGTGACGAACCCGAAGTAGCGCCCACCGGTCGTGGGGACGGTGGCGGGGGAGCCCACGTCGGCGAGCAGCCGCAGCGTGTCGGCCGGATCGCGGCCGGTGTCGGCGAGCGGCTCGTCGAACGCGGCCAGCGCGGCCAGCGCCTCGGGTGTCGGGGTGGTGGGCCGGTCGTCGACCGACCCGACGTAGGAGAGTGCCGCGTCGGCGGCGGCCGCGAGGAGGTCCCGGTCGTCCATGGTGGAGGTCTACCAGAGGGTGTTTCGCGAGGTGCGTCCGATATGCCCTCTGACCAGGCGTTTTCCATCCGGCGAAGGGTGTGGGGCGGGCGTAGCGTCCGCGGCCTCGCTCGCGTCGCTGGTGGTGCTCTCCGGGCTGGGCCTGTCCTGGCGGTGGCTGTTCGCGCTGTCGATCATCCCGGCGTTGATCAGCCTGCTCATCCGCACCCGCGTGAAGGAGTCCGCGGTGTGGCAGGACACCCGCGAGAAGATGAAGATGAGCCGCTCGTCGTTCCGCGACGTGCTGTTCAACCCGGCGGTGCTGCGCCGCTTCGGCTACCTCATCCTGCTCATGACGGCGTTCAACTGGATGAGCCACGGCACCCAGGACATCTACCCGACGTTCCTGAAGGCCACCGACGACGGCGGCGCCGGGCTCTCGACGGCGGCGGCCACCTGGATCGCGGTGATCTACAACGTGGGCGCGACGATCGGCGGCGTGGTGTTCGGCACGCTGTCGGAGCGGCTCGGGCGGCGCCGCACGATCGTCGTCGCGTCGGTGCTGGCGCTGCCGATCGTGCCCATCTTCGCCCTGTCGACCACGGCGGGCTGGCTCACGCTCGGGTCGTTCCTCATGCAGGTGTGCGTGCAGGGGGCGTGGGGCGTGATCCCGGCGCACCTCACCGAGATGTCGCCGGACACGATCCGCGGCTTCTACCCGGGCGTGACCTACCAGCTCGGCAACCTGCTCGCGGCCCTGAACCTGCCCATCCAGCAGGCGCTGGCCGCTGCGCACGGCTACCCGTTCGCGCTGGTGGTGACGATCGTGCCCGTGTTACTCGCCGTGATCGTCCTGACCGCGGTGGGGAAGGAGGCCAAGGGCATCGAGTTCGGCGGACGGCTCGGCACCGACCGCGTCAGCGTGCTGGGTTAACGTCGCGGGGTGGGGACGCACCGACTCGACCTGGACGACCCGACGCTGCGGGAATGGGACGCCGTCGTGGTCGGCGTGGATCCCGAGCGGGGGATCGTGCTCGACCGCTCGGCCTTCTACCCGGGTGGCGGCGGGCAGCCGCCGGACGAGGGCGTGCTGCTGTGGGGCGGGGTGCGCACGCGGATCGCGGGCGTCGTGAAGGGCGACGACGACTACCTCGTGCCGGTCGACGGCGACCCCGTACCGCCCGTCGGCACCGCGGTGCGGGGCGCGCTCGACGACGAGCGCCGCACCCAGCTCATGCGCACGCACAGCGGCCTGCACGTGCTCACCGCCGTGGTGTTCCGCGATTTCGGCGCGCTCGTGACCGGCGGCAACATGGAGCCGCTCACCGCCCGCATGGACTTCGACCTGCGCGAGGTGCCCCCGGGCTTCAAGGAGCAGGTGGCCGAGTCGGTCAACGCCGAGATCGCCGCCGACCGGGCGATCCAGGTGCGCACCCTGCCCCGCGCCGAGGCGTTCCAGATCCCCGACATCATCCGCACCGCCACCAACCTCCTGCCCGAGTCCGTGGAGCAGGTGCGGCTCGTCGACATCACCGGCCTCGACGTCCAGGCCGACGGCGGCACCCACGTCGCCTCCACCGCCATGATCGGCCGCGTGGAGGTGGTCAAGATGGAGAACAAGGGGCGGGGCTTCCGCAGGCTGCGCGTACGCGTGATTTAGGACCCATCTGGATCACGAAGTCCATCGCCCGTGATCCACGGGACACGGCCTAATCGGCAGGCCCCGTGGCGAGGGTGACCGTCGCGGAGTGGGAGGCGCCCGCGGTGTCGGTCCACGCGACCGCAACCCGGTCCTGCGGACGGTGGCCCGCCAGCGCGTCGGACAGCGCGTCCGAACGGTCGATCGCCGCGCCGCCGACGGCGGTGATCGTGTCGCCCGCCCGCAGGCCCGCCGCCGCGGCGGGGGAGCCGCGCACGACGCCGGAGACGGTGGTGCCCGCCGCGCCGTCGGGCAGTTGCACACCGAGGAAGCCGGGCACGCCCTGGTGGATCGCGCTGTTCTGCTCGCCGTCGACGATCCGGTCGGCGATCGCCGTGGCCGTCGCGATCGGGATCGCGAAGCCCGCCGAGCCCGTCTGGGCGGCGGTCGTGGCCACCCGGCCGCGGCCTGCCGTCGAGGCGGCCGTGTCGATGCCGATCACCGCGCCGTCGGCGTAGAGCGGGCCGCCGGAGTCGCCCGCCTGCACCGCCGCGTCGACCTGGATCAGCCCGGTGAGCCGTTCGGCGTCCGTGCCGTTCTCGTCGGAGGCGGTGATGTCGCGGGCCAACGCGACGACGTGGCCGGACGCCGCGGTCGGGGTGCCGCCCTTGCCGCCCGCGTTGCCGACCGCGGTGACGGCGTCGCCGACCGCGACCTGCGCGGCGTTGGCGATCCGGGCCGTCGGGAGGCCCGCGGCGCCGGACAACCGGAGCACGGCGACGTCGTCGCCCGGGTCGGTGCCCACCACCGCCGCGGCGTAGGACCGCCCGGTCGCGACGACCGTCGCCGTGATCTTCGTGGCGCCGTCGATCACGTGGTTGTTGGTGAGGATCTCCCCGGACGGCGTGAGCACGACGCCGGTGCCCGCCGCCTCCGCCGAGCCGTAGTCGAGCACCGAGGTGATGTCGACGACGCCGACCTCCTCCGCCGCCGTGGCGGGCCGGGTGGTTCGGGCCGCGCCTGCGGTCGCCGTGATGTTCGCGCCTGCGCCCGGCTGCCGGTCGGCGGCGGTCGCCGTGCCCGCGACGGTCGTGGTGACCAGCCCGCTCTGCCCGAGCGCCGCCGCGCACACGACCACCGCAGCGCCTACCGCGACCACCGCTCCTCGTTGCACGACACCCAGGCAACACCCCACGGTGAAGAGGTTCCTGTGAAGTCGCCTAGGTCCGGCTGTGACCGGTGAACTCCGCCACGCGGGCCAGGAACCGCTCCGGGTCGGCCAGGTGCGGGTAGTGGCTGTGGTCGGGCCACACCTCGACCGTCGCCGTCGGGCAGCGGGCGCTCAGCCACTCGACGTACGGCGGGCCCGGGTCGATGCCGTGCAGCGACAGGTAGGGCGCGGTGACGCCGGCCAGGATGGCGTCGGTGAACGCGTCGAGTTCCGCGACCGGCCCGTCGATCACCAGCTCCCAGATGCCGTTGACGACCTCCTGGTCGGGGCGCCCGAGCGCGCGCAGGCGGCTCTGCTCGGTGGCGGGCAGCGGGCCCTGCAGCGTCGTGAGCAGGCTGTCGATGAAGCCGTCGAACTCCTCGGGCGCGCCGCGGATGACCGGAGCGGCGGGCGCGAGCCCGGCGTGGAAGCCGCTGAGCTCCAGCGGCTGGTCCACGTTGATCACGTCGACCGGGTCGACCGCCGCGGCCATCGCGGTGACCACCACTCCGCCGAGCGAGTGCCCGATCAGGTGCGGCCGCTCCAGCCCGAGCCGCAGCGTCAGCTCCGCGATGTCCTCGGCGAGCGTGCCGACGTCGAACGGCGGGACCTTGGCCGACTGCCCGTGGCCGCGCAGGTCGACCGCGACGACGTCGAACCGCTCGGCCAGCGCCGGGATCAGCGGATCCCAGCTGTGCCTGCTCTCGGTGATGCCGTGCACGAGCACCAGCGGCGGCCCCGACCCGGTTCGTTGGTAGGCGATGGCGGCGGGCATGCCGGGCATCCTGCCACTCACTCGAAGGTGCTGAGGAGCTTCTTCAACAGCGCGCGGAGCTGGGCCTGCTCGGCCCCGTCGAGCACGTCGAGGAGCTGGGACTCGTTCGCCATGAGCTCGCCGGTGACCTCGTCGACGAGCGCCATGCCCGTGGCCGTGAGCGCCACCTCGACCTTGCGGCGGTCGGTGGGGTGCATGTGCCTGCTGATCAGCCCGGCGGCCTCCAGCCGCTCCAGCCGCTGCGACATCCCGCCCGACGTGATCAGCGCCGACTGCTGCAGCTCACCGGCCGTGCGCCGGTAGGGCGGGCCCGCGCGGCGGAGCGTGGCCAGCACGTCGAGGGCGACCCGGTCGGTGCCGAGGGCTTCCAGCCGCTCCTTGCGGTGCCGGTCGAGGTGGCGGCCGACGCGCCAGATCCGGGTGACGATCCCGACCGAGCTGACGTCGATGTCGGGCCGTTCGCGCCGCCAGGCCGCCGCGACCCGGTCGACGTGGTCCGGGACGCCCGGGTCGTACGGGGGCCGCATCTCCACTCCCGAAGTATCTCACCGCGAAGAGGCCGCGGTGACCAGCCAGGCGAACACCGGATCCAATCGGTGGAACTGCTCGGGATGCCACTGGACGCCGACGACCGGGCGGCCGGTCAGCTCCACCGCCTCCACCACGCCGTCCGGGGCGTGCCCGACGCACGCCAAGCCCGCTCCCGGCGTCGCGACGGACTGGTGGTGCAGGCTGTTGACCGGGCACCGCGGCCCGTAGATCCCGCGCAGCGTGCCGCCCTCGGTGAACCGCACCTCGTGCACGCCGTCCGCGCCGACGGGGTGGTCGGCCAGGTGCTGGTGCAGGGTGCCGCCGAGGTGCACGTTGAGCAGCTGCAGCCCGCGGCAGATCGCCAGCACGGGCAGATTCCGCTCGAGCGCGGCCGCCAGGAGCGCGAGCTCGCGGTCGTCGCGCGCCCGGTCGACGCGCACGGTCGGGTGCGGCTCCTCGCCGTACAACGCGGGGTCGACGTCGGTGCCGCCGGTGAGCACGAGCGCGTCCACCCGGGCGGCGACCGCGACGGGGTCGGCGCCCGCGGGCACGTGCACCGGCAGCGCGCCCGCCGCGGCGAGCTTGTCGGCGTAGCCCGCGAAGTAGACCTCGACCTCGAGCTGGTCCAGCTCCGGCGGGCCGTCGTGCGCGCCTGCGGCCGGGCGCCGTCGTCCCGACACGGCGACCAACGGAGAGGTGGTTGTGGGCCTTGTTGCGTCCAACACAAGGCTAAGTTACTTGGAACTGAGGAATGACGATCGGGCCTAGGGTGGGCTCGACCAGAGGAGGCGCTGTGAGCGAGTTGCGGCACGTGCCCGCCCCGCCCGGCGTGGCGCCGGGCAACGGCTACAGCCACGTGGTCAGCGGCCGGGGGCGGCTCGTGGCGGTCGCCGGACAGGTCGCGTTGGACGAGCACGGCACCGTCGTCGGGATCGGCGACCCGGATGCGCAGGCCCGGCAGGTCTTCGAGAACCTCCGCTGGTGCCTGGCGGCCGCGGGCGCGCAGTTCGCCGACGTCATGAAGCTGGGCGTCTACGTCACCGACATGGCCTACCTGCCTGCGCTGCGCGAGGCGCGCGACGCGGTCGTCGACCCCCTCCGCCCGCCCGCCAGCACGGCGGTGCAGGTCGTGGCGCTGGCGCACCCGGAGTTCCTCGATCGAGGTCGACGCCTTCGCGGTGGTCGCCGACTGAGCCACGCGGGAATCCGCCGGAGGGCGCGGCGGTTGCCAGGGCCATGAGCGAGCAGTGGAAGAACTGGAACCAGCAGATCATCGACGAGTTCCGGGCCAACGACGGCAAGGTGGGCGGCCAGTTCGCGGGCGCGAACCTGCTGATCCTGCGCACGATCGGCGCCAAGTCGGGGCAGCTGCGGGAGTCGCCCGTGGCCTACTTCGCGGACGACGACGGGTCGATGGTGGTCGTCGCCTCCAAGGCGGGCCTCCCCACGAACCCCGCCTGGTACCACAACCTCAAGGCGAACCCGAAGTTCGACGTAGAGGTGGGCACCGCGAGGCTCCCCGTCACCGCCGAGGAGCTCACCGGCTCCGAGTACGAGGCGAAGTGGGCTGAGATCGTCGCCAAGGCGCCGGGGTTCGGCGAGTACCAGAAGAAGACGACGCGCGTGATCCCGCTGGTGCGCCTCACCCCGGTGGCGTAGCGCTCACGCTTTGGCCGTGTAGCCCTCGAACTTCTCGCGGAGCGTCTTCTTCGAGAACTTGCCCACGCTCGTCTTCGGCACCTCGTCGATGAACTCGACGGCGTCGGGCAGCCACCACTTCGCCACCCGCGACCGCAGGTGCTCGAGCACCTCGTCGGCCGTGAGGCTCTCGCCCTCCTTCACGACCACGCACGCCAGCGGCCGCTCCACCCACTTCTCGCTGCGGGATGGCGATCACGGCGGCCTCGGCGACCTTCGGGTGCGCCATGATCTCGTTCTCCAGCTCGACCGAGCCGATCCACTCGCCGCCGGACTTGATCAGGTCCTTCGTGCGGTCGACGAGCCGGAAGTTGCCGTAGCGGTCGACGGCCGCGACGTCGCCGGTGCGCAGCCAGCCGTCGTCGGTGAACTGCGCGCCGCCGCCCTCGCCGCGGTAGTACTCCTTCGCGATCCACGGGCCCGCGGCCTGCACCTCGCCGGTGGCGGTGTCGTCCCACGGCTGGGCCTCGCCGCTGCCGGGGTCGACGATCCGCAGGTCCACCAGCGGCACCGGCTGCCCCTGCCGCGCCCGCGTGTCGGCGCGCTGCCCCTCGTCGAGGTCGGCGTAGTAGCTGCGCGGGCTGGAGATCGTGGCGATCGGGCTGGTCTCGGTCATGCCCCAGGCGTGCAGGATCGGGAAGCCCAACGCGTCTTTGTAGGCCTCCGACAGCGACTTCGGCACGGCCGAGCCGCCGCAGAGGATCATCCGCAACGCGGACAGGTCGTAGTCGCCCAATGACGGCAAAGCACCCATCCAAATGGTGGGGACGCCGCCGGTGACCGTGACGTGGTGGCGGGCCAGCAGCTCCAGGATCGCCTTCGGGGTCATGTTCGGGCCGGGGAACACCTGCGCCGAGCCCGCCAGCAGGCAGCCGTAGGGCAGCCCCCACGCGTTGGCGTGGAACATCGGGACGACGGGCAGCACGACGTCGCGCTCCGACAGCGCGGCCCCGTCGGCGATCAGCGAGATCAGCGAGTGCAACACCGCCGAGCGGTGCGAGTAGACGACGCCCTTCGGGTTGCCGGTGGTGCCGGAGGTGTAGCACATGGCGGCAGCGGTGTTCTCGTCCTCGACGACGAACGGGCCGGTGAACGGCTCGGCGTCGGCCAGCAGGGTCTCGTAGTCGAGCCACCCGTCGGGGATCGCGACGTCGGCGCCGTCGTCGATCACGACGAAGTGCCGCACCGACCCCAGCTTGTCGGCCAGCGGCGCGAGCAGCGGGATCAGCGAGCGGTCGACGAAGACGACCTCGTCCTCGGCGTGGTTCGCGATGTACACGAGCTGCTCGGGGAACAGCCGGATGTTGAGGGTGTGCAGCACCCGACCGGTGCACGGCGCCGCGCAGTACAGCTCGAGGTGGCGCGCGGTGTTCCAGCAGAACGTGCCGACCCGCCCGTCGGCGCTCACGCCCAGCGCGTCGAGCACCGTCGCGAGGCGGCGCACGCGGTGCGCCCACTCGGCGAGCGTGGTCTCGATCTCGCCGTCCGCCGTGGCGGTGACGAGCGTCTTGTGCCCGAACAGCTGCTCCGCGCGGTGGAAGACGTGGGTCAGCGTCAGCGGGCGGTCCTGCATCAGTCCGAGCATGGTCACTCCCCGGAAGCGGCGACGGCCCCGTCAACCTACCTTCGGCGGCAGGCCACGGGCCACGATCGCCGTTAGGCTCGACGCCCATGCCCACCGATCAGGCCGCCGTGTGCCTCGACGTGGGTTCCACGTGGACCAAGGCCGTGCTGGTGCGCCCCGACGGCGGGCTCGCCGGGTTCGCCGAGCACCCGACCACCGCCACCGACGTCCTCACCGGCATGGACGCCGCCGTCCGGGCGGTCTCCGCCGCCGGGTCCGGGGCCGAGCCGGAGCTGTACGCGTGCTCGTCGGCGGGGGGCGGGATGCGCCTCGCGGTCGTCGGCGCGGAGATGCTCATGGCCACGGAGGCGGGCCACCGGGTCGCCTGTTCGGCGGGCGCGCACGTCGTGCACGTGCACGCGGGCCCGCTCCAACACGCCGACCTGCGGACGCTGCGCACCACCCGGCCCACGGTGCTGCTCCTGCTCGGCGGGTACGACGGCGACGACCCCGCCGACCTGCTGCACAACGCGGGTCGCCTGGCCGGCGCGCGCGTGCGCTTCCCGATCGTGCTCGCGGCACCCGAGGCCGTCCGCGACGACGCCCTCGCCGTGCTGCGCGCCACCGGTCGCACCGTCGTGACCTGCGAGAACGTGCTGCCCCAGCGGGGGCAGATCGTGGCGGAGCCCGCCCGCGCCGCGCTCGCCGCGCTGTACCGGCGGCACGCGGTGGGCGGGCGCGGACCGGCGGTCGGGCCGCGGTTCCGCAGGCTCGTGCGGGTGGCCACGCCGGAGGCCGTGGGGCACGGCGCCGTGGAGCTGGCGCGGATCCGCGGGGGGCGGGTGCTCGTCGTCGACGTCGGCTGCGCCACCACCGACGTCCACTCCGCGGCCGACGGGGCGGGCGTGCGCACCGTGGAAGGCGACCTCGGCGTGCGCGCGGCGGCGGGCGGGGTGCTGGTCGGGGCGCAGGCCGAGGGCGTCGTCGACCCGGTGGAGGCCGACCTGCTCACGCCGACGGTGGCCCGCATGACCAGCGAGGTCGGCTACGTCCCGGGCGATCCGGGCAGCGCCGCGGAGGACCGGCGGGTGGCCGCGCTGGCCGCGGTCGTCGCCGTGCGGCGGCACCTGCGCGCGCAGGCCGCGGAGCGCGAGGTGGACCTCGTCGTGCTGTCGGGCGGCGTGTTCCGCCGGCGCGACCCGTGGGGCGGCCTCGCGGCGGTGTCGTCCACGCTGCGCAGCGATCCGGAGCTCGCGCCCGCGCTGGCCGACGTGCCGGTGGTGATCGACACCGACTTCGCCGTGGCCCCCGCCGGGCTGCTCGCCGCCAACGGGCGGGCCGAGGCGGCCGAGTCCCTCTTGCGCGACCACCTGCTGGGCTGACCGGTTATCCTGAGGCCGAGCCCGGGTCGAGGGGCGCTGCGACGGACGGTGGTCCGCCACGCTCGACCTGATGGCAATGACCGAGAAGGGCGCCTCCAACCGTGAAGAAGGAGGCGCACCATGCTCGCGCCTCGCGTATCCCGCTAGGAGATCCACCCATGACCGTCACCCCCGACCGTCTGCAGACCGTCGGCGGCCTCGATTTCGCCGTCGCCGACATCGACCTCCACGAGTTCGGCCGCAAGGAGATCCGGCTCGCCGAGCACGAGATGCCCGGCCTGATGGAGCTGCGCCGCGAGTACGCCGAGGCGCGGCCCCTGCACGGCGCGCGCATCGCGGGCTCGCTGCACATGACCGTCCAGACCGCCGTCCTCATCGAGACGCTCGTGTCGCTCGGCGCCGAGGTGCGCTGGGTGTCGTGCAACATCTTCTCCACGCAGGACCACGCGGCCGCCGCGGCCGTCGTCGGCCCGCACGGCACGCCGGAGGCCCCGCAGGGCGTCTCGGTGTTCGCGTGGAAGGGCGAGACCCTCGACGAGTACTGGTGGGCCACGGAGAGGCTGTTCGACTTCGGCGACGGCCGCGGCCCCAACATGATCCTCGACGACGGCGGCGACGCCACGCTGCTCGTCCACAAGGGCGTCGAGTTCGAGAAGGCCGGGGTCGTGCCCTCGCCCGAGGCCGACGACCTCACCGTCTCCGAGGAGTACCGGATCATCCTCGACGTGCTGCGCCGCTCGCTCGCGGCCAGCCCGAAGAAGTGGCAGGGGATCGCCGAGGGCATCCTCGGCGTCACCGAGGAGACCACCACCGGCGTGCACCGGCTCTACCAGCTCGCCGAGCAGGGCCAGCTGCTCTTCCCGGCGATCAACGTCAACGACTCGGTCACCAAGAGCAAGTTCGACAACACCTACGGCATCCGCCACTCGCTCATCGACGGCCTCAACCGCGCCACCGACGTGCTCATCGGTGGCAAGGTCGCGCTGGTCTGCGGCTTCGGCGACGTCGGCAAGGGCTCCGCGGCCGCGCTCGCGGGCCAGGGCGCGCGGGTGATCGTGGCCGAGGTCGACCCGATCTGCGCGCTCCAAGCGTTGCTGCAGGGCTTCCAGGTGGCGCGCCTGGAGGACGTGATCTCCCGCGCCGACATCATCGTCACCACCACCGGCAACAAGGACATCGTCACGGTGCCCGCCATGGAGTCGATGAAGCACCAAGCGATCGTGGCCAACGTCGGGCACTTCGACAACGAGATCGACATGGCGGGCCTTGGCCGCGCGCCGGGCGTCATCAAGATCAACATCAAGCCGCAGGTCGACGAGTGGGTGTTCCCGGACGGGCACTCGATCATCGTGCTGTCCGAGGGGCGGCTGATGAACCTCGGCAACGCCACCGGGCACCCGTCGTTCGTGATGAGCAACAGCTTCTCCAACCAGGTGATCGCCCAGGTGGAGCTGTTCACCAAGCACGAGGAGTACAACAACGACGTCTACCGGCTGCCGAAGATCCTCGACGAGAAGGTCGCGAAGATCCACGTGCTCGCGCTCGGCGGGGAGCTGACCAAGCTCTCGAAGGACCAGGCCGAGTACATCGGCGTGGACGTCGAAGGGCCGTTCAAGCCGGAGCACTACCGCTACTGACCGCGTGCGCGGCGACGGCGACGGCTGGGCCCGCTGCGCCCGGGGACACCGCCACTGGGGTGTCTTCGGGGCGGCGGGCCTGCTGCTGTGGCACGACGGCGCGGTGCTCCTGCAGCACCGCGCCGAGTGGAGCCACCACGGCGGCACGTGGGGCATCCTCGGCGGGGCGCGCGACAGCGGTGAGACCGCCGCCGAGGCCGCCGCGCGCGAGGCGACGGAAGAGGCCGGGCTGCCGCGCTCGACCTACTGCGTCGGCGGCGAGCACGTCGACGACCACGGCGGCTGGTCGTACACCACGGTGATCGGGCACACCGACCGCGCGCTCTCGCTCACCGCGCTGACCGCGGAGACGATCGGGGTGCGCTGGGTGCCCGCCGACGCGGTGGTCGCGCTGCCCCTGCATCCCGGGTTCGCCGCGACGTGGGAGGTCGTCCGCACCCTCTCCTGACGTCGAGCGGCACGGATTCGTCGTCCCGACGACGGATCGGTGACTCTCGCCGGCAGGATCGCAGCCCGTGGGACGGCTGGTGGTCATCGAGGGGCTCGACGGAGCGGGCAAGCGCACGCTCGCGGGCAGGCTCGCCGCAGCGGTGGACGGCCGGGTCGCGCGGTTCGCGTTCCCCCGCTACACCGAGGACGTGCACGCCGAGCTCGTCCGCGACGCGCTCTACGGACGCATGGGCGACCTCGCGGGGTCGGTGCACGGGATGGCCGTGCTGTTCGCGCTGGACCGCCGGGCCGCCGCGCCCACCCTGCGCGCGGCGCTGGCGTCGCACGACGTCGTGCTCGTCGACCGCTACGTCGCCTCCAACGCGGCCTACGGCGCGGCCCGGCTCCACGAGGGCGCGGCGGGGGAGTTCGTCGGCTGGGTCCGCGCGCTGGAGGTCGAGCGCTTCGGCATCCCCGTCCCCGACCACCAGCTCCACCTGGCCGTTCCGGCCGAGGTCGCCGCGGCCAGGGCGGCCGACCGGGAGCGCACCGAAGACCGCGCCCGCGACGCCTACGAGGCCGACGACGGCCTGCAGAAGCGCACCGGCGAGGTGTACGCCGAGCTCGCCGCGACGGCGTGGCTGAGCCCCTGGAGCACGGTGGACGACACCACCGACCCCGCGGCCCTGGCCGCCCGAATACTCGGTTAATGCCGGGTCTCGGGTTGGTCGCTGACCAGTGGATGAGATGCTTCGCCCGTGATGTCGGGCCGGCTGTGCCCGAGGCCCGGTCGGTAGGAGGAGCTCCATGAAGTCGCGCGTGCTCGTGGTCGACGACGACCCGGCCCTCGCCGAGATGCTCACCATCGTGCTGCGCGGTGAGGGTTTCGACACCGCCGTGGTCGGCGACGGCACCCGTGCGCTGCCCGCCGTGCGCGAGCTCCGGCCCGATGTCGTGCTGCTGGACCTCATGCTCCCCGGCATGAACGGCATCGACGTCTGCCGCGCCATCCGCACCGAGTCGGGCGTGCCGATCGTGATGCTCACCGCCAAGAGCGACACCGTCGACATCGTCCTGGGCCTGGAGTCGGGCGCCGACGACTACGTCGTCAAGCCGTTCAAGCCCAAGGAGCTCATCGCCCGCATCCGCGCCAGGGTGCGGCGCACCGAGACCGAGCCCGCCGAGCAGCTGGCGATCGGCGACGTCACGATCGACGTCCCGGCGCACCAGGTCGCGCGGGCGGGCGAGCCGATCGCGCTCACGCCGCTGGAGTTCGACCTCCTCGTGGCACTGGCCCGCAAGCCGCGCCAGGTGTTCACTCGGGAGGTGTTGCTCGAGCAGGTGTGGGGATACCGCCACGCGGCCGACACGCGGCTGGTGAACGTGCACGTCCAGCGGCTGCGGTCGAAGGTCGAGCGCGACCCGGAGCACCCGGAGGTCGTGCTCACCGTGCGCGGGGTGGGGTACAAAGCCGGGCCTCCGTGATGCCGACGTGATCCGGCGAACCGTCGAGCAGGTCCGCCAGCTCGGCATGGAGCTGGCGATCGCGTGGGGCGCGGTGTGGCGCCGCTCCCTGCAGCTGCGGGTCGTGATCAGCACGCTGGCGCTGTCGACCGCGGTCGTGCTGGTGCTCGGCTTCGTCATCCAGACCCAGATCGCGGGCAACATCCTGCAGGCCAAGCTGGACGACGCGCAGAACCAGATCGAGTCGGGCGCGGCCCTGCTGGAGCGCGAGCTCGCGAGCGTCGACCCCAACCGCGAGGGCGCACAGGGCGAGCTCAACAACGCGCTCGACCGCCTCACGAACTCCTCCGACGCCTCCGGCACCCCGGCCGCGGGCGCGTTCCGCGCGGTGCTCGCCACCACGGCGATCGGGGCCAACTCCAGCGTCGCGGCGGGCCCCCTCGAAGACGTGCCGTCCGACCTGCGGCAGAGCGTCGCCGACGGCGCCCGCGCGGTGCGGTACGGCACCGTCGACTCGCAGGGCATCGACGTCCCCGCGCTGATGATCGGCCAGCCGGTGCGCACCGCGAACGGCGACCTGGAGTTCTACCTGCTGTTCCCGCTCGACTCGGAGCAGCGCACGCTCGGCCTCGTGCAGAGCACGCTGATCGTCGGCGGGCTCGTGCTGCTGCTCCTCCTGGCGGGCATCGCCAGCATCATCACGCGCCAGGTCGTGCGGCCCGTGCGGCGCGCCGCGGAGATCGCCGAGCGGTTCGCCGACGGCCACCTCGACGAGCGCCTTCCCGTCCAGGGCGAGGACGAGCTGGCCCGCCTCGGCGAGTCCTACAACGAGATGGCGGGCAGCATCCAGGAGCAGATCCGGCAGCTGGAGGAGTTCGGCGCGCTGCAGCGGCGGTTCACCTCGGACGTGTCGCACGAGCTGCGCACCCCGTTGACGACGGTCCGCATGGCCGCCGACGTCCTCTACGCCTCCCGCGAGGAGCTGCTCCCCGCGTTGCGGCGGAGCTCCGAGCTGCTGGTCACCGAGCTCGACCGGTTCGAGGCGCTGCTCGGCGACCTGCTGGAGATCTCCCGGCTCGACGCCGGTGTCGCCGAGCTGGGTGCCGAGCGCACCGACATGCACACCGTGGTCGTGCGCGCCGTCGAGCACGTGCGGGGGTTGGCCGACGAGACCGGCACCCCGCTCGAGCTGGAGCTGCCGACCGGGATCTACGCCGACGTCGACCCCCGCCGGGTCGAGCGGATCGTGCGCAACCTCGTGGCCAACGCGATCGACCACAGCGAGGCCAAGCCGGTGCAGGTGGTGCTCGCGGCCGACGAGCACGCCGTCGCGGTGCTGGTCCGCGACCACGGCGTCGGCCTGCGGCCGGGGGAGGCGAGCCTGGTGTTCAACCGCTTCTGGCGGGCCGAGGAGTCGCGGGCCCGGCGCACCGGCGGCACCGGGCTGGGGCTGTCCATCGCCGTCGAGGACGCCCGGCTGCACGGCGGCTGGCTGCAGGCGTGGGGCGTGCCGGGCAAGGGCGCGGTGTTCCGGTTGACGCTGCCGCGCAACGAGGGCGACGTGCTGGAGTCGAGCCCGCTGCCGCTCGGCCCGGAGCCCGACACCGCGCGTCGGGTCGGCACGTCCGTCCCCACGCCGCCGCTCGGCTTTGCGCCCGTCGGCGACGGCGTGCCCGCTGGGGGAGCGCGGTGAGCGCCCGTGCGCGGCTCGCCGCCGTAGCACTCGCCGTGTTGGGTTTGGCCGGGTGCGCGAGCGTGCCGGACAGCTCGCCGGTGCAGGTGCTGCGCCAGGTCGGCGGCGACGAGGCGGCGCCGCCGCCCGGCCCGGTCGACGGCAGCAACCCGCTCGACCTCGTCCGCGACTTCGTCACCGCGTCCGGGAGCGGCACCGACAAGCACGCCGCCGCGCGCGCGTTCCTCGCCCCCGAGGCGGCCAGGTGGGACGACACCGCGGGCGTCACCGTGCTCGACGGCCAGATCGACACCGTGCCCGCGCCGGGCGCTCCGGACTCGACCACCGGGGCCACCACCATCCGCATCCGCGGCACCCAGATCGGGCGGCTCACCCAGGCCGGCGCGTTCGAGCCCGCGCAGTCGCCGTTCCAGTGGGACGTCGACGTCCTCCGGCGCGACGGGCAGTGGCGCATCTCCCGGCTGCCGGACGGCGTCGTCGTGCCGTTGTCGATCTTCCGGGACGACTTCCGCACCGTGCGCACGTGGTTCGTCGACCCCACGCGGCAGCTCGCCGTCGGCGACGTGCGCTACGTGCCGAGCGTTCCCGCCAAGGCGCAGGCCGCGCGGGTGATCGACCAGCTGCTCGCCGGGCCGTCCAGCGCGCTCGCAGGCGCCGCCGTCTCGGAGCTGCAGACCGGGGCCCGGCTCCGGTCGAACGTCGCGGCGAGCCCGGACGGGGCCGTTGTCGTCGACCTGACGCGAACCGGCGACCTCGACGCCACGGCCCGACGGCTGCTCGCCGCGCAGGTCATGCTGTCGCTCGCCGAGGTCAACGTCGGGCGGGTGCGGCTCCTCGTCGACGGCGAGCCGTTGGTGGCCGACCAACCCGAGTGGAGCCGCGACGACGTCGCAGCCACGATCGCCGACGTCCAACCCGGCGCCGACGTGCCCGCGCTCGTCGTGGCGGGCGGGCGGGTGGCCCAGCTCTCCGGGCCCGACCCGTCCGCGCCCCTGCCTGGTCCGGTCGGCAACGGCCAGGTCGACGCGGAGTCGGCGGCGTCGACGGTGGACGGCAAGCACCTCGCGGTCGTGGCCCGCACCGGCGAGGGCCGCACACTGCTGGTCGGGGGCAGCAGCGGCGGCACCGGGCTGGCGCCGGTCGGGCTGAACGCGCCCACGATGACCCGCCCGTCCTGGATGCCGACCGGCGCCGAGGTGTGGACGGTGCTGGGCGGCAACACCGTCGCCCGCGTCTCGGTGGACCCGGGCGGGCAGCAGCCGCCGCGCAACGGCCGGGTGAACGCCGAGGCGCTTTCCGCCCTCGGGCCGATCACCGACCTGCGGCTCTCGCGCGACGGGATGCGCGTTGTCGCCGTCGTGGACGGCGGGCTCTACACCGGCGCGGTGGCCCGCAGCATCGACGGCGAGGTGGCGATCCGCGACGTCCGCCGGGTGCGGTCGTCGGACATCACGCAGGCCGTCGCGGCCGACTGGCGCTCCAGCGAGACGATCGTGGCGATCACCGGCGGCCCGGACGCCACGGTCGCGCAGATCTCCGTCGACGGCCTCACGCTCGCCCCGGTGCTCGGCAACAACCTCACCCCGCCGCTCACGGCCGTCGCCGCGGCCCCCAACCGCCCCCTGCTGGTGACCGACCAGGGCGGCGTGTGGAGCTTCGCGGGCGGCGGCCAGGACGCGTGGCGGCAGGTGCTCGGCGGCGCCTCCAACGCGGTCCCGGTCTACCCCGGCTGAGCAGCCCGGCGAGCCCCGGACACGAACCACAGCGACTCGGGGTGGGGATGTGCGCGACTCGCCGCGGGGGAGGGGTGGGCGGGGGCAGAGTGCTCGGGGTGGACGTCCGGGGGCTTGCGGTCGCGCTCGTCGATCTCGTGCTGCCCGCCGAATGCGGCGGGTGCACCGAACCGCCCGCCGTCGGGGCCTGGTGCGCGCACTGCGCCGAGCGGCTCGGCACCCCGGCGTGGGTCATGCTCCCCGGCGGCCCGGCCGTGCTCACCGCGGGCCGCTACACCGGCCCGCTGCGCACGGCCCTCCTCCGCTACAAGGAGCGCGGCCGCCGCGACCTCGCCGCGCCGTTGGCCCGGCACCTCCTCCCCGTGCTGGACGCGGTGCCGTCCGACCGGCCCGGCCCCGCGTGGCTCGTGCCCGCGCCGTCTCGCCGGGCGGCCGCGCGGGCCCGCGGCGGCGACCACGTGGCCCGGCTCGCCCGCGCCCTCGCCGCTACCCGAGCCGCCACCCGTCCCCCCATCCGGGTCGCGCAGGTGCTCGCGCTCGCCCGCCGCACCCGCGACTCGGTCGGTCTCGACGCCGCGGAGCGCGCCGCCAACCTCGCGGGGGCCCTTCGCGTACGCCACGCAGCGTTACCGCCGCCGGGATCGCGAGTAGTGCTCCTGGATGACATCGTCACCACCGGTGCGACGCTCCGTGCGTGCCGCGACACGCTGGCGGCCGTCGGCGTCACCGTGGAAGCGGCGGTTGCGCTCTGTGATGCCACGTCAGGGCGAGACGATCATGAACACCCGGCCGCATCCTAATGACCAGCAAGTGGTCACGGAATGTCACTCGGCGCATTGCCCCTGTAGGGGTCACTCCGCGAAGACCTCTGTTGCCGAACCGTGATGCACGTTACCGTCTTCGCCATCCACCGAGCCCGCGCCGAAAGCGGGCCGCCCAGGAGGACACACCCACCGATCGTGTACCGGGGATGAGGCGTTCCCCGGCACCGTCTGCAACGCCAACCCGACGCCGAGAGCGAGGGAAGTCTGCGTGGAGATCGTCGTCACCGGCCGTAATGTCGAGATCCCGGATCATTTCCGGGAACACATCGCCGACAAGGTCGCCCGACTGGAACGGTACGACCACAAGATCGTCGCACTGGAGGTGGAACTTTTCCACGAGCGCAACCGTCGGCAGCTCAAGAACTGTCAACGGGTAGAGATCACCGGTCGCGGTGGCCTCGGCGTCGCCAGGGCGGAAGCGTGTGCCCAAGACTTCTACGCCGCGCTCGACGCGGCCGTCGCCAAGCTCGAAGCACGGATGCGCCGTTCCCACGACCGGCGCCGGATCACCGGCCGTCGCACCCGGGTCACGGCCGCACGGGCCAACGGCGTCGCCGTCCTCGAGGAAACCCTGATCGAGGACGTGGTGGCGGCCGAGATCCCCATCCCGCGCGAGCACGGCGAGTACCTCCCAGACGACGTCGAGCGCGTGCCCGGCCGCGTGGCCGCGCGCAAGGCTCGCACGTCCGCCCCCATGAGCGTCGATGACGCGCTCTCCCACATGGAGCTGCGCGGCCACGACTTCTACCTGTTCGCCGACGCCGAGAGCGGCCAGCCCAGCGTCGTCTACCGCAAGAAGGGCTACGACTACGGAGTGATCCGCCTCAGCCACTAGAACACCGGCTCCCGGAGGGGCGGTCCCGAATCCATGCGGAACGGGGACCGCCCCTCCGGCGTTGTCAAGGTGATACCCGGGTGCTTCGCTACCCTGGGCGGGCAGCTCGCGCTGCGCCGACGAACCGCGATCGTGAATGAGGTCGACCCGTGCCGTTCTTTGACCGCCTGCTCCGCGCCGGTGAGACGAAGCTGGTGAAACGGCTCGCGCGCATCGCCCAGCACATCGAGACGTTGGAGCCCGAGGTCCGGGAGCTCTCCGACGACGCGCTCCGCGCCAAGACGGCCGAGTTCGTGCTGCGGCACCGCGGCCGGTGGAGCGCGGAGGTCGAGAAGCGGCTTCTCGCGGGCGAGGCGCTCGTCGTGGACGAGCTGCCCGACGACGGGTCCTACGACCCGGCCGAGACGCTGGACGAGCTGCTCCCCGAGGCGTTCGCCGTCGTCCGCGAGGCCGCGCAGCGCACCATCGGCCAGCGCCCGTTCCCCGTGCAGCTGATGGGCGGGGCCGCGCTGCACCTGGGCAACATCGCCGAGATGAAGACCGGCGAGGGCAAGACGCTCACGTCGGTGCTGCCCGTGTACCTCAACGCGCTCGCGGGCAAGGGCGTGCACGTCGTCACCACCAACGACTACCTCGCCAAGCGCGACTCCGAGAACATGGGCCGCATCCACCGCTTCCTCGGCCTGTCGGTCGGGGTGATCCTCGCGGAGATGCCGCCGCAGGTGCGGCGCTTGCAGTACTTCAGCGACGTCACCTACGGCACGAACAACGAGTTCGGCTTCGACTACCTGCGCGACAACATGGCCTGGAACTCCGCCGACATGGTGCAGCGCGGCCACCACTACGCGATCGTCGACGAGGCCGACTCCATCCTCATCGACGAGGCCCGCACCCCGCTGATCATCTCCGGGCCCGCGGAGCAGAGCGCGCGCTGGTACCAGGAGTTCGCCCGCATGGCGCCGCTGCTCAAGAAGGACATCCACTACGAGGTGGACGAGCGCAAGCGCACGGTCGGCGTCACCGAAGACGGTGTGTCGTTCGTCGAAGACCAGCTGGGCATCGACAACCTCTACGAGGCGGCCAACACCCCGCTCGTCGGCTACCTCAACAACGCGCTCAAGGTCAAGGAGCTCTACCACCGCGACAAGGACTACATCGTCCGCGACGGGCAGGTGCTCATCGTCGACGAGTTCACCGGGCGCGTGCTCGTCGGCCGCCGCTACAACGAGGGCATGCACCAGGCCATCGAGGCCAAGGAGGGGGTGGAGGTCCAGGCCGAGAACCAGACCCTGGCCACCATCACCCTGCAGAACTACTTCCGCCTCTACACCAAGCTCGCGGGCATGACGGGCACCGCGCAGACCGAGGCGGCCGAGCTGCACCAGATCTACAAGCTGGGCGTGGTGCCGATCCCCACGAACATGCCGATGGTCCGCAACGACCAGCCCGACCTGATCTACAAGACGGAGCAGGCGAAGTTCGAGGCGGTGGCCGACGACATCGCCGAGAAGCACCACAAGGGCCAGCCGGTGCTGGTCGGCACCACGAGCGTGGAGAAGTCGGAGTACCTCTCCAAGCTGCTGATCCAGCGCCAGGTGCCGCACGAGGTGCTCAACGCCAAGCAGCACGAGCGCGAGGCCGCGATCGTCGCGCAGGCGGGCCACAAGGCCGCGGTCACGGTGGCCACCAACATGGCGGGCCGCGGCACCGACATCATGCTCGGCGGCAACCCCGAGTTCCTCGCCGACATCGCGCTGCGCGAGCGCGGGCTCGACCCGGTCGAGACGCTCGCGGAGTACGAGGCGGCGTGGGACGAGGTCGTCGCCACGATGAAGGGCCACGTCGCCGCCGAGGCCGAGGAGGTCAAGGAGGCGGGCGGGCTCTACGTGCTGGGCACCGAGCGGCACGAGTCGCGCCGCATCGACAACCAGCTCCGCGGCCGTTCCGGGCGCCAGGGCGACCCCGGCGAATCCCGCTTCTACCTCTCGCTCGGCGACGAGCTGATGCGGCGGTTCAACGGCGCCGCCGTCGAGTCGATCATGACGCGGCTCAAGCTGCCGGAGGACGTCCCGATCGAGGCGGGCATGGTCACGAAGGCCATCCGCAGCGCGCAGACCCAGGTCGAGCAGCAGAACTTCGAGATCCGCAAGAACGTCCTCAAGTACGACGAGGTGCTCAACAAGCAGCGCACCGTCATCTACGACGAGCGGCGGCTCGTGCTCGCGGGCGAGAACATCAAAGAGCAGATCGAGAACATGTTCACCGACGTCGTCACCGCCTACGTTGACGGCGAGACGGCCGACGGCTACGCCGAAGACTGGGACCTCGACAAGCTGTGGAGCGCGCTGCGCACGCTGTACCCGGTCGGGATCGACAAGAAGGAGATCACGGGCGAGGACGGTGACGCGCCCGTCGACCTCACGCGCGACGAGCTCCTCGCCGCCGTGCTCGCGGACGCCCGCAACGCGTACGCCAAGCGCGAAGCCGAGATCGACGAGCTCCTCGCCGTGCAGGGCGGGATGCGCGAGCTGGAGCGGCAGATGCTGCTGCAGGTCATGGACCGCAAGTGGCGCGAGCACCTCTACGAGATGGACTACCTCAAGGAGGGCATCGGCCTGCGGGCGATGGCCCAGCGCGATCCGCTGATCGAGTACCAGCGCGAGGGCTTCGACATGTTCACCGCGATGCTGGACGGCATCAAGGAGGAGACGGTCTCGCTGCTGTTCCACGTCCAGGTCCAGGTGGTGCCCGCCGAGCCCGTGCCTGCGGCCGAGCCGGAGCCCGTCACCGCGCCGCAGGCGGCCGTCGAGGCGCCCGCGCCCGCGCCGGAGCCGGATCCCGAGGCCACCGCGGCCCTTCCCGCGGTCTTCCGGGGAGCGGCGCCTGCGGAGCTGTCGTACAGCGGCCCGGCCGAAGACGGCTCCACCACCCGTAGCCGTCCGGCGGGCAACGGGCACGCGGGCACGCCCGCCAAGGCGGGCGCGCCATCGCGCAACCGGCCCTGCCCCTGCGGCTCCGGCCGCAAGTACAAGCAGTGCCACGGTTCGCCGACGGCGGCCCGTCCGTAGTCCGCGCGTCATACCAGCTGCAGGTGGGTGCAGGTCCAGGCCGGGCCATGCCGCTCGAACCGGGCGGCGAGCGCGCGCACGCGGCCGTCGATGCGGCACACCGCCGCGACCTCGGCGGCCTCGGCGTGCGGCAGGCACAGCCGTAGCCGCAGCAGCCGCGACACCCCCGAGGTGCGGCGGCACGCCCGCGCGGCGCGCCACCGCCCCAGCGTGCCCGGATCGAGGCGGGTGGCGAGCTGCTCGGGCGGGCGCCTGCCGTCGAGCACCTCGACGGCGAGCCGCAGGGTGGTGCCGACCGAGCGCCGCACGCCCTGGGTGTCGATCGGCGGCGGCACGTACGGCTCCGGTGGCTGGACGACGCGCCGCACGACGACGGCCCGGGCGCCCGGGCGCGGCTCGTAGCGAAGGGGGCAGAGGCGGGGTGGGGTCACGGGTGGAGCGTGGCGCCCGGCGCTCGGGCACCGGGGGCGTTCGGCGGAGGTCGACGCCGAACCGTATGAGATCGAATCGTGACGCTGGGGTGGCGCGATGCTGCGCGGCCTGCTGATGGACTACGGCGGCGTGCTCACCGACGGTCCCGAGCTCGCCGCGGCCGTGCGCCGGGCGCGCGCCGCGGGCATCGCGACGGCACTGGTGAGCGACGCGCACGAGGTGCCGGCCGCCGTGGCGGCCCTGTTCGACGCGGTCGTGCTGGGCCCGGCGCTGGGCGTGCGCAAGCCCGACCCGGAGGTGTTCCGGCGCGCTGCTGCACAGCTCGGGCTGAGCCCGGCCGAATGCGTGGTCGTCGACGACCACCCGGCCAACCTGCGCGGCGCCCGCGCCGCCGGGGCCGTCGTGGTGCGCCACGTCGACCCGGCCACGACCGTCGACGAGCTGGGCGTGCTGTTCGGCCTCCCAGGAGCGCCCTGAACGGCTCAGGCCTACTGCGCGACGCTCAGGCACCCACCTCGCTGCGTTGTCGTCGGGCCCGATACAACCCCGGTATCGGGCCCTCCTCCGCCTTGCGATGCGGCCGCCTGACCGCCGCTCGCTACGGCCGGAGCCGTCCAGGACCCTCCTAGCGCAGCCGGACGTGCTGCGGGCCGAGCTCGTCAACGCTCGTCACGCCGAGCAGCTGCAGCGTGCGGACGACGTCGGCGCGCAGGATCTCCGCGACCTTCGCCACACCCGCGCGGCCGCCCGCCATCAGCCCGTAGAGGTAGGCCCGCCCGACGAGGGCGGCGGAGGCGCCGAGCGCGACGGCCGCCACGATGTCGCCGCCGTTCATGACGCCGGTGTCGACGAGCACCTCCGCCCGTCCGCCCAACGCCTGGACGGTGGGCTCGACCAGCTCCAACGGCACGGGGGCGCGGTCGAGCTGGCGGCCGCCGTGGTTGGAGAGCAGCACGCCGTCGGCGCCCGCGTCGACCACCCGGAGCGCGTCGTCCACGCTCTGCACGCCCTTGATCACGAGCTTGCCCGGCCAGGTGTCGCGCAGCCATTCGACGTCGGCCATGGTCAGCGCGGGGTCGAACACCCGGTTGATCATCTCTTCCGGGGTGCCGCCCGCCGCGAGCGTCGCGAACGTGAGCGGCTCGGTGGTGAGCAGGTCGAACCACCAGTTGGGGTGCATCGCGCCGTCGACGAACGTCTTGAGCGTGAGGGCGGGCGGGATCGCGAGGCCGTTGCGGACGTCGCGGAGGCGCGCCCCGCCCGACGGGGTGTCCACGGTGAGCATGAGGGTGTCGTAGCCCGCCGCCGCGGCGCGTTGGACGAGGTCCTTGCCGAACGACCGGTCGCGCCAGAGGTAGAGCTGGAACCACAGCCGGGCGTCGGGGGCGGCGGCGGCGAGGTCCTCGATGGTCGTGGTGCCCATCGTCGACAGCGTGTGGGGCACGCCGACCTCCTGCGCGACCGACGCCACCGCGCGCTCGCCCTCGGTCTGCATCATCCGGGTGAAGCCGGTGGGGGCGAACGCGAACGGGAGCGCGGCGCGCTTGCCGAGGATGTCGCGGCTGGTGTCGATCGTCGACACGTCGTGCAGCACCGACGGCTGGAACTCGACCCGGGCGAACGCCGCCCGGGCGCGGCGGAGCGACTGCTCGCCGTCAGCGGCGCCGTCGCAGTAGTCGAACACCGCGCGCGGCGTGCGCCGCCGGGCGATCAGCCGCAGGTCCGCCACGGAGGCGGCGCGGCGCAGCCGCCGTGTGGCGGCGTCCCGGACGAACGGGGCGGGCCGCAGCAGCGGGGCGAGCTCGGAGGGCCGGGGCAGGCGACGCTGGACCATCCACGCAGCGTAAGCCGATCCGGCCGTCGGTCGCTGGCCCTGACGCATCCGCCACCGCGCCCCGCTGCCGCGCCCGCCCGCGGCCGCTGATCGCGAAACGGAGACTCGCCGTCGCGAGAATGGCGACTCGCCGTCGCGAGAATGGCGACTCGCCGTCGCGAGAATGGCGACTCGCCGTCAGCGGGGGCGGCGGGCCAGCTCGAAGGCGGCCACCGCACCCGCGCTCGCCACGCCCAGCGACTCCACCCCGGCGTGCATGGGGATGGCCAGCAGCCCGGCCAGGAGCGGTCGCACCGACTCCGACAGGCCGTTCGTCTCGTTCCCCAGCACCAGCGCGACCCGCGCGGGCAGCTCCGCCGTGAGCAGCGACGACCCGCCTGCGTCGAGCCCGTAGACCGCGAACCCGGCCTCGACGAGCGCCGCGCAGCCCTCCTCGACGGTCGCCGCCCGCAGCACCGGCGCCCGGAACGCCACCCCGGCTGACGCCTTCACCACGAGCGGGTCGATGGCGGGCAGGCCGCGGCGGGGGAGCAGCACCCCGTCGAGCCCGGCCGCGGTGGCGCTGCGCAGGATCATGCCGACGTTCGCCGGGTTGGTGAGCCGGTCCAGCACCAACACCCGGGCCGCCCCGGAGCCGATCCGGGCGAGGAACTCGTCGACCGGCTCCATCCGGGGCGCGACCACGTCGGCCAGCACGCCCTGGTCGTGCCGTCCGTTGCCCGCGAGCACCTTCACCCGGTGCGCGCTCGCCCGCTCCACCCGCACCCCCCGCGCCCGGGCGGCGGAGAGGATCGCCCGCACCGGCTCGCCGCGCAGGTCCTCCGCGAGGATGACCTTGTCCACCCGCAGGGCGGTGTCGTCCAACGCCTCCAGCACGGGCATGCGGCCGTAGACCGTGATGAAGGTGTCCTTGGGAGAACGGGGTGCCGCCACGAGCCCAGCCTAGGATCGACTCATGCCGCCCCGGCTCTCCGCCCTCGACGCCTCCTTCCTCTACTTGGAAGAAGCGAGCACGCCGATGCACGTCGGCGCGGTATCGATCTTCAAGCGGCCGAAGGCGGGCTTCGACTACGACCGGCTCGTGGAGCTCATCGAGCAGCGGATCGCGCTGGTGCCGCGCTACCGCCAGAAGGTGCGGCACGTGCCCGGCAACCTCGCCCGGCCGGTGTGGGTCGACGACCCCGAGTTCGACGTCACCTACCACGTACGCCGCTCGGCCCTGCCCAAGCCGGGCTCGGACGAGCAGCTCACCGAGCTGGTGGCCCGGCTGATGTCGCGGCCGCTCGACCACGCCCGTCCCCTGTGGGAGATGTACCTCGTCGAGGGCCTCGCCCGTGGTCGCACGGCCGTGCTGACCAAGACCCACCAGGCGATGGTCGACGGCATCAGCGCGATCGACATCGGCCAGGTCATCCTCGACGTCTCCCCGGAACCCCGCGTGGCCACCGAGGAGCTGTGGATGCCGCGCAACGAGCCCACCGACGTCGAGCTGATCTGCGAAGCGGTGGCGGAGGCGATCGCCCGGCCCGGCGAGGTCGTCGACAACGTGCGGGCCGCCGCGGGCGACGCGGTCGCCACGGTCGGCAAGATCGCGGGCCAGGTGCTGTCCATGGCCCGCACGGCGAGCCGCGGCGCCGCCCCGGACACCCCGCTCAACGTGTCGATCTCCGCCCAGCGCCGGTTCGCGATCGCCCGCACCCAGCTGGAGGACTACCGCAAGATCCGCTCGGCGCACGGGTGCTCCGTCAACGACGTCGTGCTGTCGGTGGTGGCGGGGGCGCTGCGCTCCTGGCTGCTGTCGCGCGGCGAGCCCGTCACGTCGTCGTCGTCCGTGCGGGCGATGGTGCCGATGTCGGTGCGCGGGCAGGCCGACGTGCCCAGCTCGACCACCACCGGCTCGCTGGGCAACCGGGTGTCGTCGTTCCTCGTGGACCTGCCGGTGGGCGAGCCCAGCCCGGTGGTGCGGCTGCACCAGGTGACGCACTCGATGCGGGAGCGCACGGCGGGCATGCAGCACGTCGGCGCCGACACGCTGGTGCGGATCGGCGGCTTCGCGCCGCCCACGCTGCACGCGCTGGGCGCCCGCGCGGCCAGCGGCTTCTCCAAGCGCATCTTCAACCTGGTGGTCACGAACGTGCCGGGCCCGCAGTTCCCGCTCTACGCGGCCGGTGCGCGCATGCTGGAGCTGTTCCCCGTGGTGCCGCTGGCCAAGGGACAGGCCCTGGCGATCGGCCTCACCAGTTACGACGGCGGCGTCTACTACGGTCTCAACGGCGACCGCGACGCGATGCCCGACGTCGACGTGCTGGCGGGCATGGTGCACGAGTCGCTCGACGAACTGCGGGGGACGGTCACATGACGATGCGGGTGTACGTACCGGCGACCTGGCCGATGCTGAGGACGTTGGTGAAGAGCGGCGAGCTGGACCCGATCGGCGGCACCGCGTTCGCGCTCACGCCCCGCCTGCGCGAGCACTACACCAGCGGCGACGACGAGGAGCTCGAGTACGCCGCCCTGAACGAGGCGGCGCGGGCGTCGCTGCGGCTGCTGTCGGTCGAGCTGTGCCTCGACGAGGAGGGCACGCCCGCGCGGCGCGTGGTCGTCGCGGCCGATCTCGAGGACGTCACCCTGCGCCCCGACCTCGACGACGGCGCCGTGCGGATCGCGGGCTCCGTGCCGCTGGAGAAGGTCGCGGCGGTGCACATCGACGACGAGGACGCCGAGTACGCCGTGCGCCAGGCCTCCGAGGCGGTCGACGCCGCCGACATGGGCGACCTCGACGCCGAGTTCCTCATCGGCGAGGCGGAGGACCACGAGCTGGCCTGGTACGACCCCTCGGAGATCGCGCACCTCGTCAACCGTTAGCGCATGATCTCCACGAGCAGCACCCAGGCGTTGAACAGCCCGCCGAGCCACGCCAGGGCGACGCTCAGCGGGATCCAGTAGAGGCCGCCGAGGCCCGGCACGTCGGCGATGAGGCTGATCCCGGCCAGGAGCAGGCCCAGCGCCAGCACCACCGACGAGAGCACGCTGTTCAGCAGCCACGACCAGAGCGGTTGCTCGGCGGAGCGGTGCCGCCAGCTCGCGAGCAACGCGGGCCCGATGACCACCGCGATGACGATCAGCTCCACGCCGAGGGCCCACGACGGCTGCCCGGGCGTGAGGACGGCGATGGCGGCGAAGACCGGCGTGGCCAGGAGGATCAGCGCGTGCGCCGCCCGCCCGGGGATGCCCGGCAGCGACAGGATCCGTTCGAGGTTGATCGACACTGCCACGAAGAGCAGACCGGTGAGCGCCGCGCCCGCGCCCGCGATGCCGACCGCGAAGTCGGACCAGGCTTCCGCTTCCAGTGGGTGCACGCGCGCATTGTGCCCGCGAACCTGATGTTGAAGGAACGCGTCACCGCATAGGCTGGCGCCGTGCGCACCCAGGTCGGGATCGTCGGAGCGGGCCCGGCCGGGCTCCTGCTCGCGCACCTGCTGCACCTGCGCGGCATCGAGTCCGTGGTGCTGGACGTGCAGAGCCGCGCCGCGATCGAGCAGACGATCCGCGCGGGCATCCTGGAGCAGGGCACGGCCGACCTGCTGCGCGACGCAGGCGTGGGCGCCCGCATGGCCCGCGAGAGCACGGTTCACCACGGGATCAACCTGGCGTTCGAGGGCGGCCTGCACCGCATCGACCTCACCGGGCTGTCCGGCGGCCGGTCGGTGGTGGTCTACCCGCAGCACGAGGTGCTGGTCGACCTCATCGGGCAGCGCCTCGCCGACGGCGGCGACCTGCGGTTCGGGGTGGCCGACGTCGCCGTCGACGGCATCGAGGGCGAGCCGTCCATCACCTTCACCCACGACGGCGCCGCCCAGCGGCTCGAATGCGACTTCGTGGTGGGCGCCGACGGCTCGCACTCGCAGTGCCGCAAGCTGGTGACGGGGCGGCGGGACTTCTTCCGGCAGTACCCCTTCGCCTGGTTCGGCATCCTCGCCGAGGCGCCGCCGTCCTACGACGAGCTGATCTACGCGCACTCGGAGCGCGGCTTCGTGCTGGTCTCCACGCGCAGCCCCACGGTGCAGCGGCTCTACTTCCAGTGCGACCCCGCCACCGCCGTCGACGACTGGTCCGACGACCGGATCTGGGCCGAGTTCAGCGCCCGGCTGGCACCCGCGGGCGTGCAGGTGCAGGAGGGCCCGATCTTCAAGAAGGACGTGCTGCAGTTCCGCTCGTTCGTCGCCGAGCCGATGCAGCGGGGCAGGCTCTTCCTGGTGGGCGACGCGGCGCACACCGTGCCGCCGACCGGGGCCAAGGGCCTGAACCTGGCCGTCGCCGACGTGCGGGTGCTCGAACGCGCGCTCGGCGCCTGGTACTCCGGGGACACGGCGCCGCTCGCCGCGTACACCGCCACCGCGCTGCGACGGGTGTGGCGCGTGCAGTGGTTCTCCTGGTGGATGACGTCGATGCTGCACAGGTTCTCCGACGCGGGCGACTTCGACCTCCGCCGCCAGATCGCGGAGCTGCAGCTCGTCACCAGCTCGGAGGCGGTGGCCCGCACGTTGGCGGAGCACTACGTCGGCACTCCGCCCGGCGTGTGACACTGGAGATCTATGGCCATCGACGTCGGCACCGAAACCGCGACTGCCGCGCCCGCGCCGGTTGCCGCCCCCGCCCCGGCGAAACCGGCGAGCGGTGGGGGCTGGGGCGTCCCGCTGGCCGTGCTCATCACCGGCATGTTCATGTCGGTGCTCGACATCAGCATCGTCAACGTCGCGATCCCCACGATGCAGCTCGACTTCTCCGCCACCACCGAGGAGATCCAGTGGGTGGAGAACGCCTACTCGCTGGCCTTGGGCGTGGTGGTGCCGGTGAGCGCGTGGTTCTCCGGCCGGTTCGGGCCGGGCCGGATCTACATCTGGTGCCTGATGGGCTTCGCGGCCGGGTCCGCGCTGTGCGGGCTGGCCTGGGACCTCGAGAGCATCGTCGTGTTCCGCGTGGTGCAGGCCATCCCCGGCGGCATCCTGCCGGTGGTCACGCTGACGATCCTCTACCGCATCGTGCCGCCGGAACGGCTCGGCGCGGCGATGGGGATGTACGGGCTCGGCATCGTCGTCGCGCCCGCCATCGGGCCCACCCTCGGCGGCTACCTCGTCGAGTACGTCGACTGGCGGCTGATCTTCCTCATCAACGTGCCCGTCGGCATCATCGGCACGATCGCCGCGGTGCTCTTCCTGCCGCACTTCGGGCCCAGCCCGATGGGTCGGTTCGACTGGCTCGGCTTCGGCGCCATCGCCACCGGCCTGGTGAGCCTCCTGTTGGCGCTGACGGAGGGCCAGACCTGGGGCTGGACCTCCTACCCGATCATCATCCTGTTCGCCGTCAGCCTGGTCTTCCTGTCCCTGTTCGTGATCATCGAGCTCGAGGTCGACCACCCACTGCTGGACGTGCGGGTGTTCAAGCACTGGGCGTACACCAACTCGCTGCTGCTGATCTCCGTGCTGTCGGTCGGCCTCTTCGCCGTGCTGTTCTACATCCCGCTGCTGCTCCAGCAGGCCCGCGGGCTCGGCGCCTTCGACACGGGCCTGCTCCTGCTGCCCCAGGCGCTCGTGATGGGCGTGCTCATGCCGTCGGCCGGGATCATCTACGACAAGTTCGGCCCGCGCTGGCCCGCCGCGATCGGGCTGGCGTTGACGGCGATCGGCACCTACCTGCTCGTCGACGTCAACCTCGACACCAGCAACGGGCACATCATCTGGCTGCTCGTGATCCGCTCGGTCGGCATGGGCCTGGCCATGATGCCGATCATGACCGGCGGGATCGCGGCGGTGCCGCCCGACATGGTCGACGGCGCGGGCGCGTTCAACACCGTCGTGCAACGGGCGTCGGCCGCGCTGGGGCTGGCCGCGCTCACCTCGCTCGTCACGAGCTCGCGGGCCCAGTTCGCCCACGACCGGGGCGCGCTCGTCTCGACGGACACCGCCATGCCCGCCCTCGGCTCCGGCGAAGCCGGGGAGATCGGGGGCATGTACATGGTGAACCAGCACACCCAGACCCTGGCGTTCGTGGAAGCCATGCACGGGCTGTTCATCGTCACGGCGATCATCACCGCCCTCGGCATCCCGCTCGCCCTCATGATGCGGTCCGGGACGAGCAAGTCGGCCGACGGTCCCGCGATCCAGCACGTCGGATAGGGCCGTGGCCTACGCCCGTCGCCGTCGAACGACCGCTGGGCGCATCCGGGCAATCGGGCTGAACCGGCCGCACCGCGGGTCCGTCGTCTCCGGACGAACCCCGAGGAGCTCCCCGTGACCCTGATCCTTCCTCGCGCGGCCAACGACGTCGTCGGCCGCGCCGAGATCCAGCACACGCTCGCCGTCGCCCTCGACGGGGCCGTCGACGGCCGTGCCGCCACCCTCGTCGTCGAGGGTGAGGCCGGGTCGGGCAAGACCCTGCTCATGCAGTGGCTGATGGAGCACGCGGCGGAGCGGGGTGTGCTGACCGTCGCCGCCCGGCCCGTCGAGGGCGAGGCCCAGCTGCCGCTGGCCGTGATGACCGACGTGCTGCGGCCGCTGCGGGGATGGGCCCCGCGGCTGCTGCCCGAGCAGCGCGACGTGCTGGAGGCGGCGGCGGGCGGCGTCGGCGAGGCGTCGACCGACCGGCTGCTCCTGGCCGCCGCGACCCTCGCGCTCCTGGCCACCGTCGCCGAGGACACCCCGGTGCTGCTGGTGGTCGACGACGCGCATTGGGCCGACCCGACGTCGGGCCGCGCGCTGAGCTTCGCGCTGCGCCGCCTGCTCGCCGACCGCGTCCTCGCGGTGCTCA
Source organism: uncultured Actinomycetota bacterium (assembly GCA_963791185.1). Classification (GTDB taxonomy): domain Bacteria; phylum Actinomycetota; class Actinomycetes; order Mycobacteriales; family Pseudonocardiaceae; genus Pseudonocardia. The sequence goes on along the minus strand of CAWBRG010000003.1, from coordinate 657,274 downwards.
CGCGGCGGCCGACGGAGGAGCTGCGCATCGCCGGGCCCTGGGAGCCCCTGGAGCTGCGGGGGCTCACCGAGCCCGACATCGCTGCGCTGATCGAGGGGCGGACGGGCGTCACGCCGCCGCCCGGCGTGGTCGAGCGCATCCGCGACGAGACGCTCGGCAACCCGCTGGCCGTGAGCCACCTGGCCGAGCGCCTGCCCGTGGACGCGCTCGCCGGGGCCAGCCCGCTCCCGATCACCCTGCCGCTGCAGGAGGTGGCCCGTCGGACGTTCGCCGGGCTCGTCCGCGCGTTGCCCGCGGGCACCCGCAGCGCGCTGACCGTCGTCGCGGCGGCGGGCTCGGCGGCGGCCCGCATCGCCCCGTCCGCATTGCGGGTGTGCGGTCTGGACGTGGACGACCTCGGCCCGGCCGAGGAGGCGGGGCTGATCACCGGGGGGAGCGGCAGCGTCGAGTTCGGCCACCCGCTCTACCGGGCGACGGCGTTGGAGGTGGCGGGCGCGGCGGCCGTGCGGCGGGCGCACGCCGCGCTGGCCGAGGCCGCGCGGGGCCGCGACCCGCAACGGCACGCCTGGCACCTCGGGCTCTCCGTGCTCGGCACCGACGAGGCCGCGGCGGCGGTCGTGGAGGCGGCGGCCGCGGCGGCCGAGCGGCGCGTCGGGGCGGCGGCGACCGTCGGCATGCGGGCGCTGGCGGTCACCCTCAGCCCGCCCGGGCCGGGGTGCGACCGCCGCGAGCTCGACTCCGTGCGCGCGCTCGTCGCGGCGGGGCACCACGCCGAGGCCCGCGACCGGCTCCAACAGCTCCTCGACGCCGACGGCATCGCCGACGACGTGCGGGCCGACGCCTTCCACCAGCTCGCCCGCCTGATGCTGTGGGACACCCCGCTCGACAGCCAGCCCGTGGCCGCGCACATCCCCGACGACCTGCCGCCCCGGCAGATGTCGGCCACCCTCGCGGTCGCGGCGCTGCGCGCCCGCAACATGGCCGAGCTCCGCCGCTTCGGCGACCTCGCCCGTGCCGCGCACGAGGCGATCCGCCCCCTCGCCGACGGGACGTCCCCCACGAACCGCGCGGCCGCCGCTCCCGCCCCTCGCACACCCGCCGCCGCTGGCGCAGCCGACGTCCCCGCCCCTCGCACACCTGCCGCCGCCGGCGCTGGCGCCGCCGTCCCCACCCCTCGCGCCGCCATTGACGCGGTCGCGGGCGCCTCTGCCGCGCCCCCCGCCGCCGCTGATGGCGCATCCGCAGTCCCCGCCGCCGCCGCTGATGGCGCATCCGCAGTCCCCGCCGCCGCCGCTGATGGCGCATCCGCAGTCCCCGCCGCCTGCGTCCCCTCCGCCGCCGCCGGAGCTCCCGCCGCACCTCGCGCCGCCTTTGCTGCGGCTGCGGCAGCGGCCGCCGGGGCGCGGGCCGTCACCGCTGCGGCCGAGGCCGCTGCCGCCGAAGCGGCCGCGGAGGGTGTCGTCGACGACGCGGGGGTCGCGGCCGACGTCGCCGAGACGCTGGTCCTCCTCCCCACCCTCAGCCTGGTCGCCGAGTCCGAGCTGGTGGTGGGGGAGCACCGGGGATCCGCCGTCGACGACGCCGTCGCGCGGGTGCGGCGGCTGCTGGCCGCGGCCCGGGGCGCCGAGCCCACGGCCTCGGCGGTGCGGCGCGGCCTCGTCGCGATGCTCGACGACCTCGCCGGGTCCCCGGCCCAGATGCTCACCTGGACCTCGGCGATCGACCTCGCCGACGAGCTGCTGACGCTGTGGCTCTCCGCCGCGCGGGCCCGTCCCGCGAGCGTGGCCTACCTGCTCATGGCCCGCACCGAGCTTTCCGGCTGGACGGGCGACCTGCGCGGCGGGCTCGCCGCTGCCGACCGGGCGATCGAGGTCTCCGAGGAGGTCGGCAGCCACGCCCTCACCGGCTGGACGCACGTGTTCGCGGCGCGGCTCTGCGCCGCGGCGGGCAACGAGCAGGACTGCCTGGCCCACCGCGACGCGGGCATCGCGCTCGGCGACCGGCTGGGTGAGCCCGGCCCGCGCGTCTGGGGCATGCACGCCCAGGGGCACCTGCTGCTCTCCACCGGCCGGGTCGCCGAGGCCGTCGAGGCGCTCACGCCGGTGGCCGCGATCGCGAGCGCGATCGAGTTCGCGGGCGTGCGGGCGATCCCCTGGCAGCCCGACTGGATCGAGGCGCTGGCCCGCGCGGGCCAGGACGAGCAGGCCGCGGCGGCGCTGCAGAGCTGGGTGGCCACCCTGCCCGCCGAGCCCGACGAATGGCACCGCGGCATCGTCGCCCGCACCCGGGTGCTGGTGGACGGCGAGTCGGCCGTCGACGAGCTGCTCAGCGCGTTGGAGGACGGCGCGCTGGCCGCGACCCCGATCGAGGAGGCGCGCGCCCAGCTCGTCGCCGGGTCCGCGCTGCGCCGACGCCGCAGGCCCGCCGCGTCGCAGGACATGCTGAAGCGGGCGACGGCGACGTTCGCCCGGGTCGGTGCGCTCGGCTGGCTGGCTGCCGCGGAGAGCGAGCTCACCGGTCAGCGCGGGCAGGCCGACCGCGATCCCACCGGTGGCCTCACCGTGCAGGAGATGCGGGTGGCGCAGGAGATCGCGGCGGGCGCGACCAACCGGCAGGCCGCGACCCGGCTCTTCTGCAGCCCCAAGACGATCGAGTACCACCTCACGCGCGTGTACGCCAAGCTCGGCGTACGGTCTCGCGCCGCGCTGGCGGGCCGGATGGCGACCCTGGTGCCGCCCGCGGAGGCGTGACGTCGACGTGAGCGGGGTTCCGCCACGGCGAGAACCCCGCTCACGTCGATCGCGACACCGCCCGCAGTCCTCGCGCGGCGGTGGGGATACTCGAAGCGTGGCTGCTCCTCGTGTCGTCGCGGCGTTGGTCGCCGTGGCGGTCGCGTTCGCCGCGGGCTGCTCCGCGCCCGCGCCGCCGCCCGCGGCGCCCGTGATCGAGCCGTACCGGGCCGCCGTCCTCGCCGAGGCCGACGCGTTCCACAGCGCCACGCGCACGCTCACCGACGCCGTGCGCGCGGGCGACGTCGCCGCGGCCAAGGCCGCCTACCAACCCGCGCACCGCCTCTACGTGGCCCTCGAACCGCTCGCCGAGGACATCGACGTCCGCATCGACGGCCGCACCGACACCGGCGACGCCCGTTTCACGGGCTTCCACCGCATCGAGAAGGCGCTGTGGGCCGACGGCTCGCTCGCGGGCATGGTCGGCTACGCCAACGCCATGGACCTCGACGCCCTGGCGCTGCGGCAGGTGGTCGGCCGGGCGAGCTTCCGGCCCGGCGACGTCGCCACGATGGCCAACGACTGGCTCACCGCATGCATGGTCACCATGGTCACCGGCAACGAGCAACGCTGGGCCCGCACCGACCTCGACGACCTCGCCACCGCCGTCGGCTCGGCCCACGCCGCCTACGCGGCGCTGCGGCCCGGCGTGCGAGATCCCGGCCTGACCGCGACGCTCGACGCCCGCTTCGCCGCCGTCACCGCCGTGCTCGACACCTACCGGAGTGGCCCGAGCTACGCCGACTACGCCACCGTGACCGCCGCGCAGCGCCGCCAGCTCGCCACCCAGCTCGACGCGCTGGCCGAGCCGGTGTCCCAGCTCGCCGCGGCGGTCTAACCGCGGCGGTCGCCGTGCCAGTCGCCGTGCCCGCGCCTGCCGCCGAAGAGCACCGCCCCGGCCGCCGGGATGAGCAGGAACCACCACCAGCCCCCGATGGTGAAGAACAGCGCCAACGCCACGAACGGCATCACCGCCATGATCCGCGGGGCGGCGGTGTCGAGGAACCCGCTCGGGCGCTGGGCGACGGTGCTGTCGTCGCGCACGGCGGGCGCGGCGGTCGCCATCGGCGCGGGCGCGCCGTCGCCGCCCGGCAACGCCGGGTGCGGCTCCGGCAGGTCGCTGAACAGCTCCTCCAGCTCGTCGGCGGTGGTCGCCCCGGCCGCTTTGGCCGACCGGTCGCCGTACTCCTCCACCCCGAGCCTGCCCGCCTCCAGGTGGGCGTCGAGCGCCTTCATCGCCGCGTTGCGCTCGACGTTGCCGATGCGCAGACGGCGACCGCCCCCCGTCGTTCCGTCGGTCATCAGGTCCTTCTTCCCCCGGTCGTTCCTGCCGGCAGGATGCCACGCACGATAGGAGCGCGCTGAAGAACTCGGCCCTACTGCGCGACGCCGCTCGCTACGGCGCGGAGTTCCTCAGCACCCTCCTATGCCAGCGCGACCAAGACGCGACGCAGCGCGGCGAGCCGGGCCGGGCGCAGCTTGCCCTCGGCGACGAGCACGTCGAGGGCGCATTCCGGGTCGGCGGGCGGCCCGAGGTGGCCGCAGCCGCGGGGGCAGTCCTCGATCGCCGCCGCGAGGTCGTCGAACGCCGCGGGCACGTCGTCGGGCGTGACGTGGGCCAGCCCGAAGGACCGCACACCGGGGGTGTCGACCACCCAGCCGCGGCCGTCGGGCAGCGGGAGAGCGATGGCCGCGACCGTCGTGTGGCGGCCCTTCCCGACGGCCGACACCACGCCCGTGGCCCGCAGCGCGTCCGGCACGAGCTTGTTGACCAACGTCGACTTGCCCACGCCGGAGTGCCCGACGAGCGCCGACACGCGGCCGTCGAGCAGCTCGGCGAGCGCGTCGGGCGGGCGGTCGCGACGGGTGACGACGACGGGCAGCTCCAGCTCGCGGTAGGCCGCGGCGAACGGCTCGGGGTCGCCGAGATCGGCCTTGGTGAGGCACAGCACCGGCGCGAGCCCGCCCGCGTACGCCGCGACCAGGCACCGGTCGACGAAGCCCGCCCGCGGCACCGGGTCGGCGACGGCCGTGACGATCACGAGCTGCTCGGCGTTGGCCACCACCAGCCGTTCGACGGGGTCGCTGTCGTCGGCGGTGCGGCGCAGCACGGTGGTGCGCTCCTCGACCCGGACGATGCGGGCGAGCGTGTCCGGTGCGCCCGACAGGTCGCCGACGAGCCCCACCCGGTCGCCCACGACGATCGGGGTGCGGCCAAGCTCGCGGGCCCGCATCGCGGTGACCGGCGGCCGGGCCGGATCGGCGTCGGGCGCGCACGTCCACCGGCCGCGGTCCACGACCGTGACCATCGCCTCCTCGGCGTCGGCGTGGTCGGGGCGGCGCTTCGTGCGGGGACGCGTGCCACGCCCGGGCCGCACCCGGACGTCGGACTCGTCGTATTCGCGGGTCACGAGCTCAACAGGGCCGTCCAGCGGGCCGGGAAGTCGGGGATCGTCTTGGCGGTGCACTCGACGTCGTCGACCTCGACGCCGGGCACCGCGAGCCCGATCAGCGCGCCCGCCGTGGCCATGCGGTGGTCGGCGTAGGCCCGCCAGGGGCCGCCGTGCAGGGCGGCCGGGCGGATCTCCAGCCCGTCCGGCGTCTCGGCGAGGTCGCCGCCCAACGTGCTGATCTCGGCGACGAGCGCGGCCAGCCGGTCGGTCTCGTGGCCGCGGATGTGCGCCACACCCCGGATCCGCGAGGGGCCCGTGGCCAGCGCGGCGATGGCGGCGACGGTCGGGGTGAGCTCGCTGGCGTCGTGCAGGTCGACGTCCACACCGGACAGCGCCGCCGGCCCGGTGACGGTCATGCCGTCGGCGCCCGGCTCGACGTCGCACCCCATCGCGGCCAGCACCGCCAGGATTTCGGTGCCGGGCTGGGTCGACGCCGCGGGCCAGCAGGCGACCGTGACCCGCCCGCCGGTGACGGCGGCCGCGGCCAGGAAGACGGCGGCGTTGGACAGGTCGGGTTCGACGGCCCAGTCGCGCGCCCGGATCGCGCCGGGCGCGACCCGCCAGGTGTTGGGCTCGGCGTCGTCGACGTCGACACCGGCCTCGCGGAGCATGGCCACGGACATGTCGATGTGGGGGAGCGAGGGCACCGGCTTGCCGTCGTGGTGCACGGTGACGCCCTTGTCGTAGCGGGCGCCGGAGAGCAGCAGGCCGGACACGAACTGGGACGACGCCGACGCATCGATCACCACGTCGCCGCCGGCGATCCCGCCGGTGCCGAGCAGGGTGAACGGGAGCGCGTCGCCGTCGACGCGGGCGCCGAGCGCGCGCAGGGCGTCGAGCACGGTGGCCAGGGGGCGTTCGCGGGCGCGGGGGTCGCCGTCGAACGCGACGGGGCCGTCGGCGAGCGCGGCGGCGGGCGGCACGAACCGCATCACGGTGCCCGCGAGCCCGCAGTCGACGGTGCCGCCGCCGCGCAGGCCGTCGTGCGCACCGATGGCGACGCGCTCGCCGTCGACCTCGACGGGCACGCCGAGGCCGCGCAGGGCGCCGACCATCAGCGCGGTGTCGCGCGAGGCGGGCGCGCCGCTGACGCTCGCCGGGCCGCCGGAGAGGGCGGCGAGCAGCAGCGCGCGGTTGGTGACGGACTTCGAGCCCGGCACGGCCACGACGCCGTGCACGGGCCCTGGGGCGAGCGGGGCGGACCAGGTCACCCGGCCATGATCCCGCATGCCGTCATTCGTCTCGCTCCAGCAGCGCGACGATGTGCGCCATCCCCGCGCCCATCTTCGCAAACCCCTCGCGCATCTCGGCTTGGAGCGCATCTAGGCGGCCGGTGAGCCGCGCGTCGAGCTCGTCGATGCGACCGGTGAGCCGCGCGTCCATCCCGGCGATGCGGTCTTCCAGTGCGTTCATGCGGAGCTCGACGGCCGTCATCCGGCGCTCCAGCCGGTCGAGCCGATCACCCTGCTCCACCTGGGTGTCGCGCAGCGCCTGCAGGAGGCCGCGCTGGGCCCGCAGCTGGCTGCGCACGTCGCTGACGTCGCGATCGGCGCCGCTTGCCAGCACACGGGCGGCCGCGGTGTCCTCGCGGGCGCGGTCGAGCTCGCCCTGGATGCGGCTGATCTCCTGCTCCAGAGCGCTGACCCGCCGCTCGAGGTCGCCGGGATCGGTCATGCCCGGAGGGTACGACGACCGCCCGCGACCGGGTGGGCGTTTCGCCGAACTGGCACCCTGGAAGACATGTGCGGTCGCTACGCCTCGATCAAGGCCCCCGCCGACCTCGCCGACGAGTTCCACGCCGTCGACGCCACCGAGGGGGTCGAACCGGACTACAACGTCGCGCCGACGAAGAACATCGTCGCCGTCGTCGAGCGGCACCCCCGCGACGCCGAGGGCACCCCCGACCCGGACACCGTGGAGCGCAGCCTGCGCGTGGTGAAGTGGGGCCTCGTGCCGTACTGGGCGAAGGACCCGAAGGGGGGCGCCCGGATGATCAACGCCCGGTCCGAGTCGGCCGCGGAGAAGCCCGCGTTCCGCAGGGCGCTCGCCTCGCGCCGCTGCCTCATCCCGGCCGACGGCTGGTACGAGTGGCAGCGCGGCGAAGACCACAAGCAGCCCTACTACACCCACTACGCCGACGGCCGGTCGCTGGCGCTGGCCGGGCTGTGGGAGTACTGGAAGCCGAAGGACGACCCGGAGGGCCAGTACCCGGACGGACTGGTCACGGCGGCGGTGCTGACCGCCGCGGCGGTGGGCCCGCTGCGGCAGGTCCACGACCGCATGCCGCTGGTGCTGCCCGCCGAGGCCTGGGACACCTGGCTCAACCCCGACGTCGACGCCAAGGACGACGCGGTGGCCGCGCTGCTCGTGCCGCCGTCGGAGGAGCTCGTGGCGAGCCTGGACCTGCGGCCGGTGTCGCCGCTGGTCAACAGCGTGCGCAACAACGGCCCCGACCTGCTCCGACGCGACGACGACGCCGCGCCCCTTCAGCTGGACCTCCTCACGTGACGGTGGTGGGCGGCGACGAGCGCGCCCTGAGCACCGAGGTGCCCACCCCGCACGGCCCCGCCCGCGTCACCGTGCACACCGCCGCTGAGCCGCGGGCCGTACTGCTGCTCGGGCACGGCGCGGGCGGCGGCATCGGCGCCCCCGACCTGCTCGGCGCCACCCGGGCGGCCCTCGACGCGGACGTCTCCGTGGCGCTCGTGGAGCAGCCCTACCGGGTGGCGGGCCGCCGCGCCCCGGCGCCCGCTGCGCAGCTCGACACGGCCTGGCTGGCGGTCGTCGACCACCTCCGCGGCGAGCTGCCGCTGCTGTTCGGCGGCCGCAGCTCCGGCGCGCGCGTGGCCTGCCGCACCGCCACGGCGGGCGGGGCGGCGGGCGTGCTGTGCCTCGCGTTCCCCGTGCACCCGCCGGGCAGGCCGGAGAAGGACCGCCTGGCCGAGCTCGCCGCGCCGACCGTCCCCGTGCTGGTCGTGCAGGGCGAGCGCGACCCGTTCGGCCGACCCGAGCCCGCCCGCGGCCGGGCGGTGGTGCTGCTGCGCGGCGACCACAGCCTCAAGTCCGACGCGCCGGGTCTGCGCGCCGCCGTGACGGCGTGGCTCGGGATGGTCATCCGCTGACCGGTGCCACCTTCGCCCCCGTGAGGCGCACGAGGTCCGCGGGGGCCAGCTCGATCTCGAGGCCCCGGCGGCCCGCGCTGCAGAACATCGTGTCGAAAGTCTCAGCGCTCGCGTCGAGCACGGTCGGCAGCCGCTTGCGCTGGCCCAGGGGCGAGATGCCGCCCGCGACGTAGCCGGTGGCCCGCTCGGCCGCCGCCACCTCGGCCAGCTTCGCCCGCTTCCCCCCGACGGCCGCGGCCAGCGCCTTGAGGTCGAGCTTCGCCGCCACCGGGACGATCGCCACCGTGAGCGCGCCGTCCACCTCGGCGACCAGCGTCTTGAACACCCGGGCAGGCTCGATCCCCGTGGCGGCCGCCGCTTCCGGCCCGTACGCCGCGCCCGCGGTGTGGGTGTAGCTGTGGACGCGGTACGCCACGCCCGCCTTGTCGAGCCGGGTCGTCGCCGGGGTCGCGGTGCCTGCCACGGGCGCGAGGATAGGGAATCCGGGCGCGCGCGACGGCGTTGAGTCGGCCGTGATGGCAGTGTCCCTACCCGACCGCGACACCGGGCCGAGCGTCGGCCGGATGTCACCGTGGTCTCCCCTTCCGGCAGATCCGCATGCTCCGACGGGCCCTGGCGAGACGGGGCGCGTACCCTCGTCCCGTCGGCAGGACGTCCCGGTCGCGTACCCCGCGATCCGGCTCGAGAGGAGCGCGGTGCCCGAACAGAGCTTGCAGAGCGAGCCCCGTGACGACACCGACGAGACCGTCGACCAGGAGCACGAGACCGCCGAGGAGCGTGCCGCCCGCTTCGAGCGCGACGCGATGCCGCTGCTCGACCAGCTCTACGGCGCTGCCCTCCGCATGACGCGCAACCCGGCCGACGCCGAGGACCTCGTGCAGGAGACCTTCCTCAAGGCCTTCGCCGCGTTCGGCACGTTCCGCGCGGGCACCAACCTCAAGGCCTGGCTCTACCGGATCCTCACCAACACCTACATCAACGGCTACCGCCGCAGGCAACGGCAGCCGCAGCAGTCGCCCACGGAGGAGATCTCCGACTGGCAGATCGCCCAGGCGAGCGAGCACACCTCGCAGGGGCTGCCGTCGGCCGAGGCCGAGGCGCTCGACCGGCTCCCGGACGACGCGGTCAAGGCCGCGCTGCAGCAGCTGCCCGACGACTTCCGGATGGCGGTCTACCTCGCCGACGTCGAGGGCTTCGCGTACAAGGAGATCGCCGACATCATGGGCACGCCCATCGGCACGGTGATGTCGCGGCTGCACCGCGGCCGCCGTCAGCTGCGCGACCTGCTCACCGACACCGCCCGCGAGCGCGGCTTCATCCGCGGCAACGGCGCGGCGAACGGTGACGTCCGCGGCGAGCACTCGGAGGCCGCGTCATGAGCTGCGGCGAGCCGCACGAGACCGATTGCACCGAGGTGCTCGCCGAGGTGTGGCTGTTCCTCGACAACGAGTGCGACGGCGAGCGGCGGGCGCTCCTGGCGCGCCACCTCGACGAGTGCGCGCCCTGCCTGTCCGAGTACGGCCTCGAGGAGAAGCTCAAGCGGCTGCTGGCCGCGAAGTGCGGCGGCGAGCAGGCGCCCGCCGCGCTGCGTGAGCAGATCCGGGTGGCGGTGCTGAAGCAGGCGCAGGTCACCGTGGCCGAGAACACCGACGGCACCACGCACACCACCGTCGAGGTGCGCACCACCCGGGTCGAGCGGCGAGGCTGAACCCGCCGCCCGACGTGGGGATCAGGTGTTGGGCTTCTTGCCGTGGTTGGCGCCCTTCTTGTTCCGGTCGCGCCGCTTGCGTGCCCGCTTCGACATGGTGATCCTCCTTCCGCTCGGCCTGGTGCCATGGTCCCACGTGGTTGGATGGCGGCTACGCGCGCGGGGGAGGCCGTGAAGTGTCCACGCTGAGCGACCTGCTCGCCGAGCACACCGAGCTGCCCGGCGGCACCGTCGAGCACCTGCAACGGGTGGTCGCCGAGTGGCAGCTGCTGGCCGACATGTCGTTCGCCGACTTCCTGCTGTGGATCCCGCTGGACGCCGAGTTCCTCTGCGTGGCGCAGGCGCGCCCCACCACGGGCCCCACCGCGCACCCCGAGGACGCTGTGGGCATGCGCGTCGCCGCCCGATCGCGGCCCCAGCTGCGGCGGGCCGTCGTCGAGGGCCGCATCTGCCGCGACGAGGAGCCGCACTGGCACCTGGAGGTGCCGGTCCGCTCGGAGACGATCCCCGTGCGCCACGACGGCCGGGTCGTGGCGGTGCTCTCCCGCGACGCCAACCTCGCCATGCCACGCGTCCCCAGCCCGCTGGAGATCGCCTACCTCGGCAGCGCGTCGGACCTCTGCCAGATGGTGGCCGACGGCACGTTCCCGCCCCGCGCGGCCGTCGTGGGCGCCGACACGAGCCCGCGCGCGGGCGACGGCGTGATCCGGCTCGACGCGCTGGGCCTCGTCGCCTACGCCAGCCCCAACGCGCTCTCGGCGTACCACCGGATGGGCCACGCCTCGGACCTCGTCGGGCTCTCGCTGGCCGCCGCGACCCGCGGGCTGGTGGCCGACCCGTTCGACGCCGCCGAGATCGCTGCCCGCATCGAGGGTGCGCTCGCGGGCAGGCACTCGCTGCGGATGGAGCTCGCGGCGCAGGGCGCGTCCATGCTCGTGCGGGCCCTCCCGCTGCGGCCCCGGGGCGACGCGGCGGGCGCGTTGGTGCTCGTGCGCGACGTCACCGACCTGCGCCGCCGCGACCAGGCCCTGCTGTCGAAGGACGCCACGATCCGCGAGATCCACCACCGCGTGAAGAACAACCTGCAGACGGTGGCCGCCCTGCTCCGCCTCCAGGCCCGGCGCACGGCGATCCCGGAGGCCCGGCGCGCGCTCCAGGAGAGCGTCCGGCGGGTCAACTCGATCGCGTTGGTGCACGAGTCGCTCTCGGCGTCGGTCGCCGAACGCGTCGACCTCGACGAGCTGGTCGACAAGGTGCTCCCCGCGATCGGCGACGGCGCCACGGCCGACGTGCGCGCCAAGGTGCGCCGCGACGGCAGCTTCGGCACCCTCTCCGCCGCCCTGGCCACGCCGCTCGTCCTGGTGCTCACCGAGCTGGTGCACAACGCGCTCGCGCACGCGTTCGACCCGGGTACCACCGGCGAGGTCGTGGTGACCGCTCGGCGCTCCGGAGGCAACCTCGACGTCAAGGTGTCCGACGACGGCAACGGACTGCCCCCCGGCTTCGACATCGACGCATCGGCGGGCTTGGGCCTTTCGATCGTGCGGACCCTGCTGGAGTCGGAGCTGGACTCCACGCTGTGTGTTCGGCCTCGGCCGGGCGGGGGAACGGAGGCCGTCATCACGCTGTCATTGCGGGGGCGTTAACCTCAGCAGCGTGACCGCGGTCCGGTCGCCGATGTGTGGGCCGCAGGTCCCCTCCGGAGCTGCTCGCCCCGGTGGAACGACCGCGGGCCCGCCGCCGGGTGCTGTCCGGCTGCGGGCCCGCGGTGGGGAGTCGCGTAGGTCGGTTGCTCTTATGCCGTGCGTGCGCGCGTACGCGCATTGCGGCGCTTGAGTGCGCGCCGCTCGTCCTCGCTCATGCCGCCCCAGACGCCTGCGTCCTGGCCGCTCTCGAGCGCCCACGTGAGGCACTCGCTGACCACGGGGCAGCGCCTGCAGACGGTCTTGGCCTCGGCGATCTGCAGCAACGCAGGCCCGCTGGTCCCCACGGGGAAGAACAGCTCGGGGTCCTCGTCGCGGCAGATAGCGCGGTGACGCCAGTCCATGGTGCTCTGCTCCTCGTACTTGCGCGATCGGGGTCGCGCCGATCGTCCGTCACGGTGTTTCCGCGCTTGTGAAGGGTTTCACGAGCGCGCTCGATCTTCAAGGGCCGGGACCCAACCTGCGTAGGTGGGAGCTCGCGCCCCCCTCTACTCACCACAACGAGTGACTTAGACTTCAGTTACCCGTTCCAGCGAGGATCGACCTCGGTCGCCCGTCGGATACCCGGTTGCCCACGTCTCCAACGGACCAGGCGGGAAATCGTTCCCCGCCGTCGTTCCGTTTCGCCTGACCTACATTGGGGCACCGTTTGTCCACGTGCGAGCCCTTATCGGCTCGACGGTCCGCTTAGCGCGGTGAATGGCCCGGACCCGTCACCCGTGCGTGTGATGGCACAGGGCTTGGGGGCCGCTGACCGTTCGTCTCACGCAACGACGCGTAGTGCACCGGTTACCGCACGAAACCGCACTTCCCGGTGGTGACCCAGGTGTTCGCCGTCGACCTGCAGGGCGACCGGCTCGTCCGCACCCACCCGGACGTGCCCGACCGCGTCCTGGCGCAACACGTTGCGGCCGTGCGGATCGCCGCCCGTGCGGAGGATGTGGCGCAACGTCGAGGCGACCGTGCCCGCACCCAGATCACGCAGCCCGAACACACCCAGACCGGCCCCGATCACCGACCCCGGGTTGGTGCGCACGGCCCGCGAGCCGAGGTAGGTCCACGTGTCGGTGGTGCTGACGAACGCCAGCCGGACGTCGGCCACGGCGGCCGCTCCGGCGATGTCGACGGTCATCGAGTGCGGCCTGCGGCGTTGCCCGAGGTACTGGCGCATGGCGGTGGAGACGTAGCGCAGCGGCGTGGCCTCCCGGCCCGCGGCCCGGGCGCGCTCGACGGCCGCCACGACCTCGGCGTCCCAGCCAAGGCCCGCGTTGAACGTGAACCACCGGCCGGGCGCGCCCCCGTCGGGCTGCGCGTGGCCGAGGCCGACCAGCCTGCTCGCCCGGCGGCTGACCTGCTCCAACAGCCGCGCGGTGGCCGCCATCGGGTCGACCGGGACCCCGAGGGCGCGGGCGAACACGTTGGCCGAGCCGCCGGGGACGATGCCGACGACCGGGCCGTCGAGCGGGTCGCCCGCCCGGCCGTCCGACGCCGCCAGCACGCCGTTGACCACCTCGTTGAGGGTGCCGTCGCCGCCGTGGGCCACCACGAGCTCGATCCCGTCGCGCACGGCCTGCGCGGCGGCCTCGGCGGCGTGCCCGCGGCGCTCGGTCTGGAGCACGTCGAGCTTGACCTCGCCCGCCATGGCGCGTGCGATGACGTCGCGGCCCGCGGCCGTGGTCGTCGTCGCGTGGGGGTTGGCCACCAGCAGCGCGCGCACGCTGGCAACCTACCGACCGCGCCCGGGCGCCTATCGTGGAGGGCGTGACCCCGGACACCCCACCGCCCCAGATCCGCGTCGCGGGCCTGCTCGTCGGCCTGCAGGGCGTGGCCGCGGTGGCCTTCGCGATCCTGGTCGGCGTCCAGGATTCGACGCTGCCGCTCGGGTCGGTCCTCGGCGAGGTGGGGTACTTCGCGGTCATCGGGATCGCGCTCGTGTTCATCGGCGCGGCGCTCTTCACCGGCCGCCGCGGCGCCCGCACTCCCGCGATCGTCACCCAATTGTTATTGCTGCCGGTCGTCTACTCGCTGATCGGGCCGTCGCGACAACTCCTGCTCGGCATCGCGGCGGGCATTTACGTCGTGGTGACGTTCCTGCTCCTCATCAGCGAGCGGTCTCGGGAGTGGTCGACGGCGCCGTACTCCCGAGAGCCGTGAGCGCCGCCCCGTCGAGGCGGAAGGTCGTCCACTCGTCCATGGGCGCGGCGCCCAGCGTGCGGTAGAAGCCGATGGCGGGGTCGTTCCAGTCCAGCACCGACCACTCCAGCCGCGCGTACCCGCGCTCGACGCATTCGGCCGCGAGCCGGGCGAGCAGCGCACGGCCGAGGCCGTGGCCCCGGAAGCGCGGGCGCACGAAGAGGTCCTCGAGGTAGATCCCGTGCACGCCGCGCCAGGTCGAGAAGTTCAGGAACCACAGCGCGCAGCCCGCGGGCTCGTCCGTGCCGTTGTCGTCGACGAAGGCCACGTGGCTGAACAGCGCGGGAGCGGGGCCGAACAGCGCCGTGGTGAGCTGCCCTTCGGTGAGGTGGCACTCCTCGGGCGCCCGCTCGTACTCGGCGAGCTCGTGCACCATGGCGACGATCGCGGGCACGTCGTCTTCGGTCGCGGTACGGATCACGCCAAGGGACGGTAGTTGAGCCCGTCGATCCGCGGCACGCCCCGCTCGTCGCCGAGCACGGCCCAGCCCGCGGCGTCCATCGCGAAGTGCACGCCGTCGGTGGCCGGGCGCGCGAGCCAACGGCTCACCAGCACCCGGCTGAAGTGCCCGTGGCCGACGAGCACGACGTCGGTGTCGGCGGCGCGCGCGTCGGCGAGCACGGAATCGGCGCGGCGCGCGACGTCGTCGGCGGTCTCGCCGTGCGGGCAGGGGTGGGTCCAGACCGTCCAGCCCGGCACGGTCTCGCGGATCTCCTCGGTGGTGATGCCTTCGTAGTCGCCGTAGTCCCACTCGACGAGGCGGTCGTCGATGCGGTCGACGGCGAGGCCCGCCAGCTCGGCCGTGTCCCGCGCCCGGCTGCGGGGGCTGCACCACACCGCGAACGGCGAATCGCCCAGGAGGTAGCGCCCGACGCCGCCGGTGGCCTTGGCGAGCAGGCGCCCCCGGTCGGTGAGGGGGATGTCGGAGCGGCCGGTGTGCTGTCCGGAGCGCGACCACTCCGTCTCGCCGTGGCGGAGCAGGAAGACCCGGGACACGAAGTGGACCTTACGGCCTGTCGCCGCGTGGGGACACGGTGCGCAGCCACGACGGCGTGGCGATCGGCACGATGACCGAGGGGGAGGGGCCGCCGCTCCTGCTCGTCCACGGTGGAATGCGCGCGGCCGCCAACTGGGCGCCGCTGTGGCCGTTGCTGACCGCGCGGCACCGGGTCACGGCCATGGACCGCCGTGGTCGGGGCATGAGCGGCGACGGGCAGGAGTACGACGGTGAGCGCGAGTACGACGACGTCGCCGCGGTGGCCCGGCACATCGGTGAGGTGATGTCTCGCCCACAGCATCGGCGCGGTGTTCGCGCTCGGCGCGGCGGGCCGGGGTGCGCCGATCCGGCGGATGGTGCTCTGCGAGCCGCCCGGGCCGCCCACGCAGAGCCGGGAAGCCCTGGAGCGGCGGATGGGGTGGATCGCCGACGGACAGGCCGGTCGGGCGCTGGTCGAGCTGCTGGTCGAGGTGATGGGGCTGGATCCGGCGATGCTCGCCGCGATGCGCGACACCCCTCGCGCGGCCGAGTCGCTCGCCGTCTTCGCGGCGACGTACGGGCGCGAGGGCGAGTTCCTGCAGACCGTCGACGTGGCTGCGCTGGCCCGCAACGTGACCGTCCCGGTGCACTTCCTGCTGGGTGAGCGGAGCCCGGCGTGGGCGGGTGAGGTGACGCGCGCGCTGTTGCCCGTCGTCCCCGACGCAACGGTGACGACGGTGCCCGGGCACGGCCACGACCTGGTCGACACCGCCCCCGAGGCCGTCCTGGCCACCCTCGACGCGTTCCTCCCCTGAGGGCGGCCCGAGCGCGGGATCAGCGCAGGGCGACCTCGTGGCCGTCGACGAACAGCCGTCCGCCCGTCGCGAGCCGAGCCGAGAGCGCCACGTCGTCACCTTAGGTCGCGGCGAGATGCACGTGAGCGGGGTTCGATCTCGGCGAAACCCCGCTCACGTGCATCTCGGCGCCGCGGGCCGCTCCTACCGCGTGCTGTTGTGCCCCCGGGCGCCCTCGGCGAACTCGATCGTGAAGCCGTCCGGGTCGCGCAGCTGCATCTGCCGCTCGAAGCCGCGGTCCCGGGGCGGGGCGTGCACGGGGATGCCGCGTTCGACGAAGTCGGCGTACAGCGCGTCGAGATCGTCGGTGCCCATCTCGACCTGCACGAACGAGCGGCGCCGATCCGCCGGTCCGTCGCCGAGCTGCAGGAGGCCCACCGTGCCCGTCCCGTAGCTGAGCAGTCCGAACCGCTCGGTGCGGATCTCGAGCGCGAACCCGAGCGACTCGTAGAACGCGATCGACCGGTCGAGCTCGGCGACCGGCAGCGAGAGACCCTCGAACCAGATGTCCACGACACTCCTCGTGCGTCAGGCAGGCCGAACCCGCCGCGCCATCGAGGTGCTCGTCTCGGCACCCGGCGTTCCGACGCCGCACCGGGTGCTGCCTGCGACGCTACCCGAGTTGCCTGACGCCGGTACCCACCTGCGATACGCCCCATCGCGGACCAACTAGGTCGATGACGACGCGGTGAGCTCGGAAAGCAGCGCGCGGACGCGTCGGTCGATGTCGTCCCGGATGGAGCGGACCTCGTCGAGGGCCTTTCCCGCGGGGTCGGCGAGGTCCCAGTCGAGGTAGCGCCTGCCGGGGAAGACCGGGCACGCGTCGCCGCAGCCCATCGTGACGACGACGTCCGAGGCGTGGACGGCATCGGCGGTGAGGACCTGGGGACGGGCGTCGCCGAGGTCGACGCCGAGCTCGGCCATTGCGGCGCGCACGACGGGGTTGATCTCGTCGGCGGGGGCGGATCCGGCGGAGCGCACGTCGACCCGGCCCGCGGCGTGGTGGTGCAGGAGCGCGGCAGCCATCTGGGAGCGCCCGGCGTTGTGCACGCAGACGAACAACACCTGCGGGAGGCGCGGTTCAGGCATGGACGGTCCCGGGTGCCAGCACCTCGGAGGCCAGCCGGAGCGCGTCGGGCCGGACGCGGTAGTAGATCCAGGTGCCGCGGCGGTCGCCGGTGATCAACCCGGCCTCGCGCAGCACCTTGAGGTGGTGCGAGATCGTGGGCCCGGTCAGCTCGAACACCTCCGAGAGGTCGCAGACGCAGGCCTCGCCGCCGTCGTGCGAGGCGATCAGCGAGAGCAGGCGCAGCCGGACCGGGTCGCCCATCGCCTTGAACACCCGGGCCAGCTCGACGGCCTGGTCGGCGGAGAGGGGCAGGCGCGCGAGCGGTGGGCAGCACTCCGCCCCATCCGTCAGCAGCTGCTGGTTCGACATGCCTCTATCTTGACAGATTTCTACCCAAGGACAAGCCTGTATTGACCGATGTCGAACCAAGAGGAGCTCGTCATGTCCCGTGTTCAGTTGGCGCTGCGGGTGTCGGACCTGGAGGGGTCGATCGACTTCTACCGGTCGCTGTTCGGGGTGGAGCCCGCCAAGCGGCGGCCGGGTTACGCCAACTTCGCGATCGCCGAGCCGCCGCTGAAGCTGGTGCTCATCGAGGGCGAGCCCGACCGGAGCACGGTGCTCGACCACCTCGGCGTCGAGGTCGCGACCACCGACGAGGTGAGCGCGGCGACCGCCCGGCTGTCCGGGCTGGGCTTGGCCACGCTGGAGGAGAACGACACCACCTGCTGCTATGCGCTGCAGGACAAGGTGTGGGTGCACGGGCCCGGCGACGAGCCGTGGGAGGTCTACACGGTGAAGGCCGACGCGCCCGACGCCACCAGCGCGCGCGCCGACGGCGGCGCCGGACCCTGCGAATGCGGCACTGCCTGAGGGCAGGCGGTCACCGGGTCTCGCCCGCGCAGCACGGCGCCGTGCACCCTGCCGCGCAACCGCACCCGGCTTCGGTGTCCTCGAGGCGAACCGGCGGACAGCAGGTCTGGCCGTGCAGCGCGCTACGGCCTTCGCGGACGGCGATGGCGGCCAGGCCGAGCGCGACCACGGGATCGGCCCACCACCAGCCGAGCGCGGCGTTGAGGACCAGGCCGACGAGCACCGCGGCCGAGAGGTAGGTGCACAACAGCGTCTGCCGCGAGTCGGCGACCGCGCTGGCCGAGCCGAGCTCGCGCCCCGCCTTCCGCTGCGCCCACGACAGGAACGGCATGACCACGACGCTGACCGCCACCAGGACGATGCCGACGGTCGTGCGCTCGGGCTCGTTCCCGTTGACGAGCGTGCGCAGTGCCTCCACGGTGACGTAAGCCGCCAGCGCGAAGAACGAACCGGCGATCACCCGCAGGGCCACCTTCTCGCGGCGCTCGGGGTCGGTCGCGGAGAACTGCCAGGCCACCGCGGCGGCCGAGCTGACCTCGATGACCGAGTCGAGCCCGAACCCGATCAGCGCGATCGAGCCCGCCACCGTCCCGGCGCTGATGGCGATGATCGCTTCGACCACGTTGTAGGTGATGGTGGCGGCCACCAGCAGCCGGATCCGGCGACGGAGAACGGCGCGGCGGGCGAGGAACGCCGACCGCGGCGCGGAGTCACGGCGATCCATCGCCACGCGGCGATGCTAGTGCCCCGTCAAGGAAGGTTGGTGCGTGTATCGGTGGATCCGAACGTCCGCTGGCAAGGCGCCGCACGAGCCTCGTACCGGGCGTACTCGGCTCGTGCGGCAACGCCGCCAGCGGACGTTCGGGCCGCCGAGATACGTGGCGAACCTTTCTTGACGGGGCACTAGCGCCCGGCGGCGACGGCCGAACCACCCCGAAAACGCCGACGCCGACCAGCTGATCGCTGGTCGGCGTCGGTGGTGGGACCGGGGCTAGGAAGCGGCCTTCGTCTCCCAGAAGATCTTGTCGATCTGCGCGATGAGGTCGAGCAGCGCCTGGCCGGTGGCCGGGTCGTTGGACGACTTCGTGCCGTTGGGGCCGCCGCCTGCGGCCTTGGTGGCCTTGTTGAAGAGCTCGTGCAGCTCCGGGTACTTCTCGAAGTGCGGCGGCTTGAAGTAGTCGGTCCACAGCACCCACAGGTGGTGCTTCACGAGGTCGGAGCGCTGCTCCTTGATCTCGACCGCGCGGGTGCGGAAATCGACGTCGTCGTTGCCCTGGTACTTCTCCTGGATGGCCTTGACCGACTCGGCTTCGATGCGCGCCTGGGCCGGGTCGTACACGCCGCAGGGGAGGTCGCAGTGCGCGCTGGCCTCCAGCCGCGGGCGGAGAATGCGGGACAGGATCCGCATGGGTGGTCCTCCCTGGAAGGTGATCGTTCTGGCTGGCCTGACACTACTACCGGACGGGCGGGGAGGCAGAGCATGAGGTGGCCCGGAAGATTGCGGCGGGTGGGGGTGCGGGGGCCGTCGATGTCGCCCACCCTGCACGACGGCGACGTCGTGCTCGCCCGCTTCGGGGCCACCCCGCGACCCGGCGACGTCGTGCTCGTCGGCTGGGCCACCCGGCCCGGGCAGCTGTCGGTGAAGCGCGCCGTCCGTCCCGACGGCGACGGCTGGTGGGTGCTGGGCGACAACCCCTTCGGCTCCACCGACTCCAGCACCCTCGGCCCGGCGCAGGTGCGGGCCGTCGTCCGCGGGCGCCTCTGGCCCCGCCCCGGCCGTCTCCGCGGGTAACGCTCTGCGGGGGCTCTGCGGGCTCTGCGGGCGACGTCACCCCCATCCAAGGCGACGGCGCGGTACCGTCATCCTGTACCCGACCGCCCACCCCGGTCCGCCGCCCACCCGCGGCCCTCGACCGAGCGGTGGCCGTCCGGCACGTGCGGGCCCGTACCCATGGCCCCGGTGCGCGACGATCAGAGCCGACCGCACCCCAGGAAGAACCCTCATGACCCTCTTGAACGACCTGCAACCCACCCTCGAGGAGATCTTCGCCGCGCACGAGGGTGGCAAGCTCGCCACCGGGCTCGAGGCGCCGCTGGCCAACGCCCGCGACCTCGCCATCGCCTACACGCCCGGTGTGGCGCAGGTGAGCCGGGCCATCGCCGCCGAGCCCGCGCTCGCCCGCCGCTACACCTGGGCCGACCGGCTCGTCGCCGTGGTGAGCGACGGCACCGCCGTGCTCGGCCTCGGCGACATCGGCCCGCGCGCCGCGCTGCCCGTGATGGAGGGCAAGTCCGCACTGTTCAAGGCGTTCGGCGGGCTCGACTCGATCCCGATCGTGCTGGACACCACCGACGTCGACGAGATCGTCGAGACGCTCGTGCGGCTGCGGCCCAGCTTCGGGGCGGTCAACCTGGAGGACGTCGCCGCGCCGCGCTGCTTCGAGCTGGAGCGGCGGCTCGTCGAGGCGCTCGACTGCCCCGTCATGCACGACGACCAGCACGGCACCGCGATCGTCCTGCTCGCCGCCCTGCGCGGGGCGTGCGCCGTGCAAGGCCGCCCGGTCGAGGGCCTGCGCGTGGTCGTCTCCGGCGCGGGCGCGGCGGGTGTCGCCTGCGCGCGGATCCTGCTCGGCGCGGGCGTGCGCGACATCGTCGTCCTCGACTCCCGCGGTGTGATCGACGCGGCCCGCGGCGGGGAGAAGGCGGCGCTCGCGGCCGTGAGCAACCCGCGCGCCGTCACCGGCGGGATCGCCGAGGCGCTGGCAGGCGCCGACGTGTTCGTGGGGCTCTCCGGCGGCACGCTGCCCGAGGAGCTGCTCGCGCTCATGGCGCCGGAGGCGATCGTGTTCGCGCTGTCCAACCCGGATCCGGAGGTGCACCCGGACGTCGCGCGCAGGCACGCCGCGATCGTCGCCACCGGGCGCAGCGACTTCCCCAACCAGATCAACAACGTGCTGGCCTTCCCCGGCGTGTTCCGCGGCGCGCTGGACGCGGGCGCCCGCCGGATCACCGAGCGCATGAAGATCGCCGCGGCGGACGCGATCTTCGCGGTGGCGCGGGACGACCTCGGCCCGGACCGGATCGTGCCGAGCCCGTTCGACCCGCGGGTCGCGCCCGCGGTCTCCGCGGCCGTGGCGGCCGTCGCCGAATAAGGGAGCGGATCGTGTCGCGGCGGGCGTCGTTGAAGGTGTGACGCCCGCCGCACCACACCAGGAGAGCCGCCCGTGAGAGAGCCCGACGCGCTCGACGACGCCGTCGCCCGGGCCGATCTGTTCCGCTCCCGGCAGGCCGCGTTCGGCGCGGGGCGAGACCCCGAAGCGCTGCGGTTCGCCGCCAGCGTCGTCACGGCGATGGCCGACGGCGCGCGCGGCGCCGTCGTCGGCCTCCCGCTCCCCGAATCCCCCGCGGTCGTTTGCGACGAGGTCGGCCGGATCGTGCGCTCCAATCCGGCCTTCCACCGCCTGGCGGGCGCCACCGGCGACGCCGATCTGTTCGGAATGCGCCTTTCGCAGATTCTTTCCGGTCCTGACCGTGACGCTCGACTGCTCCGAACCGACGGAAACACGGTGGGAGTCGGCGTCGTTCGGTTCGGCCCGCTCGATGGCGAGCTGGCCGTCGTCGCGCTGGTCGAGCGCGGCGGTCCCGGGAGCACGGAGGGGCGCGTGGACCGCACCTGGGCCGCGGAGCTGGAACGCCTGGCGCGCCTGGGCACCTGGAGCCTCGACATCAGCACCGGGGTGCTCGCCCGGAGCGACACGTTGGAGGAGCTCTACCGCGACGTCGGGCTCGACGCGGACGACCCGCAGCGCGGCGGCGTCGAGCGCAGGCAGGCCGACGCGCTGCGGACGGCGATGGCCGCGGGCACGCCCCGCCCCGACGACCACGTCGAGCTGCACCTGCCCGGCGACGTGCTGCTCTCCTGCCGGGCCGAGTTCGAGTGGTCGGCCGACGGCACCCCGATGCGCGTGGTAGGCGTCGTGCGCGACGTGAGCGACGCGCAGCGGCAGGCCCAGCGCTTCGCGGACCTCATGACCGTGATGCCGGGCGGTGTGGCCGTGCTGGACCGGGCGGGCCGGATCGTGTCGGCCAACCCCGGGCTGTGCGCGTTGCTGGGCGCGCGCGCCGAGCAGCTGCGCGGGATGTCCACGGTGGCACTGGCCGCCGAGCCGCCGACGGGTGGGCTCCCGAGCTGGCTGCGGCCGGTGCCGCCGGGGGCCCAGTACGGCTACCGCGTCGACGCGGCGCCGCTCCTGCGGGCCGACGGCACAACCGTCTGGTGCGAGCTGGACGTGGCCGGCACCCACGCCGACGACGGCAGCACGCAGTGGCTCGTCGTGGTCACCGACGTCTCCGAGCGGCGACGGGTGGCCGAGCTGCTGCGCCGCGCCGGGACCATCGACGAGCTCACCCGCCTGCCCAACCGCGCCGCCTGCCTCGAGGTGCTCGACCGGCTGCTGGTCGGGCCGGGCCGCGACCGCGTCGCCGTGGTGTGCGGCGGCCTCGACGACTTCCAGCGCATCAACTCCTCCCTCGGCCACGACGCGGGCGACGACCTGCTCGTCACGCTGGCCGGGCGGCTGCAACGCGACCTGCCCGTCACCTGCAGCGCCGCGCGCCTCTCCGGCGACGAGTTCGTGGTGATCTGCGCCGACCACGCCGAGGTGGGCGGCCCCGACCAGCTCGCGAGCCTGGTCGCCGACCTGCTCCGCACCGTGATCACCGTGCACGGCAGGCCGGTGGACATGACGGCGTCGGTCGGCCTGGCCACCCCGGTGCCCTCCGGCGACGTCCGCGCCGCCGACCTGCTTCGCTTCGCCGAGGCCGCCATGCTCGACGTCAAGCGCAGGCAGCGCCGGGGCGGCATCGCGGTGGCCACCGACTGCGTCGTGAGCTCCGCCACCCGCGCGCTGGAGCTGGAGGCGGAGCTGCAGGCCGCGATCGCGGCCGACGGGCTCGTGCTCCAGTACCAGCCGGTGGTCGGGCCGGACGGCCGGGTGCTGTCGCTGGAAGCGCTCGTGCGCTGGCCGCACCCGGAGCGTGGGCTGATCCCGCCCGGCGAGTTCCTCCCGGTGGCCCAGCGCAGCGGGCTGCTGCGCGAGCTGGACCGCTGGGTGCTGCGCACCGCCGCCGCCGAGGCCGCCGGGTGGCCCGCGGCCAACGGCTCCGACCACCCGACGCCCGCCGTGGCCGTGAACCTCGCCGGGCTGCTGCCGGGCGACGTCGACTTCGCCGCCGAGGTGCGCGACGCGGTCGTGGGCGGCGGGCTCCCGTGGGACCGGTTGGTGCTCGAGCTGGTCGAGACCAGCCTGGTCGCGCTCCCGCCGCACGCGCTGGCCGCCATGGCCGGGCTCGCCGAACAGGGCGTCCGGTTCGCGGTCGACGACTTCGGCACCGGCTACTCCTCCCTGGCCAGGCTCAAGGAGCTGCCCGCGCAGACGGTCAAAGTGGACCGCGCGTTCGTCACCGGGATCGCCGACGACCCGGTGGACTTCGCCGTGGCGCGGGCGGTCGTGGACATGGCGCACGCGATGGGGCGCAACACGGTGGCCGAGGGCGTGGAGACGGCCGAGCAGTTCCACGTGCTGCGCGGCATCGGCGTCGACGCCTACCAGGGCTGGCTGTTCTCCCGGCCGCTGGCGCCCGAGCAGGTCCGGGCGCTGCTCGCGACCGGTCGACTTGAGACACCCGCGGCGCGCGCCTGACCGGGTCACCCTCGGTCGCAGATGGATCACAGCTTCTGCGAACTGTCGGTGGACCGGGTTAGGTTGGCGCGACACGGCGGCCGGCGAATGGCCGTCGGTGATCCACGGAGGCCCTCGGTGATCGAGTTCCGAGGTGTTACGAAGCGCTACCCCGATGGCACCGTCGCCGTAGACGAGCTGGACCTCGAGGTCGAGGCAGGCCGCATCACGGTGTTCGTCGGCCCGTCGGGCTGCGGGAAGACCACGTCGTTGCGGATGATCAACCGGATGATCGAGCCGAGCGGCGGCACGATCCTCGTCGACGGCAAGGACATCATGGCCGGTGATCCGGCGGAGCTGCGCCGCGGCATCGGCTACGTGATCCAGCAGGCGGGCCTGTTCCCGCACCGCACGATCCTCGACAACATCGCCACGGTGCCGCTGCTGCTGGGCTGGAACAAGGCCAAGGCGCGCAAGCGGGCGGCGGAGCTGATGGAGACTGTCGGGCTCGCGCCGGAGATGGCCAAGCGCTACCCCACCCAGCTGTCGGGCGGGCAGCAGCAGCGCGTCGGGGTCGCCCGCGCGCTGGCCGCCGATCCGCCGATCCTGCTCATGGACGAGCCGTTCAGCGCGGTCGACCCGGTCGTGCGCGAGAGCCTGCAGGAGGAGCTGCTGCGGCTGCAGGGTGAGCTCGGAAAGACGATCGTGTTCGTCACCCACGACATCGACGAGGCCGTCAAGCTCGGCGACAAGGTCGCGGTGCTGCGGGTGGGCGGCAAGCTCGCCCAGTTCGACGAGCCGGGGCACCTGCTCGCGCGGCCGGTCGACGACTTCGTCGACAACTTCGTGGGCCGCGACCGCGGCTACCGCGGGCTGGGCTTCCGGTCCTCGGCCGCCCTCACCCTCGGCGAGCTGCCCACGGTCACGCTCGGCGAGAAGCCTGCCCGCCACGCGGGGTGGGTGCTGGTGGTCGACGCCGATGGCCGTCCCCAGGGCTGGCTCAACACGGCCGAGTCCGCGGCCGACGGCGCCGTCGGGCACGAGCACCTCGTGCCGGGCGGCTCGCTGTACGACGTGGGCTCCGGCTCGTTGCGCAGCGCGCTCGACGCCGCCCTGTCCTCGCCGTCCGGGGTCGGGGTCGCGGTCGACGAGCAGGGCGCGGTCGTGGGGTCGGTCAGCGCCGACGACGTGCTGCGCGTGCTCGACGACGCCCGTCGCGACGACGCGGCCTGAGGTCGGCGCATGACCTGGGTGCTCGGCAACCTCAGCCTCATCGGGGAGCTGCTGTTGCAGCACCTCTACTTCGCCATTCCACCGATCATCATCGGGCTCGTGCTCGCGATCCCGCTGGGCTGGCTGGCCAATCGCAACACCGTGCTCCGCAGCACGCTGCTCAACGTCTCGGGGCTGCTCTACACGGTCCCCTCGCTGGCGCTCTTCGTGCTTCTTCCGCCGCTTCTGGGCACCGGCATCCTCAACCCGGCCAACGTGATCGTGGCGCTCACGATCTACACCGTCGCACTGCTCGTCCGCACGGTCGCCGACGGGTTGGCCGCGGTGCCCTCGGCCGTTGTCAACTCGGCCACGGCCATGGGGTACACGTCCCTGCGCCGGTTCATCAGCGTCGAGCTGCCGATGGCCGTTCCGGTGATCCTCGCCGGGCTCAGGGTGGCGGCGGTGTCGGCGATCAGCCTGGTCACGGTCGGTGCGGTGATCGGCTTCGGCGGCCTGGGCAAGATGTTCACCGATGCCTTCCAGCGCGACATCCCGGCTGAGACGATCGCAGGCATCGTCCTCGTGTTGCTGCTCGCGCTGGCCGTCGACGGGCTGATCGTGCTGATAGGGGGCGCGCTCACCCCGTGGACGCGGGTCGGCTCGGCCGTCGGGAGGCCCGCGTGAGCTACTTCGGCTGGCTGTTCGACCCCGCCAACTGGACGGGGTCGGGTGGGATCCCCGCTCGGCTCGTCGAACACCTCGGCTACGTCGCGCTTGCGATGATCATCGCGCTCGTGATCGCCCTGCCGGTCGGGGCCTGGGTGGGGCACACCGGCCGGGGCGGCTTCCTCGTCGTCGGGTCGGCCAACGCGCTGCGGGCGCTGCCCACGCTCGGTGTGCTGATCCTGCTGGTCACCCCGTTCGGGCTGAGCATCATCGGCCCACTCATCGCGCTGGTCGTGCTCGCCGTACCCCCGCTGTTGGCGGGCACCTACGCCGGGGTGCGCAACGTCGATCCGGCCGTGGTCGACGCGGCCAGAGGCATGGGCATGCGCGGCGGGGAGGTGCTCTGGCGCGTCGAGCTGCCCAACGCGCTGCCGCTGATCATCGGCGGCGTCCGCAGCGCCGTGCTGCAGGTGATTTCCACGGCCACCATCGCCGCCTACGTCGGCCTGGGCGGGCTGGGCCGCTACATCTTCGACGGCCTCGCCCAGCGCGACTTCCCGCAGATGATCGGCGGCTCGCTCCTGGTCGCGCTGCTCGCCATCGTCGTCGACCTGCTCTTGGTGGCGCTCCAGAAGGTCATCGTCTCGCCCGGCCTGCAGGCCGCTCCGCGCAGTGGCCCGCGTCGGCTGCGCGCAATGCCCACCACCCGTCCGGCCGCCGCCCGTGCGGCCTGAGCCCGTCACCCCGAGCTGGAGGAACCGATCATGAGACGCTCCCTGATCGCCCGTGCCCTGGCCATAGCGGCCGCCGCGAGCCTCGCCCTCACCGCCTGCGGGGGTGGTGGCGATCCGCTGAAGAGCGGCTCCGGATCCGGCGGAGGCGGAGGGTCGTCGCCGACGATCGTCGTCGGCTCGGCCAACTTCACCGAGAACCAGATCCTCGCCGAGATCTACGCCCAGGCCCTGCAGGCCAAGGGCGTCAACGTCACCAAGAAGCTGTCCATCGGCAGCCGGGAGGCGTACTTCCCGGGCCTGCAGGACGGCTCGATCGACCTCATCCCCGAGTACACCGGCGTGCTGCTGCAGTACCTCAACAAGTCGGCCACGGAGACCGAGCCCGACGCCGTCTACGCCGCGCTGCAGAAGGCGCTGCCCCCCACCCTCACGGTGCTGGAGAAGTCGAGCGCTGAGGACAAGGACGCGGTCGTCGTCACCAAGGAGACGGCCACGAAGTACAACGCCACCTCGATCGCCGACCTGGCCGCCAACTGCGGGCAGCTCACGTTCGGTGGGCCGCCGGAGTTCAAGACCCGCCCCGACGGCATCCCGGGCCTCCAGAAGACCTACAACTGCACGTTCAAGGACTACAAGGCGCTCGACGCGGGCGGCCCACTCACCGTCGCGGCGCTGAAGAACGGCGACGTGCAGGCGGCCGACATCTTCTCCACCGACGCGTCGATCGTGGCCAACAACTTCGTCGTCCTCACCGACCCGAAGAACAACTTCGCGGCGCAGAACGTCGTGCCGCTGATCAACAAGGCGAAGGTGAACGACACGGTCACCAACACGCTCAACGCGATCTCGGCGAAGCTCACCACCGAGGAGCTCACCAACCTCAACGCCGAGGCGTCGTCGGACACGAAGCCGAGCCCGGAGACCGTCGCCAAGAACTGGCTCAGCAAGAACAACCTCACCTAGGGCCGCCTGCCCTGAGCGGGCCGGGGATGCGCGAGATTGCCCTCAGCGGGGTTCGTTCGAGGGAAAATCCCGCTCAGGGCAATCTCGCGGTCGAGAACTCGCTGCGGTGGGGCTCCGGGGAACGCCCGGGTCGGGGTCCGGGCGTTCCCTGATCTCCGGTGGGTCGGCGCTTTCTAGCGTCGTCGCATGGACGTCGCGACGCGGCCCGCCCGCACCGGCCCGCTGATCACACTGTGGTTGTTGCGGCTCGCGGTCACCGCGCACCTGGTGGCCGTGCTCGCCCAGCCGATCCTCGCTGGGCGGTACCTCACCGGCGACGTCGACGCGATCACGGCGCACGGGGCGGTGGGCACCGCACTCGCGGCGCTCGACCTGCTCGTGATCGCCGCCGCGGCGGTCTACGTGGTGGGCGGACGCGGGGCGCTGTGGGTGCTGCCCGCCGCGGTGCTGCTGTTCCTCGCGGTGGGCCTGCAGATCGGCATGGGCTTCGCGCGCCAGCTCGGCGTGCACGTCCCGCTCGGGGTCGGGATCGTCACGGCGTCGGTGTTGCTCACGGCGTGGGTGTGGACGCCGTCGGCGCATCGGGCGCGGCCTGCCCGGCCGCGGCGGGTGGCCACGTCGTCGGCGCAGCGGGGTGGGGCTGGGCGGGCGCGCGTGGAGTCGGCGGCGCGGCCGGACGGTGCGGGGTCGGCGCGGCCGGACGGCGCGGGATCGGCGCGGCCGGACGCGCGCGCGGGACGTCGGCGCGGCCGGACGGTGCAGGATCGGCGCGGCCGGGGAGCTGGCGGTGAACCGGCGGGGGTTCCTCGGCCTGCTCGGCGCGTCGGCCGCGGGGGTGGCGTTGGCGGGGTGCGGGGGCTGGGGCCCGCGCGGATCCACCGGCACGCAGCTGACCAGCGCGGTGCCGCTGCCGCCGCCGTACCAGGTCCCGCTGCCGGTGCCGCCGGTCGCCCGGCCCGTGAACGCAGGCGCGGCCCTCGACCGCTACCTGATCACCCAGCGGATGGCCCGGGCGGAGATCCTGCCGGGCATCCGCACCCCGATCATGGGCTACGACGGCATCTTCCCGGGCCCGACGATCGAGGCCAGGCGCGGCCGTCCGGTGGTGGTCCGCTACCGCAACGAGCTGCCGGTGCCGACCGTCGCGCACCTGCACGGCGGCCACACGCCCGCCGACTCCGACGGCTGGCCGCTCGACCTCCTGCTGCCGGTCGGCAACACCGCCGGGTGGGCGCGGCACGGCATGGTCGGCGACCTCGCGGCGGGGGAGCGCGAGTACCGCTACCCGACGACCCAACGCGCGGCGACCCTCTGGTACCACGACCACCGCATGGACTTCACCGCGCCCGCCGTCTACTTCGGACTGGCGGGCTTTCACATCGTGCGCGACGACGCCGAGGACGCGCTGCCGCTGCCGCGCGGCCCGCGCGAGCTGCCCCTGATGATCTGCGACCGGGCGTTCGCCGCCGACGGGTCGTTCGCCTACCCCGCCCTCGACCCCCGGATGCGGGAGGTGCCCGGGGTCGAGCCGCCGTGGATGGCGGGGGTGCTCGGCGACGTCGTGCTCGTCAACGGGGCGCCGTGGCCGGTGTGCGAGGTGGACGCGGCGCGCTACCGGCTGCGGATCCTCAACGCGTCCAACGCGCGCCGCTTCGGCCTCGCGCTGCGCGTGCCGGGCGCGCCGGACCTCCCGTTCACGCAGATCGGCTCGGACAGCGGTCTGCTCGCGGCGCCGGTCGTGCGCCCGAGCGTCGAGGCCGCCCCGGGGGAGCGGTTCGACGTCGTGGTCGACTTCGCGCAGGTGCCCGTCGGCACCGAGGTGACGATGGTCAACTCGCTCGGCGAGGGCTCGGCGGCCGACGTGATGCGCTTCCGCGTCGTGCGCCGCGGCCGCGACGACAGCGCCGTGCCCGAGCGGCTCGCCGAGCAGGAGGTGCTCGTGCCCGGGCCCACGCTGCGGACGTTCCAGTTCGAGCGCGGCCGCTGGGGCCCGCACACCGGCTGGACGATCAACGGCAGCGCGTTCGACCCGACCACCTCGATCGCGGACATCCCGCTCGGCGAGGTCGAGCGCTGGCGGTTCGTCACCGACGTCCACCACCCCGTCCACGTCCACCTCGACGCCTTCCAGGTGCTGCGCCGCGGCAGCGGCGGGCCCGGGCCCGTCGGACGCGGGCTGGAAGGACACCCTCGACCTGCGGCCCGCCGAGGTGGTGGAGGTGGCGGTGCGGTTCACCGAGCACGCGGGCCGGTACGTGCTGCACTGCCACAACCTGGAGCACGAGGACATGGCCATGATGGCCACGATCCGCACGGTCTGATGCAACCGTTCCGGGCGGTCGTTCCGTCCAAGGGGCATGCTGCGCTTCCTGCTGGTGCTCGCCCTCGTCTTCGGGCTCGCCACACCCGCCACCGCACAGGCGGTGACGCCGCGCCTGCGGGGCGAGGACCCGCTCGCGCTCGTCGGCTGGTGGCGGGTGGCGGCGACGGGCGAGACGGTGGTGATCGACCCGTCGCGCTTCGAGGTGCGCTCCGACACCGGGACGGCCGAGGGCTCGTGGGTGGGCGACAGCGCGGGCCGGTTCCTCGCCCGCGCCGACGGTGCGCCGCCGGAGTGGCTCGGCGCGACGGCGGGCTTCGTGGCGAACGGGCCGGACCGCGTGCTGCTCGACCGCGCAGGCGCGCCGGTGGCCCGGCTCGTGCCCGCGCCCGCGGGCGCGGTGACCGGCGCCGACCCCGCCCGTCCGCCGTCGGACCTCGAGCTGCGGGCGCGCGGCCCGGTCGCTGCGCTCCCCACGAACCTCACACCGGTCGGCGACCTCACCGGGCGCTGGATCCCCGTCGACGACGTCGGCGACCACCCCGCGTACGTCGAGTTCGCCGCGGACGGCACCTGGACCGGCTCCGACGGCTGCACCCCCACCGGCGGCTCGTGGCTCGCGGGCCCCGACGGCGCGTTCCTGGCCACCGCCCGCACGCTGATGACGTTCGTGGCCTGTCCCGGCGTCGGGGTCGCGCCCCAGGTCGGTGCGGCCCGCCGGATCGGCACCGACGGGCCCACGGTGATCCTCCTGGACGCCGACGGCACACCCGTCGGTCACCTCCACCGCGCGTAGGCAGTCAGATATCTCTATCATCGAGATTATGGATGAGCGAACGACCTGCGTGATCGTGGGCGGTGGGCCCGGGGGAGTGGTGCTGGCGTACCTCCTGGCGCGGGCGGGTGTCGA
This sequence comes from uncultured Actinomycetota bacterium, assembly GCA_963791185.1. Classification (GTDB taxonomy): domain Bacteria; phylum Actinomycetota; class Actinomycetes; order Mycobacteriales; family Pseudonocardiaceae; genus Pseudonocardia. The sequence goes on along the minus strand of CAWBRG010000003.1, from coordinate 627,048 downwards.
CGTGACGCTGCTGGAGTCGCGCGGTGACTTCGACCGCCGGTTCCGGGGCGACTCCCTCGCGCCGCCCGTGCTCGACCACCTCGACCGGCTCGGCATCGCCGAGCCGCTCCTGGCCGACATCCCGCACGTTCGGGCCGACGCGTTCGTCTGGAGCACGCCCGAGAAGCGCTACGTGCTCGCCGACTACCGCGACGCGAGCGCCAAGTTCCCGTTCTACGCGCTCGTGCCGCAGGCCCGGTTCCTGCCGTGGGTGGTCGAGCGGGCCCGGCCCTACGGGCTGGAGGTGCGGATGGGCGCGCGGGTCACCGACCTGCTGCGCGACGACGCGGGCCGCGTCGTGGGCGTCGGCTACACGCAGCACGGCGAGCGGCGACGGCTCCACGCCGATCTCGTCGTCGGCAGCGACGGGCGCAACTCGAAGGTGCGGCAGCTGTCGTCGCTGACGGCCACCGAGCTGAGCTCCAGCATCGACATCGCCTGGATCGCGCTGCCCCGCCGCGACGACGACCCGCCGCTCTCGGGCCTCGAGCTGATGTCCGAGCCCGGCCACAACCTCGCCTTCCTCGCGCAAGGCGGCGGCTGGCAGGTGGGGTTCACGATCCCCTCCGGCACGTTCGGGGCGATGCGGGACGCGGGCGCCGAGCCGCTCCGGGCCGTGCTGCGCAGGCGGGCGCCGTGGCTGGGGGACCGGGTCGACCTGCTGACCGACGTCAACCAGCTCACGCTCCTGCCGATCCGCATCACGCAGCTGGACCGCTGGAGCGAGCCCGGCCTGCTGCTGATCGGCGACGCCGCCCACGTCATCTCCCCGGTGGGCGGCAACGGCATCAACTTCGCGATCGTCGACGCCGCGGAGGCCGCCAACCGCCTCGTCGGCCCGCTGATGGGGGCGGTCGACCCGGCGGCGGTCGACGCGGCCACGGCCGAGGTGGAGCGGGTGCGGCGGCCGCGGGTCGACCGGGAGCAGGCGTTCCAGGTGCGGGTGGAGCGGGCGACGGCCAAGCGGCTGGCGGCCCGCGGCGAGCCGCGCCCGGCGCTGCCGCTGCGGCTCATCGCGGCGGTGCCGGGGCTGGCGCGGTGGTCGGCCCGCCGCGGTGCCCGCGCGCTCGCCGTGCCGCCGCCCGACCCGCGGATACTGGCCGTTCCCGCAGCATGATCGTGGCCGGGGGACGTGAGGTGCGCAGGCACACCTCACGTCCCCCAACCGGCGATCACGCCGGGAGGTGGGGGATCACCGACTCCCCGTACGCCTCGATCGTCGCCTCGCGCGCGTCGTGCATGGCGTAGATCGCGAACTGGTCCACGCCGAGCGCGCGCAGGCCCGCGAGCCGGTCGAGCTGCGCCGAGGGCGGGCCCAGCAGGCAGAACCGGTCGACGACCTCGTCCGGCACGAAGTCCGTGGTGCGGTTGCCCGCCCGGCCGTGGTGGCTGTAGTCGTAGCCCTCGCGGCCCTTGATGTACTCGGTGAGCTCCGCGGGCACCGCCGCCGACTCCGCGCCGTAGCGCGTGACCAGGTCGGCGACGTGGTTGCCCACCATCCCCCCGAACCAACGGCACTGGTCGCGGGCGTGCGTCAGGTCGTCGCCGACGTACGCGGGCGCGGCCACGCAGATCGTGATCGACCGCCGGGTCGCGGCCCGCCGCCTCGGCCGCCGAGCGCACGGTCTTCACCGTCCACTCGACGAGGTAGGGGTCGGCGAGCTGCAGGATGAACCCGTCGGCGCACCGGCCGACCAGGTCCAGCGCCTTCGGTCCGTACCCGGCCATCCACACCGGCAGCTCCGGCACACCGGGCGCGACCCACGGGATCTGCACCTGCGTGCCGCCCAGGTCCACGGAACGCCCGGCGGCCAGGTCCCGGATCACCCCGATCGCGGCCTCCAGCCGGGCCAGCGTGGTGGGCGGGCGGCCCTGCACGCGCACCGCCGAGTCGCCCCGGCCGATGCCGCAGATGGTGCGGTGCCCGAACTGCTCGTCGAGCGTGGCGTGCAGCGACGCGATGACCGTCCAGTCGCGGGTGCCCGGGTTGGTCACCATCGGCCCGACGACCATCCGCGAGGTGCGCTCCAGGATCCGCGGGTAGATCACGTACGGCTCCTGCCAGAGCACGTGCGAGTCGAACGTCCAGCCGTGGCTGAACCCGAGGCCCTCCGCGCGGACCATGAGGTCGACGACGGCCTGCGCGGGGGGATCGGTCTGCAAGACCAGCCCGATGTCCATGTTGGTTCCTTCCGACTAGCGCAGGTAACCGCACGTGTCGCGGCGCAGGAACTGTCCGTGGCCCGCGGCGCCGGTGTAGGAGTCGCCGTCGATGACCAGGCGCCCCCGGGAGAGCACCTTCTCGACCTTCCCGGTGATCTCCTTGCCCTCGTAGCAGGAGTAGTCGACGGCCATGTGGTGCGTCGCCGCCGAGAACACCTGCTTCGCGTTCGGGTCGTAGATCACGACGTCGGCGTCGGAGCCCGGCGCGATCGTGCCCTTGCGCGGGTAGAGCCCGAACATCCGGGCCGGTGTGGCGCAGGCGATCTCGATCCAGCGCCGCCGCGAGATGTGGCCCTCCAGCACGCCGGTGTGCAGCAGGTCCATCCGGTGCTCGACGCTCGGCAGCCCGTTGGGGATCTTGGAGAAGTCGCCGAGGCCCAGCTCCTTCTGCCCCTTGAAGCAGAACGGGCAGTGGTCGGTGGACACCACCGAGAGGTCGTCGGTGCGCAGCCCCCGCCACAGCGCGGCCTGGTGCTCCTTGGGGCGCAACGGCGTCGAGCAGACGTACTTGGCGCCCTCGAAGTCCGGCCGCGCGAGGTCGTCGGTGGACAGGAAGAGGTACTGCGGGCACGTCTCGGCGAACGCGTTGTAGCCCTCGTCGCGGGCCTTCGCCACCTCGGCCAGTGCCGAGGTCGCGGACAGGTGGACGATGTAGACGGGCGCGTTCGCCACCTGCGCCAGCTTGATCGCCCGGTGGGTGGCCTCGGCTTCGAGCAGCTCGTGGCGCACGACGCCGTGGTAGCGCGGGTCGGTCTGGCCGCGGGCGAGCGCCTGCTCGATCAGCACGTCGATCGCGATGCCGTTCTCGGCGTGCATGAGGATGAGCCCGCCGGTCTCGGCTCCCTTCTGCAGCGCGCGCAGCACCTGCCCGTCGTCGGAGTAGAGCACGCCGGGGTAGGCCATGAAGAGCTTGAAGCTGGTGACGCCCTCGCCGACCAGCCCCTCCATCTCCTTCAGCGAGCCCTCGTTGACGTCGGCCATGATCATGTGGAAGCCGTAGTCGATCGCGCAGTTGCCCTCGGCCTTGGCGTGCCAGGCGTCCAGGCCCTCGCGCAGGGTGGCGCCCATCGACTGGATGGCGAAGTCGACGATCGTCGTGGTGCCGCCCCACGCCGCGGCCCGGGTGCCGGTCTCGAAGTTGTCGGCCGCGACCGTGCCGCCGAAGGGCATCTCCATGTGGGTGTGGCCGTCGACGCCGCCGGGGATGACGTACTTGCCGGTGGCGTCGATGACCGTGTCGGCCGTCCAGCCCTGGCCGGTGCCAAGGGCGACGACCTTCTCGTCCTCGATCAGCACGTCGACCGCGAGCTCGTCGGACGCGGTGATGACGAGCCCGCCCGTGATGAGCGTTCGCACTTACGGAGACCTCCTCGATTGCGGCGACGAGCGCGGCGAGGCCCTCCTCGGCCTCGGCGCGCGTCAGGGAAAGGGGTGGGGCGATGCGCAGCGCGTTGCCGTGCAGGCCGCCCTTGCCGATGAGCACGCCCCGGCGCTTCGTGCCCTCCAGCACCATGTTCGCGATGTCGGGGGCGGGGTCTCCGTCCCGGACGAGCTCCACGCCGATCATCAAACCCTTGCCGCGCACGTCGCCGACATGCGGGCTGTCGATCGCGCGCAGCCCCTCGAACAGGATCGGCCCCTGCCGCGCGGCGTTGTCCTGCAGGCGGTGGTCGAGCAGGTAGCGCAGGTTGGCCAGCGCTCCCGCCGAGGTCAGCGGCGAACCGCCGAACGTCGAGATCGAGTTGGCGCCGAGCGAATCCATGATGGACGCCGGTGCGATCACGCCGCCCATCGAGAGGCCGTTGCCGACGCCCTTCGCGAACGTCACCAGATCGGGGGTCGCCCCGTGGGCCTGCCAGCCCCAGAAGTGCTCGCCGGTGCGGCCCCAGCCGGTCTGCACCTCGTCGGAGATCCACAGGATCCCCTTCTCACGCAACACTTCCGCGAACGCGCCGAGCAGCCCGTCCGGGCCGGAGGTGAAGCCGCCGACGCCCTGGATGGGCTCGGCGATGAACGCCGCGACGTCGCCGCCCACCTGGTCGAGCACCTCGCGCAGGTCGGCGACGCACGCGGCGATGAACTCGCCGTCGGGAAGGCCCGCGAACGGCGAGCGGTACTGCTGGCCGCCGTGCACGTAGTAGGTCTGGAACGGCGAGAGCGACGTCGGGCTCCACGACCGGTTGCCGGTGATCGCGATCGTCGAGAAGGACCGGCCGTGGTAGCTGTTGCGCAGCGCCAGGATCTGGTTGGAGCGCCGCAGCGACGACGCGAGCAGCAGCGCGGTGTCGTTGGCCTCCGTGCCCGAGGTCGTGAGGAAGACCTTCGCGTCGGGGATCGCCGAGACCGTGGCGATCTGCTCGGCCAGCTCCACCATGGGCCGGTTGAGGTAGAGCGTGGAGCTGTGGATGATCCGCCCGGCCTGCTCGCTGACCGCCTTGGTCACCTCGGGCAGGGCGTGCGCGGTCATCGTGGTGAGGATGCCGCCGAAGAAGTCGAGGTAGGCGTTCCCCTGCGCGTCCCAGACGCGGCGACCCTCGCCCCGCTCGATCTCGATGGGGTCCTCGTAGTAGATCGCCAGCCAGGATGGCAGGACGGCGCGCGTGCGGTCGAGGAGCTCGTGCGCTCGGCGCTTCGCGCCGGCGCGGTGCCGTCGCTCACGCCGCTCATGCTTCCACCAGCGGCCCGTAGGCGTCGGGGCGGCGGTCGCGGTAGAACGCCCACTGCTGGCGCACCTCGGCGATCAGGTCGAGGTCCAGGTCGCGGACGAGGAGCTCCTCGTCGTTCCCGCTCGCGACGTCGCCGACGAACTGGCCGCGCGGGTCGACGAAGTAGCTGGTGCCGTAGAAGTCGTTGTCGCCGTACTCCTCCACGCCCACCCGGTTGATCGCGGCGACGAAGTACTCGTTGGCCACCGCGGCCGCGGGCTGCTCGAGCTTCCACAGGTGGGACGAGAGGCCGCGGCTGGTGGCCGACGGGTTGTAGACGATCTGCGCGCCCGCGAGCCCCAGCGCGCGCCAGCCCTCGGGGAAGTGCCGGTCGTAGCAGATGTAGACGCCGACCCGGCCGACGGCGGTGTCCCACACCGGCCAGCCCAGGTTGCCGGGCCGGAAGTAGAACTTCTCCCAGAAGCCCTTCACCTGCGGGATGTGGTGCTTGCGGTACTTGCCGAGCACCGTGCCGTCGGCGTCGATCACCGCGGCGGTGTTGTAGTAGTGGCCCGCGTCCTCGACCTCGAAGACCGGCACGACCAACACCATCCCGGTTTCCCGGGCGAGCGCCTGCATCCGTTGCACGGTGGGGCCGTCGGGCACCGGCTCGGCCCACCGGTAGTGCTCGTTCTCCTGGACCTGGCAGAAGTAGGGGGCGTTGAACACCTCCTGGAAGCCCATGATCTGCGCGCCCTGCTGCGCCGCCGTGCGTGCGTAACCCTCGTGGACCTCGATCATCGACGCGGTGTCGCCGGTCCACTTCGCCTGCAGGAGCGCTGCTTTGACTACGTTCGCCATCGTCTCGCCTTCCTCCACGTGAGAGGGGGACACTTTCGAACGTCTGACCACCCCGGGGCAAGAGGGCACGCACCGCAGTGCCGCCGCCACGCTGCGGATGTCCCTCAGTCGACGGATGATGAGGACTAGGTTTGGCTCGCAGGACAGGAGCGGGAACGGGAGCGGTCGCATGGCGAGCATCGAGGAGGTCCGGGCCGGCATCGGCCAGGCCAACGACAAGGCGCAGGAGAGCCTGGGCGCCCTCCAGCAGGCGCACTCGTCGTTGGAGCAGGCCCAGGGCCTCCTGCAGCAATCCACCGAGGGCAGCAGCCAAGCCGATGTGAACGAGGCCAACGGGCTCCTCCAGCAGGCCATCAGCAGCATCGACGAGGTGCAGCAGAACGTCCAGGCGGCCATCCAAGCCGCGGAAGGCGTGCAAGCCCGGCTATGAGCTCGGTGGAGGAGGTGCGCGCGATGCTGCTCGGGGCCGTCGAGGAGCTCGGCCAGGCGCGCCGGCACGCGGGTGACGCCCGCGGGTGCCTCGCCGACGCGATGGGCCTGCTCGACGGGCTGGGCGAGCACCGGGAGCCGTTGGTCCCCACCGAGTTGCGGCAAGCCACCGACGAGCTCGACCGCGGGCTCGGGTTCATCGGGGCCGGGGAGCAACGGATCGCCGAGATCGCGGCGAGGTTGTAGGCACGTGGCGGCGATCTTCGGCAGGCGACGGCGCATCCGCGCCGCGTACGAGGCGCTGTGCGCGGCCATGGCGGCCGCCGACGGCGCGTCCACCGCCGCGGCCGAACGGGCACGGCGCCTCCACCTCGAAGCGCTCGTGGAGCTGTGGCTGCGGGAGGAGGGTATCGACAGCGCGGGCAACGACCCCGCGTTGCGCGGCCTGCTCACCAACCCGGAGTTCGGCCGCGTGGTGCGGGCCGTCGAGGCCGACCGGTCGGCGTACGCGCGCCGTCCCGCCGAGGCGCTCCCCGAGCTCGACGAGCTCGTCGCCCGCTCGACCCCCGGCTCCGCGGGGCAGGCCGACCACTGGCTCGGCAAGCACGGCGATCACGACGGCATCCGCGACGTCCCGCCGCTGTGGCGCATCGGGTCCGGGCGCCTGGGCACCGCGGGCACGCCGTTCGAGGTCGCGGTGCCGCTGCTCGACGAGTCGCACCTGCAGATCAGCGTCCACCCCAAGGCCCGCGCCACCGGGCTCGGCCTGGTGGAGAACCTGCTGATGCGCGTCGTCAGCCACTTCCGGCCGGGCCTCGTGGCGTTGCACCTCTGGGACGTCGAGCACCTCACCGGGCCGCTCCCGAACCTGCACCCGCTCTCCCGCACCGGCATCCTCAACGTGCACGACCCCACCGGGCTGCCGCGCCTGCTCGACGAGCTGGCCGACCGCATCCGCCGCGTGCACAACAAGGTGCTCGCCGCCGACGAGGCGACCCTCGCGGAGTACACCCGCCACTCCGACGGCCCGCGGGCCGAGCCGTGGGTCGTCGCGGTGCTCGTGGGCAACCGCCAGCCGCTGCGCGAGGAGGACCACCGCGCGCTCGCCCGCATCGCCCGCGGTGGGCTCGCGTGCGGCGTGCAGCTGATCCTGCTCGACGTGCCCATGGCGGTCGGCGCGCCGGTCGAGACCATCGACATCGACGACCACGGCGTCGCCCGCACCTCGATGACCGGCCGTTACGTGCGGGTCACGCCGGAGGCGCGGTTCCCGGAGGGGCAGGTGAGCATCGGCTGCCACGCCATCGCGGCGGAGCACGAGAGCTGGCTCGGCCGGGTCAGCACGTTCAACGACCTCCTGCCGAACCACGACGAGTGGGGCGCGAAGGACTCGACCACCGGGCTGCGCGCCCCCGTCGGGTTCGCCGAAGCGGGCACGGTCGACCTCGTCCTCGACGACGCCTCGCCGCACGCGTTGATCGGCGGCCCCAGCGGCTCGGGGAAGACCAACCTGCTGTTGGCGTGGATCGCGGCGCTCGCCACCCGGTACAAGCCGGGCGAGCTCGCGCTGTACCTGCTCGACTTCAAGGAGAGCGTCTCGTTCGCCCAGCTGACCCCCGACGTCGACGGCACGGGGTACCTGCCGCACGCGCGGCTGATCGGGCTCAACGTCAACGACGACCGCGAGTTCGGCCTGGCGCTGCTGCAGTTCCTCTCCGACGAGATGCGCCGCCGGGCGGCCGAAGCCAAGAAGTACCAGGTCACCAAGCTGGAGGACCTGCGCGAGTGCGACCCGCAGGGTCAGTGGCCGCGGATCGTCGCCGTGATCGACGAGTTCCAGTACCTCTTCGCCGAGCGCGACGCCGTCTCCAAGACGGCGCAGGCCCTGCTCGAGGACATCGCGCGCCGCGGCCGCTCGCAGGGGATCCACCTCGTGCTGGCCAGCCAGGACGTGTCCGGCATCGAGGCGTTCTGGGGCCGCGCGGCGATCTTCGAGCAGTTCGTGCTGCGCATCGCGCTGCCTCGGGCCCGCCGTGTGCTCGACAAGACCAACGACGCGCCACTGGAGCTGCCGCGTTGGCACGCCGTGGTCAACCACGAGTCCGGCGTGAAGCACGGCAACCTCGTCGTGCGCGTCCCCAACGCCAGCGCCCCCGGCCTGATGCGCGAGGAGGTGCAGCACCGCCTCCCGGCCGACTGGTACGACGGCTTCGCCGAGCCGCGGACGTTCGACGGCAGCCGCGCGCCCGCCGCCGACGAGCTGCTGGAGGGCATCGGCGAAGGCAACCGGTGCGCCCCCGTCGGCCAGAAGATCGACCTGGACGCGAGCCCCGCGGTCGTCGAGCTGCCCGATGTGCCCGGCCGCAACGTCGCCGTGCTCGGCGCGCAGCCGGGCCCCGCCGTCCGCGTGCTCGCCACCGCCGCCGCCGGGCTGCTCGCGGGCTTCGCGCCGAAGTCCGTCGAGGTCGTGCTGGCGGTGCTGGTCGACGAGGCGGTCGACGCCGCGCAGCGGCTGCGCGACCGGCTCGTCGACCACGACGTCCGCGTGGTCGCGCGCACCGAGATCAAGGCCACGGTCGAGGAGCTCCGGGAGGCGGTCGCCGAGCGCCTGAAGTCAGGGGACCGGTCCTCGGTCGTGCTCGTGCTCTTCGGCGCCGACGCGGCCGACACGGTGCTGGACCGCAGCGGCACCGAGGCGCTGCGCGGGCTCGTGCACTTCGGGCCGGAGACCGGCCTGCACGTGCTCGGGTGGTGGCGCAGCGCGCCGCGGCTGCGGTCGCTGCTCACCATGGGCGCCGTCATCGACGACGTCGGCGCCTGGGTGGCCATCGACGTGCAGGGCGCCGAGCTGCAGCAGTTCCTGCCCGGCACGCTGTTCTCGTGGTCGCCGCGGCCGGGCCGGGCGTTGTTCTTCGACCGCGCCCAGCATTCGCAACCGCAGGTCGTCGTCGTGCCGGGGGAGCTGCCGTGACCGCCGCCCGCGAGTACAAGGCCCGGATCGCCGAGCTCACGGCGGGCTTCGACGACGACGCCGAGCGCAACGCCCAACGCGTGAGGCAGCTGGAGGAGGAGGTCGCGGAGCTCGGCAAGCAGCTGAAGGCGGCGAGCGACCAGCGCGTCGTCGCGCGGATCGGCAACGTGCTGGCGTGGGAGGACGCGCTGGAGATCCTCTGGGTGGAGTCGTCGTGGATGAAGATGCGGCCCTTCCCCAAGTCCGACCGGTTCGCCAAGGGTGAGCCCGCCGCGCTCGTGATCCGCGTGGAGGCGTGCGTGGCCGAGCTGCGGGCCCTCGTGCAGCGCCGCAGGCTCCGTCGTTAGGAGACGCGCTCGGCGAAGGCGACGATGTTCTCGGCGTACTGCCGGGTGTGCCAGTCGAAGTGGCCGCCGCAGGTGATGATCACCAGGCGGGACTCGGGGTCGAACACCTCGGGCGGCAGCAGCGCCTTCGGGTAGGCCCGCACGTCGGTGACCGTGAAGCGCCGCACCGAGCCGTCGGCGCCGACGAGCGTGACGTCATCCCCCGAGGCGAGGTCGACGAGCCGGAACAGCACTCCGGGGCCCTGCGCCGCCGTGTCGACGTGCCCGTCGAGCACCACGGTGTCGCCCGCGCCCGCCCACCAGCCGACCACCCGCGGGTCCTCGGGCACGCCGAGCTCCCCGCCGCCGCCCACCGCCACGGGCATGACGGGTGCGCCCACCCCGAGCGTCGGCAGCTCGATCCGCACCGGCGTCACGGTGGGCGCGGACGGCGAGGCCATGGGCACCACCGGCCCGGGAGCGGGCCCCTGCACCGACGCCCACAACACGCTCGGCCACGCCGTGGTCGCCCGCGCGTGCGCCGAATCGGCCGTGCGGACGACTCCCCAGCCGATCAGCACGAGCCCGACGGCGCATGCGACGAGGGGTATCGACCGGCGCGTTCGCGGCATCCCGTCCAGTCTCGCACGCCGTTCCCGCACAGTGATCGGGCGATCGCGCAATTGGCCGATTGACGCGAAGGCGCGCATCATCGATGTTCTCCATCCGGGGTCCAATCGAATTCCGGAATCGCCAAGAAAGGCCCCGCGATGACACAGCCCCGACGGGCCAGCTCGCGCAGCATCATCGGCAGCGCGGTCGCGGGCGTGCTGGCGCTCGTCGGCATCGTCTTCGCCGCCCTCTCGTGCAGCTCGCCCGGCTCGACCACGCCCAGCGGCGCGACGACCACGGTCGTGCCGGTGACCGTGCCGGTGGTGCCCCCGCCGGTGGTCGTCACGCAGGTGCCGCAGCCCACTGTCGTGGTCTCCGTCTCCCCGGTGTACGTCCCACCCAAGAGCGTCAACTCGGGCTCGGGCGGGGCCGCCGATCCAGACGCGGGCGCGCTCGACACCGGCACGGTCGTACTCCTGCTCGGCGGCGCGCTCCTCGTGCTCGGAGGAGGCATCGCGCTGGCCCGGCGGCGGGTTTCCTAGTCCGTTCCAGGCCCCGGTCAGTCCTCGTCGTCGCGGGCGAGGAACGACGCGAGCCGCTCCACCGCGTCCTCGAACGCCGGGTTGCGGTCGACGAACACCCGGAGCCGGTCCGCCAGCCATTCCACGCTGACGTCCTCGGCCCCCCGGCGTTCGGCGAGCTCCTCGATCCCGCGGTCGGTGGCGTACATCAGATCTCGTCGTCGTCGAGCGCTCGGCTGATCAGCGCCTGCTGCTCGACCTCGTGCACCTTGGACGACCCGACGGCGGGCGCGGCCATGGCGCGGCGCGTGACCCGCTTCATCCCGACCAGCCGCGGCAGCTTCTCCGGCAGGACCAGACCCAGGAACGGCCACGCCCCCTGGTTGCTCGGCTCCTCCTGCACCCACCGGATGTCCTCGGCGTTCGGGTAGCGGTCGAGCACGGCGGCGAGCCTGCGGTCGGGCACCGGGTACAGCTGCTCCAGCCGCACCAGCGCGACGTCGGTGAGGCCGCGCTTCTCGATCGCCGCTGCCATCTCCCAGTAGAGCTTCCCGCAGCACATGAGCACCTTCCGCACCTGGTTGACGGGGGTGTCGACCTCCCGGAACCGTGGGTCGTCGATCACGGGGCGGAACCGGCCACCGGTGAAGTCGGCCAGCGGGCTGACCACCTGCTTGGCGCGCAGCATCCACTTCGGCGTGAACACCACCAGCGGGCGGCGCACCCCGTCCATCGCGTGGGCGCGCAGCAGGTGGCAGTAGTTGGCGGGCTCGGACGGCACGGAGACCGTCATCGACCCCTCCGCGCAGAGCTGCAGGAACCGCTCGATGCGGCCGGAGCTGTGGTCGGGGCCCTGGCCTTCGAGACCGTGCGGCAGCAGCAGCACCACGTCGGAGGTCTGACCCCACTTGGCCTCGCCGGAGGAGATGAACTCGTCGATGATCGACTGGGCGCCGTTGACGAAATCGCCGAACTGGGCCTCCCAGCCGACGAACGCGTCCGGGTTGGCCACCGAGTAGCCGTACTCGAAGCCGACCGCGGCGAACTCCGAGAGCGCCGAGTCGTAGGGCAGGAACCGGCCCTGCTCGGCGGACAGGTTGCGCAGCGGGTAGTACTCCTCGCCGGTCTTGCGGTCGATCACCACGGAGTGCCGCTGCACGAACGTGCCGCGCCGGGTGTCCTGGCCCGACAGCCGCACGAGCCTGCCGTCCATCAGCATCGACCCGAGCGCGATCAGCTCCGCGAACGCCCAGTCGACGCCGCCTTCGCGCGACATCTTGTAGCGCTTCTGCAGCACGGGCTTCACGCGCTGGTGCACGGTGAACCCCTCGGGCAGGTCGATGTGCGCGTCGCCGATGCGGTGGAGCACCTCGAGCGGCACCGACGTGTCCAGGTCCGGCGGTTGCCGCTGCTCGTTCTCCACCGACGGGCTGGCCCGCGGCGGCGTGCGCTCCAGCTCGCGCACCTCGTTGAACACGTGCTCCAGTTGGTTGGAGAAATCGCGCAGCGCGTGCTCGGCGTCGTCCATCGAGATGTCGCCACGGCCGATGAGCGACTCCGTGTAGAGCTTGCGGACGCTGCGCTTGGCGTCGACGAGGTCGTACATCGCGGGCTGGGTCATCGAGGGGTCGTCGCCCTCGTTGTGGCCCCGGCGGCGGTAGCAGACCATGTCGATGACGACGTCGTTGTGCCAGCGCTCGCGGTACTCGACGGCGAGCTTGGCCACCCAGACGCACGCCTCGGGGTCGTCGCCGTTCACGTGGAACACCGGCGCGTCGATCATCTTCGCGACGTCGGTGGAGTAGGTGGAGCTGCGGGAGTTCTCCGGGGCGGTGGTGAACCCGACCTGGTTGTTCACCACGACGTGCACGGTGCCGCCGGTGCGGTAGCCCCGCAGGAGCGCGAGGTTCAGCGTCTCGGCGACCACGCCCTGGCCCGCGAACGACGCGTCGCCGTGCAGCATCAGCGGCAGCACGGTGTAGCCCCGGTCGTGGCCCTTGTCGAGCAGGTCCTGCTTGGCGCGCACGAGACCTTCCAGCACCGGGTCGACCGCCTCCAGGTGGCTCGGGTTGGAGGCCAGCGACACCACGGTCTCGCCGTCGCCGAACATCCGGAAGTACTTGCCCTCGGCGCCCAGGTGGTACTTGACGTCGCCGGAGCCGTGCGCCTGGCCGGGATCGAGGTTGCCCTCGAACTCGCGGAAGATCTGGCTGATCGGCTTGCCGACGATGTTGGCCAGCACGTTGAGCCGCCCGCGGTGCGGCATGCCGATGACGACCTCGTCCATCTCGTGCTCGGCCGCCTTGTCCAGCACGGCGTCCAGCAGCGGGATGACGGTCTCGCCGCCCTCGAGGGAGAACCGCTTCTGCCCGACGTACTTGGTCTGCAGGAACGTCTCGAACGCCTCGGCCGCGTTGAGCTTGGACAGGATGTACTTCTGCTCGTTGGGGTGCGGCTTCTGGTGCGGCACCTCGATCCGCTCCTGCAGCCAGGCACGCTGCTCGGGCTCGGAGATGTGCATGTACTCGACGCCGATCGTGCGGCAGTACGAGTTGCGCAGCACGCCGAGCACGTCGCGCAGCTTCATCCGCTCGTGGCCAGCGAAACCGCCGACGGCGAAGTCCCGGTCGAGGTCCCACAGGGTGAGGCCGTGGGAGAGCACGTCGAGGTCGGGGTGGCGGCGCTGGCGGTAGTTGAGCGGATCGGTGTCGGCCATCAGGTGGCCGCGCGTGCGGTAGGCGTCGATCATCTCGATGACGCGCGCGACCTTGTCCACCGGGTCGTCGGGCAGGTCCTGCACCCAGCGCACGGGCTCGTACGGCACCCGCAGCGAGCCGAAGATGTCGTCGTAGAACCCGTCCTCGCCCAGCAGCAGCGCGTGCACGCGGCGCAGGAAGTCGCCCGACTCCGCACCCTGGATGACGCGGTGGTCGTAGGTCGACGTCAGGGTGATGATCTTGCTGATGCCGATCTTGGAGAGCGTCTCCTGGCTCGCGCCCTGGAACTCGGCGGGGTACTCCATCGCGCCGACGCCCACGATCGTGCCCTGGCCCTGCATCAGCCGCGGGACGGAGTGGTTGGTGCCCAGGGTGCCGGGGTTGGTGAGCGAGATCGTGGTGCCCTTGAAGTCCTCGGCGGTGAGGTTGCCGCTGCGGGCCTTGCGCACGATGTCCTCGTACGCCGACCAGAACTGGGCGAAGCTCAGCGACTCGCAGCCCTTGATCGAGACGACGACCAGCGTGCGCTGCCCCTTGCTCTTGCCGGGCAGGTCGATCGCCAGGCCGAGGTTGACGTGCTCGGGCTGCACGACCGTCGGCTTGCCGTCCACCTCGGCGAAGTGCCGGTTCATCACCGGGAACTCGGCCAGCGCCTTGACCACGGCGTAGCCGATCATGTGCGTGAAGCTGATCTTGCCGCCCCGGGTGCGGCGCAGCTGGTTGTTGATGACCACCCGGTTGTCGGCGAGCAGCTTCGCAGGCACGGCGCGCACGCTCGTGGCCGTGGGCACGGTGAGCGAGGCGTTCATGTTCTTGACCACCAGCGACGCCGCACCGCGCAGGGTGGTGGCCACGCCCTCGGCATGCTCGGGGGTCTTCTCGGCCGGGCGGGCGGCGGCCTGCGACGTGGTGCCCGCCGCGGGCTTGGCGGCGGCGCCGTTGCCATCGGCGACGGCCGATTCGGTGCGGCGCTCGGGCGCGGGCTCGGCGTCCTCGGGCTCCGCGGCATCGGAATCCGCGGCGGGCTCGCGGCGCACCGCCTGTCTGCCGGGCTTCTCGATGGGGGTGAGCGGGGAGGGGGCGGCCGTGGTGTCGGCGGCGGTCTGCGCAGCGTTGCCCGAGGTGGGGGACGCGTCTCCGGGGCGGTAGTCGGCGAAGAACTCGTGCCAAGCCGGGTCGACGCTGTCCGGGTCTTCGAGGAAGCGCTGGTACATCTCCTCGACGAGCCATTCGTTCGGGCCGAATTGGTCGGTGGGATTGCTGGTACTGCTGCTGGACACGCTGAGACCGCCTTGATCGGATCACGTCGTCTTCGCCGAGTTCTGGCCGTTCAGGTTAGTCCTCTTGCGTGACGGCGGGGAGCACCTGTCGCGTCCTGCAACGATGCGGTGGTCACACGCCGAGACCCGACGCGAAGGACCGAGCATGACCCGCCCCCCGCTTCCCCCGTTCGACGCCGCCAGCGCGGCGGCAAAGGTGCAGGCCGCCGAGGACGCGTGGAACACGCGCGACCCCGAACGCGTCGCCGCGGCGTACTCCCCGGACTCGGTCTGGCGCAACCGCGACCAGTTCCTCACCGGCCGCGCCGAGATCATCGCGTTCCTCGCCCAGAAATGGGCCCGCGAGCTGGAGTACGCGCTGCGCAAGGACCTGTGGGCGTTCGAGGACAACCACATCGCTACCCGGTTCCAGTACGAGTGCCACGACGTCGACGGCCAGTGGTGGCGCTCCTACGGCATCGAGCTGTGGGAGTTCGACGCCGAGGGCTACATGCGCCGTCGGGAGGCGAGCATCAACGACCTGCGGATCGACGCCACCGAGCGCCGCATCCACGGCCCGCGCCCGGAAGCCGAGCGGGGCGGCCCACCCCAGCCGTTGCGCTAGGCGGGCCGCGCGCCCTCCGTGTTGACGACGGCGGTGCGCACGGCCGTCGAGCTGATCACGGTGCCCGCGGCGAGGCCGGTGCGCGAGCCGGTGCGCACGGTGTCGCGCTCGCCCGCGAACTGGCCGTCGACGGGGGAGAGCATCAGCTCGGTGCGGGTGCGCCCGGCGTCGTGGACGAGCGCGAGGCACGCCACGCCGTCGACGTTCTCGATGCCCTCCACGGCGCGTACGCCGGGCAGGCAGGCCAGCGCCAGGCACAGCGCGGCGCGCAGGTCGGCGGGCACGAGGCAGGTGCGCAGGGCGGTGACCCCGGCCGCGAACGGCCCGAACCAGCTCCCCGTGTTCTCGTCGCACAGCCGTTGCACGAGCGTGTCGGGATCGCGCGGGAGCCGGGCGAAGAACTCGCGGGTGGGGGTCTGCCAGCTCCCCCGCAGCCGCCGCGGTCGTGCGCACGGCCTTTCCGTGTCGTCGAGCCCGTCGTCGTCGAACGCGCCGTGCCGGGCCCGGAACCGGCCGACCGGCGCCGCGGGGCGCAGGTCGTAGCCCTCGGCGAGGGCCGCCTCGGCCGAGCCGTTGAGCCACTCCTGGGCGCCGGTGACCTCCCGCTCGAGCACCCACGGGCGCTCGGCGTCGGCGGGCACCCACTGGCGGAGCCGGTGCTCGGCGAGGAGCTGGTGCGGGCCGTGGGTGGTGAGCCACCACGCGTGCGTCTCGACGTAGACGTACTGACCCGGCCGAAGGGGACGGTCCGTCGCCGCGATCGAGAGGTCGGGCACGGCATGCTCCAGTCCGGGGACGGCGACGGGGTCACCTGACAGTGTCGACCGCTGACCGATCGTCATCGCGACCGGCCCCCCGCTTCAGGAAATCCACTCCTTGACCTGGCTCAGCAGCTTCGGGGTGTCGGAGCCGACCGGCAGGACGTGCAGGTGGGTCACCCCGGCCTCGCGCAGCGCCGCGATCCGCTCCTTCACGCGGCCGGGCGGGCCGATCAGCGTGACGCGGTCGATGAAGTCGTCGGGCAGCGCCGCGGCCGCCTCGGCCTTCTTGCCGTCGAGGTAGAGGTCCTGCACGAGGGTGGCCTCGGCCTCGTAGCCCTGGCGGCGGAAGACGGTGTTGTAGAAGTTGCGGCCCCGGGCGCCCATGCCGCCGATGTACAGCGCGTACACGTTGCGGGCGGCGTCGCGGGCGGCGTCGAACATCTCCTCCTCCAGCGCGAGGAACCCGCCGCCGGTGATCTGCAGCGGGCCCAGCTCGGGCGCGCGCTTGGCGAAGCCCGTGGCCAGCGCGGGCCCGAACACCTCGTGCATCTTCTCCGGCAGCACGGCGTGCGGCAGCCAGCCGGTGGCCAGCTCCGCGGTCATCGCCAGGTTCTTGTCGCCGAGCGCGGCCACCCAGATCGGGATGTCCGCCCGGCGCGGGTGGTTGATCAGCTTGAGCGCCTTGCCGAGCCCGGTGCCCTGGTCGGGCGGCAGCGGCACGGTGTAGATCCCGCTGTGCTCCAGGCGTTCCCGCCGCCACACCTTGCGGCAGATCTCGATGATCTCCCGTGTGCGCGCGACCGGCTTGTCGTACGGCACGCCGTGGAAGCCCTCGATCACCTGCGGCCCGGACGCGCCGATGCCCAGGATCGCCCGCCCGCCCGACAGCGCGTCGAGGCCCGCGGCCGTCATCGCCATGAGCGTGGGGGTGCGGCTGTAGAGCGGCAGGATCCCCGCCCCGATCTCCAGCCGCTCCGTGCGCGCCGCGAGGTAGCCCATCACCGACACGGCGTCGAAGCTGTAGGCCTCGGCCACCCAGACGACGTCGAGGCCCGCCTTCTCCCAGTCGACCACCTTCTCGATCTGCCCGACCGGGTCGTCGCCGTACTGGAGCTGCGTCGAGAGCTTCATGGGGCTGAGAATAAGAGGGTCCGGCGAATGAGGGTTCCGCACGGCTGTGGCGTACAGGTGGTTCCAGCGCAAGGCGGCCCCCGCGGCCTCGTGCCGGGGCACTCGGGTGCGGGGGCGACGCCGCGATGGGGCCGCCTGGGCGGCACAGACCGGGGCCCTCATTCGCCGGGCCCTCTAAGGTCGGGCGGTGAGGTTCAGCGTGGTTCCGGCCGCTTACGTGCTTCTCCGGCGGGATCGGGACGTGCTGCTGCACCTGCGGCGGGGCACCGGCTACCGCGACGGGCACTGGGCGACGGCCGCCGCGGGCCACGTCGAGCGCGGGGAGTCGGTCACCGCGGCCGCGTGCCGGGAGGCGGCGGAGGAGATCGGCGTGACCATCGAGCCCGCCGCGCTGGTGCCGCTCACCACGATGCACCGCACCCACGGCAACGACCGGCCCGTCGACGAGCGGGTGGACTTCTTCTTCACGTGCACCCGCTGGGCGGGCGAGCCGAGGGTGTGCGAGCCGGAGAAGTCCGGCGGCCTGCGCTGGTGCGCGCTCGACGCGCTGCCCGACCCGGTAGTGCCCCACGAGCGCTGGGTGCTCGACGCCCTCCGGGCGGGCGCGGTGCCGCCGATCACGACGTTCGGCTTCGCTGCCCCGGCACCGTGACCGCACCCGCGGACCCGGCGTTCAGAGGTACTCCGCGCCGGTGTGCCTGCCGGGTGCGGGCTCCGCGAACGGCGCGAACCGCAGCCGCACCCCACCGGCAACCGCGGTTCCGTCCTCGGTCCGGGGCGCCTTCCCACCTTCGCCGCGGGCACCCCGATCGGTGACGAGCGAGGCGCTGATGATCCCGGCGGCGTTGATCACATCCAGTTGGGCCAGCAGCCGGGCCAGCGCGGGTGCGGCCGGGCTCGGATCGTTCCCGGTCTGGATCACGGTGCGGTGCAGCGCCGTCACGGTCCAACCGTCGCGATGGCCGCTGCCGATCGGCACCGCCAGCACCACGTCCAGCAGCCAGCGCGCCGGTTTCCCGGTCAGCGCCGGGGTCTGGTGCGCGTCGATGCCGGTGATCTGGTCGGCGCGCACCAGCCCGTCGCCCAAGGTCTGCAACCACACCCGACTCAGCCCCATCGTTCTCCTCCAAGCCTCCGCGGACAGTCTGATGAACTTGCATCGAACAATGAAGATATCGGACGAGATGCGCTGACAGTAGTCGGATCGAGAGCTTGCGTTGGAGCAAGTCTGCAGTTACGATGTGAGGTATCGGGGCGGTTGAGGAGACCGCTTCGAACCGCTCCGATGCATCGCTGCCCTTGTTGTCGACCAGGGAGGAGTGGCTTCGCGATGCTGATGCGCACTGATCCGTTCCGCGAGTTGGACCGGCTGAGCCAGCAGGTGCTCGGCAACGCGGCAGGGACGTGGTCACGACCCACCGCGATGGCGATGGACGCCTGGCGGGCAGGCGACACCTTCGTGGTGGCGTTCGACCTGCCCGGGGTGGACCCGCAGGCGATCGAGCTGGACGTGGAACGCAACGTGCTCACCGTGAAGGCCGAGCGACGACCCGTGGAAACGGGCGAGCACGTGGAGATGCAGGTGGCCGAGCGGCCGCTGGGGGTGTTCTCGCGGCAGCTGTTCCTTGGCGAGACCCTCGACCCGGACCGCATCCACGCCGACTACGAGGCTGGGGTGTTGACCCTGCGCATCCCGATCGCGGAGAAGGCCAAGCCACGCAAGATCTCGATCAACGCGAGCGAACAGAACAAGGCCAAGCAGATCGACGCCTGACCGCGTCCGTCGTGCTCGACCTCTGTGCCGCCTCGACCTCTGTGCCCCTCGACCTCTGTGCCCAGTTCACGATCCGAGCTCCCGGTGTTCACCATGTCACCCACCACCACCGCGCCTGACCCCACCGCCCCGGCCACCGTCGCGTTCGCGCCGGACGACCTGCTGATGCAGGACCAGCCCGCCGACGTGACGTCGGACGGCGTGGTGGAGCGGGAGAAGCTGAGGTTGGAGTTCGAGGCGATCATCGCGGCCGGGTACGGGGGCGGTGCCGACGAGCCCCGCCCCGCCCCGCCGTCCCCCCGGGTCACCGTGATCGTGGGCGGTCGCCGCCCGGTCGCCCGTCCCACGCTGCCGATCGGCACCGGACGACCGGTGCGGCTGCGTCCCGCCCCCACCGCCGGGCCCGCCCCTCGCGAGCGCGGCCCGCCCGCTCCCGGCCCGCACGGCTGCTGTGCGCTCCGGCGCAGCTTTTCCGTGCAACAGCAACGTCCGCCCCGCTTCACCCCGCGACCGCAGGCGGCGCCATCGCGTCGACCGTGGACCGGGTCGGGCCGCGCGGGCGTCCGTCGCCACCGCCCTTCCACCGCAGGCGGGTGCATCTGTTCCGCGCCCGCACCGCGCCCGCCCGGCGCACTGATTCGGCGACCGGCGCCCGATCGGCTCGACCCGACGCGCGACCCCCACAACGGGCCGTCCGGCGCGGGATCGGCAGTTCGTTTCCCGGCAGTATCTCTGTCATCGCCGTGACGGCCTGCGGGTGCTCAGCACCCGCAGGCCGTTCACTGTGCCGTGCCGCCCTCCGGCGTCGCCGCGGGCCGTGGGTCGTTGCGCGCCTCCAGGTCGGCCACCCGCGCGCGGGCGACGGCGAGCTGGTCGCGGGCGGCGTCGAGCTCCCGGGTCCGGGAGACCCCGAGCTGGTCGCGCGCGGCGCTCAGCTGCTCGCGGGTGAGGGACAGCTCGTCCTGCAACGCGACGATCCGGGTGGCCGCCTCCAGGGTCATGCCCTCGTCGAAGAGCTCCCGTAGCCGGGCGGCGAGCGCCAGCTGCCGCCGCGAATAGCGGCGATGCCCACCCTCGGAGCGTTGCGGCGTCAGCGCCCCAGCCGCGTCCAGGCTGCGTAGGAACGCCGGACGAACCTCCAACAGCTGCGCGGCCTGACCCATGGTGAACGCCGGAAGGTCTTGATCGTCCACTTCGACGACGTTGGTCTCGTCGGCCGTCACGCCTTCTCTCCCGATCACCGCTGCTCGCGTTCGTGCGGACTCCGTGCCCGAAACGCCAAGCGGGTCCGGCGCCGCCGGCGCCGGACCCGCGTTCACGGTTGATGACGTTTTCTCAAGCACCCTTCCAGGCGATCACCTCCCGCATGCGCGACGTGATCGGCGTCGTCCCTGTGACGCTCTTGCTCGCTGCTTACGAGACTGAGTGTACAGCAGAGAGTGCAGGTTTCGTCAACCCCGCAGGCGATGTGGTCGACGACGAGCGGCGCACGTGGCCAGATCTGCAGTACTTCGTACAGCTTGGTCCGCTACGACGGTCATGGTGGTTCCTCAGGCGACGTGCCGCGCCACGCGGGTGTGGATGAGGTCGACGGCGCGGCGCACGAGTGGCCGGACCTCGTCGGGCGATCGGAGGTCGATGGCCTCCGGCGTGGTCAGGGCGAAGTGGACGATGCCGGTGATGGCGGTGACCAGCAGTGCTGCGTCCGCGGGCGCCAGCTCGAGGCCCGCCGCGCGGTGGATGTCGCGCATGAGCTGGATCTGCGAGCTGCGCAGGGCGGACATGGCGGCGTGCAGTTCGGGGCGGCGGGTGGCTTCGAGGAACAGCTCGATGACCGCGAGGTGCCGCACGCGGTTCGTCGTGATCGCGGCGTGCACCATCGCGGCGAGGTGGTCGGCCACCTCGCCCGGCTCGACGGCGCCGCGCGGCGCGCGCCGCAGGTCGGCGAAGTGCAGGGTGCGCACCCGCTCGACCACCGCGGCCGTCAGGGCCTCCCGCGTGCGGAAGTAGCGCGACGTCGTGCCCGGCGGCTCGGCGGCCTGCGCGTCCACGGCGCGGTGGGTCAGCCCGCGCGCTCCCTCGTGCGCGAGCACCTCGATCGCGGCGTCGGCCAGGCGGTCGCGGCGCTCGGCGTTGAAGGGCGGCATCGGGTTCCTTACGCGCGGTGGGTGAGCTCCGGCCCGCACCGCTCCCGCAGCGCGGCGTGGACCTCGGCCGCCGTCGCCTGGTCGGCCGCCCAGTCGACGTAGCCGTCGGGACGGACGAGGAGCGTGTGCGGCAGCTCGTCCTGTGGTGCGCAGGTGAACGCAACCACCCGGTCGGACCAGCCCGCAACCGGAGGCTGGCCGGCCGGGCCCACCAGCACGAACCGGCCTGTCCGCAGTGCCTCGTAGAGGCGCTCGCCGTCGACGCCGGTGAGGTCGGGCATCCGACGGCCGACCCACGGGTGCGCCCCGGCGGGCCGGGCGTAGTGGATGTCGATGCCGCTCAGCAGGCCCGCGATCCGCCGCCGCGCGCGGGGCACGCGCAGCGCCAGGCGGATCACCTGCTGCCGCAGCTTCAGTCCGGCGCGCGTGCGGGCCATGACGAGCTTGTAGGCGCCGTCGGTCATCCGCAGCACCATCTCGCCGACCGGGTGCCGCTCCTGCTCGTACGTGTCGAGGAGGCCGGGGCGGCCCCAGCCGCGCACGGTCGCGGCGAGCTTCCAGCCGAGGTTCATGGCGTCCCCGATGCCGGTGTTCATGCCCTGGCCGCCGACGGGGGAGTGCACGTGGGCCGCGTCGCCCGCGAGGAACACCCGCCCCGCGCGGTAGCGGCGCGCCTGGCGGCGCTCGCTCAGGAACCGGGTGCTCCAGCGCGGCTCGCCCATGCCGTAGTCGTCGCCCGCGATCCGCCGGAACGCGCCGCGCAGCTCGTCGAACGTCACCGGCTCGGCGAGCGGCACGTCCTCGCGGCTGCGGTCCCAGGCGATGGCCCGGAACCAGCCGTCGCCGAAAGGCACGAAGAGCACCAAGCCCTCCTTCGTCGTCGCGCCGAAGAGGGTCTCGCCCGGCGGTCGGGCGAGCCGGACGTCGGCCAGCATGATGTGCGTGGCGTACTGCTCACCGGCGAAGTCCACGCCGATCAGCCTGCGCACCGCGCTGTGCGCGCCGTCGGTGCCGACGACGTAGGCCGCCGTCACGGTGGTGGGTCCATCCGGGCCCCGCAGCTCGAGCCGCACCTGGTCGTCGTCCTGCACCAGGCCGACGACCTCCGCTCCGCGGTGGATGGGCACGCCGAGCTCGCGGGCCCGTTCCTCGAGCAGCAGCTCCGTGCCGCTCTGGGGCACGATCAGCAGCTGCGGGTAGCGGCCGGGCAGGATCCCGAGGTCGAGGGACGCACCCGGCGCGGGCGACACGCTCTGCACGCGGAGGCCGCGGGGGAGGAGCCGGTCGGCGAGGCCGCGCGCATCCAACAGCTCCAGCGTGCGGGCGTGCACCGCGAACGCGCGGGTGAGGTTCGGCTCCGCGGCGCGCCGCTCGTACACCGCACAGCTCACGCCGGCCAGTGCGAGCTCGCCCGCCAACGCCAAGCCGGTCGGCCCGGCACCCACGATCGCGACATCGACGTCGTTCATCTCGGCTCCCCCCGTAGCTCAAACGCTACGTTTGTAGCGCTACAAATGTAGCGTTGGAGAGGGGCGCCGTCAACCCTGCCCGCCCTGACCCTCACCGCCGCGGAGGCCGTCGGCGCCCAGTTCGGCCCTACGAGCCCCTGGAGCCCGGTCGGCGGTCGCACCGGGTTGCGCGCCGCGCTGGCCGCCGCGCTGGAGCGCGCGGCGCGCGCCCTAGCGCCGAGGCACCCGCGGCCCGCCTAGGCTCCCCTGAGTCGCGGCCCGGTTCCTGGCGGAGATCGCCGAGGCGCTGGGCCACGGCGGGCTGGCGCTCACCTTGTTGCCGAACGCGGGCGCGGCCGAGGTGCTGCCCGTGCGGGACGTCGCGATGGACGGCGCGATCATCTACTCGTGCAGCACCACCGAGTCGAGCTTCGGGTGGCTGCGCGAGCGTCGCCTGCCGCTCGTGCTCGTGGACGAGCCGGACGGTGGTGAACTCGACGCCTACGGCAGCGTCAACGTCGCACGCGCCGGGCCGGCGAGCCCGATCGGGTGCGCCGCCACCTGCTGCCCACCGAGCTGGTGGTCCGCGGCACCACCGGCCCGGCGTGAGGGGCGTCGCGGGTCGGCCGAGGGGCGGCCGACCCGCGACACCGGATCAGATGTCGTACCGGTCCAGGTTCATGACCTTGACCCACGCCGCGACGAAGTCCTTCACGAACTTCTCCTCGGCGTCGTCGCTCGCGTAGACCTCGGCGAGCGCCCGCAGCTCGGAGTTCGAGCCGAAGACGAGGTCGGCCCGGCTCCCGGTCCACTTGACCTTCCCGGAGGTCCGGTCGAGGCCCTCGAACGCGTCCTCGTCACCCGTCGACTTCCACTCGACGTCCATGTCGAGCAGGTTGGTGAAGAAGTCGTTGGTCAGCGTGCCGGGCCGCTCGGTGAGCACCCCGGCCGTCGACCCGCCGGTGGTGGCGCCGAGCACGCGCAGGCCGCCCACGAGCACGGTCATCTCGGGCGCAGTCAGGTTGAGCAGGTTGGCCCGGTCGACGAGCAGGTACTCGCCGGGCAGCCGCTCGCCCTTGCCCCGGTGGTTGCGGAAGCCGTCGGAGTTCGGCTCGAGGTAGGCGAACGACTCGACGTCGGTCTTCTCCTGCGTCGCGTCGCCACGGCCCGGGGTGAACGGCACCGTGATGTCGTGGCCCGCGTCCTCGGCGGCCTTCTCCACCGCCGCGGCGCCACCGAGCACGACGAGGTCGGCGAACGAAACCTGCTTGCCGTCGGAGCTGAACTCGGCCTGCACGCCCTCCAGCGCCCGGATCACCTGCGCGAGGCTCTCCGGGTCGTTGACCTCCCAGCCGCGCTGCGGGTCGAGCCGGATGCGCCCGCCGTTGGCGCCACCGCGCTTGTCGCTGATGCGGAACGACGACGCCGCACCCCACGCCGCCGCCACGAGCTGCGACACCGAGAGGCCGGTTTCGAGGATCTTCGCCTTCAGCGCCGCGGTGTCGGCGTCGTCGATCAGCGCGTGGTCGACGGCCGGGATCGGGTCCTGCCAGAGCAGCTCCTCCCGCGGCACGAGCGGGCCGAGGTAGCGCTGGATCGGGCCCATGTCGCGGTGGGTGAGCTTGTACCAGGCCCGGGCGAACGCGTCGGCGAACTCCTCCGGGTTCTCCAGGAAGCGCCGCGAGATCGGCTCGTAGATCGGGTCGAAGCGCAGCGCGAGGTCGGTCGTGAGCATCGTCGGCTTGCGGGTGAGCTCGCCGGTCTCCGGGTCGGGGATCGAGGCCTCCGCGTCCTTGGCCACCCACTGGTTCGCGCCCGCCGGGCTCTGCTCGAGCTCCCACTCGAAGCCGAACAGGTTCTCGAAGAACTTGTTGCTCCACCGCGTGGGCGTCTGCGACCAGGTGACCTCGAGGCCGCTGGTGATCGCGTCGCGGCCCTTGCCGCTGCCGAAGCTGTTGCGCCAGCCGAAACCCTGCTCCTCGAGGGGGGCGCCCTCGGGCTCGGCGCCGACGAACCGATCGGGGTCGGCCGCGCCGTGGGTCTTGCCGAACGTGTGGCCGCCCGCGATCAGCGCGACGGTCTCCTCGTCGTTCATCGCCATGCGGCCGAACGTCTCGCGGATGTCGCGGGCGGCGGCCAGCGGGTCGGGGTTGCCGTTGGGGCCCTCCGGGTTGACGTAGATCAGACCCATCTGGACGGCGGCGAGCGGCTTCTCCAGCTCGCGGTCGCCGGTGTAGCGCTCGTCGCCGAGCCAGGTGGCCTCCGGGCCCCAGTAGACGTCCTCGTCGGGTTCCCAGACGTCCGCGCGGCCGCCCGCGAAGCCGAAGGTCGTGAAGCCCATGGTCTCCAGCGCGCGGTTGCCCGTGAAGACCATCAGGTCGGCCCACGAGACCGTGCGGCCGTACTTCTTCTTGACCGGCCACAGCAGCCTGCGCGCCTTGTCCAGGTTGCCGTTGTCCGGCCAGCTGTTGAGCGGCGCGAAGCGCTGCATGCCCGCGCCCGCCCCGCCGCGGCCGTCGTTGACGCGGTAGGTGCCCGCGCTGTGCCACGCCATGCGGATCATGAAACCGCCGTAGTGGCCGAAGTCGGCGGGCCACCAGTCCTGCGAGGTCGTGAGCACGGCGTCGACGTCGCGGGTCAGCTCGTCGATGTCGACGGAGCCGAACGCGGCTGCGTAGTCGAAGTCGGGGTCCATGGGGTCGGACACCGACTGGTGCTTGCGCAGGATCTTGAGGTTGAGCTGCTTGGGCCACCAGTCCTGGTTGGTGCCGCCTTCGACGGGCTGGCGGAAGCGTCCGTCGACGGTGACCGGACAGCCTGCGGCACCCTCTTCGTTCATGTCGCCGACTTCGGCGTTGTGCTGCTCAGACACGGGGGTTCCTTCCGTCCCTTGATACGGAGGCGAGTCTGCCGCGCTTCTGGAATCAGTCAAGTTTCAAATTGAGACACCCGCGGGCCAGTACTGCTTGCGCAGGTCCTTCTTCAGCACCTTGCCGGTCGGGTTGCGGGGGAGCTCGGCCAGCACGTCCACCGACTTCGGGCACTTGAACGCGGCGAGGTGCGTGCGGCAGTGGGCGAGCAGGGCCTCGGCGTCGACGGCCTGGCCCGGCGCTGCGACGACAACGGCCTTCGGCACCTCGCCCCACTGCTCGTCCGGCACACCGATCACCGCGCAGTCGCCCACGCTGGGGTGCTCGGCCAGCACGCGCTCGATCTCGGCCGGGTAGATGTTCTCGCCACCGCTGATGATCATGTCCTTGATCCGGTCGGTGACGTAGACGTAGCCGTCGGCGTCCCTGTGCCCGCCGTCGCCGGACCGCAGCCAGCCGTCCGGGGTGATCGTGGCGGCGGTGGCCTCCGGCCTGCCCCAGTAGCCGCTCATGAGGCTGGCGCCGCGCACCCAGATCTCGCCGGGCTCGCCGACCGGCACCGGCTCCTCGGTGGCCGGGTCCCGGATCTCGATCTCCACGCCCGGGAACGGGCGGCCCGCCGAGACGAGCCGGTGCGCCACCGCGGGGTCCTCGTGGTCGGCCACCGGGAGCACGGTGACCGCGCCCGAGGCCTCCGTCATGCCGTAGACCTGCGCCATCCGTCCGGGGAACAACGCGACGCAGGCCCGCAGCACCGGCAGCGGCATGGGTGAAGCGCCGTACCAGACCACGCGCAGCTCGGGGAACGTCCGCTCGCCCGGCACCCGCACCATCGCGGCGAGCAGCGCGGGCACGAGGAAGGTGTGCGTGATCCCGCTCGCCAGGTCGTCGAGCACGGCGACCGGATCGGGCCTGCGCAGGATGCGCACGGTGGCGCCGTGGGCGAGGCCGAGCAACGCCCAGCTCATCCCGCCGACGTGGAAGAGCGGCATCGCCACCTGCAGCACGTCGGCGCCGGTGATGTCGGCATCGGCCGCCCGCGCTCTCGGCGAGCGCGAGCCAGGCCGCGGTGGGTGAGCATCGCGCCCTTCGGGAAGCCGGTGGTGCCCGAGGTGTAGAGCTGCAGGAAGCAGTCGTCGGGCGCGGCGGGGTGGTGGCCGGGGTCGGGCTCGTGGGCGGCGAGGAAGGGCTCGTACTCATCCGCTACCCGGACGACGCGCTGCACGGTGGTCAAGTCCGCCCGCAGCCCGTCGACGACCGGGGCGAACTCGGGCCCGACGAACAGGATGCGGGCCCGCGCGTCGGTGATCACGTAGACGAGCTCCGGCGGGGCGAGCCGGAAGTTCACCACCGCGTTCGCCGCGCCGATCTGCGCGCACGCCAGCGTGAGCTCCACCGCGGAGGGGTGGTTGAGGTCGAGCACGGCGATGCGGTCGCCCGGCGCGATCCCGGCCGCGCGCAACGCCGCGGCGAGCCGCTGCACGCGCCCGACCAGCGCCGACCACGTGGTGTCGGTGCCCGCGAAGCCGACCGCCACCGCGTTCGGGCGTTCCGCCGCGCGGGCCTCGACGACCGCGGCGAAGTCCCGGGCTCCTGTGGCGTGCGTCACGCTCCGGATCGTAGCGGGGCGGGAGCCACCCGGGCGCGTTAGCGGAGGTGCCCTGGCGCTACCCTGAGTTCCCCCTCGCGACGCTCCCTTTCAGCCCGTGCCGACTGTCCGGAGACCCGATGACCACGCCTCTGCCGCCCACCAGCAATATGCGCGCATCGCTCCGGCGGGCCAAGGCCGGTGGCGAGCGCTTCCTCGGCGGGATGATGGCGGGCGCCACCTCGCGCAGGCTCCAGGTGAGGGCGTTCGCCGACGAATGGGCTGCGGCCAACATCGTCGCGGAGCACGCCGTGGGGCCGCTCTGGGTGGTGCTCGGCGATTCCACGAGCCAGGGGCTCGGGGCCACCACGCGCGAGGCGGGCTACGTCGGCGTGGTGCACGAGGCGCTGCGCCGCCGCGACGCCTGGCGCGTGATCAACCTGTCGCGGGCGGGCGCGGGCGTCGCCGATGTGCTGGCCCGCCAGCTGCCCCGGCTCGCCGAGCTCACCGACGAGGAGCCCGCCGCGCTCGTCACGTGCATCGTCGGCGCGGAGGACGTCGCGCGCCGCCTGCCGGGCACCGACATCGCGCTGCGCTCGATGTGCGCCGCCATGCCCCGCGGCGCGGTGATCGGCACCGTGCCGCTGGCCGGGCCCGCCGCCGATGCGGCCAACGCCGTGCTCCGCGAGGAGGTCGTGAAGCACGGGCTGCGGCTGGCCGATCTCGGCGCCGTCAAGACCCCACCCACGCGCGGCCGCGAGGCCATCCGGCTCGGCGACGTGGCGCACGCGGCGTGGGCGCGCACCATGGTCGCCGCGATCGACAACCCGGCGCCGAGCTCCGACCCCACCCCGCCCGAGGGCATCCCGCAGGTCGCCGCGAGCGCCGACGGGTCCTGACCGTCAGGTCCGGTTGAAGCGGTCCGGGTCGGGGCCCACGCGGCTGCCCGCATCCAACGCCTCGATCGCGGCGATCTCGTCGTCGGCGAGCGTGAAGCCGAACACGTCGAGGTTCTCGGCGATCCGGCTCGGCGTGACCGACTTCGGGATCACGACGGTGCCCACCTGCAGGTGCCACCGCAGGATCACCTGGGCGGGGGTCTTGCCGTGCGCCTGCGCGATCGCGGTGATCCGCGGATCGGTGAGCACGTCGCCGCCGCGGGCCAGCGGGCTCCACGCCTCGGTGACGATCCCGTGCCGCGCGTGGAACTCCCGCAGCGGGGCCTGGGTGAGGTGCGGGTGCAGCTCCACCTGGTTGACCGCGGGCACGGTGCCGGTCTCGTCGATCAGCCGCTGCAGGTGCGCGATCTGGAAGTTCGACACCCCGATCGCGCGCGCCCGGCCGTCACCCGCGATCTTCTCCAGCGCGCGCCACGTCTCGACGTAGCGGTCCACCTTCGGCAGCGGCCAGTGGATGAGGTAGAGGTCGACGTAGTCGAAACCCAGCCGCTCCAGGCTCTTGTCGAAGGCGGCGAGCGTGGCGTCGTAGCCCTGGTCGGAGTTCCAGACCTTGGTGGTGACGAACACCTCGTCGCGCGGCACACCGCTCTTCGCGATGGCGGCGCCGACCTCGTCCTCGTTGTCGTACAGCTTCGCGGTGTCGATGTGCCGGTAGCCGGTGGCCAGCGCCGTGGCCACCGCGGCCTCCGTCTCGCCCGGTGGCACGAGGAAGACCCCGAACCCCAGCTGCGGGATGGTGACGCCGTTGTTCAGCTCGATCGTGGGCACTGCGCTCATGCCGGGTGAAACTACCCGGCGGCCACGACTCTTCCGGTTGTGGCGAGATCGGCGACCTCGCGGGGGTGGGTGAGCGGCAGCAGGTGGTTGGCCCCCTCGATCGTCGCCACCTCCGCGTGCGGCAGGCGGCCCGCGAGGCGGGCGACCAGCCGGTGGGTCGCCCCCGGGCTTTCCGAGCCCGCCACGAGCAGGGTCGGGACGGCGATCCCGCTCGGGTCGACCGGGGTCCAGCCGCCTGCCGCGGGCGCCTCGTTGGTGAAGAAGAACTCGGATTCGCGCTCCGCCCGGGCCAGGCCGTCGTCGCCGAGGACCGCGGCCACCACCTCCCGGTGCGCCGGTCCGCAGACCGCGCCCATGAACGCGTCGTACGCCCCCGCGCGATCGCCCCGCGCGGTCGCCGCCATCGCCGCGCCGATCGCCGCCCCGACCTGCGCGTGCACGTCGGCGACGTCGGCCGGGTCGATCAGCGGGTCGATCAGCGGCGGCTCACTCAGCACCATCCTGCGCACGAGGTCCGGACGCGCCTTCGCGAGCTCCAGCACGATGAGCGTGCTCGACGAGTGGCCGACGACGGTGGCCGGGCCGGTGCCCAGCGCGTCGAGCAGGGCGGCGGCGTGCGCGGCGTGCTCGGCCATCGTGACGAGGGCCGTCGGCGGCGGCCCGTCGGCGTAGCCCGCTCTGAGCACCCGGATCACCCGGCCGGGGACGTGCGGGGCCACGGGCTGGAACCACGCGCCGAACACCCCCGCGTGGATCAACAGCGTGGGCTCGCCCGTGCCGGTGTCCGACCACGCGATGGTCGCGCCGTCGATCGTCATCTGTTCCATCGGTCTGTTCCTCAGTCTGCGTAGAGACGGATCTCGATGTCATCGGGGTCGTGCAAGCCGACGAGGACCGCGCCCCCGCGGTGGCCCGTGACGACCCCGCCGTGCGGCTCGCCCGCCTCGTCGAGCCGGGCCTTCCAGGCGTGCACCTCGTCGCGGGTCGGCACGAGGAGGGCGAGCGCGTCGAACCCGGCCATCGCCTTGGCGCGCTCCGGGTCGTGGCGCAGCGCGATGCCCGCGGGCATGCCAACGCGCGCCAACCCGACGCCCATCAGCACGCCGTCTTCGACGAACTCGATGTCGGTGGTGAACCCGAGCACCCGCGTGTACCAGTCGCGGCTGCGGACGACGTCGCTGACCGGCAGCTTGACGTGGTGGAAACCGCTGAGCACCGTGCGCCTCGTTTCACTAGAGTTGAACTCTAGAGTTAGGATGCAACACGTGACCGAGACCGTCAAGCCCCGTGCCGCGCGCACCCGCGCGACCCGGCGCCGGATCGTCGACGCCGCGGCCGAGCTCTTCATCGAGCGGGGCTACGGCGTCACGACCCTCGAGCAGATCGCCGCACGGGCGGGGGTGGCCGTGCAGACCGTCTACTTCCACTTCGGCAACAAGCGCACCGTGCTCAAGGAGGCGGTGGACGTCGCGGCGGTCGGCGACGACGAGCAGGTCGCGCTGCTGGAGCGGCCGTGGCTCTCGGAGCTGCGCGCCGAGCCCGACCCGCGCCGGGTGGTCGAGCTCTGGATGGTGAGCAGCACGGCGATCTACCGGCGCATCGGGCCGATCATGGCGGTGGTGCGCGACGCCGCCGTCACCGACCCGGAGATGGCGGCGCAGTGGGCGGTCAACGAGGAGCAGCGCACGACGGCGTTCGGTGAGCTGGCCCACGAGCTCGACCGGCGGGGGGCGCTCAACCGGCCCGTCGACGAGGCGGTCGACGTGCTCTGCGCGCTGCTCGGCCCGGAGGTCTACGGCGTGCTCACCGGGCGGGGCTGGAGCCCTTCGCAGTGGGAGCGGTTCACGACGGAGACGATCACCGCGGCGCTACTCGCGTGAGAAGTGTCGGTTCCCGGGCTCAGGCCGCGTCCCGCGGATCACGGCCGCGGTCTTCGCGCCCAGATGGCCCCCGGCTGCGTTGTCGGGCAACTCGAGTACGCCGGTACGAGAGCCGCCCTCCGCCTTGCCGGGAGCCATCTGGATCACGAAGCCCATCGCCCGTGATCCGCGGGAAGCGGCCTAACGTGGAGTCCGTGCACGACGCTCCCACCCCCGGCTGGATCCGCCGCCTCTTCCGCGCCGCGATGCGCCACCGCGCGGTGGCGATCACCGCTTTGGTGGCGTCGGCGCTGGGGGTGAGCCTCGATGCGGTGGGGCCACTGCTCACCCGATCGGCGGTCGACCAGGCGGTGGCGGGCTCCACGGCCACGCTCGGGCCCATCGTCGCGGCGTTCCTCGGGCTCGCCGTCGTGCGCTTCGCGGCCGCGTTCCTGCGGCGGTTCCTCGGCGGCAGGCTCGCGCTCGACGTGCAGCACGACCTGCGCCGTCAGGTCTTCGCCGCCGTCCAGCGGCTCGACGGCGAGCGGCAGGACGCGCTGCGCACCGGCCAGGTGGTGTCCCGCGCGATCACCGACCTCAACCTCCTGCAGAGCCTCCTGTCGATCGTGCCGCTCGCGCTGGGCTACTGCGTGCTCGTCGTCGTGTCGCTCGCCGCCATGCTGTGGCTGTCGCCGCTGCTCACGCTGGTGGCGTTCGTCGTGCTGCCGCTCGCGCTGTGGATCACCATGCGCAGCCGCCGCGCGCTGTTCCCGGCCACCTGGTCGGCGCAGCAGAAGGCGGCCGACATCGCCCAGCAGGTCGAGGAGACGGTCACCGGCGTTCGGGTCGTCAAGGGGTTCGGGCAGGAGGCCCGGGAGGTCGCCACCCTGGAGGCGGGCGCCCGGCGGCTCTACGGCGAGCGGCTGCGCGCCGCCCGGATGACCGCCCGGCTCAACCCCGCGCTCGCGGCCCTCCCCACGCTCGGCCAGGTGCTGGTCATCGGCGTCGGCGGCTGGCTCGCGCTCAACGGGTCGATCACCCTCGGCACGTTCCTCGCGTTCACCACCTACGTCGCGGGGCTCGTCGGGCCCGCCCGCATGCTCGGCGTGCTCGTCGTGGCGGCCCAGCTCGCGCGGGCGGGCGTCGAGCGGGTGTACGACCTGGTCGATTCGCAGCCCGACGTCGTCGATCCGGAGCACCCCGCCACCCTGCCGGAGGGTCCGCTGGGCGTGGAGCTCGACGGCGTCACGTTCGGCTACACGCGCCGCGAGCCGGTGCTCGACGGGGTCAGCCTCACCGTGGCGCCGGGGGAGACGCTCGCGCTGGTCGGGCCGCCGGGTTCGGGCAAGTCCACGGTCGGGCTGCTCCTGCCGCGCTTCTACGACCCGCAGGAGGGCGAGCTGCGCCTCGGCGGGGTGCCGCTGCCGTCGCTGCGGCTGGTCGACCTGCGCAGCGAGCTGGGCGTGGTGTTCGAGGAGGCGTTCCTGTTCTCCGACACCATCCGGGCCAACATCGCCTACGGCCGCCCCGACGCCTCGGAGGCCGAGGTACTGGCCGCCGCGAGGGCCGCGCAGGTGCACGCGTTCGTCGAGAGCCTCCCCGACGGCTACGACACGCTCGTCGGCGAGCGCGGGCTCACGCTCTCCGGCGGGCAGCGGCAGCGGGTCGCGCTGGCCAGGGCGGTGCTCACCGACCCGCGGGTGCTGGTGCTCGACGACGCCACGTCCGCGGTCGACACCGCCACCGAAGCCGCCATCCACGACACGCTGCGCGCGCTCACGAAGGGCCGCACCACCCTGCTCGTCGCCCACCGGCGCTCCTCGCTGGCGCTGGCCGACCGGATCGCCGTCCTCGACGGAGGGACAGGTGGTCGACGTCGGCACGGAGGCCGAGCTCATCGCCCGGTGCGCGCTGTTCCGCGAGCTGTTCGCGATCGGCGGGGCCGCGGATCGGGAGGTCGTGCCCGCGGGCGGGGTCACGCCGGAGCTGTGGCCCGCCCACGGGCCCGCCGCCGAGCGCACGGATCGGCAGGAGGCCGCAGGCGGGATGGGCGGCGCCCGGGCCTGTGGAACGGCGTCCCCGCCACCCCGGAGCTGCTGGCCGCGGTGGAGGCCCTCCCGCCGCCGCCGGACGAGCCCCGGCTGCCCGTCGACCCGACCACACCCGATCCCGGCTTCCGGTTGGCCCGGCTGCTCCACCCGGTGCGCGGGCTGGTCGCCGTGGCCGTGGTGCTCGTCGCCCTCGATGCGCTGAGCGCGCTGGCCTTCCCCAACATCGCCCGGTACGCCGTCGACGGCGGCATCACCGCGCGGGTGCCCGGCGTCCTCGTGGTCGCCGCGCTGCTCGGCGTGGCCGTCGTGGCGGCGAGCTGGCTGGTCGTGGCGTTGGAGACGGTGGCCACGGCGCGGGCGGGCGAGAGCGTGCTCTACCTCCTGCGCGTGCGCAGCTACGCCCACCTGCAGCGGCTGGGGCTCGACTACTACGAGCGCGAGCTGTCCGGCCGGATCATGACCCGCATGACCACCGACGTCGACGCGCTGTCGACGTTCCTGCAGACCGGTCTCGCCCAGGCCATCGTCAGCCTGCTCACCGTCGTCGGGGTCACCGTGGCGCTGCTCGCCACCGACGTCGAGCTGGCGTTGGTGGCGCTGGCCGTGCTCCCGCTGCTGATCGCCGCCACGGTCGTGTTCCGGCGGCTGTCCTCGCGCGCCTACGCCGACGCCCGCGAGAAGGTCAGCATCGTCAACGCCGACCTGCAGGAGAACGTGTCCGGCGTGCGGGTGGCGCAGGCCTACGTGCGGGAGGAGCACAGCGCCACCCGGTTCGACGAGCGCAGCGCCGCCTACCGGCGATCGCGGCTGCGGGCCCAGCGCTACATCGCCACGTTCTTCCCCGGCGTCACCCTGCTGTCCGATTTCGCGACGGCCGCGGTGCTCGGCGTCGGAGCGGCCCGGCTCGCCGCGGGCGACCTGTCGCCCGGCGTGCTCACGGCGTTCTTGCTGTACCTGGGCATGTTCTTCACCCCGGTGCAGCAGCTGTCCCAGGTGTTCGACGGCTACCAGCAGGCGAGCATCGGCCTCGCGCGCATCGCCGACCTGCTCCGCACCCCCACGGCGGTGCCGCCGGAGCCCACGGGTCCGGCGGTGCCCGTCCCGGCCCGGCTGCGCGGCGAGGTGGAGCTCGCCGACGTCTCGTTCGCGTACGCGGGCACCGTCGAGCCCGCGGTGGAAGCCCTCTCGTTGCACGTGGCGCCCGGCGAGACGCTGGCCCTGGTGGGCGCCACCGGCGCGGGGAAGTCCACGCTGGTCAAGCTGCTGGCCCGGTTCTACGACGTCGACGGCGGCGCGGTGCTCGTCGACGGGGTCGACGTGCGCCGTTATCGCCTCGCCGATTACCGCCACCGGCTGGGCGTGGTGCCGCAGGAGCCGCACCTGTTCACCGGCGACGTCGCGGCCAACATCGCCTACGCGCGCCCCGACGCGGAGCCCGCCGAGATCGAGGCGGCGGCCCGGGCGGTGGGCGCGTTGGCGCTGGTGCGCGGCCTGCCGGGCGGGTTCCGCCACCCCGTCGGCGAGCGCGGGCAGGGCCTGTCCGCGGGCCAGCGCCAGCTCATCGCCCTGGCGCGCGCCGAGCTGGCCGATCCCGATCTGCTGCTGTTCGACGAGGCCACCGCGGCCCTCGACCCCGCCACGGAGGCCGCGGTGCTCGCCGCGGGCGATCGGGTCACCGCCCGTCGCACCGCGTTCGTGGTGGCCCACCGGCTCACCACGGCCGCCCGCGCCGACCGCGTGGCGGTGCTCGACGGGGGCCGGATCGTCGAGCTCGGCACCCACACCGAGCTGCTCGGGGCGGGCGGGATCTACGCCGGGCTGTGGGCGGCCGGGGAACTGGAGCCCGCCGCCTGAGTGCCTAGCCCTCCGGGGTGAACTCGCGCGGCTCGACGAGCACCAGCCAGTTGCCCGAGACGTCGCGCATCACCGCTTCCACGCCGTAGGGCCGATCGGCGGGCTCCTGCACGAACTCCACGCCGAGGGCGGAGAGCTCGTCGTAGGTCTTGCGGCAGTCGTCCACGGTGAGGCCGAGCCCACCCATCTGACCCTTGCCGAGCTGGCGGCGGATGAAGTCGGCCGCGTCGGGGTCGAGCGGCGGCCCGGGCTTCATGAGCGTGATCTCCAGCTCCGGGTGGTCGGGGTGGTACACGGTCACCCAGCGGAAGTCGTCGCCCATGGTCGCGTCGGTGCCCGGCAGGAAGCCCAGCTTGTCGACGTAGAAATCGCGGGCGACGTCCTGGTCGAGGCAATACACCGTGGTCAGCGAGACGTTCGTGATCATGTGTTCACCGTAGGGCCGTCGGGCGGCGGTGGCCTTCTCCCAGATTGCGCTCCTGTGGTGCCCGCCGGGTCGAGCACGCCCTTCATGAACAGGTAGCAGCCCGGCACCCGGGCGCCGCCCCGCGCGGCCCAGCGGTCGCGGTAGGCGGTCGGCGTCTCGCCCACCAGCTGCGCGAACCGCGACGAGAACGAGCCGAGGCTGGAGAAGCCCACGAGCATGCAGACCTCGGTGACGGTGAGGTTGGCCGCCCGCAGCAGGTCCTGGGCGCGCTCGATGCGGCGCCGGGTGAGGTAGCGGATCGGCGTCTCGCCGTACGTCGCCTCGAAGCACCGCACGAAGTGGTACTTCGACACGCCCGCCACGGCGGCGAGCACGTCGAGGTCCAGCGGCTCGCGGTAGTGCCGGTCGACGTGATCACGGGCGCGCCGCAGGTGCACCAGCAGCGATGGCGCAACCTTTTCGTGCGTCGGCACGTGACAAAGGGTAGGTGGTGGCCACACGGGGTTGCCGGATGGTGACAATGCCCTGCGAACCTGCCCGGTATCGGGCAACTCGCTGGCAATTGTCGCCGCTTCGGTGCACCATCGCCCAAGTGCCCGCCGATGACGATCTCGTCGCCCACCTCGTGCGCAGCACGCCCCTCACCCCGAACGAGGCGGCGCGCGTGGTGGCCGAGGTCGTGGCGTACTACGGCGAGGCGGTGCCGGACTACGTCCGTCGCCGCCACGCCGAGCTCAAGCGTCGGGGCCTGACCAACGACCGGATCTTCGACGAGATCACCGCCGAGCTGGCTGCCCGGCGCTTCGCGGCTCCGCCGCTGTCCGTCCGACAGCTGCGCCGCCTCGTCTACGGATAGCGAGAACGAAGAACGAGAGAGGGAACACCATGTGCGGGATCGTCGGATACGTGGGGCCGCAGGACGCGGCCCCGATCCTCCTCCAGGGGCTCGGCCGCCTGGAGTACCGCGGCTACGACTCGGCAGGCATCGCCGTGTGCACGCGCTCCGGGCTGAAGGTCCGCAAGGCGAAAGGCCGGGTCGCCGACCTCGCCGCGGACCTCCCGGCGCGCTTCAAGGGCTCCCCCGGCATCGGGCACACGCGCTGGGCCACGCACGGCGAGCCCACCGTCGAGAACGCCCACCCGCAGGTCGACGCCGCGCAGCGCATCGCCGTCGTCCACAACGGCATCATCGAGAACGCCGACGAGCTGCGCGCCAAGCTCAGCGCCGACGGCGTGGAGTTCACCTCACAGACCGACACCGAGACCGTCGCGCACCTGGTCGCGAAGGCGTTCGTCGACGGCGCCACCGACCTGGAGCAGGCCGTGCGGCAGGCGCTGCGCTCCGTCGTCGGCGCCTACGGGCTGGCCATCATGGACGCCGAGGAGCCCGACCGCATCGTCGTCGCCCGCAACGGCAGCCCCGTGCTGCTGGGCATCGGCGAGAAGGAGATGTTCGTCGCCTCCGACGTCGCCGCGCTGATCGGCTACACCCGCCAGGTCGTCTACCTCGACGACGGCGAGCTCGCCACCATCACCGCGAACGGCTACCGCACCTACACGATCGACGACCACTCGACGGCCAAGAGCCCGTCCACGATCGACTGGGACGTCGTCGGCGCCGAGATCGGCGACCACGCGCACTTCCTCATCAAGGAGATCGCCGAGCAGCCGCGCACGATCGCCCGCGCGTTCTCCGGCCGCATCGACGAGCGCTTCGACACCGCCCGGCTCGGCGGCCTCAACCTCTCCGTCCGCGAGGCCCGCGAGATCAAGCGCGTGAAGATCCTCGGCTGCGGCACGGCGTGCTACGCGGGCGACCTCGGCGCGCAGCTCATCGAAGACCTCGCCCGCATGCCCGCCACCTCGGAGGCGGCCTCGGAGTTCCGCTACCGCAACCCGGTGGTCGAGCCGGACACGCTCTACATCGCGGTGAGCCAGTCGGGCGAGACGATCGACACCCTCGCCGCGGTGCAGGAGCTGCAGCGCAAGGGCGGCCGGGTGATCGGCATCATCAACGTGGTCGGCTCCACCATCGCCCGGCAGGTCGACGGCGGCATCTACATCCACGCGGGCCCGGAGATGTCGGTGGCCGCCACCAAGTCGTTCACCAACACGGTGACGGCGTTCGCGCTGCTCGCGGTGTACCTCGGCCGGATGCGCGACCTCGCCCCGACCGAGGGCAAGCGCATCCTCGCGGGCCTGCAGCGGCTGCCGGAGCAGATCCAGGAGATCGTCGACCAGTCCGAGGACATCGCCGACGTCGCCAAGCTGATCGCGCAGAGCACCGGCGTGATGTACATCGGCCGCAGGCGCGGCTGGCCGGTGGCGCGGGAGGGCGCGCAGAAGCTGAAGGAGGTCTCCTACGTGCACGCGGAGGCCTACCCGTCGGCCGAGCTCAAGCACGGGCCGCTGGCGCTGATCAGCCCGGAGATGCCGACGGTCGCGATCGTCCCCGACGACGAGCTGCTCGACAAGAACACCTCGACGCTGTCGGAGATCAAGGCGCGCAAGGGCCCGGTCGTGGCGCTGGCGCACCGCGAGCTGCCGCCCGAGCTGGCCGACCGCACCGTGATCGTGCCGCGCAACGAGCCGGAGCTCGACCCGATCCTGATGTCGGTGCCGCTGCAGCTGCTGGCCTACCACGCGGCCGTCGTGCTGGGCCGCGACGTCGACAAGCCCCGCAACCTGGCCAAGAGCGTGACGGTCGAGTAGACCGCCGGACGCCGCACCCCTCCCGCTGGAGGGGTGCGGTTCACTCGGCCAGCAGCCGGGTGAGCCGGGCCGCGAAGCCGGGGCGGCGGGGATCGTGCGGGGGCAGCTCCTCGACCAGCCGGTCGTGGGTCTCCAGGTCGTCCGCGCCCAGGGGGTGCGTGGCGAACGCGGCGAGCAGCTCGACGTCGTCGCTGTCGAGCACCGCGCGGCGCAGGCCCGCGGCCAGCTCGTCGCGCAGCTCGCGGATC
The DNA here is from genome assembly GCA_963791185.1 of uncultured Actinomycetota bacterium. Classification (GTDB taxonomy): domain Bacteria; phylum Actinomycetota; class Actinomycetes; order Mycobacteriales; family Pseudonocardiaceae; genus Pseudonocardia. Next base: position 589,214 of record CAWBRG010000003.1, on the reverse strand, counting down.
TCCGGGGCGTCCGAGCGGGGCAGCAGCGGCCCCGCGCACGCGCGCAGGGCCTCGGCGACCTGCCCGCTGCGCAGCGCCCGGCGGGTGGCGTCGAAATCGGTGTCGACCACCGCGTCGAGCCGGTAGGGACGGGTGCGCAGCACGTCGGCGCCGATGAGCCCGCGCAGGCGCAGCACCTCGCCGCGCACGGTGGTGGGGTTGCCGTCGTCGCCGTAGAGCGCGGCCGCGAGCTGCTCGGCGGTGAGGCCGTCGGGGTGCAGCGCGAGCGCGGTGAGCAGCTCGGCCGGGCGCAGCGTGAGCGGCACGGACCGACCGTCCAACGTGGCCCGTGGCGCGGCATCGCCGGTGAACCGCAGCGACAACGCGCTGCGGTGCGGCGTGGACGTCGCGCGCCGGGGTGCGTGCAGCAGGTAGCCCTCGGCGAGCGGCTCGACCTCCACCTCGCGCCCGTCGGCGAGCGTGACCCGACCGCCGCCCTCGGGCACCGCGACCCGTTCGGGCCAGATCCCGTACGGCTCGCTCGCGATGATCCGCCCGCTCGGCGTGACGAGCGCGCCCTCCCGGCCGTGCAGGCTCGTGAGGTGCGGCATGTTGCGCACGCGCAGGCGCTCGTCGGCGATGGCGAGGCGCACCCGCAGCTGGTTCTCGGCGAGCTGCGCGGTGGCCGACACGAGCTGGGCCATGGCCGGGTGGATGGTGTGGATCGGGCCCGAGATGTCGATCGCGCCGAGGATCAGGCCGGTGTCGGGGTCGTGCACGGGCGCCGCGGCGCACGTCCAGATGTGGTAGGCGCGCACCAGGTGCTCGGCCGAGTGGATCGTCACCGGCGCGTCGACGGCCAGCGTGGTGCCCATGGCGTTGGTGCCGATCGACGCTTCGGACACGCTGAAGCCGGGGGAGAGGCCGGTCATGTCGGCCGCGTGCAGCAGCCGGGTGGCCCCCTCCCGCCAGAGGATCGTGCCGTCGGCGTCGGTGACCAGCATGACGTGCATGGCCTCGTCGGCGATGCTCACGAGGGTGCTGCGCAGGAGCGGCATCACCTCGTTGAGCGGGTGGCCGTTGCGCAGGTCGGTCATCTCGTCGTCGCTGTACACCGCCCGGGGCATCCGCCGGTCGGGGTCGACGTGCGCGGCCAGGCTCCGTTCCCACGACGCGCTGATGAGCGACCGCGGGGCGACGCGCGGCTCGTCGCCCGACATGACGGACTCGAACACGTCGTGCAGAACATGGGCGTGCCCCACAGGATCGTGGGCACCAGGTGGGGTCATCAGCTCTCCGGGCATCATCGCTCACGGGATCCGGCCATCTTCGCGTGTGCGTGACGGAGGGGCAACCCGCCGAGGTGTTTCACTGTGCAACGTCAGGGCAACGTGACCCTTCTTACCCTCAGCGCACACCCGTTGAGGAGGCCGCCGTGACGACCGACGCCGTGCTGGACCGCCCCGCCGTCGCCCGCCGCACCGCGCGGTTGCTCATCGTCGACGGCGAGGCGATCGTCCGATTCGGACTGCGCCAGCTGTTCGCCCCCGACCCGGAGATCACCGTGGTCGGCGAGGCGGCGAGCCCGCGCGACGCGTTGGTGATCGCCGACCGTTGCCCGCCCGATCTCGTGATCCTCGACGTCGACCTCGGCCGCGGCGACGCGGCGGGGGTGGAGCTGGTGCGGATGCTGCTGGAGCGCCACCGCGGCATGCGGGTGCTCGTGCTCACCGGCTGCCGCGACCGCGACGTCATGATGCGCACGATCCGCCTCGGTGTGCACGGCTACCTGCGCAAGGGCGCCGACACCGCCGACATCGTCCGCGCCGTGCAGTCCCTCCTGCGCGGGGAGAGCGTGTTCGACTCGCGGGGGTCGGCGCCCGTCGTCACCGACGTGATGCGCGACGACCCGCTGCCGGTCCGCGGCCTCGGCGCCGCGACCCTCACCGAGCGGGAGAACCAGGTGCTGCGCCTGCTCGCGGTGGGCATGTCCAACCGCGAGATCGGGCGGCGGCTGGTGATCAGCGAGGCCACCGTGAAGTTCCACGTGCGCAACCTGCGCGACAAGCTCGAGGTCCGCCGCCGCACCGAGATCGTCTACACGGCGACGCGGCAAGGCATCGTGTAGGTACATTTGGGCCGGTGGAGCTGCTGCCGGTCGTTCTGACCAGCGGGTGGGCGAGCGGGATCAACGCCTACCTGGTGGTGCTCGTCCTCGGTCTCATCGGGCGCTTCACCGAGGTCGCGGGCATCCCCGAAGGCCTCACCCGCACCGACGTGCTGGTGGTGGCGGCCATCCTGTACCTCGTCGAGCTGGTGGCCGACAAGATCCCCTACTTCGACTCGCTCTGGGACGCGGTCTCCACCGCGATCCGCCCCACCGTCGGCGCTGTCATCGGGCTGCTCATCGCGCAGGACGCGCCCACGCTGGAGCAGGCCGTCCTCGCCGCGTGCGGCGGGGCCGCCGCTCTGGTGTCGCACCTGGTCAAGGGCGGCCTGCGGCTGATCGTCAACACCTCGCCTGAGCCCGCGACCAACATCACCGTGAGCGTCGGCGAGGACGTCGCCGTCGCCGGGGTCACGACGCTCGCGGTGCTCAACCCCGGCCTGGCGCTGGCGATCGCCGCACTGCTGCTCGTCACGGGCATCCTGCTGCTCGTGCTGCTGTGGTCGCGGGTGCTGCGCGGCTTGCGCCGGTTCCGCGCCTGGCGGGCCCGCCGCGCCGCCGTCGTCTAACCGAAGAACCCCTCGGCCTCGGCGTACAGCGCGGGGTCCACGACCTTCAGCTCCTTCGTCGCCTCGGCCAGCGGCACGGTGACGATGTCGGTACCGCGCAAGGCCACCATCTGGCCCCACTTCTCGGCGCGCACCGCGGCGATCGCGTGCAGGCCGAAGCGGGTGGCCAGCCACCGGTCGCGGGCGGTCGGAGTGCCACCGCGCTGCACGTGCCCGAGCACCGTGGTGCGCGCCTCCTTCCCGGTGCGGGCCTCGATCTCCCTGGCCAGCCAGTCGCCGATGCCGCCGAGCCGCACGTGCCCGAACGCGTCCTTCTCACCGGATAGCAGCGACTCCTCGCCCTCCTTGGGCTTGGCCCCCTCGGCGACGACGATGATCGGCGCGTAGTCGAGCTGGAACCGCTGTTCGACCCACTGGCAGACCTGCTCGATGTCGAACCGCACCTCGGGGATGAGGATCGCGTTCGCGCCGCCCGCCATGCCGGAGTGCAGCGCGATCCAGCCCGCGTGCCGCCCCATCACCTCGACGATCAGCGCACGGTGGTGCGACTCGGCCGTGGTGTGCAGCCGGTCGATGGCCTCCATCGCGATGTTGACGGCGGTGTCGAAGCCGAACGTGTAGTCGGTGCCCGAGAGGTCGTTGTCGATCGTCTTCGGCACGCCGACGACGTTCACACCCATCTCGCACAGCTTCGTCGCGACCCCGAGGGTGTCCTCGCCGCCGATCGCGATCAGGGCGTCGACCCCGAGGTTCTGCAGGTTGCGCTTGATCTTCTCGACGCCGCCGGAGATCGCGAACGGGTTGGTGCGCGAGCTGCCGAGGATCGTGCCGCCGCGGGGGAGCAGGCCCCGCACGGCCGGGATGTCCAGCGGCTTGGTCAGCGCCTCGAGCGGGCCGCGCCAGCCGTCCCGGAAGCCGAGGAACGAGTAGCCGTAGTCGGGGACGCCCTTGCGGACGATCCCCCGGATGACCGCGTTGAGGCCGGGACAGTCGCCGCCACCGGTGAGCACGCCGACGCGCATGGAGATCTCCATCGATGCAGAAGCACAGGAGACTCACACGCTAGCGGGGCCTGCTCAGCACGCGTTGGGGGACCCGCCCGCCGCCGCGCCGAACGAGACGTGCACGTGGTCGTAGTGGTTGGCGGTGACGCCGCCGCGGTCTTCCATGGGCTGCCAGCCGCTGCCGAAGTTGATGCGCTGCTGCCAGATCACGTAGGTGATCCCCAGCGTCGCGCGGTTCTTCAGCGCGCACGCGGCGAGCCGGTCGCCGGTGGCGGGGTCGACCATGAAGTCGACGGCCCGGCCCGACGGGTGGTCGGACGTGCCCGCGCGGCCCGCCACGCCGTGCATCGTCGGCTCGCCGAACCGGCAGCCGAGGAACTGCGCCGCGGCGCGCACGTGCGGCTGGACGGCGCCGAGGCCGGACGTGGAGATGCCGCAGTCGCTGCCCTGCTGCGGGGCCCGCACCTTGGGTTGCAGCTGGGGCTTCGGGGCCTGCGCCGCGGGCGGTGGGGCCTGCTGCCGGGCGCGGGCCAGCACCTGCTCCTCGGCCAGGCGCACGCCTTTGACGAGGTCGGCGGCGTCGACGACGCGGGGCTCGGCGGTGACCGGCTCGACCAGCGCCGCGACGGGGCCCGCGACCGGAGCCACGTCCGTGGGCAGCTGCAAGGCCGCCGTGGTGGCGCGGGGGGTGGGCGCCGCGCCGTTGACGAGGACGATCGCGCCGCTGGTGACGGCGAGGGCGGCGGTCCCGCACACGAGCGGGGCCGCCACGGTGAGGCGCGCTCGGGGGGCGCGCCTGCGGTGTCGAGCCACAGATGCCTTCCGGTCGACGATCCGGGAGGGCGCCCGTGGGGGAGCGCGGCGCCCTGCGCGTAACCGAATCGTGATCCGCGATCGAGGCTAAGCGCGGCCGCCGTTGTCCGGAAGGTCCGCATCAGGCCATCGGTCGGAGGGAGGCGGCGAACGGCGCACGCCTGCGTCCGACCGGACGAGCGGTCGAAGCGTGGGTCGCCGCTCCGATCCCGAGTCTCCACATCCGCGACGGCGAGTCTCCGTTTCCGCGACGGCGAGTCCCGGTTTCCGTGACGGCGAGTCTCCGTTTCCGCGACGGCGAGTCCCGGTTTCCGCGACGGCGAGTCTGCGGCGTGGGCGCGCCACGGGGGCGGGCGCACGGCTGGCCGTCAGCCGCCCGCTGCCGGTTGTGCGGCGAGGTGCGCGGTAGCGCGGTGGGGTGCGCGGTCGGGCCCGGAACGGGAGTTGCGACAGTGGGGGCGTGGTCGGGGAGAGCGTCGCGGAGGCGTACGGACGGCGGTGGTCGGCGGGGGCCGCCGTGCGGGCCGAGCACTTCGCCGCGCTGTCGCGCCCCGCGTGGGAGGCCGTGCTCGCCGCGGTGGGGGTCGGCGAGGGCACGACGTTGCTCGACGTCGCCTGCGGCAGCGGCGAGCTGGCGGCGCTCGCCAGGGCCCGCGGCGCCGCCGTGCACGGCATCGACGCCGCCGAGGCGATGATCGCCCTCGCCCGCACCGCGGTGCCCGGCGCGGACCTGCGCGTCGGCACGCTGGAGGCGTTGCCGTGGCCCGACGCCGCCTTCGACGTCGTCACCGGGTTCAACGCGTTCCAGTTCGCGCCCGACGTGGTGGCCGCGCTCGCCGAGGCCGCGCGGGTCACGCGCCCCGGCGGTCGGGTTGCCGTGTGCAACTGGGGCGGCGCGGGGCCGCAGGACCTCGTCGCCGTCACCCACGACCTGCAGGCGCTGGCCCCGGACGCGGCGCTGGTGCCGCGCCGCCCGATCGGCGAGCCCGGCGTGCTGGAGGAGCTGCTCCGCGCGGCGGGCCTGCGCCCGTCGGCCGCCGGGGAGGTCGCGGTGCCCTACGCGCCGCCGGACCGACGCACGCTCGAACGCGGCATGTTCGCGGCGGGCAACCTGCGCCACGTCGAGCGGCACCTGGGCCCGGAGGCCGCCGCCGCCGCGCTGGCCACCGCCGCCGCCCCGTTCCGCCGCGCCGACGGGTCTTACCTGTTCCACAGCACCTTCCGGTGGGTCGTCGCCCGACGTGACTAATGTCGAGGGTGTGGCCGACTGGGACGGGCGGGGGCTGCCCCCGGTGGCCGCCGAGCGGATGCGCCGCGCGGCGGAGGGCGGGGCGTGGACGTCGCTGCTGTCCGCGCCCGCCGCCGCAGGCCTCGAAGTGGCGGGCTTCGACCCCGTCGGCGAGGTGATGGGCTCGATGGTTCAGCGCATCGGCTGGTCGAGCTACTACGGCTGCGGGTCCGTCGGCTGGGGCACCAACAGCCAGACGATCACCTCGGGCTCGCACCCGCGCGCCGGGTTCGCGCCGTACGCGCACGCGCAGGAGAACGGCTGGGCCACGGCCATCGGCCGGATGGTCACCGAGGCGGCGGGCATCGGGGCCGACGGCATCGTCGGCGTCCGCCTCTCGCGTCAGAACCTCGGCAACGCGGTCCACGAGTTCACGGCCATGGGCACCGGCGTCCGCGCGCGTTCGGCGACCCGTCCGGGCCGGGTGTTCTCCACGCACCTGGAGGGCCAGGACGTCGCCAAGCTGGTCCTCGCGGGCTGGATGCCCGCCGAGCTGGCGCTCGGCATCGCGGTCGGGATCCGCCACGACGACTGGAACACCCGCCAGCAGCGCACCTGGACCGCGGGCAACATCGAGGTCGGCGCGTACACCGAGCTGGTCAACCAGACCCGGGCCGACGCCCGCATGCTCGTGCAGCACCGCATCCGCGCGGTGGGCGCCGACGGCGCCGTCATCGCCTCGATGGGCCTGTCCACCTGGGAGATCGAGCCGGGGGAAGGCCACACCGACCACGTCGCCGAGGCCACGATCATCGCCACGGCGATCACGCAGTTCCACCGCTCGCGCGAGGCGCCGAGCCGGTCCCTGACCTACCTGCCCCTCAAGAGGAGCCGCCCGTGACCGCCGACCCCACCCAGCTGGGCATCCCCGAGGACGCGATGCGCCGCCTCGCCGAGATGCGCCCCGGCCAGGCCACGAGCCTGTTCACCTCGGACCTCTCGGTCAACGAGTTCCTGCTCGTGCGCGAGGCCGGGTTCCGGCCGCTGGGGCTCGTGCTCGGGTCGAGCATCTACCACGTCGGCTTCCAGTTCGGGCGGTGGAACAAGAACCAGGAGCTCGACACCCTCTCGCAGGCCATGTACCACGCGCGGGAGCTGGCGATGACCCGCATGGAGGTCGAGGCCGACCAGCTCGGCGCCGACGGCATCGTCGGGGTGCGGCTGGACATCGAGTTCAAGGAGTTCGGCTCGGATCTCGCCGAGTTCATCGCCGTCGGCACGGCCGTCAAGTCCGACCACCCGGCGCCCGAGGGGCGCACCTGGCGCAACAACCGCGACCAGCCGTTCACCTCCGACCTGTCCGGCCAGGACTTCTGGACGCTGGTGCAGGCGGGCTACGCGCCGCTCGGCATGGTGATGGGCACGTGCGTCTACCACATCGCCCACCAGCGGTTCTGGCAGGCGATGAACAACATCGGGCAGAACGTCGAGCTGCCGCAGTTCACCGAGGCGCTCTACGACGCCCGCGAGCTCGCGATGAGCCGGATGCAGGCCGAGGCGGAGGCGCTGCACGCGGAGGGCATCGTCGGGGTGCAGCTGCGGTCGCACGGGCACCGGTGGGGCGGGCACACCACGGAGTTCTTCGCGATCGGCACGGCCGTGCGCCCGCTGCGGGCCGATCACCACATCCCGACCCCCCAGCTGGTGCTCCCGCTGACAGACTGAGCGGTGTGACGCTCGAACCCAGCGGGCTCGGCCCGTCCGGCGACGTCGCGCTGCTCGCCGCCATGCTGCGCGCCGACCGCGCCGACGTCGCGTCCTACGCCCGCGTGCTCACCAGCACCCTCGCGGACGCCCTGCCCGAGGGCATGGTCGAGGTCGAGCAGCGACGCGGGCTGGGCGACCGCGTGGCGGGCCGCAACGGGCGCATCATCGCGATCGTCGTGCACGGGGTGGACCGCGAGCTGGAGCTGCGCGAGGGCGCGCGGGGCGTCGAGGCGCAGGTGCGGCAGGTCGTGCACGGCGTGGTGATCAGCCGCAAGACCGTCGGGGTCGACGAGTGGCTGCACGCGCTCGCCGAGGACCTCACCCGCCTCGCGGCCCGCGACGCCGCCGCCCGCGCGGCGCTGGAGCGCTTCCTCGGCGGCTGAGCCGGGCGTCAGGAGGTGGGGCGCGGGGCCGCGGCGAGCTGGGTGCGCAGCGCCTTGAGGTCCGACTGGATCTTCTGCAGCGCGTCGCCGCAGACCTGGGCGGGCGGCCCGGCCACGCCCGGTGCCGCGACACAGCCGGTGCGGCTGAACTGGCCCACCTCGTCGGCCAGCCGCCCGGCGGTGGCCTGGAGCGCATCCGCGCCTGCCACCGACGCCGCCGCGCCCTGCGTCGCCAGTGCGGCGTTGCCGACCTCGGCCACGTACCGCGCGCAGTCCGGGTACGCCTGCGCCGCGGGCCGGGTGGTGCAGCTGTCCTGGGCGATCGCGTCGACCTTGTCCTGCACGGCGGCCAACGACGTCGTGTAGGTCGACGACGGCCCCCCCGACCGCCCGGGCGCCTGGCTCTCGCACCCCCCGAGCACGGCGAGCGCCGCGACCAGCAGAACCGCGTACGCGCGCGCCATGCGTCCCACGGTATGCCCCTCGACGACCGCGCCTCGGACGAGCCCCGGGCCGATTCCTGACATTGCTCGAACATTGTCGGGCCACCATGGCGACATGACCCCGATCGGTGAGCGCGACGCCGTCCGCCGCCTGCTCCAACGGCTGGGGTTCGGGCCGCGGCGGGGCGAGCTGGACACCGCCACCGCCGCCGGGTTCGACGCCACGCTCGACGCCCTCACCGCGCCGGGCCCCGACGCAGGCGCGGCCGCCACACCCACTCCCGCCTTCGCCGCCGTCGAGCGCGTGCCGAAGGACCCCGCCTCGGCGCAGGCGCTGCAGCAGCAGCGCACCCAGCTCGTCGTCTGGTGGCTGGACCGGATGGCCGCCGCCGACCGCCCGTTCCCCGAGCGCATGACGTGGTTCTGGCACGGCCACTTCGCCACCAGCATCCAGAAGGTGCGCTTCGCCAACCTGATGGCGATCCAGAACGCGAGCCAGCGACGCCTCGGCACCGGCGACTTCCGGGCGTTGGCGCAGGCGATGGCGGTCGACCCGGCGATGCTGCTGTGGCTCGACGGCGGTGGCAACCGCGTCGGCAAGCCCAACGAGAACCTGGCGCGCGAGTTCATGGAGCTGTTCACCCTCGGAGTGGGCAACTACACCGAGGACGACGTGCGCGCGGCCGCGCGGGCGCTCACCGGCTGGACGGTCAACGTCGCGAGCTCCAGCGCGACCTTCGTGCCCAAGCGCCACGACCCGGGGCCGGAGACGGTGCTCGGCAGGTCCGTCGCCGACACGACGAGCCTGGTGGACGGGCTCGTCGGGATGCCGGTGTCGGGCCGCTTCCTCGCGACGCGGGTGTGGACCCGGTTCGTCTCCGATACGCCGCCCGACCCGGGCACGCTCGGCACGCTCCTGAACGCCTACGGCCCCCGGCACGACGTCACGGCCCTGGTGCGGGCCGCCGTCCGCACGCCCGCGTTCCGCGACGCGGGATCGGTGCTCGTCCGCGAGCCGGTGCTGTGGCTCACGGGCGCGTTGCGGGCGTTGAACGTGCCCGCGTCGAAGGTGCCCGCGGGTTCGCTCGCAGGCGGGCTCGCGGGCCTGGGCCAGGTGCCGTTCGCGCCGCCCAACGTCGGCGGCTGGCCCGCGGGCACCCCCTGGCTCACGACCGCCTCGGCGTTGGCCCGGCTGAACCTGGCCCGGGCGGTCGTGAACGTCGGCGACGTCTCCCCGGTCACCGCCGCCCCGAAGAACGCCCGCGTGGCCGCGACCGCCGCCCTGCTCGGACTGCCCGCCTTCACCCCGCGCACGGCCGCCGCGCTGGCCCCGCTCACCGGTAACCCGCCGCAGCTGGTCGCGACCGCGCTCGCCTCCCCGGAAAGCTGCGTGAGCGCATGAACGCACTGACCCGACGCCGGTTCCTGCTCGCATCGGGGGCCGCGGCGGTAGCGGCCACGGCGGCCACCGTGGGCTGGAAGGACCTCGCCGACCGCACCCGCAGCGACCCGCTGCCCGTCGGCACCGGCGTGCTCGTCCTCGTCACCCTCTACGGCGGCAACGACGGGCTCAACACGGTGGTGCCCGCGGCCGACCCGGCCTACCAGTCGGCGCGCCCCGACCTCGCCTACGGTCAGGGCGAGGTGCTCGACATCGGCGAAGGCCTCGGCCTCAACCCGGGTCTCGCGGGCCTCAAGCAGCAGTGGGACAACGGCACGCTGGCCATCGTCCGCGGCGTCAGCTACCCGAAGCCCGACCACAGCCACTTCCGGTCGATGGACATCTGGCAGACCGCCTCGCCCGACCACCCCGCGGGCACCGGGTGGATCGGTCGCTGGTTGGACGCCAACGGCCGCGACCCCCTTTCCGCCGTGTCGCTGGAGCCGGTGCTGCCGCCGATGCTGGCGGGCGCGACCACGGCGGGCGCCGCGCTGCCGCTGCGCGGGCTCGCCCTGCCGAGCGGGCCGCTCGCGACCGCGTTCACGGCGCTCGGCAGGCCGTCCGCGGGGGAGTCGCCGCTGCAGGCCTACGCGGCGCGCTCGATCACCGACCTGCACCGCACGGTGGACACCTTCGGGAAGGACGTGGATGCGAAGGCGAAGACCACGGGCAAGCAGGGTGCGCTCGCGGCCCAGCTCGACGTGGTCGCGCGCTGCGTCGAGGCGGGCGCCCCGGCCCGGGTGTACTCGGTGAGCCTCGGCGGGTTCGACACCCACGCCGACGAGCGCGGCACGCAGCAGCGCCTGCTCACGGAGGTCGACCAGGCCGTCTCGGGGTTCCTCACGCGCATGGCGGGCACCGAGCGCGGCCGCGGCGTGGTCGTGATGGCCTACTCGGAGTTCGGCCGCCGGGTGGCCGCCAACGCCAACGAGGGCACCGACCACGGCACCGCGGGCCCGGTGTTCGTCGCGGGCGCGCCGGTGCGGGGCGGGTTCGTGGGGGAGCAGCCCAGCCTCACCGACCTCGACCAGGGCGACCTCAAGGCCACCACGGACTTCCGCGACGTCTACGCCACCATCCTGTCCGACGTGCTGAACGCCGACCCGGCGCCGGTGCTCGGGCCCGGGCGCACCACGCTGCCGTTGCTGGCGGGCGCTTAGCGCCTGCGGAACCGCTCGGCGAGCTGCGGGTCGTTCTCCCACCACAGCCCGGTGGGGCCCGCCGCGTCCAGCTCCGCGTCGACGACGGCGGCCTTCCGGGTGTCCTCCCGGCTCATCCGGTTGACGACGATCAGGATGAACGGCAGGCCGACGAGGTCGCCGCCGATCCAGAGGATGCCCGCGCCCAGCGTCTGGTCGACCCGCGGGTCGAGCCCGGTCGCCTGGGCCGCGTACCAGGAGGTCGCGACGAGCGGGCCGAGCCAGAGCACGACGCCCAGCACCGCGTCGCCGATCATCTCGACGACCGTGATCGAGAGCGTGACGAGGTGCGAGTCGGCGCGCGGCGTGGGGTCCAGCCGGAACCGCGACCAGTAGTAGACGAACCCGATGAGCGCCACGACGGTGCCCGCCACCCCGGACGCGACCGCGCTCCGCAGGGTGAGCGCGTAGAGCGGCGACAGGTAGAGCACGAGCAACGGCACGACCAGCGCCAGGGTGACGAGCAGCGGGAACGTGAGCACCCGCGCCGGGCGGCTGTGCAACGCCCGGGCCAGCGGACCCCGCACCCGCGGCGGGAGCGTGTCGGCGGCCAGCCGGATCGGGGCGCCCAGGGCGAGCAGCATCGGCGTCACCATGAGCAGCACGGTGTTCTGCACCGCCCGCACCCAGAAGTAGGCGTCGTCGTACACGCCGAGGAATGAGCAGCCGACGAGCACGATCGTGGCGACGCCCGCGAAGAAGACCACGGCCCGCCCCACGGGCCACCGGTCGTCGTGGTGGGCCCGCCTGCGGCGCAGGCCCCACCCGTAGCCGCCGCCGAGACCTGCGGCCGCGGCGAGCACGCCCGGGGTGGCCCGCCACGCCGCGAGCGCCGCGGGAAGCGTGAGCGGGGCGAGCGTCGGCGTCACGGCGGCGACGCTACGCGCAGGCCGGGGCGGCCGTCCGGCTCAGTGGCTGGGGTCGGCGTGCGGGCCGAACGCGGTGAGGAAGCGGTCGCGGAAGGCGTCCATCCGCCACACGGGCGCCGTCGGTGCGGGGCGCAGCCCGTCCGTCCACCCCCAGCCCGCGATGCGGTCGAGCACGGCGGGGTCCTTCGCCACGATCGTCACCGGCACGTCCCGGCTGGCCATGTCGCCGGTGATGATCGGGGCGGGCTGGTGGTCGCCGAGGAACACGAGCACGAGGTTGTCGTTGCCGTAGGTCTTCGCCCACGACACGAGGCTGGTCACCGAGTAGGCGATCGAGTCGCGGTAGCCCGCGTACACCCGGTCGTTGTCCTGCCACACCACGTCGGGGCCGTCGGCCGCCTTCACGAGCGGGTCGTACGCCGAGCCGTCGCCCACGGCGTTCCAGTCCACCATCTTGGGCACCGGCGTCCACGGCACGTGGCTGGAGGTGAGCACCACCTCGGCCATCATCGGCGCCCGGCCCGGCTTGCCGTACTCGCGCTGCTGGAACTGCGAGAGCGTGTACTGGTCCGGCATCGGCGACCAGCTGAAGTTCAGCCCCTTGTAGCCCAGGTCGTCGCGGCCGTACACGCGGTCGATGCCGTAGAAGTTGGCGTCCGGCCAGGCGCTGATCGTGCCCGGCATCACCGCCACCGTGTCCCAGCCGCCCTTGTTGAACGCGCTGCTCAAGGTGAGGCGGTCGCTCGACACCAGGCTGTGGTCGCGCTGCTGGTTGCCGATCCACAGGCCCGAGCCGAACGTCGCGTGCGCGAGCCAGCTGCCGCCGCCCGCCACCGGCGAGGTGAGGAAGCCGCTCTTGGCGGCGAACCCGGCCGACGTCAGCTCCTTGCTGCCCGAGTCCAACGCGGCGTCCACCACCGGGGCGTAGCGCGGGTCCTCCAGCGCCGAGCGGCCGTAGCTCTCCACGAACCCGAGCACCACGTCCTTGCCCCGCAGCCCGGTGAGCAGCTCGTCGTTCGGGGTGTCGCGGAACGCGTCGACGGAGGCCTGCGCCTCGAACTCGGCCCTGTCCGCAAGGCTGACCGGGATCTGGGTGGCGTCCTGGTAGGCGAGCGCGGCCACGCTGCGGGAGGCGAGCGGCACCGGGTCCACGAGCTGGGTGCCGAGCACCGCCGCGCCCAGCCACACCACCGAGAGCACCGCCACGGCCTTGGTCGCGGGCCGCCGCCGCCCGTCGAGGAGCCCGGAGAGCCGCATGGCCGCGAGCGTCATGAGCACCAGTAGCAGCACCACGAGCACCACGGCGAGCACCGAGGCGCCCACCGCGGCCGCGTTGCCGAACGACTCGTGCACGAAGTTGTAGGCGTCGCCGACGAGCGTCCAGTCCAGCACCGGGTCGAACGGGCGCGCGAGCGTCGACAGGAAGCCCATGTCGATCACTTTGATGATCGTGAGGAGGCCGAGCAGCGCGCCACCGACCGCCGCGAGCGATCCGGCGGGGCCGCGCGGGCAGCAGCAGCAGCACCCCGACCGCCGCCAACCCCTCCACCGGGATGCGCACGAACGCGGCCGGCGTGAGCTGGTCGATCTCGCGCGGTGCGGTGAGCGCGCAGTACACGAGCACCCCGGCCAAGACCGTGATCACTCGGCGCAGCACGACACGACTGCGGCTCTGGGTCGCCTCCGGCACGTGATCCCCCTCGGATTTCTTTCCTGACAGGGACGACACGGCTGGCACCCCGGCAGTAGTTCACAGAAGTTGCCCGCGGTCAGGAGAGTAGCGACGAGCGGTGATCGAGAGGCGGTCTTCGGCGTCGCGGAGCCCCGTTCGCCAGGGCGGTTAGGCCGAGTGGCGCAGTTCCGGCGTCGCCGTCCTCCCGGCGCGCGTCAGGGGCCACCCACCGCGTCAGCTCGGTTCGGTGGCCGCCACCCCGGGCACCTGGCCGCTGCGGAACGCCTCGACGAACAGGTCGTGATCGGTGCGCGCCTGCGCGGCGTAGGTGTGGGCGAAGTCGACCACCCAGTCGACGAACTCGTCCTCGCGGCCGCCGACGACGTTCGACACGGCGTCCTCGGTCTGGAACTCGACCACGGTGACGTCGGCGTCCGAGTCGCCGACGCAGTGTGCCTTGGCCGTAGCTCGGCCGAGCGCGTCGACCACCGGGTCGATCTCGTCGGGCTCGGTCAGCTCCGTCCAGTCGAGGTCGGCCTCGTACGGCGACACCTCGCTCACGACGAAGCCGACCCCGTCCAGGTCGGTGTAGCCGAGCAGCCGGTCGGCGTGCGCCTGCAGGGCGCGCTGCGAGATCGCCGTGCGGTGGCCGTGGTGCTTGAAGAGCGCGGCGATCGCGGGGTCGGTCACCACGCGCGACGGCGCCGCGACGTTGCCCTGCTTCATCGAGAGCACCACGTCGTTGTCCAGCGCCTGGTTGAAGCCCTCGATGAGCACCGTGTAGGCGGGCAGGCCCGCGCTGCCGATGCCGAACCCGCTGCGCCCGGCCACGTCCTTGATCGTGTAGGCGACGTCGTTGTAGCGCTTGGCCTCCGGGATCGTCCCGACGTAGCGCTCGAACGCCGAGACGACCTCGGCGCGCTCGTCGTCGTCGAGGCGGCGCAGCCCGGGGCCGTCGCGGAGCCTGCGGTCGAAGCCCTCGGTCTCGGTGATGGCGTCGAGGAGCGCCACCCGGGTGCGCAGCTTGGCGACCTGGAGCACCTGGTTGACCGGGCCCTCGGTGGTGTCGAGCCGGAGCGCGAACTCGCGGTCGTCGGGCGTCTCGGTGAAGAACCGGACCTGGTCGAGGTAGGCGCGGGTGTAGGTGCGCACGAGCGCGGTGATGTCGTCGTCGGAGAGCGCCTTGCGCCTGCCCAGCAGCGCCATGCTGGCGGCGAACCGCCGGACGTCCCAGGTGAAGTGGCCGAGGTAGGCCTCGTCGAAGTCGTTGACGTCGAAGATCAGTACGCCGTCGCCGTCCATGTACGTGCCGAAGTTCTCCGCGTGCAGGTCGCCCTGGATCCAGACGCGGCTGGTGCGCTCGTCGGCCCAGGGGTCGTCGAGGTCGGCCACGTCGGCGTAGAAGAGGCACGCGCTGCCCCGGTAGAAGGCGAAGGGGTCGGCCGCCATCTTGCGGAACTTCGTGCGGAACGCAGCCGGATCCGCCGCCATGAGGTCGGAGAAGGCGTCGACGAGGGTCTCGACGATCTGCGCAGAACGGTCACCCACCTGCGTCAGTCTGTCAGGTCCAAGGCGGCGCGGACGATCGTGTCGGTGTCGAGGCCGTGGTGGCGGTAGACCTCGCCGAGGCCGCCGGACTGGCCGAACGCCGAAACGCCGAGGTGCGCGGCTCGCACCTGGTTGACCCCGGCGAGGAAGGCCAGCGAGTGCGGGTGCCCGTCGAGCACGGTGACCATCGGCGCAGCCCGCCGGGCGGGCAGGATGGCGTCGAGGATCCAGCTCTCGCCCGCGCCCCGGCCGGAGCGGGCCTGCACGGCGTCGAACAGCAGGCCGGGGGCCGTGATGCACACCATGTCCACCCCGACGCCCTGCGCGGTGAGCCGGTCGGCCGCCGCCAGCGCCTCGGGCACGACGGCGCCCATCGCCACGATCGTCACGGCGGGCGGGCCGTCGGCCCGGCGCAGCGGGTATCCGCCCGCCACGACCTGCCGCCGCCGCCGTTCCCGGGCCGCCGGGTCGTCGGGGATCGCGGCGAGGGTCTGATCCACCGGCCGGGTGGAGAGGCGCAGGTAGGCCGATCGGCCGCCGGGCCGCCCGAGCCGGCCCAGCGCGGCGAGCAGCGTCCACTCGACGTCGATGGCGAAAGCGGGCTCGTACATCGTGCAGCCGGGCTGCTCCAGTCCGACGGACGGCGTGGTGATCGACTGGTGGGCGCCGCCCTCCGGCGCGAGCGTCACCCCGGACGGGGTGCCGACGAGGATCGACTGGCCGCCCGCGTAGATGCCGAACGACCAGGGCTCCAGCGCGCGTTCGACGAACGGGTCGTAGAGCACCCCGATGGGCAGCAACGGCTCGCCCCAGCGGCTCCAGGTGGCGCCCAGCTCGCCGAGCAGGCCGACCAGGTTGGTCTCGGCGATGCCCAGCTCGAGGTGCTGGCCGTCCGGGCGTTCGCGCCAGTGCAGGATGGTCTCGGGGTCGTCGGCGAACCAGTCCACGCGCTCGCGCGCCGACCACACGCCGACCTTGTTCACCCAGCCGCCGAGGTTGGTCGACGACGAGACGTCCGGCGCCAGCGTGACCACGCGCTTCGCGGCGTCCGGCGCGGTGCGGGTGAGGTCGAGCAGGGTGCGCCCGAGCGCGGCCTGGGTGGTGGCGTGCCCGCCGGGGGTCCGGCCGATGTCGGTGGGCAGCTCGGGCACGGCGTGCGGCGTGACGGCCGGGCGGCGGAGGCGATCGGCGGTGTCGCGGCACAGCGCCGCGGCGGCCGACGATGCCGGGAAGCGGGCCCAGGGCTGGTCGGTGGACGCGCCGACCTGCTCGGCCAGCTCGCCCCACTGCTCGGCGGTGAGCAGCGAGGAGTGGTTCTGCGGGTGGCCCTCCGTGGCCAGGCCGTAGCCCTTGACCGTGTACGCGAAGAGCACGGTCGGGCGGGTGTCGTCGATGGCTTCGAACGCCTCGCGCAGGGAGGACAGGTCGTGGCCGCCGAGGTTGCGGATCGCGGCGTACAAGGTGGCGTCGTCGAGCCCGGACACCAGCTCGGCGAGCTTGGTGTCGTCTCCCGGCACCCGTTCCCGCAGCTGGTCGGGGGTGCAGCGGAGCAGGCGCTGGTACTCGGGGTTCTCCATCTCGTCGATCCGCCGCCGCAGCGCATCGCCTCCGGGGCGTTCGTACAGCTCGTGCAGCAGCCGCCCGTACTTGACGGTGAGCACCTGCCAGCCCGCGGCGTCGAACATGCCCGCGAGGCGGACGGCGCCGATGTTGGGCACGATCCGGTCGAGGCTCTGCCGGTTGAGGTCGATGATCCAGCACACCTCGCCGAGGTCCTGCACCATCGGGTCGAGGATCGCCTCCCAGCAGGCGCCCTCGTCCAGCTCGGCGTCGCCGACGATCGAGTACTGGCGCCCGGTGCCCGCGCGCACGTAGCGCCGCGCCAGCGCACCCCAGATCGGGGCGGTGGCGCCGATGCCGACGGAGCCGGTGGAGTAGTCGACGGTGTCCGGGTCCTTCGCCCGGCTCGGGTAGCTCTGCAGCCCGCCGAAAGCCCGCAACGTCTCCAGCTGCGGCGCCGACAGCTCGCCGAGCAGGTAGTTGATGGCGTGCAGCACCGGCGAGGCGTGCGGCTTCACCGACACCCGGTCCTCGGGGCGCAGGTGGTTGAACCACAGCTCGGTCATGATCGACACCAGCGACGCCGACGAGGCCTGGTGGCCGCCGACCTTCAGCCCGTCGGGGTTGGGCCGCACCCGGTTGGCGTGGTGCACGATCGACGTGGCCAGCCACAGCACCCGCTGCTCCACCTCGCGCAGCGTCGCGTCCCGGTCCATGCGCCCTCCCTCGTCAGCCCGGGGATCACTGCACCATCGCGGGCATGCCAGCACAATGCCTGCGTGCGCGACGTCGCAGCGCCTCGGCTGCCGCGGGAGGTGCGCGTCCTCGTCTTCGCCGCGTTCATGATCGCGATCGGGTACGGCGTCGTCGCCCCCGCCCTGCCCGTGTTCGCCCGCAGCTTCGACGTCAGCGTGGCGGCCGCGTCGGCCGTCGTCAGCGCGTTCGCGGTGGCCCGGGTCCTCTTCGCCCCGGTCAGCGGCCGGTTGGTCGGGCGGACGGGGGAGCTGCCGGTGTTCTGCGGCGGCTTGTTGGTCGTCGCGGCGTCCAGCGCCGCGTGCGCCCTCGCCACGGATTACGCGCAACTGCTCGCCTTCCGCGCCGCGGGTGGCCTCGGCTCGACGATGTTCACGGTCTCGGCGGCCTCGCTGCTGGTCCGGATCTCGCCGCCCACCATGCGCGGACGCGCTTCCGGCGCGTGGGCCACCGGCTTCCTCCTCGGCAGCATCGCCGGTCCGGTGGTCGGCGGCGGGCTCATCGCGGGCAGCCTGCGCGCACCGTTCTTCGCCTACGCCGGGATGCTCGTCCTGACCGTCCTGATCACGGGTGTTCTGTTGCGCGCACCGGCTCGAACAGATCCCGTGCGTCCGGTCGTGGCCACCGTCACCTTCTCCGCAGTCGTGCGGCAACCGGTGTTCCGCGCCGCCTTGGCGTCGAACTTCGTGAACGGCTGGACGGTCTACGGCGTGCGGGTCGCACTCGTGCCCCTGTTCGTCGTCGAGGTGCTGCATCGGCCGGACAGTTGGTCGGGCATCGCTCTGGCCGCGTTCGCCGCGGGGACAGGCGCGACCTTGCTCCTCGGCGGGCGTTGGGCGGATCGGCACGGGCGGCGCCTGCCCATCCTCGTCGGCTCCGCGACCGTCGCGGTGACGTCGCTGTGGATCGGCCTGACCAGCGGGATGACGGAGTTGGTTGTCGCGTCGCTGCTTGTCCGGCGTCGGCACCGGGCTGATGAGCCCTGCGGTGAACGCAGCGGTCACCGACGTGATCGCGGCACGCGGCCGCGAGGTGAACAGCGGTGCGGCCTTGGCTGGTTTCCAGATGGTCGGCGACGTGGGCGCGATCATCGGTCCGATCGTCGCCGGCATGATCGTCGAACGGGAAGGCTATTTCGCGGCATTCGCGACGACAGCCGCCATTGCGGCCGTTTCCTTCGTCTATTGGCTCCGCGTGCCGGTGCTCAGATGAGCGACCGCTGAGCGATCTTCTTCACGCGGACTCGCCATCCGACGACTTATCGGCGATCGTGTAGGTCCGACGCCGAACCGGGAGTAAGTGATCAACGCGGTATTGGACATCAAGCTGCTCGCCCCCGAGGAGTGGCACGTGCTCCGGACCATCCGGTTACGCGCGTTGCTCGACTCACCCCGTGCGTTTATGTCGGTTTACGAGACGGAGGCACAGTGGGCTGAGGAGCAGTGGCGACAACGGTTCGCTTCGGCGAACTGGGTGGTGGCAGTCGAGTCCGGCGCAATCATCGGTATCGCGGGGCTCGTCGACGGGTACGCGTCCGACGGGCTCCACGTCGAGTGGACTTGGGTAGATCCTGCCCATCGTCACCGCGGGATCTTCCGCGCTCTGCTCAAGGCGCTGATCGACCTCGAAAGCGGTAACGGAGCGTATGACGTCGCGCTCTGGGTGCTCGAGAACAACTACGCCGCGCGGACGGCCTACGCGCGGCTGGGGTTCGCGCCGACGGGGGAGCGCCAGCGCCTCGCCGACGGCCGCTACGAGCTGAGGCTGCGGCTCCTGATCACGAGGCGCAGTTGAGTGCCTGTGCGCGGCGCTCGGCTGCGGCGTAGTTCCGCCGCGCCGCTCCGCGCTGCGGCTTCGCGACCTGGGTGTCGCCGGATTCGGCGAGCCGCCACTTCCGAAGCCCCAGCTCGTTCATCGCTTCCCAGGTGCTGCTGACGGTGTTGGTTGACTCGACGGCGATTTCCCAATCGCCGAGGTCTTCCTGCCAGGCGCCGAGGAAAGCCACGCACAGTTCGGGCGTGATCGCGCTCAGTTGCTGCTCGGCCGCCGACAACGACCGCAGCGCTTGTCGTGCCTCGGCGGTGGCGAGCGCTTCGAGACCGTGCCGGGTTTCCCGCAGCGTTGTACGCCGCGCCCGGATGAACTCCGCCCAGAATTCTTCCGTGGCGAACTCGAAGAGCTCTCGGTAGTCGATCGATTCGTCGTCTTCTTCTTCGTCGACCGGCCGGTCCAGGACCTCGCCGATCAGCGAGAAGAGCCCCTCCGCGAGCAGGTCGCCGAACTCCTCGTGGCGTGCTCGCTCGGGATCGGCGAAGGGCTTGTAGGGCCGTTGAGCGGCGTCACCGGCGTTCGCCAGCTCGAATCGCGCCACCGCTTTGCTGAAGAAGAACCAGTCTTCGTTGTAGATGTCGGGGAAGAAGGGGAACGGCAGATCGTCGCAGTTGACTCCGAGAACCGAGCCGGACACGAAATTGTCCTGTGGGAAGCCTGCGAGCCGTCGCGCGTGGCACACGACGGAGTTGTCCGGGAATTCCCGGCAGACCATGCCCGCGATCGGCGCCCGCTCGAGGCGTCGCGCGAGGCGCTCGAAGGCTTCCGGCTCGGTGAGCGTGATGTCGTCATCCACAAAGACGATCTTGTGCCAGCCGTTGAGCCGGGCCAACAGCAGGCCGAGGTTGCGCTTCGCGCTGAGATCGCTCACGCGGCCTGCCGACGCCTCGAGGAACGCGCGACGCGACGTGCGGCCCGGCATTCTCGGAACTCGGTAGTTCTTGGGCATCTCGATGATCAGCGCGCGGGCACTCGGAGTTCGGGCGACCCGTTCGGCGACGTCGTCGATCCTGGCCAGCTTGCTGCAGATCACGACCAGTTGTGCGCCGAGCCGGGCCGACAGCCTGATGAGCTCGTCGAAGGAGGAGGCGCGCCGCGATGCCGGAATGATGATCGCGTCCAGTTTGCCGACCTGCGGCGCGCCCGGCGAGAAGAGCGGCGACTCCACCTCCACGCTCTGCAGCAACGCGGAGTGGGATGCCTTCTGGCGGATCTTCTTACCGCCGATGGGCTGCTTCATCCGGGCGTTCCGTCCTTCGGGGGTGCCCACTCGAACAGTCGAGTGGAGCGGTTCTGCAAATCGGGGGACAGGGTTTCGTTGGTAACGACTGGAACACGGACGAGGAGCGCGAAACGCCCACCGGTGAAGCGCTCGGCGAGGTAGCGCTCGTTCGCGTCGCGCACGCGCTCGTCGGTCAAGCACCGGACTGCGCCGTAGACACCGCGGCTGTGGATCCCGTTGCAGATGGTGAGCGTGCGACTGCTCTGGAACGGGTTGGTGAGCCGGGCGATGTGCCCGACGTCCTCGATGAGCTCCCGTTCCTCGTCGTCGGGGTCGTCCCACTCCGGGAAGAAGGAGCGCTCTCCTTCGGCGTCTTTGACCATGAAGATGTCGCCCGTCTTCAGGTCGGGCGCACCGACCTGGGTGACCGGCACCTGGCTCATCGCGGTCTGGAACCGGCGGGTGACTTTGTTCCACGCGATGCCGCCGAGGAGGATGACGTGGCCGGAGAGGTCGTCGGCGACGACTTCGGCCGGCCTGCGGTACCGGACGGAGAGGCGTGGGTTCTCTGCGCGGACGTGGCCCCAGATCTCCAGGAGGGCGTCGAGGTCGGCTAGCCGCTGGAGCTTGTTGAAGTTCGGGTTCGTCGGGTCGGCGAGCCGCCCGCGCTCTTCCTCGGGGGCCTCTGGGCAGATGATCGTCACCGGGCCTTCGTCGAAGGCGAAGGTGCCCCGGTGGGCCTGCGTGTCGGCGTGGAGCAGGCCCAGCAGCTCCGCTTCGAGTTCGCGGAAGCGCTCCAGCTCGTCGGCGGTGAGGTCCTTCTCCGCGAGGAGATGCGGCTCCTTGCCCTCGACGGAGCGGCGGGTCGCGAAGAACCGCGCGTAGCTGGTGAGCCTGCTCGCGGTGGGCGTCTTGGGGTTGGTGAGCGATTCCCACGAGCTGAGCGTCGCGGACGCGACCCGGCTGTCGGCCGAGAGCGCCTTGGCCAACTGGGCCTGGGTCAGCTCGACGCCGGGCCACTCCGACTCGCGAAGCTCACGGAGAGTGCGTGCCAGTCGGATCGCCTGGGTGGTCTCTAAGGCCACGGGACTCCCTCTGGTCGGTGTCGCGACGCTCGGCGGCCCGCTGCGGAGCACCGATGCAGCCGAGGGCGGCAGGTTACACCAGAGCGCGGCAGGCTCTGCTGAATGCCGCGTGAGTGCAGCTCAATCGTGACAGAGTCGGCCGATGATCGGCGGCGTCTTCCCAGTATGACCCAACTTCTAACCAAGTTGGGTAGAGCAACACCAGTGTCATGTGTCACACTCAAGTTGCACGCCAAGCACGGGTAGTGACGGGTACGGCACGGGTTAACCGCGGAGATCGGGGGCCACCATGGTGACGCAGCCGAGCTGGGCATCTGCACTGGGGGTACGCGCGGTGGGGGTCGCGGTGTGCGATCCCGTTGCCCCGACGCCGCCGACCGACGGGTAGCGGGCCCATGAGCGGTCGGCTGAACCTGCGGGATGTGGCGGCCCCGGCGCCTCGCGACCCCACGCCGAACGTGCTCGCCGACCTGCTGCGCAGCGGGGTGCGGCCGTGGTGGTCGGTGGCGGACCGGCTGTCGACCGCGGTCACGGTTGCGTTCTGGGGGCTCGCCTTCCTCAACGGCGTGTTCGCGGGCTCGCTGGCCGCGGTGCAGGCCGGGGTGGTCGCCTGCAGCGGGCCTGTGTGCACGGTGGCCACTTTGGGCGGCCACCCACTGTCCGCGTTGATCCTCGCCCTGTCGTGTGTCGCCGCTCTGGCCATAGCCGCGTTCTCGACCCGGGGGCTGCGCTGGACTGACGGGTTGCAACTCGCCGTCATCGTCGTCGCAGGGGTGTGCGGAGTCGTCGCGCTGGCCGGGGTGGTCGCGCTGCTTATCGGAGTCGCGCTGTGCCTCGTCGTGGCGTTCGGAGTCTTGGTCTTTGTCGCGAACCGGCTGTAGGAGGGGAACCAATGTTGACGAATGGATGTCGAACTGCGTCGCCGATGGTCGCAGCTGCCCGCGCCGATGATGTTGCCGTGGGTCGAGCAGCCGGTGCTCGTGCTCGACCGCGGAACGCCCTGGGTGTACGGGCCGGTCGAACACGACCCCGGCATGACGGAGCGGGGCATGGCTCTGCCGCGTCCGGTGATTCGGCGGCTCGCCGAACTGGCGAAGCTGGAGCTGCCGTTCCAGCGGCTGGCGATCGCCCACGAGCTCGATCCTGACGGGCCTGCCGCGGGCTACCTGCCTGCGCTGCGGGCGGGTCCGCGGCCCTGCACCGCCGACGAAGCGCGGACCCTGGTCGGGCCGCCGCCCGTGCACCCCGCCGTCCGGCGAACCGCTCGGATCCTCGACGCGCTCGTCGGCCGCACCGCACGCGCGGCCAAGGAAACGCTGCTCGACCCCATCCTCTTCGGCGTCGTCGGCTCGCCGGAGCTCGTGTCGGGCGAGCACGCTCGCTACTACCCGCTCGCGGCTTGGCGGTGGTGATCATGTTTCGGGAAATGACAGGTCCGATCCCGGGCCGTTATCAGGTGGTGCTGTGGGCGTTGGTGGCGCTGGACGTGATGGTTGCCGCCTGGATGCTCGCGGGAGGCGAGTGGCTGGACAGCACGATGCCGGTGGTCACGCTCGGCGGCCACCACCTGGTGGTGTTGTGGCTCGCCGTCTCCGGGTTCGCGCTGCTCGCCGGGACGGCCCTGCTGACCGGTGGGTTCGCTGTTGCCCGCCGTTGGCATCTGCTCTTGGTCGTGCTGTCGACGCTCGTTTCGGTCGTGGCACTCGCCGGTGCGCTGTCGGTGCTGCTCCTCCTGGTGCTCGCGGTGTTCTTGCTGGCGCTGCTGGGCGCGGCGTTCCTGGGGAAGGGCACGGTCTTCCTCGGTCACCTCGGCGGGCTCTTCCGCCGGTGACCGCGCCGAGGCGGACGTTCCCGGTGGCTGGCGCCCGGGAACGTCCGCCGCACGCGCGGCGGGTGCGGGCCGCGCGCCGGATCATGGGCGCGTGGGGGAGGCGTTGCGACGGCGGGTGCTGGTAGTGCTGTGCGTCACCCAGATCACCAGTTGGGGCGTCCTCTACTACGCGTTCCCGGTGATGGCGCCGACCTTGGCCGCCGACACGGGGTGGTCGGTGCCGTCGGCGACCGCCGCGTTCTCGGGAGGGTTGGTGGTCTCCGCGCTGGTGGGGATCCCGGCCGGGCGCTGGCTGGACCGGTTCGGGCCGCGCGTGGTGATGACGGTGGGGTCGGCGGTGGCGGTGCCCGCGGTGGTCGGGATCGCCACCGCGCGGACGTTCGCGGTGTTCGTCGTCGCCTGGCTGCTGGCCGGGGTGGGGATGGCGGGCACGCTGTACCCGCCCGCGTTCGCCGCTCTCACCCGTTGGTGGGGCGACCGGCGCGTGACGGCGCTGACCGGCCTCACCCTGGCCGCCGGGTTGACCAGCACGATCTTCGGACCGCTGACGGCCGCGCTGCTCGGCGCGCTCGGTTGGCGCGCCACCTACCTCGTGCTGGCGGCGGTGCTGGCCGTCGTCACCGTGCCGGGGCACCTCTGGGGCCTGCGCGGCCCCTGGCCCGCGCCCGAGCCACCCGCCCACCCCGCGCACGCCGACCCGGGGCGGGCCGCGCGTAGTAGGCCGTTCGTGCTGCTGTCCCTGGCGCTCACCGGCGGCGCGTTCACCGTCTACGCCGTGCTCGTGGGCCAGGTGCCGCTGGTGATCGAGCGCGGGATGTCGACCACCGCCGCGGCGTGGACGCTCGGGCTCGGCGGCGTCGGCCAGGTGCTCGGCCGCATGAGCTACGGCGCGCTGGCCCGGGTGGTGGGCGTGCGGACGCGGACGGTCGGCGTGCTCGCCCTGTGCGCCGCGACCACCCTCCTGCTCGGCCTCCTGCCCGGTCCGGCGGTGCTGTTGGTCGCGGGCGCGATGCTCGCGGGCGCCGCCCGGGGGATCTTCACGTTGCTGCAGGCCACGGCGGTCACCGACCGTTGGGGCACCGCGTACTACGGCAGGCTCAACGGCGTGCTGTCCGCGCCGTCGACCCTGGCGACCGCCCTGGCGCCCTGGGCGGGTGCCGCGCTGGCCGTCCCGCTCGGCGGCTATCCCGGCGTGTTCGTCCTGCTCGCGGTTGTCGCGCTGGTGGCGGCGCGGCCGCGATCGGCAGCATCCCCGCGAAGTCTGAGACTCACCGATCCGTCGTCGACGACGACCGATCCGTGACTCTCGACGGGCCGGTAGCCCCACTTCTGCGCGTCGGCCAGACAGTCACCGGCTGCCCGGATGCCGTCGGAGGTGTTCTGGCCCCGCACGCAGGCGGCGGCCGACGCGGCGGCCAGGCGCAGGCACTCCTCGACCGGCCACCCCTCGTGCAGGCCGTAGATCACCCCCGCGGCGAACGCGTCGCCCGCGCCGGTGGTGCTGCGCACCTGCTCGCGGGGCAGGCGCACCGACCCGTGCCGGTGGACCCCGTCCGCGGACGCCGCCACGCTCCCGGCCGGGAAGTGCACCACCGCCAGCCCGACGCCCCGCTCGACGAGGCCCCGGGCCATCGCGGCCAGCGCCTCCCACTCGACGGGGCCGTCCGGGCCCGGCACCGGCGCGTGGATGCCGGTGAGCGCGCCCGCCTCCAGCTCGTTGACGACGATGCTGGACAGGTGCGGCAGGCACGGCGCCGCGACCTCGACGAGGCGGTCCGGCGCGATGCTCACCAGCTCCATGTTCGTGTGCATCCCCGCGGAGCGCGCCCGGCGGAGCAACGCCGACCAGCCGTTGCCGTCCGCGGTGGGCGCGTCCATGAGCGGGTGCAGCCCGGGCGCTCCGACGTGCAGGATGCGGGCATCGGGCAGCGCGGCCACGGCGCCGTCGAAACGGCCGTTGGCCCCGATGTGGTGGAAGAACGTGCGGCGACCGCCGACCCGTTCGACCATCGCGTCGGTGAACGAGGTGGCCACACCGGGCAGCCGCTCGACGCCCGCCGCGTCGATGCCCAGCCGCGCGCACTCGTCGAGGACGAAGGCGCCGTGCTGGTCGTCGCCGACCGCGCCGAGCATGACGAGCGGGAACGTCGCCCCCAACGCCCGGAGGTCGACCGCCATGTTCAGGCCCGGGCCGCCGGTGGACAGCGAGACGTCCTCGATCGTGGTGATGTGGTCGAGCGGCGGGTAGGCCTCGATGATCTTGCCGACGTCGACGACGATCGAGCCCGCGCAGACGACCCCGCTCATTCCGAACGCAGCACGGGGTCGGTCACCTCCAGGTCGTCCTGGAGGGAACGGTAGGGCGTGATCTCGGCCTTGGCGAGCGCGTCGTGGTAGGCGCGCACGGCGTCGGCGGGGGAGAGCTCGCCGCGCAGCACCGGGCGCATCAGCCCGACGAGGTCCAGCTGCGACTCCGCGCGCTGGATCTTGCGGCCGAACAGCGACACCCGGGCGCCGTGCCGCTGGGCCCGGTCGAGCAGCTCGTAGGTGTCGCGCGTGGTGCCCTCCGAACCGCCGAGGATGCCCACCACCACGGACGGGTCGTGCGCCACCAGCTCGGCGAGCGCGTCGGCCCCGTTGTAGGGCATCTTCAGGAACAGCGGTCGGTGCGCCGTGGTGACGCCCGCCAGCGTGCGGATGATCGCGTCGTTGACGTAGGCCCCGACGTCCGCGGGATCCAGGCCGACGGGTGCGTTGGGGTTGAAGACCTCCAGGAAGTACCGCATGCCCACCTCGGCGGCCTCGCCGCGGAACGCGCGGTAGGCCGCCAGGGTGGCGAGGTCGCGGTCGATGTCGTTGTTGAACGTGACCGAGTACAGCACCAGGTCGCAGAACGGGCGGACGGCCGCGAGCTCCGCGGTGCGGAACGGGCGCGACGGTGCGGCGGTGTAGCTGCTGCCGCGGTGGTTCCAGATGTCGGTGGTGTCGTTGGCCCGCACGGCGAGCGTGATCTCGTCGTCCAGCGACCCGTCGGACGCCAGCCGCTCGCCGTTGGAGGCCGAGGTGAGCAGGATGTCGAGCGCGTCCGCCGCGACGAGCTCGCGCATGTTGTCCAGGTAGGCGCCCCGCGAGCGGCCGCGCCACGGGGCGGCGACGCCGAACGCCATGTCGGCGTCCTTGGCGTCGGCGATGATGAAGTCGTCGGGGGTGTAGCGCCCGGCGAGGATGGCGTCGAGCTTGCGGTCGAGGCGACGGGTCATATCAGCTCCTGAGCTAGTGCGGCGGTGGTGACGAGGGTGGTGACGTAGCCCGCGCGCACGGCGGCGCGTACGGCGGGCGCCCGCTCACGGCCGTAGGCCACGCAGATCACGTCGGGCACGGCGGCGAGCTGCGCGGCGCTGATCCCGATCACCCGGCGGGCCTGCGGCATCGTGAGCGGGGTGCCCGCGTCGTCGAGGAACGTGCCGGAGAGGTCGGCGAGCACGCCCGCGTGGCGCAACGCCGCGCGTTCGTCGGCGGTGAGCACGTCGTACAGGTCGCTGCGGACGGGCTGCCAGGAGCCGATGCCGACCACCGCGTGGGTGAGCTCGGGGAAGCGGGCGAACGCCGCCGCGGTCTCCGGCTGGCGGCGGACGACCTCGGCGCTCGCGGGGTCGGACACGAACAGCGGCGCGTAGAACGAGTAGCCGCGGCCGCCCCCGCGACGGGCGAGGCCGTCGACAGCGTCGATCAGGCTCGCGGCGACGTCCGGGCTCGTGAGGCCCCCGGTCATCTGGACGACCGTGCAGGCGGGGACCACCGTGAGCCGCTGTGCGGTGGCGAGCACGGCCCGTGACCAGCCCAGCCCCAGCACGTCGCCCGGGCTGAGCACTTCGGCGAGGAGCGTGGCCGCGACGTCGGCGAGGTCGCCGAGTGCGGCGGTGTCGTCGGTGTTGACGACGAGCGCGCGGGAGAGCCCGAGCCGCTCGCGGACCAGCACGCTGAGCTCGGTGTCGACGGCACCCGGCGTGGCGATCGTGATGCGGACGATCCCGCTGGAGCGGGCCAGGTCGATGAGGCGCGCCACCTTGAACCGGGAGAGCTGCAGCTCCGCGGCGATCTGCACCTTGGTGCGGTCTTCCAGGAAGTACCGGCGGGCAACCGTGGCGGCGAGGACCAACTCGTCCAGCCGCAGTACCGCCGGTTCGCTCATATGAGCATGGCCCCCGAGTATTGCTCTCAGATGCGAGTGAGGCACTCACCATCGCACATCTGAGTCGCTATCGCGGCGCAGCTGTGGGAACGGGCACACCGGCTTGCTTCTCGGGGACGGGCAGCGGCGGCGTTGTACCGACCGTGACGTTCCCGTCCAGCACGGAGCCGGTGACCGGGGCGAACCCGCTACGGTCCGGAAGCAGCGCGGCGAGGTTGCAGTTGACCTTGCGCGAGCCCGCGTTCCAGGACGCCTCGGTGAGGTTGTACCGATCCACCCGTCTCGCGACTCGTCGCCGTCGGACCCTACTGAGCCGGTGTCAACCGATCGGAGGACGGTGCGGTCACCCACGGCGTCGGCTGCCCGGACGACGGTGCGAACGGCGACCGCGGAGCAGTCTTGGTTCATCAGGGAAACACCCCGAGACCAGCGAAAACAGGAGCGGCAGCCATGAGCACCACCACCTCCACCCGCAAGCACACCACCTCCACCCACGCGACCCCGGCCCCGGCGCCCTCCACCACCGGCCGCACGGTCCTCATCGCGCTCGGCAGCGCCGTCGCGGGCGCGGCGATCGTCGCGGGCCTGGCGTTCGGCCTCGGGGCGTTCGGCTCCGCCGCCCCGACCACCAACGGCGCCACGACCCCCGTCGTCGTGCCGTCGAGCTCCACCACCCACCACCACGTGACCCCGGTGACGCCGGTCGCGCCGTCCGAAACGATCATCGTGCTGCAGCGGGAGCTGGGCCAGCTCAACTACTACGAGGGCCCGGTCACCGGCGTGATGAACGAGCAGACCGTGCAGGCCATCACCTACCTGCAGCGCGACGCCCACCTTCCGCAGACCGGCACGATGAACGCCGCCACCCAGTCCGCGCTCCAGCACATGCTCGCCACCGGCAACAACCAGATGGGCGGCAACAGCTGATCCACCCACCGCCTGCCGCAGGCCGGGCCCGCCACGGGCCCGGCCGCAGCGGCGTGGACGGGGAGCGTCAGCCTGCCGAGCGCCACCGCGTCGGACTCACGCCGTGCACCTGCCCGAACACCCGGGCGAAGTAGCCGGGATCGGGGTAGCCCACCCGCCTGCCGATCTCCCCGACCGGCAGGTCCGACCCGGCGAGCAGCCGCCGGGCCGCCGTCATCCGGCGGTCCACGATCCACTCCTGCACGGTGCGGCCGGTGCGGCGGCGCACGACCGTGGTGACGTGGCCCGCCGAGAGGCTCACCGCCCGCGCCACGTCCCGCAGCGACAACGGCTCCGCGTACCGGTGCTCGATCACCGTGAAGACGTCGGCGAGCAGCGGCTCCCGGTTGACCCGCAGGTCGCCGACCACGTCGGCGGCGAGGCGGGCGACCTCCACGAGCAGCAGCGTGAGGTGGGCGAGCACCGCCTCGCGGTAGCCGTCGGCGCGCTCGGACAGCTCGCCTGCCAACGCCCCGACCCGCGCCGTCCACGCCGCCCGGTCGTCCGGCGGCACGGCCAGCCGCAGCACCCCGGACGCCCCGCCCCGCACGAACGGGAACAGCAGCGGGTGGGTGCGCCAGGCGAGCGCCGAGCCCGGCACGTCCGGCCCGAGCGCCTCGGCGGTGAACGAGACCGCCCAGCCGCGGCCCGTCACGGCGTGCGGCACGTCGAACGGGCCGAGGATCTCCCCGGGTGCCAAGACGAAGAGGTCGCCCGCGGCGAGCCCCCACTCGCGCCCGCCCACGGGCACCGTGCCGTGCGCGTCGGCGGAGAACACGAGCATGGGGAAGTCGTGGGAGTGCGCCATGTGCCTGCCGGGGCCCTCGTGGTCGATCCGCCAGACCGCGACGGGCAGCTCGCCCGGCCGGGGTGCGAGCGCGAACGTCGGCGGCCCGTCACCACGGGCGTTGAGCCGGACGGTCTCCACCGCAGGATCATCCCATTGATGCCGAGGATCCGACAGCCGCGCAGCTCACGAACCAGGCAAGCTGATGGCATGACCGAAAGAACCTCGCATCGGCATTTCGTGCCGTGCATGGGCGGGTCCGCGCTCACCCCGTTCTACGACATCCTGCACCGGTTCTCCGGCCTCGGCGCCGTGCACGAGAAGATGATCAGCATGGCGGAGCTGCAGCCGGGCCAGCGCGTGCTGGACATCGGCTGCGGCACCGGCAACCTCCTCCTCGCGCTCGGCCGCGACGAGCAGGGCGTCGAGATCGAGGGCCTCGACCCGGACCCGCGCGCCCTCGCCAAGGCGGCGCGCAAGGCCCACCGGGCCGGGGTGGCGGCGAGCTGGCGGCCGGGCTACGCGCAGGACCTGCCGCACGCCGACGGCTCGGTCGACCGGGTGTTCTCCAGCCTCATGCTCCACCACCTGCACGACGACAAGGACACGCTGCTCGCCGAGGTGCGCCGGGTGCTGCGCCCGGACGGGCTGCTCGTGCTGGCCGACATCGACGGCCACACCGCCGTCGACGGCCACGGCTTCCTGCGCCGCCGGATGGCGCACAACCCGATGATCCACGACAACGCGGGCATGGTGGAGCGGATCAAGGCCGCGGGCTTCGCCGTCGAGGCCCCCGTGGAGCACCGCCTGCGCATGGGCCGGATCACGATCGTCCGCGCGCATCCTGGCGACCGGTGAACCTCGTCTTGACCTGATCCGAACATGCCGCGGTCACGATGGCGGCATGCGAGTTCGATTGCTGGTCGGGGCGCTCGCGGTGGTCGGCGCGGCCGTCGCGGGCTGCAGCAGCGCGCGCCGCCGCCCGCCGCCGCGCCGACGCCTGCGCCCTCCGGCACACCCGCCGAGCGGGGCGTGCGGGGCCAGATCACCGCCGAGACCGCGACGACCTGGACCGTGACGACCGCCAAGGGCAAGGCGTTCACCGTGACGCTCGGCCCCCAGACGGTGTTCGGCACCAGACGGCACCCGCCACGGCGGCGCAGTTCCCCGTCGGCACCGCGGTGCGGGTCACCGGGCCGCGCAACGGCGCGACGGTGACCGCCACCCGCGTCGCGCTCGGCAAGGCCAAGCCCGCGCCGACCGCGGCGCCCGCCACCCCGACCACCTGAATACGGCGGGCGGCGACCGCACTGGGGGTGCCGCCGCCCGCCGGGTGTCCCGGATCCGGGGCGGTCGGCGCTCTCGGCTCGCCGTCGCCCGCGCGGATCGTCCGATTCTCGGACACCCGCGCGTGACGGGCGCCACTAGCGTCGGTTCGACGCGAGCCACGGAGGTGCCATGAAGGCGTTGGTTTATCACGGACCGGGTAACAAGGCGTGGGAGGACGTGCCGGACGCCACGATCCAGGACCCCACGGACGTCGTCGTCCGGGTCGAGACCACGACGATCTGCGGCACCGACCTGCACATCCTGCAGGGCGACGTCGCCGCCGTGACCGACGGGCGGATCCTCGGCCACGAGGCCGTCGGCACGATCACGGCGGTCGGCGACGCGGTGAGCGGCTTCGGCGTGGGTGACCGCGTGCTGGTGCCCGCCATCACCAAGTGCGGCCGCTGCGTGTACTGCCAGCGCGGGATGCCTTCGCACTGCCAGACCGTCGGCGGCATCGGCTGGATCTTCGGCCACCTCATCGACGGCACGCAGGCCGAGCTCGTACGCGTGCCCTACGCCGACACCTCGCTCTACGCGATCCCTGAAGGCGTCAGCGACGAGCAGGCGATCTTCCTCGCCGACTCGCTGCCCACCGGCTACGAGGTCGGCGTGCTCGCGGGCGGCGTGCGGCCCGGCGACACGGTCGCGGTCGTCGGCGCGGGCGCGGTGGGCCTCTCCGCGATACTCACGACCGGCCTGTGGGGCGCGTCGAAGGTGATCGCCGTCGACACCAACAAGTTCCGGCTCACCAAGGCGATCGAGTTCGGCGCGACGGACGCGGTCGAGGTCGGCCCCGGCACCGTGGCGGACGTGATCGCGCTGACCGACGGCCTGGGTGTGGACGTCTCCATCGAGGCCGTCGGCTACCCGGAGACGCTGCTCACGGCGGCGTCGCTGGTGCGGCCGGGCGGCACGATCGCCAACATCGGCGTGCACGGCACCCCGGTGGAGCTGCCGATGCAGGACATGTGGATCCAGAACGTGACGCTGACGATGGGGCTGGTCGACACGGTCTCGATCCCCACCCTGCTCAAGATGGTGGCGAGCGGGCGGATCCCGGCCGAGAAGATGGGCACCCACTCGTTCACGTTCGGCCAGATCGACGAGGCCTACGACGTGTTCAAGAACGCCGCGGCCAACGAGGCGCTGAAGGTCGTGATCACGCCGGGCTGATCCGGCGAACGGACGGGCGGCGGGGTCGCGGTGCGGCCCCGCCGCTATCACGCGATGTACGAGATCCCGAAGGCGTCGATCTTGCGGTAGAGCGAGGAGCGGGCGATGCCGAGCATGGCGGCGGCCTTGTAGCGGTTGCCGTTCGACTCGTAGAGCGCCTGGATGATCGCGTCGCACTGCGCGGCCTCCAGCATCGACATCCGCCGGGCCTGGCTCTTGAAGCACAGGCTCGGCAGGTCGGGCGGCTGCACCTCGCCAAGCGGCTTGCGGGCGACCACGTAGCGCAGCACGTCCTCGAGCTCGCTGATGTTGCCGGGCCACGCGTAGCCTTCCAGCACCCGCACGACCTGCAGCGAGAGCCGCAGCGAACGGCGCGAGGAGATCCGGCGGAGGATCGACCACGCGATGTCGCCGACCTCGTCGAGCCGGTAGCGCAGGGGCGGGATGCGGGTGATCTCGTGGAAGTGCCGCAGGAGCAGCCCGTACGGCCGGGTGGCGTCGACGGCGGGGGTGTCCACGCAGCCGACGACCAGCGGCGGGTCGGGCAGCACGAGCAACGGCCGCAACGCCTCGTCGAGCTGGCGGGCCGCGACCGGGCCGAGCAGGTGCAGCGAGCGGAGCAGCACCAGGTGGGCCCGGCGCTCCAACACGGGGGCGTCGTCGACCGTGAACGACGCGCAGTCGATCTCGGTGATCCGGCCCTGCGGGTGCGCGCGGCGGAACTGCTCGCGCAGCAGCGTGCGCTTGCCGACGCCGGGCTCGCCGATCAGCAGGTGGTGCCTGCCCTGCCGGATGCTCGCCGCCACCTCCTGGCGGGCCCGCAGGAACGGCGTGAGCAGCTCGCGGTTGGCCCGGATGCGGGCCTTCGCGTGCTCGGCGCCGTGGTCGCGGCGCAGGTCCTCGGCGTAGTCGCGCCGCGTCGTCGGAGCCACGTGCGAGCCCTGCCTGCGGGTCGCCTCGGCCAGGCCCGGCGCGGTTGCGGGCCCGGCCGCGAGCACCGCGCCGATCGGCGAGCCCCCGAGCAGCACCGGCTCCAGCTCGACATCGGCGCAGCCCGACGACGGCAGGTCGACGTGCCGGGGCCCGTGCTCGTCCAACGCCAGGCCCGCGAGCAGGAGGTCGCTCAGCGCGCGCAGGTCGGCGCCGTCGAGCTGGCGGGCGGCGGCATTGGTGAGCATGGTGTGCCCGTCGGTGGCCAGCGCCCAGTCGGGCCCGTCGCCGTAGTCGCGCAGCCGGGCCAGCAGCGTGCGGACCTGCCGGTCGGGCTCGCCCGCGAGGTGCTCGGCCACCTGCGCGGCCAGCAGCCGGGCCAGCGGGAGCTGCAACGTCCCGGCCTCCGACCCGTGGCACACCACGGCGACCGCGCCGACCACACCCTCGGTGTCCGCGACCGGCGCCGCCGCCTCGGCCAAGCAGGTGAGCGCCGCGGCGTAGTGCTCGGGGCCGGACAACGCCACGGGCTCCCCGGTCGCGAGCGCGACCGCCGCCGCGGTGGTGCCCATCGCGGCCTCGCCGAACCCGTAGCCCGGCACGAGGTGCAGCCCGTCGAGCAGCCGGGCCAGCTCGGGGTCGGTGTCGACCCGGGAACGCACGAGGCCGTCGACGTCGAGGAACACGAGGCTGCAGCGCGCACCCGAGGCGACGAAGGTGTCGAACACCTCCTTGCCGGGGTCGGGTCCGGCGGCGCCGTGGAACGTCGCGACCGCGGCGTCGGGGTCGAGGCCGCCGCGACGGCACCGCGCCCAGGACGCCGCTACCGCCGGGCGCACCACCTCGGCGACGCGCGCCTCCGACCACTCCCCGGCGAGGAACGCGCGCCGTGCCGCTTCGAGCCCGACCGCCGTGGACATGCCGCCACGGTAGAGCGGTTCCGGCGGTCTGGGTGTCTCACCGTGAGCGGACGGCCCGTTCGGCGCGGGCCAGATCCAGGGACAGGCCGTGCATCCAGCCCCAGGCGTCGACGACGCGCAGGGTGGCGTGCGGGTCGTCGCCGAACGGGGCGCGCGGCGGGTCGGCGTCGAGGCGCTCCACCAGGTGCCGGTCGGGTGGGTCGGTGGTCTCCCGCAGGGCGGCGGCCGCCTCCCGGAACGCCCTGGCGACGTCCTCGGCCGCCGCGATGAGCCGTCGGGAGACGGCGGGCCACGGCAGCGGTTCGGGTGCGGGGTAGCGGTCGCGCAGCACCTCGGCGTCCGACTCCGCCCGCTGCACGACGGCGAGCACCTCCTGCCAGTCGTGCGGGGCCTGGTGGTGGGCGGGCTCGCTGCGGTACTGGGCGTAGGTGATGTCGAACAGCACGGCGACCCGGTGCGCCGGGTCCGGCCGCATCCGGTGCTGCCCGAGGGGCGCCTGCTCGCGGACGGGTGTGCCGGTGAGCGCGCGGACGGACGCGACCAGCTCGTCCGCCGCCGACCGCAGGCACAGCGCGGCGGAACGGCGGACCTCGCCCGCCCCGCCGCGCGGCCAGACGGCGGCGCCGATGAGCGCGCCGATCAGCCCGCCGATGACGACGTCGGTGAGCCGCACCTCGGCCAGCTTCCACGTCGTCGGCGCCAGCTGGGCGAAGAGCACCGAGACGACGACGGTGAAGCCGAACTGGGCCGCCGCGGGCCCGAGCAGGGGCCCCGCGGCGAACGTGATGACCATGGCGATCGGCAGCACGACGGCGTAGACGAGCGTGTCGTCGCCGATGACCGCCAGCACGCCCGCGGCCACGAGCGCGCCCCCGAGCGTGCCGAGGAACGCCGGGATCAGGGCGAGCCCGCTCGCGATGGCCGAGGTGCGCATGAGCGACAGCGTCGCCAACAGCACCCAGAACCCGTGGTTGAGGTCGAGCAGGTCGGCGGCGAGGCGGGCGGCGGCGAGGCCCAGCGCGAGCCGCACGGCGTTCTGGAAGTACACCGAGCGCGGGGTGAAGTGGGCGGCCAGCCTGCGCCACCACAGCAGCGCGGTCGGCATGTCGAGGTACCAGGCCGACGTCGGCGCGGCGGTCGTGTCGGGCGGGGCGCCCGTGCCCGACCGCACGGCGAAGACCAGCCCGAGGGCGGCGTCGCCGACCGCGGCGGTGAGCCCGCCGATCCGCACCACCGGCGGCAGCTCGTCGCCGGTGAGCCGGGGAGCCATCCGCTCGACGCGGCCCTCGAGGTACTCCGCGACGCCCGCGGCCAGCGGCCCGCTCTCCGGGGCCTGCCCGGTGCCGCGCAACGCGGCGGAGCACCGGGCGAGCGCGTCGCCGGTCGCGGTGAGCACGGCGCCCGCCGCGGCCCGCGCGGCGGAGTCGCCAAGGTCGGGCAGCAGGTGCGCGAGCAGCCGGGCGCGCACCAGCATCGTGCGCAGCTCGGCCGTGGCGTGGGTCAACGCCCGGTCGCGGCGGCCCGGGCCGGTCGGCCGGACCGCCGGGGGCAGGCCGCTGGGGCGCAACGCCTGCACCGCGGCTTCGGCCGCCTCCCGCGGACCGTCGGCGGGCAGCCCGGTGACGTAGTGGGCGACGGCGTCGACGGCGTCGGCGAGCCGCGTGCGGAACGGCTCCGGCGCACCCGCGGGCCACAGCAGCCGGTCGGCGACCGCGACGAGCCCGATGCCGATCGTGAGCCCGATGAGCCGCTGGGGCAAGGAGGCGGGGTCGTAGGGCGGGAAGCAGGGGAGCACGTAGAAGAGCTGCAGTCCGTTGGCGACGCCCGCGATGCGCGGGCCGCCGACCCCCGCGAACGCCACCACGAACCCCACGACGAGCATCCCGACCACGGCCGCGGTCGTGGACCGGGCCGTCGCGGTGCCGATCGCGACCAGCACGAGCGCCACCGGCCACGCGCCGAGGAAGGTGCGGGTGCGCTGGGCGGGTGGCCCGCTGACGTCGGAGAGCACGCCGAACGAGATGACGCCGAACACCGCGTAGGTGGCGAGTGTGGACAGCCCGAGCAGGTACTCGCAGACGAAGAACCCGATGCAGGCGGCCACGGTGACGCGCAGGGCCTTGCGGAGGGCGACGAGGCCCGGGTCGTGTCCGGTCAGCCAGCTGCGGGCGGTCCGCACAGCCGTCACCGCGTCCTCCGCTCGACGTGCAGGCCCCGAACCACCGCCATCGTGCGGGGCGCGCCCGGTCGGGCGCAAGTGATCGCTCGGGCACGCGCCCTCGGGTAGCGTCCGGGCCGTGGGCGCAGGTCGCGCAGGCCGGGTTCGGCGGCCCCGCCCGCTGCTGCGCAAGCGGCTGCCCTCCGGTCGGGGGGCGAGCGAGCAGCCCAACATGACCGACGAGACGGCCCCCCTCACGCCGGTCTTCTGGGCGCTGCTGCTGGCCACGGCGGTGGCCACCGGGCTGCTCGGGTCGGCCCTGATGTTCCTGCTGACGACGGTCGAGCACCTCGCGTTCGGCTACGACAGCGGCACGTTGGAGGACGGCGCGGAGCACGCCTCGGCCGTGCGGCGGGTGACGTCGCTCGTCGTCGCGGGCGCGTTCGGCGGCGTGGCCTGGTACCTGCTCCGCCGGTACGTCCCCGGGCGGACCGACGTGGACGAGGCGGTCTGGCGCGGCGACGGCGAGCTGGGGTTCCGCCGCAGCTTCGGCACCTCCGTCCTCTCGATCATCGTCATCGGGATGGGGGTGTCGCTGGGCCGCGAGGCGGCGCCGAAGCTGATGGGCGCGGCGTTCGGCAGCGTCGTCGGCCGGTGGACGGGCCTGTCGACGGCCCAGCTGCGGCTGTTGGTCGCGTGCGGCGGCGGTGCGGGCTTCGCGGCCGTGTACAACGTGCCGCTCGGGGGCGCCCTCTTCACCGCGGAGATCCTGCTCGGCTCGATGGCGCTGCCGGTCGTCCTCCCGGCGCTCGCGTGCTCGGTGGTCGCAACCGCCGTCGGCTGGGTGTTCCTGGGCCGCGCGCCCACCTACACGGGCCTGCCGGACTACCCCTTCCTGCCCGCCGAGCTGGTGTGGGCCGCGCTGGCCGGGCCGGTGATCGGGCTGGTCGCGGTCGGCCTCGTCCGGATGATCGGGCTGGTGTCGTACCACCATCCGCGTGGCCGTTGGGCGCTCGTGGCCCCGCTGGGCGCCACCCTCGTGCTCGGCTTGGTCGGCATCTGGCTGCCGCAGCTGTTCGGCAACGGCAAGGGGATCGCGCACGACGCGTTCCTCGGCGCCACGCCCGTGGCCCTGCTGGTCGCGCTGGCCCTCCTCAAGCCGCTGGTGACGACGCTGTGCCTGGGCAGCGGCATGTGGGGAGGGCTGTTCACCCCGGTGCTGAGCACGGGCGCGGCCTTCGGCGGGGTGTTGGGCGCGGCGTGGTCGCTGCTCTGGCCCGGGGTGCCGAGCGGCGCCTACGCCATGATCGGGGCGGCGGCCCTGATCGGGGCCGCGATGCAGGCCCCGCTGTCGGCGCTCGTCCTGCTGCTCGAGCTCACGCACGTCGGGTTCGGGTTGGTGCTGCCCATGACGGTCGCGGTCGTCACGGCGACGGCGGTCGCCCGGTGGGTGGACGGCTACTCGATCTACTCGGCGCGCCTGTCCACAATCTCCCCATGACCACTCCCGAGATCGTCACCGGGCAGGCGATGGCCATCGCGGACGCGTGGTCGCCACCGGACGCGCCGCCGAGCTGGTGGCTCACCGCCGCGACCTTCACCGCGATCGCCCGCGAGGACGTGCTCCGCGGCCTCGCGGCCGAGATCCCGCCCGACCGGCTGCCGCCGTTGCTGCTGGCCGCGGTGCTGCAGTACCTCGTCGCCGAGGAGCCGGACGCGCCGCTCGCGCGGCACTACCCGGTGCCGGGCGGGCCGCAGCCGCCGTCGGACCCCGGCTTCGGGGCCGAGCTGGCGGAGTTCGCCGACGCGCGCCGCGACCGCGTACGGGAGCTCGCCGGACGGCACCGGTACCAGATGAACGAGGTCGGCCGGTGCATCGACGTGCTGCCCGTGCTCGGCCGGATCGCGGCCGCCGAGAACCGCCCGCTCGCGCTCGTGGACCTCGGCACCGGCGCCGGGCTGAGCCTGCACCTCGACCGCTACCGGTACACCTACCGGGCACCCAGCGGCGAGCGCGTGGTCGGCGACCCGGCCGCGGGCGTGCAGCTGTCCTGTGCCGTGCGGACCGGCGAGCCACCGCTCCCGCCGTCGGTGCCGGTGCTCGCCGACCGGGTCGGGATCGACGTCGAGCCGCTCGACCTCGCCGACCCGGCCACGCTGGCCTGGCTCGCCGCGTGCATCCCGCCCGAGGCGGGCGCGGTCACCCGCTTCGCGGCGGCCTCGGCGCTCGCCAGGGCCGAGCCCGCGCGCACGGTGCGCGGCAGCCTGCTCGACGCGCTGCCCGCCGTCGTCGCCGAGCTGCCGCCGGACGCGCTGGTGTGCCTCGTCGACACCTACGTCCACGTCTTCCTGCCCCCGGCCGAGCTCGCTCGGTTCGACGAGCTGCTGCTCGGGCTGGGCCGCGACGTCGACTGGGTGTCGGTCGATCCGCTCGTGCCGCTCGGGCCCGACGCCCGGCGCACCGTGCAGCGCCTCGACGTGCCGGAGTCCTGGGTGGCGGAGAACCGGGCGGGCGGCGTGTTCGGTGTGATCGGGCACGTCCGGGTGCGGGACGGGGTGCGCTCCGGCGTGGTGCTGGGCCGGGCCCACCCGAGCGCGGCGTGGCTGGACTGCGGTCACATCCAGCGCGGGTCCGCGGTGAACTCGACCGACATCCACGGCTCCAGCCCGGTCGCGCGCAGCCGCTCGTCCAGCTCGGCCCGCACGCGGTCGAACTCCTCGACGGTGCGCGCGGTCGACCCCGTTCCCACCAGGAAGACGACCTCGACGTCCAGCCGGGAGCCGACCTTGGACAGCCGCACCACCGGCTCGGCGAGCGCCCATTCCCGCGCGACGTCGTCGACGACCGCGGTCACCTGCTCGCGCACGGCGGGCGCGGCGCTCATCGTGAGCACCTCGCGCAGGCCCTCGGAGGCCAACCGCGCCGGGATCTTCAGGTAGATCGCCGAGGTGAGGACGAGCATCGCCGGGTCGACGTAGCGGGCGATCGCGTCGTTGCCGGTGAGCTGCAGGGCCAGCGCTATGCCGAAGCCCGCGAGGGTGCCGATGGACAGCAGGGCGTCGCCCATCCACTCGGCGGCTTCGGCCCGCACCAGGTCGGTGGCGCCGCGGCTCATCCGGCGCAGCACGAGCGACACCCCGATGCCGACGACGGTGGCCACGATCCCGTACGCGACGGCCCAGCCCGCGTCGATCTCGCGGCCGCCGCTGAGCAGGTCGCCGACCCCGCCGACCAGGGCGTACAGGCACAGGCCCGCCAACGCCACGGCCTTCACGGCGATGGTCAGCGGCTCGAAGATCTCGCGACCCCACGGGTAGCGCTCGTCGGGCCCCGACCGCGCGGCCCGCAGCGCCCACACCGCCAGCAGCGAGAGGGCGACCGACACGAAGGAGTACAGCCCGTCGAAGATGATCATCTGCGAGCCCGCGAAGAAGCCCCAGATGAGCGATCCGACGGCGAAGACGCTGGACGCGAGGACGGAGAACAGGAGCGCCCGGGCGTCTCGCGTCATGGTCATGGCGACATCGTCGCGGACCGGCCGGAGACGCCGAAAGGCCCCGACCGTGGTGGTCGGGGCCTTCGTGCCGGGATCACCGGACCCGGGTGGCGGCGTACGCGGCGCCGGTGACCAGGCTGCCGATCGCGAGCCCGATGACCAGGTTCAGGATGCCCTCGGCGACGGCGGCGGCGAGCACGGCGCCGGTGGTCAGCGGCAGCACCACGGCGGCGGCGGTGGCCAGGCCGACGATCCAGCCGAGGTAGGCCATGGGCCGCGGGGTCGAGACCAGCAGCAGGTGGGCGAGGCCGGTGGCGGCCAGCGCGGCGATCGCGGCCAGCGTGGCGAGCAGGACGGTCGCCTGCGCCGTGCCGAGGCCCGCGGCCACGGGGAGGTGCGGCACGTGCGTGGCGATCACCTGCAGCACGAGCACCCCGACCACGCTGATCAGCGCGGTGACGACCGCGGTGGCGACGCCGCCGGTCCACAGGCGGGTGGCGTCGAGCACGGGGCGGCCTTCGGCGGTGCGGGCGATCTGGACGGTGGGGCGGACGGTGTTGTCGATCTCGAAGGCGGCGGTGCTCATCGCTGTCCCTCGCTGACGCTCGGTCCGCGCTTCGCGGAGCGCTGTGTTGATGATTCGCTCGCAAGCTCGCTCATGGCGGGTGCCTTTCTCGGTGGCCTCGGGGCTGTTTCCCCGATGCCCCTACGATGCCGTCGCCCGCCCGTCGGCACCGTCGGCCTGCCGGTCGATGTGCGGGACGACCGCCGTGTCCCCCGATCGACCGACGGGCAGCTCCACCGTCACCACCGTGCCGTGCGGGGGGTTGGCCGCCGACGTGAACCGCCCACCGGCCGCGTCGATCCGCAGCGTGTGCGAGGCCAGCCCGATGTGGCCGCGGCGCAGTGCGCCGCCCGCGGCGTTCTCCTGCATCCCGACGCCGTCGTCGGCGACCACGAGGCGGGCCGTGCCGTCCGCGAGCTCCAGCGTCACGACCGCGGAAGCGGCCTGCGCGTGCTTCACCACGTTGTTCAGCAGCTCGGCCGCCGTGCGGTAGAGGAGTGGATCGGCCTCCGTGCGTTCCCCCGCGGGCCAGCCCTCGGCGTCGACGGTGACGGCGAGGCCGCCCCGCGCCGCGGCCGCCGTCGCGAGATCGCGCAGCGCCGAGGGCAGCCCGGCGCGGGCGAGCACCGCGGGGTGCAGCTCGGCGACCGTCGAACGCAGCAGCCGCGTCGACTCGGCCAGGGCCTGCTCCAGCCGGTCGAACGCGGCCGGGTCGCCGGTCTCGCGGGCGTCGTCCAGGTCGAAGCGGGCGGCCAGCACGTACTGCAGCGCGCCGTCGTGCAGGTGCTCCGAGAGCGCGCGCCGCTCGCGTTCCTCCAGCCCGGTGAGCTCGGCGAGCAGCCCGGAGCGGGCCTGCGCCAGCCGGCCGATCGTGCGCACCCGCGAGCGCTGGATCCGCGAGAGCCCGACGCAGCCCAGCGCCACCCCGACGATCACGAGGGTGCGCAGGAGCAGCGATGTCCACGGCTCGACGTTCGCCTCGCGCGTCGCGACCGCGGCGAGGAAGTAGACCACCGCGGTCGGCACGACCACCGCCGTGCACACCCACACCCGCAGCTGGGTGGCCGCGAGCACCGGGATCAGCAGGAAGCCGGTGGTGAAGACGTCCGACGTCCAGCTCTGCGGGGTCGCCACCCCCGTGAGCAGGGTCAGCACGCCGAGCACCACCACGTCGACGAGCAACGCGAGCCACGCCATCCGCGCGGCCGCCGCGTGCCCCCGCCGGGTCCACAGCGCCACCGCCAGCGCCCACAGCGCGTAGCCGCCCGCGATCGCGGCGCACACGCCGACGAAGCGCGGGGGCGGCACGGCGATCACCGTGAGCGCGACGAAGCCGACGAGCACCCACCGCAGCGCCACCTGCAGCGCCACCCCGCGCCGGGCGTGCTGCAGCGCGACCGCGTCAACCTCGGAGGGCTCTGGCGACATGACCCTATGCTTCCACCATGGAATCCTCCGACGCCCGCGTGCGCGTCGTGGTGGCCGACGACCACCCGTTCTTCCGCGACGGCGTCGCCCGCGGCCTCGTCCACAGCGGACGCATCGAGGTGGTGGCCGAGGCGGGCGACGGACGGGAGGCGCTCGAGGCGATCCGCCGCAACGACCCGGACGTCGCGCTCGTGGACTACGAGATGCCCGACGTCGACGGGCTCGGCGTGGTGCGCGCGGCCGTGCGCGACGGGCTGCGCACCCGAGTGCTGCTGCTCTCCGCCCACACCGACAGCGCCGTGGTGTTCCAGGCGCTGCAGGAGGGGGCGGCCGGGTACCTCGCCAAGGACGCCAAGCGCGCGGAGATCGTCGAGGCGGTGCTCGACGTGGCCA
Organism: uncultured Actinomycetota bacterium; assembly: GCA_963791185.1. GTDB lineage: Bacteria > Actinomycetota > Actinomycetes > Mycobacteriales > Pseudonocardiaceae > Pseudonocardia. Next base: position 547,510 of record CAWBRG010000003.1, on the reverse strand, counting down.
AGGGCCGCACGGTGGTGCCCGCCGAGCTCGCGGCGGGCCTCGCCGGGGAGATCCGCATGCGCGCCAAGGACCAGGGCCCGGTGCTGTCCGAGCGGGAACGGCAGGTGCTGCAGGCGTTCGCGCGCGGGCTGTCGGTGCCGCAGGTGGCGGGCGAGCTCTTCATCGGCGTGAGCACGGTGAAGACCCACACCCAGCGGCTCTACGAGAAGCTCGGGGTCTCCGACCGGGCCGCGGCCGTGGCCGAGGGGATGCGGCGCGGCCTAGTGGAGTGACAGCACGATCGCGAGGCCCGCGGCCACCCCCACGACGACGATCACGACAACGGCGGCGACGAACACCCGAACGGCGAACATGACCCCACCGTGCGCCGCGGCCGCCCACGTCGTCGTCGGGCGGGTGGCTGACGCGGCGGTTGACCCCCGTGTCCACCGATCGGGGGACACGGTGATCGGCGCGAGTGGCACGTCATGCCGGTCGCGACCGCCGTGGTGCGCCGTTCGACGCGATCACCGGGCCAGGGCTGCGATCAGGTCGGCCACCTGGGCGGGACGGGTCAGCATGGGGGTGTGGCCGCCGGGCCACTCCTGCCGGTCGGTCGCGCGCTCGGCCATGGCCCGCTGCAGGTCGGGGTGCACGGTGCGGTCGTCGGCGCACACCACGTAGGTGGACGGCCGAGATCGCCAGGCGATGGTGGCGGGCACCCCGCGGAACAAGGACCGGTGGACGGGCCGAAGCCGGGCGACGGCGGCCGCCGCGGCGACCGCGGGTGCGTCGGCGTAGAACAGGTCGACGGCGAGCGCCGGGTCGACGCTCACCTGCTGGCCTTCGGCGGAGAACCGCAGCGCTTCGCCGAGGCCGGTGGGCGGGATGCCCCGGTCGGGCAGTGCCCTGCTCACCGACTCGCCCTCGGCCAGCGCGAACGCGGCCAGGTAGAGCAGGTGTCTGACCTGCGGGTGCTCGCCCGCGGCGGTCACCACCGCGCCGCCGTACGAATGCCCGACGAGCACCGCGGGCTTGCCGAAGCGGTCCAACTCCGCGACGGTGGCGGCGACGTCGTCCTCGAGGCTGGTCATCGGCAGCTCGACGGCCGCGCTCGGCACGCCCGCCGCCTCGAGCCGGGCGCGCACGCCGTCCCAGGCCCACGCGCCGTTGAACAGCCCGTGGACGAGCACCGCCCCCACTTCCGCCACCGGCTCACCCTCCCACGTTTCGGGACCACGTCCGGGGTAAATCCCGGTGTAGCGTCGAGAGGTGGCTGAGATGAAGCGGCCCGGGCCCTGGCTCTGGCTGCGCTACGCGTACGGCGCCGCTCTGCCCGAGCGCTACCGCGAGTGGGTGTTGCACGACGTCACCGCACCGACGTGGATCCTGCGCCACGTCCTGCGGGGGGTCGTGCAGTTCTTGCCGTTCGCGATCGTGCTGCTGCTGGTGATCCCGGTCGACAAGGGCATATTGGCGACCGGGATCGCGATGGGCGCGCTGATCGGGCTGCTGTTCTCCACGGCGTTCGTGGACAACGTCGCCGAGAGCCGCGCGATGAAGGCGGGCTACCCGGAGGGCTACGCCGCGCAGGTCAGGCGGGAGCGGGTCAAGAAGGCCCGAGCCCGAGCCCGCCAGCGGCGCTGACCGCCCAGGACGCGATCCACCACACCGCGAGGCCGCCGAACAGGGCGATCGGCAGGTTGCGCTTCAGGTGCCGCCACGCCAGCCAGGCCGCGGCCGCGGCGAGCAGCGCCGGCGCCGTCTCCGCGAAGGCGATCGTGCCGTGCGGGGCCACGAACGCGGGCACCACGATGGCAGCGAGCACCGCGGGTCCCACGTACGGCAGCAGCCGGGCCACCCGGGCGGGCGGCGCGCGGTGGGCCATCACGAGGAAGGCCGCCCGCATCGCGTAGGTGCCCAGCCCGATCACGGCGAGGGTCAACAGCTCAGCCATCACGGCCTCCCAACCAGCCGCCGACCGCGATGCCCGCGGCCGCGCCTGCCAGCAGCCCCAGCCCCAACGGCAGCCCGGACGCCGCGACCGCGACGGTCCCACCGGTCACCGCGGCCGCGTAGGCGGGCCGCGAGGTGAGCATGGGCAGCAGCAGGAGCAGGAACGTCAACGGCGCGGCGAGGTCGAGCCGCAGCGACGTGGGCAGCACCCCGCCGAGCAGCACCCCCGCGCCGGTCAGCCCCAGCCACGCGGGCCAGAGCACCAGCCCGACGGTGAAGAAGTAGCGGAGCCGCTCGCGCGGGCCGTCGGTGTGCGCGCCGGTGAACCGGGTGATCGCCAGGGCGTAGACCGGGTCGGCCAGCAGGTAGGCGCCCAGCCACCGCCACCGCGCGCGCCAACCGGCGGTGTGCGGGGCGAGGGCCGCGCTGTAGAGCAGCATCCGGGCGTTCACGACGAGCGCGCCGAGCACCACGAGCACGGCACCCGCACCCGCGTCGAGCATCTGGACGGCGAGCAGCTGGGCCGCGCCGCCGAACAGCAGCGGCGAGGACGACCACGCGATCCACGACGGCAGGTGCGTGGCCGACAGCGTGGCGCCGAGCGCCAGGCCGAACGGGGCGTACGCGAGCACGACCGGCAGCGCGTCCCGCACGGCCCGCCCGATCACCGGTTCGGCGAGGACGGGTGGTGGGTTGAGGGTGGTCATGCCGCCACCCGCCAGGTGCCGAAGGCCTGCGCGCGGGCGCGGCCGGTGTGGGCCTCGACGAACGTCTCGGTCGACCACCACTCGCGCACCCGCTCCTCGCCCAGCGCCTCGAACAGGCCGGTGGTCTGGCTGGCCTGCGCCCGCAGCGCGACGATCTTGCGGTCGACGGTGTCGGCGTCGAGCCGCAGCTCGACCGCGAGCTCGTGGGCCGGGGTGCGCAGCGGCAGCCCGTCGGCGAGGAACACGTTGAACGCGTCGCGGGACGGCTCCCACGCCTGCGCGAACTCCTCGGTGGTGGTCGCGTAGAGCAGGCGCGAGTCCGGTGCGGCGAGCTCGTGGGCGTCGGTCGCCCACGCCGAGACGGTCTGGTGGTCCTCGTGGCCGGTCATGCCGTCCGGGCCGAACGTGACGATCGTGTCCGGCTCCACCGCGTCGATGACGCGGGCGAGGTGCGCCACGATCAGCTCGTGCGGTGCGGCGGCGCAGGTGCCGTCGGTGAGGCCCAGCAGGTGGTGCTCGGTCACGCCCAGCGCGGCCAGCGAGGCCTGCAGCTCGCGCTCGCGGACCCGCGCCATTCGGTTGGGCGGCCAGCTGCCGGGGTCGCTGGTGCCGTGCTCGCCGAGCGTCGCGGTGACGCACACCACGCGCTGGCCCGCGTCCCGGGCGGCGGCCATCAGGCCTGCGGACAGGAAGGCCTCATCGTCGGGGTGGGCCCAGATGCCGAGCACCGTGCCCAGGCGAGCGGCGTCGGTGATCGTGCGGGCAGGGGACAGTGACATCAAAGACTGGGACACTGAAGGACTCCTTGGGGCGGTCAGGCGGCGACGTTCGTCGCCTGCGCCGATCGGGCCCCTGGGCCGTAGTGAGCTACGGAGTGCCACGCGTTCCGGCGATGGGTGAATGGTGCTCGGGAAGGCCCCGCGGAACATCGGTGATCGTCACCTATCCGTGCGGTCGCCCCGGACGTGTCCGATATGGGTACCCGGCCGTTGCTGCCTAGGTAGGGGGCGGCAGGATCCGACGATGACGTCCTCAGGGTCGTTGTTCCAGCCGCCCGCCGCCGCCCCCGACGACCTGCCCACCCGCCTGCAGACGTGGGTCGGGCTCGGGCTGATCACCCGGGCGCAGGCCGACCGGATACTGGCGGCCGAGCGCGGCGAGCCCGTCGCGCCGCCGCGGCGTTCCGCGTCGGTGCTGGCCGAGGCGCTCGGCTACGTCGGCGGCGTGCTGATCCTCGTCGCGACGGCCGTGCTCGTCGGCCGCTTCTGGGCCGAGCTGGGCGTCACCGGGCGGCTGGTCGTGACGTTCGGCGCCGTCGTGCTGCTGATCGGCGTCGGCGCGGTGGTGCCCACCGCGGGCCCCGGCGGCCGGCTGCGCGCGGTGCTGTGGCTGCTCGCGGTGGCGGTGCTCGGGTTCGGCACCGGGCTGCTCGCCGACGACGTCTGGCGCCTCGACTCGGAGACCGTGCTGCTCGTCGCGGCCTGCGAGACGGCGGTGGTCGCGGCCGCGCTGTGGTGGTGGCACCGCACGGTGCTGCAGCAGGCCGGGCTCCTCGGCGCGCTGGTGGTGGTGGTCGCCGCGGCCGCCGCGCACCTGCCGAACGACGACGGCGACCTCATCGGGCTCGCGATGTGGGGCCTCGGGGTGGTGTGGCTGCTGCTGGGCTGGGGCGGCGTGGTGGGGCCGCGGCTCGCGGCCGACGTGCTCGGCGGCGTCGTGGTCGCGGTGGGCACGACGTTCGCCATCGGCCCGGGGTGGGGGAGCGTGCTCGCGATCGTCTCCGCGCTGGCGCTGGTCGCGGCCGGGGTGGCGCTGCGCGACGTGGCGTTGCTCGTGGTGGGCTCGCTCGCGCTGCTGGTCAACGTCCCGGTGGTGACCGACCGGTGGTTCCCCGACGTGCTGGCCGCGCCCATGGCGTTGCTGGTGGTCGGGGCCTTGCTGGTGGTCGGGGCGCTGGTGGCGGCGCGGCGGGGCGCGCTGGCCGACACGGGCCTGCGCGGCGTTCGCAGCGGCCCGCGCCAGCTCGCCCTCGGGCTGGCCGCGCTCGTCGCCCTCGCGGTCGCCGCATCGGTGGTCGCCCTCGGTATGGGCTGATCGCCCGAATTCCGCCGGGTTAGGGTGGGCTGTGTGAACGTCGAGGTCACCCCACTCCCCGGCATCGGGGTCCGCAAGGACTTCGCCCTGCGCGGCGGCCGTCGCATCGGTGTGATCAGCCTGCGCGACGGGTCGATCGAGCTGATCGTGTCGAAGGCGGACGACCCCGACGCGAGCCTGGCGGAGGTGCCGCTCACCTACGACGAGGCGGGGGCGCTGGCCAACCTGCTCGGCGCCCCGCAGCTCGTCGCGCAGCTCGCCGAGGAGCAGCGCGACCTGCCCGGCATCCGCACCAAGCAACTGCCGATCAACGAGGGGTCGCCGTTCGACGGCCGCCCGCTCGGCGACACCGCGATGCGCACCCGCACCGGGGTGTCGCTGGTCGCCGTGATGCGGGCCGGGCAGGTGCACCCCTCGCCGGGCCCGGAGTTCATGCTCAGCGCGGGCGATCTGCTCGTCGCCGTCGGCACGGGGGAGGGGCTCGGCAACGCCGCCAAGATCCTCAAGCACGGCTGACGAGCATGCCGCACACCGCCCTCGAGCTCATCGAACTCGGCGCCGTCTTCTTCGGGCTCGGCCTGCTGGGGAGGCTGGCGCAGCGGATCGGGATGTCGCCGATCCCGCTGTACCTGCTCGGCGGGCTCGCCTTCGGTTCCGGCGGGCTCATCCCGTTGGGCGACATCGGCGACTTCACCGGCCTCGCCGCCGAGGTCGGCGTGGTCCTCCTGCTGCTCCTGCTGGGCCTGGAGTACTCGGCGAACGAGCTGTTCACCGGCCTGCGGCGCTCGTGGGTCGCGGGCGTGCTCGACATCGTGCTCAACGCGGCGCCCGGTGCCGCCGTCGCGCTGATCCTCGGCTGGGGGCCGGTCGGCGCGCTCGTGATGGCGGGCGTCACCTACATCTCGTCGTCCGGGATCATCGCCAAGGTCCTCGCCGACCTCGGCCGCCTCGGCAACCGCGAGACGCCCGTGGTGCTGTCGATCCTCGTGTTCGAGGACCTCGTCATGGCGCTGTACCTGCCGATCCTCACCGCGCTCCTGGTCGGCGTCTCGGTCTGGGGCGGGCTCACGGCGGTCGGCATCTCCATCGCGGTGATCACCACGGTGCTGCTCATCGCGCTGCGCTGGGGCCGCTACGTCTCGGCGCTCGTCGACTCCCCGGACCGCGAGGTCTTCCTGCTCAAGGTGCTCGGGCTGGCGCTGCTCGTCGCGGGGTTCGCGTCGGCGCTGCAGGTGTCGGCCGCGGTCGGCGCGTTCCTCTTCGGCATCGCGATCTCCGGCTCCACCGCGCACAACGCCACCAAGCTGCTGGAGCCGTTGCGCGACCTGTTCGCCGCGGTGTTCTTCGTCGTCTTCGGGCTCAACACCGACCCGGCGGCGATCCCGCCGGTCATCGGCTGGGCGCTGGTGCTGGCCGTCGCGACCACGCTCACCAAGCTCGCCACCGGGTGGTGGGCCGCACGGGCGCAGGGCATCGGCAAGTTGGGCCGCGCCCGCGCGGGCGCGGCGCTGGTCGCCCGCGGTGAGTTCTCGATCGTCATCGCGGGCCTGGCCGTGGCCTACGCGGCGGTGCCCAACGAGCTGGCCGCGCTCTCCACGGCGTACGTGCTGCTCATGGCGGTGCTCGGGCCGATCGCGGCCCGCGTGGTGGAGCCGGTGGTGCGGTGGCAGCCGTTCCCGCGCCGCGAGCGCGTCACGTCGGCGAGCTAGGCGACCGGACGAGCGATCGCGCAGCAGGTCGAGCGCAGCGCCTGCCGTCGCGGTGTCGTCGTCGGTGGTGTGTGTGAGGAACATGCCCTGCAGGACGTCCGGCGGCACCACCCGCATCGCTCAGTCGAGCACCTCGAACCGGTCCACCAGGCCGAGGGCGGTGAACACCCGGCGGGCAGGCCCGTCGCCGAGGCGCAGCGCGAGGCGGCGGCCCGCCTCCCGCGCCCGCTCGTCGGCCGACAGGACTAGCCGCACGCCGGTGGAGTCGACGAACCGCAGGCCGGCCAGGTCGACCACCAGCAGCTCGGGCGCGCTGCGCTCGGCCGCCGCCAGCTGCGCCAGCGCGTCCTCGTAGGTCGAGATGTCCAGCTCGCCGGAAAGGGCGACCTCGGCGGTCGTGCCGGTCACGGCCCCACCTCGGCATCCGCCTCGATCACGAGGATGGCGATGTCGTCGCGCTGCCTGCCGTGCTGGAACGCGTCGACGTCGGCGAGGAGGCGGTCGGCCACGTCGCCTGCGTGGCCGCCCGGCGCGACCGCGCGCTCCAGCCGTTCCAGCCCGTAGAGCTCGTCCGCGTCCCGCGCCTCCGTCACACCATCGGTGTAGAGCACCATGATCTCGCCGTGGTTCAGGTCGAACGTCACCTCGGTCAAGGTGACGTCCGGGTAGACGCCGAGCAGGATGCCCCGCGCCGACACGGCTTCGGTCCGGCCGCCGCGGACCACGAGCGGCGGCGGGTGGCCCGCGCTGGCCAGCCGCACGGTGGCGCCGGACGGTGTGCGGGTGATCCGGGCCTGCGCGACGGTCGCGAACCGGCCGGGCCGCCCGCCGCTCGCGCGGAGCATCGCCCGGTTGAGCCGTTCCAGCACCACGGCGGGACCGTGCCCGTGGTCGATCTCGGCGCGCACGGTGTGCCGGATCAGCGCGGTGAGCGCGGCCGCGGCGGCGCCCTTGCCGCAGACGTCGGCCACCACGACGCCGCACCCGTCCGGCTCCGGCACGACGTCGTAGAGGTCACCGCCGACGAGCACGTCGGCATCGGCGGGGGAGCGGTAGCGGGCGGCGAGGCGCAGCCCGGGCACCGCGGGGAGGTCGGTCGGCAGCAGCGCGGCCTGCAGGGTGTGCGCGGTGCGCCACTGCTCTTCGTAGAGGCGGGCGTTGTCCAGCGCGCTGGCCGCGGTCGTCGCCAGCTGCTGCGCGAACACGAGGTCGGCGTGGTCGAAGCGCCGCTCGGACTCCGCCTGCACCAGGGTGAGCGCGCCCAGCTTCCGCCCGCGCACGGCCAGCGGCACGACCATCGCGGAGCGCATCCCGATGGACCGGATGAGGGCGAGGTGCTCGTCGTCGACGGCGGCGGCGGTGAGCAGCTCGTCGGGGATCTCGGGGTAGTAGGCGGGCTCGCCGGTGCGGCTCACCCGCAGCGCTCCGCCTGCCGCGTCGGGGTCGGGCGGGTAGCGCTCCTGGAGCTGCGCGACGAACGCGACCTTCGTCGGGTCGCTGTGGGCAACCGCCACCTGGTCCACCCGGCCGCCGCGCACGAGGTGCACGGCGCACCAGTCGGCGATCTCCGCCACGGCCAGGTCGGCGAGCTGCCGCAGCCGCTCCTCGACCGACAGCGGCGGCCTTCCATCAGGCGCGTGGTGCGGCTGAGGACGGTCATCCGGCCGAGCTGGCGCTCCGCCGTCTCGCGGGCCGTGCGCTCGGCCACCAGCAGGCGCGCCCGGTCGAGGCCTTGCGCGCACAGCGCGGTGACCGCCACCAGGAACTCGCGCTCCTCGGCCGAGAACGCCCGCGGCCCTCGGAAGCTGAACACCACGGCGCCGAGATCGCGGTCCTCGACCCGCAGCGGCAGGCACGCGCTGGCCTGCATGTCGGCCGCCGTGCCGAGGGCGGCCATGTCCGGGTAGCGCAGGCGCCACTGCGCGGCGTCCTCCAGCCAGACCGGGTGCCCGTCGAGCACGGCGTCCGAGAGCGGTCGCCCGCGGTGCAGCTCGAGGCGGCGGAACGGCCTGCTGATCTCCTCGGGCCAGCCGCTCGTGTGCAGCGCCTCGAGTGTGGTCGCGCCCGCCCGCGCGAACACGGCGGCCGCGTCGGCGCCGAGCAGATCGGCGGCCGTGGTGGCGACGAGCGCGCCGATCGCGGCGGGTGAGGTGGCGCAGAGCAGCTCGCCCGCGAGGCGCTGCAGCGCGCTCGCGGGAGACTCCCGTTCGGACATTCCGTTCACCGCCCCGGTGCTCGACCGGGGACACCCTAGGGAGCGCTCAGGCGTTGCGGTAGATGGCTGCGGCCACGAGCATCGCCGCCGTCAGCGCGGCGACACCCGCATCTGCCAGGCGTCGGTCACCAGCTCGGTGAGCCGGGCGACGTCGACGTTCTCGAGCCGCACCATGACCAGCGGCAACCCGTCGTAGGACGGCGTGGTGAAGAACAAGTCGGGCTCGCCGAGGAGCAGCGCCTGCTTCTCCGCCTCATCCCCCACGTACAGCACGGCGATGTCGCTGCGGATCACGCGCCCGCGGCCCGGCTGCCGATCCGGGTAGGACCAGACGAAGCCTCGGCCGCCCACGCGGAAGTCGAACCCGTCGCTCTCGATCTCCTCGACGCCGTCGAGCGCCAGCGCGACCCGCCGGACCGCGTGGGCGTCAGCCATCGCCTGCCGCCGCGGCTACCCCTCGCCGTACGCCGCGGCGATCTCCTGCGGACCCGCCCACCGGCTGTAGGTGGGGCCCTGCGGCCAGCCCTCTGGCGAGTCCTGCCACTCCTCCTGCCGCCCGTACGGCAGCAGGTCGACGAGCCCGAAGAGGTAGCTGAGCTGCTCCGTGCCGCGGCCGTTGGTGTGCCACGTGCGGTACACGGTGTCGCCGTCGCGGAGGAAGACGTTCACCGCGAACCCGCCGTCGAGCGGGGCGCCGACGTCGTCGCCGAACGGGCTGTTCGCCGTGGAGTACCAGGTCATCGTGTTGCCGACGCGCTTCTTGTACGCCAGCGCCTCGTCGATCGGGCCCTGGGTGACGATCACGAACTTCGCGTCGAAGTTCTCCAGGCCCCCCAGCCGGGTGAACTGCGAGGTGAACCCGGTGCAGCCCCCGCACTGCCACTCCTCGTTCGGGAACCACATGTGGTTGTAGACGATCAGCTGCGGCTTGCCGTCGAAGATCTCGGCGAGCCGGATCGGGCCGTTCTCGCCTTCCAACGTGTAGTCCGGCATCTCGACCATGGGCAGACGGCGGCGCTGCGCGGCGATGGCGTCGAGCTCCCGCGTCGCGGCCTTCTCGCGGCGGCGCAGGGCGTCGAGCTCCTTCTGCCAGGTGTCGGCGTCGACGACGGGCGGTAGGGCGGTAGTCATAACGGGGTAGACCCGGCCCGGGCGGCGAACTCATCGGTCTTGCGCGAGCGGGTTCGCCGCCCGCGTCGACTCCTCGACGGCGAGCCGGTCGACCAGGTCGTTCATCTCGTCCCCGGAGTGGCCCTTCACCCACCGGAAGGTCACGTCGCCGCGCTCGTTCACCAGCGTGACCAGCGGTTCCCACAGATCGCGGTTGGCGACCGGCTTGCGGGCGCTGGTGGTCCAGCCGCGCGCGAGCCAGCCCCGCCACCAGCCGTCGCGGAAGCAGTTGACGACGTAGGTGGAGTCGCTCACCACCGTCAGCGGCCCCGGCAGGGCCCGCACCGCCTCCAGCGCCGCCTGGATCTCCATCCGTTGGTTGGTGGTGGGGGTCGCGCCGCCGCTGCCGCTGCGCCCGTCGCGCGTGGCCCACGCCCAGCCGCCGGGCCCGGGGTTGCCCGAGCACGCGCCGTCCGTCCACACCTCGAGCGCGCCGTCGACGGCGGGCATGTCCCGCCGCGCGCGGGTCGGTGCGGCCTTCTGCGACGCGGCCTTCTGCGACGCGGCCTTCTGCGACGCGGCCTTCTGCGAGCGTGTCGGGGGTCGTCACGGCGCACGGGCCGTGCGCCCAGCCCTGGTCGGCCTTGCTGATCTCGTCACCGGGCTGGACCGGGCCGGAGCAGACGCGGCAGGTCGTGGCGTAGCGGGCGGTCATCGGCACGGCAGGCAACCTACCGACCCCCGCGCCCGCCGCACCGAGGCCACCTGCGTCGTCCGGCGGCGGGCGCGACCTGCCGAGCTAGCCCGTCCCGCGGCCCACTGGCCACGTTTGCCCGCTATCAGCCGGGGCCTACGCCGGGTACAAAGACGGCGTGATCTTCATCGTCATCCGCATCGACATCCGGCCGGACAAGCGCGCCGACTTCCTCGAAGGCATCCGCCGCTACTCCGCCCAGGTGCGCGAAGAGCCCGGCAACCTGCACTTCACGGCCTACGAGAGCGTCGAAGGCGACGACGAGTACGTCGTGCTCGCCAACTACAAGGACCAGGCCGCGGGCGAGGCGCACGTCAACTCGGAGCACGCGCGGTGGTTCTTCGGCTGGCTGCCGTCGGTGGTGGCGCGCGTGCCGCGGATCGTCTACCAGGAGCTGCCGCCCGGCGTGGACTGGGCGGAGATGGGCGAGGTGCGCCTCGACTGACGGGCGAGCCGCCGGGACCAGCCGTGCATCCCCAGCTCCCGGAACGCCGCGTCGGCTGCGGCGACCAGCGGCCGGGCCGCGGCAGCATCGCCCGAGCGCAGCCACATCAGCGCCTCGTCGTGGTCGACCACGGCCCGCAGCGGTCGGGCGCGTTGGGCGTCGAGCACGTCGCGGGCCTCGGCGAACCAGCGCGCCGCCTCGTCCGTCCGCCCCACGAGCGCGCACAGCCTGCCCAGCGCGAGGCGGGCGTCCGTCATCGGGAACCGGAAGTCGGCGGGCAAGGCCTTGTCCCGCAACGCGGACTCGACGACGGCGAGGTGGTCGCGGCGGTCGAGCAGCCAGAGCGTCTCGGCCACCTCGCAAGCCATCCGGCAGTAGTTCGGCGCCCACGCGGGCGCCAGCCGAAGCGCCCGCACCGGCCGCGCCAGCAACGCCATGGCCTGCCCGACGTGGCCCTTCCGCGCCTGCGCCCGCGCCCCGATCGCATCGATGGCCGCGCTGCCCCAGTGCTCGGTCGGTTGCCGCGCCATCCACGGGCCGAACTCGCGGATCCGCTGCTCCCAGCCCTCGTCCAGGGCCATGACCAAGGCATCTTCTGCGCCCTGGTGGTGCAGGAGCTGCCAGCCGTGGGTCACGCCGGGCAGCCGAGCGAGCAACGCGCGGGTCTGTTCGAGCGTCGCCACGCCCTCGACCAGCTCGCCCAACGCGATCTGGCACCGGGCCGCGCCCGCCCGGCCGTAGACGGCCAGCGCGAGCTGCCCGCGGGCTTCGGCGGACTCCGCGTCGCGGAGGAACAGCGGTACCGCGGCGGCGTAGTCGCCGACCAGGAACGCGGCGACGGTCGGGTCGGCGGCGGCTGCGGCCGGAACGCGTTCGCGGGAGCCGTGGACCGCGGCGACCGCGTACCGCGCGAGGTCACCGCGACCCGCGAGCCCGCCGGACTCGTGCAGGACCTGCAGCGCCTCGCGGCGGCCCGGCCGGTCCAGCGGCATGCCGGGGTGCTCGGGGTCGGCGGCCTCCCGGCGGTCGAGGTCGAGGAGGGTCAGCGCGGCCCAGTCGACCGGGTCGTCGCCCGCGGCACCGAGCCCGGCCGGGGCGAGCTCCCACGCGTGCCGGTTGCTGCCCGCGGTGGCCAGGATCGTCGCCACCTCGGCGATGACCGCCTGCGCAGCGCCGCGCGCGATGGCGACGGCCTCGTCGAAGCGCAGCGACCAGGCCAGTGCCACGGCGAGGCGGCCCCGCAGGTCGGCGCGTCGATCGTCGGCGGGCGGCAGGACGTCGTCGGCGATGCGCAGGAACGTGACCTCCTGGTCGTGCGCCCCGGTGGCGCGGGCCAGCTCGGCCGCTTCCAACGCGGGTCCGACGCCCGCGTCGACGCCGGGCAGCGGGACGGCCCTGTGGTACTGCACGGCGATCTCCGAGGCGCTGACGGGCGCGCCCGCCGCACGGGCGTCGGCCAACGCCGCAGCGAGGTCGCGGTGCAGTCGCAGCCGCCGCGACGGGTTGAGCCCGTGGTGGACGGCCCCGCGGACCAGTGCGTGGGTGAAGGCGTAGCGATCGGGCGCCGCGTCCGGCGCGACGAGCCCCGCGGCCAGCACGTCGTCCAACGCCGTGAGCGCATCGGCGTCCGAGAGCCCGGCGGCCGCGCGGACCGGCTCGTAGAGGAACGGGCCCTCGATCCCCGCTGCGGCGTCGAGCAGCCGGTTCGCGGCCGCGGACAGGCGGCGACGGCGGCGGGCGATGACCTGCCGCACGCCCTCCGGCACCACAGCGAGCGGCAGCACGGCGCGCAGTCGTCCGTCGGCGTCCGCGGCGAGCCCTCCGTCCTCGCGGAGGTGGGCCACGACCTCACGGGCGAAGAACGGGTTGCCGTCGGTCTCGGCCCACACCGCGGTCACGAGGTCGGCCGCGAGCGGAGCACCCGCGGTCGCGGCCACCAGCTGCTCGACCGCCCGCCGGTCGAGCCCGACCAGCCGGAGCACGCTGCACTCCGTCTCGCTGCGCAGCGCGCCCAACGCGTCGGCGAACGCGTCGGACTCCTCGCCCGGCCGGTACGTCCCGACGACGAGGAGCCGTCGACCCGCCGCGTTGCGCGCGATGTGCCGCAGCATGGCCACGGTGCCGTCGTCGGCCCAGTGCAGGTCGTCCACGGTCAGCACGACGGGTGCGGCCGCCGCCCGGTCGACGAGGAAGCGGGCGACGCCGTCGAGCAGCCGTGAGCGCAGCTCGTCGGCGCGCAGGGACGACGCGGGAGGGTGGACGAGGAGGTCGACGGCCGGATGGGCGGCGTAGGCGTCGAGCGCCTCGGTGAAGGGGTGGAACGGCAGGGCGCCTGCCCCCTCGAAGGTCCGCCCCGACAACACCTGCGCTCCGCGTCGCGCGGCCTCGACGGTCAGCTCGGTGAGCAGGCGCGTCTTCCCGATCCCGGGCTCACCCGCCAGGAGCGTGAGACGGCCACGCCCGGCGGTCGCGTCGGCGAGGTGGCGGAGCAGCGTGCCGAGCTCGCGCTCGCGGCCGAAGCACGCCCCGGCCGAGCGCACCGCGCCACCCACGAGCGCCGGGTCCCTGGCCAGGATCGCGGCGTGCACCGCCTGCACCTCCGGCCCCGGGTCGACCCCGAGCTGGTCGGCGAGGACCGCGCGCAGCCGTCGGCAGGCGGCCAGCGCTTCGGCCTGCCTGCCGTCGCGGTACAGCGCCACCATGAGCTGGGCCCAGCGGCGTTCCCGCAGCGGGCGGGCGTCCACGAGCGCCTCGCAGGCGGCGACGGCCTCGTGGTGCCGCCCGTGTGCCAGCATCGCGGCGATCCGGTCCTCGGCGACGGCCTCGCGCAGCTCGTCCAGCCGGGCGGCCTCGGCCCGGGCGAACTGCCGATCGGCGAACTCGACCAGCGCAGGCCCCCGCCACAGCGCCAGTGCCTCGTCGAACCCGGCGATCGCGGCTTCGTGATCCCCGGCGGCCGCGGCCCGACGTCCCTCGGCGATCAGCTCCTCGGCGCGCCCGACGTCTGTGGCGGTTCCGTCCAGCACGTACCCGGGTGCACGGGTGCGGATCGCCGTGGCGCCCAGCCGCCTGCGCAGCCGGAGCACGTAGTTCTGCAGCGTCTTGGTCGCCGTGCGCGGCGGCGATCCGTCCCAGAGCGCGTCCACGAGCCGGTCCTCGGCGACGACCGTGCCCGCGTTCACCGCCAGCACCGCGAGGAGGCAGCGCTCCTTGGCGCCGCCCAGCGGTACGACGCCGTCCGGCCCGACCACCTCGACCGGGCCAAGGACCCGCAGCATCCGGCCAGGGTCCTGGTCCGCCGCCGCATTTGTCTACTCCGGAACGAGCACTCCGCGCCCGTGCATCCGGCCCTGCTCCAGGTCGGCGATCGCCTCGGCGAAGGCGCTGAGCGGGTAGCGGCGGGTGCGCAGGCCGACCGCGCCCGACGCGGCCAGCGCGACCAGCTCACGCAGGTCGTCGTGCGTGCCGACGGCGTTGCCCACCACGCTGATCTCCGGCAGGACGAGGTTGAACGTGGGCACCCGCAGCTCGCCGCCGTATCCCACGATGAAGTACGTGCCGCGGGCCCGGACCATGCCCAGCGACGACCCCACCGCGTCCCCCTCGCCGACGAAGTCGATCACGGCTTCGGCGCCCGCCCCACCGGTGAGGTCGGGCACCCGGTCGGCCGAGTCGACCGCGTGGTGGGCGCCGCAGTCGGTGGCGAGCTTCAACGCCTCCGGGTCGGGGTCGACCGCGATCACCTCGGCCGCGGTCAGCGCGCGAAGGCACTGCACCCCGATGTGGCCCAGCCCGCCGACGCCCACCACGACGACGCGCGTGCCGGGCCCGAGCAGCGGCACCGCCTTGCGCACGACGTGCATCACGGTCAGGCCCGCGTCGGCGTGCGGGGCCATGTCCACGGGGTCGAGCGCGGCGGGCAGCCGCAGCACGCCGCGGTCGGAAAGCTTCATGAGGTCGGCGAACCCGCCCGCGCGCGTGAGCCCGGTGAACGACAGGCCGCGGGCGCAGCGCATGTCGTCGCCGATCCGGCAGGCCGGGCACAGGCCGCACGACTGCTGCGGGTGGCAGATCACCGGGTCGCCCACCGCGACGTCCTCGACGGCCGATCCCACCTCGCGCACCCAGCCCGTCGTCTCGTGGCCGAGGGTCAGCGGGAGCTCGGTCGCCACGGCCGGGGCGAACCAGCCGTCGCGGATGTGCACGTCGGTGCGGCACAGCCCGGCGCCCGCGACCCGCACGATGACGTCGTGCGGGCTGGTGATCGTCGGCTCCGGGATGTCGTCGAGCCGCGGGGCCTCGTGGTAGCCGTGCAGTCGGACCGCCTTCATGGGTGCCCTCCTTCGTCGGTGCGAAGGCAGGTTCCCGGCGGCCGGTCGCAACCCGGTCGCAACCCGGTCGTGAGGAGCGCGCTGGAGAACTCGCCCTACTGCGCGACGCCCAGGCGGCGCCCTCGCGGCGTTGGCCGCCGCCGCCGATACAACCCCGGTATCGGCGGCGGCATCCGCCTTGCGATGCCACCACCTGGCCGCCGCTCGCTACGGGCGGAGTTCTCCAGCACCCTCCTAAATCTCCGCGCGCGCCATCCCGAAGAGCTCGGTGCGCCAGTCCTCGTAGGCGCGGGTCGACTCGGCCGACCGCGCCGACCGCTGCTCCTGGCTCGGCCCCCGGCCGGTGACGGCCAGGTCGGCGATCTCGGACGCGGTGTTGCTGTGGTCGAGCACCCGCACGCGGGTGACGACCGGCGCGCGATCGGCCCGCAGAGCGTGGGCGAGGACGGTGAGCAGGGCGCGGCGGGCGCTCTGGTCGTCGGGCGCCTGCTGCCCCACCTGCGTGTGCCCGCCGACGAGCAGCACCGTGGCGTCCTCGGCCAGCGCGGGCATGACGGCGTCGACGAGCCGGAAGCGGGTGAGCAGGCCCTGCTCGAGGAACGAGTGCACGCGGCTCACGGCGGTGTCGCCCGACGGCGCGATGCCCACCGGCAGCTGCACGTAGCAGCCCACCGAGCCCGGGTCGAGCTCCTTCAGCGCCGCGAGCACGTCGGCCGTGACCCCGACGGCCTCGACGCCCGCGGCCCGCACGGCCGCCACGACGGGTTCCACGGCTTCGGGCGAGCCGGTGACCAGAACTGTGCTCATGCCCCGATCCTGCCTGGCGCGTCAGGCCTTGAGCAACGCCGCCGCGAGACCCTCCGGCTCGGTGAAGCACGCCTCGTGGCTGCCCGGGGCCTCGATCGGCTCCACGCCGAGACGCTCGGCGAACCGCGTCCAGCCGTACTCGCCGGGCGGCAGCGCGATGTCACCGATGCTCAGGACGTACGCCGCGGGGATGCCTGCGGGCAGCGGCTCGACCGCCTCGGTGAAGTACTGGAACGGCTGCGGCACCATCAGCGCGTGGACGGCCCGCTGGACGGCCTCCGGCGCGTCGTTCATGAACGCGGCCTGCCACACCTCGAACGGCATCGCGATCGAGTTGTTGCCCGACGCGGCGGCCAGCCCGGTGAACAGCTCCTGGTACTGGGGTGGGACCTCGTCGTAGAGCGGGCGGCCCGCAGCGGGCACGAACGCGCTCCAGTAGACGAGCTTCTTGATCCGCTCCCGCAGGCGTGGGGCGGCGGCGGTCATCGGGTAGCCACCCCAGCTGTGCGCGACGAGCGTGGCGTCGCGCAGGTTCTCGCCCTCTACGAGCCCGACGACCGCGTCGGCCACGTCGGACAACGCGAACCGGGTGGGGTCGTCGCCGTCGTGCAGCCCGGGAAGGGTCGGGGTGAGCACGCGGTGGCCCGCCGCGCGCAGCTGCTGGGCGACGGGCCGCCAGGCCCACCCGCCGTGCCAGGCCCCGTTGATCAGCACGAACGTCTCGGACATGCCGCGCATTGTGCACGCTCGCCGCACGCCCGGGCTATCGTCACGCATCGCCGCACGGACGGGAGTGCTCGCGTGGACGACGGCCGCAACGACACCGCCCACACCCTGCCCTGGATGCGGGCGGGCACCGAGCACGTGTTCGCGCTCGTGGCGAAGCTGTCCGACGCCGAGCTGGCCGGGCCGAGCGCGCTGCCGGAATGGAGCCGCGCCCACGTCGTGGCGCACCTGGCCCGCAACGCCGAGGCCCTGATCCGGCTGGTCAACTGGGCCCGCACCGGCGTCGAGACGCCGATGTACCCGAGCCGGGAGGCGCGGGCGGCGGACATCGCGGCCTCGGCGGACCACCCGCCGAAGCGGCTGCGCGCCGAGCTCACCGCCACCGCCGCCGACCTGGACGCCGCCTTGGCGGCGCTCACCCCGGAGCAGTGGCGGGCGCAGGTCCGCAGCGCGCTCGGCAGGCCGCTGCCCGCCGCCCAGGTGCCGTGGATGCGCATCCGCGAGGTGTGGCTGCACGCGGTGGACCTCGACACAGGCGCCGACGTGGCCGACGTGCCCGACGGCGTCGTCGACCTGCTCCTGGACGAGGTCACCACCACGCTGTCGGCCGCCGACGGCTGCCCGGCCGCCACCCTTGCGCCCACCGACCGCGACCGCAGCTTCCGGCTCGGTGGCGCAGCCGGCCCGGTCGTCGCCGCGCCCGCCGCCACGCTCGTCGGCTGGCTGACCGGCCGCACCACCCTGCCGGACGCCCCGAAGCTCCCACCCTGGCTGTGAGTGACGGCCGACGCCGCAGCGCCGACAACGGCCGCGCCGCGACACACCCGCCGCCGCAAGGACGACGCCACCGCCTACAGCTCCGCGACGGGCGCCAGCACCGATGTCTTGCCGCGTCGCCTGCCGCCGAACCGCTCGACGAGCAGCGTGCGCAGCACCCTGCTGCCGTCGGCGAAGGTGCGCAGGTTGGTCTCCCCGAAGATCCGCGGCCGCTCCACCGACGGCACCTCGGCCACCAGCAGCCCGGCCACGGCAACCCGGCAGTTGAGGAGGGTCTCGATCTCGAAGCCGTCGCCCCAGACCATGGCCGCGGGCGCGTCGAGCGGCGGGAGGTCGAGCACCGGGAGGATGTCGGCCCAGAAGGCGTTGTAGCCGTAGCACAGGTCGGTGTGACCGGTGCCGAAGAGCGTGTTCGCGACGAGGTTGAGCCCGGCGTTGCCCGCGTTCCGAAGCGGCGTGATGTCGTCGCTGCCGCCGCCTTCGGTGAACCGGCTGCCCTTGGCGAAGTCGGCGCCCGCCACGAGCGCCGCGACGAAGGCCGGGATCTCGGCCGGATGGGCGGAGCCGTCGGCGTCGAACATCACGATGAGGTCCCCGGTGGCGGCGGCGAACCCGCAGGCCAGCGCGTTGCCCTTGCCGGTGCGGGTCTGGCTGATCACCTTCGCGCCGGGCAGCACCCGGTGCGCGGTCTCGGCCGTGCCGTCGACCGAGTTGCCGTCGACCACGATGATCTCGTGGACCGCCGGGCGCACGGCGGCGAGCGCGGGCAGCACGACCTCGAGGTTGCGCGCCTCGTTGCGGGCGGGCACCACCACCGACACCCACGGCTGCGCGGACCGCCGTCGGCGCGGCCCGCTCACAGCGCGGCCCCCGCGAGAACGTCGTTGGCGACCCGCATGCCCGCGGCGCGCAGCTCGGTGCGGTCCGCGGCGGCCCCCTCGTCGCCCCGGCCCGCCGCGGGCGACAGCGGGCCGAACGCCGCGAGGTGCAGGGCCACCAGGGCGACCTGCGCGCGGAGCTTGCCCTCCGCGGATTCGTCCGGCGCGGCCAGCAGCGCCTGGAACTGGGCGAAGTGCTTGCGCACCTGCAGCCCGGCGGCGAGCTCGCGGATGGCCGACTGGCCCTCCTGCATGAACCGCGCCAGGTCGGTCTTCGGCCCGCCCAACATCTGGGCGTAGCGATCCAGGGCCGCCCGCCGGGTGTCCGTGCCGCGCGGCTGCCGCTCCGTCCAGGCGATCAGCTCGTCGAGCTGGGCGAGGAAGTCCTTCAGCAGGCTCGCGAGGATGTCCTCTTTAGTCGGGAAGTGGTAGTAGACAGCGGCCTTCGTGACCCCGAGCCGCTCGGCGATCTCGCGCAGCGACGTGCCCGCGTAGCCGCGCTCGGCGAACATCTCCAAGGCGACGACCCGGATCTGCTCCCGGGTGTCGGTGCGCCGCTCGTCCACCCGGCCACCTTACTTGACGACCGGCTAGGGGCGTATCGTCGTTAACTAGCCGGTCGGCAAGTAAGTGGAGGTGTGCCGTGACCGCGGTCGACGACAAGCAGGTCACCCGCGAGCAGAGCCCTCGGGTCGCGGAGCCCACGCCGCACGCGGTCCACCCCACGGCCGCGCCCGCCCCGCCGCCCGAGCGGGGCTGGATCGTCCCGCTGGCGGTGCTGATCGTCGGAAGCTTCATGTCGGTGTTGGACAGCAGCATCGTCAACGTCGCGATCCCGGACATCCAGGTCGAGCTGAGCGGCTCGGCCGACGCCGTCGCCTGGGTCGTGACGGGGTACTCCCTCGCTCTGGGCGTCGTCGTGCCGCTCTCCGGATGGCTGGGCCTGCGCATCGGGCAGACCCGCCTCTACGTCCTGGCCGTGCTCGGGTTCGCGGCGGGCTCCGCGCTCTGCGGGCTGGCCTGGAACCTCGACTCGCTGATCGCCTTCCGGATCCTGCAGGCGATACCGGGCGGGATCCTGCCCGTCGTCACGCTGACGATGCTCTACCAGATCGTCCCGCTGGAGAACATCGGCGCGGCGATGGGCCTCTACGGCCTCGGTGTGGTCGTCGCCCCCGCGGTGGGTCCGGTCCTGGGCGGCTACCTCGTCGAGTTCACCGACTGGCGCGTGATCTTCTACATCAACGTCCCGATCGGCATCTTCGGCGCCGCCCTGGCGCTGGCCGTGTTCCCCCGCGTCCGCCCGACCACCTGGCCGCGGTTCGACCTGTGGGGCTTCCTCACGATCGCCTATGCGCTCTTCGCGCTGCTGCTCGCGTTCTCCGAGGGGCAGAGCTGGGGCTGGACCGGCTACCGGGTGATCATCCTGTTCGCCTCGGCGCTGATCAGCCTGGCGCTCTTCGTGATCATCGAGCTCGAGGTCGACAACCCGATCATCGATCTGCGGGTGTTCCGGTGCTACCCGTACACGCTGTCGCTGGTGCTGATCAGCATCACGACCACCGCCCTGTTCACCGGCCTCTACTTCCTGCCGCAGTTCCTGCAGCAGGTGCAGGGCATGCAGTCGCTCGACGCCGGGCTCGTGCTCACCCCGGCCGCGATGGTGCTGCTGGTGCTCATGCCCGTTTCGGGGCGGATCTACGACCTCATCGGCCCGCGCTACCCGGTCATGCTCGGGCTGGCCGTGATCGCGGTGGCCTCGTACGAGCTCGCGCAGCTCACGCCGGACACCACCCGGGGATACATCGAGTTGTGGCTCGCGGTGCGCAACGTCGGCGTCGGGCTCGCCATGATGCCGATCATGACCAGCGGGGTGTCGGCGCTGTCGCGGCAGCTCACGACGTCGGGCAGTGCGATGAACAACATCATGCAGCGGGTGTCGTCGAGCGTCGCGGTCGCCGTGTTCGGCGGGCTCAACATCGCCGCGGTCGCCCAGATGACCTCCGACCGCGGGGCGATGGTGACCGGTGTCGCGCCGGACCAGCTGTACGCCGCCTACCAGCAGCTTTCGAGCGCGGTGACCACGCAGGCCTACGACAACGGCTTCTACGTCACGGCCTGGTTGTGCGCGGGCGCCGCGCTGCTGGCCGTGACCATGCGTTCCGGGCGGCGCGCCGCGGGTGGCGAGTCGGTGGTCGTGGAGGTCTGACCGAACGTTGAACGCAGGGCTGGTTCCTCGCAATTGGCCTCCTCGCGGAGCGCTACCGGCGCCTACGCTCGTGAGGCATGTACGTGCCGAGCGCCTTCGCCCCCACCGACGAGGCCGTGCGCGAGCTGCTGCTGCGCCACGGCGCCGCCGATCTCGTCACCGCGGGCCCCGAGGGGATCGCGGCAACGATGCTGCCCTTCCTCTACGACGTGGAGCGCCACACCCTGCGCGGGCACCTGGCCCGCAACAACGACCACTGGCGCGCGGCGGACGGCGCGACGGCCCTGGTGATCGTCCGCGGTCCGGACGCGTACATCTCGCCGTCCTGGTACGCGACGAAGGCCGAGCACGGGCGCGTGGTGCCGACGTGGAACTACGTGACCGCCCACGTGCATGGGGTGGTCACCGTGCACGACGACCCGGACTGGGTCGCCGAGCTCGTGCGGGAGCTCACCGACCGCCACGAGGCGGGCCGTCCCGCGCCGTGGTCGGTCGACGACGCCCCGCCGAAGTTCTTCGCGGGCCAGCTGCGCGCGATCGTCGGCGTCGAGCTGGCCATCGAGCGGATCGAGGCGAAGTTCAAGCTCAGCCAGAACCGCCCCGCGGCCGACGTCGACGGCGTGATCGAGGGCCTGCGTGCCACGGGTGACCCGCAGAGCGCGGCGGCCGTGGCGACCCACCGCCGCTGACCCCGCGCGGCTATCCCCGCAAGCGGTGGCTCTCGGCGATCAGCTCCGCGACCTCGGCCCAGTCGGTGTCGCCGTCGACGAGCAGGCCGACGACGCTGGGGTTCCACGGGGGCGCCACGAACGGCGGCCCCGCCCGGCGCAGCGCCTCGAGCTCGGCGCCCGCGGACCAGAACGTGAGCGCGAGCGCCGGACCGTCGGTGCCGAACGCCCGCGCGTACACGGGCGGCCTGCCGTCCTCGATCGGCAGGACGTGCGCGAACGTGCGGCCCGCCACCTCCCAGGCCACGCCGCGCCACGCGTCGCGTTCGACGACGCCGGGCAGGGCCAGGCAGATGGCGCCGACCCGGTCGATCCCGCTCATCGCACGCGCTCGGTCGACGCTTCGCGCGGGCGCTGTGCCGAAGAGCGCTGTGCCGATGAAGAGCGCTGTGCCGATGACGAAGAGCGCTGTGCCGATGAGCAGCTCGCCCGCCCGCTCATGAACGCACCCCCGCGAGGACCGCGGCCGCGACTTCGGCCGGTTCGGGCATGGCGGCGACCTCCGCCCGCACCTCGGCGGCCGCGGCGCGCAGGCCTCCGTCGGCGAGCAGGCGCGTGATCGTCGCCCGGCTCGGGGCGCCCGCCAGCCCGGCGCCGCGCCCGGCCACGAGCTCGGCGTTGTACCGCCGGTCGCCGGGGCCGGGGATCACCAGTTGGGGCACGCCGAAGGCCACCGCCGCGAGCACGGTGCCCGCGCCGCCGTGGTGGACGATCGCGTCGGCGTGGGGGAGCAGGGCGGGCAGCGGCACCCAGCCGACCGGCCGGACGTTCGCGGGCAACGGCCCCTCGGGCGCACGGAGCACAACGACCTCGGCGTCGAGCCCGTCGACCGCGGCGAGCACGGGGCGCAGCGTGCCGCCGCCGGGCCCGGGCACCGTGCTGTGGCTGACGAGCAGTCGCGGTCGGTCGCCGCGCCGCTCCAACCCGGAGGGCACCGGACCGTCGCCCGCGAACGGCACGGGCCGCAGTGGTTGCCCCGGCTGCGGTCCCACCAGGCTGCGCGGGGCCGTGACCAGGCGCAACGCCGGGGCGGGCAGCGTCGTCACGCCGAGCCGCAGCGCGGCCTTCACCATCGGACGGGCGGTGACGGTGGCCGTGACCAGCAGGACCCCGTCGACCAGCGTGTTGTCCTGCAGCACGGCGGGCACGTCGTGCCGCGCGGCGGCCACGGCGGCCGCGCAGGCCAGCGGCTCGTGCACCACGACGTCCGGCCGCCACCGGGCGACCAGCTCCTCGACCGGCCCGAGCAGGCCCGCGTTGACCGCGCCGAAGAGCAGCCCGACCCCGCGCGTGCCCGCCGTGCCCTGCAGCTCGCGGCGGGCCACCAGGGGGTGGGTGGCGAGCACTCGCAGGGCCGCGCGGTCGAGCCGGAAGCCGGGGGCGAGGTCGTGCGCGGGCAGCCCGCCGACGCGGTCCGCGACATCACCCGCCGCCACCAACACCTCGTTGCCCGCCGCGCGGAGCGCGGCGGCGAGCGGCACCAACGGCAGCACGTGCCCCAGCAACGGGGCCGCGACGACCAGCACGCGCACGCTCACGCCGCCCTACGACGGGCAGGCATCAGCGCGCCCCGCACGGTGAGCCGCCCGCCCGCCTGCGCGGCCCGGTCGTCCGGCACGAACCGCGCCCACAGGTGGTCGCACACGGCGCGGGTGCTCGGGAGCGTCACCAGGGGAGCGTCCCACGTCCGGGTCGCCGCCTAAGCAGGCACCGACGGGCTCGTCAGGACCAGCGACGTGCCCGGCGCGGCCGCGCTGCCCCGGCGCAGCCGGACGCCCGCCATCAGCGCGCGGATCACCCGCAGGCCGCGGCCGCGCGAGAACGGGCGGGTCGCCCGGTGCTGCCAACGCCCCTCGTCGATCACCGACACCCGCACCCGCCGCGTCTCCGCGGTGGGTTTCTCGACGTGGGCGGTGATCTCCACGGTGCCCGCCTCCTGCCGGTCGTACGCGTGCTCGCAGACGTTCGTGACGGCCTCGCTGACCGCGTACACGATGTCGTGGCTCTCCTCCGCGGGCCAGCGGTGCCCGGCGAGCCACGCCGCGACCCGGTCGCGGGCCATGCTCACGACGGACGCGTTGTCGGCGCGGAGCGCGAACATCAGGCGCGCAGGCGCTCGACCGGGGAGCTGGTCGGATTCGCGCGTCACGTAGACGGATAACCGGTTTCCGCGCCGACTACTCGTCCCTTACGGTTGACGCGTGGAGAGCTGACACCTCGGTCCTGCCGTCGTCGATCCGTGAGGTGTCCTGTGCCTGCTCCCGCCATCGTCTGTTCCGAGCTGTCCTTCGCCTGGCCCGACGGCGACCGCGTGCTCTCCGACCTCGACGTCGCGTTCGGCGCCGGTCGCACCGGGCTGATCGGCGCCAACGGCTCCGGGAAGTCCACCCTGCTGCGGCTGATCGCCGGTGAGCTGCGGCCCACGGCGGGCACGGTGCGCGTCGCCGGGCCGGTCGGCTACCTCGCGCAGACCGTCGCCCTGCACGCCGACCGCTCGGTGGCCGACCTGCTCGGGGTGGCGGCGCAGCGGCAGGCGCTGCGCGCAGTCGAGGCGGGCGACCCGTCCGCGATCGCCGACGTCGGCGACGCCTGGGACATCGAGGAACGCGCGGTCGCGGCGCTGGCCCGCTTCGGGCTGCCCACCGACCTCGACCGGCGCGCCGACACGCTGTCGGGCGGCGAGGCGGTGCTCACCGGGCTGGCGGGCCTGCTCGTGCGGCGCCTCCCGGTGACGCTGCTCGACGAGCCGACCAACAACCTGGACCGCGGCGCACGCGAACTGCTGTACGCCGCCGTCGAGCAGTGGTCGGGTGTGCTGCTCGTGGTGAGCCACGACCGCGAGCTCCTCGAGCGCGTCGACACCACCGCCGAGCTCCGCGCGGGCACCGTGCGGCTGTTCGGTGGCCCGCTCTCGGCGTACGAGGCGCAGCTCGCGGCCGAGCAGGACACCGCGCAACGGTTGCTGCGGGTCGCCGAGGCCGACGTCCGCCGCGAGCGCCGCGAGCTGGCCGAATCCCAGACGAAGATCGCCCGCCGCGTCCGCTACGCCGACACCGACCACGCCAACAAGCGCAGGCCGAAGATCGTCATGAACGCGCGCAAGCGGGAGGCGCAGGTGTCGGCGGGCAAGCTGCGGACCGGGCACGAGCAGCGCCTCGACGCCGCCCGCGACGAGCTCGCCGCCGCCGAGGCCCACGTGCGCGACGACGCGGCGATCCGCATCGACCTGCCCGGCACCGCGGTGCCCGCCGGTCGCACGGTCGCGACGGTCGACGACGAGGTGATCCGCGGGCCCGAGCGGATCGGCCTGGTCGGGGCGAACGGCAGCGGCAAGACCACGCTGCTGCGCCGGATCGTGGCGCACGTGCCGGTCGGCTACCTGCCGCAGCGGCTCGACGTGCTCGACGACGCGGCCTCGGTGCTGGACAACGTCCGCGCGTCCGGTGTGCCCCCGCAGCAGGTGCGTGCCGGGCTGGCGCGGTTCCTGGTGAGCGGGGACGCCGTTCACCGCCCGACGGGCACGCTGTCGGGCGGTGAACGGTTCCGGGTCGTGCTGGCCCGGCTGCTGCTGGCCGACCCGCCGCCGCAGCTCCTGCTGCTGGACGAGCCGACCAACAACCTCGACCTCACGAGCGTCGACCGGCTCGTCGAGGCGTTGGCCGCCTACCGCGGCGCGTTGGTCGTGGCGTCGCACGACCTCGACTTCCTGGAGCGGATCGGCGTGCAGCGGTGGTGGCGGCTCACAGCGGGAGGCGCCTGAACTTCTGCTCGGCGCTGGAGACGATGCCCTGCTGCGCCGCGATCCCGCCGACGGCCGCGTTGAACACGTTGAGCTTCATGAAGCCGACCTTGTTCTCGAACTCGAAGACCGCGCCGCCGCTCAGCGTGTTGACGTCGAGCCACTTCTCAGGTTCCCCCCTGGGAGTTGCGTCGCGGCCGGGATGACGACGACGACTTCCTCACGAGGAACGGGCGGTTCCCCGTCCACCCGGGGGCTACTGTCGAACGGTGATCGAATGGGCCGAGGTGGACGGGATCGCGGTGCTCACGCTGGCCCGCCCGCCGGTGAACGCGCTCGACGCCGAGCTCTGCACCGCGGTGGCCGAGGGCCTGCGCGGTCCCCGGGTGGACGGCGTGCGGGCGGTGGTGCTGACCGGCGCGGGCCGGGCGTTCTCGGCGGGCGTCGACCTGCGCAGCGTGGTGGACGGGGGAGCGGAGTACCCGCGACGGCTGCTGCCCGCGCTCACGGACATGTTCCGCACCGCGTTCACGCTGCCGGTGCCGCTGGTCGCGGCGGTGAACGGGCACGCGATCGCCGGTGGCTGCGTGCTCGCCGCCTGCGCCGACGTGGTGCTGATGAGCGCGGGCCGCATCGGGCTGCCCGAGGTGCGGGTCGGCGTGCCGTTCCCGCGGTCCGCGGTCGAGGTCGTGCGGCACGCGGTGGGTGACGGCGGCGCCGGGCGGCTCGTCCTCGGCGGCGACACCATGTCCGCCGACGACGCGGTGGCGGTCGGCCTCGTCGACCGGGTGGTGGCGGCCGACGACCTGCAGGCCGCCGCGCTCGCCGCCGCCGCGGAGCTCGCCGACCGCATGCCCGCCGACACGTTCGCGCACACCAAGGCCCAGCTGCGGCGCGATGCGGTCGGCCGCATGGACGCCTACGCCGACGAGGACGCGCACGCCACCGAGCTCTGGGCCGAACGGATCCGCGACGGCCGGATCGCGGGCTACATGGCCGCGGTCACCGGCCGCTGAGCCCGGGATCGGGTGCGCCGCACTCGTGCGACCCGCACCGGTCACCGGCCGATGCGCTTGCGCCCCGTGACCTTGTTGTAGATCACCAGGACGATCACGGCGCCGATGATCGAGCCGATCCACCCCGAGGGCTCGAAGCCCCGCAGCCCGCCGGTGAACAACCCGAAGATCAGGCCGCCGACGAACGAGCCCACGACGCCCAGCACGATCGTGCGCCAGATGCCGATGTCGTCCTTGCCCGGCACGATGGCACGGGCGATGAAGCCCGCGATCAGTCCGAACAGGATCCACCCCAGGATCGTGAACAGCATGGTGCCCTCCCCCTTGTGCGTTCACCCCGGCAACGAGCGGCGCCGGACCACGGTTCCCCGGTCAGCGCACTGCGGTCGCGTTGGCCGGGGTGCCGACGCCGCCGACGAGGTTGATCGGCTTGGCCACCACGAGGCACTCGTAGCGGCCGTCGCGGGCGCAGGCCGCGGCGAGGTCGTCGAGCGCCCATAGCTCCCCGACGGCCAGACCGAGCAGCGGGATCATCACCCGGTGCATGAGGCCGGTGTGCGCGTCGGCCGGTCCCCCCGCCCGCTCGGCCGCGGTGCGGAACGGGCTCGTCGCCACCGGCGGCCAGCACTCCAGGGCGTAGTTGTCCGCCGCGACGAGGGCGAACCCGTTGTCCCACAACCACTCCAACGTGTCGTGGGACTGGACGAGCCCGGGATGGCGGGGCTCGGCGGGCAGCGCGTTGCGCTCGGCCTCGGTCGTCGCCGTGCGGTAGTGGTGCAGCCACCCGAAGCGCAGGAGGAGCAGGTCGCCGGGCTCGAACCGGCTGCCCTGGCGTTCGGCCGCGGCGACGACGTCGGCGATCGGGATCGGCTCGCCCGCCCGGTGGTCGATCGGCCGCCGCTGCGCCTCGCGGTGCCGGGCGACGTCGACGAGCACCCCGCGGCCGACGATCCCGTGCTCGGCCCAGCGCTGCACGCCCAGCAGCGGGTCGCCGGGCACCAGTCGCTCGCCGGACGCGCCGTTGTAGAAGCCGTGGTCGGGGTTCCCGAAGTGGCGCAGTCCGTCGATCTGCGAGGAGACCTGCGGGAACACGTCGTCGAGGTGCTCGTCGCGGTGGAACGCGTTGCGCCCGAAGATGGTGTGCCGGACGGTGCGCCGCGCGGCGGCCAGCGGCGGGTCCAGCGCGTCAATCGGCAGGTCCAGGTTGATCACCTCGCCGGTACGCACGCACGCCGCCCCGGCCAGGGCCCGGTCGGGCGTGAGCCGCCCGATCGAGCCCAGCTCGTCGTCGGGGCCGTACTCGCCCCAGGCCGATCCGGGCGGCCCGTCGGTGCGGTCGAGCAGTTCGCGGTAGCGGCGCATGCGTCGATCCTCGCCCATCGTGGAGCGAGACGCTCGGACATGCAGACGAGCGTCGCGGCAATGGATCGTCTCGCGCGCGGGGACGAACATGGTGGCATGACATCGCTGACCGGTGCGGTCCTCATCGCGGCGACGCTCACCACGGGCTGGGTGGCGGGCGTGCTCGGCCACTACGCGCACACCGTCATGCCCGCCCTGCGGCGGGTGGACGACCGCACGTTCGTCACGGCGTTCCAAGCCATCGACCGGGCCATCCTCAACCCGTGGTTCATGGTCGCGTTCTTCGGCGCGCCGGTGCTCGCCGTCGCCGGTGCCGTGTTGGCCTGGGGCGACGGCGGCGCGCTGCGGGTGTGGCTGCTGGCCGCGGCCGTGCTGCTGATCGCCGGGGTGGTCTTGACCGTGGCGGTGAACGTGCCGCTCAACGACGCGATCAAGGCCGCGGGCGACCCCGACCGGATCCCCGACCTCGCCGCCGTCCGCACCGCGTTCCACGAATCCCGTTGGGCCACGTGGAACCTCGTGCGCACGGTGACGACCGTGGTGGCCTTCGGCATCCTCGTCGGCGCCCTCTAGTCCAACCCGCGGACCCGCTCCAGGTTGCCCTCGTACAGCTCGCGGACGGCGCGCAGGAACCCGGTGAGGAGCTCCACCTCGGCGTCGCTGTAAGAGCCCAGCAGCCGGTGGCCGCCCTCGGCGATCGGGGCGTACAGCGCGGCCACCTGCCGCAGCGCCTTGTCGGTGACCTCCACGATCACCTTGCGCCCGTCGTCCGGGTGCGGGACGCGGCGCAGGTAGCCGAGGCGCTCGAGGCGGATCAGCATCGCGGTCACGCCACCGGTGGTCAGGCCGAGCGCGGGCCCGAGCTCGCCGGGGGAGGCCGTGCGCTGCGCCATGAGGATCTCCACGCACCGGAGGTCCGTGCGGTTGACGCCCAGCCGGGCCGCGACGAGCTCGTCGAACGCGTCGACGCGGGCCTGGAAGGCCTGCATCTGCTCGGCCAGCTCGGCCTGCAGCTCATGGCGACTTGACACCGGGGTATCTTACTTTCCAAGCTAGATATCGGAGGGGATCGATGCGCAAGGTAACCGCAGGACTGTTCAGCTCGATCGACGGCGTCGTCGAGGCACCCAACGAGTGGCAGCACGCGTTCGACCCCGAGATGGGTGCGGCGTTGTCGCGCATGCTCGACGAGCAGGACGCCGTGCTCCTCGGGCGCGTGACCTGGTCGGAGTGGGCGGGGTACTGGCCGACGTCGACCGACGAGCCCTTTGCCAGCTGGATCAACGGGGCGCAGAAGCACGTCGCCTCCACCACGCTCGACTCAACCGACGCCTGGGCCAACAGCACGCTGATCAAGGGGGAGCTGGCCGATCACGTTGCGGACCTGCGCGAACGCGACGGCGGCACGATCGGCACCGCGGGCAGCCCCACCCTCGTCCGCTCGCTGATCGACCTCGGGCTGCTCGACGAGCTGACCCTGATGATCAGCCCGGTGGTCGCGGGCGGCGGCCGCAGGCGGCTGTTCGCCGACGACGGGCCCACGCAGGCGTTCGAGCTCGTCGAGGCCCAGCCCACCAGCAGCGGCACGATCATCGCGACCTACCGACCCGCGCCCCGGTAGCCGCGACCGTCCGCTGCAGGCAAGCCAGCGCCACCGGAGCGCCGAACAGCAGGGCGATGAACAGGCGCTGGACGACGCCGCCGAGGTCGCCGAGCCCCACGGTCATCATCGCGGCGATCACCAGGAGGCCGACGACACCGACGAGCCGGGTCGCGACGGCCGCGCGTGCGGGCCCGCCGTTGCGGCGCAGCCCGCGGGCCAACGGGAACATCGCGATGACCAGCACCAGGAAGACGGCGAGGGACGCGAGCTGGTGGACGACGTGGTGGTCGCTGAGCGTGCCCGCCGCCTCCGCCGCCGCACAGGCCCCGATGAGCTCGGAGCAGTCTTGCTGGTTGAGGCCCACGACCACCATCCCGAGCCCGGCCAGCACCACCAGGACGGCGCCGATCCGACCCGCCACGCCCACGGGGAGCCGAACCCACAGCGCCACACCGGCCGCGACGGTTCCGAGGGCCAGCGCGACGAACCCGGCGATCATGATCGGGGCGGCCGGGGAGTCGGTGGCGGCGAGCGCGCTGATGCCTTCCCGGACGTGCGAGTAGTCCGGATGGAACGCGCCCGCCAGCGGGATGCTCAGCGCGAAGGCGGCGAAGCCGCCGACCGCGAGGCGCGACGCCGAGGGGGTGCCGGGTGTGCTCATGCCAACTCCTTGATCGGAAACGCGGAGGCGGTCGCCTGCCTGCGGTTCCGAAGCTAGGAATCGGACGCCCGCCGCCCATCCGAGAAAGGTGCCCAGATCGGGAGCGGCGCTGCCCATCCCGGGCCCGGGCTCACGACACCCGGAACTCGGAGATGGCGTCGAAGTTGGTGACGGCGTCGGCGCTGATCACCTCGGACGCCTTGCGCCCGAGCAGGATCTGCTTGATCGGCTTCTCCAGCTTCTTGCCGGTCATCGTGCGCGGGATCGCCGGGACCTCGTCGATCGCGTCGGGCACGTGCCGGGGCGACAGCTCCCGGCGCAGCGCCGCGCGGATGCGGTCGCGCAGGCCGTCGTCGAGCTCGGCGCCGTCGGTCGTGGCGACGAACAGCAGCAGCCTGCCCGCGCCGCCCTGCGGGTCCTCCAGGTGGACGACGAGCGAGTCGGCGATCTCGGGCAGTTCCTCGACGACGGCGTAGAACTCGGCGGTGCCGAGCCGCACCCCGCCGCGGTTGAGGGTCGCGTCCGAGCGGCCGGAGATCACGAAGCTGCGGTGGGGCGACATCGTCACCCAGTCGCCGTGCCGCCAGACGCCCGGGTACTCGTCGAAGTAGGAGGACCGGTAGCGCTCGCCGTACTCGTCGTTCCAGAAGCCGACCGGCATCGACGGCATGGGCTGGCGGATCACCAGCTCGCCGACCTCGCCGACGATCTCATTGCCCTCCGGGTCGAACGCCGTGACGTCGACGCCGAGGCACGGCCCGGACAGCTCGCCGCGGTACACCGGGAGCCACGGGTTGCCCGCCACGAAGCCGGAGCAGACGTCCGTGCCGCCGCTGATCGAGTTGACCCGGACCTGATCGCCGAACTGCTCGTCGGCCCATTCGAACCCCTCGCTCGGCAGCGGGGAGCCGGTGATGCCCAGCGTGCGCAGGTAGGACAGGTCGACGGTGCGCGCGGGCTCGATCCCGGCCGCGCGGCAGGACATCAGGTACGCGGGGCTGGTGCCCAGCAGCGTGACCCGGGCTTCGGACGCGATCCGCCACTGCTGCAGGAGATCGGGGAAGAGCGGGTTGCCGTCGACCACCACGATGGCGGCCCGCCGCAGCAGCGCGGACATCCAGATGTTCCACATCGCCCACGCGGTGGTGGTGAACCACAGCGAGCAGTCGCCGGGCCGGACGTCGAGGTGGAAGGCCTGGGTCTTGAAGTGCTCGAGCAGGATCCCGCCGTGGCCGTGCACGATGGCCTTCGGCAGCCCGGTGGTGCCCGAGGAGAAGAGCACGTACAGCGGGTGGTCGAAGGGCACGCGGTCGAACGCGACGGGCGCGGGCTCGGCCAGGAGCTCCGACCACGGCAGCGCGTCGCTCACCTCGTAGGGGCCGTAGGTGATGCCGACGACGTGGCGCAGCGTCGGCAGCCCCTTCCGGATCGCCGCGACCTCTTCGGACTTGTCGATCTGCTTGTTGCCGTAGGTGTAGCCGCCGACCGTGATCAGGACGGAGGGCTCGACCTGCGAGAAGCGGTCGATCACGCTGCGGGCCCCGAACTCGGGCGCGCAGGAGGCCCAGATCGCGCCCAGCGACGCGCACGCCAGGAACGCGACCAGCGCCTCGGGAGTGTTCGGCACGTACCCGACGACCCGGTCGCCGCGCCCCACGCCGAGCCGGGCGAGCCCGGCCCGCGCCCGGCCGACCTGGTCGGCGAGCTCGCCGAACGTCAGGTCGATCCGGTCGCGGGTCTGCGAGAACGCGATCACCGCGGGCTCGTCGCGGTCCTCGGGGCCGCCGAGCATGTGCTCGGCGTAGTTCAGCCGCGCGCCGGGGAACCACTCGGCGCCGGGCATGTCGCGGGATCCCAGCACCCGCTCGTAGGAACCCTTGACCTCGAAGTAGTCCCAGACCGACGCCCAGAAGCCCTCGAGGTCGTCGATCGACCACTGCCACAGCTCCTCGTAGGAGGCCAAGGTGTGGCCCCGTTCGGCGAGCCAGCCGACGTAGGCGTCGAGGCCGTTGGTGGTCGACATGCACGCTCCCTCAGCGGTCGGTTCCCGGTCATCGTGCCTGCTCCGGCCGGTCGGGGCGACGGCTGGCTGTGACCTCGTCCGCGCAACATCCCGCTCGACGAGGTGCCGCGCGGCATCCGCTTCGGGCACGCGGGGGTCGGCGCCCACCTGCCGGGCTGATCAATCGAGGCCGTACGCACGCCGGTGCGCGGCGGTGTCTTCCACCAGCCACCACCGGCGCACCGCCCCGTCCACGACCGTCACCAGCCAGATCACCGACAGCTGCACCTCGTCCTCGTCGGGGAGGTCGAGGTGCGAACCGGTCGTGTGGCCTTGCATCGCGACGACATCGCCGCTCGCCGCGATTCGCCGGGGGTAGATGACGTAGCGGGGGAACGCGGCGAAGTAACCCCGCCACGCCTCGACGTTGGCGTCGCGGCCGATGAGCGGCGCCTCGTCGAACACCTCCAACGCGTGGTCGACGGTCATGAGCGCGCCGAGACCGTCGAGGTCCGCCCGGTTGACGCAGTCGATGAAGCTGATCGCGACGGCGGTCGGAGGCAGCGGCGCACGCACGGCCGGGACGCTAGTGGCTCTGACCGTCAGGATGTCACGATGAGCCGTGAGCAGGCTCCCGGACCGGTATTGGACGACCCCCGGCGTTCGGCTGCGCCGGGCTCGACGCACCCCCGGCCCGTGGAACTGGCTGTTCTTCCCGGGCGGGCCGGGGATCGGCTCCGAGAGCCTGCAGGAGCTGGTGGACGTCGCCGACTGCCCGGGCACCAGCTGGCTGGTAGACCTGCTCGGTGACGGCTCGAACGTCGCCGCGCCGGGCGCCCCGGCCGACCCGTACCCGCTCTGGCCGCAGGTGCTGCTCGAAGCCGTCAATGCGGTGCCGCACGCAGGGGTTCCCCGTGCGGAGCGTCGCACCCGCTTTCCTGTCGACGACCGCCTGCCTCGTCCTGTCGGCGTGCACCGGTCCGGGCAGTCGCCGATTTCGGCACCTGAGCGCGACCGAATACCGCGCTCACCGACGTCCGTCGAGCGGCAGTCGTCTCCCGGCGGAGCTACGGTGGTGCGGTGATCGGCCTCTACCGGCGGCTCCTGCGCAGGCTCGGGCTCGATCGACGCGCGGCGCGCCTGCGAGCGGCTCGCCACCGCGCGGTAGCGGTGGTCATCGACGGCGAGCGGTTGCTGGTGATCAAGCGTCACAAGCGCGGGCGGGAGTACGCCGTCCTGCCCGGTGGCGGCGTCGAGCACGGCGAGACCGCGGCTCAGGCCGCGCTGCGCGAGCTGCACGAGGAAACCTCCCTCACCGCGGAGATCGATCGTCCGTTGTGGACCGGCAGGCACAATGACCGTCCAGCCTCGTACTTCCTGATGACCGCGGTGCGGGGGCGCGCCGAGCTGTCCGGGCCGGAGGCGCGTGCGAACCGGCCCGACAACAGCTTCGAGCTGCACTGGATCACGGCCGGGCAGTTCGCCGAGTACGGCCTGTTCCCACCCGACATCCGTGGCCCGTTGGCCGAACTGCTCGCCGTTGGTCCGTGTCCCGCCACCGATCAAGCCGACCCGCCGCGATCACCGACGTCCTAGCTGAAGGGTCGTGGCCACGACGTTGTCCGTCCTGCCGACGGCGCTCAAAGAAGGAGGTTGTTGCTATGCCACGCCCGCGAACCTGAACAAGTCGTTGATCGACACGATCGGTGTGCCCTCACCGGGCAGGAGAACACCCTGCTCGGGGCTCCAGTCACTCGGCGCGTTGAGGAACGATGCCTCGTCCGCCCGCAGCTGGCCGATGAGCGTCTCCGTCACGATCCGGCTGCCCACGGGTCCGAGGGAGTTGCCTGCTTGCAGGACCTCTGCCTCCTTGAGCACGTAGTACCAGAGCGGCGTAGCGGTCTCGAATCCGCCGTCCTTGAGGACCTTGTTGAAGCTCGCCGTGTTTCCGGACTGCAGCTGCGCGGGTGTCAGCGGGGCAATTCCGAGTTCCTCGGCGACCGCCTGCCCGGTTGGTAGCGCCAGCGAATAGCCACGCAGCAGGTTGCGCACCGCGAGCCGGGTGAGCAGCTCCCGCAGGACGATCGGGAAGCTCCCCTCGTTGCGCGAGATTTGGTTCAGCATGTCGTGAAGCGGGGGCGCGAGCTGTGTGTCGATCTTTCGCGCGAAGTGGTCGGCCGTTCCGGCGCCCTTGTCGACGAATCGATCCCACTCGATCACCCAGTTGAACGGCAGCGTGGTAAGCCTGGTGCCGCTGAACGGGGCGGCCTCGCCCGAGCCGTCGAGGGCGCGGGCCGATCCGGTGAACGCGAAGATCTGTTCGAAGGTGGCGAACGGCGCGACCACGCCAGGTGCGCCGTTCTTGCGGCCGAAGTTGCGGTTGTAGTCGTAAAACGCGCGCACCATCGAGTGGCCGAACCGGAAAGCTGCGGCCGAGAACTCCAGCGGCATATACGGTTGGTCGTTGCGGGTAGCGTAAACCTTGTTGCCGCCTAGCAGAATCTTGTCCACCACGCCGGTCTGTGTGACGGTCTTGAGGTAGTCGTGGACGACGAGCCACTGGTAGTGCCAGGTAACCAACTGCCGTACCCGGGTGAACAGCTCTTGCGGGTCGGTCGGAGCGTCGGGCTGCGCCGAAACGGTGGCGAGCACCGCATTGTGGAACTTTATGAAGGCGACGTGGAACTGAGCGACGATCAGGTTCTCGTCGTTGCGGCTGTCCCCGATCACCGCAACGGCTGCGTCGACGTCTGGCGTGTTCGGATCATCGACCAACGACTGGTCGCGGAACAGGTCTCGCTTTGTGTCAGTGGAGATGTGGTCGCCGGGGATGAAGGGGTTGTCCGCCACATCGGAGAGTTTGAGAGCGAGGCCGTCGTACATGTCCGCGGCCGCGGTGGTGGGGCCGCCGGGGAACGTCGGACCGTCGCCGTACATCGAGTCGAGGTTGAGCGCGGGCTGTCGGCCGTTGCGCAGGTGGGTTGTCACAAATGACGGCGTCAGCGGGGCGAGGTCGGACTGGGTGATATCGGAGACGCTCTTGTTGCTGTCGGTGTTCAGCGTGATGTCGTGGTCGATGAATTGACCCCAGTAGGTGTACACCGGTGGGATCGTCGAGTTGCCGACTGTCTGCAGCTCGCTGCCTTGGGGCGGCTCGTCCTCGATCATTGCTCGGCCCAGTGCCTTGAGATTGAGGACGACTGTGGCTGGGTCGCCGGGCAGGTGCTTACCAGGGAACTTGCTCGCCAGCGTGTCGAACAAGTAGTCGAACGGCGTCGAGAACGTGACGGCGAGCTCGACCGCTCCCGCGTCATCGGCCTCTGCGCCGATCCGCGCCGCTCCTGGAAGTGACTCGGACACCTCGGTGCTTTGGGCGCGGAGGGCGACATCGTCGTCGATCGCGCCGTCGGCGATGAGTCGAGTGCCGTGGTGGACGTTGCGGACGACGCGGCCGGTCGGTGCGGTCATAGCGACTCCCAGATTGACGGTGCGTTCAAGAACTACAGGCAGCACGCCTCTCGAGAAAGGAGTCATCCTGGTGCGTCCTGATACGTCCGCCTCCCGGCAACCTGTACTTCGGAGACCGCGCAGCTCCGGTTAGTGAGGTTCTGCCGTGTGATCAGGGTGTTGAGCGGGCGGGGCTGGTTGGGTCCAGTCGGCAAGTCCGCACTACTGCGTATCACTTGATCCCTGCGTGCGGTGTTGCTACTTGATCCATTGACCGGCTCCGCACTTACCGCGGCAAGCGGATTATCCATCGCGGGAATGATCGGTCGATGGATGTCTCCAGCAGAGAAGCGCCCATCGGATGCTGGCCTGGCCGAGTGGATCACCAGAAGAATGAACATTTGGATGCACCGATCGACCGGATCTACGCACCGAATGCCGATCATCCGCGCTGGCGTGCAACTGCCCGTTTCCCTGGCGTCGCTGCGCAGCCAGGGCCTAGGTGGCTGGTGTCTTTCGCGTGGCGTTCACCCGATAGGACGGGCTGGCACGGGAGGATCGGCGGGTGAGGCTGGGGCGTGCTGATCGGCAGCGTGATCTGTTCGACGAGGGTGCCCGGTTCTGTGAGGAGACGCTGCCGGGGAACTCGATCTATGGGTTCCTGGCGCGCGAGCGTGACCGGTTATTCCCTGACGAGTTGTTCGTTGATCTGTTCACCGGTACGGGTCGGCGGTCGGTGCCGCCGTCGGTGGTGGCCACGGTGATGGTGTTGCAGCGCCTGGAGGGGCTGTCGGACCGGGAGGCGGTCGATCGGTACGCCTTCGACGCCCGCTGGCGTTACGCCGCCGGGGTCGGCGGGTATGGGGGGTCGGGGTGGGCGCGGTTCGCGCACACGGTGCTGGTGGACATGCGTGAGCGGCTGCGGCGCTCGCAACGCCCGGACCGGGTCTTCGAGGTGGCGTTGGAGGCGGCGCACGCGGCCGGGTTGGTGGGCAGGCGGCGGGTGCTGGACTCGACCCCGTTGTATGACGCGGTGGCCACGATGGACACCGTGACGTTGATCCGCTCAGCGCTGCGTGGGCTGCTGAAAGTGGCCGACGCCGGGTTGGAGGCCGAGCTGCGGGCAGCGCTGGCGGGTTGGGATGACTACGTCGCGGTCGGGAAGCCGCAGATCGATTGGGACGACCCGGACGCCCGCGCGGTGTTGATCGCCTCTCGGGCGCGTGACGGGTACGCGGTGCTGGCGGTCCTGCACGGACGGGAGCTCACCGAGGCGGTCGAGCAGGCCTCGGCGTTGCTGGCCACCGTGTTGGGCCAGGACCTCGATCCCGGCGAGGACGGGGTGTTCCGCACCGCGCGCCGGGTCGCGAAGGATCGGGTGATCTCCACCGTGGACCCGGACGCCCGGCACGGTCACAAGACCGCGTCGCGGGGGTTTGACGGGTACAAGGGCCACGCCGCGGTGGACCCGGACTCGGAGATCATCACTGCCACCACCGTCACCCCGGGCAACACCGGGGACACCGCTGCCGCCGAGGACCTGATCACCGACCTCCTCGACAACACCGACGGGCCGGGCACCGACGGGCCGGGCACCGACGGGCCGGGCACGCGTGGTGGGCAGGAGCCCATCGTCTACGGGGATGCCGCCTATGGCACGGGCGAGTTCCACGAGCAGCTCGGCGGGGCCGGGATCGAGTCCCGGTGCAAGACCCAGGCGCCGACCGCGGCGGGCGGGTTGTTCAGCAAGGACCGCTTCGGGATCGACGTGGCTGCGATGACCGCGACCTGCCCGGCAGGGGTCAGCGCCCCGATCCGGGCGCCCCGCAACGGTGACGGTGGCGGGATCGCCTACTTCGGGCAGGCCTGCGCCGGGTGCTCGTTGCGTTCGCAGTGCACCACCGCGAAGGCCGGGCGCACGGTCAGCGTCGGCCCGCACGAGCAGGCACTGGCCGATGCCCGGGCCCGGCAGACCGATCCGGCCTGGGTCGCCGACTACCGGGCCACCCGACCGAAGGTTGAACGCAAACTCGCGCACCTGATGCGCCGCCGACACGGCGGACGACGAGCCCGGGTTCGCGGCACCGACCGCGTTGATGCCGACTTCCGGTTCCTCGCCGGCGCGGTCAACCTCGCACGCCTGGCCGTGCTCAACGTGCGCAAAACCGCCAACGGATGGGCGGTGACGACCTGACCAGGACGAATGAGGCACCCACCAGGCTCACCACCGGCGCGAGCAGCGGTGAACAACCTCACGGTCAACTGAACCGCGTCCCGACCGCTCTCAGGAGCCACATAGTCGCAAGCGCAGAAGATCACAGATTCCCGAACCGGCCCGTTCGACACCAGCCACCTAGGACTGCCCTGAAAAACGGGTCGTGTCGGATCTGAGTCGATCTTGCCGGGTTGGGGGGATCGGTGGGTGCAGGGACGGGCTGATCCGCAGCGCGAGGTCTTCGATGTGGAGTCGGTGGCGGGGCATCTGTTGCCGGCGGGTGGGATGTTCGCGTTCCTGGCCGGGCATCGCCACGAGTTGTTCCCGGAGGTGATGTTCGCCGACTTGTTCAAGTCGGGTGGGCGACCGTCGGTGCCGGCGGAGGTGATCGCCTCGGTGATCGTGTTGCAGACCTTGCACGGGTTCTCGGACACCGAAGCCGTCGAAGCGCTGACGTTCGACCTGCGGTGGAAGGCCGCGTGCGGGCTGGCGGTCACGGCGAGGGGGTTTCACCCGACGACGTTGACTTACTGGCGGCGTCGACTGACCCGATCGGCGCGCCCGAACCGGATCTTCGACGTGGTCCGCCAAGTGGTCGCCGAGACCGGGGTGCTGACCGGTAAGACTCGTCGGGCGCTGGATTCCACGGTCTTCGACGACGCGGTGGCCACCCAGGACACCATCACCCAGCTGATCGCCGGGGTGCGTCGGGTGGCCCGCGACGTCCCCGGCGCCGCTGTGGTGATCGCCGCCCGGTGCACCGGGCATGACTACACCTTGGCCGGCAAGCCGCGGATCGCCTGGGACGATGCCGAGGCCCGCGCGCAGCTGATCGACACGCTGGTCTCGGATGCGCACCGGCTGCTCGGGCACCTGCCGGAGCAGGAACTCGACCCGCGGGCCGCGGAGGCGGTGGCGTTGCTGGCACTGGTCGCCGGGCAGGACGTCGAACCCGCGGACGGCTCGGACGGCACCGACGGACGCTGGCAGGTCGCGCGGAAGGTGGCCCCGGACCGGGTGATCTCCACCGTGGATCCAGAGGCCCGCCACGCGCACAAGACCCGCGAGCGCCGCCAGGACGGCTACAAGGCGCACGTGAAGGTCGAGCCGGACACCGGGATCATCACCGGGTGCGCGCTGACCCCAGCCGCCGGGCCGGAGTACTCCGACGCCGCGGTCGGCATCGAGCTGTTGGCCGAGGAAACCGACCCGGTCGAGGTGTTGGGCGATTCGGCCTACGGCACCGGTGAGTTGCTGGCCGCGGTGGCCGAGTGCGGCCACACCGCGATCATCAAGCCGTGGCCGCTGCGCCCGGCTGTGGAGGGCGGGTTCACCCTCGACGAGTTCACTGTCGACGAGTTCACTGTCGACGAGTTCACTGTCGACGAAGCGTCCGGCACGGTCACCTGCCCGAACCAGATCACCCGCCTGATCACCGGCACCCGGCGAGTGATCTTCGGGGCGGCCTGTCGGGACTGCCCGCTGCGGCCTCGGTGCACCAGCTCTGCCCGCGGCCGCACGCTTAACCTGCATCCCCACGACGCGTTGCAGCGCGCGCACCGGGTCCGCGCTCGCGACCCGGAGTTCCAGGCCGTCTACCGCGGGCACCGCCCCATGGTCGAACGGTCGATCTCCTGGCTGATCGCCAGCCGCAACCGGCGGCTGCGGTTCCGCGGAACCGCAGCCAACGACCTCTGGCTGCACCACCGCGTCGCCGGGCTGAACCTGCGCCGTCTGCTCGCCCTCGGGCTGACCCGCAGCAGCGGGACCTGGGCAGTAGCCCCGGCCTGAACCGGCTGCCAGCGGCCGCTTGACCACCCGGACACGACCGGTGCACCCTCACCCCGGCGGGCGGGGCGAACTCGTTGTCACCCCTGCAAGGGGCGTTGACCGCCGCATCGACGGCCTTGAGAAGCCCTGCCCGTCGCCAGCCGCCCAGCACACCCATTGTTCAGGGCTCTCCTAGTCGTGGCGCAGCGCCCCGCACCGACTGCCGTAGGGGTCGTCTCGATCCCGCTGCGCTAGCGGGCACTGGTCATGGTGCGAGGCACCACGCAGAGTGGTCCACCTGCTTGGACCAGCTGCTTGACCTGGGTGCCCCCGGCAGGATTCGAACCTGCGCTCCCGCCTCCGGAGGGCGGTGCTCTATCCCCTGAGCTACGGGGGCAACAGGAGAAACCCTAGCGCACGGCGGGGCGGGAGGAGGGCGCGGGGCGGGAGCGTGGCAGGGTCGCCTCGACCGGAGGAGGAGCGGTGGAGCAGCGCATCAGCCTGGTGACCCTCGGCGTGGCGGACCTGGCGCGGGCGAGGGCGTTCTACGAGGCGCTCGGGTGGGCGGGCGCGCAGCAGCCCGACGACGAGGTCTGCTTCTTCCAGGCGGGCGGGATGGTGTTCGGGCTGTGGACCGCGCTCGGCGGGCACGGCGCGCCCGGCATCGAGCTCGCCCACAACGTCCGCTCGCCCGAAGAGGTCGACGCGGTGCTGGCGGAGGCCGAGCGGGCGGGCGGGACGATCCGCCGGGCCGCCACCCGCATGGACTGGGGCGGCACCTCGGGCGCCTTCGCCGACCCCGACGGCTACGTCTGGGAGGTCGCCCACAACCCCGGCTGGACGGTCAACGCGGACGGGACCGTGCGCCTATAACGGCAGCGGGGTGCCGCCGCGGGCGGTGAGCAGCTGCGTGAGGTAGCCCGCCTCCGAGGTCTGCGCCGAGAGCATCTGCGCGGCCAGGTTGCGCACCGGCTCCTGCGACGCGTTCGTCGCCGCGTAGCTCAGCATCTCGGCGCCGCCCTGGTGGTGGCGGAGCATCAGCTGCAGGAACAGCACGTCGAGGTCCTTGCCGGTGGACGCCCGGAGCCGTTTCAGGTCGTCCGCGCTCGCCATCCCGGGCATCGTCGCGACCCCCGAAGCGGAGACGGTGTGCTCGTGCGCCCCGGTGGGCGAACCCGCCATCCACGTCATGTACTCGCGGCCGACCGGCTGCGACGACGCCCCCCACAGCTCCAGCCACCCCTGCATCCGGCCGATCTGACCGGCCTGCGTGCTCTGGATGTCGTAGGCCAGCTGCCGCAGCTCGGGGTCGGACGTGTGCTCCTGCTCCCACGTCGCCATCTCGACGGCCTGCTGGTGGTGCACGCTCATGTCCTGCAGGAACCCGACGTCCACCGACTCGGCGGCGGGCACCTCGGGGACGCCCGCGCGGCCGATGAGCAGCCCGCCCGTGGCGCCGACGAGCAGGAGCACGAGCGCCGCAGCCGCGATGACGAACGGCCGCACCCATCGGGGTTCCCGGGCTTCCACGGGCGCCGACGGCCGGGAGTCCAGCGCGGTCACTTGACCGGGTCGGGGGTGACGCCCTGCGCCCCCGCGATGACCTCGGGCATCACCGTGGTGTTGTTGACGGCGCTGACGGGCGGCGCGGGCGCGAACGGCGGCGGGTTGTCCTGGTCGAACTGGCCCGGCCCGAGCGCGGCGCAGCTCGCCCCCGGCTCGGGGTACTGGTACTGGTTGCTGCGCAGCGACTGGATGAACTGGTCGATCCGCGGGTCGTTCGGGTCGGAGAGCTTCAGCTGGTGACCCCACGACTGCAGCGAGATCGGCTGGTCGAGGTTGGGGTAGGGCGACATCAGGCTGTACGGCTGCCCGTCGATCTTGGCGCTCAGCGTCTTCAGCGCGTCGCCGGTGATCTTGTCGGGGTTGTAGGCGATCCACACCGAGCCGTGCTCCAGCGCGTGCACCATGTTCTCGCTGCGCACCGCGGTGGGGTAGACGACGCCGTTGCACGCCGCCCAGTAGCCGTCGTGCGTGCCGCCGAACGGCGGGCTGTGCGTGTAGGCGACGGTCTGGTTCGGCTGTACGTGGTTGGCTCCCGCGTACGGCTGGATGACGATTCCGGCGATCTTGGCTGACGGGTCCTTGTTGGTGTCGGACGGCGTCCACTCGGCCAGCGCGGCCGCTTTCGCCTGCTTGGCGTTGTTCTGGACGACGTAATAGCCGAAGATCGCGCCCGCGAACAGCACCACCACGAGGACCGCCGCGATCATGCCCCACGGCGTGGACCGCTTCGCGACGACGGCGGAACGCGCGCTGCGCACCGCTCTGCTGTTCTTGCCACTGGCCATGCACGCAGTGTAGGTACGGCTCCTGAGAAACCATTGAGCAGCACCTCCGTGTGCGGTGGCCGCGGACGCTGCCGGGGTGATCGCGTGGGCGCGCGAGGACCCGGCAAGCGTCTGCGGGCGCCGCACTAGACTCAACCGGTGACCCCCGCCCTGCTCGCCGACCTCGTCCGTGCCTCCGCCTCAGCGGTGCTGGCGCGACGAGGCCTGGACGGCGCGGCGCTCCCCGACGACGTCGGCGTCGAGCGGCCGCGCAACCCCGAGCACGGCGACTACGCGACCAACGTCGCGCTCCGCACGGCCAAGAAGGCCGGGGTCCCGCCGCGCGACCTCGCCGACGTGGCTGGCCGAGGAGCTGGCGGCGCAAGGACGGCATCGCGAGCGCCGAGATCGCGGGCCCGGGCTTCATCAACCTGCGCCTCGCCGCCGACGCGCAGGGCGGCATCGTGGCCGACGTCCTCGCGGGCGGCGCGTCCTACGGCCACGGCGACGACTACGCCGGCCGCAACGTCAACCTGGAGTTCGTCTCCGCCAACCCGACGGGCCCGCTGCACCTCGGCGGCACCCGCTGGGCCGCGGTCGGCGACGCGCTCGGCCGGGTCCTCGCCGCGCGGGGCGCCAAGGTCGTCCGCGAGTACTACTTCAACGACGCGGGCGGTCAGATCGACCGCTTCGTCCGCTCGCTGGTGGCCGCGGCCCTCGGCGAGCCCGCGCCCGAGGACGGCTACGGCGGCGCCTACATCGGCGAGATCGCCGCCCGGGTCGTCGCGGCCGAGCCCGATGCGCTGAGCTCGCCGCACCGCGACGAGATCTTCCGCCGGGTCGGCGTCGGCATGATGTTCGACGAGATCAAGGCGGCGCTGCACGCGTTCGGCACCGACTTCGACGTGTGGTTCCACGAGCAGTCGCTGCACGACTCCGGTGCGGTCGACCGCCGCCGTGGAGCGGCTCAAGGCGTCCGAGCAAGCTCTACTTCAACGACGGCGCCTGGTGGCTCGCCTCCAGCGAGTACGGCGACGACAAGGACCGCCCGGTCATCAAGTCCGACGGCAACCCGGCCTACATCGCGGGCGACATCGCCTACTTCCTCGACAAGCGCGCCCGCGGCTTCGACCTGTGCATCTACATGCTCGGCGCCGACCACCACGGCTACATCAGCCGGCTGAAGGCGGCCGCCGCGGCGCTCGGCGACGACCCCGCGGTGGTCGAGGTGCTCATCGGGCAGATGGTCAACCTCGTGCAGGACGGTGGGCCGGTGCGGATGAGCAAGCGCGCGGGCACGGTCGTCACGATGGAGGACCTGGTCGACGCGGTCGGCGTCGACGCCGCGCGCTACTCGCTCATCCGCTCGTCGGTCGACTCGACGCTCGACGTCGACATCGACCTGCTCCGCCGCCGCAGCAACGACAACCCGGTCTTCTACGTCCAGTACGCGCACGCCCGGCTGGCGTCGCTCGCGCGCAACGCGGCCGACCTCGGCGTCACCCCCGGCACGGAGTACGGGCTGCTCGAGCATCCCCGCGAGGGCGACCTGATCCGCACGCTGGGGGAGTTCCCCACGGTCGTCGCGTCGGCCGCCGAGCTGCGCGAGCCGCACCGGGTCGCGCGCTACCTCGAGGCGCTGGCCAGCGCGTACCACAAGTTCTACGACGCGTGCCGCGTGCTGCCGATGGGCGACGAGGAGACCACCGAGCTGCACCGCGCACGGCTCGCGCTCTGCGACGCGGCCCGCCAGGTGCTGGCCAACGGCCTCGGGATGCTGGGCGTCAGCGCGCCGGAGCGGATGTGACCGCCGACGTGCTCCTTCCCCCGCGGAGGCGGCGACATGAGGGCCCATCCGGCCGGGCCACTGCACGCCGGGTTCCTCGCCCCGCCCGAGACGGCCGGGCCGCGCCCCGGCACCGCCGCCGAGCTCGACGTGCTGGCGCCCGCCGTCTGGCCGCGGCACGCCGTGCGCGGCGCGTCGGGGTCGGTCGAGATCGCGGGCGTCGACGTGCGCGACCTCGCCGAGGCCCACGGCACGCCGCTGTTCGTGATCGACGAGGCCGATTTCCGCGCCCGCGCCCACGCGTTCGCCGCCGCGTTCGGCGCCGTCCTCGGTGCACTACGCGGCCAAGGCGTTCCTCTGCACGGAGGTGGCGCGCTGGGTCGCCGAGGAGGGCCTCGCGCTCGACGTCTGCAGCGGCGGCGAGCTGGCCATCGCCTTGCGCGCGGGGTTCCCGGCGGAGCGGATCACGTTGCACGGCAACAACAAGTCGCCCGCCGAGCTCACGGCGGCGGTGGAGGCGGGCGTCGGACGCGTGGTGCTCGACTCGTTCCACGAGATCGCCCGGCTGGACGCGATCGCCCGCGAGCGGGGCGCCGTGGCGGACGTGATGGTGCGCCTCACGGTGGGCGTCGAGGCGCACACCCACGAGTTCATGGCCACCGCGCACGAGGACCAGAAGTTCGGCTTCGCGCTGCCGGACGCCGCCGAAGCGGTGCGGCGCGTGCTGAAGTCCGAGGGGTTGTCGCTCGTGGGGCTGCACAGCCACATCGGCAGCCAGATCTTCGACACCGGCGGGTTCGAGGTGGCCGCCCACCGCGTGGTGCGGTTCCTCGCCGCGCTGCACCGCGAGCACGGGGCCGCCGCGCTCACCGCCCTCACCACGCTCGACCTCGGCGGCGGGTTCGGCATCGCCTACCAGGCCGCCGAGACGCCGCTCGACGTCCCGCAGCTGGCCGAGGAGCTCCGCGGCATCGTGAAACGCGAGTGCCACGCCGCCGACCTGGACGTGCCGACGATCGCCGTGGAGCCCGGGCGGGCGATCGCCGGGCCCGGCACCGTCACGCTCTACGAGGTGGGCACGCTGAAGGACGTCGACCTGGGCAGCGGGCACGGACGGCGCTACGTCAGCGTCGACGGCGGCATGAGCGACAAC
Source organism: uncultured Actinomycetota bacterium (assembly GCA_963791185.1). Lineage (GTDB taxonomy): Bacteria > Actinomycetota > Actinomycetes > Mycobacteriales > Pseudonocardiaceae > Pseudonocardia. The sequence goes on along the minus strand of CAWBRG010000003.1, from coordinate 503,001 downwards.
ATCCGCACCGCCCTCTACGACGCGGTGTACGACTGCAGGCTGGTCTCGCGCTCGTCGGAGGTCGACGGCGTGGGCACGCCCGTGCTCTCCCGTGTCGTCGGCAAGCACTGCGAGAGCGGCGACATCGTGGTGCGCGACTGCTGGCTCCCCGCCGACCTCGCCCCCGGCGACCTGCTGGCCGTCGCCGCCACGGGCGCCTACTGCTACGCGATGGCGAGCTCGTACAACCGGCTGCCGCGGCCCGCCGTCGTCGCCGTGCGCGACGGCGCGGCCCGGGTGCTGTTGCGCCGGGAGACCGAAGACGACCTCTTCCGCCTGGAGGTGGCCCTGTGAGTGCCGGGGGATGGAAGCAGGCGGAGCTTGCGGAGCCTGCGGGGCGGGTGGACGGAGCCCCGATCCGCGTCGCGATGCTGGGGTGCGGCACGGTCGGGGGCGAAGTCGTGCGGCTGCTGCGCGAGCAGGCCGCCGATCTCGCGGCCCGGGTGGGCGCGCCCGTCGAGCTGGTCGGGGTGGCCGTGCGCCGCCCGCACCGGCACCCCGAGCTGGGGGAGCTGCTCACCACGGACGCGTCGGCGCTGGTCACGCGGCCGGACGTGGACGTCGTCGTCGAGGTGATCGGCGGCATCGAGCCCGTGCGCACGTGGCTGCTGGAGGCGCTGAAGGCGGGCAAGTCCGTCGTCACGGCGAACAAGGCGCTGCTCGCCGAGGACGGGGCCGGGCTCGCCGAGGCCGCCGACTCCTCGGGCGCCGATCTCTATTACGAGGCGTCGGTCGCGGGCGCGATCCCGCTGCTGCGGCCGCTGCGCGAGTCGCTGGCGGGCGACCGGATCACGCGCGTGGCCGGCATCGTCAACGGCACCACGAACTTCATCCTGTCCTCGATGGCCGCCTCCGGCGCGAGCTACGCCGACGCGCTCGACGAGGCGACGAGGCTGGGCTACGCCGAGGCCGATCCCAGCGCCGACGTCGACGGCTACGACGCGGCATCCAAGGCCGCCATCTTGGCCTCGCTGGCCTTCCACACCCGCGTCACCGCGGCGGACGTGCACTGCGAGGGCATCCGCAACGTCTCCGCCGTCGACATCGCCGCCGCCCGCAGGCTCGGCTGCGTGATCAAACTGCTGGCGATCTGCGAGCGCACCGGCGACCCCGAGTCGGTCTCCGCGCGGGTCTACCCGGCGATGATCCCGGCCGCACACCCGCTCGCCGCCGTCGACGGCGCGTTCAACGCCGTGTTCGTCGAGGCCGAAGCCGCAGGTCAGCTCATGTTCTACGGCCAGGGAGCAGGCGGGGCTCCCACCGCCAGCGCCGTGCTCGGCGATCTCGTCGCGGTGGCCCGCAACCGGGTCGTCGGCGGGCGCGGGCCGCGGGAGAGCACCTACGCCAGCCTGCCGGTGCGTCCGATGGGCAGCGTGCCCACGCGCTACCACGTCAGCCTGGACGTCGCCGACCGCGCGGGCGTGCTCGCGACGATCTCGGGTGCGTTCGCAGCGCAGGGCGTCAGCATCGCGGCCGTGCGGCAGACCAGCAGCGACGGCGCCGAGCCCGCGGTTCGCGCGCAGGCCCGCTCGTCGGCCCGCCTGGTCGTGGTCACCCACGTCGCGCCGGAGTCCGCGCTCGCCGCCACCGTGAGCGAGCTGGCCGGGCTGGAGATCGTGAACGGGGTGGAGAGCGTGCTGCGGGTCGAGGAGCTCGGGCGGAAGGGGGTGGCGGGATGACCACCGCACGCGTTGCGCCCTGGCCGGGTGTGATCGACGCCTACCGCAGCCGCATGCCGGTGCAGGACGGCTGGCAGATCGTCACGCTCGGTGAGGGCGGCACACCGCTGCTGCCCGCCCCGCACCTGTCGGACCGCACCGGTTGCGAGGTGCTGCTCAAGGTCGACGGGGCCAACCCGACGGGCTCGTTCAAGGACCGCGGCATGACGGTGGCGGTCACCGACGCGCTGGCCCGCGGCAAGCAGGGCGTGCTGTGCGCGTCCACCGGCAACACGTCCGCGTCGGCCGCCGCCTACGCCGCCCGCGCGGGCCTCACCTGCGCCGTTCTCGTGCCGCAGGGCAAGATCGCGCTGGGCAAGCTCGCGCAGGCCGTGGCGCACGGGGCCCGGATCCTGTCGGTCGACGGCAACTTCGACGACTGCCTGGAGCTCGCCCGCAAGACCGCCGCCGACTACGACGTGGCCGCGCTGGTCAACTCGGTCAACCCCACCCGGATCGCGGGCCAGGCCAGCGCGGCCTACGAGATCTGCGACGAGCTCGGCCGCGCGCCCGACGTGCACTGCCTGCCCGTCGGCAACGCGGGCAACATCACCGCGTACTGGGCGGGCTACTCGGCCTACCTCGCCGACGGGCTCATCCCGAGCGCGCCGCGCATGTTCGGCTTCCAGGCCGCCGGGGCGGCCCCGCTCGTGCACGGCGCGCCGGTGCGCCACCCGGAGACGATCGCCACGGCCATTCGCATCGGCGCCCCCGCGTCCTGGGCCGCGGCGGTCACTGCGCGTGACGCTTCGAACGGGCGGTTCGCGGCCGTCACCGACGACGAGATCCTCGCCGCCTACCGGCTGCTTTCCGCCCGCGAGGCGGTGTTCGTCGAGCCCGCGTCGGCGGCGAGCGTGGCGGGGCTGCTGCAGTCGGCGGCCGACGGCACGCTGCCGCGCGAGTCGCTGGTGGTCTGCACGGTCACCGGGCACGGGCTGAAGGACCCCGACACCGCGCTGCTGAGCGCGCCCGAGCCCACGGTGGTCCCGCTCGACCCGACGGCGGTGGCCATGGCTCTGGAGCTGGCCTGATGGGCCGACCCACCGAGGTGCGGGTGCGCGTGCCCGCCTCCTCCGCGAACCTGGGGCCGGGCTTCGACTCGCTCGGCCTCGCGCTCGGCCTCTACGACGACATCGAGGTGTCCGTCGCCCCCGACGGCGTCACCGTCGAGGTGGACGGCGAAGGCGCGGGCCAGGTGCCGTGCGACGACGCGCACCTCGTCGTCCGCGCGATGCGCACCACGTGGGCCATCACCGGCGACGCGCCGACGGGCCTGCGGATGCGCTGCCGCAACGCCATCCCGCACTCCCGGGGGCTGGGCAGCTCGGCCGCCGCCGCGGTCGGTGGTGCGGTGGCCGCGGTCGTGCTCGCCGGTCGCGACGCCGAGCTGGAGCGCGACACGATCCTGCAGGTCACGGCGGGTATGGAGGGCCACGCCGACAACGCGGCCGCCAGCCTGCTCGGCGGGTTCGTCGTCGCGTGGGAGACGGTCGGGAATACCGCGGAGCGGTTCCACGCTGTACGGCTTGACGTGCACCCGGACATCCGTCCGGTCGCGTTCGTCGCGGGAGCCGAGTCGCTCACCAGCACCACGCGGGGGCTGTTGCCCCTACAGGTCCCGCTGGCCGATGCGGCCTTCACCGGCAGCCGCACGGCACTCTCGGTGCTGGCCTTCACGCAGCGCCCTGAGCTGCTGATGCCCGCTACCGAAGACCGCCTGCACCAGGGCTACCGACGCCCGGCCTACCCCGAGTCGGCCGATCTCGTCGACGCGCTGCGCGCGCAGGGCGTGGCCGCGGCCATCTCGGGCGCGGGACCCACCGTGCTCGCCTTCACCACCGACGGGCGGGTGCCCGCGGTCGACCCACACGGGTTCACGCCGCTGCCCCTGTCGATCGACACCGCGGGAGTCGTCGTCGAAGTCGCGTAGGGCGTGTCGGGCGGGGGGTTGTTGCCGCAACCAGTGGTTACGTCTACGCTCGACGGTGCAACGGCGATCCACGCGTCATCCGCGTGGCCACTCGCGCCGGAATTCGCATCCCCCTGTGGTTCGGATCCGGTTTCGGACGAGCGGCCTCCTTCCCGCGAGAAGTCGCGAAGATCGCCGTCCCGCCGGTCGGGACGACCGCTCTTCTCGCGATCCGTCCACCGACATCTCTAGTGAAATTCGCTGACCCGGGCACGACGCCCGGTAGGTCAGGAAGGACAACCTTGAGCGAGACCGAGCTCGTCAGCACCGCCGCACCGCGCAAGCGGGGACTTTCCGGCATGGTGCTGGCGGAACTCCGCCAACTGGCGGGGGAGCTGAACATCACCGACATCACCGGCATGCGCAAGGGCGATCTCATCGCCGCGATCAAGGAGCGCCAATCGGGCGGGAGCTCCGCCCCGCAGCTCTCGTTGCCGGACACCACCTCGGCCCCGACGGCCCCGGCCGCCGGCAGCGAAAACGGTGCAGCGGCGCCCGCCCCCCGGCGTCGCCGGGCCGCGTCCCGGCCCGCGGGCGCGCCGGACCCGAAGCCCGCCGCCGACGGCGCTGCCGCTCCGGCCGAGGCGCCGGGCACCGAGCGCACCGCCTCGGGGTCTGCGGCCCCCGAAGCCTCCGCCGCGGCACCTGCCGCCGAGCCGAGCACCGCGCCGAGCACCGAGGCGCCGAGCACGGAGGGCGAGGGCGGCGGCCGTCGGCAGCGCCAGCGCCGCCGGGCCGAGCACAACGGCCAGAGCGCCGAGGCCGTTGCGCCCGCCGCCGACGCGGGCACGAGCGCCGATGCGCCCGCCGCCGACGCGGGCACGAGCGCCGATGCGCCCGCCGATGCATCCGTCGACAGCGGACGTCCCGCGCGGGGCGGTCGGCGCGAGCGCGCAGACAACCGCGGCGGCGACAACAACCGCGACAGCAACCGGGGCACCGACAACCGCGCTGATAACCGGTCCGACAGCCGGCCGGACAACCGCGCCGACAGCCGGTCGGACAACCGCGCCGACAGCCGGTCGGACGACCGTGCTGACAACCGGCCGGACAGCCGGTCGGACAACCGCCCCGACACCCGGGGTCCCCGCGACAACCGCCCGGACGACGACGGCGACGACGACGGCGATGGCCGCGGCCGTCGCGGGCGTCGCTTCCGCGACCGCCGCCGCGGCCGCGACCGCCAGCCCACCGGCCAGGGGAGTGGCGGCCAGGGCGCCGTCGACACCGAGGTGCGCGAGGGCGACGTGCTGCTGCCCGTCGCGGGCATCGTCGACATCCTCGACAACTACGCGTTCGTCCGCACCACCGGTTACCTCTCCGGCCCCACCGACGTCTACGTGTCGCTGTCCATGGTCCGCAAGTACGGCCTCCGGCGCGGCGACGCGATCACCGGCGCGGTGCGGGAGCAGCGCGAGGGCGAGCAGTCGCGCCAGAAGTTCAACCCGCTGGTGCGGGTCGACGCGATCAACGGGCAGGATCCGGAGACCTCGCGCAAACGTCCCGAGTTCACCAAGCTCACGCCGCTCTACCCCAACGAGCGACTGCGCCTGGAGACCGAGCCGCACAAGCTCACCACCCGCGTCATCGACCTGGTCATGCCGATCGGCAAGGGCCAGCGCGCGCTGATCGTCTCCCCGCCCAAGGCGGGCAAGACCACGATCATGCAGAACATCGCCAACGCGGTCACCACCAACAACCCCGAATGCCACCTCATGGTCGTCCTCGTGGACGAGCGTCCGGAGGAGGTCACCGACTGGCAGCGGTCGGTCAAGGGCGAGGTGATCGCGTCGACGTTCGACCGGCCGCCGACCGACCACACCACGATCGCCGAGCTCTCCATCGAGCGCGCCAAGCGCCTGGTCGAGATGGGGCACGACGTCGTGGTGCTGCTGGACAACATCACGCGGTTGGGCCGGGCGTACAACCTGGCGGCACCCGCGTCGGGCCGCATCCTGTCCGGCGGTGTCGACTCCACCGCCCTCTACCCGCCCAAGCGCTTCCTCGGCGCCGCGCGCAACATCGAAGACGGTGGCTCGCTCACCATCCTCGCCACGGCGCTGGTCGAGACCGGGTCCACGATGGACACGGTGATCTTCGAGGAGTTCAAGGGCACCGGCAACGCCGAGCTCAAGCTGGATCGCCGCATCGCCGACAAGCGGGTCTTCCCCGCCATCGACGTGGGCGACTCCAGCACCCGCAAGGACGAGCTCCTCATGTCGCCGGACGAGTACGCGGTGATGGTCAAGCTCCGGCGGCTGCTGTCCGCGCTGGACGACCAGCAGGCCATCGACCTGCTGCTCACCCAGCTCCGCAAGACCCGCACCAACATCGAGTTCCTCATGCAGGTGGCCAAGAGCACACCTGGCGCAGACCTCGACTGATCGGTGCGGCGGCTCCTGGGCGCACTCGGCGCGGCGTTCGCCGTCGCCGGGTGCGCCGCTCCCCAGCCCCCCGCCACTCCCGACGCGCCCACGCCCGCCCTCCCGACGGCCACGCCCGCGCCGGCTGCGCCTGCGCTGCTCGTGGCGGCGGGCGACATCGCGTGCCGTCCCCACCAGCGTCCCGACGACGAGGACTTGTGCGCCCAGAAGACCACCGCTGACCTCGTCATCGGGCTGAAACCCACGGCGGTGCTCGCGCTCGGCGACACCCAGTACGACGACGGCAGCCCGGACGAGTACGAGTCGTACGACGCGAGCTGGGGCAAGTTCAAGGACATCACGCTGCCCGTCGTCGGCAACCACGAGTACCAGACGCCCGACGCCAAGGGCTACTACGAGTACTTCGGCGACGCCGCGGGCAAGGCGGGCGAAGGCTGGTACAGCGCCTCCGTCGGGGAATGGCGCGTGATCGTGATCAACTCGGAGTGCGCGGAGGTCGGCGGCTGCGACGCCGAGAGCCCGCAGGGCCGGTGGTTGGCGGAGCAGCTCGACGGCGCGCCGCGGTGCACGATTGCGGCGTTCCACCGGCCGCGCTTCTCCTCGGGCCTTGAGCACGGCGGCGACCCGGCTCTGGAGCCGCTGTGGGCGCAGCTCGCCGACGGCGGCGTCGACGTCGTCCTCAACGGGCACGAGCACGACTACGAGCGGTTCCTCCCGCGCGACGCCGACGGCCAGGTCGGCACCGGCCCGGTGGAGTTCGTCGTGGGCACCGGCGGTCACAGCCTGCGAGCCTTCAGCCGGGTCGAACGCGGCAGCGAGGTGCGCTGGGACGACTCGGTCGGCGTGCTGGCGATGACCCTGCGGCCCGACGGCTACGACTGGCGCTTCGTCGGCCCGGAAGGCACCCCGCCCGTCGACAGCGGTACGGGGACCTGCCGGGAACAGTAGGCGGGCGTGGATGGTTGAATGGACTGTCACGCTCCGGCGCCGGTTCACCCCTCGACGAAGGGGACCCGGGGCCACATCGAGAGGAATCCCCGTGCGCGAAGGCATTCACCCCGCATACGTCGAAACGCAGGTCACCTGCGGTTGCGGCAACCACTTCACCACCCGCAGCACCAAGTCCAGCGGGTCCATCACGGTCGAGGTCTGCTCGGCTTGCCACCCCTTCTACACCGGCAAGCAGAAGATCCTCGACGCAGGCGGTCGCGTCGCGCGCTTCGAGGCGCGGTACGGCAAGCGGACCGCAGCCAAGAAGTAGCTACTCAGACGGCGCCCACCGCTGCGGTGGGCGCCGTTCTCGTGTCCGGAGGAGGACCAGTGGCCGCGCCCACCGTCGACGCGTTGCTCATGGAGTACGCGGAGCTGGAGCGCGCGCTCGCCGACCCCTCCGTGCACGCCGACGCGGGCCAGGCCCGCAAGCTCGGGCGGCGCTACGCCGAGCTGGGTCAGGTCGTCGGGGCGGCGCGCGAGCTGGAGTCGGTGCGTTCCGACCTCGCCGCCGCCCGCGAGCTCGCCGTCGAGGACGCGGGGTTCGCCGAGGAGGCCGACGAGCTCGCCGCCCGCCTCCCCGAGCTGGAGACGCGCCTGGCGCAGCTGCTCGTCCCGCGCGACCCGCACGACGGCGACGACGTCGTCATGGAGATCAAGTCGGGGGAGGGCGGCGAGGAGTCGGCGCTGTTCGCGGGCGATCTCGCGCGCATGTACCAGCGCTACGCCGAGCGGCGGGGCTGGAAGACCGAGGTGCTGGACGCGATCGGCAGCGACCTCGGTGGCGTCAAGGACCTCACGATGGTCGTGCGCTCCCGCGGCACCGATCCCGAAGGCGTGTGGGCCGCGCTGAAGTACGAGGGCGGCGTGCACCGGGTGCAGCGGGTGCCGGTCACCGAGTCGCAGGGCCGCATCCACACCTCGGCGGCGGGTGTGCTCGTCTACCCGGACGTCGACGCCGACACCGACGTCGAGATCGACGAGAACGACCTGCGCGTCGACGTCTTCCGCTCCTCGGGCCACGGCGGCCAGAGCGTCAACACCACCGACTCGGCCGTGCGGATCACCCACCTGCCCACCGGCATCGTCGTGAGCTGCCAGAACGAGCGTTCCCAGCTGCAGAACCGGGCGCGGGCGATGGAGGTGCTGCGCGCACGGCTGCAGGCGCTGGCGGAGGCGGAGGCGGCCGCGCAGGCGTCGGACGCGCGGCGCTCGCAGGTGCGCACGGTCGACCGCTCCGAGCGCGTCCGCACCTACAACTTCCCGGAGAACCGCATCTCCGACCACCGGGTGGGCTACAAGGCCTACAACCTGAGCGCGGTGCTCGACGGTGAGCTGGACGGCGTGGTCGACGCCCTGGCGACGGCCGACCGAGCCGAGCAGCTGTCCCAATGACGGCTCCCCCGCACGCCGAGTCCCCGTATTCACGACGGCGAGTCCCGCATCCCACGACGGCGAGTCCCGCGTCTCACGGCGGCGAGTCGCGATTCCTGACGCGGTGAGTCGCGCATCCCATCGCGGCGAGTTGGGCGATTCGCCGGGGCGGGACCGTTCGCCCGCTGCTGGTGACGGTCACCTGCCGCCACTCGACCGCCGATCGCCCGTGGCGGGCACGCCGCGATCCGCTGCGCCACCACGCCCCGCCGTGCCGCCGCGCTCTGCTGCGCCACCGCCCGACGGCGCGGCCCCACCGCCCGACGGTGCGGCCGACACGTCGCTACGCGCCCTCCTCGGCGAGGCCGAGCGGGAGCTGGCCGCGGCCGGGGTCGCGTCGCCGCGCTTCGACGCCGAGTCGCTCGCGGCGCACGTCCTGGGCGTCTCGCGCGGGCACCTGCTCCTGCACCCCCGCCTCGACCCCGCTGCCGCCGAGGCCCTCCGCGCGCTGGTCGACCGGCGCACGGCCCGGGAACCGCTGCAACACCTGCTCGGCACGGCGGTGCTCGGCCCGGTAGAGGTAGCCGTCGGACCCGGTGTGTTCACCCCGCGGCCGGAGACCGAGCTGCTGCTGGAGTGGGGGGTCGCGCAGCTCCGTGACCTCGCGTCGCCGCTGGTCGTGGACCTGTGCACCGGCTCGGGGGCGCTCGCGTTGGCCATCGCCGCCATGCGGCCGGACGCCGTCGTGCACGCCGTCGAGCTCGACCCGCACGCACTCGCCTGGGCGCGGCGCAACGTCGCGTCGCACGGCGGCCGCGTCGTGCTCCACGCGGGCGACGTGCGCGCACCCGATCTCCTTCCCGAGCTCGCGGGCCGGGTCGACCTCGTCGTGTGCAACCCGCCCTACGTCCCCGACGCCACCCCGGTCGCGCCCGAGGTCCGCACGGGCGACCCGGCGGTGGCCGTCTTCGGCGGCGCCGACGGGCTGGTGATCATCCCGGCCGTCGCCGCGCGGGCCGCGACGCTCCTGCGATCCGGCGGTGCCTTCGCGGTCGAGCACGACGACACGCACGCCGACGCCGTCCCCGCCTTGCTGCGGGCTCGTTCCGAGCTCCACGGCGTCGAGGAGCACGCCGACCTCAACGGCCGCCCCCGCTTCGCCACCGCCCACCGCCGGTAGTCGCCACAGCAGGCGAGTCCTGTCTCTCGACGCGGCGAGCCGCGGATCCGGCGCTTCCGCTGCCGAGCGCCGAGCGGACGAGCGCGCAGGCGGCGAACCGCTGGGCCGTACTCTGCGCGGCGTGGCGATGACGTACGACTGCTCTGATCCCGACGCCCGCGCCGAAGGCCTCGCCGCGGCGGCGCGCACCGTCCGCGGTGGACGGCTCGTCGTGCTGCCCACCGACACCGTGTACGGCTTGGGCTGCGACGCGTTCAACGCCGAGGCAGTGCGCGGCCTGCTCGCCGCGAAGCATCGCGGCCCTGACATGCCTGTCCCGGTGCTGGTGGGCTCCTGGTCGACGATCGACGGCCTCGTCATGAGCGTGCCGCGCGCCGCGCGCGACCTCATCGAGGCGTTCTGGCCGGGCGGGCTGTCGCTGGTGCTGCCGCACGCCCCGTCGCTGGCCTGGGATCTCGGCCAGACCAAGGGCACCGTGATGCTGCGGATGCCGTTGCACCCGGTCGCGCTCGAGCTGCTGCGCGACGTCGGGCCGATGGCCGTCTCCAGCGCCAACGTGTCGGGGCAGCCGCCCGCCGGCGACGCGGCGATGGCCGAGGGCCAGCTGGGCGACTCGGTCGAGGTCTACCTCGACGGCGGGCCGTCCGGCGAACCCGTGGCGTCGACGATCGTCGACCTCACCGCCGACGAGCCCCGCATCCTCCGCGAGGGAGCGATCACCGCCGCGCAGGTCTCCGATGTGCTCGGCCGGGCGGTGCTCCCGGCCTGATCACCGCACGCCCAGCTCGGCCGCGAGGCGCGCGGTCGACGCCGTGAAGAACTTCTCGTCCTCGACGACCACGTTGTGCGTGTGGCCGAACAGCTCGAAGTTGATCAGGCCGAACAGACTGGTCCACGCGTGGACGGCGCGGGCCGCCACGGACCCGGTGGGGTCCGACGGCAACCCCAGCCCCGCGGCGAGGCCGGGGAGGATGGTCGCGTCCAGCCCGGATCCGTCGCTCGTGTCGTCGACGACCCCGGCCGCGACACCGTCGGCGACGATCCGGCACAGGACGACCCCGACGCGTCCGGCGGGCCCGATCGTCGCCTCCGGGGCGGCGTAGCCGGGCACGGGAGAGCCGTACACGAGCGCGTACTCGTGCGGATGGGCCTTGGCCCAGCTCCGAACGGCGGCGCACGCCGCCTGCCACCGGCCGACGAGATCCGCCCGCGGGCGTTCGGCGTCGGCCGTCTCGGCCGCTTCGCCCAGGGCGTCGTACGCGTCGACGATCAGGGCGGTGAGCAGGTCGTCGCGGCTGGGGAAGTAGCGGTAGACGGCCGAGCTGGCCATGCCCAGCTCCCGCGCGACGGCGCGCAGCGACAACGCCGCGGCGCCGTCCGAGGCGAGGTGCTGCCGGGCGACCTCGGCGATCTCCCGCGTGAGCTCGGCTCGGACCCGCGCTCTGACCCCTGGTGCACCCATCCGGTGATCGTATCCGGAGCGGTGAACCTTTACAAGAGCGGTGCTCACCGTCGCGATCGGGAAGACTCGCCGTGCGAGAACGCGACTCGCCGTCGCGGAAAGGGAGACTCGGGCTCGGGGGTAGCGTCGGGGGGTGCCCACGCTCGTGCTGCCCATCCGGGAGTACCTGCTCGCCGGGCTGACCGCGGCCGTCATCACCTTCCTCCTGGTCGGGCCGGTGCGGCTGCTCGCGATCAAGCTCGGGGCCGTGGCCTGGCCGCGGGGGCGCGACGTGCACGTCACCCCCACCCCCCGCTGGGGTGGCCTCGCCATGCTCGGCGGTGTGCTCGCGGGCGTCGCGATGGCCTACCAGCTCCCGGCGCTGCGCCTGGCCTTCGACACCAGCTCGGCCGAGGTGCTCGGCGCCGTGCTGGCAGGCGTGCTGCTCGTGGGCGTGGGCGTGCTCGACGACCGCTACGACCTCGACGCCCTCACCAAGTTCGCGGGCCAGACCACCGCCGCGGGCGTGCTGATCATCTTCGGGGTGCAGTGGTCGACGTTCTGGATCCCGTTCGGCGGCGGGGGCGACGGCATCTCCGGCTCGGTGCTCTCCCTCGGCTACGGCCAGGGCATGCTGCTGACGGTGCTGTTCACCGTGGTGCTGGTGAACGCCATGAACTTCGTCGACGGCCTCGACGGCCTCGCCGCGGGCATCGGCATGATCGGCGCGCTGGCCGTGGGCACGTTCGCGATCAGCCTGATCCTGCAGTACGGCAACGACCCGTCGTACTACTCGCCCGCCCTCATCGCGGCCGTGCTCGGCGGCGCGTGCGTGGGCTTCCTGCCGCACAACTTCAACCCGGCCCGGATCTTCATGGGCGACTCGGGCTCGATGCTCATCGGGGTGCTGCTCGCCGCCGCGACGACCAGCGCGTCCGGGAAGATCCCGGTGGTGGTCGACTCGCCGCGCTACTACCTGGCGTCGCTGGCTCCCCTGATCGTGCTCGCGGCCGTGCTCTTCGTGCCCGTGCTCGACCTCGCCATGGCGGTGGTGCGGCGCACCCGCGCGGGCATGAGCCCGTTCTCCCCCGACAAGATGCACCTCCACCACCGGTTGTTGGAAATCGGTCACAGCCAGCGAAGAGCGGTGCTGCTGATCTACCTGTGGGCGGGCGTGTTGGCGTTCGGGGCGGTGGCGCTCACGTTCATCACCGATGCCGTCGTGGTGCTCTGGACGGTCGGATTCGGGCTGCTGCTGGCCGCGCTCGCCTCCGCCATACCCCGGATGCGCCACCGCGTGTAGAAACCGATCGTACGGAAACGATTTCCCGCAGGTCACGGGGGGCCGGGAGACCCGGTCACCCTGTGGTAGCGTCCCCGTCGCGGGCCGGTCGTTCGGCCTGGTTTGTCCCCTTGGGACGAGCCCCTTCCGGGTCGACGAAGGAGAAGCTGGTGAGAGGCCCCCTGTCCCGTCGACTCCGCACGTCCCGGCCTTGAGTCCGACCGGTGGCTGGGAGCGGCCCGGAGCTGGGCGATCTGCTTTCGATGGGCCTCACGCTCGCGCTCTGCGTGGTCCTCGGCTTCGGCCTAGGGTGGCTGGGCGATCTGGCAACGGGCACCTTCCCCCTCCTCGCGATGGTCGGCCTCGCGCTGGGTGTCGCCCTGGCCGTCGTCTACGTCGTCAAACAGTTCAAGCGGTATTCGTGAAGGGCAGGTGCATCGCATGACGACTTACACGCCGCCCGTCACCCGTGCGATGTTCCGCCGTACGGCGATCATGGCGGGGGTCGTGGCCGCCGTCGCCGTGATCGTCCTCGTCGTGCTCGGCTACGCCCTCTACGGCCTGTTCCTCGCCGTCGGGGTCGCGCTGGGCACGCTCAACCTCTGGCTCGCCGTGCGGTCGGTCGCCAACTTCGCCTCGACGCGCCCGTCGAAGGCCCGCTTCTCCGGCTCCGTGCTCGGCCGCCTGGCGCTGGTCACGGTGATCGCGTTGGCGATCGCATGGCTCGTGCGCCCCGAGGGCATCGCGGTGATCGGCGGTCTCGCGCTGTTCCAGTTCCTCGCGATCATCAGCTCGATGCTGCCGTTGATCAAGGAGATCCGACAGAAATGATCCTCGCCGCAGAGGGCACCATCACACCCGGTGAGCACTGGACCGTTCAGCTGGGTGGTCTGACGTTCAACGTCGACACGATCATCGGCACGATCGTCGCCGGACTCATCGTGTGCGGGTTGGGCTACTACATGGCCAACCGCGCGACCCACGGCCGCCCGTCGGGCCTCCAGGTCGCGTTCGAGGCGCTCACGGCCTGGGTGCAGAACCAGACCAAGGAGGGCATGGGCGTCCGAACGCCACGCGGCGTCGTGGGCTTCTGCGTCACCGTGTTCGCGTTCATCCTCACGTGCAACTGGCTCGCCGCGCTGCCGTCCGAGCACTGGCTCCCGCCGCCCACCGCGGACGTCAACCTCGTCTACCCGCTGGCGCTGCTGGTGATCGTGTGGGTCAACGTCGCGGGCATCCGCGCGAAGGGCGCCAAGGCCTACTTCGGCCACTTCACCCAGCCGTACGCGTTCCTCGCCCCGATCGAGTTCATCACGCAGTACCTGTCGCGTCCCGCCTCGCTCGCCCTGCGGCTCTTCGGCAACATCTTCGCCGGCGGGATCATGGTGGCCGTCATCGCGCTGATGCCCGCCTACATCCTGTGGTTGCCCAATGCGGTCTGGAAGCTCTTCGACATGTTCATCGGCGTCATCCAGGCGCTGATCTTCACCCTGCTCACCCTGATCTACTTCAGTGAGGCGGTGGGCAGCGAGGACGAGGCTGCCCACCACTGACCGCCCCCGCCCCCCGACCCACGACGTACGCACGAAGGAAACGAGGAGAGAGATGAGCGTTCTGGCCCAGGCCGCAGAAGGACTCGGCGGAAACATCACGCTCGGACTGGCCATGGTCGGCGGCGGGCTCGCCCTCGGCGGCGGCGCCATCGGCGCAGCCATCGGCGACGGCCTTGCGGGCTCCGCGGTCATCCAGGGCGTGGCCCGCCAGCCCGAGGCCGCAGGCCGGTCTGAACACGACCATGTTCCTGATCATCGGTCTGGTGGAGGGCATGTACTTCATCAACCTGGCGTTCATGGCGCTGTTCGTGTTCGTCCTGAGCTGAGCGGCGAGCCCATGGACTCGACGTTGGCCGCGGAGACGAGACAACGAACTTCCTCGTACCCAACGCCACCATCTTCGTCGTCTCCCTCATCTTCCTGGTCATCCTCTGGTTCTTCTACAGGTTCGTGGTGCCGCCGCTGACTAAGGCGATGGCCGAACGCGACGAGATGAACCGGCGGCAGGCCGAGGAGCGCGACGCCGCCGTCCGCAGGCTGGCGGAGGCCCAGGAGCGGTACGACGCCGCGCTGGCCGACGCGCGGGCGCAGGCGACCGCGGTCAAGGACGAAGCGCGCGCGGACGCCCAGCGCATCCGCGACGAGATGCGCGCCGAGACCGACCGCAAGGTCGCCGCGATCCGCGAGCGCGGGGAGGCCGAGCTCGCGCAGCAGCGGGCCGAGGCCGTGCAGGAGCTGCGCGGGCAGATCGGCGGCCTGTCCACCGACCTGGCGGGCAGGATCCTCGGCCGTCCGGTCGCCTATGACGACCAGAACGTGGTCAGCTACCTGGCCGAGTTGGACGAGCGGCAGACGGCGGGAGGGCAGCGCTGATGGAGTCCATTGCGGTGTGGGTCGCGGAGCTGGTCGGCTTCGCGCTCATGCTGTTCGTGCTGTGGCGCTACGTGCTGCCGCTCGTCAAGAACATGGTCGGCGAAGCGGCAGGACGAGATCCAACGCCAGGTCGACGAGGCCAACGAGGCCTCGCGGAAGCTCGAAGAGGCCCACGGGCGCTTCGACAACGCCGTGCAGCAGGCCGAGGCCGAGGCCGCCCGCATCCGCGACGACGCGCGCGCCGACGCCACCCGCATCCGCGAGGAGCTCACGGCGCAGGCCGAGGCCGACGTGGAGCGGATGCTGCAGCGCGGGCAGGACCAGCTCGCGGCCCAGCGCGACCAGGTCGTGCGCGGGCTGCGCTCCGAGCTGGGCGGCGCTTCGTTGGAGCTGGCCGAGCGCACCGTCCACAAGGAGCTGGCCGACGACAGCGCCCGCAGCGCCACCGTCGACAGCTTCCTTTCCGAGATCGAGAACCTGCCGTCGCCGCGGGGCCGCCAGGTGGCGGCCGGGGGAGGGGCCTAGCAGATGGCGTCCGTACTGCAGTCCGCCAGCCGCGAGTCGCTCTCCGCGGCCGCGGACCGGCTCGACGACCACATCGACGCCACCGGGGCGGCCGATCTCAGCCGTCTCGCTGACGACCTGTTCGCGGTGCTCGGCCTGCTCGAACGCGAGCACGCGCTGCGGCGCGCGCTGGCCGATCCGGCGACGCCCGACCGAGGCCCGCAGCGGCCTCGCCGACCGGCTGCTCTCCGGCAAGGTCGGGCGCCCCGCGCTGGACCTCGTGTCGGACCTCGTGAGCTCCCGCTGGTCGCGCTCGGGCGACCTGGTCGAGGCGGTGGAGACGCTGGCGCGCAACGCCGCGTTCGGCGTCGCCGAGAAGGACGGCTCGCTCGACCGCGTCGAGGACGAGCTGTTCCGGTTCGGCCGCATCCTGGACCGCGAGCCGGAGCTGGCCCGGCTGCTGTCCGACTCGGCCACGCCCGCCGACAAGCGGGTCGGGCTGCTGCGGGAGGTGCTGACCGACCACAACCGCGACGGCATCGTGGACACCATCGTCGACCGCGTGCGCAGCGTGGTCGGCGACGACGAACCCGCCAGCTTGGTCTCGCCCGTCACGAAGACGTTGCTCGAGCAGACCGTGCGCACCCAGCGCAGCCGCAACCTCGACGTGGCGGCCGAAGAGCTCTCCGAACTCGCCGCGGGCCGTCGCGACCGCTACGTGGCCCACGTCCGCACCCCCGTACGGCTGACCGGCGAGCAGGAGCAGCGCCTCACCGAGTCGCTCACCCGGCTCTACGGCAGGCCGATCTCCCTGCAGGCGGAGCTCGACCCCGACCTGCTCGGTGGCCTCGTCGTCCGCGTCGGCGGCGAGCTCATCGACGGCAGCGTCGCGGGCCGCGTGGCCGCCGCACGCCGCACCCTCCCCAGCTGAGCCCCTAACCGAAGGATCGAGATGACAGAGCTGACGATCTCCTCAGATGAGATCCGGAGCGCGATTGCGGGCTACGTCTCCTCCCTGGAGACGGGGACGTCGCGGGAAGAGGTCGGCACCGTCCTCGACACCGGCGACGGCATCGCGCACGTCGAGGGCCTCGCCTCGGCCATGACGAACGAACTGCTCGAGTTCGAGGGTGGCGTCCTCGGTGTGGCGCTGAACCTCGACCAGCGCGACATCGGCGCGGTCATCCTCGGCCCGTACGACGGCATCGAGGAGGGGCAGCAGGTGCGGCGCACCGGCGAGATCCTCTCGGTGCCGGTCGGCGACGGCTTCCTCGGTCGCGTGATCGACCCGCTCGGCGCCCCCATCGACGGCCTCGGCGAGATCGAGGCCGAGGAACGCCGCGTCCTCGAGCTGCAGGCCGCCTCGGTGATGCAGCGGCAGTCGGTGTCCGAGGCCCTGCAGACCGGCATCAAGGCCATCGACGCCATGACGCCGATCGGCCGCGGCCAGCGTCAGCTGATCATCGGTGACCGCAAGACCGGCAAGACCGCCGTCTGCGTCGACACGATCATCAACCAGAAGAACAACTGGGCGTCCGGCGACCCGCAGAAGCAGGTGCGCTGCATCTACGTCGCCATCGGCCAGAAGGGCTCGACGATCGCCGGTGTCCGCTCGGCACTGGAAGACGCGGGCGCGCTGGAGTACACGACGATCGTCGCCGCCCCGGCGTCCGACCCCGCGGGCTTCAAGTGGCTCGCCCCCTACACCGGCTCGGCGATCGGCCAGCACTGGATGTACGCGGGCAAGCACGTCCTGATCATCTTCGACGACCTCTCCAAGCAGGCCGAGGCCTACCGCGCGATCTCGCTGCTGCTGCGCCGTCCGCCCGGCCGCGAGGCCTACCCCGGCGACGTCTTCTACTTGCACTCCCGGCTGCTGGAGCGCTGCGCGAAGCTCTCCGACGAGCTCGGCGCGGGCTCGATGACCGGTCTGCCGATCATCGAGACCAAGGCCAACGACGTCTCGGCCTACATCCCCACCAACGTCATCTCGATCACCGACGGCCAGGTCTTCCTGGAGTCCGACCTGTTCAACCAGGGTGTGCGCCCGGCCATCAACGTCGGCATCTCGGTGTCGCGCGTCGGTGGCGCCGCGCAGGTGCGGGCGATGCGCACGGTCTCGGGCTCGCTGCGGCTGGACCTGTCGCAGTACCGCGAGCTGGAGGCGTTCGCCGCCTTCGGCTCCGACCTCGACGCCGCATCGGCCGCCGCGCTCGGCCGCGGCAGCCGCCTGGTCGAGCTGCTCAAGCAGCCGCAGTACTCGCCGTACCCCGTCGAGGAGCAGGTGATCTCGATCTGGCTCGGCACCAGCGGCAAGCTCGACGACGTGCCGGTGGCCGACGTCGGCAAGTTCGAGAACGAGTTCCTCGACCACGTGCGGCGCAACGAAGAAGGCGCGCTTCGCGGAGATCCGCGACACCGGCAAGCTCACCGACGAGAACGTCGAGCGGCTGGAGCGCGTGGTGAAGGACTTCAAGCGCGGCTTCACGACGTCGTCGGGCGAGTCGCTGGTCAACGAAGCTCCCGTCGACGCGATGGACGAAGAAGACGTCGACCGGGAGACCGTCAAGGTCCGCAAGAAGGACTGAGAGATGGCGGCACAGATTCGCGTTCTGCGGAGGCGCATCCGCTCGACGCAGTCCATCAAGAAGATCACCCGCGCCATGGAGCTGATCGCGACCTCGCGGATCGTGAAGGCCCGGGCGCGGGTGCAGGAGTCGCGCCCGTACGCCGAGCAGATCACGGCGGTGCTCACCGAGCTGGCCAGCAACTCCGCGCTCGACCACCCGCTGCTCGTGGAGAGGGAGAACCCGCGGCGCGCCGCGGTGCTGGTCGTCACGAGCGACCGCGGCCAGGCGGGCGGCTACAACAACAACGTGCTCAAAGAGGCCGAGGCGCTCTACTCGCTGCTGCGGGAAGAGGGCAAGGAGCCGGTCATCTACGTGATCGGGCGCAAGGGCGTGAACTACTACCGGTTCCGCAACCGCGAGGTGCGGGAGTCGTGGACCGGCTTCTCCGAGCAGCCCACGTACCCGGACGCGGCCGAGGCGGCGCGCACCCTCGTCGAAGCCTTCATGGCCGATGAGGACGACGAGAACAGCGTCGACGAGCTGCACCTGGTGTACACGCAGTTCAAGAACATGGTCACGCAGACGCCGCAGGCGCGGCGGATGGCGCCCATGGTCGTCGAGTACGTCGAGAAGGAGGACTCCTCCTTCCGGGGGGATCCAACCGCTGTACGAGTTCGAGCCCGACCCCGACGCGCTGTTCGACGCGCTGCTGCCCAAGTACATCGGGGCGCGGCTGTTCTCGGCGCTGTTGGAGTCGGCGGCCTCGGAGTCGGCCAACCGCCAGCGCGCGATGAAGGCGGCCACCGACAATGCCAACGAGCTGATCCGTAACCTGACCCTGGAGTCCAACCAGGCCCGTCAGGCCCAGATCACGCAGGAGATCAGTGAGATCGTCGGGGGCGCCAACGCTCTCGTGACCACAGGGAGTGACTGATGACCGCCACTGCTGACCACACCGGGACGGTGACCGGCCGCGTCGTGCGGGTCACCGGGCCTGTCGTCGACATCGAGTTCCCCCGGGGCCAAGTGCCCGAGCTCTACAGCGCGCTCGAGGTGCCCGTCGAGATCGGCGAGATCAAGCGCACGCTCACGCTGGAGATCGCGCAGCACCTCGGCGACAACCTCGTGCGCACCATCTCCATGCAGCCCACCGACGGCCTGGTGCGCGGCCAGGAGGTCACCGACCTGGGCCGTCCGATCTCGGTGCCGGTCGGCGACCAGGTCAAGGGCCACGTGTTCAACGCGCTCGGCCAGTGCCTCGACGACCCCGACCTGGAGATCACCGGCGAGCTGTGGGGCATCCACCGCAAGGCGCCCGCGTTCGACCAGCTCGAGGGCCGCACGGAGATGCTGGAGACCGGCATCAAGGTGCTCGACCTGCTCACGCCGTACGTGGTCGGCGGCAAGATCGGCCTGTTCGGCGGCGCGGGCGTGGGCAAGACCGTGCTCATCCAGGAGATGATCCAGCGCGTCGCCCAGAACTTCGGTGGTACCTCGGTGTTCGCGGGTGTCGGCGAGCGCACCCGTGAGGGCAACGACCTCATCACGGAGATGACCGAGTCCGGCGTCATCGAGAACACCGCGCTGGTGTTCGGTCAGATGGACGAGCCGCCCGGCACGCGTATGCGCGTCGCGCTCTCGGCGCTCACGATGGCGGAGTACTTCCGCGACGAGCAGAACCAGGACGTGCTGCTCTTCATCGACAACATCTTCCGGTTCACCCAGGCGGGCTCCGAGGTCTCCACGCTGCTCGGCCGCATGCCGTCCGCGGTGGGCTACCAGCCCACGCTGGCCGACGAGATGGGCGAGCTGCAGGAGCGGATCACGTCGACGCGCGGCCGTTCGATCACCTCGATGCAGGCGATCTACGTGCCCGCCGACGACTACACCGACCCGGCGCCCGCCACCACGTTCGCGCACCTCGACGCCACCACCGAGCTCTCCCGCCCGATCTCCCAGAAGGGCATCTACCCGGCGGTGGACCCGCTCACCTCCACGTCGCGGATCCTCGACCCGCAGTACGTCGGCGACGAGCACTTCCGGGTCGCCAACGAGGTGAAGCGCATCCTGCAGCGCTACTCCGACCTGCAGGACATCATCGCGATCCTCGGCATCGACGAGCTCTCCGAAGAGGACCGGCAGCTGGTCGGGCGGGCCCGGCGCATCGAGCGCTTCCTGTCGCAGAACCTGCTGGTGGCCGAGCAGTTCACCGGCCAGCCGGGCTCCACGGTGCCGCTCAAGGAGACGATCGAGTCGTTCGACAAGATCGCCAAGGGCGAGTTCGACAACGTGCCGGAGCAGGCGTTCTTCCTCTGCGGTGGGCTCGAGGACCTGGAGCGCAACCGGAAGAAGCTGGAAGGCAGCGGCAAGGACGACAGCGCCGATGGCTGAGATGGAAGTCGAGCTCGTCGCCGTCGAGCGGCGGGTCTGGTCGGGCAAGGCGAGCTTCGTCTTCGCGCGCACCACCGTCGGCGAGATCGGCATCCTGCCGGGGCACGAGCAGACGCTCGCGCAGCTGGAGGAGGCGGGCGTCGTCCGCATCGACGGGGTCGACGGGCCGCCCACCACGGTGGCCGTGCACGGCGGGTTCCTGCACGTCACACCGGAGAACGTCACGATATTGGCGGAGTCGGCCGAGATCGGCGAGGAGATCGACGTCGCCCGCGCGAGGGCGGCGCGTGACCGGGCCGACGAGTCCGAGCCCGAGGGTGCGGCGGCCGCGGCCCGCGCTCAGGTACGGCTCAAAGCCGCGGGCGCCGAGTAGGCGTCGCACATGGGGGCAGTGGCGACCATCGCCGGCATCCTGCTGCTGCTGGGTTGTCTCTGCCTCGGATACCTCGCCTTCCGGCGAGTGCGCCTCATGCGGGGCGGTGGTGTGGATGTGTGCCTGCGAAGGCCGAGTCCGGGCCGCCGCCCCGTTCGCGTCTCGCGGGACGCCGCGGCGGGCTGGCACTTCGGCGTCGGCAAGCTACCAGGGCAACGAGTTCGCCTGGTACCGGCTCACGTCGCTGCGGCCCGGCGCCACCGCTGTGCTCGACCGCACGGGCGTCGAGATCGTCGAACGCCGCCACCCCGAGTCCGCGGAGGCCTACGCGCTGCCCCAGGCGGCGTCGGTGCTGCGGTGCCGCATGGGGGAGCGGGAGGTCGAGCTGGCCATGACCCCCGGCGTGCTCACCGGCTTCCTGTCGTGGCTGGAGTCGGCGCCCCCCGGCCCGGCGGGCTACCGCGTGGCGTCCTGACCCCCCGGGCGCCACAGCACGTCGCCGTCCGGGTTCGCCACCCGGCCGAGGATGAAGAGCAGGTCCGAGAGCCGGTTCAGGTAACGCGCCGTGAGCGGGTTGGTGCGCTCGGGATCGGATTCGAGCAACGCCCACACCGAACGCTCGGCCCGCCGCGTGACCGTGCGGGCGACGTGCAGGTAGGCCGCGCCCGGGGTGCCGCCGGGCAGGATGAACGAGGCGAGCTTGGGCAGGTCCGCGTTGAACGCGTCGCACCAGCCCTCGAGCCGGGTCACGTACGCCTCGGTGACCCGCAGCGGGGGGTACTGGAGATCGGGCACGATCGGCGTGCACAGATCCGCGCCCACGTCGAAGAGGTCGTTCTGCACCTGCCGCAGCGGGCCCACTACGTCCTCGGCGAGCCCACCCACGGTGACGGCGACGCCGATCGCCGCGTTCGCCTCGTCCGTGTCGGCGTAGGCCGCGAGCCGGACGTCGGTCTTGCGGACGCGGCTGAAGTCGCCGAGCGCCGTGGTGCCGTCATCGCCGGTCTTGGTGTAGATCCTGGTCAGGTGCACGGCCATGGGGGGACGGTAACCCGGCGAGCACGAGGAGATAACGTCGACCGTCGTGGCAGAGCATTTCGCGGTGACCGGCGGAGCCCGCCTCCAGGGCTCGGTCGACGTCGTCGGCGCCAAGAACAGCGTGCTCAAGCTCATGGCGGCAGCGCTGCTGGCCGAGGGCACGACGACGCTCACCAACTGTCCGGAGATCCTCGACGTCCCGCTGATGGCCGACGTGCTGCGCAGCCTGGGCTGCGGGGTCACCGTGGAGCGCGACACCGTGGCGATCGACGTGCCCGCGCGGCTCGGGGCCGAGGCGGACTACCGCTCGGTGTCGAAGCTGCGGGCCTCGGTGTGCGTGCTCGGCCCGCTCATCGCGCGGTGCCGTCGCGCGGTCGTGCCGCTGCCCGGCGGCGACGCCATCGGATCGCGCCCGCTCGACATGCACCAGGCGGGCCTGCAGCGGCTGGGCGCCACCACCGAGATCGAGCACGGCCGGGTCGTCGCCCGCGGCGACGTGCTGCGCGGCGCGCAGATCTGGCTGGACTTCCCGAGCGTCGGCGCCACGGAGAACATCCTCATGGCCGCCGTGCTCGCCGACGGCACCACGGTGATCGACAACGCTGCCCGCGAGCCGGAGATCGTCGACCTCGCCGCGATGCTCACGCAGATGGGCGCCAAGATCGAGGGCATCGGCACGTCGACGCTCTCGGTGCACGGCGTCACCGCGCTGCAGCCCACCGAGCACCGCGTGATCGGCGACCGCATCGTCGGCGCCACCTGGGCGTTCGCCGCGGCGATGACCCGGGGCGAGGTCACCGTGCGCGGCGTCGACCCGCACCACCTCGACCTCGTGCTGGACAAGCTGCGCAGCGCCGGGGCGGAGACCGAGGCGGGCACGCAGGAGTTCACCGTGCGGATGGACGGCCGCCCGGGCGCGATCGACTTCGTCACGCTGCCCTACCCGGGCTTCGCCACCGACCTGCAGCCGATGGCGATCGCGCTCTCCGCCGTGGCCGACGGCACGTCGATGATCACCGAGAACGTGTTCGAGGCCCGGTTCCGGTTCGTCGACGAGATGGTGCGCCTCGGTGCCGACGCGCGCACCGACGGGCACCACGCCGTCGTGCGGGGCGTCGAGCGGCTCTCCAGCGCGCCGGTGTGGGCGAGCGACATCCGCGCAGGCGCCGGGCTGGTGCTCGCGGGCCTGTGCGCCGACGGCGTGACGCAGGTGTGGGACGTCGAGCACATCGACCGCGGCTACCCGCGGTTCGTGGAGAACCTGCAGGGTCTCGGCGCCGACGTCGCTCGGGTGCTCACCGACCCGCTCTGAACTGACCGATCGGGTGTAAAACGTCCCGCGACCGGGTTACTCCGCTTCATGCCCAGTGCCGCCGGCCGCCCCGGCTCCCCCGCCAAGAACGCCGCAGGCCGCTCCGGCGCTGCCGCCAAGAACGCCGCAGGCCACGCGGGCTCTGCCGCCAAGGACATCGCCAACAGCCGCGCCGTCGAGATCGGCGCGCGGGTCGGGCTCGCCTGCCTACGGCGTCACCCACCTGTTGATCGCGTGGCTCGCGCTGCAGGTCGCCTTCGGCGGCGGCGGCGAGCAGGCGAACCAGAAGGGCGCCTTCCAGGAGCTCGCGGACAACACCTTCGGCGTGATCCTGTTGTGGATCATCGTGCTCGGCTTCGTCGCCGTCGCGCTGTGGCGGCTCGAGCCAGGCGATCTGGGGCTACCGCTACGTGTCCGACACACAAGAAGCAGCTGCGCAAGCGCGGCACCGCCGCGTTCAAGGCCGTGGTGTTCGCCACGCTCGCCGTGCTGGCCGCGCGCACGGCGTCGGGCAGCGGCGGCGGTGGCAACGGCCAGGCAGAAGGCGACGGCAGGCGTGCTCGGCCTCCCCGGCGGCCAGTGGATCGTCGGCATCGTCGGGCTGGGGATCATCGTCGCGGGCGGTAGCAAGATCTACGCGGGCTGGAAGAAGAAGTTCGAGGACGACATGAACATGCCGTCGGACCAGAAGACGCGCCAGGCCGTCGAGCGCACCGGGCAGGTCGGGTTCATCGCCAAGGGCGTCTCGATCGGCGTGATCGGCGTGCTCGTGGTGATCGCCGCGATCCAGTTCGACCCCGCCAAGGCGGCGGGCCTCGACGCCGCGCTCCACTCGCTCGCGCAGACCCCGCTCGGGCCCTGGCTGCTCGTCGTGGTGGCCCTCGGGCCTCGCCGCGTACGGCGTGTTCTGCTGGTTCGACGCGAAGTACCACCGCGTCTGACGCGCTACCCTGCGGCGGGCGGGCCTCTGGTCGCGCCCGGACCGAAGGGGGGCAGCGGACATGACGCGTCCCGAACGTCGCACGTCCTCGCCGCTCGTCGCCCGGCTCACGCCGCTGCACGGCCGTCCGACGCAGCGGGCCGTCCTCGCCGAGCTGCGCCGCGTGATCCTCGCGGGCGACGCGCCGCCCGGGAGCGCCATCCCGCTCGACGACGTCGCCACGGCGCTGGGCATGAGCGTGATCCCGGTGCGGGAGTCGCTGAAGATCCTCATCGGCGAGGGCCTCGTCGAGCAGCACATGCGGGGGGCGTACACCGTCGCCCGGCTGTCGCGCTCCGAGCTGCTGGAGCTCTACACCGCGCGCGGCGTGCTGGAGAACACCGTGCTCGCGGTCGCGGTGGCCGCCGCCGACCACGCCGACCACACGCACGCCCGCGCCGCCCACGACCTGCTCGACCGGGCGGTGCGCGCGGGCGACCTGCGCGCCTACCACCGCGAGAGCCGCGGCTTCCACTTCGCGCTGCTCACACCGGCCCGGATGCGGCGCTTCGTCGGCATGGTGGAGTCGGCGTGGAACCTCACCGAGTCCTACCGGCCCATGGCGCTCCTCTCCGACGACGACCGCGAGCGGCTGCACGCCGACCACGGCGAGATGCTGTCCGCGTTCGTCGCGCGGGATGCGCCGTCCCTGCTGTCCTGCGCGGCGACGCACCACCAGCGGCTGCTCGACGCCGTCGCGGCCATCCCGCCGGGCGACGCGTTCGCCGACGAGCCAACCGGGCAAAGGGACGAAAACGCCCCTTGTCCGTCGGCGTGAGAGCGCGGCCCCGCGTCCGCCGGTACGTCGGTGGGAGATCGGCCGTCGACATATATGTCGAGAATTGTTTACCGCGCGCAATGACCGCGTGAACACTGTTTGACGGCCGCCCTGGCTGCACGTCCCCGACTTATGGTCGATGTCTCAGCCCGACATCCGAGGGAGTCCCATGTCCGCCGACGCCGTCCCGAGCCCGGCCGAGCAGATCCCTGACGCCGCGCACCCGGCGGGGGTCGGGCTCATCAAGCCCGGC
The DNA here is from genome assembly GCA_963791185.1 of uncultured Actinomycetota bacterium. Classification (GTDB taxonomy): domain Bacteria; phylum Actinomycetota; class Actinomycetes; order Mycobacteriales; family Pseudonocardiaceae; genus Pseudonocardia. The sequence continues at coordinate 478,000 of CAWBRG010000003.1, read as the reverse complement.
TACGACCCCGCACTGACCAATGAGGATCTCGCGCCGCTCCACAAGCAGAACTGGAGCACCTACAACATCTTCGCGTTCTGGATGTCGGACGTGCACTCCGTGGGTGGGTACCTCACGGCGGGCAGCCTGTTCGCGCTGGGCATCGCCGGGTGGCAGGTGCTGGTGGCGCTGCTGATCGGCATCGTCATCGTGCAGATCTTCGTGAACCTGGTGGCGAAGCCGAGCCAGAAGACCGGCGTGCCGTACCCGGTGATCAACCGGGCGATCTTCGGCGTGAAGGGCGCGAACATCCCCGCGATCATCCGCGGGCTCATCGCCGTGGCCTGGTACGGCGTGCAGACCTACCTCGCCGCCGAGTCGCTCAACATCATCTTCCTGAAGTTCCTCCCGGGTTCGCAGGCGCTCATGCAGGTGAGCTTCCTCGGGCTCGAAGCGCTGGGCTGGATCTCGTTCGCGATCCTCTGGGTGGCCCAGGCGGCCCTGTTCTGGACCGGCATGGAGACCATCCGCCGGTTCATCGACTGGGCGGGGCCCGCGGTGTACGTCGTGATGGTCATCCTCGCGGTGTACCTGGTGTCCAAGGCGGGTTGGTCGAACATCGACCTCAACCTGCACAGCGGCGAGACGCTCAGCTTCGCGGCGTCCATCCCGGTGATGATCACCGCGATCGCGATCGTGGTGTCCTACTTCTCGGGGCCGATGCTCAACTTCGGCGACTTCTCCCGTTACGGGCGCAGCTTCGAGGCGGTCAAGCGCGGCAACTTCCTGGGGCTGCCGATCAACTTCCTCTTCTTCTCCCTGCTGACCGTGATCACCGCCTCCGCGACGGTGCCCGTGTTCGGCGAGCTGATCACCGACCCGATCGAGACCGTGCAGCGGATCGACACCCCCTTCGCGATCCTGCTCGGCGGCCTCACGTTCGTCACCGCGACGGTCGGCATCAACATCGTCGCCAACTTCATCTCGCCCGCGTTCGACTTCTCCAACGTCAGCCCGCAGCGGATCTCCTGGCGCACCGGCGGCATGATCGCGGCGGTCGGCTCGGTGATCCTCACGCCGTGGAACTGGTACAACAACAGCGAGGCGATCCAGTACTCGCTGGGCATCCTCGGCAGCCTCATCGGCCCGCTCTTCGGCATCCTCATCGCGGGCTACTACCTCGCGGCCAAGCAGCGCATCGCGGTGGACGACATGTACACGCTCGATCCCGCGGGCCGGTACTGGTACCGGGGCGGCTTCAACCCCAACGCGGTGATCACCGTGGCCGTCACGGGCGGGATCGCGATCCTGCTCAGCCTGTTCACGGGCATCGGCGACTTCGGCTGGTTCATCGGGTGCGGGCTCGGGTTCGCCATCTTCGCACTGTTGGAGAAGTACCGGCCGATGATCACCGTGCCGCCCGCCGACGAGGAGGACGTGTCGGACGGCACCGTGTCGTCAGTCGCGTAGCACCAGCTTGGCCTGCCCGACGTCGTCCTCGAAGACCATCAGGCGGTAGGTGCGGCCCTCCCGGCCGATCGTGGCGCGGATCCCCGCCGCGATCAGCCGGGAGCGCAGCACCTGCGCCGCGGCCTCCGTGGGCAGGCGGGCGACCTCGGCGAGCAGCCCGTCGCGCTCGGGGTCGTTCGGGTCGGGGATGCGCTGGTTCTTGCCCGTGCCGAACGTCCAGCGCAGGCCGAGGATGAGCAGGCCCATGAGGACGAGGCCGCCGAAGAGCCCGTAGAACCGCGGATCGTCCACCTCTGCATTGTCCTCCCGCGATGTGACCGCCGTCGCCCGGAACCGGGGTTACGCGCCAGTAGGCTTGGGCGCGTCCTCAGGGAGGTTCCGGTGCCGTTTCCGACCGACGACGAGCGCGACCGGCCGTGGGTGATCCGCACGTACGCAGGGCATTCCTCGGCGGCTACCAGCAACGCGCTCTACCGGCGCAACCTGGCGAAGGGCCAGACCGGGCTCTCGGTGGCCTTCGACCTCCCCACGCAGACCGGCTACGACCCCGACGACGAGCTCGCGGCGGGCGAAGTGGGCAAGGTCGGCGTGCCGGTGAGCCACATCGGCGACATGCGCACGCTCTTCGACGGCATCCCGCTCGCCGAAGCCAACACCTCGATGACGATCAACGCGCCCGCGATGTGGCTGCTCGCGCTGTACGTCGCCGTGGCCGACGAGCAGGGCGCCCCGCGCAGCACGCTCACCGGCACCACGCAGAACGACATCGTCAAGGAGTACCTCTCGCGCGGCACGTACGTGTTCCCGCCCGCGCCGAGCCTGCGCCTGATCGCCGACATGATCGCCTGGTCGGTCGCCGAGATCCCGAAGTGGAACCCGATCAACATCTGCAGCTACCACCTGCAGGAGGCGGGGGCCACCCCGGCGCAGGAGCTCGCCTACGCGCTGTCCACCGCGATCGCCGTGCTCGACGCGGTGCGCGACACCGGCCAGGTGCCCCCCGAGCGCTTCCCCGACGTGGTCGCGCGCATCTCGTTCTTCGTCAACGCGGGCCTGCGGTTCGTCGAGGAGATGTGCAAGATGCGCGCGTTCGGCGCGCTGTGGGACGAGATCACGCGCGAGCGCTACGGCGTGGAGGACCCGCGCAAGCGCAGGCTGCGCTACGGGGTGCAGGTCAACTCCCTCGGGCTCACCGAGGCGCAGCCGGAGAACAACGTCCAGCGGATCGTGCTGGAGATGCTGGCGGTCACGCTCTCGCGCGACGCGCGGGCCCGCGCGATCCAGCTCCCCGCCTGGAACGAGGCGCTCGGCCTGCCGCGGCCGTGGGACCAGCAGTGGGCGCTGCGCATGCAGCAGGTGCTCGCCTACGAGACCGACCTGCTGGAGTACGAGGACCTCTTCGACGGCTCGCGGGTGGTCGAGGCCAAGGTCGCCGGGCTCGTCGCCGAGGCGAAGGCCGAGATCGAGCGGGTGCAGGAGATGGGCGGCGCGGTCGCGGCCGTCGAGTCCGGGTACATGAAGGGGCAGCTCGTCACGTCGCTGGCGGAGCGGCGGAGACGCATGGAGTCCGGCGAGACCGTCGTGGTCGGGGTCAACCGCTTCGAGTCCACCGAGCCGAGCCCGCTGCAGGCCGAGGGGGCCGCGGCGATCGAGACCGTCGACCCGACCGTCGAGGCCGCCGCGATCGAGGCGATCCGGGCGTGGAAGGCCGACCGCGACGCCGCGGCGGTGGAGGCCGCGCTCGACGGGCTGCGCGACGCGGCCAAGACGGATGCCAACCTCATGGGGGCCGCGATCGCCTGCGCGAAGGCGGGCGTCACGACCGGCGAGTGGGCGGGGGTGCTGCGCGAGGTGTTCGGTGAGTTCCGCGCGCCCACCGGGGTGTCGGCCGCCGTGTCGGAGGGCACGGCACGCGCGGAGCTCGCCGCCGTCCGCGAGCGGGTGCGGGCCACCGGCGACGAGCTGGGCACGCGCCTGCGCATGCTCGTCGGCAAGCCCGGGCTCGACGGCCACTCCAACGGCGCCGAGCAGGTGGCCGTGCGCGCCCGCGACGTCGGCTTCGAGGTGGTCTACCAGGGCATCCGGCTCACGCCCGCGCAGATCGTCGCGGCCGCGGTGCAGGAGGACGTGCACGTGGTCGGGCTCTCGGTCTTGTCCGGCTCGCACCTGTCGGTCGTGCCCGCCGTCGTCGGCGGGGTTGCGCGCGGCGGGCGCCGTGGACGTGCCGGTGATCGTCGGCGGCATCATCCCGCCCGAGGACGCCGATTCATTGCTCGAGCAGGGCGTCGCCGCGGTGTTCACACCCAAGGACTACCGGCTCACCGAGATGCTCGACGCGGTCGTCACGCTCGTGCGAAAGGCCCGCGGACTAGGTCGTTGATATCCGGATCGTTATCGATCGGATCTCTGCGCGGAAGCTACCGACCGGTTAGTGTCGCCCGAGTTCGGGGCGCTCCGAGACCGGGAGGGGTGGTGGGGGATGTCCGCACCTCTGGAGGTCACCGGCTCGGCGGCGGAGGCCCATCCGGAGGCGCTCACCGAGGGCATGGGCGGCAAGGAGATCCAGGGCCGCTCCCTCGGACAGATCGCCTGGCGGCGGCTGCGGCGTGACCGGGTGGCGCTCGGCGGGGCCGCCGTGATCGTGCTGCTGATCCTCGTCGCGACCTTCGCGCCGCTGATCGTCGCCGTGTTCGGCCACGACCCCCTGGAGTTCCACTACGACCAGGTCGATCCCGACCTGCAGATCTCCCCGAAGTTCTTCGGCGGGATCAGCCCCGAGTACCTGTTCGGCGTCGAGCCGGTCAACGGCCGTGACATCTTCAGCCGGGTCGTCTACGGCGCCCGCATCTCGCTGCTCATCGCGTTCTTCGCCACGCTGCTGGCGGTGGCCGTCGGCACCGTCGCGGGCATCGTCGCGGGCTACTTCGGCGGCTGGATCGACACGCTGATCAGCCGCACGATGGACGTCTTCCTCGCGTTCCCGATCCTGCTGTTCGCCCTCGCGCTGGTCGGGATCATCCCGGACCAGGCGTTCGGCCTGCAGGGCGACGCGCTGCGCATCGTCCTCATCATCGTGATCATCGGCTTCTCCAGCTGGCCGTACATCGGCCGCATCATCCGCGGCCAGACGCTGTCGCTGCGCGAGCGCGAGTTCGTCGACGCGGCCCGCAGCCTCGGCGCCCGCACCCCGCGGATCCTGTTCTCCGAGCTGCTGCCCAACCTCGTCGCGCCGATCCTGGTCTACGCCACCCTGCTGATCCCGACGAACATCCTGTTCGAGGCGGCCCTGTCGTTCCTCGGCGTCGGGATCCGGCCGCCGACGCCGAGCTGGGGCGGCATGCTCTCGGACGCCACGCACTGGTTCCAGATCGCCCCCAACTTCATGGTGTTCCCCGGCCTGGCGATCTTCGTGACGGTGTTGGCCTTCAACCTGTTCGGCGACGGCCTCCGGGACGCGCTGGATCCGCGATCTCGGTGAGTACCCAACAAGGAGTCACACATGAGGAGTAGACGCAAGGTGGTCGTCGGCGCGCTCAGCGCCGTGGCCGCGCTCGTGCTGGCGGCCTGCGGGGGAGGCAACGTCGCGTCCTCCGGGGGGTCGGGCAGCGGCGGTGGTGGTGGCGGCGCCGCGGACGCGAACGGCGTGCACAACCCGTCCACGGAGAAGGGCGGCACGCTCCGCTTCGCGAACTCCGGCGACTGGGACTCCCTCGACCCGGCCGACACCTACTACGCCTACTCCTGGAACTTCATCCGGCTCTACGGGCGCTCGCTGGTGATGTTCAAGTCCGCGCCCGGCAAGGACGGCGCCACGCTCGTGCCCGACCTCGCCGAGTCGCTGGGCAAGTCCAGCGACAACGCCAAGACCTGGACCTACACCCTGCGCAAGGGCGTCAAGTTCGAGGACGGCACGCCCGTCACGAGCAAGGACGTCAAGTACGCGGTCGAGCGCTCGCTGGACAAGACGACGTTCCCCAACGGCCCCACGTACTTCAACGACTTCCTCGACCTGCAGGGCTACACCACGCCCTACGAGGACCCGTCGCCGGACAAGCTGGGTCTGAAGGCGATCGAGACGCCCGACGACCAGACGATCGTCTTCAAGCTGAAGTCGCCGTTCTCGGGCTTCGACTACTTCGCCCAGCTGCCGTCGACGATCCCGGTGCCCGCGGCCAAGGACACCGGCAGCAAGTACAAGGAGCACGTGGTCTCCACGGGCCCGTACATGTTCGACACGAACGAGCTCGGCAAGAGCTTCACGCTCGATGCGCAACCCCAACTGGGACCCGGCGACCGACCCCAACCGCAAGGCGCTGCCGGACCGCTATCGAGGTCACGCTCAACGTCAACGCCGACGACATCGACAACCGGCTGCAGTCCGGTGACCTCGACGTCAGCATCGAGGGCACGGGCGTCCAGCCCGCCGCGCAGGGCAAGATCCTCGCCGACCCGACGCTCAAGGCGAACACCGACTCGGCCGTGGTCGCCCGCCTCTGGTTCACCGCGATCAACGGCGACGTCGCGCCGCTGGACAACATCGACTGCCGCAAGGCCGTGCTGTACGCCGTGGACAAGACCGGCTACCAGCGCGCCTACGGCGGCGCCACCGGTGGCGACATCGCGACGAACCTGCTGCCGCCGGTGATCCCGGGTGCGCAGAGTTCGACACCTACGCCACGCCGAACAACCACGGCGACCTCGACAAGGCCAAGGACGAGCCTGCAGCCAGTGCGGGCAGCCCAACGGGTTCAAGACCAGCATCTCCTACCGCGCCGAGCGGCCGAAGGAGAAGGCGACGGCCGAGTCGCTGCAGCAGTCGCTGGCGCGGGTCGGGCATCCAGCCGACCTCAAGCCCTACCCGCTGGTCGACTACCTCAAGCTGTACGCGGGCAAGCCGGACTTCGCGAAGGCGAACGGCCTCGGCCTCATGGTCTACGGCTGGGGCGCGGACTGGCCGGACGGCTACGGCTTCCTGGCCCAGATCGTCGACAGCCGCGTCATCCGGGCGACGGGCGGCAACTCCAACCTGTCGGTGAAGGACCCCGCCGTCGACGCGCTGCTCGACAAGGCGCTCACGACGACCGACACCGCCGCGCGTGAGCAGATCTGGGTCGACATCGACAAGAAGGTGATGGACGACGCGTTCGTCCTGCCGGGCATCTGGGCCAAGGGCCTGCTCTACCGGCCGAAGAACCTGACGAACGTGTTCATCACCGACGGGTTCCAGATGTACGACTACGTCGCGCTGGGCACCACCCGGAAGTAGGTGAAGGCGTGACCCCGCCCGCGGCTCACCGGCCGCGGGCGGGGCGCCGCACGTCATGCTCGTCTACATCGTCCGGCGGCTGTTCGCCGCGGTGATCCTGCTGCTGATCGTCACGGCGGCGACGTTCGCTGATCTTCTTCCTGCTGCCGCGCCTCGGCGGCGCCACGGTCGACGACCTCGCCTCGCGCTACGTCGGCAAGAGCGGCAGCGTGGAGGACATCCACGCGATCGCGGTGAAGCTGGGCTTCACCGACCCGATCTGGGTGCAGTACGGCCGCTTCGTCGGCGCGCTCGTTCGTCGGCGCGGACTACAGCACCGGCCCGACCACCGTGCACTGCCCCGCGCCCTGCCTCGGGTACTCGTTCATCAACCAGAACCCGGTGCTGCCCGACCTGCTCGACCGGCTGCCGGTCACGCTGTCGCTCGCGGCGGGCGCCGCGGTGCTGTGGCTGGTGGGCGGGGTCAGCGTCGGAGTGCTCTCGGCGCTGCGGCGCGGCAGCGTGTTCGACCGGGCGGCGATGGGCGTGGCGCTGGCGGGCGTCTCGCTGCCGATCTTCTTCACCGGCCTGCTGTCCCTGGCGATCTTCAGCTACTGGCTGGGCATCACCGCGCCCGGCGGCAGCTACACGCCGTTCGAGGAGAACCCGCTGCTGTGGGCGTACGACCTGCTGCTGCCGTGGATCACGCTCGCGTTCCTGTACGCGGCCGGCGTACGCGCGGCTGACCCGGGCGGGCATGCTCGACACGATGGGGGAGGACTACATCCGCACCGCGCGGGCCAAGGGCCTGCCGGAGCGCACGGTCGTCGTGAAGCACGGGCTGCGCTCGGCGCTCACCCCGATCCTCACGATCTTCGGCCTCGACCTCGGCCTGCTGCTCGGCGGCGCGATCCTCACCGAGAGCACGTACTCGCTGCCCGGGATCGGCAAGTACTCGGTGGACGCGATCGTCAGCAACGACCTGCCCAAGGTGCTCGGCGTGGTGCTGCTGGGCAGCATCTTCATCGTGCTGGCCAACCTCGTCGTCGACCTCCTGTACGCCGTGATCGACCCGAGGGTGAGGTTGGGGTGAGCCGCGTCGACGTCATTCCTCCCGCGGAGGCGCCATGAGCACCGAGGACGTGCTGGCGGGCGGCGTACCGGCCCCGATGCACGAGAAGCGGTCGTTCCTGGACGTGCGCGACCTGCGCGTGCACTTCCCGACCGACGACGGCGTGGTCAAGTCGGTCGACGGCCTGTCGTTCCAGTTGGAACGGGGCAAGCGGCTGGGCATCGTGGGGGAGTCCGGCTCCGGCAAGAGCGTGACCAGCCTGTCGATCATGGGGCTGCACAAGGCGGGCGCGGCGAAGATCTCGGGCGAGATCTGGGTGGGCGACACCGAGCTCGTGTCGGCCGACTCCGGAGACCGTGCGCAAGCTGCGCGGCAAGACGATGGCGATGATCTTCCAGGACCCGCTGTCGGCGATGCACCCGTACTACACGGTGGGCGCGCAGATCGTCGAGGCGTACCGGCTGCACCACGACGTCGGCAAGAGGGCGGCGCGCAAGCGGGCCGTGGAGCTGCTCGACCGCGTCGGGATCCCGCAGCCGACGAGCCGGTTCGACGACTACCCGCACCAGTTCTCCGGCGGCATGCGGCAGCGGGCGATGATCGCGATGGCGCTGTCGTGCAACCCGGACCTGCTGATCGCCGACGAGCCGACCACCGCGCTGGACGTCACCGTGCAGGCGCAGATCCTCGACCTGATCCTCGACCTGCAGAAGGAGTTCGACTCCGCGGTCATCATCATCACCCACGACCTCGGCGTGGTCGCCGAGCTGGCCGACGACATCCTCGTGATGTACGGCGGTCGGGCGGTGGAGTACGGCACGGCGCGCGACGTCTTCGCGCAGCCCCAGCACCCGTACACGTGGGGGCTGCTCGGCTCGATGCCGCGGATCGACCGGGAGCGCTCCGACCGGCTCCTGCCGATCCCCGGCAGCCCGCCGAGCCTGATCAACGTGCCGTCGGGCTGCGCGTTCCACCCGCGGTGCGCCTACGAGGAGCGCACGGACGGGCTGGCGCGCGACCGAGCGGCCGGAGCTGCGCGAGGCGGCGCCGGGCCACCTGGTGGCCTGCCATCTTCCGGTCGAGGAGCGCCGGAGGATCTTCGCCGAGGAGATCGGGCCGAAGCTGTGACCGACGGACGTGTTGCTCTCCGCCGAGCGGCTGCAGATGCACTTCCCGGTCCGGCGGGGGCTGCTGCGGCGCCAGGTCGGGGCGGTGCAGGCCGTCGACGGGCTCGACTTCGACGTGCGCCGCGGGCGAGACGCTGTCGCTGGTCGGCGAGTCGGGCTGCGGCAAGACCACCACCGGGCGGCTGCTCACCCGGCTGCTCGAGCCGACCGACGGCACGGTGACGTTCGAGGGCCGCGACATCTCCCACCTCGGGGTCTCCGACATGCGGCCGCTGCGGCGCGACATCCAGATGGTGTTCCAGGACCCGTACTCGTCGCTGAACCCGCGGCACACGGTCGGCACGATCGTCGGCGCGCCGTACAAGATCCAGGGCGTGGAGCCGAAGGGCGGGGTCAAGCAGGCGGTGCAGGACCTGCTGGCGCTGGTCGGGCTGTCGCCGGAGCACTACAACCGCTACCCGCACGAGTTCTCCGGCGGGCCAGCGCCAGCGCATCGGGATCGCGCGCACGCTCGCGCTGCGGCCCAAGCTGATCGTTGCGGACGAGCCGGTGTCGGCGCTGGACGTCTCGATCCAGGCGCAGGTGGTCAACCTGCTGGAAGACCTGCAGAACGAGCTGAACCTGACCTACGTGATGATCGCGCACGACCTGTCGGTGGTGCGGCACGTCTCCGACCGGGTCGCGGTGATGTACCTCGGCAAGATCGTCGAGCTCGGCGACCGCACCGACGTCTACGAGCGGCCGATGCACCCGTACACGGTGGCGCTGATGTCGGCCGTCCCGGTCCCGGACCCCACCCGCGCCACGAAACGCGAGCGCATCCTGCTCACCGGCGACGTTCCCAGCCCGCTGAACCCGCCCCCCGCGTGCCGGTTCCACACGCGCTGCTGGAAGGCGCAGGAGGTCTGCAGCGTGGAGGAGCCGCCGCTGGTGGCGATGCGGGGCAACCACCAGGTGGCCTGCCACTTCCCGGAGAACGTCGCTGATCATCACCAATCTGTCGTCCCCACGACAGATCCGTGATTCTCGCCGGTTGGTGGAACCCGTCGCGGACGGATTTCGTCAGCTCGTGGTGTGTTTGATGGTCCGTTTTGTGGGCGGGACGCGATCGCTGCAGGGCTCGTCACCGCGGGGCAGCTGCGTGGGCCGCGGTTCCGTCGACTGTTCTCCGGGGTCTACGTCGGTGCGCATGTCGACGTGGACTACGCGACGCGCTGCCGAGCGGGAGTGCTGACGGTCAGCGGGCGCGGGGTGCTCGGCGGCTGGTCGGCGGCGGAGCTGCTCGGCGCGTCGTGCGCGCCGCGGGATGCGCCCGTTGAGCTGATCGTGTCCGGGAGCTCAGCGCCGACCCGCGCCGGGCTGGTCGTGCGGGCCGACCACCTGGCCGAGGACGAGATCACCCACGTGCGCGGCGTGGCGGTGACGACGGCACTGCGCACCGCGTTCGACCTGGGACGGCGCCTGCCCGTCACCGAGGCGATCTGCGCGGTGGACGCGATCACCCGGCGCTGCGCGGTGTCCGCGGACGCGATCGCGGTCGTTGCCGAGCGCTACCACGGTGTCCGGGGGACCGCTCAGCTACCGGAGGTCCTGCGCCGATCGAGCCCGTTGGCCGACTCGCCGATGGAGACGCGGATCCGGATCGCGATCGAGGACGCGGGGCTCCCCCTGCCGGTGCTGCAGCACCGCGTGGGGCCTTACTTGCTGGATCTCGCCTACCCCGAACTGCTCCTCGCACTCGAGTACGACGGTCAGCACCACCTGACCCCGGAGCGTGCTCTCCACGACCTCAGGCGACAGGCGTACCTGACCGCCGCGGGCTGGGAGGTGCTGCGATTCCCGTCAAGGGAGGTGTTCCTGCCCCATATGGTCGCGCGCCGCACGCGTGCGGCGCGCTACCGGCGTGGCGGCGAGAGTCATGGATGTGCTGTTCCGGCCGCACATCGGTGATTCTCACCGCTCTTCTTCGTCGATCTCCTCCCCGCGGCGGCTGAAGAAGCGGAAGCCGGGGATGCCCTGGATGGCCTGGCGCACCTCGCGCAGCTGGTTGAGCAGCTCGTGGACGTCCGGGCCCACGCGGTCGAGCGTGGCCAGGAGCGGCATGATGTCCGACTCCATGTGCTCGGTGAGCCGGGGCAGCTGGTCGACGAGCCGGATCGCGGCGACGATCTCGTCCTCGGAGAACTCCTCCACGAACCGCCGGGCCAGCGGGGCGGCCTGCGCCGCGATGGGTTGGTAGGTGTCGAGGAGCCCGCCCGCGCTCTCCGCGAGCCCGCCCGCCCGCCCCACCAGCGCATCGGCCCGCCCGGCCACCCCGCCCGCCCGCTCCACCAGCGCGTCGGCACCGTCGGCGACGCCGTCTGCGCGTTTGACGAGGGCGTCGGCGCCTTCGGCGACTTCGCCCGCGCGGCCGACCAGCGCGCCCGCGCCGTCGGCGACGCCGCCTGCGCGTTTGACGAGGGCGTCGGCGCCTTCGGCGACTTCGCCCGCGCGGCCGACCAGCGCGCCCGCGCCGTCGGCGACCCCGCCCGCGCGCTCCACCAGCGCGCCAGCGCCGTCGGCCACCCCGCTCGCACGCTCGACCAGAGCGCCTGCACCGTCGGCTACGCCGCCTGCGCGTTTGACGAGGGCGTCGGCGCCTTCGGCGACCTCGCCCGCTCGGCCGACCAGAGCTCCAGCTCCTTCGGCCACGCCGTCGGCGCGTTTGACGAGGGCGGCGGCGCCGCCCGCGACGAGGTCGGCCCGCTCCACCAGCGCGCCCGCCCCGCCTGCGACGAGGTCGGCCCGCGCGACCAGCGCGTCGGCCCGGGCGGCGACGCCGTCGGCGCGGTCGACGACCACCGCCGCGGCCCCCGCGACGGCCTCGACCTCCAGCATCAGCTCACCGATGCGCCCCACGAGGCCCTCGACGACGTCGAGCAGCCGGGTGACGCGTTCGGGCAGGTCAGCGACCACGCTGATCGCCTCGTCGGTCCAGCCGAGGACCTCGCGCACGCCCGCGACCAGGTCCGTCGGCCCGATCCACACGGGCAGGCCCCCGATGCGCACCACCATGTCGATGATCCTTGCACGGCAGCGCGACCGTGACGCGTCAGTCGGACCAGACGGGGTGGCGCTTCTCCAGGAACGCGGCCATACCCTCCTTGGCGCCTGCGCTCTGCGACATGCCCGCCATCACCTCGACGGCGATGCCGTAGGCGTCGGCCTCCGGCCGGTCGAGCTGCGCGTACAGCGTCTGCTTGCCCACGCCCTTGGCGAAGCGGCTGCCGCGGGTGGCGCGGGCGAGCAGATCGTCGACCCGCGCGTCCAGCTCGTCGTCCGGTACCGCGTAGTTGATCAAGCCCCACTCCGCGGCCGTGACCGCGTCCACCGGGTCGCCGGTGAGCGCGAGCTCCATCAGCCGCTTCCGCCCGACGTTGCGCGCCACCGGCACCGCGGGCGTGTGGCAGAACCAACCCCCCTTGCCGCCGGGCAGCGCGAAGCTCGCCGACTCCGCGGCCACCGCGAGGTCGCAGGTCGCCACCAGCTGGCACCCCGCGGCCGTGGCGAGGGCCTGCACGCGGGCGATCACCACCTGCGGCACGTCCTGGATGGTGTGCATGAGCGAGGTGCACAGGCGCAGCAGGTCGCGGACCCCGGCCAGGTCGCGCGCGGCGACGTCGGCGAAGTCGTGGCCCGCCGAGAACGCCTTGCCCTCGGCGGCGAGCACGATGCCGGTGGCCTCCGACCGGCCCGCGGCCTCGAACGCGTCGAGCAGCTCGCGCAGGTGGCCCTCCGAAAGGGCGTTGCGGCGCTCCGGGCGGTTCATCGTGATCCGCACGGTCTCGCCCTCGTGCTTGACCAGAAGGTGCTCGTAGTCGGTCACACGAGCACGGTACGTCGCGCGGGACCCCTCCCGCGCCCCCCGTGGTCCCTTTCCCGTGATGCAGGACACAGGGGAGGTACGACGATGGCCGCAACCGAGTACCTGACGACACCCGCCCAGGTCCGGACCCCGCGCTCGGCCTGGGCCGCGGCGCTCGCCAACCTCACCGGGCTCGGGCTCGGCTACGCCTACCTGCGCCGTCCGCTGCGGGTGGTCGCCGCTGCCGTGGGCACGCTGGTGTTGCTGGTGATCGCCTTCGTCACCGACGCGTCGAACGCGCCGTGGCTCTGGCGGGCGGTCGCGGCCGTGTGGCTCGGCGGCCAGGCCGTCGACGGGGCGCGGATCGCCCGCAGCGGCCCGCGTCCACCGCGTGGCGCCGCGCTGCTGCCGATCTGGGGCGCCGGGGCGGCGGTCACCGTGCTGATCGCGGGCTACCTCGGCTACGGCGCGGCCGAGCGGGCCACGTTCGCTGTGGCCGTCGCGGCGCAGGCCAGGGGCGACTGCGCGACGGCCACACCCGCTTTCGACGCCGTGACCGGCCGCTATCGGCTGACGCTCGCCGACGACGTCCCGAACGCGGCCGCCCGCCGGGCCGAGTGCGCCGCCTACACCGCGGCGAGCATGGCGCAGGACACCGGGGCCGTCGCCGCCGCGGAAGACGCGCTGCGGGCGTTCCGGAACGACCACCCGGGCTCGGTGCTGACGCCCTACGTCGACGAGCGCCTGGCGACGATCGCGCTGCGCCGGGTCGACACGGCGGTCACCACGCTCGCGGGCCAGACCGGCGCGGCCCGGGCGGCCAGCGTCCGCACGGCGATCGAGGAGCTGCTGTCGATCCGTCGGGACTTCGCGGACGCCCCGTCCGCGGCCCGGGTGCCGCAGGCGCTGCAGACGGTGTGGGCCGCCGCCGAGCGCCCGTTCGCGCAGGCGCAGTTCTGCGCGGTGCTGCCGACGTTGGACTACGCGGTCACGCTGCCCGCGGCGGAGACCGGCGCGATCGTGGCCACCGCCCGCCGCCACCGGCCGCAGGCCCAGCTCGGCTGCGGGCTCGCCGAGTTCCGCGCGGACCGCTTCCCGCAGGCCGCGGACCACATGCAGGACCTGCTCGCCGACTACCCGAACAACGCGGGTGCGGCCCAGGCCCGTTCGGTGCTCATCGCGGCGAACGTCGCGCAGGCCACGACCGACCCGATCCCCGTGCCCGCGCCGCTGGGCACACCCGGCGACCGCACGGTGACCTTCTACAACGTCACCTCCACGCCGCTGCGCCTGCAGATCACCGGAGCGACCGCGGCGGACGTCACGGTGCCGGGGTGCCCGTCGTGCCCGAGATCCCTGCCGAAGCTCGACACCTGCCCGAGCCCCGGCGGCAAGCCCACGCAGGCCGTGCAGCTGGCAGGTGGGCTCTACCACGTGCTGCTGCGGCCCACCGGCAGCCGCAGCATGAACGTCCGCACCGTGACCGCCGTCGACGGCGCCGGCTTCTGCGTCTACGCCGTACCGGCGGGCCCGTCCATCTAGGAGCGCCCTGGACAACTCGGGCCGGAGTTGTCCAGGACCCTCCTAACGCAGCTTCAGCAGCAGGTAGGCGGCGAGCGTCTGGGCGTCGACGATGGTCCCCTCCCGGATCATCGTCTCCAGCTCGGCGGTGGTGAACCAGCTCGCGCGCATGTCCTGCTCGGTGTGCTCGCGCACGGCCTCGCCCGTGGTCAGGTCCGTCGCCAGGAAGACGTGCTCGCGTTGGCTGGACATGCCAGGGGCGATGTCGAGGCGGCCGAGCAGTTCCATCCGGCCCGCGACCAGGCCCGTCTCCTCCTGCAGCTCGCGGGCGGCCAGCTGGGCCGGGTCGAGCTCGGCGCGGTCGGGCGCGGTGCCCATCGGGAACTCCCAGCGCCGCTGCCCGACCGGGTAGCGGAACTGCTCGACGAGGTGGAACCGGTCGCCGTCGCACGGGATGACGACGGCGGCCGCGGGCTTGTCGACCACCCCGTAGATCCCGGGGGAGCCGTCGTCGCGCCGGATGGCGTCCTCACGGACGGTCATCCAGGCGTTCGCGTAGACCTGGCGGCTCGAAAGCGTCTGCACGCGGCCAGTATTCCGGTGCGACCGGCACGTACCCGTAGCACCACATCCAGCTGGGGTCGGCGGCCAGCGCGCGGACGAGCGCGGCCAGGAAGCGCCTCATGACACGGCCGCCGTCATGATCGGGCGCCCGGCCACCAGCACGGCGACGGGCCGCAGCAGCGCGGTGAGGTCGGTGAGCGGGTCGCCGTCGACGGCCAGGAGGTCGGCGTCGTAGCCCGGCCGCACCCGGCCCTTGCGGTCGCCGAGACCGCACACCTGCGCGGCCGTCGACGTGCCCGCGGTGAGCGCCTCGGCCGGGCTCATCCCGAGCTGGGCGAGGTGCAGCAGGCCGTGGGGCAGCACGCCGTGCGGCTTGACCGGGGCGATCCCCGCGTCGGTGCCCGCCACCACCACCGCACCTTCGCCGATCAGCCGGGAGTAGCTCGCCAAGACGTGCGGGAGGATCTTCATCAGCTCGGGCGGTGGCGCGATCGGCAGCGAGGTGGGGACGAGCCCGAGCGTCGCGCCCACGGCGATCCGGCGCCGCACGATGGTTGCGACGAGGTCATCGGGAGCGACGACGCGGTGGCCGTCGGCGAAGGTGCAGTGCTCAAGACCGTCGACCCCGGCCGCGACACCGTCGAAGATCGCCTCGAGCGCGTGGGCGTGGGCGGTGACCGGAAGGCCGTGCCGGTGTGCTTCGTCGACCAGCGCCGCGAGGTCGTCGGGGGTGAACTGCCTGCCGTCGACGTCGGTGCCCGAGGTCAGGAAGCCGCCGGAGGCCATCACCTTGATGACGTCGACGCCGCGCTCGGCGTGCTCGCGGACGGCGTCCCGCACGCCGCGTTCGGCGACGCCGCCGAGGAAGTGGCAGTGCCCGCCTGCCGAGGTGATGGGCGGGCCCGCGGCCACGATCGTCGGCAGGCCGGTGCCGGTCTCGCGCAGGCGCAGGGCGAGGTAGTCGCGGTCGCCGAGGTCGCGCACCGTGGTGACGCCCGCGCGCAGCTGGGCGGCGGCGGCCTGCGCCATCGACTCCAGCACGGCGTCGTCGTCGCGCGCGGCGAGGGCGGCGACCGGGTCGAGCCCCGCGTCGAACGCGAGGTGCACGTGGGTGTCGATCAACCCGGGGAGGAGGGTGGCCTCGCCGAGGTCGAGCACCTCGACCTCGGCGGGCGCGGGTCCGGTGCGGACCTCGGTGATCCGCCCGTCCTCGACGAGCACGAGCGGGTCGACGTGGGTGGTGACGCCGTCGAAGAGGCGGGCGGCGCGGAGGGCTGTACGGGTCATGCCGAACGTTGTACGGGCGTTCTGACCTGCTGAGATCCGGGGAACCACGTACTCCCGGTACGGTTCCGCTCCGTGGAGCCGCGGTTCGTGGGACGGGCCGACGAGCTGGCCGAGCTCGTCGCGTTGCTCGACGCGGCGCTCGACGGCCGGTCCGGGTTCGCGGTGATCGCGGGCGAGCCCGGGATCGGCAAGACGCGGCTGGCCGAGGAGCTCGCCGCGCTGGCGGGCGCCCGCGCGGTGCCGGTGCTCTGGGGCGGCTGCACGGCCGCCGAGGGCGCGCCCGCGTACTGGCCGTGGCGGCGGATCCTGCGGTCCTGGCTCGCCGTGGTCGGGCCCGACCGCGCCGCTGCGGCGATGGCCGGGTTCGGCGAGGTCGCGCGGCTGGCGCCCGAACTGCCCGGCGAGCCCGTCGAGAGCGACCGGTTCGCGCTCTTCGACGCCGTCGCCCGCTTCCTCGTCACGGTCGCCGAGGAGGCGGGGCTCGTGCTCGTCCTCGACGACGTGCAGTGGGCCGACGCCGACTCGCTGGCGCTGCTCGCGCACGTGACCCGGGAGGTGACGCGGGGGCGGCTGCTGGTGGTCGCCACCGTCCGGCCCGCCGAGCGCGACCTCGCACTGGGCGGGCTGGTGATCGAGCTGTTCGGATGGGACGACGCGGAGGTCGGCGCCGCGCTCGGCGGGGTGCCCGACCCGGACTTCGTCGCTGCGGTCGCACGGCGCTCGGGCGGCAACCCGTTCTTCGTCGGTGAGCTGGTGCGGGCGGGCACGGCCGCGCTGCGCGTGCCTTCGGCGGTGCGGGACGTCGTGCGGGCCCGCATCCGGCGCCTCCCCGAACCGTGCCGGGCGCTGCTCGGGGCGGCGGCGGTGCTCGGGCGCGACGTCGATGCGGCGCTGCTGTCGGCGGTCACCGGGGTCGGCGGGGTGCTCGACGACCTGCGGCCCGCCCTCGACGACGGCGTGCTCGACCACCCGGCGGGCCGGGTCGGCCTGCGCTTCACCCACGACCTCGTCCGCGAGAGCGTGCTCGCCGACCTGGCCACGGCCGAGCAGGCGCGGGTGCACCTCGCGGTCGTGGCCGCGCTGACGCCCTCGGCCGACGACCCGGACGTGGTCGCCGAGCTCGCCCACCACGCCCTCGCCGCGCTCCCGGCGGGCGACCGGGTGGCCGCCACCGGCTGGGCCCGCCGCGCGGCCGAGGTCGCGCACAGCAGGCTCGCCTACGACGAGGCGGCCCGGCTGCTGGCCGACGCGCTCGCCGCGGGGCGCCCGGTGCTGAGCCCGGCCGAGCGGCTGTCCGTGCTGCTGGAGCTGGCCCGCGCGCGGGGCCTCGCGCACGACGTGGCGGGCGCGATCGCGACGTTCACCGAGGCCGCCGAGCTGGCCAGGGCCACCGGCGACGCCGCGGGCCTCGCCTGCGCGGCGCTCGGTCTGCCCGAGGTCAGCGAGGGGACGTGGCTCGACGCGGTGCGGGGCTGGTGCGAAGAGGCGCTGCGGGGCCTCGGCGACGGGGACAGCCCGCTGAAGGCGAGGCTCCTCGCCCAGGTCGCGCACAGCGGGCTGTTCGGTGGGGACGCGCGGGCCATCGCCGAGGCGGGCGCGGCCGCGCTGGCCATGGCCGAACGGCTCGACGACCCGGCTTCGCTGTCGATCGCGCTGCGGGCACGGCAGCTCGCCCACTCCGACGCCGACGGCAACGCCGAGCGGCTCGTGCTCGGCGGTCGCATGCTCGCGCTCGGCGAGCGCACCGGCGACCCGGAGGCCGTTCTGTGGGGCAGGCTCTGGCGTTTCGACGCGCTGCTGCAGGCGGGCCGGGTGACCGACGCCGAGACCGAGCTGGTGGCCGTCGAGCCGGTCGTCGCCGTGCTGCGTCGGTTGCTGCCCCGCTTGCACCTGCTGCGCGGACGGGTGGCGCTCGCCCAGGGTCGGGGCCGCTTCGCCGAAGCCCGCGCGCTGAACGACGAGGCCGCCGCGATCGCCGAGCAGGGCGGGCACTTCGGTGCGTCGGCGACCGCCCGTTCGCTGCGGATCGGGATAGCGGCGGCCACCGGGGGCGACCCGGGCGACCTGGAGTGGCTGCGCACGCACCCGTCCCGGATGGAGCCGATGGCCGCGTTGACGCGGGGGCAGATGACCCACCTGCTCCTCGGCCGGGGCGAGCAAGCCGAGGCGCGGGAGTGGTACGCGAGCCTGCCCGAGGTCGGCGCCGCGCAGATCCCGAGCTTCATGGTCCTGCCGTTGGAGGGCATGCGCGCCCAGTTGCTGCCCGACTTCGGCGACGCGCCGACGGCCGAGGCCGTGCACAAGGCCCTGCTGCCCTACGCCGACCTGCACCTCGTCGGCGGCGCAGGCGCCATCATGACGATGGGCTCGGTGCGGCTGGCCCTGGGGTACGCCGCGACGGTGGCGGGCAAGCCCGACGTCGCCGTGCGCCACCTGCGCACCGCGGTGGCCGTCGACGACGAGGCGGGGCTCGCCCACCCGGCCACCCTCGCCCGCCACCAGCTGGCGGTCGCCCTGCGGGCCCGCGGCCGTCCGTCGGACGTCGACGAGTCCGTCGGCCTGCTGGCCGAGGCCGAGGCGGCCGCCGAGCGGATGGGCATGGCCCCGCTGCGGGCCCGGATCGCGGAGCTCCGCGCGGGCGCGGACGACGGCGGGGTGCTGTCCCGCCGCGAGGCCGAGATCGCCGAGCTGGTCGGGCGCGGGCTGACCAACCGGCAGATCGCCGCCAGCGCGCACATCTCCGAGCGCACGGTCGAGACCCACGTCGGTCACGTGCTGGCCAAGCTGGGCTTCACCCGCCGCTCGGAGATCGCCGCCTGGGTCGCGGGCCGGAAGCAGTAGGGTCGCTCGCCGTGCGTCTCGTCATCGCCCGCTGCCAGGTCGACTACGTGGGGCGGCTCACCGCCCACCTGCCGATGGCGCCGCGGCTCCTGCTGATCAAGGCGGACGGGTCGGTGAGCATCCACGCCGACGACCGCGCCTACAAGCCGTTGAACTGGATGAGCCCGCCGTGCTGGCTCGAGGAGGCCCCCGGCGTCTGGACCGTGCGCAACAAGGCCGACGAGTCCCTGGTGATCACGATCGGCGAGGTGCTCCACGACTCGTCGCACGAGCTGGGCGTCGACCCGGGGCTGGTCAAGGACGGCGTCGAGGCGCACCTCCAGGAGCTGCTCGCCGCGCACCCGGCGACGCTGGGGGAGGGCTACACGCTCGTGCGGCGGGAGTACATGACCGCGATCGGGCCGGTCGACCTGCTTTGCCGGGATTCCGCGGGCGCCTCCGTGGCCGTCGAGGTCAAGCGCCGCGGCGAGATCGACGGGGTCGAGCAGCTCACCCGCTACCTCGAGCTCATGAACCGGGACCCGCTGCTGGCGCCGGTCGCGGGCGTGTTCGCCGCGCAGCAGATCAAGCCGCAGGCCCGCACGCTCGCGCAGGACCGCGGGATCCGCTGCGTCACCGTGAACTACGACGCGTTGCGCGGCATGGAGTCCGACGACCTGCTGCTCTTCTGAGACTTGGAGCGCCTCTTACGCTGGGGCAGGTGACCGCCACCGCGACGACGTTCAGCTCACTCGACCCGCGGACCGGTGAGGTCGTCGGCACCTACCCCGTGCACGACGCCGCGGCGGTCGAGGCGGCGGTCGCCAGGGCCGTCGAGGGTGCGCGGTGGTGGGCCGACCTCGGCTTCGACGGCCGCGCCCGCCGTCTCCGGGAGTGGAAGAAAGCGCTGGTCCGCGGGCTGGACCGGCTGGCGAGGGCGATCGCCGACGAGACCGGGAAGCCGTTCGACGACGCCCGGCTCGAGTTGGCGCTCGCGATCGACCACCTCGACTGGGCCGCCCGGCACGCGGAGAAGACCCTCGGGCGGCGGCGGGTGTCGGCCGGGATCCTGATGGCCAACCAGGCGGCCACGCTCGCGTACCCCCCGATCGGGGTCGTCGGCGTCATCGGGCCGTGGAACTACCCGGCCTTCACGCCGATGGGGTCGATCGCGTACGCGCTGGCCGCGGGCAACGCCGTCGTCTTCAAGCCGAGCGAGCTCACCCCGGGCGTCGGGATGGCGCTGGCCGACGCGCTGGCCGAGATCGTCGAGGGGCGGCCGGTGCTGCAGGTCGTCACCGGGTTCGGGGAGACGGGCGCGGCGCTGTGCCGCGCGCCCGGCGTCGGCATGGTCGCGTTCACCGGCTCGACGGCCACGGCCAAGCGCGTGATGGCCGCCTGTGCCGAGCGGCTCACACCGGTGCTGGTCGAGTGCGGTGGCAAGGACCCGCTGCTCGTGGACGCCGACGCCGACCTCGCCGCGGCGGCCGACGCGGCCGTGTGGGGCGGGATGGCCAACGCCGGGCAGACGTGCGTCGGTGTCGAGCGGGTGTACGTGCACGAGGCGGTGGCCGAGGCGTTCACGGCGAAGGTCGTGGCCAAGGCCGAGGCGCTGCGGCCCGGCGCGTTCGGGCCGATGACGCTGCCCGCGCAGGTCGACGTCGTCCGTCGGCACCTCGACGACGCGCTGGCCCGCGGCGGCCGGGCCGTGGTCGGCGGCCCCGCGTCGGTGCGGCCGCCCTACGTCGACCCGGTGGTGCTCGTCGACGTGCCGGAGGACAGCGTCGCGGTCACCGAGGAGACGTTCGGCCCGCTGCTGGTCGTCAACCGGGTGCGCGACATGGACGAGGCGGTCGAGCTGGCCAACGCGGGCGGCTACGGCCTCGGCGCCACGGTGTTCGCCAAGAAGCGCGGCACCGAGATCGCCGCCAGGCTGCGGTGCGGCATGGTGTCGGTGAACTCGGTGATCGCGTTCGCGGGCATCCCCGCGCTGCCGTTCGGCGGCACCGGCGACTCCGGCTTCGGCCGCATCCACGGCGAGGACGGGCTGCGCGCGTTCACCCGGCCGCAGGCGGTGGCGCGGCAGCGGTGGGCGCCGCCGATCGCGGTCACGACCTTCCGGCGGTCGAACCGGGCGATGCGCGCGCTGGTGGGCGTCACCCGGCTACGCCACGGGCGCTAGCCCCCGACGGTGGCGCGGGCGCTCGCGCCGAAGTCGGGCGCCACGACGAGGGTGCCGCCCTTCCGACGGCAGGACGCCACGGCGACGTGGCAGGGCAGCGCCACCGACTTGGGCAGCACGAGGCCGCCGTCGAGCTGGTAGCGCATGTTGGTGATCTTCCAGGCGGTGGCGTCCGGGTCGTCGGGCGCCTCCGGCGGGCGGTCGCCGCGGACCACCACCATCGCCTCGGTGACGCCGTCGGGCCAGTCGAACACGAGCGCTCCGCCGGGGGAGACGGTGAGGTTGCGGACGGCCGGGATGCCACCGGGGTCGGCGGGCGCGGAGCGGACCGGCGCGGCGGCCTTCGGCCCGACCCGGGCGAGGACCTCGTACGCGGGGACGGGGGAGTCGGGCGCGACCGCCCCGTCGACCAGGTAGGTCGCGCGGGTGCGCCCGACGACGTGCCGCCTGCCGTCGGCGGCGAGCCGGGTGACCTTGTACTCGACGTCGCCGCCGCCCGTCGCCGTCCAGGTGACCGTGATCGACGGGTCGTCGGCGCTGCGCGCGGCCCGCACTTCCGTCGGGGCGGGGACGGCGTCGGGGTTGTCGGCCGGGGGCACGGTCGGAGGCGCCGTCCGCGGCTGCGGCACGGCGGAGTCCGGGCGCGCGGCGTGCCGGGGGCCGAGGCGCTCCGGCGCGGCGGGCTCCGAGGCGGCCGCCCGGTTGGTGGTCGCGTCCGGTGTGGCGGGTTTCGGGGCTGCGAGGTCTGGCTCCGGTAGCGGCAGCGTGGGGGGCAGCGGTCGTCGGGGCCGGGGCGTGGGGCGCGGCTGCACGGCCGCGCGCAGCGCGGCGATGAAGTCCGTGCAGGTGGCGAACCGCCGCTCGGGCTGCTTCGCGGTGGCCCGAGCCACGGCGGCGTCCACCGCGGGCGGGAGGTCGGGCTCGGTGCAGGCTCGGCCGGGGCGGATCGGCCGCGAGGTGGGCGTAGATCACCGCCGCCGTCTCGGGACGGGGGTAGGGCACCTGGCCGGTCAGCGCGCGGAAGGCGAGGCAGGCCAGGCCGTACTGGTCGGAGCGGCCGTCGACCCACCGGCCCTCGATCTGCTCCGGCGACGAGTAGTGCACCGTGCCCATGTACTGCCCCGCCGCCGTGAGCTCGCGCCCGCCTGCGGCCGCCTTGGCGATGCCGAAGTCGCACAGGTACACGTGGCCTGCGGCCGGACCGGGAGATCAGGACGTTGCCCGGCTTGACGTCGCGGTGCACCAGACCCGCGGCGTGCACGGCGTCGAGCGCGTCGGCCACCGGTTCCAGCAGGGCGCACAGCGGCTCGACGTCGAGCCGACCGTCGCGCTGGAGCACCGCGCTGAGGTCCTCGCCGTCGACGAACCGCATCGACAGGTACAGCACGCCGTTCGCGTAGCCCGCGTCGTAGATCGGGACGACGTTCGGGTGCTCGAGGCTGGCCGCGATGGCGGCCTCCCGCTCGAAGCGGTGGCGGTACTCCCGGTCGGCGGTGAGCGACGGGGGCAGCACCTTCAGGGCGACCGTGCGGCGCAGCTGCAGGTGGCTGGCGCGGTAGACGACGCCCATGCCACCCTCGCCGATGAGCGCGTCGATGCGGTGGCCTGCCAGCACGCGTCCGACCCATCCCGCGACGGCTGCGCTCTGCTGCTCCGGCACCGGCAATCCGGGTGCTGACGTGGGCGCCAGCCCCCTCCCCCTCTCCCACCCTACGGCCTGCATCCCAGCCTACGGCGTGCCCGTTCCGCACCGTCGGGGCTCCTGAACAGCCCCGGCGGAGGGCATCGGAACGTGTCATCATCGTCACGGAGGGCATCACCGCTCCGGCGGCCGCACCGAGGAGGGCGATGAGCCCCGCAGACCGCGTCGACCCGGTGGTGGGCCGCACCGGCGCGCGGTTCGCCAGCTCCCGCAGGCGCCGCGCCGCGGAGGCGCGGGCGGCCGATCCGGTGGAGTCGTGGGCGGCTGACGCCGAAGAGGTGCGGGCGGCCGATACTGCAGCCGGGATCCCGCAGGCGCGACGGCCAGACGCCGCGGAGACGCTGGTGCTCGGTGCCGGCGAGACGGCGGCCGATCCCGCGCCGGAGCCTGCGGTCGATGCGGCGGAGCCACGTCCGGCTGATGCCGACGCGTCGGCGGTGGCCGATCCCGCAGCGGAGCGGGCGGCCGATGTCGACGAGGCGCGGGACGAGCCGCCGCTCGGGGACGCGCAGCTCGACGCCGCCGAGGACGACGGCCGCATCGGCGGCGTCGTGGTCCGGCCCTACGTGCGCACCGGTGGCCGCACCCGGCCCGCGGTCGACCTCGCGATCGAAGCGCTGGTCTCGACCGTGGCCTGCGCGCCCGAGCCGACCGGCGCCGACCACCGTGCGATCGCCGCGCTCTGCGCGTCGCCGCGGTCGGTCGCCGAGATCGCCGCGCTGCTGGAGATCCCGCTCGGCGTGGCCCGGGTGCTGGTGGGCGACCTCGCGCAGGACGGCGGCGTCGTCGTGCACGGCACGTCGGGCCCCGACGGCCCGGACGCGACGCTCATGCAGCGCGTCCTCGACGGCCTCCGCAGGTTGTGACGCGGGCTACGACTAGGCCGACCGGTCGGCTCGTTAGCCGCGTCACACCAGGTGGCCGAGGTCGTCTGGGAGGATCGCGGGATGGCACGGGAATTCCGAACGGTCGGTGTCGTCGGTCTGGGCACGATGGGCGCGGGCATCGTCGAGGTGTTCGCCCGCAACGGCCTGCACGTCATCGCCGCCGAGATCGACGACGACGCGGTCGCCCGCGGCCTCTCCCACCTCGAGCACCTCCACGTCGCGGGCCGTCGGCCGGGGCAAGCTCACCCAGGAGGACGCCGACGCGCTGCTCGCGCGGATCACCACCACCACGTCGATGGCCGACCTCGCCGACGCCGATCTCGTCGTCGAAGCCGTTCCCGAGCACCTCGAGCTCAAGACGGCGCGTGTTCGGCGAGCTGGACAAGGTGTGCCACCCCGACGTCGTCCTCGCGTCGAACACGTCGTCGCTCTCGATCACCGAGCTGGCGGTGCGCACCGGACGCCCGGGTCGGCGTGGTCGGCATGCACTTCTTCAACCCGGCCCCCGTGCAGCGGCTGGTCGAGCTGGTGGGCACCGTGGTGACCGAGCCGGACATCATCGACGACCTGAAGGCCTTCGCCACCACGCTGGACAAGGTGCCCGTCGTGATCGGCGACCGGGCGGGCTTCATCGCCAACGCGCTGCTCTTCGGCTACCTCAACCACGCCGCGCGGATGTACGAGCAGCGCTACGCCACCCGCGAGGACCTCGACGCCGCCATGCGCTACGGCTGCGGCTACCCGATGGGCCCGCTGGCGCTGCTCGACCTCATCGGGCTGGACACCGCGTACGAGATCCTCGAGACGATGTACGCGGAGTCGCGCAACCTGCTGCACGCCCCCACGCCGATCCTCAAGCACATGATCACCGCGGGGCTGAAGGGCCGGAAGAGCGGGCGCGGCTTCTACACCTACGCGGGCCCGCACAGCTCGAAGGTGGTGCCGGACGCGGAGACCCCGGACGGCACCGTGCCCGACGACGTGGCGGTGCGCGACATCCAGCGCGTCGGCGTGGTCGGCACCGGTCGGATGGCGGCGGGCATCGTCGAGGTGTTCGCGAAAGCGGGCCTGGACGTGGTGGTGCGCGGACGCAGCGACTCGAAGGTGGCGGCGGCGCTCGCCGGGCTGCGCAAGGCGCTGGACAAGGGCGTGGTGCGCGGCAGGCTCACCGAGGACGAGCGCGACGCCGCCGTCGCCCGGGTCACCGGCACCACGCGGCTGGAGGACCTGGGCGACGTCGACCTCGTCGTCGAGGCCGTCGTCGAGGAGCTGGACGTCAAGCGCGCGGTCTTCGCCGCGCTCGACGAGGTCTGCAAGCCGGGCGCGATCCTGGCGACGACCACGTCCTCGCTGCCGGTGGTGGAGTGCGCCGTGGCCACGGCCCGGCCCGCGGACGTGATCGGCATGCACTTCTTCAACCCGGCGCCGGTGATGAAGCTGGTGGAGGTGGTCTCGACGGTCACGACGCTCGCCCGAGGTCGCGGCCACCGCGCTCGCGCTGTGCGAGCGGATCGACAAGGTGCCGGTGAGCTGCGGCGACCGCGCGGGGTTCATCGTCAACGCCCTGCTGTTCCCGTACCTCAACGACGCCGTGAAGATGCTGGAGGCGCACTACGCCACGGTCGACGACATCGACGCCGCGATGACGATGGGCTGCGCGCTGCCGATGGGGCCGTTCGAGCTGCTGGACATGGTGGGGCTGGACGAGGCTCTGGCCACCGAGCGGGCGCTCTACGCCGAGTTCCGCGAGGCCGGGCTTCGCGCCCGCGCCGCTGCTGGAGCACCTGGTCACGGCGGGGCGGCTGGGCCGCAAGACCGGCCACGGGTTCCGCGACTACAACGGGCGCTAGTGCCCGTGGCGCGGCCAACCGGCGCCGCGAGGACCACGTGCCGCTCCGCTCGGCCACGGCCGGGCGCGTCGAGGTCGGGGCGGACGGTGAGTGGCAGGTGCGGCAGGTCAGCGGCTCGGCGGCGACCCGCGACTACCGCTGCCCCGGCTGCGACCAGGTCATCCCGGCGGGCACGCCGCACCTGGTGGCGTGGCCCGCGGCCGACCACGGCTCGGTCGCCGACCGGCGGCACTGGCACACGCCGTGCTGGGCCGCCCGCGCCCGCCGCAGGCCCGGGCGGCAGGCGGAACCGCTGGCCACCTTGCCGCCGCCGTCGCCACCGGGCCGCCCGCGCCGCCGCAGGCCGGGCAGCAGGCGTAGCCGCTGTCGCGTGAGCGTGGCGATCCGGCGCGACGACCGGTGCCGCGATCAGCGCGGGTGGGGCGTGGGCGTGAACGCGGGCGACGGGCTGGACGACGGGCGAGCCGGTGGGCGGCGTGGCCTGCTCGGAATCCTGCTCGCCCGGGAGCGGTCCGAGCGCGGTGACGAGCTGGTCGAGGTCGGCCCGCGACGCCGCGAGCTGCCCGACGATGCGCTGCCGCTGCTCGCGCAGCCGACCCACGGCCGCCTCGGGCGTCGGCCACGATCCGGGCCGCTTCCTGCCTGCGCGGCCTCGACCATCCGCCGGCCCTCGGCGTGCGCGCGCTCGCGCATCTCCTCGGTGGCCGTGCGGGTGGCGAGCTGCTCGGCCGTGAGCGCGGTGAGCGCTTCCTTGCGGCGTTGGTCCATCGCGATGCGGAAATCCGCCTCCACCTGATGGCGCCGGTTCTCCGACTCCGTCCACGCGTCGGAGCGCCTGCCGCTCGGCGTCGGCATCGGCGGCGGTGGCGGCCTCGGCGTGCTCCTTCTGCTCGGCGGCCAGGCGGGCGCGCGCCTCGGCGATCTCGCGCTCGGCCGTCTCCCGGCCGGCCGTGAGCCGCTCGTGGTGCGCGCTCTCCGCCGCCTCCAGCTCGGCCCGCCGCCGCGTGTCCGCTTCCTCGGCGGCCTCGGCGTCGGCCTTGGACTGCATGCGGATGGCGTCGGCCTCCGCGCGCGCCTCCTCGACGATGCCCGCCGCCTTCTGCTCGGCGTCGTGCAGGTTCTTCGTGACCTCGTTGTCGGCCCGCTGCAGCATCTCGGCGACCTCGTCCTCGGCCATCCGCAGCATCGAGCGCATCCGTTCGCTCATGCCTTGGACGCTCTGCTGCGGGCTCACCAGCGTGCGCACCTGGGCGCGCAGCCGCTCCGCGCGGGCCCGCGAGTCGTCGAGCTCGCGGGTGAGCTGCGCGGACTGGTCGACGGCGGCGTCCCGGTCGGTGGCCAGGATCCGCATCTCCGCGTCCAGCCTGCGCAGATGCGCTTCGACCTGCTCCTGGTCGTACCCCCGGCGCACCACCTCGAAGCCGGCGGGGGGAAGGGGCGCAGCAGCGTCTCCGGCCATGTGCTCACCGTACCGGGCGCATCGCGCTCGGTCCTGTTGTGCGAGACGTCCGGGTCAGACCCCGCGGAACCGGTTGATGGCCTCGACGTGCCGCGCCCGCTTCTCCGGGTTGGTGACGCCGAGTCCTTCCTCCGGGGCGAGCGCCAGCACGCCGACCTTGCCCTGGTGGCTGTTGGTGTGCACGTCCAGCGCGGCCTGGCCGGTCTCCTCGAGCGGGTAGACCTTGGACAGCGTCGGGTGGATGAGCCCCTTGTCGATCAGCCGGTTGGCCTCGTACGACTCGCGGTAGTTGGCGAAGTGCGAGCCGACGATGCGCTTGAGGTTCATCCACAGGTAGCGGTTGTCGTACTGGTGCTCGAAGCCCGACGTCGACGCGCAGGTCACGATCGTGCCGCCCTTGCGCGTGACGTAGACGCTCGCGCCGAAGGTCTCCCGGCCCGGGTGCTCGAAGACGATGTCCGGGTCGTCGCCGCCGGTCAGCTCGCGGATCTTGGCCCCGAAGCGCTTCCACTCCTTGGGGTCCTGGTTGTGCTCGTCGCGCCAGAACTTGTAGCCCTCCGCCGACCGGTCGATGATCAGCTCGGCGCCCATGGAGCGGCAGATCTCGGCCTTCTGCGGCGAGGACACCACGCACACGGGCGTCGCGCCGCCGTTGAGGGCGAACTGGGTGGCGTAGGAGCCGAGGCCGCCGGAGGCGCCCCAGATCAGCACGGTGTCGCCCTGCTTCATGCCCGCGCCGTTGCGCGAGACGAGCTGGCGGTAGGCCGTGGAGTTGACCAGCCCGGGTGCTGCCGCCTCCTCCCAGGTCAGGTGGGCGGGCTTGGGCATGAGCTGGTTGGACTTGACCAGCGCCAGCTCGGCGAGCCCGCCGAAGTTGGTCTCGAAGCCCCAGATGCGCTGCTCGGGGTCCATCATCGTGTCGCCGTGGCCGTCGGGGCTCTCCAGCTCCACGGAGAGGCAGTGCGCCACCACCCGGTCGCCGGGCTTCCAGGCGTTGACCCCCGGCCCCGGTGCGCAGCACGACGCCCGCGAGGTCCGACCCGACGACGTGGTAGGGCAGGTCGTGGCGCGCGGTGAGCGGCGAGATGCGGCCGTAGCGGCGGAGGAAGCCGAACGTCGGCAGCGGCTCGAAGATCGACGTCCAGACCGTGTTGTAGTTGATCGCGCTCGCCATCACCGCGACGATCGCCTCGCCCGGCCCCAGCTCGGGCGTGGCGACCTCGTCGACGTGCAGGCTCTTGCGCGGGTCCTTCTCCGCGGAGGGGATGCCCGCGAACATGTCGACCTCGTCGGCGTGCACGGTGACGCCGCGGTAGTGGTCGGGCACCGCGACTCCGGCGAGCGCGTCGAACTGCTCGGCCTGGATCGCGTCGAGGATCTCCTGCACGGCGTTGGCCTCCTGCCTCGGCGTTGCGTGGTATCCCGAACGTTACTGCACAGTATGGTAAACGGGACTACCCGACGGAACAGGATCGGCCTGTGACCGGGGTCACCGCGCTGGATCGGTTCGTGAATCGGTCAATGGGCGGCTGGCCGCGGGCTCGACCAGCTCGACGAGCACGCCGCCCGCGTCCTTCGGGTGCACGAAGTTGATGCGCGAGCCCGCCGTGCCGCGGCGCGGCTCGGGGTAGAGCAGGCGCTTGCCCTGGGCGCGGAGCGCGTCCGAGGTCGCCTCGATGTCGACCACGCGGTAGGCCATCTGCTGGATGCCCGGCCCGTTGCGGTCGAGGAACTTGCCGATGGCCGAGTCCGGGCCGCAGCGGGGCGAGCAGCTGGATCGCCGTCATGCCGCCCTGGCCGCCGTCGGCCGCCGACAGCATGGCTTCGCGCACCCCCTGCTCCTCGTTGACCTCGGTGTGCGTGGCCTCGAGCCCGAAGGTCTCGCCGTACCAGGCGATCGCCTCGTCGAGGTCGGCGACCGCGATGCCGACGTGGTCGATGCCGACGATTCTGTGCTCTCCCATAGGTGGGGAATGTAGCTTCCGTCACCGGAGGGCGGCCTTACCTGCGGGTATCGTCACGAGTCATCCCCGCCATCGCAGCCGTTGGAGGACATGTGTCGACGTCCGTGATCGTCGCCGGAGCCCGCACGCCCATGGGGCGGCTGTTGGGCTCGCTCAAGGGCTTCTCCGGTGCGCAGCTCGGTGGCGTGGCGATCAAGGCCGCGCTGGAGCGGGCCGGGGTGGCGCCCGAGCAGGTCGAGTACGTGATCATGGGTCAGGTGCTCACGGCGGGCGCCGGGCAGATCCCGGCGCGGCAGGCCGCGGTCGCGGGCGGCATCCCGATGGACGTGCCCGCGCTCACCATCAACAAGGTGTGCCTGTCCGGGATCGACGCCATCGCGCTGGCCGACCAGCTGATCCGCGCGGGCGAGTTCGACATCGTCGTCGCGGGCGGCCAGGAGTCGATGACGCAGGCGCCGCACCTGCTCGGCAAGTCCCGCGAGGGCTTCAAGTACGGCGACGTCACGATGACCGACCACATGGCCTACGACGGCCTGTTCTGCGCGTTCGACCAGGTCGCGATGGGTGTGTCGACGGAGAAGTACAACGACCGCTACGGGCTCACCCGCGAGGAGCAGGACGCGTTCTCGGCGCGCTCGCACCAGCGGGCCGCCGCGGCCGTCGAGAAGGGCATCTTCGCCGACGAGATCGCGCCGGTGGAGATCCCGCAGCGCAAGGGCGACCCGGTGGCGTTCGCCGACCGACGAGGGCATCCGCGGCGACACCACCGTCGAGAGCCTCGCCAAGCTCCGCCCGGCGTTCGCGTCCGACGGCACGATCACGGCGGGCTCGGCGTCGCAGATCTCCGACGGGGCCGCGGCCGTGGTCGTGATGAGCAAGGCGAAGGCGGAGGAGCTGGGGCTGTCCTGGCTGGCCGAGATCGGCGCGCACGGGGTCGTCGCGGGGCCGGACGCGAGCCTGCAGGAGCAGCCGGCCAACGCGATCGCGAAGGCGTGCGCCAAGGAGGGCATCGACCCGGCCGACCTGGACCTCGTCGAGATCAACGAGGCGTTCGCCGCCGTCGGGATCGTGTCGACGCGCAAGCTGGGCGTCGACGAGGAGAAGGTCAACGTCAACGGCGGGGCCATCGCGCTGGGCCACCCGATCGGCATGTCGGGCGCGCGGATCACGCTGCACCTGGCGCTGGAGCTGAAGCGCCGGGGTGGCGGCATCGGCGTCGCCGCCCTCTGCGGCGGCGGCGGCCAGGGCGACGCGCTGATCGTCAAGGTCCCCCGCCCCTGACCCAAGACCGAGGCCGAGTCTCCTTTCTCGTGACGGCGAGTCTCCATCCTCGTGACGGCGGTCGTCGGTGTGCGAGAAGGGTGGCGAGCGCGTGACAGAGCCGGACGTCTTGGAGCTCGTCGCGCGCGCCCGCGCCGGGGAGCCGCTGGCCGTCGGGCGGCTGCTCTCCCTCGTGGAGGCCGGGGGTGCGCGAGGGCGGCAGGTCGCGTCCGCGTTGGCCGACGACGGCGGCCGCGCTCACGTCGTCGGGCTGACGGGGCCGCCGGGCGTCGGCAAGTCGACCACGACGTCGGCCCTGGTCGCGGCGTTGCGGGCGCGGGGGAGCCGGGTCGGTGTGCTGGCGGTCGACCCGTCCTCGCCCTTCTCCGGAGGCGCGCTCCTCGGCGACCGGGTGCGGATGGCCGAGCACGCCGAGGACCCGGGGGTGTTCATCCGGTCGATGGCCACCCGCGGGCCAGCTCGGTGGGCTCGCGGGCGCCACGCCGCAGGCCCTGCGCGTGCTCGACGCCGCCGGGTGCGACGTCGTGCTTGATCGAGACCGTCGGCGTCGGCCAGTCCGAGGTCGACGTCGTCGCCCTGGCCGACACGACCGTGGTGCTGCTCGCGCCGGGCATGGGCGACGGCGTGCAGGCGGCGAAGGCCGGGGTCCTCGAGGTGGCCGACGTCTTCGTGGTGAACAAGGCCGACCGCGACGGCGCCACCCAGGCCGTGCGCGAGCTGCGCCACATGATCGGGCTCGGCGAGCGCGGCGAGTGGCGGGTCCCGGTCCTGCGCACGGTGGCGTCCCGCGGCGAGGGCGTGGACGAGCTGGTGGCGGCGCTCGACGCGCACCGGCGGTGGTCGGACGGTTCCGGCGAACGCGAGCGCCGACGGGTGGTGCGCGCCGAAGCGGAGATCGAGGCGGTGGCGGTGACCCGACTGCGCGCCCGCATCCGGGACGTCCACGGCGCCAGCCTGCCCGACCTGGCCAAACGCGTGGTGGCGGGCGAGCTGGACGCCTACGCCGCGGCCGACGAGCTGCAACCCGGCCTGGTCGAACCCGGGTAGAGATCCGTCGTCGACCCGGGATTGTCGGTGGAGCCGGTTAGCGTCAGCGCATACCCCGTTGGCTGTGGTGAGGAGCGGAGATGAGCGTGACGACGTGCTCGGCGTGCGTACTGGCCGCGTCGGCCGGAGGCGCCGTCGGCGGCTATCTGGCGGTGGGCAAGCGAGGTCGAAGCCGAGGCAGGCGGGCCGTCCGGGGCGGCCGCACGATGCGGGCCTGGCCGGGCGGCCTGCGCGCCGATCCGCGTCCGGTCCGCCGCAGCGGATCCCGTCGACGCGGCGGGCATCCGCTCTCGGAGCGGGATCACGACGATGGCGCGGGGTGAGCGGGCCCGGCGTCAGGTGAAGTCGCCCGCGGCCCGTCGCACCTGGCCGAGCAGCTCGGTGAGCTGGGCTTCCTGCTCGGGCGCGAGCCCGACGAGGCCGAACTCGATGGACGTCACGGATTCCGTGGCCTTCTCCCGCAGCGCCGCGCCCGCCTCGGTGATCTCCACGAGGGTGGCGCGCCGGTCGGTCGGGTGCGGCACGCGGCGTACGAGGCCGTCGGCCTGGAGCCGGTCGACGATGTTGGTCACGCTCGTGGGGTGGAGTTGGAGCCGCTCACCCATCGTGCGCATCGGCAGCCTGCCGCTGCGGGCGAACGTGAGCAGCACGAGCGCCTCGTAGCGCGCGAACGTCAGGCCGTGCGGGCGCAGCGCGCCGTCCACCGCCGAGAGGAGGATCTGCTGCACCCGCATCACGCTCGTGACGGCCGCCATCGTCCGCGAGGGGCCGATCCGCCGCTCCCACAGCGACGCCGCCCGCATGATGGGGTCGAACGCCAGCGGCTCGCGCGAGGTCATGACGGGCGACGCTAGCAGCGTCGGCTCGGGACGCTCGCGGCCGAGGCGGCGTGTGCGGCAGGCTTCACCACATGCTCTTCGCTTTCAGCGTTGCCCCGGCCGGACTCGGCGACGAGAGCCTCGGCGACATCGTCGCCGAAGCCGTCCGCGTCGTGCGCGAGTCCGGCCTGCCCCACGAGACCACCTCCATGTTCACGACGATCGAAGCCGACACCTGGGACGAGGCGATGGCCGTGGTGAAGAAGGCCGTCGAGGTCGTGCAGGCCCGCGCTCCGCGGGTGAGCCTGGTGCTGAAGGCGGACATCCGGCCGGCGCACAACAGCGGGCAGCTCGCGGCGAAGGTCGAGCGGGTCGAGCAGGCGCTGCGCGGCGACGCCGACGGCTGACCGCGGGCCGGGCCCGACGCGAGAGGGGGACCACCGCGGTGATCCCCCTCCGGCCGAGCGGGCGATTCAGCTCATGGCCAGGCTCAGCGTGAAGAAGAACACGCCGACCAGGATCGCCACGACGCCGAGCACGATGGCGATCTTGCCGCGCTTCATCGAGACGGGACGGCGCACGGCCACCACGCCCGTGCCCACCGCCGCCGCGCCGAAGATCCAGCCGAGGATCGAGATCGGGCTGACGATCACGGCGATGATGCCGACGATGAGCGCCACCTTGCCCATCTTCGGGCTGTCCTGCTTGGCGGTCTTCTTCCGCGCCTCGGAGAGCAGGCGGTCGGCGACGTCGTTCTCGGAGCTCATGCAGTTCCTCCGGGGGAAGGGTGCCGCGGTGCCGCGGCCACGGGTATGTCTACGCAGAGCGACGATGTCGTCACTCCCGAATGCTCAACGAGCGCGGCTCGGAGCTGGTTCTCCGCCAGAATGGTGATCGGTGCGACGGTGCCGGTCCGGTGCCGCTCCGCTGGGTGACGACGGGAGCCCCGGCCCGCTACACGTGTGGCAGCGTCGTGCCAGGATGAACGGCGTGTCCCGACCCGATCCCCGTGGCCGCGCTCGTGCGGCCGCACCTTCCCTCCGCCGGGCTGTCCATCGCGGGCGCGGTGGATCTAGCCGCCGTCAAGGCCCGATCCGAGGCGCAGTCGCGCGCCAAGGCCGCGCCCGCGGGCGACGCGCCCGCCGGGGGTGGCGCGTTCACCTTCGACGTCACCGAGCAGACCTTCCAGGCCGACGTCATCGACCGCTCTATGCAGGTTCCCGTGGTCGTCGACCTGTGGGCCACCTGGTGCGAGCCGTGCAAGCAGCTGTCACCGGTCCTCGAGCGGCTCGCCGAGGCGGCGGGCGGCGCGTGGGTGCTCGCCAAGGTCGACATCGACGCCAACCCGCGGATCCGCCAGGCGTTCGGGGTGCAGTCGGTGCCGACGGTCGTCGCCGTCGTCGCGGGCCAGCCCGTCGACGGGTTCTCGGGGGCGCTGCCGGAGCCCGACGTCCGCAAGTGGATCTCGGGTTTGCTCGACGCGCTGCGCGACCGCATGCCCGGCATCCGGGAGGCGGAGCAACGCCAGGGCGGCGAGGCCGAGCCCGAGGAAGAGCCCGACGACCCGCGGTTCGTGGCCGCGGAGGAGGCCGTCGAGGAGGGCGACTGGGCCGCCGCCGAGGCCGCCTACTCCGCCATCCTGGCGGCCGAGCCCGCCAACGAGCAGGCCGCGGCGGCGCTGGGTCAGGTGCGCTTCCTGGCCAGGGCCGAGCAGGCCGACCCCGGTGCGATCGCGCGGGCCGACGCCGCGCCCGACGACGTCGACGCCCAGCTCGCCGCGGCCGACGCCGAGGTGGCCGCCGACGCCGTGGAGGCCGCGTTCGAGCGGCTGGTGGCGACGGTCGGCCGCAGCGCGGGCAGCGACCGCGACAAGGCCCGCGAGCACCTCGTCGGCCTGTTCGAGCTGTTCCCGACCGACGACCCCCGCGTCAGCGCGGCCCGCCGCTCGCTGGCCCGCGCGCTGTTCTAGGCCGTCCGTCCCGCGTGACCGCGCACCCGATGCGCGGTCACGCGAGGCAGGCCTGCGAGCCGCCGACCACGCCCTTGCGGAAGAGCCCGATGCGCTCGTAGCCGTGCTGCTGGGGATCGGTGGCCCCCGCGGCGTCGCGGCCCGCCCAGTCCTGGACGAGCAGCACTTCGACGGCCTCGTCGAGATCGCCGGGGGAGAGGGTGAAGGAGCCGTCGGCCTTCAGCAGGCCGCCGGTGTAGGCGCCCGCCAGGCAGATCGCCGCGGCGCCGGTGGCCGCTCTGCGCAACGCCTGCTGCGCGGCGAGCCCGTAGCGGCTGGCGATGAGCGCGGCGCCCGCGAAATCGCCGAACCGGTCCTCCAGTTGGGCGACGGCGGCACGGTCGACGACGACCGTGTTGTCCTCCGGGCACCACGCCGCCGGGCCCTGCGGGGCGACCGCGCACCGGCCTGCGGTGGTGCTCAGCGCAGGCGGCCGCCACCCCGGGAGACCCGCGGACGCCGTGAACCGGGCGAAAGCCGCCGGAGCGTCGGCGCCGACGCTGGCGAGCAGATCGTCGACCGGCAGGTTGCCACGGCGGGCCGCATCCGCCCGCGAGCCGAACGCCCGCTGGGTGAAGGCGCGGTTGGTGATCGTCATCTCCGCGCACGTGGTGGCGGCGCCGTCGTAGCCGTCCTGGAACGCCGACACGCGGTCGAACGCGTTGCCGTGGGCTCCGGCATCGCCGGGCTCGACGCCGAGCGGATCCTTGAAGGCGATGAGCGCCGACATCGCCCGGTCGCGCCCGTCGGCGCCGAGCGCGAGGCCCGGCGGTGGCTTCTGCGCGAAGTGGGCGAGCGCGACACCGGCGGAGCAGTCGGCCATCGCCTCCAACAGGATCGTGGGGTAGCGCGACGGCTGCCGCGCCTGCAGCTCGTCGAGGCCCAGCCTGCTCTGCACGGCGTGCCCCACCTCGTGGGCCAGGACCACCAGCACGCCCGTGGGCCCGTCGGCGCGCAGGACCTCGGGGATGAGCCCATCCGCGTCCCACACCACCGCATCGGCCGACGAGCAGTAGAAGGCCTGGCCCTCCACGTCGGCGGCCGACCGCACGCACGGCACCCTGCGGTCGCCGGTGTGCACCGGGACGAACCGGCTGATGTCGCGCCAGGGACGGCCGAACGCGGCGGGGAACTGGGCCCGCCAGTACTCCTGCAGCGCCGCGACCGCCGTAGGCGCGACCTCGGCATCGGCGACGGGTGCCGCGGCGATGCTCGCCGCGCCCGCCGCCGCGCTCGGCTGACCCGGCACCACCTGGGCGCAGCCTGCCAGCAGCAGCCCCGCGGCCAGTGCGGCGACGAGCGCGCGGGCGGTGCGGAGCATGCGGTCATGATGCCCGTGACGGCCCGAGCAGGGAGGCGTTTCCGAGCAACTCGACCCGGGCGGCTAGCGTCGACACCCGTGCGCCTGGTTTCGTCGCGTTCCCGACCCGCCGTCGGATGGGTGGTCGCGGGTGTCGTCGCGGTGGCGTCGGTGCTGGCCATGCTGTGGCTCGACGTCCTGTACCCGCCGCTCCCGGTCATGATCCCGACCACCGACATGTACGAGGTGCACGTCGATTTCGACACGTTCTGGCACTCGGCCGTCGCGCTGTGGCAGGGCAACGACATCTACACGACGCCCGCGAAGCTGACCAACCTCAACCCGCCGCTGCTCACCGTGCTGCTGGCCCCGTTCGCGTGGCTCGACGCCCTCACCGCGTACCGCGTGTGGGTGGGCCTGAGCGTGCTGATGGTGCTCGGGTCGCTGCTGGTCGTCGCCCGTGAGCTGCGGCTGCGCCCCGTGCCCGTGGTGTTCGTGATGGCGGCGGTGCTCGCGTCGTCGCCCCTGCACGGCGCGCTCGTGCTGGGTCAGATCTACCCGGTCCTGCTGGTCGGGCTGGTCGCGGGCTGGGTGGCCGAGCGGCGTGGGCGCCCGGTGCTGGCGGCCGTGCTGTTCGGGATCACGATCTCGCTGAAGCCCTCGCTCGCGCCGGTGCTGCTGCTCTACGCCGCCCAGCGCCGGTGGGCGCCGCTCCGGGCGGGCGTGGTGTCGGCGGTGGTCGCGTCGTTGCTGGGGGTGGCGGTGTGCGGCCCGAGCAGCGGTGTGGCCTGGCTGCGCATCGCGTTCAACTCACCGGTGCCCGACACCGTCGACAACGCCTCGCTGCCGGGCCTCGCCGTGCGGCTCGGGGTGCCGCCGGTCCTTGGCCTCGTGGCCGGGGTGATCGTGCTCGGCGGCACGCTGGCGGTGCTGGCCCGACACCGCCACCGGGTCGACCCGGCGGGCACGGCGGTGTGGGCCGTGCTCGCCGCGGGGCTGCTGCTGTCGCCGATCGCCTGGCACAACTACCTGATGCTGCTGTGGCCCGGCGTGCTCGTGCTGATCGCGCTCGGCCGCACGGCCACCGCCACGGTGATGTTCGCGGTGGCGGTGATCCCCGTGGCGTGGAACGCGGCGGTGGTGCCCGCGGTCGCCACGGGGCGCTCGCTCTACTTCGTGATCCTCGTCGGCTACTGGGCCGTCTTGTTGCGGTGGGCGCTGCCCGGCCCCTCGTCGGAATCGTCGGAGGAGTCCTCGACGGTCTCGGTCGCCTCGTCGTCGAGCTGAGCCGGGGTCCGATCCGCGGCGGGGTCCTCGCGAGCCGGGATGTGGAGGGTGGCCTCGTCGGAGGCGTCCTGCCGCGGGAGGTCCGTGGTCTCGCCGCCCCAGCCCGCCGGGATCGAGACGGTGGGCTCGTCGGCCGGGCCCCCGGTGGTCGTGGGCTCCGGGTCGGCGCCGGACTCGAGGTCGGCCTCCGGCGGGTGCGGCGCGTCCTCCGGAACGGCCGCGGCCGACGGGTCGCCGGTCGACGTGGGGGCGAGCGCGTCGCTGTCGTCGGACGGCGCGTCCGCCACGGAGCTGGGCGGGGCGTCCGCCGCTGAGGTGAAGGGTGCCTCGGACTCCGGGCCGGGCGACGCGCTCGGCGCCGGGGCGGTCGGCTCGTCGGTGTCCAGGGCGGACGATGCGGCCGCCGCTGAGCTGGGCGAGGCTTCCGCCGCTCGGGTCGACGGTGCGACGTCCGTGGGTGAGGCGGGCGAAGCGTCGGCGATGGGCGAGCCGTCGGCCGGTGCGCCGAGCGGGGCGTCCGCGGTGGGCGGGACGTCGGCCGGTGCGCCGAGCGGGGCGTCCGCGGTGGGCGGGGCGTCGGCCGGGGCGGTCAGCGAGGTGTCGGTGGCGCTGGCGGGCGGGGTGATCGGCAGGCCCGTCGGCGGGGTCGGCGTCTCGTCCGATGGCGCGGGCGACGGGGCCGATGTCGGCGTGGCCGCCCCGCCCGCCGGAGCCAGGGTGACGGCGTCGTCGGGCTCGGCGGCGGGCACGACGGCGATGGGGCCGGTCCGGGTCGCGTCGGACGGAGCCGAGGCGCTCGCGGTGCCGGATCGCCGGACCGCCCCCTCGAACGGCTCCGGCGCGAGCCACAACACCCCGGCGGGCGGGAGCTGCAGGACGGCCGAAGCGGGCCGCCCGTGCCAGACGTACTGCTCCGCGTCGACTCCGCCGTAGTTGCCCCAGCCCGAGCCGCCGTAGTTGGTGGCATCGGTGTTGAGCACCTCGCGCCACCGCCCGGCGAACGGCAGGCCGACCCGGTAGTCGGGCTTGGGGCTGCCGGAGAAGTTCGCGATGCACGCCATCACGGTGGGCTTGCCGTCGGCGTCGACGCCGTGGCGCAGG
Organism: uncultured Actinomycetota bacterium; assembly: GCA_963791185.1. Classification (GTDB taxonomy): domain Bacteria; phylum Actinomycetota; class Actinomycetes; order Mycobacteriales; family Pseudonocardiaceae; genus Pseudonocardia. The sequence continues at coordinate 440,185 of CAWBRG010000003.1, read as the reverse complement.
AAGCTCAGCACGTTGCCGCTGGAGTCGTTGGCGTCGATCCAGGAGAAGCCATCGGGCGTGACGTCGCGCGTCCACAGCGCGGGCAGCTCCCGGTAGGCCCGGTTCATGTCGCCGACGAGGTTCTTGATGCCGCCGTGCAGCGGGTCGTCGAGCAGGTGCCAGTCCAGAGAGCGCTGCTCGGACCACTCCCGCTCCTGCCCGAACTCGCCGCCCTGGAACAGCAGCTGCTTGCCCGGGTGCGCCCACATGTACGCCAGCAGCGCGCGCAGGTTGGCCGCCTTGTTCCACGCGTCGCCCGGCATGCGCTGCCACAGGGAGCCCTTGCCGTGCACGACCTCGTCGTGGCTGAGCGGGAGGACGAAGTTCTCGCTGAACGCGTACATCAGCGAGAAGGTCATCTGGTTGTGGTGGTAGCCGCGGTAGATGGGGTCGCGCCCGGTGTAGTCGAGCGTGTCGTGCATCCACCCCATGTTCCACTTGAAGCCGAAGCCCAGGCCGCCGAGGTGGGTGGGCCGGGAGACGCCCGGCCAGGCCGTCGACTCCTCCGCCACCGTCACCACGCCCGGGTAGGTCCGGTAGACGGTGGCGTTCATCTCCTGCAAGAACGCGACCGCGTCGAGGTTCTCCCGGCCGCCGTGGATGTTGGGCAGCCACTGCCCCTCGGGGCGGGAGTAGTCGAGGTAGAGCATGGAGGCGACGGCGTCGACGCGCAGGCCGTCGATGTGGAACTGGTCGATCCAGTACAGCGCGTTGGCGACGAGGAAGTTGCGCACTTCCTTGCGGCCGAAGTCGAACACGAGGGTGCCCCAGTCGGGCTGCTCGCCGCGGCGCGGGTCGGCGTGCTCGTAGAGCGGGGTGCCGTCGAACTTCGCGAGCGCCCACTCGTCGCGCGGGAAGTGCGCGGGCACCCAGTCGACGAGGACGCCGTAGCCGTGCTGGTGCAGGTGGTCGACGAACCACCGGAAGTCGTCGGGGGTGCCGAAGCGCGCGGTCGGGGCGTAGTACGACGTGACCTGGTAGCCCCACGACCCGCCGAACGGGTGCTCGGCGACGGGCAGCAGCTCGACGTGGGTGAAGCCGGTCTCGTCGAGGTAGTCGACGAGCTGGCGGGCCATCTCGCGGTAGTCCAACCCGGCCCGCCACGAGCCGAGGTGCACCTCGTAGATGCTCATCGGCTCGGCGTGCGCCTGCCGCTGGGCGCGGCGGTGGATCCACTCGTGGTCGCCCCACTCGTGGGTGACCGCGTCCACGACGGACGCCGTGGCGGGCGGGATCTCGGTGCGGAACGCGAGCGGGTCGGACTTCTCCCGCCAGCGGCCGTCGGCGCCGAGGATCCGGAACTTGTAACGGGTGCCCGCGCCGATGCCCGGGATGAACAGCTCCCACACGCCGGTGCTGCCCAGGGCGCGCATGGGGTGTGCCCAGCCGCTCCAGCCGTCGAAGTCGCCGGTGACGCGCACGCCCTGCGCCGTGGGCGCCCACACCGCGAAGCTCGTGCCGGTGACGGCGCCCGCCGGGGTGTCGTACGTGCGCACGTGGGCGCCCAGGACGTCCCACAGGCGCTCGTGGCGGCCTTCGGAGATCAGGTGCAGGTCGACTTCGCCGAGGGTCGGCAGCCAGCGGTAGGGGTCGTCGACGATGTCGACGCGGTCGCCGTAGCGCACGGCGAGCCGGTAGTCGGCGGGCGGCCCCGGCACGACACCGGAGAACAGGCCCGCGTCGTGCACCTTGACCAGCGGGTGGCCCTCGCCGCCCACGCGCACCACGTGCACCTCGTCGGCGTGCGGGCGCAGCACCCGCACGACGGTGCCGTTGTCGTGGGGGTGCGCGCCGAGCACCGCGTGGGGGTCGTGATGGGCCCCGCCGAGCAACCTGTCGACCGTCTGCGGGTCGGGCGCGCAGGCGTCGATCGTCTGGGTCGGGTTCTCGTCGCGATCCACGCGCGAACCCTATTGCTCCCCGGTGGAGAACGCCCGGTGCGGGGAGGAGGAATCTCCGGATGGCGGCATTCGGTGACGGGCCCCGCTCGGCCGGGGGGAGCCGAGCGGGGCCGTCCTGTCGCCGGCACCGGCCCCGTGCTCGGGGAGGGCGGCCGGCCCGGCGTCGCTGGGGGATGCGCGCCGGGTTGGTCAGTGTTCGCCGTGGTAGGTGGGGTTCGCCGTGGATCGCTGCTCGGTGGGCTGCGGGTCGGTGGTGGTGGTCGAGGTGGTCGGCGCGGCCGCCTCCGCGGCGAGGGGCACGGCGGCCGGAGCCGGTGCGCTGTCGCGGGTGGCGCTCGGGCCACAGGGGACGGTCGCGGTGCACGACGGGGCCTGCCGGGTGGTCGAGACGCGCGGCAGGGCGTTCCTCTGGACGGCCTGCCGGGGAGCCGACGACGGCGTCTTCGGACGCGACGACGCGGGTGGCTCCGACGACCCGGAGGGCGGCTTCCCCGACGCGGACGACGACGTTGCCGCCGACGACATCGACGCCGACGACGCCGGGGTCGGCGTCGTCGGCGGCAACGTCGGCGTGGTCGGGGAGGTCGACGGCGGCGCGGCGGGCATCGGGAGCGGGGCGGCGGGCGGCGGAGCGGGGCGCTCGGCGACCCCCGGAGCGGGCGCGAACTGCGCGGTGGCCGCCAACGCGACGCCGCCGGTGGCCCCCGCCGCCAGCAGGACCAGCGCGACGGCCTTGGCCGCGATCAGTCGCGACGCCAGCGACCGGCGCGCCTGCGGAGGTCGGACGAAGGGCGCCTGCGTCGTGCGCGCCCCGGCGAACGCGGCCCGGGCGGCGGCCTCACCCGCGATCTCCTCGGCCCGGCCCGGGGCGGCCGCGGCGGCGAGGAGCCACGTCACCGGCGTGTCGGGGGCGTGGCCGTCGAGCAACGCCTCGGTGGTGGCGCCGTTCAGCCGAGTGGATCGTCTGCGCATCTCGCCCCTCCCAGCGCGGTCCTGCGCCCTGCCGTTACGCGTCATGCTCGGCGAGCATCCTGGCCAGCCGCTTGAGACCGCGGTGGGCGGCGATGCGGACCGCTCCCGCGCTCGTGCCCAGCACGGCGCCGGTGGTGTTCGTGTCGAGCCCGACGACGGCGCGCAGCAGCACCGCCTCCGCCTCCCGCTGCGGCAGCGACGCGATGAGCGCGATGGCCGCGCGGGAGGACAGGCCGGTCAGCGCGTCGTCGGCGGTGTCGGACGACGCGGGCGGCTCGGCGACGGCGCCCATGTCCCCGATGTCGCCGACGACGTGCGGCCGCCGCGCCCGCACCCGGGCCGCGTCGGTCGCCCGGTTGCGGCAGATCGTGCTGACCCACCCGCGGAACCCGTCCAGGTCGCCGTCGAAGCGGTGCAGGTCGCGGGCGACGTGCAGCCACGTCTCCGCCGTCACGTCCTCCGCTTCCGCCCCCACCAGCACCGTCGCGTAGCGGAGCAGCCGGGGCTGCAGGTCGCGGTAGAGCGCGACGAAACCCCACTCCGCACCTGCCCGCGCCGCTCCGAGTGCCGTCTCGAGGCCCGTGTCGGCTTCGTACCCGTGACGGGTGTCCACGCCAGAGCGCACCCGCCCTCCTCGTCAAGGACGGGTGGGCGCAGGGGAGCGCATGCCCGGGGGAACCGTCCGCCTCCCTCAGCGCCGCCGAGCGCCACGGCGTTACTCGGACGCTAACCGCGGTCCTGCAGGTAGGCCAGCACGGCCGCGACCCTGCGGTGGACCGGCTCCTCCGCGAGCCCGAGCTTCGAGAAGATCGCGTTGACGTGCTTCTCGACCGTCGACCCGGACAGGTGCAACGCCTGCTCGATGCCCGCGTTGGTGCGGCCCTGCGCCATCTCGCGCAGCACGTCGCGCTCGCGCGGGCTGAGCGCGGCCAGCCGGGAGGGGGCGCTGCGGGTCTGGCGGGCCACGAGCGCGTCGACCACCGTGGGGTCGATCACCGACCCGCCGTTTGCCACCTCGCGCAAGGCCCTGACCAGCTCCTCGACGTCCCACAGTCGGTCCTTGAGCAGGTACGCCACGCCGGTGGCGCCGCCGGAGAGCAGCGCGTAGGCGTAGGCGGGCTCGGTGTGCTGCGACAGCACCGCGACCCCCACGCCGGGGTGCTCGGCGCGGATCTTGTGCGCGGCCTCGATGCCCTCCATGTGGTGGCCGGGGGGCATGCGGATGTCGGTGAGCACCGCGTCGGGGCCGAGCCTGCGCACCGCGTCGCACAGCTCCTCGCCGTCGCCCACGGCGGCCAGCACCTCGATGGCCCCGGAGTCCTCCAGGAGCCGTCGGGTGCCTTCGCGCACGAGGTAGTTGTCCTCGGCGATGACGACGCGCAGCCGCTCAGTGTTCATGCTCGCTCCGCAAGCTCCGCTCAGTGCTCATGCTCGCTCCGCAAGCTCCGCTCAGTGCTCATGCCCGCTCCGCAAGCTCCGCTCAGCCATGAGCGTGACCACCCACCGGCAGCTCCGCCGCGACCGCGCTGCCCGACCCCGCACTGCCCTCCACGCGCAGCCGCCCGCCGAGCGCCTCGACCCGGTCGCGCAGGTTGGTGAGCCCCTGCCCCCCGCCGTCCGCGGCCCCGCCGCTGCCGTCGTCGCGCACGAGGACGGTGAGCCGTCCGTCCGCCGTCGACAGCTCCACGGCCGCCGTGCTCGCGTCCGCGTGCTTGACGACGTTGGTCAGCGCCTCGCAGACCACGTAGTAGGCCGCGGCCTCGACGTCGGCCGCGAACCGCCGCTCGCGCAGCTCCGGATCGGCCCGCGTCGCCACCGGCACCGGCATCCGGTCGGCCCGCGTCTCGATGGCCTCCACCAGCCCGCGGTCGGAGAGCACCGGCGGGTGGATGCCGTGCGCCAGCTCCCGCAGGTCGGCCATCAGGTCCGCGGCGTCGGTCTGGACGGCCGCCAACTGCGCGGTCACGTCCTCGCCCCGGCCCACCGCGTTGCGGGCCAGGCGGATCTTCGTCAGTAGCGCCACGACGTGCTGCTGCACGCCGTCGTGCAGGTCGCGCTCGATCCGCCGCCGCTCGGCGTCGGCCGCCGCGACGATCCGCGCCCGCGAGGCCCGCAGCTCCTCCAGCCGCTCGGCCAGCTGCGCGGTGAGGGCCACGTTCTCGATCGCCGTCGACGCCTGCGCCACGAGCGTGGTGAGCAGCTCGCGGTCGCCGTCGTCGTAGCCGCCGGGTTTGGGGCCGCACTCGATCCAGCCCGCCGCGGGGAGCGTGACGATGAGGTCGGCAGGCCCCGTCGGCTCGCCCACGACGGCGTCCGCGCCCGGCAACGCGACTCGCACCCAGCTCGCGTCCAGGCCCCGCGCCACGGTGTAGGCCAGCCGGGGCAGCAGCCTGCCGAACTCCTCGGTCTGCTCCAGCTCGCTGCCGAACGTCGTGAGCAGCCGGTACCGGTCGACCCGCGCGCCGAACACCCGCCGGTCGGCCCACCGCTCCAGCCGTCGCCGCAGCGGCTGGAAAGCCAGGGCGGCCACGACCGTGACCAGCACCGCCGCCTCGACGGGGATCTGCGCGCCGAACGCGAGACCCGGCGCCGCCGTCAGCACGACGTAGACGCCCGCGATCCCCACCACCAGCGCGGCGTAGACGACCGACCGGCGCACGGTGACGTCGATGTCGTAGAGGCGGTGCTGCAGGACGCCGACCACGATGGACAGCGGGACGGCGGCCATCAGCGGCACCGCGAGCGCGTAAACGACCTTGAGGGCCGGGCTGCCGGGCGGCAGCACGCCGGTGAGGATCGTGATCACCATCGCGGCGGTCGCGGTGTAGACCATGAGCCGCATCCGCCGCCGCTGCCTGCCGTCGACGCGGACGAAGCGGACCAGCAGCACCACGACGCCGACGATCGCCCCGAGGTAGCTGCTCATGACGGCTTGGACGGGTGCGCCGAGCCCGGCCAGCGCTTCCACGAACAGCGGGCTGGGCACGGGCGGCGCGGCTTCGAGCAGGAACTGGTCGGCCACGAGGTGCGGCACGGTCAGCAGGAGCAGGGGCGGCAGCGCGAGCTGGGCCCAGAGCGCGGCGAGGACCCGCCGCTGCCACGGCCGCTCCACCACGCCGTCCGGGTAGGAGCCGAACAGCACGCCGCCCAACGTCACCGCGAGCACGGTCGCGAACTGGCTGACGAGGTTGAGCCAGGGCACCCACCAGCTCGACGGTTCGAAGAGGAAGCCGTGCCGCAGCGGGCCCTCCACGGCCGTGCCGACCGCGAGCGACACGGCGAGCAGCAGCAGCCGCCGCGCCTGGAGGTGGTCGGGGCGGCGGCGGAGCAGCCAGATGGCGACGGCGAAGAACGGGACCACCGCGCACCCGAGCCACACCAGGCTGCCCGCAGCCCGGTAGGCGGTCAGGTCGACCACCGCGTAGGCGACGGCGACCACCAGCGCGGCGATCCCGATCGCCGTGAGCAGCCGCTGCCGGGTGTGCATGGCTGCATGGTCGCGTGGGGGTCGTGGGCGCGTCCAGATGGCCGACCACCAGCGCCTATGGAGGCTGGCCTCCATCTCACGACGGCGGCTCGCCCCGTTCTGCCGCGGCCGCGGCGAACCTAGCGTCGACGTCCATGCGGAAGCTGTTCCTCGCCCTGTCCACCCTGCTCGTGGCGGACGTGCTGGCCCAGTTCTACTTCGCGGGCGTCGGCGCGTTCCACCTCCCGGCCGACCACGAGGCCTTCAGCCTGCACGCGGCGAACTCCCTCGTCCTCCAAGTGCTCGCGGTGCTGACGGCGATCGCGGCGGCGCTGGCGCGAGCCGGGAAGGGGACCATCGCGCTCGCGTTCCTGCCCGCCCTGCTGAAGGAGGTGCAGTACGTGATCTTCGCCCTCACCGAGCTGTTCGTGCCCGAGGGCGTGCCCCGCAACGCCGAGGGCATCCCGCTGATCGTCGACGGCGCGGCCAACTACTTCATCGCCCTGCACGTGCTGAACGGGCTGACGATCCTCGCCGTCTCGGTCGTCGTGTTCCTGCGGGCGCGGCGCCTCGCGGCGCGCAAGGACGACGCGCCGGTCGCCGTCGGGCCATGACCGCGCGGCTGCTCGCGCTCGACCTGGTCGCCGTGCTCGTCGTCGCGACGCTCTGGGTCGCGGTCGCGGCGGTGCTGCGGACCGGCCGTTCGCGGCTCGCGCTCGGCCTGCTCGCCGCCGCGGTACTGGCGACGGCGGCCCGGGTGGTGCTCGTCGCCGTCCTCGCCCGGTCGGGCTGGTGGTTCGTGCAGGAGAAGGTGCTGCTCACGGTGCCGCTGGTCGTGGTGCCGGGAGTGGCGACGGCCGTGCTCGCGGCCCGGGCGCTGCTGGGGGGTCGGCGCCCGGGCCGGTTCGCGGTGGCAGCGGCCGCCGCGGCCGCCTGTGGAGCGGCGACGGGGGTGCTGGGGACGTTCGTCGTCGGCTACCCCGTGTCGACGGCGGCCGCGGTGCTGCTGCCGCTGCTCGTCGTGGCGGCGGCCGTGGTCGTGCTGGGGCCCCGGGTCCGCGTGGTCGGTTCGGGGCTGGTCGGGCTCGTCCTCGCGGGCGTGGTCGGCGGGGCGTGGTGGGGCAGCCGGGTGCCCGACCGCGTCGAGCACACCGGGCACACCGGGCACGCCCACCACGCGGTGTCGGTCGCCGACCTGCGCGGCCCGCCCGGCGAGCCCACGCGGCGGTTCACGCTCACCGCGCGCCAGGCCGACGTCACGCTGCCCGGCGGCCGCTCCGTGCACGCCTGGACGTTCGACGGGCAGGTCCCCGGCCCGCAGTTGACCGTCACGCAGGGCGACCTGGTCGAGGTGCTCCTGCGCAACGCCGACATCGCCGACGGCGTCACGATCCACTGGCACGGCTATCCGGTGCCCGCGGGTGAGGACGGGGTCGCGGGCGTCACCCAGGACGCCGTGCCGCCCGGGGGGAGCTTCACCTACCGCTTCCGCGCCACCGAGCCGGGCACGTACTGGTACCACGCCCACCAGCGCTCCCTGGAGGCCGTCCGGCGCGGGCTGTACGGCGCGCTCATGGTGCGGCCGCCCACGCCCGGCCCCGCCGCGCCAGCGCCTCGCCGCGACCGCGCCGCTGCACCCGCCGCCACCCCGCCCGGCGTCGACGTGGTGGTGCCGCTGCACACCATGGACGGCACGCTGCTCACCGCGGCTCCGGTGCCCGATGTGGCGCCCCGCGTGCCCGTCCGGCTGCGGTTGATCAACACGGACGACCGCCCGCACGCGCTCGTGCTGCACGGCACGCCGTACCGCCTCGCCGCGGTGGACGGCCGCGAGCTCGCGGGCTGGCGGCCCGCTCGGCGCGGACACCGTGCTCCCGCTGCCCGCGGGCGGCCGCCACGATCTGGTGTTCACCCGGCCGCCGGGCCCGGTGCGCCTCGCCGTCGACGGGCGCGACACCGGCGTGCTGCTCGGCCGCGACGACGGCCGCCCACCGCCCGTGCTCGGCGGCCGCCTGCTCGACGTGACGCGCTACGCCCCACCCGGTCCGCCGCCCTGGGGGCCGGAGCCGCGGTTCGCCGTCGACACCACGCTCGTGCTCGACCGCACGCTCGGCTTCGTCGACGGCCTGCCCGCGCTGACCTACCCGATCAACGGCGCCGTCTACCCGGCGGTGCCGGACATCGTGGTGCGGCGGGGCGATCTGGTGCGCATGACGATCGTCAACCGGGGGAGCGAGCCGCACCCGATGCACCCGCACGGCCACGCCGTGCTCGTGCTGGCCCGCGACGGCAGGTCCGCTTCCGGTCCGCTGTGGATGGACTCGTTCGAGGTCGGGCCGGGTGAGGTCTGGGAGGTCGCGCTGCGGGCCGACAACCCCGGCCTGTGGATGAACCACTGCCACAACCTCGAGCACGCCGTCGCGGGCATGGTCGGGCACCTGGCCTACGAGGGCGTCAGCACGCCCTTCGCCGTCGGCAACGCGACGGGCAACCACCCCGAGTAGCGAGAGGTGACCACAATGGACGAACGAGCGAGGCGCTTCGCGTCGGCGGCCGGGGCCGTCGGCGTGCTCGCCAACCTGCTCCTGATCGGCTTCTACGCCCTGGAGCTGGGCCGCGAGCCCGTCGCGGGAGTGTCGCTCGGCTGGCTGAACGACCTCACCGGCGCGGTGGGCACCGCCCTGATGGTCCCGGTGGCCCTCGCGTTCGGGCCCGCGTGGCTGCGCGCGCTGGGGATCACCGCGATGACCGTCGCCACGGTCGGCGGGCTGCTGCTCGTGTTCGGCGTGCTCACCTTCGAGCAGCAGCTGCCCATCGTGTTGGCCGCGTTCGTGGCGCTCGCGCTCTGGATGCTGCTCACCGCGCGGCAGCTGACCGGCGCCCGCCGCCGCCTCGGTGTGCTCGCGGCCGCGGGCGTGCTCGTCGGGATGCCGGTCGGCGGGCTCGGCCTGCTGTTCCCGTCGATGTCGTGGCCGCAGCTCGCGCTCTTCGGTGCGGGTGCCCTCGTCGCGCTGCCCGCCTGGCTCGCGATGCCGGTCTGGTTCCTGCTGCTCGCGCGCGTCAGTAGGCGGGCGCCTGGGTCGTGGCCTTCGGGTCGGGCCCGTAGCGGTTCGGCCCCCGCGTGCCCTCCAGCACGTAGAACACCAGCAGCACGATCCCGCCGATGATCGGGATGAAGCCGAGCAGGATCCACCAGCCCGTGCGGTCGGTGTCGTGCAGCCGCCGCACCGTGACGGCGATGCTCGGCAGCAGCACCGCGAGCGTGTACAGGCCCGACAGCAGTCCGAGGCTGTTCGCGGCGTAGAAGCTGCCCCCGCCGGACGTCGCGCGGAAGCCACCCGTGCCCAGCAGCGTGTCGATCAACGACAGCACGATGAGGATCACGACGTTGATCAGGACGAACATCCAGTACTCGCGGCGGCGCGCGCGTCCGGAGAAATCGACGTACTGCTTGAGGACCTTGACGTACCAGCTCACAGTGACCCCCCACGTCCGGTGGAGGTCCTATTAGGCCAGATGGACGTACTCGTAGTCCACGGGCTTGTCGTTGATGCCCTTCATCGGGGGAGCGATCCAGGCGGCCATCTTCCCGGGCTCGTAGACCGGGCGCATGAGCGAGCGCACGTGGGTCTTGTCGCCCTCGCTCGGCAGCCAGCGGTCGCGGTTCGCCTCCCACACGTCCGGGCCGACGAGCTCGCCCGCGGGCGTGACGTGGTGGCCCGCGAACAGCCCGACGTGCCGGTTGAACCCGACGTGGGGCAGCGACAGCCTGCGGTCGATCCCGGCGTTCTCCAGCACGCGGTTCCACCGCTTCATCCCGGTCTGGCAGTCGGCCACGTACTCGGTGCGCAGGTCGTGGTTGAGCGCGACCAGCGCCGAGACCTGCTCGGTGGTGATCGCGTCGTCGCGGATCGTCTCGACGTCGCGGCCGTCCTCGGTGAGCACGTGGTCGTCCTTGCGCCGCTCCTCCTGCCAGCGGCCCTTGAGCCCGGCCGTGAAGTAGTTGGCGGCGTTGGTCGACTTCTCCGAGCCGAACAGGTCCAGCGAGACCGAGTAGTGGAAGTTGACGTACTTCTGGATCACGTCGAGCGGGATGCCGCCGTGCGGGGCGACGTCCTCGGTGTCGTGCTCGCGCATCAGCTCGGCGGTGCGGGCCACCACGCGGTCGACACCGGTGGTGCCGACGAACATGTGGTGCGCCTCCTCCTTGAGCATGAACTCGCAGGTGCGCGACAGCGGGTCGAACGCCGACTCCTTCAGCGTGCCCAGCTGGTACTTCCCGTCGCGGTCGGTGAAGTAGGTGAACATGAAGAACGACAGCCAGTCGGGCGTCTCCTCGTTGAACGCGCCGAGGATGCGCGGGGAGTCGAGGTCGCCGGAGTTGCGCTGCAGCAGCGCCTCGGCCTCCTCGCGCCCGGCGCGCCCGAAGTAGGCGTGCAGCAGGTAGACCATCGCCCAGAGGTGCCGCCCCTCTTCGACGTTCACCTGGAAGAGGTTGCGCAGGTCGTAGAGCGACGGCGCCGTCTCGCCGAGGCGGCGCTGCTGCTCGACCGACGCGGGCTCGGTGTCGCCCTGGATGACGATCAGGCGCTGCAGGTCGGCGCGGTACTCGCCGGGCACCTGCTGCCAGACGGGCTCGCCCTTCTGCTCGCCGAACGCGATGCGCCGGTCGGAGTTGCGCTCGGCGAGGAACACGCCCCACCGGTAGTCCTCCATGACCACGTGGTCGAAGTGCGCCCAGCCCTCGCGGCCGACGGCGACGGCGGTGCGCAGGTAGACGTCCTCGGTGGGCACGGCCGGGCCCATCGTCTTCCACCAGTTGATGAAGTTGGGCTGCCAGCTCTCCAGGGCCCGCTGCAGCCGTCGGTCGCCCGCGAGGTCGACGTTGTTGGGGATCTTCTCGGAGTAGTCGATCGACATGTCGTCACACCCGCTTGCGGTCGAAGTCGGCCTTGCGGCCCGTGCCGTAGCGGCGCAACGCCCCGTCGTCTCCAGAAGCGTTGGGCCGCACGAAGATCCAGTTCTGCCACGCCGTGAGACGGCCGAAGATGCGCGTCTCCATGGTTTCCGGGCCGACGAAGCGGTGGTTGGCCTCCATGCCGGTGAGCGCGTCGGGCGACAGCGACGCCCGCTCCTCCAGCATGATCCGTACCTCGTCCTCCCAGTCGATGTCGTCCGGGGCGTCGGTGACCAGGCCCAGCTCCAGCGCTTCGACGGCGTCGATGCGGCGGTCGGTCTCCTGGCGCAGCTTGGCGAGGACGTCGTCGTCGCCCCAGAAGCGCGAGGCCAGCCGCGAGAGGCCGTTGCCCATCGGGAACGTGCCGAAGTTGGACGCCGAGAGCACGATCTGGGCGGGCTCGCCCTCCTCGTCGTGGTCCTCCATGAACCCGTCGAGCATGTACTGGCGGTCGCAGGCCAGCGCCAGCTCCAGGAGCGCACCGGCGAAGCACGACCGCGGCTCGATCAGCGCGACGAGCGAGCGGGAGGTGACGTCGAGCCGCTTCAGCGTGCGCTTGAAGTAGTGGCGGATCTCGTTGACCAGCCAGTCGCTGCCGGAGTGCTCGGCGATCACCCGCTCGAAGGCCAGCGCGTCCTCGATGGCGCCCCGCGTGCGGACCACCCAGGTGCCCAGCTCCAGCTCGTTGGCGCGCAGCCGCAGGATGAGGTCGTCGAGCTCGCGGGTCATGGCCAGCGGCCAGAAGTCGGCGCCGAGCTCGTGCACGCGCTCCACGGTGTCGGGTACGTCGCCCTCCGGCCCGTAGACGGTGAGGTTGACGAGGCCCTCGGCCCGGTCGAACGTCGCCTCGACGTGGCGGTACTTGATGCCGTGCTCGGTCTCCTCGCGCTGCAGCGGCGGGAGCGAGATCCCCTCGGCGTCGGTCGGGCGGCGGGACAGGGCTGCGGCGGCGGTGGCCCGCTCGCGCACCTTCTCGTCCCACTGACGCTTGGGGACCACCTCGTCGACCAGCCGCCAATCGACGGCCTGCTTGCCGCGGACGCCCTCCGCGCGCGTGGCGAAGACGTCGGCGCGGTCCTTGCGCACCCGCCGCTTGTCGATCACGCGGGTGAGGCCGCCGGTGCCGGGCAGCACGCCAAGGAGCGGCACCTCGGGCAGCGAGACGGCCGAGGAGTTGTCGTCGACCAGGAGGATCTGGTCGCAGGCCAGCGCCAGCTCGTAGCCGCCACCCGCGGCGGTGCCGTTGACCGCGGCGATCCAGGTCTGGCCGGAGTGCGTCGTGGCGTCCTCGATGCCGTTGCGGGTCTCGTTGGTGAACTTGCAGAAGTTCACCTTCCACGGGTGGCTCGACTGCGCGAGCATCCGGATGTTGGCGCCCGCGCAGAAGTTGCGGTCCTTCGCGCTGGTGACCACCACCGCGCGCACACCGGGGTGCTCGAAGCGCAGCCGCTGCGTGGCGTCGTAGAGCTCGATGTCGACGCCCAGGTCGTAGCTGTTCATCTTCAGCTCGTAGCCCGGCACGATGCCGCCGTCCTCGGCGACGTCCAACCGGAGGTAGGCCAGCTCGCCCTCGACGTCGAGCTTCCAATGCCGGTAGGTGGACGGTTCCGCGTCGAACGACACCATGGGCGATATTCTACGACGACGATGCCGAACGTCAAGAAGTTGTAGAAGATTCGCTCGCGTGCGCGCGCAGCCGGTAGCGCTGGATCTTCCCGGTGGCGGTCTTGGGCAGCTCGGTGACCGTGACGACCTTGCGCGGCCGCTTGAACGACGCGAGCCCGGCCCGGCAGAACGCGATGATGTCGGCCTCGTCGATCGTGGCGTCGGGCATGGCGACGACGTAGGCCACCGGCTTGTCGAGCCCGTCCTCGTCCGGCACGCCGACGACCACGGCCTCGGCCACCGCCGGGTGCTCGAGGATGCGCGTCTCCACCTCGGTGGGGCTCACCCAGATGCCGCCGACCTTCAGCACGTCGTCGGCGCGGCCGATGCAGCTCCAGCTGCCGTCGGCGCCGCGCACGTAGGTGTCGCCGGTGCGCATCCACTCGCCGTGGAACACCAGGCGGTTGATGTCGGTGCGACACCAGTAGCCCGTGCAGAGCGACTCGCCCGCCACCCACAGCATCCCCGGCTCGTCGCTGCCCTCGATCACCGAACCGTCGGCCCGGCGCAGCTCGACGCGGTAGCCGGGCACGGGGAAGCCCGAGCTGCCGGGCACGACCTTGCCCGCGACGTTGGAGATGAAGATGTGCAGCGCCTCCGTGGAGCCGATGCCGTCGAGGATCTCGAAGCCGTACTGGTCGCGGACGCCGTGGAACATCCGCGCGGGCAGCGCCTCGCCCGCCGAGACGCCGTTGCGCACGGTCGCGAAGCTCCCCCGGGGCAGGCCCGCCGCCATCATCGGGCCCCAGAAGCTCGGGCCCGCGAAGAACAGCGTGACGCCGTGCTCGACCGTCCGGTCGGCGAAGAGCGCGGGGTTGGGCCGCGACGGCTCCAGCACGGCGCTGGCGCCCACGGACAGGGGGAACAGCAGGCTGTTGCCGAGGCCGTAGGCGAAGAACAGCTTGGCGGCCGACAGGCAGACGTCGTCGCGGCCGATGCCGAGCACCTGGTGGGCGTAGGTCTCGCAGACGTAGCGCAGGTCGACGTGGCGGTGCATGGCGCCCTTGGGGGTGCCGGTGGTGCCCGAGGTGTAGAGCCAGAGCGCGGGCGACTCGGCCCAGGACGCGTAGGGCGCGTCCAGCGGCTCGGCGTCGCCCAGCTCCGCCCAGGTGAGGCTGTCAATCCCCGGGACGACGGGTGCGGTGTCGCCGGTGAGCACGACGTGGCGGAGGTCCGGGGCGCCCGCGGCCGCCGTCGTCACCGCGGGAGCGAACTGGTGGCTGCCCAGCAGGACGCGGGCGCGGGAGTCGACGACGAGCTTGCCCAGCTCGCCGCCGGTGAGCATCGTGGAGCACGGCACGGCCACCGCGCCGAGGTAGATGGTGGCCAGGATGCCGGTGGCCAGCTCGATGTCGTCGGCCATGCACAGCAGCACCCGCTCCTCCGGGCGTACCCCGATGGCGGCGAGTCCGCCCGCCACCCGCCGGACGTCTTCCGTGAGCTGTCCGTAGGTGTGGGCACCGGCCGGATGACGCAGCGCAACCCGGTCGGCGTCGCCCGCGGCGACCCGGCGTTCCGTGAAGTACGCGGCGGCGTTGAACGGTTCCGTCATCGGGCGCTCCGTGGCTCGGCGGGGTATTCGGACACTACGCGGTCGTGGCGTTGCGTCAACGGAACGTAGATCTTCCCAAGCCATGCGCGCGCTGCTATGAACGGCGGCAGGCCATTCAAAGGAGAACCGACATGCAGACGCGCGGGGCGATCGTTCGCCAGGCACCCGGCAAGTACGAGGTCGTGGACCTCGAGGTCGACGACCCACGTCCTGGCGAGATCCAGGTCAAGCTGGTGGCCACCGGCCTTTGCCACTCCGATGACCACGTCGCCACCGGCGACATCCCGGTCGGTGTCTACCCGTTCGCGGGCGGCCACGAGGGCGCGGGCATCGTCACGGCGGCACCGCCGAACCACAAGGGGATCAAGGAGGGCGACCACGTCGTCTTCTCGTTCCTGCCCTCCTGCGGCCACTGCCGTTGGTGCGCTTCGGGCCAGCAGAACCTCTGCGACCTCGGAGCGGGGCTGCTCGCGGGCTCCCGGTGGGAGGACCCGACCGACTTCCGGCTCAAGCTCGCCGGGACGGACACCCCGGTCGGCCAGATGTGCGGCATCTCGACCTTCGTGGAGACCACCACGGTCTCGGCCGACTCGGCGGTGAAGGTCGACGACGACCTGCCATTGGACAAGGTCTGCCTGCTCGGCTGCAACGTGGGCACGGGCTGGGGCTCCGCGGTCAACTCCGCCCAGGTGCAACCCGGGCACACCGTGATCGTCATGGGGATCGGTGGGGTCGGGATCAACGCGATCCAGGGCGCTTCGCACGCAGGCGCGGCCAACGTCATCGCCGTCGACCCCGTGGCGATGAAGCGGGAGAACGCGCAGCAGGTGGGTGCCACGCACGGCGTCGAGACCATGGAGGAAGCCACCGAGCTGGCCAAGTCGTTCACGAACGGCCAGGGCGCGGACTCCGCGATCATCACGGTCGGCATCATCAAGCCCGAGTACGTCGGTCAGGCCATGGCCTCGATCCGCAAGGCGGGCACCGTGGTGGTCACGGCGCTCGGCAACATCGCCGACACCACCCCGCTGCCGGTCTCGCTGGCCGACATCACGTTGTTCCAGAAGCGCATCCAGGGGTCGCTGTTCGGCGAGTCGAACCCGAACTGGGACATCCTCCGGCAGGTGGAGCTGTACCGCAGCGGCGTGCTGAAGCTCGACGAGGTCATCACCAAGACCTACAAGTTGGACCAGATCGCGCAGGGCTACCAGGACATGCACGACGGCAAGAACCAGAAGGGCGTCGTCGTCTTCGACTGATCGTCCGACCGCAAGAACGAACGGCACTCGCGGGTGCATTCGTCTCGCATCCGAGAGGAACCATGGTCGAGCTCACGCCGGTCGTCGGCCTGCGTCGCGAGCGCGAGGTACTCACCGTCGCGCTCGCGACCGGGCGGCACGTGGTGCTGGAGGGGCCGCCCGGCACCGGCAAGTCCACCCTGCTGCGGTCCATCGCGGCGGACACGGGCCAGGAGGTCGTGTTCGTCGAGGGCAACGCCGAGCTCACACCCGCGCGGCTGGTCGGCCAGTTCGACCCGTCGCAGGTGCTCGCCGAGGGCTACCGCGTCGAGCACTTCGTCGACGGCCCGCTGATCACGGCCATGCGTCGGGGCGGCCTGCTGTACATGGAGGAGCTCAACCGCGTCCCGGAGGAGACGCTCAACGTCCTCATCACCGTGCTCACCGAGGGCGAGATCGCCGTCCCGCGGCTGGGCACGGTGATCGCGGGCAAGGACTTCCGGCTGATCGCCGCGATGAACCCGTTCGACGCCGTGGGCACCGCGCGGGTCTCGCAGGCCATCGCCGACCGGATGTGCCGGGTCGTGCTGGGCTACCAGGACGACGCGGGTGAGCGGGCGATCACGTCGTCGGTCAGCGGGCTGGCCGGGCGCTGGGTCGACTTCTCGGTCGGGCTGACCAGGGCCACGCGCGAGCACCGCGACGTGCGCATGGGGTCGTCGGTGCGCGGGGCGATCGACCTCGCATTGGTGCTGACCGGCCTGGCCGAGCTGCGCGGCGAGCCGGACCCCGGCCGCGACACCGCGCGGGACGCCGCCTACGCCGCGCTCTCCGGCCGCATCCGCATGGCCGACGGTGTGGAACGCACGCCCGAGTCGGTGATCGACGAGCTGCTGGACCGGCTGTGGCCCGCCGACGCCGACCCGGCGGAGCCCCCGGACGCCGAGGGAAAAGCCGAGAGCCCGTCGGGTAGCTCCCCGCCGGGCTTCCAGCCCCGCTCGCGACCGGGTCGCGAGCGGGCGCCGCGCACGCACGGCCGCCAGCAGCTCGGCCAGCAGCACCCGGCGTTCGACGAGGTCTCGCCCGAGGTCGGCGAGCTGGACGCGGAGGCGTTCGACGCGGCCGTCGCCAAGGACGCGGAGGCCGCCGCGGCGATGCTGGCGGACATGGCCGTGGCCACGGACGTCGCGCTGCGGGCGGCCGCTCGACGGCTCGCCGGGCGGGTGTTCCTGCAGCTCGGCCGGGTCGGGCCCGCGAAGGCGCGGGGCACCCGACGGCTCGGGGCGTCCCGCGGGCTGGAGGGGGACCTCGACCTCGACCGCACGCTCGACGCGTGGACGCCGAGCACGTCGCGGCGGCCCGGCGCCGACGACATCATCACGCGCACCTGGACCGCGCACCGGCGGGCGGTGTGCCTCGTCGTCGACATCTCGGGCTCGATGCAGGGCCTCGCGGTGGCGTTGGCCTCGGTGGCGGCGGCGGGCGTGATCGTCGCCAACGAGGCGGGGCGGGAGAAGCTGCAGCCGTCCGTCCTGACGTTCAGCGCCGGGGTGCAGGTGCTGCAGGCGCAGGGGGTGCGGCGGCCGCCGGAGGACCTGCTGTCGGAGCTGGTGGCGCTGCGCGGGCACGGCACCACCGACCTCGCCGCGGGCCTGCGCGAGGCGTCCAAGCAGCTGGCGACGGCGGTGGCCGACGAGCGCACGGTCGTGCTGCTCTCGGACTGCCTGCACACCGCGGGCGACGACCCCGCCGATGCGCTCGCGGGCATCGACCGGCTGCACGTGCTCGTCCCGCTGGGCGGGCCGGAGGCCGAGGCGGCGGCGGGCCCGCTCGCCGCGCGGGGCGGCGGCCGCGCGCAGACCGTGCGGCGGCTGGCCGAGGTCGGCCCGGCCCTGACCCGCATCCTCAGCTGACCCTCCCCGACGGCGAGTCCCGCTTTCCCTGACGGCGAGTCCCGTTTTCCCTGACGGCGAGTCGCGATTTTCCCGACGGTGAGTCGTACATTTCGCCGTCGCGAGATGGGAGACTCGCCGTCGTGAGATGGGGGACTCGCCGTCGCGAAAGCGGAGACTCGCCTGGGGGCGGGTATCAGGCGGGGCGCCCCGTTCCTCTTCCGAGCATGACGACCGGTGCCGGGCAGGTGCTCCCTCAGCCGACCGACGACCGAGCGGCGCGGCTCGCCGCCCGCGCGGGGTTCGGAGCGGGCGTGGCGGGGGCGCTCGCCAACATGCTGCTGGTGGCCCACGCGGTGCTCGCCTTCGTGCGACCGGGGCCCGTGCAGGCCGCGCTCTGGCCGCTCGCCTGCGCCGCCGCGGGCACCAGCGCGGTGCTGCTCATCCCCGTGGTGCTGGTCCTCGGCGGGGGCAGCCTCGTGTCGCTGGGCGTGGCCTCGATGGCGTTCTCGGCCGTCGCGTTCCTGATGCTGATCACCGGGCTGCTGGCGCCGACGGCGGGCGCGTCGTTGCTGGCCGGGTGCGGCATCGGCTTCGCGACCTGGCTCTTCCTCGTGTGCCGCGGCGGGAACGTGCCGCCACGGGCCGGGCGCGTCGGCAGGCGCGCCGGGGTGGCGGCGCTGGTCGGTACGGCGCTCCTGGCCGCAGGCAACATCGCGCTGCCGACCTCGTCGACGGCCTGGCTCGCGGTGCTCGTGCTCGGCGGCATCCCCGCGGTGCTGGGCTGGCTGGCCGTGCCCGCGTGGAGCCTGCGCGTGGCGCGCTGGCTGCGCCAGGACGGGCAGGGCGGCGCCGGGCGGTACGACGAGGACGGGAACCGCGTCGCCGGGAGGGACGACCAGCCCGCTGCGTAGGCTCGTCGCGTGGGCACCATCGTCTCCTTCCACGCGCACCCCGACGACGAGGCCATCGCCTCGGGAGGCACGCTCGCGCGGGCCGCGGCGGCCGGGCACCGGGTCGTGCTCGTCTTCGCCACCCGCGGCGAGCTGGGCGAACCGGTACCGGGCGTGCTGGAGCCGGGGGAGCAGCTGGCCATGCGCCGCTCCGCCGAGTGCTACACCTCGGCGGCGGCGCTCGGGGCCAAGCGCGTGGAGTTCCTCGGCTTCACCGACTCCGGGATGATGGGCGAGCCCAGCAACGAGGCCCCCTTCTGCTTCTGGCAGGCCGACGTCGAGTACGCCGCCCGCACCCTCGCCGTGCTGCTCGACCAGGAGGAGCCCGACGTCCTCACGATCTACGACGACAACGGCGTGTACGGCCACCCCGACCACATCCAGGTGCACCGCGTGGGCAAGCGGGCCGGTGAGCTGTCGGCGGTGCCGGTCGTCGCGCAGGGCACGGTGAACCGCGACTGGATGCAGCGCGGCTTCCGGGAGTCGGGCCGCGAGGGCGACATCCCGCCGAACATGGGCAAGCCCGAGTCGGAGATCACCCACCGGGTCGAGGCGGTGGACTTCGTGGGGCAGAAGCGGGAGTCCATGCGCGCCCACGCGAGCCAGATGGCGCCCGACCACTTCCTGCTCGCCCTGCCGGACGCGATGTTCGCCCTCGGGATGGGCACGGAGTTCTACATCGTGGACCCGCTGCCCAGCCCCGCGGCCACCCCGGACCTGTTCGAGGAGCTGTTCACCCCGTTGCGATAACGGGTCGGGCCCGCGGCGCGCCTTCGACGCCGAGTAGAGCTACGATCCCTTGGTGACCCGCCGAGTACCGAACGGGAGAGCACTGTGACTGCCGTTGCACCGCAGCCGATCACGGCGCGCCCCTACCCGGCGCGCGTAACGCCGAAGGGCTCCGTGCTCCTCAAGATGGTGAGGACGACGGACCCGAAGGACATCGCGATCCTCTATCTGGTCGCGTCGTTCGGCTTCTTCATGGCGGGCGGCCTCATGGCGCTGCTGATGCGCGCCGAGCTGGCCTCGCCGGGGCAGCAGTTCCTGTCCAACGAGCAGTACAACCAGCTGTTCACCATGCACGGCACGATCATGCTGCTGCTGTACGCCACGCCGATCCTGTTCGGCTTCGCCAACTACATCGTGCCCCTGCAGATCGGGGCCCCCGACGTGGCGTTCCCCCGACTGAACGCCTTCTCGTTCTGGGCGTTCCTGTTCGGCGGCCTCATGGTGATGTCGGGCTTCCTCACACCCGGCGGTGCGGCCGATTTCGGTTGGTTCGCCTACACCCCGCTCTCGGATGCCATCCACTCGCCGGGCATCGGCGGCGACCTCTGGATCATGGGCCTCGCGCTCGCCGGTCTCGGCACCATCCTCGGCGGGGTCAACTTCATCACCACGATCGTCTGCATGCGTGCCCCCGGTATGACGATGTTCCGGATGTCGATCCTCACGTGGATGGTCTTCGTCACCGCCTTGCTGGTGCTCATCGCGTTCCCGATCCTCACCGCGGCGCTGTTCGGGCTGCTGATGGACCGCAACCTCGGCGCGCACGTGTTCGACCCCGCCAACGGCGGCGTCATCCTGTGGCAGCACCTGTTCTGGTTCTTCGGCCATCCCGAGGTGTACATCGTCGCGCTGCCGTTCTTCGGCATCATCTCCGAGGTCATCCCGGTCTTCGCCCGCAAGCCGCTGTTCGGCTACAAGGGCATGGTCTACGCGGGCATCGCGATCGCGGCGCTGTCCGTGGCGGTGTGGGCGCACCACATGTACGCCACCGGCGCCGTGCTGCTGGCGTTCTTCTCGCTCACCACCTTCCTCATCGCCATCCCGACGGGCATCAAGTTCGTCAACTGGATCGGCACGCTCTGGAAGGGTCAGATCACGTTCGAGACGCCGATGCTGTTCGCGCTCGGCTTCCTCGTCACCTTCCTGTTCGGCGGCCTCACGGGCATCCTGCTCGCCTCGCCGCCGATCGACTTCCACGTCTCCGACTCGTACTTCGTGGTGGCGCACTTCCACTACGTGCTGTTCGGCACGATCGTGTTCGCCACCTACGCGGGCATCTACTTCTGGTTCCCGAAGATGACGGGCCGGATGATGGACGAGACGCTGGGCAAGGTGCACTTCTGGCTCACGTTCTTCGGGTTCCACACCACGTTCCTGGTGCAGCACTGGCTGGGCAACGAGGGCATGCCGCGTCGCTACGCCGACTACCTGCCCAGCGACGGGTTCACCACGTTGAACGTGATCTCGACGATCGGCGCGTTCGTGCTGGGTGCCTCCACGCTGCCGTTCATCTGGAACGTGTTCCGCTCCTACCGCTACGGCCGCGTCGTCACGGTCGACGACCCGTGGGGCTTCGGCAACTCGCTGGAGTGGGCCACCTCCTGCCCGCCGCCGCGGCACAACTTCACCGAGCTGCCCCGCATCCGCTCCGAGCGCCCCGCGTTCGAGCTGCACTACCCGCACTTGGTGGAGCAGTTCCGGCACGAGGCGCACGTGGGCGGCAAGGCCGACCAGTTCGAAGCGGCCGCGCGGGCCCAGGAGGGCGAGCAGAGCCCCAACGGCGACCCCAAGTCCCGCTAGCGCGTGCCGGGTACCACCACCGTCCTCATCACGGTCACCGGTCCGGACCGCCCCGGCGTCAGCTCCGTCCTCTTCGCCGCGCTCACCCGGCACGGCGTCGACCTGCTCGACGTCGAGCAGGTCGTCATCCGGGGGCGGCTCACGCTGGGCGCGCTCGTCGCGGCGCACCACGACCCGGAGGGCCTGCAGGAGGCCGTCGAGCAGGCGATGGCGAGCATCGCCATGCAGGTGCAGACCTCGCTGGGGATGTCCGACGACCCCGCCGCGCGCAGGCACTCCACGCACGTCGTCGTGGTGCTCGGGCGCCCGATCACCGCGCGCGCGTTCGGGTCGATCGCGCGGGCGTTGGCCGACGTCGGCGCGAACATCGACGCGATCCGCCGCGTCGCCGACTACCCGGTCACCGGGTTGGAGCTGCTGGTCTCGCCGGTGCCGGGCCAGGGCTCGGAGGACTACCCGCCCGGCACGCTGCGCAAGAAGCTGGTGGACGTCGCGCACGCGGCGGGCGTGGACGTCGCCGTGGAGCGGGCCGGGCTGGGCAGGCGCAGCAAGCGGCTGATCGTCTTCGACGTCGATTCCACGCTCGTGCAGGGTGAGGTGATCGAGATGCTCGCCGCGCGGGCGGGCGCCGAGGACGAGGTGCGGGCGGTCACCGAAGCCGCCATGCGGGGCGAGCTCGAGTTCGCCGACGCCCTGCGCGCCCGCGTCGCGACGCTGGCCGGGCTGCCCGCGTCGGTCCTCGCCGACGTCGCCGGGGAGCTGGAGCTCACCCCGGGCGCGCGCACCACGATCCGCACGCTCAAGCGCCTCGGGTTCCGGTGCGGGGTCGTGTCCGGCGGGTTCAGCCAGGTCATCGCGGGGTTGGCCGAGGAGCTCGCGCTGGATTTCGTCGCCGCCAACGAGCTCGAGGTCCACGAAGGGCGGCTCACCGGCCGGGTCGTCGGCGAGATCGTCGACCGGCCGGGCAAGGCGGTCGCCTTGGAGCGGTTCGCGCAGGAGGCGGGGGTTTCGCTCTCCCAGTGCGTGGCGGTGGGCGACGGCGCCAACGACATCGACATGCTCGCGACCGCGGGGCTCGGCATCGCGTTCAACGCCAAGCCCGCGCTGGCCGAGATCGCCGACACCGCGCTGTCGGCGCCGTACCTCGACGTCGTGCTGTTCGTGCTGGGCATCACGCGCGACGAGGTGGAGCGCGCCGACGCCGCCGACGGTCTGACCCGACGTGTTCCCATCGCCTGACGCCCCGCCCGACCTGCTGGCGCCGCTCGCCGCCCGCTACGGGGCCGCACGCGGGGGACCGGTGGTGATCCCGCCCGAGCCGGACGGCGTGGTCCGGGCGATGCCGATCGTGCTGCGGTTGGAGCGGCCGCCCGCGGGGCGCACCGCCGTGCTGGAGGCCGCAGCGGGCGCCGCCCTCGCGGTCTGCCTGGACCCGCGCGCCGCCGACGAGTGGCGCGACGCGCTCGCCACCTGGGTGGAGAGCCGCATCCGCAAGATCGCCCGACGGGCCCGCGGCGCGCACTGGGCGGCCGTGCAGGAGCTCGCGGGGGTCACGGTCACCGTCGGCGACGCGCAGGCCCGCGCGCTCCTCCCCGGGCCGGTGGACGACGTGCCCAAGGTCGTCTCGCGACTGCAGATCGGCGGCACCGACCTCGAACCGGACGACCCGGGGCCGCCCGCGCCGGGCGTACCGGTGATCCACGTCAACGCGGCGCTCGAGATGACGGTCGGCAAGGCGGCGGCGCAGGTGGGGCACGCCTCGATGCTGTACGCGGCGGCGCACGGGCTGGTCGCGGTGCCCGCGTTCGCCGTGCGCGACGCGGGCCCGGGCGTCTGGCCGCAGCTGTGCCGCGCGGTCGAGGCGGGCGAAGCGGTGGCGGTGCGCGACGCCGGGTTCACCGAGGTCGCACCGGGCACGATCACCTGCATCGTCACCGGGCCGTCCGCCCCATGACCACCGGCTCGGCGATCGTGGCGCGCGTGCTGGTCTGGTCGGCGCGGCCGGCATGCTCGGCGTCGTGGCCACCCGCTTCGTCGACACCGCCGAGCGCCGCGCCCGGCTGGCCGTCCGCCACCGGCACGTCGCGGCCACGCATACCGACGACGTCGTGGCCATCGCCGACGGGCTCGTCGCGCTGCACTCCACCGACCCGGTGTCGGTCTACCTGTCGGCGGCCGCGCGCATGGCCAACCCGTCGTTGGCGGCCGTAGAGCGCGCGCTCTACGACGAGCGGAGCCTGATCCGCCACCACGCGATGCGCCGCACGCTGTGGGTACTGGGGCACGAGGCCGCGGGGCTGGCCCACCACGCCTCGACGGTCGACGTGGCCCGGGTCCAGCGGCGCCTGGCGCTCGCCATGTTCGCCGAGGGCGGCATCGCCCGGCCCGAGGAGTGGCTGGCGTCGGCGTCCGCGGAGATCCTCGCGCTCCTGGCGGCCGAGGGGCCGCTCCCGGCCCGGGAGATCGGCGTGCGGCTGCCCGCGCTGAACGTCCCGTTGGCGATCGGCAGCGGCTCGTCCGCGGGGGTCATCGCCGCCCACTCGCGGGTGTTGCTCATGCTCGGGTTCGAAGGTCGCGTCGTGCGGGCCCGGCCCACCGGCACGTGGATCAACGGGCAGTACCGGTGGGCGGCCACGTCGGCGTGGTGGCCCGACGGCTTCGCGGCGCGCGAGCCCCGGGATGCCGCCGCGGAGCTGGCGCGTCGGTGGCTCGCCACGTTCGGTCCCGGCACCCGCGCCGATCTGGCCTGGTGGGCGGGTTGGACCGTGGCCGTCACGAAGCGCGCGCTGGCCGACGTCGGCGCCGTGGAGGTCGCGCTCGACGAGGGGCCCGGCTACGTGCTGCCCGAGGACGTCGATCCCGCCCCGGAAGCGCCCCCCTCGGCGGTGCTGCTGCCCGGCCTCGACCCGTCGACCATGGGCTGGAAGCAGCGCGGCTTCCACCTGGCGGCCGAGGACGTCGCGCTGCTGTTCGACCGCAACGGCAACGGCGGCCCCACCGCCTGGGTCGACGGCCGCATCGTGGGCGGCTGGCACCAGCGCGCCGACGGCGAGATCGCCCTGCACCTCACCGTCGACGTCGGCGCCGAGGCCGCCGCCGCCCTGGACGCCCGGGCCGCGGAGCTCGCCGCGCTGCTCGGCGACGTCCGCTTCCGCGTCCGCTTCCCGGCGCCGCTGCAGGCGAAGCTGGCCTAGCCGACTCGCGGCGGCGAACCGCGACTCAGGCGCCGCGCAGGCGGCGCAGGGCCGCGTGGACCTTCGCCCGGTCGTCCGTCGGCCAGAACGGCGGGAGGGAGGCGCGGAGGAAGCCGCCGTAGCGGGCGGTGGCCAGGCGGGGGTCGAGGATCGCGACCACGCCGCGGTCGTCCATCCCGCGCAGCAGCCTGCCCGCCCCCTGCGCCAGGAGGAGCGCGGCGTGGGTGGCCGAGACCTGCAGGAAGCCGTTGCCGCCGCGGGAGTCGGCCGCGCGCTGGCGGGCCGACACGAGCGGGTCGTCCGGCCGCGGGAACGGGATCCGGTCGATGATCACGCACGAGAGCGACGGCCCGGGCACGTCGACGCCCTGCCAGAGCGACAGCGTGCCGAACAGCGACGTCTCGTCGTCTTCGGCGAACCGCTTGACCAGCAGCATCGTGGCGTCGTCGCCCTGGCAGAGCAACGGTGTGGCCATCCGGTCGCGCAGCGCCTCGGTGGCCTGCTTGGCGGCGCGCATCGACGAGAAGAGCCCGAGCGTGCGGCCACCCGCCGCCTCGACGAGCCCGGCGATCTCGTCGAGGTAGGCGGGCGGCAGCCCGTCGCGCCCGGGCGGGGGCAGCGACTTGGCGACGTAGAGGATGCCGCTCTTGGCGTGCGCGAACGGCGAGCCGACATCCAGCCCCGACCACTTCGGGGCCTCGGGATCGGGCACCGGGTCGTCGGTGCGCGACTCGGCCGGGGGGAGCCCCCACTGCCGGGCCAGCGCGTCGAAGTTGCCGCCGAGGGCCAGCGTGGCCGACGTGAGCACCACCGTGGAACGCCCGAACAGCCGCTCGCGCAGCAGCCCGCCGACCCACAGCGGGGCGGCGTGCAGCACCTTGTGCCGATCGGCGCCCACCTCGGCCAGCCACACGACGTCGTAGCGCTTCGCCGGATCCGGCTCGTCGAACGCCTTGAGCAGCCGGGCGGTGGTGTCGAGCACCTCCTCCAGCGCGGCCTGGGCGATCTTGCGGTTGGCGGCGGTGTCGGGCTCCTCCCGGCGCTCGCCACCCAGCCCCGTGCGGCAGGCGGCGGCCGCGTCGAGCACCGCCGACAGCGCCCCGGACGCGGGCTGGGGGAGCGCCTCCCAGCGGCCGGGCCGCAGGTCCTCGAGCACGAGGCCGAGGCCTTCGCCCGCCTCGGCCAGCCGATCGGCGATCGACTGGTCGATCAGCCTGCCCAGCCTGCGCGCGACCGCCGCGACCACGCCCGCGCTCAGCTCGCCGGTGGCGACGCCGGTGACCCGGTCGACCAGCTCGTGCGCCTCGTCGACCACCACCACGTCGTGCTCGGGCAGCACCGCCCGCCCGTCCATGGCGTCGATGGCCAGCAGCGCGTGGTTGGTGACGACGATGTCGGCCCGCCCGGCCTCCGCGCGGGCGCGCTCCGCGAAGCACTCGTCGCCGACGGGGCACTTGGCCGCGCCGAGGCACTCGCGCGCGGTGACCGACACCATCCGCCACGTGCTGTCGGGCACTCCCGGGACGAGCTCGTCGCGATCGCCGGTCTCGGTGTCGTCGGCCCACTCGTGGATCCGTTTGACCGCGCGACCCATCGCGGAGATCTGGAACGGGTCGAAGAGCTCGTCCTCGGGGTTCTCGTCGCCGCCGTGCAGCTTGTTGAGGCACAGGTAGTTGCGGCGGCCCTTGAGGATGGCGAACGTGGGGGTGCGCCCGAGCAACGGCTTCAGGGCCTTGGCGACGCGGGGGAGGTCGCGGTCGACCAGCTGGCGCTGCAGCGCGATGGTGGCCGTGGAGATGACGACCGTGGAGTTCTTCTCGACCGCGTGGTGGATCGCGGGCACCAGGTAGGCCAGCGACTTGCCGGTGCCGGTGCCCGCCTGCACGGCCACGTGCTCGCCGGTGGCGATCGCCGAGCGCACGGCCTGCGCCATCGTGTCCTGACCTTCCCGGCGGGTGCCCCCGACGGCGGTGACGGCGGCTTCGAGGAGCTCGCCGACCCCGGGGAGCTGGGCGGTAGGCACGGCAGCGAGGCTACCGGCTGCCCCCGACCGTCCGGGTCGGAACGGGGTCAGCGGCTCACTCGGGCCAACCGTCGGACACGTCGGCCCACACCGTCTTGCCGTCCGGGTGCGGGGTCCACCCGTGCCGCAGCGCGAGCGCCGCGACGATCTGCCCGCCGTGGCCGCGCCCCTCGGCCTCCTGCGGGTGGAACCGTGGTGGCTCGAGCGTGGCGTCGCACACCTCCACCCGCACGAACTCGTGGCCGAGCCGGAGCGTGACCCGCAGCGGGGGACGCGCGTGTTCGACGGCGTTGGTGAGCAGCTCGGTCACCACCAGCAGGGTCGGCTCGGCGGCCTCGCCGTGCACGTCCCATTCGGTCAGGACGGCGGTCACCTGCGTCCGCGTGGCGGGCAGGTCGCTCGGCATCGGCTGCGCGTCCCACGCGGTCGTCCAGCTCGGTCCGTCGATGAGGGGCGGCTCCGCAGCGCTCCAGCGGGCCGGTCGGCTGTGCCGCGGCCACCACCGGCGGCCGCGGGAGCGCAGCCCGACCACGAGCGCGAACACGGCGGTCGCCAACGCGATCGCCACCGGCACCGCGGCGAACGCGGCCGCGACGAGCGCCAGCAGGAGGACACCCGCGAGCACCGTCGTGACGACCACAAAAGCAAGGCGACGACGGGCCGTCATCGTGGCCATCCATTCGGGCAGATCGGTTGATTCAGACCGGGTACCCCGTCTTGCCGTCGGTGACCCCTCGACGGTCAGGCCGTCGTCGGCGTCGAGCGCAACCACCGGAACCCGTAGGGCGGCAGCGACACGTCGAACGTGGTGCCCTCGGGGATCCGGACGGCCTTGCGGGTGCCGTCGAGCACGTCGTGGAGCTCGCGGCCCGCGAGGTCGGCCAGCGGGAGCCGCGCGGTGGTCTTGCTCGCGCCGAAGTTGTGGAGGGCGACGACGGTGACGCCGTCGATGTCGGCACGGTGCGCGAGCACCGACGCGGCCTCCGGACCGGGGTCGACCACCCCGACCGTGCCCCACGCCAGCTCCGGGCACGCGCGGTAGCAGTCGATGAGGTGGCGGAAGAACGACAGGAGGGACTCCGGCTCGCGCGCCTGGTCGCGGACGTTGACCCGCGCGGGACCGAAGGCGCCCTTGGTGAGCGGGGCCGGGAACGTGGACGGGTCGGCCGTCGAGAAGCCGCCGCTCGACTCGCTGGTCCACTGCATCGGCGTGCGGACGGCGAGCCGCCCCTCGACCTTGAGGTTCTCGCCCATGCCGATCTCCTCGCCGTAGAACAGCACCGGGGTGCCGGGCAGGGCGAAGAGCAGGCTGTAGACCAGTCGGATCTTGCGCTGGTCGCCGTCGAGCATCGGGGGCAGCCGACGGCGCAGGCCTCGGCCGTAGAGCTGCATGTCCTTGCGGGGGCCGAACGCGTCGAAGACCTCCTTGCGCTGGGCCTCGGACAGCTTGTCGAGGGTGAGCTCGTCGTGGTTGCGGACGAACGTGGCCCAGTGCCCGTCCTTCGGCGGCTGGGGCCGGTCGCGCAGCGCCTCTGCCAGCGGCCCGGCGTCGCCGCGGACGAGCGACAGGTACATCTGCTGCATCCCGATGAAGTCGAAGCACATCGTGAGCTCGTTGCCCTGCTCGCCGAAGAAGCGGAGCGTGTCGGCGTAGGGCAGGTTGACCTCGCCGAGCAGCACGCCCTCGCCGTTGCGCCGGTTGAGGAAGGCGCGCAGGTCGGCGAGGTAGGCGTGCGGGTCGGGCAGGGCGTCGGCGTCGGTCTGGCCGGTGTTCTCCAGCAGGAACGGCACGGCGTCCACCCGGAAGCCGGAAAGGCCCAGCTCCATCCAGAACCCGATGATGCGGGCGATCTCGTCGCGCACCTCGGGGTTGTCGATGTTGAGGTCGGGCTGGAACTTGTAGAAGCGGTGCAGGTAGTACTGGCCCGCCTCGTCGTCGTACTGCCAGAGGCTGGTCTCCTGGTCGGGGAACACCACGCCCTGCGGGCCGTCCGTGGGCGGCTCGTCGGCCCAGACGAACCAGTCGCGGTACGGGTTGTCGCGCGAGGTGCGGGCTTCCTGGAACCACGGGTGCTGGATCGAGACGTGGTTGACCACGAGGTCGGCGATCACCCGGATGCCGCGGTCGCGGGCGGTGCGCACGAACTCGACGAACTCGCCGAGCGTGCCCAGCCGCGGGTCGACGCCGTAGAAGTCGGTGATGTCGTACCCGTCGTCGCGGTCGGGCGACGGGTAGAACGGCATGAGCCAGATGCAGGTGACACCCAGTCGGACCAGGTGGTCGATCTGCTGGATCAGGCCGCGGAAGTCGCCGCACCCGTCGCCGTTGCCGTCGGCGTACGTCTCGACGTCGAGGCAGTAGACGACGGCGTTCTTCCACCACAGTTCGGAAGTCTGGGTTAACCGCATGGCGGCCTGTACCCGTTCTCGTTGATCAATGCACCACAATGTCCGGCGTGACGACGTCCCAGAGGTTCCCGGTCACCGTCGAGCGCACCGCCCGCTACAGCGACCTCGACCCGACGCGCCGCCTCGGCCGCGACGCCCTGCTGCGCTGGTTCGAGGACGCGCGCGTGGCCGTGGAGCGGGACGCGTTCGACTCCGACCTCACCACCCGGGAGCACTGGCAGGTGAAGCGGCTGCTCGCGGGCGTCCGCGTCGACGTGCTGGCGCCGCTGAAGGTCACCGGCCGCCCGTACGAGGTCGGGCTCGGGGTGACGCACATCGGGCGGTCGTCGTTCAGCTACGCCTACGGCGTGTACGACGGCGACGACTGCGTGGCCACCGGCGCGTCCACCAGCGTCCACGTCGGCGAGAAGGGCTCGGCGCCGCTGCCCGACGACGTCCGCAGCCAGCTGGAGCGCCTGCGGGTGGAGGCGGCCGAGCCGGTCCGCGCGGCCGCCGACGCCGACCGGCTGGTGCGCGAGATCTACCCCTTCCGGGTGGACGTCCGCGCGCGGTTCGGCGACCTGGACACCAACCGGCACGTCAACAACGTCGCGCTCGCGGGCTGGTACCTCGACGCCCTCGCCGAGCTGCACCTCGACGTGCTCGGCTACCCCACGGGCGGGCCGCTCGACAGCCTCGCGCCGAGCTCGCTGCGCATCGACTACCTCGCCGAGGTGCACTACCCCGCGATCCACCAGCTGCGGGTGGGGGTGGTGGAGCTCGACGAGACGTCGGTCCGCTACGCCTGCGGCCTGTTCGACGGCCCCCGCTGCATCGGCCTGGCCGAGGCGACCGGCGGCCTGTCCCCCGACGAGGACCCCGAGCTGGGCAAGCGCCTCTCCGCGTTCAGGCTCCGGGGGTGAGCGTCACGCCCGCCGCCGCCATCTCGGCGAGGGCGCGGTCGGTGGTCTCCGGGGCGACGCCCGCGCAGAGGCCGAGCAGCACGGTGGTGGTGAAGCCCGCGCGGGCGGCGTCCAGCGCTGTCGCGCGCACGCAGTGGTCCGTGGCGAGCCCGGCGACGTCGACGGCGGTGACCCCGCGCGCGGCGAGCCACCCGTGCAGCGCCGTGCCGCCCGGCTCGGCGCCTTCGAACCCGGAGTAGGCCGCGGCGTAGTCGCCCTTGTCGAAGACCGCCTCGATGACGGCGACGTCGAGGTCCGGGTGGAACGACGCGCCCGGGGTGCCCGCGCGGCAGTGCACCGGCCAGGTGTCGACGTAGTCGGGGGCGTCGGAGAAGTGCGCACCGGGGTCGACGTGGTGGTCGCGGGTGGCGACGACGTGGTCCCAGGCGAAGTCGTGCCAGCCGCCCGCCCGGATGTGCGTCGACACGGCGGCGGCCACGGCGGCACCCCCGACGACCGCCAGCGACCCGCCCTCGCAGAAGTCGTTCTGGACGTCCACGACGAGCAGAGCCCTGCTCACGGCGCCTCCACGGAGGTGAGTGCGTCGGCGCGGGTCATGCGAACACCGTAGGGATGGCGGGCTCGCCGCGCGACAGCTTCAGCCCCTCCCACGGCACCGACACCAGCGCCGCCCGCAGCCGCTCGCGGGACTGCTCCAGCGTCTCCAGGCCGGGCACGAGCTCGCCGCCGCGCATCAGCGGCACCGGCACGACGCGGTCGTGCGGGCCGACCGCGGGTGGCGTGGCCGCCGCGTGCACGACCTCCTCGATCGCCGTGCCCGTTGGCTTGAACCGCCGCACCGCCGACTTGCGGCCGCCGCGGGACTCCTTCGCCGCGCTCCGCTTGGCCACCGGTCGCCCGTCGACCTCCACCAGCTTGTAGACCATGCTCGCGGTCGGCGCCCCCGAGCCGGTGACCACCGACGTGCCGACGCCGTAGGAGTCGACGGGCTCGGCGCGCAGCGCGGCGATCGCGTACTCGTCGAGGTCGCCGGACAGCACGATCTTGGTGCCCGTCGCGCCGAGCGCGTCGAGCTGTTCGCGGGCCTGGCGGGCGAGCTCGCCGAGGTCGCCCGAGTCGATGCGGACGGCGCCGAGCCCCGGCCCGGCCGCGCGCACGGCCAGCTCGATGCCCTTGCGGATGTCGTAGGTGTCGACGAGCAGCGTGGTCTCCGCGCCGAGCGCCTTGACCTGGCTCTCGAACGCGGTGAGCTCGTCGTCGTGCAGGAGCACCCAGGCGTGCGCGGCCGTGCCCGCCGTCGGGATGCCGTGGCGGCGTTCGGACTCGAGGTTCGACGTGGCCGCGAACCCCGCGAGGTACGTCGCGCGCGCCGCCGCGACCGCCGCCGCCTCGTGGGTGCGCCGGGACCCCATCTCGATGATGGGCCGCCCGGCCGCCGCGGAGACCATGCGGGCCGCGGCCGCGGCGACGGCGCTGTCGTGGTTGAGGATCGACAGCGCGAGGGTCTCCAGCATGACGGCGTCGGCGAACGTGCCGCGGACCGTCAGGATCGGCGAGCCGGGGAAGTACAGCTCGCCCTCGGGGTAGCCGTCGACGTCGCCGCTGAACCGGTAGCTCGGCGAGCCAGTCGAGGGTGTCGCGGTCGACGACCCCGTCGAGCGCCGCGAGCTCCTGGTCGCCGAACCGGAACCGGTTGATCGACTCCAGGAGCCGCCCGGTGCCCGCGACCACCCCGTACCGCCGCCCGTCGGGCAGCCGCCGGGCGAACAGCTCGAACACGCACTGCCGCGTCGCCGTGCCGTCCGCGAGCGCGGCCGCGACCATGGTCAACTCGTACCGGTCGGTCAGGAGGGCGGTGGACACGCCCGCCGTGGAGGGACTGCCGCTCATGGAACGTAGAGCCTAGGGGTCGTGCGGACTCGGCACGGGACGATGTCACCATGGACACATGGCCGCGCCGCTGCCCGCACCCACCCGTCAGGTGGACCCCGCCGTCACCGAGGACGTCGCTTCCGACGTCCCGTGGCAGGCGATCGTGTGGAACGACCCGGTCAACCTGATGTCCTACGTCACCTACGTGCTGCAGAAGCTGTTCGGCTACCCCGAGCAGAAGGCCACCGCCCTGATGCTCGACGTGCACCACAAGGGCAAGGCCGCCGTCTCGGCCGGCGACAAGGAAAAGATCGAAGCCGACGTGGCGAAGCTGCACGCCGCGGGGCTGTGGGCCACGATGCAGCGCAGTTCATGATCAGGGGAAGTTCGTGAACGGCTGGAAGAAGTCGGGGCGCGGCGCCAAGGCGCGGCTGGTCGGCACGTTCGACGCGCAGGAGGCCGCGGTGCTGCGCGGCCTGCTCGACGAGGTGCGCCAGATGCTGGCCAAACGCGAGGCCGACAACCCGGCCGACGAGCTCGCGGTGCTCACCGGCATGCGCACCGGGCCCTCCTCCCGCCCGAGCGACCGCGTGTTGGCCCGGCTCCTGCCCGACTTCACCACTGAGGACGCCGACCTCGCCGCGGGCCTGCGCTCCCTGCACGAGCCGGAGCTGATCGAGGCCAAGGACCGGGCCGCCGCCGAGGTGCTCGGGGGCCTGCCCGCGGGCGGCGGACGGGTGGAGCTCACCCCGGCCCAAGGCGACGTGTGGCTGGCCGCGCTCAACGACGTGCGGCTGGCGCTTGGCACCGCGCTCGACGTCAACGAGGAGATGTCCGACGACGTCGACCCCGACGACCCCCGCGCCGCCCACCTGGGGATCTACCACTGGCTCACGTTCGTGCAGGACGGCCTGGTGCACGCCCGCATGCGGGTGTGACGCTCGCTCCGCGGGCGTGCGCACCCCGGAGGCCGCCCCGTAGTCTTGGCGCGTGCTGGTCATCCGCCGCGACCTCGTCGACGAGATCGTCGCGCACGCCCGTGAGGAGCACCCCCACGAGGCGTGCGGGCTGATCGCGGGCGCCGAGGGCGCCGAGCGACCGGAGCGGGTGATCCGGATGGTCAACGCGGCGAAGGCGGACGAGGAGCAGGAGCGGGCCCACCGCGAGGTCTTGCTGGGGGAGCACGGCGAGTACCGGGGCGAGGCGCGCTCGTCCACCACGTACTACACGTTCGACCCGGCCCAGTACCTGCGCGTGCAGCGCGAGCTCGACGCCGCCGACGAGTGGGCCGTCGTCAACTACCACTCCCACACGCGCAGCGAGGCCTATCCTTCGGTGGTCGACGTCGAGCTGGCGTCCGGGCCCGCCAGCGACCCGCGCATCCACTACGTGATCGTCTCCACGCGGTCGGAGGCCGAGGAGCTGCGGTCCTACCGGATCGTGGACGGCGTGGTCGCCGAGGAAGACATCACGGTCGTCGAGAGTTATGCCGTCGAGAGCTACATGTTCGCGCACACCGGCGCGGACGACGTGCCCGACAACTCCTGACGCCCTTCCCACCCGATCCGACCACACCTGGAGCCCGAGCATGGCCGTGACCGTCTCCGTCCCCACCATCCTGCGCACCCACACCGGCGGCGAGAAGTCCGTCGAGGCGAAGGGCGCCACCGTCGCCGAGGTGATCGACGACCTCGAGGCCCGGCACCCCGGCATCGCCGCGCGCCTGGTCAAGGACGGCAAGCTGCACCGCTTCGTCAACATCTACGTCGACGACGAGGACATCCGCTTCGCAGGCGGCCTGGAGGCCCCGGTCGGCGAGAACTCCACCTTCACGATCCTGCCCGCGGTAGCCGGCGGCTGATGGCCCGGTACGACTCCCTCCTGGCCGCGGTCGGCGACACGCCGATCGTCGGCTTGCCGTCGCTGTCGCCCTCGCCCGAGGTGCGGCTGTGGGCGAAGCTGGAGGACCGCAACCCCACCGGGTCGATCAAGGACCGGCCCGCGCTGGCGATGGTCGAGCGCGCCGAGGCCGAAGGGCAGCTCACGCCCGGCTGCACGGTGCTGGAGCCGACGTCGGGCAACACCGGCATCTCGCTGGCCATGGCCTGCAAGCTCAAGGGCTACCGGCTGATCTGCGTGATGCCCGAGAACACCTCGACGGAGCGCCGCCAGCTGCTCACGATGTACGGCGCGGAGATCATCTCCTCGCCCGCGGCGGGCGGGTCGAACCAGGCCGTCGCGATGGCGAAGCAGCTCGCCGCCGAGAACCCGGACTGGGTGATGCTCTACCAGTACGGCAACCCGGCCAACGCCGACGCGCACTACCGCACCACCGGGCCGGAGATCCTGCGCGACTGCCCGGAGATCACCCACTTCGTCGCGGGGCTGGGCACCACCGGCACGCTCGTCGGGGCCGGGCGGTACCTGCGTGAGCAGAAGCCCGACGTGCAGGTCGTGGCGGCCGAGCCGCGCTACGGCGAGCTCGTGTACGGACTGCGCAACCTCGACGAGGGCTTCGTCCCCGAGCTGTACGACCCCGACGTCCTCACCGCCCGCTACTCCGTCGGCTCCTACGACGCCCTGCGCCGTACCCGGCAGCTCGTGGAGCAGGAGGGCATCTTCGCGGGCATCTCGACCGGCGGCATCCTGCACGCCGCGCTGGCCGTCGCGGAGAAGGCCGCCGGGGCGGGGGAGCGGGCCGACATCGTGCTCGTCGTCTGCGACGGCGGCTGGAAGTACCTGTCCACCGGCGCCTACACCGGCACGCTGGACGACGCCGCCGAGGCGCTCGAGGGCCACCTCTGGGCCTAGTGTCCTAGCTTCACGTTCTGCTCAGCTTCTCCGCGTAGCCTCGGTGGCATGGTCGCCCCTGCGCCCGCCCCGCGGCGGTCCGTCGCGCGCGTGCTGCCGCCGCACCCGGTGGTCGCCGCGCTCATCATGCTGGCCTTCACGGCGCTGCTGTACGTGATCGAGCTGGTCGACCAGCTCACCGGCGAGTCGCTCGACAGCGAAGGCATCGTGTCCCGCTCGCTGTCCGGGCTGGGCGGCATCATCTGGGCCCCGCTGCTGCACGGCGGTTGGCCGCACCTGCTGGCCAACACCGTGCCGTTCCTCGTGTTCGGCTTCCTCGCCATGGCGGGCGGCATCGCGCAGTGGTTCGCGGTCACGGCCACGATCTGGGTGCTGTCCGGCGTCGGCGTGTGGCTGGTCGGGCCGTCGAGCACGTCCACGATCGGCGCCTCCGGGCTGATCTTCGGGTGGCTGGTGTTCCTGCTCGTCCGCGGGTTCTTCGCGCGGAGCCTGCGGCAGATCGCGCTGGCCGTCGTGCTGTTCGCGATCTGGGGCGGCGTGCTGCTCGGCGTGCTGCCGGGCGCGCCTGAGGTCTCGTGGCAGGGGCACCTGTTCGGCGCGCTCGCCGGGCTGCTCTGCGCGGCGCTCGTGGCCAAGGCCGACCGCCGCCCGGCGGCGCTCTAGGCTTCCACCCGTGCCCGACCTCGACGCACCCATCGGGATCTTCGACTCCGGGGTCGGCGGGCTCACCGTCGCGCGGGCCGTCATCGACCAGCTGCCCGCCGAACGCGTCGTGTACGTGGGCGACACCGCGCACGGCCCGTACGGCCCGCTG
Source organism: uncultured Actinomycetota bacterium (assembly GCA_963791185.1). Taxonomy (GTDB): domain Bacteria; phylum Actinomycetota; class Actinomycetes; order Mycobacteriales; family Pseudonocardiaceae; genus Pseudonocardia. Next base: position 404,936 of record CAWBRG010000003.1, on the reverse strand, counting down.
CCCATCGCCGAGATCCGCCGCCACGCCCTCGCGCTGGGCGACGCGCTCATGGACCGCGGGATCAAGGCGCTCGTGGTGGCGTGCAACAGCGCGTCCGCGGCCTGCCTCGTCGACATCCGGGAGCGCTACCCGGTGCCGGTCGTCGAGGTCATCCTGCCCGCGGTGCGCCGGGCGGTGGCCGCCACCCGCACCGGGCACATCGGCGTGATCGGCACCCGCGCCACCATCGCGTCGGGCGCCTACCAGGACATGTTCGGCGCGGCGCGCGACGTCGAGGTCACGGCGGCGGCGTGCCCCCGCTTCGTGGACTTCGTCGAGCGCGGCATGACGAGCGGGCGGCAGATCCTGGGCATCGCGCAGTCGTACCTCGCGCCGCTGCAGGAGGCGCGGGTCGACACGGTGGTGCTCGGCTGCACGCACTACCCGTTGCTGGCCGGGGTCGTGCAGATCGTGCTCGGGCCCGACGTCACGCTCGTGTCCAGCGCCGACGAGACCGCGAAGGACCTCGTGCGGGTGCTCATGGCCCGCGACCTCCTCCGCGACCCCGAGGGGCCGCCGCCCGCGCCGCACGAGTTCCTGGCGACCGGCGACCCCGAGCCGTTCCGACGGCTGGGTCGCCGGTTCCTGGGGCCGGAGATCGGCGCGGTCGCCGGGCTGGGCGTGCCGGCGGGCTGACCCCCGGTGGCCACCTCGGCCGTCCTCGCAGACTCGTTGGGCACGGCGCAGGGGCTGTGGGATCTGCGACGTGCCTGCTGGGTCTGCGAGGTGGCCACGGGACCGTCGGGCGGCGCGGGGCCTGGCGCGGCCGGGGGTGGGACGCGCGGTAGCGTCGCGTCGTGATCGGCTGGCTGGTCGTCGTCGTGCTCGTCGTCACGGCGGCGCTCGCCGTCTTCGGCATCGGGATCACGATCGCGGGGCGTCCGCCCGGGCGCGAGCTGCGGTTCGCGGTCTTCGGCACGGTCGCGCTGCTCGTCGTGCAGGCGGCGATCGCGGCCGTGCGCGTGTTCTCCGGCGCGGCGCTGCCCGAGACCTCCACGTTCCTGATCTACCTCGTCGTCTCGGTGCTCGTGCTGCCGATCGCGCTGCAGTTCGCGACGGCGTCCGACGACGCCGAGGGCCCGTCGCGCTGGGGCGGGCTCGTGGTCGCGGTCGCCGCCGTCGCGACGGCCGTCGCGGTGCTGCGGCTGCAGGGGTTGTGGGCGGCCGGTGGCGTCTGATCCGACTCCCGGAGCGCGGGCCACCCGCTCCGGCCCCGGACGAGTGCTGATCGCCGTCTACGCGATCTTCGCGCTCTCCGCCACCGCCCGCGCCGCCGTGCAGATCGCGACCAAGTTCTCCCAGGCCCCGCTGGCCTACCTGCTGTCGGCGCTGGCCGGGGTGGTGTACATCGTCGCCACGATCGCCCTCGCCAGGGGCCTGCGGCGCCTCGCCTGGGCCGCGGTCGGGTTCGAGCTCCTCGGGGTGCTGGTCGTCGGCACGTTCACCGTGCTGGTGGCGCGCGACTTCCCCGACGACACCGTCTGGTCGGTCTACGGTCGCGGATACGCATTTGTGCCACTTGTGCTCCCGTTCGTCGGCCTCTGGTGGCTGTGGCACACGCGGCCGCGTTAGCTTTCTCGCCATGCGCTTGACGGTGCTGGGCTGCTCGGGCAGCGGGCCGGGTCCGACGTCGCCCGCGTCGGGCTACCTCGTGCGGGCGGGCGACGTGCAGCTCACGCTCGACCTCGGCAACGGCACGTTCGGCGCCCTGCAACGCCACCTCGACCCGTGGGCGCTGTCTGCCGTCGTCTTCTCCCACCTGCACCCCGACCACTGCAGCGACTTCGCCTCGCTCGCGGTGCACCGCCGCTACCACCCCCGGCCCGCCTACGACCCCGCCGCGCGGCCGCTGCCCGTGCTGGCGCCGGGCGAGGCGCCCACCCGGTTCACCGCCGCGTACGCCACCTGCGAGGCGGAGCGCGCCGAGACCGACATGACCGACATCTTCACCTTCCACCCGTGGTCCGACGGCGGCAGCGTCGAGCTCGCGGGCGTCACGGTGGGGGTGCGGGCGGTCGACCACCCCTGCGAGGCGTACGCGGTGCGGGTGGAGCACGGCGGCCGCAGCCTCGCCTACTCCGGCGACACCGGGCCGTGCGCCGGGCTCGTCGAGGCCGCCCGCGGCGCCGACGTGCTGCTGTGCGAGGCCACCTGGCCGCACGTCACGGAGTGGTGGGACGAGCCGCCGACCGGCATCCACCTGTCCGGACGGCAGGCAGGCGAGCACGCGGCGGCCGCGGGCGTCGGCCGCCTGCTGATCACCCACGTGCCTGCGTGGTTCGACGCCCAGGAGCTGCTCGCGGAGGCGAAGGAGGCCTTCGGCGGGCCGGTGGAGCTGGTGGCGCCGGACGCCACGTACGAGGTCTGAGCAGCCCCCATAGTCTGTCGTGGTGACCCGCGCAGACGGAAGAACCGACGACGAGCTCCGCCCCGTGACGATCACCCGCGGCTTCCAGAAGCACCCGGCAGGCTCGGTGCTGGTGGCGTACGGCGACACGAAGGTGCTGTGCGCGGCGAGCGTCACCGAAGGCGTGCCGCGGTGGCGCAAGGGATCGGGGCTGGGCTGGCTCACCGCCGAGTACGCGATGCTGCCGTCGGCGACCAACACGCGCAGCGACCGCGAGTCGGTCAAGGGCCGGGTCGGCGGCCGCACGCACGAGATCTCCCGGCTCGTCGGGCGGGCCCTGCGGGCCTGCATCGACCTGAGGGCCCTCGGCGAGAACACCATCGCGCTCGACTGCGACGTCCTGCAGGCCGACGGCGGCACCCGCACGGCCGCGATCACCGGCGCGTACGTGGCCCTCGCCGACGCGGTCACCTGGCTGGGCGCGCACGGGCGGCTCTCGGACCCGAAGCCGCTGTCGTGCCAGGTCGCGGCGGTGAGCGTGGGCGTGGTCGACGGGCGCGTTCGGCTGGACCTGCCCTACGAGGAGGACTCGCGCGCCGAGGTGGACACGAACGTCGTCGCGACCGACACGGGCACCCTCATCGAGGTGCAGGGCACGGGCGAGGGCGCCACGTTCAGCCGCCGCACGCTCGACGCGATGCTCGACACGGCGCTCGCGGGCATCCGGCAGCTCACCGACCTGCAGGCGGCGACCCTGGCCGAGCCGTACCCGGGCGAGCTGCCGTGAGCGCCGACGCGCTCCGTCCCGCGGAGGCGCCCTCGGCGCGGCTGCTCCTCGCCACCCGCAACCCGGGCAAGCTGGTCGAGCTGCGGCGGATGCTGTCCGGGTTCGACGTGGTGGGGCTCGCCGATGTGCCCGACTTCCCGGAGGCACCGGAGACGGGCGCGACGTTCGCCGAGAACGCCCTGGCCAAGGCCCACGACGCGGCCGCCGCCACCGGCCTGCCGTCGGTGGCCGACGACTCCGGGCTCGCCGTCGACGCGTTGAACGGGATGCCGGGGGTGTTGTCGGCGCGCTGGAGCGGCCGCCACGGTGACGACCGGGCCAACCTGGAGCTGCTGCTGGCCCAGGTCGGCGACGTCCCCGACGAGCGGCGGGGTGCGGCGTTCGTGTGCGCCGCTGCGCTCGTGGTGCCGGGCGGCCCCGAGACCGTGGTGCACGGGGCGTGGACCGGGCGCCTCACGCGGGCCCCGCGGGGCACCAACGGCTTCGGCTACGACCCGATCTTCGTGCCGGACGGGGAGACGCGCACGTCGGCCGAGCTGTCGGCCGACGAGAAGGACGCGGCGTCCCACCGGGCCCGCGCGCTGCAGGCCCTCCTGCCGCACCTGCGCGCATTGGCGTGACGCCCGGCTCGCGACGATCACCCGATCGGGCCCGGTAGCCTTGGTAGACGTGAGGTGGGGGCGGCTGGTGGCCGCGCTGGTGGCCGTGCTCGTCGCGGTCGTCGTCGCCGTCTGCGCGATGCGGTGGGGCGGCGTGGCCGGGGTGCGCGCCGAGGTCGCGGCCGCGGGCGCGTGGGCGCCGCTCCTGTTCGTCGCGCTCCAGGCGCTGGTCACCATCACCCCGCTGCCCCGCACGATGTTCACCGTGGCCGCGGGCGTGCTCTTCGGCGCGGCGTGGGGCCTGGCGTTGACGATCACCGGCACGGCGCTCGCCGCGCTGGCCGCCTACGGGCTGGTGCGGTGGGTCGGCGGCCCGCTCGTGGCCCGCCACGAGCACCGGCCGAGCTTCGCCTGGGTGCGGGCGCGGCTGGATCGCAGCGGGCTGCTGGCGATGATCTCGCTGCGCCTGCTCCCCATGGTGCCGTTCTCGGTGCTGAACTACGCAGCGGGCGTGGCCAGGGTGCGGCTGGTGCCCTTCCTGCTCGGCACGGTGCTCGGGGTGCTCCCCGGCACGATCGCCGTCGTGGTGCTCGGCGACGCCGTCACGAGCGGCGACTTCAACCCAGCGCTCTTCGCGGTGTCGTTCGCCGGGGCGGCGCTGGGCCTGGCGGGGGCGACGATCGCCGCCCGCCGCGTCGGCCCGGCGCCCGCCCCCGACACGACCTAGCGGCCCGCCTCCCGCAAGGCTTCGCGCACGGCCTTCGTGGTGCTCGGCACCGTGGCGGTGGGGCCGACCTGGTCGCTCACCGCGTCGAGCGTCTTCAGCCCGTCACCGGTGATGAGGATCACGGTCTCGGCGTCGGGGTCGAGCCGGCCCGACTCGACGAGCTTGCGGGTGGTGGCCACCGTGACCCCGCCCGCCGTCTCGGCGAACACGCCCTCGGTGGCGGCCAGCAGCCGGATGCCCTCCACGACCTCGGCGTCCGAGACGTCGGCCACCGCGCCGCCGGTGCGCCGCACGGCGTCGAGCACGTACGGCCCGTCGGCCGGGTTGCCGATGGCCAGCGAGCGGGCGATGGTGTCCGGCCGCACCGGGCGGATCACGTCGTGGCCCTCCGCGAACGCCTGCGCCACGGGCGAGCAGCCGGTGGCCTGCGCGCCGAACACCTTGTACGGCGTGGGCTCGACGAGCCCCAGCTTGCCGAACTCGGTGAACCCCTTGTCGACCTTGGTGAGCTGCGACCCCGACGCCACCGGCACGACGATCTGCTCCGGCAGCCGCCACCCGAGCTGTTCGGCCACCTCGTAGCCCAGCGTCTTGGAGCCCTCCGCGTAGTACGGGCGGACGTTGACGTTCACGAACGCCCAGTCCTCGTGCTCGGCCGCGAGCTCGGTGGCGAGCCGGTTGACGTCGTCGTAGTTGCCGTCGACGGCCAGCAGCGTGCCCCCGTACACGGCGGTCGTCAGCACCTTGGCCCGCTCGAGCGACGACGGGATGAGCACCACGGAATCCCAGCCCGCGCGGGCGGCCGCGGCGGCGACGGCGTTGGCCAGGTTGCCGGTGGACGGGCAGCACAGCACGCGGAAGCCCAGCTCGCGGGCGGCGGCGAGGGCCACCGCGACGACCCGGTCCTTGAACGAGTGCGTCGGGTTGCCGGTGTCGTCCTTGACCCAGAGGTTGCGGATGCCCAGCGCCTTGCCGAGGCGGTCGGCCTTGATCAGCCGGGTGAGGCCGGGCTCGGTGTTGGGGTGCTCGGCGATCGTGGTGGGCACGGGGAGCAGGTGCCGGTAGCGCCAGATCGACTTGGGGCCCGCCTCGATGGAGGCGCGGGTGACGTCGCCGAATTCGTAGGCGACCTCCAGCGGACCGAAGCACTCGGTGCACGCGAACTCGGCGGCCAGCGGCGTCTCGTGGCCGCATTCGCGACACGACAGCGCCCGAGCCGGACCGAGGTTGAAGGAAGTGGACGTGCTGAGATCAGCCGTCAGCGTCATGGAGGTTCTCCTCATCTTCCCCGCACCACGCGGGTCGGAATTGGCACCGTGATCGACCTCAGGTCGCCGGTTGCCGGGGTGTCATCGGGCCGTTCCCTCAACCCCTCTGGATGAGCCATATGCAGTTGTGCCGATGACGTTACGACAGCCGAGGTGCGTCGCCCAAGTCGAGACCACCATCTGGGAGCCAAGTCACGGACTGTCGGTGGGCTGGTCCACGATGGGCGCATGAGCCCGACCGCGCTCCAGCTCGTCCTCGGTGAGGAGGAGTTCCTCGTCGAGCGGGCCGTGGAGGCGATCGTCGCGGAGGTCCGCGCCGTCGATCCCACGGCCGAGCTGCGCAGGATCCGCGCGGGCGAGACGACGCCTGCCGACCTGGTCGAGAGCCTCTCGCCGTCGCTGTTCGCCGAGGGTCGCGTCGTCGTGCTGCTCGCCGCGCACGAGGCGGGCAAGGACCTCACGGCGGCGGTGCTCGAGGTGGCGGCCGATCTCGCCGAGGGCATGGTGCTGGTGGTGCAGCACGCGGGCGGGGCGCGCAACAAGGCGCTGGTCGATGCCCTGCGCAAGGCGAAGCCCACCGTCACCACGTGCGATCGGGTCACCCGCTACGAGGAGCGGGCGGAGTTCGTGCGCGGCGAGGCGCGGCGGGCGGGTGCGCGCATCGCCCAGGCCGCCGTCCCGGTGCTGATCGAGGCGGTCGGGTCGGATCTGCGGGAGTTGGCCGCGGCCACGGCCCAGCTGGTCGCCGACACCGGTGGCACCGTCGACGAGTCGGCGGTGCGGCGCTACTACCGCGGGCGCGCCGAGTCGTCCGGGTTCGCGGTGGCCGACAAGGTGATCGTCGGCGATCGCGCGGGCGCGTTGGAGGCGCTGCGCTGGGCCCAGGTGCTGGGTGTGCCGTCCGTGCTGATCGCCGACGCGTTGGCCGATGCGGTGCGCACCCTCGCGCGGGTCGGCGCCGCGGGCCGGGGCGATCCCAACCGGCTCGCGGGCTCGCTGGGCATGCCGCCGTGGAAGATCCGCAAGGCCCAGCAGCAGGTGCGGCACTGGAGCCCGGGCGCGCTGGCCGATGCGTTCGCGGTCGCCGCCGAGGTCAACGCCGATGTCAAGGGCGCAGCGGCCGATGTCGACTACGCGCTCGAGCGGGCGGTGCTGCGCATCTGCGCGGCCCGGCCGGTAGCCCGGGCCTGAAGGCGAGTCTCCGTTTTCGACACGGCGAGTCTTCATTTTCGACGCGGCGAGTTGCGCATTTCGCCACCGTGCGCGGGCCGACGGGCGGCGTCGCAGGCGGGAACGCCAAGAAGCCACGAACCCCGATGGGATCCGTGGCTTCGGCGATGCCCTCAGGCGGGGGTGTTGACCCGCTTCGCCATGGCCGACTTGCGGTTGGCGGCCTGGTTCTTGTGGATCACGCCCTTGCTGGCCGCCTTGTCGAGGGCGCGCGAGGCGGCACGCTGCAGCTCAGCGGCCTCCTCGGTGTTGCCCGCCTCGACGGCCTCGCGGAACTTCCGCACCGCGGTGCGGACCTCCGAGCGCACGGACTTGTTGCGCTGGCGCCGCTTCTCGTTGGTCTTGACCCGCTTGATCTGGGACTTGATATTGGCCACGCGTCTGCCTCGGTCTCTTTCCTGCCACCGGTGTCGGGATGCTCCGGCGGCGGGGATGGTGCGAGCACGCCGGGCGCTCGATCGTCCATGCTACAGAACCGCTCGACCGGGCTTCACGGACACCCGGGTTAACGCTCTCGTCACAAGTCCCGCTGGTCGCGGGGCGTTGCGCTGCGCGAGGATGACCGCCGTCGGGGTGGCGCAGCGTGAGGAGGACGCGTGGTTCGAGCCGTGGATCACGAGGACCACACCGAGCCGGGGGGTTCGGACCTCTTCGACGGCTACCTCGAACCCGACCGACCGCACGCCGGGGCGTTCGACGAGATGTTCCACCGCGACGGGCGCGTGCGCTCGGCCTACCGGGCCCTGCACAGCGCCATCGCGCCGACCGCCCCCACCGACCTCGCCGTGCGCGCCGAGGCGCTCGACCGCGCCTACCTCGACCGGGGCATCACGTTCTCCCTTTCCGGCCAGGAGCGGCCGATCCCGTTGGACATCGTGCCCCGCGTGATCGCCGCCGCCGAGTGGAGCAAGCTGCAGCGCGGGATCGTGCAGCGCGTGCGGGCGCTGGAGGCGTTCCTCGCCGACATCTACGGCGACGCGGAGATCGTCCGCGACGGCGTGCTGCCCCGGCGGCTGATCACGAGCTGCGAGCACTTCCACCGCGCCGCGGCCGGGCTGAACCCGCCCAACGGCGTGCGCATCCACGTCGCGGGCATCGACGTCGTCCGCGACGAGGAGGGCACCTTCCGGGTGCTGGAGGACAACCTGCGCAACCCGTCCGGGGTGTCCTACGTGATGGAGAACCGCCGCACGATGGCCCGCGTGTTCCCCGACCTCTTCACCCGCCAGCGCGTGCGCGCGGTCGGCGACTACTCGGTGCACCTCCTGCGGGCCCTGCGCGCGGCGGCCGCGCCCAACGTGGCCGACCCGACGGTCGTGGTGCTCACCCCCGGCGTCTACAACTCCGCGTACTTCGAGCACTCGCTGCTCGCCCGGCAGATGGGCGTCGAGCTCGTGGAGGGCCGGGACCTCTTCTGCCGCGACAACGCCGTCTACATGCGCACCACGGTCGGCGAGCAGCAGGTGGACGTCATCTACCGGCGGATCGACGACGAGTTCCTCGACCCGCTGCAGTTCAACCCCCGCTCGGTGCTGGGCGTGGCGGGCGTGCTCAACGCGGCCCGCGCGGGCCAGGTCGTGATCGCGAACGCGGTGGGCAACGGCGTGGGCGACGACAAGCTCGTCTACACCTACGTCCCGGAGATGATCTCCTACTACCTGGGCGAGAAGCCGCTGCTCCCCAACGTCGACACGTTCCGGTGCTGGCTGCCCGACGAGAAGGACCACGTGCTGGCCCAGCTGGAGGAGCTGGTGCTCAAGCCGGTCGAGGGCTCTGGTGGCTACGGCATCCTGTTCGGACCGAACGCCGGCGCGCGCCAGCTCGCCTCGGCGCGCCGGGCGATCCGCGACGACCCGCGCGCGTGGGTCGCGCAGCCGGTGGTGCAGCTCTCCACGGTGCCGACCAAGGTGGACGACAAGCTGGTGCCCCGGCACGTCGACCTGCGGCCGTTCGCGGTCAACGACGGCGAGGACGTGTTCGTGCTGCCCGGCGGCCTCACGCGGGTGGCGCTGCCGAAGGGCAGCCTGGTGGTGAACTCCAGCCAGGGCGGCGGGAGCAAGGACACCTGGGTGCTCGCGCCCACGCGGGCGTCGGACGCCGACCGCGAGCTGGGCCGCCGCGGTCTCGCGACGAGCATCCCGGGCTCGCCCGCCGCCGTGCACGGCCCCGAGCTCACGATGGGCCAACAGCAGCAGCAACAGCAGCAGGCGGGGGAGCGCTGATGCTGGCCCGCAACGCCGAGTCGCTGTACTGGATCGGCCGCTACGTCGAGCGGGCCGACGACACGGCGCGCATCCTCGACGTCTCGGTGCACCAGCTGTTGGAGGACGCCACCGTCGACGCCGACGCGGCCGCCCGGATCCTGCTGGGCGTGCTCGGCGTCACGCCGCCCGTCGGCGACGCGCTGGACGCCTGGTCGCTCACCGAGCTCGTCGGCTACTCGGCCGACCAGCCCGCGTCGATCGTCTCGTCGGTCTCCAGCGCCCGGGAGAACGCCCGCGGGGCCCGCGAGGTCGTCTCCGCCGAGATGTGGGAGTGCCTGAACGCCACCTGGAACGCCCTGCCCGAGCGGCAGCGCTACGCGCGGTGGGTGGGCCCGCACGCGTTCTTCTCCTACGTCGAGGACCGCGCCGCGATGCTCAACGGGCTGGCCGCGTCCACGATGAGCCGCGACGACACCTGGCGCTTCTACCTGCTCGGACGGTCGGTGGAGCGGGTCGACATGGTGGTGCGGCTGCTGCTCTCGCGGGTGGCGGACCGGATGAATTCGCCCGCCTGGCTCACCGTGCTGCGGAGCGCGGGTGCCGCCGACACCTACCTGCGCACCTACCGCGGCGCGCTGGACGCTGGGCGGGTCGTGCAGTTCCTGCTCATGGACAAGCTCTTCCCCCGCTCGGTGTTCCACGCTCTGCGCCAGGCCGAGGTGTGCCTCACCGAGCTGGACAACCGGCCGGTCGTGCGGATCGGGGCCAAGGCGGAAGCGCTGCGGCTGCTCGGGCGGGCGCGCTCGGAGCTGGAGTTCCTGCGCCCCGAGGAGCTGCTGGACGACCTCTCCGCGCAGCTCCTCTCGTTGCAAGGCTGCATCCGCGACGTCGGCGAGGCCGTGTCCCGCCAGTACTTCCACGCCACGCCCTGGGTGGCCTGGACCGCACCGGAGGTGTCGTGATGGGTTGGCGCATCCGGGTCGTGCACACCACCGGCTACTCCTACGAGACGCCGGTGCGCGAGTCCTACAACGAGGTGCGGCTCACCCCGCGCAGCGACAACCGGCAGAACGTGATCGTCAGCCGGGTCGAGACCACGCCCGCCACGCGGTCCTACCGGTACGCCGACTACTGGGGCACCACCGTCACGGCGTTCGACCTGCACGCCCCGCACACCGAGCTCGCCGTCACCGCGACGTCCGTGGTCGAGACGGCCGACGCGCTCGCCCCGGCCCGCTCCGCCACCTGGGAGGAGCTGGCGGGGGAGGAGGTGCGCGACCGCTACACCGAGATGCTGGAGTTCACCGACTACGTCGAACGCAACCGCGACCTCGGCCGGGCCGCGCGGGCGCTCAAGCGCGGCAAGGAACCCGCCGACGCGGTGCTGGCGGCGGCGCGCTGGGTGCGCGAGCACCTCGCCTACCAGCCCGGCACCACCGGCGTCCACACCGCCGCGGTCGAGGCGTGGGAGGCGCGCACGGGCGTCTGCCAGGACTTCGCGCACCTCACGCTGCTGCTCGTGCGCGAGATGGGCATCCCCGCCCGCTACGTGTCCGGCTACCTGCTGCCCAGCGCCGCGACCGAGATCCGCCAGACGATGCGCGGGGAGAGCCACGCCTGGATCGAGGCGTGGACGGGCGGCTGGTGGGGCTACGACCCCACCAACGACATCGAGATCGGCCACCGGCACGTGTGGGTGGCCGTCGGGCGCGACTACGCCGACGTGCCGCCGCTCAAGGGGGTGTACTCCGGGGGCGAGTCGTCTGCGCTGGACGTGACCGTCGACATGACGCGGCTCGCCTGACTGAGCCGTGTTGCACCTCGCAGGCGCGGGGGTCAGGCGCTCACCCGGGGCAGCACCCTCGGGAACGAGTCGGTGACCGGCTCGATGGGCGTGCGGCGGCCGTGGCGACGGCGCAGCTGCTCGGGCACGGCGCCGCCCAGCACGCGGTTGCCGCCCGCCCGCTTCGCCCGGTACATGGCCGCGTCCGCGTCGGCCAGCGCGGCGTCGGGCGAGCCCGCGGGCGGCATCCGCACCACCCCGACCGACATCGTGACCCCCGCGCCCGTGTCCACCGGCAGCTCGGCGACCGCCTGCGTGGCCCGGGTGAGCACGGCCTGGGCGACCGGCAGCGTGGTGGCGGGCAGCACGACGACGAACTCGTCGCCGCCGTAGCGCACGACGAGGTCCTGCGCCCGCAGCGCGGTGCGCAGGGACGACGCCACGGCCCGCAGCACGGCATCGCCCGCGGCGTGCGAACGGGCGTCGTTGACGGCCTTGAACCGGTCGAGGTCGATCAGGGCGATCGCGCACGGCTGGCCGTTCGCGGAGGTGCTGATCTCGCGGAGCCGCAGGTCGAGCGCGCGTCGGTTGGGCAGCCCCGTGAGCGGGTCCTGCAGCGCCTGCGCGGCGACGGCGCCGTGCTCGCGCACGAGGCGGTGGTGCTCGGAGTGGCTGCGCAATGCGGTGAGCCGCGACTCGCGCAGCGCCCACAGCTCCTCCTCCAGCGCCGCGGAGTAGCGCAACAGCGCATCCGAACGGTCGCTGCCGCTCTCGATCCGCGACAGCTCGCGGTGCAGGGAGATCGCCAGGCCGGGCTCGGACCGGTCGTCGACCAGCTCGTCGCGCAGGGGCCGCAGCGCGGCGGCCGCGTCGGCGCGGCGGTGGGCCGCCAGCAGGCAGCGCGCCGTGGCGATGGCGAGGACGATGCGGTCGTCGGCGAAGTGCGCGGTGGCGGCCACCGCGTCGAGCACCACGAGGTGGTCGGCGCTGGGCCGGGCGAGCGCGTAGGCCGACCGGATGATCGAGCAGTCGCGGCCGCCCTCCGGGGTGCGGTCGAGCGCGTCGCTCCAGAGCACGCCCGCGGCGCGCGCCGACTCGGCCGCGCCCAGGAAGCGGGTGGCCGCGGCGGCGAGCCGTCCGCCGCGCTCCAATCGCAGCGCCCACGACAGCTGCAGGCGGATGCGGTTGAGCTCGTGCACGAGCCGCTCCATCGCGGTGCCGTGCGCCGCGGCGACCGCGATGGCCTTCCGCGAGACGCCGTCGGCCAGCTCGTGGACGCCGAGTTTGATGAGCACCAGCACCAGGCCGTTGAGCGCGCGGGACAGCCTGCGCGCATCCTCGGCGGCGGCGGGCACGGGGGCGTCGGTGAGGATCGCGAACGCGGTGGCGGCGTCGGCGAGGGCGTCCTCGCCGTGCCCGAAGCCGAGCGTGCGGTGGGCGCGCATCGCGGCCACCTCACCGACCATGCGCGGGTCGCCCGCCAGCTCGGCCAGCTCGGCGAGCTCGGTGAGGAGCGCGCCGGACTCGGCGACGTCGGCCGGGTCCTCGCCGAGGATCCGCAGCATCGCCCCCAGCCGCACCAGCTCGTTGACCAGGAAGGACGGGCCGAACGGACGCGCAGCGGCGAGCATCGCGTCGAGGCCGCGGCGGGCGGCGACCCGGCCCTCGGCGCTCGCCCGCTGCTGCCAGAGGAACTTGGCCGTGGCCCGCTCCGCGAGCAGGCGACCGTCGAGCAGCGCGACGTCCGCGGCGCAGCGGCACTCCGCATCGCCCGCGAGCAGAGCACAGCCCTGTTGCAGATCAGACACCGGTCGCCCCCTCGGATGGCCGGTCGGAATCGTCACCGGGGCTGGGGTCCCGGCGCGTCGCCATCGTGGCATGTCCCCCGTCCGGGGCATAGTCCGCTCACAGATGCACGTTCTTACGTAATTCCGTACTATCGACGATGTGGCCGACCGGTGGGAGGAGCTCGAGGAGCGGCTGCGGGCCGTCGAGCTCCGGCTGGGGATCGGCGCGACCGACCGGCCGCCCGTCCCGGACCCGGAGACGTTCTGGGTGCTCGACGGTCTGCGCGCGCGGGGCGGCGAAGGCGTGGTCTTCGCGGGCGACGTCCACACCGCGGCGGGCCCCGTCGCGTGGCAGTACGGGTTGCCCGCCGACGCGCTGCTCGACACCGACGAGGTCGACGTGGAGGGCGCGGCGGCACGGCTCGCGGCCCTCGGCCACCCCGTGCGGCTGCGGCTGCTGCTGGCCGTGCTGCGCGGCGCGACCGGCCCTGCCGAGCTCGCCGAGGAGCCCGGCATCGGCACGTCCGGCCAGATCTACCACCACATCCGCACGCTGACCGCCGCGGGCTGGCTGCGCGCGAGCGGGCGTGGGCAGGTCCAGGTGCCCGCCGAGCGGGTCGTCCCGCTGCTGGTCGCCCTGGCCACAACCCTGTGAGAGGAACCGCGATGAACGTCTCGACCCGTCGCACGGTGCTGGTGGCGGTGTGCGCGGCCGTGGCGCTCGCCGTCGCCGCGCTCGTGCGCCCGGCGCCGAGCACGCTGCCCCGCACCGGCACCGGCGACCCCGAGCTCGCGGCGCTGGCCCGGGAGGTGGTGGGGCCGGGCAGGCCCGCGCTGGCCGTCGCCGCGGTCACCGCGGACGGCACCCGCACGGCGGTGCTCGGCGCCGCACCCGACACCCGTTTCGAGATCGGGTCGATCACGAAGGGCCTCACCGGCCTGCTCTTCGCCGACATGATCGCGCGGGGCGAGGTGACCCCGACGACCACCGTCGGCGCGCTGCTGCCCGTGCCGGGGCCGCTCGCCGCGGTGACGCTCGAGCAGCTGGCCACCCACCGCTCCGGGCTACCGTCGGTGCCCGGCGGTGCGGGCGCGTTCGTCCGCGGCTGGTGGAGCACGCTCACCGCGGGCAACCCGTACCCGTACTCGACCCCCGAGATCCTCGACGCCGCGGCCGCGGCGCCGCTCGACGCCCCGCCCGGCACGTACTCCAACCTCGGCTTCGCGGTGCTGGGCGCGGCGCTGGGGGCCGCCGCGGACCGGCCGTACCCGCAGCTGGTCACCGAGCGGGTGCTGGCGCCGTCGGGGATGACGGGCGCGGCCGTCCCCACCACGCCGGACGAGCTCGGCCCGCGCGACCTGAGCGGGGAGACGCCCGGCGGCCGCCGCGCCGACCCGTGGGCGGGGGAGGGGATCGCGCCCGCGGGCAGCGTGCGGGCCGACGTCGCCGATGCCGCCCGGCTCGCCCGCGCCCTGCTGGTCGGCGACGCCCCGGGCATCGACGCCCTGCGCCCGCGCGCCGACTTCGCGCCCGACCGGATCGGTTGGGCGTGGCTGTCGCGGCCGGACCCGGTCACGGGCCGCACGGTCGTCTGGCACAACGGCGGCACCGGCGGCTTCACGTCGTTCCTCGGCGTCGACCGGCAGGCGGGCGTCGCCGTGGTGGTGTTGTCGGCGGTCGGCGCGCCCGACGAGACGACCCCGGCGGGCTTCGCCCTGCTCCGGCAGCTGGGCGGTACGCGGTGATCGCCGCGGGGACGCGGTCTGCGGGCGGTCCCTCGGAGGTCGCCGCGCAGCCAGGTGGTGCGCGGTGATCGCCGCGGTCGTAGGGGTGGTCGGCGCGTACGCGGTCGTCGTGCTGCTGCTGCGCACCCGGTCGACCGGGCGCCTGGCCGCCGCCGACCGGGCCGCGCTCGTGCGGTCGGCCGTCGACGCCGTCGTGGTGCTCGCGCTCGTGCGCGCCGTCGCGCCACCACCCGGCATCTGGTCGTGGGTGTGGGTGGTCGCGGCGGGCGTCGTCGGGCTCGGGGTGGCCCGCGCGGCGCTGCGGTGGCCGCACCTGCCCCCGGGCCGGGTGTTGCCGACCGCGGGCTACGTCGCGCTGGGCGCGCTCGTGCTGGCCGTCACCGCCTGATCGGCCTGGTCGAGCTGGTCGATGGCCCACACCGCCCAGTCGTGCACCGCGTCGTACTGACGGAGGCCGTACTCCGCCGCGAGCTGCCCGAACCCCTCGGGCCCCAGCCGCACCGGCCCCGCCTCCGCGCGCAGTCGGCGCAGCTCGGCCGCCTCCTGCGCGGTGTTCGCCGCGATCCTGCCGAGCAGCTTGCGGGCGTCGGCGGGCTCGAGCGCGGAGAGCAGGAACATCCGCAGCACCAGCTCGTTGCGCACCTTGCTCTGCTGGGGCGGGGTGAACAGCCACGTCCGCAGCTCTTCGCGGCCCACGTCGGTGACGGCGTACGTGCGGCTGCCCCGCGCGCCTTCGTGCGTCACCTCGATCAGGCCGTTGTCGGCCAGCCGGGCCAGCTCCGGGTAGATGCTCGTGTGCCCGGCCTGCCAGGCGTAGCGGCCGAGGTCGCCCGCGAACGCCTTGGTGAGCTCGTAACCCGTGCGCGGGGCGACGGCGAGCAGACCGAGCAGCGCGTGCGGCAACGACATGGCCGCACTCTAACCTGCCGATCCCGACATGTCATTCTTGACATGTCGAGATCGGCACGTGCATGCTCCTCCCATGACGACCTCCGCAGCGACCCACATGGCCGGGTACCTCGCCCCGGTGCCGGACGAGATCGACGCCGTCGATCTCCCGGTCGACGGTGCGCTCCCGCCCGAGCTCACCGGCCGCTACCTGCGCAACGGCCCCAACCCGCTGCCCGGTGAGCCGTCGCGGCACTGGTTCGTCGGGCACGGCATGGTGCACGGCATCCGCCTGCGCGATGGTCGCGCCGAGTGGTACCGCAACCGTTGGGTGCGCACGAAGGCGTTGCTGGGCGAGTCGATGATCAAGTCGGACGGCACGGTCGACCGCTCCGTCGGCGTCGCGAACACCCATGTGATCGCGCACGCGGGCCGGATCATGGCGCTGGTCGAGAGCAGCTTCCCGCACGTGCTCACGCCCGAGCTCGCCACGGTCGGCCCGTGCGACTTCGACGGCCGCCTCACCACCGCGATGACCGCGCACCCCAAGACCGACCCGGTGACGGGTGAGCTGCACTTCTTCGGCTACGGGTTCGCGCCGCCGTTCCTCACCTACCACCGGCTCTCGGCGGCGGGCGAGCTCGTCACGAGCGCCGAGATCGCGGTGCCGGGTCCGACGATGATGCACGACTTCGCGATCACCGACCGGCACGCCGTCTTCCTCGACCTGCCCATGACGTTCTCGCTCGACCGGCTGAGCCAGGGCATGCCCTACGGCTGGGACGAGGCGTACGGCGCCCGGATCGGCCTCATGCCGCTCGCCCGGCCCGGCGAGGTGACGTGGTTCGACGTCGACCCGGCCTACGTGTTCCACGTCGGCAACGCGGCCACCGACGCGAGCGGCCGGGTCGTCCTCGACGCCGCCCGCTACGCGCCCGCCGACGCCGTCGCGATGTGGGACGGCCTCGGGCCGAGCGCCGCCGGGCCCGCCGCCGCCGCGGCCGCCAGCGGCCTGGCCCGGATGTACCGCTGGGTGCTCGATCCGGCGACCGGCACCGTCACCGAGACCCTGCTGGCCGACCGGCCCGTCGAGTTCCCCACCGTCGACGACGAGCGCGTCGGCCGGGAGGCCCGCTACCGCTACGCCGTCGGCACGTCCGCCGTGGTGAAGTTCGACGTCGCCGCGGGCGCGGTCACCGAACACGGGCTCGGCCCCGACACGGTGGCGGGCGAGGCGGTGTTCGTGCCGTCCGCCGCGCCCGGCCGCGCCGAGGACGACGGCTGGCTGCTCACGATCACGACCCGGCGCGACGGCAGCGCGTCGCAACTGCTCGTGCTCGACGCCACCGACGTGGCGGGCGCGCCGGTCGCGGCGGTGACCCTGCCCCGCGGGGTGCCCGCGGGCTTCCACGGGTCGTGGATCCCCGACGAGGAGCCGGCATGAGCGCGCCGCAGAGCGGCCCGTCCCCCCGTCTGATGCTGCGCGGCCTCGGCTGGGACGTCGGGCTGCCCGTCCTCGGCTACTACGCGCTGCACCTGGCGGGGGTGAACGACTTCATCGCCCTGCTCGTCGCCAGCCTGCTGGCCGCGGCCCGCATCGGCTGGGTGGCGGTGCGGGAACGCGAGCTCAACCCGTTCGCCACCGTGATGCTCGTGGTGTTCGGGATCGGCCTGGTCCTCGCGTTCGTCAGCGGCGACCCGCGGTTCCTGCTGCTGAAGAACTCGATCGTCACCGGCGTGCTCGGCCTGGTGTTCCTGGGGACCACGCTGTTCGGCACCCCGCTGACGCTGGCCGCGTCGCAGAGCTTCCAGCCCGCCCGCAAGGCCGAGCTGCGCCACGAGTACGACACCGACCCCCACGTGCGCCGCGGCCACCGGCTCAGCTCGACCGTGTGGGGCGTGGGCCTGGTCCTCGAGGCGCTGGTCCGGGTGCCGCTGGTGTTCCTGCTGCCGATCGACGTGATGGTCGCGCTGGGCGAGGTGATGACGATCGCCGTGATCGGCGGCCTGCTCGCCTGGAACATCTGGTACGTCAAGCGGGCGACGGCCCGGGGGCAGGCGGCCGAATAGGCTCCGGACATGCCGCCCCTGATCGTCACGGCCCTGCTGGACGAGGTGGCCCAGGAGCGGTTCGACCGGCTGCGGCGCGAGCACTTCCCGCCCGAGCGCAACCACCTCGCCGCGCACCTCACGCTCTTCCACCACCTGCCCGACGACCCGGCGGTCGGCGCCGCGCTGGCGGCCGCCGCGGACCGCCCGGAGATCACCGCGCGGGTGCGGCGGGTGCGGGGCTGGCGTGGCGGGGTGGCCTACGACCTGGCCGCGCCCGAGCTGACCGACCTCCGGGCGGGCCTGGCGCGCACGTTCGACGCCGTGCTGACCGCGCAGGACCGGGCGAAGGCCGACCTGCACCTCACGGTGCAGAACAAGGCCGACCCCGCGGCCGCCGAGCGTCTGCACGCCCAGCTGGCCGCGGGGTTCGAGCCCTACGACGTGCAGGTCGTCGGGCTGGGGCTGTGGCGCTACCTCGGCGGGCCGTGGGAGCCCGTGCAGAGGTTCGCCTTCGGCCGGTGAACTACCGCAGGTCGAGACCGGCGGCGCGGTCGACGCGCCGGTGGAACCGCTCGCCCAGCTTGCCGCCGAGCGCGGCGGCGAGCGCGGTGACCAGCACCGTGACGGCGATCAGCACGGCCCCGCCGACCGTCATCGTGGAAGCGTCGACCGGGATGACGGGCAGCCGCACCACGGCGGTGAGGTCGGTGTTGGCCCCCACGACGGCCGCGGCGATGCCCGCGAGCACGGTCACGATCAGGCCGAGCAGCCAGGCGAGCAGGCCGTTGCGGGCGCCGTCGAAGCGGGCCAGCCGTCCGGCGACGTAGCCGCCCGCCAGGTAGCCGATCGCGAGCACCGCGATGACCGTGCCCATGCTGGTGAACCCGACGGTGGTCGCGTCGGTGGCGGCGGTGTCGGGGCGCCACGCCGCGAGGGCCAACGCGACCAGGCCGGAGAGCAGCACGGACATCCCGATGGCGACCAGCCAGCCGAAGAACGCCGCGCCGACCTTCGAGCCACCGAACCGTTCCCGCACGTCGGCGGGCACCGCGGCCACCGGCCCGGTGACCGGTTCCGCTACCGGTTCCGCCACCGCGGCGTCGTGCACGACGGTGGACCGATCCTGCTGGTTCTCCACAGTGGTCATGGCGCCGTGTTCCCCGTTACCCGCACCGGGAAACGGCGCATGGGACGATGGGGGGAGCCACGTACGAAGAGGAATCACTTGAGCTCGTTCGCCGACCAGACGTTCACCACGCCGTCGCTCATCCGCAACTTCTGCATCATCGCCCACATCGACCACGGCAAGTCGACGCTGGCCGACCGCATGCTGCAGCTCACGGGCGTCGTCGACGAGCGCATGATGCGAGCCCAGTACCTCGACCGCATGGACATCGAGCGCGAGCGCGGCATCACGATCAAGGCGCAGAACGTCCGCCTGCCGTGGAAGGTCGGCGCCACCGAGCACGTGCTGCACCTGATCGACACCCCCGGCCACGTCGACTTCACCTACGAGGTCTCCCGCGCGCTCGAGGCGTGCGAGGGCGCGATGCTGCTGGTCGACGCGGCGCAGGGCATCGAGGCGCAGACGCTGGCGAACCTTTACCTGGCGCTGGAGAAGGACCTCACGATCATCCCGGTGCTCAACAAGATCGACCTGCCCGCCGCCGACCCGGACCGGTACGCGGCCGAGATCGCGCACATCGTCGGCTGCGACGCGTCGGAGGTGCTGCGGGTCAGCGCGAAGACCGGCCAGGGCGTGTCCGAGCTGCTCGACGAGGTGGTGCGCCAGGTGCCCGCCCCCGTCGGCGACGCCGATGCCCCCGCCCGCGCGATGATCTTCGACTCGGTCTACGACACGTACAGGGGCGTCGTCACCTACATCCGGGTCGTCGACGGGCGGATCGTGCCGCGCGAGCGGATCAAGATGATGTCCACCGGCGCCACGCACGAGATCCTGGAGATCGGCATCGTCTCGCCGGACCCGAAGCCGTCGGCCGGGCTGGGCGTCGGCGAGGTCGGCTACCTCATCACCGGTGTGAAGGACGTGCGGCAGTCGAAGGTCGGCGACACCGTCACGTTGGCCCGCAAGGGCGCCGAGACCCCGCTCACCGGCTACCGCGAGCCCCGGCCGATGGTCTACTCCGGCCTCTACCCCGTCGACGGCTCGCAGTACCCCGACCTGCGCGAGGCCCTCGACAAGCTCCGGCTCAACGACGCCGCGCTCACCTACGAGCCGGAGACGTCGGCGGCGCTCGGCTTCGGCTTCCGCTGCGGCTTCCTCGGCCTGCTGCACCTGGAGATCACCCGCGACCGCCTGGAGCGGGAGGCGGGCCTCGACCTGATCTCCACGGCGCCCAACGTCGTCTACCGGGTGATCAAGGACGACGGCTCGGAGATGACCGTGACGAACCCGTCGGACTGGCCCACCGGCAAGGTCGCGCAGATCTTCGAGCCGATCGTGAAGACCACCATCCTCGCGCCTTCGGAGTTCATCGGCGCGATCATGGAGCTGTGCCAGAGCCGCCGCGGCCAGCTCGGCGGCATGGACTACCTCTCGGAGACCCGCGTCGAGCTGCGCTACACGATGCCGCTCGCCGAAATCATCTTCGACTTCTTCGACGCGCTGAAGTCCCGCACCCGCGGCTACGCCTCGCTCGACTACGAGGAGGCGGGCGAGCAGGAGTCGGAGCTCGTGAAGGTCGACATCATGCTGCAGGGCGAGCCCGTCGACGCGTTCTCCGCCATCCGGCACAAGGACGACGCGTACGCCTACGGCACCATGATGACCACCAAGCTGCGCGAGCTGATCCCGCGCCAGCAGTTCGAGGTGCCGATCCAGGCGGCCATCGGCTCGCGCATCATCGCCCGGGAGAACATCCGCGCGATGCGCAAGGACGTGCTCGCCAAGTGCTATGGCGGCGACATCACCCGCAAGCGCAAGCTCCTGGAGAAGCAGAAGGAGGGCAAGAAGCGCATGAAGACCATCGGTCGGGTCGAGGTGCCGCAGGAGGCCTTCGTCGCCGCCCTCTCCACCGACGCTTCGGCGGACAAGGCCAAGAAGTAGCGAACCGGCGCCCGCCGCTGCTGGTGGTCGAGACGCTCTCGCCGAGCACCCAGCCGGCGGCATATCACCGAGCCCGGCGGGGTTGGGCCGGTCATGCGAGCTGTGCAGTACGACGAATTCGGTGGTGTCGACGTCCTGCGCGTCGCCGAGGTGCCGGTGCCCGAGCCCGGACCCGACGAGGTGCTGGTCGAGGTGGCGGCGGCGGGCATCAACCCCGGCGAGGCGTACGTCCGCGAGGGGCGCTACGCGCAGCGCTGGCCCTCGACGTTCCCGTCGGGGCAGGGGAGCGACCTCGCGGGCACGGTGCGCGCGCTCGGTCCCGGCGTCGATGCCGTCGCGGTCGGCGACGAGGTGTTCGGGTGGACCGACCTCCGCGCGAGCCAGGCCGAGTACGTGGTCGTGCCGGTGCGCCAGGTCCTCGCGAAGCCGTCGGAGCTGGCGTGGGAGCAGGCCGGGGCGTTGCACGTGGTCGGGGCCACGGCCTGGGCCGCCGTGCGCGCGGTCGACCCGCGGCCCGGCGAGACGGTCGTCGTGTCGGCCGCGGCGGGCGGGGTCGGCGTGCTGACCGTGCAGCTGGCCCGCCGCACCGGCGCCACGGTCGTCGGCGTGGCGTCCGAGGCGAACCACGACTGGCTGCGCGCGCACGGCGTCGTCCCCGTAGCCCATGGCGACGGGCTGGTCGACCGGATCCGGGCCGCCGCACCCACCGTGGACGCGTTCATCGACCTCTTCGGCGACGGCTACGTCGACGTCGCGCTCGCGCTCGGTGTGCCGCCGGACCGCATCGACACGATCATCGACTTCGCCGCCGTCGAGGAGCACGGCGTGAAGGCCGACGGCAACGCCGTCGGCGCCCGCCCCGAGGTGCTGGCCGAGCTGGCCGCGCTGCTGGCCAAGGGTGAGCTGGAGCTGCCCGTCGCCGCGACGTACCCGCTGGAGCGGGTGCAGGACGCCTACCGCGAGCTGGAACGCCGCCACACCCGCGGCAAAATCGTGTTGGTCCCGTGAGGGTGGCGGGGCAGGATCGGCGCCGATGACGGGTCGGGTGGAAGCGGTCGCGGTCGCGGTGGTGCGCACCGACCCGTGGACCCGGGTGAAGAGCGGGGCTCGGGCATCGACAAGCGCCCGGTCGACGGCGGTGCGCTCACGGCGTCCGGCGTGGAGGGCGACACGATCTGCGACGTCAGCACCACGGCGGCCCGGACCAGGCCGTCTACGCGTACTCGACCGACGGCAGGCCCGTGGCCACGGTGGGGCAGAACCTCACGCTCTCGGGTCGACTGCTCCGGGCGGTGATCGGGGAGCGCTGGCAGGTGGCGGGCCCGCTGGTCGTGCGCGGGCCGCGCATCCCGTGCCGGGTCTTCGCGGGCTTCCTCGACGTGCCCGACCTCGTCAAGCGCTTCCTCGCCGCCCGTCGCCCCGGCTGCTACCTGGCCGTCGAGTCGGCGGGCGAGGTGCGCGCAGGCGACCCGGCCACGGTCGTGCACCGGCCCGGCCACGGGGTGACCGTCGTCGACCTCATGGCCGCCATGACGGGCGAGCGCGCGGTGTTGCCGCGGGTGCGGACGGCCCGGCCCGACCTCGGGGTGCGTGGTCGGGAGTGGCTGGCGGGTGTGGGGGGCTAGGGGGAAGCGAGGGCCGCGAGGAGCTCGGCCAGGCGTTCGCGTTCGGGGGTGTGGGTGCCGCCCAGCAGCCCGTCGGCGGAGCGTTCGACCCGCCTGCACACCCGCTCGACCAGCTCCCGCCCGTCGGCCGCCAGGTGCACGAGCACGCGGCGCCGGTCGACGGCGTCGGTGTGGCGGTAGGCGAGCCGGGACTCGACGAGCCGGTCGACCACGCGGGTCGCGGTCGGCGCGGGGAGCGCGGTGTGGGTGGCGATTTCGCCCATGCTGCGGCCGCTGCCCCTGGCGAGCATCAGCAGTACGCGCCAGCCGTCGCGGCTGACGCCTTCGGAGTCGGCCACGGGCAGCAACGCCGTCGCGACCGCACGGTCGAGGCGGTCGAGCAGCTCGACGAGGCCCGTTACTCGCGGCGCCGGGACGAATACCGTCCCCGCCGGTCTTCGACTTGGTTCAGACACGATCACACACTGTACGTCCTGAGAGGAGAAAGACCACCTCTCAGGTGCGAAGGGTGGGACGAACGGTCTAATCCCGTCGAGCGGCGGTCTCAGCGCGTGAAGACGATCTTCCCGGCGGTGTCGCCGTCGAGCATCGCCCGGAAGCCGTCGGTCGCCTTCTCCATGGGCAGTTCGAGCCCGATCTCCGGGGTGATCCCCTTGTTCGCGACGAACTTGAGGAGGTTCGCCAGCTCGTCCCGGGTGCCCATGGTGGAACCGATGACCCGGAGCTGCAGGAAGAACAGCCGCTGGAGGTCGGCGCTCGGCGCGGGGCCGCTCGTGGAGCCCGAGACGACGATCACCCCGCCCGGCTTCAGCGCCTTCATC
Source organism: uncultured Actinomycetota bacterium (assembly GCA_963791185.1). Taxonomy (GTDB): domain Bacteria; phylum Actinomycetota; class Actinomycetes; order Mycobacteriales; family Pseudonocardiaceae; genus Pseudonocardia. The sequence goes on along the minus strand of CAWBRG010000003.1, from coordinate 381,966 downwards.
GAGTGCGCCCAGGTGGCCTCGCCGACGGTCTCGAAGACCGCGTCCACGCGTTCCGGCAGCCGTGCGCCGCTCGGGAACGTGGCGTGCGCCCCGAGCCGGGCGGCCACGTCTTGCTTCTCCTGGGTGCGCCCCGTCACCCACACGCACATCCCCGCCGCGACGCCCAGCTGGATCAACGCGGTCGAGACGCCGCCCGTCGCGCCCTGCACCAGCATCGTCTGGCCCGGCTGAAGACCCGACTTCGAGAAGATCATCCGGTAAGCGGTGAGCCACGCGGTGCCCATCACGGCGGACTGCGCGGGCGTGAGGCCCTCCGGCATCGGTACGGCGTTGCGCGCGGGCACCACCACCGTGTCGGCGAACGTGCCCTGGTGCTTCTCGGTGAGCATGTTGCGGCGCGGGTCCAGCGTCTCGTCGCCGAACCACGCCGGGTCGCCGATGATCGAGTGCAGCACGACGGGGCTGCCGTCGGGCAGCGTGCCCGCGCCGTCGCAGCCCAGGATCATCGGGAACTGCTCCTTCTTGATCCCGACGCCGCGCAGCGTCCAGATGTCGTGCATGTTCAACGAAGCGGCCGTGACGGTGACCGGCACCCAGCCGTCCGGGGCCTCGGGGTCGGGCCGCTCGCCGACGACGAGCGCGTCGAGGGGTGATTCGGGGTTGGGCGCTGAGGCGTAGACGGCGAACATGGGCCGAAACTAGCCGCAATCGGCCCGGACTACCCTGTGAGACGTGGTACGGGCGGTCGTGGACTGGTGGGATGCGGTCGAGCTGTGGCTCACGCAACTCGCGTTCCCGTTCCAGGTCGCGCTCGCCATCGTGGTGGGCCTGCCGCTGTGCTGGCTCGCTGCGGCCGGGATCGACCGGCTCGTCGACGTGGTGATCGATCGCACTACCGGGCGGGTGAGCGCCACCCGGAGCCGCACAGGGCCGCCGCGAGCGCCGTGAGGGTCTCGCTGCAGCCCGCGTCGACCCGGACGTCGGCCAGCTCGTCGCCGCGCGTGCCGCCCCGGTTGACGATCACCACGGGGATGCCGCGCTTGCGGGCGTGGCGGACGAACCGCAGGCCGGACATCACGGTGAGCGAGGAGCCTGCGACGAGCAGCGCGTCAGCGTCGTCGACCATCGTGTAGGCCCGGGCCACCCGCTCGCGGGGCACGTTCTCGCCGAAGAACACGACGTCGGGCTTGAGCAGCCCGCCGCAGCCGTCGCACCCGACCAACTGGAAGCCGTCGGTGGCGGCGAGCTCGGCGTCGCCGTCCGGTGCGGTTTCGACGGCGTCGCCCGCCGTCTCGACGAAGCCCGGGTTGGCCGCCGCGAACCGCTGCTGGAGCGCGGCGCGGGAGCTGCGGCGCCCGCAGGCCGTGCAGATCACGTCGGCGATGCGGCCGTGCAGGTCGATCACGGTCCGGCTGCCCGCCGCGGTGTGCAGGCCGTCGACGTTCTGGGTGACGAGCCCGCGCAACGGCCCGCTGCGCTCCAGTGCGGCGAGCGCGCGGTGGCCGTCGTTGGGCGCGGCCTTGCCGATGCGGGTCCACCCGACGTGGCTGCGCGCCCAGTAGCGGCGCTGCGCGGTGGGCCCGGAGAGGAACTCCCCGTAGGTCATCGGGAGGCGGCGCGGCGAACCGGGGCCGCGGTAGTCGGGGATGCCGGAGTCGGTGGAGAGCCCGGCGCCGGTGAGCGCGGCCAGCGGACGGCCCGCGAGCACCTCCACGGCGTTCTCGACGGTGTCTACCAGCATCTCCACGCTCTCCACGGTAACTGTCGCGTTCGTGCAATGCGCGCCGTCGGCCCGTGCGAGAGGGTGACGGCATGGATCACGCAGACCACATGCGGGAGAGCGTCGACATCGCCGTCGCGGCGATCCGCGGTGCGGACCCCGCACACTTCGGCGACCCGACGCCGTGTTCGGACTGGACGGTCGGGCAGGCCGTCAACCACCTGGCGTTCGGGCTGGTCATGGCGGAGTACGGGGCCCGCAAGGAGGCGTGGCCGCCGGACTGGACCGAGGACGAGCGCTGCCCCTACCTGCGCGGCGTGCCGGAGGCCGAGTGGGCCGACCGGGCCGCCGAAGCGGGCGCCGCGGCGGCCCGTGCCTGGCAGGACCCGGCGGCGTGGGAAGGCGATGCGCCGTTCGGCGGCGGGTCGATGCCCGCGGCCGCGATCGGGTCGATGATGACGTCGGAGTTCGTGCTGCACGGGTGGGACGTGGCGCGGGGGACCGGCCAGGAGCTCACCGTGGCCGAGCCGCTCGCGACCACCGTGCTCACCGGCGTGGAGGCCATCGCGGGCATGGGTCGCGACGGCGGGTGGTTCGCACCCGAAGTTCCGGTGCCCGACGACGCCCCCACGCTGGACCGCGCGCTGGGCCTGTCCGGCCGCGACCCGGGCTGGAGCGCCTGACTCACCCCGCCCAGCGGGGTGGGCGCTTCTCGGCGAAGGCGCGCATGCCCTCCTGGCCCTCCTCGCCCGCGAAGTGGCGGGCCGACAGGGTGAGCATCTCGGCGAACTGGTCGGCCAGCGCGGCCGGGCGCTCGGCGCGCAGCATCTCCTTCGTCGCCGCGAGCGCCCCGGGCGCGCCGAGCCGCAGCATGCCGACGTAGCGCGCCACCTCGTCGTCGAGCTCCTCCGCGGGCACCGCCGCGTTGACCAGCCCGACGGCGACGGCGCGCGCCGCGTCGAACGTCTCGCCCGTGAGGAACAGCTCGTGGGCGGCGCGCGGCAGCAGGCGGGGGAGCACGGTCACGGAGATCACGGCCGGGACCACGCCGATCCGCACCTCGCTGAACGCGAACGTGGCCGCCGTGGCCGCCACGGCGATGTCGCAGGCGGCCACCAGGCCGACCCCGCCCGCCCGCGTCGGGCCGCCGACCTTCGCGACCACCGGCTTGGGCGCCGTCCAGATCCGCTGCAGGATCGTGGGCACCTCGTTGACGCCCTGGTCGGCCGCGCCCGCCCCGCGGGACTCCTTGAGGTCCATGCCCGAGCAGAACACCCGCCCGGTGTGGCCGAGCACGACCACCCGGACGGCGTCGTCGGCCAGCGCGGTGTCCAGGTGCCCGAGCAGCTCCCGGCGCAACTGGGCGGACAGGGCGTTGCGGTTGGCCGGGGAGTCCAGCGTGATCGTCGCGACGCCCGCGGCGACGTCCAGGTACACCAGCTCGCTCATCGCTCTCCCTCGCTGCGCTCGGTCGTCGCTTCGCGCGGGCGCTGTGTCGATGATTCGCTCGCAAGCTCGCTCATGGCGTCATGAAAACCGAGATTCGCCGTCGTGAAAACGGAGACTCGCCGTCAGGTGGTGCAGCCGCGGCCGTTGAACAGGGGGCGGGGGTCCACGGGGCGGCCGGGCGGTGGGTTCACCTCGACGGCCACCCGCCCGTCCGGCGTGAGCGCGTTCTCGCACGCGAGGAGGGCCGAACCCTGGTAGTCCCCGGTCCACAGGTCGATGTGCGGCGTGCGGGAGGAACGCCAGTCGGTGATGCACTGCGCGCAGTCGTCCTCCATGACGAAGTACTTGCGCAGCTGCGGGTAGTAGACGCGGGTGCCGACCTGGATCGCGCGGGGATCGGCCGCCAGCGACAGCGGGTCGGCGTACGTGCCGGTGCCGCCCGCCTCCTGGTGGTGGTCGTTCGGGTGCGCGATCTCGGTGGAGCCGGGCGGGTCGTTGTCGGCCGCGCCGTAGAAGGTGACGACCACCGACCACATCCGCCCGGCCGGGGCCTGCGTCGGGGCCGGGGTGGGGGTGGCCGCGGCGGTCGGCGGGGTGGTGGCGCGCGGCGCCGCGGCGGGCGCGGCCGTGGGGGCCGGAGCGGTCGGGGGCGTCGTCAGCGGCGCGGCCGCCAGCCACCCGATCGCCATGACGAAGCCGCCGAGCACGACGACCGCGACGGCGAGCAGGGCCCGGCGCAACGTCCGCGCGCGGCCGGGGATCGGGGAGCGTCCCATCGCGGGCATCCTTGCAGTTGGGCTCGTGTGTCGACCCGGCACCCCGGCGCGGCGATCTTGCTCAGGTGTCCGCGTACGCGCGGGCCTGCAGCGAGAACAGCTCGTGGTAGGTGCCGCCGCGGGCCATCAGCTCCGCGTGCGTGCCCAGCTCGACGACCCGGCCCTCCTCCAGCACGACGATCTGGTCGGCGTGGCGGACGTTGGCCAGCCGGTGCGTCACGAGCACGGTGATCCGCTCGCTGCCGCCGAGCCCGCGCAGCGCGGTGAACACGGCGTGCTCCGCGCGGGCGTCCATCGCCGCCGTCGGCTCGTCGGCGATCACCAGCGGCGCGTCCCGGTAGAGCCCGCGGGCCACCGAGAGCCGCTGCCACTGCCCGCCGGAGAGGTCGCGGCCCTTCTGGAACTGGCGCGACAGCATGGTCTCGGCGCCGTCGGGCAGCGCGGCGAGCACGGCGTCGGCGCCGGAGCGCGCCGCGGCGTCGGTGAACGCGACGTCGCCGGGGTCGGGCCGGTCCAGGCGTCCGATGCGCACGTTGTTGGCCGCCGTCATCGGCCAGTGCAGGGGGTCCTGCAGCACGACGGCGATCCGCTCGTGCAACGCCGGGGCGCCGATGCTCGCGGTGTCGACGCCGTCCCACGTGACGACGCCCTCGTCGGGCAGGTAGAGGCCGGTGAGCAGCTTGGCGAGGGTCGACTTGCCGGACCCGTTCTCGCCGACCAGCGCGATCACCTCGCCGCGGCGGAGCGTGAGCGAGACGTCGACGAGCGCGCGCTCGTCATGGCCGGGATAGCGGAACGACACCCCGGCCAGCACGATCTCGGCGGGGCCGGTCGGCGTGGCCCGCCCGGTCGGCCTGCTGCGCTCGCGCGAGTCGGCGATCAGCGTGCGGTGGAGCTCGAGGGTGAAGCCGGATTCGTAGAGCTGGCTCACCTGGAACATCGAGTTGACGATCGCGGACGCCGCCGCGCGCATCGCGAGCACGGCGGTGCCCGCCAGCGGGAGGGGCATGCCCCCGGAGTAGAGCAGCAGGCCGAGCACGAGGTAGCCGAGCGCGGTGCCGACCCCGGAGATCGCGCGGCCGGTCGTCGTGGCGCGGTTCTGCCGCTGCGCGACGGTGATCGCCTCGGTGAGCAGGTCGTCGGCGATCCGGCGGTGCTCCGCGAGCAGCACCTCCTGCGTGGTGAAGGCCCGCACCTCGGCCGCGTTGTCCCGCCGCGAGATCAGCTCGCTGACCACGTCGAGCCGTCGGGCGCGCGACGACGTGCGCAGCCACGAGTCGAACGCCAGCTTCGCCCCCTTGACCTGGGCCCAGGCCTGTGGGGCGGCCGCCAGCAGCACGGTCGGCGCCAGCACCGGGTGCAGGATCCCCGCCGCGATGACCGCGGCGCACATCGACACGGCCAGCGCCGTGAGGTCGGACGTCTGGCGCACCGCGGCCCGCACCCGGCTCGGTGCGCCGTCGGTCACCCGTTCGACGAGCTGGGTGAAATCCGATTCGTCGAACGCGACGAGGTCGACGTCGATCAGGGCGACGTACAGGTCGTCCTCCGCCATGCGCTGCACCCGCGGGGCGAGCGCGGCCTGCACCGCCCCCTCCGCGGCGTCGAGCAGGCCGCGGGCGGCGTAGGCGGCGACGACGACGGCGAGGGCGGGCAGGGCGGCGAGCACCCGCTCGGGAGTCGGACCCTCCGCGAGCAGCCGCGTGAACACGTTGGCCGTGGCGAGCAGCCCGAACGCCTGGACGCAGCCCGTGAGCAGCTGCAGCGCGCCGGTCAGCAGGGTCAGCCGCGGCGCGGCCCGCCACGCCCACCGCACGATCTGCGCCATGGTGCGCGGCACGGCCACGGCGACCTCGCGCAGGCTGGCCTGCACGACCTTCTCGTAACCCCGCGCCCAGTACGGGGTCTCCATGTCGTCGACGCCGATCAGCGGCATGCGGCCCTCCGGGATAATGCGGCCCGACCACGGTAGACGCGCGGGAGGCGCCGCATGGAGCTCCGCCCGGATGCGGCCGCGCCGCGGGTCACGCCGGGTGCGCCCGGGAGCCGGGTGCTGCTGCACGTGCCGCACGCGGGCACGCACCTGCCCGCGTGGGTCCGCGCGCACCTCCTGCCCGCCGACGCGGAGCTCGCCGCCGAGGTCGCGGCGCTCACCGACCACCGCACCGACGCGCTCGCGCTGGCCGCCGCCGAGCGGGCCGCCGTCCGGCCGTGGGTGCTCGTCAACCCGGTGTCGCGCTTCGTCGTCGACGTCGAGCGGTTCCCCGACGAGCGCGAGGAGATGACGGCGGTCGGGATGGGCGCGGTCTACACGCGCGGCACGCGGGGGCAGCGGATCCGGCGCGACGACCCCGCGCACGCCGAGGCGCTGTTGGATGCGTACTTCCGGCCGTGGGGCCGGGCCGTCACCGCGCTGCTCGACGCGGGCGCCGCGGTGCTGCTCGACGTGCACTCCTACCCCCGCGACCCGCTGCCCTACGAACGCCACGCCGACGGCCCCCGCCCGCCGGTCTGCCTCGGCACCGACCGGGCGCACACGCCGTCCTGGCTGGTGGCCGCGGCCGTGACGGCGTTCGGCGGGTTCGAGGTGGGCCTGGACAGCCCGTTCTCCGGCGCCTACGTGCCCGAGGGCGCTTCGGCGGCCGCGCTCATGGTGGAGATCCGCCGCGACGTCCACGCCGCCCGGGAGGCGGAGCTGGTGGCGGCGCTGGCGGCGCTGGTCGACGCGGTGACGTGACCTTCGCCCGTTCCGCTGGTCTGGGCCCGCCGCCCGCCTTACCCTCGATCACATGGGGGTTCGGCTCGCGCGACGGTGGCACGTGGACCTGTGCCGCAACGCGTCGGCCCGGGTCTCTCGCGGACGTTGACCACCGTCCGTCCGCGAGAGGAAATCTGCCGTGTCCACGATCGTGATCGTCGGGGCGGGCCCGCGTGGCACCGGCCTCCTGGAGCGCCTCGCCGCGAGCGCGCCCGAGCTGCACCCCGACGGCCTGGACGTACACCTCGTCGACCCGTACCCGCCCGGTGCGGGCCGCATCTGGCGGCACGCGCAGTCGTCGTTGCTCGCGATGAACTCGATGGCCGCCGACGTCACCATGTACACCGACGAGTCCGTCGTGTGCGAGGGCCCGATCGCGCCGGGCCCGTCGTTCTGGGAGTGGGCGCAGACCGGCCCCGAGGTCGGTCCCGAGCTGGTCGACGAGCTGGCCGCCGTCACCGCCGCCACGTTCCCCAGCCGCCGCCTGCAGAGCGCCTACCTGGGCTGGGTGCTGCAGGACGTGCTCAGCAGGCTGCCCGCGGGCATGCGGGTGCACCTGCACCGCACCCGCGCCACCGGGCTCACCGAGGACATCAACGCGGAGGGCATCACGCAGGTCGTGCACCTGGAAGGCAGGCCGCCGCTGCGTGCCGACGCCGTCGTGCTCGCCTCCGGGCACCTCGACGCCACCCCCACCGCCGACGAGCTCGACCTCGCCGCCCGCGCCGCCGCGGCGGGCCTGCGCTACCTGCCGCCGGAGCAGACCACCGACACCGACCTCGCGGTGCTGGCCCCCGGCGAGACCGCGCTGGTGCGCGGCCTCGGCCTCGCGTTCATCGACCTCGTCGTGCTGCTCTACGAGGGGCGCGGCGGCCGCTTCGAGCCCGAGGGGGACGGCCTGCGCTACGTGCCGTCCGGCAACGAGCCCTACCTGGTGGCGGGCTCGCCGCGCGGCGCCCCGTACCACGCCAAGACGCACTACCAGCTGCGCGCGGGCCGTCCGCCGCTGCCGCGCTTCCTCGGGCCCGCGCAGACCGACCCGCTCATCGCGGCGGGCCAGCCGGTCGACATGGACGCGCAGGTGTGGCCGCTGATGGCCAAGGAGATCGCCTGGGGCTGGTACCACGAGCTCGGCCGCGGGCACCCCGAGCGGATGCGGCCGCCGTGGCCGGAGTTCGTCGACCGCTTTGCCGCGCTCGACTGGGGCACCCCCGCCATGGACGCGTTCCTCGCCGAGGCCGTGCCCGACCCGCTCGACCGGCTCGACCTCGACGCCCTCAACCGCCCCCTGGACGGTGTGCGCGCGGGCTCCTTGGAGGAGCTGCAGCCGCTCGTGCGGGCGCAGATCGCCGAGGACCTGCGCCAGCACGTCGACGAGCGGCACACGCCGCACCTCGGCGCGTTCGTCGCCATGCTGTCCGTCTACGCCGAGGTCGGACGGCTGGCCGAGGTGCTGTCGGTGCCCTCGCGGGCGGTCGCCGTGAACCGGTGGCAGAGCTTCTTCAACTCCGTGGCCAGCGGGCCGCCCGGGTTCCGGGTGCGCGAGTTGCTGGCGCTGGCCCGCGCGGGCTACGTGCGCTTCCTCGGGCCCGGCATGGAGGTCGAGATCGCCGACGGCGCGTTCCGGGCCACCTCGGCCGCGATCCCCGAGGCCGTCACGACCGACGTGCTCGTCGACGCCCGGCTGCCCGACCCGAGCGCCTCCCGCTCGTGCGACCCCATGGTGGCGGCGCTCATGCGCGACGGCCTGGCGAGCGAGGAGGTGCTGCGCGACGAGCACGGCGCCGTGCTGCGCAACACCGGCCAGCTGCGGGTGCGGCCCGCCGACGGCGCGCTCGTCGACGCGGCCGGGCGGGCGCACCCCCGCCGGTTCGCGATCGGCCCGCACACCACCGTGCGCGTGGCGGGCGCGTTCACCCGGCCCGGCATGAACGCGCAGAGCCTGCGCTACAACGACGCCGTCGCCCGCGCCGTGCTGCGCGCGCTCGCCGCCGACTCGGCAGCCGCCGCGGCCGCCTGAAGGCGAGTCGCCGTTCTCACGACGGCGAGTCCCGCGGCGAGTTCCGTTCCACGACGGCGAGTCTCGGTTTCCGCGACGGCGAGTCGTGACTTCGACTGCAGCCGGGCGGCGTGCTCGTCACAGAACTCGCGACTCGCCGTCTCGAGATTGGAGACTCGCCGTCGTGGGATTGGAGACTCGCCGTGGGCTACGGCGGCGTGGGGTGTGCCCGGGTCAGGGCTGGCGGGCGCGGCGGGCCACCACGACCCCCGCGGCGACGGCCAGCACGGCCGCGCCGCCCAGCGCCCACAGCCAGCCCGGCACGCCGCCGTCGTCCGCGGCGGGCGCGGCCGGGGCCGACGGCACCGCGGCGGGCGTAGCGGCGGTGGCGGGCGGGGGAGTGGCGGCCACCGTTCCCGGCGGGGAGGCGGGTGCGATGACGGGGGCGGCGGGCGCGGTCAAGGTGAACCGCACCGTGCCGCGGATGGTGTCGCCGTCGTCGGAGATCACCTGCCAGGTCAGCGTGTACGGCCCCGCAGGCCCGGTCGCGGCGACCGGTGCCGTGACGGTGGCGCCGGTGACCGTCGCCTGCCCGACCGTCCACACCGCACCGCCCGGGCCCGCGACCCGGATCGGGCCTGCGGGCAGCCGCACGGCCTCGCCGAAGGTGAGCGACACCTCGGCGGGCGGGGCGGCGAGGCTGGCCCCCGCCGCGGGCGTGCTCTTCTGCAACGACGTGTGGGCCAGCGCGGCGGGCGCGCCGAGCAGCGCGGTGAACAACACGACGAGCGCGGCGACGGGTAGGGATCGCATCGGGTGTCCGTTCCGGTGTGGATCGAACCCCTAGCTCACCACGCCGCGGCGCTACCGCGCGAAGTGGGTGCGCGGCCGCGGCAGCGGGACGCCGTCGACGACGAGGTCGACCCGCTCGTTGTAGAAGGCGACCATGCCCGCGACGACCCCGACCGCGCGGTCCGGGTACTGGTAGCTCCACGCCACGTCCTCGTGCACGGTGTCGCCGACGCGCGCCGACCAGTAGCCCGTCGTCACCCCCTTGTACGGGCAGGCCGTCTCGGTGTCGGACGCTATGAGGTGCTCGAACGCGACGTCGGTGCGGTCCACGTAGTACCGCGTGGGCAGCCCGGTCTCGAACAGCAGCACCGGGGACCGGGTCTCGGCCAGCACCACGCCGTCGAGCTCCACGCGCACGTGCCGGTGCGACCGCAGCGCGTCGACCCGCGCGTACGGGTTGCGCGGGTGCCCGCCGACGATCCGCTCGTCCTCCTCGAACCACTCCACGGCGCCCCACTCGAAGCGGGCGGTGCCCGCGAGGCCGGGCAGGGCGTCGTCGCCGAACACCCGGACGGCCTCGGCCACGGTCACCCCGTTGACGTGCAGCGCGTGGCTCTGCGCGGTGCCGAACTGCAGCCGCCGCGGGTGGTCCTCGTCGACGAGGTACTGCGTGCGCACGTCCTTCACCGGCACGTAGTACTGCGGGTAGTACGGCACCTCCCACACGTAGCGGGCGGCGACGGTGTCGAACACCAGCACCCCGTCGACGTACCCGCGCACCCGGCGCGGCGCGGGCTCGACCCGGCCGCGCTCGGCTGCCATCTGCGGGTAGTCGGCGGCCGGTTCGCCGGTCACGACGTGGCGGCCCGGCGGGGCAGCTTCCAGTCCGACCGCGGGAAGTGGCAGGTGTAGCCGTTGGGGTAGCGGAGCAGGTAGTCCTGGTGCTCCGGCTCGGCCTCCCAGAACGGGCCCTCCGGCGTCACCTCGGTGACGACCTTGCCCGGCCACAGCCCGCTCGCCTCGACGTCGGCGATGGTGTCCTCGGCGATCCGCTTCTGCTCGTCGTCGACGTAGAAGATCGCCGAGCGGTACGACGTGCCGACGTCGTTGCCCTGCCGGTTGTAGGTGGTCGGGTCGTGGATCTGGAAGAAGAACTCCAGGATGTCGCGGTAGCTCGTCTTGGCCGGGTCGAACAGGATCTCGATCGCCTCGGCGTGGCCGGGGTGGTTGCGGTAGGTCGCGTTGGCGTTCTGGCCGCCGGTGTAGCCGACCCGGGTCGCCAGGACGCCCGGCTGCCGCCGGATCAGGTCCTGCATGCCCCAGAAGCAGCCGCCCGCGAGCACGGCCCGCTGAGTTGTCTCGCTCATCGTCACTCCTCGATTGTGGGGTCCACCCGACTCAACGCCTGCGGCCGTCCGGGTATTCGCAACCACCATCATGGGCCCGTGCAGCCCCTCCGCGGTCTTACGGTTGTCTCACTGGAGCAGGCGATCGCCGCCCCGTACGCCACCCGGCAGCTCGCCGACCTCGGCGCGCGCGTGATCAAGGTGGAGCGGCCGGACGTCGGCGACTTCGCGCGCGGCTACGACCAGCGCGTCAACGGGCTCAGCTCGCACTTCGTGTGGGTGAACCGCAACAAGGAGTCGCTGGCGCTGGACGCGAAGGACCCCCGCGGTCGCGAGCTCCTGCACCGCCTCGTCGCCGGTGCAGATGTGTTCGTGCAGAACCTCGCCCCCGGCGCCGCGGGCCGCCTCGGGCTCGGCGCCGCCGCGCTGCGCGCCGAGCACCCGCGGCTGGTCGTCTGCGACATCTCCGGCTACGGCGACGGCGGGCCCTACACCGCGATGAAGGCCTACGACCTGATGGTGCAGAGCGAGGCGGGCCTGGTCTCGGTCACCGGCGCGCCGGACGCGCCCGCCAAGGTCGGCATCTCCGTGTCGGACATCGCGGCGGGGATGTACGCCTACTCCGGTGTGCTCGCCGCGCTGCTGGAGCGCGGCCGCACCGGGCAGGGTTCCGTCGTGGACGTGTCCATGCTGGAGTCCACGGTGGAGTGGATGGGCTTCCCCCTCTACTACAGCTACGACGGGGCACCGCCGCCGCCGCGGGCCGGGGCCGCGCACGCCACGATCTACCCGTACGGCCCGTTCGACGCCGTCGACGGCCGGGTGATGATGGCGATCCAGAACGAACGCGAGTGGGCCCGGTTCTGCGACCGGTTCCTCGGCCGTCCCGAGCTGGCCGCGCACCCCGACTACGCGGGCAACGCGGCCCGCGACGCCCACCGCGAGGCGCTCGGCGCGCTGATCGCCACCCGGTTCGCCGAGCTCACCGCGGCCGAGGCGATCGCGCTGCTGGCGGCCGTGCCGGTGGCCTACGCGCGCGTGAACACGATGGCCGAGGTGTGGGCGCACCCGCAGCTGGCGGCGCGCGGCCGCTGGCACGAGGTCGACACGCCCGCCGGTCCGGTGCCCGCGCTCGCCCCGCCCGGTCTCGTCGACGCGGCGCCGCGCATGGATGCCGTGCCCGCGCTCGGCCAGCACACCCGGTCGATCCTCGCCGAGCTGGGGCTCACCGCCACCGAGATCGACGCGCTGGCCGCGGCGGGCGTCGCGAGGACATGACCGTCGTGACCGACATGACCTTCACGGGATCTCCACACCGTTCGCCCGATACGTCCACCGCCCGGCCCTAGGGTCGCGGCATGAGCAGGGAACGGCGGGTGCTCGTCGTCGAGGACGAGCCGACGATCGCGGCGTCGGTGGCCGCGCGGCTGCGCGCCGAGGGCTTCGCGGTCGACGTGGCGCACGACGGGCCCGCCGCGGTGGCGCAGGCGCTCGAGGTGCCGCCCGACGTGGTCGTGCTCGACGTCATGCTGCCCGGCTTCGACGGCCTCGAGGTCTGCAGGCGGCTGCACGCCCGCCGTCCGGTGCCGGTGCTCATGCTCACCGCGCGCGACGCCGAGACCGACGTGCTGGTCGGGCTGGGCGTCGGCGCCGACGACTACATGACCAAGCCGTTCTCGGTGCGCGAGCTGGTCGCCCGCGTCCACGCGCTGCTGCGCCGGGTCGAGCGGGCGGGCGCAGGGCGAGGCGCAGCGGATCGTGCTCGGCGAGCTCTCCATCGACCCCGCCGAGCGGCGGGTGGTCCGCGGGGACGAGCCGGTGCACCTCACGCCGATCGAGTTCGACCTCCTGCTGCACCTCGCGGGCCAGCCGCGCACGGTGCTCGCCCGCGACGCGCTGCTGGCGCAGGTGTGGGGCTGGTCGCACGCGGGCGGCACGCGCACGGTCGACAGCCACATCAAGGCGCTGCGCCGCAAGCTCGGGGCGGACCTGATCCGCACCGTGCACGGCGTCGGGTACGCGTTGGAGGTGCCGAGATGACGGTCATGGAGAGGGCGGCGGCGGTCGTCGAGCTGCTGCCGCGCCCGCTCGACCCGGTGCGCTCGGTCAAGCTGAAGATCAGCATATTGCTGCTGGCCTCCGGCGCCGCCGGGCTCGCCTACCTCTACTACGAGTACCGGTGGCAGCCGCCGGTCGGCATCTCGCTGGTCACGGTGGCGATCGTGCTGCTCACCGCGCAGGTGCTCGCGCACGGGATGACCCGGCCGCTGCGGGCGATGACCGCCGCGACCAGGGCGATGGCGCAGGGCGACTACTCGCGGCGGGTGCGGGCCACGTCGCGCGACGAGGTGGGCCAGCTCGCCGTCGCGTTCAACCAGATGGCCGCCGATCTCGCCGCCGCCGACCTGCAGCGCCGGGAGCTGATCGCGAACGTCTCGCACGAGCTGCGCACGCCGATCGCCGCGCTGCAGGCGGTGCTGGAGAACCTCGTCGACGGCGTCGCCACCGCCGATCCCGCCACGCTCTCGCACCGCGCTCTCGCAGACCCAGCGGCTGGGTCGACTGGTCGCCGAGCTGCTGGACCTGTCGCGGATCGACGCGGGCGCCGTGGCGCTCGACCTCGAGCCCGTGCCCGTCGCGGAGCTGGTGGGGGAGACGGTGGCGGAGGCCGAGGTCGCGGCGCGCGTCGCCGCTCGCGGGGTGGGGTTCACCATCGACATCCCGCCGCGGCTCGTCGCGCGCGTCGACCGCAACCGCGTGCACCAGGTGCTGGTGAACCTGCTGGACAACGCCGCGCGGCACAGCCCGCCCGGCGGGGTCGTGTCCATTTCCGTACAGAGTGAGGGGTCACGGATGGTCGTGGAGGTCAGCGACGAGGGTCCGGGCATCGCGCCCGAGGACCGCGACCGGGTGTTCCACCGCTTCACGCGCGGCGACCGCGCGGTCGGCGGCGGCACCGGGCTGGGGCTCGCCATCGCCCGGTGGGCGGTGGACCTGCACGGCGGCGAGATCGTCGTCGCCGAGCCCGTGGCCGGGCGCGGCTGCCGCATCCAGATCACCCTGCCCGGGGTGGTGGCGTGAGCGCCGAGGACCGGCAGGGCGCCTTGCCGGAGAAGACCCTCGCCACGCCGCCGCCCGCGGTGCCGACCGACGCAGCCACGCCGTCCGCTGCGGACACGCCGGGTGCGGACGTGCCCGCGCCGTCGCCTGCCGTGCCCGCTGCCGCGACGCCGCAGGCGACGATGCCGTCGGCTACCGCGACGGCGGAGGTGCAGGCACCCACCGCCACGTCCGTCACCGCGACGCCGACGGCTGCGTCTCCCTATCCGCCCCCGCGGCCGCTGTTCGGCGACCGCTGGCCGGGCCCGGCCGGGCCGATCGCGGGTGACCTGCTCGCGTGCGTCGTGGCGTTCGGCGTCGTCCTCGCGACCGCCGCGCCCGAGAGCCCGACGGGCGTCGGCTGGCTCTTCACCGCCTCGGTCGCGACCGCGATGACGATCATGGTGGCCTGGGGCCGTCGCTCCCGCGACCCGCTGACGCCCGCCGACGTGGGCTGGACGCTCCTCGCGGTGGCGCTCACCGCCGTCGGCACCGTGCGGGCGGCCGACTGGCTGGCCGCGCTGTGCCTGATGGCCGCGGCGGCCGCGGCCGCGCTGGCCGTGGCGCGCCGGTCGTTCCGGTCGCTGACGATGAGCCTGCTCGCCCCCGTCATCGCCGCCATGCGGGCGCTGCCCTGGGTCGCGCGCGGGATGCGCACCGGCCCGCGGAGGTTAATGCGGGCGGGAGCGGCGGTGCTGTCCGCCGGGCTCGTGCTGCTGGTGTTCGTGCCCCTGCTCGCCTCGGCCGACGCCGCGTTCTCCCAGGTCGTCGACGCGGTCACCCCCGAGATCGCCGTCGATTCCGTGGTGCGCTGGATCTTCCTGTTCGCGTTCGGGACGGCGGCCGCCGCAGGCGCCTTCTTCCTGCTGGTCGCGCCCCCTCCTGAGCCGTACGGCGCGGACCCGCGCCCCACCCGGCTGCGCCTGCTCGACTGGGCGCTGCCCACCGGCGTGCTGGTGGCCGTGCTCGCGCTGTTCGTCGGCGTCCAGTTCGTCGTGCTGTTCGGCTCGGACGACTACGTCCTGCGCACCACCGGCCTCACCTACGCCGAGTACGCCCGCAGCGGGTTCTGGCAGCTGCTCGCGGTGACGGCGCTCGCACTGGGGATGCTCGCCCTCGGCTCCCGGTGGGCGCCCGCCCGCACGCCTGCCGAGCGGATCGCCAAGCGGGGCCTGCTCGCCGCGCTGGCGCTGCTCACCCTCGTCGTCGTCGCGTCGGCGATCAACCGGATGTGGCTCTACCAGCAGGCGTACGGCTTCACCGTGCTGCGGCTGCTCGTGCTGACCTGCGAGCTCTGGCTCGGCGCAGGCTTCCTGCTGGCGCTGGTCGCGGTGCTGCGGCTGCGCCCCGGCGGCCTCTCCCGCCCGATGGTGGCCGTCGGGATGCTCGCCCTGCTCGGCCTGGCCGTGCTCGACGCGGAGCGGTTCATCGCCGCGCACAACGTGGCGCGGTGGTCGGAGACCGGCAAGCTCGACACCTCCTACCTCGGCCACCTCTCCGCCGACGCGGTGCCCGCGCTGATCGACCTCCCGCCCGCCGTCCGCGACTGCATCCTCGTCGACATCGGCGACGGGCTCGCAACGCCCGACGACTGGCGCAGCACCAACGTCGCCCGCGAGGCGGCCCGCGCGGAGCTGGACCGCCTCCAGCCGACCTGCGCCGGGCGGAGGTGACTCAGCCGAGCAGCCCGAGCTCGCGCCCCCGCGCCACGGCCTGGGTGCGGTTGGCCACGCCCAGCTTCTCGAACACGTGCGTGACGTGCCGCTTGACCGTGTCGACGGTGATGAAGAGCTTCTCGGCGATGGCCCGGTTGGGGAGGCCGCTCGCCATCAGCGTGAGCACCTCGTGCTCGCGGGTGGACAGCGGCGCGGCCATCCCGGGAACGGGCCCGCGCTGCGGTGATCGCGCGCCTGCGCCGTGGCGGTCGAACGCCTCGATCAGCCCGGACAGGAAGGTGCGGGGGACCGCCCGCACGCCCAACTGTTCGAGGCGACGGCCCGCCGCCAGCTCGCGCAGCAGCGCCCCGACCACCGCGCCCTCGTCGAGGAACACGCGCACGTAGCCCTCCGGCGCGGCGAGCGCGAGCGCCTCGGCGAGGGCCCGCAGCGCCGCGGTGCGATCGCCCGCGGCGTGGTGCGCCAGCACCTCCAGCAGCCGCAGCCGCAGCACGCTCGCGGTGCGTTCCTGGGCTACCGCGAAGGCCCGCCAGCGCTCCAGCACCGCGAGCGCGGCCGGGGGCTCGTGCTCGGCGATGAGCACGCGGACCAGCACCCGCTGCTCGGCTTCGCGCAGGTACGACGGCTCGTCGTCGACGGAGAGGCCCGCCGATCGCACCCACTGCGCCGCCTCCGCGACATCGCCGCGGGCCACCGCGTGCAGCGCGCGCAGCGCGGCCACCGGGAGGCGCGGGTCGAGCACGGCCTGGGGCATCGCCCGGTCGGCCTCGTCGACGGCGGCGAGCGCGCCCGCCGGGTCGCCCTGCGCGTGCCGGAGCCGCGCGAGGACGATCAGGCCCGCGATCAGGGCGGGGAGGTACGCGAGCCTGCGGCATTGCTCGATGCCCGTGGCGACCAACCGGTGCGCGTCGGCCAGCTCGTCGCGTTCGAAGTGCACCTCGGCGAGCCCGACGTGCAACATGCCCGCGGACGGCGACGGTCGATCGCCCTCCGTGACCCGCAGGCCCTGCTCGTAGGTGCGCAGCGCAGCGCGGAGGTGCCCCCGGGCGAGCTGGGCGGCGCCGAGGTCGAACGCGGCGCGCGGCACGAGGTCGTGCTGGGCGGACGCGACCCGCTCGGCGAACACGCCCGCGAGCGCGCGCTCGGCGGCCACCACCCGGCCCGCGAGGAAATCGCCGAACGCCACCTGGTAGCGCGCGACCGCGCCGAGCAGCTCGTCCTGCTCGGTGACGTGGGCGAGCGCGACACGGGCGAACGCCTGCTCGGCCTCGACGTCGCCGCGCATCCGCGCCAGGTCGGCCCGGCACACCGCGATGCCCGCGGGGATGTTGGCCAGCACGCTGAAGCGGCGGTCGAGCGACGCGCGGTAGGGCGCGGCAGGCGTGCGCTCCAGCGCCCGCTCGGCCACGTCGAGGAGCGGCTCGACCGCGTCCAGCCTGCCCGCCATGAGGGCCGCGACCGCCTGCCCGAGGGTGAGCAACGGCCTGCGGTGGATCTCCTCGACGGGCAGCGCGGCGAGCCAGGCCGCGATGGTGGCGCCCTGGGCGCGCCGCCACACCTGCTCCTCGAGGTGCTCCTCGACGAGCTCGGCCGCGCGGGCGGTGTCGCCGCCTGCCAGCGCGTGCCGGATGGCGTCGTCGGGCAGGCCGTGCTCGGCGTACCACTCCGCCGCCGCGCGGTGCAGCTCCGGCACGCGGTGCGGGTGCTCGGCTTGCAGGTTGGCGCGGAGCAGATCGGCGAAGAGGTGGTGGTAGCGCCACCACCGGCGCTCCTCGTCGAGCGGGATCAGGAACAGGCTGGCCCGCTCGACCGACTCGAGCAGCTGCTGGCCGTCGGGGCGCCCGACCACCGCGTCGCAGAGCGGGCCGCACAGCCGATCGAGGACCGAGGTCTCCAGCAGGAACGTGCGCAGCTCGCCGGGCAGGCGTTCCAGGACCTCCTCGGTGAGGTAGTCGAGCACGAACCGGTGGCTTCCGGAGAACTCCGCGACGAACCGGGTGACGTCGCCGCGGCCCCGCAGCGACAGCGCCGCCAGGTGCAGGCCCGCGGCCCAGCCCTCGGTGCGATCGCCGAGCGCGGCGACGACGGGGTCGGTGAGGTGCGCCCCGACCTCGGTGCGCAGCAGCTGCGCGGCCTCCTCGGCGGTGAAGCGCAGGTCGCCCGCCCGGAGCTCGACGAGCTGGCCGCGCGCCCGCAGCCGGGCGAGCGGCAGCGGTGGGTCGCTGCGGCTGGCCAGCACGAGGTGCAGGGCGGGCGGCAGGTGGTCGAGCAGGAACTCCATCGACCGGTGCACCTCGGGCGCCTCGACGAGGTGGTAGTCGTCGATCACCAGCACGACCTCGTCGGCGGCCGCGGCGAACTCGTTCACCAGCGCGGTGACGACCCCGGTGAACGGTGTGCCCGCCGCGCCGGGCACGAGCGGGCCGACCCGCTCGACGACACCGGCGTGCACGCCGTCGAGCGCGGCGGCGACGTGGCGCCAGAACCGCACCGGGTCGTTGTCGCCGGTGTCGAGCGACAGCCACGCCACCGGTCGGTCGTCGGCCCGCGCCCAGGCGGCCAGGAGGCTCGACTTGCCGAACCCGGCGGGCCCGCACACCAACACCAGCTCGCCGGTGCCCGACTGCAGCTGCCGGACGAGCCGGGGCCGCGGCACCCACCCCGCGCGCGGTTGTGGTGTGCGCAATTTGGTCGCCAGCAGCACATCATGGGCGGACGCGACCGAGGCTGACGGTGCCTGTGACGGCGCCATCGTCGGACCCCCTCAGCCGGGCGGAAGCACTCGACCGTGCGCGTCCCCACTCTAGGCCGTCCCCCCGACAGCCCGGTGACCCGCAGCACGGACGAGCGCCCGTCCACCCCGCGGGCGATCCACCCCTCGAGGGACCGCCCGCCACTGCCCGCTACGCGACGCGCTCCACGTCGCGCCGAGGGTTGTTGCGCGGCGGCCGCCCCCGCGGCCGCTTGAACGGGATGACCTCCCCGTTCTCGAAGAGCTCCCCACCCCACACGCCACACGGCTCGCCGCGCAGCATCGCCCCGGACAGGCACCTGACCCGGACCGGGCACATCCCGCACAGCCGTTTGGCCTGGTCCACACCCGCAGGCGTGTCCGCGAACCACAGGTCGGGCCCCAGGGCCCGGCACGGCAGCACCAGTTCGTCGTCGATCGTTTCGAGCATCCCCCCGTTCATGACACCGACCGTATTGGTCTACGCCCTTCCGGGCGTCCCACCAAGGTGGGATCCCACGGCGGTGGGATGGCCGCGACCGCGCCCGGGCCTAGCGTTGTGGACCATGGGCGCGGATACGAGGGTCTACGAGATCCGCGTGCAGGGCGAGCTCGCCCCGCGGTGGTCGTGCTGGTTCGCGGGCCTCGCGGTCGAGACGTCCGACGGCGAGACGGTGATCGTCGGCCCGGTCGACGACCAGGCCGCGCTGCACGGGCTGCTGGCCCGCATCCGCGACCTGGGCCTGCCGCTGCTGGGGCTGCGCGTGGTGGACGGCTGACCTACGCCACCGCAGGCGGCGCCTCCGGCCCGCAGCCCACCTCCCGGGCGGCCGCGACGGCGATCGGGCCCAGCTCGGCGAACCGCTGCTCGGGCACCCGGTCCTTCGGCCCCCAGATGGACAGCACCGCGATCGGACGGCCGGAGCGGTCGAGGACCGGTGCCGACACGCCGTACAACGCCGACTCCAGCTCGCCCGCGCACGTGCCGTAGCCGCGGGCGCGGGTGGCGACCAGCTCCGCGTCGAGCGCCATGGCCGCCGTGATCGTGGTGTCGGTGAACCCGTGCAGCGCCGAGGGCAGCACCCGGCGCAGCTCGGCGGGCGGCAGGAACGCGAGCAGCGCCTTGCCCGTCGACGTGGCGTGCAACGGCACGGTGCGGCCCAGCCAGCTCGCCGTCAGCACGGCGGCCGGGGTGACCTCGTCTACGTACGTGAGCCCACCGACGACGGGCATCGCCAGCGACGCCGTCTCGCCGGTCTGCGCGCACGTCCGCTCCAGCACCGGGTGCGCCGCCGCGATCACGGCGTCCGGCCCCGCGGCCCCGCCCAGCTCGACGGCGGTCACGCCCAGTGCATAACGGCCTGCCTCGTCGACGGTGACCAAGCGGCGCGCCTGCAACGTCTTGAGCAGACGCCAGGCCGTGGCCCGGTTGAGCCCGCACGCCTTGGCCAGCGCGGGCACCCCCGCGTCGGCGGGACCGGCCGCGGCCACGGCCAGCAGGAGATCGATCGCGCGGTCGACCGATTGAATCCGTTCTGTCACACCGACCTCCTTGACGGCATGTGATGCACATCTCTATGTTCACATCATTCCGAAAGGGTTCGCATCATGCGACAGGTTGACCCATGGCGGCCATCGCGCCGCGACCTCCTGAAACTCGGCATGGCCGCGGGCGTGGCCGGCCTCACCGGGCTCGCGGGGTGCGGCGCGGTGCCTGCGAAACCGGACCAGAACGCGCCGCAGCTGCGCGGCGGCTCCTATAGCCACGGCTCCACCGGCGGCGGGCTGAAGGACACCCTGGAGCCCTACTTCCCGGTGACCAACCCGGATATCGCGCGGTGCCTGCAGCTCTACGAGCCCCTGCTGCGGTGGAACGCCCAGTACGAGATCGAGCCGTCAGTCGCCGAGTCGGTCACCCCGAACCGCGACAACACCCAGTGGCTGGTCCGGCTGCGCGACGGCGTGGAGTTCCACCACGGCAAGACCATGACGCCCGCCGACGTCATGTTCAGCCTGGCCAAGGTCACCGACCCGAAGAAGCCGGGTTCCGGCGGCACCGAACTGGCCAAGTTCCTCGACCTGAAGAACTCGAAGATCGTCGACCAGAAGACGATCCTGCTGCAGCTCAGCGCGCCCTACGCCGTGCTGGACCAGCTCCTGGCCGAGTACACCGTCGGCATCCTGCCGACCGACTTCGACGTCAGCCACCCGGTCGGCACCGGCCCCTTCACCTATGAGCGGTTCGTGCCCGGCCAGCTGTCGCAGTTCAACCGGTTCGACAACTACTGGGACGGGCCGCCGTTCGTCGACGAGCTGATCATCTACGACTTCCCCGACGACGCCGCGAAGGTCAACGCGCTGCTGGCGGGCCAGGTGCAGAGCATCGACAACCTGCCGAGCTACCTGGTGAACAGCGTGGAACAGCAGGGCGCGTCACCCCTGATCTCCGAGACCGGCGCCTGGGTGCCGTTCACGATGCGCGTCGATGTCGCGCCGTTCTCCGACGTGCGGGTCCGCCAGGCGTTGCGGCTGATCGTCGACCGCCAGCAGATGATCGACCAGGCACTCAACGGGTTCGGGATCCTCGGCAACGACCTGTACTCCCCGTTCGACCCGGCGTTCGCCCACGACCTGCCGCAGCGGGTGCAGGACATCGACCAGGCCAAGTCGCTGCTGAAGCAGGCGGGCCAGGAGGACTTGGACGTCGAGCTGGTCACCTCCAGCGCGGTGGGCGCGGGCGCGGTGGAGTCGGCCAACCTGTTCGTCCAGCAGGCGAAGCTCGCCGGGGTCACCGTCCGGCTGAACAAGGCCGACGCCAACGTCTTCTACGGCGACCGCTACCTGTCCTGGAACTTCGCCCAGGACTTCTGGAACACCCGCAACTACATCCCGCAGGTGGCCGCGTCCTCGGTCAAGGGCGCCACGTACAACGAGACCCACTTCGAGGACCCGCAGTTCACGGCGCTGATCGACCTGGCCAAGCGGGAGCCCGACGCGGATCGGCGCAACCGGCTCCTGCGCAGCGCTCAGGAGATCGAGTTCACCCGGGGCGGCTTCATCATCTGGGGGTTCAAGCGCCAGGTCGACGGGTTCTCGAACCTGGTGCAAGGCCTCCAGCCGCACCGCTATCTGCCGTGCTCGAACTTCGGGTTCAAGCGCGCGTCGTTCGTCACGCCCCCGACATGAGCATGCCGACGTGAGGGTGAGGCAGGCATGACCGATCTCGCGACCCCGGCGACGGAAACCGTCGCCCCGGCCACCCCCGCCCCGCGGGGTGGGTCCGGCTCGGCCTGGGTGAAGTGGCTGGCCCGCCGCCTCGGGCTGGCGCTGCTCACGCTGTGGCTCTGCTCGGTGCTGGTCTTCTTCGCCACTGCCGCGCTGGGCGATCCGGTGCGCGCCATCCTCGGCAAGGACTTCGCGGCGAGTCCGGAGCGCGCGGCCGCGCTCGCCGCACAGCTCCACCTCGACCAGCCGGTGATCGTGCGCTACTTCGACTGGCTCGGCGGCCTGCTCACCGGCAACCTCGGCACCTCGATCGCCAACGGGCTGCCGGTCGGCGAGCTGGTCGGCGACCGGATCATCAACTCCGCGGTGCTGGTGCTCGCTTCGGCGATCGTGATGATCCCGGTGGCGTTCGGCCTCGCGATGATCTCGGCCAACTACCGTGGCAAGCGCACCGACGGCGTCATCCAGGTCGTCATGATCACCCTGGCCGGGCTGCCGGAGTTCGTCGTCGGCATCCTGCTGGTGGCGCTGTTCTCGACCACCGTGTTCCACGTGCTGCCCGCGGTCACGATCGCGGGCGGCGGCGCGCCGCCGTGGTCCAACCCCGCGTCGATGATCCTCCCGGTGCTCACGCTCGTGATCGTGGTGACGCCCTACGTGTCCCGGATCGTGCGCTCCAGCTTGCTCGAAGTGCTCGACAGCGACTACGTGGAGCTGGCCCGGCTCAAGGGCGTTCCGGAAAAGGTGGTGATGCGCAAGCACGCCCTGCTCAACGCGGTCGTGCCGGGCATCCAGGTGATCGCCCTGCAACTGGCCTGGCTGGCGGGTGGCGTGGTGTTCGTCGAGTACCTGTTCTCCTACCCCGGCATCGGCGCCAGCCTCGTCGACTCGGTGCGCAACAGCGACTTCCCGATGGTGCAGGTGCTGGCCATGGTGATCGCCGCGGTCTATGTGGGCGTCAACCTGATCGCCGACATCCTGTCCATTCTCTTCACCCCGCGAGCGAGGACGGCGATCGCGTCATGAGCGTGTTGAGTCCGGCGAACCTGCAGCGCATCGGCAAGCAGCGCAGGTTGGTCACCGGCCTGGTGATCACCCTGTTCATCATGCTGATGGCCATCTTCGGCCCGTTGTTCGCGCCCTACGGCGAGAACGAGATCGTCGGCAAGCCGTACACGATGGAGGGCTCCTGGCTCGGCACCGACTACCTCGGCCAGGACGTGTGGAGCCGCGTGCTCTACGGCGGCGCGTCGATCCTGATCATCTCGCTGCTCGCCACCGCGCTCGGCATGATCCTGGGCATCATCATCGGCGTGGTCGCGGCGTACTGGGGCGGCTGGCTGGACGAGACGATCATGCGGCTCAACGACGTCGCGTTGGCCTTTCCGCAGATCCTGCTCGTGTTGCTGGTGCTCACCGCGGTGGACCAGCCCTCCTGGTGGATGATCGTGCTGCTGGTCGGCGCCTCGCACGCGCCCCGGGTGGCGCGCCTGGCCCGCGGGGTGGCGCTTGGCATTGTCTCCCGCGACTACATCACGGCGGCTGAAGCGCTCGGCGAGAGCAGGCTGCGGGTGATCCTGGCCGAGGTGTTGCCGAACATGAACGCGCCGCTGCTGGCCGAGGCGGGCCTGCGGCTCACCTACTCGATCGGCCTCGTCGCGGGCGTCGGGTTCCTGGGCTTCGCGGCCAACCCCAACGCAGCCGAATGGGGGCAGATGATCTACGAGAACCGGCTGGCGCTGCTCGTGCAGCCGTGGGGGATCTTGGCCCCCGTGATCATCATCGGTGTCTTCACCATCGGCACGAACCTCATGGCCGACGGCATTGCGCAGCTCGCGGGCAGGGGGGACTGAGATGACGGTGCTCGACGAGACCGAAGAGGCGGGCTGCACGGTCTCTGACCTGCGGGTGGCGCTCACCGGACGCAACATCGACGTCGTCGACGAGATCAACCTCGAGCTGCGGCCGGGCGAGGTCGTCGGACTGGTTGGCGAGTCCGGATCCGGCAAGACCACCGCGGGCACCGCCCTGCTCGCCTACGCGCGGCGCGGCGCGTTCATCGAGCGCGGCACCGTGATGTTCGAGGGCCAAGACGTGCTCGCCCTGCCCTGGGAGCAGATCCGCGAGATCCGCGGCATGAAGATCGCCTACGTGCCGCAGGACCCGGGCGCGGCGCTCAACCCGGCCATCCGGATTGGCCGCCAGATCGTGGAGCTGCTGGAGCTGCGCGACATCGGCACGGCGGAGGAGCGCCTCGAGGGCGCCCGCGCAGGACTGCGCGAGGTCGGCCTCCCGGACGACGACGAGTTCCTCGCCCGCTACCCGCACCAGCTCTCCGGCGGCCAGGTGCAGCGCGTCGCGCTGGCGATGGCGTTCCTGCCGCGGCCCAAGGTCCTCGTGCTGGACGAGCCGACGACCGGCCTGGACGTCACCACCCAGGGCATGGTGCTGCAGACCATGGGCGAGCTGTGCCGCAGCCACCGGGTCGCGGCGCTGTACGTCACGCACGACCTGGCCGTCGTCGCCAACATCGCCGACCGGGTCGCCGTCATGTACGCGGGCCAGATCATCGAGCTGGGCCCGCGGGAGGCGATGTTCCGCCAGCCCGCGCACCCCTACACGCGGGCGTTGCTGGACGCCATCCCGCACCTGTCGCAGGCCCGCGCGCTCACCGGCATCCCGGGCTCGACGCCGGGGCCGGGGCGGCGCCCGACCGCGTGCCGGTTCAACACCCGCTGCGAGTACGTCGAGGAGCGCTGCCGGGAGGTCGAGCCCGACGACGTCCAGGTCGGCCCGGACCACACGGCGAAGTGCCTGCGTGTCGGCGAGATCGGCACGTGGGACATCAACCGCGGCAACACCACCGACGCCGACCCCCACATCTCCCGGGACATCATCCTGACGCTCGACGACCTCAAGGTGTTCTACGGCCGCAAGGAGGTCGTGCACGGGGTCAGCTTCGACGTGGCCAAGGCCGAGGTGGTGGCCCTGGTCGGCGAGTCCGGCAGCGGCAAGACCACGATCGCGCGGTGCGTCGGCGGCCTGCACAAGCAGTGGAGCGGCGAGCTGACGTTCGAGGGCCGCCCGCTGGGAAAGGGCGCCCGCGTGCGCTCGGCCGAGGACCGCAAGCGGATCCAGTACATCTTCCAGAACCCGTACCTGTCGCTGAACCCGCGGCTGACCATCCAGCAGATCGTCAGCAGGCCGATGGAGCTCTTCGGCATCGCCAAGGGCAGGGCCGTCCGCGACCGCGTGGTGGAGCTGCTGGACGCGGTGGCGCTCGGCCCGACCGTGCTCGACCTGCAGACCAACCGGCTGTCGGGCGGCGAGCGGCAGCGCGTGGCCATCGCCCGCGCGCTGGCCGCCGAGCCCGACCTCCTGGTCTGTGACGAGATTACGTCGGCGCTGGACGTCTCCGTGCAGGGCTCGATCGTCGCGCTGCTGGATGATCTGCGGAAGACGCGGCAGATCAGCATGCTGTTCGTCACCCACAACCTGGCGCTGGTCCGCTCCATTGCGGCGCGGGTGGAGGTGCTCAACGCGGGCGAGCTGGTGGAGTCCGGCTTTGTGGTGGAGGTGCTCGACACGCCCAAGGAGGAGTACACCAAGCGGCTGCTGTCCAGCTCGCCCGCGGTGAACTGATTGCTCGCCATGCCGGCGTTCGTCAACCCGCACCACGGGTCGGGCTGGGCCTACCGGCGGGTCGCCGCCACCGACCCGCGCCCGCACCGCAGTGCCGAGCGGCCGCTGGACCTCGGCGGGTTCCACGTCGCGACGGCGACCTCGGCGTTCCAGGTGCTGGTCGACGGCGTGCTATTGCACGCCTGGTACGCCGACGGGCTCGGCCCACGCGACCTGCACCTCGGCGCCTCCGCGACCAAGTCCGTGCTGGCCCACCTGGTCGGGCGTGCGGGCCTGGACCTCGAGGCCACGGTCGACGCCTACGTGCCCGAGCTGCCGGGGTACCGCGGGGTGCCGGTGCGCGACGTCGCGTGCATGACCAGCGGCGTGGACTGGGTGGAAGACCATCGCGACCCCGACGGCCCGGCCACCGCGCTCGTCGCGGCGTTCGCGACCGGCGGCTCGTCCCGTTCGCTGCTCACCGACGTCGGCGCGCGGTACCCGCCGGGCACCCGCTACGCCTACTGCACGGCCGATTCCCAGGTGCTCGACTGGGTGCGCGAACGCGCCACCGGTGTCGCCTTCCCCGACGCACTGGCAGAGCTGTGGCGCGACCTGGGGTGCACCGAGGACGCCGTGATCGCCGTCGACGGCGACGGCGTGGCCCTCGCCGGGGGCGGCGTGGCCGCGGCGGCGGGCGACTGGGCCCGCATCGGTCTGCTCCAGCTCGACGGGGCCGCGCCGGGCGGCCCCGGCCGCGCGTGGGTCGAGAAAGCCTCCCGGCCGTCGTTGCCGTTCCTGCGCCCCGGCAGGCTCCCCGCGCCGCTGTCGGCGCAGGTCGGGTTCGGCTACCACTGGTGGCCCCTCGACGACGGCGGCACGCGCGTGGCCGCCGACGGCAGCCGCGGCCAGTTCGTCTACGTCGACCGGCCGCGCCGCGTGGTCGTCGTGAAGAACTCGGCGTGGCCCTACGCCGACGCCGACCACGACGCGCGCTGCCGCGACCTGAGCTACCGCACATTCGGAAGCATCGTCGAAAGGGTGGCACGGTGAATCGCAAGGTCATCATCACGTGTGCGCTGACCGGCGCCGGTGACACGGTCGGCAAGTCCGAACACGTGCCCGTGACGCCCCAGCAGATCGCCGACTCCGGCATCGCCGCCGCCCGCGCGGGCGCGGCCATCGTGCACGTCCACGTGCGCGACCCCCGCAGCGGCCAAGGCTCCCGCGACGTGGAGCTCTACCGCGAGGTGGTCGGCCGGATCCGCGACAGCGGCGTCGACGTCGTGATCAACACGACGGCCGGCATGGGCGGCGACCTCTACCTCGACCCGGACGACCCGTCCGGGTTCGCCGAGGGCACCGACCTCGTGGACGGCATCACGCGGCTCGCGCACGTCGAAGAGCTGCGCCCGGACATCTGCACGCTCGACTGCGGCAGCCTGAACTTCGGCGAAGGCAGCCTGGTCTACGTCAGCACGCCGGACATGCTCCGCGCGGGCGCCAAGCGCATCCAGGAGCTGGGGGTGCGCCCCGAGTTGGAGATCTTCGACACCGGGCACCTGTGGTTCGCCAACAAGCTCGTCGCCGAGGGCCTGATCGACGACCCGCCGATGTACCAGCTGTGCATGGGCATCCCGTACGGTGCCCCGCCCGAGCCCGCCCTGTTGGCGGCGCTGGTGCCGCAGATCCCACCCGGCGTGGTGTGGACGTCGTTCGCGATCGGGCGCATGCAGATGCCGTGGGTGGCGCAGTCGGTGCTGCTCGGCGGCCACGTGCGGGTCGGCCTGGAGGACAACCTCTACCTCGGCCGGGGCAACAAGGTGACCAACGCCGACCTCGTCGCCAACGCCGTCACGATCATCACGGCGATGGGCGCCGAGGTCGCCACGCCGGAGGAGGCGCGGGAGATCCTCGCGCTGCGGCGGTGAGCGAGCGGGTCGCCCCCGACCAGGTGCGGACGGTCGCCTGCGTCGGGGCCGGGGTCATCGGCGGCGGCTGGGTGGCGTACTTCCTGGCCCGCGGGTTCGCCGTGCGCGCCTGGGACCCGGCGCCCGACGCCGAGGCCCGGCTGCGGGGGCTCGTCGACGCCGCCTGGCCCGCGCTCACCGAGCTGGGCCTCTCGCCGGGCGCGAGCGTGGACAACCTGACCGTGACGGCGGAGCTGGCCGCGGCCGTCGCCGACGCCGACGTGGTGCAGGAGAGCGCACCCGAGCAACTGGAGCTCAAACGGGGCCTGCTCGCCGCCATCGACGCCGCGACGCCTGCGCACATCGTCGTCGCGTCGTCCACGTCCGGGTTCGGCATGACGGAGATGGCGACCGAGGCGCGCACGCCGGAGCGGCTGGTGGTGGCGCACCCGTTCAACCCGCCGTACCTGATCCCCCTGGTCGAGGTCGTCGGCGGGGAGAAGACCACCGCCGACGTCGTGGAGTGGACGGCGGCGTTCTTCCGGCACGTCGGCAAGTCGGTGATCGTCATGGACCGCGAGGTGCCCGGGTTCATCGCCAACCGGCTGCAGGAGGCGCTCTGGCGGGAGGCGCTGCACATGGTGGCCAACGGCGAGGCGACCGTCGAGCAGATCGACGCGTCGATCACCGACGGCCCTGGCCTGCGGTGGGCGTTCCACGGCCCGATGCTCACGTTCCACCTCGCGGGCGGGGCGGGCGGCATGGCGCACATGCTCGACCACTTCGGACCGTCGCTGCTGTCGCCGTGGACGCGGTTGGAAGCCCCCGAGCTCACCCCGGAGCTGCGCGACCGGGTGGTGCGCGGCTGCGAGGACGAGGCCGGGTCGCGCAGCATCGCCGATCTGGTGCGCGAACGCGACCGGGCGCTCGTCGAGCTCCTCCGGATGAAGCATGCCTGACCTGGAGTGGTCGGAAGCCGTCCGCCCGGAGTGGATCGACTACAACGGGCACCTCTCGGAGGCCTACTACGTGCTGGTGTTCGGGCACGCCTCGGACGCGACGATGGTCGTGCTCGGCATGACGCCCGAGTACCTGACGCAGACGCGCACGTCGCTCTTCACCCTCGAAGCGCACGTCCGCTACCTCGACCAGATCCCGCCGGAGGCGCACCTGACCGTGCGCTCCTCGGTGATCGGGGTCACCGGCAAGCTGCTGTGGGTCTGGCACGAGATGTGGTGCGAAGACCGGCTGCGGGCGACCGAGGAGGTGCTCATGGTCCACGTCGACACGGCCGCGGGGCGGGCGAGCCCGTTCCCCGACGCGCTGCGGGCGCGCGCCGAGGCGCTGCTGGTGCCGCCCCCTGAGCACGCGTCCCGCCGCATCGCCGTGGGGTGATCTCGTGGATCTCGAGCTGACGGCCGAACAGCGGGCCGTGGTGGAGACGACGCGGGCGTTCGTGCAGCGCGAGCTGGTGCCGCACGAGGACGATGTGGAGCGCAGCGGCGTGCTCGACCCCGGGCTGCTCGCCGAGCTGCGCGACACCGCGATCCGGGCCGGGCTCTACGCCGCCAACATGCCCGAGGAGGTGGGCGGCGGCGGGCTCGACACGCTCACCTGGATGCTGATGGAGCGCGAGCTCGGGCACACCGGCTACGCGCTCCAGATGCTGGCCGTCGCTCGGCCGTCGCGGATCCTGCTGGCCTGCGCGGGCGACCAGCGCGCGTCCTACCTCCTGCCGACGGTGGCGGGGGAGCGCACCGAGTGCCTGGCCATGACCGAGCCGGAGGCGGGCTCGGACCTGCGCGGCATGCGCACCCGCGCCGTCCGCGACGGCGGCGACGACTCCGACTGGGTGATCACCGGCACCAAGCACTTCATCTCCCACGCCGACGCGGCCGACTTCGTGATCCTCTTCGCGGCGACGGGGGAGCAGGAGCTCACCGCGTTCCTCGTCGACGTCGACGCGCCGGGGCTCGCCGTGCTCCCCGGATACCGCAGCGTGTCGCACCGCGGCTACGGCAACGCCGTGCTGGTGTTCGACGGCTGCCGGGTGCCCGGCGGCGCCGTGCTCGGCGAGGTCGGGCGCGGCTTCGACGTGGCCAACACCTGGCTCGGCACCACCCGGCTGCAGGTGGCCGCGAGCTGCCTCGGCCGCGCCCGGCGCGCGCTGGACCTCGCCGTGCGGCACGCCGCCACCCGGCGCCAGTTCGGCAAGACGATCGGGCGCAACCAGGGCGTGGCGTTCAAGCTCGCCGACATGGCGACGGCGCTGGAGTCGGCAACGTGGCTCACCTGGCGGGCGGCCTGGCTGGTCGATGCGGACAAGCCCGCCGACCCGGCGATCGCGATGGCGAAGCTCGCCGCCACCGAGATGCTCGCCTCGGTGGCCGACGAAGCCCTGCAGATCCACGGCGGCATGGGCCTCATGGACGAGCTGGTGCTGGAACGGATCTGGCGCGACGCCCGCGTCGAGCGGATCTGGGACGGCACCTCGGAGATCCAGCGGCACATCCTCTCGCGGTCGATGCTGCGGGCCCATGGTGGTTGACCTGCGCAGACTGTTCGCGCCGAAGGCGATCGCCGTCGTCGGGAGCGCGCGGGAGTGCGGGCGGGTGGTGGCGCAGAACCGGGCGTTGGGCTTCGCCGGGGCGCTCTGGCCGGTGCACCCGACCCGCTCCACGGTGGCGGGTGAGCAGGCCTACCCGCGCGTCGCCGACCTCCCGGGCGTGCCCGACGCCGCGTTCGTCGCCGTGCCCGCGCCCGCCTGCGCGGCGGTGGTGGCCGAGCTGGCCGCGCACGGCTGCGGGGGCGCGGTGGTCTACAGCTCCGGCTTCGCCGAGACCGGCCCGGCGGGCGCCGAACGGCAGCAGGCGCTCCTCGCCGCGGCCGGAGCCATGCCGCTGCTCGGCCCGAACTGCTACGGGCTGGTCAACTACGCCGAGCGCGCGCTGGTGTGGCCCGACCAGCACGGCGGCGTCGCGCTGGCCGAGGGCGAGCGGGGCGTCGCCGTGGTGTCGCAGTCGTCGTCGATCGCCATCAGCGTGACGATGGCCGACACCGGGCTGCCGCTGGCTTCCGTGGTCACCGTCGGCAACGCCGCCCGGCTCGGGGTGGCGGCCGCGGCCGCGGCCCTGCTGGACTCCGAGCGGGTGTCGGCGGTCGGGATGATCGTCGAGTCGCTCGCGGACCTGCGCGACTGGGAACGGCTGGCCGCGTGCGCCCGTGCCCGCCGGATCGGGCTGGTCGCGCTGGTGCTCGGGCGCAGCCCGCAGGCGCGGGCGGCGGTCGTCACGCACACGGCCTCGCTCGCGGCCGACGCCGCGGCGGCCGCGGAGTTCCTGCGCCGCAACGGGATCGGCCAGGTCGGCTCGGTCGACGAGCTGCTCGGGGCGCTGAGCCTGCTGCACTGCGGCGGCCCGCTGGCCGACACCCGGCTCACCTCGCTGTCGAGCTCGGGTGGCGAGGCGGCGCTGGTCGCGGACGCCGCGGTCGGGGCGGCCGTGCGGTTCGCCGAGCTGACGCCCGCGCAGCGCGGCGAGCTGCGCGCGGTGCTCGGCGAGCGGGTGGCGCTGGCCAACCCGCTCGACTACCACACCTACGTCTGGGGCGACCCGGACGCGATGGCGGCGGCGTTCACGGCGATGGTCAGCGGCCCCGCGGACCTGCACCTGCTCTTCGCCGACCTGCCGCGCGCCGACCGCTGCGCCGACGACGACTGGGTGCTGGCCGTCGACGCGTTCGCCCGCGCCTGCGCGACCGCGGACGCCCGCGGGGCGCTGGTCGCGGCGATGGCGGGGAACCTGACCGGGGAGCGGGCGGCGACCTGGGTGCGCCGTGGGCTGGCGGTGCTCGCCCCACCCGCCGTCGCCGTGGCCGCGGTCGAGGCCGCGGCGACGATCGGTCGGGCCTGGGCGGGTCCGGCGCCCCCGCCGGTCGCCGGGCCCGAGGGGCGCGTCCGCGGCACGACCGTGCTCAACGAGGCCACGAGCAAGCGACTGCTCCGCGTCCACGGGGTGCCGGTGCCTGCCGGGGCGGTGTGCGCGAGCGCGGGGGCGGCCGTGGTCGCCGCCGCGGACGTGCGTGGACCGGTCGCGGTGAAGGGGTTGGGGATCGCCCACAAGACCGAGCACAACGCCGTGCGGCTCGGCCTGGTCGAGCCCGCCGACGTCCGCGCGGCCGCCGCCGTGCTGCTGGCCAGGTACCCGGCCGTGCTGGTCGAGCGGCTCGTGCCGGGCGCGCTCGTCGAGGTGCTGGTGGGCGTGGAGAGCGACCCGGTGTTCGGGCCGGTCCTCACCCTCGGCGCGGGGGGCGTGCTGACCGAGCTGGTGCGCGACGTCGCCCACCTGCTCCTCCCGTCCGACGGCGCCGAGATCCGGCGGGCGCTGCTCGGCCTGCGCTGCGCCCCGCTGCTCACCGGCTACCGCGGTGCGCCGCCCGCCGACCTCGACCGCGTCGTCGACGTCGTCGGCCGGGTCGCGGAGCTGGTGCTGAGCCGCCCGGAGGTGGTGTCGCTGGAGATCAACCCGTTGATCGTCACGGCGGACGGGGCGTGGGCGTGCGACGCGCTGGTGATCACGTGAGCGAGTCCGGGGGACGGCAGCTGGCGGAGCTTGCGGAGCCCGCGGGGTGGGTGGATGCAGCGAGCTCACCATTGAGCACAGCAGCGTCGCGAATGCGGCTGACGAGCGTCAGCGAGGAGGGCGCATGAGCGGGGTGCGCACCCGGTCGCTGGGCGCGGTGCTGGAGGTCACGCTGGACCGCCCGCCCGCCAACGCGATCGACCTCGCCACGTCGCGAGCGATGGGTGAGGTGTTCGCGTCCTTCCGCGACGACCGCGCGCTGCGGGTCGCGGTGCTGCGCACCGCGGGCGAGCGGTTCTTCTGCGCCGGGTGGGACCTCAAGGCGGCCGCGGCGGGCGACGCCGTCGACGGCGACTACGGGGTCGGCGGCTTCGGCGGCATCCAGGAGCTGCCGGGGCTGAACAAGCCGGTGATCGCGCTCGTCGAGGGCATGGCGGTGGGCGGCGGGTTCGAGCTCGCCCTGTCCTGCGACCTGATCTACGCGGCCGACACGGCGTCGTTCGCGCTCCCGGAGATCAACGCGGGCACCCTGGCCGACGCGGCGACGCTGCGGCTGCCCACCCGGATGCCCCACCACATCGCGATGGAGCTGCTGCTCACCGGCCGGTGGATGGACGCCGCCGAAGCCCACCGGTGGGGCCTCGTCAACGAGGTGCACCCACCCGCTCACCTCGCCGATCGCGTGCTGGAGGTCGCGAGCAGGTTGGCCGAGGGGCCGCCGCTGGTCTACGCGGCGATCAAGGAGGTGCAGCGCGAGAGCCAGCGCCTCACGTTCGCCGAGGCCATGCGGCGGATCGCGACGAGCGACTTCCCGACCGTCGCCGCGCTGTACGGCTCGGCCGACCAACGCGAGGGGGCGCAGGCGTTCGCCGAGAAGCGGCCGCCTATCTGGCGGGGCGAGTAGCTCAGGCCGTGCCGCGGCGGATCGTGTCGGAGGGGAGCTCGCCGAACCGCTCCTGGTACTGGTGGGCGAACCGGCTCGGGTGGAAGAAGCCCCAGCGCATGGCGATGTCGCTGATCCGCGCGTCGGAGTGGCCCGCGCGCAGCAGCTCGACGTGCACGTGGTCGAGTCGGATCCGCCGCAGGTGCGCCATGGGCGAGAGGCCCAGCTCGCGCTGGAACGTCGCGTGCAGCGAGCGGACGCTCATGCAGCCGATCCTCGCCAGCTCGCCGGGCGTCAACGGCTGGTCGGCGTGGGTCTCCATGTGGGTCAGCACGGCCTGCAACCGGGACGGGCGGCTGTGCGCCACGTAGCCCTCGAGCACGTCGCTGTAGGAGTTGGGCACGGCCAGCAGCACCTGGGTCATCACGAACGCCTCCAGCTGTTCGCGGGCCAGCGGGGTCTCCGCGATGCCGCCCGGCCGGTCCAGCTCCCGCGCCAGGAACTCGACGGTCGCGAGCAGGCTGCGGCCGCGGCCCGTCGCCGTGCTGAAGCCGAACCGGAAGTCGACGGGCTTGTCGACGGGGCGGCCGACGAGGTCGGCGAGGTGCGACTCCAGCCGGGTGCGGGGGATCTTGAGGATGAGCTGCTCGGCGTCGTCGGTCCAACGCACGGTGTTGAACTGGTCGGGCAGCAGCACGACCCCACTGGTCCGGGCCGCGGTGACCGCCCGGGTGCCGTCGCCGCGTTCGGCGTACGTGGTGCCGCGCGTGGTGAGGTTGACGTGGTAGGTCGTCTCGGTGGCGGGCATCCCCAGCTCGGCGTGCGCGCCATAGGCCAGGAAGCCCAGCGTGAAGCGGCGCTGGCGGGCGGCGTTGAGCCGCATCCGCAGGCGCCCGCCGTCGGCCCGGAGCGCGTGGGGGAGGTAGACGTCGGTGACGGCGTCCCGCGCCTCGTCCACGCTCGTCGTCCGCACCACGGGGAAGTGCCGCAGCGTGTGGCGTCGATCGTCCATGACCGTGTCCTCCGTTGGACAGGGAGTTGGGCGGGAACTAGCTGCGCAGTGCCGAGTAGCGCGCGGCCAGGATGTGGCTGCTCATCGCGGATGTCGCGAGATCCGCATCGCCGTTCGCGATGGCCGTGATGACGTCGCGGTGGGCCATCACGCTGCGCCGCCGGTCGTCGTCGTCGTAGGAGTGCAGCACGCGCCGCACGAGCGGGGCGCTCGACACCACGGCCACCAGCACGGGCAGCCGGGCGCTGCCGGACGCGGCGAGAACGGCGGCGTGGAAATCGTCGTTGCACTGAGCCGACGTCATCGGGGCCGACGTCATCGGGGCCGACGACATCGGGGCCGACGTCGGCTGCGGGTCCTGCCCGTCGAGGGCCTGCTCGTAGCGCTCCTGCAGGCTGCGGAGCTCGGCCACGCACGCGGCGTCGGCCCGCGCGGCCGCCAGGCCCGCCCCGTAACCCTCGATCAGCGCGCGGAGCCGGTAGGCCTCGTCGATGTCCTCGGCGCTCCAGCTCACCACCCGCGCGCCGCGGTTGTGCACGAGCTCGACGACCCCTTCGGCGGCCAGCAGCCGCAGCGCCTCGCGCACCGGGGTGCGGGAGAGCCCGAGCGAGGTGGCCACGGTGTGCTCACGCAGCCACGTGCCGGGGCCGAGGCCGCCGGACGCGATCCGCTCCCGCAGCGCCGCGTAGGCGACGCGCGTGTGCGCGGCTTCGCCACTCTGCGTCGTTGGGGGCACGCGGGGAGCGTATCGCATGCAATCTGGGCTGTCACGCCGTGCGTAACGCTGATTCAGGCCGTAATCGCATGCGATAGGTCGCCGCCGGACGGCACGGCCGTCCGGCGGCGGGTGGGGTTACTCGCCGTCTTCGAGCCGGAAACCGATCTTGACGGTCACCTGCCAGTCGGCAACCTGGCCGTCGGCGAGGTGACCCCGGACCTCGGTCATCTCGAACCAGTCGATGTTGCGCAGCGTCTGGTTCGCTCGGGTCACCGCGTTGCGGATCGCGTCGTCGACACCGTTGGGCGAGGTGCCCACGATCTCTGCGATGCGGTAGATGTGTTCGGCCACCAGGATCTCCTTCTCTACGGGGTCAGGGGAACGCGCCCGCCCGCGGCAGCAACGCGGGCACCTCGTGGCCGAGCTGCTCGCCGAGGAACGCGGCCGTGGGCAGGAGCGTAGCGAGGTCGATCCCCGTACGGTGCCCCATCCGCTCGAGCATGTAGACGAGATCGTCGGTGGCGATGTTGCCCGTGGCCTTGGGCGCGAACGGGCAACCGCCGATGCCGCCCGCGCTGGCGTCCAGCACGTCGACGCCCTCCGCGACCGCGGCGTAGGCGTTGGCGAACCCGGTGTTGCGGGTGTTGTGGAAGTGGAAGCGCAGCGGCAGCTCCCCGACGGTGTCGCGCATCCGCGCCGTGAGGTCGGTGACCTGGCCGGGCGCCCCGACCCCGACGGTGTCGGCGAGGCCCAGCTCCTGCACGCCGGAGTCCGCGCAGCGCCGGGCGAACTCCGCCACCCTCGCCGGGTCGACCTCGCCCTCGAACGGACAGCCGAACGCGGTCGCCAGCGTGATCGTGGTGGCGACGCCCTGCGCCCTGGCGGCGTCGACGACCTCGCCCGCCATCTTCATCGCCTCGTCGGCCGTGACGTTCTGGTTGCGGCCCGAGAACGTGTCGCTGACGCAGACGACCACGTTGACCTCGTCGACGCCCGCGCCGACCGCCCGGTCGAGCCCCTTCCGGTTGAGGATGAGCCCGGCGTAGGAGACGTCGTCGCGCCGTGGCACGCGCGCCATCACGGCCTCGGCGTCGGCCATCGCAGGCACGAGCTTCGGGTGGGCGAACGACACCGCCTCGATGCGCCGGGCGCCCGCGTCGACGAGGCGGGTGATGAGGTCGACCTTCGCGTCGGTCGAGAGGATCTCCGACTCGTTCTGCAGCCCGTCACGCGGGCTGACCTCGACGATCGTGATGTCGCGCATCAGACGAGCGGCCGCAGGTCGCGTAGCCACTTCGACGACCGGACGGCGGTGGTGAGCTCGACGAGCGCGCGCCCGTGCAGCTCGGCGAGCTGTCGCTGCTCGCCGACCAGCCCGGTCTTGTCCTCGGTGAACGCCGCCGAGGGGAAGTAGAGGCCGGGCGAGAGGATCTGCACGCCGAAGAAGCCGCCGAGGATCCCGCGCACCTTCTCCACCGCGAGGAAGTGGTGGTCGCTCGCTCCGGTGAGGACGGTCGCGCAGACCTTGCCGCGCAGCGGGTCGCCCGACTCGTACGCCGCGCCCCGCGGCGTCTGGTCGAGCAGGCCCTTGAGCTGCGCGGCGATGTCGGCGCGGTAGGTGGGCGAGCCGAACACCACGGCGTCCGCCTCGCCCATCGCCGCCAGCACGTCGGGCGTGGCGGTGTCGGCCAGCTCGTGCACCCGGACCTCGGCACCTTCGGCGACGGCCCCGCCCAGCACGGCGTCCACCGCCACCCGCGTGCGCCCACCCGCGTTCGGCGACCCGACCACCCCGACGATCAGCATCAGTGTCGAAGCCCCGCTTCCTTCATCAACGGAAGAACCTTCTCACCGAAGTACTTCATCTCCTCGTTGTAGTCAACGAAGCCCATGATCATGCCTTCCATACCCGCCTCGTTGAGGCGGCCGAACTCCTCGACGACCTGCTCGGGAGTGCCGACCACCGGGTAGCCCGCCCACCCGGCGATGAAACGCTCCTGGAACTGCTTGATCTGCTCGTTGAACGACTGGCTCTCCATGCCCGCGACCTTCATGACGTTGCCCGCCGCGTCCCAGTCGCCGTGGTCGATCACCGACTGGAAGGCGTCCTTGGCCTCCTTCTCGGTGTCGCGGACGACGACGAGGCCGTAGGTCATCGTCGAGATGTCGCGGTCGAACTCGTCGCGGGCCTTGGCGTGCAGGGTCTTCGTGTAGGTCGACATGTTCTCGAGCGTGTCCAGCGACGCGAAGTTGATGTCCACGTTCCGGGCGGAGAACTCGACGCCCGACGGCGAGTTGCCCGCGTTGATGAGCACGGGCCGCGGGGCCTGGTGCGGCTTCGGGTAGGACTCCAGCTTCTCGCCCTGGAAGTGCGAGCCCGTGAAGTCGAACGAGCCCTCCTCGGACCACAGCTTCTTGACCAGGTCGATCCACTCCTGGCCGAAGGCGTACCGCTCGTCGTGCTGGCGCTGCTCGCCGTGGAACATGTCCATCTCGGGGCTGAACCAGCCCATCACCAGGTTGAGCCCGAAGCGTCCGCCCGAGATGTGGTCGATCGTGACGGCGGCCTTCGCGGCGACGATCGGGTGCACCGTCGGCAGGTGCGAGGTGGCGAAGATCCCGATGTTCTCCGTCGCCTCGGCCAGGCCCGCCGCCCAGGTGTAGGTCTCGAAGCAGTTGCCGTTGAAGTTCGTGCTGCCGCCGAAGCCGCGCCAGCGGGCGATCGGCACGAGCGCCTCGAAGCCGAGCGCGTCGGCCCGCTGCGCGATCTCCTTGGTGTGCGCCCAGGTGGCCTCGTAGGTGGTGGGCGCGTGCGACATGATCAGCCCGTACGAGCAGTTCGTGCCGAACAGGCCGAGCTTCATCTTCTGGTCGTTGAACATCGGGTTGGTCTGCGTCCGGTCGACCAGGGGCTTGGTCTCGTTCTCCGGGCGGGGAGCGGTGGGGTTGAGGTCGAGCGACATTGATCTCTCCTTTAGCCGAGCTTGAAGGGGTCGCGGGTCGCACCGGTGAGCTCCACCCACACGGACTTGACCTCGGTGTACTCGTTGAGGGCGTCGGCGCCGTTCTCCCGGCCGAGCCCGCTCTGCCCGAACCCGCCGAAGGGCGCGTAGGGGCCGAGCACGCGGTAGGCGTTGATCCACACGGTGCCCGCGCGGAGCTCGGCGGCCACCCGGTGCGCGCGCTGCACGTCGCGGGTCCACACGGAGCCCGCGAGGCCGTACGGGGTGTCGTTGGCGAGCTTCAGCGCCTCCTCTTCGGTGCGGAACGTCAGCGCGACCGTCACCGGGCCGAAGACCTCCTCGCGCACGACGGTGTCCTCGGCGCCCGCCCCGGTGAACAGGGTGGGCTTCACGAAGAACCCGCCCAACTCGTTCGCCGCCGAGCCGCCGCACGCGGCCGTCGCGCCCTCCTTCTGCGCGGTGTCGAGGTAGCCGAGCACCTTCTCGTACTGCGGCTGGTTGGCGATCGGGCCCATCTCGGTCTCGGGGTCGTTCGGGTCACCGAGCTTGATCGCGTTCGCGCGCTCGGCGACCAGGCGCACCAGCTCGTCGTGCACGCTCTCGTGGACGATCACCCGCGACCCGGCCATGCACGTCTGGCCGGTGGCGGCGAAGACGCCCGCGATGATCCCGTTGGCCGCGGCGGCCAGGTCGGCGTCCTCGAAGACGATCTGCGGGGACTTGCCGCCCAGCTCCAGGGTCACGCGGTTGACGTTGTCCGCGGCGGCGTGCGCCACCGCGCGGCCGGTCGCGGTCGAGCCGGTGAACGCCACCTTGTCCACGCCCTTGTGCCCGGCCAGCGCGGCGCCGAGCTCGCGGCTGGAGCCCGCCACCACGTTGAACACGCCCGGCGGGAACCCGGCCTCGTCCAGCACCTGCGCGAAGGCCAGCGTCGACGCGGGGGAGTGCTCCGAGGGCTTCACCACGAACGTGCAGCCCGCGGCCAGGCCCGGCGCGAGCTTGAACGTCATGAGCAGCAACGGGGAGTTCCACGGCGTGATCGCGCC
The DNA here is from genome assembly GCA_963791185.1 of uncultured Actinomycetota bacterium. Taxonomy (GTDB): domain Bacteria; phylum Actinomycetota; class Actinomycetes; order Mycobacteriales; family Pseudonocardiaceae; genus Pseudonocardia. Next base: position 343,662 of record CAWBRG010000003.1, on the reverse strand, counting down.
GACCACACCGACCGGCTCGCGGCGGGTGAAGCAGAAGTAGTTGGGCTTGTCGGTCGGGATGACCCGGCCCTCGATCTTGTCCGCGTGCCCGGCGAAGTACTGGTACCAGGCGCCCAGCCCCTGCAGCTGGCCGATCATCTCGCGGTAGAGCTTGCCGTTGTCGCGCACCTCGACCCTGGCGAGCCGCTCGGCGTTCTCCGTGATGAGGTCGGCGAGCCTGCGCATCAGGGCGGCGCGCTGGAAGCCGGTCATCTTGCCCCACTCGCCCTGCAGGGCGCTGCGGGCGGCCGCGACGGCGTGGTCGATGTCCTCGGTACTGCCCTCGGGGATCGCGGCCCACGCCTCGCCTGCGTACGGGTCGAGCGAGTCGAAGGTGCGCCCGTCGCCCGCGTCGACGAACTTGCCACCGATGTAGTTCTGGAACCGTTCGACCATGATCCCTCCTAAAGGGCCCCGCCGGCCCGGTCGATCAACGTGCGGACGAGCCCGCGCACCTGCTCGGTGTGCTCGGAGATGAGGTCACGGGCCCGCGCGACGTCGCCGTCGCGGCAGGCCTGCGTGAGCGCGGCGTGGTGGACGACGTCGAACTTCGACCGCCACTCCATCCCGTCCATGGCTCGGCGCCAGAGCACGGAGATGCCCAGCGCGTTGTAGGTCTCGCGCAGCTGCGGGCTCCCGCCGAGGCCCACGAAGTGCATGTGGTAGCTGTGGCTGGTGTCGAGGAACTCGTCGAGGGTCGCGTCGTCGGCGGCCACCACGGCGGCCAGCCGCTGCGCGTAGCCGTCGAGCACCGCGATGTCGTCGTCGGCGATGCGGCCCACCGCGACGTCGGCGACGCCGAGCTCGATCACGCAGCGGGCGCCGAACAGCTGGTCGGCGAGCTCGATGGTGAGGGGGATGGGCAGGTACTGGCCGTCGGCGGTGCGGCTCACCACGTGCTCGCCCGCCAGGCGCACCAGCGCGTAGGCGACGTGCGGCGCCTCCAGATCCATCGCCGCGGCCAGCGCCCCGGGCTCCAGCGCCTGGTCCAGCGGCATCTGCCGGGTGAGCACCCACGCCCGCACCGCGGCGTAGGCCTCCTCCTCGCGAACGCTCTCCAGCCTGCCGAACCGGCCGCGGAAGTAGGTGAGCGGCGCGCCCTCGTGCCCGGCGGCGACGGCGACGTGCGCGAGGAACACGGTGTGCGTGCCCCCGGTGACGGTCTCCGCGACCCGGCACTCCAGGTGCGCCAGCGTGCCGCCCAGCACCGGGATGCCCTCGATGCCCGCCTCGAACGCCGTACCCGCGAACTTGTCGCCCTTGCCCGCGAACTGGTAGGCGAGGTCCTGCTGGCCGTCGGCGAGGATGTTCACGCAGAAGTGGCCCGCCTTGAGGATGGCGGCCTGCGTCGAGCTGGACTTGTTGAGGCAGATCAGCACCATCGGCGGTTCGAGCGACAGCGAGCTCACCGCGCTCGCGGTGGTGCCGAACGGGGCGCCGTCGACGCTCGTGGTGATGATCGTGACGCCGCTCGCGAACCGCCCGATGACGTCGCGGAACTCCTGCTGGTCGGCGAGCGTCATGGCCGTGCCTCCGTCCCGATCACCCGATCACGCCGTCCTCGCGCAGGGCCGCCACGGCGTCGGCCGTGAGTCCGAGCAGGTCGGTGAGCACCGCGTCGGTCTCGGCGCCGAGCGACTGGCCCGCCCAGCGGATCTCCCCGGGGGTCTCCGACAGCCGCGGCACGACCGCCTGCATCGTCAGCTCGCCGTGCCGCCCGTCCTTGACGGTCTCGATCGAGCGGCGCGCGGTGAAGTGCGGGTCGGCGAGCATGTCCTTCGGCTCGTAAACCAGGCCCGCGGGCACCCCGGCCGCGTGCAGCTTGTCGAGCAGCTCGGCCGCGCCGAACCGCTCCGTCCAGCCCGCGATGATCGTGTCGATCGCGTGCATGTTGCGGCCACGGGCGCGGTGGTCCACGAAGCGCGGGTCGGTGGCCAGCTCGGGCATGCCCATCACGTCCACGAGCCGCGCGAACACCGAGTCCTGGTTGGCCGCGATGAGCAGCTGGCCGTCGCTGGTCGGGTAGACGTTGCTGGGGGCGATGCCGGGCAGCGTCGGGCCGGTGCGCTTGCGCTCGGTGCCCCGCGCGCACCACTCCACGACCAGCGACTCGGTGACCGCGAGCACCGACTCGAAGATGCTGGCGTCCACGACCTGCCCGCGCCCGGTGCGGTGGCGTGCCTCCAACGCCGACACCGCCCCGAGCGCGCCGAAGATGCCGGTGAGCGAGTCGCCGATCGAGATGCCCACCCGGATCGGCGGCAGGTCGGGGTAGCCGGTGAGCGCCCGCAGGCCGCCCATCGCCTCGCCGATCGACGCGTAGCCCGCCCGACGGGCGTAGGGCCCGGTCTGGCCGAAGCCGCTGATCCGCACCATGATCAGCTCAGGGCGCACGGCGGAGAGGTCGTCCCAGCCCAACCCCCAGCCCTCGAGGGTGCCCGGGCGGAAGTTCTCGACCAGGATGTCGGCCTGCGCCACCAGGTCGCGCACGAGCTGCTGGCCGCCGGGGGTGCGCAGGTCGACGGTGATGCTGCGCTTGTTGCGGCCCGCGACGCTCCACCACAGGGAGTCGCCGGTGACGTCGGCGTGGCCCCACTGGCGCAGCACGTCGCCCTTGCCGGGCGGCTCGACCTTGATGACCTCGGCGCCGAGGTCGCCGAGCATCTGCGCGCAGAAGGGACCCGCGATCACCTGTCCCAGTTCGATGACCCTGACGCCGGAGAGCGGTCCCGCCACGCGATCCAGCTTTGTTGCCCGGATCACACCTTTCTAGCCGCTGGGTGCGGACCCGTAGCCGCAGAGCGCACAAGGGCAGGTGGCCGACTACCAGGTCGCGTCCGGCTCGTCACGGACCGGAGTGAGGCCGATCGCCGCGATCGGCGCGAGGGCGGCCACCGCGAACCCGACCGCGTAGCCCGCCACCCCGACGAGCGCACCGAGCGCGACCGGGGTGAGCGAGCCGACGATGTTCTGCCCGGTGTTCTGCACGCCCAGCGCCCGGCCCGACCACATCGGCCCGGCGATCTCCGCGACGGCGGTGAATGCCAGCCCGTTGTCCGCCACCGTGACGACGCCGCCGACGACGAGCGCGGCGATCGCCAACCACGGCGCGACCGCATCGCCGAGCGCGAAGGTCAGCAGCACCAGCGCGGCGCCGACCGCGAGCTGGCGCATCGGGCGCAGCCGCGAGCCCACCCGGTCCGACCACACGCCGGAGCCGATGCGCCCCACCGCGCCCGCGATCTGGATCACCGCGACGAACGCGCCCGCGGCCGTGGTGCTCCAGCCCTGCTGCCGCACGAGGTACTCGGTGCCGAAGGCGCTGACCGCGAACTGCGGCACGACGAGCATCGCGCTGGCCGCGTGCACCCGCCACAGCACCGGGGTGCGGTAGGGCGAGGCCGGGTGCTCGCCCGGCACCCGCGGCGGCCGCGCCGGGTCGGGCGCCGCGGCGATCACCAGGAGCGCCGCGAGCAGGCAGAGCGCGGCGGGCACGGCCATGGCGCCGAACACGCCGTACCGCTGCGCCAGCCCGGGCAGCAGCAGCCCCGCGACGGCGACGCCGAGCGGCTGCGCGGTCTGGCGGATCCCCATGGCGAGGCCGCGCTCCGTGCGCGCGAACCAGCCCATGATCATCCGACCGCAGGCGGCGAAGACGCTGGCCGCGGACGCGCCGCCCAGGGCGAACAAGGCCAGCACGAGGCCGTGCCCGAGACCAGGGGTGAGCCCGACGACCCCGACCGCGAGCGCGGCCAGCAGCAGGCCGGAGGCCATCACCCGCCGCTCGCCGAACCGGTCGGCCGCGGCGCCCCACAAGATCAGGGTGGCGAGCAGGCCCGCGGTCGGTGCCGCCACGTAGGCGCCCGCCGCGGCCAGGGAGAGGCCGAACTGGTCGCGCAGGTCCGGCACGAGGAACGGCACCCCGTACACGAAGGCACAGGCGGCCGTCTGCGCGAACGTGGCGACCGCCAGCACCACCCACCGCCTGCCGGACGTCTGCTGTGCGGTGGCGGCGGCCATGCGCCGACCGTACGCCTTCGTACCAGTGAATGAGAATGTGCTTCCACTATGTGGACGACGACACCGCGATGAGGCTCACCTCGTTGCCGTCCGGGTCGGTGAAGCTGGCCTTCCGGGCGCCGTCGCCCTCCGGGTGGGCCGGGCCGCCCTCGATCCCGCGCCTGCCGAGGTCGGCGACCGCGGCGTCGAGGTCGGCGACCATCAGCGCGACGATGGCGTGCCCGGCGCGGGCCACGTCCTGCACGACGTAGAGCCACGCGGACTCGGCGCACTGCCACATCACCTCGTGCTCGTGCGGGACCACGTCGGGCTCCCGGCCGAAGAAGGTGGTGTACCAGGCGCGGGCCGGGGCGAACTCGCGGACGGGGACCCCGGCGAACAGCACGTCAACGGAGGGCATGGTCCAGAGTGTCCTCGTGGACGTGAACGAGGCGCGTTCCGACGCGGCGCCGGAGGAAGTGGCGGCGCTGCTGCGGGAGCGGATCTACGGCGGCATCGCCTGCCTCAGCACCTTGTTGCTGCTGCTGCGCTACCCGGGGGAGGAGCCGTCCGCGTGGCCGGTGGTCCTGGACGTCGTGGTCGCGACGGGGAGCCTGTGGGCCGCGAGCCTTCTGGCCGATCTCGTCGCGCACCTGGCCGCGCACGGAGGCGCGCCGCGCGGGGCGGAAGCGGGCCGCATGTTCCGCACGTCCGGTCAGATCCTGGAAGCGGCCGTCGTCCCGCTGGTGCTGCTCGTGCTCGCCGGGCTGGGCGTGTTGCGGCTCGAAGGCGCCCTCCGCGCGGGCGTGTGGGTGTCGGTGATCACGCTGGGCCTGTTCGCCTTGCTCGCCGCGCGGCGCACCAAGCTGGCCGGGTGGAAGCGCCTCCTCATCGTCGCGGCGCTGATCGGCCTCGGCGCGCTGGTGGTCCTCCTCAAGACCCTCGCTCACTAGGGCGCGTTGAGGCCCTGGTTGGCCCGCACCGCATCGGCGAGGGTCTTGGCGAAGACCGCGGGGTCGCGGCTGCTGCGGTAGGTGGCGATCGCGTCGTAGAAGCCCTGCTGGAACGCCGGGCTCATCGCCTCCCCGTGCACGATCGACAGCAGGAACGTCTTGTCGCGGAACGCCTGCGCCGCACCCTGCTGGTAGGGCGACAGCGACGAAAGGGGCACGTCGGTGCGCACCGGCACCGAGCCCTTGATCGCGTTGAACGCCAGCGTGGCCTCCGGTGACGCGACGACCTGCAGGTAGTCGAGCCCGTTGCGGCCGTCGGCGGCGTCGCTGGCGACCACGAAGGCGTCGATCACGGCCAGGTACTGCTCGTCGGTGCCGGGGAACGGCACCGAGCCGATCGTCTGGTCGGTGGCGCCGTTCGCGACGAGCTCGCCGTAGGCCGAGTCGTTGAAGGACTCGAACGCGCACTCGCCACCCGCGAGCTTCTTCGTCGCCTGGTCCCACGTGAGCCCGTCGCTCGCCGGATCGGCGTGGGTGAGCACGGTGCCGAACTGCGTGAGCGCGGTGCGCGCCTGGTCGCCGGACCAGTCGAAGCGGTCGGACCCGATGCGGAGCCACCCGTCGGTGCCGACGGTGGACAGCAGGATGTTCTCGAACAGCTCCGCCGAGGCGAACGCGTCCTTGCCGCCGAGGCAGAGGCCGGACGGGCCGACCTTGTCCAGATCAGCGAGGAACGCGGTCATGGTGTAGCCCGCCGCGGGCGGCGCGACACCCGCCTTGGCCAGCGCCGCCTTCGAGAAGAACAGCACGTTGCTGCGGTGGCTGCCGGTGGGCACGCTGTACTGCTTGCCGTCCACGGTGACGGCGTCGAGCACACCCTTCGGGAGCACGCCCGCGAGGTTGCCGGACGTGTACACCGAGCTGACGTCGGCGACCCGGCCCTTGCGCGCGTACGCCTGGGTCGAGGAGCCGACGAACGTCTGCCAGACGTCGGGTGGGTCGCCTGCCGTGAGGCGCGAGGCGAGCACGACCGAGACGTTGCTGCCGCCGCCGCCCGCGACCGCCCCGTCGACGACCGTGACCCCGCTGTGCGCGGCCTTGTAGGACTCGAGGAGCGACTCCAGCGCGGGCTTCTCCGACGCCGACGTCCACCAGGACACGACCTCGAGCCGGTCGGTGGGCTTCTGCGTGGCCAGGTCGCCGCCGCTGCCGCAGCCCGCGATCGTCAGTGCCACCGCGGCGGTGACGGCGGCGAGCCGCCGCTTCACGACGCCACCTCGTCGGCGGCCGAGCGGACGGGCGTGACCGGCTCGGCGCGCAGGTCGTACACGGCGTACGCCGTGACGACCGCGAAGCAGACCGCCGGGACGATGAACGAGACGGCGGGGGAGGTGGCGTCCAGCACCTTGCCCTGCACCACCGGCATGATCGCCCCGCCGACGATCGCCATCACCAGCCCCGCGGCGCCGAACTTCGTGGCCGGGCCGAGGCCCTCCAGCGCGACGCCGTAGATCGTCGGGAACATCAGGGACAGGCAGACCGAGATCGCGACGACGGCGGCGACCCCGAGCGCGTTGGGCGACACCATGGCGAACACGCACAGCAGCACGGCGAGCCCGCCGAGCAGCGTGAGCACCTTCGTCGCCCGGACCTTGCCGATCACCCACGTCATCACGAACCGCGAGATGAGGAAGATGATCAGGCTGACCTGCAGGAGGTAGCCGCCCAGCTCCAGCGAGCCGTTCACGGCCTGCTCGACGTACTGGATGATGTAGGTCCACACGCACACCTGGGCCGCCACGTTGAAGAACTGCGCGACCACACCGAACACGTAGCGCTTGTTGGACAAGAGGATGCGCAGCGCCGCCCGCGGGCCCGTGTCGCCCGCGTCGGGGAACTCCTCGACGATCGTCGGCGCCTTGCGGATCGCGACGACCAGCCAGATCGCCATCAGCAGGAGGCCGAGCCCGAGGTAGGGACCCATCACCGCGGCGAGCTCGCCCGCCCGGATGACCTGCAGCTGCTCCGGGGACAGCGCGGCCATGTTCACGGGGTCTTCGAGCTTGGGCAGGATCAGCGTGGCGGCCAGGAGCACGCCGATGTTCGTGCCCAGGGGGTTGAACGCCTGCGCGAGGTTGAGCCTGCGGGTGGCCGACTGCTCCGGGCCCAGCGAGATCACGTAGGGGTTGGCGGAGGTCTCCAGGATCGAGCAGCCCGCGGCGATGGCGAACAGCGCGAAGAGGAAGGCCTCGAAGGTCATGATCTTGCTGGCCGGGTAGAAGGCGAAGGCGCCGAGCGCCGCGAGGCCGAGCCCGGCGAGCAGGCCCGCCTTGTAGCCGAACCGCTCGTTGATGAACGCGGCGGGCAGCGCGAGCAGGAAGTACGCGCCGAAGTACGCGAGCTGCACCAGCGAGGCCTGGAAGGTCGTCATGTCGAAGATGCGCTTGAACCCCGCGACCATCGGCGTGGTCAGGTCGGCCGCGATGCCCCACGAGAGGAAGCAGCAGGCCAGCACGACGAACAACACACCCATGCCGGGGTAGACGAGCCGGGCCTTCCGGTCTTTGACGGTTCGTTCCTGGGCTTCCGCGGTCATGAGTAGTGCCCCCGAGTCCAGTCAATTGTGCTGCACATCACGCCCGGATGTCCGACGCTAATCGGCCCCACCGGAGGCCCGCATCCGGCAGACGGTCAGTGCCGAACCCGTTCGGCGGTGCTCCATGTGGCGTTCGGGCGGGCAGCCGGGTGACGGCGCCTGCGTAGTTCCGCGGATCCGCGGCGGCCGTCCGCGCCGGTGGACTGCTCCCATGAACGGGCTCTACGCGATCAAGCCGTGGTACACGCGCAGGTTGGCGCGACTGGTCGACCTGGCGGTGGCGAGGCGGATCTCGCCGGACGTGTTCACACTCGTCGGGGTGGCCGCGGCGGGCGTCGCCGCCGTGTGCGTCGCGCAGGGCTGGTGGATCGGGGCGCTGGCCGCGCTCGCCGCCCGGCTGGCAGGCGCCAACCTCGACGGCGCGGTGGCCAGGGCCCGCGGGGTCGCGCGGCCGTGGGGGTTCGTGCTCAACGAGGTGGGCGACCGGGCGTCGGACCTCGTCGTCTTCGCCGGGCTCGCGTGGCTCGCGGCGGCGACGGGCGGCCCGGTGGCGCTGGTGGCCGCGGCGGCCGTCGCGGCCACGCTGCCGACGTTCGCGTCGCTGGCCGCCGCGGGGGCGGGCGCCACGCGGCGCAACGGCGGCCCGGTCGGCAAGACGGAGCGCTGCGCGCTGGTCGTCGTGGCGACGGCGTGGCCCGGCGCGCTGCCGGTCGTGTGCGGCGTCGTCGTGGTCGGGAGCGTGGCCACCGCGGTGGTGCGGCTGGTCGCGGCGCACCGGGAGCTGTCGGCATGAGCGAGTCCGGGGGATGGCAGCCTGCGGAGCTTGCGGAGCCGGCGGGGTGGGTGAAAGCAGCGAGCGGATCATCGATGCGGAACGTCCTCGACTTCGACCGCACCGGCCGCATCGACCTCGACTGGGGCCCGATCTCGCTGCACCTCGCCGGGCGCGCGGTGTTCTTCCTGTGGGTCACGCTGGCCCTGCTCGCGATTTCCGGGATCGCGGTGCTCGTGTCCCGCAAGCGCGAGCTGATCACGCGGTGGACGACGTGGGCGCTGATCGTGCCCGTGGTCGGGCTGCCGATCTGGTCCGGGCGCGGCGCGACCGCAGCGCTCGCCGCGGTGCTCGCCGTCCTCGCGGTGCTGGAGTACGCGCGGCTGGCCCGGCTCGCGCGCATCGACGTGGCGCTGCTCCTGGTGCTGGCGATCGCCTACCCGTTGCTCGCGTGGCTCGCCCCCGACCTGCTGGAGCTGGCCCCGCTCGCCGCGCTGCTCTGCGCGCTGCCCCCGGTGCTGTCCGGCGACGTCGAGGGCGGCATCCGGCGGGCCGCGTTCACCGCGTTCGGCTCGATCTGGATCTGCTGGTCGCTGGCGCACCTGGTGGTGCTGTGGGACGACGCGTTCCTGGTCTGCTTCGCCGCGGCGGCCACCGACGTGGCGGCGTGGTGCGGCGGGCGGGGGCTGCGCCGCTTCGGCTGGGCGCGGCGGCCGCTGTCGCCGCTCAGCCCGAACAAGACCGTCGGCGGGCTGGTCGGCGCGGTGGTGGGCGCGGTGCTCGTGCTCACGCTGCTGGGCACGGTCACGCCGGGCCTCGTCGTCGCGGTGGCCCTTGGCGGCGTGCTCGGCGACCTCCTGGAGTCCATGGTCAAACGCCAGGCCGGGGTGAAGGACGCGGGCGCGTGGCTGCCCGGCTTCGGCGGCCTCCTCGACCGGGTCGACTCGCTGCTGCTGATCCTGCCGCTCGCGGCGGTGCTGTCGTGACCCGCCGACGTGCTCCGTCCCGCGGAGGCGGCATCGCCGCCGCGGTGACGCTGCGGCAGCCCTCCCGGGTGGGCACCTGGGCAAGTCGGGCGCGCTGGGCGCTGTGGCGGGTGGTGTGCTGGCTGCTCGGCGGCCTCACCGTGGCGGGCGAGCTGCCGCGCCAGCGGGCGTACGTCGTGGTGGCCAACCACGGCTCGCACGCCGACACCGCCGCGCTGCTCGCCGCCCTCCCGCCCGCGTCCCGGCCGGTGTTCGCCGCCGCCGCCGACTACTGGTACGACGTGCCCGCCCGGCGTGCCTCGGCGAGCGGGCTGGCCGGGATCCTGCCGGTGCGCCGTGAGCCGGGCGCGTACGCGGCGCTGCTGGCCGCCGCGCGACCGGCGCTCGCGGCGGGCCGCACGGTGGTCGTCTACCCGGAGGGCACCCGCAGCACCGACGGACAGGTCGGGGAGTTCCACTCCGGCGCGGTCCGGCTGGCGGCCGACTGCGGGGTGGCGCTGGTGCCCGCCGCGGTGCTCGGCACGCGCGACGTGCTGCCCAAGCACGGCCGGGTGCGCCCCGCCCCGATGGAGGTGCGGATCGGCGCCCCGCGCGCGCCGGAGGCGACGGACGCGGGGCGGCTGCGCGCCGACGTCCTCGACCTGCTCGGCCGCGGCCCGGCCCGGCGCCGGACGTCGGCGGTGTGGGCGCGGGTGGCGCGGCTGGTCAGCGGTCCACGCGGGCTGCTGGTCGCGTTCGCCTGGGGCTTCGGCGAGGCGTTGAGCTGGCCGGTGATGGCCGAGATGACGTTGGTGTTCCTGGCTGCGGCGGTGCCGTCGCGGGTGCCCGCGCTGGCGTCGTCGATCGTCGCGGGGTCGTTGGCGGGCGTGCTCCTCAACGCCCGGCTCGCCGCGGCGGGCTGGTGGCTGCCCGCTCCGCTGACCACCGACCGCATGCAGGCCGCCGCGCGCGCCGACCTCGCCGACGGCGCGTCCGGGGTCCTGCACCAGGCGCTGAGCGGGATCCCGGTGAAGCTGTACGCCCGCGCGGCGGGCGAGCTGGGCACCGACCCGTGGGCCCTGCTCGCGTGGGCCGGGGTGGATCGCGGGCTGCGGATGGCCGCGGCCTGCCTGTTGGTCTGGCTGGTCGCCCGCAGGTTGCACCCCTGGCTGCGCCGCTGCTACGGCGCGTACCTGGTGCTCACGGCCGTCGGCTTCGCCGGTGTGCTCACGATGATCGTCGCGGCGTGGTCGTAGCGGGGAACAGCCAGGTCAGGCTGCGGGCGGCGGGGCGGGTGTAGGCCGGGTCGCCGTAGGCGAGGTCTTCGAGCGCGGCGCAGCGGGCGAAGAAGGTGATGCGGCGGCGGAACGCGGGGGAGTCGCGGCCGTAGGCGCGCAGCACCTCGTCGAGGAAGGCCGGGCCGAAGTCGCGGTAGGGGCGGGCGAAGTCGAGCGCGGGATCGGTGACGGCGGCGTCGGACCAGTCGATCAGCCCGGTCAGCCGCCCGTCGGCGGCGAGGAGGTGCTCCGCGCCGAGGTCGGTGTGGGCGAGCACGCGCTCGTCGGTCGGCGGGGGCGCGTCGGCGTGCAGGACCTCCAGCAGTTCGGGGGGCCCGGTGAGGTCGGCCAGCCACTCCCGGGGCTCGGCCGCCTCGGCCGGGACGTCGACCGCGGCGGGGTCGACGGCGTGCAGCTCCGCGAGCACCCGTCCGAGGTGGGTCGCGGCGCCCGCGGGCGGGGTGCGGCCGAGCAGCGGGCGGCCCGGCAGCAGCGGGTAGGCGAGCACGCCCCGCGCCGGGTCGGCGAACCGCGGCGACGGCACCGGGATCGGGAGGCGCCCGGCGAGGAGCCGCAGCAGCCCCGCCTCCCGGGTGACCTCGGCGCAGGCGTCGGGCGCGGTGACGCGCACGACGAGATCGCCCACCCGGAACGCCTGGTGGTCGAGCCCGCTGCCGAGGTCGGACCAGGGGCCGCGGTGCTCGGGCGCGTGCTCGGCGACCGCCGCGACCGCCCGTTCCCGGGGTGAGGTGAGGTGCATGGTCCGGTCTACCCGTGCGTCGCGTCGACGAGGTGCAGGAGCCGGGGGACCAGCGCGTCGGCCACCTCGGCCACCGTCACCCCCGGGACCTCGTCGGCCACCGCGCCCACCGTCGCCGGGTCCCACTCCAACCCGAGCAGCGGGTAGGTCGCGGCGAGGACCGCCCGCACCGGCTCGGGGTCGCCGACCAGCACCACCGCGCTGAACAGGTAGCCGTGGCGGGTGAGGCGCTGCGCGGTGCCGATCAGCTTCGTCGCGCCGCGGGCGTTCACGCTGAACTCGCCGGGGCAGTACTCACCGGGCACCGCGCCGGGCCGGGCGTCCACGCCGAGGGCGCGCAGCCCGTCGGCCAGCGCCGTCGCCGCCGCCGCGAACCGCGCGCGGTGGCCGTCGTGCGGCGACGGGTGCGGGCCCGTCACGTCCAGCACGAGCGCCTCGCGGTGGTAGGCGGCCAGCCGCCCGCCCGCGGGCCGGATCACCGGGGCGAACCCGTGGCAGGCCGCCGCGGCCGAGGCGTCGGGGAAGCCGGGCGCCAGCGAGTCGCGCCTGCTGAACGCGGCGGTCGGACGCGGGCGGTGGATCCGCAGCAGGCCGTCGGCGCCGTCGCCGAGCGCGGTGAGCGCGGCCCGGGACAGGTCCATGTCCTCCTGCGGCGTCGACAGCCCGCTCCCGCACGCGAGCCGCACCGGTCCCGCGCCGAACGCGTCAGTCATGCCGCTGATGATTCCGTAGCCACGGGTGGGCAAATATGCCTATTCTGAATAAATGAGTACCGCTCTCGACAAGTACGCGGACATGGAACCGCAGTGGGACCACCCCGTGGTCATCGAGTCGCACATCAACGGGGTTCGCTCGAAGGAGATGAACCCGAACACCCCCACCACCTACGACGAGATCGCGGAGGATGCGATCCGCTGCTGGGAGGCGGGCGCCGGGGCGATCCACGCCCACAACACGAGCTTCGACCTGTTGGGCGAGAACGCCTACAAGGACTACATGCGCACGTGGGAGAAGGTGCTGGCGAAGCACCCCGACATCACCTGGTACCCCACCACGTGCAACAACCTGCGGCTCGTCGGCGACGAGAACGGCCTGGAGCACGTCCTCTACCTCAACGACAACGCGCACGCCCAGATCGCGTGCGTCGACACCGGGCTCACGCTGTTCGCCACCGGCACCGACGAGGACGGCTACCTCCAGGGCCCGGAGTTCGGCTTCAACTACGCACGGGTGGCCAGCCAGTGGCGGATGTTGCGCGAGCGCGGCATCCCCATGGTCTACGGCGTCTACGAGCCGGGGCACCTGCGGCACGCGCTCTACTACGTGAACGCGGGTATGTCGACGCCCGGCTCGATGTGGGACTTCTACCTCATCGGCGACTACGGGCTCACGGCGATGGAGCCGATCGGCACCAACGGCATGAAGCCCAGCCTGGAGAGCCTCTACTACTACCTCTGGATGATCGAGGAGGCCCAGGTGCGGCACCCCTGGTACATCTCGATCTGGGGGCAGGGCGCGCTCGACGACACCGCGGTGCTGCGCCGGGCCATCGAGCTCGGCGGCCACATCAAGACGGGGCTGGAGCTGTTCTACGACCCGGCCCGCAACCCGACCAACCTCGAACTGCTCCAGCAGGCGCAGGAGATCGCCCGGGACGTCGGCAGGCCCATCGCGACCCACGACGAGGCCCGGGCGCTCTACCAGCTGGGCTGAGCGCCGCGTCACCACCAACCCTGCCGCTTGGCCCAGAACAGCAGCAGCACCGACATGACGGCCATGGCCGTCACCGCGACCGCCAGCTCCAACGGTTGGGTCTGGTCGTTGACGATGACGTTCATCCCGAGGATCGACGAGACCGCCGTCACCGGGAGCGTGACGGCGGCGATCACGGCGAGGCGTTCGGCCGCGATGGTCACCTTCGTGTTCGTGCGCGCCTGGTAGAACTCGATCGTCCCCTGCAGGTTCTCCTTCTCGCCGTCGGCCATCGCGCGCAGGTGGTCGAACTGGTCGACGGCGTCGTCGATGCGCTTCTGCCCCCGTCCCGGGCCGAACGCCTTGATCTTGCGCATCCGGGCGAACACCTCCCGCGACACCGCGGCCTGCGTCCTGGCGACCATGAAGCCGTGCCGGGCGCGGAACAGCTCGTCCAGGAACTGTTCCGGATCCCGGAGGTGGCCGGACGGCCCTTCCTTGACCACCGCCTGGAAGCGGTACTCCAGGCCCCACATGTCGGCCGTGAGCCGGGCGGTGAAGTCGTGCAGCCGCATGGTGACCGCCGAGACGATCACGTAGGTGAGGTCGTAGGCGTGCCGCGGGCGCAGCTTGCCCGACTCGAGCCGTTTCGCCAGCGCATCGACCTCGACGCGCGCGGCGGCCGGGTCGGCCGCCGCGCTCAGCGGACCGTGCACGGTCACCAGGTACCGGTCGCCGATGAACTGGTCCAGCTCGATCGTGTGGACGTGCCCCGCGACCCCGGCGTGGGGTGAGTGCAGCACCAGGAACACGTGATCCGCGTAGACGTGCACCTTGGGCACCTGGTTGCGCTGCGCGCAGTCGCGGATCGCCAGCGGGTGGAACGCGAACACGTCGCGCAACACGTGTTCGGCCGCTTCGTCCCAGCTCGGGACGTCCAACCACACCAGGCCGTCCGACCTCGTGAGCAGCTCCGCCGCGACGTCGACCGGGTGCTCGGTGACCCCGGTCGCGCTGATCCACCTCAGCTGCACGTCAGGCCTGGAGGTGATCCCGGAGCGTCGCCAGGAAGCCCGCGCCCGCTGCCCCGTCGACGGCGCGGTGGTCGCAGGTCAGGGTGAGCTCCGCGACGGGCCGCCAGGCCGGGTCGCCGTCGTTCCAGACCTGGCGCTGCTTCGTCGCGCCGACGGCGAGGATCGCGACCTGGGGCGGGTTGAGGATCGCGTCGAACCGGTCGACCCCCATCATGCCCAGGTTGGAGACGGTGAACGTGCCACCCGTGAGGTCCGCGCGGGCCAGCTTGCCGGTGCGGGCCCGCTCGACGACGTCACGGCGGGCGGCGGCGAACCCCGACAGGTCCAACGCCTCCGCACCCGCCACCACGGGCACCGTGAGCCCGGCGTCGGTGGCCACCGCGATGCCGAGGTTCACCTCGTCGAAGACCGTGACGGCGGCGCCGTCGCAGTGCGCGTTGAGCGACGGGTGCGCCCGCAGCGCGGCCGTGCACGCCGCGAGCAGCGCGTCGGTGACCGTGGCCCCCGGCGCGCGCTCCCGCGTGCCGAGCGCGTGCGTCATGTCCACCTCGACGGTGAGGTGGAACACCGGGATCGCCCACGCCTCGACCATCCGCCGCGCGGCGACCTTCCGGATGCCCTTGAGCGGGGTGGTCGTGCCCGCGGGCGACTCCACCGTGGTCACGACTGGCCCTTCGACCGGCCCGCGCAGCCGTAGAGCTCCAGCTTCCCGACCGTGGCGTCGACCATCCGGTCGCGGCCCGCGGCGAGCGCCTCCTCCAGCTGCCGGTCGCCGTTGGCCCACGTCTCCTCGATGCCCGCGCGGAACGCGTGCCGCAGGTCGGTGTCGGCGTTGAACTTCGCGACGCCCGCCGCCGTGGCTTCCCGGATCTCGTCGTCGGGCACGCCGGAGGCGCCGTGCAGCACCAGCGGGATGCCGGTGGCGTCGCGGATGTCGCGGATCCGTTGGATGTCCAGCGGCTGCGGGGTGGTCGTCGGCACGCCGTGCACGATGCCGACCGAGATCGCCAGCCAGTCGACGCCGGTCTCCTTCACGAAGCGCTCGGCCTCGGCGACGTCGGTGTAGTACGACTGCCAGTCGACCTCCTCGTCGGCGTCCGGGATCTTGCCAAGCTCCGCCTCGACGGGGATGCCGAACGTGTGCGCCACCTGCACGACGTGCCGGGTGGTCTTGATGTTCTCCTCGAACGGCAGGTGCGCGCCGTCGTACATGAGCGAGTGGAAGCCGAGCTTGATCGCCTCGAACACCTCGTCCCAGGGGCCGTGGTCGAGGTGGATCACCAGTTCGGCGCCGGACGCGTCGGCGGCGCGGCGGGTGAGCTCGTAGGCGGCGCGCACCCCCATGTGCGGCACGATCGCGCGCCCGACCTGGAGGAACACCGGCGAAGCCGCCTGCTCCGCGGCCAGCACCAGCGCTTGCGCGGTCTCGTCGCTGTGCATGTTGAACGCGCCGACGGCGTAGCCGCTCGCACGCGCGTCTTCCACGATCTTCCGGGGGTCGGCCCAGGTCATTCCGGCGTCCTTTCGTCTGGAGTGCTGGTTGGTCGTACGGCGGCGGCGCGCACGTGTCGCACGGCGGCGCACCACCCGTCGTAGAGCTCGGCGCGGCGGTCTTCGGACATCTCCGGTTCGAAGACCCGGTCGACGGTCCACGACGCCTCGACGTCGTCGGGCACGCGCCAGCGCCCGACGCCCGAGCCCGCCAGGTAGGCCACGCCGAGCGCGGTCCGTTCGAGCTCGTTCGGCCGCACCACGGGCACCCCGAGGATGTCGGCCTGGAACTGGCAGAGCAGCGCGTTGCGGGTGGCCCCGCCGTCGACCCGCAGCTCGGGGACGGGTATGCCGCCGCGCACGAGCGTGTCGACGTTGTCGCGGGTCTGGTAGGCCATGGCCTCGAGGCCCGCGCGTACGACGTGCCCCGCGCCGCTGGCCAGCGACAGCCCGACGATCGCGGCCCTGGCGTCGCGGTCCCAGTGCGGGGCGCACAGCCCGGCGAACGCCGGGACCAGGTAGACCCCGCCGTTGTCGGGCACGCTGCGGGCCAGCGCCTCGATGTCGTCGTCCGGCCCGATCACGCCGAGGCGGTCGCGCAGCCACTGGATGGTCTGGCCGCTGGAGAACACCACGCCCTCGGCCTCGAACACCGTGGTGGCCTGCACCGTCCACGCGACGCTGGAGGTGAGGCCCTCCATCAGGACCGGCTTGTCGCCGACGTTGGCGACGAGCACCCCGGCCGTGCCGAACGTGTTCTTCGCGGCGCCGAGCCCGAAGCACGCCTGCCCGAACAGGCCAGCCTGCTGGTCGGCGAGGATCCCGGTGACCGGGATGCCCGGCCCGGCGTCCCCGCCGAGCAGCCGCGGGTCGACGTCGCCGAAATGGCTGTCCGACGCAACGGCGGGCGGAAGTATCTCCGCCGGGATGCCGCACGCGGCCAGCAGCGCGGCGTCCCAGCCCAGCTCGGCCAGGTTGAGCAGCGCGGTGCGCGAGGCCTGCGTGTGGTCGGTGGCGTGCGAGCGGCCCTCGGTGAGGTTCCACAGGATCCACGTGTCGACGGTGCCGACGGCGATCTCGCCGCGGCGGGCCCGCGCGGCGAACCCGTCGACGTTCTCCATGTACCAGGCGAGCTTCGGCGCGGTGAAGTACGAGTCGTTGTTGAGCCCGGTGCGGGCCCGGACCTCGGGGTCGAGCCCTTCCGCGCGCCACCGCCGCACGATGTCGTCGGTCTGGTGCGACATCCACATGATCCCGTTGTGCACGGGCGCGCCGGTGCCGCGGTCCCACGCGAACGCGGTCTCCCGGTGCGAGGTGAACCCGATCGCGGCGACGTCGGCCGCGGTCGCCCCGGCCTCGGCCAGCACCCGCTTCGCGCTGTCGAGCTGCGCGGCCCACAGCGCGACCGGGTCGAGCTCCACCCAGCCCGGGCGCGGGAACAGCGGCTCGACCGGGTTGCGGGCCACGCCGACGATGCGCCCCTCCGGGTCGACGAGCACCGCGCGGGCGCTCGTCGACCCCAGGTCGAGCGCCATCACGTAGCGCGTCACGTCACCGGCTCCGGGATCGCGAGGTGGGTGAGCCACCGCTGGTACTCCGCGATCTCCTCCTTGCGGCGGTCGGTGTCCCAGCCGAGCTCGGCGCCCAGGATCTCCGCTGCCCGCTCCACCGACGCCAGGCCGTGCCCGGGCTCGAAGGCGAGCAGCACCCGGCGCGCCAGCACGTCGGCGAGCGTGCGGGCGAACTCGTGGCGCACCGCGAAGACCAGCTCGGCGCCGATCGCGCCGCTGTCCGGGTCGAACTCGCGGAGCAGCTCGGGATCTGCATCTCCCGCGACCGCGACGACGTCCGCGGCCCGGCGCCCGTAGAGCTTGAGCAGTCGGTCCGCGGTGCGCGCCGGGATGCCCGCCGCAACCAGGTCCGCCCGCAGCGGCGCCGGGTCGGTGATCGCGCCGGGGAACGGCAGCCTGCGCGTGACGCACTTCGGGGCCTTGCGGCCCAGCCGTTTGAACGCGTCGTTGACGGCGTCCTCGGCGAGCTGCCGGTAGGTCGTGAGCTTCCCGCCGACGACCGTGATCAGGCCCGCCAGGTCGCCGCCGTGCTCGTGCAGCACGTGGGTGCGCGGCACGTCGCTCTCCTTCTTGTCCGGCGCGTAGGGCAGCGGCCGCACACCGGAGTAGGTGTAGAGCACGTCGGCGGGGGTGAGGTTCGCCCCGGGCACGAGCGTGTTGACCTCGCCGAGGATGTAGGCCATCTCGTCGGCGTCGCAGCGCGCGTCGTCGGGGTCGTCGTCGAACCTGATGTCGGTGGTGCCCAACAGGTAGCGGCCCATCCAGGGGATCACCAGCACGAGGCGCCCGTCGGCCTGCGACTCGTAGTAGACGACGTCGTGCGGCGCGCCCGGGAACGGGTCGACGACCAGGTGGCTGCCCTTCGTGCCGCCGTTGAGCCGTGGCTGGCCCGTGGCGCCCGGGAAGACCCGGTCGATCCAGGGCCCCGCGACGTTGTAGACGACCTTGGCGCGCACCTCGTGGTGCTCGCCGGTGGCGGTGTCGCGGAACCGCACCCCGGCCACGCGGCCGTTCTCGAGGATCGGCTCGTCCACCCGGGCCTTGGTGCGGATCACCGCGCCGTCGCCCGCGGCCGCGACCGCCAGCTCCACGCACAGCCGCTCCGCGGCCTCGACCTGCCCGTCGGTGAACACGGCCGAACCGGTGAGGCCCTCGGGGCCGATGCCGGTGAAGCGGGCCGTGATCCCCGCCTTGTCGAGGATCTCGTGGCGGCCGGTCTTCTTGTCGAACGACAGACCGTCGTAGAGCACCATGCCCAGCCGGATCATCCACGGCGGCCTGCGGTTGTGGGCGTAGAAGGGCATGAGCAGCCGCACCGGCTTGACCAGGTGCGGTGCGAGCCGGAACAGCAGTTCGCGCTCGCGCAGCGACTCGCGGACGAGCGCGAAGTCGCGGTGCTCCAGGTAGCGCAGTCCGCCGTGGACGAGCCGTCCCGACCACGCGGACACCCCGCTGCAGAGGTCGTCCTGCTCCAGCAGGACGACGCGCAGGCCGCGCAGTGCGGCGTCGCGGGCGATGCCCAACCCGTTGACGCCCGCCCCGACGACCACGACGTCGAAGGGCAGAGACAGCTCGTCCACAGCGACTCCCGTCAGCTCGTTTCGATGACCGCGACGACGGTGCGGACTTCGACCGTGTCGCCCTCGTTGACGAGGATCTCGCTCAGCGTGCCGCTGGCCGGGGCCTCGAGGGTCTCCTCGACCTTCTCCGCCTCGATCTCGGCGAGCGGCTCGTCTTCGGCGACGGCCTCGCCGACGGCCTTGTGCCAGGTGAGGACGGTGCCCTCGCTCATACCCATGCCCCACTGGGGGAGCAGAACCTCGACGCGTGCCATGACGTTGTCCTCTCTATCGGGGGGCGCCGGTGGCGATGGCCTCCGGCGTGGTGAACTCGCCCGCGACGCGGCGCACCGCGTCGGCGATCGACGCCTTGCTGGGGTACAGCTGCTTCTCCAGCGCCGGGCTGAACGGGATCTGCGTGTCCGGTGTGGTCACGCGCACGATCGGCGCGGTGAGCGAGGAGAACGCCTCCTCGGCGACGATCGCCGAGATCTCCGCGGCCGCGCTGCACGTGCGGTGGGCCGGGTCGGCGACGACCAGCCGCCCGGTGCGCTGCACGGACCGCACGATCGCGTCGACGTCAAGCGGCACCAGCGTGCGAGGGTCGAGCACCTCGACCGAGATGCCCTGCTCGGCCAGCTCGTCGGCCGCCTTGACGGCCTCCGGCACCGCACTGGAGATCGCCACGACGGTGACGTCGGAGCCTTCCCGCACGGTGCGGGCCTCGCCGAACGGGATGCGGTACTCCTCCTCGGGCACGTCCTCCTTGGTGCCCCACAGCATGCAGGCCTCGAAGATGAGCACCGGGTCGTTCGAGTCGACGGCCGAGCGCAGCAGGCCCTTCGCGTCCTTGGGCGAAGCCGGAACCACGATCTTGAGGCCGGGCACGTTCATGAACATCGGGTACGGCCGGTCGGAGTGGTGCGCGCCGGTGTTGAGGCCGTAGAACATCGCCGAGCGGAACACGACCGGCATCGACGCCTGCCCGCCGAACATGTAGCGGTTCTTGGCGACCTGGTTCACGAACTGGTCCATCGCCATGTACAGGAACGACGAGTAGGACAGGTCCACGATGGGGCGCAGCCCGGTCATCGCCGCTCCGGCGCACGCGCCGACGATGACCTCTTCCGAGATCGGCGTGTTGCGGATCCGGTTGGCGCCGAACATCTCCAGGAAGTCGCCCGACGCCGCGCGGGACTTCCCGCTGCCGCCGGTGGTGCCGTACACGTTGGCCTCGACGTCTTCGCCGATGATCACGACGCGTTCGTCGGCCTGCATGGCTTCGCGCTGGGCGGCGCCGATCGCGCCGAGGTAGCTCATGACGGTCATCGGTCTGCTCCGATCAGGGGGCCGGGGCCGTGCTCGGTGTGGGTGGGCCCGAACGGCTCGGTGTAGAGGTCGGCGAAGGCGCGCGACGGTTCCGGGAAGGGGCTCGCGTCGGTGAACGCCACCGACTCGTCGACCTCCGCGCGGACCTCGGCGTCGAGGGCGTCGAGCGCCTCCTCGGTGGCGACGTCGTGCTCGACCAGCCACCTGCGGAACAGGACGATCGGGTCGCGCTCCAGCCAGGCCGTCTTCTCGTCCTTGTCGCGGTAGTCCACGCCGAGGCGCAGCCCCTCGGAGTGCTCGTTGAACCGGTAGGTGACGACCTCGACGAGGCTCGGGCCTTCGCCGCGGCGGGCCAGCTCGACGGCGGCGCGCACGGCCTCGTACACGGCGAGCACGTCCTGGCCGTTCTCGACGCGCACTCCCGGCATGCCGAAGCCCGCAGCCCGGTCGGCGATGACCCCGGACGTGACGGTGTGCGCGGGCGTCGACAGGGCGTACTGGTTGTTCTCGCAGAGGAACACCACCGGCAGGTCCCACGCGCCTGCGAGGTTCATCGACTCGTAGAGGCAGCCCTGGTTGGCCGCGCCGTCGCCGAAGAAGGCCAGGGCGACCTTGCCGTTGCCGAGCACCTTGCTCGACAGCGCGGCGCCGGTGGCGATCGGGATCGACGACCCGACGATGCCGGACTCGCCGAGGCTGCCGACGTTGAAGTCGGCCAGGTGCAGCGAGCCACCCTTGCCGCCGCAGACGCCGTCGGACTTGCCGACCAGCTCGGCCATCAGGGGGCCCAGCGGTGAGCCCTTCCCGATCGGGTGGCCGTGGCTGCGGTGGTTGCCGGACATGAAGTCGTTGTCGCCCAACGCCATGCAGGCGCCGACGACCTGCGCCTCCTGACCGATGCTGGTGTGCACCGTGCCGGGGATGTGGCCGCGCTTGACCATCTTGGAGGCGCGCTCGTCGAAGTAGCGGATGCGCAGCATCCGCCGCTGCATCTCCAGGAGCGTTTCCGGTTGCAGATCCATCGTGTCTCCTCAGTCGGCGTGCGAGATCAGGTAGCGGGCGCTGGCGAGGTCGGTGACGAGCACGTCGACCCAGCCCCCGCGGAGCGCGGCGTGCAGGGACTCCCACTTGCCGGAGCCGCCCGCGACGACGAGGCGGGTCTGCGCCGCGCGCAGCTGGGCGTGCGTGATGGCGACGACGAGGTCGTCGAGCGCCGAGTTGACGGGTTTGCCGTCGGAGTCGATGAACCGCTGGTCGAGCTGGCCGACGGCGCCCGCGGCGCGGACCTCGGTGAGCTGCTCGGCGGAGAAGAAGTTGTCCCCCTCGCGCAGCGGTCCGTGGAAGTCGGCGGGCCCGACGCCGACGAAGGCCAGGTCGAGCTCGTCGAGCATGCTCAGCGCGCGGCCGACGTGGGCGTCGCGCAGCACGGCCTCGCGGAGCGCAGCGGTGGCGAGCACCCCCGGGGTGCGCAGCAGCACGGGCTCCGCACCCAGCGCTCTGGCCAGCTGCAACGTGGCGCGTCCCGCCTCGTGCTGGAGCAGCGGCGTGCCCAGGTCGCCGAGCATCTCGACGACGTGCGTGACCCCCGGCCGCCGGATGGCGTTGAGCTCGCGCGCCATCTCCCGCAGCGTGGAGCTCCACGACGTGAACCCGACCCGCGGCCCCCACAGCGTGGTCTCACTCAGGTAGCGGGCCGCCGCGACGCCCAGCTCCCGCGGGATCGCACCGTCGCCGCCGAACACCTCGACGACGTGGCACTCCCGCAGCTTGTAGGCGTCTTCGAGGGCCTCCTCCGGCTCGGGGTAGATGCCCTCCGGGGCCACCACGACCGTGCGGACGATGCCCTGCTCCTCGGCCTGCTGCAGCAAGCGCGACACCCGTGGCTGGGAGACCCCGAGCTGGGTGGCGATGTCGCGCTGCCGCACGCCGCGCTCGTGGTAGAGGCGCGAGGCCACGGTCATGAGCCGCAGTTGGTCGCGGGTTCCGTACTCAGCCACCGCGCACGCTCCCCGGGAGTAGGCCGTCGATGCGGTCGAGCACCCAGGTCGGCGCGGCGTCGGGGGACAGCGCAGCGGCCATCTCCGGGGTGGTCTCCCCGGTGAGCACGAGCGCGGAGTCCATGCCCGCGGCGGCCGCCATCGCGATGTCGGTGGAGAGCCGATCGCCGATCATCACGCAGCGGTCGGCGGCGAGCCCGAGCATCCCGAGGGTGGTCTCGAGCATCTCCGCGCCCGGCTTGCCCAGGTTCGCCTGGCACGTCACGCCCGTGCACGCCTCGATGGCGGCGACGACGGCGGCGGCGTCCGGCTCGCCGCGCCCGCCCGGCATGGGGCAATAGCGATCCGGGTTGGACGTGATCAACGTTGCTCGGCGGTGCTGCCAGAGCGCGTCGAACGCGATCTGCAGCTTGCGGTAGTCGAAGGTGCGGTCGTAGCTGGCGACGACGATGTCGATGTCCTTTGGATCTTCGGTGAGCCGCAGACCGGCCGCGGTGAGCGCCCGCTTGAGCGGCTCCTCGCCGATCACGAAGACGCCCGCCTCCGGGTGGTGCTCCCGCAGCCAGCGGGGCACGGTGACGGTCGGGTTCACGATGTCGGTGACCGGCGTGGCGATGCCGAGCCTGCCGAGCTTGTCGGCGTACATCTGCGGGTCGCGGGTGGGGTTGTTGGAGAGGAAGACCGTGCGCCTGCCCTGCGCGCGGAGCGCGGCGATGGTCTCCGCCGCGCCCGGCAGGAGCGTGTCGCCCAGGTAGACCGTGCCGTCGAGGTCGAAGACGTAGCCGTCGTACAGGCGCTCGGGCCTGCGGAGGAGCGCGATCACTTCGACAGCTCCGCGAGCTCGGCGAACACGTCGCGAAGGCGCGGGTACAGCTGGCGGTACACGCCGAAGAGCCGGTCGTAGGTGCGGGCGCGGTCCGGGTCGGGCCGGTACACCGCGCCGGTGCCGGACATCGCCGCGACGGCCGCCCGCAGGGTGGGGTGCAGCCCGACGGCGGCCGCGGCGAGCATGCCCGAGCCGAGGCACGTGCTCTCGGTCTCGCGAGCGACGTGCAGCGGACGGCGCAGGACATCGGCGAGGATCTGGCACCACACCGCGCTGCGCGAGCCGCCGCCCAGGATGACGAGTTGCTCGATCGGCTTCTCCAGCAAGGCTTCCGCCCCGTCGGTGAGGAGCCGCTGCTCGAACGCGAGGCCTTCCAGCAGCGCGCGGTACACGTGCGCCTTGCCGTGCACGCCGGTGAGCCCGACCACCACGCCGCGGGCGTTGGAGTCCCAGTACGGGGTGAGCGCGCCTGCCCAGTACGGCAGCACCAGCAGGCCGTCGGCGCCGGGTGGGAGCTGCGCGGCGGCCGTCTCCAGCACCTGCTCGGCGGACAGGCCGAGGCCCAACGCCATCGGGTCGACACCGGAGAACTTGTCGACGAACCAGGAGATGTTGTAGGTGCCGCCGCCGATGAAGGTCTCGAACACGTACGTCCGCGGCACGGCGCCGGACAGCACCCGGAACTCCATCCCGGTCGAGTACGTCTCCGAGTACGTGCCGGAGATGATGCCGGTGCCGAGGTTGAGGTAGGCCGATCCGGGCTCGACCACGCCGGTGCCCAGTCCGGCGGACTGGCCGTCGCCGACGCCCGCGACCACGGGCAGGTCGTGCGGGAGGTCCAGCTCGTCGGCGAGGTCGGCCGGGATCGTGCCGAGCACCGCGCCGGGTTCGTGCAGCTCCGGCAGTTGCGCGCGGGTGAGGCCCGCTGCGGCGAGCAGGCCGTCGTCGTAGTCGAAGGTGCGCATGTCGACGATGCCCAGCGGGTCCGCACTGGCCCACGACGTGCGCCAGTGCCCGGTGAGCCGGTGCACGAGGTAGGCCTGCACGTCGACCACGCGTTCGCTGCGCCGCAACGTGTCCGGCTCGTGGCGGTGCAGCCAGAGCAACTTGTACCAGGCCGGCGTCGGGTTAGGCGGCTTGCCGGTGACGCGGTGCACCTCGGCCGAGCCGAACTCGGCGACCTCCGCGGTCGCCCGCGTGTCGAGCCAGAGCATCGCCGGGCGCAGCGGGCGGCCGTCCTCGGTGACGCAGGCGAACGTCTCGCGCTGGTGGGTGATCGCGATCGCCGCGATCCGCCGGGCGTCGGTGGACTGCGCGGCGCGCCGGATCGCCTCGCGCGTGGCCGTCCACCAGTCTTCGGCGTTCTGCTCGCCCCAGCCCGGCCGGGCCGAGCTGGTGGTGAACGTGGCGCGGCCCTGTGCGACGGCCCGCCCGTCGCGGTCCCAGACCACGGCCTTGCTCGCGGTGGTGGAGCAGTCCACCCCGACGACGAGGTCGCGGGTCATGCCGCCGCCCGGTCGATCGCGGTCGTGGCGGCCGCCGTCACGGCGTCCTGGTCGGCCGGGGTCCACCGGCCGACCAGGTCCAGCAGGTCGACGACGGTGAAGCGGTTGCGCATGAGGTGGCAGTGCGCGACGGCCCAACGGGCGGTCGCCTGGTCAACGGCAGGCTCGAGGTCGCCGAACCGGGCGGCGGCACCCGCCGCGACCAGGCCCGCGGCCAGCGCACCCGAGCCGACCAGCAAGTCGTCCACGGCCGCGCGATGGCGCTCCCATTCGGCGAAGGCGGCGTGCACGGTGGCACGGCCCGCGCTCCAGCGGGTGAGCTTGGCGGAGTAGTCGCGCCAGCATTCCTCGCCGACCTTGCCGGAGGGGTCGAGGTCGGCGAACGCGGCGAGCACGCCCGGCCTGCGGGCCGCGATGGCCTCGGCGTCCGGGAACGCAGGCGGCGTCGCCGGGTCGAACTCGGCGAACAGGTGCTCCCAGGCCGCCGCGGCGACCACCGAGGCGACGCCGACCTGGGCGCCGTGCAGCCCGATCGGCCGCCCGTGCGCGCCGTTGTGCATGTCGAGCATGTGGCTGACGAGGTGCTCGACGCCCGAGAGGCAGGCGGTGGTGCCCGCGACCCCGGTGGCGACGCCACGCACGGCGAGCATCCTGGTGAGCTGGCCGATGGACTCGAGATCACCTTGTGCCACACCGGGTGACCACGCGTCGAGGCCGCGGCCGAACACGGCCAGCAGGTCCCGGGGCGCCCGGTGGAAGGTCGGGTCCATGCCGAGCACGGACGCGAGGTACCAGTCGGCGGGTGCCGTGAGCATCGACAGCACCTCGCCGTAGCCCGCGGTGTTGAGCTCCCGCGGCGCCGTGGAGATCGTGGTGACGTCGGCGATGACGACGTCGGGCCAGCGCGACGGGATCGTGCGCTTCACGCCGTCGCGCAGTACCACCGACACGTTGTCGGTGTAGCCGTCGACCGACGCCGCGGTCTGCACCACGACGAGCGGGATGCCGCCGTCGTCGGCCGTGGCGCCGTTGCCGTGGCGGCCGGTGGCGACCTTGGCGATGTCGGTGATCGTGCCGCCGCCGACCGAGACCACGGCCGCGGCGCCCGCGGTCGCCTCGGTGGCGGCGTCGAGCGCGGCGTCGTCGGCGTGCAGGGTGGGGTGGTGGCCGCGCAGCACCACGCGGCGCACGGCGTACCCGCCTCCGAACCGGTCCGTGAGCTGCGCCTCGACCAAAGACTTCAGGTCTGCGCCCGCCCGCTGGATCGGGGTCGCGTCGACGAGCACAACGATGTCGCCGTCGCCCCGGCGGCCCGCTCGCGCGAGCTGCTCGGCCACCGCGTCGGCCACGGTGTCGACGACTTCCGGGCCGACGGCGACGCGGTCGAGGCCCAGCGGCACGAGCCTGCCCTCGGGATCCTCGGCGGCGAGCGCGGTGCGCAGCGCGGGCAGATCGGTGGGGTCAGAAAGCCCGTTCAGGTGCGACGAGCCCAGGCGGGACACCGTTGACCTTCCTCCAGACATGTCTGAGACTCCCTTGTCATCCCTGTGTCCGGCGCGGCTCGTGGCCGCTTGAGCATCGGGCGATTCTGAATTAATATTCGTACGCTACATCTCGATGCAGGACGAATGATGTGAGGTCTCCGCGCGGATGTCAAGGGGTGGAGGTGTGAGGGTGGTCGAGGACGGGCTGGACGTGGACCGGTTGCGTCTCGTCACGAAGGTGGCGCGGCTCTACCACACGCGCGGCCTGCGCCAGGCTGAGATCGCCCAGCGCCTGCGGCTCTCCCAGCCGCGGGTCTCGCGCCTGCTGGCGCACGCCGACCGCCTGGAGATCGTGCGCAGCACCGTCGCCGTGCCCGCCGAACTCAACCGCGAGTTGGAGCAGGGGCTCCGCCGCGCCTACGGCCTGCGGGACGTACACGTCGTGGACGCCGTCGCGGGCGCCGAGGAGCTCGCCGTCGACCTCGGCCGGGCCGCCGCACCCTTCCTCGCCACCGCGTTGGCCACGGGTGACGTCCGCACGATCGGGTTCATGCCCTGGAGCCGCACGCTGCGCCACGCCGTCGAGTCCCTGCGTCCGCTGCCCCTGGTCGCCGGGCATGTCGTCGAGATGCTGGGGGACCTGGGGGCGCCCGCGCTCCAGCAGGACGTCGCGCACCAGACGCAGCGGCTCGCGACGCTCATCGGCGCCGACACGGCGTTCCTGCGGGTGCCCGGCGTGGTGGCCAACCCCGCCATCCGGGCGGCCTTGCTGCGCGCGGACCCGCACGCCCGTCGGATCCTGCGCCTGCTCGACGACCTCGACCTGGCGCTGCTCAGCGTGGGTCCGTGCCAGGTGGTGCCGCCGCTGCGAGCGGGCGACAACTACTTCACCGACGAGCAGTTCGCCCAGGCCCGGCGCGCAGGCGCCGTCGGGCAGGTGTGCCTCCGGTTCCTCGACGCCGACGGTGCCTGGGTGCGCACGCCGCTGGACGAGATGGTCGTCGGCGTGACCGTCGACCAGCTGCGCCGCGCGCGCTACCGCTGGGCGGTGGCGGGCGGGGTGGACAAGTACCCCGTGCTGCGGGCCGCGCTCGTCGGGCGGTGGATCAACCGGCTCGTCACCGACACGGTCACGGCGACGCACCTGCTGTCGGTGGCGCCGTCTTGAGCAGCGCCGACTCTTGACGTCGACCCGCCCACGCGCCAATACTGCATGGAGATTTGAGCACCACGTAAATATTCGAGCTGGAGGACGGCATGAGCGTGCTCGCGGATCTCGAGCCCCGCGTGATCATGGACTTCTTCGACACCCTGACCCGGATCCCGCGTGGCTCGGAGAACGAGAAGGGCGTGAGCGACTGGGTGGTGCAGTTCGCGAAGGACCGTGGGCTCGAGTACCACCAGGACGACCTGTGGTGCGTGCTGGTGCGCAAGCCCGGCAGCCCCGGCTACGAGGACGCGCCCACGCTCATCCTGCACGGACACCTGGACATGGTGTGCGCCAAGGACGACGACGTCGAGTTCGACTTCCTGACCCAGGGGCTCAACCTGCTGCGCGACGGCGACTACATCACCGCCGACGGCACGTCCCTCGGCGCCGACAACGGCATCGGCGTCGCGTACATCCTCGCTCTGCTCGACTCCTCCGACATCCCGCACCCGCCACTCGAGGCCGTGCTCACCTCGATGGAGGAGAAGGGCAAGGTCGGCGGGGCCAACTTCGACACGTCGCTGCTGCGCGGCACGCGGATGATCGACTTCAACTGGATCACCGACGAGGAGATCCTCGCGGGCTGCGGCGGCGACGTCTCCGCCGTGATCGACATCCCCGCGGAGTGGGAGGCCCCCGACGACCCGGACCTGGTCGCCCGCACGCTGACCGTCCACGGGCTCACCGGCGGCCACTGCGAGTTCGACATCCACCTCGAGCGCATCAACGCGATCATCCTGCTCGCGCGCGCGCTCAACACCATGCTCGCGCAGGGCTTCGACCTGCGCGTCGACGCGCCGTTCGGCGGGGCGCAGAACAACGTCATCGCCGCAGACGCCCAGGTCACGGTGGTGATGCCGAGCGCAGACGCGGACGCGCTCGAGGTCGCGATGAAGGACGTCGTGGAGACGGTCGCGAGCGAGTACGAGATCGCCGACCCGAACGTGCGCATCGACCTCACGCCCACCGAGCTCCCGGAGCGCGTGTTCTCCCGCAACGCCACCCGGCGCCTCACCCGCGCGGTCGTGCTGATCCCCAACGGGGTGGTCAGCTGGAGCCTCAAGATCCGCGGCATCGTCGAGTGCTCCAGCAACCTCGGCACCGTGCGGCCCACCGAGGAGGGCTGCAGGCTGATGGTGACGATCACGTCCGGGGTCACCTCGCGCAAGCACGACGTGCTCGACCGGATGCGGGCGCTCGCGGAGCTCGCGGGCAACGGCGTGACGATCGAGCAGTACGGGCACGACGCCCCCGAGTTCCCCTACGTGGAGGACTCGCCGCTGCTGGAGCTGGCCAAACGGGCCTACCGCGAGTCCTACGGGCGGGAGCCCAACATCCAGGTGTCGAACTGCAGCCTCGAGCTGGGCATGTTCAGCCGCAGGCTGCCGGGCCTCGACACGATCAGCATCGGCACCGAGCTGCACTGGCTGCACTCCAAGGACGAGAAGTTCAGCATCTCCTCGGTGCAAGGCACGTGGAAGTTCATCCAGACCCTGATCCCCACCCTGCGCTGAGAGACGAGGAGGTCTCGCGTGTCCGACGTTTCCGAGTTCACCATCGCCATCCCGGACGAGTCGATCTCGAGGACCTGAACGAGCGCCTGCGGAGCACCCGCTTCCCGCAGGACTTCGGCAACGACGACTGGCGCTACGGCTACAACACCGCCTACCACCGGCAGATGGTCGAGTACTGGATCAACGAGTACGACTGGCGCGACGTCGAGCGCCGGATGAACGAGCTGCCGCACTTCAAGGTCGACCTGATGGGCGTGCCGCTGCACTTCATCCACGTCAAGGGCAAGGGCCCCAACCCGATGCCGCTGCTGATCCACCACGGCTGGCCGTGGACCTTCTGGGACCTGCGCAAGATCATCGGCCCGCTGACCGACCCGGCCGCGTACGGCGGCGACCCCGCCGACTCCTTCGACGTCGTGCTGATCTCGCTTCCCGGGCTACGGCTTCTCGTCGCCGCTGACCGAGACCGGCTGGAACTGGTGGCACACCGCCGACCTCGAGAACACCCTGATGAAGGACGTTCTCGGGTACGAGCAAGTACGCCACCGCGGGTGGTGACTGGGGTGCGCTGGTCGCCCAGCAGCACGGCCACAAGTACGAGCAGGACGTCTATCGGCATCTACACCCACTTCCCCGCGCAGATGAGCCACTACCTGGCCGAGCACCCGGACAAGCCGGCCGACGTGAAGTTCGACCCGGTACTCGGCCTGCCGGACGCGAGCGAGTACGGCGACGAGCGAGGAGGGTTGGTTCGAGCGGGGCAAGCTCTTCGTGGAGAACGAGAGCGGCTACGGCGAGATCCAGCTGACCAAGCCGCAGACGCTGGCCGCGCTCGTGGCCGACTCGCCTGCGGGCCAGCTCGCCTGGATCACCGAGAAGCGCTACTTCTGGGGCCTGGCGGAGCGCGGTGTCGGCACCGAGGCGTTCGAGAAGGTCTGGCCGAAGGAAGATCTCGTCACCACCGCGGCGGTCTACTTCCTGACCAACACCGGCGGCACGTCGTCGCGCTACTACTGGGAGTGCCGCAACAACCCGTGGAAGCCGTCGCACAACCGGTTCCCGGTGGTCGGTGCGCCGACCGCGGTGGGCATCTACCCCGGCGAGATCTACAAGCCGCCGCGATCAAGTGGACCGAGAAGTACTTCAACCTGCAGCAGTACCGCGTGCACGACGACGGCGGCCACTTCGCGCCGCTCGAGGTGCCGGACATCTACGTCGACGACGTGGCGACGTTCTTCCGCAAGTTCCGCTGACCGCCCGGCGGCCGGCGCCCGCCGCCGGGCTCCGCGACGCCCACCTGATGGGCAGATCAGTCGCTACGGTCGAATATCTAGATGCGATGACCAAGCGAGTCGGAGACCTGGCACGTCAGAACCCGCCGACGCCCGTCGGCCGCCCCGGCCCGCACGTGAGAGCCGATGTCCGCGACGATGTCCAGAAAGTCGGTCCTCGACCGCGCTGCAGCGACCACGTCGAGCAGCTCCGGCGCGGCACCCAGCAGCCGTCCTCGACGATCGCAAGGAGGACCTCGTCCTGGTCGCGTCGGTGATCAACACCACCAACCCCTACATGGCCTCGATGATCGAGGGCGCCAAGGCGCTGTCGGAGAAGCTCGGCGTCCCGCTCGAGATCGTCGACTCGCAGGGCAGCTCGCAGACCGAGATCTCCAAGATCCAGGCCATTCTGGCCCAGGGCAAGAAGGTCGTCGCTGATGGTCAACACGGTGGCGAGCTCCGACGCCCCGACCGATCGTGAACGCCGTGAAGGCCGCCGGCGGCTACGTCGTCATCTGGTGGAACAAGCCCGACAACCTCGAGCCGTGGGACCGTCGGCAACAACTTCGTCGCCTTCCAGAAGCACTCCGGCGTGGAGAGCGGCGAGTGCACCGGCAAGAGCGCTGGCCGACAGCCCTCGGCGGCGAGGGCAACGTCATCGTGCTGCGCCGGCGTGCAGGACAGCACCACCAGCCAGACCCGCGTCGCCGGGCTTCAAGGACGCGCTGAAGGCCTACCCGAACGTCAAGCTGCTCGAGACCCGTCCGGCAACTGGGACCAGCAGATGGGCTTCCAGGAGACCCAGAACATGCTGACCAAGTACCCGAACCAGGTCAACGGCTTCTGGGCGGCCGACGACGCGATGATCATCGGTGCCACCGAGGCCGTGCAGTCAGGCCGGCCTGGAGAACAGACATCAAGTTCGTCTCCGACGGCCTGTACCCGCCGGTCGATCGACATGATGAAGCAGCTCGGCAACGGTCCCATCGTCGGCGAGACCTTCCACCGCGGCTACATGGCCGCCGTCGATCGGCCTCTTCACCGCCTACCAGGCCGCGACCGGCGCCATCGACCCGTCGACGATGCCGCAGGAGAAGCGGGACAGCCTGTTCAAGCTTGCGCTGCGTCTCGCCGCAGACCCTGACCAGGACTACACCAAGTACGACTCCGACATCCCCGGCTGGGTCGACACGCTGATCGACAACGGACCCTTGGAGACCGAACCCATCCCGCTGGTCGGCCAGGGTCCGGAGAAGTTGCCGTCGTGAGCCCGACCAGGCAGGCTCCTCCGCGGGGACCACCCCCGCGGGAGGCGCCCGCCGCCTCTGCACCCGGGCTGGCGAAACGCCGCCGGTTCGACGTCAAGAGCGCGGGTGAGCTGGGCGCGCTGGTCGTGCTGATCGTGGTGTTCACGGATCCTGAACCCCAGCACGTTCCTGACGGCCGAACATCCGCACCATCCTCGACCAGTCCGCGATACCACTGATCGTCGGTGTCGGCGCCACCCTGGTGATCCTCATGGGGTCGATCGACCTCTCGGTCGAGGGCGTGATGGGCGCCGCCGGCATGACCTTCGTGCTGATGTCGGCCAACAGCCGCGACGGGACGGGCTACGGCGTGGTGGTCGCGCTGATCGTCGCCGTCGCCCTGGGCATGGTGCTCGGGCTGTGAGCGGCCTGATCCACACCCGGCTGCAGGGTGCCGTCGTTCATCGTGACCCTCGGGGTCTGGTTCGTCGGCCTCGGCGTGGCCACCCTGCTGTTCGGCACCGAACAGATCCCGTTCCTGCCGCGACGGCGACCTCAAGGCGTGGCCGAACACGCTCACCCTCGGGCTGCCGAACTCGTTCTGGGTCGCGCTGCTGCTGGTCGCGGCGGGCGCCGCCGTCACCCGGTACACCCGGCTCGCCCGGTGCACCTACGCGATCGGCAACAACGAGGAGATCGCCCGCAGCAACGGCATCCCGGTGGCCCGGCAGTCAAGGTCTATCATCTTCGTCGGTCGCGGCGGGTGCAGCGCGCTTCGCGGGCGTCCTCGCGAGCATCCAGATCGGCGCCGGGTCGGCCACCGTCGGCGTCGGCATCCTGTTCCTCACGATCGCCGCGGTCGTGATCGGCGGCACCTCGCTGTCCGGCGGCAAGGGCGGCATCCTGCGCACCACGCTCGGCGTGATGCTGCTCACGACCCTCAACAACGGCCTGATCCTCTCGGGCGTCAGCTCCGAACATCCAGTCCGGGGTGTCCGGCGTCGTGCTGATCGTGGCCATCATCGTGGCGGCGTGGCCGCTGCGCAGCAGACTGAGGATCGTCAAAGTGACCAAGCGCGCCGACGAGGAACGCTGATCCGGCGATCCGGCCTCAAGCTCACCACATCACCAAGTCGTTCGGGCCGGTCACCGCGGTACGACGTCTCGCTGGAGATCCGCGCAGGACGAGGTCATCGGCCTGATCGGCGAGAACGGTGCCGGCAAGTCGACCCTGCTCAAGATCCTCACCGGCCTGCACGAGCCCGACTCCGGCGTGATGGAGGTCGACGGCAAGGAGGTGACGCTTCCGCCGCCCGCAGGACGCCGCCGCCGCCGGCATTCGGGGTGGTGCACCAGGAGCAGTCGCTGCTGACCAACCTGTCGGTCGCCGAGAACATCGCGATGAACGCGATCCGGCCAGCAAGGACAACGCCACCCGCGCGGCTCGTACCGCTGGGGCATCCTCAACCAGGAGGCGGCCGAGACCCTGGCCAGGGTCGGCGCCAAGGTCGACCCACGGGCCATCGTCGGCGACCTGTCGTTCGTCGACCGGCAGATGGTCGAGATCGCCCGGGCGCTGCGCGTCGACGAGATGATCCACGCGTCCCCGATCGTCATCCTCGACGAGCCCACGTCGGTGCTGGAGCGCAACGAGACCGCGATCCTGGAACGGGAGATCCGCGACCTCAAGAACATCGGCTCGGTCATCTTCGTCTCCCACCGCCTCGACGAGGTGCTGCGCATCTGCGACCGCATCGTGGTCATGCGCAGCGGGCGAGATCGTCGCCGAGCGGGCCACCGCGGACGTCACCGAGGACGAGCTGTTCCAGCTGATGATCGGTCACGACGAGCGCGCCGAAGATGCACGTCGCGCGACCGCGAGGGCGCCAAGCCTGCGCCGATCCTCGAGGTCGACGGCCTGACGGCGGGGCACGTCTTCCACGACGTCTCGCTCGCCCTGGTCCCGGGGCACTGCGTGACGATCGTCGGCACGATCGGGTCCGGCCGGGAGTCGGTCTGGTCCGCGCGATCTTCGGCGCCGAGCCGTTCGACGGCGGCGTGCTGCGCGTGGCGCGGCGAGGAGGTGCGGTCCTGGTCGATGAACCGCGCGGTGCGCACCGGCATGGCGTACGTGCCGTCCGAGCGGCGCGTCGAGGGCATGGTCGGCGGCATGGACGCGGCGGAGAACCTCACGCTGGTGCACCCGGGCGCCGCCCGCAGCGGACCGTTCCTGCGCAAGCGCGCGCGGGCGAAGATCGCGGCCGAGTGGTTCGAGCAGCTCGACGTGCGCCCCCGCGACCCCGCGCTGGACCTCGCCCGCTTCTCCGGCGGCAACCAGCAGAAGGTCGTCATGGCCAAGTGGCTGCAGTCGGACAACCTCAAGATCCTCGATCCTCGACCACCCGCTGCGCGGCCTCGACCCGGGTGCCGCCGAGACGGTGAACCAGCAGATCCGGGCCGCCCGCGAACAGGGCACCGCGGTGCTCCTGCTGGCCGACACCCTCGAGGAGGCACTGCACATGAGCGACGAGATCCTCGTGATGCGCGACGGCGAGGTGACCGCCCGCTTCGACCTGTCCGTCGAGGCGCCGACGGCGCTCGACCTGCTGGGGAAGATGGTGTGAGGATGTCCGAGCACGCGACCGCTCCACCCGCCGCGCCGGAGGCGACGCCCGAGTCCCCGCCGCCCGCCCGGCGCCGGTTCGCACCGCGCAACCTGTGGCAGACGATCGGCCCGATCGCCGTCTTCGTCGTGCTCTTCGCCCTCATCGCGATCCTCCGACCGGACTTCGTCGGCGGCGGCGGCCTGGCGATCCTCGCCACCCAGGCCACGTCGATCCTGCTGGTCGCCCTCGGCCAGGCGATGGTGCTGCACGTGGGCTCGATCGACCTGTCCAACGCGGCGCATCGCGATCTTCGCGGCGATCCTGCTGGCGTTGATGCTCGGGCCGCTGGCGGCCGCGGCGCCGTTGGTGTGCCTCGTCATCGTCACGGCGGTCGGCGCGGTCAACGGGCTGCTCGTGGCCTTCACGCAGGTGCCGTCGTTCGCCCTGACGCTGGGCACGCTCGGCGTCGCTACAGGCGGCGTCGCTGATCATCAGCGAGGCGACCACCGTGTACGTCACCGACAACTCGGACCTGCTGGCGCCGCTCTTCGGCTCAGCGCATCGCGGGCCTTCCCATGGCGTTCTGGATCGCGGTGATCCTCGCCGTCGCTGCTCTGGGTGCTGTTGCGTTGCACCGCCGCTCGGACAGGCGATGACGGCCGTCGGCCTCAACGAGTCCGGGGCGATCTTCTCGGGGATCCGCACGCGCTGGATCAAGATCGCTGGCGTTCACGCTCTCCGGCCTGCTGGCCGGGGTGGCGGGCATCATGATCATCGCCCAGGCCGGTGCGGCGTCGTCGTTCGGCCTCGGGTCAGCGACCTCCTGTTGCCCGGCATCGCGGCGGCGATCGTCGGCGGCACGGCGATCACCGGTGGCTCGACGAACCCGCTCAACGTGATCTTCGGCGCGCTGACCATCACGCTCATCCCGATCGGGGCGGCGACGCTCGGGGTTCCACCCCAGGCGCAGAGCCTCGTCTACGGCCTGGTCATCATCATCGCGGTGGCGTTAACGCGGAGCCGGGCTTCGGGCGAGATCGTAAAATAAGGAATACTCCAGGACGGGAGGCGTCGGGACACCGGTCGGTCCGGTCGTTCCGGCGCCGTCAGGGCTGCCCCAGGACCCCGGGCACGCCGCTGGCTATCCCGGTGGGTGGAATACGATTGACCTTGTCCGGTGGTCGTCGAGCGAGCGGGAGGGGTCCATGGAGGACAGGGACCGGCGACGGCTCTTGGCCAAGGTAGCCCGGCTTTACCACCACTCCGGTCTGCGCCAAACCGAGATCGCTGATCGCCTGCGCATCTCGCAGACCCGTGTCTCCCGGCTGCTCCAGCAGGCCGAGACCGAGGGCATCGTGCAGACCGTGGTGGTGCCGCTCGTCGGCCTCGACGGCGAGATCGAGGAGGACCTCGAAGCCCGCTACTCGCTGGCCGAGGTCCACGTCATCGAGACGGTCTCCGACGACGAGCCCGAGCTCGCCATCGAGCTCGGCGCGGCCGCGGCCGCCATCTTCGCCACCATGCCGGTGGACATGCCGGTCGTCGGGCTCACCTCGTGGAGCCGCACCCTCCGGCACATGATCGCCGCGCTGCGACCGGTGCGCACCGGCACCGGCACGGTCGTGGAGATGCTCGGCGGCCTCGGGCCACCCGACCAGCAGTACGAGGCGGCACGGGCCACGCAGCGGCTCGCCACCCTCACCGGGGCGGAACCGGTCTTCCTCCGCACCCCCGGCGTGGTCGCCTCCGGGGAGGTGCGGAGGGCGTTGCTCGCGCACGACGCCTACGCGCGACAGGCGCTCGATCTGCTCGACAAGCTCGACCTCGCGCTGGTCGGGGTCGGCACCTGCGCGGTCGACCCGCCGCTGCAGGCGGGCAACAACTTCTTCTCCGAGGCGGACTTGCGGGAGGTGGTCGCCGCAGGCGCGGTGGGCCAGCTGTGCCTGCGTTTCCTCGACGAGGAGGGCACGCCGGTGCCGTCCCGCCTGGACGACCTCGTCACCGGCGTCACCACCGAGCAGCTGCGAGCGGCGAAGCGCCGGTGGGTGGTGGCCGGTGGCCCCAGCAAGTACGCCGCGTTGCGGGCGGTGTTGCTCGGTGGCTGGGCCGACACGGTCGTGACGGACGCCGCCACCGCCCGTTGGCTGGTAGCGGCGCCGCCGCCGACGACCCCCGCGGGTGCGGGTAGGCGCATCTAGCCCGCCCTGGCCTTCAGCGCGCCGCGATCGAGCAGCACCGCCACGATGATCGCGATGCCGATGACCACCGGCTGCAGGTTCGGCGAGACGTTGAGCAGCGACATGCCGTTGTTCAGGGTGCCGATGATGAGCAGGCCGACGAACGTGCCGAACATCGTGCCGGAGCCACCCGCGAGGCTCGCCCCGCCGATCACCACCACCGCGATGACGTTCAGCAGGTCCGCGGCGCCCGCCGTGGGCGCGGCCGAGTCCAGCCTGCTCACCACGAGCAGGCCCGCCACCGAGGCGAGCACGCCCGCCGTGACGTACACCCGCACCTTCAGCGCGCGGACGTTGATGCCCGACAGTCGCGCGACCTCCTCGTTGCCGCCGATCGCGTACAGCGCGCGGCCGCTCGGGCGGAAGCGCAGCCAGAACGCGGCGATGAGGTAGACCGCGACGAGGATGATGCCTTCGATCGGCAGGCCGAGGAACGTGCCCGTCAGGTTGCTGAACCAGTCGGGGAACTGCGTCACCGGGTTGCCGTTGGTGATGAACAGCGCCAGGCCTGCGCAGGCCGACATCGTCGCGAGCGTCGCGACGAACGGCTGGATGCGGGCGTAGGTCGAGAGCAGACCGTTGACCAGGCCGACCAGTGCGCCGATCAGCAGGCCCACGATGATGGCGACGGCGAACGGAATGCCCTGGATCTTGTACGCCCAGGCCATCGTCATCATGCTCAGCGCCAGCACCGAGCCGACGGACAGGTCGATGCCCCCGATGATGATGACCATCGCCGCCCCGACGGCCATCACGCCGATGTCGGAGACCTGGCTGATGATGTTGATCAGGTTGCGGAAGGACAGGAAGAAGGGCGAAAGGAACGACATCGCGATGAAGATCACGACCAGGCCGATCAACGGCCCGGGAACGGACTTGAAGAGCTCGCCCACCCGGCTCCCGGACGCGCGCTGGTTCGGTGTGGTCTTCGGTACGTCGGACGCGGTGGTCGCGTCGGTCGTCTGCGGTTCGGTCTTCGGCATGGCCGTCAGCCCTCCTGCCGGGCGCCTGCGGGAACGGGGTGGTCTTCGGTGTAAGCGGGATCGTCGCTCGACGTGTTGGCGACGGCGAGCTCCATCACCGCCTGCGGGGTGGCCTCCTCGCGGCTGAGGATGCCCTGCTGGCGACCGCCGGACATCACCATCACGCGGTGCGACAGCCCGAGCACCTCCTCCAGCTCGGAGGAGACCACGACCACGGCGACGCCGTCGGCGGCCAGGCCGCGGATGATCTCGTAGATCGCCATCTTGGCGCCGACGTCCACGCCGCGCGTCGGCTCGTCGACGATGAACACTGTCGGCTTCTCGACGAGCCACTTGCCCAGCAGCACCTTCTGCTGGTTGCCGCCGGACATCGACTTGACCGGGAGGCCCATGCGGCCGCGGATGTCGAGCTCGCCGGACAGCTTCTCGCCCGCCGCGCGCACGATGCCGCGCGTGATGAGGCCGGTCTTGGCCAGCAGCCGCTCCCAGGGGAGCGTGACGTTCTCCGACGCCGTGCGGTCGAGGTTGAGGCCTTGGCCCTTGCGGTCCTCGGGCAC
Source organism: uncultured Actinomycetota bacterium (assembly GCA_963791185.1). Lineage (GTDB taxonomy): Bacteria > Actinomycetota > Actinomycetes > Mycobacteriales > Pseudonocardiaceae > Pseudonocardia. The sequence goes on along the minus strand of CAWBRG010000003.1, from coordinate 306,185 downwards.
CATCACGATGCCCGCTTTGATCGCGGCGCGCGGGTTGCTCGCGTTGATCTTCTTGCCGTCGACGAGCACGTCGCCCGAGTCGGCGCGGTCCGCGCCCGCGATGCAGCGCACGGTCTCGGTGCGGCCGGCGCCGACGAGCCCGGCGATGCCGAACACCTCGCCCGCGTCCACCTCGAAGTTGATGTCCGCGAAGACGCCGCGCCGCCCGAGCCCGCGCACCTGGAGCACGGTGTGGTCGTGCGCGGGTTCCGGGGCCGTGTGCTCGTAGGTGAACTCGCGGCCCACCATCGCGTTGACGAGGTCGGTCGTCGGCACGCTGCCGGAGTCCCAGGCCGCCACGCGCTGGCCGTCGCGCAGGCAGACGACGCCGTCGGCGACCTCGCGGACCTCGTCGAGGCGGTGCGAGATGTAGACGACGCCCGCGCCTTGGTCGCGCAGCACGCGGATGCGGTCGAGCACCCGCTCGGTCTCCGTGCCGCCCAGCGAGGCCGACGGCTCGTCGAAGATGATGTAGCGCGGCTTGCGGGTGATCGCCTTGGCGATCTCGATCTCCTGCTGCACGGCCATCGAGAGGCCCCGGACCGGCCGGTTCGGGTCGACGTGGGCGCCGAGGAGTTCGAGCACCTCGTGGGACTCGTCGTACATGCGCTGGCGGTCGATGCGACCGCCCTTGCGCGGGAGCCTGCCGAGGAAGATGTTCTCGGCCACCGTGAGCTCCGGCAGGAGCCGGATCTCCTGGTGGATGAGCACCACGCCTGCGGCGAGCGCATCGCCGGGGGTCGCGGGGGAGTACGGCTTGCCGTCGATGGTCATCGACCCCGAGTCGGGACGGTGCACCCCGGTGATGAGCGAGCTCAGCGTGGACTTGCCCGCGCCGTTCTCCCCGATCAGGCCGATGACCTTGCCGTGCGGCACGGCGAAATCGATGCCCTTCAACACGGTGACGGGACCGAAGCTTTTGGTGAGCTGCGTGCAGACGAGACCGGCCTCGCTCATCGCTCTCCCTCGCTACGCTCGGTCGGCGCTTCGCGAGTGCGCTGCGCCGATGGTTCGCTCGCAAGCTCGCTCACGGGCTCCTCCTTGAGTCCTGGGGTCGGTGAGGGGAACGCCCCGGCCCGCGTCGGCGGGCCGGGGCGCCGGGGTCAGGAGCTCTTGGCGTTGGGGCCGTAGAACTTGGTGACGTCGTTCTGGTCCACCGTCTCCTTGTTGATCAGAACGGTGTCCTGGTACTGCTCGGCGGGCAGGGCGGCGCCGCCCTCCATGATCTGGATCGCGTTGTCGACCGCGATCTCGCCCATGTGGTAGGGCTGCTGGGCCATGGTCGCCTGGGTGAGGCCGGACTTCACGCCGTCGAACATGGTCGGGAAGCCGTCGATGCCGACGAACCACATGCCGTCGTGGCGGTTGGCCTGCTCGGCGGCCTTGGCGGCGCCGAGGCCCATCGCGTCGCTCTCCCCGAACACGGCCTTCAGCTGCGGGTGCGCGGCCAGGATGTTCTGGGTGGCCTTGAACGCCTCGGTCTCGTCCCAGTTGGCCGTCTCCTCGGCCACCACCTTGACCCCCGGCGTCGCCTTGATCGCCTCCTGGCAGCCCTGGGTGCGCTGGATCTCCGCGGTCGAGCCGAGCACGCCGTGCAGGATGGCGATCTCGCCGGAGCCGCCCATCTGCTGGAACATCCAGGTGCACAGGTCGCGCGCGGCCTTGACGCTGTCGGTGGCGATGTAGGTGGCGAGTTGGCCCTGGCCGGACTCCGGGCGCTGGTCGACGGCGATCACCGGCACCTCCGCCTTGTTCGCGGCCTTCACGCCCGCAGCGGCGGCCGTCGAGTCCTGCGAGGTGAAGATGAGCGCCCCGACCTGCTGGGTGAGGAGGTCGTTGACCTGGCTCACCTGCTGGCTCGAGTTGTTGTTCGCCGAGGTGACGACGAGCTTGTAGCCGCGCTTCTCGGCCTGGGCCTGCATGCCCTGCACCGCGGCGACGTAGAAGAGCGACTTCTGGTCGGCCACCGAGACGCCGATGGCCTTCTTCTCGCCTCCGCCGCTGCCACCGGACGCGCCCGGGGCACCACCGCCGGTGCCGCACGCGGTCAGTCCGGCCAGAGCGAACGCGGTCAGACCCGCCAGCACTCGGAGCGACGTCTTGCCTCGAGCCATGTTCCAACTCCCTTGTTGTCCCTGTGGGGCCGTACTCTTGAATAAAAATTCGTTGGCTCTATGTCAATGCAGGAGAGATGATGTGAGGAGCGCACGGGGGATGTCAAGGCCTGTTGGCCGTCTGTGATGAGAAGAAGTTGCTGAACCGTTCGAGACAACGGGCGAAGGGGGCCGCAGTGGAACAGCCTGAATCGCCACGCCTGGTCACGAAGGTGGCGCGGCTCTACCACGCTCGCGGTCTACGCCAGGTCGAGATCGCCGAGCGCCTCCGCCTCTCCCAGCCACGGGTGTCGCGACTGCTGTCGCGCGCGGAGGACCTCGGCATCGTGCGCAACATCGTCGACGTTCCGCCCGAACTGAACCGGGATCTCGAGGAGACGCTGCGGGACGCGTACGGCATCACCCGCGTCCACGTCCTGGACTCCGTCGCTGCGGACGACGAGGAGCTCACGCTCGACCTGGGGCGTGCGGCCGTGCCGTTCTTCACAGCTGCGCTCGCGTCCGGTCCGCGCACGATCGGGTTCACGTCGTGGAGCCGCACGCTGCGGCACATGGTCGAGGCGGTGCGGGCGCCGCAGCCCGTCTCGGGGTACGTCGTCGAGATGCTCGGCGACATCGGAGCGCCGACGTTGCAGCAGGACGTGGCACACCTCACCCAGCGCCTGGCGACGCTCACCGGCGCCCAGCCCGCGTTCCTGCGGCTGCCCGGCGTGGTGGCCTCGCCCGCGATCCTCGAGGCGATGCTGAGCCGCGACCCGCACGCCCGGGAGGCGTTGCTCCTGCTCGACGACCTCGACCTCGCGCTGCTCGGGATCGGCCCCTGCGAGGTGGTCGGGCCGCTCCGGCCCGGCGACAACTACTTCACCCAGGAGCAGTTCGACGAGGCCGCCCGTGCGGGCGCCGTGGGCCAGGTCTGCCTGCGGTTCCTCGACGCCGACGGCGGGCCCGTCCGCACCGCGTTGGACGACGTGGTGGTGGGCGTGACGCTCGACCAGATCCGCCGCGCCCGCACCCGTTGGGCGGTGTCGGGCGGCAAGGACAAGTACCCGATCCTGCGCGCCGCGCTCGTCGGCGGTTGGATCGACCACCTCGTCACCGACGCGGCCACGGCCGCGCACCTGCTGGAGGTGCGGCGGCAGTAGGGATCAGCGAGCGACGAGCCGCACGCTCCGCCCGCCCGCCACCCAGCACCGGCGCAGGTCCTCCGGGTCGGGTTCGCCCGCGGCGTCGAACCCGATGCGGTTGAACCGGGCGAACTGGTGGTTGTCGCGGGCCAGGAACCCGTAGTCGGCGACCACACCCGCCTCGTCGGTGGTCACGGTGACGTCCGCCGTGCGGCGCCTGCCCTTGAGCCGGATGTCGACCGGCTCGCCGGTGCGCAGGTTGCGCGCCCAGCGGAACTCCGTGGCGAACAACAGGGCGTCGCCGTGCCTGCTGTAGGCGACGGGCACGGTGTAGCGCTTGCCGCTCTTGCGGCCCACGACGTAGAGGGTGAGCAGGCGCGCGCCGACGAGCCGGGCGAGCAGCGGTGTGCGCAGGAGCCCGCGCACCACGCGGTTGGCGGCGCCTTGGAAGGCGAGGGTGTGGGCGTGCTGCTCGACGTCGGCCACGGCGGTCCCTTCGTGAGGTGTCACCACGTAGACGCCGCGGAGCGGCGAAACGTAACTAGGACGGCAGGTCGAGCCCGGCGGCCGCGTCGCGGGCGGCCTGCCGGGACGGCACGCCCAGCTTCTGCAGCACGGCCGAGACGTGGTGGTCGACCGTGCGCACCGAGACCACCAGGCGCTCCGCGATCTCGGCGTTGGTGAGGCCGTCGACGAGCAGGCGGAGGATCTCCGCCTGCCTGCCGGTGAGCCCGGCCGGGTTGCGCCGGGTGGTGGGCTGCGGCCCGCGCGGGAGCCGCTCGACCCCGAGCGCCCGCAGCCTGCGGCGCACCAGCGCGGCGGCGGGGGCCGCGCCGAGGCCGTCGAGCACCGCGAGCGCGTCGAGCGTGGGCTGCGGCAGCCCGGAGTCGGCAAGCTCCAGCGCCCGTTCGTACGGGTCGCCGATCTCCTCCCACAGGTCCGCGGCCGCGCGCCAGTCACCGCGCAGGCCCGCCGCGAAGACGTCGGGGCAGCCCGCGAACGGCGCCGCGTGCTCACCGAGCCGCCTGAGGTAGCGCAGCAGCTCGCCCCGCTGCCACGCCCGGCCCGGCTGCTCGGTGCGGGGCAGCAACGCCGCCACGCGCGCGGGCGCGGGCCGCCCGGCGAGCCACGCCCGCTCGACTTCGGCCACCACCACGGGCAGCAGCACGGGCAGGTTCTCGGCGCGTTCGGCCTGCTCGCGGGCGACAACGAGCAGCGCGTCGGCGTCGGCGTGGCCCCGCCGGACCGCGAGGCGGGCCAGCGTGGGGAGCGCGTGGCGCGCGAGGAGGCCGGGGTCCTCACCGCTGCCGACGATCGCGCGCAGGCCCTCCTCGGCGGCCGCCCAGTCGCCCCGCATCGCCTGCAGCCCGTACCGGTAGGAGGCGCGGGTGTGGTCGTGGGTCAGGAACTCCTGGTCGCCCGACTCGGCCTCCCAGCGGTCGAGGTGGTGGGCGGCCTCGGCGAACCGGCCTGCCCGCCACAGCAGGGGGACCAGGCTCAGGTAGCCCATCATCACGTCTTCGGTGGTGCCCGCCGAGCGGGCGAGCGCCATGCTCCGCAGCACCTCGTCGAGACCCCCGGGATCGCCGAGCTCCATCGCCGCCCGGCCGCGGAACAGCAGGGCCATGGGGCGCAGGCGTTCGGCACCGAGGCGTTCGGCCATCTCGAGCGCGGTGTCGGCGAGGGCGAGGCCCTCGCGTTCGTGGTCGACGACGGTGAACAGGATGGCGAGGAACACCAACGCCGAGGCGTGCTCGACGGTGTCGCCCACCGCGTCGAGCACCGCCAACGCCCGCTCGGCCGACTCCCGCGCCTGCCCCATCCGGTGGTCGGTCTGGTACTGCATGGCCAGGAACGCCAGCGCCCACCCGAGCGGCCCCGGCTCGCCGAGCTGCTCGCGGATCCGGACCACGCGCTCGGCGGCCCGCACGGCGTCGTGGCGCCGGTCGGCGTGGAACAACGCCCACGCGTGCGCCTGGCCGAGCGCCGCGCGCTGCGGGGCGGTGAGCAGCTCGCCGTGGTCGAGGACGAGCCCGTACAGGTCGGCGCCCTGGTTCTGCGCGCCCGCCGCGCAGGCCCGCCGCGCCGCCTCCGGCGCGTACTCGACGACCGCGTCGTCGGCGCCCGCCTGCACCGCGTGGTGCACGATCCGGTCGAGGTCGGGATCCTCGCGGCTGCGCAGCGCCGCCAGCACCTTCTCGTTGAGCGCCATGCGCGCCAGCACCGGCAGCGTGCCCTCCACGGCGCGGCGCGCCAGCTCGTGCCGGAACCCGACCGCCGTCGCGTGCACGGTCAGCACCCCCGCCTGCTCGGCCTCGGCGAGGTCGGCGATGTCCGCGAGCACCCCGCGCGCCAGCCACAGCTCGCAGCGCCCTGGCACGACCGCGAGCTGCTCGACGGCGCGCTGCGTGGCGGGCGCGAGCCGCCGCACACGGGCGAGCACGGCATCGGCGACCGTGGCGGGCACGCCGCCGTCCGGAGCGGCGAGCACCTCGGTGAGGAAGAACGGGTTGCCCGCCGTGAGCCGGTGCAGGTCGGCGGCCGCATGCCCGCCCGCCATCCGCGTCACGGCGTCGGGGGAGAGGCCGTGCAGCGGGATCCGCCACACCGCGGCCCCGCTGAGCCCACCGAGCAGGCGGCGCAGCGACGGCCCCAGGCTGAAGGCGTCGTCGCGGTAGGTGGCCAGCAGCACCGCGTTCAGGGTGGCGATGCGCCTGCCGAGGAAACGCAGGACGTCGAGCGTGGCGTCGTCGGCCCAGTGGATGTCCTCCACCACGAGGACGGTCGGCTGCCGCGGGTCGGACAGCTCCTCGTGCACGGCGGCGAAAACGGCGTCCTGATCGCCGGACGCGAGCGCGACGGCGAGCGGTGAGGCCTGCCCGCGCACGGCGTCGCGCAGCGGGCCCAAGGTGCGCAGGCTCAGGAGGTCCTCGCACGCCCCCGACCGGATCCGGACGCGCTTGTCGAGGGTGCGCAGGAAGGCCTTCACCAGGCTGCTCTTGCCGACGCCCGCCTCCCCGGACACGAGGACGACAGCGCCCTCCCCGCGGTGGAGCCCGTCGACCGCGGCCCGCAGCTGCGCGAGCTCGTCGTCACGCTCCAGCAGGCCGGTCGCCACCAGCGCATCCTCGCAGTCTCACGGCACCACCTGGACCTTCGGCGCGCCCGACGTGCTCGGACCGCCCCCGCTCAGCACCGCGGCCAGGTCGTCGAGCCGCACGACCCGGTCGATCAGCGGCGCGGGGCGGACCGCGCCGCGTGCGAACGCGGAGACCGCCTGCTGCAGGCCCAGGCTCGCGGCGAGGAGGCCCACGATCGTGACGTCGCGCAGCACGGCGCTGCGGGCGTCGACGAGCGAGGGTGCGCCCGCCACCCCCACGAGCACGACCCGCCCGCCCGGGTCGACCTGGTCGAGCGCCCGCGCGGGCACGTCCGCCCCGGTGGAGGCGTCGACGACCGCGTCGTAGCCGCCGGTCGGGGCGTCGTCGGGGTGGTAGCAGGCGCGGGCGCCGAGCCGCAGGGCCAGCTCCCGCGACGCGGGATCCGGGCCGACCACGTCGACGGCGGCGCCGCCCGCCCGGCAGAACAGCAGCGTGAGGAGGCCGAGGGTGCCCGGTCCCCACACGCAGACGCGGGTGCCCGCCGCCGCGTCGGCGGCCCGCCACGCCGTGCCCGCGGGCTCGACGAGCGCCGCCACGCCGGGGTCCATGTCGTCCGGCAGGACCTGCAGCGCCGTGGACGGCACCAGCAGGCGCTCCGCGAGCGCGCCCGGCCAGCCGCGCCGGATGCCGATCTCGTAGCGGTCCGCGCAGAGGTGGTGGCGGCCTGCGCGGCAGGGCGCGCAACGCCCGCACCCGAGCATGGTGTCGCCGGTGACGTGCTTGCCGCGCAACGCCGGGTCGACGCCCTGGCCCACCTCGGCGACCCGGCCGGACCACTCGTGGCCGGGGCGCAGCGGGTAGCAGGCGCTGCCGTCGTGCAGGTAGGGCATCGTGCCGTCGAGCAGCTCCACGTCGGTGCCGCAGACCCCGGCGCGTTCGACGTCGACGACCACCTGGCCCGCACCCGGCCGGGGCACCGGCACCGCGCGGACCACGCCGCGGCCCGGCGCCTCGATCACAAAGGCGCGCATGGCCTCGCCGCTCAGTGCGACTCCCTGGCGACGGCCGAGCCGCGCACGCCTGCGAGGAAATCGAGCCCCGCGCCGCGGTCGGCCTGCTCCACGTGCTCGCGGTAGAGCTGCTCCCAGCCGCTCTCGGCGGGCGGGGCGGCCGCGGGCACATGCTCGCGGCGGGCGAGCTCGGCCTCGGGGACGTCGAGGTGCAGGGTGCGCGCCGCGACGTCGAGCTCGACGGGGTCGCCGGTGCGCACCAGCCCGAGCGGGCCGCCCGCCGCGGACTCGGGGGAGACGTGCAGCACGACCGTGCCGTACGCGGTGCCGCTCATCCGGGCGTCGCTGATCCGGACCATGTCGCGCACGCCGTTCTCCAACAGCTTGCGCGGCAACGGCATGTTCCCCACCTCGGGCATCCCCGGGTAGCCGCGGGGGCCGCAGCCGCGCAGGACGAGCACGTCGTCGGCGGAGACGTCGAGGTCGGGGTCGTCCATGCGGGCGTGCAGGTCCTCGATGCCGTCGAACACGACGGCGCGGCCGCGGTGGCGCATCAGCGCGGGTGTCGCGGCGGCGGGCTTGATCACCGCGCCGTCCGGGGCGAGGTTGCCGCGCAGGACGGCGAGCCCGGCCTCGGGCTCGATCGGCGCGTCCGCCGTGCGGATCACCGTGGTGTCGTTGGGCGGCAGGCCGGAGATCTGGTCGGTGAGCAGGCCGCCCGCGACGGTGCGGCTCGGCTCCAGGTGCTCGCGGATCTGCCCGAGCACGGCGTCGAGCCCGCCTGCGCGGTGGAAGTCCTCCATGAGGAAGCGTGCCCGCGGGCTGGATGTCGGCCAGCAGCGGGATGCCGCGGCCCGCGAGGTCGATGTCGGCGAGCGTGACGGGTGCTCCGACCCGGCGGGCGATCGCGAGCAGGTGCACCACGGCGTTGGTGGAGCCGCCGACCGCCGCGACCGTCCGCACCGCGTTGCGCAGCGCCTCGCCGGTGAGGATCACGCTGGGGCGCAGGTCCTCGCCGACCATCTCGACGATCCGGTTGCCCGCCGCGTGCGCCAGCGCCAGCAGCCTGCTGTCCGCGGCGGGCAGGCCCGCGTTGCCGGGAAGGCTCATGCCCAGCGCCTCGGCGACGCACGCCATGGTGGAGGCGGTGCCCATGGTGTTGCAGTGGCCGCGGCTGCGAATCATCGCCGACTCGGCCCGGCGCAGGTCGGCGCGCGCCATCCGCCCGGCGCGCACGTCCTCGCTCATCTCCCACACCCCGGTACCGCAGCCCAGGAGCCTGCCGTCGAAGCGGCCGTTGAGCATGGGGCCGCCGGTGACCATGAGCGTGGGCAGGTCCACCGACGCCGCGCCCATCAGCAATGACGGCACGGTCTTGTCGCACCCGCCGAGCAGCACGACCCCGTCGACCGGGTTGGCCCGGATGAGCTCCTCCACGACCATGGCGGCGAGGTCGCGGAAGTACATGGCGGTCGGGCGCAGCAAGGTCTCGCCCAGCGAGGGCACCGGCAGCTCCAGCGGCACCCCGCCCGCTTCCCACACACCGCGCTTGACGTGCTCGGCGATCTCGCGGAAGTGCCCGTTGCACGGGGTGAGGTCCGACCAGGTGTTGCAGATGACGATCTGCGGTCGTCCGTCGAACGCGTGGTCGGGCAGGCCGCGACGCATCCAGGCGCGGTGGATGAACGCGTCGCGGTCGTCACCGGCGTACCAGTGCTGTGAGCGCATCGCTTGAGAGTATGTGCGTTGTGACGATCCTGGCGCGGCCGATTGCGGGAGTGCGTTCCGAGCACGGGGAGGGGCCGGTCTACGACCCGCTCACCGACGAGCTCCTCTGGGTGGACATCCCGGCCGGGCTGGTCAACGTCGCGCGGCTCGGCCCCGGGTTCGAGCACGTGCGCAGCTACGCGACGGGCGACGTGGTGAGCGCGGTCGTGCCCCGCCGGGATCCGGCCGACGGCTGGGTGGTCGCGAGCCGCCACGGGTTCTCCGCGCTCGACCGGTCCGGCGTGGTCACCGCCATCGCCGAGCCCGAGCACAGCGCCGATCGCATGAACGACGGCAAGTGCGACCCGTTCGGCGGGTTCTGGGCGGGCAGCATGGGACCGAAGGGCACCGCGAGCCTCTACCGCCTCGCCCCGGACGGCACGTGCCGCACCGCGCTCTCCGGTGTGACGACCTCCAACGGGCTGGCCTGGCGCGACCCGGAGCACGTCTACTACGTCGACACGCCCACCCGGCGCGTCGACCTGCTCACCGTGACCCCGGACGGCGCCGTCGCCGACCGGCGCCCGGCCTTCGCCGTGCCCGCCGAGATGGGCTTGCCCGACGGCCTCACGATCGACGTCGACGGTCGGCTGTGGGTCGCGCTGTGGGGCGGCGGGGCGGTGGCGTGCTTCGCCCCGGACGGCACCGTGCTGACCACCGTGGACGTGGACGCGGCCCAGGTGAGCTGCTGCACGTTCGCCGGGCCCGACCTCGCGACGCTCGTCATCACCACCTCGCAGGAGTCCTACACGCCCGGCCGCTCGGCGGCGGAGCCGTGGTCGGGGCACCTGTTCCTGGCCGACGTCGGCGCCCGCGGACTTCCGCCCTACCGCTTCGGGTGAGGCTCAGGTGTGCGGCGGCGTGTCGTACTGCATCGCCCCGACGTCGTTGCCCTCGGTGTCGAGGAAGCGCACCAGGGCGCCGACGGTGGGGATCACGGCCTTCGGGAACGTGACCTTGCCGCCGTGCCGCTCGACGGCCGCGGCGATGGCGTCGACGTCGGCGACGGCGAAGGTGGGCTCGAACCCGTTCAGGCCGCCGCCGGTGCGCGGCTCGCTGCGCGCGTGCAGGAGGCCCTGGATACCGGGGTCGTCGGCCGTGCCGGTGTGGATGAGGTAGAAGCCCGGCGGGCCCCACGGCTCGAACTCCCAACCGAAGACGGCCTCGTAGAACCCGCGGGCGCGGTCGACGTCGTCGACGTGGATGGCGAAGGACGCCAGGTTGTTCGGCATGGGTTCGACGGTAGCCAGGAGGCTCCCGGTGACGCAATCGCGCTATCTTGCCAACTGATGTCGCAAAAACGTCGCACGGCGGCCGACGAGCCGTTCCTCGTCGTGCGCACGTCCGCCGCGGATCTCGGTGGGTCGATCGGCGAGCACGTCCACGACTGGCACCAGCTCGTGCACGTCCGATCCGGGCTCGCGGTGGTGCGCTCGGACGAGCGCACCTGGCTCGCCCCGCCGACGTGGGCGGTGTGGATGCCCGCCGGCGTGCGGCACGCGATCCGCTTCGCCGGGCCGACGGCGTTGCGGGTGGTGTACCTGCGCGCGGACCCTCCTCGCAGAGGCGATGCACACCTCGCAGAGGCCATAGGCCCTGCGTGGAGCGCAACGGGTCTGCGAGGTGGCGCGGCTCGGGGTGACGCGCCCGGGAATGACGTTGCCGGGGGTGGCGCGGGCGCCCTGCCTGCGCGGGCGGGCGCGATGCCCGTTTCGCCGCTGCTGCGGGAGCTGGTCGAGCGGGCGACGGTCATCGGGATGCTGGACCGGCGGGATCCGCTCGAGGCGGCGCTGGCGACCTTGCTGGTCGCCGAGCTCACCGAGGTCGGGCCGCCGCCGTTGGCGGTGCCGGAGCCCGCGGGCGCGCCCGCCCGCCGCGCGGCCGAGCTGCTCACGACCGGCATGACCGTCGCGCAGGCGGCCGCCGCCATCGGAGTGGGGCGGCGGACGCTGGAGCGGGTGTTCCGCGCGGAGACCGGCCTTCCGGCGGGTCGGTGGCGGCAGTACCGGCTGCTGTTGCGCGGGCTGGAGGAGGTGGCCGACGGGGCCACGGTGCAGGACGCGTCGGTGATCGCGGGCTACCGCACGCCGAGTGCGTACGTCGCGGCGTTCCGGGCCGCGTTCGGCACGACGCCTACCCGCTTCCTCGCCCCGACCGCCGAGCAGGAGGCGTAGCGGTCGGGACGGGAGCGACTATCCGGCTAGAACCAGTACTTGCGGCCGCCGACGGCCCGGCCGGTGGCACCGAGGATGGCCAGGATGGCGCCGATGACGACCAGGATGATGCCGAGGGTCGTGAGGATGCTGATGCCGAGCAGATAGCCCAGTACGAGGAGGATGATACCGAGGATGATCACGTGCGGGGGTCCTTTCGACAACGCCAAGCGGGGGGCAGGCGAACTCTAGGGATCCACGCTCCCGTGTGCAGTGCGAAGCGTCCGAGGATGCGAGATCGTGATCTGCTGTCACACGCCCGGGGCGAGCCCCCGGGCCCGCAGCACGCGCCGCTCGATCGGCCGGAAGATCAGCAGCTCGATCCCGATGCCGACGATGAGGATGAGGAAGATCGCGGCGATCACGCCCGGCATGTTCGAAAGGTCGCTTCCGTCCTTGAGGTACGCGCCGAGGCCGTAGCCCAGCAGCGGACCCGCCGCGATGATCTCCGCCGCCATCAGCGAGCGCCAGGAGAACGCCCAGCCCTGCTTGCAGCCCGCGATGTAGCCGGGCAGAGCGGCGGGAAGCAGGATGTGGCGCGCGCTGGTGAGCCCGCGCGCACCGAGCACCTGCCCCACCCTCGGCAGGATCGGCGGGATCTGGTCGATCCCCGCCACCAGGCCGTTCGCGATCGACGGGATCGAGCCCGCGAGCACCACGAAGTAGATCGTGGCGTCGGTGAGCCCGAACCACAGGATGGCGGCGGGCACCCAGGCCACCGACGGGAGGCTCTGCAGACCCGACAGGATCGGCCCGATCGCGGCCCGCACCGGCCGCACCTTGGCGACCAGCAGCCCGAGCGGGGTCGCGATGACCAGCGCGATCGCGAACCCGACGAACGCCCGGCTGATCGACGTCCACAGGATCGACCACACCCGGCCGTCGTCGACGGTGGCGGTGAACTCGTCCCACACCGAGATCGGCGCGGGCACCTTGTACTCGCTCGTGATCGCCGAGGCCCAGATGAGCTGCCAGACCGCGATGAAGAGGACGAGCGCCACGAGCGGGGGCAGCCCGACCGCGAGGGCGCGCCGCCACCAGGGCGTGGTGACGACCGTCGGGGTGTCGAGCGCGTCGAGGCCCTTCAGCGCCTCGGCGATGTCCACCTCGGCGGGGTCGCGCACCTCGGCGCCGACGTCACGCGGCATGGCTGGTGATCACCTGTCGGAGGCGGGCGGTGATCTCGTCGTGCAGGAGCTCGCGCCCGTTCTCCGGTACGTCCCACTCGCGCACGATCGTGCCGGGGCGCGAGGACAGCAGGACCACCCGCTGCGCCAACCGCACAGCCTCGCGGACGTCGTGGGTCACGAACACGATCGTCGTGCCGGTGGCTTCCCAGACGCGCAGAAGCTCGCCCTGCAGCATGTCGCGGGTGATCGCGTCGAGCGCGGCGAACGGCTCGTCCATCAGCAGGAGGCCCGGCTCGTCGTTGCTGGTCGCCGAGGCCAGCGCCCTGGCGAGCGACACCCGTTGCCGCATGCCGCCCGACAGCTCGTGCGGCCGCTTGCGGCCCTGCCCGTCGAGCCGGACGAGCGACAGCAGCGACTCGGCTCGCTCCCGCCGCTCACGGCGGCCGACGCCGGAGAGCTGCAGGGGCAGCTCCACGTTGCGGCCCGCCGTGAGCCACGGCAGCAGCGCGGACTCCTGGAACATGAAGGACGGCCGCGCCGTGCGGAGGTCGACCTCGCCGGTGGTCGGTTCCTCCAGCCCGGCGACGACGTTGAGCAGCGTCGACTTGCCGCACCCCGACGCGCCGATCAGGCAGACGAACTCGCCCGCCCGCACGGTGAGCTTGATGTCGCGCAGCGCGGTGACGGCGTCCGGGCCGGTGCCGAAGGTCTTGCCGACCTCGCGCAACACCACGGCGGGCGGCGCGAGCTGCGCGGGCCGGTGCTCCACCGTCGCGGTCATGTGTCCTACCCCTGTGCCTTGTCGAGGCCCGCGGCGTCGACCGCGGGCTTGCCTGCCTGGGTGAGCACGCCGTTCAGCGCGGTCACGTCGATGAAGCCCTTGAGGTTGGTCTCCTTGTCCGCGACCCCGGCGGTGACGCTGTCCTTCGAGAGCTGCGGGAAGGTGGCGGCGAGGGGGTCGAGGGTGAACTGGAGCTCGGTGAACGCCCGGTCGAGCACCGCGGGCGCCAGCGAGGACCCGGTGACCTGCTTGATCGCGGTGTTGGTCACCGTCTTGGCCTCGGTCGCGTTCGCGGCGGCGAAGTCGATCGCCTGCTGCTCGCCGCGGATCAGCGCGGAGATCGTGTCCGGGTGCTCCTGGAGGAACTGGGTGCGGACGATCAGCACGGTGGTGGGGAACTGGCCGTTGGGCCACAGGGTCTTCTCGTCGACGAGCACCTTGGCGCCCGCGTCCACGAGCCGGGAGCTCCACGGCTCCGGCAGCCAGCCACCCGCGAGCTGCTTGGTCTTGAACAGGTCGAGGGTGCGGGCGTTGTCCAGGTTCTGGACGGTGACCTTGTCCGGACCGGAGCCTTGCTCGAGGTTGTGCTCCTTCAGCCACTTCTTCAGCGCGACGTCCTGCGTGTTGCCCTTCTGCGGCGTCGCGATGATCTTGCCCTTGAGCTGGTCGGGCGAGGTGATGTCGGGCGAGGTGGCGAGCTGGGCGCCGCCGGACGTCGAGCCCGCGATGAGCCGGACGGCTTCGCCGTTGGACTTGGCGAACGCGTTGATCGCCGGACTGGAGCCGATGAACCCGGCGTCCAGCGAGCCGCCGAGCAGGGCCGAGACCTCCTCGGGGCCCGCGTTGAACGTCTGCGTGGTCAGCTTCGTCGAGCCGAGCTCCTTGGCGAAGAAGCCGTTGGCGACGCCGATGAGCGCCGGCGCGTGGGTGATGTTGGGGAAGTAGCCCAGCCGCAGCTCGGCGGCGGGGGAGGTGGCGGCGGGCGGGGCGGACGGGGCCTCGGCGGCGCGCGAGCAGCCTGCGAGGGCCAGCGCTGCGGCGAGGGTGAGTGCGAGGATCTTGCGCATCGAGGTGCTCCAGGGCCGGGCGGGACGGGACGGTCGCGGCCGACGGCGCACGTCAACCCGGCGGAGCGGGGATCGTCGCGGCGTCAGCGGGGAGGAAGACGACAGAACTCGTCGAACGCGTGGCCCCGACGGGACGGCCAGAACCGCTCGAGATCGGTCAGCACGACGGGTGGGACGAACCTTTCGAGCCCGCACCGGAGTGCGGCCCCGAGCTGTTCGGACCCGTTCACACCGACCATCGTCCGTGCCCGTAACGGTGTCGGCAAGGCGGTGTCCGACCTGCGGGATCGCCGTCAAATGTCCGGACGTAGTCGACCGCAACGGGTCCCGGCTGCGACCATCGAGCGATGAACGGGCCGAGCGCGCACATGTCCCACTGGGGCGCCTTCGCCGCCGACGTCGACGCGTCCGGCGAGGTCACAGCGGTGCGGCCGGACGCGCTGGACCCCGCACCGTCGCCGCTGCTCGGCAACTTCGTCGGCGCGCTGCGGCACCCCCTCCGCGTCGCCACGCCGATGGTGCGCCGGGGTTGGTGGGAGCGCGGGCCGGGCCCGGATGTGGCCCGCGGCACAGACGAGTTCGTCGCCGTGGGCTGGGACGCGGTGCTCGACCGGCTCGCCGCCGAGCTGACCCGGGTGTACGACGGGCCGGGGCCGGAGGCCGTGTTCGGTGGCTCCTACGGCTGGTCGAGCCCCGGGCGGTTCCACCACGCCCAGACCCAGGTACACCGGTTCCTCAACAGCCTCGGTGGCTACGTCCGCTCGGTGAACACCTACAGCATCGGCACGTCCGAGGTGGTGCTGCCGCGGATCTTCGGCCGCCGGGGCGACCTGCTGCGCTCGTTCACCGCGTGGCCGCTGATCGCCGCCCACACCGAGCTGCTCGTGTGTTTCGGCGGCATCCCGGCCAAGAACCTCGCGGTGGCCCCCGGCGGCGTCACCCGGCACCGCTCCGTCGGCCACCTCACCGAGATGGTGCGCCGCGGCGGCGAGGTGGTGCTGGCGGGCCCGGACCGGGCCGACCACCCCGCCGGGCTCCCGGCCCGGTGGCTGCCACTGCGGCCCGGCACCGACGTCGCGCTGATGCTGGCCCTGTGCCGGGTTTTGGTCGCCGAGGGCCTGCACGACGCCCGCTTCCTCGCGACGCACTGCGCGGGCGCCGACGAGGCGCTCGCCTACCTCGACGGCAGCACCGACGGCGTCGAGAAGTCCCCGCGGTGGGCGGAGGGCATCTGCGGCGTGCCCGCGGACACGATCGTCGCGCTGGCCCGCGAGATGGCGGCCCGGCACACGATGGTCGCGGTGAGCTGGTCGCTGCAGCGCGCCGAGCACGGCGAGCAGCCGGTGTGGGCGGGCGTGCTGCTCGCCGCGCTGCTGGGCCGGATGGGGCTGCCCGGCGCCGGGTTCGGGCACGGCTACGGATCGATGGCCGACATCGGGGTGCCGGTCAACGGGGTCGGGCCGCCCACGCTGCCGCAGCTGGTCAACCCGGTGCGCACCGCCATCCCGGTCGCGCGGATCGCCGACATGCTGCTGTCGCCGGGCGCCGCCTACACCTACAACGGCGAGCGCCGCCGCTACCCGTACGTCGAGCTCGTGTACTGGAGCGGCGGCAACCCGTTCCACCACCACCAGGACCTGGCCCGGCTGCGCAGGGCGTTCCGGGCCGTGAGCACGGTGGTCGTGCACGAGCCGTACTGGACGGCCACCGCGCGGCACGCCGACGTCGTCCTCCCCGCCACTGTGACGCTGGAGCGCGACGACATCGGCGCCGTGCGCACCGACCCGTACCTCACCGCCATGCACCGGCACGCGCCACCGTTCGCGCAGGCCCGCGACGACTACGCGATCTTCTCCGAACTGGCCGAGCGGCTGGGTGCGGGCAAGGCGTTCACCGAGGGGCGCGACGCCGACGGCTGGCTGCGCCACATCTACGAGCAGTGGCGCCGCCGCTACGGCGCCGCCCCCGATTTCGACAGCTTCTGGCGCACGGGACGGGTCGCGCTCGACCCGTCCCCGCCGCAGGCGTTCCTCGCCGACTTCCGCGCCGACCCGGCCGCGCACCCGCTCGCCACCCCGAGCGGGCGGATCGAGCTGCACTCGGCCACGATCGCCGCGTACGGCCTCGCCGACTGCCCCGGCCACCCGGCCTGGCTGGAGCCGGGGGAGTGGCACGGGGCTGCGCGGGCCGCGGCCTACCCGCTGGTGCTGCTGGCCAACAACCCGTCCGCGCGCCTGCACAGCCAGCTGGACTTCGGCCCGCACAGCGCCGCGAGCAAGGTCGCCGGGCGCGAGCCGCTGCGGATGCACCCCGACGACGCCGCCGCCCGCGGGCTCGCCGCGGGCGACCTGGTGCGCGTGTTCAACGACCGCGGCGCCTGCCTCGCGGGCCTGCGCGTGTCCGCCGACCTGCTGCCGGGCGTGGTGCAGATGTCGACGGGCGCCTGGTTCTCGCCGGTCGATGACCCGGGCGGCGCGCCGGTGCTGTGCACGGCGGGCAACGTCAACGTGCTCACCCCCGACGTCGGCTCGTCGGGCTTCTCGCAGGGCTGCGCGGGGTCCCGGGCGCTCGTCGAGGTGCAGCGGTGGGAGGGCGACGTTCCACCGGTCGCGAGCGCAGGGGCGCCGCCCGTGCGCGGCGGCTGACGAACGCGCCTGCGAGCTCGCAGGGTCCCGGTGCCGGCGCGGCTGGTCAGCGCGTGCGCACCCAGCGGCGGCGACCCCACCAGGCCGTCAGCGCCACCGGCACCGCGCCGATCGCGGACCAGGCGAACACCGCGGCGTAGGCGCCCGCCTCGGCCACCGGGGCGGCGACGGCGGTGCCGATCGCGCTGCCCAGGAACAGCGACGTCGCGAACAGCGCGACCGACGTCGCCCGCTCGCCCGGCACCATCTCCGTGGCCCACGTCTGCAGGGTGGTGTGCAGGAACGCCCACGAGGCGCCGACGCCGAACCCGGCGATGGCCAGCGTCACGACCGACACCGAGAACGCGGGCACGGCCCACGCCACCACCAGGCACACCCCGCCGATAGCCGCGATCCCCGGCGAGCTCACTCGCTCCACCAGCGCCCGCACCATCCGCGAGCAGGCCACCGCGCCCACCCCGAAGGACGCGGCGACGAGCCCGGCGACGGCCGCGGACCGGCCCATCGCCTGCACGGCAGGCGCGATGTAGGTGAGCACGCCGAGCACGACCGCGCCCTCGGCGAGCACGACCGCCAGCACGAGCCTGCCCCAACCGGAGGCGAAGACGGCGCGCACCGACCGCAACGGGTTGCCCGCCGGTTGCGGGCGTTCCGGCTCGGGCAGCCTGCGCAGCGCGACGACGAGCGCGGCCGCGGCGGCCGCGGACAGGCCCGGCACCGCCCGCCAGCCGACGAGGTCGGCCACCACACCCGCGCCGACCGTCGCGATGGCGATGCCGGTGGCCGAGGCCGTGAGCACCTCCGAGACGGGGCGCTGGCGGGTGGCGGCGGGCCACACGTCGCCGACGTACACGAGCGCGGTCGGGATGACGCCCGCGAAGCAGGCCCCGGTGACCACCCGCGTGATGCCCAGCGCCAGCAGATTGGGCGCGACCACCGAGCAGGCGCCCGCCACGGCCGCGCCGAACAGCGCGACCCGCATCACGCGCACCCGCCCGAACCGGTCGGACACGATGCCCCACACCGGCTGGGCGAGCCCGTAGGCGAGGTAGTACCCGCTGGCCACCGCGGCCACGGCGGCCAGCGACGCCCCCAGGTCCAGCCCGATCGGCACGAGCAGCGGCGCGATCGCGAACCGGTCGACGTTGCTGGTGAAGGTGGAGCCCTGCAACAGCCGCAGCCGTCGACGCTCTCCCGTCACCACGCCGTCGACCATGGTGCTCATCGTGCGCTACGCCGAGCGGTTCTACCGGCGTGTTGCTGCCCACAGCACCGACCGTCGGGCGGCCTGGCGCGGGCCGTGCCCTACGCCTTGAGTGCGACGAGCGTTGTCGACTGCGGGCGTGGCCGTGGCGTTGCCCACAGTTCAGCTGCAGGCGGCGAGGGCCGTGTCGAGATCGGGGTGCAACTCCAGGAGGCGGTCGAGGCCGGTGATCAGCAGCGGTCTGCTGACGGCCTTGCTCCCGCCGACCACCAGCCGCAGCGGGCGAGCCAGCGCGGCCAGGTCGGACTGCAGGCCGAGCAGCAGGGTGAGCCCGGACGAGCTGAGGAACCGCACCTCGGTCAGGTCGGCGATGACCGCACCGCTCGTCGCGGCGACGGCGTCGTGGAGGCGGGCCTGCAGACCGGGCGCGGTCAGCAGATCCAGCTCGCCGCCGATGCGCAGCACCACGGCGTCGGCGATCGTCTCGACGGTGAGGGTCGCGCCATGCCTACCGCGCTCGGGTGTGGTGGCACTCATCGGTCGGCCACGGGCGTCATGGCGAACTCCAGGAGGGTGGGTTCAGCGGGTAGCGGCGCGGCCGTTGTCGTCCGGCGGCCCTTCGAGCTCGGCGATGCGGTCGTTGGCCGCCGCGAGCTGGTCTTCGAGGTCGAGGATGCGGGCCGCGGACTCCACCGTGACCCCTTGGTCGATCAGCACGCGGATGCGCGCGGCCATCTCCAGCTGACGCCGGGAGTAGCGGCGGTGGCCGCCGTCGGAGCGGTGTGGCCGCAGGATCCCGGCCGCGTCGAGACTGCGCAGGAACGCGGGTTGGACGCCGAGGAGCTCGGCCGCCTGGCCCATGGTGACGGCCGGGTAGTTGCGGTCGTCGAGCTGTCCGACTCCGTCGCTCACGAGCATCATCCTCGGTCGACGCGGGGGGCCCGGGCGCCGCCCGGGCCCCCCGCCGGGATCAGGCGTTGATCTCCCGGCCGCTGTCGGCCGCGTTGATCGTGATCTTGCGCGGCTTGGCCTTCTCCGCGATGGGGATGGTGAGGGTGAGCACCCCGGCCTCGTAGTGCGCCGCGATGCGTTCGGCGTCGAGGGTCTCGCCCAGGAACAGCTGCCGGGAGAACACCCCCAGCGGGCGCTCCGCCACCTGCATCTCGGCCTGCTCCGCCTCGGGCACGGGCCGACGTTCGGCCCGCACGGTGAGCACGTTGCGCTCCACGTCGAGCTCGATCGCGTCGGGATCCACGCCCGGCAGGTCGAAGGCGACGACGAAGGTGTCCCCGGCGCGCCAGGCGTCCATCGGCATGGCGCTGGGCCGGGACCACGTGCCCGGTGTGTGGGACAGGACCTGCTGGGTGAGGCGGTCCAACTCACGGAACGGGTCAGTGCGCATCAGCATCGCTAGCCACTCCTTTCCGGTCGACGACGGCGGCGATGCGTCCAGGTTCGGCAGGAGATCTCTTGTCCTTGCCGTATCTGGTTATCTGCAACGGTAGCTACAGATTTTCTCTGATGCAAGCCCAAGTTCTCAGGAGATCGCGGAGATGCCGGTGATGTCCCGGCCCACCAGGAGGGCCTGGATGTTGTCGGTGCCCTCGTAGGTGTGCACCACCTCCATGTCGGTGAGGTGGCGGGCGATGTGGTGCTCGAGCAGCAGGCCGTTGCCGCCGAGGACGTCGCGGGCGTCCAGGCAGATCTGGCGGGCCTTGCGGGCGTGGTGCATCTTCGCCAGCGACGCCATCGGGCCGGTCCAGCGGCCCTGCTCCTGCAGCTCCGCCATGCGCAGGCAGTACAGCTGCATCCCGGTGATCTCGGCGAGCATCCCCGCGAGCGTGTGCTGCACGAGCTGGAAGCTCGCGATCGGCCTGCCGAACTGCTCGCGCGTCTTGGCGTACTCCAGCGCGATCTCGTAGCTGGCGACCGCGTGGCCCAGCGACTCC
The DNA here is from genome assembly GCA_963791185.1 of uncultured Actinomycetota bacterium. Classification (GTDB taxonomy): domain Bacteria; phylum Actinomycetota; class Actinomycetes; order Mycobacteriales; family Pseudonocardiaceae; genus Pseudonocardia. The sequence continues at coordinate 286,041 of CAWBRG010000003.1, read as the reverse complement.
CACGCCGCGCCGCCGCGGGTGGCGGTGAGCACGCGGGTGGCGTCGCGGAACGAGTGCGCCTCGGCGAGCTGGTTGTCGCGCGGCACCCGCACCTCGCGCAGGGTGACGTCGGGCTGCCACACGGCCCGCTTGCCGATCTTGCCGGTGATCACCTCGGCGGTGTAGCCCTCGGGGTGGGCGCCGTCATCGCCCTTCTCGACGACGACGGCCTTGACCCGGTCGTCGTCGACGTCGCGCGCCCACACCACGACGACGTCGGCGATGCTCGCGTTGCCGATCCAGCGCTTCGACCCGTTGAGGACGAGCTCGTCGCCGTCGCGGCGCACGGTCGTCTCCAGCGCGACGGAGTCCGACCCGTGGTTCGGCTCGGTGAGCGCGAACGCGCCGATCTTGTCGAGCGTCGCCATCGCGGGCAGCCAGCGCTGCTTCTGCTCCTCGCTGCCGAGCATGTTGATCGAGCCCATGGCGAGGCCGGACTGCACCCCGAAGAACGTGTTGATGCTGCCGTCGCCGCGCGACATCTCCAGCGACGCCATCCCGGCGGCCAACGGCGAAAGGCCGGGGCAGCCGTAGCCCTCGATCGTGCCGCCGACGACGCCGAGCTCGGCGATCTTGGGGACCAGCGGCCACGGGAAGTCCGCCCGGTCCCAGTAGTCGTTGATCACGGGGAGGAGGTCGGCCTCGACGAACGCCCGCACGCGGTCGCGCACCGCGCGGGCCTCGTCGGTGAGCAGTTCGTCCAGCAGGTAGTAGTCGGTGCTCATCGCACTCCCTCGCTGACGCTCGGTCGAGCGCTTCGCGGGCGCTCCGCCGATGGTTCGCTCGCTTCGCGGGCGCTCCGCCGATGATTCGCTCGCAAGCTCGCTCATGGCTCCTCAGCTCATCGTGAGGCCGCCGCTGACGCTGACGGTCTGGCCGGTGACGTAGGCCGCCTCGTCGGAGGCGAGGAACGCGACGACGTTGGCGAGGTCGGTGGGCTGCGCCAGCCGCCGCATCGGGATGGCCCGGATCAGCGCCTCCCGCAGCTTCGGGTTGTCGCCGCCGATCTCGGCGAACAGCGGCGTGTCGGTGGGGCCGGGGCACACGGCGTTGGCGTTGATCCCGCTGCGCGCCATCTCCCTGGCGATCGTCTTGGTGAACGCGATGATCCCGCCCTTGGCCGCGGCGTACACGGCCTCGCCGGACGAGCCGACCCGGCCCGCGTCGGACGCCAGGTTCACCACCGTGCCGCCGCCCTGCCCGGCCATGATCGGCAGCACCGCCTTGCAGGTGTGCAGCACGCCGTAGAGGTTGATCGCGATGACGCGGTCCCAGTCGGCGGGGTCGGAGTCGACGAACGGGCCCACCTTGTCCCAGCCTGCGTTGTTCACGAGCACGTCGACCCGGCCGAACCGGCGGCGCACCTCCGCCACCATCGCCGCGACGTCCTCGCGCGACGTGACGTCGCACGCGATCCCGACCCCGCCGATCGCCTCCGCGGTCTCCTTCGCCGTGGCCTCGTTGACGTCCGTCACCGCGACGGTGGCGCCCTCCGCGGCGAGCTTCTCCGCGATGCCCCGGCCGATGCCCCGCCCGGCCCCGGTGACGATCGCGATCTTCCCGTCCAGCTTCCCCATCGTCGGATCCTCCCCCAGGAGCCCTAAGTTGGTGTTGTGAAGGTAGTTCTGCTGGAGAACATCCACCCGCTCGCAGCCGAGGCGTTCCGACGCGCGGGCTTCGAGGTCGACGCGCGCCCGGGGTCGCTCAGCGAGCACGAGCTGTCCGAGGTCCTGCAGGGCGTGTCCCTGCTGGGGATCCGCTCCAACACCACGATCACCCGCAACGTGCTGGAGGCGGGCAAGGACCTGCTGGCGGTGGGGTGCTTCTGCATCGGGACCAACCAGGTCGACCTCGGCGACGCGGCCGAGCGGGGCGTGGCGGTGTTCAACGCGCCGTTCTCCAACACCCGCAGCGTGGTCGAGCTGGTGCTCGCCGAGATCATCGCGCTGGCGCGCAGGCTCCCCGAGAAGACCCAGCGGATGCACGACGGCGTGTGGGACAAGTCGGCCAAGGGCAGCCACGAGATCCGCGGCCGCACGCTCGGCATCGTCGGCTACGGCAACATCGGCACGCAGCTGTCCAACGTCGCGGAGGCCGTGGGGCTGCGGGTGCTCTTCTACGACACCGCCGACCGGCTGGCCCACGGCAACGCCCGGCGGGTCGGCACGCTCGACGAGCTGCTGGCCCAGTCCGACGTGGTGAGCCTGCACGTCGACGGCAGGCCGGGCAACGCGGGCCTGTTCGGCGCCGACCAGTTCGCCCTGATGAAGCCGCGGTCGATCTTCATCAACGCCTCGCGCGGGATGGTCGTCGACGACGCCGCCCTGCGCGCGAACATCCTGTCCGGGCACCTGGCGGGCGCCGCGATCGACGTCTTCCCGATCGAGCCGAAGGCGCAGGGCGACCCGTTCGAGTCCCCGTTGCGGGGCCTCGACAACGTCATCCTCACCCCGCACGTCGGCGGCTCCACGCACGAGGCGCAGGAGGAGATCGGGCACTTCGTCGCGAACAAGCTGATCGGGTTCGTCACCGGCGGCGGCACGGCGCTCTCGGTGAACCTGCCGGAGGTGGCGCCACCACACCCGGCGGGCGCGTTCCGCACGGGCTACCTGCACAACAACGTGCCGGGCGTGCTGGCGGCGGTCAACCAGGTGTTCGCCGACGCAGGCGCCAACGTCGTCGGCCAGTCGCTGTCCACGCGCGGCGAACGCGGCTACGTGGTCACCGACACCGACGTGGCGCCGAGCGACGCCGCGCTCGCGGCCCTGCGGCAGTCGCCGCAGACCGTCTGGCTGCGGTCCTGGCGCGGGTGACCACAACCCCGTCCCCGGCCCGTGCGGCCCGACGGCCCGGGAGACGGCCCGCGATGGTCGGGCTGATCGTCGCACTGCTGTTCGGCGTGCCGTGGTGGACGCTGGTCGGCGCGCCCGGCTGGCCGGTCGCGGCGGTGGTGGCGGGCACCGCCGTGGCCGTACTGGCCGCCGCCGCGCTGCCGTTCCTGATGGTGCACGGCCACGGCCGCCGCCAGCGCGACGCCGCCGCCCGCGTGGGCGACACGCTGCTCGGCGTGATCTGGGTGCTGTTCGCCTGGAGCGTGCTCGGGCTCGTCGCAGGCCTGGTCGTGGGTCCCCGGATCGCCGCGGTGGCCGTCCTCGCCGTGGCGCTGGTGCTGGTGGTCTACGGCCTGGTCGAGGCCCGGCGGGTGCCGCGGGTGCGGGAGGTGTCGATCGACGGGCTCGGGCTCGACGGGCTGCGGGTCGTGGTGCTGACCGACACGCACTTCGGCCCGATCGACCGCGCACGCTGGTCGGCGCGGGTGGTCGAGGTGGTCAACGGCCTGCGCCCGGACCTCGTCGTGCACCTCGGCGACCTGGCCGACGGCTCGGTCGCCCGCCGCGGCCCGCAGGTCGCGCCGCTCGGCGACGTGCGCGCCCCGCGGTACTACATCCCGGGCAACCACGAGCACTACGGCGGCGCGGCGCAGTGGATCGAGCACATGCGCGGGCTCGGCTGGCAGCCGCTGGTCAACGAGCACCGGACGGTCGGCGACAGGCTGGTGCTCGCGGGCGTCGACGACCCCACCGGGGCGCCCGACCTCGCCGCCGCGCTGGCCGGGGCCGACCCCGCTAAGCCGGTGCTCCTGCTCGCCCACCAGCCCAGCCAGGTCATCGCCGCAGCGGCCGCGGGCGTGGCGCTCCAGCTCTCCGGGCACACCCACGGCGGCCAGATCTGGCCGTTCCACATCCTCGTGCGCACCAACCAGCCCGTGCTGGCCGGGCTCAGCCGGCACGGCGCGAGCACCCAGCTCTACGTCAGCCGGGGCACCGGGTTCTGGGGTCCACCGCTGCGGGTGTTCGCCCCCAGTGAGATCACCTTGCTGACGCTGGGTGCCTAGGCCTGCACGACGCGGGCGGGCGTGTTGGGCCGCTCGACCACGACGTTCGTCGACTTCACCACCGCCACCGCGAGCACGCCCGGCTCGAGGCCCAGCTCGGTGGCGGCCTCCGTGCTGATCAGCGAGACGATCCGGTGCGGCCCGCACTGCATCTCGACCTGCGCCATCACCCGGTCCTTGACCACGGCGGTGACCAGCCCGACCAACCGGTTGCGCGCCGAGCGCTCCACCCCGGACGGGTCGGACGCCGGCCGGGCGGCCGAGCGGGCGAACTCCGCGAGGGCGATGCCGTCGATCACCAGCCGGTTGGAGTCGTCGCGCTTGGACGGCAGCTTGCCCGCGTCGATGTTGCGCCGGACGGTGTCGTCGCTGACGCCCAACAGCGCTGCTGCCTCGGACACCCGGAAGTACGCCACGTGGGCAGCCTAGGCCGGTGGGCGCACCTCCTTCGTGGTGGGCAATTTAGGTAGTTTGTTCGCTATGTTCCGTGTGACGGTGGTCGTTGGCTTCGTGCTCGTCGCTATGGGGTTCATCGGGTACCTGGTCACCGGCGCGAGCAGCCCCACCGCGCTGATCCCGAGCCTGGTGGGGCTCCTGCTGTTCGGGTGCGCGGCGGTGGCGCGGGCCCGGTACGCGCTCGGGATGCACCTCGCGCTGGCCGTCGCCCTGCTCGGCGCGCTCGGGGCGCTGCCCAACGTCGCGAAGGTCGGCCAACTCCTGGACGGCACGGCCGAGCGCCCGGCGGCCGTGGTCGTCAGCACGCTGCTGTTCCTGGTGCTGCTCGGCTACCTGGTGGCGGGCATCCGGTCCTTCGTCGTGGCCCGCAAAGAAGGCGCGCGCCCGGCGTAGATCGCACGCTCAGCCTCAGCACAGCGTCGTCCACGGACACTGGGTCTCGTGGACGAGCGAGCAGTGTGTGTCGAGGCCGAGCGGCCCGCCGTCGCGAAGCGCGGCGGTGTGGCGGGCCTCGACGACGGACTCGCCCTGTCCATCAGCGCGGCCATGGGATCGGTCGCGGGGCTCCTGGGGTGGGTCGTCTCGACCCGGCTCATCGAGCCGTCCGAGATCGGCAGGGCCGCCGAGGTGGTCGCCGCCATCCTCATGATCGGCGGGATCGCCCAGCTCAACCTGAGCGTCGGCATGCTGCGGTGGATCCCGGGGGCCGGGCGCTTCACCGCGCGGCTGACCTGGGTGGGGATGCTCACCGTGATCCCGCTCGGCGCGCTCGTCGCGCTGGTCTGCGCGCTCGTCCTCCCGTCGATCGCGGCCACGACCGCCGGGGGCCTGCCGTGGTGGGTGGGCGTCGTCCTGTTCGTGGCGGTCACCGCGGGGTGGACGGTGTTCGTCGTGCACGACACCCTCCTCGTGGCGCTGGGCAAGCCGTGGTGGGCGGTGTGGCGCAACGCGCTGTTCGCGGCCGTCCGCCTGGGGCTGATGGTCGTGCTGGGCCTGGTCGGGCTGGGCGCGCAGGCCATCGTGCTGTCCTGGGTGCTGCCCGTCGTGGTGTGGATCGTGCTCGGCTCGCTGGTGCTCGTGGTGATGACCCGGGCGGCCAGCTTGCGGGCGCGCGGCGGGGCGCTGCCCGGGTGGCGGCCCGCGGCGACGTTCCTCGGCCCGACGTCCGTGGCCGAGCTCGGCCCGGCGCTGCTCTACAACGTGGTCACGGTGATCGTCACCGAGCGGTTCGGCAGCGCCACGGGGGCGTTGTTCTTCATGGCGTGGCAGGCGGTCACGGTCGTCGACAGCAGCGCGAGCTTCTTCATGAAGTCGCTGGTCGTCGGCGTCGCCCGGGAGCCCGGCCGGGTGGCCGAGCTGGCCGCGGCCACGCGCAAGCGGCTGCTCATGATCTTCCTGCCGCTGCTCGCGCTCGGCTGCCTGATCGCGGGCCCGGCGCTGGGGCTCGTCTTCGGGCCCGAGTACGCCGCGGCGGCCGACGTGCTGCGCCTGCTGCTGCTGGGCCTCGCGCTGCGGTTGGTCGTGCTGATCGAGCTCGGCGTGCGCCAGGCGCTGGGTCGGGCGGTGGCCTACGCTCGCCTGCAGCTGGTGAGCAGCGTCACCGTGGTGCTCGCGGTGGCGCTGGTGCCGGTGGGCGCGTCCGACGTCGACGCGCTGGTGCCGGTCGCGGCCGTGTACATCGCCGTGCAGCTGGTGTGCGCGGTGGTCGCGCTGCGGGCGCGTCCGGCGACGGCGTGATCGGGGCCGTCAGGGCTTGGCGCGGTCGCCGGACGGACTGATGGCGTACCACGCCTTGTCCAGGCCGTTGCCGTAGGTCGTCGCCAGGCCGCCGTCGTCGCCGGTGTGCCGGTAGAGCGGCCAGCCCGCCAAGGTGAGCTGGCGCTGCCCGTCGGGCCGCTGGATGGTGCCGACGAGCGCGGGGTCGATGCCGTCCAGCTCCGGCTGCTTGTCGCCCGCGAGCACGACCGGCGGCCACTGCTTGGTGCAGTCGCCGGTGCAGGTGCTGGTCGGCGGCTTCGTGCCGTCGCGGTCGTAGCGGTAGATCGGCAGGCCGCCCCCGTCGGTGACGACCACGCCGAGCGGCCCGGACTGGACGGCCCACAGCTCCACCTTCGTCGCGGTGGGCTGGGGCGCGGCGGCGCCCGCCGCTTCGGCCTCGGCCTGTGCGGTCGCCGCCGCGGCGGCCACGGCTGCGGCGCCGCTCTCGGCGTTGTTCGGCGCGGCGGCGGGGACGGGCTGGTTCGCGCAGCCCGCGAGGGCGAGGGTGGCCAGCGCGGCGAGGATCCAGCGGGAGTGGGGAGCTCCGTTCACGTTCCGGAACGGTATGAGCCGCCGCCGCCCGGGTTGACCGGGCGGAGCGGGTTTGCGGTGGCCGTGGTCGAGCCGACGGTGAACGGCAGCGGCAGATCCGCCGTTCGGCGCAGGTGCGGGGGCCGAACGTCAGAGCGTGCCGGTCGTCCCGTCCGTGCGCACGACGAACGCGGCGCGGTGCCCGCGCGTGGTCAGCCAGCGCTCGCCGTCGGCGCCGAGGGCGAAGGCGGCGGTGGCGTCCACGTCGACGGCGGTGAGGGAGCGCCCGACCACGGTCACGGACGTGAGGCCGCCCGGCGCGCGACCGGTGCGGGCGTCGACGATGTGGGCGCCGCGGTGGGCGGTGCCGGACGTCGCGACGGCGCCGGTGCGGATCGGCACGACCGCGACGATCCGGGTCGGGTCCCGCGGGTCCTCGATGCCGATGCGCCACGGCGCGGCGGCCGGATCGCCGGTGCGGCAGGTGATGTCGCCGCCCGCGGAGAGGCAGAAGTCGGTGTCGGGCAGCGCGGCGAGCGCGATGGCCGCGCGTTCGGCGGCCCAGCCCTTGACGACGCCGGACGGGTCGAGCACACCGTCGCGGCGCAGCGCGAACGCCCCGCCCGACGACCGCTCGGCCGCGGCGCCGATGGCCAGCACGTCGGCGACCTCGGGCGGGGTGTCGACGGGGATGCCGCGGTTCATGCGGGAGATCACGGAGTCGGCGCGGTAGGTGCTGAACGTGCGGTCGGCGGCCCGCAGCACGGCCAGCGCGGCGGCCCAGGCGGCCTCGCCGCGGGCGTCATCGGCGTGCCGCCCGCGCAGCGCGAGGCTGATCGGCATGCCCATCACGTGCTCGACCCTGCGGATCACGACAGCCCCGCCTGGTCGAGGGCGCTCTGCAGCGACTGGACGTAGCCGGTGGAGGTCACCGTGGCCCCGCTGACCATGTCGACGTCCGCGCTCTGGGCGGAGATCGTCTCCTGCACCAGCACCGGGAGGGCGTCGTCGTTGATCTCCCGGTCGCGGTTGTTGCCGTCCGGGTACTGCACCACGTCGACGGCGCTGATCTTGCCGTCCGCGAGCGTGAGCCGGACCTGGACGGGGCCCCACCTGGTCTGCGCGACGGCGCCGGTGACGGTCGAGCCGCCCGCCGGTGCCACTGCCTGGGTGACGACGGGAGCCGGGCCCGACGTGGAGGTGTGGTAGCCGAAGAGCAACGTGACCACGGCGACCGTGGAGAGGAACCAGAGGCTGATGCGGCGCACGGTCACCACCCGAACGTCTCGACGTGCAGCCGCGCGGCGGGCAGCCCCGCGTCTGTGAGCGTGGCGCGGACGGCCGTGGTCCAGGCTTCCGGGCCGCAGACGTAGACGTCCCGCTCCGCGATGTCGGGCACCCAGCGGCGCAGCAGGGTGAGGTCGTCGGCCGGGTCGTTCGTCGCGCCGACCCAGGAGTCGGGCGCGCGTCGGTGCCCGGGCAGCCAGCGCACGTCGAGGCCGCGTTCGGCGGCGAGGACGTCGAGCTCGCGGGCGAACAGGGGCCGCTCGGTGGCGCGCTGCAGCAGCACGGCGTCGCCGGGGGCGTAGGGCAGGTCCTCGGCCAAGGCCCGCAGCGGCGTGACGCCGACGCCCGCGCCGAGGAACGCGACCTTCGCGCGGGTCCGCGGGCGTGCGGTCAGCCGCCCGTACGGGCCCTCGACGAGCACGCGCGTGCCGGGGCGCAGGGACGCGACGAGGCGGCTGCCGTCGCCGAGCGCCTTGACGCTGATGCGCAGGCTGCGGCCGTCGGGGGCGGCCGAGAGCGAGTAGGGGTGGCCGCGCGACCAGCCCGGCCCCGAGCGGAACCGCCAGATGAGGAACTGGCCCGCGGCGACGGGCAGCCGGTCCAGCCTGCGGCCGGTCATGTAGATCGACCAGACGGTGTCGTCCTCGCAGGCCACGGACGTGACGCGCAGGTCGTGGCGGAGCGTGCGCAGCACCGGCAGCCCGACGCGCCAGACGAGCACGGCGACGACCGCCGCCGCCCACAGCGTCCACCAGTAGGCCGTGGCGACCGGCGAGGAGAGGAAGTCCTGGCCCGCCCACAACTGGTGCGGGAGAGCGAGCCCGACGCCGAGGTAGGCGTAGAGGTGCAGCAGGTGCCAGGACTCGTAGCGCAGCCGCCGTCGGGCCGCCCGCACGCTGGTGACGACGACCATCACGAGGCACGCCGTGCCCGCCACCGCGAGCAGCACGCCGGGTTCGTCGAGGGTGAGCGCCCAGAACGTCGCGGGCGCGGCGGCGAGGCGGCCCGCCGCGTCGCCCCAGCTGATGAGCCCGATGTGGGCCACCATCAGGGTGAAGGACGTGAAGCCGGCGAGCCGGTGCCAGCGGGCGAGCCGGTCCTGCCCCACCGCCCGCTCGACGACCGGGATCCGGGCCATGAGCAGCACCTGCACGAGCAGCAGGTCGGCGGCGAGCAGGCCGGTGAGGCGCCCGAGCGAGGTCAGGCCGTCGGCCCAGCTGCCCAACGCCGTGACCTCCCGCCGCCCGCCCACAGCGCGACGACGACGGCCAGGCTCGCCACCACCGCGACGCCCGCCCCGGCGCGGGCGACGACGTCGACGCGCGCCGGTCGAGTGTCGACAGGGTGGCCGCGGATCGGGTGTTCCAGCAGCACGGTCACGCCTGCGCCTCGGTGTCAGAGGTGCCTGTGCTCGCCGCAGCGGCCGACCCGACGGCGCCTGATCCGCCGGTGCCGGACGCAGCGGTGCCGGATGCGGCGGTGCCGGACGCGCCAGACGCGGCGGTGTCCGACGTGCCGGATGCGGCGGTGCCGGAGCCGGCGCTCGACCCGACGCCAGGCGCTTGGCCGTCGCCTGGTGCCTGCAGGCCGCCGCCGGGGCCACCGCGATCGCGGTGCTGGTGCGCGCCGATCCCCGCGCCCGTCCCGGCAGTGGGGCCGCCGGCCGTGGTGTGCCCGAGCCAGTAGCCGCCGACCCCACCGAGCACCAGCAGGCCCGCGGCCGCGGCAGCGAGCTTCGCCCGCGCCGGGCGCGGCCTGGGCGCCTCGGCTGGGATGGCGGTCGACACCGTGGTCGGGAACGGGGCGGCTGCTGCCTCCGCCGCAGCGTCCGGCTGCGCGGGTGGAAGCGGGGCGGCTTCTGTCGGCTGCGCTGCGTCATCCTGCGCTGGGGCGGCGGCGGGCGGACCTGGCCGGGTCGGCGGGTGCCTGCGGGTCGGACGGGCTCGCGGACGGCTCCCACCGGGATCCACTGCTCGGTCGGTCGTTGCTCACGGTTCTCCTCGATGTGCGGTTCGAGCACCGAGAATGGCCGGCCGGGATGGGTGGCTGCGGTGAGCGAGCTGTGCGCTTCCTGTGCGCCGCACAACCGATTCAGCCTTTGGCATTGCTCACTATGACGTGATAGTGCGGTTGCGGCGGTGGAAGATGAACCCGGTGACCCCGACGACCGTGCCCACCCGCGTTGCCGTGGCGCCGGCGCTGCTCGTCGCAGCCATCTTGCTGCTCGCGCTCAACATGCGCGGCCCGATCGTCGCCGTCTCGGCGGTCACCGAGGCGATCCGCGCCGACCTCGGGGTGGACGGCGGCACGGTCGGCCTCCTCACCAGCCTGCCGGTGCTCTGCTTCGGGCTGGCCACGCCACCCGCCTCGGCGCTGCTGGCCCGGCTCGGCCTCGGCCGCGGCGTCCTCGTGGCGCTGGCGGTGCTGCTGGCAGGCATCGTCGTGCGCTCGCTCGGCGGCCTGCCCGCGGCCCTCGTGGGCACCGTGCTGATCGGCGCCGCGATCACCGTCGCGAACGTGGCGGTGCCGGTCGTCATCGGCCGTGAGCTCGCGGATCGGACCGGCCCCGTGCTGGGGGCGTACACCGCGGCGTTGAACGTCGGGTCGATGCTCACGCTGTCGCTCACCGTCCCGATCGCGGACGCCACCGGGTGGCAGATCGCCCTCGCGGTGTGGGGGGTGCTGGTGGTCGTCGCGGCCGCCGTCTGGTGGTGGGCGACGCGCCCCCTGGTGCACAGCCCGGCCCCGCCTGCGCCCGCCGAGCCGGTCGACGCGGGCGACCGCTGGTGGCGCCGCCCGATCGTGTGGGGCCTCACCATCGCCTTCTCGGGGCAAGCCTTCGCCTACTACGGCTTGACGGCCTGGTTGCCGGTGCTGTTGGCCGACCGGCTCGGGATGACCCCGGCACAGGCGGGCGTGAGCGCCTCGATCTTCCAGATCGCCGCGCTCGCGGGTGCGGTCGGCGTGCCGGTGCTCCTGCGCCGGTGTTCCGGGCCGCGCACGGCGATGGCGGTGGTGTGCGGCGCCTGGCTCGTCTTCCTGCTCGGGCTCCTCGTCGTCCCGACGGGCTGGTCGCTGTGGTGCGCGTTCGGCGGCGCGGCGCAGGGCGGCGGGCTCACCGTGATCTTCGCGCTGGTCGTCCGCAAGGCCCGCAACACCGCTGAGAACCGTCGGATGTCGGCGCTGGTGCAGGGCGGCGGCTACACCGTGGCGGCCACCGGCCCGTTCGTCCTCGGCGTGGTGCACGAGGCGTCGGGGGATTGGACGGCGCCGCTCGCGGTCGTGATCGGCTCGATCCTGGTGCTCACTGTCGCGGGCCTGCTCTCCTCCCGGGAGCGCGCGACCCGGCCGGGCTGAGCCCCGTCGAGGCGGCAGGCGGGCGCTGCCAGAGTGGGGGACGTGCCCAAGAAGATCATTCTCGACTGCGACCCCGGCCACGACGACGCCATCGCCCTGCTGCTCGCCCACGGCAACCCGGACATCGAGCTGCTCGCGATCACCACGGTGATGGGCAACTCGACGCTGGACAACGTCACGCGCAACGCGCTCGTCGTCGCGACGATCGCGGGCATCCGCGACGTCCCGATCGTCGCGGGCTGCCCGCGCCCGCTGGTCGGCGAGCTGTCGACCGCGCACACCATCCACGGCAGCACCGGACTGGACGGGCCGGTGCTGCCCGCGCCGACGCGCACGCTCGACCCGCGCCACGCCGTCGACGTGATCATCGAGACGGTCCTGCGCGAGGAACCCGGCACGGTCACGCTGGTGCCGACGGCCGCGCTGACCAACGTCGCGCTGGCCGTGCGCAAGGAGCCACGCATCGCCGACCTGGTCGCCGAGGTCGTGCTCATGGGCGGGGCCGTGACGGGCGGCAACTGGAGCGCGGCCGCGGAGTTCAACATCGTCACCGACCCGGAGGCCGCGCACATCGTGTTCGGCGCGGGCTGGCCGGTCACGATGGTCGGGCTCGATCTCACGCACCAGGCCCTCGCCACCCCGGACGTCGTCGACCGCATCGCCGCCCTCGGCACCCGACCGGCCCGGTTCGTCACCGAGGTGCTGGAGTTCTTCGGCACGACCTACCGCGCCGAGCAGGGCTTCCCGCACCCGCCGGTGCACGACCCGTGCGCGGTCGCCCGCGTGATCGACCCCGCGGTGCTCACGACCCGGCGGGCGCCGGTCACGGTGGAGCTGGCCGGGAGCCACACGCGCGGCATGACCGTCGCCGACCTCCGGGCCCCCGCGCCGCCGGACTGCCGCACGCAGGTGGCGGTGGACCTGGACCACGCGCGGTTCTGGAACCTCGTGGTCGACGCCCTGGAACGGATCGGCGAGCCGTGAGACGCTCAGCGGGACCTGCGCCGAGGGAGGCCCCGGATGGTGCACGTACAGGCGAAAGCCGTCGCCGTCGGCCTGGTGGTCCTCGGTTCGCTCCTCGTGGCGCCGCCCACCGCGCAGGCCGCCACGAACGTGGGCGCGGCGGAGCAGGAGACCATCCTCGCCCTGCACAACCAGTACCGGGCCGCCGCGGGGGTGGCCCCGCTCGTCTGGGACGACCAGCTCGCCGCCGACGCGCAGGTGTGGGTCGACGGACTGGTCGCCCGCGGCGGCACGCTGGCGCACGACAACCCGGCCGACCCCGGCGACCCGGCGACCGGCCACGCCAAGGGCGAGGGGGAGAACCTCGCGGGCGGGGAGTCCGCCGCGACGGCGCCCGCCCAGTGGTACGCGGAGAAGCCGCAGTTCGACGCCGCCCCGAACAAGTCGGGCTTCAACGACACGAACCCCGACTGGGTCAACTGGGGTCACTACACGCAGATGATGTGGAGCACGACGACCTCGGTCGGCTGCGGCACCGCACCCGGGCCGCGCTACCAGATCACCTCGTGCCGCTACCGCCCACCGGGCAACTTCGACGGACAGCTGCCCTACCCCAACGCGGATACGGTGCCGGTCGGCGCGGCCGTTCCCACCGCGACGGTCGCTCCCGAAAGCGCGGTCGCCCCGAGCACGGTCGTCGAGTCGACGTCGGAGCCCGCCGCCCCGACCACCGAGCGCCCGGCCGCCACCGAGACCACCGTCGTCAACGGCGGGTGACCGCGGCCGCGACCAGGCAGGCGCAGGCCAGCGCGAAGAAGGCGGCGCGGAAGGAGCTCTGCGCGGCGATCACGCCCACCACCACCGCGCCCAGCCCGGTGCCGAGGTCGAACCCGACGTTCCAGGCGACGGAGACCCGGTGCTGGTCGTCGCCCTCGGCGAAGGCCTGGATCAGCGTGACGCTCTGCAGGCCGCCGTAGGCCGCGCCGGTGACGAGCGCCCCCGCGACCAGGAGCCACGGGTCTGCCCGCGAGGCCGACGAGCACGAGGCCCGCCGCCCCGACGACGAGCATCGGAGCGACGAACGGTCGAGTGCCCCAGCGGTCGGACAGCGCGCCGATCCGCCACCGGCACAGGGCGGCGGCCGCCGTGAGGCACACCAGCGCCAGCACCGCCGTGCCGGTGTCGGGCGCGAGCTGCGCCGTGAACGTGAGCAGCGCCCCGCCCGCGCTGGTCGCGAGCAGGAGGGCGAGCAGCGGCCGCCAGATGCGCCGCGCCGTCGACGGCCCGACCCGCTCGGCCGCGGTCTGCGGCGCGGCTCCGCCGGGGGCGCTGGCCGTGATGCGCCTCCCGAGGTGCGGCATCCAGGCCACCGCGAGCAGCGGCACCGCGCCGAACGCCGCCACCAGCGGGAAGCCGAACATCGCCAGCAACCACGGGGCGGCGGGCGTGAGCGCGAGCTGGGGGATCGCGATCACCAGCCCGTAGGCGCCGACCGCCCGACCGCGGGCCTCCGGCGTGACGAGGAGCGAGATCGCGGTCGCCCCGCAGACGGTGAGGATGCCGAAGCCCAGCCCGCGCACCGCGGAGGTGGCGAGCACCAGCCACAGATCCGGGCTGATCGCCTGCAGGGGCGCGGGCGCGGCCAGGAGCACGAGGCCCAACGCGAGCGTCCAACCCCAGCCCAGCCTCGCGAGCGTGGCGTTGACGCGCAGCTGCGCGAGCACCGTGAACAGCATGAGCGTGGCGGTGACCAGGCCCGCGCCGCGCTCGTCGGCGCCGCCCTGCACGGCCCACAGCGGCGAGAGCGGCAAGAGCAGCCCGAACCCGGCGAACACGAGCACCGTCATCCCGAGGAGCCCCGGCATGCCCGGCGCCCGCCACACCGACACCCGGCTCAGCCCCCACCCAGCCGGTTCAGCAGGAGCTCGGCCGTGGCGAGGTCGGCGGAGAGCGAGCGGTCGGCGCGCTCGGCGCCCAGCACCTCGGCCGCCTGCGCGTACGCGGCGCGCAACGAGGTCGAGAGCGGCAGGCCGTCGGGTACCGCCGCGCCCATCTCCAACGCCCGGACGGCGGCGACCAGCTCGGTCGCCAGCACGATGCGCAGGGCGGACACGCACACCGTCGCCAGCCGCGCGCCGTGCGTCGAGTAGCTGGCGTGGTCCTCCAGGCCGCGGGAGATGACCGCGCTGCCGAGCGTGGCGGGCAGGGTCGTGTGGCGCAGGGACGCCACGCCGTCCTGCGCCACGTACTCCAGCGCCATCACCCCCGAGCTGCCCGGCGGACCCTCGGCGAGGAACGCGTCGAGCCCGGTGAAGTCGGGATCGACGAGGTCGCCCAGCCGCGCCGCGGACAGCTCGGCGACCGGGTAGACGGCCGCGCGGGCCGAGTCGAGCGCGTGCGCCAGGTAGCCGGTGTGGAAGTTCGCGTTGTGCCAGGCGTCGGAGGTGGCCAGGTCCAGCAGGGGGTTCTCGGCGCGGGCGTTGATCTCCACGTCGAGCACCGTGCCGAGCCGCTCGACCGCGTCGACCGCGGTGCCGTGCACCTGCGGCACCGCGCGCAGGCTGAACGGGTCCTGCAGGCGGCGGCCCGCCCGCGACGTCGGGCTCACCCCCAGCAGCCTGCGCATGCGGGTCGCCACCAGCAGCTGGCCGGGGTGGGCGCGGGCGTTCTGCACCGGCGAGCCGTACGCCTCCGCCGCCCCGCCGAGCGCGACGAACGACAGGGCGGCGACGACCTCGCTCGCCCGCAGCAGCGCGGCGAGGTCGGCCTGGGCCAGCACGGCCTCGCCGATCGTCGCCGCGTTGCTCGAGATCATCGCCAGCGCGTCGGAGCTGGAGAGGGTGACCACCGGCGCCGTCCCGGTGATCCACGGGCGGTCGCCGCACAGCGCGAGCGCCAGATCGGCCAGCGCGCACAGGTCGCCGGTGCCGATCGCGCCGATCTGGTGCACGGCCGGGATCGCGCCGGTGTCGAGTGCGGCGACCAGGGCGTCGAGCACCCGGGGGTCGACGCCCGAGCCGCCCGCGGCGAGCTGGTTGAGCCGCACCGCCATCATTGCGCGGGCCCGGTCGGGCGGTTCGAGCTCGCCCGCGCCGCTGGCGTGGCTGCGCAGGAGTCGCAGCCCGTGGCCTGCGGCGTCGTCGGTGACCGTCACGATGCGGTTGGCGCCGACCCCGGTGGAGCGCCCGTAGATCGGGCGGACGGCCGAGATGTGGTTCGCCAGCTCGCTCGCGGCGTGGGCGCGGGACCGCCCGGCCGCGTCGAGGTGCACCGGCGGCCGTCCCCGAGCGACGGTGACGACGTCCGGGCGGCGGAGGTGCCTGCCGTCGATGATCACCGGGTCCAGCGGTTCGATCTCCTCCACGAAGCTGATTCTTGACCTTCGCCGCCGGGCGGGTCACGGTCAAGCGGGTCGGGAAGCTCAGAACCGCAGGCCGGAAGTCATCGGCTCTGCGTGAGCACCTCGTCGAGCACGCCGCGGCGGACGTCGGCCACGAGGTCGGCGAGCTGGTCGAGGCTCATCTGGATGCGCTGCCCGAAGTCGTCGGTGATGACCACCCGCTGCTCCGGGGCGGCGGTGTCGTCGAGGTACAGCTCGGGGCAGCCGCAGTTGCACTGGCCGCAGAAGGTGGCGATGTGGCGCATGAGCTCCTCCAAGGTCAGGACAGCACGAACCCGTACGGTAACTCCAGACGGTGGCGGCGCAACAACTCTTCGTCAGCGAGCAGCTCACGGGTGGGGCCGTCGGCCACCACCGCGCCGTCGTCGAGCACGATGCTGCGCGGGCAGAGCTGCAGCGCGAACGGCAGGTCGTGGGTGACCATCAGCATGGTCGCGTCGAGCCGCAGCAGCACCTCGGCCAGCTCGCGGCGGGCGACGGGGTCGAGGTTCGACGACGGCTCGTCGAGCACGAGGATCTCCGGCTCGCACGCCAGCACGGTGGCCAGCGCCACCCGCCGCCGCTGCCCGCCGGAGAGGTTCAGCGGTGATCGGTCCCGGTGCTCGACCATGTCGACGGCGGCCAGCGCGGCGTCCACCCGCGTGTGCAGGTCGGCGCCCGTCACCCCGAAGTTCGCGGGCCCGAACGCCACGTCCTCGCCGACGGTCGGCATGAACAGCTGGTCGTCCGGGTCCTGGAACACGATGCCGACCCGACGGCGGATCTCGCGCAGGTTCGGCTTCTCCACCGCCAGCCCGGCCACGGTCACGCTGCCCTGCTGCGCCGCCAGGATGCCGTTGAGGTGCAGCACGAGCGTGGTTTTCCCGGCGCCGTTCGGCCCGAGCAGCGCCACCCGCTCACCGCGCTCGATGCACAGCTTCACGTCCCGCAGCGCCGCGTGGCCGTCGGGGTAGGCGAAGGTGACGTCGGCGATCTCCAGTGATGCGGTCACGTGCTCAGCCAACCGGAGACGGCCAGTGCGAGCGCGGCCACGGTGGGGACCAACCCGATCGCCCACTGCCGTGGGGTCGCCGTGGCGTCCGACAGCCGCGGCATCCGACCGGCCCAACCACGGGCCAGCATGGCCAGGTGCACCCGCTCGCCGCGGGAGTAGGAGCGGACGAACAGCGACCCGACGCCGCGCGCGGTCGCGCCGAGCTGCCACAGGAACCGCGGGTCGTGGCCGCGGGAGATCCGGGCCAGGCGCATGCGTCGGGCCTCACCGGCGATGACGTCGACGTAGCGCAGCATCAGCGTCGCGATGGTGACCACCAGCGGGGGCGCGCCGAGTCGCTGCAGGCCCAGCAGCAGGTCGCGCAGGGGAGTGGTGGCCGCGAGCGTGAGGGACGTGAGCACCCCGAGCGCGCCCTTCACCAGGATGTTCCACGCGCCCAACAGCCCCGGCTCGGAGAGCGCGAGCCCGATCCACTCCACGGTGGGCGGCGGCCCGGTGAACGGCAACAGCACCGCGAGCACCACGAAGGGCGCCTCGATCAACGACCGGACGGCGATCCAGCGGATCGGGATGCCCGCGGCCACCCACACGGCGACCAGCACCAGCAGGTAGCCGCCGAACACCGGGACGGCCTCGCGCGGCGTCGCGACCACGCACAGCACCCCGAGGAACGCCGCGACGATCTTCACCTCGGCCGGGAGCCGGTGCACCGCGGAGGAACCCGGCAGGTACAGCGGGTGCGCGTGGCCCGCCCCCACCGCTACGGCCGGGTGCCGCGGCGGCGCAGCAGCCAGAACAGCCCGCCCGCCACGGCGAGCGTGACGATCACCCCGATGATCCCGGCGGGCCCGACGGTGCCGTGGCCGCCGAAGAGGCTGTAGTCGGCGAGCGGGCTGCCCGCCGTCGCGTGCTCGCCCGCGTGCTGGGCGATGCAGTCGCCCGTGAGCTCCTCGCCGCCCGCCGTCTGGACGCTCTGGCAGCCGTTCAGCGCGACCGTGTCCAGCCCGTCAGGGGCGCTGCTGGCGAAGTAGGACAGCCCGCCCGCGATGAGCAGGGCGACCACGAGGAACCCGACGTAGAACCGGGTGGCCGTGCTCACCGTGCGCTCCCGGCGGCCGCGCGGCCCCGCACCGGCTGGCGCAGGAGGTAGATGAGGTCCGGCCGGGTGCCTGCTACGGCTCCGACGGTCGCCGCGGTGATGAGCCCTTCGCCGATGCCGATCAGCGCGTGCAGGCCGACCATGAGGGCGAAGACCGTGCCGAGGGAGGCGCCGCCCGCACCGCCGAGCGCGTACTCGAGCACGAAGGCGAGCGAGGCCACCACCGTGTTGACGAAGGCCGCGGTGAACGCCACCGCCAGCAGGCCGCGCCGGCTGCGCTGGGCGATCCGCCGCAGCGACCGGGCGACCAGGTAGCCGGTGAACACCCCGACGATCGCCATGTTGGTGATGTTCATGCCGAGCGCGGTGAGCCCGCCGTCGGCGAACAGGACGCCCTGCACGAGGAGCACGATCGCGATGCAGAGCGTGCCGACCCACGGCCCCACGAGGATGGCGACGAGCGCGCCGCCCAGCAGGTGGCCGCTGGCCCCGGGCAGGATCGGGAAGTTGATCATCTGGACGGCGAACACGAACGCCGTGACGAGGCCCGCCATCGGCGCCGTGCGGTCGTCGAGGTCGGCGCGCGCCCGGCTGACCGCGACGGCGAGCACGAGCACGGCGAACAGGCCGAACGCGAGCGAGGTCGGCGCGTTGACCAGTCCGTCGCTCATGTGCATTGCCACGACCATGGAGACCTCCTCGTGGCGAACTGATCTTTCGAACCGGGCGCGCCCAGGCTAGACGCAGAATGACGGCAATCGCAAAGTTCTTGCAAGTGCGCCTGGCGCAAAGGGCAGCGCAACATCTGTTGACGTGATCAGGCCATCAGTCCTTAGATGGCGTCGGCCGAGCTTCGTCGTGGGGGGACAGCACATGGTCAGAGCACTGGTTCTCCGCGGCGCCGCGATCGGTGCGTTGGCGGGCCTGATCGCGTTCGTGTTCGCCCGGATCTTCGCGGAGCCGTTGATCCAGGCCGCGATCGACTACGAGGGCGGGCGGGCCGAGGCCGAGGCGGCGTTGGCCGCGGCGGCCGGGCAGGCGCCCTCGGGCGAGGAGCCGGAGCTGTTCAGCCGGGCGGTGCAGGGCAACCTCGGCATCGGCGTCGGCATGATCGCGTTCGGGGTGGCCATCGGGCTGTTCTTCGCGGTGGCGTTCTGCATGGCCTACGGGCGCACCGGCGACGTGCGGCCGCGCCAGCTCTCGCTGCTGGTGGGGCTGTTCGGGTTCTTGGCGATCTTCGCGATCCCGTTCGTGAAGTACCCGGCCAACCCGCCTGCGGTCGGCAACGCGGACACCATCCGCGACCGCGGCGCGCTCTGGATCCTGCTGGTCGTCGTGTCGATCGTGGTGCTCATCCTCGCGGTGGTGGTGGGCCAGCGGCTGCAGGCCCGGCTGGGCACGTGGAACGCCACGCTGGTGGCCGGGCTGGGCGCGGCCGTGGTGCTGGGCGTCGTGATGGCGCTGCTGCCCGCGCTGGGGGAGCTGTCGACCAACGTCGCGGAGTCGGGGAGCCGGTTGACCGAGACGCCGCAGCCGTTGACCGACCCCTCCGGGAAGATCGTGTACCCCGGGTTCGACCCCGACCTCCTGTACTGGTTCCGGGCGTACTCCGTGGGCGCGCAGCTCCTGCTGTGGGGCGTGCTCGCCGTGGGCTTCGCGCCGTTGGCCGACCGGGTGTTGCGCACGACGAGCCAGCGGGACCTCGCCGCCGCCCCGTGAACGCGTGCGGCAGACTCGACGGATGACCGACGCGGCGCGTGATCGTATCGAGCAGGAGCTGGCCCAGGCGCGCGAGCAGCGGCGCACGCTGGCGGCCCAGCTCGGCGGCGAGGACCCCGACAACCCCGATACCGGCGACCGGGGCGACGACGCGAACGAGCTCGAGGGCCTCGACGACCTGGCCCGCATGGACCGGCGCATCGAGGAGCTCGAGCGGCTGCTCGCCGACCCCGCCGCGTGGGAGACGCCCGCCGGTCTCGTCGACGGCACCACGGTGACGCTCCGGTTCCCCGACGGCGACGAGGCGACCTACCGCATCGTCGTCGTCCCGGAACAGGCGCCCGCCGCCGACCGCGACGACGTGCTGACGGCGAGCAGCCCGCTCGGCCAGGCGCTCGCAGGCCGGAGCGCGGGCGACACGATCACCTACGAAGGGCCCGACGGGGAGCTGCAGGCCGAGGTACTGGCGCTGCAGGCTCCCTAGTCCCTAGGCCTTCGCCTGCATGCTCGACCGGGCCGGGTTGCCCTGCTCCTCGGCCTTCGGATCCATGAGGTCCGCCTTGGCGAGCACGCCCTCCTCGATGCGGGCGCCGAGCGCGTCGTCGACGTTGCGCCAGTAGGTGAACGCGCGCTGCAGGATCGGCTCGGTGACCCCGTTGAGCAGGTGCCCGACGACGTTGTCGACCAACCGGTCGCGGGCGGCGTCGTCGAGGACGTCGCGCACGAGCGTGCCCGCCTGGCCCCAGTCGTCGTCCTCGGGGTGGTCGACGTAGGCGGTGCGCATGAGGTCGCCGTCGGCGTGCCAGGTCGGGACGCGGCCGTAGCGCTCGGTGTCCGCGGCGGGGCCGCCCTTCGAGTTGGGTGCGTACACCGGGTCGCTGACCGGGTGGATGCGCATGGCGCCGTCCTTGCTGTACGAGCGCACCGGGCAGACGGGGGAGTTCACCGGGATCTGCTGGTAGTTGACGCCGAGCCGGTAGCGGTGCGCGTCGGCGTAGGAGAAGAGGCGCGCCAGCAGCATCCGGTCCGGGCTGGGGCCGATGCCGGGCACCAGGTTGTTGGGCTGGAACGCGAGCTGCTCGATCTCGGTGTGGTTGTCGGTGGCGTTGCGGTCGAGCGTCATGCGCCCGACCTCGATCAGCGGGTAGTCGCCGTGCGGCCAGACCTTGGTCAGGTCGAAGGGGTTGAACCGGTAGGTCTTCGCGTCCTCGAACGGCATGACCTGCACGAACAGCGTCCAGCTCGGGTACTCGCCGTCGCGGATGTGCTCGAAGAGGTCGCGGGTGTGGTAGTCGGTGTCGACGGCAGCCATCTGGTCGGCCTCGTCCTGGGTGAAGAACTGCACGCCCTGGTCGGTCTTGAACGTGTACTTCACCCAGAACTGCTCACCCGCCGCGTTGATCCACATGTAGGTGTGGGAGGTGTAGCCGTTCATGTGCCGCCAGGTGCGGGGGATGCCGCGGTCGCCCATCAGCCACGTGACCTGGTGCGCGGACTCGGGGGAGAGCGTCCAGAAGTCCCACTGCATGTCGTGGTCGCGCAGGTTGTTGTCGGCGCGACGCTTCTGCGAGCGGATGAAGTGCTGGAACTTCATCGGGTCCTTGACGAAGAAGACCGGCGTGTTGTTGCCGACCATGTCGTAGTTGCCCTCGGTCGTGTAGAACTTCAGCGCGAAGCCGCGCGGGTCGCGCCAGGTGTCGGGGCTGCCGCGCTCGCCCGCCACGGTGGAGAAGCGCACCGCCATGTCGGTGCGCGTGCCCGGCTGGAACAGGGCGGCCTTGGTGTAGCCGCTGACGTCGTTCGTCACCTCGAAGGACCCGAAGGCGCCACTGCCCTTGGCGTGCGGCTGCCGCTCGGGGATCCGCTCCCGGTTGAACTGGGCCATCTGCTCGATGAGGTAGCTGTCCTGCAGGAGGATCGGCCCGCCGGGCCCGACGGTGAGCGAATGCTCGTCGCTCTCGACGGGGACACCGGCGTCGGTGGTGGTGAAGCGCGGTTCGGTCGTCGCCATGGCGTCCCGGGTACCCAGGTACGCGATGCTCAACCGTTCCGGCCGGGCAGCAGTTCCTGCAGCTTCTCCTTCGCGCCCTGCACCACCATGTGCACCGCCGACGGGTCGCCGCCCAGCACCGACTCGACCATCGACACGGCCTCGTCGAGGGTCGCGTGCGGCGGGATCGGCGGCACTTCCGGGTCGCAGTACACGTCGATGACGGTGGGCCCGGTGGCGGCGAACGCCCGCTCCCACGCGGGACGGAGCTGGTCGGGCGCGCGCACGGTGATGCCCGTGATGCCGACGGCCGTCGCGAAGTCCGCGTAGGAGACGTCGGGCAGCACCTGCGACTCCTCGAACTTCGGCGCGCCGCCCATCGCGCGCAGCTCCCACGTGACCTGGTTGAGGTCGTTGTTGTGCAGCACGCAGACGATCAGCCGCTGGTCGGCCCAGCGGTCGCGGTAGCGCCCGATCGTCAGCAGCTCGGCCATCCCGTTCATCTGCATGGCGCCGTCGCCCATCAGCGCGACGACCGGCCGGTCCGGGTGGGCGAACTTGGCGCCGATCGCGTACGGCACCCCCGCGCCCATCGTGGCGAGCGTGCCGGACAGCGAGCCCCGCATCCCGCGCCGCATCCGCAGCACCTTGGCGTACCAGTTGGCGACGGACCCCGAGTCCGCGGTGATGATCGCGTCGTCCGGCAGGACCTGCGACATCTCCCAGACGATCCGCATGGGGTTCACCGGGTCGGCGTCGACCATGCTCTGCCGCTCGACCGTGGTCCACCAGTCGGCGACGTTCTGCTCGACCGCCTCCCGCCACTTCCGGTCGGAGCGCGGCGCCAGCAGCGGCAGCAGCGCGCGCAACGTCGCGCCCGCGTCGGCGACGATGTTGAGCTCGGTGGGGTAGCGCATCCCGATCAGCGCGCCGTCGACGTCGATCTGCACGGCCCGCGCCTTGCCGAACTCGGGCAGGAACTGGCTGTACGGGAAGTTGGAGCCGACGATCAGGAGCGTGTCGCAGTCGCGCATGAGCTCGTAGCTGGGCCGGGTGCCCAGCAGGCCGATCGCCCCCGTGACGAACGGCAGGTCGTCGGGCAGCACGTCCTTGCCGAGCAGCGCCTTCGCCACGCCCGCGCCGAGGACGTCGGCGACCTGCTCGACCTCCGCCGCCGCACCGCGGGCGCCTTGGCCGACGAGGACGGCGACGCGATCGCCGGAGTTGAGGATCGCGGCGGCCCGCTCGACCTCGGCCGGGTCCGGTGAGAGCGTGGCGGCGAACGCGTTGGGCGGGCTCGAGGGCACCTGCTTGAACGCGTGCTCCGGAGCGGAGTAGGGCTCGCTCTGCAGGTCGCTCGGGATGATCACGGCCGTGGGGGCGCGGCGGGCGAGCGCGGTGCGGAACGCGCGGTCGATCGCGTTGGGCAGCTGCTGCGCCACGTTGACCTCGACGAGGTACTCGCTCGCCACGTCCTTGAGCAGCGCCTGGAGGTCGACCTCCTGCTGGTAGGCGCCGCCCATCGCGCTGCGCTCGGTCTGCCCGACGATCGCGACGACGGGCACGTGGTCCAGCTTGGCGTCGTAGAGGCCGTTGAGCAGGTGGATCGCACCCGGTCCCGAGGTGGCCATGCAGACGCCGGGGCGTCCGGAGAACTTGGCGTACCCGACGGCCGCCATCGCCGACATCTCCTCGTGGCGGGCCTGGATGAAGCGCGGCTGGTCGTCGGCGGTGCCGAAGGCGACGATCAGGCCGTTGATGCCGTCGCCGGGGTAGCCGAACACCTGCTCGACCCCCCACTCGCGCAGCCGGGCCAGCACGTGGTCGCCGACGGTCTCGGCCATGGGTCCTCCCTTGATCGACCACGGGTCGCGTTCCCCGAATCGGCGGAGTGAAACGCGCTCCGCCGTGACAGGCCCCCGTGGGCGGCGCATCCTTAGGGCATGTCGGCTGATCAACCGTCGGATGCGACCGTGGTTGACGGCACCCGGAAGCCCGCCAAGGGCTCGGCGGCGGGGCGCGTCGTGCGCCGGGCCGCCGCGGGCGCCTGGGACGACGACATCTTCACCGAGTCGGCCTCGGCGGCGTTCTGGCAGACGCTCTCGCTGCCGCCGCTGCTGCTCGGGCTGTTCGGCATCCTCGGCTACGTCGGCGGCTGGTTCGGCCCAACCACGGTGGCCGACGTCGAGCAGTGGATCGTGACCAACACCAGCGCGGTGTTCGCGCCCGACGCGGTCGAGCAGATCATCGCGCCGACGGTGAACCAGATCCTCACCACGGCCCGCGGCGAGGTGGTCTCGATCGGGTTCCTGCTGAGCCTCTGGTCGGGCTCGTCGGCCATGTCGTCGTTCGTCGACGCCATCACCCGCGCCCACGACCAGTACGAGCGGCGCAACCTGGTGTGGCAGCGCTGCCTCGCGGTGCTGATGTACGTGGTGGCGCTCTGTTCGGGCATCGTGCTGCTCCCGATCGCGGCGGTCGGGCCCGGCACCCTGCTGGCGCTGCTCCCGGCGGTCGTGCAGCCGCTCACCCGCGAGCTCGTCGACGCGCTGTACTGGCCGGTGCTGACGATCACGCTGGTGATCGCGCTCACCACGCTCTACAAGATCGCGCTGCCCTACAAGCCGCCTTGGTGGCGGGGCTTGCCCGGCGCCGTGGCGGCCGCCGTGGTGTTCCTGGCCGGCGCCACCGGCCTGCGGCTGTACCTCACGTGGCTCACCGGCACCGGCTACACGTACGGCGCGCTGGCGGCCCCGATCGCCTTCCTGTTGGCCACGTTCTTCATCGGCTTCTCGGTCATCATCGGGGCACACCTCAACGCCGCCACGCTCATCGAGTGGCCGGCCCCCCTCAAGCGGCGGGGCAAGGTCGTCGACCACCCCGCGCAGGCGATGGTGCCCGAGCAGCGCGCGGCCACCGAAGACGCCACGAGCACCGTCGCCGCGCCCCGAGAGGTCGAGGCGCGGTAGCTCAGGCCAGCGTGCCGCGCAGGATGCTCACGCCGGAGTGGCCGGGGTTGCCGTCGTAATGCTCGGCGGAGACGTCGACGAGGTCGAGCTGGGCCATCGGGAGGTTCGACGGCACGGTGAACGAGCCGGTGTAGCCGGTGTCGTCGCGGGTCAACGCGCCGAGCGCGACGATCTCGGTGCCCGCCCCGTTCATCAGCCACACCTCGAGGTAGTCGGCGCCCGCGGTGTCGGGCACGCCGGTGAGGCGCACCGCCATCGTGCGGACGCCCGCCTGCTCCGTCGCGGTGAGGGTGCCGCTGCCCGCCGGGTCGAGCGGCCCGATGGGCTGCAGCTGCGCGACGATGCTCGACGACGGCTGTCCCTCGCCCGCACCGCCGCCCAGCGCACCGACGCCCAGGCCGATGCCCACCCCGGCAGCCAGCGCCACCAGCGCGGCGACGGCGGCCACGAGAACCCGGCGCCGGGCCTTCGGCCGCTGCGGCGGGGGGAGCTGCCGCCGCGCCTGCGGCTGCCGTCGCGGCGGGCTCTCCGCCGAAGGGAGCTCGTCGCCGAGCTCGGCCGCGATCGCAGCCCACACCCGGTCGGGCGGCCCGCCGGGGTCACCCACTCCGCCTGCGCCGTCCTGCGCGAGCGCGACGGTGTGGGCCAGCTCGTCGACGCGCGCGCGGCAGGTGCCGCACTCCGCGAGGTGCGCGACGACGCCCGGGTCGGACGGCTCGGCGGGCAGCGCGGCGAGGGCGAGGTCTTCGGGGTCCGGATGGGCGCTCATCGCTTCTCTCGCTGCGCTCGGTCGGCGCTTCGCGCGGGCGCTGTGTCGATGATTCGCTCGCAAGCTCGCTCACCGCGTGTCCTCCTTCCTCCGCCATTGCCGCCGCAGCCGCTCCAGCCCGCGCCGCAGGTGACTCTTCACCGTGCCGAGTGGCAGCCCGGTGAGTGCGGCGATCTGCTGGTGCGTCAGGTCGTCGAAGAACGCCAACCGCACCACCGTGCCGACCTGGTCCGGAAGGTGGTTCAGCTCGTCGGCGACCGCCAGCGCCTCCACCACGCTATCCGGCGCCGGTGCGGGCGGGGGAACGGACGACAGCCTGCCCACCCGGTCGGCGAGCTCGAAGTCGCGCCTGCGCGAGGCGAGCCGCTCGGCGATCTGCCGTCGGGTGATGCCGACCAGCCACGCCCCGAGGGTGCCGCGCTCGAGGTCCAGCCCGGCCCGACCACGCCACGCCCGCACGAACACCTGCTGCGTGACGTCCTCGGCGTCCTGCGGCGTGCCGAGGCGGCGCAGCGCGATGGCGTGCACCAGGCCGCCGTACCGGTTGAAGGCGGCACGGAGCGCGGTCGGGTCGCCCGCGACCAGCGCCCCGGCCATGGCGCTGTCGGCAGCGTCCAGGTCGGACAGCTCCCCGGGGTCGATCATCGCGGTCGCGACGGTCGGCGCATGCGCTCAGGGTCGCACGGTGCACCGCCCGTCGCCCGTCGCAACCCAACCGTGACCTCCGGCTGCATCCACAGCGGCGGCGGCGCCGGTAACGGGGGTATGAGACGACGATTCCTCCTGGCGGGCGCCGGGCTCGTGGCCGCGCTGCTGGCCACGCTGTCCCCCATGTCCGTTGCTTCGGCCGCTTCGACGGCCACCGTCTACGTGGTGCACGGCATCCCCAAGACGCCCGTCGACGTGTACGTGGACGGCAAGCAGGCGCTCGACGACTTCCAGCCCGGCACCAGCCAGGGCCCGATCGACCTGCCCGCGGGCCCGCACAAGGTCGCGATCTTCCCGGCGGACGCCGCCGACGGCTCCGGTTCGCCGCTGCTGTCCGCCGATGCGGACCTGCCGGAAGGCGCCAACGTCGCGCTGGTGGCGCACCTCGACGCCGACGGCAAGCCGACGGTCACGCCGTTCAAGAACGACGTGGCCAAGGTCGCGGCCGGACAGGCCCGGCTGGTGGTGCGGCACACCGCCGCCGCGCCCGCGGTGGACGTGCTCGCGGGCGGCAAGCCCGTGATCCAGGGGCTGACCAACCCGAACGAGGAGGAGCTCACGGTGCCCGCGGGCTCCGTGTCGGCCGCGGTGGCCGCGGCGGGCAGCACCGACCCGGTGATCGGGCCTGCCGACGTGGACCTCAAGGAGGGCACGGCAACCTTCGTGCACGCCATCGGGTCGCTGCAGGACAAGAGCCTCGGCCTGGTGAGCTTCACGGTCTCGAACCTCCACAGCTCGCCGTCCGGCGTGCCCGGTGGGGCCCCGTCGGGTGCCCCCTACGAGCCCGGCCCGCCCGCGTGGGTGCTGGTCCTCGGCGTCACCGGGCTGGCAGGCGTGCTGCTCGCGGCCCGGCGTCGCGTGCAGGGCGTGCGCTGACCTGGTTCACCCGGACGGTCGGCCGCCGAGCGCTGCCGACCGTCCTGGCCGGGCTGTTGCTGGTCGGCTGCGGGGCGACGGGGCCCTCCGCGCCCGTCGACCCGCCGATCGCCGTCGCGGTCCCGCCGATCGCCGTCGCGGCCTTGGCGTCGGCGGCCGATCGGGGCGACGGCGTGCCGCCCGCCCGGATCCGGTTGCCGTCGCTGGGGGTCGACACCGCGGTCGTCGCGGTGGGCGTGGACGGGCGCGGCGAGATGGCGGTGCCCGACGACGTCCGGCAGACGGGCTGGTACCGCTTCGGCCCGGCGCCGGGCTCGGCCGCCGGGTCGAGCGTCGTGTCCGGCCACGTCGACGACGCGGTGCAGGGCCGCGGGGCGTTCTACCGCCTGGTCGACCTGGCGGTGGGGGACCCCGTGGTGGTGACGACCGCGGCCGGGGTGGACCTGACCTTCCGGGTGAGCACCGTGCGCCGCATCCCGAAATCGACGCTGCCCGTCGACGAGCTCTTCGCCCGCGACGGGCCGCCGCACCTCACGCTCGTCACCTGCGGCGGCGCGTTCGACCGCGCGAGCGGCAGCTACCGCGACAACGTGGTGGTGACCGCGGCCCCGGCCACGTGACGCGTGGCCGGTCACTTCAGGTGCCAGTCGGTGTCGTCGCCGTCGCTGATGCTGCCGTCGCCGCTGATCGGCGTCGTCGAGCGCGGCCAGCGCCCGGCCGGGAACGCGGTGTCGTTGCTGAGCCGCCGCTGCAGGCCCGCGGCCTGGTCGCGGATGTCGGTGGTGATCGTGGTGAGGTCGGTGAGCGCCTCGTTCACCGCCACGGCGGTGGCGCCGACGGCGGCGATCGCGATGGTGGCCCCGACCGGCGCCCCGACCACGGTCGAGGCGGTGGCGACCGCGCTCGCGACGGCGACCACGAAGCCCACGAGCGCCACCGCCACCGCCAACCAGAACCGGATGATCGCGGAGGCGAGGTCGTTGAGCGTGGTGTCGATCTCGTCGCCGACCGCCTTGACCGAGGTCAGCGCGGACTGCTGCACGGGAAGGGTGTTGCGGTAGGCCTCGGCGGCGGCGCCGCTCCAGTGGTCGTCGGCGCGGATGCCGTTGAGGGTGGCGAGGCCCGCCAGCCGCGACACCATCCCGCCGATCTCGCCCGACCACACGGCCCCGGCCGCCCGCAGCGCCTCGGGGCTGCCCGCCTGGGCGATCAGCGCGGCCAGATCCGCCATGGCGTCGTCGAACATCCGGCGCAGCCGCGCCAGCGCCGCCTGGAGCTCGTGCCCGAACACGTCGGGCAGCACCCTGAGCGCGGCCTCGCCCGCGGCGATGACGGTGTCGACGGCGTGCTGCGCCTCGCCCGCGGTGTCGCGCACCGCGGCGAGCGTGGTCTCCAGGTCGGCCGCCGTGAACGGGCGCATCAGTAGATGCTCCGGAGGCGGTGCAGGTTGCGCAGCTCGTCGGCCTCGTAGGTGTCGGCCGCCGCGCGCAGGGCCTCGGCCATGGCGCCGAACTCCTGGGCTCCCGCGGCGAGGAGGCCCGCGGTGTTGACCCGCAGCAGCTCGTAGGCCTGCGCCACCGGCCCGCCCGCGAACGAGAACGCCGCTGACGGCACGACGGCGGCATCGGCGCGCCGGGCCGCGACGCGCAGCTCGCCCGCGGCGTGCTCCCAGTCGACGGCGTCGGCGCGCAGCGCCTCGAGGCTCACCGTGATCTGCTCGGCCGACGGCCGCCCGCCGGGTGGCGGGCTCACCGCGGAGCTCCGGCCGCGACCGGGTGGGCTGCGTCCCCGGAGCCGGTGAGGCGCAGCACCGCGGTGAGCGCGGGGCAGCCCGCCATCGCGTGCCGCGGGGTGTCGGCGAGCAGGCGCAGCCCGGCGCTCAACGCCTCCCCGAGGCCGTGCACGAGCGTGGCGTCGTCGGCCCGGTCGCGCCACGCGGGATCGACGGTCAACGCGACGATCTGCCCGGACCGCACCGTCGCCGTGACCCGCCCACCCGGGGCCGCTACGGCGCGCGGCGTGTCGTGCAGCGCGGCCAGCTGCCGCACGAACTCACGGAGGTCCTGCGCGGCGTCGGCCAGCAGCACCGCCGTGTCGTGACCGCTGCCGAGCGCGCGCAGGGCCGCGGCTGCCGTGAAGTCGAAGGCAGGCGGCGGACCGGCGGCCTGCGCCTGCAGCCGGGCCGACACCGCGGCGGCGAAGGCCTGGAGCACCGTCGGGCCCAACCGCTCGGCCGCGGCGGCGCGCCACCCGTGGAGCAGCTGCACCCCGGCCGCGGCACCCGCCTCGGACAGCTCCACCCGCACGCTGCCGTGCCCCGCCGATCCGACGAACCCCACGATCCAGCCCCCTCATCCGGGAAGCCCCGACGGTAGCCAGAGCCGGTGCCCGTCCGTGGGCGATTGGGGAAACTCGCGGCTTCAGCACGGCAGGAGCCCGATCGCCGTGCGGGCCCGGCGCACGGTGTCGGCCGCGTGGCGGCGGGCCCGCGCGGCGCCGTCGCGCAGCACGGCCCGCACGCGCTCTGGCTCGGCCGCGAGCTGGAGGTAGCGCTCCCGCAGCGGCGCGAGCGTGCCCACCACGGCGTCGGCGACGGCCCGCTTCAGCTCCCCGTACCCGTCGAAGCGGGCGGCCAGCTGGGTGGGCTGCTCACCGGTGCAGCCGGCCAGGATGTCGAGCAGGTTGGCCACCCCGGGTGCGCGGCTCGGGTCGTACGCCACGGTCGTCGCCGCGTCCGTCCGCGCGCGCATCACCTTGCGGCGCAACAGCTCCGGTGGGTCGAGCAGGCGCAGCGACCCGGCCGCGGACGAGGACGACTTGCTCATCTTCGCCCCGGGCGCGGCCAGGTCCAGCACCCGCGCGGCGACCGGCGGGTGCACGGCCTCGGGCACGGTGAACGTGGCGCCGTAACGCGTGTTGAACCGCACGGCGAGATCGCGCGCCAGCTCCACGTGCTGGCGCTGGTCGTCGCCGACGGGCACCTCCTCGGTGTCGTAGAGCAGGATGTCGGCGGCCATCAGGATGGGGTAGGTCAGCAGCGAGGTGCGCACCTGCTCCTGGCGGCGGGCCTTCTCCTTGAACTGGATCATCCGCTGGGCCTCGCCGTAGCCGGTGACGGACTCCAGCAGGTAGTGCAGCTCGGTGTGCTCGGGCACGTGGGACTGGACCATGAACAGGCACGCGTCGGGGTCGAGCCCCGCCGCGAGCAGGAGGGTGGCGAACTCCAGCGTGCGTTCGCGCACCTCGGCCGGATCGTGCTCCAGCGTCAAGGCGTGCAGGTCGGAGACGAAGACGAGGGTGTCGGTGGTGTGCTGCCCGGCGATGATCGGGCGGATCGCGCCGAAGTAGTTGCCCAGATGCAGGTGTCCGGACGGGGTGAACCCGGTGAGGCGACGGGACATCGATGGCTCCTGAAGGGTCGGGACCGCCCGAGCTCGGGGTCGCCGAAGCGTGCAAGAGCCACCTCGACCGGCCGCCGGAGCTGGGCGGCCGCGGAAAGGTGAATGCGCGAAGAAACGGTGCCGCCCGGCTTAGGGGCGCCACCAACCGGCCGTGGAGAGGCGCGTGCGCACGTCGTCGACGGTACCAGCGGAGGGCCCTTCCGAGTGGCGCCTTTACCCACCCTCGGTCAAACTGGATCGGTCGGTGTACCCGACGATCACCGACGGTAACCAAAGCGGGCTGCGACGGAACCGGAGGGGTGATGGACGCCATCGACAGCGTGTCCGAGCAGCCTGCCCTGCCATTCGGGATGTTGCGGGAGCAAACAAATGGCACCGATCGCGTGGGATCGACGGTGCTGCGCATGGCCGTCGGCGCGCAGTTGCGGAAACGTCGTGAGGCGGCGGGCGTCAGCCGGGAAGAAGCGGCCTACCTGATCAGGTCGTCCGGCGCGAAGGTGAGCCGGATGGAATTGGGCAGGCACCGGTTCAAGGAACGCGACCTGGTCGATCTGCTCGCCCGCTACGGCGTGGGCGACGACGAACGGGAGGAGTTCCTCGACCTGGCCCGACAGGCCAATGTGCCGGGGTGGTGGCAACGTTACGGTGATCTGTTGCCGTCGTGGTTCGAGACGTACGTGGCCATGGAGCACGCGGCCTCGGTGATCCGCACCTACGAGGTGCAGTTCGTGCCCGGGCTGCTGCAGACCGACGAGTACGCCCGCTCCGTGTTCCGGCTCGCGCACAGCGACCCGGAGGAGGTGGAGCGCCGTGTCGACCTCCGTCGGCGCCGCCAGGCGCTGCTGACCTCCTCGAACGCCCCGCAGCTGTGGGCGGTGGTCGACGAGGCCGCCCTCCACCGCTCACCGCACGACGGTGGGCTGTGCCGCGCGCAGTTGGCGCTCCTGCTCGAATTCAACGAGCTGCCCAACGTGTCGCTGCAGATCGCCACCTTCTGCCGCGGCGTCCACCCGGCCACCTGCGGCTCGTTCACGATTTTGCGTTTTCCCGTGCAGGACCTGCCCGATGTGGTCTACCTCGAGCACCTCACCGGTGCGTTGTACCTGGACAAGGCGTCGGACGTGGAGGACTACGTCGACATGTGGCACCGGTTGTGCACGAAGATCGACCCGCCGGAAGAAAGCGGCTCTACTTTAGAACGAATTCGTACCGAGGTCTGCGCGACGAGCTGAACGGTGAGGTCGGTGATGGGCGAGTTGGCGACGGGCGTGGACCGCACGGTCGCGCACTCCGCTCGCATGTGGAACTACTACCTGGGCGGCAAGGACAACTACCAGGTCGACCGCGATATCGCCGAAGAGATGCTTGCGATCTACCCCGGATACGGCATCAAAGCGCGCACGTGCCGTTACTACCTCTTCCGCGCGGTCCGGTTCCTCACCGTCGAAGAGGGGGTGCGGCAGTTCCTGGACATCGGCACGGGGCTCCCGACCGCCGAGAACACCCACCAGGTCGCGCAGCAGTTCGCGCCGGAATCGCGCATCGTCTACGTCGACAACGATCCGCTGGTGCTGGCGCACGCCCGGTCGCTGCTCACCAGCTCACCGGAGGGCACCACCTGCTACATCGACGCCGATCTGCGCGAACCCGACCGGATCCTCGCCGAGGCGCGGGCGTCCCTGGATTTCCGGGAGCCGATCGCCCTGTTGCTGCTCGGGGTGCTCGGCCACCTCGCCGATTACGAGCAGGCCCGCGGCATCGTCCGGCGGCTCCTCGACGGCCTGCCGCCCGGCAGCTACCTGGTGCAGTGCGACGGCACGACGACCGACGCGTCCTACGTCAAGGCGTTGGCGGACTACCGGGAGACGATCGGCGTTCCCTACACCCCGCGGGCGCACGAGCAGATCGTCGCGTACTTCGCGGGCCTCGAGCTGCTGGAGCCGGGCGTGGTGCCCATCCACCAGTGGCGCCCGGAGCCCGGGCTCGTGGGTGTCCCCGCCGCCGTCGACGAGTCCGGTGGGGTCGGCCGCAAGCCGCTCACGCCTGGATAGCGGCGGTCAGCGCGTCGTGCAGCCGGGTGTTGGGCCACTCGCCCGCCAGCTCGTCGCTGCCGGGCCCGACGGCCAGCACGGGCGGCGGGACGTCGGTGTGGTCGCCGGTGCTCCAGCGCAGCCCCGCGTCGTCGACGGAGAGGCCGCCGGTCTCGTGGTCGCCGGTCACGATGAGCAGGGTCTCGGGGTTGGTGTCCGCGAAGCGACGGGCGACGCCGACGGCCTCGTCGAGGTTGCGCATCGCCGCGAGCATGGCGTCGTCGTCGTTCGCGTGGGACGCCTCGTCGACCCGTTCCTCCTCGACGAAGAGGAAGAACCCGTCCGGGTCCGCCGACAGCCGCTCCAGCGCCGCGGTCGTGAGCGTGGCCAGGGAGGGTGCGCGGCCCCGCGACGACTTCCACATCTCCTCGTCCGCGAAGAGGCCGAGGACCTTGCCGTCGCCCGCGGCGGCGAGCGCCTCCGCGTCGTCCGCGTAGCGGTAGCCCGCGGCCCGCGCCCGGTCGAGGATGTCGTCCGAGCTCCAGACGTCGCGGCCGCCGCCGAGGATCACGTCCGGACCGCCGCCGTCGACGTACTGGCGGGCGATCCGGGATTCGAGCGTGCGGTCGGGGACGCTCGCGAAGAACGCGGCGGGCGAGGCGTCGGTCACCGAGGTGGTGGTGACCAGCCCGGTGGCCCGGCCTGCCGCCTCGGCCGCGCGGCCGAACGTCGGCAGGGGATCGCCGTCCGCGTCCACGCCGACCGAGCCGTTGGACGTGCGCGAACCGGTCGACCACGCCGTGGCCGCGGCCGCCGAGTCGGTGACGGTCTCGTCGGGGTCGTCCGGTGGCCCGGTGACCATCCGACCGCGCAGCTCCAGCCGGTCCAGCTCCAGGCCCGCCGACGAGTCGCGGCGCGCGGCCTCGACGTGCGCGGGCCCCATCCCGTCACCGCTGATGAGGATGACGTTGCGGGCCCGCGTGGCCTCGCCCGACGGCAGGAAGCCCGGCACCGCGCAGCCGACCGCCATGAGCACCGGCACCAAGGCGGCGACCAACCCCTTCCGCGCCCCCCGTGCCCGCTCCACCGCCGCGAGCCTAGGCGCGGTCGCTGAAGACAGCCTGAGGCCGAGGGATCGATCGAGAGATCGACGGGTGACAGTCTCGGGGGATGACGTCGATCTCGTGGATGCATGCCTTCGTCGACGTGCCGGGCGAGGACGTGGCGAAGGCGCACGCGTTCTGGTCCGCGGTGCTCGGCTGGCCGCTCGGGGACCCGTGGCCAGGGCATCCGGAGTTCGCGTCGTTCGTGCCCACCGACGGCGCGCCGTACGCCCACGTGCAGCGCATCGACGGGCCGCCGCGGATCCACCTCGACCTCGTCGGCGATATCGATCGCGACACCGCGCGGCTGGAAGGGCTCGGCGCGAGCCGGGGGTACCGCGCCGCGGCCTGGCAGGTGCTGGTCTCGCCCGCCGGGCTGCCGTTCTGCGTGTGCGAGGAGACGTGGCCGCACGAGCGGCCGACGGCGGTCGCGTGGCCGGGCGGCCACCGCAGCAGGCTGGTGCAGCTCACCGTCGACGTGCCCGCCGACCGGTACGACCGGGAGCTGGAGTTCTGGCGCGCGGCCACCGGCTGGGCCGACGAGGACGTCGACGCCCCCGAGTTCCACCGCCTGGTGCACCGGCGGGGGAGCCCGCTCCAGCTGCTGGTCCAGCGGCTCGGGGCGGACGACGGCGCCCAGCAGGCCCGCGCCCACCTGGACCTCGGCGCGGACGACGTCGACGCCGAGGTCGAGCGCGTCCGATCGCTCGGCGCCCGCCTGCTCTGGCCGGGCAACGGCTTCGTCGCGCTCCGCGACCCCGTGGGCCTGCCGTTCTGCGTCACCGGCAACGACCCGACGCGCTGAGACCGTGTTCACAGCCGCACGGCGAATGGCGGCCGCGTCGGTGGGAACCCGACGGGCATGGCTTCGACCACCACTCCCGAGACCGTTGCCACCGACACCCTCATCGTCCAGCTCGACGCGCTGAGCCAGCTCACCCGCACCGAGGCCCAGATCGCGCGCGTGCGCGTGGCGCAGGCCCGCACCGACGCCGTTCGCCGCGAGCTGCGGGAGAACGCGGGCAACGCCGACCGCCGTGCCGCCCGCATCGCCGCGCAGCTGCGCCTGCTCGACGCCGTGCCCGACGTCGTCAGCCCGGCGCTGGGGCGCGTGCTCGCCCTGGTCAAGGCGACCGTCGACCAGGTGCAGCCGATCGACGAAGCTCTGCTCGGCGACCTGACCCTGGAACACCAGCTCCGCGACCGTGCCCGCTACGTGCGCGTGCTCGCCGAGCGGGCGGGGCTCTTCGAGGTGCAGAACCTCGCCGACGACCTCGTCGCCGCGCACTCCGAGACGATCGACTGGCTCACCACCGTGCTCGCCGAGGAGGCGCTGGGCGGTCCGTCCGCGCTGGTGCCGACCCCGCTCCAGCGCGTGGCGGGCGGCGTGGTGCAGGCGTTCACCTTCCCGACGCGCATCGCCGTCCGCGGCGCCAAGCGCGCCGTCAACACCGCCTACCTGCGCGGTGAGCAGGCCCGCGAGACCGTGGAAGAGTTCGCGGGCACGGTCGTGAAGATCGGTTCCGGGACCCGGGAGGTGGCGAGCGTCGGCCGCAAGGCGATGCTGCAGCGCGCCGAGCGGGTCGCCGAGCGGGAGGGCGCGGACGCCACCGCGGACGCCCTGCACGGCACCCGAGCCGAGCTTGGCGCCCTCAAGGCCGCCGAGTTGCCGATCAAGCACTACGAGGAGATGACGGCGCAGGAGTCGATCGCCGCGCTCCGCAAGCTGTCCGACCCGGACGAGCTGAACGCCATGATCCGGTTCGAGGAGAGCCACAAGAAGCGCTCCGGCGTGATCTCGGCTGCGCAGACGCGGTACGCGGCCATCGCCAAGGACTCCGCCGGGATCTGACCTCGGGCCATCGACCCGGGAACGACACCGCACCGTTCCCGGGTCGACAGCCGACGGCCCGCTCGTCCGACGAGCGCAGCAGGCCGCAGGATCGGCTACGTCAAGTCGACCGGTCGGCGATGACGGACTTCGAGCTCGGTCTCGAGCTGACGGTGCAACCGGCTGTCCAGCGCCGATCGGCAATTCCCGGCACGATCGGCGTGCGGCTGAGCAGCGAGTTCGGCTGCGACCGACTGCCGGAATGACGTGAGGGGACCCCGGGCCTGCCGTCACCGGCCGCAAGCAGGCGAGTCTTTCGTCGAGAGCAAGCACGGTCGCCGGGGGTTGCGGATCTCCAGCGCTCATACCGCGTTCAACGACACCGGCCATCCGGGCTCGGCACAGGGTCACGCCGCTGCACGAGACACGGAGGACTCGGCATGTCACCCGGTGGACGGGAAGAACTACCCGTGGCGCACGAGGAGTTCGCCAAGCGCCGTGCCGCGCGACCGCCTGCGGACCGCTCGATGTGATCTGCGGTGGTTCTGACCACGTCGGGGAAGTGTGGTGGCCGGCGGCGAGGCGCGGCGCAGAGGATCGATCCACGGTGGCGGGTAGAACTCCGGTCGTCCCTCCGTCAGAAGCACGTCCCACCCGGCGTGGTGGATCAACCGATGGCACGCGCGGCAGACCATGACGCAGTTGGCCAGCGATGTCTCGCCACCCTGCTCCCAGGGAACCATGTGGTGCACCTCGCACCACGACGACGGTCGGCCGCACCGGGCGCAGCCGCCGTCGCGGGCGGCGACCGCCCGCCGCAGCCCGTCGGGGATCACGCGGGTGGCTCGTCCGACGTCCAAGGGTTGGCCCTTGCCGTCGAGCACGATCGGCACGACCGCGGCGTCGCAGCACAGCATCCGCAGCGACTCGGGGCTCAGTGTGCCGCCGAAATCCAAGCACGCGGCGCGGGCCCGGTTCTCCAGATCCTCCAGCCGCACGAGCACGTTCAGGTGTGGGCGCCGTCCGCCGCAGGCAGGTACGTCGCCGTGATCGAGTACGTACCCGCACGCGTCGGCGAGCGCTTCGGCCTGCCGTTGCGCCTGCGTGCGCTGGTCGTCGGCGTCGATGGGACGGGCCTGCGCGTCGACCACCGCGAGCGATCGCGTCGAACATCGCGGCGTCGTCGAAATGCCCCTTCAGCGTGCCACCGGGCCGGCCGCGGAAGCGCTTCAGGTGCACCTCGTTCACCGGATCCGGCGGGCGGTCGTCGGGCTCGGGTCCGTCCTGGTCCAGCGTGTCGACCAGTCGGCTGCCCCACTCCAACAACTCCGAGGGCGTGTACCGGTCGGTGTGGGCCGCCAGCTCGGCCTCGGCACCCGACCAGACCGTGGGCGACAACCGCTGCGCGGACGGGCCAGCCAGCACTCGCGTGATCACCTCGACGTGCCGCAAACTCGCTGCTCCCGTGGCGAACTGCTGCGCCGTCGCGGGCAACCGCGCGGGCAAGCGCGGCTCCATCCAGACCGGTGCGGGGACATACCTGCTCCGCTGCGCTTACCCGGCGCCGCGCCTCGGCGCGATCCCAGCCCATCAGATCTGCGACGGCCGTGACCGCGTTGTGATACCCCCGCTCGGCGAACGTGCCCCGACGCAGCAAATCTGCGACCACCGCGACGACGACCTGATCCAGCCGTCGCGCCGCCCCTTCGGCGACCATGAGAGCGGAGAGCAAATCGTCCGAATTGGCGGCCGGACTACACGCGACGGAAAGCTCGTCGACGGCCCCGGTCAAGCGCTCATGCGCCGCGACGACCGGGGAGCTGCCCATCCTTCGATTCTACCCGAACATGTGTTCTAAGTCTATCTGTTGAAGCCGACGCCTATGTCCTTATCAGCGACTAGTGGCGTGCGCCCAGGTGGTGTGCGGCAGGACTGGTTGCTCGAGCGCCGCCGTCGAGCCGAAAGCGCGCTGACCACGATGCTGGCGACCTGCTATCTGCTGGGGTCTCTACGCGCCGGATGGAGAAACTCTTCGATACCCGGGATCGTCAGCTTGTCGAAGTCCCCGACGTGCTCGCCTTTCACCGGCTTCCCGAAGGAGACTTGGCGGCGACCATTTGGCGCCGGGAAGACGATGGTCAAATCTCGAATGCTGATCGGACGGGCGGGACTACGGCAAAGGATGCGCCGTGAGATGAGCCAGCACCGCGGCCGAGGCGGCGGCCCGGTGCTCCAGGAAGTACGCGTGCCGCGCGCCCTCGAACAGCTGCAGCGCCGCCCCGGCGATGCCCGCGACGAGCAGGTCGGCGTTCCCGGTGGGGCAGAACGCGTCGGCGGTGCCGTGCAGCACCAGGGTCGGCGCGCCGATCCGGCCGAGCGCGGCCGAAGCGTCGTGGCGGGCGCTGGCGATCCGGTGCCCGCGGCGGGCGGCCTGCGTCATGGTCTGGTCACCGAGCACCGCGTCGGCGCCGCCGGGGTGGCGGTCCAGCCACGCCGGGGTGACCATCAGCTCGGCGAGCGCCCGGCGGGCGGCGGCCGTCGGCCCGGCGAGCGGGCCGACCACGTCCCGCCCGGCGAGCAGCGCGCGCGGCCCGCCCGGCGTGGTGCAGCCCAGCACCAACGCGCCGACCCGGTCGGGGTGGTCGATCGCGAGCCACTGCGCGACCTTGCCGCCCATCGAGGTGCCGTACACGTGCGCCCGGTCGATCCCGGCCGCGTCCAGCACCGCCACCGCGTCCTCGGCGAACCGGCGCGTGCTGTACTCCGCGCCGTCGGGCGGCGTGCTGGCCCCGGTGCCCAGCGCGTCGAGGGCGACCGTGCGGTGCCGAGCGGCGAGGTCGTCGCGAACCGGATCCCACCAATGCCGGGAGTTCGCCTGCCCGGCCAGCAGCAGCAGCGGCTCGCCGTCCCCGACGACATCGAACGGGATGCTCACCGGAAACGGGCGGTGCCGGTGAGCGAGGGCCCCGCGCCCTCGGCGGCCACGGCGAACTCGGCCGCATCGCCGTCGCGCGAGCCCGCCGCGACGATCCGCGAGGGGTGGAACGCGGGCCGGACCAGCCGATAGGCGAACTCGGCGACGACGGCGTCGGGTGCGCTGCGGCGCGGCAGCTCCAGCGCGAGCAGGGCCAGCAGCGGGCCGTGGATCACCAGGTCCGGGTAGCCCTCGACGCCGGTCGCGTACGGGGTGTCGTAGTGGATGCGGTGACCGTTGTAGGTCAGCGCGCTGAAGCGGGCGAGCAGCACGGGGTCGGTCGCGAGGCGCAGCCGCCACGCGCCGGGCGGCTCCGGTTCGCCGCCGTCGGGCCGCGCCATCGTGCGTGGCGGGGTGCCCGGCGGCTCGGAGCGGTAGACGATGTCCTGCTCCTCGACGGCCACGGGCGACCCGGCCACCGACATCTCGTACCGCGTGGTCACGAACGCCATCTCACCGCTGCGCCCGGACTTGACCACCACGTCGGCGACGGCGGCGCGGCACTCCAGCACGGCCCCGAACGCGATCGGCGCGTGCTGGGTGAGACGGCCGCCCGCGAACATCCGCTTCCGGCCCGGGATCGGCGGGAGGAACGGCCCGGCCGCCGGGTGGCCGTCGGCGCCGATCGCGGATTGGGCGGGGTGGTCGAGGAGGGTGAACCAGTGCCACATCGGCGGGAGCGGCCCGTCCGGCGGCGCGGTGTCGAGCAACGCGGCGAACGCGGCCGCCGACCAGGGGTCGACCCGTCGGGACAGCTCGACGGTCGGCGGCTCCCAGCCGCGCAGCGCTTCGGTCAGGGACACGCCACCAGCATCCCTCACAGCTCGAAGCGGTAGCCCATCCCCGCCTCGGTGATCAGGTGCTTCGGTTGGCCGGGATGGCGCTCGAGCTTGCGCCGCAGCTGGGCGACGTAGACGCGCAGGTAGTTCGTCTCCGACCCGTAGTTGGGCCCCCAGACGGCGCGCAGCAGCTCGCGCTGCCCCACGAGCTTGCCCCGGTGGCGGACGAGCAGCTCCAGCACACCCCACTCGGTGGGGGTCAGGTGCACCTCGGTGTCGTCGGCCCGGCGCACCTTCTTGGCCGCGAGGTCGACGACGAAGTCGCCCGCGTCGACGACGGCCTCACCGTCGACGGGCAGCACGGTCGCCCGCCGCACGGCGGCCCGCAGCCGGGCGAGCAGCTCGGCCATGCCGAAGGGCTTGGTGACGTAGTCGTCCGCTCCGGTGTCGAGGGCCTTGCACGGTCTCGGCGGCGCCGGTGCGCGCCGTCAGCACGATGATCGGCACGCTCGTCCAGCCGCGCACGCCCGCGATGACCTCGGTGCCGTCCATGTCGGGCAGGCCGAGGTCGAGGACGATGACGTCGGGTTGCTCGTCGGCGGCGGCCCGCAGCGCCGCGGCCCCGTCGGGGGCGAGCACGACCCGGTACCCGTGGGCGCTGAGGTTGATCCGCAGCGTGCGGAGGATCTGGGGGTCGTCGTCGACGACCAGCACCTTGTGGCTCACACGACCTCCTCGCCTGCGCTCGTCGGGCGCGTTCGCTGCGCTGCTGCGTTGGATGGTGAGCTCGCAAGCTCGCTCACACGAGCACCTCGGCCACCGGGAGGGCGACGACCACCGTGAGCCCGCCGCCCGGGGTGTCCTCCGCCGTCAACGTGCCGCCCATCACCTCGGTGAACCCCCGCGCGACCGCGAGGCCCAGCCCCACCCCGGAGCGCCCGTCGCGGTCGCTGGGATCGGCCCCCAGCCGCCGGAACGGGACGAAGAGGCTTTCCCGCTCGCGCTTGGGCACCCCGGGCCCGGCGTCGACGATACGCAGCTCCACCCGTTCGCCGTAGGTGCTGCCGCGCAACACGATCGGGGCGTCGCCCGCGTAGCGCAGGGCGTTGTCGACCACGTTCGCCACGACCCGCTCCAGCAGCCCGGCGTCGGCGAGCACGTCGGGGAGGGCCTCGTCGATGTCGAGCGCCACGCGGCCCGCGCCGTCGAGCCCGGCCAGCGCCCGCACCGCCACCTCGTCGTAGCCGACGGGCGCGAGCAGGGGCGTCACCGCGCCAGCGGCCAGCCGCGAGGAGTCGAGGAGGTTGTCGACCAGCGCGGTGAGCCGGTCGGCGGACTCCTCGATGCTCGCGGTCAGCTCGAGGCGGTCGGCCGGGGGCAGGGGCAGGTCGGGGTCGCGGAGGCTGGCGGCGGCCACCTTGATCGACGTGAGCGGGCTGCGCAGGTCGTGCCCCACCGCCGACAGCAGCGCGCTGCGGGTCTCGGTGGCCTCCGCACGGCGACGGGACTCCTCGGCCTGCGCCGCCGCGCGCTGGCTGCGCAACGCCAGCAGCGCCTGGCCGCCCACCACCTCCAGCAGACGCCGGTCGGCCGCGGCCAACGTGCCGCCGGAGCCGACGAGGTGCAGGTCGTCCTCCACGGCCACGTCCACGTCGGCGTCCTCCGGCGTCCGGCAGCCGAGCGGGCCCGACGAGGCGACGCAGCGCCACTCGGCACCCCGTTCGAGGAGCGCCACCGAGGAGAGCCCGAACGACTCGCGCACCTTCTCCAACAGCCGGGGCAGCGGGTCGGTGCGGGTGAGCACCGTGCGGGCGAACGAGGCGAGGAGCGCCGCCTCCGCGCGCGCCCGCTCGGCCTGCTGCGCGCGCCGGGCCGCCCGGTCGACGACCAACGCCACCAACACCCCGACGACCACCATCGCGCCGAGCGTCACGACGTTCTCCGGCTCGGCGATCGTGAACGAGTACAGCGGCGGGGTCAGGAAGAAGTTGAGCAGCAGCCCGCCCAGCAGCGCCGCCAGGAACGCCGGGCCGAGCCCGCCCACCAGCGCCGCGACGACCGTGGCCAGGAAGTACAGGACGACGTCGGTGGACAGCGCGACCAGGCCACCCAGGCCGGTCGCCGCGACCGGCAGCACGACGGCCAGCGCCCAGCCGAGCACCTTGCGCATCTGCGAGAGCGACCCGTGCAGCGCGGGCAGCCGCAGGCCGCGGCCCGCCTCGTCGTGGGTGACCATGTGCACGTCGATGGAGCCGGAGTCCGCCGCGACCCGGGTGCCGACGCCCTCCACGAACATCCGCGCGACCCGGGAGCGCCGCGAGGTGCCGAGCACGAGCTGCGTGGCGTTGGCGCCACGGGCGAAGTCGAGCAGCGCGGTGGGCACGTCCTCGCCGCCGACCACGGTGTGGAAGCTCGCGCCGACGTCCTCGGCGAGCCGCCGCAGCTTCGGAATGGCCGCCGCCGGGGCGCCGACCAGCCCGTCCCCCCGCAGCACGTGGACGGCGAGCAGATCCGCTGCCCCCGAACGCTTGGCGATCCGCGCGGCGCGGCGCAGCACCGTCTCGCTCTCCTTGTCGCCGGTCAGCGCGACGACCACCCGCTCACGGGTCTCCCAGACCTCCTGCACGTTCTGCTCGGTGCGGTAGCGCTGCACGGCGACGTCGACCTCGTCGGCCACCCACAACAGCGCCAGCTCCCGCAGCGCGGTGAGGTTGCCCGGCTGGAAGTAGTTCGCGAGCGCGGCGTCGACCTTCTCGGCGGCGTAGACGTTGCCGTGCGCGAGCCGGCGCCGCAGCGCCTCGGGGGTGATGTCGACCAGCTCGAGCTGTTCCGCGCGGCGGACGACCTCGTCGGGCACGGTTTCCCGCTGCCGCACACCGGTGATCCGCTCGACGACGTCGTTGAGCGACTCCAGGTGTTGGACGTTCACCGTGGAGATCACGTCGATGCCCGCGTCGAGCAGATCCGCCACGTCCTGCCAGCGCTTGGGGTGCCGGGATCCGGGCGCGTTGATGTGGGCGAGCTCGTCGACGAGCGCGACCTCGGGCTTGCGGGCGAGCAGCGCGTCGAGGTCCATCTCGTCGAGCCCGTTCGGGACGGACCGGCGCGGGACGGCCTCCAGACCGGCGAGCAGCTCGGCCGTCTTGGCCC
This sequence comes from uncultured Actinomycetota bacterium, assembly GCA_963791185.1. Classification (GTDB taxonomy): domain Bacteria; phylum Actinomycetota; class Actinomycetes; order Mycobacteriales; family Pseudonocardiaceae; genus Pseudonocardia. The sequence goes on along the minus strand of CAWBRG010000003.1, from coordinate 243,963 downwards.
GGCCGTGGGTCTCGACCAGCCCCACCACGACGTCGGTGCCGCGGTCGAGGCGGCGGCGCGCTTCCCCCAACATCGCGAAGGTCTTGCCCGCGCCCGGCGCCATGCCGAGGTAGATGCGCAGCTCGCCGCGTCTGGTCACGCCGTCATGGTCGCTCATCGCACGCGCTCGCTGACGCTCGGTCGGCGCTTCGCGCGGGCGCTGCGCCGATGATTCGCCGCAACCTCGCTCATGGGCGACGGCGAGGTTCAGCTCGGTGACCGAGGGCCGCGAGCCCGCCGACGACGTTCGCGATGATCACAGCGCGTCGAGCCCCCGCAGCATCAGCGCCAGGAGCGCGAAGCCGCCGACGAGCAGCAGCGCATAGGCCAGGTCGGCCATGGGTGGTCCTTCCGGTGCGTCCGAGACAACGGCCCGAGTCGCGGCCGCGGGGACCCCGCGCGGCCCGTGCGGCGACGCTTCCTTGACGCACGCGGCCGAAGTCTTGACGCCGTCTTGACGGTTCGGCGTCGGCGTCACGTCCGATCGGGCTGCTTGGCAGGGGAGCCGCCGGGTGGTACGAACGTGCGCATGGCTGCCGCCCCCCTCCTCGTGCGGCGTCGGCATGTCGACAACGGAATCGTTCGCACCTGTGCGTGTACGGATTGCCGCTGAGCCTGCTCTTCAGTTCGACATGAACGCTGAACCCGGGCGGTTTTCATCACCCGTTCCCGCGATGAGCAACCATGGCACCCAGAACACGACACCCAGATCATGACATCCAGAAGGAGCATCACATGACCACCACCGAGAAGCCCGCAGCCGACAACGGCGTGGACGTCCCCTTCCTGCTGGGGGCCCGCACAGCGCTGACCGACGAGCCGGCCGGTGCCCAGTTCCAGTGGCGCGCGGAGACCGAGTGGGTCAAGGGCACCCAGTCGCGCGGCACGGTGAAGACGTTCTTCGGGCTCGGCGAGGAGCAGGAGCACACCTCCACCTTCACGTTCGACGCCGACCACCCCCTGCAGTTCTCGTCCGAGGACCACGGCGCCACCCCGGTGGAGATCCTGCTCGTCGCGCTGGGTGCCTGCCTCACCGGCGGGATCGCGTCCGTCGCGCAGTTGCGGGAGATCCAGCTCCGCTCGGTGAAGGCCACGATCGCGGGCGAGCACGACATCCTCGGCATCCTCGGCGCCGACCCGGAGGTGCCCAACCGCTTCAAGAGCATCAAGGTCCACTACGACATCGACGCCGACGCCACGCCGGACGAGATCGCCGCCGTGGTCGCCCAGTCGCAGAAGCGCTCGGCGGTCTACGACAGCCTCACCAACCCGGTCGCGGTCACGGTCGAGGTCAACTGACAACGTCCCGGGGGAGGGGTCCCGTGCTGCGGGTGACCACCGTCGTCATCGGTGCGGGCCACAGCGGGCTGGCTGTGAGCCGCCACCTCGCCGAGCGCGGCGTCGACCACGTCGTGCTCGAACGCAGCGAGGTGGCGAGCTCGTGGCGTTCCCAGCGCTGGGACTCGCTCCGCCTGCTCACGCCCAACTGGATGAGCAGGCTGCCCGGCTACGCCTACCGCGGCGACGACCCGGACGGCTACATGACCGCTCCGCAGGTCGCCGCGTTCATCGAGGGCTACGCGAAGGAGTCCGCGGCGCCCGTCCAGGCCAACACGACGGTCACCGCCGTGCGCCGCGCCGACGACGGGTACGTCGTCGAGACCGACCAGGAGACGTGGCGGGCGCGCACGGTCGTCGTCGCCGCGGGCGGGGCGAGCATCCCCTCCGTGCCCGCGCTCGGCGACGGCGTGCCCGCGGGGATCGAGCAGCGGGCGCCGGGCGGGTCCACACCGGACCTGCCCGCCTACCGCAGCCCCGCCGACCTCCCGCAGGGCGGGGTGCTGGTGGTGGGCCCGTCCGCGAGCGGGATCCAGATCGCCCAGGAGGTGCACGCCTCGGGGCGGCCGGTCACGCTCGCGGTCGGCGAGCACGTGCGCATGCCCCGCACCTACCGTGGCCTCGACGTGCTCTGGTGGATGGACGCCACCGGCCTCTTCGACGACCGCTACGACGAGATCCCCGACCTGCTGCGCGCACGGGTGCTGCCCTCGATGCAGCTCATCGGCTCACCCGAGCGCGCCACGCTCGACCTCAACACGCTGAGCCACGCCGGGATCCGGCTCGTGGGACGGCTGGCGGGCGTCCGGGACGGGGTGGCGCAGCTCTCCGGCTCGCTCCCCAACGTGTGCACGCTGGCGGACCTCAAGATGAAGCGGCTGCTCAAGGGCTTCGACGAGTGGGCCGAGGCGGCCGGGGCCGAGCGGACCGCCGGGCTGCCCCCCGGCGAGCCGATCACGCCGACCGTCGTCCCCGCCGCCCCCCAGGAGCTCGACCTGCGCAGCGGCGAGTACCGCACGGTCATCTGGGCCACCGGCCTGCAGCCCGACTTCGGATTCCTCGGCGAGCTGCCGGTGTTCGACCGCAAGGGCCGGGTGCGGCACGACGGCGGCGTCGTGCCCGCAGGCCCCGGCCTCTACGTGATCGGCCTGCCGTTCCTGCGCCGCCGCAAGTCCACCCTGATCGACGGCGCGGACGCGGACGCCGCCGACATCACCGCGCACCTCGTCGGCCACCTGGGCTAGTGCGGCACCAGGTCAGGCGGTCAGGTGAGCAGGACGGGCCCGTGCCGCGTTCCCAGCAAGGCGGCGAGCTCCGGCGGCCCCTCCTCGACGAGGAGCCGGACGCCGAGCGCGTCGAGCACGGCGGAGACGGCGGCCGGATCGGGATGGGTGGCCCGCAGACCGCGCAGCGCCAGCCGGGGCAGCGCGGCCGCCGGGTGGGTGGTGGCGCCCCAGTCGATGAGGAACGGGGTGATGCCGTCCAGCGGCGCCGGGTGGGCCGACGCCAGCCGCCACTCCAGCAGTGCGCCGTCGGGGGTGCGCCGCGACAGCGGCCCGATCGCGCCGTGATCGGCGCCCGCCGCCGCCGACGCCGCGGCGGCGCGCGCGATGTCGGCGGGGTGCACCGCCCAGGTCACCAGCCGCGGGCTGGTCAGCGTGTCGACGCCGAAGGGCGCCGCGGCGCCGGGGTCGGCGGGGTGGTCCGGGTCCGGACCGATGATCTCCAGGTAGCTCGTCTCCCCGAAGCCGACCAGCACGTTGCGGGTGCCTCGGCCGACGTGCGCTCCGCCTTCGGCGGGAACGACGCCGGTGGCCGCCGCGAACGCCCGCGTGGCGGCGTCGAGGTCGGGGACGGCGTAGACCAGGTGGTCCAGCGACGGCTCGACCGGGCCGAACCCGTGGATCGTCATCGCCGCGCGCCCGCGGGCTGCCAGGTCCGCACTCCGAGCTCCACGTGAGGGGCAACTCCCCGCGGGCGACGGCCATTCCGCACTCGTAGCCTGTGATCATGGAGAACGCCCGGACCTCGTCGACTGGCCGCGGGCGAGCGCTGAGCTCCCATTGCGGGTATGACCGGTCCGTGGAGTCGATCGACGAAGAGCACGCCCGGCCACCGGGCGCGAGCGACGCGCTCGTCGCGGCGGCGGGGGCGATGTCCGAGGCGTTCGAGCGCATCGAACGCGCGCGCGGGGCGCTCTACACGTTCCACCAGCTCACCGGGGGCGCCGACGCGCAGCTCGACGAGGTGGTGGACGGCCTGCGCGACAACGGTTTCGCGGAGCTGGCCGACCGCGTCAGCGACGAGCTCATCGGGCTCAACACCCTGGCCGGGCGGTGGACGTTCCAGATCGTCGAGGAGTTCGACGACGGCTACTACGCCACCTTCCGCGCGCTGCACGACGCCGTTCGCGACGAGACGATGCTCGGCCGCCGCCACGTGTTCGAGGCGCACCTCAAGCAGCGCCGCCGGACGCACGGGCGCCCGGGCCACGAAGCAACGCCCGGCGACAGCTGACCACCGCGCGCGGCGGTGACCAGATGCCGTTCTCCCTCAGGCGCCGGGCGCGCCGCCTTCGGCGTCCTCGTCCTCGTCGTCGTCGGGGACCAGCTCCGGTTCGAGGTAGTCCGCCCGATGGCCGCCGCCCTGCCCGAGCATGCCTTGCAGTTCCTTCTCGAGCGCCTCGTCGTGCAGCGGGCCGTGCTTGTCGCTTCCACGTTCCATGGCCACCACCTACCCGCAGCGCGCGGATCTCATGCCCGGCACACTGAGGAGCGCGCCCTCCTACCCGGTGGTGGTCGGGTCGTCCACGGGGAGGCGCTGGAGCACGAGGACGGCGACGTCGTCGCGCGGCGTCTCGACCCCGACCAGCCGTCGCATGACGTCGACGCACACCGACTCGGGGGAGCGCGGGGCCACCGCCCTGCGCAGCCGCTCGATGTTGTCGTCGATGAGGACGCCCCGCCGCTCGACCAGCCCGTCGGAGTACAGGCACAGCACCGCCCCCGGCGGCAACGCCACCTCGACGTTGTGCCGGTCGTGCCCGAGCTCGACCCCCAGCGGCAGGTCGGAGTCGAGCTTCAACACGACGGTCTCGTCGCCGGGAAGGGCGAGGACGGGCGGTGGGTGCCCGGCCGAGGACAAGCGCAGCACCTCGGTGCCCGGGTCGATGACCCCGAACAGCACCGTCGCCATCGTGTGGGGCTGGAAGTGCCGCACGTGCGCGTCGACGTCGGCCAACGCCTGCGCGGGGTCGTCGGTGCGCAGCGTGGTGGAGCGCAGCACGGAGCGGACCTGGCTCATCGCCTGCGCCGCCGCGAGGCCGTGCCCGACGACGTCGCCGACGACCACGCACACCGCGCCGGACGGGAGGGTGAACACGTCGTACCAGTCGCCGCCGACCTCACCGTCGTCGCCCGCGACGTAGCGCGAGGCGAACGCGAAACCAGCCACGTCGGGGAGCTGGGCGGGCAGCAGGCTGCGGCGCATCGCCGCGGCCGCCGCGCGCTCGGCCTGCGACATCCGGGACTGGGTGGCCATCGCCACGCGGTCGGCCACCATCTGCAGCAGCTCGGCGTCCTGCTCGCCGAAGCGGCGCCTGGTCAGCGTGCCGACGTGCAGCACGCCGAGCACCGTTCCCCCGGCCACCAGCGGCACGCCGAGCAGTGAGGAGATCCCCTTCTCGCTCAGGATCGGGTTGAACACGTTGTTGTGGTCGACCTGCTCGATGGCGACCCAGTGCCTGCCTTCCGCGATGCGGCCCGCGAAGCCGCGACCGAGCGGGATCCGGACGCCCTGGTGGACCTCCTCCTCGATCCCCTTGGCCACCGTGGCCAGGAGGAACTGCCGCGACTGGTCCAGCAGCAGCACCGCGGCGGTGTCGACCCCCATCAGCTCGCGGACCTTCTCGAGCAGCTCGTCGAGCAGTTGGTCGACGGTCAGGTCGGCGAGGCCGGTGTCGCTGACGGCCTCGAGCCACCGCAGCCGCTCCTCGGCGGAGCGGTCGGGGAGGCCGTGCGGGGCGGAGGCTCCGTTCGCGGCGACCGCCGTGACCGGCGGGCTGACGATCGTCACCCGGGTGCCGGTGTTGCGGTGGTCGACGTCGTAGCTGTCCATGAGCGTGCCGATGAGGGGCAGGCCGTGCCCGCGGAACCCCTTGTCGGACGGGCTGGCGCGCCAGACGCCGAAGTCGTCGACGACCGCCTTGGCGCGGCGCCGGTCGGCGTCGGGCAGCTCCGTGACGACGACCGCCACCAAGCCGTCGTGCTCCGGTGCCGATCGCTCCGTGGTGTAGGCGTGCTCCGCCGAGTTGGAGACCGCCTCGCTCACCGCGAGAACGAGGTCCTCGCCCTCCTCCTCGGGCCACTCGTGCTCGGCCAACCACCGCCGGAGCTCGGCGCGCACCCGGCCGGGCGCCCGGGCGTCGGCCTGCACCTGTAGCTCGAGTGCGGTCACAGGTCGGTCACCTCTTGCCGGGTCGAGCAGCGACTGCGCAGGCTACACCCGTCGGGACCGACCGCACCCGAGCCATCGTCACGGTCGGGCGAGCTCGTCGGCCGCCGCAGCGCCCCGCTCGCCCATGGGAGCCGATGCTCCACGGGTGGTGTCCGCGCGGGTCTGCCGCTCGGACTCGGCGTTGATCTCGGCGCCGAGTAGGACGATGTAGCTGGTGAGGTAGAGCCACAGCATCAGCACGACCACGCCCGCGATCGCACCGTAGGTCTTGTTGTAGCTGCCGAAGTTGTTGACGTAGAGGCTGAACGCGACGCTGCCGATGATCCAGAGCACGGTGGCGACCAGCGAGCCGGTGGTGACCCAGGAGAAGCGCGGTTGGTCGCGGTCGGGCGCGATCCGGTAGGTGACGGCGAGCGCGGCCACGACGAGGGCCACGAGCAGCACCCACCGCAGCACCTGGGCGAGGATCGTCCCCACCTGCCCGAGGGGCAGGACGTTGAGCACCACCGGGACGACGGCGACGAGCGCCAAGGTCAGCAGCAGGAACACGATCGCGCCGAGCGTGAGGGCGAGCGCGATGCCGCGGACCTTGAGGAACCCGCGTGACTCGTCCTCGTCGTAGGCGATGTTGATCGCTTTGAGGAGGTTGCCGGTGCCGCTCGAGGCCGACCACACCGCGGCCAGCAGCGAGACGACCAGGCCGATGCCGAGCGCACCGCCGCTCGCGGACGCCACGGACTGGAGTTGGTCGGCGAGGATGGGCTGCGCCTGCTCGGGCAGCGCCGCCGAGAGGTCGCGCACCTGGGCGGCGACGGTCTCCGGGTCGGCGAAGATCCCGTAGAGGGTGATCGCGGCGATGATCGCCGGGAAGATCGCGAGGAAGGCGAAGAAGGCCACGCCGGCCGCCAGGATCGGCACGTTGTCGGCGCTGCTCTCCTTGAACGCCCTGCGCACGACCTGCCACCAGCCCCGGGGCGGGATCTCGGTCGGCTTCTCCGCGTCCTTGCCCACGAGTTGTTCGGTCATCTGCGCGCTCACCTGTTCCGACGCTTGTGCCGCAGCACGACGAGGAGTAGCAGGACGGCCGCACCGGCGGCGATGATGGGTGGACGGAGGGCGGGCGCCTTCTCGGCGACCACGGTCTTCGCCTGCTCGCCGACCGCTCGGGCTCGGGCCAGTGCGTCGTCCCGCCGGGCTCGCACCCGGGACGGGACGTCGGCGCGGTGGGCCAGCTCGGTGACGGTCACGCCGAGCTCCTCGCGCAGCTCTTCCAGGTCGGCGCGCTGCTCGCTCTCGGAACGCTCGGTGGTCATCGCCGCACCGCCTCCCGCACCGTCGCGACGTCGTCGCGCACGCTCTCGACGGTGTGCTTCGGCGCGGCCGGGGCCGCGCGGCGCAGCTGGGACCGTCCCGCCAGCGCCAGCACGCCCGCGAGGACGAGCACCACGACGCCGACGACCAGCGCGGCGAGCCACACGGGCCAGACGAGCGCCAGAGCGGCGATGGCCGCCGCGATCAGCGCGCCGAGCCCGTAGAGCGCGACGACGCCGCCCGCCCCGGCGAGGCCCGCGCCCGCGCCGACGCGCTTGCCCTTCGCGGTGAGCTCGGTGCGGGCCAACTCCAGCTCGCCGCGCACGAGCTCGGACACCTGCGTCGCCAAGCGGTTCACGAGTTCGCCCGTGGGCACGCCCTCGATTCCGGCGGGCGGTTTCCTGGTCTCGGGATCCATGACGGCGGCCTACCCATCCGATGCACAGCCATTCACCACCGATGCCGAACCACCCGACGAGCGCATCGGGCGTGCCAGGCTGTGCGGGTGTTCGACGGTTTCGCCGACGAGCGGCTCGACCTCGGCCCCGTGGTGCTCCGCGTCCGGCGCAGCCCGACCACCGGGCCCGCGGTCCTCCTGCTCCACGGCCACCCGCGCACCGCCGCCACGTGGCACGCGGTCGCCCGCCTCCTGCACCAAGCCGGCTACACCGTGGTCTGCCCCGACCTGCGCGGCTACGGCCGGTCCAGCAAGCCGGACACCACCGACGACCACGCTCCGTACTCGAAGCGCGCGATGGCGGCGGACGTGCTCGCCCTCATGCGCCGCCTCGGGCACGAGCGCTTCGCCGCGGTCGGGCACGACCGGGGCAGCTACGTCGCGCTGCGCCTCGCGCTCGACCACCCGCCCGCGGTGTCCGCGCTCGCCGTGCTCGACAGCGTGCCCATCGCCGAAGCCCTCGCCCGGTGCACCGACCGGTTCGCGACCGCTTGGTGGCACTGGTTCTTCTTCGCCCAGCCCGACAAGCCCGAACGCGCCATCCTCGCCGACCCCGACGCCTGGTACGGGGGCACGCCCGAGCACATGGGCGCCGCCGCGTTCGCGGAGTACCGGCAGGCCATCCACGACCCGGAGACCGTGCGCGCGATGCTCGAGGACTACCGCGCAGGCCTGGGGCTCGACCGCGCCCACGACGAGGCCGATCGGGCCGCCGGTCGGCGCGTCGCGTGCCCGACGCTGGTCCTGTGGTCGCGCCACGACGACCTCGAACAGCTCTACGGCGATCCGCTCCGCATCTGGGCGGACTGGGCCGAGGACCTGCGGGGCGGGCACAGCATCGAGTCCGGGCACCACATGGCCGAGGAAGCGTCCGGCGAGGTCGCGGCGTCGCTGCTCGCGTTCCTCGGGTCCGTGGAGGACGACGTCAGATGACCGTTGGCGCGTCGTCGACGAGGTCCTCCGCCGCGGTGACGGCGTCGCGCACGACACCGCGCAGGCCGCCCTCGCGGTAGGCGTGCCGCTGGTGGTGCGCGCCCGGCCTGCGACGGCGCAGGTCGTGCCAGAGCCCGCGGACGGCCACGAGGTCACCGGCGTCGGTCAGCGCGGGTGCGACGTGGTCGATGAGCGCGTCCACGACGACCCCGGCTGGCGCGGGGCGCCAGTCGTGCGGCAGGAGCAGGGTGTCGTCGATGCCGGACCGGCCTGCCCGCCACGAGGCGAGCCGCAGCATCTCGATGCGGACGGGAGCGACCGGCCGCTCCGAAGCCCATTCGCGCGCCGCGGTTTCCACGAGGCCGCGGGTGAGCGCGGCGAGCAGGAGGGTGTCGCGCGGGTCGCGGCAGACGTCGCCGACCCGGACCTCGACGGTCGGGTGGTGGTGGGAGGGGCGGGCGTCGAAGTAGAGCATGCCCCGGTCCAGCAGGGTCTCGGTGCGCAGGAGCTCCTCGGTGATCCGCCGGTAGTCGGCGGCCGAGCCGAACGGGTCCGTCGGCCCGGCCGACGGCCAGCGAACCTGCACCTGGCTGCGGTAGCTGCAGTAGCCGGTGTCGGCGGCCGCCCAGAACGGCGAGTTGACGCTCAGGGCCAGCAGCACGGCCAGCCACGGCTGGACGCGGTCGACGACGCCGACGGCCTCGTCCTCGGAGGTCACCGCGACGTGGACGTGGCAACCGCAGGTGAGCTGCTCGTCGGTGGTGCGGCCGAAGCGTAGGGCCATCTCGGCGTAGCGAGGCCCGTCGGTCAGGTGCGGGTCGACCGGCACCGGGCACGTGGCCAGGGGCACCGCGGCGGCACCCGCCCGCCGGGCCGCGGTCGTGGCCTCGCGGCGGCGAGCCACGATGTCGTCGGCGATGTCGTCGAGGTCGGTGTGCGGGCTGGTGCCCGTCTCGACCTGCTCCGCCTGCAGCTCGGCGGTCAGGTCGCCGTCGAGGTCCGCGCCCGCGCGCAGCACGGTCGACGCGATCGCGCGGGGAACACAGGACTGGGGATCGACGAGGAGGAACTCCTCCTCGACGCCAACGGAGCGAACCGGCACGTGGGTTAATGCCCCGAATGGGCACCTTTCACGCGGCCGTTTTCGGTGCGACCTTCCGAGGGTAACCACAGCGCATGGGGCGACGGGTGCGCGAGACGGAACGCAAGTACGAGGCCCCGGCGGAGCTCGAGCTGACCGATCCGGCGCAGCTGTTCGGTCTCGCCGTCGGATCGCAGGACGAGTTCGAGCTGGACGCGACCTACTTCGACACCGCCGACCTGCGGCTGGCGCGGGCCGGGCTCACGCTGCGGCGCCGCGTCGGCGGGGACGACGCGGGCTGGCACCTCAAGCTCCCGGTCGACGCCGACTCCCGTGACGAGCTGCGACTGCCGCTGGGCCGCGCCAAGCACGAAGCCGCCCGCGCGCCTCGTGGCCCTGACCCGGGTCCACACCCGCGGGGAAGTGCTGAAGCCGGTCGCGAAGCTCGTGACGCGGCGTCGGCGCTGGACGCTCACGGACGGTGGCGCGGACGTGGCCGAGCTGGCCGAGGACCGGGTGCACGGCGTCGCGCTCAACCCCGTGTCCAACGAGGTGGAGTGGCGCGAGCTGGAGATCGAGCTCGTCGGCGACGGCTCGCCCCAGCTGCTGGAGGCGTGCGAAGCCGAGCTGCGCGCGATCGGCGTGCGCCGGTCGGACGCCCCGTCGAAGCTGAGCCGCGTGCTCGGCGACCGCCTCACCGACCGCGCCGAGCCCGCCCCGTCGGGCAAGCGCGCCACGGCGGGCTCGGTCGTGCTCGCCTACCTCCGGGAACAGATCGCGGTCTTGCGCGCCCACGACCCGCTGGTCCGCCTCGACGCGCCCGATGCCGTCCACAAAACGCGCGTCAGCGCCCGCCGCATCCGCAGCGTGCTGCAGGGCTACCGCCGCATCCTGGACCGCTCGGCGACCGCCGAGCTGGTGGCGGACCTGCGCTGGCTCGGCGCGGAGCTGGCGCCCGCGCGCGACGGCGAGGTGCTCGCCGCCCACATCGACGCCGCGGTCGACGCGCTACCCGACGACGAGGTGCTGGGGCCGGTCGCGGTCCAGGTGACGCGCCGGTTCGCCCGCGAGCAGGCCGACGGCCGCGCTCAGGCGTTGGACGCGCTGAACTCGGAGCGCTACCTGCAGATGCAGGATCGGCTCGACGCGCTGGTCGACGACGCCGCCGCACACCCGCCGGGCCGAGGAGCGGGCGACGGACGAGCTGCCGCGGGCGATCCGGAAGTCCCTGCGCCGCACCGCCGAGCACCGGACCGCGGCCGCCGCCGCGGACGGCGCCGAGCGCGACACGGCGCTGCACGAGATGCGCAAGGCCGCCAAGCGGGCCCGCTACGTGCTCGAGGCGGCCGAGCCCGCGCTGGGGAAGGACACCCGCAAGCTCCGCAAGCGCGTGAAGGCGGTGCAGTCGCTGCTCGGCGACCACCACGACACCGTCGTCGCCCGTGCGGTGCTGCGCGAGCTCGGCGGCCAGGCCCAGGTCGAAGGGGCCAACGGGTTCACCTTCGGCGTGCTGTACGCCGAAGAACGCGCCGCCGCTCGGGCCCTCGAAGATCGCCTGCCGTCCGCGTGGTCGGGGGTCGCGAAGACGGCGGGCCTGACCTGACGCGCGTGTGGCGGGCGGCGGATCGGGTACGTGCCCGACATGAGTGACCAGTTCGCCCAGCAGGACCCGACCGCGCAGCACGCGGCGCCCGGCAGCGGTGACCAGACCGTCGAGTACCCGGGGCGCACCGACGACATGGACGTGCGACCCGACCACGGTGAGGAGACCTACCGGGGCAGCGGCCGCCTGGAGGGCAAGAAGGCGGTGATCACCGGCGGCGACTCCGGCATCGGGCGCGCCGTCGCGATCGCGTTCGCCCGCGAGGGCGCCGACGTGCTACTGACCCACCTCGACGCGGAGAAGGACGACGCCGACGAGACCGCCCGCTGGGTGCGCGAGGCGGGGCGCACGGCCGTGACGGTGGCGGTGGACCTGACCGAGCCGCGCAGCTGCCGGGACGTCGTCGAGCGGGCGGTGCGCGAGCTCGGCGGGATCGACGTGCTGGTGAGCAACGCCGCCTACCAGATGTCGCAGGACAACGGCATCGACGACATCACCGACGAGCAGTTCGACCGGGTCATGAAGACCAACGTCTACGCCCTGTTCTGGCTGTGCAAGGCCGCCGTGCCGCACATGCAGCCGGGATCCACCGTGATCACCACGTCGTCGGTGCAGGCCTTCCAACCGTCGCCGCACCTACTCGACTACGCGACCTCGAAGGCGGCCATCGTCAACTTCACCAAGGGGCTGGGGAGCAACCTCGCCGAGCGGGGGATCCGCGCCAACTCGGTGGCGCCCGGGCCGGTGTGGACCCCGCTGATCCCGGCGACGATGGACGAGAAGAAGCTGGATTCCTTCGGCGCGCAGTCGCCGATGGGGCGTGCGGCCCAGCCCGCGGAGCTGGCTCCCATCTACGTCTTCCTCGCCTCGCAGGAGTCGAGCTACATGACGTCCGAGGTACTGGGCGTGACCGGGGGATCGCCCATCACGTGAGGACGCCGGGGTTGCGGCGGCTGCGGCGGCGGGTGGCCGAAGGCCGCTCCGATGCTCCCGACTCCAGCATCGACCTGCTCGGCCGGGTCGGGCTCGTCGGCTACGGGGTGGTCCACCTGCTCATCGCGTGGCTGGCCTTCCAGGTGGTGATGGGGGTACCCGGCGTTTCGGCCGACGCACAGGGGGCGGTGGGCACCCTCGCGCAGACCCCGTTCGGGGGTGTCGCGCTGGGTGTCGGGGCCGCGGGGCTGCTCGCGTTCGCGCTGTGGCAGGTCTGCGCGGCGGCCATCGGGTTCCACTGGGTGAGCGGCGGCGAGCGCCTGCGCAAACGGGTGGGCGCGGTCGCGAAGGCGATCGCGATGGTGGCGCTGGCCGCTGTCGTGCTGCGCTACCTCATGGGCCGGGGCGGGGCTGCGGGCAACTCGAGCGCCGTCTCGGTGAGCGCCGACCTGCTGGCGCTGCCCGCCGGGCGGGCTCTGCTGGGCCTGGCCGCCGTGGTGATGCTGGTCCTGGCGGCGGCGATGACCTACACCGGCGTCCGACGCACGTTCATGGGCGATCTCGACATGCGACGGCTGGCCCCGTCGGCGCGGCGGGCGATCGCGTCCGTCGGCGCGCTGGGGCACCTCGCCCGGGCGGCCGCGCTGGCCGTGGTCGGGGTGCTCGTCGGGAGCGCCGCCGTGGTGGCCGACCCGCGGCGGGCGGGCGGGCTCGACGCGGCCCTGCGCGCGCTGGGGGAGACCGGCCTCGGCGACACGCTGCTCATCGTGGTCGCGCTGGGCTTCGCCGCGTTCGGCCTCTACTGCCTCGTGGACGCGGCCACCCGCAGGGCCTGACCGCTACCGGTCGGCCGAACCCCTGGGGGGTCATCGGCGCATGGCTGCTCGCGACGTCGTCAACCCCGCCACCGAGGAGATCATCACGTCCGTGCCCGCGGTAGACGCGGCGGGCACGGACGCGGCCGTGGCCAGGGCCCGCACGGCGTTCCCCGGCTGGCGCGACCTCGCGCCGGGGGATCGGGCGCGGGTGCTGCGCCGCTTCGCCGAGGCCGTCGACGGCGACCGGGAGCACCTCGCCGCGCTGGAGGTCGCGAACTCGGGTCACACGATCGGCAACGCGCGCTGGGAGGCGGGCAACGTCCGCGACGTCATCGCCTACTACTCGGGCTCGCCCGAGCGCCTCGCCGGCCAGCAGATCCCGGTGGCTGGCGGCGTCGACGTCACGTTCCACGAGCCGATGGGCGTGATCGGCGCGATCGTGCCGTGGAACTTCCCGATGCCGATCGCCTCGTGGGCGTTCGCACCCGCGTTGGCGGCGGGCAACTGCGTGGTGCTCAAGCCCGCCGAGCTCACGCCGCTCACCGCGTTGCGCCTGGCCGAGCTCGCGCTGTCGGCCGGGATCCCGGAGGACGTGTTCCAGGTGGTCCCCGGCCGCGGTGCCGTCGTGGGCGAGCGGCTCGTCGACCACCCGGACGTCGCCAAGATCGTCTTCACCGGTTCGACGGAGGTCGGCGCGTCGGTGATGGCCGGCTGCGCGCGGCACATCAAGCCGGTGACCCTGGAGCTCGGCGGCAAGAGCGCCAACATCGTGTTCGCCGACGCCGACGTGGCGGCCGCCGCGGCCAGCGCGCCGTACGCGGTGTTCGACAACGCCGGTCAGGACTGTTGCGCCCGCTCGCGGATCCTGGTGCAGCGCAGCTGCTTCGACCGCTTCATGGAGGAGTTCGAAGCGGCCGTGCGCGGCGTGGTCGTGGCCGATCCCGCCGACGAGCGCTCCGAGATGGGGCCGCTGATCAGCGCGGCGCACCGGGACCGAGTGGCGTCCTACGTGGACGGTGACGTGGCGTTCCGCGGTTCGGCGCCGGACGGGCCGGGCTACTGGTTCCCGCCCACGGTGCTGATGCCGAGCGACCCCGCCGACCGGGTGCTGCACGAGGAGATCTTCGGACCGGTCGTCGCGGTCGTCCCCTTCGACGAGGAGGCCGACGCCGTGCGGATCGCCAACGACAGCGCGTTCGGCCTCTCCGGCTCGATCTGGACCCGCGACCTCGGCCGGGCGCTGCGGGTGAGCCGGGCCGTCGAGGCGGGCAACCTGTCGGTCAACTCGCACTCCTCCGTGCGGTACTGGACGCCCTTCGGCGGCTACAAGTCGTCCGGGCTGGGCCGTGAGCTGGGGCCGGACGCGCCACTGGCGTTCACCGAGACCAAGAACGTCTTCATCACGACCGGTTAGGCCAGGATGGGAGCGTGGACCCGACCCGCGAACACGACATCGTCCTGCACGGCGCCACCGGGTTCGTCGGGGCGCTGGTGGCCGCCTACCTCGCGGGTGCCGCGCACGCGGACGTCCGGATCGCGTTGTCCGGCCGGTCGCGGGAGAAGTTGGAGCGCACCCGCGCGGAGCTGCCGTCGTCCGCGCAGGGCTGGCCGCTGGTCGTCGCCGACGCCGCGGACCCGACCGCGCTCGCCGCGTTGGCCGCGAGCACACGGGTGGTGGTCTCGACGGTCGGGCCCTACGCCACGTACGGCCTGCCCCTGGTGGAGGCGTGTGCGCGCGCGGGCACCCATTACGCGGACCTGACCGGCGAGGTGCTGTTCGTCCGGGAGGCGATCGACCGCTGCGACGCGCTCGCGCGCGAGTCCGGCGCCCGCATCGTGCACTCGTGCGGGTACGACTCGGTCCCGTCCGACCTCGGCGTGCTGCTCCTGCACGAAGCGGCCGGTGAGCTGGCCGACGTCCGGCTCGTCGCGACGATGAAGGGCGGGATCAGCGGCGGCACGGTGGCCTCGATGCGTGCGCAGATGGATGCCATGCGCCACGACCCGGCCGCGCGCCGCCTCGCCGCCGACCCGCACGCGCTCAGCCCCGACCCCGCGGCCGAACCAGCGCCCGTCCAGCCGCCGGACGCCGGGCCGCCGGGTCGGCTGCGGGACGGCACCTGGACGGCGCCGTTCATCATGGCGGGCTACAACACCCGGATCGTGCGGCGCAGCAACGCGCTCACCGACTGGTCCTACGGCCGCGGGCTGCGCTACGGCGAGCTGATGGGGTGCGGCCGCGGCGTGCGTGGTGCGGCCGCGGCGGGCGGGGTGACGGCCGGGCTCGTCGGGGCGCTGGCCGGGATCAGCGCCGCGATGACCACGGCGCCGACCCGTGCGCTGCTCGACCGGGTGCTGCCCGCGCCGGGCTCGGGGCCGAGTGCGGCGACCCGCGCCGCCGGGTGGTTCCGCTCGGAGCTGCACGCGGTCGCGAGCGGCGGGCGCCGGTTCCGCGCGGTGGTCGCGGGGCCGGGCGATCCGGGCTACGCGGCCACCGCGGTCATGCTGGGGGAGAGCGCCCTGTGCCTGGCCGAGGACGCGACGGGAGACCGCGCGGGCTCGTTGACGCCCGCCACGGCGATGGGCACGGCCCTCGTCGAGCGGCTGCGCAAGGCGGGCCACACCTACGACGTCCACGCCGAGCCGTAAGCCCGCCGGGTGCCCACGGAGCCGACGATCGGCCTCGCGTTCCGCGGGGCGCGGCGGGCGCTCGGGTTCCCGCCGGTCTCCCGGGCCCGCGACGACGGGCTGCTGGCCGTCGGCGGCACGCTGAGCGCCGAGCGCCTCCTCGTCGCGTACGCCAACGGGATCTTCCCGTGGCCCAGCTCGAAGCGGGCGCCGATCCCGTGGTTCTGCCCCAGCCCGCGCACCGTGCTCGTGCCCGGGGAGATCCGCGTCAACCGGAGCCTGCGCCGCGCGGTGCGGCGCGCGCCGTTCACGACGACCTACGACCGGGCGTTCCCGGCGGTGATCACCGCGTGCGCCCGCGTGCCGCGGCAGGACCAGGGCACGTGGATCACGCCCGGGATGATCGAGGCCTACACGCACCTGCACGAGCTGGGGTTCGCGCACTCCGTCGAGACGTGGCACGGCGACGCTCTCGTCGGTGGGATGTACGGGGTGTCGCTCGGCGCCGCGTTCTTCGGCGAGTCGATGTTCACCCTCGAGTCCGACGCCTCCAAGATCGCCCTGTACACCCTGCTGCAGCAGCTCGAAGCCTGGCGCTTCCGCTTCCTGGACTGCCAGATGACCACCCCCCACGTCCGCAGCCTCGGGGCCGTGGAATGGACCCAGGACCACTTCCAGTCAGAGCTCCGCCACGCCCTGGAAGCGGAGACGCGGCGGGGACCCTGGTCTGCTCCTGGCCCCGCTGCGATGGCATAGGGTTCGTGGGCCGAAGGGTCGTCGGGAGGTGGTGATGGCTGACGAGAGGTCGCCACCGTGCTGGGCGGCAGCCTCACCCTGCACAGCGAGCCGGGCCGGGGCACCACCCTCGTGCTGCGGCTCCCCGTGGCGCTGGGCGCCGACGGGCCCGAGCGCCGTCCCGACCTCGTCTTGCTCGACGTGAACATCCCGGAGCCGGACGGCATGGACGTGCTCGCCTCCGCGGGGTGCTGACAAGTCCCGCTGGTCCCGCCGGACGCCGCCCGGCTCGTCGGGAGGCGGTCGTGAGCTCCGGGGACGAGCAGGCGGCGCCCGGCGTGGTGCTCGTGGTCGACGACAACGCCGCCAGCCGCTACGTCGCCAGCAGCTGGCTGCGCCGCCACGCCTACCGCGTGATCGAAGCGGAGACCGGGGCCGAGGCGCTCGGCGTGCTCGCCGCCGAGCCGGTGGACATCGTCGTCCTCGACGTCGGGCTGCCCGACATGAGCGGCTTCGAGGTGTGCGAGCAGATCAAGGCCGATCCGGCGATGGGCCAACCGGTGATCCACCTGTCGGCCACCGCCGTGCGGGCGGCCGACCGCGTCAGCGGGCTGAGCCGCGGCGCCGACGCCTACCTCACCGACCCCGTCGAGCCCGGCGAGCTCATGGCGACCATCGACGCCGTGCTGCGCTACTACCGGGCCCGCGCGACGGCCGAGGAGCTGGCCGGGCGGCTCACCCAGCTGGGCCGCGTCGTCCACGACCTGCACGCCGCGACGACCTTCGACCAGCTCGCGCGCTCGCTCGCCGCAGGCACGGCCGCGCTCTTCGGGTGTCGCGCGATGGCGCTGGTCCCCGCGCTCGACGGGGTCGTGCGGCGGGCCGTCGCCGATGTCGGGCAGGGCCCGGTGGTGGACACCGCTCCGCCGGAGCTGACGCGGGCGCTGCAGGAGCACGAGAGGCTTCGCCGTTCCGCCACACCAACCGCCGTCGAACTGGGCGGCTGGGAGGCCGTGCTGGTCAGCGGCAGGCCCGGCCAGCCCGCGCCTGCCGTCGCGATCGCCGCGCCTCCGCTCGGGGCGGAGCAGACGACCCTGCTGGTCCAGCTCGGCCAGGCCGCCGCCCTGGCCGCCGACGCGCTGCGCCTCTACACCGAGGAGCACAGCATCGCGCTCACGCTACAACGCAGCTTCCTGCCCGAGCGCACACCGAAGATCCGGGGGCTGGACATCGCCGCCCGCTACGTGCCCGCCGCCGAGACGGCCGAGATCGGCGGCGACTTCTACGACGTGATCGAGCTGGCCGACGGCGGGCTCCTCGTCGCGATCGGCGACGTGGCGGGCCACTCCATCCACGCCGCGACGGTGATGGTCGAGCTGCGGCACGCGCTGCGCGCCTACGCCATCGAGCACCGCGACCCCGCCGAGCTCGTCACCCTGCTCGAACGCATGCTGATGCGCTATCACCGGCGGGAGTTCGCCACTCTGTGCGTCCTGCTGCTGGACCCGTCGTCCGACGAGCTGCAGGTGGTCAACGCAGGCCATCTGCCGCCGCTCCTCGTCGACGACACCGGGGCGCGCTACCTGGACGTGTACGGGCGGATGCTCGGTCTCGGCGGCACCAGGCCAGCCAGCAGCGTGCACGTGCTGCCCGCCACGTGGTCGCTCGTGCTGGTCACCGACGGCCTGGTCGAGCTGCCCGGCCTGGATCTCGACACCGCGATGGAGGAGCTGCGCACGGCCGTGCGCCTCGACGTCGAGCCCGAGCAGCTGTGCGTCGAGCTGCTCGAACGGTTCAGGGGCCGTCACGACGACATCGCGCTCCTGGTGCTGCGCAAAGCGCCCGCCTGATCTCAGCGCCGATGTCAGGGGCGGGGCCACCGCATCCGCACCGTGGTGCCGTGCGGGCCCGGCTCGACCTCGGCCTGCGACATCGATCTGATCATCATCAGGCCGCGTCCGCGGTGGCCGGGGTCCGCGGGGGGCGGGCGCCAGTCGCCGCGGTCGCGCACGGTGACGACGACCTCGTCGTCGTCGCAGGTCGCGAGCAGGTCGATCGTGCCCGGCCGGTTCCGGTAGGCGTGCTCGGCGGAGTTGGCCATGGCCTCGTAGGCGGCCAGCACGAGGTCCGCGGCGGTGGTGTGGGGGAGGCCCGCGGCCAGTGCCCAGTCCTGCAGCGTCCGGCGGACGCCCACCAACCGCGCGGCGTCGGCCGGGATGCCCGGGAGGTCCAGTGGGCTGACCATCGTGGCGGCCGAGACCGTCGGGTCGGGGCCGCCGGTGAGCGCGTCGTCGGTGTCGCCGCCGGTCGGACGGTCCCCGTCGGGCATCTCAGCCGTGCTCGATGGGAGAGTCGAACGCAGCCACCCCGGCCACCGCGTCGGGCAAGGACGCGAACACCCCGATCTCGTCCGCCAACCCGGTGATCTGGATCGGCCGCAACGTGACGCGGTTGCCCGCCACGATGCGCAACACGTGATCCGCCTCCACGGCCGCGCGATGGGCCAAGGCCAACGCCGCCAGCCCGCTCGACGACAGGAAGCTCACCGCCGTGAGGTCGACGACGACGAGCGCCTGCCGGGCGACTTCCGTCGCGAGGGCTTCCGTCAGCTCGTCGGCGGTCAGGAGGTCGATCTCGCCCGCCACCGCGATGATGACGCCGCCTTCGATCGCGGCGGTGTCGATCGCGATCGGTGAGGCGGTCACCCGGTGGATGGTAGTGGCGCCCGGCCAGTGGATCTCAGCGCGGTGACGGAGCGGCCTCGGTACGGGTGAAGTCGGCGGGCTTGAACCGGCCGCCCGAGCACGAACAGGGCGACGGCCGCCCCCGGGATCATGATGAGGGTGAGCCGCCTGCGGCCGACCCGGTCGATGATCGCCAGGCCGCCGAGCTGCGCGAGCAGGTAGCTGAGCCCGAGCGCGACCGACACCTCCAGCGCGACGTCGGCCGCGAACCCGGCGTCCGTCAGGATCGTGGGGGAGTAGTAGACGATCATCTCGATGCCCGAGAGCTGGGTGAAGATCGCGATCCCGCAGCCGAGCACCAGCGCGGGCCGCACCCAGCGCTCGCGCAGCCCGGACCAGCCCCGGGTGCTGGCCTTCTGCTCCTTGCGGGCGAGGTCGGCCATCTCGTCCAGCTCGCCGTCGACGTCGAAGCCCGAGGGACGCACGCGGCGCAGCACCGCCGCGGCGCCGTCGCGGTCGCCGCCCCGGACCAGCCAGCGCGGGCTCTCCGGCAGCCGCAGCAGCAGCGCGAGCATGATCGCCGCGGGCACGGCGGCGATCCCGATCGACCACCGCCACACGATCGACTCGGAGGCCCCGACCACCGTCGCGATGACGATGCCGACGCCGATGGCGATCTGGAAGGCCAGCACGAGCCTGCCCCGGTATTTGGGCGGCGCGAGCTCGGCGACATACATCGGCGCCGTCTCGGCCGACACCAGCGCGACGACGACGACCAGCCCGGTGAGCTGTCCCGGTGCGGTCGCGCGGCTTTCCTGATCACTCACGACACCCGGGTACCCGCCCGGAACCCGATCTCACCAACTGTGCGTGATGAACGCCCGTTCCGGGCACCCAAAGGTGTGACGCAGGCACTCGCACTCGTGCTGGCAGGCGGCCACGGCTCGTCGGGCGCCGGCGGGATCGGCGTGCTGCTGCTGATACTGCTGATCGTCTGGGTGTTGGCCCGGTGATCGCCGTCAGGCGTCCCACGAACGGTCGCGGGTCTCCGGGAGGGCGAGGGCGCAGCAGGTGCCGAGCAGCCCCAGTCCGGCCAACAGCAACCCCACGGCGGGGCTGCCGAAGCGCGCCTGCAGCGACGCGGCGAGGACCGCGGGCACCACACCGCCGAGGATGGCAGCGAGGTTGAAGGCCACGCCCGCGCCCGTGTACCGGTAGCGGGTCGCGAACAGCTCGGGCAGGAAGGCCGCGGCCGGACCGAGCCCGATGCCGCCGACGGCCAGGACCAGGCACAGCCCGACCGCGAACATCGCGGTGCTGCGGGTGTCGATGATCGGGAACACGACGAGGCCGACGGCGACCGCGGCGACGTTCCCGCCGAGCACGATGCGTCGACGGCCGAAGCGGTCCGAGAGCCGTGCGCTGAGCGCGGTGAACGCGGCCAGCACGCCGCCACCGAGGATCCCGAGCAGGAGCACCGTGGGCAGCGGGCGCGCGAGCACCGCGGTGCCGTAGCTGGTGAGGTAGACGGTGCCGAGGTAGCCGAAGGCGAACGCCGGGCTCAGTGCTCCGCCCGCGAGCAGGATCTGCCCGGCGTGCCCGCGGAAGGCCTCGCCGAGCGGCACACGGCTGCGGCCGTGCCGGGCGAGCGCGGAGCGGAACACCGGCGTCTCCTCGACCCGCAGCCGGACGTAGAGCCCGAGGCCCACGAGCACCACGCTGAGCAGGAACGGGATCCGCCACCCCCACGCCAGGAACGCCTCCCGGCTCATGGTCAGCCCGGCGGCGAGGAACGTGGTGCTGGTCAGTGCGAACGCGATCCCGTGGCCGAGCTGGGGGTACATGCCGAAGCTGCCCCGCCTGCCGGGTCGCGCGTTCTCGACGGCGAGCAGCGCCGCGCCGCCCCACTCGCCGCCGACCGCGATCCCCTGCAGGACCCGCAGCGCCACCAGGACGGCGGGGGCCGCGCCGCCGATCGTGGCCGTGCCCGGCAGCAGGCCGACCGCGACGCTGGCCAACCCCATCAGCAGCAGGGTGTAGATCAGCGTGCGCTTGCGGCCGAGCCGGTCGCCGAGGTGCCCGAAGACGACCGCCCCGACCGGCCGGACCAGCGGCGCTACGCCGACGGTCGCCAGCGCGGCCGCGGTGCCCGCCACGGCGCCGAGAGCGGGGAAGAAGACCGTGCCGAACACCAGCGCGGCGGCGGTGCCGTACACGAGGAAGTCGTAGAACTCGATCGTGGTCCCGGCGAGGGCGGCGACGGCGATCCGGCGCGACGCACCGGGTCTGGTGTCGATCCGCCTGGTCGGGAGGGGTGTCGTTGTCATGCGGAGCATCGTCGGGCGGCGCCCGTTCCGCGAGCGTTCCGCCGGTGGGCGGGCCGGGCAACGCCCCCGGACAGCACACAACCGCCGCCCGGATCGGACGACGGTTGGCGGTCGGGAACGGCGGTCAGGCGGTCAGGCGGTCAGGCGAAGGCGCTCGCGTTCTCGTGCAGGTACTGCCGCACCGAGCGGGCCTCGCCGCCGAACGCGCCCACGGTGTCGCGGACCTCTGCCTGCGCGCCCCGGCGCAGGCCGTCGAAGAGCCGGACCACGTTCGCCACGTACCACGGCGGGGCGCCCGCGGCGGTGAACCGCGTCGTGGCCTGGTCGTCGGACAGCGCGACGTAGTCGATCCGCCTGCCGAGCACGGCCGACAGGTGCTCGGCCACGTCGTCGAAGGTGACCGGCGCGGGTCCGGTCAGGTCGTAGTGGCGCCCCTCGTGCCCCGTGCCGGTGAGCGCGACGGCGGCCACCTCGGCCACGTCCCGCGGGTCGACGAGCGCGATCTCGGCGTCCGCGCCGGGGACGAGGAAGGCGTCCTCGCTGCGCACCCCGCCCGCCCCGCGCAGCAGGTTCGCCATCAGGAACGACGGTCGCAGGAGCGTCCACGCCACGCCGCTGCGCCGCAGGTGGTGCTCGATGCGGCCGTTGGCGTCGAGGAACGCGACCGCCGAGCCGATGTACGCACCGAACGCCGACAGCTTCACGACGTGCCGCACACCGGCCGCGGCCGCGGCGTCGACCACCGCCGTCTCCCACGGCACCTGCTGCGGGTGGTTGGCGCAGGCCAGGAAGACCCGCTCGACGCCGTCGACGGCCGCGCGCACCGCGGCGGGGTCGCCGAAGTCGCCGACCGCGAGCTCGACCTCGGGACCCAGCAGCCGGTTCGCCTTCTCCGGGTCGCGCACGAACGCCCGCACCGGCGTCTCCCGCCGCCGCAGCTCCCGTACGACGTGCGCGCCGACCGTTCCGGTCGCGCCGGTGACGAGGACGGGGTTCATCGAGAACCTCCCTGTGCGAGGCCCGCAGGCGGGATGTTGCGGTTGAAGCGGAACAGGTTGTGCGGGTCGTAGCGGTACTTCAGGTCGACCAGGCGCGCCCAGTCCGCGGGCGAGTAGGCCGCCCGGACGCGGTCGGGCGTCGCCTCGTCGAGCTCCAGGAAGTTGAGGTAGGTCGTCCCGGTCACGTGCGGCCGGACGGCCTCGGTGAGGTAGTTCAGGAACGACCTGACCAGGCGCCCCGACTCCGGGGTGGGGGTCGGGCCCACCGCGTTGAGGCTGAACCGGGCGTTGCTGTGCCCGATGGGACTCAGCTCCGCGGCCGAGCCGGAGAGGGCGCCGCCGAGCTGGCGCGCCTCCAACATGATCAGTGGCGACGCGGTGCCGAGCCCGACGAGCGTCTCGATCGCCGCGGGCGTCAGGTCGCGCAGCATCTCCATGTGCTGGAAGGCGCCGATCGGCTGGACCGGGTCCATGCTGATCGAGTCCATGTCGGTGACGGGCATGATCGCGAACGTGTCGGTCTCCGGCTCGCCGAGCGCCTCGCGCAGCGGCTTCACCAGCCGCTCGCCCTCGGCGAGGTCCTCGCCGCAGTAGCAGGCGCGCACGGCGGCGAAGGTCTTGCCGCGCAGGGGCTCGGGCACCGTCGGCATCGGTGGGAACCGGCGGAACGCCACCGCCGTCATCATCTCGTCGGGCAGCGACCGGCTCCAGCTCCCGTAGCGGGTGAGCACGTCGCGCGCCCGCTCGACCGGGTAGAACAGGTTGCCCGCGTAGACGTTCTCGACGGGGTGCAGCGCGAACTCCGCGGACGTGACGATCCCGAAGTTGCCGCTGCCGCCTTTCAGGCCCCAGAACAGGTCGGCGTTGTTGTGCGCGCTCGCCTGCACGACCTCGCCGTCGGCCGTCACCACCTCGGCCTGGATCAGGGAGCTCGCGGCGAAGCCGTACTTGCGCCCCAGCCAGCCGAAGCCGCCGCCCATGAGGTAGCCGACGACGCCGACCTGGGAGCTGGAGCCGGGCAAACCCGCGAGTCGGTGGGGCGCCGCGGCCCGGACGACGTCGCCCCACCTCGTGCCCGCGCCGACCCGCGCGGTGCGCATCACGGGGTCGATGTGCACGTCGGTCATGCGCGAGGTGTTGACGAGCACCCCGCCGTGGCAGGGCGCCGCCGTGCCGTGGCCGGTCGCCATGACCCCCACGCCGAGCCGTTCGGCGCGGGCGAACCGCACGGCGGCGACGACGTCGGTCGCGTCCTCGGCCACGACCACCGCGGCGGGCCATTGCTGTGCGTTGAGGTTCCAGGCCGCCCGCGCTTCCCGGTACCCCTCGTCGCCGAGGCGGAGCAGCGGGCCGCGGAAGCGGGAGCGCAGATCGCCTTTCGGCGTGTCGTTGGTTTCCCTGTCGGTGTTCATGGGCGTGACGATGCGGAACGCGGCGTTCCCGCGGCGTTCCCGGCGCGGTTGGCGATCGGCCCACCGGGGTAGCCGCGGATATGGCGCCCGAGATTCCCGAAGATCATGTAGCAGGCCGGGCCGTGCCGCTGCCCGAGGAAGAGGCGGGGGAGCAGGCCGGGGACGGCGACCGCCGCGCCGCGGCCGAGGAGATCCTGCGCGACTCCGAAGGGCGCGTGGCGTCGGCCGCGGAGGCGCAGGCCCCGGGCGACGCCGCCGACGAGCACCGCCGCAGCGAGGAGGCGGCAGCCACGGACTGATGGCGGACTGATGGCCGCGTGGATCTGCGTCCGATGCGCGACGCAGTACCCCGACACCGAGCAGCCGCCCGCCGCCTGCCCGATCTGCGAGGACGAGCGGGAGGCGGTGGCCGAAGGCGGCCAACGGTGGACGACCGCTGCCGCGCTGGCCGCCGACCATGGCACGGAGCTGCGGGAGGAGGAGCCCGGCCTGCTCGGCGTGTGCGTCGAGCCGTCGTTCGCGATCGGCCAACGCGCGCTGCTCGTGCGCACGCCCCACGGCAACGTGCTGTGGGACTGCGTCCCGCTCATCGACGAGCCCGCCCGCCGGACGATCGAGGAGCTCGGCGGGATCAGCGCCATCTGCCCGTCGCACCCGCACTTCTACGCGGCGTTCGTCGACGTCGCCGACGCGTTCGACGCCCGCGTGTTCGTGCCTCGGGTCGACGCGCGGTGGATCCAGCGGCCCTCGCCCCGGATCACGCTGTACGACGACGAGGTGACGCCCGTGCCCGGCGTCACCGTTGCGCGCGTGGGCGGCCACTTCGACGGCGCGGCGGTGCTGCACTGGGCCGCCGGGTCGGGCGGGGCGGGCACGTTGCTGACGGGCGACACGATCATGGTGGCGGAGGACCGGGCCTGGGTCAGCTTCCTGTGGAGCTACCCCAACCTCGTCCCGCTCGACGCGGACACCGTGGCGGACATCGCGCGGCGGGTGGCGCGCTTCCGGTTCGGCACGCTGTACGGCGGCTGGTGGGGCCACGTGGTGGCCGACGCGGGGGAGGCCGTGCAGCGCTCCGCGCGCCGCTACGTCGAACGGCTGCGGGGCTCCGCGCCGTGACGCGGGTGTCGGTCGCGAGGGCCGGGATCGCGGGGTGGTCGAGCAGGGCCTCGACGACGGCGTCCACCGCGGCGCGCCGAGCCGACCCGCGGCGCACGACGACGGCGACGTTGCGGTGCACGGGGGTGGTGAGCTCGCGGGTGACCACGGCGTGGTTGCGGGCGACCGCCAGCGCGGGCAGCAGCGCGACCGAACCGCCGGACTCGACGTGCTGGAGCAGGAGCAGGTAGTTGGCGAAGCGGCAGGCCACCCGGGGCTCGAAGCCGGACTCGTGGCACAGACGCCTGGTCAGCTCGGCCATGTACGAGCCGGGGCGGTCGCACGCCCACGTCTCCTCGGCGCACGCCGCGAGGTCCACCACGCGCCGCCGGGTCAATGGGTGGTCCGGGGGCAGGACGAGCACCACCGGGTCGGCGCCGAGCGGGATGATCTCGAGGTCGCGGTCCCAGGGGAACTCCACGTAGTCGGTGGTCGTGACGATCACGTCCACCTCGCCGGTGCGCAGCGCGGGCCCGCTCTCGTGCGGCTCCGACTCGATCAGCTCGACGTGCAGGTGCGGGTGCGACGTCGCGAGCCGCGTCACGGCGGGCACCGCGACGGTGTAGACCGCGCTCTGGAACGACCCGAGCCGCACGGTGCCGATCGGCTCGTCGTTCAGCGCCCGCAGCTCCGCCTCCGCCTCGGCCATCCGGTCCAGGATCTCGCGGCCTCGCCGGGCCAGGACGACCCCTGACCGGGTCAGCCGCACCCGGCGCCCGGAGCGTTCGAGGAGCCTGCTGCGGGTCTCGGTCTCGAGCACGGCGAGCTGTTGGGACACGGTCGACGGGCTCAGGTGCAGCGTCTCGGCGACCGCGCGCACGGTGCCGAGGCTGTCGAGGAGCCCGAGCAGGCGCAGCCGCCACGGGTTCAGCACGCGACCATCCTTGTACGACGCCATCGCACAGGCACGTGGGAATTGTGTGATGGACACGCACTAGAGGTGGTTCGTAGCGTTGGTGCCATGTCGGAAGAGCACCTGATCCACTACTCGGGTCGCGCGCCGTTCAGCCCCGGGATCGCCGAGCGCGCCGAGGGCGCCTACGTGTTCACCGAGGACGGGCGCGAGCTGCTCGACTTCACCTCCGGCCAGATGAGCGCGATCCTCGGCCACGCGCACCCGGACATCGTCGCCACCGTCCGCGCGCAGATCGGCCACCTCGACCACCTCTACAGCGGCATGCTGAGCCGCCCGGTCCTCGACCTGGCCCGGCGGCTCGCGGAGACGCTGCCCGAGCCGCTGTCGAAGGCCATGTTCCTGTCGACGGGCGCCGAGGCGAACGAGGCCGCGCTGCGCATGGCCAAGCTCGTCACCGGGAAGCACGAGGTCGTCTCCTTCGCCCGCTCCTGGCACGGGATGACCCAGGCGGCCGCGAACGCCACCTACAGCGCGGGCCGGGCGGGCTACGGGCCTGCCGCTCCGGGCAACTTCGCCCTGCCCGTGCCCGACCGGTTCCGGCCCGCGATCGTGGACGCCGACGGCAACCTGGACTGGCGCCGCCAGCTCGACCTCGGCTTCGACCTGATCGACGCCCAGTCGGTCGGCAGCCTCGCCGCGTGCCTGGTGGAGCCGATCCTGAGCTCCGGCGGCGTCGTCGACCTCCCGCCGGGCTACCTGGCCGCGCTCCGCGACAAGTGCGCCGAACGCGGCATGCTGCTGATCGTCGACGAGGCGCAGACCGGGCTGTGCCGCACCGGCGACTGGTACGCGTTCGAGCGCGACGGCGTCGTGCCGGACATCCTCACCCTCTCCAAGACCCTCGGTGCCGGGTTGCCGCTCGCCGCGGTGCTGACCAACCCCGAGATCGAGGGGCGGGCTCACGAGCGCGGGTTCCTCTTCTTCACCACGCACGCCAACGACCCGCTGCCCGCCGCCGTCGGCAACACCGTGCTCGACGTGCTGAAGCGCGACCGGCTCGACCTCCGGGCGCGCGAGCTCGGCACTCGCCTGCGCAGCGGCCTGGACGAGCTGGCGTTGCGGCACAAGGCGATCGGCGACGTCCGGGGGCGGGGCCTGCTGATCGGCGTGGAGCTGGTGACGCTCGACCCGGCCGAGCCCGGCGGCGCCGACCGGCTCGGGGCCGCCGTCACCCGGCGCTGCGGCGAGCTCGGCCTGCACATGAACATCGTGCAGCTACCGGGGATGGGCGGGACCTTCCGCATCGCCCCACCGCTGACCGCCACCGACGCCGAGATCGACCGCGGGCTGGCCATCCTCGACACCGCCCTGGCCGACGTGACCGCCTGACCCCCGGAGGAACCGCGGCACGTCGGCGGCGGGCAGCGGTCGGGAGAAGTGGTAGCCCTGCGCCGCGTCGCAGCACGCTCGCCGCGCCCAGTCGAGGTGCTCCGGGGTCTCCACGCCCTCCACGACCACGGTCAGGCCCAGCGTCCGGCCGAGCTCGGCGATCGCGGCCACGAGGGATCCCCGGCGGGTCGCGTCGAACTCCAGGATCGTGCGGTCGATCTTGAGCGTGTCGACGTCGAGCCCGATCAGGAAGCCGAGCGAGGAGTAGCCCGCGCCGAAGTCGTCGACCGCGATCCGCACGCCGATGGCCTGCAGCCGGGCGAACTCCGCGGCGACGCGCTCCGAGTCCTCGATCGCCGTGCTCTCGATGATCTCCAACGTGAGCGTCGAGGGCGCCATCCCGCTGTCGCGCAGCGCCTCGACGACGTCGTCGTACAGCCGGCCGGACAGCACCTGGTGCACCGACACGTTCACCGCGACGCCGAGGTGGCCGTGACCGGGCACGGTCGCGCGCCAGTGCTGCACGGCGCGGCAGGCCTGGCGCAGCACGACCCGCCCGATCTCCGTGATCGCGCCGGTCTCCTCGGCGATCGGCACGAACACGTCGGCGGGCACGAGCGCGCCGTCCGGGCCCCGCCACCGCGCGAGCGCCTCCAGGCTCGTCGTGCGGGCGGTGCGCAGGTCGACGATCGGCTGGAAGTGCACCTCGATGCCGCCCGACTCCACCGCGCGGGCCAGCTCCTGCTGCAGGCTCGTGCGCTGCGCCGCCCGAACGCGCATGGCGGGCTCGAACACCTCGACCCGGCCCTTGCCCGCGTGCTTCGCCGCGTACATGGCGATGTCGGCGTCGCGCAGCAGGTCTTCGGCCGATTCGCGGCCGTCCCAGGACGCGACGCCGACGCTCGCGCCGATCCGCACCTCGTGGCCCGCCACCCCGAACGGGCGGCGCAGGGTCTCCACGATCCGCTGGCCGACGGACTGCGCGAGCTCCGGGCCGCCGTGCGTGACGACCGCGAACTCGTCGCCGCCCAGCCGGGCCGTCGTGTCCTCGGGTCGCACGCACCCGAGCAGGCGCTGCGCGGCCGAGCGCAGCAGCTCGTCGCCCGCCGGGTGGCCGAGCGTGTCGTTCACGTTCTTGAAGCCGTCGAGGTCGACCAGGATCACCGACACCGTGTCGCGCCCCGCCAGGGCCCCGCGCAGCCGGTCGAGCAGGAGCACGCGGTTGGCCAGGCCGGTCAGCGGGTCGTGGTGGGCCTGGTGCGTGAGCTCGTCCTCGAGCGCCCGCCGGTCGGTGACGTCGCGCCCGTTCCAGACGAGCCCGCCCACGTCGGCGTCGGCCAGCAGGTTCTGGCAGACCGCCTCCACCGAGCGGACGCGGCCGTCGCGCGTGCACAGCCGCAGCTCGATCGTGTGCACGAGGCCGGGCTGCTCGGCGAGGAACGCGATGGCCTGCCCGACGCCCGCGCGCTGGTCCGGCTCGACGTGCACGAGCAGGGGGAGGTGCAGGAGGTCCTCCGGCCGGTGGCCCAACAGGGTCTCGGCGGCGGGGCTGACGTAGTGGACGATCCCGGCCGCGTCGGTCACCACCGTGAGGTCCGACGCGCGCTGCACGAGCGAGCGGAACCGGCCTTCGCTGGCCCGCAGGGCGTCCTCGGCGGCGCGGCGCTCGCCGACCTCGCCCTTCAGCGCGTCGTAGGCCGTCGCGATGCGGCTCCGGCTGCGGCGCGTCACCACGGTGACCCCGACCACGCCGAGCGCCAGCACCAGCCCGACCAGCGCCGAGAGCCCGAGCTGGCTGCGCCTGCTGCCCTCCAGCGCGGCGGTGGTGGCGAGGTAGAACTGCTTCTCCTGCTCCACCCGCACCGCGTTGATGCGCCGTTCCGCGCCCATGACGAGGTCGAGGGCCGCCAGCCGTCGGGGGTCGTCGTGGCCGCCCGTCACGGGCAGTTCCTCCCACGGGAAGGCGGCCAGCACCTGCTGGACGGCGCGCAGCTCACGGGCGGGGGCGGCGTCGGGCGGGAAGGCGGCGATCGAGACGATCAGCTGGCGCTGCAACAGGCCCGCTTGCACGGCGACGGCGCGTCCGTCGGTCGTCTCGCCAAGCGCGGTGACCATCTGCTCGAGGAGCAGCGCCTCGCGGGTGGAGCTCGCGACGGTGTCGGAGCTGGTGCGGATGGACGTCAGGTCGGTGGTGATGCCGCCGAGGCGGAGCGCGCTGAGCCCGACCGCCACCAGCACGCCCACGGTCGCCACGATGATCATCACCCCGACCAGGGCGCGCTGCCTCCGGCGCCCGGATCCGAGCATGTCGTCGGGCGGGGTCATCTCACGTCGATGGTCGTGACGCTCCAGATCCACTGGTTCGCGTTGGCGCCGGATGCGACGCCGTCGGCGAACACGATGCGGATCGGGCCGCCCTCGGCGATCGGGATGGCACCGCCGTCGCCGGTACGGGTCGCGAGCAGCACCCCGCCCGCGCGGACGTCGGTGATCGGGATGTCGACCTGGTAGTTGTCCAGCGCGGTCAGGTGCAAGCTGGCTGCTGCGTCGTCGATGCCCGTGGCGCCGAGGACGTCGGCGAGCCACACACCCTGGAAGCTCATCCGCTGCTTGACCCACGGCTCGTACAGCTCGATCCGGACGCGGCCGAGCGAGTCCAGGCCGTCCTCGTCCAGCCGGACCGTGCGTTCGACGTTGGTCCGCTCGACCCGGCCCGTGATCGTCAGCACCGGCTCGCCCGCGGGTGCGGGCAGGCGCTCGTCGGGTGCTCGCGGCGCAGGGGTGGTGACGACGACCGCGGCGGCGACGGGGCTCGGGTGTGCGCACCCGGCGGCCGCGAGCCCGATCGCAGCCGCCACGACCACCGCCCGTGTCCTGAGCCTCACCTGCACCGTCCCTGCGATCGGTGGCGCGAGCGCGTCCGCCTGCGGAACGCCCACATCATCGGGCCAGGCTCCCCGCGGAGATCGAGTCGCCCGATCGGCATCGGCCGCTCCGGGCCAGGTGGCGGGGGGTGGAGCTGGCGGCATTCGCTCGATCGGGCGACGCAGCGGGCCGCGCCGCCGCCGCCGCCGCGGTCGAGCTCACGCGACGGCGGTGTCGGCTCCCGCGTCGTCGCGGGGGGTCCGCACGGCCCCGAACCGCAGCGTCCGCCGCTGCCGGAACCCGAGCGCCGTGTAGAGGCGGATCGCGTTGACGTTGGCCGCCGAGGCGTGCAGGAACGGGGTGTCGCCGCGCTCGCGGATGCCCGCCGCGACCGCCAGCACGAGCCGGGTGGCGAGGCCCTCCCCGCGGTGCTCGGCGTCGGTGCACACGGCGCTGATCTCCGTCCACCCCGGCGGGTGCAGCCGCTCGCCCGCCATCGCGATCAGCCGTCCGCCGCGCCGGACGCCGAGGTAGGTGCCCATCGCGATGGTCCGGGGCCGGAAGGGGCCGGGCCGCGTCCGTTCGACGAGGGCGAGCATCTCCGGCACGTCCGCCGGACCCAGCACGACGGCCTCGGGGTCGGGGGCCGCCGGTATGCCGTCGTCGACCATCTGGACGCCGTCGAGGGTGAAGAGCACCTCCCAGCCGTCGGGCACCGCCGCCGCGGCCAACCCGGTGACCTCGCCGGGCCCGGCGAGCTGCGCGAGGTCGCGCCAGTCGGCGTCGCCGGGATCGTCGGGGAACGCGAGGAACGGGCAGACGTCCACCGGGTAGCGCAGCACGCGGCCGCGGCGCTCGGCGAGGTGGGCGTGCGGCCCGAGCAGCGCGGCCCGCACGACATCGTCGAGGACGTGCGTCGGATCAGCGGGGTGCGCGGTCACGCGGGTCCTCCGGGTCGGTCCTGTGCGCCGGTCGAACGACCGGGCTCCCAGCTCGAGGCGTGCGCCTGGGCCTCGGCGGCGGCCTGCTCGCCGTCGCGGTCGCGGATGGCCTCGACGAGCCGGGCGTGGTCGACGTGCGGCCGGG
Organism: uncultured Actinomycetota bacterium; assembly: GCA_963791185.1. Lineage (GTDB taxonomy): Bacteria > Actinomycetota > Actinomycetes > Mycobacteriales > Pseudonocardiaceae > Pseudonocardia. The sequence goes on along the minus strand of CAWBRG010000003.1, from coordinate 212,857 downwards.
CGCCGACGGCGGCGTCGAGCTCGGCGGCGATCGCGCCCCGGATCACCTCCCGCAGGTCGGCGTAGATCGCGGTGAGCACGTCGTTGTGCGCGGCGGCCACGACGGCCAGGTGGAACGTGGCGTCGGTGTCGGCGAACGCGGCGAGGGGCCCGGATCGCCAGGCTTCCTCGCGACGGGCGAGCGCCGCGTCGAGCGTGCGGAGGTCGGCGGCCGTCCGCCGCTGGGCGGCCATCGCCGCCGCAGCCGACTCGAGCACCGCGCGGAGCTCGTTGAGCTGCGCGTGGTCGGTGCCCGCGAAGCGGCGCTGCATCACGCACGCCAGCTCGCTGGTCGCCACCACGTAGGTGCCCGAGCCCTGCCGGATCTCCACCAACCCCGTGTTGGCCAATGCCCGCACGGCTTCGCGGACGGTGTTGCGGGCGACGCCGAGCCGCTCGACCAGCTCCGGCTCGGTGGGGATGCGCGAGCCGACCGGCCACGTGCCCGAGGTGATCTGGGCCCGCAGGTGCGCGATCGTCTCGTCGGCGAGCGTGCGGTGCCGAGGCACGGGCGCCAAAATCATCCCATCATTCTACTATCGGATGATGTCCGGCAGACTGTGGCGCGTCCTGGTCGGGGTCGCGCTCGCGGTGGCCGCGTTCAACCTCCGGCCCGCCGTGGCCAGCATCGGCCCCCTGCTCGGCGACATCCGCGCGGGGCTGCCCATGAGCCCCACCGTCGCGGGCCTGCTCACCTCGGTCCCGCCCGCCTGCTTCGCGGTCATCGGCACCGTCGCGCCGCGCCTCGTGCGCCGGGTGGGCCCGGCCACGGTGGTGTGGATGGCGATGGCGGCGCTGGCCCTCGGCTTGGCCGGGCGCGCGCTGGCCGGAGGCAGCGCGGTGTTCCTCGCGGCCAGCGCGGCCGCCCTCGCGGGTATCGGGATCGGCAACGTGGTGATGCCGATCGTGGTGAAGCGCTACTTCCCCGAGCACGTCGGGGTCATGACCGGCGTCTACTCGATGGCGCTCACGCTGGGCGCCTCGCTCGCGGCGGCGATCTCCGTGCCGCTGGCCGAAGGACTGGGCGGGGGCTGGCGGGTCGGGCTCGGGTTCTGGGCGGTGCCCGCGGTCGTCGCGGCGCTCGCCTGGTCGATCGTCCGCACGCCGCGCGACGACCCCCCGACGGCCGCGACGGCCGCCGTCGTGCCCGCGGGGCGGATCACGAGCAGCCCCACGGCGTGGGCGTTGAGCGTGTTCTTCGGGTTGCAGGCCGCGGGCGCCTACATCGTGCTGGGGTGGCTGCCGCAGATCTTCCGCGACGCGGGCGTCGCGCCCGCCACGGCGGGCCTCCTGCTGGCGTTGACGCCCGCGGTCGGCATCCCGCTGGCGTTCCTGATGCCGACGCTCGCCGCGCGGCTGCCGACGCAGGGCCCGCTCGCGGTCGCGCTGAGCGCGCTCGGCATCGCGGGTTACCTGGGGCTGTGGCTCGTGCCTGCCACGGTGCCGTGGCTGTGGGCGTTGCTCCTGGGCGTCTCGCAGGCCAGCTTCCCGCTGGCCCTCACGATGATCGGGCTGCGCTCGCGGTCGACGCGGGGCGTCGCCCAACTGTCGGCGTTCGCGCAGGGCGTCGGGTACCTGATCTCCATCCCGGGTCCGATCCTGGTGGGGGTCCTCTACGACCACACCGCAGGCTGGACCGCGCCGCTGGCCTTCATGGCCGCGCTGCTGGTGCCCCAGGCGGTCGCGGGCGTGCTCGCGGGCCGCGACCGCTTCGTCGAGAGCGAGACGGTCAGGGCGTGAGGTGGGGTCGGGTTCCCGACAGCAGGGGCACCGCGGCCGCGATCATGACCAGGCAGGTCGCTCCGTGCACGCCGAGCGCGACGCGGGGCGATCCGCCCCGGGTGAGGACCACGATCATGTCCCCGAAGGGGATCGTGGCGGCCGCGAGTGCCGTGCTGCCGGTGGTGCGGCGATCGCCCCGGGCCAGCACGGCCAGCAGCACGAGCCCGCTGGCGATGTCCCGGATGCCCTTGACCGCCAGGTAGGGGTCTCGCGGAGCCGTCCGGACCCCGTAGCCCGCCGCGGCCGCCTCGGGTCGAACGAGGAACCGCGTCCCGATCGCGATGATCCCCACGCCGACGGCGCCCAGCCCCAGTTCGGCAGGCCGACGAGCCCGACGGCTCAGTGTTGTGGTCATGGCAGCCTCCTAGCGTTGACAAGAATACGTTCGACGCTAACACGACGTGCGCGCCCTGCGCGCCTAGCACTGCTAGATTTCTAGTCGTGGGTACGAAGGAGCGCCGTGAGCGGGAGCGCGCGACACGGCGAGCGGCGATCGTCGCGACCGCGCGTGAGCTCGCGGAGCAGGAGGGCTGGGACGCGGTCACCACCCGCCGCCTCGCCGAGCACATCGAGTACAGCCAGCCCGTGCTCTACAGCCACTTCGCGGGCAAGGACGCGATCGTCGCCGCCGTGGCCCGCCAGGGCTTCACCGAGCTCGCCGAGGACACCCGGAAGCGGGCGAGCGCCGCTGCCGGACCCCATGACGCGCTGGAGGCCGTCGTCCTCGGCTACCTCGCGTTCGCCCGGGCCAACCCGGCCACCTACTACGCGATGTTCACCGCGACGACCGAGCTGAGGTTCGCCGCCGAGGACACCCCGCCCGAGCTGAGCGAGGCGTTCGCCGCCCTCCGCGCCCCCGTCATCGCGTCGGCCCACCTCGCCGAGCACGACGCCGACCTCCAGACCGAGCTCCTCTGGAGCACCCTGCACGGACTCGCGACACTCCAGGCCGCCGCGCGGATCCCCGCCGAAGGCCAACCCGAGCGGATCGCCCTCCTCCTGCGCTCGCTGGGCCCTCGATCGCGCGGAGACGGGCCGGCGACGTCCTAGGTGCTGAAGAACTCCGCCCGTCGCGCAAGTAGGCCGAGTTCTCCAGCGCGCTCCTAGGTCCGTCGGGCGAGGCCGTGCTCGGCCAATGCGTCACGGAGCCTGGCCAGCGCCACCGGGCCGACGCCGTGCATCGCCGCGAGCTCGGCCTCAGGGACCGCGGCCACCGCCTCGAGCGTGGTGAGGCCCGCGGCGGTCAGCGCCCGGGTGGCCGGGGCGCCGATCGCGGGCAGCCGGGTGCCGCCGGGTGGCGCGGGGCGTTCGCGCGGCGGCCCACCGTCGTCGACCACCGCCTCACCGCGGGGGGAGAGCCGGTAGCCGATGTCGAGCGACTCGGTCAGGCCGAGCTCCTTGAGCTTGCGGACGTCGCGCTTGAACGACGGCGTGTCGCGGCCGAGCGCGGCGGCGAGATCGGGAGCGCGCACCTCGGGGGAGCGGTCGATGATCGCCAGCGTGGGCCCGGTCCACGGTCCGATCGCCGACGCGGCGTCGAGCCGGGCCAGCCGTGCCCGGATCTCGGCGAGCTCCTGCGGTGTCGGTGGCTGCTGGCGCAGGCCGATCCGCGGGTCCTCGCCCGCCCAGCGCAGACCCACGCGAAACACGGGGCGGTCCGGGTTCGCCGCCAGCCCGCGGCGCAGCGCGTCCAGCGACGGCGCGCCCGCCCGGCGGGCATCGTCCTCGGTGATGGCGGACTCGTCGACGGGTTCGACGGCCGTGACCTCGATCAGCCCGACGGGGGTGCGCATCCGGGTGCCGACGACCACGCGCGGGCGATCCCAACGGCGGAAGCCGAGATCGATGGTCCCGGCCTTGATCTCCGCGAGCTCGCCCGGTCGGATCCGCACAGGGACAGGCTAGGCCGTGTCCCGTGGATCAGGGGCGATGGGCTTCGTGATCCAGATGGTTCCCGGCAAGGCGGAGGGCGGCTCTCGTACCGGGCGTACTCGAGTCGTCCGACAACGCGGCCGGGGGCCATCTGGGCGCGAAGACCGCGGTCGTGATCCGCGGGCCACGGCCTAGCGACGTGGCCGATCAGGCCGTCAACGTGCCGATCTCGCTCGCCGAGAGGGCCTGCTCGATGCCCAGCACCGCGGCGCCCGCCAGCCCGGCGTACTCGCCGAGCACGCTGTTGGCCAGCACCAGGTTCCGGGTGGCCAGCGGCAGCGCCCGTTGGTAGACGACGCTGCGCACGCCCGCCAGCAGGTCGTCGCTCGCCGCGGTGAGCGAGCCGCCGATGGTGACCCGGGCCGGGTTGTAGAAGTGCACGAGCATGGCCACCAGCTCGCCGATGTGTGCGGCGGCCTCCCGCACGTGCGCGACCGCGGCGGGGTCGGCCTTGGCCAGGCGGTCCCGCACGTCGGCGATGGTCACGGGAGCGGTTGCGCCCGCGGCCAGCCGCCGGGCGATGGCGGAGGCCGACGCGACCGCCTCGATGCAGCCGACGTTGCCGCAGACGCAGGGGTCGTCGGGGCCGCCGCGCACCCGGACGTGCCCGATGTCGCCCGCCGCGCCGTCGGCCCCGTGGTGCAGCCCGCCCTCCCGCGTGACGAGCCCGCCGCCGATGCCCGTGCCGATCTTCACGAAGAGCAGCGGGGCCTGGTCCGCGGGCAGGGCCCTGGCCTCGCCGAGCGCGCGCAGGTTGACGTCGTTCTCCAGGATCGCGGCGCAGTCGAACCGGCTCTGCAGACGGGCCGACACCGGGTAGGCGTGCCACCCGGGCATGATCGGCGGCCGCACCGGGCTGCCCAGGTTGCCGTCGACCGGGCCGGGCAGCCCGATCACCACCGCGCGGGCGGGCACCTCGGGCGACCCCACCGCCCGCAGCGCGTCCAACCGGGCCTCGATGATGTCGAGCACCGGCTCCGGGCCGTCGCGCACGTCGAGGTCGACGTGTTCGTGGGCCACCACCCGTTGGCTCAGGTCGAGCACCGCGAGGTGGGCGCCGCGGGCGCCCACGTCGGCGAGCAGCACGTGCCCGCCGCGCGGCGAGAGCGCCAGCCGGTCGGCGGGCCGACCACGCCCCGGGGTCGGCCGGGTGCCCGCGATCCGCACCACCCCGCGGTTGAGCAGCTCGTCGACGGCGGCGCTCACGGTGGTGCGGGCCATGCCCGCGGCGGGCACGAGGTCCGCCTTGCTCTGCGCCGCCCCGGACGCGATCAGCCGCGCCACGGTGCTGAGCGTGGCCTCGGCGTCGATCCGCCCCGTCGAGGGAGGCGTGCTGAGCCGCAACGGCGGCAGTAACGTCGGTGGCAGCATCACGGTTCGATTTCGTCGATAAAATGGCGTAAACCGACATTATTCGGTCGTTGTACGGCACTGGTCAACCCTCCTACGTTGACCCCCATGGCGGCGCTGTTGACGATGCGCGGGATCGTCAAACAGTTCCCCGGCGTCCGCGCGCTCGACGGCGTCGACCTCGACGTCGACCCCGGCGAGGTGCACTGCCTCCTTGGGCAGAACGGCGCGGGCAAGTCGACGCTCATCAAGGTGCTGGCCGGAGCGCACCGGCCGGACGCGGGCGAGATCACCTTCGACGGGCAGCCGGTCACCTTCGCCTCCCCGCAGGCCGCCGACCAGGCGGGTATCGCCACGATCTACCAGGAGCTGGACCTCGTGCCGGGCTTGAGCGTGGCGGAGAACGTGGTGCTCGGGCACGAGCCCGCCCGCCTGGGCTTCACCCGGCCGCGCGACGCCGAGGAGCGGGCCCGCCAGCTGCTGCGCAGGCTCGGCCACCCCGAGATCCCGGCCCGCCGCGAGCTGGGCAGGCTGTCCGCCGCCGGGCAGCAGGTGGTGAGCATGGCGCGCGCGCTGGCCAGGGACGCCCGCCTCATCGTGATGGACGAGCCGTCCGCCGTGCTCGATCCGGAAGAGGTGCAGAACCTGTTCCGGGTGATCCGCGAGCTCACCGCGGACGGCGTCGCGATCGTCTACATCTCGCACCGGCTCGAGGAGATCCGCCAGATCGGCGACCGGGTCACGGTGCTCAAGGACGGCCGCACGGTGGCCCGCAACCTCCCGGGCCGCGACACCCCCACCGCCGAGGTGATCCGGCTGATGACCGGGCGTTCCATCGAGTACGTGTTCCCCACCCGCGACGCGGAACCCCGTCCGGAGGTGGTGCTCGAGGTGGAGGGGCTGACGCGGCCGGGCGAGTTCGAAGACGTCTCGTTCACGGTGCGGTCCGGCGAGGTCGTCGGCCTCGCGGGCCTGGTCGGGTCGGGGCGCTCGGAGATCCTGGAGACCGTGTACGGCGCCCGCCGCGCGACGGCGGGCTCGGTGCGCGTGCACGGGCGGGCGCTGCGGGCGGGCTCCGTGCCGTCGGCGGTACGGGCCCGCATGGGCCTCTGCCCGGAGGAGCGCAAGAGCCAGGGCCTGCTGCTGTCCGAGCCGGTGTCCCGCAACGTCTCACTGCCCGCGCTGCGCCGGTTCGCGCGGGCGGGCTTCCTCGGCCGCGACGCCGAGCTGTCCGCGGTCGGCGACGTGACCGCGCAGCTCGACGTGCGACCGCCCGACCCCACCCGGCCGGTGCGCACGCTCTCCGGCGGCAACCAGCAGAAGGTGGTGCTGGCCCGGTGGCTGCTGCAGGGCTGTGACGTGCTGCTGCTCGACGAACCGACCCGCGGCGTCGACGTCGGTGCGCGCACCGAGATCTACGCCCTCATCCGCAGGCTGGCCGACTCCGGCGTGGCGGTGGTCCTGGTGTCCAGCGAGGTGCCCGAGGTGCTCGGCCTGGCCGACCGGGTGCTGGTGGTACGCGAAGGCCGGGTGGTGCGCACCGCGCCCAGCGCCGACCTCGACGAGAGCCGGGTTCTCGACCTGGTGATGGAGGGAACCGCCCATGGCTGAGACATCCCCGACGCCATCCCCGACGCCATCCCAGACACCGATGACGAAGACGGCCGTGCCCGCCGTCGACGAGCAGAGCCGGGTGGAGAAGGCCGCGCGCGAGGCCACGCCGTCGGCCAACCCGTTGAGCAGGCTGCTGGACTCCGCCCCGGCGCGGAACCTCGGCCTCGTCGCGGTGCTGGTGCTGCTGGGCATCGTTGGCGTGTCCACCGCCGACACGTTCCTCACCCGCTCCAACCTGCTCACGATCCTGACCTCGGCCTCGGTGATCGGCGTGATCACGGTCGGGGTCACGATGGTGATCATCGGCGGCGGCATCGACCTGTCCGTGGGCAAGGTCATGGCGCTGGCCTCCGTCTGGAGCACGACCGTCGCCACCCAGTCGTACGGGCCCGTGGTGATGGTGTTCTGCGCGTTGGCCGTCGGCGCGGGCTGCGGGCTGGTGAACGGGCTGCTGATCGCCTACGGGCGGATCGTGCCGTTCATCGTCACGCTGGCCATGCTGATCTCCGCGCAGGGGCTGGCCGAGCAGATCTCGGGCAGGCGCAGCCAGATCGTCACCGACCCCACCATCGCGGCCATCGCCAACACGCGCCTGCTGGGCATCCCGCTGCTCGTCTACATCTTCGCCGCGGTGGTGGCGGTGGGCTGGGTGGTGCTCAACCGCACCACGTTCGGGCGGCGGACGTTCGCCATCGGCGGCAACCCGGAGGCGGCCCGGCTCGCCGGCTTGGACGTGCGCCGCCACACCGTCGCGCTCTACGTCGTGTCCGGGCTCTGCTGCGGGATCGCCGCGATCATGATCTCGTCGTTGACCACGACGGGCTCCTCCACCCACGGCACCCTCTACGAGCTGGACGCCATCGCCGCGGTGATCATCGGCGGCACCCTGCTCACCGGCGGCCGCGGCACGCTGATCGGCTCGATCCTCGGCGTGCTCGTGTTCACCACGATCACCAACCTGTTCGTGCTCAACAACCTCGCCACCGAGGTCCAGAACATCGCCAAGGGCGCGATCATCGTCGCCGCCGTGCTGATCCAGAGCCGCGCGCGCCGCTCCTCGTTCTCCACCGGTTGACCTTCCAGCGAAGGAGTTCACCCATGTCCTCGTCCCCTCTCCCTGATCTCGGCCGACGCAGCGTGCTGCTCGGCGCGCTCGGGCTCGGCGCAGGCGCCGCGCTCAGCGCCTGCACCAGCAACACCCCGGCGGCGCCCGCCGGGAGCGTCGCCGCCGCCCCCACCGCGGGCGCAGGCACGGCGTCGGGGCCTGCGGTGACCATCGGCTTCTCCGCGCCCGCGGCCGACCACGGCTGGATCGCCGCGATCGCCAACAACGCCAAGGCGCAGGCGGCCCAGTACTCGGACGTCACGTTCGAGGCGGTGAACCCCACCAACGACATCACGCAGCAGATCGCCGCCGTCGAGACGTTGATCAACAAGAAGGTCAGCGCGCTCGTGCTGCTGCCCAACGACGGCAGCCAGCTCACCTCGACCGGGCGCAAGGCGATGGCCGCGGGCATCCCGGTGATCAACCTGGACCGGATCTTCGACACCCCGCTCGCCTACCGGACGTGGATCGGCGGCGACAACTACGGCATGGGCGTGAGCGCGGGCACCTACGTCGCGCGAGCAGCTCAAGGCCAAGGGCGTGGCCAACCCGATCATCGGCGAGATCGCCGGTATCGACAGCCTGCCGCTCACCCAGGCCCGGTCCAAGGGCTTCGCCGACGCGCTGGCCTCCTACGGCTTCGCCGTCGGGCCGCGGCAGGCCGCGGACTTCACCGCGCAGGGTGGCCAGCGGGTGGCGGCCAACCTGCTGCAGGCCGCGCCGAAGCTGGACGCGCTGTGGAACCACGACGACGACCAGGGCATCGGCGTGCTGGCCGCGATCAACCAGGCGGGGCGCAACGAGTTCTTCATGGTCGGCGGCGCGGGCTCGGCCAACGCGATGCGCGACATCAAGGCCGACAACACCGTGCTGAAGGCCACCGTCACCTACAGCCCGACGATGGCCTCCTCGGCGATCGCGCTGGCCCGGCTGGTCGCGCAGAACAAGGGCATGGCGGACCTCGTGGAAAAGGAGGTGCCGACGTCGATCACGCTGAACTCGGCCACGATCACCAAGGAGAACGTCGACACCTACCTGCCGCTCGGCTTCGAGTCCTGACGCCGTGGGGGGCTCACTGGGGGTGGGGATGGTGGGCTACGCCTTCATGGGCGCGGCCCACTCCCAGGCCTGGCGCACCGCGCACCGCTTCTTCGACCTGCCGCTGCGGCCGGACATGGCCGTGCTCTGCGGGCGCGACGCGGCCGCCGTCGAGACGGCGGCCCGGAAGCTGGGCTGGCGGTCGGTCGAGACGGACTGGAAGCAGCTGCTGAGCCGCGACGACGTCGGGCTGGTCGACGTCTGCACGCCGGGCGACACGCACGCCGAGATCGCCATCGCCGCACTGGACGCGGGCAAGCACGTGCTGTGCGAGAAGCCGCTGGCCAACTCGGTGGCGGAGGCGCGCGCGATGGTCGCCGCGGCCGAGCGGGCCCGGGCGGCCGGGGTGCGCAGCATGGTCGGGTTCAACTACCGGCGGGTGCCCGCGGTGGCGCTGGCCCGGCGGCTGGTGGCCGAGGGGCGCATCGGGCAGGTGCGGCACGTGCGCGCGCAGTACCTGCAGGACTGGATCGTCGACCCGGAGTTCCCGCTGGTGTGGCGGCTCCAGGCGGAGAAGGCCGGGTCGGGCGCGCTGGGCGACATCGGCGCGCACATCGTCGACATGGCGCAGTTCGTCATCGACGACCGGCTCTCCGGGGTCAGCGCGCTCACCGAGACGTTCGTGAAGGAGCGCCCGTTGCCCGCGGCGGCGAGCGGGCTGTCCGCGTCCGGCGGTACCGAGCGCGGCCCGGTCACCGTCGACGACGCGGCGCTGTTCCTCGGCCGCTTCGACGGCGGGGCGGTGGCGAGCTTCGAGGCCACCCGGTTCGCCACCGGACGCAAGAACGCGATCCGGCTGGAGGTCAACGGCAGCGCGGGGTCGCTGGCCTTCGACTTCGAGTCGATGAACGAGCTGTCGTTCTACGACGGCGCCGAGGACCCCGAAACGGCGGGCTTCCGGCGCATCCTGGTCACCGAGCCGACCCACCCGTACGCGGGCGCCTGGTGGCCGCCGGGGCACCTGCTCGGGTACGAGCACTCGTTCACCCACGAGGTGGTCGACCTGATCACCGACCTGGCCGCGGACCGCGACCCGACCCCGTCGTTCGCCGACGGCCTGCAGGTGCAGCTGGTGCTGGACGCGGTCGCCCGCTCGGCCGCGGCGGGCAGCGGCTGGCAGCCCGTCGATATCGCCGAGGAGGCATAGCGCATGGCACGACCGATCACCTTGTTCACCGGGCAGTGGGCCGACCTGCCGTTCGAGGAGGTGGCCCGGCTCGCGGGCGAGTGGGGCTACGACGGGCTGGAGATCGCCTGCTGGGGCGATCACTTCGACCCGTGGGCCGCGGTCGAGGACGACGGCTACGTCGCGGGGCGCCGCGAGATCCTGGCCAAGCACGGCCTCGAGGTCTACGCGATCTCCAACCACCTCACCGGGCAGGCCGTCTGCGACGACCCGATCGACGAGCGGCACCGGGCCATCCTGCCGTCGCGCGTCTGGGGCGACGGCGAGCCGGAAGGCGTGCGGCAGCGTGCCGCCGAGGCCATGCAGGTGACCGCGCGGGCCGCGGCCGAGCTCGGCGTGAACACCGTGGTCGGCTTCACCGGATCCAAGATCTGGAAGACCGTGGCCATGTTCCCGCCCGTGCCGCAGTCCATGGTGGACGACGGCTACCGCGACTTCGCCGACCGCTGGAACCCGATCCTGGACGTCTTCGACGAGGTCGGCGTGCGGTTCGCGCACGAGGTGCACCCGTCGGAGATCGCCTACGACTACTGGACGGCGGTGGCCGCGCTCGACGCGCTCGGCCGCCGCGAGGCGTTCGGCCTGAACTGGGACCCCAGCCACTTCGTCTGGCAGGACCTCGACCCGGTCGGCTTCCTGTGGGACTTCCGCGACCGGATCTACCACGTGGACTGCAAGGACGCGAAGCGGCAGACCGGCAACGGCCGCAACGGGCGCATGGGGTCGCACCTCGCCTGGGCCGACCCCCGGCGCGGCTGGGACTTCGTGTCCACCGGGCACGGCGACGTGCCGTGGGAGGCCTGCTTCCGGATGCTGAACACCATCGGCTACGCCGGGCCCATCTCGGTCGAGTGGGAGGACGCGGGCATGGACCGGCTGGTCGGCGCGCCGGAGGCCCTGCAGTTCGTGCGCAGGCTGGCCTTCGACCCGCCCGCGGCCGCTTTCGACGCCGCTTTCAGCTCGGGGTGAGCAGGCGCTTGCGCTCCGGGGTGTAGGTCCACCACGGCCGGGGCGGCGCGCCGTTGGCCTGGTCGACGGCGCTCATGAACGTGTCGAGCACACAGGGGTCGTGGCGGCGGCCGTCGAGGGCGCCCAGCCGCTCGTAGAGCTCGACCGGGTCCCGGCGGACGAGGTCGGCGACGCACCTGATGCCGAGTCGGGTCAGGTCGCGCTCCATCGCGGGGCCGATGTTGGCGAGGGAGGTCAGGTCGGACACGCGTCGATCCCAGCACGGCCGGGGCGGCCCGTCGTGAACGGATCGGACGGGACGGCGGGGTGTCATCCGCGGGCGAGGTGCTTGGTGACGCGTTCCGGTGGTCCGGCCGGGGCGAACAGCCAGCCCTGCGCCGTGTCGCAGCCGAGCGCCCGCAGGCGGTCGCGCTGGGCGCGGGACTCGACGCCTTCGGCCGTGACCGTGAGCTTCAGGTTGTGCGCGAGGGCGATGAGGGCGGCGACGATCTTGGCCTCCGGCGGGTCGCGGGGCCCGTCGAGCTCCCGGATGAACGACGCGTCGAGCTTCAGCCCGAAGAGCGGCAGTCGGTGCAGGTGGGACAGGTTCGAGTAGCCGGTGCCGAAGTCGTCGATGACGATCTTGACCTGCATGGCGTGGAGCGCCCGGAGCGTGTGCAGCGACGCGGGCTCGTCGCGCATCACGGCGTGCTCGGTGAGCTCGAGCTGGAGCTGCCCGGCCGGTAGGCCGGTCTGCCGGAGGACGTCGGCGACCTCGTCGGCGAGCGCGGGGTCGCGCAGTTGGCTCGGCGCGAGGTTCACGCTGACGACGGGCGCCTCGTCGCCGAACGTGTGCCACCAGTGCGTGGCCTGCAAGCAGGCCTGCTCCAACACCCAGCGGCCGAGCGGGACGATGGCGCCGGTCTCCTCGGCGAGAGCGATGAAGTGGCTCGGGGCGAGCAGTCCTAAGCTGGGGTGGCGCCAACGGACGAGGGCCTCGACGCCGTACCAGGACTCGTCGCTCAAGGAGACCCACGGCTGGTACTCCAGGAGGAACTCGCCGCGACGGATGCCGGTGGGCATGGCCGCGGCGAGGGTGAACCTCGTGATCTCGGTTTGGGTGCGTGCGCGGTCGAAGACGGCGTAGCGGTTCTTGCCCTCGTTCTTGGCCCGGTAGAGCGTGGTGTCGGCGGCGGTCATGAGGTCACCGGCGTTGGTGGTGCTCACCGGCTGCTCGACGACGCCGATGCTGGACGTGATGAGCAGCTCGTGGGTGCCGACCTGGAACGGCGTGGACAGCGTGGCCTGCACCTTCTCGGCGAGCTCGATCACTTCGGTGATGGAGGTGGTGTCCTCGAGGAGGATCACGAACTCGTCGCCGCCGATGCGGGCGACCGTCCGGTCCGGGCAGCACCGCTCCAGGCTGGCGGCGATGCAGATCAGCAGCTCGTCGCCGTGGTGGTGGCCGAGCGTGTCGTTCACCGTCTTGAAGCCGTCGAGGTCCAGGTAGCACAGCCCGACGCGCGGTCCCGCCGCGCCCGCCAAGATCGCGTCGAGGCGCTGGGCGAACAACGCCCGGTTGGCCAGCCCGGTGAGCGGGTCGTGGAAGGCCTGGTGCTGGAGGCGGGCGAGGAGGTCCCGCCGCTCGGTGACGTCTTCGAGCAGCGCGATCTGGTGCGTCGGGTGGCCCGCGTCGTCGCGGATGAGCGACACGGTCAGGTTGGTCCAGATGACTTCACCGTCGGAGCGGAAGAAGCGCTTCTCGGTGTGGAAGTCCTCGCGGACGCCTGCGATCAGCTCGCCGTACATCTCCCAGACCTCGGGCACGTCGTCGGGGTGCACGAGCTCGGAGACGTTGCGGGCGGTGAACGCCTCGGCGCTGTACCCGAACATGTTCAGCAACGCGGGGTTGGCCTCGAGGATGTTCCCGTCGACGTCGGCGATCCCGATGCCGGTCGCGGCCTCGGTGAACATCGCCCGGAAGCGCGCCTCGCTGAAGGCCAGCTGCTGCTCGGCGGTGCGCTGGGTCGCGAACACCGCGCGGCTGATCGCGTCCTGCTCGGCCAAGGTGACCTCGCGCAGCGCGGCGGCGTACCCGGCCGCGACGTCGCCGATGATCCGGCTCACCCGCCGGTCGGCGATCGAGGGCCGCAGGTCGGGCAGCCGGTCGCCGAGCAGCACCACCGTGCGCCGGAGCGTGTCCGCTCCGGTGCAGTGGGCGGCGATCATCGCTTCGCCGATCCGACGGGCCGCCGCGGCGTCGTACGCAGGCTCGTCGAGCAGCGTGACGAGCGTGTCGGTGAGACCGCCCGCGAACACCTCGAGTTGCGCCGCGCTCAGCGAGACGTAGCTGGTGTCGGCGATCGCGCGCGCCCACTCGGCCACGAACTCGGCGCGGTGTGTCATCGCCGCTGTCCGACGACCACGTATCCCGTGAACCGCTCGGGATCGGGCAGCGCGGGGGACTCCGGGTCCGGGCGCCATTGCGGGAAGTACACGATGCCCGGCGACACGGGCTCGAACCCGTCGACGATCGCTTCGACCTCCGAACGCGACCGCATCGTCATCGGCGTGCCGGTCTGCGCGTACAGCGCCATGTGCGGTTCGGCCTGCCCCGGCTCGCCCTCGTGGGTCGCGTGCGACAGCGCCAGGTAGCTGCCCGGTGCCATCGCCGAACGGTAACGGGCGACGATCCCGGCCGGATCGTCGGAGTTCGGCACGAAGTGCAGCACGGCGATCATCAGCACGGCGGTCGGTGCGGAGAGGTCCAGCAACTGGCGCGTCTCGACGGCGGACAGCACCGACTCCACGTCGCGCAGGTCGGCCTCCACGATCTCGGTGTTGGCCACCCCCGCCAGCAGGGATCTGCTCAACGTGACCGCCACCGGGTCGGTGTCGACGTAGACGACCCGCGCGTGCGGGTTCTCGCTCTGGGCGACCTCGTGGACGTTGCCGACGGTCGGGATCCCCGAGCCGAGGTCCAGGAACTGCGTGATGCCCTGACCGACGAGGTACCGGACGGCCCGGTTCAGGAACGACCGGTTCTCCCGCATGATCTCCGGGAGCTGCGGCCACAGCTCGATCGCCCGCTTGGCGAATTCACGGTCGACCGCGAAGTTGTGCGAGCCACCGAGGTAGTAGTCGTAGATGCGGGCGGCGCTGGGTCGGTCGGTCTGCGACGTCGTCGGGCATCCGGCGGCGGTGTTGCACTACGCGTTCCCTCCTGACCCAGGGGCTCCGCGGCGAACAGGCACGCTTCGAGGCCGTCGCCATCCCACTCGACCGAACGAGTACCCGTCCACGCCGTCGCTACGCGTGTCGCCGTGACCTGACTCACCCGCTGTCACAGCGGTCGGACGCGCGTCGTCCAAGGGGCATGGAACAAGCACCTCGATGTGATCGTCATCGGCGGCGGGTACGCCGGTGTCATGACGGCCAACCGCCTCACCGAACGCGCCGACGTGGCCGTGACCCTGATCAACCCGCGAGCGACCTTCGTCGAGCGGATCCGCCTCCACCAGCTGGTCGCCGGGTCCGACGACGCGGTCGTCGACTACCGGGAGGTCCTGGCCGACCGCGTCCGGCTGGTGGTCGACGCCGCGGTCCGGATCGACGTGGCCGAGCGGCGGGTGGCGCTGGCGTCGGGCGCCACCGTGGACTACGACTACCTGGTCTACGCCGTGGGCAGCCACAGCGCCGACGCGGGGCCGTCCGGTGCGGCCGAGCACGCCTACCCGATCGCCTCCCTGGAGGAGGCGCAGCGGCTGCGGCCGGTGCTGGGAGCCACCCCGCTGACGGCGCCCGTGACGGTCGTCGGAGCGGGCCCGACCGGCATCGAGACGGCCGCCGAGCTGGCGGAGGCGGGCCGCGCCGTCACGCTGGTGTGCGGTGACGTGCTCGGCCCGTACCTGCATCCGCGCGGCCGACGCGCGGTGGCCCGGCGGTTGGCCGCGCTCGGGGTCACCGTGTTGCAGGGCGTCGGCGCGACGGTGACGGCCGTGACGGGCGACGCCGTCCAGCTCAGCGGCGGGCGCACGCTGCCGAGCGCCGTGACGATCTGGACCGCGGGCTTCGGCGTGCCCGACCTCGCCGCCTGCAGCGGCCTGACCACCGACGCCGTGGGCCGCCTCGTCACCGATGAGACGTTGACCAGCGTCGACGACGCGCGCATCGTCGCGGCCGGGGATGCGGCGGCGCCGTCGGACCTCCCGTTCCGGATGAGCTGCCAAGCCGCGGGCCAGCTCGGCGCGCAGGCGGCCGACACCGTGCTCAGCCGCATCGCGGACGCGCAGCCGAAGCCGATCCGGGTGGCGTTCGCGGGCCAGTGCATCAGCCTCGGCCGCCGCGCGGGGATCTTCCAGTTCGCGCGCCGGAACGACGTCGCGATCGGCGTCCACCTCGGCGGCCGGGCCGCCGCGCGGCTCAAGGAGTTCGTGTGCCGCCAGACCGTCGAGCAGCTGGCGTACGAGGCCCGCAAGCCCGGTGCCCGCAACTGGACGGTCAGCGATCCCCGGCGCCAGGAGCAGCTGCGGGCGCGAGCCGGGGGAGGGCGGGCAGGCGCAACCATGCGGTGAAGAACGCCGAGAGGTCCGTGCCCGCGTGCTCGGCGGCCAACGCGACGAACTGCGCGGTCGTGACCGTCGCGTGGCGGTACCGCGTGGTCCACTCCCGCAGCAGCGGGAAGAAGCGGTCGTCGCCGACCCGGCGGCGTAGCGCGTGCAGCACCAGCGCGCCGCGCTTGTAGACCCGTTCGTCGAACAAGCGCGCCACACCCGGGTCGGCGAGCACGAGGTCGGCGGGCAACGCGGCCACGTGCGCGTGCCACTGGCGGGCGTGCGCCGCGGCGGACCGGCCACCGGACGCCTCCGACCACAGCCATTCCGCGTAGGTCGCGAAGCCCTCGTTGAGCCAGATGTGGCGCCAGTCGGCGATCGTGAGGCTGTTGCCGAACCACTGGTGGGCGAGCTCGTGCACGACGAGCCGCTCGTGGGTGCGCCGACCGTCGAGGTGGTTCGACCCGAAGATCGACATGCCCTGGGCCTCGATCGGGTCGTCCAGCGCGTCGTCGGTGACGACGAGCTGGTAGTTGCCGAACGGGTAGGGCCCGAAGCAGCCCTCCAGCGTCGTCATGATCGCGGGGTGCCTGCCGAGGTCGCGCACGGCGTTCTTGCGCAGCCGGGTCGGGAGCAGCGCCACCTGGCCCGTGCCGATCCCGATCTCGTCGTACCGGCCGATCTGCACGCTGACCAGGTAGGTCGCCGTGGGCTCCGGCCGCTCGAACACCCAGGTGCGGGTGCCTGCCGAGCGGCGCCGCGCGGTGAGCACCCCGGTGGCGGCCACGGTGTAGGGCGCCTCGGTGGTGACCGCGATCCGGTACGTCGCCTTGTCCGCGGGGTGGTCGTTGCACGGGAACCAGGAGGGCGCGCCGGTCGGCTGGCTCGCGACGAGCGCGCCGTCGGCGAGCTCCTCCCAACCGAGGTCGCCCCACGGGCTGGGCACCGGTGCGGGGTTGCCGAGGTAGCGCACCTCGACGGTGAAGCGGCCCGCGACCGGCCGGGACGGCGTGACGTGCAGCTTCCCGCCCGCGCGGGTGAACTTGGCCGGTCGGCCGTCGACGCGCACCCGCGGCACGCGGAACGTCGACAGGTCGAGGGTGAACCGGCTCAGCGGGCCCGCGGCCACGGCGGTGATCACCGCCCGTCCGGTGAGCCGGTTGGCCGCCACCCGGTAGTCGATCTCCAGGTCGTAGTGCTCGACGCGGTACCCGCCGTTGCCGTGCGTGGGCAGGTACGGGTCGTCGGACCGGGTCGCGCCCGCCGTCGGCCTGCGGCTCAGCTCCACGTCGTGATCGGGTTGCCCAGCCAGCGGGTGGCCGGGGGCACGGAGTCGCCGCGCGTGACCAGCGAGCCCGGCCCGATCGTCGTCCCCGCGCCGATGCTCGCGCCCGGCAGGATGATCCCGTTGGGCCCGAGCGTCGCGCCGTCGTCGATGCGCACCTCGTCCATGCTCATGATCCGATCATGGAACAGGTGGGTCTGCACGACACAGCCCCGGTTCACCGTGGCGCCGTCGCCGAGGCGCACGAGATCGGACTCGGGCAGCCAGTAGGTCTCGAGCCACACCCCGCGCCCGATGCGGGCGCCCATGGTGCGCAGCCACGCCGTGAGCACGGGAGTGCCGTTCGCGGGGCCGACCAGCCACGGCACGGCCAGCACCTCGACGAACGTGTCGGCCAGCTCGTCGCGCCACACGAACGAGCTCCACAGCGGGTGCTCGACCGCCCGGAACCGCCCCACCAGCAGCCACTTCATCGCCGTCGCCACGGCGCCTGCCGTGGCCGCGGCGGCGAGCAGCAGCGGCACCGCGAGCAGTGCGGCCACCGCGAACCCGGCCGCGGCGTGGACCGCCATCAGCAGGCCTGCGACGAGCACGGCGAGCGCGGCGGAGCACATCACCGGCACCACCCGGCACAGCTCGATCAGCAGGCGGGCGACCCGCAGCCGCCGCGGCGGGTTGAAGGTACGGCTGGTGTCGCGCTGCTCGACCGCCCTGCGCAGCGGCATCGGCGGCAGCCCGAGCCACGACGAGCCCTTCTTCGCCTTGCGCGGCGTCGCGGAGAGCACGCCCACGAGGCCGCGGTTGGGCACCGACCGGCCCGGCGCGGTCATCCCGGAGTTGCCGAGGAAGGCCTGCTTGCCCACGCGCGAGGGCGCGACGTGCATCCAGCCGCGCGACAGCTCGTAGGTCGCGACCATCGTGTCGTCGGCGAGGAACGCGCCGTCGGCGACCGTGGTCATCTTGGGCAGCGCGATCACCGTCGACGCCTCCACGTCGCGGCCGACGTCCGCGCCGAGCAGCCGCAGCCACGCGGCCGTGAACTGGCTGGCGTACAGCGGGAACAGGCCCGTGCGGGCCATGCCCATCAGGCGCTCGGTGGTCCAGACCTTCAGACCCATCGGGCTGTGCACCGGGTGGAAGCCCGCGGCCATGCCGATGCCGAGCAGGCGCACCCCGGCCACGACGAGCGCGGCGTAGGTGAGCAGGTAGGCGATCGTCGCGGGGGCGACCATGAGCAGCGCAGCACCCGTCGCCGCCGCGGGGGACGCCGTGCCCGCCACCCCGGCGGCGATGATCACGAGCGCGGGCAGCGCCGCCACCGGGGGGAGGAGCCCGAGGAGCATCGACGCGACGCCGTAGGCGAGGGCCCAGCGCCGCGAGCGCGGCGGCCGGGTGGACGGCCAGGCCACGCCGCTCTTGCCGACCCGCTGCGCGGGCGCGCCCGCCCAGCGCTGACCGGCGGGGACGGCGCCGAGCACGGTCGAGCCCGCGGCGATCTCGCTGCCCTTGCCGATCCGCGCACCGGGCAGCAGCGTGCTGCGCGCGCCGACCGTGGCGTCCGCACCGATGCGGATCTTGCCGATGCGCACGACGTCGCCGTCGACCCAGTAGCCGCCGAGGTCCACCTCGGGCGCGACGGCCGCGCCGCGCCCGATCTTGAGCAGGCCCGTGACGGGGGGCGCGGAGTGCAGCGCGACGTCCTTGCCGATCTTCGCGCCGAGCGCGCGGGCGTAGCGGTTGGTCCACGAGGCGCCCGCGACGCCGGTGGCGCCCGACATCTCGGCCAGGCGGGTGGCCGCCCACAGCCGGACGTGCACCGCGCCGCCGCGCGGGTAGCTGCCGGAACGCACGCCGCGCAGCAGCAGCCGAGCGCCGCCCGCGGCGATGCCGATCCGCCCCGGCGGGCTGAACAGCACCAGCCAGGCCAGCGCCAGCGTCCACCACGGCACGGTGGGCGCCCAGGGCACCGCGACCGCGGCGACCGTCGAGATCGCGGCGGTGACGCTCGCCCAGCGCAGGCCGACCAGCGCCAACATCGGCACCATCAGCAGCGCCTGCGCGAAGGCGGCCCGGCGCGGCGTCGGCACGACCTCGCGCTCCCGGGTGGTGGTCGCGCTCAGCCGGTCCAGCCGGGTGGCGAGCGCGCCGAGCTTCGGGTGGACGTACAGGTCGTTCACCGACACCTGCGGGTGGCGGGTGCGGATCCGCGCCACCAGCTGCGCGGCGGTGAGGCTGCCGCCGCCGTGGGTGAAGAAGTCGGCCTTCGGGTCGGTCACCGACACGCCGAGGATCTCCGCCCAGCCTTCGGCCAGCCAGGCTTCGGTCGGTGTCAGCAGGCCCGCCGCCACGGGGTCGAGGCCGCCCGCGGGCAGGGGCCAGGGCAGCGCGTCCCGGTCGACCTTGCCCGAGGTGCGCGTCGGCACGTCGTCGACGATCGCGAGCAGCGGCACCAGCGCGGCGGGCAGCCGGTCGTGCAGGGCGAACGCCGCGGCGTCGGTGTCCAGGCCGTCCTCGGCCACCACGTAGCCCACCAGCACCTGGTTGCCCGCGCGGGTGCGGCGCACGGCCGCCGCGGCGGCGCGCACGCCGGGCAGGGCCAGCAGCGCCGCGTCGACCTCGCCCAGCTCGATGCGCCGCCCGCCGAGCTTGATCTGCTCGTCGGCGCGCCCGAGGAACAGCAGCCCGGCCTCGTCGGCGCGCACGACGTCGCCGCTGCGGTAGGCGCGCTCCCAGCCCAGCGACGGCAGCGGGGCGAACTTCGCGGCGTCGCGCTCGGTGTCGAGGTAGCGGGCGAGCCCGACGCCGCCGATCACCAGCTCACCGCTATCGCCCATCGCGACCGGCTCGCCCGCGCCGTCGACGACCGCGAGCGCCCAGCCGTCCAGCGGCAGGCCGATCCGCACCGCGCCCGCACCGGTGAGCCGGGCGGCGCACGCGACGACCGTGGCCTCGGTCGGCCCGTAGGTGTTCCACACCTCGCGGCCCTCGACGGCGACGCGCTCGGCGAGCTCGGGCGGGCACGCCTCGCCGCCGAAGATCAGCAGCCGTACGTCCTCCAGCGCGTCGAGCGGCCACAGCGCGGCCAGCGTCGGCACGGTGGAGACGATCGTGATCCGCTGCGCCTGCAGCCACGGCCCGAGGTCGACGCCGGTGCGGACCAGCGCCCGGGGCGCGGGCACGAGGCAGGCGCCGTGCCGCCACGCGAGCCACATCTCCTCGCACGAGGCGTCGAACGCGACCGACAGCCCGGCCAGTACGCGGTCGCCGGGCCCGATGGGCTCGTCGACGAGGAACAGGCGGGCCTCGGCGTCGACGAACGCCGCCGCCGCGCCGTGGCTGACCGCGACGCCCTTCGGCGTGCCCGTCGACCCGGAGGTGAAGATGATCCACGCGTCGTCGCGGTGGCCGGGCGCGCCCGGGGTGCCGATCGGCGCGCTGTGCGGGGTGAGCCGACCGCCACAGCCGAGCACCGCGCACACCCCGGCCTCGCCGAACACGAGCTCGGCGCGTTCGTCGGGGTCGTCGGCGTCGACCGGGACGTAGGCGGCACCCGCGGAGAGCACGGCCAGGATCGCGACGTACAGCTCGGCGGTGCCGGAGGCGATCCGGATGCCGACGCGGTCGCCGACCCCGATGCCCGCCTCGGTGAGGCGCAGGCGCGTGGCCTCGACCTCCTCGGCCAGCCTGCGGTAGGTCAGCACGGTGCCCGCCGCGTCGATCGCGGCGGCGTTGGGGTGCTCGGTCGCGGTGTCGGCGAGGACGTCGAGCAGCGTGCGGCGGGCCGGAGCGGGCGCGGCCGGGTACACCGCGGCCGCGCGGGTGAGGGCGAGCGTCACCGGGTACCGGTCCGGGCACGACGAGGGCAGCGGGCAGCGCGCGGGCGCATGACTCACCTTCCGGGTGGGCGTGCTGTGTCGTCAGCCGGGTCGAGGCTGGGTGGGGAACAGGCGGCACCACCCGGGGGCACAGCGATCTCGACTACAAGGTTAACGGCAGATGTCCACGCGGTCTCGAAGACGTGTGTGAGTTCACCCTTCGGGGCGGAGCTCAGCCGGACGCCCTCCGGCGCAGCTCCGCGAGGTTCACCAGCACGATCCGCTGTCCGTCCACTTCGATCACGCCGCGGCCCGCGAGGTGCTGCAGCACGCGGTTGACCGCCAGGCCGGGTGGCGCCGACCATCGCCGCGAGGTCGGATTGCGTGAGGCGGAGGTCGAGGACGGTCGAGCCTGCGCCGTGGGCCTCGGCCAGGTGCAACAGCAGCTTGGCGACCCGGCCGCCGAGGTCGAGGAAGACGAAGTCGCCCGCCTGCTCGGTGATCCGGCGGATGAGGTTGCCCAGCGAACGGAGCAGCGCGTCGAGGACGGACGGGTAGCGGTTGAGCATGTCGAGCACCGTCGCCCGCGTGAGCAGGAGGACCGTGGTCGGCTCGGCGGCGACCACGGAGGCGGAGCGCGGCGAGCCGTCGAGCACCGCGAGCTCGCCGCTGATCTCGCCGGGGCCGAGGGTGGTGAGCACCACCTCGCCGCCTTGCGGCGAGCTCAGCACGACCTTGACCAGGCCCGACGCGACGACGATGAGGTGTGCGCCGTCGTCGCCCTGGTACCAGAGGAACTGGTTGCGACCGTAGGTGCGCCGCACGCAGCGCGCCGCCAACCGCGCGAGCGCGTCATCGGGTAGCTCCGCGAAGATGGCGGCCGATCGGAGGATCTCGACGACGTCCGGCTCCGACAACGGGGACGTCCGCGTTGCGGCGCGCGGTGTCGTCATTCTTCGACGATACGTCGGAACTCGGTGAACGCTACCGAAATTTCTCCACACGGCTGTGTCCGCGGTAACACCTGGCGTGTGTCGTTCTGCGCAGACACCCCCGCCCGCCCTCTCTAGCTTCGGTGGACGCAGGCAAAGGCGGAGGCGAGAACGATGATAGTCCACAGTGGTCGACAGAATATCGCCGAGGACGTGGCCGCGGCGATCAAACGCCATCAGGACGGCGATGCGAACGCGATGGAAGATCTGTTCCGCGTCGTGCGCCCGTGGTTGCACGGAATAGGCAGGGCGTGCAGGCTCTCGATCCACTCCGCCGACGACGTCGTGCAGAACACGATGGCCGTCGCGCTCGCGCACCTGCCGCGACTGCGGGATCCGGACGCCGGGCTGGCCTGGCTCTCGGTGATCGCGCGGCGGGAGGCGATCAAGATCAGCCGCGAGGAGCGGCGCACCGACCCGATCGGCGACCGGGACGCGTGGACGGGCGGAGGCGAGGACCCGGAGGAGATCGCGCTGGCGCGCATGGCGTGCAAGGAGTTGTACCGGGCCCTGTCCCAGTTGCCCGAGCGCGAGCGGAAACTGCTCGTCTTCCTCTTCTTCGACGAGGGCTACGACTACGCGGCCATCGCCCGCGAGTTGAACATGCCGATCGGCAGCATCGGCCCGACGCGGCAGCGCGGTTTGAAGAAGGTCCGCACAATCGTGAACCGGGATCGCGAGAGCGTTTACGCGCACTCGGCGTGAGGTGCCGCGGGTGGTTGAATCGGGGACGGTAGGCGCGGGCCGATCCTCGGAGGTGGACGTGACCATCCGCGGCCGGATCTTCGCCCTCACCTACGACCGGCTGATGGCGAAGACCGAGGACGCGGGCCTGGCCGCGCAGCCTGCGGTAGTGCGCGTTGCGGATGCGCAGTACGACGGTCGCGAGCAGCGCCGCGGTCAGCGAGCCGAGCAGCACCCCGATCTTGACGTGGTCGTCGACCGGGCTGCCCGCGCCGAAGGCGAGCTCGCCGATGAGCAGCGAGACGGTGAAGCCGATGCCCCCCAGGAGCGACAGCCCGAGCACGGCCGCGAAGAACGCGAACACCGGCACCGCGACCCCGGCCGACAGCGGCCGGAAGCGGTGCTCGAAGTGCTCGGCCAGGCCCGGGCCGGGGCCTTCGGCGCGACGGATCACGGGCACGGTGAAGCCGAGCAGCACCCCGGCGACGGTGGAGTTGGCCCGCAGCAGCGCCAGCGCCGCTGCGGCGACCAGCAGCAGCCCGCCGGTGGTCTCGGTGCGCAGCTGGTCGCCGATGCGGCGCGCCTCCGGCCACGAGCCACGGCCGAACAGGCGGAGGCGGGGCGGCAAGGCGTGCATCCGGGCGTCCTCCAGCGAGATCGACGAACTTGCCGCCGACCCAGACTTCCCGGCACACCCCGCAATCGACTCTAGTTGGTCGGGTGCTTGCTACGGCGAGCGACGATGAGGACGATCACGGCGGCGACGGTGATGCCCGTGAGGTTGACCACGAGCTGGCCGATCGAACTGGCGACCTGCGCCCAGCGGCCTTCGACCGCGGCCACGGCGGCGTAGCCCGCCGCGGGCACCGTCGTGACCGAGATGAAGACGCCGACCAGCGAGGCGGACTTGGCCGAGGTGAGTGCGAGCATGCCCGCCGCCCCGGCCAGCAGCGCGACGATCAGGGAGAACCAACCGACGGAGTAGATGAAATCGACCTGGTCGCCCGCGTCGAGGTCGGCCGTCGTGAACAGGCCCAACCTCGCGAAGACGATGGCGGCGAGCGCGGTGGCGCCCATCGCGATCGGGAAGCCGACGGCCAGCGCGAGCAGGCCCCGGCGGATCAGGTCGCCACGGCGCAGCACCAGCCCGACGGCGACCGCGGCCAGCGGGCCGAACTCCGGCCCCAAGACCATCGCGCCGACCACCGTCACCGGCGAGTTCGTGACGGCGCCGATCGCGGCCAACAGGCAGGCGATGGTGAGGAAGGCTTGGAAGCTCACCGACAGGCGCGATTCGTCGCCGGTGCGCGCGACGACCTGCTCCCAGATCACGGCGTCGTCCGGGTCGCCGGGCACCGCCTCCTCGGCGGCGGTCGCCCGATCGGACAGCGTGGTGTCGAGCGCCTGCAGCGTCACCCCGCCGGTGTGGTCGAGGTCGAGCTCGAGCAGCCGGTCGAGGACGCGGTCGACGGCCTCGCGCGTGACGTCGGCCTCGATGACGTCGCCTTCGGGCTCCACCGCGGCGCCGTCCTGCACGCTGATGTGCGTGGCGCCCGGCTCGTCGAGCAGGGCCGCCCGCACGGGCGCGGAGACGGTGGTGGGCGCGATGATGCGCAGGTGCAGCACGGCTAGAACGCCGACGTCGATGCCCGGGGATGGCCCTTCATCGCGCCGAGGGTAGCCGGACGCCCTCGCCCGGCTCGGGGTGGAGCGGCCTCACGCCTGGGGGGCGACGCCGCCGCGGAGGGCGTCGAACAACCGCTCGAAGCGGGCGCGGTGGTCGTCCACCACGGCGCTCGGCGGCTCTCCCGTGATCAGGCGGCGCGCCGTCGCCACCAGCACGGTGGCGTAGCCCGCGACGAAGAACGCGGCGAGCAGGGTGGCGTCGCCCCGGAAGGTCGGGTCGCGTTCGAGCTCCTCGGCGAGGGTGCGTTCGAGGTCGGCGGCGATCTCCCGCGCGCGCCCGACCAGCGCGGGCGAGGCCGCGACGGTGCGGAAGAAGGGGACGGACCGGTCGTTGACGCCCGACAGCGGGTGGCGGGCGTCGACGAGACGGAGGGTCACGTCGCGCAGGGACGCCAGCACGTCGACGCCGGGAGCCCGGTCGCGCACCGCCGCGCGCAGCAGCTCGACGGCGTCGACCGCGCGGTCGAGGAAGAGGTCCTCCTTGCGTGGGAAGTGGTTGAACACCGTCACGCTCGACACCCCGGCCACCCGCGCGACCTCGGCGACCGTGACCGCGTCGAACCCGCGATCGAGGAACAGCCGGGCCGCGACCTCGGCGATCCGCGCCCGCGTCTGCGGGCCGCCCCGCTCTCCGGTCCTGGGCATCCGACCTCACTCTCTTGTGTCACTAAACCTTAGTCTTGTGTAACTAAACTTAGTCAGTTAACTTAGTGACGTGTCCATCGATCAGACCGCCGTCATCGCCCGCCGCTCGCCCCGATCGTTGCGGGAGGCCTGGATGGCCCTGACGGGGCTGTCCGCGGTGTTCCTCTTCGAGATGCTGGACAACTCGATCCTGAACGTCGCGTTGCCGACGATCGGGCGCGAGCTGCACGCGTCGACGACCGCGCTGCAGTGGGTGACCGGCGCCTACGCGGTCGTGTTCGGCGGGCTGATGCTGGCGTTCGGCGCGCTCGCCGACCGGTTCGGCCGACGTCGGATCATGCTCATCGGGCTGGTCGCTGCTCGGCGTCGCGAGCCTGGCGACCGCGTTCGTCGCCACCGCCGAGCAGCTCATCGCCGTCCGGGTGGCGATGGGCGTCGCGGCCGCGATGACGACGCCGGGGTCGATGGCGCTGGCCTTCCGGCTGTTCGACGACGACGGCCTGCGGGTGCGGGCGACCACCGCTCATCTCCACCGTGGGCCTGGTCGGGCTCGCGATCGGCCCGACCGTCGGCGGTTTCGTGCTCGCGGTCGCGCCCTGGCAGGTCCTGCTGCTGGTGAACGTGCCGATCGCCGTGCTCGCGATCGTCGGCGTGCGGTTCGGCATCGCCGCGGACGACGCGGCCGAGCTGCACCGCGATCCGCTCGACGCGCCGGGCGCGGTGCTCGGCACGGCGACGATCGTGCTCGCGCTCGTCGCGCCGACGCTGTTCGTCGAGCGAGGGCGCCGGGTCCTGGGCCCCGTGGACGGCCACCGCGGCGGCCGTCGTGGCTGCGGTCCTCTTCGTCCTCCGCGAGCGTTCGGCCCGCCACCCGCTGCTCGACCTCGAAGCTCGTCGCGCGCCCGCTGGTCTCCAGCGGGCTCGCGTTCAAGGCCGCGGCCGGGCTGGCGACCGCCGGCCTCGGCTACCTGGTGACGCTGCAGCTGCAGCTCGACTGGGGGTGGACGCCCGCGCTCGCCGCCATCGGCATGCTGCCGCAGGTCGTCGTCCTCATCGCGGGCGGCGCGTTCATCAACCCGTTCGTCCAGCGGGTCGGTCTCGACCGGGCCGCCTGGATCAGCGCCGCGGCGGTCGTGTTCGGGCTCGCCGTCTACGCGCTGGTCGGGCCGCTTCGGCTACGCGTGGGTCGCGATCGCCCTCGTGCTGGTGGCGGCGGGCATGCGCGTGGTCGGCGTCGTCGCCGGGGTCAACGTGCTCCGCGGCCTGCCGGCGAACCGGACCACGATCGGCGCCGCGCTCACCGACACCGCCACCGAGGTCACCTCCGGCGTCGGCATCGCCGTCACCGGCACCGTCCTCGCGGCCGCTGTTCACCGGCAGCATCGCCACGGCGGGCTGGAGCGCGGCGCAGACCGCGGAGTTCCGGGAGGCGATCACGATCGCCGGGCTCGCGCTCACCGTCGTCGCCGCGGCGCTCGTCGGCTGGGGTTTCGCCCGGGCGCGGCGGGCGAGCTCACCGGTCGACGGCCAGGGTGAGGGCGGCGGCGAGGTCCCGCTCGATGTCGGCGGTGGTCGCGGCCAGCGCGCCGACTAGCTGCGGCAGCGTCGTGCGGGAGTACCGGGCCGTGGGCAGGGAGATCGAGACCGCGGCCTCGGCGCGGCCGTCGGCCCGGCGCACCGCCCGGCCGACGGCCGTGACGCCCCGTTCGGTCCGCCCGTTGTTCAGGGCGTAGCCGCGCCTGCGGGCCAGGCGCGCCTCCCGGCGGAGCGCCCGGCGATCGGGCAGCTGGTCGGACCGGTCGGCCCAGCGCTCGGCGCTGTAGAGCGCCGCGAACTCCTCGTCCGGGAGGTCGGCCAGCAGCAGCACCCCACCCGAGCTGAGGTGCGCCGGGAAGACCATGCCCTCCCGGTTGCCGACGCGGAGCACCTGCGTGCCTTCGACCGAACCGACGAAGCGCACGTGGTCGCCGGAGAGGACCATCAGGTTCGTCGACTCGGCGACGCGGTCGGTGAGCGTCGTGAGGTGCGGCATCGCGACATCGCGCAGGAGCGCCGCGCGGGAGTGCGTCCGGGCGGCCAGCGCCAGCACGGGACCCGCGGCGTAGCGCCGGTCGCCGTCCTGCACCGCGAAATCCCGGTAGCACAGCATCGAGAGCAGGCGGTGCGCCGTGGAGCGGGCGACGCCGAGGCGCTCGGCGGCTTCGGAGACCGTCAACGGCCCCTCGACCTGCAAGATCGTGCCCAGCTGGAGGGCGTGGTCGACGCTGGCGATGGCGTACGCGGGACGGTTCTTCACAGCAGAATTGTATGTTCTGCAACCGCGGTCGGGTGCCACCATTTCGGCAACGACATCGCAGAGGAGCAGCGACGATGCAGTTCTATCTCAACGGCTACAAGCCCGGTGACCCGTTCGTCGAGGAGCCACACCCGTCGGTCGCGGCGCGGTCGGACGCCCTCCCGGAGGAGGTCGACGTCCTCGTCGTCGGCTGCGGCCCCGCCGGTCTGGTGCTCGCGGCCCAGCTGGCGGCTTTCCCGGACATCCGCACCGCCGTCATCGACCGGAAGGACGGCCCGCTCGAGGTGGGCCAGGCCGACGGGGTCGCCTGCCGGAGCGTCGAGATGTTCGAGGCGTTCGGCCTGGCCGACCAGCTGATCCACGAGGGCTACGGGGTCAACGAGGTCGCGTTCTGGCGGCCGGACCCCACCGACCCGAGCAAGATCACGCGCACCGGCCGCATCCCGGACGTCGAGGAGGGCCTGTCCGAGATGCCGCACGTGATCGTCAACCAGGCGCGGATGCTCGCCTACCTCCTCGACCACATGGAGCGCTCGGCCAGCAAGCTCAAGCCGCACTACGGCCTGCACGCCACCGACATCCGGATCGACGAGGACGGCGCGGCCGAGTACCCGGTGACGGTCACCGTGCAGCACCTGAAGGGCCTCGAGGAGACGGGGGAGACCTCGACGATCCGGGCCAAGTACGTCGTCGGCAGCGACGGGTCGCGCAGCGGCGTCCGCACCGCGATCGGCCGCGAGCTGGAAGGCGACGCCATGAACCAGTCGTGGGGCGTCGTCGACGCGCTGGCGGTGACCGACTTCCCCGACATCCGGCTCAAGTGCGCGATCCACTCCGGCAACGCGGGCAACATCCTGATCATCCCGCGCGAGGGCGGCTACCTGGTGCGGTTCTACATCGCCCTGGACAACGTCCGCGACAAGGAGATGCTCGAGAACCGCAGCGTCACCCCGGAGAAGCTGATCGAGGTCGCCAACCGGATCCTGAGCCCGTACACCGTCGAGCTGAAGAGCGTGGGCTGGTGGGCGGTGTACTCCATCGGGCAGCGGCTGTGCGACAAGTTCGACGACGTGCCCGCCGACGAGGTGGGCACCCGGCTGCCCCGGGTCTTCATCGCGGGCGACGCGTGCCACACCCACAGCGCCAAGGCGGGCCAGGGCATGAACGTCTCGATGGCCGACACCTGGAACCTCGGGTGGAAGCTGGCAGGCGTGCTCCGCGGCACGGCCAAGCCCGAGCTGCTGCACACCTACTCCGAAGAGCGGCAGAAGGTCGCCCAGCAGCTCATCGACTTCGACCGCGAGTTCTCCAAGATGTTCAGCGCGCACCCGACCGGCTCCGGCGACGACGTCGAAGGCGTCGACCCGGCGGCGTTCCAGGAGTACTTCACGACCCAAGGCCGGTTCACAGCGGGCGTGGCCACCCGTTACGAGCCGTCGATGATCACTGCGCCCGGGATGTTCCAGCACCTCGGTGAGGGCTTCCCCGTCGGGATGCGCTTCCACTCCGCCCCGGTCGTGCGGCTGGCCGACGCCAAGCCGGTCCACCTCGGGCACGCCGCGCGGGCCGACGGCGCCTGGCGGCTGTACGTCTTCGCGGACCGCAACGACCCGACGAGCGCGGATTCCAAGCTCCGGCAGCTGTGCACGTTCCTCGCGTCGGACGCGTCGCCGCTCAAGCGGTTCACCCCGGCGGGCGCCGACCCCGACTCCGTGATCGACGTCCGCGCCGTGTTCCAGCAGGTCCACCGCGACCTCGCCGTCGAGGCGCTGTCGCCGGTGCTGCTGCCGCGCAAGGGCGACTTCGGGCTGGTCGACTACGAGAAGGTGTTCTGCCCCGACCCGAAGGCCGAGGACGTCTTCGACCTGCGTGGCGTCAACCGCGACACCGGCTGCATGGTGGTGGTCCGGCCCGACCAGTACGTCGCCACCGTGCTCCCGCTGCACGGCCACGAGGCGCTGACGAACTTCTTCGCGGGGATCCTGGTCGAGGCCGACTAGGTCGTGTCCCGTGGATCACGGGCGATGGGCTTCGTGATCCAGATGGCTCCCGGCAAGGCGGAGGGCGGCTCTCGTACCGGGCGTACTCGAGTCGCCCGACAACGCAGCCGGGGGCCATCTGGGCGCGGAGAACGCGGTCGTGATCCACGGGACACGACCTAGCCCCGGCGGTAGGCGGGGGCGCGGCTCGGGGCCTGGCGCGGGCCGCTCTCCAGGATGCTGTGCGTGCGCGGCGGCACGACGACCGACAGCACGACGACGCTGGTCGACCGCCCGATCAACGGGGAGCGGTTGAGGGCGAGCAGGGCCTGCTGGAGGTCCTCGTGCGACGAGGCGGCCAGCTTGCAGATCACGTCCGAGGAGCCGGTGGTGGCGTAGGCCTCGAGCACCGCGGGCTGCGCGTGCAGCTCGGCGGTGACCTCGTCGAGGTCTCCCTGGGCGATCTCGAGGGTGACGAAGGCCTGCACGCCGTAGCCCGCGGCGGGCAGGTCGATCTCGGGCGCGTACGCGGTGATGACCCCCGCCTGTTCGAGGCGGTCGAGGCGCGCTTGGACCGTGCCCCGGGCCACCCGCAGGGTGCGGGACAGCTCGAGCACACCCGGCCGCGTGTGGGTGCGCAGCGCGGCCAGCAGGTCGACGTCGAGCGCATCCATATGGGCAGACTGTACAGCTGCCGTCGACCAATTTCGACAGAAGTAGCGGCAATGGCCAGATCAACTGGTCTTGCTTGCCACCGGGACCGCCTTCAGGTGTCCTTACCGCATGACCGTCGACCAGTCCCTGACCAGCCAGGAGCGGCTCGCCGACCTGGATCTCGCGCAGCTGCGCCAGCTCGTCGGCCTCGTGGAGTACGACGCCGACCGGGATCCGTTCCCCGTCACGGGCTGGGACGCGGTGGTGTGGTCGGTCGGCAACGCCACCCAGGCCGCGCTGTACTACCAGGCGGTATTCGGGATGGAGCTGGTCGCGTACTCCGGCCCGGAGACCGGCAACCGCGACCACCACGCGTACGTGCTGCGTTCGGGGGCCGTGCGGTTCGTGCTCAAGGGCGGGATCGACCCGAACAGCCCGCTGCTCGACCACCACCGCCGCCACGGCGACGGCATCGTCGACATCGCGCTCGAGGTGCCCGACGTCGACCGCTGCGTCGCGCACGCCCGTGCGCACGGCGCCACGATCCTCGACGAACCCCACGACGTCACCGACGAGCACGGCACCGTGCGGGTGGCCGCGATCGCCGCCTACGGCGACACCCGCCACAGCCTCGTCGACCGCTCCCGCTACGCGGGCCCGTACCTGCCCGGCTACGTCGCCCGCACGAGCGGGTACACCAAGCCCGCGGGGGAGCCGAAGCGGCTGTTCCAGGCGCTCGACCACGTCGTCGGCAACGTCGAGCTCGGTCGGATGGACGAGTGGGTGGCGTTCTACAACCGGATCATGGGCTTCACCAACATGGCGGAGTTCGTCGGCGACGACATCGCCACCGAGTACTCCGCGCTGATGAGCAAGGTCGTGGCCAGCGGCAACCACCGCGTGAAGTTCCCGCTCAACGAGCCCGCCGTCGGCAAGAAGCGTTCGCAGATCGACGAGTACCTCGACTTCTACGACGGACCGGGCGCTCAGCACCTCGCGTTGGCCACGGGCGACATCCTGCGCACCGTCGACGTGCTGCGGGCCAAGGGCGTCCAGTTCCTCGCCACGCCCGACTCGTACTACGAGGACCCCGAGCTCCGGGCGCGGATCGGCGAGGTGCGGGTGCCGATCGAGGAGCTGCAGTCGCGCGGCGTGCTCGTCGACCGCGACGAGGACGGCTACCTGCTGCAGATCTTCACCAAGCCGATCGGCGACCGCCCCACCGTGTTCTTCGAGCTCATCGAGCGGCACGGCTCGCTGGGCTTCGGCAAGGGCAACTTCCAGGCGCTGTTCGAGGCGCTGGAGCGCGAGCAGGCCAAGCGCGGCAACTTCTGACCCGCGCCGGATCGTATATGTTCCGTCCGTGGAGCGTGAACCGCGGCACGCGGCGTGGGAGCTGCTGGGCGGGCGGCCCGGCACCGTCTTCGCCATGCACATCGGCTACGCCGCCCGCGCCGCGCAGAAGGGCCGCACCCCGGAGGCCCCGGGCTACTTCCTGAAGCCCGCCACCTCGCTGTCGCCCGGCGGCCCCGTCGAGCTGCCCGCGGGCGCCGAGATCCTCGGCTTCGAGGGCGAGATCGCGCTGGTGATCGGTAGCCAGGTGCGGCGGGTCGGCGAGGCGGCGGCGTGGGCCGCGGTCGCCGCGGTCACCGCCGCGAACGATCTCGGCGTGTTCGACCTGCGCTGGGCGGACAAGGGCGCCAACGTGCGCTCCAAGGGCGGCGACGGCTACACCGCGATCGGGCCCCGGCTGCTGCCCGCCGCCGAGCTCGACCCGGCCGCCATCGCCATTCGGGTCTGGCGCAACGGCGAGCTGGTGCAGGAGGACTCCACCGCAACGCTGCTGTTCCCGCTGCCGCAGATCGTCAGCGACCTGTCGCAGCTGATCACGTTGGAGCCGGGCGACGTCATCCTGACCGGCACGCCCGCGGGCGCGTCGACGTTCGGGCCGGGCGACACCGTGGAGGTCGAAGTCGAGGCCGCGGGCCGCTCGACCGGGCGCCTGGTCAGCACGGCCGTGCGGGGCACCGCGCCGCTGCCCGCCTACAGCGCGCAGCCCAAGGCCACCCCCGAGCAGTGGGCGGACGCCGCTGGCTCCGCCGCGCCACCCGTCCTCGACGACGAGCTGGTCGCGCGGGTCAACGGGGTCGCGCTCGCCACCCTGTCGTCGCTGCTGCGCAAGCGCGGCCTGAACAACGTCTCCATCGACGGGCTGCGCTGCACCCGACCCGGCACCCGGCTGGTCGGCACCGCGCGCACGCTGCGCTACGTGCCCAACCGCGAGGACCTCTTCCGCGCGCACGGCGGCGGCTACAACGCGCAGAAGCGGCTGTTCGACGACGTCCGACCGGGCGAGGTGATCGTCATGGACGCCCGCGGCGAGACCCGCGCGGGCACCCTCGGCGACGTCCTCGCCCTCCGCGCGCAGCAGCGGGGGGCGGCGGGCGTCGTGACCGACGGCGGCCTGCGCGACGCCGACGCCGTCACCGCGATCGGCGTACCGACCTGGTTCGCGAACCCGCACCCGGCCGTGCTCGGCCGCCACCACGTGCCGTGGGGCGTGGACGAGACGATCGCCTGCGGCGGCACCACCGTGCAGCCCGGCGACGTGATCGTCGGCGACGGCGACGGGCTGCTGGTCATCCCGCCCGGGCTGCTGCGCGAGCTGGTGGCCGACGCCGAGGCGCAGGAGGCCGAGGAGGAGTTCATCGCCCGGATGGTGCGCGAGGGCCACCCGGTGCGCGACCTCTTCCCGATGAACGCGGCGTGGCGGGCCCGCTACGAGGCCGAGCGGTCATGACGAAGGCCACCGCCGGCAAGTCCCAGCTCGCCTACGAGCACCTGCGCGAACGCATCACGCGGGGCGCCTACGGGCCGGGGTACCGGCTGGTGCTCGACCAGCTCGCCCGCGAGTTGGGGATGAGCGTGGTGCCGGTGCGGGAGGCGATCCGGCGCCTGGAGGCGGAGGGCGTGGTGACGTTCGAGCGCAACGTCGGCGCCCGGGTGGCCGCGATCGACCCGGTCGACTACCGGGACGCCTGCCAGACCCTGGCGATCGTCGAGGGCGCCGCGGTGGCGCTGGCCCAGCCGCACCTTGCGGCGGCCGACCTCGCCGAGGCCCGCGCGATCAACGACCGGCTCCGGGAGTGCCTGGCCGACTTCGACCCCGTCCGGTTCACCCGGCTCAACGAGGCGTTCCACCGCACCCTGTCCGATCCCTGCCCGAACGCGCAGCTCAAGAACCTCGTCGCCGTGGGCTGGCTGCGGCTCGCGGGCCTGCGCCGGTCGACCTTCGGCAACGCGGCGGGCCGCGCCCGCGCCTCCGTCGCCGAGCACGACGCCCTCCTCGCGCTCCTGACCGCCCCGGCGTCCCCCGCCGACGTCGAAGCCGCCGTCCGCGAGCACCGGCTGGCGAGCATGCGCGCCTACCTCGACCGCGACCCCACGAGGACACCATGAGCACCCGACCCGAGCACCTGCCCACCCACCTGCCGCACCACATCGGCGGCCGGGACGTCGACTCGATCGGCGGCGAGACCTTCGCGGTGCTCGACCCGGTGACCAACCGGACCTACGCCACCGTGGCGGCGGGGCAGCAGGCCGACGTCGACGCCGCCGTGGCCGCCGCGTCGGCGGCCTTCGAGTCCGGCCCGTGGCCGCGGATGAAGGCCCGGGAGCGGGCCGGGGTCCTGGCGCGGATCGCCGACATCGTCGCCTCCCGCGACGCCACCCTGGCTGCCTTCGAGACGTTCGACAGCGGACTGCCGATCACCCAGGCCCGCGGCCAGGCCCGGCGCGCGGCGGAGAACTTCCGCTTCTTCGCCGACCTGGTCGTCGCCCAGCGCGACGACGTCTACCAGGTGCCCGGCACGCAGCTGAACTACGTGCACCGCAAGCCCAAGGGCGTCGCCGGGCTGATCACCCCGTGGAACACGCCGTTCATGCTGGAGTCCTGGAAGCTCGCCCCGGCGCTCGCGTCCGGGTGCACGGTGGTGCTCAAGCCCGCCGAGTTCACCCCGCTCTCGGCGTCGCTGTGGGCGGGCATCTTCGCGGAGGCCGAGCTGCCGACCGGGGTGTTCAACCTGGTCAACGGCATCGGCGAGGAGGCGGGCGACGCCCTGGTCAAGCACCCGGGTGTGCCGCTCATCTCGTTCACGGGGGAGTCCCGCACCGGACAGGTGATCTTCCGCAACTGCGCCGAGCACCTCAAGGCGATGTCGATGGAGCTGGGCGGCAAGTCGCCCGCGGTGGTGTTCGCCGACGCCGACCTGGCCGCGGCGATCGACTCCACGCTGTTCGGCGTGTTCTCGCTCAACGGCGAGCGCTGCACCGCGGGCAGCCGGATCCTGGTCGAGCGGCCGGTCTACGACGAGTTCGTGCGCCGCTTCGCCGAGCGGGCGGGCCGGATCGTGGTCGGCGAACCGTCCGACGAGAAGACCGAGGTCGGGGCGCTGGTGCACCCCGAGCACTTCGCGAAGGTGATGTCCTACGTCGAGATCGGCAAGGCGGAGGGCAGGCTGGTCGCGGGCGGCGGCAGGCCGGACGGGCTGGCCGAGGGCAACTACGTGGCGCCGACGGTCTTCGCCGACGTGCCGCCGGACGCCCGGATCTTCCGCGAGGAGATCTTCGGCCCGGTCGTCGCGATCACCCCGTTCGACGGGGACGCGGAAGCGCTGAAGCTGGCCAACGACACCCCCTACGGCCTGGCCGCCTACATCTGGACCAACGACCTCACCCGCGCGCACACGTTCGCGCAGTCCGTCGAGGCCGGGATGGTGTGGCTGAACAGCCACAACGTGCGGGACCTCCGCAGCCCGTTCGGCGGCGTGAAGGCCTCCGGGCTCGGCCACGAGGGCGGCTACCGCAGCCTGGACTTCTACTCCGACCAGCAGGCCGTGCACATCACCCTCGGCGACGTCCACACCACGCGCTTCGGCGCCCGATGACGGGAGGCACCCCTGTGATCCCACCGGACGTCGTCCGCTGCGCCTACCTCGACCTTGTGGTGAGCGACCTGGCGGCCGCGCGCCGGTTCTACGTCGACCTGCTCGGCCTGCACGTCACCGCCGAGGACGAGTCGGCCATCCACCTGCGCACGTTCGAGGAGTTCATCCACCACAACCTGGTGCTGCGCCGGGGGCCGGTGCCCGCCGTCGCGGCGTTCGCCTTCCGGGTGCGCACGCCCGAGGACGTCGACCGCGCCGAAGCCTGGTACCGGGAGCTGGGCTGCCGCACCGAGCGGCGGCCGGGTGGGTTCGTCCGCGGGGTCGGCGATGCGGTGCGGGTGGAGGATCCGCTCGGGTTCCCCTACGAGTTCTTCCACCACGTCGAGCACGTCGAGCGGCTCACCCGCCGCTACGACCTCTACTCGGCGGGCGAGCTGGTGCGGCTGGACCACTTCAACCAGGTCACCCCGGACGTGCCCCGCGGCCGCGCCTACCTGGAGGGCCTCGGCTTCCGGGTGTCGGAGGACATCAAGGACGCCGAGGGCACCACGTACGCGGTCTGGATGCACCGCAAGCAGACCGTCCACGACACCGCGCTGACCGGGGGCAACGGCCCGCGCATGCACCACATCGCGTTCGCGACCCACGAGAAGCACGACATCATCCAGATCTGCGACAAGATGGGGGCGCTGCGGATCTCCGACCGGATCGAGCGCGGCCCGGGCCGCCACGGCGTCTCGAACGCCTTCTACCTCTACATCCTCGACCCGGACGGCCACCGGGTGGAGATCTACACGCAGGACTACTACACCGGCGACCCGGACAACCCGATCGTCACGTGGGACGTGCACGACAACCAGCGCCGCGACTGGTGGGGCAACCCGGTCGTGCCGTCCTGGTACACCGAGGCCAGCCTCGTGCTCGACCTGGACGGCACCCCGCAGCCGGTGCTCGAGCGCACCGATCCGAGCGAGCAGGCCGTCACGGTCGGCGCCGACGGCTTCTCCTACACGCGCGCACCCGAGGTCGGCTTCAAGATGGGCCACCAGGTGTGACGGAAGGCGCGGGCGCTCGACGACGCGACGGTCACCCGGCTCGCCGACGAGCTGGCCGCGGCCACCCGCAGCCGGGGCACCGTGCCCCGACTCTCGGCCCGGCACCCCGGGATGACCGTCGAGGACTCCTACGCCGTGCAGCGGGTCTGGCGTTCGCGCCGGGAGGCCGAAGGGCACCGGGTCGTCGGCCGCAAGATCGGGCTGACGAGCAAGGTCATGCAGGTGGCGACGGGCATCACCGAGCCGGACTACGGCGTGGTCTTCGACGACCAGGTCTTCGACTCGGGTGCGACGCTGCCGTTCGACCGGTACTCCAACGTGCGGATCGAGGTGGAGCTGGCGTTCGAGCTGGCCCGCCCGCTCGCCGGGCCGGGCTGCACGCTCGACGACGTGCTCGCCGCGACCGCCGCCGTGCGGCCCGCGCTGGAGGTGCTCGACGCGCACGTCGAGCTGGCGGGCCGCACGATCGTGGACACCATCAGCGACAACGCCGCGCTGGGGGCGATGGTGCTGGGCGGCCGGTTCGCGCCGGACGCCGTGGACCTGCGCTGGGTCGGGGCGCTGCTGGCCCGCAACGGCGAGATCGAGGAGTCCGGGGTCTCCGGCGCCGTGCTCGGCCACCCCGCCACCGGGGTGGCGTGGCTGGCCGAGCGGCTCGCCGGGCACGGCGACCGGCTGGCGGCGGGCGAGATCGTGCTGGCGGGCTCGTTCACCCGCCCGATGTGGGTGCGGCGCGGCGACCTCGTCGAGTGCGACTACCGCGACCTCGGCGTGGTGACCTGCCGGTTCCGCTGACCAGCTACCCGAACCTCAGCAGGACCTTGCCGGACCGGACGGGGTCGGCGGCGGTGTGCAGCGCGGTGAGGGCGTCCTCGATGGCGTACTCGTGGGTGACCACCGCGTCCACGTCGAGGGACCCGTCGGCCAGGGCGCTGCAGCACGTCGTCGATCTCGTCGTTGAACCGGAAGGACCCGGTGAGCTCGAGCTCGCGTTCGATCGCGGTGGCCATCGGCACGGGCTGCTCGCCGGGTGGCAGCAGCCCGAGCATGACCACCCGGCCACCGCGGGCGGTGTTCGTGATGGCGGCGGTGAGGCCGGGGACGCTGCCGGAGGACTCGACGGTGACGTCGGGCTGCACCGCCGGCCAGCGCCGTGCGGTCGGCGGCGAGGAGGGTGCGGGTGGCGCCGAGCGCGCGGGCCCGTTCGAGCGGGGCCTCGTGCAGGTCGACCACGGTGATCTCGGCCGCGCCTGCGCGGCGCAGCACCGCGACGACGAGCGCGCCGATCGGTCCGGCGCCGATCACCAGCGCACTGCGCCCCCGGACGTCGCCCGCGCGGCCGACGGCGTGCCACGCGACGCTCGCGGGCTCGGCCACGGCCGCCGTGCGCAGCGCCAGCCCGGCGGGCAACGGGCGCAGCATGTGCGCGCCGAGGGTGACGTAGTGCGCGAACCCGCCCTGGGTGTGCGGCCGGTGCGCGGCGCTGCCGAGGTAGGCGCAGCCGGGGGAGAGGTTGGGCCGGTCGGCCGGGTAGCGCTGGGTGCCGTCGCCCGGGCCGGGCCGGGCCGGGTGCACCGCCACCGGCGTGCCCGGCGTCGGGCCGGAGCCGTCGGACGCGCCCTGGCGGACGACGCCGACGATCTCGTGCCCGAGCAGCATCGGCTCCTTCAGGATCGACAGCCCGGCCGCGCCGTGGCGCCAGTAGTGCAGGTCCGAGCCGCAGATGCCGCCGTAGACGACCTCGACGACGGCCTCGGTGGTGTTGGGGACGCGGACGGGACGGGCTCGATGCGGACGTCGTTCGCCGCGTGCGCGACGAGTCCGGTGGCCTTCTCGGGCGGGTCCGAGCGTCATCACACGACCGCCGTCATTCCGCCGTCGACGAAGATCGTCTGCCCGTTCACGTAGCCGGAGGCGTCGGACGCGAGCCAGATCGTCGGTCCGACGAGGTCGGCGCGGCGAGCCCCAGCGGGCGGCCGGGCGTGCGGCCGAGCACCCACGCGTTGAAGTCCTGGTCGTCGACGAGGTTCTGGGTCATCTCGGTGTGGATGTAACCGGGGGCGATCGAGTTGGCCTGCACGTTGGCCGCGCCCCACTCGGCGGCCATCGCGCGGGTGAGGTTGCGCAGGCCGCCCTTGGCCGCGGTGTAGGGCGCGATGGTGGCCCTGGCGAGCTCGGACTGGACCGAGCCGATGTTGACGATCTTGCCGCGGCGGCGCTCGACCATCCCGCGGGCGACCGCGCGGCCGACGATGAAGGCGCTGGTGAGGTCGACGTCGACGACCCGGCGCCAGTCCGCGAGCTCGAGGTCGAGCATCGGCACCCGGTGCTGGACGCCCGCGTTGTTCACCAGCACGTCGATCGGGCCGACCTCGGCCTCGATCGCGGCGACGGCCGCGACGACCTGGTCCTCGGCGGTGACGTCGAACGCGGCGGCGTGCACGCGCTTCTCGCCGTGCCGGGCCGCGAAATCGGCGCGGGTCGCGTCGAGACGGGCGCGGTCCACGCCGTTCAGCACGACGGTGGCCCCGGCCGCGGCGAGCCCGTCGGCCAGGCTGCGGCCGATGCTGCGGCTGGAGCCGGTGACCAGGGCGACGCGGCCGGTGAGGTCGAATGCCGCGGTGGACATCGGCGTGGACATCAGCGCAGCTCCTCGACGTCCGTGGTGAGTCCCTTGGCCGCCAGCACCGCGGTGAGGCCGGAGACCGTGAGCGGCGTCTCGCCGTCGCGGTAGCGCTGGATGTACCCGGCCTCGGCCTCCTCGCGCGCCCGGCACGCCTCCACGGCGTCGGCGGCGGCCTCGCGGGCCACCACGACGACGCCGTCGCAGTCGCCCTTCACGACGTCGCCGGGGCGGATGAGCTGGCCGCCGATGACCAGCGGCTGGTTCACCGGCCCGAGGGACTCCTTGACGGTGCCCTGGATGGCGACGAACCGGGAGAAGACGGGGAAGCCGAGCTCGCGGATCTCGCGGGTGTCGCGCACGCCGCCGTCGGTGACCAGCGCGGCGATGCCGCGGGCCACGCAGGCGTTGGCGAGGACGTCGCCGAACTGGCCCGCGGCCTGGCCGCCGGAGGCGACGACGAGCACGTCGCCGGGCTGGGCGTAGCTGATGGCGACCTGGAGCATGATGTTGTCGCGGGGGTGGCAGACCACGGTGAACGCCGGGCCGCAGAAGTGCGTGTCGCGGTCGATCGGCTTGATGGTCGGGTCGAGGGCGCCCTTGCGGCCCTGGGCCTCGTGGATGGTGGCGGCCGAGAAGGCCGCCAAGCCCTTGACGACGGCCGGGTCGGCCCGGTCGATCTTCGTCGTCACGTGGACCATGGGGGGTACTCCGTTTCGTGGGTGGGGGTCAGCGCAGCGTGGCGACGGCGGCGCCGATGGCGGCGGCGGCGTCCTTCAGCGTCGGCTCGGCGGCGGCGAAGGAAACGCGGAAGTACGGGCTCGATCCGTAGGCGGAGCCCGGGATCGTGGCGACCGAGGCGTGGTCGAGCAGGAACAGCACCACGTCGTTGTCGGTGGTCAACGTGGCGCCGTCCGGGGTGGTGCGGCCCAGGAGGCCCGCGCAGTTGACGAAGAGGTAGAACGAGCCGTCCGGGCGGACCGGCGCCAGGCCGTCGACGTCGGCGAGCAGCCCGTGGATCAGGTCGCGCCGCTCGCGGTAGGCGGCCACGGAGCGGCGCACGAAGGCCTCGTCGCCGGTCAGCGCGGCCACGGCCGCGGCCTGGCTGATCGAGGACGGGCACGACGAGCTCTGCGACTGCAGCGTGTTCACCGCGCCGATCAGCCCGGGGTCGCCGAGCGCCCCAGCCGAGCCGCCACCCCGTCATCGCGTAGGTCTTGGAGACCCCGTTGACGAGCAGGATCCGCTCCCGCAGCCGGGGTGCGACGGAGACGAGGCTGGTGGCGGGCCGGTCGGTGAACGTGATCTCGTCGTAGATCTCGTCGCACAGCACCACCACCCGCGGGTGCCGGTCGAGCACCTCGGCGAGGGCGGCCAGCTCGTCGCGGCGTGTAGAGGGTGCCGGTCGGGTTGCCCGGCGCGTTGAGGACGAGCCACCGGGTGCGCGGGGTGATCGCCGCCTCGAGCGCCTGCCGGGGTGAGGCGGAACCCGTCGGCCTCCGCGCACGGGACGACCACCGGGACGCCGCCGTGCGCCGCGACCATGTCCGGGTAGGACACCCAGTAGGGGGCCGGGATGATCACCTCGTCGCCCGGGTCGATCCCGGCCATGAGCGCGAGGAAGATCACCTGCTTGGCCCCGCCGCCGACGGCGATCTCGTTGCCGCCGTAGGCCTGCCCGGTGCGGCGCAGCACCTTGGCCGCGATGGCCTCGCGCAGCGCCGGGATGCCGTTGACGGGCGTGTACTTGGTGAGGCCCGCGTCCATCGCGGCCACGGCGGCCGCCTTGACGTGGTCGGGGGTGTCGAAGTCGGGCTCGCCGACGGTGAGGTCGACGATGGTGCGCCCGGCGGCGCGCAGGTCGCGCACGCGCTGGGCGGCCTGGGTGCTGGGCGACTCGCGGATCGCCTGTACACGGGCGGCGGGGACGAACACGGTGGGCTCCTAGTCGGTGCGGCGGACGAACTCCAGGCCGCCGGGCACCTGGAAGGTGGGCAGGATCTCGATGAGGCCGAGGTTGACGTGGCCGCGGCGCGTCGAGGGCGAACTCGATGGTGTCGGCCACGTCGGCGGTGCGTGATCGACTCGTAGCCCTCGTAGTAGGTGTGCCAGGCCTCCTGCAGCGCCTCGGGCGTGCCGCCGAGGTTGCGGCCGAAGATCTCGGTCTCGACCCGGCCGGGGCAGATCTCGGTGACCCGGATCCGCTTGCCGATCACGTCGTTGCGCAGCTGCCGGGAGATCTGGTGCACGGCCGCCTTCGTCGCGTGGTAGGCGGTGTGGCCGTAGAAGTTGTAGAGCCCGGCGATCGAGGAGATGTTCACGACGTGGCCGCGGTCGCGTTCGACCATCCCCGGCAGCAGGAGCCTGCACAGGTGCAGCACCGCCCGCAGGTTGACGTCGACCATGGCGTCGACCTTGGCCGCCGTCGCGTCGAGGATGTTGCCGGTGGCCGAGACGCCCGCGTTGTTGACGAGCACGTCGATCGGGAGGCCCTCGACCGCGGCGGCGAGCGCCGCGGTGTCGGTGAGGTCGACGGGCAGCGGGCGTCATGCCGGTGCGGCTCGCCACCTCGTCGAGCTTGGCGGCGTCGCGGGCGACGCCGTAGACCGTGAGGCCCGTGCTTGGTCAGCATCTCGGTGATCGCGGCGCCCATGCCGGTGTTGGCGCCGGTCACGAGGGCGGTCTGGTAGTCGCTGAAGGACATCGGGTGCGTTCCGTTTCAGAGGGTGTCGCGCAGCGGGAGGTGGGCCCGGTCCTTGACCGTGCTCACCGCGGCGAGCGTGCCGAGCGCGGTGATGACGGCGTAGTAGGCGGGCACGTAGAGTTCCGAACTGGGGGATGAGCAGGGTCATCAGCAGCGGGGCGGTGCCGCCGAACAGCGCCGAGGAGATGTTGTAGCCCAGGCCGTAGGCGGAGTAGCGCACGCGGGTGGGGAACAGCTCGACGATCAGGATGTGGATCA
Source organism: uncultured Actinomycetota bacterium (assembly GCA_963791185.1). Lineage (GTDB taxonomy): Bacteria > Actinomycetota > Actinomycetes > Mycobacteriales > Pseudonocardiaceae > Pseudonocardia. The sequence continues at coordinate 171,629 of CAWBRG010000003.1, read as the reverse complement.
CCGCGGTGTGGCCCGCGAAGATGAAGGCCATGACGCAGGCGCCGAGGATGGCGAGCGCCGACGTTGCCGGTGACGATGAGGGCGTAGCAGGGCACCCCGGCGATCGCCATGGCGATGGCGGCGCCCGCGATCACGCGCTTGCGGCCGACCCGGTCCGACAGCTTGCCCATGATCGGGATGGCGATCGAGATGACGACCAGGCTGGCGGCGGTGACGAGCAGCGCGGTGCCGGTGTCGAAGCCGATCTGCTGGCTCTTGAGGAACGTCGGCATGTAGGAGAACAGCACGTAGTAGCCGGAGCCGTTCATCAGCGGGATGAACAGGGCGAGCAGCATCGCGCGGCGGTGCTCGGGGGTGGCGAAGGCCTCCCGCAGCGGGTTGTGGGACAGGCCGCCCGACTCCTTGAGCCGGTTGAAGTTCGGGGTGTCGGCGATGTGCTTGCGGATGTAGAAGCCGATGACGCCCATCGGGATCGCCACGAGGAACGGGATGCGCCAGGCGAAGCTGCCCCAGCCGCCGCCCTCGATCGCGGCGGCGGTGAGCCACGGCGACATGGCGTAGGCCACCAGCGTGCCGGTGAGCAGGGCGAGGAACGACGCGATCTGGGCGTAGCTGGTGATCCGGCCGCGGTGGCCGTCGGGCGCGTGCTCGGCGAGGAACGTCATCGCGCCCGCCGCCTCGCCGCCGACCGAGAAGCCCTGCGCGATGCGCAGCGTGATCAGCAGGATCGGGGCGGCGATGCCGATGGCCGCGTAGGTGGGCAGCAGGCCGATGCCCGCGGTGGCCACGCTGATCAGGCCGATGACGAACACCAGGAGGCGCTGGCGCCCGATCCGGTCGCCGAGGATCCCGCAGACGATCGCGCCGAGCGGCCGGACGAAGAACGAGATGGCGTAACCGGCGAACACCAGCGCGATCGCGTTGCTCGGGCTGGTCACGCCGAAGAAGACGATGGCCAGTGCGCTGGCCATGAAGGCGAAGATGCCGTTGTCGTACAGCTCGACGAAGATGCCGACGCAGCCCGCGGCCACGACCTTGGCGACGTTCGGGCGTTCGACGATCGGTGTGTTGGGAATGTCCGCGGTGGGCGGGTGGGACGTGGTCACGCTGACTCCTGGAGCTCAGTGGCCGATCGGGGTGGTGGACGTGCGGTGTGGATGGCCGTGCCTATCTGTGAAGTGCCTATCGGTGAAGTGCAGTGGTATTCCGAGACTGGTGTAGACGGTCTGGACGCGGGTCGCGGATCTCGGCGAGGTGGGCCTGCTGGCGCCGGTAGTCCGCGATCGCGGCGGCGCAGGTGACGTGGCGGAAGCGGACGGTGTCGCCGGGGCGGGCCTGCCCGAGGCGGGACAGCCCCACGCTGGTGACGACGGCGAGCACCGGGTAGCCCGCGGTGACGCCGCGCCCGCGGTGCAGCACCAGCAGCTCGTCGCCGTCGGGCACCTCGACCGCGCCGACCGGCACGCCGCGCGACAGCACCTCGGTCGCGACGGCGCGGCCGGGCAGCGGCCCGCGGTCGGCGCGGCCGAGGCGCAGCCCGATGTGGTTGCTGCGGGCGCCGACGACGTAGTCGGCGTCGGTGAGCCGCGCCGCGGTCGGGCCGAACTCGGCGACGTCCGGGCCGTCGGTCAGGTCGACGTTCCACCGCCCCGAGTAGGGGTGCGGGCGGGCGCCGAGGCGGAAGAACGGGATGTCGAACCACGGCTGGACCACCGGCGGGCAGTCGACGGCGGCGGTGAGCACCGCGCCGCGCGCCGAGCGGCGCGCCGAAGCCGAGCACCGTGTCCGGCGCGCAGCTGCCCAGGAGGCGTCGGGTGTGGAGGGTGCCGTGCACGGCGAGGTAGACCCGCAGCCCGGAGCGGATGCGGCGCACGGCGAGCCGGGTGCCCGCCCGCCAGACGACCGGCTCCCACTGCGGCTGCGGGTGCCCGTCGACGGTGACGTCGGCGTCGGCGCCGGTGACCGCCACCAGCAGGTCGGCGTCGGTGGTCGCGGCGAAGTCCAGCGCGACCAGCTCGAGGAGGGCGGCGTCGGGGTCGCTGGCGACCAGCGTGTTGGCCATGCGGGCGCTGTACTGGTCGAGGGCGCCGCCCGCCATCTGGCCCGACCGCGGGCCGTCGGCGCGGCCGAGGTCCTGCACGGTGCTCAGGCCGGGCTCGATCACCTGGACGCGGGCCGTCTCACGCATCGAGCCGCCCCTCGTAGGCGGACCACTCGGCGGCCCGGATGGGGAAGAAGCGGAACGTGTCGCCGGGGGCGAAGGCGGCGGGCGGGTCGCGGTCGACGTCGACCAGCGTCCGCGGGGTGCGGCCGATCACGCACCAGCCGCCGGGCGCCTGCCGCGCCGACACGACGGCCTGGCGGCCCGCCACCGCGACGGAGCCCGCGGGCACGGCGGCCCGTGGGCTCGCCAGCCGCGGCACCGGGAGCGGGAAGCGCGGCCCGTCGAGCATCGGGGCGCCCGCGGGCGCCCCGAAGCAGCGCATGACGAGCGCCTGCTCGGTGTGGATCGCGACGACCCGGTCGACGTCGATGCCCTGCTGCTCCGCGACCCGGGCCAGGTCGGGGCCGTGGTCGCCGCCGTACACGACGGGGATGTCGAAGTGCCGCGGCGCGCGGATCGACCGCGGTCGGGAGCCTGCCACCGCGGCCCGCACCAGTCCGCGCACGGCGTCGTGATCGGTGAGCGCGGCGTCGAACTCGACGAGCACCGCGTCGTAGGTGGCGATCACGCCGCGGAGGTGGTGGTCGTGCCTGCGTTCGTCGAGCCAGCCGCTCAGCGCGTGCACGACGTGCCACGCCTGCTCGCGGTCGGTCGGCGCGGCAGGTGACGCGGACCGCGGCGTCCCCGCAGTCGCTGATGTCCAGTGCGGTGCTCATGAGAGCACCCGCGCCGCGAGCACCTGGGCCAGCGGGGCGATCTCGACGCCCGCCGCGACGAGGGCGGACCGCGACCGCGCGGGCGTTCTCGACGGCGGCGGGGTTGTCGCCGTGCAGCAGGATCGTGTCGGCCCGCACCGGCACGCGGCCGCCGTCAACCGCGTCCAGGTAGCCCTCGGTCACCAGCTGCACGGTGCGGGCGGCGATCGTCGCGGCGTCGTGGATGACGGCGCCCGGCTCGCTCCGCGGCACCAGCGTGCCGTCGGCGCGGTAGGCCCGGTCGGCGATCCCCACGATGCCGACGGCGAGGCCGCGCGCCCGGGCCGCGTCGGCGAGGCACCCGTCCTGCGCGAGCACCACGAGGCTCGGGTCCACCGCGTCGACCGCGTCGACGACCGCCTCCGCGTAGTCCGGCCGCGTCGCGACCAGGTTGCCCAGCCTGCCGTGCGGGGCCAGGTGCGACAGCGTCGTGCCGTGCGCGGCGGCGAATGCCGACAGCGCGCCCAACTGGTAGATCGTGTCGGTGCGGACCTCGTCGGCGGTCAGATCCATCGCGCGGCGACCGAAACCGACCACATCGGGAAAGCTCGGGTGGGCCCCGATCGCAACACCGCGTTCGACGCATCGCCGAACGGTGAGGTCCATGGTGCGCGGGTCGCCCGCGTGGAAGCCGCAGGCGACGTTGGCCGAGGTCAGGAGGTCGAGGATGGCCTCGTCGGCGCCCATCGTCCACGCGCCGAAGCTCTCCCCGAGGTCGGCGACCAAGTCAATTCCGGGCATGACGCTCCACACTTCCAATGCGGCGGGAAATGGTGGCGGTAATTCCGACCAACCGATTGGGAGTACGTTAACGGAGCCGCCGCGCCGGGCGGTAAGACCGAGATTGTGTGTGGTCATCGCCGCCACATATGGCTACGGCGACACGTAGCTCCGCAGCACCTCGCGCAGCAGCTCGCGCACGGCCTCCGCGGCGCGCGAGAGCGTCTGGCCGGAGGCGGTGCCCAGCGACACCTGCACCTCCAGGGCGGGCGTCAGGCGCCGCTGGTGCAGCTCGGAGCCGCCGATCATCCGCCGGGCGACCGAGCGGGGCAGCACCGTGGCGCCGAGACCGCCGCGCACGGCGCGCGCCATCAGCGGTACCGACTCCACCTCACCCACGACGTTCGCCGCGCTGGCGGCCTGGCTGAAGGCCTGGTCGACGACGCGCCGGATGGTGTGGGTCGGGCCGGGCAGCAGGAGCGGCACGTCGGCGAGATCGGCCATCGTCACCGCGTCGTCGGCGCGGGCGGGCAGGTCGATGCCGTCGGGCGCGACCACGACCAGCTCCTCGGTGACGAGCCGCTCGAAGTCCACGCCGCGGATGGGGCCGCTCTCGTAGAGCAGGGCCATGTCCATCCGGCCCGTCATGAGGGCTTCGCTGAGCACGCCGCCGAAGTTCTCGTTGATGTGCAGGAGCACCCGCGGGTACCGCGCCCGCACCGCGCTGAGCAGGGGGAACGCGAGCGCGTTGACGGTGCTGTACGGCGCGAGCCCCACCGAGACGCCGCCCGCAAGCTCCCGGCCGACCACCTCCACGTCGGCCTGGGCCTGCTCCAGCTGGCGGAGGATGACCCGGGCGTGGCGGTAGAGCACGCGGCCCGCCTCCGTGGGCTCCACGCCTTGCTTGCTCCGCGAGAGCAGCTGCTGCCCGAACAGCGACTCCAGCGCCGTCATCTGCTGGCTGAGCGCGGGCTGCGCGATGTGCAGCAGGTCGGCGGCGCGGGTGATGCTGCCCGCGTCGACGACGCGGACGAAGGAGTAGAGACGGCGCGTGTCCATCGGCCACTCCTCGGGTTCGGTCCGCGGAGGACATCTTGCCCGGCGAGGGCGCGCGCGTCTGCGATCACGGCTCGTTCGCGAGTCGTACGCCGGTGGTGGTGAGGGCGGGGTTGGCGGCTCGGCCTTCGGTGCAGAGCAGCACGACGGTGGAGCGCTCGTCGAGGTGGAGCGCGCGGCGGGCGCGGTCGTCCGGCCCGGCGAGCAGGGTGTGCAGCCCCGCGAGCGTGGCGCCGCCGCAGGGACCGGCGTCGATGCCCGCGTCGACCAGCAGCCCGCACGCCGCGGCGCAGGCCTCCTCGGTGATCGCCACCGCGGCGTCGAGGCCGTCGCGCATGGCCGTCCAGGCGCTGGTCGACGGGGTGCCGCAGTTGAGGCCCGCCATCACGGTGCGCCCGGTGCGGACGCGGGTGAGCTCGCCCGCGTGGAGGCTGGCCAGCACGCAGGCGGCGGTGTCGGGTTCGACCGCGGCGACGGCGGGCCGGACCGTCCGGCCGACCGCGCGGTAGTGGGTGAGGGCAGCCAACGCCAGCGATCCGACGCCGACGGGCACCAGCACCGCGTCCGGCCGATCCCCGGACGCGGCGAGCTGGGCGTCGACCTCGCGGAACAGGGTGGTGTAGCCGTCGGCGATCCAGCCGGGGATCCGCTCGTAGCCGGGCCACGCCGTGTCCTGCACCAGGACCGCGCCCGACGCGGCGGCGTCGGCGCCCGCCCGGCGCACGGCCTCGTCGTACTCCGCGCCGGTGGGGACGACCGTGGCGCCCTCGCCCTCGATGGCCGCGACCGCCGCCGGGTGCACGCCGTCGGGCACGTAGACCCGCACCGGCACGCCGAGCAACCGCCCGGTGCGGGCGAGCGCCCGCCCGTGGTTGCCGTCCGTGGCGGTGACCAGCGCGCTCGGCACGCCCTCCTCGACGATCTTGTGCACGGCGTACGAGGCGCCGAGCACCTTGAACGCGGGCAGGCCGAGCCGGTCGGTCTCGTCCTTGACCACCACCCGCCCGAGGCCGAGCGCGCTCGCGACCTGCGGCAGGTCCCGGAGCGGCGTGGGCGCGTAGTCCGGCAGCGTGCGGTGGAACGCCTGCGGGTCGCCGACCACCGCCGCGGCGCGCCAGCCGCGCCCCCGGTCGGTGAGGTAGATCGGCGGCTCCGCGTCCATGACGAGAACGGTAGTTCGGCGGAGGCGTCGGCCGGTGACGGCGGCGCTGTGCGGACGGGCGAATCGCGCCTTAGGGTCGGCGGGGTCGGTCCACTCCCCATCGGCGTCGAGGAGGTGTGTCGCGTGCCGACATCGCGTTGAGGCTTCCGCATCCCGCCGCCCGGTCGGGCGGCGTCCTTCTCGGCTGTCGGAGCTCGCCCTGGTTGATCGGGCGGCGCGGCGGCCGCCCTCCACCCTCTGACGAGGAGACCGTCGTGACTTCTGCTGCCCCTACCCACCAAGACCTCTCCCACGTGTACGAAAACCTGACCGCCGTGATCGCCGACGTGATCGCGCCGGCGGCGGCCGAGGTGGACCGCACCGGCGCCTTCCCGCGTGCGGGCATCGACGCCCTCGCCCGTGCGGGCGTCCTCGGCGCGGCGAGCGCCACCGACGTCGGCGGCGGGGGAGGCGGGCTCGCCGACGTCGCCGCGATCGTGGAGCAGATCGCCGGGGCGTGCTCGTCGACGGCGATGGTCGTGCTGATGCACTTCTCCGCGGTGTCGGTGCTGGAGGCCCACGGCCCCCGCGACGTGCGAGAAGCCGTGGCCGAGGGCCGCCACCTGAGCACGCTGGCGTTCTCCGAGGCCGGAACCCGGAGCCACTTCTGGTCGCCCGCGGGCACCGCCGTGCGCGACGGCGACGGCGTGCGGCTCGACGCCCGCAAGAGCTGGATCACGGCCGCGGGCGAGGCCGACAGCTACGTCTGGTCGAGCCGACCGCTCGCGGCGGACGGGCCGATGACGCTGTGGCGGGTGCCCTCGACGGCGTCCGGGCTGAGCGAGCCGGGCGCCTTCGACGGGCTGGGGCTGCGCGGCAACGCGTCCCGCCCGATCACGGCGGACGGCGTCGTCGTGCCCGCCGACGCCCTCCTCGGCGCGGACGGCGCGGGCCTGGACATCGCGCTGTCGGTGGTGCTGCCGACCTTCCTCGTCGGGAACGCTGCCTTCTCGGTCGGGCTCGCACAGGCCCTCGTCGACGAGGCCGCCGCGCACCTCACCCGCACCCGGCTCGAGCACCTCGGCCGGTCGCTTGCCGAGCAGCCGACCACCCGGGCGCAGTACGCGGCCCTGCTGACCCGGACGGCCGAGGCGCGGGCGTTCCTCGCCGACACCCTCACCGCGCTCGGCACCGGCCGGGCGGACGCGATGCTGCGGGTGCTGCAGGTCAAGGCGGTCGCGGGCGAGGCCGCGGCCGAGGTCGCCGACGGGGTGATGCGGGTGTGCGGGGGCGCGGCGTTCCGCCGGGAGCTGGGGGTCGAACGCCGGTTCCGCGACGCGCTGGCCGCCCGGGTGATGGCCCCGACCACGGACGCGCTGCGCGACTTCGTCGGCCGCGCCGCCCTGGGCCAGCCGCTCCTCGACGGGCCGGGTGCCTCATGAGCGAGCTTGCGAGCGAATCATCGACACAGCGGGCGCGCGAAGTGCCGACCGAGCGCAGCGAGGGAGAGCGGTGAGCGAGACGCTGCTGATGGGGGCCGTGGCCTACGACCCCAAGGTGGTCACGATCTGGGAGGGCTTCCGCCGCTGGCTGCGCGCGAGCGGCCTGGACTTCGACTTCGTCCTGTACTCGCACTACGAACGCCAGGTCGACGACCTGGTCGCGGGCCGGATCCACACGGCGTGGAACTCCCCGCTGGCCGCGTTGCGCGCCGAGCGCCTCGCACGGGCGCGGGGACGGTCGGTGCGGGCCACGGTGATGCGTGACACCGACCGCGACCTGACGTCGGTCGTGGTGGTGCGGGCGGACTCCGGGCTCGTGTCGGCCGCGGACCTCAAGGGCCGGACGGTGGCGGTCGGGGCGGTGGACTCGCCGCAGTCCACCCTCATCCCGCTCGACCACCTGCGGTCGCTGGGGCTGCGGCCCGGCGAGGACGTCACGGTCCGGCGGTTCGAGGTGGGCGTCGGGCTGCACGGCGACCACATCGGCGGCGAGCGCGACGCCGCCGGCGCGCTCGCCGCGGGGGAGGTCGACGCCGCCTGCATGATCGACGGCAACCACCTGCTGTTCACGCAGGAGGGCTCGCTGCCCGCGGAGACGCGGATCGTGGCGCAGACGCCGCCGTACGACCACTGCACGATGACGGAGGTCGACACCGCTCCGGCCGCGGCGGCGGCGCGGTTCACCGAGCTCCTGCTGGCCATGTCCTACGCCGACCCGCAGGTGCGGCCGCTGCTCGACCTGGAGGGCCTGAGGGTGTGGCGGGAGGGCCGCACCAGCGGGTACGCGCAGCTCGAACGCGCGGTGGACGCGGAGGGCTTCTACGACGCCGAAGGGCGGGTGACCGCCGCGGAGTACGCGCCGTGACCGCCCCCGACCTCGACCTGGGGTGGCTCGGGTTCACCTCGGGCGCGCACCTGCTCGTCGATCGGGCGCTGCGCGGTGCGGCGCCCGGTGCGGCGCTGCACGTGGTCGGCGGCGACCCGGCGCTGGGCGTGCACCTGCGCGCCTGGTGCCGGGCCCGCGGCCACGAGTTCGCCGAGCGGCCCGAGGGCGGCTACACCGTCCGACGCGGGCCCGCCGAGCGGCAGCGGTGGGCGGGCGCGGAGCGGGCGGGCGCACCCGGCCCCGACGGGCTGGTCCGGCGCCCGCCCGCGCACTGGGGCCTCGCGGCCCGCGGGGCGCTCGTCGAGGCGGGCGGCCCGGCGGTGTCGTCGTTCGACCTGGACGACCGCGACGTCGTCTGGGCCGATCTCGCGCCGCGGCTCTACGCCCACGCCGCCGCCGCGCAGTGGGACCCCGCCACGGAGGTGGACTGGGCCGCACCCGTCGCGCTGCCGGACGAGATCGAGGCCGCCGTCGTTCAGGTGATGACCTACCTGGTGGAGAACGAGCAGGCCGCGCTGGTGATCCCGGCGCGGCTGCTCGCCCGCGTGCACCCGCACTTCCGGGAGGTGCAGCAGCTGCTCGCGGTGCAGGCGGCCGACGAGGCGCGCCACATGGAGGTGTTCACGCGGCGCGCCCTGCTGCACGGCGCGGAGATGGGCACGTCCTCGGTGGGTGGACGGGCGTCGCTCACGACGCTGCTGGCCGAGCCGGACTTCTCGCTGGCCTCGTTCCTGCTGTCGGTGCTGGGCGAGGGGAGCTTCCTGTCGCTGCTCGCCTTCCTCGGCGACCACGCGCCCGACCCGATCACCCGCCAGGTCACCCGGCTGGCGCGGGTCGACGAGGCCCGCCACGTCGCGTTCGGGGTCGCGCACCTCGAACACCAGAGCGCGCTCGACCCCACGCTGCGCGGCAAGCTGCGCGCGGCGGTCGAACGCCGTCACGACGCGCTCGTCGACACGGCCGGGCTCAACGCCGACGTCTTCGACGCCCTCGTGGTCCTCGCCGCCGGGGAGTGGACGCCCGCCGCGATCGCCCGCGGCTACCGCGCCGTCGAGGACCTCGACCACGCGATGGACGACGGCCGCAGGCAACGGCTCGCCCGCCTCGGCTTCCCGCCCGACGAGGCGGCCGAGCTGTCGGCGCTGCACACGCGCAACTTCATGTGAGGAGTTTGAACTCGTTCCGTATTGGTACCCGACTACGGCACATCTCCACTGCATCCAGCCGACGGGGGGTCGCATGATCTGGTTCGCCATCGCCCTCGTGCTCTTCGCGTGCGGCGGCGTCGCGTTGTGGCTCAGCCGGGCCCCACGTCGGCCCGAGCCGCGGCCCATCCCGCACGACGAGCCCGAGAACCTCTTCGAGCCGCGGTCCTCCCGCGAGGACCCGTCGCCGTGACGGTGCCGCGCGGAGGGGAGCCGGTGCACGCCGAGCAGGAGCGAGCCGCCATGGTGGAGCGGCTCCGCGCCGCGGGGATCACGGATCCCCGGGTGCTGGCCGCCATGGCCGAGGTCCCCCGCGAGCGCTTCGTTCCCGCCGCGTTCCGGCTCGAGGCCTACGCGGACCACCCGCTGGACATCGGGTTGGGCCAGACCATCTCCGCGCCGTGGATCGTCGCCTTCTCCGCCGCCGCGTTGGACGTCGCACCGGGGGGTCGCGTGCTGGAGATCGGCACCGGCTCCGGCTACGGGGCCGCGGTGCTCGCCCGCTGTGGCCTGCATGTGGTGACGATCGAACGGCACCCGCCGTTGGCCGAGCGGGCCCGGGCCGTGCTCGCGGCGGTGGGGATCGAGAACGTCGAGGTGCGCACCGGCGACGGCGCCGCGGGCGCGCCCGACCTGGCCCCCTTCGACGCCGTCGTCGTGACCGCGATGGCGACCGCCGAGCCGCCGCCCGCACTGCTGTTGCAGCTGGCGCCGAACGGAACGATGGTCTGCCCGGTCGGTCGCCGCGGGAAGGGCGTCCTCACCCGCTACCGCGCGGGGCGGGCCGAGCGCCTGGCGAACGTCGCGTTCGTCCCGCTGGTCACCGGCGGTGGGCCCGGGTTGTGACGGTCAGGCCGGATCGGTCGACGAGCCTTCGACCTGCTGCTTGATCGACGCCAGCGTCTGTTCCAGCCCCGCGCGGATCCCGGGGCCGTCGGCCCGCTCGGTGTGCAGCCGCACCGCGACCCGGGAGCCGCTGTCGGCCGAGGCGACCTCCAGCTCGCCGTGGTAGCCGTTCGGCCCCTCCGACCCCCAGCGCAGGGTGCGCGCCGCGTCGTCGACCGAGATCCAGGCGTCGCCCTCGCGGCGCTTGCCTTCGACGTCCGCGACGACGTGCACCTCGTCGCCGCCTTCGACGTGCTCGCCGGTCGGCTCCGCCTCCTGCATCGAGCTGAAGTAGTCGGGGAGGTGGTGGACGTCGGCGAGGTAGCGGAACAGCTCATCGGGGTCGGCGGAGACGGTCGCGGTGTGCTCGTAGTCGCCCATGCCGCTGGGGTACCCGCCGCGGCCCGACGCACGCCCCCTGGGACGCCTCAATGATCGCGCGGCGGGTTCGCGGGGCCTACGGCTTGTCCCGCCGGACGGGGCATGGGCACGAGCGCGATCGCGAGGCCCACGAGGGCGGTCACCCCGTGGACGATGGTCACCGCGAGGTTCTGGCTGAACACGTTGGCGTCCGGCGTCGCCAGGCCGACGACGCCCGCCACGGTCAGCGCCGCTCCGGCCACCGCCAGCACGACACCGCCCACGCGCATCGAGGTCTCGTTCGACGTGCAGGCCAGGGCGACCAGTCCCAGCACGACGTGGATGACGTTCTGCAGGGCGTTCGTCTCCAGGCCGAGCAGGCCGTGGTTGGTGTCGCGGCCAGCCAGGTCGGTGGCCGGGTCGCCGAGGAAGAAGAAGCCGATGATGCCCCAGACCAGGAAGAGGGCCCCGAGGACCAGCAGGGTCACCTGCGGTGCCGGGAACCGCGCGGGTGCGTGTCGTTGTCGCGCCATGCACGGGGGGATACCCGGTCAAAGCTGCTTCACTCCTGATCGGCAGGCGCAGGGCGGGCTGCTCAGCGGTTGAAGCGTTCCCGAAGCTCCTTGAGGGTGCGGTCGAGCAGCCGGGAGATGTGCATCTGCGACACGCCGATGACCTCGGCGATCTGGCTCTGCGTGCGGTTGCCGAAAAAGCGCATGATCAGGATCTGGCGTTCCCGCTCCGGCAGCGCGTCCAGCAGCGGGGCGAGCGTCTCGCGGTCGTCGACGCCCGCGAGGCTCTCGTCGATCGAGCCGGCTCCCTTGGCCAACGAGGCGTCCCCCGCCTCGGAGAGCTGGTCGAGCGAGTCGTTGCGGTAGGCGTGCTGCGCGGTCAGGCCCTCGACGACGTCCTCGACGGGCACGCCGAGCCGGGCCGCGATCTCGGAAGGGCGCGGGGCGCGACCCAGCTCCTGGGCGAGCGGCCCGATCGCGGCGGTCATCGTGCTCTGGATGTCCTTGAGCCTGCGCGGCACGCGCATCGCCCACGTGTGGTCGCGGAAGTGCCGTCGGATCTCACCGGTGATCGTCGGGACCGCGAAGGACAGGAAGTCGAGGCCGCGGTGCGGGTCGAAGCGGTCGACCGCAGCGATCAAGCCCACCGTGCCCGCCTGCACGAGGTCGTCTTCGGGTTCACCGCGGCCCGCGAAGCGCCGCGCGATGTGCTGCGCCACCGGGAGGTAGCCCGTGACCAGCTCGGCCCGCAACGCAGCCCGCCTGCGGTCGTCGGGCGCCAGGTCGTCGAGCTCCTTGAACAGGGGTGTCAGATGGGCGTACTCGTGCACACTTCCCCGGCCCCGCGTCGCTGCAGACCCGCGCCTGACACCGCCGCTCTTGGTACGGGCGTCGGCCATCGTTCGGATTACCCGGTCTCGTCGGGCGGACAAACCCTCAGGTCTGTTCGAGCGGGTGCAACCCGACGAGTTCGAGCACGTGGTGCGCGGTGCTGCCACGCGGAGCCAGGAGGTGCAGCCGCTCGTGGTGGGCGGTGCTGCGGTCGCGGGCCTCGTACAGGACGCGCACGGCCGCGCTGGCCAGCAGCGTGACGCGGGACAGGTCGACCGAGCGCGACACCGTGCCGTTGCTGGTGATGGAGCGCAGCTGGTCGCGCAGCTCGACGGCGCCTGCGACGTCGACGGGACCGTGCACGACCAGCACCGCGTCCGGGTCGTCGGAGGTGAGGGCGGCCAGGAACGGCTCGTCGGGCATCGGCGCGATGGGGGTGCCCGCGGGTCGGGTCGAGAGCGTGACGGCCCGGTTGGGGTGGTGGCGCAAGCGAACGGTGGTGCCCGACGGCAGTCGGTCGATCCGGACGTCGTCGACGAGGTCGACCGCCATCGTCAGGCCCATGCCCCGGTAGGGGCGGTCGGAGGGCACCCGCCAGCGGCCGTGATCGGCCACCGCTATCTCCACGACCCCCGTCTCGGTCAACTCGACGTGCACGTGCACGGTGTTCGGACCGCCGGACCGGTCGACGTAGGCGTGTTCGACGGCGTTCGTCACGACCTCGCCGACGGCGTGCTGGATCGCGGTCGCGGTCAGGTCGTCGACCCCGAGGGCGGCCAGCCACGTCCCGAGGGCGGTGCGGGTGGTCTTCACCGCGACCGCGGTGCCGGGAAGCGACAGCTCGACCTTCCCGAGTGGGGGGTGCCGTTGGACCGCCAGCAGCGTGACGTCGTCCCGGTATCCGGTGCTCCGGATGAGCAGCGCGAGGACGTCGTCGCAGAAGCGCTGTGCGGCGGGATCCCCGTCGAGGCGTTCCCGCAGGTGGGTGGCGGCGTCGGCGAGGTCGTCACCTCCCTGGGCCGGGTGGACGCCGGGCCGTTCGAGGATCCCGTCGGTGTAGAGCAGCAGGAGGTCGCCGTCCGCCATCCGATCCTCAGCCTGCGTGTGGGCGGCGCCCGTGGCGAGCGGTCCGGCGGGCCGCCCGAGGTAGCGGGGCCCGGTGGCCGTGAGCAGCAACGGGGGCGGGTGCCCCGCCGAGCTGACGCGGAGCGCGCCCGTGGTCGGGTCCAGCACGACGACGCAGACGGTGGCGGTGTGCGCGTCGTCGAGGTCGCGGGCGAAGCGGTCCAACGCGGCGACGACGCCCGCAGGCGGCCCGCCCGACTCCAGGCAGTGACGGGCGACCGCCCGCAGCTGCCCCATCGCCGCCGAAGCGGCGATTCCGTGCCCCACGACGTCCCCGACGACGAGGCCGACCGATCCGTCGGATAGCACGACGGTGTCGTACCAGTCGCCGCCCGCCGCCGTGTCGACCTCGGCCAGCAGGTAGCGCGCCCCTACCGCGACCCGCGGCAGGATCGGCACACCCGCGGGCAGCAACGCGGCCTGCAGCACGGCGAGGTCCTGATCGGGCCCGTGCGCGCCGTCTGCGGAGCCGTGGAGGCGGCCCTCGTCGCGGTCACGCGCTGGCATCACGCCCCCTTCCTCCTGGTGGCATCGGTCGCCGTGTCGGGGTTGCCCTCGGCGGGGGAGTGCCCACATCCGAACGGGCGAAACGCCCCGGTCGCATTCCGGAGGAGGCAGCGCTTCTCGCCGCTCGGGTGCGTGTCGTCGCGGGTCTCAGCGACCGTTGGGGCGCCGGTCGCGCCCGGGCGCTCTTGGCGTGCGGTTGCGAAGAGCCCTAGCCGCGCAACGTCGTGCGGGGCTGGACGCGCTTGGCGCGGGCCAGCCATCGGAACCCACCGACGAGCGCCCACACGAGGAACAACACCCCCAGCGAGCTCACCTGGAGGACCAAGGCCACCATCGCCAGCAGGCCGACGACGAGCACGACGGGCACGCTCACCCCGAACCGCCACGCCCTACGCCAGCGGGCCCACGGATCGAAGCCGGCGAGCCGAAGCGCGAACCCCGGATCGTCCGCGGCCGTCCGGCGCTCGAGGTCCTCCAGGATGCGGTGCTCCCGATCGTTGATCATGCAACTCTCCATCGCCAACAGCCCCGCCCTCGGGAACTGCTCGGTGGGTACCCGCGGTCAAACCAGAATCACCGGTCCCGACCTGGCGATTCCGGTGTAGGGCGAACAGTCCGGGGTAGCGCTTCGACATGGTTGCCTTCGGCTACACCTTGATGACCGAGCAGCGCGGACCCCGCGAGCTGGTGGCGGACGCCGTCGCCGCCGAGAACGCGGGGTTCGACTTCGAGGTCTGCAGTGACCACTACTCGCCCTGGCTCGCCAGCCAGGGCCATGCCCCGAACGCGTGGGCCGTGCTGGGCGCGGTCGCCTCCGCGACCCAGCGGGTGCCCCTGATGACGTACGTGACGTGCCCGATCATGCGCTACCACCCGGCGGTCGTCGCCCAGCAGGCCGCCACGGTCGCACTGCTCGCGGGGGACGGCCGGTTCACCCTCGGGCTGGGTGCGGGGGAGAACCTCAACGAGCACGTGGTGGGCCAGGGGTGGCCGCCCGCGAACGTGCGGCACGAGATGTTCGCCGAGGCGCTGGAGATCATCGGCGAGCTGTTCGCGGGCGAGTACGTCAACCGGGTCGGGCGGCACTTCCGGGTCGACTCGGCCAAGCTCTGGGACGTGCCCGCGGGCGGGGTGCCCGTCGCGGTCGCCGTCTCGGGAGCGCAGTCGGTGGAGGCGTTCGCGCCGTCGGCCGACGCGATGGTGGCCGTCGAGCCGCTGCCCGAGCTCGTGAAGGGGTTCGACGAGGCCGCGGGCGTGACCCTGCCGAAGATCGGCCAGCAGCCGATCGCGTGGGGGGCCGACCCCGCCGAGGCCGTGGCCCGCGCCCACGACCAGTTCCGCTGGTTCGCGGGCGGCTGGAAGGTCAACGCCGAGCTGCCCGGTCCGGCGGCGTTCGCGGCCGCCAGCCAGTTCGTGCGCCCGGACGACGTGGCCGACGCGTTCGCGTGCGGCCCGGACGTGACCGCGCACGTCGAGGCGGTGCGCCCGTTCGTCGAGGCGGGCTTCACCCACGTCGCCCTCGTGCAGGTGGGCGGGGACACGCAGCCGGAGTTCCTCCGGTTCGCCGCCGAGGAGCTGCTGCCCGCGCTGCGGGAGGAGTACGGCAAGTCCGACGACGCCCGGATCGCGGTGCGCTGAGCGGAACCCGTTCAGCCGTCGACCCCGGCCCGCCGCGCTTCCACCCGCGCTCGCTGGGGTTGCACGGTGTAGGCGGGGTCGCGCGCGGTCACCATGCCCGCGTCGAAGACCCCGAACCGGGTGGCGGCCGCGCCGCCGTTGAGCAGCGCGGCGGCCGCGAGGGAGAGCAGCCGACCACGTCGCCCGGGCACCAGGCCACCGGCCGCGGCGGCGGCCGCCCCGGCGAGCGGTCGCGGCCCGCGCCGCTTCAGCAGCCGTCCGGCTCGCCCGCCGGTGTAGGCGGTGCGGGCGAAGCCGACGCGCCGCTCGAGCACGGCGGTGGCGGTCAGCTCGAGCGCCGCCCCGGCCACGGCGACGCGGCGCGCGCGGGCGCACGTCGCCCGCGGCCGCGAGCCCGATGCCGCCGCCCGCGGCGAGGGCGCTGCCCGCGAACACGAACGGCAGCTCGCGGTGGGCCTCGTGCCAGGCGGGCACGGCCGTGTCGGCGAGCAGGACCGCGGTGTACGTGGTCATGCGCGGGCCCGAGCAGCCGCGGCGCCGAGCCCGGCCGCGCGGCCCACCGCCGGGGCGATCCCGGTGAGCTCGGAAGCCGCGGCGAGCCCGGACGAGGGTGCCGAACGGCGCGAGGATCCACGAGCCCACCGACAGCGGCGAGGTCGGCTTGAGCACCCGCAGCATGTGCAGGAACCGGCGCGGGCGGCCGAGGTCGTGCACGAGCGCGCCGACGCTGACCAGCGCTCCGGTCAGCGCCGCGAGCGCGGCCCCACCGCCGCAGCGGCCCGCGCCCGGTCACGTCGGCGAGCGCCGCGATGCAGGCGCGACGTGCCCGCGGCGCCGCCGAGGTACAGGTAGAGCGGGACGTCGGGCACCTTCCACGTCGGGCTCTTGAGGATCGGCCGCCCGTAGTAGGAGGTGAACTCGGCGTCGGGCACCATCAGCCGCTCGCCGCGGCCGCCCGGCGCGGGCTCACCGCCGACCGCCCAGGAACGCGGCGGCCACGGTCGCGGCCACCGTCGAGCGCGGCCGCGGCGGCGTGCCGCCACATCGAGGGCAGGTCGCGGGTCGTGACGACCGGGTCCGGCGGCAGCCCGTAGACCTCGGGCTCGTCGAGCAGCAGGAAGAACGCCCCGTCGCCGCCGACCCCGTCGTCGGGGTCGTGGCCGTAGAGGCGGGCCTCGGGCACCCCGCGTTCGTGCAGCGTCTCGACCCGCCGGGCGCGCCCGTTCCCGCAGCTCGTCGAGCGGCCCGAACTGGATCGACTCGGTGGGGCAGGCGGTGGCGCAGGCCGGCTGCAGGCCCGCGCCGAGGCGGTCGTGGCACATCGTGCACTTGAAGGCGCCCCCGCCGCCCTCCTCGCGGCTGCCCTTGCGTTGGTCGATCACGCCGTAGGGGCAGGCCGGGATGCAGTAGCCGCAGCCGTTGCAGATGTCGTCCTGCACCAGGACGGTGCCGTGCTCGGTGCGGATCAGCGCCCCGGTGGGGCAGACGTCGAGGCACGCGGCGTGCGTGCAGTGCTTGCAGACGTCCGAGGCCATCAGCCAGCGGACCTCGGTGGCGTCACCGTCGTGTCGGCGGGCAGCGGCATGCCGAGGTCGACGGTGGCCGCGGCGGCCCGGGCGCCGGGTCTGCTCGACGAACGCCACGTGCCGGTAGGTGCTGGCGCCCAGCGCCGCCGGTGTTGTCGTAGCTCGTCGCCGGTGAGGTCCAGCAGGTCGGGCTGGTCGTGGTGCGGCGCCGTCGGCGGGCAGCGCGTTCCACTCCTTGCACGCCACCTCGCAGGCCTTGCAGCCGATGCAGACGCTGGTGTCGGTGAAGAAGCCCACGCGCGGCGGGTGGTCGGCGGCGTAGCCCGCGTTGCCCGACGGGTCGGCGAGCGGGCCGTACCAGGAGTTGCCCATCAGTCCTCCAGCCCGGCGCGGCGGCGGTAGTCGGCGAGGAAGGCGACCAGGTCGGGGCCGTGCGGGCGGCGGCCCGGCCGGATGTCGCACGTGGCGGCCTTCGTCTCCATGATGTGCACGTTCGGGTCGAGCGCCACGGACAGCAGCTCGTTGGCGGCGTCGCCGGTGGACAGCCCGTTGTACCCCCAGTGCCACGGCACGCCGATCTGGTGGATCGTGGTGCCGCCGACCTGCAGCGGCTTGGCCCGCTCGGTGACCAGCGCCTTGCCCTCGATCGCGGAGCGCGCGGTGACGACGTGGCACCACTGCCCGTTGCGCAGGCCCGCGCTCGCGCGGCGAGCTCGGGGGAGACCTCCAGGAACATCTCGGGCATCAGCTCGTTCAGGTACGGCGTCCAGCGGCTCATCCCGCCCGCGGTGTGGTGCTCGGTGACGCGGAACGTGGTGAACACGAACGGGAACACCGTCGGCGCCCGGCGGAGCCGGGCGGCGGGTGGTAGCGGTTGTCGGGCCGCTTGAACTGCTGGCGGGCCGGGTTGGCGCCGCACGGCGGGGTAGAGCGCGTTGGGCACCGGGGACTCCTGCGGCTCGTAGTGCGTCGGGCATCGGCCCGTCGAGCAGCCCGGCGGGCGCGTGCAGCCAGGCCCGCCCGTCGGCCTGCATGATGAACGGCTCGTCGCCGCCGATGGCCTCCGCGGCGTGGGCGTCCGGCGGTGGGCGGTAGGTCGGTGCGGTGCCGACCGGGAAGTCGGGCACGTCGCCGCCGGTCCAGGCGCTGCCGTCCCACCAGATCAGCTTCTTGCGCTCGCTCCACGGCTTGCCGTCGGGGTCGGCGGAGGCCCGGTTGTAGAGGACCCGGCGGTTCATCGGCCACGCCCAGCCCCACTCGGCGGCGACGAGGTCCTGCTCCTGGCCGGGACGTGCGGCGCATCGACTGGTTGACCTCGTCGGCGTACACGCCGGAGTAGATCCAGCAGCCGCACGCGGTGGACCCGTCGTTCTTCAACGCCGTGTACCCGCTCACCGTCTTGCCGTCGGCGTCCGTGCCGTTGATCTCGCGCAGCACGGCGTCCGCGCTCGGCTCGCCGCTCTCGTCGACGGGGTAGTCCCAGGTGAGGTCCTGCAGCGGGCGGTCGCGCGGATCGGTCGAGCCCGCGAGCCGTTCCTTGATGCGCCGTCCGAGCTCGTAGTAGAACCACAGGTCGCTGCGGCAGTCGCCGGGCGGCTCGACGGCCTTGTGGTGCCACTGCAACAGCCGCTGGGTGTTGGTGAACGTGCCGTCCTTCTCGCTGTGGGCGGCGGCGGGCAGGAAGAACACCTCGGTGCCGATGTCCGCGGTGCGCAGCTCGCCGGTCTCGATCTCCGGGCCGTCCTTCCAGAACGTGGCCGTCTCGATCATGTTCAGGTCGCGGACGACGAGCCACTCGAGCTTCGCGAGGCCATGGCGCTGCTGGCGGGCGTTGGCCGTGCCGATGGCCGGGTTCTCGCCGATCACGAAGTAACCGGGCACCTCGCCGCGGACCTGCGCCATCACCGTCTCGAAGCTGGAGTGGTCGCCGTCGAGCCGGGGCAGGTGGTCGAAGCAGAAGTCGTTGTCCGGGCGTGGCGGCATCGCCGAACCAGGCCTTGAGCAGGCTCACGACGTAGGCGTCCATGTTGCCCCAGAAGCCCTTGTCGCCGGTGTTCGCGGCGATGTAGGTCTCCAGGTCCTGCTCGCGGTGCGCGTGCGGCATCGGGATGTAGCCCGGGCAGCATGTCGAACAGCGTGGGGATGTCGGTGGAGCCCTGGATGCTGGCGTGCCCGCGCAGCGCGAGGATGCCGCCGCCCGGTCGGCCGATGTTGCCCAGCAGCATCTGCAGGATCGACGCGGCGCGGATGTACTGCACGCCCACCGTGTGGTGCGTCCAGCCCACCGCGTAGCAGAACGCGCTCGTGCGCTCCCGGCCGGAGTTGCGGGTGAGCGCCTCGGCGACCGCGGCGAACACCTCGGGGGCGATGCCGCAGACCTCGTGCACCATCTCCGGTGTGTAGCGGGAGAAGTGCCGCTTGAGCACCTGGAAGACGCAGCGCGGGTGCTGCAGGGTGTCGTCGCGGTGCGGGTCCGTGCTCGTCGGGGCGCCGCCCGACCCGGCGATCTCCCCGCGCTCGTGCTCGGGCACCTTGGACCGGTCGTCGCGGGGCCCGACCGCCGCGCCCACGTCGTCGTCCTTGTACTCCCAGGACGCGCACGTCGTAGGTGCCGGTCTCCGGGTCGAACCCGGAGAACAGCCCGTCCAGGTCCTCGGTGTCGCAGAAGTCGTCCCGCAGGATCATCGGCGCGTTGGTGTACGCGCGCACGTAGTCCTCGAAGTAGGCGCCGGTCTCCAGCACGTGGTGGATCAGGCCGCCCAGGAACGCGATGTCGGTGCCCGCCCGGATCGGGACGTGCAGGTCGGCCACCGCGGAGGTGCGGGTGAACCGCGGGTCGACGTGGATCACCGTGGCGCCGCGGCGCTTGGCCTCCATCACCCACTGGAAGCCGACCGGGTGCGCCTCGGCCATGTTGGAGCCCTGGATGACGATGCAGTCCGAGTGGACGAGGTCCTGCTGGTAGTTGGTGGCGCCGCCGCGGCCGAACGAGGTTCCCAGACCGGGAACGGTGGAGCTGTGTCAAATACGGGCCTGGTTCTCGATCTGCACCGCGCCCATGGCGGTGTAGAGCTTCTTCATGAGGTAGTTCTCCTCGTTGTCGAGGGTCGCCCCGCCGAGGCTCGCTATCCCCATGGTCCGGCGCAGGTGCCTGCCCTGGTCGTCCACGTCCTGCCAGCTGTTCGCCCGGGTGCGCAGCACCCGATCGACGATCATCTCGACCGCGGTGTCGAGGTCGAGGTCCTCCCAGTCGGTGCCGAACGGCCGCCGGTAGCGCACCCGGGTCTGCCGGGTCGGCGCGGTGATCAACGACAGCGTCGAGGACCCCTTGGGGCACAGCCGTCCGCGGCTGATCGGCGAGTCCGGGTCGCCCTCCACGTGGGTGACCTGCCCGTCGCGGGAGAAGATCTGCTGCCCGCAGCCCACCGCGCAGAACGGGCAGATCGACTTCGTGACGCGGTCGGCGTCCAGGGTGCGGGCCCGTTTGTCCGCTGTGCCGCCTGCCGACCGCGACGACGTGCCGCGGGCGAGTGGGTCGGTCCCCGTCACCTGACGCAGGACGGGCCAACGCCCGACCAGCCTTCGTAGTCCCACGATCACGGTCTTACCCGGAGCGGGCCTGCCTAACCGCCCCGGGCGAGTGGATCGCCACCGCGATGGTCGGCAGGATGATCACGGTGAGCACGCCGGCACCGAGCAGCACCGACACCACCGCGATCCCACCGAGGGCGATCAGCGCCACGAACCGGTTGTCGACCCCGAGCAGCAGCGCGATCGCGACGATGGGCAGCAGCTCGCCCACCGGCCCGCGGCCAGGAGGAACCCGCCCAGCCGCCCCTCCAGCAGCAGCGGCGCGAGCACGGCGATGACCGCCACCGCGAGCAAGGTGGCCAGTAGCTGGCTCGCCCGGGGTCAGCTCGCCGCGGTCGCCACCGGCGCGGCGCGGGCGGGGACCGGCAGGCCGAGGTTGTCGCGCAGCGTCGAGCCGGTGTAGTCGGCGCGGAGCGATCCGCGTTCCTGCAGCAGCGGCACCACCCGGTCGACGAACTCGTCGAGGCCCCACGGCACCAGGTGCGAGCCGATGATGACGCCGTCGGCGCCGTCGTTCTGGACGAAGTCGTCGAGCGCGTCCGCCACCTGCTGGGGCGTGCCGACGAACGGCCCGCGCTCGAACTGGTCGATCACCAGCTCGCGCAGGGACAGCCCCTTCTCCTCGGCGATCTTCCGCCACTTCGCGACCGTCGCCAACCGGTCCTGGTGCACGAACGCGCGGCCCTGGATGATCGGCGGCGCGTCCGCATCCGGGTCGACGTCGGGCAGCGGGCCGTCCGGGTCGTAGCCCGACAGGTCGCGGTTCCAGACCTGCTCCAGCAGGATCAGCGCCGTCTGCCCGGTGACCTGCTGCTGTCGCACCTCCCGGTGTCGTTCCTGCGCCTCGGCCGCGGTGTCGCCGAGCACGAAGCTCGCCGACGGGAGGATCTTGACGTCGTCCGGTCGACGGCCGTGCGCGACCGCGCGGGCCTTCACGTCCCGGTAGAACTCGGCGGCCTCGGGCAGCTTCCCGTACGGGGAGAAGATCGCGTCCGAGCTGCGGGCGGCGAAGTCGCGGCCCTGCGGGGAGACGCCCGCTTGCAGGACCACGGGGCGGCCCTGCGGGCTGCGCGGCACCGGGAACCGGCCGGTGATGTCGAACTGGCTGCTGCGGATCGTGAACGCCCCGGCGTCGGGCCTGCTGAGGAACCGACCGGACGCCTTGTCCGCCAACGGGTCCGCGCCGTCCCACGAGTCCCAGAGCGTGCGGACGGCCTCGATCATCTCCTGCGCCCGCTCGTAGCGCTGGGAGTGGTCGAGGAAGCCGCCACGGCGGAAGTTCTGGCCGGTGAAGGCGTCGAAGGACGTCACCACGTTCCACGCGGCCCGCCCTCCGGAGAGCTGGTCCAGCGTGGCGAGCTGGCGGGCGAGCTCGTAGGGCTCGTTGAAGGTGGCGTTGAGCGTGCCCGCCAACCCCAGGTGGGTGGTGACGGCGGCCAACGAGGCCAGCACGGGGAGCGTGTCGGGGCGTCCGACGATGTCCTGGTCGAAGACCTTCCCGGCCCGCTCGCGCAGGGCGAGGCCCTCGGCCAGGAAGAAGAAGTCGAACTTGCCGCGTTCAGCGGTGCGGGCGGTGTGCTCGAAGGTGGTGAAGTCGATCTGGCTGCCTGCCCGCGGGTGCCACCAGGCGGTGTGGTGGTTCACGCCGCCGAGGTAGGCGCCGAGGATGATCTGCTTGCGGCTCATGGCGGTCTCCGTCAGGCGTGGGCGTACCGGTTGGGGACGTGGGTGGGCAGCCCCAGCAGCCCGCGCAGCCCGCCCGCCTCCGGGTAGGCCGTGCGGAAGCGGCCGCGGCGCTGCAGCTCGGGCACGAGATCGTCGACGATGCGGTCGAGGTCGTCGGGCAGCACGGCCGGGCGCAGCCGGGCGCCGTGGAAGCCGAGCGCCTGCCAGCCCAGCAGGAGGTCGGCGAGCTCGGCGGCGGAGCCCGCGAACACGGCCGCGTCGCTCACGATGGGCGCGGTCGCGTCGAGCCGCCGCAGCCGCTCGCGGGCCGGTTCGTCGGGGGTGTCGAGGACGACGACGAGATCTCCGAAGCGCGCGCAACGGCTCCGCCCGCCCGCCGACCGCGTCGACGGCTCGCCCGACGTCGGCGAGCACCCCCGCCGCGTCGGGGAAGCCGGGACCGCCCGGGGTCAGGTGCACGAGGTCGGCGGCGCGGGCGGCCAGCTCGTACGGCTCGGCGCGGTGCGCGAGCACGGCCACCACCGGTTGGCCCTGCGGGGGCCGCGGCGTGATCGAGGGGCCGCGCACGGAGAAGAAGCGGCCCGCGAAGTCGACGTGGTGCACGCGGTCCCGGTCGATGAACCGGCGGGTCGCGACGTCGCGGATCTCGGCGTCGTCCTCCCAGCTGTCCCACAGCGCGCGCACCACCTCGACCACGTCGGCCGCCTCGGTGAACAGGTCGGCGAGGCCGGGCGGCAAACCGTCGCGCAGGTCGGCGCGCCGGACGTCCGCGACCGTCCGCCGTCCGACCAACGCCGCCTCGGCCGCCCGCCCGGACACCCGCGGCTGCCAGCCTGCGCGGCCGAGCGACGTGTGGTCGAGCGTCGCGGTGGCCTTCGCGACGTGGAACGGCTCGGTGTGCGTCACGGAGACGACGGGCACGAGCCCGATCCGGCTCGTGAGCGGGGCGAGGAAGGACGCGGTGAGCAGGGCGTCGAGCCGCCCGCGCACCTGGTCGGTCCGGTCGGGGTCGTTGTTCCCGAGCAGACCGCTCTGGATGCCGAACGTGTCCTCGATCGCGACGAAGTCGAGCAGACCGCGCTCGGCGGTGCGGGCCAGGTCGGCCCAGTAGCCCGGGGAGAACAGCGCGTCGGGGCGGGCGGCGGGCTCGCGCCACGCCGCGGGGTGCCAGCCCGCCCCGTCCAGGGCGACGGCGATGTGGAGGTGGTCGGTGGCCATGGCTGCCTCTTCGACGACAGGCCGTGCCGCGGGACGGGCGCACGGCGAGGGGTCGCGGCCCCGCTCAGACGGGGACGCCGGAACCGGAGCGGTCAGCGCGGACAGCAGGCGGCGTGCACCCGCATCAGGTCGACGGGGCGCCGTCGCACGAGCGGGACCGAGGGCACGCCACCGACAGTAGGCACGACGGTGCCGCGGTTTCAAGCCGGTCGTCCCGGGCTTGACGGATGCCGCGCGCGGCGACGTAGAGTCGTTTCCGCAAGCTGATGCCGGTACGGAGGCGCGCCATGCGGAGCGGGGGAGCGGGGCCGCTGCGGCTCGGTTTCCTCGGCGCCCAGCGCCTGCAC
Organism: uncultured Actinomycetota bacterium; assembly: GCA_963791185.1. Lineage (GTDB taxonomy): Bacteria > Actinomycetota > Actinomycetes > Mycobacteriales > Pseudonocardiaceae > Pseudonocardia. The sequence continues at coordinate 147,974 of CAWBRG010000003.1, read as the reverse complement.
GTGGACCTCCTGCGCACCGCCAGCGCGGGCTGTCGGGCCTGACGAGCACCCGCACCTCGTCCTTCCCGTCTCAGCTGAGGCCTGCCCTGGAGTCCGCATGAAGTTCCTCGTCCTCACGTTGATCTCGAACGGGCCCGACCCCCGCACCGGGCGCACACCCTCGCCGCACGAAAGGTTCCGCCGCGTCGTCGAGCACGCGGTGCTGGCCGAGGAGCTCGGTTTCGACGGGTTCGCGGTCGGCGAGCGGCACGAGCGGCCGTTCTTCTCCTCGGCGCCGCCGGTGGTCCTCTCCCACATCGCCGCGCGCACGAGCAGGATCCGCCTGTTCACCGGCGTCACGACGCTGTCGCTGCTCGACCCCGTGCGGGCGTTCGAGGACTACGCCACCCTCGACCACCTCTCCGACGGGCGGCTCGAGCTGATCATCGGGAAGGGCAACGGGGCGGCGCAGAAGGAGCTGTTCCACGTCACCACCGAGGACCAGTGGGACCGCAACCGCGAGGGCTACGAGCTGTTCCGCAGGCTCTGGCGGGAGGACAAGGTCACCTGGGAGGGCCGGTTCCGGCCGTCCCTGCACGAGGCCGAGACCTGGCCGCGGCCGTTGCAGCAGCCGATCCGCGTCTGGCACGGCAGCGCCACGAGCCGCGACTCCGTCGAGCTGGCCGCCCGGTACGGCGACCCGCTGTTCTCGGCCAACGTGACCAACCCGATCGAGCCCTACGCCGAGCTGGTGCGCTACTACCGGGAACGGTGGGTGGCCCACGGCCACGACCCGGCGGACGTCGCTGGTCGGGGCGGGCACCGCGGGCTTCCACGTCGCACCGACCTCGCAGGAGGCCTACGACGCGTTCCGGCCGATCTTCGAGCAACGCGTGCAGGTGATGGCGCGGTTCGGGCTGCCCGCCGTCTTCCCGACGCTGGAGGACTTCGTCGAGCGCAGCTCCGCGCTCGTCGGCAGCCCGCAGCAGGTGGTCGAGAAGGTGCTGCGCTACCACGCGGGTCTCGGTCACGAGGTCCTCCACCTGCACGCCGACGGCGACGGGCTCACCCCGAGCGCGCACCGGGCGTCGCTGGAGCTGTTCCAGTCCGACGTCGCCCCGCTGCTGCGGGCGGCGATCCCCAGCAGGCCGCTGGCAGGCCCGATCCCGTTCACGGGGCCGCGATCGACCCCCGAGCCGCAGCCGGTGGGCGCCCGGTGAACATCCCCCTCTCGGTCCTCGACCTCACCCCGATCAGCGCGGGCTCGACCGTCGCGGAGGCGCTGCGCAACACGGTCGACCTCGCCCGCGCGGCCGAGCGTGCGGGCTACCTCCGGTACTGGCTGGCTGAGCACCACCTCAACCCGGGGGTTGCGGGCGCGTCGCCGCCGTTGGTGATCCAGGCCGTCGCGGCGGCGACCCGCACCATCCGCGTGGGCTCGGGAGCGGTGCAGACCGGGCACCGCACCCCGCTGTCGGTGGTCGAGGAGTTCGGCATCCTCGACGCCCTCTTCCCGGGGCGCGTCGACCTCGGGCTGGGTCGGTCCGGCGGCCCGCGGTCGATCGCCGACGGGCCCGCCGAGGACCCGCAGGAGCACGTCGTGGGCGGCGTGCTCATCCCGCGACCGTTCTCCTTCAAGGGTTTGCTCGGCTCGCCGCGGTTCCGCGCCCAGATCGAGCTGCTCCGCCAGCCGGAGGCGCAGACGCCCGCCTACGACCGGATCGTCGACGACGTGCTCGACCTCATCGCCGGCCGGTACCGGTCGTCGGAGGGGGTCGAGGTGCACGCCGTGCCGGGGGAGGGTGCCGGTGCGGAGGTGTGGGTGCTCGGCAGCAGCGGCGCCGACAGCGCCGCGGTCGCCGGTGAGCGCGGCCTGCGCTTCGCCGCGAACTACCACGTCAGCCCGGGCACCGTGCTCGACGCCGTGACGGCCTACCGGGCGGCCTTCCGACCGTCCGCCCAGCTCGCGGCGCCCCACGTGATGGTGTCGGCGGACGTGGTCGTCGGCCCGGACGACGCGGCGGCCCACCGGCTCGCCGCGGGCTACGGGCCGTGGGTGCACAGCATCCGCAGCGGCGCCGGGGCGATCCCGTTCCCGGACGAGGCGGGTGCCGCGGCCTACCCGTGGACCGATGCGGACCGGGAGCTGGTGCGCGACCGGGTGGACGACGCAGTTCGTCGGCTCGCCCGCGGCGGTCGCCGACCAACTGGCGGCCCTGGGTGCGGTCACCGAGGCGGACGAGCTGCTCGTCACCACGATCACGCACCGGCACGAGGACCGGGTGGCGTCGCAGGCGCTCCTCGCGCAGGAGTGGGCGGCGCGGGACACAGCGACCGCGGGCGCGGCCACCCGCGGCGGCTGATTCAGGACGCGCGGCGCCGCTCGGCGCTCGCGGTGCCGTGGTAGCGGCCGCGGTGGAACAGCAGCGGGGCCCGCGAGGCGTCGGCCCCGAGCGCGGCGACCTGCCCGAGGACGATCGTGTGGTCGCCGCCGTCGTACTCCCGCCACAGCGCGCAGTCGATCCAGGCGCACACGCCGTCGAGCACGGGCGCTCCGGAGGGGCCGGGCCGCCAGGGCACTCCCGCGTACTTGTCGGTGCCGGACCTGGCGAACTGGTCGCTGAAGCGCTCCTGGTCCTCGGCCAGCACGTTGATGCAGAACCGGCCGCTCGCCCGGATCCGCGGCCACGTCGACGACGTCCGCGCCGGGCTGAAGCTCACCAGCGGCGGGTCGAGCGACAGCGACGCGAAGGACTGGCAGGTGAAGCCGAGGGGCCCGTCCGGGCCCGTCGCCGTCACCACCACGATGCCGGACGCGAAGTGGCCCAGCGTCGCACGCATGGCCGTCGGGTTCGGTGCGGCGGTGGGGAACCGGGTCTGCGGGCTCACGAGGCCACCCCGACATCGGCCAGCAGCCTGCGGGGCTGGAACCGGGCGCGCAGCCGCATGCCGGGGCTGCCCGTGCGGAACAGGCCCCGGCCCGCGAGGAGCGGCACGACCTGACCGGTGATCGCGAAGAGGTCGGCGGGCAGGGCGAGCGGCAGGAAGGTGATGCCGTCGGCGGCGCGCAGGGCCACCGTGCGCTCGACCAGGTTGGCCAGATCCACCGCCGCGCCGACCACCCGCAGCGTCGACGGCGGCAGCTCGTCGGTGCGGTCCAGCTGCCGGAGCGACGCGCGGGCGTCCGCCGCGTCGCCCGCGAGGTGCACCTCGACGTCGAGCAGCACGGCGAGGTGGTCGGGTCGCCGTCCGGCCGCCGCGGCCGCGGCGCGCACCCGCTCGCGCAGGGCGTGGGCGATGTCCAGGCTGGGGGCGGCGATCCGCACCACGTCGGCGTGGCGGGCGGCGACGTCGAGCGCGGCGGGTTCGTCCGCGCGCACGACGATGAGCGGGCGTCGCCGGGGGAGCCGCCGCGCGCCGTCGTCGAGCACACCCTCGACGACCGGACCGGCCGCCGCCCAGTTCGTCGAGGTCACCGGCTCCCATCCGGCCCGGCCGGTCGAGACGACGTCCAACGTCGAGATCGCCTTCGCGAGCACGGTCGGCTCGGCCGCGGCGATGTCCACCTGGGGCACCAGCCCGATGCCGGGCACGAACGGCGCGATCCGCTCGGCCATCGCCACGGCGTCGAGCACGCCGACCGGGGCACCCTGCGGGCGACCCGCGGGCAGGACGACCAGGTCCAGACCGCGCGCCCCGGCGTCGCGCACCAGCCGGGTCCACCACGACGGCTCGACGAGCGCAGCCGGGTCGACGCCGCTTCGGCGAAGCGCCGCGGGGTGCCTGCCCGCCCCGCGGAGCTCAACGCCCAGGTGCATCCGGGCTTCGGTGAAGGCGCTCATCCAGACTCCTCGTACCTGATCGCGCGAACACTGCGGCGAGACCCCGCCGTGCGTGGGCGAAGCGGGGTGTCAGCGCCGACAGAGCGCGGCGGCCGTGCGGCACAGGTCGACGTGGTAGCGCCAGGCGTGCCACGTCGTGCGCAGGGTGACGCTCTCCCGACCGAGCACCCCGACCTCCATCAGCCCGCGACCGCTCTGGATGGCCTCCGGCCGCACCTCGACGTTATACACGCGGTGCCTGAACGTTCAAGCCTTGTTGACGAGGGTCGCACTCATCGCCCCGGCCTTGACAGCCCGCGGTGACCGCTGCCTATGGTTGCTCCACCATCCAGAGCGGCCGAGAGACCTGGCTCCGCGACGCCGCAGCAACCCGGATCGTCGGGTGCTCATGCCGGGATCGATGGAGGTCTCCGTGGGCCCGACCGCTACCCCTGCTTCGCCCTGTGCGGGCGCACCGGACCGCCTGACCGATGTCGTCGTGATCGGCGGCGGCGCACTCGGCGTCGCGACGGCATGGTGGCTGGCCAGGGCGGGTCGGTCGGTGGTCCTGCTCGAGGCGTCCACCACCCGGCAGCTGCGGCGCGCCGTGCGCGGCATGGCCTGGTCGGCGCACCCCGGTTGGCCCGTCGCCACGCCGCAGGCCGCCGTCCACGAGGCCGCCGAAGCCTGGTGCGAGCTGGAGCGGCAGACCGGCGCCGAGCTGCTGGTCCGCCGCGACGCGCTGGACCTCGGCACCGCGCTCGACCCGGCCACGGCGGGTACCTGGTTCGATCCGGAGACGGCGGGCGAGCGCTGGCCGGGCACGGTCTTCGCGGGTCCGGCGGTGCTGCGGACGGGCGCGGCCTTCCAAATCCGGGCCGAGCTCGCGATCGCCGCCCTCACGGCGGGCGCGGTCGCGCTCGGTGCAGTGGTCCGCTACCGCAGCCCGGTGACCGCCATCGAGGCCGTCGACGACGAGCGCGTCGACGTCCGCACGGCCGAGGGGCGGATCTGCGCCCGGCGTGCGGTCGTCACCTCCGTCGTCCCGTCGTCGTCGAGGAGCGTCGAGCTGCACTTCCGGCGCGCGACCGAGCACCTCGACGGGCCGCTGCTCGCCCTCCACGACCCGGAGCTCGGGTTGGTGCGGGCGGCCTCCTGCGCCTACGGCCACCTCGCCGTCGGTGCCCGCTCGTGGCCCCGCGGCACGCTCGGCGACCTGCGCGACCGCGTGCAGGCGTGGTGGCCGGGGCTGACCGTGGATTCGCCCGAACCCGTTGCGCCGGAAGCGATGACGACGGTGCCCGCCGAGGTCACCACCACGCGCCGGGGCCCGATCGTGTCGGCTGCGTCCACCGCGCTCGGCTCGGTCGGCGTGATCGCGCGCGCCCGGCAGATCGCCGAAATGACGCAGAGCCCTGGACAGACCGTCGTCGCTCGGGTGAGACTGCGGTCATGATGGCCCCGCTGCACCTCGCGCGTCGCCGTCACGTCGATTTCCTCCTGGTCTGCAGCTGCGGGTGTCGTCGTCAGGCTCGTCCCTGACCGTCCCCCGCCCCTTCTGCGAGACCGGATCCGATGACTCATCCCGCTGTCCCGCGTCGCCTCGACGCGCATTCGCCCCGTACGCGTGAGCAACGCCGCGCCGACGTGGCCGACCGCCTCCTCGAATCGCTCGAGAACCTGGTGCACCGGCACCGCGCACTGAACGTGGACGCCGAGATCGTGGCCGCCGAGGTCGCCCATGAGCTGGCTGTGGCGCGCAACGCGTTGCTGCGCCACCGGCCCGTCCACACGACAGGACCAGTCGCCCGCTGAGCGGGCACCACCCGTCCCCACCGCGGAACCCGCCGTCGGTCGGTCGGGTCACGCTGCCCGCAACCCCGAGAGGCGTTCCATGTCCACCACCATCCCGCCACCCGCTCCGGTGGACGACGGTGAGTTCGCCGAGCTCCGCGGCCGGGTCGGACACGCGGTGAGAACGGCGGCCGGATGAGCGGGGTCGACCTCCACTGGTTTCTCCCGATCAACGGCGACAGCAGGCAACTGGTCGGCGGCGGCCACGGCGTGGGCACCGGCTCGGCGGGCCTGCTGCGGCAGGCATCGCTGGACTACCTGGCCTCGGTCGCGCAGGCGGCCGAGCAGGTCGGGTTCACCGCCGCACTCACGCCGACCGGCCTGTGGTGCGAGGACGCCTGGCTCACGACCGCGATGCTGGTCGGGCGCACCGAGCGGTTGAAGTTCCTCGTCGCCTTCCGCCCCGGGTTCGTCTCGCCGACCCTCGCGGCGCAACAGGCCGCGACCTTCCAACGGCATTCGCAGGGACGGTTGCTGCTCAACGTCGTGACCGGTGGCGAGGCGCGGGAGCAGCGCGCCTACGGCGACTTCCTCGACAAGGACGCGCGCTACCGGAGGACGGGGGAGTTCCTGCACGTCGTGCGGGCCCTGTGGCGGGGCGAGACGGTGGACCACGACGGCGTCCACATCCAGGTCGAGGGCGCGTTCCTCGACCGGCTGCCACAGCCGGTGCCGTCGGTGTACTTCGGGGGCTCCTCGCCCGCCGCGGGCGAGGTCGCGGCTGAGCACGCTGACGTCTACCTCACCTGGGGTGAGCCGCCCGCGCAGGTCGCCGAGAAGATCGCGTGGATCCAAGCGCTCGCGGCTCGGCGCGGCCGGGCGGTCCGCTTCGGCATCCGGCTGCACGTGATCACCCGGGACACGTCCGCGGCCGCGTGGGCGCACGCGGAGTCCCTGCTCGCCGCGATCGACCCGGCCGTGATCGCCAAGGTGCAGGCCGGGCTCGCGGAGAGCGAGTCGGAGGGCCAGCGCCGCATGCGGGCCCTGCACGGCGGCTCCACGGCGCAGTTGGAGATCGCGCCGAACCTGTGGGCGGGTGTCGGGCTCGTGCGCGGCGGCGCGGGCACGGCGCTGGTCGGCAGCCACGAGGAGGTGGCCGACCGGATCGCCGAGTACCACGCCCTCGGCATCGACGAGTTCGTCCTGTCCGGCTACCCGCACCTCGAGGAGGCGTGGTGGATGGGCGAGGGCGTCATGCCGATCCTGCGGCGCCGCGGCCTGTGGCAGCCGCCCGACGCGGCGCACGGGCGGGGGGAGTCCCGCACCGCCGCCTTCGCGACCCTCAACGGTTCGACCTGACCCATCCTTCGATGTCCTGGAGGCACGCTGTGAGCACCGCACCGCCCGAACCCACACCCGTCCCGCCCCCGGAAGAACGGGGCCCACGCATCGGCGCCGACTGGGCCGCGGTGATCGTCGCGGCGGTCTTCGTCGCGCTGGCGCTGATCGGGCTGCTCCCCTCGATCCCCTTCCTGGTCAAATGAGCACCGCCGCACCCGCCCGCACCTGGGCCACCACCGCGCTGCGCTACCTGCCCGGCCTGCTGCTCCTGCTGGTCGTCGGCGTCGTCGGCACGTTCGCGCAGACCGGCCTGCGTTCGGTCGAGAAGGGCTGGCGGCCGCGCACGGCGTTCGTGTGGCAGACGTTCCCGAAGTTCGTGCTGGGCTTCATCGCCGTGTCCGCCATCGCGACCAGCGGCCTGCTGGCCAAGCCCGCGATCACCAGCCTCGGCAACCTGTCGAAGTGGGCGTTCCTGCTCTGCTTCGCGGGCGTGGGCCTGAACTTCGACCTCCGCGAGCTCGCCCGCGTGGGCGTCCGACCGTTGATCGTCGCGGCGCTCGGGCTCGTGGTGGTCGCCGCCTGCTCGCTCGGGTTGGTGCTTCTGACTTCTGGCTGGCTCACCGGCTGAGTACTCGAGCCGTCCACCACTGGTCCGAACAATTCCCTGGGATCACGCAGGCAATTCCAGGGACTGGTACGCGGCGCGCTATTCCTTCGCATTCGCGATGACGGGTGGTACGAACGTCGTATGGCCGCTCGCACCCTCCTCGTGCGGCGTCGGCACGTCGACCACGGGTTGGTCTGGACGTGCGCGTGTCCGGGTTCCTGCTGATCCCCTTTTCCTCCGGCAACCCGAACCCGAAAGGCCGTTCTCCCGCCATGAGCATCGACACCAGCACGACCGCGCCCGCAGCCGACCGGGACACCCAGCTGAACGAGATCATCACCGCGACGGGCGCCGCCGTTGCCGAGGACGTCGACAACGCCCTCGTCGTGTTCCGCGCCGACGGCGAGGGCATCCGGCAGGTCGCCACCGACCTCCGCATCGGCGACCACCGCATCACCGTCGACGAGCCGCCGACGCTGGGCGGCGAGGACACGTGGGTCGTCACGCAACTGGCGTGATCGCTTCGGAAGTCCTGCGCGTCCGGCTCGTCGCCTACACCGATCCGCTGGTGCTGCCGATGCTCGCCGAACTGTCCGACGAGTACTCGGCGCGCTACGGCGAGGGCCACGGCTTCCCCGACCTGCTCGCCGAGCAGCGGCGCGGCGCGGCCGAGTTCGGCCGGGCCGACGGTGGCGTGGTCTTGCTGGTGGATCCCGACGGGCCCGTCGCGGGCGGGGCGTTCCGCCGCCACGACCCGGTGACGGCCGAGCTGAAGCGGATCTGGACGGCCGCGCGGTACCGGCGGCGGGGGCTGGCCCGGCACACCCTGGCCGCGCTGGAACGGGAGATCGCGGCCCGCGGCTACCGACGCATCTTCCTGACCACCGGCCCGCGGCAGCCCGAGGCCGTCGGGCTCTACCGCGCGGCGGGCTACACGCCGGGGTTCGACGAGTCCCTGCCCGCGGAGGAGGTCGGCATCCACGCCTTCACCAAGGAGCTGCCCGGCGATTCGGCGACGGCCGAGCCGGGGTAGCCCCAAGCCATGGATGCCGCGCTGGAGCAGGAGACGATCGAGATCGCGCGCGATCTGATCCGCATCGAGAGCGTGAACACGGGCGACCCGGCGACGATCGGCGACGGCGAGGAGCGCGCCGCCCGCTACGTCCGGGATCGGCTCGCCGAGGTCGGCGTCTCCGGCGAGTTCGTGCTGCCGACGCCGGGGCGCGGCAGCTTCGTCGTGCGGATCCCGGGCCGCGACCGGTCGACGGGCGCGCTGCTCGTGCACACCCACCTCGACGTCGTGCCCGTCGACGCGGCCGACTGGAGCGTGCCGCCGTTCGCCGCCGAGATCCGTGAAGACGACCGGCACGGCGAGGTGCTCTACGGACGGGGAGCCGTGGACATGAAGGGGTTCGCGGGCACGGTGATCGCCGTTGCGCGGGAGCTGGCGCGCTCCGGCGTCGTCCCCCGCCGCGATCTGGTGCTGGCGTTCCTCGCCGACGAGGAAGCCGGGGGTGTCTGGGGGGCGAAGTGGCTGGTCGAGAACCGCCCGGAGCTGTTCTCGGGCGTCACCGAGGCGATCGGCGAGGTGGGTGGGTTCTCCGTGCCGCTGCCCACGGCGCACGACGGCGTGCGCCGCGCGTACCTGCTCGCCACGGCGGAGAAGGGCGCGGGCTGGCTGCGGCTGCGGGCGCGGGGCGCCGCGGGTCACGCCTCGACCCCGGGAGCGGACACCGCGGTGCTGCGGCTGGCCAGGGCCGTCGTCGCGCTGGGGGAGCACCGGTTCCCGGTGGAGCGCACCGACGTCACAACGCCGTTCCTCACGGCGTTCTCCGAGCTCACCGGTCATGACCGTCCCGAGAACGGGCTCGTCTGCGCAGGCCTGCGCCACTCCGCCGTGCCGACCATGCTCACGGCGGGCTACAAGCTCAACGTCATCCCGGGCGAGGCGGTCGCCGAGGTCGACACGCGGGTGGTGCCGGGCGGCGAAGCGGGATTCCGGCGCGAGGTGGAGCGGATCGTCGGCGAGTACGTGGACGTGGAGTGGGCGCAGCTGAACGCGCCTGTCGTCGCACCCGTCGACGGCCCCCTGGTCGAGACGGTGCGGGCGGCCGTCGCGCACGACGACCCCGACGGGGTCGTCGTGCCGTACCTCCTGCCCGCCTCGACCGACAACAAGAGCTTCTCCCGGCTCGGCATCGCGGGCTACGGATTCACCCCGCTGCGGGTGCCCGACGGGTTCGACGCCTTCGGCCAGTTCCACGCCGTCGACGAACGCGTGCCGCTCACGGCGCTGCGGTTCGGGGCCCGTGTCATGCGGCGGATCCTGCGGACGGCGTGAGCGTCGATCACGTGTTGGTGATGGGCAGGCCGGGCGGGTTGACCTCCGAGGTCTTCACGGCCTCGTTGCCGAGGTTCCACGCGGTGAGCCACTGTTGGTACTGGCCGTTCTGGATGAGGTAGTTGATGGCGTCGGCGACCGGCTTGACCAGGCCGCTGTCCTTCTTCGTCGTGGCGGCGATGAGGCCTTGCAGCGATTCGCCCGCGCCGGAGAAGGTTCCCGCGCTCCGCTTCGGGCTGGGTGAATCGGCGCTCTGCGCCACCTGGTAGGCGACGCCGGGGTTCGGGCCGAGGTAGATGTCGATCTTGCCGGACTCCAGTGCGAGCTGGACGGCGTTGTTGTCCGGGTAGTACTTGACGGCGAAGTCCTTGCCCTGGGCCTGCAGCTTGCTGCGCCACTCCAGGAGGATCTTCTCCTGGTTGGTGCCCGTCGAGACCGAGACCTTGCGGTCGGCGAGGGCCTGGTAGTCGCCGGTGAAGGCCCAGTTCGAGGTGGCGAGCGTCTCGAAGGCGAGGTTGTCCTGGCGGTAGGTGGCGAAGTCGTACTTGAGCTTGCGCTGCTCGGTGTCGGTGATGTTGGAGAAGCCGATGTCGGTGCGGCCGCTGTCGATCCCGACGAACAGGTTCTCCCAGGTGGCGTTGTTGAGCTGCACCTTGAGGCCCGAGGACGCCGCCGACCAGGCGGGCGAGGTCCGGCTCGGAGCCGGTGAGGGTCTTGCTCGTCGGTGCCGACGAAGCCCAACGGCGGCGACCCGGCGGGCAGCAGGCCGAGGCCGACGTTCAGCACGCCGCGCGTCCCGGATCGGGGGCGGCAGCTGGGCCCGGATCGAGTCGACCACCGGCACGTTGATCGTCACCTCCTTCGCGGCGCCGTTGGACAACGCGCCGACGTTGACCGCGGTGGTGCCGCCCGCGACGGCGGCGGCCGTGTCGCCGCCGGACCCCCCGCAGGCGGCCAGCGTCGTGAGGAGGGCGGTCGCGGCGGCTGCCGCGAGGGCTGCGGCGACGGGTGAGGGGCATCGAGATCTCCTTCGTGTGCGGCAACGGCTCAGAGCACTTTGCTGAGGAACTCGCGGGTACGCGGGTGGGCGGGGTGGTCGAGCACCTGGGTGGGCGGGCCCTGTTCGACGACGACGCCGCCGTCGAGGAAGACGACCTGGTCGGCCACCTCGCGGGCGAAGCCGACCTCGTGGGTCACGATGATCAGCGTGGTGCCGGTCGCGGCCAGGTCCTTGATCACCGTGAGGACCTCGCCGACGAGCTCGGGATCGAGCGCGGAGGTCGGTTCGTCGCACAGGATCACGCCGGGGCGCAGCGCCAACGCCCGGGCGATCGCCACGCGCTGCTGCTGCCCGCCGGACAGCTGCCGCGGATAGGCGTCGGCCTTGTCGCTCAAGCCGACCCGCTCGAGCATGCTGCGGGCCTGGGTGATCGCCGCGGCACGGCTCGCGGCCCCGGTGGCGATCGGCGCGGCGGCGACGTTGTCGAGCACCGTCAGGTGCGGGAACAGGTTGAAGTTCTGGAACACGAAGCCGATGCGCCGCCGCTGGACGAGGATGGCGTGCTCGGGCAGCTCCTTGAGCCGGTCGCCGACCCGGCGCACCCCGATCGGCTCGCCGCCGACGCTCACGTAGCCGCGGTCGAGCTTCTCCAGGTGGTTGATGGCCCGCAGCAGCGTGGACTTCCCGGAGCCGGACGGCCCGAGGACCACCGTGACCGTGCCCGGCTTGATGACCAGGTCGATGCCGTCGAGCACCGTGTGGGTGCCGAAGGCCTTGTGCGCGCCGTGCACCTCGACGGCCGCCGCGCCGCGACTCGCCTCGAGAACGGTCATCGGCTCGCCCCGATCGCGCGGCGGAGCCGTTGCAGCGGCGTGGGCGGCAGCGTGCGGACGGCGCCGCGGGCGAAGTGGCGTTCGACGTAGTACTGCACGACCGAGATCACGCTGGTGAGCACGACGTACCAGACGGTCGCCACGGCCAGCAGCGGCACGATGTCGCCGGAGTAGGTCGAACCGAGGCTCTGCACGGAGCCGAACAGGTCCAGCAGCGAGACGTAGAACACCAGCGACGTGCTCTTCACCAGCCCGATCAGCAGGTTGACGTAGGACGGCACGATCGTGCGCAGCGCCTGCGGCAACACGATGCGGCGGAACTGGAAGGAGCGGGGCAGGCCCAGCGCGGCGGCCGCCTCGTGCTGGCCCTGGTCGACCGACAGCAGCCGGAGCGCACCACCTCGGCGGCGTAGGCGGCTTCGTTCAGGGTCAGGCCGATGACCGCGATCACCATGTCGGTGCCCAGCGTCGTCACGCCGAACGTCACGAACGTCGGGCCGAACGGGATCCCCAGGCCGAGGGTCTTGTACAGGGCGCTGAAGTTGTAGAGGAAGAGCAACAGCACGATCAGGGGCACCGACCGGAAGAGCCAGATGTAGCCCCAGCTCACCGCCTGCAGGACCGGGCTGCGCGACTGCCGCGCCAACGCCAGCACGATCCCGCCGATGAGCGCGAACACCGCGCTCCACGCCGTGACCTGCAACGTCACCAGCAGGCCCTCCAGCACGACCGGCCGGAAGAACCAGTACGCGAACCGGTCCCACTGGTAGAAGGGGTTGGTCACGAGGCCGTGCACGACCTGTGCCAGCACTACGAGCACCACCACGGTGGCGATCCAGCGGCCCGGGTGGCGCAGCGGTATCACCCGCTGCGCGGCGAGGTCGGGCTCGACCAGGCGCTCGGGCGGTTGGGCGGTCGTGGTGGGTGGCGGCACGGCAGGCTCCAGACGGGGGCGTGCGTCAACGGCACCCCGGGTCGCGGGGTGGAGGGGACCGCCGGGGCGGCCGGATCAGCGCAGAACGCTCCGGCGCGTTCTCTCGGGCGGCGGAGCGGCGGGGATCAGCGACAGAGCGCGCTGCTGACCCGCAGGAGATCGACGTGACGGCGGGTGCAGGACGTGGAACGGCCGTGGCGGCGCCACACGTCCGTCCGCAATTCCGCGTCCATTTTCCGTCCTCGCCCTCACGCTCTTCGCGCCGGACGGTAAGCAGTGCACCCGAGAATTGTCAACGGTGCCCGACCTCACATGGGAATTGTCCGAACCGGTACACATTCGACGTCCCGGCAATTGGGCACGAAAGCGGTGTCCGGACAATCGGTCGCCGCGGCCGCGAATCGTGATGGGATCCAGTGCATTCACCGCTTGTGCCGCCGACCCCGCTGCGACCGGCTGTCCTGCGCGGTGCCCGCGGCCGCGGCGAGCAGCGTCGGTGCTTGCGGCGATGGCCACCCCGAGGTTCACATCGCAGGCAGCCCCCGGCGCGCGGTCGCCATTCCCGCGGCGATGATGGGTCGAACCAACGCGGGAGGACTGCTGTGAAGACCGTCGTGCTCGACGACGACCCGACCGGAACCCAGTCCGCCACCGGCGTGCGCGTGCTGTTGCGCTGGGACGCCGAGGGGCTGACCACCGCCCTGTCCGAGGTGGACGCGGTCTACCTGCAGACCAACTCGCGCGCGGTCGACGAGGCGGCCGCCGTCGCGCTCTGCCGCCGGATCCGCGAGCAGATCGCCGTCGCTGCGGACCGGCTGGGCGAGCAGGTGCAGGTGGTGCTCCGCGGGGACTCGACGCTGCGCGGGCACGTGTTCGCCGAGACCGACGTCTTCGTGACCGACGAACCGATCCTGTTCCTGCCCGCCTTCCCCGCGGGCGGCCGCGTGACCGTCGACGGGACCCACTTCGTCGAGGTCGACGGACGGCGGATGTCGGCCGAGCAGACCGAGTACGCCGAGGACCCGGTGTTCGGCTTCCGCCACGGCGATCTCGTCGGCTACGTGCGCGAGCAGGGGGATCGCCACGCGGTGACGGTCGGCCTGGCCGCGGTGCGGGAGACGCAGGGTGGGGCGGTGGCCGACGCGCTGCTGGCCGCGCGGGCGGGTGAGGTGGTCGCCCCGGACGCGGAGACCGACGCGGACATCGACCAGGTGCACGCCGGGCTGCAGGCCGCCCGGGAACGCGGTGGTCGCGTGGTGGTGCGCTGCGCGGCGCCGCTCGCCGCCCGGTGCGCGGGCGTGGTGAGCCACGGCCTGCTGGAACCGCCGCTGGCCGACGGCGGGCCGGTGCTCGTGGTGTGCGGCTCGCACACCAGCGGAGCCACCGCGCAGCTGGCCGACCTCCACCGCGCCCACGGCGTCGACCCGCTGGTCGTCGACACCGACGCCGCGCTGGCCGACAGCGCCGCGGCGGGCCGCGCCGTGGTCGCCGGAGCGCGGGAGCTGCTCGCCGACCGCGGCCTCGCGGTGATCACCAGTGAGCGGGACCGCCGTCCCGAGCACAACACCCTGGCCCACGGGCAGGCCGTGATGTCCGCGCTGATGGTCGCCGTGCAAGAGCTCGCCCCGAGCGTCCGCGTGGTGGTCAGCAAGGGCGGCATCACGTCCGCCGACGTGGCGACCATCGGCCTCGGCGCGGACAGCGCCACCGTCCGCGGTCAGGTGCTGGCAGGCGTCTCCGTCTGGGACCTGGACTCCGGCGCCACCTGCGTCATCGTCCCCGGCAACGTCGGGGGCCCCGGCACTCTCACCCAGATCGTTGAAGCTCTGTGAATCACCCGGGAAGGTGCGCGCTCGCGCGTTGATCCCTGTGTGACGGCAGGACTTTCGCGGCGGGACCTCTTCCAGCGGGTGGCGGCGGCCGGTGTCGGCGTCGCCCTGGTCGGGAGCACCGAGATGCTGCTGACGGCGCAGGCCTCGGCCGACACCGGTGTGCCGGAGGTCGGGTACGGGCCGCTGGTGGCCGACCCCGCGAAGCGTCTGGCGCTGCCGCGCGGCTTCCGCTACTCGATCGTCACGCGCGCCGGGGTCACGAAGCTGGAGACGGGTCAGCCGACCCCGCGGAACCACGACGGCACCGGGGCGTTCGCCCGGGCCGCGGGCGGCACCGTGCTGGTCAACAACCACGAGATCCGTGAGCCGTTCGGCACCGATCTCGCCGTGCCCCACCTGGGCGGGCTGACCTACGACCCGGGCGCGGCGGGCGGCTGCACGATCGTCGAGGTCGACCGCGACGGTCGTCGGGTCGCCGAACGGGTCGGCATCGCAGGCACCCGCACCAACTGCGCGGGCGGCCAGACCCCCTGGAACACCTGGCTGACCTGCGAGGAGGTCGACTCCCGCGCCGGGGCGGACGGCTTCACCACGGACCACGGCTACGTCTTCGAGGTCGATCCGTACGATCCGGGCGCCAACCGCGATCCGCAGCCGATCAAGGCGTTGGGCCGGTTCGAGCACGAAGCCGCCGCCGTGGACCCGCGCACGGGCGAGATCTACCTGACCGAGGACGCGAGCGGGCCGAGCGGGCTGCTCTACCGCTGGCAGCCCCCGAGCGGGTTCCGCCCGGGCCGCGGCGCGTTGCGCGGCCTCCGGCCCACCGACGGCGTGCTGGCCGCGATGAAGGCCACCGACGGCGCCGGGAAGCACGTCGCCGACCTGTCCCTCGCCTCCGCGGTCGGCACCACCTACGGCGTCGAGTGGGTGCCCGTACCCGACCGCGACGGCCGGAACACTCCCACCCGTCGGCAGCTCGGCAACGGCGACGTCACCCGCTCCCACAAGCTCGAAGGGGCCTGGTGGGCGGGCGCGGGCGCCTACGTCGTCGCCAGCTACGCGCGGGCGTCCGACCAGGGCGGGGCCAAGGCCCACGACGGTCAGGTGTGGTTCTACGACCCGCTCGGCTCCACGCTCACGTTGCGGCTGGCGTTCGGGCGCGACACCACCCCGGAGGTCGACGGCGCCTTCGACGGGCCCGACAACATCAGCCTCTCGCCCTACGGCGGCGTGATCATCGCCGAGGACGGCGAGGGCATCAAACACCTCGTCGGCGCGACCGACCGGGGACAGACGTTCCCCATCGCCCGCAACGACTTCAGCGACGCCAGCCGCAACGTCGAGTTCACGGGCCCGGTCTACGCCCCGGAGCGCAACATCCTGTTCGCCAACATCCAGGAGCCCGGCTACCTGTTCGCCATCACCGGCCCCTGGCGCGCTCAACGCTAGCGACGAGGTGGCGTTCGGCCGCCCGGAGCACGGTGCGCAGGGCGGGCGTGTCGTTGGCCGTCTTCCAGACCACGCTGGTGGGGACGGCCGCGCCTTCTGCCATCGGGACGAGGGTCAACGTCCGCGGTGTCAGCGCCCCCGTGTTCAGCGATCCGAAGCCGACCCCGATGCCCGCGCCGACCAGCGCCAGCATCGTCGTGCTGTCGGCGACGGTGGTGATCTCGCGGGGTGCGACGCGGGCCTGTTCGAGCGCGTCCTCGACCAGCCGTCGGATGGACCAGCCCGGGGTGGCCTCGAGCAGCACGAGGTGCTCGTCCGCGAGCGCCGCGACCGTGGCCCTTCCCGCTGCGGCGAACGGGTGCCCGTTCACGACGAGCACGCCGAGCCGGGTCTCGGAGATCCTCCGCTGCTCGAGCCCGGGAGCCGTCGCCGGGCCGCCGACCAGCCCGATGTCCAGGCGGTCGGCGCGCAGCAGCTTGAGGACGTCCGGCGTCGTGCGGGAGTTGTCGATCTCCAGCTCGAGGTGCGGGTGATCTCTGCGCAGCACCTGCACGAGCGCGACGAGGTGGTCGGTCGCGAAGCCCGCGTTGAAGCCGACCCGGATCCTCCCGTACTCGCCCGTGCCCGCGTTGCGCGCCAGCAGCCCCGCGTTCTCCACCGCGCCGAGCGCCGCGCGGCACGGGCCCAGGAACGCGGTGCCGGCGTCGGTGAGCTTCACCGAGCGGTTGTTCCGGTCGAACAGGCGCACGCCGAGGTCCTTCTCCAGGTTCATGATCTGCTGGCTGACGGCGGGCTGGGCGACGAGCAGCCGCGCCGCCGCGCGTCGGTAGCTCAGCTCTTCGGCCACCGCGACGAACGTCGTCAGCCAGCGCAGCTCCATACGATAAGCATATCCGATCACTGCAATTAATAACCGGTCTTGGACAGTTATCACCGCAGGTTACACGCTGTGTCTCACCGAACTCGACGACGAGAGGAATGAGCGATGCGGCAAACACTGGTGAAGCCGGTCGGCACGAGCGAACCCCGGAGGACCCCCCGCAAGGCGGCGATGAGCGCCTGGATCGGCAGCGCGCTGGAGTACTACGACTTCTTCATCTACGGCACCGCGGCGGCGCTGGTCTTCCCCGCGATCTTCTTCCCGGCGGGCAACGCGGCGGCGGCGACGATCGCCTCCCTCGCCACCTTCGGCGTGGCGTACGTGGCCCGCCCGGTCGGCTCCTTCGTGCTCGGGCACCTCGGCGACACGATCGGCCGCAAGACCGTGCTCTTCCTGACCCTGTTCGGGATGGGCCTGGCCACGTTCCTGATCGGGCTGCTGCCCACGTACGACCAGATCGGGGTGGCGGCGCCGATCCTGCTCCTGGTGCTGCGCGTGTTCCAGGGCCTGGCCGTGGCGGGCGAGCAGTCGAGCGCGAGCTCGACGTCGTTGGAGCACGCACCGGCCAACCGCCGCGCGTTCTTCACCAGCTTCACGCTGGCGGGCACCCAGGGCGGCAACATCTTGGCGACCGCGGTGTTCCTCCCGATCGCCGCGCTGCCGAAGGAGGCGTTGCTCTCCTGGGGCTGGCGGATCCCGTTCCTGCTCAGCGCGGTGGTCGTGGTCGCGGGGTGGTGGATCCGCCGGACCCTGCAGGAGAGCCCCGCGTTCGAGGAGGAGCGCGACCACGACGCGATCCCGACCGCGCCGCTCAAGACGCTGTTCCGCAGCTACACCCCCGACGTGTTCAAGGTCCTCTTCGCCGCGCTCGTCTCCGTCATCAGCACGGTCTTCGGCATCTACGCCCTGACCTACGGGGTGAAGACGATCGGCCTGTCCCAGAGCAGCCTGCTGTGGATGATCATCGCGGCCAACCTGGTCGCGCTGGCCGCCATCCCGGCGTGGGCGCTGCTGGGCGACCGCATCGGCCGCAAGCCGGTTTTCCTGGTCGGCGCGCTCGGCTCCGCGGCGCTGATCTGGCCCTTCATCTGGGCGATCAGCACCGGCGACACCCTGCTGGTCTTCGTGTTCGGCATCCTGCTGTCCGGGGTCGTCTACCCGGCCTACGGCGGCGTCGGCTTCGCGATGTTCGCCGAGCAGTTCGACACCCGGGTGCGGATGTCCGGCGTGGCCGTCGGAACGCAGTTCGGCTTCGCCCTCGGTGGCTTCGCGCCGTCGATCGCCGCGGTGCTGGCGGGCCCGACCCTGGCCGACTGGGTGCCGGTGGCCGTGTTCGGCTGCGCCGCCGCCCTCGTCGCGACGGTGGCCGCGCTGACCATGCGCGAGACCTACCGCACACCCATGCACGGCCTCGGCCGCTGACCCACCGACCCACCGACTTACCAAGGAGAAATGATGTTGGACCCCGACATCGCCCGGATGCTGCAGGCCATGCAGGACAACGGCGAACCCCCGCTGTTCCAGGACGTCACGGCCGACGAGGCCCGCCGTCGCGGCGTCCACCTGCGGGCCCGCTACTACCCGCCGGTGCTGGTGGACGTCGACAGCGTCGAGGCGCTGGCCATCCCCGGCCCGGCGGGCGAGCTCCCAGTGCGGATCTACCGGCCGGAAGAGCCCACCGGCACCACGGTGGTCTTCTTCCACGGCGGCGGCTGGGTCATCGGCGACCTGGACTCCCACGACGGCCACGCCCGGAGGCTGGCCGCCACGCTGGGCGCCGTGGTGCTGCACGTGGACTACCGGCTCGCCCCCGAGCACCCGTTCCCGGCCGCGTACGAGGACTGCGTGGCCGCGATCGAGTGGGCCTTCGAGCACGTCGACGAGCTGGGTGGGCGCGCCGACCGCATCGCGGTGGCGGGCGACAGCGCGGGCGGCAACCTCGCCGCCGCCGTCGCCCTCCACTGCCGGGACGCGGACCGCCGACTCGTCGCCCAGCTGCTCGTCTACCCGGCCGTCGACCTCGCGGGCGGGCTGGCCGCGTCCGGCGACGACGGCTTCTTCACCGGCGAGGACGACTGGGTGGAGCGGCAGTACCTTGGCGACGACCGTCACCCGCGCCGCGGACCCGCGGGTGTCGCCGTTGCGCGCCGAGAGCCACGCGGGCCTGGCGCCCGCCGTGATCGGCATCGGGCACCACGACCCGCTGCTCGCCCAGAACCTGGCCTACGCGGCCGCGCTGCGGGCGGCGGGCGTGCCCACCGTGCTGCGCGAGTACCCGGAGCTGGTGCACGGCTTCTTCGGCATGGGCGCCATCTCGGCGGGCGCCGAGAAGGCCGCCGACGAGCTCTGCCGGGACCTGCAGGACGTCGTCGTCGGCAACTAGGCCTGCATGATGCTCACCGCGCGGGTGTTGAGGTAGCACTCCAGGGCTTCCGGGCCGCCCTCGGTGCCGTAGCCGGAGTCCTTCACCCCGCCGAAGGGCATCTCGGCCGAGGGCATGGCGGGCATGTTGACCCAGAGCATGCCGACCTCGACGCGGCGGGTGAGCTGGTCGGCGGTGGCGAGCGACCGGGTGAAGGCGTAGCCCGCCAGCCCGAAGGACAGCCGGTTGGCCTCGGTGATCGCCTCGTCGAGCGTGGTCGTACTCGCGGATCCCGGCCACCGGGCCGAAGGGCTCCTCGTTGAACAGCCGGGCGTCGGCGGGCACGTTCTCGTAGACGGTCGGGGCCCAGAAGTTGCCGGTGTCGCCGATGCGACGGCCACCGGCCAGCACGGTGGCGCCGCGCTGCACGGCGTCCTCGGCGAGCACCTGCATGGCGTCGAGCCTGCGGGGGTTCGCGAGGGGGCCCATCTGGGTGCCTTCGGCCAGCCCGTCACCGACGGCCAGGCCGTCGGCGCTCTTGGCCAGAGCCGCGCCGAAGTCCTTGGCGATGGAGCGGTGGACGAGGAAGCGGGTGGGGGAGATGCAGACCTGGCCCGCGTTGCGGAACTTGGCGCCCGCGAGGGTCTTCACCGCCAGCTCGAGGTCGGCGTCTTCGGCGACGATCACGGGTGCGTGGCCGCCGAGCTCCATCGACACGCGCTTCATGTGCTGGCCCGCCAGCGCGGCGAGCTGTTTGCCGACAGCGGTCGACCCGGTGAAGGTGATCTTGCGGATCGTCGGGTGCGGGATGAGGTGGCCGGAGATCTCGGCCGGGTCGCCGTACACCAGCGCGAGCACGCCCGCGGGCAGGCCCGCGTCCTGGAAGGCGCGGACGAACGCGGCCGGCGCGGCCGGGGTCTCCTCGGGCGCCTTCACGATCATCGAGCAGCCCGCGGCCAGCCCGGGTGCGACCTTCCGCACGACCTGGTTGATCGGGAAGTTCCACGGCGCGAAGGCGGCCACCGGCCCGACCGGGTCCTTGATGACCATCTGGCGGATCGCGAGGTTGGCGCGGTGGGGGACGATGCGGCCGTAGACGCGCAGGCCCTCGTCGGCGAACCAGTCGATGATGTCGGCGGCCATCGCGGTCTCGCCTTTGGCTTCGACGAGGGGTTTGCCCTGTTCGAGCGTGATCAGGCGGGCGATCTCGTCGAGCCGCTCGCGGATCAGCGCGGCGGCCTGGCGCATGACCTTGCCGCGCTTGGCCGGGGTGAAGTCGCGCCAGACCTCGAACCCGCGCTGCGCGGCGGCGAGTGCGCGGTCGAGGTCCGACACGGAGGCGTGGGCCACCGAACCGATCACCTGCCCGGTCGCCGGGTTGTGCACCGGGATCGTGCGCTCGTCGGCTGCGTCGACCCAGTCGTCGTCGATGAAGAGCGAAGTGTTCGGGTAGGTCATGGGTCCAGGCTGCTTCCGTGGCCGCGACCGCGCAAGAGCAGGCCCGTGGGTCAGGTGAAACGCCGGGCGACGCCCGGGTAGTCGACGATCAACCCCGCGGCGTCGTACTCCAGCACGGCCGCGAAGTCCGGCTCCGCGGTGTAGGCGAAGCGGTGGGCGTCGATCCGCCGGTAGCACTGCTCCAGCCGCGTGACCGAGAGGTCGAGGGCCCGCACGTAGACCGCCGCCGCGTGGACGACCTCGCCCACCGGGAAGGTCATGCGGTGGATCGGCAGCGTGTTCGTGCAGGCCGATGCTTCGAGGTCGACGTCGATCAGGCCGTCCAGGTGCGGTGCGGGCGCGCCGTCGAGCGTCCACCGGCCGTCGCCGTCGGAGGTCAGCACGATCTCGCCGGTCCGGTCGGGGGTGTCGGCCCACACCCGGGCGCGGCGGGTGTGCCAGGCGCGCGTCGAGCTCGATCTCGTAGCGCACGGCGTACGGCCTGCCGTCCTCGACCGCCGACGTGTGCCCGCGCAGCCTGCCCGGCGCCGGGTAGACGACCTCGAAGCCGTCCACCCCGTCCACGAACCGCCAGGCGGCGAACTCCGGCATATCGGTCATGCCTGTGCAGTGCACCGTGGAGCAGGCTGCGTTACGGCGCGGGCCGGAGCCGTCGGCTGCGGCGTGCGGAGGAGGACGACGGCGGGCGCGCTGACCAGGAGGCCGAGCACGGTGGCGGCCCCGAGGGGTTGGCCGAGCATCGGGGCCGCCCACAGCGCGGTGGCCGCGGGGGTCAGGTAGAGCAGGGTGCTGGCCCGGCCCGCGCCGTCGCGGGTGGTGACGAGGTAGTAGCAGCTGTAGCTGCCGATCCCGGCCGCGACCGCCCACGCCACGGCTATCCAGAAGCCCGTGGACAGCGGGGGCGTGAGGTCGCCCGCGACGGCGGTGTAGGCGGTGAAGAAGCCCGCGGTGAACACGGCCTGCACGGCCAAGGTCGGCAGCAGCGCAGGCGTCCGCCGCTGCGTGGACCACCGCTGCTGGAGCAGGGTCCCGGCGGTCAGGGACAGCATCGCCAGCAGCGGGAGGAGCAGGGCGGGGATGCTGAGCCCGGCGCTGAGGTCGCCGATCGCGGTCAGGGCGACCCCGGTGCTCCCCAACGCCAAGCCCGCCAGGTGACGGGCCCGCACGCGCTGACCGTCCAGCAGCACGGCGGCCGTGAGGACCAGGGCGGGCTGGAGGGAGGCGATGAGGGCCGACGTGCCCGCCGGGACGCCCGCGGCGGCGGCCCAGAAGACGCCCGCGAGGTAGAGGCACTGGCACAGCAGGGCCAGCACGGCCTGCCGCGCCCACTCCCGCCGGTCCAGGCGGGTGAGCGCTCGCAGCGACCAGGGGAGTAGGACGGCGGCGATGACGAGGCACCGCCACGTCAGCACCGTGTCGGGACTGGCGTACCGGGCACCGAGCTCGGCGCCGATGAAGCCTGAGCTCCACATCACGACCAGGGCAACGCTACGGAAGACCATGGCGAGCATGTAACCATACCGGTCTGTATACTCGCAGTGCACCGACCGAGGAGATCCACCGTGCTATCGACGATCACGACGTTCGACGCGA
Source organism: uncultured Actinomycetota bacterium (assembly GCA_963791185.1). GTDB lineage: Bacteria > Actinomycetota > Actinomycetes > Mycobacteriales > Pseudonocardiaceae > Pseudonocardia. Next base: position 125,750 of record CAWBRG010000003.1, on the reverse strand, counting down.
CCACGCCCGCCGCCCTGCGCCCCGTGCTGCAGCCGTTGCCGCCGTTGACGGAGGCGGGCACGCGGCTGCTGGAGGCGGCGAGCGAGCTGTTCTACGACCGCGGGGTGCGGGCCGTCGGCGTCGACCTGATCGCGGAGACGGCGGGCACGACGAAGAAGACCCTCTACGACCGGTTCGGCTCCAAGGACGCCCTCGTCGCGCTGTACCTGCTGCGTCGGGCCCACCGTTGGCGCGGGTACCTCCTGGCTCGGCTCGCCGACGCCGCGCCCGACCGGCGGTCGCAGGTCCGGCTGGTCTTCGAGGTGCTGGAGACGTGGATGGGCACCCAGCGGCGCGGCTGCGCCTTCGTCAACGCCTACGCCGAGCTCGGCGGGAGCGACCACCCGGCCGTGCCCGTGATCCGCGCGGAGAAGGCGTGGATGCGCGCCCTGTTCGACACCCTCACCGGCGACGCCGCCGTGGGGGCCCACGTGCACCTGCTCTACGAGGGCACGCTGGTCGTCCTCACCGCCGGGGGCAACCCGGCGGCCGCCGCGGAGGCCCGACGCGCGGTCGAGGTCGCAATGGCCACGTGAAGCGGCCGAATGTCGCGAGCACGCGGTCGGGAATCGCCCGATCCCGACAAAGTTTGCGCAGGCGAGCGCCAACCCCTGCATTCTCGTGCTTTTGACAGGCCCGGGCTAAGGGGCGGAAGCGGGTTTGTCGGAACCGGCGTGGGCGCCGCTGTTCATCCGCCGACCGGCGGATGCCGGATGGCGGCCCCCGCGCCACGGCAGGTGGCCCCGTTGCGCGCCGGTGCGACCGTTGACCCGGGGGAGGTCGTCGAGCCTGCCTTCGGCGGCCGCGAGCATCGCGACGGCGACCCCGTCCCACGAGAAGCGTTCGCGGGCGAACCGGGCGAGCGCGTGCCGGGTGCGTTCGCGCAGCGGGGCGGGGGCTCCGAGCCAGCGGATCAGGCACGTCGCGAGGCGCTGCACCGCGTCGTCGTCGAGCCGGAAGCGCAGCCAGGGGGCCACCTCGCGCGGTACGGCGGCTTCGAGCGTGCGGCTGACCTCGGCCAGGCCGGAGTGGTCGGCGCTGATGGGCAGCGTGCCGCAGCACGCCGCCTCGGCGGCGACCATCCCGTAGGCCTCGGGGAACGTGCTCGGCACCACGAGCGCCTCGCAGACGGGCAGCAGGTCGGCCAGCTCCTCGTGCACGAGCCTGCCCGTGAACACCACGCGCTCGTGCATGCAGGCGGCGGCGTCGAGGAACCGCTGCCGGGCCTCGCCCTCCAGCCCGTCGAGGAACGCGAGCAGGTGGCGCAGCGGGCCGGGCGGGCCGCCCTCGGCGCCGCGGCCCTCTTCGGCGATCTCGCGCACCGCGGCGAGGTCGCCCTTGGCCAGCGCTTCGGTCATCCGCACGGCCGTGGTGTGCCAGGTGCCGAACCCGGTGACGACCAGGTGCGCGTCGGGCTGCCGCTGGAGCACGAGCGGCCACGCCGCGAGCAGCAGGTCCAGGCCTTTGGACAGGATCTCCTTGCCGAGGAACAGCACGATGCGGTCCTGGCCGGGGCGCAGCTGTCCGAGCGAACGTGCGGCCGCGACGGTGTCGCGTTGGAAGAACGTGTCGGTGCCGGGCTGCGACGGATCGGCCAGGCGCTCGACGAGCCGCTGCAGACCCGCGGCCGCGGCGTCGGGTTCGCGGGCCTGGAACGTCTCGATGTCCACGCCTGGGGGGCCGAGGCGCGTGTGCGCGGGCAGCGTGGGGTCGCCGAGGGCCGCCCAGAGGCTCTCCGCGGTGTGCCGGGAGCCGACCAGCACCGAGCGGGCGGATTCGATGCCCTCGTGCGCGTAGGGGAGGAACCGGGGGTGCGGCTTGACCGTGTACTCGAGGGCCGAGCCGTGGATCACCGCGGCGTAGGGCACCGAGCGGTCGAGGGCGCGGGCGAGGACGGCGGGGCCCATGACGAGGTGGTTGGCCAGCGCGAGGTCGGGCGCGACGAGGTCGGCCACCTCGCGCACAGCCTCGACGTTCGCATCGAGGTAGCGGTCGATCTCGGCCTGGCTGAGCTCGGGGAACGGCCTGGCCTCGATGCCTTCGTAGCTGTCGGAGACGTAGACCGGGAGCAGGCCACCGATGTCCGGCCGGTAGGCGGTGCAGCGGACGGGCTCGCGCAGGGTGCGCACGGTGAGCTGACCGTCGTGCCACTCGCCGACGGCGTCGACGAAGTCGAGCTGCTCGGGGTGGCGTTCCTGGCTGAACAGGTGGACCTCGTGCCCGGCGCGGCGCAAGGCAGCGGCCAGGTTGGCGTTGTAGACGTTCGAGCCGGTCCCGGAGAGCAGGTAGCCGTGGAAGATCAGCACGCGCACGGGATCAGCCGGCCCTGTGACATGTGAACCGGAGGTGAAATCTGCGCATCATCCTAGATGTCTAGCCTACCGGAGCCGCCGTCAAACAGGGCCGAGGTCAGCGCGCCACCGGCCCGGGCCTACGCCTTGCGGAAGATGACGGCGGAGTAGACCTCTCGGCTCCCGCCGGGCGTGGGCTGCATGTAGCCGTCCATCGGGCTGTTGACGACGCGGTACTCGTCCCCGGAATCCTTGGTGACCAGCGTGGCCGAGCCGCCGCCGTCCAGGTTCAACGCCGCCACCACGCCCAGGCGCTCCAGCATGTACGTGCCCAGCTCGTGCAGGGTCATGCCGACGTCGGAGTCCGACCGGCCGTCGACGACGACGCTGTACACGTAGGCGCCGTCGTGCCCGATCGCGGCGCGCGGGTAGCGGCCGTCGGTGATGTCGCTGTCGAACTGGTCGGCGCCCGCGCTGAAGCCTTCGAGATCGGTGGCGGCGTCGACGACCAACTTGCCGCCGATCACCAGCAGCGGGCCCGCTTGCAACAGGTCGCCGTCGGGCCGGGCGGGAAGCAGTCGACGCTGGTCGATGCCGAGCAGGCCCCCCGTGACGTGCAGTGATCCGCGGACCTTGTGCCACGGGCCCTGGAACGGCACGTGCGGCTGGCGCTGGCCGCCGATCCAGAGGTCGCCCAACGGCTTGCGGGCTTGGCGTGCGAAGAACCCGCCGGACATGGCCGCGACGACCGGCGCGCCGAGGTGCCTGCAGACGTCCGTGATGCGCTGGGCCGGGCCCAGTTTCGCCACGCTGATGACGGTATCGCGCAATGCGCGGCTGAATACGTGGACGTTGGTCTTGCCGTCGTCCGATAACGCGACGCGCTCGCTGTGCACCAGCGATGAGCTATCAAGCACTGCGCTATGCGGCAACATGATTGCTCCTCGAATGGGCAGCAGGCATTTTCGGGGCTGGGGAGGCGACGAATCCTACCAATAGCGTCGACCGCGTTGTTTGCGGGTCGGTTGGGCTCGTGTAAACAGCTGGCGAATTCTGTTCCAAGAACGCACGTCAGCGCCGCGCCCGACGGTGTGACGAGGCCACGGCCCATGAGTCGATCTCGCAGGCCGCGGCCGGGATGTTACGACGGCAGCGGCAGCGTCGCCGTCCGGCCGCGGCCGCGTCGGCCACCGGCGGGATCGCGCAGGAAGATGCCCGATCCGGGCTTGGGGGAGAAGTAGGTGCTCTTGGCGGGAACCGCCTCGCGCGCGCCGGCGATCGCGATGAGCGTCGTCAGCTCCGGTGCGGGCAGCGCGAACAGCACGCCGCCGTCCGCGTCGCACGCCGCGAGCGAGTCCTCGATCGGGTCCCGGGTCGGCTCCACGACGGTGCCCGCGGGCAGCCGGTCGAGCACGTGGGCGTGGAGCAACGAGACGTCCAGGCCGGGCGAGCCCGCCGGGCGCTCGCCCGCGTAGGTCGCGGCGTACCAGCGGCGGTCGAAGGCCACCGCGACGCCCGCCGACAACGCCTCCCGCGCATCGGCGACGGGTCGGACGACGAAGCTCGCCTCGAGCAGGCTCCGCACCAGGCAGGCGTCGACCGGGCCCGCCACCCGCCGGTCGATGGCGGCGAGCCGCAGCCCGTCGAGCGGGTAGGCCACGCAGAGCACACCGCGGCGCGAGTCCCGACCGGAGCGCGCCCACACCTCGAGGCTGGCGGCCACCCGGTGGTGCCCGTCGGCGATGTAGTGGGTGACGCCGCCCAGCTCTCGGCACAGCTCGTCGGCCTGCGGGCCGCGCGGGACGCACCACACCGTGTGCCGCGTGCCGTCGGGCGCGACGACGTCGCGGTCCGGCGGCAGGTCGGGCACCAACGCCAACGTCGCTCGGACGACCGGTCCGGCCTCGTGCAGCGTGCTCACCAGCTCCACGTGCTGCGGCATGGTGGCGAGGTAGCGCGCGAGCCCGTCGACGCGTTCGGGCTGCACCGACTCGTGGCCCAGCACCCGGCCATCGAGGAACGCCTCGGGCGTGACGTCGCAGACGATGCCGGTGTGCTGCCCGTGCGGCGTGCTCTGCCGGTAGACGTACAGCGCCGGTGGCATCGGCTCGTAGGCCTCGGGGCGCACCGAGCGGAGCGCCGAGCGCCCGCCGCCCGAAACCTCCGACACCGTGCCCACGTGGTCGGCGGCGGCCGCGGCGTGGACCAGCCAGCCTGCGAAGGGCCGGATGAGCTGGGGGTCGACGGTTTGCGGCACGGTGCAGCCCCGCGATGCGCACGCGCGGATCACGAGGGAACCGCGTCGATGGCGGCGAGCGAGGTGCCCAGCACCTCGGGGATCGCGTCGATGGCGGCGGTGAGCTCGGCGGGCACGGCGCCCGCGACGTCGATCGTGGCGACCGCGGCCGCGCCGCCCGCGAAGATCCGGTTCTGCATGTGCTCCACGTTCAGCCCGGCCTCCCGCAGCAGCTCCAGCACCCGGGCCAGGACGCCCACCTCGTCGACGTGCCGCACGGTGAGGGTGGCGCTGCCCAGGCCGCGCGGCGCGAGGTTGACGCAGTTGCGCGCCTCGCCCGCCGCGAACGCGTCGACGATCTCCACGACCCCCGCGGCCACGGCGGCCTGGGCCTGCGCGGTGGAAGCACCGATGTGGTGGGTGGCCACCACCTGCGGGTGGCGGGCGAGCGGGGAGTCCCATTCGGCGGCGCCCGAGCCCGGCTCGTCGGCGAACACGTCGAGGCCCGCGCGGACGCGACCGGCGTCCAGCGCCGCGAGCAGCGCCGCCTCGTCGACCACGTCGCCGCGTGAGGTGTTCACGAGGAGCGCGCCCGGCCTCATCGCGTCCAGGAAGTCGGCGTCCACGAGGTTCTTGGTCTCCGGCGACGCAGGCACGTGCAGGCTCACCACGTCGGACGCGGCGAGCAGCTCGGGCAGGGTGGCGAAACCGACGGCGTCGAGCTCGGCCAGCCGGTCGCTGGTGGCCTGGCTGCGGCCCGCCCGGTGCACGCAGCCGATCCGCATCCCGAACGCGGCCGCGCGCTCGGCCACGGCGAGGCCGATCGAGCCAAGGCCGACGATCCCCAGTGTGCTGCCGAGCAGCCCGTTGGCCTTGCTGTAGGTCTTCTTCTCCCAACGGCCCCGGCGGGCGTCGGCGACGTTGTCGGCGATCCTGCGGTCCAGGGCCAGGATCAGGCCGAGGGTCAGCTCCGCGACGGCGACCGCGTTGCGGCCGGGCACGTTGGAGACCAGCACGCCGTTGCGGGCGGCGACCTCGGTGTCGATGGTGTTGGTGCCCGCACCCGCCCGGATCACCAGCGCGAGCTTGTCCGCCGCCTCGAACACCGCGCGGTCGACCTTGGTGCTCCGCACCACCAGCGCGTCGACGCCCGCGATCCGCCCGGGGAGGTCCGCGGTGGTCAGCCCGGGATCGACCGAACAGCGATGTCCCCGCGAGGTGAGCTCGGCGATGGTCTGTTCGGCTACCGAGTCGGCGAACAACAGGTGCATAGCGGAGACCTTTACGACGTGGTGATGCGCCAGGAGGAATTGAAGGCGGCTAGTTCCACAATATGGAACTGGTGTTCCGCTGATTGCGGTCAGGGTGACGTCCGGTCGAGCCCCACGTCAAGGGGGTGTGTTGTCAGCCTCGCCGCGGATAGCCCGGGCGCTGCGGTGATCGGGGTTTCCGCGCAGGGCGTGCCAGCCCACCCGGCACCGGCCTAGCCTGCGGCCCGCACGTCCGCTCGACGGACGAGCGCGAGGCCCACGGCCGCGAGCACGAGGGCGACCGGGACGATCCCGAGGGCGGCGCGCAGCGACGTCGCATCGGCCAGCGTGCCCACCGTGAAGGGCGCGAGCAGCACCGCCGACGCGGTGACCCCGACGGCCCGGGAGCTGGCCAGCGCCGCTCGCCCGGGCGCGAGCGCGACCGCGACGGACACGCTCATCGGGAACAGGTTGCCCAACCCGAGCCCGAGCAGCGACAGGCCCGCCACGGCCTGCCCGGGGTTGGTGGCGGGCCACAGGACCGCGAACCCGACGGCGGTGACCGCCAGCGCCAGCGCGAGCAGGCGCGCCGGGTCCGTCCGACGGGCCAGTCGGCTGCCGAGCGCCCGCCCGACCACCACGCCGCCGAAGTACGCCGCCATCAGCCCGACCGCGACGTCGGCCGAGACGCGGGTGGCGTCCTCGACGAACGTCGCTCCCCAGGCGGTGACGCACCACTCGGCGGCGGTGACGCAGAACAGCACCGCCGCCGCGGTCCAGAACACGCGGGGCAGGCGGCCCCGCACCACGTCCGGGGGTGGCGGCGGCGCGTCGATCGCCAGCGCGCGGTTGCTCCACCACACGAGCGGCGGGATCACGAGCGCGACGAGGAGGGCGACCCGCCACCCCGCGTGCAGCGCCGCCGTCAGCGACAGGGCGCCCGCCAGCACGAGGTAGGCGACGCTGGCCGCGACGTTGGCCTCGGCCAGCGCCACCGCGCGACGTTCACCGTGGTGGTCGGCCAGTGCGGCCTGGACCGTCGCGAGCAGCAGCCCGCCGCCGAAACCCATGACCAGCACCGCGCCGATCGTCACCGCGGCGACGCGCCCCGCGGTGAGCCCCGCGGCCCCCGCACCCATCACCACGGCGGCAGACCAGAACAGCGTCCGCCGTCCGAGCGCGCGCTCCAGCGTCGCCGAGATCCCGCCCGCGACCATGCTCCCGGCCGCGAACGCGGCGACGTGCAGGCCGCCGACCGCGTAGCTGAGGCCGAGCTCGTCGCGGAGGTGCACGACGACGAGCCCCGGCGCCGCCTGCAGGTAGGCGAACCAGGCGAGCATCCCGTACACGACCCACGTCAGCCGGTCGCGACGGAACTCGGGTGGCATGTGTGTAACGATACACAGTGCGGATAGGCTGCACGGTGTGAAGCGGGTGACCCTCGCGGAGGTGGCCGAGCGGGCGGGCGTCTCGGTGATGACCGCCTCCTACACCTACAACCGGCCCGAGCGCGTCTCCGACCGGTCCCGGTCGAAGGTCCTCGCCGCCGCGGCCGAGCTGAAGTACCCCGGACCGGACCCGAGCGCCCGGTCGCTGCGGCGCGGCAGCACCCGCACGCTCGGCATCGTGATGGGCGAGCACCTCACGTACGCCTTCGAGGACCCCCAGGCGGTGTCGTTCCTGGCCGGGATCGCCGACGTCTGCGCCCCGCGCGGCTACGGCATGACCATCCTGCCGATCACCGGTGCCGCCGAGGACGCGTCGCGGATCACCAGCGCCGCCGTCGACGGGTTCATCGTGTGGACCACGTCGGACGACGACCCGGTGATGGCCGCCGTCCAGTCGATGAAGCGCCCGGCGGTGGTCCACGGCGGGCCCGCCACGCCCGGGCTGGAGCTGGTGAGCATCGACAACCGGGCGGCGGCCCGCGCGGTGGGCGCCGTCGTGTTCGCGGGCGCCCGGCGGCCTGCGGTGGTGAGCCAACCGCTGTCGCGCGAACGGGTCAGCACGATCAGCCGCGGCACGGACATCACCGACGTCCTGTTCCCGGTGACGCGCCACCGGCTGGAGGGCTACCGGCAGGCGGCCGAGGCCGCGGGCGTGGCGTGGGGCGACGTCACCGTGGCGGTGTGCGCGCACAACGACGCGGCCGAGGCCGAGCAGATCACCGCCACCCTCCTCGACCGGGCCGAGCCTCCTGATGCCATCGCGGCGATGAGCGACCAGCAGGCCGCGGGCGTCGTCCGCGCGGTCCGCGCCGCCGGTCTCGTGATCCCCGACGACGTGGCGGTGACCGGGTGGGACGACGCGGACGTCGCGGCCCGGCTCGGGCTCACGACGGTGGCCCAGTCGCTGCGCGACCAGGGCGCCACGTGCGCGTACGCCGCGCTCGGGCAGAAGCCCGGGTGGCCCGCGAGCTGGTCGGTCGTCCGCCGGGGCAGCACCCGCGCGTGACGGACGGTTCGCCGCGCCCCGCGGTGGGAACGCCGGTCCCGTGGCCGATCTCCTGAAGACCCTCGTCGTGCTGGGCGCCCGCGGTGACATGACCGGGCGGCTCCTGTTGCCCGCCCTCGTGCGGCTGGCCGAGAGCGGTGGGCTGCCCGACGGGCTGGAGGTCCTCGCCGTCGACCGGGACGCGGGAGACGACGAGGGCTACCGCAGCCACGCTCGGGCGAAGCTCGACGCGCACCTCCCGGGCGGCGACGAGAAGGCGGCCGACGCCCTGCTCGAGCGCCTGTCGTACCGCCGGGCCGACGTCACGTCGGCCGAGGACCTGCGGGCCGCGCTCGCGGGGATCGCCGCGCCGATGGGCGTGTACCTGGCCCTGCCGAACGTGCTGTTCCGCCCCACCCTCCAGGCCCTTGCCGACGCGGGTCTGCCGCCGGACAGCACCGTCGTCGTCGAGAAGCCGTTCGGCACCGACCTCGCCGACGCCAAGGCCCTGAACGAGCTGATCGCGCGGTCGTTCGACGAGCACCACGTCTTCCGCATCGACCACTTCCTGGCCAAGCAGACCGTCCTCGACATCCTCGGTCTGCGGTTCGCGAACCGGATCTTCGACCCGGTGTGGAACAGCAACCACGTCGCCCGGGTCGACATCACCTGGTACGAGTCGCTGGGGCTGGAGGGCAGGGCGAGCTACTACGACCGCGCGGGCGCGCTGCGCGACATGATCCAGAACCACCTGCTCCAGATGCTGGCCCTCGTCGCCATGGAGCCCCCGCGCACGATGACCGAGCGCGACCTGCGCGACCACAAGGTGGAGGTCCTCCGGGCGACCCAGCCCCCGCCGCCCGAGAAGATGCGCGCGGCGACCCGCCGCGCCCGTTACAGCGCGGGCACCGCCGCGGGACGGCAGCTGCCCGCGTACGCGGACGAGGACGGGGTGGACCCGGACCGGGGCACGGAGACCTTCGCGGAGGTCACCTTCCGGATCTCCAACTGGCGCTGGGCGGGCACGCCGTTCCGGCTGCGCACCGGGAAGGCCATCAACAAGGAGCGGCGGGAGATCGCGGTGCACTTCAAGTCCGTGCCCCACGAGCCCTTCGACGACCGCGACCGCCCCAACGTGCTGCGCTTCCGGCTCTCACCCGACGCGATCTCGTTGGGGCTCAACCTCAACGCCGAGGGCGACCCCTTCGACCTCGAGCAGGTCAGCCTCGACGCCGAGTTCCCCACCCAGGACCTGCCGCCCTACAGCCTGCTGCTCAAGGAGATCCTGGAAGGCGACCCGACCCTGTCCATCCGCGGCGACGAGGCCGAGGAGATGTGGCGGATCGTCGAGCCGGTGCTCGCGGCGTGGGCCGACGACGCGGTGCCGCTCGAGGAGTACCGGGCGGGCTCCGCGGGCCCGTCCGGGCCGCACCCGGGTGTCTGAGCGGTCTTCGGCGTCAGAGGTCGAGGACGACGTCGCTCAGCGGTCGGGCGCAGCACAGCAGCGCCTCGCCGTCGTCGGGTTCGGTGAGCGGTGGGGGCGAGTACTCGACCGCGCCTGCGAGCAGGGGCGTGCTGCACGTGTGGCAGACGCCGGTGCGGCAGGACCAGCGCGTCGGGACGTCGCAGGCCTCGGCCATCTCCAGCAGGCTGGCCGCGGACTCGTCGAAGGCCACGGTGAGCCCCGCGCGGGCGAAGGTGACCATCGGCCCGCTGCCCGGCTTGGCGGGCGCGTGGGGAGCGGGTCGGGCCGCGCCGACGACCCCCGGGTTGATCGCCGTCAACGAGGTGAACCGCTCGGTGTGGATGCGGTCGGACTGCAGGCCGAGGTCGGTCAGCGCGGCCGTCATCGCGTCCATGAAGCCGGGCGGTCCGCACAGGTAGGCCTGGGCGTCGACGGGCAGGCCGAGCGCGACGAGCGCGGCGCGGTCCAGGCGACCGCTTGTTGCGGTGTAGAAGACGTGGTCGTGCGCCGCGGGCAGCGCGGCGAGCAGTCGACGCGCCTCGTCGGCGAGCACGTGGGTGGCCCGGTCCCTCGTGGTGTGCAGCCACCACACCTCGCGCGGGCTGCGCTGCGCGGCGAGCGCCTCCAGCATCGCCAGCACCGGGGTGACGCCGATGCCCGCGGAGAGCAGGACGACGGGTGCCTCGTCGTCGTCCAGCACGAACTGGCCGCGGGGCGCCGCGACGTCCAGCTGGTCGCCCACGGCGAGCGCGGTGGCGATGTAGGTGCTGGCCAGGCCCTTCGGCTCGCGCTTGACGCTGATGCGGTAGCCGTCGGCGGTGGCGGCGGACAGGGAGTAGTTGCGGACGGGGCGCGGGTCGGCGGCGTCGGTGAGCCGGATGGTGAGGTACTGCCCTGGCATCGGCGCAGGCAGCCGCTGTGGTGTGCTCGGGCGCAGGTAGACCGAGGTGACGAGGTCGGTCTCGTGGACGAGGCGCGCGACCCGCATGGGGCGGAAGCCGTCCCACGCCGGTGCGGCCGTCGCGGCCCGCTCGACCAGGTCGCGGAACGAGCCCTGCCAGCCGGGGCTCAGCGCGCCCACGGTCAGCAGCCTGTGCATCGTCGCCACGTCCGGGCGGGGCAGGTAGAGCTGGGCGTCGGTGACGGCGACGCTGACCCGCTCCGCCGCCGCGCCGATCCGGACGATGTCGTCGCCCGCCCGCACGGGCCCCTCCCGCAGGACCCGGAGGTAGAAGCCGGGCCTGCGGTGGGCCACGAGCAGCGCGGGCATCCGCGGCTCGCCCAGGCGCAGCCCGACGCGGTAGCAGGTGACGCGCGGCTGCGTGACCTCGAACTCGGCCTCGCCGATGCGGTAGCGGTCGCCGATGCACACCTGGTCGTCGGGCAGCCCGTCGACGGTGAAGTTCTCGCCGAAGATCCCCCAGCCCAGGTCCGAGCGGTTCAGGTGCTGACGCCAGTGCTCGTAGGACTGGGCCTGGTAGACCATGACCGCGCGCTGCTCGCCGCCGTGTCCGCCCAGGTCGCCCTGCCCGTCGCCGTCGAGGTTCAGCCTGCGCGCCATCACCGGTCCGGAAACCGGCTCTTTCCAGATGCCGGTGTGCACCGTCTGCCCGTTCCACGTGACGTCGCGTGGCAGGCCGACGTTCACGGACAGGAGCATGGCCATGCGGCCATGATGCCCGCCGCTCGATCCGCGTCGCACCCGTCGGACACCCTGGGGGACGCGTCCCGCCGGGAGACCAGGGGGTGCGACGGGCGCGATCCGAGGGCAACCGTCGGATCGTTGCCGCAGCAGCCCGCACAGGATCGGCAGAGGAGGCGATCGGCATGCGCGCCGACATCGTTCCCGGTGGCGTCTTCCCCGACTACGCGCTCCCGGACCACACCGGGGTCGTGCGCACGCTGAGCGAGCTGCAGGGCCGCGACCCGCTCGTCCTGACGCTGGCCCGCGGCCACTACTGCCCCAAGGAACACCAGCAACACCTGGAGCTCGCGGCGTTCCAGCCGAAGATCGCGGTGGCCTACACGCGGATCGTCACGATCTCCACGGACGAGCACCACGAGCTGCAGGAGTTCCGCGCTTCGGTCGGCGCGGGGTGGCCGTTCCTCTCCGACCCGGGCCGCATCGTCCAGCAGGACCTCGGCATCCAGGAGTACACCGACCCCCAGCACAACCCGATGATCCCGCACACGTTCGTGCTGAAGCCGGGGTTGATCATCCACAGCGTTTACAACGGCTACTGGTTCTGGGGTCGCCCGTCCACCGGCGACCTCTGGCACGACCTGCGGGCGGCCACGAGCGAGATCCGCCCGGACTGGGACCTGGGCAGCCGGGGGCTGCGCGCCGCCTGGGACAGCGGCGACCTGTCCCGCTTCCACGGCTGGGACCGGCGCTCGGTCACACCGTGACGGCGCTCCGCTCGATCGCGCGCAGCGGCAGCCGCAGCTGGCGGCGGCTGTTGATGCCGAGCTTCGTGAAGACCTTCCGGAGGTGCCACTCGACCGTGCGCGGGCTGAGGTAGAGCGTCGCGCCGATCTCGGCGTTCGTGAGCCCGTCGACGACGAGCCCGGCGATCTGCGCCTCCTGCGCGGTCAGCGCCCGCGACGCCTCGACCGTCCGCTTGCGCACCGTCTCGCCGGTGGCCAGTAGCTCGCGCCGCGCGCGGTCGGCGAACGCCTCGACGCCCATCGCCGCCAACGCCTCGTGCGCGGTCCGCAGCTGCGCGCGGGCGTCGAGCCTGCGGCCTTCCCGCCGCAGCCATTCGCCGTAGAGGAGCTGTGCGCGGGCCGAGCTCGACCCGCACGAGGGTGCGGCCCAGCCGTTCGATCGCCTCGCGGTGCAGGCCGTCGGCGGTGGCGCCCGTGCAGAGCAGCGCGTGCCTGCTCGCCTCGATCCCCAGCGCCCAGTCGGTGCCGCTGGCCCGCGTCAGCGCCGAGAGCCGCTCCAGCGCCGCGCGCGCCGTCCGGTCCTGTCCGCTGCGCACCGCGGCCTCGACGAGCTCGGCGAGCGCCCACTTGGGTGCGCCGAGCTCGCGCGGGTCGGCGGCGGCCTGGGCGGCGGCCGCGGCCGCTTCCGCGTACTTCCCGAGGCCGTTGCACAGCACGGCGCGGGCCCACTGCGCCACGTTCACCCCGATGCCTTCCCCGCGCAGGGCGGCGTCGTCGAGGCAGCTCTTGATCAACGGTTCGGCCTCCTCCTCCCGACCGCGCAGGGCGGCGAGGCAGGTCGCGCCGTAGGGAGCCATGGTGCTCCCCGTCATCTCCGTGACGGCGCGCGTCTCGTCGGCCGACGCCGCGGCCGCCGCCAGATCACCGGTGAACAGCTGCACGACGCAGCGGGTGTTGAGGGCCAGGGGGAGCGAGCTGAGCGCGCCCGTGGTGCGGACGACCTCCAGGTGCCTGCGGCTGAGGACGTCCCAGCGGGCGTCGTCCCACAGCGACGCCGCCGTGGCGGCGGCGAGCCAGCTGAAGCGCAGGGCCTCGGCCACGGTCAGCGTGCCTGACGGCGAACGCCTGCACCGCGCGATGCGGCCGCGGGAGCCGACTGCGCGTACCCGTCGGTGAACAACACGGCGAGCCCGTGCAGCAGGGCGTCGCCCCGGCGGGGTGGCTCAGGTGCCGCCGCCTTGAGCACGGCTTCGGCCACCTGCTCGCACGCCGGGGCCCGACGCCAGGCGTCCCGCGAACAGCGCCGCGCGGAGCGCGTCGACGTAGGTGTCGCGCGCGAGGCCTGCGTCGTGCGGCTGGAGCCGCTCCGCGGCGGCCAGGAGGAGTGGCAGGGCGTCGGCGCCGCGGTCGGTGGCGAACGAGATCCCCGCCCGCACCAGGTCGGCGCGGGCCCGCGCGGCGTCGTCGAGCGGCGCCGCCCGAGCGGTCGCCAGCAGGGCCGAAGCGTCGTCGAACGCGCCCGCGTGCACCTTGAACTGCGCGCTGTCGAGCGCACGCCGCACGCGGTGGGCCGGGTCGGGCGTCAGTGCGGCGGACTGCTCGAGGAACGCCGCCGCGGCCGCCACGCCGCCGTGGGTGAGAGCGCGCTTCGCCGACTCTTCGAGCTCGGTGGCCACCGCCTCGTCGGGGTGCAGCGCCGCGCAGGCCTGGTGCCAGGCGCGCCGGTTGGGGTCGACGGCCGGGTCGGTGGCGTCCGCGAGCGCCCGGTGGACCTCCCGCCGTTCGGCGGGAGCGGCCGACCGGTACACGGCGGACCGGACGATGGGGTGCCGGAACCGGGTGCCGTCGCGCAGCTCGATCAGGCCCGCGGCTTCGGCGGCGCCCGCCGCTTCGGGCGCGATGCCGAGCCGCTGCACGGCCCGCCAGAAAAGTGGAACGTCGCCGACCGGTTCAGCCGCCGCGACGAGCAGCAGCCGCCGGGTGTTCGCGGGCAAGGGCGCCAGCCTGCGGAGGAAGGCCCGTTCGAGGCGCTGGACCAGGGGAGTGGCGCCCGCAGCGCCGACGGCGCCGAAGGCCAGCTCGGTCGCCGACAGGCCGCGGGGCAGCTCGAGGAGCGCGAGCGGGTTGCCGTGGCTCTCGGCGAGGACCCGGTCGCGGACGGCCTCGTCGAGCACCGCCGTGCCCGAAGCGTCGAGGAGATCCTCGGCGTCGCGGCCCGTGAGGCCGGCCAGCTCGAGCTCCGGCAGCCCGGAAAGGCTCTCGTCCCCTTCGGACTCGCGGACCGCGAAGAGGATCGCCACCGGCGCGTCCTGCAGGCGACGGGCGACGAACTCCAGCGTCTGCAGCGAGGCCTGGTCCAGCCACTGGGCGTCGTCGACGACGCAGATCAGCGGCAGGTCCACGGCGACCAGGCCGAGCAGGGTGAGGACGGCCAGACCCACGAGGAAGCGGTCGGGCGGGCTCCCCGCCCGCAGCCCGAAGGCCGAGCCGAGCGCGTCGCGCTGGGGGCCGGGCAGCTGGTCCATCCTCTCCAGGTGCGGCCCGCAGAGCTGGTGCAGGCCGGCGTAGGCGAGCTCGATCTCGGACTCGACGCCGACGGCCCGGCCGATCCGGCAGCCCGCCGCGCGGTCGAGGACGTACTCCAGCAACGCCGTCTTGCCGATCCCGGCCTCGCCGCGCAGGACCAGCACCTGGCTCCGGCCCGCCTTCGCGGCGGCGACCAGCCCGCCCAACATCTCGCATTCGCGTCGTCGTCCGACCAAGACCGGCGCACCATCTCGACCCACGGTCTCACCGCCAGAACTGGCTACGACTTGCCCCTGTACGACGGTCAAAGTAGCATCGGCGATACCACTTTACTAGCCCGGAATGGCGGTCGTGAAGCACACCAGGCAGGCCGATCTCGCGTTGCGCGTCCTCATGTACCTGAGGGTGGCGCCCGGGCGGCGTGGCTCCATCCCCGACATCGCCACGGCCCACCGCATCTCCCACACCCACCTCGACAAGGTCGTCCGGCGGATGAGCGAGGCCGGGTTGGTGGCCACCGTGCGCGGCCGCGGGGGCGGCGTGCAACTGACCCGCGACCCGACCTCCATCACCGTCGGCGACGTCATGCGGGCGATGGAAGACGACTTCGCCGTGGTCGAGTGCCTGGGCCCCGCGCGGTACTGCCAGGTCGCAGGCGTCTGCGGCGCCCGGAACATCTTCGCCCGCGCCCTTGACGAGTACTTCAGCGTCCTCGACGGTGCGACACTCGAGGACATCGCGATGAACGATCAAGGCCTGCGGGGCGCGCTCGGCCTCACCGGGAAGACCGACCAGTAGCCGCCTGGGCGTCGGCGCGAGGAGGAGGCCCGATGGCGATCGACTTCGCGATGACGCCCCGGCAGCGGAAGCTGAAGTACGACGCCCGCGAGTTCGCCCGCGAGGTGCTGCGACCGGTCGCGGAACGCGCCGACGCGCTCGCCGACCCCCAGGCGGCGTTCGTCGCGACGAAGCCGGTGTTCGAGGCGGCCGCCGCGCTGGGCTACACCACGTCGTTCCTGCCCGAGAAGTACGGCGGCGGCGGGGCGAGCATCGTCGACACCCTGATCACGACCGAAGAGCTCGCCGCCGTCGACGGCGGGTTCCCGACCATCGTCCTCGTCAACGGCCTCGCCCTCATGCCGTTGACCTGGTTCGGCGACGAGAAGCTGTGCGAGAGGTGGATCGGCCGCGCCGTCGACCGCGCGAACACCGGTTTCCTCGGCGGCTGGGTGGTCAGCGAGCGCGGCGGCACCGCGAACTTCGACCACCCGAACCCGATGGCGGGCATCCAGCTCGTGGCCCGGCCGGACAAGTCGGGCGACACCCTCGTCCTGAACGGCGAGAAGCACTGGCCGTGCAACGCGGGCGGCTGGGACCTGCGCGGCGCCGACGTCAACCTCTGCATCGTGCGCACCGACTTCGCGAAGGGTGGCCGCGAGGCGCTGAGCGCCGTGCTCGTCGAGCGCGACACCCCGGGCGTCGACTACCAGGTGATCGACAAGCTCGGCCACCGGACCTGCCAGAACGTCACGATGACGTTCCGCGACGTGCGGGTGCCCGCGGAGAACCTCATCGCGCGCGGCGACGGCGATCTCGTGATCAACCGCAACTTCACCTGGTCCGGGCCGATCGCGGGCATCGCCGCCGTCGGTGTGGCCCGCGCGGCCTACGAGTTCGCGCTGAAGTGGGCGAAGACGTTCACCGGCGGCGGCATGGGGCCCGATCATCAACCACCAGGCCGTCGGCTACCTGCTCGCCGACGTCGCCGCGCGGATCGAGGCCGCCCGGTACATGTGCTGGAAAGCCGCGCACTACCTGGACAGCCACGACAACAGCGGGCACGCGCTCAGCGGGATGAACAAGGCGTTCTCCACCGAGCTCATGCAGCGCGCGGTCGTCGACTGCATGCGCATCGTCGGCGTCAACGCGCTCGACCGCCGGTTCGGCATCGAGAAGTGCTACCGCGAGTCGATCGTCTTCCCGCTCTACGACGCCGGGAACCTCGCGATGCAGCGACGCCGGGCCTGGGGCGTCATGGCCGACTCCGGCTACACCCCGGACCTCTTCGTCGACTCCGAACCCCTCGGCTTCACGAAGTCGATGGAGGGTTTCGGGCTCGGCGAGAAGCGCTGAGCGGGGTGTGTCCGCGGGCGGGTCCGGGAACACGAGGGGGTGGACGTTGCAGATCGGTGGACCACTCGCTCGGCGCTCTTCCGGGCCGCGGTGCTGCTGGGCGCGGCCGCGCTGATCCTGGCGGTGATGCTCGGGCTGGGGTGGGTGGTCACCCGCGTCGTGCCGGGCAGCGGCCTCGGCGGCTTCGACCTCGCGATCGACGTGTGGCTCGCGGAGCACCGCACGCCGACCCTCGACGTCGCGTCCACCGTCGCGACGGACCTGTGCTCCACCACGAGCGTGTTCGTGCTGGGGTTCCTGGCCGCCGCGGGATCGGCGGCCCTGCTGCGGCGGTGGTGGCCCGCGGTGCTGCTCCTGGTCGCGCTCGTCGGTGAGCTGTGGTTGTTCCTGGCCACCGCCATGATCGTCAAACGGCCGCGGCCGCCGGTCGCGCACGTGGATGCCGCCTTGCCGCCGACGTCGAGCTTCCCGTCCGGGCACACGGGCGCTGCCATCTGCCTGTTCGGCGGGATCGCCGTCATCGTGGTGTGCACGGTGCGGGCGTGGTGGCGCTGGCTGGTGGTGGCCACGGCCGCCGTCCTCGTCATCGCGGTCGCCCTCGCCCGGATGTACCGGGGCGCCCACTACCTCACCGACGCCCTCGGCGCCGTCGTGCTGGCGGTGCCGTGGCTGCTCGTCACGCTCTGGGCGGTGCACCTGGCGGCGCCACCCGGTGGTCGCCGCCCGTCACCGGCAGGCCACGGTCAGGGGGCCACCCCACCGCCGCTCACGACGCGGTAGGCGTAGGTCGAGGCGATGATGCTGAGCGGGACGGTGACCAGCAGGCCGAGCCCGAGCGGGATCGCCCCGAGGATGTTGATCCCGATCAGCGCGAGCGCCAGGAGGAACAGCGTGCCCGCCTGCGAGGAGATCGCGCGGAAGCTGGAGCGGATGCCCTCGATGGCGGGCTCGTCGCGGTCGATGACGAAATGCAGGGTCCACCAGCTGAGGAAGGCCACGATCACGCCGGGGATCACGAAGAGGATGAACCCGATCGCGGTGAGCACCCCGACGAGGATGCTCGCGAGGATCACGTTGCCGACGTTGGCGAAGCGGAAGAACGCGCCCAGCGCCGGGCGCCGCCCGTCCACCTCGTCGAGGGCGCCGCGCACGAGCGCGGCGTTGATGAGGTAGCCGACCACGGTGGCGAGGATGGATCCGATGATCCAGTTCACCGTCCAGAAGGACTGTCCGAAGGTGTCCACGCGGAGCGCGCTGCGCTCCCCGAAGAGGGTGTTCAGCACGCTCTGGATGACGGCGGCGATCACGACGGCGCCGATCCAGGTCCACGGGTTGGCCTTGAAGCGAGCCCACCCGTAGCCGACCGCGTCGCCGACGGTCAGTGCTTTGCTCGTCCAGCCGGTGGGAGAAGCGCTCATTACAACCGCCTTTTGTGGCATAAATCACATACGCGTAGGTTTAGCGTAGCAGCATTTCGGTTATAGAGGCGTCCTCATGCGACGGTGGGGGCGTGCCGGAACGGGAGCGCGACACCGCGGGGCGGGCGCGCAACAACCGCCCGCGCGACCAGCACGGAAGACCGCTCCCGCGCGGCGCGGAGGGGGTCGATCGGCTACCCGACGACCTCGTCCTGCCTCCCGTCGAGGCGGTGGCGGAAGCGCAGCGCCTCATCGACGCCGGGCTCCCGTTCCCCGCCCACGACGTGCTCGAGGGCGTGTGGAAGAACGGGGACGCCGCAGAGCGCGAGCTGTGGCGGGCGCTGGCCCAGCTCGCGGTCGGTCTGACCCATGCGCAGCGCGGCAACGCGCGGGGCGCGGTCGCGTTGCTGAGGAGGGCCGCGGACGGGCTCGGCCGATGGGCGGGGCCGGTGCCCGCCGCCGTCGACCTGGACGGCGTGCGCGCCTACGCCGAGCGGCTCGCCCGGCGGATCGAGGGAGCGGGGCTCGGCGGCCTCGACGACGCCGACCTGCGGCCCCGGCTGCGGGGAACCTGAAACCTGCTCTACGAGCGTTTGTCGTCGAGTCGCTGCAGCAGGTCGTCGGCGGCCTTCTCGACCTCGTCGTGGTCGTTCTGCGCGGCGCGCTGCTTGGCGTGGATGAGCGCCGCCCGGTTGACCTTGGTGAAGTCGCCGTAGGGGAACGCGAAGCGCCCCTTCGTGCCTTCGGAGGCGTCGGGGTTGATGCCGAGGTGCCACTCGGAGAACTCGTCGAAGCTCTCCTCGTCGATGACCTTGTTGGCGTCGGCGGCCGACGGGGCCGCGTCGGACCACTCGGTCGTGTCGTCGTAGGTGCCCGCGTCGATCAGCTTGCGCGCGTGCTTGACGGCGACCTCGTTCACTCGGTACGTGACCATGGTCGAGGGGTAACCCGTCGGGCCGTTCGGCATGCAACGCCTCGCCTGGTGCGGGGCTTCAGCCTGGTGGGTGGCGAGGGCCAACCGCGCCTGACCACCGCCCGCGGACGGCCACGACGACCGCCGTCACCACCCAGAGGCCCGCCAGGCTCCCAGACGAGCTGGGGACTGCTCGCGGCGAACGGCGGCAACACGAACCGGGCGGCCGTGTCGACGGTGGCGTGACTGATGATCACCAGGGGCAGCCCGGCTGCGAGAGCCGGCGATGAGCGGACCGAAGGCGCCGCAGGGGGCTGCTCTCGGGGTTCAGGATCACCAGGGGCCAGGCCGGCCAGGAGAGCAAGAACGCCAGGACGAAGAACAGGGGCATGTCGTGGCGGTGGACCCAGCCGCGCCAGCCCGCGGTGACGGCGCTCTAGCCCTCGCCCACCGCGCTCGCCGCGGCGAGGATCGCGTCGATCGTCACCTGCGGGTGGGAGACCATCGACACGTGCGAGCCCGCGACCTCGGTGATCGTCGCACCGGCGCGTTCGGCCATGTGGCGCTGCGTGGCCGGGGGGATGACGCGGTCCTCGGTGCCCACGACGGCCCAGCTGGGCAGGGACTTCCACCCGGGCGCACCGGACGGGGTGGTGTTGGCGCTCAACGTGATCGGCCGCTGGCTCTCCACGATCAGCCAGCGGTCGTCCTCGGGCAGGTCCTGGGCGAAGGAGTCGTGCACGGTGGACGCCTTGAGGAAGGCCTCGACGTCACCGTCGGGGCCGTCGGGGTACCCGACGAGGTCGAACACCGTGGTCGGGTCGGGCACGTCTAACGCCGAGCCGGAGCCGCCCAGGATCTGGAAGACGGTCTCGCCTTCGTCGGGGGCGAAGGCGTCGACGTACACCAGCGCCTTCACCGTCGCCGTTCCCGGACGCGGCGGCGTTGGTGATGACGAAACCACCGTACGAGTGCCCGACCAGCACGACGGGGCCGCTGGTGCGCTGCGCGACGAACGAGGCGATGTAAGGGGCGTCGACGCTGGCGCGGCGCAGCAGGTTCGGCGGCGTGAACACGGGGAAGCCCTGGCCGCGCAGCGCGGTGGCGACCGCGTTCCAGCTGGACCCGTCGGCCCATGCCCCGTGCACCAGGACGATCGTCGGCTTCGGCACTCGGTCTCCTTGATCAGACAGCCGGGAGGTCGTTGTCGTGAGCTTAGGAGTGTGAGATCGACTTGCACTAGTGGGCGGACAGAAGATCGACGGTGCGGTTCTCGGCCGCGCTGATGCGGGCGGCGTCCAGCACCGCGAGGGTGTCGACGGCTTGCTCGGCGGGCACCGGGAAGGCCTGCTCGCCTCGCAGCGCGGCGGCGAACTGGGTGTAGTAGTCCTGGTAGGCGCCTTGTTCGGACGGCACCGACACCGGGCCGGTGGCGGCGTGCAGCGTGCCCCAGCGTTCGGGGGCCTCGTAGCCCCACGCGTCGCCTTCGTCGATCGGACGTCTGCCCGCGAAGACGGCCTGCGCCTGCACGTCCGTGCCGTGGGCGACGTAGGAGCCCGTGCTGCCGTAGGCGCGCAGCTCCCGGTCCTCGAGGTGATTGATCTTGCTCGCGGAGACGCGGGAGTGGACACCGTGGGCGTGGGTGAGGGACACGGTGAAGCGGCAGTCGGTGGGCCCGTCCTCGGTGTCGACGTGGTCGAGCTCGGCGTAGACGGTGTGGGCCGGGCCGAGCAGCCAGAGCACCTGGTCGACGAGGTGGCTGCCGAGGTCGCGCAGGAGGCCCCCGGTGGGGCCGGTCTCCAGCGTGGCGGCGTTGTCCTGGTCCATCCGAGACTCGACGAGCCAGAGCTCACCCAGCGCGCCGCCCTCGATGACGGCGGCGAGGGTGCGGATGTCGCTGTCCCAGCGGCGGTTGTGGAAGACGTTGAGCGGGATACCTGCCTCCCGCGCGGCCGCGACCAGCTCCCGACCGGCGTCCGCGCTGGGGGCGAACGGCTTGTCGGCGATCGTCGGCACGCCCGCCGCGAGCGCCTGCAGGACCAGCTCGCGCCGGGTCTGCGGCGGGGTGGTGATGGTGACCGCGTCGACCCCCGCCTCCAGGAGGTCCGCCGAGGAGTCGTACGCGCGTACGTCGGGGAAGTCCTCGGCCAGCTCCGCGCGGCGTTCCGGAGAGCGCGTGACGACCCCGGCCAGCTCGACCCCGCGCGCGGCGGCGATGAACGGTGCGTGGAAGTAGCGACCACCGACGCCGTACCCGACCAGTCCCAACCGCACGCGTCCTCCAAGACGTCGGGGGACTGCCATCATGGCCGACGTCGACGAGCAACGGGGGCGACATGCAGGTCGGAGCGATCGAGATCCTCCCCGTGCTCGACGGCGTCGGGAAGGAGCGGGCGGCGGAGGTCCTGACCCGTCCCGGCGTCCCGGACGCCTGGGCCTGCCACGCGGACTCCCTGGACGAGCACGGCACGCTGCACCTCGACCTCGGCGGGTTCCTCGTCCGGACCGACGACCGGGTGGTCCTCGTCGACGCAGGCGTGGGCACGATCAACACCGACAAGTACGCCGGAGGCGGGTTCCTCACGTCCCTCGACCGACTCGGGGTCACCGCCGAGATGGTCACCGACGTCGTCTTCACCCACCTGCACTTCGACCACGTGGGGTGGGCGACGAAGCGGGGCGAGGTCGTCTTCCCCCGTGCGACCTACCGGGTGCACGCCGCCGACTGGGCGCACTTCGTGGACTCCCCGGACGCCGACCCCGGCGCGGTGCGCAAGCTGACGCCGCTGCTGCACCAGCTGGAGACCTTCGACGCCGACGGCGTGCTCGCGCCGGGCCTCAGCGCCCGACACACGCCGGGGCACACGCCCGGCTCCACCGTCTACGTGGTCGCCGACGGCGAGCAGCGGGCCCTCCTGCTGGGCGACGTCGTGCATTCGGTGGTGGAGCTGCACGAGCGCGACTGGGAGGCCGTCTTCGACGTCGACCCGGTGGCGGCGCGCGCGGCGCGCAACGTGATCGCCGACGAGGTCGCCGACTCCGGCGACGTGGTCGTCGGCGCGCACTTCCCGCAGCTGCGGTTCGGCCGCGTCGTCACGGTCGCGGGCAACCGCGCTTTCCGGCCGATCGCCTAGGAGAGAAGATGATCGAGCTGTCCTGGCGGGACCGCGTCGCGGTCCTCACCCTCGACCGGCCGGAGAAGCACAACGCCCTCACCGTCGAGCTCTGCCACCGCATCCGGGGCGCGCTCGACGAGGCCGCCGAGGCCCGCGTCGTCGTGATCACCGGCCGGGGGCGCAGCTTCTGCTCCGGTGCCGACCTCGACGAGGTCTACACCGCCGACTTCCGCGATGCGCTCTACGCGATGCTGCACGCCGTCACCGACCTCCCGAGGCCCGTGGTGGCCGCGGTGAACGGCGCGGCGATCGGCGCGGGCACGCAGCTCGCCATCGCCGCCGACTTCCGCGTCGTCGCACCGTCGGCGCGCTTCGGGGTGCCGACCGCGAAGATCGGGCTCGCCGTGGACCCGTGGACCATCCGGAGGCTCGCCCTGATCGCGGGCAACGCCACCGCCCGACGGCTGCTGCTGGCCTGCGACCAGGTCGACGCCGACGCCGCGGTGGCGTGCGGGCTGGCCGACCGGGCAGGCGGCACCGACGAGGCGCTGGAGTGGGCGCAGCGGGATGACGTCGCTCGCCCCGCTCACCCAGTCCTACTCCAAGCGCGTCCTCAACGCGGTCTTCGAGCCCGCGTTCGACGGGCCGCTGAGCGCGGACCTGGACGCGGCGTTCGAGGGCTGTTGGACGAGCGAGGACTTCGCCGAGGGCCGTCGGTCCCGCGCCGAGAAGCGCCCCCCGGTCTTCCGCGGGAGATGAGGGCGAAACGTCAGGAATCGTGCCGATCGCGAAGATGCGATTACATGGGCCCATGACGGTGGTGCTGGCGCTGCGTTGCGCCGACGGGGTCGTTCTCGGGTCGGACTCGCAGATCACCGACAGCGCCCGCGGCCTGAGCTACCCCGCGCAGAAGCTGCACCCGTTCGGGGACAGGGCGGCGTGGGGTGGGAGCGGCTCACGGGCGGTGCTGTACGACCTCGAGCAGCTGTTCGACGGGTGCGCCGCGGCCGTGCTCGGCGCGGAGAACATCGGGCACGCCGTGCAGGAGCGGGTCGTGCCGGTGCTGCGACGCCACTACGACCAGTTCGTCGAGCAGGTGCCGGGGGAGAAGCAGTCGGGCGCCACGCCCGCCACGTACGTGTTGGTCGCGGGCTTCGCCGGGGGACAGCCGTTCATCGTGGACATCGATCCGCACGGGCTGATCGGTCGCTACGAGGAGGTCGGGTTCCACGCGGTGGGCAGCGGAGCGCCCATGGCCCAGCAGGCGGGCGCGCTGCTCGCGCACTTCCGGATGACCGAGCGCGACGTCGACTACGGCGTTGTGGCCGTCGTCCGGATCCTGGACACGCTGGGGATCACCTCGCCGAGCATCGGCGGCCCCAAAGACGTCTACCGGATCACCGCCGAGGAGGCCACCGCCCTGTCCGACAAGGACATCGCCCGGGTGCGCAAGCAGGTCGAGCGCTGGTCCGATCTGGAGAGCAAGGCGCTCGACGAGCTCTTCGACGGCTGAAGCCCGTGCCGTCGTCATGTGACAGGGTGTGCGCGTGACGCACGGCGACGCCCACGTGCCCGAGGCGCTCGTGCAGGGCCTGCACCGCGCGGCCCGCGTGGAGGACGCCGTCCACGAGTTCCTCGAACCGCGGCTGCGGCAGCGCGGCTGGCGGGACACGATCATCCCGTACACCGGCTACGGCACGCGGTCCTGGGTGCGGGTGATGGCGCGGCTGCTGTTGCGCCGGGCGGAGCGACGACCGGAAGGGGTCCAGGCGGTTCGCGGCTGGCGCAGCTTCGCGACGCTCCCCGTCGCCGACGAGGTCGTGGTCGTGGACGTGGGCGACCGGCAGCACGAGGCGCGGACGGATCGCGGCGGCTACATCGACGTCGTCGTGGAGGCGAGCTTCGAACCGGGCTGGCGCAGCGTGCGGCTGCACCGCGAGGGCGCCGCGCCGGTGGAGGCGCCCGTCCGCGTCCTGGCCCCGGACATGCGCCTCGGTGTCGTGTCCGACATCGACGACACGGTCATGGTCACGGCGCTGCCGCGGCCGTTGCTCGCGGCGTGGAACACGTTCGTCCTCGACGAGCACGCGCGCTCACCCGTACCCGGGATGGCCGTGCTGTACGAGCGGCTGGTGACGGCGCACCCGGACGCGCCGGTGTTCTACCTGTCGACGGGGGCGTGGAACGTCGCACCCACGCTCACCCGCTTCCTGTCGCGCAACCTGTACCCGCCGGGGCCGCTGCTCCTCACCGACTGGGGCCCGACGACCGATCGCTGGTTCCGGAGCGGGCAAGCGCACAAGCGGGCGACGCTCGAGCGGCTCGCGGCGGAGTTCCCGGACGTCCGCTGGCTGCTCATCGGCGACGACGGGCAACACGACCAGGAGATCTACGGCGACTTCGTCGCGTCGCACCCGGAGAACGTCGCCGCCGTGGCCATCCGCCAGCTCTCCGCGACGCAGACGGTGCTCGCAGGCGGCCTGCCCGCGCCCGTCGACGGGTCCGCCTCGACCGTGCGGCACGGGCGCCCGTGGATGAGCGCTCCCGACGGGGCCGGGCTGGCCCGCCAGATGAACGAGACCGACCTGCTCTAGCCCGCCTACCGGCCGACGATCACGAGGCCCGCGCCTGCCGCGCCGCGCCGCTCCAGCACCTGGACCACGCGTTGGTAGGAGGCGTCACCGGGCGGGGTGGGCAGCACGACGGCGCCGCCGTCCGCGTGCTGGATCAGGGTCGGGATGGCCTCGGCCGCGGTGGTGGTGAAACGACCGTCGCTCCCGCGGGTGAAGGTGAAACGGGTGATGACCGAGTCGTCGGTCGCCGGGTCGGCCTGCTGGGCGACGTGGTTGCCGAGCCCGTAGGCCACCCACTTGCCGTTGATCCGCTCCAGGGGCTGCACGACGTGGGCGTGGTGGCCGATGACGAGGTCGACGTCGGGGGAGGCGAGCAGCGCGGCGGCGATCGTGAGCTGCGCCGGGGTCGGATCGGTCCGGTACTCGGTGCAGCAGTGCACGCTCGCGATGACGACGTCGGCTCCCGCGCGGCGCGCCGCCGCCGCGTCGGCGAGCATGCCCGCGACCGTCGGCGGGCGGGGGTCGAAGACGTTGACGGCCCAGGGCTTGCCCGCCGGTTCCTTGATCCCGTTCAGGCCGAACGTCCAGGCGAGGTGGGCCACCCGCACGCCGTGGACGTCCACGATGTGCGGGGTCTGGCGCTCGGGCTGGGTGCGGTTGGTGCCGGTGTGGCCGATGCCGTGGGCGTCCAACGTGTTCAGCGTGCGGACCAGGCCGTCGAAGCCCGCGTCCATGGCGTGGTTGGACGCGGTGGAGCAGGTGTCGTAGCCCGCGTCCTTGAGCGCGTCGACGATCTGGGGCTGGACGTCGAACGTCGGGTAGCCGGTGAAGGGGCCGCGGGGGTCGGCCACGGGCGTCTCGAGGTGGCAGACGGCGAGGTCGGCCGCGCGGATCGTCGGCGCGACCGCGCTGAAGACGGCGCGGAAGTCGTAGCCGGTGCCGTTCGCCTTGCCCGCGGCGGCCGCGCCGCTGACCAGCGTGCCGCTCTGGTGGATCAGGACGTCGCCGGTGGCGACCACGGTGAACGAGTCGGCCCGCGCCGCGATCGCCGTGGGTGCGGCGATCGTGCGTACGGGGGTCGGTTCAGCCGGGGGCAGCGGACCGGTGGCGAGGGCCACGGCGGCCAGGACGGCCGGGAACGCGCTCCGGCCCACCCGGCGCCCACCCATGGTGCCGCATGGTAAGCCGCGATCGGCCTCAACCGTCGGACCGACGGCACGTTTCGAGCAGCCACGCCACCGCGTCGCGCTCGTCGGTGAAGTACCGCGCGGGAGCCTCCGTCACCCCGCGGCCGACCGTCGAGGCCGCCAGCAGCCGGTCGACCGGCGTCTCGCCGAGCAGCGCGATCGCGGCGATCGAGGTCTTCTCCGCGAACTGCTCGCGCGCCTCGCGGTCCAGCGCGGTCGTGCGGGCCATGCGGACCAGCAACGGTCGCGGCTGCCCGGCGTTGACGTCGTCGACGGCGACCATCGCCTGCTTCGCCATCGCCGCGGTGACGCGCAGGTCGCGGTCCCACGTCAGCCGCACGATGCCGTCGGGGCCCTCGTCGAGGTGGAAGCGGTGCGGCCCGTCATCTCCGTCGTCCCGGTTCACCAGCTCCGCCTCCTGCCCGCGAGGCGGCCCAGCTTAGTGGTGCGCCCGCTGACTCCTGACGCCTACATTCGGCCAATGGCGGCGGCGAAGGACCTGCGGGTGGCCATCATCGGGGCGGGGATCGGCGGATTGGCGCTCGGGCTCGCCCTCCGGGAGCACGGGGTCGCGGCCGAGGTCTTCGAGCAGGCGCCCGCGCTGGCGGAGCTCGGTGCGGCCGTCGGCGTGGGCGGCAACGCGACGCGGTTGCTGCGCCGGATGGGCCTGCTGGAGGAGTTGGAGGCCGTCGCCACCGTCCCGACCGAGCTGGTGTACCGCCAATGGCGGACGGGGGAGCGGATCGCCGCGCACCCCGTGCGCGACGGCGACACCTACCTCAAGCGGGTCGGCGCGCCGTGGCTGGGCATCCACCGCGCGGAGTACCAGCGGATCCTCGGCACCGCGTACGGCAGCGCGGGACTGCACCTCGAGCACCGACTGGTGGATCTCGTCCAGGAGCCGGACGCGGTCACGCTGACGTTCGCGAACGGGCGGACCGCGCAGGCGGATGTGGTCGTCGGGGCCGACGGCGTGCGGTCGGCCGTGCGGCAGTGGGTCTCCGCCGGGGACGACATCGTGTACTCGGGCACCAGCGGGTTCCGCGGCATCGTCGCGCGCGACGACGTGCCCGCCCTGCCGGACCCGGAGGCCCTCCAGTTCTGGATGGGCCCCGACGCGCACCTGCTGCACTACGCCATCGGCTGCGACGCGGAGGAGATCAACCTCCTCGCCGTCGTCGAGGGCCCGGGGTCGTGGGACGCGGCCGACCGTTGGCTGACCGAGGTCGAGCCGCGCGACGTGCTCGCCCGGTTCTCCGGCTGGCACCCCGCCGCCACCGAGATGGTCGCCGCGGCGGCGCCCGCCGTCCGCTGGGGGCTGTTCGTCGTGCAGCCCCTTCTGCACTGGTACCGCGGGCGCGTGGTGCTGCTCGGCGACGCAGCGCACGCGATGCTGCCCCACCACGGGCAGGGGGCGAACACGACGGTCGAGGACGCCTTCACGCTCGCGACCCTGCTCGCGCAGGCGCAACCGGGCGATCTCGAACCGGTGCTGGCGTCCTACCAGCGGCTGCGGCGGGCGCGGACCCGGCAGATCGCCGCGAGCTCGTGGGCGACCAACGCGCTGCTGCACCTGCGCGACGACGACCCCGACCTGCCGTGGCGCGACGAGAAGATGCGCCGCTTCGCCGACGACTTCGGCTGGATCCACGAGTTCGACACCGAGCGGTCGTTCACGTTGCGCTGACGGTCAGCACGACCCGTCCCACGTTCGCACCCGCCTCGATGTGGCGATGGGCGTCGGCCACCGCGTCGAGCGGGAACGTCGAGTCCACCAACGGTCGCACCCCCGCCGTCTCGACGAGCTTCCAGAACGCGTCGTGGTCGTGCTCGCTCGCGCTGCGCAAGCCGACCAGCCGTTGGCTCCGCGTGTAGAGCGTGCGCAGGTCGACCTCGACAACGCCGCCGAACTTGGCGCCCGAGGTGACGATCCGGCCCCGCGGCCCGAGGACGTCCACGCCGAGCTGGAAGAGCGGCGGTGCCCCGAGGTTGTCGATCACGACGTCGACGCCGAGGCCACCGGTCAGGTCGTGGAGCCGGTCGCGCGCGTCGGGCGCGGTCGAGTCGACGACGGCGGTGTACATCGGCAGCGTCGCGAGGCGGGCCGCCCGTTCGGCGCCGCGCGCGGTGCCGAGCACGACCTTGCCGAGCGCCTTGGCCACGATCGCGGCCATGCTCCCCGACGACGAGCCCGCGCCCTGGACCAGCACCGTGCGGGTCGCCTCCAGCCCGGCCGCGCGCAGCTGCGCGTAGCCGAGCGCGCCGTTCACCGCCATCGCCGCGGCCTCGATCGGCCCGCAGCCCGGCGGGAGCGGGCGCAGGTTGGCGACGGGGACGGTGGTGTACTCGGCGTACGCGCCGGGCCGGGTCACGCCGATGATCCCCAGCGTGCGGCACGCCTCGGAGCTGCCCGCCACGCACATGTCGCAGTGCCCGCAGAACACCGTGTTGCGGACGACGACCGGGGCCCCGACCGGCACCGGCCCCGGCGTCCCGCCGTACCCCACGACCGTGCCCGCGTGTTCGGACCCCAGCACGTGCGGGAAGTCGTAGCGTGCGAACGGCACCTTCCCCGCGCGGTTGCTGACGTCCAGGAACGCGTTCACCGACACGGCCTCGACGCGCACCAGCGCCTCTCCCGCAGCGGGCTCGGGCCGCGCGATGTCGGCGGGTTCCAGCACGTCGGGATCGCCGTGCCTGCGGATCACGATCGCGTGCATCCGATTCTCCTCAGCGCTGAAGCGAATACTGGAAACAGGTGTTTCGCATGTTAGTGTCCGCCGCGTGACGACGACCGACCCGGCGGGCGCCAACGGCGCCAAGCCGCGGGGCCGCGACGCCGCCCGCACGCGCGAGATGGTGCTCGCCGGGGCGATGGCGGAGTTCACGGCGAAGGGCTTCGCCGGGGCGCGCATCGACGCGGTCGCCGAGCGGGCGGGGGTGAACGTCCGCGCGATCTACCAGCACTTCGAGAGCAAGGCGGCGCTCTTCGACGCGGTGGTCGGCGACAGCGTGCACCGCCGCCACGAACGGCTGCTCACGGACATGGCGGGCCTCTTCGACCTGCGCGACGGGCTGGCGGAGGTGCTCCCGCTCTTCCGAAGGGTGCTCGGGGACCACCCGGGCTGGGTGCGGCTGATGGCCTGGAAGGAGCTGTCCGAGGACCCCGACGCGGGGGCCGCCGACATCGCCTCCGGCGCCGACCGGCAGCCCCTGTACCGGCGGGAGATCGCCCTCCTCGACGCCGCCCGCGAGCGCGGCCAGATCCCGGCCGGTCTGGACAGCGACCTGCTGCTGATCGCGCTCACGGCGCTGGCGAGCTTCCCGTGGTTCGTGCGACCGCTCAGCCTGCTGGTCACCGAGCAGTCGCCGGAGTCGCCCGAGTTCCTGGCCCGCTGGGACGCGTTCCTGCTCGCCATGGGCCGGGCGCTCGTCGGGGCGGACGCGGGTGCCGCCCGGCCGGGGAGCAGCACGGCCGTCGCTGCCCCACACCGGCACCGCGAGCTGCGGATGCTCGGCCGCGCGCTCGACCGCGCGGGCCTCGCGGGGCCGTTCGGGCACTCCTCGCTGCGGGTCGACGCCGAAACGTTCCTCGTCACGCCGCCGCACCCGTTGCGGGTGCTCGGCACCCGTCCCTGCGTCGTCGCCCCGGTGCACGGGCCCCTGCCCGAAGCCGTCCTGCCCGAGGTGCGGCTCGACCAGGCCGTCTACCGGGCGCGCCCGGACGTCGGCGCGATCGCCACGATCACCCCCGCGTCGGTCGACGCGCTCGCCGGCCGCAACCTCGCCGCCTGTGACCCGGGCGCCGCCTACTTCGGGGCCGGGCCCGTCCGCCACGACGGACCCGAGTCGCCCGCGGACGACGCGGGCGCCGCCGCGCTGGCCGCCGCGCTCGGCGCGGGCGCCGCCCTCGTGCGCCACGGCGAGGCGGTCGTCGTGGGGGAGACGGCGGCGCAGACCCTCGCGCTCGCGGTCTTCCTCGACCAGGCCGCAGCGGCTGCGCTGCGCAGGGAGCCCGCAGCGCCCACCGCCGCGTCGCCGCAGGTCGCGAGCTGGGCCGACCGGCGCGCCGAACGCGTGTGGGAGTACGTCACCGCAGGCGACCCGGAGGCCGCCGTCCCCGCCTGAGGGGCAGGCGTGTTCGACGATCTCGACGACATCGCCGCCGACCGCGTGTAGGCCGGCCACGCGGGCGCGCTCGACGCCGCGCACTGGCGCGGGGTGCTGCAGCATCGGCCGCTCATCCGCCTCGTGGCGCGGCCAGCCGGGCGCCGGTGGCCGCCCGGGTGCGGGTGACCACCGGGTTGCGCAAGGTGCCGATGCCCTCGATCGCCACGCGGACGACGTCGCCGGGGCGCAGGAACTGCGCCCGGGGCATGCCGACGCCCGCGGGCGTCCCGGCCGCGATCACGTCGCCCGGTTCGAGGGTGACGCGCGCGCTGGCCGCCGCCACCAGCTCCCGCCAGCCGACGAGCATGTCGCCCGCTCGTTCGTCCTGCTTGAGCTCGTCGTTCACCCACAGCCGCAGCCGCTGGTCGTCGAGGTCGGGCAGCAGCCAGCGCGGCGTGACGGCCGGTCCCATGGGGCAGAACGTGTCCTGGGCCTTGGACGCCAGCCAGTCGTAGCGGAACGCGTCGTGCGGGGCGCCCTCGCGGCGGTGCGGGCCGCGGGCGGAGATGTCGTTGACGACCGTGAAGCCCGCGACGTGCCCGGCGGCGTCCTCGGCGGTGATCCCGCGGCCGCCGCGGCCGATCACGATGCCGAGCTCGCCCTCCCAGTCCACCTGCTCGTCGGGGTCCGGGTCAATTTCGATCGCCGCGTCCGGGCCGATCACGGTGGTGGTCGGCGGCTTGAGGAAGAACCAGGCCGCCCAGTCGGGGTCCGGGGCGCCCGCGCCCATCTCGGCCATGTGCGAGCCGTAGTTGACGCCTGCGCAGATCAGCTTGCGCGGGTAGCGCAGCGGGGCGAGCAGCACCGCGTCGGGCACGGCGGGCAGATCGGCCGGTTCCCAGCCCGCGAGGCGCTGCTCCAGCGCGTCCCACTCGGCCACCGCCGCGATCAGGCCGCCGTAGCGGGGGCCGGGCACGGCGACCACCGCGCCGTCGGCGTGGCGCAGCGCGCCGAGCGTGTCGGCACCGTCGGCACCGCGGTAGGTGCAGAGTCCCCAGCCCGGCTTCGCCATGGCCGAACTGAAGCAAACGTTTCGCGCCGATGCAAGGCTTGCCAGCGCCTTTGCCAGCCTCTAGCGTCCGCAGTCAGTATTTGCTGACTTCGCCGACGACGCCGCGGAACGGAGTACTGCCATGATCGAGATCAGCCGCACGGTGCAGGTCAACGACGACCCGGATGCACCTCAGCTCGATCAGGACCAGGTGTGGCACGGGCTGCTGTTGAAGGCGAACGACGCGCTGCCGTTCGTCCCGCAGATGGAGTCCTGCCACGTGCTCGAACGCGGCGACGGCTGGCTCGTGCGCGACATCCTCCTCAAGGGCGTGCCGCTGCGGGAGCGGGTGACGTTCGAGCCGAAGCGTCGCGTCGCGTTCGAGCGCATCCGCGGCGTCGAGCGCGGCCGGATCGAGAACGTGATCGAGACCGACGAGCAGGGCCGCCTGACCCTGCGGTTCAGCTTCGCGCTCACCCACGAGGACCTCGAGGAGGGCTCCGACGCGGAGCGCGAGCACTTCGCCCCGATGCTGCCCGCGTACGAGAACGCGGTGGCGGCCACCCTCGCCGCTGTACGGCGCACCGCGCGCGAACAGCCCGACGCCCTGGCCGCCGAGCCCGTGAGCACCCGCGCCGACATGCCTGCCTGGATGGTCGCCTACTACACGGCCGCCGACGGGCTCGACATGGAGGGCATGCTCGCCCAGCACACCGACGACAGCACCGCACTGGTCGCCAACAACCCGCGGCTGCACGGCAAGGAGGAGATCCGGGCGGGCATCGCGCAGCTCTGGGGCCTCCTGCGCGCGATGCAGCACACGTTCGTGCGCACGTGGGAGGTCGACGGCGGCGCGGCCGGGATCG
This sequence comes from uncultured Actinomycetota bacterium, assembly GCA_963791185.1. Classification (GTDB taxonomy): domain Bacteria; phylum Actinomycetota; class Actinomycetes; order Mycobacteriales; family Pseudonocardiaceae; genus Pseudonocardia. The sequence continues at coordinate 93,755 of CAWBRG010000003.1, read as the reverse complement.
CCGACGCCCGGGTGACCTACGTGCTGCAGAACGGCCGGTCGGTCACGGTGCCGGTGACGTCGATCCTCACCCGGCGCGACGGGTTGGTCAGCGACCTGCAGTTCTGCATCGACATGGCGCCGGTCTTCGCCGCGCTCGCCCCCGTGCCCGCCGACGCCGCCGCCGCGCACTGATGGGCGCGCCCGCCATCCGCGTCTCCAAGCTGGGCTACGTCGGCTTCGAGACGCCGGACGTCGAACGGCTCGTGGAGTACTACACGAAGGTCCTCGACTTCGCCCTCGTCGACGGCGCCCCGGAGGGAGCCTTCCTCACCACCGGCACCGACCACCACTGCGTGGTCGTCACCCGCGGCGACACCCGCGCCCGCGCGGTGGTCGGCTACGAGATCTGGGAGGACCTGGACTCGGCCCAGCAGCGGCTCAAGGAGGCGGGCTACGAGACCCAGCGGCGCTCCGACATCGGCCCGGGCACGCCCGACGTGCTCGTGCTCGACGAGCCGGGCACGGGCACCCCGCTGCACCTGATGACCGCGCAGGACCCGAGCGGCGTGGGCGACTACCCGCCGCTGCGGCCCACCAAGCTCGGCCACGTCGCCGCGTTCACCCCGGCCCTGGACCCGATGCAGAGCTTCTACCAGGACCTCCTGGGGTTCAAGTGGTCCGACACCGTCGGCGACTTCTTCGTGTTCCTGCGCTGCAACGCCGACCACCACGCGGCGAACTTCATGGCGAGCACGAAGTTCCAGGGCATGCACCACATCGCCTACGAGATGCGCGACCCCAACCACCTCATCGCGATGCTCGACCACCTGGCCAAGAACGACTACCGGCTGCACTGGGGCCCGGGGCGGCATGGGCCCGGGCACAACCTCTTCACCTACCACCGCGACCCCGACGGGCACGTCATCGAGCTGTTCACGCAGATCGACGTGGTGCACGACGAGGCCAAGGGCTACTGGGAGCCCCGGCCGTGGCACGAGGAGTACCCGATGTACCCGAAGACCTGGCAGGTCGACCTGGCCACGGTGAACCAGTGGGGCCCGGTCGACCGCCCGTCCCTGGATCACTAGGAGTTCCGATGCGTCTCGAAGGCAAGCGGGTACTGATCACCGGCACGGCGGGCGGCCAGGGCGAGGCCGCGCAAGCCATGTTCGCCCGCGAAGGCGCCCGGATCATCGGCTGTGACGTGCAGGAGGGCGCCGCTGAGAAGACCGCGGACGCGCTGCGGGCCGACGGCCACGACGTCACCGGCTTCACGGTCGACCTCGCCGACGCCGAGGCCGCCGCCCGATGGGTCGACGAGTCGGCGGAGCGGCTCGGCGGCATCGACGTGCTGTACAACAACGCGGCGGGTGCGGGGTTCGCGCCCTTCGCCGAGATGAGCCTGGAGCTGTGGCGCCACGTCATCCGTGTGGAGCTGGACATCGTCTTCCACACCACCCAGCCCGCCTGGCGGCACCTGCGCGCCACCGGCAACAGCTCGATCATCAACACGGCGTCGATGTCGGGTCTGCGCGGCATCGCCCCGCTCGGGCAGGCCGCGCACTCCGCGGCCAAGGGCGGCGTGATCGCGCTGACCCGCACGCTGGCCGCCGAGGGCGCGCCCGACGGCATCCGCGCCAACACCATCTCGCCGGGCTTCGTGAAGTCGCCCGCCACCGACAAGTTCGTCGGCGACGAGCTGCGCGCCTTCCAGATGGGCATGCACCTCATCCGACGCCCCGGGCTGGGCGAGGACATCGCGCCCCTCGCCGTCTACCTCGCCTCCGACGAGTCGGTGTGGGTGACGGGGCAGAACTACTCCATCGACGGTGGTGTCACGGCGGGGTTCCGCTGATCAAACTGCGCTGATCAAACTGCGCTGATCAAACGCCGCTGACCAGCGCCACCGCCCGCGGCACCGCGGCCGGGGTGTAGTCGGGCGCCGAGCTCGCCAGCACCCGCATGGCGGTGCCCGCGAGGTGGCGGGCCAGCCGGGTGGTGGCGGCCTGCGCGTCGCCGTCGACCACGGCCTGCAGGATCGACGGGTGCTCGACGTCGCCTAGCTCGGCCCAGCGGGCGGGCTCGGCGTGCTGCTGGATGCGGATGTAGCGCACGGCGCGGTCGGCCAGCGTTTCGAGCTGGCGCCGCAGCGGCTCGGGGGCACCCGCCTCCAGCAGCCCGTGGTACTCGCGGTGCACCTCGATCCAGGTCTGCTGGTCCTTGCGTCGGGCGGCCCGTCGCATGGTCGTGAGCAGCCGCCCCGCCGCGCGCTTCTGCCCGTCGCCGAATCCGTCGACGGTCAAGGAGACGGCCAGCGCGCCGAGCAGGATGCGGGCGGCGTAGGTGGAGTCGAGCTCGGCCGGGTCCAGCGCCGCCACCTGCATGCGCTGGTTCGGCTCCGCGGTGACCAGCCCTTCCTCCTGGAGCATCCGCAGCACCTCGCGCAACGGCGTGCGGCTCACGCCCAGCTGCTCGGCCAGCGTCGCCTGGGACAGCTTGGTGCCCGGGGGCAGCCTGCCGTCGAGGACGGCGCCCCGCAGGTAGGCGTGCAGCGGCGGAACCGACTGCCGGGCGGTCGGCAGGTCGACCCGCTCGATGCCCGGGAGCCGGACGATGCGCTGCGCCACTGCGGCCGGGTTTACGACGTGGCGACCGGCAGATGGCGGCGGAGCTGGGGCTGGGAGACGGTGCGGGCCTTCGGGCCGAGCCACATGTCGATCGATCCGGGCTCCTCCGGGTCGAACATGCGCGGCCGCCAGGCGGCGTCGTCCTCGATCCGGCGGACGCCGAAGGAGTACTCGTAGGTGAAGCCCTCGGGCCCCAGGAAGTAGAGGAAGACCGCCGTGGACTGCGGGTGCCGCCCGGGCCCCATCTCGATCTCGACGCCGTTGTCGAGGAGGAAGTGCCAGTTGCGGAACACGTCGTCGATCTCGGCGACCTGGAAGTTGATGTGGCACAGGCCGGGCTCGTCGTTCTTGAACACGGCGAGCTTGTGGTGCACGGGATCGATCCGCATGAGGCAGGCGCCGTCGCCGATCCAGTCGGAGACCTTCGCGTTGAACGTGGTGGACCAGAACCGGTGGGCCTCGCGCACGTCCGGCGCGTCGAGGCACACGTGCCCGAACTCGGTGATCCCGGCCCGGCGGGAGAACGCGACCGGCCGTCCCAACGACTGCTGGTCGACGACCAGCTCGATGCGGTTGCCGAACGGGTCGTCGAGCCCGATGAACTGCCGCACCCGCCGTGACCGGCTCTCGGTCGCATCGCCGCGGGTGACGGTGAACCCGCGCTGCTCCAGCTCGGTCTCGGCCAGCGCGAGGGCGTCCTCGTCGGCCACCGTGAAGGCGGTGGCGATCACGCCGGACTCGCCCCCGACCAGTGCGAGGCAGTGGTGGCGGCCGTCCGCGCGCAGGTGCGCCACGCCCGGCTCGCCGCCGTCGACGAGCTCGAGGCCGACGATGCGGGTGGCGAAGTCGACCGCGCCCGCGAGATCGGCCGCGCCGGACCGGACATAGGCGATGTCGGTCAGTTCGATCATGCTTCCTCCTGCCTCGTACTGCATACAGTTTAGGGCAGGAGGGGCGTGGTCAGGCGAACACGATCGGCAGCACGATGGCCGCGGTGATGAGGGAGACGCCGCTCAGGAGGTCGGACCGGATGGGGATCACCTTGGCCGCGGCGCGCCCGACGAGCAGGCCGACCAACGACATGATGGCCGTCGCGACGCCGAAGATCACCGCCGGGATGACGGGGGAGAACCCGAGCAGCCCCAGCCCCGTACCCGCGAGCAGGTTGTCCACGCTCAGCGCGAGCGGCATGCCGAACAGGGTCACCCACGGGTGGTCGACCTTCTCCGGCTCCGGGTTCCGGATCGCCCCGACGAGCAGGTAGAGGCCGTAGGCGCCCATCAGCACGGGGCCGACGTACTCGGCGACGTCGCCGATCTCGTCGCCGAAGTAGCTCCCGATCGCACCGCCGACCAAGGGCGCGACGGCGTCCCAGAACCCGAACACCAGCGCGATCTGCACAGCCCGGCCGACCCCGAACGGCACCGTGCCGAGCGCGATGGACGACCGGAAGTTGTCCAGGCTGAGCGCGAACGCCAGCACCACCAGCCCGATGATCGATTCGATGGTCATGGCTGTCCTACCCGGTGTGGTCGGGGTACGAGGGTGAGCTCACGCGGCCCGTCGTTCGCGGCCCGCACCGCCGCCTCGACGATGCCGTGGTCGGGGGACAGGTGGCAGACCGGATCGGTGCGCGCCGCGTCCCCGGTGAGCAGGAAGGCCTGGCAACGGCATCCCCCGAAGTCGATCTCCTTCCGGTCGCAGCTCCGGCACGGCTCCGGCATCCAGTCGGTGCCCCGGAAGGCCTGGAAGAGCGGCGACTCCGTCCAGATCCGGGCCAGCGGAGTCCGTCGCGCACGCTCGCGCGCGGGAGGGGCAGCGTCTGGGCGGCCGGGCAGGGCAGGACGTCGCCGTTCGGCGCCACCGTGAGCTGGCGCTGCGCCCACCCGCCCATGCACGGCTTGGGGTAGCGGCTGTAGTAGTCGGGCAGCACGTAGATGACGTCCATCCGGCCCTTGAGCCGCGTGCGGGCGGCGCTCACGACCTCCTCGGCCTGCTCGAGCTGCGACCGGCTGGGCAGCAGCGCGTCGCGGTTGCGCCACGCCCAGCCGTAGTACTGCGTGTTGGCCAGCTCGATCCGGTCGGCCTCGAGCTCCTCGGCGAGCCGCAGGACGGCGCCGATCCGGTCGATGTTCTGCCGGTGCAGCACGACGTTGAGCGTGAGCGGCCAGCCCAGCTCCTTCACGAGGCTGGCAGGCCTCGACCTTGCGCGCGAAGGACGGCGTGCCCGCGATCCGGTCGGAGATCGCGGGCTCGTCGGCCTGGATGCTGACCTGGACGTGGTCGAGGCCCGCCGCCCGGAGCTCCTCCGCGCGGCGACGGGAGAGGCCGAGCGCGCTCGTGACCAGGTTGGTGTACATGCCGAGGTCGCGGGCGGCGCCGGCGAGCTCGACGATGTCGCGGCGCAGCAGCGGCTCGCCGCCGGACAGGTGCAGCTGCAGCACGCCCAGCTCGTGCGCCTCGTCCAGCACCCGGCGCCACTCGGCGGTGGTCAGCTCGTCGCCGTAGGCGACCATGTCGACCGGGTTCGAGCAGTACGCACACGCCAGCGGGCACCGGTAGGTGAGCTCGGCCAGCAGGCCGAAGGGGCTATCCATCGCTGATCTCCACGTAGTGACGGGCGGCCATCCGGTCGACGAACGCGCGCACCTCGTCGTCGGCCACCCGGTCGTAGCGGCTCCGCAGCTCGGCGACGATCTCGGTGAGGGTCCGCCGCCCGTCGCACAGCTCGAGGATGTCCGCGCTCGTCTTGTTGAGCACGGCGACCGACTCCGGGCCGAGCAGCACGGACTGGTTGCGCGTGGCGTCGAAGCGCAGCCGGACGTGCGGCGCCAGCTTCGGCATCATCGTCACTCCGGGTAGGCCCGGTCGATGCCGTCCATGACGCTCCACAACACGTCGCACTTGAACGACAGCGCGGCCACCGCCCGGGCCTGTTCGTCGGCCGTCAGGCAGTACCGGGTGACGACCTCCAGCGCGTGCTCGGAGTCGCGGGGAGCCTGGTGCAGCCGGGCCCGGAAGTACGCGAGGCCGTCGCCGTCGATCCAGGGGTAGTAGCGCTCGAAGGCGGCGAGCCGCTCGGCCATCAGGTCCGGCGCGAACAGCTCGGTGAGCGACGAGGCCACCGCCTCCACCCAGGGCCGGGTGCGGGCGAACGTCACGTACGCGTCGACGGCGAACCGCACCCCGGGCACGAGGTGCCGCTCCGCCAGCATCTCCTCGCGGGTCAGCCCGACCGCCTCGCCCAGCCGCAGCCAGGCCTCGATGCCGCCCTCGCCCGGCCCGGTGCCGTCGTGGTCGACGATGCGGCGGATCCACCGCCGTCGCACCTCGACGTCCGGGCAGTTGGCGAGGATCGCGGCGTCCTTGCGCGGGATGGAGGTCTGGTAGTAGAAGCGGTTCGCCACCCAGCCCTGCAGCTGGTGGCGGCTGAGCCTGCCCGCGTTCATGCGGAGGTGGAACGGGTGCTGGTCGTGGTAGGCCTGCGACTGCGCGCGCAACGCCTCGACGAACTCGTCGGCCAGTACTGACGTCATGACACCTTCACCTCGAGACCATCCACGGCCACTTCCCAGCCGCGCTCGGTCGACCATCCGCCGCTCCGGGGAGTCCTCCAGCAGGACGGGGTTGGTGTTGTTGATGTGGACGTAGATCCGGCGCTCGACGGGCAGGTCGACCAGCTGTTCCAGGCTGCCGTCCGGGCCGCCGATCGGCAGGTGGCCCATCGCGGCCGACGGTCTTGGCGGCGAGGCCGAGCCGGATCAGCTCGTCGTCGTGCCAGCAGGTGCCGTCGATCAGCAGCGCCGCGCAGTCCGCCAGCTGCGCGCGCACCTCCGGCGTGAGCCGCTGCACCCCCGGCAGGTACACCGCGGCCCGTCCGCTGTGCTCGTCGGTGAACCGGTAGCCCACCACCCGGCCCGCCTCGGTCGCCGGTGCCGAAGCGCGCCCGCTTGGTGGTCGGCGACGTCGAAGGCCCGGTACGACAGGCCCTCGCCGAGGGGCACGTCGCACGCCCGGCGTGACCGGGCGCCACTCCACCCGGCAGTAGCGCTCCAGCGTGGCCAGCACGCCCGTGCCGTCGCGGAGCGTCTCGTACACGGCCGGGGTGGCGTGCACCTCGAGGGCCTGCGCCTCCCGCAGCAGCAACAGGCCGAGCGTGTGGTCGAGCTCGGCGTCGGTGAGCAGCACCGCCCGCAGCGGGGTATCGCGACCCGCGCGGGGGTGCAGCGGCGGGAAGGCCTCGATCTGGGCCGCGCACGTCGGGCGAGGCGTTGAGCAGGAACCAGTTCCGCTGGTCGGCGCTCACCGCGACCGACGACTGGGTGCGCGGACGGGCGGGCCGGGAGCCCGTGCGGACCGCGCTACAGCCGGGGCAGCCGCAGTTCCACTGCGGGAAGCCGCCTCCCGCCGCCGACCCGAGCACCTGCAGCCACATCCCGGTCCTCCGCCGCTGACGGCGAAGGGGTGCCGTTCCGGCACCCCTTCGCGTCCTCGCTAGTCGTCCATCCGGGCGACGTACATCGTCACCTCGGGTGCGCACCCGATCTCGTCGAACTCGGGTGTCTCCCACTCGGTGCGAGCTGACTCCATTGGTCACCTCCTGTTTCTCTTCTCGTGCGGGACGGCTACTGCTCCGGCAGGGCGAAGACGATCAGGGCACTGCCGTGGCCTGCGCCGAGCATCCCGGGCAGGAACCCCTCGGCCCATCCACCCCAACCGACCGGCACGGCGATGTACTGCCTGCCGTCGACCGAGTAGGTGGTCGGGCTGCTGTGGTGGCCGCTGCCGCACTGGAACTGCCAGAGCAGCTCCCCGGTGCGGGCGTCGAGCGCGTTGAACTCGCCGGACGGCTCACCGGCGAACACCAGGTCACCCGCGGTGGCGAGCACCGACGCGCACATCGGGAGCTCGTTGCGCCAGCGCCACTTCTCGTCGCCGTTGGCGTCGAACGCGCTGATCGACCCCTGCATGTCCTCGATGTCGACCTGCACGCCCGCGCCCCAGTACGGGATGCTCTCCTTGAACTCGCGGCGCCTTCGCGTGGCCGTGGCCCCGACGTCCTGCACCGGCACGTAGAACAGCTCGGTGCGCGGGCTGTAGGCCGCGTGCGTCCATTCCTTGGAGCCCGCCGGGCCCGGGTAGAAGTGGACCGGTTCCCCTTCCTTCTCGGGGTACCGCGAGCGGGTGACCTTGCCGTCCCGGGTGATGTTCCCCCAGTCGATCCGGTCGACGAAGGGGGTGATCTGCACCAGCGACCCGTCCGTGCGGTCGAGCACGAAGAAGTAGCCGTTCTTGTCGAAGTGCCCGAGCAGCTTGCGCCCGTCCGACTCGAACAGGATGCATTCGGCGATGCTGTCGTAGTCCCACACGTCGTGCGGTGTGCACTGGTAGTGCCAGCGGATCTGACCCGCGTCGGCGTCCACCGCGACGATGCTGTCGGTGTAGAGGTTGTCGCCCTCGCGCACCTCACCGTCGAAGTCCGGCGCCGGATTGCCCGTGCCCACGTACAGCAGGTTCGTCTCCGGGTCGAAGGTGCCGGTGAGCCAGCAGTTGCCGCCGCCCCGCGCCCACGCCTCACCGTCGGCGGGCCAGGTCTCGGAGCCGGGCTCGCCGGGCTTCGGCACCATGTAGCAGCGCCAGATGTGCTCACCGGTGTCGATGTCGAACGCGTCCAGGTGGCCGCGCACCCCGAACTCGCCGCCCGAGCTGCCCACGATGACCATGTTCTTCACGACCAGCGGGGCGACCGTGGCGCTCTCCCCGGCCCGCACGTCGCCGTAGGTCCGGTCCCACACGCGCTGGCCGGAGGTGGCGTCGAGGGCGAGCAGGTGGGCGTTGGCCGTGACGAAGAAGACCTTCCCCTTGGCCACCGCGACCCCGCGGTTCACGTTGCCGCAGCAGAGCGACACGTCGAAGGGGATGGCGTGCTTGTACCGCCAGATCTCGACGCCCGTCTTCGCGTCGAGGGCCCAGACCCAGCCGTCCCAGCCGGAGAGGAACATGATCCCGTCGACGATGATCGGGGCGGCCTCGAACGAGTAGGTCGACGTGCCCGCGATGATGCCGCTCGTGCCCGCCTGGAAGATCCACGCCGGGCCGATGCGCTTGACGTTCTCGGTGTTGATCTGGTCCAGCGGGCTGAACCGCTGGCCGTCGTAGGCGCCGTAGTAGGTCATCCAGTTGTGGGGCTCGGAGCGAGCGTCCAGGAGGCGCTCGTAGGTGAGGTTCTCCACCACCGGCGGTGCGATCTCGCCGCCTGCGGTCTTGCCGCTCAGTTCTCCCTGGTTGATGGCCTCGCCCGCGTCCACGTATTCGACGGTCATTGCGTGCTCCTCTCGCTACGGGCGCGGCTGGTTGGGGCGGTCGAGGCGGGCTTCCGGCGGGACGTCACCCAGCACGACGATGACCCCGGTGAGCCCGCGGCCCTCGTCGTTTCCGGTGGGCGAGCTGTACCAGTAGTAGCCGGGCCCGTCGAGGTTGAGGGTGGCGCGTCCGCGGGAATGGTTGACCAACCAGATGAACTTCCGGTCGCCATTGCTCGGCAGGAGCGCGCAGTGCGTGTTGAGGTCGTCGTTGATGAGCTCGAGTTCGATATCACCGCCGTGCGGCATCACCAGGATCTGCGGATCGAAGCACAGCTCGTCCGGGTTGATGCGAATGGTGGCCGACATGCCGCCATCGGAGTTTTCCTTGGCCTGACCGATGTTCCCGGTGCCCAGCACCCTGCCCAGTGCCGCTTTGTTCTGTACGTCCAACCCGAGCTTGCTGAGCAGGTCGGATCGCTCGCTCGCGGTGCTCGTCATCGGATTTCACCTCCCTGATCCGGAATTCACTTAGTGGCGCGCTTATTAGCTCGGCTAGAAAGTGGCGCTAGTCGAGAAAATGCGTAACCGGATTTCAATGACCCTACGCCGCACGATTTCTGCCGACAAGGGTTCGCCACTGGTGCGGGGACTGCTGCCGTTCGTTGGGCGGTCGCTACCGTTCGTACGCCGCTTCGGCTCGGTCGAGGTCGAAGCGGTCGAGGTTCATGACCTTGTTCCAGGCCGCCACGAAGTCGCGCACGAACATCTCCTGCGCGTCGTCGCTCGCGTAGACCTCCGCCAACGCGCGGAGCTCGGAGTTCGCGCCGAAGACGAGGTCGACCCGGCCCGCGGTCCACCGCAGCTCGCCGGTGGCGCGGTCGCGGCCCTCGAAGGTCTCACCTCGGCCCGGCCGCCACTCGGTGGCCATGTCGAGGAGGTTCACGAAGAAGTCGTTGGTCAGGGTGCCCGGTCGCGCGGTGAGCACGCCCAGGCTGCGCTGCCGGAAGTTCGCGCCCAGCACCCGCAGACCCCCCACCAGCACCGTCATCTCCGGGGCGCTGAGCTGCAGCAGGCAGGCGCGGTCGACCAGCAGGTGTTCCGACGGCAGCCGGGAGGAGCTGCTCCGGTAGCTGCGAAACCCGTCCGCGGCGGGCTCGAGGTGGGCGAACCACGCGACGTCGGTCTGCTCCTGCGTGGCGTCCGTGCGCCCGGGCGTGAACGGCACGTCGACGTCGTGGCCCGCGTTCGCGGCGGCCCGCTCGACGGCGGCGCACCCGCCGAGCACGATCAGGTCGGCGAGCGACACCTTCTTGGGCCCGCGGTCGAACGCCTCCTTGATCCCGGTGAGCGTGGCCAGGACCGCGGCCAGGCGCTCGGGCTCGTTGACCTCCCACCCGCGCTGCGGCTCGAGGCGGATCCGCGCACCGTTCGCCCCGCCCCGCTGGTCGCTCCCGCGGAACGTCGAGGCCGACGCCCACGCGGTGGAGACGAGCTCGGCGACCGACAGCCCGGAGGCCAGGATCTCGCCCTTGAGGTGCTCGACGTCCTCGGCCCCGACGAGCGCGTGGTCCACCTCCGGCACCCGGTCCTGCCAGACCAGGGCCTCGGTGGGGACCAGCGGGCCCCGGTAGCGCTGGATCGGGCCCATGTCCTGGTGCGTCAGCTTGAACCACGCCCGGGCGAAGGCGGCCGTCGAGCAGCTCCGGGTCGCTCCAGGTAGCGCTGGGCGATCGGCCCGAGCACCGGGTCGAACCGCAGCGCCAGGTCGGTCGTCAGGATCGTGGGGACGTGCCTCTTCGCCGGGTCGTGCGCGTCGGGCACGGTGCCCGCGCCGCCGCCGTCCGACGGGATCCACTGCCAGGCACCGGCCGGGCTCAGCACCGCGTCCCACTCGAAGCCGAACAGGTTCTCCAGGAAGCTGTGGTCCCACCGCGTCGGGGTGGCCGTCCAGGTGCCCTCGAGGCCGCTGGAGATCGCGTCCGGGCCGATGCCGGAGCCGAAGCTGCTCCGCCAGCCCAGGCCCTGCTCCTCGATCGGAGCGGCCTCCGGGTCGACGCCGAGGTGGCTCTCCAGCGCCGCGCCGTGGGTCTTGCCGAACGTGTGGCCGCCGACGATCAGCGCGACCGTCTCCTCGTCGTCCATCCCCATGCGGTGGTGGGTCTCCCGGATGTCGCGGCCCGCCATGATCGGGTCGGGCACGCCGTGCGGACCTTCGGGGTTGACGTAGATCAGGCCCATCTGGGTGGCGGCCAGCGGATCGTCCAGCTCGCGGACGCGGCTGTGCCGCTCGTCGGCGAGCCAGGCGTGCTCGGGACCCCAGTAGACGTCGTCGTCGGGCTCCCAGACGTCGGCCCGTCCGCCGCCGAAGCCGAGGGTCGGGAAGCCCATCGCGTCGAGGGCGACGGTGCCCGCGAAGATCATCAGATCGGCCCAGGAGAGCTTGCGGCCGTACTTCTTCTTCACCGGCCACAGCACCCGGCGCGCCTTGTCCAGACCCCGGTTGTCGGGCCAGCTGTTCTGCGGCGCGAAACGCAGCATGCCGGTGCCCGCGCCGCCCCGGCCGTCCTGGACGCGGTACGTGCCCGCCGCGTGCCACGCCATCCGCACCATGAGCGGCCCGTAATGGCCGAAATCGGCGGGCCACCAGTCCAGGGAGTTGGTGAGAACACCCTCGATGTCGCGCCGGACGGCGGCGAGGTCGAGCGTTGCGAATTCGGCGGCGTAGTCGAAGTCGGGCCCCATCGGATCGGTCGCCGCCACGTTCTTGGCCAGGATCTTCAGGTTCAGGCGGTGCGGCCACCACAGGCGGTTGGCAGGCCCCTCGGTCGGGTGCGGGACGCTGTTGTTCTTCCGGCGCTTTTCCTCGAGGACGAGGTCGTACGAGACGTACATGCTCAGATGCCCAGCGCCCGCCGCACGGTGGCGGCGTTGCGCCGGGAGACCGGCACCCCGCTCGTCGCCTGGTCGTCCATGATCAGCAGAATCTCGCCCTTGCACCCGCGTTCGATCTCCCGCACCCGGTCGAGGTTGACCACGTACCTGCGGTGCACCCGCAGGAAGCCCGCTTCGGCCAGCTCGGCGGCCACCTTGTCCATGCCCTGGGTGGCGGCGCGCAATCTGCCTTGGTCGGTCTCCAGCCACACGTCGTTGCCGTCCGACTCGGCGAAGCGGACCTCCGAAGACCGCAGGAGCACCAAGCGGTTGTCCCGCATCCCGACCAGCCGCGTGCGGGACGGCATCGGCGTCTCCGGTTGCGGGAGGCGTTCGCCGTCGGAGGCGCCGAACGCGATCAGGCTCCCGATCAGGTGCCCGCACAGGAAGACCGGCCGGATGCTGATCGCCATCGGCTCCTCGGCCAGGTGGGTGAAGACCTGGGTCGAACCGGTCCAGTCGGGGTTGTGCGCGGCCTGCTTGCTGGCGTAGCGGGCGGCGCCGATCAGGTCCGGGAGGCCGGGGTTCCAGCGGACCGTGGGGTCGACGGCGGGTGTGCAGGCGGGCACGCCCATCAGCACACCCGCCCGCTCGTCGGCGATCACCACCTTGCCCGCCGTGTCCACGGCCGCGAGCGCGTTGCCGAAATGGCCCTTCGCCAGCGTGAACGCGGCCACCAGTTCGGCGCCGCTGTCCCGCGCGCGGCGTTTCAACGTGCCGTGGGTGCGGGTGACGGCGTTCGCCAGCCAACCGCCCGCGGCGCCGGGGAGCGAGGTGCGCCAGCACGACACGTTCAGCACCGCGATGGGCTCCCTCGTCACGACGTCGCGCACCGCGACGCCCGCGCAGACCCAGCTGTGGAAGGCCTCGCACCAGTGCTCGGGCCCGCTGACCAGGACGGGCCCGTGCGCCTCGAGCGCGGTGCCCATGCCGTTGGTGCCCACGGCGCACTCCGACCAGCAGTACCAGGGGGCCAGGTGGGAGTCGTTGGCGCGGGCCAGGGTGGTGTGGTCACCCCACGCGGCGAGGATGCGCCCGCCCGCGTCGGTCACGGTGACGATGCCGCTCAGGCCCTCCACCTTCCGCGCCGCGGACATCGCCAGCCCGCCCAGCTCGGTGAAGATCACGTCGTGTTCGAGGCTGTGATCGACCTCGGCGGGCGCGGCCGGGGCTTCGGTGAGGTGCGGGTCGACCCGGTACTTCTCCCGGCACCGGTGCCAGGAGATCACCACCTCCGGTCGCACGCCGCGGACGTGGTCGTCGCCGCCGACGAACCGCTCCCAGGCGTCCAGAACCGAACCACCGCCCACGCCGCCTGCCGGGGGCGCGAGCCGATGTACGTCCTTCATCATGATGGAGAACCGCCTTTGGCCCATCTCCACGCGCGAACCGGGATGTGTCGCGATCCGCGCCGACGACCGCACGTGACGGCCAGGCCGGGAGCGAACCCGAGCAGTGCGTCGCGCAATCGGTGGCTTCGTTGCCCGCCGCGCCGCGTAAGACTCCAGACCCCGGTCTACCTGGCTGACCGCCGTCGGGGCAACCGGTAGCGCTCATCGCCACCGATCGGCGGCAGGTCCTCTGGTCGGATCGGTCGCTATCTGCGTTGCTCCATCGGGTTGAACGGACCCCGGACCGCTGCGGTCCGCGGGCAGCAGACGGCAGGCGGCCAGCCCGAGCACGGCGATCAGGCCCGCGGTGGCGAATCCCCATCGCATGGACGTCGAGCTCGGCGCGACGGCGACCACCGGGACGACGAGCGTCGGGCAGGAAGGCGAGGACCAGGCTTCCTCGGCCCCGCCGGGTCACTGACGGGCGACGCCTGCCTCGTCGGCACGGGTGGCGAGCACGCAGAACTCGTTGCCCTCGGGATCGGCGAGCACGGCCCAGCCGGTGTCGTCCGTGCGCAGGTCGTCGACCATCCGGGCGCCGAGGCCGAGCAGTCGCTCGACCTCTTCGTCCCGGCTGCGGTCGACCGGCCGCAGGCAGAGGTGCATGCGGTTCTTGATCGTCTTGGGCTCGGGCACGCGCAGGAACATCAGCCACCGCCCCGCCGGGCCGCGCAGCTCCGCCTCGTCGTCGGTGTCGACGCCGTCGGGGGTGAAGTCGTCGAGCACCTGTGCCCACCACGCCACCTGGGCCCGCGGGTCGTGCGCGTCGATGCAGAAGTTGGCCGTCCGTGACACCACGCCCGGAGGCTCCCACAACGTGCGTGCCTCGGCTCGGTCAGAGCGGGATGGGCACGGCGCTCCCGCTCACGCGGATGCCGTCGGCGAGCCGGACGGGGACGTCGACCACGAGCGTGCTCGGCCTGCCCATGTCCACACCTTGCGTGATCGTGATGCGGGTCGGTGGGTCGATGGTGCCGATCTCCGCGAGGTAGGCGCCGAACGCGGCGGCGGCCGCGCCGGTGGCCGGGTCCTCGTACACCCCGCCGGGCGGGAACGGGTTGCGCGCGTCGAACGTGGCCGGACCGCTCCGGTGGACGAGCTGGACCGTCGTCCAGTCGCGCGCGGCCATCAGCGCGCCGAGCCGGTCGAAGTCGTAGTCGAGCCGGGCCAGGCGCTCTCGGGCGGCTGCGGCGAGGACGAGGTGCGCCGCCCCGGCGTAGGCGACCCGCGGCGGCAGTGCGGGATCGAGGTCGTCGGCCGTCCACCCCAGTGCGTCGAGCGCCTCGACGACGTCGGCGTCGGCCACCGCGTCGACCCGCGGTGCCACGCTCACGAGCGTGGCCACGATCCGGCCGTCCTCCGCGGCGGTGTCCACCAGGACGCGCCCGGAGCGCGTGTGCAGCGCGAGCCGACCGGGCCCGTGCCGCTCCGCGTGGGCCACCGCCGCGGCGATCGTGGCGTGGCCGCAGAACGGCACCTCGGCCAGCGGGCTGTAGTACCGCACCGGGCGGTCGCGGGCATCGGTTCCGGGCAGCAGGAACGCGGTCTCCGAGTAGTTGACCTCGGCGGCGATCGCCTGCATGGCCGCCGCGTCGAGGTCGCCCGCCTCGAGGACGACCCCAGCGGGGTTGCCGCCCGTCGGGAGATCGGTGAACGCGGCGTAGCGCAGGATCTCGGTCACGCCCCTCCTCGGTTCGTCGAGCCCGGCAGCGGGAGCTCCCACCGCCAGATCGGGCCGTCCTCGCTGTCGAGCTCGGCGGTGCGGGTGAAGCCGAGGCCGGTGAGCACCCCCGTCGAGGGGTTGGCCTCCGCGAGGGTGTGCGCCAGCACCGTGCGGACGCCCGCGGCGCGGGCCCGGGCGATCAGCTCGGCAGCGGCGGCGGTGGCCAGGCCGCGGCCCCGGTACGCCGGGGCGATGCTGTAGCCGATCTCGACGGTCCCGTTCGCGGGCGGCCCGGTGTAGCCGCCCGCGCCGATGAGCGTCCGATCGGCGGCGTGCACGAACAGGTGCGTCCACCACCGCGCGGGCATACCGTCTTCGAGGGCGGCCAGGCAGCTGGCGATGGCGCCGTCGAACTCCATGTAGCCGGGAGCGACCCGCAGGTCGTACGCCCGCTCGAACCCGGGCACGTCGTCGAGCAGCAGACGCAGGTGCTCCGGCGTGGCCGCCTCGATCGTGACGACGTCGCTCCGCACCCCTTCCCCCACTTTCACTTTATACCGGATGGAAAGCGCTCATGAGGTCGTGATTTCGCCTCCATAATCGCCGCCGTGAACTACGTGGTGGGGCTCGACGAGATCGAACAATCGCAGGTCGCCGAGGTCGGGGGGAAGGGGGCCAACCTGGGGGAGCTGTCGCGGATCGACGGCGTACGGGTGCCGCCGGGCTTCTGCGTGACGGCGGACGCGTTCCGGGAGATCGTGGCCGCGGCGCCGTCGTTGGACGGTGTGCTCGAACGCCTGCGAGGTCTGCGACCGGACGATCGGGAGGCGATCGGCGCGATCAGCGCCGAGGCCCGCGGGGTGATCGAGGAGATCCCGCTGCCCGACGACCTCGTGGCGGCGGTCGGCGCCGCGCTCGCCCGGCTCGGCGAGCACGCGGCCTTCGCGGTGCGCTCCAGCGCGACCGCGGAGGACCTGCCGACCGCGTCGTTCGCGGGCCAGCAGGACTCGTACCTCAACGTCGTGGGCGTGACGGCGATCCTCGAGCACGTCCGGCGGTGCTGGGCGTCGCTGTTCACCGAGCGGGCGGTCACCTACCGCAGGCGCAACGGCTTCGACCACCGCAGGGTCCACATGGCCGTCGTCGTGCAGGCGATGGTGTTCCCGCAGGCGGCCGGGATCCTCTTCACCGCCGATCCCGTGACCTCCAACCGTCGGGTCGCCACCGTGGACGCCTCCTGGGGCCTCGGCGAGGCGCTGGTCTCCGGCGTGGTGAGCGGGGACGTCTACACCGTGCGCGACGACGAGGTCGTCGCGAAGTCGGTCGGCGCCAAGCAGCACGCCGTCGAGGCCCTGCCCCAAGGCGGCACCCGAACTACGACGGTCGCGCCGGAGCGGCGGCGGCAAGCGGTGCTGACGGACGCGCAGGTCGTGCGGCTCGTGCGGCTGGGCAGGCGGATCGAAGCGCACTTCGGCCGTCCGCAGGACATCGAGTGGTGCCTGGTCGACGACGACTTCGCCGTCGTCCAGAGCAGGCCGATCACCACGCTGTTCCCCGTGCCGGTGACCGACGACGGGGCGAACCACGTCTACGTCTCCGTGGGTCACCAGCAGATGATGACCGACGCGATGAAGCCGCTCGGGCTCGCGCTGTGGCAGATGACCACGCCGCGGCCGATGGCCGAGGCGGGTGGGCGGTTGTTCGTCGACGTCGCCGCGATCCTGGCTTCACCGACGAGCCGCGCGCGGATGCTGGACCTCGCGAGGTCGGATCCGTTGATCGGGGACGCGCTGCAGACCGTCGTCGACCGCGGCGACTTCCTCCCTCCGCCCCCGGACGAGGCTCCCGCCGTTGCGCCGCCGGGCGGCGAGCAGGCTCCGATCGAGGCCGACCCGGCGCTCGTCGTCGAGTTCATCGAGCGCAGCCGGGCTTCCCTCGCCGCGCTGGAGCGCGACATCGCGACGATGTCCGGGCCGGAGCTGTTCGACTTCATCCGGGGCGACATCGGGGAGCTGCGGCGGGTCCTGTTCGACCCGCGAAGCCTCCAGGTGATCATGGCGGGGATGGAGGCCACCTGGTGGCTCAACGAGCACCTGCAGGAGTGGCTCGGCGAGAAGAACGTGGCCGACACGCTCACGCAGTCCGTCCCGCACAACGTGACGTCGGAGATGGGGTTGGCGCTCCTGGACGTCGCCGACGTGATCCGCCCGAACCCGGACGTGGTGGAGTTCCTGCAGCAGGTCGAGCTCGCGGGGTGTGCCGACGACGGCTTCCTCGACGAGCTCGCCGCGGTCGCGGGCGGCCCCGCGGCCCGCGACGCCATCCGGACCTTCCTCGACGAGTACGGCATGCGCTGCCCCGGCGAGATCGACATCACGAGGCCGCGCTGGAGCGAGCGACCCGCCATGCTCGTGTCGACGATCCTCGGCAACGTCCGCAACCACGAGCCCGGCGCGGGCAAGCGGCTCTTCGAACGGGGACGGCAGCAGGCGTGGGAGAAGGAAGCTGAGCTGCTGGAACGCCTCCTGGCCCTGCCGGACGGGCAGCAGAAGGCCGACGAGACCAAGCGGATGATCGACCGCGTCCACACCTTCGCCGGGTACCGGGAGTACCCCAAGTACGGCATGGTCTGCCGCTACTTCGTGTACAAGCAGGCCCTGCTGCGGGAGGCCGAGCGCCTCGTGCGGGCAGGGGTCCTGCGCGCGCTCGACGACGTCTTCTACCTCCGGTTCGACGAGTTCGACGAGGTCGTGCGCACGAACCGGGCGGACGAGCGGCGCATCCGCGAGCGGAGGGCGGAGTTCCGGTCGTTCCAGGAGCTCAGGCCGCCTCGGGTGTTCACCTCGGACGGGGAGGTCATCACCGGTACCTACCGGCGCGACGACCTCCCGCCGGGCGCGCTCGCCGGGCTGGCGGTGTCCGCGGGCACCGTGGAGGGGCGGGCCCGCGTGATCGTGGACATGGCGCAGGCCGACCTCGAAGCGGGCGACATCCTGGTCACCGCCTACACCGACCCCAGCTGGACGCCGTTGTTCGTCGGGATCACGGCGCTGGTGACGGAGGTGGGCGGCCTGATGACGCACGGCGCGGTGATCGCGCGGGAGTACGGCCTGCCCGCCGTCGTGGGGGTGGAGAACGCCACCCGGCTCATCCAGGACCGGCAGCGCATCCGCGTGCACGGCACGGAGGGCTACGTCGAGCTCCTGCCCGGCTGACTCACGCGCACGGCAGTTCCGCGGTCAGCCGCGTGCCGCCGCCCGGGGGACTGGCCACCCGCACGGTGCCCCCGGCGGCGGCGACGCGGTCGGCCAGCCCACGCAGGCCTGCGCCATCGGGGTCGGCCCCGCCGACGCCGTCGTCGACCACGCTGACGACGAGCACGCCGTGCTGCACCTGCGCGTCGACCGTGACGGACGTGGCGGCCGAGTGCTTGGCCGCGTTCGCGAGCGCCTCGGAGACCACGAAGTAGGCGGCCTGCTCCACGGGGTCCGGCAGCCGCCCGCCGGGCACGGCTTCCACGACGGCGGGGATCGACGAGCGTTCGGCGAGCGTGGTGAGCGCGGGCCCGAGCCCCGCGTCGGTGAGCAGCACGGGGTAGATCCCGCGGGCGAGCTCGCGCAGCTCCTCCAGCGCGCCGGTGAGCTCGTCGCCGGTCTCCGCCAGCAGGGCGGCGACCTCGGTGTCCGGCGCCGATCCCAGCCGCCTGCCCGCCAGCTTCAACGCCAGCGCCGCGGTGACGAGGCGTTGCTGCGCGCCGTCGTGCAGGTCGCGCTCGACCCGGCGGCGGGCGGCGTCGCCCGCCTCGACGATCCGGGCGCGCGACTCGCGCACGTCGCGCAGCTGGGCCTGCACCTCGGCGTGCAGGCGTTCGTTCTCCACCGCCATCCGCGCACCCGCCGCGACCGCGCTGACCAGCTCGGGGTGCTCGGCGAGCGCGGCGTCGTGCACGAGCACCGCGAGGCGGTCGCCGTCGCGCTCGAGGTAGGTCAGCGCCCGGCCCGCCGGGGTGGGGGTCACCGCGACCGGCGCGCCGCGGGAGTCGACGAACGCCCCGCGCTCCGGCAGCCAGAACGCCACCCGCAGCGACGGGTCGTGCAGCGTCCGCGCGAGCACGTGCTCGAGCCGGTCGGGCGCCAGGCCCGCGCCCAGCTCGACGATCATGCTGCTGACCCCTGACCGGTCGAGGCGGCCGCGCAGCACGCCGTAGAGCAACGCCAGCGGCCAGACCACCAGCACGACCTGCGACGACCAGGCCAGCACCGCGGCGGGCGCGGGGGCCAGCCCCGCGAGCAGACCGATCCGCTGGACGATGAGGGTCCCCAGGATCACGACGGCGCCCACGACGGCCGGGCCCATGGCGCGGCGCTGCGCCCCTTCCGCGCGCCACCACCGGACGAGCACCACGGCGAAGAGCGTGATGAGGAGCGCCGTGACGGCGAGCAGGGTCACCACCACCGGCCAGCCCTGCGACGTCTGGAGCAGGACGGCGGCCGAGCCGCTCGACGCGGAGATCACGACGAGGTTGCGCGGGCAGTTCCAGCACGCGCCGGAGAGCGCGGCCAGCACCACCAGCAGCCCGACGGCGGGAACGGTGAGCAGGTAGCCGATCACGACGAGGCCCCGCTGCAGCCGGGTCTCGATCCGGCCGGTCGCGAACACGACCAGCAGGTGGACGAGCACGGCCAGGGGCAGGCTCGACGTCACGAAGCCGAACACGAACCAGGCGGGCTGGGCCACCGCACCCGCGAGGCGCAGCAGCCAGGCGAAGCCGAAGAGCACCATCAGCAGGCCGGTGTGGTGGTCCGGCCGCCGCGACCACGCCATCAGCCCGACCCCGATGAACGACCAGCCGACGGCCAGGTTCAGCACCAGCGTCGGGGCGAGCACCTCCGCGGGCACGGGGTAGCCGCCGAGCAGCAGCGCCGCCCCGGCCGCGATCCCGGCGACCAGGCCGCAGGCTCCCACCGCCAGCCGCCCGCCCTCCCGTACGGCCACGGGGCCGGCCTCGTCCGCCATGGGCTAAGCCTGGCGATGCGGGACGAGGGTCGCCACCGTGGACCGGAGCGCGGCGGGCTCCTCCTGCTGGAGGACCCGGGAGTTCCGGTCGGCGCCGCGCCGCCCGCCGAGCACCGAGAGCGCCGCGTCGCGCACGCGTCGGGCCACGGGCGAGCGCAGGTGCGCCAGCCGGGTCAGCTGGTCGGCCCGGTCCTGGACCCGCCGCACCGCGGGCAGGCGCCGGTCGGTGTAGCGGGCCAGCGCGTCCGGCAGCGGTCGTCCGCCGGTCAGCTCGGCCACCAGCACCGCCGCGTCGACGAGCGCGCTGTTCGCACCCTGGCCCGCCGTCGGCGCCATGGCGTGGGCGGCGTCGCCCAGCAGCACCCGTCGTCCGCTGTGCCACCGCGCGCAGTCGACGCGGACGACGTCGTTGACCAGGAGGTCGTCGAACCCCGCGACGCCGTCGAAGGCCGGGGCGCTCTCGGGGAGGACGGCGGCCCAGGCGCGGCGCAGGGCGTCGAGGTCGCGGGCTGCGACGGCGGCGCGGACCTCCGGCGCGGCGACGGACGCGTAGAAGTAGTGGGTGGTGGCGTCGACGGGGGCGCCGCCGAACAGCCCGATCGGCGTCCAGTACTCGCCGTCGGGCACCGGGCGGTCGGCGGGCACGAGCCCACGCAGGTAGACGTACCCCGTGTCGCGCACCCGTGCCTCGAAGCTCCCGGTGGCCCGCACGGCGGACCGGACGCCGTCGCAGCCGACGACCAGATCGGCCTCGATCCGCTCCCCGGACGCGGTGGTGAGGGTGCCGTCCGGGTCGGCCCGGGTGGCGGCGACGCCGAGGAGGCAGCCGATCCGGGGCTCCCCGCGCACCGCGTCGAGCAGCACCTCGTGCAGGAGGCTGCGGCGCACGGCCAGCATGTGGTCGAGGCCTTCGCCGTAGGCGGGCACGCCGACCGCGGTGACGGTCCGGCCCCCGGCGGCGCGGATCGTGGCCCCGTCCATGCGGTGCCCCGCCGCGCGCAGGGGCCCGTCGAGCCCGAGGCCGCCGAGCACCGCGAGGCCGTTCGGCTGCAGGAGGATGCCCGCCCCGACGGCCGTGATCGCGGGCGCGCGCTCCAGCAGCGTGACCGTCGCCCCCGCCCTGGCGAGCAGGACCGCGGTCGCGAGACCGCCGATGCCCGCACCGACGACCGCGACGTGCTGCCCGTCCACGCTCATGGCTCCAGGGTCGCGGGGACGCCCCGCGCGGCCTACAGGGTTGACCCTCGACCCTCAGACGAACAGCGCGGAGACCTCCCGCCGCTCGGCCAGCGCGGCCATCTGTTCGTCGGTCGGTCGTTCGTGGAACCGCTCGGCCGCGTCGAGGAGCCGGGGCAGGATCTCGACGTCGCCGGTGGTGAGCAGGAACGCCTCGGGGCGGCCGAGCACCCAGTGCGCGGCGAGGTCGATGTCGGCCTGCTCGCGCAGCGGCTCGTACCAGGTCGCGGCCGTGGCGGAGCGGCCGTCCCAGCGGCGCAGCGCGAGGCTCTTGATCGTTTGCAGGGCGACGTTGCGCTCGGCGCACACGGCGGCCAGCGCCTCGAAACGCTCGGCGTAGCGGGGGTCTTGCATCTGGACGTAGTTGTAGGGCAGGAGGACGGAGTCGAACGGGAAGCGTTCCAGGCTGCGGCGGTGCATCTCGGGCACCGACAGGCCGTGCCCGGTGACGCCGATGAAGCGCACGAGGCCTTCCTCGCGGGCTTCGATCGCGGCTTCGAGGGCGCCGTCGGCACCCAGTGCGGTCTCCCACTCGATCACGTCGACCAGGTTGTGCAGCTGGATCGCAGTCCACCCGGTCGACCCCGAGGCGGTCGAGCGAGCGGCGGATCTCCTCGCGCGCGGCGCGGTAGGTGCGCTCGCCGGTCTTCGTGGCCACGAAGAAGGTGCCCGGGTTGCGGCGCAGCCACGTCGCGATGCGCAGCTCGGCGTCGCCGTAGCTCGCGGCGACGTCGATGTGGTTGATGCCGTGCTCGAGCAACAGCTCGAGCGCCCGGTCGGCGTCGCCCTTGGAGACCTTGCCGAGGGCCGCGGCGCCGAAGACGGCGCGGCTCGAGTCGTGACCGGTCGCGCCGAACGGCGCCCGCTCGATCATGGGGTGAAGCGTACTGCGCGCCGGACCCCGCCGCCCGGCGCCGACCCGGCCGCTCAGGTCGCGGCGGCGGCCTCCGGCGGCCACGGCCCGCCGGACCGCAGACCCGCGGACCCGGCGGCGGCGACGGCTTCGTCGAGCACCTCCCGCACGGGCACGTCGCGCGTGCCTGCCACCGCTGCGACGTCCTCGAACTCCGGGGTGGCGTGCACGATCCGGCCCGCCCGCAGCCCGACCTTCACCCGCACGTCCCCACCGCGTACCGACACCGTGCGCCAGTCCCTCGCCAGCGCCGTGCGCGACACCGGGTGTTCGCGGACGCCGAGCGTGGAGGTCAACGACAGCACCGCGGCGCGCAGCCCGTCCCGGTCGGCGTCGTGGGCGAGCACGGAGAGCGTGTGGGCAGGCCTGCCCTTCTTCATGAGGATCGGCACGAGCCACGCGTCCGCGGCGCCCCGCGCGAGCAGCGCCGACAACACCGTCGGCCACAGGCGGGGGTCCATGTCGTCGACGTTCGTCTCCAGGACCCACATCGTCCCGGTCGGCACCTCCGGCTCGCCGACCACGACCCGGACGACGTTGGCCCGCTCGGCGACGTCGCGACCGCCCGCCCCGATCCCGACCGCCGAGACCGCGAACGGGGGGAGCGCGCCGCACTCGTCCGACACCGCCCGTACCAGGGCCATCCCGGTCGGCGTCGCGAGCTCGCCCTCGCCGCCCGCGAACACGCGCCAGCCCCTCGCCAGCTCGAGGACCGCGGGCACCGGCACCGGCAGGTCGCCGTGGGCGGAGCGGACCCGGCCCGATCCCACCGCGACCGCGCTCGTGACCACCCGCTCCACACCCAGGTCGGCGAGCGCCGCGGCGACCCCCACGATGTCGGCGATCGAGTCCCACGAACCCACCTCGTGGAAGTGCACCTCGTCGGGGTGCCGTCCGTGGACGCGCGCCTCGGCGTCGGCGAGGAGGCTGAACGCGGCGAGCGCCCGCTCGCGCACCGGACCGGGCAGGTCCGCCGCGTGCAGCAGGGACCGGATCTGCGCCCACGCGCGGTGCGGGTGGTCCTCGGCGGTGCTCGCGACGTCCACCTTGAGCGCGCGCAAACCGGCCCGGCTCACCACGCGCGTGCGCACCTCGACCTCGCCGGGCACCACCGCCGAGACCGCCGAACGCACCACGTCCAGCACGGCGCCCGCGTCCAGCAGCGCTCCGAGCAGCATGTCGCCCGCGACGCCCCCGCTCGCATCGACCCACAGGTGCCGCCCGACGCTCACGGGCCCACGCTAGAGGTGCGCCCTCACCGCAGCAGGTCCGCGGTCAGCAGCGGCCAGGCGCGGTGGAGCTCGCGCTGCCAGTAGACCCAGTTGTGCGTGCCCGCCCCGTACAGGTCGATGGTGGCCGCGGTCCCGACGGCCTGCAGGTGCTGCGCGAAGGCCCGGTTCTGCGCGCCGATGGAGACCTCGATCGGGTCGGTCGTGGCGCCCGCCGCGTCGAGCGGGCCCGGCTTCCCGTCGCCCGCCGCGAGGAACACGCGGGTGCCGCGCAGGTCGGGGGCGAGGTCGTAGGGGTTGTGGCGGGCCCAGTTCGCGGCGTCGGTGACGGGGTTGCCCCACAGCGCGTCGGGGTCGGCGCCGGTCTCCTGGCGCACGAGGCCGCGGTAGTTCTGGGTGACCGCCTCCGACAGGCGCGTGTGGACGATGCCGCTGATCGAGGCGGCGGCGCTGAACCGGCCGGGATGGCGGGCGGCGTAGCCGAGGGCGCCCAGCCCGCCCATCGACACCCCGGCGACGGCCTGTCGGTCGCCCGCCCGGTAGCCCGCCGCGAGCAGCGCGGGCAGCTCCTCGGTGTGGAAGGTCTCCCACCTGGGCCCGGAGAGCCAGTCGGAGTAGAACCCGGCGCTGCCGCCCTCGGGCATCACGACGAGCAGGTCGGCGTCGCGGCTCAACGTCTCGATGTCGGTGGAGCGGGTCCAGCTCAGGTAGTCGTCGCAGCACCCGTGGAGCAGGTACAGCAGGGGCCACCGGCGGTCCGGCGCGGCGTCGTAGCGCACCGGGAGCAGCAGGCGCACGTTCACCGCCTTGCCGAGGGCGGGCGAGTAGACCGTCAGGTTCCAGGCGCGGCCCTGCACCTGCCTGCTGCCGAGGATGCGCGCGACGTCTGGCGGCGGCGCGGGTGCAGCCGCGGGCTGCGGTGCGCCGCACCCGCTCGCCAACCCCAGGAACCCGAGGATGACGAGTGCCGCCGCCAGAACCCCCCGTCCGCCGCGCACGGCCGGACCGTCGCACACGCCGCGGCGGCCGACAACGCGCCGGAACCCGAACCTGACGTCCGGTCAGCTTTTGCGGCTAGCCCTCGTTCTCGTACGTCCCGACGAGGACCGCCCGCGCGAGGGTGTGGGAGAAGAGGTTGAAGCCCAAGAACGCGGGGGTGGCCCCTTCCGGCAGCTCCAGCGACTCGACGTCGACGGCGTGCACGACGAAGTAGTAGTGGTGCACGCCGTGCCCGGGCGGTGGGGCCGAGCCGAGGTAGCGGCTGAGGCCCGCGTCGTTGGCGAGGGTGACGGCGCCGTCGGGGAGAGCCGCGCTGTTCTCGTCGCCCGCGTTGGAGTCGAGCGAGGTGACCGCGACCGGGATGTCGGCCACCGCCCAGTGCCAGAACCCGGATGCCGTGGGGGCGTCGGGGTCGTAGCAGGTGACGACGAACGACTTCGTCTCTTCCGGGAAACCGCTCCACGACAGCTGCGGCGAGACGTCCTCGCCGCCCGCGCCGAAGATCCCCGAGAGGTGGGGCTTCCCGAGCTGTTCGCCGTCGGCGAGGTCGGAGCTGGTCACGGAGAAGGACCCGACCTGGGGCAGGTCGGCGTAGGGGTCGCGAGACATGCGTTCGAGGTTAGTCCTCCCCGCCCGCGGTCTCCTGGCGGGAAGAACCGGGTGCCGTGGTGGTGAAGACGGGCCAACCGATCTCGGTGCGCCACGCCGACCGGTCGTCGGTGTCGCGGGGGCCGACGAGGTAGGTCTCGTGCACGGGGCCCGCGACCCGGAGGGCGTTCTCGGCGAGGTGCGTGCCCAGGGCGCCGTACGTGACGTCGATGTCGTCGTGGGGGCCGTGGTGCACGGTGAGCGCGAGTTCGCGCGACGGGAGCTCGAGCGGGTGGGCGCGGCCCGCGCGCACGTCGGCGTCGGTCGGGAGGAACACGGTGGCGCGGCCGGAGCCGTGGGTGAACAGGGCGTTGTCGTACCGACCGCCGGGCGGCCCGACCGGCCGGGCACCCGCGGCGGCCGCGGCGGCGTCGATCTCGGCCATGGCCGCGGCGTACCAGTCCAGGATCTCGGCGCTGTCGACTTCGCCGCTGACCGCCGTGACCCGCCGCGCCGGGTCGCGCCGGTGGACGACCTGGAGGCGCGGCTGGTCCGGGGCGAGCAGGCGTTGCAGTGCGCCGACGGCCTCGGTGGTGGCGGCGAGCCTGCGTTCGAGCCGGGCGAGGTGGTCGCTGATCAAGGCGGCGCGTTCGTCGACGTCGGCGGCGAGCAGGCGGGCGATGTCGCGGACCGGCATGTCGAGGTCGCGGAAGCGCCGGATGATCTGGGCCGACGGGATCTGGTCCGTGGAGTAGTAGCGGTAGCCCGAGTGCGCGTCGACGTGCTCGGGCGCGAGCAGCTCGGCCTCGTGGTAGTGCCGCAGCGTCTTCACGCTCAGGTGCGTCACGGTGGCGAACTCGCCGATGCTCAGCAGCGCGGTCACGTCGACGAGCGTGCACCCTCCCGCAGGGGGAGGGTCACGGGGGAGTGGTGTCGATCACCCGGGCTGGACTCTCCCGCTGCCGGAGACCACACCGTCGGTGCCATGACACCGACACTCGTCGACCGCTACTTCGCCTTGGCCGCCGCGCCCGACTTCGACGCCTACCTGGCCCAGTTCACCGACGACGCCGTGGCCGAGGACGAAGGCCGACGCCATGAGGGCATCGCCGCGATCCGGGCGTGGCGCGCGGGCGTTCCGCCGGTGAGCTACACCGTGAAGAGCGTCGAGCCGACCGCCGAGGGCATGCGCGCCGTCGTCGAGATCGCCGGTGACTTCCCGGGCAGCCCGGTCCCGCTCACCTTCGGGTTCGCCTTCCGCGGCGAGAAGATCCGGCGGCTGACCATCCGGCCGCTGCCGGGATGACCGGTGGCCTGCGGTTCCGGCAGGCAGGGGTCGAATCGGGCGCTTACGATCTCGGCGCGGCTGCACCACACCCGTAGCGCAGGGAGACGCGATGACCCAGGAGCAGCAACCCGCGGTCATGGTCGATGACGGCTCCGGTAACCCGGTCGACCGCAAGAACCTGCGCACCGCCGCCTGGGGCGGGCTGATCGGCACCGCGCTGGAGCAGTACGACTTCGTCATCTACGGCACCGCGACCGCCATCGTCTTCACCCGCATCTTCTTCCCCAACGCCGCGCCCGGCGTCGGGATCATCGCCGGGTTCGCCACGTACGCGGTGGGCTTCCTGGCCCGCCCGCTGGGTGGGCTGTTCTTCTCCCGCTACGGGGATCGGCTCGGCCGGAAGTTCGTCCTGGTCGCGACCTTGTTCCTGATGGGCATCTCGACGTTCCTGATCGGCGCGCTGCCGAGCTTCGACCAGGTCGGACTGCTGGCGCCGGTGCTGCTGGTGCTGCTGCGGCTGCTGCAGGGGTTCGGGGCAGGCGCGGAGCAGGCGGGCGGCGTCGTGCTGCTCACCGAGGTCGCCCCGCGGGAGCAGCGCGGCCGGTACGCCGCGCTGGTGTTCGTGGGGGCGTCGGCGGGTACCGCGCTCGGCGCCGTGGTGTGGATCCTGGTGCAGCTGCTGCCCGACGAGCAGGTGCTGAGCTGGGGTTGGCGGCTGGTGTTCTTCTCGAGCGCGTTGGTGACCGTCGCGGCGTACGTCCTGCGGCGCAGGCTGCGCGACGCACCGGTGTTCGAACAGGCGAAGCACGAGCAGGAGGCGGAGCGGGGGCCGACCGAATCGCCGATCAAGAGCGTGTTCACGGTGGGGCGCCGACCGTTCCTGCGCACCTTCGCCCTGAACATCGGCGGCAACACGCACTCCTACATCTTCCAGGTCTTCATGGGCAGCTACCTGATCCAGAACGTCGGCATCGACCGACGGCTGGTGCCCCAGGCGTTGCTGGTCGGGGCGCTGTTCGGGTGCCTTTCCGCGTTCGTCACCGGCGTGCTCACCGACCGCGTCGGCCGCCGTCCGGTGATCATCGCGGTGACCGCGTTCCTGGTGGTGTTCCCCGCCCCCGCGTTCCTGATGCTCGACACCGGGAACGTCGTGTTGATCGTGCTGGTGATCGTGCTCGGGTTCGTCTTCGCCGCGTACGGGACGGTCGGGTCGCAAGCCGCGGCGTTCGCCGAGCTGGCGGGTTCGCGGTACCGGTACGCGGCGGTGGCGCTCGCCCGCGAGTTCTCGGCGGTGTTGGGAGGCGGCATCGCCCCGCTGGTGTCCGGCATCCTCGTGCATCTGTTCGCGGGGTGGATCGGCGTGGTGATCTACATGATGGCGATCATGCTCATCAGCCTGGTCACGGCGATCCGGATGCCGGAGACCCGTGGACGTGATCTCAAGCTGGTGGCCGACGCCTGATCCCTTGCCCGCTTGGCCCGAGTGCGTGTCCGGGTACTTCCGGACACCCGTAGATCCGGAGGTCGCCGTGGACCAGGAAAGACTCCGAGCGCTCGCCGACCAGGCCACCGTGCGGCTGCTGAACAAGCCCGGCACCGCGTCCAGCAACCGCGGCGGCTGGATGATGATCGCCGTCGCGGCGGGCGAGCCCGTGCCGAGCGAGTTCGCA
Organism: uncultured Actinomycetota bacterium; assembly: GCA_963791185.1. GTDB lineage: Bacteria > Actinomycetota > Actinomycetes > Mycobacteriales > Pseudonocardiaceae > Pseudonocardia. The sequence goes on along the minus strand of CAWBRG010000003.1, from coordinate 65,918 downwards.
TGACGACTCCGGCCGCGGGCGGGTGCCGCGGCCGGAGTGGTGTGGGTGGTTCAGGGTGACAGTTCTTCGAGGACCTTGTTCTTGGTCTCGATGGCGAACCGGGCGGTGATCAGGCCACCGATGAGGGCGATCGCCGCGAAGGCGAGGAACACGTAGCGGATGCCGACGCCCGCGACGATGAACCCGACCAGGACCGGCCCGATGGAGGAGCCTGCCCGCAGCCACGCGCTGCCGAAGCCGGTGCCCACGGCGCGCAGGCGGGTGGGGTAGAGCTCGGCGGAGTACAGGTAGAGCGAGAACGCGATGGTCTGCAGGATCGCGTAGGCGATGGGGGCGAGGATCACGACCTGGGTGGCGGTGGTGGCGCCCAGGGCGGTGAGGATGACGAACGGGATGGTGGCGAGCAGGAACGCGATGGTGTACCAGCGTTTGCGGCCGACCTTGTCGATGTAGAGGGCGCAGATGATGGAGGCGACCACGCCGACGGCGGAGGTGATCCAGCCGTAGAGCAGGCTGGTCTGGAGGGGCAGCTTGAAGACCTGGCTGTAGAGGGTGGGCAGCCAGGTGACCAGGCCGTTGTTGATGACGTAGACGCTGATCCAGAGGGCCCAGATCATCAGGGTGCGCTTGAGGTAGAGGCCGCGGAACATCTCGCGCCAGTCTGAGCGGGCGACGGCTTTGGGGTCGATCGGGCGGACGACCGGCTCGGGCAGCGGCTTGCCTTCCTTGACCGCTTCGCGTTCGAGCATGGACACGACCTGGTCGGCCTTGTGGAGCTTGCCTCGTGAGGCGAGCCAGCGGGGGGATTCGGGCATGAGCACCCGCAGGGGGATCATCAGCACGGCCGGGACGAGGCCGACGACGAACAACGCCTGCCAGCCGTAGAGCGGGACGAGGAAGTAGCCCGCGAGGCCCGCGAAGAGCAGTCCGACGGGGAAGATGACCTCGTAGAGCAGGAAGAACCGGCCGCGTTTGTTGGCGCCGACGAACTCGTTGATGTAGGCCGAGGCGACGGGGACCTCGCCGCCGGTGCCGATGCCTTGCAGGAAGCGGAACACCAGCATGGCGGTGCCGCTCCAGGCGAACAGGCAGGCGACGTCCATGGAAACGAACAGGACGATGGTGATCAGCAGAGTGGGCAGGCGGCCGATCTTCTCGGCGACCCAGCCGAACAGGACCGCGCCGATGAGCTGGCCGAGGTAGCCTGCGGAGAGGATGAGCCCGATCCAGGTCGGGGTGAGGTGCCATTCCTTGACCAGTGAGGGCATCGCGAAGGCGATGACCAGCACGGTGTAGGCGTCGAAGAAGGTGGCCGAGCCGATGATGATGCGGATCAGCAGCAGGCGGCGGGTGACCGGGAGCCGTTCGAGGCGGGCTACCAGCTCGGCGTTGGCGACGGCCGCGGAGCCTCCGGCGCCGGCGTATGAGGTGGACATGTCGATCGTTTCCTCGCCCTCCGCGGCGCGCTCGGGGCGGCGGAGTTCGTCGGGGAGTGCGGTGTCACCGGACGAGGCGGCCACCCCGGTGGAGCAGGGTGGCGCACGCCTGCGTGCGGAAGCAACAGGGGCCGACAGCGCTGTGCACTGAAGTCGGCCCGCCAGGGCCGGCCGGGGTGGTCACCGGCCGGGCCTGGCGTCTTTCAGGTGGGGTCGTGCGGACCGGCGCGTCGTGTGGGTCGACGCAGGCCGGGGTCAGGCCAGGCCCGCGGCCTTGATCGCGTCGGCGATCTCGGTCTCGGCCTCGGGTGTCAGGTCGACCAGCGGCGAGCGGATCACGGCGTTGGGCAGGATGCCCCGGGTCCGCAGGCCGATCTTCAGTGCGACGGTGCCCTCCATGTGCGAGCCGCGGTGGTACACGGCCTTGGTCACGGGCAGCAGCCGGTCGTGGATCTTGCGGGCGGCGGCGTAGTCGCGGGCCTTGCCCGCGGCGATCAGCTCGACCAGCGGCTCGGGGGCGAGCCCGCCGTAGCCGACGAGCAGGCCGTCGACGTCGAACATGGTGTGCAGCAGGTACTCGTCGTGGCACGACAGGATCTGCAGGTCCGGGAACTCGGCGCGCAGCACCGGGATCTCGGTGTCCCAGCGGCGCATGTTGCGCACGCCGTTCTTGGTGGCGAACACGCCGGGCTGGGCGGCGATCTCGAGCTGGGTGTCGAGGTCGTAGTTGGCCTTGGTGTTGTCCGGGTACTGGAACAGGATCAGCGGCAGCCCGGTCTCCTCGTAGATCGCCTTGTAGCGGTCCTGCGGGGCGCCTGCCTGGTAGCCGAAGCGCAGCCAGCCGTGCGAGGGGTAGACCAGTCCGGCCTCGGCGCCTGCCTCGACGGCCCGGCGGGCCTCCGCCACCGCGACCTTCGTGCCCTCACCGGTGATCCCGGCGATGACGGGCACCGACACCTCGTTGACCAGGTTGCGCACCAGCGCGACCTGCTCGTCCTGGGTGAGGAACGTGCCCTCGCCTGCGTGGCCCAGCACGACCAGGCTCTTCACACCGTCGATGCTTGAGAGCCACTTGCCCAGCCCGGCCATGGCGGCGTGGTCGACGTCGCCGTTCGGGGTGAACGGGGTGACCGGTGCCGGGTTGAGTCCGCGGAGATCGAGAGTCATGGTGGTGTCCTTCGTCGTCGTTGTGGAACGGTTGCGGGAACGTTCCCAAAGTGTGCGATAGGGGTCGAGCTGAAGTCAAGCCCTTCGGTGCAGATCGTTTGCGGGAACGTTCCCAGCTGTCTATGATCAGGGCATGGTGACGATCGTCGACGTGGCCCGGGCGGCCGGGGTCAGCAAGTCGACCGTGTCCAGGGTCCTCGACGAACGCCTGCCCCGTGCGCAGAACCCCACCGCCGAGCGGGTCCGCCAGGTCGCCGCCGAGCTCGGCTACGTCCGCGACCCCCTCGCCTCCGGCCTGCGCCGGGTGGGGACCAGCACGATCGGCGTCGTGGTCCCGCACCTGACCGACACCGTGATGGCCATGTTCTACGAGGAGATCGCGGCCGCGGCCACCACCCGGGGCCTGTTCGCCGTGGTCGCCAGCACCAACGACGACCCCGGCGCCGAACGGGTCGCTATCGAGTCACTCGTGCGCCGCCGGGTCGACGGGCTCATCCTCACCACCGCCCGCATCGACACCCCGATCCCCCTCGGACAGGCCAACCCCTCCCTGCCGCACGTGCTGGCCCTGCGCACCAACGACACCAGCTTCGCGGCGCTCGGCGACGACCGGCTCGGCGCCCACCTCGCCACCCGCCACCTGCTCGACCTCGGCCACCGATGCATCGGACTGGTCAGCGGCCCGTCCTACGCCTCCACCGCGAGGAACCGCGAAGCCGGGTACCGCGACGCCCTCACCGAAGCCGGCGTGCCCGTCGACGAGACACTGCTCGACGGCGACTCGTTCACCATGCAGTCCGGGGAGATCGCCGGGCGGAAACTGCTCGACCGACCCGACCGCCCCACCGCCATCTTCGCCGTGAACGACAACAACGCCATCGGCGTGATGGCCGCCGCCCACGCCCTCGGCCTCCGCGTCCCCGAGGACCTGTCCCTCGTGGGCTACAACGACATCCCCGTCGTCAGCAGGCTGCCCGTCCCGCTGACCACCGTCCGCGTGCCGTTCCCGCAGATCGCCGCGAACGCCCTGGAACTCCTCCGCGACGCAGGCAACGACAACCCACCCCGCACCCTCATCGCCGCGCCGACCCTCATCCCTCGCAAGTCGGCAACACCACCCCGATGACGGCCTCGCCGACCGGCGGCGAGCCGATCTAGCGCTTCTGGTCCAGCAAGTGGCGGCAGGTTGCCGCCTACCGGCGAGCTTCACCGGGCACCAGGCGGGGTAAGGGCGAGGGTGACGGCAGAGTTCGGCCGTCCCCGATCCTGGAGCCGCTCGTGGCCGTCCTCGCGCCGTGGCCTGCCGCCGCGACCACTCGCCTGCTGGCCGGGTTCGGCGCGGCCGCGGCATTCGCCTGCGTCGCGCTCGTCGGCTCCTTGGAGGTGCTGTCGCCTGCCGCGGACGTCCTGCACAGCATGATCAGCGACCTCGTGTTCGGGCCGGACCCGTGGCTGTTCAACCTCGCCGTGCTGCTGCTCATCGCAGGCGCCCTCGCGGTGCGCGTGGCGCTCGGTCGTGCGGGCCTGCTCGTCGGCTCCGGACGGCTCCTGGCCGTCTTCGCCGCGGCGATGACCGCGATCGTCGTGTTCCCGACCTGTCACTGCCAAGTGCAGGTCACGGCGTCGGGCGTCGTGCACGGCGCCGCCAGCGTCGTGGCGTTCACCAGCCTGCCGCTCGCCGTGCTGCGGCTGGCTGCCCGGCACGGGGTCGGCTGGCGGCGCTTCTCCACGTGGGCCAAGCACGTCGCGCGCGCCTGCCTGTGCTGCCTAGCGCCCACGGGGCTGGCCGTGCTGCCGATCGTGCTTGCGGTGCCGTTCTCGTTCCCGTTCGGTCTCGTGCAGCGGGCGGCGGGGCTGTTCGCGGTGGCGCTCGTCCTGCTGCTCGCGGGATGGGCCTGGCAGGCCGCCGCCGTGGTGCCGGATCGAGGACGTGCGGTCGGGTATTCCTGAGCGCGTGACGGAAAGCGGCGGGGAAGGCCCCGAAGTGGTGGTGGCCCACAGCGGGGGACCGGACGTCTCACGGCGGCACCCGTTCCTGTTGGGCCTGGTCGTCGCGCTCGCGGCCGTGAACCTCCGTCCCGCGGTGGCGAGCGTGGGGCCGGTGCTCCCGGAGATGCGGGCGGAGGTGCCGCTCTCCGGCACGGGTGCGGCCGTGCTGACGTTCGCGCCGGTGCTGTGCTTCGGCGTCCTGGCGGGTGTGGCGCCGCGGCTGGCTCGTCGCCTGGGCATCGAACCGGTGCTGCTGGCGGTGGTGGTCGCGGTCGCCGCCGGGCTGGCCGTGCGGGTGCTGGACGGGCCGGTGCTCCTCTTCGTCGGGACGGTGGTGGCGGGCGGGGCGATCGCCGTGGGGAACGTCCTGGTGCCGCCGCTGATCAAGCGGGACTTCCCGGGCCGCGCCGGGTTGATGATGGGCGTCTACACGATGGCGGTGAGCGGCTCGGCCGCCGCGGCGGCCGGACTGACCGTGCCGCTGGGGGACGCGATCGGACTGGGCTGGCGGGGTGCTCTCGCGGTGTGGACCGTGCCCGCGGTGCTCGCCGCCGTCGCCTGGCTGCCCCGCGCGCGGGCCCACACCCGCACCGCCCAACCGCCGCCGCCCGGATCGCTCGGGCGCAGCGCGTTGGCCTGGCAGGTGACCCTCTACTTCGGGTTGCAGTCGCTGTCGTTCTACGCGGTGCTCGCCTGGTTGCCCTCGATCTACCGCGATTACGGGTTCGGGGCCGCCGAGGCGGGGGTGCTGCTGTCGGTGTCCGGCCTGGTCCAGCTCCCGGTGGTGCTGGTGCTGCCCGCGCTGGCCAGCCGCGCCGCGAACCAGATCGCGTACATCGTGGCGTGCACGCTGCTGATCGGGGTGGGCCTGGTCGGGGTGCTGCTGGCCCCGACCGCGGCCCCGTACCTGTGGGTGGTGCTCATCGGCGTCGGCCAGGGCGGGTCGTTCGCGCTCGGGTTGAACCTGTTCGTGCTGCGCACCCGCCGGGTGGCCGACACCGCCCGGCTGTCGGCGATGGCGCAGAGCATCGGCTACACGATCTGCGCGTTCGGGCCGCTGTTGGTCGGTGTGCTCCACGACGTGACGGGGTCGTGGACGCCGCCACTGGTGCTACTGCTGGTGTTGGTCCTGCCCCAGCTCGTGTTCGGCGTGCTCAGCGGTCGGGCCCGAACGGTGGGTTGAGGCCCTCAGGGTCGGGAGCATGCGTTCGTGACCGGCGGCGGACCACTCGACGAGCACGAGCGTGGCGTCGTCCTGCAACCGGCCCTGCTGATGGTCGAGCACGGCGGTGGCGAGCCTGCGCAGCGTCTCCGGGGTCGAGATGCCCGCCGCGGCGGCGTGTTCGGTGAGCTCGACCAGCTGGTCCTCGCCGAAGAACACCCCGTGCTGGTCGCGGGCCTCGGTGATCCCGTCGGAGTAGATGAGCAGGCGGTCACCGGGTTCGAGCTGCTGCTGCGCCGTCTCCTTCCAACCCTGCGGTCGGGTGATGCCGAGGGGGGCGCGGTGCGGGCCCTCGAGCCGCTGGACGACGTTCCCGCGCCGGATCAACAAAGGGGGCACGTGCCCGGCGTTGAGGTACGCGAGGGTGCCCGTGACGGTGTCGAGGCGCGCGAGGAAGGCGGTGGCGAACTGGCGGGGTCCCGGCTGCGCGTCGATGAGCGTGTCGGCGTGCGCCGCGATCGCGGCGAGGTCCTCCTCGCCGGAACGCCGTGCGTTGCGGACCCCGGTGATCGCGAGCGCTGTGGTGATGCTGGCGCGCAGGTCGTGGCCCGCGGCGTCGTACACGGCGAGGTCGACGACGTCGCCCTCGACGTTGTAGTCGAAGGCGTCGCCCGCGACGTCGCGCTGCGGTTCGAGGGTCGCCGACACCACGACGCGCTCGGTGGCGACCGTGCGGGGTGGCAGCAACTGCCACAGCAGCTCGCTGGCCGGGGTCAGCGGCCCGTTGCTGCGCCGGCGCCGCAGCTGGTCGCTGTAGACGGTCTTGCTGCCGAGGACGTGACCCATGAGGCTCGCCATCGTCAAGAGCCGTCGCCGCAGCCGGGTGTCGTCGTGGGCGGCGCGGTCACCGTGCTCGGTGAACCCGACGCGCACCACGCCGAGGCGGTCGGTCCCGTCGAGCACCGGCACCCACAGGAGCGGGCCGCCGTCCGCGTCCGCATCGGGCAGGATCTCGCCGAGCTGGTATGCCTGCCCGCCGATCGACGCGGCCAGGTCGATCCGGTGCGGCGGCCCGGGGCGGAGGGCGGTGAGGACGCGTTGCGAGGTGTCGGCGACCAGCATCTCGGCGGTCAGCCCGAGCGGTCGCACGGCGTCGTCGAGCAACGTGGACAGGTCTTCGCCGATGGCCAGGTGCGCGCCTTGGATGACGTGATCGAGGGCGGCCTCCCACGCCGCGGCGGACTCGCGGTCGCTGCGCATCAGCTGTCACCCCCTGCGTCGAGGCCTCGTAGCACCCATCGCCCTACCCGACACCGGCCATGACCACTCCCGGCGCTAGCCGAGGGTGGCCAGCGCGCCCTCGGCGATGTCCACGCACACCGGGGTGGCGGCGTCGGTCGTGATGATCTCCCCGTCGAGCTGCAGCGGTGTGGGTTTGAGCGTCGTGAAGCGGTAGTGGCGCGCGGTGGGCTGAGGCCCGAGCCCGCGGGTCGCGGCCTTCACCGCCACGCCGAGGATCCGCCACTTCGCCGTGTGCGGCACCGTGATCACCTCGAACCGACCGTCGTCGGGCCGCCCGCTCTCGCTGAGCGTGGCGTACTTGGCCATCTCGGGGATGTTGGCGAAGACGAGGCTGTCGACGCTCCGCCGACCGCCGGGCTGCACGTCGATGGTGAAGGGCCGGAACTTGGCGAACGTCCGGACCACCGACAGGATCTCCTTGAACGACCCCTTCCCGCCCTTCTCGAGGTCGATGGCCACGATCGGGGTGAGGCCCACCCCGATGTAGGAGTGCGCGTAGCGGGTGCGGGCGTCGTCGCCGTCGCCGAGGGTCAGCCGCAGCAGGTCGATGCGCCGGACCTCGCCTTCGACGATGGCGTCGGCGAGCGGTCGTCGTCCGGTGGCCCTGCGGTGGTCGTTGGCGTTGCCCGCGGCCAGCACCGCGCACACCACCTCCGGGTTGTCGGCGTGCATGACGCCGTCGACGACCTCGTTGTAGCCGCCGTCCCCGCTGACCGAGACGATCAGCGGACGGCCCGTGGCGGCGGCCTGCGCGGCCAGCTCGCGGGCGTGCCCCGCGTGCTCGGTGGGACACCGCTGCACCGGCACGTCAGGCAGCCGTTCCGCCAAGGTGTTGCTCAGTTCTTCGGCCAGCTGAGGTGCCTCTCCCGTGCTCTGCGGGTTGAAGATGACGACGATTCGGTCGAACGAGACCATGGCCGCGGATACCCCGGCGTACAGGACCGCCAACCGTGGTGTGACGGCGATCGCCCGCTGAAGGCTCAGGGCTGGCCGCAGTTGACCGCCGCCCAGACGGTCTTGCCGCCGTTGCGCGGGGTCCACCCCCAGCGGTTGGCCATCGCCCTGACCATCTGCAGGCCGCGGCCGCGTGCGGCGTGGACGTCGTAGGGCGCTATCCGCGGGGGAAGCGTCGAATCGTCGGCGACCAGCACCCGGACGAGGGCCTTCGAGTGGCGGACGGTGATGGCGCAGGTCGAGCGCGCGTGGTCGATGGCGTTCGACGTCAGCTCGTTGACGATCATGAGGATGCGGTCCGTGCAGTCGTCGGGAAGCGCCCACAGGCTTGCGACGTGCCGCAGCTGCTCGCGCAGGGCGCGGAGCTGGGCGGGCGACGTGACCGTCCAACTGCGGAAGGACTGAGGTTGGCGTGGCGGCTCGTGATCGATGGACGTCGAACTGGTCACGCAGACCCTCTTCCCCACAGCTGCAACGTGTCTCCCTGGTGGTTTCCCCGTCGGGGTGCCCGCTACACGTGCCCGAGGGGAGAATCCCGGTGGCTTGCGATCGTTCGGCCACGGCACTGTGTAGTGCGTGAGCAGCACTGACCCCGCGACCGGACCAGCGCGAGGATCGGTGGGGGAGCTCCGGCGGGGGGTGCTGCTCCTCGCGCTGACCGGCGTGCTCTGGGGCAGCATCGGCCTGGTCGCCCGGCTGTTGCAGGACCGCGGCCAGCCCGCCGTCACGATCACGTTCTGGCGGTTCGCGTGCGCGAGCGTCCTGCTGGCGCCCCTGCTGGGACGCACGGGACTGCGGGCGCTGGCCCGCCACGCACGCCGACCGACCCGGATCACCGCCGTAGCCGTGGGTTTCCTGGCGGCCCAGGTGTCCTACTTCTACGCGGTCCGCGACGTCGGCGTCGCGATCGCCACCCTCATCGCGCTCGGGCTCGCGCCGGTCATCCTGACCGTCACCGAGGCGGTCGCGGCGCGCACGAGGCCCACCGCGCGCACGCTGGTCTCGCTCACGGCGGCGCTGGTCGGCCTGGCGCTCGTGAGCGCGTTCGGTGCTCCGAGCCCGCAGGCCGCGCCGCGACCGTTGATGGGGATCGTCGAAGCCGTCGGGTGCGGGGTCGCCTACGCCGCCACCACGAGTTGGAGCGCCGCGCTCTCCCGTCAGCTCGGCCCCTCCACCATCACGTTCGCCACCAGCGCGGTCGGCGCCGTCATCCTCCTGCCGGTCGTGGCCGCGGTCGGTTGGCACGTTCCGCGGACCCTGCCGACCGTCGCGGGCGTCCTCTGGCTCGCCGTCGTCGCCACCGTCATCGCCTACGGACTGTTCTACGCAGGCCTGCGCTCCACCCCGGGCAGCGTCGCGATGATCCTGACCCTGCTCGAGCCCGTCACCGCCGTGGTGCTCGCGGCGGTGCTGCTCGGTGAGCCGCTGACCGTGGCCAGCGTGCTCGGCGGAGCCTTGCTGCTCGGTGCCGTCCTGCTGCTCTACCTCGCCCCGGGCAGGCCTGCGGAACCACCACGGGTCAGCCCCTGACGGTGCCGGGGTTCACCCCTTCGTCGAACAGCCCAGGACGATGTCGACGGCCGCGGCGATGACGTCGTCCGCGGGCGGGCGGCCGTGCATCATCGCGGCGTTCAGGATCGCGCCGGAGAGCATGAGGATGGCCGCTTCGAGCTCCGGGCCCTGCAGCCGCGGCGCGAGCAGCTCGCGGAGCACCCGCTCGCCCGCGGTCACGACCTCGTCCCGGACGTCGGCCAGCTCGGGGTGGGAGGCGGCCAGCTCGGCCAGCGCGGCCAGCGCGCGGTCGATGCGCCGCTGCTCGATCACCGTGCGGAAGGTGGTCAGTTCCCCGATCAGGTCGGTGCGGACGTCGCCGGTCGGGGTGTGGTGGTGCGCCTCGCGCAGGCCGCCGAACGCCTCGCGCAGGATGTCCGCGCGCGTGGGCCAATGTTTGTACAGCGTCACCCGGGAGTACCCCGCCACCTGGGCGAGGCGTTGGTGGGTGACCGCGTCCCGGCCCTCGTCGATCAGGAGGTCGAGGGCGGCGCGCAGGACGTCGTTGCGGGTGCGGACCACCCGTGCGTCCACGCGTTCGTCGTGATCGCTGGGCGTCATCGCGCGCGCATCCTCTCAAGTTGCTGCTGAACAAGTGGTTCAGTAGCGTACTTCTTGTTCATTATTCGACGGCTCGGAGTGAAAACACTGTGTCAGCTCTTCTCTTCGGCTCCATCAGCACGGTGGCCGACACCTCGGAACTGCAGCGTGCGGCGTTCAACCGGGCGTTCGCCGAGCACGGTCTGGACTGGACGTGGGACCGCGACGACTACCGGGCCATGTTGGCCACCAGCGGCGGCCGCTCACGCATCGCCGAGTACGCCGAGGCCCGCGGGCAGACGGTCGACGCGCAGGCCGTCCACGCCACGAAGTCCGCGTTCTTCCGCGAGAGCCTCGCGGGCGCGGCCACCCCGCGTCCCGGCGTCGTCGACACCATCAAGCAGGCCCGCGCCACCGGGATGAAGGTCGGCCTGGTGACGACGACCGCTCCGGAGAACGTCGCAGCGCTGCTCGACGCGCTCGGCGCGGACATCGACCGCGCCGACTTCGACGTGGTCGTCGACTCCTCCCAGGTCGACCAGCCCAAGCCGGACGCGGCCGCGTACGAGTTCGCGCTGCGGCAGTTGGGCGAGGACCCGGCGAACGCGATCGCGGTCGAGGACAACGTGGGCGGCGTGCGCTCCGCGGTCGCCGCCGACGTCACGTGCGTGGCGTTCCCGAACGCGAACACGGCAGGCCACGACTTCCCGGGTGCGGCGCGGGTGGTCGACCACCTCGACCCGGCCGAGTTGGGAGCCCGATGACCGCCCCGTCGCCGACGTTCACCGCCACCGAGACGGCCTTCCACGTCGAGACCTACGAGAAGGTCGACTACTCCCTGCTCTACGTCGACGGCGCGTTCCGGGTCGGGAACCCGGAGATCGCCGACAGCTACCGGCCGTTCGGGCGCTGCCTCATGGTGGTCGACGAGACGGTGTACGGCCTCTACGGCGAGCAGATGCACGCCTACTTCGACCATCACGGCCTCGCGCTGACGGTGTTCCCCGTGACGATCCGGGAGCCCGACAAGACGCTCGGCACCGTGGAGCGGATCGTCGACGCCTTCGCCGCGTTCGGGCTGCTCCGGACGGAACCCGTGCTGGTCGTCGGGGGCGGCCTGACCACGGACGTCGCAGGGTTCGCCTGCTCGATGTTCCGCCGGTCCACCAACTACATCCGCGTGCCCACCACGCTGATCGGGCTCATCGACGCGAGCGTCGCGATCAAGGTGGCCGTCAACCACGGCAAGAGCAAGAACCGCCTCGGCGCCTTCCACGCCTCCCGGAAGGTCATCCTCGACTTCTCGTTCCTGAAGACCCTGCCCCTCGACCAGATCCGCAACGGCACCGCGGAGCTGGTCAAGATCGCGGTGGTGGGGAACGGCTCCATCTTCGAGCTGTTGGAGAAGTACGGGGAGGAGCTGCTGGAGACCCGGTTCGGGCAGGTCGACGGCTCGCCGCAGCTGCGCGAGGCCGCGCGGCGGATCACCTACGACGCGATCCACACGATGCTGCGGCTCGAGGTGCCGAACCTGCGGGAGCTGGATCTCGACCGTGTGATCGCGTTCGGGCACACCTGGAGCCCGACGCTGGAGCTCACCCCGCCGATGCCCTTCTTCCACGGGCACGCGATCGCCATCGACATGGCGCTGTCGACGACGTTGGCCGAGCGGCGGGGCTACATCTCGGTCAGCGACCGCGACCGGATCTTCTGGCTCATGAGCCGCGTCGGTCTCGCGCTCGACAGCCCCCACCTCACGGCCGAGCTGCTCCGCGGGGGAACGGAGTCGATCCTGCAGACGCGCGACGGGCTCCTGCGCGCCGCCGTGCCCCGTCCGGTTGGCACCTGCTACTTCGTCAACGACCTGACGGGGAACGAGCTCGACGAGACCTTGGCCGCCCACCGCGCGGTGGTCCGCCGCTATCCGCGCGCAGGCGACGGCGAAGACATGTTCCTCGGGTCGTGACGGTGAATCGACCGAATGGGCCCCGGCCGGTCACGCCCGCGAGCATCCTCGCCGCGAAGCTCGGCAGGCTCGCCGACCGCATGGCCGACGAGCCCGAACTGCGCGAGGCAGCCGAGCTGGCCGCCGGGCTGGACCCGTACGTGGAGCGGTGGTCGACGCCCGCCTCGCCCGCGCTCGAGGCGCTGGCCAAGCGCACCGCGGCGCACGACTGGACCGCCCCGCTGGAGCAGGAGATGCTCTCCGGCCACGTCGAGGGCCAGGTGCTGGCGATGCTCGTGCACGTGAGCCGGGCCCGGCGGGTGCTCGAGATCGGCATGTTCACCGGCTACTCCGCGCTCGCGATGGCCGAGGCGCTGCCCGCCGACGGCCGCGTGGTGGCGTGCGAGGTGGACGCCGACGTCGCGCGGTTCGCCCGGGGTTGTTTCGAGGGGTCCCCGGGCGGACACAAGATCGACATCCGGGTCGGCCCCGCGCAGGACACCCTGCGCGGGCTCGCGGGGGAGCGCTTCGACCTGATCTTCATCGACGCCGACAAGGCGGGGTACCTCGAGTACCTGAACACCGTGCTCGAGCTGGGGCTGCTCGCGCCGCACGGCCTGGTCTGCGTGGACAACACCCTGATGCAGGGGCAGCCCTGGACGGCGGGCGAGCCGACCGCGAACGGCGTCGCGATCCACGCGTTCAACCGGGCCGTCGCCGCCGACCCCCGCGTCGAGCAGGTGATCGTCCCGTTGCGGGACGGCCTGACCCTCATCCGCCCGGTCTGAGGAGGAGCATGCGGATCCGACATCTGGACCCGATGGGCGTCGAGGTCAGCGAGCTGCGGCTCGCCGACGTCGACGCGGCGGTGGCGGCGCGGTTGCGCGGGTTGCTGGCCGACCGCGGTGTGCTCGTGCTTCCCGGACAAGACGCCGACGACGCCGCGTTCCTCGCTTTCCTGCGGGCCTTCGGCGCCTTGGCCTTCACGGTGGGCGAGACGCCGGTGCCGGGATTCGCGGATCTCAACGTGGTCAGCAACGTGGGACGGGCGACGCCGCCGCGCAGCCAGTTCCACGTCGACACCAGCTACGTGCGTCGGCCGCCCGCGTACACGGCGTTGCGGGCCGTGCGCCTGCCCGAGCGCGGCGGGGCGACGGTGTTCAGCGACCAGTACCGGGCGTACGACACCCTGCCCGCCGACGTGCGGGAACGGCTGCGCGGGCGCACCATCCGCCACGTCGCGACCGGGGTGCGGCTCGGCGACGGACGACGAGGCGTCGGCCGAGCACCCCGTCTTCCGCCCGCACCCCCTCTCCGGGCGCACCGCGCTCTACATCTCGACGCAGAAGCGGTGCGCCGCGATCAGCGGGCTGGAGCAGGCCGAGGGGGAGGAGGCGGTCGCCTTCCTGATCGCGCACTCCACGCGCGAGGACAACCTCTACCGGCACCGGTGGACGCCGGGCGACGTCGTGATGTGGGACAACGGCTGCGTCCTGCACAAGGCCGACCACGACGGCGTCGACGGCGACCGCGTCATGCACCGCGGCATGGTCGCCGGGTACGCGGCGTGATGGCCAGAACTCTGGGGGCGCTCGCGCTCCTGCTGGTCGCTCTGCCGTTCAACCTCGCGTTGACGGCCCTGGCCCTGCTGCGCGGCCTGGTGGTCCGCGAGCACCTGACCACCGCCGAGCGGCCGCGCACCGTGCTCGTCAGCGGCGGGAAGATGACCAAGGCGCTGCAGCTGGCGCGGTCGTTCCACCGCGCGGGCCACCGGGTCGTGCTGGTGGAATCGCGCAAGTACCGGTTCACCGGGCACCGGTTCTCCCGGGCGGTCGCCGCGTTCCACACCGTGCCCGAACCCGACGACCCCGGCTACGCCGCCGCGCTGCTGGCCATCGTGCGGCACGAGGGCGTCGACGTCTACGTGCCGGTCTGCAGCCCGAAGGCGAGTTGGTACGACGCCGTCGCCAAGGACGTCCTCGCCCCGTACTGCGAGGTGATCCACGGCGACGCCGCGCAGATCGCGACGGTGGACGACAAGGCCGCGTTCGCCGCCGCCGCCGCGTCGCTCGGACTGCCGGTGCCCGACACCCACCGCGTCACGGCGCCGGAACAGGTCGCGTCGTTCGACTTCCCCGACGCGACCTACGTCCTGAAGAGCATCCCGTACGACCCCGTGAACCGGCTGGACCTCACCCCGCTGCCGTGCGCCACACCCGCCGGGACGGCGGCCTTCGCCCGGTCCAAGCCGATCGGCACGGACAACCCGTGGATCCTGCAGGAGTTCGTCGCCGGTCAGGAGTACTGCACGCACGGCACCGCCCGCGACGGTGAGCTGCAGGTCTACGGCTGTTGCCGCTCGTCGGCGTTCCAGGTCAACTACGCGATGGTCGACAAGCCCGAGATCGAGGCGTGGGTGCGGAGGTTCGTCAAGGAGCTGCGGCTGACCGGCCAGTACTCGTTCGACTTCATCGAGGCCGCGGACGGCACCCCGATGGCCATCGAGTGCAACCCGCGCACCCACTCGGCGGTCACCATGTTCTACGACCACCCGGACCTGGCCCGTGCCTATCTGGACGGCCGCGTTCCGACGATCCGGCCGCGCTCGTCGTCCCGGCCGACGTACTGGCTCTACCACGAGCTGTGGCGCCTGTGCACCCAACCGGAGGCGCGTGGCGAGCGCCTGCGGGTCATCCTCCGCGGCAAGGAGGCGATCTTCGACTGGTCCGACCCGCTGCCGTTCCTGCTGGTGCACCACCTGCAGATCCCGTGGCTGCTGCTGGGGAACCTGGTGCGGCGCAAGGGCTTCATCAGGATCGACTTCAACATCGGCAAGCTCGTCGAGCCCGCGGGGGACTGATGCGCGTCCTGCACCTGACCGGCTCGGCCGTGAGCGGGTTCTTCGCCGACCTCTCCCGCCTCTACGCCGCGGACTGCCTGGAAGCCACCGCCGGGCTGCACACCGCCGTGATCGCGTACGTGACGCCCGACGGGCGGTGGCGGTTCCCCGCCGACCTCACGCCGGAGGCGATCGCGGCGGCGCCGTCGTTGCGCCTCTCGGAGGCCGTGCGGCACATCGAACAACTGGGGATCGACGTGATGCTCCCCCAGATGTTCTGCCTGCCCGGCATGACGACCTACCGCGCGTTGTTCGACGCGCTCGGCATCCCGTACGTCGGCAACCCGCCCGACGTCATGGCGCTGGGGGCGGACAAAGCCAAGGCGCGCGCGGTCGTCGCGGCGGCGGGCGTCGACGTGCCCGCGGGCGTGGTCCTCCGCGCGGGCGAGCGCAGGCTGCCGACCCCGCCGGTCGTCGTCAAACCGGTGGACGCCGACAACTCGCTCGGTGTCACGCTGGTCCGCAGCCCCGCGGAGTACGACGGGGCGTTGGACGAGGCGTTCGCGCACTCCGACCGGGTGCTCGTGGAGCGGTACGTCGAGCTGGGCCGGGAGGTCCGCTGCGGCACCCTCGTCCGCGACGGCAGGCTGATCTGCCTGCCGCTGGAGGAGTACAACATGGACCTCTCGCCCGTCCGACGGCACGCCGACAAGATCGCGCGGGCCGAGGGCGGCGAGCTGGGGCTGGTCGCCAAGGACGCCACGCGGGCGTGGACCGTCGATCCCGCCGACCCGGTCACGGAGGCGGTGTGGGCGGCGGCGCGCACCTGCCACGAGGCGTTGGGCTGCAGGCACCACGGCCTCTTCGACTTCCGCATCGACCCCGACGGGCGGCCCTGGTTCCTGGAGGCGAGCCTCTACTGCTCGTTCGCCCGCAAGAGCGTCGTGGTGATGATGGCGGAGGCGGCCGGGATCCCCCTCGGCGAGCTGTTCGCCACGGCCGTACAGCAGGCCGCGCGAGGCGACGCTAGGGAGGCGGCGGGTACGGCGAGTTCCCGAGGGTGACGGGCAGTTCACTGAGGCCGCGCAGCACGAGGCCGTCGCCGTGGTTCCAGCGCAGGGCCGAGGGCGGGACGGCCAGCCGCATCGCCGGGAACCGGTCGAGGAGGGTCCGGAACGCGATCAGGCCCTCGAGCCGGGCCAGCCGGGCGCCGAGGCAGTGGTGGATGCCGTGGCCGAACGCCAGGTGGCTGTTGTCGGCGCGGGTGATGTCGAAGGCTTCGGCTTCCCGGTGGCGGTGCGGGTCGCGGTTGGCCGCGGCCAGCGAGATGATCACTTGCGCGTGGGCGGGGATCACGACGTCGCCGAGCGGGACGTCCTGGGTCGTGTAGCGGAACGTCGAGTGCGGCACGGGGGCGTCCCAGCGCAGCATCTCCTCGATCGCCCGCGGCAGGAGGGCGGGGTCGGCGAGCAGCGCGGCGTGCTGGTCGGGGTGGCGCAGGAGCGCGACCGTGCCGTTGCCGATCAGGCTGGTGGTGGTGTCGTGCCCGGCGACGGTGAGCTGGAAGATCGTGGACAGCATCTCCTGCTGGTTCAGCGCGTCGCGTTCGTCGCCCGCCCGGACGAGGTCGGTGACCAGGTCCTCGCCCGGCTCGACGCGTTTGCGGTCGAGCAGCTCGGTCAGGTAGCGCACGATGTTCGCCGAGGCCGCGACGGCGCTCGGCGGCGGTTCGGGCGCCGAGGCGGGGGCCAGCAGCGTGGTGAACCAGGCCCCGAGCTCGGCCCGGTCGGGTTCGGGAACGCCGAGCAGCTCGCTGATCACGGTGAACGGCAGGGGGAAGGCGAAGCCCGCGACCAGGTCGACGACGGTGTCGCCGCGGCGGTGCAGCTCGTCGAGCAGGTCGTCGACGATGGTCTGGATCCGCGGGCGCAGCGCGGCGACCCGCGGGCGGCTGAACGCGGCGGTGGCCAGGGCGCGCAGCCGGGTGTGGTCGGGCGGGTCGACGCTGAGCATGTGCCGGGCGAACGCGGGGCCGGGCAGGCCCTCGGCGACCACGGCGCCGTCGCGGGCGAGCGCGGCGTGCATGTCCTTGGACAGCCGCGGGTCGTTCAGCGCGGCCCGGGCCTCGGCGTGGCGGGCGACGAGCCAGGCGCGCTGGCCGTCGGGCAGCGTGACCTCGTGCACCGGGCCTGCCGCGCGGACCCGCGCGAACAGCGGGAAGGGGTTGTCGCGGTCGTAGCCGCCCCACGCGTCGAGCGCCGGATCACGCACCGTCGTCCTCCGAGCCGTCGATCTCGCGGAAGCCGGAACACAGCAGGTCGACCGTAGCCAGTAGGTCGCCCGCGGTCTTGCACATGAGTGTCTGCGTGCAGATCCAACGGGTGGGTCCCCGACGCACGTCGAGCCGGTAGTGCACGAGCAGCCGGTCGACCACCGGTTCGGCTGCGGCGCTCACCAGCTCGACGGTGTCGTACTCGGCGAACCACCCCGCGAATCGGGCGACGACGTCCGCACGGCCGTGGGACTCGACGGGACCGCCGGGGAGCAGCGCCCGCAGCCGCACGGTGTCTGTCAACGCGGCGCCCAGCTGATCGCCGTCGCGGCTTGCGACCGCGACGGCGATCGAGGTGGCACGCGGGTGCTGTTGCATGGCCGTCCCTCCGGCTCGCCGAACGTATTACCTGACGAGGGTGGAGGTGGGCCGCGAGATACGACCCCGGCCGCAGAACCCAGAAGTCGACCGTGACTCAGAAGCCGACCGTGAGGCAGGCGGCGCGGTTGCCTGCGCCCCCTGCCTTGCCCGGTTCCGTCGACGTCGCCATGGCGTGGATGATCACTGAGGCGGCGCGGCGGTCGGCCGGGAACACCCACGGCACCGTCGCGGTCGCGCGGCCCGCTCCCGCCGCGTCGGTGGTGAAGTCGAGCCAGATCTCGTTCACGTTGTTGGCGTAGGCGGGGTCGACGCTCGGCGTGACGGGGTCGGGCTTGAACTGGAAGTGCGGGCCCGCGTCCTTGCCGTCGCCGCCGCACGGCTTGGTGTGGGCGTGCGCGCCGTACTGGCGGTTGGGCTGCAGCCCGGTGACCTCGAGCGTGACGTTGGTGCTGGTGCCCGCTTCGCCTGCGGTGACGGAGGCGGTCGCCCCGACCGGGACGAGCGTGCTGTCGTAGGTGGGCGGCGTCGCGGGCGCGGCCGCGAACGTGCCCTGGGCCGTGACGTTGCGCTCCGTCTCCACGACGGGGACGGCGCCGGTCGCCGCGCCTCCGCACGCGACGAGGGCGGTGACGCTCAGGGCGGTGGCGACTGCGGTGAGTGAGACGTGCATGCACAGAGGATGACGGAAGATTGTCCGGAATTGGTAATTCCGGGCTGCGCGTCGCGGTGCGGAAGAGTCATACGGGTTCGCGGCCGGGCGCGAGCAGCGCGGCGCCGAGCGCCGCGATCGGGCGTCCCGTGGGCGCGAGCGTGATCCGGGAGGGCAAGTTCAGCGAGGCGAGGAAGGGTGAGGTCCGGCCGCGTTGCGACAGCCCGTTCGCGACGGCGAGCCGGAGCTGCTCGCCCACCTCGCTGACCCCGCCCCCGAGGACGACCACGTCGACGTCGACGGTGAGCACGAGGAGTTGGACGGCGGCGGCGAGGTGGTCGGCGATCCTCGTGCGCACCCGCAGGGCCTCGGGGTCCCCGGCGGCGGCGCTGCGGAACAGCGCGGCGGCCGGGGACTCGCTCGCGTCGACGCCGCGCTCCACCGGCCACGCGCGGGCGATCGCGCTGCCGGAGGCGACGGCTTCCACGCAGCCGCGCTGCCCGCAGGGGCACAGCGGTCCGGACGGGTCGACGGGGATGTGCCCGACCTCGCCCGCGCCGCCGCGGGCGCCGCGGCGGAGGTGCCCGGACAGGACGATCCCCGCGGCGAGCCCGGTGCCGATGGACAGGTAGGCCAGATCGGTGCCGTCGAGTTCGAGGGCGCGGGAGGCGCCGAGCGCGGCGGCGTTGACGTCGTTCTCGACGGCGACCGGGATCCCGGTGCGCCGGGACAGGCGCGCGGCGAGCGGCAGCCCGTCGCCGCCGACGCCGAGGTTCACCGCGTGGCTGAGCACGCCCTCGCGGACGTCGACGACCCCCGGGATGCCGATCCCGATCCCGGCCAGTGCCGACAGCGGTGCCCCGATCCGGTCGGCGAGCTCACGCGCCGCGGCCGCGGCGACGTCGACGACCTTGTCCGGGCCGGGCTCGCTTCCCAACCGCACGTCGGCGAGCACCTCGTCGTCGGGGCCGAGCGCGACGCCGAGCACCTTCGTGCCGCCGATGTCCAGCCCGATGTGGACCGACGCGGGGTCGACCTGCCGCTCGCCCAGGTCGGGACCGGTCCCGACCAGCACGGCGTCGGTCACTTCACGGCGCCTGCCGTCAGACCGCCGACCAGGTGCTTCTCGATGGCGGCGAACAGGATGACGACGGGCACGATCGCGACGAGCGAGGCCGCGAAGAGCTGGTCCCAGCTCTGCTGGTAGCCGGTGACGTAGGAGCTGATGCCGACGGTCAGGGGCTTGCGGGCGTCGTCCTGGATCAGCGTGAGCGCGACGACGTACTCGTTCCACGCGGCGATGAACGTGAACGTCACGGTGGTGACCAGGCCGGGCAGGGTCAGCGGCAGCATCACCCGCCGCAGCGTGGCGATGCGGCTGCAGCCGTCCAGCTGAGCGGCCTCCTCGATCTCGCGGGGGATCGAGGAGAAGAAGCCCTGCAGGATCCAGATCGCGAACGCCAGGTTGAACGCCGTGTTCGTGAGGATCAGCGAGAGGTAGGTGTTCACGAGGTTGAGCTCGAAGAACTCCCGGTAGAGGCCGACGACCAGCGCGGTCGGCGAGAACATCTGGGTCATCAGGACGATGAGCAGGAAGATCGTGCGCCCGCGGAACTGGTGCCGTGCGGTGAAGTACGCGGCCGGGACGGCGATGACGAGGACGAGGACGGTCGAGGTCGCCGCGACGATCAGCGACGACTTCAGCCAGTTGAGGAAGCGTTCGTCGGACAGGATGGTGCCGAAGGTGTCCCACTGCCAGGTGCGGGGGAACAGCGTCGGTGGGGTGGCCAGCACGTCGCCGCTGGGCCGCAACGCGTCCAGCAGCATCACGAGGTAGGGCAGCGCGAACAACGCGGCCACGGCGAACCCCGCCACGGCCAGCACGTAGGGCCGCGCGGCGCGGTACCCGGTGCGACGGGGCGGGGCGGCGCCGGGACGACCACCGGGAACCGTGGACGACCCGGTGTCGAGGACGGTGGACGTGCTCATTCGGTCGCATCCTTCCACCGTGAGACGCGCAGGTAGACCAGGATGACGACGAGGATGAGCAGCACGTTGGCGACACCCGCCGCCGCCGACATCCCGACGCTCTTGTCCGCGCTCTTGAACGCCAGCTTGTACATGAACGTGATCGTCGTGTCGTGCGCGAACCCGGGGTTGCGGTCGTTGAGCGTGTAGACGATGGGGAACGAGTTGAACACGTAGATGATGTTCAGAACGCTCGCGACCAGCAGCGCGGGTCGCAGCAGCGGCAGGGTGATCCGGGTGTAGGCCTGCCGGGGGGACGCACCGTCGACGCGGGCGGCCTCGTACACGTCGCCCGGGATCGCCTTGAGCCCGGCGAGCAGGACGTAGGTGGTGAACGGCAGCGTGACGAACACCCCGACGGCGATCATCGACGGCATCGTCCACCGGTCGTCGCCGAGGAAGTCGATCGGCGTGTCGAGGATCCCGACCGCGATCAGGAACCGGTTGACGATGCCGTAGTTGTAGTCGAGCAGGAGCGTGAACAGCCGGGCGGTGATGACGAGGGACGCCGCCCACGGGATGATCACCGCCCAGCGCACCACCTTGCGGCCGAAGAACTCCTTGCTCAGCAGCTGGGCCAGGCCGAGCGAGATCACCAGGGACAGCACCAGCACGGCGACGACCCACACGACCGTGTTGGCCAGCACCGTTCCCAGGTCCGGGTGGGCCAGCACCTTGGCGTAGTTCGAAAGGCCCGCCGACCCCTTGAGCAGGCCGGTGATGGAGTAGTCCGACACCGAGGCCCGCACGAGCTCGGCGGCCGGGTAGAACACCACCGCGGCGATGAGGACGAGCGCCGGACCCAGCCACGGCAGGGCGGCAGGCACCCGCACCTCGGTGCGGCCGCTGCCCGCCGCGGGCCGGTTGCCCCGGGGTGGGGCCGGTGCGGCGTTCCCGGCCGCCCCGGCCCCGCTACCCGATGTGTCGCTCACGCTCAGCCGCCGGACTCGGCCTGTGCCTGGAGCTTGTCGAGCACCGCCTTCGGGTCGCCGTTCGGTGCGACGGCCGCGCCGATGTTCTGCTGCACGGCGAGCTTCACGCGGTCCCAGTTCGGGTCGTCGGTCGGCGTGAGCTTGGCGCCGGTGAGGGTGTCGAGGTAGGTCTTCAGCTTGGGGTCGGACGAGAACTGCTTGACCCCGGACTCCGTGACCGGCAGGAACCCCTCGGCCTTGATGAACGTGTTGACCTGGTCAGGGGAGTAGTACAGGTCGTAGAACGCCTTGACCGCGTCCTGGTTGCCCGGCTTCTTGAACGCCATCAGGTAGTCGGTGACGCCGTACGTCGCGGGCTCCCCGCCTGCCTTGGTCGGCATCGGCGCCGTCGCGTACTGGACCTTGGCGTCCTTGTCGAGGGTGGCGGCGAGCGGCGAGAACCCGACCACCATGCCCGCCCGGCCCGACTGGAAGAGCGGGAAGGCGCCGTCAGTGCGGTCGGTCTTGCCGGGGTTGTTCTGCGTGACCTTGTCGGTCACCGACAGGTTCTTGAGGAACGTCAGGGTGTCCACGTTCTGCGGGGAGTTGATCGTCCACTTGTCGTCGGTCTTCCAGTTGCCGCCGTTGTTGAACATCCAGATGGAGAACTCCGCCTGCGCCTCCTCGGGGCCCAACGGCATCGCGTAGCCGACCGTGCCGTCGCCGAGGGCGGTGATCTTCTTGGCGTCCGCGGTGAACTCGTCCCAGGTCTTCGGCGGCGCCGCGATGCCCGCCTTGGCGAACAGGTCCTTGTTGTAGAACAGCGCGCGGGCCGAGGACAGGTCCGGCATCCCGTACATCTTGCCCTGGTAGGTGCCGCTCTGGACGAAGTTCGGCAGGAGGTCGCTCTTCACCGAGTCGGAGAGGACCTCGTCGGACGAGTAGAGCAGGCTGTCCTTGGCGTAGCTGGCGTACGCGTTGAGGTTGAGGATGTCCGGGGCGGCGTTGTTCTGGATCATCGTGCTGGACTGCTGGTCGATGTCGTCCCAGCTGACGACCTGGACGTCGAGGTCGATGCCCGTCTTGGCCTTGTAGGCGGCGGCGAACTTGTTCCAGAACGCCGCGGTGTTGTCCTTCGAGTACTCGGCCGCGACGAGTTTGATCTTCTTGACGGGCTCGCCGCCGCCACCGGAACCCCCTGCCGTTCCGGCGCCGGTCCCGCCGCTACACGCCGTCAGCGCGAGCGCGGCGACCGCAGTGGTCGCTATCAGTCGTTTGAGCATGCAACTCTCCTCGCTCGGAGGCTCCGGAATTAGTTTGTGAGGCTCGCATACGAACCTAGCCGGGTCAAGCCGTAAGGTAACGGATTGGGGGTCGATCACCAGCGTCGATGTGCGCTAGGATTGCACAAAGGGTTGACAAACCTGCGCGAGTTGGGAGCGAACGTGGCCTCGCCGACCCCTGCTTCGCCCCGCTCCCGGCTCGCCCGCGGCTCTGCGATCGTCTCGGCCTCCCTCGCGGGCGAGCTGAACCGGGCCCGCGTGCTCAAGACCCTCTACGCGCACGGGCCGCTGCCGCGGCCCGAGCTCGCGCGGCTGACCGGATCGACCCGCGCGACGATCGGGCAGATCGTCCAGCCGCTGCTCGACGACGGCGTCCTGGAGGAGCTCGAGCCACTGGCCAGCGGCGTGCAGGGCGGCAAGCCCGCGCGGCCGCTGTGGTTCTCCGACGACGGGTGGCCGGTCGGGGCGGTCGTCGTGCTGCCGCAGGGCGTCAAAGCGGCCGTCGTCACCGCGGGCGGCCGGGTGCGCGCGGTCACGTCCTCGGCCTTCCCCGCGGGCGCGGACGCCGACGAGGTGACCCGGCGCATCACCACCACGCTGCGGCGCACCGCGGCGAAGGCGGACGTGGCGCTGCACGGGATCGGGATCGCGGTCGGCGGCATGATCGACACGGAAGCGGGGGAGATCATCCGGATGGACTCCGCGCCCGTGCTCAACGGGCTGCCGATCGCCAGGATCGTGGAGCCAGACCGCCGCGTCACGACCTACGTCGACCTGCAACCGCGCGCCCAGGCCCTCGGCGACCTGCTCTTCGGCGCAGGACGCGGGGAGCGGAGCTACGCCTCGGTGTACATCGGTCAGGGCATCGGGGCGGGCTTCATCTTCGACGGCGCGCTGCACCGGGGGTCCCGAGGCGCGGGCGGCGAGGTCGGGCACGTCGTCGTCGACCGCGGTGGGCCGCCGTGCCAGTGCGGTCTGCGCGGCTGCTGGGAGGCGCTGGCCAACCGGCGCTGGGTCCAGCGGGCCGCCGCCGAGGCGGGCCTCCCCGACCCGGCGGCCGTCGACGTCGCGGCGCTCGCGGCCCACGCACCCCGCGATCCGCGGGCCGCCGCCGTGCTCGCCGAGTACACGGAGAACGTCGCGCTCGGGATCGCCAACCTCCAGCAGATACTCGGATGCAGCCTCTTCATCCTGCACGGGGATCCGGCGGGCGCGGGCGAGCCCTTCCGGGCCGCCGTGGAGCAGGCGGCCCGCAACCAGGCCTTCGACCACCCCGGCGGCCCGGTCCGGGTCGTCCTCGGCACCACCGACGACGTCGCCGCCCTGCGCGGTGCCGCCGCGCTGGTCCTGTCGGAGGCCCTCCACATCGCGTTCTGACCGTGCCGCGCTACTACCCGGCCGGGCTCAGCCGCGGGTACACCCGCCGCGCGTTGCCCTCGAAGACCTTGGCGCGGTCGTCGGGCGCGAGGTCGAGGGCCTCGACGTAGCGGCGCGTGTCGTCGAAGTGGTGGCCGGTCTGCGGGTCGACGCCGCGCACGGCGCCGACCATCTCCGAGCCGAACAGGATGCTGTCCACGTCGATGACGTCGAAGAGCAGGTCGATGCCCGGCTGGTGGTAGACGCAGGTGTCGAAGAAGACGTTGCGCATGAGCGCGTCCTGCGGCGCGGGTCGCTCGAGCATGTCCGCGAGCCCCCGGAACCGGCCCCAGTGGTACGGCACGGCGCCACCGCCGTGCGGGATGACCAGCCGGAGGTCGGGGAAGTCGGCGAAGAGGTCGGCCTGCAGCAGCTGCATGAAGACGGTGGTGTCGGCGTTGAGGTAGTGCGAGCCGGTGGCGTGGAAGTTCGGGTTGGTCACCGCGGAGACGTGCACCATCGCGGGCACGTCGAGCTCGACCATGGCCTCGTAGAAGGGGTACCAGCTGCGGTCGGTGAGGGGGGCCGCGGTCCAGTGCCCGCCGCTCGGGTCGGGGTTGAGGTTGCAGCCGACGAAGCCCAGCTCCTCGACGCAGCGGCGCAGCTCGGCCACGGAACGGTCGATGGGGACGCCGGGGGACTGGGGGAGCTGGCCGACGCCTGCGAAGTGGGCCGGGAAGAGCTGCACCACGCGGGCGACCAGGTCGTTGCTGACCTGCGCCCACCGCGCGCTGACCCCCTCGTCGCCGATGTGGTGCCCCATCGCGGAGGCGCGGGGCGAGAACACGGTCATGTCGATCCCGCGCTCGGCCATGAGGCGCAGCTGGCTGGTCTCGACCGTCTCGCGGATCTCGTCGTCGGAGATCGTCGGGTAGGGCGGCGCGGCCCGGCCTGCCTCGAACGCCGCCCGCTGGGCGTCCCGCCAGGCGGTGTGCGCGGCGGGGGCCGTCGTGTAGTGGCCGTGGCAGTCGATGATCATGTCGCTCCCGGTGTGGCCGGGTCCTCCACGGGCGGCGTGCCGTGGGTGTGGAACGACGCGATGGTCTTCAGCCCCCAGGCCTGTCCCTTGGCGCGTTCCTCCTCGGTCCAGTCGATCGGCTGCCAGTCGGGCGCGAGGACGAGCCGGGCGCCGGCGTTGCAGAGCTCGACTCGGTTGCCGCCGGGCTCGTAGACGTAGAGGAAGAAGGTCTGCTGGATGGCGTGCTTGTGCGGGCCGGTCTCGATGAACACGCCCTGTTCGAGGGCGATGTCGGCGGCGCGCAGGATGTCCTCGCGGGTGTCGGTGGCGAAGGCGATGTGGTGCAGCCGCCCGGCGGTGCCGGTGCGGTCGCGGGTGTAGACGACGTCGTAGCCCTTGTTGGTGAACGTCGTCCAGCTGCCTGCGGTGCTGCCGTCGTCGAGCACGATCTGCTCGGTGACCAGGGCGCCCAGCGTGTCGCGCAGGTAGTCGCGGTTGGGCTCGACCTCCACGCCGAGGTAGTTGACGTGGTCGAGCCGCCGCACGCTGACCCCCCTCGCCGGGTTGGCCTGTGCCTGGTTCTTCAGGGCGGGGCGCAGCTCGGCGGCGGGCGGTACCACGCGCTCTCGTAGTAGACGCCGAGCTCGTGGCCGTCGGGGTCGGTGAAGACGTAGGTCGGCCCGTACCCGGGGTCGCCGTCCTGCCAGCCGACGCCGCGGCCTGCGGCCTCGATCTGGGCCACCCGCCGTTGGAGCGCCTCGGGGCTCG
This sequence comes from uncultured Actinomycetota bacterium, assembly GCA_963791185.1. Taxonomy (GTDB): domain Bacteria; phylum Actinomycetota; class Actinomycetes; order Mycobacteriales; family Pseudonocardiaceae; genus Pseudonocardia. Next base: position 40,367 of record CAWBRG010000003.1, on the reverse strand, counting down.
CTGGCGCGGAACGTGGTCCGGCCGATCCCCGACGTGGCGTGCGCGGTGAGCTTGATCGTGACGTTCTCGTAGTCGTCCCAGGCGCGCAGGAACACCGAGTCGCCGACCGAGCCGTTCTCGGTCAGCCCGAGGTAGCGGGTGAAGAACTCCAGGCTCTCGGCGGGGACGGGCGTGCGGATCTCGACGTGGCCGACGTGGGCGATGTCGTGCAGAGGGGGCATGACGTCTCCGATGTCAGCGGCGGGGGAAGGCGGTGCCGTCGAAGAGCTTGCGGGCGGTGCGGACGACCGCCGAGCGGACGGCCCGTGGCGGGGTGGCGTCGGCGTCCACGACGACGTCGACCAGCAGGTGGCCGGTGGCGTGCTCGACGTCGACCTGCGAGCGGTCGTGCGGCCAATCGGCGGTGAGCTCGTGCCCGACCGCGCCGGGCAGCAGCATGCCGGTGACCACGCTCACCGCGGCGAGCACGCCGATCGCGGTGTGCGGCTGCACCGGGATGAACGAGCGGGTGCCGACCTGGCCGCCGTCGCGGGGTGGGGCGAGCAGCGCCGTCTTCGGCACGGACGACGCGGACACGTCGCCGAGGCCCATGAGCTGCCCCGCCTTGCGGCGGAAGGCGTCGACCCGTTCGAGCAGGGCCGTGTCGCTCGCCAGCTCCTCGTGGGACTCGTCGCCGCGGAGGCCGAACGACTCGGCCATCGCGAGGACGACGGGCATCCCGTTGTCGACGCAGGTGACCTCGATGCCGTCGATCGCGTCCCGCACGTTGCCGGTGGGCAGCAGGCTGCCCGTCGCCGACCCCTCGGTGTCGGTGAACGCGAGCACGACCGGCGCGGCCGTGCCCGGCACGCCCGCGATGGCGACGTCGCCGCGGTACTCGACCCGACCGTCGGGCGTCGGGAAGGTGGCCACGGCGATGCTGTCGGAGTTGACCATGCGGATCCGAACGCTGGTCTCCGGGTGCTCCGCGGGCACCAGCCCCCGTTCGACGGCGAACGGGCCGACCCCGGCGAGGATGTTGCCGCAGTTCTGCCGGTCGCTGACCGTGGCCTCGTCCACCCCGAGCTGCAGGAACAGGTAGTCGACGTCGGCGTCGGGGTGCTCCGAAGGGCCGACGACGGCGATCTTGCTCGTCAGCGAGGTGGCGCCGCCGAGCCCGTCGATCTGGCGCGGGTCGGGCGTGCCCATCAGGCGCAGGAGCAGGTCGTCGCGGGCGGCCGGGTCGGTCGGCAGGTCGCCCGGTTCGAAGTAGAGCCCGCGCGAGGTGCCGCCGCGCAGCATGGTGGCGCGCACGCCGGTGCTCGTCGTAGTCAGCCATCGCCGCCCTCCTTCGCGCCGCGTACGCCTGGTGGTCGACGTACTCGATGCCGAGGTCGGCCAGCCGCGCGCGCAGGCCGTAGCGGTCGAGGCCCAGCTCGCCGTCCTGGAAGGCGGCGCGCGCGGCGGCCTCCTTGTCGACACGGGCCTGCGACGCGGTGAGCGCCCGGCCGACGTCGCCGCGCGGCACCAGCGTGACGCCGTCGTCGTCGGCCACCACCACGTCGCCCGGTCGCACGGTCTGCCCGCCCAGCACGACGGGGACGTTGACCGCTCCGGCGGTCGCCTTCACCGTGCCCTGGGCGCTGACCGCCCGCGACCACACCGGGAACCGCATGTTGCGCAGGTCCGCGACGTCGCGCACCCCGCAGCCCAGCACGACGCCGCGGACGCCGCGCCGCTGGAGCGCGGTGGCGAACAGCTCTCCGAACAGCCCGTCGGTGGACGGCGAGTTCGTCGCCACCACGAGGACGTCACCGGGTCGGCACTGCTCCACCGCGACGTGGATCATCAGGTTGTCGCCCGGCCAGCACAGCACCGTCACCGCGGTGCCGCCGATGCGGGCCCCCGGCCAGGCGGGCCGCAGCTCGGGGCCGAGGTAGCCGACCCGGCCCAGCGCCTCGTGGACGGTCGCCACGCCGTACTCGCCGAGGGTCTCGGCGTCGTCGACGTCGGCGCGGGGCGGATCGGTCACCACCACGGTCCTCATGGGCGAGCCTCCCTGCTCCTGGTCGTGCTGACTTCCGGCAGCGTCTCGATCACGCTGTGCAGGTGCCGTCGGACGGCCGCCTCCGCGGCCTCGGCCTCGCCCGCGCACAGCGCCTCGATGATCTCGAGGTGCTGCGGGAGGGAGACCGCGGCCCGCCCGGGGTGCAGGGCCAGCCGGAACTGGTGGCGCACGTTCTGCCCGCGCAAGCGTTCGAGGATGGCCTGCGCGGTGGACTGGCCACCCAGCGTGCGGATGAGCGCGTGCAGCTGCCTGTTCAGCTCGGAGTAGCCCAGCAGGTCCCCGGACCGGACGGCCTCCTGCATCGCGGTGCCGATGCCGCGCAGGCGGTCGCGGTCGTCCTCGGTGAGCCGTGTGGCCGCCTTCGCGGCGCAGAGGCCCTCGAGGACCATCCGGACCTCGGTGATCTCGATGGCCTCGGCGAGCGAGACCGCCCGCACCCGGGCGCCCCGGTTCTGGACGCGTTCCACGAGGCCTTCGGCGCCGAGCTCGAGGAGCGCGGTGCGGATGCTCCCGCGGCTGGCTCCGAACCGCTCGGACAGGTCGGCTTCGACCAGGCGCTGGTTGGGGGCGAACTCGCCGTCGACGATGGCGTCGCGCAGGGCGTCGGCGACCGTGGTGGGCCGAGCGGCGGGCTCCTCGGAACCGCCTCCTGCCGCCGTTGTCGCCATCCCGCGTGACGATATCGCCGACAACCCGGTCATCGCTCCTCGCCTGCGACCAGCTCGGCGGGCCGCGGCGTGCGGTCCGGACGGGTGCGCGGGCCGAAGATGGCCAACACCACCGCGCCGAAGAGCCACGTGCCCGCGATGAACGCGAAGACGCTCTGGTAGCCGACGCCGACGTAGAGCGCGGCGATGACGAGCGGGCCGATCGCGTTCGACAGCCTGCCGATCCCGTAGGACACGCCGGTGCCCAGCGAGCGGCCGCGGATGTCGAAGAGCTCGGGTGAGTAGGCGTACGCCAGCGCGGTGTAGCCGCGTTCGATCAGGTTGACCAGGAACCCGAAGACCACGATGAGGAGCGGGTTGAAGGTCAGGCCGTACAGGAGGCCGCAGATGGCGATGGCCGTGCCGAAGACCACGAGGCACCACTTGCGTTCGAACCGGTCGGTGACCTGCGCCGCCAGGAACGAGCCCAACGGCGCGCCGACCGTCGTCAGCGCCACGTAGAAGATCGAGCTCTCCACGCTGAAGCCCTCCTTGGCCAGCAGCGTCGGAGCCCAGCTCGAGTACCCGAAGAAGCCGATCGTCTGGGTCACCCACAGGATCGTGAGCAGCACCGTCGGACCGAGGTAGCGCTTCTGCAGCAGCAGCCGCAGCGGGGCCCTGGTCACCTGCACGTCGTCCTGCGGGGCTGCGGCGGCGGGCTCGGGCAGCGGTCCGTGCTCGGCGGCGACCTGCTCCTCGATGTCGCGCAGCACGGCGTCGGCGCGCTCGTACTCGCCGCGGCTCTCGTACCACCGCGGCGACTCGGCCAGGCGGCGGATCAGGAACAGGACGAGCGCCCCCAGCGCGCCCCAGACGTAGACCAGTCGCCACGACCAGTCGCTGAGCGGCACGATCGCGCTGGCCAGCAGGTTCGTGGCGGGGGTGCCGCAGATGCCGATCACGATGGCGTACGCCTGGTACTTGCCGCGCACGGCGGCCGGGTACATCTCGCTGAGGTAGATCACCGCGACCACGGTCATCGCCGACAGCCCGGCCGAGGTCAGCACGCGGCAGACGCCGAGCGAGACCGTGTCCCAGGTGAACGCCGAGAGCAACGAGAAGAAGCTGAAGAAGAGCGTGGTCGCGAACAGGGCCGTCTTGCGGCCCGCGCGGTCGGCGATCCAGCTGGCCACCAGCGAGCCGATGAACATCCCGACGAACGACAACGAGGTGACGTAGGCGATCTGGTTGACGGTGAGGCCCCACAGCTTGATCAGCTTGGGGGCCGTGGTGGCGAAGCTGTTGATGTCGGCGAACTCGAAGAAGTACGCGAAGGCCAGCGTGACCAGCATCGTCTTGTGGAAACGGCCGATCGGCAGCCGGTCGAGCCGGTTCGATGCATTGGGGTGCTGCATGTCCAGGTTCCTTCGTCGGAGGTGGACCGGTCAGGGGCGTTCGTCGGGCCAGTAGAGGCGCAGGGGGTTGTCGACCAGGAGCTTCTGGCGCTGGTCGGCCGTGACGGCCACGTGCGGCACGTGGTCGACCAGCAGCCCGTCGTCGGGCATGTGGTCGGTGAGGTTGGGGTGGGGCCAGTCGGTGCCCCACAGCACCCGGTCCGGGAACTCCGCCACGACCGTGCGGGCGAACGGCACGACGTCGGTGTAGGCGTTCCGCTCGCCGTCGCGGGCGGGCGGGCCGGTGACGGTCAGCCGCTCCGGGCAACTGACCTTGACCCACACGTCGTTGCGCTCGACGAACCGCAGGAAGCGGGCGAACTCGGGGCCGTCGGCGGGCTTGGTGACGTCGGGGCGGCCCATGTGGTCGACCACGACCGGCGTCGGCAGCGCGCCGAAGAAGCCCTCCAGGTCCGGGAGGTCGGCGGCCTCGAAGTAGACGACGACGTGCCAGCCGAGCGGCGCGATGCGCTCGGCGATCGCCGCCAGCTCGGCGGTGGGCGCCGCGTCGACCAGCCGTCGGACGAAGTTGAACCGCACACCCCGGACGCCTGCCTCGTCGAGCTCGCGGAGCTCCGCGTCGGTGACGTCCGGCCGCACCGTCGCCACCCCACGCGCCCGGCCCGCGGCGCTGCGCACGGCGTCGACCATCGCCCGGTTGTCCGCGCCGTGGCACGTGGCCTGCACGATCACGTTGCGGCTCACGCCGAGGTGGTCGCGGAGGGCGAAGAGCTGGTCCTTGCCCGCGTCGCACGGCGTGTACTTGCGCTCGGGCGCGAACGGGAACGCGTCGCCGGGCCCGAACACGTGGCAGTGCGCGTCCACCGTGCCAGCGGGGAGGGCGAACGCGGGAACCGAGGGCTCCGGATCCCAGTCCAGCCACCCCGGTGACGTGGTGAAAGTCGAACTCATCGCGGCCTCCGGCGGGTGGGTGCTGCGGAGCACGTTAGGCGAGAACAATCCTGTGCACAAGATATTCACCAAAATTGTTAACAATTCTGGCGACGAGGAAGCCTGACGCCGACGGAGCGCGACGGTCAGGACTGCGGCAGGACGTGCGCGAGCCCGGCGAGCGAAGGGGCTCGGCCGTGCTCGATGTGGGGGGACCGGCCCCGAGGACGCCCAGGGTGTGCTCGCGGGCCTCGACGCCCGCTGCGCGTCGGGGTGCGCTCGAGCAGTCTCACGGTGCTGCAACTCGAGGAGGACCCGGAGCTCGCCGTCAAGGCGACCGTGCGCGAAGCCGAGATCGCCGTACGCCAGGACCGCGCCGAAGTGATCTGCCTGGCTGCGGCGGGATGGCCGGACTTCACTCACGCCGCCCCGCCGACGACGGGGTTGATCGAACCGAGCCGTGCGGTGCAGTGCGGCTCAGCGAGCTACCGGCCCTCCACTTCGGACCGCGGCGACGACCTGCAGGATCGCCTGCGTGGTGGTCGCGGCGTGTCCCTGGTCGGCGACGAGCGTCTCGTGGGTGGCGCCGTGGACAACGAGGTGCGCGCTGTTGGTCGACAGGGTGGCCAGGTGGTTCTGCGCCGTCGACCAGGCGGCGTCGTGCCCGACCCCCGCGGTCAGGACGACCAGCGGCTTGTCGGCGAAGTCCCGGAGCGCGGCCGCTTGCTGGGCCGAGGCCGACGCGTTGCCGTACTCGTCGATCGTGCTGCGGAGGCTGCCCGCGGTCGTGGTGCCTGCTCGCACCTCGCCGCCTGCCCGCGGTGGCAGGCCGTCGTCGAAGAGGTGGCCGACCACGCGGACCAGACCCAGCCGGGCGGGGATCGAGGCCAGCGCGGCGAGGCGATCGATCCCGTCGGAGGAGCCCTGAGCGGTCGACGGTGCGGCCGCCGGTGCGGTGGAGTCCACCAGGACCATGCCCGCGACCTCGTCGGGGTAGCGGGCGGCGAAGGTGAGCACGTAGAGGCCGCCGAAGGAATGACCCGCCAGCACGTAGGGTCCGGGGACGTTCGCGCGGTGCAGCAGGGTGTGCAGGTCGGCCGCGATCTGGGCGCCGTCCTGCGGGGTGTCGGCGGGCTCGCTCCAGCCGCGACCCGCGCGGTCGTACACGCAGACCCGGCTGTCACGGGCCACCGCGGGCGTGACCCACCCGAGGTTCGACGACATCGCGCCCCCACCCGGCTCCAGCACGACGGTGGGGCTGCCGGAGCCCGTGCAGTGCAGGTGCAGGCGGTGCCCGCCGACGTCGATCAACTGGCCGGGCATCGGATACGCCGCGGCGTCCGCTGCCTCGGCCACCGTCTCGTAGCCGCCGCCGATCGACGCCAGCACCAGCACCGCGAGGACCGGGTGGAGCAGCCGGTGCCGGGCGTGCACGGCCACCCAGACCACCACCGCGAGCAGGGCGGGGGGCCAGATCCCGTCGAGCACGTCGCGCACCTGGGGGCCGAACCCGATCAGGAGCAGCCCGCTCAGTCCCATGAACGCCGCGGGCACCGTGGCCCATCGCTGTGGCGCGGTGCACCGCGCCGAGAGCGCCGCCACCATCGCCCAACCCACCGCGAATCCGCACAGGAGCGCGCCGGTGACGGCGTCCTCCTGCGCCGGGACGAACGGGGCGGCGACGAGGAGCCAGCCCGGCGAGGAGCCCGGTGGCCAGTGACCCGGCCACGATCCACCGCGCGCGTCCCTCGGGAACAGCGTCGGTCGGGCGCAGGAGCTCGGCAACCTTCACGACCTCCAGCCTGTGGGCACCGCCTCCTGGCGACAAGGACGCGCTGTTGACGATCCCGGCCACGACGAAGCCGCTTTACGCTGCCCGGATGGGCTGCCCGCGCGTCGTCGTCGTCACGTTCGCCCAGGCGCAGATCCTCGACGTCACGGGCCCCTTGGAGGTGTTCTCCAGCGCCTCGCGGTTCCTGCCGTCCGCGCGGTACCGCACCGACGTCGTCACCACCACCGGGGGGCCGGTGCTCGCCAGCTGCGGTCTCGAGTTCGCCGCCACGTCCATCGCCGACGTCGAGCCGCCCGTCGACACCCTCGTGGTCGCCGGAGGCGCGGAGATGAAGGAAGCCGCCGCCGACCAGGAGCTGCTGCACCACGTACGCAGGCTCGCCGCCGGTGCCCGGCGGGTCACCTCGGTGTGCTCGGGTGCCTTCGTGCTCGCCGCCGCAGGCCTGCTGAGCGGACGACGTGCCACCACCCACTGGGCCGAGTGCGGGCTGCTGAACGACACCTACGCGGACGTCACCGTCGAGTCGGACTCGATCTACGTCCAGGACGGCAACGTGTGGACCTCGGCCGGGGTCACCGCCGGGATCGACCTCGCTCTCGCGCTGGTGGCCGAGGACCACGGCCACCAGGCGGCCGCGAGCGTGGCCCGTCACCTGGTGGTCTACCTGCAGCGATCGGGTGGTCAGGCCCAGTTCTCCGCGCTCATGGCCGCGCAAGGCGCCGACACCCCACCCGTCCGGGACCTGCTGCCGTGGCTCCGCGACCACCTCGACGAGGACCTGTCCGTGCCCGCCCTCGCCCGCCGGGCCAACCTCTCCGAACGACACTTCACCCGGGTGTTCAAGGCCGAGCTCGGCGTCACCGCGGCGGAGCACGTCGAGACCGTGCGGCTCGAGTCGGCCTGCCGCCTGCTGGAGACCACCGGCCGGTCGATCGAGCAGATCGCGCGCACCTGTGGCTTCGGCACCCCCGAGACCATGAACCGCACCTTCCGCCGACGGCTCAACACCACGCCCGGCGAACACCGCGAGCACTTCAGAACCCGTGACGCCCCGAGCCCTGGACCCCGGGGGTAGCCAGACCCGGCGCACCGGGGCCGGTCCCGGCACACTGGAGCCATGCCTGATTGGCTCCGCGCCGCCGTGTGGATCGTCGGTGTGCTGGCTCTGCTGGTCACCCTGGTCGTCGGCTACCTGATGTGGCGCTACCGCATCCCGCCGCGGGGGCTGGTCGCGATGGGCGCCGCGGCGGTCTACCTCATCTCCCCGATCGACTTGTTGCCGGAGGCGATCCTCGGGCCCCTCGGCCTGGTCGACGACGCAGGCGTCGTCGCCGCGGTCGTGCTGTTCGTCTACAAGCTGGTCAAGGCGCGCCAGATCCTCGCCGACAGCGGGATCGAGCTGCGCCGTCCGCGACGGCGCTCGCTCAGGGAGCCGGATCGGAGCTGACCGCGGGGCTGCGCCTGCCCCGACGGCGGGCAGGATGGTGGGGTGGCCGGGGAGTCGTCCTACGTGGAGCGTGTGCCGACGCCTGCGCTGGCCGCGCTCGCCTCGTCGGTGTGGATCCAACAGGTCGGGGCGCAGCCCCTGGCGCAACGGCACATGCCCCACGGCGGCGCCGAGGTGCGCTGCGTGCTCGGTGGGTCGCCGCGGTTGCTCGGTCCGCTCACGGCGTCGACGTATCTGCAGATCCCGGCCCGCGCGACGGTCGTCGGGGTGCGGCTGCGCCCGGGTGTGCTCGGCGGCCTCACCGGTGTGCCCGCGGACGAGCTGGTCGACCAGGAGATCGCGGCGACCGACCTGTGGCGTGACATCGCCCGCCTGACCGACCTGCTGGGTTCCGCCGCCACGCCGCGGGTCGCGCTCGACCGGCTCCAGTCCTTCGTCGCGGGGTCGAGAGGCGAACCGGATCCGCTGGTGAACGAGGCCGTCCGCAACCTGATGCCGTGGCGCGGCGGACCAGCCGCGCTGCCCGCGTTGCTGTCGATCTCCGGACGGCAGCTGCGGCGCCGGTGCCGGGCCGCGGTCGGCGTCGGACCGAAGGAGCTGCACCGCATCTTGCGTTTCCAGGCCTTCGTCGCCCGCGTCCAGGCGTCGATCGCCCGGCAGGGCCCCTCCGACGGCGATCTCGCGCGGTGGGCCGTCGAGGCGGGCTACCACGACCAGGCGCACCTCAGCCGTGAGTGCCGCAGGCTCGTGGGGGTGACGCCCGGCGAGTTCCTCGCGCAGTCCGGGGCCGCGTGCGCCTGCGGACACGACCACGCCGCGTCGTACGCCCCGATGCTCCGGCCCGTGGACGGCCGTTTCGTACAAGAGCGGCAACCGGCACCGGCCTAGCGTCGCGATCATGATCCTCATCACCGGCGGCCTGGGATCCATCGGGTCGCACACCGCGCGGGCGGTGCTCGACCTGGGCGAATCCGTTGTGCTCACCGCCCATCGCTCCACCCGGTTGCCCGAGTTCCTCGCCGACGAGCCCAGCGGCCGCGTCGTCGTCGAGCCGTTGGACACCGCCGACGAGGCGGCCTTCCTCGACATCGGGAAGCGGCACGCGATCACCGGCGTCGTGCACCTCGCGGCGGCGCCCCACGACCTGGCCGACCCGGTCGAGTACCTCCGCGCCGACGCCCTCGGCCTGCTCAACGCGCTCGAGGCCGCGACGGCGTGGGGCGTGCGGCGGTTCTCCGTCGCCAGCACCATCGGCGTCTACGCGGGGGTGGCGGAGGTCCCGCTGCGCGAGGACGCCGCGCTGCCGGTGTGGGCGGGCCACCAGATCCCGGTCTTCAAGAAGACCGCCGAGCTGTTCGCCGCGCTGGCCGGTGACACCGCCGGGTTCGACGCGGTGAGCCTGCGGATCGGCACCATCTGGGGCCCCCTCGGGCTGCCCGACAACCCGTTCACGCCGCTGCCCCGCCTGCTCAGCGCGGCGGTCTGGGGTGCGGACCCCGACCTCACGCCACCCCGCCCGCCCGCGTACGCCGAGGACGCCACCGACCTGTGCTACGTGAAGGACTGCGGCCGGGCGATCGCGCTGCTCATGCTCGCGGACACGCTCAACCACCGCACCTACAACGTCTCGAGTGGACGGCCGGTGCGCTACAGCGAGGTCGTCGCCGCGATCAACGCCGCTGTCCCGGGCGCGCACATCAGCCTGCCGGAAGGCCGCAACCCCGACCGGCCCCCGGACAACTACCTCGACACCACCCGCCTGCAGGCGGATACCGGCTTCCGGCCCGAGTACGACGTCGAGCGCGCCGTACCCGACTACGTCGACTGGCTGAGGGGACACGAGCGCTGATGGGCAGGGTCGTGATGCAGGCGGTCGTGTCGGTGGACGGCTACATCGCCTACCCCGACGACACGGTCGGGCCGCTGTTCGACTGGTACTTCAACGGCGACACCGAGCTGTCCGCGCGGCAGAGCGGCTGGACGTTCGCCGTCTCACCGGCGTCCTTCGGCTACGTGCAGCCCTTCTGGGACGCCATCAAGGTCACGGTGATCGGCCGCCACCTGTTCGACACCACGAACGGCTGGGACGGCAAACCCTCCGCCGCGGACGAGCTGGTCGTCGTCACCCACCGGCCGTTGCCGGACGAGTGGCTCGCCGCCCACCCCGATGCCCCGTTCCACTCCGCCGACTCGGTCGAGGCGGGCATCGCGCTCGCCAAGGACCTCGCGGGCGACGGTCTCGTCTGCGTCACCGCGGGCGATCTCGGCGGACAGGCGTTCTCGGCGGGGCTGGTCGACGAGGTCGCGATGGACGTCGTCCCGGTGGTTCTTGGCGAAGGGGTGCGCTTCTTCGGCAGCCACGCCGGCACCGTGCTCCTCGACGATCCCGACCGGGTTGTCCAGGGCGACCGCGTGCTGCACCTGCACTACACGGTCAGGCGCTGACCCGAGACGTGGCGCCGCGTGGGTTCCAGCCTGGCGAGTCGGACCACGCTCCGCCATCTGGTGAGCTCGGTGGTGACGAGCGCGGCCAGACGGTCGGTGCTGCCGGAGGTGACGACCACGCCGTGATCGGCGATCTGCCGGACCGAGTCCGGGTCGGCGAGAACATCGTTCAGGGCGGCGTTCAGCCCCCCGATGACCGGTGCCGGGGTGGCGGCGGGCGCGAACAGCGCGTACCACTGGGTGACCTCGACGCCGTCGATGCCCGCCTCGCGCAGGGTGGGCACACCCGGTAGCTCGCGCAGCCGCTCCGGGCCTGCCACGGCGAGGGCCCGCAGCCGTCCGCCGGTGATCCAGGGTTTGGCGCTGAAGAGGCTGGCGAACATGACCTGCGTGCGTCCGTTGACGGTGTCGCTGAGTGCGGGAGTGGATCCCTCGTAGGTGAGTCCCTGCATCCCGACACGGGCCTTGAGCTTGAACAGCTCGGCCGCGAAGTGCGGTGCGGTGCCGTCGCCCGCCGAGGCGTACCGGTAGCCGTTCGGCTCGGCGTCGAGTCGGGCGATCAGGTCCGCGACGGTGGTCACCGGGTCGCCTGCCGTGGTGACGAGGACGGTGGGGGAGTGGCCGATGAGCCCGACGGGGGCGAAGTCGGTGACGGGGTCGTAGGCGAGGGTCTGCAGGGCGGGGTTCATCGCGTGGGTGGCGATGTAGCCGAGCAGCAGGGTGTGCCCGTCGGGCCGGGCTCGGGCCACGTACTCGCCCGCGACCGAACCGTGGGCGCCGGAGCGGTTGTCGACGGTGACGGTCTGGCCGAGGCGCGGGCCGAGCCGTCGGGCGACGGCGCGGGCGATCGCGTCGTTGGCGCCACCGGCCGAGGTGGGCACGATGATCGTGAGGGGCCTGCGGGGGAACGGCCTCCCCGCGGCCGTGGCGGCCCGGTCGTCCGCCGCTGCCGGGCCGGCGTCGGAGAAGACGTACTCGGGCAGGTGGAGATCGCCCTGCAGGATCTTGCGGACGGTGCGCACCAACGACGCCTGCGTGACGACGACCTGCCCGTCGGCACTCCCGAGCTCGACCTGCACGGCGATGCGGCCCTGGGGGTGCAGCACGGCGATGTCGTGCGTGCCGGACGGCCGCCCGGCGCCGTTGCCGGTGCTGCCGTCGCCGCTGCCGTCGCAGGCCACGGTGCCGGGCAGGGCGAAGGCGGTGGCCACCCCGATGGCGCCGGTCGCGGCGTGCGAGGTGTGGCACCGACGGGGGGTGAAGTAGCGCGAGGTGATGCTGTGCGGGTCGTCGCCCGCGCTGACGATCACGGGTTTGGGGATGACCTTGTCGGACACGTCGCCCAGCCCCATCAGCCCGCCTGCGGTGCGCCGCAACGACTCCAGCCGTTCGAGCAGGGCGGTGTCGGCGTCGAGCTGGTCGGGGGTCTCGCGACCGGTGAGGCCGAGGTCCCCGGCTCGGACGATCATCAGCGGCATGGCGGCGTCGAGGCAGGTGACCTCGACGCCGTCGATGACGTCGATGCGCTGCCCCGTCGGGAAGACCGAGCCGGTGACCGCGCCCCAGGCGTCGAGGAAGTTCAGCCGGATCGGCGCCGCGGTCCCGGCCACCCCGTCGATCCGCGCATCGCCCGCGTAGGTGACCTTTCGGCCGGGAGTTCGCACGGCGACGTCGATGCGCGAGCGGGTGTTGACGTTGTAGACGCGCACGGTGGTGGTGCCGTCGGCGGCCGGTACCAGCCCCTGCTCGATCGCGAACGGGCCGACGCCCGCCAGCATGTTGCCGCAGTTGGGGCTGGTGTCCACCGACCGCTGGCCGACCCCGACCTGGGCGAACAGGTAGTCCACGTCGCAGTCGGGCTGCTCGGACGGCGAGACGATGGCCACCTTGCTGGTCAGGGTGCTGCCCCCGCCGACGCCGTCGAGCTGCAGCAGGTCGGAGGCGCCGATGGCGCCGATCAGGGCCTCATCGCGGGCGCGCTCGTCGGCGGGCAGCCACTCGCGCAGGAAGAACGGGCCGCGGGAGGTGCCTGAGCGCATCAGCACGCACGGCACCACGCGGTCGGCGCCGGTGCTCATGGCCGTTCGACCAGCTGGTCGAGCACGCGGTCGACCATGACCCCGGCCTGGCCGAGGTAGTTCGCCGGATCGCAGAGCTTGGTCAGCGCGTCGCGGTCGAGGTGCTTGCTGATCTCCGGGTGCTCGGCCAGCAGGTCCAGCAGCGGGCGGCCGGTGGCCACGGCGTCGCGGCAGATGTCGTAGACCAGGTCGTGGGCGTACTCGCGACCGAGGTAGGGGCCCAGGCCCATCATCACGGCTTCGCTCATCACCAGGCCGCCGGTGAGGTCGATGTTGCGGCGCATCGCGGCGGCGTCGACCTCCAGCCCCTCGACGATGGCGCGGGCCTGCTTGAGCGCGCCTGCCAGCAGGCAGAACGACTCGGGCAGCACGATCCACTCGATCTCCCACGGGCCGGTGGAGCGCTCGTGGTCGGCGACCATGGCGTCCATCAGGGCGGCGGCGTGCTGGCGGACCACCGAGATCGCGGCGTGGATGTAGCAGCTGGAGATCGGGTTGCGCTTCTGCGGCATGGTGGACGACGAGCCGCGGCCGTGCGCGAAGGGCTCGTAGACCTCGCCGACCTCGGTCTGCATCATCAGCTTGACGTCCATGCTGAGCTTGCCGAGGGTGCCGCCGACCAGCCCGAGGAACGCGCCGACCTCGGCGATGTTGTCCCGGATGGTGTGCCAGGCGATCACCGGCCGGGCCAGCCCCAGCTCGGCGCACAGCCCGGCCTGGGTCTCCATGGCCCCGACCTCCAGCGAGGCCAGGGTGCCCGCGGCGCCTGCGAACTCGCCCACCAGCACCCGCTCGCGCAGCTGGTCCAGCCGCTCCCGGTGCCGCTCGACCGCGGAAAGCAGGCAGGCCATCTTGTAGCCGAAGGTGATCGGGATGGCCTGCTGCAGGTTGCTGCGCCCGATCATCGGGGTGTCCCGGTGCGTCTTGGCCAGCTCGGCCAGCCCGGCGGAGATCGCGGTCAGTTCGCCGTCGACAAGGTCCAGGGCCTCGCGGATCTGCAGCACGGTGGCGGTGTCGGTGATGTCCTGCGTGGTGGCGCCCCAGTGCACGTACTCGCCGAGACCGTCTCGGCAGAGCTGGTTGACCTGGGTGACCACGCCGAGGATCGGGTAGCCGATGCGCTCGGTCTGCTCGCGCAGCCGGGGCAGGTCGATCTGGTCGAGGCGGCAGTGGCTGATGATCTCCTCGGCGGCCTCGGCCGGGATCAGCCCGAGCTCGCCCTGCACCTTGGCCAGCGCGGATTCGACGTCGAGGTACTTCGCGGTGCGGTTCTCGTCAGACCACACGTCGCGCATCGCGTCGGTGGCGAAGATGCCCTGGAAGATGGCGGAATCGATGATCGTGGACGGCATGGCGGTTCTCCGATCGGAAGGGGTTCAGTAGCCCGCGCGGGCCAGCGTGCGGGCGGCCTGCAGGACCACCGGGCGGTCGACCATGCGGCCGTCGAGGCGGGCGGCTCCGGGTGCCGCTCGGTCGGCCTCCAGCACCCGGCGCGCCCACGCGACGGCCTCGGCGTCCGGGGCCAGCGCGGTGTGGATCGGCTCGACCTGGGCCGGGTGGATGCACAGCTTGGCGCCGAAGCCGTGCCGTCGCGACCACGCCAGGTCGGCCAGCAGCCGGGCCCGGTCGTCCAGCTGGGGGGTGACGCCTGCGACGGGTGTGGGCAGCCCGGCGATGCGGGATGCGACGGCCAGCCTGCCCGCCGCGTAGCCCAGCCCGTCCGGTGCCTGCTCGATGTCCAGGTCCAGGTCCAGCGCGAGGTCAAGGGTGCCGAACACCAGCCGGGTCACCCCGTCGGCCTCGGCCACCACGCCCGCCTGCTCGACCCCGCGCGCGGTCTCGATCAGGGCCAGCACCTGCACCGGGCCTGCGCCGCGCACCGCGGCCACCTGCTCGACCGTCTCCGCCTTGGGCAGCATCACCGCCTCCACCCCGGCTTCGGCGACCAGCCGCAGGTCCGCCACGTGCTCCGCCGACGCGGTGTCGTTGATCCGCACCACCGCGCGGGCCCGGTCGCTCGGGTCGGCCGTTGCGGCCCAGGCGGCGACGGCGGCGCGCGCGTCGGCCTTGGCGTCCGCGGCGACCGCGTCCTCCAGGTCGAGCACGACCGCGTCGGCCCCGCTGGCCAGCGCCTTGGCGAAGCGTTCCGGGCGGTTGCCCGGCACGAACAGGTAGGTCCGGGGTACGGCCATCTCAGATCGCCCCCGCCGTCCGCAGCGCGTGGATCTCCTGCGCGTCGTAGCCCAGCTCGACCAGCACGTCGTCGGTGTGCTCGCCCAACGCGGGCACCGGGTCCATCCGCGGCTCGACGTCCCAGCTGCCCGGCGGCAGCAGCGCGGGCACCGGGCCTGCCGACGTGCCCACCTCGCGCCAGCGGCCGCGGGCGGCCAACTGCGGGTGCTGCCACACGTCGTGCATGGTGTTCACCCGGGCGTTGGCGATCTTCGCCGCCTCCAGTCGCTCCAGCACCTGCGGGGCGGTCGACCCGGCGAAGGCGTCGACGATGAGCTGCCGCAGCGCGTCCCGCTCCGCCACCCGGCGGGCGTTGCCCGCGAACCGCGGGTCGGTGGCCAGCTCCGGGCGTTGCAGCACGATCTGGCAGAAGCTGACCCACTCGCGCTCGTTCTGCAGGCCCATCATCACCGTGCCGCCGTCGCCGGTCGGGAACGGGCCGTAGGGGTAGATGGTGGCGTGCGCGGCCCCTGTTCGCGGCGGCGGCGGGGCGCCGTCGAAGGCGTAGTAGAGCGGGTAGGACGTCCACTCGGCCAGCGACTCCAGCATCGAGACGTCGATGTGCCGTCCTTTGCCGGTCTGCGCGCGCTGCAACAGAGCAGCCAGGATGTTGGTGTAGGCGTACATGCCCGCCGCGATGTCGGCGATCGACGGTCCGGCCTTGGACGGCTCCTCCGGGGTGCCGGTGACGGACAGGAAGCCCGCCTCGCTCTGGATGAGCAGGTCGTAGGCCTTCTTGTCGCGGTAGGGGCCGTCGGCGCCGTAGCCGGAGATGTCGCAGACGATGATCTCGGGTTTCATCGCGGACAGCCGGTCGAACCCGAGGCCGAGCCGGGCGGCCGCGCCGGGGGCCAGGTTCTGCACCACGACGTCGGCCTTGTCCAGAACCAGCCGTTCCAGCGCCTTGGCGGCGTCGGGGTGCTTGACGTCCAGGGTCACGCTCTCCTTGGAGCGATTGGTCCAGACGAAGTGCGAGGCGAGCCCGCGGACCCGGGCGTCGTAGCCGCGGGCGAAGTCGCCGGAGCCGGGACGCTCGACCTTGATCACGCGGGCCCCGAGGTCGGCGAGCTGACGGGTGGCGAACGGCCCGGCGATGGCGTGTTCGAGGGTGACGACGGTGAGACCGGCGAGCGGTTGCATCTATGCCCCCTGTCGCAGGGTCGCGGTGGCGTCCATGGTCAGGAAGCCCTCGTGGTCCTGGGCCCAGAGGCGCACGTTCCCGTCGCCATCGGCATCGCCGTTGACCCGGAACGGGTGCAGGTCGAACGTCGGGCGCACCGCCCGGAACCGGAACGTCGCCACCTCCGCGTGGGGAGCGTTGCGGCGCACCAGGTCCAGCAGCAGCGTGGCGAGCAACGGGCCGTGCACGACCAGCCCCGGGTAGCCCTCGACCTCGGTCACGTAGCGGCGGTCGTAGTGGATCCGGTGCCCGTTGAAGGTGAGCGCCGAGTAGCGGAACAGCAGTACGTCGTCGGGCACGATCTCGCGTTGCCACGACGCCCCGCTCGGCGCGGGCGTCGGCGGCGGCTCGACCTCGTCGGGGCGGCGTTCGGCCCGGTAGACGATGTCGTGGAACTCGACCAGCGCCGGGTCCTGCGCGCCGTTGCTGCGGACCTCGTGGCGGACGGTGACGAAGACCAGCGGCCCGGTGCGGCCGACCTTGCCGGCGACGTTGTCGATCGTCGACGTGCGCACGATCTCGTCGCCGACCCGGATCGGGGACCGGAACTCGAACCGGCCACCGGCCCACATCCGGCGCGGCAGCTCGACCGGGGGGAGGAAGCCCCCGCGGCGGGCGTGGCCGTCCGGTCCGAGCTCGGACTGCGCGTGCACGGGCAGGAAGTAGAGCCAGTGCCACAGCGGCGGCAGCGGGGCGCCCGCAGGTGCGGGTGCGACCGGGTGGTCGAGGGTGGCGCTCAGCGCGCGGACCGGCGTCGGGGTGACGGTGTCGGTCGCCGTCTCGGTGCGACCGATCCAGGCCGTCAGGTCGATGTCCTCGAGCTGCATTTCGGAGCCGCCTCCTCGGTGAGCGTGTCAGGTGGACTGCGCTCAGCCTGGCCCCGCTGACCCTGAAGCACCAGCGCGATCTGCAACAGGGGCGTGTAGCGGAGCTTCAATCGCTCACTCCGGCTCGTAGCCGGCCCCGATCTCGACCAGGAGCTTGTGGAACGCGGCCTCGGTGGGGGAGTCGACCCGGTCCCTGCGGTGCCCGACGAGCACCCGTCGGGCGGCGGCGCTGTTGCCGAGCGAGATGGCTCGGACGTTCGGCAGCCGGTTGAGGACCGCGGTGCGCGGGGCCAGCGCGACGCCGAAACCGATGCCCACCATCGCCTGGGCTTCCTGGTAGTCGTTGGCCTGGAACGAGATCTTCGGCTCGAAGCCCGCCGCGACCGCGGCCCGCCGCAGCACCTCGACCACCGGGTGGTCCAACCGGACGACCCAGTTCTCCTCGGCCAGGTCGGCCATGACCACGCGCCGCCGCCGGGCCAGCCGGTGTTGGGAGGACACCAGCAGCACGGTGGGATCGGAGAACAGCTCGGTGAGGTCGAGCTGCGTGGAATCGAGGCGCTGCCACTGGTAGTCCCAGAGCAGCGACAGGTCCACGGTGCCGTTCTCCAGCCACTCGATGAGCTGGGGCTGGCGTTCGCTGCGGATGTCCAGCCGGATCGCCGGGTGCAGCTCGCTGAACCGGTGCACGGCCGGTGGCAGGAACGAGCTGGCCGCGGTGGGGAAGGTGCCCAGCGCCAGCCTGCCCTGGCGCAGCCCGGCGATCTCGGCCAGGTCGGCTTCGGCCGCCGACAGCTGGCGGAGCACCGTGCGGGCGTGCGCCGCGAGCACCAGGCCCGCGTCGGTCGGCGACATCCCGCGGGCGTGCCTGCGCAGGAGCGGTTGGCCCACCTCGCGCTCAAGCCTGCGCAGCTGCTGCGACACCGCGGAGGGCGTGTAGACGAGGGCTTCTGCGGCGGCCGTCACCGATCCGAGCTCCACGACCGACAGCAACACCTGCAGCCGCTTGACGTCCAGCATCGATCCTCCCTTGATTGAAGCGATGCTACAGGGCACTGTTCATTCTCGCGATGGTGCTTAACGAGCAACGCCGTCAGTCTTGGTGCAGCCCGTCATGGCTCGCCGTCGCATCGTCAAAGGAGACCGCCATGCAGACCAAGACCACGAAAGTACTCAAGCTCCTCTACGTACAGGTCCTGATCGGCCTGGCCCTCGGAATCCTCGTCGGGTTCCTGTTCCCCGACTTCGGGGCGAGCCTGAAAGTGCTCGGGGACCTGTTCGTCAAGATCGTGAAGATGATGATCGCGCCGATCGTGTTCTGCACGATCGTTACCGGCATCACGTCGCTCACGGATTCGAAGAAGATCGGCAAGACGCTCGGGAAATCGCTGGGGTTGTTCTACATCCTGACGGTGCTGTCGCTGCTGATCGGCCTGGCCACCGTGCTGCTCATCAAACCCGGCCAGGGCCTGCACATCGACCCGACCCACCTCGACCCGGCGGTGGCCGCCAACGCCGCCAAGACCGTGCCGCCGTCGTCGTTCACCGAGTTCGTCCTGCACATCGTCCCGGACACGTTCTTCGGCGCCTTCGCCGAGGGGGAGGTGCTGCCGGTGCTGCTCCTGGCCATCCTGTGCGGCTTCGGCCTCAGCAAGATCGGTCGGGCCGGGCAGGCCATGCTGAACGGCATCAACAGCTTCTCCCACATGCTGTTCGCGGTGTTCGGCTACCTGATGCGGCTGGCGCCGGTCGGCGCGTTCGGCGCGATGGCGTTCACCGTGGGCAAGTACGGCATCAAGTCCATCGGCTCGCTCGGCCTGCTGATCGGCACGTTCTACCTGGCCTGCGGCTTCTTCGTGATCGTGGTGCTCGGCACGCTCGCTCGCATGCACGGGCTGAGCCTGTTCCGGGTGCTGCGCTACTTCCGCGAAGAGCTGCTGATCGTGCTGGGCACCTCCTCCAGTGAGCCGGTGCTGCCGCGGCTGCTGATGAAGCTGGAGCGGCTGGGTTGCAAGCGCGGTGTGGTCGGGCTGGTGCTGCCCACCGGGTACTCGTTCAACCTCGACGGCACTGCCATCTACCTGACCCTGGCCTCCCTGTTCATCGCCCAAGCCTGCGACATCGTGCTGAGCCCGTGGCAGATCTTCGCCATGATCGGTCTGATGCTGCTGACCTCCAAGGGCGCTGCGGGCGTCACCGGCAGCGGGTTCGTCGCGCTGGTCGCCACGCTCGCGGTGTTCCCCACACTGCCGGTGGCCGGGGTGGCGCTGATCGTCGGCATCGACCGGTTCATGTCCGAGGCCCGTGCCCTGACCAGCACGATAAGCAACATCGTGGCCAGCATCGTGGTCTCCAAGTGGGAGAAGGCGGTCGACGAGGACACGCTGCAGGCCGAGCTCACCGGCGGCTACCGCAAGACCGAGGAAGACCTCGAGCACGGCGGCGACATCCTCAAGGACGAGCCTCTCGACGTGGAGCCGGAGTCCCGGCCCGCGGACGAGGCGGAGGTCAAGCCCGGCGTCGTCGGGGCGGTCCGCTGACCTGGCTCGTCAGACAGCCCGCCCCCGGACATCCGGGGGCGGGCTGTCGCCGTTCGCACGGGCCGAGAGCACGGCTCGCCCCGGGCCCGGTGATGAGGCCGACGGGCCTGCCGGGTGTATGATCGCTGGTGTCGGGTGCATGTTGCATCTGGGCGGCAAAGCCCAGATCGTCCTCGTCGAAATCCCAGGTCGAGCGGCTTCCGTTCGAAGACCGGAGCCTGACATGACGTCGGCATCCAGCACGCTCCCGACAGTTCCCACCATCGATCGGCTGAGCCTGAAGCCGGAGTCGGCCACGACCGGGTTCGTCGACGGTGCGTGGTGGCCCACCTCGCGCGATCTCGCGGCCGAAATGCCTTCGCTCCTCGCCGCACTGGGCGACCGGGCCGGTGTTGTCGAAAGAGTCAGCTACAACATCGACGCCTGGAACGCCGTGCCGCGAAAAGTGCGGGTCGATGGCAACGTCATCCGGATGGGCGGATTCCGCTCGCAGAGCGCCGCCACGTTGAAGGTCTTGGGCGAGCGGCGCACGTTGACCTTGCTGGTCGTGCCGCCGGAAACCGACGAACAGGCGGCGCACCGCATCCTCGCAACGGCGAGCGAGGACGGCAACACCGACCGAGTCGACGACCTGATGGCGACCACTGCGCGATAGTCCGGCCGCTTTGCTCGCTCGCACGCCGTTCGGCGCCGGGCACCCTCCCACGAAAGGCATCCGTGATGTCGCAGACCACAACGTACGTTTCCGTCCATGAACAACGCGTGCAGCTCGTTGCACAGGCTATTACGAAGAATTCGAAACTCGGCGACAAGGCCGCCACCGAGCTGGCCGAGCATGTTCTCTACGCTTTGGACCACATTCCGGAGAAGGTGCGCTAGTACAATACGGCGCTCACCGGGCGCCTGGGGAACATTCGCCGACGCCAGGAGATCTGTACGTGCCGATAAGCACTGCCCACCAACCCGCCCAGTTCGGCTTGGAAACCGCGAGCAACTCCCGGCCGCCCACCATCGGGATGTTGAGCACCTATCCGCCGACGCAATGCGGTCTGGCGACCTTCAGCGCTGCTCTCGTCCAGCACTTGCGCCGTGCGGCCGGTTCCGTCGGTGTCGTGCGGGTGGTCGACGATCCCGTGCTCGGGCACGACCGGGACGTGGTGGCGCATCTGGTCAACGATTCCCCGGACAGCGCGGGTGCCGCCGTACGTCGACTCAACGGCTTCGACGCGGTGGTGATCCAACACGAATACGGCATCTACGGCGGCTCTGACGGCATCGACGTCCTGCCGATCGTGGATGCGCTGACCGTTCCGACGATCATCGTGCTGCACACCGTCCTCCAGAACCCGACGGCGGGGCAGAGGCACATCCTGCTTCGCCTCCTCGCCGCGGCCGACGTCGTGGTCACGATGACCCACACCGCCAAGAGGCGCCTGGTCGCGAGCTACGGCGCCGACCCGGCGCAGGTCGTCGTGATCCCGCACGGCGCGGTCGACCACGGGCACCCCTCCCCGGTGGAGCGCCGACCCGGTGCCCGCCCGCTCGTCCTGACCTGGGGTCTGCTCGGGCCCGGAAAGGGCATCGAGTGGGCGATCGATGCCATGGCCGGGCTGAGCGACCTGCGGCCGCGCTACCTGGTGGCGGGCCGGACCCACCCCAAGATCGCGCACCGCGACGGTGAGGCCTACCGCGACAGCCTCGTCCAGCGTGCCCGGTCCGCGGGCGTCGCGGACGTCGTCGAACTCGACGACCGCTACCTCGACGCCGGCGCGCTGGCCGGGCTGGTGCAGCGGGCCGATGTCGTGCTGCTCCCTTACGACTCGCGCGAGCAGGTGACGTCCGGGGTGCTCATCGAGGCCGTCGCCGCCGGGCGACCCGTGGTGTCGACGGCGTTCCCCCACGCGATCGAACTCCTTGGCGACGGAACGGGGCTCGTCGTGCCGCAGCGCGACCCGTCGGCGCTGGAAGCGGCGCTGCGTCGGGTGCTCAGCGAACCCGACCTCGCCGAGGGGATGGCCGAGCAGGCGGTGCGGAAGTCACCGGAGCTCCTGTGGCCCGCGGTGGCCGACCGCTACCGGAAGATCGCGACGCGGCTCGTCGCGGCGGGCATGGCCGAGGCGTCGTGACGGGAACCATGCGTTCGTCGCACATCGACATCCCGGCCCCGCGGTACGACCATCTGCGCGCGCTCACCGACGCGGGCGGGTTGTACGAGCACGCGGACCGCGTCTACCCGCGTCGGGAATGCGGCTATTGCGTCGACGACGTGGCGCGGGCACTGGTCGTCGTGTGTCGTGACCACGCGATGGGTGAGCTGGACGACCTCCGCGAGCAGTACCTGACGTTCGTGCTGGCGGCGCAGGAGCCCGACGGTCGGTTCCACAACCGACGTCGGTTCGACCTGGGCTGGACCGACACGGCGTCGGTCGCGGACTGCTGGGGCCGCGCCCTCTGGGGTCTGGGGACCGCCTGCTCGCGGGTGCCGCACCTGCGGGACCGGGCGCTCGAAGGTTTCGACCGTGGAGCAGGCCTGCGCTCCCCGCACCCGCGGGCTATGGCGTTCGCCGCGCTCGGCGCCGCGGAGGTGCTCGCCGCCGTGCCGGGCCACGTCGAAGCACGGGCGCTGATCACGGCGGCCGTACGCGTGATCGGCAGGCCTGCGCTCGGCAGCCGGTGGCCGTGGCTGGAACCCCGGCTCAGCTACGCGAACGCGGTGTTGCCCGAGGTTCTGCTCATCGCGGGGCGGGCGCTGGATTCCCCCGGGCTCCTCGCGGACGGCCTCGGCCTGTTGGAGTGGCTGCTCGACCGGCAGCTCCGCGACGGGCACCTGTCGGTCGTCCCGACCACGGGGTGGGGACCGGGAGAAGCCGGACCGGCATTCGACCAGCAGCCGATCGAAGTGGCCGCGTTGGCCGACGCTTGTGCGAGGGCGTACGCGATCGACGGACATGGCTGGTGGGCCCAGGGGATCGAGCTCGCCGCGGCGTGGTTCCTCGGCGACAACGACTCTCGCACTCCGATGTACGACCCGGTTTCCGGGGGCGGTTTCGACGGTCTGGAGCGCTTCGGGCGCAACGAGAACCAGGGCGCGGAGTCCACTTTGGCGGCGCTGTCGACGCTCCAGCGGGCGCGCCGGTGACGGAGTGCGTCACGCCGACCGACGTGACACTGACCGCCGACCCGGCGCGGGTGCTGGCGCGGCTGTTCGTGCCCGGTCACGAGCTCTCCCACGATGGTCGGTCCCGGGCATCAGGGGTGCTGTCGCGGATCCTCGCGCTGCCCGACGACGAGGTCGGAGCGACCTTGAAACAGGTCGGTGACCGCTACGCGGCGCGCCACCGTGACCTGCCGGGCGTGCTGATGGCGCACTACCAGCAGATCGCGCACCGGATACCCGACGCTGCCGATCTGTCGGAGGAGCGACGCAGCCTCGTGGGCGCGTGGTTCACCCACGAGTTCGCCGTCGAGGCGGCCGCCCTCTTCAATCCCTCCGCGGTCGTGCACCCCGACCAGTCGGGCCTGCCGCCCGGGAGCTGCCGGTTCATCCTGAGCCTGCGGGCGGTCGGTGAAGGGCATCTCTCGTCGGTGGAGTTCCGCACCGGCGTCCTGGGCCCCGCCGGGGAGCTCCGCATCGATGATCCCGGACCGCACATCGAGGCCGGACACACGTCGGGGACGTCGTATGACCGTGAGGTGTTCGCGGCCCGACTCAAAGGGACGGACATCGATCGCGAGTCCGCCGCGTTCGTCATCGCCAGGCTGCACCCCCGCTTCCGTCGCGACGAGCTCGACGCGGTCCTGGGATCGCTCGCCGACGAGCGGCTCACCCGGCCGACCGCCGCGCGTACCGCTGAGCTGGCACGGCGCATCGCCGAGTGCAGTTACGAGGTCGAGTTCCCGGCGGCGACCACGCTCCCCGAACGGGTGCTGTGGCCGCAGAGCCCGTCGGAGTCCCGCGGTATCGAGGACGCCCGCTTCGTGCGCATCGAGGACGAGGGCGTCTACCGGGCGACCTACACGGCGTTCGACGGCGTGTCGATCACACCGCAGCTCATCGAGACCCACGACTTCCGGCATTTCCGGATGTCCCAACTCGCCGGGGCCGCCGCCCAGAA
Source organism: uncultured Actinomycetota bacterium (assembly GCA_963791185.1). Lineage (GTDB taxonomy): Bacteria > Actinomycetota > Actinomycetes > Mycobacteriales > Pseudonocardiaceae > Pseudonocardia. Next base: position 16,672 of record CAWBRG010000003.1, on the reverse strand, counting down.
CAAGGGAATGGCCCTGTTCCCCCGTCGGATAGACGGCCGGTACTTCGCCCTCTCCCGCTGGGACCGGGAGAACAACAGCATCGCCACCTCCCCCGACGGCGCCTGGTGGGGCGACGCCCGCGCACTCCAGACTCCGACCCGTCCGTGGGAGCTCCTGCAGATCGGGAACTGCGGGTCGCCCGTCGAGACCGAAGCAGGCTGGGTCGTCCTCACTCACGGGGTCGGACCGATGCGCGAGTACTCGATCGGCGCCCTGCTGCTCGACCGGAACGATCCGAGCCGAGTCCTCGGCGCGCTCCGCGAACCGCTCCTGGCGCCCGACGAGGACACGCGCGACGGCTACGTCCCCAACGTCGTCTACTCCTGCGGCGCGCTGCGGCACGGCGACCAGTTGCTCTTGCCCTACGGGGCGAGCGACGCGTCCGTCCGGTTCGCCATCGTGGCGCTGCCGCTGCTCCTCGAGCGGTTGGCCGCCGACGGGCCGCCCCCGACGACGCGGGCGAACAACTCCGCGTAGTCCGCCACCATGCGGGCTGCGGTGAAGCGCTCCTCGACGTCCTCCCGGCAATGCCGTCGCGACAGCGCGGCGACCTCGCCGACCGCCGCGACCGCGCCCGTGAGGTCGTCGACGAGAAAACCGGTCCGACCGGGACGGATGATCTCGGGCATCGACCCGAGCGGGTAGGCGATCACCGGTGTGCCGGTGGCCAACGACTCGACGACGGAGAGCCCGAACGGCTCGGCGAAGCCGATGAGGTGCAGCAACGCCAACGCGCCACCGAGCAGCGCGTCCCGGTCGGCGGGCCCGACCGGGCCGACGTAGCTGATGCCTGCCGCGCCGAGGTGCGGCTGCACCAAGGCCCGGAAGTAGTCCTCGTCCTGGACGATCCCGGCGATGACCAGCGGCAGGCCCGTCCGCTGTGCGACCGCGATCGCCCGGTGGGTGCCCTTGTCGGGATGGATGCGGCCCAGGAACAGCAGGTAGTCCCCGGGCTGATCCCGGAAGGTGAACGGGGAGAGGTCGATTCCGTGGTGGATCGTCGCGGCGTAGGTCAGGTCCGGGTGCCGGTCCGCGTCGCTGATCGCCACGTAATGCCCGATGTCGTCGTAGGCGCGGTAGACCGGCACGATCCGCTCCGACGAGAAGCCGTGGACGGTCGTCACCACCGGCGTCGACACCAGCCTGCTGTAGGTCAGCGGCATGAAGTCGAACTGGTTGCTCACCACGTCGAACGCGCCCGCCCGCTCGAACGCGGCCGCGTTGTGCAGGCCCTCGTACACCTTGGCGTCGACGCCGGGATCCTCCTCGTATCCCCGCGGCGCCTCCGCGTGCAGCCGGGCGGTCGTCAGGGAGTCCGCGGTGGCGAACAACGTGACGTCATGGCCGAGGGCGACCAGGCCTTCGGCGAGGGTCGACGCGACCTGCTCCCACGGCCCGTAGCCGCGCGGCGGGGTGCGATGAGCGATCGAGGCGAGCACGCCGATGCGCAGCCGCGACGCGCCGCTCTCGACGTCGATGTCGTCCCCGTCCCATCGCAGATCGCGGGCATCTTCCTGACCAGGCGACCCTACCGGCACGACGGGTTCCGCTCGGATGGACAGCCACCGCTCGAACTGGGACGATGAGCGTCTATCTCGTCGCTCCGGTCCTCGGCGACACCGTTGATGGTGAACGTGGGGCGTGTGGTGACGTGAACGATGGCGGAGAGCCCGGCGGCAGTCCGTCGGCCCCTGCTCGGCGGGGCAGTGAGTACGCCGAGCTGTTGCGGCTGGTGCGTGCGGAAGGGCTGCTGGATCGGCGCCTCGGCTACTACCGGGCACGGATCGCCCTCACCGTGGCGTTGTTCGCGGCGGGTTGGGCGGTGTTCGTCTGGCTCGGGCCGTCGTGGTGGCAGTTGGTCGTCGCGGCGTTCCTGGCGGTCGTGTTCGTCCAGCTCGGCTTCCTCGGCCACGACGCAGGCCATCGGCAGGTGTTCCGCTCCGGAGGCCACAACGATCTGCTGGGCATCCTCTGCGCGGACCTGCTGATCGGGCTGAGCTACAGCTGGTGGATCGAGAAGCACAACCGCCACCACGCCAACCCCAACCACGTCGACCGCGACCCGGACATCGATGCCGGTGGGGTCGTGTTCACCAAGGCGCAGGCCCGTGCCCGGCGCAGCCGGATCGGGCGCTGGGTCGCCCACCACCAGGCCGTCCTGTTCTTCCCGATGTTGCTGTTCGAGGGCGCTGCTCTGCACGTCGCAGGCATCAGGGCCTTGCACGCACGTCCGGCAGGCCACACCCGGCGGGTCGACGCGGTGCTGCTGAGCGCCCATATAGTCGGCTACTTCGCGGCCGTGTTCCTCGTCCTGCCGCCCGCGCAGGCGGTGGCGTTCATCGCCGTCCAGCAGGGCCTGTTCGGCGTCTACCTGGGCTGTTCCTTCGCGCCTGCCCACAAGGGGATGCCCCTGCTGGGTCCCGGTGACCAACTGGACTTCCTCCGCCGCCAGGTGCTCACCTCGCGCAACATCCGCGGCGGACGCTGGGTCGACATGGCCATGGGCGGCTTGAACTACCAGATCGAGCACCACCTGTTCCCGAGTATGCCGAGCCCCATGTTGCGTCGTGCGCAGCCGCTCGTCCGGGCCTTCTGCCTGCGGCACGACCTGCCCTACCAGGAATCCACCCTGACCGGTTCCTACGTCCTGGTGCTCCGCTACCTGCGCGACGTCGGGGCGGATCGCTCTGCCGCGGCCGCGAGCGCCAGACGGTCGGACTAGCGACGTCGGCGCGACGGCGTGCTCGGCGGGATGATCTCGGTGAGGTCGAACTCCTTCTCGGCGATCCGCCGTGCGACGTCGCTGAGCCTGAGGTCGTGGCTGCGGACGTAACTGCGGAGGCGTTCGAACGCCGCGTCGGTGGTTATCCCGCCGTACTGCGCCATGACGCCCTTGGCCTGCTCGATGACGACGCGACTGTTGAGCGCGAGCTGCAGTTGCTCACCGAGCACTTCCCCGCGGCGGATCGCTTGCTCCTGCAAGATGCCGATCGTCGCGACGTCCGCCAACGCCTGGCCGAGGGCGAGGTCCCGCTGGGGGAGCAGACCGGCTACTTCGCCGAAGAGGTTGAGTGCGCCTATCGCCCGGCCCCTTAGCCGCAGCGGCAGGGCGTGGACCGATCGGAAATCGGTGCGCTGCTCGACGGCCGCTACGAACGACGGCCAACGGTCAGACGCCGTGGTCAGATCGGCCACGCTGACGGCTGTTGCGGTCTGGAAGCAGTCCAGGCAGGGGCCCTCGTCGGCCTGCAGCTGCAGCAACTCCATCACGTGCGCGGCCTCCTCGGATGCGGCGACCGCGCGCAGCTCCCGCCGAGCATCGCCCAGGACGATGCCTGCGGCGTCGGTGGGCAGCAGCTCGACGCAGAAGCCGACCAAGCGGTCCAACAGATCGATGATGTCGTAGTCATCGACCAAGGTGTCGGCCAGCGTGACGAAGGCCCGGCTGGCCAACTCCTCCCGCTCGTTCGATGACCGGTCCATGGCAGGTACTCCCTCGGGCGATCGCATCAGTCCAAGTCCTCCGTGAACGTCAGTCGGCGGCTGACGACGTCGCGCGCGACGTCCATGAGCAGCTGGTCGTGCAGGAACGCGTGGGCCCGGAGGCGAGCGAGCGCCTCGGCCGCAGGGATGTCGAGTTGCACCGACACCATGCCGGTGGCCTGGTGGATCTCGGCGCGGTAGGAGACCGCGTGATCGAGCCAAGCGGCGCCACCGTGGTCGGGGTCGGTGCGCAACCCGAGCATCATGAGCGCGGCCGCGTCGGCGGCTGCGATCGCATCCCGCAGCTGGGCGTCATCGAGTGCTCCCGGCTTCCTCCGGTAGAGGTCGAGCACGCCGAGGTTGACCGCGCCCCATTGCAGGGGCAGCGCGAACACCGCCCGGACCGCGCTGCGCTCCAGCACAGCCGCAGCGAACATCGGCCAGCGCGCGACATCGCTGCTGCTCTGCCGCAGATCTGCCACCAGAACCGGGTTTCCGGTTCTCGCCGCCTCCATGCACGCGCCTTCATTCAGGGTGAACTGCAGGTCTTCGAGCAGTTCGGCCGTCTCGTCGGTCGCCGCCAACGTCTGCCGCGCCGGGCGCGCCGTCAGCAATGAGATCGCCGCCCCGTCGACGTCGAGCCCCTCAACACAGGCTCGGCAGATCCGCGTCGCCAACACCCGATCGTCGCTCGTGCCCCGCGCGATCGCCAGCAGGGCCTTCGTCACGACGCCGATGTCAGCCACGTGGGCAACACCACAGGCGGCTCTGGCGCGGATCGATCGTCAACTGTCCGTCCTGTCGAATGCTTGCCAGCGGAGGAGCACGACAGGGACCAGATCGGGCACCGAGAAGCGCCCACCCTACTCCCGACATCTCGACTACGGGCCTGCCTGGAGGGCGAGCCGCCTTCCATCGTCGGCGGGCACCGACAGACGGAGAAGGACCCGGGTACCGCGACCGTCGCGGAGGATCGTGGCGAACGTCATGAGCCGCTCCATGATCGCAATTCCGCGGCCGCGGTAGGTGGCGCTGCAGGATCGGTAACGCCATTCTCCGTGGTCGACGATCTCGATGCAAATGCTGCCGTGCTCGGTCCACAAGGTCAGTTCGACGGTGCCGTCGAGCGTTTCGGGAGCGTACGCGTGCTCGATGCAGTTGCTCGCCGCCTCGTTCACGGCGAGCACCACGTCGTCCTCGAGCTCATCGGAAAGGGCGAACGCTGCCAGCCAACCCCGGAGCTCGGCTCGGATCGCCGCCAGCCACCGGCCGTCCGCAGGCCAGATCTGACGGTTGAACGCAGTCTCCGCTCCGACGCTCATCCCCGACATGGCCTGGCCCTTCCGCTCCCAGACACCCCGACCTCGCGTTCGCTCGTGATTCGCGCCGCCCGCGCCCGGGCCGGAACCGTTGCGTCCCACTGCCGCTCATCCTGGGAGAACCTTGAGAATCGCGGGTGGGAATGCGAGCGAGCCGGCAAAGACGTGACACGACGCCGAACAGCGATCACCGGGGTCTTGGGCACACCGCAGTTCCACGGTACTGGGAGCTGAAGCGACGGTCCAGCGGGAGCGGACCGTGCGGGGCCCGGCGTTCGGCGCTCCGGCACTCGCGCCTCGGTCGACCGGTTTACCGCGTCACCCCGTGGGACCGCACCATCTCCAGGCTCACGGGGTAGACGAGCCTGCCCACGTAGAGGATCGCGGCCGCAGCGAGCGCGGCGATCGGGACGAACCGCATGGCGGTCACGAGGCCGACGCCGTCGGCGAGCAGCCCCACGACGAACGGGCCTGCGGCCAGACCGAGCAGGTTGTTGGCCAGCGTGAGGGTGCCGAGCGCGGTGGCGCGGATCGGCTCGGCAGTCAGGTTCACGACCATCGCACCCGCCGGTCCCGACGTGCCTGCGGCGAAGAACACGCCGACGGCCAGGACCAGCAACTGCGCGCCGCCCGGCGGCATCGAGAAGCCGACCCCGAGGAATACCATTGACGCCACCGAGTAGCCGATGGCCGTCGTCCACTTGCGAATCGGGACGAGCCTGCTCAGACGGTCGGTCGCCACACCGCAGATGATCATGCCGAGCCCCATGACCAGGATCGCGACCGCTGCGACCCCGGCCGCCTTATCAGGCGCCAGACCGTAGGCCCGACCGACGTAGCTGGGCAGCCAGGCGAAGAGCGAACCGGCGACGAACAGCTGCAGCCCGCTACCGATGTAGGCACAGAGCACCGCGGGGGTGTTCACGAGGGTGCGCAGCCGTGCCCGACGCCCCGGTGTCCGGACGGGTCCGCCCGTTGCGCGGTCGTCGACACGGGCCTTCGCGAGCTTGGCCTCGCTCACCAGCAGCTTGTAGAGCGCGACGAGGACGAAGCCGAGGACGGCCATCGCGCCGAACGCCCAGCGCCATCCGAGGTGAACGGCAAGAGCGCCGCCGAGCGCGACCCCGACGACGCTGCCGAAGGAACCACCGGCCATGAAGGCTCCGGTGAACGCGGCTCGGCGGTAGGCCGGGAATACGGCGAGGACGACGGCCAGGCCGACGCTGCCGTACGCGGCCTCCCCGACGCCGATGAACAGGCGGGAGAGGAGCAGTTGGTCGTAGCCGACCGCGAAGGCGGAGGCCGCGGTGGCGACGCTCCAGACGACCGCCATGAGGACGATCGCGCGGACCCGGCCCCAGCGGTCGGCCAGCAGCGACAGCGGCACAGCGAGGATGCCGACGGCGAGGGCGACCACGCTCGTCAACGAACCGAGTTGGGTGTCGCTGAGCGCCCATTCGGCCTTGAGGAAGGGGAAGACCGCCGAGAGCACCTGCCGGGACATGTAGTCCGACAGCAGGAGACCGAAGGTCAAGAGGAAGACGATCCAGGGGTAGACCCGGCGAGCGCGGATCGAGGGGGCGTGGTCGACCACGCTCTGCGCTACCACAGTGGCCATGTCGAGGCTCCGTTGCGACGTGCCGATGCCGATTCACGGCAGGGGTAGGTCGACCTCGAACCGGCGTTCGCGTCGACGATGACGGCGGGGTGCGGCGGGGGGCGCCGCACCCCGCGGACGGTCCGGGAGGACCGTCGTTCAGGCGGGCAGGCCGGGGGGATGGCCTGGCCGCCTGAAGACGTGGGCCGCTCTTGCGGTCGCCGATCAGGCGTGGTGCAGGAACCCGACCTGGCCGGGACGGCGGTTCGGCGGGTAGCCGAGCTTCGCCAGCGCCTCGTCGGTGCTGCCCCAGTACTCGTCGAGCTTGTAGATGTCGCGCGCTTCCTTGCCGGTGGCGACGGTGCGGCCGAGCTCGTCGGCGATGCGGACCAGCTGCTCGACCGCGGCCACCGACGTGATCTTCTCGCCGGGCCTGCGCCACAGGGTGTCCTCGTTGCCGCAGCGGGTGTGCAGGCCCAAGGCCATGGCCATCGTGTTGATCGGCAGGACGTTGCGCATGATGCTCTCGAGCGTCAGCGAGGCGCCGTCCGGGACCCGGCGGATGAAATCCATCATCGTGTAGGGGTTGGGCCCGTCGAAGCCGCCGCCGATCGCCACCCAGGTGATGTTGAGCGGCCCGGTGTAGATCCCGCGCCGGACCAGCCGCTCCACGGTCTCGAGCTGGGCGGAGTGAGCCAGCTGGAAGTGCGGCTGGATGCCGTTCCCGACCAGCCTGCGCAGGTGCTCCTCGACCCAGGCCGGGCTCGCAGGCACCTCCATGTTGCGGTAGGCCTCCCACAGCTCCGGGCGTTCGAACGAGGTCCCGGCGACGTCCTCCGCGGTCATCAGCTCGACGATGTTCATCTGCGAGGTGTTGATGGCGATCGTCACCTGGTCGGGCTTGGGGTCGAGCTCCGCGAGCATGTGCCGGGCGTCGTCGTTCAGCCATGTCGCGTCGGCGCCATCACCCTCCGGGGCGAAGGAGATCGAGCCGCCGACCTGCAGGATCATGTCCGGCACGGCCTGGCGTAGCCGGGCGAGCAGCTCGTTGAACTGCGACATCCGCTTCGAGCCCTTGCCGTCCAGCTCGCGCACGTGCATGTGCAGCACGGTGGCGCCCGCGTTCCAGCAGTCCACCGCCTGCTGGACGTGCTGGTCCATCGTCAGCGGGATGTCCTCGGGGAAGTCGGCGGGCTCCCACTCGGGCCCGTAGGGGGCGGCGGTGATGACGAGCTTCTCCTGGTTCTCCGGGAAGAGGGAGTCGTCGAGGAAATACATTGGGAATGCTCCGATCGGTCTGGTTCGGAAAGGTCGAGGAAATATCAGAACGTGGGGGTGCCGACGATTCCCGCGCGCTCCATCTTGCGGACGGCGGGCCAGTAGTCCTGAACGGCGTAGTGCTGCGTCGAGCGGTTGTCCCAGATGGCGAAGCTGTTCGGCGTCCAGCGCCAGCGCACCTGGTACTCGGGGACGAACGCCTGCCGAACCAGGTAGTTGAGCAGCTCGCTCGCGCCCGGTGCGTAGTCGAACCCGAACCGCACGTTCTCCGGGGTGTGCCAGTTGACGAAATGGGTGGTGAACGCGTTGACGAACAGGACCTTCTCGTTCGTTTCGGGGTGGGTCCGCACGACCGGGTGCTCGGCGTCCGGGAACCGGGCGTGCAGGCCACGCCGCTGCTCGGCAGGCATCGCCGCACCGAAGCTCGCCTCGATGCTGTGCCGTGCGCGCAGGCCCTCGACCTGGGTCTTCACGTGCTCGGGCAACCGCCGGTACGCCTCGGCCATGTCGACCCAGATCGTGTCGCCGCCGACGGGCGGCGACTCGACGCACCGCAGCACCGAGCCCATCGGGGGGATCTCCCGCCAGGTCGCGTCGCAGTGGAACGCGTTCTCGTAGTGCTCGGGCGAGCTGTCGAGGTCCTTGTAGATCCGGACCAGGCCGGGGTGGTCGGGGTCGCTGCCCGCGACGGGGTGGTCCTCGAGTGGGCCGAAGCGCTCGGCCAGGGCGACGTGCTCGCCGCGGGTGATGTCTTGATCGCGGACGAACAGCACCTTGTACTGCAGCAACAGCGCCTTGAGCTCGGCGAAGAGCGTCTCGTCCCGGGCGGCACCGGCCAGGCTGACGTGGCGCAGCTCGGCCCCGATCGTGGCGGTGAGCGGAACGACCTCGATCGAGCGGGTTCCGACCGTGAACGAGGGGAACCGGTCCTGAGCGGTCGGGTCGACGAGGGAGAGCATGCGGAACTCCTCTGTGGTGGTGGGGTGGAGTCGGGTCAGGTGCCCGACGTCTCCAGGGAGAAGACGGAAGACCCGACGCTGCGGCCGGACTCCAGGTCGCGGTGGGCCTGGACGGCGTCGTCGAGGGCGTACCGCTGGTTGATCTCCACGGTGATGCGGCCCGCCGCGACGTGGCCGAAGAGCTCCTCGGCGAGCGCGGCCCGCTCCTCGCGGTCGGCGACGTAGTCGGCGAGTGCGGGACGGGTGACGAACAGCGACCCTTTGACGGCCAGCTGCATCGCGTCGATAGGCGGGATGGGGCCGGACGCCGTGCCAAAACAGACGAGCAGGCCTCGCCTGCTCAGCGAGTCGAGCGACGACGGGATGGTTATCCGACCGATGCTGTCGTAGGCGACCGGCACCCCTGCGCCACCGGTCAGGTCACGGACTCGGGCGGCGACGTCCTCCCGCGGGTAGACGATCGTCTCCGCGCAACCGTGCTCGCGGGCGATCAACGCCTTCTCGTCGGTGGAGACGGTGCCGATGACCCGGACACCGAGCAGGCGGGCCCACTGGCAGAAGATCAGCCCGACCCCGCCCGCGGCGGCGTGCAGCAGCACGGTGTCGCCGGGCGCCAGGTCGGCGATGCGTCGCAGCAGGTACGCGCAGGTGAGGCCGCGCATGGTCATCGCCGCGGCGGTCTCGAACGGGATGGTGTCCGGAAGCGGGATCAGGTGCGTCGCATCCATGACCCGCTCGGTGCTGTAGGCGCCCAGCGGGCTGCCGGTGTAGGTGACCCGGTCGCCCGCGGCGAACCCGGTCACCGCAGGCCCGACGGCCTCGACGACGCCTGCCGCTTCGACGCCCATGCCTGCCGGAAGCGCGGCGGGGTAGAGGCCGGAGCGGAAATAGGTGTCCGCGAAGTTGAGACCGACGGCGACGTGGCGAACCCGCACCTCGCCCGGGCCGGGGTCGCCGACCGGGAGGGACTCCCAGCGCAGCACCTCCGGACCACCGGGCTCGTAGAAGCGGATGCCTTTCGCCATGGCGCATCTCCTCTGTCGGGCCGCGGGCAGCACGAGGCCGCCGCGCGTGCGTGAGGGGTGAGTAGCAAGGTGGCGGCGAGGTGCCGCCCGGTCCGGCGGGCGGTCTTGCGCTCTCCGTGACAGGTTCGACTGTGACACCCGCGCGGCCGGAGGGCTGTACCAATCCGGACGAAGGTCTTAACCTTTTCGGACAGCGCGGGCGGGAGGTACGGAGATGCGTCCCTGCGTCCGGTGCGCGACGCTCGACGGCTACATCGGGCTGGCGCGGTCGTCCGGGCTCGATCCGGGTCGCCTGCTCGCGGAGGTCGGCCTGGACATCGCCGACCTCGCGGTCCCCGACAAGTGGGTGCCCGCCACCGCGGTCGCCAGTCTGTTGGAGCGGTCTGCGCAGCAGTCCGGGATGGCGGACTTCGGCCTGCGGCTGGCCGGCCTGCGCCGACTCTCGACGCTCGGGCCGCTCAGCGTCGTGCTCCGCCAAGAGCCCGACCTCCGTAGCGCGCTGCGGCTCCTCACGCAGTACGAGCACAGCTACAACGAGGCCCTGCGCCTGCGTCTCGAGGAATCGATCGACCTGGCCAGCATGCGGCTGTGGTTGGAGTTCACCGAGCCCGCACCGACCCGGCAGTCGCTGGAGCTGGCGACGGCGGCGCTCTTGGGCATCGTTCGCGAGCTGTTGGGCCAACAGTGGGAGCCGCTGTCGGTGTGCTTCTCCCACAGCGCCCCGGCCTCGCTCGCCAACCACCGGGCGGTCTTCGGGCCGCGTTTGCAGTTCGGGCACGAGTTCACCGGGCTCGTCTTCTACGCCGACCAGCTCGACGCGACGAACCGCGGATCGGACCCGCTGCTGCGGCCCTATTCCGAGAAGTTCCTGCAGACGCTCGGAACCCGGCGCGGCGAGACGGTGGCCGACCAGGTCACAGCGCTGGCCGAAATGCTGTTGCCCCTGGGCCGGTGCTCGACCCAGCAGGTCGCACGCACCTTCGGCGTGACCACGCGGACGCTGCACCGACACCTCGCCGCAGAGGACGAGTCGTTCTCCGAGATCGTCCACCGCACCCGGGAAGCGCACGCGGAGCGCTACCTCGCGGCCGAGCGGAACTCCCTCACCGACGTCTCGGAGATGCTCGGTTTCGCCGCGCCGAGCGCCTTCTCCAGGTGGTTCCGCCAACGCTTCGGTATCAGCCCCACCGAATGGCGGGCAGGTGCCAGTCGGACGGCGGCAGGCTGATCACGACGGACGGTGGATGCCGGCGAGTCGGGGATGGCTGACCTGCACTCGCACGATCCGCGTGGTCGACCCGGGTCGGGGGACCCGGCCGGAATGTCGGCGGCAATCGGGTGAAATCGCGTACCGCCTCTACCAAATCGCACGTCACCCAGGTATCAGGGCCGCCTGCACGCGCTCTTCCTGTCAGCGTCGCGGTGAAGCGGCGCACTGCCCGAATGGGACAGGGGTAAGCGCGGTGAGGGTGTTCTTGAGCTACTCGCGCAAGGACGAGAGTGTCGTCAAGGCACTCGCCCGCGGCCTGGAAGCGGCCCACCGCGAGGTGTGGTTCGACCACGACCTCGTCGGTGGCGATGCCTGGTGGGACTCGATCCTGACCAATATCCGCAATACGTCCGTCTTCATCTTCGCCCTCTCCGACGCCTCGTTGCACTCCAAGCCGTGTCGCCTGGAGCTGGACTACGCACTCGCTCTCGACCGCCCGATCCTTCCGGTTGAGGTCGGGCCGGTGAAGAGCTTCCGGATGAGTCCGATCGCCGAGTTGCAGGTCATTCGGTTCCGACCCACCGAGGTGCAGACCGGGATGGCCGTGCTCGCCGCCGTGATGGACGTCGACCAGCGGCCGCGGCCGCTGCCCGACCCGCTTCCGAAGCCGCCGCCGATCCCGTACGGCTATCTGCTGGCGCTGGGCCGTCAGATCGAAAGCACCGAGCTGTCGCCCGCCGACCAGGTCGACGCGCTTGACCAGCTTCGCCGCGCGCTCGGCGAGGAGACCGACACGAGTGTCCGGCGAGACATCCTCACGATCCTGCGGAATCTCCGGACGAAACCGTGGCGGACCAACCGAACTGAGCGGGAGATCGACGCCCTGCTTTTCGTCAACACCACGCGGTCGCTGGAAGACGACGGTCCGTCCCGAGAGTCCGAGTCGGAGGGCACGCCGACCATGCCGGCAGTGCCGCCGACGATGTCGGCGCCCGTCCGCGAGGACGCGCAGCAGGAACCCGACCCCCGAGCTTGGTTCGAGGAGCGGATCGCGACGCTCGCGGCCATCGAGGCGAAGGAGCGGCCGACCCGGGTGATCTCCGAGGCGCCGATCTGGAGACCTCACGAGCCCGGGCGGTGGCAGTGGGCGCATGCCGTCGATCCCGGGCCGGGCCCGGTCACCCCGGCATCATGTGCAGGCGGGTGGCAGGTGACGAACCCATCGTCCTCGTGGTCGGCCCGGCCGCTGGCAGGAGCCGATCCGCCCGCGCACTCGTCTGCGCCGCCGCCGCGGTATCAACCGACGTCGTCCGGGGTGACGTGGAGACCTGCGCCTGCGCCGCCCCCGCAGGCCGCACCCCCCGTGCGGCCCCGCTCCAACTGGGCGCTCGGCGTCATCGCGCTGCCCACCTTGCTCTTCGGCGTGGTCGCTCTCTGCTACTCCGCCGAGGTCGGGCGCCGCTTCACCGCAGGCGATCTGACCGCGGCGGCACGCGCGTCGAACCGCGCCGGAGCCTGGGGCACCGTAGGCCTCATCGGCGACATCGCGATCCTGATTCTGCTGGCCAGGCTGTTCATCTGACCCCGGACCGACGGAGGAAGCATGCCACCGGGTGTACGCAACGTTCTCGTTCCGCTCGGAAGCGTCGTCTTCTCGTTCGTGGTCGTGGCCGCAGCCGGTGCCGTGATCGGAGGCACCGCACCGCTCAACCCGACGGTCACCCCTACGCCGTCGCCGGTGCCGCCGCAGACGGCGCCCGCCGCACCGGCAAAGCCGGCCGACGTCAAGATCGTGTTCGAGCAAGCGGACGGCACCGTCGCTCCCGCCTCGGCGGCGGGCGAGAGCATGACGCTGGACATAACGACCGAGAGCAAGGCCGATGGAATCAGGGTCTGCGTCGCCCAGCCCATCGGCGCTTGGAAGCTCGACGGCACATGGGCACACATAGGCCCGCGCGAGTACTGCAGATCGCTCACGCCGGCTGAGTTCCCCGTGGTCGTGAAGTTGGTGCATCCGTGAACCGCGAGTCAGGTGCGGCGCTGACCCTGCTGCTACGCGCCGCAGAAGGCGCTCTCGTCGGATGGGCGCTCGCCTTAGTCGTCTTGTCGATCTTCCGGCGCGTTCTCGAGCCATCCGCGGCCGTCGGCCTCCTGGGCTCCGTCGTCCTGGTCAGTGTGATCGGGGCGGGTCTGCTGCTCCTGAGCAGCAGACCCTCGGACGCCAAACGGCACAAGACGTATGTGAGATCGCAACCGACAACGCCGACGGCGGTGTCAGTCCCGTCCGGGCTCGGCTCGGCTTTCTCGTGGGCCGACCACGCCCAGCGCCCGGCCGAAAAGGTCTGGTCCGGATTCGGCTCGACGCCCACGGCGCCGCCACCGCCGGTCGTTGCGACACATGCGGCTGACGTCGGACCGTCCACCAACGCGGTGATCCCGGTGTCCGGCGGAGCGTGGTACAGCCAAGAGGCGAACGGCGAGGACGGCAGCGATGTCTTCACGCTCAGCGCCGATCCACCCCACGTCGTCCAATGCCCGAACTGCGGTGACTTCGGCCCGACCGCCCGCGCCCAGTCGCGCGGATTCGCCTTTCGATGCGAACGATGCGGCTACCCCTGGTCCTGGACGCCGGGTGAGCCGTGGCCGGCGACCGTCGTTCTGGCCCATCGCGCCAAGTGATCCGTCCATCAGGAGATTCGATGTACCGGCAGACCTTCTCGCGCAGCACCCCTGGCTGCATCGTGTTCCTGATCGACCGGTCGGAGTCGATGCAGGCGCCGTGGGCCGGGTCGAGTCTCACGCTGGCGGAGGGAGCGGCCCGGGCTATCAACAAGATCCTTCTTGAGTTGTGCGTCAAGTCGACGAAGGAGCAGGGCGGCGCGCTGCGGAACTACTTCTACGTCGGCATCAACGGGTACGGCCTGTGCCCGAGCAGCGGATTCGAGGGCGTCGAGTCTGCCCTTCCGGCTGAGCTCGCGACGCGCGGCATCGTCCCGTTGCCCGAACTCGCCGACCAGCCGATCGCGGTGCGGGAGGAGCCCTCGGTGGATGCGATGTCCGTGCGCTCGAAGGTTCCCGTGTGGATCGAGGCGCACCACGGCTTCCGCACGCCGATGTGCCAGGCGATCGCCACCACGGGCGCGCAGGTCTTCGACTGGGCGCACGCGTTCCCCCATTCCTTCCCGCCGATCGTCATCAACATCACCGATGGGATGGTCACCGACAGCCCACTGAACGGGGCGGACCTCGCGACCTGGTCCGAACGGCTGACGTCCATCGAGACGGCCGATGGGAGGGCCCTGCTGCTCAACATCTTCCTGTCGTCCGCCAAGCAGCCCGGAGTCTGGTTCCCAAGGGAAGGCGGGGGCCTGCCCGACCCGGGTCCCACACTGTTCGGCATCAGTAGCCCGCTCCCTCAGCCACTGATCGACAACGCCCGTGCCGCCCATATCGACATCGTGCCCGGCGCCCGCGGGTTCGTGTTCAACGCCGACCTCGCCATGCTCGTGAAGTTCCTCGAGATCGGCACGCGGTTCGAGGTCAGGGATCGCTGATCGACGTGGCGAACGCGCAGATGGTGGTCTTCCACGAGCCGAAGCACGGCTCGTCGGAGCAGGAATGGGAGGACGGGGCGGGCCACGATCCCGGAGACCAGAGACGTGGTCGAGCCGCTCGTTGCGTCGTGGTCGACGGCGCCACCGAGGCCTACGACGCGATCCGCTGGGTCGGGCAGCTCGTCGAGTCGTTCCTCGGGTTCGATCCGGCGGGCGGGCGGCCGTCGCTGACCCCCGCGGCCATGGACGCCTGGTTCGGAGTGATGCAGGAGCGTTGGGTGCAGAACGCGCCCGCCACCTTTGCGACCATCTACGAGGAGCGAAAGTTCCACGACGAAGGTTCGTTCGCGACGCTGCTGGGCTGCGAGATCACCGGCCTGGACGGACATTGGCCGCGATGGGAGGCGGTGGCGCTCGGCGATTGCGTCCTGTTCCACGTCCGGGGCACGCGGCTGGTACAGCAGTTCCCGGAGCTTGCACCGGCCGACTTCGGTACCAGTCCCGACGGTGTCTTCACCCAGCCCGCCGCGAGGGACAGCATGCGGGCGCGCCTCGACCGGGCCGAGGGTGTGCTGGAGATCGGTGATCGGCTCTTCCTCGCGAGCGACGCGCTTGCCCAGTGGATGGTCGCGTCGAGCGGCAACGGCTCCGACCGGCTCTGGCGCCAACTCGGTGTCCTCGACCACCCGGGCCCGTTCCGCAAGCTCGTGGCCCGCGAGCGCGGGCGCGGCGTGCTGAAGAACGACGACGTGACCCTGCTGCGCGTCGAGATCACCGCATCCGACCCCAGTCGACTGGTGGTGTGCCGGTGATGGCCTATCCCAACATCGAGGACTACGTCCGGGCGGTGCAGCAGCCGGGTGAGGTGTTCCAGATCGGGCCGCTGCGCCGCGCGGCGTTCGAGCTGCACCCCGTCTTCAGGATCCCCATGCCCGCTTCGGGCAGCGCGGCCGTGGTCTTCAAAGCCTCAGTCGATGGCGTCGACACAGCGCTGCGCTTCTTCATCCAGGATGACGTCTCAAGCCGCGAGCGGTACACCGCGCTCGCGCGGCACTTCGCCGGTCACGGTCTCGCCGATTGCGTCGCGAGCGCGGCCTGGGTCGACCATGCGATCGCGATCCACGGCGCGACCTGGCCGGTCGTGCAGATGGAGTGGATCGAGGGCCGCTCGCTCGACGCGTACGTGGCCCACCTGGCCCGCCGGAATGACGTGGGGGCACTCGCCTGCCTCGCGCACATCTGGCGTGGCTTCATCGCTCGCCTGCAAGACGCCGAGTTCGCACACGGCGATCTGCAACACGGCAACGTCATCGTCGATCGGAACGGGTCGCTACGGCTGGTGGACTTCGACGGCTCCTGGATCGCGGCGTTCCGCGGGGGAGCACCTCCCCGTGAGACGGGCCATCTCAACTACCAGCGCACCGGCCGCATCTGGGGGCGCTGGATGGACACGTTCCCCGGGTTGGTCATCTATACCGCCCTGCTCGGCCTTTCCCGCCGTCCGGACTCGTGGGAGGCACTGCACAACGGTGAGAACATGCTGTTCTCCCACAACGATTTCGCCCCGCCGTTCCGGACACCGACGTGGGAGCTGCTGTCCTCGATTCGTGACGACGAGGTCGTGCACGCCGTAACTCGGCTCAAGCAAGCGTGCGAGCCGCGGTGGCAGGCCGACAACTCGCTGGCGTTGCTCCTGAGGCCGCGGCCCAGTGGTCCGTCACAGGTTGCACGGCCGAGCGCGGTGTACCCGGGTGTCGGGCGGATGATCGACCACTGGTGGGATCCGCGCATGGCTGGGTCGGGTACGTCACAACCGCACCTGACCACACGCAAGCCCGGGACGCACATGGGGTCTTTGCCGACCCCGCCGCCGAAGAACGCCCGGCCTACCCATGGTGGGCCGGGGTTCGGCGGGGATTCTCGCACCGGCTGGTACCCACCGCCTCGGCCGCCGCACGGCCCGCCTACCCCACCGGCGCCGAACACCGGGCCCGGCCATGCCACACCGACCCGCGCGGGCCGGTCCACCGGCTCGGCGGTGATGCTCGCCGTGTTGGTCGCCTTGGTGAGCGGAGGTATCGCCCTCGTGGCATCGGGCGGCCACAGCGGGGTTGGGTTGATCGTCGGGCTGATCGCCTTCGCCGTATCGCTGCCCGCGCTCACGCAGCGCGGGAGAACGTGACGTATGGCGGCGGAGTGGTTGGATG
>CAWBRG010000002.1:0-481429 GCA_963791185.1 uncultured Actinomycetota bacterium | reverse complement strand
TGGCGGAGCTGCTGGCCACGCAGGAGGCGAACCGGCGGGTGAGCACCGGGCAGGGCATGGCGCTGGTGCTGCGCCGCCCGATCCCCGAGCGGGAGCTCGACCTGTTCTGGGCGCAGACCTGTCCCGAGGTCTACGACGCGCTGGTCAACCGGTCGGGGTGGAGCACCGAGGAGTACGCCACATGGGTGGCGAGCTTGCTGGAGAACCTGAAGGGGGAGCTATGAGGACGAACGAAGACGGGCCCGCCGACACGCGGATGATGGGCATCGTCCACGACGCGCTGCGCCGCGACCTGGCCCGCGTCCGGGCGGCACTGGCGTGCCCGGTGCCACCGGCCCAGCGGCGGGCGCTCGCCGCGCACGTCGACTGGATGATGGACTTCCTGCACGAGCACCACGAGGGCGAGGACGCGGGCCTCTACCCGATGGTGCGGGCGATCAACCCGGCGGCGGGTGCGCTGCTCGACGCGATGGCCGCCGACCACGCGCGGATCGACCCGGCGGTGGGGGGTGTGCGGGCGGCCGCGGCCCGCTGGGCCGGCCGACGACGCCGAACGCGCGGCCCTGCTGGACGCGATCACCGCCCTGGAGGACGTGCTCCTGCCGCACCTCGAGCGCGAGGAGAACGAGGCGATGCCGGTGGTGTCGGCGACGATCACCCACCGCCAGTGGCACGCGTGGGACCAGGAGTACAACATCAAGCCCAAGTCGCTGCCGAAGCTCGCCGAGCAAGGCCTGTGGCTCATGGACGGGCTCGACCCGACCCGGCGCGCGATCGTGGAGGCCGAGGTGCCGTGGGTGCCGCGGATGATCGTGCTCCACGGCTTCGGCCCCGGCTACCGGCGGCGGTCGGCGGCGCGCTGGGCGGGCACGGCGATCGGGGCGACGTCGTGACGACGAGCGGCGACATCGACGGCGGCGCCCTGACGGGCGGCGGGCCAGAGCGGCAGCGGCGAGCGCGAGCGGCAGCGGCGAGCCGAGCGGCAGCGGCGGGGCGAGCGCGGGCGGGGCGCGCCGAGGCGGGACGCGGCGGCTCCCGCAGACGGGCGCGGCCGAGGTCGTCGTCGACGCGACCCCCGAAGCGGTGTGGGCGGTGCTCTCCGACGTGACCCGCATCGGCGAGTGGAGCCACGAGTGCCGCGGCGCGGAGTGGCTCGACGGCGCCACGGCGGCCGCGCCGGGCGTGCGGTTCCGCGGCCGCAACCGGGCGGGCGCGCTGGTGCGGTGGGCCCGCGTCTGCGTGATCCGCGCGGTGGACCCGCCGCACGAGTTCGTCTGGGAGACGGTCGGGCCGCCGCTCATGCGGGACGCGTCGCTCTGGCGGGTGCGGCTCGACCCGGTCGAGGGCGGCACGCGCATCCGCCAGGAGTTCCGCATCCTGTCGATGGCGGCGTGGGCCGACCGCGTGGTCGCCGCGACGATCCCCGCCCACCGCGACCGCACCGCCGCCCTCGAGGCCGACCTCCGACGGTTGGGCGCGGTCAGCGCAGGTGGGCGTCGAACCAGTTGAGGGTGCGCTGCCAGGCCTCGGCGGCGTTCTCGGGGTCGTCGTCGAAGCGGTGGCCACCGTCGCTCGGGTAGACGACCACGTCCGTCGCCACCTCTGAGGCCGACACCGCCGTGCGCAGCCGGTCGACCTCCGGCTCGTCGGTGCCGTAGATCCCGAGCCACGGGCACGTGAGGCCTGCCGCGTCGGAGACCACCGTGATGAGGCTCGCGGGGGGGACCTCGTTGCCCACGGTGACCGCCGCCCCGAGCGTGCGCGTGGCCGCGACGAAGAGCGCGACCGAGCCGCCGAGGTCGAACCCGACCACCCCCATGCGGTCGGCCTTGACCTCCCGCTCGGCGAGCCAGCCGAACGCGGTGTCGGTGTCGGCGACCACCTGGTCGCGGTCGAGCCGCCCGCCCTGCTCCTGGGCGTGCTCCTCGTCGACCTCGTCGGCGCCGTCGCGGTGGTAGAGGTGCGGGGCGACGGCGAGCCACCCGTCGCCCGCGAAGCTCTGCACGAGACCCCGCACCGAATCGGTGATGCCGCGCGCGTCGTGCAGCACGACGATGCCGCCCCGGACCGACGCGTCCGGCTCGGCGACGGTGAGCCGGAGCTCGCTGCCGTCCACCAAGGGCACGGTCTCCGTCCGGATCTCGCTCATAGGTTCCAGCCTGGCATGAATCCCCGGGTCCGCTCGCGTTGGGCGCCGCTACCGTGATCGGCATGACGCTCATCCGGCCCGATCTCGCCACCCTGCCCGCCTACGTCCCCGGCAAGGCGATCCCCGGTCTGGTCAAGCTGGCGAGCAACGAGGTGCCGCTGCCGCCGACGCCGCCGGTGCTCGCCGCGGTGGCCGAGGCCGCCGCGATGGGCAACCGCTACCCGGATCTGGCGGTCGTCGGGCTCACCGAGCGGCTCTCCAGCGGCCCTCGGGGTGGCGGCGGAGCGGATCGCCGTGGGGTGCGGCTCGGTGAGCCTGTGCCAGCAGCTCGTGTCGGCCACCTGCCTGGAGCCCACCGACGAGGTGCTCTACGCGTGGCGCTCGTTCGAGGCGTACCCGATCGTCAGCCAGATCGGCGGCGCCAGCCGGGTCACGGTGCCGCTCGACGCCGACTTCCGCCACGACATCGACGCGATGATCGCCGCCGTCACCCCGCGCACCCGGCTGGTGTTCGTGTGCAGCCCCAACAACCCGACGGGCACGGTGGTCACGCGCGACGAGCTGGAGCGGCTGCTCGCGGCCGTGGGCCCGGACGTGCTGGTGGCGCTCGACGAGGCCTACCACGAGTACGTCACCGACCCGGCCGCCGTCGACGGGCTGCCGCTGCTCGACGCCCACCCGAACCTGGTCGTGCTGCGCACCTTCTCCAAGGCCTACCGCCTCGCCGCGCTGCGGGTGGGCTACGCGGTGGGCGCGCCGGAGGTCGCCACCGCGCTGCGCAAGGTGTGCGCGCCGTTCAGCGTCAACACGCTCGCGCAGGCCGCCGCCGTCGCCGCGCTCGACGACGCCGAGGCGCTGCTCGCCACCTGCGCCGACACCGTGGAGGAGCGGGTGCGGGTGCGCGACGCCCTGGTGGCCGCGGGCTACACGGTGCCGCCGACCCAGGCCAACTTCGTCTGGGTGGCGCTGGGCGAGCGCACGGCGGCGTTCGCGGCGCACTGCATGGAGCACAAGGTCGTGGTGCGGCCGTTCGCCGCCGACGGCTGCCGGGTGACGGTGTCGTCACCCGCCGAGAACGACCAGTTCCTCGCCGCGGCCAAGGAGTTCGCCGCTAGCGGAGGCTGAGCACCCAGCCCACCACGCGGTCGCCGAGGAGCGCGCCACCGATGGCGGCGGGCACGGCGACGATGAAGGTGAGCAGGAGGTCGAGATCGAGCGGCATCACGGTAACGACTTCGCATCGATCCGCGGCCCCGTTACGGCCGAACGGACCAGGACGACCGACGGCCGTCCTGGTCTGGTGAACGGCTAGCGAACGCCGCGCCTGCCGTAGAGCCCGGCCACCAGGCTCACGCCGATCGCGGCGACGATGATCTGGACGATGAGCTCGATCCAGTCGATCCCGCGGGTGTCGGCCACGCCGAGCGCCCGCGCGATGAACGTGCCGATGAACGCCGCGACGATGCCGACGACGATGGTCAGCCAGATCGGGATGTTCTGCTTGCCCGGCGCGAACAGGCGGCCCAACACACCGAGGACCAGGCCGATGATGATCGCACCGATGATGCTGCCGATAGTCATGGTGCCTGAGTAGCACGGTCCAGGGTGGACGCAAGACGCCAGTGGCCGAGTGCACCCGAAGCGTTATCGGATGTCACCCGGCCGTTCCTAAGCCTCGAGCACGTAGCCCTCGCCGCGCACCGTGCGGATGCGCTCCGGGCCGATCTTGCGGCGGAGGTAGGAGATGTAGACCTGCACCAGGTTGGGCGACGCGGGCTCCGACCACACCTCACGCGCCAGGCGGTCGGGCGGCACGACCTCGCCGGGCGTGCCGATGAGCGCCAGCAGCAGCGAGTACTCCGTGGGCGAGAGCGACACCGGCGCCCCCTCCACGCTCACCTCGCCGAACTCCGTGTCGACGGCCAGCTCACCCTGCCGCAGCACCGTGGACTCGACGGCCGGGCCCAGCCGCAGCCGCAGCCGGATGCGCGCGGCGAGCTCGTCGACGGCGAAGGGGCGCAGGAGGTAGTCGTCGCGGTCGCCGCG
Source organism: uncultured Actinomycetota bacterium (assembly GCA_963791185.1). Lineage (GTDB taxonomy): Bacteria > Actinomycetota > Actinomycetes > Mycobacteriales > Pseudonocardiaceae > Pseudonocardia. Next base: position 477,234 of record CAWBRG010000002.1, on the reverse strand, counting down.
CAGCAGCGCGAGCAGACCCGCCCGGCGCTCGCGTGGCGTGACCGCGATGACGGCCACGTGCGGCGCCTCCGACTGGATCGCCGCCAGCACCGCCGCCTGGTCGGGCCCGGGCAGCTCGACGTCGAGCACGACGAGCGCGGGATCGCGGGCGCGCACGGCGTCGAGCACGCCGATGCCGTCGGCGACCGCGCTGACGCTCACCCCCTCCGTACGCAGGCTGCGCAGCACGGAAGCCGAGGTGGCCGTGGGGGGCAGGGCCAACAGGACATGATCGTTGGGGAGCGCCGACGTGCGCGCCACCGACAACTGTGTCGGCACGAACGCGGACGCACCCCCCGGGGGAGCGACGGGGAGCATCACCCGACAGTGTGCACCCGTCCGGGTCGGGATAACAATCCTCTAACGGGACGACCTCACCCTTCCGCCACTACCGCTCACCGTGCGCTGAGAAGCACATTGCTCCGAAAGGCGTACGTTCCCTCAGATCGGATGCGGCCTGGCGCGCCGGACCGACCTGTGGGCGCGCACGCGCAACCACACCTCTCAGGTTGCTCGATCGGCCCCCGTCATCTTGCTTACTGTCTCGCCCCATGCGACGGACCCATGCCGCCGCGGAGGATCTGCGCGAGTCGCCTTCCGAGACGACCGTGGCGCTGATCGCCCGTCTGTCTGCGGAGCACGAAGTCCCCCCGGTGGGGACGCTCGGGCAGCGCAGGCATTCCCGTGGGTCGGCCGCCGTCGTCAGCCAGGACGCGGGCACGGGCCGCGGCACCGGGATCCGACGGCTGGCCCCGGTGGCGGTGGGGGCGGTCGTGATGCTCGTCGCAACCCTGGTCCTCACCACCGTCCGCTCCCCCCAAGCCCCCGTGCTCGCCGACCAGTCGGCACCGGTCGCGACGGCCGCCCCCGCGGCGCCGTCCGCGGCACCCACACAGGCTCCGCTCCCCAGCACGAGCCCGGCGGTCGCGGCCACACCCGCACCGCCCGCCAAGCCCGCTGCTCCCCGGCCTCCCGCGCCGGGGAGCGCGGTGCGGCCCGCGGGTGCCGGCACGCAGGCCGCCACCGCCCGCGGCTGGGTGCTCGCGACCGCCGACGAGTTCAACGGCACCGCGCTCGGCGGCCAGTGGGGCCCCTACGACGGCGAAGGCAACGGCGGCGAGGGCCGCCGCGACCCCGACGCGATCACCGTGCAGAACGGGATCATGACGATCCGCGGCGACAGCAAGGGCACCACCGGCGGCATGGCGTGGTCGGGCGACCAGCGGTTCGGCAAGTGGGAGGTCCGCGCCCGCTTCCCCAAGGGCGACAAGCAGTACCACCCCGTGCTCCTGCTGTGGCCGGAGGGCAAGTGGCCCGACGGCGGCGAGGTGGACTTCGCCGAGACGACCAGCGCCTCGTCGGACGTCAGCTTCTTCCTGCACTACAGCTCGTCGAACAAGCAGAAGAGCGCGGAGAAGCCGCTCGACCTGACCCAGTGGCACAACTACGCCGTCGAGTGGGTCAACGGGCGGATCACCGGCTACATCGACGGCCAGCAGTGGTTCCAGAGCACCGAATCCAGCACGCTCCCGCCCGGCCAGATGCACCTCGCCATCCAGCTCGACTACTTCCCCGACGGCGGCTCGCCCAAGCCGACGCAGATGGACGTCGACTTCGTTCGGATCTACCGGTAGCTGCTCCTCGGCACGACCCGTCCCGCCCGGCGCTCCCCACCGGGCGGGACGGCCTGCTTCCCCCGAACGGCGACGATGCGCACGCTGAGTGCACGATCACGGGCCACCTGGATTACCTTCGGAGCAGTCCACCACCCTCCTGGAGGCATCCGTCATGACCCTCGCCGACGTCCGGACCGAGCACCCGCTCGCCATGACCACGGCCGAGGAGGTGGAACGGGTCCGCGCGGCGCTGGCTGAGGCAGGCCTCCTCGGCGACACCGTCCGGTTCGCGTTCTTCCTCCCCGAGGAGCCGCCGAAGGCCGAGGTGCTCGGGTTCAGCGACGGCGACGTCGTCGACCGGCGCTTCCGCGTGGCCCTGCTCGACCTCGCCAGCGGGCGCTCCTGGGACACGGTCGTCTCCGCGACGAACGGCGAGGTCGTCTCGTCGCGCGAGCTCGACCCGGCCACCGAGGGCCAGCCGCCGATCATCGACTCGGAGTTCATGGTCGTCGAGGAGATCCTGAACGCCGACGCGGGCTGGCTGGCCGCGCTGGAGAAGCGCGGGATCGACCCGACGTCGGTGCGGGCGGCGCCGCTGTCGGCGGGCGTCTACGACTACCCCGACGAGGCGGGCCGCCGGATCTTGCGCTCGTTCGGCTTCGTCCAGGAGCACGAGAAGGACCACTGCTGGGCGCACCCGATCGACGGGCTCGTCGCCTACGTCGACCTCACCACGGGCTCGGTGGACCGGATCATCGACGCCGAGGCGCTGGCGGTGCCGTCGGAGTCGTCGGGCAACTTCGACGACCCCGAGGTGCAGGGGCCGCCGCTCGACACCCTCAAGCCGATCGAGATCACCCAGCCCGAGGGCCGGTCGTTCACGATCGAGGGCAACCGGGTGCGGTGGGGCAAGTGGGACCTGCGGGTCGGGTTCAACGAGCGCGAGGGCGTCACGCTGCACCAGGTCGCGTTCGACGGGCGGCCGATCGTCTACCGGGCGTCCGTGGCCGAGATGGTGGTGCCGTACGCCGACCCGTCGCCCGTGCGGTTCTGGCAGAACTACTTCGACAACGGCGAGTACATGCTCGCCCGCGGCGCCGACTCGCTGCAGCTGGGCTGCGACTGCCTCGGCGACATCGCCTACCTCGACGCCGTCATCGCCGACGACCTGGGCGCCCCCAAGACCATCCAGAACGCCATCTGCATCCACGAGGAGGACTACGGCGTCCTCTGGAAGCACTCGGACCTCTTCACCGGCGCCGCGGAGACGCGCCGCCAGCGGCGCATGGTGTTCTCCTACTTCACGCCGATCGGCAACTACGACTACGGCTTCTACTGGTACCTCTACCTCGACGGCACGATCCAGCTCGAGTGCAAGGCCACCGGCATCGTGTTCACCGCGGCCGGGGGCACCGAGTACGCGTCGCAGATCGCGCCCGGGCTCACCGCGCCGTTCCACCAGCACCTGTTCTCGGCGCGCCTGGACATGACCGTCGACGGGGTGCGCAACGCCGTCGAGGAGGTCGAGGCGCAGCGCGTGCCGATGGGGCCGGGCAACCCGTACGGCAACGCGTTCACCCAGGCCCGCACGCGGCTCACGCGCGAGTCGGAGGCGCAGCGGGACGCCGACGGCTCCGTTGGGCGGGCCTGGCAGGTGATCAACCCGGAGGTGTCCAACGCGGTCGGGCGGCCCGTCGGCTACGCGCTGCTGCCCGAGGGCAAGCCCGCGCTGCTGGCCGACCCGGAGTCCTCGATCCACGCGCGCGCGACGTTCGCCGCGCACCACCTGTGGGTCACCGCCTACGACCCGGCCGAGCGCTACCCGGCGGGCGACTTCGTCAACCAGCACCCGGGCGGCGCGGGGCTGCCCGCGTGGACGGCGGCCGACCGGTCGATCGACGGCGAGGACATCGTCGTCTGGCACACGTTCGGCACCACGCACTTCCCGCGCCCGGAGGACTGGCCGGTGATGCCGGTCGACCACGTCGGGTTCACGCTCAAGCCGGTGGGCTTCTTCGACCGCAACCCCACGCTGGACGTCCCCGCGCCGCGGGGGCACTGCAGCTGACCACGGTCAGCGGGCCCGGGCGACGACCTGGGCCCGCTGGGCGGTGTGCGGACGACCATGTCGCAGGAGCCCCGCCGCCGCGGCTGGCGGGGTCAGCGCCAGGCGGCGATCTGCGCCTGCTGGGCGGCCTGCCGAACGGCCACCTGCTGGGCGACGACCTCTTGGGGGGCGACCGGTTGCCGCGCGGCGAGCCGCTGCCGGGCGGCCATCCGCTGCCGGGCTGCCTCCTGGCGTGCCGCCTCCAGCCGGGCGGCCTCCCGCCTGGCGGCCACCTGCTGCCGCTCGGATTCCTGACGAGCGGCTTCCAGCGTGGCTCGCCGCTCCGCGACCGCGAGCTCCGCGCGCAGGTGCTGGACCTCGGCATTGACCTCGGCCAGCTCGCGCTGGAGCACCGCCGCGTGATCGGTCGCCGCGCGCTCGGACGCCCCAGCACGCCGGGTCGCCGCCCGCTCCGCGGCCGTCCGCTGGGCCGCCGCGCGCTGGGCGGCCGCGTGCCGGGTGACCGCACGCTGACCCGTCGCGCGGCGGGCCGCCGTACGCTCGGCCGCGGCTTCCCGCGCCGCTCGCCGCTCGGCCGCGGCCTCCGCGTGCTGTTCCGGAACGGCGCGACGGGCCTCCGCCCGGCGGGCGGCCTGGCGACGCCGGGCGGCCTGCCGTTCGACGTCCTCCCGGGCGTACACCGCCGCGATGACCTGCCGCCTCCTGCGCAGCTCGTCGTCGGATCCCGGACCGTCGGGGACGTCCGGAACCACCGGCAGGGCGGGTTCCGTCGGCGGGTCGACGGGGTCGGCGCCCGGGTAGACCCCCGGCATCTCCTCGAAGACGTAGAGGTACACGTAGCCGCGCCTGCGACCGACCGAGCGGTAGCGGCGCACCCGGCCGGGAGTCGCGGAGCCCGGCGGGTCGGGGAGGTCCACGGTGCGCGGCGGCCAGCCGTCCCCGGGGAGCTCGAACACGAAGCGGCGACCCGACGGGGTGCCGTCGTCGATGTAGCCACGTGCGAGGGACTTGCCCGGCGCTGTGCAGCGGCCCATGCGGAGATCGTCGCGGAGCACGTCGTCCCGACGGCAGTTGCCGGACGGTGACAACACCCTTACCGGCGTAGCGTGAGAACCAGCGGTGAGGAGATCGCGATGGTCGTGGACTTGCTGTTGGGCGCGGGCGGGATCGTCGCGCTGTGGGCGGTGGCCGGGCTGCGGGTGGTGCGCCAGTTCGAGCGCGGCGTCGTGTTCCGGTTCGGCCGGGTGCAGAGCGAGGTCCGCCAGCCGGGGCTCACGCGGGTCCACCCGGGTGTCGACAGGTTCCACCGGGTGAACATGCAGATCGTCACGATGCCGGTGCCCGCGCAGGACGGGATCACCCGCGACAACGTCACGGTGAAGGTCGACGCGGTCGTCTACTTCAAGGTGGTCGACCCGGTGCGCGTGGTCGTCGACGTGCAGGACTACCGCGCCGCGATAGGGCAGGTGGCGCAGACCTCGCTGCGCTCGATCATCGGCAAGAGCGACCTCGACGACCTGCTGTCCAACCGCGAGCGGCTCAACCAGGGCCTGGAGCTGATGATCGACAGCCCGGCGCTGGGCTGGGGCGTGGCCATCGACCGCGTCGAGATCAAGGACGTGGCGCTGCCGGAGACGATGAAGCGCTCGATGTCGCGGCAGGCCGAGGCCGAGCGGGAGCGGCGGGCCCGGGTGATCAGCGCGGACGGCGAGCTGCAGGCGTCGGCGAAGCTGGCGCAGGCGGCCGCGGCGATGTCGCGCCACCCGGCCGCGTTGCAGCTGCGGCTGCTGGAGACCGTGGTGCAGGTGGCGTCGGAGAAGAACTCGACGCTCGTGCTGCCGTTCCCGGTGGAGCTGCTGCGGTTCCTGGAGGCGAGCACCGACCGGGCGACGGCCGTCGAGCAGGCCGAGATCCCGCCAGGCCCGCGGCCGGTCAGCCCTGAAGGCCGCGACGAACCAGCAGCGGGGTGACGTCGGGCGCCCGGCCGCGGAAGCCCTCGTAGGCCGCCATCGGGTCGACGGCGCCGCCGCGGGCGAGCAGCTCGCGGCGGAAGCGCTCGCCGTTCTCCCGGCGCAGCCCGCCGTGCTCGGTGAACCACTCGACGGTGTCGGCGTCGAGCACCTCGCTCCAGATGTAGGAGTAGTACCCGGCGCTGTAGGCACCGCCGAAGACGTGGTTGAAGTAGGTGGAGCGGTAGCGCGGGGGCACGCTGGGCACGTCGACGCCGTTCAGGGCGGCCGCTTCGAACGCCTCGACGTCGGTGACGGGCGCGTCGGCGCCGAGCCGGTGCCACGCCTGGTCGAGCAGGGCGGCGGCCAGGTACTCGGTGGTCGCGGCGCCTTCGCCGAAGCGGCGGGCCGCCGCGATCCGGGTCGATCAGTTCGGGCGGGAGCGGCTCGCCGGTCTCGTGGTGGCGGGCGTAGGCGGCGAGGATCTCCGGGTCCTCCAGCCACATCTCGTTGACCTGCGAGGGGTACTCGACGAAGTCGCGCGGCACGGCCGTCCCGGCGAACATCGGGTAGCGCACGTCGGAGAACAGGCCGTGCAGGGCGTGGCCGAACTCGTGGAAGAGGGTGCGCACCGAGCTCCAGGGTGAGCAGGGTCGGCTCGCCGTCGGCGGGCTTGGGGATGTTGAGCGTGTTGAGCACGACCGGCCGGGTGCCGAGCAGGTGGGACTGGCGTGACGAACGCGTTCATCCAGGCGCCGCCGCGTTTCGTGTCGCGGGCGTAGAGGTCGGCGACGAACAGGCCGAGCGGGCCGTCCTCGTCGGAGACGTCGAAGACGCGGACGTCGGGGTGGTAGGTCGGGAGGTCGTGGCGCTCGGCGAAGCGCAGGCCGTAGAGCCGGTCGCGCGGCGTGGAAGACGCCGTCGTGGAGCACGCGCTCCAGCTCGAGGTACGGGCGCAGGGCGGCGGCGTCGACGGCGAAGCGCTCGCGGCGCACCCGCTCGGCGTGGAAGGCGCGGTCCCACGGGGCGATGGGGTGGCCCGCGGCGGCGGCGAGGTCGTCGGCCTCGGCGCGGGCGTTGGCGGCGGCGATCGGGGCGAGGCGGTGGCAGCATCGCGTCGACCGCCTCGATGGACGCGGCGGTCGCGGTCTCGACGACCCACGACGCGTGGTGGGGGTGGCCGAGCAGGCGGGCCCGCTCGGCGCGCAGCGCGACGATCTGCAGGAGGGTCGCTCGGGTGTCGTGCTCGCCGCCGAGGCCGCGGGTGACGGACGCGGTGTGCAGCCGTTCCCGCAGGTCGCGGTGGGTGAGGGCGGCGAGGGCGGGCTGTTCGGTTGGCAGCACGAGGGTGAGGAGGTGGCCGTCGAGACCGCGGGAGCGGGCCGCGCGCGCCGCCGCCGAGAGCGCGTCGGGGGTGAGGCCGTCGAGCTGGCTGGGGTCGGTGACGTGCACGGCGGCGGCCGCGGCGCCCGGCGAGCAGCCGGTTGCCGAACTCCGTGGTGAGCGACGACAGCTCGGCGTTGATCGCCCGCAGCCGCTCCTGCTCGGCCGGGCCGAGCCGGGCGCCCGCCCGCACGGCGTCGCGGTGGTAGCGCTCGACGAGCCGCGCGCCTCGCGCGGTCGACGCCGCAGCTCGCTGGCGCGGTGCTCGTAACAGGCGCGTCGATGCGGGCGAACAGCGCCGGGTCGAGCCGGATCGCGTCGGCGTGCGCGGCGAGCAGTGGCGCCACCTCGGCCTCGACCGCCCGGATGCCCTCGGTGCTGCACGACGCGGCGAGCACGAAGAACACGGCGGAGACGCGGCGCAGCACGTCGCCGGAGCGCTCCAGCGGCGACGAGCGTGTTCTCGAACGTCGGCGGCGCGGGGTCGGCGGTGATCGCGTCGACCTCGGCCCGCTGGCGGGCCATGCCCTCGACGAACGCGGGGAGGAAGTGCTCCTCGCGGATGGCGGAGAAGTCGGGGTAGCCGAACGGGAGGGGGCTGGGCGCGAGGAAGGGGTTGGCCGCCATCCCCCCATGATCGCTGGTCAGCCTGCCAGGAGGGCGGCCGCCTTCTCCCCGATCGCCACGGCGGTGGCGGCCGGGCCGCGGCGGGGCACGTCGGGAGCACCGAGGTGTCGGCGACCCGGAGTCCGTCGACGCCGAGCACCCGCAGGTCGGGATCGACCACCCGGCCCATCGCCGCGCTGCCGCACAGGTGCACGGCGGTGGTGAGGTGGGCGGCGATCCAGGCGTCGAGCGCGCGGTCGTTGCCGAGCACGTCGCCGCCGGGGTCGGTGCGCGCGCCCAGCCCCGCGCGGAGGAGGTCGGCGCCCGTGCGGAGGGCGTGGCGCAGGCGGCGGCGGTCGTGTTCGGTGCGCAGGTAGCCGTAGGAGATGCGGTCGAGGTCGAGCACGCCGCGGCTGTCGGGCTGCTGGAGCGCGCACATGAGGTGCAGGTCGCCGCCGGGCACGAACGGACGGGTGAAGAGCAGCACCTCGACGTCGCCCGCCGGGTCGGCGCCCGCGTCCCAGTGCAGCGCGGCCTGCGCGGTGGGGGCGTGCGGGTGCGGCGGCGGGTCGTCGGTGCGGAACGGCAGGAACACGGCCGGGTGGTCGGACCAGCCGCGGCCGACGTCGGGGAGGTCGAGCTGGACGTCGACGCCCGCGGCGCGCAGCGCGTCGGCCGGGCCGATCCCCGACCGCAGGAGGATCCGCGGCGTGCCGACGGCGCCCGCGCACAGCACCACCTCGCCCGCCGGGATGCGCTCACCGCCCGCGAGCTCGACCCCCGCCGCGCGGCCGCGCTCCACCAGCACCCGCTCGACGGTCGTGTCGGCGCGCACGGCGGGCCCGCGCGGCTCCACGATCCGCTGCGCCCCGAGCGGGAGGGGGCGGGGGAGGTAGGCGCGGGCGGCGTCGATGCGCAGGCCGTCGCGGCTGTTGCTCGGCATCAGCCCGGCGCCGGGCGGGCCGCCCGCGTTCTTGTCCGGCTCGGCCGGGAAGCCCAGCGCCTCCGCGGCGGCGAGGAACCGCTCCGCGCTCGGGTGCAGCAGCTCCCCCGAGGGCACCAGCACCGGGATCGGCGCCGTCGGAGGCGTACTGGCCCTCCCGTTCGGCGATCGGCGTACCAGTACCGCAGGGTCGGGTAGCGCCAGCCGGGCAGGTCCCAGCCCGCGGCGTCGGCGGGCGTCACGTACGTCCAGACCGCGGCGTTGATCGCGCCCGACCCGCCGACGCCCCGCCCGCGCGGCACCACCGCGGGGATGCCGGGGGCCAGCTCGGCCGGGTGCGCCCAGTTGCGGGAGTGGCCCGGTGCGGTGGCGGCGAGCGAGGCGACGTCGGCCGATCGCCGGCAGCCGCCGGTGCCCGCCTCGACCAGCAGCACCGACCCCGGCGGTCCGCGGGGCCAGCCGCCCGGCGAGCGCGCACCCGGCCGATCCCGCACCCACCACGACACGTCGTACACGTCGGGGAGGATGCACCCGATGGATGACCTCGCGCACGATCTCGCCACCTTCATCACGGCCGCGCCGACGCCGTACCACGCGGTCGCCGAGGCCGTGCGCCGCCTGGAGGAGGCCGGGTTCGTCGAGCAGCCGGAGACCGGCCCGTGGCTCGACGGGCCCGGCGGCCGCTACCTCGTGCGCGACGGCACCTTCGCCGCCTGGGTGCAGGGCGCCGCGCCCCGGCCGCTGCGGGTGTACCTCGCGCACACCGACTCGCCGACGCTCAAGGTCAAGCCCCGCCCCGACACCGGGCGCGCGGGCTGGCGGCAGGTCGGCGTCGAGGTCTACGGCGGCGCGCTCTGGAACTCCTGGCTCGACCGCGACCTCGGCCTCGCGGGCCGCCTCGCCCTCTACGACGGCTCCGTCGTGCTGGTCGACGTCGCCCGTCCGCTCCTGCGCGTGCCCCAGCTCGCGATCCACCTCGACCGCGCCGTCAACCAGGGCCTCACCCTCGACGCCCAGCAGCACCTCCTGCCCATCTGGGGCCTCGGCGCCCCCGCCGAGGGCGACCTCGTCGAGTTCCTCGCCGGCGAGGCGGGGGTCGACGCCGAGGAGATCGCCGCCCACGACCTCGTCGTCCACGACCTCACCCCGCCCGCCCGGCTCGGCGAGGAGGAGGAGCTGCTGGCCGCGCCGCGGCTGGACAACCTCGCGTCGGTGCACGCCGGGCTGGCGGCGTTGGTGGCGGTCGACGCCGACGTCACCCCGGTCCTCATCGGCTTCGACCACGAGGAGATCGGCAGCGCGACCGCCACCGGTGCGGCGGGCCCGCTGCTGGAGAACCTGCTCACGCGGCTGGCCGGGCGGCTTCGACGCCCGCGGCCCGGTGTTCGCCGCCTCGCGCTGCCTCTCGGTGGACGTCACGCACGCCGCCCACCCGAACTACCTCGAACGCCACGACCCCGAGCACCGGACGCTGCCGAACCAGGGGCCCGCGCTGAAGGTCAACGCGATCCAGCGCTACGCCACCGACGCCCCCGGCGCCGCGGCCTGGTACCGCGCGTGCCGCACCGCCGACGTCCCGACGCAGGTGTTCGTCGCGAAGAACACGATGCCGTGCGGCTCGACGGTCGGGCCGATCACCGCGACCCGGCTCGGCATCCGCACGGTCGACGTCGGCATCCCGGTGCTGTCCATGCACTCCGCCCGGGAGCTGTGCGGGGTGGCCGATCCGGGTTTCCTCGCCGCCGCGGCCACGGCGTTCCTCGGCGACCCGCGCTGACGCCCGTTTGCCGTAGCTCCGTTTGACAGTGCGGGTGACCCCGCCCACCCTGCGGCGATGACCGCCACCTCCGCTCCATCGCCGGACGTCATGCGGGCGCAGCGCCGACGGGCGATCGTCGCGAGCACCGTCGGCACCACGATCGAGTGGTACGACTTCTTCCTCTACGGACGGCCGCGGCGCTGATCTTCCCGAAGCTGTTCTTCCCGGCGGCGGACTCGTCGGCGGGCATCCTGCTGGCGTTCGGCACGCAGTTCGTCGGGTTCGCCGCGCGGCCGGTCGGCGCGGCGATCTTCGGCCACTACGGCGACCGCATCGGCCGCAAGGCCACGCTCGTCGCCACTCTGCTGATCATGGGGATCTGCACGGCGCTGATCGGCGTGCTGCCGGTCTACGCCACGATCGGGATCGCCGCGCCGCTGCTGCTGACGCTCCTGCGGCTGCTGCAGGGCGCGGCGGTCGGCGGCGAGTGGGGCGGGTCGGTGCTCATCGCGATGGAGTGGGGCGACCGCGCAACGGCGCGGGTTCACCGCGAGCTGGCCGCAGCTGGGCGTGCCGCTGGGGCTGCTGCTGTCGACGGGCATGGTGCAGCTGTTCTCGCGCGCCGACCGGCCCCGACTTCGAGACGTGGGGCTGGCGCGTGCCGTTCCTGCTGAGCCTGGTGCTGGTGGCGGTCGGGCTGTACGTGCGGCTGAAGGTGCTGGAGAGCCCGGAGTTCTCCGAGGTGCGCGAGACGCAGGCCGTCGCGAAGCTGCCGGTGATCGAGGCGTTCCGCACCCAGTGGCGGGAGATCCTCGCGTCGATGTTCGTGCGGATGTCGGAGCAGGCGCCGTTCTACATCTTCATCACGTTCGTGCTGACCTACGGCACCGCGCACCTGAAGCTCTCGCGCGGCTCGCTGCTCAACGACACGCTGGTCGCGGCCGCGGTCGGCCTCGTCAGCGTGCCGCTGTTCGGGCACCTGTCGGACAAGATCGGGCGACGGACGATGTACGGGATCGGTATCGCCTGCGTGGCGCTGTTCGCGTTCCCCTACTTCGGGCTGCTCAACACGACGGAGCCCGGGCTGGTGCTGCTGGCGATCGTGCTGTCGCTGGTGTTCCACGACATGCAGTACGGCCCGCAGGCGGCGCTCATCGCGGAGAGCTTCGGCACGAACATCCGCTACAGCGGCGCCGGGTTGGGCTACCAGCTGGCGTCGGTGATCGCGGGCGGGCCCGCGCCGCTGATCGCCGCGGCCATCCTCGCCGCGACCGGGTCGAGCACGGGGATCAGCATCTACATCCTGATCTGCTGCGCGCTCTCGGCCGTCGCGCTCGTGCTCATGCCGCGCCGCGCGGTGACGGAGAACGTGCCCGCCAAGACCTGACGCGTCAGGGTGTGCCGTGGAAGACGGCCTCGACGTTGTTGCCGTCGAGGTCGCGGACGAACACGCCGTAGTAGCCCGGGTGGTACTCCGGCCACTCGCGGGGCGCGTGCAGGACCTCCAGCCCGGCCTCGAGGGCGGCGGCGTGCACGGCGTCGACGGCGGCGCGGTCGGGGGCCGTGAACGCGACGTGCGCCTCGTGGTTCGTGGCGCCCGCCGCCGGGCTGAGCCAGAAGTGCGGGATGCCGTCCGGCCCGGCCATGCCGACGACGGGCCCGGGGAAGCGCATCGCCTCGCGCACGCCGAGCGGCGCGAGCAGGCGTAGGTACGCCGCGGCGGCGGCGTCGACGTCGGTGGCCTGGAGGCCCAGGTGGTCGATCACATGGCAGATCATGGCATTCCGTGTTGTCCTTGATGGCGTGGGTGATGACGGACTTTTCGGACCTGGCTCCGTCACGTGGCGGGTGCACCTGGAGCCGGTGCTGTGGGTCGGCGGGTTCCGGGCGCTGTTGCTGCAGTCGCTGCACCCGCGGGTGATGCGCGGCACGTACCAGAACTCGGCGCTGTTCGACCCGGCCAAGGCGTGGTCGCGGTTCCAGCGCACCGTCGAGTTCGTGGGGGTGCGCACCTTCGGCTCCACCGCCGAGGTCGAACGGGCCGGGGCGCGCGTGCGCCGCCTGCACGCCGCGCTGCGCGGCTACGACCCCGACACCGGGTACACGTTCCGCATCGACCACCCCGACCACCTGCTGTGGGTGCACGCCACCGAGGTCGACTCGTACGCCCAGGTCGCCCGGCGCGCGGGCCTCCTCGACGACGACGGGGTGGACGCCTACCTCGCCGAGAGCGTCCGCGCGGCGCGGGTGATCGGGCTCGCGGACGCGCCGTCCTCGGCCGGTGCGATGCGCGAGTACCTGGCGTCGGTCCGTCCGGAGCTGAAGCTCACCGACGAGGCGCGGGATGGCGGTCGGGCACCTCCTCACCCCGCAGCCGACCGCGCCGCCGCGCGCCCGGCTGGTGATCCCGTCGATCGCGGCGCTGTCGGTGGCGCACGCTCCCCCGCTGGGCCCGGCGGCTCTACGGGCTGCCCGGGCTGCCGACCACCGACCTGTCGACCACCGTCACGCTGCGGGCCCTCCAGAGCGCCACGGCCCTGCTGCCCGACCTGCCCGCGCCGCCGAACGTCGAGCGCGCACGTCGGCTCGTCCGGGCGGGTGCCAGGATCAGCGCATGAGGTTTCGCGCGTCGTCGAGCTGGGTGGGAAGACGGCGACGGGCATCGAGGTGCCCGCGGAGGTCGTCGAGTCGGGCTCGGGTCGCACAAGCGGCCGCCCGTCCGCGTCACGATCGGCGACTACACCTACCGCAGCACCGTGGCCCGCATGGGCGGGCGGTTCCTGCTGCCCGTCAGCGCCGAGGTGCGCAACGGCGCCGGGGTGGCGGCGGGCGACGAGGTGGACGTCGAGCGTGGTGCTCGACGACGCGCCCCGCGAGGTCACGGTGCCCGAGGACCTCGCCGCCGCCCTCGACGCGGCAGGCGTGCGGGCCGGGTTCGACGCGCAGAACTACACCGCGCGCAAAGAGGCCGTGCGCGGCGTCGAGGAGGCGAAGGCCGCGGCGACGCGGGAGCGACGCATCGCGAAGGTGGTCGACGGGCTCGCGGCTGACGCCGTCTCAGATTTTCACCTCCCGAGTGACGCAGGTCTGATTCGATCGGCGGATGATCCGCGAGGCCGAGTTGTTCGTGATGGCCGAGGAGATGCTCCTCGAGGTGCTGGGCCGCGTCCGCGCCGAACATCGCAACATCATCGTGCCGCCGATGTTCGACATGCCGGGCGCCGACCAGCCCCGGCCGATCCGCGACCTCGTGGCCCACTACGCCCGCGACGACGCCTGGGTGCCCGACATGCTCGCGGGCCGCACGATGGCCGAGGTCGGCCCGGACAAGTACGACGGCGACCTCCCCGAGCTGGCCCGCAGATCGTGGCGGCGGCGTGCGCGGCGGCCCGCACCGTCGACGACGCGGCCGCGACCGTGCACTGCAGCTTCGGCGACGTCGACGTCGCGCGAGTACCTCCTCCAGCTGATCATCGCGCGGTCGTTCCTCGCCCACGACATCGCGATGGCGCTGGGCTCCCGCGCCTGCCCGCTCCCGGAGGAGCTGGCCCGCCCGATGTACGAGATCACCGCGCCGGAGGCGGAGCGGTGGCGGTCCTACGGGGTGTTCCGCACGCCCCTCCCGTTCCCCGACGGGCACGTGTCGTGGCGCGACCAGTTCCTGCTCATGGCGGGCCGCGACCCGCACCCGTTCCTCTAGTTCGCTCGCATAACGGTGAGCCGTGTCTCAAATCCGCCGCGTGACCCTCCTCTCAGGACGGGGAGGAGACGGGGATGCGGGAAGCGACGCGCACGGCGGCATGGTTGGGGCTCGCCGCCGACCTCGTCTCGGAGCACACCGAGGCCTGGCAGGCCACGCGCATCAACCGGCAGCTGGTCGAGACGTTCGGCGCGGTCGGGCGGCGCCTTCTGCGACCGGGGGATCGAGCTGTGGCCGGTCGACCGGTTCACCGCCTCGGTCGACGACATCGTCCGTTGGTGCGCCCAGCACGCGGCCGCCGAGCACCCGCTCCTGCGCTACTTCCTGGCGACGGGCGACTGGCGGGTCATGCAGGTCGCCGACGTGCCGAGCGACATCGTGCCGAGCGCCGTGACGGGTGCGTGGATCGAGCGGGGCCGGGAGTGGGGCGGCGTGCAGCACCAGCTCGCGATGCCGCTCCCCCGCACGCGACGGGGGCGGCGGGCGTTCGTCGTCGGAAGGCCCGAGGCGTTCACGGACGCGGAGATGCACGTCGCGCACCAGGTGCGGCGCCTGCTCGCGGGCCTCGACCGGCACCACGGCGCGTTCTCCCGCTGGTCGCGCGCCGCGGGCATCGGGGGCTGGGTGGCCGCGGACGACGCGGGGCTCACCCCGCGCGAGCTCGCCGTGCTGTCGCTGCTGGCCGAGGGCCTGACCGCCGCGTCGATCGGGCGCCGCCTGATGATCACCGAGCGGACGGTGCACAAGCACCTGCAGCACAGCTACACGAAGCTCGGGGTGACCGACCGGCTGGGCGCGGTGCTCCACGCCCAGCGCATCGGCCTGCTACCGGCGGCGTAGGGCGAGCTCGGCCGTCACGTCGAGCGGCGCACCGGCGTCGAGCACCACCTCGAGCCGGTGCGGCCCGGCCGTGTGCGAAAGCTCCGCGCCGCGGTAGCCGGGCAGGCGGGCGGGCGCGGGCCCGGTGTGCCGCAGGACCTGCAGCGTGCCGGGGTTGCCCACCGTCGGCGGGCGGTGCTCGTCGAGCTCCAGCACGAAGACGAAGGGCCGCTCCGGCGCGTCCTCGTTGTCGCGGTGCACCCACACCGGCATGGGCAGGCCGTCGTAGCGCCGGTAGTCGACGCGCTCGGCCTCGGACAGCCTGCCCGCGCAGGCCGATGCCGAACGGGCTCGCGCCGGTGCGTTCCCAGTCGGCGCGCCGGTCGAGGCGCAGCTGCGTTCTGCCGGGCCTCGGCGCGCGTCGTGCACCCACAGCAGCTCCAGGTAGCACCCCGGCCAGCGCAGGCGGCGGTTGCGGCTGCCCTGGCCCGCGTGGGTCAGCCCGCGTCGAGGCGCCAGCCCGCCGCCGCGAGCCGCGCCGCCCAGTCGTCGTCGGGGTTGACCATGCAGAAGACGTGGTCGAGCTCCACCGGCTCATTGTGCGCCGACGCGCACGACGTCCCGGTCCAGCGGCATCTCGTCGGTTCGGTCGCCGCCGGGGTTGGCCGCCTCGAACGGCATGGTGCCGGTGGGCTGCAGCGCGATGATGTCGTCCCAGATCCGCTGGGTCACCCGGCCTGCCAGGGCGAACTTGTCGAACACGAACGGCGTGCTGTCGGACGGGAAGAACGTCGGCTGGGTGAGCACCTGGAAGTGCAGGTGCGGCACCGTCGAGTTGCCGCTCGTGCCGATCAAGCCGAGCTGCTGGCCCTTCTCGACCTGGTCCCCGACCTTGACCTTCACCGACTTCGGGTCCATGTGCGCGTACAGCAGGTACTGCCCCGGTCCGAACTGGACGATCACGTGGTTGCCGACCGTCTGGTCGATGCCGGGGATCGCAGGCGGCTTGGGCAGCCGGTCGTTGTTCGGCAGCCCGTCCTGCGCGGCGACCACGGTGCCCGCCGTGGCGGCGACGATCGGTTGCCGGTACGAGGCGTAGCTCGTGAGCTGCGCCGGGTCGCCGACCCAGGCCCGGTGCTGGTCGTCGAGCTTGTAGAAGTCGATGGCGAAGCGCTGCGGCACCAGGAACACGCCGTTGATGGGGGCCAGGCCGCGGCGGTGGTGGGTGTCGTCGGCGCAGCACCCGTCGCTCATGTACCAGTCGCCCGCCCCGACCGGCCAGGACAGCACCGGCGCGGTGCTCTTCGCGACGTCGACCGTGCTGACGACGAACTCGGCGGGCGCGGTGGTGCCGTCGGGTCGCTGGAGGGTGCCCGCCACGAGGTGCTCCAGCCGCTCGGGTACGGCGGCGCCGTCCGGCAGCGTGACGTCCAGCCAGACCACCGAGGTGCTCGACGGCGCGATGGGCGCGGCCGCGGCGGGCGGCGGCACATCGGCGTCGCGGCTCGTGTGGATGAGCTGGGTGACGTCGGCGCCGAGCGTCGCACCGGTGACCGACTGGATCACCGCGTGCGTGGCCGCGTCGCGGATGTCCACCCGTTGGAGCGTGAACGGCAGCGGCAGGGCGTTGGTGAGGGTGAGCTCGTAGGCCAGGTGCGTCTTGCCGTCGGTCCCGCGGACGGGCGCAGGCGTCGTGTAGGTGCCTGCCACCAGCGGCGTGAAGAGCGTGCTGGGCGCGATGCCGCCGCCCGCCGCGTTCGGCGCTCCCGACGGTGCGACCGTCCCGCTGGGCGCGGTCGAGGCGGCGGGGGCCGGAGCGGTGGTGCAGGCGGCGGCCGAGGCGGCGACGGCGAGCGCCGCGACCAGTGCACGGGCTGAGCGAGTCATGGCGGGCCTCTCGTGAGCGGGGGCTCCGCGATGTTCCTCCGCCGGACGGGATGCGGGCATCGGTGACAGGCCCGCAACCTCGACCCGATCGGGTGATCGAGGCGCGACGAGAGCGGAAGCGGAGGGATTTGAACCCCCGGTCCCTCTCAGGACGCTCGCTTTCAAGGCGAGTGCAATCGGCCGCTCTGCCACGCTTCCCTGCGGCCAGGGTAGCCGGCGCGGTCCAGATCGACCCGAGCGGCGTCGTGTGGTGGGATCACGCTACGCGCGCCGGGGAGGCCACGATGCGGTTCGACGAGAACGCCCAGCTCGACACGTCCAACATCGACGATCTGCGCGGGTCGGGCGGCGGCGGGGGCGGCGGCCTGGGGGGCCGGGTCGCGGTCGGCGGCGGTGGCCTGGGGATCATCGGTCTGATCCTCTACTTCCTGCTCTCCGCGCTCGGTGGCGGCGGTAGCTTCGACGGCGGCGGCGCGCTGCCTTCCCCCAGCGGGCTGGAGGCCATCCCGAGCGGCCAGACCGGCGACACCTCCACCGCCGCGTCGGCGTGCCGCACCGGCGCGCAGGCGAACCAGCAGCTCGACTGCGAGGTCGTCGCCGTCGTCAACTCCCTCGACAACTACTGGACCGACACGTTCGCCCGCTCCGGCCAGCGCTACAGCCCGCCGCGCACGGTGTTCTTCAACGGCGGCGTCAACACCGGCTGCGGCGGCGCCTCCTCCGACACGGGGCCGTTCTACTGCCCGGCCGACAACCGCGTCTACATCGACCTGACCTTCTACAAGGAGCTGGAGCAGCGCTTCGGTGCGCAGGGCGGCAACCTCTCGCGCGCCTACGTGATCGCGCACGAGTACGGCCACCACGTGCAGGACCTGCTCGGCACCACCAACCGCGTGCAGGCGGGCGACAGCGGCCCCACCTCCGGCTCCGTGCGCCTCGAGCTGCAGGCCGACTGCTACGCGGGCGTGTGGACCAACCACGCCGCCAACGTGCCGACGTCGTCGGGCCAGCCGCTGATCGAGGACATCAACCAGCAGGACATCGCGAGCGTGCTGGACACCGCGTCGCGCATCGGCGACGACTTCATCCAGTCGAACCTCGGCAGCGGCCGCGTCAACTCCTCGCAGTTCACCCACGGCTCGTCCCAGCAGCGCGAGAAGTGGTTCACCACCGGCTACAAGACCGGCGACCCGGCGCAGTGCGACACGTTCGCCCGCGGCGTCAACCTGGGCTGATCCCGCCGAGCAGGGCGCGGCACTCCTCGGTGTACCCCGCCACCTCCAACGTCCACGGCGGACGGACCAGGGTCGGCGGCGTGACGACCAACCGCACGTCCTCGGTGCGACGGCCCCGCCGTACCACCGTCTCGGTGCCGTCGCGCCGGTAGCCGAGCCTCCGGGAGACGCCGAGCGACCGCGGGTTCTCCGCGTTCGCCGCCGAGCGGGCCACCTGCGCGCCCAGGTGGTCGAACGCGAACAGGACGACGGCCGCGCGCATCTCGGTGCCGATCCCCTGCCCTTGGTGGCGCAGCCCGATCCACGATCCCGTGTGGACCTCGCGGGTGATCGCGAAATCGCCTGCGCCGAGCTTCTGCGTGCCGATCACCCGGCCGTCGAGCCGCACCAGGAAGTGGACAGACCACCGCTGCGGGGCCAGCGCGGCCCGCTCCCCCCAGTAGTACTGCAGGATGCCGCGACCGAGGTAGCGCGGATCGGCGTCGGTCCACGCCTCGCCGAACGGCATCTCCTCGGGCGGGTGCACGCCGCCGTACGCCACGGCCGCCAGCTCGTCGAGGCCCGCGTCGTCGTCGGGGCGCAGCTCCAGCCGCGGGGTGCGCAGGACGAGATGACGCAGCGGCCAGTGCTCCACAGCGCTACCTTCCCGCACATGCAGGCGATCACGCTGGAAGCGCCCGGTGGGCCGGAGATGCTGCGCTGGGGGACGGCGCCCGACCCGGTCGCGGGGCCGGGCGAGGTGCTCGTCGACGTGGCGGCCGCCGGGGTCAACCGCGCCGACCTCATGCAACGCCAGGGCCACTACCCCCCGCCGCCGGGCGCGTCGGAGATCATCGGGCTGGAGTGTCTCGGGGCACGTCGCCGCGCTCGGCGAGGGCGTCACGGGCTGGCAGGTCGGCGACGCGGTGTGCGCGCTGCTCGCGGGCGGCGGGTACGCCGAGCAGGTGGTCGTGCCCGCGCCGCAGCTGCTGCCCGTGCCCGACGGGGTCGACCTGGTCACCGCGGCCGGGATCCCCGAGGTGGCGTGCACGGTGTGGTCGAACGTCGTGATGACGGCCCGGCTGGCGGCGGGCGAGACGTTCCTCGTGCAGGGCGGCACGGGCGGCATCGGCACGCACGCGATCCAGGTGGCGAAGGCGCTCGGGGCGCGGGTCGCGGCCACGGCCGGTGCCCCGGACCGGCTGGACATCTGCCGCGAGCTGGGCGCCGACATCGCGATCGACTACCACGACGACGCTGCGCCGCGGGCCGTGGCCGACGTGATCCTGGACAACCAGGGCGCCCGCGGGCTCGCCGCCAACATCGACGCGCTGGCGCCCGACGGCCGTCTCGTCATCATCGGCATGCAGGGCGGCACGAAGGCCGAGCTGAACATCGCGCAAGCTGCTGGCCAAGCGGGGCAGCGTGATCGCGACGAGCCTGCGCGGGCGGCCGGTGGACGGCAAGGGCGCGATCGTCGCGGCGGTGCGCGAGCACGTCTGGCCGATGATCGCCGACGGGCGGGTGCGCCCGATCGTCCACGCCACGATGCCGATGTCCGACGCGGCCGCCGCGCACGCGTTGTTCGACGCGGGCGGGGTCATCGGAAAGGTGTTGCTCACCGTGCCGGCCTACGGTGGGGCAAACGGCGATGGAGGGTGATGTGAATCCCGAGCAGGGCGAGAACGGCGAGCAGCAGGTGATGGTCGTCGGGCCCGACGGCCGCCCGGTGGGCATGGCCAGGGTGCCTAGCGAGAACGGTGACGAGGAGCAGGGGGTCGGCAGCATGGTCGAACAGCCCGCCAAGGTCATGCGGATCGGCACGATGATCAAGCAGCTGCTCGAGGAGGTGCGGGCCGCACCGCTGGACGAGGCCTCCCGCAGCAGGCTCAAGGAGATCCACGAGAACTCCATCAAGGAGCTGGAGGAAGGGCTCGCTCCCGAGCTGCGCGAGGAGCTGCAGCGCCTGTCGCTGCCGTTCACCGAGGAGGGCATCCCGTCCGAAGCCGAGCTGCGGATCGCGCAGGCCCAGCTCGTCGGCTGGCTGGAGGGGCTCTTCCACGGCATCCAGACGGCGCTGTTCGCGCAGCAGATGGCCGCGCGGGCGCAGCTGGAGCAGATGCGCCGCGGCCTGCCGCCGGGTGCGGGTGGCCAGCAGCCCGACGGCGGGCTCGGCCGGGGCACGGGCCAGTACCTCTAGCCCGCCCGCACTCGGGTGCCGACGTCACCGTGGGTACCCTCGCTCCGTGGCCCAGGCGATGACAACCGGTGACGCTGCCGTGGCGCCGCCCGTCGCCGAGGAGCCCGGGCCGCGCAGCTGGCGTCGCGCGTTCGACGACCTGCGCGGCGGCTGGCGGCAGCGTCCGCTCTGGGGGTACCTGGGCTGGCAGGACATCAAGCAGCGCTACCGCCGCTCGGTGCTCGGCCCGCTGTGGATCAGCATCACCATGGGCGTCGTCGCCACGGCCATGGGCATCCTCTACGGGGCGCTGTTCCACGAGCCGATCCAGACGTTCCTGCCGTACGTCGCCACGGGCCTGCTGATCTGGAACTTCATCAACGGCTGCATCCTCGAGGGCAGTGAGGTCTTCATCGCCAACGAGGGGCTGATCCGGTTCCTGCCCGCGCCGCTCACGCTGCACGTCTACCGGCTGGTGTGGCGCCAGACGCTGTTCTTCGCGCACAACCTGGTCATCTGGGCGCTCCTGATGATCATCTTCCAGCAGCCGGTGCACTGGTCGTCGTTGCTCGCGATCCCGGCGTTCGCGGTGCTGGCGTTGAACGGGGCGTGGATCGCCGTGCTGGCGGGCATCGTCGCCACCCGTTTCCGGGACATCCCGCCGATCATCGGGAGCCTCACGCAGCTCCTGTTCTTCATGACGCCGATCGTCTGGTCCTACGATCGGCTCCGCAGTAACCCCCTCGCCGCGTACGTCGAACTGAATCCCGTGATGCACTTCGTCGAGATCCTCCGTGAGCCGTTGCTCGGCCAGGAGATCGTGGCCCGCCACTGGATCGTGGCCGGCGTGATCACCGTTGTCGGCTGCGGTGCTGCGCTGGTCTGCCTGCGCAACTACCGCGCCCGCGTGGCTTACTGGGTGTAGCCATGGTGAGCATCGACATCGAAAGCGCGGCGGTCGACTTCCCGATCTTCGACGCCAAGACGCGCTCGCTCAAGAAGGCCGTGCTCGGCCGGGCGGGCGGGCGGATCGGCACCGACTCGAAGGTGCCGATCATCGAGGCGCTGCACGACATCTCGGTCTCGCTGCGCCAAGGCGACCGGGTGGCGCTCGTCGGGCACAACGGGGCGGGCAAGTCCACGCTGCTGCGGCTCATGGCGGGCATCTACGAGCCGACGCGGGGCAAGGCGCGGGTGCTGGGGAAGGTCGCGCCGGTGTTCGACCTGGCCGTCGGCATGGATCCGGAGATCTCCGGCCTCGACAACATCCTCATCCGCGGCCTCTTCCTCGGCATGACGCGCAAGCAGATGGAGGCCCGCGTCGACGACATCGCCGCCTTCACCGAGCTCGGCGACTACCTCTCGATGCCCCTGCGCACCTACTCCACCGGCATGCGGGTGCGGCTCGCGCTCGGCGTCGTCACCAGCATCGACCCGGAGATCCTCCTGCTCGACGAAGGCATCGGCGCCGTCGACGCGGAGTTCCTCGCCAAGGCCCGCATCCGGCTCAACGAGCTGGTCGAGCGCTCCGGGATCCTCGTCTTCGCCTCGCACTC
Source organism: uncultured Actinomycetota bacterium (assembly GCA_963791185.1). Classification (GTDB taxonomy): domain Bacteria; phylum Actinomycetota; class Actinomycetes; order Mycobacteriales; family Pseudonocardiaceae; genus Pseudonocardia. Next base: position 455,516 of record CAWBRG010000002.1, on the reverse strand, counting down.
CGACGAGTTCCTCGCCGACCTCTGCGACACCGCGATCTGGATGGACCAGGGCCAGATCCGCGAGCACGGGCCGCTGCGCGAGGTGCTGCACCACTACAAGGGCCGCGACGTGCTGGCCGAGCTCGAGTCCCGATGAGCGAGCTGCGAGCGAATCATTGAGGCAGCGCGCTCGCTGCCGCCCGGGGTCGGTCGTGGCCGTCGTCGTCACCCGGCACCGCACCGAGACGCTGGTCGACGCCCTGGCCTCGCTGGCCAAGCAGACCCACCCGATCGCGCACCTCATCGTCGTCGACAACGGGGCGGACGAGTCGGTGCGCGAGGTCGTCGACGCGTGCGGGCTCGACGCCACCTGGCTGCCGTCGTGGCGCAACCTCGGCGGCGCGGGCGGGTTCGCGCTCGGCATGCTGCACGCGATGGCGCTCGGGGCGGGCTGGATCTGGCTCGCCGACGACGACGGCCGCGCGGCCGACGACCACGTCCTCGCCACCCTGGTCGAGCTGGCCGACCGGCGCGGGCTCGCGGCCGTCTCCCCCACCGTCGCCGACGCCGACGACCCCGACCGGCTCGCGTTCCCGGTGCGCCGCGGCCTCACCTGGCACCGGTCGCGCGCGGCGCTGGCCGCCGACGTCGGGCACGGCGCCGACCACGAGCTCCTGCCCGGTATCGCCGCGCTGTTCAACGGCGCGCTGTTCCGGGCGTCCACGCTGGACGTCATCGGGGTGCCGGACCTGCGGCTGTTCATCCGCGGCGACGAGGTGGAGATGCACCGGCGGCTCGTGCGCTCCGACCTGCCGTTCGGCACGGCGCTGGGTGCGGTGTACCTGCACCCGCGGGCCGACGCCGACGACAAGCCGATGCTGCGCGGCCACCTGCACGCCCGCGACCCCGACGACCCGGTGAAGCGCTACTACACGTTCCGCAACCGCGGCTTCCTCACCGCGCAGCCGGGGATGCGGCGCGTGGGCCTGGCCGAGCTGCCCCGGTTCGCGTGGTACTTCCTCGTCACCAAGCGCAGCCCGCGGGAGTTCGTGCGGTGGCTGCGGCTGGTGCGGCAGGGGCGGCTGGAACGCTTCCACCGCGCCTGACGTCAGTCGCGGAAGACCACCGTGCGCAGCATCACGAAGTTGATGACGGTGGCCAGCGCCCTGGGCGATCACCCAGGCGGCGCTCACCCGCAGCGGCATGGCGGGCAGCACGGCGAGCATCAGCGCGTTGGTGCCGACGTTGATCGCGAACGTGGTGCCGTAGAGCAGCACGAACCCGGCGACCCGCGCGCGACCGCCCGCCGACTGGAACGTGAACCGGCGGTTGAGCAGGTAGGCCGTGGTGGTGCCGCAGATGAAGCTGATCGCCTTCGCGCCGCTCGGGAACAGGCCGAGGGACAACAGCAGGTGGTAGATGCCGAAGTCGACCAGCGCGGACAGCGCCCCGATCGCCACGAACCGCGTGAGCTGGGCGACGAGGCCCAGCCGGGGCGGCGAGTCGGTGGTCACGGCAAGAGGGTAGCGGGCGGCTCAGAAGAAGTACTTGCCGAGGCGGAAGCGGCGGCGCACGCGCACCGAGCCCACCGCCGTGCGGCCGTGCACCACGAAGTGCGGGCGGCCCGGCTGCGGCGTCGACGGCACGCTGCTGTGCACCGAGCCCATCCCGGGCACGAGGTCGTCGACGTTGGCGGTGGCGTCGTCGGGCACCAGCAGCTTCGCCGACCCCGCCCCGAGCTCCAGCTCGATCTCGACGACGGGGTGCGGGTTCTCGGCGTCGCAGAAGTCGAGCGTGACCGAACCCATGCCCGACAGCACCCGGATGCGCGGCGGCACCCGCCACGGGCCCGTGCGCTTGATCGTCGACATCCCGGCCTTCAGCACCATCGGCGGGCCCGCGGGCGTGACCGCGACCGGCACGTCCGCGGGCAGGTCGGCGAGCGGCGGGCGCAGGTCGGCCTCGTAGCGCGCCGCGTAGACGACGGCGAGGCGTTCCTCCAGCTCGGACAGGGTGATCCGGCCCTCGGACAGCGCGGTGTGCAGCCGCTGCGCCGCACGTTCGCGGTCGGCGTCGGAGATCCGGAGACCCGGCCGGTCGGTCACCACTCCAGGATAGTGTCGGTGGCCCCGGGTAGCCTCGCCCGCGATGTCCGAAACTCAACTGCTGCACGGCTGGGGCCGCACCGCGCCGTCCCTCGCCCGGGTCGTCACGCCTCGTTCGGTCGAGGACGTGGTGGCCGCGGTCACGAGCGCGGGTCCCCGGGGCGTCATCGCGCGCGGCCTGGGCCGCTCCTACGGCGATCCCGCGCAGAACGCGGGCGGCACCGTGCTCGCCATGGCGGGCCTCGCCGAGATCCACGCGATCGAGGCCGAGAGCGGGCTCGTCGACGTCGACGCGGGCGTGAGCCTCGACACGCTGATGCGCGCCGCGCTGCCGCACGGCCTGTGGCTGCCGGTGCTGCCGGGCACCCGCCAGGTCACGGTCGGCGGCGCGATCGGCGCCGACATCCACGGCAAGGCCCACCACGTCGTCGGCAGCTTCGGCAACCACGTGCGGGCGCTCACGCTGGTCACGGCGGATGGCGGGGTGCACGAGCTCACGCCCGAGGACGACCTGTTCTGGGCCACCGTCGCCGGGATGGGGCTCACCGGGGTGGTCGTGCGCGCCCGGCTGCAGCTGCACCACGTCGAAACGGCGTACTTCAAGGTCGACACCGAGCAGATCGACAACCTCGCCGAGCTCATGGCCCGCCAGAGCACCGACGACGAGAAGTACGCCGAGTCCGTCTCGTGGTTCGACGCGGTCACCACGGGCGCGCACTTCGGCCGCGGCCTGCTCACCCGGGCCAACCACGCCACGGTGGCCGACCTGCCCGCGAAGCTGCGCGACGAGCCGTTGAAGTTCGACGCGCCGCAGCTGCTCACGGTGCCGGACGTGTTCCCGTCGGGGCTGCTCAACCGGCTCACGGGCAAGCTCTTCAGCGAGCTCTGGTACCGCAAGTCGCCCACCCGGATGGGCGCTATCCAGAACATCACCCAGTTCCTGCACCCGCTCGACATCATCGGCGAGTGGAACCGCGGCTACGGCCCGCGCGGGTTCCTGCAGTACCAGTTCGTCGTACCCGAGGCGCGGAGCGACGTGATCCGCGAGGTGCTGGAGCGGATGACGGCTGCGCGCCAGGTGTCGGCGCTCAACGTGTTGAAGCGGTTCGGCGAGGGCAACCGGGCGCCGCTGTCGTTCCCGATGCCGGGGTGGACCTTGTGCGTCGACATCCCCATCGGCCCGGGCCTCGGCGCGCTGTGCGACGAGCTCGACGAGCTGGTCCTCGGCGCGGGCGGGCGGCACTACCTGGCCAAGGAGTCGCGCACCACGCCCGCGGCCATCCGCCGCGGCTACCCGCGGTTCGACGAGTGGCGCAAGATCCGCGACGCCGTCGATCCCCACAACGTGTTCGCCTCGGACATGTCCCGACGTTTGGAGCTCACTGGTGATTGACGCCGTCGGCAACCCGCAGAGCATCCTGCTGCTCGGCGGCACCTCGGAGATCGGCCTGGCCACGGTGGAGGCGTTCGCGTCCGACCGGCCGCTGCGCGTGGTGCTGGCCGGGCGGCCCTCGCCCCGGTTGGACGAGGCCAAGGCCCGGCTCGAGGCGCGCGGCTGTGCCGTCGAGGTGATCCCGTTCGACGCCCGGGAGGGGGATGTCGAGGTGGTCGCCAAGGCGTTCACGAGCGGCGACATCGACGTCGCGCTCGTGGCGTTCGGCCTGCTCGGCGACAACGAGAAGGCGTGGACGGACGTCGCCACCGCCGTCGAGTTGGCGCAGGTCAACTACACCGCGGCGGTCGGCGTCGGGGTGGCGTTGGGCGAGCGGATGACCGCGCAGGGGCACGGGTCGATCGTGGCGTTCTCCTCGGTGGCGGGCGAGCGGGCCCGGCGCTCCAACTTCGTGTACGGCTCCACGAAGGCCGGGCTCGACGCGTTCTACTCGGGGCTCACCGAGGCGCTGCGGCCGGTCGGCGTGCACGTCACGGTCGTGCGGCCGGGCTTCGTCCACACGCGGATGACCGAGGGCCTCAAGCCCGCGCCGCTGTCGACCACGCCGGAGGCGGTCGCCGCGGTGGTGGTCGACGCCGTGCGCACCCACAAGGAGCTGGTGTGGGCGCCCGCGCCGCTGCGGTTCGTGATGAGCGCGCTGCGGCACGTGCCCCGGCCGATCTTCCGTCGCCTGCCGATCTGAACTACTGAAGGGCACGACCACCATCGTCCCCTGGTCGCCGCGCCAGGAGGTCGCGGGCACACCCGTCCGGTCGGGCGTGAACGTGAACTCGTATCGCGGGGTGAGCCGCGGGGCCGGGTGGAAGTGGCGGTAGTTGAGGTCCAGCAGTCTCCGCTCGAACGGCCCGGCCGCCGCGCGCTGCTGGGCCAGGATCTCGGCGAACCAGCCGCGGTCGGAGAGCCGGTCGGTCACCGTGCAGGTGCAGTAGTAGGCCACCGTGCCCACCTCACCGAACGACTGCACCACCGCCCCGGCGGGCGCGCGCTCGGCCAGCGCGCGGTACTCGGTGGGCGTGGCCCAGTTGCCGGAGACCGTCGTGAGCGTCCAGGGGCGGGCCACCAAGTACACCGAGGTGACCGCCACCGTCGCCAGCGCGGCCGCCAGCGTCCCGGTCCGCAGCGCCGCACGCTGCGCGCCCACCGCGCCGAGCATCGTCAGCGCGCCGATGGCCGGGCCGTAGTACCACTGGTACGGCGCGGTGTTGAGCAGCAGGTAGGTGCCCGCGTGCAGCAGGCCGCCGACGCCGAGCACGAGGTGCAGCGGGGCCACGGCGCGGCGCCAGCCGCCGAGCAGCACGAGCACGCCGAGCGCGGGCGGGATCAGCGAGGCGGTCACCGCGAACGGGTAGGCCTCGAAGAAGTAGTAGAGGCCGTTGGCGAAGGTCCGGTCGCCCATGCTCTCGCCCAGCTTGATCATCATCGTGTCGGGGACGGCGGAGCCGAGCCAGAACCACGACAGCACCGACCACGGCAGTGACACCAGGCCGGTGATCCCGATGAAGGCGAGCGCCCTTCCGAAATCGACGGTGACCAGGATGGCGACGGCCGCGGCCAGCCCGAACCCGGCGAGGTCGGCCCGGGTGAGCAGCAACAGCCCGCACGCCACGCCCGCGAGGTGGGGCTTGCGCGCGAGCACCGTCCACCCGAGCACGGCGACGAGCGCGATCGCCAGGTGCGTCTCCATGCCGATCACGGAGACGAGCAGCGGGTTGACCGCCACCAGCGCGACCCCGGCCACCGCGGGCCAGTAGCTCCGGTCCAGCTGTGCGCAGATCCCGCCGAGCGCCGCGCCGGTGACCGCCAGCGCGAGCACCAGCAGCACGCCCGCGGCGAGCACCGGCTGCCCGGTCGGCACGATGACGGCGGCGAGCAGCAGGACGTTCAACGGGGACGTGGCGGCGTTGCCCGGCAGCTGCGGCTGCATCCCCCACACGCCGTGCTCGGCGAAGGTGCGCGCGTAGGCGAGGGTGATGTAGGAGTCGTCGATCAGCACGTCGCGGGCGAGGAGGAACACGAACACGCCCGCCAACGCCCCCACAGCAGCGGGCAGCCACACGGCACGGGACACGGCCAGCAAGGTACGGCAGCCCAGGCGTTCCGCGGCGCGAGCCGCCCGACCCACCCGCGACGGCGGCCGTCGCGACGTCACCCGCCGGCCGCGGGGCCGCCCGGCACCGCCTAGCGTGGCCGACTGTGGTGGAGCTGCGTGCGGACTGCTCGCGTTGCGTGGGGCTGTGCTGCGTCGCGCCCGCGTTCGCGCGGTCGGCGGACTTCGCCGTCGACAAGCCCGCGGGCACTCCCTGCACCAACCTCCAGGTGGACTTCCGGTGCGCCATCCACGCCGACCTGCGCGATCGCGGCTTCGCCGGGTGCACGGTGTTCGACTGCCTCGGCGCGGGCCAGCGCGTCACGGCCGCCTTCGCCGGGCGCGACTGGCGCACGCCCGAGGTCGCGGCGCCGATGTTCGCGGCGTTCGGGATCTCCCGGCAGGTGCACGAGCTGCTCTGGTACCTCGACGAGGCCCGCAAGCGCGCACCCGATCCGGCGCTGGACGCGGAATGGGCGCGCCTCGTCGACGCCGACCTCGCCGCCGCGGATGTCGACGCCGCTCGCGAGCGGGTCGGCGAGCTGCTGCGCGCCGCGAGCGAGCGCCTCCGCGCTCAGGACGACCCGGAACACGACATGTCGCAAGGCACGACCGCGGTGCCGACGCGGCGCGGCGAAACGCCTCCCTCACCGCCTCGAAGAGGGAGACTCGCCGTCACGGGAACGGAGACTCGCCGTCGCGGGAACGGGGACTCGCCGTCACGGAAAGGGAGACTCGCCGGGGCCGGGAGCGACCTCACGCCGGGCGGACCTCGTCGGGGTGCGCTGGCCCGACGCCGACCTGCGCCGGGCCTCGCTGCGGGGTGCGCTGCTGCTCGGCGCCGACCTGCGCGGCGCGGACCTGCGGCTGGCCGACCTCCTCGGCGCCGACCTCCGTGGCGCCGACCTGCGGGGAGCCGATCTCTCGACGAGCCTGTTCCTCACGCCGATGCAGGCCGCGGCCGCCCGCGGCGACACCGCCACCCGGCTCCCCGCCCGGGTGCCCCGCCCCGCCCACTGGCCCGGAAGGGACCGACCATGACCAAGCGCCGGGACACCCCGCCGCCCCGCACCGGCGCAGGCGAGAGGGAGACGCTGCTGGGCTTCCTCGACTACCTGCGCACCTCGGTCGCCGCCAAGCCGGAAGGGGCGCCCGAGCCGCAGGTCCGCACGGCGGCCGTCCCGTCCGGCACGAACCTGCTCGGGCTGGTCAAGCACCTCGCGCACGTCGAGCGGTTCGTCTTCCTCGGCGAGAAGCCCGCCAGCTGGCCCGCCACGTTCCGCCCGGAGCCCGAGGAGAGCGTCGCCGACGTCGTGGCCGCCTACCGTGGTGCGGTCGACCGCGCGAACGAGGCCATCGCGGCCGCCACCGACCTCGCCGCCCCGCTCCGGCCGGACGGCCCGTCGTTGCGGTGGGCGTTGACCCACATGATCGAGGAGACCGGCAGGCACGCGGGCCACGCCGACATCCTGCGGGAGCTCATCGACGGCGCCACCGGCCGCTGAGCGCGATCACGGAGCGGCGGCCTCCCGTATCACCGCCGCTCGTCGCGGGCACAGGCCCGCGCCACGCGAAGACCACGGAGTGACGCCCTCCCCGCGCGGCCGAGGGTGTTGCCGCGCGAGGAGGGCGGGCTGCGCTCCCCAGCTCAGCCCGTTCTAGGCGGCCCGGTGGGCCGGGATGACGAGGGCGTGTCGGGGGGTCCGGCGGACGCCGTCGATGGGCGGCACCCGCATGCCGGCGGGCAGCTGGTGCCGTCCGGGCCTGCGGATCGAGAGCAGCCGCCGCCGGGCGGGCTCCTCGACCCGCGAGTACGCCACGGCCGCGACCACGAGCGTCGCGACGAGCACGCCCAGGCCCGTCAGGTGCGCCAGCAGCGTGTGCGGCCCGAGCGCCCGCTCGTGCTGCAGGGCCGTCCAGTACACCTCGAACATCGGGATGTGCACGAGGTAGAGCGCGTACGAGAGCCTGCCGCCGTACACCGCCCACGGCCGGGCCAGCACCAGCGCGGGGCCGCGGTCGGCCAGCGCCAGCGCCCCGACCAGCAGCGGGAAGAGGGCGATCACCGCGCCGCCGCGACCCGGGCCGAGCCGTTCGCCGAGCACGAGCCCGGCGGCGATCAGCAGCGGCAGGACGGTCGCGGCGACGGAGGCGGTGCGGTGGGCGCGGACGCGGCGCACGGCGAGGCAGACCAGCACACCGGCGGTGAACCCGCAGGCGATGCGGACGAGCCAGCTGTACGGGTAGTACGGCGAGCCCGTCGTGAGGTAGGCGTGCGCGATCGGGGACATCAGCGCGACGGCCGCGGTGGCCAGCACCCACGCGGGCAGCCGCCGCAGCCGGTGGAACCCGAGCGCGGCCACCGGGAACAGCAGGTAGGCGAGCCACTCCGCGGACAGCGACCACGTCGGCCCGACCCAGGACGCCCCGTCGAGGTAGGCGTGGTCCCACATCTGCACGCCCGCGAGCTGGCGCACCCACTCCGTGACGCTGACGACCGGCTGCACCGCCTGGAACGCGACGTTGCTGTCGTGCCCCCACGCCAGCTTGGCCACCAGCCACAGCCCGAAGACGTGCAGCACGACGAGGTAGAGCGGCCACATCCGGCACAGGCGCGCCCAGACGAAGCGGGCGGTGACGAACGGTCGGAACGCCGGTCCGAGCCGGTCGAGGTGGGTGTGGGCGATCACGAAGCCGGAGATGACGAAGAACAGGTCGACGCCCAGCGCGCCCTGGGTGATCAGCGGGCCGAGGATCCGGTTGACCGCCGCCACCCCGGGCAGCGCCGTGAAGTGGAAGTGGAACCCGACCACCCACAGCGCCGCGACGATCCGGAGCCCGGTCAGCGCCTTCAGCTCACCGGCCGGGGCCGCTTGATCGCCGGATGGGGTGGATCCGCGCGTCGCTGTCGTCACGGTGACCGCAACGAGGTGTCACGCACCAGCGGTGCGGGTGACACCCGTAACCCACCTGTTCCGGGAACGGGCGTCACCACAGGTCACATCGAGCTGGGCCGAACGGGTGGGGCGGCAGATGTTCGCGCAGGTCGGCGGTTACCAGTGGTTGACGTGCAGGACGGTCTCCAGCGGCTCGCGGTGGGCGGGGCGGAAGGTCTCGCCGGTGAAGTAGGCCGTGGGCAGCAGCACGCCCTGCCGCACGCGGGGCGGGATGCCGAGCAGCTCGGCGATCTCCTTCTCGTACGGCAGGTGCAGCGTGGTCCAGGCGCTGCCCAGGCCGCGGGCGCGGGCGGCGAGCTGGTAGCTCCACGCCGCGGGCAGCAGCGAGCCCCAGAGCCCCGCCTGGTTCTCCGCGGGCAGCTCCTCGCTCGCGAAGATGGCGGCGATGACGAGCACGGGCACCTCGCCCATGTGGTCGGCGAGCCAGTCGGCCGAGGTCGCGACGCGCTCGGACGCCGCCTTCTTCTCGTCGCTCCCCCGCGCCTCGTCCCGCGACGCGCGGTAGGCGGTGTACGAGCGGTGGTAGTACGCGCCGATGCGGGAGCGCAGCTCCGGGTCGGTGACGACGATCCAGTGCCAGCCCTGGGTGTTGCTGCCGGTCGGGGCCTGCAGCGCGATCTGGATGCACTCCTTGACCAGCTCCAACGGCACCGGGCGGCTGAGGTCGAGGCGCTTGCGGACCGAGCGGGTGGTGGTGAGCAGTTCGTCGGGGTCGAGGGGCAGCAACGTCATGCCCCGATCATTCGCCTTCCAGCACGGCGGCGGGAGCCCCGCGCCAACGTTCGTATCCGATCCAGCGGACGGCGAACCCGTGCGGCTGATCCGGTACGGCGCCGACCAGCAGCACCCGGCCGCCGGGCACGAGCACGCGGCGCCAGGTGGCGAGGGTGGCGGCGTCGGGCGGCGTGGTCGTGACGGCCAGGACGCCGCGGAACACGCCCGCCGGGCAGCGACTCGGCGTTGGTGTGGACGGGGCAGCCCGGCGCGGCCGCGCGGGCGAGCTCGGCCAGCACGGGGTCGACGACGAAGCCCGTCGCCGATCCGCGGGTGGCGAGGAGGGCGAGCAGGTCGCCGCGGCCGCACCCGTAGTCGAGGTAGGGGCCGGGGCCGAGGTGGCGGCGGACGAGCCGGACGCGGCCGCGCAGCCGTCGCACGGGTTCGGCCGGGGGCAGTGCCGTCGTGGGGGGCGGGGGCACGGACATTCATCCTGCCGGGCGATCGGCGGCAGGCAGCCGGGATCGGAAGGCGGCGGGGCGGGCCGCCCGCTCCCGGCGCCGAACGGCCGCGCCCACCCACCGTGCCCGCCGCCGCCGGACCGGGTGAACGCCGAGCGGTGGGCGGCGGCTGGGTCGGCGGCGGCGGGCGGCCACCCGGGCGTCCTCGCAGAGCCCATCGACACTTCGCAGATTCCGTGGCCTCTGCGTCGTGCACAGCGGGTCTGCGAGGAGAGCTCGGGGCGGCGGGCGGGGCGGCGGGCGGGCGGGTGGCGCGGGCCGGGTGGCGCGGGCGGCGGGGGCGGGCGGGGGCGGGGTGGGTGTCGGGGTGGCGGCTTAGGGTGGCGCCGTGCTCACCCCCGCCCGGACGGCGCCACCGGCCGCGCCGGAGGCGCCCGCCGCGGAGCGGGCGCCGCGGTACCGGCGCTGGGTGTTGCTGTTCGCCCTCCTCGCGACGGTGGCCGCGGTGGTGTTCCCGTTCGCCCCCGTCGTGCAGCCGCAGGTCGACTACCGGTGGAACGCCGCCGACGGGGCGGCCGCGCTCCCGCTCATGCCCTACCAACCGGTGGCGCTCACGGCCACCGTCGAGTGCGCCGCCGTCCGCGACGGCGCCCTGCTGCTCGCCACCACCCCGCCGCGCCCCGACCCGACCGCCGAGCCGCTCGCGGGCCTGCGCCTCACCGGCGCCCCCGGCGCCGTCGAAGTCACCAGCAACGGCGTCGACCTCGGCCGGGTGCCGCTCGCCCCCGGCCCGTGCACGGTCACCGTCACCTCCGACCCGCGCGCCACCACCGTGAGCGTGGACGGGCGGGTCGTCCTCACCAAGGACGGCGACGTCCGCCCCGACGTCGTCGGCGCCTTCTCCGACCTCGGCGACGGCGTCACGCTCGCCCTCACCGCCGACACCCGCTTCCAGACGAGCATCACGCCGCTCAAGGCGGCCATCGCGGTGGTCGGCGTGCTCGCGCTGCTCGGCCTGCTCGTGGCGCTCCACCGCTCCGACGCAGGCCGGCGCAAGGCTCCCCGGCGCGACTGGCGACCCCGCCTGAGTCGACCTGGCCGTCACCGCGGTGCTCGGCGTGTGGTGGGTGATCGGCGCCGTCACGGTCGACGACGGCTACATCGCGGGCATCATCCGCAGCCGCGGCGAGAACGGCTTCATCGGCAACGTCTACCGCTGGCTCAACGCCCCCGAGTCGCCGTTCAGCTGGTTCTACGACGTGCTGTACCCGTGGTCGCAGGTGTCGGCGAGCACGCTGTGGATGCGCCTGCCCGCCACGCTGCTCGGCCTCGTCACCTGGGTGCTGCTCTCCCGCTACGCGCTGCCCCGGCTGGGCGTCCACAAGCCCTGGCTCGCCGCGCTCGCGTTCACCACCTGGTGGGTGCCGCTCTGCCTGGGGCTGCGGCCCGAGCCGTGGGTCGCGGCGGGCCTGCTGGGCTGCTGGGTGCTCGTCGAGCGTGCCATCGCCACCCGCAGGCTCCTGCCGCTGGTCGGCGGACTCCTCCTCGCGGGCGCCACCACCGCGCTCACCCCCGGCGGCCTGATCGCGTTCGTCCCGTTCCTCACCCCGCCGGTGTGGCGGGTCCTGCGCGCCCGCACCGACCTGCACCGGTGGCCGCTGGTCGCCGCGCTGGTCGCCGCGCCCGCGTCGGCCGTGCTGCTGATGGTGTACGACCAGAGCCTCGCCGCGGTGCTGGAGTCCACCCGGGTGCGGTCGCTGATCGGCGGCGGCGCGCCGTGGTACGGGGAGGCCGAGCGCTACTACTACCTGCTGGCCGAAGGCTTCCAGGGCTCGATCGGGCGCCGGGCCGCGGTGCTGGTCACGCTGCTGGCCGCGGCGGCCGTGCTGCTGGCGGTGCGCAAAGGCCCGAAGCACCGGATGGTCGTCACGCTGCTGCTCGCGCTGGCGGTCATGACGTTCACGCCGACCAAGTGGACCCAGCACTTCGGCGACCTGGCGGGCGTGGGCGCGGCGGTGCTCGTGCTCGGCGCGGTCACGGCGCGGCGCACGGTCGGCGCGCTGGCCGCGGCGGTGGCCGTCGGCGCCTTCGTGGTGGCGGGCATGAACCAGTGGCCGTTCGTGTCGGGCTGGTTCACCCCGACCTTCTCGACGCTGCCGCCCCAGGTCGTCGGGATCCCGCTGGCGACGCTGCTGCTGGTGGCGGGCGCGGGGGCCGTCGTGGTCGGGCTGGCGTGGCGACGGGTGACGCCGCCGGTGCCGCTGGTCGTGGTCGTGCTGGTGTTCGCGCTTGCGCTGCAGGTGCTGGGCCTCGCCCGGGTCGCCGTCGCCCACCGCGACAGCTACACCCCCGCCGCCGACGCCCTCGCCACCCTCCGCGGCGACCCCTGCGGCCTGCAGCGCACGCTCTCCGTCGAGACCGACCCCGCGGCCGGGCTGCTCGGCACCGGCGGCGTGCCCGTCGACATCGGCGGCACCACGCTGCCCGGCCTCGTCGTCGACCAGCAGGTCGCCACGGAGTGGTTCCCGTTGCGCGGCGACCTGGTCGTCGTCACCACGGTCGGCACGCTGCGGCCCGGCGACGACGTGCGGCTCGACTTCGGCACCGAGACCCGCCGGATCACCGAGGCAGGCGACACGCGGGTGATCGCCCCGGCCGGGGCCACGCGGGTGCGGCTCACGGTCGACGCGGGCGCAGGCGGCACCGCCCGGGTCACGCTCCCCCGCGCACCCCGGCTCACCCCCATGGAGCAGGTGGTGCCGCCCGGCTCGCGGGCGATCCTCGACTGGCCGGTCGCGTTCCTGTTCCCCTGCCTCACACCCGAGCCGCTGCCGCCGGGCGTCCCGACGTGGCGGGTGGCGCCGCCCGCGTCCGACCCGGCGGCGGGCATCACCTACGCGCCGGGGTTCGGCGGCCCGTTCGCGGGGCCGCGGCTGCTGGTCACGCAGCAACGCCTGCCGACCTACCTCGCGGGCGATCCCGTCCGCGACGCCGTCCGGCTCTACCGCTGGGTGCCGATCATGCCGCTGAGCACGCCGGAGCCGGTCGTCACGGAACGCACGGTGATGGGCTGGGCCTCCGACGGGCACGCCCGCGTGCCGGGCCTCGACCCCGTGGGATGAGAATGGGAGCCATGTTGGGCCTTCCGGACGCAGCGACAGCCACGGCGCCCGAAACGACCGACCTCGACGGGCCAGGCGGCCGGATCGTCGCGCAGCGGGGGCTGTTCGCAGGCCCCAGCCTGCTCGTGCCCGAGGAGCTCTACGCGAAGGTCGAGCGCGGTGCCGCCCGTCGGGAACGGCACCGGGTGGAGCTCGGCCCGGCTGCCGCCGTCACCACCAACACGTACTTCGGCCGCTTCCACGCCACGTACTGGCAGCGGTGGACGGCCGCGGCCGACGTCGAGGTGCAGCTCACCGCGTCCGGTTCGGGGCGGGTGCGGCTCATGGCGTCCGACACCAACAAGGTGTGGCGCATCGTCGACGCCGCCGCGGTCGAGGGCACCCAGGACGTGCGGCTGCTCGGCCCGGTCGACCGGTTCGTCGACGGCGGCGCGCATGTGGCTGGAGTTCACCACCGAGACCGGCTCGCTCACCGTCTCGGACGTGCGCTGGCGGGTCACGCCCCTGCGGTCCGCGCCCACCGACGTCGTCATCTGCACCTACAACCGGGTGGACGACTGCCTCAAGACGCTCACCGCGCTGGGCAGCGACCCGGAGGCGCTGGCCGCCGTCGCGACCGTGCGGGTGGTCGACCAGGGCACCGACCCCTGCGAGTCCCGCCTGGAGTTCGCCGAGATCGCGACGGCGCTCGAGGGGCGGCTGCGCTACGTGCGCCAGCCCAACCTGGGCGGCGCGGGCGGCTTCACCCGCGGCATGTACGAGGCCACCGCGGGCGCCCCCGAGGACGACCACGACGTGCTGCTCCTCGACGACGACATCCTCCTGGAGCCGGAGCTCCTCCTGCGGCTCACGGCGTTCGCGGCGTGCACCACGCACCCGACGATCGTCGGCGGGCAGATGCTCAACCTCCTGCACCCCGCCCACCTGCACATCTCCGCGGAGCGCGCCGACCCCGAGCTGCTCAAGGTCGGCATCCCCATGCCCGACGCGCTCGACGAGGCCTACCTGCTCGGCTCCGACGAGCGGCTGCTGCCGATCGGGCAGGACCGCCGCGTCGACACCGAGTACAACGGCTGGTGGGCGTGCCTGGTCCCGGCGACGATCATCCGGGCGATCGGCTACCCGCTCCCCCTGTTCTTCCAGTGGGACGACATCGAGTTCGGCTACCGCGCCCGCGCCCACGGCTTCCCGACGGTCGCGCTGCCCGGCGCGGGCGTCTGGCACGCCGATTTCGGGTGGAAGGACTGGGACGAGTGGCACCGCTACTTCAACATGCGCAACGGCCTCATCACCGCGGCGCTGCACAGCGGGTTCTCCACGCGTCGGATCCTGAAGCGGTTGGGCACGCTGCTGTCGCAGTACCTCGTCGCGATGCACTACGGGCTGGCGGCCACGGTGATCAAGGCGGTCGAGGACTTCCTCGAGGGGCCTGAGGGGCTCGCCGACGGCTCGGCCGCGGCCGCGGCGGACATCCGGCGGGTGCGGGCGGCGTACCCGGAGACGGTCGTCCGCCCGATGACCGAGCTGCCCGAGCTGGTGCCCGACTTCCGCGACGCGCAGACCGCCCGTGCCGCCAACCCACCCGGCAACGAGCGGCTCACGTGGCTCAAGCGGGCGGTGTGGCTCGCCGCCGACCGACCGGGCCGGGTCGGGTTCGTGCCTGCGGGCGACGCGCACTGGTGGCACGTGTCGACGTTCTCGCGCGCGGTCGTCACGGACATGGGCGAGGCCGGTTTCCGGCTCCGCCAGCGCGACCGGGCGAAGGCCAAGGAGCTGGCCCGCCGCGGTGCGCGGGCGCTGGCCCGGCTGCGGTCGGAGGGTCCGGCGGTCGCGGCGCGGTTCCGGGCGGAGCACGGGCGGCTCACGAGCCGGGAGAACTGGGCGCGGCTGTACGAGGACGCGTGAAGGTCGTCCTCCTGCGGCACGGCGAGTGCCTCGGCAACGTCGACGAGTCGGCCTACACCCGCATCCCCGACCACGCGCTGCCGCTCACCGCCCACGGTGAGGCGCAGGCGACGGCGGCGGGGCCGGGCATCAAGGAGCTGGTCGGCGACGCGCGGCTCGGCGTGTACGTCAGCCCGTACCGCCGCACCCTGCACACGCTCGCCCTGCTGGGGCTCGACCCGGTGTGGACCGTGCAGGAGCCGCGGCTGCGCGAGCAGGACTGGGGCAACCTGCAGGACGCCGACGACCAACGCCGCTACCGCGAGGAGCGCGACTTCTTCGGCCACTTCTTCTACCGGCTGCCCAACGGCGAGTCCGGCGCGGACGTGGACGACCGGATCGCCGCGTTCCTCACCGAGCTGCGCCTGGCCCCGCCCGACGCCGAGGCGCTGCTCGTCGTGACGCACGGCCTGGCGATGCGGCTGCTGGCCCGCCGGGCGCTGGGGTGGTCGGTGGCGCTGTTCGAGGCGCTGTCCAACCCCGAGCCCTGCGAGGACCGGGTGCTCACCCTCGACGGCAACCGCTGGCGCCTCGACCGCCCGTTCGCGCAGTGGCGGACGGCCGAGGACGGCACGGCGCAGTACGCACCGCCGGCCGTGCCGGGAGTCAGCTGCGGTCGAACACCTCGCGCGCCCAGGCCTCGCGGCTGCTGAGCTCGGGCAGCGCGTCGCGGTAGCGGCGGCGCAGGTCGGGCCACGCCTTGCCGATGTCGCGCAGCTGGCGCGCCGAGCGCGCGAGCATCGACCGGAACAGCTCCGGGTCGCGACGGCGGAAGGTGACCCCGCGCCCGTCGGGCGTGGACACCGTGGCCGAATCCAGCCGCGACAGCACGAACCACAGCGCCTGCCGCGACGGCACGTTGCGCTGCGGCACCTCGTGGTGGGCCGGGTCGGGCGCCCGCAGGTTGTGCAGCACGCTGCGGGCGAGGCCCTTCGCGATCGCGACCTTCTTCGTGGGCGGCTCGGGGAACACCTGCGCGGCGAGGGCGTCGAGGTCCGACAGCGGCACCTGGGTGGCCGAGTCGAGCGGGCGGCCGTCGTCGTACTCGGCGCGCTTGGCCCGGATCTCCCCCAGCACCACCGGCAGCGACGGGAACAGCGCCTCCGGGCCCGCGAGGAAGTCGCGGAGCGCCATCTCCTGCAGCGCCACGGCCGAGTACTCCATCAGCAGCAGGTGCCGCAGCGTGCGCTTGAACGTGTCGACCAGCAGCGCGCGCGGGTTGTCCGGGCCGTGCAGCGCGGCGGCGACGTAGCGGTTGCGGTAGTGGAAGTACGCCTGCCAGTCGCTCGTGTCGTCCTTCTCCAGGAACGACATGTGCCAGATCGCGATGCCCGGCACCGTGGCGGTGCGGTAGCCGCGGGAGCGGGCGCGCAGGCCGTACTCGGCGTCGTCCCACTTGATGAAGAGCGGCAGCGGCATGCCGACGTCCTCGGCGACCGAGCGCGGGATCAGGCACATCCACCAGGCGTTGTAGTCGACGTCGGTGCGCCGGTGCAGCCAGCGGGTCTGCCGCAGCGGGCGCTCGGCGAGGTCGTGGTGCGGCTCGGTGTCGGGGGCGTTGCGCCAGAGGAAGGTGTGCCGGTCGACGACCTCGCCCATCGTCGACAGCTGCGACCGCGCCTGCAGCGACAGCATCTGCCCGCCGACCAGCATCGGCTCGCGGGAGTAGCGCGAGAACGCGATGGCCCGCAGCACCGAATCGGGCTCCAGCAGGATGTCGTCGTCCATGTAGAGGATCTGCTCGCACTCGGTGTCGAGCGCCTCGTACATCACGCGGGCGTAGCCGCCGGAGCCGCCGAGGTTGGGCTGGTCGACGATGCGCAGCTTGTCGCCGAGCACCGCCGCCGCCTGCTCGAAGCCCGGGGCGTCGCGCACCTTCTGGGTGCCCTGGTCGGGCAGGATCACGGCGACCACGGCGTCGAGGACGAGCGGGTCCTCGCCGATCGCGGTGAGGGTGGCGACGCAGTCGGCGGGCCGGTTGAACGTGGGCATGCCGATGGTGACGGCCGCGCGGCCCCGGCCGGGCTCGTCGGCGTACCAGCCGCCCTCGACGAGCGTGAGGTCGCCGCTCGACGGTGGTGAGGTCGAACCAGTACCAGCCGCCGTCCTCGAACGGCCGCAGGTCCAGCTCCAGGTCGACGGTGTGCTCGCCCGCCCGTTCCAACACCACGCCGCGGACGAAGATCGGGGAGCCGTCGGCCTTGGTGCGGTAGACGTCGACGCGGCCGGTGCCGCGCAACTGCAGGTGCAGCCGCACCGCGGTGAGGGCGCTCCAGTGCCGCCAGTAGCCCGCGGCGAACGCGTTGAAGTAGGCCGCGAACGACACCTCGCTCTGCTCCGGCACGACCGCCGACGTGCGGGAGAGCACCCGCAGCCGCCGCCCGGTGGTGGCGATGCCCGTGAGCGGGACGTCCTTGCGGGGCGGGTACCCGGGCGGGGCGGGCACGGTGGCGAGCCGGATGCCGGTGTGCTCGTCGACGTACAGCGCGCGGACCGCCATGGGTTCGCCCGCGCGGGGCAGGATCACCCGCTGCAGCAGCGTGGCCGTGGTGGGGGCGGGGTTCACCACGGGATTCTCGACGGTCTGTGTCATGCGTCCTCCCCGGCGGCGAACGGCGTGCCCTCGGTGAAGTAGGGGGCGATGCGGTTGTCGAACATCGTGAGCGCCGAGCCGATGGCCATGTGCATGTCGAGGTACTTGTAGGTGCCGAGCCTGCCGCCGAACACCACGTTGGCGTTGACCGCCTCCTTGCGGGCGAGCTCGCGGTAGCGCTTGAGCTTCGCCCGGTCGTCCGCGGTGCCGACCGGGTAGTACGGCTCGTCGCCGGGCTCGGCGAAGCGGGAGAACTCGCGGACGATCACCGTCTTGTCCGTGGGGTACTCGCGCTCGGGGTGGAAGTGGCGGAACTCGAGGATGCGCGTGTAGGGCACCTCGACGTCGTTGTAGTTGACCACCGGGGCGCCCTGGAAGTCGCCCGTGGGGACGACCTCCATGCTCGAAGTCCAGCGTGCGCCACGACAGCGCGCCCTCGGCGAAGTCGAAGTAGCGGTCGAGCGGGCCGGTGTAGACGGTGGGGGTGCCCGCGGGGATCTCGTCGCGCACTGTCGAAGTAGTCGACGTCCAGCCGCACCTCGATGTTGGGGTGGTCGGCCATCTTCTCGAGCCAGGCCGTGTAGCCGTCGACCGGCAGGCCCTCGAAGGTGTCGTTGAAGTAGCGGTTGTCGAACGTGTAGCGCACCGGCAGCCGGGTGATGATCGACGCGTCGAGCTCGGTGGGGTCGGTCTGCCACTGCTTGGCCGTGTAGCCCTTGACGAACGCCTCGTACAGCGGCCGCCCGATGAGCGAGACCGCCTTCTCCTCGAGGTTGGCCGCGTCCTTGGTGTCGATCTCGCCCGCCTGCTCGGCGATCAGCGCGCGGGCCTCGTCGGGCGTGTGCGAGTGGCCGAAGAACTGGTTGATCAGCGCGAGGTTCAGCGGGAACGCGTAGACCTGGTCGCCGACGCGCGCGAACACCCGGTGCTGGTAGCCGGTGAAGCTGGTGAACCGGTTGACGTACTCCCACACCCGCTGGTTGGACGTGTGGAACAGGTGGGCGCCGTAGCGGTGGACCTCGATCCCGGTCTCCGGCTCGGCCTCCGAGTACGCGTTGCCGCCGATGTGGGCGCGGCGTTCGAGCACCAGGACGCGCTTGTCCAGCTCGGACGCCGCACGCTCGGCGACGGTGAGGCCGAAGAAGCCCGATCCGACGACGACGAGGTCGTACTCCGCGTAGCTCACAGTGGTCGAGGGTAGCGGCGGGGTACCGCCGGGCGGTCAGGCGGTGGTCGGGCCGACCAGGAGGCGGTCGCCGCAGCTCGCGCGGGGGGTGGCGCGCTGGGCGGCGTCGGCGGCCAGCGCGGTGGCGCCCCAGGCCTGCAGCCGGGTGAGGGTGGCGGCGTCGGGGACGAGCTCGCGGCGCACCCAGTTGGCGCCGCCGTTGGTGAAGGTGCCGATCTCGACGTAGTCGCGCGCGAAGCGCGGGTCGGCGTCCAGCCCGATGAACGGCCGGAAGGAGCCGTGGGCGCGGATGAAGGTGGGTTTGACGTCGTCGAGGACGTAGTCGCGGATCCCGGCCGTGTCCTTGGTGGCCCAGAAGCGGGCGATGGTCGGCTCGGCGAGGCCGCCGCCGTCGTAGAGCAGCGCGCGGCCGGTGAGGGCGGCGCCGCCGATCTCGGGGGCGAAGAAGGTGGCGGATGCCACGCCGAGGACGTCCATGTAGCCGTTGAACTCGCGGCCGGTGTTCACGACGATCAGGCACATCGGCGCGGTGGGGTTGTCGCGGAACGTCTGGACGTCGGGGACGAAGCCCGCCACCGAGAGCGCGGCCGCCGCGGCGGTCACGCCGGTCACGATCACCCGCCCCCGCCACCGCAGCGTCGTCAGCACCTGGACGCCCGCGAGGGCCATCACGAACGGCCCCAGCGTCCAGACGGGGGTGGCGAAGCGGAACTGCTCCATCCAGTCCGGGATGAGCACGCCGAACGCCGCGAGCGCCAGGGCGAGCGGGATGAGGACGAGGGCGACGGCCGTGCCGACGCCGGACGGCGGTGGCGGCGCGGCCGCGCGGCGGCTGACGGTCCGCGCGGCAGGCCTGCCGATGGAGGCGAGGTCGGTGGTCGTCGCGCCGAGGCGGCCGGTGCCGGCGCGGCGTCGTGCGGCGGAGGCGCTCGGCGGCGCTGCGGCGGCGGCGCCGAGTGTGGTCGCGGCAGTGGCGCCGGCGCCGGTGGTGGTCGCGGCGGGGGCGCCGGTGGTGCCAGCGGCGGTGGCGCGGCCCGCGGCCCCGGCGAGCGCGGCGCCGACCAGGAGCGTCCCGACGAGCACGATCGGCCAGCCCGCGTACGCGATGAGGCTGCCGACCTTCGCGAACCCCGCGACCGTCGGCAGCCCCTGCGACTTCGCGATCGCCGTGGTCGGGAGCCACTGCCCGAACGTCGCGAGCCGCCACGCCAGGTAGGCGCCGAACGGCACCGCGAACGCCACCACCGACAGCGCCGCCGCGCCCAGCTCCCGCCACCGCGGACGGCCGACGACCAGCAGCGCGAGCGGGTAGGTCGCCGCGTAGACCGCGGCCTCGGGCCGGGTGAGCGCGGCCAGCGCGGCCAGCAGCCCGCAGGCGAGCGCGGGCTGGACCGCGGCGAGCCGGTCGCGGCGCCGCACGACCACCGCCACCTGCACCGCGACGGCCGCCGCCAGCAGGGCGTTCTCCAGCCCGGACACGCTCCAGATCACGAACGACGGGATGAGCGCGCAGGCGCAGCCCGCCACCGCGGTGACGGCGGCCGGGTACCGCGACACCGCCGAAGCCGTGGCCAGGAACGCGCTGAACACCACCGCGAGCAGGGCGATCGCGAGCGCCTTCGGGTAGGCGACGTAGTCGGGCACGCCGAACCACGTGCCGTGGTCGAACAGCCCGAGCCGGTGCCCGAAGGCGAGCAGCGCCATCCAGGCCGGGTCCGAGAAGCCCTCGACGGGCGGCGCGCCCGGCTGCAGCACCGGGCCCGCGCCCGTCGCCACGGAGCGGGCGTAGGCGAACGTGATCCCGGCGTCGTCGACCTCCCACCGGCCGTACAGCGACGCGTGGCCTGCCGCGACCGCGGTCGGCAGCAGCACGGCGACGATCCCCCGCAGGCGCCGCAGCCACCGCCGCCCGCGCCCCGACGGCGCACCCGGCCCCGTCGCCACCTGCTGCCCGTCTGCTGCCCGGCCACCCAGCGCGGACCGGTCGGTCGCGGGCGGGCGAGATCCCGCCGCGCGCGACCCCCGCGGCGGCGTCCTCGGGGTGGCCCGCGCGAGCCGGGGGTTCGGCGGCGGGGCCGGGTCCGGCGTCCAGCACAGTTGAGCAGTCTGGCACGGGCATGATCACGTGGAGGTGACGCCACCACGCCACTCGGGGACTCACCCGTTACCGCGCACGGAGCACAGCCGTTGAGCCGGCTACCATCGGCCCTGGTCAACCGTCGGAGTTAGGAGGCGTCATCCCCGCCCCGGACGTGCCTTCCGCGGTCGGCGTGATCGTCCTGTACGCCGTCGCGCTCCTGCTCCCGGGCGGGCTGCTGGGCGCGCTCGCAGGCCTGCGCGGCTGGACCCTGCCCGCCGCGGCGCCACTGCTCACGTACGCGATCGCCGGGCTGGCCGGGCCGCTGTGCGCCGCGATGGGCATCGGGTGGTCGGCGGCGACGTTCGCCATCGTCACGATCCTGGTCGGCGCCGTCGGCTTCGGCGCGCGGCTGGCTCGTCCGCCGCCGGTGGCCCCCGCCGGAACGCCCGCCGACCGGCCCCGACTGGTCCCGCACCGCGCACGCGGGCGTCGCCGTGGCCGTGCTGGTCGCGCTGGGCTTCGGGATCGCCGCGGTGCTCGGCGGCATCGGCAAGCTGTCGGCCATCCCGCAGGACTGGGACGCCGTCTACCACGCCGCGGGCATCCGCTACATCGCCGAGACCGGCGACGCGAGCCTCTTCGGGATGTCGCACACCAACTGGTTCGAAGGCAACATCGAGTCGTACTACCCCAACGCCTACCACCTGGTGGCGACGGCGGTGTACCAGATGTCGGGCGCACCGATCCCGACCGTGCTCAACGCGCACACCGTGCTGATCCCGGGCCTCGCGGCGCTGGTGCTGGCCGCGATGGTGCACCGGTTCGGCGGGCGCCCGGTGCTGGCCGCGGCCACGGCGCTCGCGGTCGTCGCCATCACCCCGTTCTACGACCTGCTCTGGCGCGGCCCGCTGCTGCCGTTCGCCACCGGTGTGGCGCTCACCCCGTTGGTCGCGGTGCTGGTGCGGGAGCTCCTCGACGACCGCCGCATCCGCCCCGGAGCCGCGGTCGCGCTCGCCGCGGCGCTCGCCGGTTACCTCGCCCTGCACCCGGCGATCCTGGTCGGCGCGATCCTGTTCGTGCTGCCGATGCTCGTGCAGCGCTGGTGGGGCGCGGGCCGCCAGGCCGCGCGCGAGTTCGGCGTGCTGGTCGCGGTCGGGGTCGTCGCCGCGGCGGCGAGCGGCGTGCTGGTGGCGGGCGTGCTGTCGACGGGCGGCAACACCGAGAAGCTCGACCGGCCCGCCGAGTCGGGCGCGGCGCAGGCCGTCGGCGAGTGGTTGGTGTTCGGGCACGGCATCGACACCATCCAGCTCCGCCTCGCGGCGATCATGCTGCTCGGCCTCGTCGGCGCGGCCCGGCTCGGCGGCCTGCGGTGGGTGATCGGCAGCGGACTGGTGTTCGGCGTGCTCTTCGTCCTCACCGCCGCGTCGACCGACCCCACCGCCCGCGCGATCGCCAGCATCTGGTGGGACGACAGCTGGCGGTTCGTCGGGCTGGCCGCGCTGCCGATGGCGGTGCTGATCGGCAACGGGGTCGCGGAGGTCCAACGGTTCGCCGCCAAGCTCGTCGGCAATCGGCGGTTCGTCGGCCTCGCCACCGCCGCGGTCGTGCTCCTGGTGTTCGTGCTCGGCACCCGCATGCTCTACCTCGAACGCGACCAGCAGCGGATGACCCGCAACACCGGCGACGACGGGCCCGCCGTCACGTGGCTGGAAGTGCAGGGGATGTACGCGATCGCCCAGATCGTCCCGCCGGGGGCGCGGGTGATGAACGACCGCGGCGACGGGTCGGCGTGGATGTACCCGCTCACCGGGGTCAAGCCGGTCGCGGGCCACTACGACGAGCTGCGGATCGGCCCGGCCGCCACGGTGCTCGCCGCGCGGTTCAACCAGTACCTGCGCGACCCGGAGGTGCGGGCCGCGGTGGCCGAGCTCGACATCCACTACGTGCAGCTCGACCGGGGCTTCCTGCGCAGCTGGGCGGCCCGGCAGCCGGGGCTCACCGATCTCCCGGGGCAGCCGTGGCTGCGGGTCGTCTACAGCAACCCCGACGTCGTGCTGTACGAAATCCAGCGATGATGATGATGAAGGCCGACGTGTTGCGCCGCGGCGGCGCGGCCGCGCACGTGGCGGGCAGCCAGGTGGCGCTGGCCGCGTCGAACTACGTGCTCCTCGCCATCGCGGCGCGGCACCTCGACCCGGCGGGCTTCGCCGCGGTCAGCGCGTACTACCTGCTGATCAACACGGTCGGCCGGGGGCTGTTCGCGGCGGTCGAGCTGGAGACGACGCGCGCGGTCGCCGCCGGGGCGCACGGCATGCGGGACGCCCTGCGGCACACCGGCGTGCTGCTGGTCGGCGCGCTCGTGCTGCTCGGGCTCGCGGCCCCGCTGCTCACCGGGGGCGCGGCGACGGTCGTGCTGCTCGCCGTCGGGGCGGTCACGATGGCGGCGTCCTACCTCATCCGCGGTCCGCTCGCGGGCAAGCAGCGGTACGGCCGCTACGCCGCCACGTTCTGGATCGAGGCGGCGGCCGGGCTGGTCGGGGCGGTGGTGCTGACCGTCGTCGACGAGCGCGCCACGGCCGTCTGGATCGCCGTCCTCGCCGTCGCACCCGCGATCGCGCCGCTGCTGCTCTGGCGCCGAGGGGACCACTCGCAGGGCGACACCGGGGGCGCGCCGGTCCGACCCGTGCTCTGGTCGGCCGCACTGCTGTTGGCCAGCCAGGGCGTGTGGAACCTCGCCCCCGTGCTCGCGACCGCCCGCCTGGCCGACGCCGCGACGCTCGCCGCGGGGTTCACCACCGTCGCGGTGGTGGTCCGCGCGCCCGTGCTGCTGTTCCCGACGATCCAGGCGATGCTGCTCCCCCGCCTCGCCGGGGGCGCCCGCACACCGCGTCCGTTGGTGGCCGCGGTGGTCGCCGCCGGGCTCGTCTGGATCGCGCTGGCCACGGTGGCGGTGCCGTTCGTCGCCGCCCTCGTCTTCGCCACCACCACGCCCCCGCCGTCGTGGGTCGTGGCGGTGCTGGCGCTGTCCATCGCGCTGGGCACGGTGGCGCAGATCGCCCAGGCCCAGCTCGTGGCCGCCCGC
Source organism: uncultured Actinomycetota bacterium (assembly GCA_963791185.1). Taxonomy (GTDB): domain Bacteria; phylum Actinomycetota; class Actinomycetes; order Mycobacteriales; family Pseudonocardiaceae; genus Pseudonocardia. Next base: position 431,754 of record CAWBRG010000002.1, on the reverse strand, counting down.
CGCCCGCACGCCGCCGCGCTGGCCTGGCTCGGCGGCCTGGTCGCGCTGCTCGCGGTCGGCCTGGTCGCGGCCCCGCCGGTGGCGGCTGCGACGATCGGGCAGCTCGCCGCCGCCGGGATCGTCCTCGGCGCACTCGTGATCGCCGGGAGGAAACCGTGACCCCGACCGTCGGCGTCGTCGTCCTCGCCTGGGGGGACGAGCCGTACCTGGCCGAGTGCGTCGCCGCCGTGCGCGCCTCCGAGGGCGTCGACGTGCGGCTGGTCGTCGTCGACAACGGCTCCCCCGACGCGCCGCCGGACGCGCTCCGAGCCCGGCCGCAACACCGGCTTCGCGGGCGGCTGCAACCTCGGCGCCGCCGCGCTCGACACCGAGTACCTCGCCTTCGTCAACTCCGACTGCGTGATCGCCCCCGACACCCTGGCGCAAGCTCGTCGCCGAGGCGTCGCGCCCCGACGTCGGGCCGGTGATGGCCAGCATCCGGCTCCCCGACGGGCTGCTCAACAGCGCAGGCAACCCCGTCCACCTCATCGGGCTGTCCTGGGCGGGCGGCTGGGCACCCCCGAGACCCGCACCGCGCCCTACGACGTCACCGGGGCCAGCGGCGCCTGCCTGCTGCTCGCCACCACCGTCTGGAAGCAGCTCGGCGGCTTCGACGAGGAGTACTTCGCCTACCTGGAGGACAGCGAGCTGTCGCTGCGCGCGTGGCGGCTGGGGCTGGCCGCGCGGTGCGTGCCGACCGCCGTCGCCCGCCACCACTACGAGTTCTCCCGCAACGCCCACAAGATGCACCTGCTGGAGCGCAACCGGCTGATGCTGCTCGCCACCGTCTGGCCGCGTCGCGCGCTGATCCTGCTGGCGCCCGTGCTGGCCGCGTGCGAGCTGGGGCTGCTCGCGCTGGGCACCGTCAGCGGCTGGCGCAAGGTCGCGGGCTACGCCTGGCTGTGGCGCCACCGCGCGCACCTGCGCGAACGCCGTCGCCTGATCCAGGGGGAATCCGCCGACCGCACGTGGATGGCGCGCCTGTCGCCCACGCTGGACCGCACCGCCTTCGGCCCGGTCACGCCGTTCGCGAACGCCGTGTTCCGGGTGTACTGGTCAGTCGTCCGGCGGCTTCTCTAGCGCGTCGACGCGCATCGTGAGCGTGCCGACCTCCTCGGCCAGGCGCCGCGACTGCTCCTCCAGCAGCCCCACCTCGCGCGACAGCTGCAGCGACACCGCGAACAGCACGATCAACGACCCGAAGAACAGCAGGTTGGACGGCGTGCGGATGCCGACGAGGTCGGCCACCCCCTGCAGGATCTGCGGGAACACCGCCACGACCACCGTGCCGACCGCGATGACGATCCAGATCGCCGCGTACTTCTCGCGCAGCCGTCGGCGTCGCAGGAGCTCGAACACCAGCCCCAGCGCCGCGATCGCGGCGATGATCGAGACGATCGAGAGGCGGAGGTCGGGCATCAGCGCGGGGCCCGCCGGACCATGGCCAGCCCGACGGCCACGACCACCCGCAGCAGGTAGACCGCCGAGCGCACCGGATCGGTGCTGGCCCGCCCGCAGGTGCGCACGCGCATCGCGACCGGCACCTGCTTGATCGTGAGGCCCGCGCGGTGGGCGACGACGAGCGCCTCGACGGTGTCGCCGAGGTACTCCTCGGGGTAGTGCTCGGCGAAGAGCGCCACGGCACGGCGGTGCACGAGCCGGAAGCCGGACGTCGGGTCGGTGACGGCGGTGCCGACGATGCCGCTGAGCGTGCGCGACAGCAGCCGCATGGCCCACCGGCGCGGCCCGCGCACCGCGTACTCGCCGCGCCCGGCGAACCGGGAGCCGATCACGACGTCGGCGTCGGGCACGGCGAGCAGCTGCTCGATCTCGGCGGCGTCGTGCTGGCCGTCGGCGTCGACCTGCACGACGGCGGCGAACCCGCGGTCGTGGCCGTAGCGGTAGCCCGCCCGCATCGCCCCGCCGACGCCGAGGTTGAACGGCAGCCGCATCACCATCGCCCCCGCGGCCGCGGCGCGGTCGGCGGTGGCGTCGGTGGAGCCGTCGTCGACGACCAGCACGGTGGCCTCCGGCTGCGCGGCTCGCACCTCGCGCACCACGCGGCCGACGCTGTCCTGCTCGTTCAGCGCGGGGAGGACGACGAGCAGCTCGGCGGGGTCGATCCGGCGCAGCACCGGCGCGTGCACGTCCTCGGCGGTCATCGGCGTGCGACGGTGACGAACTCGTTGTAGGTGAACAGCTTCCCGGCCCGCCGGGGCAGCGGGAACGAGTACTGCCGCTGGGTGCGCAGCCCCAGCTCCTCGGCCAGCGCCGCGAGGGCGGGCTGGTCGACGAACACGGTGTGCGTGGGGTCGGAGGCGAAGCCGCGCTCCTGCGGGCAGATCAGCACCACGACGGCGTCCGGCTCGAGGAACGGCACGTAGGGCGCGAGCACGCCCGCGGCCTCGCCCGCGGGGAGGTGCTCGACCAGGTGCGCGGCCAGGAGACCCTGGAACTGCGGGCGCTGGGACTGGCCGAGGAACTCGTCGACGGTGAACGCGGCGAGCCCGGCCTCGCGGCAGACCTGCACCGACGTGGCGTTGTGGTCGACGCCGACGCTGCCCGCGGGCAGGTGCGCGAGGTTGCGACCGATGCCGCAGCCGACGTCGAGCGTGCGGCGCTCCCCCAGCAGGCGGCGCAGGTTCCACCGGTAGGGGGCTTGGACGTCGAGAACGCGCTTCCAACGGGCGCCGGAGCGGGCCGCGAGGCGTCGGGTGTAGGCGGCGGAAGTCGTGCCGCCGTCGGGTACTGCCACGTCGCGCACCCTACCCGGGGTCGGCACTGACACACTGCGCGCGTGCACGTGTCCACCACGTCGATCCCCGGGCTGCTGAAGATCGACCTCGATCTGCACCTCGACGGCCGCGGCTGGTTCAAGGAGGGCTACCAGAGCGCGAAGCTGTCGGCGCAGGGCTTCCCGCCGTTCGAGGTCGTGCAGAGCAACGTGTCGTTCAACGCCGAGGTGGGCGTCACCCGCGGGATCCACGCCGAGCCGTGGGACAAGTACATCTCGCTGGCGCACGGGCGGGCGTTCGCGGCGATCGTCGACCTGCGGGAGGGGGCGACGTTCGGGAAGGTCGAGACGGTCGAGCTGCACCCGGGCAACGCGCTCTTCGTGCCGCGCGGGTGCGGCAACAGCTACCAGACGACCACGCCGGACGTCGTCTACACCTACCTCGTCAACGCCCACTGGTCGCCGAGCGCGAAGTACACGTTGATCCAGGCGTTCGACCCGGAGCTGGGCATCCCGTGGCCCATCGGCGAGGCCGACGCGATCCGCTCGGACGCCGACCGCGGCCACCCGCCGTTCGCGTCGCTGCGCCGGTGAGCGAGCTTGCGAGCGAACCATCGGCACAGCGCCCGCGAAGCGCCGACCGAGCGCAGCGAGGGCGAGCGGTGAGCGAGCCGGCGAGCGAACCATCGGCGCAGCGCGGCGCGCCGCCACCCCACCCGGCCGCGTGCGCACCCTGATCCTCGGCGCGGGCGGACAGGTCGGGCGGGCCCTGGCCGCCGCGCTGCCGGACGCCACCGCGTGGGACCGCGCCGCGTTCGACCTCGCCGCGCCCGCGCCCTTGACCGGCTGGGACGTGGTGGTCAACGCCGCCGCCTGGACCGACGTCGACGGTGCCGAGGTGCACCGCGCCGACGCCTGGCGCACCAACGCCGCGGGCCCGGCCGCGCTGGCCCGCGCCGCCCGCGAGCACGGCTTCGTCCTCGTGCACTTCTCCAGCGAGTACGTCTTCGACGGGGCCTTGCCGCGGCCGTACCGGGAGGACGACCCGGTGGCCCCGCTGTCCGCCTACGGTGCGTCCAAGGCTGCGGGCGACCTCGCCGTGCAGGGCGTCGAGCGCCGCTACCTGCTCCGCCCGACGTGGGTGGTGGGCGAGGGCCGCAACTTCGTGCGCACGATGCTCGGGCTCGCCGCGCGCGGGATCGCGCCCACCGTCGTCGACGACCAGATCGGCCGCCCCACCTTCGCCGCCGACCTCGCTGCGGCCGTCGCGACGCTCCTGCGCGACGGCGCCCCGTTCGGCGACTACCACGTCACGGGCGGCGGCGAGCCCGCGTCGTGGGCCGACGTCGCGCGCGCGGTCTACCGGCTGGCGGGCGCGGACCTCGCGGTGACGGGCACGAGCACGGCCGCGTACTTCGCCGACAAGCCCGCCGCGGCGCCCCGCCCGCTCAACAGCGTGCTCGACACCGGGAAAGCCGCGGCGACCGGCGTCGCGATGCCGGACTGGCGGGAGCGGCTCGCCGAGTACGTCCGCTGATTCAGCCGCCCGCCATCGCCCCCACGACGAGCAGCGGCTCGGCGCCGCGCGTCACCGGCTCCGGGAGCGGGGTGTCGGGCGGCTCGTGCGAGAGGTCCTCCTCGCACGCGAAGTACCGCACGAACGCCCGGCGACGGCCGGTGGCCCGGTCGCGGATCGCCCCCTGCAGCTCCGGGTGCAAGGACTCGACGGCGTCGAGCACCGCAGCCAGCGTGACCGGCTCCGCGACGTCAACGCTGATCTCGCCGTCGACGCGCGCGAGCCTGCGCAGGTGCGTGGGGAGCTTGACCCGGACGCTCATGACAGCGTCTGCACCTCCACCGACAGCACCGCGGGCAGGTCCCGCACGATCGGCGCCCACGTGTCGCCCGCGTCGGCAGACGCGTAGACCTGCCCGCCGGTCGTCCCGAAGTACACGCCGCAGGAGTCGAGGCTGTCGACCGCCATGGCGTCCCGCAGCACGTCGACGTAGCAGTGCTCCTGTGGCAGTCCCCGCGACAGCGGCTCCCACTCGTGCCCACCGGTACGGCTGCGGTAGACGCGCAGCTTGCCCTCCGGCGGGAAGTGCTCGGCGTCGCTGGTGATCGGCAGGACGTAGACGGTCTCCGGCTCGTGGGCGTGCACGTCGACGACGAAGCCGAAGTCGGTGGGCAGGTCGCCGCCGACATCGTGCCAGTGCTCGCCGCCGTCGTCGGAGCGCATGACGTCCCAGTGCTTCTGCATGTAGACGGTGTCGGGCCGGTCGGGGTGCAGGGCGAGCTTGTGGACGCAGTGGCCGACCTCGGCGTCCGGGTCCGGGATGCCCTCGCTCACCAGGCCCGCGTTGGTCGGCCGCCAGGTCGCGCCGCCGTCGTCGGTGCGGAACACGCCCGCCGCCGAGATCGCGACGAGCATGCGGGCGGGGTCGCGCGGGTCGGGCAGGATCGTGTGCAGGCACATGCCGCCCGCGCCGGGCTGCCAGTGCGGTCCGGAGCCGTGCTCGCGCAGGCCGGGGAGCTCCGACCAGGTGCTGCCGCCGTCGACCGACCGGAACAACGCCGCGTCCTCGACGCCCGCGAGCACGGTGTCCGGGTCGGTGGCCGAGGGCTCGAGGTGCCACACGCGGGCGAACTCCCACGGGTGCGGCGTGCCGTCGTACCACTGGTGCGTGCCGGGGACGCCCGCGTAGGTGAAGTCGCTCCCGACCGCCGTCCAACTCCTTCCACCGTCGTCGGAGCGGTGGACCTGCTGGCCGAACCAGCTCGTGGAAGGCGCCGCCCACACGCGGTCGGGGGCCGCGGGCGAGCCCGCGACGTGGTACACCTCCAGGCCCGCGAAGTGCGGACCGTCCACCCTCCAGTCCTTCCGCGCGCCGTCGGCCGTGAGGACGAACGCGCCCTTGCGGGTGCCGACCAGAACTCGAACCTCTGCCATGACCTGTTGACCGGCGGCCGAGCGCGAACTCATCGCTCCAGCACGATGCGGCCGGGGCCGTCCACCCAGTGGTCCACGCGCCACTGCTCGGGCCCCGTGGGCGGCTTGTGCGCCTCGTAGCGCAGCCGGTACTCGACGGGCCGGGGCGCCTGGTCGCGGTCGAGGTGCAGGTAGTTGAGCCGCAGGAGGGCCGAGCCGAGGCCGCCCGCCCGCTCGCGGGCCTCGATGGCGGGGATGATGCGGCCGCGGTCGGAGAAGGCGTCGACGATCGTGCAGTCGCAGTAGTACGCCAGCGTGCCGATCTCACCGGGGCTCTCGACCGCGTCCGCGCCGACGATCCGCTCCACGTCGGTGCCCATCCGCTCGTACTCGGCGGCCGTGGCCCAGTTCGTCGAGATCGCGGCGCGGGTCCACGGCACGCCGTGCTGCAGGTCGACCACCAGCGCGGCGCAGGCCAGCCCGGCGGCCGCCACCACCGCCCACCGCGCGCGGACGGCGACGATCGCCGCGCAGAACGTCGTCCCGATGATCAACGGGGCGTAGTACCAGTGGTAGGGCGCGGTGTGCAGCAGGCAGTAGGCGGCGTAGTGGCCGACCGCGCCAAGGCCTGCCGCGGTGGCGGCCCGCGCCCACGCCTCCTGCGGGCGCACGACCAGCAGCCCGACCAACGCGGTCAGCCCGGCGAGCACGGGCAGGAACGACAGCGCCGTGGCCGCCGGGAACTTGAGCAGGTAGAGCACCGGCCCGTTCCAGAACCCGAACACGTCCCAGGCGTCGTTGGCCTTCATCAACAGCGTGTCCGGCAGCGCCGAGCCGAGCGCGAACCAGCTGAACACGTACCAGGGCAGGGTGACCGCGAGCGCCGCCCCGATCGCCCGCAGCCACCCCGGGCGGAGCACCAGCGCGACCACGACCACGACGACCGCGGTGTCCGGCCGCGCCAGCACGCACAGCCCCGCGAGCACGCCGAACGCCACGGGACGGCGGGCCACGCCGTAGCGCAGCAGGCCCGCCAGCAGCGCGGCGGTGAGGTAGGGCTCCAGGCCGACCGTCGACAGCAGCAGCGGGTTGACCAACAGCGTCCCCACCGCGACGGCGGGCAGTGCGGGGTTGAGCCGGGTGTCGGCGGCGAGCTCGGCGAGCCAGTGCGCGGCCAGCACCGCCGAGGCGACGAACAGCACGCCGACCGCCACCACGCCGTCCCGCACCACGGCGGTGATCGCGCCCAGCAGGATGACGTTGAGCGGCGAGGTGGCGCTGTTGGCCGTCTCGTCCGCGATCATGCCCCAGTGCAGGTGGAACGCGAGGTTGCGGGCGTACGCCATCGTGATGTACGCGTCGTCGATCAGCGCCCGGCTGACCAGCAGGTACACCGCGGTCGCGGCGACGGCCACGCCCGCGGTGCGGCCGAGGCTCCGGATCTCGGGGAGGCGGCGCGAGACCGCCGTGGCCATCAGAGGTAGACCGCGAGCGTGAGCGTTGCCACCCACGCGATCGCGAGCACCTGCAGCACCCGGTCGCCGAGCGCGATCTCCTCGGGCTCGCCGCCGTTGCCGGAGTCGACGTCGACGGCGTAGCGCAGCACCGCCACCACGAACGGCACGATCGAGATGGCCGACCACACCGAGTTGTGGTGCGCCTCGCGGATCTGGAACGCCCACAGGCTGTAGGTCATGATCAGCACGGTGGCCGAGAGCGCCCACACGAACCGCAGGTAGGAGGCCGAGTAGCTCTCCAGCGACTTGCGGATCTTCGCGCCGGTGCGCTCGGCGAGCATCATCTCGGCGTAGCGCTTGCCCGCCACCATGAACAGCGAGCCGAACCCGGCGGAGAGCAGGAACCACTGCGACAGCGGGATGCCGGTGGCCGCGCCGCCCGCGACCGCGCGGAGCAGGAAGCCGGACGCGACGATGCAGATGTCGAGCACGGGCTGGTGCTTGAGCCAGAAGCAGTAGGCGAGCTGCACCGCGACGTAGACGCCGACCACGGCCGTGAGCCGCCAGTTCGCGAGCAGGCTGATCCCCACGGCGGCGGCGAGCAGCACCACGGCCACCCCGAACGCCAGCCGCACCGGCACGATGCCCGCCGCGATCGGGCGGCGGCGCTTGGTGGGGTGGGCGCGGTCGGCGGCGACGTCGTTGGCGTCGTTGACGAGGTAGATGCCCGACGCGGCGAGCGAGAACGCCACGAACGCCACGACGAGCTCCAGCGCCATCCCGCCGCTGAACAGCACGCCGCCCGCGAACGGCGCGGCGAGCACGAGGACGTTCTTGACCCACTGCTTGGGCCGCATCGTCCTGAGCACGCCGCGCGCGACGGCGACGGGGGTGCGCTCGGGTGCCGGGGCGGGGTCGTCCACGACGGCCGTGGTGTGGCCGACCTCGTCGGGCTCGGGGTGGCCGGGGTCGTCGGCGGCGATGTCGGCCGCGCGCTCGTCCATCGGGTCGGCCGGGGCGGCGTCGGCGGCGGGCTCGGCCGACGGGTCGGCGGGCGCGGCGTCCACCGGACGCCGGGCAGGCGGGTCGGCGGATCCGGCGTCCACCGGACGCACCGCCGACGGGTCGGCGGGCTTCGCCTCGGCGGTCGCGCCTTCGGGTGGCGTGCGGCCGGACGCGGAGAGTTCGCTGCGGGTCATCGTGCTACCTCGGAGGTCGGGCGGCGCCGGGTCACGCGGCGCACGGCGAGCGCGACGACGGCGCCCAGCGCGGAGCCCGCGACGACGTCGCTGGGGTAGTGCACGCCCAGCACGAGCCGCGACAGCGCCATCGGGGGCACGAGCACGGGCACGAGCGGGCGGCGCAGCAGCCTGCCGTAGAGCACGGCGGCTGCGGTGGTGGAGGTGGCGTGCGCGGAGGGGAACGAGAGCCTGCTCGGCGTGCCGACGCGGACCTCGACGTTCGGGTGCTCCGGCCGGGTGCGGCGCACCACCCGCTTGACGCCGATCGACGCGCCGTGCGCGAACGCGACCCCGGCGGCGGCGGTGAGCCACTCGCGGCGGCGCGGCCGGTCGACGAGGGCACCGAGCGCGCCGAGCGCGAGCCAGCCGCCCGCGTGCTCGCCGAAGAACGACATGCCCCGCGCGACGCCCACCGCACGACCGCCGACCGCGCGCTGCACACCCGCGAGCACCCGGATCTCGGCGGGGAGCGGCGTGGGGGGCGCCGGGCGGACGGCGGGGTCGGCCGCCGGGGCGGGGTGGTCGACGAGCTCGGCCACGGGCAGGGCCTCCAGTGCGGCGCAAGGGCCGATCGGGTACAACGGACGGCCCTTGATCCTACGCGTGGGCCGATCGCCGGGCCGACGCGGCGCCCACCCCATCCACCCGCGGCGAGTCCCCCTTCCATGACGGCGAGTCCCCGTTCCGACGACGGCGAGTCCTCGTTCCGACGACGGCGGCGAGTCCACCGAGTCGGCGAGCGAACCGGGTCGGGACTCCGGGAGTGCCGCCTGCGGTCAGCGCTCGTAGCCGTCGAGGACGGCGACGGCCTCGTCGAACAGGAAGGGCCCCTCCTGCGGTACGGGCGGGGCGACCGAAGCCGGGTAGCGCTCCGCGAACTGCCGGGCCGACAGCGCGTAGACCACCCGGCCCAAGCCGCTGCGGTCGATGGCACCCGTGCACATCGGGCACGGTTGGCAGCTCGTGTACATGGTCGTCGCGGCCGCGGTGGCCCGGTCGAGCTCGCGCGCCGCCCACCGGGCCAGCTTCTGCTCGGGGTGGGCGGCGATGTCGCCGTCGGCCAGCACGGTGTTGTGGTCCTCGGCGAGCACCCGGCCGTCCGGCCCGACCAGCAGCGACCCGTACGGCGCCTGGCCTTCGTCCCGCGACGCCTTGGCCAGCGCGATGGCGCGGCGCAGGAACCTCTCGTCGTCCGGGGTCATCTCAGAACCACCGCTCCAGGACGAGCGCGAGACCGTCCTCGGCGTTGGTGGCGGTCACCTCGTCCGCGACGTCCTTCAGCGCGGGGTGCGCGTTGCCCATCGCCACGCCGTGGCCCACCCAGCGCAGCATCTCGAGGTCGTTGGGCATGTCGCCGAACGCCACGATGTCGGACGCGGCCACCCCGGCTCCCGCGGCGACCTCCGCGAGCCCGACCGCCTTCGTCACGCCGGGCGCCGAGATCTCGACGAGCCCGCCCGGATGGGAGAACGTGAGGTCGACGGCCGACCCGACGGCGGGCGCCAGCGCCGCGACGATCTCCTCGCTGCGCATGCGCGTGTCGCGCACCAGCATCTTCACCGCGGGCCGGGTGACGAGCTCGGCCCGCGGCCGGATCTCGTGGTCGCTGCCCACCCAGGCGTGCCGGTAGCTCGGCTCGGCGACGAAGGACGGCACGGGGTGCACGAGCTCGACCGCCAGACCCGCCTCCGGCAGCAGCGCGGCCACGATGGCGGCCAGCTCGGCGAGCGTGGCCGCGTCGAGCGTGCGGGCGGAGACGATCCGGTCGGTGGCCGCGTCGTAGACGACCGCGCCGTTGGCGCACACGGTGAGCCCGGCCATCCCGAGCTGCGCGACGACGGGCGGGATCCAGCGGGGCGGACGGCCGGTGACCAGCACCAACCCCACACCGGCCGCCGCCGCCCGCTCCAGCGCGCCACGCGTGCGCGGCGTGACCCGGTCGGTCGGGTCGAGCAGGGTCCCGTCGACATCGGTGGCGACGAGGAGCGGGGCCTGCACATCGGCCACCCTACGTCCGAGGCCTGCAGTCGGCGCCCGGGCTAGAGGATGGCTACCGCCACCACCAGGCCCAGGGCGACGTGGACCGCGCCGACCAGCCAGGCCTGGGCCTGCACGCTCTCCGCGGCCAGCATCTTGCCCATCTCGATCCCCGTGACCCACTCCAGCAACCGGGCGCCCAGCACCTGCGCCACCACCCCGACGATCCCGAAGATCAGCGTCGAGAGCAGCCCGTCCAGCAGGTCGCCGGTCGAGGTGTAGATCGACACGACCACGATGAACGCGATGCCCACCATCCCCGCCGCGGTGACGAGCACGGCGTTGGGCGCGCCCGCCCGGACCTGCCGGTTCAACGGGCCGGGCGTGGTGAGGTCGACGGCGAAGAAGCCCAGCAGCATGAGCAGCACCCCGAGCACGGCGTAGAGCAGGATCGCGCCGATGCCGGTGCCGATCACGGCGCCGTCCAGCGCGAGGTTCAGGGCGACGTTCACGAACTTCCTCCGGTGGGGATGCGGTGGGGAACGAAGGCCGCGCCGTCGTCGGTCACCAGCCCGACGGTCTCGCGGATGCCGAGGCCCGCCGAGGTGTCACCGACGATCCACGCGCCCAGCGCGGGCCGGTAGCCGTCGAACTCCGGCAGGGGCGCGAAGAGCTGGTAGACGTAGCCCTCCTCGCCGTACACGCCGCCGGTCTGCGTCTCCGAGCCCGGCGAGACGATCGCGATGTTGGCGCCCTCGCGCCCGAGCCGGGGCTTGCGGACGTACTCGGTGAGCATCCCGGGCTGGTCGAGGTAGGCGGGCAGCAGGTTGGGGTGGCCGGGGTACATCTCCCACAGCACCGCGAGCAGCGCCTTGTTGGAGAGCACCGCCTTCCACAGCGGCTCCAGCCACAGCGTCTCGGGGAGCGAGGAGAGCACGTGCTTGCCGAAGTCGTCGGTGAGCACCCACTCCCACGGGTAGAGCTTGAACACCGACGACATGAAGTGCTCTTCGAGGTCGACGAACCGCGAAAGCGACGAGTCCCAGCCGACGTCCTCGATCGACAGCCCGATCGTGGAGAGCCCCGCCTCGGCCGCCGTCTCCTGCAGGTAGCCGACCGTGACGTGGTCCTCGCCGGTGGAGTCGCCGCGCGACCACGTGAAGTAGACGTCGTCGCCGGGCAGCCCCGCGCGGATCTCGCCCCACCGCTCGACGAGCTTCTCGTGCAGCGAGTTCCACTGGTCGTCGTCGGGGTGGACGTCCTGCAGCCAGTGCCACTGCAGGATCGACGCCTCCAGCAGCGTGGTGGGGGTGTCGGCGTTGTACTCGAGCAGCTTGGCCGGGCCGCCGCCGTCGTAGCGCAGGTCGAAGCGGCCGTAGACGTGCGGGTCGCTGCGCCGCCACGACGCCGCCACGCCCTCCCAGGCGTACTCGGGGATCGCGAAGTCGCGGAACCGCTCCGTGGTGACGACGTGCTCGACGGCCTCCAGGCACATCGAGTGCACGACCTCGACGTCGGCTTCGAGCGACAGCACCTCGTCCATCGAGAACGTGTAGTGCACCGACTCGTCCCAGTACGGGCGCGGCGACACCGCCCTCGCCCGCGGCCCGGGATGCCGTAGACCATCCCCTGGCCTTCGACGATCTTCTCCCAGCCCGGCCGCGGCTCCCCCCGATGGCGTTCCATCAGCTTCCGCTGCTCGATCCGCTCGAGGACGACCCGAGGCCGCCCCGCGTGACCTTGCTGACCGACACATTCTTGCCGGACACGGTGGTGACCTTCGTCGAGTCGCGGGGCACGGTGGTGGTGCCGCCGGAGACGGGCTGCCCGACCGACCCGCTGCCGCCGTAGTTGTAGTGGTACTGCGCCCCGCCGGCGCCGATGAAGATCGGGTAGAAGCCGCCGCCGCTGTGGTAGCTGCCGCTCGACGCGGCGGGGGTGACGCAGTTGGAGTCGTCGACCACCACGCCGCTGTCGTCGACGCAGCGCGCGGACACGTCTTCGTCGGGCTGGGCGATCGCGTAGCCGATGGCGATGACGGCGACGAGCCCGACCGTGGCGCCCGCCCCGATGAGGATCCGCTTGCGGCGCGTACGCGACCGCTGGGCGTCCGCCTCGGCCTGCTCCGCGGCCTCCCGTTGGCGGCGTTCGGCCTGCTCACGGGCCTTGCGCTCGGCGAGCGTCGGCTCGCGGGGGCGGCTGGTCTCGTCCTGGAAGCGCATGCTGCCCTGCGGCGGCGCTCCGACGGCCGTTCGTCGTCCCGCTCGTCCCCGGACATGTGCCACCCCCGCTCGTGGATCAGCCGAACCGTACCGTTCGGCCGATCACCGCACGTCGCGGGTGCGCTCGCAGCACGACGGCGACCGATGGTCGCGACACACCGCCCTCCCGTGCGTCGCCCGGGAGAGATCACGGCATGATGACGGTCGTCATGGATCGCACCCTCCTCGCTCCACGGCCCGCTCCCCCCGCGCCGAGGACCCCTGATCGCGCCACGATGCCGTACCGACGGATCGTGTACGGCGTGCTGGTCGGGGCACTCACGATGCTCGCCGTGGCCACCCTGGACACGTTCGCAGGCGCCACCGTGCCGGTGCTCGGCACGTTCGCCGCGCTCCCCGGCCCCGCCGGGCCCGCGGCGGTCGTCGAGGTGCCCGCACCGCCGTCGCAGCCGGGCACCTGCCTGAACTGGACGCGGCCGGACGCCGCCGACGCCGCGGTGGTCGACTGCGGCCAGACCCACCTGTTCGAGCAGGCGGGCTCGGTCCGGATCGCCGACCAGCCCACGCTGCCCAACGACCAGCAGTGGCGGCAGCTGGTGAAGGAGCGGTGCGACCCGATCGTCACCGGCTACCTCAAGGGCAAGCTCGACCCCGACGGTCGGTACCGGATCGGCGCGCTCAAGCCGTCGTCGACGAAGTGGAGCGAGGGCGACCGCGAGCTGCGGTGCGGCCTGCAGCGCAGCTCGCAGTCGGGCGCGCTCTTCCCGATGAGCGGCAAGGTCGCCGAGAGCGACCAGTCCGACGTGCAGCAGGCGGGCACCTGCCTCGCCATCGACGGCCGCGGCGTGGGCGACCCCACCGACTGCGGCGGGGCGCACGCGGTGGAGACCGTCGGCGTCGTCGACCTCGCGCAGAAGTGGGACGGCGCGTTCCCCGCCGTCACCGACCAGGACGCCTACCTGCAGCCGACGTGCGCGAAGGTCGCGGCCGACTACGCGGGCGGCGACAAGGTGATCACGGACAAGAAGCTCACGGTCTACTGGGACAACATCACCGAGGACTCGTGGAAGGCGGGCTCGCGCAAGGTCAACTGCAACCTGGCCGCGCTGCTGCCCGACCGCAGCGGGTTCGCGCCGGTGACCGGGTCGGTCAAGGGTGCGGTCTCGGTGGGCGACCAGGCCGCCCCGCCCGCGCCGGACAGCGCGACGCCGGGTGCGCCCGCTTCGTCGACCGACACCCCGAGCAGCAGCGCGCCCGCGCCGTCCTCCGCGCCTGCGTCGGCGTCCACCGCGCCGTCCGAGCCGACGAGGACGAGAGCGAGACGGTGACGCCCTCGTCGGCCTCGTCCGCTCCGCTGGTGCCGCTGCCGTCGGTGGAACTGCCGGTGCAATCCGGCTACTGAGGCCGCCCAGATGCGCATCACGCGACGGGAGTTCGAAGGTCTCGTCGCGGATGCGCTCGACACGATCCCGCCGGACCTGCTGGCGGCGATGGACAACGTCGTCGTGCTCGTCGAGGGGCGCAACGACGGGGACCCGGAGCTGCTGGGGCTGTACGAGGGCGTCGCGCTCACCGAGCGCACCAGCGACTACGGCGGCGTGCTCCCCGACCGGATCACGATCTACCAGGACGCGATCGTCGACATCTGCGCCGACCGCGACGAGGTGGTGCACGAGGTCGCGGTGACCGTGGTGCACGAGATCGCGCACCACTTCGGCATCGACGAGGACACCCTGCACGACCTGGGCTGGGGCTAGGAGGTCCTGGCAGCTGCCCAGGGCGCTCCTACCTCACCAGCCGATGACCTCGGCCCCGCCCGTGACGTCGCCGGGCACCGGCTCGGCGCCGTCCCAGTGCTCCAGCGTCCACCGGCCCGGCGTGCCCGTGAGCACCACGAGGCCCGCGTTGGGGACGTAGCGGGTCTCGGCGCCCTCGCCGAGCAGCGCGCCGACCCCGAGCCGGATCGCGGCGCCGTGGCTGACCACGACCACCGGCTCGTCCGCCGCCACCGCCTCCACGGCCGCGACGAACCGGGCCCGCACGTCGAACGCCGACTCGCCGCCGGGTAGGCGGGCGTCGAACTCGTCGTTCAACCACGCTTCGTAGACGTCCTGGAAGCGCTCGTGGGAGGCCGGGTCGGTGGCGCCTTCGAGCTCGCCGCAGTCGGCCTCCTGCACCCCGTCGATCACGACGACGGACAGGTCGTGCGCGGCGGCCACCGGCGCGGCCGTCTGCTGCGCCCGGGTGGCGCGGGAGGCGTAGACGGCGGCGACGGGCTGGGCGGCCAGCCGTCGGGCCAGGTCCTCGGCCTGCGCGCGACCGACGTCGTCGAGGGGCATGCCCGGCGGCCGCGAGTCGAGAGCCCTGATGACGTTGCCTTCGGTGCGGCCGTGCCGGGCGAGGATGAGCCTCACGCCGTGGTCCCCGCGCGCAGGCGCTCGAGCCAGCTCTGCGCGGCGGCGAACCCGTCGGCGTCCGACGGCCCGATCACCGGGGTGCCCGGCGCGCCCGACGCCCGGCCGTTGGCCGCCCGCGGGTAGGAGCCCAGGAACCGCACCCGGTCGCAACGGCGGTGCAGCGCGGCCAGCGCCTCCCCCATCGCGGGCTCGGCGACGTGGCCGAGGCAGTCGAGGTGGAACCAGTACTCGGCGTGCCGGTCCTTGATCGGGCGGGACTCGATGCGGGTGAGGTCGATGCCGCGCACGGCCAGCTCGGTGAGCAGCCCGAGCAGCGAGCCGGGCCGGTTCTGGGTGGTGGCGGCGAGGGTGGTGCGGTCGTCGCCGGTCGGCGCGGGCAGCGGCCCTGGCGGCTGGAGCAGGGCGAACCGGGTGACGGCGCCCGCGTTGTCGGCGATGTCGGCCGCGAGCACCGCGAGCCCGTGCTGCTGCGCGGCCAGCGGCGAGGCCACCGCCGCGTCCAGCTCGTCGCGCGCGACCTGGGCCGCGGCCTCGGCGGTGGACGTCGCCAGCAGCACCTCGGCGTGCGGGAGGTGCTCGGCGATCCACCCGCGGGTCTGGGCGATGCCGTGCGAGTGCGAGGCCACCCGTCGGATGTCGGCGAGGCGGGTGCCCGGCTTCGCCATGAGGTCGAACTCGACGGCCAGCACCGCCTCGCGGACGATCACCAGCGGCGGGTCGTCGACCAGCCCGTCGAGCACGGCGGGCACGGCGCCCTCGACGGTGTTCTCGATCGGCACGAACCCCGCGTCGATCGAGCCCGCCCGCAGCGCGGCGAGCACCGCGGGGCTGCCCGCGCACGGCACCAGCTCGGCCTCGGCCGCCTCGGGGAGCGTGCGCAGCGCCTGCTCGGCGAACGTCGCGCGGGGCCCGAGGAAGCCGATCGCGCGCGAGTCACGCCAGGAGCCCCAGCGTCGGACAGCTGCGCGGTGGGCAGCGGGTCGAGGTCGACGCCGCAGCGCGACACCAGCCCCCGCACGCCCTTGACGGTCCGCTCGGACAGCCCCGCGACCGCGGCGGCGACCTTCGGCCCGTCGGGGTTCTCCAGCGCGTCGCGCACGTCCTCACCCGCCAGGGCGCGCGCGACGGCGAGCAGCAGGTTGAGGATGCCGTGCCTGCCCTGGGTGTACACGACCTCGCGCAGCCCCAGCGCCGTGAACGGGCGCCCGGTCTCGACGGCGACCTGCACGAACTCCTCGACGTGCGCGCTGTCGGGCACGTCGGACGCCCGCGGCCCGCCGCAGCGCAGCTTGGGCGCGCAGCCGTGCTCGGCGACCCGGCGCACCGCCTCCAGCCACGCCGTGGTGCCGCCGGTGTCCTCGGTGTGCGGGCGGCGCGGCTCGACCACCGCGACGACGTCCTCCGGCACGAACTCCGACACCCGGTCGAGCCACATCGCGTCGACGTCGGGCGGCGCGGCCGTCTCCACCGTGCGCGGGGTGAGCAGGCTGGCCCGGGAGAACACCGTGGACAGCGCCTTCGGCACGGCGCCGAGGCCGGTGTCGACGACCAGCGACAGGTCGATCGGCCGGGCGGGCAGCGAACGGGCCAGCTCCGCGACGAGCGTGGACAGCCGTGACACCGGGCACACGAGCTGGCCGATCAGGCCGCCGTAACGGCCGTCGCGGGCGGCGAGGTAGCGGGCCACGACCACGTCGACATCCGGGGCGGAAGCCTTCGGGCGCAGCAGGCTCGTGTCGTCGACGAGCTGGGCGAACAGCGGCGGGATGGCCCACGGGTCCGCGCCTCTCGCCGTCGTCACGGACTTGACGCTAACGGGTCGCTCCGGCCCCCTTCTGGACACCCCCGCCCTGCGGCCCTTAAGTTAGGCTCACCTTAGTTGGAGGTGAGCCCGTGGGTCCGACCCACCTGCGCCGTCCCCCCGCCCCGTCCGCGGCCGAACGCGCACGCAGCCTCGTCGCCCGCGGCGGCACGGCGTCGCTGCTCGGCGCGCGCTCCCCGGCGACGCGTCCGACGGTGCACCACGTGTGGGCCAACGGGTCCGCCGTGCTCCTCGTGGAGGACGACGACCCGCTGCTCGCGGAGGTCGCCACCGCCGCCCCGCCGTCGACGGCGGCGGCCGCGTTCGCGGGCGCCCGGAGCGAGGTGGGCAGCAGCGCGATGCTGGAGCTGGCCGACCCGGCGCCGGTGGCGCTGCGCGAGCGGGTGCGCGGCCTGCTCTGGGTGATCGGCTCGCTCACCCGGCCCGAGCCCGCGATGGCGCGCCGGTGGGCCGCGCGGGTGGCCGACGTCAACCCGGACCCGGCGCTGCTCGACGTGGGCCACGGCCTCACGGTGCTGCTGATGCGGCCCGGTTCGATGGTCGTCGCGGACGGGGACGGCACGGCCCCGCTCTCACCCGTCGAGCTGGCGGCGGCGCGGCCCGACCCGTTCTGCCGCTTCGAGACGTCCTGGCTCGCCCACCTCGAGGACGAGCACCCCGAGGTGTTCCGGGCGCTGGCCCGCCACCTGCCGCCCTCGCTGCGGGACGGGCGGGCGCGGCCGTTGGGCGTCGACCGCTGCGGCTTCCGGCTGCGCGTCGAGACCGACCACGGCGACCACGACGTGCGGCTGGCGTGGGGCCGCGAGGTGGCGACGCCCGCCGACCTGTGCGTGGCGCTCACCGACAAGATGAGCACCTACGGCACGGCCGACGCCTAGCCGGTGGCGAACGGGGAGCGGTGTTCCCGCACCCGGGCCGTGACGCGGCGCTCGGCGAAGAACGAGGCCAGCGGGATCGTGCCCGCCACGAGGATCACCAGCGCGTCGACGGGACGCCACCGGCAGCGCTCGGCCAGCAGCAGGGTGATCACGATGTAGGCCATGTAGAGGAAGCCGTGCGCCATGCCGACGATCGCGACGAGCAGCGGCTGGCCGAAGAAGTACTTCAGCGGCATGGCCACGAACACCAGGATCACCAGGCCGATGCCGGTGACCCAGGCGGCCACGCGGTAGGCGGGCAGGAGCTTCTCGATCGTCACTCAGCGGGTCCTGTTCTCGCGTTCGCGATCTTGCAGCGCTTGATCTTGCTGGGCCAGCATCGCCAGCATGCGGTTGTACGCGGCGAGCTCGGGATCGCTCTCGTCGGTGATCGGCTCCGCCGCGGCGGGCCGGGGGGTGAACGGCGACGGGCCCTCGGGCACCGGGGTGGGCGGCGGCGGGGCCTCCTCGGGCTGCTCCCCCGCGACGCGCCGCACCTCCAAGCGCAGCATGCGGTACCACATCACGCCGAAGAACACGGCGAAGAGCGGCCACTGCAACCCGTAGCCGACGTTGAGCAGGCTGCCCGTGGCCGACTCGGCCCGCCCCCACTGCCAGGCCGCCAGCAGGCCGCACGTGACCATCGCGCCGAGGGTGAGCAGATGCCACATGATCCAGCGCGGTGAGAGGAGCAGCCGGAGCACCGGTCCAGGTTACGCCGCGCGGTAACGTCCGATCATGTCCCGCTGGTTGGCGCCGCCGCGGCCCACCACCGTCCCGGTGATCACCGATCCGGCGGAGCGCAGGCTCGTCGGCACCGAGATCCTCGTCGTCCTGACGGTCACGCTCGGCCTCTCCGCGCTCCGCAGCGCGTTGTCCCTGCTCAACGCCCTGCTGCAGACGGTGCCGCTCAACGAGCAGCAGGTCGCGCTGAACGCCCCCCGGGCCGAGGCGAGCCTGGTGGACCTGGCGTTCCAGCTCACGAGCGCGCTGCAGCTGGCCGCGTGGGGGGCGCTGGCGGCGTACCTGCTGCTGCGCGCCGGGTTCGCGTTGCGCGCCGTCGGGCTGGACGGCACCCGCCCGGGCCGCGACGCGCTGGGCGCCATGGGCCTCGCCGCGCTCATCGGCATCCCGGGGCTGGGCCTCTACCTGGTGGCGCACGCGCTCGGCGTGAGCGTCACGATCGCGCCGACCACCCTCTCCGACACCTGGTGGCGCATGCCCGTGCTGATCCTCTCGGCCGCCGGGAACGCGTGGGCCGAGGAAGTCATCATGATCGGCTGGCTGCTCACCCGGCTGCGGCAGCTGGGCTGGTCGGAGAACCGGTCGCTGGTGGCCGCCGCCGTGCTGCGCGGGAGCTACCACCTCTACCAGGGGCTGGGCGGGTTCGTCGGCAACCTCGTGATGGGCCTGCGTGTTCGGCCGGGTGTGGCAGCGCCAGGGCAGGCTGTGGTGCCTGGTCGGCGCGCACACGCTCATCGACGTGGTCGCGTTCGTCGGCTACGGCCTCCTGCGCGGCACGGTCAGCTGGCTGCCCTGATCGCGGCGACGTAGCCGTCGGGCCGGATGTCGACGACGGTGCCCGGCGTGGCGCCGTAGGCGGCGAAGGCGTACCCCTCGACGTCGACGAACGCCACCGAGCCCACGACGACCCCACCGTTCGGCTCGAAGGCGAGCGTGGTGGCGTGCGGGCCGCGGAACAGGTCGAACAGCCTGATCGCCGTGCCCTCCGCGGTGACCAGCGGCGCGTCGGGGGCGCGGTCGCCCGCGGCGAGCACCCCCGCGGGCTCCGTCCGGTACGACAGCCCCAGCTGCCGGGCCTCGATGGGGCGCTCGTGGGCGTCGGCGTCGCCGTCCGCGTACTTCTTCATGATCCGCGTGGAGAGGCCCAGAACGGCCTCGGCGACGGCGCGGCGCTCGGTCTCGTAGGTGTCGAGCAGCTCTGACGAGCCGTCGGCGAGCTTCCAACCGAGGTTGTAGGCGTCCTGCACGCCGGTGTTGAGGCCCTGGCCGCCGGTGGGCGGGTGCACGTGGGCGGCGTCGCCCGCGAGGAACACCCGGCCGACCCGGAACCGCTCGGCGAGCCGCACGTTGGGCCGCCAGACCGTGCTCCAGGTGAGGTCGTGCAGCCGCACCCCGGCGGTGAAGCGGTCGACGAGCGCCTGCAGCCCGTCGAGGGTCGGCTCGCCGCCCCGCGGGGCGCCGAACTGGAACTGGTCGGTGCCCGGCAGCGGGCTGAGCACGATGCCCTTCCGCGGGTCCGGCTCGCTCCCGAACCAGTGGACGTGCTCGCGGTCGAGCCCGTCGGCGGCGACGTCGCCGAGCAGCATCCGGATGCTCTCGTCGGTGACGCCCGGGAACGGCACGCCGCAGCGTCTTGCGCACGGTGCTGCGCCCGCCGTCGGCGCCCACGAGCCAGGTCGCGCGCACGGTCTCGCCGGTGGTCAACGTGGCCGTGACGCCGTCGTCGTCCTGGGTGAACCCGACCAGGCCCACGCCGAACTCCACCTTGACGCCGAGCTCGGCCAGCCGCTCACGGAGGATGCCCTCGGTGTGCGACTGGCCCAGCATCACCGGGTTCGGGTACGGCACGTCCGGCGTCGGGTCGACGATCGGGAACGTGGCGCCCTCCCGCACGAGCTCGCCGTTGACGTACGCCCGCAGCGGCTTGGGCAGCTCCCCCGCGGCGAGGATCGCGTCGATCACCCCGAGGTCGTCGAACACCTCGAGCGTGCGGGGCTGCAGGCCGTCGCCGCGGGAGCCCGCGAACGGCGTGTCGGCCCGGTCGACGATGCGGACGGCGATGCCGCGGCGGGCGAGGTCGATCGCCAGGGTCAGCCCGGTCGGGCCCGCACCTGCGATGAAGATTGATTCACTGAACATAAATTCAGTGAATCAGGTGTTAGCGTCTGCCGTCAAGGAGGTGGCGGGTGCCCACGACACGCAAGGAGCGCGCGGCCGAGACGGAGGCGGCGCTGAAGGCGGCGGCCAAGCGCGTCTTCGGGGCGCGCGGGTACCTGAACACGAAGATCACCGACATCACCGCGGAGGCGGGCCGCGCGGCGGGGTCGTTCTACAACCACTTCCCGAGCAAGGAGGCGCTGCTCGAGGCGCTGCTGGCCGACATGCTGGCGGCGGGCGACGCGGCCACCCTCGATCCCCAGCACACCAAGGACTTCACCGACCGGGCGTCGATCCGCTGGCACGTCGCGACGTTCTGGGGGGTCTACCGCGCGCACCTTCCGGTGTTCGTCGCGCTGCGCGAGGCGGCGATGGTCGACCCGGTGTTCCGGGCGCGGCTGCGCGAGATCAGCGCGGCCGACGACCGCCACTTCGCGGGGCACCTCGCGGGCGTGCGGCACCTGCCCGGCCCGCCGCACCTGGTGATCTCGGCGTTCCGGTCGCTGCTCGACCAGTTCGCGTGGCAGTGGCTCGCCGCGGGCGGTGACGGCAGCGGCCCCGCCCCGTCCGACGACGAGGCCATCGAGCTGCTGACGACGATCCTGCACAGCGGCATCGCCGGGCGCGGCTGAGTCAACCCGGCGATGCCGCCACGTCTCAGATGATCTGGTAGCGCATCCTGGCCATCATGTTCTCCGGGCCGGACTGGACGTCCGCGGCGGTGAACAGCTCGTCGATGCGGCCGGGGATGTCCTCGGGGTCCCAGCGCCTGCCGCCCGCCTTGATCTCGGCGACCGACGTCCACGGCTGGAAGATCTCGATGCTGTCGCCCTGCACGCCGAACACCTTGCCGCTGATGTGGGCGGCCGCGTCGGAGCAGAGGAACGCGACGAGCGGCGCGACGTTCTCCGGCGCGAAGAAGTCGAACTCGCCCGCGTCGATGCGGCGCTCGCGCTCGTCCTTGAGCTCCTGCGGCATGAGGTCGAGCGTCATGCGGGTGAGCGCGCTGGGGGCGATCGCGTTGCTCGTGATGCCGCTGCGGGCGCCCTCCATGGCGACGATCGTGGAGAACGCGGCGATGCCCGCCTTGGCGGCGCCGTAGTTGGTCTGGCCGAAGTTGCCGAGCAGGCCCGACGTGGACGCCGTGCTCACGACGTGGCCGGGGCGCTTGGCCTCGCGCCAGTACCGCACGGCCGCGCGGGTGGGCAGGAAGTGACCGCGGAGGTGGACGCGGATCACGGCGTCCCAGTCGTCCTCGGACATCTTGGCGATCGTGCGGTCGCGCAGGATGCCCGCGTTGTTGACCAGGGCGTCCAGGCCGCCGAACTCGCCGACGGCGGTGGAGACCAGCGCGTCGGCGACGTCGGGGTCGGCCACGTCACCGTTGACGGCGACGGCCCGGCCGCCCGCTGCGGTGATCTCCTTGACGACGGTCTCGCCCACGGCCTGGTCGTACTCGGCCACCACAACGGCAGCGCCCTGGTTGGCGCACTCCAACGCCTCGCCGCGGCCGATGCCTCGGCCCGCGCCGGTGACGATCACGACCTTGTCGTCGAGAAGTCCCATGAGGCCGAGGGTAAGTGAGCGTTCAGTAACCCCGGAAGTGCGCCTGATCACATTGCGCTCAGCGCAAGGTGACCTGCTTGCCCGCCAGCGCGTCGCGGGCCCGGCGCTCGGCGTCGGTGAGCGGCGCCGGGTCGGCGAGGGCCTCGTCGAGACGGGCGGCGAACTGCGCGACCGGCTCGGCCCACTCCTTGGCGTGCAGCTCGCGGTCGAGGTCCCACACCGGCACGAGCAGGCCGTGCGCCCGGAAGGAGCCCGCGTAGCGGCTGTCGGCGCCGAGCGTGAGCTCGCCGCGGGCGTGCAGCCGGGCCATCGCCGCGACCAGCGCGTCCTCCGGCTCCGGACGCACCCAGCGCACGTGCGCCTTGCTGCCGGTGTCGACCCAGTACGCCCCGCGCTCGCCGACCGGCTCGGTGGGCATCACGACCTTGTTGGCGCGTTCGAGGGTGGCGGCGACCTCGGGGCTCGGGTCGCCGTCCTCGGGCACGAGCCACCACGCGAAGTCGCGGTGGACGGTGACGTCGAGCGCGGCGTCGGGGTCGAGCACGTCCTGCAGGCGGCCGAACTCGGCGCCCGGCGGCACCACCGCGAGCGACGTTCCGGGCTCGGACGTCTTCGCCCAGGCCAGCGCGCGGGCGAGGTCGACCGAGAGGTCGCCGGAGCGGGTCTGCACCTGCATCCCGAGCCAGATCTCGCCGTCGGGCCGCACGAGCGCGGCGCAGGCGCCGGGCAGCACGGACGCGACCGTCACCGGCACGTCGAGCGGCTCGACCAGGGGCAGCGGCGCCGTCGCCGACGGCAGGAGCTCGCGCAACGCCACCAGGTCGCACTCGGCGGCCAGGCCCGCGAACGGGCGGGTCACGATCACGTCGTCGCCCGCGCCGTGGCAGGCCTTCCAGCGCTTGCCGGAGCCGCACGGACAGGGGCGGCGGGGGTTCTCCCCGTCCTGCGTCTTGGGTGCCGTCTTCTTCGCCATGGTGGGCAGCACGTTACCCAGGGCTCAGCGCACCGCGACGAGGACCTCGCGGTGGGTGCCGCGGCTGGGGGTGAGCAGGCGCGTGAGGCGTACGACGAGCACGGCGGTGACCCCGGCGGTGACCGCGGCGAGCAGATCGAGCACGGCGTGCAGCACCACGCCGTCGGCCTGCGCCTGCACGCTCGTGCGCAGCGACCACAGCGCCACGACCACGACACCGGCGAGGTTCGCCACCCACAGCACCCACCACGCGCGCAGCTGCCCCGACGGCTGCGGCCGCTGCCCGGCCGGTCGGGCCAGCGCGGCGTGCTCGATCTCGGCGAGCACCGACCCGGGCACCGACAGGTTGACCACCGGCAGCAGCCAGCCCGCGACGATCGCGCGCGTCGAACGGGCGGGCACCACCCCGGCGAACTCGCCCGCGGCCCGCGAGGCGCGCACGCTCCAGACGACGAGCAGCGCGCCCGCGAGAACCGTGAGGATCGGTGCGACGGTGGCCGCCGACGTCACCAGCGCGTCGGACGCCGCGACCAGCCCGGCCGGGAGCGCGTCGGACCGGCTGGCCAGCAGCAGCACGTAGCGCCACAGCTCCGCGCCCGCGGCGACGGCCGCCACCGTGGCGGTGGCCCAGAGCGCGGGCACGAGGCTGGCGAGCGTGGCGCGGGTGGCGGTGAGCGCGTCGCGCGGCGGGGCCTCCGTCGGCCCGGGCGGCGTCCACGGCAGCGCCGGGAACCCCCAGCGCGGGATGAACCGGTAGTGGGGCGGCCCGGCGTAGCGGGCCGGACGCGTCGGCTGCGGCAGGACAGGCGACCCGGGCGGGGTGGCGACCCACGCGAGCGGGGCGAGGTAGCGCCCGCAGTAGGGGCAGAATGCGTTGGCCCCGACCGCACGGCCGCAGCGCGGGCAGTGCTCCACCGCGCGCGCCTAGACGACGTCCGGGGTGGCGCCCGCGCGCTCGGCGACCAGCGGCCGTCCGGCGGCGGCCCAGCTCTGCATGCCGCCCGCCACGTTGACGGCCGGGACGCCCTGCTGCGACAGGAAGGCCACCACCCGGGCGGATCGACTGCCGGAGCGGCAGATCACGTACAGCGGATCGGCCGCGGGCACCTCGTCGAGCCTGCCGGTGAGCTGGCTCATCGGCACGTGCCGGGCCTCGGGGGCGTGGCCCGCGGTCCACTCGTCGTCCTCGCGGACGTCGAGCAGCACGGCGTCGAGGGGCAGCTCGTCGACGCCGACAGCAGGCACGTCGTTCATGGACGCATCCTCGCACGGCGCGGCCGGTCACACCAGCGGTGAGCGCGACCCGCCCGACGGCGGCGCCACCGTGACGGGAGGTGCGAGTCAGCGTGGACTCGGCCCCGGCGCCCGGTGAGGGCCCGGACCTCCATCGCGGCGTGCAGGGCGTGCTCGGCGTACGGGTCGACCGGGCGGCGGCCGCCGATCCACGTGCCCACCGCGCCGAGGAGGAACGACAGCGGGATGGCGACGATCCCCGGGTTGTCGAGCGGGAACCAGTGGAAGTCCACGCCCTTGATCATCGACGTCGGCTTGCCCGACACCGCGGGCGAGAACACGATCAACACGAGGCACGTGGCCAGGCCGCCGTAGATCGAGAACAGCGCGCCCGTGGTGTTGAAGCGCCGCCAGAACAGCGAGTAGAGGATCGTCGGCAGGTTCGCCGACGCCGCCACCGCGAACGCCAGCGCCACCAGGAACGCCACGTTCTGCCCGTTCGCCACGATCCCGCCCGCCACCGCGAGCATCCCGACGACCAGCGCCGTCAGCCGGGCCACCCGCACCTCCGACCGCGGCGAGGCCTGGCCGCGCTTGATGATCGTGGCGTAGACGTCGTGCGCGAACGAGGCCGACGCGGTGATCGTCAGCCCGGCGACGACGGCCAGGATCGTGGCGAACGCGACCGCCGAGATGAGGCCGAGCATGAGCTCACCGCCGAGCGCGTAGGCCAGCAGCGGGGCGGCGTTGTTCTGGTTGGCCGGCGTGATCGTGCCGGGCGGCAGCAGCGCGCCCGCCCCGTAGCCCAGCACCAGCGTGAACAGGTAGAACAGGCCGATCAGCCAGATCGCCCACACCACCGAACGACGCGCCTCGGTGGCGGTCGGCACCGTGTAGAACCGCATGAGGATGTGCGGCAGCCCCGCCGTGCCGAGCACCAGTGCGAGCGCGAGCGACACGAAGTCGAGCGGGTTCAGGTACTGCAGGCCCGGCGCCAGCACCCGCTCGCCCTTGTCGCTGGCCGCGGCGGCCTGGCCGAGCAGCCCGGAGAGGTCGAAGCCGACGTAGCCGAGCACCCAGGTCGTCAACACCCCGGCGGCCAGCAGGAGCAGCACCGCCTTGATGATCTGGACGTAGGTGGTGCCCTTCATGCCGCCGACCAGCACGTACACGATCATCACCGCCCCGACGACCGCGATGACCACGCCCTGGCCCAGCTTGTCCTCGGCGGGCACCTGCAGCAGCAGCGCGACGAGTCCGCCCGCGCCCGCCATCTGGGCGAGCAGGTAGAACAGCGACACGACGAGCGTCGACACCGCCGAGGCCGCCCGCACCGGCCGTTGCCGCATCCGGAACGCGAGGACGTCGCCGATCGTGAACTTGCCGGTGTTGCGCAGCAGCTCGGCCACCAGCAGCAGCGCCACGAGCCAGGCGACCAGGAAGCCGATCGAGTAGAGGAAGCCGTCGTAGCCGTTCAGCGCGATGGCGCCCGCGATGCCGAGGAACGAGGCGGCGGAGAGGTAGTCGCCCGCGATCGCGACGCCGTTCTGCGCGCCGGTGAAGGCCCGACCCGCCGCGTAGTAGTCCGACGCCGTGCGGTTGCCGCGGGCCGTCCGGTAGACGACGACCAGCGTCACGACGACGAACGCCAGGAAGATCGAGACGTTGACGTAGACGTTGCCGACGGCGTTCACCGGTGCCCCATCCGGCGACGGATCTCGGCGGCGGCGGGGTCGACCGCCCGCCGCGCGAAGCGCACGTACAGCGTCGTGATGACGAACGTGCTCACGAACTGCAGCAGGCCCAGGGCCAGCCCGACGTTGAAGTTGCCCACGAGCTTGATCGCCATGAACGGCCTCGCGTACGACGCGAGCAGCACGTAGGCGAGGTACCAGCCGAGGAACAGCGCGCTCATCGGGAACACGAACCGGCGAAGCCGCCTACGCAGCGCCTGGAACTCGGGGCTGGCTTGCGCCTGCTCGTACACCGATCCGGCGGTTCGGAACTGGGTCGTGCTCACGTGCTGTGCAACGACCGTAACCCTCCGGGGGAACGCTCAGGCGGGGCGGCCCGTTCGTCCCCCGGGTCAGGCCGAGCCGCTCGGGGGCGTGCAGCCGCAGGAGGAGCTGGTCGGTGGCCACCGGGCAGCCCTTCGCGGTCGCGACGCTCACGACGACCATCACCAGGAACGCCGCGGGCACGCTCACGATCGCGGGACGCTCCATGAGCACGCCGATCAAGCCGGGCTGGTCGTAGCCCGCGAGGCACATCACGATCGCCGAGCCCGCGAGGACGCCGCCGGTGGCGACCCCGGCCACCGCGCCGGGCGGCGTGAGGTGCCGCCACCAGATGCCGAGCACGAGCAGCGGGCAGAAGGTCGACGCGGCCAGCGCGAACACCAGCGCGACCGCCTCGGCGAACTCCATCCGCATGATGATCTGCGACACGAGCAGCGGCACCAGCCCGCCGACGATCGTCGCCACCCACCCCGACACCCGGGAGCGGCCGGGCCCGATGACGTCGGTGCGGATCACGCCCGCGATGCTGACGACGAGGCCCGAGGACGTCGCGAGGAACGTGGCCCACGCCCCCGCGGCCACGAGCGCGCCGATCGTGATCCCCAGCGGCCCGCTGCCGAGCACGGCCTGCGGGAGGAGCAGCACCGCGGCGTCGGTCTCGCCGCTGATGAGCAGCTTGGGGACGTACAGCCGGGAGATCGCGCCGACCGCCGTGACGGCGACGTAGAAGATCCCGATCAGCGCGAGCACGAACACGGCGGTGCGGCGGGCGTCGCGGCCGTCGGGGTTGGTGTAGAAGCGCACGAGGACGTGCGGGAGGCCCATCGTGCCGAGGAAGGTCGCGATCAGCAGCGAGTACGTGCCGAGCAGGCTGTAGGGCCCGCCGGACGAGTTGGGCAGCAGCCAGGTGGCGTCGTCGACGGGCGCGTTCTCGACCACCGGCGTGGCGGTGCCCGGGGGGAAGCCGAGCACGGCGCCGGTGGCCACGCTGTGCAGGCCGGGCTGCCAGACGAGGTCCTTGTCCTTGACCTGCACGTCGTCGACCCGGCCGGTGGCGCGCACCTGCACGGGCTCGGTGACCTGCAGCCGGACGTCCGTCTTGATCCAGACGGTGGTGTGCTCGGTGAGCGTGGGCGGGGCGGGGCGGTTGAACGTGCGGTTGTCGCCGAAGAAGTAGACCAGCGCGATGAGCGTGGGGATCACCAGCGCGGAGAACTTCAGCCAGTACTGGAACGCCTGCACGAACGTGACCGAGCGCATGCCGCCGATCAGCACGGTGACGACCACGACGACCGCCGCCGCCACCGAGCCCAGCGTGTACGGCAGGCCGGTGGCGGTGGTGAGCGTGAGCCCGGCGGCCTGGAGCTGGGGCAGGAGGTAGAGCCAGCCGATGACGATGACGATGGCCGTGCAGAGCCTGCGCAGGACGGGCGAGTGCAGCCGGGCCTCGGCGAAGTCGGGCACGGTGTAGGCGCCCGAGCGGCGCAGCGGGGCGATGACGAAGAACACCAGCGCGAGGTAGCCCGCGGCGAACCCGACGGGGTACCAGAGCGCGTCGACGCCGTCGCGCAGGATGAGGCCCGCGACCCCGAGGAACGACGCCGCCGACAGGTACTCCCCCGAGATCGCCGCCGCGTTGGCCGCGGGGTGCACGGTGCGGGAGGCCAGGAGGAAGTCCGACGTGCGCCGCCGGGCCCGCACGCCGTAGGCACCGATCACGGCCGACGTGACCGCCGCCACGACCATGGCCGCGATCACGACGATGCCGGTGGTCGTCATGGCTAGCTGTCCTGGATGTGGTCGGCGAAGTCCTGCTCGACGCGCTCCGCGGTGCGGGTGAACCACCAACCGAGGCCGCACAGGAACGGGTACACGAGGATCCCCAGCACGAGCCACGGCAGCCGCAGGCCGAGGATCGCGATCGTGCCGAGCTCGGGCACGACGTAGAACAGCAGCGGCAGGACGCCCAACGTGAGGCCGCCGAGCAAGGCGAACCGCAGTGCGACGCGCATCTGGTCGACGATAAGACCGCTGCGCAGCGCCTCGCCGACCGGGCTGTCGCCTTGCAGGTCGACGACGGTGCGCACCGGACGGGCCGCGGCCTTCCGCTCGGCGAGCACCACCCGCACGCGCTTGCCGGGGACGGGCGGGGGGTCGGGCTGGCGGGGGGGTTCGACGGCGGGCGCGGACTGCGGCCGGGGCGCGTCGGCCGGTGCGGGTGCGTGCGGGGCCGCGGGGTGTGATGCGGGACCGGCTACGGGCGCGGGCGGTGTGGCCGCGCGCCAGATGACGCCGACCTCGCCGTCGTCGTCGCCCTCGTCGTCGTCGTCGTAGTCGTCCTCGGCTCGGGGATCGCCGACGCCCAGTGGGCGGGGGTAGCTCTCGGCGTAGCCGTCGTCGGGGTCGTCGTAGTCGTCGTAGGGGTCGTGCCGGTAGCTGCGGCGGTAGGTGCCCGCGTAGTCGTAGCGGCCGTACGCGGCCCTGCGGCGGGTGTCGTCCTCGTGGTCGTCGTCGACGGCGCCGGTGTGCTCGGGCGTGGGCGTCGCGGCGGGGGTGCGGGCGGGCATGCCGGGCACGGTCGGGATGGCTTCGGTCGGCGGGACGGCGGGCGGCGCGGCGAGCAGCCGGGCCACCGCGGCGCCACGCGGCGGGAAGGGGCGCAGGGGGCGGCGGGCGGAGGGCGGGTCGCCCGGCCGCGGCGGCCGCCAGAGGTCCGCCGCGCCGTTCGGTGATCCGTCGGCCGGTGCGGACGACTCGTCCGCGATCGGGCCGGTGCCCCGCGGGCGGGCGTCGGCAGGACGGCCGTAGGCCGTCGTGAAACCGGTGCCTGCCGAGGGCTCTGCTCGAGGCGTGGGTGCCGATCCCGGCGGAGCGCCGCCTGCGCGGGGTGCTGGTCGGGCCGGAGTGCGGCGCAGTCGTCGGGCTCGACGAGCCGTTCTGCCCGCGAGCCGCCGGGCCGGACGTCCCGTCGGGCGGCGAACCCGCCGCCCCCGGCGTGGTGCTCGACGCGTCGTCGCGCTGCGCACCTGCCGCACCCCACGACTCGGCCCGCGCCGTGCTCGACGGGTCGTCGCGCGGCGCGTCGGCCGCCGGGCGCGACGTGGTGTCCTGCGGCGCGGCTGCCGGGGCGTCCTGCGCGGCCGGGTCGGGCGGCGGTGCGGCGGGCTTGCGGGGGCGTCGGACCGGCAGGTCCGGGCGTGAGGGGCCGCCGATGCCGCCGATGCCCGCGCTGGCCGAACGTGGGCTGCCTAGCCGACCGAGCCCCGACCAGGTCGACGGCACCGGGTTCGGTGGTGCGGCCGGAGCAGCACTCGTCGCACCCGTGGCGGCAGGCTCGTCCTGGACGGGCAGGGCGGTGGTCGACTCCGAAGTCGGGTCGCGCGGGGTGGCGGCTGCGGACGGCACGGCCTCGGCGGCGCCCGCCACAGCGGCCGGGCCGATCCCGGCGACCGCGCTCGGCGGCTCGACGACGGCAGGGCTCAGACCGTCCGCGTCGGCCGCATCAGCGCGCGCTCCACCTCCGTCGGGACGCTCGCGGTTGTCGTCAACGGTCGGTGGCGGGGCCGCAGGTGTGGGCGTCTGCGGGCTCGCGGGAGCCGCCTGCGCCTCGGCGCCCACCGGGTCCTGTGTCGGCGGCCGGAGCGGGATGACGGTGCCGAGCGCGCCCTCCGCCGGGTCGTCGCGGCCGGTCTCGGGCTCGTCGTCTGCCGGAGCGGCGCGCTGGGCGGGGGTGGGAGCGGATCGGGCGGGGAGGGGAACGACATCGGCCGTCGAGGGACCTGCGCCGCTCGGGGTCGGCGGCGGCGCGGGCGGCGGCCGGGTCCACATCCCTTCGCCGGGACCCCACGCCGTGGTCGCCGGATCGGTGCCTGCACCAGCTCGCAGCGCCGCACGCGCCGCATCCGTGCCCCCCGCGCTCCACGCATCTGGAGCCGGATCAGCGCGCACGCTCGTCGGGCCGGTAGCCGCCGGATGGGTACTCGGGCCCTCCTGCGACATCGCATTCGCCGCATCGGTGCCCGCACTCGTCGCGCCGGCGCCGGGATCAGGGCCGGCGCCCGCCTGCGACACCGCCCGCGCGGCATCGGCACCGACGCTCGTCGCGCCAACAGCGCCCGAACCGGCGCCCGCGCCCGCCTGCGACACCGCCCGCGCGGCATCGGCACCGACGCTCGTCGCGCCGGCGGCACCCGGACCGCTCTCAAGACCAGCGCCGCCTGCGCTCCACGCCTGGATGGCCGGATCGGCACCCACGCTCGGCGCGCCCGCGGCGCCCGAACCCGACTGCGATACCGCGCGCGCGGTATCGGCGCCGACGCTCGTCGCGCCGGCGACGCCCGAACCGGTGCCGGCGTCCCCGTGTGCGGCTCCACCTGCCGCCTCGGCGCCCGCGCCGGTCGGGCTGACGGCGGCCGGATCGGTACCGGCGCCTTGGCTCCGCGCGGTGGCGCGGTCGGTGCCCGCGCTCGCGTTCCAGGCCGCGGCGGCGGACGCGGCGCCTGCGCTCCACGGGGTGCGGCGGGGCGGGGCGGGGCGGGCTCCTGCGCTCCCGGCGACGCCCGGGGCGGCGGGCTCGGTCGCGGCGTCGGGATCGTCGGGGTCGGCGGCGGCCGCGGGGGCGGGGTCGGAGGCGTGGCGGGCCCGGTAATCGGGGCGGGCCTGCGCGCTCTCCGGCGCGCCGTGCCGGGCGTGCCGACCGCCGGAGCCGTTGCGCGCGGCCGCCATCCGCCGCTGGATCTCCGCCTGGAGCCAGGCCGCGCCCGACTCGACGGTCTCTGCCGCACCCGCGTCGTCGGTCGACCCGGGTGCCACCGACGGCGGAACGCCGTCGGTGTCGGTGCTCACGGCCCGCTCGCCCTAGGAGGGTGCTGAAGAACTCCGCCCGTAGCGAGCGGCGTCCAGGTGGTGTCATCGCAAGGCGGACGCCGCCGCCGATACCGGGGTTGTATCGGTGGCGGCGTCCAACGCCGCGAGGGCGCCGCCTGGGCGTCGCGCAGTAGGGCCGAGTTCTTCAGCGCGCTCCTAGCCGCGGTCGACGCCGTGGTCAACGCTGGCTCCACGCCTGCTTCGTCGCCCGCACGAGGCGGTCCTTCAGCTCACGGGTGTGGCGACGGCTCACCGGCAGCTCGGCGCAATCCGGCCCGCTGCCGATGCGCACGACGTAGCCGGAGCCCGACAGCCGCAGCTCGGTGACGAGCGGCAACGACACCAGGAACGAGCGGTGGATGCGCACGAACCCGGCCTCCCGCCACCGGTCTTCCAGCACCGACAGCGGGATGCGCACGAGGTGGCTGCCCTCGTGGGTGTGCAGGCGGGCGTAGTCGCCCTGCGCCTCGACGTAGCGCACGGCCGACCGCGGCACGAGCTTCGTGGTGCCCGCCAGCTCGACGGGGATGACCTCGTCCTCGTTGGCGTCGTCGCGCATCGGCTCGGCGGTGGCCGCGGCGCGGCTCGCGATGATCCGGTCGAGCGACGCGGCGAGCCGCTCGGAGCGCAGCGGCTTGAGGAGGTAGTCGACGGCGCCGACCTCGTAGGCGTCGACCGCCCGGTCGTCGTGCGCGGTGACGAACACGACCGACGGCGGCACGGCCATCGAGGAGAACACCCGCGCGAGCTCGAGCCCGTCGAGCCCCGGCATCCGGATGTCGAGGAAGACGACCTCGATGTCGCTGCGCTCAGCGACCCGCATGCCCGTCATCGGGTTGAGCGCGCGCCCGCCGACCGCCTGGCCCGCCGTGGCCGCCTCGCGCACCCCTTGACGGCTGTTGAGGATGCGCAGCGCGTCGGTGGCGTCCGACGCCTTCAGGACGACACCCACCCGCGGGTCTTCCTTCAACAGGTAGGCCAGTTCTTCGAGCGCGGGTTCCTCGTCGTCTACGGCGAGGACAACCAGGCCGCCGGAGCTGTCGTTGCTGTCCACGATCTCCTCATCCTGCGTGTACGGTACGCGGCGTCGGGGCGACCGCGGGGCGATCACGTCCGACACCGGCGACCATGGTGACGCCGAAACCGTGTGAGTGCCAGTGGCACGCACCTTTCGGGTTCATCCGATCACGCCCAGCTACAAACCGTACCGCGCCCACGTGGCGCGGATGTCGGCCGCCTGGGCCATCCCCAGCACAAGATCCGCTCCGGCCGCGGCAGGCGCGCCGATGCCGAGCCGGGCGAGCAAGGGTTTGCGGGCCTCGACGGGCACCAGGTCGGCGTCCGGGAAGCGCTCGGCGAGCACACCGCGGGGGGTGCCGAGGCCGTCGATCAGGCCGTACTCCAGTGCCCGCGCGCCGGTCCACACCTCGCCCGTGAAGAGCTCGTCGCCGCCCTTGAGCTTGTCGCCCCGGCGGTCGGTCACCCATCGGCGGAACATCTCGTGCAGCTCGTCCTGCAGCCCGCGCAACCACTGGACGTCCTCGGCCTTCTCCGGGAGGAACGGGTCGAGGCGCGACTTGGACGTGCCCGCCGTGTACAGCCGCCGCTGCACGCCGAACCGCTCGATGAGGCCGTCGAGCCCGAAACCCTGGCTGATCACCCCGATGGACCCGACCAGGGAGGTGGGGTGCGCGTAGATCTCGTCGGCCGCACAGGCGAGCCAGTATCCGCCGGATGCCGCAACGTCTTCGCAGAACGCCAGCACCGGCACCTCGGCCTCGGCGGCGAGCCCGCGGATGCGGTCGGCGACGAGCGCGGACTGCGTGGGCGACCCGCCCGGCGAGTTGACGAGCAGCGCGACGGCCGCGAGCCCATCGGGCGCGAAGGCCCGCTCCAACGTCTTCTCCACGGCGGCGGCATTGATCACCGAGCGGGGCAGGGGGCCGGAGATCGCGGCGATCACCCCGTGCAGGCGCACGAGCGAGACGACCGGGCGTTCGGCCCGCTCGCCGAGCTTGCCCGGGAGCTTCGACGCGAGCCGGTTGGGGAGTCGTAGGGCATCCACCCCCGCCACCTTAGACGCGGCTCAAACGCGGATGCCCGCCCGGAACTTCGGCACGCGCAGGGTGATCTTCATGCCCTGGCCGATGTTGGTGTCGACCACCAGGCCGAAGTCGTCGCCGAACGTGGAGCGCATCCGGTCGTCGACGTTGCCCAGCCCGACGTGCGCGCCCGACTGGTGCGCGTCGGCCAGGTCCTCGTGCAGGCGGGAGGGGTCCATGCCGACGCCGTCGTCCTCCACGATGATCACGCACTCGTTGCCCGCGTTCTCCGCGGTGATCGTGATCGTGCCGCCGTTGGGCTTGCTCCCGAGCCCGTGCCGCACGGCGTTCTCCACCAGCGGCTGCAGCGCGAGGAACGGCAGCACCACCGAGAGCACCTCGGGCGCGATCTGCAGCTTGATGTTGAGCCGGTTGCCGAAGCGGGCCTTCTCCAGCCGGACGTAGCGCTCGATGTTGGTGAGCTCGTCCTGCAGCGTCGTGTACTCCCCCGCGGTGCGGAACGAGTAGCGGGTGAAGTCGGCGAACTCGATGAGCAGCTCGCGGGCGCGCACCGGGTCGGTGCGGATGAACGACGCGATCGTGGTGAGCGCGTTGTAGACGAAGTGCGGGCTGATCTGGGCCCGCAGGGCGCGCACCTCGGCCCGGTCGAGGCGGGCGCGCGCCTCCTCCAGCTCGGCCAGCTCCAGCTGCTGACGACACGTAGCGCGCGACTTCGGCGGTGGCCCGCAGGATCACCGGGCCCGCGGTGGACGTGGTGACGGCGCCGAGCGTGCCGATGATCGACCCGTCGCTCTCCAGCGGCATCACGACGATGCCGCGCACCGGGCAGTCGTTGCGCTCGCAGACGATGGCCGAGTGCGACAGCATCTGCTGCCGCCCCGTGGAGATCACCTGCTCGGCCAGCGAGCGCACGTCGGGCTCGTGCTGGTCGGCGCCGCCGTCCCAGCCCAGGGTGTTGCCGCGGTTGTCGGTCATGGTGAGCGCGCAGGTGTCGAGCAGCTGGCGCAGGTAGGGCAGCGCGAACGACGCCGA
Source organism: uncultured Actinomycetota bacterium (assembly GCA_963791185.1). Classification (GTDB taxonomy): domain Bacteria; phylum Actinomycetota; class Actinomycetes; order Mycobacteriales; family Pseudonocardiaceae; genus Pseudonocardia. The sequence continues at coordinate 397,347 of CAWBRG010000002.1, read as the reverse complement.
CGACTGCGACAGCCCCTCCCGCAGCGACGGCGCCGCCAGCGCCACGGTGTGCAGCGTGCCGAACGTGGCCCGCTCCAGCGGGGTGGCGAAGGTGTTGCGCCGGTTGCGCAGGAAGTAGAAGATCGCCACGCCACCGGTGAGGAACACCAGCCCGATGAGCAGCAGGAGCGTGGTCGGCGAGGAGAGCAGGTCGTTCATCTGAGCTCCTACCGGACCAGTCGCGAAAGCCGCCGGTCGGCGAGGGGTTTGCCACCGGTCTGGCAGCCCGGACAGTACTGGAACGACCGGTTGGCGAACGAGACCTCCCGCACGGTCTCCCCGCACACCGGGCAGGGCAGCCCGGTGCGGGCGTGCACCCGCAGTCCCGAGCGCTTCTCCCCCTTGAGCGACGCGGCGCCCTGGCCGACCGAGCGTTCGACGGCGTCGGTGAGCACCGAGCGCAGCGCGTCGTAGAGGACGTCGACCTGCTCGGGTTTCAACCGGCCTGCCACGGCGTAGGGCGACAGTCGCGCGGTGTGCAGGATCTCGTCGCTGTAGGCGTTGCCGACGCCCGCGAGCCACGCCTGGTCGACGATCAACGTCTTGATGCGCTCGGTGTGCCCGCTCAGCAGCTCGGCGAACTCCTCGCGCGTGACGGCCAGCGCATCGGGCCCCAGCCGCGCGATGCCCGGCACCTGCGGCGGGTCGGCGACGAGGTAGATGGCCAGCCGCTTCTGCGTGCCCGCCTCGGTGAGGTCGAAGCCGGGCCCCCCGACCTCGTCGAGGTGCAGCCGGAACTCCAGCGGGCCCTTGCCGGGCTTCGGCGGCGTCACGGCCGCGGTGTCGTGCCAGCGCAGCCAGCCCGCCCGGGACAGGTGGGTGATCAGGTGGAGCGGGTCGTCCGGCCGGTCGAGGAACTCGACGGCGAGGAACTTCCCGTAGCGCGCCGCGCCGGTGACGACCCGCCCGACCAGGGCCTGCACCGGCGGGTCGAAGGTCTTGATCGCGCTCATCGACGCGACGTCCACGCGCGCGACCGGGCGGTAGAGGGCGTGCTCGCGCAGGTGGTGCGCGAGCGCCTCGACCTCCGGCAGCTCAGGCATCGTGCTAGTTCACCGGCTGCAGCGGACTGTCGGCGTGACCCGGGGTGCCCTGGGTGCGCAGGCGGCGCACGACGATGCGCATCTCCTCCCGGGCGCGGGAGCCGCCCCGGATCAGGCCGGTCCAGCGCTCCGCGGGCTGCTTTTGATCGTAGTCGCCCTCGGTCTCGGCGACGACCGTCCAGGGTCTGCGCAGCCACCAGCGGATGGGGAAGAACATCACGATGAGGGTGGCGACGATCCAGATGTACCACGGCACGTGCACGCCGCTCGGCGACCACACGATGATGATCACCCAGAACAGGAACAGCGAGGAGAGGATCAGCACCGCGGCGCCGCGGCCGCCGTCGACGTCGTGCTCGAAGTCGTCGCCGGTGGCGGGCAGCGACCACGCGACGCTGCGGCGCACGGACCACGTGCGCCCGTCGACCCCGATGACCGTCCTCGCTCCCACCTCGTCATCATCCCACAGCGCGGAGCGACTTTCGCCGACCGTGCGCGCCGACCGACCGGTCCCTGAGGTCGATCCCCTTGGTCTCCGGGAGGGTGAGGACGACCAGGCCGGACAGCACGCCGAGGACGATGCCGTACCAGATGAACGTGCTGGTCATGTTCTGGCTGGCGAAGAAGGTCTGCAGGTACGGCGCGGTGCCGCCGAAGAGCGCGACCGCGATGGAGTACGGCACCGCGAGCCCGATCGCCCGGATCCGCGTCGGGAAGATCTCGGCGTAGACGGCGGGCCCGATCGACGAGAACGCCCCGAGGAACACGAGCGCGATCGACATCGCGACGAACAGCGACCACGGCGACGTCGTGAGCATCGCGTTCAGCGGGAAGCTCAGCACCGCCATGCCGAGCATCGCGGTGAGCAGCACGGGCCTGCGCCCGATCCGGTCGGACACGATCCCCCAGAGCGGCAGCACGATGAGGAAGACCACCTGGGCCGCCGTGCCCGCCCAGAGCGCGCCCGCCGCGGGGACGTGCACCACGTTGATCGCGTACGCGGGCGCCGAGATCGCCCACACGTAGTAGAGGACGGTGGCGCCCATCGTCAGGCCGATGACCTGGAACAGCAGCTTGGGGTGCTCCTTGATCGTCTGCCAGATGCCGGTCTTCGGCTCCTCGAGCACGACCTCGTCGACGAACACCTCGGTCTCGTGCATCCGCAGGCGCATGTAGAGCGCGTAGAGGCCGAAGACGCCGCCGAGGACGAACGGGATGCGCCAGCCGTACGCGGTCATCGCGTCCTGGGTGAGCACGGTCGACAGGATCGCCGCCAGGAGGGTGCCCGCGAGCTGGCCGATCGTGCCCGAGAAGTAGATCAGGCTCGACCACAGCCCGCGCCGTTCCCGCGGAGCCGCCTCGGCGATGTAGGTCTGCGCCGAGGGCAGCTCGCCGCCGTGGGCGAGGCCCTGCGCGAGCCGCGCCAGCACGAGGATGATCGACGCACCCACGCCGATCAGCGCGTAGCTGGGGCTGAGCCCGATGACGAGGCTGCCCGCCGCGGCCAGCGCGACCGTCAGCGTCATCGACAGCTTCCGGCCCTTCTTGTCGGCGATCCAGCCGAACAGCAAGCCGCCGAACGGCCGGGCGATGAACCCGACCGCGAACACGATCAGCGTCTTCAGCACGTCGGACACGGGGTCGCCGCTGTGGAAGAACTGGGAGGCGAAGAACGGCGTGAACGTGGTGTAGACGCCCCAGTCGAACCACTCCATCGCGTTGCCGGAGCCGATGCCGAACAGCGTGCGGGCCTTCGTCTGGTTCGCGGCGGTCGGGATGGTCATGATGCCTCCAGCCTCTGCGCGGCGAGCCCGGCGTACACGGCGGCCGCGTCGGACAGCACGGTCGGATCGAAGTCGGCGCGCGGGGAGTGGTTCATCGGCGCGGTGGCCGGGTCGCGGCCGGGCGGGGTCGCCCCGATCGCGAGGAAAGCGCCCGGCACCTCGGCGAGCACCCGGGAGAAGTCCTCCGAGCCGGAGATCGGAACGGGCAGCTCCCGGTAGCGCTCCGGCCCGAGGACCTCGCGCACGACGCCCGCCGCGAACTCGACCTCGGCCGCGGTGTTCACCGTGGTCGGGTACTCCGTCTCGAACCGGAACTCGACGTCGACGCCGTGCGCCGCCGCGACCCCTTCGAGCGTCCGCTTGATCGCCGCACCGAGGCGCTGCTCGTTGGCCTCGCTGAAGCGGCGCACGGTGGCCTCGAACGACGCCGTGTCGGGGATGACGTTGCGCTTGGTGCCGCCGCTGATCGTCCCGACGGTGATGACCACGGGGTCGAAGATGTCGAACGAGCGGGTGACCGTCGTCTGCAGCGCCACGATCATCTGGGCCGCCGCGACGATCGGGTCGCGGGCGTGGTGCGGCGCCGAGCCGTGTCCGCCTTCGCCGTGCACGGTCACGAAGAGCCCGTGCGACGCCGACAGGATGGTGCCGGGACGGCTGGAGAACAGGCCCGACGGCAGGTGGTTCGAGAACACGTGCATGCCGAAGGCGGCGTCGACGCGCCTGCCCGCCGCCTCCAGCACCCCCTCGCGGAGCATCACCCCCGCGCCGTCGAAGCCCTCCTCGCCGGGCTGGAACATGAACACGACGTCGCCCTCGAGCCCGTCGCGGTGGCCGGCGAGCAGCCGGGCCGCCCCGACGAGCGCCGTCGTGTGCAGGTCGTGCCCGCAGGCGTGCATCGCGCCGTTCGTCGCGGCGAAGTCAAGGCCGGTCTGCTCGTCGACGGGCAGCGCGTCCATGTCGCCGCGGATCAGGACCGCACGGGGGTCGCCGTCGTCGCGTCGCCCGCCGCGCAGCACGCCGACGACCGACGTGGTCTCGGCTCCGGTCGTGATCTCGAGGCCGAGGCCGTCGAGCTCGGCGAGCACCCGCTCCTGGGTGTGCGGCAGCGCGAGGCCGACTTCAGGGTGGCGGTGCAGCGCCTTCCGCAGCTCGACGAGGTCTCCCTGGATCGCGGCGGCATCGTCGCGGAATGACACGCCCATCGGGCGATGGCAACACGCCGTGTGGGCAGCGTCAAATCGTGACGGGCAGGCTCGTCAGCCCGTTGATGAAGTTCGACGTGAGCCGCCGCGGCTCGCCGTCGAGGCGCAGCTCCCCCAGCTCCAGGAGCTCGCCGAAGAACGCCTGCATCTGCAGCCGGGCGAACGCCGCGCCGAGGCAGAGGTGCGGGCCCTGCCCGAACGCGACGTGGTCGTTGGGGCTGCGGGCGACGTCGAAGCGGAACGGGTCGGGGAAGCGGCGCTCGTCGACGTTGGCCGACACGTGGTACACGACCACCTTGTCGCCCGCCCGGATCTCCCGGTCGCCGAGCGTGAGATCGCGGGTGGCGGTGCGGCGGAACGTCAGCACGGGTGGGTGCAGGCGCAGCATCTCCTCGATCGCCGACGGCAGCAGCGACGGGTCGGCGCGGAGCCGCGCGTACTCCGCCGGGTGCCGCAGCAGCAGGAGCACGCCGCCGGGCAGCGCGCTGCGGACGGTGTCGTTGCCCGCGATCACGAGCAGGAAGAAGAACATCTTCAGCTCGGCGTCGGTGAGCCGCTCGCCGTCGACCTCGGCCTGCACCAGCGCCGTCATGACGTCGTCGGCGGGCTCGTGGCGCTTGCGCTCGGCCAGGTCCGCCGCGTAGGCGAACATGTCGGCGAGCTGCGCGGGCGAGCGCGGGTTCACCGGCTTCCCGTCCGGCCCGGTGACGACCACGCCGTGCTCGGGGTCCTGGTAGCCGATCACCCGGTTCGTCCACTCCAGCAGCAGGCCGCGGTCGGCGTTCGGCACGCCGAGCAGGTCGCACAGGTTGGCCAGCGGCAGCTCGTCGGTGACGTCGCGCGGCAGGTCGAAGCGGCTCCCGGCGTCCTTCAGCAGGCGCGCCGCACGCTCCCGGATGACGTCGGCGAACCGGGTGAGCCGCCGCCGGGTGAACGCGCCCGTCACCAGCGTGCGCAGCCGCACCTGCTCCGGCGGGTCCATGTTGAGGACCATGCGGCGGATGAACGGGAGGTCGGCCGGGTCGGGGTCGCGGATCTGCGTGGCGCCCAGCGACGACGAGAAGTCCGCGGGCGTGCGCAGCACGTGCCGGACGTCGGCGTGGCGCGTGACCGCCCAGTACCCCGGCCCCGACGGCCAGATACCCACCTCGTGCTCGTCCTGCCAGCTCACCGGCTCGTGGTCGCGCAGCTCGCGGAGGGCGTCGTGGGGTACGCCGCGGGCGAAGACGCGGGGGTCGAAGACGTTGGGCACAGGAGAGGGATATCACTTGCCGACCGCCGCCACCGAAGAGCATGCTTGAGGCACGCAAGTTGTTGCTTGCTACAAGCAAAACAAAGGTAAAGGGATGGACGACACCGCGGCCCTGATCGGCCAGGACCTCGCGCGGCTGCTGCGCGTCGTCGCACGGCAGCGCCACCAGGCCGAGACCTACGTGCTCGGCGTGCTCCTGGAGAAGGGTCCGCAGCGCGTCGGGGAGATCGCGCAGGCGCTGGGCACGGACCCGTCCACGGTGAGCCGCAAGGTCGCCGCGCTCGTCGACGCCGGGCTCGTGGAGCGCCGCGTCGACCCCGCCGACGGCCGCGCCCACCTGCTCGCCGTCACCCCCGCGGGCGAGCAGCGGTGCGCCGACGGCCGCCGCCACCGCATCGCCATGGTCGCCTCGGTGTTGTCCGGGTGGCCCGAAGACTCCCGCCGCCAGCTGGCCACGCTGTTGGGCCAGTTCGCCGACGGTCTGCAAGAACACGGAGTGAACCGATGACCACAGCCACCGCGGCACCCGTCGAGAGCGAAGGCGGTGAGCTCACCCACCGCCAGATCCTCACGATCCTGGTCGGGCTGCTGCTCGGCATGTTCCTGGCCGCGCTCGACCAGAACGTCGTCTCCACGGCGATCCGCACGATCGCCGACGACCTCGGCGGGCTGTCCCAGCAGGCCTGGGCCACCACGGCGTTCCTCATCACGAGCACGATCTCGACGCCGCTGTACGGCAAGCTCTCCGACATCTACGGCCGCAAGCCGCTCTTCCTCACCGCGATCTCGATCTTCATCCTGGGCTCGGTGACGTGCACGTTCGCCCAGTCGATGTACCAGCTCGCCGCGTTCCGGGCGCTGCAGGGCATCGGCGCGGGCGGGCTGTTCTCGCTCGCGCTGACGATCCTCGGCGACATCGTGCCGCCCCGCGAACGCGCCCGCTACCAGGGCTTCTTCCTCGCGGTGTTCGCGACGTCCAGCGTGGCGGGCCCGGTGATCGGCGGCCTGCTCGCGGGCGCGCCCACGATCCTCGGCATCGACGGCTGGCGCTGGATCTTCCTCATCAACGTGCCGATCGGGGCGGTCGCGCTGGCCGTCGTCGCGAAGGTGCTCAACCTGCCGCACACCCGGCGCGGGCCGCGACGCATCGACTGGCCCGGCGCCACACTGCTGGCGGTCGGACTCGTGCCGCTGTTGCTCGTCGCCGAGCAGGGCCGCGCGTGGGGCTGGGGCTCCGCCGCGTCCGTCGCCTGCTACGTGCTCGGCGGACTCGGGCTGCTGTTCTTCGTGCTCGTCGAGCGCTGGTACGGCGACGACGCCCTGCTGCCGCTGCGACTGTTCCGCAGCAGCGTGTTCTCGCTGGTCACGGCGGTCGGCGTGCTCGTCGGCATGACGATGTTCGGCGGGATCGCGGTGCTGCCGCAGTTCCTGCAAATCGTGCGCGGGGCGTCACCGATCGAGAGCGGTTTCCTCATGCTGCCGCTGGTCGCGGGGATCATGACCGCCTCGCTCCTCTCCGGCCAGGTCACGTCGCGCACCGGGCGGTACAAGGTGTTCCCGGTGGTGGGCACGCTGCTCATGCTGGGCGCGCTGGTGATCCTCCACTTCCGGATCAGCGTCGACATCCCGTTCTGGGAGCTCGACCTCTACATGGCGATGTTCGGCCTGGGTCTGGGCGGCTGCATGCAGACGCTGGTGCTCGCGGTGCAGAACGCTTCGCCCGCGCGGGACATGGGCGTGGTCACGGCGTCGTCTACGTTCTTCCGGCAGCTCGGCGGCACGCTCGGCACGGCCATCTTCTTCTCGATCCTGTTCTCCACGCTCCCCGGCAACATCGCGGCCGCGATGACGTCGGCCGCGAAGACCGACCCGGCGTTCCAGGCCGCGGTGGCCGACCCGGCCGTGCGCGACAACGCCGCCAACGCACCGTTCTTCGCGCTGAACCAGGGCGGCGGGGCCAACGACCTGAACGACTCCGCGTTCCTGCAGACGATCGACCCGCGGCTCGCCCGGCCGATCCTCGAAGGCTTCACGAGCTCCATGAGCCTGGTGTTCCTGGTGGCGGCGTGCGTCATCGCCGTCGGGTTCGTGCTGGTGCTGTTCGTGCGGGAGCTGCCGCTGCGCACGATGTCCGGCGCTCGGGCGGCGGCGATGGAGGAGGCCGCCCGCACGGGCGAGGTGCCCATCGTGGTTCCGGCCGAGGCCGTGACCGCCGGTGCCTCCGGGTCTGCCGCTCGCCGCGGTTCCGGCCGGGACCGGGCCCACATCCGGCGCGGTACCGGCAGGGGCCGCTGCGGTTCCGGCCGTGACCGGGCCCACCGCGGTTGCGGCAGGAAGCGAGTCCGCGGCAGGCGCGGGTGGGCGGCACGCGCTCGCAGGCGCGCCCGCGTCCGCACCGGACGGCGCCACCACGCAGCCCGAGGGCTTCACGCCGCGGCACGACGCCGCGGCAGGCCCGGCGACCGGCGCATCGGCCGCCGAGCGGGACGCCGCGGCGACCCAGGTCGCGCCGGACGCGCACCCCGCACCCGCCGCCCGCCCCGCATCGGCCACCGAACCGGGGACGGACGGCCGATCCGAGCCTGCCGCCACAGTGGCGGCCGGGCCCGGCCGCCTGCCGGTCTCCGCGTCCCGGTCCGACGACGCACCCGCGGCGGCAGGCGGCCTGCCCGTCGCTGCCTCCCGGCTCGAGGACGACGCCGACGGCTGGTTCGCCACGGCTGCCGCCGAGCCGGTGGTCGACGGGCCGGGTGTGGCGGGCCGAGCCACCCGGGCCGACGGGCAGGGGCTGGCGACCGTCATGGTCACCGTCGCCGACCCGGCCGGACGCCAGGAGGCCCGCACGACCACCGACGACGAGGGCCGGTACGCGGTCGCGCTCCGCGAAGCGGGCACCTACCTCGTGGTCGCGGCGGCGGGCGCCTACCAGCCGCACGCGGCGCTGGTGGTGGTCGGGCCGGACGCGGTCACCCGGCACGACGTCACGCTCGCGGGCACGTCCGGGGTGCACGGGCTGGTCCGGCACGGCGGGGAGCCGGTCGTCGACGCCGCCGTCACGCTGATCGACGCGCACGGCGACGTCGCGGCCGTCGGGATCACGGACGGCTCCGGCCACTACCGGCTCGCGGGCGTGCCCGACGGCGCCTACACGCTCACGGCGGCGAGCGCGGGACACCAGCCGTCGGCGTCGAGCGTGTGGTTGGACGTCGGCATCACGGTGGAGCGCAACCTCGAGCTGCCGCAGCGCGCCCGGCTGGTCGGCACGGTCACGGCGGCGAGCTCGGGCCGTCCCGTCGAGGAGGCGACCGCGACGCTGGTGGACGCGGGGGGCGTGGTCGTCGGCACCGCCGTGACCGACGCCGAGGGCGCCTTCGACTTCGCCGACCTGCCCGCAGGCACCTACACGCTCACGGCGCGCGGCTACGCCCCTGCGGTGCAGACCGTGCACGTGGCGGCGGGCGGCACGGCGACGGCCGAGATCACCCTGAGCCCGGGGTCGCGCGCGACCGTGCTGCCCTGACCGGGGACCGCCCGTGCCGACCGGGGGGCGGCGCGGGCGGTCAGGTGATCCCGGCTACCCGAAGTCGAGGGCGCCGGTGAGCACACCCTCGTGCGCGAGGAGCCATTCCTTGGTCGCCCGGCCGCCGCCGAAGCCACCCAGCCCGTCGGCCGCCATCACCCGGTGGCAGGGCACCACGACCGGCAACGGGTTGCTGCCCATGATCGCGCCGACCCCGCGTGCGGCGGTGTACGCGCTGCCCAGCTCGCTGCGGGCGGCCAGCTCGCCGTAGGTCACGGTCTCGCCGTAGCCGACCGTCGCGAAGAGCGTGCCCAGCACCCGACGCTGCGAACCGCGGGTGAGCGACCAGTCGAGCGGCACGTCGAACACCCGCCGCTCGCCCGCGAAGTACTCCCGCAGCTGCGCCACGGCCCGCTCCAGCACGGCTCCCACCGCCGGAGTCGGCGCAGCCTGCGCACGGTCGACCGGCACCGCCCGCTCCCGCACGGCCGCCGACCGTCCGGTGGGTCCCTTTGCACCCGCCGGAATCGGCGCTGCCGCCGCCTGCTCGACCGCCACCGCCCGCTCCCGCACGGCCGTGGCTCCGTTCGCCACCGCCGGAATCGCCACAGCCTCCGCCCGCTCGGCGTCCAGCCGGGCCTCGGGCAGGCGCATCGGCCCCTGCGCCGCGACACCCAGCCGCTCGGCCGACTGCGCCGCCGCCTCGGGGTGGTCGCCGAACGCGACCAGCGCGAGGCCGTCGGCCGTCGCCCCGACCGTCAACGCCCCGATCGGGCCCGGCGCGGGCATGACCGTCCACAGGAACACGCGGCCAGTCTGCCCGGGTGCGGGGACGGCGGCCACGGCTTTGCCGCTCACCCCGGGAACAGGTCGGCAACCAGGTGCCGCAGCGCCCACTCGGCCCAGTCCGGCGTGGTCCACCCCTGCTGCACGACGAGCAGGCCGTACGTCTCCGGCGCGAGCAGGGTGGCGAGGACGTCCGTGGCGCGCTGCAGCGACATGTCCACCGTGAAGCCCGGGTGCTCGGCGAGCTCGTCGACCGCGCGGGCATGGGCGTCGAGCGCCGCCGCCCGCGCCGCGGCCAGCAGCTCGGCGGGCTCCGGATCGGCGGCGGCCGCCCGCAGCACGGCGTCCAGGGGGTGGCGGCGCTCGACCGCGGCCGTCGTCGCGTCGACGTGCCGGGCGAGCGCGGCGGGCCCGTCCGGCGCGGTCGCGAGCGCCTCGGCCCACCCCGCGGGCCGCTCGGGACCGGCCGCCTCCCACACCGCGGCCAACACCGCGGCCTTGCTGCCGAAGGCCAGGTAGAGCGTCTGCACGGCGACGCCCGCCGCTCCTGCGAGCTCGGCCATCGTCGTGTCGAGGTAGCCACGGGCGACGAACAGCGGCGCCGCCGCCGCGACCACCCGCTCCCGCGTGGCCTGCGCGCGGGCCGCCCCGGCCCGCTTCCGCGCGGCAACCGTCACACAATCTCCTTATGTAATGCCATTACACATCGACGTTCTGCAACACTAGTCCAACCGCCGCCGCGTCCTGGACGGCCACGCCCACCGACTTGTAGAGCGTGATCTGGTCGGGGTCGGTGCGGCCCGGCCGGGCGCCGCTGATGATCTCGCCGAGCTCGGGGAGGTCGCTGGTGATGAGCCCGGCGGCGAGCGGGTCGAGGAGGTCGGTCGCGCCACCGGGATGGGGCGCGAGCGCGGCGGCGCGGGACTCGACGACGACCAGCGCCTCGGCCACCGTGGCGTCGTCGACCTCCCGGCCCGCCGCGTTGAAGCCCACCGACGTCACGTGCGTGCCGGGGGCGAGCCATTCGCGACGCACCACGGGCTCGTCGCTGTGCGTGGTGGCGCAGGCGATGTGCGCGCCCGCCAAGGCGTCGGCGTAGCTCCCGACGGGCCGCACGGTGGCCGCGAGGTCGGCCAGCTCGTCGGCGACCGCGCGGGCCTTGGCGGGGTCGCGGCCCGCGATCCGGATCTCGGTGATCGGCCGCACCCGGCAGACGGCCCGCGCGTGCGAGCGCGCCTGCACCCCGGTGCCCAGGATCGCGAGCACCGACGCGTCCGGGTCGGACAGCAGCCGGGCCGAGAGGGCCGAGCCCGCCCCGGTGCGGATGGCCGTGATCGCGGTGCCGTCCAGCACGGCGGTGGGCTCCCCCGTCTCGGGGTCGAACGCGACGATCAGCGCCTGGTGGGTGGGCAGGTCGGTGTTGTGCGGGAACAACGTCACCAGCTTGGCCATGAGCACGCCGTTCGACGGCACGAAGCCGGGCATCGCGCCGAGGAACCCGTTCGCGCCGGGCACCTGCGCCACGACCCGGGCGGGCGACGAGGCCGCGCCCGAGCTGAGGTCGACCATGGCGGGGGCGAGTGCGGCGATGAGGGCGTCGAGATCGAGGCGGGCTTCGACGTCGGCTCGGCTGAGGAACAGCATCCCCGGATCTTAGGAGGGCCTGACCAGCCCACGCCTACTGCGCGACGCCCAGACCGCCACCTCGCTGCGTTGTCGTCAGGCCCGATACAGCCCGGTATCGCGCCCTCCTCCGCCTTGCGATGCGGCGGCCTGGCCGCCGCTCGCTACGGCGTGGGCCGGTCAGGACCCTCCTAAGGCGCCATCTCCTGGATGTAGTCGCAGGTCAACACGGTGGCCGCCGTCGGGCGCGCCTTCGCCAGCCAGTACTTCGCGAGAGGTGCGCCGGTCGCCGCGTAGAGGACCAGGAAGCAGCTGCGTCCGGACGCGGGCCACTCCGGGAGGGTGCCGCCTCGCAGCGTGACGGTGGCGGGCGACGGGCGCTCGGGTGGGCCGATCTCCGCCCCGATGACCGTCGCCTCCGCGAACACGGCCACCTCGCGCCCGTCGACGACGAGGGAGCAGCGGTGCACGCCGATCACCGCGTGCCGACCCGGCGGTCGACCTGCAGCAGGTACTCCTTGCGCCGCCACGGGTCGATCGACGGCCGCGGCCGGGTGGGCGCGGGGCCGCGCACCGGGCGGTGGTGGTCGAACCGCGACTCCAGCACCGCCTCGCCGCGCGTGAGCCCGGGCAGCAGGCGGCGCAGGCCGTGCACGCGCGCCGCGGGGACCGTGCCGGTGAGCTCCGCCAGCGCGCCGCGCACCACCTGCTCGTGCGCCACCCCGTCCGCGCGGGCCAACGCGGGCAGCACCGCGTCGAGCGTGTCGGCCGGGATCTCCAGGCGGAACGCGTGCACCGGCTCGCACACCGCCGTCCCCGCCTGCCGCAGGGCACTGACCAGCACCAACGGCGTGAGGTGCCGGAAGTCGCGGCCGGTGGAGGACATGCTCTTGTCGAACGTGGCGTGCGCGTGGCTCTGCCGGGGCCAGTAGCCGGAGCGGGTCATCGTCACGACGCAGCCGGTGACCGGCCAGCCGTACCGGCCGTGCCGCAGCGTCGACGTGACCGCCTCGCGCACCGCCGTGAAGAACGCCGACGGCATCGACCCCAGCTCGACCTCCAGCCGGAACGCGCTCTCGCCCGGCTCGACGCGCAGCCCGACCGTCGCCAGGAACGCATTCGGCGCCACGCCGATCAGCGCCTCGGCCTCGCCGACGCCGGTGACCCGCTCGATGCACACCGGCGTCGTCGGGCGGAACGTGACGGCGATGCCGTACTCCTCGGCGAGCGTGGCCGCGATGACCTCCTTCTGGACCTCGCCGTACAGCGAGACGGCGATGTCGGCGCCCTCGCGGCGGAGGTCGATCAACGGATCCTGCTCGGCCAGCTCGGTGAGCGCGGTGAAGAGGGCGGCGCGGTCCCCGGTGCGACATGGCGTCACGACCGACTCCAGGCTGGGCGGCGCGAAGTGCGGCTCCGGGCGGTCGGCCACCCCGACGGCGTCGCCGATGCGCACGCGGGTGAGGCCGCGCAGCTGGGCGATCTCACCCGCCTGCACCACGGGTCGCCGTTCGAGGGCGCCGTCGGCGAAGACGTCGAGGCCGGTGACGACGTCACCGAGCACCCTGTCCCGCACCCGGACCGCCCCGGCGAGCATGCGGACGTAGGCCACCCGCTCGCCCGCCGGGCCGCGCTCGACCTTGAACACGGTGCCCTTCTGCGGGCCGCCCCGCGGCGCGGCGGGCAGGAGCTCGGCGATGCCGGTGGCCAGGTGCTCCACGCCCGCGCCGGTGATCGCGGAGCCGAAGAAGACGGGGTGGACTCGCGCGCATCTGGTCTGGTCCCGCAGCGCTGCCCGCCGCTCCGCCGACGGCACCGGGCGGCCCTCGACGTAGGCGGCGAGCAACGCGTCGTCGTGCTCGGCGAGAACAGCCAGATCGGAGTGGTCGCCTGCGGCGGCGGGGCTCGCGGGATCGCCGCGATCGGCGGGGTCGCCCGGCTCCCGCGGGGTGACGGCGGCGGCGCGGGTGCCCGGCCCGTCGACCGCCGCGACCGGCACGACGGCGGGGGTGAGCTTCTCGGCGATCTCGGCGAGCACGGCGGCGGGTCGGGCGCCGCGGCGGTCGACCTTGTTCACCATGATCAACGTCGGGATCCGCAGGCGGGCGAGCGTGCGGTGCAGGATGCGCGTCTGGGCCTGCACGCCCTCCACGGCGGAGACGACGAGCACCGCGCCGTCGAGCACGCCGAGCACCCGCTCGACCTCGGCGATGAAGTCGGGGTGGCCGGGGGTGTCGATCAGGTTGACGGTGACGCCCGCGAGCGCGAACGACACGACCGCGGACTTGATCGTGATGCCGCGGCGGCGCTCGAGCGCGAGGGAGTCGGTGCGGGTGCTGCCGTCGTCGACGCGGCCTGGTTGGTCGACGACGCCCGCGAGGTGCAACAGCCGCTCGGTGAGGCTGGTCTTACCGGCGTCGACGTGGGCGAGGATGCCCAGGTTCACGATGGGGGGCACGGGCCTTCATGTCCTCAGGGGCTAGGGGTGAGGGGGACATGAAGGGAGCCGTCATGGGTCCAGTGCAGCGCGGTGGGCGCGGCGCGGGCAACCGAATTCCGGGCGGTGATCGCCGTCAACACGACGTCACGGCCCGTGCGGGGGCGCTGGTGTCGCGCTCACGCCGATCAGCGCCGAGCTCCGGCCGGTGATCGCCCCGCTCGCGACGATCAGTGGGCCGCGGCGCCGCCGTAGCCGCTGCGGGGGTCGGCCGCGGCGCGCAGGAGGTCGCCCCGGCCGACGGCGCAGCGCCTGCCCAACGCCCAGGGCCCGGCGTCGGTGACGAGGTGACCGCGGCGGCGCAGCGCCTCGAGCGTCGACCGCCCGAGCCGCGACTCGACCACGAGCCCGCCCGGCTCCCACCCGCGCGGCGCGAACGACGAAGGGAAGGCCGTGGAGTGCCAGGTCGGGGCGTCGATCGCGGCCTGCAGGTCGAGCCCGCCGACGGTGTGGGCGAGCCAGAAGCACAGCTGCCACTGGTCCTGCTGGTCGCCGCCGGGTGTGCCGAACGCGAGCACCGGCTCGCCGTCGCGGAGGCCGAGCGACGGCGACAGCGTGGTCCGCGGTCGCCGCCCGGGCCGCAGCGACGACGCCAGCCCGTCCTCCAGCCAGAACATCTGCCCGCGGGTGCCCAGGCAGAAGCCGAGCCCCGGGATCGTCGGCGAGGACTGCAGCCACCCGCCCGACGGCGTGGCCGAGACCATGTTGCCCGCCGCGTCCACGACGTCGATGTGCACGGTGTCGCCGCGCATCACGCCCTCGGGCCCGACGGTCGGCTCGCCGAGCCCTGCCCCACCCCGCTCAGCCATCGGCGCCGAGCGACCACCCGGCACGGCGGCATCGCCCGCACCCCACCCGGCCGTCGGCGCCGAGCGACCACCCGGTGCCGGCGTCGGCCGTACCCCGCCCGGCCGTCGGCGCCGAGCGACCACCCGGTGCGGCGTCGGCCGTACCCCGCCCGGCGGGAGACGCGTGGCCGCCTGCGGACGTGCCCGACCCGGCCGTGGGTGGGTGGCCGCTGCCCGACTCCGCGCGGCCTGCCGGTCCGCCGCCGCGTGGACCGGCGGCGGGTGGCGCGCTCGGGCGGGCTCGGTCGGCGGCGGTCGGCTCCCCGACGCCCGGGGCCTGCGCGGCCGTCGGCTCCCCGATCCCGGCGGGCGTGACGCCGTCGCCGCGGGAGCCGCCGGGGGCGGTGGCGGCGGCCAGCCGCGGGGCGGCCCCGCCGGGGGCGCCGGGCCGCAGCTCCATCGACGCCGTTTCCGCGATGAGGGCCCGCCGCTCGTCGGCGTACGCGCGCGAGACCAGCGCCTCGAGCGGGACGGGCGCGCTGTCGCCGTACCAGGCCTCCCGGTCGGCGAACGCGAGCTTCGCGGCCTCGGCGACGCGGTGCACGGTGGCCTCGGACGGCACGCCGTCGACGTACTCGAGGTCGGCGTCCCGCAGGAGCTGCAGGGTCTGCGCGAGCACCGGACCCTGCGACCACGGCCCGGGCTTGGCCACCGCCCAGCCCCCGCCCGCCTCGACGACCACCGCGTCCTCGTACGAGCACGACCAGCCCGCGAGGTCGTCGGCGGTGAGCAGGCCCGCGTGGTCGCGCCCGGTGGCGTCGCGCACCGGCGTGGCCATGAACTCCTCGATCGCCTCGGCGACGAACCCGCGGTACCAGGCGGCGCGGGCCGCGTCGATCTGCGCCTCGCGGGTGGGGCCGACGGCCTCCGCGAGCAGCCTGCGCCAGGTCGCGGCGAGGGCGGGCAGTCGGTGCGTCGTGGTGGGCACCCGGCCGTCGGGCAGCCACGTGGCCGCCGAGCTGGGCCAGTGCTCGCGCAGGTGCTGCTCGACGGCGGCGATCGTCGTCGGCACCGGCGGCGCGAGCGGGAAGCCGTGCTCGGCGTAGGCGAGGGCCGGGCCGAGCACGTCGGCGAGCGGGAAGGTGCCGTGGTCGCGCAGCAGGGTGAGCCAGCCGTCCCACGCGCCGGGCACGGTGGCCGGGAGCAGCCCGGTGCCGGGGATCGCGGCGAGGCCCAGCTCGTCGCGCAGGAGCGCGGTGGTGGCTCGCCCCGGCGCCACCCCCTGGGCGCACAGCACCCGCGGGGTCGGGTCGCCCGCGGTGACGAACACGGCGGGCACCTCGCCGCCGGGCCCGCACATGTGCGGCTCCACCACCTGCAGCACGAACCCGCCCGCCACCACGGCGTCGAACGCGTTGCCGCCGCGGGCGAGGACCGCCATCGCGGTGCTCGTGGCGAGGTGGTGGGTGCTGGCCGCGGCGCCGTGCGTGCCACGCCGCTCGTACGTCCTGGGCGCCATCCCCCGATCATCGCCCGGACCGGCCCCGCCCGCCGAGCGGCGGTCATCATCACGGCTCGTGCGGCACCGACCCGCCCACTCGGGGCGCACACCCCGCCGACTCCGGCCGCAGCCGCACCCGGCGGCCGTCAGAGATCGGCGGCCAGCGGAACCTCGTCGATCGCGGGCGAGGTCATCCACACCCGGAGGGCGTGGGTGGCGGCGACGTCATCGGCGTTGTACTCCAGCAGCCGCTGCCGCTGGGCCGGATCGGGCGGCGCGCCGTCGAGGCCGACGGCATCGCGGTACCACCGCATGGAGTTCTCCCCGCCCGCCTCGGGATCGCGCCACGCGAACCCGGCGGCGGGGGCGATGCGCTTGAGCCCCTTGCCGTGCGCGCAGAGGAACCACTCGTCGACGACCGCGTAGATGTCGACCCACGCCGGATCGCCGATGAACTCCTCGACCGCCGCGACCGTGGGCACCCCCGGCCGTCCGCCGAAGCGCTGCGCCGACCCGAGGAGCCAGCGGTTCTCGGCGTGCGCGTTGTAGCAGTAGGCCGCGAAGCTGCGACCGGACGCCGCGGCCCGCGCCCGCACCCCGGACAGCCAGCCCCAGAACTCCGCGAACGAGCGGGCCTCGTCGAACGTCGGCAGCGGATCCCACGTGGCGAACGCGTGGTAGCCGGGCGCGGGGTCCTCGGGGCGGCGGCCGCCGGGGTAATCGAGCAGCGCGCCCCACAGGTAGGCGCCCGACTCGCCGAAGCTCTCCATGTCGACGTCGACCTCGACGTCGGCGCGCAGCACCGGCACCCGGGGCACCCGCCGCACGACGGGCAGGTGGCGCTGCCACGCGCGGGCCAGCGCGATGGTGTCGGCCACCGGCACCCCCGGCACCGGCAGCTCGCCCGCCGGATCCTGCCTGGCCAGGTCATCCACCGTGAAGATGCGCGCCTCGCGCAGCCCCGCCGCCACCTCGCCGCGCACGACGAGGCTCACGTCCTGCCTGCTGGTGAGCACCGCCTCGCAGGTGGGCCACCAGGGGCAGTGGCGGCACTCGGTGATGCGCGACGGCTGGGCCAGCGCGGGCGCCCGCTCGGCCGCCGCCGTGGCCACGGCCATCCGATCGGCGACGCGATCGTCGTACTCCGCGAACGTGGACTTGCCGCCCGGCCAGTGCCCCGACCACAGGTCGTGCCACACGACGACGTCGGCATCGAACCCGATCACCCCGCCCCAGCCGCCGTGCGGTGCGGCCCGCTCCGGCGCCCACCCGGCCGCCCGCAGCAACCGGTGCAGGTGGGCCAGCCGCAGGAGATCCCGCGGGTGCGACCGCACGCGCCGCGCCGGATCGACCGCGGCCGCCGCGGGCCACGGGCGCGCGGGCGACGACGTGACCGCACCCTCCCCCGGATCGGTGATCCGGTGCCGCACCACCACGACCGGCACGTACCCGCCCTCCGGCACGCGCACGAGCAGCTCGACCGGCGCGCGCCGGGTGCCGCGCGCGGCGGGCAGCAGCGCACCCCAGATCAGCGCCGCGCCCTCGGCGACCGCCGCGGCCGTAGCCCGCTCGGCGTCGGCATCGGCCGGGACCACGAAGCACCCGGTCTCACGCCGGATGACCGCCGCGATGCCCGCGCGGTGCCGCGCCGCATCCTCGCGCCGCTGCTCGAACGCCGGATCGGGGAGCGCCTGGGGCAGACCTACCGCATCGGGATCGTGGTCGAGGTGGATGCGCCGACGGCAGCGCGTGAGATCCCTGGCGTCGAGCGCCACACCTACCGCGCGGGAGGGCGCGGGCTGCTCGGTCGCGGTCACGCATCCGAGGGTAGAGCCCGACACCGACAGTTCTCCGCACCCCGCGGCCTGCGTCCGCCCCCTAAGCTCACCATTCACCACGAAGGGAGGCCCCATGGCCCGCAAGCCGATGACCAAGGCCCGCGCGAAGCGGCTGATCGGCGTCGGGGTCGCCGTGGCTCCCGTGCTCGCGCCGTACGCGTTGGCCGCAGCGGGCGCCGTGCGGGGCACCTGGGACAACTACCGGGCGGGTCGCCTCGGCGTCACCACCGACAAGCTCGCCGACTTCACCGGGCCGGGCGGCGGCTTGCACGCGCGCTGCTCGCACCTCGCCGAGCGGCTCACGGAGCTGGAAGGCGGCACCCCCGCCGCCCGCGCGTTCGCCGAGCAGGCCCGGCCCCGCCTCGTCGAGCTGGCCACGGCCGTGCGCGCCGCCGAGCAGATGCCCAGCACCCGTCGGCGCACGGCGTTCAAGGCGATCGCCGCGGAGCTCGACGGGATCGAGCAGGGCGTCCTCATGCATCTGGGTATCGCCACCTGAGCTACCGTCTTGCCCCATGAGTCGGGCTCGGCTACGTGGCGTCACGCTGACGCTGCTGGTCGCCCTGCTCACCACGATCGGGCACGCGGGCGCGGGCGGGAGCCTGCCCGACCTGTCGCTGCTCGTGGTCCTCCTCCCGCTGCTGGGTGGCGCGTTCGTGGCGTTGGCCGAGCGCACCCGCAGCTTCGCGGGCACGGTCGGCGTGTTGGGCGGCGGTCAGCTCGTGCTGCACGCCACGCTCTCGGCGCTGCACCCGATGGCCGCCGACGGCGAGCGGCCGATGCTGGTCGTGCACGTGCTCATCACGCTCGTCACCGCCGTCGCCGTGCGGTACGCCGACGCCGCCGTGCTCGCCGTGGCCGCCGTGCTGCGCCGGGTGCTGCCGCGCAGGCTCACGCCACCGCCCGCCGACCGGCCGCTGCCGACGCGGCCCGTCGCCCCGCTCCACCTGCCCGCGCGCCGCGCGCGGCGCCTGGCCGTCGCCGATGTCCGGCGCGGTCCTCCGGTGTTGGCCTGACCCGCCACCACACCCGTAAACCCCACCACCGGAGAACACCCATGTCCCGAACCCTGCTCCGAGCGGGCGTCCTGCTCGGCACCACCGCACTCGTCGCACTGGCGAGCGCGGCCCCCGCATTCGCCCACGTCACCGCGAACGGCACCGTCCAGAAGGGCGGCTACGGCGTCGTCACCTTCCGGGTGCCCAACGAGGACGACACCGCGGGCACGGTGGCCGTCACGGTCAACCTGCCCGCGGACCACCCGTTCAGCTCGGTCCGCACCACGCCGATCGCGGGCTGGACCGCCACCCCCAACGAGGTCACCCTCAACCCACAGCGGAAGGACGACGACGGCAACGCGATCACGAAGACCGTCGGCTCGGTCACGTTCAAGGCCAACCCGGGCACCCGGATCGGCCCTGGCCAGTACATGGACTTCCCGCTCTCGCTCGGCCCGTTCCCGGCCGACGTCGACGTCCTCCAGATGCCCGCCGCGCAGACCTACGACAACGGGAAGGTCGTCAACTGGGCCGACCCGCCCAACGCCGACGGCTCCGAGCCCGAGCACCCGGCGCCGTCGGTGACGCTCGCCGCGGCGACCGGCGACCACCACGGCGGGATGGCGACGGCCGCGGCCGCCGATCCGCCCGCGTCCGAGGACACCACCGCCCGCTGGCTGGGTGGCGCGGGCCTGCTCGTCGGCGCGCTGGGCCTCGGCTTCGGCGGGGGCGCGGTGCTGCGGACCCGGCGAGCGGGGAAGTCGGACTGATGCGCCGCGTGGTGGCGCTGGTGCTGGCGGTGGGGGCGGCGCTGCTCCTCGGCGCCGCGCCCGCGTGGGCGCACAGCCAGCTCGACGCGAGCAACCCGGCCGACGGGGCCAGCGTCGCCACGTCGCCCCCCGCCGTTTCGCTCACGTTCAACGAGGACGTCCAGGCCGGGTTCACGGTGATCACCCTGATCGGGCCGGACGGCAAGGACTACCACAGCGGCAACGTGACCGAGACCGACCAGACGGTCACGGTCAACGCGCTGCCGCTCGGGCCCGCGGGCGTCTACCAGATCGGCTACCGGGTGGTGTCCGCCGACGGGCACCCGGTGTCGGGCAAGACGTCGTTCACGCTGACCGCGGCCGGGCCGGGCTCGGCGGACGCCCAGGTGCCCGCGGCCACCGCGGCGCCGAACGCCGTGCCGTCGGCCGCGCCGCCGGAGCCGGAGGGCACGCCGGTGTGGCCGTGGATCGTCGGTGCCGTCGTGCTCGTCGGCGCGGGCGTGGTGCTGGCGCTCCGGCTGGGCCGCGTGTCGTGAGCACCCCCGCCGTCCGGGCCACGGGAGCGCCGCTCCGCGCCCGGGCGGCGGGATGCCCGACTCACCACGACGAGATGCGCGACTCGCCGTCACGGATGTGGAGACTCGCCGTCCCGAAAGCCGGGACTCGCCGTCCTGAGAATCGCGACTCGCCGTCACAGAAACGGAGACTCGCCGTCACGGATGTGGGGACTCGGCGGTGACGGGGGCGGGCACGCGGGTGGCGACGGGCTGGCGGCCGGTGGGCTGGGTCGCCCTGACCATCGGGACGGCCTCGGCCGCCGCGGTGCTGGCGGGCGGGCTCGCCGCCACCGCGCTGCCCGTCCTCCTCGGCGCGACGGTCACGCGCGCGGCGGGCGACCTGGCCGCCGTCGCCTGCGTGGGGCTCGCCCTGGTCGCGACGCTGCTCCCGCTCGGCGCCAACCGCCGGGCCCCGGAGCTGCCGGACGTGCTGCGCGGGGTCGACCGCGCGACCGTCGCCGTCGCGGGCGCCTGGCTCGTGCTCGTGCTGCTCGGCGTCGGGTTCCGCGCGGCCGAGGCGTACGGCCGCCCGGTGGGCGCGCTGGGCGCGGCCGAGCTGCGGACGTTCGCGTTCACCCTCACCGCGGGCCGCGGCCTCCTGCTCACCGCGGGCTGCGCGGCGACCGTGCTCGTCTGCGCCGCGGTGCGCACCCGCGACCCGGACCGGGTGCCGCAGCGGGTGGTGCTGGTCGCGGCCCTGCTGGGGTCGCTGGCCCCGGCCGTGACCGGCCACGCGGGCACGTCGGCCGACCACCAGCTCGCCGTCGTCACGGTGGCGCTGCACGTCGCCGCGGCCGCGCTCTGGGTCGGCGGGCTCGGCGCCGTGGTCGTGGTGGCCGGGCCCCGGCGCCGCCTGCTCGACGCCGTGCTCCCCCGGTTCTCCACGTTGGCGGGCGGCTGCATCGCGTGCGTGGTCGTGAGCGGGGTGCTGAACGCCGTGCTGCGGGTCTCGTCGGTCGGCGCGCTGGTCACCACCGGCTACGGCTGGCTCGTCGTCGCGAAGTCGGTGTGCGTCGTCGCGCTCGGCGGACTGGGCTGGCTGGCCCGCCGCCGCCTGGCCGCGCGGCGGCTGCCGGTGCTGCGGTGGGCGGGCATCGAGGTGGCGGTGATGGCCGTGACGATCGGCCTCGCCGCAGCGCTCACGCAGACCGCGTGAGCTCGTCGGGGCCACTTTTCTCTCCATGCGGAATGGAGCAGGTTGTGAGCCGGGGCACGTCGCACTGGAATCGAGCCAAGTCACTCCGATGTCGAGGAGGTACCGCGGTGAAGGCCGTCCGGGTACACGCGTACCACGAGGATCCCAAGATCGACGACATCCCGGAGCCCACGCTCCAGGGTCCGCTCGACGTCATCGTGAAGATCGGTGGCGCCGGCGTCTGCCGCACCGACCTGCACATCGTCAACGGCGACTGGGCCGAGGCGATGAACCCGGCGCTCCCCTACGTGATCGGCCACGAGAACGCGGGCTGGATCGCACGCCGTCGGCGACGGCGTCACCAACGTGGCGGTCGGCGACACGGTGATCCTGCACCCGCAGCCGTCCTGCGGGCTGTGCCTGCCGTGTCGGCGCGGCCGCGACATGCAGTGCGAGAACGCCTTCTTCCCGGGCCTCTCGAGCAACGACGGCGGCATGGCCGAGTACCTGCGCACCACCGCCCGCGCGTGCATCAAGCTCGACCCGAGCACCAACCCCGCCGACGTCGCCGCCCTGGCCGACGCGGGCATCACCGCCTACCACGCCGTGCGCAAGGCCGTGCCCAGCCTCTACCCGGGGACCACCGCCGTCGTGCAGGGCGCGGGCGGGCCTGGGCCACATCGCGCATCCAGGCGCTCGCGGCGATCACCGGCACGCGCATCGTCGTCGTCGACCGCAACCCCGACGCCCTCGCGCTGGCCAAGCAGATCGGCGCCGACGAGACCGTCCTCTCCGACGGCAGCCACGTCGACGCCGTCAAGGACCTGACCAACGGCAACGGCGGCGACGTGGTGTTCGACTTCGTCGCCGAGCAGGGCGCCGAGCTCGACGCCTGGCAGATGACCGCCCCGGCCGGATCGATGTACGTCCTCGGTTACGGCGGCGAGTTCAAGGCCCCGACGCTCGACTTCGTCGGCGGCGAGAAGAACGTCATCGGCAACATCGTGGGCACCTACCCCGACCTCGTCGAGCTCATGGTGCTCGCGGAGGCGGGCAAGGTCACCCTGCACACCAAGCAGTACCCGCTCGATGCCGCGCTCGACGCGCTCCACGATCTTGACGCAGGCCGGGTCCGCGGCCGCGCGATTCTGGTCCCGTAGAAGAGGAGTTCCGCCACATGTCGTACGAGAAGGATGGCGAGAAGTACTACATCGTCGACGCCCACGCCCACTTCTGGGACGCCAGCCGCGAGAACTGGAAGCCGGGCCGCGAGGAGTACGCGAAGGGCTGGATCGACTGCTTCTACGGCTACCACCAGCTCGCCCCGCCGGAGACCCACTGGGACTACGAGAAGTACCTCAAGGTCACGCCCGAGGACTTCGAGCAGGACATGTTCATCGAGGGCTACGTCGACAAGGTCATCTTCCAGTCGACGTACCTCTACGACTGGTACACCGAGGGCTTCAACACCGCCGACCGCAACGGTGGGATCAAGGACCTGCTCCCGAAGTACGCCGACCGCTTCATCGTCAACGGCCGGTTCGACCCGCGCGAAGGCGATGCGGGTCTCAAGCAGCTCGAAGAAGACGCCAAGAAGTGGAACCTGAAGGGCGTCAAGGTCTACACCGCCGAGTGGTACAACGACTCGCGCGGCTGGCGGCTGGACTCGCCCGGAGGCCTACCGCTTCCTGGAGAAGTGCCAGGAGCTGGGCATCAAGAACATCCACGCCCACAAGGGCCCGACGATCTGGCCGCTGGACAAGGACGCCTTCAGCCCCGTCGACATCGACGCGGCGGCGACCGACCACCAGGACCTGAACTTCATCGTCGAGCACGCGGCCATCCCGCGCATCGAGGACTTCTGCTTCATGGCGGTGCAGGAGCCCAACGTGTACGCGGGCCTGTCGGTGGTGCATCGGCGGCCTCATGCACGCGCGGCCGAAGTTCTTCGCCAAGGTCATGGGCGAGCTGCTGTTCTGGGTCGGCGAGGACAAGCTCACCTTCGGCAGCGACTACAACATCTGGACGCCGAAGTGGCAGATCGAGGGCTTCGTCGACTGGCAGATGCCCGACGACGAGGCGTTCACCGACTATCGGCAAGCTCACGACGGCCACCAAGAAGAAGATCCTCGGCCTCAACGCCGCCAAGCTCTACGACATCGAGGTGCCCGCCGAGTTCGCCGTCGACACGACCGCGGACGAGACCGGCGCACCCGGGTCACGAGCTCGTCGACGACACCGCCGGGGCGGGTGCCCAGGCGTGACCGACCTCAGGGACGCCGTCTGGCGTGCCCTGGACACGGTGCATCGACCCGGAGCTCGACGAGCCGATCACCGATCTCGACTTCGTCGAGTCGTGCACCGTGTCCGAGGAGGGGGTGGCGACCGTCCGACTGCGGTTGCCCACCTTCTTCTGCGCGCCGAACTTCTCCTTCCTCATGGTCGCCGACGCCTACGACGCCGTCTCGGCCGTGCCCGGGGTGACGCGCGCGGACGTGACGTTGGCCGACCACCACGCCTCCGCCGAGATCAACGGCGGCGTGGCGGCCCAGGCCGGGTTCGTGCGGACGTTCGCGGGCTCCGACCAGGGCGAAGCCGTGGCCGAGCTGGACGAGCTCCGGCTGGAGTTCTTCCGCAAGGCCGCGCTGGCCGGTCAGGACCGGGTCGCCCGGCCGCTGGTCGACGCCGGGGCGGGCCCGGACGAGCTCGCGGCGATGAACCTGGGCGAGGTGCCCCCGTCGGGTGACCTCTCCCGGATGCGGCAGCGCCGTGAGGCGCTGGGGCTGCCGCACGGGGACGACGCGCCGCTGCTCATCGACGCGGACGGCAACCGCATCCCCTCGGCGCAGGTGCCGCTGCACCTGCGGCGGGCGCGGCTGCAGCGCGTCGGCATCGAAGCCAACGGCGAGTACTGCAAGGGCCTGCTGGCGGCGCGGTACCCAGCGGCCGCGCACTGATATCCACCGCCGCGAGGCCGCCTGCTGCTGCGGGCGGCCTCGTCGGCGTGAACGGAGGTGGCAGCGGGCGTGACCATGGAGATCCAGCACCTCATGTGGAAGCTGGAGGAGCTGGCCGCGGGGTTCCGCGAGGCGCTGTACGACAAGGGCGACGTCGACGCCGCGCTCGGCTTCCTCACCGAGGACTGCGCGCTGACCAACGTGCCCACGGGCACCGGCGGGACGGGCACCGACGCGCTGCGGCGCTACCTCGACGACGTCGTGGCGCACCGCCCCGACGACCTGGCGTTCCGGCGGGTGTCGAAGACGGTCGACCAGCGCCAGCTGGCCGAGGAGTCGATGGTGACGTTCACCCACGACCGCGAGCTGCCGTGGCTGCTGCCCGGCGTCGCCCCGACCGGGCGGCAGGTGGAGGTGCTGGCGATCTCGGTCGTGTCCGTGCGGCACCGCTCCCGCGCGGGCCGCACGACCACGCTGATCGCGGGCCACCGCACGCTGTGGGACCAGGTGGGCCTGCTCAACCAGCTGCGCCTGGCCGCGTGACGACCACGCGCACCAGGTTGCGCAGCCGGTAGCCGCCGTCGGGCGTGCGCAGGTCGGCCGCGCGCTCCAGCACCGCCGCGCGGACGGCGGCCGGGCCTGCCCGGCGTGCCGCGTGCAGCCCGATGCCCGACATCAACAGCTCACCGACCAGCGCGTCGGCGTCCTCGTGGTCGATCGGGCAGACCACCTCGTCGAGCGCGACGACCTCCAGCCCGGCCAGCCCGACGATCTTGCGCAGCCGGTCGGGGTCGGTGAGCGGCGGCGGGCCCGGCCGCGGTGGCCGCGGCGGCAGCCAGGGCGCCAGCGCCTCGGCGAACAGGCGCGCGTCGCACTCGGACTCGCGCCCCCACACCGTCGCGACGACGACGGGCGCGGGCGCCGCCCGCAGCACGGCGACCGGGTTGGCCACGTGCTCCAACAGCTGCACCGCCACGGCCGCGGCGAACGGCCCGGGCGGCGGGTCGACGGCGTCGCCGACCAGGAACGTGGCCTCGGGCACCAGCGCGGCGGCCGCGGCGACGGCGCCCCGGTCGACGTCGACGCCGGTCACCCGCGCGCCGCGGTCGGTGGCGTACCGCGCGAACTCCCCCGGCCCGCAGCCCAGGTCGAGCAGCGCACCCGTGCCCGCGCGCTCCAGCACGGCGGCGTGCAGCGGCGTCGCCCACCCCGGCCCGGCGACGCCGCGCGCCCCGGCCTCGTGCGGGCTCACTTCCACACGTCCGCCGCGACCTCGACGATCAGCCGCAGCTTCGCCCACTGCTCCTCGACCGTGAGCGCGTTGCCCTCGACCGTCGACGAGAAGCCGCACTGCGGCGAGAGGCACAGCTGCTCGAGCGGCACGTGCTTCGCGGCCTCGTCGATGCGGCGCTTGAGCGTGTCGGCGTCCTCCAGCGCCCCGGACTTCGTGGTGACGAGCCCGAGCACCACCTGCTTGCCGGGCGGCACGAACCGCAGGGGCGCGAACGTGCCGGAGCGCTCGTCGTCGAACTCGCAGAAGAACCCGTCGACGTCGAGCTCGCCGAAGAGCGCCTCGGCGACGTAGTCGTAGCCACCCTCGGCCGCCCAGCGACGAGCGGTAGTTGCCGCGGCACATGTGGGTGGTGACGGCGATGTCGGACGGCCGGTCGGCGAGCGCCGCGTTGATCTGCTTGATGTACCGCAGGTGCTGGTGGTCGGCGTCCTCGCCGCGGGCGGCCATCACGGCCCGCTGGGTGGGGTCGTTGAGGTAGGCGAGCGAGGTGTCGTCGAGCTGCAGGTAGCGGCACCCGAGGTCGTGGACGGCGCGCACCTCGTCGGCGTAGGCGGTGGACAGGTCGGCCCAGAACTGGTCGAGGTCGGGGTAGACGGTCCGGTCGACGGCCGACGCGCCCGCGCGGTAGTGGACCATGCTCGGCGACGGGATCGTCAGCTTCGGCAGCGCCGAGGACACCTTGTGGGACAGGAACAGGAAGTCGTCGGCGAAGATCGGCTCTTCGAGCTCGACCCGGCTGGTGACCGCCATCCCCGGCGTGTCGAACGAGGTCTCGCTCGTCTTGTTGTGCATGGAGATGCGCAGCTGCTGGTCGGTCTTCGTGATGCCGCCGAGCTGGTAGATGAAGTCCATGTGCCAGGACCGGCGGCGGAACTCGCCGTCGGTGGCCGCCTGGAGGCCGATGCGCTCCTGCATCGCGACCGCCTCCACGATCGCCGCGTCCTCCGCCTCGCGCAGCGCCTTGCGGGTGATGTCGCCCGTGCGGAACTTCTCGCGGGCGTCCAGCAGGGCCGGGGGACGCAGCAGGCTCCCGACGTGGTCGGCGCGGAACGGCGGCTGGGCTCGCTGGCTCATGGACGGCACGCTAGTGCGCCCGGGTGTCAGCCCACCACCGCGCGCGCGGCCGCGGTGCGGACCACCCGCTCCAGCTCCCAGCGGCGTGCGGTGAACTCCGACCGCGGGACCGAGACCCCGAGCGCCGCGGTGACCTCGCCGTCGGCCCCGAGCACCGGCGCGGCCACCCCGGCGACGCCCGGCACGTACTCCTCCACCTCGACGGCGGCGCCCTCGGAACGGATCCGCATCAGCTCGCGGTCAAGGGCGCGGCGGTCGGCCACCGTGCGCGGCGCCAACCGCGGCAACCCGGTGCGCTCCAACAGCTCCGAGAGCCGCGCCGGACGCAGGCCCGAGAGCATCACCTTGCCCGCGGCGGTGGCGTGCGCCGGGGTGGGCTCGCCGACGCGCAGGCCGTCGGGGCGGGGGTGGTCGGCGCAGTCGTCGACGTGCGCGACGACCACGTCGACGTCGCGGAACACCGCGAGGTACGCCGCCGCCCCGGCCGCCGTGTGCACCTCCCGCAGCGTGGTGCGCAGCGCGGGCTCGGGGCGCACCTGCTCGGTGAGGCTGCGGTGCAGCTCGGCGACGCGGTAGCCGAGCCCGTAGCCGTGCACGTCGTGCAGCCGGACGAGGTAGCCCTCCTCGACGAGGGTGCCCAGCGCGCGGTAGACCGTGGGGAGCGGACAGCCGAGCCGCCGCGCGATGGCCTTGGCCGTGACCCCGTCACCGGCGACGGCGACCGCCTCGACCACCCGCAACGCCCGGGTGATCGAGGACCCGCCCTGCCGCGCCGCCGCCACGGGGTCCAGTCTGGGCCAGAAGCGATCGAACGGACAGGGAGCGACCTCCGATGGACGACACCGAGATCCACCGCCACATCGACGAGCTGGTGGCCGAGGAGCACAAGCTGGAGCGCGCCCACATCGGGCAGGGGCTCTCCGACGCCGAGCAGGCGCGGCTGGCCGACCTCGGCGTGCAGCTCGACCGCTACTGGGACCTGCTGCGCCAGCGCGACGCCCGCCGCCGCGCGGGCCTCGACCCCGACGGCGCGCAGGAGCGCCCCGGCAACGTCGTGGAGGGCTACCGCCAGTAGGCGCAGCGCGCCCGGGTGCGGCAGCATCGGTCGGGTGCTCGTCACCCCCACCAGCCGAGCCGCGCTCGCCGAGGAGGTCGTCGAGCTCGTCGCCGCCCGGCCGGGCCGCGTGCGGCTGGTCCTCGACGGCCCGGCGCCCGCGCGGCCGGGCGAGCTGGCCGCCGAGGTCGCGACGGCGCTGCGCGCGCGGGGCCGTCCCACGGTGGTGGTCGACGCCGCCGACTTCCTCCGCCCCGCCTCCGTGCGCCTCGAACAGGGCCGCACCGACCCCGACGCGCTGCTGCACGGCTGGCTCGACGACGCCGCGCTGCGCCGCGAGGTGCTCGAACCGGCCGCCCCCGACGGGTCGGGCCAGGTGCTGCCCCGGCTGTGGAACACCCGCACCGACCGCGCCTACCGCGACGGCTACACCGCGCTCCCCGCCGACGGGGTGGTGGTGCTGCACGGCGCGCTGCTGCTGGGCCGGGGCCTGCCCGCCGAGCTGGCGGTGCACTTCCGGATGAGCGCGGCCGCCCTCACGCGCACCTTGGGGGAGGATCTGCGGTGGACCGTGCCCGCCCACGTGCGCCACGAACAGGGGGCCGAAGCCGATCTGCTGGTGCTCGCCGATCACCCGGATCGACCAGCGGTGCAACGCACGCCATGATCGTTTCGATGAGGAGGTGGTGGAAGTGTGGGCGAGGAGGGAGTTGAACCCTCACGTCCTTTCGGACACACGGACCTGAACCGTGCGCGTCTGCCATTCCGCCACTCGCCCTGGCGAAAGCGAAGGTAGCAGAGGGCCGGAAAGCAGGGTTGACCACCCCAGCGGTCAACCTGACCTACCGGCAACTCCACGGCCCGGGCTAGCACAGATACGATCGGCATCGCCAGCAACACGCCGATGCGAACGGAGGTAGGGTCGGTTGGGCCGCGTCGACAGGTTCGAGCGCCGTCTTCAGGGGATGGTGGGCGATGCCTTCGCGCGGGTCTTCGGTGGCAGCGTCGTTCCCCAAGAAGTGGTGCAAGCGCTGCTCCGGGAAGCCGAAGACCACATCGAGCAGCTCGCGGGCGGTCGCCTCCTGGCGCCCAACCGCTTCACCGTGCTGCTCGGAGCGACCGACCTCGAACGCATGGCTGGTGACCGTGCGGAGATCATCTCGACGCTCTCCGCATCGGTTGCCGAACAACTCGCCGACCAGGGATGGGACACCTACGGCGAGGTCGTAGTCTTTCTGGAGCGCTCCGATGCGCTGCACACGGGACAGTTCCGCACCCGCTCACGAGTCGATCCCGACGCTTCCCGCCGGGACGCCACTCCGAGCACGCGACGCAGGAGAAGCACCCATGAGCCAGCAACCGGGCCACCCCGAGGAGAACGGGCAGTACGGCTACGACCGCAATGCCCAAGGTGGGTACGGGCAGCAGACGTATGCCCCGCCCAACTACGACCAGCGCCAGGGGGGGTACGAGCAGCAGCCGCAGGCGCAAGGCGACCCCCAGCAGGGCGGCTACCCGCAGCAGGGCGGCCAGAACTACGGCCAGCAGGGTGGCTACCCGCAGCAGCCGGGCTACGGCCAGCCGGGCTACGACCAGCAGGGCTACGGCCAGCAGGGCTATGGCCAGCAGGGCTACGAGCAGGGCGGCCAGCCGGGGTACGGCCAGCAGGGCTACGGCCAGCAGCGCCGGGCTACGGGCAGCCGGGCTACGACCAGCAGGCCTACGCGCAGCCCGGCTACGGCCAGCAGGGCTACGACCAGGGCTACGGTCAGCCGGGGTACGGCCAGCCGGGCTACGGGCAGCAGTACGACCAGGGCTACGACGCGGGCTACCAGCAGGGCTACGGCCAGCCGGGGTACGGGCAGCCGGGCTACGGGCAGCCGGGCTACGGGCAGCCGGGCTACGGCAACCAGCAGCGCACCGCCACCCTCTCGCTCGACGACGGCTCCGGGCGCACCTACGACCTCACCCAGGGCACCCACGTGATCGGTCGCGGGCAGGACTCCGCGTTCCGGCTGCCCGACACCGGTGTGTCGCGCAGGCACCTGGAGATCAGCTGGGACGGTCAGACGGCCACGCTGTCGGACCTCGGCTCCACCAACGGCACCACCGTCAACGGCAACCCGGTGCAGACCTGGCAGCTCAACGATGGCGACGTGATCCGGGTGGGGCACTCCAGCCTCGTCTTCCGCACCCAGTAGAGCGCGCACGGGAACGGCGGCCGCGAGTGCCGGAGTTGGTGCTGCAGCTGACCAGGGCGGGCTTCCTCGCCCTGCTCTGGCTCTTCGTGTTGGCCGCACTGCGGGTAGTGCGTTCCGACCTGTACGCGGCGTCCGGGCTACGGGCGATCGTGTCGGGCGGGCGACGACCTCCCCGCACCGCGCGCGGGCGCACGCCTCGGCAGTTGCTGGTCACGGCGGGCGCGTTGGCGGGCACCCGGGTCACCCTGGACGCACGGCCGATCCTCATCGGCCGCGCGGACGACTCCACACTGGTGCTCGACGACGACTACGCCTCCACCCGCCACGCGCGGATCGCGATGCAAGGCGACGAGTGGTACGTCGAGGATCTCGGGTCGACGAACGGCACCTACCTGGACCGGGCTAAGGTCACCGGACCCACCAGAGTTCCGCTGGGGGTGCCTGTCCGCATCGGCAAGACGGTGATCGAGCTCCGATCATGAGGGGCCCCGCAACATGACCCTGGTCCTGCGTTACTCCGCCCGCAGCGACCGCGGGCTCGTCCGGCAGAACAACCAGGACGCCGTCTATGCCGGACCCCGGCTGCTGGCGCTCGCCGACGGGATGGGCGGCCACGCCGCCGGTGAGGTCGCGTCGTCGCTGGTGATCTCCGCGCTGGCCCCGCTCGACGAGGACGACCCCGGCGACGACCTGCTCGCCGAGCTGCGCGAGGCCACCGTCGAGGGCAACGCCGCGATCACCCGGCACGTCGCGGATTCCCCCGACCTCGAGGGCATGGGCACCACGCTCACGGCGATCCTCTTCGCGGGCACCCGGCTCGGCCTCGTCCACATCGGCGATTCGCGGGCCTACCAGCTCCGCGAGGGCACGCTCTCGCAGATCACCAAGGACGACACGTTCGTCCAGTCCCTGATCGACGAGGGCCGCATCACCGAGGAAGAGGCGCACACGCACCCGCAGCGCTCGCTGCTGCTGCGCGCCATCACCGGGCAGGACATCGAGCCGTCGCTCACGATGCGGGAGGCCCGGCCCGGCGACCGCTACCTGCTCTGCTCCGACGGTCTGTCCGGGGTGGTCAGCGACGAGACGCTGGCCGAGACGCTGGCCACCTACCGCGACCCGCGCGAGTGCGCCGACCGCATGATCGAGCTGGCGCTGCGCGGCGGCGGCCCGGACAACATCACCTGCATCGTCGCGGACGTGGTCGACATCGACTTCGGCGACGACGCCCCGATCGTCGGCGGGTCGGTCGGCGACGGCCGCGACGAGGGCCCGCGCCCGGATTCGGCGGCGGCGCGCGCGTCGGCCACCACGATGACCCGCGCCCTGCCGCGCATCGAGCCCGTGCCCGCGGCCACCGCGCCCCGCAAGCGGTCCACGCTGCGCGTCGTCGCCGCGATCGGCGCGGTCGTGCTCGTGCTCGCCGCGGCGGGCGGGCTCGCCCGGCTCTGGGTGATGCAGCAGTACTACGTCGGCGTCGACGCCGACCAGGTCACGATCTTCCAGGGCGTGCGGGGCGAGGTGCTCGGCGTGCCGCTGCACAACGTCGTCGAGCACACCGACATCACCCTCGACCAGCTCACCGAGTCCGACCGCAACATGGTGTCCGACGGCATCATCGCGCCCGAGGGCCTCGGCGACGCCAACCTGCTGGTCGACCGGCTGCGCGGCCGCATGCTCGCGCCCTGCCCGGTCATCTCGGCCACCACCGCGCCCACTGCCGCGCCCACTGCCGCGCCCGCACCCGCCCCGGCGCCCGCACCGGCCCCCGCTCCCGTCCCCAACCCGGCTCCGGTCACCACCCCCCCGAACACCACCCCGCTCCCCCAGGCGACGGCCATACCGGGCGTGACTTGCAGGGAGAGCTGATGGCTGGGCTGACGTCACCGAGCGGCAACGGGGCCCGGCCCACCACCAACGGCGAGGCGGAGGCCCCACCCACGGGCCGGAGCATCGAGCTGGTGCTCCTGGCGTTCGCCGCGGTGCTCGTCACGCTCGCGCTCGTGCTCGTCGAGGCCAACCAGGAGCAGACGCTCACCCAGTCGCTGGTCTGGGTGGGGCTGGCCTACCTGGCCTTGTTCACGCTGGCCCACCTGGCCGTGCGCCGCTTCGCGCCGTACGCCGACCCGTTGATCCTGCCGTGCGTAGCGCTGCTCAACGGCCTGGGCCTCGTCATGATCCACCGGCTGGACCTCGCCAACGCCGAGCGGGCCGCCGCGCTGGGCGGCGACGTGCCCAACGTGCTGGTCGGGCGGCAGATCGCGTGGACGGCGATCGGGCTGGCGCTGTTCATCGCCGTGCTGTTCTTCGTGCGCGACCACCGCACGCTCGCCCGCTACGGCTACACCGCGGGGTTCGCGGGCCTGGTGCTGCTCGCGCTGCCCGGCCTGCTGCCGTCGTCGATCTCCGAGGTCAACGGGGCGAAGATCTGGCTGCGGCTGGGCATCTTCTCGATCCAGCCCGGCGAGTTCGCCAAGATCCTCCTGATCGTGTTCTTCGCCGCGTTCCTCGTGCAGAAGCGCGAGCTGTTCACCTCGGCGGGTCGCACGTTCCTCGGCATGGAGTTCCCGCGCGCCCGCGATCTCGCGCCGCTGCTGGTGGCGTGGGCGTTCGCGCTCGGCGTGCTGGTGCTGGAGAGCGACCTCGGCACCTCGCTGCTGTTCTTCGGCATCGTGCTCGTGATGCTCTACGCGGCCACCGAACGGGTGTCGTGGATGCTCATCGGGCTCACCGCGTTCGTCGGCGGCGCGATGGTGGCCTACCAGCTGTTCGGCCACGTCCGGGTGCGCGTGCAGGTGTGGCTCGACCCGTTCGACGACTTCAACGGCGCGGGCTACCAGATCGGCCAGGCCCTGTTCGGACTCGGCACCGGCGGCGTGGGCGGCACCGGCCTCGGCGCGGGCAGGCCGGATCTCGTGCCGTACGCCGAGAGCGACTTCATGCTGTCCTCGCTCGGCGAGGAGCTGGGCCTGATCGGGCTCGCCTCGATCCTCGTCGTCTACCTGGTGCTGATCACGCGCGGGCTGCGCAGCGCGCTGGCCGTGCGCGACAGCTTCGGCAAGCTCCTGGCCACCGGGCTGTCGTTCGCGATCGCGCTGCAGCTGTTCACGGTCGTCGGCGGGGCGTCGAAGCTGATCCCGCTCACCGGGCTCACCCTGCCGTTCCTCTCCTACGGCGGCTCGTCGCTGGTGGCGAACTACGCGCTGGTCGCGCTGCTGCTGCGGGTGTCCAACGCCGCCCGCGCGCCGCTGCCCCGCCGCGCGCCGCAGAAGCCGCTGGCCGAGGCGGGCACCGAGCTGGTGGAGCGGCAGCAGTGAACACGCCGGTGCGGCGCATCGCCATCGCCGTGATGGCGATGGTGCTGCTGCTGTTCGCCAACCTCACCTACGTGCAGGTGGTGAAGGCGGGCGACTACCGCAACGACCCGCGCAACCAGCGCGTGCTGCTCGCCGAGTACTCCCGCCAGCGCGGTCAGATCACCGCCGAGGGGCAGGTGCTCGCCTCGAGCGCCGAGACCAACGACCGGCTGCGCTACCTGCGCACCTACCCCGACGGGCCGGAGTACGCCCCGATCACCGGCTACTACTCGGTGATCTACGGCTCGTCCGGCATGGAGCGGGCCGCCGACGCGGTGCTCAACGGCAGCGACGACCGGCTCTTCGGGCGGCGGCTGTCGGACCTCATCACCGGCCGCGACCCCAGCGGCGGCAACGTGGTGCTCACGATCGACCCGGCGGTGCAGAAGGTCGCCTACGACCAGCTCACCCGCAAGCGCTACGCGGGCGCGGTGGTCGCGCTCCAGCCCGCCACGGGTGCCGTCCTCGCGATGGCCTCCACGCCGTCGTTCGACCCCAACCGGCTGGCCAACCACAACACCGACACGCAGAAGCAGGCCTGGGCCGACTACACGTCGGCCAAGCCGCCCGTCTTGATCAACCGCGGGATACAGGCCACCTACCCGCCGGGCTCCACGTTCAAGCTGGTGGACATGGCCGCCGCGCTCGCGAGCGGCAAGTTCACCGAAGACAGCCAGGTCACGGCCGCGCCGCGGATCACGCTGCAGGGCACCCGCACCACGCTGGAGAACTACAACGGCAACGCGTGCGGCACCAGCCCCACGGTCAGCCTGCGCGAGGCGCTGCAGCGCTCCTGCAACACCGCGTTCGCCGACCTCGACGCGCAGCTGGGCGTGCAGGCCATCCGCGCGCAGTCCGACGCGTTCGGGATCGGTCAGGCCGACCTGGAGATCCCGCTGGCGGTCGCCCCGTCGACGATCGGGTCGATCCCCGACGTCGCGGCGCTCCAGCAGTCGGCCATCGGGCAGCGCGACGTCGCGCTCACCCCCTTGCAGAACGCCATGATCGTCGCCGCGATCGCCAACGGCGGGCAGGTCATGGCGCCGTACCTGATGAAGGAGATCCAGGGCCAGGACCTGCAGCCGATCGAGACCACCCAGCCCGACCGGCTGGGTCGCGCCGTGTCCGCGGACGTCGCCCAGCGGCTCAACGCCCTGATGGTGAACAACGAGAACTCCTACGCGGGCAACGGGAAGATCACCGGGGTGCAGATCGCGGCCAAGACCGGCACGGCCGAGCACGGCGACGACCCCAAGAACCTCGCGCCGCACGTCTGGTACGTCGCGTTCGCCCCCGCCGAGGCGCCGCAGGTCGCGGTGGCGGTGCTCGTCGAGGACGGCGGCGACCCGAACAACCTCGCGGCCACCGGCGGGCTCGTCGCCGCCCCGATCGGGCGCGCCGTCATCGCCGCGGCGCTGGGCAAGGCGTCGCGATGACCGTCCTCGCCGCCGGTCAGCACATCGCCGACCGCTACCAGCTCGACCGCCGGATCGCGGTCGGGGGGATGGGCGAGGTCTGGGAGGCCTCGGACACGCGGCTGGGCCGCAGCGTCGCGGTGAAGGTGCTGCGCCCGGAGCTCACCGACGACCCGGAGTTCCTGCACCGGTTCCGCATCGAGGCGCGCACGGTGGCGTCGCTCGACCACTCGGGCATCGCGGGCGTGCACGACTACGGCGAGGACGAGGGCCCCAACGGGCGGCGCACGGCCTGGCTCGTGATGGAGCTGGTGCGCGGCGAGCCCCTGTCCACGCTCATCGCGCGGGGGCCGATCTCCACCGACGAGACCCTGCGCATCGTCGAGGAGGCCGCCTGGGCGCTGCAGGCCGCCCACGAGCGCGGCTTCGTGCACCGCGACGTCAAGCCGGGCAACATCCTCGTGCGCACCGACGGCATGGTGAAGCTCACCGACTTCGGCATCGCCAAGGCCGCCGACGCCGTGCCGGTCACCCGGTCCGGCATGGTCATGGGCACCGCCCACTACATCGCCCCCGAACAGGCCAGCGGGGCCGAGGCCGGGCCCGCGGGCGACGTCTACTCGCTGGGCATCGTCGGGTACGAGTGCCTGGCCGGGCACCGCCCGTTCCGCGCCGAGAGCGCGGTGGCGGTGGCGATGATGCAGGTGCGCGACCAGCCACCGCCGCTGCCCGGGAGCGTGCCGCCGCACGCCCGGGAGCTGATCGAGGCGGTGCTGGTCAAGGACCCCACCCAGCGCTACTCCACGGGCGGCGAGTTCGCGGCGGCGGTCGCGGCCGTGCGGCGCGGCGAGCGCCTCCCGGCGCCGGGCACGCTCACCGGGCCGTTCACGCCCCCGCGGGCCCGTCCCATCCTCACGCCGCCCAAGCCCGCGGCGAAGACCCCGACACCCACACCCACGTCGCGGGCCGCCACGCCGACGGCGCGCCGGTTGGCCACCCCGCCCTCGCCTGCCACCCCCCAGCCGAGGCTCAGGTCGAAAACGCCGTCGTCGCCCCGACGGCCCGTCCCCGCGGTCGCCGCCCGGCCGGTGGAGCTCCGCGCGGGCTCCGGCCGCGGCCGCACGTTGCTGCTCGTGCTGTTCGTGCTGCTCACCGTCGCCGCCGTGGTGGTCGGCGTCTACGTGGTGCGCAACCTGGGCGCGGGGCCGACGCCCCAGGGTATGGCGCCCGGTACCGTGGCCCTGTTGCATGAACCGTCCGACCGCCGATAAGCGTGTTGAACGGCAGAGCACCCCTCGACCCCAGGAACCGGCTGCGATGACCACCCCCCGACTGTTGTCCGAGCGCTATGAGCTGGGCGAAGTGCTCGGCTTCGGCGGCATGTCCGAGGTGCATCGCGGGCTCGACACCCGCCTGGGGCGCGACGTCGCGGTGAAGGTACTGCGCGCCGACCTCGCCCGCGATCCCCAGTTCCAGATGCGCTTCCGCCGCGAGGCGCAGAACGCGGCGGCGCTCAACCACCCCGCGATCGTCGCCGTGTACGACACCGGCGATGTGCAGAGCGATTTCGGGCCGCTGCCCTACATCGTCATGGAGTACGTCGACGGCCAGACCCTGCGCGAGATCGTCAAGACCACGGGTCCGATGAGCCAGCAGCAGGTGCTCGACGTCATGGCCGACGTGTGCGCCGCGCTGGACTTCTCGCACCGCCACCAGATCATCCACCGCGACGTGAAGCCCGCCAACATCATGATCAACCGCGCGGGCGCGGTGAAGGTGATGGACTTCGGCATCGCGCGTGCGCTGGGCGAGGGGCAGAACGTCACGCAGACCGCGGCCGTCATCGGCACCGCGCAGTACCTTTCGCCCGAGCAGGCGCGCGGCGAGGCGGTCGACGCTCGCTCCGACGTGTACGCCGCGGGCTGCGTGCTCTACGAGCTGCTCACCGGCGAGCCGCCGTTCACCGGCGACTCCCCCGTCGCCGTGGCCTACCAGCACGTGCGGGAGGACCCGAAGTCGCCGTCGGAGGTCAACTCGGCGGTGCCGCCCGCGCTGGACGCCATCGTGCTGAAGGCGCTGTCGAAGAACCCGGCCAACCGCTACCAGTCGGCCGCCGAGATGCGCTCCGACCTCGTCCGCGTGCGCGGCGGGCAGGCCCCGCTCGCGCCCTCCGTGCTGAGCGCCGACGAGCGCACGGCGATGATGGCCGCGGGCCCGCCCACCGGAGCCACCCGCCGCCTCAACGGCCGCGGCGTGCCCCCGCCCGCGTCGCCCGACTACGGCGAGTACTACGCCGACGAGGAGCCGCCGCGGCGCACCGGTCGGGTCGTCGCCATCGTCCTCGGCGTGCTGGTGGTGCTCGGCCTCGTCGGGTTCGTGGCCTACCAGCTGCTCTCCGGGCCCGCCACGCCGTCGCAGGTGGCGGTGCCGGGCGTGGTCGGGCAGAGCCAGCAGGACGCGTCCAACCAGATCATCGCGGCGGGCCTGCGCGTCGGCAACGTCGCGCAGCAGGAGTCGGCGGTCGAACAGGTCGGCAAGGTGATCAACTCCAACCCGGCCGCGGGCACGCAGGTGGCGGAGCGCTCCAACGTCGACCTCACGGTCGGGTCCGGGCCCGCCTTCGTCAACGTGCCCGCGCTCCAGGGCATGAGCGTGGCCGACGCCACCGCGCTGCTCAAGAGCCAGGGCCTCGTCCTCGGGAAGCAGACCAACGCGCCCACGAACGACGCCGCGCAGGTCGGCAAGGTCGTCAACTCGAGCCCCGGCCCGGGTGTGCGGGTGAAGGGCGGCAGCACCGTCGACATCGCCGTCGGCGTGCAGCAGACCGCGCTCACCGTGCCCGACGTCACCGGGCAGGACAAGGACGACGCCAAGAAGGCCCTCGAGGCCAAGGGCTTCGAGGTCGACACCAACACGGTCGACGGCGGCGGCCAGAAGGACTCCGTGCTGTCCACCGACCCGGCCGCGGGCACGCAGGCGCAGCCGGGCTCGAAGGTCACGATGAACGTGTCGAAGGGCAACCAGCAGAACCAGCTGCCCAACGTGGTCGGGCAGACCCTGGCGAGCGCGGCGCAGAACCTCGCCGCCGCGGGCTACACCAACCTCGCGGTGCAGGGTTCGCGGGATCCGAACAGCATCGTCACCGACCAGAACCCCAGCGACAGCGACACCAACACCGACAAGCGGATCGTGCTGACCACGCAGTCGAGCGGCGCGCGGCACCGCCAACAACGGGTTCGGGCTCCTCAACTGACGCTGCGGGAGACTGCCACCATGCGCGTGCTCGTGATCGACAACTACGACAGCTTCGTCTACAACCTCGTGCAGTACCTCGCCCAGCTCGGGGCCGAGGTCACCGTGCGCCGCAACGACGAGGTCGACCTCGAGGAGCTGGGCGCGTTCGACGGCGTGCTCGTCAGCCCCGGCCCCGGCACCCCCGAGCGCGCGGGCGCCTCCATCGCCGCCATCCACGCGGCCGCCCGGCGGCGGCTGCCGCTGCTGGGGGTGTGCCTCGGCCACCAGGCCATCGGCGCGGCCTACGGCGGCGTCGTCGAGCGGGCGCCCGAGCTGCTCCACGGCAAGACGTCACAGGTGCACCACAACGGCGCCGGTGTGCTCGCCGGGCTGCCCAGCCCGTTCACCGCCACCCGCTACCACTCGCTCACGATCCGACCCGACACCGTGGCCGCCGAGCTGGAGGTCACGGGCCGCACGGAGAGCGGCGTGATCATGTCGCTGCGGCACCGCGAGCTGCCGATCCACGGGGTGCAGTTCCACCCCGAGTCGGTGCTCACCGACGGCGGCCACCGGATGCTGGCCAACTGGATGGCCGAGGCGGGCCACCCCGTCGCCCCCGGCGTGGTGGACGCGCTCACCGCGGAGATGGCCGAGCTCGCCGCCCGCGCCTGACCCGGTCCGGGGGCGGGCACGATACCGTTGAAGGCAAGCACGCCTGATACGTATCGCGAGGTCACGCTCATGCCGAAGTCCAAGGTCCGCAAGAAGGCCGTCTACACCCCGCCGCCGGGCGAGGGGCGCTCCCGCACCCCGGTCAAGGTCGCGGGCCCCACCCATCCGGTGTACATCGCGGTGATGCTCGGCCTCATGCTCCTGGGGCTGGTGTGGCTCGTGGTCAACTACATCGCCGGGCCGAACATCGCGTGGATGAACGCGCTGGGCTCGTGGAACTTCCTCATCGGCTTCGCGCTCATCGTCATCGGCCTGCTGATGACGATGAGATGGCGCTGACC
The DNA here is from genome assembly GCA_963791185.1 of uncultured Actinomycetota bacterium. Lineage (GTDB taxonomy): Bacteria > Actinomycetota > Actinomycetes > Mycobacteriales > Pseudonocardiaceae > Pseudonocardia. Next base: position 358,410 of record CAWBRG010000002.1, on the reverse strand, counting down.
TGCAGAATTACATCACGGTAAGTAGTCCCCAATGGGGATAACTCCTGTGGATAACTCCGAGTGGTCCCCGGCGCCCGGGTTGGTCGCACTGGCTTGGGTGATCACCGCTGCGGCCGCGCTGTGGACGGCCGCCACGTGGCTGACCTCGGCAGATCCGGCCGGAGGGCTGATCGCGGCCGTCGCTACCGTGGGTGCCGGGCTCGCCGCACTATTCGGTACCCGGGCGCGCCCGAGGCTGAAAGCCGATGCCGATGGCGTCACTGTGGGTGGTCTGCTAGGAAGCCGCCACCACCCCTGGCCGCTGGTGCAGGGCGTGCGGGTGCTGCGGGTGCGCAGGCTGGGGCGGGAGAGCTCGCTGCTGGAGCTCGACACGGTGGCCGCCGACGGCAGCGAGCGCCTGTACGTCTTCGGCAGGCTCGACCTCGCCGCCGACCCGGAGGACGTCGCCCCGGCGCTGGCGAGGGTGCGGCCCTAAGCCATTCCCGCGAGGTGGGTGGCGATCGCCGCGAGGAGCGCCGCGGTGAGCAGGAGGAGCGCGCCCGCCTGTACGAGCGGGCGCTTGGTGAACACGAGCGCGGCCGCGGCCACGCCGCCGACCACGAGCCCGCCGACGTGCCCCGCCATGGAGATCCCCGGCACCACCTGCGTGATCACCAGGTTGAGCACGATGATGGCGACGACCTGGCCGTAGGGCCGCCGCAGCCGCACCAACACCAGGAGCAGGCCGCTCATCAGCCCGAAGACGGCGCCGGACGCGCCCGCCACGTACTGGTCGGGGTCGGCGAAGAGCACGACGGCCGCGGAGCCGCCGAGCAAGGACACCAGGTAGAGCGCCAGGAACCGGCCCCGCCCGAGCACGATCTCCAGATCGCGCCCCAGCACCCACAGCGCGTACATGTTGAACGCGATGTGCAGCGGGCCGATGTGCAGGAACCCGGCGGTGATGAGCCGCCACCACTCGCCCTCGGCGACGGCGGCGGGCACGAGCGCCCACACGCGGAACAGCGCGGCGTCGGCGTTGTCGAGCAGGCTGCGCGCCTCCACGACCGTCCAGGCGAAGACGGCCAGGTTCAGCGCGACGAGCGTGGGCACCACGACCGAGCGGGTGCCCGCCGCGCGTCGTGGGGCCCGGGTGGGGACGGCGGCGGCCACGCAGTCGACGCAGTGGTAGCCGACGGACGCCTCCCGGAGGCAGTCCGGGCAGGCGGGCCGCCCGCAGCGCGAGCAGGCCAGCCTGGTGGCCCGGTCGGGGTGGCGGACGCACGCCGCCACCCCGGCCGGAGGTTGGCTCACCGACTCCGTCAGCTGAGCTCGATCCGCTCGATGACGACCTCCGACACCGGCCGGTCGCGGCTGTCGGTCTGGGTGCTCGCGATCTTGTCGACGACGGCGCGGGACGCCGCGTCGGCCACCTCACCGAAGATCGTGTGCCTGCGGTTGAGGTGCGGGGTGGGGCCGACGGTGATGAAGAACTGCGACCCGTTGGTGCCGGGCCCGGCGTTCGCCATCGCGAGCAGGTAGGGACGGTCGAACTTCAGATCGGGGTGGAACTCGTCGCCGAACTGGTAGCCGGGGCCACCCATGCCGGTGCCGGTCGGGTCGCCACCCTGGATCATGAAGCCGCCGATGACCCGGTGGAACACCGAGCCGTCGTAGAACGGGCCGGAGTTGCCGCCGCTCGCGTTGGGCTTGCGGTACTCCTTCGTGCCCGCCGCGAGGCCGGTGAAGTTCTCGACCGTCTTCGGCGCGTGGTCGGGGAAGAGGTTGACGACGATGTCGCCCTCGTTGGTCCGCAGTGTCGCGGTCTGTTCGGTCACGTCACCCATCGTGCCAGGAACCGGGTGACGGCATCCTCGTAGGCCGCCGGGTCGGCGTTCCACGCGGCGGTGTGCTCGGCGTCGGGCACCTCGAGGTAGGTCATCGGCCAGCCCAGCTCGGGGGCGACGGCGGCGAGCCTTCGGCTGGGCGCCGCGGGCACCGCGCTGTCGCCCGTCGTGTGGATGACCAGCGTCGGTGGCCGGACCGCGGGCGGGTAGGCGCGCAGGTCGAACCGGTCGAAGTCGATGCCGATCCGGCGCCCGGCCACCCGGGTGGTGACCTCGGTGAGCGCGGGCGGGAGGTGGCGGATGCGGGCCTGCTGGCGCAGCGTGGCCCGCCAGTCCACGAGCGGGGCGTCCCACACGCAGGCCGCCACCCGGGCCGCCAGCGCCGAGCGCGACAGCAGCGCCCCGATGATGGCCGCCCCCATCGACCAGCCGACGAGGACGAACCGGCGCGCCCCCGCCGCGACCGCGTGCTCCATGGCGGCCTCGACGTCGAGCCACTCGGTGTCGCCGAGGTGGTAGCGGCCGTCGGGGCTGGCGGGCGCCTCCGGGTCGTTGCGGTAGGAGACGACGAGCGCGGACAGGCCCAGCGCGTGCAGCGCGGGCAGCACCCGCAGCGACTCGCGCCGCGGACCGCCCCGGCCGTGGACGAGCACGGCCCAGGTGTCGCCGTCAGCGCCGGGCACGTGCCACGCCGGGCACGTCCCCAGCGGCGTCGAGATGGCGACCTCGCTGAACTCCAACCCCACCGCGGCCGGGTCCGGCTCGAACGCGGCCGCGTCCAGCATCGCCCGTGCGCCTGCCGACGGCGGTGGCCCCGCCAGCAACGGCCGCACCACCCCGGCCCGGCCCGCTTCGCGCACCGGCCCGACCAACGCGAACCCGCCTGCCCACCGCAGCCCCCAGGTGCCGGGCTGGGTCGCCCACGCGAGCGGGGCCAGCGTGACCGACCCGGCATCGGCGGCGATCACCCGCTCCGGGTACAGCGGCCGGATCGTCGTGTCGAGCAGCACCCGCGCGTAGAACCAGCCGATGCCGACGGGGAGCGCGAGCGACCCGAGCCCGATCCCCCCGATGCCGACGCCCGTCCGCACCCCTCTGCTCACGCCGTCGATGATCCTCGACCGCGCGCCGCGTGTGGTCATCCGACCCGGTGAACCGTCCCGGCCAAAGGGCACCGGTCCGGGTGACACGTGGCAACCCCGGCATGCGCGGCTTCGTTGAGGCGACCAGCACCGACCCCAGCACGAAAGGGATCCACCATGGAGAACTTCGCCCGACGCGGCATCCGCACCACCGTGGCCGTCGCAGGCCTCGCCGCACTCGGCGTCGGCCTGGCGGCCCCCACCGCGTTCGCCCTGCCGAGCGTGCCCGACATCAGCGGGGTCGGGAACACGCAGGCGGTCCCCTCGCCGACGGACGCCGCCGCGCCCGCCGGGGCGCTCCCCAGCCCGTTCCAGTTCACGCCGCCCGCCGCCGAGCAGTACACGGCGACCGACGCGGCGCCGTCGTCGAGGGCGGCGGCCGAGCCCACGGACGAGGAGTCGACCGAGCCGGAGACGACCGAGCCGGGCGAGGCGCGCGATTCCAGCGAGAACACCGAAGCCGACGAGTCCGAGGCCACCGAAGCGGACCCGGCGGAGTCCACCGAGTCCACGGAGGCCGCGCCCGCCGCGACGACGCCCGCCCCGACGACGCAGGGCCTGCTGCCCTCGATCCCCGGCTCCCCCGTGGCGGCGCAGGCCAGCCCGCAGGTGGCGGGCGTCGACCCGAGCAGCGCACTGCAGAGCCTGGACTCCGGCAGCATGTTCTGATCACCTCGTGCGCGGGGACGGGTGCTCCCCGCCCCGCGCACCGGCGTCAACGGGGCTGGATCTCCCCCATCGGCCCGAACCCCTTCACCTCGGGCGAGTCGATGTAGAGGATCTCCGGCTGCGCCGAGACCAGGTCCGGCGCAGCCTTGAAGAAGCTCACGGCGTGCTCGGTCTTGACGTGCGCGCCGCCCGCCTCCGCGTCGCGGAACAGCTCGACGCAGACGAACAGGTTCGGGTCGTCGAGGCTGCGCGAGAAGCTGAACGAGACGCAGCCCTCTTCCGCGTTCACCGCCTTGGAGTACGAGTCGGCCAACGCCAGCCACTCGTCCATCTTGTCCTCGCGCACCGGGAACTTGACGTTGATCAAGATCATGCAGCCACTCCTTCGGGGTTCTCCTGCGTGATCGTTGTCGGACGACAACGGCCCGTCAACCGCGACCGCGCCGCCGCAGCCAGATTCCGACGGCCAGCGCGCCTGCCGCGCCCACGGCCGCAACCCGCCACGGTCGCCGCGCGACCGGGGCGGTCTCCGGGGCGTTCGCGTCGACCTCGTCGAGCAGCGTGACCGTGCCCGCGTCGCCGTCGACCCGCACCCGCGCCCCGTCCGGGATCCGCCGGGTGGCGACGCCCGTGCCGAGCACCGCCGGGATGCCGTACTCCCGCGCCACGATCGAGCTGTGCGACAGCGGCCCGCCGACGTCGGTGACGACGGCCGCGGCGAGCGTGAACAGCGACGTCCACGCGGGCGTGGTGATGCTCGCGACGAGCACCTCGCCCGGCTGCATCCGGCCGAAGTCGGCGGGCCCGGAGAGCACCCGCGCGGTCGCCGTGACCTGGCCCGCGCTCGCCCCGGTGCCGTGCAGCACCGCGCCCTCCTGCTTGCCGGAGGCCGGGAACCACCCCTCGAAGCGGTCGACGAACGTGTGCTGAGGGAGCGCCTGCGGCGGCGTGGCCCGCCGCCGGCCTCGCCACAACGCCTTCCGCTCGGCCACGTCGCCCACCGGGCCGCCCAGGATCTCGTCGGGCCGCAGCCAGTAGACGTCCTCGGGCACGGCGATCCGGCCCGCGGCGACGAGGCGGCGGCCCAGCTCGGCGAGCATCCGGCGCATCTGCGGCCAGGCCAGCCCGATGTCGGCCAGGGCGTCCTCGCGCACGGGCGCGTAGCGCTGGGCCCAGCGCAGGAGCCGGTTGAACGCCAGCGCCCGCGGGGGGTCGAGCCGGGCGAGCGCGGCCTCGGTCAGCTGCTCGCGCCGGGCCGCCGACGCCAGCTGGCGCGCGGCGGGGCCTGCGCTCCCGCCGTCGAGCGCGAACCGCAGCGCCTCGAACAGCGGGGCCGGGTCGTCGACCGCGGTGGGGTGCATGAAGTCGAGGTTGTAGGTGGCGTGCCCGAAGCGGTCGAGGTGGGCGCGGAAGCGGGCGCGCCACTCGTCGGCGTGCTCGGGGCCGCCGCCCGCCCAGACCGCGGCCGGATCGGCGCGCACCGCGTCGGCGAGCTCCGGGTGGCCGCGCGTCCACTCCGCGAGGTTCCACAGCGACTTCTCGGCCAGGATCGGCGCGCTGTCGAAGCCCACGAGGAACGTCGACGCGGGCGGCTCGCCCGGCCTGCGCACGAGCGCGTCGTAGAACCGGGTGAAGGACACCTCGCTGAACGCGGCGAGCGGGATGATCGCCTGCACGGCGGTGTAGTACCGGGTGCCCGCGTCCAGCAGCTCCTGCACGCCGTCGAGCAGCTCGGCGTCGGTGAGGTCGGCCAGCGGGCGGTCCCGCCACGCCGCGACCGCCGCCTGGTACGCGGGGTGCGCGACGTCGCGCCAGTTCGGCAGCCCGATGGTGGGCAACCGCCGCATCGCCCTGGTGCCGCCCACCGTCATCTGCCACATCGCGGCGCGGCTGTACCGGTAGTAGGCGTAGCCGTTGACGGTGGGCAGCCCGACGCCGGGGGCCGCCACGTCGACCCGCAGGAACTCGCGCATCAGCGCCTGCAACGACCGCGTGACCGACCCGTCGACCATCGCCGCGAACAACGGCGACAGCGGATCCGGCAGCTGCTCGACGATGCTCGCGCGGAAGTAGAACGCCTTCGGGTCGGGCACCTCCCACTCGGTGGGCGGCGCCGCCTCCGGCTCGGGCAACGCCGTGATCGGGCGGGACTGCACGATGTAGAACTCGCCGTCCGCGCGCGCCCACTCGATGTCCTGCGGTGCTCCGTAGTGCTGCTCGACGCGCACGCCGAGCTCGGCGAGGACGGCGGCCGCCTTGTCGTCGAGCACCGGGGCGCGCCGCCGGTCGGCGGGCACCGGTACCTCCGCCGTGCGCTCCTGCGCGTACACCGTCATCACGGCCTTGTCCGCCGTGGTGCGGGACGCCACGCGCAGGCCCGCCTTCTCGACGACCAGGTCGTCGGTGGTCACGCTGCCGCCCACCACCGACTCGCCGAGACCCCACGCGGCCGAGAGCACCAGCTCGTCGCGGCGGCCGTTGGTCGGGTTCGCGGTGAACATCACCCCCGCCGCGTCGGCCTCGACCATCCGCTGCACGACCACGGCCAGGGCCAGCTCGGCCGGATCGATCCCTTGCCGCGCGCGGTAGGCCACGGCGCGCTCGGTCCACAGCGACGCCCAGCACTCCCGGACGGCGTCCAGCAGTGCTTCGGCGCCCCGCACGTTCAGGTAGGTGTCCTGCTGGCCTGCGAAGCTCGCTTCTTCCAGGTCCTCGGCGGTGGCCGAGGAGCGCACGGCCACCGGCACCTCGCCGAGCGCGACCCAGGCCCCCGTGATCTCCCGCGCCATGTCCTCCGGGATCGGCGCACCCACCCCGACGTCCCGGTAGGCAGCGGTGGTGAGCACGAAGCCGGGCGGCACCGGCAGCCCGGCCCGCGTCAGCTCGCCGAGGTTGGCGCCCTTGCCGCCCGCGACCGCGATGTCCCCCCGGCCGAGTTCGGCGAAGCGCATGACGTACGACATGACCCTCATCCCCCGAGTGATCGGTACTCCTGCCAGCGCTCGACGAGCGCGGGCATCTCCTTCTGCATGAAGGCGAAGAACGCCTGCGTCTCGGCGAGCCGGGCGCCCGCGGGGGTGTCCGGCCCGACCGCGGCGATCCCCTCTTCCAACGCGGCGGCCCACCGGCGCACGTAGTCGTCGCGGCGCGCGGTGGCCACGTGCCACACGTCGTCGCGGACGCGGTAGTGGTCCTTGCGGGAGCCCGGCACGCGCTCGCGGTCGACCAACTGCGTCTGGGTGAGGTAGCGCACGGCGCCCGAGATCGCGCCCGCGCTGCTGTGCAGCCGCTCGGCCAGCTCGGCGGCCGTGAGCCGCCCGGAATCGGTGGCCAACAGCGCCACGAACACGCGCGCGGGCATCCGGGGCATGCCCGCGTCCGCGAGCCCCCCGGCGAACCGCTCGACGAACCGCGCTACCGCGTCCTGATCCGGCATCGTGGCCTCCAACTTTCAGAACATTCTGAAAGTAGCACAGATTTAGTGGTCACACAGCGTGTTTGTCCGCCGTCCGGCCTAGTGAGCGCTCCCTGCCGTAACCAGCCGCTAACCCTGTGGACACTGCTACTGTCCGCGAGTATGGCCTGGTGGAGGCGTTCTGACGAAGTTGCGGCGGCAACAGCAGAAGGCACTACCCAGAGTGATCCTGCGAACGCGACGCGCCCGTCCGAGGACGTTGCGTGGCCTCCGTCTCCGCGAAAGCGCGCCACCAGCGCCGGCCCCGAAGTGAAAACCCCCGAAAGTGAGCCCCCCATGAACGACCACTCCACCGCCCTCAAAGAAGCCATGCAGATCGAAGGCGCGCTCGGCGTCGCCCTCGTCGACAGCAACAGCGGCATGGCCCTGGGCACGGCAGGCAGCCCGATGGACCTCGACCTCGAGGTCGCCGCGGCGGGCAACAGCAGCGTGGTGCAGGCCAAGCTGCGCACGATGGCCGACCTCGGCCTGCAGCAGTCCATCGAGGACATCCTGATCACGCTGGACAAGCAGTACCACATCATCCGCCCGCTGGCCCGGCAGAACACGTTCTTCCTCTACCTGGTGCTCGACCGGAGCCGGGCCAACCTGGCGATGGCCCGGTTCAAGCTCGCCCGGATCGAGCAGGACCTCAAGATCTGAGGAGCGACGCCGAAGGCTGAGCCCCGTGGCGCCACGCCACGGGGCTCGACCCGCGCCGGGAAGGGGGCGACGCATGCGGGAGCAGTTCACGGTTGACCTGCGGGGCCTCGTCGAGATCCTCAGCCACCACCTCTACCGCAACGAGCGGGTCTACCTGCGCGAGCTCGTGCAGAACGCGCACGACGCCATCCGGGCCCGCGCCGCGCTGGGCGATCCCGTCGTCGTCGAAGGCGCGGTCGAGATCGTGCCCGCCCGCGGCTACGAGCAGCTCGTGGTCCGCGACAACGGCATCGGCCTCACCGAAACCGACATGCGCGCGCTGCTGTCGATCATCGGCAGCACCTCGAAGCGGTCCGACGTCGCGGCCGTGCGCCGCCAGTTCCTCGGCCAGTTCGGCATCGGCCTGCTGTCCTGCTTCCTGGTCGCCGACACGATCGAGGTCATCTCCCGCTCCGCGCGCACGCCCGATGCGCCGACCGTGCGCTGGGTCGGCGAGAGCGACGGCACCTTCACCATCGGTCCCGCGCTGAAGCCGCTCGCCGAACCCGGCACCGAGGTCCGCCTGCGCCCCCGGCACGGCTACTACCGCTGGTGCGACACCGAGGCGTGCACGCAGTTCGCGAGCGAGTTCGCCGAGCTGCTCGACGTGCCCGTCCGCATCGGCGACAGCACGCTGTCGCAGCAGCCCCGGCCGTGGACGCTCCCCACGGAGGAGCAGCTGGCGTGGTGCCAGGAGCGGTTCGGCTTCGAGGCGATGGGGATCATCCCGTTCGACACGCAGTCGGCGGGCGTCGTCGGCCTGGCGTTCGTGCTGCCCTACACCGCGCGGCCGGGCTACCGCACGGGCGACCGCATCTACTCGAAGGGCATGCTGGTCGCCGACACCGACGACCTCGTCATCCCCCGCTGGGCGTTCTTCTGCCGCGCAGTCGTGGACGCGGGCGACCTGCCGCTCACGGCGTCGCGCGAAGGCCTCCAGGAATCCGGCGAGCTCCAGTTCGTGCGCAAGCAGATCGGGTTCCGGCTGCTCACCGAGCTGATCATCGTGCAGGGCCAGCACCCCGACGTCTACGCCGACATCGTGCGCCTGCACGCCGACGGCCTGAAGGCGCTCGCCGTGCAGGAGCCGGACGTGCGCGACCTCCTGATCGCGACGCTGCCGTTCGAGACCACGCTCGGCGAACGCACGATCCAGAAGCTCCTCGACGGCACCGGCCCGGTGCCCTTCGTCCGCGACGCCGACACCTACGCCGCGCTGGCCGACGTCGCCGCGCACGCGGGCGTCCTCGTGGTCAACGCGGGCGGGCTGCACGAGGCCGAGCTCCTCGGCGTCGCCAACGACGGGACCGACCCGGGGCACTTCCGCGAGGTGACCGCGGCCGAGGTGGTGGAGCTCGCCCGGCCGGTCCCGCACCCGGACGCCCCGGCCGCCACCGCGCTGGCGGCGAAGGCCCGCGCGGCGATCGCGGAAGCGGGCCTCGTCGTCGACGTCGGGAGCTTCGAGCCCGCCGACCGGCCCGTGCTGTGGTGGCCCACCACGCCCGGCCACGCCCGGATGGTGCTGAACGCGGCCAACAGCGCGGTGAAGCGGCTGCTCGCCGCCCCGCCCGAGACCGACCTCAGCGCCGCGCTGCGGGCCCTCTACGTCACCGGGCCTGCTCGCCGGGCGCGCGACGCCCACCCCCGCCCAGGTCGCGACGCTCGGCACCTCGGTGCTGGACATGGTCGAGGCCTGCTGTCCGACGGCGGGTAGTCAGGCCCGCAGACCCGCCGCGCCACGCGCGCCACGGGATCGACGAGCAGCAGGAGCAGCAGCGGCCAGTAGCCGGTGTCCGGGAACGCCAGCATGACCGCGAGCGCCACCAGGAACCCGACGGCACACGCCGATCGCCGACCCCCGACGTCGGGCTTCTCGTCCGAGTCCCGCAGGCTGTCGTCGCTCCGGATCGCCCAGGCGATGACGGCGCAGCAGCAGCGAGCTGACCGCCATCGTGCCGACGTAGAGGATCTTCGCGACGGGGATCGTGGTCGCGTGGTCGCGACCAGGCTGGTGGGGAACGGCAGGAACACGATCGTGAACGTCCAGGCCAGCAGCAGCCAGATCAACGGCGGGCTCTGCCGCTCGAGGGAGCGCACGGTGTGGTGCTGGGCGAGCCAGAGGCGCGCGATGACCACGAAGCTGAGCACGAACCCGAGGAGGTCGTCGCTGTGCGCCTGGAGGAGCTCCGCCGCGCCGACGTCGCCGACCTCCTGCCCGATCTCGGCCAGCGGCAGCACGAGCAGGGTGATGGCGATCGCCACGACCGCGTCGACGAAGGTCAGCAGGCGCTCGAGGTCGCGATGCCGTTCGGCCACGCGCGCACCCTACTGAACCGCCGCGCGGGTCCCAGCCGTGGAAACGGCAGAACCGAATACGGGCGAAAGGGACATCATGCGGCTCATGGGGATCCACGGCGAGCTGACAGGACAGAGCTTCGACCTCGGAACGGCGCCGCTGACGATGGGTCGCGGCGCGGACAACCACGTGATCCTCTCCACTCGGCTGGCCTCCCGGCACCACGCCGAGCTGCGCCCCGACGGCGGGGGCTGGACGCTCCACGACGGCGGGAGCACCAACGGCACCGCGGTGAACGGGCGGCGCGTCCGCAGCCACCGCGTCCGCCCGGGTGACGAGATCGCGATCGGCCACGAGGTCTTCCGGCTGGAGGTCGCCCCCGCCCCTGCCGCCGAGCCCCGCACGACCGTGATGCCGAGCGTCGGCCCGCCGGTGCTGCGGGTGACCGTCTCCGGCGGCGGCCCCGTCGGCCTGACCTTCGCCCTGCTGCTCGACGACCTGATGGGGCCCCGCGCGGAGATCGTCGTCCACGACGGTCGGTGGACCCCCGCCGATGACGGCGGCGTGGCCTGGAAGGCGAAGGGGCGCGGCACCAGCCGTCGCCAGCAGGTCGTGACCCTGCAGAGCCGCCAGTGGCGGAAGCTGCCCGTGGCCGTGCAGGAGCGGCTCTTCGGCGGCGACGCCCACACCGAGATGTGGCCGACGGGCCCCGACTCGGTCGACGACCTCCCCCCGCGCAACGTCCGCATCGCCTACATCGAGGACCAGCTCCTGGCCCTGGCGAACGAGGCGGAGCGCATCCGGCTGGTCCCCGAGCGGTTCGACCCGGCCGACCCGGCCGTCGCCGACCGGCACGTGCTGGTCGTCTGCGAGGGCAGCCGTTCCCGCACCCGCGAGCACTTCGTCGACCGGTTCGGGGCCGCCGACACCTCCGTGTACGCCATCGACGGCAGGCAGGTGCAGGACGTCGTGCTCGGCCTGCGCGTCAAGTCCGACCTGCCCGACCCGATGGCCGTGCTGCTCACCGTGGTGCAGAACCGGTTCCTGCTGAACTCCCTCTCCGGCGAGGGCTTCCTCAACATGCGGCTCACCGACGCCGAAGCGGCCGAGGCGGTGGGCATCGACCCGGTGCGCCAGGTGTTCGCCGAGTGCGTGCAGACCGCGCCGTGCCTGATGGAGCGCGACGCCGACGGCTCGTTCTCCTGCTCGACGCACGACACGTTCTTCCTGCCTGCGCTGCTGAAGAAGTCGCCGTTCTGGCGGCGGGTGGAGGAGGGCCTGCGGCTCTTCGGGGTGACCGAGGAGAACCTCACGGCCGTCACGTGCTTCCGGCTCGACATGGTGCAGCGCGCCCGGTTCACCGCGCAGCTCTTCGGCCGCACAGCCACCACGCCGGGCACGTTCGGCTTCCTGCTCGGCGACGCGGCCAACGCAATCCACTTCTGGCCCGGCCGCGGGCTGAACAGCGGGCTGGCCTCCGCGCTGTCGCTGGCCAGGAGCCTGGCCGGGTGGCGGGGCAAGCCGCTGCGCGACGCCGACTTCGTGCGGCACGAGGCGCTGATGGCGATGCTGCAGTACCGGCACAAGAGCCGGGCGTGGCGGCAGATGGTGACCGTCGACGTCGACGGCAACGCGATGGCCATCAAGGACCGGATCGCGCAAGGCATCACGGCGGGCACGCTCGACGCGCCCGACCGCGACGCCGACCTCGCCGCGCTCATGGAACGGCTCCGGCGCACGCGGACCCGGCTGGCGGGCCGCCTGCCCGGCCTGCCCGACGACGCCACGCTCCGGGCGCACCTGGAGCGGCTCGACACCGAGACGCTGCACACGCTGCTGGTCAGCGAGGCGTGGGACTCGGCGAGCGTCGGCGGCGAAGAGGTCGACGTCGACTGGCTGCTCGCCCCCGCGCCCGAACCCGTGGCCGTGTAGGCCCCGCCGCCGCGCCATCGCGCGGGCCGAGTAGCGTGCCGCCACCCCGTCACCGCGGAAAGGGGCCTCGTGAACGCCCGCCGCACGCTCCTCACGGTCCTGCTCGCCGCCTGCGCGCTCGTCGCCTGCTCCGCGGCCCCGCCGACGCCCACCGCGCCCGAGCACCCGCACCTGCGGCTCGGCGTCCTCCCCATCGTCGACGACGCCCACCTCGTGCGCGCGCAGGCGGCGGGCTACTTCGCGGCGGAGGGGCTCACCGTCGAGCTCGTCACCGTGCAGGGCGGGGCGGCGGCGCTGCCCCGGCTCGCCACGGGCGACCTCGACCTCACGTTCACGAACTACGTCAGCGCGCTGCTGGGCCAGGCGCAGGGCAAGGGCACGTTCCGGTTCGTCGACGGCGGCTACCAGGCGGGCCCGAACACCCTGCTGATCATGACCAAGCCGGGGTCGGCCGTCCGCACCCCGGCCGACCTCGCGGGCAAGAAGATCGCCGTCAACACGCTGCGGAACATCGTCGAGCTGACGGCGCGCTCGGCGCTGGAGACCGCGGGCGTCGACCCGGGCGCGGTCACGTTCGTCGAGGTGCCCTTCCCGGACATGGCCGCCGCGCTGCAGAGCGGCCGGGTCGACGCGGCGTTCACCGTGGAACCCTTCAGCACCCAGGCGGCGCTGGCGTTCGGGGCCGTGAGCGCGCTCGACGCCGGTTCGGGCGCCACCGCGGGCATCCCGATCGGCGGCGTCGCGACCACGGCGGAGTTCGCCGCGAAGAACCCGAACACGGTGGCCGCGTTCCGGCGCGCGGTCGCGCGGGCGCAGGCCGACATGGCCGACCGCGGCGTGGTGGAGCAGATCCTCCCGACCTACACCAAGATCACTCCGGACACGGCGGCGCTGATCGCGCTCGGCAGCTGGCCCGCGACCCTCGACGGCGTGCGGCTCCAGCGCGACGTCGACCTGATGCGCCAGTACGGGGTGCTCACCGCCGACCTCGACGTCCGGTCGATGGTGCTCTGATCACCGTCCAGGTCACGGGCTCGGTCGGGGCGTAGCGGCAGGTGGTGCCGGTCAGCACCGAGCGGTCGAGGTGCGCGCCGAGCGCGGGCAGCACGGCCCCGACGCGGTGGATGGCGTCGCGGATCCGGGCCGTGACGGCCTTGCGCGCCCGCTCGCTGGTGCTCGTCCCCAGCCCGCGGCCCCGGCCGCCGAGGCCCGCGGCCCGGCGCAGCTCGGCCAGCAGGGCGGCGCGCTCGCCGTCGAGCCGTTCGGCCAGGGCGAGGTCGTTCGCCGCCTCCGCTGCCGCGCGGTCCTCGTCGAGCTCGGCGAGCCTGCGCCGGTAGGCCGCGCGGGCGGTCGCGTCGAGCCGGTGGTCGCCCGCGCGGTCGTGCGGCCCCGCGTCGGCCAGCTCCAGGACGTGCACGTCGACGCCCGGACGGGCCAGCAGCACCGCCAGGTCGGCGAGCCCCTTGAGGTCGCGCAGGTGCGCGGACGCGCCGTGGTGGCGCACGCACCACAGGTCGCCCTCGCGGACCAGGCCCGCCTCGGTCGGCGCCGCGGGGTCGCCGAGCGCGGCCAGCTCGTGCGCGGTCTCGGCGGCCCAGTCCGCCGCGCCCAGCCCGCGGTGCACGTCGAGGGCCTGGTGCAGCAGGCGGCGGGCGTCGTCGGGGCGGCCCAGCGCGGCGGCCAGCACGCCCGCCCAGTGCGCGTTGCTGCCCATGAAGCAGACCAGCGCGCCGTTCACGCCGCAGGTGTCGGTGACCGGCTCCAGCTCGGCCAGCAGCTGCGCGCACACCGCGCGGTCGCCCAGCCGCACCGCCGCGGTGGTCATCTCGCCGACGAACACCGACCACAGGTAGGAGCGGTCGGCCCGCCACACGTCCAAGGCGACCACGGTGTCGAGGGCGCGGCGGGCGGCGTCGAGGTCGTCCGGATCGCCGGTGCGCGCGAGGAACCCGGCGGCGACGGCGTGGGCGTGCGAGGGCACGCCCACCCACCACCGCACCGCATCGCCCGCGATCGCGCGGAGCCGCTCGGGGTCGCGCCGGGCCCGGACCAGGCCCAGCAGCTGCGACATCCGCACGTTGCCCGCGTCGGGCTCGCCGATGCGCTCCCCCAGCGCGCTCGACGTGGCGATCAGCCGCTCGGCCTCGTCGAGCCGCCCGTCGAGCAGGGCCAGCGCGCCGCGGCGGGTCATGGCGAGGTAGTCGTGGCGGGGCTGGCGGAAGCCGTCGGAGGCGCGCAGGAAATCGGCCAGCGCGGAGCGGAAGGCCGCGGAACCCTGCTCGAGCAGGGCGTTGGCGGTGAGCAGCAGCCCTTCGGCGTGCCGTTCGGCGTCGCCGGTGCGCGCGGCCAGATCGCTGATCTCCCGGGCGATCGCGATCCGCTCCCCCGCCCGGCCCGGCGTCCAGAGGATGTCGTGGCGGGCGAGCAGGCACGCCGCGAGCGTGGTGGGGTCGTCGAGGGTGCGGGCGAGGGCGAGCGCCTGCTCCGAGAGCGGCCGGGCCCGCGGCCGTTGCGCGGGTACCGAGTGGTGCAGCTCGCGCGCGAGGCTCGCGGCCAGGTGGGCCTCCAGCGACGTGCCACGGCCGGCGAGCCCGACGAGCGCGGCCTCCAACTCCTCGACGACGGCGTCACGGGGCATCGCGAACCGGGCGCCGAGCCGCTGCACCCCCAACGCCACCCGGGCGAGCCGCTCGGCGTCCCCGCAGGCGGACGCGCGGCCGCGGGCGTCGTCGAGCAACGTCCGCGCCTGGCCGGGGTCGCCCGTTCGGGCGCGGGCGTCGGCCTCCTCGACGAGCAGGTCGACGAGCAGCCCGGCCGCGTCCGGCGCACCGCTGTCCTCGACGGCGCGCCGGGCCCTGGCCAGGTGGTCGGCCGCCTCCGCGAAGGCCAGGCGGGCGCAGTCGGCGCGGGCCGCGCGACGGGCCCAGCCCACGGCCCGGTCGCTGCCCTCCAGCGGCGCGGCCGCGGCCGTGTGGCGGGCCAGGTCGGCGGCGGCGACGGCAGCCCCGCGGGCCCGACGTTGTTCGAGCGCGTCGGCGATCTGCTGGTGCAGCCGCAGCCGTCGCGGCACATCCAGCCCGGCCGCGACCGTCTCGCGGAAGAGGTCGTGCGCCAGCCGGGTGCCGTCGGCGCCGCGGACCAGCACCCCGGCCTGCACGCCCTCCTCCATGAGCCGGGTGACGGTGGCCGCGTCGTGGCCCGCGACGTCGGCCAGCACGTCGGGCATCAGGTCGTTGCCCGCCACCGCGGCCGCCTCCACCAGCGCACGGCACTCGGCGGAGAGCCGTCGCACGCGGCGGTCGACGACGTCCCGCACGGCTCCCGGCACCGCCGCCGCGGGCCCCGCGCCGACCAGCAGTTCGGTGAGCTGCCGGGCGAAGAACGGGTGGCCGTCGGTGCGCCGGTGGACCTCGGCGGCCCAGTGTGTCGGCGGCCGCGGCGCCCGCCACGTCCGTGACCAGCGCCGTCACCTCGTCGGCGGTCAGCCCGGACAGGCGCACGGTGTCGGCGCGGGCGGTGAGCTCGACGAACACTCTCGGGCTCGGCCAGCTCGTCGGGCCGGTACGCGCCGACGATCACCAGCGGCACCGGGCGGTAGGGCCGCGCCACGAACCGCAGCAGGTCCAACGTCGAGGCGTCGGCCCACTGCAGGTCGTCGAGCACGACGAACGCGGGCGCCCGGCAGGCGAGCCGCTCCAGGAAGCGCGCGACCGCGTCGAACAGCCGCAGCCGGGCCGCCTCGGTGTCGACCGGGTCGGCCGCGACGGGCACCGTCGCGACCGGGTCGGCAGCGCCGGCGCCCGGCTCGGGCGGCGCGACCGATGCCTCACCGGCGGCCTGCCCGGACAGCTCGGGGAGCAGGCGCGCCAGCTCGGCCCCGTCCTCGGTGACCACCGGGCCGGTCGCGTCCAGCAGGCCGCGCAGGGCGGTGGACCACGCCCAGAACGCGGGCGCCCGCTCCGCGTCGGCGCACGTGCCCCAACCGACCGCCCACCCGCTGCGCGCCGCCGCCTCGCTGACCAGCGTGGTCTTGCCGATGCCCGCCTCGCCCGCGACGAGCACCAGCCGCGCGCGTCCGCTCGCGGCCTCCTCGACCGCGCGCAGGAGGCGCGACAGAGCGCGAGCCCGACCGACGAACGCCACGCCTGGATTGTGCTCCGTGTCCGAGTTCGGCAGAACCGATCACGCGGAACCGCGTGCCTGCTT
The DNA here is from genome assembly GCA_963791185.1 of uncultured Actinomycetota bacterium. GTDB lineage: Bacteria > Actinomycetota > Actinomycetes > Mycobacteriales > Pseudonocardiaceae > Pseudonocardia. Next base: position 342,183 of record CAWBRG010000002.1, on the reverse strand, counting down.
CTGGCGGATCCGGGGCCGGATCTGGCGCCTCGTGGGCGTCCCGTCCGACGAGGAGGCCCCCGATGACCGTCACCTTCGATCCCGCCCGCTACAAGGAGACCACCCGCGCCCAGTGGGAGGACGCCGCGGCCGCGTGGCACGCCTGGGGTCCGACGCTGGAGGACTGGCTGGGCGAGGCCACCGCGTTGATGCTCGACGCGGCGGGCGTCACCGCGGGCAGCGCCGTGCTCGACGTCGCCGCGGGCGCGGGCGGCCAGACCCTCGCGGCGGCGCGCCGGGTCGGCGCCGGGCGGGCGCGTGCTCGCCACCGACATCTCCCCCGCGATCCTCGCCTACACGGCCGCGGCGGCCGCCGACGCGGGCCTCACCACCGTCGGCACCCGGGAGCTGGACGGCGAGCGCCTCGACGTCGACGCGGGCGCGTTCGACGCCGTGATCTCCCGGCTCGGGCTGATCTACCTGCCGGACCGGGCCGCGGCGCTCGCCTGCCAGTACCGCGCGTTGCGGCCCGGCGGTCGGGTCGCGGCGATCGTCTACGGGCCCGCCGAGCGCAACGCCTTCTTCGCGGTACCGGTGTCGGTGATCCGGCGACGCGCCCAGCTCCCCCCGCCCGCGGCAGGCCAGCCGGGGCCCTTCTGCCTCGGCGCGCCGGGTGCGTTGGAGGACGCGTTGCGCGGGGCCGGGTTCCGCGACGTCGGCGCGCGCACGGTCGTCGCCCCGCTGCGCCTGCCGTCGTCGCGGGAGTGCGTGCGCTTCGAGCGCGAGTCCTTCGGCGCCCTGCACCAGATGCTCGCGGGCCTCGATCCGGCCGAGCGCGAGGCGGCGTGGCAGGAGATCGCCGACGAGCTGGCCCGGTTCGACACCGCCGAGGGCTTCGCGGGGCCGTGCGAGCTGGTCGTCGGCTGGGGCACGAAGTAGCGGTTATCTGCTCGCGACCGGGGTGCGGGCGAGCAGCGCGGCGGGCACGGCCACGCCCGCCACCAGGCCGCGGCCGCCGTGGCGGGCCCGGAGCACCACGGCGATCCCGTGCCGCTGGGCCAGCCGGGCCACCACGAACAGGCCCATCCGGCGCGACACCGCCGGGTCGAACAGCGGCGCCTCGGCCAGCTGCGCGTTGAGCTTCGCCAGCTCGGCCGACGGCATCCCGAAGCCCTCGTCGACGATCTCCACGATCAGGGTGTCGTCCGACCGGATCCGGGCGTCGAGCAGCACCTTCGCGTCCAACGGCGCGAACGTGGTGGCGTTCTCCAGCAGCTCGGCGAGCAGGTGGCCGAGGTCGGCGACGACGGCGCCGCGCACCTCGACGTCGGGCAGCGGGCCCACCGCGACCATCCCGTGCAGCTCGATCTCCGCCACGGCCGCGGCGGCCAGCTCCCGCACGTCGGTGTCCGGCGCGACCCGCGGCTGCGCCTCGCCCGCCAGCACCAGCAGGTTCTCGGTGTTGCGCCGCATCCGGGTCGCGAGGTGCTCCAGCTCGAAGAGCCCGTCGCGGTGCTCGGGATCGCGTTCCCGCTGCTCCAAGCGGTCGAGCACGGCGAGCTGCCTGCCGATCAGGTTCTGCCCGCGGCGGGCGAGGCTCGCGAAGATGTCGTTCACGCTGCGCCGCAGCAGGGCCTGCTCCCCGGCGAGCTGCACGGCCGCGGCGTGGACGGCGTCGAAGGCGCGCGCGACCTCGCCGATCTCCTCGTGGGTGTCCACCCCGATCGGCTTGACGCGCACGTCGGGGATCCGGCCGTCCACGGCCGTCATCCCGGCGATCGTCGCGGGCAGCCGGGAGCGGGCGATCTGGAACGCCGAGCCCCGCAGCGTGCGCAGCGGCACCAGCAGCGACCGGGCGACGACGACCACCACCGCCACCGTGAGCAGCACCAGCAGCGCGACCAGCACGCCGTCGCGCACCGCCCCGGCTCGTGCGCTCGCCGCGAGCGCGGCCCCGTCGGTCGCCAGCTGTTGCTGCCCCGCGACCTCGACGTCGCGGATCAGCGCGGCCGTTCGGCCCGCGGCGCGGTCCCACTCGCCCGCCTGGGCGGTGGGCAGCGGCTCGCCCCGCGTCATCGCGGTGAGCACCCGCTGCTCGATGCGCTGCCGGGCGTCCACCTCGGCGCCCGCGACCGTGGCGGCCCACCGCTCCCGCAACGACGGCGACGCCGCCGTGCCCAGGTCGGCGAGCGCGGCGGACCGGGCGGCCTCCAGCAGCGCGGTCGTCGGGCCGCCGATCAGCACGGCGGCCACGGTGGCGTGCTGGCGGCGCACCTGCTCCTTCGCCGCGGCCACGGTCACCGCGTCGTTCGCCGCCCGCAGCAGCGGGGCGGGCGCGGCGGTGAACGCGGCGCCCTCCAGCGCCAGGAACACCTCGATGACCGCCGTGTACGCGGAGCCGACCCGCTCGGTCGGGAACGCGGAGCCGGTGACCGCCCGCCGCAGCGCGGCCAGGTCCGCGAGCCGGTCGCGGGCGGCGGCGTCCAGGTCCGCGGCCGCCGGTCCGAACTGGGTGGACGGCAGGGCGCGCACCGCCGCCGCGGCCGCGTCGACCTGCTGGACCTGGGCGTCGAGCTGGTCGCGGCCCGCGCCGCGCCCGCCCGCGACGTAAGTCTCGGCGAACAGCCGCTCACCCTGCAGGGCGTCGACGAGCCGGGCGACCTGCTGACCCGCACTGACCTGGCTGACCAGCGCGTCGAGCGCACGGGCGTCGTCGTTGGACGCCACGACGCGCAGCGTGCCGAGCGCCCCGATCACGAGCAGCGGCACGACCAGCACCGCGGCCAGCTTCGTGCGCAGCCGCCAGTTCCGCAGCCGCCTGCTGCGCCGATCGCCCACTGTGGATCACCCTCCGGCCCGCCCGACGGCAGGCCGCATGGTGCCACGCCAGGGCGTGATCGCCGTCACCTCGTCGCCGGGCGGCCGTCCTCGGGCCGCAACCGGTCCGGTCTGCGTCCGGACGGCCCTGTGGGGGGTTACGACACCTGCGCGGCCACCCCCGGCTCCAACCAACGCAACGGGTCGCGGACGTCGGCAGGCGCCCGCCGGAACGCCGCCTCGACCTCGGCCCGTCCCTCCCGGAACACGGCGACGTCGACCGGCACCGGTCGGCGACGGCGCGCACGCCGCCGTAGAGCACGGTGTCGCCGGAGATCCACAGCGCCCCGTCGCGCTGTCCCTCCCAGTTCAGCGCGAAGCCGATCACCGATTGTCGCCGTGGTGGTCGTGGGTGAGCAGCACGGCGTCGACGGGGCCGACGGCGGCGACGGCGGGCCCGTCGATGTGGGTGATCCGCAGGGGTCACCTGGCGTGCCGCAGGGCCCACGCGAGCACGTAGTCGGCGATCTCCTCCCAGCCGGGCGCCGAGGGGAGCAGGTGCGGCTTGCCGCCGAACTCGACGTTCTCCGTCAGCGTCTTATCGCTCTTGTAGTGCTTGGCGTTCGACCACTGCACCTTCGGCGCATGATGTTGTCCTCAGTGCCGGACACGAAAGCAGCGGCGCGCGGTCGTCGTTGTGGTAGTCGACGTAGGTGCCGCCGTGGCCGGGCGTGAGGTTGGCCAGGGCTGATTCGAACAGGATGTGGCCGGAGACGGGCACCGCGTAGCGCTCGTACAGCCGCCGCGCGTACTCCTCGGGGCAGGTGTTGGTGAACGCGTAGTTCCACTGCTCGAAGTCGTAGCGGATGGCCTTGGCGGTTGGCCGCCAGCACCGGGATCGTGGCCTTGATCTGCGAAGCGGACGCCGCCCGCGGAGTGCCCGATGATGATCGGCGGGGTGTCGAGCGCCGAGGTCATCGGGCCAGCACCCCGTCGAGCCAGTCGAAGGCGCGGGCGTGGAAGAGCGTGCGGGCGCCCGCCTCGCAGTGATCGCCCGCACCTTCCGCGGCGGTGAAGGTGCGGAACTCGTGCGGGCAGCGCAGCGCCGCGGCCAGCTTCGGCGCGGAGGCGCTGATGGCGTCGGCTTCGGCGTTGCACACGAAGGTGGGGCAGGTGATCCGCTCGGCGTGGCCCACCAGCGAGTAGTCGCGCAAGGCCTCGATGTAGGCCACCGGGGTGGCGACCCCGTGCACGAGCATGCCGCGCCGGAGCGACCACCCGGCCGTGGGCTTCGCGGCGAGGTTCCGCAGCACCATGCCGAGCAGGAAGCGGGCGGACCGCTTGCCCGCCTGCAGCCCGTCGGCCAACCGCTCGGGCATGCGTTCCAACGCGCCCGCGAACATGTCGAACGAGCCGCAGTCGGCGATGCACGCGGCGAGCCGCGGCTCGTCGGCGGCGGCGCGCGGGGCCAGGAACCCGCCGAGGCTCAGCCCGATCAGCGCGAGGCGGTCCGGGTCGACGTCCGGCCGCTCGAGGAGGAAGTCGACGACCGCGCCGACGACGGGGCCGTAGTCGGCGCGCAGCACCAGACCCTGCTGGATGAGGGCCGCGCCCTGCCCGGGACCGTCGAACGCGAGCACGTCGTAGCCGCGGGCGAGGGCGGCCACGCCGTTGAAGAAGTAGAGCTCCTCGGCGGTGCCGTCGTAGCCGCCCAGCAGGATCGCCGTCGGTCGCGGCCCCGCGCCCGCCGCGCGGAAGTGGTAGCCGGGCAGGGTGGTGCCCTCGAACGGGATCGCCACGACCTCCGGCGGCGCGGCCAGGAGCGCCGCCCCCTGCCGGAACGCCGTGGTCTGCGCCGCGTTCGACGAGCGGAGCCGCGGGTCGATCGGCGCGCCCATCAGCAGCACCCCGGCGTTGCGGTGGTAGTTGGACGCGCGGAAGAAAGCAGCGCGCGCGGTCTCGACCCGCCCCGCCGCGCGGGCCGACTCGGCCAGCCCGGCGGTGGTCGTGGCGAGCTCCGTCCACGCCGAGTACCAGCCGTCGAGGTCCGTGCCCTGCACCGTGCGCGCCGTGGCCAGGCACTCCCCGACATCGGCCCCGCCGTACGGCGCCGCGCCCACGGTGCGCAGGAGCTGGGCGTCGAGCAGCTCGTCGTCCATGGCCAACCGCGGGTGCCGGGTTTCGGTCATGTCGGCAGAACCTTCCTCTATTTGGCGCATCCGCAACCTGAGATCGTTTTACCGTGGAGAGACCGGTTCTGCGGGCTGACGGCGCCGACAACGTGCGATTGCTGGCCGTCTCGTTCGGCGTCACGGTGGTCGGCACCCGGCTGTACCTGAGCCTCGCGGGCTGGCCGCAGATCGGCGGCGGCGACTACCACATCGCGCACGCCCTGTGGGGCGGGTTGCTGCTCCTCGTCGGCGGGGTCATCACGCTGCTCTGGAGCAACGCGTGGGTGCCGCGGGCGACCGCGCTGTGCGTCGGGGTCGGCTGCGGCCTCTTCATCGACGAGGTCGGCAAGTTCATCACCGCGCGCAACGACTACTTCACCCCGCTGGCGGCGCCCATCATCTACGCCTTCTTCCTGGCGGTGCTGGGGATCGCGGTGGTGGCCCGGCGCCCGCGGCCCGCGCCCGTCGAGGAGCCCGACCGGCCCCCGCGGCCGCTCGTCGCCAGGCTCACCCGGCTGGAGCGGACGCTGCTCCCGCGGTGGGTGCTCCGCCTGGCCCTGATCCTGGCCGCCGTGGTGCTCGGCCTGCTCTCCCTCATCGGGCTCGCGGTGTTCGTGGCCCTCGCCGCCGACGACTCCGACGTGCAGATCGTCCTGTCGCGGGGTGCGATCGACCCGGTGGCGTTGCGGCCGGTGCTGCTCGTCGCCTCCGTCGGCGAGACGGTCGTCGGGGGGCTGCTCCTGCTGTCCGCGGCCGCGCTCGTGGTGGGCCGCGACCGCGTCGGCGTGGCGATCGGGCGAGCCGGGCTGGTGATCGGGCTGGGCGGGGTCAACGTCGTGCTCGGCTACCTCGACGCCGAGCTGGTCGTCGCGGTCGTCGTCCTCGAGCTGGTGCTGCTCGGCCTGTACCACCGCTACCGGTCACGGTTCCTCGTGATGGGATCGAGGACGTGACGGTTCACCACGTCGAACACGGCAGCGGCGTACCCCTGGTCGCGCTGCACGGAGCGGGCGTCGACCACCGCGAGATCGAGGCGGCGGTCGAGGCCGTCGTCCCCGCGGGGTACCGGCGGATCTACCCCGACCTGCCGGGGATGGGGCGGTCGACGGCCGAGGGCCTGAACGGCAACGACGACGTGGTGCGGCGGCTGGGCGACTTCCTCGAACACCTCGCCGCCGGACCGGTGCTGCTGCTCGGCCACTCGTACGGCGCATACCTCGCGCGCGGCGTCGCTGCACGGCGACCGGACGCGGTGCGCGGCCTGGCGCTGCTGTGCCCCGCCGCGGCGCGATCGCGGAACGTGCCCGAACACCAGGTCGTCCACCAGGACGCCGACGCCGACGACGAGCTCGAACCCGACCAGCGGGCGGGCTTCGACGAGTACTTCGTCGTCCGCACCCGGGCGACCGCCCGCCGCTACCGCGACCACGTCCTGCCCGGCACGACCACCGTCGACCAGGCCGCGCTGGAACGCATCTTCGCCGCGTGGGAGGTCGACGTCGGGTCGACGCCCTTCGCCGCCCCGACCCTGATCATGGCTGGCCGCCGCGACGCCTTCGTTGGCTACGCCGACGCCGTCGACCTCATCGAGCACTACCCGCACGCCACCCTCGCCGTGGTCGACGACGCGGGCCACGCGCTGGTGCACGAGCGGCCCGACGTCTTCGCCACCCTGCTCGCCGACTGGCTCGGCCGGGCGGGCTAGCGAGGTCCGATTCCCGCCAGATCCGGCGCGTGGGCCGCGTCATGGTGGTCAGGTGGCCGTGCCGCAGATCGTCGAGACCCCGACCGGGGACCAGACCGAGGAGCACCTGCGCCTGGGTCTGATCGTCGATCTCGACAGCGGGTTCGCCGCGGTGGTCCGGTGCTACGGGCGGGTCGTGTACTCGGTGGCCCTACGCCTGGCCGCGGCGCCTGCCGACGCCGAAGACCTCGCCGCGGAGGCCTTCCTGCGGGCCTTCCGGGCGTTGCGCGGCTACGACGCGGCCCGCATCCGTGAGCTGCGGGTGCGCCCGTGGCTCCTGACGATCCTGCGCAACACCGCCCGCAACGCCGCCCGGGACGCCGCCCGCAGGCCCGGGCCGCCGCCCGCGTTCGAGCCACCCGAGCTCGCGGTCGCGGGTCCGAGCCCGGAACAACGGATCGAATCGGAGCTGGCCCAGCGCGAATGGGGCCGCCTACTGCGCCAGCTGCCCGAGGCCCAACGGGTGGCGGTGGTGCTGCGCCACGTCGAGGACCTCCCGATCAGCGAGATCGCGCAGATCCTCGGCTGCCGGGAAGGCACCGCGAAGTCGCACGTCTCGCGCGGGCTCACCCGGCTGCGCTCGCTGCTGGCCGACACCGAACTCCCAGGAGGGCAACGATGATCGAAGCTGACGCCGTGGCGGCCGCGCTGGGCGCACTGCGACACACCGACCCACCCGCCCTGGACGACAAGCTGTTCACCGGCTGGCTCACCGCACCGAGCCGGATCGGTGCGGTCTTCGTGGCGTTCACACCCCTCGGTGTGCAGTTCGTGCGCTCGACCGACGCGTTCGACAGCGACCCGGGCGCCTTCGCCCAGGCCTACCGGCAGCGCTTCGCCCGCCCGTTGCGCCCCGCCGATCGCGCACCCGCCGGTCTGCTGCCGGTGCTGAGCGGGCGCCGCGGTCCGACGCCGCCACTGGATCTGAGGGGCCTGTCGGAGTTCGAGCGCAACGTGCTGGCCGCGACCCGCACGATCCCGACCGGCGAAACCCGTCCCTACGGCTGGGTGGCGAGCGAAGCAGGCAACCCGCATGCGGTCCGGGCGGCGGCGTCGGTGCTGGCCCGCAACCCGGTGCCGCTGCTGGTCCCCTGTCACCGCGTGGTGCGCGCCGACGGGGCGGTCGGCCGGTACCTGTTCGGCGCCGAGCACAAGGAGAACCTGCTGCGCGGCGAGAACACGAACCTCGACGACGTAGCAGCCCTCGCCCGCCGCGGCGTGCACTACCTAGGCAGCGACACCACCGGGATCGTCTGCTTCCCGACCTGCCACCACGCGCGGCGCATCACCCCCGCGCACCGGGCCGGGTTCGCCACCGTGGCGGACGCCGTCGCCGCCGGGTACCGGCCGTGCCGCTCCTGCCGTCCCGTGATCACATGACGTTCGACCTCGTCCCCCGGGAGCGTCGGGAGCTCGCGCCCGGCGCCGTGCACATGCCCGACTGGCTCGACGTTCCCACGCAGCGCTCCCTGGTCGGGCAGTGCCGCCGGTGGGCGGTCGAAGGTCCGGGGATCCGCGCCGCCGCGCTGCCGAACGGGGCACGCATGAGCGTCCGGACCGTCTGCCTGGGCTGGCACTGGATCCCGTACCGCTACTCGCGCACCCGCGACGACCAGGACGGGTCCCCCGTCACGCCGTTCCCCGCCTGGCTGGGTGACCTCGGCCGCGAAGCGGTGGCCCACGCCTACGCCGACCCCGCGCGGGCGACGGGCTACCACCCGGACATCGCGTTGATCAACCACTACACCGACGACGCCCGGCTGGGCATGCACCGCGACAGCGACGAACACGCCCCCGACCCCGTCGTGTCGATCTCCCTCGGCGCCCCGTGCCTGTTCCGCCTGGGCAACCCGCACTCCCGGGGCCGCCCGTGGACCGACGTCGAACTGCGCTCGGGGGACCTGCTCGTCTTCGGCGACGAGAGCCGACTGGCCTACCACGGCGTCCCCAAGCTGCTGCCGCACAGCCCGGCTGAGATCCCCGAGATCGGATTGGGCGCGGGCAGGCTCAACATCACGCTGCGCGTCTCGGGACTGCAACCGGATGACCGCCGACGGGGTTCAGCAGTGCAGAACGAACGAAGGAGAGGAATCCCGTGACCACCAGCGCCATCCGCACCGTCGACACCCCGCACGGCCCGCTCACGCTCGTCGCGAGCGACCACGGCCTCACCCGCGCCACCTTCCGGACGGTCCGCCGCGCCGCGCCCCCGGCCACCCCGGCCGCGCACGCCTGGCTCGACCTCGCGCACCGCGAGCTCGACGCCTACTTCGCGGGCGAGCTGCGCCAGTTCACCGTGCCGGTCGACCTGAGCCGCGTCGACGACGCCCACCGGCGCATCCTCGACGCACTCGCCGAGCTGCCCCACGGCCGGACCACCACTTACGGAGCCCTCGCCACCCGCCTCGGCCTGGTCGACGACGGGCCCCGCCAGGTCGGCGCGGCCATGGCCCGCAACCCCGTGCTGATCGTCGTGCCCTGCCACCGCGTCCTCGGGGCGGGCAACACCCTCACCGGCTACGCGGGCGGCCTCGCCGTCAAGCAGGCCCTGCTCGACCTCGAAAGCCGCGACCAGCCCGGCCAGCTCAAGATGGCCATCTGAGCGCCTCCCGGCTAGGGGGTGAGGATCTTGGCCGTTTCGAGGTGTCGCAGCAGCTCGAGCGGCCCGACCGCCCGCCCGTCGAGGTCGATGGTGCGGGGCGGCGGGCCACCTGCCCTGTGCAGCACCCAGTTCAAGAAGTCCCGGTTGGTCGTCGCGTCGACCAGCCCCATCGTCCGGCCGAGGGCGCCCAGCCGGGCAAGCATGGTCAGCTCGTAAGCGACGCCGTCGTTGCCCGCATCGAGCCCGCGAAGGTCGACGAGAATCACATCGGCGCTCCCGGCGAGCGTCTCCACCGTGCGCTGCCACATGTTCGCGTGGCAGAAGAACTGATTGATCCGGAACCGTCCGTCCCGGTCCGGTTGCCGATCCAGCTCGTGCAGCTGTTGGTTCAGCTCGGCCTCGTCACCGATGAACTGCCGGGACAGCGACCCGCGGATGAACTCCAGGAACTCGTGCGGTTCGAGCGCCGCGGAGGCCAGGTCGGTACCGGCGATGAGCTCCACGCTGCCGACGTAACGCCAATACGCATTGACCTGGCGTAGCAGCCGCTCGCTACGGCCGCGAGCGCCGAACACGCGCAGCAGGAGCAGCGACCGCGGTCGCTGCCGCAGCGCACTCCGGTGGGCCTGCGCGCGGCCGACCCGCACCACAACGAGGTAGCCGAAGTAGGGCAGCAACAGCGCCAACGCCTGCCATCCGAGCTGCGGGGTGAAGAGGCACTGGCTGAGCGCGAACAGCAGCCACCACTGATCCACCAGCACGCTCTGGTCGCTCGACGCCTTCCGACGGTAACGCCAGGCGGCGATCGGCACGACGAGCAGCGTGGCCGCCGCCATCAGCCCGATCAGCGCGATCGCCGACCCGGTGGCCACCTCGAGCGACGCGCCCGCCACAGCCACGGCGTACGCGATCCACGGCCAGACCATGAAGCCCGCACCGACCACGAAGACCGCGGGGGCCAGGAACGGACCGACCGCCCGCACCCGCCGCAGCGCCACCGCCGCGACGATCAACGACGGCGGCACCATGTACAGCAGCCACAGCAGCAGCGGCCCGCCGACGCCGCCTGAGCTGAACAGCCCGAGCACCAGCATGGCGGCGATGTAGCCGGAGACGGCGAGCGCCGTACCCCGCCAGGACCAGGCACAGACCAGCGCGAGAGTGGGCACGAGTGGCCACGCGAACACCAAGGTGACGAGCGCGAACCGCAGTAGGAGCAGCTCCTGCCCGTTCAACGAGAGGAGCAGCGCCGTGGTCAGCAGGGCGAAGGTCAGGCCTGCGGCCAGGTACCAGCCGACGGCCTGCCGGAGGTGGCTGACCGCCGTTGCGCTCGGGGAGCGCGGCGACGTGGGGCCGGGGGCAACCCACCCGCCGAGCGGGGCCACCGGCCGGAGGTCGCGACCCCGGAGGTCACGCGCCCCGCCCACCGACCGCATCGATCGCTCGACAGCTCGGCGGAACCGCCACAGCACGAGCAGCGACAGCGCCGGGGTTACGAGGACGGTCACGATGGTCGCGCCCAGTGCCGTTCCGGTTGGGTCGATGTCAGGCACCGGACTGGTCATCGCCGCCTCCTCGCGCCACGTGCCGTCTTGCCATGGCCATCGGCCGCCCGAAGCCGACACCTCCACTGAAGAGGAACGTCAGCCTCGGCTGATACCCACAGGTGCCCGGCATGGGCGAACGCGGCTCATGGGTCGCGGCCAATCGTCACGCTCGTAAGTGGGTGCGGCTTGGTGTCACTGCCCGTCGACGGCCGTCACCACGGCCTCCTCGCGCTGAACCGGAGGTCAGCGCTAGGAGGTGAGCGCGGTGGAGACGAGGGGAATCGAACCCCCGCCTTGCAAACGTCCGGCGGCACGCTCCCAGGAACGGAATGTTCAGGCCAGGGCGAGGTCGCTGCTGTCGCTGCTGTCTCCACTGGATGGCGTCCGCCAGCATTCGGTGCCATCCCCAGTGCCACCGTCCAATATAGATGATCAACGGTCCGGTTGCGTGGACGGTCGTTGGGGCTAGCCCAACAACGAGCCCCCTATGAAGGTCAGCAACATCGTGGCCACGCCGATCGAGACGGTGCGGAGCATGGTGCGGGGTATGTTTGTCCCGCCGAGCGAGGCGACCGACAGCGCGGTGAGTGACAGCGCCGCGACAACTGCCAGGATCGTCGCGGCGCTGCGCCACGCTGGCGGGGCCAGCAGGATCACCAGCAGCGGGACGCCTGCCCCGAGCGCGAACGCCAGCCCCGCGATCACACCGATCGTCCACGCGGTGGCCGGGCGGTCGCGGAGCGAGATGCCGTACTCGGCCTCGGCGTGAGCGGCCAGCGCGTCGCCCGCGCTCAGCTCGGCGGCGACGGCGCGGGCGAGTTGGGGGGAAAGTCCCCTGTCCTGGTAGAGCTCGGCCAGCTCAGTCTCTTCCTCGGCCGGTGTGAGGTCGATCCGACGGCGCTCGGCCTCGAGAATCGCCTGCTGGGCGTCGCGCTCATCGGCCGTTTCGGCGTAACGCATGCCGCCAAGGGCGAGCCCGCCTCCGATCATCGCGGCTGTCGAGGCGACCAGCAGGATCGTGCTGCTCGCCCCCGCGCCGAGCAGACCCTCGACGATCCCTGCCGAAGCGATGATCCCGTCGTTGGCGTCGACGAGGTGTTCGCGGACCCTGCTGCGGTCGATCCGGGCCCAGATCCCGGTCACTGTCACCATCCGGGGGCGCTGGGCAGCAGCCCGGACGCGAGGGCGTCGACCAATTGGCGGTGATCGCGCTCGGTCTGATCGGCGTAGGCATTCGCGAACTCGCCCATGGCCTCGTCGAACGCCCGGCCCTTGCCGATGTACGCGGCGATCGCGACCGGATCGCCGGTGCGCGCGTGGGAGCGGGCCAGCACCTTGCCGCAGGCGGTGGCGAATTCTCCGAGCCGCGGAGAGATCAGCTCGCCGTCGGCGATGACCTTCATGTCCCGGAACTGGCGCACGTAGTAGTCGTGGCCGCGCCCTTCGGTCCAACCGACGAAGATATCCGTGGCACTTTGCACCAACCGCTTGCCCTCCACGACCCGGCGGCCGTGGTTGTCGTAGCGGCTCGGCCCGCAGTACGGCTCGTACACCGAGGAGCCGGCCTGCTTGATCTGCAGGAACAGCGGATCCTTTCCGTCGCGGCCTTCCAACAGGACCAAGTGCACCCGCATCCCGACGCTGCCGACCCCGACCACCTGGCGGACGGTGTCGACGAGCGCGAACCGGTCCAGCAGGTGGCGGCGCTCGTCGGGCAGGGAGTCGTGGTAGGCGGCGAACAGCTCCTCCGCGAGGCCGTCGTCACGATGCTGCCGGATCGGTGGGTCCTCGGTGATCCGCAGGTGCCCGTCGCGGTGCTCGGTGAGCTTCTTGAACGCCCCGCGGTGGCTGCGCTTGCGCGCCTTGCGCTCGATGTGGGCGGCGCCGCGGATCTTGTCGGGTTCGGCGAACACGCCGAGGAACTGGTCGACGGAGATCAGGTCGTACCAGATGTCGAGCCAGCGGACGCTGGTGTACCCGGCCATCCGCTCCCGGTAGGCGCGCAGGCAGGCCGCAACCGCGCTCTCTGCGTGCACCCCATAGGTGCGGGCGAGGACCACGATGCTGGCCACCAGCCGAGCGACGTCCCATTCGAACGGGCCGGGCAGCGTCTCATCGAAGTCACGCAGGTCGAACGACAGGTTCCGTTCCGGGGTGGCCCACAGTCCGAAGTTGAGCAGGTGCGCGTCGCCACAGAGCTGCACGATCAGCCCACTGTGTGGACGGGACCCCAGATCCGCCGCCATGACCGCGGCGGCTCCGCGGTAGTAGGTCCACGGAGTGGCCGCCATCCTGCCGTTGCGGACCGGCAGCAGCTCCTCGGCGCGGATCGTGTTCTGCGCCAGTAGGTAGGCCACCGCATCACGCCCGCGGTTGACCGTGTCCCACCGGCCCAGGTCGCGGCGTGGGGCACGCTTTCTGGCCGCGCGGCCCTCAGACCGGCGCGACCGCACGTCGCGGGCCCGAACCGGCAGCAACGACGAACGCCCCACCGCACCATCTGGCAACGACGCAGCCCCATCGACCGCTACAGAGCTCATGGGCCCAAGCATTCCACCGGGCCCCACCGGTTGCCTCGCTCCTGGGCTGCGAGATGCGGCGAGCCATAGACGCCGGCGTCATCACAGAGGCCGAAGCCGACCAGCTACTGGCCCGGCTCGTCACACCCGGAGGAGGACGAACCCAACGACACCAGCGCACGCCACCGAGGTGATGAACAGCGGCAGACCGAACCGGGCGAAGGTTCCGAAGGTGTAGCCCCCCGGATCCATGACCATCAGGTTCGACTGGTGGCTGAACGGGTTGATGAAGGTCAGCGAGATGCTCGTACCGATGACGGCCAGGAGCGTGACGGGGTCGACGCCGAGCTCGCCTGCGATGCTCAAGGCCACAGGGGTGAGAATCGAAGCAGTCGCCGCATTCGTCACAAGGTTGGTCATCAGGGACGTCATGATGACGAACACGAGGACGACCAGCAGCAGGTCGCCTGCGGACAGGTAGCGGATCGCTCCCGCCAACTGGTCGGCAAGACCGCTGGTCACCACGACCGCTCCGAGTCCGACAGAGCCTGCGAGGATGAAGAGCACGTTCCAGTCCAACGCGCGCACCGCTGAGCTGGGCGAGATGACGCCGGTGAGCACGATGAGCAGCGCTCCGCTGAAGGCGATCACCTCAACCGGCCCCATGCCGAACGACGCCGCGGCGATGACCGCGGCGAGTATCGACAGGGCGATCCACGTGTTGCGCGGCTGCGGAACGCGCCCTGCCGCGTCCTGCCACAGCGCCACACGGTCGTGTTCGAGCAGCGCCTGGTGCGAAGGACCGGTCACGAAGCAGGTGTCGCCGGGCCGAGCAGGTGACTCGCTCAGGGGCTTGGTGGTGCGGGCGGCGACAACGCGCAGCCCGCCCTCATCCTCCAGGTCCCGCAGGGTGCCTGAGCTGCCGCTGCTCACCGAGACCTCGTAGAGCCGTTGCGGTGCGAGACCGAAGCGTGGGCTGCCCCACAGCGCGACGACACCGGCGTCGGTCGCCGCGTAGATCAGTACGTCCCCCGCCTCGATCGGGGTCGTGGCGTCGAGTCGCTCGCCCCACCGCTCGACCGACTGCAGCTCGAACTGCTGTGTGGTGGCAACCCCGAGGTCGGCTGCGGTGCGGCCTTGGGCGTTGGCCCGCGAGGACACCGGGATCTCCACCCGCCATCGCATCCGGGCGGTGGTGTCGGTCGGCTCGCCGCGCAGAAGCCAGGGCGCCGTCAGATAGATGACGATCGCGCCGACGATCGCGACAGGCAACGCTACCGCGGCGAAGGACAGCATCCCGACTTCGACGTCGCTCTCGGCCGCGATTCCCGCGATCAGCAGGTTCGAGCTGGTACCGATGAGCGTCACCGAACCGGCCAGCGTGGTGATGTGGGCGATCGGCAGCAGAAGCTGGCGGGCGGGAACCCGCCGCGTCTGCTCGAGCTCTTTGGCGGCCGGGATGAGCATCGCGACGATTGGCGTGGTGTTCACGAGCGCGGACGCAACGCCGATCGGTAGCGCCAGGCGGCGAAGTGCCTGTTGGGCAGTGCTGACCGTCGAGAGCAGCCGCCACGTCACGCGGGTGATCACACCCGTCGCCATGATGCCCTTGGCGATCACCAGCATGGCGGCCACCGTGATGACGCCGCCGTTGCTCAGCCCGCTGAAGAGCGCTGCAGGCGGTGCGACCCGGGTGATCCCGGCAATGGCCAGCCCCGTACCCAGCGCAAGAACGGTCGGCACTTTCCCCGACGCCATCGCCACAAGGGTGCCGACGACGATCACTGCAGCGAGGTAGACCACCTCTGCGCCCTTCTGTTGGTGCCCGCTTGGCGGGCGGCACGTTCGACGCTCGGCTGCAAAGGGACCTCGCGCAAATGGCTGATGATGCGGGCACCTGGCAGCTTCGCACGCGACCTGGCCGTCACGACTCGTCCGGATTGGGCGAGCACCAAGGGCCGCTCGCGGCGTGACTGAGCTGGCCGCGGGTCATTCCTGGTCTGCTCCTGGTCACAGCGCCTCCGACAGCACGGTGTGTCGACCCCGAGCAGCATCGGTCGCCCGGCACCGGGCAGCAGCCCGAGCGCGGCCAAGTTCTCCCGGTCGGCAGGCCATTGCGGTCCAGGACGTCGGCAAATACGGCTGGGTGATGTCGCGCACCCGCTGTGGGTGATGCCCAGTTCGTCCAGCCCAGGCGTCGAGATCGGTTGTCCACAGACGTCGCAGCGAGTGACGCAGCGTCGTCACCGCGCGTGGCGGCCGAACAAGCGAGCGACGCCGTGTAGACGATCACTTAAAGCTAGCGGTTCAAGTCCACTTCAGACAGAAAGGCTCATGCATAGGGGAATCGAACCCCTAACCCCCGCCTTGCAAACGTACGGTTGGGCACCCCGATGGATGGACTCTGCAGGTCAGACTGGTGCGCCGCGTGGCAGTACTGGCTCAGCTGTCTAGAGCGGGACACAACTCGATGCCATCGCCGATGCCATGACGTCTACACTGGACGGACGACGACCCGCCGCTCGCGCTGTCTGGAGTTCCCGAGTCCTTGCCATCGGACTCCTGCGGGTGGTGCGGCATCACGCATTCGCCGCCCACCGCGGTCTCTGCGGCGTTCTCTCCTCCGATGGGCAACGGGCCAGACAACTGCCACCACGAGCAGGCCGCGCACGGAGGCTGCAGTCACAGTGCACGAGGGAGCGGGGCCAGCAGCGACGTAGGGCTCATCCGCCTCGACGCCACGATCGACGTCGCCGCTTTCGGCAACGACGCTGCGTGGATCGCGAGCGTCTGCGGGTCAACACGCTGGCCTGCTCTCATGCGTGCTCGGGGACCGGTTTCCGAAGAGGCGGGGGTGCGGGAGAGTGGGACGAGACCCACGCTGCGATGCCGCTCCGCACGATGCTGTCGAGGTCGTGGCGCGCGCTCCATCCGAGCCGGCTCGCAATGCGCGAGACGTCCGCGACAACCGTCGCGACGTCACCGGGGCGACGGCTGGTAATCACCCTTTCCACGCTCCGGTTCGACTGCCGCGCGATGGCTTCGAGAACTTTGTGCACACTCTCGCCACGTCCACGTCCCACATTCAGCACGCCAGCGCCTCGACCGGTGCTTTCCATGTGATGCACAGCGGCGCAATGAGCGGCTGCCAGGTCCTCGACGTGCAGATAGTCTCGTATGTTGGAGCCGTCCGCGGTCGGCCAGTCACCCCCGAAGACCGGGACCGGCTTCCCGCGCATGATGTGCGAGATCGCTCTGGGGATCAGGTTGGTGGCGGCGTGCTCGGCACGGACGCCGTTCGCACAGCCCGCCACGTTGAAGTAGCGCAGCGCTGTCCAGATCATCCCGTTGGCGTCGGCCGTCCGGCGCACGATCCACTCGGCGGCGAGCTTGGTCTCACCATAGGGGCTGGCGGGATCGGTCTCGTTGTCCTCAGTGACCGGTCGTGCCGGTGCAGGTCCGTACACGGCCGCGCTCGACGAGTAGATCAACTGGGTCACGCCCGCCAGAACAGCTGCCTCCATGAGGCGCAGCGTCCCCACCACGTTGATCTCGTAGTAATGAAGCGGTTTGTACAGGGACTCGGGCACCGACTTCTTCGCCGCAAGGTGGACGATCCCCGTGACGCGGTGCTCGAGCAGGCGCGCGGCGGTGGCTTCGGGGCTGTCGAGCACGCTCGCCCGGATGAGAGGGAGGTCGGATACGCGGTCGGCGGCCCCCGTCGACAGGTCGTCGAGAACGACGACGGCTCGCCCTGCGGCCTTCAGCGCACGCGCGACGTGCGCCCCGATGTAGCCTGCTCCGCCCGTGAGAAGCCACGTCTCGGGAGCGCCCGTGTCGCCACCTTATGCCCTCACGCGCCGCTCGCGAAATCCACGTCTGCTGCACCGCTTCCGGAAGTTCTCGTCTCGAACGGCGGTATGCCGCTACTGCGAATTTCGTCACCCGATGCCCTTTGTTACACGGGACGGCGACAAATGTTCACCGGCCTCCTTATGAGCCGACGGAGCTACTCCTTTCGGCCTCTTGACAGGAAAGTCGTCATGCCTCTTCGCAACCGGGTTCAGGCCGAGCCCGCCGCCTGACGACCCGCGAAGCGAGGACTGCTACGGGCGGCCGGCGATCCGCCGCAGACCTGACACGGTCTGGCGTAGCGCCCGCCTCGTCCGGCGGACCACGGCGTACCCCGTGGTGAGCGTCCGCTCCCGCACATACAGCGACCGGCACCCCGCGTCCCGCGACGGCCGCCTGGAACTTGGCCAGGGTGGTGCCGCGGCCCACGGTCAGCCGGGGCATGGCGAACCGGTCGTGCCGGCTGGCCGCGAGCGCGTTGTTCACCGCGCACGCCGCCTCGTAGCCTGCCGCCGCCGACGGCACGTCGCACCCGGGCGTTGGAGTATCCGTACGGATAGGCCATGGTCGTCACCGGCCGCCCGATCTCGTCCTCGAGCAGCGCCTTGTTCCGCGACAGCTCCTCGCGGAGCGCGGCGTCGCCGATCTGGTCGAGCTGCGGGTGGCTGTGGCTGTGCCCGGCGACCTCGACGCCATGCGCGGCGGCCTCCTTGGTCTGGCTCCACGTCAGCATCCGGTCGAGCGGCCTGCCCGCGGCGTGCGGTCCCGCGTCGTCCAGCCAACCGCTGGTCACGAAGACCGTGGCCGCGAAGTCGTACCGGTCGAGGATCGGCAGCGCCTCGGTGTGGAAGTCGGCGTAGCCGTCGTCGAAGGTGATCACGACGGGCCGCTCGGGCAGCGCCGACCCGCCGTCGCGCAGCGTCGCCGCGAGATCGGCGAAGGTGAGCGGCGTGAAGCCGCCGTCCTTCAGGTGCCCGAGCTGGTCGGCGAAGTCGCCGGGCCGCACGGCGAGCGCGCGGGTCTCGGCCGTCAGGCCGGTCGGTCACCGAGTGGTACATCAGGATCGGGACGCGCACGGTCAGCCTCGCCCGGCTGCGGACGCGCATGCGCGCGGTGCCCACCACGTAGCCCCACGTCGTCCAGGCGAGCCCGATCACGATCGCGCCCGCCCGGCCGAGCCCGGCCGGGTCCCCTCGCACGGCGTCGCGCAGCCCGCGCAGCACGCCCAGCGGCAGTGTCTTGAACGTGTAGTCCCGCTCGCTGGCCAGCCCGTCCCTGGCTCCGACGCTGTGCGTGACCAGAGCCTTCGACAGGCCCTCCGCGTAGCACCGGCGCGCGAAGATAAGCGAGCCTGCACCGGGCGGCCGGGACCTTGTGGCCGATCACCGCGTCCGGCTCGAACATCAGCACCGACCCGGGCCGCCGCTGGGTCAGCCGGATGCAGAACTCGGTCTCCTCACACCCCAGCGGCCTGCTCTTGCGGCCCTGCACGTTGCGCCCGATCGCGGTGCTGAAGCCGCCGACCTCGCCGACGACCTCGCGCCGGAAGGCCGCGTTGCCGCCCATGACGTTGCGGATCCGGCGCGCGTCCCGTGGGCATCCCGCGGTAGGTGCAGCCGACGGTCCAGTCGAACTCCTCGGGGAACCAGCGCGGCCGCGCGCCCGTCGCCCACAGCGGCCGGGTCAGCCCGCCGACGCCCGTCACGGCCGGGTCGCGGAACCGCTCGGCGAACGCGGCGAGCCAGCCGGGCTCGGCCACGGCGTCGTCGTCGAGGAACGCCACGACGTCGCCCGTCGCGGTGTCGACGCCGGTGTTCCGGCCGCCGGACAGGCCCTGCTCGTGGATGTTCTCCACCACGATCGTGTCCCGGTAGGCGTCCTTGAGCTTGAGATGGAGGTCGGGGTTGTGGTCCACCGCGAGGATCACCTCGTGCGCCGGCATCGTCTGGCCGCGTACCGAGTCGACGGCGTCGCGGATGTCGTCCCAGCGGTCCTCGGTGTAGACGCAGATGATGACGGAGGCGCGGATCATGCCGCTCCCTGGTTGGCCGACCTGGTCGTGGCGGGGGTGTGCTCGCGGATGACGACGGGGCGGCGCGGGTCGGCAGTCGGCGGCCGCAACGGGGCGAGGTGAACTTTGAGACTGTGCTCCGTGACGTCGGGACTCACGTCGAGGATGACCTTCCGGGCGGCGTCATGAGCTGCCACGGGCCCGGCGCAACTGAACACAAAGGCGGTCTCCGTCTCGGTCTTGGGGGCAGCCATCCGGTCGGGGAGGAGGCTGAATCATGGTCACCTTGCTGCAGCCCACGCATCGCAGCAATTCGCACAACAAACCGTCAATGCCCACGCCCGCCGCATCGCCCGGTTACCGGATAAATGGGACGAGCGGCATGTGATTCGAACTTGTAGACCATGCCGCGACTGGCTTGCCACGAGCCCGACTGGTGCGCCAGCTGGCGGGCGCACGGGCATCCGCAAGTGGGATCGGCTCTCGTCGCACTCGCTGCGCCGCACCGCCATCACGATGACCCTCGACGCCGGGTACAGCTGCGGGACGCGCAGGACTACGCCCGCCACCGCGACGCCCGCACCACCCGCCGCAATGACCACTCGCGTGACTCACTGGACCGGTCGGCGGCGTACGGCGTGGCCGCCTACCTCGCCTGATCGTCGGAGTCACGAATCATCTGGGGCACCGGGCAGGCCCGAGCGAGGAGGCGGGGCACGGGAAACGAGAGCCTGAGTCTCTGCAGCGGCAGCGTCCCTGCAGGGGCGGAAAGTCGCGCGGAGGTGGCTTGCGGCCTGCGACGACTCGGAAACGGTGAGGCCCTCAACACGAACCCCGGCAGGCTCGACCCGGCCACCCATCACGACGCGACCCCACCGCCGCGGTGTGCCGGTTGGCCTGCGGCTCAAGGCATCCGACTCGACACCGAGGTTGTCCTTCGGGTCATCCGGTCAATCTGCGTCGCGTCGGTGGCGCTGACGATGGATCAGCTGCCGGTGCGGTTGTTGTGATGGCGCCATCAGCGGAGTTGTTCTTCGTGTCGGCGGACGTTGACGGCGAGGGCGTCGAGAGCGATGCGTGGGTGCTCGATCTCGATGCTCAGCGCGGTGAGGCCGTGGGCTTCTCGTCCGCGGGCGCGATGATGTGCCGGGCAGGGCGCTCGGCCTGCTCCCAATCCGGCGTTCGTGGCTTGCAGGTTTCCAATGGTGGTCCACTGCCTGGCGTCCTGGGCGCCGTCGTCGGTGCCGCCGGTGAACGGGGAGCCGCCGAGGGCCGACCGTGGGGGGCATATGCTCCGCGCCCACGGCCAATCCCTTTCCGTTCCAGCGGCCGTCGTGACATGAGAAGTGGGCAGGTTCTCGGTCGGGTACGGAGTTCGTGAACGGAGTGATCACGTGGTGACGCTGCCGGGTGGCCCGGTGCAGGCCTATGACGTGGAGCTGAGCGCGCCGCCGGCGCTACCGCCCACGGCGGAGGGCAGCGCGCGCGTGCTGGTGCGCGTGGAGGGCGTCCCGATCACACAGTGCGTCATCGACGTACCGACGGAGGGGTTGGCGCCCGCGCAGCTCGCGGCACGGCTGGAGGCGATCGTGGGTCCGGCCGTCGAGCCCGATCCCGCGGACGTGGCCCGCTCGGCCCGCCGCCGGGTGCTGGCCGAGAGCGGCCCGCATCTGACCGTGCAGATCGCCACGCGGAACCGCCCCGCGTCACTCCGCCGCTGCCTCGACTCGCTGGCGGGGCTCGACTACCACTCCTTCGAGGTCCTGGTCATCGACAACGCCCCCAGCAACGGGGACACCCGCGCCGTGGTCACGGCGTGGGAGCTGGCCCATCCGTCGGTACCGGTGCGCTACCTGTGCGAGCCCGTGCCCGGCGCGTCGCGCGCGCTGAACCGCGGGCTGGAGGTGGCGGCGGGCGAGTGGATGGTCCGCACCGACGACGACGTGGTCGTCGACCCGCAGTGGCTCGCCGCGATCGCCGAGGCGGCGACGTCGGCGCCGGACGTCGAGTGCGTCACCGGTCTGATCCTGCCTGCCGAGATCGACACCCCGGCGCAGGAGCTGTTGGAGCAGTTCGGCGGCTATGCGCGTGGCTTCCGGCGCCGCCGGGTCGACCTCGGCGCGCACCGGCCGACCGACCCGCTGTTCCCGTTCACCACCGGGCGGCTGGGCAGCGGCGCCAACATCGCGTTGCACGCCGCGCGCCTGCGGGCCCGCGGCGGGTTCGACACGGCGCTGGGCCCCGGCACGCGGGCCACGGGCGGCGAGGACCTGCTCGCCGTGTTCGACGTGCTCACCGGCGGTGGCGGCGTCGTCTACGAGCCGAGCGCGCTGGTCTGGCACTGGAACCGGCGCGATTACGCGAGCCTGCGCAGGCTCACGCACGACTACGGCGTCGGGCTGGGGGCCTACCTCACCGCCGCCGCCGTGCGACGGCCCGGACTCGCCCTCGGCATGGCGCGGCACGCGGCACTGGGCGTGCGCCACGTCATCGGGCGCTCGTCGCCGAAGAACCGCGCGAAGGGGCGCGAGTACCCGCGGGAACTGGAGCGCGGCGAGCTGCTCGCCATGATCGCGGGCCCGGTGGCCTACCTGGCCGGACGATGGACGTGCCGGGGCGAGCGCCCGGTGACGTCCCGGGCGCAGCGGAGTCGTGAGGTGGCGGTGAGCGACGATCGCTGCGGTCGGCGCACGGCTGCCCGGCCGGGCGACACCCGCCGATCGGGTGGCGGCGCTGGCGCGCGGCCTGCGCAGGCTCGGCGGTGGGTGGCCGCGACGCGGCCTCTCGGTCGCGGTGATGGGCCCGGACGGCGCCGGTAAGTCCACGCTGACCGGCGCCGTCGCCGCGGGGTACGGACCACCCGCGAGGGTCGTCTACATGGGACTGTGGCAGGGCGAGGGGGAGGGGCCCGGACCCGCGCTGCCCGCTGCCGTGCTGGCCGCGGCCCGCCGCCCGTTCCGGTCGTGGCGGCGAGCGGCCGTCGCGCTGTACCACCAGGCCCGCGGGCGGCTCGTCGTCTTCGACCGCCATCCCTACGACGCCCTGCTGCCGCCCGCGCCCCCGCACGTGGCGCTCAAGCGCGTGTTCTTCGCGCTGCTGGCGCGCACCGTGCCCGCCCCGTCACTGGTGCTGGTGCTCGACCTGCCCGCCGAGGTCACCGCACGCAGGCGGCCCGAGGAGGACCCCGCCGCGCTGGCCGCGGCCCGCGCGGACTACCTCGCGCTCGCCGCACGGCTGCCGCAGGCGGTGGTCCTCGACGCCGACCGCCCGCCCGACGCGCTGCGGGCCGCCGCCCTCGACCGGATCTGGCAGGCGGCGCTGGCCGACCGCGGGCGACGGTCATGAGCCTCACGACGGTCGCGGGAAGCGTGCTGCGGGCAGGCCCCGCGGCGTGGCGGCGCGGCGCGAACCGGCGGCACCAGCACCGCGCCGCCGAGCTGGTGCCCGGGGTGCTGAGCCAGATCGGCGACACCGCGGCGTCCTGGGTGGCAGGCCCGGTCATCGTGAGCAGCACCCGCACGGCGGTCGTGCCGCTCGGACCGCCGGGCCGCCCTCCGGTCGCGATGGCCAAGCTTCCCGGTACGCCGGGCGGGGCGAGGAGCCAGCAGCGCGAAGGCCGGACGCTCGGCGTGCTGGCCGCCGAGCCCGCAGTTGGGGACTTCACCCGGTTCCTGCCGTTGCGCCTGACCGACGGCTACGTCGGCGCCCAGCCGTTCGTCGTCGAGCGGGCGATGCCGGGGGTCGCGGGCGACATCGTGGGGGAGTCCGCGGCTGTCGGCGCCGCATCGGCCATCGCCGTCCTGCACGCACACACCGCCCATACCGCGGTCGTGGACGACGCGCTGCTGCGGCGATGGGTGGACAACCGTGTCGACATCCTCGCGCGGGCCACCCGCAGGCGCGACGGCCGTCGAGCGGCTGCGCAGCCGGCTGCACGCCGCCTGGGCCGGACGCCACGTCGAGATCGGCTGGGTGCACGGCGACTTCTGGCCCGGCAACGTCATCGTCGACCCGGCGACGGCGCGGCGGCGGGCATCGTCGACTGGGAGTGGGCCGGGGCGGACGAGCTCCCGGCCCAGGACCTCGTCTACGCGTGCGTACACACGCGGATGCGGGCGGGCGGAGCCGAGCTCGGCGACGTCGTGGCAGGCCTGCTCGCCTCCCCCGGATGGGGCGCGGCGGAGCGCGAGCTGCTTCACGCCGCGCGCGCCCCCGTCGAGCCGGTCGTCGATCCGGACGTCCTGCTGCTCGTGTGGCTCCGGCAGATCGCCGCCAACCTCGTCCAGTCGCCAGGCCTCGCGCGCAACCCGCTGTGGGTGCTGCGCAACGTCATCAGCGTTCTGCGGGCGATCGACACGACCACGCCCCGGCCGCCATCCGCCGGTTATGGG
Source organism: uncultured Actinomycetota bacterium (assembly GCA_963791185.1). Taxonomy (GTDB): domain Bacteria; phylum Actinomycetota; class Actinomycetes; order Mycobacteriales; family Pseudonocardiaceae; genus Pseudonocardia. Next base: position 318,550 of record CAWBRG010000002.1, on the reverse strand, counting down.
CGGTAATGCCAGGTCAAAGGCCTGTCAATCGCTTATGACGCGCCCAGGAACCCAAAACCCCGTGCGTGCCGAGAAGTCTGCACGGACCGCCTGTCTGGATGAAGCCGAGGACCAAGTCGGGGCACTTCCGGCGGAGTTGCTGGTCACGGCGGCGTCGAGCGACGCGGTTCACGTCGACGTGGCGCCCGACGAGCTGGCCATGTTCTGTCTGCATTCCCTTGCAGCTGCCCGTCAATCGGCCGAGGAGGACGCCGTGCGGCGGCTCGTCGCCGTCGTCGAGCTCCGGCGCGGCCCGAGTGGAGATGCCGAGCTAGTTGCGGGGCGGAAACGCGGTCGATTCGTGACGCGCCGCGCCGTCCACGGTTGCTCGTCCAGCGCGGCTCGGCTACACCTCGCCTCACCAAGATCCAGCGCCCCTGGCAACCGATCGCCCCAGCCATGGGTGCCTCGAGCGCAGATGGCGACGTGTCATGCTCGATCGTTCATGTGCTGCGGCACGCGGACCCGATGCGGAACAGTGAGCCCTCGATGACTTCGGAGAGCCTGATCGGGTGGGCACGCACGCCCCTCCGCAGGCTGCGGGCCGACCTACGCGACCCGCTGTTGCGCAACGGCTACGCGCTGCTGGTCAACGTCGGCGTCACCTCGGTGTTGGGCTTCCTCTACTGGATCGTCGCCGCTCGCACCTACTCCCCGGAATACGTCGGTCTGAGCTCGACGGCGATCGTCGTGGTGCAGTTCCTTGCTGGTGTCGCAGGACAGCCGTCCATCGCCAACGCCTTGACCCGGTTTATCCCCCGGGCCGCGCAGCACTCGGCCCGACTGTCGGTCGTCTCCTACGGTGTGGCGGCGGGAGCGGGGGCTGTGGTGAGCGGCCTCTACGTGGCCGCAACTCACCTGCCCCTCGGGATACCGGTGGTGCTGGGCCAGAGCTGGGTCCTGTCGATCGCGCTTGGCGCCTCAGTGGTGGTCTGGTGCGTGTTCTCCCTGCAGGACGCCGTGCTCACCGGCGTGCGGCAAGCCGTCTGGATCCCTCTTGAGAATGGCCTCTACGGCGTTCTCAAGATCATTCTGCTGCTGGCACTCGCGCCGGTGTCCCAGCAGTTCGGAATCGTCGTGTCATGGATCGTCCCGGCCCTCATCATCGTCGCTCCGCTGAACGTCCTCATCTTCCGCCGACTCCTTCCGCGGCACATCCAGCAGAGCACGGCCGATCCGAGCAGTCGTGACCCGCGGATCATCGCGCGCTTCGTCGGCGGCGACTACGTGGGCTCGATCTTCGCTCTCGCCGCGGTGGACCTGTTGCCGGTCGTCGTCGTCGCCCGCCTCGGCCCTGCGGACACCGCCTATTTCTACCTTCCGTTCCTGATCATCTATTCGGTGGAGCTCATCACCGTCAATCTCGGAATCTCCCTGACGGTCGAAGGCGCGCTCGATCGGTCGCGGCTTTCCGCCGCTACCGCCTCGGTGATCCGGCGCGTCGGCGCGATCGTCGTGCCCGTCGTGCTGATCCTCGTGCTCGTCCCCGGCCTGGTCCTGTCGGTGTACGGGCCGTCCTACGCGGCGCACAGCGCAGACCTGCTGCGCCTGCTCGCCCTCGGCGTGCTCGCGAAGTCGGTGACGACGCTCTACTTCAGCATGGCGCGCGTACAGCGGCTGGTGAGCCGGATTGCCACGGTGCAGGGCGTCCTGTTGGTGCTACTCATGGGCCTTTCCTGGTGGTTGATGGGCGCGATGGGGCTCGTTGGCGTCGGCGTCGCCTACCTCGTCACCCAGGTCGCGGTGGCGGCCGCGCTTGTCCCAGCACTCCGGCGCATGTCCGGCCGGAACCGTGCGGCGGCCGAGTCGTCCTGAATCGCGAATCGCGCAGGCGCAACCGATCCCGCGTTCAGGGTTCCTTTGGGTTCCGGATAGCGTGCACCATGGGCGCCCCGATCCCCGTCAATCATCCGGATACGACTCAGATCCGCCATGTGGTGAGTCCGGCGCCGCGTGCGGTCTGGGACGAGATGATGCGCGGCGATCCATCGGCGCTCGAAACCCAGTCACCCGCCTGGACCGACGCGATGTGCGAAGCCGCCGGGTTCACCGACGCCAGCCGGATGTACGAGATGTCGGACGGACGGCGGCTCGTCCTCCCCCTTCTCCGGCGTTCGGTCGGCGGGGTCGCGGTGTCCGAGTGCTCCAACCCGCTGCACTGCGGAGTAGGTGGACTGGTCGCGCCGCAAGGGCCGCGAATCGCCGAAATCGCCGCTGTCCTCCGCGAGATCGAGCAGCGCCGGGTTCTTCTGCGGACCTTCTGGCCCCACCCCCTGCGAGCCGCCGAATGGGCCGCAGCGACGCCGGCGGGGGGCGTCACCGTCTCTCGCCGAGCACACCTACTCGATCTGCGGGACGGGTGGGACAAGGTGTGGTCGACGAGCTTCACGGCTAGCCGAAGACGCGGGGTCCGCACCGCCGAACGGCGTGGCGTGACCGTGTGCAGCGGGAGCGCGGGACAGCTCCTACCCGAGTTCTACGACCTCCTGGAGCTGGCGACGGCTCGCTGGGCGAGGATGCAGCACGAACCCCGATGGCTCACCTTGCACCGGCTCAATCGGAGAGACCCCCTGAAGAAGTTCAGCTCCGCGGCGCGGTGCCTTGGCGGCCGGTTCCGGGTCTGGATCGCATCGGTGGATGGTCGGCCGGTGGCGGGATCGGTCGTGCTGCAGGGGCAGAACGCCTACTACTTCCGCGGCGCGATGGACGAACGCATGAAGGAGTTCCGGCCCAACGACCTGCTGATGGCCCGCGCCATCGAGGACGCCTGCCGCGCCGGATGCCGCTCGTACTACATGGGCGACTCCGGATGGTCCCCTTCCGCCGGGGACTTCAAGGAGCGGTTCGGCGCACGGCCGCTACGCTACAGCGAGTACCGGTTCGAACGACTGCCCTTGTCGAGGGCCGAGCGCGAGATCAAGAGCATCGTCAAACGGGCGATCCGCTTCCGCGACTTCTGATCCGCTGCTCCCCAGTCGCGCGGTCAGGTCGGCCCGGCCTGCGACGCTGAGCTTCCGGTACGCCGCGTCCAGGTGTGTCTCGACGGTGCGCCTGGTGACGAACACGCTCGACCCTCTACCGCAAGATGCGGGTGCTCGAGATCGACGAGAACCAGCTGCCGGTCAGGTTGACCGGGCCGTCGAGCGGCCGGTGATGAGGGTCGGCCGGTGCAGTCGACTTTCACCGGATCTCCACAACGTCCGTCCGATTCGTCCACGGCTCGGCCCTAGGTCGCGGCATGGCCACGGGACGACGGGTGCTCGTCGGTGAGGACGAACCGACCACGCAGTGTCGGTCGCCGCGCGGTTGCGGCCGGAAGGCTTCACGGTGGACGTCGCGCACGACGGGCCGTCAGCGGTGGCGCGGGCGAACGATTTCCACGACGTGTTGGGGTTGGCGGGCTTGCTCGTGTTCCCTCTGGGTGACACCAGCAACCGTCTCCACAGTGGCTCTCGCGGCCGCAGCGGACGCCGGTTAGACTCTACTTTAGACAAGGCCGGAAACACCCGGTGCCATTGATCAAATAAGTGGATCATCATGTGGCTGTTTCCGCTGTTCAGGGTGGTGGAGACGAGGGTCTGCCGGCGTTCGCGGCGAAGGGCGGCGCGTTCTTCGCCGTCACCGTCGGGGTGATCGGCATATTGGGTGGCCTGTTCCAGATCAACCCCATCTGGAACTTCGGCCCCTACAACCCGGCCCACATCTCGGCGGGCTCACAACCCGATTTCTACATGGGCTGGTCCGACGGCATGGCCCGACTCTTCCCCGCGTGGGAGATCGTGATCGGCAACTATCGGATCCCGGCCACGTTCTGGGCCACGGTCGCGTTCCTGCCGCTGATCTTCGTGGTCGCGGGTGCCTACCCCGCCATGGAGCGGAAGTTCACCGGCGACAACGCGCTGCACAACCTGCTGCAGCGCCCCCGGGACGTCCCGGTGCGCACGTCGCTGGGCGTCATGGCGATCGCGTTCTACGTCGTGCTGTTGGTGTCGTCGTCGAACGACTGGTTCGCGTTCTTCTTCGACGTCTCGCTGAACGCCACGACGTGGATGGGCCGCATCGGGTTGCTGGTGCTGCCGCCGCTGGCCTACTGGGTGTCTTACCGGGTCTGCCTGGGCCTGCAGCGCTCCGACCGCGCGGTGCTGGAGCACGGCATCGAGACCGGCATCATCAAGCGGCTGCCGCACGGCGAGTTCATCGAGGTGCACCAGGCACTGGCCGGGGTCGACGACGACGGCCACCCCATCCCGCTGACCTACCAGGGCGCCCCGGTACCTCGGAAGATGAACCAGCTGGGCATCGGTGGGGCCCCGGTACCGGGGTCGCTGCTCACCCCGGATCCCATCGAGGAAACTGCGGCGCTAGCCAACGCGCGCCACGAGCTCGCCGAGGCCGAGATCGCAGACCACGAGGGTCACCCCAGCGAGGCGTCGGAATTACTGCCCAAGGCGCGTCGCGAGGTCAGGTAGGCCCCCGCCACTGCGGCCAGTACGCGCCCGCGCGTCCTCGTCGCGGCGTTCGATGGGCTCGGCCGACGTACCGGCGCGGCTCATCACGGGCATAGCGCGGCGATCCGGGCAGCTGACGTGGCCGATAGCTAAGGGACAGGTCGTAGCCGGCGAACACGATCGGCTGGCACGAGCCGCCACGCTTGCGGATCGTCCCGCGCTGCCGCCTGGCACCAGGTTGGTCACACGAGCAGGATGCTCGGTGCCATTGCATCGGAGGTCGTGATCACCATTCGGGACTGTTTGCGCTGGTCAGAGCAGTGGAGACGAGGGGAATCGAACCCCTAACCCCCGCCTTGCAAACGCACAGTGCAACACCGCCGGACCACGGATGCCAGCCAGGTCGGTGCGACCCGGCCGCTGTCGGAGGCTGTCCCCGATCGACTGTCGACGGCTGCGAACTGTAGCATCGCCATCGTAGGATCGCCATTCTGTCCCATGATAGACGATCAGGACTCCCATCCGCTGCCCGGATCGCCGGCGCAATCATGTCGCGCGGGCCGCTAACAGCACCACACCGACCGGCGACGACAGGGCACGGGGTCGGGCGGGAGTGGTGTCGTGGAGCGACAACCACCCCCTTGGGGGTGCGCAACCGGCCGGTCCGCAACATGAAGTGAAGCCTGCAGCGTCGTTAGTTCCGACCCGTGTGGGCGGGGCAAGGGAGGAGCCGAGCCCGTGCCTTAAGGGCGAAGGCCATGGAAGACGTCTGGGAACCTGGAGCGGGCGTCGAAGAACCTCCCGGCGTAAGGGGCGTGGAACGGTCGGAAGGTTGTCCTGGGAACTGGAGAGGCCCTCCTCGGCCCCGGGTCTGCGGCCCGGGAGCAGCGTCTGCCTATAACCGGTGGAGCCCGGGAAGTGGCGGGTGGCTCGAGAGGGAGTCGGAGGGGGTCGTAGTAGTGATCGATCGGCGGGACAACACAACCCGTCGGGAGCGAAGGGCCCCTGCTTCATCGATGCCACGCCATGCTGCTCACCCACATCCACATTCGGCTCCTGCAACCCGGCCTCGCCGAACTCACCGACCCCGACCCGCCCATGCCCACCACCCTGCGCACCACCGCAAACGCCTACCGACGCGCCCTCGATCAACTCACCCAGCTCGCCGCGTGACAAACCTGACTCGATCTTGTCGACTTCGTCGGCCACAGCTTCGCTAGGACCGCGTACTACCAGGCGTTCAGCCAGGCCCCTGGACGCCCGGTACGGTGATGTCGTAGACGCGTGCCGCGGGGGGACCCTGGGCGGAGTTGACCGCGAGCGTCAGCTGGCCCGCCCACTCGTCTTCCAGTCCAGGCGGGATGTCGAAGCTCACCGTCACGTGCCCGCCGTCGCGCGCGATCGTCACAGGAATGAGCGGCGCCGCTTCTACCGTGGTCATCGACTCCAGGTCCCGAGCCCGCCCGGCCCACCGCTCGCGCCACGGCGTTGCGTTCTCGTGCATGTGGTCGGGCCGCTTCCACTTGTCCTGGCGGGCGGGGCCGCGCGGGCTCTTGGTGCGGATGCCGTCATCGGTACTCCCCCAGCGTCCCGGCCAGCGCAGCCACGGCGTCGCCTCCTCGTCCACCTCCTGGAGCGCCGGTCTCACCCGCATACCGCCCGCGTCGCACCAGTCGTCCAGCACATTGAGGCCGACCACTCCCAGCAGCTTCTTCCCCCGCCAACGCCCCTCACGCGGGTAGGAGGCGTGTGAGTTCAGTGCGACGTAGACGATTGGCGCATTCGTCCCCGATTCGATTTCCACCTCGTCCCAAACAATCGAGTGCCCGTGGTCGTGCGCGGCGTAGGTCGCGGTGATCGGCGTGCCGCCGTCCTCCGGGACGGCGATCTGAATCATCTCCCAGTCCCCTTCGTGAAGTCCAAAGCCCAGAGGACCCGTGGCGCTGCGGATTCCCGGGATGCCCTTCGCGCTCAAGAAGTAGAAGAACCAGTACTGCAGCCAGCGTCCGCCGTCCTTGCGAGGCGTCACGCGACCGTAAATGACGTTGGCGTGGTGCTCGGACTGGTGCAGGCGGCGCGCGTCCGCGGCCGGCTCGGGCCCGGGATCGAGGTAGTCGTCCTCGTGCGCCTCCAACCGTTCGGAGTAGCGGTCGCTCAACGAGTCGAGCGTGAGGCCGGCGTCGCCGCCCACGTCCCAGAGTTCCTGCCGCCTGCGCAGCAGGCGCGTTCGGTAGGGCGCGCCCGGCCCGGCATCAAACGCGTTGCCGACCAAGGAGGACGCGGCGTCCGCGAAGTAGGTCTCTCGTGAGTCGTAGACGAGCAGCGGACGGTGATCGTGCAACAGCTTCGACCAGTCTGGCATCGTGTTCGATCGTCTCGTGTCCGGGGAACGCGCGTCAAGCCGCGATGGGCTTCAGCCGCGGAAGCGCACGACCCGCCAAGTATGACGTGATCTCAGCCTGGATCCACCGGTCAACTATGATCGCGCAGAACGGCTGTTTTCGCTGGTCAGAGTGGTGGAGACGAGGGGAATCGAACCCCTAACCCCCGCCTTGCAAAGGCGGTGCTCTGCCAATTGAGCTACGTCCCCGATGTCGGACGAGCGAGAACCGCCCGTCCGACATGAAGGGTCGTGCCGTCAGCTGTTGGTGGTGGCCTCGTGCCAGAGGTCCTGCTCGGAGCGGTTGCTCCGGACCTTGGAGAACACGAGTGCCCCCGCCGCGATGGCGACGACGATTGCAATGATCTTCTTCATGCGGTCATCCTTGCCTGTCCCGGTGCTGGGGAGTGGGCCCAGCTGGATTTGAACCAGCGACCTCGTCGTTATCAGCGACGCGCTCTAACCAACTGAGCTATGGGCCCGTGCGGCGGAGTCGAGGTTACCCCAGCGTCTCCGACCGCCTACAACCGGATACCCCGGCGATCAGTCCCGCTCGGACAGCGTGACCTCGATGCCGCCGACCAGGTCGGCCGACACGTTGTAGACGAAAGCGCCCACCGTGACGGCCACTGCGAACAGCAGACTGTTGACGGCACCGACCACCGCCGCGATGCCGAAGACCCGGCCTGCGCTGATCAACGGACTACCGCTGGGCGCCTCGCCGGACACCAGATCGGCGTACGTGCCGTTGAGCCGATCCCACACGCCGATGCCGTCGAGCACGCCGTAGAGCACGCCGACCGCCACCAGCCAGATGAGGAACAGCACGACCGCGAGCACGAGGGCCAGCTTGAGCACCGACCACGGGTCGAGCCGCTTGAGCTGCAGCGAGGCCTGCCGTGGTGGCCGGGTGCGGCCGCCACGGGACGGCGGCGCGGTGCCCGAGGGTCGGCCCGGCTTGCGGTCGTTCGGCGGCGGTGGCGCGGGCGGGTCGAGGAAGGCGGTGGGGCCGTCGACTTCCTCGACCGCCGCCTCGGCCGGCCGGTTCTCGACCAGCACCGGCGACGGCTCCTGGCCGGGCACGCGGTTCCACGGCGGCGGGGCGTCGGCGGCCGGGCCCGGCATCGGGACCGCGGCCGTGCTCTGTCGGGCGACCGGTTGGGTCATCTGATCGGGCGCCGGACTGTTGCCGTTGGCCGCTGCCGGGAACCGCATGCGCGCGGTGGGCTCGTCGTCCGCCTTGGCGAAGCTCGGTGTCGAGCGCGGTAGCCCGCTCGCCGGGGTGCCGGGTTCCTGGCGGGCCGCAGCCTTGCGAGCCCCGGTGGAGGACGTGCTCCGCACCTCGGGTTTGCCCTCCGGCGGGGTGGGCGCGGCCGATGGCTCCTGCGCAGGCCTCAGCGACATGGCGGGAGTGGTCATGGCGGCCGGATCCACGGCCTCGGCGGGAGGCCGCTCGGCGGCTCGAGCGCTCGGCTCCGCCGCGGGCGACGCAGCGGCCGCGACCTCCGCCGCCCCTGTCGCTCCGGAGCCCCTCGCCGAGCCGGCCGAACCCGAGGCCCGTGCCGCATCCGCGGCACCAGCCTTGGCGGCGGGCGAGTCGGCGGCTTTCCGGCTCACGCCGTCGGCCGCTGACCCACCCGCTTCCTTCCCAGCCGAACCGCTCTTCCGGGGCTTCGTCCCGTTGCCTGCGCTATCAGAGGTGTCGCGGACCTGGTCGTCGGCGACCACCGGGCGGTCGGGCTCGTCCGGCGTGCGCGTCGTGTCGTTCACGAGATGGGGACTCTCCTGGTGGCCGTCAGAACAGCTCGGATTCGCTCGCGTCGTCTTCGGCGTTGCGGGCAACGGCCAGCAGCGTGGCGGAATCGCCCAGGTTCATCAGGCGCACCCCCTTCGTCTGCCTGCCTGCCTTGCGCACCTCGCGAGCCGAGGTACGGATCACCCCACCCGTCGAGGTGATCGCGTACAGCTCGTCGTCGATGTCGACGATGAGCGCCCCGACCAGCGTGCCACGCCTGCGGTCGTACTGGATGGTCAAGACACCCTTGCCACCCCGACCCTGCACCGGGTAGTCCTCGAGCGGGGTGCGCTTGGCGTACCCACCGGCCGTGGCGACGAGGACGAACATGCCCTCGCGCACGACGGCCAGCGCGAGCAGCCGGTCACCGCCGTTGAACCGCATCCCCAGGACGCCGGACGTGGCCCGGCCCATGGGGCGCAGCGCCTCGTCGCTCGCGGTGAACCGGATCGACTGGCCTTCGGCGGACACGAGCAGCAGGTCGTCGGAGGCGGCGCAGAGCACCGCGCCGACCAGCTCGTCGTCCTCGCGCAGGTTGATGCCGATGAGCCCGCCGACGCGCGGCGAGTCGAAGTCGGTGAGCTTCGACTTCTTGACCAACCCGCTTTTCGTCGCCAGGACGAGATAGGGGGCGGCCTGGTAGTCGGAGATCTCCATGACCTGGGCGATGTGCTCGTCGGGCTGGAACGCGAGCAGGTTGGCCACGTGCTGGCCGCGCGCGCTCCGGTTGGCTTCCGGCAGCTCGTAGGCCTTCAGCCGGTAGACCCGCCCCTTGTTCGTGAAGAACAGGATCCAGTCATGTGTCGAACAGACGAAAAAGTGGGCGACGATGTCGTCCTGCTTCAGCTGGGCGCCCTGCACACCCTTCCCACCGCGCTTCTGCGCCCGGTAGAGGTCGGTCTTCGTGCGCTTGGCGTAGCCCGTCTGCGTTATCGTCACAACGACGTCTTCAACGGCGATGAGGTCTTCGTTGGTGACGTCGCCGTCGTCGGCGATGATCTGGGTGCGCCGGTCGTCGCCGTGCTTCTCGACGATCTCGGTGAGCTCGTCGCGCACGATCTGCCGCTGGCGCTCGGGCCTGGCGAGGATGTCCTGCAGGTCGGCGATCTCGCGCTCGATCTCGGCCAGCTCGTCGATGATCTTCTGGCGCTCCAGCGCGGCGAGCCGCCGCAGCTGCATGTCGAGGATGGCCTGGGCCTGGATCTCGTCGACGTCGAGCAGCTGCATCAGGCCGTCGCGCGCGACGTCGACCGTCTCCGACGCGCGGATCAGCGCGATGACCTCGTCGAGGGCGTCGAGCGCCTTGACGTAGCCGCGCAGGATGTGGGCCCGCTCCTCCGCCTTGCGCAGCCGGTAGCGGGTGCGCCGGACGATGACCTCGATCTGGTGGCGCACGTAGTTGCGCACCACCTGGTCGAGCCGCAGCGTGCGCGGCACGCCGTCGACGATCGCCAGCATGTTGACGCCGAAGCTGTACTGCAGCTGGGTGTGCTTGTAGAGGTTGTTCAGCACGACCTTGGCCACGGCGTCGCGCTTGAGCGTGATGACGATGCGCATGCCGATGCGGTCGGAGCTCTCGTCGTTGATCTCCGCGATGCCCGCGAGCTTGCCGTCGCGGTGCTGGCCGGCGATCGACTCGATGAGGTTGTCCGGGTTGACCTGGTAGGGCAGCTCGGTGGCGACGAGGATCGTGCGCCCCTTGGTGTCCTCCTCGACCTCGACGACCGCCCGCATCCGCACCGAGCCGCGGCCGGTGCGGTAGGCCTGCTCGATGCCGTCGCGCCCGACGATCAGGCCCGCCGTGGGGAAATCCGGGCCCTTGATGCGCTCCATGAGCGCGGTGAGCAGCTCGTCGTCGGTGGCTTCCCAGTTCTCCAACGCCCAGACGACGCCCGCGCCGACCTCGCGCAGGTTGTGCGGCGGGATGTTGGTGGCCATGCCGACCGCGATGCCCGCGCTGCCGTTGATGAGCAGGTTGGGCACCCGCGACGGCAGGACGTCCGGTTCCTGGGTCTTGCCGTCGTAGTTCTCCGAGAAGTCGACGGTCTCCTCGTTGATGTCCTGCAGCATCGCCATCGCCAGGGGCGAAAGGCGGCACTCGGTGTAGCGCATCGCGGCGGGCGGGTCGTTGCCGCGGGAACCGAAGTTGCCCTGCCCGTCGATCAACGGGTAGCGCAGCGACCAGGGCTGGGCCAGCCGCACGAGCGCGTCGTAGATCGAGCTGTCGCCGTGCGGGTGGTAGTTGCCCATCACCTCGCCGACGACGCGCGCGCACTTGACGTAGCTGCGGTCGGGGCGGAAGCCGTTCTCCCCCATGGAGTACAGCACGCGCCGGTGCACCGGCTTGAGCCCGTCTTCGACGAGCGGGAGCGCCCGCCCGACGATCACGCTCATCGCGTAGTCGATGTAGGAGCGCTGCATCTCCTGCTGGATGTCGACCGGCTCGGTGCGGTCGCCCCCGCTACCGGCAGGCAAAGCAGGGTCCAGGGTGTCGGTCACGAAGAGTTCCTTTCGCGCTGCCTCAGACGTCGAGACAGTTACACATCAAGAAAACGAACGTCCTTGGCGTTGCGGGTGATGAACGAGCGGCGCGACTCGACGTCCTCGCCCATCAGGATCGAGAACAGCTCGTCGGCGGTGGCGGCGTCATCCAGCGTGACCTGCAGGAGCACCCGGTTGGCCGGATCCATCGTGGTCTCCCACAGCTCCTTGGCGTTCATCTCGCCGAGGCCCTTGTAGCGCTGCACGCCCTCTTCCTTGGGCAGCTTCTTGCCCGCCTGGCGACCCGCCTCGACCAGCCCCTGCAGCTCACGGTCGTTGTAGGCGTACTCCGGCTCGGCACCCCGGCCACCCCACTTGATCTTGTAGAGCGGCGGCTGCGCCAGGAAGACGTGCCCGTGCTCGATGAGCGGGCGCATGAACCGGAACAACAGGGTGAGCAGGAGGGTGCGGATGTGCTGGCCGTCGACGTCGGCGTCGGCCATCAGGACGACCTTGTGGTACCGGAGCTTCGACAGGTCGAACTCGTCGTGGATGCCCGTGCCCAGCGCGGTGATGATCGCCTGGACCTCGGTGTTCTTCAGCACCCGGTCGATGCGGGCCTTCTCCACGTTGATGATCTTGCCGCGGATGGGCAGGATCGCCTGGAACATCGAATCGCGCCCGGACTTGGCCGAGCCGCCCGCCGAATCGCCCTCCACGATGTAGACCTCGGAACGGCTGGGGTCGGTGGAGCGGCAATCGGCGAGCTTGCCGGGCAGGCCGCCGATGTCGCCCGCGCTCTTGCGGCGCACGAGCTCGCGGGCCTTGCGGGCGGCCATGCGGGCCTGCGCCGACTGCACCGCCTTGTTGAGGATCGTGCGCGCCTCGGCGGGGTTGCGCTCCAGCCAATCCGACAGCCACTCATTGGAGACGCGCTGGACGAACGACTTGATCTCGGTGTTGCCGAGCTTCGTCTTCGTCTGGCCCTCGAACTGGGGCTCTTTGACCTTCACCGAGACGATCGCGGCCAAGCCCTCGCGGATGTCGTCGCCCGAGAGCGCCGGGTCCTTCTCCTTCAACAGCTTCTTGTCGCGCGCGTAGCGGTTGACCGTGCTCGTGAGCGCGGCGCGGAAGCCCTCTTCGTGGGTGCCGCCCTCGCGGGTGTTGATCGTGTTGGCGAACGTGTGGACCGACTCCGTGTAGCCGGAGTTCCACTGCATCGCGACCTCGACGGCGTGCCCGCCCTCCTCGGCCGAGTAGGACACCAGCTTCTTGTGGATGGGGTCCTTCGACTTGTTGAGGTGCGCGACGAAGTCCTCGAGGCCGTTCGGGTAGCAGAACGTGTAGTCCTTGATCTTCGCGACGTAGCCCTCGGCGTCGGGCTCCTCGGCGTTGCCGTTGGTGCCGTTGCGCTCGTCGCGCAAGGTGATGGTGAGGCCCTTGTTGAGGAAGGCCATCTCCTGCAGGCGGCGGCGGATCGTCTCGATGTCGTACGTGGTGGTCTCGAAGATCGTGGGATCGGCCCAGAACGTGACCGTGGTACCGCGGTGCGTGGTCTCCTCGCCCTTGCGCAGCGGCCCGGGCACGGAGTGCGCGTAGTGCTGGCGCCACACCCGCCCGTTGAGGTGGATCTCGACGTCGAGCGCGCTGGACAGCGCGTTGACCACGGAGACGCCGACGCCGTGCAGGCCGCCGGAGACCGCGTAGGAATCGCTGTCGAACTTGCCGCCCGCGTGCAGGACCGTCATGATCACTTCGACGGCGGGCTTCTTCTCCACCGGGTGCATGTCGACCGGGATGCCGCGGCCGTTGTCGGAGACGCGGACGCCGCCATCGTCCTGGAGCACCACGTCGACGCGGGTGGCGTGGCCCGCCATCGCCTCGTCGACGGAGTTGTCCACGACCTCCTGGACCATGTGGTGCAGACCGCGCTCACCGGTGGAGCCGATGTACATACCGGGCCGCTTGCGGACCGCCTCGAGGCCCTCTAGAACGGTGATCGACGACGCGCTGTAGCCGCTCTTCTTTTCCGCCACGGAACGTGTGCACTCCTCGCGCTGACGACCTCACGCACGCGACACGACCGCCGCCGGCGAAGCCTGCTCGACCGGATCTCTCGGGGACGATCCGGAACATGCCTCCATCATACCGGTGCGGCCTGACAGAAATGCGGCAAGGACACCCCTGAGTGGCTCATAGGCCGCCGAACGCGGATCTGGAGGAGTGGCGACGGCGGAGAGGGGGGTCCAACGGGGCTGGGGCGCCGTCACGTCCTCCCGAGTGAACCGCCCCGACGCCCCTTCCATTATCCGCCTCGATGCGGCAATCCACCGCCGTCGCCCCGCTCGCCGCGGGCCGCCTCCGAGTCGTCGGCGGAGCGGGGTCGCGCGGGGTGACGCGGCGGCTCACGTGGGAGACGCCCTCGGCGGCGCGCGAAGGTGCGCAGGTGGTCGAGGTGGGGAGGCTCAGCCGTAGGTGTCGCGGGGGCCGCGGCCGCGAACGGTGCGCGGGCCGTGGCGCCAGCTCGGGCCGCTCGGCCCGACCACCCTGATCCGCTTCACCACGTCCTTGCCGACGGCGGCGGCGAGCCGGACGAGCAGCTGGCGCTGCAACGTGCGCAGCTGGGTGGCCCACGCGGTGGACTCGGCCTGCAGCACGAGTTCCCCGTCGCGCAGCGACACCGGCGTGCAGTGGTCGGCGATCTCCGCGCCGACGAGGTGCGGCCACCGCCCGAGCACGGTGGCGTCGGTGAGCCGGGGCGACCAACCGCGGTCGAGCGAGACGCGCGCGACGAGGCGGCCGAAGAGCTGCGGATCCCGGTCGTCGGGGCCAGCACCCGACCAGCGACGACGGCGCCCACGCGCACCGGTGCGCTTGCGGCCCGCCATCTGGGCCGCCCGCTCGGCCGCCTTCTCCGCTGACGCCTCGCGCGCGGCTCGTAACGCATCGCGAGCGATGTCCGCGCCCCGACGAGCGGCGCTCCCCAGATTGTCCTCAGAGCTGGGGATAACCGGCGCGACGGGCGGTCGTCCGCCGTCGACGGACGGCCGTTTTGGCTCGTCATCCCCGGTGCTGCGGGAGTTATCCACAGTATCCACAGTGTTGTCCCCAGGCCGTAACGATCACGCTTGCTGGAACGACGCAGCGCGGCGCACCACTCGTCCATCACCCACCGTGTAGCGGACGCCGTCGAGCGCCTCGGGCACGTCCTCGTCGACGGCGGCCGTGACCAACACCTGCTCGGCGCGGCGGGCGACCTCGGCGAGCGCGCGGCGGCGGCGGGCGTCGAGCTCGGCGAAGACGTCGTCGAGGATGAGGACGGGCTCGACGTCGTCGTCGCGCAGCAGCCGGTAGGACGCCAGCCGGAGCGCGAGGGCGAGCGCCCACGACTCGCCGTGGCTCGCGTACCCCTTGGCGGGCCCGTCGCCGAGGCGGAGCTCGAGATCGTCGCGGTGCGGGCCGACGAGGCACACCCCGCGCTCCACCTCCTGGCGGCGCATCCGCGCCAGCGCCTCCAGCAACGCGGACTCCAGGGGGCCCGCGTCGGTGTCGACCGAGCAGCGGTAGTGCAGCCCGATCGGCGGCGACGAGGGCGCGATCTCCGCGAACGCCTCCACCGCGGGCGGGGCGATCGCCGCGACGAGCTCCAGCCGACCGGCCAGCAGCGCCGCGCCGTGGGTGGCGAGGTGGCCGTCCCAGACGTCGAGCGTGCGCAGGTCGCCACCCGCCCGCGCCGTCTTGAGCAGCGCGGTGCGCTGGCGCAGCACCCGGTCGTAGTCGGCGCGGACGCTGGCGAAGCGGGGGTAGCGGCTGACGAGGAGCTCGTCGAGGAAGCGACGGCGCTCGCCGGGATCGCCGCGCACGAGCGCGAGGTCCTCCGGGGCGAACAGGACCGTGCGCAGGATGCCCAGCACGTCGCGGGGCTTGGCGGGCGCCCGGTTGACCCGCGCCCGGTTCGCCCGCCCCGAGGTGATCTCCACCTCGACCGAGAGCTCCCGGCCGAGGTGCACCACCTGCCCGCGGACGACGGCCTGCGCGGCGCCCCGCCGGATCAGCGGCGCGTCGGTGGCGACGCGGTGCGAACCGAGCGTGGCCAGGTAGCCCGCGGCCTCGACGAGGTTGGTCTTGCCGACGCCGTTGGGCCCGACGAGGACCGTGATGCCCGGGGTGAGGTCCAGCTCCGCCGCCTCCCAGGACCGGAAGTCGGTGACCGCCAGGCGGCGCAGGTGCACGAGCTAGCCGGGCAGCCGTACGGGCATCAACAGGTGGAGGTAGCCCGGCACCGCGTCGGCAGGCGCCTCCTCCGCGCCCTCGGCGGGCGGCGGCGGGACCGGCCGGACGAGCGCGGGCCGGTTGGGCGTGGTGAACGTGAGCTGGGCCCGCTCGACGTGCAGGACGCCCAACGCGTCGAGGAGGTAGCCCGGGTTGAACGCGATCGTGAGCGGCGCGCCCTCCAGCTCGCAGGGGAGCTCCTCCTCGGCGCTGCCGACGTCGTCGCCGCCAGCGGTGAGGCGGAGGCCGTCGTCGGCGAACTCCATGCGGATCTGTGCGACGCGATCGGTGACGAGCGCGACGCGCTTGATCGACTCGATCAGCCCGGCGACCTCGACGATCGCGGACGTGGTGTGCTCGGCCGGGATGAGCTGGCGGAACCGCGGGAACTCGGCGTCGAGCAGGCGCGTGGTGGCCCGGCGCCCGGCGCCGGTGACGCCCAGCATGCCGTCGCCCGCCGAGAGCGCGAGCTCGACGCGGCCCGCGCTCACCAGCGTCTTGGCCACCTCCGCCAGCGTGCGGGCCGGGATGAGCACGGCGGTGGACTGCTCGGTGTCTTCCGGCTGCCACGTGAGCTCGCGGACGGCGAGGCGGAAGCGGTCGGTGGCGGCCAGGGTGAGCCGCGGCCCGTCGATCTCCATGCGGATGCCGGTGAGCATCGGCAGCGTGTCGTCGCGACCAGCGGCCACCGCGACCTGCGCGACGGCGGACGCCAGCTCCTCGGCGGCGACGGTGCCCGCCAGCTGCGGCATCGCGGGCAGCTGCGGGTAGTCCTCGACCGGCATGGTGGGCAGGCTGAACCGGCTGCTGCCGCAGTTGATCGTGGCGCGGGACCCGTCGACGACGAGGTCGACCGGCTTGGCGGGCAGCGCGCGGGTGATGTCGGCCAAGAGCCTGCCGGAGACGAGCACGCGGCCGGGATCGCCGATGGTGGCCTCGACCTCGACGCGGGCCGACGTCTCGTAGTCGAACCCGGAGACGGTGAGCCGCTCGCCGGAGGGCCCGCTGGATGCTTCGACGAGGACGCCGCCCAGAACCGGAACAGGGGGACGCGCCGGAAGGCTGCGCGCGACCCATGCGGCCGCATCGGCCAGGACGTCGCGTTCGACCCGGAACTTCATGGCGGGGACCTCTCGCGTCTTGGTGTCGGGCAGACCTTCTCACGACGGGACGACAGTTTTGCCGCTCCGTACGGGGGAGGACTGGCCGGGGCATCACCGTAGAGCCTCGCGGCGGCGGGTGTCACGGGGGTGCGAGCCGCCCGATCCGGCGGCTCGCTGCACACCCCTTATCCCTTCTTAGTTCATGTGGAAGAGATATCCAGCAGTAGTACCAGCCCCTGTGCACAGTGTGGATGGACGGCTGCATCGCAGGTCGGCGGGTGTGGCGCGGTGTGGACGTCGGCGGGGGACGGGCGGTGGGCACCTCGGCGCGGCGGTGGACGGAGCGGCCGGGCGGGCACTTGTCCCCTGGCTGAACACCGGTTGTCCACGGATTCGGCGGCCGCCGTCCACCGGCACAGGTGTGCGTATCCACAGAGTTGTCCCCAGATGTGGGTGAAATCGTGGTCGCCTGTGAGCGCAGCGCGACCGGATCGGCCGGAGCGAGGGGGTCGGGAACTCACGGGAGCCCCTCGCCGCGCACCCGGGACAACGGTGTGTCACGGCGTTTGTCACGCATCGGGCCCGGCGCGCCGGGTGCCCGTTCGCCGAGCGGCATCCTTCCGGCGACCGCCGGTTGCATGATCGCGCCGAACGGTCGCCCCGCTGAGTGCGTCGCACCGTGCGAGGACGAGACCCTTCGCCCTCGCACGCCGCCATCCTGGCGCTCGGCCGCCCCTCGTCGGCGGCTGGGACGCATCGCGGTCGCGTCGGGACGAGGACGTCCGCAGCGGTAGCGAGGCCGCGGCGGCCGTGCGAGCGGCGCGGGTAGCGGGTGCGGGCGGCCGGGGTGCGAGGGCCGGGCGGCGGTCAGTCCTTGTGGCGAGCGCGCTGCTTGATGCGCGCCGTGAGCTCCTGCACCTGCTCGAAGGTCTTGCGGCGTTGGGCGATCTCGTTGCGGATCTTCTTGTCGGCGTGCATGACCGTGGTGTGGTCGCGGCCGCCGAAGGTCTGCCCGATGCGGGGCAGCGAGAGGTCCGTGAGCTCGCGGCACAGGTACATCGCGATCTGCCGCGACTGGGCGAGCGCCTTCGTCTTCCCCGGCCCGCACAGCTCGTCCATGGTGACGCCGAAGAACTCCGCCACCACTGCCATGATCGTGGCGGCGGTGATCTCGGAGGCGCCCGAATCGGGGATGAGGTCGCGCAGGACGATCTCGGCGAGCTGGGTGTCGACGGGCTGCCGGTTGAGCGACGCGAACGCCGTGACCCGGATCAGCGCGCCCTCCAGCTCGCGGATGTTGCGCTCGATGCGCTCCGCGATGAACTCCAGCACGTCGCCGGGCACGGCCAACCGGTCCTGCGCGGCCTTCTTGCGCAGGATGGCGATGCGCGTCTCCAGCTCGGGCGGCTGGATGTCGGTGATCAGCCCCCACTCGAACCGGGTGCGCATCCGGTCTTCCAGGGTCTCCAGGCGCTTCGGCGGCCGGTCGGAGGACACGACGATCTGCTTGTTCGCGTTGTGGAGGGTGTTGAAGGTGTGGAAGAACTCCTCCTGCGTGCCTTCCTTGCCCTCCAGGAACTGGATGTCGTCGACCAGCAGCACGTCGACGTCCCGGTAGCGGCGCTGGAAGGCGACCTTGCGGTCGTCGCGCAGGGAGTTGATGAAGTCGTTGGTGAACTCCTCGGTGGACACGTAGCGCACGCGCATCCCCGGGAACAGCCGCTGCGTGTAGTGCCCGACGGCGTGCAGGAGGTGGGTCTTGCCCAGCCCGGAGTCGCCCCACACGAAGAGCGGGTTGTACGCCCGCGCGGGCGCCTCGGCGACGGCGACGGCCGCCGCGTGGCTGAAGCGGTTCGACGCGCCGATGACGAACGTGTCGAAGATGTACTTCTCGTTGAGGCGGCTCTGCGAGCGCGCGGCGGCGCTCTCGGCGGCGGGCGCGCCCGCGTAGGCGGGCCACTGCTCGGCCGGGCGCTGCGGCGGGCCGCCGTTCGGAAGCGGCTCGGGGGCGGCCATCCGGAACGGGCCGGTGTCGCCGAGCGGGTCGCGAGCCCCTGCCGACTCCGCGCGTTCGGGCGCGGCGACGACGGGCTCGGGGCCGGGCGGATCGGGCACCTCGGTGCCGCCGGAGGCCGCCGACGCGTCGACGACCACGGCGAGGTTGACCGTGACGCCGAGGTGACGGCCCAGCGCGTCGCTGATCGGGCGGCGCAGTATCCGCTCGATGGCGTCCTTGGCGAACTCGCTGGGCGCGGCGAGGAGCGCGGTGCCGTCGATGAGCCCGAGCGGTCGGGTGAGGCGGAGGAACGCGCGCTGTTGCGGCGACAGGGGCGGTGCGCCCGAGCCCGCGGCCGCTCCGGAGAGGTCGCCGATGACCCGGTTCCAGACCTGTCCGAGATCTCCTGCTTGGTCGGCCACCGGGTCGGCACCCCCCTCCGGTTGTCGCCCTGTGAAGCCCATGTCGCCGTGGCGCTTCTTTAGCTATCCACAGACTTGTCCACAACTGTGCGCAAGACAGTACGCGGACACACCCGTGCGCTGCGGGCGGCCCGTGGAGCCGAACGGAGTCGATCCCCCCGGATCGATTGATGGAGGCGCACGCTAGCAACCGGGACGCATCGCCCACAAGACGCCGGTCGGTGCTGGGGCGGTTTGACCCCCTTCGACGGCGCTGCGTACCCTGGTCAGCAAGCGTGCCCCGGTGATGGGCACCTGTCCGACCCCAGCGAGATGGCAACCGGCGGCCCCCGCGTGCCGGTTGTCGACCAGGAGAGCCGAGAAGTGAGCAAGGGCAAGCGCACCTTCCAGCCGAACAACCGCCGCCGGTCGCGCAAGCACGGGTTCCGGCTGCGGATGCGCACGCGCGCCGGTCGCGCCATCATCGCCGCCCGTCGCGGCAAGGGCCGCGAGCGGCTCTCCGCCTGATCGCCGGGTCCCGATGCTGCCGGCCGCATCCCGGCTGACGCACCGGGACGAGTTCGCGTCCGTCATCCGGCGTGGTCACCGCGGGGGCCGCGCTCGTCTGGTTGTGCACCTGCACAGGGCGGACGGGGTCGCCGCGCCGCGCGCCGGGTTCGTGGTGAGCAAGGCCGTCGGGAAGTCGGTGGTGCGCCACCGCGTGGCCCGGCGGTTGCGGCACCTCGTGGGTGCCCGGCTCGCCGGGCTGCCCGCCGATAGCCTGCTCGTCGTCCGCGCCCTCCCACCTGCGGCTTCGTCGACGTCCGCCGAGCTCGGCGACGACCTCGACGCCGGTCTGCGCACCGCGTTGCGCAAGCGGGGCCCGGCGTGATCGCCCGGGCGCTCGTCGCGCTCGTCCGCGGCTACCAGGTGTGGATCTCCCCCATGCTGCTGCCGAGCTGCCGTTTCCAACCGTCCTGCAGCGCGTACGCGATCGAGGCGCTGCAGACCCACGGCGCCGTTTTCGGGTCCTGGTTGACGCTTCGCCGCCTGTTGCGCTGCGCGCCGTGGCACCCTGGAGGCGTCGACCTGGTGCCTCCGCCGCGTAAGCGTGCCGACGCTGCCCGCACCCGTCCGGCCGAGGACCACCCCGAGGAGCAAGCGCCGTGCTGAACTTCATCTACTACCCGGTCTCTTTCATCCTCTGGGTATGGCACAAGGCGTTCAGCGCCCTCTTCGGTGACAGCGGGTGGGGCGGCGGCATCGCCTGGTCGCTCGCCGTGGTGTTCCTCGTCTTCACGCTCCGCGCGTTCCTGTACAAGCCGTTCGTCTCGCAGGTGCGGTCGATGCGGAAGATGCAGGAGTTCCAGCCCGAGATCGCGAAGCTGCGCAAGAAGTACGCCAACGACAAGCAGAAGCAGGCCGCCGAGATGCAGCGGCTGCAGAAGGAGCACGGCGTCAACCCGGTGGCGGGCTGCCTGCCGATCCTCGTGCAGCTGCCGGTGTTCATCGGCCTCTTCCACGTGCTGCGGTCGTTCAACCCGATCCTGGTCAACGGGGCGCCGCGCACCGAGAACTACTTCTTCGACCAGGCGGGCGTCGAGTCGTTCAACTCCGCCAGCCTCTTCGGCGCCAAGCTCGGGTCGTGGGTCACGGAAGGGTCGGCGGCGCTGGAAGCCGCGGGCACCACGATGGCCAACATGATCATCGTGATGATCCCGCTGATGATCGCGGCAGGCGTCTTCACGCACATCACGGCGCGCCATTCGGTGGCCCGCCAGGTCGCGTCCGGCCAGGGCATGGACAACCCGCAGACCGCGATCATGCAGAAGCTGATGCTCTACGTGTTCCCGATCGGTGTGGTGGTCGGCGCCCCGTTCCTGCCGCTGGCGATCCTCATCTACTGGGTGTCGAACAACCTCTGGACGCTCGGCCAGCAGTACGTCGTCTACCGCAGGATCGACGCGGAGCAGGCGGAGAAGAAGGAGCAGGCCGTCGTCACCCGGCAGGCGCTCGCCCCGCGGCCCGGTCAGAAGCCGGTGCGCCCGGAGCAGGCCGAGGTCAAGCCCGATGAGGCCGACACCCCGGAGACCGAGCCCGCCGGGCCGCCCGCGAAGAAGCCCGGCGCCAAGCCGGTCATGCGGAAGCAGTCGCCCGCGGCGGCGAAGAGGTCGCCCAACGGCGTGGCGAAGACGAACGGCACGAGCAAGAACGGCAGCGGCGGCACGGCCGGAGCGGGCAGCAGCGGCGCGGGGGCAACCCCCGGCGCCCGCCGCCCCCGGAAGCGCCGCTGATCCGGCAGACCACCAGCGGCCGCCTGCGTCGGCGGTCGCCGCGGCGACGTTTCAACGCCGCACGACCGGAGGAGGAGACGCATCGTGCCCAAGACGGCGCAAGAAGGCACTGCAGGCGGCGAGGACCAGCTCGTCAAAGAGGGTGACATCGCAGGCGACTACCTCGAGCGCCTGCTCGACGTGCTCGACTACGACGGCGACATCGACCTCGACGTCGAGGCGGGGCGCGCGATCGTCAGCATCGACGGCGGGGAGGACCTCGACCGGCTGGTCGGCGACCGCGGGGCCGTCCTGGAGGCGTTGCAGGAGCTCACGCGGCTGGCCGTGCAGCAGGCCTCGGGCAACCGCAGCAGGCTCATGCTCGACATCGCGGGCTGGCGCCAGGCCCGCCGCGACGAGCTCACCGAGCAAGGTCTGCGCACCGCCAAGGAGGTGCTCGCCGGCGGCGAGTCGGTGCGGATGCGGCCGATGACGCCGTTCGAGCGCAAGGTCGTGCACGACGCCGTGGCGCGGGTGAAGGGCGTGTCGAGCGAGAGCGAGGGTGAGGAGCCTCGACGCCAGGTCGTCATCTTCCGCGGTGACTGACCCCTTCGGCGAGCGGCTCCCCCTGGCCCGCCGCTACGCCGAGCACCTCGCCACCACCGGGGTGGAATGGGGGCTCGTGGGCCCGCGGGAGGCGTCGCGGGTCTGGGAGCGGCACGTCCTCAACTGCGCGGTGGTCGCTGATCTCGTCCCGCCTGCCGCGCGGGTCCTCGACATCGGGTCCGGCGCGGGCCTTCCCGGGATACCGTTGGCGCTGGCCCGACCGGATCTGCGGGTCGTACTGGTGGAGCCGCTCGCCCGACGGGTCGAGTGGTTGCGCATGGTGATCGCGGATCTCGAGCTGCCCGTCGAGGTGGAGCGGGGCCGCGCCGAGGACACCCCGATCCGCAGGCGATGGGAGGGAGCCGACGTGGTCACGTCGCGTGCGGTCGCTCCGTTGCACCGACTCGCCGCGTGGTGCCTTCCGCTCGTCCGCCCGGGTGGGATGATGCTCGCCGTGAAGGGCATGTCCGCCCCCGCCGAGGTGGAGCGGGACACCCGCGCCGTCGCCGTGTCGGGCGGCGGCATCCCCCGTATCGAGACGTGCGGGGTCGGCATCGTCGATCCGCCGAGCACGGTGGTCGTCGTGGAGCGTCTGCGGCGAAGGAGAGGGTGAACGTGTATCGAGCCGATGTTTCACGTGAAACGTCGCCGCAGCCGGGCTGGACGCCGATCGCGGAAGAGGCGGCGCGCGCGGCCCGGGTGCTGCACCCGGATCGGCACCGGATGCCCCGCCCGTCCCGACGTCGGATCCTGACCGTCGCCAACCAGAAGGGCGGCGTCGGCAAGACGACGAGCACGGTCAACCTCGCCGCCGCGCTCGCCCTGCACGGCGTGCGGGTGCTGGTGATCGACCTCGACCCGCAGGGCAACGCCAGCACCGCGCTCGGCGTAGACCACCACCTCGGCACGCCGTCGGTGTACGAGGCGCTCCTCGACGAGATCTCCCTCGCGGAAGCGGCGGTGCCCAGCACGGCCTCCCCCGACCTGCTCTGCGTGCCCGCCACCATCGACCTCGCGGGCGCAGAGATCGAGCTCGTCAGCATGGTGGCCCGCGAGCACCGGCTGAAGCAGGCGCTGGTGCCGGAGGTGCTCGACGAACTCAACGTCGACTACGTGTTCGTCGACTGCCCGCCCTCGCTCGGCCTGCTCACCGTCAACGCGCTGGTCGCGGCGGACGAGGTGCTGATCCCGATCCAGTGCGAGTACTACGCGCTCGAGGGGCTCGGGCAACTGCTGTCGAACATCGACCTCGTGCGGTCGCACCTCAACACCGAACTGCACGTGTCGACGATCCTGCTGACCATGTACGACGGCCGTACCAAGCTCGCCGACCAGGTCACCAACGAGGTGCGCAGCCACTTCGGGCCGACGGTCCTGCGCACCGTGATCCCCCGCAGCGTGAAGGTGTCCGAGGCCCCGGGCTACAGCCAGACCGTCCTCGCCTACGACCCGGGCTCGCGTGGAGCGATGAGCTATGTCGACGCGGCGCGGGAGATCGCCGACCGGGGCGTGCAGTCGCACGGCCCGGAGGCCCGAGACGGGGGTTAGCCAGCGATGAACGAGCGAGGGGTCCCGCAGCGCAAAGGCGGGCTGGGCCGCGGGCTGGCCGCGCTCATCCCGACGCGCCCCGACGACGGCGTCGACGTCACCATGCGCAACGGCACGCCCGCGTCGTTCGGCGAGCCGCCCCAGCCGCGGCGCCCCCTCCGCGACGGGTCCCCGCTCGCCGCCGAGCTGCGCGAGATCGAGATCGAAGCGATCGTCCCCAACCCGCAGCAGCCGCGCACGCAGTTCGACGACGAGTCGCTGGGTGAGCTGGAGCACTCGATCCGCGAGTTCGGCCTGCTGCAGCCGATCGTCGTCCGCGAGACCGAGGCAGGCCGCTTCCAGCTCGTCATGGGCGAGCGGCGGTGGCGCGCCGCGAAGCGGGTCGGGTTGCGGAGGGTGCCCGCGATCGTCCGCCAGACCGCCGACGACGCGATGCTCCGCGACGCCTTGCTGGAGAACATCCACCGCGTGCAGCTCAACCCCCTCGACGAGGCGGCGGCCTACGAGCAGCTCCTCGTCGAGTTCGGGGTGACGCACACCGAGCTGGCCGACCGGCTGGGCCGCAGCCGTCCGGTCGTCACGAACACGATCCGGCTCCTCCGCCTGCCCGTCTCGGTGCAACGGCGGGTGGCCGCCGGTGTGCTCTCCGCCGGGCACGCGCGGGCGCTGCTCGGCCTGGACGACGCGGGGCAGCAGGAGGAGTTGGCCGCCCGCATCGTCGCCGAGGGCATGTCGGTGCGGGCCACGGAGGAGGCGGTGGTGCTGCTGCGCCGCGAGACCCCCGACAAGCCGCGTGCCGTGAAGCGACGGCCGATGCAGGCGCCGGGTCTGCAGGATCTGGCCGAGCGGCTGTCGGACCGCTTCGACACGCGCGTGAAGGTGGAGCTCGGCCAGCGGAAGGGCCGGATCGTCGTCGAGTTCGGCTCGGTCGAGGACCTGGAGCGCATCGCCGAGCTGATGAACCACTCCCCCAGCGCCTAGCTCCTGGTCGCGGTGAGTCGCACGAACGCGGCGAGTGCGGGAGGAACAACAGCCCTGGCTCGGCGCTGACCTATGCGCACTGGCCACCACGCGGCGGTGGGAAGACTACGGGCGATGTTTCACGTGAAACAGCGGGCGATGGCGCGGTCGACGAGACGGGCGTAGAGGTGGCCCAGGTCGAGGCCTGCCGCCGCGGCGGCGGTGGGGAGCAGCGACGTGTCGGTGAGGCCCGGGGAGACGTTGACCTCCAGGATCTGAACTCGACCAGCGGCGTCGACCACGGCGTCGGTGCGGGAGACGTCGCGGAGTCCGAGGAGCTGGTGCGCGGCTAAAGCGACGTCGGCCAGCGCGGCGGCCGTCGCGGCGTCGATCCGCGCCGGGCAGTGGAAGTGCGCGGCGCCGGGGGTGTAGCGGGCGGTGTAGTCGTACACCCCGCCCTTCGCCTCCACCTCGACGGCGGGTAGCGCGCGCGGGGCACCTTCGTCCTCGACCACCGTGACCGCGACCTCCACGCCGGAGACGAACTGCTCGGCCAGCACGGTGTCGGCGTACGCGAGGCAGCTCACCATGGCGGCAGGCAGCTCGGCGCGGTTGCTGACGACCTGTGCGCCGAGCGCCGATCCGCCCTGGTCGGGCTTGAGCATGAGCGGCAGGCCGAGCCGGTCGACCATCGCGTCGAGCACCGCCTGTGCCCCGAGCGCCCGGAACGTGGTGTGCGGCAACGCGATCCAGTCCGGGGTGTCGAGGCCCGCGCGGGCGAGCTCGGCCTTCGCGGTGGGTTTGTCCCACGCCCGGCGGCACGCGCGCGCCGGGGTACCGACGAACGGCACCCCCAGCAGCTCCAGCACCGCCTGCACGGAGCCGTTCTCGCCCTCGCCACCGTGCAGCGCGATCGCGACCGCGTCGGGCGGGTCGGCCCGCAGATGATCCACGAGCGCGCCGTCGACGTCCCACTCGCGCACGTCGAGGCCGACACCGCGGAGGGCCGCCGCCAGCCGCCGTCCCGAGTGCAGCGACACCTCGCGCTCGTGGGAGATGCCGCCCGCCAGCACCGCGACGGTCCGCTCCCCCGCCACGCCGTGCGGCCGTCGCGCGGGTCTGCCGTCGGTCGACGCGGGAACGGCCACCCCGGCGGTGGGACCCAGGGAGGCGGGGTCGCTCACGGCGTGCTCGGCGACGGCGCCTGCGGCCCGCGACCGACGGCGGGGCGGGCCGGGTTGCCGAACGTGTGCAGCACGTCGAGCTCCGCCGCCAGCACCCCCGCCAGCCGCCGGACGCCCTCGGTGATCCGCTCCGGCGACGGGTAGCAGTACGACAGCCGCAGCTGGCGGCTGCCGAGACCGTCGGCGTAGAACCCGGTACCCGACGCGTAGGCGACCCGCGCCGTGACCGCGCGCGGGAGCATCGCCTTCGTGTCGACGCCCTCGGGCACGGTGAGCCACACGTAGAAGCCGCCGTCGGGGACGTTCCACGTGCAACCGGGCGGCAGGTAGGTCTCCAACGCGCGCAGCATGGCGTCGCGGCGGTCGCGGTAGGCCTCGGTGTACGTCTTGACCTGGCTGCGCCAGTCGTGTGCCGCCAGATAGCGCGAGACCAGCATCTGGGTGAAACTCGGCGGGCAGAGGGTCGCCGATTCGGCCGCCAGCACGAGGCGGTCGCGCACGGCGGGTGGAACGAGCGCCCAGCCCACCCGCAGCCCGGCCGCGAACGTCTTCGAGAACGAGCCCAGGTAGACGACGTCGCGGTCGAGCGAGCGCAACGCGGGGTAGGTGTGCCCGCTGAAGCCCAGGAGCCCGTACGGGTTGTCCTCGACGACGGCGACGCCGTACTCCCGGCAGATCGCGAGCACCTCGGCCCGCCGCTCGACGGAGAGCGTGACGCCTGCCGGGTTGTGGAAGGTCGGCACCGTGTAGAGGAACTTCGGCCGCGGCCGGACGGTCTCGAGCGCGGCCCGCAACACCGACGGCACCAGGCCGTGCGCGTCCATCGCGACGTGCACCACCCGGGCCTGGTACGCGGCGAAGCTGCCGAGCGCGCCGACATAGGACGGACCCTCCGCGAGCACGACATCGCCTGGGTCGCAGTAGATGCGCGTGACGAGGTCCAACGCCATCTGCGAGCCGACCGTGACGACGACGTCGTCGGGATCGGCCCGGATGCCCTCCAACGCCATCACCTCGCAGATCTGCTCGCGCAGCTCCGGGCGGCCCTGCGCCGAGCCGTACTGCAGCGCGACGTGGCCTTCGCGGGCGACGAGATCGGCGACCTCGCCCGCCAACGCGTCCATCGGCAACGCCGCGAGGTTGGGCATTCCGCCCGCGAGCGACACGACCTCCGGCCTGCTCGCCACGGCGAACAACGCGCGGATCTCCGACGCCGTCATCCCCGCCGTACGCGCCGCGAATCGCTCGGTGGCGGGGACGGGGGGATGCGACACGTGTTCTCCTCTGTCGTTTGGGTAACGGAGATCCGATCGAGTGTAACCAGGATGGAGGAACGTCCTGCCCTTCGTCGTGACGTAGCTGCCGGTCACAGCTCACGGGCTGGGAATCGGGGCTGGATCGATCTATCGTCGGGGTTGTCGACGCGCACGGCGGCGGCCCCACCACACGTCCACCGCGATCGGTCGCCGGAGGTCCTGCTCGTGTCCTGGCACATGGCGCCGCTCACGCTGGACAACTTGGACAATCTGCCCAAGCGGTGCCGCCGGTGCGTCTTCTGGGAGCTGTCGGAACACCTCGGGAAACAGGCCGCCGATTTCGGCTCCACGGAGCTGGAGAAGGAGGCGTGGCTCTCCGAGGTGCTGCTCGAGTGGGGCTCGTGCGGCCGGGTCGTCCACATGGACGGCGTGCCCGCCGGATACGTCATCTACGCCCCGCCCTCGGCAGTGCCGCGCGCGGCCGAGATGCCCACCGGGCCGGTCAGCGCCGACGCCGTGCTGCTCACCACCATGCAGGTGATGCCCGAGTTCTCGGGTGAGGGGCTCGGCCGGATGCTGGCGCAGGCCGTCGTCAAGGACCTCACCCGTCGCGGCGTGAAGGCGATCGAGGTGTTCGGCCAGCAGCAGCCCGGCACCGAGCCCGGCTGCCTCATCCCGGCCGACTTCCTCCGCGGCGTCGGCTTCAAGACGATCCGCCCCCACCCGCGCTGGCCGCGGCTGCGGATGGAGCTGCGCTCGGCCATGACGTGGAAAGAGGACGTCGAGGCCGCGCTGGAGCAACTCCTCGGCACGATCACCATTCCGCTGCAGACCGGCGCCCCCGAGGTGGGACTACCGGCCCAGACGCCGTCGCGCGCCACCGGCGCGCTCAGGGCGCGCTGTAGCGGCCGCTGACGCTCTGGCGCGGCCTCGGTGATCAGATGGCCTTGGCCTGGTCCCGTTCGAGCTCACGGGCCAGCACGTCGCCGAAAGTGAAGGTGCCGGTCGGCTGGTCGTCCTGACCGAGCAGGTAGAGGCGCTTGACAGCGACCAGGATCCCCTCGGCGACGACGTCGCGGAACGCCGGATCCATCAACCTTCGCAGATCGCCCATGTTGGACAAATAGCCCACTTCGACCCGCACGGCGGGCATCCGCGTGAGCCGGAGCAGCTCCCAGGTGCGGCCCTGTGTGCGGCAGTCGTGCATCGCGGTGCGGATCAGCAGCTCGCGCTGGATCAGGCCGGCGAGCGCCTCCCCGACCGTCGACGTCGATCCGGTGCCGTTGCCGAAGTGGAACGTGGCGAGGCCCTGGGCGTACATGCTGCGCTCGGCGTCGTTGTGCAGCGACAGCACGAGGTCGGCGCCTGCGTTGTTGGCGAACGCCGCGCGCTCGGGCTCCGACGGGCAGGTGTGCTCCTGCCGGGAGAGCATCGCGTCCATGCCCGTGGCGCTCATCCGGCCGACGAGGCGCCGGGCCAGGTCCCACATCAGGTCGGCCTCCGCGACGCCCGCCGACACGACGCCGCGATCGGGCCCGCCGTGACCGGGGTCGACGACGATCCGCTTGCCCCGCAGCCGCGGGCCGGACCGGCGCAACAGCTCCTGCTCGCGCATCAGGTGCGGGCGCCCCCCGGTGACCTTGCGACCGAGCTGGCGCAGCGACCGGAGCGTGGCGGGACCGCACAGGCCGTCGGGGACGAGCCCGTACTCGCGCTGGAAACGCCGCAGCGCGTGCTCGGTCTGCTCGTCGAACACGCCACCCGGACGGCCGGGGTCGTAGCCGAGCTCGGAGAGCCGCTCCTGGAGCGTGACGACGTCGTCGCCGGTCATCGGGGCCGTGACCATCAGCGCCAACATGCGGTCGCCGAGCGTCCACCCCGCGTCGCGCAGCGCGCGGTAGGTGGCGGGCCCGACGATGCCGTCTGAGATCAGCCCGCGCTGCTGCTGGAAGGACCGGACGCCGTGCTCCACCTCGGCGTCGAAGGTGGGCTCTTCCCCTTTCAGGGGAAGGCCGCATTGGCGCAGCATCGCTCTGATCTCGACGACCGCGGCACTGCAGTCACCTCGGCGCAGCAGCTGCATGCACTCCTCGCTCGTCTCGCCCGGGTGTAGCGGGCCCATTCTGCCTTGCCCGCCCTGGGGTACCTGGCAGCGGGCGGTGCGTGGGCGTGTCCTTGTCGTGATATGACGGTGCCCCGCTCCTGATAAAGAGCGGGGCACCAGCTCGATACGGGGTCAGCCGAGGTAGTCGGCCAGGTCCGAGAGCAGGGCGGCCTTCGGGCGGGCGCCGACGATCTGCTTCACGGGCTTGCCGTCCTGGAACACGATCATCGTGGGGATCGACATGACCTGGTAGGCCTGCGCCGTCTTCTGGTTGACGTCGATGTCGAGCTTCGCGACCGTGATCTTGTCCTTGTTCTCGCCCGCGATCTCGTCGAGCACCGGGGCGACCATCTTGCACGGCCCGCACCACTCGGCCCAGAAGTCGACGACGACGGTCTTGCCGCTCTTGAGGACGTCGCTGTCGAAGGTGGCGTCGGTGACGTCGACGGTGTTCTTGCCCATGGTGTTCTCCTTCGTTCGTGATGTGGACGGTCAGCCGGTGACGGCGGCGACCTGATCGGACGCCTGGCCGTAGCCGCCGCCCGCCATCTCGCTGGGCACGGGCCCCTCGGCGAGCCAGCGCTCGGCGTCGATGGCCGCCGCACAGCCGGAACCGGCCGCCGTGACGGCCTGCCGGTACGTGTGGTCGACGAGGTCGCCGCAGGCGAACACGCCGGAGATCTTCGTGTAGGTGGTGGGGGCGTCGACGCGGACGTAGCCCGCCTCGTCGACCTCGACCTGGTCGCTGACCAGCGCGCTGCGCGGGTCGTGGCCGATCGCGACGAACATCCCCGTGACCTCGAGCGTGCTCTCCTCGCCCGTGCGGGTGTCGCGCAGGCGCACACCCTTGACGCTGCCCTCGCCGAGCACCTCGGTGACCTCGGCGTTGGTGATCCAGCGGATCTTGGGGTCCTGGCGGGCGCGCTCCAGCATGATGCGGGAGGCGCGGAACTCGTCGCGGCGGTGGACGATCGTGACCGAGTCGGCGAACCGCGTGAGGAAGGTGGCCTCCTCCATCGCGGAGTCGCCGCCACCGATGACGGCGATGTTGTGCTGGCGGAAGAAGAACCCGTCACAGGTGGCACAGGCGCTCACGCCGCGGCCGAGCAGCTCCCGCTCGCCGGGCACGCCAAGGTAGCGCGCTGCCGCGCCCATCGCGAGGATCACCGCGCGGGCCGAGTAGGTGACGCCGTTGGCGACGACCGTCTTGACCTCGCCCTCGAGCGACATCTCCTCGACGTCCTCGGAGCGCAGCTCGGCGCCGAACCGCACGGCCTGGCCGCGCATCTGCTCCATGAGCGCCGGGCCCATGATGCCGTCGGTGAAGCCCGGGTAGTTCTCCACCTCGGTGGTGGTCATGAGGGCCCCGCCGAACTGCGAGCCCTCGAACACCAGCGGCGAAAGTTGTGCGCGCGCCGCGTAAACGGCGGCGGTGTAGCCCGCGGGCCCCGACCCGACGATGATCAGGTCGCGCACGTCGGTGGTCACAGGTTCTGTCCTCTCCATCGCTTCCAGACTGCACAACACGATCCCAGTACCAGGCATTCCGTGCGGTGGCGGGGGCTCACGGCGGTGTGACCCGGGTCGCCGCGAACAGCTTCCCAGCGCCCGGACCGCAGTCCGGATCGACGATGAGCACGTCAAAGGCGCCGCGGCGGCCGGTGCCGAGGACGAGCAGCACGCCCTCGCTGCCCTCGAACGTCACCCGGCGGCCGCCGAGCAGCGCGGCCTCCGGGCTCTCGACGGGCGCGCCGACCGCCCGCAGGCAGCCCGCGCGGCGGGTGGGCTCGGCGAGGCCCGCCGTGTCGCGGACGCCGAGGGCGGACAGCGCCTCCGCGACCAGCTGCGGCCGCCCGACCGCCGGAAGGGGCTCGGGGCGGGCTCGCAACGCGGCTACGACCCCGACGGCGACGAGCAGGGCGGCGGCGAGCACGGCCGGGCGGCGGAGCCAGCGGCCGGGCCGCCGCACGGGGTTCCGCGGCGGGCGGGACGCGGAGCCGCGGCGGCCGCCCTCGGGGCTTGAGCGGCCGCCGGGGGTGGCCTGGTGGCGGGAGGGCGGCGGGGCAGGCTCCGCATCGACGCGCGGCTCGATGTTGGTGGGCTCGGCGACATCGCGCTGTGGGGTGGTGGATCGGTCGGTGCTGGGCGGGTACGCGGGCGACTGCGAATCAGCGGACTCCGGTGCGGCCGGTGATGCGGTGGACGCGGGCGCGGCGGATGAGACGTCGGACGGCCGCGGCTCGGCGGCTCGAGGGCGTGGCTGTGCGGAGCGGTGGATCGGGCGGCGCCGGGCCGGGTGGGCGCGGACGGGGCGGCGGAGCCAGCCCGCGTGGGTGGCGGTGGGCAGGTGAGCGGGTCGGCGCCTGCGCGTGGGCTGACGGGGGTGGCGGCCTGTGGGGCGGTGGATCCGGTGGCGGCGGCCGGAGAGGGCGGGGGTGCGGCCTGCTGCGGGGCGGATGGGCTGGGCTGCGGGGTGGGGGCGGACAGGCGGGACTGCTCCGCGGCCAGCGCCGCGGACCACCGCTCGGCGAGGGCGGGGGGTACCGGCGGGTCGGGCAGGGCGGCGAGCTCGGCTCGCGTGGCGGCGAGGGCAGCGAGCACGGCGCGGGCGGCCGGATCGGCGTCGGCCGCCGCCCGCACCTCGCGGGCGGTGGCCTCGTCGAGCAGCCCGGCGTCGAGCGCGGCCAGCAGGCGGACGTCGGGGCGCCCGCGATTCGCCGTCATCGGTGCTCCTCCCTGAGGTGGCCGAGCAGCTCGGCCAGGCGGGTGCGGGCCCGCGCGCACCGGCTCTTCACCGTGCCCGGCGGCACCCCGACCAGCCGCGCGACCTCGGCGACCGACCAACCCTGCACGTCGACGAGGACCACCGCCACCCGCTGCTCGACGCTCAGCTGGGCGAGCGCTTCGTCGACGGCGAGGCGGGTGACGACCCGGCCCGCGTGGTCGACCCCCGAGGACGGCTCGCGCTCGCCCCACGCCTCGGTGGGCCGGAGCCGTTCGCGGCGGATGCGATCGATGCAGGTGTTGACGGTGATGCGGCACAGCCACGTGCGCACCGACGCCTCGCCGCGGTAGGTGTGGGCCCGGCGCAGCGCCGCGATGAGGGCCTCCTGCACGGCGTCGGCGGCGTCGTCGGGGTGGTCGAGCATCCGCATGGCCACCCCCCAGAGGAGCCCGTAGCTCTGCCGGGCGAGCAGGTCGAACGCCCGGGGGTCGCCCGCGCGGTGGGCGGCCAGCAACTGCGCATCGGTGGGCGCCCGCACGTCGTGAGGGGCCACCGGGGTCACGGCGCGAGGCTAGGACGCCCGATCGGCCCGCCGTGGCCGTTTGGGGAAACCCGCGCCGGGAATCGGCGCCCGGCCCCGGGCCGCTTGGGCGTGGCCGAGCGGCGTGGTCGGGTGTGCGTGGCTGTGGCATGGCCGGCTGGGCGTGGCCGGAGGCCTAGCCGAGTGGTCTGGTCAAGCGCCCGCCCGCAGGAACTGCACCTCGTTGATCTGCGTGATGTTCTCCGAGCCGCCCCCGCCCAGCTTCGTGATCCACAGCAGGACGTGGGTGACCGGCTGGCTCCCGGCCAACGAGATCTGGGTGCCGCCCTCGCCGAGGGTGCCTTCGGCCATGACGGTGGTGTCGTCGAGCGCGGTGTCGGCGGCCTGCGCCGACCGCACCTGGATCACCGTGCCCGGGCTCGGCGACTCGACCGTCACCGCCGTGAGCTGCACCGCCGACGCGAACGACACCATGATGCCGACGCCCGGCTTGAGCGCCGGGAACTGCTGGCGGTACTCGAAGGTGCGCCAGTTGGTGCTGACGTTGCCGTCGATGACGCGCGACACCCGGCCTGCGTTGTCGGAATCGCCGGTGGGGTCGTAGACCTCGATCCCGGCCACCGCGACCGGTGCGCCCCCCGCCGGGGCGGGCGCCGCCGCCGGAGCGGGCGCGCCCGGCTGGGGCGCCGCGTCGTTGTCGACCACGATCACCGGCGCGCCGCGGCCGTCGGAGAAGAGCGAGCCCACCTGCGACCCGACGAACCCCAGTACCAAGAGCACGGCGATCGCGAGCCCGGCCAGCCCGACCAGGAGCTTGCGCCGTCGTTCGGGGTCGTGCGCGGTGCGGGCGCGGGCGCCGTCCTGCCAGACGTCGCCGGGGCCGGACGGGACGCCGTCGGGCTCGGGCGGGAACAGGGC
This sequence comes from uncultured Actinomycetota bacterium, assembly GCA_963791185.1. GTDB lineage: Bacteria > Actinomycetota > Actinomycetes > Mycobacteriales > Pseudonocardiaceae > Pseudonocardia. The sequence continues at coordinate 285,520 of CAWBRG010000002.1, read as the reverse complement.
GATGCGATCGTCTTCGGCCACGACCTCGTCGAGCAGCCGGTGGACCGCCGCGGCGGTGTGCACGTGCCCGGAGCTCCCGGCCGGGCTGAGCGCACCCGTGACGAGCGCATCCAGCTCGACGGGCACGCCGGGCCGCTGCGTGGACGGCGCGGGCACGACACCGTCGACGCGCTCGGCCGCGCCGAGGCCCGCACGGGCGGCGTCGGCGACCGACAGCGGCCAGCGCGACGTGAGCAGGGCGTAGAGGACGGCGCCGAGGCCGCGCACGTCGTCGGCGGGCCGCAGGTCGGGCCGCGGTAGGGCGAAGCACATCTGCGCGTTGCCATCCGGGTTGACGCGCACGCGCTGCGGGTGGTCGCAGCCCAGCACGAGCCCGTGCCGGTGGGCCTCCTCGGCGGCCGCGGCGAGCGGGACGACCGCGCGGGCGGCGGCGAACGGCTTGATCAGCCCATCGGCGACCGCCTCGGCGAGGCTCCGCCCGGGCACCCACTCGGTGACGGCCGCGCCGAGCACGTCGTCGGGCACACCGGATGCGCCGGGGGCGAGCACGTCGAGCAGGCGGGCGCAGCCGGGGTGCTCGAAGCTGCCGGTGCGCAGCGCCCGTACGAGCATCTCCCCGGCCCGCGCGGTGCCGGTGGGATCGGCCTCGCCGCCGATGGCGCCGCCTTCGGGGGCGAGCCTGCGCAGGACGGTGAGGGCGACGTCGCGCTGCAGCACGGTGTCCTCGGCCCGCCAGAACTCCGCGCCTGCGGCGGTGTCGGCGCCGACGCGCGTGGTGAGCCGGTAGCGGCCGCCGAGCAGGGATCCCGGCCCGGTGGCGGCGACGGAGGGACGCTCCTGAGCGACGACCCGCACGGTGGCGGGCTCGTCGCTGTGCTCGGGCGTGGCCGCGCCTGACGGCGGGCTCGCCACCTCACTCACCGCAGGACCTCCCCCAGCCCGCTACTCCCCTGGACCAGCCTACTTCAGGAGGGTGTTCGCCGCGTGTGATTGTCACGGTCGACAAGCCGTTCGATACGTCGGAACAGGGGGTCGAGCTCGCGCACCCGCAGCAGCCGGAGACCGACGAGCACGACCGGTGTCATGACCACCACCGCGACCACCAGCTGCAGCCACGCCCGCCCGAGCGGGGCGAGCCCGTCCCACGGGATCAGCGCGACGACACCCGCGGCGGCGAGCGCGCCGACGAGGCTGGCGACGAGCGTGCGCCCGGTCGTCGACGCGACGTCGGCGGTCGGGATCCGCCCCAGCCGCCGCCGCAGCAACACCTGCCCGAGCACGGCGCCCGCGACGAAGGAGAGGCCGTTGGCCGCGGCCAGCCCCAGCACGACCTCGCGCGGCGGCAGCACCAAGGGGCACACCAGCAGCAGCGGGATCTTCACGGCGACGGTGAAGAGCTGGATGAACGCGGGGGTGCGGCTGTCGGTCATCGCGTAGAAGACGCGCAGCTGCAGCATCGTGATCGCGTAGGGCAGCAGGCCGAACGCCGAGCACGCGACGGCGAGGCCGATGCGGGCGGCGCCGTCGAGGTTGCCCGAGCGCAGGCCGAACAGGGCGATCCCGACCTGCAGCCCGAACACCGTGAGCAGCACGGCCAGCGGCACCAGGAACACGGCGGAGAGCCTGCTGCCGAGGCTGAGGTCGTCGACGACGGCGCGCAGCCGCCCGTCGGCGGCCGCCCGGCTCATCCGGGGCATGAGCGCGGTGAGCATCGAGACGCCGAGCACGCCGTAGGGCACCTGCAGCAGGAGCCAGGCGTTCGCGTACACGGTGACGCCGCCGGGGTCGGCCGCCGCCGCGACGCGGGTGGTGACCATGTAGCCGGGGATGCCGATGAGCACGTAGGCGATCACCCAGGCGACCAGCCCGCCCGCGGCGGAGAGGCGCGGGTCCCATCCCCAGCGCGGGCGGTAGACGAAGCCGGTGCGGCGGAGGACGGGCAGGAGGACGAGCGCCTGCACGACGATGCCGAGCGTGGTGCCGATGCCCAGCACCAGCAGCTTCGGCTCGCCCATGCGCACCGGGTCGAGGCTGATCTCGCCGGGCATCAGCGCGTACACCCCGAGGACGACGAGCACCACGACGTTGTTGAGCACGGGCGCCCAGGCGAACGCGGCGAACGAGCCGCGGGTGTTGAGGATCGCGCCGAGCAGCGCGCCGAGGCCGTAGAAGAAGATCTGCGGGAGCAGGAGGTAGGCCAGGGCCGTGGCCAGCTCGGGGTTGGCGGTGGCGGACTGGCCGCCGAGGTAGAGGCGGGTGAGCAGGGGCGCGGCGAGCACCGCGATCCCGGTGCCGAACACCAGTGCGACGCCGGTGAGCGTGATCAGGCGCCGGACGTAGGTCTCGCCGCCGTCGGCGTCCTCCTTCTGGGCCCGCACGAGCAGCGGCACCATCACGCTCGTGAGGACGCCGCCGAAGAGCAGCTCGTAGACGATGTTGGGCAGGGTGTTGGAGACGGTGTAGGCGTCGTTGAGCACGCCGACGCCGAGCACGCCGACCAACACGATCTGGCGGAGGAAGCCGGTGATGCGGCTGACCAGGTTGGCCACCGCCATCACGCCGCTGGAACGGCCGATCGACTCGGCTTTCGGTGGGGAGGCGTGCGGCAGTGGTTCGGTGGGGTCGTCCGGGGTGCTCACGGGCGGGATCGGGGCGTCGGCGGGCGCGGGAGGCGCTCCGTCGGGGCCACGTCCTCCGGGGCCGCGACCAGGGGTGGCGTAGGCGGCGGGGCCACCTGTGCGACGGGCGCCGAGGTCGGGATACGGCCCGGCGCGGCTTGGGGTGCGGCCGGGGCCGTCGGCCGCGGTCCCGGCGGCGCGGGGGTCGGTGGCAGGTCCACCCGCGGGCCCGGGTCCGCTGTGGGCCGCGGGCCCGGCTCGACCGTCGGCCGCGGGCCCGGCGCCGAGGGGCGGGAGTTCGGCTGCGGCGCCCGGTCCGGCGCCCCGGCCTGAGGGACCGGCAGGGGTGTCGGGGTCGGCCGCTGCGGGGGCGCTCGGTCCGGCGGCCCGGAGCCGTGGCTGGGGATCGGCAGGCGGACGGTCGGGTCGGCGGGCTGCTCGACCGTGGGTGGCGCCCCCGGGGCCACCCGCGCCGCGGGCTGCTCCGCCTCCCGCACCCGGCGCCAGATCCGCCGGGCCGCGAGCAGCACGAGGAGTCCGCCCGCGATCGCCGTCAGCCACGCGGTGATGGTGCCGTAGGCGGTGGAGCGCACCTTCAGGTGGCTGGGCGGCCCGAGCACCCCACCGTCCGGGGTGCTCACCACCGCGTCGACTGTGAACTGCCCCGCCCGCGTGACCTGCGCGTTCACCGACACCTGGCGGCGGCCGAGCGGCGGGACCTGCTGGACGTCGATCGGCGCGACCCGCAGCCCGGACGTGCTCTTGAGCTGCACCCGCACCCGCACGGTGACGGGCAGCGCGTTGGCCACCGTGACCGGGAGCGGCGCGTCGGAGCTGCCGAGCGCGTACGGGTTGGGGGGCTCCAGCACGCGGATCGAGTTGCGGATCGCGTCCACCCGCGCCAGCACCGCCGCGGCGGCGTCCTGCGCGGCCGGGGGCGACCCCCGGTTGGCGGCCGACGCCCCGCGCAACAGCCCGAACTGCAGAGGCGTGAACAGCTGGTCGGCCGTGATGCCGACGTTGCTCTCGACGACCGCGCTGCGCAGGTCCGTGAGGGCGCGTGCCGAGTCGGCGAGCACGCCGACCGCCGCGGCGGGCACCTCGGCCGCGTCCACCGGCGGGTCGGGCCGCACCGGCGTGGGGGCGGCGGTGTCGCCCGCGGCGTCGGCGAGCCGGGTCGGGGTGACCTGCCCCGCGGTGACGAGCGCGCCGACGGCGTCGAGCAGGGCGCGCGCCCCGGCGCCGTCGGTTCCCCACTGGTGGGGCGGGGCCACGACGACCGGGCCGTCGGCCCCCGCGCGGAACGCCACCGCGCCGAGGAGGTCCTGCGTGGCCAACGGGCCGCCGTCGCCCGCGAGCGACTCGGCGGTGGCCGCGGCGCCGGGCCCGGGCGCCACCGGCGTGGCCGGTGGTGCGGTGGCGGCCCGGGTGAGGAGCGGGTCGGTGAGCAGCGCGGTGACCGGCCGTCCGGCGAGCGGCACCACGCCACCGCGGACGCGCCCGCTGACGGCGTCCGCGGAGAGCAGCACCGCCCGCGCGCCGGAGGCCTGCACGATGTCGAGGGTCGGGGTGTCGAGCACCCCGTCGGCGGGCCAGGCGATGTCGGCGGGCACGGGGGTCTGCAGCAGCGTCGACAGGATCTGCCGCCCTGGGCTGAGCGCCCGCGCGGCCGCGTCGATGAGCCCGCCGCGGCTGAGGGCCACGAGGTCCGCGTCGGCGTAGGGCAGCGCGACCACGCACCCGCCCTTCGCCACGGCCGAAAGCTGGGCGAGCCACTGCCCGGCCACCGCGGCACCGGTGCCCGCGACCGCCGCCCCGCCCCGCCCGACGACCTGGTAGCCCTGGCTCATCACGGAGGCGGTCTCGACGAGGTCGGGGTCGATCGCCAGGCAGAGCCCCGTGCGCACCGGCGACCCGACGGGCGCGCGCTGCGCGAGCGCGGCGACCACGCCGCCGAGCCGTCCGGTGGTGGCGAAGGAGGCGGCGAGGGAGTCGTTGTCGAGCAGCGGCGGCGCCCCCGGCACGGTGGCGATGCGGTGCGGCGGCTCGGCGATGGGGTAGAGCACGGTGATCGGCGCCGGGTCGGCGGGCAACCGGGCGGGCGCCGCGCCGGGCAGGCCGAGCACCGGTAGCAGCATGCGGACGGCGGCGAGGCGGGCCCGGTCGCGGCCCACCGGGGTGCCGTTCACGTTGATGAGCAGCTCGTGCACGCCGGTGGCGCCGAGCGAGAGGCCGGATCCGCGCAGTGGAACGGAGAGGCGCACCGGCAGCTGGCCGCCGGGCCCCAGCTCGTCGGCGAGGTCCTCGAACGGGGAGACGGCGGAGTCGGTGGGCGCGTCGCCGTCGAGCGCGTCGCGGAGCTGTGCTTCCGTGGTGAGCGGGTTGCCGCGCTGGACGCGTACCTGCAGACCGGTGACCGGGTCGGGCCCGTCGTTCACCAGCGTGCCGCTGATGGTGAGCGTGGCGGGCCCGTCCGCGGTGACGACGCGGGGGTTCATCTCGGTGAGCACGAGCCGCAGCCCGCCGGTGGCCGCGGCGGCCGGAACACCGGTGAGCAGCGTGGCGAGGACGACCACGACGACCGCGGCCAAGGCCGCGACCGGCCTCACGCCGTGTCCTCCAGCAGCTCGGTGGCGCGCCGGATCAGCCGCCTCTCGTCGGCGTAGGCCAGCCGTGACTCGAGCTCGTCGAGCGGCACCCAGGCCACCTCGGACACCTCGATGTCCTCGTCGGAGAGCTCGCCGCCGGTGGCCCGCAGGAGGAAGTGGTGCACCGTCTTGTGGACGCGCCGGTCTTCGGCGACGAACCAGAAGTCGATGGTGCCCAGCGGCGCGACCACGCACCCGATGATGCCGGTCTCCTCTTCGACCTCGCGCACCGCGGCCTGCTCGGCGGTCTCGCCCTCCTCGATGTGGCCCTTCGGCAGCGACCACAGCAGCCGTCCGCGCCGGTCCAACCGTCCGATGACGGCGGCGGCGCCCGATTCGTGGTCGACGATCAGGCCGCCCGCCGAGGTCTCGTCCACTGTGCGCAGCCGTCGCCTGCGATCGACGGGACGGCTTCCGCGGCGACCGCCCGAGCGACCGCGGGAGGTGGACATGAGCCGATGGTAACGAGCAGGCGACATCCAGGCGGTTCGGCGCACGGCAAGGTCCGCACCTACTCGGTCGCCCGGCTCGAGTCGGGCGCCGCCTAGACTGGCCCGCCGTGTCCGCTGCAGTGCCCACCGTTTCGTCCGATCTCGTGCGCTCCCAGGAGGATGCGGTGGTCGAGCTCGTGACCGTCCCCCCGGTCGCGCAGGAACTCGCCGACCTGTTCGGCGCGGCCGGACACCGCCTCTACCTGGTCGGGGGCACCGTGCGCGACGCGCTGCTCGGTCGCCCCGAGACCGATCTGGACTTCACCACCGACGCGCGACCCGACGCCGTGCTCGCGCTCGTCGACGGCTGGGCGAGCGCCGTGTGGGACACCGGCATCGCGTTCGGCACGGTCGGGCTGCGGCGCCGCGGCGTCACCATGGAGATCACGACGTTCCGCTCCGACGCCTACGACCGCGTGTCGCGCAACCCCGTCGTCGCCTACGGGGACACCATCGAGGAGGACCTCGAGCGGCGGGACTTCTCCGTCAACGCGATGGCGGTGGAGCTCACCGGCGGGCGGCGCGCGTTCGTGGACCCCTTCGGCGGGCTCGCCGCGCTCGCGAGCGGGGTGCTCGACACCCCCGCCACGCCGGAGGAGTCGTTCGCCGACGACCCGCTGCGGATGCTGCGCGCTGCCCGGTTCGTCGCGCAGCTGGGGTTCACGCCCGCTCCGCGCGTCGTCGCGGCGATGACGGCGATGGCGGCCGAGCTGGGCCGCATCACGGCCGAGCGGGTGCAGGTGGAGCTGTCGAAGCTGATCATGGGCGCGCACCCGCGGCGCGGGCTGGAGCTGCTCGTCGACACCGGCCTCGCCGAGGTCGTGCTGCCCGAGGTGCCCGCCATGCGGCTCGCGATCGACGAGCACATGCAGCACAAGGACGTCTACACGCACTCGCTGGTCGTGCTGGAGCAGGCGATCGCCCGCGAGACCGACGGGCCGGACCTCGTGCTGCGCCTGGCCGCGCTGCTGCACGACATCGGCAAGCCCGACACCCGCCGCCGCGAGCCGGACGGCCGGGTGAGCTTCCACCACCACGAGGCGGTCGGGGCGAAGCTCGTGCGCAAGCGGCTGCGGGCGCTGCGGTACCCGAAGGTGATCGTCGACGAGGTGTCGCAGCTGGTGTTCCTGCACCTGCGCTTCCACGGCTACGGCGGCGGGGAGTGGACGGATTCGGCGGTGCGCCGCTACGTCACCGACGCCGGGCCGCTGCTCGACCGGCTCCACAAGCTCGTGCGCTCCGACTGCACCACCCGCAACAAGCGGCGGGCGGCGGCGCTGCAGCGCACCTACGACGACCTCGAGTCCCGCATCACCACCCTGCGCGCGCAGGAGGAGCTCGACGCGATCCGTCCCGACCTGGACGGCAACGCGATCATGGAGCTGCTCGGGATCGGCCCCGGCCCGCTCGTCGGGCGGGCGTACAAGCACCTGCTCGCGCTGCGGATGGAGCGCGGGCCGCTCAGCCGGGAGGATGCGGAAGCGGAGCTTCGACGGTGGGCCGCCGCGAACGGCGCGGGCTGATCCGCCGCTGCTGGGCGTTGTGCACGAGCAGGCCCAGCAGGTACAGCCCGCTCGCGCTCGCGAAGAGCCACGGGGCCCAGCCGTTGGGTGGCGCGGCGAACGCGGCGAGCGCCACCGCCGCCACGTAGCCGACGTTGAACACCACGTCGTAGAGGGCGAAGATCCGCCCGAGCGCGCCGTCGGGGCCCTCGCCCTGCACGGCGGCGTCGGCGCACAGCTTCACCACCTGCCCCGCCAGCCCGATCCCGAACGCCGCGACGAGCACCATCGGCAGGCTGAGGAACACCCCCAGCAGGAGCTGCGTGACGCAGGCGACGGTCAGCGCCACCCGGATCGTCCACGGCCGCCCGAAGCGGTGCACGAGCCGCGGCGTGACGAGCGCGGCGCACAGCAACCCGGCGGCGGCCACGGCCAACGCCTCCCCGATGCCCGGCAGGCCTGCGCGCAGCGGGCCGATGTCGGTGAACGCATAGCGGTAGAGCAGCAGCGTGAGCAGTGTGCTGATGCCGAACGCGAGGCGGTGGGCGGCGAGGCCCGCGAACGAGGCCGCGATCGAGGGGTTGGCGGCCACCGCGTGCGCCCCGTCGACGAACCCGCGCAGCACCGCGACGATCGTGCGCGTGGGCCCGTTCCGCGCGTCCGGGCCCAGGCTGCGGCGCCGGAACCCCACGGCGACCACCGCGGCGGCCAGCGGCCCCACCGCGGAGATCAACGTGGTGAGCGCCGAGCCCGCGTCGCCCCCGCCGACGAGCATCCGCAGGCCGATCGCGCTCACCGCGCCGAGCGCCGAGAACCCCGCGCCCGCCGTCACGGCGAGGGTGTTGGCTTCCACGAGGTGCCGCTTCTCGTCGACGACGTGCGGCAGCGCGACCGACAGCCCGGCCAGCACGAACCGGCTGAAGCCCATCACGGCCAGCGCGCCGAGGTAGAGGGCGGGCCCGGCGATCCCCGCCACGACGACCGCGGCCACTGCGGCGATCAGCACCACGCGCGCGGCGTTGGCGGTGATGAGCACCCGGCGGCGGTCCCAGCGGTCCAGCAGGGTGCCGACGAACGGGCCCAGGATCGAGTACGGCATGAGGAGCACGGCGAGGCCCAAGGCGACGGCGACCGGGTCGGCCTGCCGCTCGGGGTTGAACAGCACCGCCCCGCCGAGGGCCGCCTGGAACATGCCGTCGCCCCATTGGGTGGCGAATCGCAACCCGAGCAGGCGACGGTAACCCCGCAGCCGCAGGAGGCCGATCACACCCAGTTGTTCCGGGGTCGCCGCCACCGCTGCGGGTGACGGCGGCGGGACCGGGGACGGCACCCGCCGAAGGCTACGCGCAACCCGCGGATGCGACGATGACCAGCGTGGTGGACGACCGCTCCGGGGGACGCGCCCCGCTCGACGCCGGGGTGGCGCCCGGAAGTCTCCTGGTGGCCGCGCCGGGGCTCTCCGACCCGAACTTCCGGCGCACCGTCGTCTACGTCATCGAGCACCGCGACCGGGGCACGCTGGGCGTCGTCCTGAACCGGCCGGGCGAGGTCTCGGTGGGCGACGTGCTGCCGTCCTGGGCGCCGCTCGCCACCCTGCCGCACGCCGTGTTCGTCGGCGGCCCGGTGGAGAGCCAGACGGCGCTGTGCCTCGCCGCCGTCCGCACCGGGGAGGACCCGGCGGCGCTGGCGGGGTTGGTGGGGGTGCGGGGCCCGGTGGCGCTCGTCGACCTCGACGGCGACCCGGAGCCGCTCACCTCCCGGCTGCGCGGCCTGCGCGTCTTCGCCGGGTACTCCGGGTGGGACGCCGGTCAGCTCGCGGCCGAGATCGGCCGCGGCGACTGGATCGTGGTGCCCGCCCTCCCCGACGACGTCCTCGCCGGGCACGACCCCAACCTGTGGGGCCGCGTGCTGCGCCGCCAGGGCGTGCCGCTTGCGCTGCTGGCCACCTACCCCGCCGACGTGCGGCAGAACTAGCCGTCCCGCCTGCAGCCCTCGACCAGGTCGCAGCCCGCGCAGGCGCCCCCGCAGCTCGCGGCGAACGGAGCCGGCGCGGGCGTGAGCTCGGCGGCGCGGTTGCCCACCAACCCGCCGATGACGGTGAACCCCAGCGTCCCCAGCAGGCTTATCGTCGGGATGACCCAATTGCCGTCGAGCAGCAGGAACGCCCCGCCGACCGCGGCCACCGCCCCGGCCGCGCCGACCGGCACCGCGGCGGCCCGGTTGCCCGCCACGAACTGCGTCTCCGACGCCAGCGTGGCCGACGTGCGGACGCCGACCCAGCGGTTGCGGCGCAGCACCGACCGCGCACCGAGCACGGCGACCACGACCAGGGCCAGCCCGGCGAGCACGAGCAGCGAGCCGACGACGAGGCGGACGGTGACGGGCACCCGTCAAGGGTAGGCCGTGCCCGATGAGCCCCGCCCGCGGTCTTCGCGCCCAGGCGGCCGCGACTCATCGGGCTCGGCCTAGCGAACCCGCTCGTCGGGCCACGTGCGGCGGCGTTACCCTGGTGACGTGGCCCGTCGACTTACCGACACCACCGCGCCGTAGATCCGAGCACCGGCGCGGTGACCCCTCATGCCCTCGGGCGGAGGGGTCTTCTGGTTTCCGGGCCTGACTTCCAGGAGAAGGACATGAGCACCGACACCGCGACAACCCCCGCGGACGCGGAAACGCTGCCGTTCCGGTACAACGCCACGCTGGCGGGCGCGATCGAGCGCCGCTGGCAGGACTACTGGGAGCACGAGGGCACCTTCCACGTGCCCAACCCGGCCGGGCCGTGGGCCGCCCCGATGCCCGCGGGCGAGAAGGTCTACCTGCTGGACATGTTCCCCTACCCGTCGGGCTCGGGCCTGCACGTCGGGCACCCGCTGGGCTTCATCGGCACCGACGTGCTGGGCCGCTACCTGCGCATGACCGGCCGCACCGTGCTGCACACCATGGGCTTCGACGCGTTCGGCCTGCCCGCCGAGCAGTACGCCGTGCAGACCGGCACCCACCCGCGCAAGACCACCGAAGAGAACATCCTGCGGTACAAGTCGCAGCTGCGGCAGCTGGGCCTGGCGCACGACCAGCGCCGTTCGGTCGCCACCACCGACGTCGAGTTCTACCGCTGGACCCAGTGGATCTTCCTGCAGATCTACAACTCCTGGTACGACGGTTCCCGGGCCCGCCCGATCGCGGAGCTGGAGGCGGAGTTCGCCGCCGGGTCGCGCCCGACACCGGACGGCCGTCCGTGGGCCGAGCTGAGCGACGGCCAGCAGCGCCGCCTGATCGACTCCCACCGGCTGGCCTACATCTCCGAGGCCCCCGTCAACTGGTGCCCCGGGCTGGGCACGGTGCTGGCGAACGAGGAGGTCACCGCGGACGGCCGCAGCGACCGGGGCAACTTCCCCGTGTTCCGCCGCAACCTGAAGCAGTGGATGATGCGGATCACCGCGTACGCCGACCGCCTGGTCGCCGACCTCGACCGGCTGGACTGGCCGGATTCGGTCAAGGCGATGCAGCGCAACTGGATCGGTCGTTCCGAGGGCGCGCAGGTCCGGTTCCCCGTCGGCGACACCGCGATCGAGGTGTTCACCACCCGCCCGGACACCCTGTTCGGCGCCACCTACATGGTGCTGGCCCCCGAGCACCCGCTGGTCGACGCCATCGCGACGGCCGCGTGGCCGTCCGACGTCGACGCGCGCTGGACGGGCGGCGCGCCCGACCCCGCCACGGCGATCGCGGAGTACCGCGCGGCGGCGTCCCGCAAGACCGACCTGGACCGCCAGGAGAACAAGGACAAGACCGGCGTCTTCACCGGCGCCTTCGCCACCAACCCGGTCAACGGCAGCGCGATCCCGGTGTTCGTCGCCGACTACGTGCTGATGGGCTACGGCACCGGCGCGATCATGGCCGTGCCCGGGCAGGACCAGCGCGACTGGGACTTCGCGGCCACGTTCGGCCTGCCGATCATCCGCACGGTCGAGCCCTCGGCCGGGTTCGAGGGCGAGGCGTACACCGGCGAGGGCCCGGCGATCAACTCCGCGAACGCCGAGGTCAGCCTGAACGGCCTGGGCGTCGTCGAGGCGAAGTCGGCGATCATCGACTGGCTGGTGGCCCGCGGCGCGGGCGAACGCAAGATCCAGTACAAGCTGCGCGACTGGCTGTTCTCCCGGCAGCGCTACTGGGGCGAGCCGTTCCCGGTCGTCTGGGACGACGAGGGGCCGATCCCGGTGCCGGAGGACCAGCTGCCGGTCGAGCTGCCCGAGATCGACGACTACTCGCCCCGCACCTACGACCCGGACGACGCGAACACCGAGCCGGAGCCGCCGCTGTCGCGCGCCACCGAGTGGCTGCAGGCGGGCGACGGGCTGACCCGGGAGACCAACACGATGCCGCAGTGGGCGGGCTCGTGCTGGTACGAGCTGCGCTACCTGGATCCGGACAACCACGACCGGTTCGTCGACGCCGAGGTCGAGCGCTTCTGGATGGGCCCGCGCGGCGGCGACGACCCGGGCGGCGTGGACCTGTACGTCGGCGGCGTCGAGCACGCGGTGCTGCACCTGCTGTACGCGCGGTTCTGGCACAAGGTGCTGTACGACCTGGGCCAGGTGAGCTCGGAGGAGCCCTACCGCCGGCTGTTCAACCAGGGCTACATCCAGGCGTACGCCTACACCGACGCCCGCGGCACGTACGTGCCCGCCGAGGAGGTCGTGGAGAACGCCCGTCCGATGGCACGGTTGGTTTCACGTGGAACAACGCCCCCGTGCGCCGGGAGTACGGGAAGATGGGCAAGTCGCTGAAGAACGTGGTGACCCCCGACGAGATGTGCGAGCGCTACGGCGCCGACACGTTCCGGCTGTACGAGATGTCGACGGGCCCGATGGACGTCTCGCGGCCGTGGTCGACGCGCGACGTCGTCGGCTCGCAGCGGTTCCTGCAGCGGGTGTGGCGCAACCTGGTGGACGAGACCACCGGTGAGCTGCGGGTCTCCGACGCGGAGCCGGACGAGGCCACCCTCCGCGCGCTGCACAAGGCGATCGCGGGCGTGCACGACGACTTCGTGGCGCTGCACTACAACACGGCCGCGGCCAAGCTGATCGAGCTGAACAACCACCTGACCAAGGCCTACTCCGGCGGCGGTCTGCCGCGCTCGGTGGCCGAGCCGCTGGTGCTGATGATGGCCCCGCTCACCCCGCACATCGCCGAGGAACTGTGGGCGCGGCTGGGGCACACCACGTCGCTGGCGTACGGGCCGTTCCCCGTGGCCGACGAGCGCTACCTGGTCGAGGAGAGCGTCGAGTACCCGATCCAGGTCAACGGCAAGGTGCGCTCGCGGGTCACCGTCGCCGCCGACGCGGGCGCCGACGTGGTCGAGGCGGCCGCGCTGGCCGACGCGAAGGTGGTCGAGCTGCTGGCCGGGCGCGTGCCGCGCAAGGTGATCGTGGTGCCCGGCCGCCTGGTCAACGTGGTCGGCTAGGCCCGACGGGCGTCTTCCGCGTACGGGCTCGGCGGCGCGGGGCGGCCGGCCGGAGCGACTCGCGAGCGATCGTGACGAACTCGGAGTGCGTGAGCCAGTCGTCCACGGCGTCGATCACGGCGGAGGCGTCGGCGATCGCGCGGGGCGCCTCCTCCGGGGGCACCCGGCCGTCGGCGTCGGCCAGCACGGCGCGGTTGTGCAGCGCCCGCACCAGCCGTCCGGCCTCGGGATCCAGGCCGCGCTCGCGGACGACCTGCTTCAGGAACATCCCGATGAGCGCGGCGGGGTCGGTGGGCGGCACCCGGTCGAGCGCCTCGAGCGCGGCGTCGGCGGCGGCCAGCATCCCGCGATGGGCCAGCGCCACGGACTGGGCCGCGAACTGGGTGGTGGCGAGCAGGTGCGCCGCGAACAGCTCCTCGCGGGCGCGGGCGATCCCCGTCATGCCAACTGCACCGCCTCGGCGGCCGCGCGGCGCAGCAGCGGGTTGTCCGGGGCGGCCCACTCCTCGGCGGTGACGGGCACGGCGACGACCGCGAGCCCCGCCCGCTCGGTGTGCCGCCACAGCACGTCGTCCATGTGGTTCAGCTCTTCCCAGCGGGAGCGCAGGTCCGACAGCACGACGACGACCTCGATGTCGGCCTCTTCCGCGCCCTCCCCGCGGGCCCAGGCGCCGAACAGCACCACGTGCTGCAGCCGGTCGCCGTAGAGCAGGCCGAGGTCGACGGCGAGCGCGGCGGGCACGTCCTCGTCGTCGGTGGTCGGGTCGGGGTAGCGCGCCGTCCACTCGATGGCGACCGCGCGCTCGATCAGCCCCGCGTCGGCCAGCCACCGCACGGCCCGCCGCCGCGAGCGGGCGTCGCGGTAGCGGAACCACTGCTCGCGCAGCTCGGGGAACTCGAAGAGGGTGTCCTTGAACCGGCGAAATGCGCCGCGCCCCGCGATCGCGCGGTCCAGCAGCTCGGCGGCCCGGCGGTGGTGCACGCCCGCGACGAACTCGGCCATGTCGCGGTAGCCCTCGTGCGAGCCGACCGAACCGATCGCGATCCAGCCCGCTCCCCCGGGCCCGCCGGAGCGGATGCGGCCGTCGTCGGTGTGGATCCACCACGTGGCGTCCGGCGAGTGGTCTTCCAGCGCGGCGCACAGCTCGTCGAGGTCGAGTGACTTCGGATCGAGCATGGCGCGACTCTACCCAGGCCAGGCCCCGCGGATCAGCCTCCGCGCGGGGGCGCCCCGCGGCCCGACCCGCCCCCGTGATCCGCGCCGTTCTCGCGACGGCGAGTCTCCATTCTCGCGACGGCGAGTCTCCACTTCCGGCACACCGTGTCTCGGTTTCCGTCACGCCAGATGCGTCCCGGGCGGGTGCGTTGTCGAGACTCGCCGTCGTGGAAACGGAGACTCGCCGCCGTCGGAAACGGAGACTCGCCGTCAGGGGGCGGCGGGGCGGAGGACCAGCTCGGTCAGGGCGGCGTCGTCGGGGGCCGTCACCGCGAGCAGCACGGCGCCCGCGACCGACTCGGCCCGCAGGTAGCGCTCCGGGCGGTAGACCCCGCCTTCCTGGCGGACGACGTCGCGCTGCATCTCCGTGTCGGTCCGCCCCGGGAACACCGAGGTGACGCGCACACCGTGGCCCTCCTCCTCGGCGCGGAGCGCGTCGGCGAAGGCCCGCAGCGCGAACTTGCTCGCCGCGTAGGACGCCCACCCCGGGTTCGCGTTCCGCCCGGCGCCGGAGTTGACCAGGATCACCCGGCCGCGGGCGGCGCGCAGGGCGGGCAGCACCAGCCGGGTCAGCTCGGCCACGGCCACCACGTTCACCTCGAACTGCTGCCGCCAGGTGTCGGCGGAGGTGTCGGCGACGGTGCCGAGCAGCCCCACCCCGGCCGAGTGCACCAGCACGTCGAGCCGGGTGATGCCCGCGACGGCCTCGGCCACCGCCCGCGAGTCGGTGAGGTTCACCGGCCAGGGCCGCGCGCCCGGCAGCTCGTAGGCGAGCTCCTGCAGCGCCGACGGGTTGCGACCGCCGAGGAGGAGGTCGTGGCCGGGGGCGAGGGCCCGCGCCACGGCGGCGCCGATCCCGCCGGAAGCCCCCGTGACCAACGCCAGCGGACGAAGATCAGGTTCGGTCACGGCGCCGGACTCTACGCGACCGGTCACCCGGACGTGGTGAAGAGGATCAGATGCGCCGGGCGGTCGCGAACGGCATGTCGTTGAGGTTCGAGATCTTCACCGGCTTGCCCGCCGTGCTGGCGTGCACCACGCGGCCGCCGCCGATGTAGATCGCGACGTGGCTGACCGGGCGGTAGAAGAACACCAGGTCACCGGGCTGCAGGGCGCCCTTGGACACGGGAGTGCCGACGCGCGACTGGGCCGAGCTGCTGCGGGGCAGCGTCGTGCCGGTCTGGCGGTAGGACCAGTAGACGAGGCCGGAGCAGTCGAAGGCGCCGGGGCCCGCGGCGCCCCAGCGGTACGGGGCGCCGAGCTTGCCCATCGCGATCGACATCGCGCTGCCACGCCGCCCGGCCGCCGCGGCCACGGCCGGTGCGGCGGGCTTGGCGGCGGCGACGAGCTTCACGGGCGCCTGCACGGCGGGCGCGACGGGCGCGGCGGGCGTTGTGCCGAGGGCGTGGCGCGCCGCCTGGAACGGGGCCGGGGCGCTCTCTCCCACCGGCGCGACCGCCGCCGTCGACGGGGTGGCGGGCGGCGCCGCGGGGAGCAGCGTGAGGAGGGCGACGGCGGTGGTCCCGGTCGCCACGAGGGCGGCGCGGGTCACCAGGGACGGGGTCGAAACGGGCACGGAGGTCCTCGAGGTGCGCACCGCAGGCCCCGGGAAGCGAAGGCGACCTGCGGTGACCCCACACCCGCCGTCCCGGTTGAACGACGGTTTGCGAGGCCACCCTGCACATTACGAACCTATATCGACCCTTTTCCATGACGCCGATCACGCAGCCCGTGAGCGCAGTCACGATTGCGACCCGAGTATTCCGCGAAACGCCTGGCACGCGGTCTACCAGGAGTGATGTTCCCGCCAATCGTGAAATGATTGGGATCCGGAAATGTTACGAAATCTCCCCGCGAATGAACGCTTCAACGGCATCGCGGGCCACGTCGTCCGGGTACTGCTCGGGCGGGCTCTTCATGAAGTAGCTCGACGCCGAGAGGATGGGCCCGCCGATGCCGCGGTCGAGGGCGAGCTTCGCGGCCCGCACGGCGTCGATGATGATCCCCGCGGAGTTGGGCGAATCCCAGACCTCGAGCTTGTACTCCAGGTTCAGCGGCACGTCGCCGAACGCCCGCCCCTCCAGCCGCACGTAGGCCCACTTGCGGTCGTCGAGCCACGCCACGTAGTCGGACGGCCCGATGTGCACGTTGTCGCGGCCGAGGTCGCGGTCGACCTGCGACGTGACCGACTGCGTCTTGGAGACCTTCTTCGACTCGAGCCGCTCCAGCTCCTTCATGTTGAGGAAGTCCATGTTGCCGCCGACGTTGAGCTGCATCGTGCGGTCGAGCTGCACGCCGCGGTCCTCGAACAGCTTGGCGAGCACGCGGTGGGTGATGGTGGCGCCGACCTGGCTCTTGATGTCGTCGCCGACGATCGGCACCCCGGCCACGCGGAACTTCTCCGCCCACACCGGATCGGACGCGATGAACACCGGCAGCGCGTTGACGAACGCCACACCCGCGTCGAGCGCGCTCTGCGCGTAGAACCGGTCGGCCGCCTCGCTGCCCACCGGGAGGTAGGAGACGAGCACGTCGGCCCGGGTCTCGCGGAGCACCGCCGCGACGTCGACCGGCTCCTCGTCGGACTCGGTGATCGTCTCGCGGTAGAAGCGGCCCAGGCCGTCGAGCGTGTGCCCGCGCTGCACCGGCACCGAGAGCGGCGGCACGTCGGCGATCTTGATGGTGTTGTTCTCGCTGGCGTGGATCGCCTCGGAGAGGTCGCGGCCGACCTTCTTGGCGTCGACGTCGAACGCGGCCACGAACGTGATGTCGCGCACGTGGTACCCGCCGAAGTCGACGTGCATCAACCCGGGCACGCGCGTGGCCGGGTCGGCGTCGGCGTAGTAGTGGACGCCTTGGACCAGCGACGCGGCGCAGTTGCCCACGCCCACGACGGCTACCCGCACCTCGGTCATCGTCCGGTCTCCTTCTTCTCGTTCTCGATCAGCTCGTTGAGCCATCGCACCTCGCGTTCGCAGGCGTCGAGGCCGAGCTGCTGGAGCTGCCTGGTGTAGCGGTCGATCTGCTCGCCCGCCTTGGCCAACGCCGAGCGCATGCCCTCCCGCCGCTCCTCGACGCACCGGCGGCGGCCTTCGAGGATCCGCATGCGCGTCTCGGTGGGGGTGCTGGCGAAGAACGCCAGGTGGACGCCGAAGCCCTCGTCGTCCCACGCGTGCGGACCGGCTTCGGCGAGCATCTCGTCGAACCGCTCCTTGCCCTCCGCGGTGATCCGGTAGACCTTCCGCGCCCGCTTGGCGGCCGACCCCGACTCCTCGACGATGAGGCCTGCGCGCGTGAGCCGACGCAGGGCGGGGTACAGCGATCCGTAGGAGTAAGCGCGCAGCCCCCCGAGCCGCAGGACGAGCTGTTTGCGCAGCTCGTAGCCGTGGACGGGAGCCTCGCGCAGCAGGCCGAGCAGCGCGAGCTCGAGCACGACCTACCTCCCCGGGTGCAATGGCGATGTACCCCATCACTATATCGAGGCGATACATCCGCGCACGCCGGGAAGCCGTGACGGTCGGTGCGCGGGGTCTGCCGTGGCCCTGCCGCGTACCCTTGCCGGGTGCGCAGCCAGCGGCAGATGGTCGACTACGCCTTGCAGCGGCGGGCGCTGCTCGCGGACGTGCACGCAGGCCGGGTCCCCGTTGCCGAGGTCTGCGACGCCAGCCCCTATCTGCTCCAGGCCGCTCGGTTCCACGGCGATCCGAGCGACGTCACGTGCCCGGTCTGCCGCAAGGAGCGGCTGACGCTCGTGTCCTGGGTCTTCGGCGAGAGCCTCGGTAACGCCGCGGGCTCGGCGCGCGCTGCTCAGGAGATCGAGCTGATGGCGAACCTCCACGGGGATTTCTCCGTGTACGTCGTGGAGGTCTGCCGCACCTGCAGTTGGAACCATCTGGTGCTGTCCTACGTCATGGGCACCGGCGACGCGCCCGCCCGGCGCAGACGTCGTACCGCTGCCGAATGACCGAACGTGTCGGCCCCCCACCGACCGCCCCGCACCCACGCACAACCGCCAGGAGGAGCGCGATGACCGTCGGGCAGTACCCCCGGTCCGCCGCACCCGGCTACCCGCCCACCGTCCGGCAGCCCGGTCCCCCGCCGGTCGGTCCCCCGCCGCACGCCGGTCGCACGCCCCGGGCGCCGAAGCGCCGTCACCGCGTGCGCAACTGGACGCTCGGCGTGCTCGGCGTCCTCGTGCTGCTGCCGGTGCTGGCCTTCGTGGTCGGCTGGCTGATCTTCAAGGTGCCCGCGATCACCGACGGGGGCATCGTCCAGACCGCCACGTACAACTTCGCGGGCGGCGAGCCGATCGCGGTCGTCCGGCCCAAGGACAGCAACGACAACAACATCAACCGCAACATCGTCCCGATCGACAAGGTGCCCGCGCACGTCCGCCAGGCCGTGCTGGCCGCGGAAGACCGCACCTTCTACTCCAACAACGGCTTCGACCCGGTGGGCATCGCGCGCGCGATCTACAACCAGCTCACCGGCGGCGTCGGCGGCGGATCGACGATCACCCAGCAGTACGTGAAGGTGTCCACCGGTCAGGACCAGGCGTCCCTGTGGCGCAAGTACAAGGAGATCATCGTCTCGATCAAGATCTCCAAGGAACTGACCAAGGACCAGATCCTCGAGAACTACCTCAACACCGTGTACTTCGGCCGCGGCGCCTACGGCATCCAGGCGGCGGCGCAGGCCTACTTCCACAAGGACGTCGAGCAGCTCTCGATCACCCAGGGCGCGATGCTCGCCGGGATGATCCAGTCGCCGTCGGCGCTCGACCCGTTGAAGAACCCCGCGGGCAACACGATCCGCTGGAACTACACGCTCGACCAGATGCAGGCCGCGGGCTTCCTCCCGCCCGCCGAGCGGGCGCAGCAGAAGTTCCCCGACGACGTGCAGCCCGCCGCACCCGTCGGGGCGGGCGTGCCCGCCGACGACCGCTACCACATCTACGAGCGGGCCGAGGCGGAGCTGCGGGCCAACGGGATCTCGCAGGACCAGATCGACACCGGCGGCCTCGTCGTCACCACCACGATCGACGCGAACCGGCAGAAGGCCGCGGTCGACGCCGTCAACAAGGTGATGAAGGTCCAGCCCGCCAACCTGCGCACGGCACTCGTGGCGGTCGACCCGCGCACCGGTGCGATCCAGGCCTACTACGGCGGCTCGAACGGGCCCGGCATCGACTACGCGGGCGACGCCGTCACCCGGCCGCCGGGGTCCACGTTCAAGCCGTTCGTCGTGGCCGCGGCGCTGCAGAACGTGGGCGGCTTCGGGCTGGGCACGCAGTACCAGGGCACGTCGCCGATGGTGATCGCGGGCACGAAGGTGGCCAACTCCGACGGCGACAGCTGCAACGAGTGCACGGTGATGTCGGCCATGACGCACTCGACGAACACGGTCTTCTACCAGATCGCGGTGCAGGTCGGGGCCACCACGGTGGCGCAGACGGCGCACGCCGCGGGCATCCCCGACAACCTCCTGCCCAACCCCACCGGCGGCATCTCGCTCGGTGACAAGCCGGTGCACGTCATCGACATGGCGTCGGCGTACGGCACGTTCGCCGCCGACGGGCAGCGGTACGACCCGCACATCGTGCAGAAGGTCGTGGCCGCCGACGGGCGGGTGCTGCTCGACCGGGCCGTCACGCCGGTCGGCGGGCAGTCGGTGTTCCCCCAGCAGCTCGCGCGCAACGTCACCGAGTCCATGCTCGACGTGGCGGGCAGCTCCGGCTTCGCCCTTGCAGGCGGCCGTACCGCCGCGGCCAAGACGGGCACCAACCAGCTCGGTGAGACCCGCGACAACCGCGACGCGTGGACCGTCGGCTACACCCCGTCGCTGTCGGCGGCGGTCTGGGTCGGCACCGACAAGAGCGACCCGATCCGCACGCGCACGGGCAAGGTCGTCTACGGCGCCACGTTGCCGGGTCCGATCTGGCAGGCGTTCATGAACGCCGCGCTCAAGGGCGGCGACCAGGACGAGTTCTCGCCCTACGAGCCGATGGGCACCGCGGCGTACGCC
Organism: uncultured Actinomycetota bacterium; assembly: GCA_963791185.1. Lineage (GTDB taxonomy): Bacteria > Actinomycetota > Actinomycetes > Mycobacteriales > Pseudonocardiaceae > Pseudonocardia. The sequence goes on along the minus strand of CAWBRG010000002.1, from coordinate 265,558 downwards.
AACAACGGCGGCGGGTCGGGCTACGGCGAGCCGTCCACCACGGCCACCAACAGCCCGGACGGTGACAACGGTGACGACGAGGACAAGAAGAAGGAAAAGAAGAAGAAGCGCGACGACGAGGATGACGGCGACAACGCGTTCCTGATCCCGCCGGGCGAGCTCGCCCGGTTGGGCCGCTCGGGCGGGTGAGCGGCGAGCGGGTCGTCCCGACCTGGACCGAGCCGCTCGCCGCTTCGGCGAGCAGGCTGGTGGGCGGTCCGCTCGGGCGGCACGCGCTGGTCGGGCGCAGCATCTTCTGGACGCCGTTGCGCGTGCTGCTGCTGCTCGCCGTGATCACGCTCGCGGCGGGCTGGCTGTTCAAGGCGCCCTGCCTGCAGTCCTACGACACCTCGGGCGGGCCCGCGCTCGACTGGCGCGACAACCGCCAGTACGTCGCCATGTGCTACTCCGACACCGTGCCGCTGTACGGCATCGAGGGCCTCTCCGCGGGCAACGTGCCCTATCGCGACCCCTGGTACGAGAACGAGGGCACGCCGCAGGAGCAGGTGCGCTACATGGAGTACCCGGTGCTCACCGGGTTCTTCCAGTACGTCAACGCCCGCCTCACCGACGCCTACGTGTGGCTCACCACCCGGCTGCCGCTGCCCGCGGGCCTGCCCGTCGTCATCTACTTCGACATCACCGCGGTGTTCCTGGCGATCGCGTGGATCGTCGTCGTGCGCTGCGTGCACGGCCTGCGCCGGGTGCGGCCGTGGGACACCGCGCTCGTCGCGCTCTCGCCGTTGGTGGTGGTGCACGTCTTCACCAACTTCGACGCGCTGGCCGTGGCCTGCGCCACCGCGGGCGTGCTCGCGCTGGCCCGCGGCCGACCGTGGCTCGCGGGCGTGGTGCTCGGCGTCGGCGGGGCCTTCAAGTTCTACCCACTGCTGCTGCTACTCCCGATCCTGGTCCTCGGCCTGCGACGGCGGCAGCTCGGCGTGGCCGTGCCCGCGATCGTCGGCGCGGTGCTCACGTGGGTCGCGGTGAACCTGCCGGTCGCGCTGGCCTGGCCGGTGGGGTGGTGGGAGTTCTTCCGGCTCAACCAGACGCGGCCCGCCGACCCGGATTCGCTGTACTTCGTGGTCAGCTACTTCACCGGCTGGCCGGGCTTCGACGGCCCGCTCACCGACGGCCAGACCCCGAGCGTCCTCAACGCCGTGGTGGCCGTGCTCACGGTGCTGGTGTGCGCGGGCGTGGCCGTGCTGGGCTTCCGGGCGCCCCGCCCGCCCCGGCTCGCCTCGCTGGCGTTCCTGCTCGTGGCCGGGTTCCTGCTGGTCAACAAGGTGTGGAGCCCGCAGTACTCGCTGTGGCTGGTGCCGCTGGCCGTGCTCGCGCTGCCGCGGTGGCGGATCCTGCTGGCCTGGATGGCGGTCGACGCGCTCCTCTGGGCGCCGCGCATGTACTACTACCTGACGCCCGCCAACAAGGGCCTGCCGCCCGACTGGTTCCTGGGCGCGGCCGTGTTGCGCGACGCCGTGGTGGTGCTGCTCATGGTCCTCGTCGTCCGGACGATCATCCAGCCGGAGACCGATCCGGTGCGGGAGCTCGACGTCGAGGACGACCCCGACTGGCCGGTCGCTACAGACCCCGCCACAGCAGCACGCCACCGGTCGACTCCGGTTCCCGCCCCACCAGCGCCGTGACCTGCGCGCGCAGGGCGTCGGCCTGCGGCGCCGGGCCGAGCACGGCCGCGCACGCCCGCCACCGCCGCACGTCGTGCGCGAACGTCGAGCGCAGCAGCGGGGTGGGCGCGCGCACCTGCCCGTCGAGCTGCACGGCGCGCAGCAGCAGGCCGGTGGGCGTCGGCTGGCCGCCCACGTAGGCGCGGCCGTCGACGGCGGGGCCGATGAAGTAGCCGCCGGGCATCGCGAACGCCATCCCCGAGGCGGCCTGCCAGCGCATCGGCTCGGTGGTGTCGGGCGCCGGGAAGGGCAGCACGAGCACGCTGCCGCCCGGGCACATCCGGGCCGCGGGCGCGGTGAAGAACGCGGGCACGGCGCGGGCGTCGACGCCGGGCAGCCGGGCGGGCGTGAGCGGGAGCACCGCGGCGAGCACGAGGATGGTCGCGACGGCCCGGGCTGCCGGGGCCCGCAGTGCCGTGACCGCGAACGCCAGCCCCGCGCCCACCAGCCCGGCCGTGAACAGCGACAACCGGCTCGGGATGACGTGCTCGAAGCCGGGCAGCCCGGCCAGGAGCCGCCACGGTAGGGCGATGCCGGTGCCGCGCCCGTCGACCCGCAGCTCCTCGCCCATCGCGAACACCCCGACCACCGCGGCGACCGCGAGCGGCACCCGCGCGCGACGGCCGCCGAACACCAGCGCGACCACGGCCACCACCAGCAGCGGCCAGCCGAGGAACCCGCCGTGCTCCTCGGGCCCGCCGGGGAAGCCCAGCGCGCGCGGGCCGTTCGTGGCGATCTGCTGCTGCGCGGTGGGGACGACGTAGTTGACCAGGTCGATGCCGAAGTACGCCACGTTGAAGGGGCTGCCGCGCTGGGGCAGCGGCCCGAACAGCTGGAAGGCGAGCAGCGGGGCGCCCAACACGACGAACACCCCGAGCGCCACCCCGGCGAGGCCGAGGAAGCGGGGTGCGCGCCGCGCCGCGGCGTGCGGGTGCGCCACCGCCAGGCCGAGCACCAGCAGGCCCACCACGACGCCGGTGCCGAAGAGCACCTCCTCGCCGATGAGCAGCTGCACCGCCGTGAGCAGGCCCAGCAGCACGGCCGTGCGGGCGCGCGGCCGCTCCTCGACGGCCAGCCGCACGGCCAGCAGCACCAGCACCGGGGCCAGCACGTCGAACACGAGGTTGGGGTGGCCGAGCGAGTGCGCGACGATCGCGGGCGAGAACCCGAACACGGCCCCGCCCAGCGCCGCGGGCCCGGTGGCGGCGCCGAGGGCGCGCAGCGCGCCGAACGCGGCGGTGGCCGAGCCCGCCAGGCCGAGCGCGGTGAGCACCGTGACCGTCGCCAGCCCGCCCCACGCCGCGGTGACCGGCGCGAACAGCAGCGCGGGCAGCGCCATGCCGTTGTTCCACATGAGGTTGATGCCCTCGGGCGCGTTGAGCGCGGTGGTGTGCAGCGGCGGCTGCCCGTCGCCGAGGGCGTGCGGGGTCCAGGTGAGGAGCCAGGCGAAGAGCGTGGCGTCCGACTGGTTGACCGCGGTGAGCCTGCCGCCGAGGGGCAGCCACCAGGCGCCGGTGACCCAGAGCGCCAGCGCGACGTAGCCCACGACGACAGCTGCGGGGCCCGCGCGGCGTCTCACGGCTACGCCGCGGGCACAGCCTCGGGCTTCGGCGGCGTGCCCTGTGCGGCCAACCGGTCGCGGCCCACCAGCACGACCACGAACAGCACCGCGAGCAACGCCGCCCGCCCCCACACGCCGAGCGCGACCAGCTGGGCCGCGAGGCCCGCCGACACGTTGCCGCCGACGTCGTTGCCGTGGAGCTTCATCGCGTAGAACCAGCGGAACACGCCGACGTCCATGCAGATGTCGACGACCATGTAGGCCAGCACCCACCGCCAGGGCACCGTGAGGAGCACGAAGAACGGCACCAGCCACAGCGTGTACTGCGGCGAGTGGACCTTGTGGAGCAGCAGGAAGCCGCACAGCATCGCGGCGCTGACCGCGAGCCACGGGTAGCTGCCGCTGCGCCGCCACCGCCACCAGCCGACGGCCAGCGCCACCACGAACGACGCGATCACGAGCGTGGGCGACAGCCAGCTCACCCAGCGCTGGAACGCCTCGTTGGTGGGCTCGGAATCGGGGCGGAAGCCCCAGAACCAGATCGAGTTGGTGGTGAGGTCGACCTTGCGCAGCTCCTGGAACGTGAACGACGCGCGCCACCCGTCGTAGCCCACGAGCGCGAACGGCAGGTTGACCAGCACCACCGTGGCGGTGGCGACGAGCCCGACGCGGAGGGCGCCCCACCAATCGCGCCTGCCCGCCGTGAAGACGTAGAGCATCAGGGGGGCGACGAACGCGCCCGGGTAGAGCTTGAACGCGAAGCCGAGGCCGAGCAGCACGGCGGCGATCGTGGCGCGTTGGCGCAGCGACCGGTGGGTGCGCCAGCCGTGCACCACGTAGACGGCGGCCACCGCGCACGCGACGACGGGCAGGTCCCAGTTGTGGAAGGCGTAGAGGAACAGCGGTGGCCCGAGGGCCCACGCGAGCGCGCGCCACCGCGCGAGCTTGGCGAGCATCCACCCGGTGACCAGGCCGAACGGGGCCATCAGCAGCGCCGAGTAGAGCAGGAACTCGCCGTCGTTGTGGGCGAACATCGCCCCCACCCACATCAGCAGGCCGGTGAGGACGGGGTACTCGACCGTGCCCCCGGTGAGCTTGCTGTCCGGCGGCGGGGTGATGCCGCCGTGGACGTAGGGGAAGACGTGCTTGTCGATGTCGCGGTCGAGCCAGAGGTACTGGATGTCGGAGTAGCAGAGGTCGCGGTCGATGCGGATGTCGTAATCGGGGGTGCTGCGGCCCTTGTCGTCGAACGTCGGGCCGACGCAGCGGTCCTTCCCGGCGTAGGACACCAGCAGCATCCCGGCGGTGAGCACCACGATCACCGCGGCGACGACCCGGGTGGACCACCGCCGCGGGTCGACGGCCGCCCACGCGCGCGAGCTCGGGCCCGACCCGTCGTCCGTGGCGCCGTGGACGGGCGGCGCGTCCGGCGCCGCGGCAACGGCCGTGGCGGTGGCGCCATCGCGGTCCCCACCGTCGTCAGGGGCGTCGAGCGGGGCTCCGCCGCGGGCTCGGTCGGTGCGTCGCACGCCGCTACGGGTCACGGCGGGGCCCGGGCGGAGATCCCTTGCCTGCGGCGACGGCGCCCCCGAGCCGCTCGCGGAGGAAGGCGATGTCCGCGGCCTGACCTTCGGCCGGGGTCTCGACGACAACGGGCGCGTCGGCCGCGGCGCACACGGCGGCGAGCTGATCGGGGTCGATGGTGCCTTCGCCGATGTTGGCGTGGCGATCGCGCGCCGAGCCGAACTCGTCGCGCGAGTCGTTGAGGTGCACGAGATCGATGCGGCCGGTGATGGCGCGGGCCCGCTCGACCACGTCGACCAGATCCTCGCCCGCCGCGAACGCGTGGCAGGTGTCGAGGCAGAAGCCGACGCCGAACTCGCCCACCGCATCCCACAGCCGGGCCAGCGCCTCGAACCGCCGGGCCATCGCGTGATCGCCGCCTGCCGTGTTCTCGATGAAGATCGGCACCGCGAACCCGCCCTCGTCCTCCTGGCGGGAGAGGAACTTGCGCCAGTTGTCGACGCCGGTGGCCTCGTCGTCCCCCTGGGTGACGTGCCCGCCGTGCACCACCAGCCCGATCGCCCCGACCGCGGCTGCCCCATCGGCGTGCTGGGTGACGAGCTTGCGCGACGGGATGCGGATGCGGTTGTTGAGCGACGCCAGGTTCACCACGTAGGGCGAATGCACCACGACGGCGAGATCGCCCCCGCGCAGCGCCTCGGCCTGGGGGTGGACGGGCGGCTTCTTCCACCCCTGCGGATCGGCGAGGAACATCTGGACGATCTCGGCGCCGCGCTCGGCGGCGGAGACGATCGGGTCGTCCTCGCGCACGTGGGCCCCGATGAGCATGGGTGCAGCGTAATGGCGACCCCCGACGGTCCCGGCGGTCGGTGGCTCTCCGTCAGATCATCCGGCACCGCGATGCCCGGAACGGGCGCACCCGCGGCCGGGGATCGTACCGGCCGACGGTGGCGATCCGACCCGCTGGTAGCCTCGTAGGTCGCACCTCGCGTTCGGCGGCCCCGGTATCGCCGATTCCTGTCGGGGTGCGGTGAGAACCTCCTGTCACGGATCGTCCGTGGCCGTTCTAGTCCATAGGAGGTGAGTGGTTCTCATGCGTCATTACGAACTGATGGTCATCCTCGACCCCAGCCTCGACGAGCGCACCGTGCAGCCGTCGCTGGAGACCTTCCTCAACGTCATCCGCAGCGATGGGGGAAGCGTCGAGAAGATCGAGGTGTGGGGCAAGCGCCGCCTCGCCTACGAGATCAACAAGAACGCCGAGGGCATCTACGCGGTGCTCGAGGTCGCGTGCGAGCCCGCCACGGTCGCGGAGCTCGACCGGCAGCTGGGGCTCAACGAGTCCGTGCTGCGCACCAAGGTGCTGCGGCGCGAGCCGAAGCGCGCGCCCGCCGCGGCAGCAGCGAGCTGAGGTCGCCATGGCAGGCGAAACCGTCATCACCGTAGTCGGCAACCTCACCGCCGACCCCGAGCTGCGGTTCACCCCGTCGGGGGCCGCGGTCGCCAACTTCACCGTCGCCTCCACGCCCCGCAACTTCGACCGCCAGTCCGGCGAGTGGAAGGACGGCGAGGCGCTGTTCATGCGCTGCAACGTGTGGCGCCAGGCGGCCGAGAACGTGGCCGAGACGCTCACCCGTGGCATGCGGGTGATGGTGTCCGGCAGGCTCAAGCAGCGTTCGTACGAGACGCGCGAGGGCGAGAAGCGCACCGTCGTCGAGCTCGAGGTCGACGAGGTCGGCCCGTCGCTCAAGTACGCCACGGCCAAGGTCAACCGCGTCAGCCGCAGCTCCGAAGGCGGCTTCGGTGGCGGGGGCGGCGGCTACGGCGGTGGCTCCGGCGCTAGCGGCGGCGGGGGCGGCAGCTCCCAGGCGCCGTCCGACGACCCGTGGGGCTCGGCCCCGCCCGCCGGGAGCGGCCCCGCCGCCGACGACGAGCCCCCCTTCTAGAGCACAACCACTCCCAGGAGCACTGAGCAATGGCAAAGCCCGTCCTGCGCAAGCCGAAGAAGAAGGTGTGCGCGTTCTGCAAGGACAAGGCCCAGGACATCGACTACAAGGACACCGGCCTGCTGCGGAAGTTCATCTCCGACCGCGGCAAGATCCGGGCCCGCCGGGTCACCGGCAACTGCAGGCAGCACCAGCGTGACGTCGCGATCGCGGTGAAGAACTCCCGCGAGGTCGCCCTGCTGCCCTACACCTCGACCGCGCGATAGGAGGACGGTCCATGAAGATCATCCTCACGGCCGACGTGCCCAACCTGGGCGCGCCCGGCGACATCGTCGAGGTCAAGGACGGCTACGGCCGCAACTACCTGCTGCCGCGCAAGATGGCGATCGTCGCCACGCGGGGCGCCGAGAAGCAGGTCGACACGATCCGGCGCGCCCAGCGGGCGCGGCAGATCCGCGACCTCGACCACGCCAAGGAGGTCGCGGGCGAGCTCGGCAAGCGCACCTTCACGGTGAAGGCCAAGGCCGCAGGCGATTCCGGCAGGCTCTTCGGCTCGATCACGGCGGGCGACATCGTCGACGCCGTGCGCGCCGCGGGCGGCCCCGCGCTCGACAAGCGGGCCGTCGAGGTGCCCGGCCAGATCAAGACGGTCGGCACGCACCCCGTCACGGTTCGGCTGCACCCGGAGGTCACCACCCAGGTGGAGATCGCGGTCGTCGCCGGCTGAGCACCCCGGGAAGGGCGGGACACGCACGGCGTGTCCCGCCCTTTTCGTTTGCCGCGAAGCCGCCCGGCGAAGTTGCGCACAGCCGGGTAACGAGCGCCGAGTGACCGTCCGGACGCGACGGGTGGAAGGGCCTGCGACACGCCGAAAAACCCGTCGCCCCGGCGTGTCGCTCCCCAATGTTGTCCACATCCCATCTACAGTCGCTGACCAGCGGAAACGTTGAAAACCAAGCAGTTGTCCCCATCTCTTCCACAGGTCCGTCCCGGGGTGTTCGCGGGTCCTCCCCAGGGTGATGCACAAGCTGCGCACAGCCCAGTTGGACATGACTCCACCTCTGTCCCTAACGTCCTCGCGCGGCGCCGGGGAAACGCGCGGATCGAACTTGTGTTCGATACACTGGGAGTGGGGGTGACGCGGCGCATGGCACAGCCTGATCTTCGCGGGCCGGAGACGGGGCGCCCGCGCGCCGTCCGTCCCGGCGAGGGCGCGGAGGCGGCCACGTTCGACCGGCAGCCGCCGCAGGACCTCACCGCGGAGCAGTCGGTGCTCGGCGGCATGCTGCTGAGCAAGGACGCCATCGCCGATGTGGTCGAGGTGCTGCGGCCCGACGATTTCTACCGGCCCGCCCACCAGACCGTCTACGACTGCATCCTCGATCTCTACGGCCGCGGCGAGCCCGCCGATGCGGTCACCGTGTCGGCCGAGCTGCAGCGCCGCGGCGAGCTCATCCGGCTCGGCGGCGCGCCGTACCTGCACACGCTGATCGCCACCGTGCCCACGGCGGCCAACGCCGCCTACTACGCCGAGATCGTCGCCGAGAAGGCGATCCTGCGCCGCCTGGTCGAGGCGGGCACCCGCATCGTGCAGCTCGGCTACCACGGCGACCAGGGCGCCGAGGTCAACGACGTGGTCGACCGCGCCCAGGCCGCCATCTACGAGGTCACCGAGCGCTCCACCAGCGAGGATTACGTCGCCCTCGAGGAGCTGCTCCAGCCCACGATGGACGAGATCGACGCCATCGCCTCCCGCGGCGGCGTCGCGCTGGGCGTGCCCACCGGCTTCGTCGACCTCGATGCGGCCACCAACGGCCTGCACCCCGGCCAGATGATCGTCGTGGCGGCCCGGCCCGGCCTGGGCAAGTCCACGCTCGGCCTGGATTTCGCCCGCTCGTGCTCGGTCAAGCACGGCCTCACCAGCGCGGTGTTCTCGCTGGAGATGAGCAAGTCCGAGATCGTCATGCGGCTCCTGTCGGCCGAGGCGCGCATCCGCCTCGCCGACATGCGCGCGGGCCGCATGAGCGACGACGACTGGACCCGCATGGCCCGGCGGATGAGCGAGATCTCCGAGGCGCCGCTGTTCGTCGACGATTCGCCCAACCTCACGCTGATGGAGATCCGGGCGAAGGCGCGGCGGCTCAAGCAGCGCAACGACCTCAAGCTCGTGATCCTCGATTACCTCCAGCTCATGACGTCCGGGCGCAAGGTCGAGTCCCGCCAGCAGGAGGTGTCGGAGTTCTCGCGGCAGATCAAGCTCCTGGCCAAGGAGCTGGAGGTGCCGGTGGTGGCGATCAGCCAGCTCAACCGCGGTCCCGAGCAGCGCACCGACAAGCGGCCGATGCTGTCGGACCTGCGCGAGTCGGGCTCCATCGAGCAGGACGCCGACATGGTGATCCTCCTGCACCGCCCCGACGCCTTCGAGCGCGACGACCCCCGCGCGGGCGAGGCCGATCTCATCCTGGCCAAGCACCGCAACGGGCCCACGAGCACGATCACCGTGGCCCACCAGCTGCACTACAGCCGCTTCGCCGACCTCGCCAACGGTTAGCTCAGGGTCTGCCGTCCGAGCACCGCCAGCAGCCGCAGCTTCTCGGCGCTCTCGCTGCCCGGCGTGGCCGTGAACACGAGCAGGCCCTGGCTCTGGTCCACGTCGTAGAGGGTCTGGCAGTGCACCTCCACCAGCCCGACCTCGGGGTGCGCGATCCGCTTGGTCTTGCTGTGCTTGCGGGCCACCGCGTGCTCGGCCCACACCGCGCGGAACTCGGCGCTGGCCGCGGTGAGCGCGTCGACGATCTCGGCGGCGCGGGAGCCGCGCCCGTCGCGGGTGTAGGCGTGGCGGAGGTCGGCGGTGAAGTCGCGGCCGCGCACGTCGCGGTCCTCGGCGGGGTAGATCTCGCGCGCGCCGGGGTCGGTGTACCAGCGGTAGACGACGCTGCGCGCCAGCCCCTCGTACGCGGTCTCGTCGCCGAAGAGCGCCACCGCGGGCGGGGTCTGCACCAGGGTCTCGCCCGCTCCGGAGACGACCATCGCGGGCGTGTCGGCGAGCCGGTCGAGTATCCGCATGAGCCCGGCGTCGACGTGGTCGGCGCGACCCGCGCGGCGCGGCGACGGGTAGCCGCCGAGCTGGAACAGGTGGTCGCGCTCGTCGAGCGACAGGCGCAGTCCGCGGGCCAGCGCGCCGAGCATCTGCTCGCTCGGGTGCGGGCCGCGCTGCTGCTCGATGCGGCTGTAGTAGTCGGCGGACATCCCGGACAGGGCGGCGACCTCCTCGCGGCGCAGCCCGCCGGTGCGCCGACGCGGGCCGCGCGGCATCCCGACGTCCTCGGGTTGGAGCGCCTCGCGGCGGGTGCGGAGGAAGTCGGCGAGCTCCGCGCGGTCCCCGGTCACGGGCCTAGTGTCCGGGTCGCAGTTCGCCACCGGTCTCGGCGGCCCAGCCGCCCGCTGGCGGCGTTGCCGGTCCGGCCGAGTACGCCCGGTACGAGGCTCGGACCGGCGCCTTGCCAGCGGGCGCCTGGATCCACCGATACCGGCCCCGAACCTCCGACCCGAGACACTAGAGTCGCATCCCGCCGGAGGCCTCGATGCGCTGGCCGGTGACCCAGCCCATCCGGTCCGACGCGATGGCGGCGACCGCGGCGCCGATGTCCTCGGGGTGGCCGACGTGGCCCATCGCGATCACGCCGCCGAGCTGGGCGCGCACCTGCTCGTCGTCGCGCAGCGAGCCGCCGCCGAAGTCGGTGCCGGTGGCGCCGGGCGCGATGGCGTTGACGGTGATCCGGCGCGGGCCGAGCTCCTGGGCGAGGTAGCGCGTCCACACCTCGACGGCGCCCTTGGCGCTGGCGTAGACGGAAAGGCCGAAGTCGCCGGTGAACCGGGCCAGCCCAGTGGAGGTGTTGACGATGCGGCCGCCGTCCGCGACGAGCGGCACGAGCGTCTGGGTGAGCATCACGACGCCGGTGACGTGGGTGTCGAGCAGCGCCCGCACCGTTGCGACGTCGATGCCGCCGAGCGGGGTCGGTGCGGCGAAGCCCGCGTTGTTGACGAGCACGTCGAACCCGTCGCGGCCCCACGTCTGCGCCAGCGTGGCGCGCAGGGTGTCGGCGAAGGCGTCGAAGGTCTCGGGCACGGCGGTGTCGAGCTGCAGCGCGACGGCCGTGCGGCCGAGCACCTCGATCTCGGCCACGACGGCCTTGGCCTCGTCCGCGTGGCTCCGGTAGGTGATGACGACGTCGGTGCCGTCGGCGGCGAGGGCCAGCGCCTCGCTCCGGCCGAGGCCGCGGTTGCCGCCGGTGATGAGCGCGATCCTTGTCATGTCCCCACCGTGCGCCGACCTGGTGGTCGGAGGAATGTCGCACCTATCCGGGGACGGCTCGTCCCTGGCTACGGCGGTGGGGCCGCACCATGGCCCGCCCTCGGTCCGCATGGCAGATCATGCCGACCGGTAGGGCCGGAAGAACTCCCGCAGCTCCTGCGCGTACAGCTCCGGCTCCTCGAACGCCGCGAAGTGGCCGCCGCGGGCGGGCTCGGTGGCGCGCACGACGTTGGCCGTGCGCTCGAGCCAGGCCCGGGGTGGGCGCACGACGTCACCCCGGAAGATCGCGAAGCCGGACGGCACCTCGACGCGGCGGGCGAGCTGCTCGGGCGGGATCGCGGCGTTGGCCCGGTACATGCGCATCGACGAGCCGATCGTCGCGGTGAGCCAGTAGATCGTGACGTTGGTGAGGATCTCGTCCGGTGTGAAGGGGAACCCATCGCTCCACGCCTGCAGCTTCTCGACGATCCACGCCGCGAGCCCCACTGGCGAGTCGGTGAGCCCGAACGCGGCGGTCTGCGGCTTCGTGCGGTGCATCGCGGCGTAGGCGCCCTCGGTCGCGCCCCAGGCCGCCGCGCCCGCCAGCCAGTCCCGCTCCTCGGCGGTGAGGTCGGCCGGGACGTGGGCGGGCAGGCCCGCGTCGGTGCGGTGGACGGCCACGACCCGGTCGGGGTGGTTGAGCGCCAGGTAGCGGGACACGTGGCTGCCGAGGTCGCCGCCCGCCGCCCCGAACCGCGGGTAGCCGAGCGCGGTCATGAGCTCGGCCCACAGGTCGGCGACGGCGATGGAGTCGAGCGGGACGGCCGGGTGGTCGGAGTAGCCGTACCCGGGGTTGTCCGGCACCACCACGTGGAACGCGTCGGCCGGGTCGGGCGGGTCGGTGAGCAGTGGGATGACCTTCGTGTACCGCCAGAACGAGTCCGGCCAGCCGTGGCTGAGCACCAGGGGCAAGGCGGGCCCGCCCGCCCGGGCGTGCACGACGTGGACACCGAGGCCGCCGACGGTGGTGCGGAAGCGCGGCAGGCGGTTCAGCGCCGCCTCCTGCGCGGGCCAGTCGAACCCGTCGGCCCAGTAGGCGACGAGCTCGCGCAGGTACGCGAGGTCGGTGCCCATGGACCACCCGGCGTCCTCGGGTGCGTCGGGCCAACGGGTGGCGCGCAGCCGCGCGCGCAGGTCCGCGAGCACCTCGGGGGCGGTCTGCGGGGTGAACCGACGGGGCATGGCTGCACCCTACGACCCCCATGATCGTCCTTAAACGACAATCGTTATCGTTTTCGTATGCGCATCGCGTTCGTGGGAAGGGCGGCAGCGGCAAAACCACCGTCGCCGCGGCGTTCAGCCGCCATCTCGCTGTCTCGGGTCGTCGGGTGGTGGCGGTGGACGCCGACATCAACCAGCACCTCGGCGCGGCGCTCGGCTACGGCGGCGCGCCGCCGCGGGCGCTGGGCGCCGGCCTCGGCTGGCTCAAGGAGCACCTGCGCGGCACCAACCCCCGGCTCCCGCGCGCCGACGAGATGATCAAGACGACGCCGCCCGGCCTCGGGTCGCGCCTCGTCGACCTCGGCGCCGACGACGCCGTGCTGCGCCGCTTCGCCGTCGCCACGCCGGACGGCGTGCGGCTGCTGGTGGCGGGCGCGTTCGCCGCGGACGACGTCGGCGTCGCGCCAGCGGTGCTGGGCAACAAGGTCGTCGACGCCGCGGACGTCGAATGGCTGCACGGCCGGGTCGGCGGCGCGCTGCTGGGCTGCCTCACCGCCTCGGCCTGGGTGCGGGCCGCCGAGCGCGGCGCACCCGCCCCGTTCGCCGAGCTGGAGGCGGTCAACCGGGCGGTGCTCGCCGACGTCCGGGCCGCCCTCGACGGCCGCGAGCGCGACTGGGCCGCCTACCACCGCACCACCGTCGCGATGCACCGGGCCAACGCCACCGCGTGGGCAGGCGTCGACCGCATCGCCCAGATCGACCCCGACTTCGTCCCCGCCTGAGAGGTTCTGCCATGTCGCTCACCGTCCCCACCGCCGTCCTCGACGCCGCCGAGCGCGGCCCGATCGACGACGCCGTCTTCCTCGACGTCATCCGCACGTCGCTGCCCTACGCCTGGGACGTCGTCGCCGCGGCGGCGGCGGACCGCGCGCCGTCGCGCCCCTTCGGCGAGCACGAGGTGCCGCCGCCGTCCGAGGCCGAGCGCGGACAGCTGCTCCGGGCCCTGGCCAGCAACGCGATCCGCGGCGCGCTGGAACGCCACCACGGCGTGGTGCTCGCCTTCCAGAACTGCCACCGCGTGGCCGCGTTCGCCCCCGCCGCCGTGGACGGCGCCGCCTACCGCGCGTTCGTCAGCCCCCGCGCGCAGCTCCTGCACCAGTCGCCGGAGCTGCGCGACTGCTAGCCGACGGATTTGCGCCGCGCGACGGGTCTCGATGGGGACGCATCCCACCGCTGATCGGAGTTCCCATGTCGGACCAACCCACCGCCGTCGTCACCGGGGCCAGCCGCGGCTTCGGGCGCGCGATCGCCGCCGCACTGGTCGCCGCGGGCCACGCCGTGATCGGCATCGCCCGCGGCGAGCCGGACCTGCGCGCGGTGCACGCCGAGCTCGGCGACGCCTTCACGCCGCTGGTCGGCGACGCCACCGACGAGGCCCTCGCGCGGGCCGTGCTCCACGACCACCGTCCCGGCCTGCTGGTGCTCAACGCGGGGGGCACGCCGCACATGGCGCCGATCCACGAGCAGACGTGGGACACCTTCAGCCGCAACTGGCACACCGACACCCGGCACGCGTTCACCTGGATCCGGGCGGCGTTGCGGGAGCCGTTGCCGCCGGGCAGCGCGGTGATCGCGATGTCCAGCGGCGCCGCGCTGGCCGGGTCGCCGCTCAGCGGCGGGTACGCCAGCGCCAAGGCCGCCGTCCGCTACCTGCGCGGGTACGCCGCCGACGAAGCCGAGCGGGCGGGGTTGGGCATCAGGTTCGTCGCGCTGCTGCCCCAGCTCACCCCGGCGGGCGGCGTCGGCGCGGTCGGGGTCGCGGGCTACGCGGCGCGCCAAGGCGTCGACCGCGACACGTTCGTCGACGGCCTGCAGCCCGTCCTCACCGCGGAGCAGGTCGGCAAAGCGGTGCTGGAGCTGGCCGCCGATCCCGCGCCCGCCGCTGAGTACCAGCTCAGCGGGGCTGGACTGCGTACGCTCGGCTGATGCCGTCGAACGCCGAGTTCGCCGCGCTCACCGAGCCGTTCCGCACGGAGCTGCGGGCCCACTGCTACCGGATGCTCGGCTCCATCCACGACGCCGAAGACGTGGTCCAGGAGACCTACCTGCGCGCCTGGCGGGCCATCGACCGGTTCGAGGGCCGCTCCTCGGTGCGGCGGTGGCTGTACGCGATCGCCACCCGGGCGTGCCTGACGGCGCTGGAGACGCGCGCCCGGCGGCCGCTGCCGTCCGGGCTGGGCGGGCCGTCCGACGACCACCGCGTGGAGGTGGCGGCGGCCGAGCCGTCGGTGTCGTGGCTGCAGCCCGCGCCGGACGCGCTCGTCGGCGATCCGGCCGACGTGGTCGCGGGCCGGGCGGGCGTGCGGCTCGCCTTCATCGCCGCACTCCAGCTCCTGCCCGCCCGGCAGCGGGCCGTGCTGGCGCTGCGCGACGTGCTGGCGTTCCGCACGGCCGAGGTCGCCGAGATGCTGGACACGACCCCGGTGGCGGTCGACAGCCTGCTGCGCCGCGCCCGGGCGCACCTGGCCGCCGAGCGACCGGTCGAGCACGAGCTGGTCGAGCCCGCCGAGGCGGCCGAGCGCCTCCTGCTCGACGCCTACGTCGAGGCCTTCACCCGCGCCGACGCCGGTGCGCTGGTCGAGCTGTTGCGGGTCGACGTCGAGATGGAGATGCCGCCGACCCCGACCTGGTTCACCGGACGCGACGCGGTGGTCGGGTTCCTGGCCACGCGGGTGCTGCGGACGGCGGGCCAGTGGCGGATGCGGCCGACCCGGGCCAACGGCCAGCCCGCTGTGGTCGTGCACAAGGGCACGGACGACGGCTACGCGCCGTACGGCGTGCAGGTGCTCGGTCTGCTCGGCGGCCGGATCGCCCGCATCACGGCGTTCAACGATCCAGGCCTGGTCCCGACGTTCGACGTCTCGCCGCGCGTCAGGGCAGCTCGTAGGCTTCCGCGGGCGCCGGGATCGCGGTCACCGCCGTGGCCGCGATCCGCGCGGTCGGGCGGCCGTCGACGGGTGGCGAGGCGACCCAGGTGCCGGTGACGCGCTGCCAGGTGTTCGCGACCGGCGGGCGGCCGCCGCCGTCGACGGCCACGAGGCGCGGCTCCCGCACGGGCCGTGGTGAACGCGCCCAACGCGGGCGGCGCCACGCCGAGCGCCATCACCAGCGGCAGCAGCAGGAGCGCGGCGACGCCGGGCGTCGTGCGGTGCTCGGCGCGGTCGGCCGCCCGCCGCTCCCGACGGGCCCGTTCGAGATCCTCCGGCGGCGCGGCCAGCGGCCCGTGCGTGTGCACCGGGCGTTCCCGCTCCGGTCCGGGCGCGGCCGGCATCCCGACCAGCCCGAACGCGCCCAGCACCAGCCCGCCCGCGAGCAGCCACGGGCCCTGAGCGGGCTTGACGTAGTCGAGGTAGCCGCCGAATGCCACCTGCTGCGCGACCACCGCGCCGAGCACGAACAGCAGCACCGCGCCGAACCGCCCGGTCAGGCGGTCCGACGGGGGTGGACGTCCGGTCGGGTGCCGGGCCGGGGTGGGTCCGCACAGGCGCCAGGCGGTCGGGCAGCATCGGCGGGACGCCACGGCCGGGCCCACCCTCGCTTCGCGCCGATACGCACCAAAGGGTGCGAAGTGGCCCGAACAAGGCCACAACCTGCGGCTGGGTAGCCTCGATCCCGTGTGGGCAAGCCGGGTCGTGGGTGCGCTCGGCCTCGTGCTCGCGCTCGCCGCGTGCGGTGCGCCGGACAACCGCCCCTACGACGACGCGGATGTCCTGTTCGCCACCGAGATGATCCCGCACCACCAGCAGGCCGTGGCGATGGCGGCGCTCGCGCCCGCGCACGGGGCGTCGCGGCCGGTGCAGGCGGTGGCGAGCCAGATCTCCGCCGAGCAGATCCCGGAGATCGCGCAGCTGCGGGGCATGCTCGCCGAGTGGGGCCAATCCGCGCCCACCGCCGCGCCCACCGCACCCATGGGCGGCATGCCCGGCATGGGCGGCGGCGGGGCGCTGGCGGACGCCGCGCCCGGCATGATGACCGCCGACGAGATGACGCAGCTCGAGGCGGCGGGCGGGCCCGCGTTCGACCGCGCCTTCCTACAGATGATGATCACGCACCACCAGGGCGCGCTGACCATGGCCAAGGCCGAGCTGGCCGACGGCCGCGACCCGGACGCCACGCTCATGGCCCAGAACATCTCCGACGCCCAGCAGGCCTCGATCGAGCTGATGCAGCGGCTGCTCGCGGGGAAGTGATCAGCGGCCCGCGGCCCGCCGCTTCGTCCACACGTCGTAGGCCACCGCCGCGAGCAACACGAGCCCCTTCACCAGCATCACCCGCTCGCTGGGCGCCCCGATCAGCGACATCCCGTTGTTGATAACCGCCATGATCAGGCCGCCGGTGATCGCGCCGACGACCTTGCCCACGCCGCCCTGCACCGCGGCCCCGCCGATGAACGCCGCGGCGATGGCGTCGAGCTCGAAGTTGACGCCCGCCGTGGGACCGGCCTGGTTGAGCCTGCCCGCGAAGATCACCCCGGCGATGCCCGCGAGCACGCCCATGTTCACGAAGATCCAGAAAGTGATCGACTTGACCTTGACGCCGGACAGCGCGGCGGCCTGCAGGTTGCCGCCCACGGCGTAGATGTGGCGGCCGAACACCGCCCGGTTGGTGAGCAGCGTGTAGCCGATGACCAGCGCCGCGAGCAGCACCAGCACCCACGGCAGGTTCTTGAAACGGGCGAGCTGGACGATCACGAACATCACCACGAGCGCAGGCGCGACGATCTTGGCGACGAACAGCGGGAACGGGTCGACGGCCTGGCCGTAGGAGAGCCGCGCCGTGCGGGTGCGCCACTGCGTGAGCGCGATCGCCGCCACCGCCGCCAACCCGACCAGCAGGGTGATGATGTCGGCGCCGCCCGAGCGGGCCGAGGCCGACGTTGCCGAGGTACCCCTCGACGAACCCGTTGGACAGCGTGCGGACGGCGTCGGGGAACGGGCCGATGCCCTGGTTGCCCAGCACGGTGAGCGTGACCGCGCGGAACACGAGCATGCCCGCCAGCGTGACGATGAACGCCGGGATGCCGAAGTAGGCGATCCAGTAGCCCTGGAACGCGCCGATCAGCGCGCCCGCGCCGATCGGTCGCGAGCACCGCCAGCGGCCACGGCACGTCCAGGTTCACCATCAGCACGGCCGCGATCGCCCCGGTGGCGGCCACGACCGAGCCCGCCGACAGGTCGATGTGCCCGGCGATGATGATCAGGATCATCCCGATGGCGAGGATCAGGATGTAGGAGTTCTGGACGACGATGTTGGAGATGTTCTGCGGCTCCAGCAGCGCGCCGTTCGTGAGCACCGAGAACAGCACCACGATCAGCGCGAACGCGACGTAGATGCCGCTCTGGCGCGGGTTGAACGACAGCCGCCGCGGCGACTTCCGCGGTGGGGCGTCGGCGGCCCCCGCGGTGACGGGAGCCGGGGCGGTGCTCGTCATGCGGACTCCTGTACGTGGGTCATGAACTGCATCAGGCGCTCCTGGGTGGCCTCGGCGCGCGTGACCTCACCCGTGATCCGCCCGGCGGACAGGGCGTAGATCCGGTCGCAGATGCCCAGCAGCTCGGGCAGCTCGGAGGAGATGACGAGGATCGCCTTCCCCTCGTCGGCCAGCCGGTTGATGATCGTGTAGATCTCGTACTTGGCGCCGACGTCGATGCCGCGCGTCGGCTCGTCGAGGATGAGCACCTCGGGGTCGGTGAAGATCCACTTCGAGAGCACGACCTTCTGCTGGTTGCCGCCCGAGAGCTTCCCGGTGATGCTCGCGACCGTGGGCGCCTTGATGTTGAGGCTGCGCCGGAAGCCCTCGGCCACGCGGTACTCCTCGTGGTCGTCGACCCAGCCGCGGTGGGCGAGCTTGGCGAGGCGAGCGGCCGAGACGTTGCGCTTGATGTCCTCGATCAGGTTGAGCCCGTAGCGCTTCCGGTCTTCGGTGGCGTAGGCGATGCCCAGCCGGATCGCGTCGGCCACCGTGCGCACCTCGACCGGCTCGCCGTCCTTGAGCACGCGCCCGGAGATGCCGACGCCGTACGACCGGCCGAACACGCTCATCGCCAGCTCGGTGCGCCCCGCCCCCATCAGCCCGGCCAGCCCGACGATCTCGCCGCGCCGCAGCGTGAGGTTCGCCCCCGCGACGACGACCCGGTCGGGCTGGGTGGGGCTGTGCACGGTCCAGTCTTCGATGCGCAGCACCTCCGCGCCGATGTGCGGCTCGTGCGGCGGGTAGCGGTGCTCCAGGTCGCGGCCCACCATCCCGGAGATGATCCGGTCTTCGGTGACGCCCCCCTCGGCGAGCGACAGCGTCTCGATCGTGCGGCCGTCGCGCAGGATCGTGATGGTGTCGGCCACCGCCGCGATCTCGTTCAGCTTGTGGCTGATGATCACGCAGGTGATGCCCTCGGCGCGCAGGCCGCGCAGCAGGTCGAGCAGGTGCGCGGAGTCCTCGTCGTTGAGCGCCGCGGTGGGCTCGTCGAGGATGAGCAGCTTGACGTCCTTGGAGAGGGCCTTGGCGATCTCCACGAGCTGCTGCTTGCCGATGCCGATGTCGCGCACCGGGATGACCGCCTTCTCCCGCAGGCCGACCCGGGCGAGCAGCCGCTCGGCCTCGTGGTTGGTGCGGTTCCAGTCGATCAGCCCCCGGGTGGCGCGCTCGTTGCCGAGGAAGATGTTCTCCGCGATCGAGAGCTGGGCGCACAGGGCCAGCTCCTGGTGGATGATCACGATGCCCCGGTGCTCGCTGTCGCGGATCGACGCGAACGCGCACGCCTCGCCCTCGAAGGTGATCTCGCCGTCGTAGCTGCCGTGCGGGTACACCCCCGACAGCACCTTCATGAGCGTGGACTTGCCCGCGCCGTTCTCCCCGCAGATGGCGTGGATCTCGCCGCGGCGCACGGACAGGTTGACGTCCGTGAGCGCCGCGACGCCGGGGAAGGTCTTCGTGATCCCTTCCATCCGGAGGATGGCTTCGGAACTCACGTGAGCTGGGCCGCCGTGTAGTAGCCGGAGTCGACGAGGACCTTCTGGTAGTTGTCCTTGTAGACGATCACGGGCTGCAGCAGGAACGACGGCACGACCTTGTTGCCGTTGTCGTAGTCGGTGGTGTTGTTGACCTCCGGCTTCTGGCCCTTGAGCACGGCGTCGGCCATGGTCACGGTGGTGTCGGCGAGCTGGCGGGTGTCCTTGTAGACGGTGGAGAACTGCTCCCCCGCGATGATCGACTTCACGGACGCGACCTCGGCGTCCTGGCCGGTGACGGTCGGGTACGGCTGGCCCGCGGTGCCGTAGCCGTTGCTCTTCAGCGCCGACAGGATGCCGATCGAGAGGCCGTCGTAGGGCGAGAGCACGCCGTTGACCTTGGCGCCGCCGCCGTAGGTCGACGTGAGGATGTCCTCCATGCGCCGCTGGGCGGTGGCCGGGTCCCAACGCAGGATCGCGACCGTCTTGAAGTCGGTCTGCCCGCTCTTCACCACCAGCGTGCCGTTGTCCAGCAACGGCTTCAGCACCGACAGCGCGCCGTTGAAGAAGAACGTGGCGTTGTTGTCGTCGGGCGAGCCCGCGAACAGCTCGACGTTGAACGGGCCCTTGGCGCCGCCGTCGGAGCCGTCCTCCTTCTTGATGCCCAGCCCGACCAGCAGCGACGTGGCCTGCTCGACCCCGACCTTGAAGTTGTCGAACGTGGCGTAGTAGTCGACGTTGGGGCTGTTGCGGATGAGGCGGTCGTAGGCGATGACCGGGATGTTGCGGTCCTTGGCCTCCTGCAGCTGCGTGGTGATCGCGGTGCCGTCGATGGACGCGATGACCAGCAGCTTGGCGCCGCGGGTGATCTGGTTCTCGATCTGGTTGACCTGCGTGGGGATGTCGTTCTCGGCGTACTGCAGGTCGACGGTGTAGCCGAGCTTCTCCAGCGCGGCCTTGATGTTGTCGCCGTCGTGGATCCAGCGCTCGGAGGACTTCGTCGGCATCGTGACGCCGACGAGGCCGCCCGCGGCGGACCCGGAGCCCGCGGCGGGCGCCTGGTCGGCGGTCTTCTGGCTGGATCCGCAGGCGGCCAGCGCCACCGTGAGGGTGAGGGCCACCGACATCGTGGCGAGTCGTACGAACTTCATCGTTCTCCCTTCGGGGTCACAGGCCGTGGGCGAGCCGGTAGTAGGCCTGGTTCCATCGGATGCGGTCGGCGAACGCGGACGGCGTGGTGTCGGCGTCGATCAGGAGCAGCTCGGTGCGGGTCATCGCCGCGAAGTCGTGCAGGGTCTCGGGCGTGACGTCGCCGGTGAGCACCGTGTGGTGCGGACCGCCCGCGGTGAGCCACAGCTCGGCCGAGGTCGAGAGCGACGGCGCGGGCTTCCACACCGCGCGGGCGACGGGCAGCTTCGGCAGCGGCTCGTCGGGCGGGACGACCTCGATCGTGTTGGCCACCAGCCGGAACCGGTCGCCCATGTCGACGATGCCGATCACGGTGGCCGGGCCCGGTGCGGCGTCGAACACGAGCCGCACCGGGTCCTCCCGGTCGCCGATGCCCAGGGGGTGGATCTCGCAGGTGGGGGTGGCCGCCGCGATGGTCGGGCAGACCTCCAGCATGTGCGCGCCGAGGATCTTCGGCTCGCCCGGCCCGAAGTGGTAGGTGTAGTCCTCCATGAACGAGCTGCCGCGCGGCCCGTCGGCCCCCATCTCCTTGACGGCGGCCAGCAGCGCGGCGGTCTTCCAGTCGCCCTCGCCGCCGAAGCCGTAGCCGTCGGCCATCAGCCGTTGGACGGCCAGGCCGGGGAGCTGGCGCAGGCCGCCGAGGTCCTGGAAGTTGGTGGTGAAGGCCCCGAACCGCCCGTCGAGCAGGAACTCGCGCAGCCCGGCCTCGATGCGGGCGGCGTAGCGCAGTGACGGGTGCCGATCGCCGCCCCGTTGCAGCTCCGGCGCGAGGCGGTAGGAATCGGCGTACTCGGCCACCAGCGTGTCGACGTCGGCGTCGGGCACCGCGTCGACCCGGGCCACCAGGTCGTTGACCCCGTAGGTGTTCACCGAGACGCCGAAGCGCAGCTCGGCCTCGACCTTGTCGCCCTCGGTCACCGCGACGTCGCGCATGTTGTCGCCGAAGCGGGCCACGCGCAGGCCGTCGAGGTGGTCGCGGCCCGCGGCGGCGCGGATCCACCCGTCGACGCGCCGCACCAGCTCCGGATCGCCCGCGTGCCCCGCGACCGTCTTGCGGGGCACCCCCAGCCGGGCCGCGACGTGCGCGAACTCGCGGTCGCCGTGCGCGGCCTGGTTGAGGTTCATGAAGTCCATGTCGATGGACGCCCAGGGCAGCGCGGCGTTGAGCTGGGTGTGCAGGTGCAGCAGGGGCTTGCGGAGCGCGTCGAGCCCGGTGATCCACATCTTGGCGGGCGAGAACGTGTGCATCCACGTGATCACGCCGATGCACTCGGGGTTGGCGTTGGCCTCCAGCACCACCCGCCGGATCGCCGCGGCCTCGGTGAGCACCGGAAGGCCGACGATCTCGGCGGACAGCCCGCCAGAGGCCGAGAGCATGCCCTGGATCTGCGCGGACTGCTCGGCGACCTGGTCGAGGGTCTCCGGTCCGTACAGGTGCTGGCTGCCGGTGAGAAACCAGACCTGCTGCTTGGTCATGTCCGCTCCTGCCCGTAGACGTTCTGGTAGCGCGCGAAGAGGGCGTCGACGTCGGTGGGCTGCAGCGCCGCAGGCGTGCCGAGCTGGCGAGCGACGTGCACGGTGCGGGCGACGTCCTCGAGCATCACGGCGGCCTTCACGGCGTCGCGCGCGTCGCGGCCGATCGTGAACGGGCCGTGGCCCGCCATGAGCACCGCGCGGGAACGGCTGTGCCGCAGCGTGTCGACGATGCCGCGGCCGATCGCGTCGTCGCCGATCAGCGCGAACGGGCCGACCGGCACCTCACCGCCGAACTCGTCGGCGACCATGGTGAGCACGCACGGGATCGGCTCGCCCCGGGCGGCCCACGCGGTGGCGTACGTGGAGTGGGTGTGCACCACGCCGCCCACCTCGGGCATGTGCCGGTAGACGTAGGCGTGCGCCGCCGTGTCGGAGGACGGGGCGTGCTCACCGTCGACGACGTTGCCCTCGAGGTCGCAGACGACCATCGACGCCGGGGTGAGCTCGTCGTAGGACACCCCGGACGGCTTGATCACCATGAGGTCCTGGCCGGGCACCCGCCCGGAGACGTTGCCCGCGGTCCAGGCGACCAGCCCGTTGCGGGTGAGCTCGCCGTGCAGGCGCGCCACCGTCTCGCGCAGCCGTGCTGACGGCGACGTGGACCTCGGCCAGCTGCGTCATCGCGCCCCCTTCGCGGCGGCGGCGGCCCGGCGGCGGGCCTTGAGCCGGTGCATCACGTCGTTGGCGCCCCGGCCGAAGTAGTCGTGCAGGGTGAGGTACTCGGCGTAGAGCTCGTCGTAGGCCGCGGCGCGCTCCGGATCCGGCTGGTAGACGCCGCGGCGCCGCGAACCCATGGCCTTGGCGGCGGCGTGGATGTCCGGGTGGGCGCCCGCCGCGACGGCCGCGTGCATCGCCGCCCCGAGCGCGGGCCCCTGCGCGGAGCCGATGGTGGACAGCGGCAGGCCGGTGACGTCGGCGTAGATCTGCATGAGCAGCGCGTTGGAGAGCAGCCCGCCCGCCACGACGAGCTCGCTGACCGGCACCCCGGACGTCGTCGAACGCCTCGATGATCCGGCGCGTGCCGAACGCCGTGGCTTCCAGCAGCGCCCGGTAGGTGTCCTCGGGCCGGGTGGCCAGGGTCTGCCCCACGACGACGCCGGACAGCTCGTGGTCGACCAGCACCGAGCGGTTGCCGCCGTGCCAGTCGAGCGCGACCAGCCCGTGCTCGCCGACCTCCTGCGCGGCGGCCTGCTCGGTGAGCAGCGTGTGCACGGAGACCCCCTCCGCCGCGGCCGCCTCGTGGTAGGCGGGCGGCACGCCGTGCTCGACGAACCAGCCGAAGATGTCGCCGACGCCGCTCTGCCCGGCCTCGTAGCCCCAGAGACCCGGGGTGATCCCGCCCTCGACCGCCCCGCACATGCCGGGCACCTCGGCCAGCGCCGTGCCGTTCATGACGTGGCAGGTGGACGTGCCCATGATCGCGACGAGCAGGCCGGGCTCGATGGCGTCGGCGGCGGGCACGGTGACGTGCGCGTCGACGTTGCCGACGCACACCGCGACGCCCTCCGGCAGCCCGGTCCACGCCGCCGCCTGCGCGGACAGCCCGCCCGCGCGGTCGCCGAGGCGCCCGAGCGGGTGCTCGAGCTTGTCGGGCACGAACCGCGCGAACGCGGGGTTGAGGGCGGCGCAGAACTCGGCGGAGGGGTACGCGCCGTCCTGGTGGATGCCCTTGTAGCCCGCGGTGCACGCGTTGCGGACGTAGGTGCCGGTGAGCTGCCAGACGATCCAGTCGGCCGCCTCGACCCAGTGCCGCATCGCCGCGTAGACGGCGGGCGCCTCCTCCAGCACCTGCAGGCCCTTGGCGAACTCCCATTCCGACGAGATGAGCCCGCCGTAGCGGGGCAGCCACGGCTCCACCCGCTCGCGGGCGAGCGCGTTGATCCGGTCGGCCTGGCCCTGCGCGGCGTGGTGCTTCCACAGCTTGACGTAGGCGTGCGGCTCGCCGGTGAACTCCGGCAGCTCGCACAACGGGGTGCCCTCGGCGGTGGTCGGCACCATCGTGCACGCCGTGAAGTCGGTGCCGATGCCGACGACGTCGGCCGGGTCCGCCCCGGCGGCGGCCAGCGCGGCGGGCACCGCGGTGCGCAGCACCTCGACGTAATCGGCGGGCACCTGCAGGGCCCACTCGGGCGGCAGCGGGGTGCCGTCGGGCAGCGCCCGCTCGAGCACCGCATGCGGGTAGGGGGTGACCGCGCTGCCCAGCTCGGCGCCGTCGTGCACCTGCACGACGACCGCTCGACCGGACAGCGTGCCGAAGTCGACGCCGACGACGAGTGGGGGCATGGCCGAGAATGTTAACGATAACAATTCGTCGGTCAAGGGCCTCCACGGAAATTTGCCGGTGCGGATCCTAGAAGGGGGGTGCGGACACGCTGCGGCGCTCGATCAGCGTGGGCGGCAGCATCATCTGCGCGGTGCTGGGCACGCCCGCCTCGATCTGGGCGAGCAACAGCTCCAGCGCGTGCCGGGCCACCGCGTGGAAATCGGGGCGCACGGTGGTGAGCGGCGGGATGAAGTAGCCCGCCTCGGGCACGTCGTCGAAGCCGACGAGGCTGAGGTCCTCGGGCACCCGCTTCCCGTGCTCGTGCAGCGCGCGCAGGATGCCGAGCGCCAGGTGGTCGTTGGCCGCGAACACCGCGGTGACCTCCGGGATCCGCGCGATCGTCTGCCCCACGCGGTAGCCGGAAGCGGCCGACCAGTCGGCGGGGAGCACCGGCGGCACCTCGGCGCCCGCGTCGCGCAGGGTCTGCTCCCAGCCCCGCACGCGGAGCGCGGCGTCGAACCACTCCAGCGGGCCGGTGACGTGCCAGACCGTGGAGTGGCCGCGTTCGAGCAGGTAGCGGGTGGCCAGATGGGCGCCGAGGGCCTGGTTGACCGTGACGCCCGCCCGGTTGCGCTCGGGATCGCCGTCGATCGTCACGAACGGCACGTCGGTGGTCAGGTGGTCGAGCGCATCGGCGGCCGAGGCGACCGGGGCGATGACCACGATGCCCGCCACCCGCTGGCCGAGGTGCCGCTCGACGACCGCGCTGATCGACGCGCGGTCGAGGTTGGCCACGTTGCCGACGCTCACCGCGAAGCCCGCCGCCGCGGCGGCCCCCTCGAACGCCGTGAGCAGCGACGCCGGGCCGAAGAGGCTGGTGTTCAGCGCGACGACGCCGAGCAGCTGGCTGCGCCCGGTGACCAACGCCCGGGCAGCGCGGTTGGGCCGGTAGTTCAGCTCGGCGATCGCCGCGCGGACCCGGCGGGCGGTCTCCAGCCGGACGTTGGGGTGGTTGTTGAGCACCCGCGACACCGTCTGGTGGGACACGCCCGCCAGCCGGGCGACGTCGACCATCGCCGGCTCGCGCGCACTCCCGGTGGTGGTCACGTCATGAGCATTGCACGCCGCCGCCGTGTCCACATCGTTGCCGACCAATCGCGACGGAGGGGTTGACGACCCGCATGTTCACGTTAACAATCTGACCCCACATTCGGCTGTGAGTCCACCCGACGGAGGAGTCCGTGTCAAAGAAGACGTCACTCGCCGCCCGCGCCGTGGCGGCCGCCGCCACCGCACTGCTCACCCTCGGGCTCGCCGCCTGTGGGGGCTCCTCGGGATCCACCGCCGCGGGGGGTGGCGGGGGCTCTGAGGCGCTCACGCTGGGCTTCGCGCAGGTCGGCGCCGAGAGCGGGTGGCGCACCGCCAACACGAAGTCGATCCAGGATTCGGCGGCCGCAGCGGGGGTCAACCTGAAGTTCTCCGACGGGCAGCAGAAGCAGGAGAACCAGATCAAGGCGATCCGCTCCTACATCCAGCAGAAGGTCGACGTCATCGCGTTCAGCCCGGTCGTCACCACCGGGTGGGACACGGTGCTGCAGGAGGCCAAGCGGGCCAACATCCCCGTGATCCTCACCGACCGCGCCGTCGACACCCCCGACCAGACGCTGTACAAGACGTTCCTGGGCTCGGACTTCGTCGCCGAGGGCAAGAAGGCGGGCGACTGGCTCGTCGAGCAGGAGAAGAGCGCCACCGGTCCGGTGGCGATCGTCCAGCTCGAGGGCACCACCGGCTCGGCCCCGGCCATCGACCGCACCAAGGGCTTCGCCGCCTCGATCGCGGCCAACCCGAAGCTCTCGGTCGTCGCGAGCCAAACCGGTGACTTCACCCGCTCCGGTGGCAAGCAGGTGATGGAGGCCTTCCTCAAGTCGCAGCCGAAGATCGATGTGGTCTACGCGCAGAACGACGACATGGGTCTCGGCGCCATCGAGGCCATCCAGGCGGCGGGCAAGGTGCCCGGCAAGGACATCAAGATCATCACCGTCGACGCGGTGAAGGACGGCATGCAGGCGCTGGCCGACGGCAAGATCAACTTTATCGTCGAGTGCAGCCCGCTGCTCGGCCCACAGCTCATGGACCTCGCCAAGAAGGTCAAGGACGGCCAGACTGTGCCGGCCCGGGTGCTCACCGAGGAGACCACGTTCGACCAGGCTGCGGCGCAGGCCGCGCTCCCGGAGCGCAAGTACTGACCCCAGGTGCTCACGACGGGGACGGTGTCGGCCGTCCCCGTCGTGTCCCATTTGTCCCGGCTGTGATGTGCGCTGCGTTGTGCAGGGAGGCCCGATGACCACGTCCCCGGTCGTGGAGATGCGTGACATCACGGTCGGCTTCCCGGGCGTCAAGGCGCTCGACGGGGTCGGCTTCCGGCTCCTGCCGGGCGAGGTGCACGCGCTCATGGGCGAGAACGGCGCGGGGAAGTCCACCTTGATCAAGGCGCTCACCGGCGTGTACGGCATCGACGGGGGCACCATCCGGGTGCGGGGAGAGGAGCGGGTGTTCGCCTCGCCGGGCGCGGCCCAGGAGGCCGGGATCGCCACGGTGTACCAGGAGGTGAACCTCTGCCCCAACCTCACCGTCGCGGAGAACATCCTGCTCGGCCGCGAGCCGCGCAGGCTCGGCCGCGTCGACCGGCGGGCCGTCCGGCGCCGGGCCGCCGAGCTGCTCGCGCGCCTCAACCTGGCCGTCGACCCGGATTCGGTGCTCGGCGGCCACCCGCTGGCCGTCCAGCAGCTGGTGGCCATCGCCAGGGCGGTCGACCTCGACGCCGCCGTGCTCATCCTCGACGAGCCCACCTCCAGCCTCGACGCCGACGAGGTGGGCGAGCTGTTCCGGGTGATCCGCGACATCCGCGACGCCGGGGTGGCCGTGCTCTTCGTGTCGCACTTCCTCGACCAGGTCTACGCGATCGCCGACCGCGTCACGATCCTGCGCAACGGCAAGCTGGTCGGCGAGTACCCGCTCGCCGAGCTCTCGCGGCTGGAGATGGTGAAGAAGATGGTCGGCCAGGAGCTGGCCGCGCTCACCGACCTCGACCGCCAGCCGCCCACCGACATCGCCGAGCTGCCCGACACCCCGGTGCTCGCCGCCACCGGGCTGGGTCGCACGGGCGCCATCGCGCCGGTCGACCTCGCCGTGCACCCCGGCGAGGTGCTCGGGTTGGCCGGGCTGCTTGGCTCCGGGCGCACCGAGCTGGCCCGGCTGCTGTTCGGGGCCGATCACGCCGATTCCGGCACCGTCGCCGTCGACGACCGGCCCACCCGGCTGCGCAGCCCCATCGACGCCATCGCCGCGCGGATCGCGTACTGCTCGGAAGACCGCAAGGGCGAGGGCATGGTCGGCGAGCTCACCGTGCGCGACAACATCGTGCTCGCGCTGCAGGCCCGCCGCGGCTGGGCGCGGCGGCTGCCCCGGCGCACCGCCGACGAGCTCGTCGCGAAGTGGATCACCGCGCTGGACATCCGCCCGACCGACCCGGACGTGCTCATCCGCAACCTCTCCGGCGGCAACCAGCAGAAGGTGCTCCTGGCCCGCTGGCTCATCACCGAGCCGCGGCTGCTGATCCTCGACGAGCCCACCCGCGGCATCGACATCGGCGCCAAGACCCAGATCCAACGGCTGGTCGCCGACCTCGCTTGTGACGGCATGGCGGTGCTCTTCATCTCCGCCGAGCTCGAGGAGGTGCTGCGCCTCTCCGACCGGGTCGCGGTGCTGCGCGACCGGCACAAGGTCGCCGAGCTGCCGCGCGCCGAGGCGTCCATGGGCCAGGTCATGGAGCTGATCGCCCGGGGAGGTTCCGATGTCGCCTGAGGTGTGGCGGCGGTTCACCGCGTCCAGCCTGTTCTGGCCGGTCATCGCGCTGGTCGCCCTGCTCGTGTTCGACGCGGTCGCGGTGCCCGGCTTCTTCTCGCTGCGGATCCAGGACGGGCACCTCTACGGCAGCCTCGTCGACATCCTCAAGAACGGCGCCCCCACCGCCATCATCGCGCTGGGCATGACGTTGGTGATCGCCACGCGGGGCATCGACCTCTCGGTGGGCGCCACCGTCGCCATCTCCGCCGCGGTGGCCTGCGGGTGGATCGCGGCGGCCCCCGATCCCACCAGCGCGAGCGCCGCGGTCGTCGGCGTGCTGCTGGCGCTGGGCCTCTCGGTCGTGCTCGGCCTCTGGAACGGGTTCCTGGTCGCGGTGCTGGGCATCCAGCCGATCATCGCCACGCTGGTCCTCATGACCGCGGGCCGCGGCATCGCCCAGCTGATCACCGACGGGCAGATCATCACCGTGGCCAACCCGCTGTACGCCCAGCTCGGCGGCGGGTTCCTGCTCGGCCTGCCGGTCTCGGTGGTGCTGGCCGCGGTGCTGTTCGCGCTGGTCGGCGCCGTCACCCGGCGCACCGCGCTCGGCATGTTCATCGAGGGCGTGGGGATCAACCCCACCGCGGCCCGGCTCGCGGGCATCCGCGCGCGGGGCATCACCGTGGCCGTCTACGTCTTCGTCGCGGTGTGCGCCTGCCTGGCCGGGCTGATGATCAGCTCCAACGTCACCGCCGCCGACGCCAACAACGCGGGCCTGTGGATCGAGCTCGACGCGATCCTCGCCGTGGTCATCGGGGGCACGCTGCTCACCGGCGGGCGGTACTCGGTGATCGGCACGCTGGTGGGCGCGCTGGTGCTGCAGACCCTCACCACCACCGTCTACACCGCGGGCATCCCGCCGGAGGTCACGCTGGTGTTCAAGGCACTGGTCATCATCGCCGTCTGCCTGCTGCAGTCGCCGAAGACCCGCGCGCTGCTGCGCCGCACGCGGCCCGCTCCGGTGCGCGAGGCGGTGGCCGCGTCGTGAGCGCCGACACCACCCGCGCCCCCGCGCCGCCGCAGCAGCGCGCCGCTCCCGCCCCGCGGCGGCGCCTCGCCTCGCCGCGCGTGCTGCCCGTGCTGGCCACGTTCGTGCTCTTCGTCGCCATGTTCGGGATCGGGTCGGCGCGCTACGACGGCTTCTTCTCGCTCCAGGTGCTGCTCAACCTGTTCATCGACAACGCGTACCTCATCGTGCTCGCCGTCGGCATGACGTTCGTGATCATCACGGGGGGCATCGACCTCTCGGTCGGCTCCGTCGTGGCGCTCTCCGGCGTGCTCGCGGCGAAGCTCCTGGCCACGGGGTGGAGCGCGGTGGCGGTGCTGCTCGTCGTGCTGCTCGTCGGCACCTCGCTTGGCCTCGCGATGGGCCTGGTGATCCACTACCTGGAGCTGCAGCCGTTCGTGGTCACGTTGGCGGGCATGTTCCTGGCCCGCGGGCTCTGCTACGTGATCAGCGTCGAGTCCATCCCGATCCGCGACCCGCTGTTCACCGCCATCGCCCAGGGCACCGTGTCGCTGCCCGGCGACACGTTCGTGAGCCCGTCGGTCGTGGTCGCGGTGCTGGTCGTGCTGGTGGGCGCGTACCTGCTGCACGCCACCCGGTTCGGCCGCACGGTGTACGCCGTGGGTGGCAACCAGCAGTCGGCCGAGCTGATGGGGGTGCGGGTGGGCCGCACCAAGGTCGCCGTCTACGGCATCAGCGGGCTGTGCTCGGCGATCGGCGGCCTGCTCTTCGCCTTCTACTCGCTCTCGGGCTACAGCCTCAGCGCGGTCGGCACCGAGCTCGACGCCATCGCCGCCACCGTGATCGGCGGCACGCTGCTCTCCGGTGGCGTCGGGCTGGTAGTCGGTTCGGTGCTGGGGGTGCTGGTCCTCGGCCTGATCCAGACGTTCATCTCGTTCGAGGGCACGCTCAGCTCGTGGTGGACCCGGATCGTGATCGGGGCGCTGTTGCTGGTGTTCGTCGTGTTGCAGCGGTTCCTCGTGCGCCGTCGGAGTTGAGCTGCTACGACATGCGCCATGACCGACGCGCAGCAGCTCGCCGACGATCTCGCCGCTCGCGGCGTCGCAGGCGTCACCATCCACTGGGCCGACAACAACGGCATCCCGCGCTCGCGCACCGTGCCGGTGGCGGAGCTGCCGCGGGTGGCGGAGATCGGCGTCGGCATCACCACGCTCTTCGCCGTGTTCGACAGCCACGACGCCATCACCTACGCGCACGAGCCGCTGTCCACGCCGTCCGGTGACGTCCGGCTCGTGCCGGTGCTCGAAGCGCTCACCCCGCTCGCCGGACAGCCCGCGCTGGCGTGGGTGCCGGGCCGCCAGGTCGCCGCCGACGGCAGCCCGTGGCCCTACGACCAGCGCGGGGTGCTCGAACGGCAGGTGGCGGCGCTGGCCGAGCAGGGCCTGTCGGCGCTGGTCGGGTACGAGATGGAGTTCACGGTGACCACCGGGGACTTCGAGCCCGCGCACCCCGGCCCCGCCTACAGCCCGCACGCCCTCGTGCCGGTCGACGCGTTCGTCGCCGACGTGCTGCGCGACTGCGCCGCCAACGGCGTCCCGCTCGGCCAGCTGCACGCCGAGTACGGCCCGGCCCAGATGGAGCTGTCGATCGCGGCCGCCGACCCGGTCACGGCGGCCGACCGCCAGCTCCTCGTCCGCCAGACCCTGCGCGCGGCCGCGCACCACCACGGCCTGCAGCTGTCGTTCGCGCCCCTGCCCGCGCTCACCATGGCGGGCAACGGCTGGCACATCCACTCCTCCGTCTGGCGCGACGGGGTCAACCTGCTGGCCGACGGGCCGGGCCCGTACGTGGCCGGGATCCTGCGCGACCTGGCCGCCGTCGCCGCCGTCACCGCGCCCAGCCTCGGCTCGCTCGAGCGGCTGCGGCCGGGCTACTTCGCGGGCGCGTTCGCGTTCTGGGGCGTGGAGAACCGGGAGGCGCCGCTCCGCTACATCCCGGGCACGTCGCTGCTCGGCGCCGGGCACGCGAACGTCGAGCTGAAGACGTCGGACGCGTCGGCCAACCCGTACCTCGCGCTCACCGCCGTGCTGGCCGCGGGGGCCGCGGGGATCGCCGACGGGCTGGAGCTGCCCCCGCCGGTCCAGGCCGACCCCGGCACGTGGTCCGACGACGAGCGCGCCGAGCACGGCATCGTCGCGCTGCCCGTCAACCAGGGTGAGCAGGAGGCGGCGCTGCGCGACTCGCGCGTCGCCGAAGCGCTGGGCCCGGAGGTGCTCGGCGCGTTCCTCGCCGTGCGCCACTCGGACGCCATGGCGGCCACCGGCATGGAGATCGACGACGTGCTCGCCGGGCTCCGTTTCCGGTACTGAGCGGAGCTTGCGGAGCGAACATCCGCGCTGACCTCGAAAGCCACGGCGGTGGTGGACGTGCCCGTCCACCACCGCCGTAGGGGTCCCCTCCCCCGCGACACCCAACCAGAAGCGACCCCTCGCTGAGAGCGGTCATCCGTACCCATGTGATCCGCGGTCGTCCCATGATCACACCCGATCGGGTCAACCCTGGCCCACAACGGGGCCGGGGCGTGACGTTCGGTACCAGATGTTGTCTCCGCCGAGGGGCACGGCCAGGATCGCCGCATGGATGGACCCGGCGTACGGGTGTTGATCGCCTCGCAGCTCGGCGGCATCGTCGCGCCCGCGTTCCGGGAGGCGTTCGGGCCCGGGCTCGTGACGGTCGCCGTGGACGAGGGCGGCGTGCGGTCCGCGATCGCCGACCACCTGCGCTACGACGTCGTCCTCACCGACCTCACCTGGCAGCACGTCGACCTGGAGTTCGCGTTCGACGGGCTGGACGTGCTCGACATCGTGCAACGGTTGGGCAGGCCCGCGCCCGTCGTGTTCGCCTTGCAGGGCCACAACGCCGAGCGCGACCACCTCGACGAGGCCGTGGCCAGGGACGGGGTGGCGGGCACCGTGCCCAAGGCGGGTGGCATCGCCGCGATCGCGGGCGCGGTGCGCGAGGTGGCGGCGGGCCGCTCCCTGCGCACGGAACCGCCCGCGGTGCAGCCGACGATCCACCAGTGGTTCGTCGGCGGACGGCGCGGCGAGACGGCCGCGCGGATGGCGGGCGCGATCGCGGCGGGGCGCGCGGCCAACCACGACACGCTGGCCATCGCGGCGAAGTGCTCGCGCAACACCGCGGTGAAGGTGGCCGAGAAGTACCTGGGCCCGCTGATCCGTGAGCGCGGCGAGCACGCCGAGGGTCTGCCGCTCACCACGCAGACCGTGTACCGGTGGTGCGGCGAGCACGCGCGATATCTGATCAGTTGGTGTCGCCGCAACGGGCATGGCGACGTGCTCGGAGGCTGAACTTCGGGGCACGATGGGCGCCGTGCGTCTCGTCCGATTGTGTGTGGTTGTCGCGCTCCTCCTGCTCGCCGGTGCCGGGGTGGCGGTCGCTGATGCGCCGTTCCGGTTGGCCGACCGGGTCACCGACCGGGCGGGCGTGCTCGACCCGGCCGCGAAGACCCGCGTCCAGCAGGCGGTCGACGGGCTGCGGGCGGAGAAGGGGTACGACCTCTTCGTCGTCTACGTGCGCTCGTTCGACGGGGCCCAGCCACAGGAGTGGGCCGACCGCACGGGCCAGCTCTCCCAGCTCGGGCGCAACGACGTGCTGCTCGCCGTGGCCACGCAGGACCGGGCGTACTACGTCTCGTACGCGCAGGACTTCCCGCTGAGCCAGCAGACCACCGACGCGATCGCGGACAAGGACGTCGAGCCCCGCCTCGGCGCGGACGACTGGTCGGGCGCCGCGGTCGGGCTGGCCGACGGGTTGCGCAGCGGTGGGCCCGCGTCGTCCGGCGGAGGTGGGATCGGGGTCGGCGGGCTGGTCGTCGGCGGCGTGGCGGTGGCCGGGATCGGTGGTTATCTGCTGATGCGGCGGCGGCGTCGGGCCAAGGAGGCGCCGGTCGAGGCCCCGGCGCCGGAGTCGGGCGAGTTCGCCGACGTCAACACCGACGACCTCGCCTACCGCGGCAGCCAGGCGCTCCTCGACGTCGACGACGCCGTGCGCCGCTCCGAGGTGGAGCTGTCGGCGGCGCGGGCGCACTTCGGCGACGCCGCCGTGGCGGAGTTCGCCGCGGCGCTCGAGGCGGCGCGGGGCGAGATGCTGCGCGGGTTCACGCTGCGCCAGCAGCTCGACGACGACATCCCCGAGGACGAGCCGACCAAGCGCCGCATGCTGACCGAGATCATCACGGTGTGCCGGGCGGCCGACGAGCGCCTCGACGCGCAGGTGGCGGCGTTCGACCAGCTCCGCAACCTCGAGGCCACGGCGCCGGAGTACCTCGCGGGCCTGGCCACGCGGCTGGACGCGACGAACGGCCGCCTGCCCGTCGCGGAGGCCCGGTGGGCGGCGCTGCAGAAGCAGTACGCGCCCGGATCCTGGGAGCCCGCCGCGGGCAACCTCGACCAGGCCCGCAGCCTCCTCACCGGCGCCGCCGCGGAACTGGCCGAGGCCCGCGAAGCCCTCGCCGCCGCGCCCGCCCCGCCTGCCGCCGATCCCACGCAGCCCGGATCCGCCGCCGCTGACACCGCCGGACCCGGCCCTAGCGCCGCCGGGGCCAGCGACGGATCAGCCACTCAGCCCGGGTCCACCGCCGCGTCCGCCGCAGGCGGCCCCGCTGAGCCCGAGGCCGGCGCGGGGGGGCCCACAGCGCCGACCGGCGCGGCCGGGCCGGGATCGGCCGCACCATCCACCACCTCCGCCGCCGACTGGTCCACCGCGCAGGGCTCCGCGACCTCCGCGGCCGCTGGGCGGCCTGCGGGTGATGGCGCGACCCGGTCACCAGCGGCGGCTGACGAGCGTGCGGGTGATGGCGCGGTCGAGGCAGCCGATCCGGTGGCGGCCGAAGGCGGGGAGCGGGGTGGGCGGAGCGCGGCGGTCGTCGCGGGGCGGGCGGCCGAGCAGGCGATGACGCAGGCCGAGGCGCTGCTCGACGGCATCGGCAGGCTCGGCGCCGAGCTCGCGGCCGCGGGCGAACGCATCTCGACGGCCCGCGCCGAGACCGAACAGGACATCGCCGAAGCCCGCGCCCTGCTGGCCGCGGGCGAATCGGGCGGGGCGTCGGGCGAGCTTTCCGGGCTCGTCGCGCGCGCCGAGTCCGCGCTGGCCTCGGCGACCGCCGCGCAGAACGCCTCTCCCCCCGACCCGATGGCCGCGCTGCGGCTCATCGACGAAGCCGACACCGCCCTCGACCGCGGCCTCGTCACCGCCCGCGACGCGCAGGCCGCGAGCCGCCGCGCCGCCGCCGCGCGGGACCAGGCGCTGCTCACCGCGCGCCCGGCCGTCGCGGCGGCCGAGGACTTCATCGCCAGCAGGCGCGGCGCCGTCGGCACCGACGCCCGCACCCGGCTCGCCGAGGCGCAGCGCCACCTCGCCCAGGCCCAGGTGCCCGGCATCAACCCCGCCGCCGCACTGGCCGAGGCTCAGGCGGCCGACACGCTGGCCCGCCAGTCCCTCGACCTGGCCCGGTCGGACGTGCAGCGCTGGTCGTCGGGCGGCGGGGCCGCGGGCGGCATGGGCGGCGGCCTCGCGGGCGAGCTCGGTGGGCTGGTGCTCGGCGGGATCCTGGCGGGCGGCTTCTCCGGCGGCCGCGGCGGCGGTTACAGCGGCGGCTACAGCCGGGGCGGTGGCTTCGGGGGTGGCTTCGGCGGTGGCTCGTCCGGTGGCTTCGGCGGCTCGGGCGGCGGCCGCCGCGGCGGTGGCGGCCGCTTCTGACCGGATCGTCGGCCCACGCCATGGGTCGCGGCCTCGGCGCGGTGAACCCGCCGGTGCCGCTATCAGCTCCGCGGGGCCGCCGAGGTGCGGTTGCCGTTCTCCAGGTACCAGGTCTCGCCCGCGGCCCGGGCGTCGAGCGCGGCGGCGACCCGGCGGCTGAGGACGCCGCTGAGCATCACGAACAGGTCGTCCACCGGCACGCAGGCCCAGGACTCCAGCTCGTCGGGCGGCAGTTCGATCGTGTCGAGCCGGGCGTCGCTCAGGGTGCCGCCGTCGAACACGAACCGGATGCGCCCTTCGGGCTCCTCGGTGTTGCCGGTCGCCCAGTCGACCACGAGCAGCCTGCCGACCTCGAGATCGATCCCCAGCTCCTCGCGGAGCTCCCGGACGCAGGCGGCGTGCGGGGTCTCGCCGCGCTCGACCGCGCCGCCGGGGATCTCCCAGGTCGGACTCGTAGAGCGGTTCGACGATCAGCAGCTGGCCGTCGTCGTCGAAGAACAGCGCACCCGCGGCGGCGAGGGGCCTGGCCCGCGCATCGGCTTCCACAACGTTGCAGTATGCCGTGCCCGGTTATATGCTTGCTAATAGGCAACTATTAGGGGAGTGACCGAGATCGACGCCGACGACGTAGCCCGGCTGCGCATCGCACTCGCCCGCATCGCGCGGGTGCTCGACCGGCAGTCGCGCGGGCACACCCTCACCGGCACCCAGGCCTCCGTGCTCGCCACGGCCGCGCGGCTCGGGCCGGTGCGCATCACCGAGCTCGCCGAGATCGAGGGCATCAACCCCACGATGATGTCCCGGATCGTCGGCAAGCTCGAGGACGCGGGCCTGCTGCACCGCCGCGCCGATCCGGACGACCGGCGCGCCGCGCTCGTCGAGCCGACCACCGCGGGCCGCGAGCTGCAGCGCCACGTCCGCGAGGAGCGCACCCGGCTGCTGGCCGAGCGGCTCGGCGCGCTCCCGACCGACCACGCCGACGGCGTCCTCGCCGCGTTGCCCCACCTCGAAGCGCTCGCCGCGGCGCTCGCCCAACCCCAGCAGAAGGACCCCGCTTGACCACGCTCTCCGACGTCCGACGCCAGGCGTTCTCGTCGCTGTCCAACCCGAACTACCGCCGCTACACCCGCGGCCAGGCCGTCTCGCTCGCGGGCACCTGGATGCAGATGATCGCCCAGTCCTGGCTGGTGCTCGAGCTCACCGGCTCGGCCGCCGCGCTCGGCGCCGTCATCGCCCTCCAGACCCTGCCGACGCTGGTGCTCGGCCCCTACGCGGGCGTCGTCGCCGACCGCATGGACAAGCGCCGCCTCATGATCGGCCTGCAGACCGCGATGGGCGTGCTGGCGCTGGCGCTCGGCCTCCTGACGATCACCGGCGCTCATCACGCTCTGGCAGGTCTACGTGCTGGCACTGCTGCTCGGGATCGACAACTGCTTCGAGAACCCGGCCCGGCAGTCGTTCGTGCTGGAGATGGTCGGCCCCGACGATCTGCGCAACGCCGTGAGCCTCAACTCCGTGATGGTCAACGTCGCCCGGGTGGTGGGCCCGGCGATCGCTGGCATCGTGATCAGCCTCGGCGGCATCGCGCTGTGCTTCCTGCTCAACGCGGCGAGCTTCGTCGCGGTGGTCGTCTCGCTGATCCGGCTGGACACGGCGGCGCTGCAACCCTCGGCGCCCACGCCCCGCGCGCCCGGCCAGCTCCGCGAGGGCTTCGCCTACGTGCGGCGCACCCCGGCGCTCGCGGTGCCGCTCCTCATGATGGCGCTCGTCGGCTGCCTGGCCTACGAGTTCCAGGTGGTGCTGCCGGTCGTGGCGCAGGAGACGTTCGCGGGCGACGCGCGCACCTACGGCTTCCTCACCGCGGCGATGGGCCTCGGCGCGGTGGTCGGCGGGCTGTACGTGGCCGGGTGGGGGCGCACCGGCATGCCGTCGCTCGTGGTCGCGTCGGGCCTGTTCGGGCTGGCCATGCTGGGCACGGCGGCGGCGCCGACCCTGCCGCTGGCGCTCGTCGGGATGGCGCTGGTCGGGGCGTCCAGCGTGGCGTTCCTGTCGACGGGCAACAGCACGCTGCAGCTCGCCTCCGACCCCCAGATGCGCGGCCGGGTGATGGCGCTCTGGGCCGTGGCGTTCCTGGGGTCGACGCCGATCGGCGGGCCGATCGCGGGGCTGGTCGTCGAGTGGTTCGGCGGCCGGGCGGGGCTCGTGCTGGGCGGGGTGGCGTGCCTCGTCGCGGCCGTGGCCGGGGCGGTGGTGGTGCGACTAGCGCTCCGGCGGAGTGCTGAAGTCGTCGGGTGACACCTCGTCCAGGAACGAGCGGAACTCCTCCAACTGCTGCTCGGGCGGGGCGTCGGTGCCGTCCGGGAACAGGTCCTCCACCGGCTGGCCGACCTCGTCGAGGATCGTGTCGGCCACGGCGATCGGCAGCCGTTCCCGCACCGCGACGGCCAGCGCGTCGCTCGGCAGCACCGGGATGCGCTTGTCGCCGTCGAAGACCAGCTCGGCGCTGAACACGCCGTCGGTGAGGCCGGTGATCTCGGCGCCGTCGAGGGTGTGGCCGAGCCCCCGCAGGATGGGGATCAACACATCCTGCGGGAGCAACGGGTCTTGTTCGCCGCGCGGGCCGATCGCGATGACGTCGGCCTGCGGCTGGCGGAGGAACACGGGCAGGCACCGCTTGCCCTCGGCCTCGCCGAGCACCAGCACCGGCTGCCGGGTCTGGGCGTGCAGGACGAGGCGGATCACCCGCATGGTGAGCATCCACGCAGTGTGGCGTGGGGTCGTGGCGGTGGCCGTCTCAATGGGAGACCCCGCGCGGTGGGGTGCGGCACCGACCGCCCGGGGGCGGGCTCGTAGCCTGCCCGGGTGGACCTCGCGCACGCCACCCGCCTCTACCGCACCTACGGCGACGACCTGCGCGCGGTGATCGAGGAGCAGCGAGCCTTCCTCGCCGCGACGCGCGTGATCCCGCAGCTCGACGACGTGGAGGCCGAGCTCACCTACCTGGCCTTACGCGACCACCGCCCGGACGCGGTGATGGAGCTCGGCACCTTCCAGGGCTGGTCGACCACCTGGATCCTGCGCGCCCTGCGCGACAACGGCCACGGGCACCTGCACTCGTTCGACCAGGTGGACGCCGTGCTGCGCACCGTGCCCGCCGACCTCGCCGACGGCCGGTGGACGTTCGTGCCGGGCGACGTGGCCGCCAACCTCGCCCGGGTGCCGCGGGACCTCGGCTACCTCTTCGTGGACGCCGACCACGGCCGCCGGTTCGCCCGCTGGTACCTCGCGCACCTCTTCCCGCTGGTGGCGGCGGGCACGCCGGTGAGCGTGCACGACGTGTTCCACCTGCGCTGGGCCCGCCCGTGGTCGGAGGGCACGGAGGTGCTGCGCTGGCTCGCCGAGCGCGACACGGCGTGGTTCACCGCCGCCCGCAGGCACGCGCCCGCCACCCTCGGCCGCCCTCGACGAGGTGCGCGCCGAGATCGGGCTCACCGGCGCCCGCGGGACGACGGTGAACCCGATGATCTTCTTCAGCCTGCCATCCGCAGCGGCAGACCGAACATCGGGAACAGCGCCTCGACGTCCAGGAACGCGTTGAGCCGCACGATCTTGTTTCCGCGGATCTCCGGGGCCTGGATCGCCCACGCCGTGTAGCCATCGCCATCGGCCGCCGGCTTGTACTGGGCGAACCCGGGCATGCCGTTGACCGTGACCGGCACCATCTTCGAGTGCGCGCAGGGCGCGCCGGGGCCGAGGTGCCAGGCGACGATGTCGTCGGTGCCGGTGAGCCACAGCGCGTACGGCGGCATGGACATCACGGCGTCGTCGTGCAGGAGGCCGACCAGGGCTGTCATGTCGTAGCGCTCGAAGGCATCGGCGTAGCGATCCAGCAGCTCCTGCTGCTCGGCGCCGATCTCGCCCACCGTGTCGAGCTCGCGCTCGCCGAGCGTGGCGCGGGCGCGCTGCAGCGCGCTGTTGACCGACGCGACCGTGGTGCCGAGCAGCTCCGCCGTCTCGGCCGCGCTCCACTGCAGAACCTCGCGCAAGATGAGCACGGCGCGCTGGCGGGCGGGCAGGTGCTGCAGCGCGGCGACGAACGCGAGCCGGATCGTCTCCCTCGCCACGGCCCGCTCGGCGGGATCGCCGTCGACCGGCACCACCATCGCATCGGGCACCGGCTGCAGCCAGGTGTCCTCACCCATGGGATCACCGAGCGACGACGGCTCCGGCGTGCTCGCCGAGCCGAAATCCATCGGCCGGGCCCGCTTGCCGCGGCTCTCCAGCATCGTGAGGCACACGTTGGTGGCGATGCGGTAGAGCCACGAGCGCAGCGACGAACGGCCCTCGAACTTGTCGTAGCTGCGCCACGCCCGGACCATCGTCTCCTGGACGGCATCCTCGGCGTCGTGGCTGGAGCCGAGCATGCGGTAGCTGTAGCCCGTGAGCTCGACCCGGAAGCGCTCCAACTGCGGTGTGAGCGCGCTCTCGGTGGCGGTCATGGCTCACACGATAGAGAAGGGGACCGACAGTTTCCGTTCCAATCGGGCAGCGCTCACCCGCGTCCGATGAACGGCATGGTCGTGGCCATGATCGTGACGAACTGGACGTTGGTGTCCAGGGGCAGCTCGGCCATGTGGACGACCGTGGACGCCACGTGCGCGGCGTCGAACGTCGGCTCGGCGCGCACGGTGCCGTCGGCCTGCCGGGCGCCGACGGCTATCCCTGAGGTCATGTCGGTGGCGGCGTTGCCGATGTCGATCTGCGAGCAGGCGATGTTGTAGGGCCGCCCGTCGAGCGAGAGCGACCGGGTGAGCCCGGTGATCGCGTGCTTCGTCGACGTGTACGCCGCGCTGCCGGGCCGGGGCACGTGCGCGGAGATGGAGCCGTTGTTGATGATGCGGCCGCCCGAGGGGTCCTGTCGCCGCATCGCCGCGAAGGCCGCGCGGGCGCAGAGGAACGAGCCGGTGAGGTTGACGGCGACGGTATCGATGAACGCCTGCACGTCGACCTCGTCGGGCGGTCCCGCGGGCCCGAACATGCCCGCGTTGTTGAACAGCAGGTCGACCCGGCCGAACCGGTCGTCGACCGCGGCGAACAGCGCGTCCACCGCGGCCGGGTCGGCGACGTCGGTGGGGACGGCCAGCGCGGCGGGGTGGCCGTCGGCGGTCGCCTCGAGCGCGTCGGCCCGCCTGCCCGCCAGCGCCACGCCGTACCCGGCCCGCAGCAGCGCCTGCGCCACGACCCGGCCCAGCCCCGAGCTCGCCCCCGTCACCACCGCCACGCGATCCGCCATCGGCCCAGTCTTCCCCACAGCGCACGACGGCGGGAGGAGCACATGATCGCCGCGACCGGCACACCACGACGGTCCACGCCGTCCTGGTGTGCCACTCGGCGCGATCTCGGGCGGTCAGCCGTCGGGCGCGGGCACCGTGACGCGGGCGGGGGCGGGCGCGCCGAAGAGGAGGGCCGCGACGTCGCTCACCGCGTGCACCCCGTCGGCGAGGGAGCCCGCCGGACCCACCTGGTACATGATCGCGAGGGTGTAGCGCTCGGCCGGGCCCGCGAAGCCGACGGTGTCGGTCACCCAGTGCTTGCCGTAGGGGTCGGACTCGAACGACCAGCCGTCCTTGTTGCCGGGGCGCTGCGCGGGCCCGGCGCCCCACACCCCCCACTGCTGGTTGGCCGCGACGCCGCGCATGGCGCGCGACGAGGTAGTCCCGATCGGCGCTGGTGAGGACGTAGCGCATGAGCGCGGCGAGGTCGTCGGACGTGCACTTGACGAACCCCCAGTAGGTGCGGGGGGTGAAGCCGGGGACGAAGCGCAGGCCGGTCATGCCGAAGTCGGAGCGGAAGCGGGCGAGCATGGCGTCGTCGCCGTAGGCCTTCCAGAGCCGGTCGGTGGCGGCGTTGTCGGAGAAGTTGAGCATGGTCGCGAGGTCGTGGCGGTCGGCCGCGCTCAGCGTGATCTGGTGGGCGCGGTCGCGGCGCAGGAGGTCGGCGGCGATCGCGAGCTTGACGGTGGAGGCGGTCCAGCCGGGGTGCGCGGTGTCGCCGGTGCGCCAGGTCGCGCCGGTGACGCGGTCGGTGAACACGACCGAGAGGTAGCCGTGTGCGCCCACGGTGCGGCGCGTGTAGGCGGTGACCTCGGCGAACCGCTGCTGCTGCGGGCAGCTCCACGGCCCGTCGACGCAGCCCGGCGCGGCGGCGGCCGACGGCGTGGGCGAGACCGGGGGCGGGGTGGCGGTGACCGGGGTGGCGGGCGCGGCGGTGGCGGCGACGAGCGCCGGGTTCGGCGTGCCCGACCCGCCGACGGCGCACCCCGCGAGCGCGAGGGACGCGGCGAGGGCCGCTACGGCAGCGCGGCGGCGGTGGTCAGTGGCGAGGTGACCGGCGGCGCGGGTGAGGCGGGTGGCGAGGCGGGCGACGGGGCGAGGGGTGGCGCTGGGGCGGGTGGCGAGGCGGGCGACGGGGCGAGGGGTGGCGCTGGGGCGGGTGGCGAGCGGGCGACGGGGCGAGGGTGGCGCTGGGCGGGCGGCGGCGCGGCCGAGTGGACTAGCGGCGGCGGTGCGGCCGGGCGGAACGGGGAGGGCCCGCGGCGGCGGGGGCGGGTGCGCGGCGATGGGGCGACCGTAGCGCCCGATCGGGGGACCCTCGCGCAGGCCCGGCTGGGCGTTTTCGGACCCGTCGTCACGCGCAGTCGTCGGTATCACCCGGTGTGTTCGTTCGTTGACCATCTGTGCACAATGGTGATCCGGACGTTCCCTCCCCGACGCCGTCGAGGTCTCGCCCGGACCAGCCGCCGCGAGCCGAGGGATCCGCCATGTTCAGCACTGTCACCTGCCCGGATTGTGGGCGCCCCGCCGTCGTACTCGGTCGCTTCGACCTGCACACCGCCACCGGTCCGGTCGAGTACCTCCGCATCCGCTGCGCGGGCTCGTTGTCACTCATCGTGGCCGCCGCGGAGGTCGATGTCGGGCGTTCCGCGGCCGCGAGCCGCGTCCGCGGGGCGGGCGGTTAACCCGAAGGGGTATCACGCGGGGCCGCCAACCACTCGGCGTTACAGTTGCCACTGTCGAGGGGTGCGGAGGACATTTGCTCAGCGAGATCCTGACCGCCCGAGAGCCATTCGGGCCGCGTGATTCCGAGACGTTATCGCGCGCCGACGCGGCTGAGTACGACCAATTGTTCGACCGCAACAATGGCATCTACGCCCAGGCCTCCACCGCGCGCCCGCGCACCTACCTGATCGGCCGCAAGGGCGCGGGCAAGACCGCGTTCCTGCACGGAGCCGCGTTCCGCGCCGGTGCGCCGCCGCAGCTGGTGTTGAGCACCGGATCGGTTTACGCCGACATCGCGGCCCTGCTCACGAAATACCGCGCGCATCGCGGCCCGGTGTTCGCCGAGCACTCCGGCGACATCTGGATCGCGTTGTTCGACCACGTCGCGATGTTCCACGCCTGCGACTCGATCAGCGCCGACGACCCGCCGAACGAGACGCAGATCGTGTGGGACTACTTCACCGGCGAACCGCACGGCGAGAACGCCACGGCCGTCGCCGCCCGGTTCCTCGCCGAGCTCGAGGAGCGGGTCGTCGACGACGGCGTGCGCGGCCGCGACGAGCTCATCGACGGCATCACCCGCGGCGGCGTCACGTTCGCGCAGGCCCGCCAGGCCCTCACCGTGCTGCTCGCCAACCGCCCGGTGATGATCGTGATGGACAACCTGGAGGACCTGCACGTCCAGCTCGACGACCTGGAGAACGTGCTGGCCGGGCTGTTCCACGCCGTCGGGAAGCTCGCCCGCGGCGGCTCGAAGCGGCCGTTCGACCTGCAGGTGTGCCTGCCGTCGGAGCTGTGGGACGAGATCCACCGCATCTCGGCCAACCCGGAGAAGGACTTCGGCGGCAACTACCTCACGATCTACTGGACGGCCGACGAGCTGCTGCGCCTCGCCGCCCGCCGCTACCGCCTCTTCATGCGCCTGCACCACCCGGACGAGCTCGAGAAGATCGACCCCGGCCCCAAGCGCGACGTCGCGCTCCTGCGCAAGGCCCTGCCCAAGACGGTGACGGGCGGCCTCGGCGTCGAGGAGGACACCGTCGCCTACCTCCTGCGGCACACCCAGCTGCTGCCGCGGCACCTCATCGAGATCCTCAACAACGTGTTCACGGCGCCGGTGCCCGACTCGCACCCGTGGGCGGTCACCGCCGAGGCCGTGCGGGTCGGCACGCAGACCGGCGAGCGGATGATCGTCGACGGGATCTTCGCCGCGTACCGGCGCTCGTTCCCCTACGCCGCACAGGCGATCCGGCGCCTGGCCAACCGGCTCACCGTCTGCTTCCCCGCCCGGCAGCTGCGCACGATCTTCAACCAGGAGGGCATCACCAAGATCACCGGACAGGACTTCGACGACTTCCGGGAAATGCTGATCAAGCTCGGGGTGCTGGGCGTCAAGGTGAACGCGACCAGCCGCTACAACGAGGCCCGCTTCCAGTACACGTTCGACTCCGCGCTCAACGCGCACGAGGACCTCGACGAGCTCTGCTTCCACCCGCTCTTCACGCGCTACCTCTTCGAGCACGCCCTCGAGGACCTGCGCGACAAGCACGAGCTGCCCACCTACCCGTTCGGCAGCGACCCCGACGACGGCGGCGACTACCGCATGCGCCTCGGGTACGCGCGATGGCGCTGAGCCCGCGGGCCGCCCAGCCCGTCCGCGGCTACGACGAGGAGTACTGCGCCGACAAGCCGACCGGGCGCCGCATCGGCATCTCGCTCTCCGGCGGCGGCATCCGCTCGGCCGCGTTCAACCTCGGTGCGCTGCAGGCGTTGCAGGAGGAGGAGGTGCTGGGCAGCGCGCAGTACCTCGCGGCCGTCTCCGGCGGCGGCTACATCGCGAGCGCCCTGACGATCTCGCACGCCTACGCCGAGCCCGAAGCCGAGGACGGCCACCCGCTCTGGGCGCACGGCTCCCCCGAGGAACGGCTGCTGCGCCGCAACACGAACTACCTCGCGCCGGGCACCGCGGGCCGCACCTGGCTGGTCATGAACGTGCTGCACGGCTTCGTGCTCAACTACCTGCCGTTCCTGCTCTCCGGCTTCGTCATCGGACGGGTGCTGGGCTGGCTCGCGCACCTGGCGGGCGTGTCGCTGGCGCACCCGCCGTCGTCGCTCGTGCTGGTGCCGCTGTACGGGGTGGGCGTCTTCGTGCTGGCCGCCGTGGCCGTGGTGGCCCGCGCCCGCTGGCGCGACGGGCACAAGGGCGTGCGCGGCTACGGCGAGAGCTCGCTGGAGAAGTGGGCGGCGCTGTGCATCCGGCTCGCCGGGCTCGCGCTGGGGGTGCTGGCGCTGCCCTGGCTCGCCGCGCTCTACGGCGCGGGCACCCGCGCGGTGCTCGGCCACCTCGGGCTGCCCGTCGACGAGCCGCTGTCGCAGATCGCGGCCGCGGGCGGCTGGCTGCTGATCGCGCTTGGCGCTCGCCGGGATCGCGGTGCCGCTGGCCCGCCGTCCGCGGGCGCGGTGGCTGGTGTTCGCGGCGGCGGTGCTCGCGAGCGGGGCGCTGCTCGGGGTGCCGCTGCTGGCGTCGCTGGAGTACGCCACCCGCGTCGGCATCTCGGGGTGGGACGTCGTGGGCGTGGTCGTCGCCGCCGGCCGTCGTGCTGCTGATGGCGATCAAGGTGCACAACCGCCGCTACTCGATGCACCTGTTCTACCGCGAGCGCCTCAACAGCGCGTTCGCCGTGAAGCGTCGCTCCGACGAGAACGGCAAGCCGGTGGCGGAGCCGATGCCCTACACGAAGTCGCTGCCGTTCTCCGAGATCGGGCAGCGGCTCGACGAGCGCGGCAAGCGGATCCCCGAGCTGATCGTCTGCTGCGCCGTGAACGTGACGTCGGACGAGGTGCCGGTGGGCCGGTTCGCGGAGTCGTTCACGTTCACCCACGCGAAGAGCGGCGGCCCGCGCTTCACCTACCAGGACACGACGCGGTTCGA
Source organism: uncultured Actinomycetota bacterium (assembly GCA_963791185.1). Classification (GTDB taxonomy): domain Bacteria; phylum Actinomycetota; class Actinomycetes; order Mycobacteriales; family Pseudonocardiaceae; genus Pseudonocardia. Next base: position 220,658 of record CAWBRG010000002.1, on the reverse strand, counting down.
GGAGTCGCGCGGGCCCAAGGGCACGGCGCTGACCCTGCCGTCGATCATGGCGGTGTCCGGAGCCGCGCTGGCCCCGCTGATGGGCCGGTTCACGTTCCCGCCGCTGCGGCTGCTGATGGCGCTCACCAACGTGCGCCTCGGCGTGTGGGTGCGCAACCCGCGCCACCCCAGCTTCGACGCCCGCCCGGAACGCCCGCACGGTCGGCTGGGCAGGCTGTGGGCGTCGATCGTCGAGGGGTGGCGGGAGCCGGGGGCGCTGTACGTGCTGCGCGAGGCGGTCGGCGGGCTCACCCTCACCAAGCGCCGGTTCATCTACCTCACCGACGGCGGGCACTGGGAGAACCTCGGGCTGGTCGAGCTCCTGCGGCGGCGCTGCACCCAGATCCTCTGCTTCGACGCCAGCACCGACGCCGACGGCGCGGCCACCGACATCGGCCGGGCGATCGCGTTGGCGCGCAGCGAGCTCGGCGCCGACATCGTGCTGGACCCCGCCCCGACCATGCCCCGCGACGGCACCCACAGCGCCGATCTCGCCGTGCTCGGCGAGGTGCGCTACCCCGACGGCGACAAGGCCCGGCTCGTCTACGCCAAGGCCGCGCTCACCGAGGACCTGAGCTGGGACCTGCGCTCGTTCCACCACCGCGACGGCCGGTTCCCGCACCACTCGCTGTCGCGGCAGATCTTCACCGACGAGCAGTTCGAGGCCTACCGCAGCCTGGGGCACGCGGCCGGGCGGCGGGCCGCGGCGGTGCTGAACCTGCCCCGATGACCGCCGTCGACGAGGGGAAGAGCCGCGCCATGTCGCGGCAGCGCCGCCGCGACACGGGACCGGAACTGGCCGTGCGCCAACGCCTGCACGCGCTGGGCTACCGCTACCGGGTGGACCACCGGCCGCTGCCGGACCTGCGCGCCCGCGGCGACCTCGTGTTCACCCGCGCCCGCGTGGTGGTCTTCGTCGACGGGTGCTTCTGGCACCGCTGCCCGCAGCACGCCACCTCGCCGCGGCACAACGGGGACTGGTGGCGGGCCAAGCTCGACGCCAACGTCGCGCGCGACCGCGCCACCGACCGGCGGCTCGCCGAGGCGGGCTGGCGCGTCGTGCGGATCTGGGAGCACGAGCCGCCCGAGAACGCCGTCGCGCGGATACGGGCGGTGCTCAAAGCTGCGCTGGGCCCTCCTCGATCCGCACCCCGACCTGCCGCACCACCTCGGCCATGACGTCCTGCACGGCCACGGTGTCGGCCAACGGCATCACGTCGCTCTGCGCCTTGCCCGCCGCGACGCACTCCGTCACCTCGATCAGCTCGTGCGCGTACCCGCCGCCGGTGCGCGGGGCGTGGACGGTCTCCGCGGAGTCGCCGCGGTGCAGCACGATCGTGTCCGGGTGGTGGAAGCGGGGCAGCACGTCGATCCAGCCCTCGGTGCCGAACACCCGCAGCTGGCCCGGCGAGGCGCAGCGCAACGAGCAGAACAGCGCCGCCGACCGCCCGCCCGGGAAGCCCAGGAGCATCGACTCCTCCAGGTCGACGCCGGTGTCGGTGAGCGTGCCCTGCGCGTGGACGGTCTCCGGGTCGCCCAGCAGCATCTGCGCGAACGAGATCGGGTAGACCGAGAGGTCGAACACCGCGCCGCCGCCGATGGCCGGGTTGAGGAAGCGGTCGGACGGGTCCGGGTTGGCCTGCACGCACAGCTCGCCCTGCACCGAGCGGATCTCGCCGAGCGCGCCGTCGGCGACCAGCTCGCGCAGCCGCACGACGACGGGCTGGAACCGGGTCCACATGGCCTCCATGGCGAACGTGCCGGTCGCCGTGGCCAGCTCGACGATCTCCCGCGTGGCCTCCGGCGTGACCGTGAACGCCTTCTCCACGAGGATCGCCTTGCCCGCCCGCAGCGCCGCGAGCGCGATCGCGCGGTGCTGGGGGTGGGTGGTGGCGATGTAGAGGACGTCCACGCCGTCGTCGTCGAGGATGGCCTGGTAGGAGTCGTACGCCCGGGGGATGTCGTGCGCGTCGGCGAACGCCTGCGCGCGCTCGGCGGAGCGGGAGGCCACCGCCACGAACTCCGCGTTCGGCACGAGCGGCGCGTCGCCGACCACCTTCGACGCGATGCGGCCCGGCCCGACGACACCCCAGCGAACGGTCATGTCCCCATCTTGGTGGATCAACCCCACAGCGGCGGCACAGGTGAGCCACACGGCACGCCAAGGCGCCCTCGACAGGCTCGTGCGCACGAAGCCGCCGAGGGAAGGACGCCGATTGAGCACGAACGCACACCCCGCCCGCCGCCGGTGGCGGCTGGTCCTGGTCCCGGTGGCCGCGGTCGGCCTGGCCGGACTGGTCGCGTGCGGGACGGGGGCCGCCGCGTCGTCTTCGGCAGGTGCGCCTGACGACTCCGCGATGGCGGCGTTCGCGTCGTGCATGGCCGAGAACGGGGTGACGCTCCCGGAGCGTGGGGCTCCGGACGGCGGTACCGGCGGCGCGGGGAGCGCAGGCGGTGCCGCAGCGGGGAGCGGTGGCGCGGGCGCGGGGAGCGCCGGGGGCGCCGCCGCAGGGGCCGGTGGCGCTGGGGGCGCTGCCGGGCCGGGAGCCGGTGGGGCGAGTCCGCCCCCCGGCGTGCCGCAGGCGGGAGGGGCGGGCGCGATGCCCGCTCCTCCCGGCGTGGACGCGACGGCTTGGGCCGCCGCGCAGGAGGCCTGCGCCCAGTACGCCCCGACCCCCCACCTCGTAGCCCGAGATCGCCGCGGGCGGTACACCAGCGTCCCGTCGAGGGCCGTCAGGTACCGCTCGCGCCGATCAGAGCGACTTGTCCAGCCACTCCAGCGCCGCGTCGGCGACCTCGCGCCAGCCGTTGTCGATGATCAGGGAGTGCCCGCGGTCGGGGAACTGCTTCAGCTCGGTGACCGCGGTCGAGTGCCGGTACTGCTTGAACGTCGACCGCGTGACGCTGTCGGGCACAGTGTGGTCCTTGCCGCCGGAGACGAGCAGCAGCGGCCCGCGGCGCGCGTTGCGGGTGTCGACGGCGGCGGCCGAGTGTGACACGAAGTTCGCGGTGGCCGCCTCGAACAGCGGCCGCCCCGGCGACGGGATCGTCCACTTCTCGTGCAGCAGGTCGGACTCGTCGCGGCTCAAGGTGTTGCCGAACCCGTAGCGGAACTGGGCGGCGGAGAGGCTCACGGAGCGCTTGGCGTTGGCCGGGTTGCCCAGCACCGCTCCGGACGCCCGCAGCTGCGCGGGCGGCAGCACCAGCACCCCGCGGATCTGGGCGGGGTCGATCGCGACGGCCGCGGCGCCCAGGTTGCGCCCCAACAGCTTCTGCGCGATCAGCCCGCCGAACGAGTGCCCGATGATCACCGGCGGCTCGGGCAGGCCCGCGATCACGCCTGCGTAGTGGTCGGTGACGTCCTCGATGCCGAGGCCCGCGACGGCCTCGGGCTGCGCCCTGGCTTCCTCGACGGTCGGCGGCTCGTGCGGCCATCCCGGGGCGACGGGGTCGTAGCCGCGCTGCGCGAAGAGGTCCGACCACGGCCGCCAGCTGGTGGCGTGCAGCCACAGGCCGTGGATGAACATCGCGGGACGGGCCATGGATCCTCCGTTGGGTTGCGAGCGAGCGCCGTTGGGCGTCAACGGTGCCCCATGGCGGGCCCCAGGTCGACAGCACCCCGCCGGGTGGATCAACGTCGATAGCCCGCTCGGATCATCGTTGCGGCGGGCGACCACCGCTCGGCGTCGTCCGGCGGCCGCTACCCGCGCAGGCCATTGCCCGATCGGGTGAGCGCTCGTACCGTCGCGGAGCACTTCCTGCACAGCGCGTTCGCCGAGGGCTCCGCTCCCCCCATTCCGGGCACCGGTCCGGATGGCGGGCCCACCCGGCGGCGCGCCCGAGGACACCACCGTGCGATCCGTTCGCCATGCCCTCACCGCGGCGGCGGTGGCCGCCGTCGCGCTCGGCGGTCTCGCCGCTTTCGACGGCCTGGACGTCGCCGCGCCCGCCGCGCCGCAGCCTGCCGCCGCCGTCGACGCCGAGACCCACGCGGTCGCCGCCGTGGCGGTCCGCAGCACCGTCACGCCGCGGACCACCCGCGTGCGGCCGCGCCCGACGACCACGCCCCGCCCGACGACGACGGCGCCCGCCCCCGCGGGCGAGCGTCGCCACCCAGATCCTCACCCGGGTGAACGCGGAGCGGGCCAAGGCGGGCTGCAAGGCGGTCGTGCTCGACGCCCGGCTGACCGCGGCGGCGGCGGGCCACGCGCAGGACATGGCGACGAACAACTACTTCAGCCACACCAGCAAGGACGGCCGCTCGTTCGTCGACCGGATCAAGGCGCAGGGCTACCCGGTGCCCCGGTCGGAGAACATCGCCGCGGGTCAGCCCACCGTGACGGCCGTGATGGACGCGTGGATGGCCAGCTCGGGCCACCGCGCCAACATCCTCGACTGCTCGGCCGTCGCGATGGGCGCGGCGAGCGCCAAGGGCGGCAGCTACGGCATCTACTGGGTGCAGGACTTCGGGCGCTAGCTCCCGGTTCACCGCGACCGCTGGAAGTCGTGCCTTCTACTGCCGAAAGGGCGCATAGACACTAGTCCGTCTGGCCTAGTGTTCTCTATTCTGCGGCCATGCGCCGCGCTGTCGTCCGGATCCTGGTGATCCTCACGCTGTCGCTCGGCGTCAACTACGTCGTCTGGCGTTGGTTCGCGTCGGTGAACTGGTCGGCCTGGTGGATCGCGGTCCCCCTGGTCGTGGCCGAGACCTGCAGCCTCATCGACGCCTTCCTCTTCGGCGTGACCATGTGGCGGATCAAGGAGCGCGGCGAGCCGCCGCCCCCCGACCCGCGGGCGACCGTCGACGTGTTCGTCGCCACCTACAACGAGCCCATCGACCTCGTGATGACCACCGCCCGCGCGGCGGCCGAGATCCGGTACCCGCACCAGACCTGGGTGCTCGACGACGGCGTCCGCCCCGAGATGCGGGCGGCGGCGCACGCCGAGGGCATCGGCTACATCCCGCGCTCCGAGGACTGGGCGAACATGCCGCGCCACGCGAAGGCAGGCAACCTCAACACCGCGCTCTTCGCCACCGAGGGCGAGTTCCTGCTCATCCTGGACGCCGACCAGGTCCCCGAGCCGACGATCCTGGACCGGGTGCTGGGCTACTTCCGGGACCCGCAGGTCGCGGTGGTGCAGACCCCGCAGTTCTTCAACGTGAGCAAATCTGACCCGCTCGGCAGCCAGGCCTCGCTCTTCTACGGCCCGATCCAGAAGGGCAAGGACGGCTGGAACGCGGCCTTCTTCTGCGGCTCCAACGCCGTGCTGCGCCGCGAGGCGCTGATGCAGTTGGGCATCTCGGGCTACGTCAAGCAGGTGGAGCGCACGGTCAAGACGGTGCTCAAGACAGCCGACAGCGTGCTGGCCAAGGCCCGCTCCGAGGCCAAGGGCCAGGACCCCGAGGTGCTCGCCGTCATCGACGAGGCGGCCGCCGCCGTGCGCGACGCACGCCAGGACATGCGCAGGCCGGGGCGGCGCACCTCGATCGCCGAGGTCACCTACCGGTTCCGCCAGCGGGTGGACGAGGCGTCGCGGGGGCTCGTCGACGCCGACGTCGCCGAGCTGGTCGCCGACCTCGAGCGGCCCTACGGCCGCCACGCCGCGCACGTGGTGCCGGTGCTCGACGACACCGCGCTGAACCGGCTCACCCAGAAGGTCATGTCACCGCTGCACGCGCTCGCGTCGGTGCGCGCGCTCGTGGACGCGGTGGACGTCTCGCGCTCCGACGAGGCGCAGCCGATCCTCCAGATGGCGACCCTCTCCGTGACCGAGGCCATGGCCACCGCCATGCACCTGCACTCCATGGGCTGGAAGAGCACCTACCACCACGAGAGCCTGGCCCACGGCCTGGCGCCTGCGGACCTCGGCACGATGCTGCAGCAGCGGCTGCGCTGGGCCCAGGGCACGCTCCAGGTGATGCTCAAGGAGAACCCCTTGGTGCAGAAGGGGCTCTCGGTCGGGCAGCGGCTCATGTACTTCGCCGCGATGTGGAGCTGCCTCTCGGGCTTCTTCGCGCTGGCCTACATCGCGGCCCCGATCTTCTTCCTGTGCTTCGACGTGCGCCCGGTGATCAGCTACGGCCCGGACTTCCTCATCCGGCTCGTGCCGTACCTGGTCGTCAACCAGCTCCTGTTCCTGGCGATCGGCTACGGCAAGTGGACGTGGCGCGGCACGCAGTTCAGCCTGGCGTTGTTCCCGCTGTGGATCCGCGCGACCTGGACGGCGGTCGCGAACGTCGTGTTCTACCGGCCGCTCGGCTTCGTCGTCCTCCCGAAGACGAAGCAGGAGCAGGCGGGGCCGCCGTGGCGGCTGATCTGGCCGCAGCTCACCGCGATGGTGCTGCTCGTGGCCGCGGGCGGCGTCGGCACGGCCCGCTACCTCATGGGCACCGTGTCGTTCGACCTGCTGTCGCTCGTCGTCAACCTCGTCTGGGCCGCGTTCGACCTCGTCATCCTCTCGGTCGTGATCTCTGCGGCCAGGTGCACGACGGGTCCACCGCCGTCATCCGGGCGGAGGGGCGGCTGACGATGGTGTCGACGGTGGGGCGCACCGTGTTGGAGCTGATCAGCCTCGACCGGGTGCTGCGGCCTGCCGTGAGCGTCCAGTGCGCGTTCGGTGGCGCCGCGACCCGGAGCTCGCGGGGCACCCTGAGCGGCGGGCAGGCGTCGATGGCGGTGGGGGTCGCACCGTCGGGCGCCATCCCGCTCCGGGCGGTGACGGGGAGGTCCCCGGGGGTCTCCTCGTCACCGTTCCCGACGACTGGGACGACGGCCGCCGCGCCTCGCTCGACCGGCTCGCCGCCCACGCGGATGCCCGGCATGAGCGGGAGGGCGGACTGCTCGACGCGGTGGGCGGGCTACTCGGATGCACCGTTCAGCGCGGATGTCGGCCGAATGGGCGAAGTCGTCATCCGGGACCCGCCCCGAGCGCGGCGCGTAGCTGGGCGGTGACGTCGGGCGCGCCGTCGCGGTTGTCGACGGCGAGGTGCGGCACCGGGGGTGGCTCGTCGGGGCGCATGCGGGCGAGGAAGGCGGCGAAATCGGCGAGCTTGCCGGTGTCGCGCGGCGAGCCGCGCGCGAGCAGCCTGCGCCGCAGCGTGGCGGCGTCGGTGCGGACCCAGACCAGGCGGACGGGCGGCCCGCCGAGCTCGTCCACCCACCGCGCCCAGCGCTCGGCGTCGTGGATCGCCGTGGTGAAGGGGCCGGTGACGAGCACCGGGCAGCCGTGCGCGCGGATCTCCCGGCTCACGGCGGCGAGCCCGGCGTACTCGTGCACCTTGACGTTGGCGTCGTACCAGTCGCCTTCGCGCTCGCCCGCCGGACGGCCCGCCGCGGCGAGCGTGGCGGCCACGAAGCCGCCGTACACCGTGTCCTTGTCCAGCAGCGCGGGCACCGGGTCGAGCAGCGCGAGCAGCCGCTCGGTCACCGTGGACTTGCCCGCCCCCGGCGGCCCCGCGACCACCCACGCCTCCGCCGCCCGCACCCGCCCAGCGTGCCGCACCGCCCGCACTCCACCGCCACCGCGCTGGGTGGTGGGCGGCCGCGCGGGTGGCAGGGGCGGGTGGTGTGGGCGGCTGCCCCCGCCGCACCCGCCGTCGCGCCCGAGGTAGGGCGGCCGCGGGTGGGCTAGGTGGTGAGGCGCGGGCTAGCGCGACACCGGCTGCGGCTCCGGCACGTTCCGCGCCGGGCTGAGCGAGGGCACCCGGCCGCCCGCGCGGCGCACGGCGCGGCGCGCGAACACGTACGCCCCGGGCCCGCGCAGCGTGCCGCCGACGCGGAGGCGTGCGGTGTCCTCCGGCATCCCGGCGCCCGCGTCGGCCTCCCGCTCGGAGATCACCTTCATCTGCGCGAAGGCCGCGGGCAGCCGCTTGAGCGCGGCGTTGCGCGCGCCCTTGTCCAGCGCGATCTTGGTGAGCAGCGCGGACAGCCCCACGGCGTAGCCGCGCAGCTGCTCGCGCATCGAGTCGCCGTCCACGCGGTGGTGGTGCCACAGCAACGCGCCGGGCTCGTACCCGACCGCGTGCCCGGCCAGGATCAGCCGGATCATGAACTCGCCGTCTTCGCCGCCGTGCGTGGGCGTGCCCGGGCCGAGCGCCTCGTCGAACCCGCCCGCGGCCCGCGCGAACTCGGTGCGGACGGCCATGTTCGCGCCGATGCCGAACAGGCCCGGCGAGAACGGGAAGATCGCCGAATCCGGCGGCGGGTCCTGCAGGCTGAACCGCCGGGGCAGGAAGCCCTTGTTCCAGGCCAGCGCGGTGTCGGCGGCGCGTTCCTGCTCGGTGTCCAGGCGCGCCGCGAGCACCGGCCCGCTCACGCAGGCCAACGTCGGGTCCTGCGCGAACGCCCCCGCCATGCGGGTGGCCCACGCCCGGTCGACCTCGGTGTCGTCGTCGGTGAACAGCACCACCGGCGTGGTCGCCTCGAACAGCCCGCGGTTGCGCCCCACCGAGGCGCCGCGGCGCGGCTCGCGGATGTAGCGCACCCGCGGGTCGGCCAGCGCCTGGACGGCGTGCAGCGTGCGGTCGTCGTCGGGCGCGTTGTCCACCACCAGCACGGTGATCGCCGGGTGGTCGCCGGCGAGGATGCTGCGCACGCACCGGGCGAGGCTGTTGGCGCGCCCCCGCGTGGCGACCACGGCGGTCACCGGCGCGGCCGACGCGGGCGGCCGCCGCACCGGGCGCAGCGGGCCGAGCTGGGCGGTGAGCGCCCGCCCGACGGCCTCGGCCGAGGCGTGGCCGTGGTCGAGCCGCACGGTGGCCATCCCGACCGGGACGTCGCCGACCATCACGAGCAGCCGTGCCGCGACGTAGCGGTTCGACACCGAGATCGGCTGCAGCGGCGCGGTGCGGTCGAGCGTGCTGATCCACGCGGGACCGTGTACGGGCTGGGCGCGCACCTGCACGGTGGGCCCATCCACCTCGAGCTCAGCCACCGACGACCCTCGCAGCCACGCGGTACACGCCCCCGCGAGCGGCGTCGCGCGCCGCCCGCATCCGGGCCCGGCCGTTCGGCCCGGCCTTGTGCCAACCCAGCAGCGCCACGCCCCAGACGTCGCGGCGCAGCGTGGCGGTGCCCGCGGCCAGGGCCTCTGCCGCCCAGCGGTCGCCGATCTCGTCGTGGCCGTCGCGGTAGGCGAAGACGGCGGGCCGCACGTACGCGAGACCCGGGTGGCAGCGCTGCATCAGCGGCGCGTACTCGGCGAGGACCGTCTCCAGCGCGCGGTAGCGACCGGTGCGGTCGCGGCTGATCGAGCCGGTGCGCATGAGCCGCATGTCGACGTGCCAGCGCCGGATCCCCTGGAACGCAGGCGTGGCCGACTTGGCCGCGATGCGCAGCCACATCTCGAAGTCGACCCCGCTGCGCAGGCTCGCGTCGAACGTGCCGACCTCGTCGAAGCACGACCGCCGGATCACCAGCGAGCTGCCGTTGTGCGGCGGGTTGTGGTCGACGAGCAGGCGGTCGAGGTCGCAGATGCCCGCGGGCTGCCAGCGCATCCCGACCACGCGGCCGCTCTCCAGCAGCACCCGCGTGTGGCTGTACGTGGCGCCGACGTGCGGCGCCGCGTCGTTCAACGTGGCCAGCGCGGTGCTCAGGAAGTGCCGGTGCCAGCGGTCGTCGCCGTCGAGGAAGGCGACGAACGGGGCCGAGGTCGCGGTGATCCCGACGTTGCGGGCCCGGCCCGAGCCGCCGTTCTCGGTGCGGACGAGCCGCAGGCGCGGGTCGCTCTCGGCGCGCTCGGCGACGATCGCCGCCGTGTCGTCGGTGGAGCCGTCGTCCACGACGACGTACTCGATCCTGCCCTCCGTCTGGCTCAGCACGGAGTCCATCGCCTGCCCGATCCAGGGCCCGACGTTGTACGCAGGCGTGACGACGGAGATCAACGGTGCGTCGTTCATCACCCCTCCAGACCAGTCTTTTAGACCATCTGCCGGGATCTAGGCGGTGGGGAGCGCCCGGACCAGGCGACTACTCTACGAACTATGTCGCTTACTGCTCGTATCGTAATCGGCCGACGATTGGGCTTCTTGCCGCCCCGGCTTTACGCCATTGGCCTGCATCTTCTGTTCCAAGAGGAGCTATGCACCCTGCGTCGACCACGGGGATACGCCCAGATGGCAGCCGCCAAGAACCTCGGTCAACAGCCCCCGCTTGTCCCTCGAACGGCTGACAAGTACACCGTTCGGTCGTACGTCGCGGACACGGTGGGTGAGCAGTACCTGATCCCCCTGATCCAAGTTGTCAGCCACGCGGATGATCTGGACATGGGGGCGCTAACTGATCCATGCGTCATCAAAGGGACGCACGGGTGCAACATGACGATCCTGCTGCCGGAGGGCGCTCCGCGGAACGAGCGCGCCATCCGCGCGACCGTGCGGCGCTGGCTCGACACCGACTTCTACCGGACGGGCTGGCGCGAGGCGCCCTACCGCGGGCTGCCGCGCCGCGCGGTGGTCGAGCGGTTCATCGGCGAGGGCGAGGCGCCGCCGTCGGACTACAAGTTCTTCGTGTTCAACGGGGAGGTCGGCATGGTCGTCGTCGACCAGGACCGCTTCTCCGCGCACACCTCGACGATCCTGCACCCGGACTGGCACGCGTTCGCGGTCGAAGGCGGCAAGTTCGACGTGGCCGACGAGCTGCCCCCGCAGCCGCCGAACTACGCCGAGATGCTGGAGGTGGCCCGCAGGCTGGCCGCCGACTTCGCGTTCGCCCGCATCGACCTCTACAACGTCGACGGCCGCATCTACTTCGGCGAGATCACCCACAACCCCGGCGGCGGCCTCGTCCGGTTGCGGCCGCGCGCGTTCGACCGGGCGTTGGGCGAGCTGTGGCGCAACGGCACGCCGATCCCCGAGCGCTTCATCCGCCGCCCCCGCGCAGCCGTCGCTCGATCTGGTGACAGGATGTAATCGTGCAAATCGTATGCGTTGGAGGTGGCCCCGCCGGCCTGTACCTCGCGCTGTTGGCCCGCCAGAGCCCGGCCCGGCCCGAGGTCACCGTGATCGAGCGCAACCCGCCGGGTACGGCGCACGGCTGGGGCGTCACGTGGGGCGAGGAGTTCCTCGACGACGTCTACGCGGCCGACCCGGTGAGCGGCCGCAGGCTGCGCGCGGCCGCGAAGGTGTGGGGCGACCAGGTCGTGCGCGTCGGCGGCCAGGAGCCCGTGCACATCGGCGGTCGCTACGGCTACTGCGTCGACCGCAGCCGCATGATCGACGTCCTCACCGAGCGCGTCCTCGAGCTCGGTGGGCGCGTGGAGTACGAGCGGACGGTCTCCGACCCGGCCGAGCTGGACGCCGACCTCGTCGTGGCCGCCGACGGGATCGGCAGCCGCCTGCGGGCCACCCGGGCCGCGACGTTCCGGCCGACCGTCACCACGGGCCGCAACCAGTACGTCTGGCTGGGCACGCCGAAGGTGTTCGACGCGTTCACGTTCGCGTTCGAGCGCACCGACGCGGGCTGGGTCTGGGCGTACGGCTACCCGTCCTCCGGCGCGACCAGCACGTTCATCGTCGAGTGCGCCCCGTCGACGTGGGAGGGGCTCGGGCTGTCGGCCGACGGCGGCCTCGACGTCGCCGCGGAGATCTTCGCCGACGTCCTGTCGGGCGAGCCGCTGCTGGGCCCGGCGTCGTGGCAGCGGTTCAAGGAGATGCGCAACGAGACCTGGCGCGCGGGCAACCTCGTGCTCGCGGGCGATGCCGCGCACACCACGCACTTCGGCATCGGCTCGGGCACCGTGCTGGCCGTGCAGGACGCCATCGCGCTCGCCGACGCGCTGAGCGGCGTCAGCGCGAAGGGGGTCGGCCTGGACATCGCCCTCGACGCCTACGACCGCCGCCGTCGCGCGGCGCTCACGCCGATCCAGGGCGCGGCGATGCGCAGCATGCGGTGGTTCGAGGAGGTCGACCGGCACCTGGCCGCCGATCCCGTGCGCGTCGCGTGGTCGCTGTTCGACCGCCGCGGCGACCAGGCGCCGTGGCGCTACCAGGCGCACCTCGCCACCCAGGTGGAGCCGCTGCGGCAGGCGCGGCGGGGGATCACCACCGCGCGCCGGATCGTGCGGGAGCGCAAGCGGGAGCGCTCAGTCCATCACGGACAGTAGTCATCTGGCGATCTCCATCGGGCCTCGCGACGGCTTGCTACGTTGCCGCGTCGCCTTCGGGAGGTGGTTCGATCATGAAGATCACATGCGTCGGTGGTGGTCCTACCGGCCTGTACTTCGCCCTGCTCTCGAAGCTGCGTTCGCCGCGGTCCGAGATCACGGTCATCGAGCGCAACGCGCCCGGTGCTACGCACGGTTGGGGCGTCACGTGGGGCGACGAGCTCCTCGACGACCTGTACACGTGCGACCCCGTCTCGGCCCGCCGCCTGCGCGGCGCCTCGCTGCTGTGGGGCAAGCAGGTGGTGCGGATCGACGGCAGGCCGCCGGTGCACCTCGGCGGCAAGTACGGCTACAGCATGAGCCGCAGCCGCATGCAGCAGATCCTCACCGACCGGGCGAGCGAGCTCGGCGTGCGGCTGGAGTACGGGCAGGCCGTCAACGACGACTCCGCGCTCGACGCGGACCTCGTCGTCGCGGCCGACGGCGTCGGGAGCCGGATCCGGGCCCAGCACGTCGAGCACTTCCGCCCGACGATCACGACCGGCCGCAACCGCTACATCTGGCTCGGCACGTCCGCGGTGCTCGGGGCGTTCACGTTCGCGTTCGAGCGCACGGCCGCGGGCTGGTTGTGGGCGTACGGCTACCCGTCGTCGGGGGGCACGAGCACGTTCGTCGTCGAGTGCGCGCCGTCGACGTGGACGGGGCTCGGGCTCGACCGGACGACCCCCGACGAGGGGCTGCGGCTGCTCGAGTCGGTGTTCGCGAAGGTGCTGAACGGGCACCGCCTGCTGGAGCCGCCCATGGCGGCGGGCCGCTCGCCGTGGCTGCACTTCCGCGAGATCCGCAACGCGAGCTGGCGGCACGGGCGCGTGGTGCTCGCCGGGGACTCGGCGCACACCACGCACTTCGGCATCGGCTCGGGCACCGTGCTGGCCGTGCAGGACGCGATCGCGCTGGCCGACGCCGTGCACGCCCCCGGCCTGCCGCTCTCCGAAGCCCTCGACATCTACGACCGGCGTCGCCGTGCGGTGATGGGGCCGATCCAGGACATGGCGATGCGGAGCATGAGCTGGTTCGAGGACGTCGACGCGCGGATGGACGGCCACCCCGTCCGCGTGGCGTACTCGCTGTTCGACCGGCGCGGCGACCAGGCGCCGTGGCGCTACCAGCTGCACCTCGCGACGCAGATCGAGCCGCTGCGGCAGGTGCGCAACGGGCTCACGTCGGCCCGCCGCTCGGTGAAGAGCGTGCAGCGCAGCCGCCGGGCCCGCACCGACGCGGGCTACCCCGGCCGGTCCAGCTGATAGAGGTAGTGGTCGCGGTTGTCGACCGGGTTGTCGGGGGTGAGCTCGCCCTCGGCGATCCGGCGGAACCCGGCCCGCTCGACCGCGCGCCAGGACGCCGCGTTGTGCTGGTGCATCGCCACCACGACGGCGCTCGCGTCCGGGTAGGCCGCCCAGCTCTCCGCGACGAACGCCGCGATCATCGCCGCGCCCAGGCCGCGACCGCGGCAGTCCGGCTCGCCGATGAGGTAGTCGATGCTCACCGCGCCCGGGGGCTGCGGGCAGATCGTCGACAGCTCCTCGACGTACTCGGGGTAGTCCGCGATCGCGTACCGCTGGATGAGGCCGAACGGCCGCCCGTGGGTCCAGGCGAGGAACACCTCGGAGGGCTCGGTGCCGTCGACCTCGGCGCCGAAGTCCTTCTCGAGGGCTTCGGGTGAGGTCTCGTGGTTCCACCAGCGGACGACGGTCGGATCGCTCAGCCAGTTCGCGAGCAGCGGGAAGTCGTCCCGGGTCAACCGGACGAAGGTGATCGGCCCCACGCCGTCAGCCTACGAGGGGGCGCCACCGGGATTCGGCTCGATGGCCTCGCCGTCGGGGCTCGCGACCACCACCGTGTAGCCGTCGGGGTCGCTGACCCAGATCTCGCGGTGCCCGGGCCCGAAGCCCTCGGGCGGGTTGCGGTGCGGCGCGCGCACGACGGGGGCGCCGAGCTCGGCCGCGCGGGCGACGACGTCGTCGAAGTCGGACACGTCGCCGAACCACAGCAGCACCCCGCCGCCGCCCGGGTCGCCGATCCGCCCGTGGTGGTGCTCCACATCGGCGTGGTGCAGCTGCAGCACCAGCTCCCCGCCCGCGAGCAGCCGCTCGTAGTGCGGGCCGCCGTGGTCGCTGCGCAGCCCGAGCAGGCGCTGGTACCAGCGGCTGGACGCCTCGACGTCGCGCACGGCGATCAGCGTCTGCGCCTTCGGCGCCCGCACGTGCACGACCACGCCGATCCGGTTGCCCGCCGGGTCCTCGACCTCGACGAGCCAGCGCTCGGCGCCGTCGCGGTACGGGCGCTCGCACAGCCGCCCGCCCGCCTCGACCACCCGGTGCAGCGTGGGGAAGAGGTTGTCGGCGCGGATCCAGACCAGCGGCCCGGCGTCGGGCGACGGCGTGCGCTCGGTGGTCCACTGGCCGATCGTGCCGGGCGCTTCGAAGCTGCCGTTCTCCACCGACCAGCCGAACACCGCCGCGTAGAACGCCGCTGAGCGGGCGACGTCGCGGGCGGGCAGCTGCAGGTAGTCGATGCGGCCGTGGGTCATGGTGTCCTCCCGGGGTAGAGCAGGGCGTGGGCGGTGCGGGCGAACCAGCGCCCGTAGCGTTCGGGCGTCCAGCCGCGGTGGCGGACGAGCCGGTCGAAGATCGCCGGATCCATCAGCAGCCAGAGGTCGTCGGCCGCGTCGGCGTGCGGGGGCGCGAGGGTGGCCAGCGCGTCGACCAGCCAGCGGGCCGTACCTGCGCGCTGGTCGGTGAGCTCCCGCGCGAGGGCGGCGAGATCCGGGTCGGTGCGGCCGCCCTCGAACACCGCCAGCACGAGCCCGGCCGAGCGGCTCTGGGCGGCCGCGATCACCTCGGCCGCGACGGCGAGCAGCGCGGCGGGCGAGGTCGCGTTCCGCGCGGTGTCGGCCCACGCGCGGTCGAGCACGGGCACGGGCTCGTCGTCCCCGGCGATGGCGACGTCGATGGCCGCCTTGAGCAGCCGGGCCTTGGTGCCGAAGCCGAGCTCCACCGTCGGGACCGCGACCCCGGCCGCCTCGGCGATCGCGCGCACGGTCGCGCCCGCGTAGCCGCGTTCGAGGAACAGCGCGGCCGCGGCGTCGATGATCCGACGACGGGTGCGCCGCGCTCGCTCTGCTCGCTGCACAGTTCACTATGGTAGTACCATAGTAGTTAAGGTGTAAGCATGCCTTCGCTCTACGAGCACGCCGGTGGCGAAGCCGGGCTGCACCGGCTGGAGCAGACGTTCTACGACAGCGTCCTGCGCGATCCGCTGCTCCAGCCGCTGTTCGGCGCGGGGCAGCCGCAGCACGTCGACCACCTCACGGCGTTCACCGCGGAGTCGTTCGGCGGGCCCGACCGCTTCTCCCGCGAGCTGGGTTTCGCCCACCTCATCGCCGTCCACCGCGGTCTGCGGATCACCGAGGAGCAGCGGCAGCGCTTCGTCGAGCTCTACCTGAAGGCCCTCGACGACGCCGGGATGCCCACCGACCCGGAGTTCCGCGAGGCCGTGCGCGAGCACGTCGAGTTCGGCACGCAGGTGGCGAAGCAGAACTCCAACGCCGAGACCGACGACCAGCTGCACCCCCTGCGCGAGGTGCCCCGCTGGACGTGGGCGGGCGACGACTGACCCGCCCACACCGTCCTCGCAGACCGGTTGGGCACCGCACAGAGCGCGGGGGCGCTGCGAGGTGCCCAACGCCTCTGCGAGGTGGCGCCGACCGCCGATCTCGTAGGCTCACGCGCATGGGCGTCGATCACGTCACCCTGCGGCGCGCGGGCGCGTTGGCGGGCCCGCTGTTCGTGGCGGCCTTCCTCGCCGAGGGTGCGAGCCGTTCGGACTACGACCCGCTGCGCCACCCGGTGAGCGCGTTGGCGCGTGGCCCGCGGGGCTGGCAGCAGCGCGCCAACTTCGCGGTCGCGGGCACGCTGTTGCTCGCGGGGGCGGTCGGGCTCGGTCGGCGGGGTCGGCTGGTCGGGGCGGCTGCGGTCGGCCTGCTGGGCGCGGGCGCGTTCCGCACCGACCCGATCCTCGGTTACCCGCCGGGCGAGCCCGCGGAGGAGAAGACGCCGGAGGGCAAGGCGCACGACCTGTTCGGCGTGCCGGTGTTCCTCGGCATCCCGGCGGCGGCGTTCGTCGAGGCCCGCCGGGGACGGGGCGCGTGGCGGCTCGCCTCGGCCGCGAGCGGGGCGGGCATGCTCGGCCTGTTCGTCCTGGCGGGCGCGGGCTTCTCGGGGCGACCCGTGCCCGGTGGGCTCTACCAGCGGCTCTCGCTCGGCATCGGGCTCGGGTGGGTCACGGCGCTCATGCTCCGCGAACGCTGAGCCGCATCCTCGGCGCGGGCCCGAACTGCGTCTGCGCGACGCCGTCGTCGACGAAGCCCACCGAGCGGTAGAACTCCATGGCGTGCGGGTTGGCCGTCACCGCGATCGCCGCGACGTCGGCTTCGGCGAGCAGGTGCCGCACCAGGGCGGTCGCGAAGCCGCGGCGCATGTGCGCGGGGGCGACGAACAGGTCGTCGAGCTCCCACACGTCGGCCCCGGGGGTGATGGTCGCGAACCCGACCACGACGCCCTCGTCGACGGCGACCCGCACGCGGCCGTCGAGCACCGCGTCGGCGGGGAACTCGAGGACCTCCGGGTGGGCCAGGAGCGCCTCGCGGTCGCCCTCGTTCGCCAGCGACGCGGCGCGGAAGACCTCCGCGATGGCGGCGAGGTCGGTGGGGTCGGCTCGGCGGATCATGCCCATCTCCGGAGTTCGGAACGGTCGGCCGCGCCGGTCTTGGCGAGCAGCCGCGCGACGTGGGTCTCCACCGTGCGGCGGGACAGGAACAGGCGCTGGGCCGCCTCGGCGTTGGTCAGCCCGGCGGCGACGAGGGCGAGCACCTCGGCCTCCCGGGCCGTCACGCCCCGGGCGCGCAGGGCCGGTGCCACCGGACCTGCTTGGCGGCGGGTCGGCGCGCCCGCCGTGCGCAGCAGGTCGCGGCAGGTGCGGGCCAGGCTCTCCGCGCCCGCGGCTTCGTGCGCGGCGAGGTCGGCGCGGAGGGCAGGCACCGGGTCGCCCCAGCCGTCGACCACCGCGCCTTCCAGCGCGAACAGCCGCAAGCAGCCGGTTCCACCACGGCAGGTGCGCGAGCGTGGCGTCGGCGGTGGCGAAGAGGGCGGCGGCGTCGGTCGGGCGTCCGGCCCGGCCCGCGGCGATCGCGTCGGCGTAGTCCAGCGCGGCCTGGTTGCCGATCGCCACGAGGACCTTGTGGCTTCGGAGGTGCTCGCGGGCGGCGGCGTCGCGGTCGCCGACCGCCGTCCGCAGCAACGCCCACAGCCCGATGTGGTCGATCGGTACGGCCGAGCCGTGCGCGAGGAGCGCGGGCACCGCCTCGTCGAGCAGCGCGGACGCCGTCTCCAAGGAGTGGCGGAGGAGGTGGGGCAGGGCGTGGACCATCGGCCCGAGCGCGGTGACCTCGGTCGGGGCGTCCGGGCGGGTCTGGGCGGCGGCGAGGCACGCGGTCATGGTCTGCTCGTCGCCCGCGAGCCCGGCGTCGATCGCCGCGAAGAGCTCGGCCATCGCCTGGAGGGCGGTGAGCCGCAGCCGTCCGGCCTGCTCGGCGACGCCGCGCAGCAGCGGGAGGGCGGGCACGGGGCCGTCGACGAGCAGTATGCCGTTGGCCCGCAGCAGGTCCGTCTGCACGACGACGGCGAGCATGCCCGCCTCCAGCGCCAGCTCGCGCGCGGCGGCGAGGGAGGGCGCGGCCGGGTCGCCGTGGGTGTGCTCGTGGCTGCCCAGCCCGAACAGGGCCTGCACCCGCCAGGACGGCAGGCCGTGCTCGGCGGCGACCCGGGCGACGCGCCGCAGCACCGCGTCGGACGCCTCGGGATCGGCGGTGAACGTGCTGCGGCCCAGCACCATCAGCGCCTCGCAGAGCAGTGCGGGATCGCGGACGGCCTCGGCGGCGGTGCGGGCGAGCCGCTCGGCCTGCGCGACGTCGCCCGCGCCGTACGCGGCGTCGGCGATGAGCACCATGGAGCGGGGGTCGTCGGGCCGCCCGGCGTTCTCGACGTGCCGACGGGCGTCGGCCCACCGTCCGGCGACGATCGCGGCGCGGGCGAGCCGCAGGCACAGCTCCGCGCGTTCCGCACCGCGCAGGCGGTCGACGACGGGCTCGCCGGCTTCGAGGGCCTCCACCGCGCGGCCGAGCAGGGTGAGCACGTGCACGCGCTCGGTGGGCGCGGCGTGCTCGCCCGCCTCGTCGAGGAAGGCGGCGGCGCTGCGCACGGCGCCCCGGCCCACGTCCGCGCGGGCCAGCTCGACGAAGATCTCGGCCCCGCGGGCCGGGTCGCCGGACTCGCGGTAGAGCCGGGCGGCGAGCGCGCGGTCGCCGCGCCCGTCGAGCACGCGGGCGGCCCGGGCGGCCAGCGCCGCGCGCTCCGGCGGCAGCAGGGTGGCGAGCACGGCGTCGCGGGTGAGGGCGTGGCGGAAGCGCAGCCGACCGTCGGCGACGACGAGCAGCCCGACGTCCGCCGCCGCCCGCAACGCCGCGACCACCGCCCCCTCGACCTCGTTGGTCGCCCCGTGACCACCTCCGGACGGGTCGGCGATCGCAGCCAGCAACCGCCAGTCGGTGTCGTCGACCACCGCGGCGGCGAGCACCACCTGCTGCGCCGACGGCGGCAGGGCGGCCAGCCGTCCCGCCACGAGCCCCGCCATCGACGGCGGCACCCGCGTCGGACCGACCGCCAGCAGCTCCTCGACCAGCAGCGGCAGCCCGTCGGCGCGGGCGACGAGCTCCTCGCGCTCGGCCGCGGACAGCGGGGCTCCGCGGCAGGCCGCCGCCAGTGCGGCCACGCCCTCGGCGTCCAGGCGGTGCAACGGCAGCGTGCGGACGTCGGTGGCGAGGCGCGCGAGGGCGGGGCGGGTGACGTCGTCGCGGGCCGTCGCCACCAGCAGCACGGGCGCGTCGACCAGCGCGCCCGCGAGGTAGCGCACGAGGTCGAGCGTGTCCGGGTCGGCCCAGTGCAGGTCCTCCAGCACGAGCAGCGTGGGCTGCCCGGCCAACAGCGCCAGCACCCCCTCGCCGAGCATGACCGTGGTGTCGGGCGCGCTGGTGTCGGGCGCGCTCGCGAGCGGCTCGTCCGCGATGCCGGGCAGCAGCCTGCGCAACGCCGCGCGGTAGGGCCGCAGCGCGGGGTCGTCGAGGGCGACGCGCGTGCGCAGCAGCCGGGCCAGCGCCTCGGTCACCGCCCGGTAGGTGCCGCCGCCGTCGACCGAGCGCCCGACCAGCACCGTCATGCCTGCCGCGGCGGCCCGCCCGCGCAGCTCGCCTGCGAGGCGCGACTTGCCGATGCCCGCCTCGCCGGTGACGAGCAGCGCGCCCCCCTGGCCGCGGGCGGCGGCGTCGACGAGCCCGAACGCCGTGGCCAGCTCCGCCCGCCGCCCGACCAGCACCGGGCTGCGGGAGGTGGGCACGGCCACAGCCTGGCGTGCCCCACCCCCGCCCGCCAAGCTCCGCTCAGCTCATGCCGACCGATCTGCCGCTCCGGCTCGACGATGCCCACGACGCGCTCGTGGTCCCGCGGGTACGGCGCTCCGATGTACTTCGCGGCGATCCGGTCGACTACCTCCCACGCGGCGTCGCCCACCAGCCACTCGACGACCCGGCCGCGGATGATGACCGGCTCGAACGGGTTGTCCGGCGAGGTCAAGGACAGCGCCACCCGGGGGTCGCGGCGCAGGTTGCGGGCCTTGCGCGAACCGGGGCCGGTGAGGAAGACGACCTGCTCACCGTGGGTGTCGACCCAGAGCGGCACCGAGTGCGGCGAGCCGTCCGGCAGCACGGAGGCGAGGTGGGCGACGGGGGTGCCGTCGAGGGCCCGGCGGACGTCGGGGTTCAGCATGGCGTTCCTCCTCATTCGAAGTTCCTTGAGGAGACCCTAGAGCATGGAGTTCCTTGAGGGAACCCCGAGCGCTAGACTGGGCTCATGCAACGCACGAACTTCGGCGAGTTGGCGTGCTCGATCGCGCGCACGCTCGACGTCATCGGAGAGCCCTGGTCGCCGCTGATCCTGCGCGACGTCTTCGTCGGGTTCACGCGGTTCGAGCAGCTGCAGGCCGATCTGGGCATCTCGCGCAAGGTCCTCACCGAACGGCTCAACCACCTCGTGGAATGCGGGGTGCTCGAACGCAGGCCCTACGACCGGCGGCCGCGGTTCGAGTACGTCCTCACCGAGAAGGGCACCGAGCTGTTCGACGCCCTGATGGTCATGGTCGCGTGGGGGGACAAGTGGCTCGCCGGGGAGGCGGGGCCACCGGTCCTCTACCGCCACCACGCGTGCGGCGAGATCAGCCGGGTCGACCTGCGCTGCGCCCACTGCGGCGAGCCGATGCACGCGGGCGACATCGACGTGCTGCCCGGCCCCGGCGCGGCCCTCTAGACCGCGACCGCGGCCGGGACGGCCCGGCCGACCGCCGTCCGGACGGCCGAGACCAGCGTGGCCGGGTCGGCGGCGCTGTCGTGGCGCCACGCCACCACCCCGTCGGGCCGCACCAGCACCGCCGACTCCGCGCCGAGCCGGTAGGCCCGCCGGATCACCCCCCGGGGATCCGGCAGGTCCCGCCCGACCCGCAGCACCGCGACCGGTATCCCGTCGACGGTCAGGCCGCGCGGGTCCCCCGCCACCGCCAGCCCCCCTTCGACGATGGGCCGGCCCGGTTCCCCCGCGCCTGGCCGCGGCCTGACGGCGCCCGGCCCGACGCCGGACTCGGTCGCGCCCGGCGGCGCCCACCGCCCCTCCGGCCCGGCGAGCACGGTCATCCGCCCCTCGAACAGGTCGAGCGTCGACCGCCGCAGGCCGCCGTCCCGGAACCACGCGTGCGGCGCCCGCTCCCCCGGCCGGGCCGTTCGGTGGTGGCCGGTCGCGGGGGCCGCGCCGTCGTCGACGATCACCGCGGACCGGTAGGTGCTGCCCAGGTCGCGCGGCAGGCCGTCGTCGGGGTGCCGCTCGGTGCTGAGGCTGCGCAGCGCGGTCGCCCGCCCCACCGGCTCGCGCTCCTCGGCGTAGCTCGACAGCAGTTCGTCCCCCGCGATCCCGCGGGCCGCCCAGGCCAGCCGCCAGCCCAGCTCGTGCCCGTCGTGGACGGCGGTGTTCAGCCCGGCCCCGGCGTAGGGCGTCATGCGGTGCGCGGCGTCGCCGACGAGGAAGCCCGGCCCGGCGCGGAACGCGCTCGCCACCTCGGCGGCCATCGTGAACCGCGACGTCCCGAGCACGTCCGGCGCCCGTCCGACGGCCAGCGCCAACGCCGCCTGCGACGGCTCCCGCCCGGCCCGGACGTACCCCCACCGCCCGGACCCCAGCGGCAGCAGCACACCCTCGGCGTCGGGGTGCTTGACGAAGTTCAGCGCGCTCGGCTGCGACGGCATCCCGTCGGCGCGGAAGAGGGTCAGCGTGAACTCCCCGATCACGCCGAGCCGCTCCACGCCGATGCCCAGCGCCGCGCGCACGGTGCTGCGCGGCCCGTCGGCGCCGACCACGAACCGGGCCCGCACCCGCACACCCCCGACGATCGCGCGCACCCCGTCGCCCGTCGTCCGCAACGCCGTGAGCGCCGCACCGAAGCGCACGGTGCCGCCGAGGCGGCGCACCTCGTCGACCAGCACCGGCTCCAGGTGGTCCTGCGGGATGACGGCCGGGAGGGCCGGGCTCGCGGCGAGGATCTCCCGCACCGGCGGCCAGGGCAACGGCACCACCTCGTGCGGCGGGTCGGGCAGGCGGTCGGTGATCGTGACGGTCGGCTCGCAGGCGATGCTCCCCCGCAGCGCCGCGTCCGCGACCCCCCAGCCGCGCAGGACTTCCATGGTGTGGATGGAGATGCCGGTCGCCCGCGGCACGGTCGACGGCCCGGCCCGGCGCTCGACGACGAGCACCCGCGCGCCGTGGCGCAGCGCGGAGAGCGCGGTCGCGAGGCCCGCAGGCCCTGCGCCGACGATGAGCACATCAGTGGTGAACATGCCGCCACGGTCGCGCGCCGACCGCCTCGGCACGTCCGTATCGGCTACGTACTTAGACCTCGGCCAGTACGGCCCCGACCAGCCGCTCCACCGTGGTGAAGTCCATCGCCAACACGTTCTTCGTCACCGCGACGGCCACGCCGCGGTCCGGGTCCGCCCCCGCCCAGCTGCCGCCCGCACCCGCCCAGCCGAACGCGCGCGGCGCACCCTCCTCGAACGGCAGGCCGAGCGCGAAGCCGAGGCTCATGCGGCACTCGTTGCCGTACACCTGGTCCTCGCCTTCCGCCGACACCGTGGTGACGTCGGCCAGCCGCGGGCTCGTGAGCCACGACGCGTACAGGGCGGCCATCGCCCGCGCGGTGACCTTGGCCCCGGCCGGGATGTCGGCGGCGATCATCCGCGGGTCGGCGCCGAGCGCGGCGGTGGGGAAGCACCGTGAGCGGCGCGGCCCGCAGCATCGGCGAGTCCGCGGGCACCTGCGACCAGTCCACATCGGACGGAGCGTCCTCCGGCACGGCCAGCCCGGTGGCGTCGGCCATGCCGTAGCGGATCTCGCCGGGGTAGCCGAGCTCGGCGGTGAGGTCGGCGAGGACGTCGCCCAGCTCCCGCCCGGTGACCCGCCGCACGATCTCGCCCGCGAGGTAGCCGAACGTGTAGGCGTGGTAGCCGACCTGCGTGCCCGGCTCCCACCACGGCTGCGCGTCCTCCAGCGCGGCGACCATCGTCGGCCACGAGCAGACGTCGTCGACCGTGACGCCCGCGGGCAGCCCGGGCACCCCCGCGGTGTGGTCGAGCACCTGCCGCACGGTGACGACGTCCTTGCCGTGCTTGCCGAACTCCGGCCACACCTCGACGACGCGGGTCTCCGGGTCGAGGCCCAGCCGGTGCACCAGCGTGGCCGTCGCGCCCTTCCCGATCGACCAGTTGTAGAACAACGTGTCGGGCGTGACGGGTCGCCCGGTGGCCGGGTCCGCCACCCCCGCGACGACGTCGACGACCTGCTTCCCGTCCACGTAGGCGGCCACCTGCACGCCGCGCTCCGCGCCCGACGCCACCAGCTCGTCGGCGATCTCCTGGACTCCAGTCATACCGGAGTCGACTCATCGGACCGGCCGAACTCATCGCCGACGACGGTGACGCAGCACCGACCGGGCGCCGGGTCCAGCACGGCCCGCCGCTCGGTGCCCTCCAGCAGTGCGCCGACGAGGTGCAGGTTCATGCCGCACACCAGCGCGGTGTGCTCGGCGGCGAGCGCGTGGAACGGGCAGTTGAGCAGCTCGACCACGCCGTCGCGCTCGTGCGGCTCGTAGCCCAGCGCCTCGAGGCTCGTGCCCGCCTGGCGCCCCACCTCGGCGGCCGCGGTGTGGAGCGCTTCGGGGTTGCCGCCGCCGTCGAGTGCCGCGGCCATGATCTGCGCGGCCAGCTCGTACTGCCGCGGCGGCAGCGTGAGGGACACCTGCCGCGCCGAGCGCCGGTAGAGCTTCGCGGGACGCCCGGCGCCGGGCCCGCGGCGGCCGGTCAGCCGTCGGAACTCGGTCTCCAGCAGCCCGTCGGCCACGAGCCGGTCGAGGTGGAACTTGGCGGTGTGCCGCGGCACGCCCGCGCCCGAAGCGGCCTGGTCGCGGCTCACCGGCTCGGCCTGCGCGACGACCCACCGGTACAGCTCGCGCCGCACCGGGTCGGCCAACGCGCCGAAGACGTCGTCCATTTTCTAAGAGACACTTCCGTTTCCGTAATTCACGTTCTAACGTGCACGGTATCGTCTTTTAGATCGGAGAGCCCGATGGCCCTCACCACCGGAGGCCGCCATGGCTGACACGTTCGCGATCGTCGGGGCGGGGCTCGCGGGCGCCCGGGCCGCCGAAACCCTGCGCGCCGAGGGGTTCGACGGCCGCGTCGTGCTCTTCGGCGCCGAGGCGCACCTCCCCTACGAGCGGCCCGCGCTCTCCAAGGGCTACCTGCAGGGCACCGCGGAGGTGCCGTTCGTGCACCCGGCGGAGTGGTACGCCCAGCAGGACGTCGACCTGCGCCTCGGCACGAGGGTCACCGCGCTCGACCCGGCCGCGCACGAGGTCGAGACGGCCGACGGCGACCGCCTGCGCTACACGAAGCTGCTGCTCACCACCGGGTCGAGCGTGCGCAGGTTGGCCGACGCCGTCACGCTGCGGACGCTCGACGACAGCGACCGGCTCCGCGCCGCCCTGCGCCCCGGCGCCCGGGTCGTGATCGTCGGGGCGGGCTGGATCGGGCTGGAGGTCGCGGCCGCGGCGCGGGTCGCGGGCGCCGAGGTGACGGTGCTGGAGCAGGCGCCCGCGCCGCTGCTGGCCGCGCTCGGGCCGGAGATGGCGGCGGTGTTCGCCCGGCTGCACGTCGAGCACGGGGTCGACCTGCGGTGCGGGGTCACCGTGCGCGCCGTGAAGTCCGACGCCGTGCTGCTCGACGACGAGACGATTCCTGCCGATCTCGTGGTCGCGGGCATCGGCGTGACCCCGGACGTCGACCTCGCCCGGGCCGCCGGGCTCGCGGTCGACAACGGCGTCGTCGTCGACGAACACCTGCGCAGCTCCGCCCCCGACGTCTGGGCGGCGGGCGACGTCGCCAACGCCTACCACCCGTTCGCGGGCAGGCACGTGCGCGTGGAGCACTGGGCCAACGCGCTGCACCAGCCCGTCGTCGCGGCGCAGGCGATGCTCGGGAAGGACGCCGTCTACGACCGGCTGCCGTACTTCTTCACCGACCAGTACGACCTCGGCATGGAGTACACCGGGTTCGGCGGGGGCGAGGTGGTGGTGCGGGGCGACGAGCGGGAGTTCGTCGCGTTCTGGCTGCGGGACGGTCGGCTCACGGCGGCGATGAACGTCAACGTCTGGACGGGCGTGCCCGAGATCGCGCGCCGGCTCATCCGCTCGGGCACCCGGCTGGACCCCGCCGCGCTCGCCGATCCCGCGGTGCCCCTGGAGGATATGACCGCATGAGCGACGACGAGCCCGGCGACGCCGTGTGTTGGCTCCCCCAGCTCTGCCCGGAGTGCGGGGCCATGCCCACCGGGGAGCACCCCGAGCGCTGCTGGCGCTGCGACGCCGTGCTCACGCCCGGGGACGAATAACGGGTAGCGGCCGCTCGTACCGTCGAGGTGTGCGCGTGACGTTCCGCAAGAACGAGCTGGGCCAGTGCGACTGGGAAGCCGTCCGGGCCCGGCGCACGCGCGTGCCCGGCTGCTGCATGGGCGGGCGGGTGCGCGAGGGGCACCTGCCGCACGACCTCGCGGGGTTCGTGATCGAGGGCGGGTTGGGGCTGCGCCACGGCTTCTGGGGCCTGATCGCCGAGGGCGCCACGTTCAACAGCATGCGCAAGCGCCGCACGCGGGAAGGCCGGGCGGTGATCGCCGCGCACCGCGCCGAGCTGGACGCCGCCGAGGCCCGCGTGCACGCCGAGGAGCACCTGCTGGAGCACGGCGGCGACAGCCCGCTGCGCCCGGCGTGGGACGCGATGGTGGCCCGGTGGGCCGCCCTGCCCGTGGGCGGAACGCTGGAGCTGGAGTGGCCGCAGCCGAGCCGTCCGCTCAGCTCGGGCGACCGCCGTGCTCGCCCGGGACACCAGCGGCGTTCCGGCGCCGGGAAACCCCGCTGAGGTCCGCGCGCGACCGACCGTGGCCTGCGCGGGGGAATTCCGTCGTCGGCTTCTGACCGCGTGTGCTACTTTCTGACCGTGCGGCCAGAAAATGAGCCGAAGGGTCAGACGTTCATCGAGAAGGCGCGGCGCGCCCAGATCGTCGCGGCCGCGGTCGACGTGATCGCCGAGGTCGGGTACGCCAAGGCCTCGCTCGCCGCCATCGCCGTGCGGGCGGGCATCAGCAAGGGCGTCATCTCCTACCACTTCAGCGGCAAGGACGAGCTGATGGTCACGATCGTGGAGACGATCTACGGCGAGGCGGCCGCGCACATCGTGGGCCGGATGGAGGGCCTGGAGTCGCCGACCGAGCTGGTCCGCACGCACGTCACCGCGGCCGCGGAGTACATGCGCGAGCGGCGGTCGCACGTCGCCGCGCTGGGCCAGATCTTCGCGAACCTGCGGGCGGCCGACGGCTCGCCGCGCTACGGCATGCACACCAGCGACGAGCTGTTCGCCGCGTTGGAGCGCATGTACCAGGCGGGGCAGGCCGCCGGCGAGTTCCGGGAGTTCGACACCCGCGTCATGGCCGTCACGCACCAGGGCGGGATCGACGACATGTTCGGCTACTGGATGGCCCACCCCGAGCTCGACCTCGACGCCTACGCCCGCTCGCTCGCGGATCTCTACGTCGCCGCCGTCCGGAAGGAGAGCCGATGACCACGCCGATGACCACGCTGCAGACCCGAACCCGGCTGAGCTACCTGGACAACCTGCGGGTGGTGCTCACGGCGCTGGTCGTGCTGCACCACGCCGCCGTCACCTACAGCCACATCCCGCTCTGGTACTACTACGAGGCCCCGCACGACGGTTCGGCCACCGCGCTGGACGTGTTCCTCGCGCTCAACCAGGCCTACTTCATGGGGTTCTTCTTCCTCATCGCGGGCTACTTCACGCCCGGGGCGCTCGACCGCAAGGGCGTCGGCCGGTTCGCGCGCGACCGCCTCGTCCGCCTCGGCATCCCGCTGCTGCTGTTCGTGATCGTGGTGCGCGCCGTCGTCGGCATCCCGGGGTGGAGCGTGTCGGGGCTGCCGTACGCGGAGTACTACGTGCTCAGCTGGGACCCGGGCCCCACCTGGTTCCTCGAAGTCCTGCTCGTGTTCTCGCTGGTCTACGCGTTGGTGCGGCGGTTCCGGCCGGAGCCGGGGCCGGTCGCGGCCCAGCCGCTGCGGGGGCGGTGGATCGTGGCGTTCGTCGTGGGGCTGGCCGTCGCGACCGTCCTGTGGCGGCTGGTGGTGCCGAACGGCACGTACGTGCCGGTGCTGGGCCTGCCGACGGCGAGCTACCTGCCGCAGTACGCCGCGATGTTCACGGTCGGCGTGCTGGCCTACCGGCGCGACTGGTTCTCGGGGCTCACCCGGCGCGCGGGCCGGTGGGCGTGGGTGGCCGCGGCGGTGGCGGTCCCGTTCGGCCTGTTCGCCTACGTGCTGGACGACCAGGTGGGGATCGCCGTGTTCGAGGCCGTGTTCGCCACCGCCATGATCATCGGGCTGCTGGTGCTGTTCCGTGAACGGTTCGCCGGGCAGTGGCCGCCGTTCCTGACGGCCAACGCCTTCGCCGTCTACGTGCTGCACGCGCTCGTGATCACCGCGCTCGGGATCGCGCTGTCCGGGCTGGTGGCGCCCGCGATCGTCAAGGCGTTGGTGCTCGGTGCGCTCGGGCTGCCGCTCTGCTGGGCGTTCGCCGCGGCCGTGCGCGCGCTGCCGGGCGCCAAGAAGGTGCTGTGAGCCACGACCTGCGGTTCAGCCGAGCCGCTCACCGGCCGCGGCGCAACGCGACCACCAACTGGTCGGCCAGGCCGAACCCGCCCCGGAGCTTCGACCGCCGACACGCTCCGCTGTCGACGCCGCCCCGAAGGTGGTGGTCGTGGTCCGCGTCCGGGTGACCGCAGCCGCAGGACCCACGACGTTGCGTCGGCACGTTCGACGCGTCCTCGGGCCCGCTCGCGTGCTCCTTCGGCTCACTGTCCGCGCCGCTCATCTGCTACTCCTCGCAGCCGTACCGTCACCGATATCCGCATGTCGAGGCGGGCGGGTGAAACGTCTCCCGGGGCTGCCGAGTTTCCCTCGATCGGGTGACTCAGGTCACCGGAAGGTCAGCGCAACGTCGCGACCCGGCCTCCGTCCGGTACCGGTCCGGTGTAGACGCCCTCGGCGCGGAACCGCAGGCCCGGCTCGGCGTACTCCTCGAGCGCGTGCGCGATCCACCCGACCGTCCGCGCGACGGCGAAGATCGCCTCGCCCGCGTCGGGCCGCAGGCCGTGGGCGTGCACGACGGCGGCGAGCGCCAGGTCGACGTTGGGGAACCCGCCGGGTCGACCCGCCAGCGGGGCGGTCACGGCCTCGACGGCGGCCCGCACCGGCCCGTCGGCGAGCCGGTCGAGCACGAGGGCGGTGCGCGGGTCGCGGTTGCGGTAGACGCGGTGCCCGAAGCCGGGGATCGGCGAGCCCGTGCGCAGCCGTTCGGCGAGCGCGGCGACCGGGTCGGTGAGCGCCTCGGCGAGGAACCGGTGCGCGAGCGTGCTCGCCGCGCCGTGCTGCGGCCCGTCCAGCGCGCCCAGCCCGGCCGACACCACGGCGTAGGGGTTCGCCCGCGCGCTCGCCGCCACCCGTGCCGCGAGCGTGGAGACGGCCAGGTCGTGGTCGGCCAGCACGATCAGCACGGCGTTGAGCAGCCGCTCCTGCTCCGGCGTCGGCGGTCGCCCGGCCAGTGCGGGCCACAGCCGGGCGGCGAGCGATCCGCCGCCGGGGAGGCCCGCGGCGCCGGAGAGGATGCCGCCGCCCGGCGGGTCCGCCCTACGGGCGTCGGTCGCGGCGCCATCCATGGTCGCGCCGTCGGGGAGGGCCGCGCCGTCGGGGAGGGCGGCGCCGTCGGGGAGTGCGGCGCCATCAAGCAGGTCCGCCCCTCCGGCGAGGGCTGCACCGGGCTGGTCGACAACCGATGGTGCGGCGTCGCCCGGGCGGGACGCGGTGCGGGCGAGCGCGTCGACGGCGAGCGCGAGGATCGTCTCCGCCCGGCGCACCACGGCGGCGGGGTCCAGGTCGTGCCGCAGCGGGTCGACGGCGCTCGCCGCCGCGACGGCCACCCGCAGCCGGTCGACGAGCCGCGCCGACGCGGGCAGCGCGCCCGCCGCCCCGGCGGCGACGTCCACGAGCTCGGCGGGCGCCCTGAACGGCTCTCCGGCGCCCGAGCGAGCCCGTCCACAGCAGGTGCGCCACCGCCTCGACGGGCCGGTCGAGCAGCTCGGCGACCGGCCGCCCGCGGTAGGCAGGCCCGTCCTCGGTGAGCAGCGTGATCCCGGTGTGGATGCGCTCGATCGCCCCCGACGGCCGCCGCCCTTCCCGGCCGCGCCGGACCAGTCGGTCGACCTCGTCCTGCGCGAACCGGCTCGCCCGCCGCCCACCCACGTTGGTGAGCAGCCCCCGGCTCACGTAGGCGTAGACCGTCGCGGGCTGCACGTCGAGCCGCCGCGCGACCTCCGCCGTCGTCAGCAAGCGAGTCACGATGTTGACTGTATCAATATTGACGATAGTTGACGCTCGGGCGCACGCTCGACCCATGACGACAACCGTCCCTCCCGGTCTCCGCGGCGTGGTGGTCACCGCCACCAACCTCGGTGACGTCCGCGGCGACGAGGGCTTCTACCACTACCGCCAGTACTCCGCGGTCGAGCTGGCCCGCACCCGCAGCTTCTCCGACGTCTGCGCCCTCATGATCGACGGCGCGCTGCCCGACCCCGCCGCAGTCGCGCCGGTTCGCGGCGGAGATGGCCGCGCAGCGCAGGGTGCCGGAGGCCGTCGCCGCCGCCTTGCCCCTGATCGCGGCGGCGGGCGGCACCCCGCTGAGCGGCCTGCGCACCGCGCTCTCCCTCACCGGCGCCGCGCTGGACCTCCCCCCGCTCTGGGACGCCGACCCGACCACCCGGCGGGCGGGCGCGCTGCGCCTGTGCGCCGTGACGCCGACGATCCTCGCCGCGCTGCACCGGCTCCGGCAGGGACTGCGGCCGATCCCGCCCCGGCCCGAGCTGAGCCCGCCCGCCGACTGGCTGCACATGATCACCGGCGCCGAACCGTCGCCGGAGCACGTGCGGGCCGTCGAGCGCTACCTCGTCGCCACCGTCGACCACGGCTTCAACGCCTCCACGTTCACCGCCCGCGTCGTCGCCTCCACCGGCGCCGACCTGGCGGCCGCCGTGGTCGCCGCGCTCGGCGCGTTCTCCGGCCCGCTGCACGGCGGCGCACCCGACCGCGCTCTGGCCGCGCTCGACGAGATCGGCACGCCGGACCGGATCGACGGCTGGGTGCGCGGCAAGCTCGCGGCGGGCGAGCGGATCATGGGCTTCGGCCACGCCGTCTACACCACGGAAGACCCGCGGTCGCGCATGCTCCGCGAGACGGCGCGCGAGCTCGGCGGCGAGCTGGTCGAGTTCGCCTGCGCGGTCGAGGAGCGGGTGGTGGCGCTGCTCGCCGAGGCCAAGCCCGACCGCCCGCGGTACGCGAACGTCGAGTTCTACGCGGGGGTGGTGATGGAGATCTGCGGCATCCCGCGTGACATGTTCACCCCGACGTTCGCGGTCAGCCGGGTCGTCGGCTGGGTCGCGAACGTGCTGGAACAGGCGACCGAGCGTCGGATCATCCGCCCCGCGGCCCACTACGTCGGGCCGCCCGCCCCGCAGCCGGTGCCCGTTTAGCGGCGGACCTGCGGAACGTCCGTCACGCGCGTACCGTTCCCCCGGCCGGTGTGCTTGTGCTCACAGTCGGAGGTCGGGAATGGCAGTAGGCGAGACCGTCAGCACCAACGTGGAAGCCGTCGAGATCCACGAACGCAAGCCGCTGATGAGCGGCGGCAACATCCTGTTGATGAACCTGGGCTTCTTCGGGGTCCAGTTCAGCTTCGGCCTCACGCAGTCGGCGGTGAACCCGCTGTTCACGCTGATCGGGGCCGATCCCGAGCAACTGCCGATCCTCAACATCGCCGGCCCCATCACCGGCCTCATCATCCAGCCGCTGATCGGCGCGATCAGCGACAAGACCTGGAGCGACCGCTGGGGTCGCCGCAAGCCGTTCATCCTGGCGGGCGCATTCCTGTGCGCGGTCGTGCTGTTCCTCTTCCCGTTCGTCGGCGTGCTCTGGCTGGGCGTGCTCTGCCTGTGGCTGCTCGACATCGGCAACAACACCTCGATGGAGCCCTACCGGGCGCTGCTGTCCGAGCGGCTGCCGGAGTCGCAAGTCGCGCGCGGCTTCCTCACCCAGAGCATGTTCACCGGCGCGGGCGCGGTGCTGGCGAACCTGTCCCTCTTCATCCTGCAGAAGGTCATCGTCGGCAACGCGGGCAACGGCGTGCCGTACTGGATGTACTCGTGCTTCATGATCGGCACGGTCGTCATCCTGGTCACGATGCTGGTCGCGATGATCCGCACGAAGGAGCTCAAGCCGTCGCCGGAGATCCTCGCCGAGATCGAAGCGGCCCCCAAGGGCCTCGGCGCCGCCGTCAAGGACATCGCCGTGGCGGTCCGGGAGATGCCGGTCGCGATGCACAAGATCGGCGTGGCGTTCCTCTTCCAGTGGTACGCGATGTTCATCTACTGGCAGTTCCTGGCCGTGAGCCTCGGTGAGTCGATCTTCAACGCGGACCCGGAAACCGGAGGTGAGGCGTGGGACCAGGCGATCTCGTGGAGCGGCCTGGAGAACGCCGCCTACAACTTCGTCACGATGATCGTCGCTCTGTTCCTCGTCGGCTGGTGCCAGAAGATCGGGGCCAAGCGGGTGCACGCGCTCTGCCTCGGCTTCGCCGCCGTCTCATTGGTCTGGCTGGCGAACATCAGCAACCAGTACGTGGCGCTGCTCCCCATGATCGGCATGGGCATCGCCTGGGCGAGCATGACCGGCGTGCCCTCGCTCATGGTCGTGACCATGGTCCCCTCCCGCCGCATCGGCGTCTACCTGGGGATCCTGAACATGATGGTCGTCGTCCCGATGCTGATCCAGACCCTCACGTTCGGCTGGATCTTCGAGCACCTGCTCGGCGGCAAGGGCACCAACGCGATCATGCTGGCGGGTGTCCTGCTCGGGTGCGGCGCCATCTCGATGCTCTGGGTCAACTCGCCGCGGCCGGACGAGGAGTCGCCGATCGTGCCGCTCGGCGCGCCTCGGCACTTCCACACGGTCTACGACGAGGTCATCGTCGGCTCCGACGGCACACCCACGTCGCTCGTCGCGGTCGGCCACGCCGCCGGTGTCGCGCACGCGGCCGATGCGCGGCTGGTCGTGGTGACCGCCTACGACCCGAGTGAGAAGCCCACCGGCCAGGTGGACGACGGCGGCCGCCAACTCCTCTACGGGGAGGCGAAGGCGGAGGCGGCGATGGAAGCCTCGGTGCGGGAGCTGACCGTCGGGAAACGGGTGCGCCCCTTCGAGCAGCGCATCGATCGCGGCGCCGCCTGCGCGGGCCCTGCTGGAGGCGGCCGGGGACAACGCCAAGAACCTCATCGTCGTCGGCAACCGCGGGCCTGGGCGCCGAGGAGGGGCAGACCCTCGGCTCCGTGCCCGGTGAGGTGGTGCGCCACGCGATGTGCAACGTCCTCGTCGTGCAGACCACCCGGCACGCGCACGACCTCGCCGCCCTGACGGCGGTGATGGAGATCCCGCCCGGCGACGACGACAAGGTGCGTCGGGAGGAGACCACGGAGTAGCACACCCCGGATGGAGCGGGCGGTCCCGGCCGGGGCCGCCCGCTCCGCTCCGCGCCGACCCGAGAGGATGGTCAGCACGGCACCGGCGCTCACCACTGCGCATCCGGTGATCGCGAGGGGTTCGGGCGGGGCGTGCAGCACGATCCAGGCGAAGAGCACCCCCCACATCGCGTAGGAGATGTTGAGCGCCATCGCCCGCGCGACGCCGATCTTGCGGATCGACCGGTACCAGATGACGTACGAGTAGCCGCCGATCGCGCCCGCGCCCGCGATCAGCACGACCAGCCCGGAATCGGCCACGATCCGGCCCACCGCGCTGACCGCGCCCGGCACCACCAGCACGACGAGGCCGAACATCACCGCGGACAGCAGTTCGCGCCCCGCCATCACCGTGTTCGTGTCGAGGCCGACCATGGCACGGGTGGCGACGATCCCCTCCAGCGCCACCGCGGCCGCCGCGATCAGCGCCAACCCGATGCCGATCAGGTTGCCTGCGCCGCTGCCTGCGTCGACGGCGATCAGCGTGGCACCCGCGGCGGCGGCGACCACGCCGAGCCACCCGACCCGGTCGAGCCGTTGCCGCAACAACGGCCGGGCGAGGATCGCGCCGAGCACCGGGTAGGTGGCGGTCGCGGTGAGGGCGTCGGCGGGGCCCGCGAGCAGCACCGCCGCGACGTACCCGCCCATGAACAACGGGCCCCCGAGCAGGCTGCACAGGCCGATGGCGAGCGCGCGGCGGGAGGCCAGCACCTTGACGACGTCGGCTATCCCCGCTCGCGTCAGCAGGAAGACGGCGGCCGCCGCATCGAAGATGGCCGCGACGGCCACCGAGGTCGCAGGCAGGGACGCGCTCGGGAGCTGACCGGCGGTGGGCAGCAGGATCGCCACCACACCCCAGGTCGCGCCGGACAGCAGGCCGTCCGCGTGCCCCGACCACCGCCCGCCTGCCATGTCGCGCACCCCCCGTTGATAGGAGGTTCACGGCTGCGGATCGATGCACGGTTCACCGAGAACGCGTGAGCACGCCGAACGTGACCCAACACAGCCCCCAGATGGCGATCGCGCCGAAGTGCGGCAGGTCGCCGAGCGCCGCGCCCGCCGGGATCGTCGCGAGCGGCCACACCCCGCACAGCAGCGGCACGAACCGGCCCGGACCGCGCCACGTCCGCGCGAGCGCGATCCCCGCGACGATCAACGCCACCGCCGCCACCACCAGGAAGACCGAGAACAACAGGATCGCGGTGTCGACGTCGACGAGCGTGTAGACGTGCGCCAGCGCGAAGAGCGCCATGCCGACCCCGGCCACGGCCAACGCGGGCCGCGCGACGCCGTCCACGCGGGAGCGCAACGCCAGGATCGCCACGCTGAGCAGCAGCGCGCCGACGGCCGCGGCGAGGAACCACCAGACCCCCTCGGTGGCCGCGGGGGCGAAGGCCGCCAGGGCGCCGAGGACGGCGATGATCACGCCTCCGGGGACGGCCGCGGCGACGGCGGTGTTCGGGCGTTGCGCGACGGATGAGCGGGACATGGGTCCTCCTGTCGGCGGATCGGTTCGCCGACGAGCGTCGCCGCGCGGGCATTCCCCAGCCGACAGAGCAACCGACCGGGAGGATGTTCCCGGCATCCCGGGGCAGACACCGGGATACCGGGCACCGCAGGATGAGCGCGTGACGAGACGGGCCGCGGCGATGGGGCTGTTCGCCCTCGTGATCGCGGAGGTGCTGGCGGTCGCGGTCGGCTGGGCGGCCACCGGCATGAGCGCCACGGCCGCCGTCGACAGCTTCATCGTGCCGAACGCGGTCATCGGCCTGTGCTGCGGCCTCTGCGGCGGGCTGATCGCGGGCTACCGCCCGGACAACCGGCTGGGCTGGCTGCTGCTGGGCGCGGGCGTCTGCCAGACGGCCACGGCGGCGGTCACGCCGTGGCTGTTCCAGGCCCTCGCGACCGGGGCGCCCGCGCGCGGTTGGGCCACGGCGTACTCGGCGGCGTGGCCGTGGTCGGTCGCGCTGTTCATCCCGCTGGCGCTGCTGTCGTTCCCCGACGCTCGGCCGCCGCGCCTGATCGTCCCGGTCGTCGTGGCCAACGCCGTGCTGCAGGTGCTGGTCTTCAGCTCCGACCCCGACCCCCTCGGCACGGTCGCCGAGCTGGATCCCGCCCGTCGGCAGGTCACGTCGTACCTTGCGCTGGGGCTGCCCGGCGGCGTCGACGTCGCCTCCCAGGTCGTGCTGAGCGCGACCTACCTGGCCGCGCTGGTCGTGCTCGTGGTGCGCTACCGGCGCGGCACCGAACAGGTGCGCAGGCAGCTGCTGTGGCTGCTGCTGGCCACGGCGGTGGCCGTCGCGCTCGTCGCGGTCACCCGGCTCGGCGGATCGGTCGAGGACAACGGCTTCCCGGTCATCCTCTTCACCGTGGTCGCGCTGGTTCCGATAGCCATGACGATCGCGGTGCTGCGCCACCGGCTGCTCGACATCCGGCTCCTCTGGTCGCGCGCGCTGACCTACGCCGTGCTCACCCTCGCCGTGGCGGCGGTCTACCTCGCGCTCGTCGAGGTGACCGGTCGGCTGTTGGGCTTCGGCACGTCGGTGCTGGCCACGCTGCTGGTCGCGGTGGCGTTCAACCCGGCGCGCGTGCGGGTGCAGCGCGCGGTCAACCGGCTGCTCTACGGCGAGCGGACGGACCCGGTGCGCGCGGCGACGACCGTGTCCGCCCAGCTCGCGGGGCGCCCCGCCGACGTCCTCCCCGCCCTCTGCCAGGCGCTGCGCCTGCCCTACGCCCGGCTCGGTGAGCACGAGTACGGCGTACGCCCGGCCATCGTCGAGGCCGTCGCGCTGCACGAGGGCGAGCTCGAGGTCGGGGTGCGGGCCGGGGAGCGGCGGCTGCACGCCGACGACCGGGCCGTGCTCGACCTCCTCGCCGTGCCCATCGCCGTCGCGATGCGGGCGGACGAGCTGTCAGCGGCGGTGCAAGCGTCGCGCCGGGCGATCGTGGAGGGGCGCGAGGAGGAGCGGCGACGGCTGCGCCGCGACCTGCACGACGGCCTGGGCCCCGTCCTCACCGGCATCGCGTTCCAGGCCGACGCCGTGGTGAACCTCGCCGACACCGACCCCGCCGAGGTCCGCGCGCTCGGCGGGGAGATCCGCGGTGCGGTGGGCGACGCCCTCGCCGACGTCCGCCGCCTCATCTACCAGCTGCGGCCCGCCGCGCTCGACGAGTGGGGTCTGGTCGAGGCCGTGCGCAGGCACGCCCAGCGGCTCGCGCCGTTGGACACCCGGATAACGGCGGGCGAGGTCCCCGCCCTGTCCGCCGCCGTCGAGGTGGCGGCCTACCGGATCGTCACCGAGGCGCTCACCAACGTGGCCCGGCACTCGACGGCGGGCTGCGCCGAGGTCGTCATCGCTCCTTCGCGCGGGGCGCTGTGCCTGACCGTCCGCGACGACGGCGCCGGCTCGCTCGCGCCGTGGGAGGCCGGGGTCGGGCTGCGGTCGCTGCGGGAGCGGGCCGCCGAGCTGGGCGGCGGCCTGGAGGCGGCGCCGACGCCGTCCGGTGGAGAGGTCAGGGCGTGGCTGCCGGTGTTCGCATGACGATCCGGGTCGTGCTCGCCGACGACCACCCGGTGGTGCGCCGTGGGCTCGGCGCGATGCTGCGCTCGGTGGACGACATCGACGTCGTCGGCGAGGCGGCCGACGGCCACGAGGCGGTGCGGGCCGCGGTCACCCTGAGCCCGGACGTGATCGTCCTCGACATCCACATGCCCGGGCTCGACGGGGTGTCGGCCACCCGCGAGATCCGCCGCGCCGCCCCGGAGGTCGGCATCCTCATGCTCACGATGCTCGACGACGACGCCTCGGTGCGCGCCGCCGTCTCCGCGGGCGCCGGGGGCTACGTGCTGAAGGGCGACCCGCAGGACCGCATCGTGCGCGCGATCCACGCCGTGGCCTGCGGCGACGCGTTCCTCACCGCGGGCGTCGCCCGGCTCGTGATGGACGCGCCGCCCGACCCCTTCGCCGCCCTCACCGCGCGCGAGCGGCAGCTGCTGGAGCTCCTGGCCGCGGGGGTGCCGACCACGGCGATGGCCCGGCGGCTCGGCGTCGCCCCGAAGACCGTGAGCAACACCCTGTCGACGGTGTACGCGAAGCTCGGCGTGACCAACCGGACCGAGGCCGCCCTCCGGGCCCGCGACGCCGGGATGGGCGGCTGACGTCCCACTGAACGGGACGCCGCATTGGTGTGACCTGCGCCCTCCCCGACCCTCAGCCCATGACGGAGCACAACGCGATGACGCTGGTGATCCCGCTCAAGGCGAAGGACGGCGTCGCCCTCCAGGACTTCTACGACTACTGGCTCAACGCCCACGTCACGCTGCCGCCCCGGTTCCCCGGGATCAGCTCGGTGTGGCTGCACAAGACGTCGCTCGCGGACTCGCTGTGGCCCGCCGTCGACGGCGTGTCGATGCGTCCCGAGGAGGAGGACACGTTCGACGGTGTGCCGGAGGCGACGTTCCCGACGATGGACGACCTGCAGGCGTTCATCAAGGCGTCGCGGGTGCAGATGGAGGACGGGATCAACTTCCTGTCCCAGGAGATCGGCTACGCCGGGCTCGGACCGAACAGCACGACCGTGCGCGACGCGACCGACCCGGCGCCCGACGGCACCGACACCCACGTCCGGCACCTGGTGTTCCTGCGCAAGCGCCCGGAGGTGTCGGTGGCCGACTTCCGGTCGTGGGTGGACGACGCGCTCGTGCCCGCGCTCGCCGCGTCGGACGAGGTGCTGAAGCTGCGCCGCCACCTCTTCGAGGAGCTCGACATCACCCTCGACCACCCCGGCGTCACGATGACCAAGCCGATGGAGCGGCAGTACCAGGCGATGGTCGAGGTGGTCGTCGGGGACGAGGCGGCGTTCGCGCGGTTCGTCGAGTCCGCCGAGTACGCGGCGGCGGCGGCCCAGCTGGCCAGGTGCGCGGCCGTGCACGCGGCGCGCGTGCAGCGGTGCATCACCACCAAGCACGACGGGCGGATCACGCTCGCCGGGGTGCGCGGGGTGGCCGTGGCCGACGTCATCCGCAAGCTCGGCGCGGCCAGCCAGACCCACGACGACGTCTCCCGCGAGTTCCTGCCGCCCGCCGACCTGGTGCGTTAGGCCTGGAGCACCTCGTCCCACTCGCGTACCCGGTGGGTCCCGACCACGCCGTGCTTCAGGAAGGGGTCGTCGGCCATGAACGCGTCGACGGCCTCCCGGGTGGTGAAGACGGCCATGGCGCCGACGGGCTCGTCGGCGAACGTGCCGACGAGCAGCAGCTCACCGCGCTCGTGGAACTGGTCGAGGCGGGCCCGGTGGGCCGGGTAGTGCTCCATCGCGAGCGCCTGGGCACCCTCGGCGAGCTCGTAGGTCACGACGTACTTCATGCGGGTCCTCCCGGAACTGCGGCGGCGAGTGCGGCGAGGATGCGGGCCCAGCCCGTGGCGAAGGCGCCCGCGGCGTAGCCACCGGGCTCGGCGCAGTCTTCGCGGAGCTGGGCCTCCGAGAGCGCCTCCCAACCGCGGTGCTCGACGGCGACGCGGGTGAGCGACGGCCCCAGCGCGGAGAAGGTCAACTCGACTTCCGTGGGCGCGGGCGTGCACGTCCACGTCATGGTGAAGCGGTGGGGCGGGTCCCAGACGAGCAGCTCGCCCCAGTCGACGGTCGTGTCGTCGTGCCACGTCTCGTAGACGCGCCCGCCGCGGCGCGGTTCGACGGTGACGCTGCGCACCCGGTCACGGCCCGCCGAGATCGCGGCCGTCGGCCACCAGGCGCCGATCTCCCGGACGAACACGGTGAAGGTGTGCTCCACGTCGGAGCGGACCATCGTCGACTGGCGGATCGGGGGTCGGCGCAGCGGGGTGTGGTCAAGGGGTGCGGCCATCGGTGTCCTCGGTGGTGGTGTGCAGGTGGTCGCGGAAGCGGCGCAGGACGTCCGCCCACATCATGCCCAGGCGGCGCGCGGGGTCGCGCCGCCGCGGGCGGTGCTCATCCGGCGGCTTCGTCATGGTCGACGATCCCCCGTTCGGCCTCGACGAGGGCGGCGGCGGTGCGCAGGGACGTGGCCCACATCTGGTCGAGGAAGGCCTGCAGCCCGGCGAGGCCTTCGGGCCGGGCGCGGTAGAGCCTGCGCGTGCCGTCCCGCCGCTCGTGCAACAGCCCGGCGTTCTTCAGCACGCCGAGGTGCTGGCTCACCGCGGTGCGGGTGACGTCGAACGCCGCCGCGATCTGCCCGGCGGGCAGCTCCTGGTCGGCGACGAGGCGCAGGATGGCGCGCCTGCGCGGCTCGGCGAGCGCCCGCAGCGCCTCGTCGGTGGCGTGTTCGTCGGGGTCCGACACGGTCAGGCCCACAGCTCCATCGCCCCATCCTTTCGTCGGATGTCACGAACGTTAGCCAGAGCGAACGTTAGCGTCAACTGTCACTTGGCCACCGATAGGCTGGAGCCGGAGTTCGAGGTGAACAACGTCACCTGTTCATGTCCAGTGTCATTGCGGTGGCCGCCGCTTCCCGCCGGGTTCGGACGCCGAGCTTCTGCAACACGGCAGAGACGTGGTGGTCCACGGTCCGCACCGAGACGAGCAGCCGCCGCGCGATCTGCGCGTTCGTGAGTCCGGCGCCGAGCAGGCGCAGGATCTCGACCTGGCGGTCGGTGAGCCCGGCCGGGTTCGTGCCGGTGCTCGTCTGCTGCCGTCGCGGCGAGCGCACCACCCCCAGGCCCCGGAGACGGCGGCGGACGATCGCGGCGGCGGGCTCGGCACCGAGCTCCTCCAGCACGGCGAGCGCCTCCAGCGTCGGCTCGACCGACCCGGACTCGGCCAGCTCCAGCGCCCGTTCGTAAGGGTCGGTGTGCCCGTCGGCGGCGCGGCGCCAGTCGCCCGCCAGCGCGGCCGCGTACGGCTCGGGGCAACCGGGGAACGGGACGACGGGCTCCCCGAGGCGTTGCAGCCAGCGCATCAGCTCGCCGCGTTGGCGTTCGGTGCCCGGTCGGTCGGTCCTGGCGAGCAGCCGCCCCGCCCACGGTCGGGCGAGCTCTGGCTGCCCGGTCAGCCACGCGTGCTCGATGTGGCCGAGCGCCGTCGGGATGAGCCACTCGAGGTTGTCGGCCCGGTTGCTGTGCTCCGCGGCCAGCGCCAGCACGTCGGCCGCGTCTTCGCCGCCGCGGCGCACCAGGATCCGGGCCAGCACCGGCACGGTTTCCCGAGCGGGCATGCCCGGGTCGCCCTGGCCGTCGAGCAGGGCCCGGATGCCCGCTTCCGCCTCGCCCCACCGGCCACGCAGGGCGAGCAGCCGGTAGCGGCGGGCGGCGAAGAAGTACATCTGGATCTGGAAGTCGCGGTCGCGGGCGTACGCGACGGCACGGTCGCCGTAGCCGATGGCGTCGTCGTGGCGTCCCAGCCGCCACAGCCCCTCGACGAGGTTGTAGAGACCCCGTGTGACGTACTCGTGGTGGCCGGTCGCCTCCGCGATCTCGACGCTGTGCAACAGCTCCTGCTCACCCGCGGCGTCACCGAGCTGCAGGGCGGCCGAGCCGCGGTAGTTGTGCGCCAGTGCGACGACAGCGGTCGCGCCGACCCGCTGCGCCATCGCCAGCGCCTCGTCCAACAGCCCGATCGCTTCGACCTCGCGATCGCAGACGACCAGCATCGCGCCGCTGTTCAGCAGGACGGACGCCTGCACGGCGCTGTCGCCCTGCCCCTCCAGCAACATCCGGGCCCGCTCGGCCGACGCGAGCGCCGCGGCGGGCTGTTCGACGAG
This sequence comes from uncultured Actinomycetota bacterium, assembly GCA_963791185.1. Taxonomy (GTDB): domain Bacteria; phylum Actinomycetota; class Actinomycetes; order Mycobacteriales; family Pseudonocardiaceae; genus Pseudonocardia. The sequence goes on along the minus strand of CAWBRG010000002.1, from coordinate 180,335 downwards.
CCATTGCTGGCGGGACAGCGTGACCAGACCCTGCGCCAGCCGTTCCACGTCGCCCGACTGCTCCCACAGCCGCACGGCCGCGGCCGCCGCTTCGACCGCCCGGTCGAGCTCGTGCACGTTGTACAGCGCCCACGCGTACTCGTCGAGCAGCGTGGCGCGCTCGTCCGCGCTCAGCAGGTCGCCGCGCAGCACCTGCTCGTAGCAGGCGACGGCCTGCCGGTGCGCACCCGCGAACGACGCGTCCCGCGCGGCCGCCGGACCGAAGGCGGCGATCACGGCATCATCGCCCGCCGCAGCGGCGTGGTGCAGGACCCGGAAGAGGTCGGGGGGCTCGCGGTCGAGCAGCACGCGCAGCACCCGCGCGTTGAGCTGCCGCCGGACGGTGGTGGGCAGCGAGTCGAACACCGCGCGCCGGGCCAGCTCGTGGCGGAACGCCACCGCATCGGGACCGACTTCCAGCACCCCGAGACCCTCGGCCTCCGCGATGGGCGCGAGGTCGTCGCACAGCTCGCGTAGCAGCGGGAGGTCCACCCGGGACGGCACGACGGCGAGCTGGTCGAGGCACGCCTGCGCGTCCGGGCTCAACCGGCTCAACCGGGCCAGCACGGCATCGACGACGGTGGACGGCACCGCCTGCCCAGGCGCGGCGAGGGCCTCGGTGACGTAGAACGGGTTCCCGTCGGTCAGCCGGTGCAGCGCCTCGGGATCGACGTCCGTGCGCGCGGCGAGGGCCGACACCGCCGCCGGGCTCAGCCGCCGCAGCACCAGGCGCCGCACCTGCGGCCCGGTCAGCCCGCCGAGGACACCGCGCAGGGGGTGCTCCCGGCCGAGCTCGTCGTCGCGGTAGGTGAGCAACAAAACGGCGGGCAGCTCGCCGATCCGCCTGCCGACGTACCGGACGACGTCCAAGGTCGCGCTGTCGGCCCAGTGCACGTCCTCCACCACCAGCACGGTGGGGTGCGCTCCGCCGGACAGCTCGTCGGTCACCGCCGAGAAGACGGCGCCGGGGTTGGCCCCCGCGAGCGCGTCGGCGAGCGGCCCCCTTCGCCCCCGGGCCGCGTCGCGGAGCGGACCCAGCGCGCGCGGGGTCAGCAGGTCGTCGCAGGAACCGGAGAGGACGGCCGCCGACCCCCCGACGCCGTCCAGGAAGGCCCGCAGCAGGCTGGTCTTGCCGATGCCCGCCTCGCCGAGGACGAGCACCACCGAGCCCCGCCCGGCCGCGGCCTCCACGACCGCGGCCCGCAGGACGCCCAACTCGGGCTCCCGCTCGAGCAGGGACGCGTCCACCACCCCATCGTGGCAGCAGTGGAGGCCTGCCCGACAGCGTCACCCGTCCCCGTAGTGCACCTGATCAGGCATATCGGACAGTGGCGAGGTCACCCAGCCCGAGCAGCTCGGTCGAGACCCGGCGCATCTCGACCTTGCGGACCTTGCCGCTCACGGTCATCGGGAACTCCTCGACGATCCGCACGTAGCGGGGGATCTTGTAGTGCGCGAGCCTGCCCGTGGCGAACGTGCGCACGTCGTCGACGGTCAGCTCGGCCGCACCGGGCCTGAGCTTGATCCACGCCATGATCTCCTCGCCGTAGCGGGCGTCGGGCACGCCGACGACCTGTACGTCGAGCACGTCGGGGTGGGTGAAGAGGAACTCCTCGATCTCCCGCGGGTAGATGTTCTCCCCGCCCCGGATCAGCATGTCCTTGATCCGCCCGGTGATGTTGACGAAGCCGTCGGCGTCCATGACGGCGAGGTCGCCCGTGTGCATCCAGCCCTCTGCGTCGATGGCCTCCGCGGTCTTGTCCGGCTGGTCCCAGTAGCCGAGCATCACGGAGTAGCCCCGGGTGCAGAACTCCCCCGGCACGCCGCGGGGCAGCGTCGCCCCGGTCTCGGGGTCGGCGATCCTGATCTCGACGTGCGGGTGGACGCGGCCCACCGTCGACACCCGGCGTTCGAGCGAGTCGTCGGGCCGGGTCTGGGTGGAGATCGGCGAGGTCTCGGTCATCCCGTAGCCGATCGTCACCTCCGTCATCCCCATCCGGTCCACGACCTGCTTCATGACCTCGACCGGGCACGGCGAGCCCGCCATCATGCCGGTGCGCAGCGAGCTGAGGTCGTACGTCGCCGGCGCGTTCGCGTCGAGCACGGCGAGCTCGGCGATGAACATGGCGGGCACCCCGTAGAGCGACGTGCAGCGCTCGGCCGCGATCGCCGACAGCGTGGCCGCGGCGTCGAACGACGGTGCCGGGTAGACGACGCACGCCCCTCGCGTGGTGGCGCCCAGATTGCCGATCACCATGCCGAAGACGTGGAACAGCGGCACCGGGACGCAGATCCGGTCCCGCTCGGTGTACCGGCACACCTCCCCGATGACGTGGGCGTTGTTGAGGATGTTGTGGTGGCTCAGCGTGGCGCCCTTGGGGTTCCCGGTGGTGCCCGACGTGTACTGGATGTTGATCGCGTCGTGCGGGTCGAGGGCCGCCTGGTGGGCGGCGAGGGCCGCCGGGTCAGCGGCCCGGTCGTACAACGCGTCCCACTCGGCGCTCCCGATCAGCACGACCTGCTCGAGCCCGGGGCAGTCCGGCGCCACTTCGGCGATCATCGCCGCGTAGTCGGACGTCTTGAACGAGCGGGCCGCGACGAGCAGCCGGACCCCCGCTTGGACCAGCACGTACTGCAGCTCGTGGGTCCGGTAGGCCGGGTTGATGCAGACGAGGACGGCGCCGATCTTGGCCGTGGCGTACTGCAGCTGCATCCACTCCGCGCAGTTGGGGGCCCAGATGCCGACGCGGTCGCCCTTCGCGATGCCGCTGCGCAGCAGGCCGTGGGCGAGCGCATCGACCTCGGCGCGCAGCTGGGCGTAGGTGAATCGGCGGCCGGTGGCGTACTCGACCAGCGCGTCCCGGTCGCCGTGCGCCGCCGCGGTGCGATCGAGGTTGTCGCCGATGGTCTCCGCCAGCAACGGGGGCTCGGCGGCGCCGCGGTCGTAGGACGGGGCGACTTCCGGCTGCCGTACGGCGAACTGCTCGTCGAGGTTGAGGGTCGTGGTCATGCGAACACTCCTAGGAGTTGAGCGGGTGATCAGGCGGCGTTGCGCGCAGCAGGCCGAGCCGTCAGACGGCGCAGGTAGGCCAGTGCAGGCCAGGGCCGGGCGGCGGGAACGCCGTAGTGGGCGTTCACGTCGATGTCGAACCGGGGGGCACGGCAGTAGCCGAGCCGCTCGTACAGCGCGACGGCGGTGGTCATGAACGCCGAGGTGTGGAAGGCGAAGACGATCGCGCCCGCCGCGCGCGCCCGGTCTTCCAGCGCGGTCAGCAGCGTCATGGCGACGCCGTGGCCCCGGAACGTGGGATCCACCGCGAGGCCGCGCCCCCCGGCCCAGCCCGCAGGCCATCCGAATCCCTGCACGGAGGCGTCCGGGTAGAAGGCCGCGTATCCGACGATCGCCTCGTCGACGACCGCGACCAGGAGCTGCCCGTGGTGGGCGTGCCGATCCAGGTCGAGGAGGTCGGCGAGGTACGGCCCCCACACCGCGGGCGGGATGTCGCGCGTGTACTGCCGGTACGCGGTCCGCAGGATGTCGCGGATCACGGGGTGGTCGGCGGGTTCGGCGGGCCGGACCCGGATGGCCTGCTCGTGCATGTCTCGGTCCTCCTGGTCGTGGGCGTCGGGCCCGATGCGTACGGGCTGCAGCACGCCACCCCACCAGGGGCTGTTCACGGGGGTGTCCCAGCTCACAGGGTGAGCCGACGGTCAGGGGAGGAGCTCCAGCGCGGCGAGGGCGCCCGCCGCGTCGCGCCGCGAGGCGAGACCCAGCTTCTGCAGGACAGCGGAGACGTGGTGGTCGACGGTCCGGGTCGAGAGGACGAGCCGGTGCGCGATCTCGGCGTTCGACAGCCCGTCCGCGACGAGTCGCAGGATCTCGACCTGTCGGGCGGTCAGCCGGGCCGAGTTGGCCAGGGTGGCCCGCTGCGGTGCCCGCGGCCGCTGCCGGACGCCCTGCAGTCGCAGCCGCTCACGGACGATCGCCACGGCGGGCAGCGCACCGAGCTGGGTGAGCACCGCGAGCGCTTCGAGGGTCGGCTCGGGTTGGCCGGATTCGGCCAGCTCCAGCGCGCGCTCGTAGGGTCGGCCTGCGCGCTCCCACGCCGCGGCGGCGGCCCGCCAGTCGCCGCGCAGCCCGGCGGCCTCGCTCTCGGTGCAGCCGGGGAACGGCTCGGCGGGGTGCCCCAGGCGCCGCAGGTGGCGCAGCAACTCCGCCCGGTACCGCTGCCTACCCGGCCGGTCCGTGCGGTCCAGCAGCACCTCGGGGTACCGGCCCGCGAGCTCCGGGCGTCCCGTCAACCAGGCGTGCTCGATGTGGGCGAGGCCGGTCGGTACCAGCCACAGCAGCACGTCGGCGCGGGCGGCGTGCTCAGCCGCGGCGGCCAGCGCCGCCTCGGCTCCGTCGGCTCCCCGCCGCACCAGCAGGCGGGCCAGCGCGGGCAGCGTCTCGTGGCCGACGAGGCCGGTGTCCTCGGCGCCGTCGTCGAGCATCGCGCGGAGGCCCGCCTCCGCCTCCGCCCACGCGCCGCGTGCGGCCCGCAACCGGAGTCGTCGGGCGTCGATCATGTAGGTGAACAGGGGGAAGTCCCGGTCGCGGCCGTAGGACTCGGCCTGGTCGAGCTCGGCCGCCGCCTCGACGAACCGGCCCAACCGCCACAGCCCCTCGACGAGGTTGTGGAAGCCCCGCATGACGGCTTCGTGGCTTCCGATGCTCCGGGCGAGCTCGATGCTGTGCCGCAGGTCGGCGGCCCCGTCCGCGTCGCCGAGCAGCATGCGGGCCAGGCCGCGGTAGTTGTGGCCGAGCGCGACCAGCTCGGCGGCCCCCACGCGCACGGCCATGGCGAGCGACTCCTCCACCAGCGGGAGTCCGGCCTCCTCGCGGTCGAGCAGAATGTCGAGCGCGCCGACGTTCATCCTGGCGAGCGCGTGCCCCGCGCTGTCACCGTCGGACTCGAGGAGTGCGAGAGCCCGTCGGGCGGCGGCCCGCGCGTCGGCAGGACGCTCGGTGGCCCGCTGCTGGCGGGACAGGATGACCAGCCCGTGCGACAGTCGCCGCTCGTCACCGATCGCCTCCCACAAGCGGACGGCCTCCTCGGCCTCCTCGGCCGAGGCGCGTTGCTCGTTCAGGTTGTTCAGCGCCCACGCACGCGCCTCGGTGAGGATGGCGCGCCGGACGGGCGCCAGCAGGTGCCCGCGCCGCAGGACCTCGGCACAACACGCCGCAGCCTGCCGGTAGGCGCCCGCGTCGGCAGCTTGCTTCGCCGCGGCGGGCCCGTAGCGGACGACGGCCTCGTCGTCGCCCGCCCCGATCGCGTGGTGGAGCACGCGGGCGGGGTCGGGCCGGGGCGCCGTGAGCAGCGCGCTCAGCACGCGCCCTTGCAGCTGCATGCTGACGGCCACGGGTAGCGAAGCCGCCACGGCCCGACGGGCGAGCTCGTGCCGGAACGCCACGGCGTCGGTCCCGACCTCCAGAACCCCGGCCCGTTCGGCGTCGGCGATCGGGGCGACATCCCCGATCAGGTTCCAGAGCAGTCCCCACTCGGCCCGACCGGGCACGACGGCGAGCTGGTCGAGGGTCGCCCGGACGGCCGGGCTGAGCCCGCGCACCCGGGCGAGCACCGCGTCGACCACCGTGTGCGGGACCGCCGTGGCGGGGCTGGCGAGCACCTCGGTGACGAAGAACGGGTTGCCGCCCGTCATCTGGTGCAGGTCCACCGCGTCGACGGTGGTGTGCGCGGCGAGCTCCGAGACCGACTCGCTGGTCAGCCTCCGCAAGGACAAGCGGTGCACCGACGCCCCGCCGAGCACGCCGAGGACGCGCTGCAACGGGTGGTTGCGGCCCACCTCGTCGTCGCGGTAGCTCAGCACGAGCACCGCGGGCAGGTCGTGGATGCGGCGGCCGACGAACCGCAGTACGTCCAACGTGGCGCCGTCGGACCAGTGCACGTCCTCGATCACGAGCATCGTCGGGCGGTGCGGATCGGCCAACTCCTCGTGCAGCGCGGCGAACACGGCTTCCGGATCGGCCGCGCGGTCCAACGCCTCGGCGAGCCGGCCCGGCGCCGCGTAGGCGGCATCCCGCAGCGGTCCGAGCACGCGGGGGGTGAGCAGGTCCTCGCACGCCCCTTCGAGGACCCTCGCCCGCCCGTCGAGCGAGGCCAGGAACGCCCGGATCAGGCTGGTCTTGCCGATGCCCGCCTCACCCGAGACCACCACCGTCGACCCGTGCCCGCTTGCCGCCCCGTCGACGGCCGACCGGAGCACCCGGAGTTCCGTCTGCCGTTCGAGCAGCGGCGTCACCCGGCCATCGTGGCACCCGCGCACGGAAACCGGCACAGCCCGCCGGGTGGTCAGGCCGCCTCGATCACCTCGGCACGCCGGTCGTCCGCCACCGCCCGCGCCCTTCCCGGCAGCGCCAACGCCACCGGCACGGCAGCGGCAGCGAGCGCGGCACCCCACCACAGGGCGGGCCCGATACCGGCGAGCAACCCGGCGGAGGACGTCAGGTCGCCGTACCGGGCGAAGACCGAGGCCAGTACGGCGATCCCGACGACGACCGCCAGCTCGCGCACCGCGGTCGCGACGCCGGAGGCCTGTCCCTGCTCGGTCGGCGCCACCGCGCCCAGCACGGTGGCGGCCACGGGGGCGAAGAACAACGCCGAGCCCGCGCCCATCGCCGCCATCCCCGGGACCAGTGCGACGTAGGCCACCCCCGGTGCGACGACCGACAGCGATCTCGGCGAGCCCACCCGCGACCAGTCCGACGCCGACGATCATCAGTGGCCGGGAACCCCAGCGGTCGGCCAGGACGCCACCGACCGGTGCGAGCAGCATCGGCATCACCACCATGGGCAGCATCCGCAGCCCGGCCTCCCACGGCGTCGCGTCGAGCCCCGTCTGCAGCAGCTGGGTGAGTAGGAACAGCGAGCCGAACAGCGCGGCGTACATCAGCAGCGCCATCACGTTGGCCGCGACGAAGGCCCGGCGCCGGAAGAACCGCATCGGCAGCATCGGGGAGGGCGCGCGCAGCTCCCACACCACGAACCCCACCGATGCCAGTGCCCCGAGCGCGATCGCGGCCAGCACGTCCGGAGCCGACCACCCTTCAGCGCCCGCCTCGACCAGCCCCCACACCAGCCCGAGCAGGCCCGCGCTGCCCAACAGGACCCCGGGCACGTCGATCCGCCGGTGCGGACCCCGGCTCTCGACCAGGTACCGGGGTGCGAGCACGACGAGGCCCACGCCGAGCGGCACGTTCAGCCAGAAGATCCACGGCCAGCCCGCCCAGACGGTCACCCCGCCGCCCAAGAGCGGGCCTGCCGCGGCGCCGAGCCCCCCGATCCCGCCCCACGCGCCCAGCACCGCGCCGCGCCGCTCCGGTCGGGTGGCCGCGCTCAACAACGTCATGGCCAGCGGGGCGAAGACCGCCCCGCCCGCTCCCTGGACGATGCGCGCCACCACCAACACCGCCACCGTCGGGGCGAGGGCCGCCGCGACCGAGCCCAGCGCGAAGAGCGCGATCCCCGCGGTGAACATGCGGCGACGGCCGAAGCGGTCGCCGAGCGCGGCGCCGGTCAGCAGGAGCACAGCGAAGGTGAGCGTGTAGGCGCTCACCACCCACTCCGCGCCCGCCAGGTCGGCGTCGAGGTCGGCGCTGATCACCGGAAGTGCGGTGGTGACCACCAGGCGGTCGAGGGCGAAGACGAACCATGCGAGCGAGGTGAGGGCGAAGGTCCAGCCGAAGCGGGAAGCGGTCATCGTGTGCTCCGAGGGCACGGCGGGACGCCCGTCTGGCGCGCCCGATCACGTGGCGAGAGGCACGCCGTCGTCGGGGAGCCCGTTCACGCTTGTGGCTCGCGACACCCCGACCTGCCCACTGCCTACTGCCCACGGCCACCACCCGTAGGCAGTCCGGCTTCCGGATGGGCACCGGCTGCCGATGAGGCCGCCGTCACACGCGCAGGACCCTCTCGTCATCACCCCTGACGCCAGGAGGCGGTCGTGTCCATCCCCACCCTTTGTCCCCGCTGCGCCGCGGTCGTCGTCGTGCCCGCCCGAGGCATGCTCGAGTTCGGGGGCTCACGGCTGTACCGCTGCCCGGCCTGCCGCTCGATCGTGTGGCAGGCCATCGACGACGATCCGTCCCCGGCCGTCCACACCGAGCGTCCGACCGAGCCGCCTGCGTCGTCGGCCGGTCGGCCATGACCACCCACACCACGGACTGCGGCAGGCGCCCCGCGGGGAGCGGCGGCCGGACCGGGCCGAAGCCCGCCGCGTACCGGATCTGCTCGGCTCGCCCGGCTTCCGGCGAAGCGGCGCGCGACGCGATTCACGTCGTGCTGCGCCGACCGGGGTGCCGTCCCGGCGGCTGCGCAGGCCTGTGCACCGACGAGACCCTCGCGACGGTCTACCGGGCTTACCGCGGCCCGCTGCTCCGCCGGGCGCGCGCCATCCTCGGCGACGCCGGCCTGGCGGAGGAAGTGGTGCAGGAGACCTTCGTCCGCGCCTGGCGGGCCTGCCCGTTCTTCGACCCCGACGGCTCGCCGATGCTCGTCTGGCTGACCGTGATCCTGCGGAACCTCGCGCTCGACCGCGTGCGCGCCCGCGGGCGACGCCCGAGCCTGGCGCGGTCCGTTCCCGACGAAGAGGTCATCGTCTCCGCTCGCCCCGACGGGGTCGACCTGCTGTTGTTGCGGTCAAGCCTGCGCGACGCGCTGGCCGGCCTGCCCGACGACCACCGCACGGCGGTGGTCGAGACCATCCTGCTCGACCGACCCTACGGGGACGTCGCCGCCGAGCTCGGCGTACCGGTGGGCACCGTCCGGAGCCGGGCCTATTACGCCCTTCGTCGGATGCGGCGGATCCTGGAAGCCCAAGGAGCGCCCGAGCTCTGATCCGGTCAGAGCATGGAGCCGCAGGTCGGGGATCCAAACCGACGACTTACCGCTTACACGGTCACGGCTCGACGGCGATTCAGCTGTCGACCAGCGGATATGCAGTATCGCGGGTTGGCGGTCATGCATCGCGACCTCGACGCGTAGCCGGTCCCGCATCCGCTCGGGACGTTCTTGCGAGTCGCGTTTCCGCTGCGTCGTCGCGTTCCGCTGGCCAGGTGTGGAGCCGGAGGTCGGGATCGAACCGACGACCTACCGCTTACAAGGCGGTTGCTCTACCACTGAGCTACACCGGCGTCCGGGTCATCGTACGGGGGACGGGTGGCACGGATCCGGTGGTGGGCGGCTCCAACCCGTAGGGTCCTACCCGATGGCCGACTTCGTGGTGGTGGCCAACCGGCTGCCGGTTGACATGGAAACCCTTCCCGACGGCACGACCGAGTGGAAGGCGAGCCCGGGCGGGCTCGTCACCGCTCTCGCGCCGATGCTGCGGGGGCGCGGTGGTGCCTGGGTGGGCTGGCCGGGCACGCCCGACGAGGCGCCCGAGCCGTTCGAGGAGGACGGCCTCGCCCTGCACCCCGTCGCGCTGTCCGCGCAGGAGGTCGAGGACTACTACGAGGGCTTCTCCAACGCCACGCTGTGGCCGCTCTACCACGACGTGGTGGCGCCGCCGGAGTTCCACCGGCACTGGTGGCAGACCTACGTCAAGGTCAACGAGCGGTTCGCCGACGCCGTCGCCGAAGTGGCCGCCGAGGGGGCCACCGTCTGGGTGCAGGACTACCAGCTCCAGCTGGTCCCGGCGGCGCTGCGCGAGCGGCGGCCCGACCTGCGCATCGGGTTCTTCCTGCACATCCCGTTCCCGCCCACCGAGCTGTTCCTCCAGCTCCCCTGGCGCAAGCGGATCATCGAGGGCCTGCTCGGCGCCGACCTCGTCGGCTTCCACACCCCCGGCGGCGCCCGCAACTTCCGCGCCCTCGCCACCCGGCTCGCCGACGCGAAGGCCGAGCGGGGCGAGCTGCGCTACGGCGGCCGCACCGTGAAGGTCGGCGCGTTCCCGATCTCCATCGACGCGGGCGCGCTCGACGAGCTCGCCCGCTCCCCCGAGGTCCAGGAGCGCGCCAAGGCGATCCGCGCCGACCTCGGCGACCCGGCGCAGGTGCTGCTCGGCGTCGACCGGCTCGACTACACCAAGGGCATCGACGTGCGCCTGCGCGCCTTCGAGGAGCTGCTGGAGGACGGCAGCGTCGACGACACCGTGATGATCCAGATCGCGACGCCGAGCCGGGAGCGCGTGGAGCACTACCAGCGGCTGCGGGCCGAGGTCGAGCAGGCGGTCGGGCGCATCAACGGCACGTACTCCCGGGTGGGGCACCCGGTGTTGCACTACCTGCACCAGTCGCTGCCGCGCGAGGAGCTCGCCGCCTTCTTCGCCGCCGCCGACGTCATGCTCGTCACGCCGCTGCGCGACGGCATGAACCTGGTCGCGAAGGAGTACGTCGCCAGCAGGCCCGACCTGGGTGGCGTGCTCGTGCTCTCCGAGTTCACCGGCGCCGCGGCCGAGCTGAAGGACGCGCTGCTGGTCAACCCGCACGACATCGACGGGCTGAAGGCGGCCATCGTCGACGCGTTCGCCATGCCGCGCGGAGGAGAGCCGCAAGCGGATGCGCACCCTGCGCCGCCAGGTGCTCACCCACGACGTCGACCGCTGGGCCCGCACGTTCCTCGACGCGCTCGGCCTCCCGCAATGATCGAGCGGCTCGCGGCGGCGCCGGAGCTGCTCGTCGCGCTGGACTTCGACGGCACCCTCGCGCCCATCGTCGACGGTGCCCGCCGACGCCCGCGCCCTGCCCGCCGCGCTCGAGGCGATCCAGGGGCTCGCCGCGCTACCGGGAACGACCGTGGTGCTGGTGTCCGGGCGGGCGCTGGCCGACCTGGCCGCGGTCTCCGGGCTCGGCCCGCCGGTGCGGCTGATCGGCAGCCACGGCCTCGAACCCGACGACGGCCCCGCCCCCCTCGACGACGGTCAGCGCGCACGGCTCGATCGGCTCAACGCCGAGGTGGACGCGCTGGTCGACGGCGCGCCCGGGGTGCGCACCGAGCGCAAGCCCGCCGGGGTGGCGGTGCACGTGCGCGGCGCCGATCCCGAGGTCGGCACCCGCGTGCTGGACGCGCTGCGCGGTGGCCCCGCGGCCGCGCCGGGGATCGTCGTCACGCCGGGCAAGGCGGTGCTGGACCTCGCCGTCACCGACATGAGCAAGGGCCTCGCGCTCGACCGGATGCGGGGCGACGCCGCGGTGTTCTTCGCGGGCGACGACGTCACCGACGAGACGGCGTTCGCCCGGCTCCGCCCCGGCGACGTGGGCGTGAAGGTCGGCGACGGCGACACCGCCGCGGCGAACCGGGTCGCCGACCCGGCGGCGCTGGCGGACCTGCTGGGCCGGCTGCTGGCGGCCCGCCGAACCGCGGCGGCCGCGCCGACTGCGCGGCGCCCGCGCCGACTGAGCCGCGGCGCCCCGCGCCGACTGAGTCGCGGCGCGGTGCCGCCGCTGCTGCCACCCGGGCCCGCCTCACCACCCGCTGAAGAACTTCTCGTCCTCGCGCGGCGGCGCGCTCGTGGTGCCGACGATCAGCTCGGTCGGCAGGCTCACCCGGCGCGGCCGGTTGCGGTCGCCGCGCTGCAGCAGCAGCTGGCCCGCGACCCGGCCCTTCTCCAGCACGGGCTGCCGCACGGTGGTGAGCCCGGCCCGCTCGGCCTCGGGCACGCCGTCGAACCCGGTGATCGTGAGGTGCGTCCGGCACCGCGAGCCCCTGCTCCGTGGCGTGCCGCAGGGCGCCGAGGGCGAGCACGTCGGAGGTGCACACCACGGCCGTGACCTCGGGGTGCGCGGCGAGCAGGGCTGCCGTGGCCTGCTCGCCCGCCTCGACGCTGTGGTAGAAGCGCTCCATCACCGGCACGTCGGCCCAGTCGACGCCGACCTCGGCGAGCCCGTCGCGCAGACCCGCCAGCCGGTCGCGCTGCACCGGGTAGGTGGTGTTCTCCTGGCGCGCGCGGTCGGCGGGCCCGTCGTGGTGCCCGGCGCCCAGCCGCATGCACAGCACCCCGATCCGGCGGTGGCCCAGCCCGGTGAGGTGGCGGGCCAGCGCGAGCATGCCTGCGCGGTCGTCGACCCCGACCCGGTCGACCCCCTCCACCCCGTGCGGCTGGTCGCAGACCACGATGGGCAGCGGCCGTTCCAGCACGGCGAGGAAGTGCGGGTCGTCCTCGCGCACCGAGTAGACGACGAACCCGTCGACGCCCGCCTGGTGCACGGCGGTGACGTCGGCCTGCTCCGGGCTCACGGGCACGAGCAGCAGGCCCTGACCCGCTTCCTCGCACGCCAGCGCGAGCCCCTCCAGGAAGCCGGTGGCCGCGGGGTCGCGGAACGCGTAGGACAGGGCCTCGGTCAGCAGCAGTCCGACCGCGCCCGCCTTGCGGGTGCGCAGCGAGCGGGCGACCGGGTCCGGGCCGGGGTAGCCGAGCCTGCGGGCGGCCTCGAGCACCCGGGCGCGCAGCGGCGCCGACAGCTGGTCGGGCCGGTTGTAGGCGTTGGACACGGTGGTGCGTGAGACACCCAGCTCGGCGGCCAGCGAAGCGAGCGTCGCGGGCCGACGGCTGCTCGGGATCCCGGACATCTGCGAACCGTAACGGTTCAGACACCGCGCGCGGAAGGACGCCGGCCTGGCAGTGCGGCGTGCGGCATGCCACACTCGCACGCTAGAGTGAATCGACAATCGTTTTCGTTATCATCCGGAGTCGTGATGCCACTTCTGCGTGCCGGGGCCGCGCTCGCCGCCGTCCTGATGGTGGCTGCCTGTGGCTCGGCGTCCCCGCCGCCCGCCGGGCCGTCGGTCGTCGCGTCCACCGACGTCTACGGCGCGGTCGCGAGCGCGGTCGGCGGCGACACCGTGGCGGTCACCTCGCTCATCCGATCCGCCGACGCCGACCCGCACGAGTACGAGCCCACCCCCGCCGACACCCTCGCCGTCTCCCGGGCCACCGTCTTCGTCGCCAACGGCGGCGGCTACGACGACTTCGCGACCAAGCTCTACGACGCGGCGAGCAACAAGCCGGTGAGCGTCGTCGTCACGGCGCTGTCGGGCTTCGAGACCGACGCCCCCGACTTCAACGAGCACGTCTGGTACGACCTCCCGACGGTCAAGAAGCTCGCCGACCACCTCGCGACCTCCCTCGGCGCCGCCGATCAGCCGAACGCCAACCGCTACCTGGACAACGCGAAGAAGTTCGACGCGCAGGTCGACGGCCTGATGACGAAGGTCGCGGCGATCAAGGCCAAGCACGCGGGCGTCGAAGGTGGCCATCACCGAGCCGGTGCCGGGTTACCTCCTCGACGCGGCCGGGCTCGTCGTCGTGACGCCGCCCGAGTTCTCCGAGGCGGTCGAGGAGGGCACCGACCCGCCCGCTGCCGTCGTCACGGCCAACAACGCCACCTTCGCCGAGGCCAAGGTGCTCGTGGAGAACGCCCAGACCACGGGCCCGACCACCACCCAGGCCGAGCAGGCCGCCGCGGCCAACCGCGTGCCCGTCGTCAAGGTCACCGAGACGCTGCCCGAAGGTGTGACCGACTACGTCGTCTGGATGAACGGCCAGGTCGACGCGCTGGCCGCGGCGTTGGATGCATGATGACCGACGTGGCGACCCGGGTGCGCACGGCAGCGGTCTCGCTGCGCGGCGCCGCACTGCGCTTCGGCGAGCGCACCCTGTGGGACGGGCTCGACCTCGACGTCGCGCCCGGTGAGTTCCTCGCCGTGCTGGGCCCCAACGGATCCGGCAAGACCACGCTGCTGCGGGTGCTCCTGGGGCTGCAGCCGCTGCACGCGGGGCAGGTGCTGATCGGCGGGCAGCCGCCCGCGCGCGGCAGCCAGGCCATCGGCTACGTGCCGCAGCAGAAGGCGCTCGCCGAGGACCTGCCGCTGCGCGCCCGCGACCTCGTCGGCCTCGGCCTCGACGGCCACCGCCTCGGCGTCGGGCTGCGCGGCCGGTCCGTGCGCCGCGAACGGGTGCGGGCGGCGCTGGAGTCGGTCGGGGCGGGGCACTACGCCGAACGCCCCGGTCGGACGGCTCTCCGGCGGCGAGCAGCAGCGGCTGCGGGTGGCGCAGGCGCTGGTCGGCGACCCCTCGGTGCTGCTCTGCGACGAGCCGCTGCTCTCCCTCGACCTGGCCCACCAGCAGGTCGTCGCGAACCTCATCGACCGGCGGCGACGCGCGGCCGACACGGCCGTCGTGTTCGTCACGCACGAGATCAACCCGATCCTGCCGCTCGTCGACCGCGTGCTCTACCTCGTGGACGGCCGCTTCCGCGTCGGCACCCCCGACGAGGTGATGACCTCGGCCACGCTCTCGACGCTCTACCGCACCGACGTCGACGTGCTGCGGGTGCGCGGACGGCTCGTCGTCGGTCGGCGCCGACGCGCACTGCCACCCCGAGGAGGCGACGTGATCGAGCGCCTCTTCACCTTCACCGGCACCGGCGAGCTGCTCGGCCAGGGCTTCGTGCAGAGCGCCCTGCTGGCCGCCGCGCTGCTGGGGCTGGTCGCGGGCGTGCTGGCGCCGCTGATCGTGGCGCGCGGCATGGCCTTCGCCGTGCACGGCACCGCCGAGCTCGCGTTCACCGGCGGGGCGGCGGCACTGCTCGCCGGGGTCAGCGTGAGCCTCGGTGCGGTGGCGGGGGCGGTCACGGCGGGCATCGTGTTCGGCCTGCTGGGACTGCGGGCGCGCGAGCGCGACTCGGTGATCGGCGTCGTGCTGGCGTTCGGCCTCGGCCTGGGCGTCCTGATGATCGCGCTCTACCCGGGGCGGGCGGCGAACAAGTTCGGGCTGCTCACCGGCTCGATCGTGGCGGTGGACTCGACGAACCTCGCGGTGCTCGGCACCGTGACCGTCGTCGTGCTGGCCGTGCTCGCCGTCGTCTACCGGCCGCTGCTGTTCGCGAGCACCGACCCCGACGTCGCCGTGGCGCGCGGGGTGCCGGTGCGGCTGCTGTCGCCGCTCTTCGCCGTGCTGATCGCGTTGACGACGGCGCTGGCCGTGCCGATCGTCGGGGCGGTGATCGTGCTCGCGGTCACCGTGATCCCGGGCGCCGCCGCCGCGCGGGTGACGGCGAGCCCGGTGGTGGCCACGCTGCTCGCCGTGCTGTTCGCCGAGCTCGCGCTGGTGGGCGGCACGGTCGCGTCGCTCGCGCCGGGGCTGCCCGTGAGCGGCTACGTCGCGACGATCGCGTTCCTCTGCTACCTCGGGTGCCGCCTGCTGGGGCGTCAGCGGGCCTGACGGCGGCGCCGGGCCACCTCGGCCAGCACCACGCCCGCGGCCACGGAGGCGTTGAGCGACTCCACCGGGCCCGCCATCGGGATCGACACGGTGACGTCGCAGGTCTCCTTGACCAGCCGCGACAGCCCCTTGCCCTCCGAGCCGACGACGAGCACGAGCGGGTCGGCCGCGAGGTCGAACTCGTCGAGGCTCACCGAGCCCTCCGCGTCCAAGCCGGCGATCATGTAGCCCGCCGTGGCGAACTCCCGCAGGGTGCGGGTGAGGTTGGTGGCGCGGGCCACCGGCAGCCGGGCCGCGACGCCCGCGGACGTGCGCCAGGCCACCGCCGTCATCCCCGCGGAACGCCGCTGCGGCACCACCACGCCGTGCCCGCCGAAGGCGCCCGCCGAGCGGACGACCGCGCCGAGGTTGCGGGGGTCGGTGACGCCGTCGAGCGCGACGATGAGGCCCGGGGTGGGCGACTCCGCGGCGATCTCGAGGAGCTCGTCGGGATGCGCGTACTCGTAGGGCGGCACGGTGAGCGCGACGCCCTGGTGCAGCGCGCCGCCCGCGATCCGGTCGAGGTCACCGCGGGGGACCTCCAGGATCGGGACGCCCGTCTCGGCGGCCAGGTGCACGGCCTCGGCGACGCGTTCGTCGGACGTGCTGCCCACCGTGATCGTGAGCGACAGCGCGGGGACGCCCTCGCGGAGGCACTCGACCACGGGGTTGCGGCCGAGCACGGTCTCGGTGGTCTCGCCGTCGCCGGGGCGGCGGCGCGCGACCTTGGGGCGGGCCACGCCCGCGCGCTTGGCGTTGCGCGCGGCGGCCGCGGCCTTGGCGTGCCCGGGGCGGCGCTCGGCGGGCGGCGTGGGGCCCTTGCCCTCCAACGCTCGACGGCGCTGGCCGCCGGAGCCGACGACCATCCCCTTCTTCGTGCCTTCCTTGCGCACCGCGCCGCGGCGCTTGGAGTTGCCTGCCATGGGTGTTATGCGTCCTTCAGTGACCACGTGGGGCCGTCGGGGCTGTCTTCGACGACGATCCCGGCGGCGGCGAGCCGCCCGCGCACCTCGTCGGCGGCCGCGAAATCGCGGCGGGCGCGGGCATCCTGCCGCTGCGCCAGTAGGTCGTCCACCAGTGTGGACAGCGCTGTGGACGCCGCCTCGCTGGCTTCGCCGCGGGCCCACTGGGGGTCGAACGGGTCGAGCCCGAGCACACCCGTCATCGCCCGCACCGACGACGCCGCCCCGAGCGCGGCCTCGTGGTTGCCCGCGTCGAGCGCGGTGTTGCCCTCGCGCACGGTGGTGTGCACGGCGGCCAGCGCGCCGGGGGTGCCCAGGTCGTCGTCCATCGACGCCACGAACTCCGCGCACAGGGTGCCCGGCTCGGGGGCGCCGACCCGCTCGCGCACCCGGTGCACGAACGACTCGATCCGCCGGTAGGCCGCGACGGCCTCCGACAGCGCCGCGTCGGAGAACTCGATCGACGACCGGTAGTGCGGCGCCACCAGGTAGTAGCGCAGCTCGACCCCGCGCACGCGGCGCAGCAGCGCGTCGATCGAGAGCGTGTTGCCCAGCGACTTGGACATCTTCTCGCCCGCCATCGTGACCCACGCGTTGTGGAGCCAGAAGCGCGCGAAGCCGTCGCCCGCGGCGTGCGACTGGGCCTGCTCGTTCTCGTGGTGCGGGAAGATCAGGTCGATGCCGCCGCCGTGCACGTCGAACTCGGGGCCGAGGTACATGGTGGACATCGCCGAGCACTCCAGGTGCCAGCCCGGGCGCCCGCGGCCCCACGGGGTGGCCCACGACGGCTCGCCGGGCTTGGCCGCCTTCCAGAGGGCGAAGTCGCGCTGGTCGCGCTTGGTGTCGGAATCCGGCTCGCCCTGCACGACGTCGTCGATCTTCTGGCCGGACAGCGCGCCGTAGGCGGGAAAGGAGCGCACGGCGAAGTAGACGTCGCCGCCCGCGGCGTAGGCGTGCCCGGAGTCGATGAGCCGCTCCATGAGCTCGATCATCTGCGGCACGTGCCCGCTGGCGCGCGGCTCGATGCTCGGCGGGAGGCAGCCGAGCGCGGCGTAGGCGGCCTGGAACGCGCGCTCGTAGGTGGCGGCCCACTCCCACCACGGCCGGTGCGCGGCCGCCGACTTGGCCAGCACCTTGTCCTCGATGTCGGTGACGTTGCGCACCAACAGCACGTCGAGGCCGCCGTGGGTGAGCCAGCGGCGGAGGACGTCGTAGTTGAGCCCGGAGCGGACGTGCCCGATGTGCGGGGCCCCCTGCACCGTGGCGCCACACACGTAGATGGACGCCGTCCCGGGGCGCACCGGGACGAATTCCCGCTGCTCTCTCGTGGCGGTGTCGTGCAGGCGCAAGCTCACCCCTCCAGGGTACGGAGTTCCGATTTGTCCATGACGAACGGGCCGGGGGGCGGGAGGCTCAGGACATGAGCGATATCAACGACTTCTACCCGCGGCTGGTCGTCGAGGGCGCCGACGATGCGTTGGCCTTCTACGCCAAGGCGTTCGGGGCCGAGGTGACCGAGCGCTACACCGCCGACGACGGGCGGGTGCAGCACGCGATGCTCGTGGTCGGGCCCGCGCGGTTCGCGGTGAAGGACGCGGGCGACGGCGACCCGGCCCCCGTCGCGGCGGCGGCATGCCGGTGATCATGGCGTTGTACGTCGACGACCCGGACGCCGTGGCGGCGCGCATGGTCGACGGCGGCGCCCGGGTGATCTTCCCGGTGACCGACCACGAGTACGGCGAGCGCGCAGGTCGCCTGGCCGACCCCTGGGGCCACCAGTGGATGCTGGCCAAGCGCCTCTGACGGCGAGTCGTCATCCCGCAGACGGCGAGTCTTCATTTTCGACGCGGCGTGTCGGCGTTCTCGGCACGGTGGGTCCGATCAGGACGCGGGCAGCAGCAGGGCCGTCGCGATCGCCGCGACCCCCTCGCCGCGGCCCGTGAGGCCGAGGCCGTCGGTCGTCGTGCCCGACACGGCGACCGGAGCGCCCACCGCCTCGGACAGCACCCGCTGCGCCTCGGCCCGGCGGGACCCGATCCGCGGCGCGTTGCCGATCACCTGGACGGCCGCGTTCCCCACGTTCCACCCCGCCTCGGCGAGGAGGCGGCGCACCTCCGCGAGAAGCGTCACACCGCTCGCGCCCGACCACTCCGGACGCCCGGTGCCGAAGATCGCGCCGACGTCGCCGAGCCCCGCGGCCGAGAGGAGGGCGTCGCAGAGGGCGTGCGCGGCGACGTCGCCGTCGGAGTGGCCCGCGCACCCGTCGACCCCCGGCCACAGCAGGCCTGCCATCCAACATGGACGACCGCGCTCGATCGGGTGCACATCGGACCCGATGCCGACCCTCACAGCAGCTGCTCCGCCAGCTCGAGGTCCCACTCGGTGCGCACGGCGAACGCGAGAGGGTCGCCCGCGACCAGGTGCGCGACGGTGGCGCCGGGCCGCCCCATCCACGGCGACTGCACGACGCGCAGGCCCTGGCGGTCCGGCGAGCCGCGGACGAAACCCTCGGCGTCGACCCGCTTGACGGTGTCGGTGAGCGGCAACGCGGGCACAGCCGCATCCTGCCCACCGAGCACCGCTTCGGCGACGGCGGCCACCAGCGCGACCGGCGTCAGCGGTCGGCGCGCATCGTGCCTGAGCAGGAGCGAACCATTCCCGTGCGCCGCTCGTTGATCGACGTGTGCCCGACGCAACTCGACCGGCAGCCCCGCACAGGCGGCGCGCAGCTCTGCCGC
The DNA here is from genome assembly GCA_963791185.1 of uncultured Actinomycetota bacterium. Taxonomy (GTDB): domain Bacteria; phylum Actinomycetota; class Actinomycetes; order Mycobacteriales; family Pseudonocardiaceae; genus Pseudonocardia. The sequence goes on along the minus strand of CAWBRG010000002.1, from coordinate 161,335 downwards.
GGGCGCGGGCACGTCGAGGATGACGTGCGTCGCTACCCCGGCATCGAGCACACACCGCACTGCGCGCACGACCATCGGCACCCCGCCGACGGGGCGCAGCACGGACACACCACGATCATCGGCCGCGACCGTGGCCGCGACGCGCACGAGGCTCAGGCGTTGGCGGTAGCCAGGACCTCGTCGAGCAGCAGCTCGGCCCGGCCCTCGTCGGTGCCCTCGGCCAGCGCCAGCTCGCTCACGAGGATCTGCCGCGCCTTGGCGAGCATCCGCTTCTCGCCCGCGGACAGCCCGCGGTCCTTCTCGCGCCGCCAGAGATCGCGCACGACCTCGGCAACCTTGTTCACATCACCGGAAGCCAGCTTCTCGAGGTTGGCCTTGTACCGGCGAGACCAGTTGGTGGGCTCTTCGGTGTGCGGGGCGCGGAGCACCTCGAACACCCGATCAAGACCCTCTTGCCCGACTACATCGCGAACCCCGACTACTTCGGCGTTCTCAGCGGGCACCTTGACGGTGAGATCGCCCTGGGCAACCTTGAGGACCAGGTACTCGCGTGCCTGGCCCTTGATCGTCCGGGTTTCGATCGCCTCGATGAGAGCGGCACCGTGGTGCGGGTAGACAACGGTCTCTCCGACCTTGAAAACCATGTGTCCCTAGCCCCTTTCGCTGGTACCAGGTTAACACGCCTCGCCGGCGGTGACGCGGCCGGCGTGCGGTGTCGTTGCAGGTCAGGACCTTGACAAGCAACGAGAAACGTGCCTGCGACCCGCCACGTCGCCAGAATCGGATCTCCGGGACTAGTCTCTCGCATCGTGAGCCGCCGCCTCTCCTCGCCCCGAGTCGTTGTCGCCGCCTCAGCCATGGTCGGCGCGCTCGCGCTCGCGGGCTGCGGCGCGGGTCAGATCACCCAGACCAGCAGCCAGGCTTCCGGGGTGGGTGGCGCGAGCGCCAACGTCGGCCAGATCGCCATCCGGGAGGCGGCGTTCGCCTTCACGGGTGACGGCAAGACCGCGGCGATCTACCAGGCGGGCAGCGAGGCGCCGCTCTCGATGACCGTGGTCAACTTCGGTGGCCAGGTCGACAAGCTCACGAACGTGTCGAGCCCCGCGGCGGAGTCCGCCAGGATCACGGGCGACGCCACGATCGCCAGCGGGCGCGTGCTGCTCGTCGAGGGGCTTCCCGCAGGCGAACCCGCGGGCGCTCCGGGCGAGGCCGCTCCGGGGGCGCGGCCGACGACCGGCCCCGGGGCTTCGGCGCAGGCCACCGCCGGTCCGGGGGCTTCAGCGCAGGCCACGCCCGCGCCCGGCGCCTCCGCCCAGGCGACGCCCGCTCCGGGCGCCGAAGCCACGCCCGGCCCCACCGAGCAGGCCAGCTCCGCGCCGGAAGCAGGCGCCAACCCGGGATCCCGCCCGGCGCCCGCCACGGCAGGTCCGGAGGCCGCGGCCACCGCGGCTGCGGGTGCGGCCGCGCCCAGCAGCGGCGTCGTCACGCCGGGCACCACCCGGGCGCAGGTCGTCCTCACCGGGCTCAAGTCGGACCTGCAGGTGGGCCCGACCTACCCGGTCGTGTTGACCTTCGAGCGCGCGGGCAGCGTCACCCTCCAGGTGCCGGTGGCCAACCCGAGCGAGAACCAGGGCCGCAGCGGGGAGTGACCACCCGCACCCGCACGACCTACCGCTGCTCGGCCTGCGAGCACCGGACGGCGCAGTGGGTGGGGCGGTGCCCGTCCTGCCAGACGTGGGGCACGCTCGTCGAGACCGCACCCGCCACCCCGTCCCGCTCGCGGGTGGCGGCGGGGGCGCCCACCACGCCCGCGCGGCGCATCGCCGACGTCGCGCTGGACACCGCGCGGGCCCGGCCGACCGGGGTGTCCGAACTGGACCGCGTGCTCGGCGGCGGGCTCGTCCCCGGCGCGGTGGTGCTGCTGGCCGGTGAGCCGGGCGTGGGGAAGTCGACGCTGCTGCTGGAGGTGGCGGCCAAGGCGGCCACCCGGGTGCTGTACGTCACCGGCGAGGAGTCGGCGGCCCAGGTGCGACTGCGGGCCGAGCGCACCGGCGCGCTGCGCGACGAGCTGTACCTCGCGGCCGAGTCCGATCTGGGCGCCATCGTCGGGCACCTCGAGGAGCTGCAGCCCGACCTGCTGATCGTCGACTCCATCCAGACGATGTCCACTGCGGACGCCGACGGCGCGCCGGGCGGAGTGACGCAGACGCGGGCCGTGACCGTCGCGCTCACCGGGCTGGCCAAGGAGCGCGGGCTGCCGGTGCTGCTGGTCGGGCACGTCACGAAGGACGGCGGCATCGCCGGGCCGCGGGTGCTGGAGCACCTGGTCGACGTCGTGCTGTCGTTCGAGGGCGACAAGCACTCCACGCTGCGGATGGTGCGTGGTGTGAAGAACCGCTTCGGACCCGCCGACGAGGTGGGCTGCTTCGAGCTGCGTGACGCGGGGATCGTGGGGATGCCGGACCCGTCCGGGTTGTTCTTGGCCCGCTTCGGGGGACCGCCGGTGCCCGGCACGGCCGTCACGGTAGTCATGGACGGCCGCCGCCCGCTGCCCGCCGAGGTGCAGGCCCTGGTGCACGGCAAGGACATCCCCAGCCCGCGGCGGGCGGTGAGCGGGCTGGACAACGCGCGGGTGGCGATGCTGCTCGCGGTGCTGGAGAAGCGCGCGGGGATCCGGCTGCACGACGCCGAGGTGTACGCCGCGACCGTCGGCGGCATGCGGGTGGTCGAGCCCGCCGCGGACCTCGCGTTGGCGATGGCGATCACGTCGGCGCGCAACGACGTGGCGTTGCCGAGCGACGTCGTCGTGCTCGGCGAGATCGGGCTGGCGGGCGAGGTGCGGCGGGTGACCGGGCTCGGGCGGCGGCTCGCCGAGGCCGCCCGCCTCGGCTTCACGCACGCGCTCGTGCCCGCGGAGAGCGAGCCGGGGCCGCCGGGGATCACGGTCACCGAGGTGCGCGACGTGGCGGCGGTGCTGCGCGCGTTCCGCTGACGCCCGCCGGGTACGCGACCGGGCTGGGCGTCGTCGCAGAGGCGTTGGGTATGGCGCACGGGCTGCGAGGCCGGTGTGGTGACCAGGCGGTCTGCGAGGACGGACTACGGGGTCAGCTGGAACGGGGTGGGGGCGCTGATGTCGTCGTCGAGTCGGGTCATCACGCGGTAGCTGCCCGCGGGCACCACGGTGCGGGCGGCGGCGCAGCCCGGGGTCGAGGTGCGGCCCGCCCAGGTCACGGCGAACGCGACGGGCTGGCCGGGGATCAGCGTGCGCAGGTCGGGGCTGCCCGCGTTGCCGCAGTCGTTGCTCGACCAGAGCCGGAGCTTGCCGTCGCCGCTCCACACGACGATCTCCTGCCGGGACGCGTCGAGGTCGCGCACGCAGGGCTGGGGGCTCGTGTTCGTGACGACGAGGCGGAGCACGGGGTGCTCCCCGACCTTGTGGGTCGGTTGGTCGATCTCGGCGGTGACGCCGGTCATCGCGTTCGTGCAGGGCACGGGCCCGGTCGGCGGCACCGCCACCGGCGTCGCCACCGGGGCGGGGCGGGGGGTCAGGTCGGGCTGGAGTTGTTCGGACGTCGCGCCGCGCGCCCCGGGCGTGGTGGCCGGGGGTGCGGCGGCCGGTGGGGGTGGTGCCGCGCTGCTTCCGGCCGCCACGCCTGCGGGCGGGACGCCTGCCGCCGCGGCCGCCGATGGGGCCCCTGCGGCCGGGGCGCCAGCCGGGGTTGCCTGGCCCCGGAGCGCCTGCCGCCGGAGCGTCTGCCGCAGCGCCGGCCGCCGGGCGCAGCGCCGGGGCCGCCGCAGCGCCTGGCCGCCGCAGCGCCTGGCCCCGGGGCGCCGGCCGCGGAGAGGCCTGCCGGAGCTGCCAGCCGCTGGGATGCCAGCCCCTGGGGTGCCTGCCGCCGGGATGCCAGCTGCTGAGGCTGCCGGCCGCCGGAGTGCCGGCCGTCGGAGTGCCGGCCGTCGGAGTGCCAGCCGTTGGGGCGGTGCCCGCAACCCCCGGCGCGCCGCCCGTCGGCGCGCCGCCCGGGGCGGCGCCGCCCGTCCCGCCTGCGCCGGCCGTGCCGTCCAAGGCGGTGCCCGGCACCCCGCCGTCGGCCGCCGCGGCGCCCGCCGCCCCGTCGGCGATCGGGACGCCCCCGTCAACCCCCGGCTGCGGGTTCGAGAGGGCGGCGCGGGTGGTGGGGGTCGACTCCTGGGGCGTCGACGTCACCGTCGTCACCCCCCACACCGAGAGCGTCGCCAGCGCGAGGGCCGCGATCGCCGCAACCCCACGCCGTCGCCAGTAGACCGCGACGGGAAGCGGTCCGACCGGCTCCCACATGTAACGCAGAGTACGTCATCGACTACTCCACGTTGCCGAAGGGCACTTGCCCCGATCGGTGCAAGCGGCCAGACTCAGGCCATGCTGCGCGCGTTGCTCGAGGCCTTCTGGCCCAGCAGGCGCATCTTGGCATTCGACGAGCTCTGTACCGCGGCCGCATAGCGCCGTCCGTCCTCGTCCCCCTTACTTCCAGGAGTACAGCCATGTCCGTCACCGATGAACTGCTGTCCAACAACGCCCGCTACGCCGAGTCCTTCGCAGGCCCCCTGCCGCTGCCGCCCGCCCGTGGCGTGGCCGTGGTGGCCTGCATGGACGCGCGCCTCAACGTCTACGGGATCCTCGGCCTGAACGAGGGCGACGCGCACGTGATCCGCAACGCGGGCGGCGTGATCACCGACGACGAGATCCGCTCGCTGGCCATCAGCCAGCGGCTGCTCGGCACGTCCGAGATCATCCTCATCCACCACACCGACTGCGGCATGCTCACCTTCACCGACGACGGCTTCAAGGCGTCGATCCAGGAGGAGACCGGCCTCAAGCCCGCCTGGTCCGCCGAGGCGTTCGGTGACCTCGACACCGACGTCCGCCAGTCGATCGCGCGCATCAAGGCGAGCCCGTTCATCCCGAAGAAGGAGTCGGTGCGCGGCTTCGTGTTCGACGTGGCCACCGGGAAGCTGAACGAGGTCGTCTGACACGATCCGAACGTGTCGCTGCCCGACGTCGTCCACGACTGGTTCCTCGCCGAGGCCCGCGACCTCCCCTGGCGCCGCGCGGAGACCACGCCGTGGGGTGTCATGGTCAGCGAGTTCATGCTCCAGCAGACGCCGGTGGCGCGCGTCGAACCGGTGTGGACGGCGTGGATGGCCACCTGGCCCACGCCCGTCGCCCTGGCCGCCGCGAGCCGGGCCGACGTGCTGCGCGCGTGGGGCAAGCTCGGCTACCCCCGCCGCGCCCTGCGCCTGCACGCGGCGGCCGAGGCGATCCGCGACGTGCACGGCGGCGTCGTCCCGTCCGATGTGGACGCCCTCGAGGCGCTGCCCGGCGTCGGCGCGTACACGGCGCGGGCGGTCGCGGCGTTCGGGTACGGGCGGCGGTGCCCGGTGGTCGACACGAACGTCCGACGGGTGGTCGCGCGGGCCGTGCACGGCGCGGGCGACGCGGGCCCGGCGCGGGTCACGGCCGACCTCGCCGACGTCGACGCGCTCCTGCCCGCCGACCACACCCGCGCGGCGGTGATCTCGGCCGGGCTGATGGAGCTCGGCGCGGTCGTCTGCACGGCGAGGGCGCCCCGCTGCGGCGTCTGCCCGGTCGCCGCCCTGTGCGCCTGGCGCGCCGCGGGCCACCCCGAGTACACGGGCCCGCGCAAGGCCGTCCAGACGTACGCGGGCACCGACCGCCAGGTCCGCGGGCGCCTCCTGGACGTGCTGCGCGCCGCCGAGAACCCCGTCGAACGGGCGGCGCTCGACGCGGTGTGGGCCGACGCCGCGCAACGCGACCGCTGCCTGTTCTCCCTGCTCGAGGACGGCCTCACCGAGCAGCTGCCGGACGGCCGCTTCGCACTGCCCGCCTGAATGCCGACGGTCCGCTTCACCCTCGACGACGCGGCCCGCCACGCCCTCACGGCGCTGCGGGCCCAGGTGGCGGCCGCGGGGATCCCGGTGCCGGACGACGAGCCCGCCGTCACGGTCGCCGCCGCCGCCGCGGTGCCGCAGAGCCGCCCGGGACGCGCTCGCCGCCGAGCTGCGCCTGCTCGCGATCCCGTCGGTGTGGCTCGCCACGCTGGGCACGGTCGCCGGGCGGCCGGACGAGCTGGTGCTCGCCGCCGTGGTGGACGCCGAGCTGCTCGCCGTCCACGCCGCGGTGCACGACGCGCTGGCCGGGCGGGTGCGCGGGCCGGTCGCGGCCTACCTGCCGGGCACCTGGCTGCCGCACTGCGTGCTCGCCACCGCCCGCCCGGCCGAGGCGTTCGCGGCGCTGCACCCCGTGCCGCCGGTGCGCGCGAAGGTCACCGGCGTCGCCGTGTGACGCCGTGCACCCCTGGGCGCGTCGGGGCACCGGGGTCGCCGTGTGACGCGGCGCGGCGCCCCGTGCGCGCCGAGGTCACCGGGGTAGCCACTCCGTCAACGCCGCGCGGTAGGCGTCCGGCGCGTCCCGGTGCACCACGTGGCCCCCGGGCAGCACCACGTGCCGGGCGTCCGGGAGGCGACGCGCCATCTCCGCCATCTGCCCCGCAGGCACGACGCCCGCCGTCGCCTCGACGAGCAACGTCGGGCACCGCACCCCCGGCAGCACGTCCCACCAGCTCCGCTGCGCCCACTCCGCGGCGATCGCCGTGGTGTGCTCCACCGAAGCCAGCAGTGCCCAGCCGTCGTCCCGTTCCTCGACGCACTCGATCATGTAGTCGCCGTACGCGCCGAACGCCTCCCGCACCGCCGCGAGCGCGGGCCACCGCGTCGGCATGGCCGCGAACCAGGCGCGGGTGTCCGGCGCCCCGACGAAGTCGACGCCCATGTCCTCCACCACCAACGCCCGCACCAGGTCCGGGCGGCCCGAGGCGGCGACGAGCCCGTGCAGCCCGCCCATCGAATGCCCGACCACGACCGCCGGTCCGGTCTCGGTGAGCAGCTCCACGACGTCGGCCGCCAGCCGCTGCGTCGTCCACGGGCCACGGGCACCCGACCGCCCGTGCCCACGCGCGTCGAGCCCGACGACCCGGCCGTGGTCGGCGAGCCACCGCGCGACCGGCCACCACGTGGCGGCCCGACCCATGAGCCCGTGCAGCACGACGATCGGTGGTCCCGCGCCGCCGAGCTCGACCACGCGCAGCTCGGTGCCGTCGGAGGTCCGCACGGGGGACTAGGTTAGAGCCGTGGCTGTAGTGAAGATCAATGCGATCGAGGTGCCCGAGGGCGCGGGTCCGGAGCTGGAGAAGCGGTTCGCCAACCGGCTGCACGCGGTGGACGGCCAGCCGGGCTTCCTCTCGTTCGAGCTGCTGCGCCCGGTGGCGGGCGAGGAGCGGTACTTCGTCGTCACGCACTGGGAGGACGAGGAGTCGTTCCAGACCTGGCTCAAGGGCCCGGCGATGACGGCGCACTCGGGCGAGCGGGCCCGGCCGGTGGCGTCCGGGTCGTCGCTGCTGGAGTTCGAGGTCGTCCAACGCTCGGAGGCGGGGTCCTGAACGACTCCTACGACCTGGAGCGCTTCGTCAGCGCCCAGGCGTCCATCATCGACACGGCCAAGGCAGAGCTGCGCGCGGGCGCCAAGCGCGGCCACTGGATCTGGTACGTGTTCCCGCAGCTCAAGGGGCTGGGGATGAGCTCGACGTCGATGTACTACGGCATCGGGTCGCTCGCCGAGGCGCAGGCCTACCTCGCCCACCCCGTGCTCGGCCCGCGGTTGCGGGAGTGCGTGCAGCTGCTGCTCGACGCCCCCGGCTCGGCCGCCGACATCCTCGGCGGCGACGACGTCAAGCTGCGGTCGTCGCTCACCCTCTTCGTCGCGGCCGACCCGGACGAGCCGCTCTTCGCGGCGGCGCTCGAGCGCTTCTTCGACGGCACGCTCGACCCGCGCACGCTCGAGATGCTGGCGTAGGAGCGCGCTGGAGAACTCGGCCCTACTGCGCGACGGGCGGAGTTCTCCAGCACCCTCCTAAGGCACGTCGGCGACGGTCGGCGCGACCACCGCGAACAGGTCGGCGACCCCGGCCAAGCTCGCTACCTGCAGCGCCTCGGCCGACACGTCGCCGCCGATCCCGGGCAGGGAACGGGTGGCGGTGGCCGACGCGACCACCGTCGGCGCGTAGCCGAGGTTGAACGCGCCGCGGGCGGTGGAGTTGACGCACATGTGCGTCATGAAGCCCGCGAGCAGCAGGTTCTGCGGGCCGCCGGTGAGCCGCTCCTGCAGGTCGGTGCCCACGAACGCGTTGGGGTAGTTCTTGATGACGATCTGCTCGCCCTCGCGGGGCGCCACCCGCTCGACGATCGCGCCGCTCTCGCCGCGCACGTCGTACAGGCTGCCTTCGCCGTCGTCGTGCTGGATGTGCACGATCGGGATGCCCGCGCTGCGGGCGCGGTCGAGCAGCTCGGCGGCCTGGTCGAGCGCGGCCTGCACGCCGACGAGCTCCATCGGCCCGTGGGTGTAGGTGTTCTGGCAGTCGATCATGATGAGCGCGGACTCGGCGAGGGATACCGGCTCGACGGGCAGACCGGCGAGCGCACGCAGCGTTGCGGACATGACCATCACCCTAGGCGGCCCGGCAGGTACGGGAACGCGATCCCGTCCCTTCCGCTAGTGCGGAGTTGCCTTGGTTGATCGGCACTGCCGATGCTGGGCTGATGGGGGTCGATCCGCTCACGGCTGTGCTGCCGGTGCTGGGCGACATCCTCGACGAGTGCCGGATGGTCGTCACCGACGCGCAGGGCCGGGTCATCGGGGCGGACGCCGCACGGCACCGCTTCACGAGCTCCGCGGCGCAGATCCGCGACCCGGAGACGGGGGCGGTCGTGGGCGCGGTCGACGTGGCGGGCCCGTCGCACGCGGTGCACCCGACCACGGCGGCGCTGCTCCTCGCCGCGGCCCGGCTCGCCGAGGGGCTCCTGCGGGCGCAGGCGGCCGTCCGCGAGGCGCGCCACCTCGCCCGGCTCGGCGACGCCCCGGGCGCCGTGCTCTCCGCGGACGGGCGCGTGCTCGCGGCCGACCCGCCGGACTGGCTGCCGACCCGGCTCGGGCTGCCGACCGCAGGCGACCGGGTGGTGCTGCCCGACGGCGCCGAGGCCGTCCTCACACCGTTGGACGACGGGTGGCTCCTGCGTCCCGCGTAGGAGCGCGCTGACAGAACTCGGCCCTACTGCGCGACGCCCGCCGCTCGCTACGGGCGGAGTTCTTCAGCGCGCTCCTAGCGGGAGGGCGAGCCGGGGTGTTCGTCGAGCTCGTCGGGGATGCCGTCGTCGTCGCTGTCGGCCAGCAGCGGGTCCGGCCGCCCGCCGCGCACGGCCTCCAGCTGCGCGGCGAGCGCCAGCCCGGCCAACAGCGCGACGCCCGTGACGTTCGCCCACAGCAGCAGGGCCATCACCGCGGTGAGCGGGCCGTAGGTGTCGCCGAAGTTCCCCGCCGCCGCCACGTAGAACGCCAGCAGGGCCGATCCGGCGAGCCACGCGAGCAGCGTGACGCGCCGCGCCGACCGCCAGCCACGACAGCCCCGGCTGCCGTCGTCGCGGCGAGTATCTGAACAACACCGTGACCGCGAGCATGAGCAGCAGCAAACCCACGGGCCAGCGCAGGATGTCCCAGATGGTTTCGGCGGCGTCACCCCAGCGGTAGACCGCCTCGATCGCGTCCCCGAACGGCTCCCCCGCCACGATCAGCAGCAGCCCCGCTGCCATCGCGACCCCGGCCGTGGCGGTGAGCAGGGCGGCCAGGCCGTACTTGCGCAGCGCGGGCCGGTCGCGATCCGTGCCGTAAATGCGGTTGGCGCCCCGCTCGAGCTGGGCGAACGCCGACGTCGCCGCCAGGAACGCGGTCGCCAACCCGAGCACGACGATCACTTCGGCCCGCTCGGTGCCCTCGTCGTCGGTGTTGACGACGTCGGCCACCAACGCGTCGCTGTCGCCCGGCGAGATCGCGACGACCGTGCGCGCGACGACCTCCGCGAACGAGCGCGCACCGATCGCCGTGGCCAGCCCGGCCCCCGCGATGATCAGCGGCACCGTGGCGAGCGCGAGCTGGAAGGCGAACGCGCGGGCGTGGCTGAACCCGTCGCCGTAGCGGAAGCGCACGAACGCGCCCGCCAGCAGGGCCCGCAGGCCGTGGTGGCGGGCGGTGGGCCACGCGTCGTCGGCCGACAGCTCGTCGTCCGACATCAGCCCGGTTTCGGGCACGGGCCGCACGGAGCTCACGCCCCGATTCAACCAGCCCGTGCCCGGCCGCCTAGAGCAGCCGGGACCGGATGAGGAACCGCACCCCCTCCGGCGCCTCCACCGAGAACCCGCTGCCCCGCCCCTTCACCACGTCGACGGTGAGGTGCGTGTGCTTCCAGTACTCGTACTGCGACTCGGACATGTAGAACCCGATCGGCTCCTCCAAGCCCGGCACGGCCAGGTCGCCCAGGTGGACGTCCGACCCGCCGACCGTGAAGTCGCCGTCCGGGTAGCACATCGGCGCGCTGCCGTCGCAGCACCCGCCGGACTGGTGGAACATCAGCGGCCCGTGGATGGCCGTCAGCCTGACGAGAAGCTCCTCGGCCGCGGGCGTCAGCGCGACCCGCTCCGTCATCAGAAGAAGCCGAGCGCGTTCGGCGAGTAGCTGACCAGCATGTTCTTGGTCTGCTGGTAGTGGTCGAGCATCATCTTGTGGTTCTCCCGACCCACGCCCGACTGCTTGTAGCCGCCGAACGCCGCGTGCGCCGGGTAGGCGTGGTAGTTGTTCACCCACACCCGGCCCGCCTGGATGTCGCGACCGGCGCGGTAGGCGGTGTTGACGTCGCGGCTCCACACGCCCGCGCCCAGGCCGTACAGCGTGTCGTTGGCGATCTTCATGGCGTCGTCGTAGTCGGCGAACCGGGCCACCGAGACGACCGGGCCGAAGATCTCCTCCTGGAAGATCCGCATCGAGTTGTCGCCCTCGAAGATCGTCGGCTGGATGTAGTGGCCACCGGCCAGCTCGCCGCCGAGGTCGGCCTGGTCGCCGCCCGCGAGCACCTTCGCGCCCTCCTGCCGTCCGATGTCGATGTAGGACAGGATCTTCTCGAACTGGTCGTTGGACGCCTGCGCGCCGATCATCGTGTCGGTGTCGAGCGGGTGGCCCTGCTTGATCTGCTCCACGCGCTTGACCGCCTGCTCCAGGAAGTCGCCGTACATGCCGCCCTGGATCAGCGCGCGCGACGGGCAGGTGCAGACCTCGCCCTGGTTGAGCGCGAACATCGCGAAGCCCTCGAGTGCCTTGTCGTAGAAGGCGTCCTGCTTGGCGGCGACGTCGTCGAAGAAGATGTTGGGGCTCTTGCCGCCCAGCTCCAGCGTCACCGGGATGAGGTTCTCGCTGGCGTACTGCATGATCAGCCGGCCGGTCGTGGTCTCGCCGGTGAACGCGATCTTGCGGATGCGCTTGTTGGACGCCAGCGGCTTGCCCGCCTCCACGCCGAAGCCGTTGACGATGTTCAGCACGCCCGGCGGCAGCAGGTCGGCGACCAGCTCGTTCAGCACGTGGATCGACGCCGGGGTCTGCTCGGCGGGCTTGAGCACGACCGCGTTGCCCGCGGCCAGCGCCGGAGCCAGCTTCCAGATCGCCATGAGGATCGGGAAGTTCCACGGGATGATCTGCCCGACGACGCCGAGCGGCTCGTGGAAGTGGTAGGCGATCGTGTTCTCGTCGATCTCGGAGATGCCGCCCTCCTGCGCGCGGACGGCGCCCGCGAAGTAGCGGAGGTGGTCGACGGCGAGCGGGATGTCGGCGGCGAGGGTCTCGCGGCACGCCTTGCCGTTCTCCCAGCTCTCGGCGATCGCGATGGACTCGAGGTTGGCCTCGATGCGGTCGGCCATCTTGTTGAGGATGTTGGCGCGCTCGGTGGCCGAGGTCTTGCCCCAGGCGGGCGCGGCGGCGTGCGCGGCGTCCAGCGCCTTCTCGACGTCCTCCGCGGTGCTGCGGGCCACCTCGGTGAACGTCTGCGCCGGTGACCGGCGTGGGGTTCTCGAAGTACTGGCCCTTGGCGGGCGGCACGTACTCGCCGCCGATGAAGTTCTCGTAGCGGGGCTTGAAGGTGACGACGCTGCCGTCGGTGCCCGGTGATGCGTACTTGGTCATGCGCCGGACGCTAAGAAGCCCGGGGTTGCAACGGGGTTGCGAGCACCTGACCTTCGGACGAGTGAGGTTTGCCTGAGTTCCGGGCTGCGGGGACTCTGGGGTCGTGGGCGCGTGGGACGAGGTGCTGGCGGGCGACGCGCCGACGATGGCGCCGCGCCGGGTGGTGGCCGCGTCCTGGCAGCGCTCGCTCGCGGCCCAGGTCGACCCCGAGCGCGGGGCGCCGTCGCTGGTCTACGAGCACGCCGAGGTGGCGCAGGTGCGCGCGGGCCACCCGCTCACCGGCGTGCTGCCGCTGCTGCGCGACACGCTGGTGACGATCGCCGACGAGGCGATGCACATGATGATCGTGACCGACGCGCAGGGCCGCATCCTGTGGCGCGAGGGCCGCCGGGACGTGCTGCGGCGCGGCGAGCGGGTCGGGCTCGTCGAGGGCACGCTGTGGAGCGAGGAGAGCATCGGCACCAACGCGATGGGCACCGCGCTGGCCTCGGGCGGGGCCGTGCAGATCCACGCCGCCGAGCACCTCGTGCGCACCTACCACCGCTGGACGTGCGCGGCCGCGCCGATCCACGACCCCGAGACCGGCGCCGTGATCGGGGTCGTCGACGTGACGGGCCCGGAGCGCACCTTCCACCCCACGACGTTGGCGCTGGTCGTCGCGGCCGCCCGGCTGGCCGAGGGGTACCTGCGCACCCAGCTGGCCGTGCGCGACGAGCGGCTGCTCTCCCGCAACCTGCCGCACCTCGTCGGGTTGCGCGACGAGCCGGGCGCACTGCTCTCGCCGAGCGGGCGGGTGTTGGCCGCGCAGCCGTCGGGGTGGCTTCCCGCCCGGGTCGACCTGCCCGCGGCGGGTGACCGCGTGCTGCTGGCCCGGGGCGACGAGGGCCTGCTGGAGCCGCTGGCCGAGGGTTGGCTCCTGCGGCTGCCGCGCTCGCGCGCCCGGCCGCGGCGGGTGCTCACCCTGGCGTTCCTGGGTGCCACCCGGCCGATGGCGCTGCTCGACGGGCAGCCGGTGCGGCTCTCGCGGCGGCACGCCGAGCTGCTCACCTTGCTCGCGCTGCACCCCGAGGGCCGCACCGCCGACGAGCTGGCCGCCGCGCTGCACGGCGACGCGGGCAAGTCGGTGACCGTGCGGGCCGAGGTGCACCGGCTCCGCGCGGCGATCGGGGTCGGGGTGCTGCGCACGCAGCCCTACCGGCTGGCCGCGGCGGTCGACGCCGATTTCCTGAACGTCCGCACCGCCCTGACCGAAGGGCGGGTGCGCGACGCCGCCCTGCTCTACCGCGGCGAGCTCCTGCCCCGCTCCGACGCCCCCGAGGTGCGGGAGGAGCGCGACCTCCTCGCGGCCGCCGTGCACGCGGCCGTGCGCCGCAGCGCCGACTCCGAGGCGATGTGGACGCTCGCGGGCGTCCAGCGCGGAGCGGGCGGCGACCTGACCGACGCCCTGCTGCGCTGCCTGCCCGACGGCGACCCCCGCCGGGCCATCCTCGCGGGCCGCTGAGCCCACCACGTCACGCCGGGCAAGGGAACGCCCCCGCCCGGACTCCGGGCGGGGGCGTTCTGCCTGCGCTTGGGCTTACTCGCCCTTGGCCATGTCGACCGGGGGCGAGTCGGGGACGAGGCTCGGCTTCGGCTCACCGCGGAAGGTGAACTTGGCCTTGTCGTCGGCGGCGCGGGAGCCCTCGGGGGCGTCGGGGTCGAGACCCTCGACGTCCACGATGACGATCTGGCCCGGCTGCACCTCGCCGAACAGGATCTTCTCCGACAGCTGGTCCTCGATCTCGCGCTGGATCGTGCGGCGCAGCGGCCGCGCGCCCATCACCGGGTCCCAACCACGGCGGGCCAGCAGGCCCTTCGCGGCCGGGGTGAGCTCGATGGCCATGTCCTTGTTGGCCAGCGCCGCCTCCACCCGGGTGATCATGAGGTCGACCATCGTGATGATCTGCTCCTGGGTGAGCTGGTGGAACACCACGATGTCGTCGATGCGGTTGAGGAACTCGGGGCGGAAGTGCTTCTTCAGCTCGTCGTTGACCTTGTTCTTCATCCGCTCGTAGTCCGAGGCCGCGTCGTTGCTCTGGGCGAACCCGAGCCCGACCGCCTTGGAGATGTCCTGGGTGCCCAGGTTCGACGTGAAGATGATCACGGTGTTCTTGAAGTCGACCGTGCGGCCCTGGCCGTCGGTCAACCGACCGTCCTCCAGCACCTGCAGGAGGGTGTTGTAGACCTCCTGGTGCGCCTTCTCGATCTCGTCGAACAGCACCACCGAGAACGGCTTGCGCCGCACCTTCTCGGTGAGCTGGCCGCCCTCCTCGTAGCCCACGTACCCGGGAGGGGCACCGAAGAGCCGCGAGGCGGTGTAGCGGTCGTGGAACTCGCCCATGTCGATCTGGATGAGCGCGTCGTCCTCGCCGAACAGGAAGTTCGCCAGTGCCTTCGACAGCTCCGTCTTACCCACACCGGACGGACCGGCGAAGATGAACGAGCCCGACGGGCGCTTGGGGTCCTTCAGACCGGCGCGCGTGCGGCGGATGGCCTGCGCCACGGACTTCACGGCCTCTTCCTGGCCGATGATCCGCTTGTGCAGCTCGTCCTCCATGCGGAGCAGACGCGTGGTCTCCTCCTCGGTGAGCTTGAAGACGGGGATGCCGGTCCAGTTGGCCAGGACCTCGGCGATCTGCTCGTCGTCGACCTCGGCGACGACGTCCAGATCGCCCGACTTCCACTGCTTCTCCCGCTCGCCCTTCTGCGCGAGCAGCTGCTTCTCCGAGTCGCGCAGGTGCGCGGCCCGCTCGAAGTCCTGCGCGTCGATCGCCGACTCCTTGTCGCGCCGGACGTTGGCGATCTTCTCGTCGAACTCGCGCAGATCCGGCGGCGCGGTCATCCGGCGGATGCGCATGCGCGCGCCCGCCTCGTCGATGAGGTCGATGGCCTTGTCGGGCAGGAACCGGTCGGAGATGTAGCGATCGGCCAGGGTGGCCGCCGCGACCAGCGCCGGGTCGGTGATCGTGACCCGGTGGTGGGCCTCGTACCGGTCGCGCAGGCCCTTGAGGATCTCGATGGTGTGCGTGACCGACGGCTCGCCGACCTGGATCGGCTGGAAGCGCCGCTCCAGCGCCGGGTCCTTCTCGACGTACTTGCGGTACTCGTCGAGCGTGGTGGCGCCGATCGTCTGCAGCTCGCCACGGGCCAGCATCGGCTTGAGGATCGACGCGGCGTCGATCGCGCCTTCCGCGGCACCGGCGCCGACGAGCGTGTGCAGCTCGTCGATGAACAGGATGATGTCGCCCCGGGTGCGGATCTCCTTGAGCACCTTCTTGAGGCGCTCCTCGAAGTCACCGCGGTAGCGGGAACCGGCGACCAGGGAACCCAGGTCGAGCGTGTAGAGCTGCTTGTCCTTGAGCGTCTCGGGCACCTCGCCCTTGACGATGCCCTGGGCCAGCCCCTCGACGACGGCGGTCTTGCCGACGCCCGGCTCGCCGATCAGAACGGGGTTGTTCTTGGTCCTCCGGGAGAGGACCTGCATGACCCGCTCGATCTCCTTCTCGCGGCCGATGACCGGGTCGAGCTTGCCTTCGCGGGCGGACTGGGTGAGGTTGCGGCCGAACTGGTCGAGCACCAGCGACGACGACGGCGTGCCCTCGCCGCGACCGCCCGTGCTGCCCTCGGCGGGCTCCTTGCCCTGGTAGCCGCTCAGCAGCTGCAGCACCTGCTGGCGGACCCGGTTGAGGTCGGCTCCCAGCTTGACCAGGACCTGCGCCGCGACGCCCTCGCCCTCGCGGATCAGGCCGAGCAGGATGTGCTCGGTGCCGATGTAGTTGTGGCCGAGCTGCAGCGCCTCGCGCAGCGACAGCTCCAGCACCTTCTTGGCCCGCGGCGTGAACGGGATGTGCCCGCTCGGTGCCTGCTGGCCCTGGCCGATGATCTCCTCGACCTGCTGCCGGACGCCCTCCAAGGCGATCCCGAGGGACTCCAGGGCCTTCGCGGCCACACCCTCGCCCTCGTGGATGAGGCCAAGGAGGATGTGCTCGGTGCCGATGTAGTTGTGGTTGAGCATCCTGGCTTCTTCTTGCGCCAGGACGACAACCCGCCTCGCTCGGTCTGTGAACCTCTCGAACATTCGATCTCCTCGCCTACTGCGCATGAACGCGCGGCAACACCCGACGACGCTGCGCCGCGTACGCCTACCCCCCACTGTATCGGCTGGAGGGGGGTGGACGCCTGTGGCGGATGCACAGCGGAGGGGCCCGCGCGCACGCGGGCCCCTCCGTGCTGTAGCTGTGCTGTAGCCGACTCAGTTCGCCTGGTGGTACGCCTCCAGCACCTCGCTGGGGATGCGTCCGCGGTCGGACACCTTCATCTTGTGGGTGCGCGCCCATTCCCGGATAGCCTGGTTCTGCTCCCGGTCCACCGATGCGCGACGCGTCGGGGCCGAAGCCACTGCGCGCTTCGCCCGACCACCCGCGCGCCGCGCGGAACCGACGAACTCGGCAAGCGCATCGCGCAGCTTGCCCGCATTCGCCGTGGACAGGTCGATCTCGTATGCCTTGCCGTCGATACCAAACTCGACGGTCTCGTCGGCCTCCTGGCCGTCGAGATCGTCGATCAGTCGGATCTCTTGGATCTGCGCCACCGCCGCAGCCCTTTCTCTAACTACATGGAGGGGACACGCGCGACGGTATCAGGTGTTGACGAGCGCAACTACTCAGATCGCACAAGCGGGTAAAGAATGGTTTCCCGTATGCCCAGACCCGTGAGCGTCATCAGCAGCCGGTCGATGCCCATTCCCATACCGCCCATCGGCGGCATGCCGTACTCCATGGCGCGCAGGAAATCCTCGTCGAGCTGCATCGCCTCCGGATCCCCGGCGGCGGCGCGCAGCGATTGCGTGGTCAGTCGATCACGCTGGATCACCGGATCTACCAGTTCAGAGTAGCCGGTGGCGAGCTCCGTCCCGAAGATGATCAAGTCCCAGGCCTCGGCGAGCCGCGGATCGCTGCGGTGCTGACGGGTGAGCGGGCGTACTTCGACCGGGTAGTCGCGCACGAACGTCGGAGCCATCAAGGTGTGCTCGACGAGCTTCTCGAAAAGCTCCAGGACCACTTCCCCGGCGCTGAGGCCGTCCTTTAGCTCGACGTCGTGCGCTTCGGCGAGCTTGCGCAGTTCCTCCAGCCCGGTGTCGGGCGTGACTTCGGTATCAACCGCTTCCGACACGGCCTCGTGCAACGCCACCGATCGCCACTCCCCGCTGAGATCATGTGACGTTCCGTCGACATGATCCACCGTCTGGGAACCAAACACGGCCTGCGCGCTCGCCTGAACGAGTGAGCGAGTGAGCTCCGCCATGTCATCGTAGGTGGCGTACGTCTGATAGGACTCCAGCATCGCGAACTCCGGCGAGTGTGACGAGTCGATACCCTCGTTACGGAAGTTGCGGTTGATCTCGAAGACGCGTTCCACGCCTCCTACCACAGTGCGCTTGAGAAAAAGCTCAGGCGCGATCCTGAGGTACAGATCCCGATCCAGGGCGTTGGCGTGGGTGACGAACGGGCGCGCCGTGGCCCCGCCGTGCAGGAGCTGCAGCATCGGCGTCTCGACCTCGATGAAGTCCCGGCCGTGGAGCACGTCACGCAGGGTGCGCACCACCGTGGCCCGGCGGCGCACCATCTCGCGGGCCTGCGGCCGCACGACGAGGTCGACGTAGCGCTGCCGCACCCGCACCTCCTCGGACAGCTCGGTGTGCACGTTCGGCAGCGGGCGCAGCGCCTTGGCCGCCATCGCCCAGCCGTCGGCCATCACCGACAGCTCGCCGCGCCGGGACGTGATCACCTCGCCGTGGACGAAGACGTGGTCGCCCAGGTCGACGCTCGCCTTCCAACGCGCCAGCTCCTCCTCGCCGACCGACGCCAGCGAGAGCATCGCCTGCAGCTCGGTGCCGTCGCCCTCGCGGAGGGTGGCGAAGCAGAGCTTGCCGGTGTTGCGCAGGAAGATCACCCGGCCCGTGACACCCACGGTGTCGCCGGTGGCGGTGTCCGGCGGCAGGTCGGGGTGGGCGGCGCGCACCTGCGCGAGGGTGTGGGTGCGGTCGACGGCGACGGGGTAGGCCTCGTGCCCGCTCGCGAGCACCTCCGCCCGCTTGTCCCGGCGCACCCGCATCTGCTCGGGCAGGTCGGGGGCTTGCGGTTCGTTGCTCACAACACACGAGGGTAGTGAGCGACGAGCACCGTCACCCCGGCGGGCGGATGCCGGTGAGGGCCAGGATGCGGGCGACCGGGCCGTCCGGGTCCGCGCTGAGGGTGACGGGGACCGGCGCGCCCGCCAGCACGTCGAGGAGCAGCCCGACGCCCGCGCTGGACAGGTAGGTCACGCGGTGCAGGTCCAGCACGGCGGGC
Organism: uncultured Actinomycetota bacterium; assembly: GCA_963791185.1. Lineage (GTDB taxonomy): Bacteria > Actinomycetota > Actinomycetes > Mycobacteriales > Pseudonocardiaceae > Pseudonocardia. The sequence continues at coordinate 142,834 of CAWBRG010000002.1, read as the reverse complement.
GCCTCGGCGCCGTCGAGCGCGGCGAACAGGCCGGGGCGCAGACCGGCGACGCTCTCCAGGTCGACGTCGCCCGCGAGGCCGAGCCGCAGCCGACCGTCCGGGTCGTGGGACGTGTCGAGCTCGGCGGGCGCGTCGGGGCGGCGCGCGGTGGTCGCGGCGCTGCGGACGGGGGGTCCGACCGCGGGCACCATCGTGAACCGGACGTGGGTGCCGTCCTCGACGTCGATCGCGGCTTCCGCGGCGAGGCGGCGGATCATCTCGATGCCCCGGCCGCGGAAGCCGCGGTCGGCGGGTGGGGGCCGCCAGGTGCCGTCGTCGTCGACCGCGACGTCGAGGCCGCCGTCCGTGCGCGCGGTGATCCGGTAGCGGACGCGTCCGTCGTCGTCGGGGCCGTACGCGTGTTCGACGGCGTTGGCGACGGCCTCCCCCAACGCGAGTTGGAGGTCGTCGACGAGCTCGGCGGCGTACGCGGTGCCCGTCCACCCCTGCACGGCGAGCCGGATCTCGCGCAGTTGGTCGGGCCGAGCGGGGACCTCGCCGCTGAGCGGGGCGGGCAGCAGCTGCACGAGCAGCGCGGCGACGTCGTCGCGCGGTCCGGTCTCGGGGAGCACGTCGCCGATCACCGCGGTCAGCATCGGGGCCACCGGTCGCCTGCCCCAGCGGTGCGCGGCGTCCGCGAGACGGCGCATGCCGTCGTCGATGATCTCACCCCGGCGCTCGACGAGCCCGTCGGTGTAGAACAGCACGCCGTGGCCCGGCTGGAGCACCAGGTGCGACTCGGGCATCGGCGGGGCGTCCCGCAGCCCCAGCACCGGACCGAGGACGCCGTGCGCGAAGCCGGTGCCTTCGGCGTCGACGAGCAACGGCGGTGGGTGCCCGGCGCAGGCCCAGGTCAGCTCGCCCGTGGTGATGTCGAGGACGGCGCAGCTCGCGCTGCTGGCTTTCGCGTCGGGAACGCGGCGGGAGAACCGGTCCAGCCTGGCCAGCGCCTGCGCGGGGGAAGCACCGTCGAGCAGGTAGGCGGCCAGCGCGGCGCGCAGCTGACCCATCGTGGCGGCCGCCGAGGCGCCGTGGCCGACCACGTCGCCGACGGCGAACGCGATCCGGTCGTCGTCGAGCAGGAAGACGTCGTACCAGTCGCCGCCCGCCTCGACCTCGGCCGCGGGCAGGTAGCGGGTCGCCAGCGCCAGCCGGTGGTGTTCGGGCAGCGCGCCGGGGAGCAGGCTCTGCTGCAGGACGGCGGCGATGCTGCGCTGGCGGTCGGCGTCGACGGCCCGTTGCAGGGTCTGCGCGGCCAGCCCGACGAGCGTGGTGGCGAAGCCGCGTTCGTCGGCGGGGAACTCGCGTGCGGTCGGGAAGGCGAGGGTGACCGCGCCGAGGGTGTGGCCCGCCACCCGCAGCGGCAACGCGGCGGCCGCGACGACGGGAACGGTGTCGTCGGCCAGGTGCGGGTAGCGCGTGGACCAGGCCCGTTCGTCGTTCAGCCAGATCGGGCTCCCGGTGCTCACCGCGTCCACGGCGGGCCACCGCCTGCCGGTGCGTGCGGGGTCGAGGACGGCGTGGGTGTCGGCCGACCCCAGGTGGTGCTGGAGCACGAGCCGGTCCGGGCGCTCGGGCGCCGAGGTGTAGACCGCCACCACGCCTGCCTGGAGCGCGTCGCGCAGCGCGGCGGCGAGTGCCGCGGCGGCCTCGGTGACGGTGGCCGCGGTGGCCAGCGCCGCGGCGGCGGAGTTGAGCTGGTGTTCGCGGGCGGCGACGCGTTCGGCTTCCAGCGCGACGGCGATGCGCCGGGCGAGCTCTTCGGCCAGCTCGGCCTCGGCCCGGTCGAACCGCCTGCTCGGCTCCGCGCGCGGCCCCGGCAGCTCCAGCGGGGGGAGGGGCGTGGCGCTCGGGGCGGGGTGGTCACCGGGGCAGATGACGGTGAGCAGCCCGACCAGCCGAGCCCCCGCGGTGAGCGGGGCGACCAGCGTGGCGTGCGGGCCGGGTCGATCACGGTCGCGCAGGGCGGGCGGCGTGGGATCGAGGACGAACGTCCGCCCCGACTGGCAGGCCGGCAGCAACGCTTCCGGGATGCGGTACGGGGCGAGCTCCAGCATCGCCGCGGCCGGTTCCGGCTGGTCGGGGTGCGCCGCGGCGAGCGGGGCCATGCGCCCGTCCGGGGCGGTGCGCACGATCACCACGAGGTCCTCGAACACCGCGGCGGCCAGCTCGGCGACCTGCCGCAGCCGCTGGTCCAGCCCCACGTGCGCGTGCTCGGAGGTGGCCAGCAGCCGTCCGGTCTTGGCGAGGAGCCCGTCGCGGGCGGCGGCGTGGTGCCGATCGGTGACGTCGCGCGCGACGCCGATCAACATGGGCGGCCCGTCGGGCCGGTCCGGGGACGGCACCGTGTCGGCGGAGGTCTCGACCCACAGCCGCCGCCCGTCGCGGTGGTACAGGGCGAGCAGGTGCCTGCCGCGGCCGGTTTCCTGGATCTCGGCCATCGCCGTCATCAGCCGCGCGTAGCCGGAGGCGTCGGTGCCCGGGTCGGGCCACCACGGGTGCGGCGACGGGTAGGGCAGGCCCTCGGGCCCGTAGCCGAAGATCGCGGTGAACGCGTCGTTGGTCTCCACGACCTGGCCGGCGGCGTCCACGACGAAGAACCCGTCCTGCAGGGAGGCGACCAGGCTGCGTCGCCAGCGCGCTTCTTCGCTGCGCAGCGAGGCCAGCGCGAGCGTCGACCGGACGCGGGCGAGCAGGTCGGCGGTGGTGAACGGCTTGACCAGGTAGTCGTCGGCGCCCGCGGCAAGCCCCTCGGCCGCGGCCTCCTGACCGGCGCGGGCCGAGAGGACGACCACCGGAAGGGTGGCCAGCGCCGGATCCGCGCGCAGGGCCGTGAGCAGGGCGAACCCGTCGAGCTCGGGCATCATCACGTCGGTCAGCAGCAGGTCGGGCGGGTCCGCGCGCGCGGCGGACAGCGCGGCGGCCCCATCCCCGACCGCCGTGACCGCGTAGTGCGGGCTCAGCAGCCGGGTGAGGTACTCCCGCATGTCGGCGTTGTCGTCGGCCACGAGCACCCGTGGTCGGCCGTCATCGGCAGGCTCGTGGGCAGGCTCATCGTCGAGCCACCGGACCGCCTCGGTGACGAAGGGGTCGGCGGACCGCACCTGGCTGGGCTCGGCGGCTGCGGGGGCGAGCTGCTCGGCGGGCAGGTGCGCCGAGCCGAACGGTAGCCGGACGGTGAACGTGCTGCCTTCGCCGAGCCGGGAGGCCGCGGAGATCGTGCCGCCGTGCAGCGCGACCAGCTCCCGGGCCAGCGCGAGCCCGATCCCGGAACCTTCGGCGGAGCGGCCTCGGGCCCCGCGGACCTGGTGGAACCGGTCGAACAGCAGCTCGAGGTCGGCCGTGGGGATGCCGATGCCCGTGTCCGCGACCTCCAGCACCGCGGTGGTGTCGACGCGGCGCAACCCCACCGTGATGCCGCCGTTGAAGGTGAACTTGAGCGCGTTGGACAGCAGGTTGAGAACGATCTTCTCCCAGCTCTCCCGGTCGACCCACACCGGCTCGTCCAGCGCGACGCGCACCGTGAACGCCAACCCCGCGCGCTCGACGGCCGACCGGAACATGCCCGCGAGCTCCGCCGTCAGCGCGCTCAACTCGGTGGGCGCGAACCGGGCCTGCATCCGGCCCGCCTGCAGCCGCGAGAAGTCGAGGAGGGTGTTCACCAGCCTGGCGAGCCGCAGCCCGTTGCGGTGGGCGACGTCGAGCTCGGCGGCGACGTCCGGCGCGGCCAACACGGCGGGATGGGCGCGCAGCTGCTCGATCGGGCCCTGCAGCAGGGTGAGCGGGGTGCGGAACTCGTGGCTGATGCCGGTGAAGAACTCCGTCTTCGCCCGGTCCAGCTCCGCGAGCGCCTCCGCGCGGCGGCGTTCGGCTTCGTAGGCGCGGGCGTTGCCGAGCCCGGAGCCGATCTGGTTGGCGAGCACCTCGACGAAGCCGCGGTAGCGCTCGTCGTAGGGGCGGAACGGGTTGAGCCCGGCGACGAGGAACCCCGCCGGTCGGTCCCGGCCCGCCTGGCTCAACGGCACCACGACGGCCTGCTGGGGCGGATCCGGCCACGCCCCGCTCGGCAGGCCCGGCCGCAGGTCCTCGACCACCACGGTCTCGCCGTCGTAGAGCCTGCCGACGGGCCATGCGTCACCGGCTTCGACGGCTGTGATGCCCGCCGCGGTGGCGAGCCGTGCCGTCGGCCCGTCGTCGAACAGGTAGACGAGCGAGAAGGGGAGATCGCGCAGGTTCGTGCCGAGCCGGTGCCCCACGGTCGCGAGGGTCTCCTGCTCCGAGCCGGTCACCGCCAGGTCGGAGCCCAGCTCACGCAGGGTGGCCATCCGCCGTTCCGACAGCACGCGGTCGGTCTCCTCGACCACCACGCACAGCATCCCGGCCACGGCGCCGTCGTCGTCGGCCAGCGGGCTGTAGGAAAAGGTGTGGTAGGTCTCCTCGGGGTAGCCGCTGCGCTCGAGGAACAGCAGGAGGTCCTCGTCCCACGTCGCGATGCCGGATTCCAGCACCGAGTCGATGCGCGGGCCGATGTCCTCCCAGATCTCCGCCCACACCGCGTTCGCGGGCTGGCCGAGGGCCCACGGGTGCTTGGCGCGGAGGGTGTTGCGCCGGTAGGCGTCGTTGTAGAGCATCGTCAGCTCGGGACCCCACGCCATCCACATCGCGAACTGCGACGTCAACAGGATCCGCACGGCACTGCGCAGGCTCGCCGACCAGCTCTCGTACGGCCCGAGCGGGGTGGTCGACCAGTCCAGCTCGGCGACCCTCCGCGCCATCTCGCGCTCGTCGTTCGGCCGGTGGGACATCGAAGGGCGCTCCGTGATCTCGCTCGGTCGGCACGACGATAGGGCGTGGGCGCACCTTCCGACACTCGGACCGGGAGCGTGTCGCCTAGGCTCGATGCATGCCCGAGCGCGCGCGGTCATTCGGGGCGGTAGCGGCCACGTACGCCCGCTACCGGCCCGGCTACCCCGCCGCGGCGCTCGAGTGGGCGTTGGCCCCGGCACCGGGCGGCGAGGTGCTCGACCTCGGGGCGGGCACGGGCAAGGTCACCGAGGCGCTGCTGCGGCGGCCCGGCGTGCGCGTCACGGCGGTGGATCCCGATGCCGCGATGCTCGCCCAGTTCCGCGCCGACTTCCCCACCGTCGACGCCCACGAGGGCACCGCCGAACGGATCCCGCTGCCGGCCGTCGCGGTGGACGCCGTCGTCGTCGGCACGGCGTGGCACTGGTTCGACCGGGCGCTCGCCGAGCCCGAGATCGCCCGGGTGCTGCGGCCCGGCGGCGTGCTCGTCGTCCTCTGGAACGGCGACGACGACACCGTCGAGTGGGTGCGCGGCTACCACCGCGCGCTGCACCCGGAGGAGCAGGCGCCGATCGGCACCACGATCTCCGCCGCCCAGCCGAGCGACCCGGCGTTCGGGGCGTCCGAGACGCGCCGGTTCGCCAACCCGGTGCCCACCACGATCGACGGCTTCGTCGAGACCATCTCCACGCACTCGTGGGCCCTGATCGCCGAGCCGCACGAGCGCGACGCCTCGCTCGCCCGGATGCGCGACTACCTGGTGGCGCGGCCCGAGACGTCGCCGGGCGCGTTCACGTTGCCCATGGTCACCGACGTGGTGCGCACGTTGCGCAGGTAGGCCAGCCGCAGGCCGAGCAAGGTCAGGTCGGGCACGTGCTCGGTGATCGTCTCCGACTCGTCGACGATCAACGGGGCGAGCCCACCCGTGCCGATCACGGTGACCGGGCCGGTGCCCAGCTCGTCGAGGATGCGGCGCACCAGCCCGTCGACCTGCCCGGCGAAGCCGTAGAGCACGCCCGCCTGCAGGCACTCCACCGTGTTCTTGCCGATGACCGAGCGGGGCGCCACCAGTTCGACCGTGCGCAGCGCGGCCGCCCGGGTGGCGAGCGCCTCCATGGAGATCTCGATGCCGGGCGCGAGCGCGCCGCCGAGGAACTCGCCCTTGGCCGAGACGACGTCGATGTTGGTGGACGTGCCGAAGTCGACGACCACGCACGCCGTGTCGTACAGCCGGTGCGCGGCCAGGGTGGAGACGACCCGGTCGGCGCCGACCTCGCGCGGGTTGTCCACCAGCAGCGGCACCCCGGTGCGCACGCCGGGTCCGACGACCACCGACGGCTCGGCGCGCCGCTCCACCAGCAGCTTGAGCTCGCGCAGCAGGCTCGGCACCGTCGAGAGCGCCGCGACCCCGGTGATCTGCTCGGCGTAGCGGCGGCCGAGCATCTCGCCGACGGCCACCTCCAGCTCGTCGGCGGTCATCCGCGGCTCGGTGTGCATCCGCCAGTCGCGCACGAGCGGCGGGCGGGCCTCGTCCTCGTCGCCCTCGGCGTAGAGCCCGAGCGCGATCTCGGTGTTGCCGACGTCCACGCAGAGCAGCACTACAACCGCACCGCGATGTTGTCGATCAGCCGGGTGGCGCCGACGCGCGCCGCCACCAGCAGCCGGGCGTAGCCGACCGGCGGCGCGGGGCCGAGGTCGGGAGCGCGCAGCTCCAGGTAGTCGACGGCCACCTCCGGCTCCTCGGCGAGCACGGCGCGTGCGGCGGCCAGCACGGCGTCGGGGCCGTGCGCGGCCGCCTCCGCCCCGGCCCGCACCGCCCGGGAGAGGGCGAGCGCCTGGCGCCGCTCCGGCGCGGAGAGGTAGACGTTGCGCGAGGAGAGCGCCAGCCCGTCGGGCTCGCGCACGATCGGCACGCCCGCGATGGAGAGCGGGAAGTCCAGGTCGCGCACCATCTTCTTGATGAGGACGAGCTGCTGGTAGTCCTTCTCGCCGAAGAACGCGACGTCCGGGCCGACGATGTGGAAGAGCTTCGACACCACCGTGAGCACGCCTGCGAAGTGGCCCGGCCGCACCGCGCCCTCCAGCTGGGTGCCCAGCGCGCCGGGGGTGACGGCGGTGTCGGCGCCTTCGGGGTACATGTCCGCGACCCCCGGCCGGAACACCAGCTCGACGCCCTCCTCGCGGCAGGCGGCCAGATCGGCTTCGAGGGGACGGGGGTAGCGCGCCAGGTCTTCGTTCGGCCCGAACTGCAGCGGGTTCACGAAGATCGACACCACGGTGACTCCCGCGCCGGGTATCCGGCGGGCGTGGCGCACCAGCTCGCGGTGGCCCTCGTGCAGCGCGCCCATCGTCGGCACGAGCGCCACGCGACGCCCGGCGGCGCGCAGGGCCCGCGTGACCGCCCCGATGCTCGCGGGGCTCTCGTGCACGGTGAGCTCCCCCGCGGCGTACCCGCCCGCGGTGCGCGTCATGGGCTTTCCTCCAACGTGGTGAGCACGTCCTTGAGCGCGTGCTCGGAGAGCAGTCCCGCGGCCGCGGCGCGGTGGGCGCTGCGCACGGCGAGCACCCGGTAGGCGGCGGCGAGCTCGGGGTCGAGCACCTGGAGGTGGGTGCGGATGGTGCCCACGTCGCCGCGCGACACCGGGCCGGTGATGGCGCGGTCGCCGTGTCGCAGCGCGTTGTCGAGCGCGGCCGAGAGCAGGGGGGCGACCAGCCGGTCGGCCGGGTGCACGCCCGCGGCCTCCAGGGTGTCGACGCAGTCGCGCACCAGCGTGACGAGGTGGTTCGCGCCGTGCGCGAGCGCCGCGTGGTAGAGCGGGCGCACCGCCTCCGGGATGCGCACCGGTTCGGCGCCCATCTCGACGACCAGCGCCTCACCGACCGGCCAGCCCGCCGCGTCGGCGCCCGCTGTCACACCCACGCTCGCGCCGTGGAGGCGGGCCACGTCCTCGACGCGGCCCGTGAACGTCATCACGGGGTGCAGGGCGAGCGGCAGCACGTCGTGCTCGGCCGCGGGCGCGAGCACCGACACCCCGTGCGCGCCCGAGGTGTGCACCACGATCTGGCCCGCGCGGAAGCTCCCGGCCGCCGCGAGGCCGCGGACGAGGCCGGGGAGCACGTCGTCGGGCACGGCGAGCAGCACGAGGTCGGCCTGGGCCGCGACCTCGTCGGGCGGCAGCAGCGGCACGTCGGGCAGCAGCGCGGCGGCCCGGCGCACCGACTCGCGCGACACCCCGGAGGTGGCCACCACGTGGTGCCCGGCCGCGGCCCACGCCGCGCCGACCACCGCGCCGACGCGTCCGGCCGACACGACCCCGATGGCCAGCCGCGCGGGTCTCGTCATCGCTCTCCCTCGCTGCGCTCGGTCGGCGCTTCGCGCGGGCGCTGTGTCGATGATTCGCTCGCTGTGCTCACCCACCCCGCCAGCTCCGCAAGCTCCGCTGGCTGCCGTCCCCCGGACTCACTCATCGCTCACCCTCGCTGCGCTCGGTCGGCGCTTCGCGCGGGCGCTGTCGATGATTCGCTCGCAGCTCGCTCATCGGTGCGGCCAGCTCTGCGGCGGCAGGTTGGGCGGGAACGGCTGCCGCGGGCTCGCGGGCACCGGCGGCGGTGGGCTCCAGCCCGCCCCGCCGCCGTGGTGGCGCAGCGCCACCGTGAGCGCCTCCGGGTGCCCGACGGCCCGCCGTCGCGCCCGGATGACCTCGGCGACGGCCTCGTCGTGCCACTGCCGGGCCATCGGCCCGATCGCCCCCTTCGCGATGCGGTTGCGCAGGAACGCGAGGTCGGTGACGGCCGCCTGGTACCGGACGACGGCCTGCTCGACCGCCCGCCCGGAGCGCTGCCGCACGGCCGTGCGCCAGCCCCGGCGCCCGGCCAGGCTGGAGAGCAGCTGGATCTCGCTCGGCGCTATCCAGCCCGCCTGCGCGAACCCGGGGAGCTGCTCGGCGATCACGGCCTGCTCGCGGCGGCGCTGCCAGATCACGATCGTCACCATCGCGGCGAACAGCGGCACCATCACGACGAGGTAGACGATCAGGAACGTGCCGCCGTCGAAGAACGACGCCGAGCTGTTCCACACCGCGTGCAGGAACACCGCGACCGCGTAGCCGCCGAGCACGTAGAACGGGCGGGCGGCGGCGTTGCGGCTGTTGGCGGCGATGCCCGCGCCGATGCCCGTCATCGAGGTGAAGAGCGGGTGCGCGAACGGCGAGAGCACACCGCGCAGGATCAGCGTGAACAGCACGCTGCCGCCCATGTCCGCCTCTTCGCCGAACGCGCGGCCGAAGTAGAGGATGTTCTCGGTGAACGCGAAGCCCGCCGCCACGATCCCGGCGTAGACGATGCCGTCGATGATGCCGTCGAACTCGCGGCGGCGGAACAGCAGCAGGCCGACGAGGAACGCGCCCTTCAGGCCCTCCTCGACGATCGGGGCGATCACCGTGGAGCCGATCACGTCGCCGCTGCCCCGGCCGAGCAGCACGTCGACGGCGAGCGCGGCGCTGGAGTTGATGATCAGCGCGCCGAGCGCGGAGAAGCAGGCGCCCCAGAGGAACGCGATGAGCAGCAGGCGCGGCGGCTCGGGCTCCCAGCGGTCGATCCACAGGAACGCGGCCACGACCGGGCCGACCGGGAGCAGCGCGCACAGCGCCCCGACCACGACCCCGCCGAGGCCCACGCTCGTGCCGACCAGCCCGAGGACGATCAGCCCGCAGATGCCCAGCGCGACCAGCGCGATGACGGGAGCGAGAACTCCCCGGCGCTGGCGCTGCTGCGTGGGCAGCGCGGCGGTGGGGCCGCCGGTCAGGAACACACCCGTGGCCTGGGTCATGGCGCCAGAGCCTACGCGTCGGGGCGTTCGGGATCGTCCGGCGTTCGACAACAGTGCTCCAGCCACAGCGCCCCGCCGACGAGCACCAGCGCGCAGCCCAGCCCGACGGCCGCCGCCGCGGTGTCCGCCCCCGCAGCCTGGATCGATCCGGCCTGCGGGGCGGTGAAGACCAGCAGCCCCAGCCACGCCCCGCCGACGACCGCGCCCGCCACCGACGACGCCTTCGCCACCAGCACCGCCCGCGCGGCGACCAGCGGCTGGACGGGCGTCGTGCCGGGCTCGCGGCGGATCCGGGCCCGCAGCGCCCGCCCGCCGATCGCCTCCGCGACGCCGAGCACGGCCAGCGTGATGCCGCCGAGCAGCGGGAAGCCGGGCAGCGAGCCGTAGGTCAGCCGGACGACCAGGTTGGCCAGCACCGCGACGACCAGTCCGACGGCCAGCAGGGTGCGCGGTCGCGTGGGCGTCACGACGGCGAGTCTCCGTTCCCGCGACGGCGAGTGCCCGCTTTCACGACGGCGAGTCTCCGTTTCCGCGACGGCGAGTCGTCACCCTCAACACGGTGAGTCGTGCATCCCGCCGCGGTGAGTCCGCGATTTCGACGTTGCGCGTCGGCGATTCCGCCGCCGCCGAGTCCTGGGGCGGTGCTGCGGCCAGGCCGTCGTGGCGGCGGTCACGGGGTGAGCCGGAGGTCGTCGCGGCGGCGCATGCCCTGCTCGGCGTCGGGGCCGAGCGCGGCCAGCAGCGCGGCGACCGGGCCGTGGCCGGGCAGCACCGCGTGCGGGTCGACGTCGAGCCACGGCCGCAGCACGGTGGCGCGCTCCGGGGTGCCGGGGTGGGGCAGCAGGAGCTCGGGGTCGGTGCTGCGCACCTGGTCGACCGTGATGACGTCGACGTCGAGCGTGCGCGGCCCCCACCGGACGTCGCGCACGCGTCCGGCCGCGTCCTCGAGCGCCTGGCCGCGCCGCAGCCAGCCCCAGGCGTCGACGGTGGGGTCGGCGACGAGCAGCACCGCGTTGAGGAAGTCGTCCTGCGGCACCCCGCCCCACGGCGCCGTCTCGTAGACGGGCGACGCGGCGACCAGTGCGTCGGCGAACCCGGCGACGGCGGCCTGCAGGTGCGCGAACCGGTCGCCGAGGTTGGAGCCCAGCGAGAGCACCGCGGCGGTCACGGGATCGACTCGCCGGGACTTGTGGACGACCACGGCGACGTCGGCGAACTCCAACGGGATGGGGGCCTGCGGCTTGTGGAGGGCGACCTCGACGGCGCGCACCCGGGCGTCGGCCAGCACCATGTCGGCGACGCGGGCGGCCACCGTCTCGATGAGGTTGCTCGGCTCGCCCGCCACGATCGCCGCCGTGCGCTCGGCGAGCTCGCCGTAGTGCAGGGTGTCGGCGAGGTCGTCGGACGCGGCGGCCGGGGCGAGGTCCATCCACACCGTGACGTCGACGACGAACTCCTGCCCGTCGCGGCGCTCGTGCTCGAACACCCCGTGGTGGCCGCGCACCCGCAGCCCGCGCAGCTCGATCCGGTCGCTCACGGCGCGCCGTCCCCCGAGGTGCGGGCGCGGGAGGCGCCGAGGTGCCACGCGGTGGCGACGGCGACGGCGTCCATCGAGGCGGCCACGTCGTGCACCCGCACCCCCCAGGCCCCGCGGTCGGCGGCGAGCCCGGTGATCACGGCGGTGGCCGGTGTCGCGGCCCGCGGGCGGGCGGAGCGCGCCGTCGGCGTCGGCGAGCAGGTGCCCGAGGAACCGCTTCCGCGACGCCCCGACGATCACCGGGAACCCGAGCGCGAGCAGCACGTCCAGCCTGCGCAGCAAGGTCCAGTTGTGCCCGGCGTTCTTCGCGAACCCCAGCCCCGGGTCGAGCACCAGCAGCGCGGGGTCCACGCCTGCCAGCACCGCGGCGTCCACCCGCGCCACCAGCTCGGCGCGCACCTCGCCGAGCACGTCCTCGTACCCCGCGTGCGCATCCGCCGCGCCGCGGGAGTGCATGAGCACCCACGGCACCCGGGCGGAGGCGACGACCGCGGCCATGCCCGGGTCGCCCAACCCGGCCGACACGTCGTTGACCAGCGCCGCACCCGCCTCGATGGCCGCCGCCGCCACCGCCGCGCGGGTGGTGTCGATGCTCACCGCCACCCCGGCCGCGACCAGGTCGGTGATCACCGGCAGCACCCGCGCGATCTCCGTCTCCGCGTCGATCCGCACCGCGCCGGGTCGGGTCGATTCGCCGCCGACGTCGACGAAATCGGCGCCCGCCGCCCGCAGCTCGAGGCCGTGCCGGACGGCGTCGTCGTGGTCGAGGAACCGGCCGCCGTCGGAGAACGAATCGGGCGTGACGTTGAGGACGCCCAACACCGCGCACCGCCCCAGCTTCGGCAGCATCACGCGCCCCGGATCAGCGACAGCGCCTCCGCGCGCGAGCTGGGCGAGCTCTGGAAGATCCCGCGCACGGCCGACGTGGTGGTGCGCGCCCCCGGCTTGCGGATGCCGCGCATCCCCATGCACAGGTGCTCGGCCTCCATCACGACGATCACCCCGCGCGGCTCGAGCTTGCGCACGATCGCGTCGGCCACCTGACCGGTGAGGCGTTCCTGGACCTGGGGACGGCGGGCGTAGAGGTCGACGACGCGCGCCAGCTTGGACAGGCCCGTGACCCGGCCGCGCGAACCGGGGATGTAGCCGACGTGCGCCACCCCGTGGAACGGCACCAGGTGGTGCTCGCAGCAGGAGAAGATCGGGATGTCCTTGACCAGGATCAGCTCCTGGTGGTTCTCGTCGAACGTCTTGTCCAGGACCGAGTCGGGGTCGGTGTAGAGGCCCGCGAAGATCTCCGCGTAGGCCCGCGCGACCCGGGCGGGCGTCTCGCGCAGCCCCTCCCGCTCCGGGTCCTCGCCCACCGCGATGAGCAACTCGCGGATCGCCGCCTCGGCGCGGGCGTGGTCGACGCCGTTGGCCCTGGTCAGCGCGTGCCGTCCTCGGCGTCGTGGGTCTCCCGCGGCGTGCTGCCGTTGGTGCCCTCCTGCGGCGCGGGAACGCCCCACGGCTGCTGCTGCTCGGGCGGCGGCCACGTCTGCCCGGCGGGCGTGGTGGCCGGGCGCCACCCGGGGGGCGCTCCGTAGTTGTGCGGCACGGCCTTGGGCTTCTCGGACTTCTGCGTGGGGTACGTCGGCCCCCACGACTGCTGCGGGCCGGTCGGGTAGCCGCCGGGGTAGGGCTGCTGCGCGGTGGTGCCGTTGCCGCCCGGGTAGGAGCCGACGGGCGTGGGCTCGCGGCCGGTGACGGGCGGCCACGGCTCGCCGCGCTCCTTGGCCAGCTCGGCGGGCGTGCTGATCGGCGGCTTGTCCGACGGCGTGCGGCCGCCGAAGTCGTTGAACGCGGTGATGCGCGGCCGCTTCTCGACCCGGTCGAAGATGCGCTCGAGGTCCTTGCGGGTGAGCGTCTCCTTCTCGAGGAGCTCGAAGACGAGGTCGTCGAGGACGTCGCGGTAGGTGTTGAGGATCTCCCACGCCTCGGTGTGCGCGGCCTCGATGAGCTTGCGCACCTCCTCGTCGATCTCGTGCGCGACCTCGAGCGAGTAGTCGGGCTGGTTGCCCATCGAGCGGCCGAGGAACGGGTCGCCCTGCTCGCGGCCGTAGCGCACGGCGCCGAGCCGCGCGCTCATGCCGTACTCGGTGACCATCGCGCGCGCGATCTTGGTGGCCTGGTCGATGTCGGAGGACGCGCCCGTGGTGGGCTCGTGGAACACCAGCTCCTCGGCGCTGCGTCCGCCCATCGCGAACACCAGCCTGCCGATCATCTCGGAGCGGGTCATGAGGCCCTTGTCGTCTTCGGGGACGACCAGCGCGTGGCCCCCGGTGCGCCCGCGCGGCAGGATCGTGAGCTTGTAGACCGGCTCCAGGTCGGGCATGGCCCACGCGGCGAGCGCGTGGCCGCCCTCGTGGTAGGCCGTGATCTTCTTCTCCTGCTCGGAGATGATCTTGCCCTTGCGGCGCGGCCCGCCGACCACGCGGTCGACCGACTCCTCCAGCGCCGCCTCCGTGATCAGGCTGGCGCCCTCCCGCGCGGTGAGCAGCGCGGCCTCGTTGATGACGTTGGCGAGATCGGCGCCGGACATGCCGACGGTGCGCTTGGCGAGCCCGTCGAAGTTGACGTCGGGCGCGAACGGCTTGCCCTTGGCGTGCACCGCGAGCACGGCGCGGCGGCCCGCGAGATCGGGCGCGCTGACCGGGATCTGGCGGTCGAACCGGCCGGGGCGCAGCAGCGCCGGGTCGAGGATGTCGGGCCGGTTGGTGGCCGCGATGAGGATGACGTTGGTGCGCGCGTCGAAGCCGTCCATCTCGACGAGCAGCTGGTTGAGCGTCTGCTCGCGCTCGTCGTGGCCGCCGCCGAGGCCCGCGCCGCGCTGGCGGCCGACCGCGTCGATCTCGTCGACGAAGATGATGCACGGCGAGTTCTGCTTGGCCTGCTCGAACAGGTCGCGCACGCGGGAGGCGCCGACGCCGACGAACATCTCGACGAAGTCCGAGCCGGAGATCGTGTAGAACGGCACGCCCGCCTCGCCCGCGACCGCGCGCGCCAGCAGGGTCTTGCCGGTGCCGGGCGGGCCGTAGAGCAGCACGCCCTTGGGGATCTTCGCGCCGAGGGCCTGGTAGCGGCCCGGGTTCTGCAGGAAGTCCTTGATCTCGTAGAGCTCTTCGACGGCCTCGTCGGCGCCCGCGACGTCGGCGAAGGTCGTCTTCGGCATGTCCTTGTTGAGCTGCTTGGCCTTGGACTTGCCGAAGCTCATCACCCGGTTGCCGCCGCCCTGGGCGTTGTTCATCATCCAGAACAAGATCAGCAGGACGATGCCGAGCGGCACGATGAAGATCAACATCTGGGTCAGGAACGAATCCTGGTGCACCACGGTGTTGAAGGTGGGCTTGTTGCCCGCGTTCTCCAGCGCGTTGACGACCGTGACGCTGGTGTCGGCCGGGTACTGCGTGATGATCTGGGTGCTGCCCTCGACCTCGTTGGTGAGGGTGAGCCGCAGCCGCTGCTCGCGGTCTTCGATCAGGGCGTTCTTGACGTTGCCGTTCTCGATCTGCGCGATCGCGACGGACGTGTCGACCTGGGTGTAGCCCCGCGTGTCGTCGAAGAGCACGCTGAAGGCGAAGAAGACCAGGACCGCGGCGAGGATCCAGATCAGAGGGTTGCGGAGCAGGCGCTTGCGGTCCATGCAGCTTCGGCCTGGTGGCCTTCACCTTCCCTGACGAGATCCTTTGGCGCGCGGCGCCGACTCCTCAGGATAGCGGACGGCCGCGGCGCGTTGTCTCGGCAACGACTCGCCGCCCGGCGGTGTTCCCCGGGCGCCTCAGGCGTAGACCTTCGGGTCGAGCGTTCCGATGAACGGCAGGTCACGGTACCGCTCCGCGTAGTCGAGCCCGTAACCGACGACGAACTCGTTGGGGATGTCGAAGCCGACATAGCGGACGGGCACGTCCACCTTCACCGCGTCGGGCTTGCGCAGCAGCGTGCAGACCTCGAGGGAGGCGGGGTGGCGCGAGCGGAGGTTGCCGAGCAGCCAGGAGAGCGTGAGGCCGGAGTCGATGATGTCTTCGACGATGAGGACGTCGCGGCCCGCGATGTCGCGGTCGAGGTCCTTGAGGATGCGCACCACGCCGGACGAGGACGTCGCCGAGCCGTAGGAGCTCACCGCCATGAACTCCAGCTGGACGGGCACGGGCAGGGCGCGGGCGAGGTCGGTCATGAACATGACCGCGCCCTTCAGCACGCCCACGAGCAGCAGGTCGTTGCCGCTCTCGGGGTAGTCGGCGCCGATCGTCGCGGCGAGCTCCGCGGTCTTGGTGCGGATCGCGTCCGCGGTCACCAGCGTGGCGGCGATGTCCCCGTCGTACACGGCGGCCGTGCTCCCTCCGTCGTATCGGCACTGGGCTCACCGGGCCGATGGCCACCGGACCGGACGGATGCCGAGCCTGCCATGGGCGCGGTACAGCTCCAACCCGCCCGGCACGGCGACGCCCGCGCGGTCGGGCCCGTGAGCTGCGAGCGCGTCGGCGGCGTGCAGGTGGGTGGCCGTGAGGCCGGTCACACCGGCGGCGGTGAGCCAGGCGCGCAGCACCCGGCGGCGGAGGGCGGGCGGGACGTCGGCGAGCACGGCGAGGTCGAGTTCGGGCGCGGGTGGCCCCGGGGCGTCGGCGCTCGGCGCGGCTGGGCCGCGCGTGGGCGGCGGGACCGGTGGGCCGGCGCGCGCGGCGGGCTGGTGCGCGGACCCGCGCGGCGGGGTGGGCGGCAGAGCGCGGCGGCGAGGAGCTGGGCGGCGACGGCGTCGAGGGCGTCGACGTCGTCCCGGAGCTGCTCGGCGGTGCGGGCGAGCGCCTCGGCCACGCCGCCCGACAGCACGTCCTCCAGCAGCGGCAGGACCTCGTGGCGCAGCCGGACGCGGGTGAAGCGGGGGTCGGCGTTGTGCGGGTCGTCCCACACCGTCGAGCCCCGCGCAGGCGGCCCGCGTCGTCGTTCGGCGGACGGTCAGCAGCGGGCGCAGCCACGGCGGGTCCCACCGGCGCATGCCCGCGAGCGAGCGGGCGCCGGACCCGCGGCCGAGGCCGAGCAGCACGGTCTCGGCCTGGTCGTCGAGGGTGTGGCCGAGCAGGATCGGGCTGTCGGGGTGCGGGCGGGCGGCGCAGAGCGCGGCCTGGCGGGCGCGGCGGGCGGCGGCCTCGATCCCACCCGGCCCGGTGACGTCGACGGCGTGCACCCGCGCCGCGATCCCGCGCTCGGCCAGCAGCGCGACGGTGGCCGCCGCGCGTTCCGCCGACCCCTCCTGGAGCCGGTGGTCGACGACCACGGCCCGCACGTCGTCCGGTCCGCGGACGGCCGCCGCGGCGAGGGTCAGGGCGAGCGAGTCGGCGCCGCCCGAGCAGCCGACGACCAGCGGCGCCCGCCGGGCCGCCTCGGGCAGGGCCGCCAACGCGTCGCGGACGGCCCGCCGCACCTCGAAGATCGCCGTGGTCACCGGGACACGGTCGCACGGGCGCAGCGAAAACCGAGACTCGCCGTCGTGAAAGCGGAGACTCGCCGTCACCGAAACGGAGACTCGCCGTCAGCGCAGGTTGTGCACCCGGCGCAGCCAGTCGCCGGGCTTGGCGAGCTCCGCGCGGGTGGGCACCGTCTCCGGGCTCTCCCACACCTTGTTGAACCCGTCCATCCCCACCGCCAGGACGACGTGCTTGGTGAACGCCGAGCCGACGGCGTACTGCCGCACCTTCGCCTCCACCCCGAGCAGCGCGCGCAGGACGCGGTCGACCAGGCCCCCGCCGCGGCGGCGGATGGTGAACCGCGCCCGGATCGTCTCGACCGTCGGCACCACCTCGGGCCCGACCGCGTCCATGACGTGGTCGGCGTGCCCCTCCAGCAGCGTGGTGAGGGCGAGCAGCTTGTCGAGCACCGCCCGCTGCTCCGGCCCCTGCAGCAGCTCGACGACGGCCAGCGAATCGCCCTTCGACTCCTTCAGCGTGCGGAAGAGCTCCGGCAGCCGGTCGAGGCTGGGGCGGCTGTCGCCCGCGAGCGACAGCAGCCGCGACACCTCCTCCGCGAAGTACGACCGCAGCCACGGCACCGCGGTGAACTGCAGCCGGTGGGTGGCCTCGTGCAGGCACACCCACAGCCCGAAGTCGTCCGACGACACGTCGAGGGCCTGCTGGGCGGCGTGCACGTTGGGCGCGACCAGCAGCAGCCGCCCGTCGCCCGACGGCCCGCCGAACGGGTCGTACTGCCCCAGCACCCGGCCGCCGAGGTAAGCGACCACCCCGCCGAGCTGCAGCCCGGCCGTGCGCGCCGTGACCGCGCGGGCGGCCTTGCCGACGTCCGGCAGCTGCGCGCCCGCGGTGAGCGCCGCCATGCCGGAGAGCGCGGCGCCCGCCCAGGCGGGCCGGTCGACGACGTCGGCGGGCAGCAGCGGCAGCCCGTGGCCGAGCCCGGTGACCGAGCGCACGTGGCCCTCGGCCGTGGCGGCGTCGGCGCGCAGCCGGGTGACGAGCTCCATCGCCTCCTCGCGGGTGGCGGTCGGGCCCGGACGCCATCAGCCGCTCCGCGGTGCGCCGGGCCAGCTCCCAGTCGACCGGGAGGCCCGTGATGACAGCGGTAGGGCGGGACACGCACCCCACGCTACGCAATCAGCACCGATGTTCGCTCCGCCAGCCCCACGCAGCCCCCACTCAGCGCCGCTCAGCGGCAACCGCACCGCGACAGCTCGGCCGCAAGATCGTCCAGCTTGGGCCGCGTCGCGCAGCGGGAGCGCCCCGTTGGACATGAACGCGAACACGAGCAGCCGCTGGTCCGCGTCGACGACCACGCCTGCGAGGCTGCTCGCCGTCGTGAGCGTGCCGGTCTTCGCGCGGACGACCCCGCGCCCCGCCGACGAGTCCACGCCCGGCGCGAAGCGGTCTTCGAGCGTGCCGTCGCCGCCCGCCACCGGCAGCCCGGTGAGCACCGGCCGCAGGAACTCCGTGTCGTCCGGGCCCTGCGCGGGCGCCGCGGCCGCCGCCACCAGCGCCGCCAGCAGCTGGGCGGGCACCCGGTCCTGCGTCGAGAGCCCGCTGCCGTCGACCATCGCGGCCCCCGTGGTGGGGATGCCCGCCTGGGTGAGCGCGGCCATCGTGGCCTCCACCGCCCCGTCGAACGACGGCTCGCCGCCGCGGGCGATCGCGGTCTCCCTGGCGAGCACCTCGGCCAGCACGTTGTCGGACTTCTGCAGCAGCGTCTCGACGAGCTCGGCGACCGGCGCGGACGTGACCGTGCCCAGCACCTCGGCGTTGGGCGGGGCCGTGCCCGGGACCACAGCGCCCCGGCCCAGCCCCAGCAGCTTCGCGAACGCCAGCCCGGCCTGCTGCGCGGGGTCGGGCACCCGCGCGCCGTCCTGCTGGGTGGGGTCGATGCGCCCGCCGTCGAGCATCAGCGGGGTGATCGGGGTGATGTTGCCGCCCGCGATGTCGCCCTCGTCCCAGCCCGGCGCGAGGCCCGGCCCGCGGTAGCGGCTGGTGTCGATCATCACCTTGGTGATCGCGGCCGCCGGTGGCCTTCTTGACCTGCTCGGCGAGCTCGGTGAGCCGGGTCGGGTCGGGGTAGACGCCGACCTTGCCCGGCGGGAGCGCGGTGAGCGTGGGGTCGCCGCCGCCCACGAGCACGACCGCCCCCGGCTCCCCGCCCGCCACGACCCGTGGTGACCAGGCTGGACGTCGGGTTGAGCGTGAGCAGCGCGGCCGACGTGGTGATCAGCTTCGCGGTCGAGCCGGGGACGAGCGGGGTGCCGGGCGTGCGCTGCCAGAGCACCTTGTTCGACGCCGGGTCGAGCACCACGCCGGTGAACGTGCCCGGCACGGCGTCGGCGGGCTTCCCGAGCGCGGTCGTCGAGCCCGGCCTCGGTGGGCATGCGGCGCGGTGGCGGCGAGCGGGCCGAGGGCGAGGCGGGGCAGCGCGGGCTGCGCGTCGGCGACGGGCGTCGGGTGCAGGGCCGCGATGCACCGACGGCGTGCTCAGCGCGACGGCGCTCCCGGTGGCGCGCCGCCGTCACCAGGACGACCAGCAGCACGATCGACGCGGCGCAGCCCCCGACCGGGTACGCGCAGCGTGCGCCCGATCCGGTGACCGAATCCCACCATGGCCTCCTCTGCGCCGACGCGGTGTAAGAGACTAGAGGTCCGCGAGAGAAGGGACGGACGTGGACTTCGACGTCACCATCGAGATCCCGAAGGGCGGCCGGAACAAGTACGAGGTCGACCACATCACCGGGCGCATCCGGCTCGACCGCACGCTGTTCACGGCCACCCAGTACCCCGCCGACTACGGCTTCGTCGAGGACAGCCTCGGCGAGGACGGCGACCCGCTCGACGCGCTCGTGCTCGTGCAGGAGCCCACGTTCCCCGGCTGCCTCATCCGGTCCCGCGCGATCGGCATGTTCCGGATGAAGGACGAGAAGGGCGGCGACGACAAGGTCCTCTGCGTGCCCAGCGACGACCCCCGCCAGGAGCACCTGCGCGACATCCACCACCTGCCCGAGTTCGACCGCATGGAGATCCAGCACTTCTTCGAGATCTACAAGGCGCTGGAGCCCGGCAAGAGCGTGGAGGGCGCCACGTGGGTGGGCCGCGCCGACGCCGAGCGGGAGATCAGGGCGTCGTGGCGGCGCGCGAAGGATGCGGAGGCAGCAGCGAGGAGGCCGAGGAGCCCGGGGAGCACTGACGGCTCGGGCCCGCCGACGAACGTCTCGATGTCGGTCGCGAGGCGGCCGAGCATCGCGGACGAGCGCGGCCCGGTCCGCGTCCGACCAGCTCGCCAGGATCTGGCTGAACCGCTCGTTGCGCAGCCGCCGGTTCTCCTCGAACACCCGACGGCCCTCGGCGGTGGCGGCCAGCAGCGTGGCGCGGCCGTCCTCCGGGTCGGCCGTGCGCTCCACGTAGCCCAGCTTCACGAGGTGCCCGATCTGCCTGCTGATCGTCGACGGGTCGGAGTGCACGGCATCGGCCAGCGCACCCGCCCGCCGGGGCCCGTCCTTCACGAGGTGCACGAGCAGGAGGTAGGTGGCGCGCTCGACGGCGTCCGGGTTCTCCGCCTGGTACTGCGCGCGGGTGCGCTCCAGCAGCCGGACGAGCCGGATCAACGCGGTGGACACCGCGTCGGCCGTGGCCAGCTCCTCCTCCGTCATCAGCCGATCCGCTCGAACACGGCGGCGAGGCCCTGTCCCCCGCCGATGCACATCGTCTCCAGGCCGTAGCGCGCGCCGCGGCGGTCCATCTCGCGCAGGAGCGTGGCGAGGATCCGCCCGCCGGTCGCGCCGACCGGGTGGCCGAGCGAGATCCCCGAGCCGTTGACGTTGACCCGCTCCAGGTCGGCGTCGGTGAGCTTCCACTCCCGCAGGCACGGCCAGCACCTGCGCGGCGAAGGCCTCGTTCAGCTCGACGAGGTCCATGTCGGCCAGCGTGAGCCCGGCCGTGGCGAGGGCCTTGGCGGTGGCGGGCACCGGGCCGATGCCCATCGTCGCGGGCGGCACCCCGCCCACGCCCCACGAGACGAGCCGGGCCAACGGCCGCAGCCCCAGCTCCGCGGCCCGCTCCGGGTGCGTGACGACGCAGATCGCGGCCCCGTCGTTCTGGCCCGACGCGTTGCCCGCCGTGACCGTCGCGTCCGGGTCGGTGCGGCCCATGATCGGCCGCAGCCCGGCGAGCACCTCGACGCTCGTGTCCGGCCGGATGTGCTCGTCGGCGACGACCTCGCCCACCGGGACGATCTCGTCGGCGAAGCGGCCCGCGTCCCGCGCCGCCGCCGCGCGCTGGTGGCTGCGCACCGCCCACTCGTCCTGCTCGGTGCGGGAGATGCCGTACTCGCGGCGCAGGTTCTCCGCGGTCTCGATCATCCCGCCGGGCACCGGGAAGTTCGCGCCGCCCGCCGTGACCCGGCCGCGGGCGAGCGCGTCGTGCAGCATCACGCCGGGGCCGCCGCGCACGCCCCAGCGCATCGCCGTCGAGTAGAACGGCGCGTTCGACATCGACTCGGCGCCGCCCGCGAGCACGACCTCCGACGCGCCGCTCTGCACCTGCAGCGCCGCGTAGAGGACGGCCTGCAGCCCGGAGCCGCAGCGCCGGTCGATCTGCAGCCCGGTCGCGGTGACCGGGAGCCCCGCGTCGAGCGCCACCACCCGGCCGATCGCGGGCGCCTCCATCGTGGGGTAGCAGTGGCCGAGCAGCACGTCGTCGACGGCGGCCGGGTCGAGTCCGGTGCGCGCGATCAGCGACCGCACGACGGTGGCGCCCAGCTCGTGCGCCGGGACGTCGCGCAGTGCGCCGCCGAAGCCGCCGACCGGCGTGCGCAGCGGCTCGCAGATGACCGCGTCACGCATACTGACGAGTGATCCACTCCGCGACCAGCGCGGGCCGCTCCGACCCCTCGATCTCGACGGTGATCCGCGTGGTCACCTGCACGGCCCCGCCCTTCGCGTCCTCGACGTCGGCGATGTCGACCACGCCGCGGATCTTGCTGCCGACCGGGACGGGCGCGGTGAACCGCACCTTGTTGAGCCCGTAGTTGATCGCCCATCTTGGTGCCGTCGATGCGGTAGACCTGCGCGAGCAGGTCGGGAGAGCAGCGAGAGCGTGAGGAAGCCGTGCGCGATCGGGCCGCCGAACGGGCCGTCCTTGGCCTTCTCCGGGTCGACGTGGATCCACTGGTGGTCCTCGGTGGCGTCGGCGAACGTGTCGACCCGCGACTGGTCGACCGTCATCCAGTCGCTCGCGCCGACGTGGGTGCCCGCCGCGGCGCGCAGCTCGTCGACCCCGTTGAAGATCTTCATGTTCCCTCCAGTTGCCGAATTCCCCAGCTCCCCGACCAGGTCGCGTCCGGGGCGAGCGTGATCAGGCCGTCGCCGGAGTTGAGCGCGTCGGGTGGGCAGGTCATCGGCTCGACGGCCACCGCGCGGCCCCGGCCCACCAGGTCCGGCGGGGTGAACACCTGCACGTAGCCGAACACCGGGTCGGCCCACAGCTCGGTGGTGCCGTCCGGCGCGGCGAGGTGGTGGCGGACGTGGGTGTCGCCGTCGGCGGGCGCCGCGCCGCCGAACGCGTTGTCGAGGTCGAGCTCCTTGACCGGACGGCCTGCGCGGAGGTCGAGCTCGGCGGGCACGGCCGTCGCGGGCCCGGTGGGCAGGCCGCCGTCGAGCGGGATGGTGGTGGCCGCGGCGACGGTGAGCACGCAGTCGTCGATCGGGGCGTCGCCCGCGCGCAGGTAGGGGTGCGCGCCGACGCCGAACGGCACCGGCTCGGTGCCGACGTTGCGCACGGTGTGGGTGACCGTGAGACCGGCCCCGTCGACGGCGTAGCGGATGCCCGTGGCCAGCGCGACCGGCCAGCCCGGCTGCGGCGGGATCACGGCCACCAGCGTGATGGCGTCGTCCGCGCGCTCGCCGACCTGGTAGACCACGTGCCGCAGCAGGCCGTGGATGGCGTTGCCCGCGGCGGGCTCGGTGAGCGCGAGCTGCTGCTCGCCGCCGTTCCAGCTGCCATCGCCCGTGCGCGGTGCGGTTGGGCCACGGCACGAGCACCGCGCCCATCCCGCGGGCGGGGCGGGCGTCCTCGGCGAACGTCTCGATGAGGTGCCGGTCGCCGTGGGACAGCGCCCGCAGCCCGGCGCCCACCTCCGTGACGATCGCGTGGACGTCGCCTGCGCGGATCTCGAACTGCTCGCCGGTGGGAAGCACGTGAGCACCCTAGATCCGCTGTGACGGTCCTCGCCAGGACACTCGGCGGCCATCTGCGGCGCCTACGGTGGACGGGTGGCCTCCTCGCGACGTCTCCGCGCCCTGATCACCAACGACGACGGCATCGACTCGCCCGGGCTGCACGCGCTCGCCGCGATCGCCCGCGACGCGGGGTTCGAGGTCGTGGTGGCGGCGCCGCACGAGGACGCGAGCGGGGTCAGCGCGTCGGTGAAGGCCCGTTCGCGATCCCGACGGGGCTGTGCGGCTGCACCGGCGGGAGATCCCGTCGCTGCCCGGTGTCGAGGCGTACGCGGTGGAGGCGCACCCGGCGTTCATCGTGCACGCGTCGGGCCGGGGCTGGCTCGACCCGCAGCCGGACATCGTGCTGTCGGGGATCAACTACGGCGCCAACGTCGGCCGGTCGGTGATCCACTCGGGCACCGTGGGCGCCGCGCTCACCGCGAGCCTGCACGGGTGGCGGGGCCTCGCCGTCTCGCTCGACTCCGGGTGGGAGATCCCCGAGCGGCCGCACTGGGACGCCGTCGCGCACGTCCTGCCGCAGGTGCTGGACCTGCTGCTGGCCGCGGAGGAGGGCACCGTGCTCTCGGTGAACGTGCCCGACCGACCCGCCGCGGAGCTGGGCGCGCTGCGCGAGGCGAAGCTCACGGAGATCGGCATGGCGACGATCACCGTGCGGCACCACGACGAGGTCGACGCGGCCGTGCTGCGCGCCACCGCCGGGGACCTCGCCACCGAGCCGGACCCCGAGTCCGACATCGCGCTACTGGCGGCGGGCCACCCCACCGTCACCGCGTCTGACGTCGGTCGCCGACCAGCCGGGGGTGCTGCACGCCGCCCGTGTGTGACCGGGCAAACTCCGCCAATGCTCGATCAGGACACCCGTGCGGAGTGGTCGGCCCGGTTCGCGCGCACGGTGGCCGCGGAGCTGCGCTCCGGTGTCCAGACCGGCGCGCTGACCTGGGGTGAAGCCGAACAGCTCCTGTCCAGGCTGCGGGTGCTCGTCGACCAGGCGCTGGAGCCCGTGGGTTAGTGCACGTCGGTGCCGGTGAGCTGCTCCTCCATGCGGTCGGCGATCTCCACGACCAGGCGGAACGGGCGCTCGAAGCCGTCGAGCTCGGTGTCGCCGAACGGGATCGAGTGCCGGAAGAGCACGAGGTTGTCCTCGGCCACCACCCCGCCGGTGACGGCCTCGCCCGCGAGCGCGAGGCAGCGCGCGAGGTCGACCTTCTCGACGTAGCCCACCGCCGAGGTGATCTGCGCCCACGGGTGCCCGTCCTCGCCCGTGACCTGGCGCACCGCCACCCGCTGGTGCCGCTCGCCGGTGGTCAGGAGGTCGAACCACAGCTCGCCCTCGCGCCTGCTTCATGATCTCGTAGCGCACGCGAACGTAGGAGACGAGCTCGTCCCAGGTAGCCACGCGGGGACCTTACCGCGCCCTCACAGGCCGAGCTCCCGGGCGATCAGCATGCGCTGCACCTCGCTGGTGCCCTCGCCGATCTCCAGGATCTTGGCGTCGCGGTAGAAGCGGCCGACCGGGAACTCGTTCATGAACCCGTAGCCGCCGTGCACCTGGGTGGCGTAGCGGGCGTTGTCCATGGCCGCGTTCGGAGCGTACAGCTTGGCGATCGACGCCTCCCGCTTGAACGGCTCGCCGCGCAGCATCTTCTCCGCCGCCGCGTAGTAGGCCAGCCGCGCGGTGTGAGGCCCGCACCTCCATGTCGGCGATCATGAACTGGATGGCCTGGTTGCGGCCGATCGGGTGGCCGAACGCCTCGCCGCTCGTGGGCGTACTTCACCGACTCGTCGACGCAGCCCTGCGCGAGCCCGACCGACAGCGCCGCGATCGCGATCCGGCCCTCGTCGAGGATCGAGAGGAACTGCGCGTAGCCGCGGCCCCGCTCGCCGACCAGGTTCTCCGCGGGCACGCGGCACGTCGTCGAAGAACAGCTCGCGGGTGTCCGAGGCGTTCCAGCCGACCTTCGAGTACCGCTGCGCCGACGGTGAAGCCCGGGCGTGCCCGACGGGCACGATGATCGCGGAGATCTCCTTGCCGCCGTCCGGCCGCGGTCGCCGGTGACCGCGGTGACGTGACGACCGAGGTGATGTCGGTGCCGGAGTTGGTGATGAACGCCTTCGAGCCGTTGATCACCCACTCGTCGTCCTCGAGCCGGGCGGTGGTCCGGGTGGCGCCGGCGTCGGAGCCGCCGCCGGGCTCGGTCAGGCCGAACGCGCCCAGCGCCTCGCCCGCGCACAGCCGCGGCAGCCACTCCTGCTTCTGCTCCTCGGTGCCGAACCGGTAGATCGGCATCGCGCCGAGCGAGACCCCGGCCTCGAGGGTGATCGCCACCGACGAGTCGACGCGGGCCAGCTCCTCCAGCGCGACGCAGAGCGCGAAGTAGTCGCCGCCCATGCCGCCGTACTCCTCGGGGAAGGGCAGGCCGAACAGGCCCAGCTCGCCCATCTGCCGCACGATGCTCGTACGGGAACTCGTCGCGCTCGTAGAACTCGCCGATCTGACCGGGCGCGACCTCCTTGTGCGCGAACTCCTCGCACGGTCGTCGCGCAGGGCCTCGGTCTCCTCGTCGAGCCGGTCAGTCCAACATCAGTCCTCCTCGCTCGAGCGGCGTCGACGGTCACCGCGAGCCACCGCTCGTCCAGCGCGACCGGTCGGGCCCGCCGTCGCGCGCGCAGCTCGGCGACCGCCCCGTCGACCGGGGCGGTCAGCACGTGCTCCATCTTCATCGCCTCGACGACGAGCAGCGGGTCCCCGCCGTCACCTGGTCGCCGACGGCGACCTGCACGACGGTCACCGTGCCGGGCATCGGCGAGCGCACCGGCCCGCCGGCGCCCGTCGGCCTCGGCGGCCGCGGCGTCGAGCCGGGCCCTGCTCGCGGACGGCCCAGGCGCGGCCGTCGGCGGCCGAGCCAGACGCGTGCCGCCCGTCGTGCGCGACGGCGTAGCGACGTGGTGACGCCCGTCGAGGGTGACCGTCAGCCGGTCGCCGTCCCGGCAGCGCGGCCGCGCGCGGCGCACCGGCTCGCGCGTCGCCCGACGCGCGACCTCGGCCGCCGCCGGCCCGGCCGCGCAGCGCGCACCTCGACCGGCGTCGCCGCCCGGCGCGCCTGCAGCCGCCGCGACCGTCCAGGCCGGCTCGCCGAGCCGCCAGCCGTCGGGCACGTCGAACGGGTCGACGACCGGGCCGGTGGGCTCCAGCTCGGCCAGCGCGTGCACGGCCGCGGCCGGGAGCACGTCGGGCGGCAGCGTCGGCGGCGGTCAGCGCGTCGCCGCGGCGCTCGATCAGCCCGGTGTCGAGCCGCCCGGCGACGCACGTCGGGGTCGGCCAGCAGCGCCCGCAGGAACGCCGATGTTGGTGTCCACGCCCGAGGAGCGGCGGTGTCGCCCGAGCGCGCCGACGCAGCCGGCGCAGCGCCGTCGTCGCGGTCGGGCGCCCAGGCGATGACCTTGGCCAGCATCGGGTCGTAGTCGGTGCCGACGACGGTGCCCACGGCGAGCCGAGCGTCCACCCGGACGCCCGGGCCGGACGGCTCGACGCAGCCCGAGCACGGTGCCGGCCGGCGGGCAGGAAGCCGCGCGGCCGGGTCCTCGGCGTAGACCCGGGCCTCGATGGCGTGCCCGTCGAGGCGAGACGTCGCTCCTGGGCGAGCGGCAGCCGCTCGCCCGCCGCGACCCGCAGCTGCTGCTCGACGAGGTCCAGGCCGGTGATCAGCTCGGTGACCGGGTGCTCGACCTGCAGCCGGGTGTTCATCTCCATGAAGAAGAACTCGTCGGGGTCGTCGGCCGGCGACGATGAACTCGACCGTGCCCGCGCCGGTGTAGCCGACGGCGCGGGCCGCCTCGACCGCGGCGCGCGCCCATCGCCGCCCGCGCTCGGCGGTGTCGAGCAGCGGCGACGGCGCCTCCTCGATGATCTTCTGGTGGCGGCGCTGCAGCGAGCACTCGCGCTCGCCGAGGTGGATCGACGTTGCCGTGGGCGTCGGCCAGCACCTGGATCTCGATGTGCCGCGGAGTTCCGGACGTAGCGCTCGACGAGCAGGGTGTCGTCGCCGAAGCGAGCCGCGGGCCTCGCGGCGGGCGGCGGCGATCGCGTCGGCCAGCTCGGTCGCCTGGTGCACCACGCGCATGCCCTTGCCGCCGCCGCCCGCGCTCGGCTTGAGCAGCACCGGGAAGCCGACCTGCTCGACGGCCGCGTCGAGCGCCGAGTCGTCGTCAGGCCCGGCCCCGTCCGAGCCGGGGACGACGGGCACGCCCGCCGTCGCCACCGTCTGCTTGGCGCGGATCTTGTCGCCCATCGCCTCGATCGCGGCGACGGCGGCCCGATGAAGACGATCCCGGCCTCCGCGCAGGCGCGCGGCGAACGCGGCGTTCTCGGACAGGAAGCCGTAGCCGGGGTGGATCGGCCTGCGCGCCGGTGCGCCCGGGCCGCCTCGAGCACCCGCTCGATCGACAGGTAGCTCTGCGCGGCCGGCGGCGGGCCCGATCCGGACGGCGACGTCGGCCAGCGCGGCGTGTGCGGCGCGTCGGCGTCGGCGTCGCTGTAGACGGCGACCGAGCGGATGCCCATGCGCGCGCAGCGTCCGGATCACGCGGACGGCGATCTCGCCGCGGTTGGCGACGAGCACGGTGTCGAACACGGTCACCTCCGGGCGGCCAGGCGCGGTGCGGTCGGGTGGGGGCATCGGGCTCACATCCGGAAGACGCCGTAGCCGGGTCGCCCAGCGGGGCGTTCGCGGAGGCGGACAGGGCGAGGCCGAGCACGGTGCGGGTGTCCGCGGGTCGATCACGCCGTCGTCCCAGAGCCGGGCGGTGGCGTAGTACGGGTGGCCCTGGTGCTCGTACTGGTCGCGGATCGGCGCCTTGAACTCCTCCTCGCCGGCTCCGGGTCGCCCGGCGCGCGACCGTGCGCGAGCACGGTGGCGGCCTGCTCGCCGCCCATCACCGAGATGCGGGCGTTGGGCCACATGAACAGGAAGCGGGGCGAGTAGGCCCGGCCGCACATCGAGTAGTTGCCCGGCGCCGAACGAGCCGCCGATGACCACGGTGAGCTTCGGCACCCGGGTGCAGGCGACGGCGGTCACCATCTTGGCGCCGTGCTTGGCGATGCCGCCGGCCTCGTACTCGCGGCCGACCATGAAGCCGGAGATGTTCTGCAGGAACACGCAGCGGGATGCCGCGCTGGTCGCACAGCTCGATGAAGTGCGCGCCCTTGAGCGCCGACTCGGAGAACAGGATGCCGTTGTTGGCGACGATCCCGACCGGGTGGCCGTGGATCCGGGCGAAGCCGGTGACCAGCGTGGTGCCGTACTCGGCCTTGAACTCGGGGAACGGCGAGCCGTCGACGAGCCGGGCGATCACCTCGCGCACGTCGTAGGGGGTGCGGGAGTCGACGGGCACGACGTCGTACAGCTCGGCGGGGTCGACCGCGCGGCTCCTCGGCCGGGTGCACGTCCCACGGCCGGGGCGCGCGCGGGCCGAGGGTGGCGACGATGTCGCGGACGATGCTGCAGGGCGTGCGCGTCGTCGTCGGCGAGGTGGTCGGTGACGCCGGAGATCCGGGAGTGCAGGTCGCCGCCGCCCAGCTCCTCGGCCGTGACGACCTCGCCGGTCGCGGCCTTCACCAGCGGCGGGCCGCCGAGGAAGATCGTGCCCTGGTTGCGGACGATCACGGCCTCGTCGCTCATCGCCGGCACGTACGCGCCGCCGGCGGTGCACGAGCCGAGCACGGCGGCGATCTGCGGGATGCCGGGCCCGGACATCGTGGCCTGGTTGTAGAAGATCCGGCCGAAGTGCTCGCGGTCGGGGAACACCTCGTCCTGCATCGGGCAGGAAGGCGCCGCCGGAGTCGACCAGGTAGATGCAGGGCAGCCGGTTCTGCAGCGCCACCTCCTGCGCGCGCAGGTGCTTCTTCACCGTCATCGGGTAGTAGGTGCCGCCCTTGACGGTGGCGTCGTTGGCGACGATCACGCACTCGCGGCCGGACACCCGGCCGATCCCGGTGATGATCCCGGCGCCGGGGGCGTCGCCGTCGTACAGCCCGTGGGCGGCGAGCGGGGAGAGCTCGAGGAACGGGCTGCGACGGGTCGAGCAGCGGGTCGACCCGGTCGCGGGGCAGCAGCTTGCCGCGCTCGACGTGCCGGGCGCGCGAGCGCTCCGAACCGCCCAGCGCGGCGGTGGCGAGCTGCTCGCGCAGGTCGGCGACGAGGGCGCGGTGGACGTCGGCGCCGGTCGCGGGGGGTGCGGCGGTGGCCATGCGGTCCGATGTTAATGGTTATTAACATCGGGCGCAACGCCCGATGGGTCCGGGGCGCGCCGGGGCCGATAGCGTTGGGTCGTGCGGGTGTTGCTGGTCGAGGACGAGGTGCCGCTGGCCGAGATGGTGCGGCGGGGGCTGGTCGCCGACGGGCACGCGGTCGAGGTCGTGCACGACGGGATCCGTGGGTTCGAGGCCGCGGCCACGGGCGACCACGACGTGGTGGTGCTCGACATCATGCTCCCCGGGCTGTCCGGCTACCGGATCCTGGAGCGGCTGCGGGCCGCGCAGGTCTGGACGCCCGTGCTCATGCTCACGGCCAAGGACGGCGAGTACGACGAGGCCGACGCGTTCGACCTCGGCGCCGACGACTACCTGGTCAAGCCGTTCTCGTTCGTGGTGCTGCTGGCCCGGCTGCGGGCGCTGATGCGGCGGGCCGGGGAGGCGCGGCCCGCCGTGCTGACGGTCGGCGACCTCACGCTCGACCCCGCCCGCCACCGCGTCCACCGGGCGGAAACGGAGGTCACGCTGACCCCGCGCGAGTTCGGCGTGCTGGAGTTCCTCATGCGGCACGCGGGCGAGGTCGTGACGAAGACCGACATCCTGCGGGCGGTCTGGGACGCGCACTACGAGGGCGAGGTGAACGTCGTGGAGGTCTACGTCGGCTACCTGCGCCGCAAGATCGACACGCCGTTCGGGGTGCGGAGCATCGAGACGTTGCGCGGGGTGGGGTACCGGATGGTCGAGCCCGGCTGACGCTGGCGGAGTCAGCGCCGGGGGGTGCTGGCGGGTTCCGGGGGTTGTGGCGGCACCCAGTCGGCGTACGGGTCGTCCCCGGGCGGCGGGGAAGGGGCGGGCGGCGCAGCACGGTGCGGCGCGCCCGCCGGGTTCGCCACGGGGAACGCGGCGCAGACCCGTCCGCCGGGACCGCCGCCGCCTCGGCGTCGCCGGTCCCGTCCGCGTTGGCCGCCGCCCCGTTGGCCGCGGCTCCGTTGGCTGCGGTCGCGTTCGGCGCGGTCGCGTTCGGCCGGCGCGTCGGCCGGTCGCGTCGGCCCGGTCGCGTTCGGCGCGGTCGCCGTTCGGCTGCGGTCGCGTTCGGCGCGGTCGCGTTCGGCGCGGTCGCCGCTTGGCGTGCGCGCGCCGTTGCGGCGCTCGCGCGCCGCTCGGTGCCGCTCGGCGCCGGTGCCGGGCGCCCGTTCGGGCGGTCCCGTTGGGCGCGGTCGCCGCGGGTGCGGCTCGCGTTCGGCACGGGCGCGGGGCAGCGCTCCCCTGCGATGGCGCGGCGCCGTTGGCGGGGCGGGCGGTGTTGGCGGCGGCGCCTACCGGGGCGGCGGGCTCGGCGGTGGGGGCCGTGGCCTGCGGTGTCGCTCCGGCCGCAGCGGCGACGGCCGTGGGGGTGGCGGCCGCGGGGGGATCAGGCAGCTCGGCGTCGTCCTCGGCTCGACCGGCAGCTCGGCCGCGGGCAGCCGCACGCGGAACAGCGCGCCGCCGCCGGGGTTCTCCTCGACCCACACCTTCCCGTCGTGCGCCGCCACGACCTCGGCGACGATGGCCAGGCCGAGGCCGGAGCCGCCGTCGGCGCGGGCGCGGGCGTCGTCGAGCCGCACGAACCGCTCGAAGATCCGGCTGCGGTCGTCGGCGGGGACGCCGGGACCGTCGTCGGCGACGTCGAGGGCCGCCTGGTCGCCGTCGCGCCCGAGCGTGACGACCACCTGCGCACCGGCGTGCCGGTGCGCGTTGTCGACCAGGTTGCGCAGCACCCGCACGAGCTGGCCGCGGTCGCCGACCACCCGCACGGGCTCGGTGCGCACCTCGGTGCGCACCCCGTCCTCGTACGGCCGCGCGCGCTCCGCCTCGACGATCTCGTCGAGATCCACCTCGTCGCGCCGGGGCTGCAGGCCGCGCTCGTCGGCGCGGGCGAGGAGCAGGAGGTCGTCCACCAGCCGCCCGAGCCGCTCGGTCTCGCCGCGCAGCGTGCGCACGGTGCCGGGATCGCTGTCCTGCAACAGCTCCAGACCCGCGCCGATGGTGGCGAGCGGGCTGCGCAGCTCGTGGCTGGCGTCGGCGACGAACCGCCGCTGCACCTTCTGCGCGCTCTCCAGCCGCGCGATCATGCCGTTCATGGTCTCGGCGAGCCGACCCACCTCGTCGCGCGCCACGGGCACCGGCACGCGCTCGGCCAGGTCCTTCTCGCTCATCGACGCGACCTGCGCGCGGATCGCCTCGACCGGGCGCAGCGCGCGGCCGGCGAAGAAGTAGGTGGCCGCGCCCACGACGAGGATGAGGAGCGGCACCCCGAACGACAGGTAGAACATGACCGTGTCCTGCGCGGCGTCGACCGCCGCCAACGGCGCCGCGTAGAGCACGACGAAGTGCATCTGGTCGGTCGTGGTCGTGATGCCGCCGACGGCCACGAGCGCCGCGTGCATCGTGCCGCCGCGGTCGGGCACGTACGCCGAGGGCACCACGATGATGTCGCGCGTGTTGGGCGCGAGGTCGCTCATCGGGCCGAGCGAGCCGTTGTCGGAGCCCTCCTGCAAGGCCCAGCCGCTGCCGTCCTGGTCGTCGGAGTAGTCGACGATGATCTGCGCCAGCGCCGGGTCGCCCCTACCCATCAGGGTGTCGAGCGCCTCGACGGCGTTCTCTTTCGGGGTGTACGTGCCGTTGACGCGCTTCCCGTAGTTGCCGTGCATCCGGTCGGCGATCGCCTGCGCCTTCTGCACGGCATCGGTTTCGACCGAGTGGCTCAGCGACTGCCCCACCAGCAGGATCAGCGCCACGCCCGCCACCACCAGCGCCAGAGCGACCACGGCCGCCGCCGACAGCGCGGACGCAGCCCGCACCCCGGCGCGGGCCCGCAGCCACCGCGGAGCCAGTGTCATGCGACCAGAGTAACGATGCGCGACTGTGGCGGCGCTGAGCGAACCGGGGCACCCTGTACCAATGGCGACACCCATGGTCGAACGCGGCACGGGGAGGCGCGCCCAGATCCTGGCGGTCGCCGCGGAGCTCTTCGCCAAGCACGGCTACCACGGGGTGAGCATCGCCGACCTCGGCGCGGCGGTCGGGGTGAGCGGGCCCGCGCTCTACCGGCACTTCGAGGGCAAGGACGCCCTGCTCGCCGAGATGCTGATCAGCATCAGCGAGCACCTCCTCACCGGCGGCCAGGAGCGGGCGGCGGCGAGCGGCGACCCGCAGGAGGTGCTCGTCGCGCTGGTCGAGTTCCAGGCCGAGTTCGCGCAGCGCGAGCCGGAGCTGATCGTCGTGCAGGACCGCGATCTCGCCAACCTCCCCGAGGGTCCGCGCCACACGGTGCGCCAGCTCCAGCGGCGTTACGTCGAGATCTGGGTCGACGCGCTGCGCAAGCTGCACCCGGGGCTCTCGGACGAGGCGGCGCGGGCCGCGGCCCACGGCGCGTTCGGCCTGCTCAACTCGACGCCGCACTCCGGACGGAGCACCGAGGCCGTCGCGCTGCTGCGCCGGATGGCGCTCACCGCACTTCGGGAGCTGTAGGGCCTGGGCCGTGAGACGATGAGGCCGAGCCGTCGTTCCCACCGACGCGAACGGCCTTCCCCGTCCGGAGGCCCGCCTTGACCGTCCCCGATTCGCTGTCCGAGCACAGCCACGACGCCCTGCGCGCCGACATCCGCAGGCTGTCCACGATGCTCGGCCAGACGATCGCCCTCCACGGCGGCCCGGACCTGCTGGAGCTGGTGGAGCAGGTGCGCAAGGAGTCGCGCGTCGCCATCGCGAGCGGTGACGACGCCGCCATCTCCGCCCTCCTCACGGGCCTCGACTCGGGCACCGCCGTGTGGCTGGCGCGCGCGTTCTCGCAGTTCTTCCAGCTGGCCAACATCGCCGAGCAACGCCACCGCGCCGCCGAGCTGGCGGGCCGCGCGCCGCTGCACGGGATCGTGCAGCGGCTGGCGTCCGCCGATCCCGACGAGGTCAACGCCGTCCTCGCCCGGCTGGAGCTGCGCCCGGTGTTCACCGCGCACCCGACGGAGGCGTCGCGGCAGACGGTGCTGGCGATCCTGCGCCGGGTGGCGGTCGCGCTCGACGAAGGGGTGGACGACGACCGGCTCGGCGCGTACGTCGACCAGCTGTGGCAGACCGACGAGCTGCGCCCCGACAAGCCCACCGTCGCCGACGAGGCCCGCGCCGTGGGCTGGTACATGGAGCAGCTCGGCCGCGGTGCCGTGCCCGACCTGCTGGGCGAGCTCGACCGCGAGGTGCGCGCCGCCGGGTTCATCGCTCCCCGAGGACGCCCGCCCGCTCGTCCTGGGCTGCTGGGTGGGCGGCGACCGCGACGGCAACCCCAACGTCACCCCCGCCGTCACCCGCGAGGTGCTGGAGCTCTACACCGACCGGGCGCTGCGGATCCACGAGAGCCTGCTGGAGCAGCTGCTCTCGGAGCTGTCGATCTCGACGCGGGTGGTGGGCGTCTCGGAGGAGCTGCGCGCGTCGCTGGCGCACGACCGGCGGCTGCTGCCCGACGTCTACGCCAAGCGCAACCGGCTCAACGCCCACGAGCCCTACCGGCTCAAGCTCTCCTTCATCCAGGCGCGGCTGGCCAACACCCGCACCCGCATCGCCACGGGCGCGCCGGCACCGTGCCCGGCGTCGACTACCTCGGCCCGCACGGCTACGTCGACGACCTCGCCGTGATGGACCGCTCCCTGCGCGGCCACCTCGGCGGGCGCATCGCCGACGGCGCGCTCGCCCGCGCCCTCCGCACGGCCCGGGCGCTCGGCCTGCACCTGGCCGAGCTGGACATCCGCGAGCACGCAGGCAAGCACCACGCCGCGCTGGCCGCCGTCTACGAGGCGCTCGGCGTGCCCTACTCCGAGATGACGCGGGCGCAGCGCACGGAGCTGCTCGCGGCCGAGCTGGAGAACGGGCGGCCGCTCATCCGCCGCCACTACGGCCTGCCCGAGGGCGCCCGCGACGTCCTCGGCGTCTTCGACCTGCTCCACGACGTCCAACACGAGTTCGGCCGCGAAGTGGCGCAGACCTACATCGTGTCGATGTGCCAGGGCGTGGACGACCTGCTGGCCGTCGCCGTGCTCGCCCGCGAGGCGTTCATGGTCGAGCTGTGCCGCGACCCGCGCTCGTCGCTCGACCTGGTGCCGCTGTTCGAGACCGTCGAGGAGCTGGCCCAGGCCGGAGCGCTCCTGGACGAACTGCTGTCGGTGCCCGCGTACCGGCAGCAGGTGCGCAACCGCGGCGACCTGCAGGAGGTCATGCTCGGCTACTCGGACTCCAACAAGGGCGCCGGGATCACGACGTCGCAGTGGGAGATCCACCGGGCGCAGCGGCAGCTGCGCGACATCGGCGCCAAGCACGGCGTGCGGCTGCGGCTGTTCCACGGGCGCGGCGGCTCGGTCGGGCGCGGTGGCGGGCCCGCGGCGGAGGCGGTGCTGTCGGCGCCGTTCGGCACCGTCGACGCGACGATGAAGCTCACGGAGCAGGGCGAGGTCGTCTCCGACAAGTACTCGCTACCCGCCCTCGCCCACGACAACCTGGAGATCCTCCTGGCGGCGGTGCTGGAGGCGACGCTGGAGCACCAGTCGTCGCGCATCGACGGGGCCACGCTCGACCGGTGGGACGCCGCGATGAACGTCGTCAGCGACGCCGCGCGCACGGCCTACCGGGCGCTGGTCGGGCATCCGGGGCTGCCGCGGTTCTTCTCCTCGGCCACGCCGGTCGACGAGCTGGGTGAGCTGAACGTGGGCTCGCGGCCGTCGCGGCGGCCCGGCCGTGATGCGCCGACGTTGGACGACCTCCGCGCGATCCCGTGGGTGTTCGGCTGGACGCAGACGCGGATGGTCGTGCCGGGCTGGTTCGGGCTGGGCAGCGGGCTGCGCGCGGCGCGGGAGGCGGGGCTGTCGGCGCAGCTGGACGAGATGGCCGAGTGGGCCTTCTTCACCAACCTGCTCGGCAACGTGGAGATGACCCTGGCCAAGACCGACCTGCGCATCGCCGGGCACTACGTGTCGGAGCTGGTCGACCCCGAGCTGCACCCGCTGTTCGACGTGATCGTGGCCGAGCACGCGCTCACGACGGCGGAGGTGCTGCGGCTCACCGGCTCGGAACGGCTGCTCGAGCACCACCCCGTGCTGCGCACCACGCTCGACGTGCGCGGGGCGTACCTGGAGCCGCTCCACCACCTGCAGGTCGAGCTGCTGGCCCAACGCCGCCGCGGGGTCGCCGACCCCGACCTGCACCGCGCCCTGCTGCTGACGATCAACGGCATCGCCGCGGGCCTCCGCAACACCGGCTGACCCCCGGAAGTAGGGCGAGTCTCCACATCGCGGACGGCGAGTCTCCGTATTGGGGACGGCGAGTCTCGATTTTCGGGACGTCGCATGGGACTACAGGCGGGCGTAGGCCTCGAGGATCTGGGACTCGGCGTCGGAGAGGTAGCGCCGCACCTCGTCCGCGGCGGCGGCGCGTTCGCCCGCCTCCAGGAGCACGCAGATGGTGTCGTTGCGGTCGAGGTAGGGCTCGTGGAACTCCCGCACCTCGCTCATCCGGTGGAACACCAGCCGCATCTCGGCCAGCAACAGCTTCATCTGCTGGTCCAGCCGCGGGCTGCCGCCCATCGCCACGAGGGCCCGGTGGAAGTGCTGGTTGGCGCTCGCGACGCCGTCCCAGTCGGCTTTGCGCGCCGCGGCGCGGCCTTCGTCGACCGCCGCCCGCACGCGCGCCACCGCCGTGGGCCCCCACGCCTCGCCCTCGCGCACCGCGGCCGTCTCGACGAGCCTGCGGACGCGGTAGACGTCGCGCACGGCGGCGGCGTCGGGCTGCGCGACGAACACGCCGCGGTTCGGCTCCCGCGCCAGCACCCGCTCGTTGACCAGCTGCGACAACGCCTCCCGCACCGTGTTGCGCGAGACGCCGAGCGCGTCGCAGAGCGTCTGCTCCGGGAGCCGCGCGCCCGGCCGGAGGCGGCCTTCGACGACCTCCTCGCGCACCGCGTCGGCCACCCGTTCCGCGGTGCTGGTGCGCAGCACGCTCGCCCGCGCGCGCGCCAGCGACGAGAGTGGGTCGACGAGCGTCATGTCCGCAGCCTAGCCGATCGCCCTCTTGAAGGATTGTTGAACAATCCCCTACGACTGCACGGATGCTGGACCTCAACTCGGACCTCGGTGAGTCGTTCGGCCGCTGGGTCCTCGGCGACGACGCGGCGATGCTCGGCCTCGTGACGTCGGCCAACGTCGCCTGCGGGTTCCACGCGGGCGACGCGACCACGCTGCGGCGCACGTGCGCGCTGGCGGCGGAGGGCGACGTCGTCGTGGGGGCGCAGGTGGCGTACCGCGATCTCGCCGGGTTCGGGCGCCGGTTCATCGACGTGAAGCCGGGCGAGCTGACCGACGACGTGCTCTACCAGATCGGCGCGCTCGAGGGCCTCTGCCGGGTGGCGGGCACGCGCGTGCGGTACGTGAAGCCGCACGGCGCGCTGTACAACGCGACGGTCCACCACGAGGAGCAGGCCAAAGCGGTGGCGGAGGCCGTGCGGGCGTACGACGCGACGTTGCCGGTGCTGGGCCTGCCCGGCTCCCGGTTGCTCGCGGCGGCCGAGGCGGCGGGGCTCCGCGCGGTGCCGGAGTTCTTCGTCGACCGCGGGTACACGCCCGAGGGCGCGCTCGTTCCGCGGTCGCAGGACGGCGCGTTGCTCCACGACCCGGCGGAGGTCGCGGCGCGGGTGGTGCGCATGGTGGAGGAGGGCGTGGTCACCGCGGTGGACGGCACCGACGTGGCCGTCCGCGCCGAGTCGGCGTGCGTGCACGGGGACTCGCCCGGCGCCGTCGAGATGGCCGCTGCCGTCCGCGACGCACTGGCCGCCGCGGGGGTGGAGCTGCATGCGTTCGCCTGAGCAGACGATCGTCGACCCGGCGGAGAGCGATGGGCCGCGGGTGCTGGCGATGGGGGACGCGGCGGTCCTCGTGGAGCTCGCCGACCTCGAC
Organism: uncultured Actinomycetota bacterium; assembly: GCA_963791185.1. Lineage (GTDB taxonomy): Bacteria > Actinomycetota > Actinomycetes > Mycobacteriales > Pseudonocardiaceae > Pseudonocardia. The sequence goes on along the minus strand of CAWBRG010000002.1, from coordinate 105,658 downwards.
GCCGTGCTCGCCCACGCGGCCGCGATCGAGGCGGCAGGCTGGCCGGGCGTGGTCGACGTCGTGCCGGGAGCGCGCACCGTGGTGGTCACCGTCCGCCCGGGCACCGACCTCGGAGCGCTGCGCCGGGCCATCCAGACGTTGGACGTCACGCCGATCGACGCGGCCGACGGCGAGACCGTCGAGATCCCCGTCGTCTACGACGGCCCGGACCTGGCCGAGGTCGCCGAGCTCACCGGGCTCGACGCCGACGAGGTGGTGGCCGCGCACACCGGCACGCCGTGGCGGGTCGGGTTCGGCGGCTTCGCGCCCGGCTTCGCCTACCTGACCGGCGGCGATCCCCGGCTGAACGTCGAGCGTCGGTCGGAGCCGCGCACGAGCGTCCCGCCCGGGGCTGTCGGGCTCGCGGGCGAGTTCAGCGGCATCTACCCCCGCAGCTCGCCCGGCGGTTGGCAGCTCATCGGCCGCACCGACGCCCCGCTCTGGGACGCCACCCGCACCCCGCCCGCTCTGCTGACGCCCGGGGCGCAGGTCCGCTTCGTCGCGCGCCCGGCGAGCCGAGGCCCAGTCGCAGGAGGGTGCCTCCGTTGCGACGGGACCCACGCTCGGCCAGCCACCGAGCCGCAGCCCGACGCCCCCGCCGCGATGGCCGAGCGGGCGGCCGCGGCGGTGGGGTTGGCCGTCGTCCCGCGGCGCGCGCTGGAGGTCGTCGGCGTCGGGCCGCTCGCGCTCGTGCAGGACCTCGGCCGCCCCGGCCACGCGGCGGTGGGCGTGCCCCGCTCGGGCGCCGCCGACCGCGCGGCGCTGTGCCTCGCCAACCGCCTCGTCGCCAACGACGACGAGGGCGCCGCCGCCATCGAGGTGCTCCTCGGCGGCCTCGCCGTGCGCGCGCACGGCCTGCGCACCGTGGCGCTGGCGGGCGCCCCCGCCCCGGCGACCGTCGACGGCACCCCCGTGGCCCACCACAGCGTCGTCACCCTGCGCCCCGGCCAGACCCTCGCCCTCGGCCCACCCCCGACCGGCCTGCGCACCTACCTCGCCGTGCGCGGCGGCCTGGCGGTCGACGACGTCCTCGGCTCGGTCGCCGGGGACACCCTCTCCGGCCTCGGCCCGGCCCCGCTCCAACCCGGCGACGTGCTCGCCGTCGGCCCCGAGCCCGAGCACCCCTGGCTGCTGGACCTCGCCCCCGTCGCCCCGCCCACGGGCGGCACCGTCACGCTCCGCGCGATCCCCGGCCCCCGCGCCGACTGGGTCGCCGACCCCACCGCGCTCACCCGCACCACCTGGACGGTCTCCAGCCGCAGCGACCGCGTCGGCATGCGCCTCGAAGGCGAGCCCCTGCGCCGCACCGACAAGCGCGAGCTGCCCAGCGAGGGCATGGTCCGCGGCGCGATCCAGGTGCCGCCGGGCGGCGAGCCGGTCGTCTTCCTCGCCGACCACCCCGTCACCGGCGGCTACCCCGTGGTAGCCGTCGTCGTCGACGCCGATGTCGACCGGGCGGCCCAGGTCCGCCCCGGCCAGTCCGTCCGCTTCCGAACCGTGGAGGCCCCGTGATCCCGAAAGACGCCCGCGCCCGCTTCCGCGCCGGCCTCGTCACCCCCACCTCGGGCTGGTGCGACGGCTACACGCAGGCCAACCTGATCTCCGTCCCGCGCGACCTGGCCTGGGACTTCCTGCTCTTCGCCCAACGCAACCCCAAGCCCTGCCCGGTGCTCGACGTGATCGACGCGGGCGAGGTCGCCGGGCCGCTCGCCGACGGCGACATCCGCACCGACGTGCCCCGCTACCGCGTCTGGGTGGACGGCGAGCTGGCCGCCGAGCCGACCGACGTGCGCGACGTCTGGCGCCCCGACCTGGTCAGCTTCCTCATCGGCTGCAGCTTCACCTTCGAACGCGCGCTGAGCCAGGCCGGGGTGCCGATTCGGCACGTCGAGCAGGGCGTGAACGTGGCGATGTACCGGACGTCCCGGCGCTGCCGGGACGCGGGCGCCGTGACGGGCCCGCTGGTGGTGTCGATGCGGCCGGTGCCCGCGGAGCTGGTCGAGACCGCCGCCGCGGTCACCGCGCGCTTCCCGGCCGTGCACGGCGCGCCCGTGCACGTCGGCGACCCCGCGGAGCTGGGCATCGCCGACCTCGACGCGCCCGACCACGGCGACCCCGTGCGCCTCGAGCCCGGCGACGTGCCGGTGTTCTGGGCGTGCGGGGTGACGCCGCAGGAGGCCGTGATGGAGTCGCGGCCGCCGTTCGCGATCACGCACGCGCCCGGGCACATGCTGATCACCGACGCGCGCGACGCGACCTACCGGGTCTGAGGCACCGCGATCCGGGTGGGGCTGGAGCGGCCGCGCAGCTGCTCCTCCTCGCCGAGCGCCCAGTGCGCCGCCTCGGTCGCGTCGGCCAGCCCGACCGATCGGCTGGACGCGCACAGCCGTCCGGGCAGCCGCTTGGAGAACTCGGTGAGCCGCGCGGCCTCGTTCACCGGGTCGCCGATCACCGTGTACTCGAACCGGCGCATCGCGCCGACGTTGCCCGCCACCGCGTCGCCCGCCGACACCCCGATCCCGACCGCCACCTCCGGCACCTCCACCGGCAACCGCCGCGCCAGCACCCGGCCTGCCGCGAGCGCCCCGCCCGCCGGGTCGGGATGGTCGACGGGCGCGCCGAAGACCGCGAGCGCCGCGTCGCCCTCGAACTTGTTGATCCACCCGCCGTTCTCCTCGACGACGTCGACGACGACGCCGAAGATCCGGTTCAGCAGCGCCACCACCTCGGTGGGCGGGCACCGGGCCGCGAGCGCGGTGGAGCCGACGAGATCCACGAACAGCACCGCCACGCAGCGCAGCTCGCCGCCGAGCCGCACCTCCTCGGCGGCGACGGCCACGCGGGCGACGTCGCGGCCCACCTGGCGGCCGAAGAGGTCGCGCAGCCGCTCGCGCTCGCGCAGCCCGACGACCATCCGGTTGAACCCGGCCTGCAGCCGTCCCAGCTCGGCGCCGTCGTAGACGGGGACGTGTGCGCCGAGGTCGCCCTCCTCGACCCGGCGCATCCCTTGGCGCACGGCCACGACGGGGTCGGCCACCGCCCGCGCCGCTCCGACGGTGACGAGGAAGCCGGAGACCAGCGCGGTGCCGCCGACCGTGACCATGATGAGGCCGAGCTGCACACCGCTGATGTCCCGGTAGATGAGCTGGTCGACGCCCGCCAGCATCAGGCCGACGATCGGCACGCCCGTGCCGAGCGCCCAGAACACGATCGAGCGGGTGAGGATCCCCGGCAGCTTCCGGCGGGCGGACGGGGTGTCGCGCAGCGCACGGGCGGTGGTCTCGCGCAGGATCCGTTCGGTGAGCAGGTACACCAGGGCGCAGTTCGCGATGCCGCCGAGCAGGATCGTCTCGCCGACCTGGGTGCCGAGCCGCGGCCCGTACTGCAGGTTGAGCGCCGCGAACAACACCGCGGCCACGGCCCAGAGCGTGGCCTGCGCGGTGACCACCCGGATCGGCCCGTACAGCACGACCTCGCGCTCGCGCCGCACCTGCGCAGCGTCGTCACCCGGCTTGCGGCGGAACCGTCGCGATCCCCACAGCACACCGATCGGCACCGCGACGGCGATGTAGCCGACGGCGAGGGCCGTGTTCGCCGCCTGTGCGCCTGCCGGGTCTGCCGTCGGTCCGGTGGGGAGCACCCAGGCTGCGAGGACGAGCACGACGACGGCGCCCACCACGTTGGCGATCACGATGACGACGGTGAGCTGGAGCCCCACCCGCGTGCCGAGCACCGACTGCCCGCGGCCCATGAGGCACCCTAGCCCGGCGCGATGTCGCCGATGCGGTCGTTGAGGAACTCGAGCAGCCCGAACAGGTGCTCGGTGAGCTCGACGCCGAGCGTGGTGAGGCTGTAGCTGACCTGCGGCGGGGTGGTGGGCGCCACCGCGCGTGCCACGAACCCGTCGGCCTCCAGCGTGCGCAGGGTCTGGGCCAGCATCTTCTCGCTCACCCCTCCGATGCGCCGTCGCAGCGCGCTGAACCGCAGCTCCCCGGAGCGCAACGCCACGAGGACGAGCACGGCCCACTTGCTCGTGACGTGGTCGAGCACGGCCCGGCTCGGGCAGTTGCTGTCGAACACGTCACCCCGCATGGCGACGACCTGCGTGCTCACCTTCACCACCGGCCCTTACCAAAAGGTACGTACTTACCAATCGTAAGCGCGGAGGTTAGCGTGGAACGCATGATCACCGTAACCGGAGTGACCGGGAAGCTCGGCGGCATCGTCCTCGACGACCTGCGTTCCCGCGTGCCCGCCGACCAGATCGTCGCCGTCGCCCGCACGCCCGAGAAGGTCGACGCAGGTGTCGAGGTCCGCCGCGGCGACTACGACGACCCCGCCTCGCTGCGCGCCGCCTTCGCCGGGGCGGACGTGCTGCTGCTCGTCTCCTCGCCGGACGTCACGCCGGGCGTGCGGCCGCGCCAGCACGGCAACGCGATCTCGGCGGCCGTCGAGGCGGGCGTCGGCCGCATCGTCTACACCAGCGCCGTCCACGCCAAGGACGGCCCGGCGTTCCTCCGCGACCACGGCGCCACCGAAGACCTCCTCGCCGCATCGGGCGTGCCGTTCACGCTGCTGCGCAACACCTTCTACGAGGAGGCGCTGGTGAACCCGGGCCTGCGGGAGGCCGTCGCGGCGGGTGAGCTGCTCGGGGCCGACAAGGGCGTGCCGGTCAACTTCGCCACCCTGCGCGACCTCGCGCTCGCCGCCTCCGCCGCGCTGACCGGGGACGGCCACGCGGGCGCCGTGCACGAGCTGCGTGGTCCGCTGTGGACGGTGGCCGAGCTCGCCGCGACCCTCACCGAGGTAGCGGGCACGCCGGTGGCCTACCGCGCGGTGGACTCCGCGTCGCTCGGGCCCGCGGCGTTCGTCCACGACCTCATCGCCGAGGGCCTCTTCCGCGAGCCGTCCGAGGACCTGGCGAAGCTGCTGGGGCGCGACCCGACCTCGTTGCGCGACGCCGTGGCCGCCGCACTCCGCTGACGTCCGGCGCCGCCCGACGTCCGGCGCTCCGACGTGGTGAATCGCGCGACCCACCGCCGGGTGGTCAGCTTTCGGCGGCGAGGTCGGCGTGCTTCTCCCGCAGCTCGCGCTTGAGGATCTTCCCGCTCGGGTTCTTCGGCAGCGCGTCGGTGAGCACCACGTACTTGGGCCGCTTGTAGCCCGCCAGCTTCTCCTTGGCGTGGGCGTGCACGTCGTCCTCGGTGAGCCCGACGCCGGACTTCGGCACGACGACCGCCGTGACCGCCTCGATCCACGTGGGGTGGCTGATGCCGAACACCGCGACCTCGGCGACCCCGTCGAGCTCGTAGATCGCCTCTTCCACCTCCCGCGACGCCACGTTCTCGCCGCCGGTCTTGATCATGTCCTTCTTGCGGTCGACCACCGACAGGTAGCCGTCCTCGGTCATCACGCCGAGGTCGCCGGAGTGGAACCAGCCGCCCGCGAACGCCTCGGCGGTCTTCTCCTCGTTCTCGTAGTAGCCCAGCGTGGCGTGCGGGGAGCGGTGCACGATCTCGCCGACCTCGCCCGCGGGCACCGGCTGCCCGTCGTCGTCGACCAGCATCGTCTCGACGTTGATCGACGCCCGGCCCGCGGAGCCGGCGTGGCTCACCTGCTCGTGGGGCCGCAGGATCGTGGCGAGCGGGGCCATCTCGGTCTGGCCGTAGAAGTTCCAGAACTGCACGTCGGGCAGCCGCCGTCCGAGCTCCTTGAGCACCTCGACGGGCATCGGCGACGCCCCGTAGTAGCCCTTGCGCAGCGACGAGAGGTCGCGGGTGTCGAAGTCGGCGTGCCGCAGCAGCGAGATCCACACGGTGGGCGGGCAGAACAGCTTCGTCACCCCCTCCCGCTCGATCGTCGCGAGCAGGGCGGCGGGCTCGGGCGCGGGCAGGATGATGCTGGTGGCGCCGAGGTAGACGTCCACCGAGAAGAAGCAGTCGAGCTGCGCGCAGTGGTACATCGGCAGCGAGTGCGCCTCGACGTCGTCGGCGGCCATCTCGCCGTCGATCACGCACGACACGTACTGGCTGATCAGCGACCGCGACGGCAGCAGCACTCCCTTGGGCCGCGACTCCGTGCCGCTCGTGTACATGAGGCGCAGCGGATCGTCGTCGGCCACCGCGACCTCGGGGTCGTCGGCCGGGCCCGCGCTCCACCAGTCGTGCACGTCCTCCCAGCCGTCGTGGTCGCCGCCGATCCGCCCCCGCAGGGTGACCGCGTCGTCGATCGCCTTCTCCGCCGTGGCGAGCAGCGCGTCGTCGGCCACCATCGCGGTAGCCCCGGAGTGCCCGAGGATGTAGCGGATCTCGTCGGCGTTCAGCATGAAGTTGATCGGCACGAGCACCACGCCGAGCTTCGCGGTGGCGAACACCAGCACCGCGAACGACCAGGAGTTGCGCGCGAGCAGCGCGAGCCGGTCGCCCTTGGCGAGCCCGCGGGCGGCGAGCGCGCCCGCGGCCCGGTTCACCGCGGTGTCGAACTCGGCGAACGTGTAGCGCTGCTCGCCGTACACCACGGCGAGCTTGTCGGGCGCACGCTGGGCGGTGCGCCGCAGGAGATCGCCAACGGAGTGCTGGCGGGCCCGCGCGACGGCGGCGGTGGTGTCGGCGCTGAACGGCATGCGCTCACGGTAGATGTCCCGGCAACCAGTCGGGCAGTCCGCCGCAGCGACCGACGCGTGGGGCGGGCCGGCGCCCGGTGATCGCCGCGAGCGCGGCGCCCGCGCCCCGCCGAGGGCCGTCGCGTCGCGCCCGTGGCGATCTCGCGACCGCGATCAGGGCAGGTGGCGCCGCAGCCACTCCACGGCCAGCCCGTCCACCGTGGCGGCATGGGGCAGCGGCCGCTCGTCCGGGTCGGCGAGCTCGTGCGGCATGTCGGGCACGGTCACGAGGTCGGCGTGTCGCAGCGCCTTCGCGAGGTCGGCGGCGCCGTCGCGGATGGCCGGGTCGTCCCCGTCGCCGACGATGATCTGGACCGGCACCGTGGTCTCGTCGGCGCGGGCGACGAAATCGAGCTCGTCGGCGATCTTCGTGGCCGCCGGGTGCCAGGGGTAGGTGACGCCGAAGCGGCGCTCGTTCGCGGCCACGATCGAACGCAGCGTGGCGACCGGGCTGACGAGCACCTCGGCGACGACGTCGTCCCGGTCGATGGCCACCAGCTGCGCCACCGCCGAGCCCAGCGACCCGCCCAGCAGCGCGAGCGGGCCGGAGAAGCCGAACCGGTCGGCCAGCTCGGCGTAGGCGGCCGGGAACTCGGCGCGGGCCTGCGCGGTGATCGGGCCGAAGTGGTTGACCACCGCGTCCTCGTAGGCCAGCCGCATGTACTCGTCGGGGTCGATGCTCCGCGACGAGTGCATCGGCAGGCCGAGGTAGACCCGCCACGCGTCGAGGCCCGCGAGGGGCAGCGCCGCGGCCATGGCGGTCTCGGAACTCGGCGGGTCGGCGAGGTGCCACGCCACGACGACGGGCGACTCCGGCCGCTCGTGCTCCGGCGGGATGACGATGGCAGGAACTCCGTTAGTCAATTGCACGCTGTCCAATATACTGGACGGTGTACAGTTGCGCAATGCCGCGTGGCCCCGGACAGCGGGCGGGCTTGACCCGCGCCGCCGTGCTCGACACCGCCCATGCCCTGCTGGCCGAGGAGGGTCTCGACGCGCTGACGATGCGCGCGCTCGCCCGGCGGCTCGGGGTGGCCCCGAACGCGCTCTACAGCCACGTGCCGGGCAAGACCGAGCTGGTCGACGCGCTGTTGGACGACCGGCTCTCGCTCGTCGAGGCGCCCGACCCGGATGCGGCCGACCCGGTTGCGGCGCTGGCCGCGTTGATGACGTCGTCGTACGAGGTGCTGCTCGCCCGGGCCGATCTGCTGCCGCTCTACCTGGCCCGGCAGGGCTCCCGCGGGCCCAACGCCGTGCGGCTGGGGATCGCGACGGACGCCCTGCTCGCCCGGCTCGACCTCGCCGCCGAGGCGATCCCGTCCGCGCGGCGGGCGCTGATCGTGCACGCCATCGGCTGCGCGGCGTTCGCGGGCGGCGACGGCCCGGTGCCCGCGGAGATGGCCCGCGCCGACTTCACCCGCTCGCTGCGGTGGCTCCTGGACGGCATCGCGGCCAAGCCCGCCGAGTCCTGACCCGTCGTCGTGACGGCGACGTCACCGTCGTTCGGACTCGCCGTCGTGAGATCGGGGACTCGCCGTCATGGAATCGGGGACTCGCCCTGGGTGGGGGTGGGGGTGGCCGACGAGGTGGTCGCCTCGGCCACCGTCGCTGTGGTGGTCGGGGTCGGGGCGGGTGCGCTGGTGGTGGGGTCCGGAGCCACGGCGGGTGCAGAGGGGGTCGGCGCCTGGCGGTCGGCGCAACCGGAGCCGGGGTCGTCGTCGCTGCGGGGGGCGCGGCGGTGGTGGCCTCGACCGTCGCCGTGCAGCCGGTGGCCGTGTCGGCCGGGTCGCTGTCGCAGGCGGCGTTGTCGGCGCCGCCGTCGAGGACGTCGGCGCCCGGGCCGCCGACCAGCCGGTCGAGGGCCGCTTCCCCGTAGAGGCGGTCGTTGCCCGCGCCGCCGTCGACGCGGTCGGCCCCGTCGCCGCCGAGGACGACGTCGTCGCCGCCCTGCCCGTCGACGGTGTCGTCGCCGCCACCACCCACGACGCAGTCGCCCGCGGCGGAGCCGGTGACCGTGTCGTCGCCGCTCGTCCCGATCACGAGGAACGGCCCCGCGGCCCCCGGCCGGTCCTCCGCGGCGACGAAGCGGGGGCGGTCGGCGGTGAGCGTCACCGTCTCGGCGAACGTCGTGAGCCCGGCCGCCACGCACGCGGCGGGCGGGGTGGCGGGCGCGGCCGCGGCGGCGGCCGTGCTCGTCGGCGTCGGCGCCGTGCGCGCGGCGGCCGCCAGCGCGATGACCGCCCCGGTGCTGATCGTGATCGTGCCCGCCACCTGGTCGGTGAAACCGCCGACCGCGCGCACGAGGATGGCCGCCCGCTCGGTGCGGCTGAGCAGGGCGAGGCCGCCGACGGTCGCGACGATCGGCACGGTCGTCACCGTGTTCGGCGCCACCGTGCTGACGAGCGTGCGGGCCGTCCCGTCCAGCAGCGAGCAGTACGGCACGGCGGGCTGGGACCCGAGCGTGAGGGTGAGGGAGCCGACCAACAGCCCGTCGGACCAGTTCGACCCGCTGCCGGTGCACGACGTGGTCGTCGCGCCGGACGGCAGCCGCAGCAGCACCGTCGCGGGCACCGAGCCGCGGTAGTCGATCGTGAGGTTGACCGTGCGCGGCGACCCCGACCGCACCGCCGAGAACGCCAGCGTGGGCGGGGTGCCGCGGCTGCCGAGGACGACCGTCGCGGCGGCCGCCGTGCCGGGCAGACCCTTGTCGGCGTCGACGAAACGCGCGAGGGTGCCCGGCACGACGGCGACGGCAACCAGGAGGCCGACGCCCAGCAGAGCTATTCCGGCGACCGCCCGTCGTGAATACGGGCGGGTTCTCACGACTGGGTGAGCAGGAAATCCGAACTGAGGGTGATGCTGTCACCCTGTGCTTTGTTGTTCTCGGTGCCCGCGAGATCGGGGAAAACGAAATGCAGGGTGTAGTCGACGGTGGCGCCCGGGCTCACGACGCCCGCGAGGGGCAGCCCGGTGGTGACGAGCTGGGCCACCGTGGCGGCCGCTGTCGTCGTGGCCGTCGAACCCGTGCCCTTGGTGACGGTGACCGTCATCTGGTTCTGCAGGTCGCCCGTCTTGCTGCAGCCGCCCGCTGCGACGCCCTCCGCTTCCGCCTCCGGTTCCGTGCAGCTCACGTCGGCCCCGCTGACCGTGAGTTTGCTGGTCAGCGTGCCGGGCAGGCTGCCTGCGTTCTTCAGGCTCAGCGTCACGTCCTGCACGTAGCCGGGCGCGATGTTCGTCGCCGAGAAGAGCTGGGTGGTTCCGGTGCTGCCGACGGTGAGGTCGAGCGTGCCCGACGCCGTGGAGCCGCCCGGACCCTTCTCGGTGTCGAGGAACGCCGCGTAGGTGCCCGTGCCGATCGCCGCGAGGGCGAGCACCACAACCGCTACGCCGAGCCCGATTCGAACGTTTCGATTTTGCAGAGAAGCCACCTGCGGCAGCATTCCGGAAATGCGTCGGATCGGACACCGCACGATCGGGTGGGGTGTTCTCGGATATCGTGGGGAAATGGTGTTGGTGCGCAGGCTCGCGGGCGTGGTGGTGATCGCGGTGGTGGTGGCCGCGTTGGCGGTGGTCGCGGCGGTCGGGCTGGTGCCGCTCGTGACCGGCGCCTCGACCTACACCGTGCTCACCGGCAGCATGCGGCCCGCGCTGCCCGTCGGCACGGTCGTGGTGGTGCGGCCGACGCCGGTCGAGCAGATCGCGGTCGGCGAGGTCGTCACGTTCCTCGCCCACGACCCGGGCACCTCGGCCACTCGCGTCGTCACCCACCGGGTGATCGGGATCGACCCCGGCCCGGTCCTGCGCACCCGGGGCGACGCGAACGACGCGCCCGACCCGGGCGGCACGGTGGCCGCCGACGTCCGCGGCGTGCTCTGGTACTCCGTGCCGTGGGTCGGGCGGATCCCGTCCACGAGCTGGCTGCTGGTGGCGGGCGGCGTGTTGCTGTTGCTGGTGGGCGCGAGCGTGCTGACGCCCGGCCGTCGCGAGCCTCAGCCGCAGCGGGCGCACCACAGGCGGTGATCTCGCGGCCGCGCCGCGTTGCGCTCGCACACACCGTCTGGTGCGCACGCACAGTGCGGGACATGTGTGCGAGCCCCGCGCGGTGTGCGTGGGCGCCTAGACGGTCAGGACGCGCGCGCCGTCGGGGACGACGGCGATGGTGTGCTCCACGTGGGCCGCGCGGGTGCCGTCGGCGGTGCGGATGGTCCAGCCGTCGCGGTCGTGGCGGTAGCCGTCGGTGCCGCCCGCGATGAGCATGGGCTCGATCGCGATCACCAGGCCCGGCTGCAGCTTGAGGCCGCGGCGCGGCTTGCCCTCGTTGGCGACGTGCGGCTCCTCGTGCATCGACCGGCCGACGCCGTGGCCGCCGTGGTCGGCCAGCATCCCGAACCCGGCGGCGCGCGCGACCGTGCCGATGGCGTGCGCGACGTCGCCGAGCCGCGCCCCCGGCGCCATGGCGGCGATCCCGGCGGCGAGCGCGCGCTCGGTGGCGTCGATGAGCGCGAGGTCGCGCGGGTCGGGCCGGTCGCCCACCACCACGCTGAACGCCGCGTCGGCGCACCACCCGTCGAGGTGCACGGCGAAGTCGACCGACAGCAGGTCGCCCGGCTTCAGCGCCTTCTTGTCCGGCACGCCGTGCACCACCGCGTCGTTGACGCTGATGCACGTGACCGCCGGGTACGGCCCGGGCGCCCACCGCGGGTGGTAGCCGCGGAAGCTCGACACCGCGCCCGCGTCGGCGATCATGTCGGACGCGATGTCGTCGAGCTGGCGGGGCGTGACGCCGGGCGCGGCCTTCGCCCGCAACGTCGCCAGCACGTCGGCCACCACCCGGCCCGCCGCGGCGATCGCGTCGATCTCACCCGGCGTCTTCAGCTCGATCACGGCGTCCACCGTAGCTCGCTCACAGGCGGATGGTGACTTTGCCGAGCGCGTGACCGCTCTCCACCGCGCGCATCGCGGCCGGTGCCTCCTCGAACGGGTGCACCTCGCTGACGTGCGGGTCGAGCTCGCCCGCCGCCACCAGCCGCACGAGCGCGGTGAGCACGGCGGTGCTGCGCTCGCGCGGCACCTCGTCGCCGCCCAGCTCCCGGACGAGCGGCTTGTCGGCCACCGAGCGCAGCCGCTTCGGGTCGACGAGCCCGGCGACGGCCCGCAGCGCGTCGCCGCCGACCAGGTCGAACACCCCGTCGACGCCGTCCGACGCGGCCGCCCGCACCCGCTCGAGCACGCCCTCGCCGTACGCCACCGGCTCCGCGCCCAGCCGCGCGAGGAGCGCGTGCTTGGCCGGGCTCGCCGTGCCGATCACCCGCAGCCCCCGCGCGCGGGCCAGCTGCACCACCGGCAGGCCGACCCCGCCGCCCGCCCCGTTGACCAGCAGCGTGGCCCCCGACGGCAGGTCGAGCGCCGTGAGCGCGTCGTAGGCCGTGCCCGCGGCCACCGGCAGCACCGCGGCGTCCGACGGCGACACGGCGGACGGCCGCGGCGCCGCGAACCCCGCCGTGACCCGGGCCAGCGGCGCGAACCCGCCCTGCATGTCGGGGCAGCCGCCGAACACCTCGTCGCCGACGGCGAAGCCGGACACCGCAGGCCCGAGCGCCGCGACCGTGCCCGCCACCTCCCGACCCAGCACCGCGGGCGCCACCGGCCCGTAGGAGCCTTCGCGGAGCCGCCAGTCGCCCGGGTTCACCCCCGCGGCCCGCACCCGCACCAGCAGCTCGCCCTCGCCCGGCGTCGGCTCGGGCACGTCGAGGAACGCCTCGACCTCCGGCCCGCCGAGCGCCGTGAACCCGTAAGCGCGCATCACGCCACCACCGCCGGAGCGCCCGCCTCGGCCGTCGGCGATGCCGCCGGGCCGCCGCCCTCGGACCGGCGCGCCGCGTACGCCCTCATGATGCCGCCTCCGCGGGAAAGAGCACGTCGGCGGTCACACCGCCGCCTTCAGCCCGGCCAACCGCGAGACCGCTTCGGTGAGCACCTCGTCGCGCTTGCAGAACGCGAACCGGACCAGCGTGCGGCCGAGGTCGGGGTCGACGCAGAACACCGACACCGGCACCGCCGCCACGCCGATGAGCTCAGGCAGCTTCCAGCAGAAATCGGCGCCGTCGGTGATGCCGAGCGGCGCGGCGTCGGTGACGATGAAGTACGTGCCCGCCGTGGGGAACACCGTGAACCCGGCGGCGCGCAGCCCGGTGGTCAGGAGGTCGCGCTTGCGCTGGAGGTCGCTCGCCAGGTCGGCGTAGAAGGAGTCGGGCAGGCCCAGCGCGGTGGCGATCGCGGGCTGGAACGGCGCGCCCGACACGTACGTCAGGAACTGCTTGGCCGCCTTCGCCGACGCCACCAGCTCGCGCGGCCCGTGCATCCACCCGACCTTCCAGCCGGTGACGGAGAACGTCTTGCCCGCCGACGAGATCGTCAGCGTGCGCTCGGCCATGTCCGGCAGGCCCGCCATCGGGACGTGCGGGCGCCCGTCGTACAGCATGTGCTCGTACACCTCGTCGGTGACGACCACCGCCCCGAACTCGGCGGCCAGCGCGCCGATCGTGGTGAGCTGCTCGGCGGTGAAGACCGCGCCGGTCGGGTTGTGCGGGGTGTTGACCAGCACGAGCTTCGTGCGCGACGAGAAGGCCGCCCGCAGCTCGTCGGGGTCGAAGCCGAACGTCGGCGGCCGCAGCGGAACGGGCCGCAGCACCGCGCCCGCGAGCGCGATGGTGGCGGCGTAGGAGTCGTAGAACGGCTCGAAGGCGACGACCTCGTCGCCCGGCTCGCACAGCCCCAGCACCGCGGAGGCGATGGCCTCCGTGGCGCCCGTGGTGATCAGGACGTCGTCGGGCTCGACGGGGAGGCCGTAGAACCGGCGCTGGTGCTCGGCCACGGCGGTGCGCAGCGCCGGGACGCCCAGGCCCGGCGGGTACTGGTTGACGCCGCCGGTGATGTTGGCGGCCGCGTCGGCGAGGAGCGAGGGCGGCCCGTCGGTGTCGGGGAAGCCCTGCCCGAGGTTGATCGCGCCGGTGCGCAGCGCCAGTGCCGACATCTCCGCGAAGATCGTCGACGTGTACGGGCGCATCCGTTCGACCACCATGGGCCGAACGTTAGGCCTAACCCGACGAGAACCTGAAGCCGAGCGGGCGGAAGTAGGCGGCCACGAGCGCGACCACGGCGATGCCGATGCCCAACATCGCAACGGGGACGGACACGATGGCCGATCCCAACACCATCACGAGCAGGCCGAGGGCCAGGAGCATCGAGGGCCCCGTCATACGGCGCTTGCCCAGCCGGGCGAACTGCCGCACGAACCGGGGATCCGTCCGGCGCAGCTCACGCTCCATGCTCTCCAGGACTCGGCGTTCGCGGTCACTCATCACGGACCACCTCCATCCCTCAGGAGGGTATTGCCCGTCCGGACGGACTCTAATCCGGGGTCGTTATGAAGTTGTGACTACGGCGTGCTCCGCAATCAGCCTGCAGGCCTCCGCAGCGCTCTCGATCGTGGCGAGGTGGGCGCCGGGCAGCACCTCCAGCCGGGCGCCGGGGATGCTCCCGGCCAGCGTGAGCGCGTGCGGGTCGACGGGCGTGGAGAGGTCGTCCGCGCCGCCGATCACGAGCGTGGGCACGGTGACGGCGGCGAGCCGCGCCCGGTGGTCCCACTCGGCGATGGCCCGGCAGCAGCCGAGGTAGCCCGTGTCCGACGTGCCCGCGATCTGGTCCCGCAGCGCGGTGACGACCTCCGGGTGCGCCGCCCCCCAGTCCGGGGTGAACCAGCGGCTGACCACCGTGTCCGCGATGCCCGCCGTGCCGTCCGCCTCGACGGCGGCGATCCGCTGGTCCCACGGCGTCTTGTCGGCGAAGTGCGCGGTGGTGCAGCAGAGCGTGAGGCTGGTGAGCCGGTGCGGGTGCTCGGAGCCGAGGTACATGCCGACCATCCCGCCCAGCGACAGCCCGCAGAACGCCACCTCGGCCAGCTCCAGGTCGTCGAGCAGCTCGACGAAATCGGCGGCGAGGTCGGGCATCGCGTACGGGCCGGGCGGCGTCGGGGAGCCGCCGTGGCCGCGGTGGTCGACGCGGATCACGCGGAACGGGCCCGCCAGCGTGAGCTGCGGCTCCCACATCGCCAGGGTGGAGCCCAGCGAGCCCGCGAGCAGGAGCACCGGCGCGTCGCGGGGTCCGTCGTCGGTGTGGTGCAGCTTCACGAGCCGACCGTCGTCATCGAGCGCAGGGCGGCCAGCTCCGCCTCCGTCGGCGGGGCGGTGACCCCCAGGTCGGCCGACACCTGCAGCTCCCACCCCGTCTGCGCCCGCACCTCCTCGACGGAGACGCCCTCGTGCACGGAGGTGAGCACCAGCTCCTTGGCCTCCGGGTCGGGCTCCAGCACGCCGAGATCGGTGATCACCCGGGTGGGGCCGCGGCCGCGCAGGCCGAGCAGCTCGCGGTCGCCCGGTCCCGTGCCGAAGCCGACGGAGGTGACGAAGTCGACCTGCTCGACGAACGCCCGTGCTTTGTGCCGCATCACGACGATCACCTCGCGGCAGGACGCCGCGATCTCCGGAGCACCGCCTGCGCCGGGGAGCCGCACGGTGGGTTCGTCGTACTCGCCGATGACGGTGGTGTTGAGGTTGCCGAAGCGATCGACCTGGGCGCCGGAGAGGAAGCCGACGTCGATCCGGCCCGGCTGGAGCCAGTAGTTGAACACCTCCGGGACGGAGATCACGGTGAGCGCGGACGTCGCGAGCCCGCCGTCGCCGATGGAGAGCGGCAGCTGCTCGGGACGGGTGTCGAGCGTGCCGGACTCGTAGATCAGCACCAGGTCGGGCGCGTGCAGGCGGCGGGCGAGGTTGGCCGCCGTGGACGGCAGGCCGATCCCCACGAAGCACACCTGCCCGTCGCGCAGGGCGCGGGCGGCGGCGACGCTCATCACCTCGTCGGGGGTGATCACGCGGCCACCTCCGCGAGCCACCGGCGGAACGCGTCGCGGTCGCGGCTGATCGCGTCCCAGGCGCGGTAGGCGGAGTTGTCGCGGTCGTAGTAGTCCTGCGCGTAGGACGGGGCGGCGCCGCCCCGGGCCACCGCGATCGTGTCCACCACCCAGTGCGGCAACACCACGGCGCCGGGCACCGGCGTGAGCTCGTCGACGATCTCCTCCACGGTGACCAGCGCCCGTCGCGACGCCAGCACGACCTCCTTCTGCACGCCGACGATCCCCCAGAGCTGCACGTTGCCGCGCCGGTCGGCGCGCTGGGCGTGGACGATGCCGACGTCCGGGTTGAGCGCCCGCACGGCCGCCAGCTCCTCGCCGGTGAACGGGCAGGTGACGACCGAGATCGTGGGCGTGTGCTGGGGCAGGTCGGTGCCCGCGTACCCGCGCAGCACCGCGAACGGCAACCCGGACGCCCCGGCGACGTAGCGGTTGGCCATGCCCGCGTGGCTGTGCTCCTCGATCGCGAGCGGCGCGGGCCAGGCGTTGGCCAGCGCGTCGCGCATGCGGTGCAGCGACCCGACGCCCGGGTTGCCGCCCCAGGAGAAGACCAGCTTCGCGGCGCAGCCCGCCCCGATGAGCTGGTCGTAGATCAGGTCGGGCGTCATGCGGACGAGGGTGAGATCGCGCCGCCGCTGCCGGATGATCTCGTGGCCCGCCGCGAAGGGGATCAGGTGGGTGAAGCCTTCGAGTGCGACGGTGTCGCCGTCGCGGACCAGCCCCGCCACCGCCTCCGCCAACGGCACGATCTTCGGCACGAGGGGAAAGCTAGTGGCCGTCGGCGCACTCCGCATCCCCCGGAGTGCAAGGGGTCACCTTCACGCGCGATCCGGCCGCCGCGGTGCCAGGCTGGGCCCCGTGGCTTCCGGAGAACTCACCACCACGTTCACCATCGCCGACCGCCCCGTGCACCGGCTCGGCTACGGCACCATGCAGCTCACCGGGCCCGGCGTGTGGGGCCCGCCCGGCGATCCGGCGGGCGCGGTGGCGGTGCTGCGGCGCGCCGCGGAGCTGGGCGTCGAGCTGTTCGACACCGCCGACTCCTACGGCCCTTACGTCGCCGAGGAGCTCCTCCGCGAGGCGCTGCACCCCTACGACGGCCTGACCGTCGCGACCAAGGCGGGCTTCCTGCGCACGGGCCCGTCGCAGTGGGTCGCCTGTGGACGGCCGGAGTACCTGCGGCAGCAGTGCGAGATGTCGCTGCGCCGCCTCGACGTGGAGCGGATCGACCTCTTCCAGCTGCACCGGGTCGACGCAGGCGTTCCCGCCGACGAGCAGTTCGGCCTCCTCGCCGAGCTCCAGTCCGAGGGCAAGGTCGGCGCCGTCGGGCTGTCCGAGGTGTCGGTCGACCAGATCGAGCGGGCGCGGGCGCTCGTCGACGTCGCGACCGTGCAGAACCGCTACAACCTCCTCGACCGGGCCAGCGACGACGTGCTGCGCTACTGCACCGAGCAGGGCATCGGCTTCCTCCCCTGGTTCCCGATCGCGTCCGGGCGGCTCGCCGAGCCGGGTGGGCCGGTGGCGGAGGCGGCCCAGCGGTTCGGGGTCACCGCGCCCGCCGTCGCGCTGGCGTGGCTGCTGCAGCGGTCGTCGGTGATGCTGCCGATCCCCGGCACGTCGAGCGTCGCGCACCTGGAGGAGAACCTCCGCGCGGCCACGCTCCGGCTGGACCTGGAGACGGTGGAAAAACTCGACGCTTCCGCCTAGGAGCATCATCCGTTCGCGTGAACGATCTCGCGGACGCGCTCGCCTCGGGTCGGGAAACCGACCTGGCGGGCGTCGAGCTCCCCGCCGCCGAACTCGTCGCGCTGCTCACCGCGTCCGCACCGCCGGGCGCGCCCGCGCTGCGGCTGCGGCGCGCCACGGTCACGGGCGCGCTGCGACTGTCCGGCGCGCGCGTCGGCGTGCCCGTCGAGCTGCGGGAGTGCACGTTCGCGCACGTCCCCGACCTGCGCATGGCCGAGCTCGCAGGTCTTGCGCTGACGGGCTCGCGGCTGCCCGGCCTGCGGGCGGGCAACCTGCGCGTGGCCGCCGACCTCCTCCTCGACGACGGCTTCGACGCGGGCGGCCCCGTCGACCTCACCGACGCCCAGATCGGCGGCTCCCTTCGGCTCTCGGCCGGACGGCTGCGCGCGGGCTGCACGGCCGACCGGGTCGTGGTCGAGGGCACCTGCTACGCCCGACGGCTCCGCGCCGACGACGAGGTGCGGCTGCCCGGCGCGCGGATCACGGGCAACCTCGACCTGGCGGGTGCCGTGCTGAGCTCCCCGACCGGCGACGCGCTCGACCTCACCGGCGTCACCGTCGACGGCAGCATGCTCGCCGGGCGGCACGCGACCGGGCCGACCTTCACCGCACGGGGACGGGTGCGGCTCGCGGGCGCCCGCATCGGCGGCGACCTGGTGTTCTCCGGCGCCGAGATCGCGTCGACGACCATCCCGGACCCCGCCGAGGACGCCCCGGAAGGCAGCCGGGCGCCGGTGCTGCCCGCCGGGATCGTCGACCCGGCGGCGTGCCTGGTGGCCGACCGCATGCACGTCAACGGCAACCTGGAGCTCGACGACGGCCTGCGCACCACCGGCACGCTCCGGCTCCCCAACGCCGTGATCGGCGGGTACCTGCGGCTGTCGGGTGCGCAGCTCTCGTCCGAGCGCGGGATCGCGCTGCTGGCGGACGGGATGGAGGTCGGCGGCGACATCGAGGGCCGCGACACCGGCCGCGGCCCCTTCTCCTGCGCGGGCCAGGTGCGGCTGGTCGACGCGACCGTGCGCGGCACGGCGAGCCTCTCGGGCGCCCGCCTGGCCACGCCGGACGGCTACGCGCTCCTCGCCGACCGGTGGCACGTCGGCGGCGAGCTCTACCTGCGCCGCGTGCGGTGCGAGGGCACGCTGCGGATGCAGAACCTGGAGGTCGGCGCCACGCTGGACTGCACCGGCGCCACGCTGACCCGGCCGCGGCTGCGCCCGGACGACACGCTGCGCCCGTCGCTCGACCTGCGGGCCGCCTCGATCGGCAAGGACCTGGTGTGCGTCGAGGGGTTCACGGCGGCCGGGGGCGTGCGGGCCCGCGTGGCCGACGTGCACAAGTCCGTCCAGTTCGTGGACGCCACGCTCGGCACCTCGGGCCGCACCCGCTACGCGCTCAACCTCTACGGCCTCACGACCATCGACCTCCTCCTGCTCCCGGCCGCCCCGCCCGCCGGGGCCGTGCGGCTGGCCGCGGCGCGGGTCGGGACGTTCACCGACTCGGAGGAGCTGTGGGCGGCCGAGGGCGGGGTCACGATCGACGGGTTCGACTACCAGACGATCGACGACACCCGGATCACTGACACCCGGCAGCGACTTCACCTGCTCGAACAGGCGACGGGCGACTACGCCCCGGGGCCCTACGAGCAACTGGCCGCCGCCTACCGCCGCGCGGGCCACGAGGACCTCGCCGAACGCGTGCTCATGACGCGCCAGATCCGCCGCTACCGCGAGGCCGGTCCCGCGGGGCGGGTGTGGGGCGCGCTGCAGCGGTGGACGGTCGGGTTCGGCTATCAGCCCTGGTTGGCGGTGTGCTGGCTGGTGCTGGCGTGGCTGCTCGGCGCGATCTGGTTCGTCGGGCACGTGCCGACGCCGGTCGACGACGGCCAGCACCCCGTCTTCGACGCCTGGATCTTCGCCGCCGACACGCTCCTCCCGATCGTGAACCTCGGGCAGGACGGGTACTGGCGTTTGGAGGGCGCGTCGCAGTGGATCGCCACCGGGCTCGACGTGGTCGGGTGGATTTTGGCCACGACGGCTGCGGCGGGTGCTGCTCGGATCCTCAAACGGGTGTAGCCGGGCCACCCTGACGAGTTGATTCACCCGAGAGGGCTGTAACAGCTTCGCTTGACCCGTTTCCCCTGGCTAGGTGACCCCGTTAGGGGTGGCAGAAGCCCCTAAAGGAGGAGACGTGGTGATCGAGGAGTTGCTCGAAGGTCGACGGGCGAACGGCAGGCACGCGCTGGACGAGGACGCCCTCCACACGCCGATCTTCGCCGCCCTGTCGCGGGGTGGGTGGCGGCGTCGGCAGCAGGAGGGCGCGGCGGCGGTGCCGTCGACGTCGTCGGTGCCGTCGCCGGTGCCGTCGGTGGAGGACTTCCGCCGCGACCCGCTGACCGCGCCGCTGCCGATCCAGGCGGCGGAGGTGACGGGCGGTGTGATCGTGGACATGGCGGCGGGCGAGGCGCGCCGCCGGGGGTCGGCGGTGCGCCGGACCCGTTCGGCGCGGGAGTGGACGGCCGCGCGCGACGGAGCGGGCGGCCGCCGCGACGGGGTCGGACGCGAGCGGTCGCGCACGCCGCGCCACGTGCTGGCGGTGGGGCACGAGTGGCCGGGCCTGGACGCCCTGGCCGACACCGGCCGCCACCACCTGCGCCCGGTCGCCAACTGGTAACCCGCCCCGGCCCCGGGCGGGCCGGGGTCAGGGGCGCACGCGGGCGGCGACCGCGCGGAGCCCGGCCGTGGTGGCGGCGCGGTCGACCCGCGTCGGCTCGCCCCCGGCCAGGACGGCCTCGCCCGCCACCCACACGTCGGTGACGAGCCGCGCCCCGCCCGCCCACACCAGGTTGGACAGGAGCTGCGCGTCGTCGGCCGGGTCGGCGAAGGCCGGGTCGTCGAGGTCGACGTGCACGAGGTCGGCCCACGCCCCCGCCTCGAGGACGCCGAGGTCGGGTCGGCCGATCGCGGCCGCGCCGTCGCGGGTGGCCATCAGCAGCAGCTCGGCCGCCGTCAACGCCGCGGCGTCCCCCGCGCCGACCCGGGCGAGGAGACCGGCGAGCCGTGCCTGCGCCCACAGGTCGAGGTCGTCGCCGGACGCGGGCCCGTCGGTGCCCAACCCCACCCGCACCCCCGCCCGCCGCAGCGCCGTGACCCGCGCGACCCCGGCCGCGAGCTTCGCGTTCGACCCGGGGCAGTGCGCCACCGCCGCACCCCGCGACGCCAGCAGCGCCACGTCGGAGTCCGACAGCTGCACCCCGTGCGCCGCCAGCACCCGCCCGCCGAGCAGGCCGACCGCGTCGAGCAGCGCGGGCACCGACCCGTACTCCGCGCGCTGCACGAGGTCCTCCTCGGCCGCCTCGGCCACGTGGATGTGCACCAGCGCGCCCCGCGCCCTGGCGTGCTCCCCGATCGACGCGAGCGCCTCCGGCGGCAGCGTGTACGCCGCGTGCGGGCCGTAGCCCAGCTCGACCCGCCCGGACCGCAGGCCGTCCGCGTCGATCCGCGCCGAGACGTCGTCGCGCATCGCCTCCCACGGCCCCAGCCGGTCCCAGCCCGGCGCCGCGATGATCCCCGGCGTGAGCAGCACCCGCGAGCCGACGGCCGTGACCGCGTCGATCACCGCGTCGGTGAAGAAGTACATCTCGACGCTCGTGGTGCAGCCGGTGCGCAGCAGTTCGACGCAGCCCGCGGTCATGGCGGCGCGCACGTCGTCGGCGCGCAACCGGGCCTCCGCGGGCCACATCACCTCGGTGAGCCAGCGCATCAGCGGGAGGTCGCCGCCGAGGCCGCGCAGCGCCAGCATCGGCGTGTGCGCGTGCGTGTTGACCAGGCCCGGGAGCAGCACCCCCGACAGCGCGCGCACCGGCGCCGACGACGCCGGAGCCGCAGCCCGGGCGCCGACGTAGGTGATCCGGCCCGCGTCGTCGACGTCGACGACCGCGTCGCGCAAGACCGTGCACGCGTCGTCGCAGGGGAGGACGACGGGCGCGGTCAGGCGCAGCGACATCGGGCTGTCACCGTCGCGGCTCCAGCAGCGACTTGAGCGACCGGAACGGCGGCAGCCAGGCGCCGCCGTCGGGCAGCGAGTCGAGGGAGATGCGCGGCAGCGGCTCGCGGAAGACGCCCTCGATCTCCTCGAGGTCGACGAACTCGATCACGTCGGAGGTGAGGGCGAAGCTCGCGTGCTCGCGGAACCCGATCACCGTGACGTAGGTGCCCCGCGTGCGCAGCTCCTCGAGCGGCTCGCGGAAGGCCCGCCCGTCGCCCGACGCGACGACCACGTGCTCCAGGTGGCCTTCGTCGGCGCGGAGCTTGATGTGGCCGAGCATGTCGTCGTCGATATCGGAATCTTCGGACGTCTTGGGTTTGGCGAATACGGCGAAGCCGACGTTGCGCAGCGCCTCCACCCACGGCCGCACGACCTCGGTGCTGCCCGGCACGACGTTGGTGAACACGCAGGCCTCGGCGACCGCGTGCTCGCCCGCGAGGTCGAGCAGCCAGCGGCCGACCGCGTCGAAGCGCGGCCGGAACGCCGAGGTCGGGCGGGCGCCGAGCAGCGAGCCGAGGCTCATGTCCATGTTGGGGGCGTCCCACACCAGCAGCACGCGCGGCTCGGGGCCGGTGGGGGACGTCATGCCGCCGACCCTACCGGCGGCGGGGTGATCACTAGAATTCGCGCCGATGGACGAGATCGCGCAGCGCGCCGCCACAGCCATGGAACAGGCCGACGCCGCGGGCCGGGAGGCGGGCGTGCGGCTGCTCGACGTCGGGCCGGGGCGGGCGCGCACGGGGCTCACCGTGGAAGCACGGCACCTCAACGGGCACGGCATCTGCCACGGCGGGTACGTGTTCCTGCTGGCCGACGCGGCGTTCGCGTACGCGTGCAACAGCTACGGCGTCTCCGCGGTGGCGGCGGGTGCCGACATCGACTTCCTGCGACCGGTGCCGCCGGGCGCCGAGCTCGTCGCGGAGGCGGTGGAGCGGGCGCGCTCGGGTCGGTCGGGGCTCTACGACGTCACCGTGCGGGTGGCGGACGAGGTGGTGGCCGAGTTCCGCGGACGGGCCCGCCAGGTGCCGGGGCTACCCGGGCCGGGGGCGTGAGACCTCAGGTGGCGGCGGGCTGCAGCTCGTCGCGCTCGGCGTGCAGGTCGGCCGTCTCCTGGTGCTCGGGCCCGTAGGTCGTCTCACTGGCGGCGATCGCCTCGTCCAGCTCGGCGACGGCGGCCATCATCTGCCCGTCGGCGGCGTGCGCCTTGGCCAGTGCGACCCGCAGCTCGATCACGTGCGGGTGGGTGCGGCCGTGGGCGCCCTCGGCGTCGCCCAGCGCGGTCTGCAGCTGCGCGCGGGCCTCGGGCACGGCGCCCGCGGCCAGGTAGGCGAGCGCGAGGCCCATCCGGGAGGTGAGCGTGTCGAGGTGGGAGCGGCCGAGCACCTGGGTGCGGGCCGCCGCCACCCGCTTCCCCAACGCCACGGCCTCCGCGTTGCGGCCCAGCAGGCGGTGGGCGGTGGCGAGGCAGTCGCCCGCGGCGAGGGTGTCCGGGTCGCCCACGCCGAGGACGCGCTGGCGGGTCTTGTAGACGTCGAGCAGGAGCGCGTGCCCCTCGTCGAGGCGCTCCGCGCACAGGTAGGCGACCGCGAGGTTGCCCTCCACGGTCAACGTGGGCCCCTGCCGCACCCCGAACACCGTGCGGCAGCCGATCAGGATCTGTTCGAGCTGCGGGACGGCCAGCTCCGGACGACCCTCCCGCAGGTGCGCGACGGCCTCGTCGTGGCGGATCGCCAGCCCCGCCGCGGCCCTCTCGTCGACCCCCCGGCGCCGCCAGCCACGCCTGTTCATCGCGGCGGCACGAGCGGCTCGAACAGCCCGACGCTGCCGATGCGCGGGGCGGCCACGACCGACATCGCCGACCGGACCTGCTCCGGCACCGCGTTGCGCACGGGGAAGACGCCGCTGACCCGGCCCAGCCGCAGCACGACCACCCGATCGGCCACGGCGACGACGTCCTCCAGGTCGTGCGAGACCATCACGACGCTGATCCCCCGCACCCGCAGCTGCCGGATCATGTGGAGCACCATGGCCCGCTGCTCGACGCCGAGCGCCGCGGTGGGCTCGTCCAACACCACGAGGCTCGGGTCGCCCAGCAGCGAACGGGCGATGGCCACGATCTGCCGCTCGGCGCCGGTGAGATCGGCGATCTTGGCGTCGATGCGGAACGGGCCCGGGTACAGCTGGCGGAGCAGCTGGGCCGCGTACTGGGTCATCGTGGCGTCGTCGAGGAGCAAGCCGCCGAGCTCCCGCCCGAGGTACATGTTCTCGACGATCGTCATGTTGGTGCAGAGCCCGAGGTCCTGGAACACGGTGGCGATGCCGAGCGCGTGCGCGGCGTCCGGGCGGTCGATCCGCGCCAGCGCGCCGTTGACGGCGATGGTGCCGGAATCCGGCCGCTCGACCCCCGCGAGGATCTCGACGAGCGACGACTTGCCCGCCCCGTTGTTGCCGAGCACGGCGAGCACCTCGCCGCGCTGGACTTCCAGGTCGACGTCGGTGAGCGCCGACACCCGACCGTAGGTCTTGCACAGGCGGCGGACTTCCAGCACCGGTGGTCTTCGATCCGTCACCTGTGTCACCTCCTCGGGTGACCCCGCAAAGTATCAGCCGGGGGAAGGTACGCGGGGCGGATCGTCGGATCGGGCTCGTCGTAGTAGCGGTGGAACACCGGCGTGAGTGCGCCGGAGATCGGCGGCACGATCCAGCTCCAGTCGGCCGGGCAACCGCGGCCTGCCCGTTCCTCCTTGCCACGTGCTTGAGGAACCGGCGCGCCTCCTCGTGGTGGTCCGACATCGTCACGCCCGCCACGTCGAACGAGTGCTGCACCGCGCGCACCAGCTCGATCACGGCCCGGTCGCGCCACAGCGTGCGCTCCGAACCGCGGTCGAGGCCCATCCCGTCCGCGACGACGGGCAGGAGGTCGTAGCGCTGCGCGTCGGCCAGGTTGCGGGCGCCGATCTCGGTGCCGAGGTACCAGCCGTTGAACGGCGCCGCCGGGTAGGTGACGCCGCCGATCGACAGCGGCATGTTGCTGATCGCGGGCACCGCGTGCCACCGCAGCCGGAGCTTGGCGAACCACGCGAACTCGGGGTGCACGAGCGGCACCTCCAGCACGGCGTCGCGCGGCAGCTCGTGCACCTCGGGGACGGCACCGTCGGCGGCGATCAGGAGCGGCAGCACGTCGAAGCGGCCGGGTGGTTCGGGCGGCTGCCAGCCGAGGGCGAGCGCGTGCTCGGTGAGCTCCACCTGCCCGCCGTCGCCGCGGACGCCGCCCGTCGACGTGCGGTGCCCGGCGTAGCGCACCAGCTGGTCGTTGAGGATGCGGGGGCCGGGCCGGTCGGGCCGGTCGGGCGCGAACACGGTGATCGTGGACCGGATCCGGCCGCCGCGGGTGGACGCGCGCAGGTGTGCGGCGCACTCGTCGGCGACGGCGGACGGGCTCCCCACGGCCCGCCGGTCGCGCACGTGCAGCCCGGGCCAGTACAGCCTGCCGATGCAGCGCGCCGCGTTGCGCCACGCCACCCGGGCGCCGAACTCGACCTCGGCGCCGGTGTGCACGTAGGTGCCGGTGCGCTCGATCTCGGCCCGCACGCGCCGCAGCCTCCGCCGCAACGGGTACGCCGGGCTGGTCTCGGCGTGGAACTGTTCGAGGAAGGCGTGCGCGACGTCGATGTCGACACTCTCTTGCCTGCAAGGCAGCAGTGCGAGCGTCACCGCGCGGGACCTCCGTCATCCGTCAGGGGCGCGGATCTTCTTACCCGGCTACCCTTCGTGATCGCAAGGTGGCCTGCGGTAAACGAAATCGTGGACGTCGCGGCCTTCGGCCCGGGCACGGGCCTCGAACTTGGTGACGGGCCGCCACGGTGGCCGCGGCACCTCGCCGCCCACGAGCCGCGGCTCGGCGTCGGCGACCGCGCGCATCTGCTCGGCGTAGTCGGCCCAGTCGGTGGCCATGTGCAGGGTGCCGCCGGGCCGGAGGCGGGTGACGGCGAGGGCCGCGAACGCGGGTTGCACGAGCCTGCGCTTGTGGTGGCGGCGCTTGGGCCACGGGTCCGGGAAGAAGATCCGGATCCCGGCCAGCGAGGCTTCCGGCACCTTCTCGGACAGCAGCGCGACGGCGTCGCCGCGCAGCACGACCAGGTTGGTCAGCTCCGTGGCCCGCATGAGCAGCGCCGCGATCCCGGGCTCGAAGACCTCGACGGCGAGGTGGTCGACGTCGGGCTCGGCCGCCGCCAGCGCGGCCGTCGACTCGCCCATGCCCGAGCCGATCTCCAGGATCAGCGGGGCAGCCCGGCCGAACCAGGCGGCCGGGTCGTAGTCAAGGGCTCCGTTGACCAGGTCGGCGACGTCGTGCCCGCGGACGGGCCACCACCGGTCCCACGCCGCCCGCTGGCCGTCGGTCAGGCGGGCCCGGTGGTGGACGAAGCTCGTGACCGCCCGGTGGTGCTCAGCCACCGGCCGCGGGCAGGCGCACACCGGACGTGGCACCGGGCAGCCTGCCGCGGACGTAGCCCGCCGTGGTCCAGGCCAGCGCGGCGACGACGGCCGCCGCCGAGGTGACGTGCCGCTGCCGCAGCTCGCGGACGACCGCCGTGGGGAGCACCTTGGCCACGTAGTCGCGCTCGGTGGAGAGCGCGTCGTCGGAGCCCACGAGCTGCGCCACGGCCGCCTTGGACAGGCCCTCGGCCCAGCTGCGGCGGCGCAGGTACGCCCATTCGACGCGGTCGTGGCTGACGCGGTGGTCGACCTCGGCGCGCGGCTCGAACACGATCCGGATCTTCTCGCCCCCGCGGGCCCAGGCCTGCCGGGCGCGGATGCAGAGCTCGGTCTCCTCGCAGCCCAGCGGGTTCTTGCCGATGCGCCCGATCTCCTCGGCGAAGCCGCCGATGCGCTCGAAGACCTCGCGCCGGAACGACATGTTGCAGCCCATGAGGTTGCGCACCTCGGCCCGCTCGGTGGGCTGGCCGGTGTAGGTGCAGCCGACGATCCAGTCGAGCTCGCCGGTGGCGTCGCCGTCGGTCGGGTGCGCGCCGGGGAGCACGTTCGGGCGGCGGCCGCCGTTGGGCCAGGTCGGCCAGCGCGGGTGGGCCACGCCGCCGACGGCCTGCACGGTGACGTCCTCGTAGGGCTCGAGCAGCGCGGCGAGCCAGCCGGGGCGGGCGCGGGCGTCGTCGTCGAGGAAGACCACGACGTCGCCCTTGGCCTCGGCGATGGCGGTGTTGCGGGCGCCCGACAGGCCCTGGACGTGCGCGTTGGCCAGCACCCGCACGTCGGGGAGCTCGGCCTGCGCGCGCTCCAGGAGGGCCGGGTTGTGGTCGACGACGACCAGCGTCTCGACCGGCGCGACGTCCTGCGCCGCGACGGACTCGACCGCCGCCACGATGTCGGTCCACCGCTTCTCGGTGTAGACGCAGACGACGACGGTGGCGGTGGTCACGTGATCTCCGGGGCTAGCGGGTGCGGGCTCGACGATGCTCTGCGATCAGAGTACGGAGCACGCGCGCGCCGTCGGCGAAGGTCCGGAGGTTGGTCTCGCCGAACATGCGCTGCCGCTCGACGGACGGCACCTCCGTGATCCGCAGACCCGCCGCCGCCATGCGGCAGTTGAGCACCGTCTCGATCTCGAAGCCGTCGCCCCACAGCATCCCCTCCGCGGGCGCGGGCGCCTCGATGGGGGGCAGGGCGAGCACCGGGAGGAGGTCGGCCCAGAAGGCGTTGTAGCCGTAGCAGAGGTCGGAGTAGGCCGTGCCGAACAGCGTGTTCGCGACGCCGTTCAGGCCTGCGTTGCCGGAGCGGCGCAGCAGGGTGATGTCGTCGCTGCCGCCGCCGGGGGCGAACCGGCTGCCCTTGGCGAAATCGGCGCCCGCGACCAGCGCGTCGACGAACGCGGGGATCTCGGCCGGGTCGGCCGAGCCGTCGGCGTCGAACATCACGATGACGTCGCCGGTGGCGGCGGCGAAACCGCACGCCATCGCGTTGCCCTTGCCCTTGCGGGTCTGGGTGATCGCCTTGACCGACGGGAGCACGCGGCGCGCGACGTCGATCGAGCCGTCGCTGGAGTTGCCGTCGACGACGATGATCTCGTAGACGGCCGGGCGCACGGCCGCGATCGCGGGGAGCACGATCTCGAGGTTCTTGGCCTCGTTCCGCGTCGGGACGATCACGCTGACCAGCGGGTAAGGGGTGCGGTTCGGCTGCCGCCTGGTGACGGGTGAGAGCTGCACCGGTAGTTCCTGGGTGGGTGACAAAGCGCTCACACATCCTCCAAGGAGATCCGCTCCCCCGGACAACGACGCTGCCGTCCTCGGGTTACGGGCGATCAGTTCACGTGGCAACTCGCGCCACACTCAGTTGGACGTTCATGGCGACGATGGGTTGCCCCCGCCCCGCGATACGTGGATCAAGGGTCGTGACCAGACCGTGATCAAGCCTGGGTAGTGGTACGCATGGCCTGGGCCCCTCACCTGGGCATCATCCGGACATGACCACCACTCCGACGCCCGACCCGCTCACCGCGCTCGCCGCCGAACTGGGGCGGATCGGGCAGCGGCTCGACGGCATGGGCGTCGAGCTGATGACGCTGCGTGACGGCATGGGTGTGGCAGGCCGCCCGTCCCCGCCCGAAGGGCGGACGGTCGCGCTGCGGGGTGAAGTGGCTGCAACGTCGGGTCACGGCGGTGCGGCTCGGGGCGGCGCGCCCGTGGCAGGCGGCGGGGATTTGTCGTCGTGGGCTGCGCCTCCGGCTGGGGTCGCCGGGTCGTGGGCTGCGTCCCCGGCCGGAATGGCTGCCCCGCCGTTCTCGGCGGCCCCGGCCGGGCTCGGACCCGTGCCGGGCTGGCCGCAGGCCGCATGGGCGGGCCAAGGACTGCCGCCCGTCGGTCCGCCTGCGGGCGCACTGCCCGCGGGACCGCCCGCGGGCCCGCCGCCCGGGACTTGGGGAGCCCCCGCACCCGCCGTCCCGAAGCGGTCGCCGCTGACCGGCGCCCGGCTGCTCGCCTGGACCGGCGGCGCCGTCACGCTGCTCGGCGTCGTCCTCTTGCTGGCCCTCGCGGCCTCCCGCGGCTGGTTCACCCCGCCCGCCCGGGTCGCGTTCGGCGCGGTGTTGGGCGCGGGGCTGGTCGGGCTGGGCATGTGGCTGCACCGCCGGGAGTCCGCGCGGGCGGGCGCACTGGCGCTGGTCGCCACCGGCTTCGCCACGCTCTACCTCGTCGACGCCGCCGCCACCGCGATCTTCGACTACCTTCCCGCGCTCCCCGCCCTGCTGCTCGCGCTGGTCATCGCCGGTGCCGGCTTGGGGCTCGCCGACCGCTGGCGCACCCAGCTGCTCGCGGGCGGGGTCGTCGTCGGCGCCGCCGTCCTCGCGCCTGCCCTCGCCGACGGCCGGCTCCTCGTCGCACTGGTCCTCGTCCTCCAGCTCGCCGCCCTGCTGGTCGTCCTGCGCAGGCGGTGGGTGGTGCTGATGCTGCTGGCCGCGGCAGGCCCCGTCCTGTACGGGATGTACGCGGTCGCCGTCGATGAGTCGGTGCTCGCCGTCGTGGGCGTGGCCGCAGCCGTGCTCCTGGTCGCGCTCGCCACCGCCGTGCTCGCCCTTCGACGGATCCCGGCCACGCCCGCATCTGCCCCGCGAATCGCGGACCCCGACGGGCACTCTGCCGCAGCCGCGGCTGGTCGCGCCCCCGCCCCCGGAGATCCGCGTGATCGGGCGGCCGCTCCGGCTGCGGCCGCCGGCGCTCTGGGCGATGCGACGGGCGGCACCGGCGCTCCGCGTGATCCCGCACCTGCTGCGCCGGCCGGTGCGGCCCAAGGAGGACCGGGCGCGTCGCCGGCGCGAGGAACCGGCCCGTTGACCGGGGCGAGTGCTCGCACGTGGATCGGCGCGATCGCCGCGGTCGTCGCGGCGGCGGTGCTGCCCGCACTGGTGGCCGCTCCCACGCTCGGCGGCTGGCGCGGCGCGCTCCTCGCGGGCGGCGCGGCCGCGGTGCTGGCGGTCCTCGCCGTGCTACCTGGTGCCCGCGCGGTCAAGGTGGCGGCGGGCGTCGCGGCGGTCACCGCGCTGCTCACCGCGACCGTCGTCGGCCTCGACGGCTCCCCCGCCGTCCTCGCGGTCCTCGGCGAGGCCCTCGTCGCCGCGCTCGTCGCGGTCGGGCTGCGCAGCCGTTTCGCGATGATCACGGCGCTCGTGCTCGGCGGAACGGCCTGGATCGCGGCGATCCAGCGAGACGCGCCGATCACCACCCTGGTGCGGTTCACCATCGCGCCCGCGGTTCCCCAGCTCGTCACCGCCGTCGCGGCCAGCGCGCTCGTCCTGGCTCTCGCCGCCGCGCTCCTCGTGGCGGGCGGTCGACTCGGCTGGATCCGCCCCGACGCCTCGCGCGCCGCGATCTGGGTGCCGATCGGGCTCGTCGGGCTGTACGGCGCGGCGGGCGTGGTCATCAACGCGGCCCTGCTGATCTCGCCGACGTCGACCGGTTTCACCGCGGGCCACGCCGTCGTCACGGTCTCCTGGACGGTCGGGGCGCTGGTCCTGCTGGCCCGCGGCCTGCGCAGGCCCGCGCTGCGGATCGCCGGGCTGGTGCTGGTGGCCGCCGCCGTCGCGAAGCTCGTGCTGTTCGACCTGGTCGCGCTCGACGGCCTGGCCCGCGTCGTCGCGTTCCTCGGCGCCGGCCTGGTCCTCCTGGCCGCGGGCGCCCGCTACGCGCGGCTGGTGGCCGAGGCGGAGCAGCCGCCGTCCGGGTGATCGCCGTTCGCACCTGCAAACCGTTTCCCCGCGCAGGCCTCGGACGATCTCCGGGGCCGGCACAGTCGTGGGCGGAACGCGGGGAGGAGGCGGTGCCGATGCCGGATCGCTACGCCGATGCTGTGCGGGCCCGTCGGGCGGAGCTGCGCGCCGAGCTGGCGTCGCTCGCGGGCACCCACCGCGCCGAGCTGCGCGCCGAGCTGGGGTTGGCGCGCATCGTCGCCACCGATGGGGCCGCGGCGGCGTTCGCCGATCTCAGCCGGGATGTCGCGGCGCACACCGGCCACCCCGAGCGGGCCGTCGGTCGCGCGCTGCCCGCCTGTCTGCCTGCCGCGCTCGACGGGCTGGCCACGCGGGTCCACACGGCCACCCTCGCCCAGCTGGCGCCCGCGCTGCGCCGCATCGCCACGGTCCGGCGGCTCGACCTCGGCCCCGCTTGGCCCACCCTCCCGCCGCCCCGGCTGCCGCTGCTGGCCGGTAAGCCCGCTGATCGGGTACGCGCGCCTCGGCTCGCGGGCGCAGCCGAGGGGCTCGCGGTCTGGCGGGTCGCGTTCGTGGTGCTGGCGGCCATGCCGCTGGTCGGGCTGCCGGTCTGGGGCGGCCCCGCGCTGGCGCCGGTCGCCGTCGGGCTCGGTGCCGCCGCGGTGGTGATCGCGGTGATCGCGCGCCGGGGCCACGCCGAGCAGGCCCTGCTGCGCCGTCAGGTGGATGCGGTGCTCGGGCAGGCCCGCGTCGCCTTGCGTGTCGACGTCGAGCGCATGCTGCTGGAGCTCGAACGTTCGGCGGCGGCCGAGCTCGACGCCGCGGTGCAGTGCCGCCGCGCGGTCGTCGAGGCCGAGCTGCTCGCGCTCACCGGGCCGCGGGCGGTGGCCCGTGCATGAGCCCCGCGACGTGCCTGACCTCGAAGCGGCGCCACTCATCCTCGACACCGACGGCGATGGCGAGCTCGACACAAGCCTGGTCGACGACGGCGTAGACCTGATCTTCGGCACCGATCTCGACGCCGACGGCATCGTCGACCAGATCCTCCGGCTCGGGCCCGATGGCGTCATCCGCATGGATCTGCTCGACGACCTGACGTAGCCGCCCTGCCTCGCCCCGATCCGCCCCGCCTCAATCCGCACGCCCCGACCGCTCGTCCTGATCCGCCCCCCTCGATCCGCCCATCCGCGCTGTCCGCCCACACGGCCGCGCATCCGCTGCCTCGGCAGTTCGATGCGGCGGCCGCCGCGATGAAATGCGCGACTCGCCGCGAGGAAAGTCGCGACTCGCCGTCGTGAGATCGGGGACTCGGGTGGGGGGCGTCACCTTTGATCGGTGCGGGCGGCCGAGCGTCGGGGTCGCGCTCTAGGTTGAACCCATGCTCGACCGGGTCGACCCGCAGTTCCGCGCGCTGCCGCTCGCCGCCCTCGCCGACGCCGCGCTCACCCGGGCCCGAGAACGCGGCGCCCAGCACGCCGACATCCGCGTCGAACGCATCATCACCCAGACGATCTCGCTGCGCGACGGGGCCGTCACCGGCGTCGCGGACGAGACCGTGGTCGGGCTGGCCGTCCGCGTGCTGGTCGACGGCGTCTGGGGCTTCGCCTCCCACGGCGACCTCACCCCCGAGCAGGCGGCCACCACCGCCGAGCAGGCCGTCCAGGTGGCCCGCACCCTCACCCCGGTCGCGCGGGAGCGGGTGGAGCGGGCCGAGGAGCCCGTCCACGCCGACGCCGTCTGGGTCTCCGCCTACGCTCTCGACCCCTTCGACGTGCCCACCCGCGACAAGGTCGCCCTGCTCACCGACTGGTCGCAGCGCCTCCTGGCCTCCGACGGCGTCGACCACGTCCAGACCTCCGTCGCCCAGGTCCGCGAGTGCAAGTTCTACGCCGACCTCGCGGGCACCTCGACGATCCAGCAGCGCGTCCGCATCGCGCCCGCCCTCACCGCGACGGCCGTCGACCGCGCCGCAGCCGGCTTCGAGACCATGGACACCCTCGCCGCGCCCGCGGGCCGGGGCTGGGAGTACATGGCGGACGTCGAACCCGAGCTCGCCGCCATCCCCGAGCTCCTCGCCGAGAAGGTCAAGGCGCCCAGCGTCGTCGCGGGCCCCTACGACCTGGTCATCGACCCGACCAACCTCTGGCTCACGATCCACGAGTCGGTCGGCCACGCCACCGAGTACGACCGCGCCATCGGCTACGAGGCCGCCTACGCGGGCACCAGCTTCGCCACGCCCGACAAGCTCGGCACGCTGCGCTACGGCTCCGACCTCATGCACGTCACCGGCGACCGCACGATCGACCACGGCCTCGCGACCGTCGGCTTCGACGACGACGGCGTCGCCACCACCGAGTGGGACCTCGTCCGCGACGGCGTGCTCGTCGGCTACCAGCTCGACCGCACCTTCGCCCCCCGCCTCGGCCTCGCCCGCTCCAACGGCTGCGCGTTCGCCGACTCCCCGCACCACGTGCCGATACAGCGGATGGCCAACGTCTCGCTGCAACCCGCCCGGGAGGACGTCACCACCGACGACCTCATCGCGGGCGTCGAGCGCGGCATCTACGTCGTCGGCGACAAGTCCTGGTCGATCGACATGCAGCGCTACAACTTCCAGTTCACCGGCCAGCGCTTCTTCCGGATCGAGAACGGCGTGCTCGCCGGGCAGCTGCGCGACGTCGCCTACCAGGCCACCACCACGGACTTCTGGGGCTCGCTCGACGGCCTCGGCGGCCCGTCGACGTGGGTGCTCGGCGGCGCGATGAACTGCGGGAAAGCCCAACCGGGGCAGGTCGCGGCGGTGAGCCACGGCTGCCCGTCGGCCCGCTTCCGCGGCGTCAACGTGCTCAACACCCGCGAGGAGGGCCGGTGACACCGCAGGAGAGCGTCGAGCGTGCGCTTCAGGCGGCCGCGCACCTGCACGGCTGCGTGGTGCTCGTCCGCGAGAGCAGCGAGGCCGTGCTGCGCTGGGCCAACTCCACCATGACGACGAACGGGCACAGCACGGCCACCCGCGTCACGGTGATCGCGTTCGTGGCGGTCGAGGGCGGCGTGGCGGCGGGCGTCGTGGGTTCCGCGGAACCGACCGACCCGGCCGTGCTCGTCGCGGCCGCCGAGGCCGCCGCCCGCGACGCCGGGCCTGCCGAGGACGCCGCCCCGCTCCCCGAGCCCACCGCCGACGACGCGGCCTGGGCCGATCCCGCCGCCGTCACCACGATCGGCGTCTTCGAGAAGCTCGCGGGCGACCTCGGCGCCGTGTTCGACAGCCCGCAGCGCCACTACGGCTTCGCCAGCCACGAGATCGTGACGACCTGGCTCGGCACTTCCACCGGCATCCGGCGCCGCTGGGTGCAGCCCACGGGGTCGGTCGAGCTGAACGTCAAGACGGCCGACCTGACCTCCTCCGCGTGGGCGGGGGCGTCCACGGCCGATTTCACCGACGTCGACACGGCCGCGCTCGCCGATGTCGCCGCGCGCAGGCTCGCGTGGGGCGCCCGCCGCGTCACGCTGCCCGCGGGCCGTTACGACACGCTGCTCCCGCCGTCGGCCGTCGCCGATCTCATGATCTACCTGGCCTGGTCGATGGACGGGCGGTCGGCGCAGGAGGGCCGCAGCGCGCTCTCCGGGCGCGTCGGCGAGCGGCTCACCTCCCTGCCGCTCACCCTGGCCTGCGACCCGGCGGCGCCCGGGCTCGAGTACGAGCCCTTCCTCACCACCAGCCGCTCGGGTGAGGGCATCAGCGTCTTCGACAACGGCGCCCCGACCCGTCGCGTCGAGTGGGTGCGCGACGGTGTCGTCACGGAGCTCGCCTACTCCCGCGCCGAAGCTGCGGAGTTCGGCACCTCGTTCGCGCCTTCGGGCGACAACCTGCTGCTCACCGGGGGTGCCGACGGCTCGCTCGACGACCTCGTCGCCGCCACCGAGCGCGGCCTCCTGCTCACCTGCCTCTGGTACATCCGGCTCGTCGACCCCACGACGCTGCTGCTCACCGGCCTCACGCGCGACGGCGTCTACCTGGTAGAGCACGGGGAGGTCGTCGCCGAGGTCGACCACAACTTCCGGTTCAACTACTCCCCGCTCGACGTGCTGCGCGGCGCGAGCCAGGTCGGCGCGACCGAGCGCACGCTCCCGCGGGAGTGGAAGGACTGGTTCACGCGGGCCGCCATGCCCCCGGTGCGGGTGCCGGAGTTCTTCATGTCGTCGGTGTCGCTGGGCCGCTGAGGGCCTGCCGCTCGCCGAAAACCCCTCCGCGTTACTCCGAACGGCCGTCGCGCTCGGCTGTCGCAAAGCCACCGTCCGTCGCACAACGGCGTGGCGATCCGTACTCCTACGGCGTCCATGCCGTTGACTGGATGTGCGCAACGACGCGCGGTTCGCATAGGAAAAGGAGCCCGACCGTGTCGTTCGACGTGGTGAGTGCTTACACCCTGCTCGTCGGTGACGGCGACGGCCCGCCCAGCGTGAGCGTGCACAGCACGGCTGACGAGGCCTGGCGGGCACTGGACAAGGAGGTACGCAGCCGCTGCTGGATGCGCCCGCGCCCACGGCGGAAGATGGACGCCGACGCGGCCACCCGGCTGGCCAACGCCTGGCGTGCGGGCGACCCCGAAAACCGCTTCTGGAACGTGACGGTCCACCGCCTGCCGGTCCCGCTCCCCGTGATCGCCCGCCCCGCCACCGTGGGCGCCGCCGCCCGCTGAGCCGCCCCCCACACGGCGAGTCTCCGTTCTCATGACGGCGAGTCTCCACTTTCGGGACGGCGAGTCTCCCTACTCGAGACGCGGCTGCGGCCGCGGTTCAGCGGAACGCCGCGATCACCGGCGCCATGCGCGCGATCGGCTCGGTGTCGACGAGATCCACGAGCCGTAGGGCGACCTCCCCGACCCCGGCCTCGGCGAGCTCGCGGAACCGCCCGATCTGGTCGTCGACCGTGCCCGCGTGGACGGCGGCCGCCCACCGGGCCGGATCCGCGCCGCGCGGGCGGTGCCCGGCGATGAGCGATTCGAGCTCGGCCGGGTCGCGCGCGACGAGTGCCGTGGTCAGGTGCGACAACGCCACCTCCCGCCCGCTCTCCGCACAGTGCGCCCGCAGCACGGCGGCCTTGCGCGCGACGGTCGGCAGGTCGCCCAGCACGTTGGCCACGTCGGCGTAGCGCGCGGCGAGCGCCAACGTCCGCCGCTCGCCCCCGCCGCCGAGCAGGATCGGCACGTGTTCCTGCAGGGGACGGGGGTAGGCCGCGGTGTCGGGCAGGTCCAGCACCCGGCCCCGGAACGGCTTGCCGCCCGGCCCCCAGAGCACCGGCAGCGCGGCGAGCGCGTCCTCCAGCAGCGCGTACCGCTCGCCGACGGGCGGGAACGGCCACCCGTACGCCCGGTGCTCTTCGGCGAACCAGCCCAGCCCGAGCCCGCAGACGGCCCGGCCGCCGGACAGCACGTCCAGCGTCGCGACGATCTTGGCCAGGTGCCCGATGTTGCGATAGGTGACGCCCGCGACGAGCGCGCCCAACCGCACCCGCGTCGTGCACGCCGCCAGCCACGCGAGCGTCGTGAAGCTCTCGAGGAAGTCGTCCCACGCCCGCCCGACCTGCGGGATCTGGCGGAAGTGGTCCATCGTGTAGATCGCGTCGAAGCCCGCAGCCTCGGCCGCGGTGGCGATCTCGCGCAGCCGCGGGGCGAGGGTCGCGGCGCCACCGGGGAAGGCCGAGAGGTGCAGCGCGAACCGCAGCCCGACCGGTTCGGCCTGTTGGCGAGCCGCGGCGACGTCCGACCGGGCGAACTCCGGAGGCACCACCCGCACCCGCTCGGGCCGGAGCACCTGGTCGAAGCCCTCGCCGTCGAGCCCGTCGCGAACGGCGGGCCAGGCGCGGAGCTGGGCGGTGAGCGCGGCGGCGGGCACGGGGTGGGGCCGGGCGCGGTTGCGGGCCCGGCAGACCGTGGCGGCCGTGTCGACGGCGACCGCGACGCACGCCATCCCGTGCTCCCGCGCGAGCGTCCGCCAGCGGGTGCGGCGCTCGGCGTCCATCCCGGTCGTGTCCACGACGGTGGTCAGCCCCCGCGCCACCCGTCGAGCGACGATCTCGTCGAGCAGCGCCAACGCGTCGGTGCTCGCCGCGATGTCGTCCTCGCCCGCGCCGACGACGCCGCGCAGCGCGTCCGACGAGACGACGGCCGAGGGCGGGAAGTTCGCCGCGGCCCACGTCGACTTCCCGGACGCGGCCGGACCCGCCAGCACCACCAGGCACGGTGAAGGGAGCAGCAGCGACACGGCGGCGAGCTTGGCGTACGGCCGCCGCCGCCCGCCACTCGCGGGCTGCCCGACTCACGGCGTCGAGACGGCCAACTCACCGTCTCGAAAATGAAGACTCGCCGTGGCGAAAAGGGAGACTCGCCTGGGGGTTACTCCTGGGGGGTCACCGGGCGGGGGTCGACGCCGCGCTCGGCCAGTTTCTCGCTGACGTGCTCGCTGATCGAGTCGGCCTTGCGGCGCTCCCGCACGCGGATGAGCACCAGCATCGAGACGCCGTACGCGAGGCCGAGCACCAGTAGCACGATGCCGAGCCGTACGACGAAGTTCTGCAACGGCTGGTCCTGCAGGTTGGCGATGTCGAGCACGGACATGATCGCCAGCACACCCAGGGTGATGAGGTAGAACAGCACCGAGAGCAGCAGGTTGACCGAGCGGGTGACCTTCCTGTCCTGGAACACCTCGAAGAGGAACGGCTCGCCCGCCCTGATCAGCAGCTGCCCGACCACGAACGTGAGCGCCACCGCCACGACCAGCAGCAAGATGTACTGGGCGTTTGCGCTCATGGGGGCCTCCTGGACTCCTCGTACTGCGTCAGACGCTACGCGCAAACGGGCGAACCCGACAGCCGCAGCGCCGTGCAGCCGGGGAGTACCCGGTGGGGCCCTCGCCAACCGTCTCGGGCCGGTAACACGGCCGTCATCGGCATTGCTCCGCGGAAACGTTTCCGTCCGCACTGAATCGATTACCTGATCGGTCTTGT
This sequence comes from uncultured Actinomycetota bacterium, assembly GCA_963791185.1. Lineage (GTDB taxonomy): Bacteria > Actinomycetota > Actinomycetes > Mycobacteriales > Pseudonocardiaceae > Pseudonocardia. The sequence goes on along the minus strand of CAWBRG010000002.1, from coordinate 68,469 downwards.
GAGTCGGACGACAGGTTCGGGACCTGCGGTTCCGGGTACCGTTTGACATACCAAATGCCCAGTGACACACCCGCACCGACGCCGGGGCGGGTGTGTTCCGCTATTTCTCGAAGAAGGGCGCCATGACGGCTGCAACCGTGCCGGGGATCGATGCGACGCCGACCGAGAACGATCGACTGCTCACCTGGGTGCGCGAGGTTGCGGACCTGACCATGCCCGAGCGCGTCGTGTGGTGCGACGGCTCCGCCGAGGAGTGGGACCGCATGACCGCCCGCCTCGTCGACGCGGGCACCTTCGTCAAGCTGGACGAGGAGAAGAAGCCCAACTCGTTCTGGGCCGCCTCCGACCCCGACGACGTCGCCCGCGTCGAAGAGCGCACCTTCATCTGCACCGCCACGGAAGACGGCGCAGGCCCCACCAACAACTGGGTGGAGCCCGCCGAGATGCGGTCGACGATGACCGACCTCTACCGCGGCAGCATGCGCGGCCGCACGATGTACGTCATCCCGTTCTGCATGGGCCCGGTCGACGCCGAGCACCCGATGCTGGGTGTTGAGATCACCGACTCCGAGTACGTCGTCGCGTCCATGAAGATCATGACGCGCATGGGCGCCGACGTGCTGCCGCTGTTCGACCGCCGCGGCGACGACTACGTGAAGTGCCTCCACTCGGTCGGCGCCCCGCTCGACGAGGGCCAGGCCGACGTCGCGTGGCCCTGCAACGACACCAAGTACATCTCGCACTTCCCCGAGACCCGCGAGATCTGGAGCTACGGCTCCGGCTACGGCGGCAACGCGCTGCTGGGCAAGAAGTGCTACGCGCTGCGGATCGCGTCGGCCATCGCGCACGACGAGGGCTGGCTCGCCGAGCACATGCTGATCCTCAAGCTGATCTCGCCGGAGGAGAAGGCGTACTACGTCGTCGCCGCGTTCCCGAGCGCCTGCGGCAAGACCAACCTCGCGATGCTGCAGCCCACGGTGCCCGGCTGGCGCGCCGAGACCGTCGGCGACGACATCGCCTGGATGCGCTTCGGCGAGGACGGGCGCCTCTACGCCGTCAACCCCGAGTTCGGCTTCTTCGGCGTCGCGCCCGGCACCAACTGGAAGACCAACCCCAACGCCATGAAGACGATGGCCGCGGGCAACTCGATCTTCACCAACACCGCGCTCACCGACGACGGCGACGTCTGGTGGGAAGGCATGGAGGGTGAGCCCGAGCACCTGACGTCGTGGAAGGGCGAGGACTGGACCCCTGATTCGGAGGAGCCCGCCGCCCACCCGAACTCGCGCTACACCATGCCGATCAGCCAGTGCCCCATCGTCGCCCCCGAGTGGGACGACCCGAACGGCGTGCCGATCTCGGCGATCCTGTTCGGCGGCAGGCGCAAGACCACGGTGCCGCTGGTGACGCAGGCCCGCGACTGGGAGCACGGCACGTTCATGGGCGCCACGATGTCGAGCGAGAAGACCGCGGCGGCCGCGGGTGGGCTCGGCCAGGTGCGTCGCGACCCGATGGCGATGCTGCCCTTCCTCGGCTACAACGTGGGCGACTACTTCCAGCACTGGGTACACGTCGGCAAGTCCGCCGACGCCACGAAGCTGCCGAAGATCTTCTACGTCAACTGGTTCCGCCGCGGCGACGACGGCCGGTTCCTGTGGCCCGGCTTCGGTGAGAACAGCCGCGTGCTCAAGTGGTGCGTCGAGCGCATCGAGGGCCGGGGCGCGGCGGTCGAGACGCCGGTCGGGCACGTGCCGACCCCCGACCAGATCGATCTCGACGGCCTCGACGCCGACCTCGACGACGTGGCCGCCGCGCTCGCCGTCGACGCCGACGAGTGGCGCGAGGAGATCCCGCTCATCGAGGAGTGGTTCGCGCGGATCGGGGACAAGCTGCCGTCCTCGATGCGCGACGAGCTCGAGGCGCTGAAACTGCGTCTCGGTATGTAATCGATCTCCGGCAATACGTGCCGAACGGACCTATAGTCCCGCGTGTCGCCTCGACCCGCGGGAGGTCACCCCATGTCATCGCCGACGCCGGAGGGGCGGGAAGGTCTGCGGTTCTCACCGTGGAACTTCCTGCTCCTCCTGCCGTTCCTCATGCTGGTCACGCCGTGGTTCAACATGAAAGAGCCACGCCTGTTCGGGATGCCCTACTTCTACTGGGTGCAGTTCGTGTGGGTGGTGGTCGGTGTCGTCTCGGTCGGCATCGTCTACGTCAAGACCCGTGACGAGAAGAACCCCCAGGCCCCCGGCGAGGACCTCGACGTGGACGAGCTCGACGAGGGGACGCGGCGATGACGAGCTTGGAGTCCAGATCTCCGTTTTCATCGTGCTGTTCCTCGCCGTCACGGTCATGGGTTTCCTGGCCGCGCGCTGGCAGAGCAGCGGCAACAGCCTCGACCACCTCGACGAGTGGGGCCTCGGCGGCCGCAAGTTCGGCTCGTGGATCACCTGGTTCCTCGTCGGCGGTGACCTCTACACCGCGTACACGTTCGTCGCGGTGCCCGCGCTGCTGTTCGGGGCGGGTGCGATGGGCTTCTTCGCGCTGCCCTACACCGTGATCCTCTACCCGCTGGTGTTCCTGCCGGTGCTGCGGCTGTGGTCGGTCTCGCGGGTGCACGGCTACGTCACGCCCGCCGACTTCGTGCGCGGCCGCTACGGCAGCTCGCTGCTCGCGCTCATCGTCGCGATCACCGGCCTGGTCGCGACGATGCCCTACATCGCCCTGCAGCTCGTCGGGCTCGAGGCCGTGCTGCGCACGATGGGCCTCAACGCGGGCGGCTTCCTCGGCCACCTGCCGCTGCTCGTCGCGTTCGTCATCCTGGCCGTCTACACCTACCAGTCCGGCCTGCGGGCGCCCGCGCTCATCGCGTTCGTCAAGGACATCCTCATCTACCTGGTCATCCTCGTGGCGGTGTTCTACCTGCCCGCGAAGCTCGGCGGCTGGGAGGCGATCTTCGGGGCGGCCGAGAAGAAGATGGCCACGCCCAACCCGACGACCGGCCAGCCCACCGGCTCGATCCTGCTCACGGCCAACAACCAGCTCCAGTACGTCACGCTCGCGCTGGGCTCGGCGCTGGCGCTGTTCCTGTACCCGCACTCGCTCACCGGCATCCTGGCCAGCCGCGGCCGCAACGTGATCAAGCGCAACATGGTGGCGCTCCCGGCGTACTCGCTGCTGCTGGGCCTGCTCGCGCTGCTCGGCTACGTCGCGATCGCCGCGGGCGTCAAGCCGATCACCAACAACGCCACGGGGCGGCCGGACACCAACACGATCATCCCGGTGCTGTTCGACTCCCAGTTCAACGCGTTCTTCGCGGGCATCGCGTTCGCGGCCATCGGGATCGGCGCGCTGGTGCCCGCCGCGATCATGTCGATCGCCGCGGCCAACCTGTGGACGCGCAACATCTACAAGGAGTACCTCAAGCGCGACGCCAGCCCCGAGCAGGAAGCCCGGCAGGCCAAGCTCGCGTCCCTGGTCGTCAAGTTCGGGGCCGTGCTGTTCGTGCTCGCCATCGACCCGCAGTTCTCCATCGACCTGCAGCTCATCGGCGGCGTGATCATCCTGCAGACGCTGCCCGCGGTGGCCATCGCGCTCTACACGCGCTGGCTGCACCGGTGGGCGCTGCTCGCGGGCTGGGTGGTCGGCATGGGCTACGGGCTCTACCTGCTCTGGCTCATCCCCAACCCGGCCAGCGGCAAGGCGCACTTCGGCGGCTCGGCGCTCACGCTCGACAAGCTCACGGTGTTCGGCTGGCACCCGTTCGCGGGCTCGCCGGTGCAGATCTACGTCGGCTTCGTGACGTTGGTGCTCAACCTGGTCGTCGCGGTGCTGGTCACCCTGGCCTTGCGGGCGGGTCACGTGGGCGAGGGCGAGGACTTCACCCATCCGGCCGACTACCACGCCGACGAGGGCTCCGAGCGGTTGCGCCCCGTAGCCCCCGCGGTGGCCGGTACCGCCGACTGAACCGTTTCGAACAGCGTCGAACGACCACTGGACGGCGCCGAGGTACCGCTCGGCCCGTCCAGTGCGCGCTGAGCGTTTTCCGCCGAGCGTGACCGTGTCCTCACTCGACGGAGTGGCCGACCGGCGCCGTAGGTGACCATTCGGCTCCTGGGCGTTGCCGAATAGCCCGATCGGCGTGCAACATTCTGTCGATCAGCGCGATACGAAGGGTGACCGTCGCCGAGCAGGTGCGACGGCATCGGAGGTGAACAGGTGCAGCAGGGCCCGGACGACAGCGCCGCCGACGGGGCCGCCGATCTCGCCGTATTCGTCGACCGCCTCGCCGCCGCGGGCACCGACGAGGCCACGGCGAAGGCCCGGGAGCAGATCCGCCGCATGATCGCGGCCACCGCGGTCCCGCCGGGGGTGCGCCACCTCGCCGAGGCGTTGGCCGCCACGCTCGCCGACACGCCCGCGCCGCGCAAGCCGCCCGAGGACGCCGCCACCGTGGGCGCGGCGATGCGGGTCTCGCCGCTGCTGATCCTCCAGGACCACACCCCGGACGCCGTCGCCGACGCCGTGGCCGCGCTGGTCGGCGACGGTCGCCGCGTGCTCGTCACCGCCGCCACCACCGAGGAGCTGGCCGCCGTGCGGGCGGCGCTGCGGCCGGACGTCGCCGACCGCGGGCTCGACTCCCTCCCCGACCTGTCCCCCGCCGAGCTGCGGGAGCTGCGCAGGCTGCTCGTCACCGCGGCGCCCGACCGCGCCGAACGCGCCGACCAGCAGCTACCCGCGACCGCCCGGGTGCCGCACCCGCAGGAGGTCGCGGCGCTCTGCGCGCGGGCGGAGCACACACCGCCGCCCGGCCCGGCCGCGGCCGTCGTGCCCCAGCTGCTGTCCGGGATCGACCGGGTGCGCCGCGAGGCCGTCACGTCCGTGGCGCGCTTCGTCCACCGGTCGCTGCGCGCCATGTACCCGCGCGCCGACCGCCAGTGGGCGTGGGACCTGCTCAGCGAGCTCATCTACTCCCGCCACCGGCCCGCGTTCGACCAGCTGCTCGAGGACACCGCGCAGGCCGTCGCCGCGCTGGAGCGGGCCCGGCACCTCCCGTCCGTCGCCGTGGTGGCGCCGCTGCCCCCGGGCGCGCTGGCCACCCTCCGCCGCTACGGCGAGTTCCTCTTCGGCGGCGGCCGCGCCCGCGCTTACCTGCGTGCGCCCGCCGAGCGCCGCGACGCGCTGCCGGTGCTGCGCCTGCTGCGGGTGGACGGGCGCCTCCCGCAGACGGCCGAGGACGTGCGCCGCGGGGTCGAGCACCTGGAGCTCGGCGAGCGGCTTTCGCGCATCGACCTGGGCTGTTCCGCGGTCGGCATCCCCGCACCCCGCGACGAGCGGGAGCTCAACGAGCTGGCCGACGGGCTCGTCCGCGTGGCCGCTGCGGCCCGCTCGGTCGGGGCGCTGCGCCACGACGTGCTCTTCCTCGCCGAGGATTCGCCGCTCGCCGTGCCCGACGTCGACACCGCCGAGCAGGTGGCCGCCGCGATCCTCGACTACGCGGAGCACGGCGGCCAGGTCGACGCGGGCCGTCGGCTGGACCGGATGGCTGATGACCTCGCCGCCGCCTGCCCCACCCTGGTGCCGACCGCCGAGCACGAGGCCGCCGTCCAGGCCCTGCGCCAGCACGACGCGCAGGCCTACGCCGCCGCCGTGGCGGCGCTCGCCGCCGCCCGTCGGCAGGCGCAGGACGCCCGTCGCCAGCGGGCCCTGCTCGACCGGCTGCAGACGAACGCGCCGCGGCTGGCCGCCGCGTGGGCCGAGCTGGCCCCCCGCGATCCCGCCGCGCTCGGCTTCGTGTGCCTGCGGCCGCTCGAGGCGCTGCTCACGGCGGTGCCGGAGCCGGACAGCACCGACGTCGTCGTCCTGCTCGGTGCCCACGCGCTCGGCGTCGAGCGGCTCCTGGTGGCCGCCGCCGCCCCGCGGCTCGTCGTGGTCGTACCGCCCGACGCGCCGCGGCAGTCCACCCCCACCGCGCTGAGCGTGCTCGAACGCGCCGCCGCACCGGTGATCCGCTGGCGGGTGGCCGGGAGCAACGTCGTCCCGCTCCGCCCCCGCGCGACCGTCGCCTGACGCACGGTGACCGTCCGCGGGTGCCGGGTCACCCGATAGGACGACAACCTTTCGTGGTCGTATTGCTCTGTTATTCGACACGCCGATAAATCCCGATAACTGGGCTATCTCGGTGAAAGCCGCTCATGGGGGAAACGGATGGGGCGCGGCGGCCGATATTCAAGTGTGCGTCGTTGCGGCGACGCATCCCCGCAAAGAAAGGACATGCGATGTTCCAGTTTCTCGGCAAAGACTGGCAGAAGCCCTCTGGCGGGAACGGGGGACACTCCTCCCACAACGGCGGTCACAAGCGCGACGACGACCCGTGCGAGCGGCGCCTGAAGAAGCACCACCACAAGAAGCACCACCACAAGAAGCACCACCACTGCCACTAGGCGGCGAAGAACCGCACCGAGTGCTTCGCCCCCGCGTTCGGCGGCGGCGAAGCACTCGGGCGGACGGAGGACGATGACCGCCGAGGACGACGATCCGGTGGTGGCGCAGAACGCGCCGCCGGTCCGCATCCGCACGATGTTCGCGCGGTTCTGGCCCGACACCCGCCCGTTCCGGGGCCGGATGCTGCTGAGCCTGCTGCTGGTGCCCATCGGCCCGGCGCTCGCCACGGGAAGCGTCTACCTCTTCAAGGTGCTGGTCGACGACGTCCTCACGCCGCACGACTACCAGCTGTTCCTCCCCATCGCGCTCGCCTACGTGGCTTTCGCCGTCATCGGCGGCTTGGTGAGCTTCATCGACGAATACCTCACCGCCTGGGTCGGTGAGCGGTTCGTGACATCGCTGCGGGTGCGGTTGTTCGCGCACCTCCAGCGATTATCGGTCGGCTGGTTCGAACGGCGTCAGGTCGGCGACCTCATCTCCCGTCTCACCGGCGATATCGCGACCATCGAGCAATTGGTGCTCACCGGCGTCAACCTGGCGCTCACATACGCGTTCCAGGTCCTTTTCTTCGCGGGTGCGATGTTCCTGCTGAACTGGCACCTGACGCTGACTTCCCTCATCGCGGCGCCCGCGTTCCTGTTGTTGTCCCGCGCGTTCTCCCGTCGTATCCAGGCGGCATCGCGTGAGCGGCGACGACGTTCCGGCTCGATCACCGCGGTCGCGGAGGAGAACCTCGGGAACATCCCCCTCGTGCAGGCCTACGACCGCGCCGACCACGAAGTGGAGCGGTTCGCCAAGGAGAATCGGGCGGCGTTCTCCGCGCAGATGCTCGCGATCCGCCTCGAGGCGTTGTTCGGGCCGTTCAGCAGCCTCGTCGAGTGCATCGGCGTGCTCGCCGTCACGGGGGTGGCCGTCTACGAGCTCGCCCAAGGCGCGATCACCCTCGGCGGGCTGCTCGCCTTCCTGGCGTACCTGGGCCAGCTCTACGGGCCCGTCCAGGGCTTCGCGGGCCTGTCGAACACGTTGTTCGCCGCCTCGGCGGGCGCCGAGCGCATCATCGAGGTGCTCGACGAGCGGCCCGCGGTCACCGAGCCGCAGGAGCCGCACGTGCTCGGCCGGGCCGTCGGGGCGATCCGCTTCGACAAGGTCTGGTTCACCTACGACGGCACCGAACAACCCGCGCTGCGCGGGATCGACCTGCGCCTCGCACCCGGCCGGAAGGTCGCGGTCGTCGGGGCGAGCGGCGCGGGGAAGTCGACGCTCACGAAGCTCCTCCTGCGCAGCTACGACCCCGACCGGGGCCGCGTCACGCTCGACGGGATCGACCTGCGCGAGCTGTCGCTCTCCGATCTCCGTCGCAACATCAGCACGGTGCTGCAGGAGACCCTGGTCTTCGACGGCACCGTCGCCGAGAACATCCGGTGGGGCAAGCCCGACGCCACCGACGCGGAGGTGCGCGCGGCGGCCGAAGCCGCCGACGCGCACGGCTTCATCGCGCGGCTCGACCAGGGCTACGACACCCGGGTCGGCCAACGCGGCAGGCTGCTGTCGGGCGGTCAGCGCCAACGGCTCGCGATCGCCAGGGCCATCATCCGGGATGCGCCGCTGCTGCTCCTCGACGAGCCGACCACCGGGCTGGACGCCGCGTCGGGGCAGCGGGTGCTCGCTCCGCTGCGCAGGCTGATGGCGGGCCGCACCACGATCATCATCTCGCACGACCTGCACACGGTGACCGACGCCGACGAGATCATCGTCCTCGACGGGGGCGCCGTCAGCGCCGTCGGTCGCCACGAGGAACTGCTGGCCACCTCGCCGATCTACGCGCACCTCTACGCCCTCCACCAGGCCCCGACCCGGATCACGGCCGCGGCACCGCCGGTCGCCGGCCGCCCGGCGGGCCCGCCCGCCCGCACGCGCCCGCGGCCACGGGGCGTGCTCGCGGCGGTGGTGGACGTCGCCACCACGCCGATCTGGATGGTGCCCGGCGCAGCATCGGCGCCGTCCCGGAGCTCGCGGTCGCGGGCGTCCGCTCCGCCACCGGGGTCCCCTCCCGTTGCCGCAACGACGCCGCTGCGGGCGGCCACGCGTGGTCGACACGCTCGACCGTCGCCAGCCGACACCGCCGCGTCGCAGCGGCCTGCCCGGCACGCCCTCGCGGAGCCGCGCCCGACCGTGACGCCCCCGCAGGCGATCGGTACCGCGCGGGTGACGGCGCCGGGCCTCGCCCACCCCCTGCCCGGACCGCGGGCACCGCACGACGTGCCGTCCTGACCGCGCCGCGCCTAGGGTGGCGGCATGGGTGCGCACGAGGTCAGCCGGTTCGGCCATGTCGAGCTCGCGGACATGCCCGACGACCTGCGGGAACGGATCGGCGTCATCGCGGAGAAGTCCGGCTTCGTGCCGAACGTGTTCCGCGCGCTCGCCCGCCGCCCGCGGGAGCTGCGGGCGTTCCTCGACTACCACGACGCGCTCATGGACTCCAACGACGGCCTGTCCAAGGCCGAGCGCGAGCTGGTCGTCGTCGCCACCTCGGGGGCCAACAACTGCACGTACTGCGTGGTCGCCCACGGGGCGATCCTGCGGGTGCGCACAAAAGACCCGGAGATCGCCGACCGGGTCGCCACCAACCCCTACGGCGTCGAGCTGTCGCAGCGCGAGCGCGCGATCGTCGACCTCGCACTCTTGCTCGCCATGGAGTCGGCCTCGTTCACCGACGTCGAGCTGGACGGCGCCCGGGCCGCGGGCCTCACCGACGACGAGATCTGGGACGTCGGCGCCATCACGGCGCTCTTCGCGATGTCCAACCGCCTGGCCCACCTCACGGCGCTGCGGCCCAACCCGGAGTTCTTCCTGATGGGCCGCACCCCGCGCTGACGGAGATTCAGCGCCTGACCAGCACCAGCCGGTCCACCGCGGCGCCCGCCTCGCGGTAGCCCACGGTCAGCGTGTGCGTGCCCGCGGCGAGGCTGAAGCTCGGGTTGGAGCCGGCGTCGTACGTCCACGACCTCGACTGCGTCAGCCGCCACTCGGCCGACGAGCCGGAGTCGAGGCGGACGGTGAAGGCGTCGGCGGACGAGCTGGGCGCCTTCACCCATCCCGCGATCATGTAGGTGCCCCGCGACGGCACCGACACGGTGTACCTGACGGTGCCTCCGGAGGACCGCGCTACCACGTAGCTCCCACCGGAGGCCGTCGCGTCGGCCACGACCGCCATGCCGGTGCCGACGGTCCCCGCCTCGGCCTCGAACGGCGTCGTGGCGACGGGGGCGGGCGGCGGTGCGGTGGTGGTCGTGGTCGTGGTCGTCGGCGGCGGGGTCGTGGTGGTCGTGGTGGAGGCGGGCGGCGTGCTCGTCGGCGTGGTGCTCGGGGCCGGGGTGGTGGTCGGGGTGGTCGTCGAGCTGGGCGCTGTGGCGGCGCCCGGAGGCGTCAGGGTGAACGCGTCGAGGCGCACCCCGTTCTCGCGCTTCGCCACCACGAGCGTGTGCGAGCCCGCGCTCAGGTTGAGCGTGGGGCCGGTGATCCACGTCCAGTTCGTGCGGGCGCTGCTCGGCACGGTCAGCGCCCGCGTCGAGCCGCCGTCGACGGCGTAGGTGAACTCGTCGCTCGACGTGCTCGGGGCGATGGCGCGGTAGGCGAGCACGTAGGACACGGCGGCCGGGATGGTGAGGCGGTAGGTGACCCGGCCCGTGCCCGAGCCGCTGGTCTGCACCACATACCGCCCGCCCTGCGCCGTGCTGCTGGAGGCGAGCGCCATCGGCGACGTCAGGGTGCCCGACTCCGCCTCGAAGGCGATCGTCTGCGCGGTCGGCGCGGGCGTCGTGGTGACGACGGCGCTGGTCGAGGTGGGCGGGGTGGTGGTGCCGCCCGTGACGGCGACCTCGGCGGTGGCGGCGTTGTCGGCGGCGTCGTACGCCGTCGCGGTGATCGTGTGCGGGCCGGGCGCGCTGGGCACCGTCCAGTCCTGGCTCCACGGTGCGGCGTCGTCGGTGCCGATCAGCGCTCCGTCGACGGCGAACTCGACGCGGTTCACGGTGGCGTTGTCGGCGGCGTCGACGGTGATCGGGACCGTGCCCGCGACCGTCGATCCGTCGGCCGGACTGGTGATCGCGACGGTGGGCAGCGTGGTGTCGATCCCGGAGCAGGACTGTCGTGGGTCGCCGATGGGGACCGGGCCCTCGACGTACGGCGTGGCGGCGAACGTGTTGGCGCAGTAGTGCGAATCGGCGGTGGACTGCTCGGAGCGGATGGCCGCACCGGTCGCGCCGGAGAAGTTGCTCTGCTGGATCGAGTTGCCGCCCTTGTCGTACTGGGCGGAGTCCGACGCCAGCTTGACGTTCCAGCTCCGGCTGTCGTGCACCTTCGTGCGCCGGATCAGGTTGTGGTCACCGCGCAGCTCGATGTTGCTGCCCTTGAACGACAGCGGCTCGTCGTTGAAGCCGCAGTCACTGTCCTCGATCCGGTTGTGGTGCGCGTTCTCCTTCACGTCGAAGCACTCGCCGCCGAAGGTGTTGATCGTCGAGTTGCGGACGACGATGCCGTTGCTGGTGTCGTTGGCGTAGAGGGGCTGGTCGGTCGACTTGGGGCTCGTGCCGACGTAGACGCCCTCGGAGTTGTGGTACTTGTACTTGCTGCTGTCGTCGCCCGAGGCGAGCATCCCGCACCACTGGATCACCGAGTTGACCACCAGCGAGGCGGCGGCGCGGTTGCGGAACCGCACGCACTCGCCGCCGGCGCCGCTCAAGAACATGTTGGAGATGCGGGTGCCCGTGATGTCGCGGGAGGCGACGTCGGCGCCCACGTAGACGAGCTTGGTGTTGATCGCCTTGCCCTGCACCCCGTCCTTGAACCCCCTCACGGCGGAGAGGCTGGTGGGGTACGCGCTGCGGGCGATCCCGGGCTGGCCGTCCACCGTGAAGCCGTCGAGGACGTAGTTGCTGTGGCTGATGGCCACCACGTAGCCGCCGGTGCCCTTGCTCTTGACCACGGCCTGGTAGCGGCCGCTCCCGCTCTTGCCGCTCTCCGGGCCCTTGATGGTGATCGGGCTCGCCGCTGTGCCCGCGGTCTTGGTGACGATCGACTCCGGGTACTCGCCCGCGGCGAGGGTGATCGTCGATCCCGGAGCGGCGAGGTCGAGCGCCTTCTGGATGGTCTTGAACGGCACGCCGGCGTTGGTGCCGGTGTTGGCGTCGGAGCCGGTCGGGGAGACGAAGTAGGCGGCGCCCGCGGCGTTGGCCGTGGCCCACAGCCCGGTGAGGCCCGTCAGGACGGCGACGGTCAGGCCGATGCCGAGCAGGGTGCGCGAACGCGAACGGGCGGGGCGGCGGTGCAGCATTGATCGACTCCGGGGAGCAGGGAGTGACGCGCAACACGGGGAGATTGACGTTGCGTGTTCGCGTCATCACTCGCTGGCAAGGTGGTGTCCGTTAGGCCTGCCTTCGTCACGATCTGATCACGGTGTGGTCAGCGGCGGTCACTCGCAGCCGACGCCGTCGTCGTCGGAGTCGAGGCCGTAGACGTCCGAGCCGACGACCTCCACCGGGCCGCGCACGTAGGACGGGCCGTTGCCTGAGCCGCCCTGGCAGTCGACGTCGCTGTCGTTCGGCACGCACGGGGAGTAGTTCGCGTTGCAGCCGCCCGCCGGGCTGGACGCGGGCGGCTTCGGGGCGGGCTTGGGCGCGGGCTGCGCCACGGGCTGCGGTGCGGGCTTGGGGGCGGGCTGCGCGACCGGCTGCGGCGCGGGCTTGGGTGCGGGCTGCGCGACCGGCTGCGTGGTGGGCTTGGGTGCGGGCTGCGGCGCGGGCTTCGGTGCGGGCTGGGCCACGGGTTGGGGGGCGGGCTTGGGTGCGGGCTGCGCGATCGGCTGGGGGGCGGGTTTGGGCGCGGCCTGGCCCACGGGCTGCAGGGCGGCCTGCGGCGCCGACTTGGGCGCGGGCTGGGCGGCCGGCTGCGGCGCGGGTCTGGGCGCGGGCTGGTAGGCCGACGCGGGGTCGGGCACCGCTTGTTGGGGTGTAGGCGCTCCGGGTGGGATCCCCGCCTGCGCCGCCGCCCTCGCCGCGGCCTCGTGCGCGGCCGTGGGCCCCATGTCGACCGGGACGACGCCGAGCGGCTGCGCCGTCGGCGCGGTGGTCCGCGAAGCCGTGGCTGGAGAAACGGCCGCAGCGGGCGCGACCGGCACCGCCTCGGGGGCGCCGCAGGCGGCGAGCAGAACGACGGCGGGGACGACGGTAAGCATTCGGCGCATCACGCTACGTCATTCGCCGCGCTGACCTGTGCCGTTGCACCGGAGGCGCGGGTTCGTCAATCTTGGTGACGCAACTCCCCCGCCATGCAGCGTTAACCCTCCGCACCGATCATCGGAGCATGGCGAACCCGTTCGGACGACAAGCGGCGATCGTCTCCTACCGGCTCGGCGCAGCGGACGGCGTGTCGGTCACCGCGGGGCAGTGGATCCGCGCGCTCCGCGAGCTGGGCATGCGGGTGCGCACCGTCGCCGGTGGCGGCCGACCCGACGTGCTGGTCCGCGGTCTGGCGTTGGAGTCCCGGCGCCCGCCGTCGCGGCGGGAGCTCGACCGGGCGCTCGGTGACGCCGACATCGTCGTCGCCGACAACATCTGCTCGCTGCCGATGAACCGGGCGGTCGGCGAGGCGGTGGCGGACTACCTGCGCGGCCGTCCCGCGGTGCTGCGCCACCACGACCTGCCGTGGGAGCGCCCCCGCTACGCCCACCTCATGAGCTGGCCGCCCGACGACCCCGCCTGGTGGCACGTGACGATCAACGACCTCGCCCGCCGCGCGCTCGCCGTCCGCCGCGGCATCGCCGCCACCACGATCTACCACGGCTTCGCCGAACGCCCCTGCCCGCGGCGCCGGGCGGCGGTACGACGCCGTCTCAAGATCGCCGAGGGGCCGCTGGTCCTGCAGCCGACGCGGGCCATCGCGCGCAAGGGCATCGACGTGGGGCTCGCCCTCACCGCCGCCGTCGGCGGCACCTACTGGCTCACCGGCCCGACCGAAGACGGCTACCAGGCCGAGCTCGACACGCTCCTGGCCAACGGCGGCGTACCCCACCGGCGACGGCTGCCGCTCGGCGTGCGGATGCCCGGCGCCTACGCCGCGTGCGACGTCGTCGCGATGCCGTCCTCGTGGGAGGGCTTCGGGCTGCCGCTGGTCGAGGCCGCGCTGCACCGCCGCCCTGTCGCGGTCGGCACGTTCCCGGTGGCGAAGGAGCTCGCGCGGTTCGGCTTCCGTTGGTTCGACGCCCACGACCCCGGGCCGCTGCGGGCCCACCTCGCCGACCCCGACCCGGCGCTGGCCGACCACAACGAGGCGGTGGCCCGCGCCCACTTCGGCATCGACGCGCTCGCCCGCCGCCTGCACCGCCTGCTCTCCCGCGCGCCCGCCTGCGACCACGCCGCCTGAGACTGCCTCATCGCCTGACGGCCACGCCTCCGAGCCCGGCCGGGCCGGGGACTAGGCGAGACCCTTGCCCGCCCGGTGGGACGGCGACCGGCGCCTGCGCCGGAACGAGCCCTTGTCGCACGCGGGCGCGAACGGCGACCGGCGCGCGCCGGAATGAGCCCTTGTCGCACGCGGGCGCGAACGGCGACCGGCGCGCGCCGGAACGAGCCCTTGTCACGCACGGCGGGTCGGGCGGCCGCGACGCGCGTGCCCCTGTTCCGCGCGCGGCCGGGCCGGGGCGACGATGGGGGCGTGCCGCTGCCGAACCGCGTCGACCCGTTCGGGGCGCTGCACGCCGTGCCGGAGCGGGGTGGCTTCACCGGCAACCGCGGCTGCCTCGTCGACGACGACGGCCGCTACGTCCGCCACCACCGCGGCAACCTGTGGATCATCTGCCGCACCGCGTTCCGCGGCAGGCGGGTGGGGCTCACGCGGCCACGCCGGTGGACGCCACTGTTCTTCCTCGACGACGCCGTCGGCCTGGCCGCTGGGCACCGGCCGTGCGGCGAGTGCAGGCACGCGGACTACCTCGCCTACCGCGAAGCCGTCGCGGCCGCTCTGGGCACGCCGCAGAGAGCGGGCGACCTCAACCGGCGCCTCGCCGCCGAACGCGGCACCACCCGCACCGACACCGACCTCCCGGACGGCGTCGTCGTGCTCACCGACGGGCCGCGCCTCGTCCTCGGCGACCGGCTCTACGCGTTCGCCTTCTCCGGTTGGCACGACCCCGTCGCGCGCCCGGCAGGCCCGCTGACCGTGCTCACCCCACCGACCTCCGTCGCGGCCCTGCGCCACGGCTACGCCCCGCAGCTCACAACACCGCAGCTCACAACACCTTCGACAGGAACGCCTTCGTCCGCTCCTCCCGCGGGTTGGCCAGCACCTCGCGGGGTGCCCCGCCTCGACGATCCGGCCCTCGTCCATGAACACGAGCGTGTCGCCGACCTCGCGGGCGAACCCCATCTCGTGCGTCACGACGAGCATCGTCATGCCGTCGCGGGCCAGCCCGCGCATCACGTCGAGCACCTCGCCGACCAGCTCGGGGTCGAGCGCCGAGGTCGGCTCGTCGAACAGCATGAGCCGGGGCTCCATCGCCAACGCCCGCGCGATCGCCACCCGCTGCTGCTGGCCGCCGGAGAGCTGGTTGGGATAGGCGTCCCGCTTGTCGGCGAGCCCCACCCGATCCAGCAACGCCGTCGCCTGCTCTCGGCACGCGCCGCGGGACTTCCGGCGCACCGTCCGCGGCCCCTCCATGACGTTCTCCGCTGCCGTCATGTGCGGGAACAGGTGGAAGCGTTGGAACACCATGCCGATGTGCCTGCGCTGGCGGGCGATCTCGGACTCGCGCAGCTCGTAGAGCTTGCCGTTCGCCTCGCGATAGCCGATCAGCTCACCGTCGACCCGCATCGTGCCCACGTTGATCCGCTCCAGGTGGTTGACGCAGCGCAGGAACGTCGACTTGCCCGACCCGGACGGCCCGATCACGCACGCCACCTCGCCGGGCTGCACGACCATGTCGACCCCGCACAGCACCTCCGTCGACCCGAAGCTCTTGTGCACGTCCTCCGCCTGCACCATCGGCGTCATCAGGGGCCTCCCACGGCGAATCCACGCCCGAACCGGCGCTCGATGAACATCTGCCCGATCGAGAGCACCGACGTCAAGGCCAGGTACCACAATGCCGCGACGATGAGCAGCGGGATCGTCTGGAACGTGCGCGAGTAGATGGTCTGCACGGCGACCGTCAGCTCGAAGTACGCGATGACGACCACGAGCGAAGTCGTCTTGAGCATCGAGATGGTCTCGTTGCCGGTGGGCGGCACGATCACCCGCATCGCCTGCGGCAGCACGATCCGCCGCAGCGTCTGCGTGCGGGACAACCCCAGCGCCCCCGCCGCCTCGCTCTGCCCCGGGTCGACCGACTGGATGCCGCCGCGCACGATCTCCGCCATGTACGCGGCCTCGTTGAGCCCCAGCCCGAGCAGGGACGCGGCGAACACCGAAATGACGGCGTTGGTGTCCACCGAGACGAACGTCGGTCCGAACGGGATGCCGAGACCCAGGCGCGGGTAGAGCGCGGCGAGGAAGTTCCAGAAGATCAGCTGGGTGATCAGCGGGGTGCCGCGGAACAGCCAGACGTAGACCGCCGCCGCGCCCGCGAGCACCGGGTTGGGGGACAGCCGCATCACCGCGAGCAGCACCCCGCCGACGATCCCGATCACCATCGACAGCGCGGTGAGTATCAGCGTGTTGCGCAGCCCGCGCAGCACCGGTTCGGAGAACAGGTACTGGCCCACGACGTCCCACTGGAAGTTCGGGTTCGTCAAGAACGAGTGGACCAGCATCGCGACCAGCACGACGATCACGACGACCCCGACCCAGCGGCCCGGGTGCCGGACCGGCACCGCCTTCATCGGCGGTGCGGGCCCGGCGTCGGTCTGTTCGGCGACCATCGCGCGTCAGCCCGCCGCTCCGTTGATCTTCGACGTGGTGATCGCGCCCGACGAGACGCTCCACTTGTCGGTGATCGACTTGTAGGTGCCGTCGGTGATCAGGGCCTGGACGGCGCCCTGGATCGCCTTGGCGTAGTTGCCGTCGCCCTTGGGCACTGCGATGCCGTACGGCGCGGTGTCGTAGGCCTCGCCGACGGCCTCCAGCTGGCCGTTCGTCTTGGACACGGCGTAGTCGACGACCGGCGAGTCGGCGAGCATCGCCTGGGCCCGCTTGCCGGTCAGGGCCAGCGTGACGTCGGTCTGGGCCTGGAACGGCGCCTGGTTGATGGCGGGCTTGCCCGCCGCGGTGCACTTGTCGCTACGCGCGGTGAGGTCGTCGACCTGCACGGTGCCGCGCTGCACTGCGATCGTCTTCCCACAGAGGTCGTCGATGTTGATGCCGTCCGGGTTGCCCTTGAGCGTGGCCATCTTCGTGCCCGCGGAGAAGTACGTGACCATGTCCACGACCTTCTCCCGCTCGGCGTTGTCGGTGAACGACGACATGCCCAGCTCGTACTTCTTGGCCGCGATGCCCGGCAGGATGCCGTCGAACGCGCTGTTCTGGAACTCCACCTCGAGGCCGAGCTTCTGGCCGATGGCCTTGCCGAGGTCGACGTCCATGCCGATGATCGTCGTGCCGTCGGTGTCGACGAACTCGTTGGGCGCGTACGACGCGTCCGACCCCACGACGATCTTGCCGTCGGAGGCGATGTCGGGCGGCACCAGCTTGGCCAGCGCCTCGTCCTTCTGGACGGCCGGGGCGGGGTTGGTGCTCGCCCCGCCCCCCGCCGGTGCGGCGCCACTGCTGCCGTTGCCGCCTGCCCCGCATCCGGCGACCGTGACCGCCAGTAGTGCTACGGCAAGCGTTCGGATCTTGATGCACATGTCGGTTGCCCTCGATCAGGTGATAGGTGACTGCATGCTGCCACTCGGGTCGCTCCAGTGAGATCACTGTTGCGTGACGTCACGGTGGGTACGCCTGCGGGCTACGGTGGGTCCGACGGACTTTTCGATCAGGAGGTGCACCCCGATGGCAATGCTCAAGAAGCTCGCCGTGCTCGCGGCCGCAGCGGAGGCGGCGCGGCGCTACGCGAAGAAGAACCCGGCGCAGACGTCGAAGTACGTCGACCAGGCCGCCGACTTCGTCGACAAGCAGACGAAGGGCAAGTACCACGGCCACATCAACGGCGCTGCGCAGAAGGCGAAGTCCGCGGCGGGCATCGACCGCCCGGGCACCGCGACCGGTGTAGACGGTCCGGGCCCCGTCGGTCCGGGCCCCGTCACCCCCTGATCCGGCCGCGCCCGACGGCGGGCGTGCCAGGATGCGCATAGGGCCGTGCGCGGCCGCCCCGACCGGGCGCTGCGCACGGCGGTAACCGGGCCCACGGCCACGAGCCAGGGCGCCCGCTGAGCACAGGAGGTCCGACCGTGTCCGTACCCCAACCCTGGACTCCGGAGTCCGTGGCCACGCCCGAGGACATGGTGGCCGCGCTGCACGCCACCGACGAGGGCGGCGCCGATCTCGTGCAGCTGCTCACGCCCGAGGGCGAGCGGGTGCGCGACGAGCGGTTCGACTCCTACGCCGCCGACGTCGGCGTCGCCGAGCTGCAGGGCCTCTACCGCGACATGGTGCTCGTGCGCCGCTTCGACCGCGAGGCCAACGCCCTGCAGCGCCAGGGCCAGCTCGGCATCTGGGTGCCGCTGCTGGGCCAGGAAGCCGCGCAGATCGGGGCCGGGCGCGCGCTCGCCCCCCAGGACATGGCGTTCCCCTCCTACCGCGAGCACGGTGTGGCGTGGTGCCGCGGCATCGACCCCACCGAGCTGCTCGGGATCTTCCGGGGCACCGACCAGGGCGGCTGGGATTCCCGGGCCACCCGCTTCCACCTCTACACGATCGTCATCGGCAACCAGTGCCTCAACGCCACCGGCTACGCGATGGGCCAGAAGTTCGAGTCCAAGGTGGGCGACGGCGCCGACGCCGAGGCCACCATGTGCTTCTTCGGCGACGGCGCCACCAGCCAGGGCGACGTGCACGAGGGCTTCGTCTGGGCCGCGGTCTACGACGCGCCCGTCGTCTTCTACTGCCAGAACAACCAGTGGGCCATCTCCGAGCCCACCGAGCGGCAGACCCGCGTGCCGCTGTACAAGCGCGCGCAAGGCTACGGCTTCCCCGGCATCCGCGTCGACGGCAACGACGTGCTCGCCTGCCTCGCCGTCAGCCGCTGGGCGCTCGAGGAGTGCCGCACCGGCAACGGGCCCGTGCTCGTCGAGGCCTTCACCTACCGGATGGACGCGCACACCACGTCCGACGACCCCACCCGCTACCGCCTCGCGGGCGAGCTGGAGCTGTGGAAGCTCAAGGACCCGATCGAACGGGTGCGGGTGCACCTCGTCCGGTCGCTCGGGGTGGAGCAGGAGTTCTTCGACGAGATCGCGGCCGACGCCGACGCGCTCGCCGAGCGGTTCCGGCAGTTCTGCATGGACATGCCCGCGCCGGGGCCGGACCGGATGTTCTCCGAGGTCTACGCGGAGGAGTCGCCGCTGGTCGCGGCGCAGCGCGAGGCCTTCCTCGCCTACCACGCGTCGTTCGAGGGGGCGTGACATGGCCACGCTGACGGTGGCGAAGGCGTTGAACGAGGGCCTGCGCGCGGCGATGGAGCGCGACCCGAAGGTGCTGGTGATGGGCGAGGACGTCGGCAAGCTCGGCGGCGTCTTCCGCGTCACCGACGGGCTCCAGAAGGACTTCGGCGAGCAGCGCGTGCTGGACACCCCGTTGGCGGAGAGCGGCATCATCGGCACGGCCGTCGGGCTCGCGATCCGCGGGTTCCGGCCGGTGTGCGAGATCCAGTTCGACGGGTTCGTGTTCCCCGGCTACGACCAGATCGTGTCGCAGCTGGCCAAGCTGCACTTCCGGTCGCAGGGGCAGGTGCCGGTGCCGGTCGTCGTGCGCATCCCGTTCGGCGGCGGGATCGGCGCGGTGGAGCACCACAGCGAGTCGCCGGAGGCGTTGTTCGCGCACGTCCCCGGGCTCAAGGTGGTGGCCTGCTCCAACGCGGTCGACGCCTACTGGATGATCCAGCAGGCCATCGCCTCCGACGACCCGGTGATCTTCTTCGAGCCCAAGCGGCGCTACTGGGAGAAGGCCGAGCTCGACCACGACGCCACCCCGCCGCCGCTGCACAGCGCTCAGGTGGTGCGGCCTGGTTCCACGCTCACGCTCGTCGGGTACGGGGCCGTGCTCAAGACGTGCCTGGAGGCGGCCACCGCGGCGGCCGAGGACGGCAACGACCTGGAAGTGATCGATCTGCGCACGCTGTCGCCGCTCGACCTCGACCCGGTCGTCGCCTCCGTGCGGCGCACGGGGCGGCTGGTAGTGGTGGCCGAGGCGCCGTCGGAGACGTCGGTGGCCTCCGAGGTCGCCGCGCGCGTGCAGGAGGCGTGCTTCCTCTCGCTGGAGGCGCCGGTCTTGCGCGTCACCGGGTTCGACACGCCCTACCCGCCGTCCAAGTGCGAGGACGACTACATCCCCGACCTCGACCGGGTGCTCGACGCCGTCGACCGCTCGCTGGCGTGGTGACGGCGATGCAGCGCGAGTTCGCCATGCCGGACGTGGGTGAGGGGTTGACGGAGGCCGAGATCGTCACGTGGAACGTGGCGGTGGGCGACGCCGTCGTGGTCAACCAGATCCTGTGCGAGATCGAGACGGCGAAGGCGGCGGTCGAGCTGCCCTCGCCGTTCGCGGGCACGATCGTGGCGCTGCGGGCGCAGCCGGGCGAGACGATCGCGGTCGGTCGGCCGATCGTGGTGATCGACACGGCCGAGCCGGGCGGAGCGGCACCCGCCGCGGCGCCTGCGCCGCCTGCCGAGGAGGGTGGGGCGAAGATCGGCGAAGCCGGCGTGGACGGCCGCATCGCCACGCTGGTCGGCTACGGCCCGCGCCCCGGGTCGGTCGCCCGCCGCCCCCGCCGCGCCCCCGCCGCCCGCCTCCGCCGGAGCCGCCCCTGCCGGGGCCGCCTCTGCCGGGGCCGCCTCTGCCGGGGCCGCCTCTGCCGGGGCCGCCTCTGCCGGGGCTCGCGCGGCCCACCCCCGTCCCTCTCCCGCCAGCGCCGCTCCGGCCGCATCTGCCCAGGCCGGAGCCCCAGCCGAAGCCGCTGTTGCTGGAGCGACCCCTGCCGCACCCGCCGCCGGGGCCGGCTCGGCCCACCCCGGATCGGCTTACGCCACGTCCGCCCCCGCCGGAGCTGCTCCGGCCGCAGCCGGTCGGGCCGGCGCGAATCGGCCCGCGGCCGACGCGTCTGCGGCCGCCGCCTCGGTGAGTGCCGTCGGTTCGGATCCGTCCACGTCCGCGCTGCTGCGGCCGACGGGCACGGTCCCGTTGGCGAAGCCGCCGGTGCGGAAGCTCGCGAAGGACCTGGGCGTGGACCTGCGCGAGGTCATCCCGTCGCGGCCGGACGGCGTCATCACCCGCGAGGACGTTCAGGCGTTCCTGAACGGCGCCCCGCCCGAGCCGGAGGCGCCGCAGGCGACGGTGGGTGAGCGGCGCGAGCCGATCCGCGGCGTCCGCAGGGCGACGGCGACCGCGATGGTCGCGAGCGCGTTCACGGCCCCACACGTCACGGAGTTCCTCGCCGTCGACGTCACCGAGACGATGGCGCTGCGCGACCGCCTGCGCGCCTCGCGCGAGTACGCCGACGTCCGGCTCACCCCGTTGGCGTTCGTCGCCAAGGCCGTGTGCCTGGCCGCCCGGCGCACACCCGAGGTGAACGCGCACTGGGACGAGGCGGCGGGCGAGATCGTCTACTACGACCGCGTCCAGCTCGGCATCGCCGCCGCCACGCCGCGCGGCCTGATCGTCCCGAAGATCCGCAACGCCGACGCGCTGTCACTGGCACAGCTCGCCACCGCGCTCGGTGAGCTGACCGCGACGGCGCGGGAGGGCAAGACACCGCCCGCCGATCTCGTCGGGGGCACGTTCACGATCACCAACGTGGGCGTCTTCGGCGTCGACACCGGCACGCCCATCCTCAACCCCGGCGAGGCCGCGATCCTCGCCGTCGGGTCGATCAAGCAGGCGCCGTGGGTGGTCGACGGGGCCCTGGCGGTGCGCACCGTGTGCCAGCTCGCGCTGTCGTTCGACCACCGCCTCGTCGACGGCGAGCAGGGCAGCCGCTTCCTGGCCGACGTCGGACGGCTGCTGGAGGACCCGGGCCTGGCCCTGACCTACTAGCCGAGATGCACGTGAGCGGGGTTTCGGCAAGATCGAACCCCGCTCACGGCCATCTCGGCGTCGGGGAAACTATCGGCGGCCCCGCGGCGTTGTAGGGGTATGCCGTTCGTCCTCCTGTACCTCGTGATCGAGATCGTCGCGCTGGTCGCGCTCGGGTCCGCGATCGGGCTCGGGTGGACGCTGCTCATCTTGCTGGCAAGCGCGGTGGTCGGGATGTGGCTCGCCCGCCGCGAGGGGGTGCGCGCCGCACAGGCGATCGCCGATGCCGTCTCGCAGCGCCGCGCGCCGCACGCCGAGCTCACCGACGGCATGCTGGTTGCCGGCGGCGGCGTGCTGCTGTTCGTGCCCGGCCTGGTCACCGACGTCGCCGGCCTCCTGCTCCTGCTGCCGCCGGTTCGCCGCGTGGTCCGCAACAGGCTCGTCCGCGCCGCCGAACAGCGGGTCCCCGAGCTCCGCACCGCCCGCATCCGCGCGGGCGCCACGATCGTCGACGGCGACGTCGCAGGCCCCCGCCCCGACGTGCGGGTGATCGAGGGCACGGTCGCTCCGCGGCCCTGACCCTTCGCCGCCGCCCGCCACCTCAGCGCGCCCGCCACCTCAGCGCGCCCGCCACCTCAGCGCGCCCGCCACCTCAGCGCGCCCGCCACCTCAGCGCCGCCGCCGATCCAGCGCCGCCCGCTCCACTCGGCGGTGCCCGCTCCACTCGGCGGTGCCCGCTCCACCCGACGGCGCCGCTCCACCCGACGGGCTGCCCCGCCCAGCGCTGCACGCCCCGCCCAGCGCTGCACGCCCCGCCCAGCGCCGCCCGCCCCGACCCAGCGCCGCCCGCACTCCCCGCCGCGGCGCCCGCCGCCATCCGCTGCCCTCGGCCGCCCCGCCGATCGACGCGGTACGCCCGCCCGGACCCCTTCGATCGGCCTCTCTAACGCTTTCTACTGATTCGTCGAGAATCGCAGATATCCGCCGATCGACGACACGCCATCGCGTTCACTAGCCGCTTCTACGGTCGTCGCAAGATTCCCCGATACGGTCCGATCGTGGATCCCGTGCGCAACCCCTTCGCCCCCGGCGCCGGGCAGCGACCGCCCGAGCTC
This sequence comes from uncultured Actinomycetota bacterium, assembly GCA_963791185.1. Taxonomy (GTDB): domain Bacteria; phylum Actinomycetota; class Actinomycetes; order Mycobacteriales; family Pseudonocardiaceae; genus Pseudonocardia. The sequence goes on along the minus strand of CAWBRG010000002.1, from coordinate 45,754 downwards.
GCAGGCCGCGACCGCGAGCTCGACGCGTTCGAGATCGTGCTCGAGCGCGTGGCCCGCGGTCGCCCCGAGCGCAGCCTCGTGCTCACCGGGCTGCGCGGCGTCGGCAAGACGGTGTTGCTCGGCGAGCTGCGCTCGATGGCCGTCCGCGCGGGCTGGGGGGCGGGCAAGATCGAGGCGCGACCGGAGGCCGACCTCCGCCGCCCCCTCTCCGCCGCGCTGCACCGCGCGATCCGTGACCTCGCCGTGCGCCACCCCGAGCCCGACCGCGTCGACGAGGTGCTGGGCATCCTCAAAGCGTTCGCCCTGCGCTCGTCGCCCGAGGGCGCGAAGCTGCGCGACCGCTGGCAGCCCGGCATCGACGTCGCCGTCCGCTCCGGCCGCGCCGACTCCGGCGACATCGAGATCGACCTCGTCGAGCTGTTCACCGAGGTCGCGGCCCTGGCCTCGGACGTGCAGAGCGGCGTCTCCATCCTCATCGACGAGATGCAGGACCTCCGCGCCGACGACGTCTCGGCGCTCTGCGCGGCGTGCCACGAGCTGTCGCAGTCGCGGGCGCCGCTCGTGGTCGTCGGCGCGGGCCTGCCGCACCTGCCCGCCGTGCTCTCGGCGTCGAAGTCGTACTCGGAGCGCCTCTTCACCTACGTCCGCATCGGCCAGCTCGACCGCAAGGACGCCGACTTCGCCCTCCTCGCCCCCGCCGAACGCGAAGACGCCACCTTCGACGCCGACGCCCTGGACGCCCTCTACGCCGCGTCCGGCGGCTACCCCTACTTCGTCCAGGCCTACGGCAAGGCCAGCTGGGACGCCGCGGTGCGCTCCCCGATCACCGCCGCCGACGTCAAGATGGCCGCGCCGGAAGCGGAGGCGGAACTGGCCGTCGGCTTCTTCGGATCCCGCTTCGAGCGGGCCACCCCGGCCGAGCGCGAGTACCTCCGCGCGATGGCCGAGCTCACCGACGGCCGCGACGAGCCCATCGGCACGGCGGGCATCGCCGACCACTTGCAGCGCCGCGCCTCGTCGCTCTCGCCCGCCCGCGACAGCCTCATGAAGAAGGGCCTCGTGTTCTCCGCGCAGCGCGGCCAGATCGCCTTCACGGTGCCGCATTTCGGCCGGTATCTGCTCGCTCAGGTTTGATGACTCGTCCGTTCGAGTGAATGTGAGGGCGCGCGCGTAGGGCCGTAACGCCTGGCCCGGTCGGACCGAATCCCTGTACAGCCCCGTGGTGCTGTCGGACCCCCGACCTGCCAGCACCGCGGGGCCTTCTCATGCCCCGGGTCCTCAGCCGCGCAGGCGTCGCCGATACCATCGGGCCGGTGCAGGATGCCAAACTCCAGATCCAGATGCTGCACGACCGGGTGATGGTCAGAGCTGACGCGTCCGGCGAACGCCGCAGTGGAGCGGGGATCGTCATCCCGGCGACGGCCGAGGTGGCCAAGCGGCTGGTCTGGGGTGAGGTGTTCGGCGTGGGGCAGCACGTCCGCATCGTGAAGATCGGCGATCGGGTGCTCTTCGCGCGGGACGACCAGTACGAGGTCGAGGTGCAGGGCCAGACCTACCTGGTGCTGCGCGAGCGTGAGCTGCACGCCGTGGCCTCGGAGCGTGCCGAGCACGGCACCGGTCTGTACCTCTGACGGCGCGGCGACGACATCTGTAAGGGGAACTAACGCATGCCCGAGCGGCAGTCCACGCCCGGCGGAACGACCGCGGAGCAGGACGCCGAGGCTCCGGCCCGCGGCTCGGCGGCCGACGCCGCGTCGAGCCGCCCGGCGAGCCCGGACGAGCCCACCCGGCCCGTGAGTCGCGGCGACGCGGCGACCGTTGGTCTGCCACGCGGGGCCGTGTCGACGCCCGCCGTCTACCGCCCCGCCTCACCGTCGCCCGACGGCGCGGTGGCGAACGGCACGCCGTCTCGTCCCGCTCCGGGGAGCGAGCGGCAGGCGACGGCTCCGACGGGCAACTCAGCCTCCCCGCCGACGCCGCCCGCCGGACTGGCCGCGGGTCCCACCGACTCCGCCGTGGCCCGACCGGCCGGCCCCCCAGCGCCCGCGCCCAATGGCAATGCGGCGCCGCCCACTCCCGCGTCGGGCCACCCCGTCTCCGCGCCGAGCCACCCCGCTCCCGTGTCCGCCATGCCCCCTCCCGCGTCGGGCCATTCCGCATCCGCGCCAGGCCGGCCGGCATCTACGCCCGGCCAGCCCGCACCCACGCGGGGTCAACCCGCTCGCGGGCTGGGTCAGCCCGCCACCGGTTCGGGCCATCCGGCTTCCGCGTCGGGCCAGCCTGGTTCCGCGTCAGCGCAGTCCGCTTCCGCGCCGGGGCCCGCCGCCCAGACGACGGGTCGGCCTGCTCCCGCGTCGGGCCAGCCCGCCTCGGCTGCGGCCCTCTTCGCCTCCGCGGCGGACCGGGCCGCGCTCGCTTCCGCATCCACGCCAGCTCCTCCCACTACTGCGGCTGCCTCCGCGTCGGACCGCTCCGAATCCGCGCCGAGTCACCCCGTTCCCGGCTCGGCCCCGTCCTCGGCCGCTCCGGGCAACCCCGCGGGCCAAGCTGCGGCCAACAACGACGCCCCGGCGGCGGCGTCCACACCAGACGCCCCAGCCAGCGCCCCTGACGACACCGCGAACGACGTCACGCGCCCCGCGGAGTCGCCGATCGTCGTCGTCCGCACCCCCGTCCCCGACGCCGAGAAGACCCAGGTCCTCCGCGTGCCCGAGGCCCCGACCGTGCAGATCGCGGCCCACCCCGAGGCTCCGACGGTCGCCCAGCCGATCGGCACCGCGGCGGCCCAGGCCGACGCCCCGACGGTCGCCCAGCCCACCCCGCCCCCGCCGGACGACACCGACCCCGGCTCCGACGCCACCCCCGCGAACCCCCGCCGCCGTCGCAAGCTCCTGCTGGTGGCGGGCGGGGTCGTCGCCGCGCTGGCCCTGCTCTACGGCGGCGATCTCGCGTTCTCGGCGGGATCGGTGCCGCGGGGCGTCACGGTCGCGGGCGTACCGGTGGGCGGGCTCGCCTTCGCCGACGCCGAGCAGACCCTCCGCGCGCAGATCGAACCGCGCACCACCCGGCCCGTACCCGTCGCCGTCGGCGACGCCACGAGCACCGTCGACCCCGACACGGCGGGCCTTTCCGTCGACTGGACGGCCACGATCGCCCAGGCCGAGCACCAGCCCCTCAACCCGATCACGCGGATCGAGTCGTTCTTCACCACCCGCGAGATCGGCGTCGTCACGTTGGCCGATCCCGCCGCGCTGGACGCCGCGCTCGCCGAGCTGAAGCCTGCGGTCGACAAGCCCGCCGTCGAGGGCAACGTCCGCTTCGACGGCATCACCCCGCAACGCGTCGAGCCGGTCGCAGGTCAGCAACTCGACGTGCCCGCCGCCGCGGCCGTGCTGACGCGCGACTGGGTGTCGGTCGCGCCGGTCGCGCTGCCGCTCATCCAGATGGCGCCCACCACGACGTCCGAGGACGTCACCGCGGCGCTGGAAAAGGTGGCCAAGCCCGCCGTGTCCGCCCCGATCACGGTCACCGGCGAGAACGGCACCAGCGCCACCCTCACCCCGCAGGACATCGCCGCCGCGCTCTCGTTCCGCCCGGACCCGACGGCAGGCCTCGCGCCCGAGCTGAACCTCGACGCGATCACCAAGGTGCTCCGGCCGCAGCTCGCCGCGTCGGAGACCCCGGGCCGGGACGCGACGCTCGACTTCACCGGCAGCACCCCGGTCGTCGTCCCGTCGCAGGACGGCCGCGGCGTCGACTACCTCGCCACCCTCAAGGTCCTGGTCCCGGCCCTCACGGCGCCCGCGCCCCGCCAGGTGGCCGCCGTCTACGGCGAACAGCCCGCGAAGCTCACCACCGAAGGCCTGTCCAAGCTGGGCATCTCCGGGATCATCGGCGAGTTCACCACCCGCGGGTTCGCCGCGGACTCCGGGATGAACATCCGACGGGCCGCCGAGCAGATCAACGGCACGATCGTGCAGCCGGGCGACACCTTCAGCCTCAACGCGGTCACCAACCCCCGCGACGCCGCGCACGGTTACGTCGAGGCGGGGATCATCGAGGACGGGCACCCCGCCCGCGGCGTCGGCGGCGGCGTCTCGCAGGTCGCCACCACGCTGTACAACGCGTCCTACTTCGCGGGCATGACCAACGTCGAGCACAAGGAGCACAGCTTCTACATCAGCCGCTACCCGGCCGGTCGTGAGGCGACGGTGTTCGACAACCTCATCGACCTGAAGTTCCGCAACGACAACCCGACGGCGATCATGATCCAGACGGTCTGGACGCCGAGCTCGATCACGGTGCGGATCTACGGGACGAAGCGGTACGACGTCACGTCGGCCACCGGGCCCCGCACCAGCCCGACCGAGCCCAAGACCGTGACGATCCCCGAGGACGAGAAGTGCGCGCCCAGCAAGGGCGCTCCCGGGTTCACGGTCACCGACACCCGCACGCTGAAGGAGATCAGCACGGGTCAGGTGCGCACGGAGACCCGGACGGTGCGCTACAACCCGTCGCCGATCATCGAATGTGGAGATGACTAGCGGTTCGGGGCTTTCGCGACGCTGGTTCCACTTCGTACCCTCGCCTCACGCCAACGGCTATGGGAGCGGGGACCAGATCATGCGAATCTCGGACGTTCTGCGCGGCAAAGGTTCGTCGGTGGCCACGGTGGAGCCTGCGACGTCCGTCGCCGATCTGGTCGCCTCCCTCGCCGAGCACAACGTCGGCGCGCTCCCCGTGCTCGAGAACGATCGCCTCATCGGCATCGTCTCCGAGCGCGACGTCGTGCGGCGGCTGCACCTCGGTGGGGCCGGGCTCCTGCAGCTGCGCGTCGCCGACATCATGTCCACCAGCGTCACCACGTGCGGACCCACCGACAAGATCGAGGAAATCGCCCGCGTGATGACCGAGCGCCGGTTCCGGCACATGCCCGTGATCGAGGACGACGCGCTCGTCGGCATCGTGAGCATCGGTGACCTCGTGAAGGCCCGCATCGACCTCCTCGAAGCCGAACGCGAGCAGCTCCAGAGCTACATCGCGGGCTAGGCCGAGTCCTGCCCATCCCGGCCGCGATCTTCGCGCCCAGGCGGCCGCTGGCCGCGTTGTCGGCCTACTCGAGTACGCCCGGTACGAGAGCAGCCCTCCGCCTTGCCAGCGGCCGCCTGGATCACGAAGCTCATCGACCGCGACGGGCAGGACGCGACCTAGAAGGCCGCCTCCGGCACGTCCATCAGGCTGTTGTCGGCGTGCTCGACGATCGTGCGGTGGGCCGTGAGCAGCGGTAGCTGGGTGGCGGCGAAGAACCGGGCCACCGCGACCTTGCCTTCGTAGAAGGCCTGGTCGCGGCCCGTCTCGCCACCCAGCGCGGCGAGCGCGACCTCGGCCTGGCGCAGCAGCAGCCAGCCGACGAGCAGATCGCCGACCGCCATCAGCAGTCGCACCGTGTGCTGCCCGACGACGTGCAGCTCCATCTTCATCAGGTGCCCGGTGAGCGCGGCCAGCATGCCCTGCACGTCGCCGAGCGCGGTGGCCAGCAGCGCGCGCTCCTCCTTGAGCCGCCCGTTGCCCGCCTCGGCCGCGAGGAATCCCTGGATCTCGGCGACGACGACGCCCAGCGCGGCCCCGTTGTCCCGCACGATCTTGCGGAACAGGAAGTCGAGCGACTGGATGGCCGTGGTGCCCTCGTACAGCGAATCGATCTTGGCGTCGCGGACGTACTGCTCGATCGGGTAGTCCTGCAGGTAGCCCGAGCCGCCGAGGGTCTGCAGCGACTGCACGAGCTGCTCGCTGGCCCGCTCCGACCCCACGCCCTTGACGATCGGCAGCAGGAGGTCGTTGACGCGCTCGGCCGTCGCGACGTCGGCGACATCGGAGCCGAGGCGGATCCGGTCCTGCCACGTCGCCGTGTACGTGTAGACGGCGCGCAGGCCCTCGGCGTAGGCCTTCTGCAGCATCAAGCTGCGGCGGACGTCGGGGTGGTGGGTGATCGTGACGCGCGGCGCCGACTTGTCGAGCATCTGCGCGAGGTCGGCGCCCTGTACCCGCTCCTTGGCGTACTCCAGCGCGGCGAGGTAGCCCGCGGACGCGGTGCCGATGGCCTTCGTGCCGACCATCATGCGGGCGTACTCGATCACCTGGAACATCTGGGCGATGCCGTTGTGCTCCTCGCCGAGCAGGTACCCGACGGCGGGCACGCCGTGCTGGCCGAACGTGAGCTCGCAGGTGGCGGAGCCCTTCAGCCCCATCTTGTGCTCGAGGTTGGTGACGAACACGCCGTTGCGCTCGCCCGGCGCGCCGGTGGCCGGGTCGAAGTGGAACTTGGGCACGAGGAACAGGGAAAGGCCCTTGGTGCCGGGCTTCGCCCCCTCGGAGCGGGCGAGCACCATGTGCATGATGTTCTCGGTGACGTCCTGGTCGGCCGAGGTGATGAACCGCTTCACGCCCTCCAGGTGCCACGACCCGTCTTCCTGGCGGACGGCCTTCGTGCGGCCCGCGCCGACGTCGGACCCCGCATCGGGCTCGGTGAGCACCATCGTGGCGCCCCAGCCCCGCTCGATCATGAGCTCGGCCCAGCGCTGCTGCTCGGGGGTGCCGTTGCGGTGCACGATGGCGGCGAAGCCGGGGCCGGACATGTACATGAACGCCGCCGGGTTGGCTCCGAGGATCAGCTCGGCCGCCGCCCACTGCACGCTCGGGGGCACGCCGTAGCCGCCGAGCTCCACCGGCAGCCCGAGCCGCCACCACTCGCCGTCCCACAGCACGCGGTAGGCGTCCTTCAGCGACTGGGGCAGCGCGACGGAATGGGTGGCGGGGTCGAAGACCGGTGGGTGGCGATCGGCGTCGGCGAAGGACGCCGCGAGTGGGCCGGTGGCCACGGAGTTGAGCTCGCGCAGGGTGTCGCGCGCGACCTCGACGTCGACGCCCTCGAACGGGCCGCTGCCGAGGTGTTCCTGCACGCGGAAGACCTCGAAGAGGTTGAACTCGATGTCGCGCAGGTTGCTCCTGAAGTGCCCCATGGCCCCTCCTACCCGTCGGTAACATCAGCGTATTACCGATCGGTAACCAAGGCAACCGTCCGGCGATCGGGCCGGGACGGGCGACACCCCAACGGGTTGCCGGGTTTGTGCGGGCCATGATCGAGGTCGCATCGTGCCTCGGTGGGTGTGACGCGGCGGGGATTGTTGGTTGGCGGGCTGACCCTCGCAGCCGGGGCGGCAGTGGATCTCGGGCCGTTCGCCGGGCGGGCGCTGGCCGCCACGGCGGCGCCGCCGATGGTCGACTGCGGGGGCTGGGGCGCCCGGGCCAACCGCGAGATCGTGCCGGTGTGGAACCAGAAGCCCGTCAAGATCCTGGTGCACCACACGGCCACGCCCAACCAGGCCGACGTCAGCCAGGGCGCCGCGTTCGGCCTCTCCCGCTCGATCCAGAACTTCCACATGGACCGCCGCGGCTGGCTCGACACCGGCCAGCACTTCACGGTGAGCCGCGGCGGGTTCGCGATGGAAGGGCGCCACCGGAGCCTGGAGATCGTGCGCGCGGGCCGTCAGCAGGTCGAGGGGGCGCACTGCACGGGCCAGAACGTCGTCGCGGTGGGCATCGAGAACGAGGGCACCTACACCTCGGTCGACCCGCCGCCCGCGCAGTGGAACCGGCTGCGGGACCTGTGCGCGTGGATCTGCAACCGGTACGGGATCGCCCCCACCGAGCTGTACGGCCACCGCGACTTCAAGAACACCGCCTGCCCGGGCGACCGGCTCTACGCCTTGCTGCCGCGGCTGCGGTCGGACGTGGCCGGGGTGCTCGGGCAGCGGGTGTCGGCGGTGGTGAAGGCGTCGTGGCCGCTCCTGCAGGCGGGCGACCGGGGCCCCGAGGTCACGGCCGCGCAGTACCTCCTGCGCGACGCGCACGCGACGACCGCCGCCCCGACCGGCGTCTTCGACACCGCCACCGACGCGGCCGTCCGCCGGTTCCAGGCCGCCACCGGGGCCGAGGAGGTCAACGGGCTGCTGGGCGGCGAGTCGTGGCCGGTGCTGGCCCGCACCACGCTGCGCGGCACGGGCGGCGACGCCGATCGCGCGGTCGACACCCTGGTCGCGGTCCGCGGCGCCGAAGGCGTGCCCGACCTCGTGACGACGCCCGCCTGGCAGCACCTGCTCGGCACGGCGGGCGCCCCCGCGAACCTGACTCTGGACCCCCACTGACGCGAGTCTCCGTTTCCCCGACAGCGAGTCCCCGTTCTCAGGACGGCGAGTCTCCACTCTCGCGACGGTGAGTCCGCGTTCTGGCCGCGGTGGGTCTGCGCTCCGAAACGCCCCCACCTGCCATTACCGACGCGTCCGTTCGGCCCAGTCATGGGGTAGGTACGCTCAGCGACCACCGACGTCCCAGGAGGGTTGTGACCAGAGCCCAGGCCCCGCCCGCCGCCGACGCCGCCCTCGCCGGGTCGCCGGTGGCACGCCGGTTGCTGCGGGAGGCGCCCGAGCGGTTGGGGCGGCTCGACGTCGTCGGCCCGGCGGGCACCGGCAAGAGCGTGCTGCTCCACGCGCTCGCCGACGTGATGGAACGGGCCGGGCACACCGTCCTGCGGGAGCTGCCCGAGCCCGGCCGCGCCGTCGACGCCCGCGCCGCGCTGCTCGTCGACGACGCCCACCGCCTCAGCCCGGCCGACCTGACCCGGCTCACGACGCTGGCCGGGGGCGAGGTCGGCGTGCTCGTGGTCGCCCACCGCCCGTGGCCCCGCCCGGACGGCATGTCCGCGCTCGGCGCGGCCCTGGCGGTGCCGCGGGCGCCGCTCGTCCTCGGCGCGCTGGATCGCAGCGGCGTCCAGGCACGGGTGGTGCACGTGCTCGGCGACCGGGCTCCGCGACCGTCGGACGCCGTCATCGACCTGGTGCTGACCCAGACCGGCGGCCACCCCGCCCTCGTCGACCGGATGCTCGCCGCCCTGATCGAGCTGGGCGGCGCCGACCCGACGCGATGGCGCTGGGATCCCAGCCGCCCGCCCAGCAGCCTGTTGGCCCAGCTGGGCTACGGCGTCCACCGCCTCCCGGACGGCGTGCGCGACCTCCTGCGCGTCCGGGCCCTCGGCGCCCCCCTCGAGCCCGACCTCCTCGTCCCCGTGCTGGGCGTGGCCGACCCGGCCGCGCTCGACGAGCTCGTCGAAGCCGCGCGCGCCGAGGGTCTGCTCACCGCGGAGGGCGCACCGATCCCGCTGGTCTCGGCCGCCGTGCTGGAACGCACACCGCCCGCCACCCGGCTCGAGATGCGCCGGGCGCTGGCCGAGCGCGAGCTCGAGCGCGGTGGCAACGTCCTCGCCGCCGCCCGTCGCCTCCTCGGCACCGGCGTCTCCGGCGCTCGGGTGGCGGGCGTCTTCACGGCGGCGGGCGACGAGTCCCTGCGCACCGGCCTTCCCGGCGCCGACGAGCTGTACGGTGCGGCCGTCGCCGCGGGCGCCCCGGCCGTCGAGCTGGCGTCCCGGCGCGCCGAGGCCGCGCTCCGCTCCGGCGATCTCGACCTCGCCCTCACCCAGGCCGACCAGGTGCTGTCGGCCGCGGGCCAGGTCCGTACCGCCGATCTCGCCCAGGCCGCGACGGTGGCCGCCGCCGTCCTCGCCCACCGCGGCATGCTCGCCCGCAGCGCGGCCGTGTACCGCTTCCTCGGCGCGCGGATGGGGCGGGAGGCGGTGCCCGCGCTCATCGGCACGGGCGCGTTGGACGAGGCGCGGGCGGTGCTCGCCGCGCCGCTGCCGAACCAGCCGCCGACCCTGCTCGCGGGGGCCGAGGAGCTGATGGCGCACGGGCTCGTGAACTCGGTGACCGGTTCGCCGACGGCCGCGCTGTCGGAGCTCACCCGGGCCGCGGTCCTGCTGGAGTCCAGCCACCGCGCGGCGCTGCTGCCCGACACCCCCGCCGCACTCGCCGCGCTCACCGCCGTCCAGTGCGGGGAGCTGGACGTCGCGCAGTCGGTGCTGGAGCGCGCGACGCGGGTGCGGCTCGGCGGCCGGGCGATGGCCGTCCGGCACCGGCTCCTCCTGGGCTGGATCGCGCTGCTGCGCGGGGCGACGGCCGCGGCCAGGGCCGCCCTCACCGACCTGGCCGCGCTGGAGCCGCGCGACGAGTTCGTCGCCGCCGCGCTCGAGGTGGCGATCGCCCGCCGCACGGGCGACCTCGCCGCCCTCATGCCCGCCTGGGCCCGCGCCCGCGAGGCGATCGTGCGCCATCCCGTCGACCTGTTCGTGCTGCAGCAGCTGGGCGAGCTCGCCATCGCCGCCGCCCGGCTCCGGGAGACCAGCTGGATCCGTCCGCACCTGGACGAGGCCGCCGCCCTGCTCGACCGGCTCGGCAACCCCGCGGTGTGGGCGGCCCCGTTGCACTGGGCGGGGCTGCAGGCGGCGATCGTCGCCGAGTCGCGTGAGGAGGCGACGCGGCGGGCGGCGGCCGTCGTCGCGGCGGGTGGGGGCAACCGGTACGCCGCCGCGCTGGCCGCGGCGGCCCCACACTGGGTGGCGATGCTGGACGCCGAGGTCGACGCCGACGCGGTCGAGAAGGCGGCGCGCGGGCTGCACGCCGTCGGCCTGACGTGGGAGGGCGGCAGGCTCGCGGGCCAGGCCGCCATCCGGACGCGCGACCGCAAGGCGATGTCCGCGCTGCTGGGCTGCGCGCGAGCCCTCCAGTCGAGTGGGCCCGCACCCGACGAGCTGCCCACGGTCGCCGAGCCGGAGGAGGCGGACGACGGCCCGCTCTCCGACCGCGAGCGCGAGGTCGCGGCCCTGGTGCTGGAGGGGCTCACCTACAAGCAGATCGGTGAGCGGCTGTTCATCTCGGCGAAGACGGTGGAGCACCACGTCGCGCGGATGCGGCAGCGGCTCGGCTCCGGCAGCCGCGGCGAGCTGTTCGCGCACCTGCGGCAGATCGTGGGGGTGTCGGAGTGAGCTCGATGCCGGACGGTCGGCCGCTCGTCGGTTCCGGGGTGCGGCTGGAGCTGCTGGGCGACGACGCGGTCGACGAGCTCTACCCGCTGCTCAGCGACCCGCAGGTGTACGCGGACGGCTACGTCATGCACCGCCGTCCGGTGTCGGTCGAGGACAGCCGCGCGCTGGCGACGTCGCGGTTCCTGGTCGCGGGGCGCGTCGTCTACGCGATCCGGCTCGTGGACGGCACGCTGGTGGGCACCTCGTCGCTGCTCGAGATCGACCTCGCGAACGAGAGCATCCACCTCGGCGCCACGCTCTACGGCCGACGGTGGTGGGGCACGGCGGTCAACCCGGAGGCCAAGCTCCTCCTGCTGGCGCACTGCTTCGACGACTGCGGCTTCGGGCGCGTCAAGATCCAGACCGACGCGTTGAACACGCACTCGCAAGCGGCGATCGCCAAGCTCGGCGCCCGCCGCGAGGGGGTGCTGCGCCGCCACATGCGTCGCGAGGACGGCACCTTCCGCGACACGGTGGTGTACAGCATCCTCGTCGACGAATGGCCGGACGTCCGCGACGGCCTCCGCGCCCGCCTCGCCGCCTTCCGCGCCTGAGCCGCGCTCAGCGGGGGAGGTCGGCCAGGATGCCTTCGCAGCTCCGGACGACCAGGCGGGCGATGTCGGACACCGCGCGGCTGGACATGGGGCTCTCCGCCCGCCGTTGCCACCGGCCCGCCGCATCCAGCGCGGCCGCCGACAGCTCGGCGGGCGCCGCCTCCGGGTCGAGCCCCAGCCGGGCCGCCGGGGCGCCGCCGTCGCCGCCCAGCAGCCGCTCCGCCTCCGTGAGCGCGTCGGGCGGCAGCTTCACCACCCCGGCCCGGATCGTCGCCAGCAGCCGCAGCTCGGCGAACTCGTGCGCGCCCGCCAGGATCCGCTCCACCTCGGCGGCCAGCGGCGCGGCGGCGGGCCGCGGCTCCCGCGTCAACACCAGGTCGACCGCCAGCAGCGCCGAGCGCGCCTTGAGCAGCTCCCGCCGCTCGGCGAACTGCGTGGTGAGCAGCGAGCGCAGGTCGTCGAGCCCGCTGCGCCGCACGAGCTCGGTGGCCAGCGCGGACGGGTCGGTGACGCCCTGGCGGATCAGCGTGGCCCCCAGCCGCACCCCGAAGAGGCCGAACCGGTCGATCAGCCGCGCCCGCGCGTCGGGGTCCAGCCCCGACTCCACCCGCACGAACCGGTCGACCGACAGCAGCATGCCGTCGAGCTCGGTGCGCGGCAGCGCGGCCAGCGCGGTGAGCGCCGCGAACTCCTGCTGCCGCATCGTGCGCCCGGTCTGCGCCAGCAGCCCGGCCACCGCGACCACCGTCTGGCACAGCCCGCGGATCTTGTCGTCGGACCGGTAGCGGCGGGCGATGCGCCGCGCCGAGTTGAGCGCGTCGAGCCGCCCGACGCCGATCTCGTCGGCCCGCGAGAGCACCGCGATCGTGTTGATCGGCGTGGCCCGCGCCACCCCCTGGTCGTAGAACGACTCGAGGAACCGCACGTCGGTGGCGTGCAGGTGGCGCATGAGGTAGACGACGGCGTCGGCCTGGCTCGGCGCGTCGTCCGGCGCGAGGAACGCCCCGGCGCGCGCCGAGGTGTCGCTCGACAGCGACGCGATGCCCGGCGTGTCGATCAACGTCTGGGTGCGCAGGCTCTGCGACGGCCACTGCACCTCCAGCTTGTCGACCCGCTCGACGGGAACGCCGGACAGGTCGAAGCGCAGCGCGCCGTGGTCGCGGTGGATCGCCAGACCCCGCGGCGGCCCCTCGCGGGGGAACATCGTGACCTTCGGCGCGGGCGCGTCCAGGTACCAGGTGACGACGCGGGTGCACTCGCCCGCGTCGGTCGGCGCGATCTCCTCGCCGACGAGCGCGTTGAGCAACGTCGACTTGCCCGCCTTCACCTTCCCCGCGATCGCGACGCGCAGCGGCTCGTCGAAGCGGGCGAGGTTGTGCTGCAGCCAGCCGACGGCCTGCGGGCTGTCGCGGTAGGTGTCGATCGTGCGGCGCACCAGCACCCGCACGACCGACCCGAGCGACGGGCTCACGACGTGTGCGCCAGGCTCTTGACCAGTCCCCGGGCCCGGTCGGCGAGCGCGTCGATGCGGGCCAGCTCGGCCTTGAGGTCGCGGATGCGGCTCTGCCGCTCCGACGTGGTGGTGCTGACGGCGTTCTGCGCGGCCAGCACCGAGCTCGCGATCGAGGTGCTCACCTCCTCGGCGAGCGCGCTGTAGTGGTCGCGCAGCTGGCGCTGGGTGTGGCGCAGCATGTCGCGGGAGTCCTTGCCGACCTGGAAGGTCACCTCGTCGATGTGGCGGCGCACCGCCTGCTTCGCCTCGGCCTGGCGGCGCTGCAGCATCCGCCTGCGCTCGTCGCGCACGGTCTTCGTGCCGAACAGCAGGCCCGCGCCGATCGAGATCGGGTTGAGCAGGGCGAGCCCGGCGAGCGTCGTCGCCATGCCGATCATGAGCATGCCGCCGTAGCCGCCGCGCATGCCCGTGATGATCTTCTGGCCGACGCCGAAGCCCTCGGCGTCCGGTTGCGCCAGCGGGTCGACCTTCTGCGCGAGGCTCCTGGACTGGTCGAACCGCAGGTCCGGCAGCGCGATCTCGGCCGCCTCCGCGAAGTGCTGCGCCACCTGCTCGGACAGGTAGCGGGCCCGCTCGGACGCCCACACGAAGTTGGCCGACGCCGCCGAGGCCACCTGCTGGTGGAACCAGTTGGCGAACTGCTCCCAGATCTCGGCCGGGTCGGCGTCGTCGAGCAGCTGTTCGGCCTCGCGCGAGATCGTGCGCAGCCGGTCGCGCAGGTCGTAGTCGATGTCGGACGAGAGGTCGCCGACCCCGTCGTTCAACGTGATCTGCCAGCGCGCCGAGCGCTGCTTGAGCTCGTCGGCGCGCGCCTTCGCCCGGGTGAGCTCGGCCACCAGCGGCTCGAGCTGCTCGGGGTTCTCCTGCACGGCCAGCTCGGCCCGCATCCCCGCGGCCAGCTGCTCGCAGACGGCCAGCACGTCCTGGCTGGTCGAGCGGCGGTCCAGCTCGTCGGCGGCCCCCACCACGCGGCGCAGCAGGAAGTCGACCAGTGGCCGGGAAGCCCGACTCGTCCATCAGTTCGGCGTCCTGCGTCTTCGCGGCGTGCAGCCGCAGCGTGGACGAGACGGGGAACGCGTCGGCGCGGATCCCGGCGGCGCCGAGGTGGCCGCGGTCCAGCTCCATGATCCGTCGCCAGTGCGGGTAGAGATCGGTCTTGGTGACGACGCACGCGACGTTCGGGCACAGCTTCATCGCCGCCCCGAGGAACTCCAGCTCCGGGCCCGTGTACTCCTGCGCGGCGTCGGAGACCAGCAGCACGGCGTCCGCGCTGGGCAGCGCCGACATCGTGGCCGCCCCGTGCGCCGAGCCGAGCCCGCCGACGCCCGGGGTGTCGACGAGCACGAGCCCGCCTTCGAGGAGCTTGCGGGGGAGGCCGATCTCGGCGTAGGAGAGCATCGCCTTGTTGCCGGGGTTGCCCGCCTCGCTGACGTACTGGGCGAGCTTGTCCACCGGCACCTCGGTGCGCTCGGGCGACCCGCCGGGCGTCTCGCGGACGAGCGTCGCCTGGACGGTGTCGGAGTGCCGCACGACGGTGGGCACGGCCGTGGCCACGTCGTCGTCGACCGGGCAGACGGGCGCGTTGACCAGCGCGTTCACCAGCTGGCTCTTGCCCTGCTTGAACTCGCCGACCACGAGCACCCGCACGTTGGGGTCCACGAGGCGCTTGCGCGTCTGGGCCAGCCGGGCGCCGAGATCCGCGCGCTCGTAGGCCGCGGTGGCCTTCAGCGCCAGGTCGACGAGGTCGACCGCAGCCGGTACCGCCACGTGGACGTCCACCTCCCCCTAGACAGCGACACGGCCCCGCCATCAGGGGATGGCGGGGCCGGTCGACGCATCACGGCGAGGCTACTCGCGCTGGTGACGCAGGGTCAGACGGGGGTCACGTCCTGTACATCGTTGTGGCTGAGGACGTGGTTCTCCTCGACGTTGTTCGAATCGGTCGACAGGTGCGTCTCCGACGTGTTGTGCGAGCCGGACTCGGTGGTGTTCTCGGTGTTGAACGAGCCGTCGACGTCGACGTCGGTGGTGTTGGTCGCCTCCGCGACGTTGTGCGAGTCGAAGTTGCCCTGGTCGCCGGTCGCGTCGCCCGCCACGGAGAGCGCGCCGCCGCCCGACACCGACGCGTGCCCGATGTCGGCGCTGTTCGCGGCGCCGGAGCCGAACGCGGTGGTGTTGTGGTCGCCGCTGACGACGTCGTTGCCCTCGCCCTGCACGTTGCCGTCGCCCCGGATGTTGTTCTCGCCGATCTGGTTGCCGTCGCCGGAGGTGACCGTGGAATTGCGGATGTCGCCGCCCGCGGCCACCGCGCCGTCACCGGAGGCGGTGGAGCTGGATGTGCGGATGTCCTGGTCGAGGTCGCCGCCGCCGGTGTCGATCTGCTGGTTCACCGAGTTGTCGACCGACGTGTCGCGGTCGTCGACGTAGTTGTTGGTGACGTACTCCTTGATGTAGCGCACCGTGGCGTCGTGGTCGCTCTCGCCGGGCCGGGGGTGCGGGGGCGGCGGCACGTGGTGGTTGTGGTGACCACCGTTGTTGTCGTCGTCCTTGTCGTCCTGCGCGAGGACGAGCGCGTCGTGCACGTCCTCGGCGCTCACGTCGGACGCACCGCAGGCGGCCAGCACGGCGTCGGGGTTCTCCTGGAACTCGGCCAGCGCGGCCGGGTCCTTCAGCAGCCGGAGGATGAGTTCGATGAGGTTGTTGGCGGCGTCCATCGGGGGTTGCTCCTGGGTTCGGAAGAGGGGAACGGACCCCGCCGGGTGAGCGGGGTCCGTTCGTGATCAGACGTCGACGTTGTCGAACGTGTTGTGGCTGTTGAAGTCGGTGTGCGTCCGGTCGTGCGAGTCCGTCTCCGACCGGAAGTCCGTGTCGTTGTTCGAGTCCGTGGTGGACTCCGTGGTGGTGTTGCCGGAGTCCTCGATGTGGGTCTCGTTGCGGATGTCGGTCGAGGTCTCGTTGTGCGAGTCGATGTTGTGCTGGTCGCCGTTGGCGTTGCCCGCCACCGACAGCGCGCCGCCGCCGCTCACGTCCACGTGGTCGAGCTCGGCGCTGGTCGCGTCGCCGTTGCCGAACGCCGTGGTGTTGCCGTCGCCGTGCACGAGGTTGTTGTCGTCGCCCTGCACGTTGTTGTCGCCGCGGATGTTGCCGGTGCCGATCTGGTTGTCGTCACCGCTGGTCACCAGCGAGTCGCGGATGTCGCCGCCCGCGGCCACCGCGCCGTCGCCGGACGCCGTGGTGGAGTGGGTCTCGATGTCCTGGTCGACGTCGCCGCCGTGGGTGCGGATCTGCTGGTTCACCGAGTCGTCGACGTCGGTGTCGCGGTCGTCGACGAAGTTGTTGGTGACGTAGCGCGAGAGGTGCTCGACGGCCTCGCGGTGGCCCTCGCTGTGCCCGCCCTCGTGGTGGCCGCCGCCGCCCGAGTGGTGGGCCGCGGCCGCGCCGACCGTGCCGTGGAAGCCGTTGTCGACGCTGCGGCTGAAGTCGGCGGTCTGGCTGTCGTCGGCGAGCACGATCGCGTCGCGCACGTCCTCGGCGGAGACGTCCCGGAGCCCGTAGTGCGACAGGGCGGCCTGCGGGTCGTCGGCGAACCAGTCGCGCAGGCCCACGTCGTCGATCATCTTCTGCAGGAACTCGAGGATGGAGAGGCTCTCGGCCACGGTGATCAGCTCCGAATCGTTGCTACCGGCCGGGGTGGCTCGGTGTTGGCGGCAACGCTAGGAACGGCGGGCCCCCGGGCCATCGGGGATCGCGCCGGGTCCCCCCGGGGTCGATTGGGGGGCTACGGAGCGTGGCTTAGGGGCTCAGTGCCCGAAGTGCAGGTCAGGGGCGTCGAAGAGCGCGTCGTCGACGGTGGGGGCGGCCGGGGGCGGCGCCGGGTCGTCGTGCTCGACCACCGGATCGGGTGTCGCGGCGGCCCACCACTCCTGCGAACCCGGGGCGGCGCCCGGCTCGGGGGTCGGCGGGTGCTCGGCTCCGGCGCCCGTGCCGTAGGCCTGCGCCCAGTCGACGGTGAGCGTGTCCTCCACGAAGCCGACGGCGTCGTGGACGTCGGCCGGGCTGAGCTCGCCCAGACCGTGCCGGGCGAGGGTGGCGTCGGGGTCGGCGGCGAAGTGGGCGCGCTCCGCTTCCTGGCTCAGGAGGAGCTTCACGAACTCCATCAGCGACACGGCTTCACCCACTCGCCCAGGGTAAGCCGGCGGCCTCGATCACGGTGTGTCGTCGTCCGCGCCCGTTGGGGTGGACGGTCTCGTTAGTGCTAACAGACGCACGGAATACTCCGATGCGCGCTACGGGGGACGGGTCGCGGAAGGTAGCGGCCCGTAGCAGGGTGTGAGGAGACGATCATGGGCTACCAGCTCGGCATCGATGTCGGCACGACGTACACGGCGGCGGCGGTGTGTCGTTCCGCAGGGCGGTACTGGGTCGAACCGGAGGTCGTCACCCTCGGCACGCGCGCTGCCACCGTCCCCTCCGTGCTGTTCATGGCATCAGACGGCGGCATCGTCGTCGGAGAGGCGGCCGAACGCCGTGCGCTGACCGATCCGGACCGGGTGGTCCGCGAGTTCAAGCGCCGCATCGGCGATCCCACCCCGATCGTCGTCGGCGGCCGGTCCTGGGCGCCGGAGGAGCTGTCCGCCCGGCTGGTCCGCTGGGTCGTCGACCGGGTCGCCGAACGCGAAGGCGGCCCGGCCGCGCAGATCGCGGTCACGCACCCGGCGGCGTGGGGGAGCCACAAGAAGGACCTGCTCACGGCCGCGCTCGCGGCGCAGGGGCTGCGGGTCACGCTGCTCGCCGAGCCGCAGGCCGCCGCGTTCCACTACGCCACGCAGGAGCGGGTCGCGCCCGGCTCCACCATCGCGGTGTACGACCTGGGCGGCGGCACGTTCGACGCCGCCGTCGTGCGCAAGGCCGACCGCTCCGAGGCCGCCTTCGGCGCCACCGGGTTCGGACTCCTCGGGCGGCCGGAGGGCCTCGACCGGCTGGGCGGCATCGACTTCGACGACGTCGTGTTCGACCACGTCCGCGAGGGCCTGCCCGCCGCGTTCAGCGACCTCGACGACACCGACACGGGCGTGCTGTCGGCCGTCGCGCGCGTGCGGCGGGAGTGCACGGAGGCCAAGGAGGCGCTGTCGGCCGACACGGACGTGTCGATCCCGGTGCTCCTGCCCGCGGGCGGCGGTTCGGTGCGCCTGCACCGCACCGAGTTCGAGTCGATGATCCGCCCGCAGGTGGAGGAGACGGTCGACGCGCTGCGCTCCGCCGTCCACTCGGCCGGGTGCAGGCCCGGCGAGCTCTCGGCGGTGCTGCTGGTCGGTGGCTCGTCGCGGATCCCGCTCGTGGCGCAGCTGGTGTCGGAGGGGCTGGCGCGGCCGGTCGCGGTGGACACCGACCCGAAGAACGCGATCGCGAAGGGCGCCGCGCTGTCGGTCTCGCCCATGCCGACGGCGTCGTGGCCGGAGGTGGCGATCCCGCCGGTGCCCCGGGCGGAGCGCGGCGCCGACGGCGCGACCACCGTGCTCATCGGAGCGGCCGTCGCGGCGGCCGGGCAGGCGGGCGGCAACGGGCTGCACGCGGGCGGGGCGCTGGGCGCCGTCGCCGCCGGGGCCGGTATGGCCGCCGGGCGTGGGCCTGCAGGATCTGGCCGGGGTGGCGCCGGGCTGGCCGCGCTGGCGGGTGGGGCCGGCGCCGCCGGGCAAGCCGCTTTGGCCGGTGGTGCGGGCGTCGGCGGGCAGGCGGCGGGCGAGGGTCTGGCCGCTCTGGCGGGCGGCGCCTGGCAGGTGGCGGGCGACGGCGCCACCGGCCTGGCGGGCGGTGGCGACCAGGCGGCTGGCGGTGTGGCCGCCGGGGCGGGCGCGGGAGTCCTCGGGAAGGCGGCAGGCGACGGCGCGAACGGCCTGGCCGGTGGGGCAGGCAAGACGGCAGGCGGCGCGGCAGATCTAGCCGGCGGTGCGGGGCAGGGCGCGGCCGCGGTGCGGGGCAGGCCGCGGGCAAGGGTGCGGTCGGCCTGGACGGTGGTGTGGGGCAGGCCGCGGGCAAAGGTGCGGCCGGCCTCGACGGCGGTGTCGGGCAGGCGGCAGGCAAGGGCGCCGGCCTGGCCGTCGGCGGGCGCCGACGTGGAAAGCCCGTCCGCGGGCCGCCACGCCGCCCCCGAGCACGAGCAGATCGGTCGGTCGGCCGGGTCCGAGCCCGCCCGCCCGGCCGTGCACCCCGCCCCCGCCCCCGCGGCCACCCCCGAACCGGAGGACGTGGATCCCGCACCGTCGCGGCCCCGGTCGGTGGCGCTGATGGTCGGGGCGGGGCTGCTGGCCGTCGCCGTGATCGTGCTCGTCGCGCTGCTCGTGCCGCGGCTGACGTCGTCGGACTCGCCCGGGATCGTCACGGAGTCCGGTGCGAGCGGCGCGGCGTCCGAGGCCCCGCAGCCTGCGGCGCCCGCGCCCGCCCCGAGCGGCGCGGTGTCCGGCGGGTCGGGTGGCGCGGGCGGCCACGCCAGTCCGCCCTCCAAGCGTTCTCAGGGCGGCGGCGCACCCGCACCCGCACCCGTCCCTGCACCCGCACCTGCGCCCGCACCGGTCGTCCCGCAGCCCGCGCCCGCACCTGCGCCCGCGCCGGTGCCCACGACCGCGCCCCCCGTCGTCCCGCCGAGCGCGGCGCCGCCGTCGCAGGCCCCGGCGCCCGCCCCGCAGCCTGCGCCGGGCGACACCCCCGGTGCCATCGGCCCCGACCCCACGGGTGGTGGCACCACTACGCCGGTCGGCGGCACGGACTCGACGGGCAGCAACACCCCCGTCGGCACCGGCAACCACGGCCGCGGCGGGCGCAACCCGTCCGGCGGCGACAAGCCCGCAGGCGACACCAGCGTGCCCGCCACCCAGAACCCGACCGCCACCGCCGAGACGGCGGTGGTCTGAGCGACGGCCCCCCAACGGGCGACGGGCCGCGCTACGGGCATGCTGGACCTGTGCTGATCGGGCTGCTCATCGCGCTGGTCGCGATGCTGCTCACCAGCGTGGGGGCGTTGTTGCAAGCCTCGGGCGCGCAGCGGGCCACCCGTAGCCGCCCGGCCGCCGTGCAGCCGCGCTACATCGCGGGCCTCGGCGTCGACCTGATCGCCTGGCTCTGCGCGGTCGCCGCGCTGCGGGTGCTGCCGGTCTTCGCGGTGCAGGCGATCCTCGGTGGGTCCATCGCCGTCACGGCCGTGGTGGGCGCACGGATCAACAACACGGTGCTCGACCGGCCCACCCGGGTGGCCGTGGCGGTCTGCCTCGCAGGCCTCGTGCTGGTGGCGTCGAGCGCGGGCAGCGGCCACCCGCCCATCACGTCGGCGCTCGTCAACTACGTGCTCGTGGGCGCACTGCTGGTGCTGGGCGTGCTCATGCTCGTGCTGCGGCAGTACCGCCGCGCGTGGCCGCTCGCGATCGTCGCGGGCATGGGGCTCGGCGGCACCGCCCTCGCGGTGCGGGCCGCCCACGTCGAGATCGGCGACGGCTTCTCGTTCGTGGCGCTGCTCGCCCAGCCCTCGATCTACCTCATCGCCGGGTACTGGGTGGTCGGGATCATCGCCTACTCGGCGGCGCTCTCGCGGGGCGAGGTCGGGATCGTCACGGCCGTGTTCATCGTGACGGAGGTCGTGATGCCCGGCCTCACCGGCATCCTGCTGCTCGGCGACCCGGTGCGCGAAGGCTGGGGCTGGATCTTCGTGCTCGGGCTCGTCGTGTCGATGGTCGGCGTCGTGGCGCTCGCCCGCCGCCCGCCGCCCCGTCCGCGGCGGGTGCGCTGACCGGTCAGTCGGCGATGGGGGTGACCGCGGGCCCGAGGTCGTCGCCCCGCAGGTGCAGCGGGGCGGCCCCGGAGCGCGGTCGAGGGCGGAGGTCGAGCATGCGCGCCCGCCGAGCGAGCGGGAGCCGGTGTCGCGGCGCCGCGACCGTGCGCCGGTACTCCCGGTGCAGCAGCACGCCGAGCCCGGCGGCGACCGGCACCGCGACGATCACCTGCCACCACGCCGTGGCCCAGTAGTGGATGACGGCCACGACCAGGGCGGTGAGCAGGAAGCCCGCCGTCTTGATGGCCAACGCCCGTGCCCGCACCCGCCGGTCGCGGGTGCCTTTGCGCAGCTGAGGAGCGGTGGAGGCGACGACCCAGGCCCAGTAGGCGACGAGTGCCACGTGCGCGATGTAGCCGGTGACCGCGCGGATGCCCATGGCTGTACCTCTTCCGGTGTGCACCGCACGTTATCAATTGATCACGATCTGCGACCAGGGCGTGCCCTGAATGGCTGCTGTGATGACGGTGCGTGTGCGCTTGGGTAGTACGCGTGGTTTCGATCGCCATGACCAACCCCATCCCGCCGGAGCGTTTCGCGGCGTGGCGCGCGGCGGTCGCCGAGATGGCCGGGCCGCGGAACGCCGAGTTCGCCGCCGCCCGCCGCAGGCAGGGCATCCACCGGCAGGCCGTGTGGGTGGAGCAGACGCCGGAGGGGCCGCGCGAGATCCTGCTCATCGAGACCGCCGACCCCGGCCACGCGTTCGCGGAGATGGCCACCTCGCAGGACCCGTTCGACGTCTGGTTCCGGCAGGTGCTCCTCGACACCTTCGGCCTCGACCTCACCCAGCCGTCCGGGCCGCCGCCCGAGCAGATCCTCGACTGGTCCGGCTGAACCCGGCGCGACGCCGCCGCACCTGGGAAGATGACGGGGATGCCGGCCTCGGTGTGGTCGACGGCCGACCAGTGGACGATCCTCTGGCCGGTCCTGCTCGCGATGGTCCTCTCCACCGCGATCGGCCTGGAGCGCGAAGCCGGGGCCAAGGCGGCGGGGCTGCGCACCCACACCCTGGTCGGGCTCGCGGCGGCGGTCATCATGGTGATCTCGAAGTACGGGTTCGCCGACGTGCTCGGGCTCGAGCACGTCGCGCTGGACCCGTCGCGCATCGCCGCGCAGATCGTCTCCGGCATCGGTTTCATCGGCGGCGGCCTGATCTTCGTGCGCCGCGCCGCGGTCCGCGGCCTCACCACCGCAGCAACGATCTGGCTGGTCGCGGCGGTCGGCATGGCCTGTGGCGCGGGGTTGCCGGTGTTGGCGGTCGCTGCCACCCTCGGGCACTTCGTCATCACCCTCGGCTATCCGCGGCTGTCGCACGCGGTCGCCGTCCGGCGCCGTGATCCGCCGGTGCTGCGCCTGAGCTACGCCGACGGCTTCGGGGTGCTCCGGGCCGCGCTCGGCGTCTGCACCGACCGCGGCTTCGCGGTCAACGACATCGACGTCACGCGGGAGGACCTCGACGACGCGGGCGACCGGATCGCCGCCGTCACCCTCCAGCTCGCAGGCCGCGGGGATCTCGGCAGCCTGGCGGGCGAGCTCGCCGAGCTACCCGGCGTCCGCACCGCGCACACGGGTCGCGCGGACGTCGACTGACTATCGTCACCGGATGCTGGACGTCCATCGCCTCCGCCTGCTGCGGGAGCTGCGGCACCGCGGCACGCTGGCGGCCGTCGCCCGCGCGTTGGGCTACAGCCCGTCGACCATCTCCCACCAGCTCGACGTGCTCGAACGGGAAGCGGGTGTGCCGCTGCTGGAGCCGATCGGGCGACGGGTGCAGCTCACGGCGGAGGCGCTGCTGCTCGTCGAGCACGCCGAGGCGGTGCTGGAACGCCTGGAGCGCGCCGAGGCCGACCTCGCCGCCGCCCGCGGGGAGGCGACCGGGACCCTCCGCCTCGCCACGTTCCAGACGGTGGCCCACAGCCTGGTGATCGACCTGCTCGCGCGGCTCGAGGGCGGCCCGCTGGTCCTCGACATCACGCACCTCACGGCGCAGCGCGCCTTGGAGGCGGTGCTCGCGGGCGACTTCGACATGGTGCTGGCCGAGGAGTTCCCCGGCGCGCCGATGCCGTTCGTGGACGGGTTGGAGGTGGAGGAGGTCTGCCGCGACCCGCTGCTCCTCGCGGTGCCCGACGGGTGGGACCCGGACGACCTGGCCGCCATGCCCTGGGCCGTCGAGACCGCCGCCAGCCCGGCCCAAGGCTGGGCGCTGCGCACGTGCCGGGCGGCGGGCTTCGAGCCGATCGTGCGCTACCGCTCCGACGACGTCCTCCTCCACGTCCGCCTGGTGCAGGCGGGCCGGGCCGCGGCGTTCCTCCCCGAGCTCGTCCGGCGGTGCGGGTTCCCCGACGTCCGGTTGCGGCCGCTGCCCGGCCCGCCCCAGTTCCGGCGGATCATCACCGCGGTGCGGGCCGGGAGCAGCCGACACCCCGCCGTGCAGCGGGTGCGGCGTGGGCTGCGTCAGTCCGCCACCGTGGGTGGCGACGGGATGCTGTAGCCCGAGGGTCGGACGTTGGTGTCGAGGGACTTCCGCCAGGATCCGTCGTCGATGTACTGCTTGAGGGCGGCGTTGACCTTGTCGACCATGCCCGAGTCGCCCTTCTTCACCCCGACGCCGTAGATCTCGTCGGAGAAGCCCTTGCCCACGACCTTGAGCTTGCCTTGGTACTGGGGTTGGGCGGCGAACCCGGCGAGGATGACGTCGTCGGTGGTGACCGCGTCGACCTCGCTGTTGGCCAACGCGGTGACGCAGTCGGAGAACCGCGGTTTCTCGGTCAGTTTGATGTTGCCCAGGAAGTGGCTGGTGACGTAGGCCGCGGAGGTGGTGCCGGGCACCGAGCACAGGGTTTTGCCGTCCAGCGCTTCGGGCCCGATGATCTCGGTGTCGTTGCGGCGCACGAGCAGGTCCTGGTGGGCCACGAAGTAGGGCCCGGCGAAGTCGACGACCTGCTTGCGTTGGTCGGTGATGGAGAAGGTGGAGACGATCAGGTCCGCGCCGCCGGATTCCAGCAGCTGTTGGCGTTGGTCGCTGTTGGCTTCCTTCCAGGTGATGTTGTCCCGGGTCACGCCGAGCGCGCCTGCGATGTAGATGGCGGTGTCGACGTCGAAGCCGGTGTAGGCGTCGCCGGTCTTGAGCCCGAGCCCGGGCTGGTCGAACGCGATACCGATCGTCAGCTTCCCGCCCGGGGTTGCTCCGGCACCGGCGCGGGTGTCGGGTTCGGCCCGCTCCCGCCGCCGGAGCCGCACGCGGCCAACACCACGGCCAGCCCGGCCGTGAGCGCTGCGATCCCGCGCCAGTGTCATCGCTGGACCCCTCACCCGCAGCCGGGTTGTCGCCGCGGTCGCTGTCGGGGTCCAGGTCGTCGGGGTCGACGTCATCGCCGTAGGTGGGCCCGGTGTCTGACCAGACGGCCTTCAGCCGGCCCCCGGTGTTCTCCACCACCTTGGGCTTGACCAGCCGCCACCCGATGAACAACACGATCGCCAACAACGGGATCCCGAACGCCACGACCAGGAAATCGGTCTTGTGCCAGAAGTACGGGGAGGACTGCCAACCCCCCACCGCCAACCCCACGATCACCAACGCCAGGAACGCCAACCCGATGTAGGAAGTCCACGGATACCCCGGCGCCTGGAACGGGCTGGGCGGGATCACACCCTTGTTCACCAACTGCCGCAACCGCAACTGACACGCGAAGATCGTTCCCCAGGTGAACACCACCCCGATCGCCGCCGCCTCCAACGCCACCTCGAACGCATCCGGGATCAAGAAGTTCAACACCGCACCGAACACGAACACCACCGACGTCATCACGATGCCCGCCCACGGCACCCCCTGCGACGACATCTTCAACGTGAACGACGGCGCCTGCTTCGAGATCCCCAGACTGCGCAAGATCCGCCCCGTCGAATACAACCCCGAGTTCAACGACGACATCGCCGCGATGATCAACACGACCTGGATCAGGTCGGCCATCCACCCCAACCCCAGCCGGCCGAACACCGTCACGAACGGCGAGGTACCCGACTTGTACTCGCTGGTGGGCAACATCGACACCAACAACAGGATCGACCCGCAGTAGAAGATCGCGATCCGGAAGATCACCGCGTTCACCGCCTTGGGCACCTCGGTGCGGGCATCCTCCATCTCCCCCGCCGCGACACCGACCATCTCGATCGCGGCGTAGGCGAACACCACCCCCGACATCACCAAGATCGGCCCATACCAGAAGAAGCCATCACTCGCGGGCCAGAACCCACCCGGGTTGGACCACAGGTTCTGGAACCCCGCCGCATGCCCACCGATGTCGAACTGGCCGATCACCACCACCAACCCGACCGCCAGGAACACCACGATCGCCCCCACCTTCGCGATCGCCGCCCAGAACTCGAACTCCCCGAACGCCCGCGCCGACAACAAATTGATCACCAACACCACCGCGAGGGAGATCAACACCGTGGCCCACGTCGGCATCAACGGCCACCAGTACTGGATGTACAACCCCACCGCCGACAACTCGGCGATCCCGGTCAACCCCCAGTTCAACCAGTACAACCAGCCCGTCACGAACGCCGCGGCCTCACCGAAGAACTCCCGCATGTACGAGACGAACGCGCCCGAGGTAGCCCGGTGCAACACCAACTCACCCAACGCCCGCATCAAGAAGTACGCGATCACCCCACGAACGCGTAGCTGAGCAGTAGCGCGGGCCCGGTGTTGTGCAGCCGAGACGCCGACCCCAAGAACAACCCCGTCCCGATCGCACCACCGATCGCGATCATCTGAACGTGCCGCCTACCCAGCGTCTGCTTATAGCCGACCTGCTCGGCGTTCAACGCGTCGTGATGGGTCCCGGTTTGGGTCATAACCTCGTCCCTGAGGTAGGCGACAGCACGCCGTTCAGGATGTGCGGCGCAGATCACACAGTCCAGTGCATGTTTTCGACCGGTACTGATTGGCGGAGTCGACGAATGCGCGAGCGTGAGCTCAAGGAGGACCTGCACCGACAGCTGCGGGGAGCACGCGCCGCCGTGCTCTGGAAGCTCGACGGGCTGTCCGAGTACGACGTGCGCAGGCCGCTCGTCCCGACGGGCACCAACCTGCTGGGCCTCGTGAAGCACCTGGCCACCGTCGAGTGGGGGCACTTCGGCGCGGCGTTCGGCGACCCCCTCGACGAGCACCTGCCGTGGGTCACCGAGGACACGGAGGCGTCGGCCGACATGTGGGTGGCGCCGACCGAGACCCGCGGCGCGATCGTCGGCCTCTACGAGCGGGTGGCCGCCCGCTCCGACGAGGTGATCGAGCGCCTCCCGCTCGACGCCGTCGGCCACGTGCCGTGGTGGCCACCGGAGATCAGCCGCGTCACCCTGCACGGGATCCTCGCGCACACCGTCGCGGAGGCCCAGCGACACGCTGGCCACGCCGACATCCTCCGCGAGCTGGTCGACGGCTCGACCGGGCACGGCCCAGCCGGGTCGCTGCTCCCGTCCGACGACGCCGGGTGGTGGCGCGCCCGGTTCGACCGGTTGGAACGCGCCGCGCGCGAGGCGGTGGAGTAGCCGACGCTCGCGTGTCGCCCGGCAGCGCGGAGGGTCCGATCGGGTGGTCCCTGTCCGGACGGCCTCCACGATCGGCCAACTACGACAGGGCGCTGGCCGGGAGTCTTTCCCTCAAGCGGTCTGCGAACTCGCGCGTCCGTTTTCCTCGGCGAATCGGGCGAGGTCCTGCGTGAACACCTCACGGTGACCCTCGTCCTGGATCAGGTAGGCCAGAAGGTCATCGGTTCCCGACAACGCTTTCTGCATCTCATCCTGCCGAACGGGCTGCGGCGGTTGGTGGACAACAGGAGGTGCGGGCGAGGGTAGGCGGGCATGAGCTACCCAGAGCACTGTGTTGATGATCGCGTTGAGCAGCAAGGCGATCGCGGCGAGCGTGAGCCACCAACTCCACCCACGGTCCACGATGACCGGGATGGCGACGAAGAGGGCGGCGGCCGCGAATCCGCCGAACAGCATCTTGTAGTTGTTGTTGTCGTTCATCAACCCTGCTGATTATCTCGGCGAACGGAAGGTGTAGAGACGGTCGTTCAAGCTCGTTGCGTGGTGCGCCGATGGTCCTCACTACGCCTTTGGTTGAACCACTTCCTGCCCATGCGGCGCAGCGTCGCCGCGCGCGAGAATCGCATCCACCGCACGCCGCGATGAGCACGTCGAGGTAGCGATACCCCTGATCGACGGTGTGCGCATCGAACCACTCGTACACGCACTCCTCGTCTTCGGTCTGCGACGCTGGCTCGAGGACTTGCTCTCCAGCCCTTGATCAGATCATCTCGAACGCCGGGATCGGCGATTAGCGCTTCGGTGTGGTCTCCGCCGACCGCGAGTGCGGTCGGGACGCGCCACGGCCAGGAAAAGATCGCGCTCGATTTCGCGGATGGTCGATACGAGCCGCGCGGAGGATGCGCCAGTCGAGCCAGCAGTCGGCGAAAGATCCGACGATCGTCGGCCAACGAGATCAGCGCGGATCCAGCGAGCTTCTACGACGCCGTCTGTCGTAGTTCCTGGCAAAGGTGGTGCAAGCGCACGATCGCTTCCCCGTGGGATGGTTCGGGGCGATGTTCGCGACGCATGCCGCGATGACGAGCTCGGCGATCTGCGGTCGAAGCGTCCGTGTCGACGCCCATCGCTCGCATTGCCTGCGAAACCACCAGTCGCGTGCGGCGATCGCTCCAGTCCGTACGCCAGCGCGCTCGCGGCGAGTGCGACCTGTGCGGAGCTTCCCGAACGCCCAGTCTGTCGATCACCGCCACCAGATCGTCCGGCCGTTCGCGCGCTCAAGCACGCGTCGGCGAACCTCCGAACGAACTCGTCGCCCGACGTCGCCGTGGCCCGTCGATTCTGGGAGTCGCGTTCCGCCACCCACTCGTTGCAGCTTGTCGCGCAAGCCCGGGTAGTTGCTCCAGAAGTGCCTGCGCACCGCCTCTGCGTAGCCGAGCCGGGGAAACTGAACGGTCGCGTCGCCGTCGACTTCGGCGTCGACCCCGCGAAACCGGTGCGCGAGATCGAACTGCTCGAACTCGTGCTCGATCTCCGCGCCGATGTCCAGAGATTCGGATCAAGCCCTCGCTGAGCCGCCGAGCACGTTTTCGACCGCGACGCCCTTCGAGCATGGCCGACGCCAGGAGCAGCGATCGGAAGTTGCCGTTCGCGTTGCCGAGCGACGCGCGCGGCCACTTCGTTCGCCCGCTTCCGCAGCGCGCGGTCAGCGCCTGCGTCGATCAGATCGGCGAGGTCTCGCTCCCGCGCAGGTGATCCTGGGCCGCGCGCACGGTTCGCGCGAGGTCCGTCGATCTCCGCCATGGTTCCGCGCTGCAGGAGGATCGCTTCGAGCTGCGGCCACGGCGGATTCGTGATGTTCGCCGACGCATCGTGCGCGTGCGAGATGCTGCTTCGAACACCGAGCCGCCGTCGGGCCGTACCCAGCTCTCGTCCACGGGCCGAAGCTCGGTGAGCCATGAGGTCGTCGTCGCCTGCAGGCACGACGACGACGAGCAGGCGATCCACCGCGAGCTTGACCCCTTCGCGCGAAGGTCGCCAGCTCGGCGCATGATGTCGACGCACCTGTTCGACCGCCGACGGTCGAGAGGTCCAGCAGCATATCGGTCGTCCGCCACGACGTCGCGCTGAGTCGCAGCAGCGTCGACGTCGGGGCTCGTCGCGCTGGTGGCCCAATTCGTGGATCGGCTCGCTGCGCTTGCTCGGAGACGCTCCGAGCAAACTGATCGCAGCGGTCCGCGCACCCGATCCCGGCGTGGCGCCGCAGCAACAGGATCCGCGATCTTCGGCGAGGACGCCCGAGGCCGCTGTCCCAACCCGGCGGCTCCGACGTACCACCTCCGCGATCGCATGTTCGTACGTCGACGTCGAGGATGCCGGTGGCCGGCGAGCGGAACTGCGACGATACTCCGCGGATTTCGTGATGCCTGCGTGCTCCGGGGAATGGCCGGACGTCATCGATCCGGCTCGGCAGCCCGAGTACCTCCGGTCAGTTCGACACGAGCCGATCGCGCGTCCAGCCCGGCTTGTACCAGCTCGCGACGTCCGTCGCCGTCACCCGGTTCCGGCCGTCGGTGTACTGGTGGACTGGTCACCACGCCGACGATCTGGTCGGCGCACCACATCGCCGCCCCTGACATGCCGTCCCACGGAGAGGCGTCCGGACTGGGTGTCGCTTTCGAGGCGGGTCACCCGTGAACTCGACGGGCGCTCCTCGTTCCGGTGGGATCGTGGCCGGACAACGGCCGTCGGCCTGCCGCACGCCGCGATAGGGCCCGGGCGCGGCTCGTCGAGGGCCTGCTTTCGCCCAAGAGTGCTGGTGGAATGCGGGAAACCCGATCGCCCGACACGTGGAATACGTCGGCGTCGCTGCCGGTCGAGCCTGCCGAATTGAGCCGGCTGCAACCGGCTCGTGCCCGTCAGGCTCGGTTGAGTTCGAGTATCGCGACATCGCTGTTCGAACTCACAGAGAGCGACGTTCGCCGTCGTCGACCACTCGTCGGTCCAATCGGCGTTGAACACGACTCGGACGGCCGATGCGCCCTCGACCACGTGCGCGGCGGTCAGCACCACGATGTCGTTCACCCGGTAGCCGCTTCCCCGCCGGTCGCCGCGCTCGTGCTCGACCCGAACCTGCGCCACTCGGGCCCGGTCCGGTTCATGCCCTCTGATCTCCGACATGGACGTGGCGACTGGTCAGCGCTCGTCGCGGACTTCGGAACCGCACGCGTCCGTGCGTGCCTGCTTCGACGCCTTTCCCAGCACGCGATACTGGGCGGTCGACTCGCTCAATGTCGTTCCTTCCATGTGGACCCGCGCCGAGGGAGCGCACGGCGGACCGGCACCTCGCCCGATGCGGAGCCGGACCGTGGTCGGGGGTCACGACCTATTCCGCTCGGTCGCGGCGATTGTTACAACGCGCTGGTGGGCGATCAGGTTGTTCGTGCTGCGCACGAGCTGTATGCGCAGAGCAATTCACCACGCGCCGCCGAAGGCGTTTCGTCCCGTTCCGCCCCGCTCCTTCGGCGAGATCGCACACGACACTCGACGCGATGTAGTGGCCCGAACGGGCGATGGCGACGTGCGCGCTACACCCATCTGGCGGTACGCCTGGCGGCGAAGCCGCCCGCCGAATGCGCCGGGCCGCAACGATCGAGTCGGGCACCCCGCAGGGCCCGAGCAACGATCGTCACGAAGCCCCAGCGCACATGATCATGCCGACTCTGAGCTGCACTGGTGGTGGAGCGGATGACGGGAATCGAACCCGCGTATTCAGCTTGGGAAGCTGATGTTCTACCATTGAACTACATCCGCAGTGACCTGCACGCAAGCCTAGCAGCTCACGCGGAGTCACTGCGCACCCCTCTTGCGTAGCCCGAACGAGTGTTCCTGCCCGTTCCTGGGGATGAGGTCTCGACGCCTGCCCTCTGGCCGGCTCACACTTCTGGGGCCCCGTAAGGCCAGCTCCCCCGGCTGTGAGGAACCCCCGCATGACGGAGTACGACCCACCCCTGGGGTCGCTCCCGGACCAGGATCACGATCACGACGTGCTCCTGGTCGCCGGCAGTCGACCTGAGGTCGCCCGGCTCGCGCCGGTGGCGACGGCGTTCGACGACGTCGACCGCATCCGCGCGGTCACCGTCGCCACCGGGCCCGACCCGATGGCCGTGCACGAGGCCTTCGAGGCGCTCGGGGTGCCCGCCGACGTCACCCAGCTGCTGCGCGAGCCGTTCGACCCCGTCAACCCGGCCTCGATCGGCGCGATGCTCATGACCCGCCTCGACGAGCTGCTGGTCGACCTCGACCCGTCGGCGATCATGGTCTACGGCGGCGGGATGACCGCGGCGATCGCCGCGCAGGTCGCGTTCTGGCGGCAGATCCCGGTCGTGCACCTGCAGGCCGGGGTGGCCAGCGACGACCTGCTCTGCCCGTTCCCGCAGGAGGCCAACCGGCGGATCATCGGCCAGCTCGCCTCGCTGTTCCTCACCACCGGCGGAGCGGCGCTCGGCAGCCCGATCGGCCCGAACGCGATCCCGGTCGGCGACACGATGGCGGCCAACCCGCAGCCCGCTGACCTGCGCTTCGCCCGCCTGCTGCGCCGCGTCCGGGCCGAGCGGGCCGCGCATCGTGCTGGTCGGCGCTGGACCGGCTCGATTCGCTGGGCGTGCTCGCCGGGCTCCCCGACCTGCTCGACGGCGAGCCGGACATCGAGGTCGTGCTGTTCGGCGAGCTGGCCGCGCACGGTGCCGCGTACCCGCTCGCGAGCCACCCGCGCGGCACCGTCGTGCGCAACGTGCCGCTCGCCGATCTCGTGGCGCTGCTGGGCGTCAGCACCGTGCTGGTCTCCGACAACCCCGAGCTGGTCAGCGACGCGCCGGGCTTCGGCACGCCCGCCGTGCTCGTCGACGGCCCGTTCATCGCCGAGCCGGGCGACTCGATCCGCAGCATCCTCAGCCCGGCCGTGATGGGCACCGTCCGCCAGCTGCTCGCGGCGCACCAGCCGCGCGCCCGAGCCGTCCGACGGGCTGGAGGCCGTCCGCGTCGAGCAGGCCGTGGCCTGGATGTTCGGCCTGACCCCGTCGCCCCTGCTCGAGCTGCCGCACCCGCGGCTCCCCGAGGACGATCCGGCGG
Organism: uncultured Actinomycetota bacterium; assembly: GCA_963791185.1. Classification (GTDB taxonomy): domain Bacteria; phylum Actinomycetota; class Actinomycetes; order Mycobacteriales; family Pseudonocardiaceae; genus Pseudonocardia. Next base: position 14,216 of record CAWBRG010000002.1, on the reverse strand, counting down.
AGGTTCCCGACCCGCGCAGCGGGAGTCGTAGGGTAGCCGCCGTGCTGCTGTCGGACGGTGACCTGCGCAAGGAGCTCGCCAACGGCCGGCTCGTGCTCGACCCGTGGGATCCCGCCATGCTCCAGCCCTCCAGCATCGACGTGCGGCTCGACCGCTACTTCCGGGTGTTCCAGAACTCCCGCTACACCCACATCGACCCGCGCGAGCAGCAGGACGAGCTGACTACGCCGGTCGAGCCGGACGGCGACGAGCCGTTCGTGCTGCACCCGGGTGAGTTCGTGCTCGGTTCGACGTTCGAGACCGTCACGCTGCCCGACGACCTGGCCGGCCGGCTGGAGGGCAAGAGCTCGCTCGGCCGGCTCGGCCTGCTCACCCATTCGACGGCCGGGTTCATCGACCCCGGGTTCACCGGTCACATCACGCTCGAGCTGTCCAACGTCGCCAACCTGCCGATCACGCTGTGGCCGGGCATGAAGATCGGGCAGCTGTGCCTGTTCCGGCTGTCCAGCCCGGCCGAGCGCCCCTACGGCAGCGAGGGCGTCGGCTCCCGCTACCAGGGCCAGCGGGGCCCGACGCCGTCGCGCGCCCACCTGAACTTCCACCGGGTCGACACGCGACCGCCGGTAGCCTCCCGCCGACGCGATGGAACCGCGCCCCGAACCCCCGCCGTGGCTCCCGGTCACCCGCACCCCGCCCCCGCCGCCCAGCGGCCTCCCGCGCCGCCGGTGGACGCCGCCCGTTTCACCTGGCAGCGGCTCACCCGCACGCGCCGCGGCGCCGCGGGCCTGGCCATCGGGTCGGCGGCGCTGCTGCTGTGGCCGTTCGCCGGGGTGGTCGGGATCCCGTGGCTGGTCGGGCTCGGCGTGCTGCTCCTGCTCCGGCTGCTGCGGCTGGACGGCCTGCTGCGCGGCTGGGATGTGCACCTCGGCGGGCTCGTCGTCGTGGTCGGGCTGATGTTCAGCACCGGACCCGTGGGCGTGGGCGCTGGCCGCGAGCATCGGCGTGCTCGTCGCGGGGCTGCTGCAGCTGCCGTGGTGGCGGCTGGCCGCCGTCGGGGTGGTGATGTGCGCTGGTGTCCGGGGTCGGCTTCGGGTTCTCGACCTACCAGACGCAGGAAGCGCAGCGCGTCGCAGGACGCGGCGGAGAACGCAGCAGAGCTCGGGCTGCAGGGGGAGCGCACCGCCCGAGCGGGTGGTCGGCGCGCTGCTGGAGAACGATCGCGCAGAACGACGTGCCCGCGTTCTGCGCGGCTGCTCGACGTGCCGGCGAGGGCCGACGTCGTGCGGGTCACCGGCGCCGCGGACTGCGCCCGGCGCGCTCGCCGCCTTGCGCAGCCGCGCCGAGCAGCCCCCAGTACCAGCACGCTCGACGCGCCCGACCGTCCAGAACGGCGCGCGTGTGGCTGACTCGACGCCTGCCGCACCGCCGTGGGCCACCCCGGCCCTGGGCGGCCCGGCGCTCGGCCGCTCGAGGTGCGCAGATCGGCACCCGCCGGGTCGGCACCTACTTCGTCAGCCGGCTTCCTCCCCTGCTGATCAGCGCCGCGGCGTCCGTCGCCGCGCTTGACCGCAGCCAGCAGCATCTGCGAGACGTCCTGCACCTGCACGTTCTCGCCCGCGCCTTGGCCTTGGGCCTGGGTGAGCCCGTCGGTGAGCATGGTGCGGCAGAACGGGCAGCCCACGGCGATCGTGCCCTGCTCGCCGCCCGCGTCTTCGAGGGTGTCGAGGGCCTCGGTGGTGCGGTTGACGTTGACCCGCTGCCCGATGCGCTCCTCCATCCACATCCGCGCCCCACCCGCGCCGCAGCACATGGAACGGTCGGCGTGGCGCGGCATCTCCGACAGCGTGCGCGCCCGCGGCGCCGACCAGCGCGCGCGGGTCCTCGTAGATCTCGTTGTGCCGCCCCAGGTAGCAGGGGTCGTGGTAGGTGACCGAGCCTGTCCGTGCTCGGGCGCCGCGACCGGCACGAGCTTGCCCTCGCGCACCAGCTTGTTGAGCAGCTGCGTGTGGTGCACGACCTCGTAGTGCCCGTCGAGCTGCGGGTACTCCCGGCCCAGCGTGTTGAGGCAGTGCGGGCAGGTGGTGACGATCTTGCGGGTGCCGGGCTCGCGGCCCTCGAACACCCCGTTGAGCACCTCGACGTTCTGCTGGGCGAGCATCTGGAACAGGAACTCGTTGCCCGAGCGCCGCGCCGGGTCGCCGGTGCAGGTCTCCTCCGGGCCGAGCACCACGTAGTTCACCCCGGCCCGGTGCAGCAGCTCGGCGGTGGCCTGCACGGTCTTCTGCGCGCCGTCGTCGAACGCGCCCGCGCAGCCGATCCAGAACAGGTACTCCACCTCCGGCGCCAGCTCGCCGTCGAAGATGTGGACGTCGAAGCCGAGCTTCTTGGTCCAGTCCAGGCGGTTGCGGGCGTTCTGCCCCCACGGGTTGCCCTTGTTCTCCAGGTTGCGGAACAGCGCCCCCAGCTCGGAGGGGAACTCCGACTCGATCAGCACCTGGTGGCGGCGCATGTCGACGATGTGGTCGACGTGCTCGATGTCGACCGGGCACTGCTCCACGCACGCCCCGCACGTGGTGCACGACCACAGCACGTCCGGGTCGATCACCCCGCCCTGCTCGGCGGTGCCCACCAGCGGCCGGGCCGCCTGCTCCGGCCCCGACCCGCGCACCCGCTCGAAGCCCGACTCCGGCACGCCGTGCCCGTCGTGGCCCTCCGGCGGTGGCGGCCGCGAAGTCGATCGCGCCCTCCTCGGGCATCTCCTTGCCGCCGATCAGGTACGGGGCCTTGGCCATCAGGTGATCCCGCAGATCCATGATCACCAGCTTGGGCGAGAGCGGCTTGCCCGTGTTCCACGCCGGGCACTGGCTCTGGCAACGCCCGCACTCGGTGCAGGTGGCCATGTCCAGCATGCCCTTCCACGTGAAGTCCTCGATCTTCCCGCGGCCGAACACGTCGTCCTCGCCCGGATCCTCGAAGTCGATCGGCTTCCCGCCCGAGGTCATCACCGGCAGCGGACCCAGCGCCTTCGGGAACCGCTTGGCCGAGACGTTGATCGGCGCCACGAAGATGTGCAGGTGCTTGCTGTAGGCGACGATGATCAGGAACGCGAGCATCACGCCGATGTGCAGCAGCAGCCCGACGCTCTCCACCACCTCCAACGCCTGCGGTGACAGCCCGGTGAACAGGTTGCCCAGCCCGATCGACGCCCACGCACCGGACGTGTAGGGGAACGTGCCCAGCGCGGAGGACGCGGCCCGGAAGAAGAACAGCGTCCACAGCACGTTGAAGATCATGAACAGGATCAGCCACGCCCCGCCGGTGTGGCGGCCGTAGAACCGCGAGGCGCGGTGCTCGCGCTCCGGCGCGTTGCGGATCCGGATCACCGCGAACACCCCGAGCGAGAGCAGGCACAGCACCGCGATCGTGTCCTGCAGGAAGCCGAGCACCGGGCCAGTGGCCGATCAGCGGGATGGCGAAATCGGGGTCGAACAGCGCGCCGTAGGCCTCGATGTAGACCGTGAGCAGGATGACGAACGCCCAGAACGTGAAGAAGTGCGCCAGCCCCGGCACCGACCACTTCAACAGCCGCTTCTGCCCGAACACCTCCACGAGCTGGGTGCGCAACCGCTGCGACCCAGATCCTGGGAACGGTCGTGGTGCGGGTTGGCCCGACCGGATCAGCGTGTAGATCGTCGACGCCCGACGGCCCGCGACCGCCAACGCCACGACGGTCATCAGCAGACCGATGACCAGCCTCACCACCACGAGATGCCTCCCTGCGCTGCGCCGCGACGGTGGCCGCAGACTAGACCGCGATCACCCGGGCTACCCGTCGGTAACGACGGAAGTTGCCCGAGACGTTAACCGGGCGGACCGACAGAAGCAGTTCGAGATCCGTCACATCACGGTGTGTCGGACACGGACGTGGAGCACGGAATGGGCGATCGTTTGCAGGTGCAAAGCGTTTCGGCCCACTTGTCCCCGCGGCCTCGGCCCCCCTCTACGCTGCCGAGTGGACGGGCCGGGTCTGCAGAACGTGTGCGGATCGTGCACAGAGCGTGTTCAAGGCGCGCTGGTCAGGTCCGCAGCGAGGAGGTCGGCATGATCACACCGGAGGTCCTTGAGGTCTACGCCCAAGGGGTCTCGACGGGTGGTCTCCAGAGCTGGATCCAGGACAACGTCGTCCCGCTCATCCTGCTGGGCATCGCGGTGATCCTGCTGTGGATCGGTGGTCGCGGCGACAACGCCGGGGTCGCGCGACGCAGCGTCGGGCTCCTCGTCGGCCTCGTCGCGCTCGGCATCGCCGTATCGGGGAGGGGGCCGGACGTGGGCAGCTTCCTCGCCGGCCTCATCACCGGGTGACGCGCGTGCTCGTGCGCACCGATGACGAGGTGTACCGCGTCGACTCCGTCTGGCTCGGCCCGCCGCGCGCCACGTTCCCCTGGCGCGCGCGCTACGTGAGCTACGGGCTCGGCCTTCTGGTAATGATCGTGGTCATGTTCCTGCAGCGCCGGATCGGGATCGGGCTCGACTTCTTCTCGGTCGCCTGGGCGCTGATCATCACCGTCCTGGTCACGCGGTTCCTCGGCCAGCGCATCGACTACGAACGTCCGCTCGGCCAGGTGGTCGCCCTGTTCCGGCACGAGCTGCGCGGGCCGCGGCGGCGCACGGCGGTGGCGGGCGGCGCGGTGCGCTCCGAGCACGTCGCGGTCCGGTCCGCGCGGGCGGCGAAGGTGGTCCCGCAGCGCCGTCGCAAACGGGCGAAGGGGCGGGCTCGTGCCGCGTGACAAGAAGCGGGAGAAGCCCCCGCCGAGACGCCGCGCGAGGCGGGCGCTCGCGGGCGAGGCCGGGCTGCCGAAGTACCGCCCCAACATCGCGCTGCGCTCGATCGACGGGCACCTGACCCGCACGGGCACCCAGGTGATGGCCTGGTACCGGCTGGCGGCGCAGGCGTGGAGCTTCCGCAGCGACTCCCAGCGCGAGGTCCTGATCCGCCAGATCGCGGCGCAGCTCGGCGAGCTGCAGGGCCGGTGGGTGCACCTGCGCGTCACCACCCGGCCCTACCCGGTGCACATGTGGGCCGAGTCGTTCGACAACAACGCGCTCGGCCGGCTGCCCGACGTCGCGGGCGCGCTCGGCTGGGACGGCTTCCTCGAGGGCGAGCAGCGCCACCTCATGGGCCTGTCGATGTCGGACAAGGAGGTCTTCCTCGGCATCGAGGTGTCCGGGCGCAGCATGATCGACCGCTGGGTCGACATGGCCGTCACCGGTGCTCGGCAAGCTCGCGCCCGCCGCGGTGCGGGCCGAGCTGGCCGCGCTGACCTCCGAGGTGCGCCACCTCGACGTGCTGGTCGCCGGCAGCGGGCTCGACGCCGTCCCCGCGGGCGCCGACGACATCGCCTGGCTGATGCACCGGTCGTGCGCGTTGGGGCTGCCCGCGCCGCGCACGCTCTCGGTGGTGCCCGGGTCGGTCAACCGCTGGGAGACCGAGGACCTCGCGGCGTTCACCGACGGCGTCGACATGTACCAGGAGCCCTACGCGCCCACGGTGCGCGTCGTCGGCCGGCTCCGTTCGCAGGCGGTGTCGCGCAACGTCGCCGTCCTCTCCGTCGGGCTGATGGACGGCCTGCGCATCCCCGAGGTCGACGACCCGTGGATGCAGCACTCCGACCGGCTGCCGTTCCCCGTCGAGTGGTCGGCGCGCATCTACATCCGCAAGCCGGAGGAGGTCGCGGGCGAGCTGCAGCGCCAGATGGGCAAGGTGCGCAGCCAGATCCGGCACTACACCCACGACCACGACCTCGACCCGCCGATGTCGCTGGCCCGCCAGGCCGACCGGGTGCTGGAGGTCGAGGACGAGCTCACCAGCGGGCTCACCCAGCTCAACACCCGCCTGTACGGCTGGTGGCGCATCGCGGTCGCGGGCAAGGACGAGGCCGAGGCGATCACCCGCGCCCAGCAGGTGCTCGAGCTCTACCGGCCGAAGGTGCAGATCGAGCACCCGGAGGCGCAGTACCGCTACGCGCGCGAGTTCATCCCGGGCGAGCCGCTCGCGTCCACCGCCTACCGCCGTCGCGGCTCGGTCACCTGGGCCGCGGCCGCCGTGCCCGCCGCCACGGCGAGCGTCGGCGACCGGCGCGGCATCATGATCGGCGAGACGTGCACCGCCACGCGCCGTCCGGTCGCGTGGGACCCGTGGCTGGCCCAGGAGGTGCGGCGCGCGTCCGGCCTCACGGCCGTCGTCGGCGGGCTGGGCTCGGGCAAGTCGTTCCTCACCGGCCTCATCGTCTACAAGACGCTGCGCACCGGTGCGCGCTGGACCGTGCTCGACCCGTCCGGCCCGCTCGCCGAGCTCACCCGGCTCCCCGAGCTGGCGCCGTTCTCGCGGCACATCAACCTGCTGCGTGCCGATCCCGGCATCCTCAACCCGTACCGCGTCGTGGCCGAGCCGCGGCCAGGAGCACTTCGCCGACGAGGAGGACCCGGAGCGCGCGTGGCGGCGGGAGCGCTCGCTGGCCGCGGCCACCCGCCGCAGGCTCGTGCTCGACGTCCTCACCGGGCTGCTGCCCTACGACGTCGCCCGCCTCCCGCACACCCGGATCGTGCTGCTGCGCGCCGTGCGCGAGGTCGGCGGCGCGCCGACCGGCACCCCGGCCTGGTCATCGACGTGCTGCGCCGCCACGCCCGCGACGGCGAGGAGCACGCCGGCGTCGTCGCGGACTTCCTCGAGGAGCGCCGCGAGCTGCCGCAGGCCGCGCTGCTGTTCCCCGACACCTCCCGCACGACCCGTGGCACGCCGACCGCGACTACCGCCTCACCGTCCTCACGATGCAGGGCATGACGCTGCCCCGGCCGGGCAGCCCGCGCGAGGAGTGGACCGACGGCGAGTCGCTGGCCGTCGAGCTGCTGAACCTCGCCTCGTGGCTCACCCAGCGCACGATCTACGAGGCCGACCGCAACCTCCGCAAGGGCGTCGCGCTCGACGAGACCGCACTTCCTGTCGCAGGTGCCCACCGGCAAGGTGCTGATCGACCGGCTCGCCCGCGACTCCCGCAAGTTCAACGTGCGCGCGCTGTTCGCCTCGCAGCTGGCGGGCGACCTGCTGCGGGTGTCGGGGTTCGCGTCGCTCGTCAACGCGGTGTTCGTCGGCCGCACCGACGACGACGAGGCCCAGGGCGAGGCGTTGCGGCTGCTGCGCGTGCCCACCGGGGTGGGCTACGAGCAGATGCTGGGCACGCTCTCCCCGCGGCCGCGCCACGACGACCGGCCCGACGACACGCCTCGCCAGTTCGTCTTCGCCGACGGCCACGGCGGCGTCGAGAAGATCCGCATCGACCTCGAGGCGCCGCACCTCGAGCACGTGCGGGAGGCGCTCGACACCAACCCCGATGCCAGTCGGGTCTCTGCGCGCGGTGTCCCGGGGCCGCCGCGCCCGCGGCCGTCCGCGCTCCCGACGAGCCCCCGCCGCGTCGTCCGCTCACGGCTCCCGGAGACCACGGCTGGACCGGCCCGGGCGGCGCCACCGACCTGGCCGACGACGTCGACTTCGACCCCGACCTCGACGGTCGTTCGACGATCTCGACGACCCCGACGGCCTGCTCAGCGCCGGCCGTCCCAGCAACGGGCATGCCACCGCGGCTGGTGTGCAGACCGTCACGGCGGAACTGCTCGACGACGAGGAGCTCGACCTGCTCGGCGACGGCGACCCCGGCGTCGACGGCGAGCTCGACCCCATCGCGACGGGGAGGCGGCTCACACCGGCAACCGAGCGCGGTCGGGTGGGGAGGGCAGCCGGTGAGCCCGGTGGACCTCGCGGATCCCTCCGGGGCCGGTGGCTGGCGGCGGCCACGGTCCTGATGGCAGCCGTGCTGTCGAGCGTCGCCCGCCGCAGGCCGCGTGATACGCCACGGCCTCGTCGCCGGGCGGCGCTGCTGATCGTGATGGCCATCGTCGCCGGCACCTCGCTGATCGGGTCGCCCGCGATGGCGCAGACGTTCGACTGCAAGGAATCGCCTGAGCCGGACCGCCCAGGCACCGGGCTCGTCGGATCGCTGGATCCGCCCGCGTGGAAGCCATGGCGAGATCGGAAGCGTCTACCGCGAGGTCGGCTACGGCGGGCTGGTCTGGCACAACTACGACCTCGGGTGCGCGGGTAGCTGCCGTCTTCAACCCGGCCAGCACCACCGATACGTGGCTCGGCAACCAGGAACTCAACGTCGCCAAATTCGCCGTCGGCGGCGTCAACTGGTCGCACTACTCTGATCGCCAGTGGCGGTGAACTGCTCCAACCGCTCGACAACCTGATCGCCACCGGTACACGCGCTATGTACAACGCCGTGTTCACTACGTGGATCGGTCTCGTCGCTCGCGATAGTCGCCGTGATCATGCTCGTGTACGCGATGAGAGGCGATCTTGCCCAACAGGCGCGGCGGGCTGCCTTCGCCCTCGCGGCGCTCGTCGTCGGATCAGCGGCGTACCTGGCACCCGTCGACTGGTCAAAGGCCGCCGACTCGCTGCTGCTCGACGGTGTCACCAAGATGCAGGAGGGTTTTCTCGGCGAGATCGGCATGGGCGACCGCAACACATTGCCCACCGTGCTTGGTCGACCAAGTCGTCTACCAGAACTGGCTACGTGGCGAGTTCGGAGCACCCGAAGTGCCGCAGGCGGAGCCAGTACGGACGCGATCTGCTCCGCGCGCAGACGTTCACGATCGACGAGGTCACCGACCACCCGACACGCTCGAGCTGGCCACGCAGAAGAAGGCCGACTTCGCGACGATCGCCGGCAAGATGGGTGATCGCTACCCGTACTTCCAGGGCAAGGCGGGCAGCCGCATCGGTGCCGGGCGTGCTGGCGATCGTCGAGGCGCTGTGCATCGCCCTGTTCCAGCTGCTGTCCAAGGTGCTGGTGCTGGTGGCGATGCTCATGCTGCGGCTGCTGGTCATGACGGCGCCCGCCATCGCCGTGGTGGCCGTGCTCAAGCCCGAGATCCTGCCCGCGCTGCTGCGGGTGGCGGGCGCTGCGATCGTCAACACGCTCGTCGTCGGCGCGCTGGCCGGGTTGCACGCGCTGCTGGTGGTGTCCCTGTTCCGCCCGGGTTCGGGCATCGACCTGTGGCTCGCGCTGCTGGTCACGGGCGTGGTCACCGTGGTGCTGTGGGCCGTGGCCCGGCCGTTCCGGCGGCTGGTGTCGATGGTCGTCGCTCACCCGTGAGCAGTTCGGCGGCATCGTGCCGGGCGCCGGTGCCGGACCGATGTCGCGGGTGTGGCAGCGCGTCCGGGGCGGCGCCGACGAGGACGACCGCCAGTCCCGCTGGTGGGACGAGCGCCGGGGCGCCACGGCGGGGGCCGACTTCTCGGGGGCGCGCGGCCGGAGTCCGAGCCCGGCGCCAGGGTCACAGCGCAGGCCACGCGCGTGCCGGCGCCGCGCCGAGGTCGAGGCCGCGCCGTCACCTGTGTTGGTGCCGGCCGCTCGCAGGCCGGCGCTACCGGCCGGGCCGGGTGGCGTCGGCGGCGGGTCGCGCGGTCCGAGCTGGGCCGAGCCCGGTGAGGTCGACGACCGGTCGATCTACCGCAGGTCCGAGGCCGTGCCGCTGCGCCAGGGCGGCGCGCGCCGGTGCAGGCCGAGCTCGTCGACGGCGTTCCCGTCTACCGCATCTACCGGCCGCGGCCGGCCCAGCCGGGCCCCGGGGGGGTCCGGCTGATGCCGATCCGATCTCCGCGCGGACGGGCGGCGGCGTACCGGGGGCTGTGGCAGTGGCCGTTGCGCTCGCCGGCCAGGCTGGTCGTCGACCGTCGCGCTTGGCGTGGTCGTGGCGGTCACGGTCGGGATCGGGATCAGTGCGGCTCGCCGCGGCCAAGGGGGGCGCGGCACCGGCGCCCAGCCGACGGGGGATGCGTCGCGCGCCGCCGTCCGAGGCCGCGCCGATGCCGCCGGTCGCCGAGCTGCAGCCGAGCGCGCTGCCGCTGAGGCAGGCCCCGCAGGCGGCGCTCGACGTGGCGTTGCGGTGGACCACGGCATGGGTGCGGCCGCCCGCCGGCACCCCCGCGGGGCAGTGGCTGGAAGGGCTACGTGCCACCACCACCCCCGAGTACATGGGCGTTCTGGCCGGGGTCGATCCCGGGAACATCCCGGCCACGAAGGTCACCGGGTCGCCGAAGGCGATCACCGTCGCGCCCAGGTCCGTGAGGGTCGAGGTGCCCACCGACGCCCTCACGCTCACCGAGGTGCTGATCGACTCGGACGTGGGCTGGCGGGTCTCCAGCTACGAGCGGACGTGACCGGCGTGACGCGGTTCGTCCGCTGCGCCTGCTCCTGCCGCTGGTGGCGATCGCGGCCGCGCTCGCGCTGTTCCTCGGTGTCGCGTTCGTGGCGTTCAGCGTGCGGTGGTGGGGGTGGGACCGCGGCCCGATGCTGCTCGGGCGCGCTGCGACGCGGGGCTGAGCGGCTCCTCGCCGGCACCGCGGCCGGCACCAGGGCGGGCGACCTGAGCGCGGAGCAGCGCAACAACGCCGCCACGATCATCGGGGTGGCGAAGGGAATGGGCGCCCCGCCGCGGGCGTCGCTGGTCGCGCTCGCGACCGCGATGCAGGAGTCGACGCTGCACAATCTCGACTACGGCGACCGCGACTCGCTCGGCCTCTTCCAGCAGCGGCCCTCGCAGGGCTGGGGAACACCGGCCCAGGTCACCGACCCCGTCCACGCCACCACGATCTTCCTGCAGAGGCTGCTGGCCGTGCCCGGATGGGAGACGATGCCGGTCACCGTCGCGGCCCAGACCGTGCAGCGCTCGGCGTTCCCGCAGGCCTACGCGAAATGGGAGGGCCTGGCCGCGGAGCTGGTCACCCAGCTCGGGCAGGTCGCCCGCTCGCCGCCTGCGCGGGCCCGCCGTGCTCGCTCAGGGCGTGGCCGCCACCGCGATCAACTTCGCGCTCGCCGCGGTCGGCAAGCCCTACCTGTGGGGCGCCACCGGCCCCGGGGCCTACGACTGCTCGGGGCTGATGCTCAAGGCGTTCCCGCGGCGGGTGTCACGATCTCCCGGGTGGCGGCCGATCAGTACAAGAACGGCGGCCACGTTCCGGTGCGGCAGGCGCAGCCCGGCGATCTGCTCTTCTACGCCACCGACCCGAGCGACCCGGCGACCATCCACCACGTGACGCTGTACATGGGCAACGACCAGATGGTGGAGGCGCCCTACACGGGAGCCAACGTCCGGGTGCAGCCCGTGCCGTGGAACTATGCCGAGCTCGTTCCGCTGGCCACCCGGCCCGGCACCGCCCTCAACCGGGCCTGACACCCCGACCCCGTGTGGGCACGACCCGCAGTACGCACCAGGCGCCGTGCCCCCCGACTCGCCCCGCGTCGACGACCCCCGTGCAGGACTACCTGGACCGCCCGGCGCCCGGCGCCACCGAGGACCACCTGGTGATGCCGCGGTCGCTCGCGCAGTCGATGCCGCTGCGGTGGCAGCAGGTGTTCGTGGGGCTGCTGGCCGACCTGCACGACGCCTACGGCCACCTGCCGTGGCCCGACTACAAGGTGATCCCGAGTCGCTGGGAGCTGCTCGTCGACCTGGACGAGGAGCAGCTCGCCGCCGCGGGCTTCCACGCCGACCTCGGCCCCGACGGCGAGCTGGAGTACCGCGACGCCCGTGAACAGCTGGTGCCCGACCCCGAGCACCACCGCGTGTTGGCCCCCGTGCACGACCCGCTGCCGCCCCCGTCAGCCGGACACGTCGAGGCACGAGCGGCCAAGCCCCTGTAGCTACCGCGCGCTTCGGGCGGGTTCTCCCGCACCCGGTTCTCCCGCGCCCCAGTTGTCACGCACCCGACGCGAGGTGGGCAGCCGCCGCCACGCGCTCTTAACGCGCGGCGGCGAGCAGCTCGTCGAGGTCGGCCGCAAGACGCGCGCGGGTGGCGGGCTCAAGCGCCACGGTGAAGGGGCCGAGGCGCACGCTGCGGTAGTCGCCCGCGTCGGTGCGGTGGAAGCCGATCACGCGCGACATCCGGCGGATCCGTACGCCGTCGTGATCCAGCACGGAGGCGCCGAGCTGGCCGAACATGCGTACGTCGCGACAGGCGGCGCCCACTTCGGGCGCCGTGGGATCCTCCGCGAGGACGACCATCGCCCGACGGCCAGGACCGGGGCGCACCGGGCCGAGGAGATCGAGCACCGGCGTCGACCGCCACCGCCGCCGGGACGTCCACCAGCGCGATCTCGTCCCCATGTCGCACGGCGAGCACCGCCCGTGGCCCGCGGCAGGCCACGAGCCCCGCGACCAAGTCGTCCGCGCGCATCCGGATGTCGACCGACCACGCCGGGCGGGCGAGGAGCCGCATCCAGGCGGAAGCTCCGGTCGGGCGCCCCGCAGCTGTGCCGTCACCTCGGCGACGAAGGCTTGCCGCGTGGCGGCCGTGAGCCCGTAGCGGGGCGGCTCGAGCTGCCACGGGGTCTCGCCGAGGCCGAGGACCTCCCAGCACGCCTCGAACGCCGTGGCGGTGAGCACGATCGCGCGCGACCAGTCGGGCGTCATGCGCCGCCACCGCATATGACGCCCTCGCTGTGAGGCGGGAGCGGAACGTCGAACGGCTCGGCAGAGCGGACCCAGTACGTGGTGCGGTGCTCGGTCGCCTGCGCGGCCGCGCCGACGCCCATGCCGCCCATGAACGGCATCCCGGCCCCTTCGGTAGCCGCTCCGCCGATCGCCGCGCCAGCCGGGAGCCGCGCGGCGAACTCGGGCCCTGCCGCGGGGCCTCGGGAGAACGAACCCCGGCTCTGACGGGGAGCGACCGACCACCTCTCGCCAGCCGCCATCGCGGCCGTTAACCCCACTCGTAGCGTCGCCGCCGCCGCGGAGGCGTGGGTCGACGGCTGCTATCTCACCCGCCGGACCACCAGGTCTTGTGCCCCTGCCGGGTTCGCCCCGCAGGCCGTCTGCGCCGACGTCAGTCCGCCCGGGAATGGCGCCGCCCGAACCGGCCCTTGAGGCGCTCCCGCCCCCTCCGGTCCCAGTTCCGCTACCCGCGGGACCGCGACCACCCGCCTTGGGACCGAGGGCCCCTGCAGCGAGGCCTCCTGCAGCGAGGCCCCCTGCGGCGAGGCCCCCTGCGGCGAGGCCTCCTGCGGCGAGGCCTCCTGCGGCGAGGCCTCCTGCGGCGAGGCCTCCTGCAGCGAGGCCTCCTGCCGCGAGGCCTCCTGCAGCGAGGCCCCCTGCGCCGACGGCACCCGGGCCGACACCACCCGCACCGACGTCACCCGCGGCTGTCCCGCCCGCTATCACAGAGCCGGGGATGGCGCCTGCTCCGGCTCCACCGCCTGTTGAGGGCGCCGTCACTTGTGCCTGCGGTCGTAGCAGGTGGGGTGAACAGACTGCCGCCGACACCCGGCTGGCTGGGGTTGGGGCCAACCTGCGGCTTCGCGTCGATGCTCGGGAAGGTGTCGACCGCTCTGCGGGTTTGCTTCTCGTGGGTCTGCAACGCGGCGATGGCCGTCGTGTCGTTGGTGCGGTTCTGCTGGGCCGTTGTGAAGTAGTCGGCGGTGAGATTGCCGAGGAAGGGGGCCCGGGTTGACGTTGCGACAGAGGCTGCTGCGGTCGCCGTGTCGTTCCATCCCCACGCCCACGGATCGTCCCAATGGATCTGGCCCCGCACGGACTCGAAAGACCGTCCGTAGCCTTCGACGGTCTCGCCGCCCACGGCGTGCCCGGCGCTCGCGTCTTGGCTCCACTGGGCGGCCCGTTGAAGCGTGGCCCCGGCGTTGGTGGCCGCTTCGCCTGTCCAATCGGCGCCGAGGTTGCGCATGGTGGCCCGCACCTGGGCGTCCGAATCGGTGTACAGCGCCGCCGCGCCGGTCATGAACTGACGCGCGGGCTCTACCGCCGACAAGCCCGGCGCATTCTGGAACCACGCGAGCTTCTCTTCGAGCGGTGTGCTCCGGTAGGCGTCGTCGTGGTTCCCGATCTGGGTCATGCGCGGAGGGTATGTCGGCGCCGTGATCGTTCGTGGGCGTTTGGAGAAACTCGTCACCTGGCGCCACTCGAGCGCGACATGAGCGGGGTTCGATCACCGAAAAACCCCGCTCACGCCCATCTCGGCAGCATCAGCCGCCCGACTTGGCCAGGATCGTCTGCATAGCGAGCCCGGCGGCGTTGCGCGCCTTTTGGCAGGCGATCTCGTGGGTCATGGGTACGGTCGGACCCCGTATAGAAGTCCGACA
>CAWBRG010000001.1:0-366835 GCA_963791185.1 uncultured Actinomycetota bacterium | reverse complement strand
ACGTTCCACAGGCTCTGCTGCTGCGAGGCCACGATGTCGGCCGTGGACAGCGAGCCCGCGTAGAGCACCACCCCGACGACCGACAGCCCGAGCGCGATCTCGTACGAGATCACCTGCGCGGCCGAGCGCAGCGCCGCCAGCAGCGGGTAGGGCGAGCCGGAGGACCAGCCCGCGAGCACGATGCCGTAGACGCCGACGGAGCTGCAGGCCAGCACCACGAGCACGCCGACCGGCAGGTCGACCAGCTGCAGCACCGTCTGCTCGCCGAAGATCGTGACCTCGCCGCCGAACGGGATCACCGAGAACGCGACGAACGCCGGGATGCAGGAGATGATCGGCGCGATGAAGTAGACGCGCTTGTCGGCCATCACCGGCATGATGTCTTCTTTGAACGCGAGCTTCAGCCCGTCGGCGAGGCTCTGCAGCCAGCCGCCGGGGCCCACCCGGTTGGGGCCGGGCCGCTGCTGCATGCGGCCCACGACCTTGCGCTCCCAGTTGATCATGAAGAGCGTGAGCACGACGCCGACGGCGAACAGCGCCACGACCTTCAGGACGACCAGCCAGAGCGGGTCGTCGGCGAGCAGCTGCTGCGTGGGCGTCATGCCGCCGTCCGGCTCCGCCTGCGCCAGTAGCAGCGCCGATGGCCTCCGCTGAGAAGAGCACGTCGGCGGAAATCATCCCGTCACCCCCACCAGGTCGCCGTGGCCGACGCCGAGCACGGCGCGGACCCGGGATTCGCCGGAGTTGCCCGGCAGCCACACCACGCCGTCGGGCAGGTCGGCCAGCGCCACCGGCAACGTGATGGCGCCCCGCTCGGTGCGCACCGTGGCGGGCTGGCCCGCGGTGAGCCCCAGCCGCCCGGCGGTGGCCGCATTGACCCGCACGACCGCGGGCCGGGCCGTGCCCGCGAGGTGCGGCTCGTTGCAGTGCGAGCGTCGAACCGTCGATGAGCTGGCGCCAGGTGGCCAGCACGGCCTGCCCGAAGCCGGGCGTGCGCGGACGGCGCGAGGGCGTCTTCGGCGCCGCGGGCGCGACCCCGGTGCGCAGGCCGAGCCGGGCGAACTCGCCCGCCGCGGCGGCCGGGGTCTGCGTGAACAGGTCCACGTCCATCTCGACGGCCAACGTGTCGAGCACGCGGCAGTCGGGCAGCACACCGCTCGCGTCGAGGGCGGCCCCGAAGGACCGGGCCCGCCCCTCCCAGTTGTGGTACGTGCCCGCGCGCTGGGCGTCCGGCGCCACCGGGAGCACCACATCGGCGAGGTCGGTGACCGGCGAGCGGAGCATCTCCAGGCTCACCAGGAACCCGACCTCGCGCAGGCCCGCGAGCGCGGCCGCCGGATCGGCCAGGTCGTACGGGTCGAGCCCGCCGACCACGAGCGCGGCCAGCTCGCCCATCCCCGCCGCGGCGAGGATGGCGTCGGTGTCGCGGCCCGGCGCCGTGGGCAGCGCGCCCGTGGTGAGGCCCCAGGCCTCCTCGACCGCGGCCCGGTCGGCGGCGTCGGCGACCGCCCGGCCGCCGGGCAGCAGCGTGGGCGCGGCACCCGCGTCGAGCGCGCCCCGCTCGCCCGCGCGGCGCGGCACCCAGCCGACCACCGCGCCCGTGCGGGCGGCCAGCGCGGACACCGCCGAGTACAGGCCCGGCACCTCCGCGGCGCGCTCACCCACCAGGACCACCCCGCCCCGCGCGAGCCCGATGAGCACGGCCTCGGGCAGGTCGCCGAGCACCGCGGCCTCGGCACCGGGCACGACCGGGATGAGGTTGTCCTTGGCCGGGGGCGCCGCCGCACCGGTGGACGGCGAGGTGCGCTCCACGGCGGGCGTGGTCCACTGCCCCAGGTGGTAGACGTTCTGGCCGTGCTTGCGCACTGCGCTGCGGAGGCGAAGGTAGACGATCGGCGCCTCCTCCTCCGGCTCCAGCGCCACGCAGAGCACGGTGGACGCGGCCTCCAGCCGCGTGTAGTCCAGGACTTCCGGGCCCTGGCCGACGACGTGCGCGGCCAGGAACTCCAGCTCCTCGGCCGAGTGCGGCCGGGCGCGGAAGTCGACGTCGTTGGTGCCCGCCGCCACCCGCGCGAACTTGCCGTAGGCGTAGGCGTCCTCGACGGTGAGCCGCCCGCCCGCGAGCACGCCGATGCCGCCCTCGCGCGCGGCCAGCAGGCCCCGCGCGGCGACCGACAGCGCCTCCGTCCACGACGTCTCGGCCAGCGTGCCGTCGGGCTGGCGGACCATCGGCCGGGTGATCCG
The DNA here is from genome assembly GCA_963791185.1 of uncultured Actinomycetota bacterium. Taxonomy (GTDB): domain Bacteria; phylum Actinomycetota; class Actinomycetes; order Mycobacteriales; family Pseudonocardiaceae; genus Pseudonocardia. The sequence continues at coordinate 364,591 of CAWBRG010000001.1, read as the reverse complement.
GTCGGGGCTCGTGAGGTAGCGGAACGCGAACCGGCTCTTGTCGTCGATCCACTCCTCGTTGACCGCCGGGTCGTTGCCCGCCATCCGCCGCAGGACGACGCCGCGGCGGGTGTCGGTGCGCATCGCGCTGCCGCACGCGCAGTGCTCGCACACCGTGGGCGTGGACACCAGGTCGAACGGGCGCGACCGGAACCGGTAGGCCGCGCTCGTGAGCGCGCCGACCGGGCAGATCTGGATCGTGTTGCCGGAGAAGTAGCTCTGGAACGGCTTGTCCTCGGCGACACCGACCTGCTGCTGGGCACCGCGTTCGAGCAGCTCGATGAACGGGTCGCCCGCGATCTGCTCGGAGAACCGGGTGCAGCGCTGGCAGAGCACGCAGCGCTCGCGGTCGAGCAGCACCTCGGTGGAGATCGGGATGGGTTTGGCGAACGTGCGCTTGGTGTCGACGAACCGCGACTCGGTGCGCCCCGAGCTCATCGCCTGGTTCTGCAGCGGGCACTCGCCGCCCTTGTCGCAGATCGGGCAGTCGAGCGGGTGGTTGATCAGCAGCAGCTCCATGACGCCCTGCTGCGCCTTATCGGCCACCTTCGACGTGTGCTGCGTGCGCACGACCATGCCGTCGGCCACCGTCATCGTGCAGCTGGCCTGGGGCTTGGGCATCGGGCGCCCACCCATCTCGACCTCGACCAGGCACTGGCGGCACGCGCCCGCCGGGTCGAGCAGCGGGTGGTCGCAGAAGCGCGGCACGATGATCCCGAGCCGCTCGCACGTGCGGATGATCAGCTCGCCCTTGGGGGCGTCGACGACGCGGTCGTCGATCGTGAGCCGCACGTAGCCCTCGGGGACGGGTGGAGCATCCGCTCCTTCTTGCGTGAGCGTCATGCCATGGCTCCGGCGGGTTCGGCGGACATCTTCGCGGCGGGCTGTTCGGCGCAGAGGTCGAGGAACTCCTGCCGGAAGTACTGGATGCCGCTGGTGATCGGGCTGGTGGCGCCGTCACCGAGCGCGCAGAACGACCGGCCGAGGATGTTGTCGCAGATGTCCAACATCGTCTCGATGTCTTCTTCGGTGCCCTCGTGGTGCAGCATCCGCTCGAGGATCTGCAGCAGCCAGTAGGTGCCCTCGCGGCACGGCGTGCACTTGCCGCAGGACTCGTGCTTGTAGAACTCGGTCCACTTCATGACCGCCCACGGCACGGAGACGGTCTCGTTGAACACCTGCACGGCCGTGGTGCCCAGCATCGAGCCCGCGGCGGCCGCGCCCTCGAAGTCGAGCGGGACGTCGAGGTGCTCGGCGGTGAACAGCGGGGTGGACGAGCCCCCGGGGGTCCAGAACTTCAGCGGGATGCCGTCCTTCATGCCGCCGCACAGCTCGAGGAGCTGGCGCAGCGTGGTGCCGAGCGGCGCCTCGATCTGGCCGGGCCGCTCGACGTGCCCCGAGACCGAGTAGATCTTGGGGCCGGGGCTCTTCTCGGTGCCCATGGCCCGGAACCAGTCGCTGCCGCCCGACACGATGAACGGCACGCTGGCGATCGTCTCGACGTTGTTGACCACGGTGGGCGACGCGTAGAGGCCCGCGGTGGCCGGGAACGGCGGCTTGAGCCGGGGCTGGCCGCGGCGGCCTTCCAGCGAGTCGAGCAGCGCCGTCTCCTCGCCGCAGATGTAGGCGCCCGCGCCCGCGTGCACGACGATGTCGATGTCGTAGCCCGTGCCGAGGATGTCGCGGCCCAGGTAGCCCTTCGCGTACGCCTCGCGCACGGCGTTGGCGAGGCGGCGGATCGGGTGCAGCGCCTCGCCGCGCACGTAGATCGCGCAGAAGTGCGCGCGGATGGCGTAGCAGGTGATGATGCAGCCCTCGATCAGCGAGTGCGGATCGGCCATCATCGTAGGGATGTCCTTGCAGGTGCCCGGCTCGCCCTCGTCGGCGTTGATCACGAGGTACTTGGGCTTGGCGCCTGCGCCGGTGGGGCCCTGCGGGATGAAGCCCCACTTCATGCCGGTGGGGAAGCCCGCGCCGCCGCGGCCGCGCAGCCCCGAGTCCTTGACGAGCTGGATCAGCTCATCGGGATCGGCCCGCAGCGCGGCGCGGAAGGCCTGGTAGCCGCCGGTGCGCTCGTAGGTGTCGATCGACCACGAGCGCGGCTCGGCCCACCGGCGGGTGAGCACCGGGGTGATGGGGTCGGTCATTTCTTCTCCGGCAGGGCGGGGGGCGTGTCGGGCATGGCGGGTGCGGCCCAGCCGCGGTCGCCCGCCATCTTCACGCCGAGCAGCGTCTCAGGTGCCTCCGACAGTCCTTCGACGCTGGCGGCGAGATCCGGGAAGATGCCCGCCAGCTCCAGCTCGACGGTGCGGAAGTCGGTGAGGGCCGCGCCCCGCGTGGGGTGCGGCTTCTCACCGCGGCGCAGGGCGTCGACGAGCACTTCGGCCTTGTCGACGTCCTGGTTGTCGTAGAACTCGTAGTTGACCTGGATGACCGGGGCGAGGTCGCAGGCGGCCAGGCACTCGGCGTGCTCCAGGGTGATCGCGCCGTCAGCCGAGGTCTCCTCGTGGCCGAGCGGCTCGCCGTCGGTGCCGAGCTTCTCCTGCAGGCGCCGGTAGATGGCGTCGCCGCCGAGCGCCGCGCACAGGGTGTTGGTGCACACGCTCACCAGGTGCTCGCCGCACGGGGTGCGCTTGTACATCGTGTAGAAGGTGACGACCGCGGAGACCTCGGCCGTGGTGAGCTCCAGGGCGTCCGCGCAGAACCGGATGCCGTCCTGGCTCACGTGGCCCTCGACGGACTGCACGAGGTGCAGCAGCGGCAGCAGCGCCGAGCGCGACTGCGGGTACCTGGCGATGATCTCCTTCGCCCGCGTGGACGTGACCTCGTCGAACACGCCGCCGACGATCGGCTGGTCGGCCGGGCCCGCCCAGACGACCTCCTCCGGCTTGTCCAGTGGCCCGAGGGCCTCGGGCATGCCTTCCGGCAGTGTCATCGGTCGCAACCCCCCATGACCGGGTCGATGCTGGCGACGGCCGCGATGACGTCGGCGATCATGCCGCCTTCGCTCATCGCGGGCATCGACTGCAGGTTCACGAAGCTGGGTTCGCGCAGGTGCACGCGCATCGGCCGGGTGCCGCCGTCGGAGACGAGGTGGCAGCCCAGCTCGCCGCGCGGCGACTCGACCGCCGTGTACACCTGGCCCGGGGGCACCGCGAAGCCCTCAGTGACCAGCTTGAAGTGGTGGATCAGCGACTCCATCGACTGACCCATGATCTTCCGGACGTGTTCGAGCGTGTTGCCCATGCCGTCGGACCCGACCGAAAGCTGCGCGGGCCAGGCGATCTTGCGGTCCTCGACCATCACCGGACCGGGCCGCATTGCCTTGACCACCTGCTCGATGATCTTGAGCGACTCCCGCATCTCCTGCACCCGTAGGCGGTAGCGCGCGTAGCAGTCGGCTTCGGTGGCCGTCGGCACCTCGAAGTCGTACTCCTCGTAGCCGCAGTAGGGCTCGACCTTGCGCAGGTCCCACGGCAGGCCCGCGCACCGCAGGATCGGGCCGGTGGCGCCGAGCGCCAGGCAGCCGTCGAGCGGCAGGTAGCCCACGTTCTCCAACCGCTGGCGCCAGATCGGCTGGCCGGTGAGCAGCTTGTCGTAGCCGGGCAGCTGGCCGCGGATCTGCTTCACGACGGCCAGGACGTCCTCTTCGAAGCCGTCCGGGAAGTCCTGCGCGAGGCCGCCCGGGCGGATGAACGCGTGGTTCATGCGCAGGCCGGTGAGCCGCTCCAGCAGGTGCAGCAGGTCCTCGCGCTCGCGGAACCCGTTGGTCATGCCGGTGAGGGCGCCGAGCTCCATGCCGCCGGTGGCCAGCGCCACCAGGTGCGAGGCGATCCGGTTGATCTCCATCAGCATGACGCGGCCCTGCTGGGCCCGCCTTGGCGCTTCGACGCCCAGCAGCTTCTCGACGCCGAGGCAGTAGCCGGTCTCGGTGAAGAGCGGCGAGAGGTAGTCCGCACGCGTCACGAACGTGACGCCCTGGGTCCAGGTGCGGTACTCGCAGTTCTTCTCGATGCCGGTGTGCAGGTAGCCGATCACCGAACGGGCCTGGGTGACCGTCTCCCCTTCGAGCTCGAGCACCAGCCGCAGCACCCCGTGCGTGGACGGGTGCTGGGGGCCCATGTTGACGACGATGCGGTCGTCGTGCTCCTCGTCGACGAGGCTGTCCCAGTCGCCGCCGGTGACGGTGTAGACCGGGCCCTCGGTAGTGAGCCGTTCTTCGGCAGGGGTGGTCATGAGTAGGACCGCCTCTCGTCGGGCGGCGGGATCTCCGCGCCCTTGTACTCCACCGGGATCCCGCCGAGCGGGTAGTCCTTGCGCTGGGGGTGGCCCTCCCAGTCGTCGGGCATGAGGATGCGGGTGAGCGCGGGGTGGCCGTCGAAGACCACGCCGAACATGTCCCAGGTCTCGCGCTCCTGCCAGTCGGCCGTGGGGTAGACCTCGACGACGCTCGGCACGTGCGCGTCCTCCACGTCGACCGCGACCTCCAGCCGGATGCGCCGCCGGTAGGTCATGGAGGTGAGGTGGTAGACGACGTGCAGCCGCTGCTCGACCTCCGGGCCGTAGTCCACCCCGGAGACCGACGAGCACAGCTCGAACCGCAGGCCCTCCTCGTCGCGGAACGTGCGGCAGAGCTCGAGGAGGCTCTCGCGGCGGACGTAGAACGTGATCTCGCCGCGGTCGATGGTGATCTGCTGCAACGCCCCGCGGTCGATCCCGCGCCGGTCGAGGCAGGTGCCGAGCTCGTCGGCGAGCTCGTCGAACCAGCCGCCGAAGGGGCGTTCGGCCGGGGCGGGCGCGTAGCCGGGCAGGCGAAGGCCGCCGAAGCCGGACGTGTCGCCGGTGCCGTGCACGCCGAACATGCCCTTGCGGGCGCGGGACGGGGCGACGCGGGTGCCGCCTTCTGGCGTGTCGTCGAGCTGCTCCAGCTCGCCCTCGACCGGGGCTTCGCCGCCCGTGGCGCGGTGGGCCGCGGTGTCGGGGCCGCTCGCCTCGGAGGAGGAGTGCTCACCGCCGGTGGGCTCGGCGCCGTCCTTGGAGGTGCCTGATGTCTCGCTCATCTACTTCTTCTTCGCGAACTTGACCGACGACGGGACCAGCTCGGTCTTGTGGCCCGACTCCGCGAGCGCCGCGGCCCGCTTGGCGCCCAAGGGCTCGTCCATGATCTTGGCGTGCAGCTTGAGGATCGCGTCGATCAACATCTCGGGCCGCGGCGGGCAGCCGGGCAGGTAGATGTCGACGGGCACGACGTGGTCGACGCCCTGCACGATCGCGTAGTTGTTGAACATCCCGCCGGAGCTGGCGCACACGCCCATCGCGAGCACCCAGCGCGGCTCGGGCATCTGGTCGTAGATCTGGCGCAGCACCGGGGCCATCTTGTTGCTCACCCGGCCCGCGACGATCATCAGGTCGGCCTGCCGGGGTGAGGCGCGGAACACCTCCATGCCGAAGCGCGCCAGGTCGTAGCGCGGGGCCCCGGTGGTCATCATCTCGATCGCGCAGCACGCGAGCCCGAACGTGGCGGGCCACAGCGAGGACTTGCGCGTCCAGTTGACGAGCTTCTCGACGCTCGCCAGCAGGACTCCGTTCGGGAGGTGTTCCTCAAGTCCCATGTCAGTTCCAATCCAGCCCGCCGCGTCGCCACACGTACACGTAGGCGAAGCCGACCGTCACGATGAAGAGCACGATCTCCACCAGCCCGAACAGGCCCAGCACGTCGCTGGTGACCGCGAACGGGTAGAGGAAGACCATTTCGATGTCGAAGAGGATGAACAACATCGCCGTGAGGTAGTAGGCCACGGGCATGCGCCCGCTACCGACGACCGGGTCCGGCGAGGGCTCGATGCCGCACTCGTAAGCGTCCAGCTTGGCGCGGTTGTAGCGGCGCGGACCTACATGCGGCGCCGACGCCACGGAGAAGAGCGCGAACGCCCCGGCCAGGACGAACAGCAGCACGAGCGGGAGGTAGGTCATCGGCCCTCCTGATCTCTTGCGGGCGCCGCGGACCCTAGATCCCCGACACCACCCGGAACTACCCAGGTATGCCTAACCTGCGATGTTGCTTGTGAACGGATTCACGAAGTGCCCGGAAGTCTATGCACCCGGCGCGCCGCCCGCGAGACGGTGCCCGGTTACGGTCGACGGGCGCGGTGGAGCGCGACGGCGCCGCCCGCGAGGTTGCGCCAGCCCACCCCGGTCCAGCCCGCAGCCGCGATGCGGGCGGCCAGCTCGGGCTGGGCGGGCCAGTCCCTGATCGACTCGCCGAGGTAGCGGTAGGCCTCGGGGTTGCTGGAGACGCGCTCGGCCACCGCGGGCAGCACCCGTTCCAGGCCGAGGTAGTAGGCGGCGCGGAAGGGCGCCCAGGTCGGGCGGCCGAACTCGCACACGAGGAGCCGCCCACCGGGCTTGGTCACGCGGGCGAGCTCGGCGAGCGCGCGGTCGGTGTCGTGCACGTTGCGCAGCCCGAACGCGATCGTGACGGCGTCGAACACGGCGTCCGCGAACGGCAGGGCGAGCGCGTCGGCGGCGACCTTCGGCACCGGGCGCGCCGCTCCCGCGCGGAGCATGCCGAGGGAGAAGTCGGCCGCCACGCACCAGGCGCCGGAGCGGGCCAGCTCGACGGTCGACACGGCGGTGCCCGCGGCGAGGTCCAGCACGATCTCGCCGGGCTGCAGGTCGAGCGCGCGGCGGGCCAGCGCGCGCCAGCGCCGGTCCTGGCCGGCGGTGAGCACGGTGTTGGTGAGGTCGTAGCGCCGGGCGACGCCGTCGAACATCGCGGCGACGGCGTGCGGGTCCTTGTCGAGGTCGGCGCGGCTCACGGGTCAACCCTACGACCCGGGCGGGCGGCCGGGGCGCGCGTCGGCGCCCGGGCACCCGGCTGCGATGCCTACGAGCGGCGGCGCATCCGGCGGGCGACCGGCAGCGCGATCAGCCACGTGACGACGATGACGGCGAGCAGCGGCGCGGAGGCGGTGAGCGCGGTGCGGCCCGCGACCCGCACGTGCAGGGCGTCGGTGACGTCGTACTCCACGGGCACCGTGGTGCCGGGGGTGAGCCCGCGCGGGTAGGCCACCCCGAGCTCGGGGATCGCCACGTCGCCGTTGGGCAGGGTGAAGCGCACGAGCGTGCGGAAGATCGTGGAGCCCTCCAGCACCTCGGCCTCCGCCACGGCCTGGTTCGCGTTGATCTTCGCGTCGTCCACGGCCGCGCCCGCCAGCGCGAAGGCGCACAACAGCGTGACCACCACGGCGAACCCGACCACGATCTGCGCCCGCGTGCGGGAGATCGCGCGCGCGGCCGGGCCGACGAGGTCCCTGACCTCGTCGATCACCCGGGTGCGCTCGGTCATCGGTGCCGATTCTACGGAGTGCGTCGCGTGCCGCGCGGCGCGGGCGTCTACGGAGTGTGTCCAGTGCCTCGCGGGGCGGGCGGGCGTTCTCAGCGACGGGCTCCTACTCTCGAAATCGTGACAATCGCCCCGCTACCGACCGGGTTGGGCGTACGAACCAGGCTCGTCGACGACCCGGTGCGCCTGCTCGACCTGCTCCCCGACCGCGAAGGGGCGCTCGCCTGGGTCCACGGTGGAGAAGGTCTGGTGGGTTGGGGCGAGGTCGCGCGGCTCGCCACGGTGGGGCCCGCCCGGTTCCGCGACGCCGACCGGTGGTGGCGCTCGTTCGCGGGTCGGCTGTCCGTTGCGGACGAGGTGGGGCTGCCCGGCACCGGCCCGGTCGCGTTCACGAGCTTCACGTTCGCCGACGACGCCCCCGGCTCGGTGATGATCGTCCCGCGGGTGGTGGTCGGCCGCCGCGACGGCGTCGCGTGGATCACCGAGTTCTCGCACGCCGACGGGGTGCACGCCGTCCGCCCGGTGCGCCCGACGGGTGCCGTGCGCTACGCCGACGGGCAGCTGTCGGTGGCGGGCTACCGCGCGGCCGTCGCCGAGGCGGTGCGCCGCATGCGGGCGGGCGAGCTGGACAAGGTGGTGCTCGCGCACGACCTGCTCGCCGTCGCCGACCGCCCCCTCGACGCCCGCTACCTGCTGGCGGGCCTGGCCGGGCGCTACCCGGGCTGCTGGTCGTACTCGGTGGACGGGCTGGTCGGCGCCACCCCCGAGCTGTTGATGCGCCGCCGCGAGGGCGCCGTGTGGTCGCGGGTGTTGGCGGGCACGATCTGGCCCGGTCCCACGGCGGAGTGCGACCTCGGCGACACGTTGCTCGGCTCGGCGAAGGACCGCCACGAGCACCGGCTGGCCGTGCAGTCGCTCGTCGAGTCGCTGCGACCGCTGTGCGCCTCGCTGACCGCGCCGGAAGAGCCCGTGCCGCTGGTGTTGCCCAACGTCACGCACCTGTCCAGCGACGTCGTCGGCACGCTGCCCGCCAAGGAGCCCGCTTCGCTGCTGGAGCTGGTGGCCGCCGTGCACCCGACGGCCGCGGTCGGCGGCACCCCGCGCGAGGTTGCCGTGCCGATGATCGCCGCGCTGGAAGGGATGGACCGGGGCCGCTACACCGGCCCGGTGGGCTGGGTCGACGCGGGCGGCGACGGCGAGCTCGGCATCGCACTGCGCTGCGCCCAGCTCGACGGGCCGGTGGCGCGGCTGTTCGCCGGGTGCGGGATCGTCGCCGACTCCGACCCCGACACCGAGGTGCGCGAGGCCGCGGCCAAGCTGCTGGCCGTCCGCGAGGTGATGGATCCGGGGGTCTAGCGCGGTGTTCGGGCGCAAGCGGAAGGTGGTCACCGCGCCTGCGGCGCCGCCGTCGGTCCGCGACACGCTCTTCGGCGACGGGCCCCTCGAGTCCTGGCCGGTCGGCGACCACGCCGACCGCGAGCCGTGGGCCACGTTCGTCACGGCCCGGCGCTTCGTGGCCGCGGGGGACATCGGCAACGCGGTGGTCGGGTGGCAGCGGGTCGTCGCCATGCCCGCGTTGGAGGCGCGGCACTACGTGCAGGCGTGGACGTTCCTGCGGCAGTACGGCGGCGTGCAGCCCCCTGCGGCGGAGGCCAAGCGGCTGCTCGGCGTGGTGGTCGAGGTAGACCGCGGGCCTGCGAGCCTCGACCTGCTCGCCGCCTACCCCGAGCGCACGGCCCGGTTCTACGCGGGCACCGGCGGCGGGATCGTGTGGGAGCGGCCGGACACCGGGCTCGACGGGCACATCGGCGTCCTGCTCGACGCGTCGAAGGCGGTGCTCGACCGGATCGGGCCGTGGACGCAGCCGCGGCTCCCGCCGCCGCCCCCGGACCACATCCGACTGAACTTCCTCGCGCCCAGCGGGCTGCACTTCGGGCAGGCGCCGTTCGCGGTGTTCGAGCAGGACGCGCTGGCCGGACCGGTGGTCCGGGCGGCCACCGGGCTGCTCCAGGCGATGATGGCGGTGAACCAGCGGTGAACCCGGCGACGACGTTGGCGCGCACGGTCGTCGACGAGCTCGTGGCGTGCGGGGTCACCGACGCCGTGCTGTGCCCGGGCTCGCGCAACGCGCCGCTCGCGTTCGCGCTGCACGCCGCGGACGCCGCCGGGCGCCTGCGGCTGCACGTGCGCATCGACGAGCGCACGGCGGGGTTCCTGGCGCTGGGGCTGGCGTTGGGGTCGGGGCGACCGGTGCCGGTGGCCACGACCTCGGGCACGGCCGCGGCGAACCTGCTCCCGGCCGTGCTGGAGGCGGCGCACGCAGGCGTGCCGCTGCTCGCGATCACCGCGGACCGACCGGCCGAGCTGGTCGGCACCGGCGCGAGCCAGACCGTGGCGCAGGTCGGCATGTTCGGCTCGGCGGTGCGGCTCGCCCCGGCCGTGGGCGGCACGGCCGCGCAGACGCGGGCGGCCGTCGGACGGGCGGTGGCCGCCGCGGTCGGGCTCCCGCCCGGCCCGGTGCACCTCAACCTGCCGTTCCGCGAGCCCCTGACCCCCGACCCCTCGGCGGAGCCCGCCGACACGCCAACCGCCGGGGCCCCGGTGTCCGCCACCGCGACCGACCTCACGCAGCCCGCCGCGGCCGACGTCGCCGCACCCACCACCCCAGGTGCCGTCGCCGCACCCACCACCCCAGGCACCGCGGCAGCGCCCGCCGCCCCGGGCACGGCGGCAGCAGGCGACACTGCGGCGGCCGCCGATCTGATCGGGCCTGCGTGGACCGTCGGGCGGGCGGGGCGGCCGTGGACCGCGGTTGCCACGTCGCGGGTCGTGGCCGCGCCGCTGCCCCTGGACCCGACGGCGCCGACACTGGTGATCGCGGGGCCCGGGGCGCCGCCGCTCGACGTCGGGGTGCCGGTGGTCGCCGAGCCGTCGTCGGCGCCGTGGCCCGGCGCCGTCCGCACCGGCCCGTGGCTGCTCGGCACGCCGTCGCTCACGCCCGCGCAGGTCGTGGTCGCGGGCCGACCCACGCTGCACCGGGCCGTCGCGCGACTGCTCGCCGACCCCGCGGTCGCCGTGTACGCGCTGGCGGACGAGCGCGGCCTGCCCTGGACCGACGTCGTGGGCTCGGTCCGCGCGGTCGGCGCCCTGCCCTCGCTGCGGCCCGACCCGGAGTGGCTGCGGCGCTGGGCCACCGCCGACAAGGCCGCCCAGGCCACCCTCGACGAAGCCCTCGACACCGGCCCGGTCGGGATGCAGCTGGCCCGCGCGCTGGTCGCCGCGCTCGCCGAGGGCACCCAGCTCGTGCTCGGCTCGTCCAACCCGGTGCGGGACGTGGCGCTCGCCGCCGCTCCCCGCGATGGCGTCGTCATGCGGTCCAACCGGGGCGTCGCCGGCATCGACGGCACGATCTCCACCGCGGTGGGCGCGGCGCTCGCGCACGACGGCCCCACCGTCGCGCTGCTCGGCGACCTGACGTTCCTGCACGACACCACCGGCCTGGTCATCGGCCCCGACGAGGCGCGCCCGGACCTCACGATCGTCGTGCTCGACGACCGCGGCGGCGGCATCTTCCACCTGCTGGAGCAGGGCGCCCCCGAGCACGCGCCCGCGTTCGAGCGGGTCTTCGGCACCCCGCACACGGTCGACCTGGCGGCGCTCTGCGCGGCGATGGGCGTCGCCCACACCTACGCCGAACCCGCCGACATCGCAGGGCACCTCGGCCACCCGGGCATCCGCGTCGTCCAGGTGCAGGCCGAGCGGGGCGGCCTGCGAGCTGCCCACGCCGCCCTCCGGGCTCGGGTCGCCGCAGCCGTCGCAACGTAGTCCGGCCGCGCCCGACCACCCGTGCCACCGCAACGGCCCGGCAGCGCACCGCACGGGCTGCGCATGACCGCACTCCCCGCAGCCCCGACCCGCCCGCGACGCCGACCGCCCGGCCCCGGCCGAGTCGCCGCGCCGCGTCCGTAGGCTGGTCGTCGTCATGAGCGCGACCCTCAAAGCCACCTCCCTCGCCGCGGGCCACGGCGCCCGCGTGCTGTTCTCCGGCCTGGACCTGGTGATCGGGCCCGGCGACGTCGTCGGGCTGGTCGGGGTCAACGGCGCGGGCAAGTCGACGTTGCTGCGGATGCTCGCGGGCGAGACCACCCCCGAGGAGGGCGCGGTCGCGGTGAGCCCGCCGGACGCGACCGTCGGGCTGCTGCCGCAGGAGCCCGAGCGGCGCCCGGACGAGACCGTCGGGGCGTTCCTGGCCCGGCGCACCGGCGTGACCGATGCCCAGGCCGCGATGGACGCGGCGGCGGCCGACCTGGCCGCGGGCGCGTCCGGTGACACCTACGCCGTCGCGCTGGACCGCTGGCTCTCCCTCGGCGGCGCCGACCTCGACGAGCGCGCGGGCGAGGTGGCCGCCGACCTCGGGTTGGGCGTCGGGCTGGACATGCCGATGACCGGGCTGTCGGGCGGCCAGGCCGCACGGGTCGGCCTCGCGGCGCTGCTGCTCTCCCGCTTCGACGTGCTGCTCCTCGACGAGCCCACCAACGACCTCGACCTCGACGGCCTCGCCCGCCTCGAGACGTTCGTGCTCGGCTTGCGGAGCCCGGCGGTGATCGTCAGCCACGACCGGGAGTTCCTGGCGCGCACCGTGAACCGGATCGTCGAGCTGGATCTCGCGCAGCAGAAGGTGGGCGTCTACGCAGGCGGGTACGAGTCGTACCTCGCCGAGCGGGAGGTGGCCCGCCGGCACGCGCGCGAGGCGTACGAGGAGTACGACGAGAAGCTCGGCACCCTCAAGGACCGGGCCCAGACCCAGCGGAACTGGATGGCGCAGGGCGTGCGCAACGCCCGTCGCAAGAGCACCGACAACGACAAGATCGGCCGCAACAAGCGGGTCGAGACCAGCGAGAAGCAGGCCGCGAAGGCCCGGCAGACCGAGAAGGCGATCGAGCGGCTGGATGTGGTCGACGAGCCGCGCAAGGAGTGGGACCTGCGGATGACGATCGCCGCGGCGCCGCGCTCGGGCACCGTGGTGGCGTCGGCCACCGGGGCCGTCGTGCGACGGGGCTCGTTCACGCTCGGGCCGGTCGACGCGCAGGTGGACTGGGCCGACCGCGTCGCGATCACCGGGCCGAACGGCTCAGGCAAGACCACGCTGTTGGGCGCGCTGCTCGGCCGGATCCCGGTCGACGAGGGCTCCGCCGGGCTCGGGTCGGGCGTGCGCGTGGGCGAGATCGACCAAGCTCGCAGGCTGTTCCTCGGTCCGGTCCCGTTGGCGCGGGCGTTCGGCGACGCGATGGTCGACTGGGCCGAGTCCGACGTCCGCACCCTGCTCGCCAAGTTCGGGTTGACCCGCCACCACGCGACCCGGCCCGCGGACTCGCTCTCGCCGGGCGAGCGCACCCGGGCGGCGCTGGCGTTGCTGCAGGCGCGCGAGGTGAACCTGCTGGTGCTCGACGAGCCCACCAACCACCTCGACCTGGCCGCCATCGAGCAGCTGGAGGAGGCGCTGGAGAGCTTCGGCGGCACCGTGCTGCTCGTGACGCACGACCGCCGGATGCTCGACACGGTGCGCACCACCCGCCGCTGGGCGCTCGACGCCGGGCGCCTCACCGAGCGCTGAGATCCACCTCAGCGGGGTTCGGGCGCGGCGAAATCCCGCTCATGTGCATCTCGTCGGGCGGCGTGCGCTCGGGCGACGGCCCAGAACGCCAGCGCGACGACGACGCCCACCTCGGTGAGGGCCAGCCCCCGTTCCATGATCCCCAGCGGCAGGAACTGCCACCACGGCACACCGCTGAACGGGCGCAGCACGACGCCGGAGAGGATCGCGCCCAGCCACGCCAACGCGGCGATGGCGAGCCAACGGGGCCAGGCCGCGCCCTCGCGGCCGCGGGTGGCGACCAGCGTGGCGACCGGCAGCGCGAAGAACGCGACGAGGCTGGCGTAGCGGTGGATCACGCCGCCGACGCTGGGGCCGACCGCCCAGTTGGTCTTCTCGAAGACCACCACCGCCACCATCCCGGCCGCCCACACGAGCATCCCCACCGCCGCGAACGACGGCCAGCGCACGAGGCCCGCGCGGACCAATGCGATCAGCACCGCCACCGAGCCCGCGGCGAGGCCGAGCACGCCGGTGTCGAACATCCAGCCGAGGTCGCGGAGGGCGTACTCGCTGATCGTGCGGCGCACCGGGTCGACGTCGCCCGCGTAGAGGACGTGCAGGGAGCCGACGAGCACCACGGCGAGCGCCGTGCCCACGAGCCCGATCGCGACGCTCGCGCGCACGGGCATCACGGCTCCCCCTCCGACGGTTGCCGGTTCAACGACCTGGTCCCGCCCCCGGTTCCCAAGCGCAAGGCGAGTCTCCCTTCTCAGGACGGTGAGAACGCCATCTCACCGCTCTGAAAACGGAGACTCGCCGTCCCTGAAATGGAGACTCGCCCTCCGGGGTCAGTCGGGCAGGCCCAGCGCGGTGGCGGCCAGCTGGGCCAGGTGCACCGGCTCGCGGGTGCCCGCCTGGCGCAGCTGGGTGCGGCAGCTGAAGCCGTCGGCCAGCACCGCGACGTCCGGGGCGGCGGCGCGGACGGCCGGGAGCAGCACCCGCTCCGCGCAGGCCATCGACACCGCGTAGTGCCCCTTCTCGAAGCCGAAGTTGCCCGCGAGGCCGCAGCAGCCGGAATCCAGCACCTCGGCGTCGACGCCCAGCGCGGCCATGACCGCCCGGTCGGCCTCGGTGCCGAGCTCGGCGTGCTGGTGGCAGTGCACCTGCACCAGGGCCCGGCCGCCGGGCGCGACCACCGCGGCGCGCAGGGCGTCGGTGTGCTCGGCCAGCAGCTCGGCGAACGTGCGCACCCCGGTCGCGAGGCGCGGGACGAGCGGGTGGTCGGGCAACAGCTCGGCGGCGTCGGCGCGCAGGGCGGCCGTGCAGGACGGCTCCAGCCCCACCACCGGCACACCCGCGGTGAGCCACGGCTCGACGGCGGCGAGGCTGCGGCCCAGCACCCGGCGGGCGGTGGCGACCTGCCCCGTGGACGTCCAGGTGAGCCCGCAGCACACCGTGCGCGGCGGCAGTTCCACGGCGTACCCCAGCTTGGTGAGCACCGCCGTGGCCGCCCGCACGACGGCCGGGTCGAACGCCGTCGAGAACGTGTCGGTCCACAGCAGCACCCGCCGCCCGTCCGTCGCCGGGACGCCCGCAGCCGCCTCACCGGCCACCGCGGCAGCACCGGTCGCCGCAGGAGCCGCGGCCGCGGCGGCGGCAGCGCTGGCAGCGTTGGGGGCGGCGGCAGCGCTGGCGGTGGGGGCGGCGGCTGCACCGGCAGCGGTGCGCGTTGCGGCGGTCGTGAAAGCGGTAGGGGGCGCGGCACCGCCTGTCAACCGGGCGCGTGTGCGGCCCAACAGCCCGGCGCCGCCGTGCGGCGGGCGCACGCGGTCGCGGGCCAGCGTGGGGATCGCGCGCTCCGGGGCCACCCCGCCCAGGCGCTTGGCCACCCGCCCGAGCGGGCCGCGGCCCGCCGCGTTGAGCACGTCCACCGCCCGGGGCGGCAGCTTGCCGACCAGCCACAGCCAGAGCGGCAGCGCGCCCATGCTGTAGTGCGAGGCGGGCCGCAGCCGCCACCGGTAGCGCCGGGCCAGGTACTCGGTCTTGTAGGCGGCCATGTCCACGCCGACCGGGCAGTCGCGCTTGCAGCCCTTGCACGACAGGCACAGGTCGAGCGCCTCGGCCACCTCCGGTGACCGCCAGCCGCCCTCGATCACCTCGCCGTTCGCCATCTCGAACAGCAGCCGCGCCCGCCCGCGCGTGGAGTGCTGCTCCTCCCCCGTGGCCCGGTAGCTGGGGCACATCACGCCGCCGGACGCCGTGACGCACCGCCCCACGCCCAGGCACCGGCGGCTGGCCCGGGCGAACGAGCCGCGGTCTTCGGTGAACGCCAGCGCCTGCCGTCCCGCCAGGTTGGGCATCCCCACGAACACCCGCAGGTCCTCGTCCAGCTTCGCGGGCCGCACCACGCGCCCGGGGTTCATCCGGTCGTCCGGGTCCCAGATGCCCTTGAACTCCGCGAACGCGTCGATGATCTCCGGCGGGTACATGCGGGGCAGCAGCTCGGCGCGGGCCACCCCGTCGCCGTGCTCGCCCGAGAGCGACCCCCCGTGCGCGACGGCCAGATCCGCCGCGTCCTCCATGAACGAGCGGAAGTCGGCGACGCCCGGCTTCGTGAGCAGGTCGAAGTCGATCCGGATGTGCAGGCACCCGTCGCCGAAGTGGCCGTAGTAGGCCCCGCGGCGGCCGTGCTTGCGCAGCAGCGCGTCGAACTCCCGCAGGTAGGCGCCGAACCGCTCGGGCGGCACGGCGGCGTCCTCCCAGCCCGGCCACGCCTCGTCACCGTCCGGGCTGCGGGTGACGATGCCCGCCCCGTCCTCCCGGATCCGCCACAGCGCCCGCTGCGCCACCGGGTCGCCGACGACCAGCGACGTCGCCCCCGGCACCGCCTTGGCGACCGCCTCGGCCGCCGCTTCCGCCTCGGCCCGGGTGGCCCCGCCGGTCTCCACGTAGAGCCAGCCGCCGCCGGGCGGCAGCATCCGAGAGGTGGCTTCGTTCGGCTGGTGCGCCCGCAGCGCCGCGATCAGCCCGGCGTCCATCCCCTCGATCGTCAACGGCTGCAGCGCACGGATCGGCATGACGTGGTCGGCCGCGGTGTAGGCGTCGGGGAAGCCGAGGATCGCGAGCGCGCGCACGGCCGGGGCCTCGACGAGCCGGACCGTGGCCTCCAGCATCGTGACGCACGTGCCCTCGGTGCCGACGAGCGCGCGGGCGACGTCGAACCCGTTCTCGGGCAACAGCTGGTCGAGGTTGTAGCCCGAGACGCGGCGGGTGAGCTCGGGGAACGACGCGCGCACCGCCGGGCCGACCCGTTCGGCCAGCTCCCGCAGCGCCGACGGCCCCGCGCCGGGCCCGACCGTGAGCCGCTCTCCCCGGTAGGTGAGCACGTCGAGCGTGTGCACGTTGTCGACCGTCTTGCCCCACGCCACCGAGTGCGACCCGCACGCGTTGTTGCCGATCATCCCGCCGAGCGTGCAGCGGTTGTGCGTAGATGGGTCGGGGCCGAACGTGAGGCCGTGCGGGCGGGCGGCGTCGCGCAGCGCGTCGAGCACCACGCCGGGCTGCACCCGGGCGGTGCGCGCCTCGGGGTCGATCGCGACGATCGCGTTCATCCGGGAGAAGTCCAGCACCACCGCCGTGTTGACGGCCTGGCCCGCGATCGACGTGCGCGCCCCGACCGGCAGCAGCGGCACGTCGTGCTCACGGCAGACCGCGATCGCGGCGGCCACGTCCTCGGCGTCGCGCGGCGTGACGACGCCGATCGGCACGCGCCGGTAGTTCGACGCGTCGGCCGACCACATCGCGCGGGTGGCCGGGTCGAACCGCACCGACCCCCGCACGGCCCGCGCGAGGGCGTCGGCTACCAATTCTCGACCGACCTCGTCAGGATCCCGGCGATGTCGTCCTCGGTGGGGGTGCGCGGGCAGGTGGCGAGCAGCCGCTGCTGCTTCATGGTGCCCGGCACGAGGTCGGGGACGTCGTCCTCGGAGTAGCCGACACCCCCGATGCCGTTGGGGATGCCGATGTCGCGCATGAGGGCCACGAGGACCGACGGTAGCTGCTCGGCCGGATCCACCGACGGGGCATCCGGGCCGAGCAGGGCGGCCGCGCGGAGGTGCCGCTCGGGCGCGCTCTCGAAGGAGAACCGGAACGCCTCGGGCGCCGTGAGCGACACCGACTGCCCGTGCGGCACCATCGGCTCGTCCTGCGGGTAGCCCGCGGGCCGGTAGTCGCGCACCATGCCCGCGATCGGGTAGGCGTTGGCGTGCGGGATGTGCACGCCCGCGTTGCCGAAGCCCATGCCCGCGAACGTCGCCGCCATCAGCATGTTGGACCGGTGTTCGAGCGAGCCCTCGTGCACCGACGCCCGGAACGACGTCGCGATGAGGCCCATCGCCTTCTCGCACCACAGGTCGGAGACCGGGTTCGAGCCGCAGTAGGTGACCCGCTCCTCGGGCTTCTTGGGGTCGAACTGCGTGTAGTACTTCGCGGTGTAGCTCTCGACGGCGTGGCAGACGATGTCCATCCCCGACGCCGCGGTGACCTCGGCGGGCAGCGACATCGTGAGCAGCGGGTCGATCACGGCGAGCGTGGGCCGCAGGCGCCAGTGGCTGATCCCCGTCTTCACCTTCATCGAGAGGACGTCGAGGATGCACATCGCCGTCGACTCGGAGCCGGTGCCCGCGGTGGTCGGGATGGCGATCAGCGGCTTCAGCGCGCCCGGCGGGGTCTTGGCCTGGCCGATGGGCTTGTTGATGTAGTCCATCAGCTCGCCGGGGTGGCTCGTCAGCAGGTTGATCGCCTTGGCGGTGTCGATCGCCGACCCGCCGCCGACGGCGACGAAGCCGTCCCACTCCCCCTGCGCCCGCGCGTACTCGACGGCCTTGTTCATCGAGTCGTCCGTCGGCTCGACGTGCACGCCGTCGAAGATCTCGCTCTCGATGTCGTACCGGCGCAGTGCGTCCGCGATGCGTTGCGGCGCACCGATCGCGCTCACCCCGGGATCGGTGACGATCAGCGCCCGGCGGACGCCGTAGCCCTGCATCTCGAACCCGACCTCGTCGGCGGCCCCGGGTCCGAACTTCAGCGGCGGGGCACCCCAGGTGAAGATCGTTTCTTCGGCCATGGTTCGACCGTTACACGGCCCGCCGGAGACGTCAAACCAGGCCGCGCACGACGCGCTCGGCGGGCTCGTACATCGCACGGGCCGACTTGCCGTCGTGGAACTCGCCGATGGCCGTCATGTCCCAGGCCGGGCCGGAGCGCACGAGCACCGACATGATCACGCCGGTGCTGCGCTCGGACTCGGTGAGGTCGTAGCGCACCAGCTCGGCGCCGGACTCGAGGTCCAGCAGCCTGCAGTAGGCGTTGCGCACGTCGGTGAACTTCTGGCCGCGGAACGAGTTGACGGTGAACACGAGCGCGTGCGCCTCCGCGGGCAGCCTGCCGAGGTCGACGGTGATCACCTCGTCGTCGCCTTCGCCCGCCCCGGTGAGGTTGTCGCCGGAGTGCTCGATCGCGCCGCCGAAGGCGCTCTTGGCCATGAACCACACGGCGTCGACCTTGCGGCCCTGCGCGTTGACGACGATCACCGACGCGTCGAGGTCGATGTCGCGGCCGCGCTTGGCCGGATCCCAGCCGAGGCCCATCGCGACCCGCCGCAACGCGGGCGCGCCGGTCTTGACCAGCGAGACCGTCTGCCGCTTGGCCAGCGAGACCCGGCCCTTGTCGAGGTTGATCTTCGTGGACGGCGGCGGCGGGGCGGGGGCCTCGGCGGGCGGCGGCTCCGCGATCGTGATCCCGAAATCGGTGGCGATGCCCGCCAGGCCGCTCGCGTAGCCCTGGCCGACCGCGCGCACCTTCCACTCCCCCGCGCGGCGGTAGAGCTCGACGCACAGCAGAGCGGTCTCCGCGCCGAGCCCGTCGGGCACGAACTGCGCGAACGGCTGCCCCGCCACGGCGACGTCCATCCGCAGGCCGCCGAGCGCGCCGAACGTCGAGGGCCCGCTGCCGTCGAGGCTCGCGGTGACGACCACGCGCTCGATCGCCGCGTCGATCTCCCGCGGCTCGACGTCGACGCCCGCCGGGTCGTAGCGCACCCCCGGCGCGGTGGGCTGGTTGTAGAAGACGAAGTCCGCGTCGCCGCGCACCTTGCCCTCGGCCGTCACCAGCAGCGCGGAGATGTCGACGGACGCGGCCGCCGTGACGCGGACCGCGACCGAACCGGGCGGGAGTGGGGCGTTCGCACCCTTGGCGAGGTTCTGCACGCCCTCGATCCTGCCGGCGTTCCCGTTGTGTTGGGCACGACCCACTCCTAGGGTCGAAGCGGTCGACGTCGAGGAGGACGGAATGGCGGAGCTCGAGCGGTTCTCGATGCTGGTGGGCGGCAAGGCGGTCGGCGCCTTGTCGGGCAAGACGTTCCAATCGCAGAACCCCTACACCGGCGAGCCGTGGGCCGAGATCCCCGACGGCGGGCCGGAGGACATCGACGCCGCCGTCTCGGCCGCGCGGGCAGCGCTGGACGGCGAGTGGGGCGCCACCACCGGGTTCGCCCGCGCCGCGCTGATGCGCCGCCTCGGCGACCTGATCACCGAGAACGCCGAGCGGCTCGCCCGCCTGGAGGTCAACGACTCGGGCAAGCTGCTGCGCGAGATGCTCGGCCAGCTCAACGGGCTGGGCTCCTGGTACCACTACTACGCCGGGCTCGCGGCCACCCTCGAAGGCCGCCAGATCCCCACGCCCAACCCGAACTACCTCGTCTACACGCGCCGGGAGCCGGTCGGCGTGGTCGCGGCCATCACGCCGTGGAACTCGCCGCTGCTGCTCATGACGTGGAAACTTGCCCCCGCGCTGGCGGCGGGCTGCACGATCGTGATCAAGCCGTCCGAGCACTGCCCGGCGTCGACGCTCGGGTTCGCCGAGCTGATCGACCAGGCCGGGTTCCCGCCCGGCGTGGTCAACGTCGTCACCGGGCTCTCCCGCGAGACGGGCGCGGCGCTGGCGTCGCACAAGGGCGTCAACAAGGTGGCGTTCACCGGCTCGACGGCCACCGGCCGCTCGGTGGCCCACGCGGCCGCGGAGAACCTCAACAAGGTCACGTTGGAGCTGGGCGGCAAGTCGCCGCAGGTGGTGTTCCCGGACGCCGACCTGCAGGCCGCGGCCAACGGCCTCATCGCGGGCGTGTTCGCGGCCACCGGCCAGACGTGCATGGCGGGCTCGCGGCTGATCGTGCACGAGTCGGTGCACGACGAGCTCGTGCGGCTCGTGGCCGAGCGGGCCGCGCAGATCAAGCTGGGCGACCCGACCGACCCGGCCACGGAGATGGGGCCGGTCGCGAACCAGCCGCAGTACGAGAAGGTCGTCGGCTACCTGAAGACGGCGCAGGAGGAGGGCGCGACCGTCGCGTACGGCGGCTCGGCCGAGGAGAGCCTCGGCGGCTACTTCGTGAAGCCGACCGTGCTCTCGGTGAAGCCGACCGACACCGTCTTCCGCGAGGAGGTGTTCGGGCCGGTGCTCTCGGCGGTCACGTTCACCGACGAAGAGGAGGCGCTGAAGCTCGCCAACGACACGCCGTACGGCCTGGCGGGCGCCGTCTGGACCAAGGACGTGCACCGGGCGCACCGGGTGGCGGCCAAGATCCGGGCGGGCACCGTGTGGATCAACGCGTACCGGGTGGTCGCCCCCTCGGTGCCGTTCGGCGGCTTCAACGCGAGCGGCCTCGGCCGGGAGAACGGGGTCGAAGCGGTGAACGAGTACACCGAGAACAAGTCCGTGTGGGTCGAGCTCACGGGTGGCACGCGCGACCCGTTCACGTTGGGATAGCGCCATGACCACGACAGTGGACGCCGCCGCGGGCGTCGACGCCGACCTGGCCCGGCTGGTGGACACCCTCGGCGGCATCAGCGACGGCGACCTGCACCGGGCGAGCTTCGGGGGCGGCTGGACGGTGGCTCAGGTCGTCTCGCACATCAGCGTGTCCACGCTGGTGTGGCTGGGCAACCTGCGCCGCCTCGAGGCCGATCCCGAGCTGGGGTTCTTCTTCCGGGAGGAGGTCGGGCACGACGCGCTCGGCTACCCGCCGCCGACGATCGAGCTCGCGCTGGCCCGCCTCGCCGCCACCCGCCGCACGCTCGCGACCTGCCTGCCGTCCATGGCCCCCGAGCTGCTCACCCGCACCGTCGAGATCCCCGACCTCGGCACGATGACGATCGAGGAGTGGACCCCGTTGATCATGGGGCACATCACCAGCCACGTCGAGCAGGCCCACGACATCCTGCGCAACCGGGGCGTCCTGTGAGGGCGGCGGTTCTCACCGGGCTGGAGTCGATCACGGTCGAGGAGCGGCCCGAGCCCGAGGCCCGGCCGGGGTGGGTGATCGTCAAGGTGGAGTCGGCCTCGCTGTGCGGCACCGACAGCCACCAGTACGACGGGCGCATCAACACCCCGTTCCCGCGCGTGCCCGGCCACGACTTCTCGGGCCGGGTAGAGAGCGTGGGCGAGGGCGTCGACGACGGCATCGTCGGCACGCCGGTGGCGGTCAAGCCGTCGCTGCCGTGCGAGGACTGCCCGGAGTGCCACGCGGGCAAGCTGCTCGACTGCCAGAAGAAGAAGCTCATGGGCCTGTGGTCGGACGGGTGCATGACCGAGAAGGTCGCCGTGCCGCGGGTCAACCTGATCCCGCGGCCCGAGGGCGTCGAGGCGTGGCAGGCGTCGCTGCTGGAGCCGATCGCGGTGGGGCTCAACACCGTCGACCGGCTGCGGATCGTGCTCGGCGAGACGGTGATGGTGCTGGGCCAGGGCCCGATCGGGCTGGCGCTCACCCGGCTGTGCGCGCTCTCGGGCGCGGGCCAGCTGATCGTCACCGACGCGCGGGACGACCCGTTCTCGGTCTCGAAGGCCTACGGCGCCACGCACTGCCTGAACGTGACGCAGACCGACGTGAAGGCGGCGGTCGCCGACCTCACCGAGCGCGGGGCGGGGGCGGACATCGTGATCGAGACGTCCGGGTTCCCGGCGTCCTCGGCGATGTGCCTCGACCTGGTGCGCAAGGAGGGCAAGGTCGCCCACATCGGCTGGGCCAACGACCTGCCGCCGCTGCCCGTCATCCCGATCATGGCCAAGACGCTCACGGTGTTCGGCATCGGCGGCAACGGCGGGCGCGGGCAGTACGAGCGCTCGCAGGAGCTGGTGCGCACGGGGCGGCTCGACCTCGAGCCGATGGTCACGCACCGGTTCTCGCTCGACGACGTGACCGAGGCGTTCGCGATCGCGGCGTCCAAGTCCGACGGGGCGATCAAGGTCATCGTCGAGCCCTGGAGCGCCCTGAAGGACTCGGCCCTACTGCGCGACGCTCGCAACGGGCGGAGTCCTTCAGCACCCTCCTAGGCTGGCCGAGTGGCTGACTCCCCGTCCGAGCTCTCGACCCCGGCGCCTGGGAACAGGTGCCGGGGTTCGACTTCGTCGACATCACCTACCACCGCGCGGTCGACACCGGTGCGGTGCGCATCGCGTTCGACCGACCCGAGGTGCGCAACGCGTTCCGCCCGGGCACGGTCGACGAGCTGTACCGCGCGCTCGACCACGCCCGCCAGACGCCCGACGTCGGCTGCGTGCTGCTGACCGGCAACGGGCCGTCGCCGAAGGACGGGGGGTGGGCGTTCTGCTCGGGGGGTGACCAGCGCATCCGGGGCCGCACCGGCTACCAGTACGCGTCGGGTGACACGGCGGAGACGGTCGACCCGGCCCGCGCCGGGCGGCTGCACATCCTGGAGTGCCAGCGGCTGATCCGGTTCATGCCGAAGGTGGTGATCGCCGTCGTCACCGGGTGGGCGGCGGGTGGCGGGCACTCGCTGCACGCCGTGGCCGACCTCACCCTGGCCAGCGCCGAGCACGCCCGGTTCAAGCAGACCGACGCCGACGTGGGCAGCTTCGACGGCGGCTACGGCTCGGCCTACCTCGCGCGGCAGGTGGGCCAGAAGTTCGCCCGGGAGATCTTCTTCCTCGGCCGGACGTACACGGCGGAGCAGATGCACCAGATGGGCGCGGTGAACGAGGTGGTGCCGCACGCTTCGCTCGAACGGGTCGCGTTGGAGTGGGCGCGGGAGATCAACGGCAAGTCGCCGCAGGCGCAGCGGATGCTCAAGTACGCGTTCAACCTGCTCGACGACGGGCTCGTCGGCCAGCAGCTCTTCGCGGGCGAGGCCACGCGGCTGGCGTACATGACCGACGAGGCGGTCGAGGGCCGCGACGCGTTCCTGGAGAAGCGGGCGCCCGACTGGAGCCCGTACCCCTGGCACTACTGAACTCGACGCCTCACGTCTCGCACGCCACGCCGTCGTTGTCGCGATCGAGCGCGGACCGGTAGCCCGGCTGGCCACGGTACAGCGGCGCTGCTCCAGCGGCGCGAGCCGCGGAGCAGTTCGCGTAGTACGACGGCGAAGGTGCGTCCGGCACCTCGGCCTGGGGCACGGGTGGCGGTGGCGCGGTGGAGCGCGGCGACTTCGCGGGTGCGGTCGTCTTGGGCGCCCGGGAGGCCTTCGGGGCGGGGACCTTGACGGCACTGGTTTTCGGGGCGCGCTTCCCGGTGCTGGTCGTCCGCTCACCGGTCGGCGGTGCGCTGCTGCTCGGGCCGCTGGTGACTGGCACGGTGCGAGCGGCGTCCTCGGTCTTACCGAAGATCGTCGGCCCACCGACGATGGCGCCCACGATGACCAGCCCGAGCAAGCAGCCACAGCCGTTTCGACGCTGGGCCACGGGTCAGGCACCCCCTGATGCGCGGGGGCGGTACGGGGATAGCGGCGGCGAAGGAGACATCGTTGGTCCTGTCGGCCGTGGGGAGCTGGCCTGGGCTCACTCGGTGCGTTCCACCCCTGCGTTAGCCGCTTCTGTGACACAGATCGCTATCGGAGATCGCGTATACCTGGGGCGTGCGGCTGATCGAGGTGGACGGGTCGCCCGAGCGGGTGGGCGAGCTCGTCGACGCGTTGGCCGCGGCGCTCGGCGGCGGCCCGGCGGTGTTGCCCCTGGCGGTCGGGGCGCGGCCCTGGGTGATGCAGGCGCCCGCGGGCACGGCCGTGGTCATCGCCACGTCGGGTTCGACAGGGGAGCCGAAGCTCGTGGCGCTGTCGGGGGCCGCGCTGCGGGCGTCGGCGCGCGCGACCGAGGCGCGGCTGGGCGGGCCGGGGCGGTGGTTGCTGGCGCTGCCCGGCGAGCACGTGGCCGGGATCCAGGTGATCGTGCGGGCGTTGTTGGCGGGCGCCCCGCCCGTCGTGATGGACCTGCGCACGGGGTTCCGGCCTGACGCGTTCGCCGCGGCGACGGCCGCGCTCGGGCCCGGGCGGCGCTACACCAGCCTGGTGCCGACCCAGCTGCGCCGGATCCTGGACGCGGAGGGGGCGGTGGCGGCGCTGCGCAGCTACGCGGCCGTGCTCGTCGGGGGTGCGGCGCTCGACCCGGCGACCCGGGAACGCGCGCTGGCCGCCGGGGTGCGAGTGGTCACGACCTACGGCATGAGCGAGACCGCGGGCGGGTGCGTGTACGACGGCGTGCCACTCGACGGCGTCACGGTCGAGCTCGACGAGGACGGGCGGATCCTGCTCGGCGGCCCCACGCTGGCGTCGGGCTACCTGCGCGCCGATGGCGACGGCGCCAGGGCACGCGGCGGTGGGGCGGGCAGCGCCGTGGGCAGCGGCGGCCCGGGCGGCGACGCGGGCGGCGGCGACCCAGGCGGCGACGCGAGCGGCACACGCGGCAGCGGGCGGCGACAGCGGGCGGCGGCAGCGGGCGGCGACAACGCGGGTGGCGGCGACGCGGGCGGCGACGCGGGCGGCGACGCGGGCGGCGACGCGGGCGGCGACCGCGCGGATGCCCGCGGCACGGCGGGCGGCGGCACGGGGGCGGGGTCGGCGTTCGCGGATGGGCGCTTCCGCACCGGGGACCTCGGCCGGTGGCGGGACGGGCGGCTGGAGGTGCTCGGGCGGGCCGACGACGTGATCGTCACCGGCGGCGAGAAGGTGGCGCCCGCGGCCGTGGAGCGCGTCCTCGCCGCGCAGCCCGGCGTCCGCGCGGCGTGCGTGGTGGGGGTGCCGGACGCGGAGTGGGGGCAGGTCGTCGCCGCGGCCGTCGTGTGGGAGGGCCCGACGGCGGACGCAGTGCTCCAGGAAGCCGTGCGGATCGCGCTCGGGCGAGCGGCCGTGCCTCGCCTGCTGGTCGCCGTGCCCGAGCTCCCGCTGCGTGGGATCGGCAAGCCCGATCGGGCGGCCGTCGCACGCCTCGTGAGCGCCGCTGCCGAACGGCATCACCCGGCTCGGTGAGCCCACCCCGCCACGATCGGGCGGGATCACTCTCCGCGCATTGACCCCAGCGACCCCATCCGATGTGCTGCGCCTCACTCGTCACAGACGCCACATCAGGAGGCTCGACCATGCGGACGCTGCTGCCCTTGCTGGCCGCCGCCGTCTTGACGGCGACGCTGGTCCAGCCCGCGGCCGCGGCCGACAACCCCACCTGGAGCCCCGCGCTGAGCAGCGGTTCCGGCGTGGGCGTCGCGGTGCAGGGCGGGGCCGCGCGCATCGACCAGCGCACGGCGTTCCGCGCCCCGCGCGAGGACGGCGCGGCGGAGGGCACCCCCGACACGGCCGTCGCGACCGGCCTGCTCACCCTCGACCCGCACCGGCTCGACAGCCCGACCAACCGGATCGCCGCCCGCGTCGCGGCCCGGCTCACCGAGGGGGCCACGGCCGACGTGGACGTCCGCGGCCTGCGCGCCAGCGGCAACTGGTCCGAGTGGATCCCGGCCGAGGACGGCACCGCCGTGCTCCCCGAGCCCGTCCTCGACGTCCAGGCCCGCCTCGTGCTCACCGGCGACCCCGGCCCGGAGGCCACCGGGCTGACGCTCACCGCGCTCGCGACCGTCCAGGTCGAAGGCGCCCGCGCGGAGGGCAACCCGCTCAGCTACAAGATCTTCGCCACCCGCGAGGGGCTGGTCGGCGGCACCACCGCCAACGGGCACGTGATCACGCCGCACGACCGCTTCGTCGCGCTCCCGTCCCGCCGGGCGTTGTCGCCCAACGGCAGCAGCGACTACTCCGTGCGCATCTGCGCCCCCAACGGCCGCTGCGCGTTCGCGCCGGTGTGGGACGTCGGCCCCTGGAACATCAAGGACGACTACTGGAACGCAGGCCGCGAGCAGTGGCGCGACCTCCCGCAGGGCACCCCGCAGGCCCAGGTCGCCTTCCGCAAGGGCTACAACGGCGGCAAGGACGGGTTCAACCGCAAGATCGCCAACCCGGCGGGCATCGACCTCGCCGACGGAACCTTCTGGGACGACCTCGGGCTGATCAACAACACCACGGTGACGGTCGACTACCTGTGGACGGGCAACGTCCGGCTGGCGAAGGTGGTCGACACCGGCCCGGTGTACGCCGCCCCCGCCAAGGACGCCGACGTCGTGGGCACGGCCGCGCAGCGCGCAGGCGTCCCCGTCGAATGCGTCACGGAGGGCTGGCTGCGGATCGGCGTCGGGCAGTTCCTTCCCGCCGCGG
This sequence comes from uncultured Actinomycetota bacterium, assembly GCA_963791185.1. Lineage (GTDB taxonomy): Bacteria > Actinomycetota > Actinomycetes > Mycobacteriales > Pseudonocardiaceae > Pseudonocardia. The sequence continues at coordinate 338,070 of CAWBRG010000001.1, read as the reverse complement.
CGGTCAAGGTCCCCAGCACGATCGCGCGATGCGAATCCGCGGCGGGCTCGCGGTGACCTGCGCCGCGACGGGTGCTGCGCGCCGGACCACGCAGATCGCCTGCGAGCCCGCGTTGACCTGCGCCGCAGCCGTGCGGGCGACCAGCCCTTGTGGATCCACCGACCCTTCGAGCTAGCGTTTCCCCGTGGCCACACCGGCGCAATGGATCCAGGGCGCGCGCCCGCGCACGCTGCCGACGGCCGTGTCGCCGGTCGTCGTGGGCACGGGCGCGGCGATCGGGAGCGGCACGGTCGCGCCGGGGCGGGCGTTGCTCGCGCTCGTCGTCGCGGTCGCCCTCGTGATCGGCGTGAACTTCGCCAACGACTACTCCGACGGCATCCGGGGCACCGACGACGACCGGGTCGGCCCGGCCCGGCTGGTCGGCTCGAAGGCGGTGCCGCCCTCGACCGTCCGCGCCGCCGCCTTCATCTCCTTCGCCGTGGCAGGCCTGGCCGGGCTGACCCTCGTGTCGCTGTCGCGGCAGTGGTGGCTGATCGCCGTGGGCGCGCTGTGCGTGGCGGGCGCCTGGTTCTACACGGGCGGCAAGCGACCGTACGGGTACGCCGGGCTCGGCGAGGTGGCCGTCTTCGTCTTCTTCGGGCCGGTCGCGGTGCTCGGCACCACCCTGACGCAGAGCGGGCCACCGAACGCGCTGGCGATCGTGAGCTCCATCGCCGTCGGGATGCTGACGTGCGCGGTGCTCGTGGCCAACAACCTGCGCGACATCCCGACGGACGAGATCGTCGGCAAGCGCACCCTGGCCGTGATCCTCGGCGACCGCGACACCCGCAGGCTCTACGCCGCGCTCGTGCTGCTGCCGTTCCTGCTGACGGTGCTCGGCGGCGTGCGCAGCTGGCCCGTGCTGCTCGGCCTGGTGGCCCTGCCCGCGGCGGTGCTGCCCGTGCGGAAGGTGCTCGCGGGCGCCGACGGCCGGGCGCTCATCCGCGTGCTGGGCCAGACCGGGCTGCTACTGCTGGCCTGGTCGGTGCTCACCGGCGTCGGCCTCGCGCTCGGCGCCGTCGTCTGAGCGTGCGGGGAGGTCGTCGCCGCGCAGCCGCGCCCGCAGCACCTCGCGTTGGGCCGTCCGCCGCTCCTGCACCGCCGCGACGCCCGCGTCCATCCGCTTGCGCAGGCCCCGCAGGAGCAGCATCGAGAGGGGCAGCGCGGCGACCACCCCGATGAGGATGGCGAGGACCAGCGGCACGCCCGCCAGCACGAGCAGCCCGGCCACCACCGCCACGAGGCAGAGCCGGGCCAGGGTGTAGGCCACCAGCGTGCCGACGAGGCTCGACCCGGACGTCATGGCGCACAGCCTACGACGCCGCCCACCACTGTCCGGTTCGTCCTTTAAGAGACCTTTACCGGGTGACAACGGTTCGAGTACCTGGGGTTCCGAGTGTCACGATGGCGCAGAACGGTGGTCGCGACACGTCGACCGCACCAGAGCTGCAGGAGGACCCCCAACATGACGGTCACGACCAGCGCCAACGCCGAGCGCCTTCTCACCCCCGGCGAAGTCGCGGCGCTGTTCCGCGTCGACCCCAAGACCGTGACCCGGTGGGCGTCCGCGGGTCGCATCGGCTCGATCCGCACCCCGGGCGGGCACCGGCGCTTCCGCGAGTCCGAGGTGCGGGAGATGCTCGCCGACCTCACGAGCGAGGCCACGGTCTCGCGCATTCACTGAACCCGGCGGGATTCGCCCTACTGCCACCCAGCGCGGGGCGGGCTGAGCTACCCTCCAGTTGGAGGTGGTCGTGGATGCTGCTGTTCCTCATCGCGTTCGTCGGCGCGGCAGTCATCGCCCTGGTGCTGTGGAAGGCGATGAACACCGCACAGGGCGAATCCCCGGCTGAGCCGCCCGTCCGGCGCCCCGATCCGATCCGTCCCCGGGTGAGCGGCCCGGACGACGATCCCGAGTTCCTGCGTCAGCTCGACGAGCGCGTGCGCCGTCGGGAAGACCCGCCTGCCTGACCTTCCCCGGTCAGAGCGCGTGCACGCGCTCGAAGGCATCCGCCACGTTGGCCGCGAGCTCGAGCAGCGCCATGCGGGTGTTCGGCTCCAGCCGGTCGAGATCGATCTCGGCGCCTTCTTCGAGGTGGGCGTCGAACGGGATGCGCACCACGGATCGGCAGCGCGCCGCGAAGTGCTCCGACACCCGGTCCAGGTCCACGCCGCCGCGGGAGCGGTGCACGAAGTTGATCACCACCACCGCGTTGGCCACGAGGTCGCCGTGGCCGTGCGCGTCGAGCCAGTCCATCGTGGCCGAGGCGCTGCGCGCGCCGTCGATCGAACCGGACGAGACGATCACGAGCTGGTCGGCCACCCCCAGCACCCCGTACATCGCCGAGTGCATCAGGCCGGTGCCGCAGTCGGTGAGGACGATGTTGTAGAAGTGCTCGAGCAGGTTGACCGTGCGGCGGTAGTCGTCCTCGCTGTACGCCTCCGACACCGCCGGGTCCTGCTCGCTCGCCAGCACCTCGAGCCGTGACGGGCCCTGCGAGGTGTACGCGCGGACGTCGGTGTAGCGGCGCACGCGCTGGGAGTCGCGCAGGAGGTTGCGCACGGTGGCGCTGGTCTCCAGCGGGATCTTCTGGCTGAGCGTGCCGCGGTCGGGGTTGGCGTCCACGGCGACGACGCGGTCGCCGCGCAGCGAGGCGAAGGTGGCGCCGAGGGTGGCGGTCATCGTGGTCTTGCCGACCCCGCCCTTCAGGCTCAGCATCGCGATCTTGTAGCAGCCCAGCAACGGCTGGTTGACGCGCGCGGTGAGCTGGCGGCGGCGGATGTCGGTGGGGCTCTCCCCCGGGTTGAACATCCGCCCGGACAGCACGTAGATCATGCGGCGCCAGCCGCTCTGCGGCGGCCGCTTGGTGTTGCGGAGCAGCCGTGCGGAGGAGAGGTCGGAGCGCTCGGGGCTGCGCGCGCGCTGGGCCTCCTGCGCGGCGACGGCCACCGGGTCCGTCCAGTGGGCGTCGCGCATGGCGGGGCGCGCGGCCTGCGGCCGGGCCGCCTGCGGGGCCGCCTCGGGCGGTCCGGCGGCGAACGCGCCCGGGGGCATGCCGACGGGCGGGTGCGGTGGGGTGTGGGCGGTACGGGTCGTCACGTCGTCGTCAGCCGGGCCCGGGGCAGCCATGCGCGGGTAGGGCCCGGTGCCGGACGGTTCGCCGCGGTGGTCGCGGGGCATGGGCCCCGAGACCGGGTCGTCGGCGCCGTGGTGGCGCTGGGCCACGGGGTCGTCGGCGCCGCGGTGGTCGCGGCGGGGCACGGGTCCCGAAACCGGGTCATCGATGCCGCGGTAGTCGCGGCGGGGCGCTGCGGGGCCCTCGTTGCCGTGGAAGTCGCGGCGCGGCCCGGTGCCCGTCTGGTCGTCGGGGCTGTGGAAGTCGCGGCGCTGCCCGGCGCCCGTCGCCGAGTCGTCGGCGCCGCGGTGGTCGTGGCGTGGGTTCGCGGGGTCGGTGCCGTGCTGGCGGCGCTGGGCCGCGTCGGCGCCACGGTGGTCGCGGCGGGGCAGGGGGCCCGAAGCCGGGTCGTCGACGCTGCGGAGGGCGCGGCGCGAGCCGGTATCGGTCACCGGGTCGGCGGCGGCGCGGGGGTCGCGGCGGGATCCCGGCGGGTTCTCGGCGCTGCGGGGCTTGCGGCGCGCTGGTGGGGGGTTCTCGGCGCCGCCGCGGTCGCGGCGCGGGCGGGCGGCTGCTGCGGACCTCTCGGAGCCACGCGGGTCGTCGCGGCCCGCGTCGGCTGGATCGGCTGACTGGCCGCCGTCGCGCGCCGCGGGACCGGCACCGGTCGATTCGGCACCTCGCCTGGGGCGACCGCGGCCCAGGCCCGGCGGCGGCGTGGGGGGACCGGGCTCGACTTCGCCATTCCGCGCCGCGTCGTCGTTCGCGGCCCGCTCCTCCTCGGCACGCGCCGCCCCCCACGTGGCGCTGCCGTACTCCACGCCGTCGAACGGGTCGTGGGACGAGGCGGCCCGAGCGGGGTCGATCCGGGTGTGGTCGGTCTCGGTGGCCTCCCGCCGCGCCTCGGGCGCGTCGGGGCGGTGCGGCCAGTCGGGTTGGTAGGCCCACATCTCGTCGCTGTCGGCCTCGACGTGGTCCGACTCGACGTCGGGAGCGGGTCGGGGCGACGGCGGCTCGACGGGCGGCACGTACGGTCGCGCGGCGCGGGCCGGGCGCGCGGGCGCCGAGCCCCACTTCTCCCGCACGTAGCGGCCGACGGACCCGTCCGGGTAGTCCCGGTCCTCGGGCTGGTCACGCTCCGTCATTCGTCCACTCTGCCAAACCCCACACGAAACCGCCCAACCCTTCCTCAGACGCCGACGGTAGCGGCGTGACCACCCTATGGTCGAGTCGCGGACGGGTGCGCCCCCTCAGTTCACCCCCGCGTACGAGTGGAGGCCCGCGACCACGAGGTTGATGAAGAACAGGTTGAAGACCACCGCCGCCAAGCCCACGACGTTCACCCACGCCGCACCGCCGCTGCGCCACCCCGCGGTCGCGCGCGCGTGCAGGTAGGCCGCGTAGATGACCCAGGCGACGAACGCGACCGTCTCCTTCGGGTCCCAGCCCCAGAACCGGCCCCACGCCGCCTCCGCCCAGATCGCCCCCGCGATGACGGCGAACGTGTAGAGCGGGAAGGCCACGATCGTGACGCGGTAGGCGAGCCGGTCCAGTGCCTCGGCCGACGGCACCTTCGCCGCCAGCGCGGCGGGCAGCCGATCGGAAGACCGCAGCAGGAACAGGATGCTCGCGATGCCCGGCACGAAGAACAGGCCCGACGCGATGCTGACCGTGGTGACGTGCACGACGAGCCAGTACGACTGCAGCGCGGGCATCACGGGCGCGGCCTGCGTGTAGAGCACCGTGCCGCCGAGGAACTGCAGCACCACCACCGGGAACAGCACGAAGACGCCGACCGGGCGCAGGCCGTTGCCGCGCTTCAGCACCACCAGCCAGGTGACGACCGCGGCGAACGTGATGGCGGAGATGAACTCGTACATGTTGCCCAGCGGCCAGCGCTGGGCCGCGACGCCGCGCAGCACGATCGAGACGAGCTGCAGCCCGGCGCCGAGGACGACGAGCGAGACGCCCATGCGGCCCATGCGCTCCGCGGGCGACCGCGCAGCGCCCTTGGCGGGCGGCGGCGGCCCGTCGACGGCGGACGCCGCGGCTGGGTGGCCCGCGTCGCCGTCGGCGCGGAGGCCGACGACAGTGGCGCCCACCCCCGAAGCGCCGATCTCCGCCGGGACCGAACCGTCCCGACCGGCGAGCAACGCCGCAGGCTCGGGTGCCGCGGTGCGGGCGCGCGCGAACTCCCAGCCGTGCAGCACCATCGCGAAGACGTAGACGCCGACCGCGGCCATGTAGAAGCGGTCGCTGTAGAGCGCGAGCTGCACCAGCATCAGCTGTCCTTACGTGCTAGCAGGTCCGCCCGGAGGCGGTCGAACTCCTCGCCGTACCCCGCCCGATCGGTGCGGGCGAGCCCGCCGATCTCGACGACCGCACGGCCCTCGCCGGAGGGGGTGATCTTGGCCCAGAACCGCCGCCGCCGCACCGTGAGCGAGCACAGCAGCCCGCCGAGCAGCGCGATCGCGAAGACCAGCATGACCAGCTCGGCGGGGTCGTGGCTCACCTGCAGGTTGACCCACTGGCCGACGCCGTCGAAGCGCACCACGGTGCCGTCGTCGAGGCGGAGGCTCTCGCCGGGCAGCAGGTTGGCCCGCGCCACCTTCACCAGCGCCCCGGAGTCGACCTTGCCCTGGTCGACGCTGAAGATCGACTGGCCGCGCCCGTCGTCGAGGCCGAGGTCGCCGCGCAGCACGTCGACGGCCACCTGCGGGTCGTCGGGCGCCGGGAACACCGAGGTGACGACGTTGCCGCCGGACGTGGTCGGGGCGAGCAGCCCGGTGATCGCCAGGCCGGACACCTTCCGGTCGGAGACGCCCGGGCGCTGGAACTTCGTGGCGCCCTCCGACAGCATCGTGGTGAGGTCGACCGGGCTCCACTGGATCGCGCCGGTGCGCTGTTGCCCGTCCGGGAACGTCACCGTGAACCGCGGCGTGTAGCCGTGGCCCTGCAGGTAGACGCGTTCGCCGTCGAGCCGCAGCGGGTGGTTGACCGCGAGCGGGAACGGTCGCCAGGTCTGCACGCCCGCCGCGAGGTCGTCGGCCGACTGGTACCCGACGGTCGCCGCGAACGCCGCGGCCTGGCCGTTCGGGAGGTAGGTGGCGGTGAAGTCGTCGACCTTGATGCAGAACGGGTCGAGCCCGGTGCCGTCGACGCGCAGGCCCGCGCGGAAGGAGTCGTAGCCGAGGATGCCGGTGTTGCAGAACTGGCCGCCGTCGGCCTGGACGATGACCTGCCCCTCGTAGCCGAAGAGCTTGCCGCCCGCGAAGCCCACCAGCAGCCCGATGAGCGCGAGGTGGAACACGAGGTTGCCCGCCTCGCGCAGGTACCCCTTCTCGGCCGAGATCCCGTCGGGTGACTCGGCGACCCGCCACCCCTTGAGCCGGGCGCGGACGGCGGCGGTGGCCTCCTCGGCGGGGACGTCGAGCGTGGCGACGGCGTGGTGCGGCAGCCGCGCGAGGTTGCGCGGCACCGCCACCGGCGCGGCCCGCAGCGCCCGTGCGTGTTCGAGCGCGCGCGGCAGCACGCAGCCGACCAGCGAGATCATCAGCAGCAGGTAGACGGCGGCGAACCAGGGCGCGGCGAAGACGTCGAAGAAGCCGAGCCGGTCGAGCAGCGGGGCGAGCGAGGGGTGGTCGGCGAAGTACTGGTCGACGAGGCGCTGGTTCAGCGAGCGCTGCGGCAGCAGCGCACCGGGCAGCGCGCCGAGGGCGAGCAGGAACAGCAGCACCAGCGCGATGCGCATCGACGTGAGCGCGCGCCAGCCGTTGCGCAGCACGGTCCAGGCGGGCCGGTCGGGCGCTTCCGGGGGCCGCGTCTCGGTGGCGACCACGTCAGATCACCGGCACGAACGCGCCGACCGACGTCTGCAGCTCGGCGAGCCACCCGTCCCACAGGCCGGTGAGCAGGAGCAGCCCGACCCCGATCAGCAGCGCGCCACCGCCGATCTGGATGGCCCGGGTGTGGCGGCGCAGCCAGCCCAGCCCGCGCACCGCCCGGGTAGCGAAGATCGCGATGAGGACGAACGGCACCCCGAGGCCCGCGCAGTAGGCCAGCGTGAGCACGACGCCGCGCAGCGACCCGCCGCCCGTGCCCGCCGCGACGGCGACCACGCCGGCCAGCGTGGGCCCGATGCACGGCACCCAGCCCAGCCCGAACACCGCGCCGAGGAGCGGGGCGCCCCACACCCCCGCCCGGGGCAGCCAGTGCAGCCGCCGCTCGTGCTGGAGCACCGGGATGAGCCCGACGAACGCCAGCCCCATCGCGATCATCACGACGCCGCCGACGCGCTGCAGCACGGCCTGGTTGTCCACCAGCGCGTCGGCGAGCCACACGACCCCGACGAGGATCGCGCCGAACACGACCGTGAACCCGGCGACGAACAACGCCGCGGCCCCGGCCACCCGCCACCGGTGCCGCCCCGACTCCAGCGGCGCCTCGACCCCGACCAGACCCGCGAGGTAGGCGAGGTAGCCGGGCACCAAGGGCACGACGCACGGCGAGGCGAAGCTCACCGCGCCCGCCGCCACCGCCACGAGCGCCGCGAGCAGCAGCGGCCCCGACGTCGCGAGCGCGGTGGTGGCGTCCATCACGAGCAGCGTACGCCGTGTTCTACACGCTGTAGTGCCGGCTCACGCACACCGCGTGGGGCCCGCGCACATTGCGGGCAATGTGCGTGGGCCCCGCACGGTGTGCGTGGGACTACTCGGTCGCCAGGCGCTGCACCAGGGGCACGAGCTTGGCCACCTGCACCGGCACCAGCGAGACGAACGCGACCCGGTGCTGCTTGTCCAGCACCACGGTGAGCGGCACGACGTTGCGCGGCACCCCGCCGAGGCCCGCGAGGCTGCGGCCGGGGTAGTCGGAGATCGAGTCGTAGGAGATGCCCGCGGAGTGCGTGAAGTCGCGGGCGGCCTGGGCGTCGTCGCGCACGTTGATGCCGAGCACGGCCACCTTCGACTGCGTGGCCACGAACTGCAGGTCCGGCGCCTCGGTGCGGCACGGCCCGCACCACGAGCCCCACACGTTGAGCACGACGACCTCGCCCGGGTAGTCGGCGAGCGCCAGGTTCTTCGCGGGGTCGGCCAGGCTCGGACCCGCCACCGCGCCGACCGTGCCGCGGGCCGACGGCGGGTCGTAGGTGAGCTCGGTCTTGCCGCCGGGGGCGACGAACTGGAACGAGCCACCCGTCTCGACGGCGTCCTTGCTGGTCGAACAGCCCGCCAGCACCACGAGCAGCGCGACCAGCCAGGCGTACCTCATGCGCCGGTGGCGGTCGGCGCGCTCCCGCCCGCGGGCTCGCTGTAGGCCAGGTGCGTGAGCTCCGCGCCGTTGAAGACGAGCGAGGTGACCGAGGCCAACGAGCACTGCCGCCGCCGCGGGTCGTGCCACAGCCGCTTGCCCTCGACGAACCGGCGCAACGTCCAGATCGGCAGCTGGTGCGAGACGCACAGCGCCTCGTGCCCCTCGGCCAGCTCGCGCGCCCGGTGCACGGCGCCCAGCATGCGGTGCGCGATGTGCAGGTACGGCTCGCCCCAGGACGGCGTGAACGGGTCGCGCAGCAGGGGCCAGTTGCGGACGTCGCGCAGCGCGCCGTCGCCCACCCCGACCCGGCGGCCCTCGAACGTGTTGCCCGCCTCGATCAGCCCGTCTTCGACGAGCACCGGCAGGTCGTGCGCCGCGGCCGTGGGCGCGGCGGTCTCCTGCGCGCGTTGCATCGGCGAGGCGAGGACCGCGACGAGGTCGATGTCGGTGAACGCCTTCGCCACGACCTCGGCCTGGTGGCGCCCGGTCTCGGAGAGCCGGAAGTTCGGCAGCCGCCCGTAGAGGATCTTGTCGGGGTTGTGGACCTCGCCGTGGCGCAGGAGGTGGACGACCGTGCGCGTCATGACGGCCGTTCTACCGCCGCTGCGGCCGCGGCCGCGAACGGGAGCGCCGACTCGAGGACGCCGAAGCAGTCGTCGTCGAGCGCGGCGGACACGAACCACGCCTCGAACGCGCTGGGTGGCGCGTACACGCCGCGCTCGAGCAGCGCGTGGAAGAACGCCGGGAACCGCCACGTGGCGGCGGCCTGCGCGCCCGCGTAGTCGTGCACCTCGTCCTCGGTGAAGAAGACCGACAGCAGGTTGCCCGCGAACTGGACCCGGTGCGGCACGCCCTCGGCCGCCAGCGCTTTGTCGATCATGTCGCCGAGCCGGGCGGCGTTGGCATCCAGCGCGGCGTAGACGGAGGAGTCGGCCGCCCGCAGCGTGGCGAGCCCCGCGGCCACCGCGACGGGGTTGCCCGACAGCGTGCCCGCTTGGTAGACGGGCCCCGCGGGCGCCAGGTGCGCCATGTGCTCGACCGACCCGCCGAACGCCGCCGCGGGCAGCCCGCCCGACATCACCTTGCCGAAGGTGTAGAGATCGCCCGCCACGCCGTCGATGCCGTGCCAGCCCGAGGCCGACACCCGGAACCCGGTCATCACCTCGTCGACCACGAGCAGGGCGCCGTGCTCGTGGCAGATCTCGCGGAGCCCGGCGTTGAAGCCCTCGACCGGCGCGATCGCCCCCATGTTGCCCGCCGCCGCCTCGGTGATCACGCAGGCGATGGTGGAGCCGTGCTCGGCGAACGCGGCGCGCACGGCGTCGAGGTCGTTGTAGGGCAGCACGATCGTGTCGGCGGCCTGCGCGCCGGTGACGCCGGGGCTGGTGGGCAGGCCGAGCGTGGCGACCCCGGAGCCCGCCTGGGCGAGCAGCGCGTCGACGTGGCCGTGGTAGCACCCCGCGAACTTGACGACGGCGGTGCGCTCGGTGATGCCGCGGGCCAGCCGGATCGCGCTCATCGTGGCCTCGGTGCCGGAGTTGACCAGCCGCACCTGCTCGACGGGTGGCACCCGGCCGATGATCTCCTCGGCCAGCTCGACCTCGGCGGGCGTCGGCGCGCCGAACGACAGCCCGCGCCCGGCCGCCTCGCGCACCGCCTCGACGACCGCGGGATGCGCGTGCCCGAGGATCATCGGGCCCCAGGAGCTGACGAGGTCGACGTAGCGGTTGCCGTCGGCGTCGACCAGCCACGGACCGGCCGCCGACACCATGAACCGCGGGGTGCCCCCGACGGCCTTGAAGGCGCGAACCGGCGAGTTCACCCCACCGGGGATGGCGGCGCAGGCGCGCGAGAAGAGTTCGGCCGAGAGGGTGTCCACACCCTCAGTCTGGCAAAGCTCACCGACGTGCCGCGTACCAGGCGTTCGCACCCGGGCTGAACAGGATCGCAACCGCTCCCAAGATCAGGACGAGCAGCCCGCTCGCGAGCGTGATCGTGTCGATCGCGCCCCCGCTCACGACCAGCCCGGCCACCAGGAGGAGCGCGAAGCCGCCGGTGAGGACCGCGGTGGTGATGCGGGCCCAGTTGCGACCCGCGAAGGCGAGGAAGCCGAAGACGAGGTAGAGCAGCGCGACGCCGAGGATCACCCCGCCCAGCACCCGCACGGCCGACACGACCAGCGCCTCGGTGGCACCCGCCGCCTGCATGTTCGGGCTGGCCAGCACCTCTTGCGCGATGCCCGCGACGGGTGCGGCCACGAAGAGCGCGCCGAAGAGCAGGAACGGCAGCGCCGCGAGCACCATCAGCACCGGCACGGCGATCAGCAGCCGCGGCCGCGGCGCCGTGGGCACGGGCTCGGGCGGGGCGGCGGTGTACGGGGTGCCGTACGGACTGTAGGCGTACGGATCCGGAGCGCTCACGGAGGCGAATTTACCAACGCCTCGGGCGGGCCGGAGCGTGTCCGGCCCGCCCGAATGAGGGACTTGGCGGTCCTTGCTACTGGGCCTTGACGACGATCGTGCCCACCCACTTGTCGTGCAGCGCCTGGCGCCGCACCGAGTCGGTGAGCACGAAGATGCCGTCCACCAGCGTGAAGATGCCGATGAGGAACGCGATGAGCAGGCCGCCGAAGATCGAGATGAACCCGAGGAGCCCCGCGAGGGCGATGATGCCGGGGTAGATGGCCGCGCGCTTCATCAGCGTGGCCTGGTCGGGCCGTCCCCCGGTGACCGTGACGATGCGGGTCTTCATGACCTTCTTGCCGAGCGTCTGGCCGTCGCGGCCGTGCATGAAGACGTCGTAGCCCGCATACAGGAGGCCGCCGACCAGCGGGGGCAGCACCACGGCGAGCACGAACAGGCCGCCGCCGGTGAACTCGCCGGTGTTCGGGTTGTAGACGATCTGCGAGACGAAGAGCGCCCCGACGATGGCGCCGAGGATGAAGTAGACGACGCAGAAGAGGATGCCGTCGATGAAGCGGCCGACGAGCCGCTCCCACCACTCGGCGAGCACCAGACCCGGGGCCTCGGGGGCCGGGGTGCCCTGCTGCGGAGCGCCGTAAGGCTGCTGGGGAGCGCCGTACTGCTGGGGCGGGGCTCCGTAGGGCTGCTGCTGGCCGTACTGCTGGGGCTGTTGCCCGTACCCGGGCGGTGGCTGCTGGCCGTAGCCGGGCGGCTGCCCGTACCCGGGCGGGGGCTGTTGGCCGTAGCCGGGCGGCGGCTGCTGCTGGGGGTAGCCCCCCTGCTGCGGGTACCCGCCTTGCTGCGGCGGCTGCCCGTAGCCCGGCGGCGGGCCGTAGCCCTGCTGCTGGCCATACGGGTCGGAAGGCGACGTCATGGGGCGAAACGTAAGGCCGGAGCTTCTACCCTGTCCAGACGACTTACGCAACCGTGACGTTGAGCGGGTCAATCCAGCCGACGGGCGACCTCGAGCGCCCAATAGGTGAGAACGAGATCGGCGCCCGCACGTCGAATGGCGGTGAGCGTCTCCATGATGGTGCGTTCGCGGTCCAACCAACCGTTCGCCGCAGCCGCCTCCACCATGGCGTACTCCCCCGACACCTGGTAGGCCGCGACCGGCACGTCGGCGGTCTCGGCGACCGCTCGCAGCACGTCGAGGTAGCTCATCGCGGGCTTGACCATCACGATGTCGGCGCCCTCCTCGAGGTCGAGCGCGAGCTCGCGCAGCGCCTCGCGGACGTTCGCCGGATCCTGCTGGTAGGCCTTGCGGTCGCCGCGCAGCTGCGAGTCGACGGCCTCGCGGAACGGGCCGTAGAACGCCGACGCGTACTTGACGGTGTAGGCCGAGCAGGCCGATGTCCTGGTGGCCCGCGCCGTCCAGCGCCTGGCGCACCACGCCGATCTGGCCGTCCATCATGCCGCTGGGGCCGAGCACGTGGGCGCCCGCCTCGGCCTGGGCGACGCGCCATCTCGGCGTAGACGGCCAGGGTGGCGTCGTTGTCGACGCCGCCGTGCGCGTCGAGCACGCCGCAGTGGCCGTGGTCGGTGAACTCGTCGAGGCAGAGGTCGGCCATGACGACGATGGCGTCGCCGACCTCGGCCCGCACGTCGCGCAGCGCCGCGTTGAGGATGCCGTCGGGGTCGACGCCCGCGCTGCCGGTGGCGTCGTGCTCGCGCGGGCACGCCGAAGAGCATCAGCCCGCCGACGCCCGCGGTCACGGCCTCGGTGGCCGCCTTGCGCAGCGTCTCCCGGGTGTGCTGCACGACGCCGGGCATCGACCCGACCGGCACCGGCTCGTCGATGCCCTCGCGGACGAACATCGGCAGCACGAGCTGGCGCGGCCGCAGGTCGGTCTCGGCGACGAGGCGACGCATCGCGGGCGTGGTGCGCAGCCGCCGCGGTCGGTGGGTGGGGAACATCGCTTGACCTCCGCGCGGTGAGACGTTGCTCCCCACCACGGTATCCGCGCGGGAGGGTTCCCGACGCGGCTGGGTAACGTCGCGCACGACCGGAGGGAGCCGCCATGACCGAGGAGTTCGGGCCTTACCGGCTTGAGCACCTCATCGGCCGGGGCGGCATGGGCGAGGTCCACCGCGCGTGGGACACCCGGCGCGGGCGCACGGTCGCGCTCAAGCGGCTGCCGTCCCCGCTCGCGGGCGACCCGGAGTTCCAGGCCCGCTTCCGCCGCGAGTCGGCGTTGGCCGCGCAGCTGTCCGAGCCGCACATCATCCCGATCCACGACTTCGGGGAGATCAACGGCACGCTGTTCATCGACATGCGGCTGGTCGACGGCACCGACCTCGCCTCGGTGGTCAAGTCGGAGGGCCCGATGGCGCCGCGCCGCGCGATCGGGATCCTGGCGCAGGTGGCCGGGGCGCTGGACGCCGCGCACGCGGCCGGGCTGGTGCACCGCGACGTCAAGCCGTCCAACGTGCTCGTGCGCGGCCACGACGAGGACGAGTTCGCCTACCTGATCGACTTCGGCATCGCCCGCGCCGCCGCCGGGCAGACGAGCGGGCCCGCATTGACGCTCACCGGGGCCACCCTCGGCACGCTCGACTACATGGCGCCCGAGCGGTTCGAGAACCGGCCCGTGGACGGGCGGGCCGACGTCTACTCGCTCGCCTGCATGCTGTTCGAGCTGCTCACCGGGGCGGCGCCGTTCCGCGGCCGCACGCCGGTCGGGATGATCCACGCGCACGTCACGCTGGATCCGCCGCGGCCCTCGGCGCACCGTCCGGGGTTGCCGCCGGGGCTGGACGACGTCGTGGTGCGCGGGATGGCCAAGCGGCCGGAGCACCGCTATCCGACGGCGGGCGCGCTGGTGGCGGCGGCCCGGGCGGCGGTTCGGGCGGAGGGGCGGGCGCCGACCGCGCAGACCCCGCTGAGCCTGCGGAAGGCGGCCGCCCCGTCGCCCGCCGGGCGGTCCTCCCCGCACACGCCGCCGCCGACGTCGGGCGGTTGGGCCGCCGCGCAGAACCCGCCGCCCGGCGGGTGGTCGCCCGCGCAGAGCCCGCCGCCCGCCGGGTGGCCGCAAACCCCGCCGCCCGCGGGCTGGCCGCCGCCCGCCCCCTATCCACCGCCCGCGGCGCCCGCGCGGCCCGGCGGCATGGTGGTGGCCTTCGTGCTGCAGCTCATCTCGGGCGGGGTGTTCCTGATCGGCTCGCTGGTGGGCTTCATCGGGGCGGGTGTCGTCGCCGCGGCCCTCGGGATGGTGCTGGTCTCGGGGGCCTACCTCTTCTGCGCGGTCAAGGCGTTCGGCGGCCTCGGCTGGGCGCGCATCACCCTCGCCGTGGTCAACGGGCTGTTCGCCGTGTTCTGCCTCGTCGTGATCGTCTACGGGCTGAACGACGCGTCGAGCACCACCACCGAGCGGGTCGGCGGCGTGGTCATCCTCCTGCTGCTCGCGGGCATGGCCGTGGCGTGCACCGTGCCGATGTTCACCCAACCTGCGCGCCGGTACGTCGCGGCGCGGGCCGCGCGGTAGCCGCGACCAGCGGGTGGGCGAGGATCTGCTCGCAGGTGCGGATGAGCACGCTCGCGGCGCGGTGGCGCGCCCCCGGGTCGATCGGGTTCGCGGCGATCCGCTGCCACCGGGCGAGCTCTGCGCGGGCCGCGAACGCCACGTCGCGCGGGGCCGCGGCCACCGGCAGGCCGAGCCGGTCGGTCACCGACGTGCCCGCCGCGCCGAGCAGCCGCAAAGCGGCGGACCGGTCCGGCCCCTTCAGCTGCGCGTCGCCGGAGCGCAGGGCGTCGAGCAGCGCCGATTCCGCGAGCTCGTGGCGCGCCGCGACGAGGCGCTCCAGCTCGTAGCTCAGCCGGTGGCGCGCGTCGTCGGGGCGCAGCCGCGGGGCCATCGCGGACAGCCCGCGCAGGGCGCGCTGGCAGCGGAGCAGGTCGGCGCGGGCGAAAACCCGCTGCTGCAGCACCGTGCGCAGCACCGGGACCCCGCTCCGCCCGATCAGGTCGGCGCGGAAGTCCGCGAGCGTGCGGGCCTCGCGGGCGGACGCGACGGCCACGCGGTGGTCGGCGGGCGGGAGCTGGGGCACCGGTCGGCCCGCGCGCAGCGCGGCGAGCTCGGCCTCCGTCAGCAGGGGGGCCGCGCTCGCCATCCGCCACCGGACCTGCACGCTCGTCAGCGGGTCGGAGTCGAGGCCGGGACCGGGCTCGGCGACGACGATCGTCGGCACGCCGGGGTTCGCCGTGCCGCGCCCGCCCGCGACGACCACGAGCGCGTCGATGCCCGGCAGGTGCGCGTCGGTCACGGCGACGGGTTCGACGTCCGGCGTCGGTCCCGAGGGCAGGACGGCGCGCATCAGCACGGTCATGTCCGCTCCGGGCGGGCCGAGGAAGCCGACCCGCAGCGGGTCGTGCAGCGCGCTCTCGATGGCGACGAGCTCCAGCACGGCGGTCGGGTCGACGGCCACCCGGACGGCGGCGATCAGCGACCGCGCCTCCGCCACCAGCGACCGGCCCGGTTGCGGCGCCGTACGCCCGCCCGCGAACCCCCGCGGGAGGTGCTCGGTCTCCTCGTCGTCGAGGGGGACGCGCGGCAGGTCGGCGTGCCGCACGGTCTGCTCCTCGCCGTCGGTCCCCGGCTGCGGCGCGGCCTGCCCGTCCCGTTGCGCGACCACGCTGATGCCCGGCAGGTTCGCCCGCGAACCCGGGCCGACGATGCGCTGCACGGACGTGATCGACCCACCTGCCCCGTCGTGGTCGGCCGGGGCCGCGGCGGCCTCGTGGGGCGGCACGGGCACCACGCCGTCGACGGTCGTGCCCCGGCCCGGCTCCGAGGTGAGGTTGAGCCACCCGCCCACGTCGGTGATCCGCCGCCGGACGTTGCGCAGCCCGCGCCCGGACGACCGGTCCGCGCCCGCGGGCGGCACGAACCCCGGACCGCTGTCGCTGATGGTGAAGCGCAGCGTGCCGCCCGCCTCCGCGATCCGGACGGTGACGGGCGCGCCCGCCGCGTGCTTGACGGCGTTGTTGACCGACTCGAGGCAGCAGAGGAACACCGCCGACTCGACGTCGGGCGGGTACCGCCTGCCCGGTGCGATGTCCGCGGTGATCGCCACCGGGCTCGCCGCACCGGCCAGCTCCAGGTCCAGCGCGACGGCGAGCCCGTGGTCGGTGAGCAGCATCGAGCGGACCCCGCCGACCGTCTCGGTGAGCACCCGCTCGGCCGCCTCCAGCTGGCCCGCGAGCATGTCCAGGCGCTGGACCGCCGACTCGGTACGGCCGCTCTTCGCGTCGAACTCGACCAGCCCGAGCGCCAGCCGTCCGGACACCAGGTAGTGCTGCACGCCGTCGTGGAGGTCCCGCTCGATCCGGCGGCGCTCGGCGTCCATCTCGGACACCGCCGTGCGGCGCGAGCTGGCGATCTCGGCGCTGTGCGCCACGGCCGCGCGGAGCTGGCGCTCCAGCTCGATGCCGATCCGGTGCGCCTCGACGACCGTGCCGAGGACGCCCGCGATGTCCTCGAGCAGCTGGCGGCGGTCGGCGTGCATGCCGACGACGGCGGCGTGCTCGACGGCCAGCGTGCCGATCTGCTCGTCGCCGTGGCGGATGGGCACCGACAGCAGCGCGGGTGCCTCGTCGGTGCCCGACCGCGACCACCGGTAGGTCCGGTCGGAGAGCGAGTGCCGCACGACCGTGATCCGGCATTCCTCGGCGTCGAGGGCGTTGCCGACCGACCGTGCGACGTCGGAGAGGTCGAGGCCCGCGGCCGTCGAGGACGGAGCGAGCTTGGCGATGTCGGCGAGCACCCGGTACGGCGTGGGTCGCACCCCGTAGAGCAGCCGGTCGGTGAGGCCCTCCGCCATCAGCCGCACCGGCAGGAAGACCACCCCGGCGACCGCGGCGGCGATCAGCGACGACAGGACGGGACTCAGCCGCAGCGACCAGCCCACGGCTTCGACGCCGACGGCCACGCCCCCGGCGACGACGGTCGTCAGCACGGCGGCGAGCCCGCGCCCGACCAGCCGCTCCGCCCCCCACAGGCGAGTCATCAGCACCGTCAACAGCATCACGGCCGCGATCGCCAGCGCCCAGCCCCGGGCCGACCAGAACAGGGGTGCGAGCGGCCCGGCGCCTGCGTCGGCGCCCGCGAGGGCGAGGCCCGGCACGCCGAGCACCCACAGCGCGAGCGTGGCGATCCCCAGCACGAGGTTGGTGGTGAGCGCGGCGATCAGCACCGCGAGCAGCAGCCGGGCCTGCGACCGGAGCCCGAACGTCGAGCCACGCCGCACCATCCGCAGCAGCACCGCGGTGCCGAGGGCGGGCAACACGAAGCCGAGGTACAGCACGCAGCTGACGGCGCACGGCAGCACCGGCGCGCTCACCCCGACGACGACGAGCAGCCCGCCGACCGCCGCCAGCTCCACCCGCCCGCGCGGGGTGGCCGACCGCTCCTGCATCCACGCCGCCGGGTCGGGGACCGGGAAGAGCAACAGCGCCGCGATGAAGGCCACCACCGCCACGCTGTGCAGGGCGATGCCGCCGATCACGTCCAGCGGAACGCCGGTCTGCCGGCTCAGCACCGTCGCCACCGCGTCGGACTGCAGGTTGAACGCGCCCGCCGAGCCGACCAGCCCGAGGGCGAGCAGCCGCCCCGACCAACTCCGCGTGGTGACGACGGCCAGCGCGACGGCGATGCCGATCTCGAGCAGGCTCAGCACGCCGTCGACGGCCAGCTGGGCCGGGGGCGCCGTCGCCTGTGCCGCGGCGACGAGCACGGACTGGAAGCCGCCGGTCACCGCGGCCGGGTCCAGGAGCCCCGGCCAGTACCGCAGCAGCGCGGCGACGCCGCCGAGCGCGAGCCAGCCGAGCGCGGCCAAGGTGGCGAGCCCGAACACCGCGGCGTAGCCGACCCGCCCGCGCGGCGCGGTGACGGCGCTCATGACCGCGCGCCGACGATCGGCTCCAGCTGCTCCGGCAGGTAGGCGCGGAGCACGAGCGAGGACTCCGTGCGGACGAGGTCGACCGCGCCGCCGAGGGCGGCGAGCCGTTCGAGGTCGTTGGCCAACGCCTCCTGGAGCTCGGCCTCGGCCAGCTCGGTGTGGGCGTCGACGATCTCGACCGACAGCCGCCGGTCGGCCTCGCGGAGCGTCACCTCGATCGGCGGCCCCGGGCTCTCGGCCAGCCAGTGCACGGCGGAGGCCACGAAGTAGTAGATGCCCGACTCGACCTCCCACGGGTAGCGGCGATCCGGCGCGCCCCGCAGGTCGACCTCCCGCGGCAGGTCGACGACCAGCTCCTCGAGCGCCGCCGCGAGGCCCTGGTCGCGCAGCACGGAGGGGTAGACGCCGCGGGCGATCGAGCGGAACCGTTCGAGGAGCTCGTCGAGGCGGGCCCGGATCATCCCGACTTCCGAGACGGCGTCCTCGGTGCGGTCGGCGAGCAGGTCGCCGCGCACGCCGTCGAGCAGGCCGCGCACCACGGCGAGCCGTCCGGTGGTGACGTGCCCGAGCTCGGCGGCAAGGCGGCGCCGTTCCAGGTCGCGGGCGCGCGTGAGCCGCCACCGGGAGTGCTGCAGCTCCGAGCCGAGCTCGGCCGCCTGCCGCACCCGCTCGCGCAGCTCGGTGGCGAGCGCGACCCCCTGCAGCAGCAGGCGGGCCTCGCTCGCCACGTCCCGCATCAGGCGCTGGTCGGCCGCGGTGATCGACGCGCCGGGCTTGGCGATCGTCAGCGCCGCCCGCAGCACGTCGCCTTCGAGGATCGGCACGACGTGGTCGACGTCGGGGCGGTCGAGCAGCACGGCGATGTTGGCGACCTCGGGGAACGGGGTGCGCGGCGGCGGGTGGAACGCGGCGGCCACCAGCCGGTCCGACACGACGACCCAGATGACGGCCCGCGCCGCCGTGCCGTTGGCGAGCACCTCCGCCAGCCCGGGCAGCGCGGTGTCGAGCATCCCGGTGCGCGTGCGCGCCGCGGCCTCCGCGAGCACGGAGTACGGGGTGGTCGTGCGCAGCCGGGTGATCCGTTCGACGAACCGGTCAACGGGCCCCAGGACGGACCGCACCCCGAGCGCGCAGACCGCGGCGGCGAGGAACGGCAGCAGCACGGTGAACACGACGACGTCGCGGCCGAAGAGCACCGCCGGGAGCGTGTTCAGCACGACGAACACGACGAACACGCCCACGCCGACCGGCAGCGCGCGCAGCACCCCCACACGGAGCCGGGTCATCGTGATCCATCAGTCCTCGTCGCGCTGCGAGCGCAGGTAGCGGAGCACGGCCAGCACGCGCCGGTGGTTCACCGACGCGTCGGGGTGCAGGTCGAGCTTGGTGAAGATGCTCGCGATGTGCTTCTCGACCGCCTTGGCGCTGACGAACAGCTGCGCGGCGATCCCCCCGTTCGAACGGCCCTCGGCCATGAGGCGCAGCACGTCGAGCTCGCGCTCCGACAACGTCGCGACGGCGTCCTTGCGCTGCGCCCCGGGGCGGTCGACCAGCCGCTTGGCCAGCACCGGCTCGATGACGATCTCCCCGGCCTCGATGCGGGCGAGCGTGTCGGACAGCGCCTCGACGCTGCCGATCTTCTCCTTGAGCCGGTAGCCGATCGACTCGGTGCCGATGCGCAGGATCCGCATCAGGTAGTGCGACTCGGCGTAGTGCGAGAGGAACAGCAGGCCCATCCCCGGGTTGACCTCGCGGAGCCGCTCGGCGGTGGTGAGGCCGCCGTCGGGCTCCGGCGGCATCCGGATGTCGAGCACGGCCACGTCGGCCGGGGTGGTGGCGAGCAGCTCCCGCAGCTCGTCGCCCCCCGCGGCCACGGCCACCACCTCGTGCCCGGCCGCCTGCAGGAGCATCTGCAGGCCCTCCCGGAAGAGGGCTCCGTCTTCGGCCAACGCTACTCGCACGGCACCCGTACCTCCGTCGTCTCGCCACATTCGACCGTGCCGCCGAGCGCCTGAACCCGGTCCAGCAACGCCTCGCCGACCTCCGGCCCGACCCCCGTCACGGAGACGAGCAACTCGCGCCCCCCCGCTGATACCGCGGGCCTGAGGACGATCTCGACGGGCCTGCCGCTCCGCGCCGCCGCGGCGAGGCCGTCGGCCAGCCCGAAGTAGATCGCGGGCTCCGCGTCCCCGAACCGCGTCTGCGCGTGCGGTCCGGCGATCACCCGCACCGGGGCGTCGAGCTGCGTCACCAGCTCGCGCAGCGCGGGGACGAGCCCCGCCTCCTCCAGGAGCGGCGGGTAGATCTGCGCGGCGACCTCGCGCAGCTCGTCGAGCATCAGGTGCAGCTCGTCCTGGACGTCGTCGATCCCTTCGAGCAGCGGCGCGTTCCCGTCGGCCACCAGCTCGCGGAGCACGCCCAACCGCAGCACCAGCGCGGACGCGCGCATGGCCGCGCCGTCGTGCAGCTTGCGTTCGAGGAGCCGCCTGCGGTGCCATTCGGCCAGCTCACCGCGTCGCCAGGCCTCCGCGTTCACGGCGCCGTTGGCCGACTCTGAGGTCAGGGACGCCCCGGCGGGCTCGAGCCGCATCAGCACATCGTGCCGCCGCGACTACGCCGTGGGAATAGGGTTTGGTCCCCTTCCGGCTGGGGCTGTCCCCTGGACGAGTTACGACAACCGGGCCAACATCGGTGTATCAGCAATCGTCCGTCCGCCGTCCTTGTCGATGGCCAGAGATGTCGGGTCGAGGAAGGCAGCGCAAGTGACCTACAGCCTGGGCGTGCACTTGGGGACGACCTCGGTCGCCGCCGCTGTCGCCCAAGGGACCCGCACCGAGATGGTCGGTCTCGGCGAGCGCAGCGTCGTCGCCGCGGCCGCGGTCTACCTGCGCCCGGACGGCGTGCTGATCGTGGGCGATCCCGCCGCGCGCCGCCACCACCTCGACCCCGAGCGGGTCGTGCGGCAGGTGCGACGGCGCCTCGGTGACCCCACGCCGATCCTGCTCGGCGGCGTCGGCTTCGACGCCTCCGTCCTGCTGGCCCGCATGGTCACCGATGTCGTGTCGCGGGTGTCGGCGGCGCGGGGCTACCCACCCGAGATGGTGGTGCTGAGCAGGCCCGCGAGCTGGGGCCCGTTCCGCCGCGAGCTGTTCGACAACGTCTCGCAACTGGCCGGGCTGCCCGAGTCCCGCACGATCACGGCGGCCGAGGCCGCGGCCGCGCACTACGGCGCCGTGCGCCGGATCGCCGACAACGAGGTCGTCGCGGTGCTGCACCTCGGCGGCGGCACCTGCGAGATCACGGTGCTGCGCAAGACGCCGAACGGCTTCGTGGTGCTCGGCGCCCCGGAGTCGATGGAGCGGCTCGGCGGCACGAACATCGACGAGGCGCTGCTCAACCACATCGACCACGCCACCGACAACGCACTGGCCGATCTGGACATCACCAACCGGTCGACCGCGGCGATGCTCGCCCGGCTGCACCGCGACTGCGCGCTGGCCAAGGAGGCGCTCTCGTTCGACGACGACGCGGTCGTCCCCGTGTTCCTCCCCGATCGCCAGGTCGACGTCCGGCTCACCCGTGCGACGCTCGAAGGCCTGGCCTCGCCGGTGCTCGAGGCCACCGCGGGCGTCTTCCGCCAGGCCCTCGACGCGGCCGACGTCACGGCGCGCGACCTCGGCGCCGTGTTGCTCACCGGCGGGTCGACCCGGGTCCCGCTGCTCGGGCGGATGATCTCCGACCTCGCAGGCCGCCCGGTGGTGACCGACCGGCACCCGGAGTTCGTCACCGCGCTCGGCGCGGCCCGGCTCGCCGTGCTGGAGCGCGCCTTCGCCGCGCAGTCCGGCTTCCGGGGCGCGGGCTACGGCAGCGAATCACCGGCCGACCGCGTCGAGCTGGCCCGGGCGGGCACCGGCGACGGCATGGCGATGCGGTCCTCGGGCGGCGACGCGCACGGCGGCTACCCCGCAGCGTCGCTCGACGACGAGGAGACGGTGATGTACTCCTCGGCCCAGTTCGCCCGCGCGGACGAGGCGCAGGCCGCGCCGGAGCCCGCCGAGCAGGCCGGTGCGCGCGGAGCCCGGCCGGGCCGCCGCGCCGCGTGGATCGTCGCGATCGCCACGGTGGCCGCGCTGGCCGTCATCGCGCTGGTGATCTTCCTACTGGTCGGTTCGCTGGGGATCGGCGGGATCATCGGCGATCACCAGACCTCGACGCTCCTACCGAAGCCGCCCCCGACGGCGGCCACCACCGCGCCACAGGGCTGACCGCATCCGTCCACGTCGGAGCATCGCGTTGCGTTAGGATCCGGCGGTTGGTCGACCCGGGAGGTGCCTTGCGGTACGGCCTCGGCGTCGACCTGGGAACGGTCGCGGTCGGCGCCGCCGTGCTGGGGCCCGAGGGTGTCGAACCCGTCGTCCTCGGCGAGCGTTCGGTCCGCCTGCCCGCGGTCGTGCACGTCACGCCGGAGGGGGCGCTGCTCACCGGCGACGCCGCCGAGCGGCGGGCGGCGTACGCACCCCAGTCCACCGCCCGGTCGCTGCGCAGGGCCCTGCGCGAGCCCGATCCGGTGTTGCTCGACGGCAGGCCCTACCAGGTCGTCGACCTCCTCGCGGCCATCCTGCGCGACGTCGTGGCCACGGTGGCGATCGAGCGGCAGGCCACCCCCGAGCTCGTCACGTTGACCCGGCCCGCCACCTGGGGCCGGGCCCGGGTGGCGCAGCTGGCCGAGGTGGCCGCGCGCGCCGGGGTGCCGGGGGCCGCGATCGTCACCGACGCACAGGCCGCCGTCGTGCACTACGCCGCCGAGGGTCGTCTGCCGCTCGGGAGCCGGGTCGCCGTGTTCGACTTCGGGGGCGGCGGGTTCGAAGCCGCCGTGCTGGCCCTCGAACACGACGGGGTGCACCTCGTCGGCCCGCCGGAGGGCATCGAGCCGCTCGGTGGCGTCGACATCGACCGCCTGCTGCTCAACTTCCTCGACGCGCGGTTGGGCGGCCCGTTGGCCGGGCTCGACCCCCTCGACGGGCGCGGCGCCACCCTGCGGGAGCGCAACCGGGCCGAGTGCTGCCTCGCCAAGGAGCAGCTGTCCGGCGACACCGAGGTCGAGCTGACGCTCTACCTCCCCAGCGGGCCCCGGCTCGTGGCCATCACGCGCGCCGACGTGGAGGCGGTCGCCGCGGCCCCGGTCGCGGCGGCGATCACCGTGCTGCGGCGCACCATGCAGGTGGCGCGCGTGGCGCCCGCGGATCTGCACGCCGTGCTGCTGGTCGGCGGCTCGTCCCGGATGCCGCTGGTGGCGGGCATGGTGGCGGAGGCCATGGGCGGGCACGTGCCGATCGAGAGCCTCGACGAGCACGCCGTGGCCCGGGGCGCGGCCCACCTCACCCGGGAGGCGGTGGCGGCGCCGCACGCACGGGCGTCCTCCGGGGGCTGAGCACGCGACACCCCCCGCGCCTGCGTTGGCGCGGGGGGTGTCGTCGTTCGGTCGTGCGGTCAGTCGTCGTCGGAGTGCTTCTTCTTGACGACCGTGCCGCCCTGCTGGTCCTGGCCCGCCTGCTGGTCCTGGCCCGCCTGCTGGACCGGCTCGGACTTCTGCACCGGGTCGACCTTCTGCTCGACCGGCTCGGACTTCTGGACCGGGTCCACCTTCTGCTCCACCGGGGCCTGCTGGACGGGATCCACCTGGGCACCGGTGCCGGTGCCCGGGGTGGTGTTCCCCCCGGCGGGCGCCGTGCCGGGCGCCGGGCAGCCGACGGCCGTGGGCAGCGCCACGCAGTCGACCGGCGGGGCCACCACCGGGCACCCGATCGCCTTCGGGTCCTTCACGCAGTCCACCGGCGGGGTCACCGGCGCCTCCGGGCAACCGACGGCCTTCGGGTCCTTGGCGCAGTCCACCGGGGGCGTCGCAGGCACACCCGGGCAACCAACGGCCTTCGGGTCCTTCACGCAGTCCACCGGGGGCGTCGCAGGCACACCCGGGCAACCGACGGCCTTCGGGTCCTTCACACAGTCCACCGGGGGCGTCGCAGGCACACCCGGGCAACCAACGGCCTTCGGGTCCTTCACGCAGTCCACCGGCGGGGTCGCAGGCACACCCGGGCAACCGGTGGCCTTCGGGTCCTTGGTGCAGTCGACCGGCGGGGTTCCGGGGTCAACGGGCGTCGGGGTGCACCCGGGCGCCGTCGGGTCCTTGGTGCAGTTGCCCGGGCCGGTCGGCGGGACGGGCGGGGGCGGCGGGGTGCAGCCGGTCGCCTCCGGGTGCTTCTTGCAGTCGACCGTCTTGATCTTGCCGGGCACGATGACGCATCCGGCGCCGCCGGTGCCCGCCCCGCCGTTGCCGCCCTGGCCTGCGCCTGCACCGTTCCCGCCGGTGCCGCCGGTGCCGCCGACACCCGTGCCGCCGACGCAGAAGGTCTGGTTGATCGTGGTCGAGGGTCGGACGACGGTCACCGACGTGGTGCGGAAGGTCGTCCACCGCGGGCCGACGTAGGACACGGTGCGGGCCACCGTCGGCGCGGGCTGCGCCCGGCTCGCCAGCGGGTTGCCGTTGTAGCACTTGACCGTGGGCTCGCCGCGGCCGTTGATCAGCACCGCCGTGCCCGCCTGCAGCACGGCGGGGTAGGAGAAGAAGGCGGGGTCGTCGTAGCCGAAGGCGGTGACCGCGGTGTCGGCGCGCAGCAGCACCGGCGTCAGGCCCGCCACGAACGCGGGGATGTCGGTCGCCCGGATGTTCTCGGCCTGCGCCCACGCCGCGGCGCGCTTGTCGTCGGCCTGCAGCGCCGCGACCAGTTGCTGCCCGTCGCAGGCGGGGATCGCGGGGTTGCGGGCGTAGAGGCCCGCGGTGGCACCGGAGAACTCGCCACCGGCGGCGACGGCCGACACGGGCTGGTCCTTGCCGACCGGGGAGACGAACGGGTTGGCGCCCGCGAAGGACGTGGGCTCGAGCCGCACGGCGTCCGCGCCACTGGCGGCCTCGGCGTTGCCGCGCAGCACCACGGAGCCGATGAAGCCCGCGCCCGCGAGCACGACGAGCACGGCGGCGATCCCCATGAACATGCGGAGACCGCCGGACTTCTTCGGTGGGGGTGGTGGGTCGTAGCCGAGGTCGTACTCGTCGTCAGCCGAATTCAGGTAATCCGAGCCACTCATATCCGCTCTCCTTTTCATGGTGGCCGGAACTGTGAATCGATCGGCCGGTACGTGAGGTGTCGGGGGATCCGAGAAGAAATGTCGCAGTTATCGCCGCGCCCGACGATGGGGGGCGCCCTCGGGTCGGGGTAGGAACCCCCCGTCCGGGAGGTCGGGATAACCCCACCCCCGACGCCGTTCGGCGGCGAAAAACGGGCCAGGCGGCGAGTCTCGCGACTCGCCGCCTGGCCTATGAAGTTGTCGTCAGAGCTGGGTCAGTGCACCGCGATGCTCTCGACGCCGTGCCCGCCGCTGCTGTCGCCGTGGCTGCTGCCGTGGCTGCTGCTGCCGCCGTCGCCGCTGTCGTGGCTGCTCGTGTGGCTGCTCGAGCTGCTGCCCGAGTGGCCGCCGTCGCTGACCAGACCCGCGTGGTCCGAGCTCACGTGGCTCGTCGACTGCGGCGTGTAGTGGCTCGCGCTCGAGTCGGCGTGAACGCTCTGCTTCGCGCTGGCCGAGTGCTGAGCCGTGCCGGCGGGCGCCGAGTCGGTCTGGTGACCGAACTTGTTGAACCCGCTGTTGTTACCGCCGCCCTGCGGGGCCTCGACGGCCGCGTGGGTCGGCGCCTGCAGCGTCGATCCCCCGGTCGGGCCGCTGAGCGGCAGGTGCCCGGTCTGGACCGGTCCCCCGCCGTCGACGTTGGCGAACGAGGTGTGGGCCTGGCCGCCCGCGTTGGCGCTGCCGCCGTTGCCGCCGTTGCCCGCGGTGATCGGCGCGTTGTTGGACGCCGGGCCACCGAAGCCGTTGCCGCTGGTGACGTTGCCGGAGTTGGTGGCGGACGCCCCACCCGGGAAGCCCGGGCCGTGGTCGGTGGCCGTGGTGGTGTTGGACGCCGACGAGGTGCCGTCACCCCCGTTGATGTGCACCGTGTTGCTGCCGCCCGCCCCGCCGGGACCGCCGTAGGCGTTCCCGCCCTGGCCGTAGAACGAGCCGCCGCCGGTCGCGTCGCCGCCGTTGCCGCCGTTGCCCGCGGTGATCGGCCCGTTGTTGGAGGCCGGGCCGCCCGCACCGGTGCCGCTGGTGACGTTGCCGGAGTTGGTGGCGGACGCCCCACCCGGGAAGCCCGGGCCGTGGTTCGTGGCGGAGGTGGTGTTGGACGCCGTGGAGGTGCCGTTGCCACCGGAGATGTCGACGGCGTTGCTGCCGCCTGCCCCACCCGGGCCGCCGTAGGCGTTGCCGCCCTGGCCGTAGAGCGAGCCGCCGCCCGTGGCGTTGCCACCGGCGCCGCCGTTACCGGCGGTGATCGGCGCGTTGTTCGACGCCGGGCCACCGAAGCCGTTGCCGCTGGTCACGTTGCCGGTGTTGGTGGCGGCCGCCTGGCCGCCCCCGAAGAACCCGCCCGGGCCGCTGTGGGCCGTGGTGGCGTTGGTGGCGGCCGAGGTGCCGTCACCACCGGTGATGTGCACAGCGTTGCTGCCGCCCGCCCCGCCGGGACCGCCGTAGGCGTTGCCGCCCTGCCCGTAGAACGAGCCGCCGCCCGTGGCGTTGCCACCGGCGCCGCCGTTGCCTGCGGTGATCGGCGCGTTGTTCGACGCCGGGCCGCCCGCGGCCGTGCCGCTGGTCACCGCACCGCTGTTGGTGGCGGCGGCCTGGCCCCCGAAGAACCCGCCGGGCCCGTGGTTGGTGGCCGCGGTGGTGTTGGAGGCGGTGGAGGCGCCGTTGCCGCCCGTGATGTCGACGACGTTGCTGCCGCCCGCGCCGCCGGGGCCGCCGTACGCGTTCCCGCCGTTGCCGTAGATCGAGCCACCGGCCGTCGAGCTGCCGCCCGCCCCGCCGTGCCCTGCGGTGATCGGCGCGTTGTTGGCCGCCGGGCCGCCCGTGGCGGTGCCGCTGGTCACGTTGCCGGTGTTGGAGGCGGTCGCCGAACCCGGGAAGCCGGGCCCGTTGTTGGTGGCGGTGGTGGTGTTGGACGCCGTCGAGGTGCCGTTGCCGCCCGTGATGTTCACCGCGTTGCCGCCGCCCGCGCCGCCGGGGCCGCCGTAGGCGCTCCCACCGTTGCCGTAGATCGAGCCCCCGGCCGTCGAGCTGCCGCCCGCGCCGCCGTTGCCCGCGGTGATCGGGCCGTTGTTCGACGCCGGGCCACCGAAGCCGTTGCCGCTGGTCACGTTGCCGGAGTTGGTGGCCGACGCCTGGCCCCCGAAGAACCCGCCCGGCCCGTTGTGCGTGGCCGAGGTGGTGTTGGTCGCGGTCGAGGTGCCGTTGCCGCCGGTGATGTCGACGGAGTTGCTGCCGCCCGCCCCACCCGGGCCGCCGTAGGCGCTCCCGCCGTTGCCGTAGATCGAGCCCCCGGCCGTCGAGCTGCCGCCCGCGCCGCCGTTGCCCGCGGTGATCGGGCCGTTGTTCGACGCCGGGCCACCCGCGGCGGTGCCGCTGGTCACGTTGCCGGAGTTGGAGGCCGTTGGCCGAGCCCGACCCGAAGAACCCGCCCGGCCCGTTGTGCGTGGCCGAGGTGGTGTTGGTCGCGGAGGAGGTGCCGTTGCCGCCGGTGATGTCGACGACGTTGCTGCCGCCCGCCCCACCCGGGCCGCCGTAGGCGCTCCCGCCGTTGCCGTAGATCGAGCCCCCGGCCGTCGAGCTGCCGCCCGCGCCACCGTTGCCCGCGGTGATCGGGCCGTTGTTCGACGCCGGGCCACCCGCGGCGGTGCCGCTGGTGACGTTGCCGGAGTTGGAGGCATTGGCCGACCCCGACCCGAAGAACCCGCCCGGCCCGTTGTGCGTGGCCGAGGTGGTGTTGGACGCGGTGGAGGTGCCGTTGCCGCCGGTGATGTCGACCGAGTTGCTGCCGCCGGCCCCACCCGGGCCGCCGTAGGCGCTCCCGCCGTTGCCGTAGATCGAGCCCCCGGCCGTCGAGCTGCCGCCCGCGCCGCCGTTACCGGCGGTGATCGGAGCGTTGTTCGACGCCGGGCCACCCGCGGCGGTGCCGCTGGTCACGTTGCCGGAGTTGGAGGCGTTGGCCGACCCCGACCCGAAGAACCCGCCCGGCCCGTGGTCGGTCGCCGTGGTGGTGTTGGACGCCGTGGAGGTGCCGTTCCCGCCGTGGATGTCGACGGAGTTGCTCCCGCCCGCCCCACCCGGGCCGCCGTAAGCGCTCCCGCCGTTGCCGTAGATCGAGCCACCGGCCGAGGCGCTGCCGCCCGCGCCACC
This sequence comes from uncultured Actinomycetota bacterium, assembly GCA_963791185.1. GTDB lineage: Bacteria > Actinomycetota > Actinomycetes > Mycobacteriales > Pseudonocardiaceae > Pseudonocardia. The sequence goes on along the minus strand of CAWBRG010000001.1, from coordinate 309,920 downwards.
GTTACCGGCGGTGATCGGCGCGTTGTTCGAAGCCGGGCCACCGAAGCCGTCGCCGCTGGTCACGTTGCCGGTGTTGGACGCGTTGGCCGACCCCGACCCGAAGAACCCGCCCGGCCCGTGGTCGGTCGCCGTGGTGGTGTTGGACGCCGTGGAGGTGCCGTTCCCGCCGTGGATGTCGACGGAGTTGCTCCCGCCCGCCCCACCCGGGCCGCCGTAGGCGCTCCCGCCGTTGCCGTAGATCGAGCCCCCGGCCGAGGCGTTGCCACCGGCGCCACCCTGACCCGCGGTGATGGGCGCGTTGTTCGACGCGGGCCCACCCGCGGCGGTGCCGCTGGAGACGTTGCCGGAGTTGGAGGCGTTGGCCGACCCCGACCCGAAGATCCCGCCCGACCCGTGGTCGGTCGCCGTGGTGGTGTTGGACGCCGTGGAGGTGCCGTCGCCGCCCGTGACGTGGACCGTGTTGCTGCCACCGGCGCCACCGGGGCCGCCGTACGCGTTCCCGCCGTTGCCGTAGATGGACGACCCGGCGTTCGCGCCGCCGCCCGCCCCGCCGTTACCGGCGGTGATCGGGCCGTTGTTCGACGCCGGGCCACCCGCGCCGGTGCCGCTGGTGACGTTGCCGGTGTTCGTGGCGCTCGCCGAGCCCGACCCGAACGGACCGCCGTTGGCGGTCGTCGTGTTGGAGGCGGTCGAGGTGCCGTTGCCACCGGTGACGTCCACGGTGTTGCTACCGCCTGCCCCGCCGGGGCCGCCTGCGGCGTTGCCGCCGTTGCCGTAGATCGAGGACCCGCCGGGGCCGCCGTCGCTGTAGATCGAGTTTCCGCCGGCATCGGGAGTGGTGACGCCGGGGATGCCGTCGGTGTAGGGGTAAGTCACGGAACTTCTCCTTTGTGTTCGGTCACGCTGTTGTTCTGATAAGAGAATGCGGGGAATGCGGGTCGTCCTCGATTGAGCTGGCCCTACTCTCGGACCGGTCAACCCCCCACTCGAGCGGGGGAAAACCCCACCCGGAATGCGCCGGGCTCAGCCCGCCGCGCGGGGTCCTTGCTGGGTTGATTCGGCGGCCGCGAGCAGATGGGCGGCCACCAGGGTGCTGACGCGATGGCGCAGCGAGTCGTAGTAACGCAGGCCTTCGTCGATCTCCTTGAGGAGCGCGGGCCGCGCCTCCAGCTCCGCGGAGCGCAGCTCGACCGTGCGGCGCTCCCGCAGCAGCTCGGCGTCGCACCAGTCGATGTGGCGGCCGTAGTGCTCGCGCATCTGCTGCTCGAGCCGTCGCAGCCGCTCACCGGAGTTGTTGGCGGCCTTGACCCCGGCCACGTCGACGTACTTGTGCAGGATCATCGCCGCCCGCGACCGCTCCCGGGCGATGTACTGCCTGCGCTCCTCGATGACGGCGGTCAGGGCCAACACCCCCGCGGGCGCGATGCCGACCAGCGGGGAGAGCCCCCACTGGGCGATGCCGTCGATCAGGAAATACATCATGAAGCCCATCCAGGACCGCATGAGCACGTTGACGGACGCGCTGAGCGTGATGACCTTCTGGTCGCCGCGATCGGGCTTGGGCGGCTTCGGGATGCTCGACTCGGCCCCGTCTTCCTCCGGGGGCTCGGGCGCGGGCCGGGGCAGCCCGAAGTGTTCGGCGGCGGCCGCGGCGAACTCGTTGCTCGCGTTGAGGGCGAGCTCGCCGTTGGCCTTGGCGTCCAGCGTCAACCGGTGCCGCAGCCAGCGCGCCATCGGGCGCCAGTTCTCGAAGGGCCGCCGGTCGCCGAGCGTCCGGTCCAGCTGGGTGCGCACGCGCTCGACGCGCACGCGCAGGTCGAAGGCGGTGTCGGCGTGGATCTTGGCGAACCCGTTGGCGAGGAGCGGCGGCCAGCGCACGGCGCGTTCCCGCAGGTCCGTCTGCCGGGCGTCCAGCTCGGCGATCCGCGCGGCCAGGTCCTCACCCACGGCCGGTTCGGCCAGCTCGGCGCGGCGCTGGCGCACCATGCCGTCGAGCTCGGCGATCACGGCCAGCAGGTGGTGGGAGACGATCCGCAGGCCGGTCATCTCGGAGTCGGACCAGAGCATCTGCAGCTGGCCGACGAGGGCGGGCAGGCCGGAGCCGACGGTGAGCCGCTCGTCGCCGGTCCACCCGCCGCGCAGGCGCCCGACCGAGCTGACGACCCAGGTCTCCACGCTCAGCCCGGCGTCGCGCATCAGGGCGATGTTGCGGTTGAGCACGTCGCGCCAGCCCGCGCACGCGTCGATCTTCGTCTGCACGAAGACCGTCATCGGGCAGCCCTCGACGGCGGCGCGCAGCCGCGCCAGCTCAGCGCCGGTCAGCGGGGCCGCCGAGTCGGAGACGAACAGCACGACGTGCGCCTGCTGCGGGGTCGCCGTCGCGCCGACGGCGGGCACCTCGACGAGGTCCAGCCGGGAGGCGAACCCGCCCGCGGGGCGGGCGTCCTCGCGCGCGGACATCATCAGCGCCTCGATCAGCGCGGACTTGCCCTGGCGGTGACCGCCCGCCACCTGCACGCGGAGCCGGGTGTCGTGCAACAGCCTGCGGGTGGCGTGCAGGCGGGCCTGCACGTCCTCACGGCGGGCCTCGTTCGCCTCGCCCATCGCCAGGTCCAGCAGTTCTTCGGCGGCCTGGACGCTCGCGCTCGGCTGTCGCTCCGACATCTCAGCTGGCCCCCTGCCCGTGGTGGGCCGAGGGCCCGCGCTTTCCGACAGGGACCAGCTTCGGTTGTCGGAGGCGGCGGGGCGATCGAGCGGACCCCCGCTCCGGGGGCGGAGGACCCGCCCCCCGGAGGTGGGGTTTGCCCTACTCGGTGCCGGTTCTAGCGGCGGCGGGCCTTCGCCTTCCGCGGCGGGGGCAGTGCGCCCTCGGCGCGCAGGCGGGCGGCGTGCGCGGCGAGCGCGTCGACCAGGCTGGGCACGCGGGCCTCGTCGGGCTGCACGTCCACCCGCAGCCCGAACTCGCGGGCGGTCTCGGCCGTCTGCGGGCCGATGCAGGCCACGATCGTGCGGGCGTGCGGCTTGCCCGCGATCCCGACGAGGTTGCGCACCGTGGACGACGAGGTGAAGCACACCGCGTCGAACCCGCCGGTCTTGATCGCCTCGCGGATCGGGGCGGGCGGCGGCGCGGCGCGCACGGTGCGGTAGGCCGTGACGTCGTCGATCTCCCAGCCGCGGTCGCGCAGGCCTGCGGCGAGGGTCTCGGTGGCGATGTCGGCGCGCGGGAGGAGCACCCGGTCGACCGGGTCGAGGATGTCGTCGTGCGGCGGGAAGATCGACAGCAGGCCCTCGGACGAGGTCTCGGCGGGCTCGGTCTCGTTGGGCACGAGGTCCGGGGTGATGCCGAACTCGCGCACCTTGTCCGCGGTGGCCGTGCCCACGCAGGCGATCTTGACGCCGGAGAACGCGCGGGCGTCGAGCCCGAACTCGGCGAACTTCTCCCACACCGCGCGCACGGCGTTGGTGGAGGTGAAGACGACCCACTGGTAGCGGCCGTCGACGAGGCCCTTGACCGCGCGCTCCATCTGCGTGGGCGAGCGCGGCGGCTCGACGGCGATCGTCGGCACCTCCTCGGCGGTGGCGCCGTGCACGGCGAGGCGGTCGCTCATCGCGCCCGCCTGGTCCTTGGTGCGCGGCACGAGCACCCGCCAGCCGTACAGCGCGCGCGACTCCCACCACGACAGCTCGGCGCGCAGGCCGACCTCGTCGCCGATGGTGAGCACGAGCGGGCCGGGGAGCTCGGCGCCCTCGGTGGCGAGGGTGGCCAGCGTGGCCTGCACCGTGCGCTGGGTGGTGAAGGTGCCGTTCGTGGTGACGGCGACGGGGGTCTGCGCGGGGATCCCGTTCATCGTGAGCGCCGACGCCACCTCGGTGAGGTGCGAGGCGGTGGCGTGCAGCACGATCAGGCCGGGGGAAGCGGCCAGCCGGGCCCAGTCGACGCCCTGCCGGACGTCGGCCTCGACGTGCGTCGAGCCCAGCGGCACCCCGGCGTAGGCGGGCACGGCCGTGCCCGCGGGCACGCCCGGCACCACGTCGAACGGCACGCCCGCGGCGGAGACGGCCAGCGCCTCGGCGACGACGGCGTCGACGGTGAGCGGGTCGCCCGCGACCAGGCGGGTGACCGAGCGCCCGTTCGCCACCTCGGCGACGAGCTCTCGGGCGACCTCGGTGGGGGCCCCGACGGCCGGGCGTACCTCGGCGCCGTCGGCGACCAGCGCCAACACCGCCTCGGGCACCTCGGGGTCGGTGACGACGAGCGGGGCGGACGCCAGTGCGTCGCGCGCCCGTACGGTGAGCAGTCCGGGGTCGCCCGGGCCGGTGCCCACGAAGGCGATCCGCCCCGGCGGGGCGGTGGAAGGTGCTCGGTTCATCTTCTCTCAGAACTCCTGATCCAGCGGTTCCACGTGGGGCGCGCGCCCCAGATCGAGCAGCTCCGCGGCCAGCGCCGCACCGAGCTTCTCGGCAACGTCCATGTCTCCGGTGGCCGAGGCACGCAGCAGCGCCCCGTCGGCCGTGCCCACCACCGCGCGCAGGGAAACGCGGTCGACGACGGCACCGTCGTCGGTCAGGTCGGACACCACATCGGCCAAAGCCCCGATCGGCGCGCTACAGCCCGCCTCCAGCCCGGCCAGCACCGCGCGCTCCGCGGTGACCGCCGCGCGGGTGTATTCGTCGTCGAGCACTGCGGTGAGCTGCGCTGCGAGGTCGTGATCGTCAGCGCGGCACTCGATCGCCAGAGCGCCCTGTGCGGGGGCGGGGAGCATCTGGACGGGGTCGAGCAGCTCGGTCGCCTCGATGATGCGGCCCAGCCGCCGCAGCCCGGCCGCGGCGACGACCACCGCGTCGAGCTCACCCGTCGCGACCTTGCGCACGCGGGTGTCGACGTTGCCCCGGATCGGGACGACGTCGAGACCGAGGCCGAGGGCCTCGAGCTGGGCCTTGCGCCGCGCCGATCCCGTACCGACCCGGGATCCGGCGGGCAGCTCCCCCAACACCAGGCCGTCGCGGGCCACCAGAGCGTCGCGGGGGTCTTCCCGCGGCGGGATGGCGGCCAGCACGAGCCGACGGTCGGGTGCGGTGGGGAGGTCTTTGTAGGAGTGCACGGCGACGTCGACCTCGCCCGCGGCGAGCGCGTCGCGCAGGGCGGAGACGAACACGCCGACACCCGCACCCGCGGCAGCGAGCTCGGCGATGGGCGCCGACGACCGGTCGCCCACCGTGGTGACGTGCACCAGCTCGCACTCGAGCCCGGCCGCGCGCAGCCGCTGCGCGACCAGCTCGGTCTGGGCAAGGGCGAGCGCGCTGTGCCGGGTGCCGATCCTGATGGTCATCGCTGCCGGTCCTCCCGTGCTTCCAACGCGCCCAGCACGTCGCCGGTTCGCTGCAGCGCGACGGCGGCGGGAGTCTGCGGGTCGAGCTCGAACAGGGTGCGCAGTGCCTCGGCGTAGCTGTCGCCGTCCGGGCCCGCGGCCAGCTTCTTCACCTGCACGGTCGGGGTGTGCAGGAGCTTGTCGACGACCCGGCGGACGGAGCGCGCGAACTCCTCGCGCACCTCGGGGGCCAGCGCGGGCAGGCGGGCGTCGAGGCGCAGGAGCTCGGCGTCGATCACGTCGGCGGCGCGGCGGCGCAGCGCGGTGACCGTGGGCGTGACCTCGGCGGAGCGCTGGGCCGCGAGGTAGGCCTGCGCCTCCCGGGCCACCAGCTCCTGCGCGCGCGCCACGGCGATGCCGCGGGCGCCGTCGCCGAGCCGCGTCTGCAGCGTGGCCAGGTCGATCAAGCGGACGTCCGGCAGCGTGGCGACGGCCGGGTCGACGTCGTGCGGCAGGCCGAGGTCGCAGACCGCGAGCGGGCGCCCGTCGCGGGCCACCACGGCCTCGACGGGCACCACCGTGCCGACCGCGCCCGTGCACGCCACCAGCAGGTCGGCGGCCGGGATCTCGGTGGCGAGCGCCTCCAGCGTGCCCGCGCGGGCGGGCGTGCCGTGCTCGGCGCTGATCTCGGCGAGCCGCCCGGCCCTGGCGAGCGTGCGGTTGAGCACGACGATCTCGGCGACCTCGGCGCGGCGCAGGTGCGCCGCGGCCAGCCCGCCCATCGCGCCCGCACCGACGATCACCGCGCGCCGCCCCGCGAGCCCACCGAGGGCGAGCGTGGCGTCGGCGAGGGCCTCGGAGACGACGGAGGCGCCCGCCGTGTCGATGCCGGTGTCGGCGTGCACCCGCTTGCCGACGCGCAGCGCCTGTTGGGCGAGCTCGTGCAGCACGCGCCCGACCGTGCCCGCACCCGCCGCGGCGGAGTAGGCGTCGCGGAGCTGGCCGAGGATCTGCGCCTCGCCGACGACCATCGAGTCGAGCCCCGCCGCCACCGCGAAGAGGTGCTGCACGGCCGAGCCCGCGTAGTGGACGTAGACGTGCTCGGTGAGCTCGGGCAACACCATGCCGGTGTGCCGCTCCAGCACGGCGGAGACGTCGGCGAGGCCGCCGTGGAACGCGTCGACCACCGCGTAGACCTCGACGCGGTTGCACGTCGAGACGAGCATCGCCTCCGAGACGTGCTCGCCGCGCAGCATCTCGCTCACGAGCTTGGGCACGTCGGAGGCGGCCACGGCGGCCCGCTCCAGCACGTCGACGGGCGCGCTGCGGTGGGAGAGCCCCACGACGAGGACGGTCATGACGGCACCCCCGCGGGAGGAAGCAGGTGGGCGCTCATCGGAGCGCCCCGTTCACCGCGTGCCCGTTGACGGCGGCGGGCTCGGCCCGGCGCGAGACGTGGAACGCGAGGATCTGCAGTTCCACGGCGAGGTCCACCTTGCGGACCTCGACGCCGCGCGGCACCTGCAGCACGACCGGCGCGAAGTTGAGGATGCTGCGCACCCCGGCCGCGACGAGCTGGTCGCACACCGCCTGCGCGGCCTGCCCCGGCGTGGCGATCATGCCGATCGTGACGCCGCGCTCGGCGCACACCACCGGGATGGCCCGCACGTGCTCCACGGGGATGCCGTTGATCGGGGTGCCGACGAGGTCCGGGTCGACGTCGAACAGCGCGGTGACCGGGAAGCCCCGGCCGCCGAAGCCGCCGTAGCCCGCGAGCGCGTGCCCGAGGTTGCCGACGCCGACGAGCGCGACGGCCTGCCGGTGGTCGAGGCCGAGCACGCGCTCCAACTGGTAGCGCAGCGCCCGGACGTCGTAGCCGACGCCGCGGATGCCGTGCGAGCCGATGTAGGAGAGGTCCTTGCGCAGCTTCGCCGAGTTGACGCCGGTGGCGGCGGCGAGCTCCTCGCTCGACACCGTGTCCGCGCCCTGCTCGGCCAGCTCGCCGAGCATCCGCAGGTAGACGGCGAGCCGTGCGACGCTGGCCTCGGGGATGACCCGGGGTGCGGTGTCGGGGCCGGGCGTCACGCCGTCGCCTCGCGGCGTGGGAGCGCCTCGACGGTCACAGGCTCTCCTCGGCGGTCGCGCGGGTGGTGGGGGCCGCCGGAACCGCCCGGTATTCGGGTCTTGACGGCAACCGCGTTCCACGGTAGCCGCTTGCGAAGGCAGGCACAAAGTTGCGATCTTGACCCCGATCGTGCTCACGAAACCGCCCGGACGGGGACGACCGGTGGTCGCGTCCGGGCCCCCGTTCGGCGCGCCGCACGCGGTCAAGCGTGGTTCACGGTGAAGCTGACGCTCGGCCAGCCGCTGGCGCCGCTCGGGATCGGATCGGCCTGCAGTTCGGTCTGCACGTAGCCGCTCTTGTCGGTGGCGCGCGCCTCGACGGTGTGGCTGCCCGCCGGGAGCGCGAGCTCGGCGCGCCACATGCGCCACGTGTCCACCGAGACCTCCGCCGAGAGCGTCGCGGCCTGCCAGGGCCCGCCGTCCGCGCGCACCTCGACCTTCGCGATCCCGGTGTGCTGCGCCCACGCGATGCCCGCAACGGTGACGGCGCCTGCAGGGACGGTCGGAGCCCCGTGGCGTGTCGATCCGGGCCATCGTCTTGATCGGGCCCAGCCGCGACCAGCCGCGTTCGAACCAGAAGCCCTTGCGGAGCGGGTCGGCGAAGGTCGTCGCTTCGATGTCGACCACCCACTTCGTGGCCGACACGTAGCCGTAGAGACCCGGCACGACCATCCGCACCGGGAACCCGTGCTCGGGCGGCAGCGCCTCGCCGTTCATCCCGATCGCGAGCAGCGCGCCACGCTGCGGCTCCATGACCACCGAGGTCGGGGTGCCGGTGTAGAAGCCCTCCGTGCTCCGGCTGAACAGCTGGTCGGCGGCCGGGTCGAGGCCTGCTTCGAGCAGGATGTCGCGCAGCGGCACGCCGATGAAGTTCGCCGTGGAGATGAGGTCGCCGCCCACCGGGTTGGACACGCAGGTCAGCGTGATCGGGCGCTCGACGAGCGGGCGGCCGATCAGGTCGGCGAAGCTCAACGTGAGCTCCCGCTCGACCATGCCGTGCACGCGCAGCTGCCAGTCGGCGGCCGAGAGCGTGGGGATCCGCAGCGCCGTGTCGATCCGGTAGAAGTCGGCGTTGGACGTGAGGTAGGTCGGGGTGCCCAGCTGCGGGAACGCGGCCGCGGCGGGGGCTTGCGCGGCCCGCTCCGCGTAGGTCGCCCCGGCGAGCTGGGCGGTGACCTCGGCGCGGGAGGCCTGCACGTCGCGCCCGACCAGAGCGCCGACACCGGCCGAGGCCAGCGCGCCGAGCCCCACGGCGGCGGACCCGCCGACGAGCACCGACCGCCGCGACACGCCACCCTCCGCCGCGGACGGCCGCGCCCGCAGGCCGAGGTGGTGCAGCCAGCGGAGGGCGCCGATGCCCGCGAGCATCGCCGCGGCGGGGGCGACGAGGTCGAGGTCGGCGAACATCGGCGAGGTGTAGACGGCCAGCGCACCGAGGCCACCCAACGCGGCGATCAGCCAGGCGCCGGTGTTCGGCCGCTCCCGCGACAACAGGCCCGCCACCGCGCCGACGAGCGTGATCACCACGAACATGGCGCTGAGCAGCACGAGCTTGTCGGACGTGCCGAACGTGTTCTTCGCGAACTCGGTGACCGGCTGCGGGGAGAGGCGGACCACCGCGTCGCCGACGGCGAGGAACGGCGAGGACGCGGCGGAGAGCAGGCCCGCCACCAGGTGCCCGACGCCGAGCGCCGCCCACACCGCGAGCACGCCGATCATCGCGGCGACCGGTCGCGAGAGGCGCGCCGTCGCCCGCTCGACGCGCTGCCCGACCACCCGGTCCACCCCACCACGGTAGACGCGGAAAAGGCGGCCCGGCCGCAGCCGGACCGCCCTTCACCAATTCGTCAGCTCTTCGGCATCAGCACCCGGTCGATGACGAACACCGTGGCGTTCGAGGTGGGGATGTTGCCGCACAGCACCTTGGCCGTGTTGCCCTGGCCGTCGGTGATGGTCGGGGCGTCGGCCGTGCCGCCGATGGTCAGGTTGCCGCCCGCCAGCTCGGTGGTCTGGCCCGCGGCGACCAGGCCCTTGGCGTCGTAGCGCTGGCCGACCACGTGGTACGACAGCAGCCCGCCGAGCTTGTTCGTGTCCTTCAGCAACCCCTGGAAGGCCGGGGCGCCGATCTGCTTCTGCACCGCGTCGAACGCGCCGTTGTAGGGCGCGAACACCGTGATGCCCTGGGTGTTGTTGAGCGTGTCCGGCAGGCCCGGCACCGCCTTGACCGCGGTGACCAACGTGGTGAGCAGCGGGTTGGTGCTCGCGGCCGTCGCGACGGGCTGCGGACCCATGTTGTTGAGCGAGCCGGGCGCGTCGCCCTGCGGCAGCTGGCTGCACGCGGGGCCGAAGACGTCGGCGTTGGTGGTGACGCCCGTGTCGGCGGCGGCCGCGGCGGGGGTTGCCGGGGCGGCCGCGGGGGCGCTGGCGGCCGGGCTGGACGCGGGGGCCGTGGTGCCGCCACAGGCGGCGAGGGCCAGGGTCGCCGCGGCCATCACGCCGATGCCTGCCAGTCGTTGGATCTTGCGCACAGGATGTTCCTCTCGCTGGTGATCCGGTCGCTCCGGACCTCTCACCCAGGGTTCGAAATCCGGCCAAACATGGTTCACAACTATCAGGTAACGGTGAAGCGCACGCTGGGCCAACCCGTTGCGCCGTCGGGGATCGGGTCGGCACGCTGGTCGGTTTGCGCGTAACCGCTCTTGTCGGTCGCGCGGGCCTCGACGGAGTGGCTGCCCGGCGGGAGCGCGAGCTCGGCGTGCCACATGCGCCACGTGTCCACCGAGACCTCGTCGGACAGCGTCGTGGCCCGCCACGGGCCGCCGTCCACCCGGATCTCCACCTTGGCGATGCCGGTGTGCTGCGCCCACGCGATGCCCGCGACGGTCACGGTGTCCGCGGCCACCTGGGCGAAGCCCACCGGGTTGTCGATCCGCGTCATCGTCTTGATCGGCCCGCGCTGCGACCAGCCGCGCTGCAGCCAGTAGCCCTGCTTCTCGGGGTCGGCGAACGTGGTGGCCTCCAGGTCGACCAACCACTTCGTGCCCGACACGTAGCCGTAGAGGCCCGGCACGACCATGCGCACCGGGAACCCGTGCTCGTAGGGAAGGGCCTCGCCGTTCATCCCGATCGCCAGCAGCGCGCCGCGGTCGGGCTCCAGCACGGTGGCCATCGGGGTGCCGGTGTACCAGCCGTCCGAGCTCGTCGAGAACAGCTGGTCGGCGCCGGGCGCGACGCCCGCCTCGAGCAGCACGTCGCGCAGCGGCACGCCGACGAAGTTCGCCGTCGAGACCAGGTTGCCGCCGATCGGGTTGGAGACGCAGGTCATCGTGATGGTGCGCTCGACGAGCGGGCGGTCCGCCAGGTCCTCGAAGCGCAGCGTGAGCTCGCGCCCGACCATGCCGTGCACGCGGAGGCTCCAGTCATCGGCCGAGAGCGTCGGCACCCGCAGCGCCGTGTCGATCCGGTAGAACTCGCTGTTGGCGGTGAGGAAGGTCGGCGTGCCCAGCTGCGGGAACGCCGCGCCCGCGGGAGCGGGCGTGGCCCGCTCGACGTACTTCGCCCGGCCGAGCAGCGCGGTGACGTCGGCACGCGCGGCCCCCAAGCTGCGGGTGAGCAGCACCCCGCCGCCCGCCGACGCCAGCGCGCCCAACCCCACCGCCGCGCCACCCGCCAGCAGCACCGTGCGCCGGGACGCGTCGGTCCCCTCCACTCCCCGCAGCCCGAGGCCGTGCAACAGCGCGAACGCCCCGACCCCGGCGACGACGGCGGCGAGCGGCGCGAGCAGGTCGGCCTGCGTGAACACCGGCCCGGAGATCACCGCGAGGCCGCCGAGCACGCCCATCGCGCCGATCACGACCATGCCGGGCTCCCGCCGCCACCGCGACGCGAGCCCGCCCGCCGCGGCCACCAGGGTGATCACCACGAACATGCCGACGAGCAGCACCGGCTTGTCCCACGTGCCGAACGTGGTCTTGGCGAACTCGGTGAGCGCCTGCGGCGAGAGGCGGACCACCGCGTCGCCGACCGCGAGGTAGGGCGAGGAACCCGCGGCGAACAGGCCCGCGGCGAGGTGGCCGACGCCGAGCGCCAGCCACGCGGCCAGCACGCCGATGGTCGCCGCTACCGGTCGGGACAAGCCGGTCACGACCGGTGAAGTCACGCTCACGGGCAGGCGTTCGCCGTCGACGGGATCCCGGTTCACTTCAGGGCGGCGCGCAACCGCTCCTCCTCGACCCGGAAGAACCCGTGCTCACGGCCGTCCACCATGATCACCGGCACGCGGTCGCCGTACTCCGCGCGGAGCTCGGGGTCGGTGTCGACGTCGACGCTCGCGAAGCCGAGCCCCAGGTCGGTGCAGATGCGCGCGACGTCGGCCTCGGCGACCTCGCACAGGTGGCAGCCCACGCGGGTGTAGACGAGCACCCGCAGGCTCACGACCGGGCCAGCTGGCGGCGGGCGATCTTGCCGGTGGGCGTGCGCGGGAGCGCCTCCACGAAGGTGATCACGGCGGGCACCTTGAACCGGGCCAGCCGCTGCGCGCAGAACTCCCGCACCGCCGCCTCGTCGACGCCCGCCGCCGGGTCGGTGACCAGCACCGCCTTGACGACCTCGCCCGCCCGCTCGTCGCGCTGCCCGACCACCGCGGCCTCGGTGACGCCCTCGATCGCGAGGAGCACCTGCTCCACCTCGCGGGGGTAGACGTTGAACCCGTTGACGATGACGACGTCGGAGGACCGCTCGACGAGGTGCAGGTCGCCGTCGGCGTCGAGGAACCCGACGTCGGCGGTGCGGAACCAGCCTTCGGCGTCGGGGCCGCCCGCGCCGTCGGGCCAGTAGCCGGAGAAGAGGTTGGGCCCGCGGAGGGCGACGAGGCCGGTGTCCCGTCGTCCTCCTCCTCGTCGTCGTCGGGCTCGATGGGGCGGCCGTCGGCGTCACCAACCGCAGCTCGACGCCCGGCAGCGCGCGGCCGACCGAGCCCGGCTTGGGCGGCGCGCCCAACGGGTTGGTCGTGACGATCGGGCCCGCCTCCGTGAGCCCGTAGCCCTCGACGATGGCCAGGCCCGTCGCCTGCTGGAACGCGGCGAGCCACTCCGACGGCAGCGGGGCGCCGCCCGAGGTGCACAGCCGCACGCCCGCGGTGGCGGTGCGCAGGCGCTCGGCGGGCAGCTCCAGCAGCGCGCGGAACATCGACGGCACGCCCGCGAGCGCGCTCACCCGCTGCGTGACGAGGATGTCGGCGACCTGCTCCGCCTCCAGCCGCTCGGCGAGCACCACCGTGGCGCCCACCCAGCACACCTGCAGGAACCCGGCCGCGAGCCCGAAGCTGTGGAAGAGCGGGAACGACAGCAGCACCCGGTCGACCGGCGTGACCGGGGCGGGGCGCAGCGCGGCGGTCTGCGCGCGGTTGGCCAGCAGCGCGCGGTGCGACAGCCGGATCCCGCGCGGCACGCCCGTGGTGCCCGAGGCGTAGACGAGCAGCGCGATGTCCTCGCCCGCCCCCAGCCCGGGCCGGCCGGGCGCGCGGGCGGCGAGATCCGGGGGCGCCACGACGGTGGCGCCGACGGTGGCCGCGCAGGCCCGGGCGGTGTCGTCGCCCTCGGCCGCGACCACGAGCGTCGGGCGGCAGTCGGCGAACACGACGTCGAGCTCCGGCGCGACCGCGATCGGGCCGTGCGGCACCACGACCGCGCCCGCGCGGAGGGCGCCGAGCACCGCGACGCAGAACGCCGCGCCGTTGCCCAGCCGCACGACCACGCGGTCGCCGGGTGCTGTGCCCGCCGCCGACACGCGGTCCGCCTCGGCGGACACCGCCTCGTCCAGCTGGGCCCACGTGAGCGTGTTCGCGCTGGTCACGTCGATGACGGCGGGTTGGTCCGGCACCCGTGCGGCGTTGGCCGTGACGAGATCGGCGACGTGCGTTCCGTCCACGGTTCTCCTGGGTTCTCCGGCTGCTCTGGAGGCTGTGAGGCAGTCTTGCACGCCGCTTCTCGCCGTGACGCTCGGCGCATCGTTCGCGGTCGGGTCACCCGACACGCGCGCCTGGGTGACGCTCACCGCGCGTATCCGGCCGCTCACCTAGAGATTCGACCGAGCACCGGCGGTGCGCGTCGGGATCGTCCGGCGCGGCCCTATGCTCCGCCGCTACAGATCGGTCAACTCCCCAGCCGACCGGTTCGTCACAACACTCACCCGAGGGAGTGGCATGCACTGCGCACGCACCAAGGATCGCCCGGTAGCCGTGACGCGGCCGATGCGACATACCCAGGCGCAGGTGGCGACGGGTGCCCCGGCGCGGATCACGACCGCGCCGAGCCCGTTGCCGCAGCCCCGTACCCCGGCACCTGCCGGGTACCGACCCGAACCCGATGACCGCCGCCGACGCGGCGCGGAGGAGGCCGTGAGCGCACAACCAGCCGACAACGCAGGCCCCGTCGGCAACGGCTCGTCCGGGTCCGGAGACCACGGCACGTGGGCGCTGGTCAACGCCGCGCAAGCGGGCGACATGGCCGCCTACGGCGAGCTGTTCGAGCTCTACTTCGACATGGTCTTCCGGTTCGTGCTCTTCCGCACGGGCGACCGCGCGCTCGCGGAAGACCTCACATCCGAGACCTTCGTCCGGGCGCTGCGCCGCATCTCGTCGGTGAGCTACCAGGGCCGCGACATCGGCGCCTGGTTCGTCACGATCGCCCGCAACCTGATCTTCGACCACGTGAAGTCCAGCCGCTACCGGCTGGAGCAGACCACGAGCGAGATCGTCGAGCTGTCGCCGGCCACCGGCGGCCCCGAACAGCAGGTGCTGGACGGCGCGATCACCGAAGAGCTGCTGCGCTGCGTGGCCAAGCTCAACCCGGACCAGCAGGAGTGCATCACCCTGCGGTTCCTCCAGGGCCTCTCCGTCGCCGAGACGGCTCAGATCATGGATCGCAACGAAGGCGCCGTGAAGGCCCTCCAGCACCGCGCGGTCCGACGCCTCGGCCAGCTCCTCCCGGAGGGGGTCCGTTGACGCGGCGCTATATCGGCCTGGTTGCCACCCGCGTTACGCCTGCGGCGAATGAACGACTCGATGCGGTGAACGGTCAGGAGCCCGTATCTCCCGGCGGTGCCGATCGTTGTGTCGGTGAACGTCGATCGGGCCTGGTGCGAGAGCATCGGGCTTTGTACGGAGCTGATACGCAGTGAGGACAGCCAACATGCCCGACCAGGGCGACCCCATCTGGGGTGCCGAGGAACGGTTCGCCGAGGCGGTGGAGCTGGGGCGACCCCCCCGCACCCCTGCCGACGACCCCGACCTTGCCCGTGACCTCGAGATCGCGGGCATGCTGCGCGCGCTCGGTCCCGGGTTCTCCCCGAGTGCCGACGCCAAGGCGCGCATGCGGGCCCGGGTCATGGGCGCGCTAGCGGTCGAGGGACCCCCGTCGGACGGGGGCGGCATCGCCGTCGGGCGACCGCAGGAGAACGGTTCGGAAGGCGCACCCACCGAGGTGCTGCCGGTCGTCGCGCCCGCACCGGTCGACGGCGTCGCGCCGACACCGCTGCGCGCCGTGCCCGCGGCCGCCGAAGCCTCCGACGCGGAGCAGCCGCGCGACGAGGCGGGCACCACGGTGCTCGCCGAGCCCGACCTGAGCCGCGCGGTGCGCCCGCGGCGGCGGCGCAGGCACGCCCTGCCCAGCCGCCCCGCGGCCCGGCCCGACACGTCCAGCCTGGCCCGGCGGGTGGTGACGGTCGGCATGGCCGCCGCGCTCGCCGTGCTCGCCATCGCGGGCGGCAGCGTCTTCGCCAGCCGCGACGCGGTGCCCGGCGATGCGCTGTACGGCATCAAGCGCGCCGCCGAGGCCGCGGGCGGGATCTTCGCGGGCGGTGAGGCGGCGCGCGGTCAGCACGACCTCGACCTCGCCACCACCCGCCTCGACGAGATCGAGCGCATGGCCCGCGACGGGGCGACCGACCCGGCCGCCTACACCGCCGCGTTCCAGGAGTTCGACGCCGCCACCCGCGCGGGCACGCGCCAGGTGCTGGCCGGTGAGGACCCCGACCGGTCGGCGGCCGATCTGGCGCGCTGGGCCACCCAGCAGACCACCCGCGTGTCCGCGCTGCGCGCCACGCTCCCGGCGGGCCAGTCGGATGCGGACGACGCGCTGCGCCTGCTCGACCGCGTGCACGACCGCGCGGTGGCCGTGGCGGCCCGCTCGGGCTGCGGCCAGGTCACCTCCGAGCGCCACGGACGACCTCGGCCCGCTGCCCGCCGAGGGCCCCTGCGCCGCACGCCCGGCGACGGCGGGCACGTCGGCCGGATCCGCCCCGTCCGACCGGGCCCGCACCGCGGCGCCCACCGAGGGCACCCCGCAGGGCGGCCAGCAGCCGCAGGAGAACGGCGGGTCCGATCCGGCGCTCGTGTCCGGTGACCAGGGCGGCTCCGACGCCCAGAACCGCGCCGCGACCCCGCCGACGACCAGCCCGGCGTCCTCCTCGGAGGACCGGGACAACGTCAACGTGCCGCTGCCGCTGCCGGTCCCGATCACGGTGCCGCCGCTGCTGCCGGGCAAGCCGGGCGGCTGCTCGGCTAGCCGTGTCCCGTGGATCACGGGCGATGGGCTTCGTGATCCAGATGGCTCCCGGCAAGGCGGAGGGCGGCTCTCGTACCGGGCGTACTCGAGTCGCCCGACAACGCAGCCGGGGGCCATCTGGGCGCGAGACCGCGGCCGTGATCCGCGGGCACGGCCTCCGTCCCGGCCGGGCGGAGGGCTCCGCCCGGCCGGGACGCGGAAGTAGGGTGGGTGTCCGCAGTCCGCAGCACCGGAGGCCCGCACGTGTCAGAGGAAGCACGGTTCGACCCTGCCGCCGACGCTGCCGTTCTCGCGGGTGAAGCGTCGGCGGCTGCGGCCGTTTCCGCCTCGAGGCCCGCCGAGGCCCCGTTCGCCGACCTCACCGCCGCCGCGTTCTTCGACGTCGACAACACGATGATGGTCGGGGCGTCGATCTTCCACTTCGCCCGCGGTCTCGCCGCGCGCAAGTTCTTCACCACGTCGGATCTGCTCGGCTTCGCCTGGCAGCAGATCAAGTTCCGGGTCGGCGGCCGCGAGACGGACGTGTCGGGGCACCGCGACACCGCGCTGTCGTTCGTCGCGGGCCACCCGGTCGACGACTTCACCGCGCTCGGCGAGGAGATCTACGACGAGCTGATGGCCGACCGGATCTGGGCGGGCACCCGGGCGCTCGCCCAGATGCACCTCGACGCCGGGCAGCGGGTCTGGCTCGTCACCGCCACCCCCGTCGAGCTGGCGTCGATCATCGCGCGCAGGCTCGGGCTCACCGGAGCGCTGGGCACGGTCGCGGAGAGCGTCGACGGCGTGTACACCGGGCGGCTGGTCGGCGAGATCCTGCACGGGCCCGCCAAGGCGCACGCCGTGCGCGCGCTCGCGGCGTCCGAGGGCCTCAACCTGCGCCGCTGCACGGCCTACTCGGATTCCGTCAACGACGTGCCGATGCTCTCGGCCGTCGGCACCGCGGTGGCGGTCAACCCCGACTCCGAGCTCCGCGACGTCGCCAAGGCCCGCGGCTGGCAGATCCGCGACTTCCGCACCGGCCGCAAGGCCGCCAAGATCGGCGTGCCGTCGGTGCTGGGCGCGGGCGCGCTGGCGGGCGCCGTCGCCGCCGGGGTGGCCTACCGGCGGCGCTGAGGCGCCCGCGCGCGGGTACGGCGGCCGGAGCCACCGTCCCGCGCACGAGCCGTCAGGCCAGCACCTTCCACGGCAGGATCGGCACCTCGCGCACCCGCACGCCCACCGCGTCGTGCACGGCCGCCGCCACCGCCGCGTCGACGCCCGTGGCGCCCAGCTCGCCGATGCCGCGCGCCCCGATCAGGCTGGCCGCCTCGTCGAACTCGTCCACGAACGAGACGTCGATGTCGGCCGGGATGTCGGCGTTGACCGGCACGGCCACGTTGGACAGGTTCTTCGCCAGCCACCGGCCGTGCACGGGCTCCTGGTCGCTCTCCTCCATCGTCGCCTTGCCCCAGCCCCAGACGATCGCGCCGATCATCTGCGCTCGCGCCGTGAGCGCGTTGACGATGCGGCCCGCGGAGTAGACGCCGACCGCGCGCCGCAGCCGCAGGATGCCGAAGTCCGGGTCGACCCCCACCTCGACGAAGATCACGCCCCAGGTGCGCATGGCGTAGGGCGTGCCCTCGCCGTCGCCGTTGAACATCTCCCCGCCGGGCAGCTCGTACGTGCCCTCGCCGACGATCTCGTCGACCCCGGCCGCCGCCATCGCGTCGGCCTCGATGCCGAGGTCGGCCAGCTGCTTGCCGACGTCGCGCGCGGCCGACGCGACCGCGCTGCCGGTGCCCATCGTGGTGGACGACCCGTAGGTGGGCCCGGTGCGCGGGAGGTCGGTGTCGCCCCAGCGCACGGCGACCCGGTCGAGCGGCACGCCCAGCTCCTCGGCCGCGATCTGGGCGAGGACGGTCTGCGCGCCGCTGCCGATGTCGTGCACGTTGCTCTCGACCACGGCGCTCCCGTCGGCGCCGAGGTGCACGCGCGCGGCACCGGGGAAGCGGAAGCTGCCCATCGAGCAGGTGGCCATCCCGTGCCCGATCCGCCAGTGCCCGTCCTGCCGCGGGCGCTGGTGGCGGTTGCGCCAGCCGTAGCGGCGGGCGCCCTCCGCGTAGGCCTCCCGCAGCCGGTTGCTCGACCACGGCCTGCCGTCCGCGGGCGACACCTCGGCGAAGTTGGCCAGCCGCAGGTCGAGGGGGTCGATCCCGGTCTCGTCGGCGAGCTCGTTCATCGCGCTCTCCAACGCCCACAGCCCCGGCCCCTCCACGGGGGCGCGCATCGGCGTCGGCACGTTGAGCGAGACCCGCTCGATCTCCAGCCGCAGCCGGATCGCGGGCGACGCGTAGAGCGACTTGCTCGCCTCGGTGGCGGGCTCCACGTGCGTCTCGACCAGCCCGGCGTTGTTGACGGCGGCGTGCTCGACGCCGAACAGCCGCCCCTCGGCGTCGGCGGCGAGCCGGATCGTCTGCTCCATCCAGGGCTGGTAGCCGACCGCCGAGAACTGGTCGGCCCGACGCAGGTGCAGCTTCACCGGCCGCCCCGCCACCCGGGCGGCCGCGGCGGCGAGCACCTCGTGCGGCCAGATGTAGCCCTTGCCGCCGAAGCCGCCGCCGGTGTGCGGGGAGACGACGCGCACGTTCGCCGCGTCGATCCCGAACGCCTTGCTGACGACCGGGATGACCGTGGACCCGGCCTGCACGGCGTCCCACAGGGTGAGGCGCTCGCCGTCCCACCGGGCGACGGTGCCGGAGGTCTCCATCGTGTTGTGGTGCCGGGCGGCCTGGACGTAGGTCTGCTCGACGCGGACGGCGGCCTGCGCGCGGGCGGCGTCGACGTCGCCCTTGGTGAAGACGACGGCGTCCTCGCCCATCGCGGGCGTCCGCTCCCCCGAGCCCAGCAGCACCGGCGGCTCGGCCGCGCAGTCGACGCGCACGACCGCGCGGGCCGCCTCCGCCGCCTCGATCGACTCGCCGAGCACGATCGCGACCGGCCAGCCCTCGTGCGGGATCCGGTCGTCGGTGAAGGGCAGCGTCAACACCGCCGCGGGCATGTCGAGGCGGGGGAAGTCGGGCAGGTCGGCCGCGGTGAGCACGGCGGTGACCCCGGGCAGCGCGCGGGCGGCGGCGGTGTCGACCCCGCGCAGGGTGCCCGCGGCGACCGGGGCGCCGACGAGCACGGCGTGCAGCACGCCCTCGGGGCGGTGGTCGGCCGCGAACGTCGCGCTGCCGGTGAGCTTGGCGGTGGCCTCCACCCGTGTGGCGATCACCGGGCACCGCCCGCGGTGAGGACGGCGCGCACCGCGGCGTTGCGGGCCATGGTCACCTTGAACCCGTTGTGCGGCAACGGGTTGGCGTCGGCCATGCGTTCCTCGACGGCGGGCAGCAGCGCCTCCCGGGTGAGCGGCACGCCGACCAGGTCGGGCAGGCGCCACGGTTTGCCCGCCACCGAGCCGAGCGCCACCCGCGCGCGGTCGGGGCCCACGACGGCGGCCGCCGAGACGATCGCGTACTCGTAGGACGCCCGCTCGCGGATCTTGACGTAGGCCTGCGCGCCGGGCTCGATCGGGATGCGGTAGCCGACGATCAGCTCGTCGGGAGCGAGGCGGTGCTCCTGCAGGCCCGCCTCCTCCGGGGTGAGGTGGAACTCGGTGCTCGGGATCGCCCGCGGGCCGGCCGGGCCGACGACGTCGACCACGGCGTCCAGCGCCGCGAGCGCCACCGCCGGGTCGGACGGCTGCACGGCCACGCACTCGTCGGTCCAGCCGAAGATCGCGTGCCGCTCGTGCAGGCCCGCCAGCGCGGCGCACCCGCTGCCGGGCGAGCGCCGGTTGCACGGCCACGGCACGGGCTCCTCGGCGCGGAAGTAGGCGCAGCGGGTGCGTTGCAGCACGTTGCCGCCGAGCGTGGCCCGGTTGCGGATCTGCGCCGACGCGGCCTGCAGGCACGCCGAGGCCAACGCGCCCGCGTGCGCGACGGCGAGCGGGTGCTCGCCGATCTCGTTCAACGTGGTGAGCGCGCCGATGCGCAGGGTGTCGCCGTCGCGGGTGATGCCGCGCAGCTCGTCGAGGCCGCCGATGTCGACGACCCGTTCGGGAGCGGCAATGCCCAGCCGCACCCAGTTGAGCAGCTCGGTGCCGCCCGCGAGGACGGTGGCGTGGTCGTCGTGCAGAGCGGCGACGGCGGTGGCGGGCGACTCGGCGCGCGCGTAGGCGAAGTCGATCATCGGACGTCCGCCGCTGCCGTGAGCACAGCCGCCGTGATCTGCGGGTAGGACGAGCAGCGGCAGATGTTGCCGCTCATCCACTCGCGCACGGTGGCCGGGTCGGTGGCGTGGCCCTCGGCGATGCAGGCCGTGGCCGAGACGAGCTGGCCGGGGGTGCAGTAGCCGCACTGGAAGGCGTCCAGGTCGCGGAAGGCCCGCTGCACCGGGCTCAGCTCGCCGTCCTCGGCGAGCCCTTCGACGGTGGTGACCTCGCGGCCGTCGCACTGCACGGCGAGCGTGAGGCAGCCGTTCATGCGCCTGCCGTCGACGAGCACCGTGCACGTGCCGCACGCGCCCTCGTTGCAGCCCTTCTTGGTGCCGGTGAGCCCGACCTCCTCGCGTAGCCAGTCCAGCAGGGTGGTGCGGGGTTGGACGACCGCACGCACCGCGCGGCCGTTGACCCGGACCGTGATGTCGATGTCATGGGCGTAGGGAAGCGCCATGACGCCGATACTGCTCCCTCTAGCCGAAGAACGCGTTTCGGCGCTGTGACAAGAGCCGGTAGAGCGTGTGCTGGATGGTCTCGCGCACCTGGTCGGTGAGGTTGAAAACCGTCATCGGGTCGTCGATGTCGGTGGCGCTGATCGTGTCGGTGCGGATGGGCTCGCCGAACTCGATCAGCCACTTCGACGGCAGCGGCACCAGCCCGAGCGGGCCGAGCAGCGGGAACGTCGGCGTGACCGGGAAGTAGGGGGCGCCGAGCAGGCGGGCGAGCGGCTTGATGTCGCCGATCTTCGGGTAGATCTCCTCGGCGCCGACGATCGAGCACGGGATGATCGGCACCCGGGTGCGCAACGCCGCCGTCACGAAGCCGCCGCGGCCGAAGCGCTGGAGCTTGTAGCGGTCCTTGAACGGCTTGCCGATGCCCTTGAACCCCTCGGGCCACACGCCCACGAGCTCGCCCGTGGACATGAGCCGCTCCGCGTCGGGGTTGCAGGCCAGCGTGGCGCCGTGCTTGCGGGCGAGCGGCCCGACCCCGGGGAACTTGAACATGTAGTCCGCGCCGAGCATCCGCAGGTGCCGTCGGCCCGGGTGGTCGTCGTGCAGCGCGACGGCGGTCATGAGCGCGTCGAGCGGCAGGGTGCCGGAGTGGTTGGCCACCACGAGCGCGCCGCCGACGTCCGGCACGTTGTGCAGGCCGATCGCCTCGGTGCGGAACCACTTCTCGTAGAGGGGGCGCAGCACGGGGAGGATGAGGTTGTCGTTGAGGTCGGCGTCGAAGCCGAAGTCGTCCACCGCGTAGTCGCCCTCCAGCCGCCTGCGCAGGAACCGCAGCAGCTCGGCGACGGTCTCCTCCCAGGCGGAGGCGGTGGGCTCGGGCTCGGGTTCCGGATCGGGCACGGGCGGCGGCGCGGGCGTGCGCGGCTTGGCGGCGTTCAGGCGCCAGCGCGTGCGGCCGCCGGACTCGTCGGCGTGCAGCGGGATGATGCGGGCCTCCGACACAGGAGCTCCCCTACTGGCTCGTGGGCGGCGGGTGCGCGTGGTGGTCACCGGAGGGCCTTCACGGCGGCGAGCACGCCGCGCTCCACCGACTCGACCCGGTCGGGCGAGATCACGGGGCGGAGCGCGCGGCCGCGCACGTAGTCGTCGAAGGCCTGCACGGTGGTCCAGCGCGGGGTGAAACCGAACTGGGTGCGCAGTCGGGTGGTGTCCACGACGCGCCCGAAGTTGAGCAGGCGCATCTGCTCGGGCGAGAAGTCGACCAGGCGCGCGCCGCGGACGATGCGGCTGACCGGGCCGACCGCGGGCCCGGGCACCGGGATCGCGATACGACCCGCACGCCGGATGGCTTGCGAGAGCATCAGCACGCCGTCGGCGGCGACGTTGAACGTGCCGGGCAGCTCGAGGCTCGCCGCGCGCTCCAGCACGGCGAGCGCGTCCTCCTCGTGCAGCAGCTGCACGCGGGCGTCGTAGCCCAGCACCGTGGGCACGACCGGAAGCGCGAAGTAGCGGGTGAAGACGGTGTCGATGCGCGGGCCGATGAGGTTGGCGAAGCGCAGCACGGTGACCGAGACGTCGGGGCGGCGGCGGGCGAACCCGCGCAGGTACCCCTCGATCTCGACGGCGTCCTTGGCGTAGCCGCCCGACGGGAAGTCCTTCGGCGTCATCGCCTCGTCGAACAGGGCGGGGTCGCGCGAGCTGGAACCGTAGACGGCGGTGGTGGACTTCAGCACGACCCGCCGCACGCTCGGCGCCTTCTGGCAGGCGGCGAGCAGCTGCATCGTGCCGATGACGTTCATCTCCTTCATCGCCATGCGCCCGCCCGACGAGCCCGGGTTGGCGGCGAGCGAGGCGTGGACGACGGTGTCGACCGACGCCTGGGAGATGACCTTGGCGATCAACGGGTTGCGGATGTCGGCGCGCACGAACTCGGCCCGGCCCATGCGGCGCAACAGGTCGCGCGGCGGCGGCACGGTGTCGACGCCGAGGACGCGGTCGATGGTGGGGTCGGCCGCCAACCGGGCGGCGAGGTAACCGCCGAGGAACTTGCTGACCCCGGTGACGAGGACGACGGACGGCGGCACGCTGCAGCCCCAACTGAATCGGAATGAGTGCGGTGAGTGACCGATGCTAGACCGATCCTGGACCGGGTGGGGCGGCGAGCGCGTCACACCCCACGCATGCACGAACGGCCGGTGGACGAGCCACCGGCCGTTCGGGGGTAGGTCACTTGCCGAGCTTGCGCCGTTGCACGCGCGTTTTGCGCAGCAGCTTGCGGTGCTTCTTCTTCGACATGCGCTTACGACGCTTCTTGATCACTGAGCCCATACGGCGGCCCTTCCTCAGGAGTCTGTTGCAGCGAGTTTAGCGGTGGCGCTCAGCCGACATCGAAGTAGGCGGAGCGCAGGTACTCCTCGACGGCGTGGCGCGGCACCCGGAACGACCGACCGACCCGCGCGGCGGGCAGCTCGCCGCCGTGCACGAGGCGGTACACGGTCATCTTCGACACCCGCATCATCGCCGCCACCTCGGCCACGGTCAGAAACTGGACCTGGGCGAGGTGGATCTCGGGCTCGGTCGCCATCCGCTCACCGCTTTCTAGGAGTTCCGGATGAGTCTAGCGGGGCCCGTGTGACGAGGAAGACCGGTGGGTGCACCCGGTGGGGGCATTCAGGTGCGCGTCGGGGTGAGCACCGTCCTCCGATCGGGTCAGCTCTGCTGCGCCGCGCGACCCAGCTCCACCGAGCGGTCCCTCGCGGCTTCGATGGCGTCGAGGAACGCGGCCCGCACGCCGTGCCGTTCCAGCTCCCGGATGGCGGCGATCGTGGTGCCCGCGGGCGAGGTCACGGCCTCGCGCAGGAGCACCGGGTGGTCGGCCGACTCGCGCAGCATCAGCGCCGCCCCGTAGGCCGACTGGACGATCAGCTCGGCGACCACGGCGCGCGGCAGGCCGAGCAGGATCCCGGCGTCGATCATGGCCTCGACGAGGAAGAAGAAGTAGGCGGGCCCGGAGCCCGACAGCGCGGTGACGGCGTCCTGCTGCGCCTCGGGCACCTGCACCACGCGGCCGACGGCGGCGAGCATCTTCTCGACCGTCGCGAGCTGCTCCGCGGTGGCGTGGGTGCCCGGCGACATCGCGCTCATCGCCTCGCCGACCAGCATCGGGGTGTTGGGCATCACCCGCACCACGGGCGTGCCTTCCGGCAGCGCGCCTTCGAACAGGGCGATCGGGAGGCCTGCACACAGCGTGACCACCAGCGTGCCCGGTCGGAGCACGGGGGCCAGCTCGGCGAGGACGGGGGCGATGTCCTGGGGCTTCACGGCGACGACGAGCACCTCGGCCCGCGCGGCGGCGTCGGCGACGTCGACGCCCGCGACGCCGAGGCGCGCCGTCAGCTCCGCGGCGCGCTCGGGATGGCGCTCGGTGAACACCAGCTCGTCGGTCGTGCGACCCGAGGCGAGCAGCCCCGCGAGCAACGCCTCACCGATCTTGCCCGCCCCCAGCACCGCGACAACGCCCATGCCGGGAGGCTAGTCCCCGGGCGCACCCCGTTTCGCCGCGTGGGCGGCGGCTACGGGGCCGCCGGGTGGCGGACGCCCGCGCCGGGCAACGGGGCCAGCGCGAGCTGGCGGGCCTGGCAGACCACCCGGCCCGCCGCGTCGACCACGGTGACGTCCTCGTCGAACCACGGTCCCGCGACGACGTCGGCCCGCGACGCGACCCGCAGCCACCCCGGCGCCGGGTGGGCCCGCAGCAGCGCGGTGAGTTGGACGGTCGGGGCCCAGCCGGGCGTGCCACCGAGGTTGAAGACGGTCGGCGGCAGGATGTCGCCCGCGAGGAGGGCGAACAGCACGTCGACCGGCTCCTCGCGGGTGCGGGCCCAACCGCGCAGCACCGGCGGCGCCTGCTCGCGGCGCAGGAACGCCATCGTGGCCGGGTCGAAACGCAGGTCACAGGTGTGCGCGAGGCCGAAGACGGTGGCGCCCGCCGCCGGGTTGATGGCCTCCTCGGGCGGCTCGACGGGCTGCTCGCGGGCTTCCGACCAGCGCGGCTCGGCGTCGGGCAACCGCCCGGCCGTGACCGATGCGGAGAGCATGAGCCGGTCGTCCTGGTGCATCCGCACGACGACGACCGACGCCGTGCGGCCCGTCTTGAGCACCTCGGTGGTCATCGTGACCGCACCGAGGTCGGGGGCGCGGAGGAAATCGGCGGCGATGGCGAGCGGGTCGGGCGCGAGGCCCGGCGCGTCGGCGTCGAGGCGGGCCAGCGCGGCCCGGGCGAGCAGCACCAGCAGCAGGCCGCCGTGCGCCTTGGGGCCGACGGTCCACCGGTCGCCCAGCTCCGCGCGGTACCGGCCGTCGCCGAGCGGCTCGATCGCGACGGCGGCGCGGAACGGGGGCGCGGCGACACGCGGTTGCATGATCCCTAGCGTTGCATCCCGCGGCCGCGATCACACCGTGGGTCGGGCCACCTCGCGGCGCGCCGTGGGCGGCTCGGTGGGCTCGGTGGGCCGATCGGTGGGCTGCAGGTGCAGCCGGGCGAAGAGCAGCGACCGGGCCAGCAGCTCGGCGCGCTCGTAGCGCGTGCGGCAGCGGCGGGTGCTGACCTCGGCCACCACGGCGCCGCGGTAACCGTTGTCGGCCAGCCGCTGCAGCACCTCGGCGCAGGGCTGGGTGCCGCGGCCGGGCACGAGGTGCTCGTCGCGGGGGCCGCCGCTGCCGTCGGCGAGGTGCAGGTGGGAAAGGCCCGCGCCCATGCGTTCGAGGAGGGCGAGGGCGTCGACGCCCGCGGTGGCGGTGTGGGAGAGGTCGAGCGTGTAGTGGCGGTGCCCGACCTCGGTGGGGTCGAAGCCCGGTTCGTAGGGCACGGTGCGCACGCGGCCGCGCACCACCGGGAACATGTTCTCGACGGCCAGCGCGACGCCTGCGACCTCGCCCGCGCGGGCCACCTCGTCGGCGAACCGGGCGGCGTACTGCCGCTGCCAGCGGAACGGCGGGTGCAGCACCACGGTGGTGGCGCCGAGCCGCTGCGCCGCGGCGACGGAGCGGCGGATGCGGACGATCGGGTCGGCGCCCCACACGCGCTGGGTGACGGCCAGGCAGGGCGCGTGCACGGCGATCACCGGCACGCCGTGGCGCTCGGCGAGCTTGCCGACCGCGGCGACGTCCTGGCTCACGCGATCGCCCCACACCATGAGCTCGACGGCGTCGTAGCCCAGCTCGGCGGCGAGCTCGAACCCCGCGGCGACCGGCTCGGGGTACACCGAGGCCGTGGAGAGGGCGACGGGCGGGCCCTGCTCGGGCCGCATCGGGCTCACCGTCCCAATAGTACGAGGATCGCCGGGGAGACCGTCAGCAAAAGGCCGACGAGCACGGCGAACAGGGTGGTGCGGCGGTCGTCGTTGTGCATCAGCGCACGGACGACGAGCACGAGTCCGACCGTGACCAGCACGGCGGCGGCGAGCGCGACCACGGGCAGGTCGCGCCAGAGGAAGCGGAACCCGACCCAGAGCGCGGCGCCGCCGATGGCGCCCGCGATCCACTGCGCGACGACCGCGGCCCACGCCTGTCCCGCCGAGGAGCCCGCCGAGCGGACCTTCGGCTCGGCGGGCAGGCCCGCCGGGTGGTCGTCGGGGTCGTCGGCCTTCCGGTCGAGGTGGCCGACGCGATCGGTTTCGCCCCGGTAGTCGTCGGCGTCGTCGTACTCGTCGTGGTCGTCGTCGAGGTAGAAGGGGGCGGAGCCGTCGGTCGGGGCGCCGCCGTTCCAGGCGCCCCGGCGGGCGGTGCGGTCGCGGTGCCAGTCTTCGGCGCCCACGGGGGCGAGGCCCACCGCGGTGGAGGGGCCGCCGTCGTCGTCCGCGAGCGGCTGGGGGGCGATCGGGCCGGTCTGGCCGGGGTCGAGCATCGTGGTGCGGTCGCTGCGGCGGCGCGGCGCGCCGGGGCGTTGGCGGTCGGCGATGCGGTGGGTGGCCTCGGCGTCGGACGCCGCGTCGGGCTCCCGCCGGGGCCGGTAGGGATCGGAGTACACGGCGCCGCCGTTGACGAACGCGGCGTCGCTGTCGGGGGCGCCGTCCGGCGGGTTCGTGGTGCGGCGCGGGCTGGGCCGCTGGCTCTTGCGGGGGCCCGCGGCGCGGCCGTTGCGGCCCGACGAGTCGGACTCGCCCGCGGCCTCCGGCATCTCGGGGTCGGTCTTGCTGTCCGGGCCCCACGGGGCGGCCGGGCCGCCGCGGCGGGGTGCCCCGGTGTCGGCGCCGCCGTCGCTCCACGCGGGCGGGGCGCCGTTGGGGTCGGCCCATCCGGGCGGGCCGCCGGGGTCGCCTGCTCCCCGTCCGCCGCCCTCGGGTCGGCCGCCGGGCCGGGGTCCGCGTCCGCGCGGCGACGGCCGTGCACCGGGCGGGGCGACCGCGCCATCGGCCGCCGCTCCCCACGCCGCGTAGCCCCCGTTGTCCTGGGCGGCCGCGCCGTCGCCACCCCACGTCGCAGGTCCGGCGGGGCCGCCGTGCGCACCACCGGGCCCCCACGCGCCGGGGCCACCGTTGGCGGGCGCAGCAGATCCGTCGCCAGGCCCCCACCCGCTGGGGCCGCCGTTCGCAGGCGCGGTCGAGCCGTCGCCTGCACCCCACCCACCTGGGCCACCGTTGGCGGGCGAGGCCGAACCGTCGCCGCCACGCCAAGCCGTGGAGCCCGCGCCGTTCGCAGGCGCGGCCGAACCGTCGCCAGGACCCCGCGCGCCCGGGCCACCGTTGGCGGGCGGAGCCGGACCGTCGCCTGCGCCCCACGCAGCCGGGCCACCGTTCGCAGGCGCCGCCGAACCGTCGCCAGGACCCCACGCGCCCGGGCCACCGTTGGCTGGCGGGGCCGGACCGTCGCCGCCGCCCCAGGCGGCAGGGCCGCCATTCGTGGGGCCGTGCGGGTCGTTGCCGGTGCCCCAGGTGCCGGCGCTGGGAGCACCGTTCGGCGCGGCGTCGCCGGGCCCCCACCCGCCGGCGCCGGGGGCGCCGTTCGGCGGTGCGGGCCTGCCGTTGGCGCCTGCCGTGGGCTCGGCGGATCCCCACGTCGTCCCGGCGCCGTTGACCGCTGGGAAGGATCCGCTGTGCGGCGCTTGGCCGACGGCGGGGAACTGACCGCTGGTCGGAGCCACGGCCGGGAAGGGCCCGCTGGCCGGTGTCGCACCGCCGACCGCCGGGAAGGATCCGCTGGTGGGCGCCGCCGGGATCGGCCCGCCTGCCGTCGCGGGCTGGCCACCGACGGCGGGGAACGCGCCGCTGCCAGGTCCCGCGGCCGTCGACGGCCCGGGTGCGCCGTTGCCGAGCGGCGCGTCGGCTGCGGCCCCGGCGGGGGCGCCGTTCGCGCCGGCTACGGGGTATCCACCGCTGGCGGCACCCGGAGCGGGCTCACCCGCGTTCTCCGCGGCGCGCCTGCGGGCCCTGCGACCGGTTGCCGTGCCGTCACCGTGCGCGGCGAGCAGCTCCGCGACGGTGCGCTGACGGGGGTGATCGGTCTCCGAGCTCATCGCGTACACCGTGCACCGGATGACGTCAAGCGTCCAGGCCCGGCCTGCGCCCCGTGCGCCGAACGGTCGCTGCGGGCCGTCCCATCGAACGAGCCGCCCCCGCGCCCGAGCGCGTTCCCGACCGTTCCCACGCGGCGAGCGTACGCCGCCACCCGATCACCGGCCGGGCCACGGGGTGGAGTTGTCCACATGCCCACAGGGTTGTCCACAGGCCTGCCCCGGACGGCGGCTGCCCTTACCACCTCGCGTATCGTGGTCACCAGTTCCGCGGCGAGGGCGGGTGCACGTCAGCCCGCCGTGATCGACGTGGCCCGGCCCGGTGCCGGTGCCCTCGCCGCGCGTCCACACCACGCAAAACGAGGAGTCCCACCGTGGCCGAGGCCCACATCGCCGCCGAGACCCGCACGGAGTTCGGCAAGGGCGCCGCCCGCCGCACCCGGCGCGCGGGCAAGATCCCCGCCGTCCTCTACGGGCACGGCACCGACCCGCAGCACCTCGCGCTCCCCGAGCTGGAGTTCAAGCGCATCGTGCGCGAGCAGGGCCGCAACGCCGTCATCACGATCGACATCGCGGGCAGCCCGCAGCTGGCGCTGACCAAGACCGTCGTCGCGCACCCGATCCGGCCCTACATCGAGCACGTCGACCTGCTGGTGATCCGGCGCGGCGAGAAGGTCACGGTCGACGTGGCCCTGGTCGTCACCGGCGACGCGGCGCCCGGCTCGCTCGTCACGCAGGAGCTCAACACGCTCGAGGTGGAGTGCGACGTCTCGAGCATCCCCGAGCAGATCGAGGTCTCGGTCGAGGACGCCAGGATCGGCACCCAGATCCACGCGGGCGACCTCACGCTGCCCGCCAACACCACGCTGCGCGCCGATGCCGAGCTGCTCGTCGTCAACGTCGTCGCGGCCACCGAGGCCGACGCGGGCGAGGAGCCCGAGGCGGCGGAGACCGACACCGAGGCCGAGGGCGAGACCGACACGGAGGCCGGGTCGGAGGAGTCCGCGGCCGACGAGGAGGAGTGACGGAGATGCCGGGCCCCGCCCTGGTGGTCGGGCTCGGCAACCCCGGCCCGGAGTACGCCGACACCCGCCACAACGTCGGCTTCCACGTGGTCGAACTGCTCGCCGCCCGGGCCGGTGGCGGGCGGTTCTCGCGCCACAAGTCCAACGCCGACGTGCTGGAGGGCCGCCTCGCCGGGCGGCGGGTGGTGCTGGCCAAGCCGCGCACGTACATGAACGTGTCCGGCGGGCCGGTGGCCGGGCTCGTCCGCTACTACGGGGGCGAGCTCGTCGTGGTGCACGACGACCTCGACCTCGGCTTCGGCGTCGTGCGCCTGAAGCAGGGCGGCGGCGAGGGCGGGCACAACGGGCTGCGGTCGATCAGCACGTCGCTGGGCACGAAGGACTACCTGCGCGTGCGCTTCGGCATCGGCCGCCCCCCTGGCCGCCAGGACCCGGCGGATTTCGTGCTCAAGCGCTTCTCGGCCACCGAGCGCAAGGAGCTCGACTTCGCCGTCGACCTCGCCGCCGACGCCACCGAGGCCCTCCTGGCCGACGGTCTGGAGCCCACGCAGAACCGCTTCCACGCGCTCTCCGGCTGATCGCGCTCGTTGATCGCCACGAACGGCACACCACGCCGCCCGCCACCGTCGTGAGGGACCGCTCGCGGCGATCTTCCCGCGAGCACGCCCGCGCGGCGGAAGCGGCAACTCCGCCCGCGCGGCCGCTGCGGCCCTCCGGCCGGGACGCGGCACGCGGCCGGGCCGATCAGCCCCGGAGGAGCTCGGCGGTGGCGGCGCGGCGCAGCTTGCCCGACGGCGTCTTGGGCAGGCTGCCCGGCGCCAGCACGACCACCCGCGCGGGGCGCACGCCCACCGCGGAGACGACCCGGCTCGTCACGTCCTTGCCGATGACGCCCGCCGCCTCCGGGTCGCTCGCCTGCCGGGACTCGACGACCACCGCGAACGACTCCCGGTGCCGCCCCTCCCCCGCGTCGAGCCGCACCGCCACCGCGTTGCCCGCGCGCACCCCCTCGGCCGTGCCCGCGGCGCGTTCGATGTCGGTCGGGTAGATGTTGCGGCCGCCCATGATGATCACGTCCTTGCGCCTGCCGCACACGACGACCTGCCCGTCGGCGAGGTAGCCCTCGTCGCCGGTGTCGAACCAGCCCTCGGCGTCCTGCGTGGCGACCGGCCCGTGCACGGTGAGGTAGCCCGGCGTGACCGACGGCCCGCGCAGCTGCAACACCCCGACCTCGCGCTCCCCGAGCACCGCGCCGCCGTCGGCGACCACGCGCACCTCGATGCCCGGCAACGGCGGCCCCAGCTTCGGGAAGCTGCGCCCGGTGCCGGGCGTGGCGAGCCTGCGGGTCTCCAGGTCGTCGGCGTCGATCTCGTCGACGGTCAGCCCCGTCTCCACCGGCGCGAACGCCACCCCGAGCGCGGTCTCCGCCATCCCGTACGCGCAGAGCACCGCCTCGGGGCGCAGGCCGAACCGCGCCCCGGCGTCGACCAGCGAGCCGACGGCGAGCGGGTCGATGGGCTCGGCGCCGTTCAGCGCGATGCGCAGCGACGACAGGTCCAGCTCGCCGTCGTAGCGCGCGAGCTGCCGCCCGAGCACGGCGTACGCGAAGTTCGGCGCGGCCGTGACGGTGCCGCCGTACTTGGAGATCAGCTCGGCCCACAGGATGGGCCTGCCGAGGAAATCCAGCGGGGTGACCGTGACCAGGTCCAGCCCGAGCGTCATCGGCACGGTGAGGAAGCCGACCATCCCCATGTCGTGGAAGAGCGGCAGCCACGACACCTGCACGTCGCGGTCGACGTCGAGGCGCGCCGCCTCCGCCATGGCCGAGATGTTGGCGTGCAGGTTGCCGTGCGTGATCCGCACGGCCTTCGGCTCGGCCGTGGATCCGCTGGTGAGCTGCAGCAGCGCGGTGTCGCCCTCGTCCGCGACGGCGGCGTCGGGGTGCACCGCGGCGCGGTCGCCGTCGAGCGCGTCGATCGTGCGGAACGGGATGCCGCGTTCGGTGAGGACCGGGGCGAGCGCTTCGAACGGGGGACCGAGCACGACGAGCGCGGCGTCGATCATCTTGAGGACGGAGACCGTGTCCTCGGCCCAGGCCGCGAGGTCGGTGCGGGCCGTGGGCTGGTGCAGCATCGTCACGCTGCCGCCGCAGAGCCACACGGCCTGGGCGAGCGGGGCGATCTGCACGGGCTCGCCCGCGAGCACCCCCACGGCCGAGCCGGGGGTGAATCCGGGGCGGCCGTCGTGCCCGGCGCGCAGGGCCGCCGCCATCGCCAGCGCGCGCTCGTGGACCTCGGGCCAGGTGCGCCGCACGGGCTCGCGGGGCTCGCCGGTGACCATGCCGTGCGCCGACCGGGATGCGGACGCCAGCAACGTCGCCAGGAACCGGGACATGTCCGCAGCCTACGGTCCCCGCCCGACCCCCAAGCCGAGTCTCCGTTCCGACGACGGCGAGTCCCCGTTCCCGACACGGCGAGACCCGATTTCCCCGACCGTGGGACGCCGTCGAGGGGTGGGCGCGGCCCGCGGCCCGCGTAGAGTCGGCCGCCGTGACCGACCAGCCCGCGAGCAGGCCCGACGCCCCGAACGAGGCCGACCTGCGCGCCGCCGTCGAGCAGCAGCTGCCCGGCGCGCGCGCCGACCTCGAACGCCTCGTCCGCATCCCCAGCATCTGGGCCGACCCCGCGCACGCGGACGACACGCACCGCAGCGCCGAGGCCGTCGCCGAGCTGGCGCGGGGGGCCGGGGCGGCCGACGTCGCGGTCGTGACGGCGGACGACGGCGCGCCCGCCGTCCTCGCCCACTGGCCCGCCCCGCCCGGCGCGCCGACCGTGCTGCTCTACGCCCACCACGACGTCCAGCCGACCGGCGGCGACGAGCTGTGGACGTCGCACCCGTTCGAGCCGGTCGAGCGGAACGGGCGCCTCTACGCCCGCGGCGCCGCCGACGACAAGGCGGGCGTCATGACCCACCTCGCCGTGCTGCGCGCCTTCGACGGCCGCCCGCCGGTCGGGCGTCACGCTCCTCATCGAGGGCGAGGAGGAGTCCGGCTCGCCCACCCTCCCCGCGTTCCTGCGGGAGCACCGCGACGCGCTGGCCTGCGACGTCATCATCATCGCCGACGCGGCCAACCCGGCCGTCGACGTGCCCGCCCTCACGACCAGCCTGCGCGGCCTGGTGGACGTCGTCATCGAGGTGTCGATGCTGGAGCGCCCCGCGCACTCCGGGGTGTTCGGCGGACCGATCGGCGACGCCCTCACCGCGCTGTGCCGCGCGTTGGCCGGTCTGCACGACGAGCACGGCGACGTCGCCGTCCCCGGTCTCGTCCACGGCGCGTCGGACGCGCCGGACGTCGACGAGGCCACGTTCCGCGGCGACGCCGGGGTGCTGTCCGGGCGTCGCGCTCATCGGCACGGGCAGCATCGTGGAGCGGACCTGGACCAAGCCCGCGATCTCGGTGCTCGGCATCGACGCGCCCCGCGTCGCCGAGGCGTCCAACGTCCTCATCCCCCGCGCACGGGCCAAGGTCAGCCTGCGCCTCGGCCCCGGCGACGACGCCACCACCGCGCAGAAGGCCCTCGCCGAGCACCTCTCGGCGCAGCGTGCCGTGGGGCGCGCACGTCACGGTCACGCCGGGCGCGGGCGTCGCCGAGCCGTTCTCGCTGTCGGCCGTCGGCGCCGCGTACGACGTCGCGCGCCGCACCTTCGCGGCGGCCTACGGCAACGAGGTCGTCGAGGTCGGCATCGGCGGGTCGATCCCGTTCATCGCCGAGTTCGCGCGGACGTTCCCGGGCGCGGCCGTGCTCGTCACCGGCGTCGGCGATCCGGCGAGCCGCTGGCACGGCATCGACGAGAGCCTGGACCTGGGCATGTTCGGCCGCGGCGTGCTGGCGGAGGCGCTCTTCCTGGCCGAACTCGCGCGATAATTGTCGGCGCGCGGCGCTACCGTCGGCCCGTGATCGAGGCCCGCGGGCTCGCCCGCACGTTCCGCACCCGGCGAGGTGCGGTGGTGGCCGTGGCCGGGGTGGACATCGACGTCGCGCCGGGTGAGCTGGTCGGCTTCCTCGGGCCCAACGGCGCGGGCAAGACCACCACGTTGCGCATGCTCACCACGCTGCTCGCGGCCCACGGCGGGCAGCGCCACGGTCGCGGGCCACGATCTCGCCACCGATCCGGCCGGGGTGCGCCGCAAGATCGGCTACGTGGGGCAGAGCGGCGGCGCGGGCACCGACTGCCTGGTCGGCGAGGAGCTGGTCGTGCAGGCGCGGCTCTACGGCATCCCGGCCGCCGAGGCCCACCGGCGCGCCGCCGAGCTCGTGGAGCGGCTCGACCTCACGGGCACCGAGCGCCGGGTCGTCCGCACCCTGTCCGGTGGCCAGCGGCGGCGGCTCGACATCGCGATGGGGCTCGTCCACGTGCCACGGCTGCTGTTCCTCGACGAGCCGTCCACGGGGCTCGATCCGCAGAGCCGCGCCAACCTCTGGGAGCACATCCGCGGCCTGCACGCCGAGCACGGCACCACCCTGTTCCTCACCACCCACTACCTCGACGAGGCCGATGCGCTGTGCGACCGCATCCTCGTCATCGACCAGGGCCGCATCGTCGCCGAGGGCACGCCCGATGCGTTGAAGCGGCGGGTCTCCGGCGATCTGGTGCTGGTCGGCTCCGGCGAGCCCGGGCGGGTCGCCGCGATCGCCGAGCGGCTCGGGCAGGTCAGCGAGCTCGTCGTCGACGGAGCGCTCCGCGCGCTTCCGCGTCCCCGATGGCGCCGCCGTGCTCCCGGGCCTGCTCCGCGAGCTCGACGCGGCGGGCATCGCGATGACGTCGGTCGAGGTGCGCCGCCCGAGCCTCGACGACGTGTTCCTGACCTTGACCGGCCGCACGTTGCGCGACGCCGAGCAGAAGGTCTCGGCATGACCACCCTCGTGCAGATCTGGCTGATCTTCCAGCGGGCGATGCGGCAGTCGCTGCGCAACCCGGTGTGGGTGATCATCGGGATCGTCCAGCCGGTCCTCTACCTCACGCTGTTCGGGCCGCTGCTGCAGCCGCTCGTCGCCGCCACGCCCGGCTTCCCGCCCGGCGACGCCTACCAGGTGCTCGTGCCCGCCCTGCTCGTGCAGCTGGGCATGTTCGGCAGCCTGTTCGCCGGGTTCAGCCTGATCCAGGAGTACCGCACCGGCGTGGTGGAGCGGATGCGCGTCACCCCGGTGAGCCGCACCGCCCTGCTGCTGGGCCGGTCGATGCGCGACGTCGTGGTGCTCGTCGTGCAGGGCATCCTGCTCACGCTCGTGGCGATGTTCTTCGGGCTGCGCGCGCCGCCGCTCGGGATCGCGGTCGCGCTGGTGCTCGTCGCGGTGGTCGCCGTGGCCACGTCGGCGGCGTCGTACGCCATGGCGCTGCTGGTGAAGAGCGAGGAGGCGCTCGGGCCGCTGCTCAACGCGATCGTCGTGCCGTTGCTGCTCCTCTCGGGCATCCTGCTGCCGATGACGCTCGCGCCCGGCGTGGCTGTTCGTGCTCTCGCGGCTCAACCCGTTCGCCTACGTCGTCGACGCCGAGCGCGCGGCGTTCCAGGGCGCGGTGGTGAGCGGCACGGTCGGGCTCGGGCTGGCGGTCGCGGTCGGGGTGGCCGCGCTCACCGTCGCCTGGGGGGTGCGCACGTTCCACCGGGAGAGCGCATGAGCCCGTACCGGCACACTGGTGGCCGTGCGGATCGGCGTGCTGGGCACCGTCGACGGGCCGAGCGGCCTGTCCGGCGTGCGCCTGCGCGGGCTGCTGGCCCGGCTCGCGCTCGACGCCGGGCGGCCCGTCAGCACCGCCGCGCTCGTCGACGGGCTGTGGGAGACCCCACCGGAGAACGCCGCCAACGCCCTGCAGGCGTTGGTCTCGCGGCTGCGCCGGTCGCTGGGCGAGCTGGTGGTCACCGAGCCCGGCGGCTACCGGTTGGCGGTCGAGCCCCGCTCGGTCGACGCGGTGGCGTTCGACGCGCTGGTCGCCGAGGCGCGGTCGGCGGGCCCGGCGCAGGCGCACGGCCTCCTCGGCGACGCGTTGGCGCTCTGGCGGGGGCCCGCGCTGGCCGACGTCGTCGAGCTGCCCTTCGCGCGCCCGGCGGCGGCCCGGCTCGACGGGCGCCGCGCCGACGCCGTCGACGAGCACGCCCGGCTGGCGCTGCGGCTGGGCCTCGCGCCCGACGTCGACGCGCTCGCCGCCCAGCTCGCCGCCGCGCCGCTGCGCGAGACCACGGCGGCGCTGCTGGGCCGGGCGCTGCACGCCGCGGGCCGCCAGGCCGATGCGCTCGCCACCCTCGACCGCACGATCGCGCTGCTGGCCGACGAGCTGGGCGTCGACCCCGGGCTCGAGCTGGGCGAAGCCCGGATGGCGGTGCTGCGCCCGGCGCTCGCCGCCCCCCGCACCGCCGGGCTGTCGAGCTTCGTGGGGCGCGCCGCCGACGTCGAGCGCATCCGCACGCTCCTGCGCACCGCGCGCCTCGTCACGCTCACCGGCCCCGGCGGGGCGGGCAAGACCCGGCTGGCACGGGAGGCCACGTTCGTGCCCGAGGTCCGTCCCGCCACCTCGTGGACGGCCGCACCCCACCACGACGCGTCCCACGCCCGGCCGCACACCCCGGCCGCCATCGGCGCCCCGCTCGTCCCCGCCCCGTTCACTCCCGCCGCGGCGCCCAGCGCCGTCGTGGCCGAGCTGGCCGCGCTCACCGACGCCACGCAGCTCCCGCCCGCGGTCCTGGCCGCCGTCGGCGAGCCCGAGCTGCACCTGGGCCGCACCGAGGTGCCCGAGCCGCTCACCCGGCTGCTGGCCGCCCTCGACGGCCGCGACACGATCCTGGTGCTCGACAACTGCGAGCACCTCGTCGCCCACGTCGCCGCGCTGGCCGAGACCCTGCTCACCACGTGCCCCCGCCTGCGCGTGCTCGCCACCAGCCGCGAACCGCTGGGGGTGCCGGGCGAGGTGCTGCACCCCGTCGACGCGCTCGCCGAGCCCGACGCCGTGCAGCTCTTCACCGACCGGGCCGCCGCCGTGCGCCCCGGCTTCGCGCTCGACGCCACCACCCGGCCCGCCGTCACCGAGATCTGCCGCCGCCTCGACGGCCAACCGCTGCCCATCGAGCTCGCCGCGGCCCGCCTGCGCACCCTCTCGCCCCAGGAGATCGCCGCCCGCCTCGACGACCGGTTCCGCCTGCTCACCACCGGTGTGCGCACCGCGCTCCCGCGCCACCAGACGCTGCGGGCGGTGGTCGACTGGAGCTGGGAGCTCCTCACCGATACCGAGCGCGCCGTCGCCCGGCGCCTCGGCGCCTTCGCGGGCGGCGCCACCCTCGCCGCGGCCGAGCGGGTGTGCGGGCCCGAGGCCTGGGATGCGCTCACGTCGCTGGTGGACAAGTCGCTCGTCGTCGCCGTGCCGCAGGCCGACGGGCCCACCCGCTACCGCATGCTGGAGACGATCCGGGCCTACGCGGGCGAGAAGCTCGACGCCGCGGGCGAACGCGCGGCCGCCGAAGCCGCGCACGCCGCGTTCGTCCTCGACCTCGTGGAGGAGGCCGAGCCGCACATCCGCCGTCGCGACCAGCTGGTCTGGCTCGCGCGGCTGCGCGCCGAGGCCGACGAGATCGACCTGGCGCTGCGGCGCACCACCGCCTCCGACGCTGCCGTCGCGTACCGGATCGTCGTCGCGATGATGTGGTCGTGGTTGATCCGCGGCAGGCTCGACGAGGGCAAGCGGTGGCTGGGCGCGCTGCCGCCGCCGGACGAGCGGGTCGACGCGCACGTCCGCGCGCTCGCGCTGGCCTACCAGGCGATGGCCGCCATCGGCAGCGGCCACCTCGCGGCGGGCCGCGGCCGGGCCGACGCCGCCATCGCCGCCCTCGCCACGCTGCCCCGCCCGTGGCACCCGGTGCTCGAGCTGGTGGAGCCGATCACCGTCGCGTTCACCGAGCAGGACGAGGGCCCGCTGCGCAAGCTCGCCGAAACCGCCGACGACCCCTGGACCAGAGCGCTGGCGTTGCAGACCCGGGCCGTCCGCGCGGAGAACGACGGCGATCTCGCCGCCCAACGCGAGCTCCTGCGCGCCACCCACACGGCGTACTCGGCGCTGGGTGAGCGGTTCGGCCTGGGCATGGTGCTGTACTCCCTCGGCGAGCTGGAGAACCTCGCGGGCGAGCACGCCGCGGCGGCGGCCACGTTCGACGAGGCGATCGCGCTCACCGCCGAGCTGGGCAACGACGAGGACCTGCACCAGTTCATCGCGGGCCGCGCGATGGTCGACGCCCGGCGCGGCGAGTTCGAGGCGGCGCGCGCCCAGCTCGCCCGCGCGGTCGAGCCACGGCGCCCGGACGGCAGCATCGCCTCGGCGCGGTCGCAGGTCGAGCGGATGGCGGGCGATCTCGGCGCGGCCCGTGCCCACCTCGCGCTCGTCGACGCCGCCCTCGCGGCCGATCCGGCCACGTTCGGCATGCCCCAACGCCAGGCCTACCTCGCCATGCTGCGCGCGCAGGTGGAGCTCGCGGCGGGCGCACCGGCGAAGGCCCGGGTGCTGCTGCAGGCCGCCGCGGAGCCCGCCGTCACCAGCCGCGACGGGCCCGTGCTCGGCATGGTGGCCGAGGTGGCCGCCCAGCTCGCGCACGCGGAAGGCGACGACGACGCCGCCGTCGAGCTGCTCGCCGCCGCCGTCGTGCGGCGGGGCACCCTCGACCACGGCAGCCCCGAGATCGTCGCGCTGCTGGCCGCGCTGGGCCCGCACGCCGAAGACCGCGTCGCCGCCGCCGCACCCCGCGCAGGCGTCGCCACCCTCACCGCGTTCCTCCGCGACCCGCGCCCCCTCGCAGACCCCCCGATCGGCGAGGAGGCGGGCGGGCACTAGGTGCGGCGCCGGTACAGGAACACCGCGAGCGGGGCGAACACCGCGATCACCACGGCCGACGCGATCAGCGCGAACGTCACCGGGGCGGCCACCGGCCCGCCGCTGAGCAGCCCGCGGGCGGCGTCCGCCACGTGCGTCACCGGGTTGATCTCGACGAACCCGCGCAGCCACGACGGCAGGGTGTCGGTGGGCACGAAGACGTTGCTGCCGAACGTCAGCGGCAACATCACGAGCGCCCCGAGGCCCTGCACCGACCGCGGCTGGCCGACGACCATCGCCAGCGCCGTGAACACCCAGCACATGGCGAAGGCGAACACCATCACGAGACCGAACGCGGCCACGACGGCCTGCGGCGAGGTCGTGATCCGGAACCCGAGCAGCAGCCCGAGCGCCAGCATGATCAGGCCGGACGTCAGGTAGCGCACGAGGTCGGCGAGTATCGCGCCGACGAGCGGGGCGCTGCGCGAGATGGGCAGGCTGCGGAAGCGGTCGAAGATGCCGGTGGAGAGGTCCTCGGCCAGCCCGACGCCGGTGCCCGCCGAGGCGAACACGATGGTCTGCACGAGCACGCCGGGCAGCGCGAGCTGCAGGTAGGCGTCCGGGCTGCCGGAGATGGCGCCGCCGAACACGTAGACGAACAGCAGCAGGAAGATCACCGGCTGCAGCGTGACGTCGAGGAGCGCTTCCGTGGAGTGGATGGTCTTGGTGATCCCGCGCCACGCCAACGTGCCCGCGTGGCGCACGAACGACGAGCGGGGCGCGGCCGCGTGCCGGGTGGGCGCGGGCGGGGCCGGTGCGAGCGTGGTCATGCCGCCTCCTCAGCGGTGTGCCCGGTGAGGGCGAGGAAGACGTCGTCGAGGCTCGGGAGCCGGAGCCCGATCTCGGCGACGGGGATGTCGGCGGCGGCCAGCCGGTCTTCGACGCGCCGCAGCAGGGCGGGGTCGAGCGCGGGCGCGACGAGCTCGCCGGTCGCGTCGGCCACCGGCGC
The DNA here is from genome assembly GCA_963791185.1 of uncultured Actinomycetota bacterium. Taxonomy (GTDB): domain Bacteria; phylum Actinomycetota; class Actinomycetes; order Mycobacteriales; family Pseudonocardiaceae; genus Pseudonocardia. The sequence continues at coordinate 270,840 of CAWBRG010000001.1, read as the reverse complement.
CGCCCCGAGCTCGCCCATCAGCGCGAGCACCCGGGGCACGTCGGCGCGCAGCAGCGGCCGCACGTGCAGGGCCTGGCCACCGAGCTCGGCCTTCAGGCTGGCCGGGGTGCCGCCCGCGATGACGCGGCCGCGGTCGATCACGACGAGGTCGTCGGCGAGCTGGTCGGCCTCCTCCAGGTACTGCGTGGTGAGCAGCACGGTGACGCCGTCGGCGGCGAGGCCGCGGACGTGGTCCCACACCTCGTTGCGGTGCCGCGGGTCGAGGCCGGTGGTGGGCTCGTCGAGGAACAGCACGTCGGGGCGGCCGATGAGGCTGACGGCGAGGTCGAGCCGCCGCCGCATGCCGCCGGAGTAGGTGCGCACCCGCCGTCCGGCGGCCTCGGTGAGCCCGAACTGGTTGATCAGCTCGGCGGCGCGGGCCTTGGCGGCGCGCCGGGGGACGTCGAGCAGGCGGGCGACGAGCACGAGGTTGTCGGTGCCCGTGAGCGCCTCGTCGACCGCGGCGTACTGCCCGGTGAGGCCGATGCGCCTGCGGACGGCGGGGGCGTCGGCGACGACGTCGTGCCCGAGCACGGTGGCCCGGCCCGCGTCCGGCCGCAGCAGGGTGGCGAGCACGCGGACGGTGGTGGTCTTGCCCGACCCGTTGGGACCCAGCAGGCCGAGCACCGCGCCGGGCCGGGCGACGAGGTCGACGCCGTCGAGTGCGGTGGTGGCGCCGAAGCGCTTGACCAGGCCTTCGACGCAGATTGCTCCGTTCATGACCCCGAGTGTGCGGGGGGCCGCTGATACGGCCCTGATATCCCGCTGTCAGCCCGGTGCCAGCATCGCCAGCAGCAGCACGACCCAGGACACGCCGAGCCCGACCGTGGCGCCGAGCGCGGGCCACCGCCACAGCGGCGTGCGCCGCAGCAGCCACAACGAGGGCGCCAACCCCGCCCCGACCAGCAGGTTCGCCGGGATCCACAGCAGCCCGAACGCCTCGGCGAACGCGCGGCAGAGCGCGACGTCGGCCAGCGTCAGGAACACGGCGACGAACGCCGCGATGAGCAGGCCGGTGGCCCAGGGGGTCGGCCCCGGCGGCTCCGGGGGCGCGGGCACCAGGAGATCGCTCGTGCGCGGGTGGTGCTGCTGCTCGGGTGCCGCTCTCCGCTCGCGCGTGACGAAGCCGATCATCCACACCCCCTCAGGGCAGTCCCCACCCTCAGCCTAGAGGTGCCGCGGCCGCGTGGAACGCAACGGCGGCGGCTGTAGCCACATTGAGAGAGTCGACGCCCGTCGCCATGGGGATCCGCACGCGCAGGTGCGCGGCCCCCAGCGCCTCCGCGGAGAGGCCCGGGCCCTCCGCGCCGAGCAGCAGCGCGACCCGTCGGCCTGCGAGACCCGCGGCGGCCAGCGGCACGGCGTCGGGCGCGGGCGTCAGTGCGACGATCGTGTGGTCGAGCGCCGTGAGGACGTCCGGCCACGGCTCGGGGAGCGGCGCGAACGGCACCCGCAGCACGTGCCCCATGGAGACCCGCACGCTGCGCCGGTAGAGCGGATCGGCGCAGCGGGGGCCGAGCAGCACGCCGTCGACGCCGAGCGCCGCGGCGTTGCGGAACAGCGCACCCAGGTTCTCGTGGTCGTTCACGCCCTCGAGGACGGCCAGCAGCCTTCCGGCCGACAGGTCGGCCACCGACGGCGTCGGCGCTCGGTCGGCGACCGCCAGCACGCCCCGGTTGAGGTGGAACCCGACGATCCGGGCCATCGTGTCGGCGTCCGCGGCGTAGGCGGGCGCGTCGACGGCGGAGAGGTCCAGCTCGGCGAGCCGCCGCGGCACGCCGAGCAGGGAGCGCACCGGGTAGGGCGAGTCGAGCAGCCGCCGCACCACGACGACGCCTTCCGCGATGACCAGCCCGCGCCCGCCGGGCCGGTCGGGGCGCCGGTCGGCCGCGGTGAGGTCGCGGAAGTCGTCGACGCGGGGGTCGGCGACGTCGTCGACCGTCGTGAGGAACGCCACGACGGGACATGCTCCCAGGCGCCGTCATCCGGTCAGCCGTAGCGAAGAGATCACGGGTATGTCACGGTGGACAGCCGCGCCGTCGTCAGCCCGACGGCGCCCGCGGCGAGGGGCCCGGAGCGTAAGGAGGCGGCGCCCGCATGGGCCAGGACGTCGACCGGACCTTGTTCAGTCGACGGGACCGCCAGACCTACCGCAGCAAGGTCCAGCGCTGCCTCGACGCGCTCACCCTGATGCTGCGCGAGCACCCGTTCGCCCACGACGAGCCGATGACCGGCGTCGAGGTGGAGCTGAACCTCGTCGACGACGACGAGCTGGTGCCCGCGCTGCGCGGCCCCCAGGTGCTCGCGGCGCTGCGCGGCGCGGACTTCCAGCCCGAGCTGGGCCGCTGGAACATGGAGCTCAACCTGCCGCCCCGCCCGCTGCCCGGCGACGAATGGCGTCAGTTCGAGCACCAGCTCACCGACCAGCTCGGCCTGGCCCGCGCGGCCGCCGATTCGTGCGGGGCGCGGCTGGCCGTCATCGGGATCCTGCCGACGATCGAGCCGCGGCACCTCGTCGTCGACGCGCTGTCCGGCGAAGACCGCTACACCGTGCTGAACGAGCAGCTGATGAGCCTGCGCGGCGAGCCCATCCGCCTCGACATCGCGGGCGACGACCCGTCCGGCCGCCACTCCGTCGCCCCCGATCACCTGTTCGCCGACTTCGACTCGATCGCGCCCGAGGCGGCGTGCACGTCGATGCAGCTGCACCTGCAGGTGCACCCGGACGCGTTCCCGGGGTACTGGAACGCCGCGCAGTGCCTGGCGGGCGTGCAGCTGGCGGTGGGGGCGAACTCGCCGTTCCTCCTGCGGTCGCGGCTGTGGGCCGAGACGCGGATCCCGCTGTTCGAGCAGTCGTGCGACGTGCGCACGGTGGAGCTGCGCAACCAGGGCGTGCGGCCGCGGGTGTGGTTCGGCGAGCGGTGGATCAGCTCCATCCTCGACCTGTTCAGCGAGAACGGCCGCTACTTCCCCGGGCTGCTGCCGCTCACCGAGGACACCGACCCGTTGCTCGACCTCAAGGAGGGGCGGGTGCCGCAGCTCGACGAGCTGCGGCTGCACAACGGCACGATCTGGCGCTGGAACCGCCCGGTGTACGACGTGGCGGGCGGGGTGCCGCACGTGCGCGTCGAGAACCGGGTGCTGCCCGCCGGGCCGACCGCCGTCGACATGGTGGCCAACGCCCTGCTGTTCTACGGCCTCCTGCGGACTCTGGTGGAGGCCGAGCGGCCGCTGTGGAGCTCGATGTCGTTCGAGGCGGCGCAGGAGAACTTCACCACCGCCGCGCGGCACGGGCTCGACGGCCCGCTGTACTGGCCGGGGTCCGGGTGGATCCGGCCCGACGAGCTGGTCCTGCGCAAGCTGCTGCCGCAGGCGGCGGACGGGCTGGCGCGCTGGGGGGTGGCGGCGTCGGTGATCGACCGCTACCTCACGGTGATCGAGCGGCGCTGCCTGCACCGGCGCACGGGCGCGGCGTGGCAGCTCGACGCGGTCGCGGCGCTGGAGCAGCGCGGCGCCGACCGGGTCACGGCGCTGCGCGGCATGTTCGGCCGCTACCTGGAGCACTCCGAGGCCAACGAGCCGGTGCACACCTGGCCGCTGCCGCACGCCGCGTGAGCGGGCCGCTCACCCATCGCACGGCGCGCCGCGAACGCGGCTGACGAGCGTCGGCGAGGAGGCGGCGTGAGCGTGTTCGCACCTGCAAACCGTTTGGCCGATCGGGCCCGCGGGACGGGGCGGCGCTCGTAGCGTCGACGGCGTCGACCCGAGACCGCGTGGCTGCGGGATCCGAGGTTCGACCACCACCCGGGGCGCTCCGCCGCGGGTGCGATCCGCCGCGCCCGCAGAGGGGTGATCACGATGTCTCCCTTCCGGCTCTTCGGTCGGCCTGGCACCGAGGCCGACGCCGAGGCCGCCGTCCCCGACGTCGCGCCCGCCTACCGACCACCCCACAGCGGCGGATCCGCGCGTCGCCGCCCCGCCGCCGACCGGGCGGACCGGAAGGCCCACCGGGGTCGGGGCGCACACCGCACCCCGCCGGGCGACGACGCGCCCGAGAGCGCGTCGTGGCAAGACGCCGGACTGCGCTGGGCCGCAGGCTCGACGGCGTGGGGCGCAGCCCCGCCGCGCTACGGCGCGGAGGGGAGCTGGGGGCCACCCGGCGGCAGCACCGCCCCACCGCCACCCAGCGCCGACGGCAGCGCTGTGGCTCGCTGGGGCGCCCCGTCCGGCGCCACCAGCCCTCCGCCAGCGCCCGGCGCAGGTGGAACAGGCTGGGGCGCCGCACCCGGTCGCGATGCCTCGCCGCCCGGCACGAACGGGAGCACGGCGGCAACGCACTGGGGCGCCACGAGCGGATCCGGCGGCGCCACAGGACTACCGCCCCACCGCGTACCTGACGGCGCGGCCAGGAGTTGGGGCTCCGCGACCGGTCGCGATGCCGCCACCCCACCGCCGCGCGGCGCGAACGGGAGCTCCGCGGCAACACAGTGGGGCTCTGCAACCGGTGACGCTGCCCCGCCACAGCGCGGCGCGAACTGGAGCGCGGCAGCAACTCGGGGCCCCGCGACCACATATGGCAACGCCGCGGCGGCAACACATGGCGACGCTGCGGCAACGCAAGGGGGCGCGACGTCCGCAGCCAGCGCCGCTGCCGCGGGCTGGGCGGCGGCCGATGGCGACTATGCGGCCATCCCGTGGGGCACCCCGGGTGCCGCCTCGACGCGCCGTGGGGGTTCGGGCGGCTATAGCGCCTCAGGCGGCCCGCCGCGCTACGGGCACGGTAGGGGCGAAGCTTGGGGCGGTCCCCTGACCAGCGGCGACCCACGGGTCGACGGCGACCCGCCGACCGACCCGCGCGGCTTCCCGCCGGTGCCCGCGTTCTCGCCTGTCACGCCGCACCCCGCGGAGGCGGCGGCCCTCGCGGGGGCGTTCGCCGTCGACTACCTGTCGTGGGACGAGGACGACCCCGAGCGCCGCGGCCGAGTTCTCGTCGACTACCTGCCGAGCCCCGGCCGAGACCCGGCCCGGCTCGGCTGGACCGGCAAGGGGCGCCAGCGCGCCGAGTTCGCCTTGCCCGGGCTGGTGCGATCCGACGGCGACGGTCGCGTGCTGGTCGACGTCCGCGTCCGCGTCACCCCTTGCGTCGCGGTGGGCCCGCACAGCGCGAGCCCCGAGCCCGCCGACGCGAACGTCCCCGGAGCCCTCGCCGCGGCACCGGCGCCGACCGGCCGGGGCTGGCGGAGCCTGGCGTCGACGTGGATCCGGCTGTCAGTGCCGGTCACCTTCGACGGCGGCCGGATGGTGATCGACGCTTGGGACGAGACCCTCGGCGAGGAGCCGCCACCTCCCACCCGCCCGGCCGGGAGCACCGACGAGCACACGCTGGCCGACGACGACCCGCTGCAGGAGCCCGCCACCGGAGGCACGCCGTGACCCGGGTTCCGGTCGATCTCCGTGTCCCACCGCGCAGGCCGGGTGCGGGCGATGCGGATCGTGGGTCGACGTGCCACAGCGCAGGCCGGGTGAGGGTGATGCGGATCGTGGGTCGACTCGTCACAGCGCAGGCCGGGTGACGGCGATGCGGGTCCTGGGTCGACTCGTCACAGCGCTGGCTGCGGTGGTTGCGGGCTTCGTCGTCGTGGAAGCGCCGCCCGCGGCGGCGGCCGTGCCGTCCGACATCGTGTCCGGGGTCGCCGCGGCCGCACTGCCCGCGTTGGCGCGGCAGTCCTTTCCCCTGATCGGCGACCTCACGGCAGCCGAATGCCCCGAGCTGCCGCCGTTGTGGGTCGTCGCGCAGGTGCAGGCCGAGTCGGGGTGGGATGCCCGCGCGCACGCCGACCAGCCGGGTGGGTCGGCCGGGCTCTACCGGCTCGCGCAGCCTGCGTGGGTAGCGGCGGGCGGGAGCCCGTGGGCCGCCGACCCGCCCGTCGACGGCTCGGCCGTCCTCAGCCCGGAGGCGCACCTGCGTGTCGCGATCCCGTGGGTCTGCGCGAACCTGCGCGCCGTCACCGCGCACCTCGCGGCCACCGCCAAGCCCACCGCGCCGCTCGACGCCATGCTGGTCTGCCACGTCGCGGGCTGCTCGCGGGTCACCGACAGCCGCACGGGCATCCCGTCGGCGGGCGAGGCGGGCTGCGATGCGCGTTGCGCCGATCTCGTCCGCCGGTACCTCGCGGCTGTGCACGACAACCTCACCCGCTTCGCCGCCGATCGGGGGCAGGCCCCGCCGCAACCGCGGATCGCCCCACGGCCACCCTCCGCCGCGGGCGCACCGGCACGCGGCCGGCTTGCACCGGCCACCCGCCCACTCGCGCCCGGCGCACCACCGGCCGGGCCTTCAACACCGGTGCCCGCGGCCCCGGCACCAGATAACGGACCGCCCGCGCCCGCCACCGGACCACTCGTGCCTTCCGCGCCCGGCAGGGGCCCGCAGCCGGGCTACCCCGCCGCCGGCACCGGTTCACCAACCGGACAGCCCGGGGAGGCCGTGCGGCCCGGGTTCGTCGCCACCGCGTGGGCGGGCGGTGCCACCGGCTGCCGCCCGCCCGACCCGACCGGCAGCGGCTGCCTCACCGGCGCCACGCGGCACGGTCTCGACGCGGTGGGCGCGGCGTTCGGCGGCTGGCAGAACGGCCCGGTCGTCCACACCGCAGGCTGCTGGGACCGGCACGCCTGGAACCCGAGCAGCGACCACGCCCGCGGGAAGGCGTGCGACTTCATGGTCACCAGGCCCGGCACCTTCGCCCGAGCCGCCGAGCGCGACAACGGCTGGGAGCTCGCCGGATGGCTCCGCGCCAACGCCGCCGCGTTGCAGGTGAAGTACCTGATCTGGCAGGGCCGCTACTGGAGCCCGGGCGTGCGCGACGAGCCCGGCAGCTGGGGCGCCCGCTACACCGGCGGCGGGATCTACGACGTCCGCAGCGCCACCGGCGGGCACTACGACCACGTCCACGCGAGCTTCCGCGAATGAACGCCGTGATCATCCGCATGGCAACGGCCGCGCTGGCCGCCGCGGCCGTCGTGGTGCTGGTCGTCGCGGGCCTTGCCGCCCTGTTGCGGCCCGACGAGCCCGGCGGCGCCGTGCTCTCCGACGACGACCGCCGCGCGCTGGCCGCAGCGCCCGCCCTCCGCGGCGCCGATGCCGCGCCTGTGGATCCCGCGGTCGACCTGACCGACCCGGAAGCGGTGGCGCGCGCCTACCTCGTCGCCGCCCACTCGCTCGTCCCGGGCGATGCGGACCACACCCAGCGCCGCGCCACCGGGTACGCCCGGCCGGGCAGTCCGGCGGCCGTCGGCGTCGTCGTGCTCGATCCGCCGCCCGGCGCCCACCGCACGGCCGTCGTCACCGGGCTGGAGCCGGCGGGGGCCTCCGGCGAACGCCGCGGCTACCGGGCGGCGCTGCGCACCGAGACCGCCCGCCCCGGCGGTCCGGTCGCGGCCGCCCGACAGCAGGCCCTCGTCGTCCTGGCCCGGAGCCCGGACGGCCGATGGCGCGTCGTCGCGGAGACCACAGGCGACCCCGATCTCCCCGCCGGGGAGGACTGATGAGAGGAGCAGGTGTCATGACCGTTGACCAGCTCGACGAGCTGATCCGCAAGTACCTCTCGACCGGCGTCGCGATGGTGCTGGTCCTGGTCGGGCCGGCCGCGGCACCGTCGGGTGCGACGCCTCCGCAGGCGGCAACGACCAGCGCGCACTCCACCGGCGCGCCGCCCACCAACAGCCGCTCCCCGAGGGGCTCCGACACCGACGAGCGGGATCCGACGGGCGGGTCCTACGACTCCCGGGCCAAGCCCACCGCCGAACCCGACGCCACCCGCAAACCCACGGCCGACCCCCGGGCGAAGCCCACCGCCGACCCCGACGCCGACCCCAAGGACAGCGGCCGGTCCAGCCGCGGCACCCCCACCGCCGCCGCCACCCACGGCTGGGGCACCCCCAACCGCGAGGACGACTTCACCGAGGACCTGTCCGGCTGGGGTGTCTACGACGGCCCCGGCCACGCCGACAAGGGCACCCGCTCACCCGCCGCCGCGAGCGTCGCCGACGGCGTCCTCACCCTCAACGGCGACGCCGAGGGCACCACCGCGGGCATGGCCTGGGGCAACGGCAAAGGCCAGAAGTACGGCCGCTGGGAAGGCCGGGTCCGCGCCCCCGCAGGCGACCCCACCTACAACGCCCTCCTCCTGCTCTGGCCCGACGCCGAGGACTTCCCGGAGGGCGGCGAGATCGACTTCATGGAGATGACCGACCACACCCGCCAGTCCACCGACGTCTTCCTCCACCACGGCGAGGACAACGCCCAGGAGCACGGGACGGTGAAGATCGACGCCACCCGGTGGCACAACTGGGCGGTCGAGTGGACGCCGAAGGGCGTCACCACCTACGTCGACGGCGAGCAGTGGTGGCACACCGACAAGGCCGAGGCCCTCCCGCCCGGGCCCATGCACCTGTGCATCCAGCTCGACTGGTTCCCGCAGGAGCGCGACGGCGCGGTCAGGCCGTCGCAGATGCAGGTCGACTGGGTGCGCCAATACCCGCTCGACGCGCCGCCGTCGGACGAGTCGGTCATGCGCGACCTCGTCCAACGCACGTTCGGGTGGTGACTGCCCCTCTCAGCCGCGCCACAGTGCCGTGTCAATACTCTGCTCGGTGTGTCGGAGTCCCCCACCGCTGTCACACGATCGGCTGATCCGAACCCGCCCACCCCGCCCGGTCTGCGCCGAAGTGTGGTCATCGCGCTGGCGATCGGCATGGTCGTCGCCCTGGCCGCGATCGCGGTCACGGCCGTGCGCACGGCGACTTCGGAGTCGGCGCCGGTCCCCGCGACGAGCACGCCCAACCGCGACGGCAACAGCAACCAGGACCCGAACAGCACCGCGACGGTCGACCCGGACGCCCGCTCAGACACCGAAGCGGCCGTCCGCTACGGCTGGCAGCTGCAGAACCACGACGAGTTCGACGGGAACACCCTCGGTCCGGCGTGGAAGCCCTACACGGGCCCCACCACCGATGACGTCGGCCAGCACGACCCCGCCAACCTCCACGTCGCCGACGGCATGCTGAGCATCGTCAGCCACGGGCTCTCGTCCGGCGGCCTGGAGTGGGCGCCCGGGCAGCTCTACGGCCGGTGGGAGGTGCGCGCCCGCACGCAGAAGGCCGCGGGCTACGGCGACGTGCTCATCCTGTGGCCCGACGCCGAGGACTTCCCCATCGGCGGCGAGGTCGACTTCATGGAGATCCCGAAGCCCGAGCGCAACGAGTACACCTTCAACCTCCACTACGGTGCCGACAACAGCCAGAACGGCACCAAGGTGGCGGGCGACTTCACCCAGTGGCACAACTACGCCGTCGAGTGGATGCCCGACCACGTGGCCGCGTTCGTCGACGGCCAGGAGGTGTTCCGCACCACGGAGCGCCAGCAGATCCCGCCGCGGTCGATGCACCTGGCCATGCAGCAGGACATCGGCCCGTACGACGACTGGATCCCGCCGCGCGACGCGTCCACGCCGCCCGAGGTCCACTTCGACATCGACTGGGTGCGCATCTACCGCGCGTAGGCTCCCCCCGTGCGCGACCTCCCTCCGCTGCCCGCCGCCCTCACGCGGATGCGCACGGTCATCGGGATCGGCACGGTGCTGTGGCTCGTGGCTGCGGTCGTCGCGCTCGGCACGGGGCCGCCGCTGCTGTTGACCACCTGCCTCGTGGGGGCCGGGCTCGGCGGCGTCGGCTGGGCGGTGTTCGCCTGGCAGCGGGCGGCCGCCCGGCGGGGCTCCCGTACCGCCCAGAGCGGCCTCGAGCCCTGACCCGTCAGCTCAGCGCGGAGAGCTTCTTCCACTGCTCCCACGACAGCGTCCAGTCCCAGATGTCGCCGTCGCGGGCGGCCAGCGGCACCGGCGTGCCCGTGACCTCAACGGGGTCGCCGTACTGCGCCATGTCGTAGTACGCCTTGGCGTTGTCGCTCGAGAGGTTCACGCAGCCGTGCGTGACGTTGGCCGAGCCCTGCGCCGCCGTCGACGCCGGGTTGGCGTGGATGAACTCGCCGTTGTTGCTGATGCGCACGGCCCACTTCTCGACGAGGTCGTAGCCGTAGCGCTCGCTCACCATCCGCTTGTCGGTGAACTTCTCGCTGACGACGTGCACGCCCGAGCGGGTGTTGCGCTCCGGGTCGGAGCCGAGGCCGTAGCTCGCGGGCACGTCGAGCACCTTCTCGCCGTTGCGGAGCACGACCATGCGGAAGCTGTTGACGTCGGCCTTGACGACCTGGGCGTCGCCGATGGAGAACGTGGAGGAGAAGTCGGCCGCGCCGACGGTGTCGCCCCCGTAGGGCACCCCGCCGAGCTTCGCCGTGACGGTGACCTTCGTGTGCGCGGGCCAGTACACCTTCGGCCGCCAGTCGACCCGCGACCCGCCGCCCTCGTCGGGCAGCCAGCCCCACGCCCCCTCGACGGGCGCCGAGGTCTCCACCGAAAGCGCCTGCTCGGCGGCGGCGCGGTCGGCGACGTGCCCGTTGAACTGGATGCGGATCGGCGCGGCGACGCCCACCGTGCGCCCGTCACCGATGTTGATCGTGCCGCGGATCTTCTTGCTCGGCGGCCGCGTGGCGAACGTGCCCGCGAGCGGCACCGCGGTGCCGTCGACGGCCTTCGCGCTGCCGCCCCAGGTGTAGGTGACGCCGTAGGCGAGCTTGTCGGTGCTCGCCCACGACTTCTTGTCCGCCGCGAGCGTGCCCGCCACCGGACCTTTGGGCCCCGTGAGCGTGACCGTGTCGAGGGTGCCGTCGACGACGCTCACCCGCGCGGGCTGCGTCGGGTCGGTGCCGGTGGCGTCGGTCGCCGGGGTGTAGGTGAGGGTGGCGGCCTGCTGGACCGGGGCCGGTGCGCCGCCGATGACCGGCGCCGCGCCGCCCGCGGCGATCGCGACAGCGGCCACGGCGAGCGAGCCGAGGACGACCACCGCCGCGATCAGCAGAATGCGTCGCATAGTAATTCCAGACGTGTCGAGCGGGGCCGTGGTTGCCCCCCGATCAGGCTAACTGGTCACAGGGAGCACCCGACCAGCACCGGCTCCGGCGCCAGCGACACCCCGAACCCGGCCTGGACGCCGTCGCGGACCTCGGCCGCCAACGCCAGCAGATCGGCCGTGCTACCGCCCCCACGGTGGGTAAGGGCCAGAACGTGGCGGCTCGACAGCGCCACCCGGCCACCCGGGCCGGGATGCCCCCTGCGGAAGCCCGCGTGCTCGATCAGCCAGGCCGCAGACACCTTGACCCGATCGCCCACCGGCCAGCTCGGCGCGCCCGGCGGGGCCGTCGCCAGCACGGGGTTGGTGAAGAAGGAGCCCGCGCTCCAGGTGTCGTGGTCGGCCGGGTCGAGCACCATGCCCTTGCCGCGCCGCAAACCGAGCACGGTCTCCCGCGCGACGGCGGCGGGCACCCGCTCCCCCGGCGACACACCGAGTGCCCTGGCGAGCTCGGCGTAGCGGACGGGCGCGCTGAGCGCGTCGCCGGGCAGCGCGATCCGCACCCGCAGCACGACCGCGTCGGAACGGCCCTTGAGCACGCTCGTGCGGTAGGCCAGCCCGAGGTCGGCGGCCGGGACCCGGCGCACCACCCCGCCTGCGAGGAGGTCGACGTCGACCAGCGCGTCGGCGATCTCCACCCCGTACGCGCCGACGTTCTGCACCGGCACCGCACCCGTGCGCCCGGGGATGCCGGAGAGGCACTCCAGCCCGCCGAGGCCGTCGGCGACGGTGGCCGCGACGACGTCGTCCCACTCCTCCCCCGCCTCGACCGTGAGCAGCACCGACCCGTCCGGGCGCCGCTCGACCCGCCGCCCGCGCGTGGAGATCCGCACGACGGTGCCCGGCCACCCTTCGTCGGCGATCACCAGGTTCGACCCGCCCCCGATCACCAACGCGGGCTCGCGCAGGGCTTCGACCACCTCGTCGGCGGTTTCCGCGTCGATCAGCCGTCGGGCCGGGCCGCCGAGGCGCAGGGTGGTGAGCGGCGCGAGGGGGACGGCCAGATCCGGTAGTGCCACGGTGAGCAACGGTAGCCTCCGCCCATGTCCAGCCAGTTCGACTACCGGGCGACGCCGCCCCGACCGGCCGCCGCGGTGTTCGCCGCCATGGTCGACGCCGATTGCCTGCGCGCCCGCCTGGCCGCCCTCGGCGGACGCAACGCCGCCCTGCTGGAGCACGCGGCCGACGCAGGCGGCGCGCGCTTCCGCGTGCAGCACGGCCTCGAACCCGACGACATGCCGCAGGCGGTGCGCAGCTTCCTGCCCGCCGACTTCGTCATCCGCAGGCTGGAGACGTGGCGGCGGGCCGACGACGGCAAGTACACCGGCACGGCCGACGTCGAGGTGCCCGGCACGCCCGCGTCGGCCACCGGGCAGATGGGGCTGCGCGACGCGGGCCCGGGCAGCGAGCTGCGCATCCGCACGGACGTCACGGTGCGGGTGCCGCTGCTGGGGGGCCGGATCGAGGCCTCGGTGGGCGAGCAGATCCTCAAGCTGCTGAACGCGGAGACGACGTTCACGCTCGACTGGATGAACCGGAACGCCTGAGCGTGTCGACCAGCCAGGCGCACCACCCCGCCGCGGGGAACGCGGCGGCGAGCACGCTCACGCCCAGCCAGCCGTAACCGGCGTACACGGCCGCCGAGAGGCCGCTGCCTGCGGCGCCGCCGAGGAAGTAGGCCGTCATGTACGCCGAGTTCAGGCGGCTGCGGGCCTCGGGGCGCAGGGCGTAGACGATGGTCTGGTTGGAGATGTGGGTGCCCTGCACGCCCGCGTCGAACACGACCAGGCCGATCGCCAGCGCGACCAGCGACACCGTGCCCGCCCCGATGAGCACCATCGAGAGCGCGGTCAGCAGCAGGGTGGCGCCGACCGTCCAGTGCGCGAGGCCGCGGTCGGCGAGCTTGCCCGCGCCCCGCGCCGCGAGCGCCCCGGCCACGCCGAACAGCGAGAACAGCCCGATCACGCCCTCGGACAGGCTGTGCGGCGGCCGGGCGAGCAGGAACCCGATGCTCGTCCACACCGCGCCGAACGCCGCGTAGGACGACGCGCTGTAGACGATCCGCCAGCGCAGCACGGGCTCCTCGCGCAGGAGGGTGAGCACCGAGCGCAGCAACGCGGGGTAGCGCAGCCGGGTGGCGGGTTCGAGCACCGGCAGCGCCCGCCACAGCGCGGCGAGCGCGACGGCGGTGAGCACGGCGCCGAGCACGAACACCGCCCGCCAGCCCAGGAGCTCGGCCACCACGCCCGCCACCACCCGGGAGAGCAGCACGCCGACGAGCAGGCCCGACATCACCGTCGAGATCGTCTTGCCCTGCTCGCCGTCGCGGGCGAGGTGCGCGGCGAACGGCACCAGGATCTGCGCGGCCACGCTGGTCAGCGCGACGACCGCCGCGGCCGACGCGAGGACGGCGAGCGCCGGGCTCAGCGCCACTCCGACCTGGCCGAGCGCCGTGATCGTGAGCATGGTGACGACGAGGCGGCGGCGCTCCAGGAGGTCGCCGAGCGGCACCAACAGCGCGAGCCCGAGTGCGTAGGAGAGCTGGATCGTGGTGAGCACCGCGCCGACCGCCGCGCTGGAGGCGTGGAACGCCTCGGCGATCGCCGCTTCGAGGGGTTGGGCGTAGTAGTTGTTGGCGATGATGACGCCCGTTGCGAACGTCATCGCGGCCACCGCGTGCCGCCGGGTCCGGTCCGTGGTGGTCACGGGTCGATGGAACCATGACCGGCGTGGACCCGACCGTCGAACGCCGCTATGTCATCACGCTGAGCTGCCCCGATACCACCGGCATCGTGGCGGAGATCTCCGGATTCCTCGCACGAGCGGGGGGCTGGATCGTCGAGGCGGGCTACCACTCCGACCCCGACACGGGCTGGTTCTTCACCCGCCAGGTGGTGCGCGCGCAGTCGCTACCGTTCGACGTCGACGAGCTGCGGGCGCAGTTCGGGGAGGTGGCGGCGCGGCTCGGCGGCCGCTGGACGATCAGCGACACCGGCGTGGCCAAGCGGGCCGTGCTCCTCGTGAGCAAGGAGGCGCACTGCCTGCACGACCTGCTGGGGCGGGTCGCCACCGGTGAGCTGCCCGCCCGGTTGGACGCGGTGGTCGGCAACCACGAGGGGCTCGGCGACATCGTGCGCGCCCACGGGGTGCCGTTCCACTACGTCGACTTCCCGTCGGGGGCCAAGGCGGAGTCGTTCGCGCAGGTGGGGAAGCTGGTGGACGCGGTGAACCCCGACGCGATCGTGCTGGCCCGGTTCATGCAGATCCTGCCGCCCGAGCTGTGCGACGCCTGGGCCGGGCGCGCGCTGAACATCCACCACAGCTTCCTGCCGTCGTTCGTCGGGGCGCGGCCCTACCACCAGGCGCACGCCCGCGGCGTGAAGCTGATCGGCGCGACCTGCCACTACGTCACGCCCGACCTCGACGCGGGACCGATCGTCGAGCAGGACGTGATCCGCGTCGACCACGCCGACACCGTGGCCGACATGGTGCGCCGCGGCCGCGACATCGAGCGCCTCGTCCTCGCCCGCGGCCTGCGCTGGCACCTGGAGGACCGGGTGCTGGTGCACGGGAACAAGACGGTGGTCTTCCGCTAGGAGGGTGCTGAGTTCCTCAGCGCGCTCCTTAGTAGCCGCGGACCCGGCGGGGTGTGAAGCGCAGCGGCACCGAGTACTGCGCGTCGAAGGCCTCCGCCGATCCCCATCCCGACGTGATGCGCTCGCCGTACTTCGCGAAGTAGGCGGGGTTGTCGGCCACCGGAGGCGCGCCGGGTGCATCGACGATCTCGCCGGTGAGCACGACGATGTCGCTGCCCTGCCCGTCGCCGTTCAAGTGCAGGGCGACCCGCGGCCGGGCGCGCAGGTGCGCCAGCCGCTTCGCCCCGGTGAGGCTGTAGATGAGTGCGGACTCGCCGTCCCAGAGGAACCAGATCGGCGCGGGCTGCGGCGTGCCCGCGCCGTCGACGACGGTCAGCCAGGCGACGACCTCCTCGTCGAGGCGACGGGCCACGCGGGCGCCGAACTCGGTGGACGGGTCGGGCAGCACACTCGTCATGTCGAGCGCAACCGCCCGGCCCGTCGGCCCATTCCGCCTCAGGCGGGCTTGATGTTGATGTTGCGGTGGAACACGTTGCCCGGGTCGTAGCGACCCTTGATGGCGGCGAGCCGTTCGTACTTCGCCGCCCCGTACGAGGCCCGCACCCGCTCCTCGTCGTACTCGGTCATCGCGTTGACGTACGTCGTGTCGTTGATGGTCAGCGGGCGCAACGCGTCGGCGAACTCCCGCGACCACGCCCGTTCGGCGGGCAGCATCTCGGGTACCGGAGCGGCCGCGATGATGAAGACGCCGTGCCGGGGGGTGCGGCGGCCCGCGAACGCCGTGTCGTCCTCGCCCGCCTCGGTGTAGGCCTGGTCGAGCTGGTACCACAGCATCGCCGAGAGCGGGGAGGTCTTGCGCGGCACCTGCTCCGTGACGACGTCGATCACGTCGTCGGTGATCTCGGCGATGTACGCCGACTTCTCGTAGTAGTGCTGCCCCCAGCAGTTGGCCTGGTCGAACATCTGCTGCAGCGCGGTGAACGGCATCGGCGTGACGAACTCGAACAGCGGTGGGCAGCTCGCCCGCACCTCGTCGACGGCGGCGGCGTGCTGCTCGGGCGGGCCGAACCCGACGAGCACCAACACGTAGCCGGGCTGCAGCTGGAACTGCTCCGGGACGAAGGGCGCGGGCGGCGCGTTCAGGGCCCCGATCACCGGCGTGACCTCGCGCGGGAGCCGCTGGTTGAGGTCGCGCATGAACCGCATCGCCTCGACGCCCTGGTCGAGGCCCCAGAAGAACATCCCGAACTGGATCATCGGTCCGACCGCGTGGCAGCGGAACTCGAACTCGGTGACCACGCCGAAGTTGCCGCCACCGCCGCGGAGGGCCCAGAACAGATCGGGCTCCTCGTCGGCGGAGGCCCGCACGGTGCGACCGTCGGCGAGGACGACCTCGGCGGAGAGCATGTTGTCGATCGTCAGGCCGCCCGTGCGGGTCAGCCAGCCCATGCCGCCGCCGAGCGTGAGCCCGGCGACCCCGGTGTGCCCGACGAAGCCCGCGGGCACGGCGAGCCCGTGCTCCTGGGTGGCCGCGTCGAGGTCGGCGAGCAGCGCACCCGCCTGGACGCGGACCCGGCGGGCCTCGGGGTCGACGCTGGTCGCGCGCATGGGCGAGAGGTCGATGACCAGCCCGTCGTCGACCACGCTCTGGCCCGACACGCTGTGCGCCCCGCCCCGCACGGCGATCTCCAGCCCCTCCGCCGTCGCGAACCGGACGGCCGCCGCGACGTCCTGCGCCGACGTGCAGCGCGCGATCGCCGTCGGGCGGCTGTCGATGTCGGCGTTCCAGACCTTGCGGGCCTCGTCGAAGTCCGCGTGCCCCGGATCGATGACCGCGCCCGCCATAGCGGTGCGCAACGCGGTCAGATCTCGGGAAGTCGTACTCGTCATGGGTGTCTCCTCGCTCTCGGGGTGCCCTGAGACCAAGAGTCCGGCAGGCGGCCCGTGATACGCCAAAAGGCGCCCCTATCGAGGGACGCCTTGTGGCAATCGGACGAAGCGGTCAGACGGTGACGGGGACGGGCTCCAGCGCCAGCGCGAGGACGTCGGCGACGTCGCTCACCGGGTGGATCTTGAGCTCACCACGCACCGACTCGGGCAGGTCGTCCAGGTCGGGCTCGTTGCGCTTCGGGATGATCACCTCGGTGAGCCCGGCCCGGTGCGCGGCCAGCAGCTTCTGCTTGACCCCGCCGATCGGGAGCACCTTGCCCTGCAGCGTGACCTCGCCGGTCATCCCGACCGACGACTTCACCGGGCGCCCGCTGGCCAGCGACGCGAGCGCCGTGGTCATCGTGATGCCCGCGCTCGGGCCGTCCTTCGGGATGGCACCCGCGGGCACGTGGACGTGCAGCTTCTTGCCCGCGAGATCCCCGGCCTGCCCGCGCGAGCGCAGGTAGGACAGCGCGATCGAGACGGACTCCTTCATCACGTCGCCCAGCTGACCGGTGAGGATCAGGCCCGGGTCCCCGTCCATCGCGGTGGCCTCGATGAAGAGCACGTCGCCGCCCGCTCCGGTGACCGCGAGCCCGGTGGCGACGCCCGGGGTGGACGTGCGCTCCGCCGTCTCCGGCGTGAACTTCGGCCGTCCCAGGTACTTCACCAGGGCGTCGGCGTCGACGTGGATCGGCGCCTCGGTGCCACCGTGCGGAGCGTCAGCGGAGCGCGCATCGGCACTATCGAGCGACACGGCGACCTTCCGCAGGACCGTAGCGAGGCCCCGCTCCAGCTGCCGCACGCCCGCCTCGCGGGTGTACTCGGCGGCGATCATGCCGAGCGCCACGTCCGAGAAGTCGACGTCGGAGGGCTCCAGCCCCGCCTTCTCGATCTGCCGCGGCAGGAGGTGGTCACGCGCGATGGCGACCTTCTCCGCCTCGGTGTAGCCGTCGAGCGTCACGACCTCCATGCGGTCCAGCAGCGGGCCGGGGATGGTGTCGAAGGCGTTGGCGGTGGCGAGGAAGAGCACGTCGGACAGGTCGAGGTCGACCTCGAGGTAGTGGTCGCGGAACGTGTGGTTCTGCGCCGGGTCGAGCACCTCGAGCAGGGCGGCCGTGGGGTCGCCCCGGAAGTCGGAGCCGACCTTGTCGATCTCGTCGAGCAGCACGACCGGGTTCATCGAGCCCGCCTCGCGGATCGCCCGGACGATGCGGCCGGGCAGCGCGCCGACGTAGGTGCGCCGGTGGCCGCGGATCTCCGCCTCGTCGCGAACACCGCCGAGCGCGACCCGCACGAACTTGCGGCCCAGCGCCCGCGCCACGGACTCGCCGAGCGACGTCTTGCCGACGCCGGGCGGGCCGACCAGCGAGAGGACCGCGCCGGAGCCCCGGCCGCCGACCTTCTCCATGCCCTTCCGCTCACGGCGCGACCGCACCGCGAGGAACTCGATCAGGCGCTCCTTGACGTCGTCGAGGCCCGCGTGGTCGGCGTCGAGCACGGCGCGGGCGGCGATCAGGTCGTCGGCGTCGGTCGTCCGCTCGTTCCACGGGATGTCGAGGACCGTGTCGAGCCAGGTGCGGATCCAGCCCGCCTCCGGGCTCTGGTCCGAGGCCCGCTCCAGCTTGCCGACCTCGGTGAGCGCGGCCTTCAGCACGTGCTCGGGCAGGTTGGCCGCCTCGACGCGGGCGCGGTAGTCGTCGGAGCCTTCCGGCTCCCCTTCGCCCAGCTCCTTGCGGATCGCGGCGAGCTGCTGGCGCAGCAGGAACTCGCGCTGGGTCTTCTCCATGCCTTCGCGGACGTCCTGGGAGATCTTCTCCGAGACCTCCTGCTCCGCGACGTGCTCCTTGGTCCACTCGACGACGAGCTCGAGCCGCTTGAGCACGTCGGTCTCGGCGAGCAGCTGGGCCTTGTGCTCGATGTCGAGGTAGGAGGCCCAACCCGCGGTGTCGGCGAGCTGGCCGGGGTCGGTGATCTGCTGCACCGAGTCGATCACCTGCCAGGCGCCCCGCTGCTGCAGGATGCCGACGACCAGGGCCTTGTACTCCTTGGCGAGCTCGGTCATCCGGCCCGTGACGGGCTGGTCGGGCACGAGGGTGGCTTCCACCCACAGCGCCGCGCCGGGGCCGGTGACACCGGTCCCGATCTGGGCGCGCGTCTCACCGCGCACCACGGCGGCCTTCTCGCCGCTAGGCAAGCGTCCGACCTGCTCGAGGACGGCGACCGTACCGATCGCCGCGTACTTGCCGTCCAACCGCGGGACGACCAGGACCTTGCGGTCGGCGCTGCCTGCCGCGTCGACCGCCGACTGGATCTCCGCCTCGTCGAGGCGAAGGGGAACTACCATGCCGGGCAGCACCACCGAGTCGGAGAGCGGAAGCACCGGCAGCTTCAGCGTCTCTGTCATGCCCCGCTCAACCGTTACACCGTTGAACTTGTTCCAGCGTTCAAGGAAGTCCGCTGTCGGTGAACGCAGGAAGATTGAGCTGCGCAGGGCTCTAGTCTACGCGGATGACCTTCAGCTGGAGCGGAGCGGACGGTTGGGTGCGCCTGCAGGCCACGCTCGACGCGATGTTCGCCCGCGTGGAAGACCTGCTCGTCGACCGGATCGACCCGCGCGCGGCCGCGGTGCTCGACGTCGGCTGCGGCACCGGCGCCACCACCCTGGCCATCGCCCGCAAGCTGGGGCCGCACGCCCGCTGCGTCGGCGTCGACATCTCCGAGCAGATGATCGCGCTGGCCCGGCGGCGGGCGGCGGGCGCCGCGGTGGAGTTCGTCGTCGCCGACGCGGGGCGGCACCCCTTCGACCCCGGCGCCTTCGACGTGATCGCCTCCCGCTTCGGGGTGATGTTCTTCGAGCAGCCCGAGCACGCCTTCGCCAACCTGCGGACCGCCACCCGCGGCGGCGGCACGCTGCGGGCCGTCGTGTGGCGCCGACCCGAGGAGACCCCGTTCATGACGACCGCCGAGCAGGCGGCGGACGGGATGCTCGCCCTCCCGCCGCGCACCACCGACGGCCCGGGCCAGTTCGCGTTCGCCGACCGCGACCGGGTGCTGGACGTGCTGGCCGCCGCGGGCTGGTCGGACGCCGACGTGGCGCCGGTCGACGTCGAGTGCGCGTTCCCGGCCGCGGACCTGGACGCCTACCTGGGCACGATGGGCCCGGTCGGGCGGGCGCTCGCCGAGCACGACGAGGCGAGCAGGGCCCGGGTGGTCGAGCACGTCCGGCCCGCGTTCGACCGGTTCCGGCACGGCGACGAGGTGCGCTTCACCGCCGGCTGCTGGCTCGTCGCCGCCGTCGCCTGACGAGATCGACACCACGGCGGTTCGGACGCGGCGGAACCGCCGTCACGTCGATCTCGGGCCTATCGGGCGAGGCCCTCGACCACTTCCGCACCCGGCAGGCGCGCGGCCAGCTCGCCGGGCAGGGCGAGCTTCGACCCGCGGATGCCGCTGCCGATCACGACGGCGGGCGCGGCGGCCACGGCCGCATCCACCAGCAACGGCCATTCGGCGGGCAGGCCGACCGGCGTGATCCCGCCGTACTCCATGCCCGTGATCGCCACGGCGTCGTCCATCGGCGCGAACGACGCCTTGCGCGCGTTGAGCCGTTTGCGGACCAGCCCGTTGACGTCGGCGCGGGTGGTGGCGAGCACCAGGCACGCCGCGTAGCGGGTGTCCTCGCCGCGCCGCCCGGCGACGACGACGCAGTTGGCCGAGCCGTCCATCGGCGAGCCGTAGGCGGCGCAGAACTCGGCGGTGTCGGCGAGCGCGGGGTCGATCTCGGCCACGCCGACGAGCGCGGCGTCGGCGCCGAGCTGTTCGAGCGCGAGCGCTACCGGCTTCGCGAGGAGATCAGGCCGATCGAGTGCGGGCACCGCGGTGAGGGTGCCGAAGACGTCCCAGTTCAATAGCGCTGACCGCCGCCTTGGACGCCGACGATCGCGGGCTTGACGTCGACGATGTACACCATCACGGCCACGAGGCCCGCCAGCCAGAACAAGGTCATGCTGCTACCCGGCCCCTGGAACGCGGCCATGATGCCGGGCGGGTGGTAGTTCGGGTCGCCGCCGTAGGCGAACATCGGCGTGAACGGGCCGAGCGAGAACGCCGTGAACGCCGGGATGAGGAGCATGAAGAAGACCGCCGCCCCGGTGATGCCCAGCCACGCGTTCTTCGTGAGCTTGCCCACGGCGGTGAAGGCATCGGCGCGCTGCCGCAGCGCGTGCGCGAACGCGTACGCCGCGACCGGCGCCGAGACGATCCCGATCACGAACAGCACGAGCGTGTCGAGGTGTTTGGGGTCGAACACCGGACCAGCCTACGTGCGCCGGGACGAATAGCACATCCCCGGCCCGCGAACAACGCGCACACCGCGGCCCCGATGCACGGGAGTCATCGGGGCCGCGGCTGCTCAGGGGCGTGTCGGCGCAGCTGGGTGCGCTGCGCGAACTCCGGTCAGGAGCCGGACGCGCCGTTGCTCCGCCGGGTGGCGGGCTTGGGGGTGGCCGCCTTGGGGGCGGTCTTCGGGGCGGTGCGGATGGCGGCGCGGCGGGAGGTGCTGCGCGTGGCGTGCGCGGCCTCGGCACCGGCCTCGGAGATCTTGCCGGCGACCTCGCCGACGGTCTCCGCGGCCTCGTCGGCCGCCTTCTCGGTGTCGCGCGCGGCCTTCTCGCCGACCGAGCGGGTCTGGCGGGTCACCGCGGCGAGCGCCTTCTCGGCGGCGTCGTGGGCGTCGTCGACGAACGAGTCGACGCGCGCGTCGAGCTTCTCGGTGTAGGTCTCGATCCGCGCGATGGCGTCCTTGACCTGCGGCTGCGTGCGGATCTTGCCCCACGCCTTCTCGCCGCGCTCGGCGAAACCGGCGTAGGCCGTGCCCGCCTGCTCGCGCAGCTCGGCGACGGTCTTGCGGGCCTCGTCGGCGTTGAGCTTCTGCGGCAGCGCGGTGACGTAGGCCTGCACCTTGTCCGCCTGCGCCCGACGGCGGGTCTGGGCGTCGACGATGGCCTTCGTCACCACGGTGACGGCGGCGTCGCCCGCGCCCAGCACGGCGAGCAGGGGGGTGCGAGCGGCCTCGGCGCGCTCGGCGGCGTTCTTGGCGGCTTGCTCACGGACCTTGCGGACGTCCGCGGCGGTCGGCAGCGTAACGGGCATGGTGATCACTCCTTCACGATGACGGCGGCGGTGTTCTCGCCCCGGAACGACTGGTAGACGTCGAGGAGCACCTGCTTCTGGCGCTCCGACAGCGACGGATCGGCGAGCACGGCGTCGGTGACGGCGCTCGCGGGCTTCTCCTCGAGGATCCCGGCCTTGACGTACAGGGCCTCGGCGGAGATCCGCAGACCCTTGGCGATCTGCTGGAGGATCTCGGCGGACGGCTTGCGCAGCCCCCGCTCGATCTGGCTGAGGTAGGGGTTGCTCACGCCCGCGGCGCGGGCGAGCTGGCGAAGCGACACCTGGGCGCCTTCGCGCTGGCTGCGGATGTAGCTGCCGATGTCGTCGACGGCCTTCTCGACCGCCTTCTCGACGACGGCGCTCACCTCGCCGACCTTCTGGCCGACTGTGGCTCCGTCGCCCCGGTCGCTCATCCGCTCCCCACCTCCGATTCCGTCCACCAACGACGCTACGCGGTAGTGCTAGCTCCTGCAAGCACAGTGCTTGCGCAGGTGACGTGGGCTCTGTCACGGCTTCGTGCTAGACCTTCACCCGTGGTATCGCTCCCGCAAGGCGGCGAGGACGAGGTCTTCGCGCCGCCCGCCCATCCGTTCGCCCCGCTGGCGGGCCAGGGTCGGGCGCTCGGCGTGGTGGCGCTCGGCGGCGTGCTCGGCGCCTCGGCGCGCTACGGCATCGGCCTGCTGCTGCCGCACGCCCCGGGCACGTTCCCGCTCGGCACGCTGCTGATCAACGTGGTGGGCGGGTTCCTCATCGGCGTCCTCATCGACGCGGTGTCGGCGCGGCCGCTGCTGCGCCCGTTCGCGATCACCGGGATCCTCGGCGGCTTCACCACGTTCTCCACCTACGCCGTCGACGCCGAGCAGCTCCTGGCCACGGGCAGGCTCGCGCCTGCCGGGGCGTACCTGGTCGGCACGCTCGGCGGCGCGCTCGTGGCCACCTGGCTGGGGCTCACGGCGGCCCGGCTGGTGCGCCGGTGATCCCGCTGCTGGTCATCGTCGGGGCGGCGGTGGGCGCGCCGCTGCGCTACGCCACCGACCGGATCGTCCAGTCCCAGCACGACACCGGCTTCCCGTGGGGCACGTTCACGGTGAACGTCGTCGGCTCGTTCGTGCTCGGGGTGGTGGTCGCGGGGGCGCCGCCCGCGGTGGTCGCGCTGGTCGGCACGGGCTTCTGCGGCGCGCTCACCACGTACTCGACGTTCGGCTACGAGACCGTGCAGCTCGCCACGGGCAGCAAGCTCTTCGCCGTGTTCAACGCGCTCGGTTCGGTGCTCGCCGGGCTGGGCGCGGCGGGCCTGGGCATCGCGATCGGCAGCGTCTAGACGATCGGCAGCGTCTAGAAGAGCAGCTGGCCCACCGTGTAGATCACGAGGCCTGCCAGCGAGCCCACCACCGTGCCGTTGATCCGGATGAACTGCAGGTCCCGACCCACCTGCAGCTCGACCTTGCGAGAGGTCTCCTCGGCGTCCCAGCGGGCCACGGTGTCGGTGATCAGCGTGGTGATCTCGCGCCGGTAGTGCCGCACGACGTAGCCCGCGGCGTCGGCGAGCCAGCCGTCGAGCTTCGCGCGCAGCTCGGGATCGGACGACAGCCGCTTGCCGAAGCCCAGCAGCCCGTCGCGCACCCGCACGCGCAGGGCGCTGGACGGGTCCTCCGCCGCGTCGAGGATCAGCTTCTTCACGGTGCCCCACGCCTGCCCGATGAACTTCTGCACGTCGGGGTGCGCCACCACCTGGTGCTTGATCCGCTCGGCGCGCTCGATCGTGTCGGGGTCGTTCTGCAGGTCGATGGCGAACTCCACGAGGAACGTGTCGATCGCCTTGCGGAGCGGGTGCTCCGGGTCGGTCTTCACCGCCCACGCGAAGTTCTGCACCTCCGCGAACACCTTGTCGGCGACGATGTCGTCGAGGAACCGGGGGGTCCAGCCCGGCGCCCGCTCGTGGACGATCCGCAGGACCATCTCCTGGTTGCCGCTGACCCAGTCGTAGGCGCGGTCGCAGACGAGGTCGACCAGCCGGTGGTGCGCCCCGTCGGCGAGCACCCCCTGCAACACGGTGCCCAGCGGCGGGCCGAGCGGCTTCTCCATGAGCTTGCGGACGAGGACCTGCTCGATGATCTCCTGCACGTCGTCGTCGCGCAGCACCGTGACGACGCCGCGCGCGGCCGTCGCGAGCTCGGCGGTGACCCGGTCGGCGTTGGCCTCCTGGCCGATCCACGCCCCGACCCGCGTGGCCACCTCGATGCGGGCGAGCTTGTCGCGCACGACGTCCTCGGCCAGGAAGTTCTCGCCGACGAAATCGCCGAGGCTGTCGCCGAGCACGTCCTTCTTCGTCGGGATGATCGCCGTGTGCGGGATCGGCAGCCCCAGCGGGCGGCGGAAGAGCGCGGTGACGGCGAACCAGTCGGCCAGGCCGCCGACCATGCCCGCCTCGGCCATCGCCCGGATGTAGCCGATCCAGACCGGCCCGGCGTTGACCTCCCACCACCGCGCGCAGAGGAAGATCACCGCGGCGACGAGCAGCAGGCTCGTGGCGCCGCGCTTCATCTTCCGCAGGTCCTTCGCCCGGGTGGTGGCGTCCATCCGCCCGAAGCCCAGGCCGAACTCCACGACCGGAGTAGTCCCGCGCTGCTTGATCGTCGGACCGGCGTCCGATCGGGGGGTTTGTGAGGTCGTCACGAACCCATAGTGCCTGCATCTCCGAATACCCGGCGTCCGGATCGTCGGGCGCACCTCGCGTGCGGCCGCCCGGACCACGCCGCCAGGTGTCGGGGAACCGGCCGGGGGCAGTGTCGTCGGCCGGGTGTTTGCCCCCATCCGGCCGACGGCATTCGGCTCCCGAAGGCGCCGTCGTTGGTTGGTACTGACCGGGGTCGGTGGTGATCCACCGACCCCGGCCACGTTTGCGGTGCGACCCCGTACGCGGGGGAAGTGCCCCCTCGTCGGGTCGCACCGACGGCGTCCCGGGTTCCCGCGGCGCGCCTCGACGGGCGCTGCAGCGCGGGCGGATCCGGAAGCCGGGGCCGCGGTCTCCTCAGGACCGCATTCCGACGGCGACCACACCGGCGGGCCGCTGGGCGCCCGGATGTCTGTCGTCGTCGACCCGCAGCGCCACTGCTGTCGCTGCGGCGGAGAAGATCAGGTCGGCGGCTGCCACGCCGAAGTCGCACGCCGCAGGCGGCACGCGCCAGTGCACCCAGCCGTCGGGCACCTGCGAGGGCGGCGCCGCGATCGCGTCGCCCGCGTGCAGCACCACGTCCTTGGCCTCCCGCAACCCGGCGGGCAGCGCCGAGCCGGGGGTGACCGGGTACCACCACGAGCCGGTGGGGGTCGCGGCCACGGGGACGACGATGTCGGCCGCCCGCAGCTGCGCGCAGATCCCGCGACCGATCGCCGCGGGCACCTCGAGAACGTCCAGCGCGCTCCCGGTGATCAGCATCAGCGTGTCGGCGCTCTTCTCGACCACCGGCCACCCGTGGTCGAGGAACTCCCGCGCCGCCGCACGCACCTCCGCGCCGTACACCGCGCGATAGCTGTCCCAGCCCGGCATCGCACTACCTCCTCTTGCAGCGCCGTCGTGGCGCTCCGTACACGTCGTTCAACAGAAGTGTGGCGGACAGGAAACGGGCGGAGAACCAGAAGGCGACGACTGTGCGTGACGCCGAGACGAGCGGAGTCATCGGGTGATCACGGTGCGCGTTCGCCCGCTCGGCGCGGGACCGCCGGTCCGCCTCCGGGGGTCGGCGGCACACGGCCGAACGGCGCGCGACCGCCCGTCGTCCGCCACATACGGTGAGTGGCCGAACTCACCTCGCCGTGAACGCGACGGTGCCGGCGACCCGGAGGTCGCCGGCACCGTTGTGTCGGGGGTGTGACTAGAGGGCGCGGACCGTGTCGGCCTGCGGCCCCTTCGCGCCCTGGCTGGCTTCGAAGGCGACGCGCTGGTTCTCCTCCAGGGTGCGGAAGCCGTCGGACTGGATGGCGGAGTAGTGGACGAAGACGTCCGGGCCGTTGTCGTCCGCGGCGATGAAGCCGTAGCCCTTCTCGGAGTTGAACCACTTGACGGTGCCCTGCGGCATGTGCGTGATCTCCATGTGCGACGTGGACCCGCGCGGCACCTCGCCGCCGGGGGGCGCGGAACGTATCACCGCCCGAGCGACGGCAGGCGCGCCGAGCAGCACCCCCGCGAGCCGCCGTTGCGATATCGTGACCTGCGGCCGCGGCGCCCACCACGCACCGCATCCGCCGCACGTGGCCAGAACCCCTCCCAGCCGCGAAAGGTGCCGCATGTCCACGGTCGCATCCGACCCACCGACGACCGCCCCCCTCGTCGAAGGCCGCAAGTCCGTGCTCGAGCAGTCACTCGTGATCGCGTTCATGATCATCCCGGTGGTCGCGCTTGTCGCCGCGGTGATGCTGACGTGGGGGTGGGGGATCACGCTGCTCGACGTCGTGATCGCGACCATCGCCTACTTCGGCACCGGTCTCGGGGTCACGGTCGGCTTCCACCGCCACTTCACCCACAAGTCGTTCAAGGCCACCCGCCCGATGAAGGTCGCGCTGGCCATCACCGGCAGCCTCGCCTTCCAGGGCAGCATCGTGAGCTGGGTCGCCGACCACCGCCGCCACCACGCGTTCTCCGACAAGGAGGGCGACCCGCACTCGCCGTGGCTGTTCGGCACCGGGCCGCTCGCCCTCGTCCGCGGCTTCTGGCACGCCCACATGGGCTGGCTGTTCGACCGCGACAAGACCAACGCCCGCCGGTTCGCCCCCGATCTGCTCGCCGACCGGGATGTCGCCGCCGTCGACCGGCAGTTCGTGCTCCTGACGGCCGTCAGCCTCGGCGTCCCCGCATTGCTCGGCGGCCTGCTGAGCTGGTCGTGGTGGGGCGCGCTCACCGCGTTCCTGTGGGGCGGGCTGGTGCGGGTGGGCCTGCTGCACCACGTCACCTGGTCGATCAACTCGATCTGCCACATGGCGGGCCGCAGGCCGTTCGGCACCCGCGACCGCTCGGCCAACGTCTGGTGGCTGGCCGTCCTCTCCTTCGGCGAGTCGTGGCACAACCTGCACCACGCCGACCCCACCTGCGCCCGGCACGGGGTGAAGCGCGGCCAGATCGACATGTCGGCCCGCCTCATCTGGCTCTTCGAGAAGTTCGGGTGGGTGCACTCGGTGCGCTGGCCGACGCCGCAACGGCTGGAGCGGCTCGCCCGCCGCAGCGCCGCCTGACGCTCAGGCCCGATCGACCCGGCGCAGCTGCGGCGGGATGTTCACGGGCAGGCCCATGCGCACGAGGTTGCGGCCCGCCCGCTTGGCCTCGTACATCGCCGCGTCGGCGATCTCCAGGAGCGTGGCGAGGTCGGTGCCGTCGCGCGAGGTGGTGGCGCCCCCGATCGACACGGTGAGCCCCTCGACGATGGCCGTCTCCTGCGGCCCCGCGACGGCGACGCGCAGCGCGGCGATCCGCTCCCGGATCCGCTCCGCGACGGCGCGCGCCCCCGACCGCGGGTCGTCGCCGTCGGCCCCCTTCAGCAGCACGACGAACTCCTCGCCGCCGAACCGGCCGACGAGGTCCTCGTCGCGCACCTCGTCGCGCAGCGACGCGGCGACGGCGGCCAGCACCTGGTCGCCGACGAGGTGCCCGAAACGGTCGTTGACGAGCTTGAAGTGGTCGAGGTCGAGCACGAGCACGCTGGCGGCCTGGTCGCCACCCTCGGAGCGCAGTACGGCGCGCCCCGCCTTCTCCTGCCAGGCCGCCGCGGTGAGCAGGCCCGTCTTGCCGTCGGTGCTGGCGTCCTCCTCCAGCTGACGGACGAGGCGCGTGCGGTGCAGCACGATCAGCGGTGGCAGCCCGAGCAGGACGTAGGGCGGCCCGAACGTGCTGGCGGCCGCGGCCACCAGCGCGCCCATCGCGAGCGTGGCGAACTCCAGGGCCACGTCGTCGAAGGGCCCGATCGCCTGGCGCACGGTGGCGAACCTGCGGCTCGGGCCGCTGATGACGATCACCAGCACGACCAGCGCCAGGTTGACCAGCATGTAGACGACCATCGCGGCGACGACGGCGAGCACGCCCGGCACGCTGCGGAACAGCTCGTCACGGCCGATCCGGTGGGTGACGGCCGCCGCCGCCTGCACCGCGAGCAGGATCGTGGCCGTGCTGAACAGCACCCGGTGGACCGGCACCCGGTTGCGCCGCCACACGCGCAGGTAGATGTGCAGGTAGATGGCGATCGCCACGACCACGGCCAGCGGACCCGCCAGGAGCACGGCGCCCGCGAACGTCCAGACCGAGCTGAGGTCCAAGTGCGGGTGGTCGTCGGACTGGCGCCGCTTCTGCTCGACGCCGAGCGACGCCTCGGTGCTCGCCACCCCGGCCACCACGAGCGCGAGGGCGAGCCACACCCACGCGGACCCCGGCGCGACGCCCTCGGCGAAGCACGCGACGACGCTCGCGACGAGGAGCCCGACGACCACGGCCTCGACGACGAGCACCGCGATCTTGACCCGGACGGGGAGCGACCAGAACGGGAATCGGCTTCCCGCGTCCGATCGACCGAGCGGTTGTCGCATCCCCCAGAACCCTTTTCCCAACGACCGACGAGTCATCGCGGAAGCCTTTGCGCAGGATGCTAGCTGGGCGTTTGCCCGTACGGGTGACCGGTTGCCGCAGGTGTACCCCGTTGCGGGAGTTGTTTGCCGCTGATACGCGTCAGCAAGAGAAGGTGTGGCCAGGGGCGGGGTCGAACCGCCGACCTACCGCTTTTCAGGCGGTCGCTCGTACCAACTGAGCTACCTGGCCGTGGCCGGTGCCGGAGCACCGACCGGAGTGGAGCGACCCAGACGGGACTCGAACCCGCGACCTTCGCCGTGACAGGGCGACGCGCTAACCAACTGCGCCACTGGGCCAAACTCGTACTGCCGGTGAAGCGTACCCCCAACGGGATTCGAACCCGCGTTGCCGCCTTGAAAGGGCGGAGTCCTAGGCCGCTAGACGATGGGGACTCGGACCGACGTGACCATCCGGGCCGGGCCCCGACCGTCCGTTGGGAGCGGGGCCAAGCATAGGACAGCTTACGCCGGGCGCTCTCAGCCGGGGGTAGATATGCCCGTTTGCGCTGCTCAGCGGGTGACGGGCGGTGGCTGCTCCGGGTTGGCGGAGATCAGGCCGAGCATGTCGAGCAGCTGGCGCAGGTCCTCCTGGTCGGCCGAGTTGCGCGCCACCACCATGCGCGCGCGGTGCAGTTGATCATCCGACACCCGGTAGGCGTCCGCGGCCGTGCGCTGGCTGGGGATGTCGCCCGGACCGATCCGGTCGTCCCCCACGTCCCGCCGCACGCTGCCGATGCCACCACTCATGCGCGTCTCCCCAGTCGCTTGGTGTACCTCGCGGCACACGGAGATCCCCCGGAACTAGCCCCGAATTCACCCGGCCCGGCGCGCTCCCCGCGCCGGCCCGGCACTCCCCGCAGCCGTGACCGTAACGTTACCCATTCGGGCCACTCCGTCGCACGCCTCTTAGCGGGTGAGCCCCCGTGAGGAGCAGTGACGCACCGAACAGGCTTGAGTACCCTCGCACACCGGGCCGCACCGTCGTCTGCCAAGATCAGCACGGGCTGGCCATTCGAGGAGGCATGCATGTCCGTCCGGACATCGGTTCGCAACGAGTTCCACGTCGAGGGGATGACGTGCAGGCACTGCGCGCTCTCGGTGTCGGAGGAAGTCAGCGGCATCGACGGCGTCAGCTCGGTGGATGTCGAGCTGGCCACCGGCTCGGTCACGGTCGTCGCGGTGCGCGAGATCGGCCGCGACGAGGTCGGCGCCGCGCTGTCGCACGCGGGCTTCGCGCTCGCGGGCTGAGTTGATTCGCTCGCACGCGGGCTGAGCAAGCGCGGTTGGCACGCCGGCTTCGCGCACGCGAGCTGAGGGCTGCGCCGCGCGGGCGGACCCGCCCCACCGCGCGCCCGCCGCTGGGCGGCCCGTCCCACGTCTGCCGCTGAGCGCCGACCGTCGGACGGCGGTGCGACCTAACGCCTGCCCGCGGGGCGACGGAGCGGCGCCGCGGGCCGGTCGTAGGCTGCCCGCCATGTCGACGTCCCGATCGCGACACCGCGCCCCGGCCCCGCGCCCCGAAGACGACGCCCGGATGGACGCCGCGCTCGCGGGCGACGGCGACCTCGACTCGTACCTCGCCGCCCTCTCCGCCGCCGACGCCGAGCACCCGACGGAGCTGACGGGCCGGTTCGGCTCCGCCCAGGTCTTCCAGCTGCGCCTGCCCGCGCTGCGCATCGAGCAGCTGCGCCGCATGGCCGAGGAGCGCGGCGTGTCGCCGGGCGCGCTGGCCGTCGACTGGGTGATCGACCGCCTCGACCGCGAGGCCGCCGCGGCCAGCCCCGCCACCGGCCCGATGCCCATCGAGCTCGACGAGCCCACCCGCAAGCGCAGCCTCCGCCGCCTCGGCCTGCGCTCTTAGAGGCGCCTATCGCGAGGCTGCCCTCGCGGCGTCGGCCTGCGCTCTTGGGAGCGCCTACCGCGCGGCTGCCTTCGCGGCGTCGGCCGCCGCTCGTGGGCGATCGGGGTGCGCCCGTGGCCTCACGGGCACCCAGCGGCGATCAGGACGTGGCGCTCAGCGCGAGGGTGGCGGGGTCTTCGGCCAGGCACGGGCTGCCGGAGAGCGCGGCCACCGGCACGGCGGCGGCCAGCGCGCGGTAGCCCGCCGCCGAGAGGTGCAGCCCGTCGCCCGCGTCCGCGACGGGGGCCAGCCGATCGGGGTGGGCGGGGTCGGCGACGGCGGCGGCGAAGTCGACCACCCCCGCCGCGTGCGCCCGGCCCTGCGTCCGGATCCAGGTGTTCACCGCGTTCCGCGTGGCGACCGCCTGCGGGGTGCCGTGCGTGCCCGCCGTCGACGGCGTGATCGTCGTGAGGAACACCCGCTTGCCCGCGGCCTGCGCCGCGTCCGCGAACCGCACGAGGCCCGCCTCGATCGCGGCCGCGTCCCGGCCTTCGGCGATGTCGTTCGTGCCGATGTTGAGGACGACGTCGGTGGCGCCGAGCGCCCCCGTCACGTCGCCTGCGAACCGGGCCTGCGGCGGCGGCCCGCCGACGCCGTCGGCCAGGAGCTCGTTGCGGGAGATCCCGGCGTTGAGGACGGTCATCGTCGCGTCGCCACCGGCGGCCGTCAGCCGGGCGGCGAGGGCGTCGGTCCAACGGGCGTCGGCGTCGGGCGCGGTGCCGACCCCGTCGGTGATCGAGTCCCCGACCGCGACGACCGCGTGCACCGGCCGCGGAGCCAGCACGTCCAGGCCGCTGAGCAGCAGCCACGACGTCGTCGGCGTGCCGAGCGCGCCGCCGCGGGGCGCGAGCCACGAGGTCTGCAGCGCCACCGGGTGTGCGCTGACGACGTCGGGCAGCGCGGGCACGGCGATCGTCACCGCCAGCGGGCCCGCGGCGGCCACCGGGACGGGGTCGCTCACCGCCTCCGCGCCCGGCGGGATCACCGTGGCCGCCCGCCCCCCGAACGTCACGGGCTGTTCCGACCCGGGCTCGACCGCGGCCACCCCGGCTCCGCCCAATCCGCCTGCAGCCGCCGCGCGCCCTGCCGCAGGCGCGGCCGCACCGCCACCCGCTCCCGCCGCGCTGGCGCCGCCCGGCCCGCTGGCCGCTGCCGCGTCTCCGCCAGCTGCTGCCGCGCCGCCGTCGCCCGACCCGCCTGCGACGATCGCGCGCTCGCGCGCCGCCCCGCCCCCCGCGCGGGCCGCCGACACCGCGTCGACCGCCAGCGGCGCCGACCCGTACACGTTGGAGAGCCGCACCCGGATCTGCGCGCCCTCGACCTGCGGCCGCACCACCATCCGCAGCGTGCCGCCGCCCGCGACCGCCCGCGGCGCCGGGCCCGGCTGCATCGCCGCCTGCCACGCCGTCACCCAGCTGGGACCGCACGCGGCCGCCGCCACCGCCCGCGGCAGGACGGCCGTCCCCCGCCACCCCACCAGCGTCACGACCACAGCGGCGACGGAAACGACGACCACCGCCAGCACCGGCCGCGGTCGCGCGGGCACCTGCGTCAACGGGACGACGGCGCGTAGCGGCAGGGTCACAATGAGTCGAACGAGTGACTCAAGGCTCCGGTAAGTCTGCCGAACGGGTGATACCACCCTGCCCACCTGGCCGGGTAGTCGGCGTACCACCCGCGACCATAAGGTCGGCGCAGGCGACGCAGGCGAGGAGGCCCACCAGTGGGTGCGTACGAAGACGTCTTCCGGGCCAGCACCGACGACCCCGAGGCCTTCTGGCTGGAAGCCGCGCGCGGGCTCGACTGGGAGACCCCGCCCACCCGCGCGCTCGACGCCTCCCGCCCGCCGTTCTACCGCTGGTTCCCCGACGGCAGGCTGAACGTCTGCCACAACGCGCTCGACCGCCACGTCGACGCGGGCCGGGGCGAGCAGGCCGCCCTGATCTACGACTCGCCCGTCACCGAGACCCAGCGCACCTACACCTACGCGGCGTTGCGCGACGAGGTCGCCACGTTCGCGGGCGTGCTCGCGGGCCTCGGCGTCGGCGTGGGCGACCGCGTCGTGATCTACATGCCGATGGTGCCCGAGGCCGCGGTCGCGATGCTCGCGTGCGCCCGCATCGGCGCCGTCCACTCGGTCGTGTTCGGCGGCTTCGCCCCCAACGAGCTCGCCGTGCGCATCGACGACGCCACCCCCTCGGTGATCGTCTCGGCGTCCTGCGGCATCGAGGGCAAGAAGGTGCTGCCCTACAAGCCGCTGCTCGACGAGGCGATCGAGCTCGCGCACCACAAGCCGGGCAAGCGGGTGGTCCTGCAGCGGCCGCAGGCCACGGCCGAGATGGGCCCCGACGACCTCGACTGGGCCGACGCCATGGCCGCCGCCACCCCGGCCGACTGCGTGCCCGTCAACGCCACCGACCCGCTCTACATCCTCTACACCTCCGGCACCACGGGGAAGCCGAAGGGCGTGGTGCGCGACGGCGGCGGCTACGCGGTGGCGTTGAACTGGTCGATGCCCAACGTCTACGCCGTCGGCGCCGGGCAGACGATCTTCACCGGGTCCGACGTCGGCTGGGTCGTCGGCCACTCCTACATCGTCTACGCGCCGCTGCTGGCCGGGGCCACCACCGTGCTCTACGAGGGCAAGCCGGTCGGCACACCGGACGCCGGGCAGTTCTGGCGGGTCGTCGCCGAGCACGGGGTGCGCAGCCTGTTCACCGCGCCCACGGCGTTCCGGGCGATCAAGAAGGAGGACCCGAACGGCGAGTACGCGGCCAAGTACGACCTCTCCTCGCTCGAGTACCTCTACCTCGCGGGCGAGCGGCTCGACCCGGAGACCTACCACTGGGCGTCCGAGCTGCTGGGCATCCCGGTGATCGACCACTGGTGGCAGACCGAGACCGGCTGGCCCATCGTCGCCAACCCGGCGGGCATCGAGCTGCTGCCGATCAAGCCCGGCTCCCCCACCCGGCCGCTGCCCGGCTGGGACGTGCAGGTGCTCGACGCCTCCGGAAAGCGGATCACCGACGGCACGGACGGCGCGATCGTCGTCAAGCTGCCGATGCCGCCCGGGTCGCTGCCCACGCTCTGGAACGACGACGAGCGCTTCGTCTCCTCCTACATGGCCGCCTTCGACGGCTACTACCTCACCGGCGACGGCGGCCGCATCGACGACGACGGCTACGTGTTCGTGATGGGTCGCACCGACGACGTCATCAACGTGGCGGGCCACCGGCTCTCCACGGGCGGGATGGAGGAGGTGCTCGCCTCGCACCAGGACGTCGCCGAGTGCGCGGTCATCGGCGTGGCCGACCCGATGAAGGGCCAGATCCCGCGCGGGTTCGTCGTGCTGAAGGCGGGGGTCTCCCGCGACGAGGACGAGCTCCGCGCCGAGCTGGTGCAGCTCGTCCGGAGCCGGATCGGGGCGGTGGCGTCGCTCAAGGACGTCGCGGTCGTGGCGGCGCTGCCCAAGACCCGCTCGGGGAAGATCCTGCGCAAGACCATGCGCGGCATCGCCGACGGCTCCGACGAGCCGGTGCCCAGCACGATCGAGAACGTCGACGTCCTCGACGCACTGCGCCCGGTGCTCCGCAAGCCCTGACGCCGAGTCGCCGTTCTCACGACGGCGAGTCGCCGTTCTCGCGACGGCGAGTGGCGATTTCGACGGCGCTCCGGGCTGGGCCGTTCGGCCCAACTTGTGCTGAACGGCTAACGGACCACGGCACCCGATCGGATGGGTAGGCAGGCCGCGCGCTCCCCACGTCCGGCCACCCGATCCGAGAGGTGACCATGTCCGTGCGCGTCGCCGCGGCGACGGCAGCTCTGAGCCTCGCGCTCGCGCTCGCCATGGCGGGCAGCGCGCTCGCCGCGGCTCCGGATGTCGTGCCCTCGGCCCCGCCCGTCGGGGCGGTGCTCGTCGCCCCCGGGCCCGCCGTCGGCACCACGCCGCCGCCTGCCAGATGAGGGTCACCTGAGCTTCCCGTCGCTCCGCGGCAGGAGCACGATGCCGAGCATGAAGGTGAAGGTCGATTTCGATCTCTGCGAGTCCAACGCCGTCTGCATGGGGATCCTGCCCGAGGTGTTCGAGGTCCGCGACGACGACTTCCTCTACATCCTCGACGAGCACCCGCCGGAGGCGCTGCGCCCGAAGCTGGAGGAATGCGTGGCGTCCTGCCCCCGCGCGGCCATCTCGATCGAGGAGGACTAGCGGGGCCGCCCACGTGCGGGTGAGGATCAGGCCATGACGGCCGTCTGGAACACGCAACTCACCCCGCTCACGTTCCTGGGGCGCTCCGCCGAGGTCTACCCGGACAAGACGGCCATCGTCTACGGCGACCGGCGGAACACGTACCGGGAGTTCGCCGCCGAGGCCACCCGGGTCGCGCACGCGCTGCGCGGGTCGGGCGTCGAGCCCGGCGACCGCGTGGCCTACCTGCTGCCCAACATCCCCGAGATGCTCGTGGCGCACTTCGCCGTGCCACTCGCGGGCGCGGTGCTCGTCGCGATCAACACCCGGCTGTCCACCGAGGAGATCCGCTACATCCTCGACCACTCCGGGTGCAGGCTGCTGGTGGTCGACGCGGCGCTCTTCCCGATGGTCGCGCCCGTGGCGGGCGAGCTGAAGACCGTCGAGGAGATCATCACGGTGATCGACCCCGTCAACCCGGGCGACGGCACCGGCTCCGGCGTCACCTACGACGACCTGCTCGCCCGCGGCAACGACGACGACCTCCCGTGGACCGTCGACGACGAAGAGGGCACGATCTCGATCAACTACACGTCCGGGACGACGGGGCGGCCCAAGGGCGTGATGTACCACCACCGCGGCGCGCACCTGAACTCCTACGGCGAGATCGTGCACTCGTTCCACACCCTGGACAGCGTCTACCTGTGGACGCTGCCGATGTTCCACTGCAACGGCTGGTGCACCCCGTGGGCGGTCACGGCGATCGGCGGCACGCACGTGTGCCTGCGCGAGGTGCGCGGCGACGTGATCTGGTCGCTGATCCGCGAGCACGGCGTGACCCACCTCAACGGCGCGCCCACCGTCGTCACCACGATCCTGCGTGACAAGGCCGCCGCCACCCTCGAGACGCCCATCGTGATCACCACCGCGGGCGCGCCCCCGTCACCGACCACGATCAAGGCCGCCGAGGACATGGGCTTCCGGATCGTGCACGTCTACGGGCTCACCGAGACCTACGGGCCTTACTCGGTCAACGCCTACCGCACGGAAGACCTCGGCGGCGACGACCGCTCCGCGAAGCAGGCCCGCCAGGGCGTCGGCATGATCTGCGCCGATCGGATGCGCGTGGTGGACAAGGACATGAACGACGTCCCCCGCGACGGCGCCACGCTGGGCGAGGTCGTGATGCGCGGCAACAACGTCATGAAGGGCTACTGGGACGACCCGGAGTCCACCGAGAAGGCGTTCGCGGGCGGCTGGTTCCACTCCGGCGACCTCGGCGTGATGCACGCCGACGGCTACGTGGAGCTGCGCGACCGCGCCAAGGACGTCGTGATCTCCGGCGGCGAGAACATCTCGACGATCGAGGTGGAGCAGGCCGTCGTGTCGCACCCCGCGGTGCTGGAGGCGGCCGTCATCGGGGTGCCGGACGAGCAGTGGGGCGAGCGGCCCAAGGCGTTCGTCGTGCTGAGCGAGGGCGAGAGCGCCACGCCCGACGAGCTGATCGAGCACGTGAAGACCAAGATCGCCCGCTACAAGGCGCCGCGGGACGTGGAGATCGTCGAGGCGCTGCCCAAGACGTCCACCGGCAAGGTGCAGAAGTTCGAGCTGCGCGAGAAGGAGTGGGGCGAGCGCACCAGCCGGGTCAACTGAGCCGTCGGGCCAGTTCAAGGGCGTCGTACGGGGCGTGCACTTTCGCGTCGTTGTCGAAGTAGACGAACACGTCGCCGTCGGCCAGCCACGCGCGCACCCGTTTCGCCCATGCGTCCAACGCGGACGGCGTGTAGCCCGAGGCGTACAGCTCGTCGGCGCCGTGCAGGCGGGCGTAGCGGAAGTCGGCCGTGCCTTCGTCGAACACCGGCCAGGTGCCCGGGGAGTCGGCCATCACGAGCGCGATGTTGTTGGCGCGCAACAGCTCCGCGAACGCCGGGTCGCGGAAGCTCTCGTGCCGCGGCTCGACGGCGTGCCGGAGCGGGCGGTCGGCGTCGGTCGCGGTGAGCGCGCGCCCGTCGAGGCGTTCGTCGTGCTGCTCCGCGAGCCGGGCCGCGGCGGCGGTGGTGCGCGGCAGCAGCTCCAGGAAATCCGCGAACCGGGAAGCGTCGAACCGCATCCGCGGCGGCAGCTGCCACAGCACCGGGCCGAGCTTGGGGCCGAGCGCGAGCACGCCGGAGGCGAGGAAGTTCGCCACCGGCGTCGCGACGTCGCGCAGCTGCTTCATGTGCGTGACGAACCGCGGGCCCTTGACGGCGAAGACGAAGTCGTCCGGGGTCTCGCGCGCCCACGCCTGCCAGCTCGACGGCTGCTGCAACGAGTAGAAGGAGCCGTTGATCTCGATGGTGTCGACGCGGCGGGAGAGGTGCTCCAGCTCGCGGCGCTGCGCGAGGCCCTCGGGGTAGAACGTGCGCCGCCACGGCGGATAGCGCCACCCCGATGTCCCGACCCGTGCCCGCGTCACGCCGACAGAGTGCAGGATGTCGGGCATGGACGCAGTGATCGTGACGGGTGCCGCGGGCGCGCTCGGGCACGCGGTGGTGGAGGAGTTCCTCGCGGGTGGGCGCGCGGTGATCGCGCTCGATCGACCTTCGGAGCGGCTCGACGCCCTGGGCGAGCGGGAGAACGTCCACGCGATCGGCGTCGACCTGGCCGCGCGCGAGGCCGTACAGGAAGCATTTACCCAGGTCGACGCGCTGCCGGTCACGCCGAACGCGCTCGTCGGCCTCGCGGGTGGGTTCACCCCGGGCAAGCTGGCCGACACCACCGAGGACGTCGTCGCCAGTCTCTTCACGTCCAACTACGGCTCCGCGCTCTGGACGGCGCAGGCCGTGGCCACGCGCTTCGCGCCGGGCGGGTCGATCGTGATGGTGGGCTCGAAGACCGCGGTCACCGGGCCCGCGCCGGTCGTGCACGCCACCAGCAAGGCGGCGGTGGTGCGCCTCGTCGAGATCCTCGCCGACGAGCTGCGGCCGCAGCACATCCGCGTCAACGCCGTGCTGCCGTCCGTGATCGACACCCCGGCCAACCGCAGCTGGATGTCCGAGGACCTCGCCGCCCGCGCGGTCGCCCCGGCCGCGATCGCCAAGGTCATCGCGTTCCTCTGCGGGCCCGACGCGGCCCCGATCAGCGGCGCGGCGATCCCGGTGTACGGCGATGCCTGACCTCCGGTTGGCGGTCGGCACGGTGCTGGACTGGCCGGTCGACCACGTGGCCGCCGCCGTCGTCACCGCGGACGGCACCACCACCGCAGGCGAGACCGAGCGGGTGTTCCGCCTCGCCTCGGTGACGAAGCTGCTCACCGCCTACGCCACGCTCATCGCGGTGGAGGAGGGCGCGGTCGACTGGGACACCCCGGCCGGGCCGCCCGGCTCCACCGTGCGCCACCTCGCCGCGCACGCCTCCGGGCTGTCGTTCACCGAGGGCAAGGTCCAGGCCAAGCCCGCGACCCGGCGGATCTACTCCAACGTCGGCTTCGACGCGCTCGGCGAGGCCGTCGCCGAGGGCGCGGGCATGCCGTTCGCCGAGTACCTGCACGAGGCCGTCTGCGTGCCGCTGGGCATGACGGCCACCCGCCTTACGGGCTCGCCCGGGTCAGAAGCCGAGTCCAGCGTCGACGACCTCGCGCGCTTCGCCGCCGAGCTGCGCGCGCCCACGCTCACGGCCACCCTCGACGACGCCACCCGCGTCGCCTTCCCCGACCTGGACGGCATCCTGCCCGGCTTCGGCAGGCAGAAGCCCAACGACTGGGGGCTCGGCTTCGAGATCCGCGACGGCAAGTCCCCGCACTGGACGGGCGCGCGCAGCTCGCCGCGGACGTTCGGGCACTTCGGGCAGTCGGGCACGTTCCTGTGGGTCGATCCGGACGCAGGCGCGGCGGCGGTGGTGCTCACCGACCGGGACTTCGGACCCTGGGCGATCGAGGCCTGGCCGGTCTGGACGGACGGGGTGCTGGCGGCACCTCTGAGCACCGCCGGGAATTAACCGGTGGGGTGGCCCGTTGTACCGGCTGTCCGCGTCAGGTGATCCGTGTCCCCGGGTCTCAACCTTCGCCGCCTACGGGTGTGCCACGCGCCGAGAGGCGACCGGCACCTGGCGCGGACGCTCATACTTCTTCCAACCAACCGCGTCCCGGCGATTCCCGCGGCCGGAGCGACGCGGTAGCGACGGGCGGCGCCGCACCCCGACGGCGCCGCCCCCGTAGCGGCACAGAGAACGGGGAGTGGGACATGAGGGGCGACCGGGTAGAGATCGTCATCGACGCAGGCAGCGGCACCACCCGCACCTACGACGTCGTCGCCACGCGTGCGGGCCGCAAGGTCACCATCACGCACGGGCGCGGGGTCGTGGAGGTCGCGGAGGTCACGCGCGGCGGCAGCGCCGTGCGCACGGCGCGGTTCCTCGCCAACCGGGTCCTCGCGCTCGTCGAGCACCCGGCGGCCGACGACCCGGTGGCCGACGAGATCACCCCCACCCTCCGCCCGGCCTGACGCCGGGCACACTGGAGAGCGATGCCGCGCCCCGACGTCCCCGCGGAACGGGAATCCGGCGGCCCGGCACGCACGGGTCGCCCGCGCCGCCGTCCCCGCCGCACGGCCGGGGACCCCACCTCGCAGACCGTTTCGGCACCGCACGGGAGCCGCGACGCCGGTGCGGTGCCCGACGGGTCTGCGAAGACGGCCGGACCGCGCCCGGACCTGCCCGGCGGTCGGCGTCCGGCGGCCCAGCGCAACCCGGCGGACGGATCCAGCCCGGCGGGCGAGCGCAGGCGCACGGGCCACCGCGGCCCGGCGGGCGAGCGCCCGCGCCGCAATGACCGCCGTCCGGTCGACGACGGCCCCACGCCGACGTTCACCGACGCCACGGGCGAGGTGGCCGCGCTCGCCGAGCGCCTCCCCGCCCTCACCCTCGCCGACGAGCACCGCATCGCCCGCCGCCTCGCCACGGCCGCCCGCGCCCGCGACGGACAGGCCCGCGAGTCGGCGCTCGCGGCCGTCGCGAGCGCCGTCGACGCCGCCGAGCAACGGGTCGCCAACCGCCGCGCCGCCCTCCCCGCGATCTCCTACCCGGCCGAGCTCCCCGTCAGCGCTCGCCGCGAAGACATCGCCGCCGCCATCCGCGACAACCAGGTCGTGATCGTCGCGGGCGAGACCGGCTCCGGGAAGACCACCCAGATCCCCAAGATCTGCCTCGAGCTGGGCCGCGGAGTGCGCGGGATGATCGGGCACACCCAGCCCCGCCGCCTGGCCGCGCGCACCGTCGCCGCCCGCATCGCCGAGGAGCTGCACTCCGAGGTCGGCGAGGCCGTCGGCTGGAAGGTGCGCTTCACCGACCAGGTCGGCGACAACACCCTGGTCAAGCTCATGACCGACGGCATCCTGCTGGCCGAGCTGGCGGGCGACCGGATGCTCCGCGGCTACGACACCCTGATCATCGACGAGGCCCACGAACGCAGCCTCAACATCGACTTCATCCTCGGCTACCTCGCCCAGCTGCTCCCCCGCCGCCCGGACCTCAAGGTCGTCATCACCTCGGCCACCATCGACCCCGAGCGCTTCTCGAAGCACTTCGGCTCGCGCGCCGATCGTCGAGGTCTCCGGCCGCTCCTACCCCGTCGACGTCCGCTACCGGCCCGTCGTCGACCCCGACGACCCCGACGCCGATCCCGACCGCGACCAGCTCGCCGCCATCGCCGACGCCGTCACCGAGCTCCGCCGGGTCGGGCCGGGCGACATCCTCGTGTTCCTCCCCGGCGAGCGCGAGATCCGCGACACCGCCGACGCGCTGGCGCGCCACTCGGCCGCGACCGGCATGGAGATCCTCCCCCTCTACGCCCGCCAGACCACGGCCGAGCAGCAGCGCGTGTTCGCGCCGCGCCAGGCCACGCTGGGCCGCCGGGTCGTGCTCGCCACCAACGTCGCCGAGACCTCCCTGACCGTCCCCGGCATCCGCTACGTGATCGACCCCGGCCTCGCGCGCATCTCCCGCTACTCGCGGCGCCTGAAGGTCCAGCGGCTGCCGATCGAGAAGATCAGCCAGGCCAGTGCGAACCAACGGGCGGGCCGCTGCGGCCGCGTCGCCGACGGCGTCTGCATCCGCCTCTACGCCGAGGACGACTTCGACGCCCGC
Source organism: uncultured Actinomycetota bacterium (assembly GCA_963791185.1). GTDB lineage: Bacteria > Actinomycetota > Actinomycetes > Mycobacteriales > Pseudonocardiaceae > Pseudonocardia. Next base: position 230,267 of record CAWBRG010000001.1, on the reverse strand, counting down.
CCCGCCTTCACCGACCCGGAGATCCTGCGCACCAACCTCGCCTGGGTCGTGCTGCAGATGATCGCGCTCGACCTCGGCGAGATCTCCGCGTTCCCGTTCGTCGACCCGCCCGACGCCCGCGCGGTGAACGACGGCCTCGCGCTCCTGCACGAGCTGGGCGCGCTCGACGGCACCGCGCTGAGCCCCATCGGCCGGGCCCTGTCCACCCTCCCGGTCGACCCCCGCCTCGGCCGCATGCTCGTCGAGGCCGACCGCACCGGCTGCCTGCGCGAGGTGCTGGTGATCGCGGCCGCGCTGTCGGTGCAGGACCCGCGCGAGCGGCCCGTCGAACAGCGCCAGGCCGCCGACGAGAAGCACGCCCGCTTCGCCGCCGACGGCTCGGATTTCCTGAGCTACCTCAACCTGTGGCGGCACGTCGCCGAGCGCCGGGAAGCGTTGTCGGGCAGCCGGTTCCGCAAGGAGCTGCGCGCCGAGTTCCTGCACTTCCTGCGCATCCGCGAATGGCAGGACCTGCACGCGCAGCTGCGCCAGGCCGCGCGCAACGCGGGCCTCACCCCGAACGACGCCGACGCGTCCCCCGACAAGGTCCACATCGCCGTGCTTTCCGGCCTGCTCTCCCAGGTCGGCCTGCGCGAGGGCGAGACCCGCGAGTACCTCGGCGCCCGCGGCGCCCATTTCATGATCTTCCCGGGCTCGCCGCTGGCGAAGAAGAACCCCCGCTGGGTGATGGCCGCCGAGCTGGTGGAGACGTCGCGGCTGTTCGCCCGCACCGTCGCGAAGATCCAGCCGGAGTGGATCGAGCCGCTGGCCGGACATCTCGTCAAACGGACGTATTCGGAGCCGCACTGGTCACGCAAGCGCGCGGCCGCCGTCGCGGTCGAGCGGGTGACGCTGCACGGCGTGCCGATCGTGGTCGACCGCCGCGTCGACTACGGCCGCATCGACCCCGAGACCTCCCGCGACCTCTTCATCCGCCACGCGCTCGTCGAGGGCGACTGGGACACCCGCCACCCCTTCTTCCGCGCCAACCGGGCGCTGCTGGAGGACGTCGAGGAGCTGGAGACGCGGGCGCGGCGGCGCGACCTGTCCGTCGACGAGGAGACGCTGTTCGCGTTCTACGACAGCCGCATCCCCGCCGACGTCGTCTCCGGGCGGCACTTCGACACCTGGTGGAAGAAGCAGCGCGACAAGGGCGTGCTCGACTTCACCGAGGAGATGGTCCGCACCGCGCAGGCCGCCGCGATCGACCCGTCGGCCTACCCCGACCACGTCGAGGCGGGCGGGCTCACGCTGCCGCTGTCGTACGCGTTCGAGCCGGGACGCCGCGACGACGGGATCACCGTCGACGTGCCGGTGGCGGCCTTGCAGCAGGTGGACCCGACCCCGTTCACGTGGCAGGTGCCGGGGCTGCGCGAGGAGCTGGTCACGGCGCTGATCAAGACCCTGCCCAAGACCCTGCGGCGCCAGTTCGCGCCCGCGCCCGACCACGCCCGCGCCGTGCTCGCCCGGCTGAACGCAGGCGACGAGCCGCTCCTCGACGGGCTGGAACGCGAGCTGGGCCGGATGCGCGGCGTCACGATCCCGCGCGACGCCTGGGAGCTCGACCGCCTGCCCGAGCACCTCACCGTCACGTTCCGGGTGGTGGACGAGCGCGGCGCGGAGGTCGCGCGCGGCACCGACCTGGAGGCCCTGCGCCGCGAGCTCGCCCCGCAGGTCGCGGCGGAGCTGGCCGCCACCGACGTCACGCAGAGCGGGCTCACCACGTGGACGATCGGCGAGCTGCCGCGCGAGATCGGGGTGCGGCGGGGCAGGCACGTCGTCACCGGGTACCCCGGCCTGGTCGACCGCGGCGATTCCGTCGACGTCCGGGTGTTCCCCACCGCCGCCGAGCGCGACGCCGCCCACGCCCGCGGCGTCCGGCGCCTCCTGCTGCTCGACACCCCCTCGCCCGCCCGCCAGGTGCACCGCGGCCTCGACAGCGCCACCCGCCTCGTGCTCGCCCGCAACCCGCACGGCTCGGTCGCCGCGCTCGTCGACGACTGCGTCACGGCCGCCGCCGACGCCCTGATCAACGCCGCGGGCGGGCCGTCCTGGGACGAGCGCGGCTACGCCCGGCTCAAGGCGCTCTTCGCGAAACGGCTGCCGGGCACGACGCAGCAGGTGCTCGACGCGGTGCGCGGCGTGCTGACGGTCTGGCACCGGGTGCAGAGCGCGCTCACCGACCTGCGGGCGGCGCCGCGCGACCTCACCGCCCAGCTCGACGCCCTCGTCGGCCCCGGCTTCGCCACCCGCGACGGCGCCACCCGCCTGGCCGACGTGGCCCGCTACCTGGAGGCGGCCGAGCGGCGGATCGAGAAGCTGCGCGTCGACCCGGCCCGCGACGCGGCGTGGACGGCGGAGGTGGCCGTCGTCGCCGACGAGTACGCGCAGCTGGTGGCCGCCCTCCCGCCCGGCACCGAGCCGTCGCCCGCGCTGCGCGAGATCCGCTGGATGATCGAGGAGCTGCGGGTGAGCCTCTACGCGCACCCGATGCGCACGCGCTACCCGGTGTCCGTCCGCCGCATCCAGCAGGCCATCGACGCGCTGTGACGTGGGCCCGCCCGGCGTGATCCCCGAGCTTCGACGCCTACACCGTGTTGCGGAGACTCGGTGTCACGGAAAGTCGGCGACTCGCCGTCATGGAAACGGAGACTCGCCTTCAGGGGTGGGGGGTCACCTGGATCTTGCGGCCCACCCCGGCGCGGAACTGCTCCAGGGCCGCCGGGTAGTCGTCGAGGGGCTTGCGGTCGGAGATCATCACGTCGGGCCGGAGCACGCCCTCGGCGAGCAGCTGGGCCGCGCGGTCGAAGCTGTGCAGCACCGCCATCGAGCCGACGATGCGGATCTCCTGGTTGTAGACGACGAACGGCGAGAACCGGGCCGTGGCGTCCTCGTTGGCCACGCCGAACTGCTGGAACGTGCCGCCCTTGATCACCCGCGGGAGGCCGTCCTCGATCGCGGCGACCACGCCGGTGCAGTCGATCACGTTGTCCCAGCCGCGGGGGCGGTCGAGCTCGTCGGCCGACGCCACGGCGGCCGAGCAGCCCAGCTCCCGGGCCGTCTCCAGGCGCGCCGGGTTGAGGTCGACCATGCTGACGCTCGCCGCCCCGGCCCGCTTGGCCAGCTCCATCATCATCAGGCCCATCGTCCCGGCCCCGTAGATGAGGTAGTGGTCGCCCATCGTGGGCGCGAGCACGTCGAACCCGTGCACCGCGCACGACAGCGGCTCGACGAGCGCCGCGTCGACCGGGCGGATGTTCCCGGGCAGCACCACGCAGTTGGCCACCGGCGCCGCGACGTACTCCGCGGCGCCGCCCGTGGCCGTCACGCCGATGGCCTGCCACCGCTCGCACATGTTGCCGCGGCCGCGCTGGCAGAAGTAGCACTCGCCGCAGTAGAGCGACGGGTCGACGGCCACCTGGTCGCCCACCCGCACCCCGTCCACGGCCGGGTCGACGGCCGTGCCGACCGCGACCACCTCCCCCGCGAACTCGTGCCCGGGCGTGACGGGCAGCGTCGGGGCGAACTCGCCGTCGGCGATGTGCAGGTCGGTGCCGCAGATGCCGCACGCGGCCACGGCGACGACGACCTCGCGCGGGCCGGGGGTCGGGTCGGGGATCGACTCGACCGTCACCCGGTCGACGTCGATGACTGCCGCCTTCATCATCTGCCTCCTCAATGGCGCTTCAACGGCACCGGCCCCCCGCGGGGTCTCCGCGGAGGGCCGGGCCCACCTCTTGCGTGGTGGGCTACTGGCCCGCCAGGTCCTCCAACGTCGCCCGGGCGCCCTTCTCGTGCAGCGACGCCAGGAAGCGCTGGTAGGTCGACGCGAACCGCTCGTCGTCGACCAGGTCCCCGAACAGCTCCCGGTTGCGGACGAACGCGAGCGGGTCGTCCCGCTGCGTCTGCGCGGTGGCTTTCAGCGTGTCGGCCAGCCGGTCGACGATCGTGATCGGCGCACCCTGCTCGTCGACGCCCTCGGCGTACCGCGCCCAGGCCGCCACGACCAGCACCGCCCGGTCGATCTCCCCGTCGTGCTCGAGGTTGTGCCGGATCACCGGCAGCAGCCACTTGGGGATGCGGTCGGAGCTCTCCGCGCACAGCCGCGCGACGGTGTCGCGCACCTGCGGGTTGGAGAACCGCTCGACGAGCTCCCGCTTGTAGGCGTGCAGGTCGATCCCCGGCACGTCGTGCAGCGTCGGCGTGGCCTCGCGATCCATGTAGGCGAGCAGGAACTCGGCGAACAGCGGGTCCTGGCACACGTCGTGCACCAGCCGGTAGCCCGCGAGGTAGCCGAGGTAGCACAGCCCCTGGTGGCTGGCGTTGAGCAGGCGGAGCTTCATCAGCTCGTACGGCTCGACGTCGGCGACGACCTGCGCCCCGGCGTCCTCCACCGGCGGCCGCCCGAGGCTGAACTTGTCCTCGAGCACCCACTGCGTGAACGGCTCGCACACCACCGGCCACTTGTCCTCGAGGCCGAACCGCTCCTGGAGAGCGGCGCGGTCGTCGTCGGTGGTGACCGGGGTGATGCGGTCGACCATGCAGTTGGGGAACCGCACCTCCTGCTCCACCCACTCGCCGAGCTTCGGGTCCTTGCAGCCGGGCGAACGCGGTGAAGCTGCGGCGTGCGGCGTCGCCGTTGCCCTGGATGTTGTCGCAGGACAGCACCGTGAACGGCGGGACGCCGCGCTGCCGACGCCGGTCGAGCGCCTCGACGACCAGGCCGAACGTCGTCTTCGGCGCCGCACCCGGCTCGAGGTCGTGCACCACGCCCGGGTCGTCGGCCTGGAACTCGCCGGTGACCGCGTGGAAGTTGTACCCGCCCTCGGTGACCGTGAGCGAGACGATCTTGATGGCCGGGTCGGCCATCCGCTCGACCACGGCCTCCGGGTCGTCCGGCGCGAGCAGGTACTCCACGATCGAGCCGATCACCCGGGCCTGCTTGGCTGCCGTCCGGGCTCTTCTCGACGAGGGTGTAGAGGCAGTCCTGGGCGTGCAGGGCGTCGCGCATGCGCGCGTCGCCCGGCAGCACCCCGACCCCGACGATCCCCCAGTCGAGGCCAAGCCCGGAGTTCATCAGCCGGTCGAGGTAGAGCGCCTGGTGGGCGCGGTGGAACGCACCGACCCCCAGGTGCACGATCCCGGCCCGGACCGAGCCCCGGTCGTAGCCGGGGACGGCTACGACCGGGTCGAGCGAGGACAACGACGCCATGGTGAGAGGCGCCATTACTTGACCGCCCCCATCGAGAGGCCCTGTACCAGCTTGTCCTGGGCCGCGAACCCGGCGACGATCACCGGGAGCGACACCGCGACAGCGGCCGCGCACACCTTGGCCAGGAACAGGCCCTGGCTGGTCACGAAGCCGGTGAGGTATACCGGCGCGGTCTGCGCGACGGTTGCGGTGAGCACCCGAGCGAACAGCAGCTCGTTCCAGCTGAAGATGAAGCAGATCAGCGACGTGGCCGCGATGCCGGGCAGCACGACCGGGACGACGACCGAGCGCAAGCGTACGGATCAGGCCCGCGCCGTCCAGCGAGGCCGCCTCCAGCATCTCGACCGGTACCTCGGCAAGGAACGAGCGCATCATCCACACCGCGATCGGCAGGTTCATCGAGGTGTAGATGATGACCAGGGTGTAGACGTTGTCCAGCATGCCCGCGAACTGCGCGATCAGGTAGATCGGCAGCAGACCGGCCACCACGGGCAGCATCTTGGTGGACAGGAAGAAGAACATCACGTCGGTCCACTTGCGCACCGGCCGGATCGACAGCGCGTACGCCGCCGGGATGGACAGCACCAGTACGAGGATCGTGGACAGGATGGAGGCCGTCGCCGAGTTGATCAGAGACGGCCAGGGGCTGGTGCCGGTGCCTGCGCCGAAGAAGTTGGCGTAGCCCTCCACCGTGAGCGGTGCGAAGAACGACGGCGGGTTGGTCGCCGCGTCCGGCTCGCTGTGCAGCGACGTCAGCAGCATGTACAGCACGGGCGTGATGAAGATCAATCCGATGATCCAGGCCGCCACCCCGACGATCACCGAGGACATCCGGCGGCGGCCCTCCGCCGACATCCCCTGCTTGGTCTCCACAGGCCGTTCCGCAGTGGTGGTCATCGCGACTCCTCCCGGAACAAGCTCGACACGGTGCGCAGCGCGAAGGTCGCGATGGCGATCGTGGCGACCACGACCACGACACCCGCGGCCGATGCCTTCCCATAGTCGTGCGCGTTGTAGAAGATCGTGTAGATGATGTAGGGAAGGTTCGCCGTGCCCAGGCCGCCGGAGGTGATGGTGAAGACGGCGTCGAAGGTCTGCACGACGTAGATCGACCCGAGCAGGCCTGCGAGCTCCAGGTACTGGCGCATGTGCGGGAAGGTCATGTACCGGAACACCTGCCACGGCGAGCAGCCGTCGATCCTGGCCGCCTCGATGACGTCCAGCGGCTTGCTCTGCAGCCCCGCCAGCAGGATCAGCATCATGAACGGGGTCCACTCCCACACCAGCGAGACCACGATCGACGTCTTGGGCCAGTCGGAGATCCAGTCCGGCTGCACGGCGTTGGGCCCGAAGACCAACCGCAGCAGCCCGTTGAACAGGCCGTAGTTCGGGTTGTAGAGCGCGTGCTTCCACACCAGGAAGGCCGCTACCGGCATGATCAGGAACGGCGTGATCATCAGCGTGCGCACGACGCCGCGGCCGAGGAACGCACGGTCGAGCAGCAGCGCGACCCCGAACCCGATCACGAGGCTGAGCAGCACGATCGAGACGGTGTAGATGACCGTCGTCCAGATCGCCGACAGCGTGTCCGGGTCGGTGAAGACCGCGCCGTAGTTGGCGAGCCCGGCGAAGCCGATCTGGTCGGGGTAGTACGCGTTCCAGTTCATGAACGAGATGATCAGCGTGAAGACGAACGGCAGCTGCGTCACGAGGATCATGAAGATCAGCGCGGGGAGGAGCGGTGCGCGCCGCGCCCAGTCCCCCGCCACACGCATGGCGGTTCCACCGCCCGGGGCGGGCGCGGATCGACCCGCGCCCGCCTGGGGCTCAAGAGCGGTGCTCACGTCGGCACTCGCCTCACTTCTTGTACTTCGCGGCCACCTGTTCGGCGGCCTGCTGACCCTTGTCCAGCGCGGCGTCGACCGTCGTCTGACCGGCGATCGCTGCGCTCACGTCCTGCGAGACCCTCGTGCCCAGGTCAGGGAACTCCGGGATGCCGACGAACTGGATGCCGGGCGCAGGTCGCGGCTGCACGCCGGGGTTGTTCGGGTCGGCGGTCTCGATCGCGTTCTTGGTCGGCTCGGCGAACGCCCCCGCGACCTTCAGGTAGTCGGGGTTGGAGTAGGTCGAGGCGCGCTTGCCCGCGGGCACCTTCGCCCAGCCCTCCTTGCTCGACCCACGAGCTTCTCGTAGTCCGCGCTCGAGGCCCAGGAGATGAACTTCCACGCGTTCTCCTGCTTCTTGCTGGCCTTCTGGATGGACCAGGCCCAGGTGTAGAGCCAGCCCGGACGGCGGCGGTCTTGTTGACCGGCGCGGCCACGTACCCGACCTTGCCCTTGACCGGTGAGTCGGTGGCCTCGAGCGAGCCCGCCGCGGACGTCGCGTCGTACCACATCGCGACGTTGCCCTGCTGCATGGCGTTCAGGCACTCGGTGAAGCCCGCCTGCGGGGCGCCGTTCTCACCGTGCGCCTTGACCAGGTTGACGTAGAAGTTGGTGGCTTCCTTGAACTCCGGCGCGTTGACCTCGGGCGTCCAGTCCTTCTCGAACCACGTGCCGCCGAAGGTGTTGACGACGGTGGTCAGCGGAGCGAAGACCTGGCCCCAGCCGGGCTGGCCGCGCAGGCAGATGCCCTTCATGTTGGGCTGCGCGCCGTCGGCCTTCGCCGCGATGTCGGCCACCTGCTGCCAGGTCGGCTTGTCGGGCATCGTGAGGCCCTTCGCCTCGAACACGTCCTTGCGGTACATCAGGAACGACGACTCGCCGTAGAACGGCTGGCCGTAGAGCTTGCCGTCCTCGGCGGTCAGCGACGTCGTCCATCGGCTTGAGGATGTCGGCCTGGTTGAACGCCGCGTCCTTCGCGACGAAGTCGTCCATCGGCGCGACCCAGCCGTTCTTGGCGTAGATCGGGATCTCGAAGTTCGACAGCGAGGCCACGTCGTACTGGCCCGCCTGGCTCGAGAACTCCTGGCTGATCTTGTCGCGGACGTCGTTCTCGGGCAGCACGGTGTAGTTGACCGTGATACCGGTCTGCTTGGTGAAGTTGTCGGCCGTCAGCTTCTGCAGGTCGACCATCTGCGGGTTGTTGACCATCAGCACCGAGATCGCGTTGTCGCCGCCGCCCCCGCCGCCGCCCCCGCCGCCTGCGCCCGCGCAGCCCGACGTCGCCAACACCATGGCGAACCCGAGCACGGCTCCTCGCCGACCCCACCGCTTCATCGCGCCCTCCGGCCATCGAATCCCTGCCGCCCGGCTTCGGGCGGCATCCGGATCATGCGGCTAGAGCCTGTGTCACGGGTCACCACGCGTCAATCTCTGTTGCAATAATGTGCTCATTACCGCTCAGATGAGCGACCGATGAAAGGGCTTCCACATGGTCGCAGCGCACCCGCGAGGCCCGGCGCAGCTCGTCCTCACCGCGTCGGTGGCGCGACGCTACTACCTGGACGGGCGCTCGAAGGTCGAAATCGCCGAGGAGTTCTCCCTCAGCCGCTTCAAGGTGGCCCGCCTGCTGGATGATGCCCGCAGCAGCGGGCTCGTGCGCATCGAGATCGGCCATCCGGGTGTCGTCGACGTCGAGCTGTCCGCCCGTCTGATGGAGGCGCTCGGGCTCACCCACTGCGTCGTCACCGACACCCCGGACGACCACCCCGCCACGCTGCGCGAACACCTCGGGGCCGCGGCGGCCGAGCTGCTCACCGAGATCGTCACGCCGGAGGACGTGCTGGGCCTGTCGTGGGCGCGGTCGGTGAGCGCGATGGCCGGTGCGCTGCGCGTGCTCGCCCCGGTGCCCGTCGTGCAGCTCACCGGGGCGCTCGCCCGGCCGGGTGCCGACGACAGCTCGATCGAGCTGGTGCGCGAGGTCGCGCGCGTCGCGGGTGGGGCCGCGTACTTCTTCTACGCGCCGATGGCCGTGCCCGACCCGACCACGGCGCGGGCGCTGCGCGGGCAACCCGAGGTCGCCCGGGCGTTCGGGCTGATCGGGTCGGTCACGAAAGCGGTTGCGGGGGTCGGCGCGTGGGCAGCCTGAACAGTCGACGTTGTACGACGCCACGAGCGAGGCGGAGCGCGCGGAGTTGCGGGAAGCGGGGGTGTGCGCCGAGGTCTCCGGCGTGCTCATCGACGACGACGGGGAGCCCGTGACCGCGCCGCTCACCGAGCGGATGATCGGTATCACCGCGGCGCAGATGCGCGCGGTACCGGAGGTGATCGGCATCGTCTACGGGCTGGCGAAGGCGCGCGCGGTGTTGGCTGCGGTGCGGGGCGGGTACGTCGACAGCCTCGTCACGCACTCGACGCTGGCCACCGCGCTGATCGACGCTGCGGTCTCCGGGTGACGGCCCCCGAGATCCCCCTCTTCGGCGGTACCGCCAACCGCGGCCAGGTGTACCGGGTCGGGGACACGGTGCGGCGCCCGCTGCGCCCCTCCGCGCCGGGGGTGCACGCGCTGCTGCGGCACCTGGAGGAGCGTGGGGTTCGACGGGGCGCCGCGCGTACTGGGCGTCGACGCGGAGGGGCGGGAGGTGCTCAGCTTCGTGCCGGGCGACGCGGTGATCGCGCCCGCACCCGCGTGGGGGCTCACCGACGCGGCGCTGCGCAGCGTCGGGGAGCTGCTGCGCCGCTTCCACGACGCCGCCGCCGGGTTCGACCCGTCGCCCTACGCCTGGCCGCACCGGCCGCCGTCGCCGCACGACACGGGCGGGATGCTGCACAACGACCCCAACCTGGACAACTTCGTGTTCCGGGACGGCCGGGCCGTCGCGCTGATCGACTTCGACCTGGCGGCGCCGGGCGCGCCGCTGTGGGACGTGGCGGCGACCGCGCGGCTGTGGGCGCCGCTCCGCTCGCCCGCCGACATCGCCGACGACCGGCGGGACCGGGCGTTGGCCCGCGCCCGGATCCTCGTCGACGCCTACGGGCTGGACGAGGCGGGCCGCGCCGGGCTGTTGGACGCGGTGCGGGCGAGCCACGACTGGATGGTCGGGGTGGTGGCGGACGGCGCGGCGCACGGCGTACCGGGCTTCGCGGCCTACTGGGGCCCCGAAGCCGCCGCCCGCGCCCGCCGCACCGACGCCTGGCTCGGCGCGAACGCGTGCTCAGATCACGACCGCCCTCCTCCCGCCCTGAGCCGAGTCTCCGTTCCGGGGACGGCGAGTCGCGATTTCCGGGACGGCGAGTCCCCGTTTTCGCGGCGGCGCGTCCCCGTTTCGATGGCGGTGAGTCGCTCGATTCGCCGTGGCGAGTTGCGCCTACGCCGCCACCCGCACCTGCTTGACGGCCCTCCGCAGCCCGACGCAGCCGATGCAGAAGATGCACCCCTCGCAGTCGACGCAGGCGATGCAGAACACACACCGGCGACACCCGACGCACCCGATGCTGCCCACGCAGGACACCAGCGCGACCGATATCAGGCTGAGCACGCTCCCGATGATCCCGGCGCTGCCCGAGGTGGCGACGCTGCCGATCACGCCTGCGCTGCCACTCGTCGCCACGCTGCCGATCACGCCCGCGCTGCCCGCCGTCGCGACGCTGCCGATCACCCCGGTGCTCCCGGCGGTCGCGATGCTGCCGATCACACCGGTGCTACCGGCCGGGTCGGGATGGTCCGCCACGATGCCGTCCGCGCAATCCTGATCACCCATGTCCGGCAGCATGCCGGGGAACTCCGCTAGCAGCGCCACCCACCGGTAGGCCCGCGGCCTTCCAGGCGCGGAAGCCGCCGTCGAGATCCGTGGCGTTGCGCAGGCCGAGGTCCTGCAGGGACGCGGCGGCGAGGCTGGACGCGTAGCCCTCCGAGCAGACGACGATCCACACGACGTCGTGGTCGACGGCCTGCGGGATGCGGGCGTCCGACGTCGGGTCGAGCCGCCACTCCAGGTGGTTGCGCTCGATCAACAGCGCACCCGGGAGGTCGCCCTCCTGCTCGCGTTGCCATCCCGGGCGGGTGTCGACGAGGAGCGCGCCGTCGTCGACCATCTCGGCGGCGCGGCGGGGATCGGGCCGGTCGAGCCGGGACCTGGCCGTCGTCAGCACCTGCTCGATCGCGCTCACACCACTCCTCGCTCGCTCGTCGCGGCGGCGTGCGATGCCGAGGCTCACGCCGTCACCAGCTCGCTGCGGGTGCGCCGCAGCCGTCCGTCCGGCGTGACGTTGTAGTACGACATCGCCGTGAGCGGCGGCGAGTAGGCGTGCACGCTCACCGCGGGCTCGACCGCCCGGTTCTCCACGTCGTGCACGTGCCCGAGCGGGAACCCGGCGCTGCGGCCCGCCTGCAGCGTACGGGTGCGCAGCCCGGTGCCCGTCCAGCGCTGCTCGACGAGGCGGCCGGACACGACCGTCAGCGCGCCCAGCGACCCGGCGTGATCGTGCAGCTCGGCGGCCTGCGAGGTGGCCCAGCTGATCAGCCAGACGTCGACGAAGTCGTCGCCGCGCAGGAGCTGGTACCAGCGGCGCAACGGGTCGATGTGGACGGGGTGCTGACCGGCGCGGACCTCGTCGGCGACGACGCGGGTGAGGTCGGTGAGATCGGCGAGCGCGTAGGACGTGGGGGCGTGCGACAGCACGGGGGAACTCCAGCGGTGCGACGAGCGGACAGGACGGACGTCAGCTCGGGCGACACGACTGGTCGAAGTTGTCGCCGCGGCGGGTGCCCCAGATCTCTCCGAGGACGGCGGCGGGTGACATGTCGCCATAGGACCACAGCGGGCGCGTCGCACGCCAGTTGCTCCCAGCCCGCGGGCAGGGCTACGGAAATGTCCGCACGCCAGCCCACTCGCGGAGATCGGCGAGCGGTCGGGCGCGCTCCGGCTCGTTGTAGATCTCGTGCCAGAGGCCGTCGTACCAGCGGACGGTCTTGTCGGCCGAGCCCGCGGTGTCGGCGAGCAGCCGGGTGCCCGCCGGGTCGGTGAGCGCGTCGGCCGAGCCGTGCTGCAGCAGCAGCGGCACCGTCAGCGTGCGGGCGCGCTCGGGCAGCACGGCGAACTGGCCGACGATGCCGAGGCCGAGCGCGAGCGTCGGCTTGCCGTGGTGCACCAGCCGGTCGGCCTGGTAGGCGGCGACGACGGCCGGATCCTTGCTGATCTTCGTGACGTCGATGCCCGCGGGTCGCAGCCGCGGCGCCACCCGGCCGAGCGCGCGCAGCAGCGGGACCACGGGCTTCGGCACGACGTCCCCGGCCAGCGCGGGTGCGGACAGGACGAGCCCGGCCAGGTCGTCCTGGTGGTCCAGCGCGTATGCCAGCGCGATCTGGCCGCCCATGCTGTGGCCCGAGCAGCACCACGGGCAGGCCGGGGTGGCGGGCGACCACGGTGCGGCGGAACACGTCGACGTCGGCGAGGAGGTCGGCGTAGCCGCTCGACGTGGGCCCGGCGGCCGCCGGAGAGCCCGTGCCCGCGCAGGTCGAGGCCGTACACCGCCCACCCGTCGGGGACGACGGCGTCGACGACGTTGCCGTAGCGGCCCGCGTGCTCGCCGAGCCCGTGGCAGAGCAGCAGCACCCCGCGCGGCGACGGGGGCAGCCAGCCCTGCCAGTACAGCTCGACGTCACCCGCGCCGACGACCCTGCCCTCGGCGCGTTCGGTCATCGGTGCGCGGTCACCACGTCGTCGGACGGCAGGCCTGCGGGGACGAGATCGACGTCCTGGCGGAGGTCGGCCTCGTCGGCGAGCTCCAGGACGAACGCCGCGGGCTCGCACTCGTGCGCGGTGACCGACAGGCCGTACTCGCCCGCGGCGAGGTCGGCGAACCGGTAGGTGCCGTCGGCGGCTGCTCTCCGTGGTGTCGACGATCTCGCCGTCCTGCACGAGCGCGAGCTGCGCCCCGACGATCGGACCGTCCTCGCCGCCCACGCTGCCCGTGATCGACGCCGAGCGGGTGAGCGGGATCTCGGCGTCGACCGGCTCGTCGGTGACGGCGACCGTGATCGCGCCGGGCTGGTAGCCGTCGGCCGCGGTCACCAGCATGTAGCCGCCGGGGTGCCGGGCCGTCAGCACGCCGTGGCCGTCGGGGTTGGTGCGGGTGTTCGCGGTTTCGCGGCCGTGGTCGTCGAGCAGGGTGACCGTGGCGCCGCGGATCCCGCGGCCGTCGCGGCCGAGCACGCGGAAGGAGATGGGTTGGGCGTTGCCCGCGACGGGCGTCGTCGTCGTCGGGTGTGCAGCCTTCGAGCTCGACGTCCGGCTCGTCCGCGCCGTTGCGGTGCGCGACGCCGAAGGTGCGCAGCAGCGCGAGGTCGGCGGCGGCCTGTTCGGCTGGGGTGGCGGACGGGCGGCGCCGGACGCGGCCCGCCACGCCGCGCGGGGGTCGGGTGTCGGGCCGTGGCCGTTGGTCGGCCGCGGCGCCTCGTGTGTGGCGTCGACGGCGCTGGACGGCGCGGGCTGGGCGCCGTTGATCGTGCGCTCGGCGCTCGTGTCGGCGGGGACGACCAGCGCACCGACCGGGAGGTCAGCAGGACCGGCGGCGTCGGTGGCGACAGCCGAACCCGAGACCTCAGCGCGTGCCCCGAAGCGACGATCGGCTGATCGACGTCCTCGGCGCGGGCGACCTCAGCAGGCCTCGTGGCGTCGTCGACGACTCCGGGCGAGTGCGCGTTCTCGTGCCGCGGCTCGCTGGCGACGTCCGGGGCAGCAACGCCCTCGGCCGGTGCCGCGTCGGACACGACCGGCGAATCGGCGGCGGATGCGGCGGAAGCGGCTGGCCCCTCGGCCTCGACCGGAGGCGCAGGGGAAGCAGGCGACACCGAGGCAGCGGACGCGGCGGCGGGTGAGGCGGACATCGCGAACGGCGCCGCAGCGGATGCCGGCGCAGCGCGCAGCGGCGGACGCGGCGGGCCCACTGGCCTCGTCCGTCGGTGCGAAGGAAGCCGACGACACGGCGGCGGGCACAGCAGCGGGTGAGGCGGACATCGCGATCGGCGCAGCAGTGGCCACCGTGGCCGCAGCGGGCGGCGCGGCGGCTGCAGCAGCGGGGACGGTGGCGGACACGGCGGGCCCACTGGCCCCGTCCGTCGGCGCGGCGGGGGGCGCGGCGGGCGGCGCAGCAGCAGGCGCCGAGTCACGCACAGCGGCGGATGTGGGGGCGGGTACGGCGAGGGGCGCAGCGGCGAGTGCGCGGGCGGGCGCGGCGGGGGCCGCTGCGGCGGTGCGGCGTCAGCGACAGGTGCGGCGTCAGCGACAGGTGCGGCGTGCGACAGGTGCGTGCGGCGGTGCGGCGGCGGCTCGTCGGCCTCGACCGTCGACGCAGCCGGCGCGGTTGGCGCGCTTGCCCGTGTAACTACCCCGATCGAGCGGGCTTGCGAGATCGCGGAACGCTGAGCCGTCACGGATTCAGCGACCTCCGGCTTCGACGGCCGCTGCACCGACTCCGTCCGCGGGCGCCAGGAGGACCGGAGGCGGAGATCGCCGTCGACAGACGGGACGAGCGCGAGGCCGGGACGGCGTGGCGCGTCATCCGGTGCTGCGTCGGCCACCGGTTGCAGCTCGTCGGATGCGCTCAACTCCCGCCGAGGCTCGACCATGCGGGCCGCCCGAGCCCACGGCGCCTCGACCGCCGCGTCCTCCGGTGACACCGGCAGCGGCGTGCGCAGCACCTTCCGGTCGTCGGATCGCTCGCCGACGGGCTCAGGAGCCGGAGCGGGCTCGGCCACCTCGGCCGCGGCGACCGGCGCCTGCGGGGCTTCGACCGGATCCGGCTCCCGTTCCGGCGCCTCGGACGGCGCCTCGGCCTCGGTGTCGTCGGCCTCCGGACGAACCGCCTCGCGCATCCGGACGAGATCGGCCACGGTGCGAGGCTGCTCGGGACCACGGCGGGCGCGACGCTGCATCCACACGAGCACTCCCAGCAGCAAGAGCAGGAGCACGAGGCCCGCGAGCAGCGCGCCCAGTGTGGTCATCGGCACTCCCTGCTACGTCCGCGTGCGCACCCGGCGCCGGAGAACGGCGGACCGGCCTCGAGCGCGGGGGTGCCGGGCGAGCTGCCCGCGCATGCGAACCTAGCATCCGACCACTCCGCACCCGCACTCGGTGCACGGCGTGTTGTCGCAGCTCAACGCGGGAAAGGAAGGGCGTGGACGACGACCTCGCGAAGATCGCTGCTGCCTATGGCGTGGCGACCGCCTACCGGGACGGTGACCGGCGACCGGTCTCCGTCGCCCCCGAGGCGGTGATGCGTGTCCTGGGGTTGCTCGAGGTCGACGCGACCACCCCGCAGGCGCGACGCATCGCCTTGGCAGGTGCGCGCGAACGGACGCCCGCGACGTTGGCCGCCCGCCCCGACGAGCCCCGTCCCCTCGCCGCGCCAGGCGTGCTGGTCGACGAATCGGGCACCCGGAAGGACGTCACCGAGATCCCCGCGGGTCTCGCCCCGGGCTGGTACCGGCTGGAGACCGACGACGGCACGGTGACCGTCGTCGCCCCGCCGCGAGCGCTGCCCGCAGTCCCCCGGTCCTGGGGTTGGATGCTGCAGCTCTACGCCCTGCACTCCCCCGCGTCGTGGGGCCTCGGCGACCTCGGCGACCTGCGCACCTTCGTCAACTGGACCGGCCCCGAGCACGGCGCGTCGGCCGTGCTGCTCAACCCGTTGCACGCGATCACGCCGGTGCCGCCGGTCCAGCCGTCCCCCTACACGCCGTCGAGCAGGCGGTTCGGCACGCCGCTCGCGCTGCGCGTCACCGACGTCGACGCCTACGCCCAGGCCGACCCGGCCACCCGGGCCGAGGTCGACGCGCTGCGCCCGGAGCCGGTCGGCGGACCGCATCGACTACGACCGCAGCTGGGCCGCCAAGCGCTCGGCCACCGAGCTGCTGTGGCGTGCGGCGGGCCGTCCCGCGCCCCCGACCACGGCCCCCGACCTGGAGCTCTTCGCCGTCGTTCTGCGCCCTCGCCGAACGTCATGGCGGTCGGTGGAGCCGGTGGCCGGTGGAGCTGCGGCACCCGTCGTCGACGGCCGTGGCGCGCGCGGCCGCCGAGCTGGCCCCCCGCGTCGCCTACCACGCCTGGCTGCAGGGCGAGGTGCAGCGGCAGCTCGGTGACGTCCGCGCCGCGGCCCGCGACGTGGGGGTGCGCGTGGTGCACGACCTCGCCGTCGGCTGCGACCCGGAGGGCTTCGACGGCTGGGCCTGGCAGGACGTCCTCGCGCTGGGCGCGCGGGTCGGCGCGCCGCCGGACGCGTTCAGCCAGCAGGGCCAGGACTGGGGGCTGCCGCCGTGGCGACCCGACCGGCTGGACGCCACCGGCTACGCCGCCTACCGCGACCTCGTCCGCGCGCTGCTCCGACAGGCCGACGGCCTGCGCGTCGACCACGTCGCGGGGCTCTTCCGGCTGTGGTGGGTGCCGCCGGGGGTGGGCCCGGCGGGCGGCACGTACGTCCACTCCGACGCCGAGGTCATGCTCGCGATCCTCACCCTGGAGGCGCACCGGACGGGCGCGTTGGTGATCGGCGAGGACCTGGGGACGGTCGAGCCGGAGGTCACGGACGCCCTGCACGACCGCGGGATGCTCAGCTCGGCGGTGCTGTGGTTCACCCGCGACCGCGACGCCCCCGGCGAGCCGCTGCTCCCCCCGGACGCGTGGCCGGAGCAGGCGGTGGCGAGCGTGTCCACGCACGACCTGCCGACGGTCACGGGATTCCTGCGCGCCGAGCACGTGCGGGCCCGCGCTGAGCTGGGATTGCTCGACGACGTCGCCGCGGACGAGACGAAGGCCGCGACCGACCGGGCCGAGCTGGTCGACCTGCTGCGCGCCGAGGGCCTGGTCGGGGACGCCCCGACCGAGGACGAGCTGGTCGTCGCCATCCACGAACTGCTCGCGGCGAGCCGTTCGCAGCTGGTGCTGATCGCGCCGTACGACGTCGTCGGCGAGGCGCGTCAGCCCAACCTGCCGGGCACGGTCGACGAGTACCCGAACTGGCGGCTCCCGCTGCCGGTGACCCTCGACGAGCTGCGCACGCACCCGATGGTCGCCGAGGTCGTGGCCCGCCTGCGTCGTCTGCGCTGACCGGCGCCCCGAGCTGACCCACGCGCCGCCCGTCGCGGCGAGATGCCCGACTCACGGGGCGAGACGTACGACTCGCGGTGGCGACGCGCACGCCCCACCCGCCGCACCGACTGCCGACTCACCACGGCGAGACGCCCGACTCACCACGGCGAAATGGAGACTCGCCGTCCCGATAACGGCGACTCGGCGTCGGGGAAACCGCGACTCGCCGTCGGGGAAACCGGGACTCGCCGTCGGGGAAACCGGGACTCGGGGTGTCGGGGGGCGGGGGTCCCGGCATCATCGGGGGGTGGACTCGACCCGGGTGGACCGGTGGCTGTGGGCCGTGCGCCTGACCAAGACCCGGCCGGACGCGGCGGCGGCGTGCCGGGCGGGGCACGTGCGCGTCAACGACCGGCCCGCGAAGCCCGCCACCACCGTCGCGCCGGGCGACGAGATTCGCGCCCGCATCCACGACACCACCCGCATCGTCGAGGTCGTGCGCGTGATCCAGCGGCGGGTGGGCGCCGCCGACGCCGTCACCTGCTACCTCGACCGCACGCCCAAGCCGGAGCCGGTTGACCCGGTCGCCCGCCGCGACCGGGGCGCGGGCCGCCCGACCAAGCGCGAACGCCGGGTACTGGACGCCTTCCGCACCGGCCGCCTCTAGGAAGATCGCCGCGAACGGCACACCACGGCCCTTGCCACGGCCGTCACGTCCCCCTCGCGGCGATCTTGCCCCGGCCGGGCGCCGGCCGTGCCAGGGTGGTGAACGTGGACACAGACGTCATCGTCGTGGGGGCCGGGCTCGCCGGGCTGGCGGCCACCGCCGAGCTGGCGGACGCGGGCAGGCGGGTGATCCTGCTCGACCAGGAGCCCGCGGCGAGCCTCGGCGGCCAGGCGTTCTGGTCGTTCGGCGGGCTGTTCCTCGTCGACTCCCCCGAGCAACGCCGCCTCGGCATCCGCGACTCCGCCGACCTCGCCCTGCAGGACTGGCTCGGCTCGGCGGGCTTCGACCGCGGCACCGACGACCCCGAGGGCGAGGACTTCTGGGGCCGCCAGTGGGCCACGGCGTACGTCGACTTCGCCGCGGGCGAGAAGCGCGCCTGGCTGCACAACCTCGGTGTGCGGTTCTTCCCGGTCGTCGGCTGGGCCGAGCGCGGCGGCCACCTCGCCGACGGCCACGGCAACTCGGTGCCCCGCTTCCACGTCACGTGGGGCACCGGGCCGGGCGTCGTGGAGCCGTTCGAACGGCGGGTGCGGGCGGCGGTCGCCGCGGGCCGGGTGCAGCTCAAGTTCCGCCGCCGCGTGGACGAGCTGGTCCTCACCGACGGCGTGGTCACCGGGGTGCGCGGTGCCGTGCTGGAGCCGTCCACCGCCACGCGCGGCACGGCGAGCTCGCGGGTCGAGATCGGCACGTTCGAGCTCGGGGCGCAGGCCGTGATCGTCACCAGCGGCGGGATCGGCGCCGACCACGACCTCGTTCGGCAGCATTGGCCCGCCCGCCTCGGCACCCCGCCGAAGCACCTGATCTCCGGCGTGCCCGAGCACGTCGACGGGCGCATGCTCGGCATCAGCGAAGCCGCGGGCGGGCGCCTCGTGAACCGCGACCGGATGTGGCACTACACCGAGGGCGTCCACAACTGGAACCCGATCTGGGCGCGGCACGGCATCCGGATCCTGCCCGGCCCGTCGTCGCTGTGGTTCGACGCGCGCGGGCGCCGCTTCCCCGCCCCCGCGTTCCCCGGCTTCGACACGCTCGCCACGCTGGGCGCGATCACCGCGACCGGCTACGACCACTCGTGGTTCGTGCTCACGTACAAGATCGCCGAGAAGGAGTTCACGCTCTCGGGCTCCGAGCAGAACCCCGACCTGACCGGCCGCAGCATCCCCCAGGTGCTCAGCCGGGTGCGTCCCGGCGCGGCGGCGCCCGTGCAGGCGTTCCTCGACCGCGGGGAGGACTTCGTCGTCGCCGACACCCTGCCCGAGCTGGTGGCGGGGATGAACAAGCTCACCGAGGAGCCGCTGCTCGACGCGAAGGATCTGGAGCGGCAGATCGTGGCGCGCGACCGGGAGATCGACAACCCGTTCACCAAGGACCTGCAGGTGATGGCCATCCACAACGCCCGGCGCTACCGCGGCGACAAGCTCATCCGCACGGCCACGCCGCACCGCATCCTCGACCCCGCGGCAGGCCCGTTGATCGCGGTGAAGCTGAACGTCCTCACCCGCAAGACGCTCGGCGGCCTCCAGACCGACCTGGCGTGCCGGGTGCTGCGGGCCGACGGCACCCCGCTGCCCGGGCTCTACGCGGCGGGCGAGGTGGCGGGCTTCGGCGGCGGCGGCGTGCACGGCTATCGCTCACTGGAGGGCACGTTCCTCGGCGGCTGCCTCTTCGGCGGCCGCCAAGCCGGGCGCTCGGCCGCGATCGCGGTGGTCTGAGGATCGGGCGCCCGAACGGCGCCTCCAGCCCTGGGGCGGTCAGGCCTCCACGGGGCGACCGAACAGGAACCCCTGGCCGGCGGGGCAACCGTGCTCGGCCAGCCATTCCGCCTGCTCCCGCGTCTCGACGCCCTCGGCCACGACGTCCAGCCCCATCCCGGTGCCGAGGCTGATCAAGCCGTCGACGAGCGACGCGCTCGTGGCGTCGCCCGGCACCCCCGCGACGAACGAGCGGTCGATCTTGAACCCGCCGATCGGCAGCTTGTGCAGCGCGGTGACGCTGGAGTATCCGGTGCCGAAGTCGTCGAGGCAGAGCCCGACCCCCATGCCCGAGAGCGCGGCGGTGGACAGGAGCGTGGAACGCGACGCGGCGAGCACCAGGCTCTCGGTGATCTCCAGAACCAGCCGGGACGGCGCCAGCCCCGAATCCTCGAGGCAACGTTCGACGAACGCGACGAACCCCGGCTCCGCCAGGTGCCGCGCCGAGACGTTGACGTGCACCGCGCACCCGTCGGGCCACGTCACCGCGGCGGCGCAGGCCAGCGCGAGCACCTTCTCGCCGAGCGCGACCCCCAGCGGGCTGCGGTCGGCGCCGTCCAGGAAGGAGGCGGGCCCGAGCAGGCCCCGCTGCGGGTGGGCCCACCGCACGAGCGCCTCCCGTGCGATGACCTCGCCGCTGCGCAGGTCGACGATCGGCTGGTAGTAGGCCCTCAGCTCGCCGCGCTGCAGGCCTTCGGCGAGCGCCGTGTGCACGGCGACCTGGTCGGCCGCGATCGTGCCCCACGCCTCGGAGTAGACGTCGACGCGCCCGCGTCCGCTGCGCTTCGCCGCGAACATCGAGCGGTCGGCCTCCTGCAGGAGCGACTCGCTGCTCTCCGAGTCGCCGACCGTCACCCCGACGCTCGCCGTGATCCGCACCTGGTGCCCGAGCACCGCGAACGGCCGGGCCAGCTCGGCGCGGATCCGCCCGGCCACCTGCGCCACCTCGTCGGTCGTGGTCACCTGCTCGCAGAGGATCACGAACTCGTCGCCGCCGACGCGCGTCGTGGTGTCGCCGATCCTGGTCGCGGTCTCGAGCCGCCCGGCGACCTGGCGGAGGAGGTCGTCGCCGACCTCGTGCCCGTAGGTGTCGTTGACCTCCTTGAAGTGGTCGAGGTCGACGGACACCACGCCGACCAGCCAGCCGCTGCGGCGCGCCAGCCGGAGCGCGTGCCGCAGCCGGTCCATGAGCAGCAGCCGGTTCGGCAGGCCGGTGAGGACGTCGATGGTAGACATCCGCTCGATCTCCCGTTGGGCGTTCTTGCGGTCGGTGATGTCCTCGGTCTGCGAGATGAAGAAGCGCGGCCTGCCGTCGTCGTCGCGGACGAGGGCGAGCGCGAGCAGCCCCCAGACGACGCTGCCGTCGGGGCGGAGGAAGCGCTTCTCCAGCCGCCCGTCCTGGGCTGTGCCGTCGAGCACGGCCTTGAGCAGGTCGTTGCTCGTGCCGAGGTCGTCGACGTGCGTGATGTCCCGGAACGTCACCCGCAGCAGCGAGTCCTCGTCGCGCCCGAGCAGCTTGCAGAGGGCGTCGTTGACCCGCAGGAAGCGGCCGTCGATCGACACGAGCGACATGCCGATCGGCGCCGCGGCGAACGCCAGCTCGAAGCTCGTGCGCGCGCGGGACAGTTCGGCTTCCAGGCGCTTGCGCTCGGTGACGTCGCGGAGGCTCGACAACAGTCCGATGATCGCCCCGTCGGCGTCGCGCACCCGCCGGACCTTCGCCTCGATCCACATGAAGCCGCCGGACGGACGTCGGAAGCGGCAGGTCACGCTCGCCTGCTCGCGCTCGCCGAGCAGGGACTCACGGGTGGCGCGGACCGCGTCGACGTCCTCGGGGTGGATGAAGTCGTAGACCTCGCGCCCCACCAGCTTGTCGTACTCCCACCCGAGCACGCGCGCCGCGGACGGGGAGACCCAGGTGTAGCGGGCGTCGGTCGGCGTGGTGAGCGCGATGACGTCGCTGGTCTGGCTCATCAGCATGTGGTGCAGCTCGCCGGCTTGGGTGAGGTCGGTGAGCGCCCGGTGCTCGACGGTGACGTCCCGCACCACGACGAGCGCCCCGACGATCTCGCCGTCCTCCACCGCGGGCCCGTAGGCCATCTCGAACGCCGCGCCCCCCAGCGCCTTGATCTCCCGGATCTCGGTGAACATCTCGCCCGTCATCGCCCGCCGCAGCGCGGGCTCGACGAACTCGAGGGCGTCCGGCGAGAGCGTGTCGGAGACGAGCCTGCCGACCATCTTCGCGGGGTCGAAGCCGTAGTAGGTGATCGCGGCGCCGACGGCCGCGCGGTAGCGGAGATCCTTGTCGACGAGCAGGACACTGGCCGAGGGCAGCGACATCAGCGCGGTCCGGACGACGCGGTCGTCCAGATCGGGGCTCGGTGTCCGCCGTTCCGACGGCAACGGATTGGTCCTTCCAGCTACTTCGTGGGCGTCGCTGAGTGTTTCACACCCTGCGCACAGCGCACTCAGGCTCGGCTGGGCCTGCGCGCCCCGCGGCGCACGAGAACGGCGGCGAAGATCAGCAGCCAGACGCTCCACAGCACGTAGCCGACGAAGTTCGCGAGATCGACGACCGGCAGTTCCAGCGGCGAAAACACCCCCGAAAGGATGAGGACGGCCGCGACCCCGCCGAGCACGACGAACAGGCGTCCGGCGAACGCGGCGCCGAGCGCGACGAGCACCAGGCCGGTCCAGGCCGCGGTGAGGAGGTAGCCGAACGTCTCGCCGACGAGGTTGCCCAGCACGCGGTTGGCGGTGGTGAACGCCTCGACGTCGTCGGCGGCGGCCCAGCCCGGCACCAGGAGCGGCCAGCGCAGGAGGCCGACGACCTGCACGGTCGCCGCCGCCACGCCGACGGGGACGGCGAGGCGCATGGCCCGGTGGGTGGACAGCCGCCCGACGCCGATCGCGACCGGGGCGAGCAGCGCGGCGCCCAGCGCGAGCAGGAGGAACCAGGCGGAGACGACGCCCTGGGCGGCGCGGAACGCGGCGAGCGCCTCGGCGGGCGGGCGCTTGAGCACCTCGGGGTAGTCGAAGGCCGCGCCGAGGCCGGTGAAGGCCAGGTTCACGAGCACGGCGGCGGCGACCATCGTCGCGGCGGTGCGGCGGGGGGTCATGGCAGAGCTCATTTCAAGGGTCCTTCCAGACGGGCGGCGACGTGCGCCACGAGGAGATCGGCCGGGTGGTCGGCCAGGTGGTCGCGGGCGAGCAGCAGGGCGCGGTCCGGGTCGCCCGCCAGGTAGGCGAGCGCCACCGCGACGGTGCGGCGGGCGCGAGCGTCCACGGCCAGCGCGGCCGCCCGTTCCAGCGGCCGGTCCGCGGCCGCGAGCGCGACCGCGACGAGCACGGCCGGGTCGTCACCGGCGAGGATGCGGCGGAGCAGCTGGTCGTCCACGCGGAAGAGCGTCGGCCCGGGCGCTGACGATCCGCTGACGACGAGGCGCGGCGCCCTGCGGCCGCTTGTGCGCCGAAGCGGTGACCATGCACGCTGCGCGTCGTGCTGACCGTCGCGGTGCTCGGGCGGGTGGTCGTCCGGCGCGACGGGGTGGCGGCCCCGGTGCCGACCGGGCGCACCACGGAACTGCTGGTGCGCCTCGCGCTGGAGGGCGGGCGTCCGGTGCGTGCGCAGCGGCTGGCCGAGGACCTCTGGCCCGGCGGGGCCCGGGCGAACACGCTGCAGGTCAAGGTCTCGCAACTGCGCCGGGCGCTGGGCGACCCGGCCGCCGTTCCGGGCGGGTCCGCGGGCTACGCGCTCGCCGCCGACGCCGTCGACGCGCTGGACGCCACCCGGCTCGCCGCCGAGGGCGCGGCCCGGCTCGCCGACGGCGACCCCGCCGCCGCGGCCACCTCCTGCCGGGCGGGCCTGCAGCTCTTCGACACCGAGGTGCTGCCCGCCGCGGGCGACGGCGACTGGGTGGCGCCGCACCGGGTGCGGCTGACCGAGACCCGGCTGCGGCTGACCGAGGACGAGCTGGCGGCGCGGCTCGCGCTGGGGGCGGCCGGTGAGCTGGTGGGCGAGCTGGAGGCGCTGGTCGCGGAGCACCCGTTGCGCGAGGGGCTGTGGGCGTTGCTGGTCACGGCGCTGTACCGGGCGGGGCGCCCGGCCGACGCGCTGGCCGCGCACCGCCGCGTCACCCGGATGCTGGCCGAAGAGCTGGGCGTCGACCCCGGGCCCGCGTTGGCCGGGCTCGCGCACCAGGTGCTCGTCCACGACCCGGCGCTCGGCGGCCCGCCGCGCGGCAACCTGCCCGCGCCCACCACCGCGCTGGTCGGCCGGGCCGCCGAGCTGGCCGCGGTGCGGGCGGCGCTCGACGGGCACCGCCTCGTCACGGTCGTCGGGCCCGCCGGGGTGGGCAAGACCCGCCTCGCCGTCGAGGCCGCGCGGGGACGGCAGGCGCCCGACGGCACGTGGCTGGCCCGGCTGGAGGGCGTGCGGACCGCCGACGAGCTGCCCACCGCGCTCGCCGAGGCCCTGCCCGGGCACACCGGCATCACCGGGCTGCGGACCGCCGATCTCCTGCTCGTGCTGGACAACTGCGAGCACCTGGTCGACGCCGTCGGCGATGCGGTGACCCACGTGCTCGACGCCGCGCCGGGGGTGCGGGTGCTCGCCACCAGCCAGCGGGCGCTCGGCGTCGAGGGCGAGCTGACCTTCCCGTTGGCTCCGCTGGCCGACGACGACGCCGTCGCCCTGTTCACCGCGCGCGCCCACCGGGCCGCGGGCACCGGCCCGGACGTCCTGCCGCTCTGCCGCGCGCTCGACGGCCTCCCGCTCGCGATCGAGCTGGCCGCCGCCCGCACGCGGGTGCTCAGCGTGCCCGAGATCCGGCGGCGGCTCGACGACCGGTTCGCGCTCCTCGCCGACCCCACCGGGCGCGGCCCCGAGCGGCGCCGCACGCTCGCCGCGGCACTGGCCTGGAGCTACGACCTGCTCTTCCCCGACGACCAGCGCGGGCTGTGGGCGCTCGCGGCGTTCCCCGCCGGTGCGTCGCTGGCCGGGCTCGAGCACGTGCTCGCCGCGTTGGACGTCCCGCGGGCGGCCGCGCTCGACGTCGTCGAACGGCTGGTGGACCGCTCGCTCGTCCTGGTCGACGCGCACCCGACGGGCACCCGCTACCGGCTCCTCGACGGCGTCCGCGCGTTCGCCCGGGAGCGGGCCGACACCGCCGCCACGGACACTGCGCTCGTCGACTGGGTCGCGGGCTTGGCGGCGACCGTCGCCGCCGGGGTGCGCGGACCGCAGCAGTCCGCCCTGGTCGCCGTCACGGCCGCGGAACGCGCCACGATCGACGCGGCGCTCGCCTTGGCAGGCGCCACGCCGACGGGCGCTGCCGCCGAGGGCGATGGCCTGCCGGGTGCGCAGCTCGGCGGCTCCGCGACCGCCGCCGCGGGCATCCCCACCGGTGTCGCCGCCGACCGCGATGGCCTGCCCGGTGCGCAGCTCGGCGGCTCCGCGACCGCCGCCGCGCGCATCCCCGCCGGCGTTGCCGCCGACATCGCCGTCGGCTTCGGCTGGGCGTGGGTGCTGCTCGACGACGCCGGCGCGGCCGCCCGGCTGCGCCCGTTCGCCGACCGGGCCGACGCGCGGCTGCTCCTGAGCTTCGTCGAAGCCATGTCGGGCGACCTGCGGGCCGCCCGGGCGGCGCTCGACGGCGTCCTCGACGGCGACCCGGACCGCGTCCGCTGGTTCGGTGGGTTCGTGCTGACGCAGGAGGGTCGCTTCGCCGAGGCCGCCGCCGACCTGGAGCGCTGCCACACGGCGTTCAGCGCGCGTGGGGAGGACTGGTGGGCGGGCGGCAGCCTGTTGCTGGCCGCGTTCGCCCGCCTCGGCCTCGGCGACGTGGCCGCGGCCGCCGACCACTGCGCGGCGGCCGTCCGGATCCTGGAGCCGCTCGGCGACGCCTGGGGCCTCCAGCACGCCGAGGCGGCGCTGGGGCGCATCGCGCAGGCGACCGGTCGGTTCGCCGACGCCGCCCGCCACCACGCCCGCGCGGCCGCGGCGACCGACCGGCTCGGCTTCCCCGGCGCGACCGCCCTGCACCTCCTGCACCTGGCCAAGGCCCAGCTGGCGGCCGACGACCCGGCCGCCGCCGCGACGCTGGAGCGCGCCACCGCGGGCGCCGAGCAGGCGGGCGACCGTCGGCTCCTCACCCAGACCCGCGTCACGCGGGCCGAGCTGCTGCTCGCCGACGGCCACCGGGCCGCGGCGCGCGACCTGCTCGTCGCGGCCGACCGCTGGTACCGCGAGTTCGGGGCGGGCGAGGGCGCCGAACTGGCCCGGCAGCTGCTCGCGCAGACCGAGCCGAGCTGACGCCGCCGCACCGGCCGCTGCCGTGCGGGTCGCGCGCAACGGCTAGCCCGCCGGCGCGGAGGCGAGGATGTCGAGGCCGAGCGTCCGGGAGAGGTACGCGGCGGTGCGGGTGCCGCGCACGCTGTTGCCCGCGGCGTCGAGCGGCGGGGAGAACGTGCCGAGCGCCCCCTTGCCCGGCGAGACCGTGACCATGCCCCCGCCGATGCCGCTCTTGCCGGGCAGGCCGACGTCGTACAGCCAGTCACCGGACGTCTCGTACATCCCGGCGACGAGCATCGTGGTGAGCGTCGCCCGGCAGGTGGCCAGGTCGACCACCCGTTCACCCGTGCGCGGGTGCACGCCCCCGTCGGCGAGCGTCGCGCCCATCGCGGCGAGGTCCTCGGCGGTCACCGCGACGCAGCTCTGCCGGGTGTAGAGCTCGACGGCCTCGTCGGGGTAGATGGCCAGCGCACCGCGGGCGTAGAGGAACTGGGCCAGCGAGCGGTTGCGGTGGTTCGAGGCGATCGCCGAGAGGTAGAGGTCGTCGTCGAGGGCGAGCCGACGGCCCGCGAACGCCGACAGGCCCGCCAGGATCCGCTCCCACGCCTCCGGCACCGGCGCGCCGCCCGCGACCAGCGCGGTGGTGGCGATCGCGCCCGGGTTGACCATGGGGTTGGTGCGGCCGTCCGGGCTGCGCTCCACGGCGGAGAGCGCGTTGAACGGGAGCCCGGTGGCGTTCACGCCGATGCGGGCGCGGACCTCGTCCGGGCCGAGGGCGCTGCAGGCGAGGGCGAACACGAACGGCTTGGCCACGCTCATGATCGAGAACGGCACCCCGCTGTCCCCTGCGACGTGGATCGCGCCCGTCACCCCCATGACGGCGATGCCGAAGCGGTCCGGGTCCGCGACGCTCAGTGCCGGGTAGACGTCCGACACCGCGCCCTCGCGGACCGGCTCGAAACGCCGGTAGGCCTCGTCGACGAGCCGGGCGACCTCGGTGGGCTGCGGCAGCGCGCCGGTGGAGACGAACGCCGCGTCGGCAGGCGTCATCTTCGGTCCTCCCACGACGGTCGCAGGCGCTCAGCGGACCTCATCGGACGTGCCCGTGGCCTCACCCGGCACGGGTGAAGCCACGGGCGCGGTCGGTTTCGAGGATCAGCGGGTGGCTCGGACGACCGGGCCTGCGACGAGGAGGCAGCAGGGGGACCCTGAGCGTGTGGAAGTTCGACACGGCGGAGGGCGCGGGGCAGGCGGTCGGCACGCTGGAAGACCTGGCCAAGCAGCAGGTGATCACGATCCTCGACGCCGCGACCGTCTCCTGGCCGGACGGGGCCAAGCGCCCCAAGACGCGCGAGCTGCACAACCTCGCGGGGGCGGGCGCCCTCGGCGGCGCGTTCTGGGGTCTGCTCTTCGGGTTGCTGTTCTTCGTGCCGCTGCTGGGAATGGCGATCGGGGCAGCGGCGGGGGCGCTTTCCGGCGCGCTGACCGACGTCGGCATCAACGACGACTTCATCAAGAAGACCCGCGACCAGATCACGCCGGGTACCTCGGCGCTCTTCGTGATGAGCCGTGACGCGGTGCTGGACAAGGTGAAGGCGGCGTTCCCGGGCGAGCGGCCGGAGCTGCTGTTCACGAACCTCAGCGACGAGCAGGAGAAGGCGCTGCGGGAGGCGTTCGCGGAGTAGGGCACGCGCCGGGAAGCCGTCGGCACCGGGGGGTGGCACGGCGGGAGGCAGCAGGGCCGCGGACGACGCCGGAGAGCGGGGCCACGGTCACCGGCGATGCGGCCGTGGCCCTGCTGCTCGGCGCTGGGCGGCGGTCAGCGCACGGCGTCGTTCGGCGCAGGATCTGCTGGTGCGCTCGGCGGTGCTGTGCGACGCTCCGGCGCGGCGGCCACCTGCAGGACGCTGACCACGTGCAGCCCGAGGTTTTGGATCTGGGCCAACACCCCGTGCAGGTGCGCGTCGTCGACCACCTCCCCGGAGATCACGGTCTCCGGCGGGGCGTCGTGCACGGCCATGTCGACGAACGCGCCCTGTGCGCGCTCCGACAGCCGCCCCGACACCCGGAACTCGTAGCGTGCGGGCATCCCGACTCCCTCCGCCCTGATCGGTGAGTACTCTCGCCCGCCCCGCCCGTCGCGGCGTCCTCCGGTCGGGATGAGGCGCCGCGTCGCCATCGGACGTCGTGGACGTGCCCGGGCCCACTCCGGGCGCCCCGAAACTCGCCGACAGCGTCGCGTCTCGCCCTCCACGGGGGAGGTCGCGGTGCCGACGGCCTTCCCACACTCCGCGGCGCGGTGGACGGCGCGCGCGGCAACCCCGCATTCCCCGGCAGACTGCCGCTGTGAACCCGCCGCGCGCCTTCATCATCCTCGTCGGCACGGCGGCGGCGGTCATCGTCGCGGCCGGGATCGGCGCCGCCGCCTGGCTCATCGGGCCCGCGTTCCTGGCCTGGGTGATCGTGGTGGTGATCGCCCCCGTGGGCAGGCGGCTCCGGAGCGCCGGACTCCCCGCCTGGGTCGCCACCGCCGTGCTGGTGGTGCTGGTCTACGGCGTCGTGGTGGTGATGGCGGGCGTCGTGGTGGTCTCCGCGGCCCGCCTGGCCACGGTGCTCCCGCAGTACGCCGCGGAGGCCGACGGGCTACGCCGCGGGCTCGGCACGCTGCTCGCGACCTACGGCATCGGGCCGGACCAGGTGCGGGCGGTCGTCGCCGACCTGGACATCGGCAAGGTCGCGGGCTACGTCGGGCTGCTGCTCGCGGGCCTCGCCGGGCTGGCGACCAACCTGGTCTTCCTGTTGTCGCTCCTGCTGTTCATCAGCATCGAGACGAGCGGCGCCGACGCCCGGCTGGCCGTGATGATCACGGACCGCCCGCTGCTCGGGGCGGCGCTGGGCCGCTTCACCTCGGGCGTGCGTCGCTACCTGGTCGTGACGACGATCTTCGGGCTGCTGTTCGGCCTGATCGACACGATCGCGCTGTGGCTCATGGGCATCCCGTTGGCCGTCACCTGGGGGCTGCTCGCGTTCATCACCAACTACATCCCCTACGTCGGGTTCTGGCTCGCCGTGCTGCCACCCGCGGTGCTGGCCCTGCTGGTCGGCGGGCCGCAGCTGTTGGTCGTCGTCGTGGTGCTCTACCTGGTGGTGAACTTCGTCCTCACCTCGCTGGTGCAGCCGCACTTCGTCGGCGACGCCGTCGGGCTCTCGATCACCGTGACGTTCCTCGCCCTCGTGTTCTGGGGCTGGCTGCTCGGGCCGGTGGGCGCGGTGCTGGCGGTGCCGCTGACCCTCCTGGTCAAGGCGGTACTCGTGGACAGCGACCCACGGGCGGGCTGGGCGGCGGCCTTGTTGGGCTCACCGCCCCCCGCGCCCGACCCGTCGTGACAGGCTCGCGCACATGACCCTCGCCGACCTCTACCGCGACCTGCACCAGCACCCTGAGCTGTCGTTCCAAGAGGCCCGCACCGCCGGGATCGCCGCCGAGCGGCTGCGGGCGGCGGGCTTCGACACCACCGAGGGCGTCGGCCGCACCGGCGTCGTCGGCGTGCTGCGCAACGGCCCCGGGCCCACCGCCCTGCTCCGGGCCGACATGGACGCCCTGCCGGTGCTGGAGGACACCGGCCTGGAGTACGCGAGCACGGCCCGCGGCGTCGACCGCGACGGGCACGACGTCCCGATCGCCCACGCCTGCGGCCACGACGTGCACGTCAGCTGCCTGGTCGGCGCCACCGCCGAGCTGGCGGCGGCGCGGGACACCTGGTCCGGCACGCTGCTCGCGGTGTTCCAGCCCGCCGAGGAGCTCGCCGCGGGCGCCCGGGCGATGATCGACGACGGGCTCTACGACCGGTTCGGCCGCCCGGACGTCGTCCTGGGCCAACACGTCGCCCCGCTGCCCGCGGGCATGCTCGCGCTGCGCGCGGGGCCGGCGTTCGCGGGCACCGACTCGATGCGGATCACGTTGCACGGCAGCGGCGGCCACGGCTCGCGCCCGGAGACCACCGTGGACCCGATCGTGATGGCCGCGGCCACCGTGATGCGGCTGCAGACGGTGGTGTCGCGCGAGATCGCGGGCACCGACACCGCCGTGCTCACGATCGGCACCCTACGGGCGGGCACCAAGGAGAACATCATCCCCGACCGGGCCGAGCTCGGCCTGAACATCCGCTCCTACGACCCGGCCGTGCGGGAGCGCATCCTCGCGGCGGTCGAGCGCATCACCCGCGCCGAGGCCGCGGCGTCGGGCGCGCCCGCGGAGCCCGAGTTCGAGCTGATCGACAGCTTCCCGGTGCTCGTGAACGACGAGGCGGCGGTGGCGCGCACCCGGCCCGTGCTGGGCGAGGTGGCGCCGGTGGTCGACCCGGGCCTCGTCACGGGCAGCGAGGACGTCGGCCTGTTCGCCACCGAGGCGGGCGTGCCGTGCGTGTACTGGATCCTCGGCGGCGCCGACCCGGCCGCGTTCACGGGCGCGACCAGCCGGGAGGAGCTGCTCGCGGGGGTGGCCGCGCAGCCGTCCAACCACTCGCCGTTCTACGCGCCGGTGGTCGAGCCCACCCTGTCGGTCGGGGTCGCCGCGCTGGTCGCCGCGGCCCGCCACTGGCTCCCGCCCGTCCACTGATCGGCGTCGTCGAAATCGCCACTCGCCGTACCGAAAACGGAGACTCGCCCCTCCCCGGGGCGTTCGACCATCGGCCGATGCCGCCGATAGACGGCTTGGAACTCGGGATCCCGCGCCCGGGCCCGGTGGGCGCGCTGCAGCGCGTGGTGGCGATGAAGCCGTAGCGTCCGTCCGGAGCGGGAGGTGGTGCATCGGGCCCGGAGCGGGCAGTCGCGGCAGGCCGCCCCGAAGACGGCGTTGCGGGTAGGGGTGATCGGCCGGGTGACTCCGTTCGGGCAGGTCACCGTCCCGGGCTGGTCAGCGGTGGGCTCGACGACGGCGAACTCGTCCAGGGTGAACCCGCCCTCGACGGCCGGGCGCAGCGGCCACGGTTTGATGATCGGGATGCGCCCGGCCTCGCGCAGCGCGGCCAAAGCGTCGCCGGTGCCGTAGGCGGAGTCGCCCAGCACCTCCCAGCCCTCACCGCCCATCCGGTTGCCCATCTCATCCGAGCTGTCCCGCCGCGGCCCTTCCACCCCGGTCGGGGTGGTGTCGGTCGATGCGTCGGCGAGCAGGAGGTCGATCCCGACCGCGGCGTCGGAGTTGTCCGGGCCCGCGGCCGGGGTCAGTGCGGTGTCGGTGATGATGCCGGTGTCGGGCTCGACCACGATGTGGGCGGTGTAGCCGTCCTGGCGGCGAGAGCGGGTCTTGTGCGCATGCCGGGCGTCGGGATCCACGGTGGAGATCACCCGGTCCGCCGCTACCTTCCGGGCGATCTGCCACCGCCCGTCGGTGCCATCCGAGCCCTCGACCGGCTCGACGTCCTGCCCGGCCACCAGCGCCAGCAACGCCACCGCGTCCGCGGCGACCGGGTCCAGCTCCTGCTCGGGCAGATGCCCCAGCACGCGGTGCGCATCATCGACCAGCCCGTCCACCAGCTCGGCGCGGGCAGCCTCGTCGTCCCAGGCGATCCGCGGCTTGCCCGGGCGGGTGTAGTCGTGGGCCCGGCAGTGGCGCGCGATCACCTCCGGCGCGCCGGGCACCGACCGGGCCACCCGGCGGATCGCGGCGATCAACTGAGTCACCGTGTCCTGGGTGGCGACCGCATCGTCGACTAGCGCACGAGCAGGCGGCCGCGGGCCACGGCGTCGCGGCGGGAGCGCACGCCGAGCTTGGCGTAGATCGCGGTGAGGTGCGTCTTCACGGTGTTGGGGGAGACGGTCAGGCGCGCGGCGATCTCGTCGAGCGAGAGCAGGCTGGGCAGGAGCTCGAGCACGGCGGCCTCCCGCGCGGTGAGCGGCGGCGCACCGAGCCCGTCCGACTCGAGCCGGGCGCGCAGCACGAGCACCTCACGGGCGAGGACGTCGGCCCCGCCCAGGCTGCCGACCTCGCGCGAGAGCAGGTCCGCGACCTCCGCGGGCGCGGTGACCAGCGGCCGCACGACCCCGCTGCGCTCGGCCTGGGTGAGCGCGCGCCGCAGGGCGTCGCGGGCGAGCCGCCGGTTGCCGATCCGCAAAGCGCGCAGGCACTCCAGGATCCACGCCGTGCCCGTGAGCCAGCGCACCAGCGGCAGCTCGTCGCCGTCGAGCAGCGGGGCGAGCACCACGTCGTGCTTCGCGCCGCCGTGCAGGGCGGCCGCGGCCCGCAGGTAGGTGAGGTCGCCCCGACCCGCCTCGCCCACCCGCTCGGCCACCCATTCGTAGATCGCGCGGGCGCGGGCGTCGAGGCCGCAGCGCAGCGCCGCGTCGTGCTCGACGACGGCCAGGAACGCGGCCATCGGCAGCCCCAGCGCGACCCCTTCGCCGAGCGAGCCGCGCGCCGCACGCATCTCGTCCAGGCCGGGCTGGTGCTCGCCGCGATCGAAGCGGATCGCGCCGCGCACGACGTCGAGCACGGGCTGCAGCGGGCTCACCGCCCGCCGCGCCGCCGCGGGGGTCTGCCCGGTGGCGTCCTGCAGCGCCGTGGTGTGGTCCAGCGCAGTCGCCAGCCTGCCCTGCAGGAGGGTGCCGTACGCCGACATGACCACGCAGTACGCCGCGCCCGCGGTGTGCGACCAGGCCGCGGCGGGCGCCGTGTTGCCCGCCTGCTCCACGAGCTCCAGCATGTGGGTGATCTCGCCGAGCAGGCCGACGGCCATGGCGCGGGTGGCGAGCGCGCGGGCCCGCAGGTACTCGCGGCCCTCCCCGGACGCCTGCTCGACGGCGACCCGGGTGACCTCGACGGCGTCGGCGGCGCGCCCGTCGGCCATGGCCAGGTTGGCGCGCAGCAGCATGCTCACGACGGCCAGCTCGGTCTCGACGGCGCTGGCCGGGGCCCCGTCCGGGCGCGGTCCGTCCGGGCGGTACCAGGCCCGCCGGGCGGCGGTGAGCGAACGCAGCGCCCGCAGCGCCGGGTCGGGCTCGGGTGAGCGCAGGGCGTCGGCCCGTTCCAGCAGCACGTCCGCGGCGTCGACCTGGCCCCGTTCCATGTGCGCGAGCGCCCCGACCAGCAGCAACCGCGCGTCGTCGCGCAGCAGCCCGGCGGCGTCGAGGCCCTCCAGCGCGGCGCCGACCACGGCGTGGTGGCCCGAGGTGGCGAGCACCGCGCCGTGCTTGCGCAGCGCGTCGCGCACCAGGTGCGGGTCGTCGGCGAGCGTGGCGTGGCGCAGCGCGCCCACCGGGTTGCGGGTGGTGGCGAACCACGCGAGCGCGCGGCGGTGCAGGTCGGCGACGCGGTCGGGCCGCCGCCGCCGCAGGTCGGCGTAGAGCTGGGCGCGCAACAGCGGGTGGACCCGGAACCACCGCCTGCCCTTGCCGTAGCTCACCACGAGCGAGGTGTCGTGTTCGAGGTCGGCCAGCGCGTCGCCCGCGTCGGCCCGCCCGGCGAGCGTGGCGGCCAACGGGGCGGTGACGGCGTCGCACACGCTCACCGCGAACAGCACCTCGACGACCTCGTCGGGCAGCGAGGACAGGATCTCGCCCACCAGGTAGTCGGAGATGGCCTGCCCGTTGCCGGTGAGATCGGAGAGGAACGCGGCCGGGTCCGCGGTCTCGCGCAGGGAGATGCTGGCCAGGCGCAACGCCGCGGGCCAGCCCGCCGTCTGCGCG
This sequence comes from uncultured Actinomycetota bacterium, assembly GCA_963791185.1. Lineage (GTDB taxonomy): Bacteria > Actinomycetota > Actinomycetes > Mycobacteriales > Pseudonocardiaceae > Pseudonocardia. The sequence goes on along the minus strand of CAWBRG010000001.1, from coordinate 196,595 downwards.
TGCAGGAGGTCGTGCTGCGCGGGGGTGACGTGCACGTCGGCCCGCGCCAGCACGGCGGCGGCCTCCTCGGAGGTGAAGGCGAGCGCGGGTGCCCGCAGCTCCCGCAGCTCGCCGGTGAGCCGCAGCCGTCCGAGGCGCAGCGGCGGGTCCGAGCGGCTGGCCAGCACCAGCCGCAGGCCCGGCGGCCGGTTGTCCAGCAGGGTCGTGAGGCCTGCCAGCGGGTCGGGGTGGGTCAGCTCCTGCAGGTCGTCGAACACCACGACGAGCGGGCCGGGCACCGCGACCAGCGCGTCGATGACGGCGTCGAGGAACTCCGGGCTGCGGCTCGGCACGTGGGGCAACCCCATGGTGCGCAACGGGTTGGCGGCGGGCACGGCGGCCACCGTCGAGAGGGCGGCCAGCACGCCCGCCCAGAACCGCCGGTCGGTGTTGTCCTCGCGGTCGACGGTCAGCCAGGCGACCCGGCCCGGCTGCCGCGTCACCCAGTCGGTGAGCAGGAGCGTCTTGCCGTAACCGGCGGGTGCCGAGACGAGGACGACCTCGCCGTCGCGGATCTCGTCGAGGTGGTCGCGGAGGCGCCGACGCGGCAGGTAGACCGCCGAGAGGTGCGGCACTGCCGTTCGGACGCGCGCGACCGCCGGGCGGGGGCCGGCACTGGAGCTGGGGCCCATGACCAGGGCCACGGTACCTGACGTCACTCCAGTTGGTTACTCCGAACGGATTACGAGTCAGTCGCCAATCCGCCCGCTCTGGCCGCAGCGAGGGCCTCGCGCCGGGTGTGCACCCCGAGCTTGCCGTAGATGGTGCGGACGTGGGTCTTCACGGTGTTGCGCGAGACCGTGAGCACGTCGGCGATCTCCCCGATCGAGCGTTGGGTGGAGAGCATCGCCAGCACCGCCCGCTCGCTCTCCGTGAGCGCCACCCGCAGGGCCGCGGGCCGGTCGCGGCGGGCGTCGAGCACGCGGGTGGTGAACGCGGCGAGCGCGGGCGGCCAGTTGATCTCCCTGATCAGCTCGACGACGTCGTCGACCTGCAGCAGCGGGCGGAGCACGTCGAACGTGGACGCCACCGCCACCGCCCGGCGGACCGCGCGCAGCGCCTGCCCGCGGTTGCCCGATCGCAGGGCCAGCCGCGCGGCCAGCGCCCAGGCGTCCACGAGCGTCCAGGCCACCAGCACCGTGGGCGGCCGCTCGTGCAGCACCGCGGCGAGCCAGCGGGCCGCGGGCGCGGTGCGACCGAGCTGGAACTGCTGACGCGCCCGCATCACCCGCACCTCGGCGGTGTCGGGCAGCCTGCCGCTCGCCCAGTCGAGCACTTCGCGGGCCCGCTCCACGTAGCCGAGGTCGATCGCGGTGCGGTACTCGAGCACGGCGATGATGCCCTGGTAGAGCGCGGGCACGGCCTCGTCGGTGGCGGCGCGGGCGGCGGCGAGCAGCTCGAGGCCCTTCGCCACCTCGCCGTCCTCGGTCATGGCCGCTCCGCGGATCGCCGCGAGCGTCGGGTTGAGCAGCACCGAGGAGAGGTCGTCGCCCGCCGGTCCGGCGAGCGCCAGCGCGGGCTCCGCCAGCTTGAGCGACTCGGCGGGCCGACCGAGCAGCAACGCCCGGTAGGCCCGCAGGTGGGAGGTGACCGCGGAGGCGATCGTGCCGTGCCACTGCTCGGGCGGCGCCTTCGCGTCGGCGCGCTCGGCGAGCGCGGCCATCTGCGGGAAGTCGCCCTCGATCCCCGCCGCCGCGCTCAGCACGGTGAGGCAGCGGGCCGCGAGGTAGTCGTTGGCGCCCGCCTGCTCCAGCGCGGCCTGGGCGAGCTCGCGGGCGGTGTCCACGCGCTGCTCCGCCATCGCCAGGAACGCCCGCTCCACGACGGCCATCGGGCCGAGCCCGAGCCGTCCGGCCGCCTCGATCCCCGCCTCCGACGCCGCGCCGAGGTGTTCCGCGCTCATCGACTCACGGCGGGCGAAGGCGACCCGGCGGAGGGCGACCAGCTCGGGAGCGGGATCGGCGGGCCACACCTGCACGGCCGCCGCGAGGAGCCGCTCGGCGGTGTCGAGCTCGCCGACCTCCAGGCAGGCCGTAGCGGCCAGCAGCGCCAGCATCGGGTCGCCGGTGAGCACCTCCGGGCGCAGCCGGGACGCCACGCCGCGCAGCCGGGCGTGCTCGCCCGCGGCGAGCAGCAGCAGGCCGTGGCGGCGCACGAGGTCGACGAGCAGCGGCTCCGACCCCGACGCCACGGCGTGGTCGACGGCCGTGGAGAGCATGTCCTCCGACGCGAACCAGCGGGCCGCGCGCTCGTGCAGCGCCACCACCACCTCGGGGTGCCGCCGCCGCAGGTCGGCGAGCAGGTGCGCGCGCAGGAGCGGCTCGACGACGTAGTCCGCCTGCCCGGCGCCCGTGCGGCAGACGAGCCCGGTCTCGCGCTCCAGCGCGTCGAGCACCTCACCGACGTCGGACGCGTCGCAGAGGGTGGCGGCGAGCGGCGCCGACACCGTGTCGCAGATGCTCACCCGGTCGAGGACGTGCCGCGTCTGCGCCGAGAACGCGCCCAAGACCTCCTCGACGAGGTAGTCCGACATGGCCCGGTCCGTGCCGACCAGGTCGTTGACGAAGTCGGTCGGCGTCGCGGCGGCGAGCGCGGGCGCGGCGAGGCGCAGGCCCGCGGCCCAGCCGCCGGTCGCGGCGACCAGCGCGGCGATCAGGCTCAGCTCGAACACGTAACCGGTGGCCGCGAGCATCGCCGCGGCCTCGTCGCCGGTGAACCGGAGCTGCTCGGCGCGGACCTCGACGAGGCTGCCCTCGGCGCGCAGCCTGCCCCGGTGGATCGGTGGGTCGCGCCGGCCCGCCAGCACCACGCGGACGTGCGGCGGTCGGTCGCGCAGGAGCGACCGCAACCCGTCGACGGCGGCCGGGTCGGTGAGGTCCTGCGTGTTGTCCAACACGATCGTCAGCGGCTCGGCCGCCGCGTGCAGGCCGTCGGCGACGGCCGCGAGGAAGTCCAGGTCGGCGGCCGGGTCGTCCGGTGGCACGAGGTCGTGCAGCGCGTTGCCGACGGCCACCACCGGGCAGGCGCGCAGCGCGGCGAGCAGGATCGCCCAGAAGCCCCGGCCGCTGTCGTCGATGGGCGAGAGCGACACCCACACGGTGTGCACGGGGTCGGTGCGCAGCCAGTCGGCGAGCAGCGCGGTCTTTCCCCACCCGGCCGGGGCGCTGACCAGCACGACGTCGCCGGGCTGCGCCTGGTCGAGCCGGTCGAGCAGCCGCCCGCGGGCGACGTGCCCGGACCGCAGCCACGGGATCGCAATCCGTTGCCGCGCACCGGGGCGGACGGGCGGGCTGCTCACCGCCGACCCACGTCCCCACGCCCCATGGGGCTGATGATGCCGGAACCCACCCGGTCGGCGACACACCGATAGCCACGGGGAGATCACCACCGGTGGTCGTTTGACACACGGCGGGCCCGTCCGATGAGGTCGCGCCGTGGAGCACCTCCAGCGGTTGCGCGACCGGATCGCCCGGACGCGCGAGCGCCACGAGTGGCTCGACCACCTCGGCCGCGCCGGTCAGCGCTACTTCGCGCAGCGCGGCAACCACTTCGCTGCCGCGACCGCGTTCTTCAGCATCCTCACCGCCGTGCCGCTGCTCATGATCGCTTTCGCGGCGGCGAGCTACGTCCTCTGGTTCAATCCGGCCCTGTTGACCGAGCTGGAGAACGCGATCGCCGCCTCTGTGCCCGTCGGGGTTGTCGGGGGCGGTGAACCCGATCCTGGAGACCGCCATCGAACAGCGGAACTCGATCGGGTTCGTCGGTCTGGTGGCTGCGCTGTGGTCGGGGGTGTGGTGGATGTCGAACCTGCGGGAGGCGGTGTCGGCGCAGTGGGAGCTGCCCGCGCCGAACCCGGCGGCGTTGCAGCGGCTGCTCTACGACCTGCGGGCGCTGGCCGGGCTGGGCGCGGCGCTGGTCGTCACGTTCGCGTTCACGGTGCTCGGCGCCGGGCTGGCCGAGCTCGTGCTCGGGTGGCTGGGCGCACCGGACGACGGCTTCACCCGCACCCTGCTGCGGCTGGTCGGCATCGTGCTCGGCGTCGGCGCCAACTGGCTGATCTTCGCCTGGGCGATCACCCGGCTGCCCCGCACCGACGTCGCGTTGCGCGGCGTGCGGCGGGCGGCGTTGCTCGGCGCCGTCGGCTTCGAGGCGATCAAGCAGGGGGCGGCGATCTACTTCGAGGTCATCACCGGCACCCCGGGCGGGGCGGTCTTCGGATCCCTGCTCGGCCTGCTGCTCTTCGGCTACCTGGTGGCCCGGCTGCTGCTGTGGGTCACGGCGTGGGCGGCCACCTCGCGGGGCAACGAACGCATCACCCCGGCGCCCGTGCCGGGGCCGGTGGTGCTGCGCCAGGAGCTCGTGGCGGGCGGCCCGTCGACGGGTGGGCTCGGCGCCGCGCTGCTGCTGGGGATCGCGGCGGGCGCCTGGCTGCGGGGGCGGTCGCGATGACGGTCTTCGCCGCGACGGCGCGCGCCCGCCGTTCGATCGCCGACCTCCTCGACGACCTCGACGACGCCCAGCTCGCCACCCCCAGCCTGTGCGCGGGCTGGAGCGTGAAGGTGGTGGCGGGTCACGTCGCTGCGGCGGTCACGGTGGGCACGGTCGGGTTCCTGCGCGAGCTGCTGCGGCAGCGGGGCAACGGGCACACGACCAACACCGTGCTCGCCCGCAGGGTCGCCGAGCTCCCGACGGCCGAGCTGGCGGCCCTGCTGCGCGAGCGCGCCGACCGCGAGTTCTCCCCGCCCGTCGTCGGCCCGCGCGGGCCGCTCTCCGACGGGCTGATCCACGAGGGCGACATGCGGGTGCCGCTCGGCCTGCCGCACGCCCCCGATCCGGCCGACGTCGCGCTCGGGCTGGAGTTCATCACGGCCGGTCGCCCGGTCGGCTTCGTCCCGAAGGGTGCGCTGCGCGGTCTCCGGCTCGTCGCCACCGACCTCGACCGGACGTGGGGCGACGGCGATGCGCTGGAGGGCCGGGGCATCGACCTGCTCATGGCCGCCTGCGGCCGCACGGCGCTGCTCCCCGCTCTGACCGGCGCGGGCGTGCCCGTGCTCGCCGGGCGGCTCACCACCCGCCGATGACCGCGATGAGCCGCCCCGCCGTGCGCGTGAACCAGCTCGGCTACCTGCCGGGCGCCCCGCAGCAGGCCACGCTGGTGACGGACGCGACCGCGCCGCTGGAGTTCACGGTCGGTGGGTGGCGGGGGTGGTCCCGGCCGTGCGCCGCCCGATCCCACGTCCGGGCTCGTCGTGCACGTCCTCGACTTCACCGCGGCCGACGTGCGTGGCGAGGCGCGCATCGCCGTCGGCGCCGAGGAGAGCCACCCGTTCCGGGTCGCGCCGGACGTCTACGAGGGTCTCGCCGCCGACGCGCTGGGGTTCTTCCGCCGCATGCGCTGCGCCCACCCCGACACCGCCGTCGCCGCCTGGACCGGCCCGGACGCCGAGCGGCTCTACCCCGGCTGGCACCCGACCGGCCGGTTCGACGTCTCGGGCGGCTGGTACGACGCGGGCGACTACGGCAAGTACGTGGTGAGCGGGAGCCTGCCCGCGTGGCAGCTGCTCGACGTCGCCCCGCAGGAGTGCCGGTGGCAGCTCGACTGGATGCTGCGGATGCTGGTGCCCGCCGGGCAGCCGTTCGCGGGCATGGCGTTCCACCGCGTGCACGGCACCGAGTGGTCACCGCTGCCGGGCCTGCCGCACGAGGACCCGACCACGCGGGTGCTGCACCGTCCCTCGACGGCCGCGACGCTGCACGTGGCCGCCGTCGCCGCCGCGGCCGCCCGCACCTTCGCGCGGAACGCCCTACGCGGCCCGGCTGCTGGCCGCGGCCCGCCGGGCCCACGCGGCCGCGCACCGGCACCCGCGGCTGGTCGCCCCGGACGACGAGGGCCGCTTCGGCGGCGGCCCCTACGGCGACGACCGGCTCGACGACGACTTCTACTGGGCCGCCGCGGAGCTGTGGCTGGCCACGGGCGAGCGACCGTTCCTCGCCGAGCTCATGGCGTGCGCCGACCACACCGGCGACGTGTTCGACCTCGCGGGGTTCGACTTCGACCGCGTCGCTGCGCCCGCCCGCATCGACCTCGCTCTGGTGGAGAGCGCGCTGCCGGACCGCGACCGGGTGCGGGCGAGCGTCGTGGCGGCGGGCGAGCGCCTGCTGGCGCTGCAGGCCGATCAGCCGTGGGGGCAGCCGTACGCGCCGGGCGCGGGCTGGGACTGGGGCTCGAACGGGCGGATCCTCAACAACCTCGTCGTGCTGGTCGCCGCCCGCGCGATCAGCGGTGAGCGCCGGTTCCGCGACGGCGTCGCCGTCGGCGTGGACTACCTGCTGGGCCGCAACGCGCTCGGGCAGAGCTACGTCACCGGGTACGGCCCCGACGCCACCCGGCACCTGCGCACCCGCCAGTTCGGCGACCACCCGCCGCCCGGCGCGTTGGCGGGCGGGGCGAACTCCCGGGACACCCCGGGGTGGCCGACCGACCCGCGCCTGGTCGGGCGGCCGCCGCAGTGCTGCTACCTCGACGAGCCCACCTCGGAGACCACCAACGACGTGTGCATCCGGTGGAACGCCCCGCTCGCCGCCGTCGCCCACTACCTTGGCTCGCCATGACGCCGGTGCTGGTGACGGAGCGGTTGGTGCTGCGCGGGATCGTCGCCGACGACGCGGCCGACCTCTTCGCGTTCCGCAGCGATCCCGTCGAGCAGCGGTACAACGACCCGCCGCTGCGCACGCTCGACGAGGCGCACGACCTGATCCGCCGCCTCGACCGCGAGCGCCGGGAGTTCGACGCGCTGCACTGGGGCGTCACGCTGGCCGGTGACGACCGGGTCGTCGGCCTGCTCGGCTACAACGAGGTCGTGGCCGAGCACCGGCGGGCGTCGCTCGGCTACGACATCGCGCGGCGGCTGTGGGGCCGCGGGCTGGCCACCGAGGCCCTCACCGCGGTGCTCGACCACGGCTTCGGCCCGCTCGGGCTCAACCGCGTGGAAGCCCACACGGACGCGGCCAACGAGCGGTCGATCCGGCTGCTCCAGCACCTCGGGTTCTGGCGGGAGGGCACGTTCCACGACCGCTTCCTCGAAGAGGACGGCTACCACGACATCGCGCTGTTCGTGCGGCTGGCGCGAGAGCGCCTACCCGCAGGCTGACGCGACCGGCGCGGGTTCGACCGGGACGCGGGACCCGCTGCGTTCCGCGCCGATGCCCGCGGCGACGACGAACGCGATCCCGACGATCGCGGCCACCCCCGGCACCTGGTGCAGCGCGACCAGCCCGATCAGCAGCGCGATCGCGGGCTCGAGGCTCATCAGCGTGCCGAACGCGGCGGTGGTCAGCCTGCGCAGCGCCAGCATCTCCAGGCTGAACGGCACCACCGGGAGCAGGATCGCCAGCCCGATGCCGAACGCCACCAACCCGACGTCCACGTGCGAGAAGACCGTGGCCCCCGAGCCGACGCCCACCGCGGCCGTGGCCACCACGCCCGCCACCGCCATCGAGACGGCCAGCCCGCGCAGCCCGGACACCTCGTCGCCCACCCGCTGCGTCAGCAGGATGTAGGCCGCCCAGCACACGGCGGCGCCCAGCGCGAAACCGACGCCGAGCAGGTCGATCCGCCCGAGCCACGGCTCGGTGAGCAGCACCACGCCGACGGCCGCGGGCAGCGGCCAGAGCCGCGCCCGCCCCCGGGCCCGCGCCACCGCGACGCCCAGCGGCCCCAGGAACTCCAACGCGCTCGCCGTGCCCAGCGGGAGCCGGGCGACGGCGGCCATGAACAGCAGCGTGAGCGCGGCCGTCACGGCGCCGAGCGCGATGGCACGCGATCAGCCCGGACCGGCTGAACGTCGTGATCCGCGGCCGCACCAGCACCAGCAGGATCGCCGCGGCGCACACCAGCCGCAGCCAGGCGGCGCCCTCGGCGCCGATCCGGTCGATGAGGCCGACGGACACGGCCAGCCCCAGCTGCACGCACACCATCGAGACGACGGCGAACGCGGCGCCGGAGCGGTTGGGCGAGAAGGTCACCAGTCCAGTGAAGACGACCGCGTACCGTTCATGTCCACGTGACTTTACTTGATGCAATGTACAGAATTACTGAATGGAGACGCGCAGGCTGGAGCTCCTGGTGGCGCTGGCCCGGCTGGGCTCGATGCGGGCCGTCGGCGAGGAGCTGGGCATCACCACGTCCACGGTGAGCCAGCAGCTCGCGGCGCTCGCGGCGGAGACGGGGAGCACGCTGCTGGAGCCGGTGGGCAGGCACGTGCGGCTCACCCCGGCGGGGCGGCGGCTCGCCGACCACGGCGTCACGATCCTGGCGGCCGTCGAGGCGGCCCGCCGCGACCTCGACGTCGACGCCGAACCCACCGGCACCGTGCGCATCGCGGGGTTCGCCTCCGCCATCCGCCGTTCGCTCATCCCGTTGCTGCCGGAGCTGCGCCGCACCCGTCCGCGGCTGCGGGTGGTGGTCGCCGAGCACGAGCCGGAGGAGGCGCTCACGCTCATCGCGCAGGACCGCGTGGACCTCGCGGTGGTGTACGACTTCCCGCCTGCGATGCGGGTCTTCGACGACCGCGTGGAGGCCACGCCGCTGTGGACCGCGCGGTGGGGCCTCGGCGTGCCCGCCGCCGACCCGGCCCCGGCGGGCGACGCGGTCGCGACGATCGCGCGCTACCGCGACCACGAGTGGATCGTCAACTCCCGCAACGACGCCGACGAGCTGGCGGTGGCCACCGTGGCCGCGCTCTCCGGCTTCACGCCCACGGTGCGGCACCGCTCCGACAGCTTGGAGCTGCTCCAGGACATGATCGTCGCCGGGCTCGGCGTCGGGCTGCTCCCCCAGGACGGCCCGACCCGCGACGGCGTGCGGGTACTCCCGCTGCGCGGCCCCGACGTGCTCCTCCGCGCGCACGCCGTGGTCGGCCGCGGTCGCACGGAATGGCCACCGCTCGCCCTCCTGCTGCGGCTCCTGCGGGATCAGACCCGGTAGAACAGCTTCGTGGCGAGCACCTCGGCGCCGAGCGCGGCGTAGAAGCGCTGGGCCTCGGGCTGGTCGGTGTCGGCCGTCCACTCGACGCGGCTGCACCGGTGCTCCGCGGCGACCGCGTGCAGCTCGCGCATGAGCAGCCCGCCGATCCCGTGCCGCCGCGCCGTGGCCCGCACGAACAGCTCCTTGAGGTAGAGCGACCGCGTGGCCCCGGCCGCGGGCCACAGGAACGAGTACGCCGCGAGCCCCGCCACCGCGCCGTCGAGCACCGCCACGAGCGCCCGGCCCGCGGGCACCGGCCCGAACAGCGCGTCCGCGATCGCCGCCGCGTCCGGATCGGTCCGGGCCACGCCGTAGAACCGGTCGCGCTCGACGAGGAGCTCGGCGAGCTCCGACAAATCGCTGGGCGCCGCGGGACGGATGATTACACTGCAAGACATGGGCACACCGACGATCTACGAATGGGCGGGCGGGCGGGCCGGGTTCGAGCGCTGGCTGAACCAGTTCTACGACCTCGTGGAAGGCGACGACCTGATCGGCCCGCTGTTCGGCGGCAAGGTGACCGAGCAGCACCGCCGCGACGTCACGACCTGGTGGTCCGAGGTCATGGGCGGCCCCGCCGAGTACACCGCCGAGCTCGGCGGCTACCCGCACATGCTCGCCAAGCACCGGGGCCTGCACATCACCCCCGAGCAGCGCCTGCGGTTCGTCACCATGCTCTCGGAGGCGGCCGACCTCGCGGGCCTCCCCGACGACCCCGAGTTCCGCGCCGCGATCATGGGTTACGCCGAGTGGGGCACCCGGCTGGCCGTCCACAACTCGGGCGACGCCCCCGACGTCGTCGAGCACGCGCCCGTGCCCCGGTGGGGCTGGGGTGTGGCGCCGCCGTACCAGCCGTGACGCTCGTCCTGAGCCCGGCGGACCTGCGCGCGGTCACCGCGTACGCCGCGGAGTGCGCGCAGGCGGTGCTCGGGATCTTCGCGGCGGCCCGGCCGGACGATCCGCGACCCCGCGAGGCCATCGACGCCGCGTGGGAGTTCGCCCGGGGCGGCGAGCGGGGCAAGGCGCTGCGCGACACGGCCTGGGCGGCGCTCCGGGCGGCCAACGAGGCCGAGGGCGCCCCGCGCGAGGCGGCCCGCGCCGCGATGGCCGCGGCAGGCGCCGCCTACCTGCACCCGTTGCCCCAGGCGACGCAGGTCCGGCACATCCTCGGGGCGGCCGCCCACGCGGCCGGGCCGCCGAGCTCGCCGCAGGCGATGACCGCGATGTCGGCGCCGCCGACGTCGCGCGAGCAGCAAGCCGAACCACCCCCGCCGTCCTCGACGTGCTCGGCCGCTACCCCACCGCACCCGACGGCGGCGGCCGCATCGGCGAGCTGATCCGCCAGCTCGACGCCACCCTCCGCCACCACCCCTGAAGGCGCCGCCCAACCCGACGACAGGCGTCGGCAGCGGGCATCGGCGCCGCCCGGCACTCGCGGCGGTCGACCGGCGCCGACCAGCACCGGCGCGGCGCGAGATTGCGAGAGTTGCGCGCGCGGGCGGCGGCGGGCCGACGATCGGGGTGCGGATCGCCTATCCGGCGAGACCGTAGGCCGCCGGGGGTGGTCGGCGGCGGGGGCGGCGGAGCGGGTCGATCCACGGCGGCGGGTAGAACTCCGGCCGCCCGTCGACGAGCTTCACCTCCCAACCCGCGTGGTGGATCAGCCGATGGCACGCGCGGCACACCATGGCGGTGTTGGCCAGCGACGTCGCCCCACCCCGCTCCCACGGCACCACGTGGTGGATCTCGCACCACGACGCCGGACGGCCGCAGCGGGCGCACCCACCATCGCGCGCCGCGACCGCCCGCCGCAGCCCCTCCGGGATCACGCGGGTGGCTCGCCCGACATCCAGCGGCTGGCCCTTGCCACCCAGCACGACAGGCACAACGGCCGCGTCGCAGCACAACATCCGCAGCGACTCGACGCTCAGGCCGCCGCCGAAGTCGAGGCATGCCGCCCTGGCCCGGTTCTCCAGGTCCTCCAGCCGCACCAGCACGTTGAGGTGGGGACGACGACCGCCGCAAGCGGGCAGGACGTCGCCGTGGTCGAGCACGTATCCGCACGCATCAGCCAGCGCCTGAGCCTGCCGCTCGGCCGCGCTGCGCCGATCGTCGGCGTCGGCGGGCCGCGCGTGCGCATCCACCACCGCAGCGATGGCGTCGAACATCGCGGCGTCGTCGAAGTAGCCCTTGAGGCTGCCGCCGGATCGCCCCCGGAACCGCTGCAGGTGCAGCTCGTTCACCGGATCCGGCGGTCGGTCGTCCGGCTCGGGTCCGTCCTGGTCGAGGGTGTCGACCAGCCGGGAGCCCCACTCCAGCAGCTCGGCAGGCGGGTACTGCTCGGCGTGGGCCGCCAGCTCGGCCTCGGCGCCCGCCCACACCTCCGGCGCGAGCCGCCGCGCCGCCGGGCTCGCCAGCACCCGCGAGATCACGTCGACGTGGCGCAGGCTCGCGGCTCCTCCGGCGAACTTCTCCGCCGTAGCGGGCAGCTGGGCGGGCAGCGGGCTGCCGTCCAACCCGGTGCGCGGACAGACCTGCTCGGCCGCCGACACCCGGCGCCGGGCCTCGGCCCGATCCCAGCCGAGCAGATCCGCGAGTGCGGTGACCGCATCGCGGTAGCCCCGCTCGCTGAACACACCCCGCCGCACCAGATCGGCCACAACCCTGACCACCAGCCGATCGAGCTGCCGCACCACGCCTTCGCACAGCGTCAACACGGACAGCGCCTCGTCGGCAGCGGCGGCCGGACCCGCGGCCTCGGTCAGCGCATCGACCGCCTCGACCACGAGGCGGTGTGCGGCGACGACCGGGGAGCCCGACACGGCTCCAGCATAGTCGAACTCATGTTCGATATCAACGCGTTTTCCATCCCGGTCGAGCCCTGCGATGCACGCGGAGCAGCCGGACGGCGACGCCGAGTAACAGCGCGGCGAGAGATCACCCGGCGCGTGGCTGCCGCTAGGCCGTTCGCCCGGCCAAACTGGGCTCGTGTCGAGTGAGATCTTCGTCGGACGGGCGCACGAGCTCGCCGCGATGAACGCCGAGCTCGAACACGCCCGGGCGGGCAGGCCGCGGGTGCTGTGGCTGAGCGGGCCCGCGGGCATCGGCAAGACCACGCTCATCCACCGCCTCCTGGCCGACCGCACCGACGTCCGCGTGCTCTGGGCCAGCGGCGACGTGGCCGAGACCGGGCTCCCCTACGGCGTGGTCGGGCAGCTCCTCGCCGACCTCCCGCACCGCGCCCCGGCCCCCGACGCCGATCCGCTGGCCGTCGGCGCCGAGCTGCTGGCCGTGCTCGGCGAGCTGGAGGGCGCGGGCCCCGTCGTGCTCGTGCTCGACGATGCACAGTGGATGGACGACGCGTCCGCCCGCGCCCTCGTCTTCGCGGTCCGACGGCTCCGGCGCGACCAGGTGCTCGTCGTGCTGGGCACCCGCGAGCACCTCCCGGCGGGCTGGGAGCGCGTCGGCCACGAGCACGTGCCACTCGCGGGCTTGCAGGCCGAGGAGATCGTCGAGCTGGCCGAGACCGCGGGCGCCGCCGCGCTCTCCCCCGCCGCGGGCCGCAGGCTGCGCGACCACACCGACGGCCACCCCCTGCACGTCCGGTCACTCCTGGCCGAGCTGTCCCCCGCCGAGCTGGCCGACACGTCCCGGATCCTGCCCGCGCCCCGCTCGTTCGCCGCGCTCGTGCTGGTGCGCGTCGCCAAGCTCGGGCCGTCGGCGCAGGGCCTCGTGCTGGCCGCGGCCGTGCTCGGCACCCGCGGCGCGCTCGCCGACGCGGTCGCGCTCGCCGCGGTGCCCGACCCCCTCGGCGGCCTGGACGAGGCGGTCAAGGCGGGCCTGCTCACCGAGGTGCTCAGCGACACCGGCCACGACGTCGTCTTCGCCCACGAGCTGGTCCGGGCCGCCGTGTACGCCGACCTGTCGCCCGCCCGTCGACACGCGCTGCACCGCGCCGCGGCCGCGAAGCTCGACGGCGATGTCGCGCTGCAACACCGGATCGCCGCCGCCGTCGGGCCGGACACCGAGCTGGCCACCGAGCTCGCGACGCGCGGCCGCGCCGACCTCGACGGCCAGCGGTGGCGACAGGCCGCCGATCGCCTCGTGGCGGCCGCGGAGCTGTCCGACGTGCCTGCCGAGCGCTCGGCGCGCCTCGCCGCCGCCGTCGGCGCGATGATCACCGACGGCGACCTGAGCCGGGCGCTGCGCCACGAGGCCGACCTGCGGGCGAGCGGCCAGGTCTCCGTGCTGGGCCGCCTGGAGGCGATGACCGGCCGGATCGCCGCCGCCCGCGAGACGTTGACCGCCGCCCTCGCCCTCAGCGACGACGCGGCCGCCACCGCCCACCTCGCGCTCGTGGCGCTCGTCGAGGGCGACGCCGCCGCCGCGGCCGAGCGGGCCCGGGAGGCGCTGACGAACGACCCGCCGTCCGAGGTGGTGGGCCTCGCGCGGTTCGTGCGGATCGTCGGGCTCGTCGCGGCGGGCAGGCACGCCGACGCCCGAGCCGAGCTGGCGCGAGCCCGCCGACGCCGAGGCCGCGGCCCTCACCGGGCTCGTCACGCTGTGGGCCGACGACCCCGCAGGCGCCGCGGCCATCCTCGCCTCGCTGGTCCGCGACGGGGCCTCGCCCACGACCTCGGTGCGCGCGCGGGTGCTCCTGCTGGCCCACCTCGCCGAGGCGCACTACCGCCTCGGCGACTGGGACGCGGCCGCCACCAACGGCGGGCTGGCCGTCTCGCTCGCCCGCGACGCCGGGGTGCTGTTGGGCACGGGCATGGCCAACGCGCTCGCGAGCTACGTCGCATCGAGCCGCGGCGACTGGGAGACGGCGACGGCCCGCGTCACGGCGGCGACGGCGGCCGCCGCCGCGCTCCCCTGGTGGGGCGCCCGCCTGCACGCCGCGTCCGCGCAAGCCGTCCTCGCGCAGGCGCGCGGCGACCACGCGGCGATGGAGAAGGCGTTGCGCGCCTACACCGATCCGGCCGCGCGGGGCAGCGTCGACCGGCTCGGCCTGCTGCCATGGCGCACGCTGCAGGTCGAAGCGCTGCTCGGGCTGCACCGCGTGGCCGAAGCCGAGGAGGCGCTCGTCGCCCTCGAGGAGCGCTCCCCGGTCTGGTCGGCGGTCGACGCGGCCCGGCTGCGCTGCGCGATCACCGAGATCCGCGCGCCGGAGCGGGCTCGGGCGGCCTACGCGGACGCGATGGCCGTCGCCGAACGGGTGCCCGCCGCGCTGGCCCGCGCCCGCCTGGAGACGGCGTACGGCAGGCACCTGCTCGACGCGGGCGACCGCCGCGGCGCCATCGACCTCCTGCGCAGCGCCTACGAACGGCTCGAACACCTGCGCGCCGCACCGTTCCTCGCCCACTGCGCCGAGCTGCTGCACGCCGCCGGGCTGCACACGCCCGCGGCGGGCGGCGCGCTCGCGCTCACCACGCAGGAGCTGGCCGTGGCCCGCCTCGTCGCCGAGGGCCGCACCAACCAGGAGACGGGCACGGCGCTGTTCGTCACCAGCCGCACGGTGGCGTTCCACCTCAGCAACATCTACGCGAAGCTGGGCGTCTCGTCCCGCCGCGAGCTGGCCGCGCGGCTGGCCGTCTGATCGGCGGCGCCGTCCACGGTCGACGCGCTTCCACCCGCCTCCACCCTCCGGTGGACGTGGCGCGTCCGGCCCCGCGGCCATGCCGGCCTGCATGACCACACAGACCCAGCAGGAGATCACCGTCAAGTCCGGCAAGGGCGCGTCGCACGGCGTGGTGTCCGAGCTCACCGCGTTCTTCGGGGTGCTGCCGGGGCACGAGGCCGAGATCCGCAGGCGTGCGCCCGGTACGGTGCCCAGTTCCGCGACCCCTCCGTCAACTGGCAGGTCGGCTGGAAGGTCCTGTCATTGGCGGGCGGGCGCCGTCGTCGCATGCTCGACGGATGACCGAGCCCATCCCCGGCCCCCGCGGCGTCCCCGTGCTGGGCAACGTCTTCGACGTCGACACCGCCGACCCGCTCGGCGGCTTCGTGCGCATGGCCGAGACGTACGGGCCGATCTTCAAGATCAGCGCGGTGGGGACCTTGCGGCTGCTGGTGTCCGGGCCGGAGATCGTCGACGAGATCTGCGACGACACGCGGTTCGACAAGAAGATCGGCGGCGGCCTCGGTGTGCTGCAACGGGGCCCGGCCGGGAAGGGGCTGTTCACCGCCGAGACCGACGACCCGCTGTGGGTGCGGGCGCACAACGTGCTCATGACGCCGTTCAGCATGCAGGCGATGCGCGACTACATGCCCAAGATGCTCGACGTCGCCGACCAGCTGGTGGACAAGTGGGCGCGGCTCAACCCGGGCGAGGAGGTGGACGTCGCCGCGGACATGACCCGGCTCACGCTCGACACCATCGCGCTCTGCGGCTTCGGCTACCGCTTCAACTCGTTCTACCGCGAGTCGCCGCACCCGTTCGTCGACGCGATGGTGCGGACGCTCGCCGAGTCGCAGGCGCGGGCCCGGCAGCTGCCGATCCAGACCCGGCTGCGGGTGCGCGCGCAGCGGCAGTTCGAAGAGGACGAGGCGTTCATGAACGACCTCGTCGACGGGATCATCGCGGAACGCCGGGCCGAGGGCGCTGCGGGCGACACCACGGACCTGCTCGGCCGGATGCTCACCGGCGTCGACAAGGACGGCGAGCACCTGCCCGACGAGAACATCCGGGCCCAGTGCATCACGTTCCTCATCGCGGGCCACGAGACGACCTCCGGCCTGCTGTCGTTCGCCGTCTACTACCTGATGAAGAACCCGGACGTGCTGGCCCGCGCACGCGCTGAGGTCGACGAGGTGTTCGGCGCCACCGCCGCGCCGACGTTCGACCAGGTGCACCGCCTGCGCTACGTCCGGCAGATCCTCGACGAGACACTGCGCCTCTGGCCGACCGCGCCGGGCTTCAACCGCACACCGTTCGAGGACACCGTGATCGGCGGCAAGTACGCCGTGGCCGCGGGCACGGCGATCACCGTGATCTCGCAGGCGCTGCACCACAGCACGGAGGTGTGGGGCCCCGACGCCAAGGAGTTCAACCCCGACCACACCGCCGCCGAGCGGATGACCGCGATCCCGCCCAACGCCTACAAGCCGTTCGGCACCGGGCAGCGGGCCTGCATCGGCCGCCAGTTCGCCATCCAGGAGGCCGTGCTGGTGCTCGGCATGCTGGTGCAGCGCTTCGACTTCGTCGACCACCTCGACTACCAGCTGAAGACGAAGACCACGCTCACCGTCAAGCCGGACGAGCTCTTCATCCAGGTGCAGCCGCGGCCGGGCTTCCAGCTCGACCGCACCGAACCCGTTGCCGCGCAGGCTCCTTCGCAGCCCGCGGCCGTGCCCGCGCTGCACGTCGACCGGCACGGCACCCCGCTCGCCGTGCTGTACGGCTCGAACCTCGGCACGGCCGAGACCATCGCCACCCGACTCGCGCAGGAGGGCACCGAACGCGGGTTCGCCGTCACCCTGGGGGCGCTCGACGAGCACGTGGAGGACCTCCCGCGTGACGGTGCCCTGCTCGTGGTGTGCTCGTCCTACAACGGCACCCCGCCCGACAACGCGGCCGCGTTCTGCAAGGAGATCCCGAACGCCGAGGGCGTCGTCTACAGCGTGTTCGGCTGCGGCAGCACCGAGTGGGCGTCGACCTACCAGGCCGTGCCCACCCGCATCGACGACGGGCTGGCCGCGCGCGGGGGGCGCCGCATCCGCGCCCGCGGCGAAGGCAACGCCGCCGCCGACTTCGACGCCGCCTACCGCAACTGGCACGAGGGGCTCTGGGCCGACGTCGCGGGCGCGCTCGGGCTGCCCCCGGACATCGCCGCAGCGGTGGCGGCCGCGGCCCCGACCGGCCCGCGCCTCGCGATCACGCTGACCAACCGGCAGGTCACCAACCCGGTGATCATGTCGTACCGGGCGCGCCCGACCCGGGTGCTGGCCAACCGCGAGCTGATCCGCAGCGCCAACGGCAAGCCCGCCGAGCGGTCCACGCGCCACGTGGAGATCGCGCTGCCCGCGGGCACGACGTACCAGGCGGGCGATCACCTCGGGGTGTTGCCGCGCAACGGGATCGACCTCATCCGGCGCGTGATGGCCCGCTTCGGGCTCGACGCCGGGCAGTACCTCACGATCATCCCGAACAGCGGCAGCCACACCCACCTGCCGATCGACGAGCCCGCCCCGCTGCTCGGGGTGCTGGCCAGCTGCGTCGAGCTGCAGGACGTCGCGACCCGCGACGACATCGCCACGCTCGCCGACCACACCGACGACCCGGCGCAGCAGGCCGCGCTGCGCGACCTCGTCGAGAACTACGCCGAGCAGGTGCTGGCGACCAACCGCTCGCTGCTGGACCTCGTGGAGGCGTTCCCGGCCTGCAACGTGCCGTTCGCGGTGTACCTCGACATGCTCCCGCCGCTGCGGCCCCGCTACTACTCGATCTCGTCGTCGCCGATGGTGGGCGGGGACGTCTGCAGCATCACCGTCGGGGTGCTGCGCGGGCCTGCCCGCTCGGGCACGGGCACGTTCACCGGCGTCGGCTCCGGGCACCTCGCCGTGCTGCCGACCGACGGCACGGTCTTCGCGTTCGTGCGGTCGCCCAGCATCGCGTTCCGGCCGCCCGCGAACCCGCACACGCCGATGATCATGATCGGCGCCGGGACGGGGTTCGCGCCGTTCCGCGGCTTCCTGCAGGAGCGGGCGGCGCTCAAGGGCCAGGGCGTGCCGGTGGAGCGCTCGCTGCTGTTCTTCGGCTGCCGCGACCGAGCCGCCGACTACCTCTACGCCGACGAGCTGCGCGGTTGGGAGGCCGACGGCATCGTCCGGGTGGAAGGCGCGTTCTCCCGCACGGCCGACGCGCCCAGCCGCTACGTGCAGGACGCGCTGCTCGACTGCGCCGACGAGGTGTGGGAGCTGCTGCAACACGACGCCGCCGTGTTCGTCTGCGGCAACGCCGCCACGATGGCGCCGGGCGTGCGCAGCGCGCTCATCACGATCTTCCGCGACAAGACGTCGGCGGGCGAGGCCGACGCCGCCGCCTGGCTCGCGGGTCTCCGCACCACCGACCGCTTCCTGGAGGACATCTGGGGCGGCTGACCCAGGCGGCTACCGCCTCGGGCGGAGGGCCAGCACCAGCAACGCACCGACGGCCGAGACGGCCGCGTCCACCAGCACGGCGACGTTCCAGCCTGCCAGCATCGCCGTCGGCTCGGGGTGGGCGGCGAGCACGGCCACGATGGTGACGCCGACGGCCGCGCCGAGGTAGCGGGCGGTGTTGTTGGCGCCGCTGCCGACGCTCGCCAACCCCGGCGGCGCGCTGGCGACGGCCTGGCGGCCCAGGGCGGCGTTCAGCACCCCGCTCGCGACGCCCGCCACGACGAGGCCGGGTAGCAGCCGGAGCGCTCCGGCCGAGCCGTCGAGCCCGGCCAGCATCACCTGGCCGACGGCGGTGCCCGCCAGGCCCGCCGCCATCTGGACGCGCGCCGACACCGGGAGCCGCCGGGCCAGGAGCGCGGCGACCACGCTGGTCGCCGACCAGCCGAGCAACAGCAGCGCCGCGTACAGGGCGTCGTGGCCCAACGCCCGCTGCAACAGCGTGGGCAGGAAGGACATGGTCGCGATCACGCCCGCGCCGGTGGCGAGCCCACCGACCGTGGCGCCCGCGAAATCCGGGCGCCGCAGCAGCCGCAGGTCCAGCATCGGGCTGCGGCGGCGCAGCTCGACCACGACGAACGCCACGGCCGCGACGGCCCCGCCCACGAGCAGCGCGAGCGCCCGACCCGGCCCGCCTGCGCGGGTCTCCACCAGCCCCGCGAGCAGGCCTGCCAGCGCGAGGCCGAGCAGCAGCATGCCCCAGCCGTCCACGGCCCGGGGGCGTTCGGCGGTCGACTCGACCAGCCCCGCGCGGGCCCACACGGCCAGCAGCGCGGCCGCCACCGCGAGCACGGCGTACGGGATCCGCCAACCCGACTCCGACGCCTCCGCGAGACCGGCCGCCACCAGCGGCCCGATCGCGATGCCCGCGCCCACGCCCGCTCCCCAGACGCCGGTGGCCCGGATGCGGGCGGGGCCTGCCGGGACGACGTGCCCGATCAGCCCGAGGCCGCACGCGAGCACCGCCGCGGCGCCCAGGCCCTGGCCGATCCGGGCGAGCACGAGCGTCACGGTGTCGGGGGCGAACGTCGCGACGACGGACGTCCCCGCGAGCACCAGTGCCCCGACGACGAACATGCGGCGGCGGCCGTGGTCGTCGCCGATCGCGCCCGCGGGCAGCAGCGCCACCGCGAGGCCGCAGCTCATCGAGCTGAGGATCCACGCCTGTCCGCTGGGCCCCGCGCCGAGCGCCGACGCCGTGGCGGCCAGCGTGCCGACCGGTGTGGTGTAAGCGACCAGGGCCAGGACGGTGCCCGTGGTCGCGACGGCCACGGTGCGGCGCCGCTCCGCGGTCTCCGCGATGGTGGGCGTGGTCATGGGCCTCCTTCGGTCTGTTGATGAAACCACGCGTTTGCGGTTCTATCAACAGACCTTTCCGGTAGGCTGGCTCCATGCCGCTGGGCTCCGACTACGACGGTCAGGACTGCGCCCTGGCGCGGGCGCTGGAGGTCGTGGGCGAGCGGTGGACGCTCCTGGTGCTGCGCGACTGCCTGTTCGGCGTCCGCCGGTTCTCCGACCTGCTCGCGCACCTCGACATCTCGCGCGCCGTGCTCGCCGCGCGGCTGGCCGACCTCGTCGACGCCGGGCTGTTGGAGCGCCACGAGTACCGGCCGGGTCGGCACGACTACCGCGTCACGCGGGCGGGCGAGGAGCTGTGGCCTGCCATGCACGCGCTGATGAGCTGGGGCGAGCAGCACCGCTCGGAAGGCGAGCGCAGGCGCCTCTTCGTGCACGTCGGCTGCGACACCGCGATCGACCCGTCGGGTACGTGCCCCCGCTGCGGCACCCGCCCCGGTCCCGGCGACCTGGAGATCCGCCCCGGCCCCGCGCTGCGCCACCGCCGCGACGATCCCGTGAGCCGCGCACTCCGCGAGCCGCACCGCATGCTCACCGCGCTGCCGGGCTGACCTGCCGCCGATCCGTCGAGCGCCGCGCCGACCGGCAGGTGCGCGAGTAGGCCGCATCGAACGAGGCGGCGCGTCCGCGCGCGGACCCACCTTCCCGGCGGAGCGGTAGGTTCGCGCGCGTGGCAGCGGCGGACGAACGACAGCGGGTCGCGGCGGCGGGGGTGGCTGCCGCGGCGGCCGAAGCCCGGTCACACGGCCTGCGCGTGGACGACCCCGTGGTGCTGCACGACCTGTTCTCCCTGCGCGTCCACCTGCGGCCCGCGCCGGTCGTGGCGCGGGTGCCGACGTGGGCGACCCGGCTGGTGCCGTCCCGGGTCGACCGGCTGGGCGAGGAGGTGGCCGCCACCCGCCACCTGGTCGCCCGGGGCGCGCCGGTCGTCCCGCCGAGCGACGAGCTGCCGCCGGGCCCGCACGAGCGCGACGGCTTCGCGATGACGTTCTGGACGTACGCCCCACCCGACCTCGACCGCCCCGCCACGGCCGACGACTGCGCCGCCATGCTCCCCGACCTCCACGCCGCGCTGGCCGACTACGCCGGGCCGGTGTCGGACCTGGCGCGCGACGTGATCGACCTGCCCAGCCTGCTGGCGGCCGTCGACAAGACCCACCACCGGCTCGCCCCGGACGACCTCGCGCTCCTGCGCCGGGCCGCCGAGCACGCGCAGCTCCCACCGGGCCCCACCACCGTGCTGCACGGCGACGCGCACGCGGGCAACCTCCTGCGCTCCGGCGGCGAGCTGCTGTGGATCGACCTCGAGGACGTGTCGATCGGGCCGCCGGAGTGGGACATGGCCACCATGCACGACGAGGCGGCCGTCCGAGCCCACCTCGACCCCGACCCCGAGCGGCTCGCCGCCTGCACGCTCCTGCGCGACCTGCAGGTGGCGCTCTGCCTGACCGGCCTCGACGACGTCTTCGGCGACACCGACAACTGGGCCGAGGCCCTGCGCTGGTTCGTCGACGGCATCCGCCGTCGCACCCCGCCGTGAGCTACGACCGCCGGTGTTCAGGAGCCCGCAGTGGCCGACCGAGCTCCGCCTCTACTCCGCCACGATGTCGCTCGACGGCTTCATAGCCGGGCCGGGCGGCGACATGTCCTGGCTCACCGAGCACTTCGTCGGCGACGGCGGCGAGAGCGCCACGGTGGCGCGCCTGCTGGCCGACGTCGGCGCGATCCTGGTGGGCCACAACACCTTCGGCGGTGACGACCCCAACCGCGGCACCGACAAGGAGGGTGCGTTCGGCGGTCAGTACCACGGCCCGGTCGTCGTGCTGACCCACCGCCCACCCGCCGACCCGCCCGCGGACATCACGTTCTGCACCGACCTGCCGACCGCCGTCGACCAGGCCAAGGCGGCCGCGGGCGACAAGTACGTGAACGTCCTCGGCGCGAACGTCGCGAAGCAGTGCCTCGAGGCGGGCCTGCTCGACGAGGTGCTCGTGTTCATCGCGCCGGTGCTGCTCGGCGACGGCGTGCCGCTCTTCCGCAGCGACGGCGGCACGACCGTGCGGCTCACCCCGATCCCCGGCGAGGCGACGCACTGGTACCGCGTGGCCGACCGATGAGTTCCGGCCGCGCCGCGGGTCTACCTCCTCATGAACGGCCCTGAATTCACCTCCGAGACCGCATCGGTGAACGGCACCACGCTGCACTACGAGCGCGGCGGCGAGGGTCCCACCGTGCTGCTGATCCACGGCTTCCCCCAGGACTGGTACGAGTGGCGCCACGTCATGCCCCGCCTCGCCCGCCGGTTCTCGGTGGTCGCGGTGGACCTGCGCGGCGTCGGCGGATCGGCGGCTCCGGCCACGGGTTACGACGCGGCGTGCATGGCCACCGACGTCGCGGAGCTGGTCGAGGGGCTCGCCGTCGGCCCCGTCCACGTGGTCGGGCACGATGTCGGCGGCTGGGTGGCGTACGCGCTGGCTCGCCTCCGACCCGAGCTCGTCCGCACCCTGCTCGTCATGGAGACGCTGCTCCCGGGCATCCAGCCCGCCGACGCGCCACCGGTCGAGGTGCCGCTGTGGCACGGCGGGTTCCACATGGTCCCCGAGCTGCCGGAGACCCTCGTGCACGGCCGCGAGGCGGCCTACTTCCGGTACTTCTTCGACATCGGCACCACCCCGGAGTACGTCGTCACCGACGAGGAGATCGAGCACTACGTCACCGCTTACGGCGACATCGCCCGGCTGCACGCCGCCTTCGAGATGTACCGGGCCATCCCCGAGAACGCCGCGTTCAACGACGCGCACCGGACGCCCGTGGACGTGCCGTTGCTGCTCGTCGGCGGTGAGCAGGTCTTCGGCCCGGGCATGCCGCACCTGGCGAAGCAACTGCGCGCCGAGTACGGCTGGACCGACGTCGACGCCGCGATCGTCGCGGGCGCCCGGCACTACCTGCCGGAGGAGCGACCGGGCGAGATCGCCGAGCTGATCGAAACCCACGCACAGCGAGGAGCCTCGTCATGAACGACGCGCTGCCCGAGGTCGTGTCGGAGCAGGAGTGGCAGAAGGCTTTCGACGCGATGCTCGTGAAGGAGAAGGAGCTGACCAGGGCGCGCGACGAGGTGGCCGCGGCCCGGCGGCGGATGCCGATGGTGCGGGTCGAGAAGGACTACCGCTTCGTGGGGCCGGACGGCGAGGTCGGGCTGCTCGACCTCTTCGCGGGCCGCAGGCAACTCGTCGTCTACCGCTTCTTCTTCGAGCCCGGTGTCGGCGACTGGCCGCACTCGGGCTGCCCGGGGTGCTCGTTCTTCACCGACCACGTGCCCGACCTCGCGCACGTCAACGCCCGCGACACGACGTTCGTGCTGGCGTCCCCGGCCGACCAGGACAAGATCGCCGCGCTCAAGCGGCGGATGGGCTGGCACGCGCCATGGTTCACGATGGTCGGCGACGACTTCGGCGCGGACTTCGGGGTGTCGGAGTGGTTCGGCATCAACGTGTTCCTCCGCGACGACGACGGCCGCGTGTACCGCACCTACTTCGTCACCGCCCGCGGCGCCGAGCCGTTCACGCCGACCTGGGCGATCCTCGACGTCACCCCCTTCGGACGGCAGGAGGAGTGGGAGGACACACCTCCCGGTCGTCCGCAGACGCCGCCCTACGAGTGGTGGCGCCTGCACGACGAGTACGGGAGCGGCTGACGCCGTCAGTCGGCGAGGGCCCGGCGCAGCACGCCGGTGAGCTCCCCGATCTGCCGCTGCGAGACGTCGGCGGACAGGACCGCCTGCGAGCCGTGGAACGTCCCGGCCCACTGGTGCAGCTCGACCGGGACCCCCGCCTGCAGCAGGCGCAGCGCGTAGGCGATGCCCTCGTCGCGGAGCGGGTCGAACTCCGCGGTGGCGACGTGGGCGGGCGGCAGGCCGGACAGGTCCTCGGCCCGCGCCGGGGCGGCGTACGGCGAGCCCGGCGTCGAGCCAAGGTAGTGGCCCCACGACGCGACGAGCTTGGGCCGGGTCATGAACGGCGTGTCGGTGAAGTTGCGGGCCGACCACGTCTCGAGCCGGTCGTCCAGCTCGGGCTGGCTGAGCAGCTGGAAGCGGATCGCCGGGCCTCCCTCGTCGCGGGCCCGCAACGCCACCGCGGCCGCGAGCCCGGCGCCCGCCGCGTGACCGCCGACGGCGATCCGGGCCGGGTCGACGCCCAGCTCCGCGGCGTGCTCGGCCGTCCAGACGAACGCGGCGTAGGCGTCGTCCAGCGCGGCCGGGAAGCGGTGCTCGGGCGCCCGCCGGTAGCCCACCGACACGACGACCACGCCCGCGCCGCGGGCGATCCGCACGGCCCACGGGTGCTCGGTGTCCAGGTCGCCCATCACGAAACCGCCGCCGTGCAGCCAGACGACCGCGCCCCGCGCGTCGACCGGCCGGTAGACCCGCACCGGCACCCCGCCCACCGTGCGGTCCTCGATCACGAGGCCCGTGGTGTCCGGTGCGGGCGCCGCGGCACTCAGCTCGGCCAGGCCCGCGCGCGCCGCGACCGGATCGGTCAGGTCGGGCGCGGGGAAGGACGGGATGAACGCTTCCAGCTCGCGATCCATGGTCCGTTTTTCTGAAAGTGACTGTCTCATGACAGTGACGGTACGAAGGCCGATAACAGACAGTCAAGTTCATTTGACAGTGACTTGCTGATACGGTCGGAGCATGGGTCTCCGCGAGCGCCGTCGGCGCAGCGCTATGCGCGCCATCCAGGAGCGGGCGCTCGACCTGTTCGACGCCAACGGGTTCGGCGCCGTCACGATCGAGGAGATCGCCGCTGCGGCCGAGGTCTCCCCCTCGTCGGTCTACCGCTACTTCGGCACCAAGGAAGGCATCCTGGTCGCCGACGAGTTCGACGCCATGAGCCAGGAGGCGGTCGCCGACCTCCTCGACGCGGACGATCCCGTCGGCAGCCTGGCGCGGATCGTGCGCACCTACGAGGAGGCATCCACGAGCCCGCAGCGGCGCGTGCGGTACTTCTTCCAGGAGCCGTCGGTGCGCTCGGCCGTGTGCGCGGCGCTCGACCGGGCCAGGCGAGCGGATCGCGCCGCTGCTGGCCACCGGCGGGATGACCCCGCTGCAGACCCGCGTAGCCACCAACGCCGTCGTGTTCGGCTACTTCGCCGCGCTGGAGCAGTGGCACCTGGACGGCGGCACCGCGCCGATCGCGAAGTACGTCGAGGACGGCCTGCGTCCGCTCCGCCGGATCTGGGGTTCAGGAGAACCGGGCGACGAGGTCCCGCTTGGAGACCTTGCCGATCGGTGAGAGCGGGAAGGCGTCGAGCACCTCCAGGCGCTCCGGCAGCTTGAACGCGGCGATCTCGTGCCTGCGCAGGAACGCGACGAGCTCGGCCAACGTCGGGGCCTCGGTCCGCGGCACGATGCAGGCGCACATCCGCTCGCCGAGGACGTCGTCGGGCACCGGGATGCAGGCGACGTTCTGCACGGCCGGGTGGCCGAGGATGAGGTTCTCGACCTCCTCCGCCGAGATCTTCTCGCCACCCCGGTTGATCAGGTCCTTGCTGCGGCCCGCGACGACGTAGTTGCCGGTGGGGTGGCGCCGCATGAGGTCACCGGAGCGGTAGAAGCCGTCGGGGGTGAAGGCGCGCGCGTTGTGCTCCGGCGCCCGGAAGTAGCCGCTCAGCGTGTAGGGGGCGCCAGCCCGGTCGCGTACGTCCACCCGGGCGCTCCCCCGTTCCACATCGCCCACGGCGACGCCGACCGCTTCGTGCCTGCGGCGCAGAGCCGCCAGCTCGCCGCGGCGTTGCGCGACGCCGGAGCCGTCGTCGAGCTCACCGAGGTGCCCGGCGCCGACCACCTCTGGATGGGCGCACCGGACCCCGAAGCGATCTTCGCCGCCGCCGTCGACTTCGTCCGGCGGGTCACCCGCGGAGCGCCGTGACGAGCCCGGTGCCGGTCGTCATGGCCCCGCCACTCGTCCTGGCTGCGGGACTGGCTGTACCGGCGCTGATGGCGGACGGGGGCCCGGGCGCAACACATCCCCGGGCCCCGCCCGGCGGATCAGTCGTCGTCTTCGTCGACCCAGTCGAACGTCTTCGTGACGGCCTTCTTCCACTTGCGGTAGTACTTCTGCCGCTTCGCGTCGTCCATGGCAGGCTCCCACCGCTTGTCCTCGGCCCAGTTCGCCCGGATGTCGTCCTCGCCCGCCCAGAAGCCCACGGCCAGCCCGGCCGCGTACGCCGCACCGAGCGCGGTGGTCTCGGCGACGACCGGTCGGATCACCGGAACGCCGAGGATGTCGGCCTGGAACTGCATGAGGGTCTCGTTGGCCACCATGCCGCCGTCGACCTTGAGCGAGGTGAGGTCCACCCCCGAGTCGGCGTTCATCGCGTCGAGCAGCTCCTTGCTCTGGAAGGCCGTGGCCTCCAGCACCGCGCGGGCCAGGTGGCCCTTGTTGACGTAGCGGGTCAGCCCGACGATCGCGCCGCGGGCGTCACCGCGCCAATACGGCGCGAACAGGCCCGAGAACGCGGGCACGAAGTAGACGCCGCCGTTGTCGTCGACCGTGTTGGCGAGCGTCTCGATCTCCGGCGCCGACCCCACCAGCCCGATGTTGTCGCGGACCCACTGCACCAGCGAGCCGGTCACCGCGACCGCGCCTTCCAGTGCGTACACGGTCGGCTGGTCGCCGATCTTGTAGCAGACCGTGGTGAGCAGGCCGTTCTTGCTGGGCACCTTCTGGGTGCCGGTGTTGATCAGCATGAAGTTGCCGGTGCCGTAGGTGTTCTTGGCCTCGCCGACCGCGAGGCACGCCTGGCCGAAGGTGGCCGCCTGCTGGTCGCCGAGGATGCCCGCCAGCGGCACGCCGCCGAGCACGCCGCGCTCGCGGATGGGTCCGTACACCTCCGAGCTGGACCGGATCTCCGGCAGCATCGACAGCGGGATCCCCATCTCCTCGGCGATGCCCGCGTCCCAGGACAGCGTGTCGAGGTCCATCAGCATGGTGCGCGAGGCGTTGGTCGGGTCGGTGATGTGCAGGCCGCCCTCGGGGCCGCCGGTCATGTTCCAGATCAGCCAGGTGTCCATATTGCCGAACACCAGGTCGCCCGCATCGGCCTTCTCCCGGGCGCCCTCGACGTTCTCGAGGATCCAGACGACCTTCGGCCCGGAGAAGTAGGTGGCGAGCGGCAGCCCGACCTTGTCCTTGTAGCGCTCGGCGCCGCCGCCGAGGTCGCCGAGCCGCTTGGCGATGGCGTCGGTGCGGGTGTCCTGCCAGACGATCGCGTTGTAGACCGGCTCGCCGGTGTTCTTGTCCCAGACGAGCGCCGTCTCGCGCTGGTTGGTGATCCCGACCGCCACGATGTCGGAGGCCTGCAGGTCGGCCTGGGCCAACGCGCCCGCCGTGACCTCGCGGGTGTTGGTCCAGATCTCCTTCGCGTCGTGCTCGACCCAGCCCGCACGCGGGAAGATCTGCTCGTGTTCCTTCTGGTCGACGGCCACGACCCGGCCGTCCCGGTTGAAGATCATGCACCGGGTGGACGTCGTGCCCTGGTCGACCGCGGCGACGAACTGCTCGCTCATCTGAATCTCCTAGCGCTAGCTCGGTGTGTCCGGAGGAAGTAGGGGTGGTCAGCTCTTCGCGGCGGCCTTGACGGCGTCGATCAGGCTCTGCGCGTCGATGACCTTGAACAGCAGGGTGGCCAGGACCGCGCCGATGATCGGGGCCACCACCGGGACCCACGAGTAACCCCAGTCGTTGCCGCCCTTGCCCTTGATCGGGAGCACCGCGTGGGCGATGCGGGGGCCGAGGTCACGGGCCGGGTTGATGGCGTAGCCGGTCGGCCCACCGAGCGAGTTGCCGATACCGATCACCAGCAACGCCACGAACAGCGGCCCGACCTGCGTCGGGGTGCCGCCGGAGATGAGGATGAGGAAGATGAGCACGAACGTGCCGATGACCTCGGTGGCGATGTTCCAGGCGTAGGACCGGACGGCGGGCCCGGTGGAGAACACGGCGAGCTTCAGGGCCGGATCTTCCTCGGCGTCGAACTGCAGCTTGAAGGCCAGGAAGGTGAGCACGGCGCCGAGGAAGGCGCCGAGGAACTCGCCCATGAAGTAGAACAGCGACTGCGCGGGGGTGATGTTGCCCACCATCAGCTGGGAGACGGTGACCGCCGGGTTGAGGTGCGCGCCGCTGGGGAACGCGGTGTAGACGCCGGCGTAGACACCGATGCCCCAGCCGAAGTTGATGAGCAACCAGCCGCCGCCGTGGCCCTTGCTGGTGGCCAGGATCGCGGTGGCGACGACGCCGCAGCCGAACAGCAGCAGCATCATCGTGCCGAGCGTTTCGTAGAGGAATATCTGGCCGTACGTGGCTGTGACCATTGCAGTACCTCATTCGTGCGTAGGGACGGATGACGGCGGACGAACCCGTCGCCTCGAGCCCGCGGCGGGATGCCGCCGCCGCGTCCTCCTGGTCGGGATCGACGTGCGACCGAGCCCGACCGTGCCGTGCAGGCCTCAGCCGCTCAGGCCCGTGCGGACCTCCGGCGCCCCGAGCCGGGCGGCGTCGGCGGTCTGGTCGTCGAGTTGGTTCTGCGAGTCGCGCTCGGCCTCGACCCGCTTGGCGTAGTGCTCGATCTCGTTCTCGATCGTCGCGGCGTCCCAGCCCAGCACCGGTGCGACGATCCCGGCGACCTCCCCGGCCACGTCGATGCCGCGGTCCCAGGTGTCGATCGACACCCGCAGCCTGCGGGCCAGCAGGTCGTCGAGGTGCAGCGCGCCTTCGTGAGACGCCCCGTAGTGCGCCTCGACCGCGAGGTAGCGGGGGGCGTGCTCCAGCGGCCTGCCGAGCTCGGGGTGTTCGGCGACGAGGTCGAGGACCTCCCGGATCGCCGAGCCGTAGCGACCGAGCAGGTGCTCGATCCACTCGACGCCCAGGCCGGACCGGGCGGCCAGGCTCGCCTTCGTGGCGACCAGCGCCTCGTAGCCGACCGCACCGACCAACGGGACCTTGTCGGTCACGCACCCGGGCACGTCCCGGCCGAGCCCGCTGACGGCCAGGTCCACCGCGTCCTTCGCCATCACCCGGTAGGTGGTGTACTTGCCGCCCGCGACGACGACCAGCCCCGGCACCGGCTGCACGCAGGCGTGCTCGCGGGAGAGCTTGCTGGTGCTGTCGGACTCACCGGCGAGCAACGGACGCAGGCCCGCGTAGACGCCGACGACGTCGTCGCGGGTGAGCGGCCGCGCCAGCAGCGCGTTCGCGTGCTCGAGGATGTAGTCGATGTCCGTCCTGCTCGCCGCGGGGTGCGCGAGGTGGAGGTTCCACGGGGTGTCCGTCGTCCCGATGATCCAGAACTCGTCGCTCCACGGGCACGGGATGATGAAGAGGAGGCTCTTCTCGGTCTCGGTGATCAAACCGGTGTCGGAGTCGATGCGGTCGCGCGGCACGAGCACGTGCACGCCCTTGCTCGCCTGCACCCGGAACTGGCCCTTGCCGCCGATCATGGCCTGGATCTCGTCGGTCCAGACCCCGGCGGCGTTGATCGTCACCGCCGCCCGGATGGTGAACTCGGTGCCCGACTCCAGATCGGTGGCGACCGCGCCGGTGACGGCGGCGCCGTCCCGCACGAACGCCGTGACGCGCACACTCGACGCGACGGCCACCCCGTAGTCGGCCGCCGTGCGCGCGATCATCATGGTGTGCCGGGCGTCGTCGAGCTGGCCCTCGTAGAACGCGATGCCGCCCTTGATCGCGCCCGGCTTGCCGGAACGGAACGAGCGCAGCGTCGCCTGCTTCGAGAGGTGGCGCAGGTGGTGGGGCACGCCGCGGCCCGCACCGAGCACGTCGTAGACCCCGACACCCGCACCGACGTAGGCGCGGTCCCAGACGGGCTTCTCCAGCGGGTAGATGAACTCGACCGGTCGGGCCAGGTGCGGGCACAGCCGCTCCAGGATCAGCTTGCGCTCGCGCAGCGCCTCGAACACCAGGTGGAAGTTGAGCTGCTTGAGGTAGCGCAGGCCGCCGTGCACGAGCTTCGAGGACCGGCTGGACGTCCCGGAGGCGAAGTCCCGCGCCTCCACGAGGGCGACGGACAGCCCCCGGCTCGCCGCGTCCAACGCCGCGCCCGCCCCCACCACCCCCGCTCCGATCACCAGGACGTCGAATTGCTCGTCGGCCAGCCGACGCAACGCCTCGACGCGGAAATCCGGTGCCAGCGCGGTCGCGGTGATCGTCATCGATCCCTTCCCTCCAGTGGTCCGCGGGCAGGTGGGCCGACACTAGATCGACGATCCGACGACGGCGAGGGTCGCCGTTCGGCATCGCCGAACGCGACGCGTTCGGTATCGGCGAACAGGGGAGTGATCGGGGTCACGGTGCCGGCTAAGCTGGCGACGTGTCCGGTCTGGTGCAGTCGGTGGAGCGCGCAGCCGCGATGGTGCGGCTCCTGGCGGCCGAGAGCGAGCCCATGAGCCTCGGCGCCATCGCGGGCTCCCTTGGCCTGGCCAAGGGCACCACCCACGGCCTGTTGCGCACGCTGCTGGAGGTCGGCTTCGTCGAGCAGGACACCGCGAGCCGCTACGGCGTCAGCGCCGATCTGCTGAACCTCGGGTCGACCATGCTGGACCTCAACGAGCTGCGGTCGCTCTCGTTCAACTGGATGGACACGCTCGCGGCGCGGACGGGCGAGGCCACGCGCATCGCGGCGTACCGCAAGGGTGAGGTCGTCGTGGCCCACCACGTCTTCGCCTACACCACCGACAGCCAGGTCGTCGAGACCGGCAGCATCCTGTCGCTGCACGGCAGCGCGATGGGCAAGGTCCTGCTCGCCTTCGACCCGGCTGCGGCGCGCAACGCCTTCGGTCAGACACTGGAGCGGATGACCTTCCGCACGATCACCGATCGGCAGGCGCTCCTGCGCGAGCTCGCCGACGTCCGCGATTCGGGCTACGCGGTCTCGGTCGGCGAAGTCGAGCCCGACCTGGCCGACATCAGCGCGCCGGTGCGCGACCACGGCGGCTACGTCGTGGCGGCGATCGGCATCAGCGGCCCCATCACCCGGCTCTGCGACGCACGACAACATCCCCGACCGGAGCTGGTGGAGGACGTCCTCGCCGGAGCCAGGTCGATCTCGCGCGTGCTGGGCCACGGGCAGGACCGATGAGCGAGATCGGGGGACGGCAGCCAGCGGAGCTGGCGGGGCGGGTGGGCACAGCGAGCGAATCATCGGCACAGCGCGCCGCGCAGCGCGGACCGAGCGCCAGCGAGGGACAGCGATGAGCGCGCACTACATCGCGGCGTTGGACCAGGGCACCACGTCCACGCGTTGCATGATCTTCGACCGGCAGGGCCGCATGGTGGCCCTCGCCCAGCGCGAACACCGCCAGTACTACCCGCACTCGGGATGGGTGGAGCACGACGCCGCCGAGATCTGGAGCGTCGTGCAGCGCCTCCTACCCCAAGCGTTGCACGACGCCGGGGTCGGCCCGGAGCAGATCGCCGGGTTGGGGATCACCAACCAACGCGAGACGTCCGTGCTGTGGAACCGGCGCACCGGCAAGCCGGTCAGCCGCGCGATCGTCTGGCAGGACACCCGCACGGCCGGGCTGCTGCCCCGGATCGCCGAGGACCTCGACCCGGCGGTCATCCACGACCTCAGCGGCCTGCCGCTGGTCAACTACTTCTCCGGCCCGAAGATCCGCTGGCTGTTGGACGAACACGGGCTGCGCGAGCAGGCCGAAGAAGGCGACCTGCTGTTCGGCACCATCGACTCCTGGCTGGTGTGGAACCTCACCGGTGGCGTCGAAGGCGGGCTGCACCTCACCGACGTCACCAACGCCAGCCGCACCATGCTGATGAACCTCGAAACGCTCGACTGGGACGACCGGCTGCTGGCCGCCATGCGGGTGCCGCGCACGATGCTGCCGACCATCGCGCCGACGATGGGCAAGCTCGGCACCACCCGCGATCCCGTCCCGGGGCTGGCGATCACCGCGATGATCGGCGACCAGCAGGCGTCGTTGTTCGGGCAGACGGCGTTCGAGCCCGGCGAAGCCAAGTGCACCCTCGGAACCGGCAGCTTCCTGTTGCTCAACACGGGCCCGGAGCGGGTCCACTCCAAGCACGGGATGATCAGCACCATCGCCTACCGGTTCGAGGGCGAGAGCCCGATCTACGCGCTGGAGGGTTCCGTCGCGGTCACCGGGGCACTCGTGCAATGGTGCCGCGACAACCTCGGGCTCATCCGGTCGATCGCGGAGATCGAGACCCAGGCGCTCACGGTGGCGGACAACGGGGGTTGCTACATCGTGCCCGCGTTCGCGGGGCTGTTCGCGCCGCACTGGGAGACCGAGGCGCGCGGGATCCTGGTCGGGCTCACCGCGTACGTCACGAAGGCGCACCTCTGCCGCGCGGTGCTGGAGTCGACGGCGTGGCAGGTCCGCGAGGTCGTCGACGCCATGAACGCCGACGCCGACGTGCCGTTGCAGGGGCTGTCCGTCGACGGCGGGATGACCACGAACAACCTGCTGATGCAGATGATGGCCGACGTGCTGGACGTGCCGGTCATCCGGCCGATCGTCGCGGAGACGGTCTCCCGGGGCGCCGCCTACGCCGCGGGCGTCGGGGCGGGCTACTGGTCGGACCACCGCGCACTGCGCAGCCAGTGGCGCCGCGCCGCCGAGTGGCAACCGCACATGGATCCCGTCCAGCGGGACGCCGAGCTGGGCCGGTGGCGCCGCGCCGTCGAGCTCTCGATCGCCTGGGGAGCCTGACGGGTCAGGCCCGGGTGTAGTACTCCTCGGCGCGCGGCGGTACCTGGCCGCCGGGGAACAGCGCATCCACCTGGGTGCGGTAGCCCTGGATCAGCTCGCGCTCCTCGACCGGGTCGTCGGGCGACACCCAACGCCGCAACCCGTGCGCGGCCAGGAATGCGGGGTCGGGCGCCGAGTGGAGCGCGTACGGGAAGTCCGCGTAGTAGACGATCCGACGACCCAGCTCCGGCCCGACCGACCGCACCAGCACGTGGTCCACGTGCCGCCCGACGCCCAGCGGGCAGAGCACCACCTCGGCGCCGGACCCCGCCGCCAGCGCGTCGACCTGCTCGGCGATGCGGCGGGCCAGGTCGCGCTCGGCGCCCGCGACCCGGCCGCGGGCGATGTCGAAGCGGAACGTCGGGTAGCGGTGCACCAGCTCGGGCAGCACGCGGCCCAGCGCCGCCGGGGCGCGCCGGGTCCGGAACAGCGCGTCGCGCCTGCCCAGGTGCACCGCGGTGGCGCCGGCCGCCCCGACCACCTCCTCGTCTCGAAACCCGCCGCGAACCGGCGTCGTCGTTGCCTGCCAGGCAGGGGCGGCGTGGTGTGAGATGTCCCTCCCCCGTCGTCGTGGCGCCGGTGGCCTGGGGAGGTCGACCATGCAGTGATGACCTCACCCCGGCCGCCGCACGTCGGTGGAGAGTCCGCACCCGCCCGCGGGTACCTGCTGGACAACGCGCGCGCCGAGGCGGGCGAGCGATTCGTGTGGCTGGCCGAGCTGTTCGACGGTGTGACGCGCGGGCACCTCGACCGGCTGGGGGTCGGCGCCGGTTCGCGCTGCTGGGAAGTGGGGGCCGGTGGCCCCGGTATCCCGGAGGCGCTCGCGGCGGCCGTCGGCCCGACCGGGCACGTGCTGGCCACCGACATCGACCCGTCGTGGCTGAAAGCAGGCGACGGGTACGAGGTGCGACGGCACGACGTCGCCGCCGACGCGCCCCCCGAGCCGGGGACGTTCGATCTGGTGCACGCCCGGCTCGTGCTGGTCCACGTACCCGACCGTGCGCGGGCGTTGGCCACGATGGCGGCAGCGCTACGGCCCGGCGGCTGGCTGCTGGTCGAGGACGCCGATACCGCTCTGCAGCCACTGGCCTGCCTGGACGACAGCGGCTCTGCGCAGCGGCGGGCCAACCGGCTGCGCGACGCGGTCCGGGAGCTGATGACGCGCCGCGGCACGGACCTGCGCTACGGCCGGACACTGCCGCGGGCACTGCGCGAGGCAGGCTTGGTGGATGTCGCCGCGGCGGGCTTCTTCCCGGTCGGCGGCCTGGCTTGCGACCGGCTGGAGGCGGCGACCATCCGGCACGTGCGCGGCGAGCTGCTCGCGGCCGACCTGGCCGACGACGCCGAGATCGACGCGCACCTGGCCGCCATCAACGCGGGCGAGCTCGACCTGACCCTCGCGCCGCTGATCTCGACCTGGGGACGCCGTCCCGCCGATCATCCGCCTGCACTCGGCTAGTCGAGGTCGGCGCATACTGGCGTGGGTTCGGCTACAGCAGAGTGGCCGAACTGCGAGAGAGGCTGACCGCCGTGGACGATCGGTGACAACGCCGCCTGCTTCGACCTGCACCCCGCACGACCAGGCCACGATCGCCCCCGAGAGCTCCCATCCGGAACCGACGCCGCCCCCGGCGGGGCTGGCGAGGGCTCAACGGCGTTCCGAACTCATGATGGTGCAGCCGGCGTTACCCGCTTCGCAGCGCGTGGTTCGCCACGCTGTCGCGCGGTGGCTCGAGGGCGCCCACTGGCCCGAGGACGGCGTCGAGGACATCACGCTGGCCGTCACCGAGGCCGTCACCAACGTGGTCGAACACGCCTACCTCGACCACGATCCCGGCGCGATCCACCTCTACGCGTGGATCACGCCGATGGCGGATCCCGCGCTCATCCCCGCCGCGCGACCCACGACCCCCGACGGGCGACCCGTGCTCGCGGCACCACCACCGCCCACGGGGCGCGCGGCGACACAGGGTCGCAAGGTCATCATCGTGGTGTCCGACCGCGGCCGATGGGACCCGCAGCGACGCACCGTCGATCTCAACGGCCACCGTGGACGCGGGATCGCGATGATGACCGCGCTGATGGCGGGCATCCACATCCAACGCTCCTCGAACGGCACCGCCGTCGTGCTGGTCAGCCCGGTCTCGCCCGGGTGACCTGCAGCGGGTACTGATCAGGACGACAGTGCGATGTCGGCGATGTGCACCGCGATCCGGGTGGGAGGGGCTGCGCCGCTGTCGGTCACGGCCAGGTAGACCTCGCGTTGCACGTGCGCAGCGATCACGGCGGCCGGACGCAACCCGTCGGCGACCAAGGTGATGTCGATCGTCATGGTGTCACCGTCGATGACGACCTCGACCCCGCCGGTGTCGGGGCGGGGCTTGCCGGTGACCCGGGTCCACAGATCGGTGCCCAGTTGCTGCACCACCCCCCACAGCCCGGGCTGCAGGTGGGCCACCCCGGGGACGGCCCGAGCAGCCCCCGCAGCGGCGACGGCGACACGGATCTCGGTGACCGGCCTGGGGTCATCGAACCCACCGCCGGGATGGCTGACATTCCACGTGGTCACGGATCGCCCCTCACTCCTCGGGCCACAAGTCGACGACGTGCACGTCCACGACGCCTGCTCGGACCCCGACCTGACCCCGAAGCGCGGATCCGATGCGGGCGCGCACGATGTCGAGCAGGTCCTGGGCGGGAGCCGGTGCCGTAGCGAAGCGACACCGTCATCTCGATCCGCAGGGCGTGCGGGCTTGCGGGATCGACGACGATGCGGCAGCTGCGGGCCCGTACCCCCTCGACGGTGTCGGCGGCGTAGCGCACCACCGCGGCCACCGCCTGCTCGGAAACATCCACCGGCCCCAGATCCGGCACCGCAACAGCGCCGGTGCCGTCGGTCGGCACCAGCGGCAGCGCAGCACCCCGCCTGCCTTCCGCACGCACCGCCTGCATGATCCGGTCCAACAGGTTCGGCGGCGGCTCGGCCGGGTCGTCCACCAGCGCGCGGGTGGCCTCCATCAAGGTGGTGAGGCTGCGCCGCGCGGTAGCGCCGTGCGGGCAGCTACGGCCGTGCTCGTCGGTGCGGCCGGCCTCGAGGTCGTCGAACACGTCCTCCACCAGCCGCCCGCACGGCAGCAGATGCCCCTCGACCCGGTTCTCGCCGAGCTCGTTCACTGCCACGGCGTCATCCTCTCTGCCAGTTGGGCCCGCGCCCGGGCCAACCGCCCGCGCACCGCGTCCGGGGTGGTGCCCACGAGCGCGGCGATCTCCTCGTAGGAACGGCCGTGCACCTCACGCAGCAGCCACACCGCCCGTTGCGTGGGCTGTAGCTGGGCCAGGGCGTCGATCAGGGCCGCGCGCTGCGCGGAGATCTCCGCACCACGCAGCGGATCATCAGCCGGGCGCTCACTGGCCACCACCGCCTCGTCGATCTCACAGGTCGGCTTGCGGGAGCGCAGCAGGTTCAGACACCGGTTGCTGGCCGTGCGGTAGAGCCAACCCACCACCGCGGCGTCCTCGCGCAGCTCGGGCAGCCGCCGCCACGCGGTCAGGAACACCTCCTGGGTGATGTCCTCGGCATCGGCGCCGCTGGCCGTCATCCGCAACGCCAACTGGTAGATACCCCGCTGGTAGCGGCGCACCAACTGCTCGAACGCACGCAGATCACCATCACGCGCCCGCGCCACCAACGTCGCATCGTCCAGCACCCCATCGATGGCGTCGATGGCTGTCGGGACAGCGCCGCTCATGACGTCTGCCTCCGTCTCACGCTCGGCCTCCTCGTCATCGTCCTCCATTGACGACACCGCGGAACCGCCCATCGGCACGGTGGCTGCCCGATCCGAAGCCGTGATCCACGTCATGCCGATCGCGTACACGCCCTCGGCGGCCGGGGCCGTCACCCAGTCCTCGTCCGGTTCACGCACGCGGGGCTGTGCCACTCGGATCTGCACGTCATCCAGAGCGAGATCCCCAGTTGGCTGCCGATGGTGCTCGGGCACGAAGGCGCAGGCGTGGTCGAGGAGGTGGGTCCCGGAGTCACCCGGGTCGCGCCCGGTGACCACATCGTGTGCTCGTTCATCCCCAGCTGCGGGTCCTGCCACTGGTGCGCCACCGGCCAGCAGGCCATCTGCGACGCCGGAGCCAACATCTCGCGCGGGTTCCTCCCGGGGGAGCACTGGCCGCTGTCGGGACCCGCCGGTCGCTACGGGGCGATGTGCATGCTCGGCACGTTCAGCCAGTACGGCGTCATCCACCAGTTCTCCACGGTCAAGATCGATCCTGACCTCCCGCTCGACGTCTCGGCGCTGGTCGGATGCGGCGTGCCGACGGGTTGGGGTGCGGCGGTCAACGCCGCCGACGTCCGCCCCGGCCAGACCGTCATCGTCTACGGCGTGGGCGGGATCGGGATCAACGCCGTGCAGGGTGCGCGCTTCGCAGGCGCCAAGCACGTCATCGCGGTCGACCCGGTCCCGCTCAAGCGTGCGACCGCGCTGTCGTTCGGGGCCACGCACGCCACGGCCGACGCCGAGGAGGCGCAGCGCATCGCCGTCGACCTCACGCGCGGCGTCGGCGCCGACAAGGCCATCGTGGCCATCGGTACGACCGATTCCGAGGTGATCGCCGACGCCTTCGCGGCGGTCGGGAAGGCGGGCGTCGTCGTGCTGCTGTCCATGGGCGGCGGATTCCACGACCGCACCATCCAGCTGCCCGCCCAGGTCGCCACGCTCTGGAAGAAGACGGTCAAGGGCAGCCTGTTCGGCGACTGCAACCCGACCACCGACATCCCCCGCCTGCTGGGGCTGTACCGCAACGGGAACCTGAAGCTCGACGAGCTCATCACCCGCCGGTACACCCTCGAGCAGGTCAACGAGGGGTACGAGGATCTCCTCGCGGGCCACAACATCCGGGGAGTCATCACCCACAGCCACCACTGACTACTCTTCCCGGGTGGGAGCAGAGTAT
Organism: uncultured Actinomycetota bacterium; assembly: GCA_963791185.1. Taxonomy (GTDB): domain Bacteria; phylum Actinomycetota; class Actinomycetes; order Mycobacteriales; family Pseudonocardiaceae; genus Pseudonocardia. The sequence goes on along the minus strand of CAWBRG010000001.1, from coordinate 159,249 downwards.
TGAGCGCGCCCGACGACGCGGTCGCACAGCCGATCGACGGCGCCGAACGGCTGAGCCCGCAGATCGCCCGCCGCATCCGGGCGATGATCATCAGCGGCGAGGCGTCGGGCAACCAGGCGCTGCGCACCGAGCACCTCGCGGAGCGGTTCGGGGTCAGCGCCACCCCGGTGCGCGAAGCGCTGATGTCCCTCACGGGGGAAGGCCTCGTCCAGCTCCGCCCCGGCCGCGGTTTCCGGGTCGTCCCGATGAGTCGCCAGGACCTCCTCGACATCTACGACGCGCAGGCCTACTTCGCCGGTGAGCTCGCCGGGCGGGCCGCGTCGCGGCTCACCGACGGCGACCTCGCGCAGATCGACCTGATGCAGGAACGGATCATCGACGCGATCAGCCGCGGCGACCCCGCCGCCGAGCAGATCGAGTGGGACCTGCACAGCCTGATCAACCGGGTTGCCCAGGCGGACAAGCTGCGGTGGCTGCTCCGCCTCACGATGCGCTCGGCGCCGTTCACGGCGTGGTCCTCGGTCACCGGCTGGGCGCAGGCCGCGCCGGAGGACCACCTGCCGTTGCTGCGGGGATTGCGCAACCGCAGCGAGCGCACGTCCCGCGACGCCATGACCGCCCACGTCCGCAACGTGGGAGATCTGCTGGCCAACCACTTGAGCGGGCGCGGCATCCTCTGCGACGAGCCCGGGTCGACGAGGTCGTGATCCACCACACCGGGCCGCCTCTCCGGTGTGGCGTTGTCACATCGCAGGCGGTTTCGTCCGCGAATACCGTGTCAGAAGTGTCTGAGGAGGTGCGATGACCGGGGCCTCGCCGCTGGGGGATCTGCGGGTCGTGGAGTTCGCCGGGCTCGGTCCGGGCCCGTTCGCCGCGATGCTGTTGGCGGATGCCGGAGCAGATGTCCTCCGCGTGGATCGGCACCGTCGGGCGGTGGACGGCGGCGCACTGGTGCGCGGACGGCCGCGCCTCGAGCTGGACCTCAAGACCGCGTCGGGGTTGGCGACGGCGCGGAGCCTCGTGCGGGCCGCCGATGTCGTGATCGAAGGCTACCGGCCCGGGGTGATGGAACGGCTCGGCCTGGGTCCCCGGGAGTGCCTCGCCGACAACCCGCGGTTGGTCTACGGCCGTATGACGGGGTGGGGGCAGGCCGGACCGCGCGCCCGCCAGCCCGGTCACGACATCAACTACCTGGGGCTGACCGGCGCGTTGAGGTCGATCGCCCGGCTGGGCCACGCGCCGGTGCCGCCGCTCAACCTGGTGGCCGACTACGGCGGCGGCGGGATGATGCTGGCGTTCGGCATCGTCACGGCGTTGGTCGAACGCTCGACGAGCGGACGGGGCCAGGTCGTCGACGCGGCGATGGTCGACGGCGTCAGCCTGCTGATGACCGGGGTCTGGAGCCGCGCGGCCCAGGGGCGCTGGCCGGGGGAACCGGGCGCGAACGACCTGGACAGCGGCGCGCCGTTCTACGACGTCTACGCCACCTGCGACGGTGAGTACATGGCGGTGGGCAGCGTCGAGCCGCAGTTCTGGCAGCGGCTCCTCCAGGGTCTCGGGCTGGAAGGGCAGTTGCCCGAGCAGTGGGATCGGCCGTCCTGGCCGCGGATGAAGAAGTCGATCGCCGACGCGTTCGCCACCCGCAGCCGCGCGGAGTGGACGGCGGTGTTCGACCGCCTCGACGCGTGCGTGACACCGGTGCTGAGCATGTCCGAGGCGGCGCTCGACCCGCACCTGAGCGAGCGCGGAACGCTCGTCGACGTCGACGGCGCCACCTCCCCGGCGCCCGCGCCCCGCTTGAGCCGCACGCCGTTCGCGCTCCGAGAGCCCGACTCCGCCGCGGCCGTCCTGCGGCGGTGGCGCGTGTCGAGCCCCGACGGGTCGGGACGAGGTGAGGGGAAACCGTGATGCCGAACAGTCCCGTCGAGGTGCGTTCCGAGGTCGTGCCGTTCATGACCGAGGAACGGTTGGCGTTGCAGGAGATGGCCCGCGACTTCGCGATGCGCGAGGTCCTCCCGATCGCCAACGAGCTCGACCCCGTCGCGGGGGGAGATCTTGGGGAAGACCCCGACCACCTCGGTGCGGCGTTTGATCTCCTTGTTCAGCCGCTCCTATCCGGCCCTGTTGGATCGTGTTCGGGGTGACCAGGCGATGGCCACGCAGCGCTCGGGGCAACCGCCCGACGAGAGCGGCGAACACGGCCCGGTCCGCCAGTCCAGGCGTGGTCGTGGGTTGGCGCGGCGGAGCACGGCGACCTCGTGGCGCAGCACGAGGAGCTCAACATCCTTGGCGGCGGACGTCCGACACGAAAGCAGGACCAGTCCGAGCACCCGCCGGAAGATCAAGAACGGCAGCCGCAGCGACACACCAGGATCATGTCCGACCGGCGATCGCCGCTGGTCAGCGACCCGGGCCCTACTTCTGGCACCCCACAGGCTGGTCGGAGCGGCCGCCGGGATAGCGCTGATCGCCGCCGGAGTGGTGCTGCTGTTCCGTTCCTCCCTTCTCCAAAGGATGCAGCTGCACCCATCCTAGAAATCCACCGGCATCGAGCGGACCGGTCGACCGCCGAGCAGCGAGTGCGGCGGACCGGCCGTGAGCCGACGGGCCGGGAAGGACATCGGCGCCCGTCCCGCGGTGAGTCAGACTGGCGCCGGTCTCAGAAGAAATGACGCCTGCCGGCGATGGCGTGTCCGGTCGCGCCCAGGATCGCCAAGATCACTCCGATACCACCAGGATGATCCCGATCGTCCAGAGGATAGAGATTTTGAGCAGGAATCCCGCTATGAGCAAGATGACGCCGAGACTGATCATGATCTATCTCCTTGCGAATAGGGCGAATAGGGTGAATAGGGTGAATAGGAGCGGCGTGCAGGGGAAGGTTCTCGCGCAGCAGGCCCAGCACGTTGTTGTGGCGCCCGGACTGGGACACCTGCCGATGCCCGGGCGTCGTGACCGAGGAAGCCGACCTGAGCGGACATGACCGTCAGGAACGCTGCGATCATCAGCTGCCACCACGTTCGCCCGTGCAGGGCGAACACCGTCCATCCCACCGCAACAACCCGATGGAAAGGGCGATACGTGCCCGGTAGTAGGCGGGGCGCCTGTCCAGCAGCCCGGCCGCGCACCCGCCGGGACAACTCGGCGTTGTCGCTACCCCGGCTGATAGCGCCGATGACCGACCCGGTGCGGCCGGTTTCTGTACGGGTGCGGCATCCAAGACCGGGGGGCGGTCGAGGTTGGACACACCGCGAACCTCGACGATGGCGATGTCCGTGAAGCCGCCGACGGGATGACCGGCAGCGGTGAAGCCCCCGCTCAACTGTCCACCATCGTGCATGTCGCCACGCGCCTCGCGCTCGCGGTCCAGGTGCCGCCGAGGGTCCGGAGCGACTCGCTACATGCTCACTGTCCCAGCTCGAGATACGGCTGACCAACGGTGTAGACACCCGGGTCAGACCCAGATGGCGCTAGCCGAGTGTCCCCGGACCTGCTTCCCGTTCCGCAGTTCGTGGGCAGACGCGAGGGCGCAGACCGCGGCTGAATGTCCTGGGCGCGCCCGGTGGTCTTCGGACAGCGATGGGTTACGTCGGACGGTATCGCACCTGCATCGTCGGTGGCATGCCGGCTGGCACTCGTCTCCTTCCATCTGGTCGGGTCACAGGTCACGGGACAGCTCGGTGAGCAAGTCGTCGGCGGCCGACCCGACCTGCCGGACGCACGAGCAATCCGGGCCGTGGGTATCGCGGTGCCAGGCGATGAGGTGCTGCAGCGCGAGCTGGTTGACACGGTAGTCGTGCTCGGCGGTGATGCGATCGGTGTCGGCCTGCCGGTTCTGGCTGAGCAGGATCAGCGGAGCGGCATACGCGGCCTGGGTGGAGAACACCAGGTTGAGCAGGATGAACGGATAGGGATCCCAGCGGTTGGCCACCGCGAGCAGCTTCAGCGCGATCCACGCCGCCACGATCACCGTCTGGACGACGATGAACCGCCAGGACCCGAAGATCCCCGTAACCCGGTCGGCGATCCGTTCCCCGCGACGGCGCCGATCAAGGTGCCGGTTCGCCGGATGCCGCCACCGCGAGGAGTTCCCTGCCCCGACGGACGCATCTCCCTTGGTCGTCATCTCGGCAGTGTCGCCCCCGAACGACGCCGGATCCTGCCTGACGCTGCACCAACCGACCCCGGATAAGCACACGGCCCCATCGCCGACACAGGTATCGGCCCACGGCACCCACCCCGACATCCCCGCCGCCGCACGCACCGGGACCGCTGCCGTAGCCACGTGTGGGGGCCGTCGTGATCGCCGCGGGCGTCATCGCGCTGCTCTGCCCGGTGGCCGCCTTGGTCTACCTCTGTGTTGTTCGCGCGAGGTGGTGACCGTGATCGCGGCGAATGGAGACGCCCGACCCGCCGTGCGTCGAGTGCCCCGGACCGGCCGTGCGTCATGACGCGCGCCCGGCACCGGGCCCTATAGCGCCGTGCGCTGCACACCGCGTGATGGTCCGCTCAGGCGGCGACCGTTGACTGCGGTGGTCCGTGGACCGCCCTGCCGGGATGACATTTACATGCGGCGGTATCGGGACTGCAGTATGGCGAACAGGCCGAATGCGGCAAATCCCAGCGCCACCGCGGTGAGCAGGAACCTGCCGAAGGGCTGCGCGAGGATGGTTTGCATGGCCCCGTCCAGCCCTTGCACTTTTTTCGGGTCGAAGGTCAGCGTCGCATAGCTGAGCAGGCCGCCGACCACGCCGAGGGCCAGACCTTTGGCGATGTATCCCACTTGACCCAGCCGTGCTGCGGCGGTCCGCAGGATCGGCGGCAGCGGCGAGGTGTCGATCTCCTCAGCGAACGACTTCTTGACACCCTTGACGATCGAGGCCACACCCACGCCGATGATGACGAGTCCCGCCACGATGACGATCACCCGGCCGCCGGGCCATCCCAGTACGCCCGAGGTGGCTTGTTGCTGAGACTGCGAGCTCGACGATCCCGCGCCGAGGGCGGCCGCCCCCGCGCTGTAGCCGAGAGCGGCGAAGACGACGGCCTTGGCGCTGCTGGTGATCTGCTTGCGGACGCGCTCGGCTCCTTCCAGATTGCGATAGCCCCAGATGACTGCGCTGGCCTGCCAAAGCGCGAGCGCCGCCAGGCCGACCGCGACCAGCCACAGCAGGACCTGGCCGAAGGGTTGATCAGCCAGCGTCTTCATGGCCCCGGAGGTGTCGGCGCTGTCGCTACGCGCCAGGCCCCACGCGATCTGCAGCGCGAGCCAGCCGACCAGCAGGTGCACGACGCCGTAAGCGACCAGCCCGACACGGGCGAGCACTTCCAGAGCTCTGCTGTCACCGGCCTGTTCCGCTTTGTCACCGACATAGGTTGCCATTGTTGCGGCCTCTCATCATTGCACTACGAGTAAGACGGATAGGCCAGGCCGGGATGGCTGCACGCCCACATCGCGGCGGTGCATTTCCCGGAAGATCGGCTGATGTCATCAGAATTGCCCCGACTGCGGGACGCGCACAGGCGATATACCGGGGTCCAGGGCATAAGGCTGGCCCGACAGGGCTCAGACCAGAAGCGTAGGGCTACGGCGTCGAGACGGCAGCGCGGGGAACGTGCCGACACTCGCGGGTGGGTGGTCAGTTGAGGAGTTGGCTGCGCAGGCCCGCGATGACGATGTCGAGTCCTTCGTCGAGTTCGGCGGCGCCGTCGTAGGTGGCCAGGACGGTGGCGAGGGAGCGCAGCCGGGGGAACTGGGTGATAGGGAGGCGGTGCAGTCCGAGGCGGAGCAGGTCATCGGTTTCGTCGGGATCGGGGACCTGTTGTTGCAGTTCGTCCTGGATGTGGCCGTAGAGGAACCCGGTGAACAGGCGGGTGGCGTGCAGCGCGCCGTGGGGGTCGAACCCGGCGCCGATGAAGACCTCGAGCAGTTCTTCGAGGGGGCGCAGCGTGCCCAGGGGTCGCAGCGCGAGTGGGCCGGTGACCGACCGGGTCACCAGGAGCGGCACCGCGTTGGGGTGGGCCAGGGCGATCTGGCGGAACGCGTGTGCGGTGTGACGCAGAGCGGCTTCCCAATCCCCGTCGTGATGCCCGCTTTCCGGATCGCGGCCGGGCTCGCGGGAGACGACCAGTTCGGAGAAGATGTGCTCGACGACGCCGTCGAGCAGGGCGTCCTTGTCGGCGGCGTGGCGGTAGATCCCCATCGGGTTGCGGTCCAGGGCTTGGCCGAGCCTGCGCATCGTGAGCGCTTCGACACCGTCCTGATCGATGATCTCCAGTGCAGCGACCAGCACCTGCTCGCGGGTCAGCGCTGCCGGGCGGCCCGGCGGTAGTGGCGTGCCGGGCGGTCGGGTCTGGGTGGTGTCGGCGGGCATCGTCCCTCCTCGGTAGAAGCACCCTCAGCATACAGCCTATCTATACACTGTATTGCTATATCGTTCGTCTACGGCTAGCGTAGACATGGTATCGCAGGATGGATCTTCTGATCCAGGACGCGGGACCGCCTCGGCAGTGTGCCGAGCATTGATCTTCACCATGAGGGAGCGCTATGGCGCGCACTTACCAGCCGTCCCCGGCAACTCAACGCAAGACGGCCACGACGCCGTTGGACACCAACGGCACCGGCTCGTTCGAGACGCAAGACCAGCGGGACGAGAACAGGCCGGGCGAGAACAACCAGCTCGGCGAGAACACCGAACGTCGCGAGAACCTGACCGCCGTGCGGGACCAGCAGGACCGCGATGACTGGAGCCAGCAGCCGCCCATGCCGTCCGCAGGCATGGACGCCTTCGCGCCCGTGCTCGAGGCCTGGAAGCAGGTCTTCAAGTCCTGGTCAGAGCTGGCGGAGACGATGGTGAAGGCCCAGCAAGACGCCTTCGCCAACATGATCAGTGCCGCCAACACGACGGCCAAGAACATCAACGTCGGCGATCGCCAGGACCGCGAGCCCGCCTTCTCCGGGTCACGCACCACGGCGTCAACGCCCGACCGGATCGAGCGCGACCGCCGATAACCGGTAGGCAGGACCACAACCAGCCCGGTCGGATGCCCAGCAGTCATGGGCAACCGGCCGGCACGGTCGGGATTCCCATCGGCGCAGTTGCGTACTATAGTTATCATGTCAGGATCATGGCGTCCCGCCATGTGTACGCCGTTTCGCAGTTGCCCCGGCCCTCGGTGACGCAGCCGGCACCACCAGCCCGCGCGCACCAGGAGGCTTCATGTCCGTCACGTCGACGGCGTCATCCGTCCGGCCCCACCCCCAAGACCAGGACGAGCTCGCCGTCCACGATCGTCGGGTCACCGTGGATGGGATGCACACCCAGTACCTGGAGGCCGGTGTCGGGCCTGCGCTGCTGCTGTTGCACGGGCACGAGCAGAGCGCCACCAGCTGGCGATGGGTCATCCCCGCACTGGCCCGCACCCACCGGGTGCTCGCGCTGAGCTTGCCCGGCCATGGCGAAACCGACCCCGCTGTAGGCGACTACGCTCCCGGCTGCGATCTGGCAGGCTTCGTGGCCGCGTTCCTCGACACCCTCCACGTCGACCCGCCATTGGACCTGGTCGGACACTCCGCAGGCGGTGCGCTCGCGCTACGGCTCGCGCTGGCCGACCCCCGGCGCATCCGATCGTTGACCCTGGTCGACAGCGCCGGACTCGGACGCGAGGTGCACCCGCTGCTCGCTCTGGACACCCTGCCGATCATCGGCGAACTGGCCATCATGATCAGCCGCCTGCCCGGCGGCGACCTCGGCCGCACCACCATGTCAACCGCCATGCTGTTCGCCCAACCCTGGCGGGCACCGGCCGAATTCATCACCGAACAGCATGCCCTCGGACGCCGCCCCGGCCAGCTCGAAGCCTCCACCGCCACAGCCCGCGCCCTGTTCGGCCCGACCGGACAACGCCAGGTCCTGCTCGAACACCTCCCCGCCCTGACCACCCCCACCCTCGTCATCTGGGGCGGCTGCGACTACGTCCTGCCCGCCCACCACGCCCAGACCGCGGTGAACCTGCTACCCGACGGGCGGCTATCGATGTTCCCCGACTGCGGGCACCTGCCCCACGTCGAGCAACCCGTCCGGTTCGCCGCCGTACTCGGCGACTGGCTCACCGAACATCGGGAGCAGCAGTCCCAGACCGCACCCCATGACCTCGCAGAAGAGTCCGTGCTGGCCGATCCGCAGCGACGCACGGCATGACCGCCGTCCGACCGGAATCCGCCCCGACGAGCCCACCACGTCATCCGGCGCCCCCGGCTCCGTCCCCGGCCTCCCGCAACGAGGCCTACCGCAGCCAGGCCGGTCGCTACGACCAGCGCACCGACGCCTTCCGCCACTGGCGCGAACTCCTCATCCAGCAGCTGCCCGTCCGCCGCGGCGACACCGTGTTGGACGTGGGTTGCGGCACCGGACTATGTCTACCGCTGCTGCAACAGAAGGTCGGCCCCACCGGGCGCATCATCGGGATCGACGCCTCCGAACAGATGCTCCAGGTCGCCGCCGACCGCGTCGCAGAGCACGGCTGGGACAACGTGCGCCTCATCGCCAGCCCCGTCGCCACCGCGCCCATCGCGGCCACCGCCGACGCCGCCGTGTTCTGCGCGGTCCACGACCTCATGCAATGCCCCACCGCCATGGGCAACGTCTTCGACCACCTGCGCCCCGGCGCGCCGGTGGCCGCCGCAGGCGGCAAACTGCCCGGCCCCTGGCTGTGGCCCCTGCGGGCATGGGTCACCCAGCTCCACACACCGTTCATCAACGATTTCACCGGCTTCGACAAGCCGTGGCGACAAATGGCCCGACACGTCCCCGACCTCCAGGTCCGGGAACTTGCCTTCGGCGCCGGATACCTCGCCCTCGGACACACCCCCGCCCGCTGAACCCGGCACCGAAGCAGCCGCTGGGCAACGCGCGAACGCGCCCACCATCGGCCGATCCATGCGCGCATCACCCACCACCGTCCCCTTGATCCGAAGGAGCGCCATGACGAAGGCCACCAACGAACCATCTACGGCAACCCGACAGAACGGCGGCGGCCAGCCCACACCCCACGCACACGATCCACTCGACGAGCAGCCGCCCAACCACGACCGCACCGAACACGGTCAGCAGTGGCCGCCCAGCGAACCCCGCGAACGAGCCCTGGTCAACGAGGCCAGCCGGCAACCCGGCGGAGTACAACGCAGCACGCTGACCGCACCCGATGACTCACCGTAGATCCGGGGGGACACACCGCACGCGTGCGCGGGCGATGCGCCGACCCGGTCACGCACCGGGCTGGCGGCGTCCTGGACCCGCAGCTGCGGGTGCACGGCCTGGGGCCGGGGCGGTGCCGCCGCTCGACACCGCGTGCTCACAGCCGCACACTAGGGCCACACCAGCCGCTCCGGACCTCGGCGGCCCAATCATCGGGCGGCGCCGAGGGTATGCACACGAACTGCGAAATGCCCAGCCACATCAGGTGGTGGAGTTTCCCATGACTGAACTCGATGTGGGCGTCCCCGGACAGGGCGGCAGCAATGGCTGAGCTGGGAACGGTCACCCAAGCACTGCTGGCAGGCGGCGACGACGGCGTGGACGAGCACGCCGTGGCCGAACGGATCTGCCGAGCGTGCGTGACCGGACTGGACGTCGACGGCGCGGTGATCTCCATACTCACCGCCACCGTGTCGCGCGAGACCCTATGGGCCACCGACCCGACCGCGGAGCTGTTGGAGGAACTGCAGTTCACCCTGAACGAAGGCGCCTGCATGCAAGCGGCAACGACTGCGACACCGGTGCTCATCGCGGACCTGCACCACAACAGCAACACGCAACGCTGGCCGATCTTCGCAGCGGCACTGGCCGAGCAAACCGATGTCCGAGCACTGTTCGCGTTCCCGCTGCAGTGGGGAACGATGAACGTGGGCGTGCTGGACCTCTACCGCAAGACACCCGGCAGGTTGAGCACAGCACAATGCCGCGACGCCATCACCGCTTCCGAAACAGGCGCACTGATGCTGCTCGGCGTGCGCACCGACCCCGGACATACGAATGCGGACGGGGACAGTGGCGGATCCTGGCTAGACCATGCACCCAGTAGCCGGGCCGAGATCCACCAGGCCACCGGCATCGTGCTCGCGCAGCTGGGGGTCAGCGCGGCGCAGGCCCTGGCCCGGATGCGCGGCTATGCCTTTGTCGAACAGCGACTCCTCATCGACGTCGCCCGCGACGTGGTGTCGCGCCGCCTGCAGTTCACCGAACAGATGAGGTAGCCGCTCGTGTGGCCACCGGAAGTGGAGACAATCATGAGCCCGGCCGAAAGCGATCGCGAACACCTGATCACCCGCGCTTTCGTCTCCTTGGCCGACACCCTGGTCGACGAGTACGACGTCATCGATCTCCTCGACCGCCTCGTCGGCTACAGCGTTGAGCTGCTCGCCGCGGACGCAGCCGGCATCGTGCTCGCCGATGCCCGGGGCGGGCTACGGGCGGTCGCGGCATCCAGCGAGCACGCACAACTGATGGAACTGTTGCAGCTGCAAAGCGACCAGGGCCCCTGCCTGGACTGTGTCCGCAGCGGTTCCCCGGTCAACGTCATCGACCTGACAGTCCCCGCAGCGGCAGACCGATGGCCTGTCTTCGCTGCCGCTGTTGCCGACAGCGTGGCGTTCCGTTCGGTCCATGCGCTGCCACTGCGGCTGCGCGGGGAGGCGATCGGGGCGTTGAACCTTTTTCACCGCCATCCCGGGCCGCTTCCCCCTGTCGATCTTTCCCTGGGACAGGCTCTGGCCGACGTGGCGACGATCGGGATCCTGTCCGAACGCGCCGTCCGACACGGGGAGATCGTCAACGAACAACTCCAGGCCGCGTTGAACAGCCGGGTGATCATCGAGCAAGCCAAGGGCGTGTTGACCCAGAAAGGGAAGCTCAGCATGGGCGCCGCGTTCGATCGACTGCGCAGCTACGCCCGCAGCCGCAACCTGCGCCTGAGCGAGGTCGCCCGCCAGGTCGTCGAGACTGATATCGCCGACGACGTCCTCGCCACGCAGGTGACCCGGACGCAACGCGGCAGATGACGATGCCGCGGCCGTGGAGGAGGCAGCCTGCCACTGATTGAACGAGTGATGAGATCTCGTTACGTACAGCACGAGATAGCAACGCAGGCTGCCGCCGATCTTGTTGCCTGCCCTGAATATTCCGCCCGACCTTTGCGCACGATGCCGTCAAGAAACCAGACATCCGTCAATGTTGGGACGAAAGGACGAGCATACATCGGCTACGGATTTCGCCCCAGGCGTTTAGTCGACGCCTCAAAGGTGAGCGCAATCAGCCAGAGGGCCGTTAGCAGATAGACTACGAAAATGACCTTTACCCATCCGTGGAGCGCGTCCTGCGAGCCGCCCGCGGGTGCTGTGAGGAAGAAGTACAGTACGTTAAAGTAGGCAAGCGTCGCTTTCTGTACTGAAGAATCAAACATGTACGCAGTCGGCTCACCCTCCGGAACAGACCTGAGGCCGAGTCGAGAACCGGCGCCGCATATGTTGCTGCTGCCGCAGGTCAACGCCCGCGGTCAGCAACTCTGTTGCCGAATAATGCCGGAGCTCGTGCAGATGGCTATCGACACCCAGCTCGGCGCACATGCGGGCGTAGCGATGGGTGACGCCACTGGGGTCGCACGGCCGGTCGTGCTCAGGTTGGTAGGAGAAGACGAACGCCGACACATGTGGATCGACGGCCAGTTGGCGGCACAGGTGGTCGTAGGCGCGGCGGTGCTCGGTCAGGACGTCGACCGTCGCCTGATCAAGCGCAAGGCGGCGCATCTGATGGGTCTTAGTGTCCTTCTCGATCGACTCGCCGCCGACCCGCACGAGGTTCCGGCGGACGGTGACGACTCCCGCGTCAAGATCGAGGTCCGACCAACGGAGCGCGAGCACCTCTGCACGCCGAATCCCGGTCACCATGACCAGCCACACGAGGGTGCCCCACGCCTCGTCCTGCGCCCACGCGGCCTCCAGGATGCGGGCCGCCTCGGCAGCCGACGGCGGATCGGGTTGTGGCGCCCGTTGTCGCGGCTTCTTGGCGACGTCGGCCGGGTTGGACCGGATCCACTCCCACCGCACCGCAGCGCCCATCGCAGCACTGAGAATCCAGTGAACCTGCCGGATCGAGGACACCGACATCGCCGCGCAGCGGTGCGGCGGGCACTCGACGACCGTGCAGTTGGCCGCCGCGCAGTCGTGCGGCTTCGCGCTCGGCCGACCGGGCGGGCGGCGGTGGCGGACTACGCGACACTCGTGCTCCGCGGCCGTCCGGTGATCGACAGCAGGCTGACCGGCGCGGCAACGGGCCCGGCAGCGGCGCAAGTCGGCGTAGAACTCCTCCAGCAGCCGCGGCGACACCTTCCCTATCGGCACGTCGCCGAGGGCGGGGCGGATGGTCCGCCGGATGTAACCGCGATAGCCCTCTAGCGTCGACTCCTCGGCCTCATGAGTCCGCAGCCAGGCGTCCAGCGCCACGCCGAGGGTTGCGTTCGTCTTGGTGTTGCGGCCTTCGTCGACCTGCGCAAGCAACCGGGTACGGATGCGCTCGGCCTCGGCCGGGTCGGTCGTCGAGTCCCGCAGGTACATCCGCTGCCCGGTGAGCGGGTCGATACCGGCATAGACGATCACCTGCAGGGAGTTGCCACGATGCCGGATCGTGCCGCGCCGTCGCTTTCTCCCGCTCCCGGGGGCCACTCCATGAGGGTACTCGCAGCCACAATGATTGCCATCGACTTGTGCGGCTCCGACCGATCGCGCTATCGTTGCTGCTCAGAGGTGGTGGGCCCCCGGGGGATCGAACCCCGAACCCGCGGATTAAAAGTCCGCTGCTCTGCCGATTGAGCTAGAGGCCCTCGACGTCAGCGTACGGGCCCCGCCGCGTGGAGTGGACCACCACTCCACGCCGCACAGCCGGTGCCGCTCGGCGAAGACGCGCCCCCGTTCGGCGATCGCCGCGCGGGCAGGCCGATCACCGCGCGCGGCTCACCGACCACTCGCGGCCCCCGGCGGCGGGACGGCGGGATCCCTCGACGGCGGCACCTCGAGTAATGCACACTCAGAGTGAGAGGAGGGTGACTTGGCGCGCTCGGCAGGTCCCGACAACGTCACCATCGGGTGGTTCGGCGACGTTCGGGCACGCTTCGGCGAGGTCACCGCCCTGATCGGGTGGCGCCGATGAAGGCGACCGGATCCGTGGATCTCCTCGCGCACAGCGTCCGCAGCGCCTTCGAGTACGCCCCCACCGGCATCGCCGTGCTCACCCCCGTGGGCGTGGTGATCACCTGCAACCCGGCGCTCGGCGAGCTGCTCGGGCGCACGCCTGCGAGCTTGAAGGGCACCGCGCTCTTCGCTCTCGCCCACCCCGACGACCGGCAGGCGGCCCAGCGCAACTGCCGGGTGCAGACCGGCAGCCAGCGCATCCTGCGCCACCAATGCCGGTTCGTGCGCGCCGACGGCCGGGCGATCTGGGTGCTCGTCAGCACGGCGGCCGTGCCCGAGGCGCCGGACCGGCCCGCGCACCTGATCACGCACGTCGAGGACATCGACGCCCGCAAGGCCCTCGAGGCCGAGCTCCTGCACCGCGCCCAACACGACCCGCTCACCGGCTTGGCCAACCGCGCGCTCCTGGCCCAGCGCATCGACGACGCCCTCATCCGCCAGGTCCGCCCGAGCTGCCTGCTCTTCGTCGACCTCGACGGGTTCAAGTGCGTCAACGACCAGTACGGCCACGCGGTCGGCGACCAGCTCCTCCAGCAGCTCGCGCAACGCCTCACCGCCCTCCTCCGCCCGCAGGACGTGTGCGCGCGCCTCGGCGGCGACGAGTTCGTGGTTCTGTGCGTCGACACCCAGCCCCACCAGGCGGAGGCCATCGCCGAACGGCTCCGCGCCGCCGTCGCCGAGCCCTTCGCCATCGAGGGTCTGGCGATCACCATCACCGCCGCGATCGGGGTGAGCGCATCCGACGTCACCACCGCGATCGACCCCGCGCTCCTCCTTCGGCAGGCCGATGCGCGGATGTACGAAGCCAAACGCCGTCGCGCCACCTGATCCAGCCCGCAGCCGCCCGCGCCGCCCGACCCAGGCAGCAGCGCTGTCGCGTCTTCGACCTGGCGTGCGGCCGACGACCCGCCAAGGGCACCGGGCCCGCCCGAGCGAGCCGCGGGCTCCAGCCCGCGCCGCGACGTGGAAAAATGGCGCGACGTGAGTGCTCCCGCCGTCACACGCCCGCTGCAGATCGGGCCGTACCGCCTGCGACACCCCCGTCGTGCTGGCGCCGATGGCCGGCATCACCAACCCCGGATTCCGACGGCTGTGCCGCGAGCAGGGCGCGGGCTTCTACGTCTGCGAGATGATCACCTCGCGCGGGCTCGTGGAGCGCAACCCGCTGACGTTCCGGATGATCGCCTTCGACGCCGACGAGCACCCGCGCTCGCTGCAGCTCTACGGCGTCGACCCGGCGACGGTCGGGGCCGGCGGTGCGCGATGGTCGTCGAGCGCGACCTCGCCGACCACGTCGACCTGAACTTCGGCTGCCCGGTCCCCAAGGTCACGCGCCGGGGCGGCGGGGCGGCGCTGCCCTACAAGCGGCGGCTCTTCGAGCGCGATCGTGCGCGCCGCCGTCGACAACGCCGGGCGGCGTGCCCGTCACCGTCAAGATGCGGATCGGCATCGACGACGAGCACCGCACCCACCTCGACGCCGGCGCGATCGCGCCGCCGACGCCGGGGTCGCGGCCGTCGCCCTGCACGCGCGCACGGCGGCGCAGCGCTACTCGGGCACGGCCGACTGGTCCGAGCCATCGCCCGGCTGCGCGACGCCCTGCCCGCCGAGCTCCCCGTGCTGGGCAACGGCGACATCTTCAGCGCCGCGGACGCGCTCGCGATGGTCGCGACGACGGGATGCGACGGCGTCGTCGTCGGCCGGGGCTGCCTGGGCCGGCCGTGGCTGTTCGGCGACCTCGAGGCCGCGTTCGCCGGACGGCCGCTGCCGCACCGCGCCGACGCCTCGGCCAGGTCGCGGCGACGCTGCGCCGCCACGCCGAGCTGCTCTGCGTCCACATGGGCCCGGACAAGGGCATCCGCGACATGCGCAAGCACATCGCCTGGTACCTCAAGGGCTTCCCGGTGGGCCCGGAGACCCGCCGCCGGCTCGGGCTGGTCGAGAGCCTCGACGAGCTCGACGAGCTGCTCGCCACCCTCGACCCCGAGCAGCGCGTTCCCGGCCGACGCCGAGGGCCCGCGCGGACGGCAGGGCTCGCCCGGTCGCGTCGTGCTGCCCGAGCGCTGGCTGCGACGACCCGGACGACGCCGTCGGTCCCGTTCGGCGCCGAGCTGGAGCACTCGGGCGGCTGAGATCAGGCCACTCCGGTGAGCAGGTCGATGAGGCTCCGCGGGGCGTTCTCGCCGAAGCAGAGGTCGAAGTCGCGGGCGGCCTCGGTGGCGTCGGCGGCCGCGCGGGGGAAGAGGGCCTGCTCGTACGCGGTGAGCGCAGCTTCGACGTCATCGGGGTGCGCGGCGATGGCCTCGGCGAGCTCGCGCGCCGTCGAACATGGCCGCGTTGGCACCCTCGCCGTTGGGGGGCGCCAGGTGGGCGGCGTCGCCGAGCAGGGTCACCCCGGGCACCCGGTCCCAGCGGTGCCCGATCGGCAGGGCGTGGAGCGTCCGCAGCACCGGCGGGGTCTCGCCGTCGGTGATCAGGGCGGTGAGCTCGGGCGCCCACCCGTCGAACTCCGCGCGATCCGCGCATGCCGTGGCGGTCGGTGAAGTCGATGCCGGCGAACCAGTCCTGGGGTTTGGTCAGCGCCACGTAGGTGTGCAGGACCCCGCCTGTCTCGCGGTGCGCCTGGATCCCCTTGCCGGGGACGTTGGCGAGCAGTGCGCCTGCGCCGACCGCCTTGGCCGACGCGGCGTGCCGCTCGTCGGCGTCGAACAGGTACGTCTCGACGAACGACGTGCCGATGTACTCGGGCGTCGCGGCGGACAGGAGCGGACGCACGCGCGACCACGCCCCGTCGGCGCCGACGAGCAGGCTCGTGGTGAAGGTCGAGCCGTTGGCGAAGGTCACCTCGTGCCTGCCGTCGCCGATCGCGCGGACCCCGGTGACCTTGCGGCCCCACTCGATCGTGCCGGGTGGGAGCGCGTCGATCAGGAGCTGCCGCAGGTCTCCGCGGAGCACCTCCGGGCGGCCACCGGTGCCGTCGTCGGGTTCGTCGAGCAGGACACCGCCCTGCGGGTCGAGCACCCGCGTGGCTTCGGCGCCCCGGTGGATGAGGCCGCTGAACCGGTCGAACAGGCCTGCGGCGTGCAAGGCGAGCTGCCCGTTGTGCTCGTGGATGTCGAGCTGGCCGCCCTGGGTGCGGGCACCGGCCGAGGTCTCGGCCTCGTAGATCGTCGCCGGGATGCCGTGGACGTGCAGGACGCGAGCGAGCGTGAGGCCGCCGAGCCCGGCGCCGATGATCGTGACCGCCATGATTCCTCCTCTGGAACGTTGTTCCAGACCAGCTTGGAACAACGTTCCAAAGCTGTCAAGATGACGCCATGCCAACCGAGCGACGCGAGGACGCCCTCTCCCGGCAGCGCATCGTCGACGCGGCCGTCCGGATGCTCGACGTCGCGGGCGAGAGCGGCCTGACCTTCCGGGCCCTCGCGGCAGAGCTGCGCACCGGGGCAGGCGCGATCTACTGGCACGTGGCGAACAAGAGCGAGCTGCTGGTCGCGGCCACGGACGCGGTCCTGACCGGCGCAGCGGAGCCGGGTGTCGCGCCGGAAGACGCGATCCGGGCGGTCGCGCTCGGCGTGTACGACGCGGTCGAGGCCCACCCCTGGGTCGGCGCACAGCTCAACCGCCTGCCGTCCCAGCGGACGACCCTCCGGGTGTTCGAACGCCTCGGGCGGCAGCTCCAGGCGCTCGGCGTGCCGGTCGCCGAGCAGTTCAACTCGGCGTCGGCGCTCCTGAATTACGTCCTCGGGGTCGCCGCGCAGAACGCCGCGTTGGCGGGGCAGGTACCGGCGGGCACCAACCGGACGGCGTTCCTGGAGGGCGTCTCGGCCGACCTCGATCCCGACGACTTCGCCTTCACCCGCACCGTCGCCGCTCAGCTGCGCGACCACGACGACCGCGAGCAGTTCCTCGCGGGCATCGACCTCATCCTGGCGGGCATCCGCTCGGATAGGTGATCTTGGGCGGACGGGCGACGCGCGAACGGGTGCGTTGTATCAAGGCGCACGGCCTACTCGTCGAATTCATCGACGGGGAGGTGGTCGGCGTGGTCACGGTGGAGCAGCCGGTCGGCACCGCGGCGCGCTACACGGCCGCCGCCGAGGAGCTGGCGGCATCGGGTCGCTGGGAAGAGGCGTACGCGCACCTGCGGGCGGCGGTGCGGCTGCTGCACGGCACGCCGTCGGACGACGTGGATCGCCTGCGCCGCGAGCACGCCGAGGCCCGCGAGCTCTCCCACCGCGACAGCCTCACCGCGAGCTACAACCGCCGTTACCTCGACGAGCAGCTCGTCGCGCTGTTGGCCGAACGATGGACGGCAGACCTGTGCGTAGCGCTGGTGGACGCGGACCACTTCAAGCAGGTCAACGACACCTTCGGGCACCGGTTCGGGGACCAGGTGCTGCAGCGGATCGCCGCCGAGCTGGGTCGGGGGCTCCCCGGTGACGGGTTCTGCGCGCGGTACGGGGGCGAGGAGTTCGCGCTGGTCCTGCCCGGTTGCGGGAAGCCGGAGGCGGTGCTGGCGTGCGAGGCGGCCCGGGAGCGGGTGGCGAAGCACCCGTGGCACGAGCTCGATCCGCAGCTCCGGGTGACGGTCAGCGCAGGCGTGGCGCACAGCGCGGGGCCGCTCACCGACACCGAGCGGCTGATCGGCGCAGCGGACGTTCTGCTGTATGCCGCCAAGAACTCGGGCCGCAACGCCGTCGCCTACCGCGACGACCTGATGGGCCGCGTCCATCTCGCTGGTCCGGCGGGCCATCGCCGCTTCATCAGCCAGCCACGCCTGGCCGAGACCCTCTTGTGATCGGATTGCTCGGGGTTCGTAAGCTCGTGCGCGTCAGAGGGGGCGGGAGCGAGATCGTGGCGATCTCACCCGCCCTCTGTCGCGTGCGGCGGGGGGAGGTGGCGTGGCGGACGGTCCGGATCGACCCCGGCGCGCGTCGCCCCCGCCCGGCACCGACGACGTCCTCGCCCGGCTCGGGCTGACCGGCGCCAACCCGCTCCCGGGCGGTCGCGCGGCGCGCCGTCTTGCGGCGGAGGAAGCCGAGCGACGCGAGGCGGGAGCCGGCAGCGATTCGGCCGCCGAGCAGCCGAGCGGGTCGATGGCGCCAGGGCCGCCGCAGCGCCCGGACGATCGGCCCGCGCCGCCCAGGGACGCGACGGGCCGGCATAGCGATCCGGCCGCCCAGCCCGCGCGGCGCGGGTATGGAACAGACGCACCTCACCCGCGCGACGACTCGGCGAACCGGCCCCACCGGCCCGGGAATCCGGCAGATCGGCCTCCGCCGCACGGGGATTTCGCTGACCAGCCCTTCCAGGACGGGGATCCGGGCCGCCGGATGGGCGGGGAGCCCCCCGGCTTCGGCCAGGGAATGCAGGCGGCACGAGGACCGGCACAGGGCCGCCCGCCTGCCGGCCGTCCGATGCCGCCGACGAACAGTCGGCCTCCGGCGCCCGGTCCGAACGGTCGGCCTGCCCGACCCCAGGTGAACGGCCGCCCGTCGCCGCCGTGGAACGGGCCGAACGAGCGAGGAGAGCTCCGGTCGAACGGCGGGCCGCCCGCGCCGCCGCCGCCGAGCGGACGGGCAGCGGCGCGGCCGAACGGTCGGCCCCCTTCGCGGCCGAACGGCCAGCCCACGCAAGCGGGACGACTGCCGGCCCGGGACCCGGCGGAGCAATCGCCGTACGGACGAGCAGGCACCGACGGCCGAGGGCCGAACGGCAGGCAGCATCGCGAGCCCGGCTCCACAGCGGAACCGGGCGCCCGCCAGAACGGCAGGCCGCACGGCTCGCGGCCGGAACCCGGCTCCTTCGCGGAGCCGGGTGCGCGGGCGGCGGCCGGACGTGAGCGCGGGCCACACTCCGCAGCCGAGCCGCGCGACCGGACGCACGGCGATGGCAGGCCCGAGAGCTGGCAGGACTTCGACGCCGCAGCGGGCGAGCGCACGCAGACGACGACCGGACGCCGCCAACCACACTCCGCCGCAGATCCGGGCGACCGGACGCAGGCCGTCAGCCGGGGCGAGCGCGGGCTCGGATCCGACGCCGCAGCGGGCGAATGGACGCAAGCTGGACGCCAGCGCGGGCCACGCTCCCCTGCGGAGCCGGGCGGCCGGACGCACAGCGCGGACCGGGCCGCGCACAGGCCGGACTTCGATACGGCGGCGGGAGAGCGCACGCAGGCCGTCGGCCCTCGCGAGCGCAGGTCCGGCGCCGCAGCCAACGAGCGCACGCAGGCCGTCGGCCCTCGCGAGCGCAGGTCCGGCGCCGCAGCCAACGAGCGCACGCAGGCCACAAACGGGCGCCGGCGCAGGCCGGGCTCGTCTGCGGAGTCGGGTGAGCGCACGCAGGCCACAACCGGGCGGCAGGGAAGGCCGCGTTCCGCCGAGCCCGTTGGGCGGGCGCAGGGCAGCGACCGGGCGGCGGGTGAGCGCACGCAGGCCCTCGATCGGCCGCGGGGCGAGCGCACCGCAGAGCGCACCGGCACCACCAGCGGCACCCCGACGGCCGACGAGGCCGCGGTCGAGGCCACCACCCGCGTCAAGCGGATCGACGAAACCCTCACCCGCCTCACCGCCGCGCACGCGGGCTTGACGCTCGGGGCGACACGCGACGACCCCGCCGACGCGCCTGACGACGCACCCGTCAAGCGGCGGCCGAACCTGCTGCGGGTGGCCGCGGTCGCCGTCACCGCGTTGATCGTCATGGCGGCGGGCGTCGGCTGGGGCGCGCAGCGCTGGTTGGCGGCGGCGGTGCCGTCGGCCGCCGCGCTGGATCCCGGGTCCGGCGCCATCGTCGACGCGTCCGCCCAGACCGGCGACGAGAACGTGCTGCTCGTCGCCACCGACCGGGCCACGACACCCGGCGCCACGGCCCGGCCCGACACCGTGGCCGTCGCCCACATCCCCGCTGGCGGCGGCGCGATGACCGTGCTCGCCATCCCCGCCGACCTCGAGGTCGCCCGGCCCCCCTGCGAGCGCTACGACGCCGCGGCGACCACCTACACCAGCGACACCGTGCCCGCACAGGCCCGCACGCAGCTCGCCAGCGCGCTCGACCTCGGCGGCCCCCGCTGCGCCACCCGCGCCGTGCAGCAGCTGACCGGCCTGGCGATCACCCGCTACGTCGGGTTGGACCTCGCCCGCCTCGGCGACGCCGTCAACGCCCTCTCCGGCGTGCGGTTCTGCACCCCGCGGGCGGTCGTCGACTCGGCGCTCGGCCCGGTCGTCCCGACCCCGGGCACGGTCAGCCTCGACGCGGGCAAGGCCACCGACTTCGCCCGGGCCTCGGCCGTCGAAGGCGACCCCGCCGCCGGGCGCGGCCGCATCGAACGCCAGCAACAGGTGCTGGCCGCCGTGCTCGGCCCGGCGCTGTCCGACACGGGCCTGCTCGACCTGCGCCGCGTGGCCGCCCTGCGCCCGGCGCTCGGCCACGCCCTCACCACCGACGCCGCCGACCTCGACCAGGTCCTCGCCCTCGCCAACGGCATGCGCGACCTCGGGGCGACCGGCGTGACCTTCACCCCCGTCCCCACCGACCCCGACCCCGCCGACCAGGGCTCCGTGCTGCGCGCAGGCGAGGCGGCCACCCTCTTCGACGCGCTGCGCACCGACGCCCCGCTGCCCGCCACCGCGACGGGCGCCGCCGCGGGCCCGCGGCCGTCGGACCTCACCGTGCAGGTGGCGAACGCCTCCGACCGCCCCGGCGTCGCCGGGAAGGTCGCCGACACCCTGCGCGGGCTCGGCTTCCGCATCGGCGACGTCACCAACGCGGCGCAGCCCACGCCGCAGACCCTCATCCGCTACTCCCCCGACCAGACGGCGGCCGCGCAGCTGCTCGCCACCACCGTCCCGGCCGCGACGACCGTGCCGGACCCCGGCGCCACCGGCGTGCTGCAGCTCGTGCTCGGCCGGTCGTTCGACGGCGTCGTCCGGGCGCCGACCACTACGCCGTCCGGATCAGCCGAACCAGCACCCGCGGCCCCGCCCGTCACCGCGAGCTGCGCCTGACGGTCGTCGGGCGTTCACCTCCGCTTCAGCTGCAGATCCGTTTGGATCAGGAGCGGCCGGTTACCCTCGGTCCATGCGCGACGCCTATCAGGACCAACTCGACGAGCTGGCCGCGAGCCTCGCGGGCATGTGCGAGGAGGTCGCGGAAGCGCTGGCCAAGGCGACCCGGGCGCTGCTGGAGAGCGATCTGCACCTGGCCGAAGAAGTGATCACCGAAGACGTCCGCGTCGACGAGCTGCGCGACCGCGCCGAGGAGCAGGCGTTCGCGCTGTTGGCGTTGCAGGCCCCGGTGGCGACCGACCTGCGCATCGTGGTCTCCGCGATCCACGGCGCGGGTGACATCGAGCGCATGGGCGACCTCGCGCTGCACGTCGCGCAGGCCGCCCGCCGCCGCCACCCCCAGCCGGTGCTGCCCGCCGAGGTGGCGCCCTACTTCGCCGAGATGGGCCGGGTCGGCTGCGCCCTCGCGCGCAAGGCGGGCGAGGTCATCCGCTCCCGCGACCTCGCGAAGGCCGCCGAGCTGGAGTCCGACGACGACGCCATGGACGACCTCCACCAGCACATGTTCTCCGTGCTCATGGACCGCAACTGGAGCCACGGCGTCGAGCCCGCCGTCGACATCACCCTGCTCGCCCGCTTCTACGAGCGCTACGCCGACCACGCCGTCGCCGTCGCCCGCCGGATCGTCTACGTCGTGACCGGTCGGATGCCCGGCCCGCTCACGGTGTGACCCCCGATCCGCTGCCGCGTCAGCTCACCGACCTGACGCTGCTCCTCGCCGACATGGCGACGGCGGCGGCGCGTCGCCATGCAGCACGCCACGACGGCGCTGCTGGAGCGCCGGGAACGCCTGGCGCACCAGGTGATCACCGGCGATGCGAAGATCGACGCTCCTCCGCGCGCGGGTGGAGGAGGTCGCCACCGACGCGCTGCTCTTCCACGCCCCGGTCGCGGGCGACCTGCGGGCCGCGGTGGCGGCGATCCGCGCCGCCGGTGACCTCGAACGGATGGGCGACCTCGCGCTGCACGTCGCCGAGCACGCCCAGCGCGGCGCGGCCCGTGCCCGGCGACGGTGTGCGCCGACTTCGCCGAGATGGGCCGCCTCGCCGTGGCCATGGCGCGCAAGGCGGCCGAGGTCGCGCGCACCCGCAACGTGCTGCTCGCGGTGGAGCTCGCGGGCGACGACGACGCCATGGACGGCCTGCACCGGCACATGTTCGGCGTGCTCATGGACCCGGCGTGGGCCGACGGCGTGCCCGCCGCCGTCGACCTCACGCTGCTGGCGCGCTACTACGAGCGCTACGCCGACCACGCGGTGCTCGTGGCCCGCGAGGTCGTCTACGCGGTCACCGGGCAGACGCCCGACGCCCTCGCGCTCTAGCCGAACCGCCCCGACACGTAGTCCTCGGTCGCCTTCTCCTGCGGGTTCGAGAAGATCGTCTTGGTGACGTCCATCTCGACGAGGTGGCCGGGCTTGCCGGTGCCCTCGATGTTGAAGAACCCGGTGTAGTCGCTCACCCGCGCCGCCTGCTGCATGTTGTGGGTGACGATGACGATCGTGTACTCGTTCTTCAGCTCGTTGATCAGGTCCTCGATCGCGAGCGTGGAGATCGGGTCGAGGGCCGAGCACGGCTCGTCCATCAGCAGCACGTCGGGCTGCACGGCGATCGCGCGGGCGATGCACAGCCGCTGCTGCTGACCGCCCGAGAGCCCCGAACCCGGCTTGTCCAGCCGGTCCTTGACCTCGTTCCACAGGTTCGCGCCGCGCAGCGACTGCTCGACCAGCTCGTCGGTGGCGTCCTTGCGCATGCGCTTGTTGTTCAGCCGCTGCCCGGCGATCACGTTGTCGTAGATGGACATCGTGGGGAACGGGTTGGGCCGCTGGAAGACCATGCCGATCTGGCGCCGCACGCCGACCGGGTCGACGCCGGGGCCGTACAGGTCGTTGCCGTCCAGCTCGAGGCTGCCCTCGACGCGCGCGCCCGGGATCACCTCGTGCATGCGGTTGATCGAGCGCAGGAACGTGGACTTGCCGCAGCCGGACGGGCCGATCAGCGCCGTGACCGTCTGCGGCCGGATCGTCATCGACACGCCTTCGACGGCCAGGAACGACCCGTAGTAGATGTTGAGGTTCTTGGCCTCGATCGCCTTGCCCATCAGGTGGTTTCCTATCGGGTCTTCGGCGCGAACACGCGCGCGACCAGCCGCGCGACGAGGTTCAGCGCCAGAACGATGATCATGAGGACGAGCGCGGCCGTCCACGCGCGGTCGATGAAGGGCTCCCGCGGCACGCCGGGCGCGGCGTAGGAGTTGTACGCGAACACCGGCAGCGTGGCCATCCGCCCGGAGAACGGGTTGAAGTTGAGGCCCGTGGTGAGCCCCACCGTGACCAGCAGCGGCGCGGTCTCGCCGATGACCCGCGCGATGGCGAGCGTGATCCCGGACGTGATGCCCGCGATCGAGGTGCGCAGCACGACCTTGACGATCGTGCGCCACTTCGGCGTGCCCAGCGCGTACGCGGCCTCGCGCAGCTCGTTGGGCACGATCTTGAGCATCTCCTCGGTCGAGCGCACGACGACCGGGATCATCAGCACCGACAGCGCCACCGCGCCCATGAAGCCCAGCCGCACGCGACGGCCCGAGGAACAGCGCGAACAGCGCGAACGCGAAGAGACCCGCCACGATCGACGGGATGCCGGTCATGACGTCGACGAAGAACGTGATCGCCCGCGACAAGCCTGCCCCGGCCGTACTCCACCAGGTAGATCGCGGTGAGCAGGCCGATCGGGATCGACATCACCGCGGCCAGCGCCGTGATGATCAATGTGCCCATGATGGCGTGGTAGCCACCGCCGCCCTCGCCGACGACGCCGCGCATGGACTGGGTGAAGAACGCCGTGTCGAAGCGGGCCAGGCCGTTCTCGACCACGACGACGATCACCGAGACCAGCGGGATCAGCGCCAGCAGGAACGCGACCGTGACCACGATCGTCACGAGCCGGTCGGTGGCTTTGCGCCTGCCCTCGACGCCGCGTGAGATCGCGTAGGTCGCGATCGCGTAGACGACCGCCGACGCCGACAGCCACAGCCCGATGCTGAACCCGGTGACGGCCAGCAGTCCGCCGACGACGACGAGCGCGGCGACGAGGATCGCCCAGGGCGCCCAGCGGGGCAGCTCGCCCCGCTTGGCGAGGACGGGCGGCACCGCCTCCGGGGTGCGCTCCGCCTTCTGCGTGTCGAGCGTCATCAGTTCGCCCCCGAGAACTCGCGCCGACGGTTGACGATCCAGCGCGCCATCGCGTTGACCAGCAGCGTGATCACGAACAGCACCAGGCCGGACGCGATGAGCACGTTCACCGAGAGGCCGGTGGAGTCCGGGAACTGCAGGGCGATGTTGCCCGCGATCGTCGACGGGTTGTCCGAGCTGATCAGGTTGAACGTGACGACGCCCGAGGCGGAGAGGATGATCGCGACGGCCATCGTCTCGCCGAGCGCGCGGCCCGAGGCCGAGCATCGCGCCGCTGATGATCCCGGAGCGGCCGAACGGCAGCACCGCCATGCGGATCATCTCCCAGCGCGTGGCGCCCAGCGCGAGCGCCGCCTCCTCGTGCAGCTTGGGCGTCTGCAGGAACACCTCGCGCGACACCGCGGTGATGATCGGGAGGATCATCACCGCCAGCGTGAGCCCGACGACGAGCATCGTGCGCCCGGTCGCCGACACCGGCCCGGCGAAGAACGGCAGCCAGCCCAGGTGCTCGTTGAGCCAGTTCGGCAGAGCCGCAGCGAGGCGGGCGCGAGCGTGTTCGCGCCCCACAGGCCGAAGACGATCGAGGGCACCGCGGCGAGCAGGTCGACGACGTAGCTGAGCCCCTGCGCGAGCCTGCGCGGCGCGTAGTGCGTGATGAACAGCGCGACGGCGACACCGAGCGGCGTACCGATGATCAGCGCGATGATCGATGACAGCAGGGTGCCGAAGATCAGCGGGCCGATGTAGGCGCGAGGCTGACTGCCCGTCCGGCAGATCCGCGGTGGGTGCGACGAAGGCCGGGATCGCCTGGACGAGCAGGAACGCCGCGACGCCCGCCAGGACGACGAGGATGAGGACGCCCGCCCCTCGGGCGAGGCCGGCGAAGATGCGGTCGCCGCGCTGCCGGACGGGCTTGGTCGGACGGTCGGCGCTTGGCGGTGGTGCGGTGGACGTGGTCAACGTCGTCCTTCGTCTCGGTGGAGCGCGGGCCGGGCGCCCATCACGATGATGACGAACGCCCGGCCCGCGTCGGCCAGGGCCAGCCGGCCTCACGCGCCGCCGGTGATCGACTGGATCGCGGGCGTGATCTGCGAGACCAGCGATGCGGGCAGCGGGGCCGAGCCCGCCGCGCTCGCCGCGGCGGCCTGCCCGTCGGCGCTCACCACGTAGCCGAGGTACGCCCGGACCAGGTCGGCCTTGGCCGGGTCGGTGTACTTCGCGCAGGCGATCGCGTACGAGACGAGCGTGACCGGGTAGGCGCCCGGGGCGGTGGTGGCGCGGTCGAGCTTGTAGGCGAAGGCCTTGTCGCCGCCGTCGCCCACGCGCTGCGAGGCCTCGAGGACCTTGGCGGCGCCCTCGGCGCTCGGGGCGACCCACGCGTCGCCGACCTTGACCTTGGCGATCCGACAGGCCCTTGGCCTGGCTCTCGTCGGCGTAGCCGATGGTGCCCTGGCCGCCCTTCACCGCACCGATGACGCCGGAGGTGCCCTGCGCGGCCTCGCCGCCCTGGATCGGCCACGTGTCGGCGACGGGTGACGGCCAGTCGGCCTTGGCCGCGCCGGACAGGTAGTCGGTGAAGTTCTGGGTGGTGCCGGACTTGTCGCCGCGGTGCACGGGGGCGATGGCGGTGGCGGGCAGGTTGACGCCCGGGTTGTCGGCGGCGATGGCCGGGTCGTTCCAGGTGGTGATCTTGCCGGCGAAGATCTTCGCGATCGTCGACGGCGCGAGCTGCAGGTTGTCCACGCCCTGGAGGTTGTAGACGACCGCGATGGGCGAGACGTAGACCGGCACCTCGACGACACCGCCACCGCAGCGCGAGGCGGCCTTGGTGGCCTCGTCGCCCTTGATGTACGCGTCGCTGCCCGCCCAGTCGACCCCGCCCGCGATGAACTGGGTGCGCCCGGCGCCCGAGCCGCTGGGGTCGTAGTTGATCGTGGCGTCCGGGTTGGTCTTCTGGAAACCCGCGACCCACGCCTGGGTTGCGGCCTGCTGGGTGCTGGCGCCAGCACCGGAGATCGTTCCGGAGACCGCGGGGGCCCCACCGGTGGAACCGGATCCCCCTGCGGGGGCGGTTTCGTTGGCGGCACCACAGCCCGCGAGGATCAGGGCACCGCTGGCGGCGATGCCGACCGCGGCGAGTCGGGTCTTCACGTGTGTCCTCCGTAGCTTCGGCAGGCGCGGCTCGGGGTGGCCGCACCTCCGTCGAAGCTATTCGGGGCCGATGGACGTCAAGCCCCGAGAAGGTGAACGCCAGCTGACTAACGGACGTACGAGACGTCGGTGTCCCACCGGGTGAAGCCCAGGTCGCGGTAGACGCGCACGGCGGCGTCGTTGTCGGCCTCGACGTACAACATCACCTGGCGCAGGCCGCGGTCGCGCAGGTGCCGCAGCCCGGCCAGGGTGAGCGCGGCGCCGAGGTGCATCCCGCGCGCGGACGGGTCCACGCCGAGCACGTACACCTCGCCGATGGGCTCGTGGGAGTGCCCCCCGTCACCGTGCACCTTGGTCCAGTGGAAGCCGAGCAGGCGGTCGTCGGCGTCGACGGCGAGCAGGAAGCCGTTCGGGTCGAACCACGGCTCGGCTTCGCGGAGCTTCACCTGGTCGAGGTCCCAGCCGCCCTGCTCGGGGTGCCAGTCGAAGGCGGCGTTGTTGACGCGCAGGAACTCGCGCTCGTCGGCGCCGACGACGAACGGGCGCAGGTGCACGCCCTCGGGCAGGTGCGGCTCGGCCAGCGGCGCCAGCAGGCTGCGGCGCATCTGCCACAGCACCCGGGCCTGCGTGAAGCCGAGGGTGGTGGCGAGCGCCACCGCCCCGGGGTGCTCGCCGTGCGCCCACAGCCGCAGCCGCCCGGCCGCCACCTCCGACCGGCCCGCCCGGTCGAGGAGCTCCTGCACGATGCGCGAGCCGAGGCCCGCCCGCCGGTGCTCCGGGTGCACCACGAGCTCGCCCGCCCCGCCCGCGACCGGGTCGGTGAGGTCGAGGTGCGCGAACCCCACCAGCTCGTCTCCGTCCCGGGCGAGCAGGTGCGCGGCCTCGGCGTCGCCGCCGTGGCGCAGGTGCAGCAGGACGTGCTCGGAGAGCGGTGCCGTGCCGTCGACCTCGGTCGCGGCCGCGACCAACGCCTGCACGTCGGCGATGTCCGCACCGCTCAGGGCCCCGCGCCACCGCAACTCCACCACGACCGGACCCTAGTGCCCCAGACCGGCCAACCGGGTGGGGGTGCGGTGCGGCTCGTCGTCGGCGTCCTCGTCGGGCTCCTCGAGGACCGTCGCCACGCCCAACCCGCCCCGGCTCGGCCGCACGAACTTGTAGCCGACGTTGCGCACGGTGCCGATCATCTGCTCGTGCTCGGTGCCGAGCTTCGCGCGCAGACGGCGGACGTGCACGTCGACGGTGCGGGTGCCGCCGAAGAAGTCGTAGCCCCAGACCTCCTGCAGCAGCTGGGCGCGGGTGAAGACCCGGCCCGCGTGCTGGGCGAGGTACTTGAGCAGCTCGAACTCCTTGTAGGTGAGCTCGAGCAGCCGCCCGCGCAGCCGCGCCGCGTACGTGGCCTCGTCGATCACGAGCTCGCCGAGGACGAGCGCGCCGTTGTCGCGGCCCGCGTCGGCGCCGGGGCGCGACTTGAGCAGCCGCAACCGGGCGTCCACCTCGGCAGGCCCCGCGCCGGGCAGCAGGATCTCGTCGACCACCCACTCCCCGGACACCGCGACGAGCCCGCCCTCGGTGAGCACCGCGATGACCGGCACGTCCATGCCGGTGCTGCCGAGCAGCCTGCAGAGGCTGCGGGCCGCGACCAGGTCCGTGCGCGCGTCGACGAGCACGGCGTCGTGCGGGCCCGCATCGAGCAGCGCGGCCACCTCGGGGGCGGCCGTGCGGACACCGTGCGGGAGGAGCGTCAGTGCGGGTAGGACCGATCCGGGTTCCGGATCAGCGGTCAGCAGAAGGAGTTCCACTCCCGGTCTCCTCTCACGCCGGGCTGCACGGCGGGCGACGCTGACCGCTACCGTTCACCTCCGCGTGACCCGGCTGGAACACCACCACGCGGATCGTTGCAGGATAACCGGGTGAACGCTCCCCTGCGTAGCGCAGAGAACGCGCCCTTCGACACAGCTCCCCGGCGTGGGCGCCGCGGACGAGGGCCCTACGGTCGACGCCGTGGAGGCGGCATGCGACGGCTGATCATCATCCTGCTGGTGCTGGTGGGCCTCGCGGTGGCGGCCGATTTCGGTTCCGCGGCGCTGGCCGAGTCGGCCGTCTCCCGGCAGATGCGCGGGCAGTTGGGGCTGGTCGACGACCCGTCGGTGCGCATCAACGGGTTCCCCTTCCTCACCCAGGCCATCTCCGGCACGTACTCCGACATCGACGTCGACGCCACCCGCATCCCCTACGGCTCCTTCAAGGAGCTGGAGATCAACGCGCGGCTGCACGACGTGAGCGCGCCGCTGGCGATGCTGCTCGGGTCCGGCCCGAAGTCGATCACGGCCGCCACCGCCGAGGGCATCATCAAGATCAACGCCGCCGACCTGCAGCGGCTGATCCCCGCGGCCAAGAAGGTGCGGATCGAGAGCGTCGACGAGAACACGCTGGAGCAGGCGGTCAAGAAGGGCGCCGATCCGTCGGTGGGGACGATGAGCCCCGCGCGCACCGCCCGGCTGGTCGGCACCGTGGACTTCTTCGGCCAGACCACCGAGGTCGCCGTGCTCGCCACGCTGCGGCTGAACAAGGGCCGGGCGGACATCGTGCCCGTCGACGCCCGGCTGGTCGACGGCACCGGCCTGCCCGTGCCCGGCTCGGTGCTGAAGCAGGTCCTCGACCTGTTCCGCGTGCCGCTGATCACCGGCGACCTGCCGCTGGACGTCACCGCCGACACGTTCCAGGCGAAGGACGGCACGCTGCAGATCAGCGGTCGGGCGCGGAACCTGACACTGGACTAGGAGCCTCGAGGAGCCACTCGACGGCGGTCGTCTCCGAAGTGAAGAAGCGCGTGGGCACCGGGTAGCCCACCCGGCCGGGTTCGGGCGCGAGGCTCGCCCGCACCCGGTCGACCGCGGACGCCCCGAGCAGCGCGATCCGCGTGGCCGAGCACCGCTCGCTGAACCGCCTGCGGGCTTCGCGGGTGGGGGTCTCCGTGCCGTGCATCTCGACCAGGAGCGGACGGCTGCAGCCGGCGTTGAGCTGGTCGACCGCGGCCATCGCCGCGGCGGCGAGCGAACCCGTGATGCGCAGACCCGGGATCCAGCGCAGCCGAACGATGCCCGTCGCCTCCATCTGGAGACCGAACTCGTCCGTGGCGCTCGACATCGGGTAGGAGAGTAGCCGGTCGTGCACAACACGCCTACAGCGACTTAGCGGCGTTCCTCTGGTTTCTCAGCGTAAGGCGATTCACACTGGAGAGTGACGATTGCCGCGGAGGCGCCGGTGTGGAAGCGCATTGTCATCGCGGCGCACGTCCTCCGTCTCCGGCGTCGCGCGCCGCGTGAGGTGGGCGGTCGCTGGGAGCATTTCTGGGCGGGGGTACGGGCCACCGGCGACGGCGGCGACGTCCTGTGGGACGCGAGCGACCCCGCGGAAGCCGCCCGCTACCTCGACCTCTTCGCCGAGCACGCCGACCCCGCGCTGCCCGTCGTCGACGTCGGCTGCGGCAACGGTCGGTTCACCCGCGCGCTGGCGGGCCGGTACCCGGAGGTCGTCGGCGTCGACCTCTCGCCCGCCGCCGTGGCCCTCGCCACCGCGGAGAGCGCGGGAACACCGGGCGTCAGGTTCCGGGCGCTCGACATGACCGCGCCAAACGCGGGGCACATCCTGCGCGACGACGTCGGTGGCGACGCCAACGTGTTCGTCCGCGGGGTGCTGCACATCCTGGAGGCGCCCGTCCGGCGGCGGATGGCCGACAACATCGGCACGCTCGTCGGCGCGCGGGGCCGGGTGCTGATCGGCGAGACCAACCACCGCGGCCACCCGTTGCACTACCTGGAACGGCTCGGCGCGGGCCCGCGCGGGCTCCCGTCCGCGCTCGCCCGCGCCATCTCGACCGGCATCCCGCCGCCGTCGGCGTTCGGCGACGCCGAGCTCGAGGCGTGTTTCCCGCTGCCGGACTGGCGGCGGTTGGTCGTCGACGCCGACGCGGCGATCACGACCATCCCGCTGTCGACGCCGCAGACCCACGACACGATCCCCGGCTACGTCGCGGTGCTCGCCAGGAGGGTGCTGCAGAACTCCGCCCGTAGCGAGCGACGCAGTAGGGCCGAGTTCTGCAGCGCCCTCCTAATGGTCGGCTTGTTCGTGCTCCCGGAGCCACGCCAGCGCCGCAGGCAGGGACGTGAAGAACCGCGACGGGATGGCGATGCTGTTGACCTTCAGTGCGAAGTTGGCGAGCACCCGGTCGACGGCGGACCGGCCGACCAACGCCATCCGCGAGACCTGGCATTCGCGGCTGAACGCACCCCGCGCCTCGCGGGTCACGGTGGCGGTGCCGGTGAGGTCGACGAGGAGCGGCCGTTTGTGGTCGCCGTTGAGCTCGTCGACGGTGTCCATCGCCTCGGTCGCGAGCGGCCCGGTGATCTCCACACCGGGCAGCCAGCGCACCACGACGATGCCCCCGTCGACGTGCAACGAGAACTCGGGGTCGCTCATCCCGGCCGGTCCGAATTGGTCATCGCGGGCAGTGTAGACGGGACAATTCCTCCCCGTTCCGCCTGGCATGGCACCCAAAAGGGTCCGTTATCTTGGCGGCTCACGCGACGATCGGGGGACTCGGCATGCGGCTGGGCTTGCACGCGCTCGGCATCGGCGCGGGCGCGCGACCGGAGGTCGTCCGCGCCGTGGCGTTCGGCGCCGAACAGCACGGGTTCGCCACGCTGTGGTCGGGCGAGCACGTCGTGATGCTCGACGCGCAGGCGTCGCGGTACCCGTACTCGGCCGACGGGCGCATCGCCGTGCCCGCCGACGCCGACTGGCTCGACCCGCTCCTCACCCTCACCTTCGCGGCCGCCGTGACCACCCGCATCCAGCTCGCCACCGGCGTGCTGCTGCTCCCCGAGCACAACCCGGTGGTCGTGGCCAAGCAGGCCGCCACGCTGGACGTGCTCTCCGGCGGGCGCTGCACGCTCGGGGTGGGCGTCGGCTGGTCGGCCGAGGAGTTCGCGGCGCTCGGCGTGCCCTTCGCGGGGCGGGGGCGGCGCACCGCCGAGTACGTCGCCGCGCTGCGCACGCTGTGGCGCGACGACGTGAGCTCGTTCGCGGGCGAGTTCGTGCGCTTCGACGGGATCCGCGTGTACCCGAAGCCGGTCGCGCGCGGCGTGCCGGTGGTGGTCGGCGGCAACAGCGACGCGGCGCTGCGGCGGGTCGCCGCGATCGGCGACGGCTGGTACGGCTTCAACGTCGACGCCGCGGCGGTGCCCGAGCGCATCGCCGTGCTCGCCGAGGCCTGCCGTTCGCAGGGCCGGTCGCCCGATGAGCTCAGCATCGCGGTGGCGCTCGGCGATCCCGACCCGTCCTACCTCCCGGCGCTCGCCGAGGCCGGCGTGACCGAGCTCGTCGTGGTGGCCGCGCCGCCCGTGGATCCCGCCGACGTGCCGGAGTGGGTCGCGGACCTGGCGCGGGAATGGGCCCCGCCGGGCCCGGGTTGCTGATCACGTGGACGTCGTCGGGGTCCTGGTGGTGGTCGGCGTGCTCGTGGTCGCCACCGTGGTCGGCCTGGTGCTGCGGGCGCGCTCCGGGCAGGTGGGCACGGCGGGCACCGCGACCGACGGGTGGGCGCTCGTCGGGCGAACCCCCGCGGCGGACGAGCGCGTGCTGCTGCTCCAGCTCTCCTCCCCCGTGTGCGCGCCGTGCCGCCAGACCGCCGCGGTGCTCGACGGGCTCGCCGCGACCACCGCGGGCGTCGTCCACGTCGAGGTCGACGTCGCCGAGCACCCCGACGTCGCGCGCTCCCTGCACGTGCTGCGCACCCCGACGACGGTCGCGTTCGACCGCGCGGGCGGCGAGCTGCTGCGCGTCGCGGGTGTGCCGCGCGTCACCGAATTGGCGTCTGCGCTGGCCCCAGCGCTGTTCACGTGAACGGGGCGCTCCCGAAAGCCCGGATCCTCAGCTACCCTCGGCGCCGTGAACTGGCCGCTGACCCGACGTCGCGCAGTCGATCTGTGCCGCGTCGGCAGCTGCCTGTGTCGGGCCTCCTGAGGGTTTTCACACCGTTCGCCAACCTCAGGAGCACTGCCATGTCCGACCCCGCCGGTCGATCCGCGGGGAGTGCGGTTCGCCGCCGCCGTCACCACCGTCGTGCTGGCGCTGGTGCTCGTCACGGGAAGCGCGTGGTTGCTGGCCGCCCAGGTCGCCGTGTTCGCGCTCGGCGCGTTCGCGGGCCTGCGCTTCGCCCCGTACACCGTCGCTGTTCCGCCTGCTCGTCGCGCCGCGGATCGGCCCGAGCACCGCACGCGACGACGCCGCACCGGTCCGGTTCTCCCAGGCCGTCGGCTTAGCCTTCGCCGCTGTCGGGGCTGATCGGTTACGCCACCGGCGTCACCGCACTCGGCATCGCGGCCACCGCGCTCGCGTTGGCCGCCGCGTTCCTCAACGCCGCCTTCGGCTTCTGCCTGGGCTGCGAGCTGTACGGGCTGATCGCCCGTCTCCGTACGACGTCCACCAAGGGAGTTTCCGCATGAGCCGCCAGGATGTCCTGGTCACCGCCGACTGGGCCGAGAAGAACCTCGGCACCGAAGGGATCGTGTTCCTCGAAGTCGACGAGGACACCGCCGCCTACGACGGCGGGCACCTCCCCGGCGCCGTCAAGATCAACTGGACCACCGAGCTGCAGGACCAGGTGCGGCGCGACATCGTCGACCGCGACCAGTTCGCCGCGCTGCTGTCCGCCAAGGGCGTGAGCAACGACGACACCGTCGTGCTCTACGGCGGCAACAACAACTGGTTCGCCGCGTACGCGTACTGGCAGTTCAAGCTGTACGGGCACGGCGACGTCAAGCTGCTCGACGGCGGCCGCAAGAAGTGGGAGCTCGACGGCCGCACCCTCACCACCGAGACCGCCGACCGGCCCGCCACCACGTACACCGCGCAGGCGCCCGACACGTCGATCCGCGCGTTCCGCGACGAGGTCGTGGCCGCGATCGGCCAGAAGAACCTGGTCGACGTGCGCTCGCCCGACGAGTTCTCCGGCAAGATCCTCGCGCCCGCGCACCTGCCGCAGGAGCAGTCGCAGCGGCCGGGCCACATCCCCGGGGCGATCAACATCCCGTGGAGCAAGGCGGCCAACGAGGACGGCACGTTCAAGTCCGACGAGGACCTCGCCAAGCTCTACGGCGAAGAGGGCTTCGACGGCTCGCGGGCGACCATCGCCTACTGCCGCATCGGGGAGCGGTCGTCGCACACGTGGGTGGTGCTGCACGAGCTGCTCGGCCACGGCGACGTCAAGAACTACGACGGCAGCTGGACGGAGTACGGCTCGCTCATCGGCGTGCCGATCGAGCTGGGCGCGGGAGGCAAGGCCTGATGTGCGGAGCACCTGACCAGGCAGCGAAGCTGCCGCCCGGCACCGACCTCTCCAAGGAGACGGTGCTCACCGGCCGGGTCGTGGCGGGCGGTGAGCCGGTGGGCGGCGCGTTCGTGCGGCTGCTCGACGGCAGCGGCGAGTTCACGGCCGAGGTCGTGTCGTCGGCGAGCGGGGCGTTCCGCTTCTTCGCCGCGCCCGGCACCTGGACCCTGCGGGCCCTGCACCGCAGCGGCAACGGCGAGGCCCGGGTCACGGCCGAGGCGCCGGGCCTGCACGACACGGTCGTCACGGTCGGCTGATCCGAGCGAGTTTCGACGGGCCTCCCGCAGCGCGCGGGGGGCCCGTCGTACGCTGGCCGACCGTGCAATGGTTCTTCACCGCGCTGTTGATCCTGGCCTCGGCGGGCACCGTCGGGTACGCCGCGTACCTGCTGCGGCGGCTGTTCACCACGCCGCCCGCCGTCGAACGGCCGGTGGACCAGTGAGCGAGCCGCCCACCACCAACGCCGCGCCCGACGCCCCGCAGCGCAACCGGCCGCGCTTCGAGGACCTGCCGATCCCCGACGACACGGCCAACCTGCGCGAGGGCCCGGACCTGCACCCCGACTGCCTCGGCCTGCTGCCGCTGGTCGGCGTGTGGCGGGGTGCGGGCGAGGTGGTCTACCCGACGATCGACGGGCCCTACCCGTTCGGCCAGCAGCTCGTGTTCGCCCACGACGGGCGGCCGTTCCTGTCCTACGAGGCGCGGGCGTGGCTGCTCGGGCCGGACGGCGAGGTGCTGCGGCCCGCGGCCCGCGAGACCGGCTTCTGGCGCCCGCAACCCGGCGGCGAGCTGGAGGTGCTGATCACCCACGCCACCGGGATCACCGAGATCTTCTACGGGCGGGCGCGCACGCTGACGTCCTGGGAGACTGGAGACCGACGCCGTCGTGCGCACGGCCTCGGCGAAGGACGTCGTGTCGTCCCACCGGCTGTACGGGCTCGTCGACGGGGGCGACCTGGCCTACGTCGACGAGCGGGCGATGATGGGCCAACCCCAGCAACCGCACCTGTCCGCCCAGCTGCGCCGGATAGCAGGCTGACCCAACCCCCGGCGAGTCTCCGTTTTCGAAGCGGCGAATCTCCGTTTTCGACGCGGTGAGTTCGGCGTCTCGACGCGATCAGGGCGCTGTCGCGACGCGATGAAGGCGCCGTGTCGGTGGCCGGTGGCGCTGGGTGACTGCAGGCGCGCTACGCCGAGGGTCCGCGGCGGAGGAGTTCGGCGACCTCGGTGTCGGAGAGGCCGGAGAGCCGGGCGAGCTGGTCGGGGCGGAGCCCGGACCGGGCGAGGCGGCCCAGCACGTCACCGAGGCGGCCGCGCTCGTCCTGCAGTGAGGCGGCGAGCCGGTCGAGGCGCTCCTGGCAGTCCTGGAGGTCCACCGCCGCGCCGACGGCACGCATGGGGTCGTCGAGGAGCACGGCCAGCAGCCGGTCCCGCGCGTCGCCCCGCCGATCACCCTCCGGCGCGTGTGCCGCGGCCCGGGCGGCGAGCACCTGGGCGACCGCGGCCGCGACGCTGTGGCTCGACCCGGCGGACGGCGCGGGCTCGTCGGCCACCGGGTGGCGGTCCGGCGCGAGCGCGGGCTCGGGCACGTTCACGACCGGGTAGCGGGTGGGTGCCGGGCCGTCCTCGGGCGCCGAGGCGGGCTCGGGCACGTTCGCGACCACCTGGCTGTCGGGTGCCGAGGCCGGGCCATCGCTCCGGGACGCGGCCTGCCGGCGCTGGTTCGGCGGTAGCTGGGTGCTGTCCCCGGCCGCCTCGTGGGCTGACGCCGAGCCCATCGGGGCGGGCCCGGGCACGTCCGCGACCGCGTGGGGTTCGGGCGGCCGGGCCGTCGATGCGGGCTCCTGCACGCCTGCAGGCGGATGACCGGCGGGCGCCTGCGCCTTGGGCTCGGGCACGTCCGCAACCGGATCGCGGCCGGGGATCGCCTGGGCGGGCCTGCCAGCCGTCGAATGGTGGGTGGGGTTCGCCCGGGCGGGCTCGGGCAGACCAGGCGCCTGGTGGCGGGTGGGGTTGGCCTGGGCGGGCTCAGGCGCACCTGGAGTGTGGTGCTGGGCTGAGGTCGGCTGGACGGGCTCGGGCAGGCCCGCGGTCGGGTGGGTGGCGGGCTTCGGCGGGGGCCCGCTCGTGACGTGGCGCGCGGGCGCCTGAGGCTCCGGCGCGGGCTTCGGGTTGTTCCCGGCCGCGTGGGGGGCGGCGGGCGTCGACCCTGCGGCCGTCGTGGGCTCGCTCTGCGCCGCGCCCGAAGCGGCTACCTCTGCTGCACCCCCAGCTGCGCGAGCGGCCGGGCCCGTCGCGGGCTCGGGGCATTCGGCGACCGGCTGCTCGCCCGCCTGGCTCTCCGCGTCGCCCTCGTCCGGCCCGGGGGGCCTGCCTGAACCACCCAGCTGCGTCCGAGGCATGGCGGGTGGGGTGAACCACGGGTCGCCGTCGGGACTGACCTGGTCGAACCGACCGACCCCGAACAGCGGATCGGCGGGGAAGGGCGGCCGGTCGTCCCTTCCGCCGGAGCCGGGGTGACCGGCCTGGGCCCGCAGAGCGGTGTCAGCGGCCGACCCCTCGACGGCCGTCGACTTCGGCTCCGGCTCGACACCGGCGGCCACCTCGCCCGGCTCGGCCACCGCGACCGACGCAGTGTCCCCCGAAGCCTGCACAGCATGCCGCTGTCGTGCCACCACCGAGGCGCTCACGACGGGACCGAGCGACGAGAGGGTTGCCGCGCGCCGCGAACCGACGCCGTTCCCGTTCCGCCTCGCGGCCCCCGCCGACTCGGCGGCTTCGGCGCACCTTCCCGCCTCGACCGCGCCCGGCTGCGCCGGTGCCACGACGAGGAACGGACCGGTGTTGCCCTGCCGTTCGGCCACCGCGTCAGCCACGGTCCGCGTCGGCGGAACAACGACGTCGCCCACGTGCTCGCTGGTCCAGTCGGCGTGGGTGGGCGTGGGCGCGTCCTCCGCCTTTCGCCGCAGGCCGATCACCAGCGCGATGACGGCCACGACCGCCACGAGCACTCCGACGCCTACCGGGACGAGCACGTCAGCGGACAGTGGCAGCTGCATAGCTGCGCACCGTACGCCGAAGATCGCAACTCTGTGCGCTCGGACTCACCCGGAGCGTAACCGTCGCCCGACCGTGCGATGGGTCAGCGAGCGCGATCGTCCGACTTGTCCGCTGCCGGCGGCACCGGCGCGAGTGACCTTCCCTCGGAGCCGCTCGCCGGCTTGACGGCCGAGACCTTGACCGTGGTCTCCGGAGTGGCGGCCGGACTCGGACGCTTCTCGTCACGGGGGGCGGGGCGGAAGAGCTCGGCGGGCTCGGGCGGGGGCTCGTTGCGCGGACGCATCGAAACGGGCTCGCTGACGACCGGGTAGGCCCCGGTGTGCAGCGCGTGAGCCCCCTTCTTCGGCGCCGGGTCGGACGTCGACCCGTTCGATCCCCCTGAGCCCGTGGGCTCAGGGTCGCGGGTGAAAGGGCGGGTTGCGTCATTCGACCTCAGACGCGGGGCCTCACCCGACTGCGCCGGGGGTGGTTGGGCCGCGGAGGCATTTGGGGCGGGCTCCGACGCCGAGTCCGATCCGGAATGCGGCCAGGGCACAGGGCCTGCGTCGGTGCGGCCTCCATCGGCAGGCTGCCCACCGTCGGTGCTCGTGCCCACGGCGCGCTCGGACCCCGGCTTCGGGGCGTCGCCCGCACCGGAGGACGCCGAACCCGTTGTGGCTTTGTCGCCGGCCTGCGGGGAGGGCGCTCCCGTGTTGTCGGCCGTGTCGGGCCGCTTCTCCGTGTCGGCACCGGAGCCGGGCGTACTGCCATCGGGCGCCGCGCCGCCTGCCTGCTGACCGCCCTCACCGGCCGCCTGCGCGGAGCCCGGACGGGGCGGCAGGTCGACGGCCGTGGTCGGCCGCTCGGAACGGGCGACGAAGGGACGCGGCTGCGCGGATCCAGCGTTGTCGCTCCGCTCGGGATGCCCAGCGCGGTCCTGATCAGGCCGGGTGGGCGCGTTGCGGTCGGAGACTGCGCCGGGGCTGCGCTCGTGGTCAGCGCCGTTCGGGGCGCCCCCGCGAGGGTCCGCGGAGCCGGCACCGCCACGCTCGGAGCCCGCGCCGGACGCGCCGGGACCAGCGGCCTGGCCGCCGCGCTCGGGGCCGCCGGTCGGGACGTTGCGATCAGAGGCGGGCGTGTCGCGCTCGGCACCAGCGCCGCCGGATGCGGCCTCCGCCGCGCCGGGTCCTGGAGTCGCGGCCTGATCGCGGCCGGGCGCCGTCGCACGGTCGTTCCCAGCGGGAACCTGGTCGCGGTCGGGCCCACCGGTGCCGGCGCCGCGATCCGATCCGCCTGCGATGGCACGCTCGTTTCCACCGCCGACGGCGACGCGCTCCGGGCCACCACGATCGGTGCCGCCACGCTCCGGACCATCGCGACGGACCGCCAGGGTCAGACGGGCTGCCCTCGGGGCCGCCACGGTTGGACCCGAAACGGCCGGGCTCGCCGCGATCCGGTTCGCCTACGGCGGAACGCTCGGGACCACCGGCGGTCTTGCCGTGCTCGGACCCGCTGCGGTCAGACCCACCGCTGTCGGGCGCCCCGCGGTCGGCGGGGCCGCGCTCGGGCGACGGGCGGCCGGGAGCGCTGCGATCGGGACCGGTGGCGTCGGACACACCGCGATCGAACGCGCTGCGGTCAGACCCGCTGCGGTCGGATCCACTGCGGTCAGACCCGCTGCGGTCGGATCCGCTGCGGTCGGACCCGCTGCCGCTCGGAGACGCCGCGGTCGGCGCCGCTGCGGTCGGCGCCGCTGCGGTCGGCGCCGCTGCGGTCGGAGCCGCTGCGGTCGGGACGCCGCTGCGGTCGGGAGCGCCGCGGTCGGGAGCCGCCGCGGTCGGAGCGCCGCGGTCGGAGCGCCGCGGTCGGGAGCGCCGCGGTCGGGAGCGCTGCGGTCGGCGCCGCTGCGGTCGGCGCCGCTGCGGTCGGGCCGCCGCGGTCGGGAGCGCCGCCGTCGGAACCGCTGCTGCCGGACCCGCTGTGGTCCACACCGCCGCGGTCCGGGACACGGCCTGAGGCGGTGGTTGCGTCGGCGGGGTCGCGGGGGTTCGCACCGCCGGCGGCGGCCGGACCCGGACGGGCGGGGGACGGCGATCCGGGGCGGTCGATCGCCGAGCCGCCCTGACCCACGACGGTGGCGTCTTCCCGGCCCGGCACCGTCGGCGCGGCGGAGCCGCGGGCGGCCGGGCCCTGGTCCGGGCGGGTGGTGTCGCGGGCGCCGGGCGGGCCGTCGGGGCGGTGGTCGGGTGTCGGGGGGCCACCGCGGAGCGGGGCGGGGCGAGGCGCCGAGCCGGGGCGCGGGTCGCTGGACTGGGGTGCACCAGGCGCGGGGCTCGCCGGACCGCCCGATCCCGGACGGAGATCGCCGGGCCTGCCCTGCGCGCCCGCCGGGAGCGGGTTGGGACGGGTGTTGCCGCGGGCGGGCGCTGGGCGATCGGACGCGGCAGCGCTACCGGGGGGCGGGACGTGGCGGTCGCCCGCCGAGCCGCTGCCGGAGGGCGCGTGCGGCCGGACGCCACCGGGCGGGCCGGCCGCCGGACGCGGGCCGCCGCCGAGGGTCCGCTCCGGACCGACGGCCGGGCGGGGGCTGCCG
The DNA here is from genome assembly GCA_963791185.1 of uncultured Actinomycetota bacterium. Lineage (GTDB taxonomy): Bacteria > Actinomycetota > Actinomycetes > Mycobacteriales > Pseudonocardiaceae > Pseudonocardia. The sequence continues at coordinate 119,577 of CAWBRG010000001.1, read as the reverse complement.
CCCAGAGTGCGCTCCGGACCAGCGGCCGGGGGCGGGCCGCCGCCGAGGGTCCGCTCCGGACCAGCGGCCGGGCGGGGGCTGCCGCCCAGGGTGCGCTCCGGACCGGCACCGGCCGGTGGCGGGCTGCCTGCCGACGAACCAGGGCGTGGCTTGCCCGGCTGCGGGCGCCCCGCGCCGGGCTCGATCAGCGTGCGGGACTCCGAGTCGTCGTTGGCCATCACCGGCCTGCCGCCCGGACCTGCTCCCGGACCACCGGGGCCGCCTTGGCCCGACGCGGCCAGACCACCCGCGCCGGGCGTGCCGGGGCGGGGCATGCCCGGCTGCGGGCGCCCCGCGCCGGGCTCGATCAGCGTGCGGGACTCCGAGTCGTCGTTGGGCAGCACCGGCCTGCCGCCGGGGCCGGGGGCACCCGGACCAGGCCCACCGGCCGGTCCTGCGCGCATCCGCCCGACCTCGGCGCGGAGCGCATCGCGCTGCCGGATCAGATCGGCCAGCTCGGCCCGCACCGACTCCCGCTCCGCGCGGGCGGCGGCCCGGGCCTTGCCCCGGATCTCCGCCGCTTCCTCTTCCGCGGCCTGCAGGATGTTCTGCATGCGGTCGGTGAACGTGCCGATCGTGTCGCCTTGGTCGCCCCGAGGGCGCGGCGTGGGCCGCGGACGCGGACCCGGCCCGGGCGGCGGCGGGCGGCGGGCGGCAGGCCCGGGCCCGGCCCGAACCCCGGCGGCGGGACGAGCGGCAGCGGCTGGCTGCGCGCCATCTCCAGATCGGCACGCATCCGCGCCAACACCCGCTGGAGCCGGGCCACGTGCTCGTCGACCTGCTTGCGGTCGTAGCCGCGCAGAACGACGTCGAAACGTGGGGCGCCTGGCCCCCCCACATCTGCCGTCATCGAGACGCCCTTCCGCTGGTCCCCATAGCCTCGACGAGGGTAGGGATCATCCGGTTCCCCCAACCGGCTCGTTCACTCCTACGGAGCATACCGAATCGATATCGATCACCTGCTGGCGGTGTTTTGACGCAGGTCAGCGCGATACCGGAGCACTAGGCGACGCGCGTCTAGGATCGGTGACGTGGACACCACGCTGCGACACACGCTGCACGAGCGCGGTCTGCGGCTGACCCCGCAGCGCCAGCTCGTGCTCGACGCGGTGCGCACGCTCGGCCACGCCACCCCCGAGCAGATCTGCGCGCAGGTGCAGCAGACGGCTCCCGCGGTGAACATCACCACGATCTACCGCACGCTCGACCTGCTCGACCGCATCGGCCTCGTCCACCACACCCACCTCGGCCACGGCGCGCCCACCTACTCGGCCCACGAGCACGAGCACGTCCACCTCGTGTGCCACCAGTGCGGTGCGGTCATGGAGCTGCCCACGGAGCTGATGGGCAGCATCGCGGCCGAGCTGGCCGACCGCCACGGCTTCACGCTCGACGTCAGCCACCTCGCACTCTCCGGGATCTGCGCGAACTGTCAGGACGACTCATGACCCTCCCCGACCACCACCTCGACGACCCGGTGCCCGCGCACCACGGCGACCCGTTCGCCGAGCAGCGCGCGATGGCCCGCACGGCCGCCGTGGTCGACCGCAGCCACCGCGGCGTCATCGCCATCACGGGCCCGGACCGCCTCGACTGGCTGCACCTGCTGATCACCCAGCACGTCTCCGCCCTGCCCGACGGCGGCGCCACCGAGGCGCTCGTGCTCGACGGCCAGGGCCGCGTGCTGCACCACATGGCGGTGGCGCAGGTCGACGACGTCGTCTACCTCGACGTCGAGGCGGCCGAGCTGGCCGAGCTGCTCGCCTACCTGCAGAAGATGGTCTTCTGGTCCAAGGTCGAGCCGCGCGACGCGACGGCCGAGCTGGCGGTGCTCTCGCTCGTCGGGCCGGAGGCGCAGGCGGTGCTCGCCGCGCTCGACGTGCCCGTGCCCGAGGGCGCGGCACCGCTCGAGGGCGGCGGGTACGTGCGTCGCACCCGCGGCCCCGGCCTCGTCGACCTCGTCGTGCCCCGCGCGGCCAAGGCGCAGTGGTGGCAGCGCATCACCGGCGCGGGCGCCCGCCCCGCGGGCACCGTCGCGTACGAGGCGCTGCGCGTCGCGGCCGTCCTCCCCCGGGCGGGCCTCGACACCGACGACCGCACCATCCCGCACGAGGTCGGCTGGATCAGCGCCGCCGTGCACCTGTCGAAGGGCTGCTACCGCGGCCAGGAGACGGTCGCGCGGGTCGCCAACATGGGCAAGGCGCCGCGCAGGCTGGTGCTCCTGCACCTCGACGCGGGCGACGAGCGCCTGCCCGTCCCCGGCGAGCCGATCACGCTGGAGGATCGCGCGGTGGGCCGGGTCGGCACGGTCGTGCAGCACCACGAGCTCGGGCCCGTGGCGCTGGCGTTGGTGAAGCGCTCGGTGCCGCTCGACGCCGAGCTCACCGCGGGCGCCGACACCCCGGCCCGCATCGACCCGACGTCGGCCGCCGCCGAGGAGACCCCCGCCCGCGGCCGGGCCGCCCAGGAGCGCCTGCGCGGGCGCTGACCCGCGTCGTTCGTCGATTCCGGTGACCCGTCACGTCACACAAGCGGTGCCACGTCGCACATCGGCCGCCGCGCAAGGTACGGTAGATGGCAGGACACTGATGAAATGAGAACGGGGCCGCCGAGTAATCCGGCCGCCCCTTCCCTGTTGTAAGGGGGACCAGCCATGGGGCGCGGACGAGCCAAGGCCAAGCAGACGAAAGTGGCCCGAGAGCTCAAGTACAGCTCCCCCCGCATGGATCTCGACGCTCTGCAGCGCGAGATCGGCAGCGGGACGGTCATCCACGACGGGGAGGCGGAGGAAGAGCAGGACGAGTACGACCCGTACGCCCCCGCCGACGACGAGGATGAGCGCGGCTACAGCAGGCGCTGAGCCGCACCGGCGCTACGACGCCGTGCGTGTGACGTCCATCTCGCGCAGCGACTGATCCATCTGCGCGGTCAGGCGTTCGAACACGGTGTCGATGCCCGCTAGCGCGGCGCGCTGCTCGGCTGTCGTGACGGGCAGCCGGGCCAGCCGCACCGCGTCGGCCGCCGGATCGGGCTCGAGCACGGGGTGGGCGAGCCGGTGGCGGTCGGCGAGGTAGTGCAGCGGGCGGCCCAGCCGCCGCTCGACGGCGCGCGCCAGCACGCTGCCGTGCTGGAAGAACGCCTCGCCGCTCGCCTGCAACGCCTCCATCAGCCAGTAGCGCACGATGGGGCTGCGGTGCCGGAAGGCGATGTCGACGAACGCGGCCACGCTGCCCCGCTGCAGCTCGGTGGCCGAGCTGTGCCCGAGGAAGTGCAGGGTCTCCCCCGCGCCCCAGCCGAGCGCGCCGTCGAGATCCAGCGCGGCGGCATCGGCGAGGAACAGCCGGTGGTGGCAGGCGAGCCGGGCGGCGTGCCGGTTGAGCGCGCGCTCGGCCGCGTCGCGCGGCTTCGGGTAGGCGAGCGCGTACGTCATGAGGTCGGCGTAGCCCATGATGTCCGGGATCCACAGCGGCACGAACGCGCGCAGCCGCGCGACCGGGTCGGCGGTGGGCGTGGACAGCCACGCCAGGAACGGGTGCGCGGCCAGCGCCGCCTTCCGCTCGGCGAGCCGCTCGCCCATCGGACCGGCTGAGCCCTGCTCGACGGTGTGCAGCGGCCGCACCTCCCCGCCGAGCGCGACCGCGGGCCGGGCCGCCTGCGCGGGCCGGGGCACCGCCGCCCCCGACGTGACGGCCTGCGCGTACGCGAGCAGGTGGTCGTTCTTCACCGTGAACATCGCGAACACCTCCTCGACCAGCGCGACGGCGCGCCGACGCTGCTCGGGGGTGAGGACGACGCTCTCGAAGAGGTCGTCGGCGTCGATCAACGTGCCGGTCTCCCGCGCCAGGTGGTACGGGCCGAAGTAGCGCAGCGCCGCGCCGGTGCGCCGGGACAGCTCCTCGGCCAACGGGGCGGTGTGCCCGAAGAACACGTGCCCGCAGGTCTCGATGGCCTCCATCAGCCCGAACCGGACGAGCGGGTCGGGCGTCTCGACGCACATCCGGGTGAGCCGCATGGCGTAGCGGCGGAACACCTCGGTCTCGGGTGCCGTGTAGTACCAGGCCATCGTGTCCTCGACGCCCCAGCCGAGCTCGGCGTCGAAGCCCAGCTCGCGCCAGTCCTCGAGGAACAGCGCCGAGTGCGTCTCGTCCTCCTCGGTGTGCGCGTTGATGGCGGCCTCGTAGCCGTCGCGGGGCTCCGGGTAGCGCAGGAACCAGCGGTTGAGGTCGCTGAAGCCGAGGATGAAGTTGGCGAAGAGCGGCGCGAAGACGAACCGCCTGCCCAACGGGACCCCGGGGTCGGCCATCCAGGCGTAGAGCGGGTGCGCGTCGATGGCGGCCCGTCCGCGGGCGATCGCCGAGAGCACGGCCTGCACCGCTCACCGCCTCCCGTCGAGCAGCACCCACTGGGTGCGCAGCTCGCGCCCGAGCGGCCGGAACACCATCCAGTCCGGCTGCGGGTCGGCCGGGACCATGCGCGGGAACCGCGAGAGCAGCGTGGTGAAGAAGACCTGGCCCTCGAGCCGGGCCAGTGCCTGCCCCATGCAGCTGTACGGGCCGACGGTGAAGCCGACCTGCCGGTTGGCGTTCGGCCGGTCGACCAGGAACTCGTCGGGCCGGTCGAACACCGCCTCGTCGCGGTTGGCGGCGAGCAGCGCCAGCACGACCGTGTCGCCCGCGGCGATCCGCTGACCACGCAGCTGGACGTCGGACAGCGCCACCCGCCGGATCGTCGAAACCGGGCCGTGGAATCGCATCATCTCGTCGAACGCATTCGGGAGGTTCGCGAATCCGCGCTCGACGAGGGCGCGGCGTTGCCCCGGGTGGTCGAACAACAACTGGAGGCCGTTGGCGAGCAGATTGGCGGTGGTGTGGTAGCCGACCACCACGAACATGATGCCCTGCGCGGCGATCTGGTCGTCGTCGTAATCGAGCCGCTGCGCGTCTGGTCCAGTAAGGACGGAAAGCAGCCCGGAACCGCGCCCGGCGCGCGCGGCCGCGATGTGCGGACGCAGGTAGTCGATCACATCGAGCATGCCTTCCTGCGACCGTTGCAGCTGCTCGACCTCACCCATTTCCAGCAGCCCGGAAATGGCGTTGGACGCCCGCAGCAGGCGGTCGATCTCGGGCGCGGGACGGGGGCGCCCCGAGCAGGTCGCACACCACCGACATCGCGAGTGGGTGGGCGAGCTCGTTCACCACGTCAACCGGCCCGCCGTGGCCGAGCGCCGCCTCGAGGAGGCCGTCCATCAGCCGTTGGATCGTGCCGACGCCGCCCCGCCATGCGCCGCGGGGTGAAGTACTTCTTGACCACCCGCAGGAAGACGTCGTGATCGCTCGCGACCGACCGGCCGCCCCATTCGGTGAAGATGCGCCGCAACGGCGCGAGCTCGGCCTGTCTCGCCTGCGGCAACGCATCGACCCGCTTGCATTCTTCGACGACGTACATCCGCGGGTCCTTCAGGCACGCGACGACGTCGTCGTAGCGCGTGACGACCCAGGATTGGAGGTGATCGTCGAAATAGACCGGACACGTCGTGCGCATTTCCCGCAAGACGGAATGAGGGTCGAGGTACAGCTGCGGATCGACGAGCTGAGAGGTCATTAACGGTGCCCTTTACGTCAGGACCCCTCGGTAGCGACTATAACCTTTCAGTGACGGGTTGACTACCCTCCGAATCAGACCGTGAGGCTCAACTCGAACGAGTAGCGGCTCGCGCGGTACACGTGGGCGCCGTACTCGACGGCCTCGCCCTTCTCGTCCCACGCGGTGCGGCTCATCGTGAGCAGGGGCGCGCCACGGCTCTCGTGCAGCACCCGCGCCTCGGCCGCGTTGGCCGCGCGGGCGCCCACGACCTGCGTCGCCATGCGCGGCACGTGGCCCGCCGCGCGCAGCAGCTCGTAGAGGCCTTGGCGCTCCAGGTCGGCCCGGTCCAGCGACAGCACCGCCGTCGGCACGGCGTTGTGCATCAGCGCCAGCGGCTCGCCGCCCGCGTAGCGCAGCCGCTCGAACCAGGTGACCTCCAGGCCCTCCGGCACGCCGTACCGCTCGGCCATCGGCGCCGTGGCCGGGCCGACGCCGAAGTCGAGCACCTCGGTGATCGGCGACTGGCCGGTCTTGACCAGGTCGTCGTACAGGCTGGACAGCTCGACCGGGCGGCGCACCTTCGGGTGCACGATCTGGGTGCCGACCCCGCGCTTGCGCACGAGCATGCCGCGCTCGACGAGGTACTGGATGGCCCGGCGCATGGTCGGCCGCGAGACGCCGAGCCGGTCGGCCAGCTCGACCTCGTTGGCCAGCCGTCCGCCCACGGGCATCTCGCCGCTCTCGATCATCTTCTCGAGCTGCGTGGCCACCTGGAAGTACAGCGGCACGGGGCTTCCGCGGTCGAGCGAGACCGCGAGCCCGGCGATCGGCTCCGACACCCGGCCCCCCTCGTTATGAGACTTTGTCCTGACAAAGTGTTGACTTGTCGACCGTCAGAAGGGTACACCCATACCTGCACTTCCCGGCAAGGGCGACGAGAGGAGGCGGGCGTGGAGGTCCTCACCATGGGCCGCATCAGCGTGGACATCTACCCGCTGCAGGTGGGCGTCCCGCTGCAGAAGGTCGAGACGTTCGGCAAGTACCTCGGCGGCAGCCCGACCAACGTCGCCGTCGCCGCGGCACGCTACGGCCGCACCAGCGCCGTGATCACCCGCACCGGCGACGACCCGTTCGGCGAGTACCTGCACGACGCGCTGCGCGGCTTCGGCGTGGACGACCGCTTCGTCTCGCCCGGTGCCGAAGATCCCGACGCCGGTCACGTTCTGCGAGATCTTCCCGCCCGACGACTTCCCGCTCTACTTCTACCGCTACCCGACCGCTCCCGACCTGCAGATCCGGGCCGACGAGCTGGACCTCGACGCCGTGCGCGACGCGGACGTGTTCTGGGTGACGGTCACCGGTCTGTGCCAGGAGCCCAGCCGGGAGGCCACCCTCGCCGCGCTGCGGGCCCGCGGCAAGCGCGGGATCACCGTGCTCGACCTCGACTACCGCGACATGTTCTGGCCCTCCCGCGAGGAGGCGCGCGCGGTGATCGCCGAGGCGCTGCCGCACGTCACGGTGGCGGTCGGCAACCTCGACGAGTGCGACACCGCGGTCGGCGAGCGCGAGCCGCACGCCGCCGCGGCCGCGCTGCACGCCGCCGGGGTCGAGCTGGCCGTCGTGAAGCAGGGCCCGAAGGGCGTCCTCGCCTCGGACGGCAAGGAGATCACCGAGGTGCCGCCGGTGCCGGTCGACGTCGTCAACGGCCTCGGCGCGGGCGACGCCTTCGGCGGCGCGCTGTGCCACGCGCCTTCTCGCTGGGTGGGAACTCGAGCGGTCGATGCGGTTCTGCAACGCGGCGGGCGCCATCGTCGCCGGGCGGTTGGCCTGCGCCGACGCCATGCCGACCGCCGACGAGGTCGAAGCGAAGCTGCAGGAGGCCGTCCGTGCGTGAGGAGCAGCTGCAGGAGCTGATCGCCACCCGGGTGCACCGCCCCGGCGCGATCGCCGAGGCGGCGGCCAGCCGGGTGCGCGCGTCGTCGCTGCTCGGCGAGCACGGCAGGCTCATGATGATCGCCGCCGACCACCCGGCCCGCGGCGCGCTGCGGGCGGGCGAGCGCCCGCTGGCCATGGCCGACCGCGCCGACCTGCTGGACCGGCTCGTGCTGGCCCTGTCCCGGCCCGGCGTCAACGGCGTGCTCGGCACCCCGGACGTCCTCGAAGACCTGCTGCTGCTCGGCGCGCTCGACGGCAAGGTGGTCGTCGGCTCGATGAACCGCGGCGGCCTCGCGGGCACCGTCTTCGAGATGGACGACCGGTTCACCGGCTACGACGCCGCGGCGATCGCGGCCGCCGGGTTCGAGGGCGGCAAGATGCTCACCCGCATCGACCCGGACGACCCGGCCACCGTCGCCACCCTCGAGTCCTGCGGCCACGCGGTGAGCGACCTGGCCGCGCACGGCCTCATGGCGATGGTCGAGCCGTTCATCTCCCACCGGGTCGACGGGCGGGTCCGCAACGAGCTCACCGCCGAAGCCATGATCCGCGCGCATGACGGTGGCGGCCGGGCTCGGCCGCACCTCGGCGCACACCTGGCTGAAGGTGCCGATCGTCGAGGAGATGGAGCGCGCGATGGCGGCCACCACGCTGCCCGCGGTGATCCTCGGCGGCGAGGTGGGCCACGACCAGGACGCCACGTTCGCGAGCTGGGGCAAGGCGCTCGCGCTTGCCGACCGTGCAGGGCCTGGTGATCGGCCGGTCGCTGCTCTACCCGCCCGGCGACGACGTCGCCGGCGGCCGTGGACGCGGCGGTGGGGCTGCTGTGAGCGACGAGCACGTCGTCCGGCGCGGCGAGGCGGCGCGACGGGCCCGTTCGCCCTGGTCGTCACGCCCGAGACGGCCGGGCTGGGGCTACAGCTGCGCTGCGGATCCTGGAGCTCGAGGCCGGGTGGGAGCGCCACGTTCGCCACCGGCGAGGACGAGGCCGTCGTGCTCCCGCTCGACGGGCGGCTGCACGGTGGCCTGCGACGGGCAGGAGTTCGCGCTCACCGGCCGCCGCAACGTCTTCTCCCGGGTCACCGACTTCGCCTACGTCCCCCGCGACGCCGAGGTCACCGTGTCGTCCGCGGACGGCGGCCGGTTCGCCCTCCCCGCCGCCCGCGCGACCCGGCGCCTGCGAGCCGCGCTACGGCCCGGCCGAGGGCGTGCTCGGTGGAGCTGCGCGGCGCGGGCCAGTCCAGCCGGCAGGTCAACAACTTCTGCATGCCCGCCACGTTCGAGGCCGACAAGCTGATCGCCGTCGAGGTGCTCACGCCCGAGCTCGCAACTGGTCGTCCTACCCGCCGCACAAGCACGACGAGGACCGCGACGGCGAGTCGGTGCTGGAGGAGATCTACTACTTCGAGGTCGACGACGACGGCCCCGGCTACCAGCGCGTCTACACCTCGGGCCCGGGCCGCGAGATCGACGTGCTGCGCCGAGGTGCGCAGCGGCGACACCGTGCTCGATCCCGCACGGCTGGCACGGCCCGTCGATGGCCGCGCCCGGCTACCACCTCTACTACCTCAACGTCATGGCCGGGCCCGGCGACGAGCGGGTCTGGCAGATCTGCGACGACCCGGCGCACGCCTGGGTCCGCGGCACCTGGGACGGACCAGGAGATCGACCCCCGGCTGCCCCTCACGTCCACGGAGGAACGAGCATGACCGGCTCACCGTCGCCCAGGCGCTCGTGCAGTTCCTGGCCAACCAGTACAGCGAGCGCGACGGCGTGGAGCAGCGCCTGATCCCCGGCTCGTTCGGGATCTTCGGCCACGGCAACGTGGCGGGCGTCGGCCAGGCGCTGCTGGAGGTGGCCGACAGCGGCGAGATGCCCTACCACCTGGCCCGCAACGAGCAGGGCATGGTGCACGCCGCCGTCGGCTTCGCCCGCATGCGCAACCGGCTGCAGGCCCTGGCGTGCACCGCGTCGATCGGCCCGGGCTCGACCAACATGCTCACCGGCGCGGCGCTGGCCACCACCAACCGCATCCCGGTGCTGCTGCTGCCCTCGCGACATCTTCGCCACCCGCGTCGCCAGCCCCGTGCTGCAGGAGCTGGAGCAGCCCTACGGCTACGACGTGAGCGTCAACGACGCGTTCCGCCCGCTGTCGAAGTTCTTCGACCGGGTGTGGCGGCCCGAGCAGCTGCCCGCCGCGCTGCTGGGCGCGATGCGCGTGCTCACCGACCCGGCCGAGACCGGTGCGGTGACCATCGCCCTGCCGCAGGACGTGCAGGCCGAGGCGTACGACTGGCCCGAGGAGCTCTTCGCCAAGCGGGTGTGGCACATCGCCCGCCCGGTGCCCGAGCCCGCCGCGCTGGAGCGCGCGGCCGCGATCATCCGCGGCGCGCAGCGGCCGCTCGTCGTCGCGGGCGGCGGCGTGCACTACTCCGAGGCCACCGAGGCGCTGCGGGCGTTCGCCGAGGCCACCGGCATCCCGGTCGGCGACACCCAGGCGGGCAAGGGCGCGCTGCTGTGGGACCACCCGCAGGCCGTCGGCGGGGTCGGCTCCACCGGCTCGCCGGTCGCCAACGCGCTGGCCCGCGAGGCCGACGTCGTGATCGGCGTCGGCACCCGGTACTCCGACTTCACCACCGCCTCCCGCACCGCGTTCCAGCACCCCGGCGTCCGGTTCGTCAACCTCAACGTCGCGGCGCTCGACGCGGCCAAGCAGGCGGGCGCGATGCTCGTGGCCGACGCCCGGGAGGGCCTCGACGCGCTGCGCGCCGCGCTCGACGGCTACCACGCCCCCGTGACGTGGGACGCCACCGACTGGAACCGCGTCGTCGACGAGGCGTTCCACCTCGGCCACCAGCCGCTCCCGGCCCAGACCGAGGTGCTCGGCGCGCTGAACGAGGAGATGGACGCCCGCGACGTCGTCGTGCAGGCCGCCGGCTCCATGCCCGGTGACCTGCAGATGCTGTGGCGGGCCCGGGACGCGAAGCAGTACCACGTCGAGTACGCCTACTCGTGCATGGGCTACGAGATCGCGGGCGCGCTCGGCATCAAGATGGCCGCGCCCGACCGGGAGGTGTTCGCCCTCGTCGGCGACGGCTCCTACCTGATGATGGCCGCAGGAGATCGTCACCGCGGTGTCGGAGGGGATCAAGCTCAACCTCGTGATCGTGCAGAACCACGGGTTCGCCTCGATCGGGGCGCTCTCGGAGTCGCTCGGCTCGCAACGATTCGGCACCAACTACCGCTACCGCGACCCCGCGACGGGAATGCTCGACGGCGACAAGCTGCCGGTCGATCTCGCCGCCAACGCGGAGTCGTTGGGAGCCAGGGTGATCCGCGTGACAGACGATCGAGGAGTTCCGAGCAGCGATCGCCACCGCCCGCGCGTCCGACGTCACCACCGCCATCCACATCGAGACCGACCCGCTCGCCCCCGTACCCAGCTCCGAGAGCTGGTGGGACGTGCCGGTGAGCGAGGTCGCCGCACTCGACTCCACCCAACAGGCGCGCAAGGCCTACGAGGTCCACAAGCGCGACCAGAAGCCCCTGATCGGAGGCACACAGCCGTGAGGACCGTCAGCCACTGGATCGGCGGGAAGCCCGCCACCGGCACGTCCAGCCGGACGAGCCCGGTGTGGAACCCGGCCACCGGCGAGCAGCAGGCCGAGGTGCTGCTGGCCTCCACCGCGGACGTCGACGACGCCGTGCAGACCGCCGCGGCCGCCTACGAGTCGTGGTCGCGAGTCGTCGCTGTCGCAGCGCACGAAGGTGCTGTTCGACTTCCGCGAGCTGGTCAACGCGCGCACCAAGCAGATCGCCGAGATCATCTCCGACGAGCACGGCAAGGTGCTCTCGGACGCCGCGGGCGAGGTGCAGCGCGGCCTGGAGGTCATCGAGTTCGCCTGCGGCATCCCCTCGCTGCTCAAGGGCGAGTTCTCCGACCAGGTCTCCCGCGGCGTCGACCTGTTCTCCTTCCGCCAGCCGCTCGGGGTCTGCGTCGGGATCACGCCGTTCAACTTCCCGGCGATGGTGCCGATGTGGATGTACCCGGTGGCCATCGCCACCGGCAACACGTTCGTGCTCAAGCCGTCCGAGCGCGACCCCTCGGCCTCGCAGTACGTGGCCGAGCTGTGGGCCGAGGCCGGGCTGCCCGACGGCGTGTTCAACGTGGTGCACGGCGACAAGGAGTCCGTCGACGCGCTGCTCACCCACCCGGACGTGGCCGCGATCTCGTTCGTCGGCTCCACCCCGATCGCCAAGTACATCTACGAGACGGGCGCTGGCGCACGGCAAGCGCGTGCAGGCGCTGGGCGGCGCCAAGAACCACGCCATCGTGCTGCCCGACGCGGGCATCGACTACGCCTCCGACCACCTCGTCGCCGCCGCGTTCGGCTCGGCGGGCGAGCGCTGCATGGCCATCTCGGCCGCCATCGCCGTCGGGCGGTGCGGCCGACGAGCTGGTCGCCGCCGTGTCGGAGAAGGCCCGCGCCACCAAGGTCGGCCCCGGCCGCGACGCCGACTCCGAGATGGGCCCGGTCATCACCGCCGCCGCCCGCGACCGGATCGTCGGGCTGATCGGCACCGGCGCCGAGCAGGGCGCCGACCTCGCCGTCGACGGCCGCGGCCTCACGGTCGCGGGCCACGAGAACGGCTTCTTCGTCGGCCCCACGGTGATCGACCGGGTGACGACCGAGATGGACGTCTACCGCGAGGAGATCTTCGGCCCGGTGCTGTCGGTGGTCCGCATGGACACCGTCGACGACGCCATCAAGCTGATCAACTCCAACCCCTACGGCAACGGCACCGCGATCTTCACCGGCTCCGGCGAGGCGGCGCGCACGTTCCAGCGCGGGGTGAAGGTCGGCATGATCGGCATCAACGTGCCGGTCCCGGTGCCGATGGCCTACTACTCCTTCGGCGGCTGGAAGGACTCCCTGTTCGGCGCAGAGCCACATCCACGGCCCGGAGGGCGTGCAGTTCTACACCCGCGCCAAGGTCGTCACCCAGCGCTGGCCGCACGTCGAGGCCGCGTCGGGCTCCTCCTTCCACTTCCCCACGTCGACATGATCGAGAACCTCACGCTGGGCACCGCGCCCGACTCCTGGGGCGTCTGGTTCGCCCGCGACGACCACCAGGTCGGCTGGAAGCAGTACCTCGACGAGATCGGCCAGGCGGGCTACCGCTACACCGAGCTCGGCCCCACCGGCTTCCTGCCGCAGGACCCGGAGCAGCTGCGCGACGAGCTCGACTCCCGCGGCCTCACGCTCTGCGGCGGCACGATCTTCGCAGGCCTGCACCGCGGCGCCGAGGCGCTCGACGACGCGGTCGCGGCCTGCGCGAAGGAGGCCCGGCTGCTCACGGCGCTGGGCGCGAAGCACCTGGTGCTCCTGCCCGAGCAGTACACCGACATGCACGGCGGCAAGCTCCTCGAGAGCCCAGAAGCAGCGGGGGCCATCGACCCGGACCAGTGGCGCAACCTCACCACCGGCTACAACCAGCTCGGCAAGATCCTCACCGAGGAGCACGGTGTCGAGCTGGTGTTCCACCCGCACGCCGACACCCACGTCGACACCCAGGCCCGCGTGGAGCGGTTCCTGCTCGACACGGACCCGGCGTACGTCAACCTGTGCCTCGACACCGGGCACATCTCGTACTGCGACGGCGACAACATCGCCATCGTCCAGCGCTTCCCGGAGCGGATCCGGTACGTGCACCTCAAGCAGGTGGATCCCGAGGTGCGCCGTCGCGTCCACGAGGAGAACCTCTCGTTGGCCGAGGCCGTCCCACTGGGCGTCATGTGCGAGCCGCCGTACGGCGTGCCCGAGATGCCGCCGCTGCTCGATGCGTTGGCGGCGCTGCCCGTCGACCTCTTCACCGTCGTCGAGCAGGACCTGTACCCCGTCGAACCGCACATACCCCTGCCGATCGCCGCCCGCACCGCGGGCTACCTGCGCGGCTGTGGGCTCGGCCCGGTACGTCGCTGGCCCTACCAATCCTGAAGTCCCCGAACGAGAGGAACGCTCGACGATGAGTACCCGCAAGTTCTGGCGTGGAGCAGCTGTTGGTGCTCTCGCCCTCGCCTTCGCCGCCGCCTGTAGCAGTCAGGGCGGCGCACAGAGCCAACCCGGCGCAGCCAGCAGTGGGGGCGGCGGCGCCGTCACCGGCGGCAAGAACTACACGATCGCGATGATCACCCATGAGCAGGCGGGTGACACGTTCTGGGACAAGATCCGCGCGGGCGCCAAGGACGCCGCGGCCACGCACGGCATCGACCTCAAGTACTCCAACAACGAGAACGGGCCCGAGAACGCCACGCTGGTGCAGAACGCCATCGACTCCAAGGTCGACGGCATCGCGCTGACCCTGTCCAACGCCGCCCAGGTGATCCCGGTCGCCGCAGAAGGCCGTCGCCGCCGGGATCCCGGTGGTCGTGTTCAACCAGGGCATCGACGACTACACCAAGGCCGGGTCGAAGATGTACTTCGGGTCCGACGAGGACCTGGCGGGCCAGACCATCGGCAAGAAGATCACCGAGGAGGGCGGCGGCAAGACGCTGTGCATCATCCAGGCCCAGGGCTCGGTCGCGCTGGAGACCCGCTGCGCGGGTGTGAAGAAGACCTTCGCGAACACGGAGAACCTGCAGGTCAACGGCGCCGACCTGCCGTCGGTGCAGTCCACGATCGCGGCGAAGCTGCAGCAGGACAAGGCCATCACCCACATCGTGACGCTGGGCGCGCCGATCGCGCATGTCGGCGATCGCGGCCCAGGGCGACGCGGGCAGCACGGCCAAGGTGATCACCTTCGACCTGAACAAGGACGCCGCGCAGGCCATCAAGGACGGCAAGATCGAGTTCTCGGTCGACCAGCAGCCCTACGTGCAGGGCTACATGGCCGTCGAGGCGCTGTGGCTGAACCTGACCAACGGCAACGACATCGGCGGCGGCAAGCCGGTGCTGACCGGTCCGTCGATCGTGGACAAGACCAACATCGACCAGATCCTGCCCTACACGCAGAAGAACACCCGCTGACCGCGGCTTCCCGGGGGAGCAGCCTGTGCTGCTCCCCCGGGGCCGGTCGCCCCTCGTCCTTTCGGGAGCCACCACATGAGCACACCCGTCACCACCAAACCACCGGACACGACCGAGCACCAAGCCGCAGCGCTCGCTGGCCTCGCGGATCCTGACCCGCCCGGAGTTCGGCGCGATCGCCGCCGCGATCGTCATCTTCATCTTCTTCTTCGCCGTCGCCCCGCCCGTTCCGCACGCTGCCCGCGTTCGGCACCGTGCTCTACGCCTCCTCCACCATCGGCATCGTCGCCGTCGGGGTGGCGCTGTTGATGATCGGCGGCGAGTTCGACCTGTCCGCCGGTGTCGCGGTGGTCACCTCCGCCCTGGTCGCGGCGCTGACCTGCTTCCAGCTCTCCCTCAACGTGTGGGTCGGCGTGCTGGTCGCGCTGGTCGTCGCGCTGGGGATCGGCTTCCTCAACGGCTACCTGGTGGTGCGCACCGGCATACCCAGCTTCCTGATCACCCTGGCCACGTTCTTCGTCGCTGCGCGGCATCAACCTGGCCGTCACCAAGGGCATCACCGGCACCGTGGCCTCGCGACAACATCTCCGAGCTCGACGGGTTCGCCTCGGCCAAGGCCATCTTCGCCTCCGACATCCCGCTCGGCTTCATGAACATCAAGATCACCGTCCTGTGGTGGCTGGTGTTCACCGCGCTGGCCTCCTGGATCCTGCTGCGCACCCGCACCGGCAACTGGATCTTCGCCGTCGGCGGCAACGCCGCCTCGCGCCCGCGCCGTCGGCGTCCCGGTCCCGAAGGTCAAGATCGGGCTGTTCATGGGCGTCGGGTTCCTGTGCTGGTTCTACGGCATGCACCTGCTGTTCAACTCCGCCTCCGTGCAGTCCGGCCTGGGCGTCGGCAACGAGTTCCGCTACATCATCGCCGCGGTCGTCGGCGGGCTGTCTGCTCACCGGCGGCTACGGCTCCGCGATCGGCGCCGCGATCGGCGCGTTCATCTTCGGCATGACCGAGCAGGGCATCGTCTACGCCGGGTTCAACCCCGACTGGTTCTTCACCTTCCTCGGCGTGATGCTGCTGCTCGCCGTCGGCGTCAACCTCTACATCCGCAACTACGCCTCAACCCGGCGGTGACCGCCATGACCGACACCATCGAAGAACACGCCGACCCCACCCTGCACAAGGGCGAAACCCTGGTCGAGATGCAGGACGTGGGCAAGGCGTTCGGCCCGATCGTCGCGCTGGAAGGCATCAACCTGACCGTGCGCGCCGGGGAGGTGGCCTGCGTGCTGGGCGACAACGGCGCGGGCAAGTCCACCCTGATCAAAATCATCTCCGGGCTGCACCCGCACACCTCCGGCACGTTGAAGGTCGACGGCCAGGACGTGAAGTTCGGCTCGCCGCGCGACTCGCTCGACCACGGCATCGCCACCGTCTACCAAGACCTCGCCGTGGTCGGGTTGATGGAGGTGTGGCGCAACTTCTTCCTCGGCTCCGAGCTGCGCAAGGGCAACTACCCCCTCGCGCCGCTGGACATCGCCGGGATGCGCCGCATCGCCGACGAAGAGCTCAAGAAGATGGGCATCAGCGTCAAGGACATCAACCAGCCCATCGGCACCCTGTCCGGCGGGCAGCGCCAGTGCGTGGCCATCGCCCGCGCCGTCTACTTCGGCGCCCGCGTGCTGATCCTCGACGAGCCCACCGCCGCGCTCGGGGTCAAGCAGTCCGGTGTGGTGCTCAAGTACACCGCCCGCGCCCGCGACGCAGGCCTGGGCGTGGTGTTCATCACCCACAACCCGCACCACGCGTTCCTCGTCGGCAACCACTTCATCATCCTCAAACTCGGCCGCCGCGTGCTGGACAAGACCCGCGACGAGGTCACCCTCGAGGAGCTGACCACCGAGATGGCCGGCGGCCGCGAGCTCGCCGAGCTTTCCCACGAGCTGAGGACCTAGATACGTGACGCTGAACGTCGGTGTGATCGGCACCGGGATGATCGGTCAGGACCACATCCGCAGGCTCACCCACGTCCTCTCGGGGGTGCGGGTGGCCGCGGTGACCGACGTCGACCTCGACCGGGCCCGCTCGGTCGCGGACGACGGGGTCACCGTGCACGAGACCGGCCAGGCGCTCATCGAGGACCCGGGCGTCGACGCCGTCGTCGTCACCTCGTGGGGGCCCGACGCACGAGGAGTACGTGCTCGCCTGCCTCGCGGCGGGCAAGCAGGTGTTCTGCGAGAAGCCCCTCGCGACCACCCGCGAGGCGTGCGACCGCATCATCGACGCCGAGGTCGCCCTCGGGCGGCGGCTGGTGTCGGTGGGCTTCATGCGTCGCTACGACGCGCAGTACCAGGCGATGAAGGCCGTCGTCACCGGCGGGGAGATCGGTGCGCCGCTCATGATGCACGCGGCGCACCGCAACCCGTCGGTGCCCGACCACTTCACCAGCGACATGATCATCGTCGACTCCACCGTGCACGACATCGACGTGGCCCGGTTCATGTTCGACGAGGAGGTCGCCGCGGTCACCGTGCTCAAGCCGCGCACGTCGTCCAAGGCGAGGGAGGGGTTCAACGACCCGCTCTTCGTGCTGCTGGAGATGGAGTCGGGCGTGCTCGTCGACGTCGAGGCCTCGGTGAACGCCGGGTTCGCCTACGACATCCGCGGCGAGGTCGTGTGCGAGGACGGCACGGTCGAGCTCTCGGAGTCGGCGGGCGCGGTCGTCAAGCGGGCGGGGGCGTACAGCGGGCGCGTGCCCGAGGACTGGCGCGAGCGGTTCGTGCGCGCGTTCGACACGGAGTTCCAGGCCTGGATCGACGCCGTGGCGGCGGGCGGCACCACCGGCCCGTCGGCGTGGGACGGCTACGCGGCCACGGTCGTGTGCGACACGGGCCTCGCCGCCCTCCACTCGGGCGCGCGGGAGCCGGTGTCGCTGCGCGAGAAGCCGGATCTCTACAAGGACGGGATCGGTGGGGCGGGTCGATGACGCCGAAGATCGCGCTCGACCCGCACATGTACCACGGGACGATGTCGGTGGCCGACGAGCTGCGGCACGCCGCCGACCTCGGCTACTCCTACCTGGAGCTCTCGCCGCGGGCCGACTGGTTCTTCTGGCAGCGCTACCCGAAGGCCGACGACGCGCTGATCGCCGAGACGAAGAAGGCCGCGGCCGAGACCGGCGTGCAGATCGTCACGCTGGTGCCGGTGTTCAACTGGTCGTCGCCGGACGAGCAGGAGCGCCAGGCCCAGGTCCGCAACTGGCGCAGGCTGCTGCAGATCGCCAACGACCTGGAGTGCCCGGTGGTCAACTCGGAGTTCTCCGGCGACCCGAACCGACCGCTGCAGTCCGAGCACGCGTTCTACCGGTCGATGGAGGAGCTGGTCCCGGACTTCGAGCGGTACGGGATCGGGCTCAACCTTGAGGCGCACCCGTACGACTTCTCCGAGACCAACGACGACGCCGTGCAGATCGTCCGCGGGATCAACAAGCCGTGGGTCAACTACGTGTTCTGCGCCCCGCACGCGTTCCACCTCTCCGACGGGGCGGGCGACGTGCGGCGGATGATGACCTACGCGGGCGGGAAGCTGCAGCACGTGCACGTCGCGGACTGCTTCAACCACCGCGCCAACGTCGGCAACCGGTACATCATCAACCCGCCCGGCGTCGACGCCCGCATCCACCAGCACAACGAGATCGGCAACGGCGAGGTGGACTGGGCCGAGTTCTTCGGCGCGTTGAAGGACCTGGAGTTCGACGGCATCGCCACGGTCTGCGTCTTCGGCTGGGAGGAAGACGCGGATGCCATCCACCGGCGCATGCTGGAGCGCGTGACGGCCGAGCTCGCCCCGTGAGGCGGGTCGGGTTCGGCCTGGCGGGCACCGGCCGGATGGGCCGGGTGCACGCGGGCAACCTCGCCGGGCGCTGCGCCGTCGCCGAGCTGGCCTGCGTCTACGACGCCGACGGGGAACGGGCGGCGGCCGTCGCGGCCGAGTACGGGGTGCCCGCGGCCACGACGTTCGCCGAGCTCGTCGAGCGCTCGGAGGCGGTCGCGGTCGCGACCCCCACGGGTTCGCACGCCGAGCTCACCGTCACCGCGGCGCAGGCGGGGCGGCCGGTGTTCTGCGAGAAGCCGCTCTCGCTCGACCGGGCGACCACCGTCGCCACGATCGAGGCCGTCGAGGCGGCGGGCGTGCCGCTGCAGGTCGGCTTCCACCGTCGGTTCGACCCCGACTGGGCGGCCGCGGCGGCCCGGATCGCCGCGGGCGAGCTGGGCGAGGTCACGTTGTTCCGCACCTCGCTGCGGGACATGACCCCGCCCGACCCGAGCTTCCTGTCCGGCTCCGGCGGGTTCTTCGTCGACGTCACCGTGCACGACCTGGACGTCGCCCGCTGGCTGGTGGGCGAGGTCGTCGAGGTGACCGCGCACGGGGCGGCGAGCGACCCGGCGTTCGCCGCGCTGGGCGACATCGACACCGCCGTCTGCGTGCTGCGGTTCGCGAACGGCGCGCTCGGCGTGATCGACAACAGCCGGTCGGCCCGCTACGGCTACGAGTGCTCCACCGAGGTGATGGGCACGCTCGCCACCGTGCGGGTGGAGGCGCCGCGGCCGGTCGAGTGGCGCACACCCGGCCAGGCGGGCTACCCGCTCGCCCGGGACTTCGAAGAGCGCTACCCGGCCGCCTACGCCGCCGAGCTGGACGCGTTCGCCCGCTGCGTGCTGGACGGCACCCCACCGCGGGTGACCGGCCGCGACGCGCTCGCCGCGTTCGACCTGGCCGTCGCCGCGACGGAGTCCTGGCGCACCGGCACCACCGTGACCGTGAAGGAGCAGGCATGACCAACCGGATCGCCGGAGCCCCCATCTCCTGGGGTGTGTGCGAAGTGCCGGGGTGGGGCTACCAGCTGCCGCCCGCCCGGGTGCTCGCCGAGATGCAGGAGGTGGGGCTGGCCGCCACCGAGCTGGGCCCGGACGGGTTCCTGCCCGCCACGCCCGCCGCGATGGCCGACGTGCTGGCGCAGCACCACCTGCAGGCCATCGGCGGGTTCACCCCGACGCTGTTGCACGCGCCCGGCCACGATCCCGTGCCCGGCGTGCGGCAGCTGCTCTCCACGTACGCCGCGACGGGTTCGACGGTGCTGGTGCTGTCGGCCGACTCCGGGCAGACCGGCTACGACTCCCGGCCCGAGCTGGACGAGAACGGCTGGGCCACGCTGCTCGGCAACCTCGACCGGATCGCCGCCGTCGCGGGCGAGCACGGGGTGAAGGCGGTGCTGCACCCGCACGTCGGCACGATGGTGGAGAACCCCGACGACGTGCGGCGGGTGCTCGACGGCTCGTCGATCGCGCTGTGCCTGGACACCGGGCACCTGCTCATCGGCGGCACCGACCCGGCCGAGCTGGCCCGCCAGGTGCCGGACCGGATCGCGCACACGCACATCAAGGACGTCGACGCGAGCAAGGCCAAGCAGGTGCAGTCCGGGCGGCTGTCCTACACCGAGGCCGTGCGCGACGGCATGTACCGGCCGGTCGGCCAGGGCGACGTCGACTTCGCGGCGATCGTCACGAGCCTGCGCGGCCGCGACTACGACGGCTGGTACGTGCTGGAGCAGGACACGATCCTCACCGAGGAGCCCCGCGGCGAGGGCCCGGTGGCCGACGTCCACACCAGCGTGGAGCACCTGCGGGGGCTGCTCACGGCGTGATCGCGCCGAGTGGCACACCAGGAGGATCGAGACCTGCGTGGTGTGCCACTCGCGCCGATCACCGTGGCGGCGGGGCGGTGGTGCCGCGCACGACCAGGCGCGGGGGCAGGACCGACTCCGTCGGCTCCACCCGGCCGCCGTCGAGCCGCTCCAGGGCCGCGGCCACCGCGCGGGCGGCCTGCCCCGGGGCCTCCTGGCTCACCGTGGTCAGGTCGATGTGGGCCAGGCGGGCCAGCGAGCTGTCGTCGAAGCCCACGACGGAGACGTCCTCGGGCACCCGCACCCCCGCCCGGACGAACACGTCGAGCAGGCCGATCGCGCTCCGATCGTTGGCGGTGACGACCGCGGTCGGGAGGTCGGCCAGCAGCGCGCGGGCCGCGGCGGCGCCCGCGGCCTCGTCGGCGCCGCCGGGCACGACCCGGGCGGGCAAGCCCACCGACGCGGCGAGGAACCCCGCCCTGCGGTCGGGCGCCATCGGTTCGGTGCCGCCGTCGACGTGCACGATCCGCCGGTGGCCGAGCCCGACGAGGTGCTCGACGGCGGCAGCGACCCCGACGTCGTCGGCCACCCGCACCACGTCGAACCCGTCGGGCGGGATGCGCCGCCCGAGTACGGCCACCGGCACGCGGGCGCCCAGCTCGGCGAGCGCGGTCGGGGTGAGCGAGGGCGAGAGCAGCACCAGGGCCTCGCACCGCAGGTCCAGCAGGTCCTCCACGACGCGGGCCTCGTCGTGCGCGGGGGTGAGCGCCGAGAGCGCGACCGCGTAGCCCGCGGCGTCGGCGGCGAGCTGCAGCTCCTCGGCCAGCTCGGCGCGGAAGGCGTCGCGCAACGCCACCGGCACCCCGAGCAGGTGGGTGCGGCGGCGGGCGAGCAGGCTCGCGGTGCGGTCGGCGCGGTAACCCAGCCGGGTCGCCGCCGCCAGCACGCGCTCGCGGGTCTCCGCGCTCGGGCCCGCCACGCCGCGCAGCACCAGCGACACCGACGCCGGGGACAACCCCACCTCGGCGGCGACGTCCTCGAGCCGGACGCGCTTGGACGACACCCCTAGTACCTCGTCTCGGGAGGTCGGTGTGCAGATCGGCGGATCCAGGCGTCCGCAGGCAAGGCGCCGCCCGGTCCTCGTACCGGGCGTACTCGGATCGGGCGGCAACGCCGCCTGCGGGCGGCTGGGCCGTCGAGATGCATGGCGAACCTTCCGAGACGGGGTACTAGATCTTGGCCGCGGCCGCCCGGAGGTTCTCGGCGGCCAGGGCCAGGCCGTCCAGCTGGGAGTAGGAGGCGTCCTCGTGCTCGATGTTCACGGCCATGTCCGGGTCGATC
This sequence comes from uncultured Actinomycetota bacterium, assembly GCA_963791185.1. Taxonomy (GTDB): domain Bacteria; phylum Actinomycetota; class Actinomycetes; order Mycobacteriales; family Pseudonocardiaceae; genus Pseudonocardia. The sequence continues at coordinate 97,971 of CAWBRG010000001.1, read as the reverse complement.
TCGGCCAGTGCGCGCAGGAACTCCGTCCAGTAGTCGACGTCGTGGCCCACCCCGACCGCGACGAATCGCCACGCTGGGTTCTCCGGCCACGCGTTGCACCAGAAGCCGTAGCCGGTGGGGACCTTGTCGGTCGCGTCGGCGGGCACGCGCTCGAACGACGTGTCGAGCACGCCGCGGATGTCGACGCCGGGCGTGATCATGGCGTCCTTGGCGGCGGCGTGGAACACGAGCGGGCCCAGCCACTTGATGCAGGCCACGACGTCCATCCCCTGCCACATCAGGTGCGACGGGTCCATTTCGGCGCCCACGTGCGTGGCGCCGACCAGGTCCACGAGCTTCTTCAGCGTGACCGGGGAGAACACCAGGTTGTGCGGGTGCATCTCGATCGCGACCTTGACGTCGTTCGCGCGGGCCAGCCCGTCGATTTCCGTCCAGAACTCCGCGGCGACGCCCCACTGGTAGTCCAGCACGTCCATGTAGACGCCGTCCCAGGGGTTCACGACCCAGGACGGGTACTTGGCGTCGGGGTCGGAGCCGGGGGTGCCGGACATCGTGACCACGCGCTCGATCCCGAGCAGGCCCGCCAGCTCGACGGTGCGGCGCAGGTCGTCGGCGTGCTTGGGGCCGACGCCGGGCAGCGGGTTGAGCGCGTTGCCGTTGCAGTTGAGGCCGGTGAGCTCCATCCCGCGGGACGAGAACTCCTCGAGGTAGTCCGCGCGGGCCTGCTCCGAGGCGAGCAGCGCGTCGACCGGGCAGTGCGGCGACGGGATGAAGCCCCCGGTGTTGACCTCGACGGATGTCAGGCCGTTGGCCTTGAGCACGTCGAGGGCTTCGCCGAGGGGACGGTCGTGGAGGCAGGCGGTGTAGGCGCCGAGCTTGAGGGTCATGGGTGTCCTTTGACGATTTAAAGCGCTTTAAGTCCCGCCGTAGTGTGCGGGCGCGAACCGTGCGTGTCAACGGGGCGGGGCGGTGGTGCCGCGCACTTGCAGCGCAGGCGCGAGCAGGTGCACCTGCGCGGGCTGGGTCGGGTCGTCGATGCGGGCCGCCAGCGCGCGGGCCGCACGCCGCCCCACCTCGGCGCCGCCGGAATCCACGCTGGTGAGCCAGATCGAGCGGAGCCGGGCCAGCGGCGAGTTGTCGTAGCCGACGAGCGAGAGCGCGCCCGGCACGTCCACGCCGAACTCGGCCGCCGCGGCCCGCGCGCCGAGGCACACCACGTCGTCGACGGCGAAGATCGCGGTGGGCGGCTCGGCGGAGCGCAGGAGGCGCACGGTGGCCCGGTAGCCGCCGTCGTCGGTGTAGTCGGCGGCCTCCACCTGGATGTGGTCGGCGAGGCCGTGCCTCGCGCATCGCGTCCTCGTAGCCGCGGCGGCGCAGCGCGCCCACCGTGTTCGCCGAGCCGGGGACGTGGCCCGCGATGTGCGCGATCCGCCGGTGCCCCAGCTCCAGGAGGTGCCGGGTGGCCAGCGCGCCGCCCGCCAGGTCGTCGTTGGCGACGGTGTCGACGTGCGGCAGGTCCAGGTCGCGCCACGCGACGGCCACCGTGGGGACCATCTCGGCCACCTCGGCGAGCGTCGGCCAGCCCGCCTGGGTGCCGACGAGCACCAACCCGTCGACGCCGAGGTCGGCCAGGGCGCGGGTGGCCGTGTCGTCGCGGGCGCGGTCGAGGCGTCCGCTGTTGAGCAGCAGCTGGCGGCCCTGCTCGGCGAGGGCGTCGGTGAGGCCGTCGAGCAGGTCGACGAACCAGGGGTGGCGCATGTCGTTGAGCAGCGCCCCGACCGTGCGGCTGCGGCGCTCGCGCAGGTCGCGCGCCGCCGTGTTCGGCCGGTAGCCCAGCTCGGCCATCGCGCGCTGCACCGCGGCCCGGCGATCCGGGCTGACCTTCGGCGACCCGCGCAGCACCAGCGAGACCAGCGACTTCGACACCCCGGCCCGTGCAGCGACGGTGTGGATCGTCGGACGGTCAGCGGACACGACGCCTCCTCGTGGAACGATCCAGCGAGCGGATCCTAGCGCACCTCAGCCGCAGCTCTTGACATCCGCCGCCGCTGGCCGGACGCTGTATCGCGTTGGAACGATCCATCGGAGGATGTCATGACGAGCACCGCGCCGATGCGGATGGAGTACGACCCGTTCAGCCCGGTGTTCCAGGCCGATCCCTTCCCGGTGTACCGGTGGATGCGCGACGAGGCGCCGGTGTTCTACAGCGAGAAGTGGAACTGGTGGGCGCTGTCCCGCTTCGAGGACGTGCGCGCGGCCGCGCTCGACCCCGCCACCTACCTCTCGTTCGAGGGCATCGACATCGACGACACGGCCAAGGACCAGAACCCGCCCGGCTTCCTGCCCAACGTCGACAACCCCCGCCACGACCAGATCCGCGCCGTGGTCCAGCCGCCGCTGCTGCCCGGCCGCGTCAACGAGCGCGCCGACGTCGTGCGCGGCACCGTGCGCAGGCTGATCGACGCCTGGCGCCACCGCGGCTCCGTCGACCTCGCGCAGGAGCTGGCCTGGCCGCTGCCCAACGAGGTGTTCTTCGACCTGCTCGGGCTGCCCGAGAGCGGCCCTGACCGGGCCCGGCTCGAGCGCTGGGTGCACGAGCTCAAGGACCGCAAGCCCGACGACGCCCGGCTCACCCCCGTCGCCAAGGCGGCCACCGCGGGCATCCAGTCCTACTTCGTCGACCTGCTGAACGAGCGGCGCCGCAACCCCCGCGCGGACCTGGTGACGCACCTCGTCAACGCCGAGATCGACGGCGTGCCGTTCGCGGACGAGCACATCCACGACGCGTCGGAGATCATGGGCCTGATGCTCGTGCTGTTCCTCGGCGGCGTGGAGAGCACCGCGGGCCTGGTCGGCACGCTGTTCAAGCTGCTCGCCGAGAACCCCGAGCAGCGCGAGATCCTGCGCGCGAACCCCGAGCTGATCCCCGACGCCGTCGAGGAGGCCATCCGCATCGCCACGCCGTTGCAGCTGGTGGGGCGCACCACGTCGCGCGAGGTCACGCTGCACGGCGTGACGATCCCGGCGGGCGGGCGCGTGGTGCTGGTCTACGGCGCCGCCAACCGCGACGAGCGCCGCTTCGCCGATCCCGACCGCTTCGACGTCACCCGCGGCAAGCAGCGCCACCTGGGCTTCGGCGAGGGCATGCACGGCTGCATCGGCGCGCCGCTGGCCCGGCTGGAGGCCAAGATCGCGCTGGAGGAAGCGCTGCCGCTCATGGGCGACTACACGGTCACCGACGTGCCCGAGCGCTACAAGACCACGCCGAACATGTACGTGTGGGAGCACCTGCACCTCGCGTTCCCGGTCACCGAAGCCGACGCACCGCGACCCCCGCGGCCGCGTCGAGACGGCGAGCCACCACACCGACACCACCGTGGTCACCCGCGAGCTGGAGACCGAGGTCCGGGTCGCGGCCAAGGACGAGCGGGCCGAGGGCGTCGTCGCGCTCACGTTGAAGACGCTCGACGGCGCGCCGCTCCCGGAGTGGGCGCCGGGCGCGCACGTCGACCTCGTCCTCGGCGGCGGGGTGCCCAACCGGCAGTACTCCCTGTGCGGCGACGTGGCCGACCGCGGTGCCTACCGCCTCGGCATCCTGCGCGACGCGGGCGGCGGCGGCGGGTTCGCGGCACGTCCACGACCGGCTGGCCGCGGGCGACGTCGTGCGGGTGCGCGGGCCGCGCAACAACTTCGCGCTCGTGCCCTCGCCGCGCTACCTCTTCATCGCGGGCGGCATCGGCATCACGCCGATCCTGCCGATGATCGCCGCGGCCGAGGCGGCGGGCGCCGAGTGGCGGCTCGTCTACGGCGGCCGCACCCGGGCGTCCATGGCGTTCCTCGACGAGCTGGCGGCATACGGCGACCGCGTGACCGTGAGCCCCCAGGACGAGACGGGCCTGCTCGACCTCGCGACCCTGCTCGGCACCCCGGAGCCCGACACGCTCGTCTACTGCTGCGGGCCGGAGCCGCTGCTCGCCGCCGTCGAGGCCCGGTGCACGGGGTGGCCGTCGTCCGCGCTGCACCTGGAGCGGTTCGCCGCCCGGCCGATGGGCGCGCCCGTGCGGGCCGAGGCGTTCGACGTCGAGCTGGCCCGCAGCGGCCTGACCCTCACCGTGCCGCCGGAGCGCTCCATCCTCGACGTCGTCGAAGCGGCCGGGGTCGGCGTGCTGTCCTCGTGCGCCGAGGGCACCTGCGGCACGTGCGAGACCACCGTGCTCGACGGGCGGCCCGACCACCGCGACTCCGTGCTCACGGCGGCCGAGCAGGGCGCGAACAGCTGCATGCTGATCTGCGTCTCCCGCTCCTGCACCGACCGGCTGGTGCTCGACCTCTGAGCGCCGCGAGCGGGACGGGACGGCCCTCGCAGGGGCGGTGGCGCCGCGCTCGCCGCGATCAACGGCCCGATCTTCTAGCGTGGCGACGTGAACTCACCGCTGCGGATCGGCATCCTCGGTGCGGCCCGGATCGCCGAACAGGCCATCGTCGCCCCGGCGAAGGCGACGGGCGACCGGCTCGTCGCCGTCGCCGCCCGCGACCCCCGGCGCGCGGAGGAGTACGCCGCGCGCCACGGCGTCGAGCGCGCTCTGGGCTCCTACGCCGAGGTGCTGGCCGATCCCGAGGTCGACGTCGTCTACAACCCGCTGGCCAACGCCCTGCACGGCCCGCTGAACCGGGCCGCCATCGCGGCGGGCAAGCACGTGCTGTCGGAGAAGCCGTTCGCGGCCAACGCCGCCGAAGCCCACGAGGTGCGCACGGCGGCGGAGGTGGCGGGCGTCACGGTGGTCGAGGCCTTCCACTACGTCCACCACCCCCTGCCGCTGCGGCTGCGGGAGGTCGTGCGCTCCGGCGAGCTCGGCCCGATCCGGCGCATCGAGACCGCGTTCCGCATGCCCGCCCCGCCCGACACCGACCCCCGCTGGCAGTTCGGGCTGGCGGGCGGCGCGCTGATGGACCTGGGCTGCTACAGCCTGCACGCGCAGCGCTTCCTCGGGAACGCGCCGCGGGTGGTCGCGGCCCGCGCGGGCGAGCGGGCCGGGCACCCGGGCGTCGACGAGTGGCTGGAGGCGACGCTCGAGCACGCCGACGGCGTCGAGGGCATCGCCCAGTGCGACATGTCCGCGGCGGGCTGGCAGATCACCGCGTACGTGGTGGGCGAGCGCGGGCAGGCGCTGGCGCACAACTTCGCGCTCCCCCAGCGCGACGACCGGCTCACCGTGTGGACCGGCGACGACGTGCGCACCGAACGCCTCGGCACCCGCTCGACCTACACCTACCAACTGGAAGCGCTCGGCGCGCACCTGCGCGGCGAGACGCCGTTCCCGCTGGACCTCGACGACGCCGTGGCGACCGCCGAGCTCATCGACGCCGCCTACACCGCCGCCGGTCTGCCGCCGCGACCCCGCTACGATGCGTGACGACAGACCACCGCTCCGCCGATGTGACGTACGTCGCAACCTGCGGTGATACGTATGGCGCGGGTGCTGCGATTACTCCTCGGTAAACAGCACGTGACCGACGAACCTCGGGAGGCGAGGCCATCATGATGAGCATTTCCGTTTCCGCGCGATCGCTCGCGGCGGCCCGTGCCGTCGATCCCGAGGTGTCGCCCGCCGCCGTACGGGCCGCCGTGGAGGCCGCGCTGGCCGAGCACCTGCGCCAGTCGCGCCAGGAGCGCCGCGGCGACGGGCTGCGCCGCGCGAGCTGACGGGAGGCCGCACCCCACGAACGGCCTCCCGTCGAGTATCAGGCCGTGACGACCCGCAACGGGGTTCCCGTCGGGTCGGTCAGGGTCGCGATCCGGCCGTACGGCGTGTCGATCGACTGCTCGAGCACCGTGCCGCCGAGGTCATGGGCCCTGGCGCACGCAGCGTCCGCGTCGGCTACCCCGAAGTAGACCGTCCAGTGCGACGGCACGCCCTCGGGCAGCCAAGCGCTCCCGTCCATCACCCCGGCGAACGGCTCGCCGTCGGCCAACGCCTGGGTGTAGCGGAACTCGTCGGTGTCGCTCAGCTCCTTCGTCTCCCACCCGTGCACGGTGCGGTAGAAGCCGAGGGCGGCGGCGTAGTCGCGGGTGTGCAGCTCGTGCCAGCAGGCCGCGCCGACCTCGGCGACCCGGCCGTAGCCCTCGTGGGTGCCCGGCTGCCAGTAGCCGACGAAGGCCCCACTCGGGTCGGTGACCGCGGCCATCACGCCCAGGTCGGCGACCGGCATGACGGGCACGTGCAGCTGCGCACCCGCCGCGGTGGACGCCTCGACGGCCGCGGCGGCGTCCGGCACAGCGAGGTAGGTGGTCCAGAAGTCCGGCGCGCCCTGGCTGCCGTCGTTGCGCATGAGCCCGGCGACCCGCACGCCGCCGGAGGTGAAGTTCGCGTAGCCGCCCAACTCGGGGTTGGGCTCCTCCGCGTCCCACCCGAGGAGGCCGCCGTAGAAGGCCTTCGCCGAATCCGGGTCGGACGTGAACAGCTCCACCCAGCAGGGAGCGCCGTTCGGGGAGCGGTCGTGGGCGGGCATGGGAGTACCTCCGGGGTTGTGCCGTCGAGTAGCAGACTCCTCGTGGTCCCGGAACTCATCGGTGCTCGGGCGGGGGCGGCTGCGGCGCGTTGAACGGCGTCACCACCTGGATGCTCGACGGCCACGACAGGATGCCGCCCGGCAGCGCCCGGTGCGCCTGCATGATGACGTGGCACGCGCGCCGCATGTCCTGCCCGAGGTCGTGGTGCAGCACCGCGGAGATCCGCCCGGCGCGCAAGAGGGCGACGTTGTCGGCGTCGAGGTCGTGGGCGACGAAGACGCGGCACTCGCGCTCGCCGAACGCGTCGAGGATCGCCGCGTTGCCACCGCCCGCCGAGTAGACCGCACGGATGTCGGGGTGGGCGTCGAGCGCGGCGGAGACCGGGCTCGCGTCCAGGCCGTCGGTGTCGGGCACGACCACCAGCGCGCGGTCCCGCAGCGTCGCCCGGAAGCCCATCTCGCGCTCCTCCTCGCCGCGGAAGACGCTGCGCGAGAGCGTGACGAGCACGTCGCCGGGCGCGTCGCCGAGCCACTGCCCGATGAGGTAGGCGGCGGTGGCGCCCGCCGCCCGGTTGTCGATCCCGACGTAGGCCAGCCGCCCGCTCGCGGGCACGTCCGTCACCAGCGTGACCACCGGGATCCCCGCCGCGACCAGCCGCTGCCCCGCCTCCGCCACCTCCGGCACGTCCGGCCCCTTGAGCAGCACGCCGTGCGAGCCGCGGCGGCGCACGCCGTCCAGGAGGGCCACGACCTCGGCGACGGGAGCGGTCTCGCGCAGGTGGAACCGGGCCCGGAAGACGGCGGGCCGCAGGGTGGGCAGCTCGCCTTCCAGTGCCGTGCGCACGGCGGCGGTGAACCGGGCCGGGGCCTGCATGACGACGTCGACGAGGAACGTGCGGCCGGTGAGGCGGACCTGCGTGCGTTGCCGGTCGAGCTCGTCGATCGCCTGGTGGACGGTCTGCGCGGTGCTGGCCCGCACGCCGCCGCGGCCGTTGAGCACGCGGTCGACGGTGGCCTCGCTGAGGCCCGCCTGCCGAGCGATCTCGCGCAACGGGTAGGGATGGTGTCTTGAGGGATTTTTGCCGGCTTTCTGCCGTGCCACCGCGCGACCGTACTTCTACCGTCGAACCATGTCGACGCTGACCGAGACCGGGTGCAGGCTGGAGGACTTCGTCGAGGTCCTGGCCGAGCGCACCGACCCCGCCCACTACCCGCACGCCACCGCCATCGAGCAGGAGGTGCTGGTCTACGACCGCGACGGGCTGCTCGCCGCGCCCGACGAGGAGCTGGTGCACGCGCTGTCGGCGGGGCCCGGCGTCGTCCTCATCAAAGGGGCGTACGCCGACGTCTCGGCCGTCGACGCCACGACGGCGGTGTTCGAGGAGCTGATGACCCGTCAACGGGTGGAGGGCGGCGGCGCGGGCGACCACTTCGCGCCCTTCGGCGTCAACGAGCGGGTGTGGAACGCGCTGGAGAAGCTCGCGGTGACCAACCCCGCGGTGTTCGTCGAGTACTACGCCAACCCCGTCATCGCCAAGATCGCGACGGCGTGGCTCGGGCCGAACTACCAGGTCACGTCGCAGGTGAACGTGGTGAACCCGGGCGGTAAGGCGCAGAGCGGGCACCGCGACTACCACCTGGGCTTCCTGCACGCCGAGACGATCGCCCGGTTCCCCGAGCACGTGCAGAAGCTCTCGCCGGTGCTCACGCTGCAGGGCGCGGTGGCGCACAGCGACATGCCGCTGGAGAGCGGCCCGACGATGTACCTGCCGCACTCCCAGAAGTACGTGCCCGGCTACATCGCGATGAACCGGCCGGACTTCCAGGAGTACTTCGAGCAGCACCACGTGCAGCTGCCGCTTGCGACGGGGGGATGCCGCGTTCTTCAACCCGGCGGTCTTCCACGGCGCGGGCACCAACCGCTCGGCCGACTTCCGCCGCATCGCCAACCTCCTGCAGATCTCCTCGGCGTTCGGGCGGGCGATGGAGAGCGTCGACCGGGCCCGGATCTGCGCGGCGATCTACCCGGCGCTGCGGGCGCACCCGGCGCCGGAGCACGCCGTTGCGGCGTCGGCGGAGGGCTACGCGTTCCCGACCAACCTCGACCGCGACGCGGCCGTCGACGGCCTCACCCCGCCCAGCCAGGCCGACCTCGTCCGGCAGGCGTTGGCCGAGGGCTGGGACGAAGGGAAGTTCGAGAAGGCCCTGGCCGCCAACAGCCGGCTCCACGACACCCACTGAGCCGAGTCTCCACTTCCACGACGGCGAGTCTCCGTTTCCGAGACGGCGAGTCGCGCATTTCACCACGGTGAGTTGGCCGTTTCGACGAGCGCTCACCCGTCCTGCGCGGGGTGGGCGGCGAGGTGGCGCAGCAGCAGTGGTGCCACCTCGTCGACGTTCTGCTCGGGCAGCCAGTGGTTCGCGCCGGGCAGCTCGACGTACGTGAGCGGGCCCGGCACCCACCGCGGGGCGCGCTCGGCCGTCGAGCGGAGGAGGGCGTTGTCGGCCGACCCCCACACGTAGAGCACGGGCGCGCCGACCAAGCCGGGGTCGCGGCCACCGAACGGCATGGCGCGGTACCAGTTGAGCATCGCGGTGAGCGTCGACCGGTCGACGGCGACGTCGCGCTCCGCGGCGGCGCGCGACTGGCCGCTGCGTTCCAGCAGCCGCACCGGCACGTCCGGCCGCCGGGCGTGCACCCACTCGACCAAGCCCGGGATCGCGATCACCGCGATGTACCACGCCGCGAGCGCCTGCCGAGGCCGCAGCAACCCGCGCAGCAACGCTTGCGGGGGCGGGCTCGACAGGGAGGTGAGGCTCGCGACCCGGTCGGGGTGCCGGGCGGCGAGCGCCCACGCCACGCCCGCGCCCCAGTCGTGGGCTACGAGGTGGGCGCGATCGCCGGTCGCGGCGTCGAGCACGGCCAGGGCGTCGGCGACCAGCTCGGCAAGGGCGTACAGCCGGACCCCGCGCGGTCGGGCGCCCGGCGAGTAGCCGCGTTGGTCGGGCGCGAGCGTGCGGTAGCCCGCCGCGCGCAATCGGGCGCTCAACGGTGTCCAGATCACCGAGGTCTGGGGGAAGCCGTGCAGCAGCACGACCGGCTCGCCGTCGCGGGGCCCCTCGTCGCGGACGTCGAAAGTGAGCCCCGCCCGCACGACCTGCACGCCGCGAGCGTCGCACGCCCCTGCCGCCCGTCGTAGGTGCGCTCACCAGCGCGCCGCAGGTCATCGCCGCGCGGGGTGCGCGGGGTGCGCGGCCGGGCATCGCACGCCCGAGGGATGCAACCGGGCATCGCACGCCAGGGGCGAGCGCCGCGAGGCGCAGGCGGGGCGTGGGCGGGCTCAGACGCGGGGGTGGGCGGGCTCCAGGCGGGGGTGGCGAGCGCAGGCGGGATGGCGAGGCGCAGGCGGGATGGCGAGGCGCAGGCGGGATGGACGGGGTGGACGGGGCTCAGGCGGGGTGGCGGGGGCTCGGCGGCGGCGATAACGCGAGGCAGGCGTTGCGCGGAAGAGCCGATCAGGCGGGGACGACGAGGCGGAGACGGTGGGAGGAGAGGCCGACCGTCACCCGCTGGCCGCGCACGGCGGTGAGGCGGTCGGCCTCGCCGCCGTCGGAGAAGACGACGAGCGCGTCGGAGGTGACGGTGAGCTCCAACCGCTCCTCCCCGTCGAGCCTGCCCGCGGTGAGGTCGGTGCCGCTGCCGGGCCACGCCTCGCGCACGAACCAGGCGAGCGCGGGCTCGGCCGGGTGGGGCAACGGCGGGTGGGCGGTGGTGCGGGCGAGCGCGGCGCACCAGCCGGTCGCGCCCGTTCCGGTGCCGACGATCACGCCGGAGCTGCTCTGCACCTCGCCCCGGCCGTCGGGCAGGCGCAAGCGGTAGCGCGCGGACTGGTGCCCGCGGTCGCCGATGAAGATCTCGTTCAACCCGCGGAGCCGTTGCCCGTCGTCCAGCTCGGCGACGACGGTGGCGCGCTCCTCGACCGCCGCGGTGTCGAGCCGGGCCAGCAAGGCCGGGATGTCGGCCACCCGGAGTCGGGCGAGTACTCCGGGGCCCGCCGGGTCGACCCCCACGACGGGCTGGTCGTCGAGGTACTTCGCGACGTTGGCGACGAGCCCGTCCGGCCCGACCGCGACCACCACGTCGCCGGGCGCGAACCCGAACGCGGGCAGGTCGGCCCGGTCGGCCCGACCCAGCCGCCAGCCCGCGGGCACCGCGGTGACCACGGCGTCGAGGGCGCGGCGCCAGGCGTCGTCGCGGGCTTGGAGTTCGGCGAGCTCGTCGGGGTCGCGGTCGCGCAGGAAGAACTGCACCGCGCCCGGCGTGCCGTGCCGGTCGAGCAGCTCGCGGTACGCGCTGGGTCGGGTCACCACGACCACCCGGGGTTCGAGGCTCACGCTGTCCCCGTCGTAGCGGGCCGATGCGCGGCGCGGCCGGGCCGAATCGGGAGGCTGCTCAGGCAGCTCACGTCGGCTCTCCGCGGCTCCAGGACCACACGGCGGCCGCCCGTCGTGAACAACCCGCCCGTCGTGAAAACGGAGGCTCGCCGCCACGGAAACGGAGACTCGGCGTCGCGGAAACGGGGACTCGCCGCCACGGGAATGGCGACTCGGCTGGTCATGCCGGGCCGCGGGACGGGAGGGTCAGACGGGTGACCAGGCCGGTGAGGACGTCCGGGGTGATCGTGAGCTGGCCGATCTCGGGGAGGCGGGCGGCCAGCTCGCGGAGGGCGAGCGCGCCCAGCACCTCGGCGGGGACGTCGCGCAGCGCGGCGACGCGGGCGGCCTCGCCCGCGGCCTCGGCCACGCCGACGTCGCGCGCGCGCACGGCCTCGATCTCGGCCGCTGCCCGCTGGCGCTCGGCTTCCGCGCCTGCCAGTGCACGGGCGCGGTCGGCGTCGGCGGCGGCGGTCGTGCGGGTGCGGGCGGCGGCGGCTTCGGCGGCGACGGTCTCCGCGGCGGCGCCCAGCTCCGCCTGCCGTCGGGTGTTGGCGCCGCGCTGCTCCACGAGCTGCTCCTCGCGGCGGGCCAGCTCGATGCTGCTCTGCAGCTCGTTCTCGGCGATCGCGTGCTCGCGTTCCACCGCGCCGGCGCGCCGCCGGTAGGTGGCCTCGTCGGCCCGGGCCTGCGCGGCCTCGCGGGTGGGGGTCTGCAGCGCCCGCTCCAGCTCCGGCGCCGCGCGGACGGCCAGCACCCGCACCCCGACGACGGCCACGCCCAGCGCGGCCAGCCGCTCGTCACTCGACAGCCGGGTGCCGACCGCGCGGCGCACCGGCTCCGGCCCGTCCGTCAACGCCGTCTCCAGCGCCGTGCCCGCCAGCAGCGTCACCACCGGCTCCTGGGCCAGCTCCCCCAGCAGCGTGGCCAGCGCGTCGAGCGGGGTGGAACGCCAACGGCCCGTGCGGGTGTCGATGCCGAAGTCGAGCCGCTGCGCGGTCAGCCCCGGCTCCACGACCCGCCAGGTGACCCCCAGCGGCACGCTGACCTCGGCCCGGTCGGCGGTGCGGGCGTGCGCCACCAGCGACAGCTCGCGGTCCTCGACGGGCACCTCGGAGATCACCGCCGTGCGCGCCCGGAAGGCGTAGGACAGCCCGACGCCCTCACGCCGCGTCCGCCCGCCGACGCTGTGACGCGTCCACGCGGTCGGGCCGCTGCGCAGGTGGCGGCGCAGGAACAGGTGGGTGATGTCGGCCATCGCTCCTCCATGATCTATCGTCACCACGACGATAACCCACTTCTCGTCAGGATGACAAATATGCGGGGCAACCTGTTCGCGGTCGCGGTCGACCTGGTGATCCTCACCGTGCGCGCGGGCGCCCTCTCGGCGCTGCTGGTCAAACGGGGCGTGCCACCGTTCGAGGGCGCGCTCGCCCTGCCGGGCGGCTTCGTCCTGCCGAACGAGGACCTCATCGACACGGCGACGCGGGAGCTGGTCGAGGAGACCGGCCTGACCGTCGCGGGCCACCACCTCGAACAGCTCGCGAGCTACGCGGCGCCCGACCGCGACCCGCGCGGGCGGGTGCTCTCGGTCGGGCACCTCGCGCTCGTGCCGGATCTCCCCGAGCCGCAGGCGGGCTCGGACGCGGCGGCGAGCGCGTGGCACCCCATCGCGGAGACGGCCGGGCTGGCGTTCGACCACGACCGGATCCTCGCCGAGGGCGTCGAACGCGCCCGCGCCAAGATCGAGTACACGACGCTGGCGGCGGCGTTCTGCCCGCCCGAGTTCACCGTGTCGCAGCTGCGCGGGATCTACGAGGCCGTGTGGGGCGCCGAGCTGGATCCGCGCAACTTCCAGCGCAAGGTCACCGGCACGCCCGGCTTCCTGGTGCCCACCGAACGCCTGGTCACCGGCGGACGGGGGCGCCCGGCCCAACTGTTCCGGCGCGGCCCCGCGACCGCCTTGCACCCCCCGATGCTGCGCGCCGACGCGTAGCTCCTCGCAGAGCCGTCGTGCGCCGCGCAGGGCCTCCGACGCCGGTGCGGTGCCGACCCGGTCTGCGAAGTGCTCAGCCGGCGAGCAGCTGCGCCCGCAGCGTGCGCTCCCACCACGCCGCGAACCGCTCCGACGGCCAGCCCCGGTCGTGCACGAGCGCCGCGTGGAGGCCCGGGTCGAGGAGGGTCCACAGCACGTCCGCTGCCACCTCCGGGTCGAGGCCGGGCCGCAGCCAGCCGCGGGCGGCGAGCGTCGCGACGAACCCGGTGGCGCCGGTCAACCGCTGCGCCTGGACCTCGGCGAAGAGGGCCCGCACCCGGTCGTCCGCGTCGGCCGCCGCCCGCAGCGCCAGGTAGATGCCTGCGACCCGGACGTCCGTCGCCACGACGAGCTCGACGTACCGGGCGACCAGCGCGTCGAGGTCCGGCGCGGCCGACAGCGCCCGGACGGCCGGGCGGTCGGCCACCGCGACGTCCTCGTCGTCGCCGCCGATCGCCGTGTCGTAGGCGAGCTTGAGCAGCTCGGGCTTGCCGCCCACGGTGAACACCGTCGCCCGGGAGACGCCCGCCGCCGCAGCCACGTGCTCGACCGACGTGGCCGTCCACCCCTGGCGCACGAACAGCTCGCGGGCGGCCTCGACGACGGCCCGCCGCGTGGCGCGCACCTGCTCGGCCCGGACGGCCGACGCGTAATGCCGCTTGACACGTTCCCCCATTTGGCCAGACTATCAGTCTTACCAATAAGGGGGAACGAGGATGGACATCCGCGAGAAGGTGCGCCTGCAGTACCAGGCGCTGCTCACCGGCGACGTCGCGCTCGCCGTAGCGACGACGGCGCCCGACTGGGCCAACGACGAGGCCGAAGGCGAACCACCGGCGTGCCGGATCCCGGGACCCGCGGGGCTGCTCGCGACCGGGGCCTGGATGCGCGCGGCGTTCAGCGACCTGCGGTTCGTCGAACACGTCTCGCGTGGCCGACGAGCACCACGTGCTGTCGGAGATCACCCTGAGCGGCAGGCACACCGGCCCGTTCACGGTCTTCGAGGACGGAAGGCTCGCCCAGGTGCTGCCGCCGACCGGCCGGGCGTTCGCCGTACGGCAGTTCCACCTGCACCGGCTGCGGGGCGACGAGATCGTGGGCCACTCGGCGGTGCGCGACGACCTCGGCATGCTCACCCAGATCGGCGCGTTCCCGCCGGATCCACGGCTGCTGGCGCGCACGCTGGCCTGGCGGATCACCGGCCGGGCGGCGCGGGCGGGCCGGGAGGCGATCGCCCAGCGCGGAGGCCGCGGCCGCGGCGGTGCGACGCGCACCGGTCCTCGGGCTCGCGGTGCGAGGTCAGAAGCGGGGGTGATCGCCCTTCAGCTCGACGCCCGTGCCCCGGCGCACCTCGCCCAGCACCCACGCGGGCACGTGCCGGGCGGTGAGCACGGCCAGCGCGCGGTCGACGTCGTCGGCGGGCAGCACGGCCACCATCCCGACGCCCATGTTGAACGTCTGCTCCATCTCGGCCCGCTCGACGCGGCCCAGCGACGCGATCAGGCGGAACACCGGCTGCGGGGTCCAGCTGCCGCGCTCGACGACCGCGCCGAGCCCGTCGGGCAGCACCCGCGCCAGGTTGCGGGCCAGCCCGCCGCCGGTGATGTGCGCGAACGTGTGGACGTTCGTCTCGGCGACCAGGGCGAGGCAATCGCGCGCGTAGATCGTGGTGGGGACGAGCAGCTCCTCGCCCAGCGTGTGCCCGAGCTCCTCGACGTGGCCCTCGAGCGGCATCCGGGCGATCCGCAGCAGCACGTGTCGGGCGAGCGAGTAGCCGTTGGAGTGCAGGCCGGAGCTGCCCATGCCGATCAGCACGTCGCCGGGGCGCACGTGGGCGGGCCGCAGCATGGCCTCGGCCTCGACGATGCCGACGCCGGTGGCCGACAGGTCGTACCCGCCCGCCTCCATCATCCCGGGGTGCTCGGCCGTCTCGCCGCCCAGCAGCGCGCAGCCCGCGCGCTGACAGCCCTCCGCGATGCCCGCCACGACGGCCGCGACGTGCTCGGGCACGAGCTTGCCGACCGCGATGTAGTCCTGCAGGAACAGCGGCTCGGCCCCGCACACGACGAGGTCGTCGACCACCATCGCGACCAGGTCCAGCCCGATCGTGTCGTGCTTGTCCAGCGCCTGGGCGATCGCGACCTTGGTGCCCACCCCGTCGGTGGACGCGGCCAGCACCGGCTCGGTGTAGCGGCCCAACTTCAGCGCGAAGAGGCCCGCGAAGCCGCCGATGCCGCCGAGCACCTCGGGCCGCCGCGCCTTCTCCGCGAACGGCTTGAGCTGCTCGACGGCGCGCTCACCCGCCTCGATGTCGACGCCCGCAGCGGCGTAGCTGGCCCCGTTGTGCTCGTTCATGGGCGGTTCAACGCGTCGGCCGCCCCGTACCCGATGGACACCGGCGCGAGGTTTTCCAGCAGGTGCTTGCCGAGCCGGGCCTCGTCGGGCAGCGGGATCGGGTAGGTGCCGTCGAAGCAGGCCATGCACAGCCGCGTGCGCGGCTGCTCGCTGGCCGCGACGAGACCGTCGAGCGAGACGTAGCCGAGCGTGTCGGCGCCGATCGAGCGGCGCACGCCCTCGACGTCCAGGCCGCTGGCGATCAGCTCGGCGCGGGTGGCGAAGTCGATGCCGTAGAAGCACGGCCACTGCACGGGCGGCGACGCGATGCGGATGTGCACCTCGAGCGCGCCCGCCTCCCGCAGCATCCGGACGATCGCGCGCTGCGTGTTGCCGCGCACGATCGAGTCGTCGACCACGACCAGCCGCTTGCCCCGGATGACCTCGCGGAGCGGGTTGAGCTTGAGCCGGATGCCGAGCTGGCGGATCGTCTGGGACGGCTGGATGAAGGTGCGCCCCACGTAGGCGTTCTTGACCAGGCCCTGGCCGTAGGGGATGCCGGAGCCCTGCGCGTAGCCGACGGCGGCGGGGGTGCCCGACTCCGGCGTGGGGATGACGAGGTCGGCCTCGACGGGGTGCTCGACGGCCAGCCGCCGCCCGATCTCGACGCGGGTGGCGTGCACCGAGCGGCCCGCGATCGTGGTGTCCGGGCGGGCCAGGTAGACGTACTCGAACACGCAGCCCTTCGGCTCCGGCGTGGCGAACCGCGAGCTGCGCATGCCGTCGGCGTCGATGGCCAGCAGCTCGCCGGGCTCGACCTCGCGCACGAACGACGCGCCGACGATGTCCAGCGCGGCCGTCTCGCTCGCGATCACCCAGCCGCGCTCGAGCCGCCCGAGGACGAGCGGGCGCACGCCGTGCGGATCGCGGGCGGCGTAGAGGGTGGCCTCGTCGGCGAAGACCAGCGAGTACGCCCCGCGCAGCCGGGGCAGGAGCCGCATCGCGGCCTCCTCGACGCCGATGTCGGCCGCCGTGGACGCGAGCAGCTCGGTGACGAGGTCGGAGTCGGTGCTGGCGCCCATGCCGCCGCGGTGGCCGAGGGCGTTCACCTCGTCGCGCAGCTCGGCCGTGTTGACGAGGTTGCCGTTGTGGCCGAGCGCGATGCCGCTGCCCGCCGCGGTGGTGCGGAACGTGGGCTGGGCGTTCTCCCAGGTGGTGGACCCGGTGGTGGAGTAGCGGCAGTGGCCGACGGCGATGTGGCCCTGCAACGAGCACAGCACCTGCTCGTCGAAGACCTGGCTGACCAGGCCGAGGTCCTTGTAGACGACGGTGCGCCGCCCGTCGGACACGGCCATGCCCGCCGCCTCCTGCCCGCGGTGCTGGAGGGCGTAGAGGCCGTAGTACGTGAGGTTGGCGACGTCCTCACCGGGAGCCCAGACGCCGAAGACGCCACACTCTTCGGCAGGGTCGGGGTCGGGGGGATTCTCGTCCGGGTCGGAACTCGGGCGCACGACACGCTCCTCGACTGCGTCAGCGGGTCAGGGTCTCATCGTACGCCGCACCATCTCCGGAACCCATTCACCGGGACCCGCGTCACCAAACCAACGTCCTTGGCCCAGGTCGCACGTGAGGGCGGCCAACCGATCCGCCTGGACGCCGGTCTCCACCCATTCGGCCGTCACCTCCAGCCCGAGGGCGTGCGCCATTCCGACGAGCGCGCGGACGATGGCCGAGTCGGCCGTATCGGCGTCGGCGTGGCGGAGGCCGTCGATGAACGAGCCGTCGATCTTCAGCGCGTGCACGGGGAGGCGGCGCAGCCACGCCAGGCTGGACCAGCCGGTGCCGAAGTCGTCGAGCGCGAGGCGCACGCCCGCCGCCCGCAGCGCCGAGAGGCCTTCGGTCACCGCGGTGCCGTCGCCGAGCACGGCCTGTTCGGTGATCTCCAGCTGGAGCTGGCGGGGCGGGAGGCCTTCGGCCCGCAGCGTCGCGATGACGTCGGTGACCCAGCTCGGCTCGCCCAGCTGCACCGGCGAGACGTTCACGCTGACGAACGGCGCGTCCTCCCCCAGCTCCCGCCACCACCGGGCGGCCTGGGCGCAGGCGGTGTCGAGCACCCACCGGCCGAGCTCCACGATCGCGCCGCTCTGCTCGGCGAGCCCGATGAAGCGCCCGGGCCCGATCAGCCCCTCCTGGGGGTGCTGCCAGCGCACGAGCGCCTCGGCGCCGCGCACGCGGCCTTCGGGCAGCGTGACCAGCGGCTGGTAGACGAGGCGGAACTCGCCGTTCGCGATGCCCCTCGGCAGGCCCGCGACCAGCGCGTAGCGCGCGGCTTCGCCCGCGTCGCGGCGCGGGTCGAACATCACCCGGCGGCCGCCGCCGAGGGCCTTGGCCCACGACCGGGCGACGTCGGCCGCCCGTCGCAGCTCCAACGGGCAGCCGTGCACGGTGGGGCCTTCGGCCACGCCGATGCTCGCCGAGACGACCAGCTCCAGCCCGTCGATCGGGAACGGCACGGCGAGCGCGCCCAGCAGGCGGTCGGCGACGCGGCAGACGGCGGTGATGTCCTCGGGGTCGGCGACGAGCACGGTGAACTCGTCGCCGCCGGTGCGGGTGGTGAGGTGCTGGCCCGCCGCCAGCCGCAAGCGGCCCGCCACGGCGAGCAGGAGGCGGTCGCCGACATCGGCGCCGTGGGCGTCGACGAGTGCGCCGAAGCCGTCGAGGTCGAGGGCGCAGATGCCGACCCGGGTGATGCCGCCCGCGAAGGCGCGGCGGAGCCAGTCCTCGGTGACGGACGCGCCGGGCAGGCGGGAGAGCCGTTCGCGCACCGAGCCCGCGGGCGACCAGAGCCGGTCGGGGTCGTCCTGGAGGACGATGACGATGTGCGACGGCGCGCCGTCCGGCGGTGCGCACGAGCCGGGCCACGATCCGCACCCAGAGGATGACGCCGTCGGGCCGCACGACGCGCAGGTCCATGCGCTGGGTGTCGGGCTCGCCGCGCAGCAGCCGGGTGTAGCGCTCCAGCGCCTCGGGCAGGTCGTCGGCGTGCACGAAGTCGGTGAACGGGCGGGGCTCGGCCAGCAGGTCGCCGAGCTCGAGGAACGCGGTGAGCTCGGGGTTGGCGGTGAGCACGCGGCCGTCGAGGGTCATGACGGCCACGCCGACCGGCGCGTCGTCGGCCATGGTGAGGCGCAGGTCGACCCCCGCCGAGCCGATCGCGGCGACGCCTGCCGCGTCGGCCGAGCCTGCGGGCGCGGTGTCGGGGCGCCCGGCCGAGGCGGGCCGGTCGGGGGCGGCATCCGCGGTCGCGGCGCCCGCTACGGCGGCGGGGCCTGCGGGCGGAGGCACCATGAGCCGGCGTCGGCCAGGCCTGCGGCGAACCCGGCGGCGAGGTGGTCGAGGGCCGCGGTCGTGCGGCGGGCGCCGTCGACGCCGGGCACGCCGAGGGCGGCGGGCGCGTCGGCGCGCAACAGCCGCAGGGTGGCGGCCAGCACGTCGGCCACGGGCGGGCGGCCGCACAGCCCCGACTCGACGACCGCGACGCCGAGCTCCTGCGCGCCGGACGGCTCGAACGGCTCGGTGCGCAGCACACCGGCGAGCCTGCGCAGGATCGTCGCGAGTCGGTGCTCGACCCCGGCAGGCGCGGGCCTGGCGGCCACGATCCCCGGGGCCGCCTGCGCCCACCGCTGCGCGAGCCGCTGGAGCGCCGCCGGATCTACCGCGTCATGCGGGCGCTCCGGCCCCGCCTGGGAAGGTCGCAACACCGCTGCCGGTCCGGGGGGCGTCCGACCGCGCGGTGCGCTCAAGTCGCCACCTCCCGTCGCCGCCGCGGCTTCGGCGCGTACTCACGTCTCGCAGTGTCCGCCGCGCAGTGTCATTGCGCCACCACAAGGAGTGTCACCCATCCGTCCGCCGACAGCGTCGCAGCTTCCGGTCACGTCAGCGGGAGTAGTCGCCGGACTTCACCCGTACGAGTACCCGAGGCGGTGAGCCTGCCGCTGCGCCTCGCGTCGTCCCAGCCCAGCCGCCCGGTGACGAGCGCGAGCCAGGTGCGCGGATCGGCCTCGACGACGTTCGGCGGGGTGCCGCGCCCGTGGCGCAGCCCGCTGATGCACTGCACGGCCCCGAAGGGCGGCACCCGGACCTCGACGCTGCGCCCGGGCGCCGCGGCGGCGAGCGCGGCGAGGCTCTCCTTCACCGCGGCCCGCACCACGGGCCGCCCGGGTTCCGGCCCGCCGTCGAGCCAGGCCAGCACCGCGTCCAACGCGCCGTCCACGGGTCAGCCGAACAGCGCCGGGAGCGTGCCCTCCCAGGCCGCGCGCAGCTCGGTGAGGGGCAGCGGCGGGATCACGCCGATGCCCAGCGCGTTGCCGCCCGTCCACCCGATCGGCTTGGCGGGCACCCCCGCGGCGGCGGCCCGGGCCAGGAGCTCCTCCGAGTCCGGCACCGTGACGAGCACGCGCGCGGCCGACTCGGAGAACAGCGCCACGAACGGGTCGACGCGGGGCAGCCCGTCGATCATCGCCCCCGCGCCGCCGATCAGGCACGACTCGACCAGCGCCTGCGCCAGGCCGCCGTCGGAGAGGTCGTGCGCGCTGGTGAGCAGCCCGTCGCCGGCCGCGGCGGCGAGCAGCCCGGCGAGGCGCTGCTCGGCGGCCAGGTCGACCGCGGGCGGCCGCCCACCCAGGTGCCCGTGCGCGACGTGCGCCCACTCGCTGCCGCCGAACTCCTCGCGGGTCTCCCCGAGCAGGACGATCACGTCGCCGTCGCGGTAGAACCCCGGCCGCACCCGCCGCGCGACGTCCTCGACCACGCCGAGCACGCCCGACCACCGGCGTCGGCAGGATCGCGCGGTCGCCGGTCTGGTTGTAGAAGCTGACGTTCCCGCCGGTGACGGGGATGCCGAGGCGGGCGCAGCCGTCGGCGAGCCCGCGCACGGCCTCCCGGAACTGCCACATGACGTGCGGGTCCTCCGGCGAGCCGAAGTTGAGGCAGTTGGTGACGGCGATCGGCACGGCGCCGCCGGTCGCCACGTTGCGGTACGCCTCGGCCAGCGCGAGCTGCGTGCCGACGTAGGGGTCGAGCGCGACGAAGCGGGCGTTGCAGTCGGTGGCGACGGCCACCCCGCGACCGGTCGCCTCGTCGATCCGGATCATCCCGGCGTCGGCGGGCTGCGCGCTGACGGTGTTGCCGCGCACGTAGCGGTCGTACTGGTCGGTGACCCAGGCGCGGCTGGCGAGGTTGGGGCTCGCGGCCATCCGGAGGATCTCCGCCCGCAGCTCGGACGGGGCGGCCGGGCGGGGCAGGGTGTCCGGGAGGTCGGCGACCAGCGCGTCCTGCCGCTCCGAGCGGGCCACCGGGCGCCGGTACACCGGGCCGTCGTGGGCGACCGTGCGCGGCGGCACGTCGACCACGGTCTCGTCATCCCAGGTGATCACCAGCCGGTCGCCGTCGGTGACCTCGCCGATCACGGTGGCGAGCACGTCCCACCGCTTGCAGATCGCCAGGAACTCCGCGACGTCGTCGGGCCGCACGACCGCGCACATCCGCTCCTGCGACTCGCTGGAGAGGACCTCCGCGGGCGTCATGCCGGTGGCCCGGAGCGGAACGGCGGAGAGGTCGACGCGCATGCCGCCGTCGCCCGCGCTGGCCAGCTCGGAGGTGGCGCAGGACAGGCCCGCCCCGCCGAGGTCCTGGATGCCGACGACCAGGCCCGCCTCGATCAGCTCGAGGCAGCACTCGATGAGCACCTTCTCCGTGAACGGGTCGCCGACCTGCACGGACGGGAGCTTCTTGCGGCCCGGTGCCGGACTCGTCGCCGTCGAAGGTCTCGCTGGCCAGCACGGAGACGCCGCCGATGCCGTCGAGCCCGGTGCGCGCGCCGAACAGGATGATCTTGTTGCCCGCGCCGGACGCGAACGCCAGGTGCAGGTCCTCCGCGCGCAGCGCGCCCACGCACAGGGCGTTGACCAGCGGGTTGCCCGCGTAGGAGGCGTCGAAGACCACCTCGCCGCCGATGTTGGGCAGGCCCAGCGAGTTGCCGTAGCCGCTGATGCCCGCGACCACGCCGGGCAGCACGCGCCGCGTGTCGGGCGCGTCGGCCGGGCCGAAGCGCAGCGGATCGGCGACGGCCACCGGCCGCGCCCCCATCGCCATGATGTCGCGCACGATGCCGCCGACCCCCGTGGCCGCGCCCTGGTAGGGCTCGACGTAGGACGGGTGGTTGTGCGACTCGATCTTGAACGTGACGGCCCACCCGTCGCCGATCGTGACGACGCCCGCGTTCTCCCCGATGCCCGCGAGCATGCGCTCCCGCATCTCCGGCGTGGTCGTCTCGCCGAAGTAGGCCAGGTGCACCTTGGAGGACTTGTAGGAGCAGTGCTCGCTCCACATGACGGCGTACATCGCCAGCTCGGCGTCGGTGGGACGGCGGCCGAGGATCTCCCGGATGCGGGCGTACTCGTCGTCCTTGAGGCCGAGCTCGCGGTAGGGCTGGGTGTGATCGGGCGTGGCAGCGGCGTTGGCGACGGTGTCGGAGGGAACAACGGTCGTCACGCGGCCAGCCTACGGTCGGCCCGGTTCCGACCCGGAATGGCCTGCTCAGTCGTCGACGGCGGGGAGCTGGACGACGCTGACGAAGAAGTGGTCGATCTGGCGGATCGCCTCGATGAAGCCGTCGAAGTCGACCGGCTTCGTGACGTAGGCGTTGGCGTGCAGCTGGTAGCTCTTCAGCACGTCCTCGTCGGCCTGCGAGGTGGTGAGCACGATGACCGGGATCGTGCGCAGGTTGACGTCGGCCTTGACCTCCGCCAGCACCTCGCGGCCGTCGCGGCGGGGCAGGTTGAGGTCGAGCAGGATCAGGTCGGGCCGGGGGGCGTCGGCGTACTCGCCTTCGCGGCGCAGGTAGGCGAGCGCCTCGCTGCCGTCGCTCACGACGTCGAGGCGGTTGTGCAGGTACTCCTCGAACGCCTCCCGGGTCATCAGGACGTCGCCGGGGTCGTCTTCCACCAGCAGGACGTTGATGACGCGCGCTTCGGAGGCGATCATGGTGTTGGGGTCTCCCGAGGGGCAGGCAGCGTGAGCCGGAGCGTGGTGCCGGGCTCCGGGCGTGGCGGGTCGATGCCGATGCGCCCGCCGTGGAACTCCACGATCTTCTTCGCCAGCGCCAGGCCGATACCGGTGCCAGCATAGACGTCGCGCGCGTGCAGTCGTTGGAAGATCACGAAAACCTTGTCGATGTACTCCGGATCGATACCGATGCCGTTGTCGGAGACCGTGACCTCCCACTCGTCGCCGATCCGTTCGGCGGCCACCACGACGCGTGGGGGCACCCCCTCGCGGTGGAACTTCAGCCCGTTGCCGATGAGGTTGACGAAGAGCGCGCGCAGCAGCGACGAGTCGCCGCACACCACCGGCAGCGGCTCGAGCTCGATCGTGCCGTCGACGTCGGTGCGCGCGGGCTCCAGCTGGGCCTTGGCCGCCGCGACGACGTCGTCGAGCGCCACCTCGGAGAACGCGGAGGTGGTGCGCCCGACGCGGGAGAACGAGAGCAGGTCGTTGATCAGCTGCTGCATGCGCTCGGCGCCGTCGACCGCGAACGCGATGTACTGGTCGGCGCGGTCGTCGAGCTTGCCCGCGTAGCGCCGCTGCAGGAGCTGGCAGAAGCTCGCGACCTTGCGCAGCGGCTCCTGCAGGTCGTGGCTCGCCACGTAGGCGAACTGCTCGAGGTCGCGGTTGGACCGCTCCAGGTCCTGCGCCTGGTCGTCGAGCTGCTGGTTGGCCTCCCTGGCCGCCTCCAGCTCGTGCAGGATCGACAGCCGCATCGAGTCGACGTCGGCGCCCAGGTTGACGATCTCCCGCGGGCCGTCGGCCACCACCGGGTGGGCCGTGTCGCCGGACGCGACCAGCCGCACCTGAGCCGCCAGGTCCGACACCGGCCGCAGCACCGAACGGCGCAGCCCGAAGGCGGCCGCGATCAGGAAGCCCGCCACCATCACGGCGACCCCGATCCCCACCCACGCCAGCCTGGTCGCCGCGGTGGCGAGGCCGTCGCGGGCCGCCATCCGCTCGGCGTTGAGGTCGGCCTGCAGCCGGGAGGTCGTGTTCCGGACGTCGTCGAAGAGCGCCTTGCCCTGGCCGGGGTCGGGCGCCGTGGGTGCGCGGTCGAGCAGCGGCTGCACGTACTCGGTCCGCCAGGCGTCGGCGGCCGCCTCCACCGCGGCGAGATCCGCGGCGACCGCTCGGGTCGTCGCGGGACGCGAGGTAGCCGCGGATGGCCGCCACGTCGCGGTCCTCGGCCGCCCGCCCCTGTTGGTAGGGATCCAGGAACGCGGCGTTGCCGCCGCCGATGACGAAGCCGCGCACCGCGGTCTCCTGGTCGACCAGGTCGCCGGGCAGGTTCTGGGCTGCGAGCACGGCCGGGCCGACCTGGTCGAGCAGCAGGAAGCGCGCGTCGGACAGCCGCAGCAACGCCGCGGTGCCGAGCGCGATGGCCCCGATCGTGATGAGCGCGGCGCATGCCGCACCGAACGTGAAGATCCGGCGCAGCGTCCAGCGCTTGGCGGGGTCGGGGAGCATCAGGGACCTACCAGCAGCAGGATGGCGACGTCGTCGAGCAGCGGTCCGCCGTTGTAGGCCTCCGCGCGTTCGACGAGCCGGGCGGGCAGCTCGGCGTGCACGGTGTCGCGGTCGGCGCTGAGCATCTCCAGCAGGCCGTCGATCCAGAGGAAATCGCCGCTGGCGGGCTCGCGGGCCTCGATGAGGCCGTCGGTGTAGAGCAGCAACGCCCAGTTGGGTGGCAGTGCGAAGGTCTGCGCGG
Source organism: uncultured Actinomycetota bacterium (assembly GCA_963791185.1). Lineage (GTDB taxonomy): Bacteria > Actinomycetota > Actinomycetes > Mycobacteriales > Pseudonocardiaceae > Pseudonocardia. The sequence goes on along the minus strand of CAWBRG010000001.1, from coordinate 73,843 downwards.
GCCAGAACTCGCTCGCCCCGACCCCGAGCGGCAGGCCGACCGGCGGGGTGAGCGTGGTCACCGACCACAGCGCCACCGGCGGCGGGTGCCCGGCCACCCGCACGACGGCGACCCCGCCGGAGATCGTGATCATGCACGCGGTGGTGAACAGCCTGCTGTCGTGGCGTTCGCTGACCAGCAGCCGCTGCAGCTCCGGCAGCAGCCGCTCCTCGCCCACCCCGGCGAGCACGAGCGCGCGCCACGACACCCGCAGGAGCGCACCGAGCGCGGCCTCGTCGGGTCCGTGGCCGGAGACGTCACCGATGATCGCGTGCACGGTGCCGTCGGCGTCGCGCACGGCGTCGAAGAAGTCGCCGCCCAGCACCGCGCGGGTGCGGCCGGCGCGGTAGAACGTGACGGAGTGCACGTCGCTGCCCGCCAGCAGCGGCGAGGGCAGCAGCCCGCGTTCGAGCCTGCTGCTCTCGGCCGCCACGAGCTGCTCCTCCCGCAGCCGCAGCAGGCTCGTCTCCGCGCGGCGGCGCTCGACGGCGTACCGGATGGCGCGGATCAACAGCGGGCCGTCGACCTTGCCCTTGACCAGGTAGTCCTGGGCTCCCGCGGCGACGGCGTCGGTGCCGAGGTGCTCGTCGTCGAGGCCGGTGAGGACGCAGACGGCGGCGAGCGGATCGGCGCCGAGCAGCGTGTGCAGCCCGTCGAGGCCCGCGTAGCCGGGGAGGTTCAGGTCGAGCAGCACGCAGTCGGAGTCCGCGAGCTGGGGTAGCGCCTCGGGCATGGACCCGGCGACGGTGACCGCGAGGTCCGGATCGACCTCGGCGATCAGCTCCCCCACGAGGAAGGCGTCGCCGGGGTCGTCCTCGACCAGCAGGAGCCGCCGTACCGGCTCCCGCTCCTCGCTCCGACCGACCATCACGTTCTCGCGGCCGCTCGCAGCACGGAGGTGAAGAGCGCGAGGCCGTCGGTCGACGGGCCGGTGAGCCGGTCGATGGCGTGCTCGGGGTGCGGCATCAGCCCGACGACGCGGCCGTCGGCCGAGGCGACCCCGGCGATGTCGTTCAGCGAGCCGTTCGGGTTGCCGCCCTTGTAGCGGAAGACGATGCGCCCGGCGTCTTCCAGCTCGGCCAACGTCGCGGCGTCGGTCACGTAGCGACCTTCCGCGTTCTTCACCGGGACGACGATCTCCCGGCCCTTCAGGTCGGCGGTCCAGGCCGTCTCGGCCTCGACCGCGAGCCGCTGGTCGCGGCAGACGAAGTGCAGGCCCGCGTTGCGCACGAGCGCGCCGGGGAGCAGGCCCGCTTCGCAGAGGATCTGGAAGCCGTTGCAGATGCCCAGCACCGGCAGGCCGCGCCCGGCCGCCGCGACGACCTCGGTCATGATCGGCGCGAGGCTCGCGATCGCCCCCGCGCGCAGGTAATCGCCGTAGGAGAAGCCGCCGGGCACGACCACGGCGTCGACCCCGCGCAGGTCGTGGTCGGCGTGCCACAGCGCAACCGCGGTGCCGCCCGCCAGCCGGACCGCGCGCGCGGCGTCGCCGTCGTCGAGCGTGCCGGGGAACGTGATGACGCCGATCTTCATGGCGCCGCCCTGACAACCGAACGTCGCGTGCTCACGACCTCGTGACCCGCCAATCCTCGATCACCGGGTTGGCCAGGAGCTGGCCCGCGATGCGTTCGAGGGTCTCGTCGTCGACCGCGTCGTCCACCTCCAGCTCGAAGTGCTTGCCCTGGCGCACGTCGGCCACGCCGTCGATCCCGAGGCGGGCGAGCGCACCCGTCACGGCTTGCCCCTGCGGATCGAGGATCTCCGGCTTCGGCATCACGTCCACCACCACTCTGGCCACGGATGTGCAGCCTACGAGCCCGCGAACTCGGAGGTATCAGGGCGGGGGTCACGGCCCTCATCATCGGGAGGAGGAGCACCTGGTGGATATCGACACGTTGGCCGCGCAAGAACCCCAGACCATCGACGACGCCCTCGACTGCATGGAGATGGGCCTCCGCTTTTTCCACGAGGCGCACGACCGCAGGGCCATCTTCCTGCGGCTCTACCACAAGATGACCCTCGAGGTGCACGCCGCGATCAACGGCTGCGGCGACTACGAGGGCCGCGACGTCTTCATGGAACCGGGCTGGGTCCGCCGTCTCTCCGGCCACTTCTCGACCCTCTACTTCAAGTCGCTGAAGGCTCCCGCGACGGAGCGGGCGTGGACGCTCGCCTACGAGACCGCGGCGCGGCCCGGCTCGTCGGTCGTCGAGAACGCGCTGCTGGGGATCAACGCGCACATCAACTTCGATCTCCCACGGGCCATCGCCAAGAACCTCGAAGGCGACGACGTGGGCGACTTCATGACCATGCAAAAGCGCAAGTTCGACCACGACCAGGTGAACAACCTGCTGGTCCGCACGCTCAACCCGGTGCAAGAGATCCTCGCCAAGGACTACGAGCCGGGCATCGCCGTCGCGGACTGGCTCCTGGGCCAATTCGACGAGCGGGTGAGCGAGGCGGCGCTGCGGCACTACCGCGAGCGGGTCTGGTGGGACGCGCTCGCCTACGCCTCCGCCCCCGACGAGGAGCGCAAGCAGATCGTCTACAACAAGTTGGAATGGCAGTCCCACCGCCTCGCCGAGCGGCTGTCGACGCACGCACTGGATGTGGCGGACCGAGCGCGCCCTCAACGCGGTCATCGTCCCGTTCCGCAGGAAGGCCAAGTGGGCGGCCACGCCGATCGAGGAGCGCTGCTGCAAGCACGACCCGCTGGAGCTCGAGCAACCGGTCGGCGAAATAGGGCGCTCGCCGCGCTCCCGCGTAAGCAATTCACCGGACGTCACCTACCCGGTCGTGGATCCAGGCTGGCTTTCCCCGCAGGAGGAGAGCCCGATGAGCGTTTCCCTCGACCACCACCCCACCCGACCACCACCGAACTGCTGCGCAGCGCCGGGGGCGGCGACCCCGGCGCTTGGAAAGAGATCGTGCGGCGGTACGAGCCCGCCGTCGCCGCGATGGTCGTCACCTACCGGCTCCAGGAGGCCGACGCCCGCGACGCGACGCAGCGGACCTGGCTGCGCCTGCTCGAGTCGCACCAGCAGATCCGCGAGCCGGAGGCGCTCGGCGGCTGGCTGAAGACCACGGCCCGCCGCGAGTGCCTGCGGATCCTGGCCGAGCAGCGGCGGATCGACCCGCTGCCCGAGGGCACCGAGTGCCCGGACACGACCGTCGACGTCGAGCGGTCGGTCCTCGACACCGACCAGGCCCGCCACCTGCGCGGCCTGCTGACGACGCTGCCCGCGCGGTCGTTCGCCTTGATCAACTCCCTGTTCCAGGACAACCCGCCCGGCTACGCCCAGCTCTCGGCCAGCACCGGCATCCCGGTGGGCAGCATCGGGCCGACCAGGGCCAGGGCCCTGCGCAAGCTGCGGCGGCTGGTCGAGGAGGGATCAGGGTGCGCCGTTTGAGCGGTGCAGCACGGCGCTGGCCTGCACCCGGCTGTGCACGCCGATCTTGGTGAAGATCCGGGCGACGTGCACGCCCACCGTCTTCTCGCTGATGTAGAGCCGCTGGCCGATCTCCTTGTTGGTGAAGCCGTTGGCCACCTCGTGCAGCACCTCCAGCTCGCGCGCGGTGAGCACGTCGAGCACGCCGGGCTCCGCGTGGGCCGCCGCGGGGGGCGGCGTCTCGAGCGATGATGCGGGCCCGGCCCGCCAGCCCGGCGATGTCGTCCAGCAGCGGGCGGGCACCCAGCGCACGGGCCAGGTCGTCGGCCCGCCGCAGCACCTCCGCGGCCTGGGCGCTGTGGGCCCGGCGGACGAGCAGCGCCTCGGCCTGCCGCATTCGGGCGTAGGCGGACGGGTAGGGGTGCTGGAGGCGGTCGAAGGTGTCGGCAGCGTGCTCCCACGCGTCGGGGTCGGTGGCCTGCTCGGCCCGGCCCACCTCGGCGGCGCACATGAGGCTGAACGCCTCGATCGACGAACGGACGGCGGGCACCGTGTCCGAACCGCGGCGGGCCAGCTCGGCGCAGTGGTGGCGCACCCGCCCGACCTGCGCCTCCGACGGCGGGGCGTGCCCGCTGGTCACCACGTCGGCCCACGCCCACGTCGCGTGCCACACCAGCGGGGCCACGGCCAGGATGTCGTCCGCGCCCGCCTCGACCACGGTGAACCCGTCCTCGACGTGCGCCAGCGCCACCTCGGGGCGGCGGCGCCACAGCGCGAGCGCGGTGAACAGCACCAGCAGCGGGAGGCGCTGCCGCGGGCCGGTGGTCGCCCTGGCCAGCAGCTCGACGGCCTCCAGGTCGGCCGCGGCGTCGTCGAGGTTGCCCCGGGCGATGTCGATGCGGCTGCGGGCCAGCCGCACGTCCAGCGCGGCCGCGCCGGTCGGCCGCAGGTCCCACGCCTCGGCGACCGCGCTCTGGGCCTCGGTCCACTCGCCCTTCCGGAACAGCGCGTTGGCGGCGTAGGTGAGCAGGGCGACGCCCGCGGTGCGGGCCAGGCCCAGCTCGCGCATGCGCTCCAGGCCCGTGCGGGCGTAGGCGATGCCCTCTTCGAGCCGGTTCAGCGGCCCGGCGAGCAGCTCGGCGCGGCGCACGTGGGCCTCGATGATGGCCTCCGGCTCGCCGGTGCCCTCCGCCACGACCACGGCCTCGTCGAGGGCGGCGGCGCCCGCGGTGGCGTCCTCGAGGTAGGCGAGGCTGAAGCCCAGCACGGACAGGACCCGCGCCTCGACGGTGCGCGCACCCGCCGCACGGGCCAGCGCCGACGCCCGCAGCGCGACCGTGCGCGCGCCCGCGAACTCCAGCGACTGCAGTAGAGCCGCGCTGTGCGCGGCGAGCACCTGGGCGCGCTCGGCCTCGGCGCCGGACGCGGGGAGCAGCGCGGCGGCGACCTCGTAGCTCTGCGTCGCCTCCGTGACCCGGCCCGCGGCGCGCAGCGCACTGCCCTTGCGGGCGTGCAGCAGCGCGATCGCCATCCCGTCGGGCCCGGGGCTGCCGAGGAGCTGGTCGAGCAGCCGCACGGCCTGGTCGTGGTCGCCCGCGAACTCGGCCGCCCGGGCCGACCGGTCCAGGTACTCGGCGCGCCGCGGGCCTGCCGCCAGCTCGGCCGCCCGCAGCCAGTGGCGGTGCGCCTCGGTGTAGGCGTGCACGCCTTCGGACGCCCACGCCGCCGCCACCGAGGCTTCGAGGGCCTGCTCGGCGTCGCCCGCCTCGTACCAGTGGTGGGCGAGCTGCGCGGCCTGCCCGGAACCGGCCAGCGCCAGCGCGAACCGCCGGTGCAGGTCGAGGCGTTCGCCCGGCAGCAGGTCGGCCGCCACCACCTCGGTCATCAGCCCGTGCCGCAGCCGGTAGCCCTCGCCGCTCTCGTCGACCACGACGACGCCGTGCGCCACCGCTTCCCGCAGCGCCTCCAAGCAGCGTGGCCGCGGGCAGCCCGAGCACGTCGGCGAGCAGCTGGTGCCGCGGCGGGCCCGCGGCGGCCGCGATGGCCCGCACCACCTGCTGCCCGTCGGCCGAGAGCACCGCGATGCGGCTCAGCACGACCTCGCGCAGGGTGGGCGGCAGGCCGTGGGCGTCGCCGCCGAGCACCGCGCGCACCGTCTCCTCGGCGATGAACGCGTTGCCCGCCGAGCGCTGCCAGACCAGCTCCTCCAGGTCCGACCGGCCCGGCGCCCATTCCGCCACGAGCTCGGTGAGCACGTCGCGCGGCAGCGGCGCCAGCTCCAGCGCCGTGACCTTCTGGTGGCGCCGCAGCTCGGCGAGCGCCACGACGAGGTCCGGGGAGGCGCCGGGCGTGTCGTTGCGGAACGTGGCCACCACCAGCACCGGTTCGTAGGTGAGGATGGCGACGAGGTAGGCGACCAGGTCGCGGGTGGACCGGTCGGCCCAGTGCAGGTCCTCGACCACCAGCAGCACCGGGCGCAGCTCGGCGAGCTCGGTGATCGTCTGGTGCAGGAGGTCGAGCAGCCGCACCGGCGGGCCGTCGCCGCGGGCCGAGGGCAGCCGTTCCAGCCACTTCGTGAGCAGGGCTCCGATGTCGTCGTCGGGCCGCGACCGCACCGCGGTGCGCAACGCCGAGAGGACGGGCCAGAACGGCGGCGCGTCGGCGATGTCGATGGCGCTCCCGGTGAGCACGACGGCATCGGCCCGCCGCGCCTGCCGCACGAGCTCGCTGACCAGCTTCGTCTTGCCGACACCCGCGTCGCCGCCGACGAGGACCGCGCCCGCTTGGCCTACGCAGGCCGCCCGGAAAGCGTCCGTCAGCGTGGACAGCTCGCGCGAGCGTCCCCGTAACCCCTCCATCGGTGTGTCAGGCTACCGAGGGAGCCTTCCCCCGACCAGCCGCTGCCGGTGCGGGTCAGGCCACCCGACGGGTGGGCCGCCCGTACGTCGTCGGGGTGACGTGGCCGAGCGCGGTGTCGATGGCGGCCAGCACCGAATCGGTTCGGCCCGGTCGTCGCAGATCCTTGGCGCGCACGTGGATCCGCACCGGTCCGCCGCGCCGCAGCACCCACGCGACCCCGAGCGGGGCCGAGCGCGCGCCGAGCACCCGGGCGGGCACGACGGCACCCGAGTGCAGGTCGTGGATCCCGGACTCGACGGCCAGCACGCGGAAGCCCTGCTCGACCGCCGCGGCGACCGTGCCGTCGGAGGCCAGCCAGCGCGGCGGCACGAACACGTCGGTCCACAGCCCGACGGCCGTGAGCGCGCGCCGGGCGGCCGTGAGCCGCAGCGCGGCCTCGTGGTGGGGCAGGCTCGCGAACTCGCCCTTGCGCCTCGCCGTGGCCGAGGGGCCGGGTGGCGTGGTCGTAGCCGTGCAGGGCGAGAGCGTCGCCGCGCTCGCGGATCCAGGCGACCAGCTCGGCGGGGGCGTCGGCGGGCCGCAGCAGGTGCGTCAGCGGCACGCCGCGGGCGTCGAGCGCGGCGACGAAGGCCTCCTGGACGACGCCGCCCGAGAGCGATACGTAGAGCACACCGCTATTGCGCCATGGCGAGATGAACCCCGGTGAGCGTCTCGTAGACCTCCGTGTAACGGGCGCGCGTGGCGGCGACGACGTCCGGCGGGATCTCCGGGCCGGGTGCGGTGCGGTCCCAGTCGAGGCCCGCGGACCAGTCGCGCACGAACTGCTTGTCGTAGGAGAACTGCGGTCCGCCGGGGGCCCAGCGGTCGGCGGGCCAGAACCGCGACGAGTCCGGGGTGAGCACCTCGTCGGCCAGCACGATCGCGCCCTGGGGGTCGCGGCCGAACTCCAGCTTGGTGTCGGCGACGAGGATGCCCCGGGTCTCGGCCAGCTCGGCGCCGCGCCGGTAGACCTCCAGGGTGAGGGTGCGCAGCCGCTCGGCCGTCGCCGTCCCGACGAGCGCCTCGACGTCGGCGAAGGTGAGGAACTCGTCGTGTTCGCCGACCGGGGCCTTCGTGGTCGGGGTGAAGATCGGCTCCGGCAGCCGGGAGCCCTCGACGAGGCCCGGACGGCAGCGCGACGCCCGACACCGTGCCGTTCTTCTCGTACTCCTTCAGCCCCAGCCCGGCGAGGTAGCCGCGGGCGATGCACTCCACCGGCAGCATGTCGAGACGGCGGCAGCGCAGCGCCCGCCCGGCGAACTCGGGCGGCACGTCGGTGGCCGACAGCACGTGGTGCGGCACCAGGTCGGCGAGTCGGGCGAACCACCAGAGCGAAAGCTGCGTCAGCACGGCCCCCTTGTCCGGGATCGGGGTGGGCAGCACGACGTCGTAGATCGAGATGCGGTCGGAGGCGACGAGGACGAGGTCGTCACCGTCGCCTGAATCATCGAGGTAGACATCGCGGACCTTGCCCGAGTGCAGCAGCTTCACAGGATGGCTCCGGGGGTGTAGGCGGCGGCGTCGGGGTGCTCGAGCGACGAGCGCATCCACCCTCCGGATCACGGCGGCGACCTGGTCGCGCGCGGCGCCGGTGAAGGCGAGCGGATCGGGGAGGGTGAAGGCGGGGAGGCGTTCGTCGGCGGCGAGCCGCGCGAGCAGGTCGTTCTCGGCCTGGCCCTTCTCCCGCATCGCGAGCGCGACGGCCACGGCGTGCTCCTTGATCACCTCGTGCGCGGTCTCCCGGCCGACGCCCGCGCGCACGGCGGCCATGAGCACCGCCGTCGTCGCGAGGAAGGGCAGGTAGCGGTCGAGCTCGCGGGCGATCACGGCGGGGTAGGCGCCGAGCTCGTCGAGCACGGTGAGGAACGTCTCGTAGAGGCCGTCGAGGGCGAGGAAGGCGTCGGGCAGCGCGACCCGGCGCACCACCGAGTCGGACACGTCGCCCTCGTTCCACTGGGCGCCCGCCAGCTCGCCGACCATGCCCGCGTAGCCGCGCAACAGCACGGTGAGGCCGTTGATGCGTTCGGTGGAACGGGAGTTCATCTTGTGCGGCATGGCGGAGCTGCCGACCTGGCCGGGCCGGAAGCCCTCGGTGACGAGCTCGTGGCCCGCCATCAGCCGGATCGTCGTGGCCAGCGACGACGGGCCCGCGGCGAGCTGCAGGAGCGCGCTGACCACGTCGAAGTCGAGCGAGCGGGGGTAGACCTGGCCGACGCTGTCGAGCACGCGGGTGAAGCCGAGGTGCTCGGCCACGCGGCGTTCGAGGTCGGCGAGGCGGGCCGGGTCGGCCGCCGAGGAGGTCGAGCATGTCCTGTGCGGTGCCCATCGGGCCCTTGATCCCGCGCAACGGGTAGCGGGCGCGCAGGTCCTCCAGGCGCTCGTAGGCGACGAGCAGCTCGTCGGCCGCGCTCGCGAAGCGCTTGCCGAGCGTGGTGGCCTGGGCGGCGACGTTGTGGCTGCGCCCGGTGAGCACGAGCTCGGCGTGCTCGGCGGCGCGGCGGGCCAGGCGGGCGAGCACGGCGACCGTGCGGTCGCGCACGTGTTCGAGGGAGAGCCGGATCTGGAGCTGCTCGACGTTCTCGGTGAGGTCGCGGCTGGTCAGGCCCTTGTGGATGTGCTCGTGGCCCGCCAGCGCGGCGAACTCCTCGATCCGGGCCTTGACGTCGTGGCGGGTGACGCGTTCGCGGGCGGCGATGGAGGCGAGGTCGACGTCCTCGGCCACGCGCTCGTAGTCCTCGATCACGCCGTCGGGCACGGGGATGCCGAGCTCGCGCTGGGCGCGCAGGACGGCGATCCACAGGCGGCGCTCCAGCACGACCTTGGATTCCGGCGACCAGAGCCGCACGAGCTCCGGGCTCGCGTAGCGCGCGGCGAGGACGTTGGGGATCACGTCTGGTCAGCCTACTGTCCCGGCTTCGGCATGACTCCCGGTCCTACGGGGCGTCGAGGAAGCGGACGAGCACGGCGTGGCAGGACCGCCGATCACGCGGGGGCGTCGAGGAAGCGGACGAGCACGGCGCGCGCGACGGCCCGCGGGTCGGGGTCGGCCTCGATGAGCGCGCTGATCACGGCCCCGTCGATGATCGCGACGAGGTCGTGCAGCTCCGCGTCGTCGCGGTGGTGGCCGCCGCGGGTGAGGATCTCGCCGAGGAGGGCGTCGAACTCGACGCGCATCGCGCGCATCAGCGGGGCGAGGTAGGGCCGCCGTCCGGAGCCGACGAGCTGCTCGTAGCGCAGGAGCACGGCGTCGAGGCCGCCGTCGCGCGACTCGGGGCCCAGCAGCTGGTCGAGGAACAGCTCGACCAGCTCGGCGTCGTCGACGGGGTCGGTGAGGGCGGCGAGGCGCAGGCGGCCCTCGGCGAGGCCGTCGCGGCCGTGGCGTTCGACGGCCACCGTGACCAGCTCGTCCAGAGAACCGAAGTAGTACGTGGTGGACGCGAGCGGCAGGCCCGCCTTCTCCGCCACCGCGCGGTGGCGGACGGCGTCGAACCCGCCGGAGCCGAGCAGCTCCGCCGCCGCGGCGGTCAGCGCGTCCCGCCGTCGCTCGCCCTTCGGGGTGCCCACGCCTCCAGTCTCCCCGTGATCGGGTCAGAGCCGGGGGCCGAGGTACTGCAGGATCGCCGGGGCGCGGTCGCGCAAGGCGGGCGGCGGGCTGACGATCACCGTGCCGCCCGACGCCGTCGGGGCGCTGCTCGCGCCCTCCGCGAGGCTCGGGACGGTGCCCGGCGGCAGGTAGGCCGCGGTGAACACGCCGCCGCCGAGCTCCAGGCTCACGTAGCGCTGGCTCCCGGGCAGGCAGACATCGGTGGTCGCCGCCGCCGGGGCGCTCGCGGCCTCCGGGAGCACCTCGACCAGCAACGCCCGCAGCGCCGGGTCCTGCCGATCGGCGCAGGTCGTGGAGCCCGGCCCGAGCGGCGCACCCGCGGCGGCGACCGGCCCGGCCGCGCCGCCTGACCCGGCGCCGCCACCCGACCCGGCACCGCCCGCCACACAGCCGGCAGCCCCGCCGTTCGCGACACCAGGCGAGCCGACGCCGCCGCCCGGGGCGGCGCCACCGGCCACGCCGCCCGCCGATCCAGCACCGCCCGCTGAGCTGGCGCCATCGTCTGCACCGCCCGCCGATCCGGCACCGCCCGCCGAGCTGGCGCCATCGTCTGCGCCGCGGGGCGCGCCCGCGCCGCCGGGGCAGCCGAGCGCCGCCTCGGGCGCGGCCGGGGCGGGTGGGGCGGCCGCGTCGGCGGCGCGCTGGGCCGGAGCCGGGGCGGCCGCGCTCACCGTGCTCGTGTCCCCCCGCGGCAGCGCGACCACCGTGCCGACACCCGCAACGGCGAACAGCGCCACCGCGCCGCCGATCACCGCGGAACGGCGGCGGGCGGTGATCCGCCGGGAAGTGGCGACGACGTCGCCGTGGTCGAACCCGGGCGCAGGCGCGCCCCCGTCGGACGCGGCCTCGCGGAACAGCCCCACGAGCCGGTCGTCGTCCCCCGTGTCGCCGGTCATCTCGTCCTCCCTCTCCCCTCAGCCCGCCGGTCGCAGGTCGTCGAGCGAGCCGCCGAGCGCCGTGCGCAGCGCGGCGAGCCCGTGCGACGTCTGGCTCTTCACCGTGCCCTCGCTGCACCCCAACGCGGCAGCCGTCGCGGCGACGTCCAGCCCATCGAGGTACCGCAGCACCAGCACGGCCCGCTGCCGCGGCGGCACCGAGCGCAGCCCGTCGACCAGCACGTGCCGGGTCGTGACGTCCGGGTCCGCGACCACCTTGTCGACCGCCACGACGTCGTCGGTGAACCGCTCCCGCCGCCAGGGCCTGCGCGACTCGTCGACCACCGCGCGCATCAGCGTGCGGCGCATCCACGCGTCGAGCGCGCCCTTGTCCCGCACCCGCCGCCAGTGTCGGTGCAACGCGACGAAGGCGGCCTGGGTGTGGTCGTCCGCGCGGTGCCAGTCGCCGCACATCAGGTAGGCGGTGCGGCGGATGGCGTCTCGGCGCGCGCGGAAGTACCGCTCGAAATCGGCCTCGGCGAGCGCGTCCACGTCCCTCCTTCCGTCGGGGACGATAGAGGCGTCGCGCACCGTTGCACTCGGCGCCCGGATTCGCCCGATCAGCGCAAGGACGTGACCTTTCCGTTACTCCGGCGCGACCGATGCGACGCCGACTGGTTGAATCAACTGCTGTGCGACCCTCCTCCCGAGCGCGCCGGGCGTCCGACGGCCCGATCGACCTGCGGTCGGACACCGTCACCCGGCCGACCAAGCAGATGCGCGCGGCCATGGCCGACGCCGAGGTCGGCGACGACGTGCTGGACGGCGACCCCACCCTCCGCGAGCTGGAGGCACGCGTCGCAGGGCTGCTGGGCACGGCCGAGGCGCTGTGGACCCCCAGCGGCTCGATGGCCAACCTCATCGCGCTGACCAGCCACCTCTCCCGCGGCGACGCGTTCCTCGCACCCGCGGGCGCGCACGTGCTCGACAACGAGCTGGGCACGGCGGCGTGGCTCGCGGGCGGCATGCCGCGCGCCCTGCCGCACGACGCGGGCCCCGGCAAGATCAGCCCGGACGCCGTGCGCCGGGCCGCGGGCACCGCCGGGCCGTACTACGCGCTCCGCACCACGCTGCTGTGCCTGGAGAACACGCACAACGCCGCCGGCGGCACGGTCACGGCGCCCGAGGAGCACGCCTCCCTCGCCGCGGCGGCCCGGCGGGCGAAGCTGCGCGTGCACCTCGACGGGGCCCGGCTCTGGCACGCGGCGGTCGCGCTCGGGGTGCCGCCCGCGGCGTTGACGGTGGGCGCCGACACCGTGCAGGTGTGCCTCAGCAAGGGGTTGGGCGCTCCGGTCGGCTCGATGGTGGCCGGGTCGGAGGAGTTCGTCGCCGAGGCGCGGCGGCTGCGCAAGATGCTCGGCGGCGGGGTGCGCCAGGGCGGCGTGCTGGGCGCCGCGGGCCTGGTGGCGCTCGACCGCATCGACCGGCTCGCCGAAGACCACGCCAAGGCCACCGCCCTCGCCGACGGCCTCACCGAGCGGGGCTGGGCGGTGGTGACGCCGCAGACCAACATCGTGCTGGTGACGGTGGCCGACCTCGCGGGCACGCTCGAACGCTTCGAGCAGGCCGGGGTGCGCGCCACCCCGATGGCGGGCCGGGTGCGGCTGATGACCCACGCCGACGTCTCCGACGCCGACATCGCGGCCGCGCTCGACCGGATCGGCCCCGTCGAGGGCGGCCGCTCGGGCGTCACGGTGCCCGCCCCCCGCTCGCTGCGCCACGGCGCGGGCCGCGCCGCCGCGGGCCGCTAGCCCGCGCACCGCGATCCCCGGGATGCCCTTCAGCTCACCCAGCAACGCCGAGGTGACCGAGACCGAGAAGCCGTCGATCGACAGCGGCGTCTCCCGGTTGCGGTAGCACAGCACCAGCGTGAGCGGGGTGTCGCCCGCGTGCGCGATCAGCGCCGACTTGAGCTCGCCGACGGTGGCGTGGTCGAGCTTCAGCGCATCGGCCTTGAGCACGAGCGGCTGGACGAGCCCGGCCTGGGCGTCGGCGATGTCGAGCGACACCACCCCGGACGCGAACACCGACATCCGCTCGTCGCGCCAGTTGACCCGGCCCTTCACCGCGACGGCCGAGTCGGCGACGAGGTCCTCGTACATCACCGAGTACGACTTCGGGAAGAACAGCACCTCCATCGAGGCGTCGAGGTCCTCGATCGTGACGATCGCCCAGGGCTCGCCCTTCTTGTTCACCCGCCGGTCGACCGCGGAGATCATCCCGGCGAGGACGATCTCGCCCTCCTTCGGCGCCTCGTCGATGATCGCGGCGATCGGCCGGGGCGCGTGCTTGCGCAGGATGCGCTCGGTGCCGTCGAGCGGGTGGGCGGACACGTACAGCCCCAGCATCTCCCGCTCGTAGCCGAGCATCTGCTTGCGCGGCCACTCGTCACCGGTGATCTTGAGGTGGGCGAGCGGCGAGACGTCGGACGCGGCGGGCTGGTCGTCCATCACGAAGAGGTCGAACTGGCCCATGGCCTCCTGGCGCTTGAGGCCGGTGATCCCGTCGACCGCCTCCTCGTGCACCATCAGCAGCGCGCGCCGCGGCTGGCCGAACGAGTCGAACGCGCCCGCCTTGATCAGCGACTCGATGAGGCGCTTGTTGCAGCAGAGCAGGTCGACCTTCTCCAGGAAGTCGGTGAAGGAGGTGAACCGGCCCTTGTCGCGGCGCGTCTTGATGATCGACTCGACGACGTTGGCGCCGACGTTGCGCACCGCACCCAGCCCGAACCGGATGTCGCCGTCGACGGCGCGGAACCACAGGTCGGAGTCGTTGACGTCGGGCGGGAGCACCTTGATGCCCAAGCGGCGGCACTCGGCGAGGTAGACCGCCGACTTGTCCTTGTTGTCGCCGATCGACGTGAGCTGGGCGGCCATGAAGTCGACCGGGTAGTTGGCCTTGAGGAACGCCGTCCAGTAGGAGACCAGCCCGTAGCCCGCCGTGTGGGACTTGTTGAACGCGTACCCGGAGAAGGGCAGCATCACGTCCCACAGCGTCTGGCAGGACTCCGCCGAGAAGCCCTTGGCGAGCATGCCCGCCTTGAACCCCTCGTACTCCTTCTCGATGATCTCCTTCTTCTTCTTGCCCATCGCGCGGCGCAGCAGATCGGCCTGGCCCAGGCTGTAGCCCGCCAGCCGCTGCGCGATGGCCATGACCTGCTCCTGGTAGACCAGCAGGTGGTAGGTCTCGCCGAGGATCGGCTCGAGCGCCTCCTCGAGCTCCGCGTGGATCGGCGTGAGCTTCTGCCGCCCGTTGGAGCGCTCCGCGTAATCCATGTGGGCGTTGGCGGCCATCGGGCCCGGCCGGTACAGCGCCAGCGCGGCCGCGATGTCGCCGAAGTGGGACGGCTCCATCGCCTTGAGCAGGGTGCGCATGCCGCCGCCGTCGAGCTGGAACACCCCGAGCGTGTCGCCGCGGGACAGCAGCTCGTAGGTCTTCTTGTCGTCGAGCGCGAGCGTGGCCGTGTCGATCTCGACGCCGTAGTTGTTCTTCACCGAGTCGACCGTGTCGCCCACCACCGTGAGCGTGCGGAGACCCAGGAAATCCATCTTGAGGAGGCCGATCTCCTCGCACGACGGGTAGTCCCAGCCGGTGATCACCGAGCCGTCGTCGCGCTTCCACAGCGGGATGACGTCGAGCAGCGGCTCCGCGGAGAGGATCACCGCGCAGGCGTGCACACCCGCGTTGCGGACGAGGCCCTCCAGGCCGCGCGCGGTGCCCATGATCCGGCCGACCTCGGGATCGGTCTCGGCGAGCGTGCGCACCTCGGTGGCCTCGGCGTAGCGCTCGTGGGACGGGTTGAAGATGCCCGAGAGCGGGATGTCCTTCGCCATGATCGGCGGCGGGCAGCGCCTTGGAGATGCGGTCGGCGATGGCGAAGCCGGGCTGGCCGTGCAGCACCCGCGCGGCGTCCTTGATGGCGGCCTTGGTCTTGATCGTGCCGAACGTGATGACCTGCGCGACGTTCTCCTCGCCCCACTTGTCCACCGTGTAGCGCATCACCTCGCCGCGCCGACGCTCGTCGAAGTCGAGGTCGATGTCGGGGGGGCTCACGCGCTCGGGGTTGAGGAAGCGCTCGAACAGCAGGCTGTGCTCGATGGGGTCGAGGTCGGTGATCTGCAGGATGTAGGCCAGCAGCGACCCGGTGGCCGAGCCACGGCCCGGCCCGACCGCGATCTTCTGCTGCTTGGCCCAGCGCACGAGGTCGCCGACCACGAGGAAGTAGCCGGGGAAGCCCATCTGCGAGATGACCCGCAGCTCGAGCTCGATGCGGTCGCTGTACTCCGGCTCGAGGCCGTTCGGGAAGCGGTCTGGCGTGTACTTCTCGACCTCGGCGCGCAGCAGGTCGTCCTCGGTCTGGCCCGGCGAGAGCGGGAAGCGCGGCATCCGGTCGACCTCGGCGAACACCGCCGTCGTAGGACTCGACGCGCTCGGCGATCAGCAGGGTGTTGTCGGCCGCGCCGGGCACCTCGGAATCCCAGTACTCGCGCATTTCCGCGGCGCTGCGCAGGTAATAGCCGTCGCCGTCGAACTTGAAGCGGTTGGGGTCGTCGAGCGTCTTTCCCGCTTGGACGCACAGCAGCGCGGCGTGCGATTCCGCCTGGTCTTTCGTGACGTAATGGGAATCGTTCGTGGCCAACGGCGGTAGATCGAGCTTCTTGGCGACCTCGAGCAATCCCTCGCGCACGCTGCGTTCGATCGGGAGGCCGTGGTCCATCAATTCGAGGAAGAAGTTCTCTTTCCCGAAGATGTCGCGGTAATCGGCGGCCGCGGCCAGCGCCTGCTCGACCTGGCCGAGGCGCAGGCGGGTCTGCACCTCGCCGGACGGGCAGCCGGTGGTGGCGATGATCCCGTCGGCGTGCGCGTCGACGAGCTCGCGATCCATGCGCGGCTTGCGGTAGTAGCCGTCGAAGGAGGCCAGGCTGGAGAGCTTGAACAGATTGCGCAGGCCCGTGGCGGTGCGCGCGAGCATCGTCATGTGCGTGTAGGCGCCCGCCCCCGAGACGTCGCCGCCCTCGCCGTACTCGTCGGAGCCGCGCTGGCTCGCCTGCCCCCAGAACACCGGCTTCTTGTGGTGGCGCGACTGCGGCGCGAGATAGGCCTCGATGCCGATGATGGGCTTGGCCGCCGATTTCCGGGCGCGCCGGTAGAATTCCGCGGAACCGTACATGTTGCCGTGGTCGGTCATCGCCACGGCGGGCATCTCGAGCCGCTCGACCTCGTCGAACAATGCGCCGACCTTGGCCGCGCCGTCGAGCATCGAATACTCGGTGTGCACATGTAGATGTACGAACGAAGCCGTCACCGAGCACCTCTCCTCACGCCGCCCCAGTTGTACCAGACGGCCATGATCATGATCTCGACCGGGCGGGGCGCGTCGAGGGTCATCCTCGCGCCGGGCACCGACATTTTTCCGGCGCCCAGGTCAGGGCGGTGGGCGCCCGCCGCAGGCCGCGCGAGGGGTACCTCAGCGGGGTTCCAGTGCCTCGAAATCCCGCTCGGGTGCCTCTCGCGCGTCCAGGCGGGCGCGGAGCTGCCTTCAGCTCGACGAGCACCTCGGCGAGCTGGGCCTCCACCCGCTCGGTCTCCCGGTCGTTCGCGCGCACGCTCTCCACGAACCAGCTCGCGATCGACGCCGTCACCACGCCGAGCAACGCGATCCCGGCCACCATCAGCGCCCCCGCGACGACGCGGCCCTGGACCGTGACCGGGTAGCGGTCGCCGTAGCCGACCGTGGAGATCGTCGTGATGGTCCACCACAGCGCGTCGCCGAACGTGGTGATCGACGCGTCCGGGGCGTCCCGCTCGGCGTCGAGCACGGCGAGCGCGGCGACGAACCCGACGAGCGAGACCGTGCCCGCGACGTAGAGCGCCACCCGGCCGCGCGCGTCGTCGCGCAGCTGCCGGTTGAGCACGCTGAGCACGGTGACCAGCCGGAGGATCCGCAGCTGGCGGAGCATCGGCAGGAGCAGGATCGCCAGGTCGGGCAGGTGGCTCAGCACGAACCGCACCCGACGGCGGGCCAGGCCGATCCGGATCAGGTAGTCGAGGCCGAACACCACCCAGACCGCGGTGAACAGGCCCTCCAGCGCGTCGCGCCCCGCCGGGGAGATCGAGCGGTCGAGCACCGACCAGGCGTAGGCGATCAGGAAGACGAGCGCCAACGCGGTGAGCGGCCAGTCAGCCCGGCGGTTCCAAGCCGCTACGCGCGGCTCGTCATCCGTGTGGGGGAGCATGCGGGGCAGCGTAAGACCCCAGCCAGCGCTCCAACCGCGCGAGCGCCTCCCGCACCTCGGCGGCCGAGCCCGCGCAGGAGAACCGGATGAACCGGTGGCCCTCGACCGGGTCGAAGTCCAGGCCCGGGGCGACGGCGAGCCCGACGTCGGCCAGCAGCCGGTACACGAGATCCATCGAGTCGTGGGTGAGGTGCGCGACGTCCGCGTAGACGTAGAACGCGCCGTCGGCGGGCGCGAGGCGGGTGATGCCGAGGCGGGTGAGGCCGTCGATCAGGAGGTCGCGGTTGACCTGGTAGCGGGCCACGTGCCCGTCGGCCTCGGCGTAGCTCTCGGCGTCGAACGCGGCCAGGGCGGCCACCTGCGGCAGGGCGGGCGGGCAGACCGTGAAGTTGCCCGCGAGGCAGTCGGCCGCCCGCTGCAGCCGGGGCGGCAGCAGCAGCCAGCCCAGCCGCCAGCCCGTCATCGAGAAGTACTTGGAGAACGAGTTGACGACGATCGCCTCGCGCGACGTCGCCCACGCGCACGACGGCTCGGGGGCGCCCGGGTAGGCGATGCCGTGGTAGATCTCGTCGCTCACGAGCTGCACGTCGTTGTCCGCGCACCAGTGCGCGAGCGCGGCCAGCTCGGCGGGGTCGAGCACGGTGCCGGTCGGGTTGGCCGGGCTGGCGACCACCAGCCCCTTCACCGGCTCGTCGAGGGCCTCGAGCATCGCGACGGTGGGCTGGTAGCGGCTCTCGGGCCCGCACGGCAGCTCGACGACCTCGCAGCCCAGCGCCGTGAGGATATTGCGGTAGCAGGGGTAGCCGGGGCGGGCCATGGCCACGCGGTCGCCCGCGTCGAACGCGGCGAGGAAGGCCAGCAGGAAGCCGCCGGAGCTGCCGGTGGTCACCACGACGTCCTCGGGGGCGACGTCGAGGCCGTAGGCGCGGCCGTAGTGCCCGGCGATGGCGGCGCGGAGCGGCGGGATGCCCAGCGCGACGGTGTAGCCGAGCACCTCGGAGTCCAACGCCTTCGCCGCGGCCGCGCGCACCGGCCCGGGCGCGGGGGTGGAGGGCTGGCCCGCGGAGAGGTTGACCAGGTCGCCGTGGGTGCGTTGGCGCTCCCCTGCCGCGGCCCAGACGTCCATCACGTGGAACGGCGGGATCTGGGCACGGCGGGCGGGGCTGAGCAGCACCCCCCGAGCCTAAGCGCCGACGAGATCGGCGCGAGCGGGCCGCCGCGGCGCCCAGATGCCGGTCGCCGCGATCACCGGGCGGGGCGGGCAGCCCTCGCCGCGCTACTCCGGTACCGGGTCGCCGCGATCACCGGGCGGGTGCAGGCCGTCCTCGCCGGGCCCCTCCGGTGCCGGGCCGCGATCACCGGGCGGGTGCGGGCCGCCCTCGTCGGGCCCCTCCGGTGCCGGGCGCCGCGATCATCGGGGGTGCGGCCCGCCACGAGACCCTCAGGCGCTGGTCGCCGCCATCACCCGGGTGCGGGTACCGCGACCTCGCCCGCGGCGGCGCGCTCGGCGATGTCGGTGCGGTGGTGCGAGCCCGCGAGGTGCACGCCGTCGAGCCTGCGGTAGGCGTCGGCGCGGGCCGCGGCCAGGTCGTCACCGGTGCCCACGACCGAGAGCACCCGCCCGCCCGCGGACACGACGGCCCCGTCGTCGCGGCGCCGGGTGCCCGCGTGCAGCACGCCGTCGGCCTCGGCGCCGGTGATGACGTCGCCGAGCCGCGGCGGGCCGGGGTAGCCCTCGGCGGCGACCACGACCGTCACGGCGGCCCCGTCGGCCCAGGCGAGCGGCGGTTGGGCGGCGAGCTCCCCGAGGGCGGTGGCGTGCAGGAGGGCCGCGAGCGGGGTGCGCAGCAGGGCGAGGACGACCTGGGTCTCCGGGTCGCCGAACCGGCAGTTGAACTCCACCACCGCGGGCCCGGCCGACGTGAGCGCCAGCCCCGCGTACAGCAGTCCCGAGAACGGCGTGCCGCGCCGCTCCAGCTCCGCCGCGACCGGCGCGACGACCTCGGCCACCAACTCCTTCGCCAGCCCCGGCGGCGCCCACGGCAGCGGCGCGTAGGCGCCCATGCCGCCGGTGTTGGGGCCGCGGTCGCCGTCGCCGACCCGCTTGAAGTCCTGCGCGGGCAGCAGCGGCACCACGGTCGCGCCGTCGACGAGGCAGAACAGCGACACCTCCGGCCCGTCGAGGTAGGCCTCCAGGAGCACCGGGTGGCCGCCGTCGAGGAGCGTGCAGGCGTGCGCGCGGGCGGCGTCCAGGTCCGTGGTCACCACCACGCCCTTGCCCGCGGCGAGCCCGTCGTCCTTGACCACGTAGGGCGGCGCGAAGCGGGCCAGCGCGGCGTCGAGGCGGGCGGGGTTGTCGACGATCTCCGCCGTCGCCGTGCGGACGCCCGCCGCCGCCATCACGTCCTTGGCGAACGCCTTGGAGCCCTCGATGCGCGCGGCGGCGGCGCTGGGGCCGAAGCAGGCGATGCCCGCGCCGCGGACGGCGTCGGCGACGCCCGCCACCAGCGGGACCTCGGGGCCGATCACGACGAGGTCGGCCGTCCAGCGCTGGGCCAGTGCCGTGACGGCACCGGCGTCGGTGACGTCGACGCCGTGCTGCTCGGAGACCGCGGCCGTGCCCGCGTTGCCCGGCGCGCACGCCAGCGCGGTGACGCCGGGGTCCTGCGCGAGCGCGAGAACGATCGCATGCTCACGAGCACCGGAACCGATCACGAGGACGCGCACGACGGAACATCGTAGGCGGCGCGTTGTCGTGCCCGCACCGGAGCCGGATGGAAGGGTGCGCCCGTGCGGACACCGATCGTCATCGGGCACCGGGGCGCGCCGGGGCACCGGCCCGAGCACACCCTCCCCGGCTACGAGCTGGCCGTCCGGATGGGGGCGGACTTCATCGAGCCGGACCTGGTCTGCACGGCCGACGGCGTGCTCGTCGCCCGCCACGACGCCGAGCTCTCCGGCACGACCGACATCGCGGGCCGCCCCGACCTCGCCGACCTGCGCCGGGAGGACGGCTGGTTCGTCGAGGACCTGAAGCTCGCGCAGCTGCGCACCTTGCGCGCCGTCGAACGGCTTCCGGACCTGCGCACCACCGCGTACGACGGCCACGACCCCGTCCCGACGCTCGACGACGTCCTCGCCCTGCGTGCTCGCCTGTCCGCCGAGCTGGGCCGCGTCGTCGGCGTCTACCTGGAGCTCAAGGACCCGGCCCGGTTCGCGCGGCTGGGCCTCCCGCTCGGCCCGCCGCTGCTCGCCTCGCTCGAGGCGGCGGGCCTCAACACACCGGACGCCCCGGTGATCGTCGAGTCGTTCGAGAGCCTGCGCGAGCTGCGCGGCGACCTGCGCGTGCCGATCGGCCAGCTGGTCGAGCCGGGCGCCGAGGTGCCGGTGGCCGAGATCGCCGAGTACGCGCAGGCGGTCGGCGCGGCCAAGGACCTGGTCATCCCCCGCGACGAGCACGGCCGCCTCACCACCCCGACCCCGCTGGTGGCCGAGGCCCACGCGGCGGGCCTGCTCGTGCACTGCTGGACGTTCCGCGACGAGGCGCGGTTCCGCCCGGTGGGCCTCGACGCTGTGGGCGAGCTCACGGCGTTCTTCGCGGCCGGGGTGGACGGCGTGTTCGCCGACAGCCCGGACACCGCCGTCGCCGCGCGCCGGTCGTGGATGATGGGCCGGTGAGCGAGGTTGAGGAGGAGCGGGAGCGGAAGGCGCGGTCGCACCTGTTCTCGGGCGTGGCGGCGTTCGTCGTGGCGCTCATCGCGGTGCCGGTGTACGGCGTGCTCCCGGCGATCGCGATGGTGGTGTTCGGGATCGGCGCCGTGCTGGCGTCCCGCTCGATGCGCCGCGACGGCGAGCTGGCGCCCGCCGCCCGCGCGCTCATGATCGTGGGCGGGGTGGGGTTCGCCGCCGTCTGCGTGCTCCTGGCCGTGCAGGCGTTCGCGGGCTAGGCCGCGCCCCGGGCACGGCCTAAACGATCCGCCGATCCACGTAGCACCACCGCCAGCTCTCCCCCGGCTCGAACGAGCGCATCACCGGGTGGTCGGTGCCGTGGTGGTGCGCGCTGGCGTGGCGGTGCGGGCTCGAGTCGCAGCAGGCGACGTGCCCGCACGTCAGGCACATCCGCAGGTGCGCCCAGACGTTCTCGCCGAGCGCATCGCAGTCCTGGCAGGTGTCCTTCGAACCGGGGGCGGGCTCCACCCAGGTGGGCAGGTCGCAGTCGACGGTGTGTGCACAGCTCATGTCTTTGTCCGCGCGGGAGGTCGCAACGTAGGTCATCAGTGAGCCATCCTGCCATCGTGCACACGGAACTGTTGTTGCTCGCCCTCGTCGTGGGCTCGCTCGCGGTGACCTGGGTCTGTCGTCGCTTCGACATCTCGGCGCCGTTGGTGCTGGTGGTGGTGGGAATCGCGGCGTCGTTCATCCCCGGGGTGGAGACGGTGCAGTTCGACCCGAACGTCGTGCTGTTCGCCGTGCTCACGCCGCTGCTGTACTCGTCGGCGCTGGAGTCGTCGTTCCTGGGCATCCGGCAGAACCTGCGGCCGATCGGGCTCCTCGCGGTGGGTCTGCCGGTGTTCAGCGCGTTCGCGGTCGGGGTGGTGGCCTGGTACGTGGTGCCCGGTCTCACCCTGCCCGCCGCGCTCGTGCTGGGCGCGGTGGTGGCGCCGCCGGACGCGGTGTCGGCGCTGTCCATCGGACGGCGGCTGGGCCTGCCCCGACGGCTCATGACGATCATCGGCGGGGAGAGCCTCGTCAACGACGCCACCGCGCTCACGCTGTTCCGCGTGTTCGTCGCCGTGGCGGCGGGCGCAGGCATCTCGATCCTCGAGGGGTTCGGCCTGTTCCTGCTCGCGGCGGTGGGCGGCACGGCGATCGGGCTCGCGATCGGCTGGGTCGTGCACAAGATCCGCACGCACCTGGACGACTCCGACGTGGAGAGCGCGCTCGGGCTCGTCGTGCCGTTCGGGACGTACCTCGTCGCCGAGATCGCGCACACGTCCGGTGTGCTGGCGGTGGTCGTGGCCGGGCTCTACCTCGGCTACAAGGCACCGCAGAGCGGCTACGCCACCCGGTTGCAGGAGCAGGCGGTGTGGCGGGCGGCCGACACGATCCTGGAGTCGGTCGTGTTCGCGCTGATCGGGCTGCAGCTCACCAGCGTCGTCGCGGCGGCGGGTGACATCCGGTCGTTGCTGGTCACGGGCGTGATCGTGACGCTCGCGGCGATACTCGCGCGCATCGTCTGGGTGTTCCCGGCCACCTACATCCCCCGGATGCTCATACCGTCGATCGGCCGTCGCGACCCGGCGCCGTCGTGGCGGGTGCCCGCGGTGATCTCCTGGTCGGGGATGCGCGGGGTGGTCACGCTGGCCGCCGCGTTCGCGATCCCGGAGACCGTTCCCGGCCGCGAGACGATCGTGTTCCTGGCGTTCTTCGTGACGGTCGCCACCCTGCTGCTGCACGGGCTGACCCTCCCCACGGTGATCCGCAAGCTGGGCATCCGCGAGGACGGGTTCCAGGCGGACGTGCTGGCGGAGGCGCAGACGCAGTTCGACGCCGTGCAGGCCTCGATCTCCCGGCTCGACGAGCTCACGGCGGAGTCCGACAACTACCTGAGCCACACGGCCGAGAAGCTGCGGCGGATGGCGGAGTACAGCGCCAACTCGGTGTGGGAGCGGCTGGGACGGTCCGAGGAGGAGGCCGGGGAGAGCCCGAGCGCCGCTTACCGGCGGCTGCGCCGGGAGATGCTCGACAGCGAGCGCACCACGTTCGTGGCGCGTCGCGACTCCGGCGACATCGACGACGAGGTCCTGCGCCGCGTCCTGCGCCGCCTCGACTTCGAGGAGGCCGCGCTGGCCCGCGACGAGCACTGATCCGGCGAGTACCGCAATCCACCACGGTGAGTCGTGCATTCGGCCGCGGAAGGAGCGGTGGGTGGTTGCGGGCGAGGGTCAGCGGTCGAGGAAGTCGGCGATCCGGGCCGTGACCGCGGTCGGGCGCTCCTCGTGCGGGAAGTGCCCCACGCCCGCCAGGACCTCGACGGTGTGGCGTTGCCCCGCCCACGGTGCCGACGCCGCGGCGGTGCCGGGGAGGAGCCAGGGGTCGTCGGCGCCGTGCAGGCCCAGCACCGGCGCCTCGGCGGGCCGGGCGACGGCGACCGCGAACCGGCGGCCCTCGGCCCGCAGCTGCGACCGCACCGCCCACCGGTAGTACTCCATCGCGCAGTAGGCCGCGCCGGGGATGCGCGCGGCGGCCCGGTAGCGGGCGACGGCGTCCCCGAAGTCGTCGGTGGCCGACCACTCGGCGCCCGCCCACCCGCGCATGGAGCGCTCGACGCCGTCCCCTACCCGCAGCACGCGCTCGGGCCACCGCGGCAGCTGGAACCCCGCCACGGCCAGCAGCGCCCGGCCCTGGCCGCGCGGCTCCCGCACGACCGCCCGCCGGATCGCCAACGGGTGCGGCGCGGCCACCGCCACCAGCGCGTTCACCCGCCGTGGGTGCAGCGCGGCGACCGTCCACCCCACGACCCCGCCCCACCCGTGCCCGACGATCGCCGCCCGGTCCTCCCCCAGCGCGGGCACCAGCCCCGCGACGTCACCCGCGAGCGTCCAGAGGTCGTAGCCGCGGGGCGGCTTGTCGGAGTCGCCGTAGCCTCGCAGGTCGACGGCCACCGCGCGGTATCCGCGTTCGGCCAACCCGACGAGCTGGTGTCGCCACGCGTACCAGAACTCGGGAAAGCCGTGCAGCAGGACGACGAGCGGCCCGGTGCCGCACTCGGCGACGTGCAGCCGGATGCCGTTGGCCGACACCGCCCGGTGGGTCCACGGCCCCGGGTACCGGACGGACTCCGGAGACGGCGGACGCACACTCAGCGGGGCAGGCTGTGCCCGTTCAGCTCGGCGGGCGCATCCGGGCGGCCCCGGTGGGTGAGCACCTGCGCCGACTCCTTCAGCGACGAGATCGTGCGCTCCGGCTTGCGGATCTTGCGCACCCGCAGGTAGCCGAGGAGGCCGAACAGCCCCGCAGCCAAGAGCATGATCCCGAACGTGATGGCGAAGGCCGCCCACTCCGGCAGCCAGATCGCGATCACTTCCGCGATGGTGAAGAACAGGAAGAACAGGCTGAACAGCACGATCACCAGCGCGACGATGAAGAAGATGCTGCCCTGCAGCCCCTTCTTCACCTCGGCGGTGACCTCGGCGCGGGCCAGCTCCACCTCGGCGCGTACCAGCGTGGAGACGTGCGCCGTGGCCTCTTTGACGAGGTTCCCGATGGACTGTTCCGACAACGGCTTCACCGGCTCGGGCGCGAGCGGGATCGAGGGCAGCACGGGCGGAACCGCCTCCGCGCCACCTCGGCTGGTCGAGCTGGCCACGCTGGTCCTCCTGCCGTCCAGTCGATGATCCTCGGCATCCTTCCACGGGCACCGGGTGCCCGCCCGACCAGCCACGCCGGGCTCGGCCGGGTGAACGCTACTCGTCGGGGCGCCCCCGTAGCCGTTTGATCGCGCCGCGACGGGTCTTGGCGTCGAGCCGTCGCCGCCGTGACCCGGCCGTCGGCCGGGTGGGCCTGCGCGGCGCCGGGTCCGGCGCGAGCGCCGCCGCGAGCAGCGCGGCCAGCCGCTCGCGGGCCGCCTCCCGGTTGCGGAGCTGGCTGCGGTGCTCGGTGGCCACGACGGTGAGCACGCCGTCGACGAGCCGCCGGTGCAGCCGCGCCAGCGCCCGCGCCCGCAGGTGGGCCGGGAGGGTGGGCGAGCGCGCGACGTCGAAGGACAGCTCGACCCGCGAGTCGGTGGTGTTGACGCCCTGCCCACCCGGCCCCGAGGAGCGCGAGAACCGCCACGTCAGCTCGCTCTCCGGGGGCTGGTACACGCTCAGTCCTCCGAAGAGCTGCCCTTCTCCAGCCCCTGGGAGATCAGGTCCATCACCGACGAGTCGGCGAGCGTGGTGACGTCGCCGACCTCGCGGTGCTCGGCCACGTCGCGCAGCAGCCGTCGCATGATCTTGCCCGACCGGGTCTTGGGCAGCTCCTCGACGACCATGATCTGGCGCGGCTTGGCGATCGGGCCGATCTCCTTGGACACGTGGTCGCGCAGCGCCTTGATCGCCTCCTCGCCCTTGGACTCGTCGTTGGCGGCGCTGCCGCGCAGGATGACGAAGGCGACGATGCCCTGGCCGGTGGTCTCGTCCGACGCGCCGACGACCGCGGCCTCGGCCACCGTCGGGTGGCTGACCAGCGCGGACTCCACCTCGGTGGTCGAGATGCGGTGCCCGGAGACGTTCATGACGTCGTCGACGCGGCCGAGCAGCCACATCGCGCCGTCGTCGTCGTACTTGGCGCCGTCGCCCGCGAAGTAGTAGCCCTGCTCCTCGAAGCGCGACCAGTACGTGTCGCGGTAGCGCTCCTCGTCGCCCCAGATGCCGCGCAGCATCGACGGCCACGGCTTGTCCAGCACCAGGTAGCCGCCCCCGCCCGGGCCCACCGGCTCGGCCTCCTCGGTGACCACCTCGGCGCTGATCCCCGGCAGCGTGCGCATCGCCGAACCCGGCTTGCACTCCGTGACGCCCGGCAGCGGCGAGATCATGATCGCGCCGGTCTCGGTCTGCCACCAGGTGTCGACGATGGGGCAGTTGTTGCGCCCGATGTTCTCCCGGTACCACATCCAGGCCTCGGGGTTGATCGGCTCACCGACGCTGCCCAGCACCCGCAGCGAGGAGAGGTCGTGCTTCTCCGGGATCTCCTTGCCCCACTTCATGAACGTGCGGATCAGCGTGGGCGCGGTGTAGTAGATCGAGACGCCGTACTTCTCGATGATCTCCCAGTGGCGGCCCTCGTGCGGGGTGTTGGGGGTGCCCTCGTACATGACGGACGTGGCCCGGTTGGCCAGCGGCCCGTAGACGATGTAGCTGTGCCCGGTGACCCAGCCGATGTCGGCGGTGCACCAGTAGACGCTCTCGCCCGGCTTGTGGTCGAACACGACGTGGTGCGTGTAGGCGCACTGGGTGAGGTAGCCGCCGGAGGTGTGCAGGATGCCCTTCGGCTTACCGGTGGTGCCCGAGGTGTAGAGGATGAACAGCGGGTTCTCGGCGTCGAACGCCTCGGCTTCGTGGGTGTCGGACTGGCGGTCGACGATGTCGTGCCACCAGACGTCGCGACCCTCGGTCCAGGGCACCTCGGTGTCGGTGCGCCGCACGACCAGGACGTGCTCGATGGTGGAGGTCTCCGCGACGGCCTGGTCGGTGTTCTCCTTCATCGGCGCGGGCTTGCCGCGGCGGAACTGGCCGTCCGAGGTGATCAGGAGCTTGGCCTCGGCGTCCTCGATGCGGGCCTTCAGCGCACCCGGCGAGAAGCCGCCGAACACCACGCTGTGCATCGCGCCGAGGCGCGCGCACGCGAGCATCGCGACGGCGGCCTCGGGGATCATCGGCATCTGGATGGCGACCCGGTCGCCCGCCTGCACGCCGAGCTCGGTGAGCGCGTTGGCCGCCTTGCAGACCTCGCTCTGCAGGTCGGCGTAGGTGATGGTGCGGCTGTCGCCCGGCTCGCCCTCCCAGTGGAACGCGACCTGCTCGCCGTGCCCGGCCTCGACGTGCCGGTCGACGCAGTTGACGGCCACGTTGAGCTTGCCGCCGACGAACCACTTCGCGAACGGCGCGTCCCATTCGAGGACCTTGTCCCACTTCTGGGCCCAGGTGAGCCGATCGGCCTGCTCGGCCCAGAAGGCCTCGCGGTCTTCGTCGCCGCGCGAGTACCAGTCCTCCGTGGCGTTGGCCTGTGCGGCAAACTCCGCGCTCGGCGGGAAGCTGCGGGTCTCGTTGGAGAGGTTGGAAAGGGTGGGTCCCGAGTCGGCCATGGTCGGTGTCTCGTCCTCCTCGTCCTGGCGCCAGTACGCGGCGCTGCGTTTGGGGTCCGACGCTAGTCCGCAGGGTCGCACGGCGCACCGTCAGTCCGGGCAGGAAGGTGAGGTGCCGATATGGCGGGGGTGAGCCCTGATCCGCTGGCCCCGCTGGTGGGGCTGCCCGGCGTGGCCGACGCCGTGCGACGGGCGCGGGAGGCCGTCGTCGCGCTGCACCGGCACCCGGTGAACCGCACGGGGTGGGCGGCGTCCGCGGCGGAGGCGGCGCTGCGGGCGGCGCGGGCGTCGGCGGCGCTGGACGGTGCGGAGCTGGCGCGGGCGGACGGCGTGGTCACCGACCCGGTGCTGGCCGGGGCGGTGCGCGCCGCGGAGGCGACGGGTCGGCTGCTCGGCACGTGGCGCACGGCTCCGCTGCAGGCGCTGGCCCGGCTGCACGTGCTGGCGGCGGCCGACCTCGGCGCGGCCGACGGTGCTCCCGGCCTCGGCGCCTCGGACGCTGCGGGCGCCCACGGCGCTGCGGCCGTGTCCGGCGCTGCGGACGCTGCGGCCGTGTCTGGCGCTGCGGACGCTCACGGCGCTGCGGCCGTGTCGGGCGCTCACGGCACTTCGGCCGTGTCGGGCGCTGCGGGCGCTGCGGATTCCGCGGGCGCGCCGGGACGGCCGGTGCGCGGCACGGAGCGGCTGGCGCTGCTGGCCGAGCTGGTCACGGGCGGCACGTCGGTGCCCGCGCCGGTGCTGGTGGCCGTCGTCCACGGCGAGCTGCTGGTGCTGGAGCCGTTCGCGTCCGCGAACGGGGTGGTGGCGCGGGCGGCGGCCCGGCTCGCGGCGATCAGCTCGGGGCTGGACCCGCGGGGGCTGGCGGTGCCGGAGGTCGGGCACCTCCGGGCGGGTACGGCGTACCGCGAGGCGGCGCGGGGTTTCGCGGCCGGAACGCCCGACGGCCTGGCCGCGTGGATCCGGCACTGCTGCGACCAGTGGGTGGCGGGGGCGCGGGAGGGTCGGTCGATCGCCGACGCCCGCGCAAAATGACGGGCGGCGGTCCTCCGGAGAGGATCGCCGCCCGCCGACGCGACTATCGGGATCCAGGCGTGCACTACGTGTCGTGATGGTGGCCTCGGCGTCCAGCGTCCCGGTACGCAGGCCTCACGACGACATGCCTCCCGCGGCGTGCTGTGCGTGGAGTGCCCGATCGTCTCGTACGAAGCCCTGATCAGGGTGGACGGGTGCTTCTCTGCCGCACCGCCCCTGGCTGACCAGGAGTTCGTGGGGTTCTTTGTAGTCGGTGACGCCGGGCACAACAAGGGCCGGAAGTCGGTAGACCGGTTCAGGCACGCAGGGTGGCGATCATCGGTACTGCGGGTCAGCGACTGTCACGCCGTTGGCGGATGGTCAAACCGGCGCCGAGCGCTCCGCAGAGCAACCCGAGCGCCGCCGTGCCTGCGAGTGCGCCCATACCCGCCCGCCTGCGCAGTTTGCTGCGCAACGCGACCGGCTGGGCGAAGGTCAGCACCGGCCAGCCGCGCTCCTGCGCGATCCGCCGCAGGGCCCGGTCGGGGTTCACCACGGTGGGGAACCCGACCGCGGAGAGCAACGGGAGATCGGTGATCGAGTCGGAGTACGCGCGGCACCGAGCCAGGTCGTAGCCGCGTTCGGCGGCGATGGCGCGGGCCGCCTCCGCCTTGGCCTCGCCGAAGCAGTAGTAGTCGATGTCCCCGGTGTACCGGCCGTCCACGACCGCCATGCGCGTGGCCACGGAGCGGTCGGCGCCGATCATCGCGGCGATCGGCTCGACGACCTCCTGCCCCGACGCCGACAGGATCACGATCTCGTCGCCCTGCTCCCGGTGCTCGGCGATCAACGCCTGCGCCTCCGCGTAGACGAGCGGCTCGACCGTCTCGTGCAGCGCCTGCGTCACCACCCCGCGCACCTGCGCCACGTCCCAGCCCGCGCACAGGGCGGTGATGCGCTCCCGCAACCGATCCATCGTGGACGCGTCCGCGCCCGCGAGGAGGAGCAGCAGCTGCGCGTAGCCGCTCCGCAGCACGGCGCGGCGCGAGATCAGGCCCTCACGCAGGAACGATCGGCTGAACGCGAGCGCGCTGGAGCCCGCGATGATGGTCTTGTCCAGGTCGAAGAACGCTGCATCGGCCACAGGCGTCGAGACTGCCAGAGCGACCGCGGGGGGCTCGGCGCACCCGGCCCACGATATGGGTCCCTCCAGGGGGCGCATTGCAGCTCCGTAACAGCTACAGTTGGCGTCGTCCGGATGCGTCCGGGCAAGGGTTCAGCTCGACCCCCCGGAGCTGAACCGCCGACGGCCCTCGCCAATCCCCCCTGGCGGGGGCCGTCCTGCGTCCGGCGCCGCTATCGCCGATTCCCCCAGCGTTCCCCGCCCGCGCGCGAGTGGGGGTCCCCTGGTTTCCACACTTCCACAAAGCACCGACAGGAATCGCCGCAACGGCGTTTCGTGGAGTGAGTTGTCCCCATCGCTGCGGCTTGTCCACAGCTCCCATGATCCTTTCCCGTTGGGCGCTCGACGTCGCCAATCTGAATGGCGTCGCCCCGTCGAGGGCGAGCCAGATCGCAACGGGGAGGCCACGATGAGAGCGACGGCGAGCCGGGCGGCACGGGGTGGAGCACCGCACCCTGCGGCGGCCCACTACGCGGCCCAGGATTCGACTCCGGACTCGACCGGTCGCCCGGCCCGGCACCCGGCCTTGCCGCTGACGCCTGCGCGTCCCGCCGCGGAGGGCCGTCCCACGCCGCCATGGGCCCATCCCGGTCCGGCCTCGCGCCCGGCCCGACCGCGTACGACCGCCGATCCCCCTGTGGAGGGCGACCTTCCAGAGCCGCCATGGGTACGCCCCGGACCGGTTCAACATCCGGCCCCGCCGCGGGCCTCAGTGCTTCCCGGCGGAGAGGGCTTGCCCGCGCCGCCCCCGTCACCCCGTGGGCCGGCTGAGCCCGTCCCGACCATGGGTAGCGCCGGTACGGGCCGGGGCCGAGCAGCGCCCGGAGCCCCGAACCCGACGCATCTCCAACCGGGCGGGCGTGGGCTCGTGATGATGTCCGAGCCCGATCTCCTCGACGGCGTGCTCCGGCTGGCCGCGGCGGCGGGCTGCGAGATGCTGCGGGTGCTGGATCCGCTCCAGGCGCGCCGGGGCTGGGCCGACGCTCCCGTGGTCGTGCTCGACGCGGATGCGGCCCTCCGCTGTGGCCAGGCAGGCCTGCCCCGGCGCGACAACGTGCTGGTCGTGGTGCGGGCCGAGCCACCACCGCACGTCTGGCGGCACGCGGTGGCGATCGGCGCCGCGCACGTCGTCTCCCTGCCGGATGGCGAGACCTGGCTGGTCCGGGTGCTCGCCGAGGCGGCGGAGGCGCTCACCGCGGGGCGCCGCCGGGGCGCGGCCGTCGCGGTCGTGGGCGGGTGCGGCGGCGCGGGCGCCTCGGTCTTCGCCGCCGCACTCGCGGTCACGGCCGTGCGCCGCGGCGACCGAGCGCTGCTGGTCGACTGCGACCCGCTCGGCGGCGGGCTCGACCTGGTGCTCGGCGCCGAGCAGGTCGAGGGCCTGCGCTGGCCCGCGATCGACGTCGGCGGCGGCCACGTTCCCGCCGCGGCGTGGCACGCCGCGCTGCCTGCGCCGCCGGTCACCGGCGGCGCGGCGGGCGAGCTGGCGCTGCTCTCGTGCGACCGGTCCCCGCACGGGCCCACGGCGGCGGCGGTCGCGGCGGTGCTCGAAGCCGGACGGCGGGCGGGTGAAACCGTCGTGTGCGACGTACCGCGCTACTCCACGGAGGCCTCGGCCACGGCGCTCGGCGGCGTCGACCTGACGCTGCTGGTCGTGCCGGCCGACGTCCGCGCGAGCGCCGCAGCGGCCCGGGTGGCGGCCCAGCTGGTTGAGTACGGCGGCGCACTGCGGCTGGCCGTGCGCGGGCCGTCCCCGGGTGGTATCGCCGCCGAAGAGATCGCCCGTGCGCTCGACGTGCCCCTGCTCGTCGCGATGCGACCCGAGCCGGGGCTGGCCCGCGCGGTCGAGGCCGGGCGCACGCCGGGTAGGCCGCGCGGCTCGCTCGCAGCCGCGGCGAGCACGGTGCTCGCGGAGCTGGCCCGCATCACCCGGGCAAGCGGGCGGAGTGCGT
Source organism: uncultured Actinomycetota bacterium (assembly GCA_963791185.1). Classification (GTDB taxonomy): domain Bacteria; phylum Actinomycetota; class Actinomycetes; order Mycobacteriales; family Pseudonocardiaceae; genus Pseudonocardia. The sequence continues at coordinate 42,752 of CAWBRG010000001.1, read as the reverse complement.
CGTGACCGCCCCGACGGTCGGCCTGGTCGAGCGGGTGCGCTCCCGGCTCGCAGCGGCGGGCGGCGACACCGACCCCGCCGCGGTCGCCGCCGCGGTGCGCGCCGAATCGGGCGGGGTGGCGTCCGACCTCGATGTCCTCGCCGCGTTGCGCACCCTGCGCCAGGAGTTCACCGGCGCGGGTCCGCTCGACGAGCTGTTGCGCGATCCACGCACCACCGACGTCCTCGTCTGCGGCCCGGCGGGCGTCTGGGTCGACCGCGGGCGGGGCCTGGAGCGCACGGCCGTGCGGTTCACCGACGACGCGGCCGTCCGCAGGCTGGCGCAACGGCTCGCCGTCGCCGCGGGCCGCAGGCTCGACGACGCGTGCCCGTACGTCGACGGGTGGCTCGGCGACATCGGCGTGCGCCTCCACGCGGTGCTGCCGCCGGTCGCCGCCGACGGCACCTGCCTGTCGCTGCGCGTGCTGCGGCCCGCCACGCACGACCTCGCCGCCCTGCGCGCTCTGGGCACGGTGGACCACCTCGGCGAGGCGTTGGTGCGCGCCGTACTCGAAGCCCGCTTGGCGTTCCTCGTCTCCGGCGGCACGGGCACCGGCAAGACCACGATCCTGAGCGCGCTCCTGGGCCTCGTGGGGCCGGGTGAACGCATCGTCACCGTCGAGGACGTGGCCGAGCTACGGCCGCGGCATCCGCACGTCGTCCGGCTGGTGTCCCGGCCAGCGAACATCGAGGGGGCGGGTGGCGTCGAGCTGCGCGACCTGGTGCGGCAGGCGTTGCGGATGCGGCCCGACCGGCTCGTCGTCGGCGAGGTCCGCGGCGCGGAGGTCTGCGAGCTGCTCGCGGCGCTGAACACCGGACACGACGGCGGCGCGGGCACCGTGCACGCCAACTCGGCGCAGGAGGTACCCGCGCGCATGGAGGCCCTCGCCTCTACCGGCGGCCTCTCCCGAGCGGCGCTGCACAGCCAGCTCGCCGCGGCCGTCCAGGTCGTGCTGCACATGCGCCGCCTGCCCACGGGGCAACGGGTGCTCGACGCGGTCGGCGTGCTCACCGCGGCCGAACACGGGATCGTGCGACCGGTCTGGCTGCGCGGATCCGGCCTCACCGGCCAACGCGACGAGCTCGGCGCCCTGCTCGCCCGACGCGGCACGGCGGTGCCGTGGTGAGTACCGCCCTCTTCTTGCTGATCGCGGCGGTGGCCTGCTTCCCGCACCGGATCGCCGCCGCCCGCCTCACCGCCCTCTGGCCGTCGCCACGGCCGCGCAACCCTCGATCGTGGCGGTTCGGCGGACCCGTCGTGGTGGGCGCGGTCACCGGGCTGCTCACCGCAGGCCCGGGCGGCGCGTTGGCCGGAGCCCTGCTCGCGGTCACCGTCGCCCGGGCCCGTGCCGATCGCGCCGCCCGCACGGCGGCGACGGCGGGGGCCACCGAGCTGGCCGACGCTCTGCAACGCATCACCGACGAACTGCGGGCGGGCAGCCATCCGGCCGTCGCGCTCGCCGGGGTCACGGCCGACGGTCCGGTCGCGGCGCGGCTGCTCACCCCCGCCGCCACCGCCGCCCGGCTCGGCGACGACGTACCCGCCGCCCTGCGCCGCGGGCAGGACACCGCGGTCACCACCGAACTCGGCCGTGTGGCCGCGGCCTGGTCGCTGGCCGAGCGGCACGGCGTGCCCCTCGCCGACGTCCTCGCACGCGTGCACGACGACATCCGGTGGCGGGTCCGGTTCGGCGCCTCGGTCCAGGCCCTGCTGGCGGGGCCCCGCGCAACGGCCGGGGTGCTGACGGCGCTGCCCGGCCTCGGCGTGGCGCTGGGCCAGCTGTTGGGCGCCGATCCGATCGGGGTCCTCCGCGCCGGGCCGCTCGGTCAGGTCCTGCTCGTCGTCGGAATCGGGCTGGTCGCCGCCGGCCGCGCCTGGACCGACCAGATCCTGCGCCGGGCGGTGCCGCGATGACGACCGCTGCCCACCGGCGCCGCGGCGATGCCCGTATCGGCCGCATCCGCCGCTGCTCCATCGATGCTCCTGGCGCCCAGGCGAGGCCGCGATGACCGCGGCACCGGCGGTGGCCACCGCGATGCTCACGGCGGCCGCGTTCGTGCCGCGCGGGCGCACCGGCCGCGACCGCTGGCGCGAGCTCACGACGGTGGCCGCCGCCACCGCGTCCGAGCAGGTGTCGCCGCTGCGCCCGCGGTGGCTCGTCGTCGGCGTTGGCGCAGTCGGCGGCGTCGGCTGGGCGATCGGCGGGGTCGCCGTCGCGCTCGTGGCGTCCGGCCTCGCGGCGCTGCTGGTCGTCGGGCTGCGTCGGATGCTCGCCGTCAGCGCCGAGGAGCGCACCGAGAACGGCGCCGAGCTCGCCAGCTGTTGGGAGCTGCTCGCCGCCTGCCTGGAGGCGGGGCTGCCCGTCGCGGGCGCGGTCCTCGCCACGGCCACGCCGCTCACAGGCGCGGCGGGCAGCGGCATGCGCCGGGTCGCGGGCCTTCTGGAGCTGGGCGCCGACCCCGTGGACGCATGGCGCACGGTCGAGCACCGGCAGGCGCTGGCCGCGTTCGCTCGCGCGGCCGCGCGCTCGGCGGGCACCGGTGCGGCGCTGGCCCGGGTGGCCCGCACCGAGTGCGCCCGCCTACGCGCTGAGCTCACCGATGCGGCACAGGCCCGCGCCCAGCGCGCCGCTGTCCTGATCACCGGCCCGCTCGGCCTCTGTTTCCTGCCCGCCTTCCTCGTCCTCGGCATCGCGCCGGTCGTGATCGGCCTCGCGGGCGAGGCGTTGGCGCGATGGTGACCCGCCGTCGCGCGTCCTCGAAAGAAGGAGTTCGCATGTCCACGTCCGCTCCCCGCACAGCCCGCCTGCGTGCCCGGCTCCGCGACGACTCCGGAATGAGCACCGTCGAGTACGCCATCGGCACGCTCGCCGCGGCGGCCTTCGCGGCGGTCCTCTACGCCGTCGTCACGGGCGATTCGATCGTCGCCGCGCTCACCGGGCTGGTGCAGCGCGCCCTGCAGGTGGCGTTCTGATGACGGGGAGGGCGGCGGCCTCCATCGCGCCGGAGTGGGTGGTGCCCGCGACGCCCACCCGTCGCTCTCCCCTCGCCCAGGACACCGGCGCCGTCACGGTGGAGGCAGCGCTGGCGATGTGCGCGCTCACGGTGTTCCTCGCTCTGGCGTTGGGGGCCCTCATCGCCGTCGCGCAGACGATGCGCTGCGCCGACGCCGCACGCGAGCTCGCCCGGCTCGCCGCTCGGGGCGAGCCGGATCGCGGCCGGGCCGTCGCAGCCCGCCTCGCCCCGTCCGGCGCGCGGATGGAGCTCGTGCCGGACGGCGACACCGTCACCGCGCTGGTGTCGGCGCGACTCGTCGGCCCCCTTCCACTCACCGTGGACGGGCGCGCGGTCGCGGCCCTCGAAGGGGTGGGCTCGCCGTGATCCGCGACGGGCGACCGCCAGGCACCGCCGATCCGGTGGGCGGCAGCACGGGGACCACCACCGGAGCCCCCACCACCGGAGCCACCACCACGGGAGCCACCGACGCCGAGACCTCCGATTCCGGGGTCGCAACGGTGTGGGCCGCAGCCGCGGTGGCCGTGCTGACCACCGTGCTCGTCGCCTGCCTGCACCTCGGCGCGGCACTCCTGGCCCGGCACCGGGCGGAGAGCGCGGCGGATCTGGCTGCCCTCGCCGCGGCCCGGGAGGCGGTCCGCGGCGAGGCCCCGGCGTGCAGGCGGGCGGTGGAGATCGCCGCCGCCATGGGCGGGGAGGTCGCCCGGTGCCGCCTCGTCGGGTGGAACGCGCTGGTCGAGGTCCGGGTGGTGCTGCCGTTCGCGCTGCCCGGCCTGACGACGGCGAACGGGCGGGCCATGGCCGGGCCGTCGGCTGCCGGGCAAGCCCGGGTCGGCGAGCGGTCGATGGGTACCGGCGGGCGGGCCGCCTCGGCGCGCGCCGTGGGCGCAGCCGACGTGCGCCGCTCGCAGGGCGATTCGCCGCTCCGATGGCGCGCTCGTCGTTGCAGCAGCACCAATCGGCGATGGGGTCTGGCCCGCCGCGCCGGGGGCAGGCCTACTGGAACAGGTTCCCGCTGGCCTCGGCCGGTTCAGGAATCGAGGAGTGTCGCTCCCCAGACTGCGGTGGGGCCGGAGCGTCGTTTGACGCCCACCCCCGAACCGGCCGCACCGCGAAGGGCCGCCGCCGTCCCGCCCGCCCCCCGACCGGGCGGGCCGGCGGCGGCCTACCTCAGCCGCACACCGTCGCCGAACGCGTTCAGCACCACATCCAGCACCCGCACGGCGCCCGCCTTATCCAGTGGGGCGTTGCCGTTGCCGCACTTGGGCGACTGCACGCACGACGGACAGCCGGTGCGGCATTCGCACCCGGAGATCGCCGCCCGGGTGGCGGCGAGCCAGCGCGGCAGCACTTCGTGCCCCCGCTCCGCGAACCCGGCGCCGCCGGGGTGCCCGTCGTGCACGAAAACCGTCGGGCGGCCGGTGTAGGGGTGCAGCGCGGTCGACATGCCGCCGATGTCCCAGCGGTCGCAGATCGCGAACAGCGGCAGGATCCCGATGGCGGCGTGCTCGGCGGCGTGCAGCGCTCCGGGCACCCGGGCGATGTCCACCCCGACCGCGTCGAGGGCGGCCTCGTCGAGGTCGTACCACACCCCACGCGTGTGCAGGGTCTGCCGCGGGAGGTCGAGAGGCACGGTCTCCAGCACCGTGCCGTCCGGTGCGCGCCGCTGGTACTCCACCACCTGCGTGGTCACCGTCACCTCGCCGAACGCCACCCGCACCGGGCCGCGCTCCCGGCAGGCGAGCACTGCGGACACTTCGACGTCGGCCGTCGAGCGGGCGTCGGTGCGCCAGTCCGGGGTGGCGGCGCGCACCAGCGCGACCCCGGCGTCGAGATCGAGGTCCTGCACCAGGTAGCTCTCGCCGCGGTGCAAGTACACCGCGCCGTCGTGCACGGTGGCGGGTGCCGAGCCAGCGTCCACCGTGCCGAGCATCCGCCCGGTGTCCGCCTCGACCACGGCCACCTGTCCGAGCCCGGATCCGCGGATGTCCACGGTGCCCGCCGGGCGGTCCTCGGTCGAGGGCCAGAACCACCCGGCAGGGCGGCGCCGCAGCACCCCGTCGGCCACCAGCTCGTCGAGCACCGGCTCGGCGTCGGTCCCGCTGAACACCCCGGCGAGGTCGGCCTCGGTCAGCGGCAGCTCGGCCGCGGCGCACGCCAGCTGCGGACCCAGCACGTAGGGGTTGCCGGGGTTGAGCACGCAACCCTCCACGGGCGCGCCGAGCAGGGCTTCCGGGTGGTGCACGAGGTAGGTGTCCAGGGGGTCGTCGCGGGCGACCAGCACCACCAGGGCCTCGTCCCGGGCCCGGCCCGCGCGGCCCGCCTGCTGCCAGAACGAGGCCCGCGTGCCCGGGAAGCCCGCCACCACCACGGCGTCGAGGCCCGCGATGTCCACGCCCAGCTCGAGGGCGTTGGTCGTCGCCACGCCGAGCAGGTCACCGCCTGCCAGCGCCGCCTCCAGCGCCCGTCGTTCCTCGGGGAGGTAGCCGCCGCGGTAGGCGGCCACCCGCTCCACGAGCTCGGTGTCGACGTCGGCGAGGAGCCGCTGCGCGCTGAGCGCGGCCACCTCGGCACCGCGGCGGGAGCGCACGAACGCGAGCGTGCGGGCCCCCTCCACCACCAGGTCGGCGAGCATGCGGGCCGCTTCCGTCCCCGCAGGCCGCCGCACGGGTGCGCCGTTCTCGCCGACGAGCTCGGGCAGCAGCGGAGGCTCCCAGAGGGCGAGGGTCCGGCCCGCGCTCGGCGACCCGTCCTCGCTCACCGCGACAACCGGGCGCCCGGTGAGGCGCGAGGCGAAAGCCGCCGGGTCCGCCACGGTGGCCGAGGCGAGCACCAGCGTCGGTGTGGCGCCGTACCGCGCGCACACCCGCAGCAGCCGTCGCAGCAGGAGCGCGACGTGCGAGCCGAACAGCCCGCGGTAGGTGTGGCACTCGTCGATGACGACGTAGCGCAGCCTGCGCAGGAACGTCGCCCAGCGGGCGTGTCGGGGCAACACGGAGCGGTGCAGCATGTCCGGGTTGCTGAAGACCCAGCGGGCGTGCCTGCGGGCCCAGTCGCGCTCGTCGAGCGGGGTGTCGCCGTCGAGGGCGGCGGGCCGTACGTCCGGGAGGTCGAGCTCGGCGAGGGCGCGGAGCTGGTCGGCGGCCAACGCCTTGGTCGGCGAGAGGTAGAGGGCGGTGGCCCGCGCGTCGGCGGCGAGCGCGGTGAGCACCGGCAGCTGGTAGGCCAGCGACTTGCCGGACGCGGTGCCGGTCGCCACCACGACGTCCCGCCCGGCGTGGGCCAGCTCGGCCGCGTACACCTGGTGGGTCCACGGCGCGCGCACGCCGTGGTCGACCAGTGTGTCGCGGATCGGCGCGGGCACCCAGGTCGGCCAATGCGCGACGCGCCCGGCCCGGGCGGGCACCCGCACCACGTGGCGCAGCGGGGAGAGTTCGTCGCCACCCGCCACCGCGCCGCCGTCGGCGAGCGACGCATCCCCGGCGAGTGGGGCGGCGCGGCCCGCCGCCCCGTCCTCGCCCGGCGAGCTATCGCCGCGATCCGGCGACCCTCCCGGGGCGAGGAGCTCGGCCACCACACCGTCCGGTGCCACGCCGGAGCCCGCGAGCACGCGCGCCAGCAGGTAGGTCCCGCGCCCCTGCGCGGATCCGCCTGCCTCGCCCACGGCCACCGAGCTCACGGCCACCGACAGTGGCACACGAGCCGCCCGCGAGAAGTGCCGCCCCGTCCGTTCGGCCAGACCCCACCACCACGAGAGGGATGTCACAGCGGTGTCACGAGCACCCGTCGGACGCCGCGACGACCAGGGCAGCCGACCTGCCCGGTCCGTGATCCGACCGTGACCGGAGCGGGCGGCGGGTACCTCCCGAACAGCCGGGCGCAGTCGCCCACCTACACTGCGATAACCCCGTCACCGCTCCTACCTGCGGCGAGGGGTTGTTCTGCTTCCGACGCCAGGGACGCCGTCTCCAGTGCCCTGGTCGATTTGATTCACCGATCCAGGAGGACGGATGGTTGACACAAGCCTCGCGGCGGGCCTAGAGCTCGGCGGGGGTGATCGCATTCTCGTCGGGGTCGTCGCGGTAATCGCCCTGGTCGCCCTGGCTGTCGGGTTCGTCCTGCGCCGAGAGGTTCTCGCCGCGGGCGAAGGCACCCCGAAGATGCAGGAGATCGGCAAGGCGGTCCAGGAGGGCGCCGCCGCCTACCTGAACCGCCAGTTCCGCACGCTCGGCGTCTTCGTCGTCATCGTGTTCGTCCTGCTGTTCTTCCTGCCTGCCGACACCCTCGGCGAGCAGATCGGCCGGTCGATCTTCTTCGTGATCGGCGCGGTGTTCTCGGCCACGATCGGCTACCTCGGCATGCGCCTGGCCACGTACGCGAACATCCGCGTCGCCGCGGCCTCGCGCGAGGAGGGCGGCCGCGAGAAGGCCATGCGCATCGCGTTCCGCACGGGCGGCGTGGTCGGCATGTTCACCGTGGGCCTCGGCCTGCTGGGCGCCGCGGTCGTCGTGATGGTCTACGCGGGCGGCGCGCCAAAGGTGCTGGAGGGCTTCGGCTTCGGCGCGGCCCTGCTGGCGATGTTCATGCGTGTCGGCGGCGGCATCTTCACCAAGGCCGCCGACGTGGGCGCCGACCTCGTCGGCAAGGTCGAGCAGGGCATCCCCGAGGACGACCCCCGCAACGCCGCCACCATCGCCGACAACGTGGGCGACAACGTCGGCGACTGCGCGGGCATGGCCGCCGACCTGTTCGAGTCCTACGCGGTCACCCTGGTCGCCGCGCTGATCCTGGGCGCGGCCGCGTTCGGCCAGCAGGGGCTGTTGTTCCCGCTGATCGTGCCCGCCATCGGGGTGCTCACCGCGATCATCGGCGTCTACATCACGCGGGCCAAGGAGACCGAGGGCGGCCTCACCACGATCAACCGCAGCTTCTACATCTCCGCGGTGATCTCCGCGGTGCTGTGCGTGGTCGCCGCGTTCGCCTACCTGCCCAACACGTTCGGCGCGCTGATCAGCCCGACCGACAGCACGGTCGTCGCGAGCATGGGCAACTCCAACCCGCAGGTCATCGCCTCGGTCGCGGTGATCATCGGCATCGTGCTCGCAGGCGTCATCCTGTGGCTCACCGGCTACTTCACCGGCACCGAGTACAAGCCGGTCAAGACCGTCGGCGAGTCCTCGCTCACCGGCGCGGCCACCGTCATCCTCTCGGGCATCTCGATCGGCTTCGAGTCGGCGGTCTACACCGCGCTGGTCATCGCCGCGGCCGTGTTCGGCGCGTTCACGCTGGCCACCGGCTCGATCACGGTGGCGCTGTTCGCCGTGGCGCTGGCGGGCACCGGCCTGCTGACCACGGTCGGCGTGATCGTCGCCATGGACACGTTCGGCCCGGTCTCGGACAACGCCCAGGGCATCGCGGAGATGTCGGGCGACGTCGAGGGGGCTGGGGTCGGCATCCTCACCGAGCTCGACGCGGTGGGCAACACCACCAAGGCGATCACCAAGGGCATCGCGATCGCGACGGCCGTGCTGGCGGCCACCGCCTTGTTCGGCTCCTACCGCGACGCGATCTCCACCGCGATCGGCACCGTCGACGTCTCGGCCGTTCCGTCGTTCAACTACCAGGTGTTCACCCCGAGCACGCTGGTCGGGGTGATCATCGGTGCGTCGGTCGTGTTCATGTTCTCCGGGCTGGCGATCAACGCCGTCACCCGGGCGGCGGGCGCGATCGTGTTCGAGGTGCGGCGCCAGTTCCGGGAGAACCCGGGGATCATGGAGGGCACGGTGCGGCCCGAGTACGGCCGCGTCGTCGACATCTGCACGCGCGACTCCCTGCGCGAGCTGGCCACCCCCGGCCTGCTGGCGATCCTCGCGCCGATCGCGGTCGGCTTCGGCCTCGGCGTGGGCCCGCTCGCGGGTTACCTCGCGGGCGCCATCGCCACCGGCACCCTGATGGCGATCTTCCTCGCCAACTCGGGCGGTGCGTGGGACAACGGCAAGAAGCTGGTCGAGGACGGCAACCACGGCGGCAAGGGCTCCGACGCCCACGCCGCCACCGTCATCGGCGACACCGTCGGCGACCCGTTCAAGGACACGGCGGGCCCGGCGATCAACCCGCTGATCAAGGTGATGAACCTGGTCTCGCTGCTCATCGCGCCTGCCGTCGTCGCGCTCTCGCTGCCCGACGCCCCGGCGGGCCCGGTCCGCTACGTGATCGCGATCGTGGCGGCCGTCGTCATCGTGGCGGCCGTCGTCGTCACCAAGCGGCGCTCGACGTCGATCACCGACACCCCGGCGGAGAGCACGGTCGGCTGACCGCAGCACCCCGACGGCGAAGGCCGCTCGTCCCCCGTGGACGGGCGGCCTTCGCCGTTTTGGAGCCTTTTCCCCGCCCTCGCGGCGGTCCGTGCACACTGTCGCCTATGCGCCGCTCCCGCATCCTCCTCTTCGCCGCCGTCACCGCCGCCGCGGTGGCCCTGAGCGGCTGTTCTGCGACCGTCACCGGCTCCCCGGCGCCCACCGGTGCGTCCACGAACGGGGGTGCCGTCGCGGCGACCACCGACCCGGTCCAGTGGACGGACAAGGTGTGCGGCTCGCTGCTGGGGCTGCAGGAGTCGCTCTCCACGAAGCCGCAGTTCGACGAGAACGACCCGTCTGCGGCCGTCAAGGCGTTGTCGGACTTCCTCGGGAAGAGCGAAGCGTCGATCGACCAGGCGATCTCCGGACTCGATGCCGCCGGACCCGCGCCGGTGGCCAACGGCGACGCAGCCGTCACCAAGATCAAGTCGGCGCTCACCACCATCCGTTCGTCGTTCGACCAGGCCAAGGTCGCCCTCGACAAGATCGACCCGAACAACGTGTCGGAGCTGGTCACCGCGCTGCCGCAGGCCGTCGCGCCGCTGCAGGAGCTGTCCAAGCTGCAGGACCCGACCACCGACCTGCAGTCGAGCCCCGAGCTCGAGGCCGCCGCAGCCAAGGCGCCCAACTGCCAGACGCTGAAGAAGAACAGCTGACGGCGTGCCGGTGCCGCGCACTCGAACACGTGTTCTAGAGTGCGCGGTGTGTCGCAGCTGTCGCTGTTCTCCGCGGAAGCCCGACCCGCCGCGCTGACCGACCTCGCGGGCCTCCTGTGCGGGCCGGGGCAGATCGTGCGGTTCGGGGCGGGCGACCAGGCGCGGCTGTCGATCGTGCTCGCCGACGCCGAACGGGCACCGGCCGCGCGGGTCGCCCTCGCCGCGGCCGGGGTGGCCGTGCAGGCCGTCGTCACCGAGAGCGGGGCCACCGCGCTGCGCACCGCGTTCCGCTGCGACCTCGCCGATCTGGCCCGGGCGTGGACCCGCGGCGCGGTCAAGGCGGTACCGTCGGAATGGCAGCTGGATGGACCGGCGTTACGGCTGTGGGCGCTCACGGCGGGCGCGCCGGACGGCCGTGGGGGCTACCTGCTGGGGCTCGACCCGCACGCCCCCCACACCCACCAGGCGCTCGTCGCGGCCGCCACCCGCGCCGGGTTGCCCCCGGCTCGGGTCGCCGGTGCCCTACGCATCAGCGGCACCAGACGGATGGCACGCTTGGTAGAACTGGTGGGGCCCGCACCCGATCGGATGCCCGCAGGCACGTGGCCGCGATACCGCGGCCGTACGGCGTGCTGAACCGAGCGCCTTGACAGATGTGGTTACGCTCTCGCGGCACACAGGGATTCGTGCCCGCACCGTGACCATCGCGACACCAAGGGTACGAACTGGCCCGGACCCGCATACTCGGGAGTGCGACCGGAGACGATGGAGTTGGACCGCACGTGACAACCGGAACGACGAGCTCGAAGACCGCCTCGGCAGCTGCCGGGGGCGGACGACGCCGCACGCCCGCGGCCATGACGGCGGGCGGCCCACGGCGACGCCTCGTGATCGTCGAGTCCGGCACGAAAGCCGCCAAGATCCAGAAGTTCCTCGGCAAGGACTACATCGTGGAGGCCTCCGTCGGCCACATCCGCGACCTCCCCCGCGGTGCCGCCGACGTCCCGGCCAAGTACAAGGGCGAGTCGTGGGCGCGCCTCGGCGTCGACGTCGACAACTCCTTCGCCCCCCTCTACATCATCACGCCGGAGAAGAAGGGGAAGGTCGCCGAGCTCAAGGACGCGCTGAAGTCGGTCGACGAGGTGCTGCTCGCCACCGACCCCGACCGCGAGGGCGAGGCCATCGCCTGGCACCTGCTCGACACGCTCAAGCCCAAGGTGCCCGTCCGCCGGATGGTGTTCCACGAGATCTCCGAGCCCGCCATCCGCGCGGCCGTGGAGAACCTGCGCGACCTCGACCACGACCTCGTCGACGCCCAGGAGACCCGCCGCATCCTCGACCGCCTCTACGGCTACGAGGTCTCGCCGGTGCTGTGGAAGAAGGTCATGCCGAAGCTGTCGGCGGGCCGGGTGCAGTCCGTCGCCACGCGGATCATCGTGCAGCGCGAGCGCGAGCGGATGGCGTTCGTCTCGGCGTCGTACTGGGACATCGCCGCCGTGCTCGACGCAGGCGCCGACGCCACGCCGAGGCAGTTCCCGGCGCGGCTCGTGGCCGTCGACGGGGCCCGCGTCGCCAGCGGCCGCGACTTCGGTGCGGATGGTCAGCTCAAGAGCAACTCCCGCCGCGCCACGGCCGTCGAGGACGCCCCTGGCGGTGCGCCTTCCGTCCGCGTGCTCGACGAGGCGTCGGCGCGCAGGCTCGCGGAGGCCCTCGAAGGGCGCGACCTGGCCGTCGAGTCGGTCGAGTCGAAGCCGTACACGCGCAAGCCCTACGCGCCGTTCATGACGTCCACGCTGCAGCAGGAGGCCGGGCGCAAGCTGCGCTTCTCGGCCGACCGCACGATGCGCGGCGCACAGCGGCTGTACGAGAACGGCTACATCACCTATCTCCGCACCGACTCCACCACGCTGTCCCCGTCGGCCATCGACGCCGCGCGGACGCAGGCGCGCGAGCTGTACGGCGACGCCTACGTGCCCGCCCAGCCGCGGCAGTACACGCGCAAGGTCAAGAACGCGCAGGAGGCCCACGAGGCCATCCGGCCCGCCGGGGAGCGGTTCCGCACCCCCGGCGAGGTGGCGCGCGAGCTCGACGGCGACGACTACCGGCTCTACGAGCTCATCTGGCAGCGCACGGTGGCCTCGCAGATGTCCGACGCCCGCGGCACCACCGTCAGCGTGCGGATAGCGGGCACGGCGGGCACGGGCGAGGCCGTCACGTTCGCGGCGTCGGGGCGCACGATCACGTTCCCCGGCTTCCTCAAGGCGTACGTCGAGACCCTCGACGACGGCAGTGACGAGCAGGCCGACGACGCCGAGTCCCGTCTGCCCGAGCTGACGCAGGGGCAGCCGCTCGTCGCCGACTCCCTCACGCCGGAGGGCCACAACACCAACCCGCCCTCGCGCTACACCGAGCCCAGCCTGGTCAAGGCCCTGGAGGACCTGGGCATCGGGCGGCCGTCCACGTACGCGTCGATCATCAAGACGATCCAGGACCGCGGGTACGTGTGGAAGAAGGGTTCGGCGCTCGTGCCGTCGTGGGTGGCGTTCGCCGTGGTGGGGCTGCTGGAGCACCACTTCGGACGGCTGGTCGACTACCACTTCACGGCCGCCATGGAGGACGAGCTCGACTCCATCGCCTCCGGCAACCAGCAGCGCACCGACTGGCTCTCGGCGTTCTACTTCGGGGCCAGCGAGGGCCGCGAGGGATCGGTGGCGCGCTCGGGCGGGCTGAAGAAGCTCGTCGGCGTCAACCTCGAGGAGATCGACGCCCGCGAGATCAACTCCATCCCGATGTTCGACGACGTCCTGGTGCGGGTCGGTCGCTACGGGCCGTACCTCGAGCGGGTGCGCGACGGCGAGTCGCAGCGCGCCAACCTGCCCGACGACCTGCCGCCCGACGAGCTCACCCCCGAGCTGGCGGAGCAGCTGTTCAGCGTGCCCGCCGACGGCCGCACGCTGGGCACCGACCCGGTGACCGGGCACGAGATCGTGGCCAAGGAGGGCCGGTACGGGCCCTACGTCACCGAGCTCCTGCCCGAGGGCACCGACACGAAGAAGACGAAGCCGCGCACGGGGTCGCTGTTCAAGGACATGTCGACCGAGAGCGTCACGTTGGAGGACGCGCTGCGCCTGCTGTCGCTCCCGCGGCTGGTGGGCACCGACCCGGAGAGCGGCGAGGAGATCACCGCGCAGAACGGGCGGTACGGGCCGTACCTGAAGAAGGGCACGGACTCGCGGTCGCTCGCCAACGAGGAGCAGCTGTTCACGGTCACGCTCGACGAGGCGGTGGCGATCTACAAGGAGCCCAAGCAACGGGGACGGCGCGCGGCCGCGGCCGCACCGCCCCTGCGTGAGCTGGGCACCGACACCGCCACCAAGAAGCCGATGGTGATCAAGGACGGGCGGTTCGGGCCGTACGTCACCGACGGCGAGACCAACGCGAGCCTGCGCAAGGGCGACGCGGTCGAGTCGATCACCGACGAGCGCGCCTCCGAGCTGCTGGCCGAGCGCCGCGCCCGGGGCACCACGCCGAAGCGGAAGGCACCTGCCCGCCCGCGGAAGAAGGCTCCGGCGAAGTAGGTCGCCTGCGCCGTCCGGCCTGGCGAAGTAGCCGCGTCGCGGCGCGCGCCAGGTCCGTGGGCGCATGCGGACGCCGCCACGCGGGCCCCGGCGCACGCGCTGGGCCGTCCCGCTCCTCGCAGACCCGATCTGCATCTCGCAGAGGCAATGGGCCCTGTGTCGCGCCCAGCTTCCCTGCGAAGTGCCCCCCGGGGCGCCTCAGCCGACCAGCAGCGCCTTCACGGCTGCCGCCACCCGGCCGCCGTCGGCGCGGCCCGCAGCGGCGGCGTTGGCCCGCTTCATGACCTGCCCCATCTGCCGCGGGCCGGGGCGCTCGCCGAGCTCGGCGGCCGTCTCGTCGACGGCCGTCCGCGCGATCGCGGCGAGCTCGTCGTCGGTGAGCTGCTGCGGCAGGTAGCGCGCCAGCACCTCGCCCTCGGCCCGTTCCTGGTCGGCGAGCTCCTGCCGCCCGGCGCCCGCGAACGCCTCGGCCGACTCGGCGCGCTTCTTCGCCTCCTTGGCGATCACCTTGAGCACCTCGTCGTCGGACAGCTCCCGCGCCTCCGTGCCCGCGACCTCGGCGTTGCCGATGGCCGTCAGCGTCATCCGCAGCGTCGCCTTGACCAGCTCGTCGCGGGCCTTCATGGCCGTGGTCAGGTCGGCGCGCAGCCGATCCTTCAGCTCGCTCACAAGGCCGAACGCTACCCTCGGGTACGTGAACACATGGGCTCGGCTCGCGCTCGGCGCGGTCGCCACGGGGGTGGCGGGCATCGGCTACGCGGCGGGCATCGAGCGCCGCCACTGGACGCTGCGGCAGGTCACGCTGCCGGTGCTGCCCGTGGGCGCCCGGCCGATCAAGGTGCTGCACGTGTCGGATCTGCACATCACGCCCGGCCAGCGCAGCAAGCAACGGTGGGTCGCGGCCTTGGCCGAACTCGAGCCGGACCTCGTCGTCAACACCGGCGACAACCTCGCCCACCCGCGCGCCGTCCCCACCGCGCTGGCCGCGCTCGGCCCGCTGCTCGACCGCCCGGGCCTCTTCGTCTTCGGCAGCAACGACTACTTCGGCCCGACGTTCAAGAACCCCGCCCGCTACCTGTGGAAGAGCGAGAAGCGCAACCACGGCACCCGGCTGCCGTGGCGCGACCTGCGCGCCGCCCTGTTGGAACGCGGCTGGCTCGACGCCACCCACAACCGGCACACGCTGACGGCGGGCGGCCTCACGGTGGCCGCCGCGGGCGTCGACGACCCGCACATCCGCCTCGACCGCTACGAACGCATCGCCGGCCACGCACCCGGCTCCCCCGACCTGCGCCTCGGCCTCACCCATTCCCCCGAGCCGCGCGTGCTCGACGGGTTCGCCGCCGACGGCTACGACCTCGTGCTCGCGGGCCACACCCACGGCGGACAGCTCCGGCTCCCGGGCTACGGCGCGATCGTCACCAACTGCGGCATCGACCGCTCCCGCGCCCGCGGCGCCTCCCGGTGGGGCGCGCACATGTGGCTGCACGTCTCCGCAGGTCTGGGCACCGCGCCCACCGCGCCGGTCCGCTTCGCCTGCCCGCCCGAGGCCAGCCTGCTGACGCTCGTCCCCCGCCCCACCGGCCCGGCCACGGCGCCGACCACCCCCGCAAAGGCGGTGGCGGACGTCGGCTAGACTCAGCGGCATCGGGGTGTGGCGCAGCTTGGTAGCGCGCTTCGTTCGGGACGAAGAGGTCGCAGGTTCAAATCCTGTCACCCCGACCATCAAAAGGCCTGGTCAGGAGCACAGATCATCGCTCCAGACCAGGCCGTTTTGATCTTGTCGGCTCTGGTGAGTATCTAGCTGAGTAACTATCGCCGCGGGGGAACAGCTCGTTCATTGCCGCGGCGCCGTCGTTGATGACCGGGCGCAGTTGCTTGCGGTAGACGGTCTCGGTGACCGTCGACCCGCCGGTGTGCCCGACGAGGCGGGCGATCTGCTCGATGCGGCACGCCCTTGTCGGACAGCAGCGACACGAAGCTGTGGCGTAGCTCGCGCGGTGTCCAGTTGGCGGCATCGAGCCCGGCCGCGGTGGCGACGCGGCGGAACCCACGACGGACGTTGGCCGCATCCAGCGGGGTGCCGCTGCGGAGGCGAACACGAGATCGGTGTCGATCCAGCGTGCGCCTGCGGCCTGCCGCTGGGACGTCTCTGCCGCTCGCGTTGCTCGAGCAGTGCATCGACGCAGCGAGCCGGGCAGCGCGAGGGTGCGGCGGGAGTTGCGGGTCTTGGTGTCGCCGCCGGCGCGAACCGAGCGCCACACCATGGATGTGCGGCGGGACGGCGGGTCGGTGCCGGGCTGACCGTTCAGGTCGACGTGGCTCCAGGTCAACGCCCGCAGCTCCTCGGTGCGGCGCCCGGTGAGCAGCGACACCAGCACGTAGGTGCCCATCGTCGACCCGCTCGCGTGTTCGACCAGCGCGTGGGCCTGCTCGAAGCGTGAGGGCCTTCGAGGGCCGTCCGGATCTGGCCGGTCGGGGTGCCGCACAGCAGGACGACGTTGCGGCGGACCTTGTCCCGTGCTCTGGGCTCGGGTGATCGCTCGACGCAGGATGGACTTGAGGTCGGCGATGGTGCGGGTGCTGAGCGACGTGGCCTTCTCGACCAGCCATTGGTCGACGTCGTCGGCGGTGAGGTCGACGAGTTTGCGGGCGCCGAGCGCGGGAATCACGTGCGGGTGGCGAGGATGCGTTTCGTGTCTCACCGTGACGTGGTTGCGTCCGGGCAGGCCGTAGTCGAGCCAGTCGGTGACGGCGTCGGCGACGGTGTAGCCGTCGCTGGGCGGAGGCTATGCCGTCGTCGTGGTCACGGATCAGGTCTTTGAGCTTCGCGCGGGCCTCGGTCTTGGTGCGACCGCTGGCGCGGCGGTACGATGCGTTTGCCGGTCGGGGTGTAGCCGGTGGTGACGGTCGCGATCCAGCGTTGCCGCGTCTCGTCCCAATGCAGTCCGCCGTCGCCGTGGCTACGCCGCGTCGTCACCTCGGCCTCGCGCTGCAGCATGCTGACGTAGTCCGTCGATCGCCGACGCGGGGATCAGCCGCGTGCGGCCCTGCGTGACCGACTTCAGCCGCCCGGTCCGGATCTGCTCGTAGATGACCGAGCGGCTCAACGACAGCAACTGCATCGCGTCCGGCACCCGGTAGAGCTGCTGCGTCGTCGCGGCTGAGCGATCCATCCCGCACCTACCGTGTCGGCCCGGTGTCTGGACGGGGTGCGCTGTTGGCGCGTCGAGTCATCGGTGGCTGCTCGCCGCGGAGGCCGCCCCGGCCCCAGCGTCGGGCCGCATGGTCCGGGCTGACCCCGGCCGCGTCGCCTATCTGCGCCCAGGACAAGCCCGTCCGCCGGGCAGCGGCCACCGCATCGGTCAGCGCGGCGCGGATGTCGGCGAGTTGGCGGCTCAGTTCGTGGATCGACAGTTCCGGGACGGCCTGTTGGACGTGGCGGGCCCATTCGCCGCAGGTGGCGGTGACGCCTTCCCAGCCCTCGACCGCGGCCGGAACAGCGCCGGTGTCGCTGGGCCATTCGGCGCGGGGGTAGAACTGGCCGCCGCGCCACCCGCAGTCGCATCCCGCGCGCCAGCCGATCACCGCATCGTTGGCGGGTAGCGGGGTGGCGCCGGTGTCGGTGCCGTCGGCCAGCACGGAGACGGGGTAGCCGACGTGTTGCTGCGCCGGTGGGTAGTCGGTGCCAGGAACCCAAACCATCCGAACCTCCGCTGTCGCGATGGCGAGCGCTCTCGCCAGCCCGGGCAGGTTCGCCGAGGGAGTGCACGGTTGCGTGCTCGCACACCCGAGCACCGCATGCGCACACGCGCGCCGACGCGTCCCTGTTGCAGATGCCCACCTCCGCAGCGTGCGCACATCGTGCGTACCGCGTGCGCACACCGTGCGCACGGCGTCCTCCGCACAAGAGAACGCGTGCGCACGCGGTGGGAACGCACCGCGCACACAGCACCGGAACGTCGGCCCCGACACGAAGCGAAGGGGGCGACGTGAACGAGGCAGCCACACGGCGAGCCGTGACGGTGGCCGGGGTGGCGGGCGGCGTGGGCACCACGACGATCGCCCGCGCCCTGGCCGGGGTCGACCGGGGCGTGTTCACCGGCCGCCCGGTGGATGTGCTGGTGTGCCGCGCCACGGCGGACTCGCTGCTACGTGCCGCCCGCGCCGCCTACCTGATCTCCACCCAACAGCATCGCCGTCCCGTGCTGGCGGTCAACACCGCCGACGCCGCCGGACCGAGCCGTCCGAGCACGGCGCGGATGCGGCTGCTGGAACCCCACACCGCGGGCGTGGTGGTGCTCCCCTACGTGCGCCGCTGGCGGGACCTCGCCACGCCGCTGCAGGACGTCACAGGTCTGCTCGGGCGCCCCGTGACCGAGCTGCCCCGGCCGTTGCGCCGCTTCGCCACGGCCGTGCACGCCCTCGCCGACCGTCTCGACCACCGCAGTGGGCGGCACCTCACCGCCGCGCTCGTCCGCTCCCCGCCGACTCGCTCGACGTCCGTCTCACACCACCACGCAGAGGAGCCAACGGTGACCTTCCCCACCCTGCCAGCCAGACTCTCGTCCGCCCTCGTCGAGGCCGCGACGCAACTTGCCCAACCGCCGGATCCACCACCCGCGCCACCGCCGGGCTGACTCCGATCACGAACCTGTTGCTGTCGTGGATGAAGTGGGGCGTCGTCGTGGTCGGAGTGATCGGCCTGCTCACCTGCGCCATGATGATCATCATCGGTCGGCGAAACCGGTCGGCCACCGCCTACGAAGGACTGGTCGGGTCGGCGTGGGTCCTCGCCGGGCTCGGACTGGCCTCGGTCGCCACGCTCATCGTCGGCGCGTTCCAGCTGGGCCCGTGATGACCACCGTCACCTCGGTCATCGCGACCAGCATCGCGCAACCTCCACCCACACCGGTCCCGCCGACACCCGGGCCGTCCTGCGCGGCGTGGGACGCCGGGTGTCAGGCCGGGCAGATCGCCCAGACCGGGTTCCAGTCGCTGGTCGCCGAGATCGCCCGCGGCACCGGCCAGTTCGTCGTCTCGGCCACCACCTGGTGGACCACCACCCCGAGCGTGGACCCGCTGGATCCGGCGGTCGGGCACGCCCAAACCCTGCTGCAACCGCTGAGTCTGACGATCCTGGTCGGGTCGATCCTGGCCCAGGCGATCCGGATGATGATCTCCCGCAAGGGTGATCCGCTGGTGCAGGTGCTACTCGGGCTGGTCCGCTACGCGGTCACCACCGGTCTCGGGCTGACCATCCTGCATGCCGCGTTGAACGCCGGGGACGCGTTGGCCACCGGCATCCTCGACGACGCACCCGCCAAGTTCGCGCAGCTGCTGCAGGCGATGCTGCTGGCCAACCCCACCAACCTGTGGGGGGTGCTGCTGTTGTCGAACATCGCGACCGTGCTGGCGGTCGTGCAGTGGCTGCTGATGGAGCTGCGCCAGGCCGGGCTGCTGGTCCTGGCGGCCATGCTCACCCTGGCCGCGTCGGGGTCGCTCAACCGGGCCACCCGGGCCTGGTTGGACCGGCTGATCGGCTGGCTGCTCGCGATCGTCGCCTACAAGCCCGCGGCCGCGTTCATCTACTACCTCGGCTTCTCCTACCTGTCCCCCCGCGCCGGCGCGCCCGGCAACCTGGGCACGATCCTCACCGGCGTCCTGGTGCTGGGCCTGGCGGTCGTGGCCATGCCGGTCTTGCTGAAGTTCTTCTCCTGGTCGGGCACCCAGCTCGGCGGCTCGGGCGGCAGCGGCTCCGGAACGCTCGCCGCCGCGGGAGCGGTCGCGCTGGCCCGGGCCGGGCGCGGCCCGGGCGTCGACCGCGGTGCCGCCCTCACGGCTGCGGCGGGCCCGGCGGGTGCGCCTGTCGCGGCGGCCGGTGCAGTGGCGGCCGCCGGGCGCGGCGCGGTGAACCAGTTCACCGGCGCACCACGCCCAGGTGGTGGCCAGCCATGAGCGCCCTGCCTCGGCGCTCCCGCCGGCGGCGCGGGAGCCGCGGCTGTACGGGAACTGGCGGGCCGAACGCGGCTGGGGCATCGGCCGCCTCTCGACCACGGCCACCATCATCGTGTTCCTGGCGGTGCTGGCCCCGTTGTTGGCGGCGTCGACCGCACCCGCCGCGGTACTGCCGCTGGCCGGGGTGGGTGTCGTCGTGGTGGCCGCGATCGTGGTCCGGATCGGGGGCCGCTCGGCCGCGGACGTGCTCGGGGTGCGGCTGCGGTTCTGGCGGGCCCGACGCCGCGGCTGGACCCGGCTGTCGGCCGGGGTGCTCGCCGACGACACCCGCGGCGCGCGATCTGCCCGGCGTGCTGGCCCCGCTACGCCCGCTGGATATCGACGACGGCCGCGGGCGCCGTCACGTCCTGCTGCACAACCGGCGCACCGGCACCTTGACCGCGATCCTGCGGTGCGCCCCGATCGGGCTGGATCTCGCCGACCCTGATCAGGCCGACCAGTGGGTGGCCGCGTGGGGCGGGTTCCTCGCCGACCTCGGCTACCAACCCCTCGTCCGACACATCGCGGTCACCGTCGACACCGCCCCCACCGGCGGCGACGCTCTCGCCACCCACGTCGCCACCCATCTCGAGCCGGGCGCGCCGCGGTTGGCCCGGCAGGTCCTGTCCGAGCTGGTCGCCGACACCACGGCCCGCACGGCGTCGGTGCAGGTGTGGCTGTCGGTGTGCCTCGACCCGAACCGGGCCACCCCGAAACCGGCGGATCTGCTCGCCGCCTGCGTCGAGGTGGGTCGCTGGCTGCCCGGGCTCGAAACCGAGCTCGCCGGCTGCGGGGTCGCCGTCCAGGGCCGCGCCACGCTGACGTGGTTGGCCGCGGCGGTGCGGGCCGCGTTCGACCCCGCCGCCCGACCGCACCTGGCCGCGGCCGGGCTGGAGTGGGCGGACGCGGTCCCGGTCGCCGCCCGCGAGGAGTGGGACCTCTACCGCCACGAGAGCGGGGTCTCGGTCAGCTGGGCGTTGCGGGAGGCACCACGCCAAGCCGTCGACGCCGCGGTCCTGGCCCCGCTGGTGGCGCCCGGCCCGTACGCGCGCCGGGTGTGCTGGCTGTATCAGCCCTACCCCGCCGACCAAGCGGCAGCCAAGGTCGAAGCCCAGGTCACCGCCGGACAGATCCGCCGCGCCTGGGCCACCCGCACCCGGCGGGACGAGACCCAACGCGACCGCGACGACCGCGACCGCGCCCTGCAAGCCGCCCGCGAAGAAGCCGCCGGGGCCGGGGTCGGCCGCTTCACCCTCTACACCACCACCACCGTCACCGACGACACCGAACTGTCCGCCGCGGTCGCCGACGTGGAGCAACGGGCAGGCCAGGCCCGGCTGCGGCTACGTCGCCTGCGCGGAGCGCAAGCGGCCGGGTTCGCCGCCGCCCTCGGCATGGGTATCGATCCCGACGACCTGCTCACCCTCGGACGGTCACGATGACCCCCGCTTCGATCATCCCCACGACGATGGGCTGGGCCATCGCCGGTGGTGGCCGGGCGGCGAACGTGGCCGCGGGCACCCGCTATGCGGGCACCACCAGCCAGCTGTGCGGGCTGTTCCCGTTCGCGGTGGCCTCGGGCGCCACCCTGACCGGGGTGCCGTTGGGTCGCAGCCTGCACACCGCCGAGCCGGTCGGGCTCGACCCCGCGCACTGGCTGCGCACCGGGCTGATCAGCAACACCGGGGTGTGGGTGCAGGGCCAACCCGGGATCGGGAAGTCCTCGATCACCAAACGCCTCGTCGTCGGCCTGGTCGGGTTCGGGATGCGCGCCCTGATCCCCGGCGACATCAAAGGCGAATACACCCCGCTCATCACCGCGCTCGGCGGCACGGTGTGGCGGCTGGGCCGCGGACACCACACCCTCAACCCCCTCGACCCCGGCCTGGCCGCCCCCGCCCTGGCCGCCGCCGTCGGCACGCAGCGCCAACAGATCGGCGAGAACCTGCGCACCCGCACCCTGGCCCTGCTCGAGGCCTTGTTGGCCATCACCAGCGGACGTGCGCTGTCGGCGACCGGGCGGCGGCTGCTCGCCACCGCGCTGGACCAGACCACCGCCACCCGGATCGAACCGACCATCCCCGACCTCCTCCACGCGCTCACCGTCGGCGCGGACCCGCTCCCGCAGATCGTCGCCGCCGACGCGGAACGCGACTACGCCCGCGCCGTGCGGGGGCTGGTGAACACCCTCGGGCTGCTGTGTGACGGGAGCCTGCGCGGGCTGTTCGACCGGCCCTCCACCATCACCGCCGACCCCACCACCCCCGCCATGTCGCTGGATCTGTCCGCGCTGGACAACGACGCCGACGACGTCGTCGCCGCCGCGATGCTCTGCTCGTGGGCCTGGTCGGCCACCCTCGCCGACACCGCAGGCGACCACCGCAACACCGTCCAGGTCCAAGACGAGCTGTGGCGGGCCCTGCGGGCGGCGCCGGGGTTGGTCGAGCACTCCGACCGGATCACCCGCCTCGGCCGCCACCGCGGCATCGTCTCGATCCAAGTCACCCACAGCCTCGATGACCTCGACGCGCTACCCACCCCCACGGATCGGGCCAAAGCCCGGGGCATGGCCGCCCGCAACGCCATCCTGATCCTGGGCGGCATGGCCCCCCAAGACCTCGACCGCCTCGCCGGGATCGCCGCCCTCACCCACCCCGAACGCGACCTGGTCGCCTCCTGGGCTGCGCCGCCGACCTGGCATCCCGGCCACATCCACCCCGGCCGCGGCCGCTACCTGATCAAGTCCGGGCAACGCATCGGGCTCCCCGTCGGCCTACGGCTCACCCCCACCGAAGCCCGCCTCTACGACACCGACACCGCCTTCCGGACCCAGCCATGACCAAGCCCGCCCAGCCCAGCGCCGGAGGGCTTGCCGGGCTGGCACGCGACGCCGCAGCACCGCTGCTGCTCCTGGCCGCCCTCGCGGCCGCCGTGCTCGCCACGAGCGCCGTCTGGGTCGCCGCCGGAGTCGCCACGCTCCTGGGCACCGGCAGCTGGACCACCCCGGCATGGAGCCTGGCCTTGCTCCCCCGCCTGCTCACCGACGGCGTCTCTGCCCTCATCGGCCCCGACGCGTCCACCGTCGGCTTCGTCGCCGCGCTGGTCACGTTCGCCGCGGCGGCCATCGGCGCCGCTGCCCTGGGCTGGCAACGGACCCGGCCACGCGCAACCCGGCCACCCGGTCGCTTGCTGCGCGGGCACCAGCTCGGCGACCTCACCGGCCACGCCGCCCACACCAAAGCGAGCGAGCTGCGACCCCACCTCACCACCGCGGGCAGCGTCGGCGACGTCGGCAGGATGGCGGGCGATCAGGTGGGGATCCGGGTCGGGCGCCTGGACGGACACGACGTGCGCATGTCCTGGGAAGACGTCGCCCTGATCATCATGGGGCCGCGGTCGAACAAGACCAGCGCCCTGGCCGTCCCCGCCGTCCGCGCCGCCCCCGGCCTGGCCGTCGCGACCTCCAACAAAGCCGACCTGTGGGCACTGACCAGCGGATCACGCGCCGAACTGGGCCCGGTCTGGGTGTTCGACCCGCAAGACATCGCCTACCACCCCCAACAGTGGTGGTGGGATCCCCTACGGGCGATCCGCGAGGTCCCCGACCCCCACCGGGTCGAAGCCGCCAGCAGGTTGGCCGGGCACTTCATGGCCACCATCGGCGGCACCCGCCGCGACCCGTTCTTCCACGCCGCCGGGGAACAAGTCCTCACCGGCACCCTGCTCGCCGCCGCCCTCGACCCCACCGCCTGTCTGGCCGAGGTGGTCGAGTGGCTGCAACACGGCCGCCGCGACGCCATCATCGCCCTCGACACCGCAGGCGCCGACACCGAAGCCGCCGACCTGCACGCCGCCCTCTCCGGCGCGGACGTGACCGCCAAAGGCATCTTCCAAACCGCCCGCACCGCCACCAAAGCCCTGACCTCGCAGCGCATCCTGCGCTGGGTCACCCCACCGGCCACGTGGCGCGAACCCGGCCCCGACCTGCCCGAGCTCGACCCCTGGACCGTCCTCGACCACACCCCCTCCACCCTGTATCTGCTGTCCAAAGAAGGCGCGGGCACCGCCGCCCCCATCGTCGCCGCGATCGTGGACCGGCTCCTCGACACCGCCGAACGCAACGCCCAAGCCCGCGGCGGACGCCTCGACCCACCCGTGGTCGCCGTGCTCGACGAGGCCGCGAACATCTGCCCCATCCGCGAACTACCGCAGCTGTACTCCCACTACGGCTCCCGCGGCATCCAAGTGTTGACCATGCTGCAGAGCTACCAACAAGGCGTCGGGGTCTGGGGCAACCAGGGCATGGACGCCCTCTGGTCGGCCGCCACGATCAAACTCGTCGGCGCCGGCGTCGACGACCAACCCTTCCTCGCCCGGCTTTCCGGGTTGATCGGCGACCACGACGTGCCACAGCTGGCCATCACCCACGCCCGCGGACAAGGCCCCTCACGCCAGCACTCCACCCAGCGTCGCCCGGTCCTCGCCGTCTCCGACCTGCGCGCCCTGCCCAAAGCCCAGGCCGTCCTGCTGTCCACCGGACGTCCGGCCGGGCTCATCGACCTGTGCCCCTGGTACCGCGAACCCGACGCCGCCGACATCACCCGCCGCTCCGCCGCCGCGTTGACCGCGCTCCGCGACACCGCCGCCTCCACCCACCTCACGACTCGAGGAGAACGCCCGTGAGCCGACCGGACACCGCTGACGACCTGGCCCGCGTGCTCACCCACTTGCAGGCCCGCGTCGACGCCCTCGACGCCTGGCGAGCCCACCAGAGCGACCTCCTCGACGAGCACCTCAACAACCACCCCGACCCCGACGACCTCGACCCGGCCGACGATCTCGACGGCTCTGAGATCGACGACACGGCCATCGGCGGCGCCGATCTCGACGGACACGGCCTGGACCAGCGACCCGCGACACCCGCGATCGGCGGCTACGCGCTCATCGAGTGGGTGCACGACACCGTCGCCGCCATCACCGCCCGCCCGCTGCGCGGCGAGTTCGCCTGGTGCCCGCTGTGGTGGGAACACCCCGAAGCCGTGTTCCGGTTCGAAGCCCTCCACGGCGCCTGGACCGAACTCGCCCCCGAACCCGGCGCCGCCCTCTCGATCTGGATCCGCGACCACCTCGACCCCTGCCTACAGGTCCTGCTCAGCCCCAACGGACCCTTCGCCGACTGCGCCCACACCGAACGCCACCGCAGCAGCCCCCACCCCCACCGGCCGCTACCGACCCTGCCCACCACCACGCCGCCATGACCGGCCGCACGACCCTCCTGGGCAGCGCCGCCGTCGCGGTCCTCGCAGCACCTCTGCTGCTCGTCGGGCTCCTCCTCACCATCACCACCACAACCATGAGCCCCGGCGCCGCACCCGCAGCGATCAACGTCGACGCGCTACCCCCGCTGGCTCGGGAGCTGCTGCCCGACCTGCAAGACCTGCTGGCCCGCGACTGTCCGCAACTGCCTTTGGCCTGGGCGCTGGCCATCCCGCAGGTCGAGTCCAGCTGGAACCCCGCCGCCTACAACGCGACCGGACACGCGGCCGGGCTCTACCAACTCACCCAACCCGCCTGGACCGCCGCAGGCGGCACCCCCTGGCCCGCCACCCCACCACCACCCGACGCGCCGGTCTTCCAACCCGAACCCCACCTCCAGCGCGCCATCCCGTTCCTGTGCGGCAACCTCCACACCGTCACCACCCACCTGGCGGCGACCGGGAAACCCGTCAGCCCGCTCGACGCGCTGCTGGTCTGCCACGTCGCCGGCTGCGGCCGGGTCCTCGACTCCCCCACCGGCATCCCCGCCCCCGGCGACGCCGGCTGCGATGACGCGTGCGCCGCGACCGTGCACAGCTACATCGCCTCCGTGCACGCCGTCCTCGACCACATCACCCAACCCGCAGGACCCGCGGCGATCGGGGTTCTGCCCGACCCGCGCCCTACACCGGACCCGCAGGTGCCGGGTGCACGCGAGCCCGATCCCAGCGGGCACGGCTGCCTCACCCCCGCCATGCGCCACGCCCTCGATCAAACCCTCGCCGCGTTCGGCCCCACCGGTCCCGACCAGACGATCCGTGCGGTCAGCTGCTGGGACGCCCACACCTGGAACCCCACCAGCGACCACTCCCGCGGTCGCGCCTGTGACCTGTTCCCCACCCGTGCCGGGACCTTCCCCACCGGCACCGACCTCGCCAACGGCTGGCACATCGCCACCTGGCTCCGCGCCCACGCCACCGCCCTGCACATCAGCTACCTGATCTGGCAAGACCGCTACTGGTCACCCACCACACCCGACACCCCCGGAAACTGGGGAATCCCCTACGACGGCGGCGGCATCTACAACATCCACGACCCCACCGGCGGCCACTACGACCACGTCCACGCCAGCGTGACCACCTGAGCAGGCTGCTCATGGCGGTTCGCAGACGATCCGACGACCGATCACTTAGCTCACGAGGCAGCTCAGTACAGGTTCGGCATTCAGGCCGAGCCACCATCGGACTGGGGCTAGTGACCCTTACTGCTCGCCGAGAAGATGATCAAATTCGCCCGCGCGCGCACCGTCGAGCCAGGCAGCAAACTCTGCTCGAGTGAAACTCAGGACTGGGCCCGACCGGTTCTTGCTGTCGCGCACTTCGATCATGCCCTCGTTGCTTCGCTGCTCGACGCACGCCCCCTGGTCGCCGCTCATCGAAGCCTTGATCCAATCTGTCACTGCCACTCCTCGATGGGGATCGACATGTCCTCGATGACGCCCCAGACGAACTCGTACTCTGCGCGCTCGTCGGGTTGATCTAGGTAGCGGGCCGCTGGCGGTCCATCGATGTAGGCGATAGAGGGGTCCTCGTCGCTGGCGTCGAAGTCGAGCAAGGCGAAGCTGCCGCGCAGCGGGTACGTGCCGGCAGCGAACGGCAACACCAACACCGTGGCGGCGGCCTGACGGAGATGCTCGATCTGGGCCGCCATGATCTCCGGAGACCCGGCAACGAGCCGCAGCGCACCTTCGCTCAAGATAATCGTGAGCTCGGCAAGCGTGCGCTGGCGCTCGAGCCGGAACTTCACACGTTGCTCGACGACATCCGCACCCAGTCGCGAGTCAGCACTTATGGCTGCGCGGGCATAGTCCTCGGTCTGTACCAAGCCATGGACGAGCTGCGGCTCAAACGCCCTGATCCTACTTGCGGCGGCTTCAAGCCCTGCGTAGAGACCGAACCAGTCGGGCACGACAGCCGTGCCGTACGCCTCCCACCAGTCATCTTGCTGGGTGCCGGGAGCGAGCGCCGTGAGGGCATCGGTCGTCTCGTCGGATACTCCGTAGAGCCAGCAGAGCGCTCGAACGTCGGCGATCTTGACAGGGCCCTTGCCTGACTCGATGCGCGAGAGCTTTGCCTTGCTGCCGAGACTGGCAGCATCGACGTCGGCAAGTGATTTGCCAGCAGCAATCCGTAGCTGCCGAAGTTTGGCCCCCAGCTGCCGCCTGACGACCAGGCTTCCAGCACTCGCCATGACCACGCCTCCAAGGGTTGCATAGTGGAACGCCGCTTTGCGAGTCCTCCCACAGCGCGATGATCGCCCGTGGAATTCCCACAGCGCATCGTTCCATCTTGAGCCCTTGCACCAGAAGACGTTCCGAACGAGAGTCGTCGCAAGCTGGGACGTGCGGTCAGGGCCGTGCAGGGATCGGCCCGATTGGGGTCGTGCGCCCAGCGCCCAACCATGCGGGGGCGACGATGGGTTACACCTGGGGGACCGGCAGAGACCCGGGCGAACAGGCCTTCGATGCAGTAACACGCTTCATCGCGTCTCAGCCGGGTGGGATCGACAGGCTGCTCGCCGACCACTGTCCTGATGTCAATGGCCGTTGCTGCGGGTGCAGGACTCCCGGCACAGGCACTCCTGACAAGCGCTGGCCATGCTCGATCGCATCCTTCGCGACGGCCGCTCGACGCCGCTCGGCATGATCGCCCGGCTTCTGTTCATCGACGTCACGGCTGTCGACGACGGCCTGAGCCATCGAGTCAGCCAGCAGACCTACGACGAGGCGCTCGCAGCCGGTATCGGTCGGTACATAGCCCAGTGCGGCAAGCTTGTCCTACCAGCGCCGATGATCACGCAGCCCGGAAAGTCCTGCTCATTGTGTGTCGCTTCCGTGCGATCCCACAGCTTCTGATCGCCGCCGCTCACCACGCCCGCTCCACGCCGGCCAGATTTGATCGGGTCGTCGGCGCAGAGCGGCGTCAATCGCATAGTGCGGAATGCGTGCTACTAGCGGAAGAACCAGACGAGCACGATCTCGCCACGCCGCAGGCACCCGACTAGTGCGACGAAGAGGCATGTGCCCAACAGGAACGCGGCAACGACTGCGAAGATCAACCCGGCATCTGACACGAGACGGACGAAGTCACGGTGCGCCCGGGCTGCGGATAGCACAGGATGAAGACCCCACCGTTCTGTTGCCTGCTGACTGGTGAGCACCAGTTCTCGCGGGTGATCTCCGGCAGGACGGCTCGCCGAGCGGTCGAGCGTGATGGCGATCAGATCGACATCCGGGCCGGGGGTCTGCCACGCCGCTCGCCCCAGCACGTCGAACGACTGGCCTTCCGACAGCAGCCTCCCGTCGACGCTGCGGCATGCGTCGGCGGCCACGGCGATGTAGGCCTCGTCGACGCTCGACTTGATGTCGCCGCGGACGCGCACGCACAGCGGCACAGACAGGACGACAGGACCATCGAATCCACAGCCAGCGAGGGTCGCCAGCACGACGACACCGACGGCTATCGCCCAGCTTCGGATCAATGCCCGGCTCCGGATCATCCCGTAACGATGACCACCATCGCACGCTGGCGTAGCTAGAGCGCCCGGTCTGTGGACAACTTGGCGCGCCTGTGGACAACGCAATCATCAGTGGCGCATGCGTGTGACAGTGCCTAGCTGCCGGGGCGCGGGAGACGTGGGCGCGTTCCGGGCTGCGCGGCGAAGGCCGGATGCGATCGTGCGCGCGACCTCACGGCGGCCGAAGTCCGGGTGGTGGCGGCAGGCGTGCTCCAGCAGACGGATGACGACGTCCTCGGCGACGAGGCCCTGGGCGACGAAGCTGCCCAATCGTGCGGCGGCCCGGAACAGGGTGTGGTTGCGTGTGCCGAGGGCTGCCTGCTCGACTCGTTCGGCCTCGCCGCGCAGAACGGCGTTCACGTAGGCCGAGGAGTGTGGAAGCACCAGCGGTGAAGACGCCAGCGGCGTCGGCAGGAGCTCCCTCAGGAGCCAGCCGGGTATCGGCAGAGGCGGCGCGTCGACGGTCAGTCGGTAGCGGCGGCCGTCGACGACCGAACCGGGGCCGACCACATAGCCCCCGCTGGCGCGGGTGTCGATGTGCCTGCCGAGGTGGCCTGCGGTGTTGCGCAGATCGGCCTCGGGCGGGAGGCGGAAGTACAGGTGTTGCCCGCCGCTTGGTGTCACGACCGTTCGAGTGTTGCGCGGGATCGTTTCACCGCGATCTCGAGCCAGCGCGGCGAGCGACTGTCGCCCGTGGGGTTCTCCCGGCGCCTTCGCCGCGTCCAGGTCGATGACCACGATTCCGGTCGGACTGCCGGTGGCGATGCCGATGTTGTACGCCGACCGCGTCCACCACGCTCGGATCGTCTCGGGATCGGTGCTGGCGTGCTGTGGCCACCGCTCGATCGCGGGCACCTTGGTGTGCGGCCGGAGTGGGAAGACCGGCATGCCGTCGGCGGCGATCCGCAGCGCGCAGCGCAGCAAGAAGGGTTCACGCTCGGCCACCGGTGCCTCCTCGGCTCTCGGGGCCCGCAGCGTCCTCGGAGGGGTCTGTCGGTGCGTGCGCATTGCGTCGCTTCTCCGTGCGCACGCAGGTCCAGATGGCCGCAGTTGTTCCAAACGGCCACGAAGGATGGACCCGCTCTGATAGTCATTCGCCGTCAGACGCAGCACCGCAGGCAGCGCAAGCACGAGATGGGAACGCAACAGGAACGCTTCGCGCGCACCGTGCCTGCATGACCACCGAGGTGATCGACATGTCGCAGACCCGGCCACGCGTCCTGGTTGTCGCGTGCGGAGCGCTGCTTGCCGCCGGTTGTTCGTCCGCACCGTCGACGGCGCCAGCCAGCCCGTCACCGATTCCCGTCACGACGCGCGCCGAATCAGGCCGCGTTGAGCACGCTACCGCGAGTTCTGGCGTGTCGTCGACGCCGCTGGAGCGGCCCCTCAAGTCCCAGGACTGGACGCCGAAGATCAAGGCGGTGGCGACCGGTCAGGCGCTTCAGAGACCGCGTTGGCCGACATCGCGAACTTCGCGAGCCTGCCCGCGCACATTGTCGGCACGATCACCCGTGACCCGAAGGTCGCCAGTGTCACGCCTGGCTCGAGTTTCCATCCTCGACTGCGTCGACCTGGGCACCGCTCACCTGGTCTCCGACCGAAACGGCGTGCTCCTAGACGACACCAAGAACCGAGTGGAGCGATTCCACCTGCGCGCTGACGTCGTTCCCGGCTCCGGACGGTCGCTGGCGGTCAGCACTACAGCGCCTGCCCTCAACGAACGATGCTGAGGCGAGCGATGGCCGTGCTCAGCGTCGGTCGATGATCCTTCCCGCGACCCTCGGCGCGAGCGAGCGCCGGATCCGGGTCACTGCACGGTAGTCACAGGCTCTGGAATCTGTTTGGTAGTCCGCCGTCTGACCCGGCTCGTCCCGGCGGTCCAGCCGATCCCGCCCGGAAGCCGCGGCGTCCGGTCGCACCGACTGTGCCCACGCCTGGGCCGACGCCGCTGACGAGCGTGGACTTGAGTGCGGCCTCGCCGGGAAGTTCATCGACAAGTTCGGTCGACCGGTACCCGGGTACCACCGATGTCCTGGCTCTGCAGGCGATTCAGCTGCTGCGTCTGCCCCGGCCGGCGATGCAGCTGTCGGTGCGCGACCGCGCTTATGTCGGGGTTCCGGTGTGGTTGTGGGTGGCGGGCGGGCAACCGAACGTCGGACCGTTGACGGCGACGGCGACCGCGGGCGCTGCGCAGGTGACGGCCACGGCGCGTCTGGCGCGCACGGTGTGGGCGATGGGCCCACCTGATGCGGTGGTGACGTGTCCGGGCACCGGCACGCCGTGGAGCGGTGGCTCGGGTGCGTCGCCGGACTGCGGCTACACCTACGCCCAA
The DNA here is from genome assembly GCA_963791185.1 of uncultured Actinomycetota bacterium. Lineage (GTDB taxonomy): Bacteria > Actinomycetota > Actinomycetes > Mycobacteriales > Pseudonocardiaceae > Pseudonocardia. The sequence goes on along the minus strand of CAWBRG010000001.1, from coordinate 11,948 downwards.
CGGTCGCTTCCTGAGCGCACGGCCGGGCGCGGGACGTGGCCGGTGACGGTCACCAGCGTCTGGCAGGTGACCTGGACCGGTGTCGAGGGCGGCGCACCGGTCGTCGGGACGCAGGACGTGGCGCTGACGGTGAACCGCGCGCTGCCGGTCGGCGAGTTGCAGGTCCTGGTGACCGGGGGCAGCCGATGACCGCCGCGACCACCGACCGCCCACCAACCTCAGCGGCTACTGCGCCTGGTGTGTTCGGGCGGCGTCGCTCGCGCATGACGATGGTCGGTGTCCTGTTGGCCATCGTGGGTGGCCTGGTGGCCTGGTTTGCCTACGCCCAGGCCACGCAAGGCGTCGAGGTGATCGCCACCGCCCGGCATATCGCGTACGGCGCGCGGATCACCGAGGCTGACGTGCGGCCGGTGGAGATCCCCGCGGGTTCGACGCTGCGGGTGACGGCATGGAGCGATCGTCGAGACGGTGGTCGGGCAGGTCGCGACCACCGACCTGCCGCCGGACGCGCTGGTGCCGCCCGACGCGGTCGGGGCTGCGCGGCTACCCGCCCGGGGTGAGGCGATCGTCGGGCTCCCGATCGGGGCCGGGCGGCTACCGGTCAGCGGCCTGCTCCCGCGGGACGTCGTGGAGATCGTCCAACCGGCGACCGCGCAGACCGGGCAGACCGGGTCGACCGGGCTGCGGGCGACGGTGTTGGCCATCGGCGACCCCGACGCGGCCGGGCGCCGCACGGTCGACCTGATCGTGCCCGACACCGCGGTCGACGACGTCGCGGCCGCCGCCGGCAACGACAACACCCTGCTGGTGCTGGTCGGAAGCGGCGGGTGAGGGTCGTGCTGATCGGTCTGCTCAGCGCCAAGGGCGCACCCGGGGTCACCACCAGCAGTCTGGCGATCGCCGCGCAATGGCCACGGCCCGCGGTCGTGGTGGACGCCGACCCCTCGGGCGGGGACATCGCGGCGGGGCTGGGCCGCGGTGCCTGGCCCGCCGGGTGTCATCTGCTGGAGCTCGTGGCGCGCTGCCGCACCCAGCCGCTGGAGGCCGCGCTGCGCGCCCTCGTGGTCCGTCCGGGCGAGCACGCCCCGCTGGTGTTGGCGGGTCTCGGGAGCCCCGCCCAGGCCGCCGCGGTGCCGTGGGCGACGCTCGGACGCGGGCTCGCCCGCCTCGACACCGTGGATGTGGTGTGCGATCTGGGCCGCTACCTGCACGGTGGCGGCAACCGCGACCTCGCCGAGGTGTGCGACCGGATCCTGGTGGTGACCCGCTCGACCCTGCCCGCGGTCCGCGCCACGGCTGCGCCTCGTCGACCTCCTGCATGCCGGGCGGCTCGGCTCCCGCACGGGCCTGCTGGTGGTGGCGCCGGGCGAGCCTTATCCGGCCGACGAGGTCGCCGCGGCGTGTGAGACGCCGTTGGTCGGCGTGCTGCCCGACGATCCGCGCGCGGCGGCCGTGTGGAGCGACGGGGCGGGCGCCGGGCGCAGCTTGTCGCGCAGTCCTCTGCAACGAGCGGCCCGACACGTCGCCGAGACGTTGGCCGCGCCCGAGATGTCTGCGGCGACGATGCCGGCTACGCCCGGGCAGGTTGCGTCATGACCGTCCTCGCGAACGGCGCTGCGAACGGCGCGCGCGCGAACGGTGTGTCGAAGACCGGCGCCGTGGACCGGGCGTTGACCGAACGCATCCGCGCGGCGGTGGTCGAGCAGCTGGGCCGCCACCCGGACCGCGACCGGCTCGAGTTGGCCGATCAACGCCAACTGGTGCGGGCCTGGATCGAGGACCAGCTCGGCGCTGGAAACCCGGCGCAGGCTGGGCAACGGGCACCCGGCGCTGCGCCGCGAGGAGGAGGCCGTCGTCGCGCAGGAGGTGGAGAACCTCATCTGGGGTCTGGGCCGGGTGCAGACGCTGCTGGATCGCCGCGACGTCGAAGACATCCACATCGTCGGCGCCCAACGCCCGATCCTGCGGCTGCGCGACGGAACCCTGATACCGGCCGGGTCGCCGGTCGCCGACAGCGACGAGGACCTGATCGCGCAGCTGCAGCACCTGGCGGCCCATCACGGCGGGGCGGAGCGGGCCTTCTCCCCCGCCCAGCCGCTGCTGAACATGCAGCTGCCCGACGGGTCCCGCCTCGCGGCGATCCGCGACGTCGTGCCGCACCCCACGGTCACCATCCGCCGCCACCATCTGGTCGATGTCACCCTCGACGAGCTGGCCGCCCGCGGCATGCTGTCGCGCGGCATGGTCGGGTTCCTGCGCGGTGTCGTGCGCGGCCCGGCGCAGCATCCTGGTCACCGGCATGCCCGCCTCGGGCAAGACCACCCTGCTGCGCGCGCTCGCCCGCGAAATCCCGGCCTCGGAGCGGGTGGCGACGCTGGAAACCGAGTTCGAGCTCGGCCTGCACCGCCTGGCCGCCACCCCGCCCGCGTGGCTGGCGATGGAGTGCCGCCCGGGCTCCACCGAGCTCGACCCGGCCACCGGACGACGCGCCGGCGAGATCACCCTGTCCGATCTGCTGCACCACACCCTGCGCATGTCGGTCACCCGGGTGATCATCGGTGAGGTCCGCGGCGCCGAGGCCCTGCCGATGCTGGAAGCGATGAACGCGGGCATGCCCGGCTCGATGTGCACCCTGCACGCCGGCTCCGCCGCCGATGCGATGGAACGCCTGGTCACCGCCGCGATGAAAGGTGCCGCGGCGGGCTGGTCGGACAGCTTCGTCACCCGGCTGGCCACCCAGGGCATCGACTATGTCGTGCACCTGCGCCACGTGCCCCACCACCGGTGGGGGCCGGTGCGGTTCATCGCGGAGATCGCCGAGGTCACCGACGTCACCGAGACCGGGAAGGTCGCGATGAACCGGATCTTCGCCCCGGCCGCGGCGCACGAGCAGGCCGGGGTGGACCCGCGGGGCCGGTTCGTCATGGCGCCCCAGCTGCGGTGGCCGTTCGACGAGGCGGGGGTCGATCTCGGCTGCTTGTGGTCGCCCGACGTCGACAGCCTGGACCGACCCGGGACGGCTGCCATGACGGGCACGGCGGCGATGACGGGTACGGCTGCGGGCTCGGTCCTGGTCTTCGTCGGGGGCGCCGCGGTGGCGGTCGGGGTGCTGGTGGCGCTGCTGGGTGCCCGGGGCGGGCAGGCGGTGGGGCCGCCGTCGCGGTGGCGGCGCACCGTGCGGGACGTGTGGTCGGCGACCCGGCCCGGGCCCGGATCGTCATGGTCGTCGCAGCGATCGCGGTGGCGGGTGATCGCGTGGTGCGGGGTCGGGGTGGCGGTGTGGTCGGTGACGGGCTGGCCGGTGGCCGGGCTGGCGGTGTCGGCCACCGGGCTGTGGGCGCCGTGGCTGATGGGCTCCGGCCGGGTCATCAGTGACCGCCTGGACCGGCTCGAGGCCCTCGAGGGGTGGTGTCGGCGGATGGCCGACATGCTCTCCGGCGGCGCAGCCATGGGTCTGGCGCAGGCCATCACGATCAGCGCCGGCCACGTCGACGACGTGATCGCCGAGCCCGTCCGACGCCTCGCCGCCCAGGCTGAGCGACCGGTCGATCAGCGACGGGGGCGGCGGTGCGGGAGTTCGCCGACGCCCTGGATGACCGGGTCGCCGACACCGTGGCCGCCGCGTTGCTGCTGGCGCTGCAGCAGCAAAGCGTCGGGATCGCCCGGGTGTTGCGGCTGCTGGCCGACGGGGTCGCCCGCGACGTGCGGGCGCGTCGGGAGATCGAGGCCGCGCGGGCCGAGTCCCGCCAGTCCATCCGGATGCTGCTGCTCATCCAGGCCGGGGTGTTGGCGATGCTGGCCGTGGTGCCCTCCTTCGCCGCCCCGTACGCCACCCCGGTCGGGCAGACGGTGATGGCGCTGCTGCTGGCCGGCACGGTGGCGCTGCTGGTGTGGATGCGCCGCCTCGCGTTGGGCAACCGGCCACCCCGGTTCCTCGGCACACCGGCCACGGAATCGCGGGATGTCTCGGGCGGCGGGGGCAGTCCGATGAGCCCCCTGCTGATGCTGCTGCTGGCTGCGGGCGCGCTCACCGGCACCGGCGTCGCCGTCGCCGCGGCCGGGATCAGCCGGCGCCCGCCCGCGCTGGCCGCTGTGTTGGCTGCGCTCGACGAGCGGACGCTGCCCGCCGCTGTGGAACGGGTGAGCTGGTGGACCCGGCTGGTGCGCCGGGTTCCCGGGGCGGTCCCGGACAGCGATGTGGCGGTGTTGGGGTGGAGCCGCGACCGGTTCCTGCTGACCCGGGTCACCACCACGATCGGCTACGCCGCGGCCGGACCCGCCCTGGCCACCCTGTCGGGGCTGCTCGACCTCGGGCTGCCGCTGGCCGTCCCGGCCGTGTTCACCCTGGCCGGAGCCCTGCTTGGGGTGGACCGGGGCGGCGCGGTCGGTCCGCGCCCGGGCCGAGGACGCCCGGGAGGAGCTGCGGTTCGCCCTCGTGTCCTTCCTGCAGCAGGCCGGGCTGTTGCGCCAAGGCGGCGCCGGGGTCGCGACCGCACTGTCCCTACCGGCCCGGCTGCTGGCCGACGGGTGGGCGATGCGGCGGATCGCCGACGAGCTGGCCATCGCCGAGCGGGCCGGGCAGATGCCGTGGGAGGGGCTGCGCCGCTTCGGCGAGCACGTGGGTGTGGACGAGCTGACCGACCTGTCCGCCATCGCCGCCGGCGCAGGCCAGGACGGGGCAGCCGTGGTCGACACCCTGCTCAAACGGGCCGAAAGCCTGCGCGACGAACTCCTCGCCGACGAACACGCCACCGCCCACCGCGCCAGCGGACAGATGAGCACACCCGGAGCACTGCAGGTGTTCCTCATCGCGACCTGGGTGCTCTACCCGGCCGCCGTCGCCCTCCTCTCGTTCTGACAACTCGTCCTTCCAGCAACCCGAGCATCTGACACATGCAAAGGGGAGATCGATGACAAGGATCAACAACTGGCTGACCGCCGCGATGCTGTGGCTGCTGCACCGTGTGGAGCCGGTCGACGAACGCGGCGGCGGCCGCAACACCGACGAGGGCTTCCACATCGCGGCCGGGGCGGTGATCGCCGGAACGATCGCCGCGGCCGTCGGAGCGTTCATCGCGAAGAAGCTCGGCGCACTCGGCTAGCCCGATGGACACCACACCGCACGCCGGGGAGCGCGGTGGAGGGGTCGGCGTCGAGATGGCGTTGATCTGGATCGCGATGCTCGGCCTGGTCGCCGCGGCGACCCAGGTGGCGCTGGTCTTCTACGCCGGACAGCTCGCGCTGACCGCCGCCCAAGACGGCGTCCACGCCGGCGCCACCCAGACCGCCGCTGCTCAGGACCCCGCTGCCCAGGCCCGCGCTGCGCTGGACCCCGCGGCCCAGGGCAGGGCCCATGACGCCGCCCGTGATGCGGCACAGGGCTTCCTGGCCCGGGCGTCGGGCACGGTGTTCACCCCCACCGCGGTGACGGTGAGCGTCGAGCAGGGCGGTGGCGTGCTGCGGGTCCAGGTGCGCGGGCAGGCACTGTCGCTCATCCCCGGAACGAAGCTGACGGTCGACAAGTCGGCCGTGGCAGCCCTCGAGCAGGTCACCCCGTGACCGCCGCAACCACGCCGCGCCGCCGGCGGGGTCTCCAGTGGGGTGGTGAGCGGGGTGGATCGGCGAGCGTGGAGGCCGCGATCGGCGCGGTCGCCCTGATCGCCCTGCTGACCTTCGGCCTGGCCGTGGGCAGGCTCACCGCGGCCGAGGCCGCCGTCACCGAAGCCGCACACGCCGCAGCCCGGCTCGGTTCCGCGGTCCGCGACCCGGCCGCCGCGCGCGGGCAAGCCACCACCGAGGCCGACCGCGTCCTGGGCGAGCAGGGCATCGCGTGCGCCGAGCTCACCGTGACCGTCGACGTGCCGGTGACGCCGATCGGGCAGCCGTCCACGGCCACCGCACGGGTGCGCTGCGCGGTCCGTTGGGCCGATCTCGCGCTGCCCGGACTACCGGGCCGCCACGACGTCAGCGCCGTATTCACCAGCTCGATCGACCGCTACCGGGAACGACCATGACCCTTGCGACAACGCCACCGGCAACAACAGGCCCACCAGCGACAGCGACGACAGCAGGGCAGTTGACCGCCGCACTGCGTGACACCCGCGGCGGCGGAGCAGTGGCCGTGCCGACCGCGATCCTCGCCCTGGTCGTGGCCGTCCTGTCGGGGCTGACCGTCGACGGTGTCCGCGCCGCCCAAGCCACCGCCTCCGCGGACGCGATCGCCGCCGAAGCCGCCCGCGCCGGCGGCCAAGCCGTCGACACGGCCGCCCTCGCACGGGGCAACCCGCAGATCGATCCGGCAGCGGCGGTGGCCGCGGCCCGCTCCTACCTGGCCGCGGCACACGCGGACGGCACCGCGGTCGTCGACGGTCGCACGATCACGGTGTCGGTCACCCTCACCCGCCCGACCGTGCTGCTCGGACTGGTCGGACGGACGACGATCACCAGCCACGGTGTCGCCCGGGCCCAGCTCGTCCCGGTCGGTGCGCCATGAGACCCACAGCCGCTAAGTCCACGACGGGGCGACGGCGCGAGCGGTGGTGCGGGCGTCGGCCAGCCTGGTCGGGATCGTCGCGATCCTGATCGGCGTCCCGCTGTTGCTGTGGCGGCTCGGCACGCCGCTGCTGCCCGCGCGGGTGCCGTCGCTGCACGAGGCGGTGGCGGTGTTCCTGCGGCCCGACAACGGCTCGCTGCTGATGGGCACGCTGCTGGTCATCGGCGTGCTGGTGTGGGCGCAGCTGAGTGTGTCGATCCTGGCCGAACTGGTGGCGGCGCTGCGCCACCGCCCGGGACTGCGGGTCGAACTGCCCGGGTTGCGGGCGAGCAGGCTGCTCGCGTCCGTCCTCGTCGCCGGGGTGCTCGGCGCGGGCGCCGCCGGGCCTGCCCTGGCGGCTGAGCCGATCGCCGCCGTTGTCCGTATCGACCATCAGGCCGGCGACCCGGCGACTGCCGGCGCGGCAGTCGCCGGTTCGTCTCCCACGCAGCGCGAACTGCCGCGCTACGTGGTGCAGGAACGGGACTCGCTGTGGCGCATCGCGGAGGCCCGGCTGGGTGACCCGCTGCGGTGGCGGGAGATCTACGACCTCAACCACGCGGTGGTGCAACCCGACGGCGGTCGACTCACCGACGCCACGCTGCTGCATCCCGGCTGGACACTGCGGCTCCCGGCCGATGCCGCCACCACCGACGTGACCGCGATCGTGCAGCCCGGGGACACCCTGGGCAAGATCGCCGGCGCGCGGCTGCACGACTCACGACGCGCCGGGGAGATCTTCGCGTTGAACGTGGGCCGGCCCCAGCCCAACGGGCTCCGTCTCACCAACCCGGACCGGATCCAGCCGGGCTGGCGCCTCACCCTGCCCGCCACGCCGTCCCCGACTGTTCATCCGCACCCCGCGACACCGTCGACCAACGCGGCACCTACCCCCACCGTCCCCACGGTGCCCGGCAACCCGTCCATCGACCCCAAGCCGACGACCACGCACCCGGGGACCTCCGGCCCGACACCAACAGAACCGAACAGCCCGACCTCGACGGCTCACCGACCGCCGACGACAACGGCGCCGACGCCGCCGCCTTTCACCGCCACACCCCCCTCTGCCGTGGCGACGCCGAACGCCGGCCGCGACGCCGGGGGGCGTGCCGGTGGGGTCGGTGGCCGAGTGGGGCGTGTCCGCTCTGGTGGTTTCCGGTCTGGTCGCCGCGCTCACAGTGGGCAGGCGCCGCCAGCAACGCCGCCGCGGCTACCGGCGCCGGCTGCCGGTGCCCGACGACCTGGCCGGGCGCCGCGAATGGCAGGCGGTCACCGCGCCGTCGGTGGTGGACACCGCGACGCTGGACACGGCCTTGCGTGGGCTGGCCCTGCGGGACTGGTCGCACCAGACCGCGCCCGACCTGACCCGGGTCGTGCTCGCCCCCGACCAGGCAGCCCTGCACCTGGCGCCCCGACCACGCGACCGACCGCGGACCCGATCACTGCGGCGGCCCCGTTCGTCCCGGGCGAGGACGCCGTGACGTGGCTGCTGCTCAAGGATGCCGAGCTTCCCCTCGACGCGGACGAGGCCGGCCGCTACTGCGCTCCCTACCCCTTGCTGGTGTCGGTCGCCGCCCACGACGACCAGCTGTTGCTGCTGGATCTGGAGCACCTCGGCTACGCCACCGTGACCGGGGAACGCGACACCGCGGTCGGGTTGCTGCGCCACATCGCCGCCGAGCTGGCCAACGCCCGCTGGAGCGAGGACGTCGAGATCCTCCTGGTCGGATTCGGCCACGAACTGCCACCGCTGAACACCGACCGTCTCCGCGTGCTGCCCGACCTGACTGCCGCCCTGACCGAGATCCGGGTCGCCCGCCGCCGCATCGCCGCGACGCGCGCAGCGACCGGTACCGGCGTCGTGGAGGGCCGCTTGTCGGGCACCGCGCCGGATGGCTGGCTGCCGGTCCTGCTGCTGGTCGCCGACCTCACCGACACCGACGACCAGGCTCGTGCCGACCTGCACGCGCTCGCCGACGAACCGCGTCGAACGCGGGTTCGCCGTCCTCGCCCACGACACCGACGTCATCGGCACCGACATCCACATCACCGACGACAACACGCTGGTCACCCCAGGGCGCCGAGCCCGGCGAGTGGCGAGTCGAGACGATGACCGCCGCCACCGCGGGCAGCCTGGCCGACATCCTCGCCCCGACCACCGCCGCCGACCTGCCCGCCGGTCCCGCCGAGCATCCCGAGCCGTGGGCGGCCGACATGGACGCCGACGGCGCCCTTTCCGACGGCGCACTTCCGACGACACCTCCTCAGACGACACCACGTCCAGCGACACCACCTCCGACCACGCTTCGGCCGACGATGCTGCTTCCGACGACGCTGCCGGGCCAGCCCCAGGTCCGACAGCCCCCAACGCGAAGGGCAGTGAGCCGGTCAGCCCGGAAGCCTTGCGTCAGCTGGAGATCGTGCAGCGCCAAGATCCCGAGCTGGACGATGACCTGGCGACCTGGCAGCTGGAGAACCCACCGCGGCCGCTGATCGCGGTTCTGGGTGAACCGCACGTGCGCGCGCCGGGCGAACGACCGACCAGCCGCGTCGCGTGGTTCACCGAAATCCTCGTCTACCTGGCCCTACATCCGGCCGGGGTCAGCCAGAACAAGGTGTTGACCGACCTGTGGCCCGACAACAACCAGGTCGCCGTCGGCACCGTGCGCACGTCGCTGTCCGGGGCCCGCCGGTGGGCAGGGCGCGGCCTGGACGGTGACCCCGACCGCAGCTTCATCAGCGACCTCAACCACGACCAGACCTACCGCCTGCGCGGACACCTACTGGACTACGACCTGTTCCGCCGCCTCCGCAAACGCGCTCAAGCCCGCCAGGCCGCCCACCACCCCGGCGCGATCGTCGACTACCAGGCCGCGCTGCGGCTGGTCCGCGGCCCGGTGCTGTTCGGGCTCCGCCCGACCGGTTATGCCTGGTTGAACAACCACGACCAACGCCACGACCTGCAGATCCCCGGCTACCTCGTCGACACCGCCCACGAGCTCGTCGACCTCGCCCTCACCAACGGCGACACCGAGCTGGCACGCTGGGCCGCCGAAACCGCGAGGTCGCTGGACATCGACGGAATCTTCGACCGCCCGCTGACCGACCTCATGCGGGTCGCCCACGTCAGCGGGCACATCTCGCAAATGGAGCGCTACGCCCGCATCCTGCTCGACGCCCGCGAGGCCGACATCATCGAAGACCTCCCACCGGAGACGTTCACCGTGCTGAACGAGTTGATGCCCGCCGGGCCACGTCCCGCCCGCCGCCCACCACCACCGCCGCCGCCATCGTGACAGCGGCTGCCGCCGCGGCCGTTGCCGCCGTCCTGCGTGTTGCTCCTGGCCCATCACACCCGCCTGCAGCCGGCAACCGATCGGCTTACGCCGAGGCGGTGCCGGTGGGGCTGCTGCTCGGCCTCAGCCTCAGCACCGCAGCCGCCGCCTCGCCGGTGCGCGCCGCGATCGTCCTGGTGGTGGCCGTGCTCGGGACAGCCGCGGCGATCGTCGACGCCCACGAGCGTCGCCTACCCAACGCGCTGACCGCGGCGCTGGGCGCCGCCCTGCTCATCACCCTCCCCGCGACAGCACTGCTGACCGGCAACCCCGACGGCCTCCTGCGAGCGTTGATCGCCGCGGTGCTGGCTGTGGTGGTGGCGCTGGTGGTCAAGACCGCCCGCTCGAGCGTGATCGGCTGGGGGGATGTGAAACTGCTGCCCAGCTTGGCCGCGGCGCTGGCCTGGGCCGGCGTGTCGGCCCTCGCTCAGGGGCTTGTGCTGTGGGTCGTGCTGCTGCTGGCCACCACCGCGGTCTGGCGGGTCGCGGGCTTCGACAGGTCCGACGCGGTGCCCTACGGTCCGGCGTTGGTCCTCGGCACGCTCGGTGCGCTGCTGGTCGTGACCTGAGGCCCGATCCCACACAAGTGCCGAGACGTACCACCTCGTGCCGCGCTCGAGCGGGAACGCGCGACCGGGCGCGCTGGCGGCGTCGGCGTGCGTTGCGGATTCGCACTGGCCACCAGAGCCGCCGTGCTGCGGGGCTGGGGGCGGACGACGAACGGCGCGTGCAGATCCACGCCCGCGAACCGATCCCGGATCACCGTGTCCAGAACCCGGTCCACGCCCAGCAGCCGCAGCGCCACCGCCCGGTCCCGATCCCGGCGCGGGTCCAGCGACCCCACCACCCCAGCCAGGTCGACCCGGTCCGGCAACACCGGCCGCGGCTGGGCGTGTTGCGTCATGGCCCACGCCCCGAGCTCGGCCACCGGTTGGGTCAACACGTGCCGACGCACCGCATCAGCCATGCCGTGATCGGCCATGCGGGCGCCGACCGGGCCCAGGCCGGGCACGTGTCCGATCACCGCCCACCCCTGCTGCCCCAACGGCGCCAACGACACCACCTCCGCCCACCGCGGCCCGGTCGCGACCAGGCCCCGCGCCGACGCGAACGTCTGGGCGTCGATCGGCTCCGGCAACGTGACCGGACGGGTAGCGCCCAGCGCACGCTCCAACGCGGCCCGGCCCGCGGCCACCCCGTGAACCGCCGCACCGCGCTCGGCCTTCGTGCTCGCGCCCCGCAGCCTCGCCAACCGATCCGCCACGAACGTCGCGATGTGCGCCACCTGATACAGCTCGTAGCTCGCCAACACCGGCAACGGGTAATCCGGCTGCGTCATCACAGGCTCCGTCCGGAGAGGTGGCTGGGGGTCTGCGGGCGCGCACGGCCGGTGTGGGCCGCGGCCGGAAGGGGTGGCCGGGCGGCCCGACGGGCGCTGGGACCCCATCGCGCGGGCGGCGATCTCCCCCGCCACCGTGTGCAGATCCGTCGGGCGGCCGGGAAACACCGCCGCCGCCATCTCCCGGGCAGTCGCGAACGCCGTCCGCAGCGACCCGTAGGCGGCACGGTCGTGCACGATGATCGCCAACCGCCCGACACTGACAAACAGCCGCTTCGGCCTCCCCTCGATGGCCTCGAGCCGACCCGCCACCGGCACCGCAGCACCGCCGACCACATCGATCACGCTGACCGCCGAGACCGGCTCGACCACCTGTTGGGGCCGCGTCGACCCACGGCTCTGCGCGGGCAGCCACGTCGCCTCCCGCGAGCAGCGCGCCCAACCCCGCGACACCGTTGCCGCGGACGCCCAGTCGTGGAAATACATCAGAGCGCCGCCGATCCGCACCGCGACCACCGCGCTGTCGGTGTGCGGATGGTGGGCCTGAACGTCACAGTCCTGAAGGCCGCGGGCACTCAACAACACGTTGAGCTCCTGCGCCGGTTGCCGTTGCGCCATACCCGCCTGCCCCGTCCGATCGATGCGCCGGGTATCGACTCACCCGCGCGGTCACATCGACCGTGACCGACCCGATCGATCGACGCGTGCTCACCGCGTGCCCGACCCCAGAGCAGCTCGACCA